>NZ_OZ257247.1:5857500-5870464 GCF_965279555.1 Variovorax sp. | reverse complement strand
GTGGGTGCGGCCCGGCGTGGCACGTGCGCAGGCCGGCATCCGCCTCGGTGAACTCGAGAAGCAGACCAGGCCCACCGGCCAGGAAATGCGCTGCGTGCCATCGACCTACCGCAGCGCGACGCTGGGCGGCCTCTTCGGCGGCGGCTTCGGCGGCGTGGGCTCCGTCAACTACGGGCCGCTGGGTGCGCCGGGCAATGTGCTCGGCATCCGCGCGATGAGCATCGAGGCGGAGCCGCAGGTGGTCGAGCTGCGCGGCGCCGAGGCACTGCGCATGCACCACCTGTGGGGCACCAACGGGCTGGTGCTGGAGCTGGAAATCGCACTGGCGCCCGCGCAACCGTGGCTGGAGACGCTGGTCACCTTCGACAACTTCGAGGGCGCACTGCACTTCGCCGACAAGCTCGCGAACGCGCCGGGCATCGTGAAGCGCGAAGTCGCGTTCTTCGCCGCGCCCATCTCGGACCACCTGGCTCAGCTGGCGGCGCACCTGCCCAAGGGCTGCCATACGGTGCTGTCGCTGGTGGCCGAGTCGTGCGAGCCCGCGATGCTGCAACTGGCCGAGGCGCACGGCGGCACGGTGAGCTATCGCAAGACGGCGGCCGAGGTGCAGAAGAGCAACCGCACGCTGATGGAATTCACCTGGAACCACACGACGCTGCACGCGCTCAAGATCGATCCGACGCTGACCTACCTGCAGAGCGGCTTCGTGCCCGGCAAGCATGTCGAGCAGGTGATCGAGATGGAAAAGCTGCTGGGCGGCGAGGTGATGATGCACCTGGAGTTCATCCGCAACGTGGCGGGCCTCATGACCTGCAGCGGGCTGCAGCTGGTGCGCTTCAGCACCGAGGAGCGGCTGCAGGAGATCATGCGCATTCACCGCGAGCACAACGTGCACATCAACAACCCGCACGTGAACATCGTGGAGGACGGCAAGGCCGGCGGGCCGTTGCCACCCGAGGTCATCGCGGTGAAGAAGCGCTTCGACCCGATGGGGCTGCTGAATCCCGGCAAGCTGCGCGACTGGCCGGTGAAGGGCGCGCGGGGCGCCTGAGGCTGCTCAATCGCGGCCGCGGCGGCCCATCGCGAAGGCTGCGGCCACGATGGCCATCGCCAGGATCCACAGCGGCCACAGCCCGAAGGGCGCGACCCAGCGCGCATACGGCGTGAGGCCGCGCCGGCCTTCGACGCTGGCTTCGAGCACGCCGCGCGTGAGGCGCGGCAGTTCGTGCGTCACGCGGCCTTCGGCGTCGATCACCACGGTGGCGCCGGTGTTGGTGGAGCGCACCATCGGCCGCGCGAATTCGAGCGCGCGCATGCGCGAGATCGACAGGTGCTCGTCGATGGCCACGGAGTCGCCGAACCACGCGATGTTGCTCACGTTGAGCAGGATGGTCGGGGCGCTGGCCTCGTCGCGGAAGTTCGCGCCGATCTCGTCGCCGAACAAGTCCTCGTAGCAGATGTTCGGAGCGATGCGCTGGCCCTGCCAGACGAAGGGCGCCTGCGCGAGGCCGCCGCGCGCGAAGTCGCCCAGCGGGATGTTCATCATCTGGATGAACCAGCGAAAGCCCGTGGGAATGAATTCGCCGAAGGGCACCAGGTGGTGCTTGCTGTACTGGTAGACCTGCGAGGCGCCGGGCTGGAAGCCCAGCACCGAGTTGCTATAGGTGCCCGGGCCGCCGAGCCCCGTCATCGGCAGGCCGACGATGGCCGCCTGGTTGCCCTGGCTGTAGCGCGCCTGGATGGCGTCGAGATAGCCGGGCGGCAGTTGCTGAGGCAGCAGCGGCAAGGCGGTCTCCGGAGTGACGACGAGCGAGGCCTTGGCGTCGCGCAACTGCTCGCCGTACCAGCGCAGCGCGGTCTCGATGCCGCCGCCGGGAATGAATTTCTCGTCCTGCGGGATGTTGCCCTGCAAGAGCGCGACGTTCAGGCTGCCGGTCGCGCCGCCTGCGCCCCGCACGTCGCCGCGAAGCGGCGGCACGAGATGCGGCACGGCGAACACCAGTGCGAGGAGCACCACGCCCGGCACCGCGTCGGCCATGCGAACCGGGCGATGCAACGCGAACAGCGCAACGACCAGCGCAGCCGCCGCGCCGATGCCGTAGACGCCCACCCACGGCGCGAGCGCCGCGAGCGGCCCTTCGACGTGCGCATAGCCGCCGGCGCCCCACGGAAAGCCGGTGAACCAGCTGCCGCGCACGAGTTCCGCGAGCGTCCAGAGCGCCGCGAAGACCAGCGCGCCCGTCACCCGCCCTTTCGGGCCGCGCACCACGAACCATGCCGCCGCTGCGGCGTAGTAGAGCCCCAGCGCGGCGGCCAGCGCCAGCACCGCAATGGCCGCCAGCGGCGCGGGCAGCCCGCCGTAGGTGTGCATCGAAATGAAGAGCCACCAGAAGCTGCCGGTGAGCCACGCCGTGGAGAACAGCCAGCCGTGCAGGCCGGCGCGGCGCCAGCCCGCCCCCTGCGCGCGCAGGCTGTCGAGAAGCCAGACAAGCGCGCCGAGCGACAGCAGCTGCAGCCACCACAAGGGCTTGCCGCCGGCGGGCGAGGCCATCGAAAGCGCCTGGGCGAGGCCGGCCGCACCTAAGCCGAGCAGGCGGAACAGATTGGCGGAAGGAGATGCCGGCGCGCGGGCCATCAGTCGGCCGCGTCGCTGCCGCGGGCCGGGGACACCTTGAACCAGCGCACCGCGCCGCCCTTGGTGTGCAGCACCACGAAGTCGAAGCCGCCCATCGCATGGTGCTCGCCGCGCTTGGGCACGTGGCCCATCTCGTGCGCGATCAGCCCGCCGATGGTGTCGAAGTCTTCGCTGAGCTGCTCTTCGTTGAAGACGATGCCGAAGGCCTCGGCCACGCGGTCGATGGGCGTGTCGCCGGAGACGCGGTAGGTGTGGTCGGCCAGGCCGAAGATGTCGCCTTCGTCTTCGGCAATGTCGAACTCGTCCTCGATCTCGCCGACGATCTGCTCGAGCACGTCCTCGATGGTGATGAGGCCGGCCACGCGGCCGAATTCGTCGATGACGATGGCCAGGTGGTTGCGGTTGCCGCGGAACTCGCGCAGCAGGTCGTTCAGGCCCTTGCTCTCGGGCACGAAGGTGGCTGGCCGCAGCAGGGCACGGATGTTCAGGCCCGGCGCGCGCTGCAGCTTGAGCAGGTCCTTCGCGAGCAGGATGCCGATGATGTTTTCTTTTTCGCCCTCGTACACCGGAAAGCGCGAGTGCGCGGTGTCGATGATGAGATGCAGCAGCGCGTCGAACGGGGCGTCGATGTTGATGACGTCCATGCGCGGTGCCGCGACCATCACGTCGCCGGCCGTCATGTCGGCCATGCGCAGCACGCCCTCGAGCATCACGCGCGACTCTGCGCCGATCACCTCGTTGTCCTCGGCGTCCGCCAGGGTTTCGATCAGCTCGTCGCGCGAGTCGGGACCGGGGTGGATGAATTCGGCGAGCTTCTGGAGAAAGCCGCGCTTGTCTTCCCGTTCTACGGGAGCGCGTTCAGAGTGAGGTTCGGCCACTGCGGGAGGGCGGAGTTGAGGAAGGGCAAGGATACCGGATTGCGTGTGACACGCTCTACCCCAAGGCCGCTATAGGCCGGGCGGGTCCCCCGGACGGGCTCAGGGAGCCGATTTCTTGCGGGCTTCGCGCATGCCGCTGCGCATCTCCTGCAGGCTGGCCAGGAAGGCCCAGAACTGCTTGGCGCGGCTCTTGAGGGCGAAGTCGACCGCGGCGTAGTGCTCGAGTGCGATTTCGCTCATGCGGCTGTCGAAGGTGGCGCTGGGCAATTCCAGATGGGCTTCGGCTTCGGAGCCACTGCGCACCACGGTGGCCCCGGCGTTCCGGGCGATCTTCAGCATGGCGGCGTTTTCGCTCAGAGCGTGGATGAAGAGCATGCCCACGCCTTCATTGCGGGCCACGACCACGGCGCGCTCGAACAGTCGGGCGCCGTAGCCCCGGCCGCGGGCGTGCGCCGAGACCGACACGCCGAATTCGGCGCAATCGCTGTGCTGGTCGCCGGGGGCGAAGGCCAGGTGCGCCATCGCGATCAGGTCGAGACGGCGGTTGTAGATGCCGAAGAGTTCGTCGCGCTCGAAGTCGAGGCTGTCGACGTAGCGCTGGACCTGCTCGTCGGCCGCCGCGTAGCCGAAGCGCAGGTAGCGGTCGTGCGGGGTGAGTTCGAGCAGGTGGCGCGCAATGCGTTCGCGTTCACGGGGACCGATCGAGCGGATCGGCACCATGACGGGTTGAGGCGCGCTGGCAGCGCGTGGTTGCGCCTCAACCATCGGCGCTTTCAGGAAAGAGCCAAGGCCGAGAGACGCTTTGAGAAGGGTCTTGGCGGTGAGCATGGCTCGAATGTAAGGGTTTTCCCTTAATCATCAAGCCACCAGGGTCAATTGCGGGACAGGTTCGTGAATCAGTGCCGAAACGCGTGGCGCTCGTGCAACCCTGCCGCTGCGGTCAGACGGGGACGGCCGTCGTGGCCTTGACGCGGTCCAGCACGAAGCTGGTCTTGCAGTCTTCCACGCTGGGGTGCTTGAGCAGGGTGTCCATGATGAAACGGCTGTAGTGGGCCATGTCGGCCACCACCACGCGCAGCAGGTAGTCCATGTCGCCGGTGAGCGCGGCGCACTCGACCACCTCGGGCCAGGTCTGCACGCTGGCGCGGAACAGGTCCATGGGGTTGCGCTTGTGGGTCTCGGTGTGCTTTTCGAGCCGCACGTTGAGATAGGCGGTCAGCCCCAGGCCGATGGCTTCAGGCTGGACCAGGGCGACATAGCGGTCGATGACCCGGCTCTCCTCCAGCCGCTTGACCCGCCGCAGCACGGCGCTTGGCGACAGGCTCACCTGCTCCGCGAGCTGATCGTAAGTTGCGCGCCCGTCTGCTTGCAGCGTGCGCAGAATGAGCCTATCAATCTTGTCCAGTGCTTCCATTTCCACATTCTTGCAGTTTTACTGCGTAGGAGCCACCACAAGCGCCCGGAAACGCAGAAAACCTGAGAGCCATCCACCCTACATTGCATGACTGGCCGATTTCGCGCCTTTTCATTGAATACCCCACCTTTCCGGAGACCACGCATGAGCCAAGCCGACGCACCCGCCTTCACCCCTTGGGAGAACCCCATGGGCACCGACGGCTTCGAATTCATCGAGTACGCGGCACCCGATCCGGTCGCCATGGGCAAGGTGTTCGAGCGCATGGGTTTCAAGGCGGTGGCCAAGCACCGCCACAAGAACGTGCTGCTGTATCGCCAGGGCACCATCAATTTCATCCTGAACGCCGAGCCTGACTCCTTCGCGCAGAAGTTCGCGCGCGAGCACGGCCCCAGCGTGTGCGCCATCGCCTTCCGCGTGCAGGACGCCAAGCAAGCCTACGAACGCGCCACCGCACTCGGCGCCTGGGGTTTTGCCGACAAGGCCGGCCCCGGCGAACTGAACATTCCCGCCATCAAGGGCATCGGCGACAGCCTGATCTACCTGGTGGACCGCTGGCCCGGCAAGAACGGCGCAAAGCCCGGCGACATCGGCAACATCGGCTTCTACGACGTCGACTTCGAGGCGCTGCCCGGCGTCGCGCCGGAGCAGGCGCTTTCGCCGTTCGGCAACGGCCTGACCTACATCGACCACCTGACGCACAACGTGTATCGCGGCCGCATGAACGTCTGGGCCGGCTTCTACGAGAAGCTCTTCAACTTCCGCGAGATCAAGTACTTCGACATCGAAGGCCAGGTGACGGGCGTGAAGAGCAAGGCCATGACCAGCCCCTGCGGCAAGATCCGCATCCCGATCAACGAAGAAGGCAAGGAGCAGGCCGGCCAGATCCAGGAGTACCTGGACATGTACAAGGGCGAAGGCATCCAGCACATCGCCATGGGCTCGGACGACCTCTACAGCACTGTCGACGCGCTGCGCGCCAACGGCGTCACGCTGCTCGACACCATCGACACGTACTACGAACTGGTGGACAAGCGCATTCCGGAGCACGGCGAAAGCGTTGCCGAGCTGCAAAAGCGCAAGATCCTGATCGACGGCAAGAAGGACGCCCTGCTGCTGCAGATCTTCAGCGAGAACCAGCTCGGCCCGATCTTCTTCGAGTTCATCCAGCGCAAGGGCGACGACGGCTTCGGCAATGGCAACTTCAAGGCGCTGTTCGAGAGCATCGAGCTCGACCAGATGCGCCGTGGGGTGCTGAGCGCCGCAAAATAAACGCTTCTTCATTGCCCCAGGAGCCCGGCATGCGCAGCACGTCTTCGATCGGTCTGACCTTCATCGCGGCAGCTGCCGCCGTTCTTTCGGGTTGCGCCATGCCGCCGGCGGCAACGCCGGTGGCCGGCTCGCACCTCGACACGGTGCAGAAGGCCGCGGTATTGCGCGTCTGCACGCCGGGCGACTACAAGCCCTTCAGCTTCCAGAAGGCCGACGGGGCGTTCGAGGGCATCGACGTCGACCTCATGACTGGCTTCAGCGCCAGCCTCGGCGCAAAGCCGGAGTGGATCAAGACCACATGGGCCAACCTGCTGCCCGACCTTGCCGCTGGCAAGTGCGACATCGCGGTAGGCGGCGTGTCGGTCACCACCGACCGGCAAAAGCGCGCCTTCTTCAGCGCGCCCTACATGGTCAACGGCAAGACGCCCATCGCACGCTGCGCCGACGTTGCCAAGTACCAGAGCGTGGCCGACATCGACAAGCCGTCGGTGCGCGTCATCTTCAATCCGGGCGGCAGCAACGAACGCTTCGCCCGCACCAATTTCAAGCAGGCCAGGCTCACGCTGCACGGCGAGAACGTGACGATCTTCGACGAGATCCTCGCGAACCGCGCCGACGTGTTCGTCACCGAGGCGGCCGAGGCCATCACGCAGCAGAAGCTCAAGCCGGGCCTGTGTGCGATCAACCCCGACAAGCCGCTGCAGTACGGCGAAATGGCCTGGATGCTGCCGCGCGACGACGTGGCCTTCAAATCGTACGTCGACCAGTGGCTGCACCTGCAGCAGGCCAGCGGGGACTTCCAACGCACGATGGACCGCTGGCTCAAGTAACTCTTTTTCTCCGAGATCGTTTTCATGGACTCCCCCGCCGCAGCAGCAGTTGTCACCCCCGCCGTGTATGGCGCCTCGGACCGCCCGCCGCGCGGCGACTACTCGCGCGGCGGTACCGTGCTGGCCGACTACACCTGCCCGCAGGACTGGGCCAGCTACACGGCCGCCGACCATGACACCTACAAGCGGCTCTACGAGCGGCAGGCCGCGCAGTTGCCGGGGCTGGCCTGCGATGCCTTCATCAAGGCGCTGCCGTCGCTGGGCGTGAAAGACCGCATCCCGCGCTTCGAAGAGCTCAACGAGCGGCTGCATCGCGCAACCGGCTGGGAGATCGTCGCGGTGCCGGGGCTGATTCCCGAGCTGCCGTTCTTCACGCTGCTCGCGAACCGCAAGTTTCCGGTAACTGACTGGATCCGCAAGCCCGAGGAGTTCGACTACATCGTCGAACCCGACGTGTTCCACGACCTGTTCGGCCATGTGCCGATGCTGTTCGACCCGACCTTCGCCGACTATGTGCAGCGCTATGGCGCGGGCGGCATCAAGGCGCACGAGCTGGGCGCCGGCGAAAAGCTCGCGCGGCTGTATTGGTACACGGTGGAGTTCGGGCTGATCCGCCAGCCGGACGGCCTGCGCGCATACGGCGCCGGCATCCTCAGTTCGGTCGGCGAGCTGAAGCACGCAGTGCTCAGCGACGAGCCGCTCCGGCTGCCGATCGACCTGCTGCGCGCGATGCGCACGCGCTACAAGATCGACACCTACCAGGCCAACTACTTCGTGATCGACAGCTTCGCGCAGCTGTTCGACCTCACGGCGCCCGACTTCACGCCGCTGTACGAGTCGCTCGAGGTCGCACCCGACATCGAAGCCGGCGTGCTGCTGCCGGGCGAGACGGGCAAGGCCTGAGTCCTTCGGTCGCCGCGCCGCTATCGCGCGCGCGACAGCGCAGGCCCGCGTCCTAGGACAAGCCCGCTGGCGGCGGAGGCGTACTGCCTCCCACAATCCGCGCCAAAGGAGCTTGCATGCAGACATCCGCGCGACAAAACTATCCTGCCGGCGTACCGCACGAGATTCATCCCGAGCAGTACCGGTCTCTGCCCCACATGTTCGAGGAAGCGTTCGGCCGTTATGCCGACCGGCCGTTCTCGGTCTGCATGGAGCGGTGGATGTCTTTTGGCGAACTCGACACGCTGTCGAAGGCGCTCGGCGCGTGGCTGCAGTCGCGCGGGCTCGAGCCGGGCGCGCGCGTGGCGATCATGCTGCCCAACATTCCGCAGTTCGCGGTCACGATGTGCGGCGTGCTGCGCGCGGGGTACACATGCGTGAACGTCAATCCGCTGTACACGGCGCGCGAGCTGGAGCATCAGCTCAAGGACTCGGGCGCGACGGCCATCGTCATTCTCGAGAACTTCGCGTCGACGCTCGAAAAAGTGATCGAGCGCACGCCCGTGAAACATGTGGTCGTTACGTCGATGGGCGATCTGCTGGGCGGCCTGTACGGCGCTTGGATCACGATCGCGGTGCGGCATCTGGCGAAGATCGTGCCGGCCTACAAGCTGCCTCTGAGCGACGGGCGCTCGGTCACGCCGTTCACGCAGGCGATGGCCGAGGGGCGTGGCCGCACGCTGGGTCCGGACCGCAGCACGCTCGACTCCATCGCGTTCCTGCAGTACACGGGCGGGACGACGGGTCTGTCGAAGGGTGCGGTGCTGACGCATCGCAACATCGTGGCAGCGACGCTGCAGGCCGAAGCCTGGTTCACGCCGGCACTCGAGCGTGCCGGCGACCTGTCGAAGGTCAACAGCATCGCGGCGCTGCCGCTTTATCACATCTTCGCGCTGACGCTGTGCCTGCTGGCGATCCGCCAGGGTTCGCACATGACGCTGATCCCGAATCCGCGCGACTTCAACAAGTTCATTGCGGTGCTGAAGAAGCGGCCCTTCCACATGCTGCCTGCGGTGAACACGCTGTTCAATGCGCTGCTGATGCATCCGGAATTCAAGACGCTCGATTTTTCGACGCTGTTCGTCTCGCAGGCGGGGGGCATGGCAGCTTCCGAAGGGACCGCGCGCAAATGGTTCGAGGCCACCGGCTGCCCGATGATCGAGGGCTGGGGGATGAGCGAGACCTGCGCGATCGGCACCAACAACCCGGTGTCGAACACCGAGTTCACCGGGACCATCGGACTGCCGCTGCCGAGCATCGAGATCGCGATCAAGGACGACGAAGGGAATTCACTCCCTGTGGGGCAGCCCGGCGAACTCTGCATCAAGGGCCCCAACGTGATGGTGGGCTACTACAACCAGCCTGCCGAGACTGCGGCGGCGTTCACTGCAGATGGCTTCATGCGCACTGGTGATATCGCCGTGATGCAGGAAGATGGCTACAGCCGGATCGTCGACCGCAAGAAGGACATGATCCTGGTGAGCGGCTTCAACGTGTTTCCGAACGAGCTCGAGAACGTGATTTCGCTCTGCCCTGGAGTAGTGGAATGTGCGGCTGTGGGGGTACCCGACGAGAAGCAGGGAGAGGCGATCAAGGTGTTCGTGGTGCGAAGGGATCCGGCGCTGACGGAGGATGCGGTGCTCCAGTATTGCCACTCGCAGCTCACGGGCTACAAGCGGCCGAAGCACATCGAGTTTCGGGAGTCGCTGCCTAAGACGAACGTGGGGAAGATCCTGCGGCGGGAGCTTCGCGCCAGTGCGGGCGCCTGAATGAGCCATTCGTCGGCAAGCGCCGGTCTTCCGGCGAATTTGGTTGTGCTCGAGCGGGGCTGGCTGTCTTCGAACAACATCTTGTTCCTGGGCGCCGAGGAGACGGCGTTGGTCGACACCGGATATGCCGCGCATGCGGAGCAGACGGTGACACTCGTCGAGTCGGTGCTCGAGAGCCGGGCGCTTGATCGCATCTTGAATACGCATCTGCACAGCGATCACTGTGGAGGCAACGCAGCGCTGAAGGAACGCTACCCGTCGGTTCGCATCGAGATACCGCCAGGCGAAGCGGCTCTGGTGGAGCGTTGGGACGAAGGCGGCCTGAGTTTTTTGGCGACGGGACAGAATTGCCCTCGATTCGGCTTCACCGGACTGCTGCGGCCGGACACCGAGTGCATGCTGGGTGACAGGCTGTGGCAGGTGCATGCGGCACCAGGGCACGATCCGCACTCGATCATTTTGTTCGAGGCTGCGTCCCGGACACTGATCTCCGCGGATGCGCTGTGGGAGCACGGATTCGGGATTGCTTTCCCCGAGCTTGCTGGCGAGCCTTCATTCGGGGACATGGCGACAACGCTGGATTTGATCGAATCGCTTGAGCCCTTGCGGGTGATTCCTGGGCATGGCGCGATCTTCGACGATGTCGGCAAGGCTCTGTCGGTTGCACGCAAGCGTCTCGACGGATTGCAGCGTGATCCGGTCAAGCACGCGCGGCACGCGATCAAGGTGCTGATGAAATTCAAGCTGCTGGAAGTGCAGGTTGTTTCTCTTGAAGAATGGCAATCGTGGCTGCGCGGTACACCGTACCTGGCCATGATTCACGCCCGGTTCTTTGGGGGAGTCGAATTCGATCAACTCACTGTTGATATTTTGCGGGAACTGATCGCTGCTGGGGCTGCGGAAAAAGACCAGATCGCAGTTCGCAATCTTTAAAGGTCAGGGTTTATTTCCCGCAAACCAAAAGCAAAAAACCCCGGTCAATTGCTTGACTGGGGTTTTCTGGGCTGTAAGAGCCTGACGATGACCTACTTTCACACGGGAACCCGCACTATCATCGGCGCTGAGTCGTTTCACTGTCCTGTTCGGGATGGGAAGGAGTGGGACCAACTCGCTATGGTCATCAGGCATAAAGGGTTGTCCGGTTGATCACGCGATCAATCGAACGAATTCATAGAGTTTGGAATCAGCTTTTGGCGAATTGTTTTGAATGCGTCAACTTGGCATAACACCTTGATCTGATCGATCAAAGTTATAGGGTCAAGCCGCACGAGCAATTAGTATCAGTTAGCTTAACGCATTACTGCGCTTCCACACCTGACCTATCAACGTCCTGGTCTTGAACGACTCTTCAGGGGGCTCAAGGCCCCGGCAGATCTCATCTTGAAACGAGTTTCCCGCTTAGATGCTTTCAGCGGTTATCTCTTCCACACTTAGCTACTCGGCAATGCCACTGGCGTGACAACCGATACACCAGAGGTGTGTCCACTCCGGTCCTCTCGTACTAGGAGCAGGCTTCCTCAAATCTGCAGCGCCCACGGAAGATAGGGACCAAACTGTCTCACGACGTTTTAAACCCAGCTCACGTACCTCTTTAAATGGCGAACAGCCATACCCTTGGGACCGGCTACAGCCCCAGGATGAGATGAGCCGACATCGAGGTGCCAAACACCGCCGTCGATATGAACTCTTGGGCGGTATCAGCCTGTTATCCCCAGAGTACCTTTTATCCGTTGAGCGATGGCCCTTCCATACAGAACCACCGGATCACTATGTCCTGCTTTCGCATCTGCTCGACTTGTCAGTCTCGCAGTTAAGCACGCTTATGCCATTGCACTATCGTCACGATGTCCGACCGTAACTAGCGTACCTTCGAACTCCTCCGTTACGCTTTGGGAGGAGACCGCCCCAGTCAAACTGCCTACCATGCACTGTCCCCGATCCAGATAATGGACCTAGGTTAGAACCTCAAACACACCAGGGTGGTATTTCAACGTTGGCTCCACAAGATCTAGCGACCCTGCTTCAAAGCCTCCCACCTATCCTACACAGATCTGTTCAAAGTCCAATACAAAGCTACAGTAAAGGTTCATGGGGTCTTTCCGTCTTTCCGCGGGGAGATTGCATCATCACAAACATTTCAACTTCGCTGAGTCTCAGGAGGAGACAGTGTGGCCATCGTTACGCCATTCGTGCAGGTCGGAACTTACCCGACAAGGAATTTCGCTACCTTAGGACCGTTATAGTTACGGCCGCCGTTTACTGGGACTTCAATCAAGAGCTTGCACCCCATCATTTAATCTTCCAGCACCGGGCAGGCGTCACACCCTATACGTCCACTTTCGTGTTTGCAGAGTGCTGTGTTTTTAATAAACAGTCGCAGCCACCGATTTTTTGCAACCCATTCATGCTCCGTTGTTCACTTCACACTAATAGGGCACACCTTCTTCCGAAGTTACGGTGTCAATTTGCCGAGTTCCTTCTCCTGAGTTCTCTCAAGCGCCTTAGAATACTCATCTCGCGCACCAGTGTCGGTTTGCGGTACGGTCGTATATAGCTGAAGCTTAGTGGCTTTTCCTGGAACCTCGTTCAGTCACTTCACCAGCAAGCTGGCTCGATCGTTGGCCTCGGTATATGTGCACCGGATTTGCCTAATGCACGCCTACATCCAACTAAACCGGGATATCCAACACCCGGATGACCTATTAAGATCCGTCCCCACATCGCACTATATATCGGTACAGGAATATTGACCTGTTTCCCATCAGCTACGCATCTCTGCCTCGCCTTAGGGGCCGACTCACTCTACGCCGATGAACGTTGCGTAGAAAACCTTGCGCTTACGGCGAGGGGGCTTTTCACCCCCTTTAACGCTACTCATGTCAGCATTCGCACTTCTGATACCTCCAGCACGCTTTACAACGCACCTTCACAGGCTTACAGAACGCTCTCCTACCACTTGCAATAAATTGCAAATCCGCAGCTTCGGTAACTGGCTTAGCCCCGTTACATCTTCCGCGCAGGACGACTCGATCAGTGAGCTATTACGCTTTCTTTAAATGATGGCTGCTTCTAAGCCAACATCCTGACTGTTTTAGCCTTCCCACTTCGTTTCCCACTTAGCCAATTTTAGGGACCTTAGCTGGCGGTCTGGGTTGTTTCCCTCTTGAGTCCGGACGTTAGCACCCGGTGCTCTGTCTCCCAAGCTGTACTCATCGGTATTCGGA
>NZ_OZ257247.1:4995000-5852500 GCF_965279555.1 Variovorax sp. | reverse complement strand
TCGACACCCTGGAGCTGCTCGAGAACCTGCTGCAGGACTACGACGGCACCGTGTTCCTGGTGAGCCACGACCGGACCTTCCTCGACAACGTGGTGACCAGCACCATCGCCTACGAAGGCGACGGCCGCTGGCGCGAGTACGAAGGCAGCGTGCAGGATTGGCTGGTCCAGTCCAAGCGTGCGCGAGAGATCGCCGAGCAGCGCCAGGCTGCGGCCCCTGCTCCGGCACCGGCCTCCGCGCCAGCTGCGGCCGCGGAACCCGCCGCGCCCAAGGCGGCCGCCCCGCGCAAGAAGCTCTCTTATAAGGAGCAGCGCGAACTGGAGGCGCTCCCCGCCCAGATCGAAAGCCTGGAAGCCGAACAGAAGCGCATCACCGAGATGCTCGAACTCGACGGCGGCGCCATCTACGCCGCCGACTCCTCGCGCGCCACAGAACTCGCCGAGCGCCACGCGAAGATCGACGACGAGCTGCTCGCCGCGCTCGAGCGCCAGGAAGAGCTGGGCGCCGGCCGCTGACCGGCGCGAACCAAAGCGCTCCCCACCGCGCCGCGCCCGTCCCGCCGTCCGACGCCGGCGGGGCGCGGACTGAGCTATATATGCGGCTTCGCCCCCCAAGCCCCGGGAAAGCTGCATGCCTTCTTCATTCCAAGCCTTCTTTCGTCGGTCCACCGCGCTCCTGGCGCTGCTGATACTCGGCGCCTGCGCGCAACTGCCGCAGAACGTCGAGCGCCCTGTCTCGACCGCGATCGCCGCGCCGGCCAGCGGTTCCGCGCTGGCCGACCTCGTGCAGCAGCGCCGGCAAGCCGCCAACGCCCGCTACGGATCCGGCTTCCTGCTGCTGGGCGGGCCCCAAGCCGCCTACGGCAGCCGGCTCGCGCTGATCGAAGGCGCCCAGAAGACGCTCGACCTCCAGTACTACGCCATCCACGCCGACGCCAGCACCGGCCGCCTCGTCAGGGGCCTGCGTGCGGCCGCCGAGCGCGGCGTGCGGGTGCGGGTGCTGCTCGATGACTTCCACACCACCGGCCGCGACGCGCTGGTGCTGGGCCTGGCCTTCATTCCCAACATCGAGATGCGGCTCTTCAACCCGCTGGCCGGCTCGCGCGACTCCACCTTCAGCCGCCTGGTCAACTCGATCGACGACGCCTCGCGAATCCAGCAGCGCATGCACAACAAGCTGTTCCTGGCCGACAACGTGATGGGGGTGGCCGGCGGCCGCAACCTGGGCGACGCCTATTTCGGCAACGCGACCACCGGCAACTTCGTCGATGTCGACGTGCTGGCAATCGGCCCGATCGTGCAAGACCTGTCGCACAGCTTCGACAGCTACTGGAACAACGAGCGCGCCTACCCCGTGCAATCGCTGGTCACGCGCGAGGAACTGCAGTCGATGCGCGAGCGCGCGAAGAAGGCCGACCAGGAACTGGTCGAACAGGCCACCCGCGACCACGACGACCCACCCACCGCCGATGCGCCCCCCACCGCCGAGCAACGCGCCCGCGCCTGGGACCAGAAGCCGCTAGACCTGCGCACCGCCGATTTCGTCTGGGCGCCGGCCGTGATGCTGGCCGACAAACCCGGCAAGATCCCCGCCGACTCAGGCCCCGACACTGCAAAGGCCCCGGGCCTCGTGGTCAGCCGGCCCGACGACAAACCCGCCACCTCGCGCAGCGCGGCGTCGCTCGAGACGACCTCCGATTTGGCCGCCAACGGCGACACGGTGGTCGAGGGCCTGCTGCAGATGATCGGCCAGGCGCGCTCCAGCCTGCTCGTCATCTCGCCCTACTTCGTGCCCGGGAAAGACATGCTGAAAGCCTTCGGCGAGGCTCGCGCACGTGGAGTGCGCATCCGGGTGCTGACCAACTCCCTGGCCTCGAACGACGCCCCGGTGGCGCACGTGGGCTATGCGCGCCACCGCGAGGCGCTGCTCAAGATGGGCATCGAGCTTTATGAACTGCGCAGCGAGCAGTCGAACTTCGGCAACGTGTTCGGCTCCTCGGGCGGCACCGGCAGCGGCGGCGTCACCGGGCAGTCGCGGGCGATGCTGCACTCGAAGGTGCTGGTGATGGACGGCCGGCTACTGGTGGTCGGCTCGATGAACCTCGACCTGCGTTCCCAGTTGCAGAACACCGAAATCGCCCTGCTGATCCGCAGCGACGAACTCTCGCGCGCCGCATCCGCCCAGATCGAGCGCGGCATGCGCGAGCGCTCATGGCACGTGGAGCTGACGGACGGCTCGCTGGTATGGCGCGCACCTGAAGGCAGCGGCCTGAAGGACGCGACCAGCGAGCCCGACACCAGCGCCAGCCTGCGGCTGCTGCTCAAGCTGTTCGGCCCGCTCGCGCCCGACCAGCTGCTCTAGCCGGATCGCCGCGCTCAGTGCTTGTGCTGGTGCGCCGAACCGGCGGCATCGGCACCTTCTGGCGCACCCACGGGCAGCGTCACATCCAGCGCGGTCTTCACGCCCTTGGCGTCCTCGAACTTCAGCGTCATCGGCACGGTCGCGCCCTTGGCCAGCGCACCCTTGAGGTCCATCATCATCACGTGATAGCCACCGGGCTTGAGCTCGACGGTCTGGCCCGCGGGCAGGTCGAGGCCGCCGGGCAGCTCGCGCATCTTCATGACGTCGCCTTCCATCTTCATCTCGTGCACTTCGGCAGTGCCGGCCGCCGGCGTGGAGATGCTCACCAGCTTCGTGCCGGTGGGCGCGGTGAGCTTCATGAAGGCGCCGGTGCCGCTCTGGCCCGGCACCGACTGGCGCACCCAGCCGTCGCGCACGTCGACGGTGGCCACGCCCTGCGCCACCACGACGAGCCTGGCGGCCGGGCTCTTCAGGCCAGCGGTCGAGTTGCCCGATGCCGGCACCTCGGCCCAGTCGGCCACGCCGGTGTCGCAGGTCTGCAGCACCTTGAACCACAGCGTGCCCGGCGTGGCCGGCACCTTGCCGCGCAGCACGAATTCGGAGCGTTCGCTGCCGGGCAACGCGTTGCCGGGGGTCTCGGCGGTCCAGCGCACTTCGCCGTCGCCGTTCTTCGTCACGTCGAGCTTCCAGCCCTTGCGTGCCTGGGCGTCGCTCAGCACGAAGCCCTTGGGCAGGCGCACGGCCAGCCCGGTGGTGGCCTTGGCGCCTTCGCAGGCGTGGCCGACGCGGAAGGCGGCGTTGTAGTCGCTGCCGACGGTGGCGCCGCCGGGCGGCAGCGTCACGTGCGCCAGCGCGGCGGTGGTGCCGGCCAGCATGGCGCAGGCGGCAAGAGCTCGGAGGGTGATGGCCATCGGTTTCGTCATGTCGCGGGTCCTTTGGGGTTGGAACGGGAAAGTCAAAGGTCGAACTCGGGTTCGGCCATGCAGGTGCGTTGCGGGGTTGCGCCGAGAGGAAACGGCAGGGCGCGGGAATGCTTTTTTCAAGGGGAGCCTTCTCCATCGAACTTCAAACCGGACAAGCCGCGTACGCACGCCAGGCGTGCGAATGCAGCTATCGTTTCGAGAGCGTCAGGAGAAAGTCGGGGGACCGCGCGCCGGCAGGGGCGCAGCGGTGGCCGCGGCCAGTCGCGCGGCGGGAATCGACTGGACCACACGGCCCAGCGGCAGGGGGAGATCGAAAGCCGGCGCCACCATGGCCGGCGGCGGGGCGCCGGTCAGCACGCACAGCGGGCAGTCCATGTGCGAGGCGCCCACTTCACGCGCGCCGTCGTCGGTGTGGACCACCACCTTGACGGGGCCGGCACCGGAACACACCAGCTCCATCGACTGCGGATGCACCAGCGGGGACGCCACCGCCACGCCCAGCGAGAGCACGAACCACAACAGCATCCAGCGACCGATGAGGCCGAGAGAGTGGGTGGGAAGGCGCGGCGCGTGCATGGCGGTCGCGATTATCGGCTCACTTTGCCCTTGGCGGCCGGGGCCTTGCCGGCGGCCTTGGCCGGGGCTTTCGCGCCCTTTGCGGCCGGCGCGGCCTTGGCCGCCGGCCTGCCGCCCTTCGTTGCGGCCGCCGGTGCGCCCTTCTGGCCCTTCTGCGCGCGCTGGCCCTTCACGGCCTTGCCACCGCGCGCCCTGGGCGACGGCGACGGGGCCGCAAGCGCGGGCATCGGCGCCGCCGTCTGCTCCTGCGCGTTGGTCAGCACCGGCGTCACGGTGAAGCCGCGCGCCGCCATCAACGTGGGCAGCCCCTGCGAGCCGATCATGTGCAGCGCGCCGACCGCCGCGAACACGCCCTTGCCGCTGGCGTGCAGGCGCTCGATGCCGTCGGCCAGGCCGGGGTTGCGGTCGTCGAGGAGTCGCTTGAGCAGCCGCTGCTCGGCGGGCGTGTTGAGGCAATCGCACCAGTCGGCGTAGCGCGCGAGCCGGGCCGCGTCGCTGCGGGCCCAGACGTCGGCCAGTTCCTTGAGCTGGCCGCGCAGCTTGCCCGACTCCAGTTCGTCGAGCGCGGCGTCGATCTGCTGGCCTTCTTCGTCCTCCGACTCGCCGGTCAGGACCCTCAGCTGGTCGGCCGCGTTCTCGAGGGCGACGATCGGCTTGCTGCTGTTGCGCGCGGACACGGCCAGCGTCTCGTCCACGCCGAATTCGGGGTACAGCCCGTCGGCGCGGCCCGCCAGGCCGGCCAGCGCCGTGACCTGCAGGATGGGCTGCAGCTTCGACATGGTGCCGGGCGGCACGCAGGCTTCGGCGTTCTGGCGCTCGAGCCGGCGGGCGCGCTCGCCGCTGAGCAGCCGGGCCACCAGCGCCGGGTCCGCCGGCTGGGCCATGGTGCGGGCGGTGGCCTCGTCGCGCGAGTCGAGCTCCAGCGCGAGCAGGTCGCTCTGCGTCAGCGCCTTCTGGATGGTCGGCCCGGGCCGCACCCAGTCGCCGCGGCCCACGTGCAGGGTGCCGTAGAGCCAGGAAGTGCGGCCGTCGCGCTCGATGCGCCACAGCATGCCGCGGTCGACGCCGTTGCGCAGGCCGATGCCCGGCTTCTCGAGGCTGGCGATGGCCGAGGGCGGGCAGGCCGCATGGGCGGCGCCGAATGTAAAGACGCAGCACACGCCAGCCAGGATCTGGCGCGGCGCCCGCTGCACGAGGCGCAAGGGCGCCGAGAAATCGACGGCGCGCATTCGAGCCGACATATATATGCCGCGCATCCGCGCGACGAGGATCCGGAGTATCCGCAAGGCTTGCTCCACGATGAAAGAAAGTCCGGCATTCTCACAGCACCGTTGCCCATAATCCGAAACCATGCAAAGCATCTTCCACCTTGCCTTCCACGTTCGCGACCTCGACGGCGCCCGCCGCTTCTATGGCGACGTCCTCGGTTGCGACGAAGGCCGCAGCACCGACACCTGGGTCGACTTCGACTTCTTCGGCCACCAGATTTCCCTGCACCTCGGCGAGCCCTTCGCCACCACCCGCACAGGCCGCGTCGGCGACGTGATGGTGCCGATGCCGCACTTCGGCCTCGCGCTCGCCCTGCCCGACTGGCAGGCGCTGGCCGGCCGCCTCGAGGCCGCCGGCACCGACTTCGTGCTCAAGCCCCAGGTGCGCTTCGAAGGCCAGCCGGGCGAGCAATGGACGATGTTCTTCTGCGACCCGTTCGGCAATCCGATCGAGGTCAAGGGCTTCCGTTCACTAGACACTATTTACGACAAGTGACAACACCGCGCCTGCGCCTGAGCCAGCTCGGGTTCGGGCTCGCCGCCCTCGTGCCCCTGTTTGCGGGCACCGCGGCCCATGCCCAGCAGGACTGCGAGCTCAACGGGCGCAGCGTGAACCCGGACAACGGCGCCACCACCGCCGGCCAGACGGGCCTGGTGCGTTGCAAGAACCGCGCGACCGGCGAGCTGCAGCGCGAGGAGCAGCTGCAGAACGGCGTCTTCATGGGCCTGGTCCGCATCTACGAAAAAGGCAAGCTCGCCAAGGAGCACACCCTCAACGCCAAGGGCAACCTGCAGGGCCGCGCCCGCGAGTTCTCGCCCAATGGCCGGGTGCTGCGCGAGGCCACCTACGACGATGGCCAGGAGCGCGGCCTGGCGCGCAGCTACTACCCAGACGGCAAGCTGCGCCGCGTCATCTTCTACCCGGACACCGGCAGCGGCAGCGAACGCGGCTCGGTCGAGTTCACCGAGCGCGGACAGCTCTCGGCGCTGCGCTGTGCCGACGCGCCCACGCTGGCGCCGGTGGTCGACGACGCCAAGCTCTGCGGCTTCAGCGGCGGCCCGTCGCAGGTCGACCTGTTCGATGCGCGCGGCAACCTGCGCTCGCGGCTGTCGTACCTGTCGGGCAAGCGGGTGCGCTCGCAGAGCTTCTACGACAACGGCAAGACCGCGTCGCTCGACGAGACCGTGGGCAACCAGCGCACCGAGCAGGCCTATTCGTCGGAAGGCGTCAAGCGCCGCGAGACGGTGTACCTGCTGGTCGAGCGCGCCTCGATCCGCCAGCGCGAGCAGGCCTTCTCCGAAAAAGGCACGCTGGTGCGTGACCAGCGCTGGAACAGCGCGGGCGAGCCCATAGGCGACGACAGCTACTACCTCAACGGCCAGCCACGCAGCAAGTCGGCCTACAGCGGCAACGGCGATGGCCGCGTGGTCGACATCACCGAGTTCTATGACAGCGGCCAGCGCGCCGCGCAGGGCCGCTACCAGCTCGCGGGGCGGGGCCGGCAGGTGCCGATCGGCACGCACCAGCGCTTCAGCGAAAAAGGCACGCTGATCGCCGAGTCGAGCTTCGACGCCAAGGGCCGCGTGACGCGCGAACGCGCCTGGGACGAAAACGGCGAGCTGCAGCGAGACGATGAAGTCTTCGAGGACGGCTCGCGCAAGGCATACGCGAAGTAGCCGGCGGCCACCCCGCGAGGCCTCGGGGCGCGTCAGTCGAGCTTGATTCCAGCCTGCTTGATGATCGGGCCCCAGCGCTTCGATTCCGCGCGCGACAGCGCCGCGAACTGCGCCGGCGTGCCGGGCATGGCTTCCATGCCGAAGTCCTCGAAGCGCTTCTGCACGGCCGGCGTGCCGAAGGCCTTGTTCAGGTCGCCGTTGAGCTTGTTCACCACCGCGGGCGGCAGGCCGGCCGGGCCGAGGATGCCCTGGAAGGCGAACACCTCGGTGTTGGGCACGCCCACTTCGGCCAGCGTCGGCACGTTGGGCAGCAGCTTGCTGCGCGCGCCCGAGCCGATGGCCAGCACGCGCACCTTGTTGCTCTGCATGATCGACAGGCCCGAGGCCAGGTCGAGGAACATGCAAGGCACCTGCCCGCCCATCACGTCGGCCATGGCCGGCGCGGCGCCGCGGTACGGAATGTGGGTGATGAAGGTGCCGGTGCGCACCTTGAACATTTCCATGGCCAGGTGGTGCGGCGAGCCGTTGCCCGGAGAGGCGTAGTTGACCTTGCCGGGGTTGGCCTTCACGTAGGCCAGGAACTCCTTGAAGTTCTTGGCCGGGAAGTCGGGGTGCACCACCAGCGCGAGCGGGAACTTGCCGATGGCGCCGATGTAGGTGAAGTCTTTTTCGGGGTTGAACGGCAGCTTGCTGAACAGGTGCTCGTTGAAGGCCAGCACGGCGTTGTCGGCCGACAGGATGGTGTAGCCGTCGGGCTTGCTCTTGGCGACCAGGTCGGCGCCGATGTTGGTCGAGGCGCCGGGACGGTTGTCGACCACGATCTGCTGGCCCAGCGTCTGGCGCATCGATTCGGCCAGCACGCGCGCGATCACGTCGGTGCCGCCGCCCGCCGGGTAGGGCACGACCCACTTGATGAGCTGTGCGGGATATTCCTGTGCACGGGCGAAGGGCGATGCGGCCATTGCGGCGCCGGAGGCGAGCGTGGCGAGAAGGGTGCGGCGATCCATGGAAGCGGTCTCCAATCAGCTAGTTGTGTGTAATTCCGGAAATCAGGAAGCGGACAGCGATGGTACGGGCAGCGCGTGCAATGCATCGGACAACGCCTCGCGGCAGCGAGCCTCGTCGCCGACCTGCTCGAACAGCAGCAGCGCGAGCCGCGCGAGAAACAGCGATTCGCGCTCGGCGCCCGCTTCGCTGATGGCGCGCGCGCACTCGGCGTAGAGGCGGTCGCGGGCGTCGGGGGGAAGAGCTGGGTTGGTCATGCGGAAAGAGGCTCCAGGGCTGCGGCACGTTCCAGTGCGGGTTGCAGGGCGCCGGGCGGCAGTCGCCGCCACCGCGCGGCCACGTGGCCGTCGGGGCGCAGCAGGTAGACCGCGCCGTCTTGCGCGCCGAGCGCCTCGAACACGTCGGCCGAGGCATGCGCGTCGACACCGGCGATGCCCGGGCTGGCGATGGTGCGCACGACGAAGGGCAGCGCCCCCTGCTGCGCGCGCACGATGTCGGCGGCCGGCAGCAGGGCGACGTCGGGGCGCAGCACCAGCAGCGTGAAAGTGGGTGCGATCCAGTCGGTAAGGTGGCCGCGCTCGAGCTGCTGCTCCGGCATCGCCTCGCCCGGCAGCGGGCCCGCCGGCAGTTCGTCGCCCGGGCTCGACAGCGGCGAAGCGGCATAGCGCACGGCCTGCGTCTGGCGCGGGTTGATCAGCTGCGCGATGCCCCGGTGCGCCTCGGACAGCGACAGCGCCGCCTCGCGCAGCAGGTCGAAGCCGCGCGACGGCGGCGACATGAACTCGGTGCTGCGCATCGCGTTCTCGGCATTCACGTGGAAGGCCTCGATGCGCTCCTGCGAGTAGGCGTCGAGCAGCGACGCACCCGACAGGCCCCTGGCCACGAATGCCAGCTTCCATGCCAGGTTGTCGGCGTCGTCGAAGCCCGAGTTGAGCCCGCGCACGCCGAAGATCGGCATCGCATGCGCCGCGTTGCCCGCGAAGACGACGCGGCCGTGGCGGTAGCTGTCGAGCGTCATCGCGCCGGCGCGGTAGACCGAGGTCCACACCGTCTTCCACAGCAGGTGGCCTTCGCCGATGGCGTCGAGGTGGCGCTGCACGAACTCGGCCACCGCCGCCGGCTGCAGCGCTTCTTCGGTGCTCTGGCCGGGGCGCAGCTGGTAGTCGATGCGCCAGATGTCGTCGGGCTGGCGGTGCATCAGCACGGTCGAGCCGGGGTTCCACGGCGGGTCGAACCAGGCGCGGCGCTCGGTCGGGTGGCCGCTGTGCAGCTCGATGTCGATGATGACGTAGCGGCCCTCGTAGCCCGTGCCTTCCAGCGCGAGCCCCATCGCCTTGCGCACGAAGCTCTGGCCGCCGTCGCAGGCCGCGAGCCACTGGCCGTGCAGCCGGTAGCTGCCCTCGGCATTTCGCACGTCGAGCGTCACGCCTTCGTTGTCCTGCGCGAGGCCGGTGAGCTCGGTACCCCAGCGGATGTCGATGAGCCCAGGCGTCGCCTCGTTGCGGCGGAAGATTTCTTCCAGCAGGTAGTGCTCGGCATAGTACTGCTCGAGGTTGATCATCGGCGGCAGCTTCTGCCGCGCGTCGTGCGGCATCTCGAAGCGGAACACCTCGGCCGTCTTGTAGAAGCTGCGCCCGCCGGTCCACGGCAGGCCCTTGGCCATGAAGTCGGGCAGCACGCCGAGCCGCTCCATGATCTCCAGGCTGCGGCGCGAGATGCAGGCCGCGCGGCTGCCGACGCACACGGTGTCGTCGGCTTCAAGGATCACGCAACGCACGCCGTGGTTCGCGAGCCCCAGCGCCAGCGCCATGCCCACCGGCCCGCCACCTGCGATCACCACCGGGTGGCGCCCGGGCTCCACGCCATCGTGCTCGAGCGGCGGCGTCCACGGCTTGTAGCGCGTGTAGTGGAAGGCGCCGACGGAGGGCGGGAGTTCGGTGGCGCTGGCCGGTGGCGGCACGGGGCCGCCGGCGGCATCGCCCGGAGCGGCTGCGGGAGAGTTCGTCATGCGACGGGATTGTCCCGATGCGCGGGCACTGCCAATGTCATAACTTCGTACGAGGTAGTTACCCCAATCCCCGAGCATTCCCAACCCTTTTCCCTGACCCATGAGACGCTGGCGCATCCACCCCACCGACACCGCGCTGGCCGCCGCCGTGGTCAGCGACGTGCTCGGCGGCGTGGGTACGGCGCACCTCGCCACCAGCTACCTGAAGGCGATGCAGCGCGTGATGCCCGTCACCTTCTGCACCGTGTTCGCGGTCAGCGCGGCGGGGCGCATCGAGGCGGTGTCGGCCGCGAGCAGCTACGGCAGCACGGCCGAGCGCACGTCGGAACGCTACGTGGCCCAGCGCTTCGACCTGCTCGATCCGAACATGGCGTGGCTCGCGGCGCGCAAGCTGCCGCAGCGCCCGCAGCTCTGGCTGGGCCACCAGCGCGCCGACGAAGTGGCCGACCCGGCCTACCGCGCGGCCTGCTATGGCGACGTGGGTATTCGCGAGCGGGCATCGGTGCTGTTGCTGCTGCCCACCGGCCAGCGCGTGGCGGTGAGCTTCTACCGGAGCCTGGCTCAGCCCGAGTTCGATGCGGAAGCTTTCGGCCGCATCGAGGTGCACGCCACGCTGCTGGCCGATGCGACCGCAGCGCACGGACGCAGCGCAATGGCGGTGCGCGAAGCCGTTGAGCCCGCGCTGGCTTCGCGGCTGCTGACATTGAGCCTGCGCGAGCGCGAAGTCATCGGCCACCTGATGGCGGGCAAGACCGCGAAAGAGGCGGCGCGGGAAATCGGCGTGGAGCTGACGACCGTGCGCACCCACCAGTACCGGGCGTTCCGGCGGTTGGGCATCCGGTCGCAGAAAGAGCTGCTGCGCGGCGCGGGGCCGCACTGAGGCAGTGAGCTTGGGTCAGTCTTCGGAGGCCGCTTCTTCCGGCGCCTCGTCTTGCTGCGCGCCGGCGGCCGGCTTCACCAGCGACACCGGCGCTTCTTTCGGACGCCCGGCGGTCGACACGACCTCCTGGTCGATCGCGCCGAACAGCGAGCGGCCGTCCAGCCCCTTCATCTCGATGCGGATGGTGTCGCCGAACTTCATGAACTCGGTGACGGGCGCGCCGCCCTGGATGGTCTCGATGCAGCGCTTCTCGGCAATGCACGAATAGCCCTTGGGCCAGTCCATCTGTCCGTCTTTCTTCTCGACGCCCTTGTTGCTCACGGTGCCGCTGCCGACGATGCTGCCGGCGCGCACGTTGCGCGTCTTGGCGATGTGGGCGATGAGCTGGCCGAAGTGGAAGGTCATCTCCGGGCCGGCGTCGCAAATGCCGACCTTGCGGCCGTTCCAGCTGCTTTGCAGCGCCAGGTGCACGCGGCCGCCCTGCCAGGCTTCGCCGAGTTCGTCGAGCGTCACGGCCACGGGGCTGAAGGCGGTGGCGGGCTTGCTCTGGAAGAAGCCGAAGCCCTTGGCCAGTTCGGCCGGAATGAGGTTGCGCAGGCTCACGTCGTTGGCCAGCATCACGAGGCGGATGCCGTCCAGCGCCTGGTCGGGCGTGGTGCCCATCTTCACGTCGCCGGTGATGACGGCGATCTCCGCCTCGAAGTCGATGCCCATGGCCTCGCTGGGCACCACGATGTCGTCGACCGGGCCGAGGAAGTCGTCGCTGCCGCCCTGGTACATCAGCGGGTCGGTGTAGAAGCTCTCGGGCACTTCGGCGTTGCGCGCCTTGCGCACCAGCTCGACGTGGTTCAGGTAGGCCGAACCGTCGGCCCACTGGTAGGCGCGCGGCAGCGGGGCCATGCACATCGACGGATCGAAGGGAAAGGCATGGCGGGCGCGGCCGTGGTTGAGCGAGTCGTACAGGTCCTGCAGCTGCGGGCTCATGAAGCCCCAGTCGTCCAGCACCTGCTGCAGCCGGTTCGCGATGCCGGTGGCGTAGTGGGCGAGCGTGAGGTCGCGGGAAACGACGACGAGCTGGCCGTCGCGCGAGCCGTCCTTCAGGGTGGCGAGTTTCATGATGCGGTAGGTGTGTGAGGGCGGCTGCCGCTCCCCACTTAAACTGGTTGGACGGGCGGCAGTGTACCGAGGTGGTCTCGGTGAACCTCCGCGCCGGCGCCCCACTCCACACACTGATGCCGACGCTCGTCGCCCCCCCTCCGCTGTCCGCCGGCCTGCCCGGCCGCCCGTCCTGGCGGGTGCTGGCGGCGCTGACGCTGCTGGTGGCGGTGATCCACCTGCTGGTGCTCGGGCTGGCGCCGACGGCCATCGGGCCGGAACCTTCGCCGCTGGCCAACAAGTTCATCACGCGCACGATCGTGATCGCGCCGCCCGCTTCCGAAAAGCCCGCCGCCCCGGCCGCCGCCGCGCCGCCGGAAGCCCGGCCGCCGGCGCCGGTGAAGCCGCGACGGCCGCGCGCGCCGTCGATACCGAAGCCCAAGCCGGCACCTTCGCCGGAGCCCCAGACCGACAACGCGGCGCCCAAGGCCCCGGAAGCGCCCGACCTGACAACGCAGCCCGCTACGGATTCAGGAGCAACACCGGCGGAAACCCCGGCCAACGCCGCAGGAACCGGCACCAGCGACGGCACGGCGGGCGCATCCGCCGGCACCGCGAACCCCGCGTCCGGCAACATCGTCGGCACCCAGTCGCTGCGCATTCCGGGGTCGGTGACGCTCGATTTCACGGCCACCGGGCAGGACGGCTCGTCCCCCATGCAAGGCGTGTTCGGCGAGCTGACCTGGCTGCAGGACGGCAGCCGCTACGACGCCCGGCTGACGCTGAAGGTGCTGTTCAGCACCATCCGCAGCCAGCACAGCACCGGCCGCATCGGCCCGTCGGGCATCGAGCCCGACCGGTACTCGGAGAGCCGCAAGTCCGAAGTGGCTTCGCATTTCGTGCGCGACCAGGGGCAGGTGGTGTTCAGCAACAATGCGTCCCCCGTACCGCTGCTGGCCGGCGCGCAGGACCGGCTGAGCGTCATGATGCAGCTCGGCGGCCTGCTGGCGGGCGACCCGGGCCGCTACCCGGCGGGCAGCCAGATCTCGGTCCAGACCGTGGGTCCGCGCGATGCCGGCGTCTGGGTCTTCGTGGTCGGCGAGGAGGAGCAGCTGAGCCTGCCGGCCGGCGAATACCGGGCGCGCAAGCTCACCCGCAGCCCGCGCCAGCAGTTCGACAGCAAGCTGGAGCTCTGGCTGGCGCCGGACTACGGCTATTTGCCCGTACGGATCAAGCAAACCGAGCCCAACGGCAACTTCGCCGACGCTCAGTTGCGCAAATCCCTACCCACGAGCCCCACAAATTGAGGCAAAACGCACATATCGACGTTGAAAGTAAACAAAAGACAACGGGTCTTGAAACTGGCGCGTTGATTGCTAAGTAATCTCCATGAATGCCATCGACATCCTTACGGGGCCCGCCATGAACATGCTTTATGACTCGGAGTCTTTCGTCGTCGTCCACGTGCAACCCACCGAAGGCGACGAACTCGCGCAGCCGAACATGCCGGTCCTGGAGCGCCACGGCTTCGAAATCGTGGACAAGCGTTCGGGCAAGGAGGTGTATCTCGACGGCTCATGGGCCGAGCTGTTCCAGCAGCAGATCGCCGCCTGGCAGCTCAACACACCCACCCAGGAAGAAGTCGAAGACACGCTGGAAGGCTATGCCGAGCTGGCACACACGCCCGTCCTCGTGCACTGACACCCTCCCCGCTTGCCAGCAAAAAGCGCCCTTCAGGGCGCTTTTTTCATGGGCAGCCGCTCTTCAGCGGTAGATCAACCGGTACATCGGCCCCACCACCAGCAGCACCGCCACCAGCCGGCACACCTGGAACGCCGTGACAACCGGCACGCCCAGCTGCAGCACCTTGGCAGTGATCGACATCTCGGCGATGCCGCCCGGCGAAGTGCCCAGGATCATGGTGGCCGGGTGCAGCCCGGTCGCCCAGGCCAGCAGCCAGGCCACCGCGCCGCACAGCGCCAGCATGCCGAAGGTGCCGAGCGTCACCGAGCCCAGCCAGCGCGGCGCCGTGTGCAGCGCCAGGCAGACACCCGCGGCGGCGAGCGCCAGCAGCAGCGTGGCGAGCACGCGGACGATGAATCGGAGAGGCACGGACGGACAGGAAGTAGCGGGATTGGACGGCAGGGCGCTCATGCGCCGAAGGCCTAGTATGGCGCGATGGCTCTTTCACGACTCTCGCCCGCGCGGGCTCCCCGCATCCCCGTTCTCCTGATCGCCACGCTGGTTGCGGCCACCCTCGCTGGCTGCTCGGCGTTGTCGTCCGACGCGCCCGACGCCCCCATCGCGCGCCGGGTCGACGCACTGCTGCCGGTCGACGCCCTGCTGCTCGGCGAGCAGCACGACGCGCCCGAGCACCATGTCATCGAGCGCGAAACCGTCGAGGCGCTGGTCGCGCGCGGCCAGCTTGCCACGCTGGCGCTCGAGATGGCGGAAGAAGGCCGCGGCACCGCGCACGTGGCGCCCACCGCCAGCGAAGCCCAGGTGCAGGCCGCGCTCGACTGGAGCGAAAAGGCCTGGCCCTGGGCCAGCTACGGCCCGGCCGTGATGGCGGCCGTGCGCGCGGGCGTGCCCGTGGTCGGCGCCAACCTGCCGCGCGCCCGCATGAAAGACGCGATGGCCGATGTCTCGCTCGACGCGCAGCTCGGCAACGATGCCTATGTCGCGCAGCAGAACGCGGTGCGCGAGGGCCACTGCAAGCTGCTGCCCGAGTCGCAGATCATTCCCATGACCCGCATCCAGGTGGGCCGCGACCGCGCAATGGCGCAGGCCGTCGTCAAGGCCAGGCAGCCCGGCAAGACGGTGCTGCTGATCGCAGGCTCCGGCCATGTGGTTCGCACGCTCGGCGTGCCGCAGCACCTGCCGAACGACGTCAGGATCGCCACGGTGCGGATGCTGGCCGCGCCCACGCTGGCGAACGTGGTGCCCGGCGAATACGACCGAATCTGGCAGACACCGCCGCTGCCCGGGAAGGACTACTGCGCCGAGCTGCGCCGGCCTGCCAAGGCGAGCCCGCAGTGAACGAAAAAAAGCCGCCGGCCCTGTTCGGGCCCGCGGCTTTTGCAGCCTGCCGGCGGCGCGGCCTCAGCGCGTCGCGATCGACGACACCGACGAGTTGCCCGTCGCCGATGCGGTGATCTGGTTGCCCGTGGTGCGCAGCGTGCTGTTGCCCACGGCGCCCGTCGCGCCGATGCCCACGCTCACGCCGGTCACGGTCGCCGATACCGCGCCGGTGTTGACCTGCGAGCTGGCGATGGCCGCGCTCGGCGTGCCGGTGTTGAGCGCGGTCTGCGTGATGCGGTTGGTGGCACTGTTGCCATAGGCCTCAGCGGTCAGGGTGTTGCCCGTCACGCCGACTGAGCCGAGCGCCGTCCCGACCGGGCCGCCGGTCGAGTTGAGCGCCACCATGTAGCTCGCGCCCGAGCTGCTTGCCGACACCGCGCCGTCATTGGTCTGGCTGTTGCGGATGGCGGCAGCCGCGCTGACGTTGAGCGCGGCGGGTGCCAGCACCACGCCGGACGAGCCTTGCGCCGCAAGCCCGCCGTAGCCGCTGCCCGCGCTCGACTCCAGCAGGTTGGTGGCCGCGTTGCCGCGTGCAAGGGCGCTGGTCGTGTTGGCGTTGAGCGCCACCGAGCCGCCGTTGAGCGGCGAGGCAGCCGTCAAAGCCACGTTCGCGGCGGTGCTAGCCGTTGCCGTGACGTCGGCCGTGCTGGCCTGGGTGTTGACGACGCCGCCGGACGCCCCCTGCACCGCACTGCTCACCAGCGACAGCGTGTTGGCGGCGCGGTTGGCCGATGCCTCGGCCAGCGTGCTGTTGTTGGCAATGCTGAGCGAGCCGCCGGCCAGGCCGGCCGTCACCGGCGCGGGCGTGCCGCCGTCGTCGTTGTACAGCTTCGTGCTGGCCGTGCTCGTCACCGTCGAGGCCGCGGTCTGCTGGTTCAGCAGCACATGGTCGCCGCCGGCCGCGCCCGCGCCCAGCAGTGCGACGGAGCCCGCCGCGCTCGAAGGCGAGGTGTTGGTCGAGGCCACGCTCAGCGTGTTGGACACGTCGTTGATCACCGCCAGCGACACGTTCTTGTTGCCCGACAGGTCGATGCGGGACGACGTCGAGGCCACCGGCGCGAACACCTCCATGGTGGAAGTCGAATCGACGTTCTTCGTCGTGCTCGTCTGTGTCGACTGCAGCGCCGTGCGCGCGGTGATGTTGCCGCCCGCCAGCGCGACGCTGTTGCTCGCCGTGTTGGCGATGGCCTGCGAGCCCTGCGCGTTGTTCGAAGCGCTCAGCGTGGCGCTGCTGATGTTCGCGCCCGGCGTGGTGTCGATACCGAAGGCGCCCGTCACGCTGGACGAAATCGTGCCCGCGCCGCTCACGGCCTGGACGTTCGACACCGCGTGGTCGGCGTAGGCCGCGTTACCCAGGATGCCCCCGCTGGACACGATGGCAGGGAGCACGCCGCGCACGGCGATCGTGTTGCCATTGACGGCCACGCTGTTGCTGGCCGAGTTGCCCGTTGCGGAGCCGCTCGCGATGTTGCCGCTGACGGAAATCGCCTGGCCCTGCACGGTGAGCCCGTCGATCTTCACCTGCACGCCGCTCTGGTTCGCGCGCGTCGCGGCCGGCGAGCCGATCTGCGCGGTGACGTCGGCGCTCGTCTGCTGCAGGTTCTGCACCGCGCTCGTGGTGGCGACACCGTTCGCGTCGATGCTCACGCCATTGGTCGCGCTGTTGCTGTTGGCCTCGGCGATGGTCGTGTTCTTGTCGGCGTTCACGCTGGAGTTGACGACGTTGCCGACGATGTAGGTCTGCACCTCCGGCCCGCCGCTGCGCGTGGCCGAGACGGAGCCTTGGCCCGACTGCGCGTTCTGCACGCCGAACGCCGCATTCACGCTGGCCGTGCCGCCCGCCACGCTCGCGCCTGGCGGCTGCAACGGAAGAGTGGCGACCAGCGTGGTGATGTTGTTGCCCGTCACCTTCACCGTGTTGCCCGTCGCGCTGTTGCCATAGGCCAGCGCCTGCGTGGTGTTGCCGGAGCTGGACACCGTGGCGTTGGTGACGTTGCCCGAGATCACGGTGCGCACCGGCGTCGCGCCGCTGGCGTCCGCCGAAATCTGCGTCGTGCCGCCGGCCACCGACTGCACGTTGGTCACGTTGGCCACGTTGGTTCCCGAGAACAGGCCCAGGACAAACGGCGTCGAGCTGCTCAGGTTGTTCAGGTCCAGCGTCAGGCCGTTGGCCGCGTTGTTGCCGAAGGCTTCGGCGCCGAGCGCGTTGCGGTCGTTCGCCAGCTTGCCTCCCGCCGTCATGTCGCCGAGGTTGCCGGCCACACCGACCGCGAAAGCGTTCAGGCCGGGCGCCGTGGGCACGCTCGCCTGGGCCTTCACGCTGGCCTGCACCGACTGGTCGCTGAGGATGCCGAAGGCGGCATTGACGGTCGGCAGGCTGCCGGCATTGCCGTCGAACGGCAGACCCCCGGCGCCCACGGCGACGGTGGAAGCAAGGCCCCCCGCGGTCACCGCGGCCACGTTGAGCGCATCGACGCCCAGCGTGTTGGTCGCCGAATTCCCGATGGCACGGGCGAGCTGCTTGTTGTCGGTCAGCGCGATGCTGCTCGCGCCGCCGGTCAGATTGCCGTTGGCGCCGACCTTCGCCTCCGCATTGCTCAGCGTCGCGGTGACAGTCGAGTTGGCGTCGCCCATCTGCACGTTGGCGATGCCCGCGCCGGTGCCGAGCGTCGTCTTGGTGGCGAGCTTCAGCGTGTTGGTGGCGCCGCTGCCGAGCGCCGAAGCCTGCTGCACGTTGCCGGTCACTGCAAGCGTGCTGTTCGCGATGGGCGAGTTGGCCAGGTTCGCACCCGCGAAGATCTGGGAGCCGTCGTTGGTCGCATTGACCGGGCTGCCGTAGTTGCCCTGCAGGCTGGTGATCGTGGCGGCGCCGCCGGCCGAGACACGGCCGTCGTTGGCGGTGCCGCCCGTCAGCAAGGCGGAGGCGCTGCCGAGCGTCACTCCGCTCGCGTCGATGGCAAGAGTCTGGCCGATCTGGTTGCCCGTGGCCGTTGCCGCGGAGCTGTTGCCGGCCACCGAAACAGGGGCGTTGTTGGTCGTGCCGCCGATGCCGGTCAGCACCCCGATGTTCGACGGCCCCACCTCCGCCGTGATCGGCGACTGGTAGTTGGCCTGCTGGTTCGACAAGGCGCTGGTGCCCTTGAACGTGCTCGAGCCGTCTGCGCTGGAGATGGCGCTCGACGCGGCGTTGCCGGTGGCCGTGGCCGTGACGGCATTGCGCTGCAGATCGACGGAACCGTTGCTGGCAATCGACTGCACCGTCGCGCCCACCAGCGCGTTCGTGGTGCTGCTCTTGATGCCCACGCCGATGTTGCCCTGGCTGTTGACGACGGCCAGGTCGCTGTTGACGTTGGTGATCACGCCCACGCCGTTGTGGGTACTGTTGTTCAGCGCCGTGGCCGGCGTGCCGCTGCCGGCGACCGACACACCGTCGATCACGATGCGATTGCCCGCGGTTCCCGCCGTGGCGCCCAGCGCCTCGTTGCCCGTGGCCGCGCTGGAGATCGTGTTGTCCTGCACCGCCAGCTTCGACTGCAGCGTGTTGGAGCCGCCGAACAACGCTCCGGAAACCACGCCGTCGATGATCGAGCCGTCATTGGTCGCCGAGTGCGTGACGGCGCCCGGCGCACCGCTGTTGTTGTTCACCTGCAGGTTGGAAACCACCGCCGAGCCCGTGAAGACCGGCGCGCCGCCCGAGACGATGGCGGCGGTGCTCGTCGCGCTGTTGCCCTTGAGCACAGCCGAAATCGAATTGCGTTCGAGCGACGCGCCAGCGGCGATGGAGCCCGAGCTCGGCAGCAGCCACAGGTCGACGCGGTTGCCCCGGCTCTCCGCACTCGAGCTGGCGCCGGTGGCCGACTGCAGCGTGGTCACGACGATGTTGCCCTTGGCATCGAAGAGCTGCGGCGCGCCCACCGGATAGCCGAGCACGGCCGAGCCGGCGAGCGCGGTGCCCGATGCGGCGGCCGTGCCGAGCACCAGCGACGTACCGTTGTTGAGCGTGGTCGTGGCCGAGATCGTGTTGTCCGCCGCGGCCACGCTGCCGGCCTGGATCGTGGTGGAGTAGTTCCCCATCGCGCTGGTCTTCACGCTGCTGGTGATCACGCCGCTGTTCTGCGAGAGCGCGAGCGCCGCGGCGCTGCTCACCGGCGTGGGCTGCGAGCCGGGGGCCGGCGCTATCGTGCGCACCTCGATGTTGCCGGCGGCCTTGGCGCTGATCGCGTTGCCGTTGGTGTAGCTCGAGGTGGGGGTCGTTCCCGGCGCACCGATGGTGGTGACACCCACCGTCGCGTTGCTGATGGACGCGTTGGCCGGGCCGCTGTTGGTCTGCGGATTCACCTCGGTGCTGGTCCCCGTGACCGAGGGCACGAACGCTGCGCTGACCGCCGTCTCGGCCGCGTGCGCGCCGGTGGCGATCAGGACCATCGCAACGGCCGAGCCGATGCTGCTGAGTGCGGGCCTGCGTGCGGCCCCGCTGCGGATCTTGCGTGTTTTCATGACATGTTTCCTCGGATGTTTGAGAACGATGGGGCGAAGCGTGTGGAACAGATTTCAGGGGACTCGACTTGCTGGATGAATGCGCGGCGGCTCAGCCCCCTTTGCCGGCGCCTTCGGAAGGAATGGAGGTGGCGCTGCCGACCGCCACGCTGCCGATGCGCAGCTTGGCGATCTCCTGCAGCCCCGGGCCATCGCGATGGATCGATGTATCGGCCGCATCGGGCCGCCAGGTGATGCTGATGGCGCCAGGCGCCACGCCGCGGTTGGCCAGCGCCGAAGTGACGGCGGCAATGCGCTGGTCGGTCAGCTCGTCGCGCTTGCGGGCGTCCCAGTTCTCGGTGTCGCGCGCCACCAGCACGATGTCGGTCGCGCCCTTCTTGGCCAGGCCAGCGATCTGGTCGATCAGTGCGAGCGAGCTGCCGCCGAGCGTGGTGGCGCCGAAGTCGAACGGCACCTGCGTGGCCGTGCCGGTGAGGCGGGCGCCGCCAGGGCCGCCCGCGTTGACGGCCACGCCGCCCTGCACCACCGGCGAAGTGACCGCCGCGCCGCCCGCCGTGGCATCGCCCGGGTTGTCGACCTTGCGCAGATCGGCGGCGGGCGTGAGCGGAATGGCTTCGCCGCCGCCCGGGCGCATCGTCATGCAGGGCCGATGGTCGACCTGCGTGACGGCCGCCATGAGCCGCACCACGCCTTCTTCCAGCGCGGCGCGCACGCCCATCTGCACCGGCTCCTGGCCCTTGGCGCCGATGTCCACGTCGTACAGCTTGCTGCCGAAGAAGCGGAACACGTTCAGGCCCACTTCATAGCCGTTGAACTGCTTGGTGAGGCTCACCGTGCGCACCACCATCAGCGACTTGGTGTCGACGATGCGCAGGTCCACGCTCACCGACTGGCTGAAGGTGCGCGCCTTCACGCCCACCTGGTTCACCGCGAACTCGGCGCCGCCCGAGTTGATGTTGTAGTTGAGCTCGGTGATGCCGCCGACGATGAAGTAGTCGGACTTGTTGATGGTCCCGCCGAAGTACGGCATCCACGGCACGGTCTGCCCGCCGTTGGGTCCGCCGAGCTGGTGCGTGCGGCCGTCGCCGAGCTGGCGGCGGTCTGCATACGCGAGCTCGCGCTCGGCGATCACCGGGTCGAAGCGCTCCGCGATGCTCACCGCGCCGCCGAGCTTGCCGAGCGCCGAATACACCATCAGCGCGCCGCCCTGCGTGATGGCATTGCCTTCGTTGATGCTGTACTTGCCGGTGTAGTCCTTCACGTCGCCCACGCCGACGACGATGGGCGGACGCCGCGTGGCCGCGATGTGGTCGGCGTAGCAGGCGAGCACGGCCTCCATCGGCGTGACGTTGTCGCGCACCGAGGGTCCGAGCACCACGGGTGCTTCGTTGGGCGCAAAGCGCTGCTGTGGTGCAGAGACGCAACCGGCGAGCGCCACGGTCGCGACCGCGGCGAGTGCGAATGTTCGGGTGGTGTGCATGTCGCTTGCCCCGGTTTTCAATTGAGCACGCCGAAGGCGCACGCCGAGCTGCCGCCCACGCTGGCCGTCTGCGCGCCGGTGTTGCCCTGCGTCGAGTTCAGCGCCTGGTTGGCCGCGCCCTGCACCTGCGTGCTGGTGCCGCCGACGACCGCCGAGCCGACCGCGCCGCTGTTGGCCTGCGAGGTGCCTACTGTCGCGCCGCCCTGCGAGCCCACGGCGCTGCGGCTGTCGTTGCCCGAGGCGTTCGAATTCGCGCCCGCGTTCGACGGCGAATTCGCGACCGTGCTGTTGTTGCCGTCGTTGCCGGTCGAAGTGGCCGAGACGTTGCAGTTGTATTGCCGGCCGATGGTCGTGTTGTAGACCGGGGCGGCGTAGTAGCCGCTCTTCTGCTTGCGGATCATGTCCTGCACGGCCGCCTGGTTGACCTTGTCGGCGCTCGTCTGGAATTGCCACGCGGCGTTCTCGCCGACGTTGTTGGCCAGCGCCATCGAAGAAGACGCGCAGCCGCAGGCCGCGAACGCAAGTGCGATCAGCCTCGGAACCCGACGGCGACGACGGCCGGCCTCAACGAGACCGGCATGGAAAAAGACGCGCTGCATGACTGCTCCTCTCTGGAATTCGCCCGCCTTGAATCCGTCATTGAATTCGTGGACGCGGCGTTTCGCGAGAGGGGATGCTAGGGACGGCAGGAAGCCGTCGGTATCCCGAGAACCGGTAGAAGTGGCGGGAACAAACCCATCCATGCACGGGCGCGCTGCGACAGAATCCGGCCATGCCGCGCAACGCCATCGCACCCCATCGCCGCCTTCATTTCGCGGGCATCGCGATCCTCGTCGCGGGCTGGATCTGCGCGGTGCTGGTCTACATCGTGGCGAGCGGCAACGACGACGCGACAGCGGCCGATCGCCGCGTCATCGACGGGCAGGTGTACGTGGTGCCCCTCGAAACATCGAAGCGCGAACAGCAGGAGATGGAACGGCTGGGCGGAAAGGCGACCGTATGGATGGCCGAGTCGGCGACCTGGCTTGGCTCGCTGTGGCACGGCAGGCGCCTTGCCTTCACGCTGGCGCTGCTGGCTACGGTTATCGATGGGTCCTGCATCTACCTCGCCGGCCTGGCCAGCGAGGTAGCGGACGGATAGGCAGCCGTCAGGCGTGCGCCTTGATCGCGTCCGCCAGCGTGTTCACCAGCGTGTCGATGTGCGACTTTTCCGCGATGTATGGCGGCGCGATCACCAGCACGTCGCCGGCGGGGCGCACCAGCGCGCCCTTGTGGAAGCAATCCAGGAAGACTTCATAGGCGCGCTTGCCCGGCGAGCCTGCGATGGGTGCGAGCTCCACCGCAGCGGCCATGCCCAGGCTGCGAATGCCGATGACGTTGGGCAGGCCTTTGAAGGCGCTGTGGAAGGCATCGCCCAGCACCTTGCCCATTTCGCCCGCGCGGGCGAACAGGTTGTCCTGCTTGAACAGGTCGAGCGTGGCAATGGCCGCGGCGCAGGCCACCGGGTGGCCCGAGTAGGTGTAGCCGTGGAAGAACTCGACCACGTGCTCGGGCGCATCGGTCTTCATCATCGCGTCGTAGAGCTTGTCGCGGCAGATCACGCCGCCCAGCGGAATCACGCCGTTGGTCACGCACTTGGCGAAGTTCAGCATGTCGGGCACCACGCCGAAATAGTCCGACGCGAAGTTGGTGCCCATGCGGCCGAAGCCGGTGATGACCTCGTCGAAGATCAACAGGATGCCGTGCTTGTCGCAGATCTCGCGCAGGCGCTTGAGGTAGCCCTTGGGCGGCAGGTACCAGCCTGCGGAACCGGCCACCGGCTCCACGATGATCGCGGCGATGTTGCTCGGATCGTGCAGCGGCAGGATGCGGGTTTCGAGTTCGACCAGCGGGTCTTCGGCCCACACCGGCTCCTCGTTGTGGATGTAGGCATGGTTCACCGGATCATGGATGAAGCGCATGTGGTCCACGCGCGGCAGGAAGGCCGAGCCGAACACCTTGCGGTTGCCCGGAATGCCGCCCACCGACATGCCGCCGAAGCCCACGCCGTGGTAGCCCTTCTCGCGGCCGATGAACACATTGCGGTGGCCTTCGCCGCGCGCGCGGTGATAGGCCAGCGCCACCTTCATCGAGGTGTCGGCGGCTTCGGAGCCCGAGTTGCAGAAGAGCACCTTGTTCAGGTCGCCGGGCGCCAGCGAGGCGATCATTTCCGCCGCCTTGAAAGCCTTGTCGTTGCTGACCTGGAAGGCGGTGGCGTAGTCGAGCGTGTCGAGCTGCTTCTTGATGGCCTCGTTGATCGGCTTCCTGTTGTGGCCCGCGCCCACGCACCACAGCGACGAGATGCCGTCGATCACCTTCTTGCCGTCGTGGGTGGTGAATTCCATGCCATCGGCCGCGACGAACACGCGCGGATCCTTGCGGAAATGACGGTTGGGGGTGAAGGGCAACCACTGGTTGTCCATGTTGAAGTCCTGGAAGGCCATGTCTCGCTCCTGCGGGTTATGGGGTCGGGGAAAATCGCGATTCTGGCACCCCTGCGACAATTCCACCCAGATGACGACCTCTACGCCTACCTCGCCCGCCTACATCCTGAACCTCTCCTGCCCCGACCGGACAGGCATCGTGCACGCCGTCTCGGGCTTTTTGCTCGAGCGTGGCGCCAACATCGAAGAGGCAGCCCAGTACAACGACCACGGCACCGGCCTGTTCTTCATGCGTGTGCGCTTCGCCTGCGGCGACCACAGCGAAGCCGCGCTGCGCGAAGAGCTGAAGACCTTCGCCGCCGGCTTCGGCATGACGCTGCAGCTGCACGCCGCCGCCGAGCCGATGAAGACCGTGCTGCTGGTCAGCAAGGAGGGCCACTGCCTCAACGACCTGCTGTTCCGCTGGAAGAGCGGCCTGCTCGCCATCGACGTGCGCGCCATCATCTCGAACCACCGCGACTTCTACCAGCTGGCCGCCAGCTACAACGTGCCGTTCCACCACATCCCGGTGACGGCCGCGACCAAGGCCCAGGCCGAGGCGAAGCAGCTGGAAATCATCGAGGCCGAAGGCGCCGAACTGGTGGTGCTCGCGCGCTACATGCAGATCCTGAGCAACGACCTGTGCCGCAACCTGGCCGGCCGCGCGATCAACATCCACCACTCGTTCCTGCCCAGCTTCAAGGGCGCCAAGCCCTACTACCAGGCGCACGACCGCGGCGTGAAGCTGATCGGCGCCACCGCCCACTACGTGACGGCCGACCTCGACGAAGGCCCGATCATCGAGCAGGACGTGACCCGCGCCGACCACACCGACACGGTGGAAGACCTCACGGCCCGCGGCCGCGACACCGAGAGCCAGGTGCTGGCCCGCGCGGTGAAGTGGCACAGCGAGCACCGGGTGCTGCTGAACGGCCACCGCACCGTCGTCTTCCGCTAGTTCAGTTCCTGTAGGGGTTGTTCGGCCGGCGGTCGTAGCGGTTGGGCACGCCGTCGCCGTCACGGTCCCAGCGACCGGTGCTGTACACCCAGCGGCCGCCGTCCTGGCGCCATTCCGGCGCGCGGTATGCATAGCCCGGACGGGCACGCACCCAGTTGCCGCGCACCCACACATGGCGACCGCCACGCCACTCGTAGTGGCCCGGCGCCCAGACAAAACCCCGGCGCGGCGGCGGCACGCGCTCGAAACGCGGCGGAGGCGGTGCCACCTGGACGGTCACCACGGGTTGCGCCTGCGCGGCGGTGGGAACGGTCAACGCGCCTGCCGACAGAAGCGAAGCCGTACCGATGGAAAGAGCCAATGCGATTTTTTTCATGAAGGACTCCTCATGAGTAGTTGGAGGAGCCTTCATGCTGCATTGCTCATGTGAACCGCCTGTAAGCGAGACACGAAGTCTTATGTAGAGCTGTTTCGCGATCCACGTTGCAAATAGCGCACGCTCACTCCAGCAGTTCCTTCAGGTCGACGGCCTCCGCCATCGCCGCATGCCCGGCCTTGTTCGGGTGCAGATGGTCGCCGCTGTCGTACTTCGGGTTCAGCGCGAGCGGATCGGCGGGGTCGCGCAGGATGGCGTCGAAATCGATCACGCCGTCCACGTCCTGCCGGCCGCGGACCCAGGTGTTGACCGCGCCGCGCATGGCCTCGGTCGCCTGCGTCCAGTAGGGCGTGTTCCGGAACGGCGGCACGGTGCCGATCATCAGCTTCACGCCCTTGGCGCGTGCCTGCTTGATGAGCTGCTCGAGCCCTTCGGTGATGCGCTCGGCGGTGGGCGCCTCGGACGCGGTGTGCGGGAACCCCGGCACGTCGGCGAACGCCCCGCGGCCGATGTCGTTGGTGCCCATCAGCACGATCACGTGCGTCACCCCGCTTTGCGCCAGCACGTCCTTCGCGAAGCGCGACATGCCGCTGGGCCCCGAGCTGTCGAGCAGCAGCCGGTTGCCGCCGATGCCCATGTTGATCACCGACAGCCCCGCCGGCAACTGCGGGCTGTCGCGCAGCCGCGTGGCCAGCATGACGGGGTAGGCGCCGCCGGTGGCATCGCCGCTGCCAGCCGTGATCGAGTCGCCGAAGGCCACCACGATGCGGGCCGGCTGGCTCGTCATCACGTCGAGGCCGGTCACGATGTGGTTGAGCGCCAGCGGCGCCGCGCCTTGCATCTTGGGTGTCCCGGTGGCGTTGCCAGGGGCGACCCAACTCGTGCCCTGGCCGTTCTGGTGGATGGTCGCGAAGGGCGTCGGCTGGTCGAGGTAGGTGCTCACCGCCAGTGTTTGTCCGGCCTCGGCCTTCAGGTCGATGCCGTCGCTCCAGGCATCCGCGCCCGGGGCGATGGTGAGGCTGCCACGACCACCGAAGCGCAGTACGCCCAGCGTGGCCGGAGACACCGCGTTCCCGCCGGTGACCAGCCCCACGCTCGCCGCGGCGATGCGCAGCGGCGCCTTGCCGAAGCGGTTGGAGAAGCGCACGCGCACGCGGCTTCCGTCCAGCGCGGGCTGCACCAGCTGGCGCAGCGTCTGGCCGCGAAACACATGCTTGCCGGGCCCTGCCAGCGGTGCGGTGGTGGGGTTCGCTATGAGTTCGCTGAACTCCATGGGCGCCGCCGCCCAGCTTGCGACCCAATGGGCCTCGGCGGGCTGCCGGGGCGGCTGGCCGGCGGATGGCAGTGCCCACACGCCGGCACCCACCGCGGCAAGGAACAATGCGACCATCCAATGCGTTGCGGCGCCCGCGCAAAACCGGGCCCGCCAACGTGAAATCAATTCCATGCGCGCAAAGCCGCCCAGTTTACGGAGCCACCTTTACCCCGGTCGTTACGAGGTCTGGCGTGCGGTTACCAGGTGTCCACGTAGGGCGAGACGGGTTCGTGGCGCCCGGCGGCCGAATCCAGCCCGCGCACCAGCCAGGTGCGCGTGTCCGCCGGGTCGATCACCGCGTCGATCTCCAGGGTCTGCGCCATGTGGATCGCCTCGCCGTTGGCGTACTGTTGCGCAACGAGCTTCTTGAACAGCGCGTCGCGCTCATCACCTTCCGGCACGGCGGCCAGTTCCTTGCGGAAACCCAGCCGCACGGCACCTTCCAGCCCCATCGCCCCGAATTCGCCGGTGGGCCAGGCCACCGTGAAAACCGGCGCATCGAAGCCGCCCGCCGTCATCGCCTGCGCGCCCAGGCCATAGCCCTTGCGCAGCACCACCGCGAAGAACGGCACGCGCAGATGCGACGCCACCATGAACATGCGGCAAACATGGCGCACCTGTGCCTGCGCCTCGATTTCAGGGCCGACCATGAAGCCGGGCGTGTCGCACAACGAAACAATCGGAAGCCCGTGCGCATTGCAAAGCTGCATGAAGCGCGCGGACTTGTCTGCCGCCTCGACGTCGATCGCGCCGCCCAGGTGATGCGGGTTGTTGGCCATCAGGCCCACCGGCCTGCCCTCGATGCGCGCCAGCGCAGTGACCACACCTGCGCCGAAGCCCGCGCGCAGCTCGAGCAGCGAGCCGGTGTCGGCCACGCCGCGCATGGCCGCGCGCACGTCGTACACGCGCAGGCGGTTCTCGGGCACCACGTGGCGCAGCGTGCGCGGATCGGCGCATTGCCAGTCGGAGGTCGGGCCCTGGAAGTACGAGAGATATTGCTTCGCCGCCGCCACGGCCGCCGCCTCGTCGTCCACCAGGATGTCGATCACGCCATTGCGCGACTGCACGCTGCTGGGCCCGATCTGCTCGGGCGCGAAGGTGCCGAGACCGCCGCCCTCGATCATCGCGGGGCCGCTCATGCCGATGTTGCTGCCCTTGGTCGCGATGATCACGTCGGCGCAGCCCAGCAGCGCCGCGTTGCCCGCGAAGCAGCGGCCATGCACGATGCCGACCACCGGCACCTTGCCCGACAGCGCCGCGAACTGGCTGAAGGTGTGGTTGTTCAGGCCCGCGACGATCGGCATGTCTGTATCGCCCGGCCGCCCGCCGCCGCCTTCCGCGAACAGCACGACCGGCAGCTTCAGCTGGTGCGCCACCGCCAGCAGCCGGTCGGTCTTGTGGTGGTTGCGCATGCCCTGCGTGCCGGCCAGCACCGTGTAGTCGTAGGCCAGCACCGCGCAGCGTGATGCCTCGGGGCCGAACTGCTTGGCGTTGACGCTGCCCAGGCCGGTGACCATGCCGTCGGCGGGCGTGTTGGCGATCAGGTCTTCCAGAGTGCGGCGGCGCGTCTGCGCGGCGATGGCGAGCGCACCGTACTCGATGAAGTTGCCGGGGTCGGATGCGGTGTCGCACAGGTCCGCGATGTTCTCGCGCGCGGTACGGCCGCCCTGCGCGTGGCGCTTGTCTACGGCGGCCTTGCGGTTGATGTCCAGCGTGGGCGCGTGGCGGTCGATGACCTTCTGCAGGTCGGGGCGGATGGTGTCGAGGTCGTGCTCGGCGCGCGCCTCGGCTTCCACGGCCTGCGCATCGACGGCTTCGAGCTGCACCAGAGACTGACCTTCGACGAGGTAGTCGCCGGGCGCGGCCAGCAACGCGACCACGCGGCCGGCGACGCTCGCATGCAGCAGGTGCTCCATCTTCATGGCCTCGAGCACGCCGAGCTGCGCGCCGGCCGGCAGCACGTCGCCGACGGCGACTTCGAACTGCACGAGGCGCGCGGGCATCGGCGCCTTCACCGTGAGCTCGTCAGCGCCGTCGTCCGTCATGGCGGCTTCGGCTGCAGGCGCGACGACCGTCTTCCTTGCCAGCTTTTCAAACGATGCCGAGGCCGCAAGCAGATCGCCCAGGTGCGCCTCGACGAAACGGGTGTGCACCGCCTGCGTCGCGAACTCGGGCCGCGCGGCAATGGCACGCAGCAGCGACAGGTTGGTGGCGATGCCTTCGATATGGCATTCGTCCAGCGCGCGCAGCGAGCGCCGCAGCGCATCCGCGAAACGTGGCGACGGCGAATGCACGATCAGCTTCGCGAGCAGCGTGTCGTAGTGCGGCGAAGGCGCGAGCCCGGCATAGCCATGCGTGTCGACGCGAACGCCCGGCCCCGCGGGCAGATCGAAGCGCGCCAGCGTGCCGCCCGAAGGCCGCGCATTGCCCTGCGCATCGAGCGTCTCCGCATTGATGCGCCACTGCACAGCAAAGCCGCGCTGCGGCGCCGTGCGATCGGCCTCCACGCCCAGCGCGCCCAGCGGTTCGCCCGCCGCCACCGAAATCTGCAGCTGCACGAGGTCCAGCCCCGTCACCGCCTCCGTCACCGTGTGTTCGACCTGGAGGCGCGGATTGGCTTCGATGAAGACGAAGGGCAGCGTCGACGATTCCGCGTCGACCAGGAATTCGAAAGTGCCGAGCCCGCGATAGCCCACCGTCTTCGCCATGCGCAGCGCGGCCTGCGTGACCTGCGCGCGCAAGGCTTCGGGCAGCGAAGGGCTGGGCGCGATTTCCACCAGCTTCTGGAAGCGCCGCTGCAGCGTGCATTCGCGCTCGCCCAGGCTGGCCACCGACTGTCCGTCGCCCAGCACCTGCACCTCGATGTGCCGCGCGTTGCGCATCAGCCGCTCGACATACACGCCCTCGATGCCGAAGGCCGCCTTGGCCTCCGACATGCAGCGAGCATGCGCCTGCGCAAGATCCTGCGCATCCAGCACCGCGCGCATGCCGCGCCCGCCGCCGCCGCCGATGGCCTTGACCATCACGCCCGCGCCCTGCGCATGCTGCTCGGCAAAGAAGGCCTGCGCCTGAGCGAGCGTCACGGCGCCGGCGCTGCCGGGCATCACCGGCACGTCGCATTGCGTGGCCAGCGCGCGTGCACGCGCCTTGTCGCCGAACAGGCCGAGTTGCTCCGGCGTGGGGCCGATGAAGACCAGGCCGGCGTCCGCGCAGGCCTGCGCGAAGTCGGCACGCTCGCTGAGGAAGCCGTAGCCGGGATGCACTGCATCGCAACCCTGCGCCTTTGCCACCGCAATCAGCGCCGCGACATCGAGATAGGCGGCGGGCCCGGTGGCATCGAGCGCCACCGCCACGTCGGCGAGTTGCGTGTGCAGCGCCGCCGCGTCGTCGCGTGCATGCACCGCCACGCTGGCGATGTCCAGGTCGCGCAGCGCGCGCACCAGCCGCACGGCGATCTCGCCGCGGTTGGCAATCAGAACTTTGGAGAACAGCAAACGGAACCTCTCAGCTTTTGTCTTTGAGCAGCCGGCGCAGCACCTTGCCGGCGCCGGTGGTCGGCAGTGCGTCGATGAAGCTCACGGCGCGCGGCGCCTTGTAGCTCGCCATGTTGTCGCGCGCCCAGGCCACGAGCGCGTCGGCCTCCAGCGAGGCGCCGGGCTTGCGCACGATGAAGGCCTTCACCACCTCGCCCTTCTCCGCATCGGGCTGCGCGATGACTGCCGCCTGTGCCACCGCCGGATGCTTGATGAGGATGGTCTCGACCTCTTCCGGGAACACGCTGTAGCCCGAGACCTTGATCATTTCCTTGAAGCGCCCGATGAAGGTGAGGTAGCCGTCGGCATCGAGCTTGCCCATGTCGCCGGTGTGCACCCAGCCGTTGCGCAGCGTGGCGGCGGTGGCCTCGGGCTTGTTCCAGTAGCCCTTGAACGAGCCCTTGCTGGTCAGCACGATCTCGCCGACCTCGCCCACCGGCATGTCGGCCTGGGTGTCGGTGTCGATGATGCGGATGGTCACGCCCGGCACCGCGATGCCCTGCGTACCCCAGCGCGGCGCATGGTGCGGCGTGTAGGTGTCGCAGGTGTGGGTCTCGCTCAGGCCGTAGGCGGCTTCGAACGAGGTGCAGTTTGGCGCATGCGAGCGCCACTGCTGCGCGAGCGGCTCGGTGAAGGTGATGCCGAAGCTGGTCACCGGGTTCATCTTCAGGCTGCCCAGGTCGAAGGCGGCGATGTCCGGCACCTGCATGCAAGCCACGTTCATCGGGGCGATGCTGTACCACCAGCTCACCTTGTATGTTGCGATGGCCTGCAGCACGGCGCGGGGGTCGAAGCGATGCAGCAGCACCGAGGCCGCGCCGCTGAGCACCGGCACGTTGACGCCCATCAGCATGCCTGCGATGTGATACAGCGGCGCGATGGACAGCAGCACGTCGGCGGGCCCCACGCCGTTGCAGTCGGCCGCCGCGCGCGTCTTGAAGAGCGCGTTGGCGTAAGTGAGCATCGCGCCCTTGGGCAGGCCCGTGGTGCCCGAGGTGTAGGTCATGAGCGCCACGTCGTCCATGTCGATGGCCACGGGCTGCGGCCTGGCATCGGCAGTCATCACGGCGAGGAAGTCTTCGCAGCCCTCGGGCACGGTGCGCGCCGTGTTGCGTTCGGCGGCGAGTTCGGCGGGCAGGTCGAGCGTGGGCTCCGCGGGCAGCAGGTCGGCGTAGTGCACGGCGAACACATGCGCGAGTGCGCTGTCAGGCTGCACCTTGCGCACCACCGGCAGCAGCGGCGCAGCCGCGACGATCACCCGCGCCTTCAGGTCGTTGACCTGGTAGGCCAGCTCATGCTCCTTGTTGAGCGGGCCGCTCGGGCAGACGATGGCGCCGATCTTCTGGATGCCGAAGTGCGCCACCAGGTATTGCGGGCAGTTGTTCAGGAACAGCACCACAGGCTCGCCCTTCTTCACGCCCAAGGCCTGCAGCCGCGCCGCGAAAGCGTCGCTCGCGCGGTCGAGCTCGGCCCAGTTCATGGCGTGGCCGTACCAGATGCAGGCGGGGCTCGCGCCGCGTTCGCGCGCGTGGGTGCGCAGGTACTCGTGCAGGGGCTGCTGGGGGCGGTCGGGCAATGTCTCCATGGCGTCACTTTCTCAGGGTTATCGATAGCCGCCCATGCAGGGCGGGCGCTTGCCAATGCCGCATGGTGCACGAACAATCCTACCCATGGGTATAACTTCCGCGACACGGCAAAAACCCTCTGGAGACCAGAGCGAGACAACGACCACGCAGCCGCACCTGCCGCAGGGCACCGGCCGGCAGCGCGCCGCCACGCAGGGCACCGACCTTCAGCGCGAGCGCATCCTGCAGGCGGCGGCGCAGCTGTTCGCGGCGCAGGGCTATGCCAACACAACCATGGCGCAGATCGTTCGCGCGCTGGGAGTGACCAAGCCTTTCGTGTACTACTACTTCCGCGACAAGCAGGAGATCTTCGAGACGCTCTCGTGGGCACCGGCGGTCGACTGCTTCACCGCGCTCGACTTCGCGGCCACAGACCCGCGCCGCGCCAGCGAGAAGGTGCTCGAAGGCATCGAGCGGCTGATCCGCGCGACCATCACGCACCACCCGGCAGCCTTCTTCGCCTACCGCGAGCCGCAGGTGTACCGGCCCGAATACCTGGCCGCGCAGAAGAAGCTGGCGCACCACTTCTACGACCTGCTGTGCCCGCTGCTCGAAGAAGCGCGGCGCGACGGCGACCTCGACTTCACCGAGACCAAGATCACCGCGCTCGCGGCCTGCAGCCTGCCGGGCTTCCTGTACAGCTGGTACCGGCCGGGCGGACGCCTGTCTCCCGACGAGGTGGTGGCCGAGCTCACCATGCTGGCCAGCCGCGTGATCGGGCTGCGAACGAAGAACTGAAGACAAAACCCTCCGGAGACAAACCATGAAGTTCAACCGTGCGCCATTGGCGCGGATCGCCCTTGCCTCTGTGCTTTGCATCGCGGGTGCCGCGCATGCTCAACAGCAGCAGACCTACAAGATCGCCTACATCGACCCGCTCTCGGGCCCCTTCGCCAATGTCGGCGAGCTGATGCTGATGCACACGCAGTACGCCATCGAGGACATCAACGCCAAGGGCGGCGTGCTCGGCGGCACCAAGCTGCAGCTGCTGCAGTTCGACAGCAAGCTGTCGGCGCAGGAAAGCCAGAGCGCGCTGCAGGCGGCCATCGACCAGGGTGCGAAGGCGATCGTGACGGGCGGCTCGGGCTCGTCGGTGGTCACGGCGCTGGTGCAGTCGGTGGCGCGCTGGAACCAGCGCAACCCGGGCAAGGAGCTGATCGTGCTGAACCACTCGTCCATCGACCCGGAGATGACGGGCAAGGCCTGCAGCTTCTGGCACTTCCAGACAGAGGCGAACACGGCGATGAAGATGAAGGCGCTGGCCAACTACATCAAGAAGACGCCCGACGTGAAGAAGGTCTATCTGCTGAACCAGGACTATGCGCACGGCAAGCAGTGGGCCAGCTATGGCCGCCAGATGGTGGGCCTGGCGCGGCCCGACATCCAGTTCGTCGGCGAGACGCTGCACCCCATCGGCCGCGTGAAGGACTTCGCGCCCTACATCGCCAACGTGAAGCAAAGCGGCGCGGACTCGGTCATCACCGGCAACTGGGGCCAGGACATGACGCTGCTGCTGAAGGCCGCGGGCGACGCGGGCTACAACCTGCGTTACTTCAACCACAGCGCGGGTTCGGTGCCGGGCACGGTGACCGCTGTGTCGCAGGCGAAGCTGGGGCAGCTGACATGGGTGGCCGAATGGCATCCGGGCGAGGCCGACACGCCGAAGGTGGACGCGCTGGCCAAGGCGTACAAGGCCAAGACGGGCAAGGACTTTCTGGCGCCGCGCATCGACATGACGCCGCGCCTGCTGGCTGCGGCCATCAACAAGGCAGGCTCTACGGACACGGTGAAGGTGGCTCATGCGCTCGAGGACCTGACTTTCGATTCGGTGGTGGGGCCGGTGCGCATGCGTGGCGAAGACCATCAGTTGCTGCTGCCGCAGGTGGTCAACACCATTGCGCCGGTGGACGGCAAGACCGTGAAGGTGGGCTGGGAGGGCACGAACTACGGGTTTCGCACTGACGCGGTCTATACCGGGAACGAGCTGGCCCAGGGTACCGAGTGCAAGATGGTTCGGCCCTGACTCTTCCCTGTGGCTTCAGGTTCAGGGCGTGTGCGCAGGCCACCGGGTACTCCCCTCCGCGAATGTCCCCCGTCGGCGTGAGCGCGCCCTGAACGCGCCCTGAACGCGCCCTCAATGAACACCTGAAACGAACCCGGAAGCTAAGGGAAACCCCGTCCTCCCTGCCCCCGTGCCGTCGGGATACTCCGGTTGCTACACCCCGGACATCCGAAGCGGGTCCAACCCGAAGGCACAACAACGATGGCAGGCAAAAACTCGCTCCACCCGATCCCGCATCCGGCGAAGAAGCCCTTCGTCGGCAACCTGCTGTCGATCGGCTCCGATTCTCCCGTGCTCGACATGTGGAAGATCGCGCAAGACCTCGGTGGCATCTACTGGCTCGACATGCCGGGCATGCCGGTGATCGTGGTGTCGTCGCCCGCGCTGGTCGACGAACTGTGCGAGGAAGCCCGCTTCGACAAGAGCACGCGCGGCGCATTGCGCCGGTTGCGTGCCGCGTCGCATGGCCTCTTCACATCAGACACGCACGAAGAAACCTGGTCGAAGCCGCACAACATCTTGCTGGCCAACTTCAGCCAGCGCGCGATGCAGGCCTACCACCCGATGATGCTGGACATTGCCGGGCAACTGGTCACCAAGTGGGAGCGCCTGAACTTCGACGAGGAAGTGGACGTGGTGCGCGACATGACCGCGCTCACGCTCGACACCATCGGCCTGTGCGGCTTCGGCTACCGTTTCAACTCGTTCTACCGCGAAGGCTTTCATCCCTTCGTCGATGCGATGGTGCGCACGCTGGAGACGGTGCAGAACCGCCGCGGCCTGCCGCTGGAAGAGCTGATGCTGAAGAAGGAGCTTGCGCAGCAGCGCAAGGACATCCGCTACATGCACAAGATGGTGGAAGACATCATCGAGGAGCGGCGCGCGAGCGGCGCCGACATCGCCACCAAGCCCGACCTGCTGAGCTACATGATCGCGGGCGTGGACAAGAAGAGCGGCGAGCAGCTCACCGACAAGATGATCCGCGACGAGTGCATCGAATTCCTCATCGCGGGGCATGAAACCACCAGCGGCCTGCTCTCGTTCGCCATCTACTTCCTGCTGAACAACCCCGAGGCCATGGCCAAGGCGCAGGCCGAGGTCGACAACGTGTTCGGCCCCGACACCACGCAGAAGCCCACCTACGCGCAGGTCAACCGCCTGCAGTACGTGATGCAGGTGCTGAAGGAATCTCTGCGCCTGTTCCCCACGGCGCCTGCCATCTCGATGCGCGCCAAGGAAGACACCAAGATCGGCGGCCAGTACACCATCAAGAAGAACAACATGATCATCATGCATGCGCTGGCGCTGCATCGTGACAAGGGCATCTGGGGCGAGAACGCCGACCGGTTCAACCCCGACAACTTCAGCCGCGAGGCCGAGCGCGAGCGGCCGGTGAACGCCTTCAAGCCCTTCGGCAACGGGCAGCGCGCCTGCATCGGGCGGCAGTTCGCCCTGCAGGAGGCGGTGCTCACGCTGGGCATGATCCTGCAGCGCTTCAACCTGGTGGACCACACGGGCTACAAGCTGAAGATCAAGGAAGCGCTCACCATCAAGCCCGAGGGCTTCAGGATCAAGGCGCTGCTGCGCGACCCGGCCACGCGCCCGCGCGGCAACACGACCGACGCGGCGGCCGCTCCGGTGCAGCCCGTGCAGGCCGCGCAGCGCAAGCCGCAGGCCGCGCGCCACGGCACCTCGCTGCTGGTGCTGCAGGGCTCGAACCTCGGCACCGCCGAAGACCTGGCGCGCCAGCTGGCCGAGGCGGGCGAGATGCGCGGCTTCTCCACGCAGCTGGCCTCGCTCGACGACTATGCCGAACGTCTGCCGGCCAACGGCGCGGTCGCGATCGTCTGCGCTTCGTACAACGGCGTGGCGCCCGACAACGCGGCCGAGTTTCACCGCTGGCTCGACAAGGCAGACGACGCGCTCAACGGCGTGCGATTCAGCGTGTTCGGCTGTGGCAACACCGACTGGGCCGCCACCTACCAGGCCGTGCCGCGCCGCATCGACGAGCGGCTCGAGGCACTGGGCGCCACGCGCGTGCATCCGCGCGGTGAAGGCGATGCGCGCGAAGACATGGATGGCGCCTTCCAGGACTGGAGCGACGCGCTCTGGCCCGAGCTGGTGAAGGCCTTCGACATCAAGACCGGCGCCGACACGCCCGCGCAGAGCGAACCGCTCTACACGCTGGAAGAGCTGCCGCCGCCGCAGAAGAACGCCATCGTCGATGCGCTGGGCGCGGTGGCGCTGCGGGTGATCGAGAACCGCGAGCTGCAAAGCGGCGCGAGCGAGCACAGTGGCGAAGCCGGCCGCTCCACGCGCCACGTCGAGCTGATGCTGCCAGAGGGCCTGGTCTACCGCGCCGGCGACCACCTCAGCGTGGTGCCGCGCAACAGCCCGGCGCAGGTCGAGCGTGCAATGGCGCGCTTCGGCTTCGACCGCACGGCGCATGCGCGCCTGCATGCCGTCGCGGGCCGCAAGGCGGCGCTGCCGCTCGAGCAGGTGATCGCGGTGGACCGCCTGCTGGGCGACTACGTCGAGCTGCAGGACGTGGCCACGCGCAAGCAGATCGCCACGCTCGCGGCCTACACCGAGTGCCCGTTCACCAAGCCCAAGCTGGTGGCCCTGTCAGGCAGCGACGAGGCTTCGCAGGCGGCATACAAGGCCGACGTGCTCCACAAGCACAAGTCGCTGCTCGACCTGCTGGAAGAGCATCGCGCCTGCCAGGTGCCGTTCGCGGTGTTCCTCGAAATGCTGTCGCCGCTGTCTCCGCGCTATTACTCCATCTCCTCGTCGCCGACGATGACGCCGGGCAAGTGCAGCGTGACGGTGGGCGTGGTGAGCGGCCCCGCCAGGTCGGGCATCGGCACCTTCGAGGGCGTGTGCTCCAACTTCCTGGCGCGCGCCGAAGCGGGCGACACGGTGCACGGCGTGGTGCGCGAGACCACGGCCGAAGGCTTCAGGCTGCCGGAAGATGCGAGCCGCCCGCTCATCATGATCGGCCCCGGCACCGGCCTCGCGCCATTCCGCGGCTTCCTGCAGGAACGCGCGGCGCAGATAGAGGCCGGCAATGCGCTCGGCGAGGCGCTGCTGTTCTTCGGATGCCGCCACCCGGAGCAGGACTTCATCTACGCCGACGAACTCCAGGCCTGGGCACACCGCGGCGTGATGAAGCTGCACACCGCCTTCTCTCGCGCGGGCGAGCGCAAGGTCTATGTGCAGGACCTGATCCGCGAGCAGGCGGCGCACGTGTGGAAGCTGCTCGAAGCGGGTGCGGTGGTCTATGTGTGCGGCGACGGCTCTCGCATGGAGCCCGACGTGCGGCGCACGCTGAGCGATCTGGCACGCGAGCATGGGCACGACAGCGCGGCATGGATGGACAAGATGATCGCGGACCAGCGCTATGTGCTGGATGTTTGGGCCGGCAGCTGATGAGAAACAGAAAAGCCGGCGACTGCCGGCTTTTCTTCGATCTCGACGCCCCGCTCAGATGTCCCGATCAGGGTCCGGATAAACCAGCGGCCCCAGCAACCCGCGATTGAACGGCTTCCACTGCCCTTCCGGCTGCGCCAGCCGGTCAGCCACCGCATAGAGCACCGCCGGATGCCCACCCAGGCCCAGGTGGCTGGCCAGCACCTCGATGTTCTCCGACTGCGGCCCGGTCTTCTCGATGCTGCAGCGCCATGCCACCACACCGTCGGTGCGGCTGAAGATCGAAGTAGTGGGCACCGGTGGCGTGGGCTGCACGAACTTCATGCGGCGCGGGTCGTGAGAGCTCTGTCCACTCACGCCTTCGTACACCCGCCATGCGTTGGTGGCGCGCGGGCTGCCGGAGAACGGGCTGCCCAGGGTGATGACGTTGCGGATCATCGGCGCGTATGACGACGCCAGCAGCCGTGCATACACGCCGCCCAGGCTCCAGCCGATCACGCTGACCTTCTGGCCGCTCTTCTCGTGCAGGGTCTTGAGCAGCTCGACCATGCCGTCTTCCACGCCTTCGCGCGGACCGAGGTTGCGACCCAGGCCCCAGCCGTGGGCGTCGTAGCCGCGGCTGCGGAGGTAGCGGCGCAGCAGCAGCGTGGAACCGTCGCCCGCCACCAGCCCAGGCAGCACCAGCACCGGGTGGCCGTCGCCGCGCGGCGTAAGCTGAAGCAGCGGCCACATGGCGATGCCCGCGCCGGTCTCCCAGAGCGCACGGGCTTCGGCAAGCAGCAGCAGGCGCGACGGCGGCGCGATGGGATCGTTGGCTCGGGCGTGGGTGGCAGTGGTCATGATGGAGGGCTCCTTTTTGGTTTTTTATCTTCTTCAAGACGAAGTTGGGGCTGCAGCAGCCAATGCCCCGTCGGACAACAACGACATTTATCCGAGGTATTTGCCCCTCAGGTAATCGAGGTAAGCCCTCGATTCGCTCGAAACATACGGCGAAACCAGCGTGAGCGTGTAGAAGGCCGCCAGGCCGGGGTCGGCCTGCGCCAGGGCGTCGCGCCCCGGCACGAGCCGCTCGAACGACAGCCAGCAGGTGGTGGTGAACACCATCTGCAGCGCCAGGATGCGGGCCTGCTCGGCGCTGGTCTCGATCACGCCCGATGCAACCAGCCCTTCGCAGAGCGCCTGCGCGGCCAGGAGGTTCTGCGCCGTCAGGGCCTGCGCGCGCTGGCCGAGCGCGGGGTACTCGCTGGCCAGGAAGGCCATGTCGCGGTAGATGAAGCGGTACTCGTCGATGGCCTCGAAGCGCAGGTGCAGCGCCAGCCACAGGTCGTCGATGGCGGCGATGGAGGCCGACGAGCCGTTGAGCGCTTCCATGCGCTGCTCGAAGCGCCGGAACAGCCATTCGACGATGAGTTGCTTGGCCTTGAAGTGGTAGTGCAGGTTGCCGGGGCTGATGCCCAGCTCTGCCGCGATCTTGTGCGTCGACACGGCCGCGAGGCCTTGCGCGTTGAACAGCGCAAGGCTGGCCTGCAGGATGCGGTCGCGCGTGGTGTTGGAGCTGGCCACAACCGGGGCGTTGCGTTGTGGCCGCTCAGCGTTTGCCGCGTCCGCGCGGGGCGGCTGTGGCCACAGTAGCGGTGCCTTCGAGTTGCGCCACGCGTTCGCGCAGTTGCGCAACCTCGTCGCGCAGGGCCTGCACTTCGTCCGCGCCGGGCATGCCCAGGCGCTGCATGGCGGTGGCGACGCGCTGGTCGAACACGTCTTCGAACTTGCGGATGCCGAAGCTGTCCAGGCCGAGGCTGGGCACCTTGCCCTGCCCGATGCCGAGCAGGCCTTCGATCACGTTGGCCTGGCGCTTGGCGACGTCGTTGCGCACGTTGTCCAGCGCCTTGAGGCCGGCACGCAGCAGGCCTTCGGCCTTGCCGGGCTGCGCCGCGGGCTTTTTGGCGGCGGGCGCTTTCTTCTTCACGGCTGGCACCCTCTTCTTGGCAGGCGCCGCCTTCTTCTTCGAGTTTGCGGTTTCGTCAGGACGGGTCGCCATGCAAGTGCTCCAGATGCCGGAAAAATGAAAAGGGCGCCGCAAGGCGCCCCGGGGGTCAGGCCGCCTTGCGGGCAGCAGCGCGGCGAACCGGCTTCTTGGCGACGCCGGCCCTGGCCTTCACCGTGCGGACCGGCTTGGCAGCTTCTTCGGCGCCGCTCACGCGGGCTTCGATCTGCCTGGTGCCGGCGACGATCTTGTCGGCGATCTGCACCGAGACGGTGGCGATCGGCTGGTTGATGGCGCTCAGCGTGTTGATGACCGAGGTGGCCACCGGCGATTCGATGCGCGCCACGCGGCCGGCGACCGTTTCGATGCCGGTCGTGGTGCCCGCGGCCACGCGGTCCATCACGTTCACGATGCGGCTGGTGTCGATGTCCAGGCGGTTGGCCAGGAAGCCGTTGATCTTCTCTTGCGCGCCGATCAGGTTGGCCTTGACCTTCTCGCTCACCATCGGGATCTGGCGGCTGCCCAGGAAGTCGCTGTAGCGCGAAGCGGCGCCGTTCAACAGGCGATGCACGCCGGTGCGGTAGGCGCCGACCAGGGTCTTGCCCGCGTCGTTGTACTGGCCGATGACGTGAACGGCTGCGGAAGCGATGGTGGTTTGCGTGGACATGGTGTGGTTTCCTTGAAGTTGAAAGGTTCGCGAAGGAAACGGGGTGTCTTTCGCGATGGACCTATCTTCTTCCTCGAGGCCTAGGCCTGGAAAACTAGAACGGTCGGAAAACTAGTCCAACTGCCCCAATTTTCTTTTCATGCCGCCGCGGCCCGCGAAGTGCCGGAACGCTTGGCCGGAGCGGCCTTGCGCGCCGGCGTCTTGGACGCTGCGGGCTTGGCCTTCTTCGCCACCGCCTTGAGAGGGGCCTTGGCCGGGGCCTTCGCCTTCACAGCCTTCACCGCCTTCTTTGCTGCCGCGACTTTCACCGGCGCTTTCTTGCGCGCGGCCGGCTTCTTCTTCGCGGCAACCGGCGCGGCGGCCTGGGCGTCGTCCGAAGGCGCCTCGACCGTTTTCGGCGGCACCGGCGCAGGCGCGGCGCCGGCGGCGGCCGGGTGCTTCTGCGTCAGCTCCATCAGCAGCTTGTGCTCGGCCAGCAGGTAGTCGCCGATCTCGGTGATGTCCGGCACGGCGCGGCGGCAGGCGATCAGGCCGTAGTCCATGCGGCCGTTGTAGCTCTGCACCGTCACGTTCAGCGCCGTGCCGTGGCTGGCGATCGACACCGGGTAGTAGCAGGTGACGAGCGCGCCGGCAAAGTACATCGGGAACGGCGCGCCGGCCACGTTGGAGATGGCCACGTTGGCCGCAGGGGGCAGCAGGTTGACGATGCCCGAACGCCCCACCATCGACGCGATGCCCGACACCAGCCACGGCGCGGCGAAGGTCGGGAAGTCGTCGAGCACCACGGCCTTGAAGCGGTTCATGGTCGACTTCGACGAGGTCGACGACGCGTTGATCGCCTTCAGCCGCTGCAACGGGTCGGTGATGTCGGTGGCCAGGCTCACCAGGATCATGCTGGCCTGGTTGTTGGCCGTCTGGTCGCCCGCCTCGCGCAGGCTCACCGGCACGCCGGCCACCAGCGGCTTGGCCGGCAGCTCGTTGTTGTCGGCCAGGTAGTGGCGCAGCGCACCGGCCACGGTGGCCATGACCACGTCGTTGAGCGACACGCCGAAGTGCTTGGCGATGTACTTGGTCTCGGCCAGCGAGATGGTGCGCCCGGCGAAGGTGCGCTGGTTGGTGATCGACACGTTGAGCGAGGTGCGCGGCGCGAAGAGGTTGAACTTCTTCGGCGCGGCGGTCGTGTTCTTCTCGGCCGCCTTCTCGTCGGGCTTGGCCAGGCCGCCGATGGCGCGCGCGATGGCGGGCGCCATCTTGAAGAGCTTCACGTACTGCTGCGCGGTGTTGCGCAGCGCCGCGGTCGCCAGCTCGGCCATGCCCAGCTGGTAGCCGCTGCCGCGCGGACGCGAACGCGGCGGCTTCACCACGCGGCCGGTGGCCTCGAGGTCGAAGATGGCCTTGCCCACTTCCACGCCCGCCTGCCCGTCGATGCCCGCATGGTGCACCTTGGTGTAGAGCGCCACCTGCCCGCTCTTGAGGCCGTCGATGATGAAGAACTCCCACATCGGCCGGCTGCGGTCGATGAGCGTGGAATGCAGCCGCGCCACGTATTGCTGCAACTGCCGGTTGGTTCCGGGCTTGGGCAGCGTGATGTGGCGCACGTGGTAGTCGAGGTCGATGTCGTCGTCCTCGACCCACACCGGGTTGGTCATGTCGAAGGGCATCAGCGCGAGCTTGCGCGTGAACACGTCGGCCAGGTGGATGCGGCTGGCCATGAAGTTCTTGGCGTCTTCGTAGAAGTCGCCCTTGTAGCCCTTGGGCAGGTCGAGCACGTTCAGGGAGCCCACGTGCATCGGCATTTCCGGCGTTTCCAGGTGCAGGAAAGTGGCATCAAGTCCGCTCAGGTGTTTCATGTGTTGTGTCTCCTTGGTGGGGCATGCGCCGATTGGCAGGATAGCGCGGGCATCGCGTTTAGGGGCCTCGCCTTCTTCAGTGTTTCCACCGGGGGGAAGGCACCGGCGGCACAGGGGTTTGCCCCAGGTAATGAAAAAGCGGCTGCGAGCAAATCCACTGCGTGCACATGTGTTTCACGCGGTCTCCGTACACTGAGGCCATGACATCCAGCCTCACCCAGCAGCACCCCCAGGACGACCACCTCTGGCTCGAAGACATCGACGGCGACAAGCCGCTCGACTGGGCCCGCGCGCAGAACGCACGCACCGTGCAGGCCTATGCGCAGTCGCCCGCGTTCGATGCGCTCCAGCGGGGCATCCTCGAGGTGCTCGACTCGGACGACCGCATCCCGATGGTGCGCAAGATCGGTGCGCGCTTCTACAACTTCTGGCGCGACAAGGACCATCCGAAGGGCCTCTGGCGCCGCACCACGCTGGACGAGTACCGCAAGCCGCAACCCGCCTGGGAGACCGTGCTCGACCTCGACGCGCTGGCCGCGGCCGACGGCGAGAACTGGGTCTGGCACGGCGCCGACTGCCTGGAGCCCGACTACAGGCGCTGCCTGATCTCGCTCTCGCGCGGCGGCGCCGACGCCGACGTGGTGCGCGAGTTCGACCTGGAGACCGCGCAGTTCGTCGAAGGCGGCTTCTCGCTGCCCGAGGCCAAGAACCACGTGGGCTGGAAAGACATCGACCACCTCTACGTGGCCACCGACTTCGGCCCCGGCTCGATGACCAGCTCCAGCTACCCGCGCATCGTGAAGGAGTGGCGCCGCGGCACGCCGCTGGCCAACGCCGTGACGGTGTACGAGGGCCTGCACGAGGACATGTCCGTCAGCGCCTGGCGCGACAACACGCCCGGCTTCGAGCGCGACTTCGTCACGCGGCAGATCGACTTCTACGAGAGCGAAACCTGGCTGCGCGGCGCCGACGGCCGCCTGGTGAAGATCGACGTGCCCGACGATTCCAACACCGACATCACGCGCGAATGGATGCTGATCGAGCCGCGCGAAGACTGGACGGTGGGCGGCCGCACCTACGCCTCAGGCTCGCTGCTGGCCGCGAAGTTCGACGACTACATGGCCGGCAGGCGTGAACTGACGGTGCTGTTCGAGCCCGACGACACCACCGCGCTCGACGACCACTCGTGGACGCGCAACCACCTGATCCTCAACGTGATGCACGACGTGGTGAACCGCCTCGAGGTGCTCACGCCGCCTGCCGATGGAAAGGGGCCGTGGAAGCGCGAGAGCCTGGGCGGCGCGCCCGCGCTCTCGACCATCGCGGCCGGCGGCATCGACGAGGACGAGAACGACGACTACTTCCTCACGGTCAGCGGCTTCCTGCAGCCGACCACGCTCTACATCGGCACCATCGGCCATGGTGAGCCCCAGGTGCTGAAGCACAGCCCCGCCTTCTTCGACGCCTCGCGCTACAGCGTGAGCCAGCATTTCGCCACCTCGAAGGACGGCACCCGCGTGCCCTACTTCGAGATCGCCGCCAAGGACCTGCAGGCCAACGGCAGGAACCCCACGCTGCAGTACGCCTACGGCGGTTTCGAGATTTCATTGCAGCCCAGCTACAGCGGCAGCATCGGCCGCGCATGGCTGGACCAGGGCGGCGTGTACGTCGTCGCCAACATCCGTGGCGGCGGCGAGTACGGCCCGCGCTGGCACCAGGCCGCGCTGCAGGAGAACCGGCTGCGCACCTGCGAGGACTTCGCGGCGGTGTCCGAGGACCTCATCGCGCGCAAGATCACCTCGCCCGCGCACCTGGGCGCGATGGGCGGCAGCAACGGCGGCCTGCTGATGGGCAACATGCTCACGCTGTACCCGCGGCTCTACGGCGCGATCGTGAGCGAGGTCGCGCTGCTCGACATGCGGCGCTACACGCAGCTTTCGGCCGGCGCCTCGTGGATCGCGGAATACGGCGACCCGGAGCTGCCCGAGGAGTGGGAGTTCATCCGTACCTTCTCGCCTTACGAGAACGCGATGCCGGGCCAGGCCTGCCCGCCGGCGCTCTTCACCACCTCGACGCGCGACGACCGCGTGGGGCCGGTGCATGCGCGCAAGATGCACGCGAAGATGCTGGCGCTGGGCCACGACAGCAGCTTCTACGAGAACATGGAAGGCGGCCACAGCGCGGCCGCGGACAACAAGGAATCGGCGTTCATGGATGCGCTGGGCTATGCATATCTGTGGCAACACCTGAGGAAGCCGGCATGACCAACAACACCACCACCCTCGAACTGATCGGCGCGCCGACCGACATCGGCGCCAGCGTGCGCGGCGCCGGCATGGGGCCCGACGCGCTGCGCGTGGCAGGCCTGCCCGAGGCGCTGGCGAAACAGGGCTACGCGGTGATCGACCGCGGCAACCTCGCGGGCCCCGCCACGCCGTGGGCGGCGCCGGCCAACGGACTGCGCCATCTGGACGAGGTGGTCACGTGGAACCGCTCGGTCTACGCCGCCGTCGACAGCGCGCTCGGCGCCGGCCATGTGCCGCTCATGATGGGCGGCGACCACTGCCTGGCCATCGGTTCGATCAGCGCGGTGGCGTGGCATGCGCGCAGGCGCGGCAAGAAGCTGCGCGTGCTGTGGCTCGACGCGCACTCCGACGTCAACACCGAAACCACCAGCCCCAGCGGCAACCTGCACGGCATGCCGGTGTCGTGCCTGCTGGGCCACGGGCCGGCGGTGCTCACGGGCTGGAGCGGCGAGCGCGCGGCGCTGGCGCACGAGGCCATCCGCTTCATCGGCATCCGCAGCGTGGACAGCGACGAGAAGGAAGCCATTCGCACGCTGGGCCTGAACGTGTTCGACATGCGCCACATCGACGAACACGGCATGCGCACCACCATGACCGAGGCGCTGCAGGACGTGGATGAAGACACGCACCTGCACGTGAGCTTCGACCTCGACTGCCTCGACCCCGGCATAGCGCCCGGCGTGGGCACCGGCGTGCGCGGCGGGCCGACCTACCGCGAGATGCAGCTGTGCATGGAAATGATCTCGGACACCGGCCGGCTCTGCTCGCTCGATGTGGTGGAGCTGAACCCGGCCCTCGATGTGCGCAACCAGACGGCCGAGGTGGCCGTGGAACTCATCGAGAGCCTGTTCGGCAAGTCGACGCTGGTGCGTTAGCGGGTGGCCGGCATCGCGATGGCCAGCACGATGCCGATCAGCGCGACCACGGGCAGCAGCCATGCGCCGATGATGACGCCCAGGCCGTTCGGCGGCGGCGGCGCGCCGAAGCGGTTGCGGCCATTGGTGCCGCCCTTGAAGACCCAGATCAGCCCCACGAAGGGAATGAGCGCCAGCAGCAGCATCCAGCCCGACCAGTCCATGTCGTGCGTGCGCTGGATCGCCGCCAGCACATAGAAGATGAAATAGGGAATCAGGGCCAGCCCGGTCACGATGCCGATGCCGGTCGGTGTGCCCAGACCCGCCGCGCCGATGATGCCGCCCAGCACGCCGGCCCCCGCGACGCACAGCAGGTACGAATACATCATGTACGCCAGGAAGCGCACCCGCCCGATCCGGCCCTTGGCGGACCACAGCTTCACGGGCTGGACGCTCGCGTTGTCTTCGTAGACGTCGTCCACCGCCGCGCGGGGCGCGGCATAGGGGTTCGGATTGAGATTGGGGTTGGGGTTGGTCAATTCCGTCATGTGCTTCTTCTCCTCTGACTGTTGGTAGTTGAACGATTAACTGAACGCAAACATTGTGGACAGGGATGGCTACAAAAGACCAGCCCTTTTGACAGCGTGATAGCGGTTCACCAACGCCACCGCCAGGTCTGCCGGCTCCACGTCGACCGACAGCGGATCGTTGCCGACCACGCGCGCGAAGGCGTCGCGCCTCGACTGGTCGAACAGGTGCGCAGCCGCCACGTCGACCGCGTCGCGCGGCTGGGCCAGCGGCTGGCTGGCGATGCGTCCGAGCACGCGTTCGCGCAGGCTCGCGACCAGCACCAGGTGCTTGCGGCGCAGCAGCTTGATGGCGGGGCGCAGCTCGGTGGCGTCTTCGTCGCGGAAGTTGGTCAGCACGATGACGAGCGCGCGCCGTTTCTGCGTGATCAGCAGCTCCTGCGCGGCGAGCAGGTAGTCGGAATGGGTGGCGCCGGGCTGGATGTCGTGCAGCCGGTTCATCAGCGCATTGAGCGTGGCGGTGCCCTTGCGCGGTGCGAAGTCGCGCCGTTCCTCGGGCGGGCAGCCGAAGGTCATGGCGCCGACCTCGTCGCCCTCCTTCAGCGCCACGTAGCTCAGCAGCATCAGCGCATTGAGCGCCTCGTCGAAATGGCTGTTGGCCTTCTGTGCCTGCGCGCCTTCGTCGGCGCGCATGCGGCGGCCGCAGTCGAGCAGGAAGAGCACGCACTGGTCGCGGTCGTCCTGGAACTCGCGCACGATCGGGCGGCGCTGGCGCTGCGTGGCCTTCCAGTCGATGTGGCGCAGCGAGTCGCCGGTCTTGTAGTCGGCGAGCTGCCGGAAGTCGGTGCCGAGCCCGCGCTGCGCATAGGTCTTGATGCCGATCTGCGCAAGCCGCCGGTCGCCCGACAGCCATGCATAGCGCGCCAGCGCAGCGAAGTTGGGATACACGCGCAGCCGGCGCGGCTCGCCGAGCGCCTGCCTCACCTCGAAGCAGCCGAGCCGGGTGCGCCAGCGCAGCTGGGTGGCGCCGAATTGCGCCACGCCGCGCTGCGTGGCCGTGGCGGTGTAGCGCAGCACGGCGCGCGAGCCTCCGGGCACGGTAACGGACTGCGGCAGCCCGTCGAAGCTGAAGTGCGCATCGAGCTCGTCGAACACCGCCACCCGCCACGGCTGCGCGCCTTCATTCACCAGCGCGAGCGTGAGCACCGTCGGCACGCCCAGGGAGAACGCGCCCGGCAGGTTGCGCTCCATGCGCAGCGGCGCGGCGTGCCAGAGGCGCAGGCTCTGCCACAAGTCGAGCGCCGCGAACGCGAGCCCCAGCAGAAGCAACACACCCGCCGCGACGGCCACGTAGCCCAGCGGAGCGCCCAGCAGCAGCGCCACGGCGGCGGACACGGCCAGGCCGGCCAGCGCCAGCACGGCCGCGCGCGCGGGAATCGGCAGCGCGCAGGTCATCGGGGCGCGGCTCCTTCGGGAAACACCGCGGAACCGGCTTCGCCGGGCCGCAGGTGTTGCCCCCGGCAGGGGGTTGGCGCAGCGACACGAAGTGCGCGAAGCCTGGGGGCGAGTGTCATAACCTCGGGGCCTCTACGCTGTCGCGGGCGGCGCGCAGCAGCGCGTCGACGCTGACGCCTTCGAGCTGCGCATCGGGCGAGATCATCACGCGGTGGCGCAGCGCGGGCAGCGCCTGGCGCGCCACGTCGTCGGGCGTGATGAAGTCGCGCCCGGCCATCAGCGCGGCGGCCCGGGCGGCGCGCACCAGCGCCATGGTTCCGCGCGGCCCGGCGCCCGAGGACAGGCCCGGCCAGTCGCGCGTGGCGCGCGCGATGCGCACCGCGTAGTCGATCACGCGCTCGTCGGCCTGCACCAGGCAGGCCAGCCGCTGCAGTTCGAGCACCTGCGCCTCGTCGAGGCAGGGGCGCACCGCGTCGAGCGGAAACTGGTTGCCGGCGCGCTGGTTCGTGGTCAGCTGCACGATGGCGTTTTCTTCGCTGTGGCTGGGAAAGCCGATGTCGATCTTCAGCAGGAAGCGGTCGAGCTGCGCTTCGGGCAGCGGGTAGGTGCCTTCGGTGTCGATCGGGTTCTGCGTGGCCATCACCATGAAGGGACGCGGCAGCGGCATGGCCGTGCCTTCGAGCGTGACCTGGTACTCCTGCATGACTTCGAGCAGAGCGCTCTGGGTCTTGGCCGGCGCGCGGTTGATTTCGTCGGCCAGCAGCAGGTTGGTGAACACCGGCCCCTGGTGCACGCGCAGGGTGCCGAGGCTGCCGTCGCCGCGCGAGGCGATGTCGAGCACCGCGTGGCCGGTGATGTCAGAGGGCATCAGGTCGGGCGTGAACTGCACGCGCGCATAGCGCAGCGTCATGGCCTGCGCCAGCGCCCGCGCGAGCAGCGTCTTGCCCAGGCCCGGCACGCCTTCGATCAGCACATGGCCCGACGCGACCAGCGCCACCAGCGTCTGGTCGACCGCCTCGAGCTGGCCGACCACGGCCTGGCCGACCTCGGCGCGCAGCGTCTGCAGCCACTGGGCCGCGCGCGTCAGTTCTTCGGGTTGGATGGCTTGCATGGGCGTCGTCTCTCGGTTCAGGGTGTGGAGGGGGAAGAAGAAGCGGAGGAAGGCGAAAGCACGAAGGGCCCGTTGGCATCGAGCCGCCGGCGCGCGGTTTCCAGCACTTCCAGGTCGAGGGCCATGGCCCCGGGGTTGCGGGCGCGATCAGCCATCGCACGCACGACCATGGCCGCTTCCAGGCCGGTGGCCTTGGCGATGGCGTCGGCGCGTGCCGCCGCGTCGCGGTGGGCATAGCCGCGCAGTTGGCGGGTGGCGGATTCGTTCAGCGCGCGCAGTTGCGCCGCGTGCAGGGCATCGCTGCCGTGCATGTGCAGGAAGCCGGCGGTGCCGCGCACCTGCTCGGCCATGGAACGCCGGTGCGTGCTGGCCGAAGGCGCGAGCGGGCCGAAGCGCACGGCCGCGCGCCAGAGCGCTGCGGCCAGCGCCAGCAGGCCCACGACCCAGACCACCCAGCTCTTTTGCCAGAGCCAGCGCAGGAAAGGCTCGCGCGCCTCCTCGGCGACGAACCAGACCTGCGAACCGGCGGTACGCAGCTGCAGCGCGGCCACGGCGAACAGCGCGTTGTCGCCGCGCAGCAGGTTCTGGTTGTGCCACACGCCGGAGGGCAGCAAGGTGACAGTGCCCTGGCCGACGCGCACGCGGATCGCCTCGGCGCCGCGTGCGCCGCGCGCCATCCACGGCGGCGGCTGCCGCTTGTCGGCGGGGCTGAACTGCACCGGCTCCGCCCAGGTGCAGATGCGGAAGCTCCGGCCGCCCGCAAAGCTCGCGGGCACGGTGTCGGGCTCGGTCAGCATGCGGCAGTCGGCGTCCTTGATGCGTTGTTCGTCGCGCTGCGAGCGGGACTTTTTCTTCTTCGGTGCAGCGGGTTCGTCGGACTCGTCCGGCCGCACGGGTTTTTCGCGGACCAGCGGAATCCAGCTCTCCAGCATGTCTCTGCTCGCAAGGTGGCCCGGCATCACGAGATGGCCGCCCTGCTCGACCCAGCGGCGAAGGCGCTGCTCGCGCTCGGGGAACATGTCCCAGTAGCTGGAGGAGAGCACCAGCCGCGCCTGCGCAGGCGGCAGCTCGTCCAGGCTCTCGCGCCTGACCACCTCGGCGCCGAGGAGGCGCAGCAGCGACTGCACGGCATAGAAGGAGTTCTTCTTGACCTCCTCGCTCGCGGGCGTCGGCACTTCGGTTTCCGCCCATTCGGTGGCGGAAACCAGCCAGGCGCCGGCCAGCACCAGTACGAGCACCGAGACGATGCGGACCACCCAGGTCTTCATGCGGCGGCCTCCTGCGCGAAGCCGGGCAAGGGCGCGGCGACTGCCGGCAGGTGCAGGTCGAATTCGCCGCAGATCGCCAGCACCTGCGCGGTGGAAGGCAGGCGCCCGCCGTAGGCCGCCAGTTGCCAGGCATCCACCAGCCGCACGAAGAAGGCCTGTGCCTGCGGCTGCAGCCGGCTGGCGGCAAGGGCCACGCACTCGCCCTCGGTGCTCGCTGCGCGCACCGGCACGCCGTGCGCATGCACGAGGCGCGACAGCGCGCCGCGATACAGCAGCGACAGCGCCGGCCGGTGCTGGCCGCGCTGCCAGAGCGCCGCTGCGGCATTGCCGACGTCGTCGGGCAGGCTCTCGGGCCGGATGTCGAGGCTGCCGACATGGCTGGGCAGCGGCGCCTTGCCGGGCCGCGCGCCGCCGGCACGCACCCGCGCCCAGCGGTGGATGCGGATCGCCAGCCAGGCCAGCGCCAGCGCGGCCAGCCCCCAGATGAGCCAGCGCGCGCCTTCGGCCACGGTCCTCACGAAGTCGCGCAGCCAGTCGAGGCTGTCGGCCTTCTTCTCGGGCTCTTCTTCCTCGTCGTCGTCGCGCTCCTTGAAGCGCAGCTTCTTCTCGGTCTTGACGCCGGGCATGTTCGGGTCGGCGCGCACTTTCTCGGCGGCCGCCCTGACCTGCTCGCGCGTCGGGGCTGCGTCGCTCGCGGCCGAGGCCGTGCCGGCCGTGCAGCACACGGCCAGCACGGCAGCGAACAGCCATCGCCGGATGTCAGCGGAACCCACGGCGGAACTCCTGTTCGATGTCCCAGGCCTCGAGTTCGACCCGGCGGTTGAGGTACATCGCAAAACCGGCGCCCACGTAGAACGGCTCCAGCACGCCGACGACGATTGCATAGGCGCCCGCGGCCAGCAGGCTCTGCAGCGGTGCGTCCGACTGCGTGAGCCAGCCGAACAGTTCGCGCGAGCTGCCCTCCGGCGCGAACCAGAACAGCAGCGACAGCAGGCAAATGTCGAGCGCCATCTCCACGTTCGCGAACACCAGCTGCATGCCCGTGGCCGCGCCGCGGCGCCCGCGCAGCAACTGCGCGCGCCGCTTGCTGCGTGCGCCGCCGCGCTGGCCTTCGAGCTGGTCGATCGCCTGGGTGAACGAGCGCCAGGGCGACAGCCGCCGCCACAGCAGCGTGCGCAGCAGTTGCCCGCCCCACACGGCGCGGCGGTTCTGCCACAGGTCGGCGAAGCGCGTCTCCTGGCCGAACACCGCGCGCGAATGCACGAAGAGCAGGCTGCGGTCGAGCCAGGGCTTGAGCCAGAAGATCAGCAGGCTCGGCAGCCAGCCCGCGATCTCGACGGTGCAGAACGCCAGCAGCACCGTGACCAGGTACACCGGCAGGAAGGTGCGCCAGACCGAGCGCGCGTGGCTGCGCACGAGCTGCGCGCCCAGATCCGCGGCCTCGGCCATGGGGCGTGGCCGCAGCGCGATGGCAAGGCCGTCAACCTGCATGGCCGGGCTCCTTTTGCGCAACCATGCCGGCGGTTCCACGTGGCCGGCCCTGCCAGCCCAGGTACGCCAGCACCAGCACCCAGCAGGCGCCGCCCACGCCGTACTTCACGGCCGGCGCGATCCAGCGCGCCGAAGACCAGAAAGCCTCGACCGCGGCGGCGATCAGCAGCAGCCCGATGACGCCGTAGACGATCACCACCGCATGGCGCGCGGCCAGCCGCAGGGCCTCGAGCCGGGTGTGGCGCCCGGGCGCGATCCACGCGTAGCCCAGCCGCAGCCCGGCCGCGCCGGCCAGCACGATGGCCGTGAGCTCGAAGGCCGAATGCGTGACGACGAAGGAGAGAAAGTTCTGGGCATGCCCCGTGCCGATCAGGTAGCCGCCGACCGCGCCGATCTGGATGCCGTTGAACACCACCAGCGCCGCGCTGCCCACGCCCGCGAAGATGCCGGCCGCGAAGCAGCGAAAGCCGATGCCGATGTTGTGCATCACGTAGAAGCCGAACATCTGCCAGTCATCGCCGGCGCTGCGCGTGCGGCCGAAGGCATCGGCGTCGTCGCTGTACATCGCGTCGAACTGCTGCACGTTGTCGGCGTCGAGCAGATGCAGGATGAAGCCGGGGTCGCGCCAGGCGGCCCAGCCCGCCACCAGCAGCGGCAGCACGAACATCAGCGCCGACACCCACAGGTAGACGCGATGCGCCCGCACGGCTTCGGGAAAGTCGACCAGCGCCAGCCGGGCGAAGCGCGCCAGGCCGTAGTCGTGCTGCCGGTAGATCAGCCGGTGCGCGCTCTGCGTCAGGCTTTCGAGCCGCTGCGTGAGGTGGATCGGATAGGCCCTGGCCTGCGCCAGCGCGAGGTGCTCGCACACGCGGCGGTACAGCGTGGCAAGCCGCGCGCCGTCGAACTTGCGCTTGGTCTCGGCCACGCCGATGACGGCTTCGAGTTCGGCCCACAGGGGCGCATAGGCGGCTTCGAAATCCAGCGGCGTCATCGCGTCGTGCTTCCTCTCGTGTCGGCTGCGCTGCCGCCGCGCCGGCCCAGCACCCACTGCGCCACGCCCAGAAGGCGCTGCGATGCGGAGGCACCGCCGCCCGCGGAGGTGTCGGGGCCCAGCACCGGCTGCGCGATGCGGGCGAGTTCGTCGAAACGCTCGGGCGTCAGGCGCGTCGCGCGGCCGGCCCACGAGACGACGGCCATCTGCTCGCGCGCGGTCAGCGGCCGCGCGGGCGCCTGCGGCTCGGCGGCGGGCACGCTGCCGTGCAGGCTCACCTGGTCGCTGAAAACCACCAGCGTGCCGGCGGCCAGGTCACCCAGCCGCTTGCTGTCGCGCCGCCACAGCATCGACACGATGCCCGCGCCGTAGAAGGAAGGCACGAAGTCGGCCGCGCGCAGCAGGTTGCGGGTGAGCGAGGCGGCGGGCGTCACGGGCAGGCCGGAGTCCATCACCACGCGCAGGCCCATCACGCGCTTGCCGGGCGTGGCCGCCGCGCGCGTGAGTTCGAAGATCACGGGGTAGAACCACTCGAGGCAGAAATACGCGACCAGCAGGATGCCGAAGCCCATCTTGCCCAGCATGCCGACCGTGATCGAGATGCCGACGAAGATGCCGAGCCGGATCGCGAAGTCGATCAGATAAGCCAGACCGCGCGCGACCAGCCCGGCCGGGCGCAGCGAGAGCGCGATGCCCTCCGGGGTCTCGGCGGTGTAGAGGGTGTCGAGCCGCACCAACGCTCAGGCCTGCAGCACGACCGTATCGGCGATCTGGTCGTGCAGGCAGCGGCGTGACTCACGGAAGATGAGGAGGCTGTCGACCAGCACGAAGATCTGCCCGAGCATCGGCACGATGTTCGCCAGGAACAGCGGGCTCTCGCGCAAGCCGAGGATGCGGCCGATCGACGGTTTCGAGCCGTCGGGCCGCGCGATGCGGATCTTGAACAGTGCCTTGCCGATGGTCTGGCCGCGCGTGGCCAGCAGGTAGCCGTGCAATGCGAGGTAGAGAACGATGCCGATGGCGGTGTCGGCAATACGGGGCGTCCAGAGGCTGAGGCCGTCGTCGCTCCAGACATCGTAGGGCGTGAACATCGACAGCAGCCACAGCGCGCCGACCGCGATGCCGCCGTCGACCATGGCGGCCAGAAAGCGCTTGCCGCGCGTCGCGGGCTGCCCCGGCTGCGGCTGGCCGGTTTGCTGCACGTCTTCCACATGGGATTGCGGCGGCGCGTAGCGCGCGTCCTGCGTCTGGTCTTCCATGCCCGTCCCTCTCCGAAACGATTGATTTCCGGAAGATTCTAGGGTGAATCGCCGGTCCAGCCGGCGCCGGACGGGTTCTGGCGGGCGGGTTGGAGCGTGTGCTGCAGGTGCCGGAGGTCGTCGAGCAGCAGGTTCAGCGGCGCGGCCAGCATCGCGTTCGACGGGGTGCCGTGCGACGCTTGCGCGCAGCGTTCGAGTTCCGCCAGATCCGGCGGCGCGCACTTGCCTTCGAGTGCGTCGGCCATTCCGGCGATGGCCTTGGCGGCTGCTCGCGCAGCGTCATGGCGGAACGAGCCGGGCGCTTCGTCGCCCTTTGCCAGCCGGAGTGCGCGGTCCAGCACGACGGCATCCTGGAAGATGCGTGCCGCCAGCCGCGCCCTGGTGCGGTAGGTACGGGCAGTGCCCGCAGCCGCGCCGCGCCGCCACCATCGCGCCTCCAGGTCGGCGCTGCCCGCCAGCACGGCCAGCCGCCCCAGCGCGGCGCGCGTGCCGATGTCGATGCGCTCCCGCTCCGCATCCGCGGGCCGGGTAGTAGCCGCCATGCGCTTCGCGATGCCGCGCAGCAAGGCGGCACAGCCTTCGTCGAAGCGCACGCCCGCGTGGTATTCGGACATGACAGTAGAGACCGCCAGCGCCACGCCCACGCCGATGCCGATCTGCACCATGCGCAGCAGCGCCACCTGCAATGCCGAATGGCCGGGGATGCCGCCGGCCGACAGGATGATCAGCGCCGCCACGGGCGCGCTGCGCAGGCCCGGCACCGCCGCGCCGGCAAAGGCCAGCAGCATGACGACGGCCAGGGTGACCGGCAGCACAGGTGCGCCATGGTGCTGCAGGTAGACACCTGCAAGGCCGCACAGCGCGCCGGCCGCGGTGCCGCGCACCCGGTCCCAGCCGGCATCGAGCGTGGAGCCCGCGCTCGGCCGCATGACGATCAGCACGCTCATCACGGCCCAGAAGCTCTCCGGCAGATGCAGCGCGACTGACACGATCCAGGCAAGCGCAACCGAGGCGGCCAGTTGCACGCCGGGACGCCAGCGGCCGTGGCGCCAAAGCCCCGTGAAGTGCTGCAGCGCCGGCACCGCGTTCATGGCTTCGTCGGCCCGGAGGCATCGAGGAGGGCCAGCGTGGCGCTGAGGCCGTCGATCAGTTCGCAGGCCTGCAGCAGCACGGCGCGCTGCTGCGCATCCAGCGTGGCGCCGATCGCCCCGGCCAGCGCCGATTCGCGCGACCGCATGATCGCCTTCAGCCGCTTCGTGCCTTCGGGCGTGAGCGACAGCACCGACTGGCGCCCGTCGCTGGCATGCGGGGCGCGCGCGATCCAGTCTTCGGCTTCGAGTTCGGCCAGCAGCCGCGTCAGCGACTGCGGCTTGACGCGCTCCAGCGCCGCCAGCGCGGTCGAGGTGCTGGGGCCGTGGCGGTGCAACTGGCCGAGCACGCTGAGCTTGGCCACGCTCGGGCCGTCAGGTGTGGCGCTGCCGCTGCGCAGTTGCCGCGACAGCAGCGCGACGGAGTTGCGAAGACGCGTGGCGCACTGCGCCGGATCCGGGGAGGTCGAAGCCATGCCCGGATTGTAAGACTCATCTTATTATTTGACGACCCGCGTCAACCCCGGTTCGGCGACGAGTTCACGGGGTAGGTGGTGGCAGGCCCTTCGGCGGGCAAAGGCGCCGCGGCCGGTTTCTCGGGCTTTTCTTCCTGGGGGGCGTCGGCCTCGTCTTCCGGGCCTTCGAGGAAGCGGTCGAGCAGCGCGAAGAAGCGGTCGTAGAAGCGCTCGTCGGTCAGCGTCTCGCTCGCGACCTTGACCATCGCGTCGTCGCTGCCAGAGAACGGCAGCGAGAGCGAGCCGATCGCGCCCACGCCGAGGCTGGCCGAGTTGTTGACCTTCTTGATGCCGTAGCGGTCCTGCAGCGCAGTCGCAAAGGCCACGGTGTTCTTGCTGGCCTTGCCGCCGCCCCGCGTGCTCTCGCGCGCGCAGACCACGCGGAACTCGACCTCCACATGCACCTCGGCCGCCGGCTGGAAGCTCTTGCGCCCGGTCACGAGGTCGGCGTTGGCCGCGGTGATCATGTAGCCCTGGCTCAACAGCGCGCGGCGCGCGGCTTCGCAGGTCTCGGCCTCGGTGGCCTGGTAGTCGCGGGTGTGGGTGGTGGTCGAGCCGAAGGCCTCGGGCTCGTAGTTGACCTTGCGCTGGACGACACCGCCGCAGCCGGCCAGTACGAGTGCGGACGAAAGGCCCAGCCAGAGGACCGGTGCGCGAATAGAACGGAAGTGCATGGGGTGCATGAACGGCATGGAGCGGCGAATGCTAACCGGCGCTAGTGCCGGCAAGGCTTCGAGCGCGCGGGCGCGCCGGCGTTCCCTGTCCGGCGTGAAAGTTTTACCGGCGGGCTCAGGCCCAGGGCAGCACGTGGTGGGCGCGCACCCGCGTGGCCGCGATCAGCCGCGCATTGGGCGCGTCGGTGCTGGCGACCCACGCGCGCGCCTCTTCGAGGCTGCGGCCGAACTGCTGGTGGCGCCGCACCAGCCGCTCTTCGCGCAGCGCATCGTCGATGTCCACGTACCAGACCTCGTCGAGCATCGCCGCCGCGCCGGCCCACGGGCCGACGTCGTGCAGCAGGTAGTTGCCTTCGGTGATGACGAGCTGCGTCGTCGGCAGCACCGCGATGGCGCCGGCCACCGGCTCCTCGATCTCGCGGCGGAATTCGGGGGCATAGACGATGTCGCCGTCGGGCCGCTGCTCGCGCAAGCGCTGCAGCAGCGCGACATAGCCGGCGCTGTCGAAGGTGTCGGGGGCGCCCTTGCGGCCGGCGCGGCCGAGCCGCTGAAGTTCGACGTTGGCCAGGTGGAAGCCGTCCATGGGCACGACCTGCGCACGGTCGGCGCCCACCAGCGCGAGCAGCGCCGCAGCGAGCGTGGACTTGCCGGCGCCGGGCGCGCCGACCAGGCCCAGGAGCTTGCGCTTACCGCCGGCCATCAGGGACTGCAGGCGGGCTGTGCTGTCGGACGGGAGGGGAGGAAGGATCTGCGCGGAATGGGTAGTCATTGCCGGAGCGTAGCGTCCCGCGGCGCTATTTCAGAATCTCGCGGAACGTCAGGCTGATGCGCTCCCCCGCGCCATCGGCCTTGGGAATCGCGTGGCGCCGACGGACACGATGGCCACGCCCGTGCCGGGCGCCAGTGTCGAGCGCGTCCGAATGGAATCCCATCGACGACGCGCCGTCGGCATAGCGGTTGAGCAGGCAGTTGTTGGGACGAAAGCCTAGCGCGGCTTCGATCCGGTCGCACAGCGCTTCGAGCTGGGCGGGGATCGGCGCGGCCTCGTAGGCGATCTGCGAATAGTCGTACGGCACGCCGAAGCTGGCGGTCTGGCGTGCGCGCATGCGCTCGTCCCACGTCACCGCGGACCGGAGCCATTCGAGAAGGGCATCGGGCGACGCGACGAACGCGGGATCGAGGTGAATTGGCGGACCGCTCATGGGTCCGCAGGATACAAGGACCGGCGCCCTGCGATCAGGGAGATCAGGGATACAGGCCGCGTTCCTGGCGCGCCATCAGGATGCGCTCGCAAGCCACCGCGTACGTCGCGGTGCGCAGCGTGATCTTGTGCTTGTCCGCCGTGTCCCAGATCTGGTTGAGCGCGTTCATCATGATGCGGTCGAGGCGCACGTTGATCTCGTCCTCGTCCCAGAAGAAGGACGAGAAGTCCTGCACCCATTCGAAGTAGCTCACGGTCACGCCGCCGGCGTTGCAGATCACGTCGGGCACCACCAGCACGCCGCGCTCGGCGAGGATGTCGTCGGCGGTCGGCACCGTGGGGCCGTTGGCGCCTTCGAGCACCAGCTTGGCGGTGGTCTTCTGCGCGCGCTCGGCGGTGATCTGGCCTTCGAGGGCGGCCGGGATCAGGATGTCGCAGGCGACATTCCAGAAGTCTTCGTTCGGCACGATGTCGCCGCCGGCCTTGAAGGCGACCACGCCTTCCTTGTTGGCCACGGGAATCAGCTTGGCCAGGTCGAGGCCGTTGCTGTTGACGATGGTGCCGGTGTGGTCCTGCACCGCAACGATCTTGGCGCCTGCTTCGGCGAAGAGTTCGGCAGCGACGGAGCCCACGTTGCCGAAGCCCTGCACCGCGATGCGCGCGCCGCGCAGGTCCATGCCCAGGCGCCGCGCTGCTTCGCGGCCGGTGACGAACACGCCGCGGCCGGTGGCCTTCACGCGGCCGAGCGAGCCGCCCAGGTGCAGCGGCTTGCCGGTGACGACGCCGGTGGCCGTGCCGCCGACGTTCATCGAGTAGGTGTCCATCATCCACGCCATGATCTGCGCGTTGGTGTTGACGTCGGGCGCGGGGATGTCGGTGTGCGGGCCGATGATGATGCCGATCTCGCTGGTGTAGCGGCGCGTGACCTTCTCCAGCTCCTGCAGCGACAGCTTCTTGGGGTCGACGCGGATGCCGCCCTTGGCGCCGCCGTACGGCAGGTTGACGGCCGCGGTCTTGATGGTCATCCAGGCCGACAGCGCCATCACTTCCTCGAGCGTGACGTCGGGGTGGAAGCGCACGCCGCCCTTGCCCGGGCCGCGGCTCATGTTGTGCTGCACGCGGTAGCCCTCGAAGTGGGCGATGGTGCCGTCATCCATCTCGATCGGCACGTCGACGATCAGCGCGCGCTTGGGGCGCTTCAAGGTTTCGACCCAGCGGGCCAGCGGGCCGAGGTACGGCACGACACGGTCGACCTGCGAAAGATAGGTGCCCCACGGGCTGTTGGCGGTCGGGCTGACGAAGGAGAGTTTTTCGCTCATGAGAGATCCCTTGGTTGAACGGGTGCCCGCAACGATAGACCTCCGCCGCGCGTTGCGCCATGGCTTATGCGCGCCGCGCTGGCGGTTATGCAAGAGACGTTGGGGCGCCTCGCGCGAGGGCGCTGCGCAGATGACAAAACCGTCATCGACGGGTTATCGATCCGGCGGATGCGCTTCGTAGAGTTGGCCTCACTGATCGACACACAAGCAACCACCTCAAGGAGTTACGCATGAAGAAGCCATCGTCCACCGCCCGCCTGCTGGCCACCACCGCTGTCGCGGCCCTGCTCGGCGCAGCCGCCGCGCCCAGCCTTGCCGGCAACTACGCAGAAGGCGATCCGCGCCCGGTGCCGATGGCCTCGTCCACCACCCGCGCCGCGGTGACCGCCGACGCACAGCAATGGCTGAAGGCCGCGCCGACGCAGGGCTACACCGACGCCATCGCGCAGGCGCCGGCCATGGTGTCGACGAACACGCGCGCCGCCGTTGCGGCCGATACGCGGCTGTGGCTGCAGTCGGGACTCGCGGCCAAGCAGAACGGCGAAGCCGGCGCAGATGCCGCACAGCCGGGCTACCGCCAGGCCGCCGCAGACTACAGCAGCCGCAAGGCGGCGGCGCAAGCCCAGGCACAACCGGGCACCACGCTGCGCTGACCGGCGGCAAAAATGCCCCCACCCTCGCGGCAAGGGTAGGCAATGGGTAGGCCGTGGCATTTCCTTGGTTCTATCTCCTATAGCCGGCTCGCGCAGGCCGCATTTTCTTCAAGAAATCGATGCGCGAGCCGGATAATCCTCCGATGCTCGACCTCGACCGCATCGATCTGCGCCTGCTGAAGATCCTTCAGGAGGACGGCCGCATCACCAACCTCAAGCTGGCCGAGGCGGTGGCGCTGTCCCCCACCGCGGTGCTGGCGCGGGTGCAGCGCCTGACGCGCGACGGCTTCATCCAGGGCTACGAGGCGCGGCTCGATCCGCACAAGCTGGGGCGCGGCTTCACCGTGTTCGTCGAAGTGCTGCTCGACCGCACCACGCCCAACGTGTTCGACCAGTTCAAGGCCGCCGTGCAGGTGCGCGACGAGATCATGGAATGCCACATGGTCGCGGGCGGCTTCGACTACCTGCTCAAGACCCGCATGGCCGACATGGCCGCCTACCGCGAGTTCGCGGGCACCGTGCTGTGGCAGTTGCCCGGCGTGCGCGAGACGCGGACTTACGCGGTGATGGAAGAAGTGAAGAGCAGCGCGCGGCTGCCGCTCGGGATATGAGCTTTCAGGCCGGGTTGGCAGGCTTGCGTGCCCGGCCGCCGAAGATGGCCGTGCCCACGCGAACCATCGTGCTGCCGGCGCTGATGGCGGCTTCGAGGTCGGCGCTCATGCCGAGCGAGAGCGTGTCGAGTTCGATGCCCGAATTGCGGATCGATTCGAAGAGTGCATGCGCCCGCAAGAAGAGCTCGCGCTGCGCGGCGAAGTCGGGCGCCGGCTCGGGGATCGCCATGAGCCCGCGCAGCCGCAGCTGTGGCAAGGCCGCCACAGCCTGCGCCAGCGGCAGTGCCTCGTCGGGCGTCACGCCGGACTTGTTGACGCCGCCGTCCACATTAACCTGAAGGCATACATTCAGCGGCGGCAGGTGCGCCGGCCGCTGGGCCGACAGGCGCTCGGCAATCTTGAGCCGGTCGACGCTGTGGACCCAGTCGAAATGCTCGGCCACGGGCCGCGTCTTGTTGCTCTGCAGGGGGCCGATGCAGTGCCATTCGAGGTGGGCGCGCAGGTCGGCCAGTGCCTCGATCTTGTCCAGCCCTTCCTGCACGTAGTTCTCGCCGAAGGCCGACTGGCCCGCCGCATGCGCCTCGCGCACGGCCTCCGCCCCGAAGGTCTTGGACACCGCCAGCAATCGCACACCGGCCGGGTCGCGGCCGGCCGTTACACACGCCTGCGCGATCCGGTTGTTTACTTGCTGGAGGTCGTCGCCAATCATCGTCATAATCGTCCAAAATCGTATCAAAACGTCACCGAACTCGATTCGAGGAGCCCCGTGGACATCACCCAACTGCTGGCATTCAGCGTCAAGAACAAAGCCTCCGACCTGCATCTTTCCGCGGGCCTGCCGCCCATGATCCGCGTGAACGGCGACGTGCGCCGCATCAACGTCGACGCGCTCGACCACAAGGGCGTGCATGCCATGGTGTACGACATCATGAGCGACACGCACCGCAAGCACTACGAAGAGTTCCTGGAGGTCGACTTCTCGTTCGAGATCGACGGCCTTGCGCGCTTCCGCGTGAACGCCTTCAACCAGGCGCGCGGCGCGGCCGCGGTGTTCCGGACCATTCCCTCGAAGATCCTGACGCTGGAGCAACTGAACGCGCCCAAGATTTTCGGCGAACTCGCGCTCAAGCCGCGCGGGCTGGTGCTGGTGACGGGGCCCACGGGTTCGGGCAAGTCGACCACGCTGGCAGCCATGGTCAACTACCTCAACGAAAACGAGTACGGCCACATCCTCACGGTGGAAGACCCGATCGAGTTCGTGCACGAGTCGAAGAAGTGCCTGATCAACCAGCGCGAAGTGGGACCGATGACGCTGTCGTTCTCGAACGCGCTGCGCTCCGCACTGCGCGAAGACCCGGACGCCATCCTGGTGGGCGAGTTGCGCGACCTGGAAACCATTCGCCTGGCCATGACCGCGGCCGAAACGGGCCACCTGGTGTTCGGCACGCTGCACACCTCGTCGGCCGCCAAGACCATCGACCGGATCATCGACGTGTTCCCGGGCGAGGAAAAGGAAATGATCCGCGCCATGCTGTCGGAGTCGCTGCAGGCGGTGATCTCGCAGACGCTGTGCAAGACCAAGGACGGCCAGGGCCGCGTGGCGGCGCACGAGATCATGCTGGGCACGCCGGCCATCCGCAACCTGATCCGCGAGGCCAAGGTGGCGCAGATGTATTCCACCATCCAGACCGGGCAGGGCCAGGGCATGCAGACGCTCGACCAGAACCTGACGGATCTGGTGCGGCGCAATACCATCTCGGCTGCGGAAGCCCGCGGCAAGGCGAAGATCCCCGAAAACTTCCCCGGCTGATCGAACAGCAGCCCTCCCGGAGCAAAGACATCATGGAACGCGATCAAGCCAGCCAGTTCATCAACGACCTGCTCAAGCTCATGGTGAGCCGCGCCGGCAGCGACCTGTTCATCACCGCCGACTTCCCGCCGGCCATCAAGGTCGACGGCAAGGTGACCAAGGTGTCGCAGCAGGCGCTGGGCGCGCAGCACACGCTGGCGCTCACGCGCTCGATCATGAACGACCGCCAGACGGCGGAATTCGAGCGCACCAAGGAGTGCAACTTCGCGATCTCGCCCACCGGCATCGGCCGCTTCCGCGTGAACGCGTTCGTGCAGCAGGGCAAGGTCGGCATGGTGCTGCGGACCATTCCCGCCAAGCTGCCGACCATCGACGGCCTGGGCATGCCGCAGGTGCTGAAGGAAGTGACGATGAGCAAGCGCGGCCTGTGCATCCTGGTGGGTGCCACGGGCTCGGGCAAGTCGACCACGCTGGCGGCGATGATCGACTGGCGCAACGAGAACTCGTACGGCCACATCGTGACGGTGGAAGACCCGGTGGAATTCGTGCACCCGCACAAGAACTGCGTTGTGACGCAGCGCGAAGTCGGCATCGACACCGACAGCTGGGAAGCCGCGCTGAAGAACACGCTGCGCCAGGCGCCCGACGTGATCCTGATGGGCGAAATCCGTGACCGCGAGACCATGGAACACGCGGTGGCCTTCGCCGAGACAGGCCACCTGTGCATGGCAACGCTGCACGCCAACAGCGCCAACCAGGCGCTGGACCGCATCATCAACTTCTTCCCCGAAGAGCGCCGCGCACAGCTGCTCATGGACCTGTCGCTGAACTTGCGCTCGCTGGTGTCGCAGCGGCTGGTGCCTACCGAGGACGGCCTGGGCCGCGTGGCGGCGGTCGAGGTGCTGCTGAACACGCCGCTGATTTCCGACCTGATCTTCAAGGGCGAGGTGGGCGAGATCAAGGAGATCATGAAGAAGAGCCGCAACCTGGGCATGCAGACCTTCGACCAGGCGCTGTTCGACCTGTTCGAGAGCCACTCGATCACCTTCGAGGACGCCATCCGCAACGCCGATTCGGCCAACGACCTGCGGCTGCAGATCAAGCTCAACAGCCAGCGCGCGCGCAGCACCGACCTGGCCGCAGGCACCGAGCACTTCGCGATCGTCTAGTCGATCGTCTTCTGCCACGCGGCGAACACGCCCGCCGCCAGCGCAATCACTGCCATCGCGGTGAAGCCGTCGAGCGAGGCCATGAAGGTGGCCTGCTGTTCGAGCGTGCGCCAGAGCGTGCCCAGCGCCATTGCATGGGCCTCGCCCGCCGCATGGCCGGCCGCGGCGAAGCCGTGGGTCAGCGACTCCAGCGCCTGCATGAAGCTGGCGTTCGCGGGGTTGGCCGACTCGCTCAGGCGCACTTCGTGCAGTGCCAGGCGGTGCTGCTGCAGCGCGATCACGCTCGATGTCGCGAAGGAAATCGCGAGCTGGCGCACGAGGTTCTTGAGCCGGTAGCCGTGCGCGAACTCTTCCGCAGCGAAAGGCCTGAAGGTGAGGTTGGCAACGGGCAGCACCACGAACAGCATCAGCAGGCCGCGCAGCAGCAGCGGGGCCAGCAGGGCCTCGCGCCCTGCCTGCGGCGTGACCCGCGACAGCCACCACGCCGCCAGCGCCGCGATGCCGAAGCCCGCGACGATGAGCCACTTCTTGCGCGTCAGCCGCGCCGAGTAGCGCAGGTAGACGAACACCAGCAGCCCGGTGGCGAGCGAGGCGGCGCCGGTGAAGTAGCCGGTGTTACCCACGGTAAAGCCGAGCCCGCCTTCCATCAGGCGCGGCAGCAGGTAGCTGAAGCCCGTGGAGAGGTAGTAATAGACGACGTAGAGCGCGAGCCCCACGCGGAACGACGCGTTGCGCAGCGCGTGCAGCCGCACCAGCGGCGCCGGGTGCCGCCACTGCTGCCATCCGAACCATGCGAGCCCCGTGACGCCGGCGAGCGTCAGCCCGATCAGCGCGGGCGAGCCGGTGAACAGCTCGAAATGCGAGCGCGTGAGCACCACCTGCAGCGCGGCCTGCGCGAGCGCGAACACCACGTAGGCGATGTAGTGCGGCTCGGTGCGTTCGTGCGGCGCGACGTCGCCGATGTCGGGCAGCGTCCAGAGCACCAGCACGCCGATCAACGCGGCGGCCGGAGCGGTGCTGGCGAACAGCCAGCGCCAGTCGAAGTTGGTGACGAGAAAGGCGCCGGCAATGGGCGCCAGCGCGCCGCCGAACACGATGAGCACCATGAAGGCCTTCAGCGCCTGGGCACGGCGCGCGGGCGCAATGCCGATCTGGATCAGGATACGGCAGGCGCCGAGCATCGGCCCGACGAAGTAGCCCTGCACTGCGCGCGCGGCCGTGAGTTGCATCGAGCTGTCGCAGAGCGCGGCGCCTACGCCACCCAGCGCAAAGGCGAACATGCAGACCGCGAGGTAGCGCCTGTAGCCCAGCCGTTCGACCCACGCATGCTGGTGCAGGATGCCGAGCACCGCGCCCAGCGCATAGGCGCTGGAGGCCCACACCAGTTCGTCGGGCGAGGCATTGACGCCGCCGGCGATGTAGCTCGCAAAGAAGGCGAACAGCGCGTTGTCGAAGTAGTCGATGGCCGTGACGAGGCCGATGGCCCAAGGCAGCAGCGCGACCGCGGCATTGCCGCGCGAAGGCCACGCCAGGGCCGGGGAGCTCATGGCGCCGGCCGCTCCTTGCGACGCTGCTCCAGCGCCTCTTCCACCGGCTCGCCGGCGAGGCGGCGCTCCACGTAGTCGAGGTCGCGCCGCAATTGCGCCTGCAGCGATGCGGCCTCCTTGAGCTCGCGGCGCACCTGGGCCACGCGCGCATCCAGCGTCGAGAGCTGCCCGGTCAGGGTTTCGCGCAGGGTCTTGAGCGATGCGTTCGACAGTCGCGGGCGGCCGCCTTCGGCCGGCGCTTCCATCGGCTGCTGCAGCATCGTTGTGATGGCCGTGAGCGAGAAGCCCAGCGAGCGCATGCGCAGCACGCGTGCGAGCTTGTCGAGGTCGGCCTGCTCGTAGAGACGGTAGCCGCCTTCGCTGCGCTCCGGCACCACGATGCCCAGCTCTTCGTAGTACTTGAGCGTGCGCGGCGTGACCTCGAGCCGGGCCGCGGCATCGCGCACGGTGATGGTCCTGGCGGAGTTCGGCGTGGTCATGATGGTTCCATTCTACCCAAACCTGTACGTTCACGTACAGGTTTGGGCCATCGCACCGGTCGCGGAATGGCTTTAAGCTGTCGCCCCATGAGCAGCATCAACACCCGCACCTACGAATCCGTCCCCGCGCAGACCGTCGCCTTCCTGGGCCTCGGCGTCATGGGCGGCCCCATGGCCGGCCACCTGGCCAAGGCCGGCCACAGCGTCACGGTCTACAACCGCACGCCAGCCAAGGCCCAGGCCTGGGCCGCCGAATTCGGCGCGCCCGGCCGCCACGCCCCGACCCCGCGCGAGGCCGCCGCCGGCGCCGACATCGTGTTCTGCTGCGTCGGCAACGACGACGACCTGCGCTCGGTGGTGCTGGGCGACGACGGCGCCTTCGCCGGCATGAAGAAGGGCGCGGCCTTCGTCGACCACACGACCGCCTCGGCCGACGTGGCGCGCGAACTGGCGAAGGCGGCGCAGGCGCTGGGCCTGCACTTCATCGACGCGCCTGTCTCGGGCGGCCAGGCCGGCGCGCAGAACGGCGCGCTCACCGTCATGTGCGGCGGCGACGCGGCCGTGTTCGAGCGCATCAAGCCGGTGGCGATGGCTTTCTCGCGCGCGGTCACGCTGCTGGGCGAGAGCGGCGCCGGCCAGCTCGCAAAGATGGTGAACCAGATCGCCATCGCGGGGCTGGTGCAGGGCCTGTCGGAAGCCATTGCCTTCGGCCAGCGCGCCGGGCTCGACATGGAAGCCGTGCTGGGCGTCATCAGCAAGGGCGCGGCCCAGAGCTGGCAGATGGAAAACCGCGGCAAGACCATGATCGAGGGCAAGTTCGACTACGGCTTCGCGGTCGACTGGATGCGCAAGGACCTGGGCCTGGTGCTCGACGAAGCCAAGCGCAACGGCGCGCGCGTGCCGGTGACGGCGCTGGTCGACCAGTTCTATGCCGACGTGCAGCAGGCCGGCGGACGGCGCTGGGACACCTCGAGCCTCATCACCCGCCTCAAATAAGAAAAGCCCGCTGAGCGGGCTTTTTCAATTCGGCGCTTTTCTTCAGCGAATCGGTGAGGTCGTCGCGCCGCTGGCGGGCAGCGGGTCCATCGGCGGCAGCGGCACGCGCGACGATGAAGAAGAAGCCGGCGCCGAGGTCGACGAAGGCGCCGACGGCGTAGCCGACGTCACCGGCGCGGGGCCCTGGCCGCCGCGTTGCGCCGCGGCCTGGTTCGCCGCCTGGCTGGCGGCCAGATCGGCCTCGGACACGATCTCGACCACGCGCACCACCTTCACCACGCCCGTCACGCCGCGCGTGATTTCGGTGGCGCGGTCGGTTTCGCGGCGGGTGGCGATGCCCATCAGGTAGACCACGCCGCGCTCCGTCACCACCTTGAACGAGTTGGCGAAGATGTCCTTGGCGTCGAGCAGCGAGGCCTTCACCTTGCCGGTGATGTACAGGTCGTTCGAGCGGTCCTGGAAAGTGCTCGAGCTGCCCACGGTCAGCTCGTTGACCACCGAGCGCACGTTGACGACGCGGCCCACCTCGTCCTCGACGCGGCGGCGGTCGGCGTCGCTGCCAACGGCGCCGGTCAGCAGCACCTGGCGGTTGTAGCTGGTGACGCTCACGTACATCTGGTCGTTGGCGATGTCGCGTACCCGTGCGGCGGCGCGAAGCTCGATGCCCTGGTCGTCGAGTTGCGCGCCCGAGCTGCGGCGGTCGGTCGCCACCATGCCCACGCCCACTACCGCGGCGCCGCCCACCACCAGCGGCACACAGGCGGAAAGGCCCGCGACCAGCGCGCCCCCCAGGGTGAGCGCGATGGCGAAACGTCGGGCCGGTGTCGTTTTCATGGTTGCGAGGGTCATGGGGAAACTTCCTGTTCTCCGAGTAACTGGGCGTCCACGCCGTCGCACAGGCAATGCAGCGCGAGCAGGTGGACTTCGTGGATGCGTGCCGCACGCTCGTGCGGCACGCTGATCTGGACGTCGGTTTCACGCAGCGCGCGGCCGATGGCGCCGCCGGTGCCGCTGCTGCCAGCGCCCGGCGCCGAAGGCGCGCCCGAGGCGGCATTGCCCAGCAGCGCGACCACGGTCATGTCGCGTTCGTGCGCGGCCGTCACGGCCGCGAGCACCGCCGCCGATTGGCCGCTGGCGCTCAGCGCGAGCAGCACGTCGCCGGCCTGGCCGAGCGCGCGCACCTGGCGGGCGAAGCGGTCGGCGTCGATGGCGTTGGCGCTGTCGGCATTGGGGTCGGTGGTGTCGCCGGGCAGCGCGATGGCGCCAAGCTCGGGCCGCTCGCGTTCGAAGCGGCCCACGAACTGCGCGGCGAACTGGGCCGCCAGCAGCCCCGACACGCCGGCACCGCAGGCGAGCACCTTGCCGCCGCTGGTCACGCAGGCCAGGATGGCCTGCATTGCCTGAGAGATGGGTTTGCTGAGGACCGGTCCGGTCTGGTATTTGAGGTCGGCACTATCGATGAAGTGCTGCTGAATCCGTTGCTCGAGCATGAGGCGGGATGATAACTGGGGGCTGTGAAACAAGACGTGTGAGTTGTGGAGCCTTCAAGAGGGCTTCAGTTCCCGCGAAAGAGGCATCAGCCGGCATCGAAGGCCGCCTGCAACCAGGTGATTTTCTCCTCGACCAGCACCACGTCGAAGCGGCACGGCGGCAGCGTGCGCAACTGGTTCAGGTAGTGCCGCGCCGCGAACACGATGCGCCGCTGCTTCAGGCCGGTGATGCTGCCGCCCGCGCCGCCGTGCGTGCCGGTGCTGCGCTGGCGGACCTCGACGAACACGAGCGTGTGGTCGCGCGGATCGCGCATGATCAGGTCGATCTCGCCGCCGCCGCGCCCGGGCGTCCGATAATTGCGCGCGACCAGCACCAGGCCGGCGTCCTGCAGATGTTCGAGCGCGGCGTCTTCCGCCGCATCGCCGCGATGCTTCGTTGTGGTGTCGGTCTTCATGGCTCCCTGCCTGCAATCTTCTTGTTCGATCTGACGGAGAAACCTCTTGGCTTCACTCGCCCCTGCTTCTTTCGGCGCCGCCCTCGCGGCCGCGCACGACGCCGCGGGTGCGCAGCATTATCCGCAAGGCACCCTCTACGTGGTCGCCACGCCGATCGGCAACCTGGCCGACATCACCTTGCGCGCGCTGCATGTGCTGCAGCTGGTCGACGCGATCGCCTGCGAGGACACGCGCCACACCCAGAGCCTGCTGCGCGCCTACGGCATCGACCGGCCCGGCGCGCGGCTGCTCGCGGTGCACCAGCACAACGAGGCCGAGGCCGCGCAGGCCGTGGTCGCCCGGCTCGCGCAGGGCGAACGCATCGCATATGTCAGCGATGCCGGCACGCCCGGCGTGAGCGACCCCGGCGCCCGGCTGGCCGCCGCCGTGCGCGCGGCCGGGCAACGCGTGCTGCCATTGCCGGGTGCCAGCAGCGTGACCACGCTGGTCGGCGCGGCGGGCCTGGTGGCCGACGGCGGCGACGGCAATGCCAGCAGCGCCTTCGTGTTTGCCGGCTTCCTGCCGAGCAAGGCCGGCGAGCGCGACACCGCCGTGCAGGCGCTGTCGCAGGAGCCCCGCGCCGTCGTGCTGCTGGAGGCGCCGCACCGCATCGAAAGCCTGGCGCGCGCGCTCGCGACGCTGGGCGAACGCCGCATCACCGTGGGCCGCGAGCTGACCAAGCAGTTCGAGGAAATCGCGACCGTGGCGGCCAGCGCCCTGCCCGACTGGTTCGACGCCGACCGCGACCGCACGCGCGGCGAGTTCGCGCTGGTGCTGCATCCGGTGGCGGTAAGCGGCGACGGCGGCGCCGAGGGCGAGCGGGTCCTGCGGCTGTTGCTGGCGGAACTGCCGGTGAAGACGGCGGTGAAGCTGGCCGCGGAAATCAGTGGTGCGCCGCGCAATACCTTGTATGAATTGGCGCTGTGCATTCGCAATGGCGCGGAAGATCAATAGCCGACGCGTCGGCTGTCAGCCGTCCAGTTCCGCATACCGCCTGAAGATCCCGTCTTCATTGAACGCTATACGCCGCGGACTCTGCAGGTAGTCGTGCACCCGCTGGCGGCGCTTGACGTTGCCGTGCAGCTTCTCGACCGCCGGCGTTGCATCCAGCGCGCGCGCCGTTGCCTTTGGGAACGCATAGCGCAGTCCATCCACCAGCTGGAACAGCGACAGGTCTGCGTAGGTCAGCGTGTCGCCGACCAGGTGCAGGCTGCCTGAGGGGTTGCGCTGCAGCACCTGTTCGAACCAGTTGAGGAACTTCGGGATGCGCTCTTCGCGAAAGGCCTTTGCGCGCTGCGTGGCGGCGTCGCGCTGGTCTTCGTAGTAGGCGCCGGTCGATATGGGATGGTGCGTGTCGTGCGCCTCTGCCACCGCGTCGGCGATGGTGAGCTGCAGCTGGTGCGTCCACAGCCCGTCGGACTCGCCCACGCCCGACAGGCCCAGCCGTGGCCCGAGGTACAGCAGGATCGCAGCGGTCTGGCCGACCACGATGTCGCCGTCGACAAGGAACGGCGGCGCGAACGCGGGGCGCGCGTTGCCCGCATCGCCGAGGAGGCGGCCCAGCGCGGACTCCCCACCGCCTTTCGATTCGGGCAGCCGCGCCACGTCGACGTAATCGGCACCGGCCGCCTCGAGCGCGAGCCGCACGAATTCACCGCGGCCCTGGATGGTGGGCCAGTAATGAAGTTGGTATGGCATGCGGCCATGGTGTCATGGCTCGGCGGGCCGCCGCAAGCCTTTGGCGCGAAGCATCGGCTTCGGCTGACATGCACGCTTTGACCCGCACGCTCAGCGCAGCACCATGCCCGCCAGCACCGCTACCAGCAGGCCCAGGTAGACCCAGGTGTGGATGCGGTCCGGAATGCGGCCGATCAGCGGCGCGGCCGCGCGCACGCCAACCAGCGAACCCGCCACCAGCGCGGCGAACGCGGGCATGTCGACGTAGCCGATGTGCCACCCTTCCAGCGACGAGGCCGAGTTCCATGCGAGCCCCATGTAGGTCGCGGTGCCGGCCAGCGCAACAGGCAGCGACAACGGGTTGGCCATGGCTGTGGCATGCGTCATGGCGGCGCCCCGGCGGCGCATCAGCGGCACGGTCATGACGCTGCCGCCCACGCCGAGGAACGCGGCAATCAGCCCGATGACGAAGCTGCCGAAGGTCGCGACCTTCCCCGACAGCGGGCGTGCCACGGCAGGTGCGGTGTGCGCGAGAAAACCGGGGCGGAACACGCAATCGAGGATGGTCGCACCGAGGTACGCGATGAAGGCCCAGCGCACGAACTCGCCATCGGCCGCAACAGCCGCTGCAGCTCCCACCACGGCACCTGCGCCGATGGGCCGCAGCAGCGGGCGCACCTGAGCCCAGTCGAGCGTGCCGGCGCGTTGGTGCCGCCGCGTGGCGAGCATGGCGCTGACGATCATCACGCAGGTCGAAGTGGCCACGGCGATGTGCATGGCGGCCTGGCCGGTGGCGCTGTCCGCGCCGTACTCCGCGATCAGCGCCCGGTAGAGCAACGGAACGACGACGAAGCCGCCGCCAAAGCCGAACAGCACGGTGGTGACGCCCGCCAGGCAACCGAAGCCGGCAAGCATGAGATAGATCGACACGAAACGCTCCTGTGCATTGAGACAAGGCCGTTACGATAGGTCTGCATGGCTTGGCGCGCTTGCGCACGTAGGCCAATAATGTTTGCGTTCCGGCCAACCTTCTTTTCTGCCACCACGCCATGCGCAATGTCCCGCTCGACTCCGTGGATGCCATCGCCCGCGCGGTGCTGGCCATAGGCACCGACTACCCGCCGGGCACGATGCTGCACACGCACAGCCACCGGCGCGCGCAGTTGCTGTACGGCGCCACCGGCGTGATGGAAGTCGGCACCGACGACGGCGCCTGGGTGGTGCCGCCGCAGCGCGGCGTGTGGATTCCGGCCGGCAAGCCGCACCGGGTGCGCATGCTCGGGGTGAGCACGCGCAGCCTCTACATCGAGCCGCGCGACGTGCCGCGCAAGGGCGACCAGTGCGAGGTGCTGAACGTGTCGCCGCTGCTGCGCCAGTTGCTGATGGAAGCCATCGAGGTGCCGGCCGAATACGACAGGCAAGGCCGCGACGGTGTGCTGATGCGCCTCGTGCTGCACGAGGTGGCGCGCGCCGAGGCCTTGCCGCTGCTGCACGTGCCGCTGCCGCGCGACCAGGCGCTGGCGGGGCTTTGCGTGGAATTTCTCAGGCGGCCTGACATCCACGCGGCGCCGTCGGCGTGGGCCGCGCGGCTGAACGTCAGCGAACGCACCTTCAACCGCCGCTTCAGCCTTGAGACAGGCATGGCCTTTGGCAAATGGCGCCAGCGCGCCTGTGTGCTGGTGGCGCTGTCACGGCTCGCGGCGGGCGAGCCGGTGACGGTGGTGGCGCTGGACATGGGCTACGACAGCCCGGGCGCGTTCTCGACGATGTTCCGCAAGACGCTGGGGCGCCCGCCCTCGCATTTCATGATGGCCTAGCGGCGCTCCGGGCGCCGGGGCGCAGGTTCACCAGAACTTCCACCACGGCCGCGGCGCCCGCCGCAGCGCCAGCGGGCGGGTGTCGAGGTCGTCGGTGTTCTGCGGCGCGATGGAGTCGCCCGAGCGGCGCCGCAGTTCGGTTTCGAGGGCATGGGCGATGCCGCGCGCCTTTTTCTCGCCGCGCAACGCGCGCCGCCGCCATTCGGCGGCATGCGCTGCCAGGCTGGCCTCGTCCAGATCAGTCAACTCCGTCATGGGTGGGGAAAAAGAAAAACCGGAAGCTTTTGGGAGCTTCCGGTCTGGTATGTGGTCCCGCCGCCAGGAATCGAACCTGGATCTCAGCCTTCGGAGGGCCGAATTCTATCCGTTGAAATACAGCGAGAGAGGGGTCCGGCAAGCACCGGAGCCAGACATTATGGCCTATCAGGCGGCCTCTGTTTCGGCTTCGTCCGCAACCGCCGCTCCGGACAGCAGCGCACCGAAGCCCAGGCCCGCCAGATACACCCTGAAGGTGCGCCTGCCGGTGGGCACGAGATCGAAGGCCTCGGGGTCGAGCAGCCAGTTCTGGATGAGCCCGCTGATGAGCGCATGCAGCCCCTGCGCGGCCATTGCGCCCGGTACGGGCAGCTTGATGCGGGCACGGCGGGCGGCCAGCCGAAGGGCCTTTTCGAAGTCAGCGACGCAGGCGTTGCGGGCGTCGAGGTGGCGCTGCTGAACGGAAGCCATGTCGTGCGTGTATTCGACCTTGTGGGTCGCCACGTCGAACACGCGGCGCACCTGCGGGTCGGTGGCCATGAGGGTCAGCGCGTGGACCATGCCCTCTTCTATCTCGGCCAGCGGATCGTCGATGCCGCTGGCGCTGGTGGCCCTGGGGCCTGCTTCGAGCGGAAGGATGACGCGCTCCATCATGGCGTTGAACAGGTCTGCCTTGTCCTTGAAATGCCAATAGATGGCGCCGCGCGTCGCGCCGGCCTGCTGCGCGATCTGCTGCAGCGTGGTCTGCGAGACGCCTTGCGCCTGAAACAAAAGCTCCGCGGCATCGAGCAACCGATGCCGCGTGGCCATTGCTTCTTCCTTCGTACGACGTGCCACCAAGTCTCCTGATTTGTAAAGCAACGCCCTTTCCCGATCGTGGGGCCATTGCACTACCGTCACTATACATCCATGAATGTATGTAAACTACCGGGCTTCCCCGATGGCCCGCCTGCCCGTACAGGTTTCCGGCTCGCCCGAGAACGCGCCATCTCCCGTCTTCGCTTCAAAGGAATCGCATGCCTCTCCTGCATGTCTCGCGTCAATCGTCCTTTTCGCCGCGTCTCGCGACCGTGGCCGCCGTTGTCCTGCTGGTCCTCGCGGGCTGTGGCAAGGGCGATGCGCCTGCCGCCCAGGGCGGCGGCGGCGGCGCCCGCCCCGCGCCCGAAGTGGGCGTGGTGGTGGCTGCGCCGACCGATGTCGGCCTCGTCACCGAGTTGCCGGGCCGCCTCGAAGCCTCCCGCGTCGCCCAGGTTCGCGCCCGCGCGGCCGGCATCCTGCTGAAGCGCGAATTCCGCGAAGGCAGCGACGTGAAGGCCGGCCAGCTGCTGTTCCGCATCGACCCCGCACCGCTGGTCGCCGCCGCCCAGAACGCCCAGGCCACGCTGGCCCGCGCCGAAGCCAATGCCGTGCAGGCCAAGGCCCTGGCCGACCGCTACAAGCCGCTGGTCGAGGCCAACGCCGTGAGCAAGCAGGAATACGCCACGGCAGTGGCCTCGCAGAAAACGGCCGAAGCCGACGTGGTTGCCGGCCGGGCCGCCGTGCAGACCGCCAAGATCAACCTCGGCTATGCCGACGTGACCTCGCCCATCGCCGGGCGCATCGGTCGTGCCCTCGTGACCGAAGGCGCGCTGGTGGGCCAGGGAGACGCCACAGAGCTGGCCGTGGTGCAGCAGATCAACCCCGTGTACGTCAATTTCACGCAGTCGGCCACCGACGTGCTGAAGCTGCGCCGTGCCGTGGCCGACGGCCAGTACAAGCGCGCCGGCGGCGGCGAAGCCGCCAGCATCCGCGTGGTGCTGGAAGACGGCAGCGACTACCCGCTGGAAGGCAAGCTGCTGTTCTCCGACCTCACGGTCGACGCGACCACGGGCCAGATCACGCTGCGCGCCGAAGTGCCCAACCCCAAGGGCGAACTGCTGCCGGGCCTGTATGTGCGCGTGAAGCTGGAGCAGGCGCAGGCCACCAACGCCATCACGCTGCCGCAGCAGGCCGTGACCCGCACCCAGCAGGGCGACACCGTCTCGGTGGTGAGCGCCGACGGCAAGATCAGCCAGCGCACGGTGAAGATCAGCGCCGCCAAGGACAACCAGTGGGTGGTGCTCGACGGCCTGAAGGCCGGCGAACAGGTGATGGTCGACGGCTTCCAGAAGCTGCAGATGATGCCGCCCGGCACGCCCGTGAAGGCGGTGCCCTGGAAGAAGCCCGACCCGAATGCCGCTCCGGCGGCCCCCGCTGCCCCGGGCGCAGCCCCCGCCGCAGCCCCTGCTGCCGAGAAGAAGTAAGTTAGGAGCGCGCCCGCATGGCCAAATTTTTTATCGACCGCCCGATCTTTGCCTGGGTGATCGCGCTGTTCATCCTGGTGATGGGCAGCGTCGCAATCACCCAGCTGCCGATCTCGCAGTACCCGCCGGTGGCCCCTCCGGCCATCGTGATCAACGCCGCCTACCCCGGCGCGTCGGCCCAGACGCTCGAGGACAGCGTGCTGTCCGTGATCGAACGCGAAATGAACGGCTCGCCAGGGCTGATCTACATGGAATCCGTGGCGCAAGCCGACGGCACCGGCACCATCACCATCAGCTTCGAGCAGGGCACCGACCCCGACCTCGCGCAGGTGGACGTGCAGAACCGGCTGTCGCGCGCAACCCCGCGCCTGCCGGCCACGGTGACGCAGCAAGGCGTGCGCGTGGACAAGTCGCGCAACAACTTCCTGCTGTTCACGATCCTCTCGTCCGACAACCCCGCCTACGACCCGGTGGCACTGGGCGACTACGCCTCGCGCAACATCGTTCCTGAACTGCAGCGCATTCCCGGCGTGGGCCAGGCGCAGCTGTTCGGCACCGAAAACGCGATGCGCATCTGGATCGACCCGGCCAAGCTGCAGGGCTACAACCTGTCGCCGGCCGACGTGAACAACGCGATCAAGGCGCAGAACGCCCAGGTGGCTTCCGGCACCATCGGCGACCTGCCGAACGTGCCGGGCCAGGCCATCGCCGCCACCGTGGTGGTGAACGGCCAACTCGCCAACGTCGACCAGTTCAAGGAAATCGTGCTGCGCGCCAACACCGACGGCTCGACCGTGCGGCTGAAGGACGTGGCCCGCGTGGAACTGGGCGGCCAGGCCTATGCCACGTCGGCGCGCCTGAACGGCCAGCCGGCCGTGGGCGTGGGCGTGCAGCAGACGCCCACGGGCAACGCGCTGCAGACCGCCAAGGCCGTGCGCGCCAAGATGGACGAGCTGTCCAAGTACTTTCCGCAGGGCGTGAAGTGGGCCATTCCGTACGACAGCTCGCGCTTCGTGAGCATCTCGATCACCGAAGTGGTCAAGACGCTGCTGGAAGCCGTGGCGCTGGTGTTCGTGGTGATGTTCATCTTCCTGCAGAACTGGCGCTACACGATCATCCCGACCATCGTGGTGCCGGTGGCGCTGCTGGGCACCTTCGCCACGCTGCTGGCGCTGGGCTTCTCGATCAACGTGCTGACCATGTTCGGCATGGTGCTGGTGATCGGCATCGTGGTGGACGATGCCATCGTGGTGGTGGAGAACGTCGAGCGCATCATGAGCGAAGAGGGGCTCTCGCCGCTCGAAGCCACGCGCAAGGCCATGAAGCAGATCTCGGGCGCCATCATCGGCGTGACCGTGGTGCTGATCTCGGTGTTCGTGCCGCTGGCGTTCTTCGCCGGCTCGACCGGCAACATCTACCGGCAGTTCTCGGCGGTGATGGTGGCGTCGATCGCGTTCTCGGCCTTCATGGCCCTGTCGCTCACGCCCGCGCTTTGCGCCACGCTGCTCAAGCCGGTGGAAGCCGGCCACCACCACGAGAAGCGCGGCTTCTTCGGCTGGTTCAACCGGGTGTTCACGCGCACGGCCAAGGGCTATGAAAGCGTGGTCTCGCGCCTGCTGCGCCGCGCGGCGCGCTACCTCATCATCTACGCGGCGATCATCGGCGCGGTGGTGGTGGCCTACATGCGCCTGCCGAGCTCGTTCCTGCCGCAGGAAGACCAGGGCAACATCATCGTGAACGTGCAGTTGCCGCCGGGCGCCACGCAAGAGCGCGCGTTGTCGGTCATGCAGCAGGTCGAAGGCTTCATCCTGAAGCAGCCCGAAGTGCAGAGCATGGTGGGCGTGATGGGCTTCAGCTTCTCCGGCCAGGGCCAGAACGCCGGCCTCGCCTTCGTGACGCTGAAGGACTGGGACGAACGCAAGGATCCGGCCCACTCCGCCAGCGCGCTGGCCGGGCGTGCCTTCGGTGCGCTGTCGGGCATCCGCGACGCCTTCATCTACCCGCTGAGCCCGCCGCCCATTCCCGAACTGGGCAATGCCACCGGCTTCAGCTTCCGCCTGCAGGACCGCTCGGGCGCGGGCCACGAGGCGCTGGTGAACGCACGCAACCAGTTGCTGGGCATGGCGGGGCAGAGCAAGATCCTGGCGCAGGTTCGCCCTGACGGCCTGGAAGACGCGCCGCAGCTGCAGATCGACATCGACCGCGACAAGGCCAACGCCCTGGGCGTGACCTTCGACTCGATCAACTCGACGCTGTCGACCGCGCTGGGCTCCAGCTACGTGAACGACTTCCCGAACCGCGGCCGCCTGCAGCGCGTGGTGGTGCAGGCCGATGCGCCGGCCCGCATGCAGCCCGACGACCTGCTGAAGCTGAACGCCAGCAACAGCCAGGGCCTGCCGGTGCCGCTCGCGGCTTTCGCGACCACCAAGTGGGTCAAGGGCGCCACGCAGACGGTGCGCTACAACGGCTACCCCGCGATCCGGATCAGCGGCGACGCGGCACCCGGCTTCAGCACGGGCGCCGCGATGGCCGAGATGGAAAAGCTCGCCGCGCAACTGCCGGCAGGCTTCGGCTTCGAATGGACCGGCCAGTCGCGTGAAGAAAAGCTCGCGGGCTCGCAGTCGATCATTCTTTACGGCTTCGCGATCCTGGCGGTGTTCCTCTGCCTGGCAGCGCTGTACGAGAGCTGGACGATTCCGCTGGCGGTGATCCTGGTGGTGCCGCTGGGCGTGATCGGGGTGCTGCTGGCGACCATGCTGCGCTCGTATTCGAACGACGTGTACTTCCAGGTGGGCCTGATCACCATCATCGGGCTGTCCGCGAAGAACGCGATTCTGATCATCGAGTTCGCGAAGGACCTGCAGGCACAAGGCAAGGGTGTCGTGGAAGCGGCCCTCACCGCGGCCCACCTGCGGTTCCGCCCGATCATCATGACGTCGCTGGCCTTCGGGCTGGGCGTGCTGCCGCTGTTCCTCGCCTCGGGCGCGGGCTCGGCCAGCCAGCGTGCCATCGGCACCGGCGTGATCGGCGGGATGATCACCGGCACTGCCCTGGCGGTGTTCTTCGTACCTATCTTCTTCGTGGTGGTGCGCACGCTGTTCAAGGGCAGCGCACGACAACGCGAGGCCGACAAGCGGCACGCCGCGGCCGCCGGCATCGAAGAGGAACCCAAGCATGACTAAGAAACTGATTCCTACCGCCCTGGCCGCCGCGATGCTGCTGGCCGGCTGCTCGCTGATCCCGACCTACGAGCGCCCTGCCGCGCCGGTGCCGACCACCTTCCCGGGTGACCCGGCGCAGCCGGCCGGACAGGCCGCGGCCAACCTGGCCTGGCAGGACTTCTTCACCGACCCGCGCCTGGCGGGCCTGATCCAGACGGCGCTGTCGAACAACCGCGACCTGCGTGTGTCGGTGCTCAACATCGAGCAGGCGCGCGCGCAGTTCCAGATCCAGCGCTCGGCGCTGTTCCCGGCGCTGGGCCTGACGGGCTCGGGCTCGCGCTCGGGTCCCAACCCGTACCAGGGCATCGAGCCCGGCGCGGGCAGCGTGGCCTCGCAGTACAGCGTCAACTTCGGCTTCACGGCCTGGGAGCTGGACTTCTTCGGCCGCATCCGCGCGCTGAAGGACCAGGCCCTGGCGCAGTACCTGGCCACCGACGAAACGCGCAAGGCGGTGCAGATCAGCCTGATCGCGTCGGTCGCGAACGGCTGGCTCACGCTGCTGGCCGACGACGAGCTGCTCGAGATCACGCGCCAGACCCTGGTCACGCGCGAAGAGTCGGTGCGCCTCACGAAGCTGCGCTTCGACAACGGCGTGTCGTCCGAGCTCGATTTCCAGGCTTCGAACGGCCAGCTCGAAAGCGCGCGCGCTGCCTATGCGCAGCAACTGCGCACCCGCGCGGAGGACGAGAACGCCCTCGCCCTGCTGCTGGGCGCGCCGGTGCCCGCCGACGCCACGGCGGGTGGCGCCAAGGGCCTCGCCGGCATCAAGCCGATGCCCGACGTGCCGGCCGGCCTGCCCTCCGACCTGCTGGCCGAGCGCCCGGACATCCGCGCGGCGGAGCAGCAGCTGATCGCGGCCAACGCCAACATCGGCGCGGCGCGCGCGAACTTCTTCCCGCGCGTGTCGCTGACCAGCTCCATCGGCACCGCGAGCACCGAGTTCTCGGGCCTGTTCGACCGCGGCTCCAAGGCCTGGTCGTTCGCGCCGACGGTGACGCTGCCGATCTTCAATGCAGGCAGCAACCGCGCGACCCTCGAGTCGGCCAAGGCCGGGCGCGAGATTGCGGTGGCGCAATACGAGAAGTCGATCCAGACGGCGTTCCGCGAAGTGGCCGATGCGCTCGCGGGCCGCGCCACGCTGGGCGAGCAGGTGCGCGCGCAGCGTGCGCAAGCCGATGCGGAGGCGGTGCGCTTCAAGCTGTCCGACCTGCGCTACCGCAACGGCATCGCCAGCGCGCTCGACCTGCTCGACGCGCAGCGCTCGCTGTTCACGGCGCAGCAGTCGGCCGTGACCACGCAGCTGCTGCAGCTGCAGAACCAGGTCACGCTGTACAAGACGCTGGGCGGCGGCTGGGCCACGCGCGACGGCAGCAAGGGCTGATGCGTTGAGAAACTTCGGCGTCCGCTAAGGGTAGGTCCCTTGCCCGCTTGGGCAAGGGGTCTCTCTATAATCGCTGGTTGGTTAGGAAAAGCCCCCCGACGAGCCCCCGATATTGAGGACGCCAATGAGCGCAGACCCGCATTACCAGGCCACAGAAGAAGCCCACACCGGGCCGATCAAGAACCCGAAGCAGCTGCTTCTCGCGGTATTTTTTTCCTTCATTGCCCCGATCCTGATCATCGTGGGTCTTGTCTCCTACGTGGTCTCGGGCGACAAGCCCTCGGGCACCGCGCAGGGTGACAACATGTCCCTCTACGGCGTGACCAAGGAAGCGCGCGACCGCGAAGTGGCGGAACGTCTCAAGAAGGTCGGCGCCATCGAGATCCGCGACGCCAACCGTCCGCTGGCCACCGGCGAGACCGTCTTCAAGGCCCAGTGCGCCACCTGCCACGGCTCGCCCGGCATTCCCGGTGCGCCGCACTTCCAGGATGCCGCAGCCTGGGGCCCGCGCATCGGCCAGGGCTATGCCACGCTTCTCGAACATGCATTGAAGGGCAAGGGCGCCATGCCCGCCCAGGGCGGCGGCGACTTCGAAGACCTCGAAGTGGGCCGTGCCGTGGTCTACATGGCCAATGCAGGCGGCGCCAAGTTCCCGGTGCCCGATCGCCCGGCCCCGGCCGCCTCCGCCGATGCACCCGCCGCCGAAGGCGCTGCTGGAGCGGCTCCCGCAGCATCTGCAGCCGGCGCTGCACCCGCAGCCCCTGCGGCCCCCGCAGCGGCAGCAGCCCCTGCACCCGCGGCAAGCGCTCCCGCCGCCAACTAGGCGTTTACCCTAGTCTCGAGAACGAAGCCGGCCCAGCGCCGGCTTTTTTCATGGGCGTGCGGTCTCTGCTGCAGCAGCGGCTTCGGCGTGGTGTTGCGCCGGGCTCAACACGTGCCTGAAGCGGCCGGGCAGTTGCCCGGCACGCACTTCCTCCGGCGTCCAGAGACCGCGTTCGATGGCCTCCGCCGCGATGCCGACGTCCTGCGTGTGCACCAGCCCCAGCCCGATCGGCGAAGAGAGGTAGAGCCTGCCGTCCTCGTCGAGGAGGCATCCAGTCACCTCGGCGGGCTGCCCGGTGTGCGCGGTGACCGTGAAGCCGTCGCCCTGCTCGGCCACGCGCCACACCAGCGGCGCCGCCTCCAGTTCCACGTACACGCGCTGCGGCCCGTTCTGGAAGAACCACTGCCCCTCGTCGTCGTGCTCGTAGTTGCGGTGAATGAATTCGATCAGCTTGTCGTGCCTGAGCATCGACCCCTTCGCCAAGGGAAAGGGGCCTTGGGCCTGCGTGCGGTCGTCGCGCATGTACCAGTTGCCGCGAGCGTCCAGACCGAGCCAGCCGTAGCAGTGAGGCACGTTGGGCCATTTGGCGAGTGCCTGTTTGACGATGTCATCCATAAAGCTATTTTGCTCGCCGTCAGGCGTGGCGGGCCAGCCAGCCGCCTACGCGCTCGGGCATGCCGCGCACATGCCCCGGCGGCAGCCCCATGGGAAAGCCCACGTGGCCGCCATGCGCGGGCTGCCACAGCGTGACGTGCGCACCCACCTCGCCGGGCAGCGGCAGGCTGCTGGCGGGAATGAACGGGTCGTTGCGCGCGTTCACCACCAGCGCGGGCACGCGGATCGATGCCAGGTGCGGCTTGGCCGAGCCCCGGGCCCAGTAGTCGTCGGCGTCGCGAAAGCCGTGCAGGGGCGCGGTGAAGATGTCGTCGAAGGTGTAGAGGTCGCGCGCGGCCAGCAGGCGGTCGCGGTCGAACAGGCCCGGGAACTGCGCCAGCTTGGCCATGGCCTTGGGCTTCATGGTCGCGAGGAACATGCGCGTGTAGACCAGCTTGTTGAAGCCCCGGCCGATGGCTTCGCCACCCGCCGCGAGGTCGAGCGGCGCGCACACCGAGGCCACCGCGTTCACCACGCCGCCAGCCGTTTCACCGGCCTCCGAAGCCCATCGCATGAGCGCATTGCCGCCGAGCGACACGCCCGCGGCCAGCACCGGGCCGCCGCACTTGCCCGCATGCTGTTCGCGCATGCGCGTGAGGATCCAGCCGATCTCCTCGAAGTCGCCCGAGTGATAAGCGCGTGGCGCCAGGTTCAGCTCGCCGCTGCAGCCGCGGAAATGCGGCACCGCGAAGGCCATGCCCTGCGATGCGGCGAATGCGGCAAAGGCTTCGGCGTAATGGCTGCGCGATGAACCCTCCAGGCCGTGGAACAGCACCAGCAGCGGCGCCTGCTGCCGGGGCGCATCGACGAAGTCGACGTCGATGAAGTCGCCGTCGGGCGTCTGCCAGCGCTCACGCCGGTAGACCGGCGCCGGCCCGTCGAAGCGACGTGCATAGAGCGCGGGCCAGATCGTCTGCAGGTTGCCGCCGGGCAGCCAGCGCGGCGCCATGTAGCCCATGGCCGTGAAGGGCGAGGGGCCTGAAGAAGAAGAGGAAGGCGCGGAAGGAACGAAGGACGGCATCTATCAATGCAGGGTCTGGGGCGGATCGTTGGCGTCGTCGGGTTCGCGCGCGCTGCCGGGGCTCGCATGGTGCGCCACCAGCCGCCAGCCCTGCGCGGTCTTGTGATAGACGTTGGTGGCCAGCACGAAGGCGTGTCGCGGGCCCTCGGCCGTGAGCACCTCGATGCGCTCCAGCACGTTGTGCACGGCGCTGGCGAGCGATTCGATCTTGCGCACCCGCGCGGGCGTGGCATGGATGGCGCCGTTGCCGAACATCTGCTCGAAGGCGGCGCGGATCGCGGCCGCGCCCACCAGCCGCGGGCCGCCGGGGTGCACGCAGAACACCTCGTCCTCGTCGGCCCAGCAGGCCATCAGCGCATCGATGTCGCCGCGTTGCAGCGCTTCGTAGAAGGCCGCTTCGACGTCGTCGGCAGTGCCGCCGATGGCCGCGGCGGCGCGGAGTGGAGTCTTGGGCATGGCGTGATTCTGCCGCGCCGTCGGTGACGAGGGGACTGCACCGCTTTGGCACGGGCCGCACCGCGGTGCCGCAATCCTGGCGAATCGCCTGCTCCGTTTTGGACCAAATGGTCAAACACAAGACGAAGAATTCTCCCAAGCCATTGATTAATAACAACTTATCCAGCTGGCACGCCGCATGCAAGGAGCTGCGCAATCACGCAACAGGAGTCCTTCCATGAACGTCGGCATCTTCATTCCCATCGGCAACAACGGCTGGCTGCTTTCCGAAAACGCCCCCCAGTACAAGCCCAGCTTCGAGCTCAACAAGCAGATCACGCTGAAGGCCGAGCGCTACGGCGTCGACTTCGCGCTGTCCATGATCAAGCTGCGCGGCTTCGGCGGCAAGACGGAGTTCTGGGACCACAACCTGGAGTCGTTCACGCTCATGGCCGGCCTCGCGGCCGTCACCAGCAAGATCAAGCTGTTTGCTACGGCAGCATCGCTGGTCATGCCGCCGGCCATCGTCGCGCGCATGTCGTCGACCATCGACTCCATCTCCAACGGTCGCTTCGGCCTGAACCTCGTCACCGGCTGGCAGCGGCCCGAGTACTCGCAGATGGGCATGTGGCCCGGCGACCAGTTCTTCGGCACGCGCTACCAGTACCTCAGCGAATACATCCAGGTGCTGCGCGACCTCTGGGGCACCGGCCAGTCGGACTTCAAGGGCGAGCATTTCAAGATGGACGACTGCCGCATGAGCCCGCAGCCGCAGGCCGACATGAAGGTGATCTGCGCCGGCCAGAGCGACGCGGGCATGGAGTTCTCCGCCAGGTACGCCGACTACAACTTCTGCTTCGGCAAGGGCGTGAACACGCCCAAGGCCTTCGCGCCCGCGGCCCAGAAGCTCATCGAGGCCACCGCGAAGACCGGCCGCCACGTCACCACCTACGTGCTGATGATGGTGATTGCCGACGAGACCGACGAAGCTGCGCGCGCCAAGTGGGAGCACTACAAGGCCGGCGCCGACCACGAAGCAATTGCATGGCTGGGCCAGCAGGGCGCGGCCGACACCAAGTCGGGCGCCGACACCAACGTGCGCCAGATGGCCGACCCGACCTCGGCCGTGAACATCAACATGGGCACGCTGGTGGGTTCGTACGCAAGCGTGGCGCGCATGCTCGACGAAGTGGCCGAGGTGCCCGGCACCGAAGGCGTGCTGCTGACCTTCGACGACTTCGTGCAAGGCGTGGAAGCCTTCGGCGAGCGCATCCAGCCGCTCATGAAGAGCCGCGCGCACGTGCAGAGCCCCGTGCCCTCGCAGGTCGAGCCCGAGCGCCTCGCGGCCTGAACAGGAGCACCAACGTGACCGCACCCGCACGCAACACCACCCTCACCTCGACCACGCCCGTCGGCGCACCCCGCCTGCCCGGCACACCCGCACCGCTGGTGCTGCCGGCACGCCCCGAGCCGCTTGCGATGCACGCCAGCGATTCGGCGCTCATCGTCGTCGACATGCAGAACGCCTATGCGTCGATCGGCGGTTATGTCGACTCGGCCGGCTTCGACATCTCCGGCGCGCAGGGCACCATCGCCAACATCGTGCGCGCCATTGCCGCGGCGCGCGCGGCCGGCATGCTGGTCGTGTTCCTGCAGAACGGCTGGGACGCCGCATACGTGGAAGCCGGCGGCCCCGGCTCGCCCAACTGGCACAAGTCGAACGCGCTCAAGACCATGCGCGCCAGGCCCGAGCTGCAGGGCAAGTTCCTCGCCAAGGGCGGCTGGGACTACGAACTCATCGACCAGATGAAGCCTCTGCCCGGCGACATCGTCGTGCCCAAGACGCGCTACAGCGGCTTCTTCAACAGCACGCTCGACAGCACCTTGCGCGCACGCGGCATCCGGCACCTGGCCTTCACCGGCATCGCGACCAACGTGTGCGTGGAGTCGACGCTGCGAGACGCTTTCCACCTCGAGTACTTCGCCGTGATGCTGGAAGACGCCACGCACGAACTCGGCGGCCCGGCGATCCAGAAGGCATCGGTCTACAACGTCGAGACCTTCTTCGGGTGGGTCTCCAGCGTGGACCAGTTCTGCGCCACCTTCGCGCCGCAAGCCGTTTCCCAACCCGCAGCGGCCGAAGCGGCCATCGCCTGATTCACCTTCAAGGAGTTCCCCAATGCCCAAGCAAGCCATCATCCCTCCCGGCACCGGCGTGCCGCTCGCCCCCTATGTTCCCGGCACGCTCGCCGACGGCGTGCTCTACGTGTCGGGCACGCTGCCCTTCGACAAGGACAACAACGTGGTGCACGTCGGCGACGCGAGCGCGCAGGCAAGGCATGTGCTCACCATCATCAAGGGCGTGGTCGAGGCCGCTGGCGGCACCATGGACGACGTGACCTTCAACCAGATCATGCTCAAGGACTGGGCCGACTACGCAAAGATCAACGCGGTGTACGCCGAGTTCTTTCCCGGCACCAAGCCCGCGCGGTACTGCATCCAGTGCGGCCTGGTGAAGCCCGATGCGCTGATCGAGATCGCCTCGATCGCGCACATCGGCAACAAGGCCTGAGGCGCCGCATGCGTTCGCTGCACTACGAGGTGCACGGGCCGTCCGACGCACCCGCCACCGTGCTGCTGTCGTCGGGCCTCGGTGGCTCGGCCGGTTTCTGGCAACCGCAGCTCGGCGCGCTGATCGCAGCCGGGCACCGGGTCATTGCCTACGACCAGCGCGGCACGGGCCGCAGCCCCGGCACGTTGCCCGCTGCCTATGCCATCGAGGACATGGCGCAGGACGTGCTGGAGATCCTCGACGCCACGAACACTTCGCGGTGCCACTTCGCGGGCCATGCGCTCGGCGGCCTCGTGGGCTTGCAGCTCGCGCTGGATGCACCCTCGCGCATTGCGAGCCTCGTTCTCATCAACGCATGGTCGAAGCCCAACCCGCATTCGGCGCGCTGCTTCGATGCACGGCTCGCGCTGCTCGGCGCATGCGGCCCGCGCGCCTACGTGGAAGCACAGCCGATCTTTCTCTACCCCGCAGCCTGGGCCGCCGAACACGCACAGCGCGTGGCCGACGAAGTCGATCACGCCTTCGCCCATTTTCCCGGGGAGGCCAACATGCGCGCGCGCATCGCCGCCTTGCGCGCCTTCGACATCGATGCACGCCTGGGCGACATCGCCGCTCCCGCATTGGTGGCCGCGGCCAAGGACGACGCACTCGTGCCCTGGACCTGCTCCCAGCGCCTGGCCGATGGCCTGGGCGACGTCACGCTCGACTTCATGCCGCATGGCGGCCACGCCCATAGCGTGACCGAGGCCCCAGCCTTCAACCGCAGCCTGCTCGACTTTCTTTCGCGGGTCACCGCACCTGCAGTTCCAGCATGACCACACTTGCATCCACACTCGACGACGCAGCGCTGTCGCTGCTGTTCACCGCCGCACGCAGCCACAACGGCTGGACCGACGAGCCCGTTACCGACGCGCAACTGCAGCAGATCTATTCGCTCGCGAGCCTGGGCCCGACCTCTGCCAACTGCTCCCCCGCGCGCTTCGTGTTCGTGCGAACGCCCGAAGGCAAGCAGCGCCTCGCGCCCGCACTGTCGAAGGGCAACCTTGACAAGACCATGAGCGCACCCGTCACCGTCATCGCCGCGTGGGACCGCAAGTTCTACGACAAGCTGCCCACGCTGTTCCCGCATGCCGACGCGCGCAGCTGGTTCACGGGCAGCCCCGAGGCCGCGCACGAAACGGCCTTCCGCAACGCGAGCCTGCAGGCCGGCTACCTCCTGCTGGCCGCGCGCGCGGTGGGCCTGGACGCCGGCCCGATGTCGGGCTTCGACAAGGCGAAAGTCGATGCGGCTTTTTTCGAGGGCACCGACTGGACCGTCAATTTCCTCATCAACCTCGGCCACGGCGATGCGTCGAAGGTGTTCGGCCGCCTGCCGCGGCTGCCCTTCGACGAAGCCTGCGTGCTGGCCTGAAGGAGTCACTCTCCATGTTGAATGCCATGGCCTCCCACGCCTCTTCGTCATCGAACCCCGCCAGCCTGCCTCCGGGCTTGCAGAAGGCCGACTACCGCAACGCGATGGCGCGGCTGGGCGCGGCGGTGAACATCATCACCACCGACGGCCCGGCAGGCCGCGCCGGCTTCACCGCATCGGCTGTGTGCAGCGTGACCGACGAGCCGCCGACACTGCTGGTGTGCCTGAACCGGTCCGCTTCCGTGTACCCGGCGTTCAAGGCCAACGGCGTGCTGTGCGTGAACGTGCTGGCCGCCGGCCACCAGTCGCTGTCTGCGTTGTTCGGCGGCAGGACGCCGATGGACGAACGCTTCGCCGCCGGCCGCTGGAGCCGCAAGACCACCGGCTCGCCGATGCTCGACGATGCAGCCGTGTCCTTCGACTGCCGCGTGGTGCACGCGACGAGTGCAGGCACGCACGACGTGCTGTTCTGCGAGGCGGTGGCGATTGCGATCGGTGGTGCGCCGCAGGGCTTGATCTACTTCGACCGGCGCTATCACGAAATCGCGGCGCCGCCGCAGCACTGAATTGCTCCTTCCCCCTTTGGGGGAACGCTGGGATGGGGGCAGGCAGAGCGCTCGATGGACAAGCTGCTTGCCCCCACCCCAACCCTCCCCCAGAGGGGGAGGGAGCAAGGCAAGACTCAGCGCGGCGCAATGCCCTGCAGCACTATGCGCTGAACGTTCTCCACCGTCTCTTCGAAGAACGCCGCATCTTCCAGCGTGTGCCCCGTCAGCGCCTGCACCTGCACGCCGAAATCCGCATAGTGCTGCGTCACCGCCCACAGCGCGAAGATCAGGTGATGCGGATCGACCGGCGCCAGCTTGCCGGCCTCGACCCAGGCGCGGATCACTTCCGACTTCTTCTCCACCAGCTTGCGCAGCTCGCGGTCCAGTTCGTCGCGCAGCAGCGGCGCGCCCTGGATCATTTCAAGGCAGAACAGCCGCGACGCATCGGGCCGGTCGCGCGACACCACCAGCTTGCGGCGGATGTACCCGCCAATCGCCTCCGCCGGGTCCTGCTCTGCGCTGAAGCCGCGCAGCGGTTCGAGCCACAGGGCGAGCAGGTCGCGCAGCACGTTGACGTACAGCTCCTCCTTGTTCGCGAAGTAATAGAGCAGGTTGCTCTTCGACACATCGGCGCGTGCCGCCACCTGGTCGATCGACGTGCCATGCAGGCCGAAGCGCGAGAACAGCCCCAGCGCCGCGCCGAGGATCGCGCTGCGCTTGTCCTCTATCTGGCGCAGCCGCCGGTTCACGGCCGACGCACTGCGCACGGCCGGCTTGGCACGCTTGCGCGCCGGTTTGTCGGTACTGCTGCTGGCTGCGGCCAGCGCCTTGGTCTTAGGCATCTTCCCTCGCTCTTCTCTTCACGTTCATCGATTTTCAAACGGCGCACCACTGTAAGGCCACTGTGCATCGCATTGCGTCGCAACCGGCGCCACAGGCCGCTGTTGCGCACCATGCTGACGCGGCGAATGCGATTTGTCCATTTGGTCCAACTGGCACAGACGTTGCATGGCGAAAGGCATGCCAACGCATGCACGAACGCATGACTGACTGAATGAGGAAGCCGCCATGACCCTGCTGTCCGTTCCCATCATCGATCTCGCGCCTTACTTCAACGGCACCGCCGAAGGCAAGTCAGCGGTTGCGAGAAAAGTCGACGAAGCCTGCCGAAGCATCGGCTTTCTCGTCATCACCAACCACGGCATCTCGCCCGGGCTGATAGAGCGCGTGTCGTCGCTCTCGCGCAAGTTCTTCGACATGCCGCTGGCCGAGAAGCGCAAGGTCGACCGGCCGCGCGAAGACGCGGTGCGCGGCTACAGCGCGGTCGGCGAAGAGGGGCTGTCGTACAGCCTCGAAGAGGCGGCACCCGGCGACCTGAAGGAGTCGTTCTCCATCGGCCCGTCGAACGTGCCCGACGACGACTACCACCGTGGCCCCGCCGCCGGCCCGCACTTCGAGCCCAACAGCTGGCCGCCCATCGACGGTTTCCGTGAAGCCTACGAAAGCTACTTCGAGGCCATGAGCGATCTCTCGCGCTCGCTGATGCGCATCTTCGCGCTCGGCCTTTCGCTGCCGGAGACTTTCTTCGACGACAAGATCGACGAGCACATCAGCATGTTCCGCGTGCTGAGCTATCCGCCGCAGCGCGAGCAGCCGCTGCCGGGGCAGTTGCGCGCGGGCGCGCACAGCGACTACGGCAGCCTCACCATCGTGCTGCCCGACGACAAGGGCTTGCAGGTGTTCAACAAGGCAGGCCAGTGGGTCGACGTGCCGCAAGTCGAGGGCGGGCTGGTCGTCAACATCGCCGACCTGATGATGCAGTGGACCAACGACCAGTGGGTGTCCACGCTGCACCGCGTGATCAACCCGCCGTTCGAAGTGGCGAGCACCAACCGCCGCCAGTCGCTGGTGTTTTTCCATCAGCCGAACTACGACGCGATGGTCGAGTGCCTGCCGAGCTGTCTCGCACCGGGCGAGGTCGCCAAGTACGCGCCTATTTCCTCGGGCGATCACCTGACCTCGAAGTTCGTCAAGCAGACGACCTTTGGCGGTACCAAGGCGGTGGCCTGAGATGACTTACCGCTGTTCTTCGGGGCGCGCTCACGCCGACGGGGTACCTTGCTCCGCGAATGTCCCCCGCCCTTCGGGCTCCTCCTTTATTTCTACAGGGACTTCCCGCCACGTCAACAACTGTTCATGGGTTTTTCTGTTCCTGACAATCGGTCTTCGTCGTCGTTCAAAGCAAGCGCACGGTGAGAGAAGAGGTCACCACGAATGGACAGACTGCACATCTACAGACGGGCTTGTGTCGGCTTATGGCCGAGGCCCCAGATACGAGCCGCTCAGCAGGACTCCATTCGCCGCACGTGGTCAAGTGCCACACGAAATAAAACGAGTTCCCCTGCTGCCGGTCTGACCTGTGGAGCATCTTCGATGCGTACGTCCTGGTTGAACAACTGGAAAGAGCGAATGAGTAAATGGCTACATCGCGGGCACCGCCACGGCTTTGTCTGGTGCTTGTCGCGCAGTGGGCAACTGTGGCACATGGTGCGCATCGAACGCGGTTCCGCGCGTGAGCATGGCCCACAGGATGCGCGCGTTCTTGTTGGCCAGTGCGACGGCGGCCTTCTGCCAGCCCGAGCGCGCCGTGAGCGCCAGCAACCATCGGCTGATCGGGTCGCTGCGTTTGGCCGCGCTGAACACGGCCGACTTGGCGCCCTGGATCAGCAAGGTTCGCAAGTACTCGTCACCGCGTTTGGTGATGCGTCCCAGATTGGCCTTGCCGCCGCTGGAATGCTGACTGGGCGTCAGCCCCAACCAGGCGCCGAACTGGTGCGCGTTGTCGAACTGCTTGAAGTCACCCACGCTGGCCACCAACGCACTGGCAGTGATCGGCCCGATGCCGATCAACGTTGCTGCTTTCCGGGCGTTGTCGTCCTTTTGCACGTGCGCGGCGATGCGCTCGTCACACCACTGCAGTTCTTTGTCCAGCGCGATCCAGTGCTCATGTGCGCGCTGCAGAGCCAGGCGCACGATGCCGGGCAGCTCGTTGCTCGCATCCTCCAGGACTTGGGGCAGAACTGCACGCAGCTTCTCGGGGCTCTGCGCAAATACCAAGCCGAACTCGGTGAGCAAGCCACGGATCTGGTTGATGCAGGCGGTGCGCTCCTTCTTGTAGCCTTCACGCAACCGGTGCACCACCAGGTGAGCCTGCTGCTCGGCGCTCTTGACCGCAACGAAGCGCATGTGCGGTCGGCTGGCGGCCTCGCAGATCGCGGCAGCGTCGTTGGCGTCGTTCTTGCCGCTCTTGCCGGCCATGCGGTATGGCGTGACCAGATGGCACGCGATGAGCCGGGCATCCAGCCCCAGCAGTCTCAGCCTGCGGGCCGTGTGATGCGCACCGCCGCACGCCTCCATTGCCACCATGCAGCCCGCAAGCAAGCTGGCGCACCACGCGAAGAAGCGATCTGGCGACATCGCTTTGGCCAGTACTCGCGTGCCCGCTCGATCCACCGCATGCACCTGGTAAACACGCTTGGACAGATCAACCCCTACCCGGGCGATCGAGGCTTGTGTAATCTCCGTCATGACTTCCCCTTTCCGTATAGGTTGACTTCCACAACGTCAATCTTGGTGCCTGGACACCGTCTCAGGATTGGGGAAGTCCCTTCGCATTCGCTGCGCAAGGCACCCCGCCGTCGTGAGCGTTACGCAGAGCAGTTGGTGATCAGCCGAGCACCAGCAGCGTGCCCTGTGCGCAGGGCGTCGGGTGCTCCCCGCAGCGAAATAAAGGAGGAGGCCGCAGGCCGGGGGACATTCGCGGAGGGGAGTACCCGATGGCCTGTGCACGCGCCCCGAACAAGAACCCCAGCAACCGTGCAATAAGCAACATGGCCCACCTCTCCTACGTCAACGTCTTCGCCAAAGACGTGGTCGCGCTAAGCGACTTCTACCAGCGCGTGTTCGGCTTCCAAGAGATAGAAGCCATCCGCTCCCCCATCTTCCGCGGCCTCGACACCGGCAAATCGAGCCTCGGCTTCAACGCGCTCGACGCCTATGAGCTGCTGCACCTGAGCGAGTTCTCCGACACGCGCGGCGTCAAGTTCCTGCTGAACATCGACGTCGACAGCCAGGCCGACGTCGACCGCATGGTGCCCGTCGCGCTGGAGGCCGGCGCCACGCTGGTGAAGGCGCCTTACGTCACTTACTACAACTGGTACCAGTCGGTGCTGCTCGACCCCGAAGGCAACGTGTTCCGCATCAACTTCATGATGTAGCCGCACGCAGCCTTCTTCCTCCCCTTCTCTCTTCCCATGCTCCTCACGAAAGGTTGCTTCATGCTGCGCACTTTCTCCCACGGCCCCGTCCTCGGGCTTGCCATGACCCTCGCAGCCGGCGGCGCGCTCTTCACCACGCTGCCCGCCGCTGCGGCCGACGGCTTCACGCTCAAGGACAAGCCGAAGATCGCGATGCTCTACTTCGGCCCCAAGAACGACGGCGGCTGGACGCAGGCCTTCGACGAAGCCCGCGTGAAGATCGAAAAGGAAATCGGCCAGAAGATCCAGTTCGTCGAGAACGTTCCCGAAGACGCATCGGCCATCAAGCCCGCCGCGGAGAAGTTCATCCAGCGCGGCGCCAACATCGTGATCGGCACCGCCTTCGGATACTCCGACAGCTTCAAGGACCTGGCCGCCAAGTACCCCAACGTAGCGTTCCTCAACGGCTCGGGCACCACCAACGGCAGCAACCTCGAATCGTTCTACGGCCGCACCTACGAGAGCCAGTACCTCTGCGGCATGGCCGCCGGCGCGGCTTCGAAGACCGGCAAGCTCGGCTTCGTCGCGGCCAACCCCTTCGGCGTGGTGAACTGGACCATCAACGCCTTTGCGCTGGGCGCGCAGAAGATGAACCCGAACGCCACCGTCAACGTGATCTACACCGGCGCCTGGAACGACCCGGTGAAAGAACGCGCCGCCGCCGCCGCGCTGATCGACCAGGGCGCCGACGTGATCGGCCAGCACGTCGACAGCCCCACGCCGCAGATCGTGGCGCAGGAGCGCGGCGTGTACGGCACCGGCCACCACCGCGACCTGCGCCAGTTCGCGCCCAAGGCCACGCTGTGCTCGTCGGTGTGGGTGTGGGACCGCTTCCTCACGCCGGAGCTCAAGAAGATCATGGCCGGCAACTGGAAGCCCGAACCCTACGGTGCCTTCATCGAGATGAAGGACGGCGGCACCGACATCGCCGGCTTCGGCCCGGCAGTGCCCAAGGACAAGGCCGCTCTCATCACCGCCGAGCGCGATGCGATCATGAAGGGCAAGCAGATCTACGCCGGCCCGCTCGCCGACCGCGACGGCAAGGAGCGTGTCGCCAAGGGCGCAGTGCTGTCCGATGCCGACCTCTGGAAGATGGACTGGTTCGTCAAGGGCGTGGTCACGCAGAAGTAGGCCCAGCAGGAAGACCGCCATGCCCAATGCGCTGGAACTCACCGGCATCCGCAAGTCTTTCGACGGCTTCGCGGCGCTGACCGACGCCCACTTCACCGCGCGCTGGGGCGAGGTGCATGCGCTGCTGGGCGAGAACGGCGCGGGCAAGTCGTCGCTAATGAACATCGCGGCCGGGCTCTATGCGCCCGAGGCAGGCCAACTGCTGGTGGACGACAACGCGGTGCGCTTCGCGGGTCCGCGCGATGCGGCCAGGCAGCGCATCGGCATGGTCCACCAGCATTTCAAGCTGGTGCGGCCGTTCACCGTGGCGCAGAACATCCTGCTCACCGCGCCGCCGCCTGTCGGCTTCCAGAGCCACGGCGAAAGGCTGCGCGAGATAGAGCGCGACATCCGCAACAAGGCCTCGGAGCTGGGCTTCGACATCGATCCGTCGAAGCGTGTCGATGCGCTGTCGATTGCCGAGCAGCAGCGCGTGGAGATCCTCAAGGTACTGCTCGCGGGCGCGCGCATCCTGATCCTCGACGAGCCCACCGCCGTGCTGACCGACCAGGAAGCCGCGCGCCTGCTGCAGACGGTCCAGGGGCTGGCGCGCAAGGGTGCCGCGGTGGTGCTGGTCACGCACAAGATGGCCGACGTGAAGACCTATGCCGACCGCGTGACTGTGATGCGCGGCGGACGCACCGTGGCCACGCTGAAGCCGGCCGAGGCCACGACCGCCGAGCTGGTGAAGCTCACGGTGGGCGAGTCGATCGCCGCCCAGGGATTCCAGGCGCCGGCTGCATCGCGCGGCCCGGTGCGGCTGACGGTACGCGGGCTGCGCACGCCTGCTTCGCCCGAAGGCCGGCGGGTGCTCGACGGTGTCGACCTGGAGCTGCATGCCGGTGAGATCTACGGTCTTGCAGGCGTGGGCGGCAACGGGCAAGGCGAACTGGCGGGCGCCATCATGGGCCTGCCGGGCGAAGCCACCGAAGGCGAGATCAGGCTCGAAGGCCACGGCGACCTGAAGACGATGGCCGCATCCGCGCGGCGCGGCATCGGCATTGCCGCGATTCCGGCCGACCGCTACGGCCTGGCACTCGCGGGCGGCCTGTCGGTGGCGGAGAACTACGCCATCGGCCGCGTGCACGCCGGCCGCTACGGCCCCGTGTGGCGGCTGCGACGGGGCCGCATCCAGGCAGACACGCAGGAAGCGGTGCGCGCCTTCGACGTGCAGGGCGTGCGCTCTGTCGCGCAGAAGGCGGCGCTGCTGTCGGGCGGCAATGCGCAGAAGCTGGTGCTGGCGCGCGAGTTCGGCAAGTCGCCGACGCTGGTGCTCGCGCACAGCCCGAGCCGCGGCCTCGACGTGCGCGCCAGCGCCGAGGTACATGCGCGGCTGCGCGCGGCACGCGACGGCGGCGCAGCCGTATTGCTGATCAGCGAAGACCTCGACGAGGTGCTGCAGCTCGCCGACCGCGTGGGCGTGATGACGCGAGGGCGCATCGCCGGCGAGTTCGCGCAGCCCGCCGACCGGCAGGCGATTGGACAGGCGATGGTGGACCATGGTTGAAGCATCCCTCTCCGCAGACATGGCACGCGCACCGAAGACCATCGCGGCAAAACCGCCGCAACCCCAGCCGCTAGCGCGCCGCCGCTATGCGCTCGAGATCCGCCAGCACATGGCATGGCGCTGGCAGGCGCTGATCCTCGCGGCCGCGCTGCTGGTGGGCTTTGCCATCTCCGCCGCCATCCTGGTGGCGGCCGGTGTGCCAGCCGACGAACTGGCCAACGAGTTCGTCACGCAGACCTTCTTCGACGGCCAGAACTTCCGTGCGGTGCTGTTCCAGGCCGCGCCGATGATCCTCGTCGGCCTGGCCGGCGCCATCGCGTTCCGCGCGCGCTTCTGGAACCTCGGGCTCGAGGGCCAGATGATCTGGGGCGCCATCGGCGCCACGGCAGTGTCGATGTGGCAGATCGGCCCCGAGAACCTGCGCCTGCCGCTGATGTTCGTCGCTGCCGTCGGCTGCGGCCTGCTGTGGGTGCTGGGCCCGGCGTGGCTCAAGCTGAAGCTGGGCGTGAACGAGATCATCTCGACGCTGATGCTCAACTACATGGCGGCCAACTTCCTGCTGCACCTGGTCTACGGAAGCTGGAAAGATCCGAAGGACAACTTTCCCTATTCGCCGCAGTTCCGCGCGTTCGAGCGGCTGCCCGAACTCGGCGGCGGCGTGGGCAGCTCGATCCTGCTGGCGGGCGTGGTCGCGCTGCTCGCATGGTGGCTGGTGAGCGTGAGCCGCGCGGGCCTGTACCTGCGCTTCGTCGACGCCAACCCGCGCGTCGCGCATGCCAACGGCGTGCCGGTGCGGCGCACCATCTATGGCGCGGTGCTGCTGTCGGGTGCGATGGCCGGGCTCGCTGGCTTCGCCGTCGCGGCGGGGCAGGAAGGCCGGCTCACGCAGGCCTTCTATCAGGGCTACGGTTTCTCCGGCATCCTCATTGCCTTCCTTGCGCGCAACAACCCGCTGGCGGCCACGGTGGTGGCGCTGCTGGTGGCGGCGCTGTTCGTCACCGGGCGCAGCCTGCAGGTGTTCTACCAGGTGCCGTTCTCGATGGTGCAGCTCATACAGGCCATCATCGTGGTGTGCGTGGCGTCGAGCGATTTCTTCATTCGCCACAGGCTGCGCCGCGTGGGCGCGGAGGCTTTTCGATGAACGGCGGCATCGTGCTGAACTGGCTCGCGAGCACGCCCGACTTCGCGGTGCCCTATGCGCTCGCTGCGCTCGGTCTCATCATCTGCGAGCGCGCGGGCGTGCTCGCGCTCGGCGCCGAGGGGCTGATGCTGGTCGGCGCGCTGGCCGGCATCGGCGCGCAGATCGCCATCGGGCAGCCGGCGGTGTCGCTGGTGCTGGCCATGCTCGCGGCCAGCGTGGTGTCGGTGCTGTTCGCGGTGATGGTGATCTGGCTGCGCGTGAACCAGGTGATTGCCGGACTCGCGCTGGTGTTCTTCTGCCAGGGGCTCACCGCGCTGGTCGGCTCCATGGCCGACTGGACCAACCATGCCACCGAAGGCATCGGTGCGATGGCGCTGTGGCCGCTGTCGATGCTGCCGGGCGTGGGCAAGCTGTTCGAGCAGAACGCGATGGTGTGGCTCACGCTGCCGATCTTCGGCGCGGTGGCGTGGTTCTTCGCGCGCACCTCCACCGGCCTGCGGCTGCGCGCGGTGGGCGAGAACCCGCAGGCCGCCGACGCCGCCGGCATCCGCGTGGCGGCATGGCGCTTCGCGGCGGTGCTCGCGGGCTCGGCGCTGGTGGGGCTGGCGGGTGCGTACATCTCGGTGGTCAGCACCAAGCTGTGGATCGCGGACATGACCGGCGGGCGCGGCTGGATCGCCGTGGGCCTGGTCATCTTCGCGCGCTGGTCGCCCTGGAAGGCGCTGGTGGGCGCGCTGCTGTTCGGCTGCATCGAGGCGCTGATTCCCCAACTGGCCGCCGCCGGCGTGCAGCTGCCGCAGTATTTCGTGATGATGACGCCCTATGCGGTGACGCTGGGCGTGATGGTGTGGGTCGCGCTCTCCCGGCGCGGCGCCGATGAAGAGCCCGGCGCGCTGGGCCAACCCTATGTGCGGGAAGAACGCCGATGAAGGCCTGGGTCTACAACGAGGAGCGCGAGCTGGACGCGGCGCAGTTCGCCGACTACCTGAACCCGGCCACCACGGCCGTGGTCTCCATCGACATGCACCGGGGCCATCTCGACGACGACCCCGACTGCCCCTGCCCCGCGCCGCGCGCACGCGACGTCGTGGCGCCCATCGACAGCTTCCATGACGAAGTGCGCGCGCTGGGCGTGCGCATCGTGCACATCAGGTCGGTGCTGCGGCCCGGCGGCGAGGACGACACGCGCGGCATTCCGGCCGCATGGCGGCGCACCTTTCCGCTGCACGTGGGCGAGATTCCGAATGCCGACGCGCATGCCATCGAGGGCTCGAAGTGGACCGAGTGGGTCACGCGCGTGAAGCCCGGCGACATGCGCGTGGACACCAAGCGCCGGCTCTCGGCGTTCTATCCGACCGACCTCGACTTTCTGCTGCGCAACCAGCGCATCGAGACGGTGGTGCTCGACGGCGGCTTCACCGACTGCTGCGTGCTCAACACCGCCTTCGACGCCAACAACCACAACTACCGCGTGATCGTGCTGCGCGACCTGGTGCGAGGCACCGACGCGCATCTGGAAAGCGCGGCGCTGGCGATGGTGTCGCTGCACCTGGGGCTGGTGATGGATTCGGCCGAGCTGCTGCGCAAGTGGCGCGAATAACCGCGCCAGCCTAGGCCGGCGCGCCCAGCCAGCGGCGCGCCTCGCCTTCCATGTCGCCCTGAGACGCGCGCCACACCAACTCCGGCGCGGCCACGTGCACGCCCGGCGGCGCGATGCGCAAGGCGATGTCGACCAGTTCCGCCACCTTCGAAGCGCGCACCGGCTGTTCGCTGCTCGGCACCATGAAGCGCACGATGGACAGCATCCACGCGGCCACCCGTTCGAAGGGATTGACGAGCTTCGCATCGGCCGGCTTGCGCGCCGAGCGCACGAGGATCACTCGCTCGAAGCCGTTGGCCACCACCGCCTGCTCGTCGAGGCTGGCGAGGCCGCGCTTCAGCGCCTCGGGCAGCCGGCCCTGGTCGTGCGGCTGCACGATGGCCAGCGTCTGCACGCCGCAGGCGCGCAGCCAGCGGGCCAGCTCCGGCAGGTCGGACGGCTCGGGCACCCACAGCGCGCGCTCGCGGTCGTGGTACAGGCGCGGCGGGTCGAACGCGATGATGGCGGTGTGCGCCGAGGTGAGCGGCCATTGCGCGATCGGCCGTGCCGGGCTCAGGCAGGCTTCCACGCCGCGCACCCCGTCGCGGATCGGCTCGCGCGCCAGCACGCGGGTGTGGGCATGGCGATGGCTGCCCGCCAGCCGCCGCAGCAGTTCGGCGCCCAGTGCGCCGGTCGCGCCTGCGATCAGCAATGTGCCGAACGCGGCCGACGCCACGGGCAATGCCGCGCGGTTCGCGGCCTGGAGGGCGTGGAGCGGGTCTGGGGCCATGGGGCATCTATGCTAACTTCCGCCTCTTCTGCGGAGGTAATGCAAATGATGATGAAGCGCTGGTTCCTGATCCTTGCGGCGGTCGTGTCCCTGAGCGGCTGCGGCTACAACCAGTTCCAGTCCCTCGACGAGGCCAGCAAGTCGGCCTGGAGCGAGGTGCTCAACCAGTACCAGCGCCGCGCCGACCTGGTGCCCAACATCGTCGCCACCGTCAAGGGAGAGGCTTCCTTCGAGCAGGACACGCTCACCAAGGTGGTCGAGGCCCGCGCCAAGGCCACCTCGATCCAGGTCACGCCCGAGACGCTGAACAACCCCGAGGCCTTCGCCAAGTTCCAGCAGGCGCAGGGCGAGCTGTCTTCCGCGCTGTCGCGGCTGATGGCGGTGTCGGAGCGCTACCCCGACCTCAAGGCCAACCAGGCCTTCCGCGACCTGCGCGTGACGCTCGAGGGCACCGAGAACCGCATCACCGTGGCGCGCAACCGCTACATCGAGACCGTGCAGGAGTACAACGTGCTCGCGCGCAGCTTCCCGACCAACATCACCGCCAAGATCTTCAGCTACGCGCCGAAGCCGACCTTCACGGTGCAGAACGAGGCGCAGATCTCTGTACCGCCAACGGTCGATTTCAGTAACCCCAAGAAGTAACGAAAAGCCGCACCCGATGGCTGTCGCCGCACTGCTGCTCCGCCGCGCCCTGGCGGCCGTCGTTCTCACGGTGCTGGCCTGGACCGGGCTGCCCGCGCTGGCGCAGCAAGGGCTGCTGCCGGTGCCCGCGCTCACCGCACGCGTGATCGACCAGACCGGCACACTCGACGGCCCGCAGCGCAGCGGCCTCGAGACCAAGCTCGCCGCCTTCGAGCAGCGCAAGGGCTCGCAGATCGTGGTGCTGATGGTGCCGACCACCGCGCCCGAGGACATCGAGAGCTACACCCAGCGCGTGGGCGACACCTGGAAGATAGGCCGCAAGGGCGTGGGCGACGGCCTGCTGGTGGTCGTGGCCAAGAACGACCGCCGCATGCGCATCGCGCCCGCCAAGACGCTCGAAGGGGTGGTGCCCGATCTCGCGGCCAGCCGCATCATCGACGAGGAGATGAAGCCGCGCTTTCGCAACAACGACTTCTCCGGCGGGCTGAACGCGGCGGTCGACCGGATCATCGGGCTGGTCGACGGCGAGCCGCTGCCGGCACCGGTGCAGGACACGGACGGCTCCAGCCGGGGCGGCTTCGACTGGGAGAACCTCGCGATCTTCCTGTTCGTGGGCGTGTTCATCGGTGCGCCCATCGCGCGCTCCATCCTCGGCAAGAAGCTGGGCACGATGGCGGTGGGCGGCGGCGTGGGCGTGATCGTGTTCTTCATCACCGCCAGCATCGCCATCGCGGTGATCGCCGGCCTGGTGGCGCTGGTGTTTTCGCTGGTCGCGGGCGCCGCAAGGCCGGGCGGGGGTGGCGGCGGCTGGGGCGGTGGTCTTGGCGGCGGCGGCTTCGGCGGTGGCGGTGGCGGCGGGGGCGGAGGCGGTGGTTTCAGCTCCGGCGGCGGCGGCAACTTCGGCGGCGGCGGCGCCTCGGGCAACTGGTGAACACGATGACGACCGAAGCAACCCTGTTCACCAAGCTCGGCCGCATCTGGCGCCATCGCTGGATCGACGAAGCCGAGGTTCGCCGCGCGCTGCCCGACGAGGCAATGCAGCGCCTGACGCGCCGCGTGGCCGCGAGCGAGCGCCGCCACAGCGGCGAGATCCGCATCTGCATCGAGGCCGGCCTGCCGATGTCGTACCTGTGGCGCCATGCCTCGGTGCGCGAGCGTGCCGTCATGCTGTTCGGCAAGCTGCGCGTGTGGGACACCGCGCACAACAACGGCGTGCTGATCTACTTGCTGCTGGCCGAGCATGCGATAGAGATCGTGGCTGACCGGGGCATCCATTCGCGCGTCGACGCCGCCGCGTGGACGGCGATGATGCAGCGCATGAGCGCGGCGTTCCGCGAAGGGCGCTTCGAAGACGGGCTCACGCAGGCGCTCGAAGAGATTTCGGCGCTGCTGGTGGAGCACTTTCCGCTGGGCGAAGGCGAACTGGACGTGAACGAGTTGCCGGACGAGCCGGTCGTGCTCTGAATATTCCTCCCTCCCCCTCTGGGGGAGGGCCGGGGTGGGGGCAAGCAGCGCTCGCTATGGGCGCCCTGCCTGCCCCCATCCCAACCTTCCCCCAAAGGGGGGAAGGAGCGAACTTCACTCCGACGCCGGCAGCGCCCAGACGGCCGAACCACCCACTGCGTGGAAGCGACGCCCCGGCGCGCGCTCCATCAACCACCCGCCGGTGAACTCACCAAACGCAGGCAGCACCGCCTGCCCGGCCTCGCTCACGAAGCAAGGCAGCCGCACCCTGTCGCGACCCGGCCCATGTAGCCGGCAGACCGGGTGCAAATGCCCGGCGAGCACGAAATGCGTGGCATGCGGCTGCGGATGGTGGCAGCAGGCAAACGGGCCCATCAGGTGCGGCTCGTCGACCACTTCGATGCCCAGCGCTTCGGGCGGGTCGCCCGCGCGGCTGTCATGGTTGCCACGCACCAGCGTCATCGCGATGCCCGCATGACTTTCGCGCCAGGCCTGCACGCCGGCGAGCACCGTGCGCGCCTGGGCCGCATGCAGGAAATCGCCCAGGAACACGAGGCGTTGTGGGCTCCACCGCGCGATCAGCGCATCGAGCCGCGCGAGGTTCTCCTGCGTGGTGCCGCCCGGCACCGGCTGGCCCAGCGCGCGGTAGGTCGCGGCCTTGCCCAGGTGCAGGTCGGCCACGAAGAGCACGCCCGCGGCGGGCCACCACAGCGCCCGTTCAGGCAGCAGGTGGAGCAGTTCACCTGCCCAGCGCACAGTGGAGGTGGTCGATTCGGAGGATTCTGCGAGCGTCACGGCTGGCAAGTTTCGCAAAAGACGCCTTGCCCGGCGGACGCCTTGCAATTGGCCCCTGCGGCCCCCAGTTCTTGCGCATGACCGAATCGACCTCGCTGCACATCGTCTGCCCGCACTGCCACACGACCAACCGCGTGCGCGCGGACCAGCTGGGCAGCGCGCCCGACTGCGGCAGCTGCCACCGCCCGCTGTTCGCCGGCCATTCGACCGCGCTGCCCGACGAGGCCACATTCGATCGCCACATCGCGCGCAACGAGATTCCGGTGCTGGTCGACTTCTGGGCGCCCTGGTGCGGTCCGTGCCGCCAGATGGCGCCGGGCTACGAGCAGGCCGCGGCCCAGCTCGAGCCGAAGGTGCGGCTGGCCAAGGTCGACACCGAGGCGGTGCGCTCGCTGGGCGCGCGCTTCAACATCCGCAGCATCCCGACGCTTGCCCTGTTCAAGGGCGGCCGGGAAGTGGCGCGGCAGGCCGGCGCAATGAGCGCGGCGGACATCGTGCGCTGGGTGAAGGCGCACGGCGCCGGCTAGGCAACGGCCTTTCACCAGGCCCTCACAGCGGGGGCGGCGGGCGTGAGGGCCGCCTGCGTTCGCGCCGCGGCGCAGGCGGCTTGCCCGCCCCTTCCCGGCCGAACGCCAGCGTGCTCTTCACGCGATCGACACCACCGGCCGTCACCACGCCGCCCGCGGCCTTCTCCAGTTGTTCGACCATGCGCGCGATGCGGTCGGCCACGTTCTCGTTCGACAGCTTCTCGCGGAAAAGCTCGACCATCAGCGGGAACGAGAAAGGCGTAGGCCGCGCGAGCGGCTTCAGCACCAGCTGCTGCCCGGCCATGCGAGTGAGGCTGGCGCGCAGCCGGCCGATCTCGAGCTCCTGCGCCAGCAATTCCTGCTCGGCCTGCTGCAGCAGCCGGTTGCCGGGGTCGTACTTGCGGAACACCTCCCAGAACAGCGAAGACGAGGCCTGCAGCTGCCTGCTGCTGCGCTTTTCGCCCGGGTAGCCCTGGAAGATCAGGCCCGACACGCGCGCGATCTCGCGGAAGCGGCGCTGTGCAAGCTCGCCGGCGTTGAGCGATGCGAGCACTTCGTGCAGCAGCGCCGCGCGTGCGCCCTCACCGTCGCCTTCCTCATTGCCTTCGGGCAGCCGCAGCACCTGCGGCAGCAGCGCCGGCCAGTCGACCTCGGTCGCGCTCAGCAGCTCGAAGCCGTAGTCGTTGACCGCGATGGAAAAGGTGCGCGCCTCGTGCTGCGCGACACGCCAGGCCAGCAGGCTCGCGAGCCCCAGGTGCACATGCCGCCCGGCGAACGGATAGAGGAACAGGTGAGAGCCCTCGCGCGTGGTCAGCGTCTCGGCCAGCAGCGTCTGTGGCGTGGGCAGCGCGGACCATTGCTGCTGGATCTCGAGCAGCGGGCGCACGCATTGCAGCTCGGGCGAACCGTAGGCGCCATCGCCGGCCAGCGCCAGCTGCTGCACCACCGCGTCGGCCAGCGTGTTCGACAGCGGCATGCGCCCGCCGTTCCAGCGCGGCACCGCGGGCCGTTTGCCGCTGGCGCGCCGCACCCAGGCCGTCATGTCGTGGATGCGCACGAGTTCGAGCAGCCGGCCGCCGAACAGGAAACAGTCGCCGGGCTTCATGCGCGCGACGAAACCCTCTTCGACGCTGCCGATCTTCGCGCCGCCGAGGAACTGCACCGACATGCTCGCGTCGCTCACGATGGTGCCGATGTTCATGCGGTGCCGCCGCGCGAGCCGCGCATCGGGCACGCGCCACACGCCCTCGGCGTCGGGCACGGCGCGGCGGTAGTCGGGGTAGGCCGAGAGCGAGGGACCGCCCTGCGAGACGAAGTCGAGGCACCACTGCCAGGTCTCGCGCGAAAGGTTTTCGTAGGCGGCCGTGCCGCGCACTTCGGCATACAGGTCGTCGGGCACGAAACCGCCGCCGAGCGCCACAGTCACCAGGTGCTGCACCAGCACGTCGAGCGGCTGGCCGGGCGAATGGCGTGCCTCGATGTGCCCGGCGGCAATGGCAGCGCGCGCGGCCGCGCCCTCGACCATCTCGATGCTGTGCGTGGGCACGAGCGTGATGCGCGAAGGCCGCCCCGGCGCATGGCCCGAGCGCCCCGCGCGCTGCAGCAGCCGCGCCACGCCCTTGGGCGAACCGATCTGCAGCACGCGCTCGACCGGCAGGAAGTCCACGCCCAGGTCGAGGCTCGATGTGCAGACCACCGCCTTCAGCTCGCCGCTCTTCAGGCCCAGCTCGACCCACTCGCGCACCTCGCGGTCGAGCGAGCCGTGGTGCAGCGCGATCAGGCCTGCCCAATCGGGCCGGGCTTCCAACAGGGCCTGATACCAGATCTCCGACTGCGAGCGCGTGTTGGTAAAGACCAGCGTGGTCTTGCTCGCGGCGATTTCCTCGATCACCTGCGGCAGCATCGTGAGGCCCAGGTGGCCGCCCCACGGAAAGCGCTCGGCCCGGCCGGGCAGCAGCGAATCGATGACGAGCTTCTTGGGCACCTGGCCCTGCACCAGCACGCCTTCGTCATGGCCCAGCAGCGCGCGCATGGCCTCGCGCAGGTTGCCCAGCGTGGCCGACATGCCCCAGATCGCGATGCCCTGGTTCCAGCGCTTGAGCCGCGCGAGCGCGAGCTGCACCTGCACGCCGCGCTTGTTGCCGAGCAGCTCGTGCCATTCGTCGACCACCGCCATCCGCACGCTGCCCAGCACCTCGCTCGCATCGGAGCGCGCCAGCAGCAGCGAGAGGCTTTCAGGCGTGGTGACAAGCACGCTGGGCAAGCGCTGGTTCTGCGCGCTGCGCTCGGCCGACGAGGTGTCGCCGCTGCGCGCGCCAGTGCTCCAGGGATGCACCTCGGCGCCCAAGGCTTCGAGCGGCTGTTGCAGTGCCCGCAGCGTGTCGGCGGCGAGCGCGCGCATCGGGGTGAGCCACAGCACTGTGAGCGGCGGGGGCGCTGGCCGGGCCGTTTCCTTGCGGGCGCGCGAGAAGGCCTGCAGCGCGCCGAGCCAGACGGCGTAGGTCTTGCCCGCGCCGGTGGTGGCGTGCAGCAGGCCGGACTGGCCTTGTGCGATCGCCTTCCAGACGTCGCGTTGAAATTTGAAGGGCTTCCAGCCGCGCGCGGCGAACCAAGCATCGAGCGCAGTCTTGACCTTTGTCTTGCTCCTTCCCCCGCTGGGGGTAGGCCGGGATGGGGGCAAGCGGCTTTCATCGAGCGGCGGCTCACTACGGACATGCCGCTTGCCCCCACCCCTGCCCTCCCCCGGCGGGGGAGGGAGAAAATCCCCGGGGTCCGGCTTGGTGCTCATGCCGGCAGCAACGCGGCAAGCGTCTGCAAGGTATCCGCCTCCTCCACCGGCTTGTCTTCCCGCCACCGCAGCATGCGCGGAAAGCGCACCGCGATGCCGCTCTTGTGGCGCGTGCTGCGCGCGATGCCCTCGAAGCCCAGCTCGAACACCAGCGTCGGCTTCACGCTCTTCACCGGGCCGAAGCTCTCCACCGTGGTCTTGCGGATGATCGCGTCCACGCGCGCCATCTCGGCATCGGTGAGACCCGAGTAGGCCTTGGCAAAGGGCACGAGCCTGCGGTCTTCCTGCCCGGGCGGACCGTCCCACACAGCGAAGGTGTAGTCGCTGTACAGGCTCGCCCTGCGGCCATGGCCGCGCTGCGCGTAGATCAGCACGGCGTCGATGCTCAGCGGGTCGATCTTCCACTTCCACCACACGCCGACATCCTTGGTGCGGCCCACACCGTACTGCGCGTCGCGGCGCTTGAGCATCATGCCTTCGACACCCATGGCGCGCGCGGCTTCGCGTCGCCTGGACAGATCGGTCCAGTCAGCGCCGGTGAGCATCGGGCTGGGCAGCAACGAAGGGTGCTGCATGCGCGCGACCAGTTCGTCGAGCAGTGCCCGGCGCTCCGACTGCGGCAGCATGCGCAGGTCGCGGCCTTCCCATTCGAGAAGGTCGTAGGCCAGCAGCACGACCGGAATGTCGCGCAGCAGCTTGGCACCCAGCGTCTTGCGGCCGATGCGCTTCTGCAGCTCCGCGAAGGGCTGCACCTTGCCGTCGCGCCATACAGCGATCTCGCCGTCGAGCACGGTGCCGTCGGGCAGGGCCTCGCCGAGCACGGCGAGTTCGGGGAATCGCTCCGTCACCAGCTCTTCGCCGCGCGACCACACCCATGCCACGCCAGCGCGCTTGACCAGTTGCGCGCGGATGCCGTCCCACTTCCATTCCACGATCCAGCCGGAAGGCGGGCCGAGCACGGCGTCGAACTGCTCGAGCGGCAGGTTGAATGGATGCGCGAGGAAGAAGGGATACGGCTGCCCGCTGGTCTTCTGCACCTGCTCCACGCCCGACTCGGGTGCGATGAGCGCTTGGTAGTCGTCCGGATGCAGCCGCGCGCCGATGTGCGTGTAGCCCATGAGCCGCTGCGCGACGCGCTTGGGGTCGATGCCGCCGACGGCCGCCAGCGCCTGGGTGACCTGCAGCTTCGACACGCCCACGCGGAACGCGCCGGTGATGAGCTTGAAGTACACCAGCCGCTCTTCGGCCGCGAGCTGGCGCCACTGCGCGCGCAGGCGGTCGGCCAGTTGCTCGGGCGATGTCTTCGCCGCATCGCGCAGCGGCAACAGGTGCTGCTCGACCCAGCCCGCGAGCCCGAGGTCATGCACCTCGCTGGGCGGCGGCAACAGCAGCGCGATGGTCTCGGCGAGGTCGCCCACAGCGTCGTAGCTTTCGTCGAACAGCCACTCCGGCAGGCCCGCGGCTTCCTGCGCCAGCAGGCGCAGCAGCTTGGTGGGCACGAGCTGGCGCGGCTTGCCGCCGGCCAGGAAGTAGACGGCCCATGCGGCATCGGCCGCGTCGGCCTCGCGCAGGTAGCGTTGCAGCGCGGCCTGCTTGGCGAGGTTCGAGGTGCTGGCGTCGAGCTCGCGGTAGAGCGCGGCAAAGGCTTTCATGCGTTCGCTCCTTCCCCCGCCGGGGGAAGGCTGGTATGGGGGCTGTCGGCGGCTCCATCGGGCGTCGCCTGGTCGTCTTCATCGCCGTACTCGGTCTTGAACCCTTGCGCATCCAGCCCGTTCTCCGTCAGCCACCGCACCATCACCTGCACGCTGCCATGCGTGACGAACACGCGCTGCGCACCCGTGCCGGCAATCGCCTGCTGCAGCCCGGGCCAGTCCGCGTGGTCCGACATCACGAAGCCGCGGTCCACGCCGCGCCGCCTGCGCGTGCCGCGCAGTTGCATCCACCCGCTCGCGAACGCATCGGCGTAGTTACCGAAGCGGCGCATCCACGGCGTGCCCTGCGCCGACGGCGGGGCCAGCACCAGCGCGCGCTTCAGCAGTGCCGCGTCTACACCTGCGTCGGTCACGCGCAGCGTCGGCGGCAGCGCCACGCCCGCCGCGCGGTACACGGCATTGAGCGGTTCCACCGCCCCGTGCACCACGATCGGCCCGATGCTCGCGTCCACCCCGTGCAGGATGCGCTGCGCCTTGCCGAAGGCGTAGCAGAACAGCACCGACGCGCGCCCCGCCTCGGCATTGGCGCGCCACCATGCGTCGATTTCCGCGAACAGCGCGGCCTGCGTGGGCCAGCGGTAGATCGGCAGGCCGAAGGTCGATTCGGTGATGAAGGTGTCGCAGGGCACCGGCTCGAAGGGGGTGCAGGTGCCGTCGGGCTCGGTCTTGTAGTCGCCCGAGGCCACCCACACGCGCCCGCCGTGCTCGAGCCGCACCTGCGCCGAGCCCAGCACATGGCCGGCCGGATGCAGGGAAACGCGCACGCCGTGGTGGCTGACGGCCTCGCCGTAGGCCAGCGTCTGCAGGTCGATGTCGGCGCCCAGCCGCGTGCGCAGGGTGCCGGCGCTGTCGGTGTGGGCCAGGTAGTAGGCGTGCCCCGTGCGTGCGTGGTCCGAATGGGCGTGGGTGATGACGGCGCGCGCCACCGGCCGCCAGGGGTCGATATAGAAATCGCCCGGCGGGCAGTACAGGCCTTCGGGCCGGGCGACGACGAGATCTTCTTGCTGCTGCGTTGCGGGCATGGCACGCCATCGTAGGCGCAGCCGGCGTTGCCCGGCGCCGAACGTCGGCCGCGAAGCGCTGTGGGCCGGCGCCTACCCGCCGGCTTGCCGCAGGGGCACGGTCAGGGCCGCTTGGGCCGGTTGTTCATCATGTCGATGACGTTCATCTTCATGCCGTTGGGCATGACCATGTCGCCGGGTTTCTGGTCGGCCTTGCAGGGGCCGATCCACCTGGCCTCGATCACGCTGGTGCCTTCGGCGCGGCCCATCAGCGGCGGGTTGTAGCTCGACTTGCTTTCCATGCGGTAGGCCGAGTTGAAGTCGCCGCTCATCACCGCATGCGACGTGGCTGTGGCGTTGCCGACCTTGCAGACGGAGTCCATCACCAGCTTGCCGCCGTCGAGCCGCAACTCCTGCTTGGAGCACATTTCCTTGCCCATGCCCTGTCCCATTTCGCGCAGCGACTTGTCGCTGGCCGCGTCGATGCACTGCTGCATGGTGTGGCCCTGGCCCTTGCCGCCGTCGCCGGTCTGGATCTCCCACAGGCCGGGCTTGCGCGCCGGGTAGTCGAGCGCGAAGGCGGGCATGGCGATGGCAGCCGCCGCAAGGCAGGCTGCCGCGGCGGCGGACGGACGAATCTTCATGGCGGGCTCCGCATCGCTTGGACAACGACGATGCCGGGTTTGTACCGCGCGCCCGGTGGCGGCGGAATACCGCTATCGGCCTACGCCGGACGCGCATGCGCCGCCAACGCGGCCGGCTCCCGCTGCCGCGTGGCCACGCCGAGCGCGACACCCAGCGCAAGGCCGCCGAGCACGTCGACCAGCACATGCTGGCGCACCGCCATCGTCGAATAGACGATGCCCACGGCCCACGCCACGTTGACGAAGCGCAGCCACGCCGGCGCGCCCGCATCGCGCAACTGCCGCGCGAGCATGACGCAGGCGAACACCGAGAACGACACATGCAGCGACGGAAAGGCATTGCCGGCCGAATCCACCATCTTCAGGAACTGCAGCGAAGTGCCCGGCGTGGTGGCGACCGCAAAATTGGGAATGGCCGTGGGCATGAACCAGAAAACGAGCAGCGCAAGCAAGGTCATCGCCGCGCAGCCGAGGGAAAAGCGCGTCAGCTCGCGCATGTCCCTGGCCAGCAGCACCGGCAGCGCGATGTAGCCCCACAGCGAGAGATACACCGGCAGCAGCGCCGGACAGAAGGCGATCGCCCGGTCGAAGGCGGTGAGCGGCAGCACCCAGGCCTGGCCCGCGTTCTTCGCGATCCAGAAGTACAGCGGGAAGAAGCCGAGCGTGGCGACGGTGTTGCCCACCAGCTTCAGCGGGAACAGCGTGATGCAGCGCCGCCAGAGCGCCGCGGGCCATGTCTGCGTGTTCGAGGGCGAGGCGCCGGTGTCGTTGTTGCTGGTGGTTGTGGATGTCATGGAAGCCCGCGGCAGCGCGCATGCGCTACCAGGGCGTCCACTTTAATTCGCTTTGCGCGGAAGCCACCGTGCGTTCGATGAAGCGCACGCCGCGCGCGCCGTCTTCCACGCGCGGATAGTCGGCGGCCAGCGGGTCGGCCGTCCGCCCGTCGAGCCGGGCGCGGATGTCCGCCGCAACGCCGGCATACACGTTGGCGAAGGCCTCGATGAAGCCTTCGGGGTGCCCCGCCGGCAGCCGGCTCGCGCGTTGCGCGGCCTCGCACAGCCAGGGCGCGCCGCGCGTCAGCACGCGCCTGGGTCCGTCGTGCGGCAGGTGCAGCAACTGGCTGGGCTGCTCCTGGTGCCATTCGAGCGTGCCCAGCGTGCCTGAGACGCGCAGGCGCAGGTCGTTCTCCAGGCCCGTGCTGATCTGCGAGGCCACGAGCACGCCGCGCGCGCCCCCTTTGAAGCGCAACAGCAGGCTGCCGTCGTCGTCGAGCATGCGGCCCGGCACCAGTGCGCTGAGGTCGGCGCAGAGGCTTTCGATCTCCAGGCCGGTGACGCTGGCCACGAGGTTCTCGGCATGCGAGCCGATGTCGCCGATGGCCCCGGCCGCGCCGCTGCGCGCGGGGTCGGTGCGCCAGTCGGCCTGCTTGTTGGTGCCGCCTTCGACATGGCTGGCAAGCCAGCCCTGGTTGTATTCGGTGACGACCTTGCGCACTTCGCCGATCTGGCCCGAGCGCACCATCTCGCGTGCCTGCCGCACCATCGGGTAGCCGGTGTAGTTGTAGGTGACGCCGAACACCGTGCCCCGCTTCGCGACCGTGGCGACCAGCGCATCGGCCTGCTCGCGCGTGTGCACCAGCGGCTTGTCGCACACCACGTGGAAGCCGGCGTCGGCAAAGGCCTGCGCCACCGGAAAGTGCACATGGTTGGGCGTGACGATCGACACGAAGTCGATGCGTTCATTGGCGGGCCGCTTCAGCTCGTCGGCCAGCAGCGACTGCCAGTCGCCGTGGTTGCGCGCGTCGGCCAAGCCAAGGTCGCGGCCCGAGGCGCGCGCCTTGTCGGGGCTCGACGACAGCGCCCCCGCCACGAGCTCGATCTGGCCGTCGAGCGCCATGGCCTTGCGGTGCACGGCGCCGATGAAGGCGTCGCGGCCGCCGCCGACCATGGCGTAGCGGAGCTTGCGAGGAGCGATCTCGATCACCTCAGAACGGCGAGTTGGGGTGGTAGAACTCTTTGGCGTTCTCTTTGGTGATCAGCACCGAAGGAATGATCGTCGTCGCAGGCAGCTTCTCGCCCTTCAGGCGCGCTTCGGCAGTGAGCTTGATCGCGTCGTAGATGAACTTCGGCGAATAGCTCACGTCGGCCGTGATGCGCGGGTCCTTGCCGTCCATGATGGTCTTGACCATGTCCTTCGCGCCGGCGCCGCCGAACACGATCTTGATGTCGTCGCGCTTGGCCTGCGAGATGGCCTTGAGCACGCCCACGGCCATGTCGTCGTCGGCGGCCCAGATGGCGTCGATGTTCTTGAAGCGCGTGAGGTAGTCCTGCGTGACCTTGAAGGCGTCGTCGCGGTTCCAGTTGGCGTACTTGGCGTCCAGCAGCTTGATGTCGGGGCTGCCCTTGAGCACGGCGTTGAAGGCGTCCATGCGCTCGTTGTCGAGCGTGGTGGCAATGCCGCGCAGCGCCACCACGTTGCCCTTGCCGTTGAGCTGCTTCACGATGTACTCGGCCGGGATCTTGCCGAAGGCAGTGTTGTCGCCGGCCACATAGGCATCCTGCGCGCTGGTGTCGGTGAGGCCGCGATCGACCACGGTCACATAGGCACCCTTGGCCTTGACCTGCGCGACCGGCTTGGTCAGCGCGGCGGATTCGAACGGGAACACGACCAGCGCATTGATCTTGGTCACCGTCGACAGGTCTTGCAGCTGGTTGGCCTGCTCGGGCGCGTTGGCTGCCGTCTTGATAGTGATCTTCAGGTCCTTGTGTTCCTTCTCGAGGTCCTTCTTCGCCTGGTTGGCCCAGTAGTTGATGCCGCCCATGAAGCTGTGCGTGGCCGCGGGAATCGAAACGCCGAGGTTGACCTTCTCCGCGGCGAGCGCGGGCAGGCTGGCGAAGGCTGCGGCGGCAACGGCCGTGAGCGCGAGGCGTCTGGTGAAAGTTGTCATGCTGGATGTCTCCTCTTGGTGGGTGGAACGGAACGGGAACGGAACTAGCGCCGGCCGCGTTGAAGGAACGCGACGATGATGATCACGAAGCCCTGCACTGCGGCATTGAGGTACACGCTGATGATGCTGGTGAGGTTCAGGATGTTGCTGATGACCGAGAGCAGGATCGCGCCCACCACGGTGCCGGTGATGCTGCCCGCGCCGCCCTTGAGCGCAGTGCCGCCGACGATCACCGCGGCAATGGCTTCCAGCTCCCACAGCAGGCCGGTGGTCGGCGAGGCCGAGCCCAGGCGCGGCACGTAGAGCAGCGTCGCGATGCCCACGCACACGCCGAGCAGCACGTAGGTCATGATCTTCACGCGGTCGACGTCCACGGCTGCGTAGCGCGCCACCTGCTCGTTCGAGCCGATGGCCTGCACGTAGCGCCCATAGGCCGTGCGGTTCAATATGACGCCGCCGATGATCGCGACGATCACGAACACCCACACCGGCACCGGAATGCCCGCGAGGCTCGCGTAGTACACCGGCGCGTAGAGGTCCGACAGTTCGTTGTCGAGCGTGAGCGCGCCGCCGTCGGCAAAGTACGTGAGGTACGCGCGGAAGATGCCGAGCGTGCCCAGCGTCACGATGAAGGGCTCGATGCGCCCCTTGGTGATGAGCAGGCCATGCGCCAGCCCGAACACAGCGCCCAGCACGATGGCCAGCACCGCGCCCATCACCACCGCGAGCAGCGGCGAGCCTGAAGCCGGGCCGGCCCAGTTGATGAACATGATCACGCTGCCCGCGATGAGCGCCGCCATCGAGCCCACCGACAGGTCGATGCCGCCCGAGATGATCACGAAGCACATGCCCACCGCGATGATGCCGATGAAGGCCGTGCGCGTGAGCACGTTCATCGCGTTGTCGACGGTCGCGAAGTCGCTGTTGAGCAGCGTGCCGGCGATGCACAGCAGCACGAGGCCGATGACCGGGCCGAGCCCGTGCAGCCGCTCGGTCCAGCGCGGCCTGGCCTCGCTGCGGTGCGCTGCGACTTCAGGCTGCGGCGGAGGTGTCTGCTGTTCCGGTGGCATGAGCGATGAGCTCCTCTTCTGTCAAATGGTCCGCGTCGAGCGTGGCGACGAGGCGGCCCGCGCGCATCACCGCGACGCGGTGGCACAGGCCGATCAGCTCCATCAGTTCCGACGAGACGACGATCACCGCGAGCCCTTCGCGGGCCAGTCGCTGGATCAGGAAATAGATATCGCGCTTGGCGCCCACGTCCACGCCGCGCGTGGGCTCGTCGAGCACCACCACCTTCGGCTGCGGCTGCAGCACCTTGGCGAGCGCGAGCTTCTGCTGGTTGCCGCCCGACAGCGACGAGGCCTTGACCTCGAGCGATCCGGTGCGGATGCCGTAGTCCTTCACCGCCCCGGCCAGCGCGCCGCGTTCGGCCTCGGGCTTCAGCCAGGGCTGCGCATAGCGTTCTAGCGCCATCAGCGTGAGGTTCTGGCGCAGGCCGAAGTTGACGTGCAGGCCCTTGCCCTTGCGGTCTTCGCTGAGATAGGTGAGGCCGTGCTTCGCCGCGTCGCGCGGGTTGCGCCAGCCCTTGCCGCCGGGCACGGGCTTGCCGAGCATCTCGACGCTGCCGCTCGCGGGGCGAAGGCCGAGCAGGCCTTCGAAGAGTTCGGTGCGGCCGGCGCCGACGAGGCCCGCGAAACCGAGGATCTCGCCGGGGCGCACCTCGAAGCTCGCGTCGCGCGCCCAACCGGGCACGTTGAAATTGCGCACGCGCATGGCGGGCGCGTCCGCCGCCACCACCACATCGCGCGGCGGGTACAGGTCGGCCAGCTCGCGCCCCACCATGAGGTTGGCCATCTGCTGGCGCGTGACCTCGGGCGTCGGTGCGCGCGCAACGAAGCGGCCGTCGCGCATGACGATCACCTCGTCGGTCACCCGCTCCACTTCGTCGAGCTTGTGCGAGATGTAGACGATGGTCACGCCGTCCGCGCGCAGCTGCGCGATGAGCTTGAACAGGCGCTCGGTCTCGCCGGGCGTGAGCGTCGCGGTGGGTTCATCCATGACGAGCAAGCGCGCGCGGCGGGCGATGGCCTTCGCAATCTCGACGAGCTGCTTCTCTGCGACGATGAGCTTTCGCACCTTGGTGCGCGGGTCGATGTTCAGGCCCACGGCAGCGAGCGCGGCGGCGGCTTCGCGCTCCATGGCTGCGTCGTCGAGCAGCCAGCCCGCCCAGGAAGCGCCGGGCCGCCCCGCGCTTCCTTGCTCCCCTCGGGGGACGGGCGCCGTGACACGGCGGCCAAGGGGCGACATCTTCTTTTCATGGCCCAGGAAGATGTTCTGCGCCACGCTCAGGTCTTCGGCGAGGTTGAACTCCTGGTGGATCAGCACGATGCCCAGCGCCTCGGCATCGCGCGAACTGCCGAACCGCTGCGGCTGGCCGTTGATGCGCAGCGTGCCGCCGGTGAGCTGTTCGTAGCCGGCAAGGATCTTCATCAGCGTCGACTTGCCCGCGCCGTTTTCGCCGAGCAGGCCGTACACGCGGCCGGGGGCGAGGGCGAAGCTCACGCCGTGAAGCACCTGCACCGGGCCGAAGGCCTTGACCACGCCGTCGAACTCGACGGCGACGCTGCCTTTGCTGCTTGCCGTGCTGTCGCTCATGGTGCCACTCCGCGGACCTTCAGGGTCTCGTGCATCGCGAGCACGCCCGCGCCGATCAGGCCGCCCTGCATGCCCAGCGGCGTGTACTGGATTTCGAGGTGCCGCGTGGAGAGCGCGAGTGAGCGCTGGTACACGCTCTGGCGTACCGCCGCGAGGAACAGCGGCCCGATGCGCGTGATGCCGCCACCGATGAACACATGCGACGGATTGAAGAAGTTGACGACCGACGCAAGCATCTGGCCGATCAGGCTGCCCGCGCGCTGGATGATGCCGTTCGCCGCGGTGTCGCCGCCGCGGCTGGCCTGGCCGACGTCGATCGCGTCGATGCGGCCATGCACGCGCAGGCACTCGGCCAGGAGTTCGCTTTCGCCGGCCTCGGCCGCCTGCACGGCCATGCGCGTGATCGCGGGGCCGGCCGCCATGGCTTCGACGCAGCCCAGGTTGCCGCAGTGGCAGCGCGGGCCTTCCTGGTCGACGCAGATGTGGCCCACGTCGCCGGCGGAACCGGCCGCGCCCCGGTACACCTCGCCGTGGCAGACGATGCCGCAGCCGATGCCGGTGCCGATCTTGATGACCAGGAAATTGGTCAGCGAACGCTTGAGGCGCCACAGCTCGCCGAGCGCCATGAGGTTCACGTCGTTGTCGACGAAGACGGGCGCGGCATAGTCCTCGCGCAGGTAGTCGCGGATCGAGAAGCTGTCCCACGCGGGCATCAGCGGCGGGTTCACGAGCTGGCCGATCTCGAAGTTGACGGGGCCGGGCACGCCGATGCCGATGCCGAGCACGTCGCGCGCGGCGTGGCCGCCTTGCGCCAGCAGCTCGCGCATCAGCACCCGCACCCGGGCCAGCACCACGGCCGGGCCTTCGCGCACGTCGGCGGGCTCTTCGTGTTGCGCCAGCACGGTGAGGTCGGGGCGCAGCACGGCCACGCCGAGGCTGGTCGCGCCGATGTCGATGCCGACCAGCACGCCGAGCCCGAAGTGCAGCTGCAGGTTTTCAGCGCGCCGCCCGCCCGAGGAACGCTGCAGGCCTGCTTCGGCGAGCAGGCCCTGTTCGACGAGGCCGGCGATGAGCGCATTGGCCTTGCTCTTGGAGAAGCCGAGCTGCTCGGCCATGGCATGGCGCGATCCGCCGGCCGACCAGAAGGTCGTTTCCAGCAACCGCATTTCATCGGCGGTGATGCCGCTCCAGGGTGCCACGCGTTTGTCTCCGGTGTTCTTTTGAAGTCGCCGCCCGCAACCTTCGGCCGTCGGGCGAAGGCGAATACTAGGTGCAGGTCTTCAGCCGGACAAGGCCGAACTTCGGCCAAGTTCAAACCGAAGTCGGCTTGAGCGGGGGAACGCCGGACGCAAAAAAGCCGCCCGGAGGCGGCTTTTCGGGAAGAGAGCCTATGGGGCTCTTCTCTTGCTTGCTTACTTACTTCTTCTGGCGGTACTTGCGCAGCGCCGCGATCTGGGCGGCCATCACGGCCAGCTCCGATTGCGCCATCGCGATGTCGATGTCGCTCTTCGCGTTCTTCAGTGCTTCCTCGGCCGCGGCCTTGGCCTGATTGGCCTTTTCGTCGTCGAGGTCCTTGCCGCGGATCGCGGTGTCGGACAGCACGGTCACGGCGTTGGGCTGCACTTCGAGAATGCCGCCGGCCACGAAGACGAACTCTTCGCCGCCATCGGCCATTTCGATGCGCACGGCGCCGGGGCGGATGCGCGTGATCAGCGGGGTGTGGCGCGGGTAGATGCCGAGCTCACCGGCTTCACCGGGCAGCGCGACGAACCTGGCTTCGCCCGAGAAGATCGACTCTTCCGCGCTGACCACGTCCACATGAATGGTGCCTGCCATGGTGATTCCTTCTTAAGCGACCTTCTTGGCCTTTTCGAACGCTTCGTCGATGCCGCCCACCATGTAGAACGCTTGTTCCGGCAGGTGGTCGGCTTCGCCGTTCACGATCATCTTGAAGCCACGGATGGTTTCGGCCAGCGGCACGTACTTGCCGGGCGAGCCCGTGAACACTTCGGCCACGTGGAACGGCTGCGACAGGAAACGCTGGATCTTGCGGGCGCGGGCCACGGCGAGCTTGTCGTCGGGAGCCAGTTCGTCCATGCCCAGAATCGCGATGATGTCGCGCAGTTCCTTGTAGCGCTGCAGCGTGCCTTGCACGGCGCGGGCCACGTTGTAGTGCTCTTCGCCGACCACGTTCGGGTCGAGCTGGCGCGAGGTCGAGTCCAGCGGGTCCACGGCGGGGTAGATACCCAGCGAAGCGATGTCACGCGACAGCACCACGGTCGAGTCCAAGTGGGCGAAGGTGGTGGCGGGCGACGGGTCGGTCAAGTCGTCGGCGGGAACGTAAACGGCCTGGATCGAGGTGATCGAGCCGACCTTGGTCGACGTGATCCGCTCTTGCAGACGGCCCATTTCCTCGGCCAGCGTCGGCTGGTAGCCCACGGCGGAAGGCATGCGGCCCAGCAGAGCCGACACTTCGGTACCGGCCAGCGTGTAGCGGTAGATGTTGTCCACGAAGAACAGAACGTCGCGGCCTTCGTCGCGGAACGACTCGGCGATGGTCAGGCCGGTCAGCGCCACGCGCAGACGGTTGCCCGGGGGTTCGTTCATCTGGCCGTAGACCATGGCCACCTTCGAGTCCTCGAGCTTCTCGAGGTTCACGACGCCGGAGTCGGCCATCTCGTGATAGAAGTCGTTGCCTTCGCGGGTACGTTCACCCACACCGGCGAACACCGACAGACCCGAGTGGGCCTTGGCGATGTTGTTGATGAGTTCCATCATGTTCACGGTCTTGCCCACGCCGGCGCCACCGAACAGGCCCACCTTGCCGCCCTTGGCGAACGGGCACACCAGGTCGATCACCTTGATGCCGGTTTCCAGCAGGTCTTGCGAAGGCGACAGTTCGTCGTACGCGGGAGCCTTGCGGTGGATCGAAGCGGTGAGCTCCTGGCCGACCGGGCCGCGTTCGTCGATGGGCGCGCCCAGCACGTCCATGATGCGGCCGAGCGTGGCCTTGCCGACGGGCACCGTGATGGGTGCGCCGGTGTTCGTGACGATCAGGCCGCGGCGCAGGCCGTCGGACGAGCCCAGTGCAATCGTGCGCACCACGCCGTCGCCGAGCTGTTGCTGGACTTCGAGAGTCAGCGCGCTGCCTTCGAATTTCAAGGCGTCGTACACCTTGGGCATCTGGTCACGCGGGAACTCCACGTCGACCACGGCGCCGATACATTGGACAATTTTTCCTTCAGCCATGGCGTTTCCTTCTGGATGGATCTCAATAAATTTGCGACAGGTTCTTGCAGAAGCGTCCTGGTGCCGAAACGGGCCGCTTTTGCAAGAATGCCGGACGGGCCGGCACCCTTGATTGGTTCAGATCAGATCAGCACTTCATTGCCGTGGCTTGCGCAGCGAATGCGTCCGAGGCAGCCTTGCAGGCCTGACCCAGCGCAGCCTTGTCGGCACCCATGGAAGCCCAGGTGGCCTTGGTCTGGTCGAGGCTTGCCTTCATCGCGTCGGCGGCAGCACCGCTTTGCGCGGCAACGCAGGTCTGCACCTTGGCCAGGTAGTCGTTGCACTCTTGCGGCAGGTCGGCCGAGGCCGTCGATGCCGCTGCAGGAGCTGCAGGCGTTGCGGCTGCGGGAGCGGGCGCAGGCGCCGCGGGTGCAGCAGCCGGAGCCGGTGCAGGCGCGGGCGCCTCTTCCTTTTTGGAGCAGGCGGTCAGAGCGGCAGCAACTGCCACCAGAGCAAGAATTTTCTTCATTTGCGCGTAGTCCCCTTAAAAGAAGGCCTTGAGTCACTCACTGTGCACGCGAAGCGCGCACGGCAGGCAATGTGGCCAGTTCCATTGCCCGCCAACCATCAAACGCCCGCGGCGGCCGCGGCGCCGGAAACGATCTCCGACAGTTCCTTGGTGATGCCGGCCTGGCGGGTCTTGTTGTAGACCAGCTTCAGCTCGCTGATCACGTTGCCCGCGTTGTCCGTTGCGGCCTTCATGGCCACCATGCGCGCCGAATGCTCGGACGCCATGTTCTCGGCCACGGCCTGGTACACGAGCGATTCCACGTAGCGCACCAGCAGCTCGTCGATCACGCTTTGCGCGTCGGGTTCGTAGATGTAGTCCCACGAATGGTGTCCCGACTCGGTCTGCAGCGTCTCGGCCTTGAGCGGCAGCAACTGCTCCACCATCGGCTCTTGCTTGATGGTGTTGATGAACTTCGTGTAGCACAGGTACACGGCCGACAGCTTGCCTTCGGCGTAGGCGTCGAGCAGCGTCTTGACCGGCCCGATGAGCTTGTCGAGATGCGGCGTGTCGCCCAGCTGCGTCACATGGGCCACCACGCGGGCGCCGATGCGGTTCAGGAAACCCAGGCCCTTGCTGCCGATAGCCACCGACTCCACCACGTTGCCGGCCGACTGCGCTTCGCGCAGCTTGGCCGTCACTGCACGCAGCAGGTTGGTGTTCAAGCCGCCGCACAGGCCCTTGTCGCTGGTCACGATGATGAAACCGACGCCCTTGGCCTCGGTCGTCTTCATGAACGCGTGGGTGTACTCCGGATTCGCCTTGCCGAGATTGGCCGCGATGTTGCGGATCTTTTCGCTGTAGGGGCGAGCGGCGCGCATGCGTTCCTGCGCCTTGCGCATCTTGGAAACCGAGACCATTTCCATGGCCTTGGTGATCTTCTTGGTGTTTTCCACCGATTTGATCTTGCCGCGGATTTCCTTACCAGCTGCCATGAGAGCTCCTTCTTGCGTCGATCAGGCGAACGACTTCTTGAACGAAGTGGCGGCGGCCAGCAGTTCGGCTTCGGCGTCCTGGCAGGTCTTCTTGAGTGCCTTCTTGGCGTCGCTGTCGTCGGCCTTGGCGGGCTTGACGTCCCACTTGGCGCCGTGCTTTTCCATCGTTTCCAGCAGCGAGGCGTGGCTCGACTTCAGGTACTGGTGGAAGCCGTGTTCGAACGAGAGCACCTTCTTGACGTCGATGTCGTCCATGAAGCCCTTGTTCACCGCGAACAGCGTGGCGCTCATCAGCGAGATGGGCAGCGGGCTGTACTGGGTCTGCTTCAGCAGTTCGGTCACGCGGGCGCCGCGGTCGAGCTGCTTGCGGGTGGCTTCGTCCAGGTCCGATGCGAACTGGGCGAAGGCCGCGAGTTCGCGGTACTGCGCCAGGTCGGTACGGATACCGCCGGACTGGTTCTTCACCAGGTTGGTCTGAGCCGACGAACCCACGCGCGACACCGAGATACCGGCGTTGATGGCGGGGCGGATACCGGCGTTGAACAGGTTGGTTTCCAGGAAGATCTGGCCGTCGGTGATCGAGATCACGTTGGTCGGAACGAAGGCGGACACGTCGCCGGCTTGCGTTTCGATGATCGGCAGTGCGGTCAGCGAACCGGTCTTGCCCTTGACTTCACCCTTGGTGAAGGCTTCGACGTAGTCGGCATTCACGCGGGCTGCGCGTTCGAGCAGACGGCTGTGGAGATAGAACACGTCGCCGGGGTAGGCTTCGCGGCCTGGCGGGCGGCGCAGCAGCAGCGAGACCTGGCGATATGCAACGGCTTGCTTGGACAGGTCGTCATAGACGATCAGTGCGTCCTGGCCGCGGTCGCGGAAGTATTCGCCCATCGTGCAGCCCGAGTAGGCCGACACGTATTGCATGGCTGCCGATTCGGAAGCCGATGCCGCCACCACGATGGTGTAGTCCATCGCGCCGGCCTGTTCGAGAGCGCGCACCACGTTCTTGATCGACGAAGCCTTCTGGCCGATCGCAACGTAGACGCAGGTCATGTTCTGACCCTTCTGGTTGATGATCGCGTCGATGGCCACTGCGGTCTTGCCGGTCTGGCGGTCGCCGATGATCAGCTCGCGCTGGCCGCGGCCGACGGGCACCATCGAGTCGACGGACTTCAGGCCGGTCTGCATCGGCTGGTCGACGGACTTCCGTGCGATCACGCCGGGAGCGACCTTTTCGATCACGTCGGTCATCTTGGCGTTGATAGGACCCTTGCCGTCGATCGGCTGGCCCAGTGCGTTCACCACGCGGCCGATGAGCTCGGGGCCGACCGGCACTTCAAGAATGCGGCCCGTGCACTTGACGGTGTCGCCTTCGGAGATGTGCTCGTACTCACCCAGAATCACGGCGCCGACGGAGTCGCGCTCGAGGTTCAGTGCGAGGCCGAACGACGGCGTGCCGTCTGCGCTCGGCGGGAATTCGAGCATTTCGCCCTGCATCGCGTCCGACAGGCCGTGCACGCGCACGATGCCGTCAGTCACCGAAACCACGGTGCCTTCGTTGCGGATGTTGGCGCTGACCCCGAGGCCCTCGATGCGGCTCTTGATCAGTTCGGAAATTTCTGCGGGATTGAGTTGCATGACTCTTTCCTTCTTTCTTTGTAAGGCGATGGAGACCGTCAGGCCGCCAGCGCAACTTTCATTTGTTCAAGGCGCGCTTTGACGGAGGTGTCGAGCACCTCGTCGCCGACCACCACACGAATGCCACCGATCAGTTCCGGCTCTTGCTGGACCGTGACCTGGAGCTTGCGACCGAAACGCTTTTCGAGCGCGGCCGACACGTTGGCGAGGGCCGCGGCATCGATCGGGAAGGCGCTGTAGACAACGGCGTCGGACGAACCGCTCTTCGCGTTGGCCAGTGCCCGGAACTGCTTCGCAATTTCCGGCAGCACCGAAAAACGTCCGTTCTCGAGGAGCGCACCCAGGAAGTTCTGGGCAGGAGCAGCAAGCGGTGCACCGAATGCACCGGCGACCACGCCGATCACCTGTTCGGCCGTGGCCTTGGGGTTCTCGGCGAACTGCTTGAGCTCCGGGCTGGCCGCGATGGCGGCAACCTTTTCAAGCCAGGCGCTGGTACCGGCGAGGTCGGACGACGACGCCTTGAAGAGCGCCTCGGCGTAGGGGCGTGCAATGGTGGCGAGTTCTGCCATGGCTTCTATCAGAGTTCGGTCTGCAGACGGGCGAGCAAATCGGCGTGAACGCCTGCATTCACTTCCTTGCGCAGAATCTGCTCCGCGCCCTTGACGGCCAGAGCGGCGACCTGCTCGCGCAGGGCCTCACGGGCCTTCAGTGCCTGCTGGTCGGCTTCGACGCGTGCGGCTGCAACGATCTTGTTGCCTTCCTCGGTCGCGCGGGCCTTGGCCTCTTCAACGATGGCCTGGGCGCGACGTTCGGCGTCGGCAAGACGCTGTGCGGACTCGTTGCGTGCCTGGCCCAGTTCGGCTTCCACGCGCTTGTTGGCGGCGGTCAGCTCGGACTTGGCCTTGTCGGCTGCAGCGAGGCCTTCGGCGATCTTCGCAGCGCGGTCGTCCAACGCCTTCGCGATCGGCGGCCACACGTACTTCATCGTGAACCCGACCAGGATCAGGAACACGATCATCTGAACGATCAGGGTACCGGTAATGCTCACTTTTCACCCTCTCTATGGGATTGAATCGAAGCCATTCGCTAGGGACTCTAGAGAACGACGACGCAGGTCCGACGAGAAAGACTTACTTCGGCAGGTTGGCGATTTGCGACAGGAACGGGTTGGCCGTTGCGAACCACAGGGCGATACCGGTGCCGATAATGAAAGCGGCGTCGATCAGACCAGCCAGCAGGAACATCTTGGTTTGGAGTTCACCCATGAGTTCAGGCTGACGTGCGGCCGACTCGAGGTACTTGCTGCCCATGATGCCGATGCCGATACATGCGCCAACAGCGCCCAGACCGATGATCAGGCCGGCGGCCAGTGCAACAAAGCTAATAACTTCCATGATGACTCCTAGAGGACTTTGGTTGAAGAGAAAAACAAAAACAGAAACGAAAACTGATGATCAGTGGTGATCGTGGGCCTGGCCGATGTAGACCAGCGTCAACATCATGAACACGAAGGCTTGCAACGTGATGATCAGGATGTGGAAGATGGCCCAGGCCGTGCCCGCGATGATGTGACCGATGGCCAGGCCGATGCCGGTGGCCGACATGGACCAGGCACCGCCCATCAGGGCGATCAGCAGGAAGATCAGTTCACCGGCGTACATGTTGCCGAACAACCGCATGCCGTGCGAGACCGTCTTGGCGACGAACTCGATCATCTGCATGGCGAAGTTGAAGGGGTACAGCGCCCAGTGGTTGCCGAAGGGTGCGGTGAACAGCTCGTGGATCCAGCCGCCAGCGCCCTTGATCTTGATGTTGTAGTAGATGCAGATCAGCAGCACGGCCACGGACATGCCCATGGTGACCGAGAGGTCGGCGGTGGGCACGACGCGCAGGTAGGCGTGGTGCGGGTCTTCGCCGGCGAGGCCGAAGATCTTGGCCCAGATTGCCGGGAACAGATCGACCGGGAACAGGTCCATCGCGTTCAGCAGGAAGATCCAGACGAAGATCGTGAGTGCCAGCGGGGCCACGAACTTGCGGCTCGTGGCGTTGTGAACGATGCCCTTGGCTTGCTGATCGACCATTTCGACCAGCAGCTCGACCGCCGCTTGAAAACGGCCGGGAACGCCCGAAGTGGCCCTGCGTGCGGCAAGCCACAGCAGCCAGCAGCCCAGGATGCCGAGCGAGATCGAGAAAAAGAGCGAGTCGAAATTGAAAACCGTAAAGTCAGCCACACCTCCAGGCTTGGAGCTTTGCAGGTGCGTCAAGTGGTGAACGATGTATTCACCCGCGGTCTGACTATGTTCCGCAGCGTTTTCAGCAGCCATTCCGTTACTCGTCTCTCTGTTTCCGGCGCCGGGGCGAGAACATCACCGCCAACCAGGCCGCCTTCATTGTCACCACCAGGCCGACCAGCATTGCTGGCCAGCTCAGCGCCGTAATCAGCCTTGGCGCAGCGATCAGCATCGCCACCGACAAGGCCATCTTGACCATTTCCCACAGGAAGAATCCGAACACCGCAGTGCCCGGATTCAGGGAAGAAAACCGACCGGTCAGCCCTCGTGCGAATACCGCCGATGGAATGACCACCGCGATCGCACCATAAGCGGCGGACCAACCCAGATTTTGCCTCCCCGTCAGTCCCCAGATGGCCAGAGCCACCAGCAGACCGACAACCAACTGCCCCACGACCACCCGCCAGGGGGAGATCGAAGGGTTCCTTGCACGCAGTTCACGCGCCTCCTCGGCGGTCAACGGCTTGAATTCTGCGTCGAGGTCTTCAGCGACCTCCGAGTCTTGTCGGGCGATTGTTTTCATTTTGAATGAAGCCCGGATGACGACCCAGAATTTCTACAAAGCCATTGATTATAAGTAAAAACCCAACCCATCCCGCCACCCCACGTGTCGCGCATGCAAATCGCTCCTGCATTCCCTGACGCGAGCCCGACCCGGCGCACGCAACCATAATTCCTTCATGCACCCTATCACCGACGCCCTGCCCGCCACGCTTTGTTACCTCGATGGCGAGTACACCGCGCTGCGCGACGCGAAGATCAGCGTCCTGGACCGCGGCTTCATTTTCGGCGACGGCATCTACGAATACGTCCCCGTCTACTTCGGCCAACCCTTCTGTTTCGAGGAGCACATGGCCCGCCTCGACCGCTCGCTCGCCGAGCTGCAGATCGAGAATCCGCTCTCGCTCGCGCAGTGGCGCGAAATCGTGATGCGCCTGGTCGCCCCCGGCGGCGAAGCGCCACAATCCGTTTACTTTCAGGTGACACGCGGCGTGGCTCCGCGCGACCACGCGATGGTGCGCGGCATTCGCCCGACGGTGTTCGTGATGGTGAACCCGCTGCCGCCCATCTCCGAGGCCATCCGCGCCAAGGGCGTGGCCTGCGTGACGGCGGAAGACTTCCGCTGGCAGAAGGCCCACATCAAGAGCACCAGCCTGCTGGGCGCCGTGCTCGCGCGGCAGATCAGCGTGGAGGCCGGCGCGGCCGAGACCGTCATGTTCCGCGGCGATTGGCTCAGCGAGGCTTCGTCGAGCAATGTGTGGATCGTGAAGTACGGCATCCTCGCCGGGCCGCCCAGGGACAACCTCGTGCTGACCGGCATCCGCTACGGCCTGCTGGAGCGCCTGTGCGAGGAGCAAGGCATTCCGTTCGCGCTGCGCCGCATCTCGCGCGACGAGGTGTTCGCCGCCGACGAGCTGCTGATTTCCTCGGCCAGCAAGGAGTTGCTGCCCGTCGTCACGCTCGACGGCAAGGCTATTGGCAACGGCCACCCCGGCCCCATCTACAAGAGCTTGTACGCGGCCTATCAGCAGGCCAAGCTACGCAACGCACAGAAGCACGGAGTCCCGGCATGACCGACAACACGACCACCACCGAAACCACCTCGATTCCCGACCCGCGCAAGGAGTCGCTGATCGAGTACCCCTCGCAGTTCCCGATCAAGGTGATGGGCGCCAAGGTCGACGGCTTCGTGCATGCCGTCACGCAGATCGCCGAGCGCTTCGACCCGACCTTCGACGCCACCACGGTCGAACTGCGCGACAGCAAGGCCGGCAACTACCTCGGCGTGACCATCACCGTCACGGCCACCAGCCGCGAACAGCTCGACGACCTGTACCGCGCGCTGTCGTCGCACCCGCAGGTCAAGGTCGTGCTTTGACCCGTCTGCGGCACGTCGCGGCGGCGCTCTGCGCGGGTGGCCTGCTGGCCGCCTGCTCGACGCCGCCGAACCCGTACTACGACGCCAGCCGCAGACACCACCGGCCCGACGGCTTCCAGGACAACTACGTCGAGTTCAAGCCGAAGAATTTCTTCACCGACGTGCTGCTGGGCTGGCAGCTGCCTTCGTGGTTCAAGGGCCTGCCGCCCGCGCCCGAAGCGCCACCGCCGGTGGTCGCGCCAGACCTCGCCTTCATCGCGTCGAACACCGGCGCACAGGCCCGGCCCGCCGCCACCTTCATCGGCCACGCCACCGTGCTGGTGCAGGTGCCGACTGCGAACGGCAGCCTCAACGTTCTGACCGACCCGGTGTTCGGCGAGCGCGCCTCGCCTGTCTCCTTCGCGGGACCGAAGCGCTTCCAGCCGCCCGGCGTGGCCCTGAAGGACCTGCCGCGCATCGACCTCGTGCTGATCAGCCACAACCACTACGACCACCTCGACGAAGACAGCGTGAAAGCGCTCAATGCGCAGGCCGGCGGCCCGCCGCTGTTCGTGGTGCCGCTGGGCATCAAGCCGTGGCTCGCGGAGCGCGGCATCACAAACGCGGTGGAGCTCGACTGGTGGGACAGCGTCACGCTGCCGGCCACGCCTTCCGCACCTTCCGCGCAGGCGCTGGTCCAGCGCAACGGCGCGGGCATCGCAGCTGGCGCAAACAGCGACGCCGTGCAGGTGTTCCTGACACCCGCGCAGCACTGGAGCGCGCGCGGCCTCGGCGACCGCATGAAGACGCTCTGGGGCGGATTCGCGCTGCTTTCGCCAAAGCTGCACGTCTTCTATTCCGGCGACACCGGCTACTCGAAGGATTTTGCGGATATCCAGGCCCGTCTCGCGCCGCGCCAGGCCGACGCGCAAGGTGGCGGCTTCGACCTCGCGCTGCTGCCCGTCGGCGCCTACGAGCCCCGCTGGTTCATGAAGGACCAGCACGTCAACCCCGACGAAAGCGTGCGCATCCACCGCGAACTGCATGCCAGGCGCAGCCTGGGCGTGCACTGGGGCACTTTCTCGCTCACCGACGAAGCCCTCGACCAGCCACCCAAGGACCTTGCCGCAGCCCGCAAGGCCCAGGGCGTGGCGGACGACGCCTTTTTCACGCTCGCCATCGGCGAGACCCGCAGGCTGCCCGCGCGGCAGGCCACGCCATGACAGACACCGCCACCGTTCCCGCCATCGAGCTGCACCCGATGGGCCGCGTCGACTACGCGACCACTTTCGCGGCCATGAAGCAGTTCACCCTCGACCGCACGCCCGGGACGCCCGACGCGCTGTGGGTCTGCGAGCACGCGCCGGTGTTCACCCAGGGCATCGCCGGCAAGCAGGACCACATCCTGAACCCCGGCGCCATTCCCCTGGTGCAGACCGACCGCGGGGGCCAGGTCACCTTCCACGGCCCCGGCCAGGTGGTGGCCTATCCGCTGATCGACCTGCGGCGCGCCGGCTACTTCGTCAAGGAATACGTCTACCGCATCGAGGAATCGGTGCTGCGCACCCTCGCCCATTTCGGCGTGACAGGCCACCGCGTGCAGGGCGCGCCGGGCATCTACGTGCGGCTGGACGACCCGTTTTCGCACGCGATGCTGAAAGCACCGCCTTCGCCTGGCTCAGCGCTGACGGGCCCGCTGCCCGCCGCCGACCCGTTTCGCGGTCTCGGCAAGATCGCCGCGCTGGGCATCAAGGTGAGCCGCCACGCCACCTACCACGGCGTGGCGCTCAATGTCGACATGGACCTCGAACCCTTCTCCCGCATCAACCCTTGCGGCTACGCGGGGCTGCAAACGGTCGACCTTTCTACAATCGGCATTCAAACCACATGGGAAGAAGCCGCCACGGTGCTGAGCCAGAAGCTCCGCGCCTTCCTGGCGCCTTGACATACCAATGAGCACCACAGAAGTCGTCCGCGACGCGCAAAGCGCCGAAAACTACAACCCCCTGGCCAAGCAGAAAGCAGCGGCCAAGCTCTCGCGCATCCCGGTCAAGGTGGTGCAGGGCGGCGAGGTGCTCAAGAAGCCCGAATGGATCCGCGTCAAGGCCGGCAGCCCGACCACGCGCTTCTACGAGATCAAGCAGATCCTGCGCGAGAGCAACCTGCACACCGTCTGCGAAGAGGCTTCGTGCCCGAACATCGGCGAATGCTTCGGCAACGGCACCGCCACCTTCATGATCATGGGCGACAAGTGCACCCGCCGCTGCCCGTTCTGCGACGTGGGCCATGGCCGCCCCGACCCGCTCGACAAGGACGAGCCGCTCAACCTCGCGAAGACCATCGCCAAGCTGCGCCTGAAGTACGTGGTGATCACCAGCGTCGACCGCGACGACCTGCGCGACGGCGGCAGCCAGCACTTCGTCGACTGCATCAAGAACATCCGCGAGCTCTCGCCGATGACGCAGATCGAGATCCTGGTGCCCGACTTCCGCGGCCGCGACGACCGCGCCCTCGAGATCCTCAAGGCCGCGCCGCCGGACGTGATGAACCACAACCTGGAAACCGCGCCGCGCCTCTACAAGGAAGCGCGCCCGGGCAGCGACTACCAGTTCAGCCTGAACCTGCTGAAGAAGTTCAAGGCGCTGCACCCCAGCGTGCCGACCAAGAGCGGCATCATGGTCGGCCTGGGCGAGACCGACGAAGAAATCCTGCAGGTCATGCGCGACATGCGCGCCCACGACATCGACATGCTGACCATCGGCCAGTACCTGTCGCCGTCGGGCTCGCACCTGCCGGTGCGCCGCTACGTGCACCCGGACACCTTCAAGATGTTCGAGGAAGAGGCCTACAAGATGGGCTTCAGCCACGCCTCCGTGGGCGCGATGGTGCGGTCGAGCTACCACGCCGACCAGCAGGCGCATGCGGCTCAGCAGGCGGCGACTCACCACGAGTGAGCCAGCAGCCCGCGCGCCCTCAGCCGCGCGTGGCGTTCTCTTTCATCTTCGCCAGCGCAATGGCAATCGCCGCGCCGCCCAGCGTCTTGATCAGCCCCGAGTGCTGCGCATAGAACTGGCTCACCTCGTCGATCACGCCCGCGTGCTGCTGCTCGGCATGCGCGGCGATTTCGGTCACCTGCGCGGGTGACAGCTGCGAGGCCTGGTCGGGCGTGATCTGTGTCTGGCCCGGCTGCAGCATGCGGCCGAGCACGCCGCCCGCCAGCGCCGACGCGGCCGCCGGCCCGAGCGTGGCCAGGATCTGGTTGAGCACGCCGGCCTGCTGCTGCGGCGACGACTGGCCGAACAGCTGCCCGACCATGTTGCCGAAAGGCGGCGTCTGGTCGGAGCGCATGGCCGCCGCGAGCCCCGCGCCGACCTCGTCGGTGGAAGCGTGCTGCGTGACCTGGTCGATGTGGGCCTCGGGGCTGCTGTTGCCGCCGATGGCCTGCTGGAGGATGTCGAGTAGACCCATGTGGAACTCCTTGTCAGCGGGTCACGAGATGCCAGACCCCGAGCAGCAGGGCCGCGCCAATCACCGAGGCGATGAAGCCGGCACCCGCGCCCGCAGCGTACAGCCCCAGGGCCTGTCCTGCATAGGTCGCCACCAGCGACCCGGCGATGCCCAGGATGACCGTGAGGATGAACCCCATCGAGTTGTTGCCCGGCAAGACGGCGCGGGCGATCAGCCCCGCGATGAAACCGATCAGGATCGTCCAGATGATGTGCACGAGAAGCTCCCTGTTTGCTGATGGTGACGAGGCATCGTGGACCGGCCATCCTGAGCGCTGGCTGACGGCTGCGCCCTGAAGCCTCGAGGTCGCCAAGGCGCTGGCCGAAAGCGTAAACATTTCGCTATCCTGCCCTTTGGTTGGTCAAGAAGAAGGAATGATTTTGCAAACGCACCCTGCCGTTCAAGCCGCGATGGAACGCAACTTCGGCGCCATTGCCGACCTGGTCCGTCTCCATGCGCAACACACGCCCGGGAACGCCGCGCTGGCCGACGCCCGCCACACGCTGGACTACCGCGCGCTGGACGCGCTGATGGACCGCATCGCCGCCAGCCTGCAGCGCGACGGTCTCAAGCCCGGCGACGCCATCGCGATATGCGCGTCGTCGTCGGTCAACTATGCGGCGGTGTTCCTGGGCGCACTGCGCGCGGGCGTGGCGGTGGCACCGCTGGCGCCCGGCTCCACGCCCGCCAGCCTGGCCCGCATGATCGAGGACGCCGAGGCGCGCATCCTGTTCAGCGACGCATCGGCGGCCGAGGTGATCGGCCCTGCCAGGGAAGGCGGCATTGCGCGCATCGCGCTAGACGGCTCCGCCGTGGGCCGCGGCTTCGAAGGCTGGCTCGCGCCGGCCGGCACGCGGCCCGCGCCCGTGGAGGCGCAGCCATCGTGGGCGTTCAACATCATCTATTCGTCGGGCACCACCGGCGAGCCCAAGGGCATCGTGCAGGGCCACGGCATGCGCTGGGCCCATGTGCAGCGCGGCGCCAGGTACGAGTACAGCCCCGACACCGTCACCCTGCTGTCGACGCCGCTCTACTCCAACACCACGCTGGTGGTGTTCTTCCCCACCATCGCCTTCGGCGGCTGCGTGGTGCTGATGCCCAAGTTCGACGCGCTCGGCTACCTGCAGCTGGCCTCGCAGCGCCGTGTGACGCACACCATGCTCGTGCCGGTACAGTACCAGCGGCTGATGGCGCACCCGCGCTTCGACGAGCACGACCTCTCCTCCTTCCGCCACAAGTTCAGCACCAGCGCGCCCTTCAACGCCACGCTCAAGGCCGACGTGCTCAAGCGCTGGCCCGGCGGGCTGGTCGAGTTCTACGGCATGACCGAAGGCGGCGGCACCTGCATCCTGGAAGCGCACCTGAACCCGACCAAGCTGCACACCGTGGGCCGGCCCGCCGAGGGCAGCGACATCCGCCTGATCGACGAGCAAGGCAACGAACTGCCGCGCGACAACACCGAGGTGGCCGGCGAGGTGGTGGGCCATTCGGCCGGCATGATGACCGGCTACCACCGCCAGCCAGAGAAGACACGCGAGGCCGAGTGGTTCGACGCCACCGGCAAGCGCTTCATCCGCACCGGCGACGTGGGCCGCTTCGACGCCGAGGGCTTCCTCACGCTGTTCGACCGCAAGAAGGACATGATCATCAGCGGCGGCTTCAACATCTATCCGAGCGACCTCGAGGCCGTGCTGCGCGGCCATGCGGCGGTGGCCGACGCGGCGGTGGTCGGCGTGCCGTCGGAGCAATGGGGCGAGACGCCGGTGGCCTTCGTGGTGCGCCGCGAGGGCGACGCCACCACCGAAGCCGCGCTGCTGCAATGGACCAACGACCAGCTCGGCAAGACCCAGCGGCTGGCGCGGCTGAGCTTCATCGACGAACTGCCGCGCAGCGCGATCGGCAAGGTGCTCAAGCGCGAGCTGCGCGAACGCGACCGCAGCTGACACGCCGAAGCCCTGAAAACAGGGCACGATTGCGGCAGATGAAATCTCTACGCGGTCAGTTGCTCTTTTTCTGGGTGTTGTTGTTCGGCATGTGCGCCGCATTGGCGGTGGTGATGCTCACGCTGTACCGCAGCAGCGCGGGCGCGCAGGTGGCGGCGGGGCGCACCGCCACCGAGCAGTCGTGCCGGGCCATCGCGGCGCGCTATGTCCGCTCGGCCACCGCCCCCCCGGCCGCCCAGCCGCAGGTCGACCTGCTGCAGGTGCTGCTGCAGCTGGTGCTGATCGAGGCGCCCCACGTGGAAGGCGGCGTATGGCAAGCCAGCGGCGGCCACCTGGCCTACGCCTACCCCACCTACGAAGGCAGCGGCGTCAAGCGCGACGTGCCCGCGGCCGAGCAGCCGCTGATCGCCGAGCTGGCGCAGCTCGCGGCGCGCACGCAGCAGCCGCAGACCGACGTGGTGCGCGGCAGCCGCGAGGCGCTGATCGTCTCGGCCTGCCCGCTGGCAACCCCGCGCAATGACCTGGCCGCCTGGACCATGACGCGCACCAGCGGCGGCGCGCTGGCCGCCCAGGACAGCCTGCGCACCGGCCTGGGCGTGTTGCTGGTGCTGGTGCTGGCCTCGGGCCTGTGGCTGGGCTTCATCCTGCTGCGCGGACTGCGCCATGTGCAGCGCCTGGAAAACCGGCTGATCCAGGCCGACGCCGACGGCGGCGCCGTGCCCGAACTTCCCCGCACAGGCGTGCGCGAGCTCGACCGAATCGTCGACGGCTTCAACCACTACCGACTGCGCTTCGAAGAGGCCCGCACGCATCTGCGCGCGGCCGCCCAGCAGCGCAGCCGCGACCAGCGCCTGGCCGCGCTGGGCCGCATGACGGGCGGCATCGCGCACGAGATCCGCAACCCCATCGCCACCATGCGGCTGAAGGCCGAGAACGCGCTGGCCGCCACGCCTGAACGGCAGGGCGCAGCGCTGCAGGCCATCGTCGGGCAGATCGACCGGCTCGACGGCCTGGTGCAGAGCCTGCTCGCGCTGGTTCAACCGGTGGCACTGGCACCGGTGGAAGTGGTGCTGCACCGCTGGCTCGACGAGCGCGTGGCCGCCGTGGTGCCCAAGGCCGATGCCGCCGGCGTGCAGGTCACGCTGCATCACGACATGCCCACCAGCGCCATGTTCGATTCGGTGCACCTGGCGCGCGCGGTCGACAACCTGCTCGACAACGCCGTTCGCCATGCGCCGCGCGGCGGCCACGTGGTGCTCTCGGCCCTGAAGCCCGACCCACGCACGCTGGCCGTCCGCGTGGACGACGACGGCCCCGGCGTGCCCGAATCGCTGCAGGCCAGCCTGTTCGAGCCCTTCGCCACCGGGCGCGCCGACGGTACCGGGCTGGGCCTGGCGCTGGCGCGCGAGGTGGCGCTGGCGCACGGCGGCGACCTGCATCACGTGCCGCTGACGCCGGGTGCACGATTCGAACTGGAGCTTCCATGGCGCATCTCCTGATCGTCGACGACGACGACGCCTTCCGCGACACGCTGGCCGAGACGCTGGAGGGCCTGGGCCACGGAACAGTTGCAGTCGCGAGTGGCGCCGAGGCGATCGAGACGGCGTCGCGCGAACGCTTCGACGCCGTCTTCCTCGACCACCGCATGCCCGGCATGGACGGCCTGCAGACACTCGCCGCCCTGCAGGCGCGCTTGGCGCGGCTGCCGCCGGTGATCGTGCTCACGGCTTTTTCGAGCGCGGGCAACACCATCGAGGCGATGCGCCTGGGCGCCTTCGACCACCTGGCCAAGCCGATCAGCCGCGAGGCGGTGCGCGAGGTGCTGGAACGCGCGCTGCAGCAGCACACGGCGGCCTCGCCGTCCGCCACCACGGCAGGGGACGACGACAGCGACCTGATCGGCCCGAGCCAGGCCATGCGCGAGGTGCACAAGCGCATCGGCCTGGCCGCCGCCAATTCGATGCCGGTGCTGGTGCTCGGCGAAACGGGCACCGGCAAGGAAATGGTGGCGCGCGCCCTGCACCGCCATTCGGCCCGCGCCGGCCAGCCGTTCGTGGCCGTCAACTGCTCGGCCATTCCGAAGGAGCTGCTCGAAAGCGAGCTCTTCGGCCATGTGCGCGGCGCCTTCACGGGTGCCACCGGCGAGCGGCCCGGCTGCTTTCGCGCGGCCGACGGCGGCGTGCTGCTGCTCGACGAGATCGGCGACATGGCGCTGGATGTCCAAGCCAAGATCCTGCGTGCCCTGCAGGAGGGCGAGGTCACGCCGCTTGGCAGCCACAAGACGGTGAAGGTCGACGTGCGCGTGGTCGCCGCAACGCACCGTGACCTGGCCGCCGCCGTGCGCGAAGGCCGCTTCCGGGAAGACCTGCTGTACCGGCTCGACGTGCTGTCGATCCGCATGCCGCCGCTGCGCGAGCGTCTGGCGGACATCATTCCGCTGGCGGAGCACTTCCTGCGCCGCGCCGCTCTGCAAGGCGCGCCCGATGCCGTGTCCAAGGCGCTGTCGGCCGAGGCGGCGCAGCGGCTGCTGAGCCACCCGTGGCCGGGCAACGTGCGGGAGCTGCGCAACGTGATGGAGCGCTGCCATGCGCTGGTGCGGCACCGCGTGATCGGCGGCGCGGACCTGGACCTCGCGCTCGGTGCCGCGGCTCCCGGCGAAGCACCCGCCACGCTGCCCGCCGACTGGCTCGAGGGCGAACTGCCAGCCGCCGTCGAGAGGCTCGAGCGCTTGCTGATCGCGCACGCGCTGGCGCAGACGCAGGGCAACCGCGCCGAAACGGCACGCCGGCTGGGCATTCACCGGCAGCTGCTGTATCGCAAGCTGGCGCAGTACGGGCTCGAATGAGCCGCGGGTGTCCGCAAACCGGACACCCGGTGTCTCCGGATCATGCGATGGCAAGCTGCCAGACACACGCAAGTCGTTGATTTAAAAGGATTCGTGGGCTGGCACGTTGTGTGAGATGTCTTTGGGCATCCACCCCTCAAGGAGCCATCCATGACACATCGCATTACCTTCCTCGCCGCCGCCTGCCTGCTGGCGAGCAGCGCCGCCCTCGCCCAGGTACCGCCGCCGCCCGGCGGCCCGGTGCCCCCGCCGCCACTCGGCGCCACCGCACCCCTGCCGCCCGCCGCGCCGGAAGCGGGCACCGTCGCCAGCGGCCGCGTGCAGCAATGGCTGATCAACCCGAACGGCGAGGCCGACGGCCTGCTGCTGAGCGACGGCACGCAGGTCGCATTTCCGCCGCATCTCTCGGCCGCGGTGATGCAGATGCTCAAGCCCGGCGACACGGTGCAGGTCAGCGGCTGGCGCGCGCCCAACGTGCCGGTGGTGCGCATGCAAGCCCTCGCCGCCAACGGCCGCAGCCTGACCGACCAGCCTCCGGCGCCCGGCATGGCCCCGCCGCAGCCGCGCGATCCGGGCGCGCTGGTCGCCCTGTCGGCGGGCGGGCGCATCGAACGACTGCTCTACACCGACCGCGGCGACGTGCGCGGCGTGCTGCTCGCGGACAAGACCACCGTGCGCTTCCCCCCGCACATCGGCGCCATGTACGGCGCGCAACTGAAGCCCGGTGCGCAGCTCCATGCGCGCGGCTGGGGTACGCGCGGCGCGCAGGGCACGGCGCTGGAAGCCACCAGCCTGGGCACGAGCGCAGACACTGTGCGCGAGATCTTCGGCGGACCGGGCCTGGAACCCGCGCCGCGCGGCCCCGGCGGTCCTCGCGGTCCGAGGGGCGCGGGCCCCACCCCGCCCACCCCGCCCGCGCCGCCCGCGCCGCTGATGGCCCCGCCGGCGCCGGTGCCGGCCTCCTGATCTTCACGTCCGGCCCGCCATGACCACTACCGCCGCACCCTCGCGCCGCAGCCTGCGCGCACTCGACGCACTGGCCTTCTTCGCGCCCGACATCCAGGGCGGCGTCGGCCCGTTCCTGATCGTCTTCATGGCCGGCACGCTGGCCTGGGACCCGCAGCGCATCGGCACCGTTATGTTCGTCTCGGCGCTCGTGGGGCTGCTGGTGCAGGCGCCGGCCGGCGCGCTGATCGACAGCGCGCGGCACAAGCCGCGCTGGATCGCCGGCGCCATTTCGCTCATCGCGGTGTGCCTGGTGGTCATGGCGAACTGGCCGGGCTACGGCGTGATCCTGGCGGGGCAGTCGCTCATCGGCGCGGCGGGCACGCTGGTGGCGCCTGCCATCGCGGCCGTCAGCCTGGGCATGGTGGGCCGCGCCGGGCTGGATGCGCGAGTCGGCCGCAACGCAGCGATCACCGCGGCGGGCACGGTGCTGTGGGCGCTGGGCACCGGCTGGGTAGGCCACGCGTTCGGCCCGCATGCCATGTTCTTCTATGCGGTGGCGATGGCGCTGCCAACCATCGCTGCGGCCATGCTGATCCGCAAGCGCGACGTCGATCCAAAGCTGGCGCGCGGCGCCGATGCCGATCACGATGAGGCCGACGCGCCGCGTTCCAACGCACGCTGGTACGACCGCCGCTTCATCGTGCTGCTGGTCTGCGCTTTCCTGTTCCACCTGGCCAACGCCGCCATGCTCACGCTGGTGGCGCAGAAGGTCGGCACGCAGGCCGGTACCTCGGCCACGCTGTGGCTGTCGGGCGGCGTCATCGTCACGCAGCTGGTCACCATTCCGATCGCCCTGGCGGTCGGACGCTGGGCGCCGCGGCTGGCGCGCAAGCCGATATTCCTGGCCGGCTTCGCGGTGCTGCCGGTGCGCGGGCTGCTGTACCTGCTGGCCGACAGCCCGGCCGCGCTGCTGTCGCTGCAGGTGCTGGACGGCATCGGCGCGGGCATCTTCGGCGTGATGCTGACCCTGATGATCGGCGACCTGACGCGCGGCAGCGGCCACTTCAACTTCGCGCTGGGCATCGGCGCGGCCTGCGTGGGACTGGGCGCGGCGCTCAGCAACCTGGTGGCGGGCACGGTCGCGCACCTGGCCGGCTACGGCACGGCCTTCGTGATGCTGGCGGGCATCGCGGCCGCTGCGCTGACGCTGTTCGCGCTCGCAATGCCGGAAACTCGCGACAGGCGCCGTTCGATGGCGAACGTGCCGGCCGCCTCCGCACTGACCACCGCCGCTCCATGACCAAAGACACCGCGCCGACCCTGGCATCTTCCTCCTCGTCCGCCGCTTCCCCAGCCGACGCTCCCGCAACGCACGAAAGCGGCGGCAACGGCCTGCTCTGGGTGCTGGTGGCGGTGGCGGTGCTGTTCGCCTTCATGCGCCCGCGCGCGCCGATGGACTGGCTCAAGCTGGTCGACTGGCAGACCGTGGGCGCCCTGGCCGGGCTGCTCGCCATCACGCAGGGCGTGGAGAAGAGCGGCATGCTCCAGTCGGCCGCCCAGCGGCTGCTGGCGCGCACCACCGATCTGCGCCAGCTGGCGCTGCTGCTCACCGCCACGGCGGCCGTGCTGTCGGCGCTGGTCACCAACGACGTGAGCCTGTTCCTGCTGGTGCCACTCACCCGCGTGCTGGCCACGCAGGCGCACCTGCCGCTGGCGCGGCTGGTGGTGCTCCAGGCGCTGGCGGTGAACGCGGGATCAGCGCTCACGCCCATCGGCAATCCGCAGAACCTGTACCTGTGGCATCGCACCGGCGAAAGCTTCGGCGGCTTCATGCTGATGATGGCGCCCACAGTGCTGGTCATGCTTTTCTGGCTGTTCGTGGCCGTGTGGCTTCTGGTGCCGCGCACGGCCATCGCGCTCAAGCCGGCGGCCGAGGCCGCACCGGTGCAGCCGAGGCTGCTGGCGCTGTCGGGCGTGCTGTTCGTGGGCTTCGTCGTCGCGCTCGACCGGCACTGGCTGCTGGCCGGCCTGGCGGTGGTGTTCGTCGCCTACCTGCTGTTCCAGCGCCGCGTGCTGCTGGGCGTCGACTGGGCGCTGCTCGCCATCATCGCGCTGATGTTCGTCGACCTGCGACAGCTCGCCGAACTGCCGGCGGTGGCTTCGCTGGTCGGCCAGTGGCCGATTGCCGAGGGCTGGCGCGCGTACCTCGCGGCCATCGTCACCTCGCAGTTCATCAGCAACGTGCCGGCCACCATCCTGCTGGACCGCTACGTGCACGACCTGCCCGCGCTGGCGGCGGGCGTGAGCGTGGGCGGCTTCGGCTGCGTGCTGGGCTCGCTGGCCAACCTCATCGCCCTGCGGCTGGCCAAGGTGCCGCACGGGCTTCGCGAGTTCCATCGCATCAGCATTCCCTTCCTGATCGTGTGCGCGGCATCGGCGGTGCTGCTGCGGCTCGGTTGATCGCGTTTTCCGTTTCACAACCACACTCAAAAAGGACATTCCATGCCACATCCTCACGACACCCTCGACGTCTGGTCGGTCGAAGGCCGTTTCCAGCATCTGATCTACAGCCCCAAGGGCCGCATCGAAGGCGTGCTGATCGACACCGACGGCGTGCCCACGCAGTTCGTCTTCGAGCGCCACGACGAAGACGCGGCGGCCGCGTTCGCCGGCCTGAAGTCCGGCCAGGCGCTGGTGATCGAGGGCATCGAAGAAGGCCCCTCGCCCAAGGGCGATGCCGAACACACGGTCTACCGGTTCGAACGGCTGGCCTCGGTCGACGGCAAGGCGCCGCGCCAGGTGGACACCGCCGGAAGCATCGACGGCAAGGTGGTGCGCTTCAACTACGCGCGCCACGGAGAGGCCAACGGCGTGGTGCTGGACACCGGCGACTTCGTCCACACCAAGCCCGACGGACTGGCGCGGCTGGCCCTCAAGGTCGGCGACAAGGTGCGGGCCGAGGGCCGCACGCAGCCGCTGGCAACCGGCAATGGGCGCGTGGTCGAGGCCGTGCGGGTCAACGGACAGGCCGTGCGGGACGACGCCGACGAGGGCTGATCGATCCTGCTTGTGGCACGGCCGGGGCTGCGCGGACAATCCGCTGCAGCCCATGCATGCCCCCGCTTCCTCCCAGCCGCTCCACCAGCCCCGCCATGAACTCGCCCTGCGCGACTATGGCCACTCGCATGGCAGCCACGCGCACGACCACTTCCAGGTGCTGATCGGCCTGGGCGGCGTGCTCGAGATCGAAGTGGAGGGCCGCGGCTGCGGCATCGGCGCAGGCGAAGCGCAGGTAATCGCCCCGGGCGAGCGGCACGACTTCAACGCGCGCAAGCACGGCAGCCTGTGCCTGGTGCTCGACACCACGCAGCCGGCATGGGCGCGCTGCGCCGAGCGCGCACCGCCCGGCGCGCCGCAGTTGCACACGCTGGCGCGCTACCTGGCGCAATGCATCAGCCAGCCGCAGGCCTCGGCCCTGGCCCTGTTGCACGGCCCCGCACTGCTGCTGGAGGCATGGAGCCCAGCGCCGGCTTCTTCGGATTCGCGTCGCCGGCGCATCGACTGGCCCCTGCTCGCCGACTGGGCCCGGGCCCGCTGGCACGAACCGCTGGGCGTGGCCGACCTGGCCGATGTCGTCTGCCTGAGCCCGAGCCAGTTCGCGCAGCGCTGCCGCGAAGAGCAGGGCACGAGCCCGATGCACTGGCTGCGCTCGCTGCGGCTGGCGCATGCGCGCGAATTGCGGCTCGGCGGCATGGGCGTGGCCGAGACGGCGCGCCGCACGGGCTACCGCTCGCCGTCGGCGCTGACCGCCGCGCTGCGCCGCTGATTTCACCGCTGGTCGCGCCGCAAACCGTCGTTGCGCGACGACAGTCCGGCATTGCGCGACGGGCGCATCGCGTAGCCTCGCCGGCCATGCCGTCCACTTTCTTTGCCCTGCTCGCCATTGCGCTCTGGGCGACGCTCGCCTCGCTGGGCACCTCGCTGTCTCACCTGCCCCCGTTCCTCACGACCGGCATCGCGCTGATCGTCGGCAGCGTGCCGAGCTGGCCGCTGGTGCTGCGCGACCGCAGCGCATGGAAGGTGCCGCCGCTCACACTGGCGCTGGGCATCTACGGCCTGTTCGGCTATCACTTCCTGCTGTTCATGGCGCTGCGGATCGCGCCGCCGGTGGAGGCCAACCTCGTCAATTACCTGTGGCCGCTGCTCATGGTGGTGCTGGCGCCGGTGCTGCTGACCGGTATGTCGCTGCGGCCGGTGCACGTGGTGGCGGCGCTGCTCGGGTTCGCGGGCGCTGCGGCGGCGATCCTCGGGGCACAGGGGGCCGCGGCCTCCGGGCCGGCAACCACGTACTGGGGCTTCCTGCCCGCGCTGGCCTCGGCCGTGATCTGGGCCAGCTACTCGCTGTGGACGAAGCGCGTGCCAGCCTTCCCTACTTCCGCCATCGGCCTGTTCGGGCTGGTCTCGGGCCTGCTGGCGCTGGCCTGCCACGCCGTGCTGGAAACACCGGCCGTGTTGTCGGGCCGCGACTGGCTGCTGCTGGTGCTGTGCGGCCTCGGCCCGCTGGGCGCGGCCTTCTTCCTGTGGGACATGGCGCTCAAGCGCGGCGACGCGCGGCAGATCGGCATCCTGAGCTACATCACGCCGCTGGCCTCGACCGCGCTGCTGCTCGCGGTGACCGGCCGGCCGCTGACGTGGAGCATCGCGCTCGCGGCGATCCTGATCATCTCGGCCGCGCTGATGGGCACCCGCGCGCGCTGAATGCGTCCGCGTCCGACGGGGCAGGCCGCGCGTTTTCTGGCAGAGTGGCGACTCAGGAACAAAGGAGCCACGCATGAACGAAAAGAACGGGGATTTCGAGATAACGCCCAAGCTCGTGTTCGACATGAACCTTGCGCTGTACCTCGACCTGGTCGCCGCGCTGGAAGCCGCGGGCGCCGTCACCTACCGCCAGATGGCGGCCCGCGTTCTGAACATCAGCATGGATGCCCGCGACGACGGCGAAGCAGGCCTGTCGACGGTGCTCGAAGGCATCGCCAAGGGCTTCGCGGGCCGGGGCGACGGCCTGTCGATCGAGCTGCTGAAGGCCGCGCGCGGCCTGCGAGACGACGAGGCGATGGGCGACATTCCCATGCGCCCCGAGGACGACTGAAGCGCCCCGCAGCCCTTCAGGCCTCGGCGACCTGCAGCACCAGCTTGCCGAAGTTCTCGCCGGCAAAGAGCTTGTTGAGCGACTCCGGGAAGGTGTCCAGCCCCTTGACGATGTCTTCCTTGCTCTTCATGCGGCCGTCCTTCAGGTAGCCGGCCATCTCCGCGATGGCGACGTGATACCGGTCGGCGTAGTCGAACACCACGATGCCTTCCATGCGCGCGCGGTTCACCAGCAGGCTCAGGTAGTTCCTGGGGCCGGCCGAGGGCATGCTGTTGGCGTTGTTGTACTGGCTGATGGCGCCGCAGATGATGATGCGGGCCTTGCGCGCGAGCCGCGCCAGCACCATGTCGAGGATCTCGCCGCCGACGTTGTCGAAGTAGACGTCCACGCCCTTCGGGCAATGCGCCTTGAGGCCTTCGCGCACCGCTCCCGCGCCGGCCTTGTAGTCGATGCAGGCGTCGAAGCCCAGCTCTTTCACCACCCAGTCGCACTTGGCGGCGCCGCCGGCGATGCCGACCACGCGGCAGCCCTTGATCTTGGCCAGCTGGCCCACGGTCTGGCCCACGGCGCCCGCCGCGCCGGAGACCACCACCGTCTCGCCCGGCTTCGGCTGGCCCACGTCCATCAGTCCGAAGTAGCCGGTCATGCCGGGCATGCCCAGCACGTTGAGCCATTGGGTGATGCTGCCGACGTTCAGGTCGATCTTCACCAGGCCGTTGCGCTTGAGGTCGTCCTGCGCGATGAGGATGTATTCCTGCACGCCGAGCGTGCCGTACACCGTGTCGCCGACCGCGAACTTCGGGTTCTTCGAGGCCACCACGCGGCCGACGCCGCCGGCGCGCATCACCTCGTCGATGGCCACGGGCGGGATGTAGCTCTTGGCGTCGTTGAGCCAGCCGCGCATGGCCGGGTCGAGCGACAGCGACAGCGTCTTGACCAGCACGCCGCCCTCGGCCGGCTCGCCGACGGGCTCGGTGGTGAATTTCCAGTTCTCGCGGGTGGCGGCGCCTTCGGGGCGCTTGGCAAGGCGAACCTGGTGATTGGTGAGGGGGCTGCTCATGGTGTCTCCTTGAATGACGGGCCGGGCGCCGGCGTGGGCACGGAGGCGCATCGTAGCCGCGCACCCCGCGCCCTCCGTAGCCCCGCCTGTAGCGCAGGCGACAGCCCGGCGCCGCCGCGCGCTACACCAGCCGGACGATGATCTGCAGCCCCGGCGAGGCGTTGCGCACCATGAGTTCGCCGCCGTGCGCCTCGGCGATCAGCCGGCACAGGTACATGCCCAGGCCGACGCCGCCGGTGGCCCGCGCCCGCGCGCCGTCGGTGCGGTAGAAGGGCTCGGTGAGCCGCTCCAGCTGTGCATCGTCGACGCCGGGGCCGTGGTCGCGCACCTCGATCTCGACGCCCTGCTTCTTGCCGTCGAGCACCGCGCGCAGCAACACGCAGGGCGGGCGCGGCGCTTCGTTGCTGTAGCGCAGCGCGTTGTCCAGCAGGTTGCGCACCAGCAGGCGGATGCGCATGCGGTCGACGGCATGGGGCGGCAGTCCGTCGGCCAGGTCCAGGTGCACCTGCTGCGCGCCGGGCATCTCGGCCACGGTCTCGCGGATCATCACGGCAAGGTCGACCGGCTCGCGCTGCAGTGCCACGTGCGGGCTGGCCAGGCGTTCGCTTTCGAGCAGGTCGCTGATGAGGTCGCGCATCTCGTTCAGGTCGCGCAGCAGCGCCTCGCGCTCGGCCTGGCCTTCGGGCGTGGCCGGCAGCAGCTCGGCATTGAGCCGGGCGCGGGTGAGCGGCGAGCGCAGCTCGTGGCTCAGCGCGAGCAGCAGGCCGCGCTTGGCATCGAGCATGGCCTGGATGTCGTCGGCCATGGTGTTGACGCGCTGCGCCAGATCGCCAAGGTCGTCGTTGCGGCGGATCGGAATGGGCTGCGAGAACTCGCCGCGCCCGAAGCGCTGCGCGCCTTCGCGGATGTCGATCAGCGGCCGCAGCAGCCGGCTCACGTAGGCATAGGCCAGCAGCACGCACGACAGCAGCACGCCGAGCGTGGCCCAGCCGATGATGCGCGGCGCCAGCTCCCAGAGCTTGGGCGACCAGCCGAAGATCACGCGGTGGCCGTCGGCGGTGGAACGGATGAACCACTTGTCGCCGCCGGACACGTCGTAGCGGTCGTGCATCCAGCCGCCGGGGCTGCTCGCGCCGCCGGGGTTGGAGTCCCAGTTGACCTTGGGGCCGACGATGCGGATGGTGATGGGAAGACGCGCCACCAGCGCCTGCGCGCGCGCCACGTCGGGCGGCGTGCCGATGTCGGCGACCAGGCGGTCGGTGTAGTCGGTCAGCATCGGCCTCGCGGCCTCGGCCCAGCCGGTGGAAAACGCCCGCTTCATGCCGCTCATGAAGACCACCGCCATCACCATGGCCAGCAGCACGAACATCAGCACCAGCCGCACCCGCAGCGAACGGCGCCAGCGGCGCTTGCCCTGCACCTTCTCGTTCCAGCGCGCATGCCACTGCTTGTGCCACTCCTGGCGCCATTCTTCGTCCTGGCATTCCATGCGCCGCCGCATCTCGCGGGGAAACCTGCGGTTGAAGCTCATGCAGTCTCGCTGCGCGCCACGGCCAGCGCGTAGCCGGCATTGCGCAGCGTCTTGATGCAGTCCAGCGGTTCCAGCTTCTTGCGCAGGCGGCTCACCACGATGTCGACCGCGCGCGTGTAAAGCTCGGCCTCGTGGCCGCGCAGGCGGTTGAGGATGTCGTCGCGGCTGAAGACCTTGCCGGGTTCGCCGGCCAGCAGCGCGAGCAATTCGAACTCGGTGCCGGTGAGTTCCACGCGCTCGCCGTGGCGCAGCACCTGGCGGCGGTCGAGGTCGATAGACAGGCCGTCGAACACGCGCTGCTGCGTGCTGCCCGCGGCCGGCGGCGCGCTGCGCTGGCGGCGCAGGATCGTCTGCACGCGAGCCACCAGTTCGCGGGGCTCGAAGGGCTTGGGCACGTAGTCGTCGGCGCCCAGCTCGAGGCCGACCACGCGGTCCGTCACTTCGCCGCGCGCGGTGAGCATCACGATGGGGATGTCGCTTTCCTTGCGGATCTCGCGGCAAAGCTCGAAGCCGTCCATCTCGGGCAGCATGACGTCGAGGATGGCGGCGTCGTATTGGCCGGCGCGCAGCTTGGCAAGGCCTTCGCTCGGGCGCACGGCGCTTTCGAGCGTGCAGCCGAAGCGCGCGAAGTAGGTGGTCAGCGGCGCGGCGAGGTGTTCGTCGTCGTCGATCAGCAGGATGCGCGGCATGGCGGGATTGTGCCTCCTGGCAAGCATGTGGCGGATGACTTCGCTCACCATCAGACCCGCCGGCATCGCACCGCCCAGGTCAGGCCCGCAACCAGAATTGCGAGCAGCAGCGCGTGGTAGACCACGTCGCCTGTGGAGCCGGGGCCGATGCCGGCCACGATGGTGCCCAGCCCGACCAGCGTGCCCAGCAGCGCAAAGCCCTGGCCGAAGATCGCGGCGCGCCGCGCATGCGCGGGGCGCAGCCAGGTCTCGACCGAAGCCAGCACCAGCACAGTCGCGATCACCGCCTCGGCGATGCGCGCATGTGCGTGCGCATGGCCCGGCACGAGGTAGCCGGCATGCACCGTCGACGCGACACCGAGCGTGAGTGCCTCGCCCAGCATCCATGCGCGCGCGATGCGCGGGCGCATGACGGGGGCCACAACGGCGGCAGCGGCGCTCACCATGGATCGGCCCGGCCGATGCGGCCGAGATGCGTGAGACCGAAACCGGCGGCGTACTTGAGCCCGTAGCCCAGCGCGCGATCGAAGCCGATGTGGGCGAACCAGATCAACCCGCCGGCCACCGCCCACGGCGTGGCCGCGAGCACGCCGAACGCGAGCAACAGTGCGGGGCCGACGTACGAGTGCGTCGCGTTGTAGAGCGCTGCACCAACACGCGGCCCGGCAAGGTAGCCGAGCATCGCGAGGTCGGGCGCCAGCAGCCAGAGCGCGAACACGCCCCAGCCCAGGCCGTACTGCGCGTACGCCGCGAGCGCCACGCCGAGCACCACCGCGCCCTCGAGGCGCAGCAGTGCGCGCACGCCACCCGCCGCTGCCGTTGTCGTCGTCATTGGCGTTGTCTGTTCGCGGGATACCGCGGAACCGGCTTCGCCGGGCCGCAGGTATCGCCCCCGGAGAGGGGGAAGGCGAAGCGACACGAAGTGCGCGAAGCCTGGGGGTGAGTGGAGCCTATCCATGACGGTGCCAGCGGCGGCTGCCGCGCTCCATGAAGTCGCGCACCTTCTGTTGCTGCGCGGCATTCAGGTTGTCGTAGAAGTCGGCGGCGGCCGCGATGATCTCGGGGCTGCCGGCACGCACGGCGGCGGTCTTTTCATCGACGAGTCGTGCGGCGCCGGCCTGGTCGAGCTTGTTGCCGGCGAACAGCGCCTTGAACTGCGAACGCGGGTCGCCCGAGCCGCCTGCGCCGCGCATGGCTTCACGCTGCGCCTGCAGCTTCTCGGCCAGCACGGTGAGCTTCTGTTTCTGGTTGGCGTCGAGCTCGAGCCTGCTGCCCACGCGTTCGACCATCTTGGCGCGGAACTCGGCGCTGTTGCCGCCCCAGCCGTGGCGTTGGCCGGCACAGCCGGCAATGCTGCCGGCCACCACCGCCAGGCCGGCAAAACCGAGGAGAGTACGTTTGATCCAGTGCTTCATGATTGTTCCTTGCTCGCCCCCAGGCTTGCCCACTTCGTGTGGCTGCCAACCCCCTACCGGGGGCGACACCCATGGCCCGGCAAAGCCGGTTCCACGGTGTCCCTGAAAAAGGGGCATCGTCGATTGGAGGGATTACAGGCGGCTGCTCTTGGCGTTGGCCGCCGAGGCGCGTGCGTCCACGGGGTTCTGCATGGTCGAGATGACCTGGCTGTTCACGCGCGAGCCTGACGACACGTTCTGGTCGGGCGCCGCCGCGGCGCGCACGGCTTCGGCGACGACGCGGGCGCGCTCGGTCGACACGGCCACGGTCTCGGGGCCGCGCGAGCCGCGCACCACGTTCTGGTTGGGCGCGGATGCGGTGCGCACGGCTTCGGCGCCGACTTCTGCGCGGCTCTTGGCCGACACGGCGGGCAGCACGCCCTCGTAGCTTTCAGCCTTGGCACCGGCCGCTGCGAGCAGGGCGAACGAACCGACGGCGATGATCTGGGTCAGGGAGAGAGATTGCTTCATTTGGCAGGCCTTTCTTTCAGGGTTGGAAGAGAAGGCCTGATCGTGCTTGCGGGGCCGCCGCAAGTCCTTTCGCCGCAGTTTCGGCGTGTTTCGTTTTATTGCGGCGCCATTGGAAAAGACTCAGCCCGCGAGCGCGGCGGCCGGGTCGTCGGACTCGAGCACGCCCTTGGCCCACGCCTCGAGCTTGCTGGTGTCGGCACGCAGCACTTCCTGCTTGACCGCGAGGATGCGCGAAGGATGCATCGAGAAGCTGCGCAGGCCCAGCCCGAGCAGCAGCCGCGTGAACGCCACGTCGCCTGCCATCTCGCCGCACACCGACACGCCCTTGCCCTGCCGGCGGCACTCGGCGATGGTGTCGGCCACCAGCTTGAGCACGGCCGGGTGCGCCGGGTCGTAGAGGTGCGCCACCGATTCGTCGGCGCGGTCGATGGCCAGCGTGTACTGGATCAGGTCGTTGGTGCCGATCGACAGGAAGTCGAAGTGCTTCAGGAAGATGCGCAGCGTGAGCGCCGCGGCCGGTATCTCGATCATGGCGCCGAGCTTGACCGGGCCGTACACCGCGCCGCGGCTGTCGAGCTCGGCCCGCGCGAAGTCGATCAGCGACATCGTCTGGCGGATCTCGCTGGCGTGCGCGAGCATGGGAATCAGCAGGTGGATCTCGCCGTGCGCGGCGGCCCGCAGGATGGCGCGCAGTTGCGTGAGGAACATCGCCGGGTCGGCCAGGCTCCAGCGGATGGCGCGCAGGCCGAGCGCGGGGTTCAGGTGCTCCTGCTTGTTGGCCGACTTGCTGTCCAGCGGCTTGTCGGCGCCCACGTCGATGGTGCGGATGGTGACCGGCATGCCCTGCATGCCCTCGACCGCGCGCTTGTAGGCCTGGTACTGCTCTTCCTCGTCGGGCAGGCGCGTCTGGCGCGCCGACGATTCGCGGCCCATGAAGAGGAATTCGCTGCGGAACAGCCCGACGCCGACCGCGCCGGCCTTGACGGCGCCCACGGTGTCCTCGGGCATCTCGATGTTGGCCAGCAGCTCGACGCGCTGGCCGTCGAGCGTCACGGCCGGCTTGTGGCGCAGCCGCGCGAGGCGCCCGCGCTCGAGGTCGCCCTGGCGCTGCTTGAAGCCGTACTCGGCCAGGATGATCGGCGAGGGGTCGACGATGACCACGCCGGCGTCGCCGTCGATGATGACCCAGTCGTCCTGGCGCACCAGCTGGCTCGCGGTACGCGCGCCGACCACGGCCGGGATGTCCATGCTGCGAGCGACGATGGCGGTGTGCGAGGTGCGCCCGCCCACGTCGGTCACGAAGCCGGCGAACACGCTCTTCTTGAACTGCAGCATGTCGGCCGGCGACAGGTCGTGCGCAATCAGCACCAGCGGCACGTCGATGCCGTCGCCCGCGGTGGGGTCGTCGTGCTCGTCGCTGTCGTCGACCGGCGCGGCGGCGCGCTTGCGGCGCGGCGGGCTCGGCGCGAGTACGGCGGCCGTGCCCTTCATGCGGTGCAGCAGGCGCTCGACCACCTGCTCGAGGTCGGCCTTGCGCTCGCGCAGGTAGGCGTCTTCCATCTCGTCGAACTGGCGCGCGATGATTTCCAGCTGCGTGGTCAGCGCCCATTCGGCGTTGTAGAGCCGCTCGCTGATCCAGTGCTTGACGCCGCCGCTCAGGGCTTCGTCCTGCAGCAGCATCTGGTGCACCTCGAGCAGCGCGGCGAGTTCGTGCGGCGCGTCGTTGGGGCCCATCTGGGCCACGTTGGCCTGCAGCTTGGTGAGCTCGTCGGCCACCGCGTTGCGCGCGGTGCGCACGCGGTCGATCTCGGTTTCGATCTCTTCGGGCTTGATGAAGTAGTGGGCCACGTCGATGCGGCTCGACACCACCAGCACAGCGCGCCCGATGGCAATGCCACGGGCGACAGGGAGGCCGTGGACTGCGAAGGTCATGACCTACCTTGTGAGATGCCGTCGAACCGGCTTTGCCGGGCGCCCGGCATCGCCCCCTGGAAGGGGGTTGGCGTTTACACGAAGTGAAGAAGCTTGGGAGTGAGCCATTTCATTCGCCTTCGCCGAACTTGTCGTCCATGAGATGGACGATGGCGTTCATCGCTTCTTCTTCCTGCGGGCCGTTGGTTTCGAGCTCCACGGTGGAGCCGAGCCCGGCGGCCAGCATCATCACGCCCATGATGCTCTTGGCATTGATGCGGCGGTCGCCGCGCGAGAGCCAGACCTCGCAGGGAAAGCTGCCTGCGAGCTTGGTCAACTTGGCCGATGCGCGTGCGTGCAGGCCCAGCTTATTGCTGATGGTCACGGATTTCTTGATCACTGTGCTTTCTCTTCGCCTGGTTCTGGGGAGCGGCCACCGCCACCTGCATGACACCCGCGGTGCCGCCGGCCAGGGCCCGTTGCACCAGAGTCTCGAGCGGTTCGTGCCGGTAGGTGACGGCCCGCAGCAGCATCGGAAGGTTGACCCCCGCCACCAGCCGCGACCGGACGCCGTCCACCAGCTTCTGCGCCACGTTGCAGGGCGTGGCGCCGAACACGTCGGCCAGCACCAGCACTTGCGTGCGCGGGGTGTGCAGCTGCTGAGCGAGCGTGATGCGCGCGGCGGCCAGCGTTTCTTCGGGCGACACGTTGGGCAACACGTCGAGCGCGACGATGGCCTGCTCGCAATCTGGGAACACATGCAGCGCGCACTGCCGCAGCGCATGTGCGAACGGTGAGTGGGCGATGATGAGGATGCTGTTCATGCGGGACGGAGGACGACGCGCCGATTATGCGGGGGCGCCCAGTGGATGTAGATATATGACACAACGCGGCAGCCCGGCAAACCGGACAGTACCGCCCCAGTGCGAGCCGCCTGGACGGCTATCAAAACGATAGCAATCTCGTCTCACGGGAGGCGCAGGCCTTCGAAGAAAGTCTGCGAGGCATCGGCCGCGGACGACTTGCCCAGCACGGTGGCCTGGTAGAGAGCCACGGTGCCGTCTTTCTGCGATTGGGCGAACCACAGCACCTGCACGGGGGCGCCGGCTTGCGCCGGTTGGGCGTCGAGCCGAAGCGGCGGCGGCATGGCGGTCGCGCGCTGCACGCTGGCGCTGGCTTCGGTGACCTGCATGTCGCCGAGCTGGCCGCGCGTGGCGGCGCGCCACGCATTGAGCCAAGCCTCGGCCTGCGCCGGTCCGCTGGCCGAGGCGTGTGCGATGGCGAAGGTCGCGCCGCCGGCTTCGCAGCCGGTCATGTCGACCTGCACCGAATCGGCGCCGAGGGGCACGGCACGGTTCGCCTTGTCGGCCTTGCATGGCAGCATCGCGATCAGCCCGGAGTCGCCGACCGGCACGTCGCGCCAGTTGAAGGTGGGGCTGCAGGCGGCAAGCAGGGCCGCCGCGATCAGCGCAAGCCAGGAAGATGAGAGGGGCGACGGCATGGGGGAGCGATTATCGAGCCGGCCGGGGCTGGCGGGGCGTCGCAAGCACGATCCGGCGGGCGGAACTAAAATCGCGCCGCCCTTCTCTCTACGCTGCCATGAAAAAATACATCGCCGCTGCCGCCGTCGTCATCGCATTGGCCACCGGCGTGGGCGTGTACCTCGGCTCCGGTGCCACCGCCGCCCCGGCTTCGACCTTCGTGCTGCTCGACGGCACGCAAAAGAGCACAGCCGACCTGAAGGGCAAGGTCACGCTTGTCAACTTCTGGGCCACGAGCTGCGTGACCTGCGTCGGCGAGATGCCCAAGGTCATCGCGACTTACGACAAGTACAAGGCCCAGGGCTACGACACGCTGGCGGTGGCCATGAGCTACGACCCGCCAAGCTACGTCGTCAACTTCGCCGAAACGCGCAAGCTGCCGTTCAAGGTGGCGATCGACAACACCGGCAGCGTGGCGCAGGCCTGGGGCGACGTGAAGCTCACGCCAACCACCTACCTGGTCAACAAGCGCGGCGAGATCGTGAAGCGCTATGTGGGCGAGCCCGATTTCGCCGAGTTGCACAAGCTGATCGAAAAACTCCTGGCCGAAGCCTGATCCTTCGGCTCCCAGCAAGAAAAAGGCGCTCCGACCGCGCGCCTTTTTGCTTTTGCGGCGAAGCGGCCGCCTCGTTTGTTTACTGATTGCGGAAGCTGTCGTGGCACGCCTTGCAGCTCGCGGCAGTCGGGCCGAACTGCGCCTTCAGCGCGTCGATGTTGCCGGCCTTGGCGGCCACCAGCAGCTTGCCGGGCTCCTCGTTTGGGAAACGCCGTCTGGCGCGGCGCCGCGCGAGTGCAGGTCGCGCCGGTGCCGGGGCCATAGCAACAACCCGAAGCGAATGAGAGTCCGGACTTTGCTAATCTGCGCCTTCCGCAGCATTGCGCCATCCGCGCCTTCTTCGATGACCGACTCCTCCGTGGCCGCCCCTCGAGCGGCCTTCGGCAACGGCACAGCTATCCGGGTCTGGGACCTGCCGACGCGCCTTTTCCACTGGGCGCTCGCCATTGCCGTGATCGGCCTGAACAGCATCATGGAATGGCACTCCCGCCAGGGCTGCGCGGTGCTCGCGCTGCTGCTGTTCCGGCTGGTCTGGGGCTTCGTCGGCGGGCGCTGGTTGCGCTTCGCGGCCTTCGTCTACGGGCCGGGCTCCATGGTTGCCTACCTGCGCGGGAAGGCACATCCGGACCACCTGATCGGGCACAACCCGCTGGGCGCGCTGTCGGTGTTCGCCGTGCTGGCGATCCTCGCGCTGCAGGTGGCGACCGGCCTGACGGCGGACGACGAGATTTCGGCCTCCGGGCCGCTCACGCGCTTTGTCTCGAGCGAGACGGTGAGCCTGGCCACGAGCTGGCACAAGGCACGGGGCAAGTGGATCGTGATCGCGCTCGTGAGCCTGCACGTGCTGGCCGTGCTGTTCTATGCATTCGTCAAGCGGCACCGGCTGGTGCGGCCGATGGTGACGGGCGACAAGCTGATCGCCGCCGGCACCGGAGGCAACGTCGCATCGAGCCGCAACGATGCGGCCTCGCGCGTGTTGGCGCTCGTGGTGTTCGCGCTTTGCGCGGGCGCGGCTTACTGGATCTCGTCGTTGCGCATATGAGCTTTTCTGTTTCACGCCCCCTGCCGCTGTCGGCCATGCCGGCCGTCGTGCTTCTGACGCCCGAGGAGGCGCACGAGATCGACGCCGTACGCGCGATCTTCCGCGACTACGCGAACTCGCTCGGCATCGACCTCGACTTCCAGGATTTCGAAGGCGAACTGGCCGGTTTGCCGGGCGAATACGCCGAGCCGCGCGGCACACTGCTGCTTGCGCTGGTCGATCCGGTCAATGTGAAGGAAGACGCCGGCCGCGAGGCGCCGACCTTGAAGCGCGCCGACGGCACGCTGGCGCACGTGGCGGGATGCTGCGCTCTGCGCCCGCTGGACAGTGCGGACTATGCCAACGCGGCCGAGATGAAGCGCCTGTACGTGCGCCCCGGTTTCCGCGGGCTGGGCCTGGGCCGGCAATTGGCGGAGGCGATCCTCGATGCCGCGCGCAGCTCGGGCTACGGCTGCGTGCTGCTCGACACCCTCGACGACATGGAGTCGGCGCGGGCCCTCTACGAAGACCTGGGCTTCGCGGAGGTGCCGCCCTACTATCACAACCCCGTTGCCGGGGCCCACTACCTGAAGGTGGATCTCTAGCCGGATCAGCCGCGGGCTTGCGCCAGCAGCGTCTCGGCGTTGCTCACTTCGAACTTGCCCGGCGCTTCGACGTTGAGCGTCGCGACCTTGCCGTCCTTCACCAGCATCGAATAACGGTTGCTGCGCAGACCCATGCCGCGGCCGGTCAGGTCGAGCGTGAGGCCGGTCGCCTTGGCGAAATCGGCGCTGCCGTCGGCCAGCATGCGCACCTTGGCGCCAGTTTTCTGGTCCCGCGCCCATGCGCCCATCACGAAGGCGTCGTTCACGCTCACGCACCAGATCTCGTCCACGCCGGCAGCCTTGAAGTCGTCGAAATGCTGCACGTAGCCCGGCACGTGCTTTGCCGAGCAGGTGGGCGTGAAAGCGCCAGGCAGCGCGAACAGCGCGATGGTCTTGCCGGCCGAAGCCTTGGCTACGTCCACGGCGTTAGGGCCGATGCTGCAGCCCTCGCCCTCGACTTCGGAATACTCCTGCAGGGTGGCCGCGGGAAGGGTGTCGCCGACTTTGATCATTCGATGTGCTCCAGAAAAAGAAAAACGGCCCACATTGTGGGCCGTTTCCGGATTGGGTGCCCCGGGGGGCTCCAATGATTGATCAGACCAGGACGGCCTTCTCGACCAGACGGGTCACGACCCAGTTCTTGGTCTTCGAGATCGGACGGCTTTCCGTGATCTCGATGGTGTCGCCCAGCTTGTACTCGCCCTTTTCGTCATGGGCGTGGTACTTGCTCGTCTTGGCCACGATCTTGCCGTAGAGCTCGTGCTTCACACGGCGCTCGACCAGCACGGTCACGGTCTTGGCACGCTTGTCGCTGACCACCTTGCCGATCAAGGTGCGCTTGAGGGATTTTTTAGCTTCCGTCATGTTCACTCCTTACTTGGCGGCTTGGGTTTCTTGCTGCTTCTGCGCAAGAATGGTCTTGGCGCGTGCGATGTCGCGACGCGTCACGCGCAGCGTCGAGGTGTTCGACAGCTGTTGCGTGGCTTTCTGCATACGCAGGCCGAAATGGGCCTTCTGCAGATCCTTGATTTCGGCTTGCAGGCCTGCGACGTCCTTCGTGCGCAGGGTTGCGGCCTTCGTCACCTTGGCCGGAGCCGCGGTTTCTTTCTTCTTACGGGTTGCCATAAGTGTTCTCCTCTCAGGCGCCGAGCTGGCGAGCGACGAAAGTCGTACGCAGCGGAAGCTTGGCGGCGGCCAGGCGGAACGCTTCGCGGGCGAGTTCTTCGGGCACGCCGACGATCTCGAACACGATCTTGCCAGGCTGAATTTCAGCGACGTAGTACTCGGGGTTGCCCTTACCGTTACCCATCCGCACTTCTGCGGGCTTGGTCGAGATTGGCTTGTCCGGGAACACGCGGATCCAGATACGGCCACCGCGCTTCACGTGACGCGAGATCGCGCGACGAGCGGCTTCGATCTGGCGCGCCGTGAGGCGGCCGCGGTCGGTGCATTTGAGACCGAAGTCACCGAACGCAACCGAGTTACCCGTGGTTGCGACGCCGGTGTTGCGGCCCTTTTGTTCCTTGCGGAACTTTCTGCGTGCAGGTTGCAGCATGTTTTATTACTCCGTGAGGGCCCCAGGCACTTGCGTGCCCGGGAGCGACCGATTACTCGGTCTTGGCACCGTCCGCTGCTGCAGCGGGCGCGGCTTTGCGGACGCGCTTAACGGCGGGTTTCGAGTCTGCACCGGCACCGCCGGTTGCTTCTGCGGGCTTGTCGCTGCCATCGGCCGGCGCGGTGTTGCCACCGATCGGGCCACGGCCACCGGCACGGGGGCCGGGACCGCGACGGTCGCCACCAGGACGGTCGCCAGGGCGGCCATCACGGCGGGGACCACGCGGACGACGCTCTTCTTCAGGACGCGGCGTTTCGACGGCCGGCAGGTCGTTACGACCCAGCGTGTCGCCCTTGTAGACCCAGACCTTGACGCCGATGACGCCGTAGGTGGTCTTGGCTTCCGAGGTGCCGTAGTCGATGTCGGCGCGCAGGGTATGCAGCGGCACGCGGCCTTCGCGGTACCACTCGGTACGAGCGATTTCGATGCCGTTCAGGCGGCCAGCCGACATGATCTTGATGCCCAGGGCACCCAGACGCATGGCGTTCTGCATGGCGCGCTTCATGGCGCGGCGGAACATGATCCGCTTTTCGAGCTGCTGCGTGATGCTGTCGGCGATCAGCTGCGCATCGATTTCGGGCTTGCGCACTTCTTCGATGTTGACCGCAACCGGCACGCCGAGCTGCTTGCCCAGTTCGCGCTTGAGGTTCTCGATGTCTTCGCCCTTCTTGCCGATCACGACGCCCGGACGTGCCGAGTAGATCGTGATGCGTGCGTTCTTGGCGGGACGTTCGATCATGACGCGCGAAACCGAAGCGTTCTTCAGCTTCTTCTTCAGGTATTCGCGAACCTTGATGTCTTCGGCCAGCATGCCCGCGAAATCGCGGTCGCTTGCGTACCAGCGGCTGGACCAGTTACGGGTAACCGCAAGGCGGAACCCGGTTGGGTGGATTTTCTGTCCCATATTTCTTCCAGGCCTTCTTAGTTGCCAACCGTCACGTACACATGGCACGTGGGCTTGCTGATGCGATTGCCGCGACCCTTGGCCCGCGCGGTGAAGCGCTTGAGCGTTGCACCTTGCTCGACGTAGATGGTCTTGACCTTCAGCTCGTCGATGTCGGCACCGTCGTTGTGCTCGGCGTTGGCGATAGCCGACTCCAGCACTTTCTTGATGATCACAGCGGCCTTCTTCTGCGTGAATTGCAGAACGTTGAGCGCTTGATCGACCTTCTTGCCGCGGATCAGGTCAGCGACCAGACGGCCCTTGTCGACCGAAAGGCGGACACCGCGGAGGACTGCACGTGTTTCAGACATGGTCGTTCCTTACTTCTTCTGGACTTTTTTGTCCGCGGGGTGCCCCTTGAACGTACGCGTGAGCGCAAATTCGCCGAGCTTGTGGCCGACCATCTGGTCGGTGATGTACACAGGCACGTGTTGCTTGCCGTTGTGCACAGCGATGGTCAGACCGATGAACTCGGGCAGAACCATCGAGCGGCGCGACCAGGTCTTGATCGGCTTCTTGTCCTTGGTCGTCACGGCCTTGTCGGCCTTGGCCACGAGGTGGTGGTCGACGAACGGACCCTTTTTGAGAGAGCGAGTCATTGGCTATCCCTTACTTCTTGCGACGCGACACGATGAAGACCTGCGTGCGCTTGTTGTTACGGGTGCGATAGCCCTTGGTCAGGTTGCCCCATGGGTCGACAGGATGGCGGCCTTCGCCAGTCTTGCCTTCGCCACCACCGTGCGGGTGGTCGACCGGGTTCATCACCACACCGCGAACGGTCGGGCGAATACCCATGTGACGCTTCACACCGGCCTTGCCGAGTTGGCGCAGGCTGTGTTCTTCGTTGGCAACTTCACCGATGGTCGCGCGGCATTCGATGTGAATGCGGCGAACTTCGCCCGAACGCATGCGGACCTGGGCGTAGACGCCTTCACGGGCCAGCAGCGTGGCCGACGTACCGGCCGAACGAGCGATCTGCGCGCCCTTGCCGGGTTGCAGTTCGATGCAGTGGATCGTCGAGCCGACCGGGATGTTGCGGATCGGCAGGGTGTTGCCGGCGCGGATCGGCGCTTCGGAGCCCGACAGCAGCGTTGCACCGGCTTCCAGACCGCGCGGGGCGATGATGTAGCGGCGCTCGCCGTCGGCGTAGCAGACCAGAGCGATGTGGGCGGTGCGGTTCGGGTCGTACTCGATGCGTTCGACCTTGGCCGGGATGCCGTCCTTGTTGCGCACGAAGTCGACGACGCGGTAGTGGTGCTTGGCACCGCCGCCACGATGACGGATCGTGATGTGACCGTTGTTGTTACGGCCGGCCTTCTGGAACTGGGGTTCCAGCAGGGGAGCGTGAGGAGCACCCTTGAACAGGTGGTCACGCGAGATCTTCACCGCGCCGCGTTGGCCCGGCGAAGTGGGTTTCATCTTGATGACGGCCATGATTAAGCGCCTTCCCCGACGAGGTTGAGCTCTTGACCCGGCTTCAGGGTCACATAGGCCTTGCGCACGTTGTCGCGGCGGCCGATGGACTTGCCAAAGCGCTTGGTCTTGCCCTTGGTGTTGAGCACCGACACGCCCTGGACTTCGACCTTGAACATCAGTTCGACAGCGGCCTTGATCTCGGGCTTGGTGGCGTCTTGCAGCACCTTGAAAGTGACAGCGTTCGACTTCTCGCCGACCATCGTGGCCTTTTCGGACACGATCGGGGCGACCAGCACCGCCATCAGGCGGCCTTCTTCGAACGTACGTTCAGCGGCGGTAGGGTTCACGCGGCTCATGCGAACATCTCCTTGAGCTTGTCGACGGCACCCTTGGTGACCAGCACCTTCTTGTAGTGAACCAGCGACACCGGGTCGGCGTAGCGGGGTTCGACCACGAGAACGTTCACCAGATTGCGCGAGGCAAGGTACAGGTTTTCGTCGACTTCTTCGGCGATCACGAGCACGGACTCGAGATTCATCGCCTTGAAACGGGCAGCCAGCGGCTTGGTCTTGGGCGAGTCGACCTTGATCGAGTCGACCACGGCCAGACGGCCTTCGCGAGCGAGTTGCGAGAAGATGGACGCCATGCCGGCGCGGTACATCTTCTTGTTGATCTTCTGCGAGAAGTTTTCGTCAGGCATGTTCGGGAAGATGCGACCACCCCCGCGCCACAGCGGCGAGGACGTCATACCGGCCCGGGCGCGGCCCGTTCCCTTTTGCTTGAAAGGCTTCTTGGTCGAGTGCTTGACCTGTTCGCGGTCCTTCTGGGCGCGCGTGCCTTGACGGGCGTTGGCCTGGAATGCAACGACGATCTGGTGGACCAGATCTTCGTTGTAATCACGGCCGAACACGGTCTCGGGGGCGTCGTACTTCGACGCGGCCTGGCCTTGTTCGTTCAGGAGTTCGAGTTGCATTACTTCGCTCCTTCAGCCGCTTGCGGCTTGGCCTTGATGGCGGGACGCACGGTGACGAAGCCACCCTTCGAACCCGGGATCGCGCCCTTGATGAGCAGCAGTTGGCGTGCTTCGTCGATGCGGAACACGTCGAGGTTTTGCGTCGTGCGGGTGACGTCGCCGAGGTGGCCCGTCATGCGCTTGCCGGGGAACACGCGACCGGGGTCTTGTGCCATACCGATCGAGCCGGGAACGTTGTGCGAACGGCTGTTACCGTGCGACGCGCGTTGCGAGCTCATGTTGTGACGCTTGATCGTGCCAGCGTAGCCCTTGCCGATGGAAGTGCCTTGCACGTCCACCTTCTGGCCCACGGTGAAAACGCTGTTCACGGAGATCACGCCGCCAGCCTTGTGCTGACCTGCGGTATCTGCGGTAACGCGGAATTCCTGGATGATTTCGCCTGCTTCGACACCCGCCTTGGCAAGGTGGCCGGCTTCGGGCTTGGTCACGCGCGATGCTTTGCGCGAACCGAACGTCACTTGCAGGGCGACGTAGCCATCGGTCTCTTGGGACTTGATCTGGGTCACACGGTTGTTGGACACATCCACCACCGTGACAGGAACTGCGTCCCCGTCATCGGTGAAGAGACGCATCATCCCCACCTTGCGGCCCAGCAACCCGAGGGAGTTGCTCAGACTCATATGTTTTCTCCAAAAATGGAAATCCTCTTCCGCCACTGCCACTTCAATTGGCAACAGCGTTTGCCAGATTTCTCCGGCTACGGAAGAAGGTTGATAAATCTCTGCCCGCATGGCACCTTGCGGACGCAACAAGGGCAGAGCCAGCGATTATAGCCCGCGATGCGCAGGCCATGCAAGTGACCGCTCAGGGCCCTTGTTTCATGGCCCTGAGCGCGGGTTTCCCGCTTATTTGGCGGGCAGCGAGATGATCCTTTCGCCGCCGGGCATGGCCTTCACCTCGCCCGTCGGCTTCATGGCAGGCATGTCCGAGCCAGTCTGCACCGGGATGGAGATGGCGCTGCGCGCGGCGCCCTGGGCAATGAAGACATTCAGATAGGCAAGGCCTTCGCGGTCGCTCACCACCGTGACCGTGGCGCTGGTACGTGCACTTGGCGACAGAGTCAGCGTGTTGCTGCCAGACAACGTCAGTCCGGCATCCGGGCTCAGGCGCACGGTCGCACCGTCAGGGCTGGTGACGCCGTCGAACTGCAGGGTAATGGCCGTCGGCTTGCCCACCTGGGGGTTGCCGCTGAATTGGTACTGCAACGTGACGCCGGAGTCGTTGGACTTTCTGGATGCTGTGACCACGGGCTGGGCCGCCGACTGCCTGGCGCCACGGGAGGCCGGCATGCCATCGGCCAGGGCCGGCGCCGACATCGCGGCCAGCGCAAGCCATGCCAGCGCCATCGTCGAATGGGTGCGGATGTTCATGGCAATCCTTCCTATTGAACGAGAACGGAGAAACATCTTGGCGGCAGATTGTTCGCGCCAGACACCGGGGCATCGTCCCGCACCGCAAGAACGTAGTCACCGGCGCCCAGGCTGACCTTGTTGCTGCTTCTTGCGATCAGTCCGGCCTTGAAGAGGTCGAAGTTCGTTGCGCCACTCCCTCCGGTGAGCTGGATCGTGTAGTCGCGGCTCGCAGGTGCGGTGAAGGCGAGGTACGAAATATTGCCGAGCTTGTTGACGGTACCCGCCACATTGGAAATGCAGGCAACGTCGGATGCCAGAACGCCGACCGTCACGGGCGTGTACAGCGGCAGCACATCGGGAACCGGCGTGGCAGCCGCACTGTCATTGCTCGTTTCCCCGACGCCATAGGCATCGGTGGACGTGATGCCCTGCCCCGTGAGCAGGGTTTTCAACGCCGGCGCGCTGCCCGGCGCGACCGCATTGAACACCGAGGAGAACAGATGGATCGACGTGACGGGCGTCGCACTGCGGAACTGGAAGCTCGTCATCGCGTTGTTGATCGGCTTGAATCCGACCTGCTGGTTCAGGTTCCAGAGAATGGACTGGATCGAAACCTCCCGATACCAGCCAGGGTTGGTCGATGGTCCTGACCTCAAGTCCACCAATATGGAGTCGGTCACCTGGCCGGGACCACGGGAATCCACGTAGGTGCTCCGGTCAAGCGCAATGCCCGACCAGGCATTGCCCCACCCTTCCGAGAACGCCAGCCGGCGGTCGACACGATCACTGCCCGAGTGCTCCCCACCCGGCGAGTCGTCTCGGCTGAACGACGACTGGTAGTAGTGACCCCATTCGTGCGCGATCACCGGCGAGTCGAATTCGTCGGTGTCGACGCCTTCCTTGCCCAACACGTAGATCTCGCGGCCGGTGCTCTTGTTGACGAAGTAGGTGGTAGTGATCTGCCCCAGCGCCGAATTGCCGGGCGACGGCGCATTGTTGGGACTCCAGTACACGCGCAATGACGGAAAAGACGTGGCAGGCGCGATCGACAGCACCTTCTGCATTGCGGTGTAGACCGTGTCGAGAATCGCAAAGGGTGCTGCCACACGCTGGGAAGCGTACCTGGAACCGTCCCAGCCGGTCGCCGCCCGCAGATCGCGGGTCGATGCCGCAGTGCCCGACGAAAACGCCGCCGTCTGCATCGAATACAAGGCATTGCCCTGGGTGTTGTCGCGTACGCTGACATCCCAGGTCGCACCGGGCGCGGTGCGAGCCAACTGGGCTCTCACGCGAACGATCACCGTTGCATTCGCCGGCACGCTTACCGAATAGGCACCGTTGTCGTCGGTCGTGGCGACCGCGAGTTGCGCAGAAGTAGCGGCATCGACCACCTCCAGCGACGCGCCTCGCACAGGCTTGACCGACGTGGATGCATACACCAGGCTGCCGTTCGGATTCGGAACGGATTCATAAGTAGCCGTGCCTGTCAGGGTGACCGGCCCCGCGCTCACCGGCAGAAGAAAGGGCAACCCGCCCCCGCCACCACCGCCTCCTCCCCCACCGCCACCGCCACAGCCAGCCAGCAACGCCGTTGCAGCGCATGCCGACGCAAACGCAAAAGAGAACTTGTAGTTCATGACTGGTGCTGCCCTCGTTTCAGCCTCCGGTCGACACGCCGGAGTTGCCGCCGCGCGAGGATGCCATACCCGGGCAGAAAAGCACAAAGCCCGCCTGCATTTCTGCGGGCGGGCCTTGCTAAAACGCGACAGGTGTCGTGTTTCTGTTTACTGCAGCTTGATCTCGACGTCCACGCCGGCCGGCAGGTCGAGCTTCATCAGCGCGTCCACGGTCTTGTCGGTCGGGTCGACGATGTCCATCAGGCGCTGGTGCGTACGGATTTCCAGCTGGTCGCGCGACGTCTTGTTGACGTGCGGCGAACGCAGGATGTCGAAACGCTTCATGCGGGTCGGCAGGGGCACGGGGCCCTTGACGATCGCACCGGTACGCTTGGCGGTGTCAACGATTTCGGCTGCCGACTGGTCGATCAGCTTGTAATCGAACGCCTTCAGGCGGATGCGGATTTTTTGCTTGGTTGCCATGGTGATTCCTTTGCGTCCGGCTTAGATGTCGAGGATCTTGGCAACGACGCCCGAACCCACGGTGCGGCCGCCTTCGCGGATGGCGAAGCGCAGGCCTTCTTCCATCGCGATCGGATTGATCAGCTTCACGGTGATGCTGACGTTGTCGCCGGGCATGACCATTTCCTTGTCCTTGGGCAGCTCGATCGCGCCGGTCACGTCCGTCGTGCGGAAGTAGAACTGCGGACGGTAGTTGTTGAAGAACGGCGTGTGACGGCCGCCTTCGTCCTTCGACAGGACATACACCTCGGCGGTGAAGTGCGTGTGCGGCTTGATCGAGCCGGGCTTGCACAGCACTTGGCCGCGCTCGACTTCTTCGCGCTTCGTGCCGCGCAGCAGCACGCCCACGTTGTCGCCGGCCTGGCCTTGGTCCAGCAGCTTGCGGAACATTTCCACGCCGGTGCAGGTGGTCTTGACCGTCGGGCGGATGCCCACGATTTCGATTTCTTCACCGACCTTGATCACGCCGCGCTCGACGGCGCCGGTCACCACGGTGCCGCGACCCGAGATCGAGAACACGTCTTCCACGGGCATCAGGAACGTGCCGTCCACGGCGCGCTCGGGCGTCGGGATGTACGTGTCCAGGGCTTCTGCCAGCTTCATGATGGCGCCTTCGCCCAGTTCGCCCTTGTCGCCTTCCAGGGCGAGCTTGGCCGAGCCGTGGATGATGGGGGTGTCGTCGCCGGGGAATTCGTACTTGTCGAGGAGTTCGCGAACTTCCATTTCGACCAGCTCGAGCAGTTCCTTGTCGTCGACCATGTCGCACTTGTTCAGGAACACGATGATGTAGCCCACGCCCACCTGGCGAGCCAGCAGGATGTGTTCACGGGTCTGGGGCATCGGGCCGTCGGCGGCCGAGCACACCAGAATCGCGCCGTCCATCTGGGCAGCGCCGGTGATCATGTTCTTCACGTAGTCGGCGTGGCCGGGGCAGTCGACGTGTGCGTAGTGGCGGTTGGCCGTTTCGTACTCGACGTGCGCGGTGTTGATCGTGATGCCGCGGGCCTTTTCTTCAGGCGCAGCGTCGATCTGGTCGTAGGCCTTGGCTTCGCCGCCGAACTTGGCCGACAGCACCGTTGCGATCGCAGCCGTCAGCGTGGTCTTGCCGTGGTCGACGTGACCGATCGTGCCCACGTTGACGTGAGGCTTGGTGCGGGTGAATTTACCTTTTGCCATTTTTCAATCCTTGAAAGAGCATTCCCGTGTATTGGTTTTATGTCTGCACCCGATTGCTGGTTCGCCTCGCACGGGAACGTGGCGGCACCGGATCGCAGACAACGAGGGCCGCGCACTGCGCGGCCCCGCATTCTTGAAACTTACTTGGCGCGAGCGGCCACGATGGCTTCGGCAACGTTGCGCGGAGCTTCAGCGTAGTGCTTGAACTCCATCGTGTACGTGGCACGGCCTTGCGACATCGAACGCAGCGTGGTCGAGTAGCCGAACATTTCCGACAGCGGCACTTCTGCCTTGATGGCCTTGCCGCCACCGACCATGTCGTCCATGCCCTGCACCATGCCGCGGCGGGACGAGAGGTCACCCATCACGTTGCCGGCGTAGTCTTCAGGCGTTTCGACTTCCACGGCCATCATCGGCTCGAGGATCACGGGGCTGGCCTTGCGGGCACCTTCCTTGAAACCGAAGATCGCGGCCATCTTGAACGCCATTTCGTTCGAGTCCACGTCGTGGTACGAACCGAAGTGCAGCGTGACCTTGACGTCGACGACGGGGTAGCCCGCCAGCACGCCTTGCGTCAGCGCTTCCACGACGCCCTTTTCCACCGCGGGGATGTATTCGCGAGGAACCACACCGCCCTTGATGGCGTCGACGAACTCGAAGCCCTTGCCGGCTTCCTGCGGCTCGAGCTTCAGAACCACGTGACCGTACTGGCCCTTGCCGCCCGACTGGCGAACGAACTTGCCTTCGGCTTCTTCGACGGTCTTGCGGATCGTTTCGCGGTAGGCCACTTGCGGCTTGCCCACGTTGGCTTCCACGCCGAATTCGCGCTTCATGCGGTCCACGATGATTTCAAGGTGGAGCTCGCCCATGCCGGCGATGATGGTCTGGCCCGATTCTTCATCGGTCTTCACGCGGAACGAAGGATCTTCCTGAGCCAGGCGCTGCAGCGCGATGCCCATCTTTTCCTGGTCGGCCTTGGTCTTCGGCTCGACGGCCTGCGAGATCACCGACTCCGGGAACACCATGCGCTCGAGCGTGACGATGGCTTCGGGATCGCACAGCGTTTCGCCAGTGGTCACTTCCTTCAGGCCCACGCACGCGGCGATGTCGCCGGCGCGGATTTCGCTGACTTCTTCGCGGTTGTTCGCGTGCATCTGCACGATACGGCCGATACGCTCCTTCTTGCCGCGCACCGGGTTGTAGACGCTGTCGCCCTTCGAGAGCACGCCCGAATAGACGCGCACGAAGGTCAGCTGGCCCACGAACGGGTCGGTCATCAGCTTGAACGCGAGGGCGGAGAACTTCTCGTTGTCGTCAGCCTTGCGAACGACAGGCGCTTCGTCTTCGTCCAGGCCGCTGACCGGAGGAATGTCCGTCGGCGCGGGCATGTATTCGACGACGGCGTCGAGCATGGCCTGCACGCCCTTGTTCTTGAAGGCCGAGCCGCACAGCATCGGCTGGATTTCGCCGGCGATGGTGCGCTGACGGATGGCCTTCTTGATTTCTTCCTCGCTCAGCTCGCCGCCTTCGAGGTACTTGTTCATCAGCTCTTCGCTGGCTTCGGCAGCCGCTTCGACGAGCTTTTCGCGGTATTCGTTGCAGACGTCGACCAGGTTGGCGGGGATCTCGCCGTACTGGAAGGTCACGCCCTTGTCTTCGTCCCAGATGATCGCCTTCATCTTCACGAGGTCGACGATGCCCTGGAAGTGCTCTTCGGCACCGATCGGGATCTGGATCACGACGGGGTTGGCCTTCAGGCGGTCGACCATCATCTGGCGAACGCGCAGGAAGTCGGCGCCGGTACGGTCCATCTTGTTGACGAACGCGAGACGGGGCACCTTGTACTTGTTGGCCTGGCGCCAGACGGTTTCCGACTGGGGCTGCACGCCGCCGACGGCGTCGTACACCATCACGGCGCCGTCCAGCACGCGCATCGAGCGCTCGACTTCAATGGTGAAGTCCACGTGGCCGGGGGTGTCGATGATGTTGATGCGGTGTTCGTCGAACTTGCCGGCCATGCCCTTCCAGAAGCAGGTGGTGGCGGCGGAGGTGATCGTGATACCGCGCTCTTGCTCTTGCTCCATCCAGTCCATCGTGGCGGCACCGTCGTGCACTTCACCGATCTTGTGGTTCACACCGGTGTAGAACAGGATACGTTCGGTCGTCGTGGTCTTGCCAGCGTCGATGTGCGCGGAGATGCCGATGTTGCGGTAGCGCTCGATGGGGGTCTTGCGGGACATGATTTACTTTCGGGTTGAAATGCGTTGAGCGCTGGGCCCCGGGCACGGGCACAACGCCCGAAACCCGACACCCAACGCCCAAGCGAAGTTTGATTTTTAGAAGCGGAAGTGGCTGAAAGCCCGGTTGGCTTCTGCCATGCGGTGCACTTCGTCGCGCTTCTTCATGGCACCGCCACGGCCTTCCGTGGCTTCCATCAGTTCGTTGGCCAGACGCAGGGCCATCGACTTTTCACCGCGCTTGCGGGCGGCTTCCTTGATCCAGCGCATCGACAGGGCGAGGCGGCGGACGGGACGGACTTCGACCGGCACTTGATAGTTCGCACCGCCAACGCGGCGCGACTTCACTTCGACCATCGGCTTCACGTTGTTGATGGCAACGGTGAACGCTTCGAGAGGGTCCTTGTCCGGGTTCTTCTTTTCGATGAATTCGAGTGCACCGTAGATGATGCGCTCGGCAACAGCCTTCTTGCCGCCTTCCATGATCACGTTCATGAACTTCGACAGCTCGACATTGCCGTACTTGGGATCCGGCAGGATTTCACGTTTGGGGACTTCGCGACGACGTGGCATTTTCTTAACCTCTTTGCTTCAGTTGGCACCGTTTCCGGTACCGCGAGAGCCAGCTGGAACTCTCACTTACTCGACCCGACACTGGGTCACTTCGTTCGATGTACCCGCCAAGGTAACCGAACACCGTTTGTTTTTGACGACAGGAAGGCTTAAGCCTTCTTGGGACGCTTCGCGCCGTACTTGGAACGCGACTGCTTGCGGTCTTTCACGCCTTGCAGGTCGAGCGAACCGCGCACGATGTGGTAACGCACACCGGGCAAGTCCTTGACACGACCGCCGCGGACCAGCACGACGCTGTGTTCCTGGAGGTTGTGGCCTTCGCCGCCGATGTAGGAGATGACTTCGAAGCCATTGGTCAGACGGACCTTGGCAACTTTACGAAGCGCCGAGTTGGGCTTCTTGGGCGTCGTGGTGTAGACGCGGGTGCAGACACCGCGACGTTGCGGCGAGTTCTGCATGGCAGGGCTCTTCGAATTGATCTTCTCGACCGTTCGACCCTGACGCACCAGTTGATTGATGGTTGGCATGAATGAATTAGTCCCAAAACGACCCGGCCTTGGCTCTGAAACCGCCCTTGTTCGTGACACAAAGGAGCCGGGAATAACGAAAACGTGAAACCCTTCGGAAAATTCCGAAAAGCCCACGAGTATAGCAAACGAGCTTGAAACGGCAAGTTCAGGCTCCTCGGACACCCCGCCAGCCGCCCTGCCTTGACCTTCTCTTACATAAATGCGGCTTACTTGATCCAGAGCCGCAGCGCGTCCCAGGCGCGGCCGAAGACGCCGGCCTGCTCGACCGCCTCCAGGGCCACCAGCGGCACGTCGGCCACAGGCTGGTCGTCCAGCGTCACCTTGAGCGAGCCGACCGGCTGGAACTTGGTGAAAGGCGCAACCAGCGGATCGGGCCGCGACACCTGCGTCCTGATCTTGCTGGCGGTGCCTGCAGGCACCGCCACGACGATGGCTTCCGGACGTCCCAGCTTAAGGGTGTTGTCCTTGCCCTTCCAGACGGCGGGGGTGGCCGCCGGCTGGCCGGCGTCGAACAGGCGGACGGCGTCGTAGGCCGTGTAGCCCCAGTTCAGCAGCTTCTGCGACTCGTTGGCGCGCACGGTCTCGCTCGTGGTACCCAGCACGATCGACAGCAGGCGGCGGCCGCCGGTCAGGTTGGGGAAGTCGCGCCTGGCGGTGGCGATCATGCAGTAGCCCGCCGCATCGGTATGGCCGGTCTTCAGGCCGTCGACGGTGGGGTCGCGGAACAACAGCATGTTGCGATTGGTGTCGTTGGTCGACGGCGTACCCGGGTAGCGGTACTTCTTGATGGCGTAGTACTTGGCTTCTTCGGGGAAGTCGCGCACCAGGCGGGTGGCCAGGATGCTCAGGTCGCGGGCCGTGGTGGTGTGGCCGGGCGTCGTCAGGCCTTCGGGGTTCTTGTAGACCGTGTTCTTCATGCCCAGCACCTTGGCCTGGGCATTCATCATCTCGACGAAGTGCTCCACGGTGCCGCCCACGCCTTCGGCCAGCGCCACGGTGGCGTCGTTGCCCGACTGCACGATCAGTCCCTTGATCAGGTCTTCCACGGGCACCTGCATCTTGGGGTCGATGAACATGCGCGAGCCGGGCATCTTCCAGGCGCGCGGGCTGACCGGCAGCGTCTGCGTCAGCGAGATCTTCTTGGCGCGCAGCGCGTCGAACACGACATAGGCCGTCATCAGCTTGGTCAGTGACGCCGGCTCTATCGGGCTGTCGACGTCCTTCTGCGCCAGGATCTGGTTCGCGGTCACGTCGAGCAGCAGGTAGCTGCGGGCGGCAATTTCGGGCGGGGCCGGCACCTGGGCGGCGGCAATCAGGCTGACGGATGCGGCGGCGGCAATGACCAGCGCGCGGAGCGCACCAAGAAAACGATTCATCGGGAGTTTGGCAAGAGACGAAAACAGGCCTGCAAGGCCTTCACGCAGCGCCCGCGCGGAGATGGCGGGCAACGAGACTTTTGAGCAGCGGCAATTGTCCGTGAAAGAAATGGCCACCCCCGGGGATGACTGTGACGGGAAGTGACTGCGGCCGCGCCCAGTCCATCACGGCGGACAGGGCCACGGTGTCATCGGCCTCGCCATGGATGACCAGCGCGCGCTCGTGTGCCTCGACCGGCAGCGGAGCCACGACATTGCGCGCGGCGGCGGTGCCGACCAGCACGATCTGCCGCACGTCGCGCTCGGCCCAGAGCCTGGCGACGGCGCCGCTCGCGACGAAGGCCCCGAACGAGAAACCGGCAATCGCCAAGGAGCCGTCGGGCGCCAGTTGGCCGACGACATTCAGCATGTCTTCCAGCTCGCCGCGCCCCTCGTCATGCACGCCCTCGCTGGCACCCACGCCGCGGAAATTGAAGCGCACCGACGTCCAGCCGCTGGCGACGAAGGCCCGTGCCAGCGTCTGTACCACCTTGTTGTCCATGGTGCCGCTGAACAGCGGATGGGGATGGGCAATGACGGCAACGCCGCGCGGCGCTTCAGCGGGCTGGTCGCGCTGCACTTCGATGCGGCCGGCGGCGCCCTGGAGGGTGATCTTTTCAGTCTGGGAATTCATTGGCGCAAAGTACGAGCAAAGGGTGCGGCGGAAAGTTCAGCGCCCGATGTCGGGCGGCAGCAGCAGCCGCTCGACGACTTCGCCGTTCTTCAGGTGGGATTCGACGATCTCGTCGATGTCGTCGCCATCGACGAAGGTGTACCAGACGGCCTCCGGGTACACCACCGCGACCGGCCCGCCCGCGCAGCGGTCGAGGCAACCGGCCTTGTTCACGCGCACCTTGCCCGGCCCGGAAAGCCCCGCTTCCTTGACCTTGGCCTTGCACCGGTCGAAGCCTTCCTGTGCGTTGTGCAAGGCACAGGAGTCCTCGCCGTTCTTGCGCTCGTTGAGGCAGAAGAAGATGTGGCGGCCGTAATAGCCGGACGGCGCGGCGGGGGAGGAGTTGGGCATCGGCCGATTTTAGTGACCGCCCCTTGCGGCCAGGCTGCCATCGCCGCCGCCGCGCCCGCGCCGCGACAGCGCCACCACCACATAGGCCAGCACGGCGAAGGGCCATACCCAGCCCAGCCACTGGGCCAATCCGTGGAAACGAATGAAGCGCCCCTGCTCCCAGGTGGCCAGGGTCTGCGCGAAATACGCACTCTCGGGCGCCTGGTTGAGCAAGCTGAGTTGCAGCACCAGCCCCACCAGCAGCAAGGCCGCGCACAGCCGGCGCGGCGCCAGCAACAGCAGCATGCCGGCAAAGAGCGCGGCCGCCATGCCGACCTGCACCGGCAGGTCCAGCCATGCCCAGGCGTGCGTGGGCCCGTAGCTCAGTGCCGCCGACAACGCCGAGGCCGCCACGCCCGTCAGCAGGATCAGCGGCAGCATGATCGCGCGCTGCACGACGGAGCGCGCCACCAGGTAGCCCAGCAGGCACGGCACCAGCGCCCCGAGCATCACGCACAGCAGTTCCACCGCGGGCACGAGTGGCTCGAGCTCGAACTGGCGCAGCGGCAGCCAGTCGATGAAGGGCGTGTCGAGCAGCCATTCGGAGATCGCGACCTCCAGCCGCTCGAACACCTGCCCGAGCCCGAAAGTGACGGCCGCCGGGAACAGCAGCGCAAACGGCCAGAGCGCCAGCAGCACCAGCCCGCCACGGGACTCCTCGACGAACCACTGCGACCGCGCGCGGCTCCAGTGCGCAATGGCCCCGAGCCGCTCCAGCCCCGCCGCCAGCACGGCGCCGATGATCGTGCCCGCCGTGTTCAGGGCCAGGTCCACGTTCGAGGGAATGCGCACCGGCAAATAACTCTGCAGCGTCTCCATGGAAAAGGCGATGGCCGCGCCGGCCGCCGTGGCGCGCAGCACCACCCGCCACGCGCTGGCGCTGCGGCGCGTTCGAAGCACCGCCAGCGCGCACAGGAACCCGAAGGGCACGTAGCCCGCGACGTTGATCGCGAAGTCGAAGCCCGTCCAGTACTTGGGCCAGGGCGCCCACAGGTAGGCCCACGGGGCAATGCCCTGGTCGCGCCAGTCGGCGAACGGGTACAGGCTGGCGTAGACGATCAGCGCCGCATAAGCGAGCGCCAGGGGCAACGCGGCGGACTTGTGCGGCTTCTCCACCATGGCCACCATGCCTGCCGGTGTCAGAACGGCTTGACCACCACCAGGATCACGATGCCCAGCAGCAGCAGCACCGGCAGTTCGTTGAACCAGCGGAACCAGCGGTCGTTGCGCCGGTTCTCTCCAGCCACGAAGCGGCGCAGCAGCACGCCGCAACCGTGGTGATAGCCGATGGCCACCAGCACCAGCGCCAGCTTGGCATGCATCCAGCCGTTGCCCGGGCCGCGCCCGATGCCGTAGCCCAGCCAGAGCCAAAGGCCGAAGCCGAGCGCCGGAACCGCCAGGAAGGTCGTGAACCGCAAGAGCTTGCTGGCCATCAGCAGAAGCCGATCGCGCTCGGCCTTCGACTCGGGCGGCACCATGGCCAAATTAACAAAGATACGCGGCAAGTAGAACAACCCGGCGAACCAGCTTGCGATGAAAACGATGTGGAGAGATTTGACCCAGAGCATGGGGGCAGTTTAGTGGCGCACCTCTTGTGCCCCTCTGAAACAGGGCTCTGGAAGACATTCAGGCAAAAAAAGCCCGACGTCTTCACGTCGGGCTGGGAAGCCCTTTTGCTGTCACACATCAAGGCACCCGCTCAGGGAGGAAAAGCGGGGAGCGGCAAGCCGCCCGATTCAGAATTTAACAAAGACGAAACAAGGTTTCAAGCGACTGAGGCACTTTCTTTGACATTTAAACCAAAAATTTGAGAACCTTAGGCCTACGATTTACCGTAGTTGTCAGACAACCGACCCCGCAATGCCAGTACTGCGAAATGTCGCTTCAGGCACAATTTTGACCATATGACGTCATCAAATTTACCTTTGGCCATGTTCCCCACCGGCCGGCCACGCCGCCTGCGCCGGGACGCATTCACCCGCAATCTGGTGCGCGAACATGCATTGACGGTGAATGACCTCATTTACCCGGTGTTCGTGCAGGAAGGCGAGAAGCAGCGCGAGGCGGTGCCGTCGATGCCCGGCGTGGATCGCCTGAGCCTCGACCTGCTGCTGCCGGTGGCCGAGCAATGCGTCGAGGCCGGCATTCCGGTGATGGCGCTGTTCCCGGTGATCGACGCCAGCCTCAAGACGCCCGACGGCAGCGAGGCCTTCAACCCCGACGGGCTCATTCCCCGCGTTGTCGCCGCCCTCAAGGCGCGCTTCCCGGAACTGGGCGTGATGACCGACGTCGCCCTCGACCCCTACACCAGCCACGGCCAGGACGGCGTGCTCGACGACACCGGCTACATCCTCAACGAGGAAACCGTTGAAATCCTGGTGAAGCAGGCACTCACACAATCGCAAGCCGGCGTGGACATCGTTGCTCCCAGCGACATGATGGACGGCCGCATCGGCGCCGTCCGCCAGGCGCTCGAAGCCCGGGGCGACATTCACACGCGCATCATGGCCTACAGCGCCAAGTACGCCAGCGCCTTCTACGGCCCCTTCCGCGACGCCGTCGGCTCGGCCTCGACGCTCGGCAAGAGCAACAAGAAGGTCTACCAGATGGACCCCGGCAACAGCGACGAAGCTCTGCGCGAAGTGGCGCTCGACATCGCCGAAGGCGCCGACATGGTGATGGTGAAGCCCGGCATGCCGTACCTCGACATCGTGCGCCGCGTGAAAGACGAGTTCCGCGTGCCGACCTTCGCCTACCAGGTGAGCGGCGAATACGCCATGCTCAAGGCCGCTGCCCAGAACGGCTGGCTCGACCACGATGCCGTGGTGCTCGAAAGCCTGCTGGCCTTCAAGCGCGCCGGCGCCGACGGCGTGCTCACGTACTTCGCGCTCGACGCCGCGCGCCTCCTGAAGAAGTAACGGCCCGCCGGCATCGGGCATGCGTATTTTCGAAATCGACCGTTCGCGGGTCAGCGAACACGCGGCGCTGGCGCCGCTGGCCGTGCCGGGCACGTGCGGCGCCGGCGGCTATCTCTGGATCTCGCTCACACGCGAGGAATTCAAGGCCTCGCTGGCCGAAGTGCAGCAGATCCTTCAGACTCTCTGCCTGACGCAACTGGTCGACCTGCACGTGGCCGACCTGCTCAACGAGCAGTTGCCCTCGCACTACGACTACACCTCGAAGTACGACGTGCTGGTGTTCCGGCGCCTGGCCAACGGCAACGGCAACGGCAAGGGAACCGAGGCGCCGCCTGCACCCCGCAGCGGCCCGCCCGTGCTGCGCCGGGTCGACACCCGCCCGGTCGGCTTTGCGGTGTTCGACCGCGTGCTGCTGTCGGTACACCCGGAAGACGGCGCGGTGCGCGACGCCTTCGCCGCCCGGCTGCTGGCCGCCGCCTCGCCCGACGGCCAGGGCGCCCCCGCGCTCGACGTGCGCGCCACCTCGGCGCGGCTGCCGACGAGCCCCTCGGACCTGATGCTTCGCGTCATCAACCAGATCGTCGACAGCTACCTGGATCTGCGGCGCGAGCTCACCAAGCAGCTGGATCACTGGCAGACCGAGCTGATCGACCCGCGCAGCCGCTTCACCAACTGGAGCGCGCTGATGGAGGCACGCCAGTCGCTGCACCACCTGGACGAGATCTGCGAGGACCAGCGCGCCGCCATGCAGGACTGGATCGACTCGCTCGAGACCCTGCCCGTGCCCAAGGGCGAGGCGGAGCAGCGCGAGCGCGAACTCATCATGATCCGCAGCCGCGACGTGCTCGAGCACATTGAGCGGGTGGTGCACCACGTTCACCGGCTCGAGCAGAACGCCGAGACAGCGGTGCAGATGCATTTCAGCGTCCAGGGCCACCGCGCCAACGACATCATGCGGGTGCTGACGGTGCTGACCGCCGTGTTCCTGCCGCTGAACCTGATCGCGGGCATCTTCGGCATGAACTTCGAGTTCATCCCGCTGGTACACAAGGCGGACGGCTTCTGGATCGCGATGACGTCGATGCTGGTCATCGCCGTGCTGCTGGTGCTGATTTTCTGGCGCAAGCGCTACCTCGCCCGCACGCGCTGATCGCCGGCCCATGAAAAAAGGGGCCACGCTGCTCGCGTGGCCCCTTTTTCAATCCGGCGGCCCCGAAGGGCGGCCGTCTTGCCAGTATTACTTGGCGGTTGCGCCAGCACCTTGCTGGGCTTGAACGCGAACGTCCATCGGGTGTTGCATGGTCGAGATGACCTTGCTGTTCACGCGCGAACCCGAGGTCACGTTCTGGTCGGGAGCGTAGGCGGTGCGAACGGCTTCGGCTTCGACGATTGCGCGGTCCTTCGACACGGCGACCGTTTCCGGGCCGCGCGAACCGCGGGTCACGTTCTGGTTCGGAGCCGATGCGGTGCGCACGGCTTCGGCGTTCACGTCTGCACGGCTCTTGGTCGAGACGGCGGTGTTCACGCCTTCGTAGGTTTCTGCTTGCGCGCCAGCGGCGGCGAACAGGGTCAGGGCGGCAACTGCGAGGATTTGCGAGGTCTTCATATTCATTTCTCCTGGATGTTCGTTGGATCGGGTGTCCACCAGGCTTGCATGGTCGCTTGCCTGTGCAGCGAGTTTCGGGGCGAATTGCATTGCAGAAACACGTCGATCAGAGACACCGTGTTTCCTCTATTGAAACAATGGCGACATGAAGGCATGCAAGCAAAAAAAGCCGGCCCGGTTCGCACCGGGCCAGCCTCTCGCAAATGGCGCGTCGCCAGGGGCTACTGACGCCCGGTGCCCAGTTGCGGCGGCACTTCGCTGTTGAAGAAGGCGCGGCGGTCCAGGTTCTGGTTCGGCGCATGGGCGGTGGCCACGGCTTCGGCACGAACCGACGCCCGGTCCCGCACGCTGGGCCGCGAGGTCAGGGGCTCCGGCACCACGTCGCCATATATGTTGCCGGCGCGCGCCGCGGCATCCGCCCCCGCCACCACGTCGGCCCGGCTGGTCGTGGCCTGAAGCGGTTGCACCGGCGCATAGCCCTGGGCCTGCACACCGGCGGCGGCCAGCATCCACAGGGCTGCGGCGGCAATGATGTTCGAGGTCTTCATGTCAGTTCCTTCCGGCAAGCGGCGGCGTGTAACCGAAGTGTCGCCGAATCTGGTTAGGAAAAACCCGGGAGAATCGAACCATCGCGTTCCCAAAACGGAAACAATGAGCTCACTCACATGGACAGTCTCGATCTGATCAGAACCTTCCGGGAAGTCGCATCCCACGGCAGCTTTTCCCAGGCAGCCAAGAGGCTGGACATGTCGAAGGCCACCGTCAGCAAGTATGTGGCCGAGCTGGAAACCCGCTTCGGCGTGCGTCTTCTCAACCGCTCCACCCGCTCCGTGAGCCTCACCGACGCCGGCCAGTTGCTGCTGGAGCGCAGCACCCCGATGCTCGAGATGGTCGAGCTCACCCAGTCGGAGCTGCAGGACCGCGCCAGCCAGCCCGGCGGGCGGCTGCGCATTTCGGCGCCGCACGGCATGGGCAGCGGCGAATTTCCGAACCTGCTGGCCGACTTCATGCGCTACTACCCCGACGTGACGATCAGCCTGCAGCTGACCAACCGCACCGTCGACCTGGCCGAGGAAGGCATCGACGTCGAGCTGCGCAGCGGTCCGGTCGAAGACGCCAACCTCATCGTGCGCAAGCTGCGGCTCATGAACATGGTGGTTTGCGCCTCGCCGGTCTACTGGAAGAAGCACGGCAAGCCCGAGCACCCGCGCGACCTCTCCAGCCACGAGGCGCTCACCTTCTCGCTGCAGGGCCAGCAGCCGGTCTGGCGCTTCGACGACAACGGCACGCCGATCGACGTGCCGGTGAAAAGCCGCATGGACTGCACCGAAGGCGCGCCGCTCATCCGCGTGGCCATGCACGGCTTCGGCGTGATCTACCTGCCGTCGATCCTGGTGCAGTCGCACCTGGACCACGGCGAACTGGTGCCGGTGCTGCAGGACTACGCCCGCAAGGACATGTGGCTTTCGGCCGCCTACCTGCAGCGGCGCCACAACAGCGCCGCGCTGCGCGCGCTGCTCGATTTCCTGCAGACCCGCGTGGGCCCCGGCAGCACGACGCGCAAGCCGAGCCACTCATGAAAAAACCCGGCGCTGCCGGGTTTTCTATTGGAGAACGGACGTCAGGCTCAGCCGAGATGCTTGGCGAAGAACGCCAGCGTGCGCTCGCGCGCCAGCTTTGCCGCGTCCGCGTCGTACGAGCCGCGCTGGTCGCAGTTGAAGCCGTGGCCGACCGGGTACACATGCACTTCCACTTCGGGGTGCGCCTTCTTGAAGGTCTCGATGGTGTCCAGCGGAATCCAGTGGTCCTGGTTGCCGAAGTGCGCGAGCACCGGCACCTTGGGCTGGCGGGCGGTTTCTTCCGGCGTGGTCATGCCGCCGCCGTAGTACGGCGCTGCCGCCGACAGGCCCGGCAGGAGCGCGGCCGAGCGCCACACCAGCAGGCCGCCCCAGCAGTAGCCGACGATGCCGACCTTGCCGGCCTTAGACGCATAGGCGATGGATGCCTCGATGTCCTGCAGCACGCCGGGCGCCGGCAGCGCCTCGACCGCCGTCTTCAGGCCGAAGCCGTTCTTCATGTCGTCGTCCGAATAGCCCAGCTCCACGCCCGGCTTGACACGGTGGAAGGTAGCCGGCGCCACGGCCAGATAGCCTTCGGCCGCATAGCCGTCGGCCACCGAGCGGATGTGCGAGTTCACGCCGAAGATTTCCTGCACCACGACCACCGCGCCGCGCGGCTTGCCCGCGGGCTCGGCCACGTAGGCGGGAAAAGTGAAGCCGTCCTTGGCGGTGAGATCGATGAATTGGCCCATGTCCTGGTACTCCTAGATGGTGAATCGAATAGATGAATGAATGGCCGGGCTACGCGCGCAGCGCCCGTTCGACGAAGTCGAGGCGATCTTGCCCCCAGAATATTTCGCCATCGATCACGTAGCTCGGCGCGCCGAACACCTGGATGTCGATGGCCTCCTGCGTGTAGGCCTCGTAGCGCTCCTGCACCGCCTGGCTCTGCGACTGTTCGGCGCGCTTGGCCGGCAGGCCGCACTCGACGACCAGCGCTTCGAGCACGTTCGGGTCGCCGATGTTCCGCTCCTGCACCCACACCGCCTCGAACACCGCCGCGCACATGCGCATGGCGGCATGGGTGCCGTCGTGCAGGTCGACCGCGATGATCAGGCGGGCCGCGTCGTCCCCCGCGACCGGGAAGAACTTCGGCTTCGGGTTCAGCGGCAGCCCGAGGTGGCGCGAGAAGCGCGCGAGTTCGATGAGCCGGTAGGCCTGCCGCTGCGGTGCGCGCTTGCCCAGCGGCAGCCCGCCCGACACCGGGAACACGCTGCCCATGTCGATCGGCCGCACCCGCACCGTGGCGCCTGCGGCCTTGGCAATCGCCACGAAGCGGGAATGTCCCAGATACGTCCACGGGCTCTGCGGAGGAAAGTAATAGTCGATCGTCTTGCTCGTGCTCATTCGCATGCCCCCGGTGATGTAATCAGCCGACGGTTTTAACTGACGCGCAGTTTCTCTGCAGGAGGTAGGTTTTGGACCAGGTGCTCTTGATCACGGGCGGCGGACGCGGCATTGGCGCCGCCACCGCGCTGCTCGCCGCGAAGCGCGGCTATGCGGTCGCCGTCAACTACGCCAGCAATTCGCTGGCCGCCGACGAATTGGTGCGCAGCATCCGCGCGGGCGGCGGCACGGCCATGGCGGTGCGGGCAGACGTGGGCGACGAGGCCCAGGTGCTCGCCATGTTCGAGCAGGTCGACGCCAGGCTGGGCCGCCTCACCGCGCTGGTGAACAACGCGGGCATCGTCGACGTGACGGCGCGCGTCGACGAAATGAGCGCGGCGCGGCTCGAGCGCATGTTCCGCATCAACGTGATCGGCAGCTTCCTGTGCGCGCGCGAGGCCGTGCGCCGCATGAGCACCAAGCACGGCGGCACGGGCGGGGCCATCGTCAACGTTTCCAGCGGCGCCTCGCGGCTGGGCTCGCCGGGCCAGTACGTCGACTACGCCGCCAGCAAGGGCGCCATCGACACCTTCACCGTCGGCCTGGCCAAGGAAGTGGCGGACGAAGGCATCCGCGTGAACGCGGTGCGCCCCGGCGTGATCGACACCGAGATCCACGCCTCAGGCGGCCTGCCCGACCGCGCCGCCGCGCTCGGCCCGCAGATCCCGATGAAGCGCGCCGGCACCGCCGAGGAGATTGCCGGCGCCATCCTCTGGCTGCTCTCGGCCGAGGCCAGCTACACCACCATGGCATTGCTCGACGTCACCGGAGGCCGCTGAGCCATGAGCACATCGATGGACCTGATCAAGCCGCTGGTCACGCTGGTGGCCATCGTCAACCCGCTGGCCATCGTGCCCTTCTTCATCCACTACACGCAGGGCTACAGCGACGCGCAGCGCCGCCACACCGTGCGCATGTCGGCCTTCAGCGCGTTCGTGGTCATTGCCGTGAGCGCGCTGCTAGGGCTGCAGCTGCTGTCGTTCTTCGGCATCTCGATCGCGAGCTTCCAGGTCGGCGGCGGGCTGCTGCTGCTCATGAGTTCGCTGTCGATGCTCAACGCCAAGCCGGCCGAGAGCAAGACCAACGTCGAAGAGCTGCGCGCCACCGAGGTCAAGGCGTCGATGGGCGCATCGATCGCGGTGGTGCCGCTCACTATTCCGCTGCTCACCGGGCCGGCCACCATTTCCACCGTGGTGATCTACGCCGACAAGGCGCAGCACCTGTGGGAACTTGCCATCCTGGTGGGCTACGGCGTGGTGGTGGCGCTGGCGACCGCCCTGGCTTTTTCGCTCGCGCAGCCGATCGCGCGGGTGCTCGGCAAGACCGGCATCAACATCATGACGCGGCTGATGGGCCTGATCCTCGCCGCGCTCGCGGTCGAGGTGATGGCCGACGGCCTCGGCAAGCTGTTCCCGATCCTGAACAAGATCGGCTGAGCCGTCAGGCCAGCATCTTCTCGATGATCGTCCAGTGCGCCGGCTCCACCGGCGTGATCGACAGCCGGTTTCCCTTGCGCAGCACCACCAGGTCGGCCAGCTCGGGCCTGGCGCGCAGCTCGGGCAGGGCCAGCAGCCGAGTCTTGCGCAGCGCCTGCACGTCCACCAGCAGCCAGCGCGGATCTTCCGGCTTGGCGCCCGCGTCGTAGTAGGGCGATTTCGGGTCGAACTGCGTCGGGTCGGGCTTGATGCCCGAGGCCACCCGCGCGATGCCGGCAATGCCCGGCTCCGGGCAGCTCGAGTGATAGAAGAGCACGCCGTCGCCGACCTTCATGCCGTCGCGCATGAAGTTGCGTGCCTGATAGTTGCGCACGCCGGTCCACGCCACGGTGGCGTGGGGCGCGGCGAGCGCATCGTCGATAGAGACCTCGTCGGGCTCGGATTTCATCAACCAGAAATTGGGGGAATGGGTGGGCATGGTCCCGTCATGGTGTCACATAGTCGGACACCACCACCCACTTGCCGTCCTTGATCTGCGACAGCCGCGACTGGTCGTTGCCCAGGCGCTTGGTGGCGGTGTAGGTGCTCTTGGGGCTGCCGAACATGTCGGGCTCGAAGGTGATGCTGTCCATCGCCTTGATGAAGCTGTCGGTCGTGAGGTTCGGGCCGGCCTTGGTCGCGGCCTTGATGAACGAATCGATGATCACGTAGCCGTACACCGAGAAAACGGTCGGGTCTTCGTTGAACTTGGTCTTGTACTTGTTGGCCCAGAAGCGCAGCGGCTGCGACTGCTCGTCGGTGTAGGGGTTCTGCACCGTCATGGTGGCGTAGACGCCGTCCATCGCCTTGCCGCCGAGCTTGTGGATCAGGTCGGTGTAGGCCGCGCTGGAGCCCAGGAAGGTCGGGTTGAAGCCGGTCTTGCGCGCCTCGCCCACGGTGCCGATGGTCTCGCGGATGATGGTGCCGAGCACCACGAGGTCGCAGTTGGCGGCTTTCATCTTCGCGACCTGCGAGCTGAAGTCGGTGGCGCCGCGCTTGAACGATGTTTTCTCGGCCAGCTCCATGCCCGCGGCCTTCAGGCCCGCCTCGGCGCCGCGCTGCACCTCCAGGCCGAACTCGTCGTCCTGGTAGATGGTGCAGACCTTCTTGGCGCCCTTGTCCTTGATCATCTTCGGCAGGGCCAGGCGGATCTGGTCGTAGTAGGTGGCGGCGAACGAATACTTCAGCCGGTTCAGCGGCTCGTACATTTCGCGCGCCGCGGTGATGGGCATGTAGTTGATGATGTTCTTGTCGAACTGCACCGGCATCGCCGCCATGTTCTGCGCCGTGCCGATGTGGCCGGCCATGATGAAGATCTTTTCCTGGTTCACCAGCTTCTGCGCGGCCAGCACGGCCTTCTTCGGGTCGTAGCCCGAATCTTCCACGAACAGCTTGAGCTTGCGCCCGTTGACGTTGCCCTGCTCGTTGAGTTCGTCCACGCGCAGCTGCATGCCGTTGCGCGCCTGCTTGCCGAAGCCCGCGAGCGGACCCGACAGGTCCTGGATGGTGCCGATGCGGATCTCGTCCTTGCTCACGCCCTGCTGCTGTTGCGCGGACGCAAGCGTCGCGATCAGGCCCAGCACGGCCAGCGTCGTCAGTGTCTTGAGCTTCATGCGGTTGTCTCCTCGGGTTAACGAAAAACACGGATCAGCTGTACATGGCCTCGATGCGCGCCGCGTACTTGGTCTGCACCAGCTTGCGCTTGAGCTTCATCGTGGGCGTGAGCTCCTCGTCCTCGGCGCTGAGCTGCGTCTCGAGCAGGAAGAATTTCTTGATCTGCTCCACGCGCGCGAACTTGGCGTTGACACGGTCGATCTCGCCCTGGATCAGGTCCAGCACTTCCTTCGTGCGCGTCAGGCTTTCGTAGTTGCTGAACGGCACGTCGTTGTCCTGCGCAAACTTTTCGACGTTCTCCTGGTCGATCATGACGATCACCGTGAGGTAGGGCTTCTTGTCGCCGATCACCACGGCATCGGTGATGTAGAGGCTGAACTTGAGTTCGTTCTCCAGCTCGCTCGGCGTGACGTTCTTGCCACCTGCCGTGATGATGATGTCTTTCATCCGGTCGGTGATGCGGAAATACCCGTCCTCGTCCATCACGCCGACGTCGCCGGTGTGCAGCCAGCCTTCGGCGTCGATGGTCTCGGCGGTCTTGTCGGGCAGGTTGAGATAACCCATGAAGACATTGGGGCCGCGCACCAGGATCTCGCCGGTGGCGGGGTCGATGCGCACTTCGTTGTAGCCGGTGGCCGGCCCGATGGAGCCTGGCTTGATGCGCGTGGCCGGCACCGCGGTGGAGGCGCCGCACGACTCCGTCATGCCCCACACCTCGAGCATCGGCACACCGAGCGCCAGGTACCACTTGACCAGCTCGGGCGAAATGGGCGCCGCGCCCGTCACGAGAAAGCGCGAGCGATGGATGCCGATGAGCTTGCGCGCGTTGTCCAGCGCCAGCAGCCGCGCGAGCCTGAACTTGAGCTTGAGCCCCGCGCCGACGGGCTCGCCGGCCAGCACTTTCGCCGCAATGGCTTCGCCCACGCCGATGCTCCACTTGTAGGCGGCCTGCTGCAGCGGGCTCGCTTCCTTCAGCGCGATCATCACGCCCGAATAGAACTTCTCCCACACGCGCGGCACGGCGGTGAACACGGTGGGCGCGATCTCGCGCACGTTCTCCGGCACGGTCTCCGGGTTCTCGACGAAGTTGAGGATGGAGCCGGTGTACATCGCGAAGTACTCGCCGCCCATGCGCTCGGCGATGTGGCACAGCGGCAGGAAGCACATGCGCTCGTCTTTCTCGTCCTGCGCGATGAGCGTGTTGTAGCCGCGCGCGGTGTAAACCAGCCCCGCGTGGCTGTGCATGGCGCCCTTGGGCTTGCCAGTGGTGCCCGAGGTGTAGACAAGGATGGCGAGGTCTTCGGGCCGGCAGGCGGCCACGGTACGTTCCACGGCTTTCGGGTCGGCGGCCAAGTGCTGGCGCCCGAGTGTGCGCAGCGCATCGAGGCTCATCACGCCCGGGTCGTCGAGGTCGCGCAGGCCTTCCATGTCGAACACGATCACGCGGCGCAGGCCCGGCAGGCCGGCGCGCACTTCCAGCGCCTTGTCGAGCTGCTCGTCGTCTTCCACGAAGAGCACGGTGGTGCGCGAGTCTTCGCACAGGTAGTGCACCTGCGAGGCGGCGTCGGTCGGGTAGATGCCGTTGGACACGCCGCCGCAACTGAGCACGGCCAGGTCTGCCAGCACCCATTCGATGACGGTGTTGGACAGGATGGATGCGCACTCGCCGGGCGCGAAGCCGATGGACATGAGCCCGGCCGCGATCTCGCGCACCGCGTCTGCGGTCTGGTGCCAGCTCCAGCTGCGCCAGATGCCCAGCTCTTTCTGCCGCATCCACACGGTGTCGCCGCGCTGCTTCACGGCATTCCAGAACATCGCGGGAATGGTGTCGCCGGGCACGATGACGTCGAGGCGGGGTTCGAAGGTGTCGAGTTCCCAGAGTCCTTTCATGGCGGCTATCTCCAGGTCTTCTTCTTTTTCCAGCGCCGCTCGCCGCGCACGCCGTCGTCTTTCACGCCGAGGTAGAACTCCTTGATGTCTTCCTTTTCCCTCAGGCGTTCGCAGGAGTCTTCCATCACGATGCGGCCGTTCTCGAGCACGTAGCCGTGGTCAGCCGCATTGAGCGCCATGTTGGCGTTCTGCTCGACCAGCAAGATGGTGGTGCCGCGCTCGCGGTTGATGCGCACCACGATCTCGAAAATTTCCTTCGTCAGCTTGGGGCTCAGGCCGAGGCTGGGTTCATCCAGAAGAATGAGATGCGGCGCAGCCATGATGGCGCGCGAGATGGCAAGCATCTGCTGCTGCCCGCCTGAAAGAAGGCCAGCGTCCTGCGTCGCGCGTTCGCGCAGGATGGGGAAGTAGGCATAGACGGTCTCCATGTCACGCGCCACGCCGTCGCGGTCCTTGCGGGTGTAGGCGCCCATCAGCAGGTTGTCCTTCACCGACAGCAGCGGGAACACTTCTCGGCCTTCGGGCACATGGCTCAGGCCCTGCTGGACGATGTAGGCCGGGTCTTTGGCTGTGATGTCCTTGCCCTGGAACTCGATGCTGCCTTTTCTCGGGTCGATGATTCCGGAGATCGTCTTCAGGATGGTCGTCTTGCCTGCGCCGTTCGAGCCCAGGACGGTTGCGATTTCGCCCTGCCTTACTTTCAGGCTCACCCCTCTTATCGCCTTGATGGGGCCGTAGGCGCTTTCTACATTGAGGAGCTGGAGTACGGCGTCGCTCATTTTTGGGCTGTCCCTTCGTTCGGGGAGCGGCGTTGGGGCCCCTGTCCCCCGCGGGCCGACGTCACCGGCCCTTCGGGCTTCCCTGCGCTGCTCGCAACGGGCGGGGTCTCGCAGGGGAGCCGCGAAGCGGCCGGCATAGTGGGGGCGATTGCGCCGCACCGCACACCGGGCGTCTCCAAAGAGGTAGCGAACAAAGCATTCACGCCGCCCCCCTCCTCAAGCTGCTCACGTCGTCCACAGTCCCAAGGTAAGCTTCGACAACACGCGGATCAGCCTGCACCTCGCCAGGAGTTCCCGTAGCCAGCACCTCCCCCTGGTTCATGGCAAGCACCCGGTCGGACACCTTCGAAACAAGCGACATGTCGTGCTCGACCATCAGCACAGACACACCCAGCTCATGCTGTATGTCCTGGATCCAGAACGCCATGTCGGCCGTCTCTTCCACATTGAGACCCGACGACGGCTCGTCGAGCAGCAGCAGCTTGGGCTCCGTGCACAACGCACGCGCCAGTTCGACCACCTTGCGAACGCCATAGGGCAACCCCGCCACCATCGAATCGCGATGGTGCTGCAAGTCCAGCAGCTCGATCACCTGCTCTGCCTTCTCGCGCGCGGCAATCTCCGCACGCCGCGTCGCGGGCGTGAAGAACACCTCGCTCCAGAACCCCGTCTGCCGATGCGTGTGCCGGCCGATCAGCAGGTTGTGCAACACCGTCGCATGCTCGAACAACTCGATGTTCTGGAAGGTGCGCGCAATGCCCAGCGCCGCAATCGCATGCGGCGCCTGCTGCGTCAGCGCCAACGGGCCGCCCGCCTCGCCATGCCACGTGATCTCGCCCGTGGTCGGCGTGTAGATGCGGCTGATCAGGTTGAACACCGTCGTCTTGCCCGCACCGTTCGGGCCGATCAGCGTGAACACCTCGCCGCGCCGCACGTCGAAGCTCACCTTGTTGACCGCCAGCACGCCGCCGAAGCGCACGCTCAGGTCCTTTGCGGAAAGGAGGATGTCGCCGCTGCTCATCTCAATCGGTCCGACTTGGTGAACGACTTCTGCCGCTTGAACAACCCCTTGCGGTAGAACGGAAAGAGCTGCAGCCATGTGCGCACCTTGAGCCAGCGCCCGTACAGCCCCAGCGGCTCGAACAGCACGAAGGCGATCAGCACCACGCCGTAAACCAGTCCCTGCAAGCCAGGCGCCTGCCCGATGGCTTCGGGCAGCCAGTCCTTGCCGATCGAAATCAGCTGAGGCATCGCAATCAGGAAGATCGCGCCCAGGAACGCGCCGTGCACCGATCCGAGCCCGCCGATCACCACCATCAACAGCAGGTCGATCGACTGCAGGATGCTGAACTGGTCGGGCGAAATGAAGCTCAGCTTGTGCGCATACAGCGCGCCGCCCAGCCCCGCGAGCGCGGCCGAGATCGCGAACGACATCGTCTTGTAGCGCGCCAGGTGAATGCCCATGCTCTGCGCAGAAATCTCCGAATCGCGGATGGCGACGAAGGCACGGCCCGTCGGCGAGCGCAGCAGGTTCAGGATGCCGAGCGTGGCCAGCACCGCCACCACCAGGCAAAGAAAGTAGAAGCCGTCGCCCGAGCCCAGCGACCAGCCGAAGAGCTGGGGCGACTTCACATGCAGCCCCGCGTTGCCGCCCGTCACGCTCTCCCACCGCGCGAACACTTCTTCCACGATGAAGCCGAAGGACAGCGTCGCAATGCCCAGGTAGATGCCCTTCACGCGCAGCGCCGGCAACGCGACCACCACGCCCACGGCCGCCGACAGCGCCGCAGCTGCAATCAGCGCCAGCGGAAACGGTACGCCCAGGTTCGTCAGCACGCCCTGCGTGTAGGCCCCAGCCCCCAGGAACGCCGCATGCCCGATGGAGAACTGCCCCGTGAACCCGGCCAGCAGCATCAGCCCCAGGCCGACGATGCCGTAGATCAGCACGAAGGTCAGCTGCGCGAGCCAGTACTCGTCGATGACCCACGGCGCGGCAATGAGGAACGCAACGAGCAGGCCGTACCAGAACACATGGCCGCCGTGCCGCGCGAGGCGGATGTCCTGGTCGTAGCTGGTCTTGAAGATGAAGCGCATATGAGATCTAAACCTTCTTGCGCAGCTTCTCGCCGAACAGCCCGTTCGGCTTGATCATCAGCATCAGCAGCACCACGATGTACGGCGCCGTGTCCTTGAAACCGTCGGGCAGGTAGAAGCCCGCGAACGACTCGACGATGCCGATGACCAGCCCGCCGACGATCGCTCCCGGCAGGCTGCCGAAGCCGCCCACCACCGCCGCCGGAAAGGCCTTGAGCCCGATGAAGCCCATGTTCGCGTGCACGAAGGTGATGGGCGCGAGCAGCATGCCCGCGATGGCCGCGACCGCCGCCGCAAGCCCCCACACCAGTCCGTTGAGCCGCTTCACCGGAATGCCCATGTAGTAGGCCGCCAGCTGGTTCTGCGACGAGGCCTGCATCGCGATGCCGAGCTTGCTGTAGCGGAACATCGCGAACAGCAGGCCGCACAGCACGGCGGTGGCGATGATGATCGCGAGCTGTTCCAGGTTGACCACCAGCTCGCCCAGCTTCCAGATCTGGTCCTTGTAGGGCACGGCCAGCGTGTGGGTCTCTGTGCCGATGCCCGGCACCATGGTGATGACGCCGCGCGCCACGTAGGCGATGCCGATGGTCAGCATGACGATGGAGAACTGCGGCTGCCCGAGGATGGGCCGGATCACCACCAGCTCCAGCAGCACGCCGAAGGCCGCCATCGCCACCACCGCGAGGATGGCCGCGAGCCAGAACGGCATGCTGAACAGCGACATGCCCGCGAACGCACCGAAGGCGCCGAGCATCATCAGGTCGCCCTGCGCGAAGCTCACCGTCTCCGTGGCCTTGTAGATCAGCACGAAGCCCAGCGCGATCAGGCCGTAGATGCAGCCTTGCGCGATGCCCGACAGCAGCAGTTGAAGGATCTGCATGCCCGCCGCCTGCGCTACTGCCGGAAGCCGCCGGCCAGGTCGTGCAGCGCGAGGCGGCGCGAACCGGCCACGATGTCGCTGGGCTTGAGGCCGTAGACCTGGCGGATCGAATGGCTGAAGTGGGTGGAGTCGGGGTAGCCCGTGTCGAGCGCGATGTCGGTGAGCGTGCTGCCCTGCTGCACGTAGCGCAGCAGGCTGCGCGCGCGCTTCCAGGCACGGAATGCGCGAAAGGCCATGCCGGTCTCCTGCTTGAACAGGTGCAGGAAGCGCGAGAACGACAGGTGCACCGAGGCCGCGCACTCTTCGGCCGACATCGCGGCGGCGGGGTCTGCGTTGATGGCGTCGGCCACCTTGCGGATGCGCGCATCGAGCGCGCGCGGCGCCAGCGCCTCGCCGAAGAACAGCGCGTCGAAGTCGAAGCCCTCGAAGTTCATGCCGCGCGCCGAAGCCGCCAGCAGGTGCGCATGGGCGTCGCGCACGCGCTGAACGAAGGCCGGCGCATCGACCGGGCCGCAGTGCTGCATGAACGCCGGCAGGCGCGCGGGGTCGACCGACTCCGACTCGACCAGCAGGTTGAAGATCAGCGGATGCGCGCTCTCCACCTGGTGCGGCACGTGCGGCGGCACGACGATGAATTCACCGGTGAGCCACGCGCCGCCACCCACTCGGATGCGGTTAGGCGGCGCGCCGGCGGGCGACACGTACACGCCGTGCCCGCCCATCGTGCGCTCGGCGGCGGCGCCGAGCAGGCCGGCGTAGAACACGCGGTGCGGCGTGAGCCACATCAGGCGCTCGCCCTGCCGTGCGGCGCCGCTCAAGCTGGTGTGCGTTGGCGGCGTCGTCCTCGTTCGCTGCATGGTGTTTGTCTCCTGCATCGGTGGACTGCCACTCTGTGGTGGCGTCTTTGCTGGCTGGATCGTAGCGGCGCGGGCCGTCTGCGCGGCATCGATTTGCGCGGGGACTTTCCCTAGGCCATCGCTACGCCGCGGCAAAGGCGCGGCGCAGTTCGCCCGCGCACAGCGCCACCGCGGTGTTGGCCTCGTCGAGCACCTTGCCCATCGGCACGAAGCCGTGGATCTGGCGCTCGAAGCAGACGTACACGGCGCGGTTGCCGGCGGCGGTGAGCGCATCGGCATACGCGGCGCCCTCGTCGCGCAGCGGGTCGTAGCCGGCGGTGATCACCAGGGCCGGCGGCAGCTTCGACAGGTCGGGGTGAAGCAGCGGCGAGGCGCGCCAGTCGAGGTCGTGCGCCGGGTCGGTGATGTAGTGGTCGTGGAAGTAGCTCATGGTGTCGCTGGTCAGCAGATAGCCCTGCCCGTTGCTCTGGTGCGAGGGGTGCACGCGGCGCATGTCGGTGGCCGGGTAGATCAGCAGCTGGAAGGCGATGGGCAATTCACCCGCATTGCCAGCATCGCGCGCGGCGATGGCCACCACGGCCGCGAGGTTGCCCCCCGCGCTGTCGCCGCCCACGGCCAGGCGGCTCGCATCGAGCCCAAGCGTCGCGGCCTCGCGGCGCACCCAGCGGGTGGCGGCCAGCGCGTCGTCGAAGGCGGCGGGGAAGCGGTGCTCCGGCGCCATGCGGTAGTCGACCGCGACCACCGCGCAGCCGGCGCCGTTGGCCAGTTCACGGCACAGCACGTCGTGCGTGTCGAGGTCGCCGATGACCCAGCCGCCGCCGTGGTAGTACACCAGCACCGGCAGCGGGCCCGCGCCCGAACCCAGCGGCCGGTACAGGCGCACCGGGATGGTGCCGTGCGGGCCGTCCGCCGCGAGGTCGCGCACTTCGGCCACTTCAGCCGGCAGCGGCTGGGTGGCGGTGCGGCGGTCGCGGTAGAAGGCCCGCGCATCGGCGGGCGAGAGGGTGTGCGTCGGCGGAATGCCGCGCGCTTCGATGAAGTCGAGCAAGGCGCGCGCCTGGGGATGCAGCATGGTGTCTCCGGTGAAACCGCTCGACCATGCCCGCGCCCTCGCGGCGCGGCTTGCGGAAACTGGCTACGCCTTGCGTGGCTTCACGCGCGAGGCGGCTTCCTTGGCGAGCTTGCGGGCCGTGTCGGTGTCGCCCGCGTGCACCAGCGCCACGCCCATGCGGCGCTTGGTGAAGCTCTCCGGCTTGCCGAACAGGCGGATGTCGCTGCCGGGCACCTGCAATGCCTCGGCCACGCCGTCGAAGGCGATGCCGGTGGCATCCACGCCGCCGTAGATCACCGCGCTGGCGCCAGGGCTCTTGAGCGACGTGTCCACCGGCAGGCCGAGGATGGCGCGCGCATGCAGCTCGAATTCGTTCTGCCACTGCGTGGCCATGGTGACCATGCCGGTGTCGTGCGGGCGCGGGCTCACCTCGCTGAACCAGACCTCGTCGCCCTTCACGAACAGCTCGACGCCGAAGAGGCCCTGGCCGCCCAGGTCGGCCGTGACGGCCTGCGCGATCTGCTGCGCCTTCTGCAGCGCGGCGGGGGCCATGGGGTGCGGCTGCCAGCTCTCGACGTAATCGCCGCTCACCTGCACGTGGCCGATGGGGTCGCAGAACTTCGTTTCCACGGCGCCGGCGGCGTCCTTGGCGCGCACGGTCAGCAGGGTGATCTCGTAGTCGAAGTCGATGAAGCCTTCGACGATCACGCGGCCATGGCTCACGCGGCCGCCGGCCATGGCGTAGTCCCAGGCCTTCTGCACGTCGGCGGGGCCGTCGATCTTGCTCTGGCCCTTGCCGGAGCTGCTCATCACGGGCTTGACGATGCAGGGGTAGCCGATGCCCTCGTCGATGGCCGCCTGCAGCTCGGCCAGCGAGTCGCAGAACTTGTAGGGGCTGGTGGGCACGCCCAGCGTCTCGGCGGCCAGGCGGCGGATGCCTTCGCGGTCCATCGTCAGGCGGGCGGCGCGGGCGGTGGGAATGACGCGCACCACGCCCGCATCTTCGAGCTGCTGCAGCATGGGCGTGGCAATGGCCTCGATCTCCGGCACAACCAGCGCGGGCTTCTCGGCCTCGATCAGCGCTTTCAGCTGCTCGGGGTCGCTCATGGTGATGGTGCGGGCATGGTGGGCCACCTGCTGGCCGGGGGCGTTCTCGTAGCGGTCGACGGCGATGGTCTCGACGCCGAGGCGCTGCAGGGCGATCAGCACCTCCTTGCCGAGTTCACCGGAGCCGAGCAGCATCACGCGGGTGGCGGAGGGGGAAAGGGGGGTGCCGAGGGTGGTCATGGTCGGGGATCGGGAAAAGAGGGGAAAAAGCAACCGCAGCACTGTAAGCCACCCGCGCGGCGCAGGTGTCACACGCGGCAACGGCGGGACTCCGGGGCTGATTCACAATCGATGTTCCTGCCACGGCGCCCGCCCCGTGCACCCCCTTTTTTGTTTCTTCAAGGAGTTCTCTCATGGCTATCCAGACTGTCGGCATCATCGGCGCCGGAACGATGGGCAACGGCATTGCGCAGGCCTGCGCGGTGGCCGGCGTGAAGGTGGTGATGGTCGACATCGCCCAGGCGGCGGTCGACAAGGGCCTGGCCACGGTGTCGGGCAGCCTCGACCGCCTCATCAAGAAAGAAAAGCTCACCACCGAGCAGAAGACCGCCGCGCTGGCGCTCATCCAGGGCTCCACCAACTACGAAGACCTGAAGAGCGCGCAGCTGGTCATCGAAGCCGCCACCGAGAACCACGCGCTCAAGCTCAAGATCCTCAAGCAGGTCGACGAGATGCTGGCGCCCGAAGTCATCATTGCCTCGAACACCTCGTCGATCTCGATCACGCAGCTGGCCGCCGCCACCTCGCGCCCCGACCGCTTCATCGGCATGCACTTCTTCAACCCGGTGCCCATGATGGCGCTGGTGGAGCTGATCCGCGGCTACCTCACGAGCGACGCCACGCACGACACGGTGAAGGAACTGGCCGAGCGCCTGGGCAAGTCGCCGATCACGGTGAAGAACGCGCCGGGCTTCGTGGTCAACCGCATCCTAGTGCCGATGATCAACGAGGCTTTCTTCGTGCTGGCCGAAGGCATCGCCACGGCGGAAGACATCGACGCCGGCATGAAGCTGGGCTGCAACCAGCCCATCGGCCCGCTGGCGCTGGCCGACATGATCGGCCTGGACGTGTGCCTGGCCGTGATGGAGGTGTACCTGGAGCAGTTCGGCGATTCCAAGTACCGCCCCTGCCCGCTGCTCAAGGAAATGGTCGCGGCGGGCCAGCTCGGCCGCAAGACCGGCCGCGGCGTGTACACGTACTGAGCCGCGCAGCCATAACAACAACACGGAGACAAGACCGATGACTGCAACCCCCACCACCCCGCCGGCAGAAGGCTGCATCGACACCCAGGTGCTCGACCACGTGCTGCTGATCGGCATCAACCGCCCCGCCAAGCGCAACGGCTGGACGCCGCCGATGTTCAAGCAGCTGGCCGAGGCCTACACCCGGCTCGACGACGACCCGAACCTGCGCGTGGGCGTGCTGCATGCCTTCGGCGACCACTTCACGGCGGGGCTCGACCTGCCGGCGGTCACCGAGTACATGAAGCGCGGCGAGAAGGCCATTCCCGCCGGCCTGGTGGAGCCGCACGACTTCGGCCTGCCCGATTACCGCCGCCGCACCAAGCCGATGGTGGTGGCCGTCAAGGGCATCTGCTTCACGGTGGGCATCGAGCTGATGCTGGGCGCGGACATCGTGGTGGCGGCCGACAACTGCCGCTTCTCGCAGATGGAAGTGCAGCGCGGCATCATGGCCACGGGCGGCGCCACGCTGCGCATGGCCGAGCGCGCGGGCGTGGGCAACGCGATGCTGCACCTGCTCACGGCCGACGAGTTCGACAGCGCCGAGGCCTATCGCCTCAATTTCGTGCAGAAGGTGGTGCCGGCCGGGCAGGAACTCGACACGGCACTGGCCATAGCGCAACGCATCGCGGCGCAGGCGCCGCTGGCGGTGGTGGCCACGCGGCTCAACGTGATCAAGGCGGTGGAGCAAGGCCCGCTTGCGGCGGTGTCGGAATTCATCGAGACGCAGAAGCGCCTGTCGAACAGCGAGGACGCGGCCGAAGGCGTGCGCTCTTTCGTCGAACGCCGTCCCGCGCGCTTCAGCGGCCGTTGATGCCCTTCTTCATCCAGAACAACAACATGCCCCTCTTCATTCGCACGGCGCTTGCCGCCGCCTTCACCCTGCTCGCAGTGAACACCACCAACGCACAGACGCCCGCGCCCGCAGCGCTGCCGGACCCCGCGGCCACCTCGGTCGACGCGCTGGGCTGGATGAAGGGCTTTCCGCCTCCGCCCGACAAGCTCATCACCTTCGACAACCCGGCCGGCGGCGTGTTTCCGCGCACCCGCTGGAGCTTCTCGCACGTGCGCGAGACGGTGCCCACCGCCAACGTGTGGCGCGGCGCCGGCGCGGCCAGCCCGCTGCCGTCGGGCACCTCGCCGGTACAGATCGAGGCCGTCACTTTCAAACCCCTGGGCAGCGACCAGACGCTCAACTTCGCCCAGATGATCTCCGGCACCTACACCGACGGCATCCTCGTGATGCACCGCGGCAAGGTGGTCTACGAAAAGTACTTCGGCGCGCTCACGCCCGAGCGCCCGCACATCGCGATGTCGGTCACCAAGTCCTTCGTGGGCACGCTGGCCGCCATCCTCGCGGACGAAGGCAAGCTCGACCCGGCCGCGCCCGTCACCAAATACATCCCCGAGCTGAAAGACACGGCATACGGCGACGCCACCGTGCGCCAGGTGATGGACATGACCGTGGGCGTGCACTACTCCGAGAACTACGCCGATCCCAAGGCCGAGATCTGGGACTACGCCCGAGCCGGCGGCATGCTCACCCAGGGCCAGAACTACACCGGCCCGAAGTCGTTCTACGAGTTCCTCGTCACGCTGAAGAAGGAAGGCGAGCACGGCGATGCCTTCGCCTACAAGACCGTCAACGCAGAAGTGCTGGCCTGGATCGTGCGCCGCGCCAGCAACCAGTCGCTGGCCGACCTGCTGAGCGAGAAGATCTGGCGCCGCATCGGTGCCGAGCAGGACGCCTACTTCATGGTCGACCGCATCGGCACCGAGTCGGGCGGCGGCGGCCTGAACACCGTGCTGCGCGACCTGGCCCGCTTCGGCGAGACCATGCGTAACGACGGCCGCGCGTCCAACGGCCAGCAGGCCATTCCGAAGGCGGTGGTGGAAGACATCCGCCGCGGCGGCGACCCGGCCAAGTTCGCCAAGGCCGGCTACCCGCTGCTGCAGGGCTGGTCGTACCGCGACATGTGGTGGGTCTCGCACAACCCGCATGGCGCGTACATGGCGCGCGGCATCCACGGCCAGAGCATCTATGTGGACCCGAAGGCCGAGATGGTCATCGTGCGCTACGCGGCGCACCCGGTGGCCGCCAACGGCGCGAACGACCCGCTCACGCTGCCCGCGTTCCAGGCGATGGGCGAGGCGCTGATGCGCCGCTGAGCCCGATGAGGCTCAGCCCCGCGCTTCGGCGATGACCAGCAGCCCGTCCATGATCAGGCTCTCGACCAGCTCGAAATGCCCGTTCATGACGGGCGCCATCTTCCAGCCCGCGCCGCCGGTCATGTAGCAGGCCGGCTCGGCGCCGCAATGGGAGCGCACGTGCTGCACCATCCGCTCGACGGCGCCGGCGATGGCGTAGGTGCCGCCGCTGGTGAGCGCATCGCTGGTGTTGGTGGGAAATTCGCGCACTTCGCCGGTCGGCACATGCAGCCCGGCCGTGCCCGACTCCAGCGCGCGCAGCATGATGCCGTGGCCCGGCAGGATCAGGCCGCCGAGGAACTTGCCTTCGGCATCGATCGCCTCGACCGTCACGGCCGTGCCGATCAGCACCACCACCATCGGCCGCGGCGGCTCGCCCGGCTGCTCGGCCAGCATGCGGTGGCGCGCGCCGATCATCGCCACGAAGCGGTCGGCGCCCAGGCGGGTCGGATGGTCGTAGCCGTTGACGATGCCGGCCTCGCCCGCGCTCGGCATGACCCAGCGCGGCGTGCAGTCGAAGCGCTCGACGATCTGCTCCTCGGCGCGGCGGCGCACCGCGTCGCCGGCCACCACACAGCCCAGCATGGCGCCGGGCGCGGGCAGGTCGGCCCACGGACCGTCGGCCAGCCGCTCGATGTGGTCCAGGAATTCCGCGCCCTGCGCCTGCAACACGGCGCCGGGGCGGGCCGCATCGTAGAGCGCCCACTTGAGGCGGGTGTTGCCGATGTCGATAGCGAGGAAGGGGGATGCCATGCGCCGGATTATTGCGACTTTGTGTCCAGCCTTGCCGGCGCGTGCGTCGCATACGCGGCATGGGCCTACGCCGGGCCTGCGCGTTGCGCCTCACCATCGTCCGTTCCCATCCACCAACCAGCCACAAGGAGAGAACCATGGGTTTGCTCAGTTTCATCAAGGAAGCGGGAGAAAAACTGTTCGGCGGCTCGTCGGCACAGGCCGCCACGCCGGACGCGAACGTTGCCGCCGCGGCCGCCATCAAGACCTACATCGAGACCCAGAACCTGGGCCTCACCGGGCTGGAGGTGACGTACACCGCCAGCAGCGGCGTGGTCACGCTCGCGGGCCAGGCGCCCTCGCAGGAAGCCAGCGAGAAAGCCTCCCTGGCCGCCGGCAACGTGGCCAACGTGACGAGCGTGGAGAACAACCTCGTCGCCCCGGCCGCGCCGCCCGCGCAGTACCACGACGTGGTGAAGGGCGACACGCTCTCGGCCATCTCGAAGAAGTACTACGGCGACCCCAACAAGTACAACGCGATCTTCGAGGCCAACAAGCCGATGCTGAGCAATCCGGACAAGATCTATCCGGGCCAGAAGCTGCGGATTCCGCCGTTGAACAACTGAGCTTCCTGCCCACGGGCACGGCGGGCTCGCTCGGTTCGGCTGTGCACCCGGCGCGTAAACTTCCATCGATGAAGTGGAAGCCTGGCGCCAACCGATCGTGCAACCCCGCAGCCGGGGTGCCGTGTGATCGCCCTGCCGGGCGACACCGATGAGCCGTCGCGAACCGACCATCTACGATCTTGCGCGGCTTGCCGAGACTTCCGCATCCACGGTCAGCGCGATCCTCAATGGCACCTGGAAGAGCCGGCGCATCGGCGAGGAAACGGCGACACGCGTCCTCGCACTCGCGAAGGACCTGAAATACACGCTCAACCGGCAGGCCAGCGGCCTGCGGCGCAAACGCTCCGGGCTGATCGGCATGCTCATTCCGATGCACGACAACCGCTTCTTCAGCGCCATGTCGCAGACTTTCGAGCGGCTGGCGCGCGAGCGGCATCTCTACCCCATCGTGGTCAGCACGCTGCGCGACCCGAAGCTGGAAGCAGAGACGGCGCGCACCCTGATCTCCTACCAGATCGAATACCTGCTGGTGACCGGCGCCTCCGCGCCCGATGCGGTGAGCCGGATCTGCTCGCACCACGGCATTGCACACCTGAATGTCGACCTGCCGGGCAAGCTCGCGCCTTCGGTCGTTTCAGACAATCGCTGGGGCGCGCGTGAACTCACGGCGAAGCTCATCGAGCGATCGAAGGCGCCGCGTGCCAGGCGGCGCGACCGTTTCTGTTTCGTCGGCGGCATTCCGGGCGAGCACAACACGGTGCAGCGGATCGAAGGATTTTCCGAAGCCATCGCCGAAGCGTTCGGCAGCCTGGACTGTGCGGACATCGATGCCTGCGGCTACGAAGCGGACCAAGCGGAAGCATCGGTGCGAGCGCTCTACCAGCGCATGGGAGGCCTGCCGCGCGGGCTGTTCGTGAACTCGACCATCGCGCTGGAAGGCGTGGTGCGGTTCCTCAAGACCATCCCGCTCGAAGAGGTCCGCCAATGCGCGATCGGCAGCTACGACTGGGATCCGTTTGCGACCTGCCTGAGCTTTCCATTGCTCATGGTGCGGCAGGACATTCCGGGCCTGCTCGGAAAGGCTTTCGAGATCATCGATTCGGGCAGCTTCGATCCCGCCGAGATCATCCAGATCCGCCCTGAGCTGGTTGAAGCCTGAGTCGCTGCGCGCTGCCGAACCTGCCCGACATGTGCATGCGGTATTCGCTCCGGGTCATGCCCTTCAATCGCCGGAAGTGCCGGTTGAAATTGGAGATGTTGTTGAAGCCCACCAGGTAGCAGATGCTGGACACCTGCTGGTCTTTCTTGCGCAGCAACTCGCATGCCCTGGCGATCCGGACGCTGATCAGGAAGTCCGTGTAGGTACTTCCGGTCGCCCTCTTGAACAGTCTCGAGAAGCCGTTGAGGCCGACACCGGCGCAATGGCTGGCGTCAGCCAATGACAGGCTGTCGGCATAGTTTCGATAGACAAGCTCGAGCACTTTGTCGACCCGCCGGTCCAGGACGGTCTTGCGCTCGTCTCGTGCGCCCGGGACCGAGGTCGAGGAGAGCAATCGAAACCTGGGCCACCGCCCCAGGCATTGCAGCAATTCGGCCAGGGCGCACAGCCTTGGGCATCGGATCCCCCGGGAAATGGATCACGACGCTGCGCTCGCCCGTTCCGGTAGCCGGCGCATCGAGGGAGACGACGTTTTGCGGAACGCGAGGACCGATCAGGACGATGGAGCCCGGCTTGAACTCTCCGACGTGGTTTCCGACGTAGGTGCGCTCCGAGGTCTGGACGACGAACTGGAGTTCATAGTCGTCGTGGTAGTGCCATCGCTCCAGGGGCGAGGGCGTTGCGTGGGTGTAGCAGCTGATGCCGCCCGATGGCTCGATTCCCAGCTCGACGCATCGCGCCGGGCCTGGTACGGATCTTCCACGGAGAACCTTCGAGCGTTGGAGGTGCAGCCCTGGCGACCCGCTACCGCGGCCTCGAATCCGCCTGGCCCGCCGCGATGGATTTCAATGCATGCATCACGTCGCGGGTGCCGTCGTAGAGCTTGCGGTACTGGGCGTACATGCTGTCGTAGACCGCGCGCCGGGAAGGATCCGGCACGATGCGGCGCCCGGGCCGGACCCAACGGACGATGTCGCCGCGCCGCACGAGGCCCGCCGCGCAGCCAGCCAGGAAAGCATTGCCGAAGCTCGCGCCGACGGTCACGGCCGGCACTTCCTGCTCCACCTGCGCGATGTCGGAGACGATCTGCAGCCAGGTATTGCCTTGTGCGCCGCCGCCGACGGCCACCACGCGATTGACCTTCGCGCCGATGTCGGCGAAGGCTTCAAGGTTGTGGCGCACGCCGAAGCCCACCCCTTCCAGCACGGCCCTGAAAAGCTGCTCCCTGGAATGGGACAGGCTCAGCCCCGCGATCACGCCGCTGGCCCGCGTGTCGTTGATGGGCGTGCGCTCGCCGCTGAAATACGGCAGCACCAGCAGGCCGCCCGCGCCCGGCGCAACATTGGCGGCGCCGTCGAAAAGCGCGGCGTAGCCACCGGGCTCAGCGAGGTCGCGTGCAAGCTCGTCCTTGAACCAGCGCGTCAGGCTGCCAGTGGTGCTCATGCCGGCGGCCAGATTGAATTGCCCTTCATAGGCACCTGCTACGGTCCAGACCCGCGGATCGGGCGTCGGCTTGTCCTGCACCAGGACAAAGAAGGTGGTGCTTCCATACATCACCATCAGGTCGCCGGGGGCGACCGCACCCACGCTGATCGCCTCGCTCAACGCGTCGACTGCGCCCACGGCCACCGGCGTTCCCACGGACAGGCCGGTGGCTTGCGCGGCCTGCGCGGTGATCTCGCCGGCGATCTCGTCGGACCAGGCGGGCCGGGGCAGTGCATCCAACGGCACGAATGCGCGATTGAAGCGCTCGTCCCACATGCCCGTCTTGGGGTTGTACAGGGGCATGTAGTGACTGGCCGTGTGCCTGTCGATGCGATGCTGGCCCGTGAGGCGCAAGCCCAGGTAGGAACTGGCCGTGGCCAGATGCGCGGTTGCCGCCCAGACATCGGGCTCATGCTTTCGAAGCCAGCGGATCTTCGGCCCGATGGCCTGGCTGGTGAGGTCCATCAGCGAGAACTCGCGAACGGCCGCGGCGCCGAACTCTGCCTCGATCTCGGCGATCTCCGCCTGCGCGCGCACATCCACGCCGTACAGGATGGCGGGGCGCAGCGGGCGCATCTGCGCATCCAGCGGCACCACGCAGGGGCCGATCGCACTCACCGCAAGCGCGGCGACGTCCTGCCCGCTCAGGCCGGTGCCTTCCATCACCTTCTTGCACAGCGCGCAGACGTCGTTCCACCAGACCTTGTCGGCGTCCTGCTCCACATGCCCGGGGTGCGGCAGGCTGATGTCGTGGGGGATCGTGGCGGTGTTGAGAATGCGTCCGTCGAGCGTCGTCAGGGTTGCCTTGCTGCTGTAGGTTCCGACGTCGATGCCGAGCAATGCGTGCTTCATGGAGACGAGAAGAGGGAATGCAGAAAGTGGGCCGGGCCTATTGCACAATCGATTGTGCATATCAGCTCGATCGTATTGAGGCGTGGGCCGCGCGACCATCGGGGTTTACCTCACCGCTCTCACCGCTTCTGGGGCGCGGTGTGCGCCCGCCCTGCGCTTAGCTCTGCTTCCAGGGCAGCCCGCGCTTTCGCCAGCCGCCGGTCAGGCCACGGTGGCCGTTCTCGTCCGGATTGCCCTCGAAGCCTTCGAGGATGTTGTATGCCTCCACGCCCAGTTCGGTCGCGCGCTTCGCAGCCGCGACCGAGCGCACGCCGCTGCGGCACAGCATCACGAGCTTCCTGCCGCCCCTGGCCGCCGCGCGCACGCCGTCGTCGAAGGCCGGGTTCATCGCCATGCCCGGCCACTGCTTCCAGGCCAGCGGCACGGCGCCGGGCACGTAGCCGACCCACTCGCGCTCGGCGTCGGTGCGCACGTCGACCATCACGGCCTCGCCGTCGGCCATCCATTGCGCGGCCTGCTCGGGAGTCACGTCGCCGGCGTAGCCCTTGTTCTCGACGGGATCAGTCATCTGCTTTCTTCCTTGGAATGCGGGTTTTCAATGACCGGAATTTTTCACCGCTTCGTGAAAACCCTGTTTGTTGCGTGTTCCTGTGCGCCAAAGATGGGGGCTTGGGCCTGTCAAACCATAACTCCAAGACGGCAGCCTGGGTTCCCCCAGTCAGAACAGCCAATTGGAGAGAGACAAATGACAGACAGCAAACTGCCCCGCCGCCGCGGGCTGCTCAAGGGCGCCGCCGTGGCCGCCGGTGCCATGTCCGTGCCGATGGTCAGCATGGCCCAGACCACTTCGCTGCGCTTCCAGAGCACCTGGCCCGCGAAAGACATCTTCCACGAGTACGCGCAGGACTACGCCAGGAAGGTCAACGACATGGCGGGCAACCGCCTGAAGATCGAGGTGCTGCCCGCCGGCTCGGTGGTGCCGGCCTTCCAGCTGCTCGACGCGGTGGCCAAGGGCACGCTCGACGGCGGCCACGGCGTCGTCGCGTACTGGTACGGCAAGAACTCGGCGCTCGCGCTGTGGGGCTCGGGCCCCGGCTACGGCATGGACGCCAACATGATCCTGGCCTGGCACACCTACGGCGGCGGCAAGGCGCTGATGGACGAGATCTACAAGGGCCTGAACCTCGATGTCGCCTCCTACCTCTACGGCCCCATGCCCACGCAGCCGCTGGGCTGGTTCAAGAAGCCGGTGGCCAGGGCCGAGGATATGAAGGGCCTGAAGTTCCGCACCGTGGGCCTGGCGGTGGACGTGTTCACCGACATGGGCGCCGCCGTGAACCCGCTGCCCGGCGGCGAGATCGTGCCCGCGCTTGACCGCGGCCTGATCGACGCGGCCGAGTTCAACAACGCATCGAGCGACCGCGTGCTGGGCTTTCCCGACGTGGCGAAGAACTGCATGCTGCAGAGCTTCCACCAGAGCGGCGAGCAGTTCGAGGTGCTGTTCAACGGCAGCAAGCTGAAGTCGCTGCCGCCCGAACTCAAGTCCATCATCGAGTACGCCACGCAGGCGGCCAGCGCCGACATGAGCTGGAAGGCCATCGACCGCAACTCGAAGGACTATGAAGAACTGAAGAAGGCCGGAATCAAGTTCTACAAGACGCCCGACGCGGTGCTGCGCGCGCAGCTCGCCTCATGGGACAAGACCATCGCGAAGAAGTCGGCCGAGAACCCGATGTTCAAGAAGGTGCTCGACTCGCAGCGCGCCTTTGCCGAGCGCGCGGGCCAGTGGCAGAACGACTACTCGGTCGATTTCAAGATGGCCTACAACCACTACTTCGGACGACAGGCCAAGAAGGCCTGATGCGATTCATGTGACGCGAGGGCGCCCGGGCGGCGCCCTCTTCCATGCCTGCACGCATGCCGCGCACGGGTCGCGGCGAGGAGTTCGTTCCGATGCAATCTTTCCTGCTGGCGGTCGACCGGTTCTCCACATGGATCGGCAAGACCTTCGCCTGGTGCGCGCTGCTGCTCACGCTGCTCATCAGCTGGGAGGTGTTCTCGCGCTATGCGCTCAACAAGCCGCACGCCTGGGTGCTGGACGCGCAGATCATGCTGTACGGCGCGATGTTCATGACCGCCGGCGCCTACACGCTCTCGAAGAACGGCCACGTGCGCGGCGACGTGCTCTACGGCTTCTTCCGCCCGCGCACGCAAGCGACGGTCGACCTGGTGCTGTACATCGTGTTCTTCCTGCCGGGCATCGTCGCCCTCACCTGGGCCGGCTGGATCTACGCGGGCGAGTCGCTCGCCATCCGCGAGCAGACCTTCTCGGCCGAGCCGCTGCCGCTGTATCCGTTCAAGTACATCATCCCGCTTGCGGGCTTCACGCTGCTGCTGCAGGGCCTCGTCGAGATCATCCGCTGCGTGCAGTGCATACGGCAGGGCGCATGGCCTTCGCGCGAGCAGGACGTCGAAGAGGTCGACGTGGAGAAGCTCAAGGAAATGGTGCACGTGAAAGACGAGGACATCGCCGCGCTAGACCGCGTGGTGGTGGCGCAGACAGCCACCGGGGGGGCGCGATGATCCGCCGCGAACTCTGGTTCGGCCTGTCGTTCATGGCGCTGATCGTGATCGGCGCTGGCACCGTGCTGGCGAACGCGCCGACCATCACCAACGGCCACCTCGGGCTGCTGATGCTGTCGCTGGTGGTCGTGGCCATCATGCTGGGCTTTCCCACGGCGTTCACGCTGATGGGCATGGGCATGATCTTCACCTGGCTCGCCTACGACCGCGACTGGCACCGAACGCTCGACTTGATGGTGCAGTCGGCCTTCAAGACCATGGCCAACGACGTGCTCATCGCGGTGCCGCTGTTCGTGTTCATGGGCTACCTGGTGGAGCGCGCCAACCTCATCGAATCGCTGTTCAAGAGCCTGCACCTGGCGCTCGCGCGGCTGCCGGGCGCGCTCGCGGTGGCGACGCTGGTCACCTGCACCATCTTCGCGACAGCCACCGGCATCGTGGGCGCGGTGGTCACGCTGATGGGCCTGCTGGCGCTGCCGGCCATGCTGCGCGCGGGCTACAGCGTGCCGCTGGCCGCGGGCGCGATCACGGCGGGCGGGTGCCTGGGCATCCTGATTCCGCCGTCGGTGCTGCTGATCGTGTACGGCGCGACGGCGGGGGTGTCGGTGGTGCAGCTGTATGCGGGCGCCTTCTTTCCGGGGCTGATGCTGGCGTCGCTCTATGTGCTGTACGTGATCATCATCGCGTGGATCAAGCCGCAGTGGGCGCCGCCGCTGTCGCAGGCCGAACGCGTGGTGCCGCTGCCGCCGCTGTCGCAGCGGCTGGCCGAAAGCCCCGCCGCGCATGCGCTGGTGGGGCTGCTCAACGGCCGTCGCAATACCGGCGTTCCGTTCTCGCATGTGCTGAAGCAACTCGGCATCGTCGCGATGCCCGGCGTGATCTTCCTGCTGCTGGCGGCCTTCAGCTACAAGGCCGTGACCACGGTGGAGGCGCAGGCGCGCTACGACATCGAGGAGATCGGCGCCGTGCGCAGCGCACCCGGCGCGGGCGGCTTGCAGGAACCGCCGTCCGAGGGCGGGCTGCAGGAGCCGCCGCGTGAAGAAGGCCTGCAGGAGCCCCCCGGAGGGGAACAGGCACCGGAGCCAGCCGCAGCCGCCGCGCCGCTGGCCGAGCCGGCAGAAGCAGCACAAGGCGCCGCCGAAAGTGCCGCCGAAGCCGCCACCGAGCGCCCCGCACCCACCTGGTGGTGGGTCACCTTCGCGATCTTCGGTGCCATCGTCACGCTGTTCTACCTGTTCCTGAGCTTCGCGCGGCTCGAGATCTTCAAGATGCTGCTGGCATCGTTCTTCCCGCTGGTGCTGCTGATCCTTTCGGTGCTGGGCTCGATCGTGCTGGGCCTTGCCACGCCGACCGAGGCAGCCGCCATGGGCGCCCTCGGCGGCATGCTGCTGGCCGCGGCCTACCGGAGGCTGAACCTCACGGTGCTGAAGGAATCGATGTTCCTCACCGCCAAGACATCGGCCATGGTGTGCTGGCTGTTCGTGGGCTCGGCCATCTTCTCGGCCGCGTTCGCGCTGCTGGGCGGGCAGGCGCTGGTGGAAGAGTGGGTGCTGGGCATGAACCTCACGAAGGTGGAGTTCCTGATCCTGAGCCAGGTCATCATCTTCCTGCTGGGATGGCCGCTGGAATGGACCGAGATCATCGTGATCTTCATGCCCATCTTCATTCCGCTGCTCGACAACTTCGGCGTCGACCCGCTGTTCTTCGGGCTGCTGGTGGCGCTGAACCTGCAGACGGCCTTCCTCTCGCCCCCGGTGGCCATGGCCGCCTTCTACCTGAAGGGCGTGAGCCCGCCGCACGTGACGCTGAACCAGATCTTCCTGGGCATGCTGCCCTTCATGGGCATCCAGGTGCTGGCGATCGTGCTGCTGTACACGTGGCCGCAGATCGGGTTGTGGCTGCCGCAGTTGCTTTACAAGTAGAGCAAGGTCGTCGCGCGCTGCGCGTACTCCGACGCGGTTCCATTAACGATAAAGAGCCGAGCCGCCTTTGCAACTTGCTCCCGCATGAACCGCATGCCTATGAGCAAATATATGCTCAAGCGTGCAGAAATTCCCAGGCTGCGACTTAAGACATAGCAGACCGCCCCTACCATGATGCCTCAAATTAAAAAGGGAGTGGCACATGAGCGGCAGGGAGTTTTGCGCGCCAGACAATTCAAATCATCCCAAATGGAAAAGTTGGGACGTCTTCAAATGGCGCGTATTATCGGAAAAAATGGGTGGCGGGCGAGCATATCTACAAGCCTACAAAGACGGTTGGGTCGTTTACAATAAATTCCGTATAAAAGATGCGGCGGAGCAATACCGAATCCCTCCTGCGATGCTCGGCTGCGTCGCTTGGGCCGAAGTGGGCGGCAAACCCGACGGCATTAAAAGACCGGTATTCCAAGGACGCACGTTGCAGCGAACACTGGCGGGCAGACCCGTCAAGTTTGGAAAGCCACCCGAAGAAACGTCGGTTGGCGCGGTAAGCATTCAGCTGCGGGTTGCCTCGAAAGAGCTTGGCATACCGATCGAACTGTTGTCGTACTCCGATCGAATGAACCTGATTGCGTGCCTTGAGACCGACACGTTCAATTTGAACGTCGTTGCTCTCCATCTGAAAAATCTGATTTTGTACGACTACCCAGGCACCGATACTTCAAACCTCACTGACGAACAATTCATCGTCGCAGGCTCTCGCTATAACCGAGGCATCGAGCGTGCGTTGAATGAATTTATAAATTCAATAAAGCTTTCCCCTGGGAGCCAAGGGAGGCAATTTTCCGAATATGGGCGCAGAATGCTGGAGCATCGCGACCATATCTTAATGCTTCTCGAAAAAGTCTGACGATGAAAAGAATAGGCCTGGCAGTTGTATCGGCGTATGCCTTCTTTTGCATTTCCCTGATGCTTTTGATGCCCGTGAACAAGTATGAGTGGATGTTGGAAGAGTCGAGTGCAAAATCCGATGGGCTGACCTTTTGCGGATTGCCTATTGACAATGACATCAGCACCAGATTTTTCTCTGCCGCCTTTTTAATTCCACTCTTTGTTTTTGCGGCGATCCAGTCAATCAGAGAGAGAGAAATACATTACTCCCTTTGGATTGCCATTGCCTTGCTCGCGGTTTGGGGGTGGCGTTTTTTTATCTATTACCCGTTTTGCTGAGCTGGCAAGGCAAAGGGTTGAAGGTTCGCGGCTCTGTCTCAGCGCCGCCGCTCCACATACGGCCGCGCCTGCAGCAGCACGATCCTGTCGCCCACCGTCGCCCATTCGATGTCCTGATCGACCGCGTTGAAGGTGCGCTTCACCGCCGCGCCCACGTTGGCCAGGCGCACCACCAGCTCGTCGGTCAGCACGTTGCGCCCGGCCTCCACCGGCACTTCCTTCACGCCGCCGTCCTTGTCGAGCTGAAGAGCCGTGTCTTCGGCCGAACGACTCAGCACCTGGATGGCCTTGGACCAGCTCGAATACATCACCTGTTCCGCCACGCGTTGCCCTTCGACCACGCGGATGCCGATGCCGCGCTTGGCAGAGATGTAGGTGACGTGCGCATGCCCCGCGTCGAAGGGGTCGCGGGTGATCATCACGCCGGCATTGGTCGAGTCGATGGCGGTCTGCACGAACACGCCCATCAGCACCGATTCGGCACCAAAGCCCGCGGCGCCGCGCGCCTCCCATGCCTCGGGGTTGAACACCGAGGCCCAGACTTTCTTGACCGCGGTCTCGAGCGCGTCGCCTGTCTTCACGTTGGGCACGGTGGTGTAGAGCCCCGCGCCGCTGAAGCCGGGCAGGTCTTCGGAGTTGGACGAGCTGCGCACGAACACGCCACCGCCGCCCAGTTGCGACTGCCATGCGGCGCGCCATGAAGCGGCAGTGGCTGCATCAACCGGCCACTGCACGATCTCGTCGCGCAGTTGCGCCAGCGCCTTCTGGCGGACCTTCGGGTCGCTCGCGAAACCGGGTTGCTGTTGCATGCGTGCGATGCGCTCGCCCAGGCCGTTGGCACGCATGAAACGGTCGTAGTGCGCGAAGGGCACGCAGAAACCGTCGGGCACCGACGTGCCCGGAATGCGCGCAGCCTGCATGGCGCCGAGGTTCGCGGCCTTGGTGCCGCACTGCGCGCTGTTGCGCGCGCGCAATGAGGCCAGCGGCAGCAGGCGGGTCTCGCGCAGGTCGGGCTCGATGGCCTTCGCACCGCCGGGCGTGGCGCCGGCGGATGCGGTGCGCACGGCACGCGGCGGCAGCGCCGCGATTTCATCAGCCGTGAGGCGGCGCACCTGGTAGCCCGAAGCCGCGACCTTCAGCGCCACCCACTGGCCCGCATGCTCCCGCAGCACCGTCGCCGCGTCGCGCACGTAGGCGTTCGGAATGCCCCAGCCCTTGGCCAGCAGGTTGACGTGCGCCAGCGCGGTCGACGGCCGTTCGGTCAGCACGCCCGCCACCGGCGGCAGGCTCAGGGGCACCTGCCGCAGCACCGCGATGTCGTCGGGCAACAGTGCGTTGATGCCCGACTCGTCGTCCACCACGCGCACGCGGCCGGTGGCGGTGCCGACGTTCATCGGCAGATAGGGCTGCTCGCGGATCAGCGCCTCCTGGCTCACGTAGTCGATGCCGGTTTCCCTGGCGATGCGTTCGTGCAGCGTGGAGTTGGTCTTGAGCTTCACGGGCGCGAAGAAGCTGGCCTTTACCTGCGCATCGGCCTGCCGCAGCAGCGGCGCAGTGAGCCGGTCGCCTTCCCAGAATTCGTAGGTGAAGGCACCGATGTTCTGCTGCCAGCTCAGCGTGCCGAACAGGAAGCGGCGGTCGGGCACGAGGTAGTTGCGATCGATCTCGCGCTTGATGGTGTTGGGCAAAAGCCGCGTGTCGCGCAGGAACCGCACGTGCAGCTGGTAGCGCGGCGTGTCGATGTAGTACGTGCGCGGCGCCGGCTTCGCCTTCAGATCGACGACGAACAGCACGTGAGCCAGCTGCATCGGCGTGCCGGCGTCGTAGACGCGCGCCAGCTGGTCGAAATCGCCCTGGCTGCGCAACGCCGGCAGCGATGACGGCGCCGTCGGACGCGGCCCATGCGGCTGGGCCGGGCCCTGCTGGTTCTGTTGCTGATAGTAAGAGGGCTTGCGCGCGAGCTGGGCGGCTGCCGGCACCGCCGCGGTGGCGGCAATGCACAGCGCCAGCAGCGCCGGCCATCTCTTTTGGAAGCACACTTCGCCGGCAGGGCGTGTGTTGTTTTCGTTCTTCACTTCTGTTTCCTCCTTACAGCTGGTTGCCGAATGCACCTGCGCTTCACCAAGCAAAGGGACAGCGCTGACAGCGGCAGCGGATTCTCGCGCGTTACAAACAGGCAAACCAGGCGACCGGACCGCTTCGTACATCGGGGATCAGAGGAATCACATGAACCGCACAACACCTGGGCGCATTCGGCGCCCATTGCAACATTGGCTGCTCGGCATGGCGCTCCTGTGCGCCGGCGTCGCGGCCGGCGCACAGCCCGGCCCGTCGGGCCAGATCGCGCGGCTGAACCAGCAGCAGGGCACCGTGAGCGTCGCCCTCGCCGGCCAGGACCGCTGGCAGGCGGCCCGGCAGGGCGGCACGCTGTCGGTCGGCGACCGTGTTTGGACCGACCGCAACGCGCGCGCCGAGTTCTACATCGGCCCCGTCGCGCTGCGGCTCGGCAGCCAGACGCAGGTGGAGTTCTCGGGACTCGACGCCAACTTCGTGGACATCACTACCACCCAGGGCGAGTTGCAGCTGCGCGTGCGCGACGGCCTGGCGGGCCAGCGCCTGAAGATCCACACCGGCAACCTGCACGCGGTGATCACCGCGCCGGGCGAATACCGCTTTGCCGCCGACACGGCCACTTCCACCACCTGGGTGGCGGTGACGTCCGGCCAGCTCACGCTGTACGGCAAGAACGGCGCCTCGCAATTGCTGACCGACCGCCAGCAGACGACCGTGTCCGGACGCGACCTGACGGCCGTTGCGACCACGCGGGTGCAGAACGCCGGCTTCGACGCCTGGGTGGCCGAGCGCAACCGGATCGAGGAGCGGTCCTCCGGCACCGCCCGTTTCGGCCCGCCCGGCGTGCCGGTGCCGTCGGCAGTGCTGGCCGTGCCGCCACCGCAGGTGCGCTACGAGCCTGACTACCGGGCGCAGCAGGAGCAGCAGCTGGCCTGGCAGCGCGAGCAAGACTGGCGCCAGCAGCAGGAGCAGGAGGAATTCCGGCGGCAGGAAGATCTGCGCCGCGAACAGGAATGGCGCCAGCAGGAAGACTGGCGTCAGCAGCGCGAATGGCAGCAGCGGCGCGACTGGCGCCAGCAGCGCGCCGAGCAGGACCGCTGGCAGCAACAGCAGCAACAACAGCAGGCCTTGCGCCAGCAACAGGAGATGCAGCTGCGCGCCGCGCAGGCGCAGGCCATGCAGCAACAGCAACTGCTTCAACAGCAGCAGCGCGCGGCCCAGCAGGCGGCGCAGGCCCAGCAACAGCAGTTGCAGGCCCGCCAGCAGCAGGAAATGCAGTTGCGCGCCCTTCAGATGCAGCAGCAGGTGCAGGCCCAGCAGGCGGCGCAGCAGAACGCGTTGCGCCAGGCCCAGGAAGCGCAGCTGCGTGCGATACAGCAGCAGCAACGCGGCATGGCGGCGACGCAGCAGCAGCAGCAAGGGCAGAGCGAAGACCTGAAAAGGCTCTGGACCTCGCCGGACTCGCGCTGACGCTCAGGCGCGCGGCACGGCCTCCCGGAAAGACTGGCCGCACTGCGCGCAGAAACGCGCGCCGGCCTGCATCGTGGCGCCGCATTGGCGGCAGGCGGCCGGCAGCATCGGGCCGCCGCATTGCTGGCAGAAGCGCGCGCCAGGTACGTTGGCGGCACGGCATGCGGGGCACGCGATGCCGCCCCCTCCGGCCGGCGCAACGCTGCCGCCACCGTGGCCGGCATGCGAGCCGTGATTGCCGCCGCTGGCGTGCCGTGATCCCCCATGCCCCCCGAAAAGCCTTTCCAGCATGCCCATGTGTATCTCCCTGACAGGCGGCCCCGGGCAGCGTCGCCGGCGGCGATGAACTCCCGCAGGGCCTGGTGGAGACAGTGGAAACCCTGAAGCAACCTCAGGGTCAAGCATGCGCGCCAAGGCCCTTCGGCGGCACGGTGTACTGGCAGCGATTCCCCCGATACCGGCAAGGCCCGCCGGAAGCGCCGCGATCGCCCCGCCGCTAAAGTCGAAGGCAAGGAGCCTTTCTTCATGCCCACATTCGACTTCGATCTCTTCGTCATCGGCGGCGGCAGCGGCGGCGTGCGCGCCGCGCGCATGGCGGCGCAAACCGGCGCCCGCGTCGGGCTGGCCGAGGCCGCCGAGCTCGGCGGCACCTGCGTCAACGTGGGCTGCATACCCAAGAAGCTCTACAGCTACGCGGCCGGCTACGCCGAATCCTTCGAGGAGGCCGCGGGCTACGGCTGGACGCTGCCGCAAGCCCCGCAGTTCGACTGGGCACATCTCAAGTCGCAGCGCGCGAAAGAGATCGGCCGGCTCAACGGCATCTACGGCTCGCTGCTGAAGAACGCCGGCGTGACGCTCATCACCGGCTGGGCCCAGCTGGTCGATGCCCACACGGTAGAGATCGACGGCAAGCGCCACACGGCGCGCCACCTGCTGGTGGCCACCGGCGGCACGCCCTTCGTGCCCGACATTCCGGGCCGCGAGCACATCGTGACCTCCGACGCGATGTTCGACCTCGACCCGTTCCCCAAGCGCCTGCTGGTGGTGGGCGGCGGCTACATCGCCTGCGAGTTCGCCTCCATCTTCAACGGCCTGGGCGCCAAGGTGACGCAGCTGCACCGCCGCGCGCACCTGCTCACCGGCTTCGACGACGACGTGCGGCAGTTCCTCGCCCACGAAATGGGCAAGGCCGGCGTCGACCTGCGGCTCAACTGCGAGGCCGCATCGGTAGCACGCAATGCAGACGGCCTCACCGTCACGCTGGCACGCGGCCAGCAGATCGAGGTCGACACGGTGCTCTTCGCGACCGGGCGCGTGCCCAACACGCAGGGCCTGGGCCTCGAGGCCGCGGGCGTGAAGCTCGACGAAAAAGGCGCGATCGCGGTCGATGCGCACTACCGCAGCTCGGTGCCGTCGATCTACGCGGTGGGCGACGTCTCCACGCGCGTGCAGCTCACGCCGGTGGCGCTGGCCGAGGCGATGGTGGTGGTCGACGAACTCTTCGGCAAGGGCAAGCGCCGGCTCGACTACGAGTTCATTCCCACCGCCGTGTTCACGCACCCGAACATCGGCACCTGCGGCTACAGCGAGATCGATGCGCGCGCGAAGTTCGGCGAAGTGACGGTGTTCTCGAGCGAATTCAAGTCGCTGCGCCACACGCTGTCGGGCCGCACCGAGCGCACCTTCATGAAGCTGGTGGTCGACAAGGCCACCGACCGCGTGGTGGGCCTGCACATGGTGGGCGCGGATGCCGGCGAAGTGGTGCAGGGCTTTGCCGTGGCGATGCGCGCGGGCGCGACGAAGGCGCTGTTCGACAGCACCATCGGCATCCACCCCACCGCCGCCGAAGAGTTCGTGACCATGCGCGAACCCATGCCCGGCTGATCAGGCCTGCGCCGCCTGCTGCAGCTTGCCTTCCAGCAGCTTCACCAGCACGAACAGTACCCGGTTGGCCGGCGTCGGCACGCCCAGCGCCTCCCCACGCCGCACGACCAGCCCGTTGAGGTGGTCGATCTCGCTGAGCTTGCCGCGCGCCAGGTCTTGCGCGGTCGACGAGTACTGCGCGGGCATGGTCTGCGCGATGCCGCGCAGGGCGGCGTCGGTGTCGCCCGGCACCTCGATGCCCTCGGCCTTCGCCACCGCGAGGCATTCGGCCACCACGTCGCGGATCACGTCGCTCACGCCCGTGCCTTGCACGAGCACGCCGTAGGGCAGCTGCGTGATGGCCGACAGCGCGTTGTAGGCGCAGTTGAGGATCAGCTTGGCCCAGAGCGAGCCGCGCACGTTGTCCGAGATCTGCGTGGGCACGCCGGCCGCCACCAGATGCCGCGCGACCTCTTCGCTTCGGCGTGACGGCGCGATCACCAGCTCGCCGCGGCCGTTGTGCTTCACATGGCCGGGGCCGGCCATGCCGGTCGCCACGTAGACGACTGCCGCGGCCACCTCGTTCGACGCGGGCAGCACCGCGCGCACGCGCTCGTCGTTGTCCACGCCGTTCTGCAGCGTGAGCACCAGCGCGCCGGGCGCCAGGTGCGGCCCGATCTGCGCGGAGGCCGATTCGCTGTCGGTCGACTTGACGCAGAACAGCACGAGGCCGGCGCCCTTCACCGCGCCGGGTTCGGTGCTCGCGGCCATTCGCACCTGCTCGTCGAAAGCCCGGGTTTCCAGCCGCAGCCCGTTGGCGTTGACGGCCTCCACATGCACGGGCCGGCCGACCAGCACCACCTCGTGGCCCGCGCGCGCGAGCATGGCGCCGTAATAGCAACCGACCGCGCCGGCGCCCATGACTGCGACTTTCATCGATTCGACTCCTTGGATGTTGCGGGGATCATGCCTCGGTCTCGGCACCGCGCGAGGCCACGCCCTCGGCCAGCAGCCATTCGCGGAACGCCACGAAGGCCGGCAGGTCGAGCCGGTCGGGCCGGTAGCAGAGGTAGTGGCCCTGGTTCACGCTCACCGGCGTGCCGCAGGGGCTCAGCAGCGCGCCTTCTGCCAGCTCTTCCTGCACCAGCAGCCTGGGCACGAGGCCGATGCCCAGGCCGTTGAGCGCCGCCTGGATCAGCGCCGAATACTGCGCGAAGCGCGGCCCCGCCACCGTCTGCACTTCCGGCACGCCGTGCTGCGCGGCCCATTGCCGCCACGCGCCGGGCGCGCCTTCGTGATGCAGCAGCGTGTGGCCGGTGATGTCGGCGGGCTGCGCGATGCGGTGCCGCCCCTCGACCAGCGAGCGCGCCACGATCAGCACGAACTCGCGCCCCGCGATGTACTCGGACACCACGCCGGGCCAGCCGTCGGGGCCGTAGCGGATGGCGGCGTCCACGCCCGCCGGAATGCCGTCGCTGGGCTCCAGGTGGCGGCTGAAGCTCAGCATCACGTGGCGGCTCTTCTGGCTGAAGGCGGGCAGGCGCGGAATGAGCCACTTGGTGAGAAAGGTGGGCACGCTGGCCAGCGTGAGCAGGCCCGCGCCCGCGTCACCCGAGCGCGCCTCGAAGGTCGCGGTCTCGATGGCGCGCAGCCCGCCCGAAATCTTCTGCCAGTACACGCGGCCCTGCGGCGTGAGCTGCACGCCGCGGCCGTTCTTCTGCAGCAGCTCGCGGCCGAGGAAGGCCTCGAGCCCTGCGATCTGCTTGCTGACCGCGCTCACGGTGATGCACAGGGCGCCCGCCGCGAGCGTGATGCTCTGGTGGCGCGCCACCGCGTCGAAGGCCAGCAGCTCCTGGATGGTGGGGCAGTCGCGCTTCATGTATCGCTCCGCTTCATGAAAGCTGCGTGAAAAACGCTTTCCGATTGCTCAAGTGTCGTCATCCAACTTTCACCCATAAGTACGCACGTGATTCCTAGAATTCGAGGCAACGCGGCGGCATGCCCGGCGCGGACAGTAGCGCATCCGGAAAGTATGCCGGGTGTCCATGACATGGGAGACAACCTTGGTTCGCGGCATTTCGCTCATCTACGGCCTGTACCTGCTGCTGCCCATCGCCCTGCTGATGATCGGCAGCGTGGGCGGCAACTGGACCAACACGCTGCTGCCCACGGGCATTACCGGGCAGTGGTACGTCGACCTCTGGCTCGACACCTCGTTCCGCAAGGCCTTCGTGAGCAGCCTCGTGGTCGCCATGTCGGCCTGCGCCATCAACACCGTGCTGGCCTTGCCGCTGGCCTATGCCCTGTACCACGGCGCGCAGAGCGGCGGCAGCCTGGCGGCGCGCATCGTGAGCGCCACGCCGGTGGCGGTGCCGGCCATCACGCTGGCCTTCGGCTACATGATCGTGTTCAACACCGACCTCGCGCCCTGGCTGGGCTCGATGCCGCTCTTGATCGCGGCGCACGCGATCCTCACCCTGCCCTACCTCACCAACACGCTGCTGACCGACCTGCGCCACCTCGACCTCGGCCGGCTCGAGCAGGCAGCCGCCACGCTCGGCGCCTCGGGCTGGCAGCAGTTCACCGGCATCGTGCTGCCGAGCCTGCGGCAGAGCCTGATCAGCGGGCTGGTGATGGTGGCGGCCATCTCGGTAGGCGAGTTCGGCGTGTCGAACCTGCTCACGAGCTTCCAGAACCGCACCTATCCGGTGGTGCTGCTGCAGGCTTTCTACGGTGCCACGGGCTTCGCCTGCGCGGCCACGGTGATCCTTCTTGTGCTGGCGAGCGCGTCGGCGCTTCTTTCCTCTTCCCTCGTGAAGCAACGCGCCTGACCGATACGCCATGAGCCTCCTACTCGACAACGTCAACTACAACTACCCCGGCAGCACGCACGGCCTGCACGACGTGTCGCTCGACGTGCGCACCGGCGAGCTGGTCGCGGTGATCGGACCCAGCGGCTCGGGCAAGTCGACGCTGCTGAAGCTGGTGGCGGGCCTTGAGACGGGCCACACCGGCCGCATCGCGCTCGACGGCGAGGACATGTCGCGCACGCCGGTGCACGAGCGCAACATCGGCATGGTGTTCCAGAGCTACGCGCTGTTCCCGCACCTGAGCGTGCTCGACAACGTGGCCTACGGCTTGAAGCTGCGCAAGGTGGGCACGGCCGAGCGCCGCCAGCGCGCGCAGGACCTGCTCGACATCGTCGGGCTGGGCGACTTTGCGCAGCGCGCCGTCGCGCAGCTTTCGGGCGGCCAGCAGCAGCGCGTGGCCTTGGCGCGCGCACTGGCCATCGACCCGCGAGCCCTGCTGCTCGACGAGCCGCTGTCGGCCCTCGACGCCAGCGTGCGCGGCCACCTGCGCGACCAGATCCGCGCCATACAGCAGCGCTTCAATGCCACCACGCTGCTGGTCACGCACGACCAGGAAGAAGCACTGGTAATGGCCGACCGCGTGGCCATGCTGAAAGACGGCCAGCTGCTGCAGATCGCCACGCCGCGCGACATCTACGAGAACCCCGCGAGCCGCGCGGTGGCCGAGTTCGTCGGGCTCTCGACCATCCTGCCCGCCAAGGTGGCCGCGCCGGGCCGGCTGGACCTGGGCTTTGCCGAACTCTTCGCCGACACCGGCCAGCGCGCCTTCGGCACCGCGGTGCATGTGCTGGTGCGCCCCGAGCACATCCACGCCGACCCGGCGCCCGGCGCCGTGAATCGTCTTGCGGGCAGCACCCGCGCGCAGCGCTACCTGGGTGCGCTCACGCGCTACGACTTCGAGGTGCCTGGCGCGGGCAAGCCTTTCCTTGCCGAATCGCCGGCGCCGGCCCTGGAGGCCATCGCCGTCGCCCCCCGGCACATCCGTCTACTCGACCACTGAACCTTTTCCTCAAGGAGCCACCATGCAACGCAGACACCTGATCCAAGCCGCCGGCGCACTGCCGCTGGCCACCCTCGCGGCCCGCACCGCCTTTGCCTTCGACGGCCCCGAGCTGTATGCGGGCGAGAAGGCGCTGTACGCCGAGGCGCAGAAGGAAGGCCTGTGCGTCTCCTTCGACACCGGCCCCGAATGGGCCAACTGGAAGTCGCTGTTCCGCGATTTCAAGAAGCGCTACCCCGAGATCGAGCTGACCTACAACGACATCGGTTCCGCCGCCACCGTGGTCGCGCTCGAGAAGACCAGGCGCCGCCCGCAGGCAGACACCGCCTACTACTTCGCCGCCTCGGCCGTCGACGCCGCCAAGAAGGACGTGGTCGCGCCCTTCAAGCCCGTCAACTTCGACAAGCTGCCGCCGGTGTTCCGCGAGGCCGAGGGCCGCTGGTTCACCATCCACACGCTGAACATCGCCTTCCTGGTCAACAAGAAGCTGGTGAAGAACGTGCCCACGGGCTGGGCCGACCTGCTCAAGCCCGAGTTCAAGAACACGGTGGTCTACCTCGACCCGCGCTCCACCGGCATCGGCCAGGTGCTGACCTTCGCCGCGGCCTACGCCAACGGCGGCAGCGTCGACAACGTGCAGCCCGGCATCGACTACCTGGGCAAGCTGCATTCGGCTGGCAATGTGCTGCGCGTGGAAGGCACCACGCCCTACGCCAAGTTCCTGAAGGGCGAGATTCCGGTGTGGATCAGCTACGAGAACGACGGCCTGAAGGCCAAGCACGTCGACGGCATGGGCGACGCGATGGAGGTCGTCATTCCCAAGGAAGCCAGCGTGGCCGCGCCCTACGCCATCAGCCTGGTGAAGAACGGCCCGAACCCGAACGCCGGCAAGCTGTGGCTCAACTTCATCATGAGCGAGGCCGGCCAGTCGCTGTTCGCACAGGGCTTCGTGCGTCCGGCCGTGCCGGGCACGCAGCTTTCGGCCGACGTGGCCGCCAAGATGCCGCCAGCACCGCAGATCAAACCGCTCGACGTGGTGAAGGCGTCGGAGCGCAAGGCCGAGATCGACAAGCTCTGGGCGCAAGCCGCACTGGGCAAGTGATCGAGCAGCCGTGATGCGACGCTTTGGCGCCTGGCCCGCCTGGGCCTTCATGGCGCTGTTCTTCGCGGTGCCGCTGGCGGCGCTGCTGCCCGAGGCCTTCGGCGAGGGCGGCAGCGCCTTCGGCCGGCTGTTCGGCAACCCGCTGTTCTTCGGCGCGCTGCGCAACACGCTGGCGCTCGGGCTGGCGGCGGGCGCGGTGTCGGCACTGGTGGGCACCTGCATCGCGATCGAGCTGGCGCGCCAGCCGGCGTCGCGGCGCCAATGGATGATGACGCTGCTGGGCCTGCCGCTGGCTTTCTCGGGTCTGGTGATTGCCTACGGCTTCATCCTGGCCTTCGGCCGCGCGGGCTTCGTGACGCAGCTGCTCGCGGGCCTGGGCGCGGACCCGGCGGCCCTGGGCAGCTGGATCTACAGCGTGTCGGGCCTGGGCTTCGCCTATGCCTACTACCTGATCCCGCGCGTGGCGCTGTCGCTGTACCCGGTGTTCGCGAACCTCGACCTGCGCCCGGCGCAGGCGGCGCGCACGCTGGGTGCATCGAAAGCCCGTGCCTTCCGGGACACGGTGGTGCCCGAGGTGCTGCCTTCGGTTCTGTCGAACGCCTGCATGGTCGCCGCGATTGCCATGGGCACTTACGGCACGGCGCTGGCGCTGGTGGGCACGCAGCTCAACATCCTGCCGCTGATGCTGCTGGCGCAGGTGGGCGACGGCGGGTCAGATTTCGCGGTGGCGGCGGCTTTGTCGCTGGTGCTGATGGTGGTGTGTGTGATCGTGATGGGAGTGGGTGATGTCTTTACGCGAAGGCGCGAGCGCGGTGCTGTCGGCGCCGGTCACTGAGGCGCTGGCGCGCCTGGCGCAGAAGCAGCGGGGGCCGTCGCGCCACCGCCAGCCGGTGGCGATGATCGGCCCGGGCGACGGCGGCCCGGCCGAGTGCGAGGCCGCCTATGCCGTGGCGCATGCGCTGGCCCGCGCGGGCATGTCGGTGGTGTGCGGCGGGCGCGGCGGCGTGATGGCCGCGGCCTCGCGCGGCGCGGTGGAAGCCGGCGGCATTGCCGTGGGCATCCTGCCCGAGGACGACGACCGCAACGCCAACGAGTGGCTGAGCGTGGCCATTCCCACGGGCATGGGCGAGATGCGCAACGGCATCATTGCGCGCAGCGGCGTGTGCCTGGTGGCCATCGGCGGCAACATGGGCACGCTGTCGGAGATGGCGATGGGGCTGAAGTGGGGCAAGCCGGTGTTCGTGATGCACGGCGATGTGGCGCTGCCTGGGGCGGTGCAGGCTGTCGACGTGAACGACATGCTCGAGAAAGTGCTGGGGTGTCTGCTGGGCTGAGGTTTGGTCGCCTTAGTTCAGGGTGCGTGCACAGGCCACCGGGTACTCCCCTCCGCGAATGTCCTCCGTCGGCGTGAGCGCGCCCCGAACAACGCCCTCAAACAAGCATTGCACAATGACGCCATGCCCTACATGCCCACCTTCGTCGCTCCCGCCCGCTTCACCGATGCCGCCTCCGCACTCGAACAGGTCAAGGCCATCTACAACGGCGGCCTGGCCCATCTTCGCGAATCGATGTTGCGCTTCGTTGCCGGCGAGGCGCTGCCGGGCCGGGTGCGGGCCTGCTACCCGTTCGTGCGTGTGCATACCCACACCGTCTCGCGCCATACGCCGCCGGCCAACGCCGGCCTGAGCTACGGCTTCGTGGCCGGCCCCGGCCGCTACGAGACCACGCTGACGCGGCCCGACCTGTTCTCGCGCTACTACTTCGACCAGTTCCGCCTGCTGCTCGAGAACCACCAGGTCGAGCTCGAGATCGGCACCAGCACGCAGCCCATCCCCATCCATTTCTCGTTTGCCGAGAACGACCACATCGAAGGCACCATGAGCGCCGAGCGCCGCGCCCTCATGCGCGACGTGTTCGACCTGCCCGACCTGGGCGTGATGGACGACGGCATCGCCAACGGCACCTATGAGGCGCGCGACGGCGAGGCGCAGCCGCTGTCGCTGTTCACGGCCGCGCGCGTCGACTACTCGCTGCACCGCCTGCGCCACTACACCGGCACCGCGCCCGAGTGGTTCCAGAACTTCGTGCTGTTCACCAACTACCAGTTCTACATCGACGAGTTCGTGCGGCTGGGCCACGAAGCCATGGCCGACGAGAACAGCGAGTACATCGCCTTCATCGAGCCGGGCAATGTGGTCACGCGCCGCCGCGGCCTGGCCGCTGGCGGCAGCGAGAACTTCGGCCACCTGCTCGACGGCAGCCAGGGCACGGCCCCGCCGCGCCTGCCGCAGATGCCGGCCTACCACCTGGTGCGCGAGGACTGCAGCGGCACCACCATGGTCAACATCGGCGTCGGCCCGGCCAATGCCAAGACCATCACCGACCACATCGCCGTGCTGCGCCCGCACGCCTGGATGATGCTGGGCCACTGCGCCGGCCTGCGCAACACGCAGCAGCTGGGCGACTACGTGCTGGCCCACGCCTACGTGCGCGAGGACCACGTGCTCGACGAAGAGTTGCCGCTGTGGGTGCCCATTCCGGCGCTGTCGGAGATCCAGCTCGCGCTGGAAAAGGCCGTGGCCGACGTCACGCGCTACGAGGGCCCCGACCTCAAGAAGATCATGCGCACCGGCACCGTGGCCAGCACCGACAACCGCAACTGGGAGCTGCTGCCGGGCAACCAGCCGCAGCGCCGCTTCAGCCAGAGCCGGGCGGTGGCGCTCGACATGGAAAGCGCCACCATCGCGGCCAACGGCTTCCGCTTCCGGGTGCCCTACGGCACCCTGCTGTGCGTGAGCGACAAGCCGCTGCACGGCGAGATCAAGCTGCCCGGCATGGCCAACCACTTCTATCGCGAACGGGTGGAACAGCACCTGCGCATCGGCATGCGGGCCATCGACATCCTGCGCGAAGAAGGCTCCACGCGTCTGCACAGCCGCAAGCTGCGCAGCTTTGCCGAGGTGGCCTTCCAGTAAAGCAAGGGCGCCCGGCGTGCATCCGGGTTTGTCCCTGCCCGCGCACGGGCAGGATCGGCGTGTTTCGCGGACATCATTCGGTTTCCCCACAGAAAACCGGAAACAAGATGCCCCAGTCGCCTTCCGTCACTCTCTCGCGCCGCAACTTCTCGGCATGGATCGCGGCATCGGCCGCAGCCGCAGGCACGGGGGGCGCCGCGTTGTGGCCCGGCGTCGCCAGGGCGGCCGACGCACCGGCGGGCAGCAAGCTGCGCATCGTCATTCCCGCGAACGAAGGCGGCGGCTGGGACCAGACCGGCCGCGCGCTCGGCGCCGCGCTGGTGGCATCGGGCGCCGTGGGCAACGTGGTCTACGAGAACATCGGCGGCAAGGGCGGCACCATCGGCCTGGCCAAGTACGTCGAGAAATACGATGCCGACCCGGAGGCCCTGCTCGTCAGCGGCATGGTGATGGTCGGTGCCGTGGCGCTGCAGAAGCCGGCCGTGACCATGAGCAACGTGTCGCCGGTGGCGCGCCTGACCAGCGACTACGAAGTGGTGGCGGTCAAGGCCGACTCCCCCATCAAGACACCGAAGGACCTGATCGCGCAGCTGCGCGCGGACGCGGCCAACACCGTGGTCGCGGGCGGCTCAGCCGGCGGCGTGGACCACATGTACGCCGGCATGCTGGCGCGCGTGGCGGGCGCCTCTTCCTCGCTGGTCTACCAGGCGCACCCCGGCGGCGCGCAGGTGGTGGAGGCGCTGGAAAGCGGCAAGGCGGTGGCGGGTATCTCGGGCTTCAGCGAATTCAGCGACAGCCTGGCCAGCGGCCGGCTGCGCGCCATCGGCGTGTCGTCGAAGCAGCCGTTCCAGGGCATCGCATCGGTGCGCGAACAGGGCGTGGACGCCGACCTCGCCAACTGGCGCGGCGTGATGACCGGCAAGAAGGTGCCGCCCTACCGCAAGGCCGTGCTGCTCGACGCGGTGCGCCGCGCGACCACACACGAGCTGTGGGTGAAGACCATCAAGCGCAACAACTGGGACCCGTACTGGATGGCGGGCAAGGACTTCGAGAGCTTCCTCGAACTCGACACCGCGATGGCCGGACCGCTGATCTATCTGCTCAAGCTGAAGGCCTGAAGCCGGGCCTTGCCGGCGCTCAGGCGAAAAGCTCCGGCATCTCGCGCTGCGCCTTCGGCGTGAGCGTGAGCGCACGGCCGTCCAGCTCCTGCCGCACCCATCCGCGCCGCAGCGACAACTGAAGCCACGCGGCCCCCAGCGCGCCGCCCAGGTGCGGCCGGCGCTCGCTCCAGTCGAGGCAGGCGCAGGCGAAACGCCGGCGCGAGCGGCGCACCGCGTCCACCTCCACGCCCAGGCTTTCCAGCGCGATCGCGCCGTCGGGCGTGAGTTCGTACGAACCGCTCTGCAAGCCGCTGAGCCAGCCCTGCGCATGCAGCCGGTCGTGCAACGCGACGCCCGCGGTGCCTGCCATGTGGTCGTAGCAGGTACGCGCGCTGCGCAGGCGGCTCGGCGTGTTGGGCTTGAATTCGGCGGCGCGCGGTGTGCCCGCGACCACCATCAGGCTTTCGAGCGCGGCGGCCACGTCGTCGTTGGCCAGGCGAAAGTAGCGGTGCTTGCCCTGGACCAGCAGTTCGACCAGCCGCTCTTCCTTCAGCCGCGCGAGATGCGCGCTCGCGGTGGACGCGGCCACCTCGGCCACGGTGGCGAGTTCGGTGGCGGTGCGTGCGTGGCCGTCCATCAGGCAGCTGAGCATGCGGGCGCGGGCCGGCTCGGCGATGGCGCCTGCTACGCGGGCGAGCTGGAAATCGGCGGTTGAATCGAGGGTGTCCATGCGCCCCATCGTAAGACGGCCCGGCATCCGACACTTCGGCCGTGGACGAAGTGTGGCGGCGCCGCCGGTCGCACACTGCGGCCATGTACCCGAACAACAGCCCCACCTCCCCCGACGTGCCTCTCGACCCGGTCGCGGCCGTGACGCACGCCGACCCCTACCCCTTCTACGCGAGCCTGCGCGCCGGCCTTCCACTGGCGTGGAACGAGAAGCTGCGCCTATGGGTGGCCAGCCGCGCCGAGGTGATCGAAGAAGTGCTGCAGGCGCACGGTGCGCTGCGGGTGCGGCCGGCCGCCGAGCCGGTGCCGAACGCCATCGCGGGCAGTCCGGCCGGCGAGGTGTTCGGCCACCTGGTGCGCATGAACGACGGCGCGGCCCACGAGGCCCACCGGCCCGCGCTGCAACGGGCGTTGGCCGGGCTCGATCTGAATACTGTGCGTGAAGCTGCCCTTCAGGTGGCAAGGCAAGTGCAGCAGCAGCCGCTGTCCGACACGCTGTTCTCGATGCCGGTGCGATCCGTCGCGCGCCTGCTTGGTTTTGCCGACGAGGCACTGCCGCAGGTCGACCTGTGGACGCGCGACTTCGTGGCCTGCCTGTCGCCGCTGTCGACGGCGAGCCAACTGCAGGGCGCAAGCACGGCGGCAGGTGAATTGATGACGCGCTTCGAAGGCCTCGTCGCGGGCACGCCGCCGCGCCGGGGCACGCTGCTGGCGGGTGTGCTGGCCGAGAGCGCCGCGCCGTCGCGCTCGCTGCTGGCCAACCTGGTCGGCCTGCTCTCGCAGACCTGCGACGCCACGGCCGGCCTGCTGGGCAACAGCCTCATCGCCTTGATGCGCGACCCCTCGCTGCGCGCAAGCGCCCGCACGCGCGACGGGCTGCAAGCGATCGTGGAAGAGACGGCGCGGCACGACCCTTCGGTGCACAACACGCGGCGCTTCGTGGCAGAGCCCGTCACCATCGCGGGGACACCGCTCGCAGCGGGCGACACGGTGCTGGTGCTGCTGGCCTCGGCCAACCGCGATCCCTCGTTCAACCCCGACCCCGACAGCTTCATCCTCGTGCGTGCGAAGCGCCGCATGCTCGGCTTCGGCCGCGGCATGCACGCCTGCCCCGGACAGGCACTGGCCTGCACGCTGGCGGCGGCCGGCCTCGAAGCCCTGCTGCAGCGCGTACCCGACATCGACGCGCAGCGCCTGCGCGGCTGGCACTACCGGCCGTCGGTCGCGGCACGCGTGCCGGTGTTCCACTGACCGGTGCGCGCGAGATGCGGAGACAGCTGCGCATCGCCCCAGCGTAGCGGCAGCGCCGCCGGCCGGCGCAAGGCGTGCGTCACATGGAAGCGCATCAGCCGTTCCGCGCCTTCGAACGCGGCCACCTCGGGGCCGTTCCACATGATCTCGGCCGTGACCGCCACATGCAGCAGGTCGCCGCTGTCGAAGTCGATGAACAACAGCCCGGCGCGCGGATGTGCCGCCAGGTTGCCGAGCGTGTTGAAGAAGCGGTTGCCGTTGAAGTCGGGCACGGTCAGCGTGTCGTCGCCGTCGATGCGCACGAAGCCCGGGCGGCCGCCGCGGTGCGACACATCGACGCCGTGCGAACTTGCATCGGCCTCGTCGCCCACCGCCACTTCGTTCGGGTAGGCGGTGGCAATGAACAGCGTGTCGGCGCTGCCGATGAGGCGATGCGCCGCCAGGTCGAGCTTGTCGAGCCACTGCGCGGGCGCCGCATCGCCGCGCGGCGGCGCGAACACCGGCTCGCGCGCCTGGATGTAGCGCGGGCAGTTGCCGAAGCTCTGCTGCACCTCGACCATGAAGCCCGCCGCGTCGATGGCCTCGACCGTGCCGTTCATGCGGTTGCGCCGCCGCGTGTGCGGCTGGATGCCGAGCAGGCCCAGCGTCGCGCCCTGCTTCAATTGGCCCGCGAGCGGATCGCCCGCCGCCGGCAGCGCATCGATGCGCAGGTGCGTGGCATCGGGCGAATGCACGAAGCCGGTGGGCGCCGCGAGCACGCTGGCCCAAGGCTGCAGTTCGTCGTCAATGCTGCCCGCCACGATGAAAGGCAGCAGCGAGAAGAACTCGCGGTGCTGGTCGGGCATGAAATCGCGGATGATGCGCGGGCCCGCGGCCTCCATCTGCTCGCGCGAACCCGCAAGCGCCTGCAACGCGCGTTCGCCCGCGTGGAATGGAGCGGCGATCATGCGGCCGCCGCAAGTCCGACGGGCGTGCGCACCATCGGCACGAAGCCGGGCAGCGCTTCCACCCGCGCAAGCCATTCGCGCACATGCGAATAACCGTCGAGAGACACGCTGCCTTCGGGTGCGTGCGCCACATAGGCGTAGTTGGCGATGTCGGCCAGCGTGGCGGCCGGGCCCGCGAGGAAGGGCTGTTGGCGCAGGTGCGCCTCCATCACCGACAGCAACGCGTGCGAGCGCGTCACCTTCTCCGACGGGTCGGCGGCCAACCCGAACAGCGCCATGATGCGCGCGGCGGCGGGCCCGTACGCCAGCGGACCGGCGGCCACCGAGAACCAGCGCTGCACCTGTGCCGCGCCCACCGCGTCTTGCGGCATCCAGCGGGCGGGGTCGGGCGAATAGCGCGCGTTGAGGTAGACCAGGATGGCGTTGGAATCGGCCAGCGTCAGCTCGCCGTCTTCGATCACCGGCACCTGGCCGAAGAGGTTGCGCGCCAGGAATTCCGGCGTGCGGTTCTCGCGCTTGCGCATGTCGAGTTCGATGTTCTCGAAGGGCAGGCCGAGCATCGTGAGGAACAGGCGCACTCTGTGCACATGGCCCGAAAGGGCGGTGCCGTAGAGCTTGATGGGTCGAACGGGGCGGGCGGTGTTCATGGCGGGGTCCTTCTGAAATGTCTTTGAGGGGGCACCGCATCGATTCTTCTCTCTTGCGCCGGATGAATGAATAGCCACTTCTGTATTTGACTGCTGCAATTTCCGGTTTAATCGCGCGATGGATCGTTTCAAGGCCATGCAGACTTTCGTGCAGATTGCCGACCAGGGCAGCCTGACCCGCGCCGCCGAGGCGCTCGGCACCTCGCTGCCCGCGGTGGTGCGCTCGCTGGCGTCGCTGGAGGCGCACCTGGGCGTGCGCCTGTTCCACCGCACCACGCGCCGCCTCTCGCTGACCGAGGAGGGCCGCCACTACCTGCCGAGCGCGCGCGAGGTGCTGCTGGCGGCCGACGCTGCCGACCTCGCGCTGAAGGCCGAGGCGCGCGAGCCGGCCGGCCAGCTCACCATCACCGCGCCGGTGCTGTTCGGCCACATGTACGTGGCGCCGGCCATCGTGCGCTTCATGAAGCGCTACGAAAAGGTGCGCTGCAGCGTGCGGCTTTACGACCGCACGGTGAGCTTGCTCGAAGAGGGCATCGACGTGGGCATCCGCATCAGCCCGCTGGAAGACTCGTCGCTGGTGGCGCAGACGCTGGGCACCATCCGCCGCGTGGTGGCGGCGAGCCCCGCATACCTGGCCGCGCACGGCACGCCGCAACATCCGCGCGAGCTGAACGGCGCGCCCTGCGTGCGTGGCCGGGTCGATGCGCCGCCGCAGTGGCTGTTCCGCGAAGGCGGCAAGACCATCGGCGTGACGCCGGACAACCGGCTGGAGTTCAACCACATCGCACCGGCCATCGAGGCCTGCGCGGCGGGCATGGGCTTCGGCACCTTCTTCTCCTACCAGGTGATGCCGCACGTGGCGCAGGGGCAGCTCGCGCTGGTGCTGGAAGACTTCGAGCCGCAGCCGCGGCCTGTGAGCGTGATTTATCCGAATGCGCGGTTGCTGCCGGCGCGCACGCGGGCGTTCATCGACTGGATGAAGATGGAGTTCGGCGAACTCAGGCTCTAGCCGGTCTCAGGTAGGGCGCGAGCCAGTCCGCTGCCGGCAGCTCGGGGGGCTCGCGGCTGTCGTGCAGGCAGATTTCCGAATCTTGCGCCAGCAGCGGCCAGCCGTCGCGGTGGAGTTGCTCGCAGAGCGCCACCACGCGCAGGCTGAAGGCATCCAGCGGCTCGCGGCTGCGCAGCGTGAGGAAGCAGGTGTCGGCTTCTTCGTGCAGGCTGTCGCGCGACAGCTGTGCGCCGTGCGCCTCGCACAGCTGCTGAAGCGCAGACAGGTCGTGCAGCTGGCGCAGCTTGCCGCGCCACTCGAAGTACCGCCCGGCGCGGCCGAGCCTGTCGGCGTCCTGCACCGGTGCGTCGACCTTCACGCCAAGCACGGCCATGCCCGCGCGCGCCAGCCATTGCGCCAGCGCCATCGCCTCGGTCTTGGCTTCTTCGAAGTCGGCGCGCAGCCAGGCGATGGCCGAGGGCTGCGGCTTGCGCTCGCCGCTGTCGTGGTCGCTGCGATGGTGATGATGGTCGATCAGCAGCGGCCGCAGCCCGGCCTGCTCGCACACCGCGACGAATAGAGGGATCTGCGACGCATGCAGTGCGCCGCAGGTCAGGTGCAGCTTCAGCATGGGCTTCATGGCACGGCCGCCCGTTCGGGCAAGGGCTTGCCCTCGCACAGCGCCGCCGCATCTGTGGCCAGGCCGCGCACGGATTCCTCGATGCCGAGGTTCAGCACCGACATGAATTCGCCGTTGCCGTTGGCCCAGTTGGTGCGCGTGCCCATGCCGTGGTACTGGCGCACCACGGGCTCGGCGCCGGGTGTGCGGTAGGTGGCCTGAAGCACGACGTGAGAGACCAGGTTCAGTCCGGCGGACCACGCATGCGCAAGGCGCAGCGCCACGTCGGCCGTCACCTGCCGCGCGGCGCCGGGCGACGGCGGCACCGCGGCCACGACCTGCAGCCCGTAGCGGCTGGCCGACTGCAGCGCGCCACGAATCCATGGGCCGGCGTCGCCGCCCTGGATGGACTGCACCGACACCGGCGTGGCGTGCAACGTGGGCCGCATCAAGGTCAGGTTGCCCACGTTGGCCTTGTTCAGGCGCAGGTCGTCGATGACCGGCAGGTACAGGGTGCAGCCATTGGCCACGTGCAGCCGCGCGACCGGCGGGCTGTTGGGCCGCTGCGCCGCCTCGGGCGCCGGCTCGAACACCATGGAAAGCGGCTCGGTCTCGGTCAGCGCATGCGACAGGCTTGGCATGGCGCAGAGCGCGAAAAAGGCATACAGGGCGGCGGCACTCCGCGCGCGGATCGGCGTCATGGGGCTGCGCTCCTGACCGAGTAGAGGGCACCGTCCTGGTCGCGGAACAGCACGCGCCCCGGCTGCTCGTCGAAGCTCGCGCCGGCCACGGTCACCCACGAGCCGTTGATGTTGAAGCGCGCGGTCTTCACCGAGCCGGAGCGCGCGCCGGCGATGTCCATTGCCACCGCGCGCAGGGTCTGCGTCATCGAGTCGCGCATCACGCCGCGCAGCACCTGCCCGTCGTCGGCCGTGAGGCGGCGGATGACGGTGGCGCGCGCAGTACCGCCGATGGGCGTCTGGAAGATGGCGGCGGCGCGGTAGCTGGGCTCGCTCTTGCCGTCCTGCCACAGCAGGGCAGAGGCGCGTGTGGTGAATGCGCCGAGCCCCGGCTCGAGCGCGTATTGCAGCCACACCACCATGTACGCGGGGCCGTCCCGGGTGGCGGCGATGCGGGCCTCGTGCACCGCCTTGACCGGCATGGCGGCGAGCAGTTGCGCCGAGCGGATCTTCAGCGGGAACGAAGCGGGTTCGGCCAGTTGCGCCTCGAGTGCGCGGGCGGCTTCGGCGCGGTAGTCGTAGTCGAGCAGCGGGCCGACGATGGCCTGCACCTCGGCGCTCATGTCTTTCTGGCGCGACTGCTGCACGGAGGAGTCGATCAGCGCGCCGATCAGCCCGCCGCCGGTGGCCGCACTCACGCCCGGCGACTGCGCGGAGAACATGAAGCTCTCCTGGGCGACGACCACGCGGATGTCCACCTCCCGGACCTTGCCCCGGTCCCCGGCCGACAGCGGCCGATGAAACGGCGCGCAGGCGCCGAGCGCCATCAGGAGAGACAGCGCCAACAGGAATCGCAGCATCTTTGGGCCTCCCCCCGTGAAATGCATTCGGCAGCGATTGTGCCGTGGGCCGGGCAAGCCGCGGTGCGGATTGCGCATGCCTGCGTCAGAATCGCCGCGTGCAGCCCACAACAACCTCCTCCCAGCCCCTCTTCCAGGTCAGCCGGCTGCGCAAGCGCTATGGCGAAACCACCGTGGTCGACGACCTGTCGTTCGAGATCGCGCCCGGCGAATGCCTGGGCGTGATCGGCCCGAACGGCGCGGGCAAGACCACCACCATCCGCATGTGCCTGGGCCTCACCGCGCCCGACGGCGGCGAGATCTCCGCGCTGGGCCTGCAGATGCCGCGCGACGCGCTGGCCATCAAGGCGCAGTTGGGCGTGGTGTCGCAGTTCGATACGCTCGACCCCGACTTCAGCTGCGCCGAGAACCTGGTGGTGTACGGCCGCTACTTCGGCTTCGGCAAGGCACAGGTGCGCGAGCGCGTGCCGCAGTTGCTGGAATTCGCGGCGCTGTCGCACAAGGCCGATGCCAAGCCGGGCGAGCTGTCGGGCGGCATGCGCAGGCGGCTGTCGCTGGCGCGCGCGCTGGTCAACGACCCCAAGCTGTTGCTGCTCGACGAGCCCACCACCGGGCTCGACCCGCAGGCGCGCCACCTGATGTGGGAGCGGCTGCAGGTGCTGCTGCAGCAGGGCAAGTCGATCCTGCTGACCACGCACTTCATGGACGAGGCCGAGCGCCTGTGCTCGCGCCTGCTGGTGCTCGACCACGGCCGCAAGATCGCCGAAGGCCGCCCGCGCGACCTGATCGCCGAGCACCTGGAGCCCGACGTGGTCGAGGTGTACGGCAACGGCGCGCTGGCGCTGGCCGAGTCGGCCGAACTCAAGGCGATGGCCGCGCGCGTGGAGGTGAGCGGCGAGACGGTGTTCTTCTACACGCAGGACGCGCGGCGGCTGCTCGATGCCTTGACGCAGCACGGCGGACTGCGCACCTTTCACCGGCCGGCGAACCTGGAGGACCTGTTCCTCAAGCTCACGGGCCGCCAGATTCGCGAGGACGGCTAGGCCATGAACACGACAACGACGAACGCGCCCGCTTCGCCCTCGGTATGGCGCGCGCCCGAAATCTCCCTGCGCTGGTGGCCGGTGTTCCTGCGCAACCTGCTGGTGTGGCGCAAGCTGGCCATTCCCAGCCTGATCGGCAACATCGCCGAGCCGCTGATCTGGCTGGTGGCCTTCGGCTACGGCATGGGCGCGCTGGTGGGGCAGGTGGCGGTGGACGGCGTGAAGGTGCCGTACATCCTGTTCCTGGCGAGCGGTTCGATCTGCATGAGCGCGATGAACGCGGCGAGCTTCGAGGCGCTGTACTCGGCCTTCTCGCGCATGCACGTGCAGAAGACCTGGGACGGCATCATGAACGCGCCGGTCGGGCTCGACGACATCGTGCTGGCCGAGATGCTGTGGGCAGCGTTCAAGTCGATCTTCACGGTCACGGCCATCCTGTTCGTGATGCTCGGGCTGGGCATCAGCCACAGCCCGAAGCTCATCGTCGCGTGGATGGTGCTGGTGGGCGCGGGCATCACCTTCTCGTCGATCGCGCTGATCTTCAACGCGCTGGCCAAGGGCTACGACTTCTTCACCTACTACTTCACGCTGTTCATGACGCCGATGATGTTCCTGAGCGGCGTGTTCTTTCCGCTGGAGCAGTTGCCCTCGGCCGTCAGGGCCGTGGCGGCTTGGCTGCCGCTGACGAATGCGGTGGCGCTGGTGCGGCCGCTTTTCATGGACCAGTGGCCGGCGGGCTGGTGGGTTCATGCGGCGGTGCTTGCGGTCTACGCGGTCGTCGCCTTCTGGATCGCGCTGGCGTTGACGCGCAAGCGGTTCAGGGGGTGAGGCCGCGCTACTTCTTGGCATCCGCCGCGCAGTTCTTCGCTGCGCGCTCGCCGTGCGGCAGCACGATGCCCCAGCGCATGCGCAGGCTGTTGCGCTCATCGGTGCCGGCCCAGGGGATGTCCAGCGTGCCGCGGCAGTCGGCCAGGGCCAGGCGGGGTTCGAGCAGCGCGCCTTCGGAGCGGAACTCCTGCGTGTCGAGGATCAGCACCATGCCGCCTTCGCGCTCCAGCGTGCCGGGAGGCAGCCACGGCGAATTGCGCTCGTCGCCGTCGATCAGCAACTGCGTCGACGGGTCCATCTTCAGCGCCACCGCGCCCGCGAACCAGGTGTCGCCCACGAGCAGTTGCAGCGGCCGTTCGCCGACGCGGTCGCGCCAGATGACGCGCACGGCGTCCGCGACTTCCTGCGCCGGCAGGTTGGCGCGCGTGATGTAGCCGAGCCGCTTGCTCAGCACGCCGTCGACCCAGCCCTGGCCGAGCGCGCCGGCCACATGGAGCACCGCCGCCGTGATGACCACGCCGCGCCACCGGCGGCGGCTCCAGCGCTCCGCCTCGAGGCCGGGCAGCATGGCCACGGCCCACAGCGCGGCCGGCAGGAAGAAGGTGCCGAGCCACGAGGGAACCAGAGGGATCTTCAGCAGCACCGCCGCGGGAAACACGAGGCACATGGGCCCCAGCGTGGCCCAGGCCAGGAAGCGCCGGTCGAACGCGTTCAACCCCGGCGTGGCGGCCGATGAGGGCGCGCGCGCGACGGAAGCCCGGGTGAACCAGGCCCAGCCTGCCAGCAGCAGCATCGGCAACAGGCGGGATACCTGCACCAGGAACACATGCACCAGGTGGCGGTAGCCATGCCCATGCGTGCCCGGATGGACGGAATGTCGCGCGTAGGCGATGGTGCGGCTGGAGTGCTCCAGCACCCACCACAGGTGCGGCGCCATCAGCACCAGCGCGACGCCGGCCGCCAGCAGCAGGCCGCGCCGCACATGCGCATCGCGCCACAGACCCTGCCGCACGACGAAGGCCGCGCCCACCGCGAACTGCACCACCGCGCTGTACTTGGTGAGCATCGACAGCGCCGCGAAGACGCCAAGCCAAGCCCAGTCCCGCAGCCTCGACGACGACGGCGCGTGCAGCACGCGCCACAGCATCCACCAGTAGCCGGCCAGCGGCAGCAGCTGCACGGTGTTGTGGTTGTAGATGACCGCGCGCTGCACGTGGTAGGCCACCAGCGAACCGAGCAGCACGGTCAGCGCCGCGCGCGCCGGGTCGACCATTTCGAGCGACCAGCGCCACACCAGGTAGAGCGCGCCCACGCCGCAGCCGACGCCGGCCGCATAGGTCAGCCAGGGCTGGCGCCCGCCCAGCAGCATCAGGGCGCCCATCAGCCAGCTCGGCAGCGGCGGATGCTTGTAGTAGCTCCATTCGAAGCTGCTGCCCCAGAACAGCTCCTCGACGTTGTCCCAGGGCGGGGTCGGATAGAACCAGCTGATGGACAAGGTCCACAGCAGCAGCATCGCCCCCAGGGCCCACAGGATGTTGCGCTGCAAAGCGGAAGGCGAGACGGCCAGGGCCGAGGCGTTTCCTGTCGAGGGAATCGGGGAGAGTGGCATACGGAGTCGGGCGCGGGCAGGTCAGGCAGGTCGGGCGAAACGAAGGCGGGATGAAAACGAAAGGCCCAAGTGTGGCACGGCGTTTACCTTAACTTTACATTGCACACAATTTAATTGTTCGCTAAAATTCGACCCATGCGCTCCACACCTGTCGCCGCCGACGAAATGCTCAAGCTGGACAACCAGCTGTGTTTTGCCGTGTATTCCGCCTCGCTGGCCATGACCCGGCTCTACAAGCCAGTGCTGGAAAAGCTGCAGCTCACCTACCCGCAATACCTCGTGATGCTCTCGCTCTGGGAGCAGGACGGCCCCACGGTCTCCGCGCTCGGAGACCGCCTGTCGCTCGACTCCGGCACGCTCACCCCGCTGCTCAAGCGCCTGGAAGCCAACGGCTACGTGACCCGTGTGCGCGACGTGGCCGACGAGCGCCGGGTGCACATCACGCTGACGGCCGTCGGCCGCAAGCTCAAGGCCCGCGCGGCCGACGTGCCCGAATGCCTGATGGCGGCGGCCCAGTGCTCGGTGCCCGAGCTGGTTTCGCTCACCCAGCAGATCCAGACGCTGCGCGACCGCATCAGGAAAGCCGCCTGACGCAGCGCCCCCTTTTCTCCCCGCTGCGGCTGCTTGCGGCCGAAGCTTTTCCACCCTCCCTCCACTCCATCATCAAAGGAATCACCATGACCACCAAGCTCGACAAAGTGCTCTACACCGCAGAAGCCCACACGGTCGGCGGCCGTGACGGCGCAGGCAAGTCCAGCGACGGCGCCATCGACGTCAAGCTGAGCTCGCCCGGTTCCGGCAAGCCCGGCACCAACCCCGAACAGCTGTTCGCGGTCGGCTACGCCGCCTGCTTCATCGGCGCCATGAAGGCCGTCGGCCCGAAGATCGGCGTGAAGGTGCCGGAAGACGTCGCCATCGACTCCAGCGTTTCCCTCGGCCCGACGAACGGCGGCGCCGCCTACGGCATCGCCGTGAAGCTGGCGATCACGCTGCCCGGCCTGGACGCCGAAGCCAAGCAGAAGCTGGTCGACACCGCTCACCAGGTCTGCCCCTACTCGAACGCCACGCGCGGCAACATCGACGTGGAACTCACGATTGCCTGAGCTCGCCCCCAGGCTTCGCGCACTCCGTGTCGCTTCGCCTACCCCCTACCGGGGGCAACACCTGAGGCCCGGCAAAGCCGGTTCCCCGGTGTTCGCTTGAAGGGATCCGTTCCTTCGAAAAAAGCGACCTGGCCACAAGCCGGGTCGCTTTTTTCATGCCCGCCGATGTCTCACGGGTGACGCCAAAACCCGCCGCGCGATGGCGCCTTTCACCAAGCTTGGCTAACGTCGCGGCCAGCCTCATCCACCAACCGCCGGAGCTTCGCCCATGAGCACCACCAGCCTTCTCATCCGCAAAGACCAGCTCGCGACCACGCGGCTGCACACCGCCACCGACGAGCCGCTGGCCGACGGCCAGGTGCGCGTGCGCATCGACAGCTTTGCGCTCACGTCGAACAACATCACGTATGCCGCCTTCGGCGACGCGATGAGCTACTGGCAGTTCTACCCGACCGGCGAAGAAGCCTGGGGCAGCATCCCCGTGTGGGGCTTCGCGAGCGTGGTGCAGTCGCTGCACCCGGGCGTGGCGGTGGGCGAGCGGCTCTACGGCTACTGGCCGATGGCCACCGGCGCGGTGCTGAGCCCCGGGCGGCTGTCGCCCGAGCGCTTCACCGACACCGCGCCGCACCGCGCCGAGCTGCCCGCGGTCTACAACCAGTATTTCCGCTGCGCGAGCGACCCGCTCTACACCGCAGACTCGGAAGACACGCAATCTCTGCTGCGCCCGCTGTTCATCACCTCGTGGCTGATCGACGACTTCATGGGCGACAACGATTTCTTCGGCGCAAAGACCATGCTGCTGTCCAGCGCATCGAGCAAGACGGCCTACGGCACCGCATTCCAGCTGCACCGGCGCGAAGGCATCGAGGTGATCGGCCTTACCTCGCCAGGCAACGTGGCCTTCTGCGAAAGCCTGGGCTGCTACGACCGCGTCGTGGCCTACGAGGCGCTCGACACCATCGCGGCCGACACGCCCTGCGTGTACATCGACTTCGCGGGCAACGGCGCGCTGCGCAACGCCATCCACGGCCGGTTCACCCAACTCAAGTACAGCAGCTCCATCGGCGGCACGCACGTCGAGCAGCTCGCCTCCAGGGGCGCCGGCAAGGACCTGGCCGGCCCGCGCGCCACGCTGTTCTTCGCGCCCGCGCAGATCAAGAAGCGCACGACCGAATGGGGCGCGGAAGAGTTCGGGCGCCGCATGGTGGCCGCCTGGCACGACTTCATCGCCACCGCGACCGATGCGAACAAGCCCTGGCTGCGCGCCGAGCGCCACCACGGCGGCGAGGCGGTGCAGGCCGCCTATGCGCAGGTGCTGGCCGGCAAGGGCGACCCGCGCATCGGGCATGTCCTTTCTCTTTACAGACAACCCGGCGACGCCTGACCCCTGGAGCGCGCGTGTGGCGACAATGGCCACATGACTCCTTCTTCCGCGGCGCCCGCGAACACACATCCTTACGAGAGCCTCACGCCCGACGTGGTGCTCGACGCGCTCGCGACGCTCGGCCTGCACGGCGACGGCCGGCTCACCGGCCTGAATTCCTATGAGAACCGGGTCTACCAGGTCTACCTGGAAGACCGCTCCGCGGTCGTCGTCAAGTTCTACCGCCCCGGCCGGTGGAGCGAGGCCGAGATCCTCGAAGAGCACGGCTTCTCGCTCGAACTGGCCGCCGGCGAAGTGCCCGCCGTGCCGCCCCTGGCCTTCGACGGCAAGACCCTGCACCACCACGCCGGCTTCGCTTTCAGCGTGAGCCCCTACCGCGGCGGCCGCGCGCCCGAGCTCGACGACTTCGAGGTGCTCGAATGGGTCGGCCGCTTCCTCGCGCGCATCCACACCGTGGGCAGCGCGAAGCCCTTCGAGGCCCGCCCCGCGCTCGACCTGCAGACCTTCGGCCTCGACTCGCGCGACTGGCTGCTGGAGAACGACAAGATCCCGCTGGACGTGCAGCGCGACTGGGAAACCGCCTGCAACGCGGCGCTCGACATGGTGCGCCAGACTGCGCTGGCGCTGCAGCCGCCGGCCTCCGACTTCAAGCCGCGCAAGCTGCGCCTGCACGGCGACATGCACCCCGGCAACATTTTGTGGACGCCCACCGACCGCCCCGGCGGCGGCCCGCACTTCGTCGACCTCGACGACGCGCGCACCGGCTTCGCGGTGCAGGACCTCTGGATGCTGCTGTCGGGCGACCGCGTCCAGCGCACCGCGCAGCTGTCGGGCCTGCTCGACGGCTACGAGCAGTTCCGCGAATTCGACCGGCGCGAGCTGGCGCTGATCGAGCCGCTGCGCACGCTGCGGCTCATCCACTACAGCGCATGGCTGGCGCGGCGCTGGGAAGACCCGATCTTCCCGATCAACTTTCCGTGGTTCGGCTCCAGCGACTACTGGAAGGGGCAGATCCTCGTGCTGGAAGACCAGTGCGAGCAGATGGCCGAGGAACCCCTCTACGCCTAGAAATGCCGGCCCCCTGGCTTTTCACTCCGCTTCGCTGCGTGTAATTCTCCACCCCCCTAGGGGGAGGCCCGGCCGCCTTGGGGCGGCCCGGCGGCGGCCGGCTGCGCGTCGACCACGCCCTCAAGCAGGCGCTCGACCAGCACGTTGGCCGGTCCGTTGCGCCAGATGCCATAGGCCTCCGACTGCGCCACCGCGCGGTCGAGCGGCCGGAACACCGCGCCGCGCAACGCCGAATTGCGCATCGCCTGCGGCACCAGCGCCACGCCCAGCCCCTGCGACACCAGCGAGACCACGGCCAGCCAGTGGCGCACTTCATGCCGCACCTCGGGCAGGAAGCCGGCGTCGGCGCAGATAGACAGGATGCGCTCGTGATAGTCGGGCGAGGCCTCGCGCGAGAACAGCACGAAAGGCTGTGCGCGCAGGTCGGCCGGCGCCAGCACCCGCTTGCGGGCGAGCGCATGACCCGCGGGCAGGCAGGCCACGAAAGGCTCCGACAGCAGCAGCCGGTGCTGCAGTTCGAGCGGCACGCGCCGCGTGTGGGCAAAACCCAGGTCGAGCCGGTCGTTCTGCAGCTCGGTGATCTGCACGCCGGAGTTGAGTTCGCTCAAGGTGATGCGCACCGCCGGATGCTTTGCCTGGAAAGCCCGCAGCGCCTGCGGCAGGCCCCGGTACAGCATCGCACCGACAAAGCCGATGCGCAGCCGCCCCGCCGAGCCCAGCGCTACTTCGCGCGCTTCCACGGCCGCCTCTTCCGCCTGCAGCAGCACCCGCCGCGCAGACAAGCGCAGCGCCTCGCCGGCCGGCGTGAGCCGCACTTCCTTGCTGTTGCGCTCGAAAAGCCGCGCGCCCACCGTGTCCTCGAGCTGGCGGATCGCCACCGACAGCGGCGGCTGCGAGATCGACAGGCGCCGCGCTGCCCGGCCGAAGTGAAGCTCTTCGGCGAGCACGGAGAAATAGCGCAGATGCCGCAGTTCCATGAATAGTCAGATCGAATCGAACAAGACCAAATCGATATTAGACACGGATCGTCGCGGCTTCAACAATGCGCCAGACCAAAGGACCCATGGAGACAAAGCGCATGTCCGCAGAGCAAGCCCATCCCATTCCCGACCGCCACGGCCAGAACCTGTTCACCACCGACGCCGAGCTGCACGCCCTGCTCGCGCTCTACCTGCCCGAAGACCTTCGCCGGCACATGCAGCCGCACTTCGAGCGCCTGGGCGGCCTCGCGGGCGGCCTGCTCGACGAACTGGCCGGCACAGCCGACCGCAACCCGCCGGTGCTCAAGCAGCGCACCCGCACCGGCCTGGACGACCAGAAGATCCTCAAGCACCCCGCGTACGTCGAGATGGAACGCCTCGCGCTCGCCGAATTCGGCCTGGCCGCCATCTCGCACCGCGACGAGACGCTGGGCTGGCACGGCAAGATGCCGCCGCTCGTCAAATACCTGCTGACCTACCTGTTCGTGCAGGCCGAGTTCGGTTTGTGCTGCCCGGTGTCGATGACCGATTCGCTCACGCGCACGCTGAAGAAGTTCGGCGACCCGGAGCTGGTCGCCAGGTACCTGCCGCGCCTGACCTCGCTCGACTTCGACGAACTCGCGCAGGGCGCCATGTTCATGACCGAGCAGGCCGCCGGCTCCGACATTGCCGCCACCGCCACGCTGGCCCACCGGGAAGCCGACGGCAGCTGGCGCCTGAGCGGCGACAAGTGGTTCTGCTCCAACCCCGACGCCGACTTCGCGATGGTGCTCGCGCGCGCCGACGACGAATCGGGCGGCCAGCCCGGCATGAAGGGCGTGTCGCTGTTCCTGCTGCCGCGCCGGCTGGACGACGGCAGCCTCAACCACTACCGAATCATCCGGCTGAAGGACAAGCTGGGCACGCGCTCGATGGCCAGTGGCGAGATCCGCCTCGAAGGCGCGGTCGCGTATCTGGTGGGCGAGGCGGGCCGCGGCTTCGTGCAGATGGCCGACATGGTCAACAACTCGCGCCTGTCGAACGGCGTGCGCGCCGCCGGCCTGATGCGCCGCGCGGTGGCCGAGGCGGAGTTCATCGCGTCAGAGCGCCGCGCCTTCGGCCGCACGCTCGATCAGATGCCGCTGATGCAGCGCCAGCTCGACAAGCTGCGCCTGCCGGCCGAGCAGGCCCGCACGATGGTGTGCCAGACCGCACTGGCGCTCGCCCGCTCCGACGCCGGCGAGCCCGATGCCTATGCGCTGCTGCGCATCCTCACGCCGCTCATCAAGTTCCGCGCCTGCCGCGATGCGCGCAAGGTGACGGGCGATGCGATGGAAGTGCGCGGCGGCTGCGGCTACATCGAGGAATGGAGCGATGCGCGCCTGGTGCGCGACGCGCACCTGGGCTCGATCTGGGAAGGCACGAGCAACATCGTGGCGCTCGACGTGATCCGCGCGGTCAAGCGCGAAGGCTCGCTGCCCGTGCTGCGCGCGCACTGCCAGAAGCTGCTCGACGACGCGGCGCTGGCCCCGGCCTTTGCCAAGGCCTTGCGCAACGCACTGGACCGCGCCGCCGCGCTGACCGAGACCGCCGCGCGCGAAGGCGGCGACGTGCTCGCGCGCCAGGCGGCATCGGCGCTCTACCACTGCACCAGCGCCATCGCGATGGCCTGGGAAGCCGCACACAGCGGCTCCGCACCGCGCCTGCGCTGGGCGCAGCTGGTGCTGCTGCACCGCGTGCTGCCGCGCGACCCGCTCTCGCCGGACGCGATGCCCGCCGACTGGAACGGCGCCCTCACCGCGCGCACCGCAGAGGCCGTCGCCTGAACCTGCTTTCCCACCACACAAGAACCGGAGACACCCCTTGAAACGCTTCATCTTCCTGCTGACCGCATGCGCCACGCTCGTGGCCGCCGTGCCTGCCGCGCATGCGGCCGACGCCTTTCCCACCAAGCCCTTGACGCTGGTCGTGCCCTTCCCGCCCGGCGGGCCGACCGACGCGATGGCGCGCACGCTCGCCGCCGAGATGAAGGACCGCCTCGGCCAGCCGATGATCGTGGAGAACCGCGCGGGCGCGGGCGGCAACATCGGCGCCGAATACGTGGCGCGCGCCGAGGCAGACGGCCACACGCTGATGTTCGGCACCTCGGGCCCGCTCGCCATCAACAAGAGCCTGTACCGCAAGATCAACTACGACCCGGTGAAGAGCTTCGCGCCGGTGATCCAGGTCGGCTACCTGCCCAACATCCTGGTGGTGAACCCCGCCCTGCCGGTGAAGACCGTGCCGGAGCTCGTGGCCTACGCCAAGGCCAATCCCGGCAAGCTGAGCTATGCGTCGTCGGGCAACGGTGCGTCGTCGCACCTGGCGGGCGTGCTCTTCAACTCGGTGGCGGGCACGGACCTGCAGCACATTCCGTACAAGGGCACGGGGCCGGCGCTGAATGACTTGCTGGGCAACCAGGTGAGCATGACTTTCACAGACATCCTCACCGCATTGCCGTATGTGAAGGCGGGCAAGCTGCGCGCGCTGGGCGTGGCCACATCGGCGCGCTCGCAGGCGCTGCCCGACGTACCAACGATCGCGGAGCAGGGCTACAAGGGTTATGACGTGAGCGTGTTCTTCGGCATCGTCGCGCCGGCCGGCACGCCTGCGGACCGCGTGGCCAAGCTGAATCACGCTTTTGCCGAGGTACTCAACTCACCCAAGGTGAAGCAGATGTTCACCGCCCAGGGTCTCGAAGCATCGGCCGACACATCGCCACAGAAGCTGGGGCAGTTCATCGCTGCGGAGTCGGTCAAGTGGAAGGACGTGGTTCAGAAGTCCGGGGCGCAGCTGGACTGATGCAGTCATTCAGGGCGCGATCACGCCGACGGGGTACCTTGCTCCGCGAATGTCCCCCGGCCTGCGGCCTCCTCCTTTATTTCGCTGCGCAAGGCACCCCATCGTCGTGATCGTTCAGAGCACTTGTTGATCAAGTGGACCAACGGCGGCGCTCGTTGTGCACAGGGCGCCGGGTGCTCCCCGCAGCGAAATAAAGGAGGAGGGGCGAAGCCCCGGGGGACATTCGCGGAGGGGAGTACCCGGTGGCCTGTGCACGCGCCCCGAAAGAAAGAACAAACGAAAGACAGAAATGACACAACCCCAAGGCGCCCTCGCAGGCATCCGAGTGCTGGACATCTCCCGCATCCTCGGCGGTCCCTACTGCGGACAGATCCTCGGTGACCACGGTGCCGACGTGCTCAAGGTCGAGCCGCCACAAGGCGACGACACCCGCACCTGGGGCCCGCCGTTCAAGGAAGGCGTGGCCTCGTACTACCACGGCCTCAATCGCAACAAGCGCGTGCAGCATCTCGACTTCTCGACCGACGAAGGCCGCGAAGCCCTTCTCGCTCTGGTGGCCGAGGCCGATGTGCTCATCGAGAACTTCAAGACCGGCACCATGGAACGCTGGGGCATCGGCTACGAGACGCTGGCGCAACGCTTTCCGCGCCTCGTGTGGTGCCGCGTCTCCGGCTTCGGCGCCGATGGTCCGCTCGGCGCGCTGCCCGGCTACGACGCCGCCGTGCAGGCCATGACCGGCATCATGAGCATCAACGGCGAAGCCGATGGCGGCCCGCTGCGCGTCGGGCTGCCCGTGGTCGACATGGTGACCGGCCTCAACGCGGTCATCGGCGTGCTGCTCGCGCTGCAGGAACGCAACCGCAGCGGGCGCGGCCAGTTCGTGGAAGCGGCGCTGTACGACAGCGGCCTGTCGCTGCTGCATCCGCATGCGGCCAATTGGTTCATGGACGGCACCGCGCCGCGCCGCACCGGCAACGCGCACCCCAACATCTATCCCTACGACGCACTCGCCACCCGCACCGACCCCGTGTTCGTCGCCGTGGGCAACGACCGCCAGTTCGCCAGCCTGTGCCGCTGCATCGGCCTGCCCGGGCTTGCCGAAGATCCGCTCTACCGCAGCGCCGGCGCACGCTCGGTACACCGCGACGGGCTCAAGCAGCAGCTCGAGGCGGCCATGGCCGCGTTCGACGGCCGCCAGCTCGTCGAGCAACTCATGGCCGCCGGCGTGCCCGCCGCGCCGGTGCTGCCGGTCGACGCCGCGTTGCAGCACCCGCACACGCTGCACCGCGAGATGGTGGTGGAGATGCCCGGCGACTACCGCGGCATCGGCGCGCCGGTCAAACTGAGCCGCACGCCGGCCAGCTACCGGCACGCGCCGCTCACGCCGGGCGACGCCTTCCTGCCGCAGGACTGACGGACTGACCGGACGACCGCCTCAGCGCAGCACTGGGCGCCCGCGCCCGATGCCGTAGTACGCGATGCCCGCGGCTTCCACCTGCGCCGCGTCATAGACGTTGCGGCCGTCGAAGATCGCCGGCATGCGCAGTTCCCGCCCGATCTGCGCAAGGCCGATCTCGCGGAACGCCGGCCACTCGGTCACCAGCGCCAGCACGTCGGCGCCCTGCAGCGCCTCTTGCGCGGTGGCGCACCAGCGCAGGCCGTCGCGCTCGCCGACGATGGCGCGCGCATTCGCCATCGCGGCCGGGTCGTGCACCTGCACGCGCGCGCCTGCCGCCAGCAGCCGCTCCAGCAGCACCAGGCTGGGCGCGTCGCGCATGTCGTCTGTGTCGGGCTTGAAGGCCAGGCCCCACAAGGCGACGGTCTTGCCCGCGATGCGGCCTTCGAAGTGGTGCGTCATCAGCTCGAACAGCCGGCCCTTCTGCTCGTGGTTCGCGGCCTCGACCGCCGAGAGGATGCGCAGCGCATGGCCGTCGCGCTCGGCCATGCGCGTCAGCGCGCGCACGTCCTTGGCGAGGCAGGAGCCGCCGTAGCCCGCGCCCGCCTGCAAAAAGTCGGGCCCGATGCGGTGGTCCGCGCCGATGCCGCGCCGCACCATCTCGATGTCCGCGCCCGCATGCCCGGCCACGCGCGCCATCTCGTTCATGAAGCTGATGCGGGTGGCGAGCATCGCGTTGGCGGCGTACTTGGTGAGCTCGGCCGAACGGCGGTCCATCACCAGCAGCGGTCTTTCAGGTTCGCCCACGAACGACGCGTAGAGCCGGGCAAGCAGGTCGATGGCCCACGGGTCCCGCGTGCCGATCACCACGCGGTCGGGCCGGCGGCAGTCGCGCACCGCCGCGCCCTCGCGCAGGAACTCGGGGTTGGCGGCCACCGCGATGCGGTGCGAGGCGCCACGCCGCGAAAGCTCGCCACTCAGCACGGCCTCGATCTGGTCGGCCGTGCCCACCGGCACGGTCGACTTGCACACCACCATCGCCTCGCGGTCGCGGTGCCGCCCGATGCCCGCCGCCACCGCCATCACATGCCGCAGGTCGACACGCCCTTCGGCATCCGCCGGCGTGTTGACCACGATGAAGAGCACGTCGCCGTGCCCGCAAGCGGCCTGCGCGTCGGCGGTGAAGCGCAGCGTGCCGGCGGCCAGGCCCTCGGCCACCAGGGCTTCCAGGTCCGGTTCGTGCAAGGGCATCAGGCCGCGCTGCAGCCCTTCGATGCGCGCCAGGTCGGCGTCGGTGCAGAGCACCTCGTGGCCGGCCTCGGCCAGGCAGGCCGCGAAGCTCAGGCCCACGTAGCCGGCGCCGAAGATGCTGACCTTCATGGCCGGCCCGACGGCGCGCGGCACTGGTGGCAGGCACGGTTGTGCGATAAAAGCAGGATGCAAGCCTTCAAAACAATGTCCGGACAGGAAAATTCGATGATGCCTGATCAAGTTGCCGCGCGTTGCGCGCTGGTCCTGGAGACCAACAACCTGCGCGGCGGAGCGGATGCCGAGGCAAGGGCCGGTGCCAGCCTGCAGCGCCTGGTGGCGCTGCTCGCAAAACAGAAACTGCCGCTCACGGCGCTCGCGCAGGTGGTCATCACGCACGACGGGCTGAGCCCCGCCACCTGCGATGCGGTGAGCGCGCTCGCGGGCAGGCCGGTGGACTTCGTGCGCATCGACACGGCCACCGGTTACTACGACGCAAAGAACGCCGGCTTCGCGGCCACCGACGCGCAGCGCTGCACGCACGTGGTGTTCGCCGATGCCGACTGCCTGCCCGACGACGACTGGCTGCTGCAGATGCTGCTGCCGTTCACCCGAAGCGATGCGCCCGCAGTGGTGGCCGGGCGCACCAGCTACGCAGCCAACGTGGTGGGTACCGCGCTGACCACCATCGACTTCATGTACTTCCCCAACGCGGACCATGCGGGCGCCACGAGCAACTTCTACGCGAACAACGTGGCCTTCCGCCGCGAGGTGTTCGAGCAGCACAGCTACCAGGCGCTCGACGGCGTGTACCGCGCGCACTGCCAGGTACTGGGCATGCGGTTGAAGACAGCGGGCGTGCCCATTCACTACGCAGCAGCGGCACACACCGAACACCGACTGCCAGACACGCGCATCGAGGCGCTCAAGCTGCGCTGGATGCGCGGGCAGGACACTTACTCGCTAACGCCGCACCTGCTGCGCAGCTACGTGTCGCCGCGCTGGCAGTGGCTGGCGAAGAGCGGCCCCATCGGCCCGCTGTGCGTGCTGTTCACGCGGCTGGGCTTCAGCGTGAAGGCGCTGAACCATCAAGACCTGCCGCCGCTGCGCGGACTGCGCCGGCTCGCGGGCGTGGCGCTGATTTTGGGCTTCTCGGCCGTCGACATGCTGGGCGCATTCGCGCGCGGCATCGGCTGGCACACCACGGGCCGCACCAATGCGGATGCGCAGGCGCTCTCCTATCACCGGCCTTGAATCGCCGCTCGCCACAAGAACAACAAACGACAAAAACCATGCACATCCGCTCTTCGCTTCTGGCGCGCCGCGCCGCGCTCGGCCTTGCGCTCGCAGGCGCCTTCACGCTGGCAAGCGCCGCCGACTTCGCCGGCCGCGGCGTGTTCAACTTCAAGTCCGACGCCGGCTGCCCCTTCGCCGCGCTGGCCGGCGCGGGCAACGGCTGCAACCGCCTGGCGCTCGACGACCCCGAAACGCGCGCCGCGCTCGACGGCGCCGCACACACCATCCGCTTCACCAACACCCGCAGCTACGCCGAGAAGACCATCGTCGGCGACGTGCTGCTGCAGGGCTCGGGCCAGGCGCGCGGCGGCCAGCGCGTGCCGCTGACCTTCCACGCGCTGCTGAGCCGGTCGGGCACCGACTGGTCGGTGAGCAGCCACGCGCACTCGCCCATCGGCGGGGAATTCAACGACATCCGCATCGACCCGTACCAGGTCGTGGTGAACGAGGCGAACACCGACCGCGTGGTGCTCACGGCCGATCAGGTCATCGAGGCGCTGGCCAAGCCCTCGCTCACGGCGCGCCTGGCCAACGTGCTGGTGCAGGTGGACGACAACCGTACCGATGGCGCGAAAGACGCCGACATCACCATCGGCCTGGGCCTGGGCAAGGCGTCGAAGTCGGTGGCGCGCGCACGCTTTCACGCGCCGGCCGCCAAGGGGCGCGAGCTGGCCGACGCCATGCAGCAAGGCAACTGGACACTGGAGCTGCAGGCGCTCAGCGGCAAGATCCCGCGCCAGGTGGTGCAGCGCGACCTGTTCCTGTACGGGCTGGAATCGCAGTCGCTGTTGCAGCCGCTGCTGCAGCGCGGCTTCCGCAAGAACGAGAAGCTGGTGCTCGGCGCGTCCGGCGGCAAGGGCTTCGTGCGCTATGACGGACAGCAGCGCGAGTTCGCGGGCGCCGACGCGGCCGCGCGCGCGTTCCTGCAGGACAGCTTCATCGGGCTCGTGCTGGGCTGGCAGCAGCAACAGTCGCAGCCCGTGCAGGCCAAGGCCGATGCCCGCTGACCAGGCACCGGACACCGCAGCCGGCTTCGACTGCCTCGCCCCGCCGCGGCTTCGCGGCTGGCCCGCGATGCAGGCGCGCATCGTGCACCACGTCAAGCGCGCCGCGCTGCGGCAGCTGCATGCGAGCAACGCGGGCGAGATGCTGCTGCTGCGCTTCTACCTGGTGGGCGAGGAGTCGTCCGAGCAGGCGCTGCAGCGCGAGCTGCGCATCGACCCGCCCGACTGGCTCGCGCGCCAGCTCGACCAGCACCTTGCCGACGAGCAGTTGCACGCGCGCCTGTTCGCCGAAGCCATCGTGGAGCGCGGCGGCACCGCCCAGGCCGCCGCCTCGCCCGAAGAAGCGCCCCGGCCCGACTGGTTCAGCCGCCGCAAGCTGGCGCGCTGGCAGCAGCTGATTCGCCGGCATGCGCCGCACTTCGGGCACGGCGGGCTGGTGCCTGCCTATGCCATCGGCCTGAGCGCGGAACAGATGGCTTCACGCATCCTGCAGCGCCACTGCGCGCTGATCGGCCGGCAGCATGCGCTGCATCCGCTGCTGTCGCGCGTGCTGGCCGACGAAGACCGCCACATCCGCCTGTGCAGCCACACGCTGCAGCGCTGCGTGGCGCCGCACGAGCAGGCCCGGCTCGCGCAGCTGATGCGCGAGGTGCGCGACACCGAACGCGGCTTCGGCATCACCGGCGCGGCCGGGATGTGGCTGGCCGGCGTGGCCCTGCGGCTGCGCCCGGGCGCCACGCGGCCGGTGCAGCACCAGCACCACGCCTGATCGATGCCGCCGCGCATCCTCTACCTCGCGACCGCGGACGCGCGCGGCCACCTGATGCGCGCGCAACTGCTGACGCATGCGCTGCGCGAGGCCGGCGCGCAGGTGCAGGTGCTCACCACCTCGGACGAAGGCGCGCGCTTCCTGGCCGGCTTCGGCATCGACGCGCCGGTTCTCTCGCGCCACTACGCGGTGCAGTTCGACAAGGAGCAGAACATGCTGCGCCGCGAGACCGACCGCAACGTGGCGCACTACATGTTCCGCCCCTCGCGCATGCTGCGCGACGTGCTGCGGCTGCGCCGCCGCTTCCGCGACGCGGACCTGGTGGTGAACGACTCCTTCCACCCCGCGCTGCTGCTGATGGGCTGGCTGCCGTTCTGGCGCCGCAAGGTCGTGCATGTGTACGGCGCGAGCCTGCGGCATGCGCTGCAGACCAACTTCGAGGGGCGCATGCCGGGCGCCGTGGCACGGCTGTTCGGCGGCATCGTGGCCTGGCAGATCGACCGCAGCCTCGCGCGCATCGCGCACGACTTCGCCCACGCACAGCCTGCACATGACGGGCGCGGCGGCTGGCGGCTGCCGACGCCGGTCGCGGTGGTGGATGCGGTGGCCCATGCACAGGAGGCCGCGCCGCGCGCCGCGGCCGTCTACCTGAACCCGCACTTCGAGGAACCGGCACTGGCCGAAGGCCTGGAGCAAGGCCTGGCCGATGCGGGCCTGCCGGCGCACCTGGTCGGCGAAGGCTATGCGCGGCGGCCCCGCTGGCATGCGCGCGACGAGCACTGGATCGAGGCGGCCGCGCGCAGCGCCTTCATCGTCTCCGCGCCGGGCATGGCGGCGCTGTCGATCGCGGCGGTGTACCGCAAGCCGATCCTGCTGCTGCTGACCGACCAGCCCGAACAGGCGATCAACGCCGGGCGCGCCGCGCAGCTCGGGCTCGAGCACCGGGTGGTGGTATGGCGCGGCGACGCGGCGAAGTTCGCGCGGGCCGTGGCGACGGCAGCGGGCGAACTGGTCGCCACCAACGCCGGCAACGCCACCGACGCCACCGACGCCACGAAAGCGGCGGAGGGCCGGCAGGCCGCCATCGACCGCCGCCAGCACTGGGTCACGCTGCTGATGCGCCTTGCCGGTGGCGGACCGGCTACCCCATGACCCCGCGCGCCGAATCGACCACCGCGCGGAACACGCGGGCCGCCGCGCGCAGCGGATGCATCTCGGCCCATCGCATCGACGTGGCCTTCGGCGGCGCCGAGACCACGCCCCGGCCCAAGCGCAGCGACACCTGCAGCCGCTTGATCGTGAAAGACGGCCGCGCCAGCGCCCGCCGCGGCGCGGAGCGCCCGGTGTCCGCCACCACGAACTGCAGCACCAGGCATTTGCGCGCCGCCGTGGCCTCGATGTCGAACACGAGGCTGCGGCGCCGCGCCCCCGTAACGCGCCGGGCCGGCAGCACCACGCCGTCGAACATGGCGTGCACGCTCGTGGCCTTGGCATTGCTGCGGTAGTCCACCCGCACCTCGATGCGGTGCGGCCTCTGGTGCGACAGCGAAAGCGATTGCGACGGCGCCAGCGCGGGCAGCGGTATGACCAGGCTGGCCAGCTCGCCCTCGCTGCGCGCGCCCTCTCCGTCGAAGCCGGCCCAGCCGTGGCTGAGCCAGCCGGTCGCGGGGCTGCCGGGGTGGAACATGTAGGGCCGGTCCATCCGCAGCTCGGCCACGTCGCGCAGGCCCTGGCTCTTGTCGTCGAAACCCCGGCGCAGCGCGAACGCCCGCTCGATGGCGGCGGCGGGCCAGGCCGATGCTCCCGCGGCGGCATCGGCCGCCAGGGGAGAGATGTCGCCGCAGGCCTCGGCCATGAAGTCCATCGCGCCGAGCCCGGCGCCTATAGGCATCCAACCCGAGCATGCCGCCGGCAGCTGCGAGCGCGCGTTGCGGTCCGCATGGATCAGCGCATGGGCGGGCTTGCGAAAGTAGCGCGCCTCGGTCAGCACGCTGGACGACAGCGACGACGCGAAGTGCACGTTGTTCGCCGACAGCAGCGCATACGTGTTCTCCTGCGTCCATGCGACGTTGGGAATCGCCCGCGCGATGGGCGCGAGGTCGTGCAGCGCGGGCTCGCAGGGATGCGGCTTGATGACCAGCAGGTCGACCCCGCGCGCCAGCTCGCGCAGCGGTGCGATCACGCTGGCCGGATGCATGGTGCGCCCGCCGCCCACCACCGACAGGTCGACCAGGCTCTGGCCGAAGAACAGCCCCACGCGCAGGCGCGGGTCGAACAGCGAAGCGGCGCCGCGCCTGGCGAAGCAGCCCTTGATCACGCTCGCGTGATTCCAGAACAGCTCCTCGTCCACCTGGCGCGCGCGCAGCGCGGCCTCGATGGCGGGGTCGTTGGTGCGGGCGCAGAAGTGCAGGTGCTCGGTGAAGCGGCGCGGGTCGATCTCGATGTCGAGGTAGCTGGCGCCGCTGCGGTGGATGCAGTGCTGCAGCGCCGGCGTCAGGCCCCAGCCGATCACCAGGCAGCCGGGGTCGAACGCCGGCATGCCGTCGCGGCCCGCCAGCGGCGCCAGGTCGGCGATGCAGGCGCGGGCCCAGCCGGCCGGCGTGCAGGGCAGGTCGAGCCGGGCCATGAGGCGCGCAACGTCGATGCGCCCGCCGTCGGACAGCGGCGCGACCTCTTGCGCCGGCAGGCCCAGGCGGCCAAGCGCGGTGTCGAAGAAGGCACGCAGGAATCGCCGGTTCGCGACGTGGTAAGTCAGGCCGTTGGCTGCGGAGCGAAAAAAATCGTCCGCAAAGACGACGTGGTGGAACCGGCGAGTTTTCATTGTTTTTCCTGGCGGGAGCGGCCTGCCCCTGCACACCGTCCCACCGACCCTTTCTGGCGATGCGCCAATCTAGGCAGCGACTCTTAGCCGGGAATGAGGACGTCGCGGCCTGCGCGCAAAGTTGCCGTAAAGGCGCGGGCGGCTCAGTCGAGCACCAGGTTGAGGTCGCGGATGAGCGGCTGCCAGCGTGCCGATTCGCCCTGCAGCAGCGAAGCGAACTTGCCAGGCCCGTCGCCCGCGGCCTCGACGCCCAGGTCGGCAAACCTGGCCAGCACCGCCGGGTTGTGGATGGCGCTGGCCACAGCCTGCTGCAGCAGCGCGACCAGCTCGCCCGGCGTGTTCAAGGGCACCACGAGCCCCATGAGCGTGGCGGCCTCGACGCGCGGCAAGCCGAGTTCGGCGAAGGTCGGCACCGCCGGCAGTTGCGCCAGCCGGCGCGGATGGGCCACCGCCAGCGCGCGCAGCTTGCCGCTCTGGATGAAGCGGCGGGCCGCCGCCAGGTCGCACATCATGGCCGGCAGCTGGCCGCCGGCCACGTCGGCCAGCGCGGGCGCCGCGCCGCGGTAGGGCACGTGCACCATCTCCAGGCCGGCCTCGCGCTCGAGCAGTTCCATGGCCAGGTGCTGCGGACTGCCGGTGCCGGCGGAGGCAAAGCTGACCTTGCCGGGAAAGGCGCGCGCATCGGCGATGAAGGCCTGCGCGTCTTTCTCGCCGGTGGCCGGGCCGACCAGCAGCACCATCGGCAGCCGGCCCATCAGCGTGACCGGCGCGAAGTCGCGCGCGGGGTTGTAGCTGAGGTTGCGGTAGAGCGCGGGGTTGAACACCAGCATGCCGTTGTCGGCCGACAGCAGCGTGTAGCCGTCGGCCGGCGCGCGCGCGGCCTCGATGGCGCCGAGCGCGGTGTTGCCGCCGGCGCGGTTCTCGATGGTCACGGGCTGCCCGGTGTCGATGGCGAGCTGGGCGCCCACGGTGCGCGCGACGATGTCGGCGCCGGCACCGGCCGGGTACGGCACGATCCAGCGGAAGGCCCTCGCGGGATAGAGCGGCTGCGCCGTCGCGCCCCTGAAACCGGCCGACAGGGCGGCTGTGGACAGCAGTTGCAGCAGAAGCGGTCGGCGGCGGATCATGGGCAGCATGGGCGGGCGTCTCCGCCCCCATGTTAGGGCCTGTTCAATCGCGAGACACCGCGGAACCGGCTTCGCCGGGCCGCAGGTGTCGCCCCCGGAGAGGGGGAAGGCGAAGCGACACGAAGTGCGCGAAGCCTGGGGGCGAGCCTGGTTCAGGCAGCCCTGCTGGTCTTCAGGCCTTGTGCCGCGGCCCAGCCCGCCACGTCCTCGCGCTTGATGGCCGCGGCCATGAGGCCCGGGAACGCGTCGGGCGTGCATGCGAACGACGGCACGCCCAGCGCGGCCAGCTTGGCGGCCAGGTCGCGGTCGTAGGCCGGCGCGCCCTCGTCGCTGAGCGCCAGCAGCGCGATGAACTGCACGCCGGCCTCGACCAGCTCGTTGGCGCGGTGCAGCAGCTTTTCTTCCACGCCGCCTTCGTACAGGTCGGAGATCAGCACCAGGATGGTGTTGCGCGGCTCGCGAATCAGGCCCTGGCAGTAGCCCACGGCGCCGTTGATGTCGGTGCCGCCGCCCAGCTGCACGCCGAACAGCAGGTCGACCGGGTCCTGCAGCTGCTCGGTCATGTCGACCACGCTGGTGTCGAACACCACCAGCTTGGTCGCCACCGCCGGCAGGCTGGCCATGACGGCGCCGAAGATGCTCGAATAGACCACCGACGCGGCCATGGAGCCGCTCTGGTCGATGCACAGGATCACCTCGCGCTGCGGCTGCCGCGCCTTGCGGCCGTAGCCGACCAGCGACTGCGGCACCACCGTGCGGTATTCGGGCTGCCAGTGGCGCAGGTTGGCGCGGATGGTGCGGTTCCAGTCGATCTCCGAATGGCGCGGGCGGCGGTTGCGCTGGCTGCGGTTGAGCGCGCCGCTCACGGCGCTGCGCATCGGCTCCTCGAGCTTCTTCATGAGCTCGTCGACCACCTTGCGCACCACGGCGCGCGCGGTGTCCTTGGTGCCCGCGGGAATCACGCTGGCCAGCGCCACGAGGTTGGCCACCAGGTGCACGTCGGGCTGGGCGTTTTCGAGCATCTCGGGCTGCAGCAGCATCTGGCGCAGGTTGAGCCGCTCCATCGCGTCGCGCTGCATCACCTGCACCACCTGGCTCGGAAAGTACTTGCGGATGTCGCCGAGCCAGCGCGCCACGCTGGGCGCCGAATCGCCCCGCCCGCCGCGCTGGCCGCCCTGGCCCAGGCCGCGCCGGCCGTCGGCCTCGTAGAGCGCGGCCAGCGCCATGTCGATCTCGCGCACCCGGCCCTCGACCGCGCCGCAGCTGGGCGTGGCCTCGCTGCCGAGTACCAGGCGCCAGCGCTGCAGGCGGTCGGTGGGCGACGGCGTCTCGTCCGCGGATGCGGCAACGGTGTTGGTGTTCATGCCTTCACTCCCAGCAGTTCCCGCAGCAGCGGCAGCGCGAGCACCGCGCGTGATTCGTCCCAGTCGGCGGCGGCGGTGGCGACCGCCGCCGTGCCGCCTGTTGCGCCCGTCGCGCCCCGCTTAGCGCGCTCGCCCAGCGCGCGCCGGTCGGCGCCGGAGAAGTCGGCGAAGCTGCGGCGCACCAGCGGCAGCACCTGCAGGAAGTGTTCTTCGCCGAGCGCCGACAGCCAGCCGTCGACCAGCGGCCACACGGCCTCGTCGTGCAGCAGCACCATCGCGTTGCGGTTGAGAAAACCTTCGAGCCAGGCTGCCGCCTCGGTGGGCGGAGCGCCTGCCGAGAGATTGCGCGCGAGCTGCTGCGAGGCGCCCTCGCTGTCGATCTGCGCATCGTCGAGCAGCAGCCGGCATGCCACGCCGCGCAGCAGCGGCGCGGCGCTCTCGCCGAAGGCGATGGAGCGCAGGGCGCCGCGCCATGCGGCGGTGGTTTCCTCGCCGTCGCGCAGGCGCACCGCGTCGTGCGCGGCGATGAGGCTGGTGCGCAGCGATTCGGCCGCTTCGGCGTCGAGCGCGCCGCAGGCAATGGGCAGGCCGATGGCGCCGCGCACGATGAGGCTGTCGAGCACGTGCGACAGCAGCGCGCTGTCGGTCTGGCGCACGCTGCCGTAGCGGAACACGTTGGCCAGCGGCGGCACCGCGCCGATGAGCTGCACCGCGTCGCCGGTGAGCGCGGCGCGGTCTTCGAGCGCGCGGGTCACGGCCTGCACGGCGGCGGGCAGGTCGGCCAGCAGCACGGTGTCGACCTGCTCGGCCAGCGCGGTGAGCGAGCTTTCGCCGGCCAGTTGCTCCATCACGCGCGAGGTGGCGGCGTGCGCCACGGTCGCGCCGAAGCGGCTGGCCTCGATGATGCGCAGCGCGAACTCCGGCTGCCACTGCAGTTGCCACACCTCGTGGAAGGTGCCGCGGCTCGAACGCTGGCCGGCGGTGGGCGCGCCCCAGGGCAGGTCGAGCAGGCGCAGGCGGTGCAGCAGGTGGCTGCGCGCGAGGTCGTTGGGCTGGCGCAGGTCGAGGTCGAGCGTGCGCGCGGTGGCCTCTGGCTTCAGGCGCAGGCTTTTTTGCTGCTGCTCGATGTCGCGCTGCAGCGGCACGGTCGGCACTTCGGCCGGCACCTGGCCCATGCGGTCGCCGACGGTGAGGCGCTCGCGGATCAGCGTGAGCGGGGCCTGCTCGCCCATGCAGATCACGCTGCGCACGGCCTCGTCGAGTTCGGGCAGGCCGGGCGCGGGGCGTTCGCGCAGCGCGGCGAGCGTGTCGGCCAGGCGCGTGGCCTCGATGAGGTGGGCGGAAGAGCAGTCGAGGTCGTGCTCGCGCAAGAGCCGCGCCACGCGCGCGAGCCAGCCGGTGCTGCGTCCCGCCACCTGCTGGCCCTGCAGCCACAGGTGCTCGTACCAACCCGGCGAATCGATGCCCGCGCCGTAGCCGCTGGCGCTGGTGAGGTGGCGGTAGGTCCACGGCACCCAGGTGGCCAGCACCTTGAGCTTGGGCAGGCCCTTGAGCAGAGCGGCGTCGGCCTTGGCGGTGGCGGCGCCCTGCAGGGCCGGCACGTGCCAGGCGCCGCAGACCACGGCGATGCGCTGGTGGCCGGCCTTGACGGCTTCGCGTATCGATTGCCGCATGAAGGCCTCGCGCAGCTGCTCGCGCTTCGCGGCGCGCGGGCCGCGGCGGTCTTCGGGGGTTTCCGCGCGCACGGCCGTCATGGCCTCGGCGATGGCGCCGAACAGGTCTTCGCCGTCGCCGCGCTCCTCGACCATGTGGTTCCACCAGCTCTCGCCGTCGGCATAGCCGGCGGCATGGGCGAGCCAGTCGAAGGGGTCGTCGGGGATCTGCTGCAGCGGTGCTTCCTCGCTGGAGGCCGGTGCTTCGTCTTGTTCGTCATCGCCCAGCGGCTCGCCGCTTTCGGCCTCGGGTGCTTCCTGTGCCTTCGCCGCCTCGGCTTCGTCGGCGGCGCGCGCGGCCTGCTCGATCGCCATGCGGTGCGACTGCGGCAGGTCGATGAAGCGAACCGGCAGGTTGCGCGACACGCCCCATTGCAACGCCTGCCATTCGGGCGAGAACTCGGCGAATGGGTAGAAGGCCGCGAGCCCCGTGTCCTCGCCCGCGTGGATCAGCATCGCGACCGGCGGGCGCAGGTCGGCATGCGCCATGAAGGACAGTAGGCCCTCCGCGTCGGGCGGGCCTTCGACCAGGATGCAGTCGGGCTGCAGCGACTCGAAGGCGCGCAGCAGGCTGCGCGCGCAGCCGGGCCCGTGGTGGCGGATGCCGAAGTAGTGCAGCGGAGAGCCCATTTGTTCAGTGCGTCGGAAAAATGAAGATGCCGGGGCTCAGAGGCCGTAGCGCGCTTCCATGGCCTCGTGCCATTCGGTCGGCTCGCCGGCCGCGCGGGCCAGCTCGGTCCAGCACAGCTGATGGCCCTTGCACAGCGCAGCCACGCGCGCCGCGATGGCGCGCGGCGGCACGTTGGCGGGCGCGGTCACGGCGAGGTAGAGGCCGGGGAGGTCGGCTTCGTCGTCGCCTTCGTCTTCGTCTTCGTCGTCCGCGTCATCCGCTTCGGCGTCGCTCACGCGGTAGTTGTCGTTGCTGTACTGCCAGGTGCTCCAGCCCGCCTCGTGGAGCGCGTCGCGCAGGGCGCTCACGCTTTCCTCGCCGGGGTGCACGCCGTCGATCATGTAGCTCGGGCCGTAGGGGCCCTTCTCCAGCAAATGCACGGGCGCGGTGAAGACGCGGGTGTAGGTGCGCAGCTCTTCTTCGTCCTCGGGAGGCTGCTCGGCCAGCTTGGGTTCGAACACCACCCAGTCGCCCAGGCGCTGCTCGAGGCCGCGCGGCGAGGGCTGCACGATGCGCGCGGTGGCCGGGCCGGTGCGGCGCGCGAGCACGTCGCGCTCGCGGCCGTTTTCCTCGCAGCGCAGGTAGACCAGGCCCCAGTCTTCCTCGACCGCGGCATCGTCGGGCTCGCCGGCTTCGAGTTCCATCTCGAGCGCGCGGGCCTGCGCGCGCACGTCGGTCCACTGGCGCGCGGCGCTGGCGGCGATCAGCAGCTCCCAGCGGCGGCCGGGCTCGGGCGCGTCGTCGGCGGCCAGCACCATGCGGCGCTGGACCACGGCCGTGTCGAAGTCCTTCAGTGCCATGGCGGCGTCGGCCCACAGGCGGCGCGTGGCCGTGGCCTCGGGGTCGTGCGCCAGCACCTGCTCGACCAGCGGGCCGACCTGCGTGTAGCGCCCCTCCCTGAAGGCGATGCGCGCGCGGTACCAGGCGGCCATGGCCGGCTGCGCGGCCTCGATGCGGCGCGCCTGTTCCTCGATGGCGCCCAGGTCGCCGGCACTGAAGCACAGGCCGAACCAGTGGTTCTGCAGCGCCACCGATTGCGGCGCCGCCAGCACCATGGCCTGCAGCCGGCTGCGCGCCTCGTCGTGGCAGCCGTAGTTCGACAGCGCGGAGGCCAGCATCATCGCCAGCCCCTCGTCGCCGGGCAGCGCCTGGTGCGCCTGCTCCAGCCACTGGATGACGGTCTCGTTCGACAGGTCTTCGGCCTCGGGCGAACGCAGCCAGTCGGGCAGCGATTCGGGTGCGCTCGGCGCGGGCTTCGGCGCCACGGCGGCGAGCGCCTGCCCGGCACGCCGCACCCTGTCGGCGGCGCCGAAGTCCTCGCGCAGCAGCGGCACATGGTGGCTCGCACGCGCGACGGCCTGCGCGGCCAGCCACGGCACCTGCCGCGCGCCGGCCAGCTCGGCCTGCGCCAGCGCAAGGTCGATCAGCATCCGGTGGCTGCCGACGGTGTGCAGGTGCTCGATGGTGGTCCACAGCGCATGGCCCAGCGCGGGCGTGTTGAGCTCTGGCAGCGCGCGCGCGGCGGCGACGGCGGCGCGGCACCACGACACATGGTCGGCCACCTCGATGTCGCCGAATTCCGGCAGCAGGTCCCACCCCGCCTGCGGTTCGCCGGCCAGCACGAGCGCGCGGCTGCGTTGCAGCAGGCGGGTCGACTGCTCGCGGCGGTCGTCCTCGTCGGCTTCGTCCTCGGAGTCGTCGAGCAGCTTGAGCGCGGTGTGCGGATCGCCGGCCGCGAGCCATTGCTCGACCTCGGTGGTGACGAACAGCGTGGTCACCTCTTCGCCGGCGCGGCGCTGCGCGTCGCGCTGGCTCTTGAGGTACAGCACGGCCTCGCGCGGCTGACCCTGGTCGCCCATGGCATTGGCGCGCTCGATGCTCAGGCAGCCGAAGCAGCCCCAGCTGGGGTCGATGCGCGCCAGCGTCTCGTCGCAGGCAGCAAGGCGTTCGCCGGCCCAGCCGGGGCCGTCGACGTTCGCGTAGGTGGCCACCAGGTCTTGCGTGACGCACACGCTCTGCGGGCAGCCCTGGGTCTTTTCCTGGTGCGCCCGCTCGTAGGCATCGACCACTTCGCCGAGCTGCGACTCGCCGTGGTGGCGCGCCACGCGCGAGGCGCACAGCCAGTGCTTGAAGTACACGTCGAGCCACGGAATGTCGAGGCCGCGCGCGCTGGCGAGCGCCTCGGGCACCAGCGCCTCGACCAGCGCATGGTTGCCCTGGAATTGCTGGTGCGGCACGTCGTGAATCAGGTAGGCCAGGCGCTGCTGGCCTTCTTCCTCGAGCCGGTCCGACAGGTCATTGACCCAGGCAAAGCTGTCCATCGTGGTGATCCTCTCTCTCTTCGGTTTTTAGGAGGCCGCGCGCGGCGCGCAGAGCGCGGCCACGGCCCGGCTGAAATCGGCCAGCAGTTCGACCAGCGGCGGCTGGCCCTTCAGTTCCTCGCCGCCCGGCGCCATGATGGCCTTGAAGCTGCGCAGCAGCGCGACCGCATGCGCGGGCACGGCGCGGCCCTCGCGGTGGCTTTGCAGCAGCGCCTGGATGGCCGGGTTGTCGAGGTTCACGTACAGCCGCGCCGACACGCTCGCGTCGATGCGCTGGGTGAACGCGCGCGCCAGGCTGAGCGCGGCACCGGCCATGCGCTTCCTGGCCTCGTCGGTCTCCAGCCGCGCCTTCAGCTGCGCCTCTCGGTCGGGCACGGCGATCAGCGGCAGCTCGGGCGACACGAAGCGCGCGGGCACCACCAGTTCGCCCCATGCGAGGTGTTCGCGAAGCCAGGCGAGTTCGCTTTCGGGCAGATCTTCGCCGCGGAACATGCGGGCGTTGCCGGCGGCGGTGCCGATCTCGATGAGCTGCACGCCGCGATCGCGCACCCACTGGCGCAGGAAGCCGGCCACGGCGTAGCGGTCGCCGCGTGCCACGGGCACCTGCAGCGCGCGGAACAGCACGTCCTCGAAGCCGCCGCTCTGGCCCAGGCTCAGGTGAATGCGGCCTTCGCGCACCAGGCTGCGCACCGGCAGGTCGCCCTGGCTGGTGGGCAGGCGCACGGCGTCGGCCAGCATGGTGAAGAGCTCGTCCTCGCACAGCGCGGCGCCCAGCAGCGCCTCGTTGTGGCGGGTGAGCAGGCGGCTCCACGCCGGGGTCTGCGACTGCGAAAGTTCGGCCAGCCCGCGGATCAGCGCGTCCTGGATGTGGGCGCGCGTGGCCTGGTAGGCGGCGTCGCGCTGCAGGTCTTCGCGGCTGGCGGTGGGCGTGAGCGTGTTCGACTCGATCACGCCGCCGATGAAGCCGGCCCACACCGGCAGCAGGTCGCGCGCCTCGTCGTCGAGCAGCATGCCGCGCACGTAGACGCTCAGGTGGCGGTTGTCGCTGGTGCCGTAGGTGGCGCCGTCCTGCACCCACAGCAGGCCGCGCGCGTCGCTGTCGCCCTCGGGCTCCACGGGAATCACGCAGATGGGCTCGAAGTGCCGCTCCATGCGCGCGGCGAAGGCCATGCGCTGGCGCTGCAGCACCGCGGGGTGCAGCACCACGCCGTCGGCGGCGGCGCGCCACGGCGGCGGGTCGGCGTTGACGCATTCGTCGTCGAACCACAGCGGCTCGCGCAGCAGCGCGCAGTAGCGCCCGAGCACTTTCTTCAGCACGCCGGACGAGCACAGGTGGTTGAAGTCGCTGCGCATCGCCAGGTGGATCTCGGTGCCCACCGGCCGCGCGTCGATGGCCTGCACCGCGTAGCGCCGGCCGTCCGACGAGCGGTAGCGCCAGCCTTCGCCGGGCGACTGGAACGAGGTGCTGTTCACCAGCACCTGCTCGGCCACCACGAAGGCAGAGAGAAAGCCCAGCCCGAACAGGCCGATCAGTTCGTCGCTGCCGTCCTGGTCGGACGCGCGCAGCTGCCGCGTGTAGCCGTTGCCCAGCGTGGCGAGGTAGCGGTGCAGCTCCTGCTCGGTGAGGCCGGAGCCGTTGTCGCGGATGACGATGGTCTGCGCGGCCTCGTCGGCCAGCACGTCGATGCGGCCGGCCTCGGTGAACGATGGGTCTTCGAGGCGGCGGCGCGAGATGGAGTCGTGCGCGTTCTGGATCAGCTCGCGTATGGCCACCACGGGCGTTGAATAGAGGTGCTTGGCCAGCACGTCGAACAGGCCGTCCAGGTGCACCTGGGTGGTCTGCAGCGCCGGTGTCTGCGAAGGGAGGCCTGGCTGTGGAAGGTCCGACATCGGCGCGCTCACAGCTGCTCGCGGCAGGCGCGGTACAGGTCCTTCCAGTCGCTGCGTTCCTTCACCACGGTCTCCAGGTATTCCTTCCACACCACGTGGTCCTGCACCGGGTCCTTGATGACCGCGCCGATCAGGCCCGAAGCCACGTCGGCCGAGCGCAGCACGCCGTCGCCGAAGTGGCCGGCCAGCGCCATGCCGCTGTTGATGACGGAGATGGCCTCGGCGGTGGAGAGCGTGGAGCTGGGCGACTTGATGCGCGTCTTGCCGTCCTCGGTCTGGCCGTTGCGCAGCTCGCGGAAGATCTGCACCACGCGGCGCACTTCCTGCAGCGCGGGCGGCTCGGCCGGCAACGCGAGCGCGCGGCCCAGTTCGCCCACGCGCTTGACCACGATCTGCACTTCCTCTGCCTCGCTCGACGGTACCGGCAGCACCACGGTGTTGAAGCGGCGCTTGAGCGCGCTCGACAGCTCGTTCACGCCCTTGTCGCGGTTGTTGGCGGTGGCAATGACCGAGAAGCCGCGCACCGCCTGCACCTCGCTGCCGAGTTCGGGAATGGGCAGCGTCTTTTCCGAGAGCACGGTGATCAGCGTGTCCTGCACGTCGGCCGGGATGCGGGTGAGCTCCTCGACGCGCGCGATCTTGCCCAGGCGCATGGCGTGCACCAGCGGACTGGGCACCAGCGCCTTGTCGGACGGGCCGTGGGCCAGCAGCTCGGCGTAGTTCCAGCCGTAGCGCAGCTGCTCTTCGCTGGTGCCGGCGGTGCCCTGGATCAGCATGGTGGAGTCGCCGCTCACGGCGGCGGCCAGGTGCTCGGACACCCACGACTTGGCGGTGCCCGGCACGCCGTACAGCAGCAGCGCGCGGTCGGTCGCGAGCGTGGAGACCGCGATTTCCATCAGCCGCGGATTGCCGATGTACTTGGGGCTGACCTCGAAGCCGCTGGCGAGCTTGCCGCCCATCAGGTAGGTGAGCACCGCCCAGGGCGAGAGCTTCCAGTTGGCCGGACGCTGGCGGTCGTCGACCTTCTGGAGTGCATCGAGTTCTTCGGCGAATTGCTGTTCGGCATGCTGGCGCAGGACATTGCTCATGGACGGCCTTGGGATGAAGAAGAAGTAGATGAAAGGGTGAGGAACAACTGGCGCGCGCGCACGATGCGCGCGGTCTCGGCCAGTGCGTTGGCGGTGCCGGGTGTTTCGTCGGCGGCGCGCGGCAGGTCGGCCAGCGCATTCAGCGCCGAGGGATGCAGCAGCGCGGCTGCGCTGGTGAGCACCTGCCGCAGCATGTAGTCGTTGGCCAGGCTGCCGCGCTCCACGCGCAGGCGCAGCGCGGCGGCGAGCCTGGCGGACAGCTCGGCCGACGGGGTTTCGCCGGGCGCGCAGGCCTGGTCGGCGAAGCCCACGACTTCCTGCGCGCCGTTGCCTTCGGTGCCGAGTTCCGCGAGCCAGTGGCGCTCGCGCCGCGCGCGCGGCAGCAGCGCGAGCAGCTGGCCGATCCACGCGCGCTGGGCGCGCGGACGATCGAGCATGGCGTCGCACCAGTCGTGGTCGGGGGCGGCGACGACGGCGTCGTTCCAGCCGCGCAGCAGCGCGTCTTTCCAGTCGCCGGCGGCGGCCCAGTCGAGCAAGGCTGCCGGCGTCATGCCGGTGCGCGTGGTCCACCACGACAGCGGCGCCTGGCGCACGAGCTGGTAGAGCCACCATGCGCGCTCGCCGAGGCTGTCGTGCGTGGGGCGCACGGGGTCGATGGCGTCGTCTTTCCAGCGCGCGTCGGCGGCTTCGGGAGCGTCGATGCGCCATGTGCCGCCGTCCTGCTTCAGCAGCGGTTCGAGGAAGGCGGCGATGCGCTGCGCATGCGCGCTCTGCGGCAGGCGCTGCAGCAGTTCGACGGCGGCCTGGCGGACGTCGCGGGCGCGGTCCTTGAGCTGGGCGTCGATCAGCGCCTCGTCGTCGGGGCCGAGGTTTTCGGCGAGCGCGCCGAGCAGCGCGGCGCGGTCCTTGGCGGGCAGTTGCTGCAGCTCGGCGGCAAGGCGTTCGCGCGCGCCGGCCGGGTCGCCCTGGCGCTGTTCGCGCAGCACAGCGACGCGTTGGTCGAGGCTGCCTTCGTCCCAGCGCGTCTGCGCGTCGGCCTGTTCGCTGGCGCCGACGGCGTAGCGCCAGTCGTCGTTGCGCGCCGCCAGCCAGAGGCCGCGTTCGCCGAGCGCGGGGGCCACGGCGGGCCGCAGGTCGGTGGCGCGGCGGCCGGCGTCGAGCGCCAGGGGCAGCAGGCTGTGCGGCAGGCGCAGGCCGGCGGCCGCGAGCGCAGCCAGGCCTTCATGCTGCAGGCGCAGCGGGCCGGTCGACAAGGCATCGGCGATGGCGGCCTGCAGCGCGGGTTCCTTGAGTTCGGGGCGTTCGTCGTTGGCGGCGACAGGCGCGTCGGACGGAGACAGGCTCGGCGCGACGAAGCCCGCGCGGCGCCCGACCGCGACGGCGCCCGCCATGCGCAGCAACTGGCCTTGCGCCTCGCCGCCTTGCAGCGCTTGCAGCAGTCCGGCGAATTCGCCCGACATGCCTTCGGCCGGCGGCACGGGCTGGCGCGAGGTGCCGACCAGCGCGGCCTGCAGCAGTTGGTTCCAATGGCTCATTCGATGACCTCCGTGCTTCGCACTGCGGTGCGAGCTTGCTTGGGGCGGCCCGGCGCTGCGCTCATACCCGCACTCCCGTCAGCGTCCAGACCGGCGCACTGCCGGCCGCCGCACTCATCGGCCATGCGGTGAGCGGCGCGAACTGTTCGCCGTCCCACTCGCCGAACACCCGCAGCGGCGCACCGCCCGAATGCGCCAGCAGCTGCCACGCCTCTTGCGCCGTGATCTGCATCGGCAGCGCCTGCGGCGCGCCGCCGAGGCGCAGCCACCAACGGTCGCCGTCGCGGCTGGGCACGGCGTCCGCCCACACCATCGGCAGCAACGGCTGCCAGGGATTGGCGGCGATCTGCTGCGCCATGCGCTGCCATTCGTCGGGCGCGCCGTCGGGGGGGACGGCGGGCACGGCCGTGGCGGGCGCGTCGGACGGCAACTCGGCCACCAGCGCGCGCTGCGAAGCATGGCCCGGATAGAAGCACAGCACCGCCGCGCGTTCGCTGCCGCTGACCCAGCCGGTCTCGAAGCCGCGTCCGCCGTGGGCGTAGTCGAGCAGCAGCGCGCGGCGTCCGCTCGCGCGGCCTTGCAGCCACACGTGGCGCTCGACCAGTCTGGTGTCGCGCTCGTCGATGCACTGGCCCAGCACCAGCCAGTGGTCGCTGACGCGTTCGCCTTCGGCGAGCAGCGCCTCGCGGTCCTGCGGCCAGCCGAGCGCGATGCGCAAATCGGCCAGCGTGGCGGGCGACAGCGATTCGCGGCGCGGCACCGCATCGACGATCAGCTGCAGCCGCCCGAGCCGGTCGAGCAGCCGCGCGGGCCAGCCTTCGCCCACGCCGATGAGCTCGGCCGCCTGCGTGATGCGCTGGCCGAGCCCCGGCGCCTGCGCATCGACCATGCGCGCGGCCATCGCGCTCCAGGCTTGCTGCTGCTCGCTGCCGAGCGAGGCCAGGCCGCGCTGCGTCTGGTCGTCGAGCCAGCGTGCAAGCTCCTGCGTGCCGGCCTCGATGCGCTTCCAGCGTTGCGCGTCGCGCCTGGCGGCAGCCGCCGGGTCGGGCGCTGCCGGCGGTTCGGCGGCGCGGGCTTCTTTCTTCTCGGCCTTTTCGCGGCGCGAGGCGAGCCACTCGGCAACCCACGGCGGCGGGTCGCCCTGGGTGAAGCTGGCTTCGTTCTGCGCGCGCAGCAGCATCAGCGCCAGGCCGTGCTTGCAGGGGAATTTGCGGCTCGGGCACGAGCAGCGGAACACCGGGCCCGTGAGGTCGACCTGCGTCTGGTACGGCTTGCTGCCGCTGCCCTGGCATTCGCCCCACACGGCGGTGTCGGAGAACGCGAGCGTGGGCCACTTGGCCGGTGCGAGCAAACCCTTGGCGGCCTTGGCCGACGCATCGTCGGGGGCGAGCGCCAGGACGGCTTCTGTGCTGAGACTCATCGGGGCACCCTCGCGCCGGTCCGCGGCGCGGATGATTGAAAAGACGCGACCATCAAGGCGCGACGGGATTGCCCGGCGTGCCGGCCTCGCGGGCCGAGGCCGCTGCGGCCGCAACGGCCGGCGTGCGGTAGCTCACGTTCACCGCGGGCGCCGGAGGCTCCGGCGGCGGGCGCGTGATCTTGAAGAGAGGCGCCCTGGCGGGAGCCGCTGGAGCGGCGGCAGCCTGGGCCACGGGCGCGATCGGCGTGAAAGGCGCCGCGGGCGTCGAATACAGGACGGGAGCGGGTGTTCCCGGCGCAGCCGTCACGGTGACGGCGGCCGGGGCAACGGTCGACGCGGCTGCGGCAGGTGCTGCAGGCGCGGCCTTCGGGTCATAGAGCACCGCGCCCTTGCTGACTCCGGTAGCCACCGGCCCCACGCCGACACCGACGCCGGCCGAGCCCGAGACCTGCCCGCCGTTGTTCACCGCCACGCCCGCGCCGAGCGGGCCGAAGCCCGTGTTGAGCCCCACCGAGAAGTTGCCGTCCTTCGTGGCGCCGAGCCCCAGCGAGAGCCCCGGCGCCAGCGGAATGCCGACGCGGTAGTGCGAGCAGCCGCCCACCATGAGGAGCAGCAGCGCCGCGGGAACCGCGGCGGCTGTTGTCCGGACGGTGCGCGGCCGGCCGGTCACACCAGCAGCGCGTTCACGCGCTTCACATAGGCCGCCGGATCGGCGGGCAGGCCGCCTTCGGCCAGCAGCGCCTGGTCGAACAGGATGTTCGCGAGGTCGTCGAAGTGCGCCGAGCCTTCGAGCTTCTTCACCAGCGGATGCTCGGCGTTCACCTCGAGCACCGGCTTCAGCTCGGGCGCTGGCTGGCCGGCCTGCTTGAGCATGCGCGCGAGCTGCGTGCTCATGCCGCCGTCCTGCACCACGAGGCAGGCGGGCGAGTCGACCAGGCGCGTGGTCACGCGAACGTCTTCGGCCTTGTCCTTGAGCGCTTCCTTGAGCTTCTCGAGCAGCGGCTTGAACGACTCGGCGGCTTCCTCGGCGGCCTTCTTCTCGGCTTCGTCCTGCAGCTTGCCGAGGTCGACCGCGCCCTTGGCCACGCTCTGCAGCGGGGTGCCGTCGAACTCGTTGAGGTAGTTCAGCGCCCACTCGTCGACGCGGTCGGTCATCAGCAGCACCTCGATGCCCTTCTTCTTGAAGACTTCGAGCTGCGGGCTGTTCTTGGCGGCGGCGAGGGTGTCGGCCGTGATGTAGTAGATCGCGTCCTGGCCTTCCTTCATGCGGGCCTTGTAGTCGGCGAAGCTCACGCTCACCGTGTCGGTGGTGGTGGAGGCGTAGCGCAGCAGCTTGGCGATGCGCTCGCGGTTGCCGAAGTCCTCTCCCAGGCCTTCTTTCAGCACCGCGCCGAACTCGGCGTAGAACCTGGCGTACTTGCCCGATTCGTCTGCGGCACTCGCGGCGGCTTCGGCGGCGGTGGGCGCGTTCTTGTCGACCACGTCCGTCACGGCTTCGGTCGGCTCGGGGGCCGGCACCGATTCGCCCGAGCCCACGTCGATCCGGCCTTCAGTGCTCTCGGGGCCGGTCTTCTGCTTCTTCGCCAGGTCTTCGAGCATGCCGAGCACGCGCTTGGTGCTGCCTTCGCGGATCGCCTTCACGTCGCGGCTTTCCTGCAGCAGTTCGCGGCTCACGTTCAGCGGCAGGTCGGCCGAGTCGATCACGCCCTTCACGAAGCGCAGGTAGCTGGGCAGCAGCGCCTCGGCGTCGTCCATGATGAAGACGCGCTTGACATACAGCTTGACGCCCGCGCTCTTGTCGCGGTTCCACAGGTCGAACGGGGCCTTGGCCGGGATGTAGAGCAGCTGCGTGTATTCGGTGCTGCCTTCCACGCGGTTGTGGCTCCAGGCGAGCGGGGCCTCGTAGTCGTGGCTGATGCTCTTGTAGAACTCCTCGTACTGCTCGGGGGTGATGTCCTTCTTGGGGCGGCTCCACAGGGCGTTGGCCTTGTTGACGGTTTCCCATTCGCCGGTTTTCACCATGTCGCCGGGCTGGTCGTTCTCGCCTTCCTTCCACTCTTCCTTTTCCATGAGGATGGGCAGGGAGATGTGGTCGGAGTACTTGCCGACGATCTGCTTGAGCTTCCAGGCGTTGAGGTATTCGTCGGCGTCGTCGCGCAGGTGCAGCGTGATGCTGGTGCCGCGCTCGGAGCGGGTGATGTCGGCCACCTCGAAGTCGCCGGCGCCGCCGCTGACCCAGCGCACGCCCTGGTCGGCCGGCAGGCCGGCGCGGCGCGATTCGACCGTGATCTTGTCGGCCACGATGAAGCCCGAGTAGAAGCCCACGCCGAACTGGCCGATGAGCTGTGCGTCGGCCTTCTGGTCGCCGCTGAGCTTGCTCATGAAGTCCTTGGTGCCGCTCTTGGCGATGGTGCCGAGGTTGTCGATGGCTTCCTGGCGCGACAGGCCGATGCCCTTGTCGGTGATGGTGATGGTGCGCGCGGCCTTGTCGAAGGAGAGGCGCACGTCGAGATCGGACTGGCCTTCGTACAGCTCGGGGTGGTCGAGCGCCTCGAAGCGCAGCTTGTCGCACGCGTCGGAAGCGTTCGAGATCAGCTCGCGCAGGAAGATTTCCTTGTTCGAATAAAGCGCATGCGTGACGAGGTGCAGCAGTTGCGCGACTTCAGCCTGGAACGGGAGTTTGGTGTTGGAGGAATCAGCCATGGAAAGAGAAATATCGAGTCAAAAAAATTCTAAGTCGGCACGGCGGCCACAAGGTGACGGCGTGCCGACTTTCTCAGGTAAGGCATTCGTGTTCTTTATCAACAGCACGGGCCTCTTGCGTGACGCACTTCACATTTTTAGCAAAAACAAATGGCTTCCATGTAAGCGCACGACGCCTCCTGAAACACAAAAGGTTACCGCAGATAACATTTCTGAAATATCCTAGGTCCCGATCTGAACAGGGCATCAATGCATCGGGAAACAGGATGTCGTTTGATGATTCGAGTGACTCCGCGGACCATGGCCAATCCAGCCGGGGTGCCCCTGCTCCAGATCACCGCGCGCGCATGGCTGGGATGCACGACCGCCGTGCTCTGCCTGCAGCCGGCGCATGGCCAGTCACCTCCTTCACCCGGCGCGACCGTGGCAGCTGACGCGCGCATCCAGCCCATGGACCGCGCCCAGGCGGAGCAGGCGCGGCTGAAAGCGCTCGCGGCTTCCGCCCCCAAGGCCTACGAAGACCGCTTCATGACGGCGGACACCGACGCGGACACCACCGGCGGCGGCACGGCAGCCGAGGCAGAACAGCCGCAGGGCTTTCGCGCATGGCTGGTGGAAAGCCGCATCGGCTTCGGTTCCGCATCGGCCTCCGGCTACGGCAGCCAGCGCGCGGCCGAGTTCGGCCAGCGCTTCGAATACCGCCGCGAGACGCTGAACTACGGCGAGTTCGTGCTGCAGGCCGACGGCCGCCACCTCAGCGGCGACAGCCTCGTGGGCGGCGGTGGCATCGGCGCGCTGGGCTATGCGCGCGAACCCACCAGCGGACGCTTCACGCTGCGCAACCTGGGCTTCCCTGTCACCACGCAGACCTTTGCCGACAGCGCCGTAGGGGACATCTACAGCGAACTGACCGACGGCCTGGGCCGCAACTACCGGCTCTCGCTGGGCTCGACGACGGTGCGCGGCGCCTCGATGCGCATCTTCAACTCCGACCTGGACGTGCGCGCCGGCTTCGGCCAGCGCGGCAACATGGCGGGCGGCCCCTACCCGGGCTTCGAGAAGAGCCAGGGCACGCTGGGCTGGCTCGGGTTCACGCAGCGGCTGGGCGATTCGTGGTTCACGGCACTGCAGCTCGACCAGGCGCGCGACGTGCCGGCCTACTACCTTGACCCGCTTACGGCGCAGGGCTTCGGCCGCAAGGACGTCACGAGCTGGGCCGCCTCGCTGGGCCATGGCCGCGAGGTGGTGCGCGACGGCGACTTCAAGGCGCGCGCCACGCTGGTGGGCAGCAGCGTGAGCTCGCCCACGGCGGGCGTGGCGACGGGCGGCTCGCAGGGCCTGTTTCTCGAGGCGAGCGCGCGTTCCGGGCTCTACCGGCACGAGTTCGGCGTGTACACGGCGCGGCCGAACCTGCATTTCGGCGACTACGCGCTTTCCACCGGCACGGGCGGCGCCTACTGGCGCGTGGACCGCAGCACGAGCCGCATGAGCTGGGGCGCGGGCCTGGACCAGGAGCGCACCCAGGCCGACCCCAACTACCACCTCGCGGGCTATTCGCGGGTGGGCGCGAACGGCAACTTCCAGTACCTGTTCGACCGCGACACCTCGGCCGGCGGCAGCCTGAACGTGTACCGCACGCGCTACGACAAGGCCACGGACCCCGCAGCCAGCAGCGCCGTGGCAGCGTCCGATGCGCGCAGCCTCTACGGCAACGCCTTCTATCAAACGCGCTTCTTCGACTGGCCGCGCAGCCGCTTCACGCTGACGGTGCGGCGCAACGATCTGCTCGTGCGCAACGAGCCGGCCGCCACCGGCCAGGAACTTCAGTGGGAGCAGGACTGGATCGGCGGGCGCTTCGAGACGAAGCGGCCCGAGTTCACCACCACCCTCGGCTATGCGCGCGACCGCAGCGGCGGCACCGCGCGCAACTACCCGACGGCCGGCGTGCAGTTCCGCTACTGGATGGACGGCGGCCTGCAGCTGGGCGGCAACCTGCGCTACACCTCGCAAAGCGGCGGCCTCTACACCAGCCGCGGCCTGTCGGGCACGCTCACCGCCGAGAAGGAGCTCGCGCCGGGCTGGCGCCTGGGTTTCGCGGCCAGCTTCAACCAGGCGCGCGCGGCGCTGGTGCCGACCACCTTCTCCGGTACCAATCTCTATCGTAGTCAAGAGAAGTCCGCCTATATCTACCTGCGCTGGGAGGGCAGCGCCGGCACGGCCTACCAGGCGGCCGGGGTGCGCGGCGGCGGCGCGGGCGGCGGAAGCGTGTCGGGGCAGGTGTTCTTCGATGCCAACCGCGACGGCGTGCGGCAGCCCGGCGAAGGCGGCGTGGCAGGCGTCGAGGTGCTGCTCGACGGCCGCTACCGCGCCATCACCGACCGAGACGGCCGCTTCGAGTTTCCGCTGGTCACGACCGGCCGCCACCAGCTGACGCTCACGCTCGAAAGCGTGCCCCTGCCGTGGGGTGCCAGGAGCGACAGCGGCGTGAGCGTCGACGTGCCACTGCGTGGCCAGGCCACCACCGAGATCCCCGTGGTCAAGGTGGCCGAATGAATGAATCAATGAATCAGCAGCGCTTTCGCCCGGTTTGTTCCCACGTGCGTTCAACAAAAGGAGACACCATGAGCCGAAGAAAATTCGCCCCCCGCCCGCTGGCCGCATTGCTGGCCGCGCTCGCCCTGGCCCTGCCGGGCGGTGGCGCCCTGGCGGAGAGCCAGTACGGCTCCGGCACGGGCACGATCACCGCGCAGGCCAAGGTCAACCTCAGCGTGACGGTGCCCAAGCTCATCCTGCTGCGCGTGGGCTCGACCAACGCCACGGTGGACACGGTGGCCTGGACCTCCGCCCTCAGCATTCCCGGCGCCACCCCCACCACGCCGCTGGCCGGCGTGAACAACACCCAGGTCGACTGGAACGGCACCGCACCCACGGTCACCACCAGCACGGCGGGCAGCACGCTCACGGTGTACGCGTGGACCAACGCGGGCGCGGGCACCATCAACTGCGCCCTGGGCACCTGGAGCGCCACCGGCGGCCCGGCCAACGGAGACTTCTCCGTGACGGCGGTCGGCAACCTGCCGCATCCGGGCGCCAACCTCGGCGCCTGCGCATCGACCTCGTTCGGCTCCAACGTGGTGGCCACCAGCACCTGGGCCTATACGCTGGGCGGCACGCCCGGCTTATGGGCTGCGGGCGTCTATACCAACACCATCACGTACACAGCGCAGGGCATCTGATGCGCGCCCCCGCAGTCGCGGGCGCGGCGGCATTGGCGCTGGCGTGCGCCGCGGCGCCGGCGCGCGCCGTCATCACCATCGTGACGGACACCGGCAGCACTTACGGACTCGTGCTGCGCGTGGGCTCGCCCGGCACCACGGTCGACACCGTGGCCTTCAGCGTCACCGGCCCCAACGCCGGGCTCACGCCCACGGCGGTGACCGGCTCGCAGCCGATCACGGTGTGGGTCACGCCGGTGCGGCCGATCACCGCCAGCAACACCACCGCGCGCCCCGTGACGCTGCGCGTGGATTCGTCCTCGGGACTGGTCTGCCAGTGGTCCGGCTGCGGCTCGATCACCATTCCCTTCAGCAAGGTCAGCTGGACCGCCTCGGGCAACGACAACGCCGCGTCGGGCGACATCCAGAGCGGCAGCTTCGACGGCACGGCCAACCAGACAATCGCCAGCTACAACGCCAACGCCTCCTTCTGCACCGGCCTGCTGGGCCTGCCGTGCGTGCTGGGCGTCGGCACCTGGACCTACCAGTCGCGGCAGCTGTCGTCCACGACGCTGCAGTTCACCTACGCCAACGACACCGTCTACCCCGGCGGCACCTACATGGGCACCGTACGCTTCACGGCGTCGATGGAATGAGCACGCGGCGCCGGTACCTGCGAACGGCGGCCTGCGCTGCGTGCCTCGGCGCGGCCGTGGCCGCCTGGGCGCAGGTGGCGCGGCTGGACGACTCGGCCTCGCCGCGCGCGCAGGTGCGCGGCGATTTCAGCAGCGCCCAGGGCATGGACGGCAACCTGCTGGTGCTGCCCTTCGGGCGCGTCGAATACCGGCTGGCCACGGCGCCCTACACCGGGCGGCGCGCGCGCATCTTCTACGTGATTCCGCCGGCCGTCGTGGGGTTGCGCTCGCCGGCCGGCCTGCGGGTCGACTGGCGCGGCAGCGGCGCTTTCGCGAGCGGCTCGGGCCGCCCCGGCGACCGGGTGCAGGTGTGGAACGGCGTCGTGAAGACGCCGTGGATGAACGAAACCTTCGACCTGACGCTGCGCGTGGACCCGCGCGAACTGCGCCTGCCCACGGGCGCGGCGCTGAGCTTCGAGTCGACCTTCGAGATCGAGACATTGCCATGAACGACGCCATCCCCTTTCCTCGCCGATGCCGGCTGCTGCGCGCCGCAGCCGTGCTCGCGCTCCTCGTTGCGGCGCAGCAGCACGCGGCAGCCGCGCCATTCGAGATCGCCGTCACGCCTTCGCGCTTCGAGCTCGCGGCCAAGGGCGGCACCCGCGTCGGGCAGTCGCTCGACATCCACAACCTGGCATCGGCCCCGACCGAGGTGGCGATACGCACCATCGACTGGAGCTATTCGCCCGAGGGCAACATCGGCTATCACGACGAGCTGCTGCCGGGCAGTTGCCGGCCCTGGGTGATGCTCGAGCGGCGCATCGTCTCGGTGCCGGCGCGCAGCAAGAAGTCGTTCCGCTTCCAGGTCGATCCGCCGGCCGACGCACCGCGCGGCGAGTGCCGCTTCATGATCGCCATCGAAGGCACGGAGCCCGCGCAGCAGACCGTCATCCGCGGCGGCGGCGCGAGCCTGAACCTGCCGGTCACCGGTCGCATCGCGGTGGCGGTGTACGTGCTGCTCAACGGCGCCGAGCCCAAGCTCGAGATCCGGCAGATCGCCAGCGGCGAGGCCTCCGGCGCCCGGCGCTCGCTGATCACCGTTGCCAACACCGGCGACGCGCACGGCCGGCTCGAAGGCAGCCTGGACGCCACCGACAGCAAGGGCCGCGCGTTCGAGCTGGTGCCAGAAGGCACGCCGATCCTGCCGGGCCAGACCCGCACGCTGGCGCTGGTGCCCAAGGGCGACGGCGGAACATCCGCACCGCAGCCCGTCTACCCGGTGAAGGCAAGCGGTGCGCTGGACTGGGAGAAAGGCAGCTTCAAGGTGGACGTGGAGCTGAAATGAAACACGGCGGCGGCCTGTGCGAGCACGGTGCGCTTGCCGCTGCCTGCCTGCTGGCGGCGGCCGCCACCGCGCCGATGGCCGTGCTCGCCGCCTCCAGCACGGCGGGCCCGAGCGCCAACGTGCCGCTCACAACGGGCACCGTGGCGCTGAACTTCACCCTCGCGATCGACAAGTTCATCTTCTTTCGCATCGGCGACGGCGCCTGGCCCTCGCCGGGCGGCACCACGAGCAGCGTGAGCTTCACGGTGGCGCCGACGATTCCCGGCGGCCCCACCACGCCGACGGCCGGCAACAACAAGCCGGTCAACTGGAGCGGCGCCGCGCCCACGCTGGGCGTGACGCCGAACGGCAACGTGCTGCCGGTCGAGGTGCGCAGCAACGCCGGACGGATCGGCCTGCACGCCACGGTGACCACGCCGCTCACGACCGGCTCGAACACCATCCCGATGTCGGAAATCACGATCAGCTCGAGCGACGGCAACCTGCCCGCCCCGGTGATTCCTGCCGCGGGCAGCGGCGCCACCGTGAACGTGGCTCCCACCGACACCACCGGCCTCGTCACCGTGCGCAATGCGACCTGGACCTTCCAGTACGCCAACTCGGCCAGCCGCACCGCCGGCACCTACTCCGGCGTCGTCACCTTCACAGCGAGTTCGCCCTGAGCAGGGTGCAGGGCGGGCAAGTCAGCTTCCGCTGGGATTGATGCCCAAAGCTGCGGGGTTGCCCTTTAAACCCACCAGGAGCTTTGCATGAACAACAAGAATCCCCGGATGCTGTGGATCGCCGCCTGCCTCGGCCTCGCCGCGTTTGCAGCGCAGGCGCAAGTGCCGGCCGACGCGCCGGCCGGCACCACCGTGCAATGCAAGGACGGCAGCTATGCGTCGCCCGACACCAAGTCCGGCGCCTGCCGCGGGCACAAGGGCATCAAGACGTGGTTCGGCAAGGCCGCCGCAGCGGCGCCTGCTGCCGCCGCGGCTCCGGCCGTGCAAACCCAGTCGGCCGATGTCGGCAAGACCGGCGTCGCGCCGAGCACCGGCACGGCCACCAAGACACCCGGCGCGCCGGACCTCACGAAGATGGCCGCAGCGCCCGGCGGCGGTGCCGGCAAGGTGTGGGCCAACGACGAGACCAAGGTCTACCACTGCATGGGCGACCGCTACTACGGCAAGACCAAGAAGGGCGAGTACCTGAGCGAGGCCGATGCAAAAGCCAAGGGCATGCACGCCTCCCACAACAAGGCGTGTTCATAGGCTCGCCCCCAGGCTTCGCGCACTTCGTGTCGCTTCGCCAACCCCCTGCCGGGGGCAACACCTGCGGCCCGGCAAAGCCGGTTCCGCGGTGTTCGCCGGAAGAATCCGGCTCCTTCCTTGTCACTTCGGTTGAGACTCGACTTCCCGGGTCCAGCGGTCGATCAGCCGCTTGCGCTCGGCCGCCTTGCCGTATTTCTCGAAGTCGTACTTGATGAGCTTCACGTCGGCCATCGACGGGATGCGCGGGTCGGGCTTGAAGGTCTTGTTGGCCGGCGACTGCAGGCTGCCTGATTTGCCGCCGATGGACTGGCCCGCGGGGCTCATGAGCCAGTCGTAGTAGCGCTTGGCGTTCTCCTTGTTGCGCGCGCCCTTCACCAGGGCGATGCCGCCGATCTCGTAGCCGGTGCCCTCGCAGGGCGCGGCGGTCTTCACGGGAAATTTGTCGTAGCGCCAGCGCTCGAAGCCGAAGATGAAGCTCACGCCGATGGCCACTTCGCCCTTGGCCACGTTGGGCGCCTGCGCCTGGCCGCTGCGGGTGTAGCTGGTCACGTTGCGGTGCAGCTTCCTGAGGTACTCGAAGGCCTCGTCCTCGCCCATCTGCTGCACCAGGCCCGCGATGATGGTGTAGGCCGTGCCGCTGGAGGCGGGGTGCGATATCTCTATCTCGCCCTTGTATTCGGGCTTGATCAGGTCGGCCCAGCACCTGGGCTCGTGCAGCTTCCTTTTCTTCAGCAGTTCGGTGTTGAAGCCGAAGCCGATGGCGCTGGTGTAGAAGCCGCCCACCATGTTCTGCGACATCGCGTACTGGCGCACCGACCAGTCGTACAGGTCGTCGATGTAGGCCGGCCGGTAAGGCTCCAGCAGGCCCTGCTCGGCCGCCTGCAGGAACGGATCGCCCGTGCCGCCCCACCAGATGTCGGTCTTGGGGTTGGCCGCTTCCGCGCGCAGCTGCGCACCGATTTCGCCGGTGCCCTTGTGGGCCTGCAGCACCTTGATGCCGGTCTCGCGCGTGAAGGCTGCGGCGGCGGCCTCGCACCAGCCTGCGTCGGTGCTGCACAGCGCGTTGACGGTGCCCTGCGCGGCCGCGTTCGATGCGCCCAGCAGCGCCGCCGTGGCCACGAGGGCCGTGCATGCGGCGGCGGCTGCGGTCTGTGGAATGGCGAATGGACGCATACGGCGTGTCTCCTCGTTGTTCGATGGCTGGAAGCCGCAGGATAGCGCCCGCGTCGCACGGCGGTGCAGGGGTTTTCAGCGTGCGGCCAGCTTGCGCGCATCGGAAGACCTGGTGTTCGCCTGGGCGCAAATGCACAAAGCTGCAACGAACGTGAACAGGTTCCGATAGGCCGAAAGACATGCTGCGCTACCGTCCTTGCCGTTCCTAGAATCCGCCCCGCGCAAGGCCGTGGGCCGGGCGCAATCCCTCAACTTCAGGATGGAGCGTCATGGAACACAGTACCTACAAAAAGTGGTCTGCCGAGTTCATTGGTACTTTCTGGCTCACGCTCGGAGGCTGCGGAAGCGCAGTGCTCGCGGCGGCCTTTCCAGGTACCGGCATCGGCTTTCACGGGGTCGCGCTGGCCTTCGGCCTCACGGTGGTGACCGGGGCCTATGCGCTGGGCCCGATCTCGGGCGGGCACTTCAATCCGGCGGTGTCCATCGGCCTTGCGGCGGCGGGCCGCTTCAAGGCCTCGCAGCTCGCGGGCTACATCGTGGCGCAGGTGCTCGGCGCCATCGCGGCGGCGGGCGTTCTTTATCTCATCGCCACCGGCAAGCCGGGCGCGGACATCGGCGGCTTCGCCACCAACGGCTATGGCGAACACTCGCCCGGCAAGTACGGCATGACCGCCGCGCTGATCTGCGAAGTGGTGATGACCGCGGTGTTCCTGATCGTGATCCTCGGTGCCACCGCCAAGCGCGCGGCCGGCGGCTTCGCGGGGCTGGCCATCGGCCTGTGCCTCACGCTGATCCACCTGGTGTCGATCCCGGTGACCAACACTTCGGTGAACCCCGCACGCAGCACAGGCCCGGCCTTGTTCGGGCCGTCCTATGCGGTGTCGGAGCTGTGGTTGTTCTGGGTGGCGCCCATCGCGGGCGCCATCATCGGCGCGGTGATCTACCGCGCGCTGCTCAGCAGCAACGACGACTGAACACAGTCGCCGTTGCAACCGGCGGCGGCACTCAGCTGCCGCTGCCCGACTTCACCATCGGCAGCGAAGTCGATTGCCCGATCGGCTCGGTGCCGGTCGGATGCGACGCCGCATAGGCGCCGGCCTGGATGTCGGACACCGGCATCGTCGAACTCATCGCGGGTGCGCTGGTCGACTGGCCAATGGGCTCGGTGCCGCTCGGACGGGCCGCAGCCATCGCGCCGGCCTGCACATCGGGGTTCGTGGGCGAGTTCATCTGCAGCGGATGGAAGTCCGAACCATCGGTGGTTTCGGCCGATGCAGCGACAGTGCCGAGCGCCGCGAGGGCAGCGAAAGAACCGACGGCGAGAAGCTTGAGGGATGTACGCATGGTGTGTTCTCCTGAGGGCATGTTGTCTCCGGCCTCGTGCCATCACGCGAACTGCGCGTGGCAGGACCTGAGTGCACTCTAGGCACGCAGACTGAGGTGAAGGTGAGCGAAGAGTTAGGCGCCGGTGAGTGGCCGCGCCACGCCTCGGCCTTTGGCACTCATCAAGAAAGCGCCGCTGCCGGAGACGGCGGCAGATGCACGCGCGCCATCAATCCCGGTCCGTCGTCGCGGTTGTGCAGCTCGATGCGCAAGCCGTGCCGCTCCGCCGCCGTGCGTGCGATGGCCAGCCCCAGGCCGCTGCCGCCCGCCGCCGCGCCCGGCACGCGAAAGAAGCGATCGAACACGCGGCCCATCACGGCCTTCGGAATGCCGGGGCCGTTGTCGAGCACGTCGACCACCGCATGGCCGCCGAACTGGTGCAGCTTCACGTCGACCACGCCGCCTTCGGGCGCATAGCGCAGCGCGTTGTCGATCAGGTTGTCGAACACGCTGCGCAGTTCGGCCGCGGGCGCAACCACCACTGCCGCGATGCCGCCCTCGAAGCCGATGTCCACGCGCCGTGCATCGGCCAGCACCATGAGCTGGCTCACGCTTTCGCGCAGCAGCACTTCGATGTCGACACGCTCGCCGGCGGTGCTGCGCTGCGGCGCGTCCTGACGCGACAGGTTGAGCAGCTGCTCGATCAGGTGCTGCGCGCGCGTGACGCCGGCTTCGAGCTGGTTGAAGCGCTCGGTCGCCTCTCCGGCCGGCACGTGCGCGCGCAGGTTCTCGATCTGCAGGCCGATGGCGGCCATCGGCGTGCGCAGCTCATGGGCCGCATCCTGCACGAAGCGGCGCTGCGTGGCGAAGGCGCTGCGCACGCGCGACAGCAGGTTGTTGAAGGCGCCCACCAGCGGTGCGATCTCTTCGGGCACGCGCGACAGCGACAGCTCGGTGGGGCTGCGTTCGTCCTGCGAGGCCACGTCGCGCGCCACCGCGCGCAGCGAGCGCGAGGCGGCCGACACGATGATCCACAGGATCAGCAGCGCCAGCGGCAGCAGCAGCGTGATCGGCAGGCCTTCGAGCAATGCGCGGCGCAGGGCACGGCGGCGGCGGTAGTCCTCGTTCTGCAGCACCTGCACGCGCGGCTGGTCGGCGCGCGCGCCGGGCTCGGCGGTGAACACGCGCCAGCTCGACTGCGCATGCGTGCCCGTGCTCACGTCGCTGAAGCCCGCGCGCGACTGCAGCGGCACCGCGAGCACCGGCCACGAACTGGCGCGCAGCGTGTGGCCGTCGGGGCTCCATATCTGCACGATGAAGGCACCGCGCGAGAACGCCGCCTCGCCGTCCATCGGGCGCGGGACCTTGAGCGGGTCGCTGCCCGCATACGACTCGGCCACGAGGCGCATCTGGTCGTCCAGCGCGTTGTGCACGAGGTTGCCGTAGGCCACGAAAGAGAACCACGCAGTCAGCACCGCGGCACCCAGGTGCAGCGTGATGAGCCACAGCAGCAGCTGCGTGCGCAGCGAATGCGGCCGCCACCAGCGGCCGCCGCTACGGTCACCGCCGGTCATGGACCAACGGCCGGTTCGCGAAACGCCGCAACAACACGAAGTGCGCCGAGCCTGGGGGCGAGCCTGGTCATGCGACCACTCGCCAACCCAGGCCGCGGACGTTGCGGATAGAGTCGGCGCCAAGCTTGCGGCGCATGCCGTGGATCAGCACGTCGATCGCATTGCTGGTGACCTCTTCGCCCCAGCCGTAGATGCGGTTCTCGAGTTGTTCGCGCGAGAGGATGGCACCGGGGCGCTCCAGCAGGGCGTGCAGCAGCGCGAACTCGCGCGCGGTGAGCGCCTCGCGCTCGCCGTTGACCAGCACCTCGCGCGTGGTGAGGTCCAGCTGCAGCATGCCGCTGCCGACCAGCGAATGCGCGGCACCGTCGCGCCGCCGCACGATGGCACGCATGCGTGCGAGCAGTTCGCGGAATTCGAAGGGCTTGAGCAGGTAGTCGTCGGCGCCGAGGTCGAGGCTGTGGATGCGGTCGTCGAGGCCGTCGCGGGCGGTGAGCACCAGCACCGGCGTGGCGTCGCCGCGTTCGCGGGCGCGGCGCAGCACCTCGGTGCCGTCCTGCTTGGGCAGGCCGAGGTCGAGCAGCACGCAGGTGTAGCCGCCGTCGCCCAGCGCGCTCTGGGCAAGCTCGCCGTCGCGCACCCAATCCGCGGACCAGCCCGCACCCTCGAGCGCCTGCTTGAGGCTGCGCCCGATCATCTCGTCATCTTCCACCAGCAGAACGCGCATTGCGGCGACTCCTTCGGCCGCAAGGTAGCACGCGACCGGGATGATCGGAAGAGCCTGCGCCGGGGCGCAGAGTAGGTGTGAATACTTAGACGCGGCTTAGGCGGCGGGTGCATCGCGGGGGCAATCGCGCAGGCAATGGCGGAGGCAATGGCGCCGCGGCAACGCTCAGGCCATGCGCACGGCGTGGCGCTCGCCCTCGCCGTCCGAGGCGAAGGCCAGCAGGTCGAGGGCCTCTTTCTCCACTGCAGCGCGGTCGGCCTTCGACCAGCGTGCGAAGGGCTCCAGCAGCACGGCGGCAATGTTCTTCTTCTCGCGCTCGATCTTCCAGACACCCGCCACGAAGCCGTCGAGCAGCACCGTGCCGCGCACGATGCCGTTGGCGGTGAACACGCGGGCACGGTGCGCCTCGCTCAGCACGCGGGCGCGGTCGGCATGCGAGAGCAACAGGTTGTCCCACTCGGCCACGAGGCGCGGCGGCGCGGGCGTGTCGGGGTCGGGCCGCGGCGCGCGGGGCAGGTCGAAGAGCTCCTGGCCGTCTTCGCCCATGAACACGCGCAGCCGGGGCCGCAGGCGCTCGGCCGCGGCCTTCCAGCCGGTGAGGCCCGACCATGCGCCGGCATCGGCCAGCGTGGCGGGACCGAAGGCGGCGAGGTAGCGCAGCAGCAGGTCGTCCTGGGTGGCGGGGGTGGCATCGGCCGCCGCATCCCCGAGCCAGTCGCCAAGGGGCTGCAGCAGCGCGCTCTGGTGCGAGTTCCAGGTGCCCGCCGGCGGCAAGTGCGCGAGCGGCAGGCTGTTGCGGATCAGCGCGGCGAGCGAGGCGCTCTCGCGGCCGGTCCAGCGCAGGCCGAGGGCCTGCCCGAGTTCGGCACCGGTGCGCGGACGCTCGGCGAGCAGCGTGCGTGCGGCCTCGACCACCGCCGCGCGGTCGATGCCGTCGAGCGCCTTCTTGTGATTGCTGCCCTGCAGGCCGCGCTGATGCACCGGCTCCAGCAGCGGGCGCCATGCCAGCGCGTCGCGCGCGCTCATCAGGTGCAGCGTCCCGCGCAGGGTCGACATGCGCACGATGCGGCGCTTGTGCAATGCGTCGGTCAACTGCTCGCGCCGGAAGCCTTCGAGCCGGCTCCAGAGGCCGATGTAGGGCGGGTTGGGCGCCTGCGCCTGCAGCCCGGCCAGCCGCTCGACGGCCTGCGCCGCCGTGAGGCTGCGCCGCTGCAGCAGCATCTGCCGCGCCAGCGTGGCGCGGTTCAGCGCGCGCAGGCTCAGAACTTCTCGTGCGGCGCCAGGTATCGCCATTGCCCCACCGGCAGGTTGCCCAGCATGACCTTGCCGATGCGCACACGCTTCAGCCCCACCACCTTCAGGCCGACCAGCTCGCACATGCGGCGGATCTGCCGCTTCTTGCCTTCGGTGAGCACGAAGCGCAGCTGCTCCGGGTTCTGCCATTCGACCCGCGCCGGCTTCAGCGCCTGGCCGTCGAGGCTCAGGCCGTGGCGCAGCTTCGCGAGCATGGCCGGCGGAAACACCGCCTGCACGTTGGTGGTGACGGGGTCGTCGTCGTTCATGCGCACCAGCTGGCCGGTGGGCGCGGGCTGGCCCAGGCCGTGGTAGGCCACGCGAACCAGGTATTCCTTTTCCATCACCGAGTCTTCGCCGATGAGCTGGCGCGCGATGCGGCCGTCCTGCGTCATGACCAGCAGGCCGATGGAGTCGATGTCGAGCCGGCCGCACGGCGCCAGGCCGCGCAGCTGCTGCGGGCTGAAGAAGAAGCGCGCGTTGTCTTCGGCCCAGCGGTTCTGCGGCGTGAACAGCGTGACCGCCGGTTCATGGCCGTCCTCGGCCTGCCCGCTCACGTAGCCGATGGGCTTGTTGATGAGGATGGTGACCTGGTTCGCCTGCTGGCCCCTGGCGGCCTTGTCGATCTCGATGCGGTCGGAGGGCGTGACCTTCACGCCCATCTCGGCCGGCTTGCCGTTGACCTTCACCCAGCCGTTGGCGATCCATTCGTCGGCCTCGCGGCGCGAGCACATTTTCAGTTCGGCCATGCGCTTGTTCAGGCGCACGGCATCGGCGGGGGGAGAAGAGGGCTCGGTCATCGGAAGGCTTGATCAATGTGCGGCACCGATGCTATCCTGAACGCAAGCGCGAGCTGATCGCGCCCTTTTTGGGGGATTCCCAAGTGAGCACACGCAAGTACCAATACGCCATCGTCATCGGGCGCTTCCAGCCCGTTCATTTCGGACATCAACGACTCATCGAAGAGGCCTCGCGCGCCGCCGATCGGGTCATCGTGGTGGTCGGCTCCGACCGGCAGCCGCGAAGCGTCAAGAACCCCTTTACCTTCGACGAACGCGAACGCATGGTGCGCGCCTGCCTGCGCAGCAGCGACCAGATGCGCGTGAGCGTGGTCGGCGTGGGCGACTCGCCCTACAACGACCAGATCTGGATCGCGTCGATCCAGTCGGCGGTCGAGCGGCTCATCGCGCAGGACGGCCATGCACCGGCCAAGGCCAAGGTGGCACTGGTGGGGCACCTGAAGGACGCATCGAGCTACTACCTGAAGATGTTCCCGCACTGGGAGTTCGTCGGGCAGAACAGCGTGGAGAGCCTCAACGCCACCGACGTGCGCAGCCTCTACTTCGACCCCGAGAACCGCGGGCAGCTCGCACGCGCCGGCCTGCCCGACGGCACGGCCGCGTTCCTCGACCAGTTCACCCGCACCGCCGACTACGCCGAGCTCAGCGAAGAGCGCGCCTTCCTGCTCGACTACCGCGACAAGTACCGCTACGCAGGCAGCGAGTTTCCACCCATCTACACCACGGTCGACGCCGTCGTGGTCGAGGCCGGCCACATCCTGCTGGTGCAGCGCAAGTTCCATCCAGGCAAGGGCACTTGGGCGCTGCCCGGCGGCTTCGTCGGCCAGCAGGAGCGGCTGCAGGACGCGGCCATCCGCGAGCTGAAGGAAGAAACCCGGCTCAAGGTGCCCGTGCCAGTGCTCAACGGCAGCATGAAGGCCAGCCATGTGTTCGACGCGCCCGACCGCTCGCAGCGCGGGCGCACCATCACGCACGGCTTCTTCTTCGAACTGGCGCACAACCAGTGGGCAGGCCTTTCGGAAGTGCGCGCGGACGACGACGCGGCCGAAGTGCGCTGGGTGCCGATCGCCGAGTTCCTCGACATGCAGGACCGCATCTACGAAGACCACTTCTTCATCGCGAATCATTTTTTGGGTGGCCTGGGCAAGAACTGAACGACCAGGCTTTGTCAGCAAGAACGGCACCCGGTTGACGGGTGCCACAGTGAAAGGAGCTTTCACATGAACCGCAATCTCACCTCCTCGCCCCTGGGCAACAACCTGCTGCTTCGCACCGACTCCTACAAGGTGTCGCACTGGATGCAGTACCCGCCCGGCACGCAGACGGTATACAGCTACATCGAGTCGCGCGGCGGCATCTTCAGCCACTCGCTGTTCTTCGGGCTGCAGGCTTACCTGCGCGAATACCTGCAGACGCCGGTGACGCGCGACGACGTGGAAGAAGCCACCCTGCTCATGGCCGCGCACGGCGAGCCCTTCAACCGCGAAGGCTGGCTGCGGCTGATCGAGAAGCACGGCGGGCTGATGCCGGTGCGCATCCGCGCCGTGCCCGAAGGCAGCGTGACGCCGGTGCACAACGTGCTAGCGACCATCGAGAACACCGATCCCGAGTTCTTCTGGGTCACGAGCTTTCTCGAGACCGAGCTGCTGCGCGCTATCTGGTATCCCACCACGGTCGCCACGCTGTCGGCAGCAGCGCGCACCACGCTGCTGCGCTACCTGGAAGCGACCTGCGACGACCCGCAAGGGCAGATCGCCTTCAGGCTGCACGACTTCGGCGCGCGCGGCGTGTCGAGCCTCGAATCGGCCGCGCTCGGCGGCATGGCGCACCTGGTGAACTTCATGGGCACCGACACGCTGGCCGCGCTGGTGGCGGCGCGCCGGTACTACGACTGCGACGTGGCGGGCTTTTCGATTCCGGCGGCGGAGCACAGCACCATCACGGGCTGGGGCCGCGATCATGAAGCCGATGCGTACAGCAACATGGTCGACCAGTTCGGCAAGCCCGGCGCCACTTTTGCGGTGGTGAGCGACAGCTACGACATCTTCAATGCCTGCGCGCGCATCTGGGGCGACGAGCTGAAGGCGAAGGTGGTGGCCTCGGGCGCGACGCTGGTGGTGCGGCCGGATTCGGGCGACCCGGCGGAAACCACGCTGAAGGTGGCGCAGATCCTGGCCGAGCGCTTCGGCACGACGACCAACGCCAAGGGCTTCCGTGTGCTGAACAACGTGCGCATCATCCAGGGCGACGGCGTGAATCTCGATTCGCTGCGGCTGTGCCTGTCGAACTTTTTCCACAACGGTTTTTCGACGGAGAACATCTCCTTCGGCATGGGCGGCGGGTTGTTGCAGCAGGTCAACCGCGACACGATGCAGTGGGCGATGAAGTGCTCGGCGATGCAGGTGAACGGCGAGTGGCGCGACGTGTACAAGTCGCCCGTGGGGGACATGGGCAAGGCTTCGAAGAAGGGGCGTCTTGCGCTGGTACGCGATGCGAACGGCGTCGAAAGCACTGTGCGTGAAGAGACGCTGGCGGCGGGCCAGGCCGACTTGCTGCAGACGGTGTTCGAGAACGGGCGCATCGTGGAGAGCACCACTTTCGATGCTGTTCGCGAGCGGGCTGCTGCGGGGGTGAATCAGTTCATTACTTCGCGGGCGCCTCTCTGACGGGCAAGACTCGGGGTTCATTCATTCAGGGCGGGTGCACAGGCCACCGGGTACTCCCCTCCGCGAATGTCCCCCGCCCTTCGGGCTCCTCCTTTATTTCGCTGCGGGGAGCACCCGGTGCCCTGCGCACAACGAGCGCGGCTCTCGTGCTGGCCGATCAACCAGTGCTCTGAACGCTCACGACGGCGGGGTGCCTTGCGCAGCGAAATGAATGCGAAGGGACTTCTCGCTTCACGGTCACGGCATCGAGTGCCAAGATTGATTTGCGAAGTCAATCTGAAACCTTTTGAAGGAGAAGCCCCATGAACGAGATTACCCGAGTTGGCGTCGATCTGGCAAAGAGCGTGATCCAGGTCTACGCGGTGAACGGCGCTGGGCTGCGCGTGAGCGGGCGCGCATTGAGACGCGACAAATTCCTGGCCTGGTGCGTGCAACTTCCCGCGGGCTGCCTGGTCGCCATGGAGGCCAGCTCCAGCGCCCATCACTGGGGACGCAAGCTGCTCGCCCTGGGGTTGGATGCGCGCATCATCGCTGCGCAACATGTCCTGCCCTATCGGCCGCAGGGCAGGAGCGGCAAGAACGACGCCAACGATGCCGCCGCCATCTGCGAGGCCGCCTCGCGCCCGCACATGCACTTCGTGCCCATCAAGAGCGTCGAGCAGCAGAGCATGCTTTGCATCCACCGCCTGCGCGAGGGCTTCAAGGCACAGCGCACCGCCTGCATCAACCGCGTTCGGGGTCTGCTGGCGGAGTTCGGGGTGGTGTTCTCCCAAAGCCCCGAGGCGCTGCGCCGGGCGCTGCCCGACGCGATCGAAGACGCCAGTAACGAACTGGGTGGCCTGGCCCGGCTGGCGCTGCAGCGCGCCTATGCACAGTGGCAGGAACTCGATGCGCATATGCAATGGTGCGACGAGCGCATCGCCGCGCACGGCAAGGCCAGCGAGCAGGTGCGTCAGGCTGAGCAGTTGATGGGCGTGGGGCCGGTCACCGCATCCGCTGTGGTGGCCACCGTGGTCGACTTCAAGCAATTCAAGAATGGTGCGCAGTTCGGCGCCTGGCTGGGCCTGACGCCCCGGCAGAACTCCAGCGGCGGCAAGAACAACCTGGGGCGCATCACCAAGCGAGGCGACTCGTACCTGCGCACGTTGCTCATCCAGGGGGCCAAATCGGTGGTGCTGACAGCGCACAGACGACAGGACCCGATCTCGCGCTGGGCACAGGCGCTGCGCGAGAGATCGGGCTGGCAGACGGCGGTGGTGGCGCTGGCCAACAAGAACGCGCGCATCCTGTGGGCCGTGTTCGCAAGGGGCCGGGCCTTCGATGCACACCACGTGAGCACCAAGCCGCCAGGCGCCATCGCCGCGGTCATTGCCACGTAGCGCGATCCACTTGAACAAGCTCGGTTGTTTATCTGCTTGCCAGACGTGAGTTCGAAGATGCAATGAACAGGTCAGACCGGCAGCGGGCAAGCTCGACTCCTCCTTGGTGGCGCCAATTGCAGTGGGCATCACGAGAAATGAATGGAGCCCCGCTGAGCGGTTCGTATCTGGGTCCGCACGGCCACGAGCCGGTGCAACAAGACCGACGGTAGATGTGCAGTCTGTTCCTCGTTTCGTTGCAGCTTGGTCCTCATCACACGGCAGGCAATACAGCCTGGCAAGAAAACAGCCTTGACTGGGTGAGAAGTCCCGGTAAAAGGAGGAGGCCGCAGGCCGGGGGACATTCGCGGAGCAAGGTACCCCGTCGGCGTGAGCGCGCACTGAATGACGGCGTCAAACGACGGCCCCAAAAAGCACCGCCACACAGCATCGCCATAATCCGCCCAACTCCCGGATTTCATGACCAAACTCCTGATCCTCAGCGTGAGCGCCGGCAACGGCCACGTGCGTGCAGCACAGGCGCTTGCCGCCACCGCCCAGACCCTCGCCCCGCCCTGCACGGCGGTCCACATCGATGCGATGGCCCATGTGGCCGGCGGCTTTCGAAAGGTCTACACCGACTGGTACATCCAGCTCGTGAACCGGGCCCCCGAGCTGTGGTCGTACCTGCACCAGCGCACCGACACCACGCCGCACCACGCGCCCTCGCAACGCCTGCGCCGCGGCATCGAGCGGCTGAGCACCGGCGCCCTCGTGAAGGAAATCCGCCGCGAGCAGCCCGACGCCGTGATCTGTACGCACTTCCTGCCCGCGGAACTGCTGATGCGCGAGCGCAACCGCGGCCGCATCGACTACCCCGTGTGGCTGCAGATCACCGACTACGACCTGCACAACATGTGGCTCGTGCCGGGCATGGCCGGCTACCTGGCCGCCACGGAAGAAGTGGCGTTCCGCCTGCGGGCGCGCGGCATTCCGGCGGACCGCATCCACGTCACAGGCATCCCCGTGATGCCGGCGTTCTCCGAGCCCGACGCACCGGCGCTCGCGCGCAACGCCTGTGCAACAGAACTGGGCCTCGATCCTTCGCGGCCGGTGCTGCTGATGGCCTCGGGCGGCGCGGGCGTGGGCGACCTGCCGAGCATGGTCGAGCGCGTGCTCGGCCTCGGCGGCGAAGGCAGCTTCCAGGTCATTGCCGTGGCGGGCCGCAACGTGGAGGCATACGGCAAGCTGGAGGCGCTGGCCAGGCGCTACCCGGGGCGCGTGGTCGCCATCGGCTTCACCAACGAAATGCACAAGATGATGGCCGCGTCCGACCTCGTCGTCACCAAGCCGGGCGGTCTCACGGTGTCGGAATGCCTGGCGCTGGGCAAGCCGATGCTGCTGATCTCGCCCATCCCCGGGCAGGAAGAACACAACGCCGGCTTCCTGATGGAAGAAGGCGCCGCGTGGCTGGCCTACGACGCCATCGGCCTCGACTACAAAGTGGCGCGCCTGATGGCCGACACCGCCAAGCTCGCGAACATGGCCGCCCGCAGCCGCGCGCTGGGCAAGCCGCAGGCCGCGCGCGCGGTGCTGCAACACGTTCTGTCGGATAGCGCGGCATGAACCGCGACACCGAAAAGACCGGCGTGGGCCGCACGCTCGGCTATCTCGCCTGGGTGGCCGTCATGGCCTTCTTCTTCGCCAACGCCGAGATCCAGATCGAAGGCGGCGCCGGCTGGGCGACGTCGCTGCCGACCTGGCGCATCGAGAACAGCATCTGGCTCGACATCTTCTGGGGCGGCCGCGCGATGACGGGCTACCACGCATGGGTGTTCACGTTCATGGCGCTGGTGTTCTTCTCGCCGCTGGCCTTCAACGGCCGCTGGACATGGCGCAACGTCGGGCTCGCGGTGGCGGGGCTGATCGTGTTCTGGGTCTGCGAGGACTTCCTGTGGTTCATCATCAACCCGGCCTTCGGCTGGGCGCGCTTCAACCCGGTCGACGCGTTCTGGCACAAGCACTGGCTGTGGGGCGCGCCGGTGGACTACTGGGGCGGCCTCGCGGTGGCGCTGCTGATCCTCTCGGTTCGCCACTGGAAGCGCAAGCCATGAGCGCGGCTGGCGGCGACGACGAAACGCGCCCCGGCCACTGGGCCGACCCGCTCGACGAACTGCACGTCGAGAACCTGCACCGCATCACGCCCACGCTGTACCGCAGCGCGCAGCCCCGGCGCGCCAACATGGCCGCGCTGCAGGCGCTCGGTATTCGCACGGTGGTGAGCCTGCGCTCGTTCAACGACGACAAGAAGGTGTTCGCCGGCACCGGCATGCGGCTGGTGCGCGTGCCGATCAACACCTGGTCCATCGACGACGCCAAGGTGCTGCGCGCGCTGCTCGCCATCCGCGAGGCGGAGAAGCAGGGGCCGGTGCTGATCCACTGCATGCACGGCGCCGACCGCACCGGCGTGATCGCCGCGGTCTACCGCATGGCCGTGCAGGACTGGGACAAGGACAGCGCGCGCCACGAGATGCTGCGAGGCGGCTACGGCTACCACACGCTGTGGCGCAACATCCCGCGCTACATCGAGCGGCTCGACCCCGCGAAGATGTGCCACGCGCTGGCGCATGCCCCCGTGATCCCCGTGGTGTCCTGAAGGCGCCAGCGGCTTCCGTACCCCGCTCCTATACTGGCCGCCCCGTGGCCGATGGCCATCTGCGAAGCTTCACGAAGGGCTCTTCCATGGCACTCCAAATCCGCTCCCTCGTTCGCGCGAACGGCGAACTCGAACTCTCTCTGCACGACGACCCGATCCCCGAACCGCAGGCCCACGAAGTGGTGATCCGCGTCGAGGCGTCGCCCCTGAACCCGTCGGACCTGGGCCTGCTGTTCGGCGCGGCCGACATGAGCACCGCCAAGGCCTCGGGCACGCCCGAGCGCCCGGTCGTCACCGCCACCGTGCCCGAGCGCGTGCTTCCCGCGATGGCGGCGCGGCTCGACCAGTCGATGCCGGTGGGCAACGAAGGTGCGGGCGTGGTGGTCAAGGCCGGATCGTCGCCGGCCGCGCAGGCGCTGCTCGGCAAGACCGTGGCGGCCATCGGCGGCGCGATGTACTCGCAGTACCGCTGCCTCGCCGCCGCCCAGTGCCTGGAACTGCCGGACGGCACCACGCCGACCGAAGGCGCATCCTGCTTCGTCAACCCGCTCACCTCGCTCAGCATGGTCGAGACCATGCGCATGGAGGGCCACAAGGCGCTGGTGCACACGGCCGCCGCGTCCAACCTGGGCCAGATGCTCAACAAGATCTGCCAGAAGGACGGCATCGCGCTCGTCAACATCGTGCGCAAGCAGGAGCAGGAAGACCTGCTGCGCGGCCTGGGCGCGAAGTACGTCTGCAACGCCACCTCGCCCACCTTCCTCGAAGACCTGACGCAGGCGCTGGTAGAGACCGGCGCCACGCTGGCCTTCGACGCCACCGGCGGCGGCAAGCTCGCCGGGCAGATCCTCGGCTGCATGGAAGCGGCACTGAACCGCACCGCCAAGGAATACAGCCGCTACGGCTCGACCACGCACAAGCAGGTCTACATCTACGGCGGCCTTGATCGCTCTCCCACCGAATTCGTGCGCAACTTCGGCATGGCGTGGGGCATGGGCGGGTGGCTGCTGTTTCCGTTCCTCGGCAAGCTCGGCGATGCCGGTACGCAGCGTTTGAAGGCCCGTGTCGTGGCGGAGCTGAAGACCACCTTCGCCAGCAAGTACACGCGCGAGGTTTCGCTGGTGGAGATGCTGCAGCTCGATGCGATCGGGGTTTATGGCAAGCAGGCTACTGGTGAGAAGTTCCTGCTGAATCCGAACAAGTGATCGTGGTCTCCGGGTAAAGCGCCCGGTACACGGTACGGCGCGTACCGGGCTCTGCCGGGAGGTTGATGCCGGCTGCCCTCACCACAGCCCTCTAGCGGGCAGCAGCCAACGCAGTGCACCAAAAACTTAGACCACCAGCCGATACCCCACAGCCGTCTCCGTCAGCAAATGCCGGGGCTGCGCGGGATCGGCCTCGAGCTTCTGCCGCAGGTGCCCCATGTAGATGCGCAGGTAGTGGCTCTGGTCGGTGTGCGACGGTCCCCACACTTCGCGCAGCAGTTGGCGCTGCGTCAGCACGCGGCCTGCGTTTGCGACCAGAACCGACAGCAGCCGGTATTCGGTGGGCGTCAGGTGTACTTCAGCGCCGGCCCGCCGCACGAGCCGCGCCGCGCGGTCGAACTCGATCTCGCCGAAGCGGAACAGCGCCTCGGCCGGTTCGTCATTGCCGCCGCCCGCGGCGCGGGGGCGCCTGAGGTTGGCACGCACGCGCGCCAGCAGTTCGCCGGTGCCGAAGGGCTTGGTCAGGTAGTCGTCGGCGCCGGCATCGAGGGCGGCGATCTTGTCGGCCTCGTCGGTGCGCGCCGACAGCACGATGATCGGCACAGCCGACCAGCCGCGCACGTCGCGGATCAGCGAGACGCCGTCGCCGTCGGGCAGGCCGAGGTCGAGCACCAGCAGGTCGGGCTGCCGCGTGCCGGCCGCCGCCAGGCCGTCGCGCAGGGTGCCGGCCTCGTGCACCAGCCAGCCTTCGGCCTCGAGCGCGCCGCGCACGAACCTGCGTATCTGCGGTTCGTCTTCGATCACGATGGCGGTGGGGGCTGGCATGGGTTCAGAGTTGTGCTTCGGCGGATTCGGGCGGCTCGCGGCGCGGCAGCGTGACCGTGAATTCTGCACCGCCGCCGCGCGCATTCGACGCGGTGATCTCGCCTCCGTGCGCGCTCACCACCGCCTTGCAGATTGCCAGGCCCAGGCCCACGCCCGGCGTCGCCGATTCGGCCTCGCCGCGCGTGAACTTGTCGAACAGCTTCTGCTCGTGGCCGAGCAGCGCGGCGGGCAGGCCAGGGCCGTGGTCGCGCACGGTGAGCACCAGCGTGCCGGGCTCGGCCCGCGCGCCGACTTCGATGGGCGGCGCGCCGTACTTGGTGGCGTTCTCCAGCAGGTTGACGAGCACGCGCTCGATCAGCACCGCGTCGAACTCGACCAGCGGCAGCCCGGCGCCGAGCGCGGTGTGCACGACGGTGTCGCCCAGCGAGGTGCGCGCCGCGCGGATGGCCGAGCCCACCACCTCTTCCACCGACTGCCAGTCGCGCCGCAGGTTGACCGCGCCGCCGGCGATGCCGCTTTCGAGCCGCGCCATGTCGAGCAGGTTGTTGACCAGCGCATGCAGCTCGTGCGCCTGCGCGACGATGGCGCGCGCGGCGTTGTCGCGCTCCTCGGGCGGCAGGGTCTGCAGCGATTCGGCCAGCGCGATCAGCGCGGTGAGCGGGGTGCGCACGTCGTGCGAGATGGCGCCGAGCAGCGCGTTGCGCAGCCGCTCCGACTCCATCTCGACCACTGCCTGCTGCGCCACCTCGACGTAGTGCACCCGCTCCAGCGCGATGGCGATCTGCCGCGCCAGCGTGTCGAGCTGCTGCGCCTGCTCGGGAATGAGCAGCCAGCGCGGCTGCGCGGGCGACAGCGCCAGCACGCCGCGCACGCGCATCGGCGCGCGCAGCGGCACGTAGTGCCAGGGCTGCGCGGCCAGCGTGGCGGTCGCCAGGCCGGCCGGCTGGCCGTGGCGGAAGGCCCAGTCGGCCACCTGCGGATCGAAGCCTTCGGGTGCGTTGGCCGGCAGCACGAGCTGGTCGGCCGCGTCGGTCACCAGCACCATCGCATGGCCGCCGAAGTGCCCCTGCACCGCGGCCGTACCGAGCGTGACCACCTGCGAGCTTTCGAGCGCGGCGGACAGCTCCCGCGTCAGCTCGAACAGCGAGCGAGCGCGCCGCTCGCGGCTGGTCGACACACCGGCTGCGAAGCGCAGGCCGGCCGTCAGCTGCCCCACCAGCAGGCCGACGCCCAGCATGATGGCGAAGGTCAGCACGTACTGCACGTCGCTGACCGCGAAGGACAGGCGCGGCGGCACGAAGAAATAGTCGAAGGCCGCGACGTTGAGCAGCGCCGCCAGCGCCGAAGGCCCGCGCCCGAAACGCATTGCCACGCCCACTACGCCCAGCAGGAACAGCATGACGATGTTCGACAGCTCCAGCACGCTGGCAAGCGGCGTGCACACCAGTGTCAGCGCGATGCTGGTGGCGGTGGCCCATGCGTAGGCCGGCCAGTAGGTGGGCGCTTTCTCGTGGTCGTCGCTGTCGATGCGCGCACCTTCCAGCGGCGCGCGCGACAGGCGGCGCGAGCTGTCGGCAGGCGCGACTTCCATGATGTCGAGCGTGGGCGCGCGTTGCGCCAGCGCGCGCGATAGCGGGGGCGATGCGGCGGCGGGCCACCAGCGGCGCCAGCCCGCGGCCGGCTCCGAGCGCCCGAGCACCAGGGTTGCGCAGTTGAGGCGCCGTGCCTGTTCGGCGAGCTGCTCCGCCACGTCGGAGCCGGTGAGCACCGCCGTGGCCGCCCCCAGTTCCTCGGCCAGCTTGAGCACGGCGAGGATGCGGTCGCGCTCGGCGGCCGCCAGCCTTTGCAGGCGGGGCGTCTCGACATACGCCGCATGCCAGCGCACATTGAGCTGGCCCGCCAGCCGCGCCGCGGTGCGCACCGTCTGCGCCGCGCCTTCGTGCGGACCGACGCAGGCGAGGATCGCGCCCGAGGTGTTCCAGGCCTGCAGGCCGCGCCCTTTTCCGTTCCCGCCGGCACCCGGCCCCGACTGCTCCACGCGCCAGCCGCGCACGTCGTCTTCCACGTGTTCGGCGGTGCGCCGCAGCGCGATCTCGCGCAGCGCGATGAGGTTGCCCTTGCGGAAGAAGTTCTGCGCCGCACGCTCGGCCACGTTCTCGCCATGGCGCGGCAGGTAGACCTTGCCGGCAGCGAGCCGCGCCGTCAGTTCGTCGGGCGTGACGTCGACCAGCACCACCTCGTCGGCCTCGTCGAGCACGGTGTCGGGCACGGTCTCGTGCACCCGCACGCCGGTGATGGCGCCGACCGTGCCGTTCAGGCTCTCCAGGTGCTGCACGTTGAGCGCCGACCACACCTCGATGCCGGCGGCCAGCAGCTCCTGCACGTCCTGCCAGCGCTTGGCATGGCGCGAGCCGGGGGCGTTGGTGTGGGCCAGTTCGTCGACCAGCAGCACGGCTGGCTTGCGGGCCAGCGCGGCGTCGAGGTCGAACTCGGCGAGGGTGCGGCCGCGGTAGGCCAGCTCGCGCAGCGGCAGCGCGTCGAGCCCCGCGAGCAGCGCGGCGGTCTCGCTGCGGCCGTGGGTCTCGACCACGCCGATGAGCACGTCGCGGCCGGCGGCGCGTTCGCGTTGCGCGGCGCTCAGCATGGCCCAGGTCTTGCCGACGCCAGCGCTGGCACCGAAGTAGATGCGCAGCTTGCCGCGCTGCGCGCGCGCTTCGTCGCTGCGCAGTTGCGCGAGCAGGGCGTCGGGGTCGGGGCGGTCGTCGAGCATGGGTGCCGCGCAGGTTATCGCATCGGAGGGTCCTTGCGGCGGTCCGCGTGCCGCCGCGCGGTGCGCGAGAGCACCCACCAGGCAAAGCCCAGCGGCACGAACAGCGCCGCCATCGCCAGCAGCGCAAGAAGCAGGTCAGTGACCATGGCCGAGGCCGCAGCGCGCGAGGTGATCGCGCCAGCTCACGAGCCGGCCGATCTCGCCCGAAGGCACGCATTCGATCAGGCGATGCAGCACGTCCGCGTAGCTGCCGATCGGCAGGCGGATCATCAGGCGCACGCAGGGCGCATCGCTTTCCTGCGTGCTGCAGGCGTGCAGCAGCGGCTCGCAGCGCACCACACCCGCGTCGGGGCAGCCGGCCATGCTGCGGCGCACGCGCAGGGCGTCGGCGCAGCAGACGGTGACGTCGAGCACGTAGTACGGCCCCGTGCCCTGCTTGCTGTTCGGCTTGCTCATGAGTGCGTGCGTTCGCGGCACGCCGGGGTGTTCTCGGTAGGCGGCATAGGCCATGGTTTGTTTCTCCTCAACGGGGAGTCGAAGGACTGAAGGAACCTGCAAAAGCGTCGAGCGCGATGTTCAGCGCGAGCACGTTGACGCGCGACTCGCCCAGGAAGCCCCACTTGGGGCCTTCCGTGTTGTCGGTGATCAGCGTGTTGACGCGGTCCAGCGGAATGCCGCGCACGCGGGCGACACGCGCTGCCTGGTAGCGCGCTGCGGCCGGGCTGATGTCCGGGTCGAGGCCGCTGGCCGATGCGGTGACCAGGTCGACCGGCACCGGCGCGGTGTTGCCCGGGTCGGCCGCGCGCAGCGCCTCGACGCGCGCCTTCACGGCATCGGTCAGCGCCGGGTTGAGCGGGCCCTGGTTCGAGCCGCCGGAGGCCACGCCGTTGTAGGGCTGCGGCGCGGTGGCCGACGGGCGGCCCCAGAAGTGCTTCGGATCGCTGAAGTTCTGGCCGATGAGCTTCGAGCCCACCGTGGTGCCGTCGAGCACGACCAGGCTGCCGGCCGCCTGCGCGGGGAACACCGCCTTGGCGGCGCCGGTGACGGCCATCGGGTAGATCAGGCCGGTGAGCGCGCTCAGCAGCACGAAGAGCACGAGCGCGGGGCGGGCGATGTTGCCGCTGTTGTTGTTCATGATGAAAAACTCCTCAGACGAGATGGACGACGACAAGAAGCCAGTCGATCAGCTTGATGCCGATGAAGGGCACCAGCAAGCCGCCCAGGCCGTAGATGGCCAGGTTGCGGCGCAGCAGCGACGCGGCGCCCACGGGCCGGTAGCGCACGCCCTTCAGTGCCAGCGGAATCAGGAACACGATGACCAGCGCGTTGAAGATCACCGCGCTCAGGATGGCCGAGGACGGGCTCGCCAGCCGCATCACGTTCAGCGCGCCCAGCTGCGGATAGGTCGACACGAAGATCGCCGGAATGATGGCGAAGTACTTCGCCACGTCGTTGGCAATGGAGAAGGTGGTGAGCGAGCCGCGCGTCATGAGCAGCGCCTTGCCGGTCTCCACCACTTCCAGCAGCTTGGTCGGGTTGGAGTCCAGGTCGACCATGTTGCCGGCCTCCTTGGCGGCCTGCGTGCCGCTGCCCATGGCCACGGCCACGTCGGCCTGCGCGAGCGCGGGGGCGTCGTTGGTGCCGTCGCCGGTCATGGCCACGAGGCGGCCTTCGGACTGGTACTGGCGGATGAGCGCCAGCTTGTCCTCGGGCGTGGCTTCGGCCAGGAAGTCGTCCACGCCGGCTTCGGCCGCGATGGCCGCCGCCGTGAGCTTGTTGTCGCCGGTGATCATCACCGTCTTGATGCCCATGCGGCGCAGTTCGGCAAAGCGCTCCTTGATGTCGGTCTTGACGATGTCCTTGAGCTCGACCACGCCGAGCACGCGGTTGCCTTCGGCCACGGCCAGCGGCGTGCTGCCGCGGCGGGCGGTTTCCTCGGCCGCGCGCAGCACCTCGGGCGCCATGCTGCCGCCGAGCGCTTCCACATGGCGGCGCACCGCATCGACCGCGCCCTTGCGCAGCAGGATGTCGTCGGTGTCCAGGCTGTTGGGCTCGGCCGGCAAATCGACGCCGCTCATGCGGGTCTGCGCGGTGAAGGGCACGAAGCGCGCGCCCTCCACGGCGGTGGTGTCCAGCCCGTCGCGGCGGGCCAGTTCGACGATGCTGCGGCCTTCGGGCGTCTCGTCGGCGAGCGACGAGAACATGGCGGCGCGCGCCAGCCGGGCCTTGGTGATGCCGGGCGCGGGCAGGAACGAAGTGGCCTGGCGGTTGCCGTGCGTGATGGTGCCGGTCTTGTCGAGCAGCAGCACGTCGACGTCGCCGGCGGCTTCCACCGCGCGGCCCGAGGTGGCGATCACGTTGGCCTGCATCATGCGGCTCATGCCGGCCACGCCCACGGCCGACAGCAGCCCGCCGATGGTGGTCGGAATCAGGCACACCAGCAGCGCGACCAGCGCGGTGAGCGACACCACGGTGCCGGCGCCGGCGGCTTCCACGCTGAAGATCGAGAACGGCAGCAGCGTGACCGTGACCATCAGGAACACGATGGTCAGCGCCACCAGCAGGATGGTCAGCGCGATCTCGTTGGGCGTCTTCTGGCGCTTGGCGGCCTCGACCATGCCGATCATGCGGTCGAGGAAAGACTCGCCCGGGTTCACCGAGATGCGCACCACCAGCCAGTCGGACAGCACGCGGGTGCCGCCGGTCACGGCCGAGAAGTCGCCGCCCGATTCGCGCACCACGGGCGCCGATTCGCCGGTGATGGCGCTTTCGTCCACCGAGGCCACGCCTTCGATCACTTCGCCGTCGAGCGGGATCACGTCGCCGGTCTCGACCAGCACGACATCACCCTTGCGCAGGTTGGGCGCCTGCTCCGGCAGCCACTGTGCGCCGTGATGCGGCTCCTGCAGCTTCTTGGCCCAGGTGTCCTTGCGCAGCCCGCGCAGCGAAGCGGCCTGCGCCTTGCTGCGGCCTTCGGCCAGGGCTTCGGCGAAGTTCGCGAACAGCACGGTGAACCACAGCCAGATGGTCACGGCCAGCACGAAGGCGGGCTTCATGCCGGTGTCGCCCGGGAAGCTCAGCGCATGCACCCAGAGCACCGTGGTCAGGATGCTCCCGATGTACACGATGAACATCACCGGGTTGCGCCACTGGGTGCGCGGGTTGAGCTTTGCGAAGGCGGCCCACAGCGCGGGCTTGACCAGCGCCGCGTCGAACAGCGAAAGAGAAGATTTGGTTTGCATGTCAGTTGCTCCTCAAAGGGAGGTTCCAGGAACACCGCGGAACCGGCTTTGCCGGGCCGCAGGTGTTGCCCCCGGCGAGGGGGGATGGCGAAGCGACACGAAGTGCGCGAAGCCTGGGGGAGTGCTTCATTTCCAGAGCACCAGGTGTTCGACGATGGGCCCGAGAGCCAGCGCCGGCACATAGTTGAGCAGGCCGACCAGCAGCACCGTGCCGATCAGCAGGGAGACGAACAGCGGGCCGTGCGTGGGCAGCGTGCCGCTGGTGACGGGCAGGCGCTTCTTGGCGGCCAGCGCGCCGGCCACGGCCAGCACCGGCACGATCATCGCGAAGCGGCCGAGCCACATGGCCAGCGCGAGCAGGCCGTTGTAGAAGGGCGTGTTGGCCGACAGGCCCGCGAAGGCGCTGCCGTTGTTGTTGGCGGCCGAGGTCAGCGCGTACAAAATTTCAGAGAAGCCATGCGCGCCCGGGTTCGCGATGCCGGCCTTGCCGGCGCCCGCGATCACCGCCACCGCCGTGCCCGCCAGCACCAGGACCGGCGTGACCAGGATGGCGATGGAGATCAGCTTCATCTCGCGCACCTCGATCTTCTTGCCGAGGTACTCCGGCGTGCGGCCGATCATCAGCCCGGCGATGAATACCGCGAGCATCGCGAAGATCAGCATGCCGTACAGGCCAGAGCCCACGCCGCCGAACACCACTTCGCCCAGCTGCATCAGCACCATCGGCACCATGCCGCCCAGCGGGGTGAGCGAGTCGTGCATGCCGTTGACCGCGCCGCAGGATGCGGCCGTGGTGATGGCGGCGAAGAGCGACGAGGCATCGATGCCGAAGCGCACTTCCTTGCCTTCCATGTTGCCGCCGGCCTGCAGCGCGTTCGACACCTGGTCGACCCCGAGCGAGGCGAACAGCGGGTTGCCTGCCTGCTCGGCGGGCGTGATGACCATCACCGCGATGACGAACATGATCGTCATCGCCGCGAGCACGGCCCAGCCCTGGCGCATGTCGCCGACCACGCGGCCGAAGGTGAAGCACAGCGCCGCCGGGATCAGGAAGATCGCGATCATCTGCAGCAGGTTCACCAGCGCCGTCGGGTTTTCATACGGATGCGCCGAGTTGGCGTTGAAGAAGCCGCCGCCGTTGGTGCCGAGCATCTTGATGGCTTCCTGCGAAGCCACCGGGCCCATGGCCAGGGTCTGCGTCTTGGTGGTGGCGTCTTCCATCACCGGCTGGCCCTTCTCGTCCTTCAGCGGCTGGCCGTCGGCGCCGTTCTTCGGCTGCTGGAAGGCGGTGGTCTCGAGCGTGCTCACCTCCTTGTAGGCGTCGAAGTTCTGGATCACGCCCTGGCCCGCGAAGATCATCGCGAGCACGAACGAGATCGGCACCAGCACCCACAGCGTGATGCGCGTGACGTCGGCCCAGAAGTTGCCGACCAGCCCCTTGCCGTCGCCGCGACGCGCGAAGCCGCGCACCAGCGCGAAGGCCACCGCGATACCGGTGGCGGCGGAGAAGAAGTTCTGCACCGTCAGGCCGAGCATCTGCGTGAGATAGCTCATGGTCGACTCGCCGGAGTAGCCCTGCCAGTTGGTGTTGGAGACGAAGCTCACCGCGGTGTTGAAGGCCGAGTCGGGCGACACGGCCGTCATGCCCGCGGGGTTCAACGGCAGCCAGCCCTGCAGGCGCTGCAGGGCGTAGACGAAGATCGCGCCGATGGCATTGAAGGCCAGCAGCGCGAGCGCGTAGCGCAGCCAGTGCATCGACTGCTCGGGCTTGGTGCCGGCGAGCTTGTACAGTGGCGCCTCGACGCGCTGCATCCAGCGCGGCACGCGCTCGTTGCACAGTGCGGCAAGGAACTTGCCTACGGGCCAGGCCAGCACCAGCAGCGCGGCCATGAAAAGGGCCAGCAGGCCCCATGCGGAGGAGGTCATTTCAGAATTCCTCCGCGCAGATCAGCGCGAACACCAAGTAGGCGAAAAGCACCACGGCGATCAGAGCGCCGAAGCCGTAAAGAACTTCGAGGCTGATCATGACGGCGCTCCGTCGGTCTTGTTCGATGGCTTCGGTGCGTCGAGCCTGTTCAGCCCGACCACCATGGCCCCCACCACGGCCCAAAGCGCCAGCAAGGCGCCCATCCAGACGATGTCCATACATCACTCCTGCAAACGAGAAAAGATGGGCTTCAGTCTCGGCAGTCGTGCGTCAAAACGGGGGAAAGAGTGAAGGTATGGCCGTAAAGAAAGCGTAAAAACGGCGGCTGCGAGGGCAGTTTCAGCGCTTGAAGCCCGGCACCTGGACTGATGCGCAGGGCGATGTGTCTTCCGTCGAGGGAACCACGTCGAAGGCAGCGTAGTTGCCGTCATGCGTGGACCATTTTGGCGAATACACGTTCGAGAAAACGTGTAGTTCCACTCCATCGAAAAGCGTCCGCACCGCATTCGCCACCTCGGCAGCGCGGCGTTGCGCCAACTGCTTCGCCCCCGGTGCGGTGCTGCGCGCCACGCCCTCGATATCCACCGCGTTCGCGTGCGGATACAGGCGGCGGAAGTGGTCCAGCCGGGTGGCGATCAACGCGATCTGGTCATGATCGAGAGTTGCAGAGCCCTCGGCGAAGACAACGACGGTCGAGACTGCGGGCGTGCATGCCTGTGCCACGCTACAAGCGCTCAGCCCGATCTGGGCAACAAGGAAAAAATAGAAGCCTCTACTCAGCATAAAGCACATACCCCACGATGCTGTCCGCGTTCACTCTCGCCGCGCTTGGCTTTGAGGCCAGCAGATTCAGACTCTGCCCCATTTGATAGACCGCATCGTTCGATGAAAACACGTCGTTGAAATGAGTCGCCTCGTGGATGATGGTTGCGAGCTTCGAATCGATTCTGTAGGAGATATCGGGAAGTTCGCAGAACGCGAGCCCTATTCCGATCGTGCGCGTCTCCAGGTCGGGTTTACATACTTCGGCAGCAAGACGGTCGCCATTGCCCGAAGGAACACAACCAAGGCTGCGCATCAAGTCCTCGGAGTAGCGTACAAAATTGGCCTCTGTCAGTCCCTTCAGTACACGGCTGCATGACCTTAGGCCGACACCCAGATGGCGACGCAAGTCTTCGTCGTTCTGGCCGAACCATTTGGCCGCGTGTTCACGCTCGGCCTTGCCCCACACCCCCAAGTCCTTGACGCGCCTTTCGACCAGATCGACGGCCAGATCTCGCAGCCCCATGACCTTGGTGGCGAATTCCTTGTTGGTCATGTTCGGGCAGATCTTCTCTATCTGTTCGGCCTGAGGCGGATGCTCCACCATGCCATCGACCAGCTTCTTACTTGCGGCAACAGCTGCGGCATCACCCGTGAACCACCCCGGCGACGCCGCGAAGCCCGGTTCGAATTCATCCGCAGCCCAAGCCATCTCATCGTCATAGACCGGCGCATATCGCTGCCCGGAAACAAGCGGCGGCGGAACCGGGCAGTGGCAGACCACCACGTCACCCTCCAGTGCCATCTCGGCACCATGAAAACATCCTCTGCGAGGCCCGCCGGCCTTGGCAATGATGCCAACGCTGTTGCAACCCTCGCAGTACGCCCGCCCGCCGATCAGCGCGATGCGGTGTCCGAACACATCCGACATATGGCCGCCATAGGGCAGCACCGCACCACCCGGCGCCGGTGGATCACCCACCACGATCACCTTTCGCATCATTCCGATGAATCTCCAAGTTGAAGACAGCAACTTGTAGAGAGCCCAGGTGACGCCGGCACCAATCGCCGCGGACAAAACCCCGGCGTCGCGACTTACTTCACGCGGCGCATCCGGCGAAACAGAGGAGCCCGACAGTCACAACACGACCGGCTGGCACGTCTTCAGGTCTGCGGGGTTCCCCCGCGCAACACCTGGAGAACCCGACATGCACAGCAGCAGCCTCGCTCGAATAGCCCCGGCCTATGACGGCCATTGCCAAGCCGTCCTCGACAGGCGGCCGGCGCCATCAAATAATCAAAGCTCTCTCTTTGATTAATAATGGACGTCGTAATGAACGAGCAATCAAGGGCCTGGCTGGGCGCCGGCCTGGCGACATTGGTACTGGGGGGAGCCGGCTACGGGCTCGTCACGAAGCTCGAGCCGGCACACGCGCAGGGCGCCGGCATGCCGCCGGCCAAGGTGGCCGTTGCCACCGCGCAGAAGACGGAGGTGGCGCGCTTCCTCAGCGGCATCGGCACGCTGGAGGCCAACCGGCAGGTCGAGGTGCCGGCCGAGGTGGAAGGCCGCGTCGCGAAGATCCTCTTCACGCCCGGCGGCGAGGTGCGCGCGGGGCAGCTGCTGGTGCAGCTCAACGACGCGCCCGAGCAAGGCGACCTGGAGCGCCTGACGGCCCAGCGCGCCAATGCCAAGGCGCTGCTGGAGCGCACGCGCCGCCTGCTGCCGCAGCAGGCGGCCACGCAGGAGCAGCTCGAACAGGCGCAGGCCGCCTTCGACCAGGCCAGCGGCGACCTCCGGCGCGCCCAGGCCGTGCTCGAGCAGAAGCGCATCAAGGCGCCGTTCGACGGCGTGCTCGGCATCCGCCGCGTCAACCTCGGCCAGTTCGTGCGGGCCGGCGATGCGCTGGTGTCGCTCACCGACAGCCGCACGCTCTTCGCCAACCTCACGCTGCCTGAAACCGCGCTGCCCGTGCTCAAGCGCAACCAGCAGGTGTCGCTGTCGGTCGATGCGTATCCGGGGCGGGTGTTCCAGGGCAGGCTCAGCACCATCGAGCCGCAGATCGGCAGCGACACACGCACCGTGCGCCTGCAGGCCACCATCGACAACGCAGACGGCGCGCTCACGCCCGGCATGTTCGTCAACGGCAAGGTCGCGCTGCCTGCACGCACCGACGCCATCACCGTGCCCGAGACGGCCATCACCTACAGCACGCACGGCGACTCCGTCTTCGTGGTGCGGCCCGCCGAGAAGGGCGACGGCTTCACCGCGCAGCAGGTGTTCGTGAAAGCCGGCGAGCGGCAGGACGGTCTGGTCGTGATCGAGAAGGGCCTGACGCCCGGCGACAAGGTCGTCACCTCCGGCCAGCTGCGCCTGTACACCGGCGCGGCCGTGATGCCGACGGCGACAGACACGCTGGCCGTCGCGCAGGAATCGAAGCCATGAAGTTCACCGACCTCTTCGTGCGCCGGCCCGTGCTGGCGCTGGTGGTGAGCACGCTCATCCTGCTGCTCGGCGCGCGTGCGCTGGGCGACCTGCCGGTGCGGCAATACCCGCTGACCGAGAGCACCACGCTCACCATCACCACGCAGTACCCCGGCGCCTCGCCGGAGCTGATGCAGGGCTTCGTCACGCAGCCGATCGCGCAGGCAGTGGCGACCATCGAGAACGTCGACTACCTGTCGTCGTCTTCCACGCTGGGCCGCAGCGTGATCAGCGTGCGCATGAAGCTCAACGCCGACGCCAACCAGGCGCTCACGCAGGCGATGGCGCAGGTCAGCCAGGTCAAGTACCGGCTGCCGGCCGAGGCCTTCGACCCGGTGATCCTGAAGTCATCGGGCGAAGCCACCGCGGTGGCCTACGTCGGCTTCTCCAGCAAGACGATGCCGATGCCGGCGCTCACCGACTACCTCTCGCGCGTGGTGCAGCCTCAGTTCGCGTCCATCACCGGCGTGTCGGGCGTCGAGGTTTCGGGCGGGCAGACGCTGGCCATGCGCGTGTGGCTCGACCCCAACCGCATGGCCGCGCGCGGAATCTCGGCCGGCGAGCTGGCCGACGCGCTGCGCCAGAACAACGTGCAGGCCGCGCCCGGTCAGGTGAAGGGCCTGTACGTGGTGTCGAACATCCGCGTGAACACCGACCTGGTGAACGTGGCCGAGTTCCGCGACATGGTGGTCAAGCGCGAAGGTGACGCCATCGTGCGCCTTGGCGACGTGGCCACCGTGGAGCTGGGCGCTGCAAGCGCCGACAGCAGCGCCACGATGGACGGCGTGCCCGCCATCTACCTCGGCCTGCAGGCGGCACCCAACGGCAATCCGCTGGTGATCGTGAAGCGCATCCGCGACCTGCTGCCCGGCATCAAGCAGAACCTGCCGCCGGGCGTGGAAGTGCAGCTGCCCTTCGAGCTGGCACGCTTCATCGAGGCTTCCATCGACGAGGTGCAGAAGACGCTGCTCGAAGCCATCGCCATCGTGGTGATCGTGATCTTCCTGTGCCTGGGCTCGGTGCACGCGGTGCTGATCCCGGTGGTGACCATTCCGCTGTCGATGCTGGGCGCCGCCGCGCTGATGCTGCTGTTCGGCTTCAGCATCAACCTGTTGACTTTGCTGGCGATGGTGCTGGCCATAGGGCTGGTGGTGGACGACGCCATCGTGGTGGTGGAGAACGTGCACCGCCACATCGAGGAAGGCAGATCGCGCGTGCAGGCCGCGCTGATCGGCGCGCGCGAAGTGGCAGGCCCGGTGATCGCGATGACGCTCACGCTGGCCGCGGTGTACGCACCCATCGGCCTCATGGGCGGGCTCACGGGTTCGCTCTTCAAGGAGTTCGCCTTCACGCTGGCGGGCGCGGTGGTGGTGTCGGGCGTGATCGCGCTCACGCTGTCGCCGGTGATGAGTTCGTTCCTGCTGCCGCAGGACACCACGGGCAGCCGCATGGCGCGCGCGGCCGAGGCGTTCTTCCACAAGCTAGCCACGGGCTACGGCCGGCTGCTCGACGTGTCGCTGCACCACCGCTGGGTGACCGGCGTGTTCGCTGCGCTGGTGCTGGCGAGCCTGCCCTTCCTCTACAACGCGGCGCAGCGCGAGCTGGCTCCGGGCGAAGACCAGGCCATGGTGCTCACGGCCATCAAGTCGCCGCAGCACGCCAACATCGACTACGTCGAGAAGTTCGGCAAGAAGTGGGACGAGGTGTTTGCCACGCTGCCCGAGAACACCGGCCGCTGGCTCATCAACGGCTCCGACGGCGTGTCGAACAGCATCGGCGGCGTGCAGCTGTCCGACTGGAAAGACCGCAAGCGCAACGCCGACCAGATCCAGGGCGACACGCAGGGCCGCATGAACGAGGTGGAAGGCAGCAGCGTCTTCGCGTTCCAGCTGCCCTCGCTGCCAGGCTCGACCGGCGGGCTGCCGGTGCAGATGGTGATCCGCAGCGCGGGCGACCACCGCACCGTGTTCGAGGCCATGGAAGCGCTGAAGAAGTCGGCGCGCGACAGCGGCAAGTTCGCCGTGGTCGACAGCGACCTGGAGTTCAACAACCCCACGGTCGAGATCCGCGTGGACCGCGCCAAGGCCAACAGCATGGGCGTGACGATGAAGTCCATCGGCGACACGCTGGCGGTGCTGGTGGGCGAGAACTACGTCAACCGCTTCGGCATGGACGGCCGCTCTTACGACGTGATTCCGCAGTCGCCGCGCGAGCAGCGCCTGTCGGCCGAGGCACTGTCGCGCTACTTCGTGAAGAGCGCGAGCGGCCAGCCCGTGCCGCTGGCCAACCTGGTGCAGCTGTCGACCAGCGTGGGCCCCAACAAGCTCACGCAGTTCAACCAGCTCAATGCGTCCACCTTCCAGGCCATTCCGATGCCGGGCGTGACCATGGGCGACGCGGTGGCCTTCCTGAGCGAAGAGGCGAAGAAGCTGCCGGCCGGCTTCAGCTACGACTGGCAGTCGGACGCGCGGCAGTTCACGCAGGAGGGTTCGGCGCTGGTGATGGCCTTCGTGTTTGCCATCGTGGTGATCTACCTGGTGCTGGCCGCGCAGTACGAGAGCCTGCGCGACCCGCTGATCATCCTGATCAGCGTGCCGATGTCGATCTGCGGCGCGCTGGTGCCGCTGGCGCTGGGCTTCGGCACCATCAACATCTACACGCAGATCGGACTGGTGACGCTGATCGGGCTCATCAGCAAGCACGGCATCCTGATGGTGGAGTTTGCCAACGAGATCCAGATGCACAAGGGACTCGACCGGCGCGCATCGATCGAGGAGGCCGCGCGCATACGGCTGCGCCCCATTCTGATGACCACCGCCGCGATGGTGGTGGGCCTGGTGCCGCTGCTGTTCGCGAGCGGCGCGGGGGCCAACAGCCGCTTCAGCATCGGCCTGGTGATCGTGGTCGGCATGCTGGTGGGCACGCTGTTCACGCTGTTCGTGCTGCCCACCATGTACACGCTGCTGGCGCGCGACCACCGCGCGGCGGGCCGCTCGCGGCGCACGGCCGAACTCGATGCGCTGGCCGAAGGAGCATGACCATGAACCGACTCTTTTCATACACCGCGCCCTTTTCGTTGAGCCTGCTCGTGCTGGCCGGCTGCGCGGTCGGGCCTGAGTACACCGCGCCTTCGGACGCGCCGGTTGCCATCTCCGCGCCCGAGCGCTCGCTGTTCGCCGACGACGCGGTGCAGCGCGACTGGTGGCGCCAGCTCGACGACCCGCAACTCGATGCGCTGATCGACCGCGCGCTGGCCGCCAACCACGACATCCGCATCGCGCAGGCCCGCTTGCTCGAAGCCCGCGCCACGCAGACCGAGGCGGAGCTAGACCGGTTGCCGGTGGTCACCGCAGGCGCGAGCAAGACGCGCAGCATCGCGCAAGGCAACGACGGCGCGCAGCCCGATGTGCGCTCGCTGTCGCAGAGCAGCCGCGCGGGCTTCGACGCCTCTTGGGAAATCGACCTGTTCGGCCGGCTGAAGCGGCTCGATGAAGCAGCGACCGCACGCGCCGAAGCCAGCGCCGCCGACCTCGAGCAGGTGCGCATCGTGGCCGTGGCCGAACTGGCGCGCAACTACTACGAGATGCGCGGCGCGGAGCAGCGCATTGCCGTGACGCGCCGCACGCTCGACAGCCTGCGCCAGAGCCTGCGCGTGACCGATGCGCAGGTGCGGACCGGCCGCGGCCTCGAAGGCGACCTGGCGAGCGCGCAGGCCAACCTGGCGACCACCGAGAGCCAGCTGCCCGCGCTGGAAACGGCGCGCCGCCAGGCAGCCTACCGCGTAGCGGTGCTGGCCGGCCTGCGCCCCGCCGAGCTCGAACCGATGCTGCAGCCCCGGCCGCTGCATGCGCTCGACAAGCGCCTGCCCGTCGGCGACCTGGCCGACCTGTTGCGGCGCCGGCCCGACGTGCTGCGCGCCGAGCGCGGCCTCGCGGCCAGCACGGCGGACGTGGGCGCGGTCACGGCCGAGCTTTATCCGCGCTTCGACATCGGCGGCTTCCTCGGTTTCATCGCCTTGCGCGGTTCAGACCTGGGAAGCTCGTCGAGCCGGGCTTTCAGCGTGACGCCCGGCGTGAGCTGGCCCGCCCTGCGGCTGGGCTCGGTGAAGGCCCGCGTGCGCGGCGCCGAGGCCCGCGCCGAAGGCGACCGCGCGCTCTACGAGCAGACCGTGCTGCGCGCCATCGAGGACGTCGAGAACGCCCTCACCGGCTACGGCCAGAACCAGCTGCGGCTGCAGCGGCTGATGGAGGCCTCGGCCCGCAGCGGCCGCGCCGCCGAACTGGCCGAGGTGCGCTACCGCGAAGGCGCCGCGCCCTACCTGAGCGTGCTCGACGCCCAGCGCACCCTGCTGCGCACGCAAGATGCCGTGGCCGAGGCCGAAACCGCCTCGTACACCAGCCTCGTCGCGCTCTACAAGGAGCTGGGCGGCGGCTGGCAAGCACCCGCGGCGGCAAGGGGAGGTCCAACCACCTGACAATGGACCCGTTTTCCTCCACGACCGAACTCGCCATGTCCGCCCCAGATGCCGCCAAGCCCACCTGGATGCCGCACCAGCCGGCAGACCGCATCCTCTCGACGCTCAAGACCCGCGGCGCGCTCGGCATTCCCGACATCGCCAAGGTGCTGAACGTCACCGTGGAAGCGGTGCGCCAGCAGATGGCCAAGCTGGAGGCCGAAGGCCTGGTCGACGCCGAGAGCCGCCCGAGCGGCCGCGGCCGGCCCACGCAGATCTGGCGGCTCACCGGCGAAGGCCACAAGCGCTTTCCCGACACGCACGCCGAGATGACGGTGCAGATGATCAGCGCCGTCATCAGCGTGTTCGGCGAGAAGGGCATGGACCAGCTCATCACGGCGCGCGAGGCCACCATGCGCGCCAACTACACGCAGGCCATGCGCGGCGCGCGCAGCCTGAAGACGCGGCTTGCGCGGCTGGCGGAAATCCGCAGCCGCGAAGGCTACATGGCCGAGTTCCGGCCCGAAGACGAAGAAGGCCAGGGCAACGGCTGGCTCTTCATCGAAAACCATTGCCCCATCTGCACGGCGGCGCAGGCCTGCAGCGGCTTCTGCCGCAGCGAGCTGCAGCTCTTCGACGAAGTGCTGGGGCCCGACGTGACCGTGAGCCGTGTCGAGCATGTGCTCGCGGGCGCGCGGCGATGTGCCTACCGGGTCGTGCCCAAGCCGGGCGCGTTGCCGGCCGACGAGTGAATCCGTTTCTTCTTTTCAACAACCACGAAGGTAATCACGATGGAACACAAGCTCCCACCCCTGCCCTACGCCCTGGACGCGCTGGCACCCGAGTACTCGCAGGAAACCCTTGAGTACCACTACGGCAAGCACCACAACGCCTACGTGGTGAACCTCAACAACCTGCAGAAGGGCACCGAGTTCGAATCGCTCACGCTCGAAGAGATCGTCAAGAAGGCCAGCGGCGGCATCTACAACAACGCCGCCCAGATCTGGAACCACACCTTCTTCTGGAACTGCATGAAGCCGCAAGGCGGCGGCGCCCCCACCGGTGCGCTGGCCAAGGCCATCGAAGCCAAGTGGGGCAGCTACGACGCCTTCAAGGAAGCCTTCGTGAAGTCGGCCGTGGGCAACTTCGGCTCGGGCTGGACCTGGCTGGTGAAGAAGGCCGACGGTTCGGTGGACATCGTGAACACCGGCGCCGCCGGCACGCCGCTGACGACTGCAGACACCGCGCTGCTGACCGTGGACGTCTGGGAACACGCCTACTACATCGACTACCGCAACCTGCGCCCGAAGTTCGTCGAGACCTTCCTGGCCAAGCTGGTCAACTGGGAATTCGCCGAGAAGAACTTCGGCTGAAAAAACGCCGGCTGACCGCTCAGCCGTTGATGAGGTTCAGGATGTTCCCGTCGGGGTCCTTGAACCACGCGACCTTCATGCCGCCCATGACGTGGAGGTCGCCTTCGAGTTTCGTGCCGGGCATGTCGTAGTGCTCGAAGCGCACGCCCTTGGCCCCGAGCGCGGCCACGAGGCGCCCGATGTCGTCGCCCACCTGCCAGGTCACCGCGGTGGCCTGGTTGGTTCCCGCGAACGACGAGCGGTACACGTTGATGCGGGTGTTGCCGCTGCGGTAGACGATCACTTCCTCGCCTTCCGCGTCGACCTGTGAAAGGCCCAGCGTGCCTTCGTAGAAGCGGCGCGCCACGGCGAGGTCTTTCACCGCGAGGTTGGCCACGGCGTCGATGTTTCCGAGCATGGATGTCTCCTTTTCCGGGAATACTCAACCGGCCGGTGCAGTATTTGCCTCGGGCCGCCCCCTGTCAAGCCAGCGCGAGCCGATACGGGCCCCATCGCGAATCGCGAAAACCCCGAGGCACCGCTTCCGGCACACTGCACCCCCGGTGCAGTGAAGACAATGCGACGACTGCAACCCCGATCCGCTTCGCTCCCCACAAAGAGACAACCATGATCCGCAGACACCTCGGCACGCTGGCCATCGCGCTCGCATTCCCGCTGGCCTTCACGGCCCCCCTCGCCCACGCACAGACCGCGGCCTACCCCGCCAAGCCGATCCGCATGATCGTGCCCTTCCCGCCAGGCGGCGGCACCGACATCCTGGCGCGCCTGGTCGCGCAGAAGCTCACCGAGGTGAACCACTGGACCGTGGTGCCCGACAACCGCGCGGGCGCCGGCGGCACCATCGGCATCGCCGAGGCGGCGCGCGCCGCGCCCACGGGCTACGACATCGTGATGGGCCAGAAGGACAACATGGTCGTCGCGCCCTGGCTCTACAAGAACCTGAGCTACAGCCCGGTGAAAGACCTGACCGCGGTGGCCCACGTGGCCTACACGCCGGTGGTGATCGTCACGCAGGCCAACTCCAAGTTCAAGACGCTCGACGACGTGGTGAAGGCCGCGCGCGCCGCGCCCGACACCATCACCTACGGCTCGCCCGGCAACGGCACCACCATCCACCTGGCCGGCGAGATCTTCAACGGCGCCGCCAAGATCAAGATGCGCCACGTGCCCTACAAGGGCTCCAACGCGGCCATGATGGACGTGCTCGCGGGCAACGTCGACCTGATGGTGTCGTCGGTGCCCTCGGCCATGGCGCAGATCAAGGCGGGCAAGCTGCGGCCGCTGGCCGTGACCTCGGCCAAGCGCAGCACCTCGCTGCCCGACACGCCCACCGTGGCCGAACTGGGCTACAAGGACTTCGACGTGAGCACCTGGTACGGCCTGTTCGTGCCGGCCGGCACGCCCAAGGACGTGGTGGCCACGCTCAATGCCGAAGTCAACAAGCTGCTGGCCACGCCTGAAGTGAAGGCCGCCATCATCGCCCAGGGCGCCGAGCCGCAAAGCATGACGCCGGAGCAGTTCGGCAAGCTGCTGAAGACCGACTACGAAAAGTGGAAGGGCATCGTGCAAGCCTCGGGCGCGACAATCGAATAAGACAGGGCGTCGCAGAATGGTGTCTCCAGGACAAGCCGCAACGACGGCATGGAGACACCGATGGTTCCTTCCCTTCCCCTGAAGACGGCCGCCCTGGCGGCGGTTGTCGCACTCGTCCAGGGCTGCGCGCAGACGCCCGCGCAGAAGCCTTCCGACGCAACCGTGGCTGCCCACGTCGCGGCGGCCACGCAGGCCGCGGGCTCCGACCTCGGGCCGCTGCTCTCGCTGTGCAAGCCGGCTCCCGCCACGCGCCCGCCGCAGGAAGAGCTCGACAAGGGCCTTCCGCTGCTCATCAACAAGCCGGCGCCACCGCCCGCCAAAGCCTTCGACAACCTGTACTTCGTGGGCGCCGACTGGGTCAGCGCCTGGGCCATCAAGACCTCGGACGGCATCATCCTCATCGATGCGCTCAACAACCAGGTGGAAGCCGCCGCGCTGATCGAAGGCGGCATGCGCAAGCTGGGCCTCGACCCGGCGCAGATCAAGTACGTGATCGTCACGCACGGCCACGGCGACCACTACGGCGGCGCGCCCTACCTCGCGCAGAAATACCGCGCGCGCGTGGTGATGAGCGATGCCGACTGGAAGATGACCGAGACCAAGCTCGAATTCGCCACGCCCATCTGGGGCGCGCCGCCCAGGCGCGGCGCGGGCGACATCTCGGCAAAGGACGGCGACCGCATCACCCTGGGCGACTCGACCGTCACGCTGTACCTCACGCCGGGCCACACCATGGGCACGCTCTCGCCGGTGTTCGACGTGAGCGAGAACGGCCGCAAGCACCGGGCCATGCTGTGGGGCGGCACGGGCTTCAACTTCGGCAAGGACGTGCCGCGGCTGGACAGCTACATCGCGTCCACGAAGCGCATGGACTCGCTGGTGAAGGCGCAGAACATCGACGTGATGCTGTCGAACCATTCGAACGTGGACAGCTCGCAGGCCAAGATGGCCGCGCTGCGGCGGCAGCCGGCGGGCGCGGCGAACCCCTTCGTGATGGGCACGCCGACGGTGGAGCGGGCATTGAGCGTGATGGGCGAATGCGCGCAGGCGCAGCGCGACAGGTTCGCGATGCAGTGAGCGTGCCTTGCTCCTTCCCCCTCTGGGGGAAGGAGAAATACCGAAGACTCAGTCCGGCACGAACTTCGCGTTGAAGATGGCCACGTCCGACTCCAGTTCGAACGTCGCCACCTGCCCCATCTTCCCGTCGCTCATCCTGCAGGCCGAGAACAGGCTGTAGCGGCCCTTGAAGTAGAACTCGTCCATCACGATCAGCGCGTACGGATAAGGCACGAAGACCTGGTGCTCGAAGACGATTCGGTGCACGTTCCTCGGCGAGGGGAAGAGCTTGTATTCGAGGGTGTCGATCGACTTGGCGGTGGCCATGGCTTGGGCGTCCTCGGTTTCAGGCCGGATCGCGCACGTCGGCCACGGGCTTGGCGCCGAAGTCTTCGCGCGCCAGGTAGCCCAGCACCTTCGCCGCCGCCGTGGCCGGGCTGTCGAGCATGCCCTCGTTCTTCATCTTCTCGAAGCGCGTGCGGTCGGGGAACTTGTCGGCCGAGGCGCCGCGCAGCTGCACCTGCATGTCGGTGTCGATCACGCCGGGCGCGAGCGAGACGATGCGCGCGCCGTTGGGTGCGTTCGCCTCTTCGAGCGCCACGGCGCGCGAGAAGTGGTCCATGCCGGCCTTGGCCGCGCAGTAGGGCGCCTGGCTGCCCATCGCGTTGCGGCCCAGGCCCGAAGAGATGTTGAGCACCTTGCGCAAGCCGCGCCATTCGCGCGTCGCGCCCAGGAACGCGGCGGTCAGCAGCATCGGCGCTTCCAGGCCGATGCGCAGGGCCAGCGACAGCTCGGCCTCCACGGCGCGCGACAGCGGCGCGGGGTTGCCGACGGTGCCGGCGTTGTTGATGAGCGTGACGCTGTCGAAGCGCTGCGCGTCGACGGTCTTGAGCCATGCCGACACGCGCTCCGATGCGCCCACCGGGTCGGACAGGTCCTGCTCCCATTGCACGAGTTCGGCGCCGGCGGCCTTGGCGGCCTCGGCCAGCTCGGGCGACTGCTTGCGCGAGATGCCGAGCACCGTGTGGCCGGCCTGCAGCAGCTGTCGGGCCATGGCCTGGCCCAGGCCGCGCGAGGCGCCGGTGATGATGGTGAGGTGGGAGATGGACATGGAGATTGCGGTGAAGACGGAAACCCGCGAGCTTAGGCGAATGCGCAAAAGCTTGGGGGCCTGCGGTTGAGCTGGCCGTAGCCACACGATTCCGAATATCGCGCTGGAAAAGTGTCCTGATAAATAGACATTTTTTCTCCATTAGCACAAAATGTGTCATATGAAGGACAAAATCAGACTCCCTCTCGAGCTTGGCCAGGCAATCCAGCGCGCACGAAAAGAAGGCCGCATGAAGGCAACCGACATCGCCTCGCGGTCGGGCCGCGCGCGCAACGTCCTCTACCGCCTGGAACGGGGGGAAGACATCACCCTCGCTTCGCTTTTCGACATCCTGCGCGCCATGGACCTCACGATCCGCCTGGAGCGGCTGGGCATGCCGACGCTGGAGGAAGTCACGCAGCGCTTCGGACAGGATGACGACGATGCTTCCTGAAAAGATCAGGCAACTCGATGTCGAGATCGCCGGCGCGTCGGCCGGACAGTTGCTCAGGCATTCGGTCTACGAGTTCCGGTATCTCGACAGCCGCGCGGATCAGCCCTCGGTCGCGCTGCTCATGCCACCGACCCGGCCGACATATCAGGACGGCGACCTCTTCGCCGCCATGGATCAGAACCTGCCCGAAGGCGACCTGTATCTGCGCCTGCGGGCGATGTTTCCCAAGCAGCAGCTCACCCCGATGCACCTGCTCGCGGTGGTCGGCTCCAATGGCATCGGGCGGCTTGGGTTCAGGCTGCCGGGGGCGCAGCCGCCGGCGGCGCCTCGCATCATCGACCGCAAGACCTTGCTCGGAACCCACTACACGCCTGAGGTGTTCGACGAGCTGGTGCGGGCCTACCTGAGCACGGGCGCCGGCATCGCCGGCATGCAGCCGAAGATCATGGTGCCGGATCGGGTCACTCTTCCAGTGCCCACTATCATCGTGAAGGCCGCGGCACCGTCCTATCCAGGCCTGTCGGCCAACGAGTTCATGTGCCTGACAGCCGCCGGCCACGCCGGCATCGAGACCCCCACGTTCGATCTCTCGGACGACGGGCATCTGCTCCTGGTCGACCGGTTCGACATCTCGGCGGACGGGTCTCGCATCGGTTTCGAGGACATCGCCGCATTGATGAACCTTCGGGTGCGCGACATCCAATCCGATCGCAAATACCACGGGAGCTACCAGCGCATCGCCGAGCTGATGCAATACCTTCAACTGCCCAGCGAGAACCTCGCGCGCTTCTTCGAGCAGGTGGCATTCAGCATCATGGTGCGCAATGGCGACGGCCACCTCAAGAACTACGGCTTGCTCTACACATCGGCGGCGTACTGTCGCTTGGCCCCGATGTTCGACGTGGTGACCACCGCGATCTACAAGTACACGCGCTATGAAGGCGGTCCCGAACTGGAAGACCGCACGCTGGCGCTCAAGCTCTTTGCCGGCAAGGGCCACACCAAGGCCTATCCGACCACCGAAGAATTGCTGCTGTTCGGCAGCAGGGTATGCGGAGTCGCAAAGCCCGCACTCGTTCTCGCGCGAATCGCCGAGGGGATGCGCAAGACGCTGGACCAGGCGGGCAGTGACCAGCGAATCCCGAAGGACCTGCTGGAGAAGATGCGGCACATGTGGGCCGACGGGATGACCTACGCCAAGTCCCGGTAGGTCGCTGGATACATCGGGCCCGCCCCTAGCGGAACTGCTTGCGCAGGAAGTTGCGGTGCCGGGCGATGTGCTGCAGCTGCGCGGGCGCGACGGTGCCGCCCAGGTCGACTTCGTCCGCGCCGTTGAGCACCGCGTTGGCGTTGGCCATGGCGCGCGCCACGACCTCTTCCTCGCTCACGCCGAGCTGCGCCGCGAGGTCGAGCGCCACGCGCCGCATGGCACGCTGCGAGAGCATCCACATGGCGCCGAAGCGGTCCCATGCGAGTGCGGTTTCCTCGGCCTTCTCGCGGTCGGCGAGGATTTCGCTGAGCGGCTTGGCCAGCACCGCATCGAGTTCCTCGAGCTTTTCGGCCAGTTGCTCATTGCGCGCGAGCGCCTCTTCGAGCGTCGGCCCGGCCTCTTCGGCCTTGGGCTTCTTCGACGGCTCCGGCGGGGGAATGAACGCGGCCTCCGCGTTCGCGGGCACGATCTGTATCTGGTCTTTGAGCGTCATGAGGTTTCCGTTTCCGCGGAGGGTTGGCTGTTCTTCTTGTTCGACATCGCGGTCGCGCGCAGGCCCGGCAGGTCGAGCACGCGCAGGCCACCGTACTCCACGCGGATCAACCCCTGCGCCGACAGGCCGTTGAGCGCCTCGTTCACCCGCTGGCGCGACAGGCCGACCAAGTAGGCCAGCTCCTGCTGCGTGATGCGCAACACCTCGCCCACGCCCGGGTACAGCACCGGGTTGAACAGCGACACCAGGTTGCGCGCCACGCGCGCGTCGGGGTTGTTGAGCCGGTCGATCTCCAGCGCCGCGATGAACTGGCCGAGCCGCTCGTTGAGCTGGTTCATCACGAAGCGGTTGAAACCGATGGAGTGGTCGAGCAGCCAGTGGAAGCTTTCGATAGGCAGGCCCGCAATCAGGCTGCGGCGCAGCGCCTGGATGTTGTAGCGGTAGGGCTCGCGCTTCATCACCGTGCCTTCGCCGAACCAGCCGCCGGGCGGCACGCCGGTGTAGGTGACCGAGCCGCCGTCGGCGTTGTCGTTGCTCATCTTGAGCAGGCCCTCGACCACGCCGAACCAGTAGGTGGGCGAGCGGCCGACGCGGCACACCAGGTCGCCGGGCTCTGCTTCGCCGACCACCAGCGTGGCCTCGGCGCGGCGGCGCTCGGCGGGCGTGAGCGTGGGCAGCCAGGGAATGCCGTCGAGTTCGGCGGCGTTGGCCGGACGCACGCGGTCCTTGATCGAACCGCCGAGCACGTTGTTGTGGTTGAGGTTGCCGTGAGGCATCGGGAAACTCCGGGGAGTAGTGTCCCTAGGATTGTCGTTGGAACGACAACCGGGCGTCAAAGTGAGACCTACGATCCGCCCACTGTGCAAACAACCGCCCCTACCTTCCCCCGTCTGCTGCTCGCGCATGCCGAGGCCCAACCCGAGGCGCCCGCCGTGCGCGAGAAGGATCTCGGCATCTGGCAAACCTGGACCTGGAACGCCGTGGCGCAGGAAGTGCGCGAAATGGCCTGCGGCCTGGCGAGCCTGGGCTTCAAGGCCAACGACCACCTGGCCATCGTCGGCGCCAACCGGCCGCACCTGTACATGGCGGTGATCGCCGCGCAAAGCCTGCGCGGCGTGCCCGTGCCGCTCTACCAGGACGCGGTGGCCGGCGAGATGGTCTTCATGCTGCAGGACGCGGGCATCGAGTTCGTGATCGTCGAAGACCAGGAGCAGGTCGACAAGCTGCTGGAGTGCCGCGAACTCCAGCAGGGCAAGCTGCCGGCCATCCGCCACATCATCTACGACGACCCCAAGGGCCTGCGCCACTACGACCAGCCCGGGCTCATGAGCTACGAGCAGTTGCGCGCGCTGGGCCGCGAGTTCGACAAGGCCAACGTGGGCTACTACGACCGCGCGGTGGCCAGCGGCGAGGCCACGGACGTGGGCGTGATCCTCTACACCTCCGGCACCACCGGCCGCCCCAAGGGCGTGTGCCAGACGCATGCGAGCTTCATCGCGGCGGGCCGCGGCGGCGTGCAGACCGACAGGCTCGGCCCCGGCGACAACATCATGAGCTACCTGCCGATGGCATGGGTGGGCGACCACCTGTTCTCGGTGGCTCAGTGGCTGGTGGGCGGCTTCACGCTCAACTGCCCCGAGTCCAGCGAGACGGTGATGAACGACATGCGCGAGATCGGCCCGAGCTATTACTTCGGCCCGCCGCGCACCTTCGAAGGCCTGCTCACGGCCGTGTCGATCCGCATGGAAGACGCGGCCGCGCCCAAGCGCTGGCTGTATGCGAAGTTCATGGCCCTGGCGCAGCGCGTGGGCGCAGACATCCTCAACGGCGCGCCGGTGAGCGCCGGCGACCGGCTGATGTACGGCCTGGGCAACCTGCTGATCTACGGCCCGCTGCGCAATGTGCTGGGCATGAGCCGCATCCGCGTGGCCTACACGGCGGGCGCGGCCATCGGGCCGGACCTGTTCCGCTTCTACCGCTCCATCGGCGTCAACCTGAAGCAGTTCTACGGCCAGACCGAGACCTGCGCATACGTGTGCCTGCAGCAGGACGGCAAGGTCAAGCTGCAGACCGTGGGCACCGCCGCGCCGGGCATCGAACTGAAGATCGCGGAAGACGGCGAGGTGCTGGTGCGCGGCGTGTCGGTGCTCAAGGAGTACTACAAGCGCCCCGACGCCACCGCCGAGGTGCTGGACGCCAACGGCTACTTCCATACCGGCGACGCGGGCGTGCTCGACAGCGAAGGCCACCTGCGCATCATCGACCGCGCCAAGGACGTGGGCCGGCTCGTGAGCGGCGCGATCTTCGCGCCCAACTACATCGAGAACAAGCTCAAGTTCTTCCCGCAGATCAAGGAAGCCGTGTGCTTCGGCAACGGCCGCGGCGAAGTGTGCGCGGCCATCAACATCGACTACGAGGCCGTGGGCAACTGGGCCGAGCGGCGCGGGCTGGCCTACGGCGGCTACGTCGACCTGGCCGGCAAGCCCGACGTGCTGGCGCTGGTGGCCGAATGCATCGGCAAGGTGAATGCCGACCTCGCGGCCGAGGACGGCATGGGCGAGACGCAGATCGCGCGCTTCCTGGTGCTGCACAAGGAGCTGGACCCGGACGACGACGAGCTGACCCGCACGCGCAAGGTGCGCCGCGGCTTCATCGCCGAGAAATACGCGGTGCTGGTCGATGCGCTCTATGGCCGCAGGACCGAGCAGTACATCGAGACCCAGGTCAAGTTCGAGGACGGGCGCACGGGCATGGTGAGCGCCACGCTGAAGGTCGTCGATGCGAAGACTTTCCCCATCATCGTGAAGGCGGCGGCATGAGCAGCAGGAAGACCGGCGAGGTCATCCTCGACGTGCAGAACATCTCCTTGAGCTTCGGCGGCGTGAAGGCGCTGACGGACATCAGCTTCAACGTGCGCGAGCACGAGGTGCGGGCCATCATCGGGCCGAACGGCGCGGGCAAGAGCTCGATGCTGAACTGCATCAACGGCGTCTACTGGCCGCAGCAGGGCTCCATCACCTTCCGCGGCCAGACCTTCAAGCACATGAACTCGCGCCAGGTGGCCGAGATGGGCGTGGCGCGCACCTTCCAGAACCTGGCGCTGTTCAAGGGCATGAGCGTGCTGGACAACATCATGACCGGGCGCAACCTCAAGATGAAGAGCGGGCTGCTGGCGCAAGCCTTCCGCTGGGGTCCCGCAGAGCGCGAGGAACTGCGCCACCGCGAGTTCGTCGAGCACGTCATCGACTTCCTGGAGATCCAGGCGCACCGCAAGACACCCGTTGGCCGCCTGCCCTACGGCCTGCAGAAGCGCGTCGACCTGGGCCGCGCGCTCGCGATGGAGCCGCAGGTGCTGCTGCTGGACGAGCCCATGGCCGGCATGAACGTGGAAGAGAAGCAGGACATGAGCCGCTTCATCCTGGACGTGAACGACGAGTTCGGCGCGACCATCGTGCTGATCGAGCACGACATGGGCGTGGTGATGGACATCTCCGATCGCGTGGTGGTGCTGGACTACGGCAAGAAGATCGGCGACGGGACGCCGGATGAAGTGCGGAACAACGATGACGTGATCCGGGCTTATCTGGGTGTGGAGCACTGACGCCATGCCAACCCTCGCCATGAAGCACTGCTACTTCCCCCTCCGGGGGGAGGGAGAAAAACAAGAAAGAAACTGACATGGGCTTTTTCCTCGAAACCCTCTTCGGCGGCCTCATGGTCGGCATGCTCTATTCGCTGATCGCCATCGGCTTCGTGCTGATCTACAAGGCCTCCGGCGTCTTCAACTTCGCGCAGGGCGCGATGGTGCTGTTCGCCGCGCTGGCCATGGCGCGCTTCTCCGAATGGTTCCCGCTGTGGTTCGGCTTCCAGAGCCAGATCCTCGCCAACATCCTGGCCTTCATCGCCGCCATGGCGGTGATGGTGGTGGTCGCCTGGCTGATCGAGCGGCTCGCGCTCAGCAAGCTGGTGAACCAGGAAGGCATCACGCTGCTGATGGCCACGCTGGGCATCGCCTACTTCCTCGACGGCATGGGCCAGACGCTGTTCGGCAACGACATCTACAAGATCGACGTGGGCATGCCCAAGGAACCGCTGATGGTGCTCGAAGGCACCTTCCAGGGCGGCCTGCTGCTGAGCCAGGAAGACCTGATCGCCGCGCTGGTGGCGGCCGGCCTGGTGGTGGTGCTGGCCATCTTCTTCCAGAAGACGGCCACCGGCCGCGCCCTGCGCGCGGTGGCCGACGACCACCAGGCCGCGCAGTCGATCGGTATTCCGCTCAAGCGCATCTGGGTGATCGTGTGGTCGGTGGCCGGCTTCTCGGCGCTGGTGGCCGGGATCATCTGGGGATCGAAGCTGGGCGTGCAGTTCTCGCTGTCGCTGGTGGCGCTGAAGGCGCTGCCGGTGGTGATCCTCGGCGGGCTCACCTCGATACCTGGCGCCATCATCGGCGGCCTGCTGATCGGGGTGGGCGAGAAGCTGTCCGAAATCTATCTCGGCCCCATGCTCGGTGGCGGCATCGAGATCTGGTTTGCCTATGTTCTTGCACTGGTCTTCCTGCTCGTACGGCCCCAGGGGCTGTTCGGCGAGAAGATCATCGATCGGGTCTGAGCAATGTTCTACAGAGAAAACGGCCAGTTCAAGTCGAGCTACAGGGCCGACCAGCAGATATTCCCGATCGCGCAGGACCGCATCGCGATGCTGGTGCTGCTGCTCGTGGCGTTCGTGGTGGTGCCGCTGGGCGTGTCCGACTACTGGATGCGCGCCATCCTCACGCCCTTCCTGATTCTTTCGCTCGCGGCGCTGGGGCTGAACATCCTGGTGGGCTACTGCGGCCAGATCTCGCTGGGCACCGGCGCCTTCATGGCGGTGGGCGCGTATGCGGCCTACAACTTCCAGGTGCGCATCGAGGGCATGCCGCTCATCGCATCGCTGCTGCTGGGCGGCCTGTGCGCCACGGTGATCGGCGTGCTCTTCGGCATTCCGAGCCTGCGCATCAAAGGCTTGTACCTTGCGGTGGCCACGCTGGCGGCGCAGTTCTTCACCGACTGGGCCTTCCTGCGCATCCAGTGGTTCACCAACAATTCTTCGTCGGGTTCGGTGAGCGTGGCGGGGCTCAACGTGTTCGGCGTGCCGATCGAATCGCCGGTGCAGAAGTATTTGTTCTGCCTGGCCTTCGTGGTGGTGTTCGCGCTGCTGGCCAAGAACCTGGTGCGCAGCGCCATAGGCCGCGAATGGATGGCGATGCGCGACATGGACGTGGCCGCAGCGGTGATCGGCATCCGCCCGGTGTACGCCAAGCTCACGGCCTTTGCGGTGAGCAGCTTCATCGTCGGCGTGGCCGGCGCGCTGTGGGGCTTCGTGCACCTGGGGGCGTGGGAGCCGGCGGCGTTCAGCATCGACCGCTCGTTCCAGCTGCTGTTCATGGTGATCATCGGCGGGCTCGGCTCGATCATGGGCAGCTTCTTCGGCGCCGCGTTCATCGTGCTGCTGCCGCTGTTCCTGAACCAACTGCCGGCGTGGCTGGGCTTCTCGATTTCGACCGCGCTGGCCTCGCACCTGGAGACCATGATCTTCGGCGCGCTGATCGTGTTCTTCCTGATCGTGGAGCCGCACGGGCTGGCCCGGCTGTGGTCCACGGCCAAGGAGAAGCTGCGGCTGTGGCCCTTCCCTCACTGAGTTCCCGTTCGTAAAAACCCGGCACCGAGGTGCCCACAAAAGGAGACAGGCATGAAACTGAAATCGCTCGCTCTGACCGCCGCCCTGGTGGCCAGCACTCTCGGCGCCATGCTCGCGCCGTCGGTCGCCCAGGCGCAGGCCAAGGAACAGTTCTTCCCGCTGCTGGTGTACCGCACCGGCCCCTACGCGCCCAACGGCACGCCCTGGGCCAACGGCAAGCAGGACTACCTGAAGCTGGTCAATGCGCAAGGCGGCATCAACGGCGTGAAGATCACGTTCGAAGAATGCGAAACAGGCTACGCCACCGACAAGGGCGTGGAATGCTACGAACGCCTGAAGGGCCGCCCCGGCGTGGCGTTGTTCGACCCGCAGGCCACCGGCATCACCTTCGCGCTGACCGACAAGGTGCCCACCGACAAGATCCCGCTCGTCACGCTGGGCTACGGCCTCGCGGCCTCGCAGGACGGCGGCGTCTTCAAGTGGAACTTCCCGCTGATGGGCTCCTACTGGACCGCGGCCGACATCCTGATCCAGCACCTGGGCAAGAAGGAAGGCGGCATGGACAAGCTCAAGGGCAAGAAGATCGCCCTCGTCTATCACGACTCGCCCTTCGGCAAGGAGCCGATTCCTCTGCTGCAGGAGCGCGCGAAGATGCACGGCTTCGACCTGTCGCTGATTCCGGTGACGGCGCCGGGCGTGGAGCAGAAGTCGGCCTGGCTGCAGGTGCGCCAGCAGCGCCCCGACTTCGTGCTGCTGTGGGGCTGGGGCGTGATGAACTCCACCGCGCTGAAGGAAGCCGTGGCCACCGGCTACCCGCGCGAGAAGATGTACGGCGTGTGGTGGGCCGGCGCCGAACCCGACGTGAAGGACGTGGGCGCCAACGCCAAGGGCTACAACGCGCTGGCGCTGAACGGCTCCGGTCCCGACAACAAGGTGATCCAGGACATCCTCAAGCAGGTGCACGACAAGGGCCAGGGCACGGGCCCGAAGGAAGAAGTGGGCTCGGTGCTGTACACGCGCGGCGCGATCATCTCGATGCTCGGCGTCGAGGCGGTGCGGCGTGCGCAGGAGCGCTTCGGCAAGGGCAAGGTCATGACCGGCGAGCAGGTGCGCTGGGGCCTGGAGAACCTGGCGCTCGACCAGAAGAAGCTCGACGCACTGGGCTTCGCCGGCGTGATGCGTCCGGTGAGCACTTCGTGCCAGGACCACATCGGCTCGACCTGGGCGCGCATGGAAACCTGGGACGGCGCCAAGTGGAACATCGCGCCCGACTGGTACCAGGCCGACGACCAGATCATCAAGCCCATGGCCAAGGCCGCTGCCGACAAGTACGCGACCGAGAAGAAGCTCACGCGCCGCGAAGCGGCCGACTGCCAGTCTTGAGCTGACCCCCAGTCTTCGCGCACTTCGTGTCGCTTCGCCAACCCCCTTTCAGGGGGCAACACCTGCGGCCCGGCAAAGCCGGTTCCGCGGTGTTACCCGAAGGGAGGATGGCCGAGCGAGCATCCGAAAGAACTGCGCTGTTGTTCTTTCGAATGCTTCGGACCACACCATGAGCGAACCCAACATCCTCCTCAATGTCAACGGCATCGAGGTCATCTACAACCACGTGATCCTGGTGCTCAAGGGCGTCTCGCTCACTGTGCCCGACGGCGGCATCGTGGCGCTGCTCGGCGGCAACGGCGCGGGCAAGACGACCACGCTGCGCGCGGTGAGCAACCTGCTCGCGGGCGAGCGCGGCGCCGTCACCAAGGGCACCATCGAACTGCGTGGCGATCGCATCGAGGCGTTGTCGCCGGCGGAGCTGGTCAAGCGCGGGCTGATCCAGGTGATGGAAGGCCGTCATTGCTTCGCGCACCTGACGATCGAAGAGAACCTGATGACCGGCGCCTACACGCGCACCGACGGCAAGGCCGCGGTGCAGCAGACGCTGGAGAAGGTGTACGCGTATTTCCCGCGGCTGAAGACGCGGCGCACTTCGCAGGCGGCCTACACATCGGGCGGCGAGCAGCAGATGTGCGCCATCGGCCGTGCGCTGATGGCCAACCCGACGATGGTGCTGCTCGACGAACCTTCGATGGGGCTGGCGCCGCAGATCGTGGAGGAGGTGTTCGAGATCGTGAAAGACCTCAACACCAAGGAGCGCGTGACTTTCCTGCTGGCCGAGCAGAACACCAACATGGCGCTGCGCTATGCCGACTACGGCTACATCCTGGAGAACGGGCGCATCGTGATGGACGGCGAGGCGAAGAGCCTGCGCGAGAACGAAGACGTGAAGGAGTTCTACCTTGGCGTCGGCGGCGCGGACCGCAAGAGTTTCCGGGATGTGAAGAGCTACAAGCGGCGCAAGAGGTGGCTGGCTTGAGGCTTCTTCGTGTTGTGCGTCGCTGTTCGGGGCGCGATCAGGCCGACGGGGTACCTTGCTCCGCGAATGTCCCCCGGCCTGCGGCCTCCTCCTTTATTTCGCTGCGCAAGGCACCCCATCGGCCTGATCGTTCAGCGCACTTGTTGATCGGCTCGCGTAAGCGCGGCGTCCAACGTGCACAGGGCGTCGGGTGCTCCCCGCAGCGAAATAAAGGAGGAGGGGCGCAGCCCCGGGGGACATTCGCGGAGGGGAGTACCCGATGGCCTGTGCACACGCCCCGAACAAACCCGCTCGGTAGAAAACTGAACTGAACAGATTGAAGGGTACGGACATGACCGACCACTACGACAAGCTAGAGATCCGTGACCCCGCCGAACGCGAACGCGACCTGCTGGCTGCATTGCCCAAGCAGATCTCGCAGGCGCAGACGACGGCAACCGCGTTCGCGAAGATCCTCGACGGCGTCAAGCCCGCCGACATCACGACACGCGAAGCACTCGCCAGACTGCCCGTCACGCGCAAATCGGAATTGCTCGAACTGCAGAAGGCCCGACGCACCGACGACCCCTTCGGCGGGTTCTCATCCATCGCACGCGGCCCGCGCATGCCCCGCGTGTTCGCGAGCCCCGGCACCATCTACGAACCCGAAGGCGGGGCGCGCGACTACTGGCGCACCGCTCGTGCACTGCATGCGGCGGGCTTTCGCGGTGGAGAGCTGATCCACAACAGCTTCAGCTATCACATGACACCCGCCGGCTCCATCATGGAAAGCGGCGCGCACGCCCTGGGCTGCAGCGTCTTCGCGGGCGGCACCGGGCAGACCGAACAGCAGCTCGAAGCCATGGTCGACCTCAAGCCTGAAGGCTACGCAGGCACGCCCAGCTTCCTGAAAATATTGCTGGAGAAGGCCGAAGAGAAAGGACTGAAGCTGCCCTCGCTCACCAAGGCACTCGTCTCCGGCGAAGCCTTTCCGCCCAGCCTGCACGACTGGATCGCCGCGCATGGCGTGAAGGGCACGCAGTGCTACGCCACGGCCGACCTGGGCCTCATCGCCTATGAGACCAGCGCGCGCGAAGGGCTGGTGATCGACGAAGGCGTGCTGGTCGAGATCGTGCGGCCCGGCACCGGAGACCCGGTGCCCGACGGCGAAGTCGGCGAGATCGTAGTCACCACCTTCAACCCCGACTACCCGCTGGTGCGCTTCGGCACCGGCGACCTGTCGGCGGTGCTCGCTGGCACCTGCCCCACGGGCCGCACCAACAAGCGCATCAAGGGATGGCTCGGCCGCGCCGACCAGACCACCAAGGTGCGCGGCATGTTCGTGCACCCCTCGCAGGTGGCCGAGATACTGCGGCGCTTTCCCGAGGCGCGGCGTGCGCGGCTGGTGGTGTCTGGCGAGATGGGCGACGACCGCATGACGTTGCAGCTCGAATGCGATGGCGCCGTGCCCGAAGGGCTGCAGGCGCGCGTGGGCGATGCGATCCGCGAAGTGACCAAGCTGCGCGGCGAGGTCGTGGTGGTGGGCGCGGGCGAACTGCCCAACGATGGCAAGGTGATCGAGGACGCTCGCAGCTACAAGTAGCGGCGGTACAGCCAGCGCGTGGCGGCGCGCATGAGCAGTACCACGTGTATCGCATAGACCAGCACGAACGCCAGCACGAAGCCGATGAGCCCCCCAAGGCTGTTGAGGCCGGACATGCGCGAAGCGATGTACAGCCATGCGATGGCAATGACGATGCAGCTCACCTGCACCAGCACGAAGGCCAGCGCCGAAGCAGCCACGGCCCTGAACGGCCGCGCCCTGGCGAGCCCCGAGGTGGCGCCGAGCCAGCCACCCCAGAATGCAAGCGCGAAAACCACCAGCGGCGGCACCATCCAGGCGAACAGCAGCTCGGGGCCGTCCACGTCGCGCCCCATCGAGGTCCAGCGGCTCATGGCCACGCCGCTCCACATCTGCAGCGACGCGAACATCGCGGCGCCCACCAGCGCCACCGCGCGGCGTGCAGACGTGCCTCCCGGATCTTCCACGCCGCCCGGCGCTTCGGCGGTCGCCAGCTGCGCGGCACGCCCGCCGCGCAGCGCGACCCACGCCGCGGCCCACACGCCGAGCACGAGCAATATCAACTGCGCGATGGACTGCAGGAACCCGAACACCCCCATCACCGTGCGAATGGAAGCCGGCCCCACCGCGTCGTGCAGGCGGCCGCCCGGCATGAAGAGCAGTTGCACCTCGTACAGCAGCGGGCTCAGCGCATAGAAGTTGAGCAGCAGCACCACCAGGTAGGCGGCGGCATAGCGCAGGCGCGGCCGCGCAAGCTGCGAGATGCTGTCAAAACCGCGCTTCTCCAGCGCATTGCGCCCGTGGCTCCACGCCAGCGCCGCCGCCAGCACCCACGCCATGCCGATGCTGCACAGCATCGGGATCCACACGCCCGGCAGGGCGTAGGTACCGCGCATCTGCGCGCCCTCGGGCGTGTCGGGAGAAAGCTGCACGGCCAGGTTGACCAGCACCATGAGGGCATCGATGGCCACGGTGATGAGCGCGAGGTCGCGCGGCAGGCGCCGTGCGGTCTCGTGCGTTTGCGGATGAAGGGAGGTCGCCGTCATGAGAGAGTACTTTCGCTTTGCATGGCGCATGCCGTGGCATGCGAGGAACAAAGCGAGCGTATCGGATGACGGCGCACGCGCCCTGTAGGTTCAGTGCGCGAGTGCGGCTTCGCCCGCCTCCTCGGGTTCGGGCCCCACGTACACCGACTGCGGACGGATCAGCCGCCCCTTCTTCACTTGCTCGCGCGCATGCGCCACCCAGCCGCCCACGCGGCCGGCGGCGAACACGCAGGTGAAGCTCTCGCGGCCGAAGCCCAGCGCCTCCAGCAGCAGCGCGGTGTAGAACTCGACGTTGGTCTCCAGCGCGCGGCCCGGCTTCTTCTCGCGCAGGATGGCCAGCGCAGCCTGCTCCGCCGCCTCGGCCAGCGCGAAGCGCGCGGCGTTGACGCTGCCCTCCTTGCCGAGTCGCCCGAGCGCGCCCTTGAGCGCATCGGCGCGCGGATCGCGCACGCGGTAGATGCGATGGCCGAAGCCCATCAGCCGCTGGCCCTCGGCCACGGCCTGCTCCAGCCATGCGCGGGCGTTGCCGGCGCTGCCGATGGCGTCGAGCGCATCGAGCACCGGGCCGGGCGCGCCGCCGTGCAGCGGCCCCTTGAGCGCGCTGATGCCTGCAATCACGGCCGAGGCCAGGCCGGCGCCGGTCGACGCGACCACGCGCGCCGCGAATGTCGAGGCGTTGAGGCCGTGGTCGCACACGGTGACGAGGTAGGTGTCGAGCGCGGCGCCCTGCGCCGGCGTGGGCGCGCGGCCATGCAGCATGCGCAACATGTCGGCGGCGTGCGGCAGCGTCTCGTCGGGTGCGAGCGCCTGCACGCCCAGGCGCCAGCGCATCACCGCGGCGGTGTACACGGCGGGCGCGGCCACCAGGCGCAGCGCGGTCGGCAGGTCGTCGCCATCCGGCAGCCGCGCCAGCAGCGCGCGTACGGCCTCGATGGGCGGCAGCCGGCGCAGCACGGCGTCGTCGTTGGGCTGCAGGCGCTCGAAGGCTTCGCGGCGCGCACGGCCGATGGCGGTGCGCAGGGCCTCGGCGGCGGGCAGCGTGTCGAAGAAGCCTTCGAACAGCAGGCCCACCACGTCTTCATAGCGCCAGCGCTGCGCGATTTCGTCCAGCGCATGGCCGCGGATCACGAGCCGGCCGGCCTCGCCGTCCACCTCGGACAGCACGGTATGCGCGGCCACCACGCCTTCGAGGCTGCCGTCGTCGTTGTTCATCGCTTTTTACTCCTGGGTTGTCACGATGACATTGATTCTGGCCAGATGTATATTGACGTCAATCTTGATCTATTCTGTCAACATGACAACGAGGAGAACAGCGCCGCTGTGGCTGCCGGCCGCCGAGGCCCTCGAACTGATGCAGGTGCGCCCGCAAACGCTCTACGCCAGCGTGAGCCGCGGCCGCATCCGCGCCAAGCCCGATGCCGCCGACCCGCGCCGCAGCCTCTACCACCGCGACGACGTGCAACGCATCGCAACGCGCGCGCGCGGCCGTCGCAGCAGCGAGACGGTGGCGAGCGAGGCGATCCAGTGGGGCGAGCCGGTGCTGGCTTCGGCGGTGTCCACGGTGGCCGAAGGCCGGCTGCTGTATCGGGGGCAGGACGCCTGTGTGCTGTCGGAACACGCCACGCTCGAAGAGGTAGCGGGCCTGCTCTGGGAAAGCGCGCCGCCGCACTTTCCGGCTTCCGCCGTGCCGCTTGCCTCGGACGGCAATTCGTCGCCTCTTCAAGCCGGCCTGCTCGCACTCGCGACGCGCGCCGCCACCGACCTGCCCTCGCGGGGCCGGTCCCGCAACGTACTGCAGGCCGAGGCTGCGGAGGCGATCGGCGCGCTGGCCGATGCATTGCTCGGCACCTCGCCTGCGCGCGCGATGCCGCTGCACATGCGGCTGGCCTCTGCATGGCGCCGCCCTCGCGCCGCCGACGATCTGCGCCGCGCGCTGGTGCTGCTGGCCGACCACGAACTCAATGCGTCGACCTTCGCGGCGCGCGTGACGGCATCGACCGGCGCGTCGGTGGCGGCGTGCCTGCTCACCGGGCTCTCGACCCTGACGGGCCCGCTGCACGGCGGCGCCTCCGCGGCGGTACAGGCGCTGATGCGCAGTGCGGCGGCCATCGGCACCGAAGCGGCGGTGCGCGAATGGCTTGCGCACGACCTGCCGCTGGCCGCCTTCGGGCATCCGCTGTATCCGGACGGCGATGCACGCTGCCGCGCGCTGCTGGCGAACATCGAACTGCCGCCGGCCTTCAGCGAGTTGCGCGATGTCGGCGAGAAGCTGCTCGGCGACACGGTGAACGTCGACTTCGCGCTCGCGGCGCTGGCGGCGGTACACAAGCTGCCGGCCGGCGCGCCGCTCATGCTGTTCGCGCTTTCGCGCACCGTCGGCTGGACGGCGCATGTGCTGGAACAGCAGGCCAGCGGCCAGCTGATCCGTCCGCGTGCGCGCTACACCGGCCCGGCGGCCGATGCGGCCACGCAGGAGCTCAGTGAATCGACGCCTCGTGCGCGATCTCGAATGCCTTCGTCATCTCGCGGTTGAAGGCCGGCAGATCGTCGGGCTTGCGGCTGGTGACAAGACCCTGGTCGACCACCACTTCCTTGTCGCTCCAGTTGGCGCCGGCGTTCTTCAGGTCGGCCTGCAGCGACGGCCACGAAGTCATCTTGCGGCCCTTCACGCCGTCCGCATCGATCAGCGTCCAGGGCCCGTGGCAGATGGCCGCGATGGGTTTTCCCGCCTCCACGAAGGCGCGCACGAACGCGACCGCCTTCTCGTCGATGCGCAGGGTGTCGGGGTTGACCACGCCGCCGGGCAGCAGCAGGGCATCGAAGTCTTCGGGCTTCGCGGTCTGCAGCGGCACGTCGACCTCGAAGCTGTCGGCCGGGTCGTGGTGGTTCCAGCCGCGCACGCGGCCATCGACCGGCGAGACGATCAGCGTCCGCGCGCCGGCATGGTCGAGCGCCTTGCGCGGCTCGGTCATCTCGACCTGCTCGAAGCCGTCCGACACGAGGATGGCGACCTTCATTCCGTCGAGGGAAGACGAGGTGATGGGCATGTGTGAATCTCCTTTGGGGTGAAAAACCGGCAATGAAGGTTCACCCTAGGGCCTGCGCACGGCGGCCGCATCGTCCGGCGCCGGCTCCGCCTGTCGGACAGTTCGACGGGCACCTGCTTTCAGGCACGCACCCATGCCCGGCATGCACCGGCAAGGGGCGGATCATGCTTCCCGCATAAGGGCTATTGGGGATAGGTCAGCCTGCAGTCAGCCCTTAAGATCGCGGCCTTTTTACCCCTCTCGGAGACGAAATGAAGAAACTGTTCGCCCTCGCGGCGATTGCCGCCGCAGCTGCCGGTGCTCATGCCCAGGACTTCCCCGGGAACAAGACCGTCACGCTCGTGGTGCCTTTCGCGGCCGGCGGCCCGACCGACCGCGTGGCGCGCGACCTGGCGGAAGCCATGCAGAAGACGCTCGGCACCACCATCGTGGTGGACAACACCGCGGGCGCGGGCAGTTCCATCGGCACCGCCAAGGTGGCGCGCGCCAACCCCGACGGCTACACGCTGCTGCTGAACCACATCGGCATGTCGACGATGCCGGCGCTGTATCGCAAGCTGCCCTTCAACGTCGAGACCGACTTCGAGTACCTCGGCATGGTCAACGAAGTGCCGATGACGCTGATCGGCAAGCCCGGCCTGCCCGCCAACAACTACAAGGAACTGACGACCTGGATCGCCGCCAACAAGGGCAAGATCAACCTGGGCAACGCCGGCCTGGGCGCCGCGTCGCACCTGTGCGGCCTGCTGTTCCAGAGCGCGATCAAGGTCGAGATGACGCCCGTGCCGTACAAGGGCACGGCACCGGCCATCGCCGACCTGCTGGGCGGCCAGATCGACCTGCTGTGCGACCAGACCACCAACACCACCTCGCAGATCGAGGCCAAGAAGGTCAAGGCCTATGCGGTGACCACTGCCAAGCGCCTGACCACCCCGGCGCTGAAGGACCTGCCTACGCTCGACGAGTCGGGCCTGAAGGGCTTCGAAGTGACGATCTGGCACGGCGTGTACGCCCCCAAGGGCACGCCCGCGCCGGTGCTGAAGAAGCTCAACGAAGCCATCAAGGCCGCCATGAAGGACCCGGGCTTCATCAAGCGTGAAGAAGCGCTGGGCGCGGTGATCACCACCGACAGCCGCACCGAGCCGGCCGAGCACAAGAAGTTCGTCTCGGCCGAGATCGCCAAGTGGGGCCCGATCATCAAGGCCGCCGGCGTGTACGCCGACTGATCGCCCTTCGGCTTCCATAGCCGACGAAAAAGCCGCCGGCCCTTCGGGACCGGCGGCTTTTTTCATGGTGCAGGCAGCGGCGGGATCAGGGCTGCACGACCTTCCACACCTCGAAGCTCTTGCGCTGGTCGACCTGCCGCGCCGAGCGTGCCGTGAAGATGAAGCTGCTGACCCTGCTGTTCTGTGCGTACTGATAGGCGTTGGAACCCACCTGCACGCAATGGTTGTCCGAGGGCGAGTTCACCGGCTGGCAATAGATGATGGCCTTGCGCGCGGTGTTGCGCAGCGTCACCGAGTCGTTGAAGCGGTTGTTGTTGGGACCGCGGCCGCTGGCGATGAACGTGGTCGGAGCGAGCGCGCCATCGGGAACGAGCCAGCCGTCGAGGTTGCCTTCGGCGCTGAAGTCGATGTTGTTGGCGTTGGGGTCCGAGGGAACCGGCGCCGGGAAGACGATGCCCTGATCCACGCCTTGCGTCTCCTGGAGCAGCTCGGCGCGCAGCGCGGGCGTCAGCTCCACCAGCGGCACCTGCACGGCTTCCGCCATGCTCGGCGCGCGCGAGAAGGTGCGCACGTACTGCACCACGTTGTCGCCGCCGGCGGCATGGAAGAACTCCAGCCGCCAGACCGCCTGGTCGGGGATGGCGCGCAGCTGGGCTTCGGTGTATTGCGGCGAGGCGAACAAGTTGCCGGTCTCGAAGCTGCTCGGATCGCCCTGCTGCGCCGGGTCGGCATAGCGCGTGGCCATGCGCCAGATGGCGGAGTTGAGCAGCGTGCCGGTGGCAGTGCCGTCCGAGGTGAGGACGAGCGTGGTGAGGCCGGCGCGCGGCACCAGCACCAGTTCGCGGTCTCCCAGCACGCTGCTGGTCACCACCACCTTCGAGAATTTCGGGCTGCCCTGGTCGAGCACGTTGTCCACGTTCAGCGCATAGCCGGTCGAGCGGTAGACGAGGTTCGGGTGCTTCAGGTAGTCCTTCATCTCCAGCTGTGGCCGCACGAAGGCGCGGTAGGCGTTGGTGCTGGCGGTGAGCTTGAGCGCGCCGCCCACGATCTTCGCGTTGAAGACATCGTTGTCGGTGTTGCCCACGACATCGGTCCAGCGGTAGGTCAGCGCGATGTCTCCGTTGGGGTAGAAATATTCGAAGTTGCCGCGGTCGTGCTTCAGGTTGGTGGGGCCGGCGCGGAACAGGCTCTCGAACGGGTGGCGCGTGCCGCCGCTGTCGCGGCCGATGGACGCGCCGGCCGAGACGAAGTTCTCCGGGTTGTCGTCCACGAACAGGGTGCGGCAGGCCGGCGCGACCACGTTGGCCGCCGTGCCGAAGGCGTTGCCGTCGCCGTTGATGGGGCTGTTCACGCGCTGTGCGAGCGGCAGCGCATAGCAGGCATTGAGGCGCTCGAGCAGCTCCTGCACCATGGCGGGCGTGGGCGTGGGCTTGAGCAGATTGGGGTCCACGGCCGGCAGCGGCTGGATCTCGCCGGCCCCGCTGCGAAACACGATGGAGATCGGCGCGCTTTTGTCGTCGACCGGCTGCGCTTTCACCGTGATCTCGATATTCGCCGCCTCGCCGTCCGGGCGTACCGACACGTTGATGGTGTCCAGCACACGGTCCTGCCCGGTGCCGTTGGCCTTGAACTCGCCGCTCATCGGGTCGATGCTCATGTTGAGGGCATCCAGCAGCGGCTGCAGCGCGGCCACGAGCTTCTTCACCTGGTCGCTGATGGCACCGGCGGTCACGGCGCCGGCGTCGGCCTGGATGGCGGCGGCCAGCTTCGACGGGTCGCCGTTGGGTGCGAGTTGCGCCACGACGATGGTGGTCAGCGGCGTCACGTTGGTCGTGCCTGTGGCGGTGCTTGCGGTGGTGCTGTAGAGCGTGAGGTCGTCGCGCACGGCCTGGATCACCAGCGGTGCCTTGGTGCCGGCGGGCAACGAGCAACTGTAGGTGCCTTCGGCCGAGACCTTCACTTCGCAGACCTTGGCGCCGGTCTGGTCGAACACGGTGAGCGCCGCGTCGGCGAAGGCGGCACCGGTGGCGACCGTGCCGCTCAGCGTGGTGGTGGTGTCGGCGGCGGGGGCGGCAGGCTGCTGGCCGCCGCCGAGCGAAACCGGCAAGCCGCCGACGCCGCCGCCGCCTCCCCCACCACCACCGCAGGCGCCGAGGAGCGCGAGCGTGACGATGGACAGGGCACCGGGAATTTTCTTGATGAGTGCGGGCATATCTCGTTCTTCTCCAAATGGTTGACCCCCCCTACCGGAGGTGCTGCAAACCATAGCTTTCACTTTTGTGGAAACAAATGATGCAAATGCACCATTCTTGAAACGCCGCCACGGGGTACCTTCCGACCGGAGCCGGAAAATCACCGGAATATGGGATGGCGCACTGCGCCGAGGCGAGGGAGAAGAGACCAGATGAAAAAACCGGTCGCACTGCACGACTTCAGCACGCTGCTGCTGCAGCTCTACCGGCTATCGCACGAGCTGCCGATCGACGCCTTCCAGGATGCGGCGCTCGACCTCATCAAGCCGGTGCTGCCCTTCGATTCTTCGATGTGGGGCACGGCCACCAACACCGCCAGCGGCATCGACATCCACACCATCCACCTGCACAACCAGCCGGCGGAAATGATCACGGCCTATGAAGAGGTCAAGCACCTCGACACCGCGGCTGTGGAGGTGGGCAAGCAGCCGACCGCGACGCTGGCCTTCAACGCCGACACATGGTTCCATCGGCCCGAGCAGTCTCAGCTGCGCGACTACGGCCGGCGTTTCGAGCAGGCCAACTTCTTCATCAGCTCCGACGTGAATCGGCAGACCAACTTCGTCCACTGGCTCAGCCTGTTCAGGGCGGACCCCGGCGCCCAGGGCTCGGAAGACGAACGCCAGCTGCTCGCCAGCCTGATGCCGCACGTGATGCAGGCGCTGGCGCTCAACCGCATCGTGCACCTGGACCGGCTCGAGCCCGGCGGGCCACCGGCGTGCGGCTCGGCCATCGGCGACCTGCGCGGCGTGCTGTATCACGCCGACGGCCTTTTCGAAAGTGCGCTGAAGGCGGAGTGGCCCGCGTGGCACGGGCGCACGCTGCCCGCGCCGCTGCTCAAGCACTTCCTGGAAGGGCACCCCCGCTACGGCGGGCACGGGATCGTGGTGACGCACCACGTCGAGCAGCGCCTGCTGTTCCTGAAGAGCCGCTGCCACTGCCGCGCCGACAGCCTCTCGCCGCGAGAGCGCACCATCGCCGAGCTGCTGGCGCGCGGCGACACGCACAAGGACATCGCCACCATCCTGCACCGCTCGCCGGCCACCGTGCGCAACCACATCCAGTCGATCTACGACAAGCTGGAGGTGAGCAACGTGGCCGGGCTGATACAGGAGCTGCGGCTCGCGGGCTGAGCCCCGCCGCTTGCTGCTGCTACTTGGGCCGGATGGCGTCCGCCGTGCCCTGGATGAAGGCCTTGATGCTCTCGATCTCCTCGCCCGAGAGCTTGCCCGTGAAGTCGGGCATGCCGCGCGACATGGCCGGGCCCTTGAGGATGAACTTGTCGAGGTTCTCGATGTAGGCCGCGTCCATGTAGCCGAGGTTGGGAATGTTGCCGCCGCGGTCCACGCCCGGCACGCCGTGGCAGAAGACGCAGTTGCTCACGTACAGCATGGTGCCGGCCTGGACCTTGGCGGGGTCGTACTTCACGCCCTGCACCAGCTTGTCCATGCGGTACTGCACGAAGTCCGGCATCCTGGCCGTGCCGCCCACAGCGAAGGTGTAGACCGTGCCCGGCCCCTGCCGCTCGGTTGCGCGCTGCGCGAGGCCGTACACGCCGCCCCAGCCCACCGCCACCGACACGTACTGCTTGCCGTCCACCATGTAGGTCGAAGGTGCCGCCACCACGCCGGTGCCGGTGGGTGTTTCCCAGAGCTTCTCGCCGGTCTTGGCGTTGTAGGCCAGCAGGCGGCCGTCGGCCGTGCCCTGGAACACCAGGTTGCCGGCGGTGGTGAGCGTGCCGCCGTTCCAGGGCGACACATAGTCCACGCCCCAGGCTTCCTTCTGCGCCACCGGGTCCCAGGCCACGAGGCGCCCGAAGGGCTTGCTCTTGGGCGGCTCCACGTTCGCGAACTTGGCCAGGTTCCAGCCCAGGCCCGCATGCGGGCGGCCCGGCACGTCCTCGTTGAACTTCCAGTCCTTGTCGTCCATCAGGTTGATCGGCACGTGCTGCGCCGGCAGGTAGGCGAAGCCGGTCTGCGGGTTGAACGACATCGGGTGCCAGTTGTGCGCGCCGAACGGGCCGGGGATGGCGTCGTTGGGCTTGGTGCCGTCGCGCGCGGCAGCCACGCCGATCGGGCGGCCGTTCTTGTCGTAGCCGGTGGCCCAGTTCACTTCGGTGAAGTTCTTCGCCGAGATGAACTTGCCGTTGGTGCGGTCGATGACGAAGAAGAAGCCGTTCTTCGGCGCATGCAGCAGCACCTTGCGCGGCTTGCCGCCCACCTTCATGTCGGCCAGGATCATCGACTGGGTGGAGGTGTAGTCCCAGTTGTCGCCCGGCGTCTCCTGGTAGTGCCACTTGTACTTGCCGGTGTCGGGGTCGAGCGCCACCACCGAGCCCAGGTAGAGGTTGTCGCCGCCCTTGGGGCTGCGCGCCTTGTGCGACCACGGCGAGCCGTTGCCGGTGCCCACGTACATCAGGTTGAGCTCGGGGTCGAAGGCGAAGCTGTCCCACGCGGTGCCGCCGCCGCCGGCTTCCCAGTACTTGCCGCTCGGGTCCCAGGTCTTCGCGGCCTTGGCCATGGAAGCGTCTTCGAAGGGCTTGCCCGGGTCGCCGGGCACCACGAACCAGCGCCACTTCTGGTCGCCGGTCTTCGCGTCGTAGGCGGTGACGAAGCCGCGCACGCCGTATTCGGCGCCGCCGTTGCCGATGATGACCTTGCCCTTGAACACGCGCGGCGCACCGGTGATGGTGTAGCTGCCCTTCTGGCCTTCGAGCGTGTCCTTCTCCCAGACCTTCTGGCCGGTGGCGGCGTCGAGCGCGATCAGGCGCCCGTCGTAGGCGGCCACATAGATCTTGCCTTCATGGATGGCGACGCCGCGGTTCACCACGTCGCAGCAACCCTTGAAGCCCTTGGACTTGTCGACCTGCGGATCGAAGGTCCACAGTTTCTGCCCGGTGCGGGTGTCGATGGCGTGCACCACGCTCCACGAGGCGGTGACGTACATGATGCCGTCCACCACCAGCGGCGTGGCCTCCACGCCGCGCGTCGACTCGAGGTTGTACGACCAGACCAGCCCCAGGTCCTTCACGTTGCCGGTGTTCACCTGGTCGAGCCTGCTGAAGCGCGACTCCGAATAGTCGAGGCCGACGCTGGGCCAGTCGGGGGTTTTCTTCTGCGCCGCGTTGGCGCGTATGAAGTTGCCGTCGACGCGCCCGGTGGCGGCCGCGGCGCGCTCCTGTGCGTTCTGGGCCGTGGCCCCCGTCGATGCGCCCAGGCACAACAACGCGCCGGCGAGCGCGAGCAGCCCGGAGTGTGTTTTTTTCATCGCAGGTCTCCTTTGTGCCGCAAGGATCGTTCGCGGCGGCTTCGTGTTCACCTTCGGGATTTCCCCAATCCGTCGCTGTTCCATTGCGGAACACATTCGCTGCTGGTCCCGAATACAGGGAGGCGGCGAACCCATGTCCCAAGGCAAGTTCGACAGCAGGCTAGGCACGGCGGATGCGCCGCGCCAGCTCTTTGCCAGCACGCCGGCGCAGCGCGTGGCGCTCGCGCGGCGGCAGTTCTTCGAGGAAGGCGTGCGGCCCTCGGGCCTGGTCGGCGAGGCGGTGATCCAGTCGTGGCTGCGCTGCAGCCGCACGCACGCCGACCGCCAGCGCATCGTGCCCTTCGACGCGGTCACGCCGAGCCGGCTGCACGCCACGCTGGCGCGCAACCGCGAGCTGCTGGAGGCGGCCCGGCAGGAACTCGCGCAGATGGAGAACATGCTCGCCGGCACCGACTGCCGCGTGATCCTGACCGACCGCGACGGCGTGGTGGTGCACGTGACCGACCAGCCCGCCGCAGCGCACCAGCCGGTGCTGCGCAAGACCGCGCGGGTGGGCGTGAACATTTCGGAGCGCGTGGTGGGTACTACCGCGCCGGGCATCGTGACCAGCACCGGGCAGGCCTGCACGGTGGACGGCGCGGAGCACTACTTCGATGTGCTGTGCCACATGCAATGCGCCGCCGCGCCGATCCGCGACGTCACGGGCCGGCTGGCCGGCGTGCTCGATCTCACGGTGGAGGCGCGGCGCTTCGGCTTCGACGCGGCGTCGATGGTGGCGCTCTACGCCACCACCATCGAGAACCGGCTGCTGCAGGCGCAGTCGCGCGACCACCTCATCCTGCGCTTCCAGGCGAGCCCCACGCTGCTGGGCACGCCGCTGGAGGCGCTGGCCGGCATCGCGCCCGACGGCACCATCGCCTGGCTCAACAACGCGGGCGCGCGGCTGCTGGGACGGCTGCCCGAGGCGGCGGACGAACGCGATGTCGAATGCCTGCTGGGGCACGACCTCGCGAGCCTGATGCGGCTCGGCCGGCGCGAGGCGGCGCAGCCCCTGCGGCTGGCGAGCGGGCTCGGCGTGTGGGTGCAGGCGCAGCTGAAGGGCGCGAACGGCGCGGACTTCCGCCATGCCGTGGCGATGCCCGGAGAGACGGCGCCAGCGGCCCTCGAATGCGATGCGGTGCCGGCCATTGCCATCACCGCTGCCGCCATCGAAGGCGATGCGGGCGCCGACGCCGGCGAGGCCGCGTTGCCCGCCGGCACGCTGCGCGAGCACAGCCGCAAGCTGATCGAGGACACGCTCGCCGCGCACGGCGGCAATGTGTCGCAGGCGGCGCGGCAGTTGCGCGTGTCGCGCGGCACGCTGTACCGGCGGCTGCGCGGCTGGCACGAAGACACCGCGCCGGCCATCCCGGACGGCTGAGCGTTCAGACGGCGGCGCGGGCCAGCGCGCGCGCGCGCCGCGCCTTCGCGTCGGGCTGCAGCGGCCGCAGGTATTCGTGCAGCGCCAGTGCGGCGGCGCCCACCGCCGGCGCCAATGCGTCGTAGCGCGCGGTGCGCAGCTCGGGTGCCGGCATGCCGGCGCGGTCGGCGTGCCGGTGCACGCTCTCGAAAGCCGCCTGCACGAAGTCGCGGTGATCGGTGCAGGCCTTGCCGCCCAGCACGATCGCGCGCGGGTTGAAGGTGACCCACAGGTTCTGCAGCATCACGCCGAAGAAGGCGGCGGCGCGCTGCATGTCGCGGCCTTCGCGCAGCAGCACGCGCGAACCGAAGAAGGCCTCGGCGCAGCCGCGCCGCCCGCACGAGCACAGCGGCCCGTCGAGCTCGAGGATGGTGTGGCCGATCTCGCCGGCCATGCCCTGCGCGCCGGTGAAGAGCCGGTCGTTCAGCACCACGCCCGCGCCCACGCCCACGTCGCAGTTGACGAAGATCAGCGGGTCTTCGCCCTCCTGGCCTTCCATTGCCGCGAACTCGTATTCGCCCAGCACGGCGGCATCGGCGTCGTTCTGCAGCTGCACCGTGACGCGCGGCAGGCCCACGGCGGCAAAGGCTTTCTCAAGCGCAGGCAGCAGGCTCACGTTGCGCCAGCCGAGGTTGGGCGCGAAGCGGACCACGCCTGTGCAGTCGTCCACCGCGCCGGGTATGCACACGCCGATGCTCGACAGGCGCAGGCCGAGCTGCTCGAGCCGCGCATGCGCGACCGAGGCCATGCGCGCGACCTGCGCGCAGACGCCGGCGGGCGCGCTGTCGGCCAGTGCCCGGGTGTCCGAATACAGCACCTCGCCCTGCAGCGACATGCACACGAGGCGCACCGTCTCCACGGCGATCTCCACGCCCATGAGCGCGCGCACGCCCACGTTGATGCGCAGCGGCGTCGAAGGCCGCCCCAGGCCGTCGGCCACGGCCGCGCCAGATTCGCTGAGCCAGCCTTCGTCGATCAGCTCGCGCACCAGCAGGCTCACGGTCGACTTGGTGAGTCCGCTCTCTCCGGCCAGCCGCGCGCGCGAGAGGCCGGGCTGCGCGCGCAGCAGCCGCAGCAGCACGCTGCGGTTCATGCGCTTCACGAGCTGCTGGTCGCCGATGGTGGTCACATCAGGCGGCCGCGGTGTCGGCGTGATGGGCCTGCTCTTTGCCTTCGGGCCGCTTGCCGGCAATGATCATGCCGAGCACTTCGTCTTCGGTGACGTCGGCGGTGCGGTAGGTGCCGACCAGCTTGCCGTTCTTCATCACCGCGAGCCGGTCGCTCAGCGAGAACACGTCCGGCATGTCGTGCGTGATGAGGAAGATGCCCACGCCGTCGGCCTTGAGCTGCTTAACGAGGCCGCCGACCATCGCGGTTTCTTCGGGGCCGAGCGCGGCGCAGGGCTCGTCCATGATGAGGATGCGCGCGTTGAAGTACAGCGCGCGCGAGATGGCCACCACCTGCCGCTGTCCGCCGGAGAGGCGCCGCACGGGCACGCGGATATTGGTGAAGTTCTTGTTGAGCCGGTGGAACACCTTGCGCGCCTGCACTTCCATGAAGTGGTCGTCCAGGGTGTTCCAGCGCGTCATCTTCTCGCGGCCGAGGAAGAGGTTCGACACGGAGTCGAGGTTGTCGGCCAGCGCGAGGGTCTGGTAGATGGTCTCGATGCCTTGTGCCTGCGCTTCGGCGGGCGTGCGGATGTTGACCTTCTCGCCGGCGATCAGGGTGTCGCCGGAGTCGATGGGGTAGGCGCCCGCGAGCATTTTCATGAGCGTGGATTTGCCGGCGCCGTTGTGGCCGAGCAGCGCGACCACTTCGCCGGGATAGAGGTTGACGCTCACGCCGTCCACGGCTTTCACGCCGCCGAAGGCTTTGCGGATCTCGCGCAGTTCGACGAGGGGTTTGGATGTGTCGATGTCTGCCATTTCAGTGCTCTGCCTTGGTTTGGCGTTCTTGTTCGAGACGCGTGCGAACGGCGCCGGGTACTCCCCTCCGCGAATGTCCCCAGTCGGCGTGATCGCGCCCTGAACAGCAATCCGAGTTCATTCCTAGTTCTCCCCAAACTTGCGCCGGTAGAGAACGTCGAACACCACAGCCACGATCAGCACCTGTCCGATGATGACCATGCGCTTGCCGATGGGCACGTCGAGCAGCAGCATGCCGCTGTCGAGCGACTGCATGATGAGCGCGCCCAGCACCGAGCCGAAGATCGAGCCGCTGCCGCCCGCCAGCGCCGTGCCGCCGATGACGGCCGCCGCGATCACGTACAGCTCCATGCCCGTGCCCAGCGAATTCGTGCCCGCGTTGAGCCGCGCGATCGACACGATGGCCGCGATGGTGACCAGCACCGCCAGCAGCGCGAACAGCATCAGCGTGACGCGCTTGACCGGAATGCCCACCAGCGCCGCCGCGTCGGGGTTGCCGCCCATCGCGAACACGTAGCGGCCGAAGCGCGTGCGGTGCACGATGAACGACAGCACGATGGCCACCACCGCCCAGATCAGCACCGGAATCGGAATGCCCTGCGGCGCGTCCTTCGAATCGATCTTGTAGTGGTTCATGACCGCCGCGAAGCCGATCACCACCGCCGCCGGCACCGCCGTGAGCAGCAGCTCCAGCCACAGCGGCTCGTTGGGCATCTCGTGGCGCGCGCGCGCCGCTCGCTTCTGGAACATGCGCGCGAACAGCACCACCGCCACCAGCCCCGCGATCACCCAGCTCGCGGTGACGCCGATGCCGCCGTCGTAGCCGCCGCCCAGGCGCTGGAAGAATTCGTCGTTCACCGGCTGCGTCTTGCCCTCGGCCACCAGGAAGGCAGCGCCGCGGAACGACATCAGGCCGCCCAGCGTGACCACGAACGAAGGCACGCCCAGCACCGCCGTGAGCCAGCCCTGGTAGACGGACACCAGCAGCGCCACCGCCAGCCCCGCGAGGCAGGCCGTGGGCCACGACCAGCCCGAGGTGTATTGCAGGTACGCGATGAGCACGCCGACGAAGCCCATCACCGAGCCGACCGACAGGTCGATGTGGCGCGCCACGATGATCAGCACCATGACGGTCGACACGATGCCGACCACCGCCGTCTGCTGCGCGACGTTGTACAGGTTCTCCGGCGACAGGAAAACGCCGCCCGACATGACGCTGAACGCCACGGCCATGACGGCCAGCAGCACGCACATCAGGATCAGGCGCAGGTCGATGCCCGTGCGGCGCCACCAGCCCGGTGTTGGATTGCTCATTTTTCAGACCCCCTTGGGACTTGGGACAGGAGCGCAGCCGACCGCCGGCCGGACCCATGGACACCATGGGCGGGCCGGCCGGGGACCGCGTTGCGCGGGTGATCCGTGCTTGCTTACTTGCAGGCCGCGGGCGCGCTGGCGCCCGTCACGCCCTTGCAGAGCTCGTCCTTCTTGATCCAGCCGGCCTTGACCACGACGTCGAGGTTGTCGCGCGTCACGGGCACCGGCGTCAGCAGGCGCGATTGCAGCGAGACCTTCTTGGGACCCGAGTTCCAGGTGCCGGCCTTGTCGACCGGCTTGCCCTGCGACAGCGCGATGGCCGCGGCGGCGGCTTCGCGGCCGAGTTCGCGCGAGTCCTTGAAGATGGTCGCGGTCTGCGTGCCCAGCGCGATGCGGTTGAGCGCCGCGAAGTCGGCGTCCTGGCCCGACACCGGAATGCCGCGCAGGCCCTTGGCCGTGAGCGCCGCGACCGCGCCGCCGGCCGTGCCGTCGTTGGCCGCCACCACCGCGTCGACCTTGTTGCCGTTCTTGGTGAGGATCTGCTCCATGTTCTTCTGCGCGACTTCGGGCTTCCAGCCTTCGGTGTATTCGTCGCCGACAATCTTGATGTCGCCCTTCTTGATGGAGGCGTCGAGCACCTCCTGCTGGCCGGCGCGCAGGAAGTCGGCGTTCGGGTCGCTCGGCGAGCCCTTGATGATCACGTAGTTGCCCTTGGGCTTGACCTTCAGCACCTCGCGCGCTTCCATGCGGCCGACCTCGACGTTGTCGAAGGTGATGTAGAAGACGCCCGGCGCCTCGATCAGCCGGTCGTACGCCACCACGGGCACTTTTTGGCGCGTGGCCTTGGTCACCGCCGGCAGGATGGCGTCCTTGTCCATCGCCAGCACGATGAGCGCCTTGGCGCCCTTGGACATCAGGCCCTCGATGTCGCCCAGCTGCTTCTCCGGAGAGCCGCCCGCATCGGCACTGATGTATTTGGCGCCGAGCTTCTCGAGTTCGGCCTTGATGGCGGCCTCGTCGGTCTTCCAGCGCTCTTCCTGGAAGTTGGACCAGCTCACGCCGACCACGGTCTGCGCCATCGCGCCCACGGCCGTGAGACCGAAGGCCATGGCGGCCAGGGTGTGTTTCAGTTGCATCGATGTCTCTCCAGAGTTGGTGCGCCCCACAGGGATCAGTCGTGTAAGAAATTAGTTAGTTTGAAGGGCGAACTAACTATCCCATCGCGGCAAGGTACTGGGCATCCGGGAATTCCCGGAGCGTGCGGTGCCCATGAAAAAGGCCGGGCAAGCCCGGCCTTCATGCACTTCCGCGCGTGGCGGCGATCAGTCGCGAGCGCGCGCGGCGTTGCGCAGGTCGCGGATCTGGTCGTGGTTGCGCTGTGCGCCTTCGGCCTGGGCAGCGACCACGCTGCGCACGTCGGCGGGCAGGTTCTGCTTCAGGGCCTTGCGATAGCGCGCGACACCGGTGTCTTCGCCGCGCTCGCACGATTCGAGGATCGAGAGTTCGCTGTTGGCGCCCAGCGAGCCCTTCACGTGCACCCAGCCGCGATGCAGCGCACCGCTGGCGGTGCCGCCATCGGCCGGCTTGCCGCCGTAGGCGGTGATGAGCGCCATCAGTTCGCTGCCGGCCTTGCGGCACTCTTCGGCGCGATTGGCGAACAGCTGCTTCGCCGCGGGGCTCTCTACCTCATCGGCGCAGGCGCGGAAGCCGTATTCGCCGTCGCGCGAGTTCTCGAGCAGGTCGTTGAGCACGTCCACTACTTCGTCGTTGGCGAGCACGGGGCCGGTCGCCTGCAGGGTGTCGAGGGATGCGTCTGTGTATGCCATGTCGGGGTCCTTTCGGGGTTGAATTGCTGTCTGTCGAAAACCCATGGTTCAAAAAACCGCCGCTGCGCCGCGTCGTCCCATCGGGCGACACGGCGTAGGCGAAGGACGACCCGCGCCGCCCGGCTTCAGCCGATGCGCCAGGCCTGCGTCCACACGGCGATGGCGTCGAGCAGTTCGTCCAGCGCCTCCTCGTCGGTGCGGCCGGTGCGCCTGAGCACATAAAAAGAATGGTCGGCGCCGTCGATCTCCAGCACGGTGGCGATCGGACCAAGCGCCTGCACGGTGTCGTCGAAAGGCGCGGGTTCGGCCAGCGTGTCGCGCGGCCCGTGCGCGAAGAGCATGGGCAGGTCGACCTCGCGCAGGTGCGCCGCGCGCCCGGCCGCCTTTGCTGGCGCGCCCGACGGGTGCAGCGGAAAGCCCAGGAAGACCAGCCCTTCGACGGCCGCAAGCGGCTCCAGCGCCTGGGCCTGCGACGTCATGCGGCCGCCGAACGACTTGCCGCCCGCGAAGAGGCGCATGCCTGCGAAGCGCGCCGACGCGCAGGCCACCGCCGCGCGCACCGTGGCATGCGCCAGCGGCGGTGCATCGGTGCGCTTGCTGCCCTGCTCCATGTAGGGGAACTGGTAGCGCAGCGTGGCGATGCGCCGCTCGGCGAGGCCCTCGGCCACGGCCTGCATGAACGGATGCGCCATGCCCGCGCCGGCACCGTGCGCGAGCACCAGGCACGCGTCGGCCGAGGGTGGCGACATCGCAAGGGCCGACACCGCAATGCCGGGCCTCACGTCGATGGAAAGTTTGTGCAGGGTGGTCATCGCGCGAGTGTGCCCGCGCGGCAGCCAGGGCCTGTTCACCCTAGAGCTGCGACGACAGCAGCGCCGCCAGGTGCTCCATTGCCTTCTCGTGCAGCGGGCGGTCTTTCCAGGCCTCGTACGTCAGGCGCTTCGACTGGCGCAGGTCGGCCTCGAACTGCGCGGTCTGCTCGGCGGCGAAGGCCTCGTCGTAGATGTTGAGGTTGGCCTCGTCGTTCAGGCGGAACGAGCGGTTGTCGAAGTTGGTGGAGCCCACCGACACCAGCAGCCCGTCGACCGTGAAGACCTTGCAATGGAACATGGTCGGCTGGTATTCGCTGATCTCGGCGCCCGCCTCCAGCAGCGGGCCCCAGGCCGCGCGCGAGGCGCCGCGCACGGTCTGCGAATCGATGATCGGGCCCGGCGTGATGATGCGCAGCCGCACGCCGCGCTTCATGGCGGCGACCAGTGCGCCCACGGTCAGGTCGTCGGGCACGAAGTAGGCGCTCGACAGGTCGATGGTCTTGGTGGCCGCCGCAATCGACAGCAGGTACATGAGATGCATGCTCTCGCTGCCGCCCGAAGGCGAACTGCTGAACATCTGGGCGCGCCCGTCGCCCATCGGGGAAATCGGCGGAAAGTAGGTTTCGCCGTGCAGCACGTCGCCCGACACCTTCACCCAGTTGTCCATGAACACGGCCTGCATCTGCGCCACAACCGGCCCCTCCACCTTGTAGTGAGAGTCGCGCCAGTGCTCGGCGTCCTGTGCGTGGCCGGTCCATTCGGGCGCGATGCCCACGCCGCCGGTGAAGCCGGTGCGGCCGTCGACCACCAGCAGCTTGCGGTGGGTGCGGTTGTTCATGCGCGCGATGTCGTACCAGCTCGGCTTGTGGAACTTGCGGATCTGCACGCCGGCGCTTTCCATCTCGCGGATGAAGTCGCCGTCGACCTTGGCGCTGCCCACCCAGTCGAGCAGCACGTGCACCTTCACGCCGGCGCGGGCGCGCTCGGAGAGCGCGTCGGCAAACTCGCGCCCGATGTCGCCCGACCAGTAGATGTAGGTCTCGAAGGTGATGCTCCGCCTGGCGCCGCGGATGGCGGCGAGCATCGGCGGAAAAATCTGGTCGCCGTTCTGGAAGGCCTCGAAGCGGTTGCCGCCGGTGATGGGCGGCCCGAGCATCACGCCCAGCGCGCGCTGGTACTGCGCATCGTGCAGCGCGTACTCGCGCTTGACCTGCTCGTCGAGCTTCTTCTCGCCGCTGGTGAAGTTGAGCACCAGCAGCGTGGCGGCCAGCGTCAGGACGAAAGTCCAGACGACGGTCTTGAGCGTCCCTCGGCGGCGCACGTCAGGACGCGGGGCGTGTTGCTCAGGCAATCAGTCGATCAGCTGCGTCTTGATCGCGTAGTAGGTCAGGTCGCTGTTGGTGGAGAGGTTCATCTTCTCCATGAGGCGCGTGCGGTAGGTGCTGATGGTCTTCACCGACAGCGACAGCGCCTCGCCGATGCTGCCCACCGACTCGCCCTTGGCGAGCTTCAGGAACACCTGGAACTCGCGCTCCGACAGGTGCTTGTGCGGCGGCGCGTTGTCCTTGCGCTCCAGTTGGCCGGCCAGCAGCTCCGCCACCGAGGGCGAGATGTAGCGGCGGCCCAGCGCCACCGTGCGGATCGCCTTGGCGATTTCCTCGGGCTCGCATTCCTTGTTGAGGTAGCCCGATGCGCCTTGGCGGATCAGGTTCACCGCGTAGTGCTCCTCGGGGTAGCCGCTGAGGATGAGCACGCCCAGGTCGGGCGCCTTGGCGCGCACCATGGCGAGCGCGTCGATGCCGCTCTGGCCGGGCATCGAGAGGTCCATCACGAGCACGTCGATGTCGGCCGTGCGCACGAGGTCGATGGCCTCGCGGCCGGAGCCGGCCTCTCCGACCACGCGGAAATCGACGAAGGTGGAGAAGAACGCCTTGAGGCCTGTGCGGACGACGGCGTGGTCGTCGACGATGCCGATCTTGATCATGGTGTTGTTCCTGCTTGAAGCGATGCGCGCCAGGAGGCGGCGCGACAGGGGAACGAAGATGCCACAGGCATCGCCCCCCGGAACGCCCGAAACGCAGGACGCGGCGTTGTCCTGCAAGGCAATGCAGGATTGCCTGTCGCCCGCGTCGGACAGAAACGACGCGGGCGACAGGCCCGGAGCAGCAAGGCTTCAGGCGCGCCGTTCCTGGCGGCGCCAGCTGCCCTGCAGCAGCGCCCCGATGCCCAGCACGACCACCAGCGTCACCGCCAGCAGCATGAAGGCCAGCGCGGCGCCGAAGGGCCAGTTGTTCAGGCCGACGAACTGCTGGTAGATCTCGGGCGTCATCATCCTGAAGCGCGGCCCGCCAATGAGCACCGGCGTCGCATAGGCGTTCATGCACAGGATGAAGACCAGCGACATGCCCGCGATCACGCCCGGCATGGCCTGCGGCAGCACCACGCGGCGGAATACGGTGAAGGGCCGCGCGCCCAGGTTGGCGGCCGCCTCCTCCACGTTGCGCGGTATGCCCTCGATCACGCTGGCCAGCGTCATCACCATCAGCGGCAGCACGATGGTCACCATCACGCCCACCACGGCCGGCTGGTTGAACATGAGCTGCATGGGCTCGCGCACCAGCCCGCTCCACTGCGCCACCGCGTTGAACAGGCCGCTGTTGCCCAGCAGCGCCAGCCAGCCGGCCGAGCGCACCACGTTGCCGACCATCAGCGGCAGGATGGTGGCGAGCGTGAGCCACATCTTCCAGCGCCGCGGCATGCGCGCCAGCGTGTAGCCGGCGGGCAGCCCCACCAGCGATGCGATCAGCGTGGTGATGGCGGCGACGCGCAGGGTGACGAACAGCACTTCGCGGAAGTACGGGTCGGCGAACACCTGCACATAGTTGCGCGGCGTGAATGCCTCGACCATCAGCTCGGTGGGCGTGTAGATGTTGAGCGAGTAGCGCAGCAGCATCGCCATGGGCGCCACCATCAGCGCCAGCACGATCGCGATGGCCGGCAGAGTCAGCAGGCGCATCGCTCAGGCCTTGAAGTCGCGCGACCAGTACTGCAGCAGCGCCGGCATGGCCTGTGCGAAGTAGCCGAAGTCGGGCACCTTGAAGCGCGATTGCTCCTCGGGCGTGAACGCTATCTGCGCGGCCAGCTCGGCCGGCAGGCTGGCGTTGGTGACGGTGGGCACGTAGCCCATGCGCTCGGCGAACGCGGCCTGGGCGCGCGCGTCCAGCATGGCGTCGAGATAGGCGAAGGCGTTGTCCTTCTGCTGGCTGTTCTTCGGCACCACGGCGCTGAAGGTGGTCGGCATGATGCCTTCGGTGGGCACCGCGGCGGCCACGCTCACGCCGGCGCGGCGCCACTGGTACACGCGGGCGCGCCAGGCCAGCGTGATCCAGATGTCCTCCGACTTCAGCGCCTGCGCCACCGCCTCGTTGGTGGCGAAGATCTTGGGCGACAGCGCCTTCATCTCGCCGAGCTTCTTCATGCCCGGCGCCAGGTCGGACAGCGTGCCGCCGGCCGCCAGCGAGGCGGCGGCGATGTTGTACGGGAACAGGATGTCGGCCAGCCCGACGCGGCCCTTGTATTTCGGGTCCCAGAGGTCGTTGAGCGACTTCGGCGGCGTCCTGATCTTCCCGGGGTTGTAGGCAATGACCAGGCCCGAGTAGATGTGCGGCAGCGCCTGCGGCTGGCGCAGCGCGGCGATGGCGTTCTTCGCGTTCGGCACGTTGGCGTCGGTCAGCGTCTCGAACAGGCCCATCTGCGCGAGCCCGCTGGCCTCGAAGTCGACCAGCGACACCACGTCGAGACTGCCGCGCCGGCTGTTGCGTTCGGCCAGCAGCTTGGCCTTGCGCGGGGGGCCGTCGTCGGTGCTCTGCACGGCTTCGATGCCTCGCGGCTTGAGCAGCGGCTGCTCGACGTTCTTGCCGAGCAGGTCGCCGTAGTCGCCGCCCCAGGTGGCGACGACTACGCGTCCGCCAGTGGCGGCAAGTGCGGGCGCGGAGGCTGCCAGCGGCAGCGAAGCGGCGGCCAGCAGCAGGGAACGGCGTGTGGAATGTGAGGACATGGCGGTGGTTGAAGAAACGAAGGAGGAGGAAGAGAAGAAAGGAAGTTCAGGCGCTGGCATCCGCGGGCAGCGCCAGCGCATGCTCCGGCGACCACTGCAGCGATACGCACTCGCCCTCGACCGGCCCGCGCGCGGCGCTGTCGTGTGCCAGCACGCTGGGCTGCGCGACAGAGATCGGGCCGACGTCGGTCTCGAAGTGCCATTCGGTCGTGCCGCCCAGGTAGGTGCTGAGCCGCACCCGCGCGGGCAGGCCCTGCTCGCCCGCGTTGGCGATGCGGATGCGGTCGGGCCGCACCATCAGCGCCACGTCGTCCGGCGCGGATGCAGGCACCGCCGATGGCGCGCAAGGCAGCGTATGCGCCCCCGCGCGGAACACGCCCGGCGCATCGACCCGCCCCGGCACCAGGTTGCAGCGCCCGATGAAGTTGGCGACGAACTGGTCGACCGGCTGCTCGTACACCTGGCGCGGTGTGCCGATCTGGCGCACGCGGCCGTGGTCCATCACGGCCAGGCGGTCGGCGGTGGTGAGGGCTTCTTCCTGGTCGTGCGTGACCAGCAGCGTGGTGAGGCCCAGGCGCTGCTGCAGCGCGCGGATTTCGAGCCGCACCTCGGTGCGCAGGCGCACATCGAGGTTGGACATGGGCTCGTCGAGCAGGAACACCGTGGGCTGCACCACCAGCGCGCGCGCCAGCGCCACGCGCTGCTGCTGGCCGCCCGACAGAGCGGCCGGCCGGCGGTCGGCCAGGTGATCGAGCCGCACCAGCCGCAGCGCTTCTTTCACGCGCGCGGCCTGCTCGGCGCGCGGCACCTTGCGCATCTGCAGCCCGAAGGCCACGTTCTCGGCCACGCTCATGTGCATGAACAGCGCATAGCCCTGGAACACCATGCCGGTGTCGCGCGCATGGGGCGGCGCATGCGTCACCTCGCGTTCGCCGAAGAAGATGCGGCCCGCGCTCGGCTGCACGAAGCCGGCCACCATGCGCAGCGTGGTGCTCTTGCCGCAGCCGGAGGGCCCGAGCAGCGCGAGCAGTTCGCCCTGCGCCACGCCGAGGTCGAGGTTGCGCACCGCGACCGTGCGGTCGTAGATGCACTGGAGATTGTCGAGACGCAAATAGCTCACGTGGTCACCCGGGACAGACTGACGAAACGATCCGCCACCAGCAGGAGCACGGCGATGAGCACGGTCTGCACCGTGCCGACCGCAGCCAGTGTCGGGTCCATGTTGAAGTTGAGGTAGCTCAGCATTTCCACCGGCAGCGTCGCGTACCCGGGACCGGTGAGCATCATGGTCATCTCCAGGTTCTCGAAGCTCGCGATGAAGCTGAAGACAGCCGCGGCCACGATGCCGGCGTGCATCGAGGGCAGCGTGACGCGCAGGAACACCGTGACCGGGCGCGCGCCCAGGTTGGCGGCGGCTTCCTCCGGCGCGCGGCCGAGCCCCTGCAGGCTGGCCGACACGAGGCGCACGGTCCACGGAATGGCCAGCAGCGCATGTGCGGCGATCAGGCCTGGCAGCGTGGCAACGATCTGCAGGTCGACGGTGTTGTCGATCTGCACGAAGAACACGTAGATGCCGGTGCCCAGCACCACACCCGGAAAAGCCAGCGGCGACAGCAGCAGCGCGGCCAGCGCGCGCCGCCCGCGAAAATTGCCGCGCTCGATGGCGTAGGCGGCCACCGTGCCGGTGCTCACGCCGAGCAGCGCCGAGACGGCGGCCAGTTGCAGCGACAGCATGAAGCTGCTCGCGAACTGCGGCTTGCTCCATGCATTGGCGTACCAGTGCAGCGAATAGCCTTCGGGCGGAAAACTCATGATCGGCTGCTCGAAGAAGCTCAGCCAGGCCACGGTGACGAGCGGCAGCAGCATGGCCGCGTATGCCGCGGCCACTGCGAACCGGCGGGCGACGGTGGCGGGCCTCACGCGCGGGCCTCCTCGAGCACGGCGGCGAGCGGCCGGCCGATGGCCGGTCTTGCGGACAGCGCGGCCGCCTTCAGCACGAAGGGCAAGGACGGCTGCACTTCGCGCAGTTCATCCAGATGCATGCCGCGCACGATGAGGACGAGGAACGAGTCCGGCGCCTGCGCCGCGAGCGGCACGATGGGGCTGAACAGCGTGCCGACGCATTGCACCAGCAACGGCCATCGCTCGTCTTGCACCCTGACCAGTCCCTTGACGCGCAGCAGGCGCTCGCCGCACAGGCCGGCGAGGTTGTCGAGCCACTCGGAGAGTTCGTCGCGCGTGACCGGCGCGGTGAAGCGGCACAGGGCGGTGCGGATGTCGCTGTGCGGCGGCTGCAGCGCGTCTTCGTCCACCGGTGCGAGCGAGAGGTGCGGCAGCGATGAGCGCGCCGGCGGCGATGCCAGCGCGGCCAGTGCGCGCGGCCCCGGCTCGGCGTGGGCCACCAGTTCGGCCAGCGGATTGACGCTTGCCAGCAGCGCGCGCGCCGCGTCCACCGCACCGGCCCGGGCAATGTCCTGCCGGGTCAGCACGATGCGCTGCGCGCCGGCGATCTGCGCGGCGGCTTCGGGCAGCGCCAGCGTGGCGGCACCGCGCTCGCAGTCGAAGGTGCTCACGACATGCGCGCGCAGATGTCCGGCCAGCGGACCGAGGCTGCGCAGCACCGGCCCGGGGCGCGCGAGGCCGGTGGTCTCCAGCACGATTCGCGCGAGCGGCGGCAGGCCCTGTTCGGCGCGCGCCTCGATCAGTGCCGCAATGGTGCCGGGCAAGTCGCCGCCCATCGCGCAGCAGACGCAGCCGTTGCTCAGCAGCGCCATCGGCACCTTGTCGGCGGAGGCGGAGATGACGGCGCCGTCGAGGTCGACCTCGCCAACCTCGTTGACGATCACCGCGGTGTCGGCGGCCTGCGGCTGGCGCAGGTACGCCGACAGCAGCGTGGTCTTGCCGCTGCCCAGGAAGCCGGTGAGCACGATCAGCTCGATGGGAACCGGCATCGGCGGCGAGGCGTTGTACGGGCTGCTCATGCGGCGGGTGCCTCCGCCGCGGCGGCTTCGGCGTGGCTGGCCGCAACCATCGCGCGCACGTCGGCCAGCAGCTCGGCCGTGTCGTAGCAGATGCCGCCCACGATGGTGCGGCTCAGCCCGCGCTGCCATTCGACACGCTGGGTGTCGTCGTTCAGCCGCATGGCGCCGGTGCCGTACAGCAGCTTGAAGTCTTCCAGCGGGTTCTGGTCGTGCACCAGCAGGTCGGCGCGCTTGCCGACCTCCAGGCTGCCGCAGTCGGCCTCGATGCCAAGCAGGTGCGCGCCTTCGAGCGTGGCGGCGCGCAGCACCTCCAGCGGATGGAAGCCGGCTTCCTGCAGCATCTCGAGTTCGCGCACGAAGCCGAAGCCGAACACCTGGAAGATGAAGCCGGAGTCGCTGCCCGCGCAGACGCGCCCGCCGCGGTTCTTGTACTCGTTGATGAAGCGCATCCAGAGCCGGTAGTTTTCCTTCCACTCGATCTCGTTCCTTGTCGACCAGCGATACCAGTAGGAGCCGTGGCCACCGCGGTAGGGCTGGAAGCCGTCCCAGTAGCTCTTCCAGGTGTATTCGTCGTGCCAGTCGGCGCGGCGGGTGCGCATGAGGTCGCGGTTGGCGTCGTAGATGCCGAAGGTCGGCACGAAGGTGAAGCCGAGTTCGAGAAAGCGGTCCATCGCGTTGCGCCATGTGGCGCTGCCCGGCTGCGCGGCCTGGCCGAAGCTCTGGCCGGCGACGGAGAAGCGGAAGTACTCGTCGCCGTAGTTGTAGTCGGCCGGGTAGTCCTGCACCACGCGGTGCTCGAACAGTGCCTCGGGCAGGCCGTAGTAGTGCTCGGCGCTGGTCAGGCCCCATTGCGCGGTGGTGAGCGCGTTCATGCGGGTCACGGCGGTCTGCGCGTGGTGGCAGCCGCTGCGCAGGCCGAGGCTGGCGCATTCGGCCAGTGCGGCCTGCATGATGGCGGGCGAGGCGCCGAAGAACTTCACGCCGTCGGCGCCGCGCGCCTTCAGCCGGCCCAGCCAGTCGCGTGCCTGCGCCGGCGTGTGAATGATCTTCAGGATGTCATTGACCGCCGGGAAGTACGCATGCGCCAGCATGCGCGGCGCGGCGATGGTGCCGGCCGCAGCGCGCTCGCGCTGGTCCAGCGTCCAGCCCAGGCCGTTGAAGCAGCCCATCTCGCGCACGGTGGTCACGCCGTGGGCCAGCCAGAGCTTGTAGACGTAGTCGGCCGGCGGCGCCTTGCCGGCCACGAAGGGCGAGCCGATGTGCGCATGCGCATCGACGAAACCCGGCGTGACGAACTTGCCGTGGCAGTCGATCTCGTGCTGCCCGGCGGCCGGGCGCACGGCCGGGTCGATGGCCTTGCGGGGCGCGCCGACGCCGCGCATCTCGACGATGCGGTCGCCCTCGATCACGATGTCGACCGGCCCCCAGGGCGGCGCGCCGGTGCCGTCGATGACGGTGGCGCCGCGCAGCACCAGCCGGGCGAACGGCCCTTCGCCGCGGTCGCGGCCGGTGGCGCGCGGCTTCTCGCGGCCGCCGCGCAATTGGCGCGCGGCCGCGATCTCGTCGCCGGCCTCGACGGCCGGCATGTGTTCCTGCATCGCGGATGCTGCTGTCACTCGAATCTCCTCGAAACATCCGGAATGCCGGATGGCGAGGGCGATTCTTTCGAGCGAGGGGGTATGCCGTCTCGCTCAATCCTGCTCGGCGGACAGCATGTTCTTGCTGTGCGGCCCGGCAGCGGCGGCTGCGGACTACTGCTGCAGCGCCTGCCGGTAGCGCTGCGGCGTCACGCCCTCCATCTTGCGGAACAGGCGCGCGAGATGGCTGGAGTCGGAGAAGCCGCAGTCCATGGCGATCTGCAGGATGTTCTTGTCGGAGAAGGCCAGGTCGGCCTTGGCCAGCCGCAGCCGGGCCGCCACCAGGTGCGCGTGCGGCGTGAGGCCGTAGCGCTGCTTGAAGCGGCGCGCGAAATGGAATTCGCTCATGTCGGCCACCCGCGCGAGCCGGGCCACGCTGAGCGTTTCATGCGGGTGGCGCTCCACATGCTCGAACGCGGCCTGCAGGCCGTCGGGGCCGGCGGACTGCAAGGGGCCCGTCACGCGGCCATAGTTGTGCAGCAGGTGCGCCACCAGCGACTGCGCGATGCCGTCGGCATACATGCGGCCTGCCGGGCCGTCCGCATCGAGCGCCGCGACGAACTGCGCGCCCAGTTGCCGGCCGATGCTGTCGTCTCGGTATAGCGGGCCGTCGTTCGGCTGGAAGTCTTCGAAGTCCACGCCGAAGCGGCGCGCGGCCAGGCGCAGTTCGTCGAGCGAGAAATGGATGTGCAGCAGGTCGAACGGGCTCGGAGACTCGAAGCCGGTGTACTCGATGCTGCGCGAATCGATGAGCCGCACGCTGCCGCCGCGGATGGGGCCGTCCCAGATCACCGAGTCGTCCACGCGCGAGCAGGCCTCCATGGGCAGCAGCACCATCGAGAACAGCATGATGTCGGGCGAGGTGGCGACGTTGAATTCGAAGGGCCCGCCGGTCGTGCGCGTCCACCGCAGCACCGACACGCCCGTGGACGGCAGGTCGATGAGGGCGCCTGCACTGCGCATGCCCCACAGGTCTTCCATGTCGTTCAGGTGGCGCAGCGGTTGCATGAGTTTTGTGCCTGGAAGGGGTTGCGCGAGGGAGGTGTCCCTCGAAGGTGCACAAATTCTCAAGCATTTTCCAGGCCATGGGCGGCGGGAATTCCCTGTCTGCAGGGTCCCGCGGGCGACCCGGATGCGCCGCCTCAGCCGATCGCCGGATAGCGCCCCGTGCCTTCGGGCCAGGGCGTCAGCACCTCGAAGCCGTCTTCCGTGACCGCGACCATGTGCTCCCACTGCGCCGACAGCGAATGGTCGCGCGTGACCACCGTCCAGCCGTCGGGCAGCTCGCGGGTCTCGCGCCGGCCGGCGTTGATCATCGGCTCGATGGTGAAGACCATGCCGGCCTCCAGCCGCAGGCCCTGGCCGGGCTGGCCGTAGTGCAGCACCTGCGGATCGTCGTGGTAGATCTGGCCGATGCCGTGGCCGCAGTACTCGCGCACGACGCTGAAGCGCTCGCGGTGCGCGACGCTCTGGATCGCATGGCCCACGTCGCCCAGCGTGGCGCCGGGACGCACCTGCAGGATGCCGGCGCGCATTGCCTCGTAGGTGGTGTCCACCAGGCGGCGCGCGAGCGGGCTGGGCTCGCCGACGAAGTACATGCGGCTGCAGTCGCCGAACCAGCCGTCCTTGTTGACGGCCACGTCGATGTTGATGATGTCGCCCTTCTTCAGCACCTTCTGCGCCGACGGCACGCCGTGGCAGACCACGTGATTGACCGAGGTGCAGACCGTCTTGGTGTAGCCCTGGTAGCCGACGTTGGCGGGCACCACGCCCTGCACATTGACGATGTGGTCGTGGCAGATGCGGTCGAGCTCCTCGGTGGTGACGCCGGGCTTCACGTGCTCGCCGATCATCGCCAGCACCTCGGCGGCGAGCCGGCCCGCGGCGCGCGCCATCGCGATTTCGTCGGGCGACTTGAGCGGTGCGGCGGTGGCCCTCATGCGCGCGCCCCGGCCAGCTTGCGTGCGGCAGGAGCAGCAGCGGGCGCGGGCGGCGGCGGTTCCAGCAGGGTGGAGACCGTGGCCAGGTCGAAACCGCCGGCCTGCTCGGCGCGGATGAGCAGCTGGCAGATCTCGCGGTGATCGAGCTCGGGGTGCAGTTCGGCCAGCATGCCGATGCGCATCCAGTGCTCGGCCTGCGCATTGATGGAACGGCTCAGTGCATTGCCCGCGACGCGCAGGTTCTCATGCATGAGGTCTGAAATCTTGACGATGCCCATGGCTCTCTTGAATATATGAAACGTATATGAATCATATCAAATCAGCGGATGTGTTTCAACGCGACGGCGGGGTAAGCCCGGTGCAGCGATCCGATCTCGTTTGATACGATTTTTCTCGAAGCGCCCACCTCGAGCGCGTTGGAGACAAGATGGACCCGAGCACATCCGATGCGCAGGCGCTGTATCGCGTCATGGTGCGCATCCGCGCTTTCGAGAACGCCGCCGAGGCGGCCAGCCAGGGGGGCGTGAGCGCCTATGGCCAGCAGGCCGCGGGCGCCGCCAAGGTGCGCGGGCCGCTGCACCTTTCCACCGGCCAGGAGGCGGTACCGGCCGGCGTGTGCGCCCACCTGCGCGCCAGCGACTACCTCACCTCCACCCATCGCGGCCACGGCCACACGCTGGCCAAGGGAGCCGACCTCGCTCGGATGATGTGCGAGCTGTTCGGCAAGGCCACCGGCTTCAACGGCGGCAAGGGCGGCTCGATGCACATCGCGGACTTCTCGGTCGGCATGCTGGGCGCCAACGGCGTGGTGGCGGCAGGGCTGCCGATCGCCGTGGGCGCGGCGCATGCGCAGAAGCTGCTCGGCAGGGGCGACGACATCACGGCCTGCTTCTTCGGCGACGGCGCCATCAACCGGGGCCCTTTTCTCGAAGCGCTGAACTGGGCGCGGGTGTACGACCTGCCGGTGCTCTTCGTCTGCGAAGACAACCGCTGGAGCGCAACCACCGCGAGCGGGCCGATGACGGCCGGCGACGGCGCTTCGGTGCGTGCCGAGTCGCTGGGCATCGCGGCCACGCAGGTCGACGGCAACGACGTGTTCGCGGTGCACGAAACCGCCGCGCGGCTGGTCAGCGAGGTGCGCGCCGGCGGCGGCCCGCGCCTGCTGCATGCGCTGACCTACCGAGTAAAGGGGCACGTGTCGGTCGACCTTGCGGCCTACCGCGACCCGGCCGAACTGGCCGCGGCGCTGGAAACAGACCCGATCGCGCGGGCGCGCGGGCATCTTCTTTCGGCGGGCATCGCCGCCGCCACGCTCGACGCCATCGAGAACGCCGCGCGCGACGAGGTCGACACCGCGCTGGCCGTCGCCGATGCAGCGCCCTGGCCCGACGCCGGCGCCGCCTTCACCGACGTGCAGACCACCGGAGCAGGCCAATGGCATTGACGAAGCAGGACCTGAGCTATTCCGAAGCTGCCCTGCTCGCGCTGCGGCGCGAGATGGAGGCCGACCCGCGCGTGGTCGTGCTCGGCGAGGACGTGGGCCGCGGCGGCATCTTCGGCCAGTACAAGGGGCTGCAGCAGCACTTCGGCGCCGGCCGCGTGATCGACACGCCGATCAGCGAGGCCGCGATCATGGGCGCCGGCGTGGGCATGGCGCTCGCGGGGTTGCGGCCGGTGGTCGAGATGCGCGTGGTCGACTTCGCCCTGTGCGGCATGGACGAACTGGTGAACCAGGCCGCCAAGAACCGCTTCATGTTCGGCGGCCAGGGCCGCGTGCCGCTGGTGGCGCGCATGCCGGGCGGCATCTGGGACGCATCGGCGGCGCAGCATTCGCAGTCGCTCGAAGCCTGGTTCGCGCACCTGCCGGGCGTGGTGGTGGTGTGCCCCTCGACGCCGCAGGACAACCACGGCTTGCTGCGCGCCGCGCTGCAGTGCGGCGACCCGGTGGTCTACATCGAGCACAAGACCTTGTGGGGCGTGCGCGGCGAGGTCGACGAAAGCGTTGCGGTGCCGCTGGGCAAGGCCGCGCGGGTGCGCGAGGGCAATGCGCTCACGCTGGTGAGCTGGAGCCGGCAGATGCAGGCCTGCGAGGCAGCCTGCGACGCACTGGCGGCCGAAGGCATCGCGGTCGACCTGATCGACCTGCGCACGCTGTGGCCATGGGACCGCGAGACCGTGCTGTCGTCCTGCGCGCGCACCGGCCGGCTGCTGGTGGTGCACGAGGCGGTGCAGGCGGGGGGCTTCGGCGCGGAGATAGCGGCCAGCGCGGCGGAAGCCACGGGCTGCCGCGTGGCGCGGCTGGGCGCGCCGCGCATTCCGGTCGGCTATGCGCCGGTGCTGGAAGCGCAGTCGCGCGTGGGCATGCCGGCCATCGTGGCCGCCGCGAAGAAGCTGGCCGGCTGAGGTCCGGCCGCGACACAGGCGCGATGGACCCGCTCTTCTTCAAGCTGGTGCGGGTGGTCAACCTCACGGCCCGGCCTTTTCATGAACGCGTGGGCCGGGAGCACCAGCTCACGCTGAACGAGTGGCGCACGATGGCCGTGCTCGGCGCGCAGCCGGGCCTCAACGCCACGCAGGTCGCCGACCAGACGGGCCTGGACAAGATGGCGGTGAGCCGCGCGTTGGCCGGCCTGAAGCGCCACAGGCGCGTGCAGCGCCACGAAGACCCGACCGACCAGCGCAGCAGCCGCCTCTACCTCACCGCCGCCGGCAAGGCACTGCATGAAAAAGTCGCCACACTGGGCCGCGAGCGCGAGGCCGCGCTGTTCGCAGGTGTCGACGGCAACGAACTGGCCCAGCTAGACGCAACACTAGACAAACTCATCAAGGCCGTCCAACGCAGCAGTTGACAAAGGCACGCCAAACCCCGCCCCCTTCCAGAACACCGAGGAACCGGCTTCGCCGGGCCTCAGGTGTTGCCCCCGGCCGGGGGAAGGCGAAGCGACACGAAGTGCGCGCAGCCTGGGGGCGAGCCAAGCTCACGCGGCGAAGCCGCCGTCGATGTTCAGGCCCGCGCCGGTCACGAACGCGGCTTCGGGGCTGGCCAGGTACCCCACCATGCCGGCAATCTCGTCCGCATGGCCGTGGCGGTCGATGGCCATGAAGCCGTGCATGGTGGCTGCCATCGGCCCGGTGGCGGGGTTCATGTCGGTGTCGACCGGGCCGGGCTGCACGTTGTTGACCGTGATGCCGCGCGGCCCCAGGTCGCGCGCCAGGCCCTGCACCAGGCCGGTCAGCGCCGACTTGCTCATCGCATACACGCTGCCGCCGGCAAAGGGCATGCGCTCGGCGTTGGTGCTGCCGATGTTGACGATGCGCCCGCCCGTGCCCATGTGCGCCAGCGCCGCCTGGATCGCGACGAACACGGCGCGCACGTTCACCGCGATGGTGCGGTCGAAGTCGGCCAGCGCGAACTGCTCGACGGGGCCGAGGTGCAGCACGCCAGCGTTGTTGACCAGGATGTCGATGCGCCCGCCGAAGTGCCCGGCGGCCCGGTCGATGCCGGCCTTGAGCGCGTCGGCGTCGGCACTGTCGATCTTCAGCGCGAGGGCGCGGCCGCCTTCGGCCTCGATGGCGCGCACCAGCTCGTCGGCCGGCGCGGCGGAACTGGCATAGCTGAAGGCCACGGCGGCGCCGTCGCGCGCCAGCCGGCGAACGATGGCGGCACCGATGCCGCGCGAACCGCCGGTGACGAAGGCGACCTTGCCGGCCAGGACGGGGGAAGAAGAAACGACGTTGCTGGAAGCCATGATTTTTCCGATCTGTTGGAGGAAGAAGGCCTCCAGTCTCTGCCTTTCATTGCATTGCCGCTAGCCATCAATCGAGTCAATCAAATTCAACTGAAAGTTGAATATCGGCATGAAAATGCGCGCATGGAACCGCTCAATCACCTTGAATCCTTCGTGCAGAGCGCGGAGGGCGGCAGCTTTTCGGCCGCGGCCCGGCGCCTGGGGCTCACGCCCGCGGCGGTCAGCAAGAACGTGGCGCGGCTCGAGGCGCGGCTGGGCTTGCGGCTGTTCCAGCGCAGCACGCGCAGCCTCACGCTGACCGAGGGCGGCGAGCGCTTCCTCGCGCAGATCGGCGGCGCGCTCGCCACGCTGCGGGAGGCCGTGGCCGGCATCGACACTGACGACGGCCAGCCCGCCGGCGCGCTCAAGGTCAGCATGGGCCAGGCCTTCGGGCGAGAGCATGTGCTGCCGATGCTGGGCGACTTCCTCGCGCGCTACCCGGCCATCGTGCCGGACTGGCATTTCGACAACCAGCAGGTCGACCTGGTCGGCGAGGGCTTCGACGCGGCCATTGGCGGCGGCATCGAACTGTCGGCGGGGCTGGTGGCGCGCGAACTGGCTCGCGTCCACCAGGTGGCGGTGGCATCGCCGCGCTATTTGGAGGGGCGGCGGATACCCCGTCACCCGTCGGACCTGGCAACGCTCGACGCCTTGCTGCGCCGCTCGTCGCCCACCGGCCGTGTGCGCGGCTGGACGCTGCGGCACGTGCGCGCCGCCGCCAGCGAGGCGGAAACCACGGTCGAGCTGTCCCGCCCGCGCGCCGTCTTCAACGACCCCGAGGCGCTGGCACAGGCCGCGCTCATGGGGTTGGGGGTAGCGTTGCTGCCCATGCCCTTCGTCGAGCGCAACCTGCGCGGCGGCGAACTGGTGCGGCTGCTGCCCGAGTGGTACCAGGAGACGGGCGCGGTGTGGCTCTACTACCCGAGCAAGAAGCTGCTGCCGCCGAAGACGCGGGCGTTCGTAGACTTCGTGCTCGAGCGTTTTCGCAGCGAACGCTTCGCCCAGCGGATGCAGGTGGGCTGACCGACGACCCGCCGGTTCAAGGGGTTTTCACTCGCGACGCCGTAAGCGCCGCCGGGTACAAACGCGCGCATGACTTCCTTCTCTTCAATGAATCGCCGGACCGCGCTCGCGGCTTCGATCGCTACCGCCCTTACCCTGATGGCCGCCCCGTCCTGGGCCCAGAGCAACTGGCCGACCAAGCCGGTGCGCATCGTCGTGCCGTTCGCGGCCGGCGGCACCACCGACATCCTGGCGCGCGCGATCGCGCCGGAGCTTTCCAAGGCCTTCGGCCAGCAGTTCATCGTCGACAACCGCGCCGGCGCGGGCGGCAACCTGGGCGCCGAGATCGTGGCGCGCGCGCCCAACGACGGCTACACGCTGCTGATGGGAACGGTGGGCACGCACGGCATCAACCGCGCGCTCTACCCCAAGCTGCCCTTCGACCCGATCAAGGACTTCGCGCCCATCACGCTGGTGGCCGCCGTGCCCAACGTGATGGAAATGAACGCCGAAAAGGCCAAGGCGCTGAACATCCACAACGTGCAGGACTTCATCAAATACGCCAAGGCCAACCCCGGCAAGCTGAACATGGCGTCCAGCGGCAGCGGCACGTCGATCCACCTGGCGGGCGAGCTGTTCAAGAGCATGACGGGCACCTTCATGGCGCACATCCCGTACAAGGGCTCGGGCCCGGCGCTGCTGGACATGGTGGGCGGCAACGCCGACGTGATGTTCGACAACCTGCCTTCGTCGATGGCGCAGATCAAGGCCGGCAAGCTCACCGCGCTGGCCGTGACCAGCGCCCAGCGCTCGCCCGCGCTGCCTGACATTCCGACGGTGGCCGAAGTGGGAGGCCCGACGCTCAAGGGCTACGAGGCGAGCTCGTGGTTCGGGCTGCTGGCGCCGGCCGGCACCCCGCCCGAGGTCGTGAACCGCATTCAGCAGGAAGTGGCCAAGTCGCTGGGCACGCCGGCCATCAAGGAGAAGATGCTCGCGCAGGGCGCGCTGCCGAGCGGGAATTCACCCGCCGACTTCACGAAGCTCATTGCGAGCGAACACGTGAAGTGGGCGAAGGTGGTGAAGGACTCCGGCGCGAAGGTCGATTGAACCGCTGAAGACGCTCAGGTCTTCCAGGTCACGTCCTTCTTGTCGGCCAGCGAATCCTTGAGCATGTGAAGCAGGGGGGCTGCACGCTGGTGCAGTCCTACATGCTGCTTCTCGGCGTCGTTGGCATGGCCCTCGACCGCGTAGTCGTCGTGGTTGTGGGTATTGCCGCCCTCGCGGGCCAATGCGGCCTCGAGCGCGGAGATGGCGCCGGGAATCTGCTCGACCGTGATGATGCCTTGCGGCGCGGCCGACTTGCCGACGATGTCGAGCAACTGGCGCGCGTGCACTTCGAGCATCACGAAATCGGCGGAAGCCCGGGACTGGAATCGATAGAGCATGGTGTTCTCACTTACTTGTAGATGTAATCACGGGCAAAAGGGTACACCGATTGCGCACCGCGCAAGACGCCATGCTCGACCTTGCCGTCGGGCTTGGTCGACAGCATCTGGTGCAGCGAAATCCAGCCCTGCTCGAAGCTCATGGCCGAGCCCGCGAGGTACAGGCGATAGGCCCGCAGCACGCGCTCGGCGTTTTCGCCCTGGCGGCCGCCGCTGCGCTTGAGTATTTCGCGCGCGGTGTCGAGCTGCGCTTCGAGCGCGTCCGACCAGGCCCATAGCGTGCGCGCATAGTGCGGGCGGAGGCTCTCGGTGTCGACCATCTCCAGGCCGGCCGCGGCCGTCTCGCGCAGCACGTGCGTCACATGCAGCAGCTCGCCGCCGGGGAAGATGTATTTCTCGATGAAGTCGCCCATGCCCGCGCCCAGCTGGCGATAGTTGAGCTCGCCCGAGGTGATGCCGTGGTTCATGACCAGGCCGCCGGGCTTGAGCAGCGAATGGATCTTGCGGAAGTAGGTCGGCATGTTGGCCGCGCCCACGTGCTCGAACATGCCGACCGACGAGATCTTGTCGAAGGGCTGGTCGACCGACAGTTCGCGGTAGTCGCGCAGCTCGACGCGCACGCGGCCCTGCAGGCCCTTTTCCTCGATCAGCCGCTGCACGTGCGCGTGCTGGTTCTTCGACAGCGTGATGCCGGTGGCGTCCACGCCGTAGTGCTCCGCCGCCCACAGCAGCAGCGCGCCCCAGCCGGAGCCGATGTCGAGATAGCGCTCGCCCGGCTGCAGCATGAGCTTGCGGCAGATGTGGTCGAGCTTGGCTTCCTGGGCTTGCGCCAGCGTGAGGTCGGGCGTGCGGAAGTACGCGCACGAATAGACGCGGCGCGGGTCGAGCCACAGCGCGTAGAAATCGTCGGAAACGTCGTAGTGGAACTCGATCTGGGCCGCGTCCTTGCGCAGCGAATGCGAGCCGTGCGACTTGGCCATGTGCTGCAGGCGGCTCCACCAGCCGGTGTCGGTCTCGGCCGGGTTGCCCGGCAGCATGCCCACCGTGGCGTCGATCAGGTCGCGCATGGCGCCTTCGATCTGCACCTTGCCCTCGACGTATGCCTCGCCGATGGCCCCCACCTGCCGGGCCGCCAGCTTGGCAAGCACCGTCCACTCCTTGAAGGCCAGCGTGACGCGGGCCCCCGCCTGGGCAACGCGGCGGCCATCGGGCAACTCCAGCGCGATAGGAACAGGCAGCGAGGCCAGCTGCGACTCGATCTTGGGTATCAAGTTTTGCATGGGGCCCATGGTATTGATTTTTCCAAGTTTTTGCATGACTACCCGTGTCGGCGGAAGCCTCGAAACGGTGCGCCCGGGCGGTAGTTGCCAACCCGCATTGACAGCAGATTGTTTATGTCTAAACTATTGAAACATGAACAGCCTCAACCCGGTTCAATCCGTCCGCCCCGCTCCAGCCGCGGATCTCCAACGTATCCTGTGCATCGGTGGCGGGCCGGCCGGGCTGTACTTCGCCCTGCTGATGAAGGCACGCAACCCGGCGCTGCAGATCACGGTGGTGGAACGCAACCGCCCCTTCGACACCTTCGGCTGGGGCGTGGTGCTGAGCGACCAGACGCTGGGCAACCTGCGCGCTGCCGACGCCGAAACCGCGGCGCTCATCGGCAACGAGTTCCATCACTGGGACGACATCCAGGTGTTCTTCAAGGGCCGCCAGGTGCGCTCGGGCGGCCACGGCTTCTGCGGCATCGGCCGCAAGCGGCTGCTGAACATCCTGCAGGAACGCTGCCTGGCGCTGGGCGTCGACCTGGTTTTCGAGACCGATGCCACCGACGACCAGGCCATCGCCGCGAAGTACGAGGCCGACCTCGTCATTGCCAGCGACGGCCTCAACAGCCGCATCCGCCAGCGCTATGCCGACGTGTTCAAGCCAGACATCGATCTGCGCAACTGCCGCTTCGTGTGGCTGGGCACGCACCAGACCTTCGATGCCTTCACCTTCGCCTTTGAACAGACCGAGCACGGCTGGTTCCAGGCGCATGCCTACCAGTTCGACGACAAGACCTCGACCTTCATCGTCGAAACGCCGGAGGCCGTGTGGAAGGCACATGGCCTCGACCAGATGGAGCAGCCGGAGGCCATCGCCTTCTGCGAGAAGCTGTTCGCCAAGTACCTCGGCGGCCATCCGCTGATCAGCAATGCGACGCACCTGCGCGGCTCGGCCAACTGGATCCGCTTTCCGCGCGTGGTGTGCGAGCGCTGGACGCACCGCATCGACGTCGAAGGCCGCTCCGTCCCCGTGGTGCTGATGGGCGACGCTGCGCATACCGCGCACTTCTCCATCGGCTCGGGCACCAAGCTCGCGCTCGAAGACGCCATCGACCTGGCCAACGAATTCGCACAGGGCGGTACCGTCGACCACGTGCTCGAAGGCTACGAGGCACGCCGCAGCGTCGAGGTGCTGAAGATCCAGAACGCCGCGCGCAACTCGACCGAGTGGTTCGAGAACGTGCCGCGCTACACGGGCATGGAGATTGAGCAGTTCGCCTACTCGCTGCTCACGCGCTCCCAGCGCATCAGCCACGAGAACCTGCGCGTGCGCGACACGCAATGGCTCGGCGGCTATGAGAAATGGCTCGCGGGCGGCAAGGCCGTGCCGCCGATGCTCATGCCCTGCAAGGTGCGCGGGCTCACGCTGAAGAACCGCATCCTGGTGTCGCCGATGGCCACCTACAGCGCGGTCGACGGCGTGCCTCAAGACTTCCTGCTGGTGCACCTGGGCGCGCGCGCGCTCGGCGGCGCCGCGATGGTATTCGTCGAAATGACTAGCCCGACACCCGAAGGCCGCATCACACCGGCCTGCACGGGCATCTACAACGACGCGCAGCAGGCCGCCTTCAAGCGCATCGTCGATTTCGTGCACACGCAGTCGAGCGCGAAGATCGCGATGCAGCTCGGCCACAGCGGCCCCAAGGGTTCCACGCGCGTGGGCTGGGAAGGCACCGACGAGCCGCTCGAAAGCGGCAACTGGCCGCTGCTGGGCGCCAGCGCCGTGCCGTACGGCGAACAGAACCAGCTGCCCGCCGCCATCACGCGCGCCGAGATGGACACGCTGCGCGACCAGTTCGTCGCCTCGACGCGCCGCACGCTGGAAGCCGGCTTCGACTGGCTCGAGCTGCACTGCGCGCACGGCTACCTGCTGTCGGCCTTCATCAGCCCGCTCACCAACCTGCGCACCGACGAGTACGGCGGCGACATCGAGGCACGCTGCCGCTACCCGCTCGAAGTGTTCCGCGCCATGCGCGCCGTGTGGCCGGCGGACAAGCCCATGAGCGTGCGCATCTCCGCGCATGACTGGGCGCCCGGCGGCAACACCGACGCCGACGCTGTCGTGGTCGCGCGCCTCTTCAAGGAGGCCGGCGCGGACTTCATCGACGTCTCTTCGGGCCAGACGACGCGCGCCGCCAAGCCGGTGTACGGCCGCATGTACCAGACGCCCTTCTCCGACCGCATCCGCAACGAAGTGGGCATCTCGACCATCGCGGTGGGCGCCATCACCGATGCGGACCAGGCCAACAGCATCATCGCGGCCGGCCGCGCCGACCTGTGCGCCGTCGCGCGCCCGCACCTGGCCGACCCGGCCTGGACGCTGCATGAAGCCGCCAAGCTGCAAAGCCGCGAAGTCGACTGGCCGAAGCAGTACCTGAGCGGCCGCGACCAGATGTACCGCGAGATCGCCAAGCAGCAGCAGATGGCTGCAGCCGCCGCGGCGAACCCCGAGGAGACACACTGACATGGACCTCGAAGCGCGCGCGCACAGCGAACACCCCGAAGCCCTGCGGCTCTGGCTGCGGCTTCTCACCTGCACCCAGCTGATCGAGAAGCAGGTGCGCAACGAACTGCGCTCGCAGTTCGCGACCACGCTGCCGCGCTTCGACCTGATGTCTCAACTCGAGCGCTCGCCCGAGGGCCTGAAGATGAACGAGCTCTCGCGCCGCATGATGGTGACGGGCGGCAACGTCACCGGCATCACCGACCAGCTCGTGACCGAAGGGCTGGTGGAGCGCATCAATGTCGAGGGCGACCGCCGCGCCTGGCGCGTGCGCCTCACCGCGCGCGGCCGCAAGCTCTTCAACGAGATGGCGCAACAGCACGAAGACTGGATCGTCGAGGCTTTCGCGGGCCTCAGCGGAAAAGAGATCGCGCAGCTGCACAAGCTGCTCGGCAAGGTCAAGCAACACTCACACAACCAATCGATGGCGGAGACGGAATGAAGCACTACATCGGCGCAGGCAACCCCATGCGCGCGCAATTCGAGGCGAAGGCTGCCTACAAGGCCGAGCACTTCGCATGGAGCTACGAAGCGGGCGTCGGCACCATCACGCTGAACCGGCCCGAGCGCAAGAACCCGCTCACCTTCGACTCTTATGCCGAGCTGCGCGACCTGTTCCGCGCACTGGCCTACGCGACAGACGTGAAGGTGATCGTGGTCACCGGCGCGGGCGGCAATTTCTGCTCGGGCGGCGACGTGCACGAGATCATCGGCCCGCTGACCGGCATGCGCATGCCGGAGCTGCTGGAGTTCACGCGCATGACGGGCGACCTGGTGAAGGCCATCCGCTCGTGCCCGCAGCCCATCGTCGGTGCGATCGACGGCGTGTGCGCCGGCGCGGGCGCGATGATCGCGCTGGCCTGCGACCTGCGCTACGGCTCGCCCGCCACGCGCACCGCATTCCTCTTCACCCGCGTGGGCCTCGCCGGCGCGGACATGGGTGCATGCGCGCTGCTGCCGCGCGTGATCGGCCAGGGCCGTGCCTCGGAGCTGCTGTTCACCGGCCGCGCGATGACCGCGCAGGAAGGCCACGCCTGGGGCTTCTTCAACGCGCTGCACGAAAGCGATGCGTTGCTCGAGACCGCCACCAAGGTGGCGCGCGAGCTGGCCGAAGGCCCCACCTTCGCGCACGGCATGACCAAGACCATGCTCGCGCAGGAATGGTCGATGACCATCGACCAGGCCATCGAGGCCGAAGCGCAGGCACAAGCCATCTGCATGCAGACCGAAGACTTCAAGCGTGCGTACGAAGCCTTCGCGGCCAAGCGCAAGCCGGTGTTCGGCGGAGACTGACGCCATGACGAACAAGGCACCTGCCCCACCGTCGACAGCGCACCTGGCGCTGCCGTTCTTCGACGATGCGCATCGCGCGCTGGCCGAAGGCCTCTTGCCCTGGGCTGCTGCGCAGGAGATCGACGAGCACGACGACCGCGCCGCCTGCCGCGACTGGGTACGCCGTCTCGGCGAGGGCGGCTGGCTGCGCTACTGCGTGCCGGGCACATCGGGCGGTGCGCTCGAGCGGCTCGACTCGCGCGCCCTCGTGCTGCTGCGCGAAACGCTCGCCTTCCATTCGCCACTCGCCGACTTCGCCTTCGCGATGCAGGGCCTGGGCAGCGGCGCGATCACGCTCGCAGGCACGCCCGGGCAGCACGCCAACTACCTGACGGCAGTGGCCAATGGCAGCAAGATCGCGGCCTTCGCGCTCAGCGAGCCCGAGGCGGGCTCCGACGTGGGCGCGATGGCAATGCGCGCCGAGCCCACCGCCGATGGCTGGAGGCTCAACGGCGAGAAGACCTGGATCAGCAACGGCGGTATCGCCGACTTCTATTGCGTGTTCGCGAAGACCGATCCTGCAGGCGGCACGCGCGGCATCACCGCGTTCATCGTCGATGCGACGACGCCGGGCCTCGACACCTCCGCGCACATCGACGTGATGGCACCGCATCCGCTAGCCACCTTGCGCTTCGAGAACTGCGTGGTGCCGCGCGCCGCTCAGCTCGGCGAGCTCAACGGCGGCTTCAAGCTCGCGATGCGCACGCTCGACATCTTCCGGGCATCGGTAGCCGCCGCGGCGCTCGGCATGGGGCGACGCGCGCTGGCCGAAGCCATCGCGCATTCGAAGAACCGCCGCATGTTCGGTCAGACGCTCGCTGACTTCCAGCTCACGCAGGCCAAGCTCGGCGAGATGGCCGCACTGATCGACAGCGCGGCATTGCTCACCTATCGCGCGGCATGGATGCGCGACGACGCCGAACAGCGCGGCGCGCCCGCGGTGGGCGACGTGTCGGCAGCAGCCGCGATGGCGAAGATGTGCGCCACGGAAAACGCGAGCCGCGTGATCGACATGGCGCTGCAGATGCATGGCGGCCTCGGCGTGAAGGTTGGCACGAAGATTGAGAGCCTCTACCGCGACATCCGCTCGCTGCGCATCTACGAAGGCGCGACGGAGGTTCAACAACTGATCATTGGCAAATCCGTTCTGCGGGGATAAATACCGTGTCTGCCCAAGTCGACCGCTTCGTTCACGACCGCCTGCCGCCTGCCGCGCAGCTGCCCGTATTTCGCTACGACCTGCCCGAGTTGCAACTGCCCGACCAGTTGAACCTGGTCGAGGAACTGCTCGACAAGGCAACTGCCAAGGGCTTCGGCGACAACCCGATGCTTCGTTCGCCGCAGGGCACGCTCACCTATTCGCAAGCGGCCGTCGAGGTCAACCGCATCGCGCAGGTGCTGACGGAAGACCTCGGGCTGGTGCCAGGCAACCGCGTGTTGCTGCGCGGCGGCAACTCGGTGGCGATGGCGCTGGCATGGCTCGCCGTGGTGAAGGCGGGACTGATCGCGGTCGCGACAATGCCGCTGCTGCGCGCAAAGGAACTGGGCGAGATCATCGAGAAGGCACGGCCCGTGGCCGCGCTTTGCGATGGCCGGTTGCTCGATGAACTTGCGACTGCGCAGCGGGAGCATCCGGTGCTCGCCACCGTGATCGCGTTCAACCAGCCCGATGCACCGGACTCGCTCTCGGCGCGCGCCGCGAAGAAGAGCGGCCTGTTCACCGCATGCCCCACGGCATCGGACGACATTGCGCTGCTCGCGTTCACGTCGGGCACCACGGGCAAGCCGAAGGCGCCCGTGACCACGCATCGCGACGTGCTCGCGATGTGCCAGACCTGGCCGCGCCACGTGCTCAAGGCGCGCAGCGACGACATCGTGGTGGGCTCGCCGCCGCTGGCCTTCACCTTCGGCCTCGGTGGGCTGCTGGTGTTTCCGATGTGGGCCGGTGCCTCGGTGTACTTTCCCGATGCACCGTTCTCGCCCGAAGGGCTCGTGAAGCTGATCAACCAGGTCGGGGCGACCATCAGCTACACAGCGCCCACGTTCTACCGCCAGATGGCGCCCTTCGTGAAGCAGCACGGCATGCCGAGCCTTCGCATCAGCGTGAGCGCCGGCGAGGCACTGCCCGACGCCACGCGGCAGCTATGGAAGGAAGCCACCGGCATCGAGATGCTCGACGGTATCGGCGGCACCGAGGTGTTCCACATCTACATCTCGGCTGCCGGCGACGAGGTGCGCCGCGGCGCGGTCGGCAAGGCGGTGCCGGGCTTCACCGCGAAGGTGGTGGACGACGCAGGCAACGAGGTTCCGCATGGCACCGTCGGCAAGCTGGCGCTGCAGGGGCCTGTGGGCTGCCGCTATCTCGACGATCCGCGCCAGGCCGACTACGTGAAGAACGGCTGGAACTACCCGGGCGATTCGTTCGTGCAGGACGACGACGGCTACTTCTTCTACCAGGCGCGCGCCGACGACATGATCATCACGGCCGGCTACAACGTCGGCGGGCCGGAGGTGGAAGATGCGTTGCTGAAGCACCCCGCCGTGGCGGAGTGCGGTGTGATCGGCAAGCCGGACGCGGACCGCGGCATGATCGTCAAGGCTTTCTGCGTGCTCAAGCCCGGCCATGAAGGCGATGCAGCCTTGGTGAAGACGCTGCAGGACCATGTGAAGGCGACGATCGCGCCCTTCAAATACCCTCGGGAGATCGAGTTCGTCACGGCGCTTCCGCGCACCGAGACTGGCAAGCTCCAGCGATTCAAACTGAGACAACCCAACACAACATCATGATCAACAAACTCCTGCAGCCCGAAGGCTGGCTGCCTCCCAAGGGCTATGCGAACGGCGTCGCCGCACGCGGAACGATGCTGTTCGTCGGCGGCCAGATCGGCTGGAACGCGCAGCAACAGTTCGAGTCGGACGACTTCATCGACCAATGCGGCCAGGCGCTGCGCAACATCGCCGAAGTGCTTCGCGCTGGCGGCGCGGGCCCCGAGCACATGGTGCGCATGACCTGGTACGTGACGGACCGCGACGAATACAGCCGCCGCCTCTCCGAGCTGGGCCCGGTCTATCGCGATGCGATGGGGCGCAACTTCCCGGCCATGACCTGCGTGCAGGTTGCGGCGCTGGTGGAGCACCGCGCGAAGGTCGAGATCGAGGTGACGGCGGTCATTCCGGACTGATGCCTCGTCGGGCATGCGCCGCACTTTCACCGTAACGAGCGCGCGTAAATTCCAGAAACAGAAAAGCCCTCTTTGCGAGGGCTTTTTCAATTCATTTACCGGCCAAGAAAAAAGGCCCTTTGAAAATTCAAAGGGCCTTTTAAATTGGTTGCGCGAGCAAGATTTGAACTTGCGACCTTTGGGTTATGAGCCCAACGAGCTACCAGGCTGCTCCATCGCGCGGCAAGAATAAATTATAGCTTATTCAGCAGCGTTTTGCTCAGCTGCGTCTTCTTTAATTTCAGCACGGTCGACGAGTTCGACCAGCGCCATCGGCGCGTTGTCGCCCACGCGGAAACCCATCTTCAGGATGCGCGTGTAGCCGCCCGGACGGGCTGCGAAACGCGGACCGAGTTCGCCGAAGAGCTTCACGACGCTGTCGCGGTCGCGCAGGCGGTCGAAAGCCAGGCGCTTGTTGGCCAGCGTGGGCTTCTTGGCGAGCGTGATCATCGGTTCGATGACGCGGCGCAGCTCCTTGGCCTTGGGGACCGTGGTCTTGATGACTTCATGCTCGATGAGCGAGTTCATCATGTTCTGCAGCATCGCGAGGCGGTGCGAGCTGGTGCGGTTGAGTTTGCGGAGTCCGTGTCCGTGACGCATGGTGCTTTCCTTTACTTTATAAAAACAGGCAGCCGTATCAGGTACTGCCCGGTGCACTGGCTCTTTGGGGAGCCAAATTCAAAAATTCAAATCAACGCTTGTCGAGACCGGCCGGCGGCCAGCTTTCGAGTTTCATGCCCAAGGTCAGGCCGCGGGAGGCGAGCACTTCCTTGATTTCGTTGAGCGACTTGCGACCCAGGTTCGGGGTCTTGAGCAGCTCGTTTTCGGTGCGCTGGATCAGATCACCGATGTAGTAGATGTTCTCGGCCTTCAGGCAGTTCGCCGAACGCACGGTGAGTTCGAGCTCGTCGACAGGGCGCAGCAGGATCGGATCGAATTGCTGTGCGCTGCGCGGTGCCGGTGCATCGAATGCAGCCAGTTCGCCGCCTTCGAGCTGCGCGAACACTGCGAGCTGCTCGACCAGGATTTTAGCCGAAGCGCGAACTGCGTCTTCTGCGGTGATCGCACCGTTGGTTTCGATCTCGACGAGCAGCTTGTCCAGGTCGGTACGCTGTTCGACACGTGCGCTTTCGACCGTATAGCTCACGCGCTTGACGGGCGAGAACGACGCGTCGAGAACGATGCGGCCGATCGACTTGGTCGGCTCGTCCGCATAGCGGCGCATCGTGCCGGGCACGTAGCCGCGACCCTTTTCGACCTTGATCTGCATGTCGAGCTTGCCGCCTTGCGACAGGTGCGCGATCACATGGTCGGGGTTGATGATCTCGACGTCGTGCGGGGTCTGGATGTCCGATGCGAGGACCGGGCCTTCGCCGTCCTTGCGCAGGCTCAGCGTGACTTCGTCGCGGTTGTGGAGCTTGAACACCACGCCCTTGAGATTCAGCAGGATGTTGACGACATCTTCCTGCACGCCGTCGATCGACGAGTACTCATGCAGAACGCCAGCGATCGTGACTTCGGTGGCCGAGTAGCCGACCATGGACGACAGCAGAACGCGACGCAGCGCGTTGCCGAGCGTGTGGCCGTAGCCGCGCTCGAAAGGCTCGAGCGTTACCTTGGCCTTGTTGGCGGCAAGTTGCTCGACCTGGATGGTCTTGGGTTTCAGCAGGGTGGTTTGCATGCAGACTTCCTCTCAATACCCCCGGCTCGTTACACCGGTAAGGCTGGTGAAGCACCTGATCCGCGACGAAGCGCGGAGCAGGAACGTGAACAACAATATCAATCTCCCGCCGGCGCGAATGCGCCGCGGCGGGTAGAAAAAATCAACGCGAATACAGTTCGACGATCAGCGATTCGTTGATGTCGGCTGCGAATTCGTCGCGATCGGGCACCTTCTTGAACGTGCCTTCGGCCTTGTCGGCATTCACGTCGACCCAAGCCGGAATACCGACTTGCTGGGCGAGTTGCAGCGCTTCGACAATGCGGTTCTGCTTCTTCGACTTGTCGCGCACGGCGATCACGTCACCGGTCTTGACCAGGTACGACGGGATGTTGACCGACTGACCGTTCACCGTGATCGCCTTGTGCGACACGAGCTGGCGCGCTTCGGCGCGGGTCGAGCCGAAGCCCATGCGGTAGACGACGTTGTCCAGGCGCGATTCGAGGATGAACAGCAGGTTGGCGCCGGTGTTGCCACGGCGGCGATCGGCTTCTTCGAAGTAGCGGCGGAATTGCTTTTCGAGCACGCCGTACATGCGCTTGACCTTCTGCTTTTCACGCAGTTGCAGACCGTAGTCGGAAGTGCGCTGACCCGAGGTGCGACCATGCTGGCCGGGCTTGGAGTCGAACTTGGCCTTGTCCTGGATGGAGCGGCGGGCGCTCTTCAGGAACAGGTCGGTGCCTTCACGGCGAGAAAGTTTGGCCTTGGGGCCGAGGTAACGTGCCACGATTTTTCCTTTGTGTCATCTGCCGCAGTTGCCTGCGGGAGCCATCTGCGAAGCGCGGATGGCGGTGGGCTTAGATAAAAAACAAATGCGCAGCCGCTTGAAAAAGCCGGCTGCGCCTTGCGGACTGACGATCAGATGCGACGACGCTTCTGGGGACGGCAGCCGTTGTGCGGAACGGGCGTCACGTCGGCAATGGAATTGATCCGGATGCCGAGCGCAGCCAGTGCGCGCACCGACGATTCGCGACCAGGACCGGGGCCCTTGATCTCGACGTCGAGGTTCTTGATACCTTGTTCGACAGCAGCACGGCCGGCAACTTCGGAAGCGACCTGCGCAGCGAACGGGGTCGACTTGCGCGAGCCCTTGAAGCCCTGGCCACCCGACGAAGCCCACGACAGGGCGTTGCCCTGGCGATCGGTGATCGTGATGATGGTGTTGTTGAACGAGGCATGCACGTGGGCGATACCGTCCGCAACGTTCTTGCGAACCTTCTTGCGAACGCGCTGTGCGGCGTTGTTTGCAGGTGCTTTAGCCATGCTGGTCTATCCTTATTTCTTCAGGGACTGCGCAGCCTTGCGCGGACCCTTGCGGGTGCGGGCGTTGGTGCGCGTGCGCTGGCCGCGCATCGGCAGGCCGCGACGGTGACGGAAGCCGCGATAGCAGCCGATGTCCATCAAACGCTTGATGTTCATCGTCGTCTCGCGACGCAGATCGCCTTCGATGGTGAACAGAGCGATCTGGTCGCGGATCTTTTCGAGATCGGCGTCGGTCAGATCCTTGATCTTCTTCGAATACTCGATGCCGCTCGCTTCGCAGATTTGACGGGCGCGGGTGCGACCGATGCCGAAGATGGCGGTCAGGCCGATTTCAGCGTGCTTGTGCGGCGGGATGTTGATGCCAGCAATACGTGCCATGTGCGTCCTCTAATACTCTTCAATCAACCCTGGCGCTGCTTGTGGCGCGGGTCGGTGCAAATCACACGCACCACACCTTTACGGCGGATGACCTTGCAATTACGGCAGATGGTTTTGACCGAAGCCGAAACTCTCATTTCATTCTCCTAAAACTGTTTAACGTGGCGGTCTACCGCCCGGACTCAATACTGAAACACAGCCCTACGATGTCTTGAAGTTCGCCTTCTTCAGCAGCGATTCGTACTGCTGGGACATCATGTAGTTTTGCACCTGGGCCATGAAGTCCATCGTGACAACCACGATGATCAGCAGGGAGGTACCACCGAAGTAGAACGGCACGTTGTACTTCAGGATCAGGAACTCGGGCAGCAGGCAGACGAAGGTGATATACACCGCGCCGGCCAGCGTCAGGCGAACCAGAATCTTGTCGATATAGCGAGCGGTCTGGTCACCCGGGCGAATGCCAGGAATGAATGCACCACTCTTCTTCAGGTTGTCGGCCGTTTCCTTGCTGTTGAACACGAGTGCCGTGTAGAAGAAGCAGAAGAAAACGATCGCAGCGGCATACAGCAGCACGTAGATCGGTTCGCCCGGACGCAGTGCGCCCGCAACGTCCTTGATCCAGCGGAAGCCGCCTTCACCGGTACTGAACCAGCCGACCACCGTTGCGGGCAGCAGGATGATCGACGAGGCAAAGATCGGCGGGATCACGCCAGCCATGTTCAGCTTCAAGGGCAGGTGCGACGACTGGCCGCCATAGACCTTGTTGCCAACCTGGCGCCGCGCATAGTTCACGAGGATCTTGCGCTGACCGCGTTCGACGAACACCACGAAGTAGGTGACCAGCACGACGACGGCGATGATGAAGAGCGCAATGATCGGATTCATTGCACCAGTCGTCACCAGCGACGCCAGGCCACCGATCGCGTTCGGCAGGCCGGCCGCGATACCTGCAAAGATCAGGATCGAGATGCCGTTGCCCAGGCCGCGTTCGGTGATCTGCTCACCGAGCCACATCAGGAACATCGACCCTGCTGTCAGGCTCACCATGGCGGTCAGGCGGAAGCCGAAACCGGGAGCGATGACCAGACCAGCCGACGACTCGAGAGCCACCGCGATGCTGAACGATTGGAACAGTGCCAGACCGAGCGCGCCATAGCGCGTGTACTGCGTGATCTTGCGGCGGCCGGCCTCGCCTTCCTTCTTCAATTGCTCGAAGGTCGGAAGCACGTAGGTCATCAGCTGCATGATGATCGACGCCGAGATGTACGGCATGATCCCCAACGCGAACACGGTGAAGCGCGAGAGCGCCCCGCCCGAGAACATGTTGAACAGGCTCAGAATGCCGCCCTGCTGGCCCTGGAACAACGCTGCCAGCTGGTCCGGGTTGATACCCGGCACAGGAATGTGCGCGCCAATCCGGTAGACCACGAGCGCGAGCAGCAAAAAGACGAGCCGACGACGGAGGTCGCCGAACTTGCCTGTTTTTGCGATCGTTGCCGCGTTAGTTGCCACGAAGAACTTCTTTCAGTCCGATGGTGATCAGGCGATGCTGCCGCCGGCTGCTTCGATCGCAGCCTTGGCACCAGCGGTAGCGCCCACGCCCGTCAGCTTGACGGCCTTGGTCAGTTCGCCGGTCTTGACGACCTTGACGACCTTGGCGAGCTGGCCCACGAGGCCGGCTTGCTTCAGCGCCAGGACATCCACTTCGGCCAGGCCGAGCTGCTCGAGGGCAGTCAGCGTGACTTCGGCGTTGAACTTCAGCAGATGCGACTTGAAGCCGCGCTTCGGCAGGCGACGCTGCAGAGGCATTTGACCGCCTTCGAAGCCCACCTTGTGGAAGCCACCTGCGCGCGACTTCTGGCCCTTGTGACCGCGACCTGCAGTCTTGCCGATGCCAGAACCGATACCACGGCCAACGCGACGCTTGGCGTGCTTGGCGCCGGCTGCCGGCTTGATGCCATTGAGTTCCATATCAGTCTCTCTTACAGAACTTTGACCAGATAACTGATCTTGTTGATCATGCCGCGCACTGCGGGCGTGTCTTGCAGCTCGCTCACGCTGTTGAGCTTGCGCAGGCCGAGGCCGCGCACGGTCGCGCGATGCGATTCCTTGGTACCGATCGGGCTCTTGACCAATTGGACCTTGAGGGTTTGTTGTTGCGTCATTTGAATGCTTCTTTCGGCTTGCGCTTAAGCGAAGATTTCTTCGACGGTGAGGCCGCGCTTGGCAGCCACTTGACCCGCGGTCGTCGAGTTCTTCAACCCGTCGAGCGTGGCGCGAACCATGTTGTAGGGGTTCGACGAACCATGGCTCTTGGCCACGATGTCGGTGATACCCATCACTTCGAACACGGCGCGCATCGGGCCGCCGGCGATGATGCCGGTACCCTTGGGAGCCGGGTACATCACAACCGTCGAAGCGCCATGGTGGCCTTGCACCTGGTGGTGCAGCGTGCCGTTCTTGATCGAAACCTTCAGCAGGTTGCGACGCGCTTCTTCCATGGCCTTCTGCACTGCAGCGGGCACTTCCTTCGACTTACCCTTGCCCATGCCGACGCGGCCATCGCCATCACCAACGACGGTGAGTGCTGCGAAACCGAGGATACGACCACCCTTCACCACCTTGGTGACGCGGTTGATCGCGATCATCTTCTCGCGCAAACCGTCCTCGGGGCCTTCGTTCTGCGTTCTTGCCTGAATCTTTGCCATTTTGAATCTCGTGTCCGGTTAGAACTGCAGGCCGGCTTCGCGGGCGGCCTCGGCCAGCGCCTTGACGCGGCCGTGGTAAGCGAAACCTGCGCGGTCGAAAGCGACCTTCTCGACGCCGGCTGCCTTCGCCTTTTCAGCGATGCGCTTGCCGACGGCGGTGGCTGCGGCGGCATTGCCGCCCTTGCCCGAACCGCCGAGCGAGGTACGCACTTCGGCTTCTGCCGTCGATGCGGTTGCAATCACCTTGGAGCCGTCGTCGGAGATGACGGTTGCATAGATGTGCAGGTTGGTGCGGTTCACCGTCAGACGGGCCACGCCCTGCGTCGCGATGCGAATGCGGGTCTGGCGCGAGCGGCGAAGACGCTGTGCTTTTTTGGTCAACATCATTTTGCTGCCCCTTACTTCTTCTTGGTCTCTTTGATCACGATCTTCTCGTCCGAATAACGGATACCCTTGCCCTTGTAAGGCTCGGGCGGACGAACAGCGCGGATCTCAGCGGCGATTTGACCAACGCGCTGACGGTCAGCACCCTTGATCACGATTTCGGTCGGGGTCGCGGTGGCCACCGTGATGCCTTGCGGCATGTCGATGTTGACCGGGTGCGAGTAACCGACTTGCAGGTTCAACTTGTTGTTGGAGGCTGCAGCCTTGTAGCCGACGCCGACCAGGTTGAGCTTCTTCTCGAAGCCCTTGGTCACGCCAACCACCATGTTGTTCACCAGCTGACGGATCGTGCCGCTCATCGCATTCGCTTCACGCGAATCGTTGGCGGGCTCGAAGTTCAGCTTGCCGTCATTGCTGACGATCTTCACCAGCGCATTGCGGGCCAGGCTGAGCGAACCGCCCGTGCCCTTGACGCTGATCTGGTCTTCCTTGATCGACACATCCACGCCTGCGGGGATGGTGATCGGCATTTTTCCTACTCGGGACATTTCAGTAACTCCTCGATGTCTCGGTTAGGCGACGTAGCACAGAACTTCACCGCCGACACCGGAGGCGCGAGCCTTGCGGTCGGTCATCACGCCCTTGGGGGTCGTGACGATCGCAACGCCGAGGCCGTTCTGGACTTGCGGAATGGAAGCACTGGCCTTGTAGACACGCAGGCCGGGGCGGCTCACGCGCTCGATGCGCTCGATGACCGGACGGCCAGCGTAGTACTTCAGCGAGATTTCAAGTTCGCTCTTGCCGGCTTCGGTCTTGACCTGGAAGCCGTCGATATAGCCCTCGTCCTTCAGGACTTGTGCGATTGCGATCTTCACCTTGGAAGACGGAACCGACACGGTGGGCTTCGCCACCATCTGCGCGTTACGGATACGCGTCAGCAGGTCGGCAATGGGATCACTCATGCTCATGTTGTTTGCTCCTGCCTGGCTTACCAGCTGGCCTTGGTGACACCGGGGATGTCGCCGTTGAAAGCCAGTTCGCGGATCTTGGCGCGGGCCAGACCGAATTGACGGAAAGTGCCACGGGGGCGACCGGTGATTTCGCAACGGTTGCGCTGACGCGTGGGGTTCGCGTTGCGCGGGAGCTTTTGCAGCGCCAGACGAGCAGCTGCACGCTCTTCGTCGGTCTTCTTCACGTCGTTGGAAGTCGCCTTCAGTTCCGCGTGCTTCGCAGCGAACTTGGCAACCAGCTTGTCGCGCTTGAGTTCGCGCTGGATCAAAGATGCTTTAGCCACGGATCACCTCAGTTCTTGAACGGGAAACGGAAGCCGGCGAGAAGCGCCTTGGCTTCTTCATCGGTCTTGGCCGTCGTCGTGATGCTGATATTCAGACCGCGCAGGGCATCGACCTTGTCGTACTCGATCTCGGGGAAAATGATCTGTTCCTTGACGCCGATGTTGTAGTTGCCACGGCCGTCGAACGCACGGCCGGAGATGCCGCGGAAGTCGCGAACACGCGGCAGCGCGATGGTCACGAAACGGTCCAGGAACTCATACATCTGCACGCCACGCAGCGTGACCATGCAGCCGATCGGCTGGTTTTCGCGGATCTTGAAACCGGCGATAGCCTTCTTCGACTTGGTGACCACGGGCTTCTGGCCAGCGATCTTGGTCAGGTCGGCGACGGCGTTGTCGAGAACCTTCTTGTCGGCGACTGCTTCACCCACACCCATGTTCAGGGTGATCTTGGTGAGGCGCGGAACCTGCATCGGCGACTTGTAGCCGAACTTTTCCGTCAGGTCTTTCGCGATCTTTTCGCGATAGTGTTGTTGGAGACGTGCCATGTGAGTACCTCTTAGGCGAACTTGATTTCGTCGCCGCTGGACTTGAAGACGCGAACAGCCACGCGCTTGCCGTCAGCACCCTGGGTGATCTTGATGCCCACGCGGTCGGCCTTGCCGGTCGCGGCATTGAAGATCGCCACGTTGGATTGGTGAATGGGCATGGACTTCTCGACGATGCCACCGGCCATACCCTTGAGGGGGTTCGGCTTGGTGTGCTTCTTGACGAGGTTCAGGCCTTCGATGACGACGTGCGAGTCGTCCTTGCGCAGCGAGACGGTGCCCCGCTTGCCCTTGTCACGGCCGGCCAACACGATGACCTGGTCGCCTTTGCGAATCTTGTTCATGGCGTTGTTGTCCTTACAGAACTTCGGGTGCCAGCGACACGATCTTCATGAACTTCTCGGTGCGCAGTTCGCGCGTGACCGGTCCGAAGATGCGGGTGCCGATGGGCTCCAGCTTGGCATTGAGCAGCACGGCGGCATTGCCGTCGAACTTGACGAGCGAACCGTCGGCGCGACGGATGCCCTTGGCGGTGCGGACCACCACTGCGCTGTAGATCTCGCCCTTCTTGACGCGACCACGCGGAGCGGCTTCCTTGATGCTGACCTTGATGACGTCGCCCACGCTGGCGTAACGCCGCTTGGAGCCACCGAGCACCTTGATACACAGGACGGATTTCGCGCCTGTGTTGTCGGCCACTTCGAGCCGGGATTCAGTTTGGATCATTTCTTGATATTCCCAACTTGTACCGATGTGCCTCCAGGAGGGAAACACCGCGGTCAGTCTTGGGCCCGTCGTCCGCACCTCGAACCACTCGAGGCACTTCCGCTTTGGGCTGAAAGCTTCGCCTTTTGGAAGCGAAGCCCGCGATTGTTGCACGCACTTGTGCCGATGTCAACAACCCTATTACACCACCAAGCACTGGCACTAGACTAACAAAGGTGCGCACCCCTGTGAAATCGCCCTTTTCAGCCCCGCTTCCGAGCCGCCGCAGCTTTCTGGCCGGCGCGGCCGGCCTGCTGGCGCTGGGCCTGGGCGCCTGCAGGAGCGCCGCTCCGCAGCAGGACCCCGGCCGGCTGCGACTGGTGGCCGAGGCGCGCTGGGCGCACCGCCTTCATATTGAAGGCACCACGGTGGGCGGCCTCTCGGGTATCGACTACGACCCGGTGCGAGGTGAGTACCTGCTCATCAGCGATGACCGGTCAGACTTCGATCCGGTGCGCTACTACACCGCACGTTGGCCCCTGCCGCAGGCCGCGCCGCCCGAACCCACCGGCGTGGTGAAGCTGCAACGCCCCGGCGGCGGCCCCTGGCCCGGCCGGCGCCAGGCCATCGACGGCCTCCCGGTGCCCGACCCCGAAGCCCTGCGCCTGCGCCCCTCGACCGGCACCATCCTGTGGACCAGCGAAGGCGACATCGCCCGGGGTTTCGGCCCCGCGCTCTACGAATCGGCCCGCGACGGGCGCTTCCTGCGCGAATTCGCCATGCCGCCGATGTTCCAGCCCGACCCGGCAAAGCGCCGCGGCCCGCGCGACAACCTGACGTTCGAGGGCGTCACCCTCACGCCGGACGGCCGCTTCGCCTGGCTGGGCATGGAGAACGCGCTGATCCAGGACGGCCCCGAGCCCACCACCGGCGCGCCCGGCGGCCCCTGCCGCTTCACCCAGGTCGACCTGGAGAGCGGCCGCGCCGTGCGCCAGATCGCCTACGTGCCCGACGCCATTCCGCTGCGCCCGCTGGTGCCCGGCACCTATGCCGACAACGGCGTCAGCGAGATCCTGATGATCGACGCCCACCGCATGCTGGTGCTGGAGCGCGCCTATGCCACCGGCGCGGGCAACTCGCTTCGCCTCTACGAGATCGACACCCGCACCGCCGGCGAGGTGCTCTCCATCGACACGCTGGCGCCGGGGAACCACCGCCCGGCCTCCAAGACCCTGGTGGCGGACTTCGCCGCCTTGGGCCTGTCGCGGCTCGACAACACCGAAGGCATGTGCTGGGGGCCGCCGCTGCCCGACGGCAAGCGCATGCTGGTGGTCGTGAGCGACGACAATTTCAATCCGCTGCAGATCACCCAGTTCGCTGCCTTCGCCTTCGAATAACCCGACCGACCATGACCATCGCCGTCACTTTCCTGCCCCGCACCGCCCCCGCGCCGCTGCCGCCCGTCGCCTTCATCGGCGGCGGCAACATGGCGAGCGCCATCATCGGCGGCTTGATCCAGCAAGGCTCCGCGGCCGATTCGTTCGAGGTGGTCGAGCCCTTCGAGGAGGCCCGCGCGAAGCTGGCCCAGTCTTACGGCATCGTCGCGAAAGCCGAGGCCGGGGAAGGGCTGTCGCGCTGCGAGGTGGTGGTGTGGGCGGTCAAGCCCCAGACATTTGCCGAAGCCGCCCGCCCGGTGCGTGAATTCGCCAGCGGCGCGCTGCAGCTCAGCGTTGCCGCGGGCATTCCGTCGGACAGCATCGCCCGCTGGCTGGGCACCGAGCGCGTGGTGCGCGCCATGCCCAACACGCCCGCGCTGGTCGGCAAGGGCATGACCGGCCTGTTCGCGCGCGCCGGCGTCACCGGCGCCGACCGCTCGCTGGTCGGCCAGCTGCTGGCGCCCACCGGCGAGCTGATCTGGGTCGAGGCCGAACCCGCGCTCGACGCCGTGACCGCCATGTCGGGCTCGGGCCCGGCCTATGTGTTCTATTTCATCGAGGCCATGACCGAGGCCGGCGTCGAGATGGGCCTGACGCCCGACCAGGCCCAGCGCCTGGCCATCGGCACCTTCACCGGCGCGTCGGCGCTGGCGCACAGCGCGACCGAGCCGCCGTCGGTGCTGCGCGAGCGCGTGACTTCCAAGGGCGGCACGACCTACGCGGCCATCACCTCGCTGCAGGCTGCCGACGTGAAGACGCAGTTCAAGACCGCGATCCGCGCGGCACAGAAGCGCGCCGCGGAACTAGGCGAGGAATTCGGCCGGGACTGATCTCAGGCCGCGGGCAACGCACGCGGCCCGAGCAGGAAGAGCCACTCGGCCGCCAGCGTGACGGTGCCGTCTTCCAGTTCGAGCCGGACTTCCTCCTTCAGCAAGAAACTGTCGCCGGGCCTGGGCGTCGCTTCCGCGATGCGCACCCGCGCCCGGAAGCGCGCGCCCACCGGCATCGGCCGCACGAAGCGCAGGCGGTCGAAGCCGTAGTTGAGCGCGTGATTCGAGTCGAAGGGCAGCAGCGTGCGCATGGCCTCGCCGGTCAGGCGGATCAGGTGCGACACCTGGAAGAAGCCCTGCACGATGGTGCCGCCGTAGTCCGCCTCGCGCGCCGCGCGCTCGGGGTCGAGGTGGATCCACTCACCCTCGCCGTCGCCCGACAGTTCCGAGTAGCGGTCGACCATCTCCTGCGTGATGCAGTGCCATTCGGAGAAGCCCTCCTGGCCGATCTTCTGTTTCAGCTGCTCCAGCATTGCGTCGGACATCGTGTTCAGCGCAGCGCGTAGCCGGCCACGATGCCGGCGAACACCGTGAAGCCCAGCCAGTGGTTCAGCCGGAAGGCCTTGAAGCAGCCGTCGCGCGTGCGGTCATGAATGAGCCGCCAGTGCCACAGCGCCTGCGCCGCGGCCACGGCGATGCCGCAGTAGAACAGCACGCCCAGCGACCGGCTCGCGCCGGCCCAGATCCACACCGCGAGAAAGATCGCGTAGCTCGCCATCACCGCCGCCACGTCGAAGCGGCCGAAGGTGATGGCAGAGGTCTTCATGCCGATCTTGAGGTCGTCGTCGCGGTCGACCATGGCGTATTCGGTGTCGTAGGCAAGCACCCAGAACAGGTTGCCCGCCAGCAGCCAGGCGGCGAACACGGGCACGTGCGACTGCACCGCCGCAAAGGCCATCGGAATGCCGAAGCTGAAGGCAATGCCCAGCACTGCCTGCGGGATCGACACGAAGCGCTTGGCGAAGGGGTAGATCAGCGTGATGGCCAGCGCCGCGAACGACCACAGCACCGTCGTGCGGTTGGTGGTGAGCACAAGAGCGAATGACATCAGCGCCAGCACCGCGCCGAGCCCCAGCGCCTCCTTGACCGACATCGCGCCGCTGGTCACGGGCCGCTGCGCCGTGCGCTTGACGTGGCGGTCGAAGTCGCGGTCGGCCACGTCGTTGACGCAGCAGCCCGCGCTGCGCATGAGGAAGGTGCCGAGCGTGAACACCACGACCAGGTGCCAGCCCGGCCAGCCGTCGGCCGCGAACCAGAGCGCGCCCAGCGTGGGCCACAGCAGCAGCAGCCAGCCTGCGGGGCGGTTCCAGCGGATCAGGTCGAGGTACAGCGCGAAACGACGGGCGAGCATGCGAAGGAAAGAAGGCGGGCAAAAAAAGAGCGGCCATTGTGCCGCTCTTGTGTGGGTGCGAGGAAAGCGCGCGCTCAGTCTTCGAGCAGCGAACGCAGCATCCAGGCGGTCTGGTCGTGCACCGTGCAGCGCGCGGTCAGCATGTCGGCCGTCGGGTCGTCGCCGGCTTCCTCTGCCACGGGGATGAATTCGCGCGCGATGCGCGAGACGGTCTCGTGGCCCTTCACCAGGATGCGCACCATCTCCATCGCCTTGGGCGGGGTCTGGGGCACGTCGGGCACGGTGGCGATCTTGCTGAACTCGGCGTAGGAGCCCGGTGCGTAGTGGCCCAGCGCGCGAATGCGCTCGGCCAGCACGTCGGTGGCGCCCCACAGCTCGGTGTACTGGCCCATGAACATCGCATGCAGCGAGTTGAAGTGCGGGCCGGTCACGTTCCAGTGGAAGTTGTGCGTGGTGAGGTACAGCGTGTAGGTGTCGGCCAGCACGCGGCTCAGGCCTTCGGCGATGGCTGCGCGGTCCTGGCGCTCGATGCCGATGTTGATGATCGGCGCATTGCGGCTGCCCGACTCCTGCGCGACCACCGTGCCGCCCTTCTTGGGCACCTTGCCGGCGGAGGAAGCAGGCGACGATTTCTTCGGGGCTTTGGCCATGGCGAGAACTCTTTCTTCAGGTTTGGGTGGAACGCTTCGATTCTGGAAGCCGGCGTGCGGCTTCGCAACAGCGTCACTCTATCTCAGCGATCAACGATTCAAAACGGCCCTCGCGTAGGCCGATTCCCCGAATTGGCCGCCTTCAGGACAGCCGCTTGACGCCTGGCAGTTCGCACGCATAGATCGCGTTGCGCAGCGCCGCGATGGCCTCGTAGCGCGTGAAGGTGCGCCGCCATGCGAGCACCACGCGGCGGGTGGGCGGGTCGCGGTCGTGCGCGTCGCGAACCGGCAGGTAGCGCACCATCTGCTCGGCTTCCTTGCGGCCCTTGACCCTCGGCTTGAGCGCATCGGCCGGCACCGACAGCCGCGGCACCAGCGTCACGCCCATGCCGGAAGCCACCATGTGCTTGATGGTTTCCAGCGACGAGCCCTCGAAGCTCTTTCGGATGCCTTCGGCATTGCTGGAGAAGCGCGCGAACTCGGGGCAGACCTCGAGCACGTGGTCGCGAAAGCAGTGGCCGGTGCCCAGCAGCAGCATGGTCTCGCTCTGCAGTTCCTCGGAGGTGATCGACTCGCGGTCGGCAAACTTGTGCTTCGCGGGCAGGGCCGCCATGAAAGGCTCGTCGTACAGCGGCGCCATCGCCAGGCCGGTATCGGGAAAAGGCTCGGCCATGATGGCGCAGTCGATCTCGCCTGCGCGCAGCATCTCGAGCAGCTTGACGGTGAAGTTCTCCTGCAGCACCAGCGGCATCTGCGGCGTGCGCTGGATCACCTGGCGGACCAGGTCGGGCAGCAGGTACGGCCCGATGGTGTAGATCACGCCCAGGTTCAGCGGGCCGGCCAGCGGGTCTTTGCCGCGCTTGGCGATTTCCTTGATGCTGGCGGCCTGGTCGAGCACGCTTTGCGCCTGCTGCACGATCTGCTCGCCGAGCGGGGTGACGGTCACCTCGCCGGCGCTGCGCTCGAAGAGCTTGACCTCGAGTTCGTCCTCCAGTTTCTTGATGGCGACCGAGAGGGTCGGCTGGGAGACGTAGCAGGCCTCGGCCGCCTTGCCGAAGTGCCGTTCGCGGGCTACTGCGACGATGTATTTGAGTTCGGTGAGAGTCATAGCTTGCGTCAATTATGCGCAAGCGCCCGTGACCCGGCGGGCCTGGGGCCTTGGCGGACAACTCTGGGGACAGTTTCAGCACAAGGCCCCACTTGTCCACAGCGGCATCGCCCGCCCTCGAGTTGTTCTTTTTCCACGGCGCGCCCGAAACAGAGGTGTACACAGTGACGCGGGTGCGGCAAGTCGTTGTCAGCCAATAGAAAACACCTGCTGTCCACAGATGGGGTTTACCCTTATCTACTACTACTAACTTAAATAAGAAGAATAAATAAGAGAGAAGCGGCAGCCTGTCATGGGCATCACGGGCCCATCAGCCGATGGTCGCGATCGCCGATCCCACCGCCACGTAGCCGCCCGCAGCCACGCCGAATGCGATGCGCCCCGCGCGGTGCGCGAGCACCTGCATTTCCATCTTCATCGCCTCCATGACGGCGATCACGGCGCCCTGCGCAACCTCGTCCCCGTCGGCGACCTTCCAGCCCTGCAGGGTGCCCGACACCGGCGCCGCCACGGCCGCCGGGTCCTGCACCGCCACGGCCTCGGCCGGTGCGGCTGTGGCGCCCCCCGCATTGGCGGACGACAGCCCCCGCAGCAGCTCGGGCGGCAGGCCCAGGGACAGGCGCCGGCCGTCGACCTCGATCGCGGTGCGCACCAGCACGGTGTCGGGCCTCGGCTCGGGCCGCGCGGCGGCGGTCTCGCCGTTGGCGAAGTCGGTCTCGATCCAGCGCGTGTGGACCTTGAAGGCATCGCCGGACACGAAGTCCGGATGCGCCATCGCGGCACGATGGAACGGCAACACCGAGGCCACGCCTTCGATGCGGAATTCGGCAAGCGCGCGGCGCGCCCGCGCGACGGCCTGCTCGCGCGTGGCGCCGGTGACGATCAGCTTGGCCATCAGCGAGTCGAAGGTGCCCGGCACGCTCGAGCCGGCCACTACGCCGGTGTCGATGCGCACGCCCGGGCCCGAGGGCACGTCGAACACCTTCACCGGGCCAGGCGTCGGCAGGAAGCCGCGGCCGACGTCTTCAGCGTTGATGCGGAACTCGAAGGCATGGCCGCGCGGCGCCGGCGTTTCGGTGACCGACAGCGGCAGGCCGTCGGCAATGCGCAACTGCTCGACCACGAGGTCGATGCCGGCGGTTTCTTCCGTCACCGGATGCTCGACCTGCAGCCGCGTGTTGACTTCCAGGAACGAGATCGCGCCGCTCGCGCTGAGCATGAACTCGACCGTGCCGGCGCCGGTATAGCCGGCCTCGGCGCAGATGTCGCGCGCCGACTGGTGGATGCGCTCGCGCTGCGCGTCGCTCAGGAAGGGCGCGGGCGCTTCTTCCACCAGCTTCTGGTTGCGCCGCTGCAGCGAGCAGTCGCGCGTGCCCAGCACCACGACGTTGCCGTGCGTGTCGCCCAGCACCTGCGCCTCGACGTGGCGCGGGCGGTCGAGGAACTGCTCGACATAGCACTCGCCGCGGCCGAAGGCGGTGACGGCCTCGCGCACGGCCGATTCGTACAGGCCCTCGACCTCGTCCATGCGCCACGCGACCTTGATGCCGCGCCCGCCACCGCCGAACGCGGCCTTGATGGCCACCGGCAGGCCGTGCTTCTCGGCAAAGGCCAGCACCTCGGCTGCGCTCTGTACCGGGTCGGCGGTGCCCGCGACCAGCGGCGCGCCGACCTTCATGGCGAGCTTGCGCGCCTGCACCTTGTCGCCCAAGCGCGCGATGGCGGCGGGCGACGGGCCGATCCAGGTCAGCCCCGCGTCGATGACGGCCTGCGCAAACGCGGCACTCTCTGACAGGAAGCCGTAGCCGGGATGCACCGCGTCGGCGCCGCTGCGTGCCGCCACGGCCAGCAGCTTGGCGATGTGCAGGTAGGTATCGGCGGGGCGGTCGCCCTCCAGGCCGTAGGCCTCGTCGGCCATGCGCACATGCAGCGCGTCGATGTCGGCATCGGCGTACACGGCCACCGATTGCACGCCGTAGTCGGCGCAGGCGCGCGCGATGCGCACGGCGATTTCGCCTCGGTTGGCGATCAGGACTTTTTTCATCGGAAGACTCTCGATCAGTGTTCGACCGGGCCGAGTCCGGCCACGGGTTGGAAACGGACGCGGGCGTTCACGGGAATCTGCCCCGCGCGGTCCAGGTGATGGGTGGCGACCGAGGCAATCACGGGATAGCCGCCGGTCAGCGGATGGTCGGCCAGGAACAGCACCGGCTGGCCGCTGGGCGGCACCTGGATGGAGCCGCGCGCGGTGCCCTCGCTGGGCAGCTCGGACAGGTTGGCGCGTACCAGCGGCTGCTCGCCGGCCAGGCGCAACCCGACGCGGTTGGACTGCGGCGTGACCTGCCACGGCTGGCCGCACAGCTGCGCGATGGCCTCGGGCGTGAACCAGTCGGCGCGCGGGCCGGGCACGATGTCCAGCACGACTTCTTCCTGCATGGTGGGCAGGTCCGCAGGCGGCGTCTCGGGCGCGCCGACGACGGCGCCGATGCGCACGGAATGCACCGGCAGCACGTCACCGGCAGCCAGCGCGGGCGGGCCGATGCGGGCCAGCGTGTCGCTCGAGCAACTGCCCAGCACCGGCGCGACCGCGAAGCCGCCGCGCACCGCCACATAACTGCGGATGCCGGCGACGGGCTCGCCCAGCGAGAGCGTGTCGCCGTCGGCCAGCGCGAAGGGCTGGTAGCGCGGCAGCGGCCATTTGGCGCCGTCGGCACGGGTCAGCGTGAGGGGGCCATCGGCACCGGTGACGGCCACCGCCGCCTCGCCGCGGCAGACGAGCTGGAAGCCGCCGTAGGCGACTTCGATGCAGGCGGTGTCGGAGGCATTGCCGACGAGCCGGTTGGCCGCCTGCAGCGCGCGCTGGTCCATCGCGCCGGAGACCGACACGCCCTGGCGCGCCTGCCCGGGGCGGCCCCTGTCCTGCAGCAGCGCCTGAACGCCGGCGGCGCGGATCTCGAGCGCGCAGTCGCCGGGCGCGGCCGCCGCGAATGCGGAAGGCGCTTCGCTCGGTGGCACGGGCAAGGTCGCCGGCGAGGCGGTGACGTCCACGAAGCGCACGGTGTCGCCGGGTTGCAGCAGCGCCGGCGTTGCGCGCGACAGGTCCCACATCGGCGTGCCGGTCACGCCGATGATCTGCCAGCCACCGGGGCTGGCCTGCGGGTACACGCCGCTGAAACTGCCGGCAAGGCCCACTGCACCGGCCGGGATGCGGGTGCGCGGCACCTTGCGGCGCGGCACGTCCAGGCTCGGATGGCCGCCCGACAGATAGGCGAAGCCCGGCGCGAAGCCGGTGAAGGCCACGGTGTAGTCGCTGCCGGTGTGGCGGCGCACCACCTCTTCGGGCGAAACGCCGAGCAGGCCGGCCACTTCGGCCAGGTCCTCGCCGTCGTAGCGCACGGGAATCTCGATGCGCTTTTCCGCGCGCGTCTCGCGGGCGTCGAGGTTGCGCAGCCGCAGCTGGCGCGCAAGCCCGGTTGCCGTCAGCGCGGCGGGCCGGAAGGTGATCAGCAGCGTGCGCGCGGCGGGCACCAGTTCCTCGATGCCGTCGATGGGCTCGGCGCGCAGCGAGGCCAGCAGCGCGAGCGTCTGCGGCAGGTCGTCGAGCTCGACCAGCACGGCATTCAGGTTGACCGACAGGCAGCGCATGGTCATGCGCCGGTGCCCGTGCCCACGAACGAAGCGATGGTCACGCCGGCCTGCGCCAGCCGCTCGCGCACCTGCCGCGCCATGCCGACCGCGCCAGGGCTGTCGCCATGCACGCAGACCGATTCGGCACGGATGCGCACGGTGCTGCCGTCGATGGCCATCACCACGCCCTCCTCGGCGAGCCGCAGCATGCGCTCGGCCACGTCCTGCGCGTCGTGCAGCACGGCACCGGGTTCGCGGCGCGACACCAGCGTGCCCTGCGGCGTGTAGGCGCGGTCGGCAAAGGCCTCGGCCACGGCGCGCAGGCCCTGGGCCTCGGCCCAGCCCAAAAGCGGCGAGCCGGCCAGCGCCACCAGGCACAGGCCGGGGTCGATCTCGCGGATGGCGGCGATCACGTCGCGCGCCTGGCGCTCGTCGTGGGCGATGGTGTTGTAGAGCGCGCCATGCGGCTTCACGTAGCGCACGGTGGTGCCGGCGGCGGCGGCCAGGCCCTTGAGGGCGCCGACCTGGTAGATCACGTCGGCGTGCAGGTCGGCGCTTTCCACGTCCATGTTGCGGCGCCCGAACCCCACCAGGTCGCGGTAGGCCACATGGGCGCCGACCACGACGCCGCGCTGCGCGGCCTGGCGCAGCGTGCGCAGGATGCCGGCGGGGTCGCCTGCGTGAAAGCCGCAGGCCACGTTGGCGCTGCTCACGATATCCAGCATGGCGGCGTCGTCGCCCATGCGCCAGACGCCCAGGCTCTCGCCGAGGTCACTGTTCAAGTCGATGTTCATCGTTCGTCTTTTCCGGCGCGCGGCAGGCACGCGCCACAGGGGTCATCGGGTCAGTGCAGGCGGCCGCCGGTCTCGCGCACGTCGTCGCGCACGGTCAGCGCGGTGCGGATCGCCACGCGGAAAGCCTCGACCTGCGTCGCGAGTGCCAAGCTGGCGAAGCCGGGTTTGGAAGCCGCCTGCTCGGGCAGGTAAGGCACGTGGACGAAGCCGCCGCGCGTGTGCGCGAGCACGGGCTGCGTCGCGATGCGGTGCATCAGCGCATAGAAGATGTGGTTGCAGACAAAGGTGCCCGCGCTGTTGGACACGGCCGCCGGCAGGCCGGCCGCGCGCATGTCGCGCACCATGGCCTTGATCGGCAACGTGCTGAAGTAGGCCGCCGGGCCGCCCTCGACCACCGGGATGTCGATGGGCTGGTAGCCGGCGTTGTCGGGGATGCGCGCGTCGTCGACGTTCAGCGCGGCGCGCTCCAGGGAGATCTCGGTGCGCCCGCCCGCCGCGCCGATGCACAGCACCAGCACGGGTGGCGCGCCGGCCGCCAGCGCCTCGTCGAGCCGGTCGATGGCACGGCCGAACACGCAGGGCAGTTGCACCGCCTGCACCGCGGCGCCTTCGCAGGTCCAGCCGTCGAGGGACCGCGCGATTTCCCACGCGGGGTTGACGGGGTCGTTCTCGAAGGGCTCGAAGCCCGCGAGCAGCACGCGGGGCGCGGCGGTACCGGTCGTCTTCTTCATTGCAGAGCCTCAGCGGAACATCAGGAAGTACAGCAGGAAGATGTTGACCACCAGCAGCGCGGCGGCAGTGGGCACCTGCACCTTGATGACCGCGTTCTTGTCCGGCAGTTCCAGCAGCGCTGCCGGCACGATGTTGAAGTTGGCCGCCATCGGCGTCATCAGTGTCCCGCAGTAGCCCGAGAACATGCCGATGGCCGCCATCACCGCCGGGTCGCCGTGGTACACGCCCACCAGCACCGGCACGCCGACGCCGCCGGTCATCACCGGGAAGGCCGCGAAGCCGTTGCCCATGATGATGGTGAACAGCGCCATGCCCAGCACGTACACCACCACAGCGACGAAGCGGATGTCCATGTTGATGTAGCTGGTGGTGATGTACGCCACGGCCTTGCCCACGCCGGCGTCGGAGAACACCAGGCCCAGCATGCCCAGCATCTGCGGCAGCACCACGGCCCAGCCCAGCGCGTCGGTCAGGCGGCGCGACTCGCGCATGCCCTGCACCGGCGTCTCGCGCGTCAGCCAGCAGGCCAGCGCCAGCGCCACCACGCAGCCCACGCCCAGGCTCACCAGCGTGGTGTTCTTGGGGTCGAGCAGGAAGGCGTCGCCGATCTTGACCTTGCTCATCAGCACGGTGCCGATCACGGTGACCAGCGGAATCGCCAGCGCCGGCATGAAGAGCTTGTTGCCCAGGCGCATGGCGCTGGCCTGGTACTGCTCGGGCGAGGGCTCGCGGTGCTTGCCCGCGCCGACGCCGCGCATGCCGGCAATGACGGCCATCGCGATGGCGCCCACGCCCACCCATGCGGGCGGCAGCTTGTCGCCGACCAGGAACACCAGCGAATAGAGCGCCCAGAACAGGCCGCTGGTGTAGCGCTTGGGGTGCTGGCGGTCGGTCAGCGTCATGATGGCGGTGATCGCGAGGATCAGGCCGACCAGGATGTAGAGGTGCTGGATCGAGAGAATCATGATCAGCGGACCTCTTGCGTGGCGGGAACGGCCGGGGCGTCAGGGCTCGGGGTGCCTTCCATCTCGCGGGCGATGGCCTGGTCGAGGCGGCGCAGGCGCCACGAATGGATGACGAACGCGGCGATCGCGGTGGGAATGCCCCACATCGCCACATGCAGCGGCTCGACGTCGATGCCCGCTTCATGCAGGAAGGTGGTCATCAGCACGATGGCGCCGAAGGCCACGAAGATGTCTTCGCCGAAGAACAGGCCCACGTTGTCGGTGGCCGCGGCATAGGCGCGCAGCTTGTGGCGCAGGCGCTCGGGCAGCTTGCCGTAGCGGGTTTCGGTAGCGCCTTCGGCCATGGGCGCGAGCAGCGGGCGAACCATCTGCGGATGGCCGCCCAGGCTGGTCAGCCCGATGGCGGCCGTGAGTTCGCGCGCGGCGAGGTAGACGATCAGCAGGCGCCCGGCGGTGGCCGACTTGATGCGCCCGATCCAGTTCTGCGCATGCTGGCGCAGGCCGTGGCGCTCCAGCAGCCCGATCACCGCCAGCGGCAGAAGAATGATCAGCGGCAGGTTGCGGGTCTTGATGAAGCCGGTGCCGATGGCCGTGAGGATGGCCATGGGGCCGAAGCCCGCGGCGGCGGCCGTGACGATGGCCGTGACGATCACCACCAGCATCGGATTGAAGCGCAGGATGAACCCCGCAATGATGACGGCCACGCCAATCAGCGGCCAGAGAGGGATGTCAGGAGTCATGTTGGTCTTTCGTGTTGGAGTTCACAGCCGCCTGGCGCATGTGCCGCCGGCACGTCGATCTATGCAAGTGCCATGCCAATGAATGAGCAATTCAAGCCACCTGAATCACTCATTTTCTTTGGATTGTTGAACAATCAATTCGAGTGTGCCCAACAAAGGTGCCTGGATGACCCCATGGAAACCCTGATCGCGTTGCGATCTGGTGCGCTGGCGGCCGGCGGAAATCTGCTACAAACGCGCGGCACCGACGCCCCCTCCACCTACCTCCCGGCATGAATCGACAGGTTTCCACCACAACGCCCGCCTCGCCGGCCGCGGGCACGCAGACGCTCAACGACCGGGTGGCGGAGCTCATCCGCCAGAAGATCGTGAAGGGCGAGTTCTCGCCCGGCCAGCGGCTGTCGGAGGCCACGCTGGCCGACAGCTTCGAGATTTCGCGCAACACCCTGCGCGAGGTGTTCCGCACGCTGACCAAGGAGGGCCTGCTCAAGCATGCGCCCAACCGCGGCGTGTTCGTGGCGGTGCCGAGCATCGCGTCGATCATCGACATCTACCGCGTGCGCCGCCTCATCGAGTGCCAGGCGCTGGCGCAGGCCTACCCGCGCCACCCCGCCAAGAAGCACATGCGCGAGGCGGTCGAACTGGCGCTGAAGTGCCGCGAGGCCGGCGACTGGCTGGGCGTGGGCACGGCCAACATGGAGTTCCACAAGGGCATCGTGGAGCTGGCCGACAGCGAACGGCTGAACGTGCTGTTCGCGCACATCCTGGTCGAGCTGCGGCTGGCCTTCGGCCTGCTCAAGGACCCGGAGTTCCTGCACGCGCCCTACGTGGACATGAACACCAAGCTGCTCGAACTCATCGAGGCCGGCAAGTTCGCCGAGGGCTCGGCGGCGCTGAACGACTACCTGATCCACTCCGAGCGCATCGTGCTCGCGGTCTATGCGCGGCAGATGCCCGAGGGCGGCATCGACAGCTAGGCAGGGCCTGAGAAGAGCGGTACCGGCGTCCTCGATGAGCTGAAATAATGGCAGCCCCGCCACGCAACGCCGACGGATACGCGCCATGACACTGTCTGCCTACCTGCTGTTCCTGCCCGCCTGCTTCGCCATCAACATGGCGTTCGGGCCCAACAACCTGCTGTCCGTGACCAACGGCGCGAAGCACGGCGTGTCGCCGGCGGTGATCGCGGCCAGCGGGCGGCTCGTGGCCTTCGCGATCATGATCGCCATCGCGGGCCTGGGCATGGGCGCGGTGCTGGTGGCGTCGGAGCTGGCCTTCCACGTCATCAAGTACATCGGCGCGGCGTACCTCGTGTGGATCGGCATCCGGCTGCTGCGCGCCCCGGCGCCAACGGCCGACGTGGGTTCGCGCGACGCATCCGCGCCGCCGTCCATGCGCGCGCTGGCACGGCAGGAATTCACCGTGGCGGCCGGCAACCCGAAGGCCATCCTGGTGTTCACCGCCTTCTTTCCGCAGTTCGTGGCGCCAGGCGCCTATGCCAGCAGCTACCTGCTGCTGGGCGCGACCTTCCTGGTGTTCGAGGTGGTCGCGATCGCCCTCTACGCGCTGCTCGGCGCGCGCATGCGCCGCATGGCCAACGGCAGCCGCGCGATGCGCTGGTTCAACCGCATCAGCGGCAGCATGATGGTCGGCTTCGGCCTGATCCTCGCCTTCACGCGGCGGCCGACGACCTGAGTTCTCTCAGGCTTTGAGGTACTCGGCTTTGGTGCCGAGCCAGCGGTCGATGTGGCGCTGCGCAAGGTCAGGGTGCTTCTGGAGCATGACGGGCGCCAGCTCGCGCGCCCACTCGAGCAGCAGCGTGTCTGTCGTCAGGTCGGCAAAGCGCAGCAGCGGCGCGCCCGACTGCCGCGCGCCCAGGAACTCGCCGGGCCCGCGAATCTCCAGGTCACGCCGCGCGATCTCGAAGCCGTCGCCGGTCTCGGCCATGGCCTTGAGCCGGGCGCGCGCGGCCTCGCCCACGCGGCCGCTGTCGCCGGGCGCATAGAGCAGCACGCAGGCCGAGGCCGCCGCGCCGCGCCCTACCCGGCCGCGCAACTGGTGCAGCTGCGAGAGGCCGAAGCGCTCGGCATGCTCGATCACCATCAGCGAGGCATTGGGCACGTCCACGCCCACCTCGATGACAGTGGTGCTCACCAGCACCTGGATCTCGTTGGCGGTGAACGCGGCCATCACCGCCTGCTTCTCGGCCGTGGGCATGCGCGAATGCAGCAGGCCGACCTGGATCGGCTCGCCCAGCGTGCCGGCCAGCTCGTCGCGGGTTTCGGTGGCGTTGCGCAGGTCGACCGCCTCGCTCTCCTCGATCAGCGGACACACCCAGTACACCTGCCGCCCCTGCGCGATCTGCGCATGGATGCGGTCGATGACCTCGTCGCGCCGGTGGTCGGCCACCAGCTTGGTGACGATGGGTGTGCGGCCCGGAGGCAGCTCGTCGAGCGTGGACACGTCCAGGTCGGCGTAATAGCTCATCGCCAGCGTGCGCGGGATGGGCGTGGCGCTCATCATCAGCAGGTGCGGTTCCTGCTCGCCGACGGCCTTGCCGCGTAGAGCGAGCCGCTGCGCCACGCCGAAGCGATGCTGCTCGTCGATGATGGCCAGCGCGAGGTTCTTGAAGCGCACCTTCTCGGAGATGACGGCATGCGTGCCGATGACCAGCGCGGCTTCGCCGCTCTCCACCGCCGCCGACATCGCATCGCGCTCTTTCTTCTTCTGGCTGCCCGTGAGCCACGCCACGCGCAGGCCGCGTTCGGCCAGCAAGGGATCGAGCCAGCCGACCAGCTTGCCGAAATGCTGCGCCGCAAGGATTTCGGTAGGCGCCATCAGCGCGCACTGGAAGCCCGCATCGATGGCGCGCGCCGCCGCCAGCGCGGCCACCACCGTCTTGCCCGAGCCCACGTCGCCCTGCAGCAAGCGGTGCATCGGGATCTCGCGGCCCAGGTCACGAGTGATCTCTTCGCCCACCCGCTGCTGCGCGCCGGTCAGGCCGAAGGGCAGCACCGCGAGCAACTGCGCATGCAGCGAGGCAGGCGCAGGCTCGGCCGGCGCGGGCAGCACCGGCGCGCGCTGCGCCGCGCGTTCCAGCCGTGCCTGCAATTGCGACAGCTGCTGCGCCAGCAGTTCCTCGGCCTTGATGCGCTGCCATGCCGGGTGGCTGTGGTCTTCGAGCGTGGCCATTGCCACGTCGGGCGTCGGGTAGTGCAGGAAGCTCAGCGAGGCGCGCAGGTCCCAGGCGCCGCGAAAGCCGATCTGCACCGGAATGGTTTCGTCGAGCACCGCTCGCGCCAGGCCCGAGCGCACCTCGCGCCGCAGCACCGGCTGCGGCAGCCCCGCCACGGTCGAGTAGATGGGCGTGAGCGCGTTGGGCAATGCGGTGCCGGCCGCCTTCACCGTGGGATGCATGATCTGCCGCCCCACGAAGCCGCCGCGCATCTCGCCGCGCACGCGCACCCGCGCGCCGACCGCGAGCTGCTTCTGCTGCGACGGATAGAAATTGAAGAAGCGCAGCTGGCAGGTGTCGCTGCCGTCGTCGATGGTGGCGATGAGCTGCCGGCGCGGGCGGTACACCACCTCGCATTCCGTGACCACGCCCTCGACCTGCGCCATGTCGCCGTCGCGCGTGTCGCCCAGGCGCACGATGCGGGTCTCGTCCTCGTAGCGCATCGGCAGGTAGAGCGCGAAGTCGATGTCGCGCACCAGGCCGAGCTTGCGCAGCGCGCGCTGCACCTGGCTCAGGCCGGCGCCGGGCGGCTGCGGCGGCGCAGCGGCGGTGGCTGCGTCGGCCGTGGGCGGGGGAGCTTGTTTCCTGGGCGGCACGGGCGAAGCTTCTAGCGCGGGCGGCAAAGGTCCGTCAAGGCGCTGCGCGCATCGGGGAACGCGAAGCGGAACCCGGTCTGCAGCAGGCGCGCGGGCGCCACGCGCTGCCCCTCGAGCAGCAGGTCGGCCTGCTCGCCCAGCAGCAGCCTGACCGGCGCGGCGGGTGTCGGCATCCAGCAGGGGCGGTGCATCACGCTGGCGGCCACGCGGGTGAATTCTTCCTGCGAGAGCGCACCGGGCGCGGTGAAGTTGAAAGCCTGCGCCGCCGCCGCATCGCCACCAGCCTGTTCGGCCAGGCCCCACACATGGGCCATCGCGCGGATCACGTCATGCACATGCACCCACGACAGCCACTGCCGCCCGCTGCCCAGGCGACCGCCCATGCCGAGCGCCACGGGCAGCAGCAGTTGCGGCAGCGAGCCCTGGTGGCCCAGCACGAAGCCGAAGCGCATGCAGGCCACATGCACGCCGTGCGCAACGGCGCCCCGCGCGGCCTGCTCCCAGGCCTGGCACAGGTTCGACATGAAGATGCCCTGCGGCGGTGCGTCTTCGGCCAGCTCGGCGGTGTCGCCCTGCGGCTGCACGCCGTAGTAGCCGATGGCCGAGCCCGACAGCAGCAGCCAGGGCTTGCGCGCACGCGTGGCGATCCACGCGACCAGCGTGTTCGTCAGGCCCGCGCGGCTTTGCATCAGCTGGCGCTGGCGCCGCTCGCTCCAGCGCTGGCCGAGGATGCGCGCGCCGGCCAGGTTGATGACCACGTCGACATCGTCCGTCGCCGGGATCTGCTCGAGAGCCTGCACGCAGCGCACCGCGCCACCGAAGCCCCAGGCGGCCGAGCGCGCATCGCGCGTCCACACCGTCACCGCATGGCCGTCGGCCAGCAGGTGGCGCACCAGGAGCTGGCCGATGAAGCCGGTGCCGCCGGTCACCAGCACGCGCTGCGGCTTGCTGCCGAAATGCACCGGCGCATCGACCGTGCGCTGTTCTTCCTGCGCGGTGCGGCGAAACAGCGCACGCGCCGCCAGCCCGTCGCGCAGACCCGAAATGCCCACGCCCACACCGCACAGCGCGAGGAAGGCGCCGAGCCAACCTTGCGGCTGCCACACCAGCGCAGTGGGCTGCGCCGCCCAGTCGACCGCATTCATGGCAAGCAACGCTATGAACGCGCCGGCATTGATGGCCAGCACCGTGTGCGTGACGCGCTCGGTGGGCGGCAGCAGGCGGCTGCTGTCTTCCACCACGAAGTCCCACAGCGTGAGCACGATCTCGACGCCGAACACCGCGAGCAGCACCCAGGCCCAGACGCCGTGCCAGGCCCACGACGACAGCCCGATGAACATGGCGCAGTAGATCGACGAGCGCACCGCGTGGATGGACAGCTCGCGCCGCGCGGTGTTGCGCTGCGCCAGCGCCTCGGTGCCTTCGTGGTGATAGAGCGTGTCGAACGCGCCCATCAGCCCCTGTGCGGCCATGAGCTGCAGCGCCAGCAGGTGGGTGTCGATCGTCATGCGGCCACCGCCCTGGGGTCAGTCACTTCCTCGAATACGCCGACCTGGGTGAAGGTGGTGCCCATCAGCCAGTGGCGGATCTCGATGCGGATGTTGAAGCGCTCCGGCGTTTCGTTGTGGTGCCACAGGAAGGTCTTGCCGGGCGTGAACACGCCGGGCAGCGGAATGCGCCAGCCCAGCACGTCCCAGAAGTAGCCGTCGCTCTGGAAATGCAGGCTGCCGTTTTCTTCCACGCTCAGCACCAGCTTCATGCCCAGGCCCATGCCCACGTACTCCAGCACCTCGCCGCGCTCGCTCTCGCGCATGAAGCTGGTGAACTGGATCGGCTTGCGGCCATGCAGGCGGTAGATGCGCTGCTTGTAGATGGCCGGGTCTTCGGGCTTGGCATAGACCTGTATCTCCACCGGAAAATTGGCGTCGCTGTAGGGAATGAGCGCGCCCTGGATCATCGGCTGCGTCAGGTGCCCCAGCAGCTTGCCGAAGCGCGAGCAGCGCAGCTCGCTGAGCGCGCCGAGGTAATGCAGCGCCTTGCCCGGCAACGGGTTCTTGTCGAAGCGCCGGCGGATGTCGGGGTGCAGGCCCTGCCACCTGCTCCCCAGGATCTTCTTGAAGAGCTCGCCTTCGGAAGGGCCGGGCTGGGGTGCGATGCGCGCGGCATGTGAATCAGGCATCCGCCGATTCTGCCTTGGCAACACGGCCCCGATAGCCCTGACTCGACGCCCCGTTTTCCGGGCATGGGACAATTCCGCCAGCCTCCCGGCTTTCTCTTTTCTTTTCCCATGCCTCCTTGGCACGGGCCCGTCCGGCCCTCAAGCAACATGCGCGCCTTCACGCTTTCCGATTTCGATTTCGCCCTGCCACCCGAGCTGGTGGCGCAACACCCGGCCACCGAACGCACCTCCTCCCGCCTGCTCGACGGCACGGGGCCTGCTCCGGTCGACCGCATCTTCAAGAACCTGCCCTCGCTGCTGCGCGCGGGCGACCTGCTGGTCTTCAACGACACGCGCGTCGTCAAGGCGCGCCTGTTCGGCGAGAAGCCGACCGGCGGCAAGCTCGAACTGCTGGTCGAGCGCGTGCTGCAGGGCCACGAGGTGGTCGCGCACATGAAGGTCAGCAAGAAGCCGCCGGTGGGCACCACGCTCGACATGGTCGGCGGCTTCCGCGCCACCCTGCTGGGCCGCTGGCCCGACGAGCAGGGGGCGCTTTTCCGCTTCGGCTTCGAGAGCGACGCGGGCGAAGACCCGTATGCATTGATGCAGCGCTGCGGCCACGTGCCGCTGCCGCCCTACATCACCCACACCGATTCGGCCGACGACGAGAGCCGCTACCAGACCGTGTTCGCGCGCGTGCCCGGCGCCGTGGCGGCACCCACGGCCGCGCTGCATTTCGACGAAGGCCTGCTGGCCGAACTCGAAGCGCGCGGCGTGCAGCGCGCCAACGTCACGCTGCATGTGGGCGCCGGCACCTTCCAGCCGGTGAAGACCGAGAACATCGCCGAGCACACCATGCACGCCGAGCGCTACGAGGTGCCCGAGGCCACCCAGCGTGCCATTGCCGAATGCAAGGCGCGCGGCGGCCGCATCGTCGCCGTGGGCACGACCACCGTGCGCACGCTCGAATCCTGGGCCAAGAGCGGCGAGGCATCGGGCGACACGCGCATCTTCATCACCCCGGGCTTCGCCTTCGAGCACGTCGACCTGCTGGTGACCAACTTCCATCTGCCCAAGAGCACGCTGATGATGCTGGTCTCGGCATTCGCGGGCTATGAGCGGGTGATGGGGCTTTATGCCCACGCCATTGCCGAGCGCTACCGCTTCTTCAGTTATGGCGACGCCATGCTGCTGGCACGACAACAAGATTGAGACGACCACCATGCTGAACTTCGAACTCCTCAAGACCGACCCCGACAGCCACGCGCGCCGCGCCACGCTCACGCTCAACCACGGCAAGGTGCAGACGCCGATCTTCATGCCGGTGGGCACCTACGGCACGGTCAAGGGCGTGATGCCGCGCAGCCTGGAAGAAATGGGCGCGCAGATCATCCTGGGCAACACCTTCCACCTGTGGATGCGCCCCGGCCTCGACGTGATGGCCAGCTTCGGCGGGCTGCACGGCTTCGAGAAGTGGAACAAGCCCATCCTCACCGACTCGGGCGGCTTCCAGGTGTGGTCGCTGGGCGCGATGCGCAAGATCAGCGAGGAAGGCGTGAAGTTCGCGTCGCCCGTCAACGGCGACAAGCTGTTCCTCACGCCCGAGGTCTCGATGCAGATCCAGACCATCCTCAACAGCGACATCGTGATGCAGTTCGACGAGTGCACGCCCTACGACACCAAGGGCCACATCACGACCGAGGCCGAGGCGCGCATCTCGATGGAACTGAGCCTGCGCTGGGCCAGGCGCTGCCAGGCCGAGTTCAGCCGGCTGGAGAACCCGAACGCGCTCTTCGGCATCGTGCAGGGCGGCATGTTCGAGAACCTGCGCGAAGAGTCGCTCGCCGCGCTGGTGGACATGGACTTCCCCGGCTACGCCATCGGCGGCGTGAGCGTGGGCGAGCCCAAGGAAGAAATGCTGCACATCATGGGCCACACGCCGCACCGGCTGCCCGCGAACAAGCCGCGCTACCTGATGGGCGTGGGCACGCCGGAAGACCTGGTGCAGGGCGTGGCCGACGGCGTCGACATGTTCGACTGCGTGATGCCCACGCGCAATGCGCGCAACGGCACGCTCTTCACACGCTTCGGCGACCTGAAGATGCGCAACGCGCGCCACAAGAGCGACCCGCAGCCCATCGACCCCAGCTGCACCTGCCATGCCTGCGCGGGCACTTCGGGCGTGGGCTGGAACGACGGCGGGCGCGAGGGCTTCAGCCGCGCCTACCTGCATCACCTCGACCGCTGCGGCGAAATGCTCGGGCCGATGCTCACGACCATCCACAACCTGCACTACTACCTGAACCTGATGAGCGAGATCCGCGAGTCGCTGGACGCGGGCAGGTTCACGGAATTCCGCGCGCGGTTCAAGGCCGAGCGCGCACGCGGCGTGTAGCTCCCGGCCGGCGTGGCGGCCGGCGCATCGATGGGGTACGCTTGCTTTTCCTCCCCGCACGGCGCCAGTTCATTCCCATGACCACTGCTTCCCACGCATCCGCCTACACCGCCCGCTATCCCTCGCTGAGCGGGCGCACCGTGTTCATCTCCGGCGGGGCCAGCGGTATCGGCGAAGCGCTGGTGCGGGCCTTTCATGCGCAGCGCGCGAAGGTCGGCTTCTGCGACCTCGACACCGCTGCCGGCAGCGCGCTCGCGGCGCAGTTGCAGGGCGAAAACCCGGCGCTGTTCGTGCCTGCGACGTGACAGACACGGCCGCGCTCGCCGCCGCCATCGACGCGGTGCGCCAGCGCTTCGGCCCGGTCTCCGTACTACTCAACAACGCCGCCAACGACCGCCGCCACGAGATGGCGGACGTGACCAGCGACGACTTCGACCGCCTCGTGGCCGTCAACTTCAAGCACCAGTTCTTCGCCGCGCAGGCGGTGGCCGACGACATGCGCGCGCTGGGCGGCGGCTCGATCATCAACTTCGGCTCGATCAGCTGGATGATCAAGGGCAAGGGCTATCCGGTGTACCAGGCCTGCAAGGCGGCGGCGCGCGGCCTCACGCGTTCGCTGGCGCGCGACCTGGGCAAGCAGAACATCCGCGTGAATTCGATCGTGCCGGGCTGGGTGATGACCGAGCGGCAGATCAAGCTGTGGGTCAAGCCCGAATCGGGTGCGGAGATCGATGCGGCGCAGTGCCTGCCGGGCCGCGTGATGGCGGAAGACATCGCGGCGATGGCGCTGTTCCTGGCGGCCGACGATTCGCGCATGTGCACCGCTCAAGACTACGTCGTCGACGCCGGCTGGACCTGAAATGGTCTCGCCCCCAGGCTACGCGCACTTCGTGTCGCTTCGCCAACCCCCTACCGGGGGCAACACCTGAGGCCCGGCAGAGCCGGTTCCTCGGTGTTCTCGAAAAACTTCCGAGCGACTATCCAGCTCAGTCCCGCAACTCTGCCGGAACCGTGCCGCCGTTGGCGGCCAGCTTGGTCATGACCTGGCGATGCAGCCAGATGTTCATCTTGGCGCTGTCGCTGGTGTCTTCGCCGTAGCTCAGTTCAGCGGCCAGCTGCTTGCGTGCCTCGAGGCTGCTGTCCAGGCCCAGCAGCTTCATGAGGTCGACGATGGAGGTGCGCCAGTTGAGGTTCTTCGCGCCCGGCATGCCGTCGAGCACGGCGGCCACGTCGCCCAGCGGAATGGCGGGCGGGGGCGCGGCCACGGCGGGTGCGGGTGCGTCGGCCGGTGCCGCGGCGGTGGGGGCTGGTGCAGGGGCTGGGGCCTCGGCTGCCTTGGCGCCCGGGAAGATCTTGGAAAGGATGCTGCCGAAAATGCTCATGCTTTAGCTCCGTCTGGGGTTGGGAATCCATCGTTGTAGCACGGCCTTGCGGCGCGCCGGCTACATGGTGTGTCGATCGGCGCGCGGGGGCGTGACCGAATCCGCAGACTACGCCGCGGCCGGGGTGCCGCAGGCGTGGCAGAACTTGGAGAACGCGCTCTTGCGCGTCTCGCACACGCCGCAGTGGTCGAACAGGCCGATGCCGCAATGCGGGCAGAAGTCGATCGCGTCGTTCTTCAGGTCCACCGGCCGCTCGCAGCCTGGGCACACGCTCTTGCCCAGGCGGGCCAGCGCGGTGTCGTAGCTGAGCTCTTCGCGCCGCACCTGGTCGGGCTGCTGCTCGGCGAGTTTCTGGCGCGCCAGGTAGCGGTTGAGCGCGACGATGGCATAGCGCCCCACCAGCACCGTGAGCACGATGCCCACCAGATAGCGCACATAGCCGCCGTAGCTCGGCAGGTAGGGCACCAGCTCGACGAAGAAGGCGAACAGCGCGAAGAAGATGAAGCCCCACACGAAGGGCCAGTAGGTGCTCTTGCGCTTCTTCGCGAACAGCCAGCCGGCCACCACCAGCAAAGGCAGCGTGAGGGCCAGCCGGTAGAGAAACACGCGCAGCTCGACGCGGCGGTATTCGGCCTCCAGCTTCACCTGCGCGTCGCGCTCCAGGTCGGCGAGCGCGGTGCGTGCGCGCTGCTCGGCCTGGCGTGCGTCGAGCGTGATCTGCTGCTGCGCGTTGACCTGGCGCTGCACCTGCTCTTCCTTCTGCTTGAAGGCGTCGAGCGCCTTGGTGCGCGCGATGAGCTCGGTGTCCTGGTCGGGCTGCGCGGTGGCACGGCGCGTGGCGAGCCAGTTGCCGAAGGTCTCGCGCGCATTGGCATTGGCCTGTTGCGCAGCCTGCAGCTGCAGGCGTATCTGGTCGAGGTCGCGCGCGGCCTTCAGCTCGGTGGCTTCCGAGGCCGCGATGGTCGCGCGAAGCGGCTGCGCGGCGCGCAGGTCGATGAAGTCGTCGATGCCGCGCACGCGCTCGACCTGCGGCAGGTCGCCCACGATGGTGCTGCCCAGCCCGATGAGGAAGCTGGCGAACACGAAGGCCACCAGCCAGAGGCCGCGGCGGAACCATTTTTCGGAAAGGCGCAGGGATTTGCTCATGTCGTTGTCCCGTTCCTGTTCATTGAAGCTTCAGCGTCACCGGCGCGGCGCCCAGGCCGGCACGCGGCAGCCAGGCGAACACGGAGTCGACCGTCACCGTCTCGATGCGGTCGCTGAAGCGCTTGTCGTTCGGGTGGTCGTCGAAGGCCACGTTGGCCGAGGTCACGCGCCCGCCCAGCCGCGTGAGCGGCCCGAGCTTCAGCGTGGTGGGCTCGTAGCCCTTGAACTGCATCCACGCCTGCGCCTGCGCACGATTGCCGATGGTGGAGGGCTCCATCGCGGCGGCCAGCGTCTCGACGGCCCACTGGTTCGACTGCTGGTACTTCCGGCCCCAGGCGTAGCTCACGATGCTGTAGGGCGCCACGTTCATCCGCACGATGCGCGCGGGCGGCTCTTCCAGCGCGGCCATCAGCTGCGCCTGCACGGCCGGCGTGGGCACGACCCAGGCCGCCTCGTAGCGCCACAAGTCGTCGAGGAAGAACTCGCCGAGCCCCTGGCGGTACACGGACGCCACCGCGGTGCCGCACTGGTTGAGCTTGTGCACCACGCGCCACGGGCCGGCGTCGGTCTTGTAGGCGATGCCCAGGTGCGAGTAGCGCAGGCCGTACTTGCCCAGGTCTTGCCCGGCGCGCGCCAGGATCACCACGCGCGCACCGCTGGCGTCGAGCGCCCGAGAGGTGCGCTCGGCCAGCTCCATGCCCTTGACGATCACCGCGGGCGTCGGCTTGACCTGCTCGCAGGAGCGGCCGGCCCAGGCCTGCACCGGAAGCGCCATCACAAGGGCAAGCCCGAGCGCGGCCTGGGCCATCAGCGCGCGCTTCACGAGAGCCTCTCGTTGTAGAGCAGCGCACGGCCGATGGCGTTGGGCACGAAGGCCAGCACTTCGCCGGCGGCCGAGAGCACGACGCCCGAGCCGATCACGCTGACGGTGACGCCGGTGCCCACGGCAGCCGACACGCCGTTGGCGGCGCGCCCCGCCACCCTGATGCTGGCGCGCGCGCCGTCCGAAGCACGCTCCAGCACGTAGACCGTGCCGTCGGCCGAGGCTTCGACCGCGACCACGGTGAGCACGGAGCCGGCCACCGACAGCGCGGCGGGCAGCGCCGCCGAGGCCTTGGCCACCCCGCCGACAGAGTCCGCCGAAGCACCCACGGCCGAGGCCGTGACGAGGACGGAGGCCACCGGCATCAGCGAGATGGCCGTGGAGGCGTCGCTCTGGGCCTGTGCCTGCAAGGGGGCCGAGACGCCGGCGAAGGCGGTGCATGCGGCGACGAGGACAGCGGCAATGGACTTCTTCATGATGATCTTTCGTTGGCCTGGCACGGGTTAGTCGGCGGCGGAGGAACCAGAAGCGGCGGCTTCGGCGCGGGCCAGCCGGCGGCCTTGCAGGCGGGCTTCGGCCATGTCGGCTTCGTGGCGGTCACGCAGGGTCTTGGCCAGCGTGAAGGCCGAGCTGATGAGGAACAGCCAGCTCACGCCCAGGAAGGCCTTGTAGGCGTCGTTGATCTCCATGCGCACGAGGCCCCAGCCGGTCAGGGCCATCGCGGTGAAGAAGCTGCCCCAGACGACCAGGCGCCACATGGGCACGTCGCGGCCCGCCGAGAGGCCGGCGGCGGCCTGCTCGCCGTCGCGGATGAACTTGGCCAGCATGAAGGCGGTGCTCAGGCAGAACACGTAGCCCATCACCATGAACGCCCGGTCCAGCGCCTGCCCCGGCAGCCAGCTCAAGCCGGTGGCGCACAGGAAGACGGCGATCGCGAACGAGGCCCAGGTCAGGAACTGCCAGGCCCGCGTGTCGCGCTGGATGGAAACGGTCGAGGATGAAAGGGGTTGCATGTGTGCCTCGCGGCGTAGTGAAGGTGAGCGAATGATGGTTCGCTCCCGCACCGCGGGGCTTGAATGCTTGCACCGGTGGCGGTTTGCAGCGCCGCCGGTATCTCAGAGCGGTACTTTTACGCGCCGAGCAGGCCGCTCACGCGCTGGCGCAGCGACTCGGGCTGAACCTCGGACGACGGCACGGCCGCGCCCACGTTCAGGCCGACGCGGCTGAAGAAACCGCGGCGGAATGGCTTGGCCATGGCCACGCGCTCGCCGCCGCGCAGCTCGATGCGGCTGAAGTACGAGCCCCAGAGGTTGGTCAGCGCCATCGGGATCACCGGCGGCTCGATGCCTTCGGCGCGCGCGCTGTCGACGATCTTCATCACGCCGCCCTTGAAAGGCTGCAGCGTGCCGTCGCGCGTGATCGCGCCCTCGGGGAAGATGGCGAGCAGGTCGCCCTCGCGCAGCACGCCCAGCGCCTTGGCAAAGGCGGCTTCATAGGCCGCCGGGTCTTCCTTCTGCGGGGCGATGGGAATCGCCTTGGCCAGCCTGAAGAGCCACCCCAGCACCGGCACCTTGAAGATGCGGTGGTCCATGATGAAGCGGATGGGTCGCGGGCTCGCCGCCATCAGCAGCACCGCGTCGATGAAGCTCACGTGGTTGCACACCAGCACGGCCGCGCCCTCGGTGGGAATGTGCTCGTCGCCCTTGATGTCGAAGCGGTAGACGAAGCGCGACAGCACCCAGGCCACGAAGCGCAGCATGTACTCGGGCACCAGCATGAAGATGTAGAACGCCACCACCGCGTTGGCGATGCCGGTGAACAGGAAGATCTGCGGAATGGTGAAGCCCGCGCCCAGCAGCGCGCCGGCGATGACCGAGCTGCCGATCATGAACAGCGCATTGAGGATGTTGTTGGCCGCGATGATGCGCGCGCGGTGCGTGGGCTGGCTGCGCAGCTGGATCAGCGCGTACATCGGCACGCTGTACAGGCCCGCGAGCAGCGACAGCAGCGCCAGGTCGGCCATCACGCGCCAGTGGGCACCCTGGTGCACGAAGCTGCCGATGCCCATCTCGGGCACCTTGGGCAGCCCGCGCGAGGCAAAGTACAAGTCGATCGCGAACACGCTCATGCCGATGGCGCCCAGAGGCACCAGGCCGATTTCCACCTGCCGGCGGCTCAGCGTCTCGCACAGCAGCGAACCGACGCCGATGCCCACCGAGAACACCACCAGCAGCAGCGACGCCACCTGCTCGTCGCCGTGCAGCACTTCCTTGGCGAAGCTGGGGAACTGGCTCAGGAACACCGCGCCGAAGAACCACATCCACGAAATGCCCAGCAGCGAGCGGAACACCACGATGTTCCCGCGTGCGAGCTTCAGGTTGCGCCAGGTCTCGCTGACCGGGTTCCAGTTGATCACCAGCCCGGGGTCGGTGGCCGGCGCGCGCGGAATGGCCTGCGCCACGCCGCGCCCCACCAGCGCGAGCAGCACGCAGGCCACGGCCACCGTGAGATGGCCGATTTGCGGCACCGCCACCAGCAGCCCGCCCGCCACCTGCCCCAGCAGGATGGCGACGAAGGTGCCCATCTCGACCATGCCGTTGCCGCCCGTGAGCTCGCGCGGATCGAGCACCTGCGGCAGGTAGGCGAACTTGACCGGCCCGAACAGCGTGGAGTGCAGGCCCATGAGGAACACGCAGCCCAGCAGCACCACCGCATTGGCCGTGACGAAGCCCCAGGCGGCGATCAGCATGATCGCGATCTCGAGGTTCTTGACGAAGCGGATCATCTTCGTCTTGTCGAACTTGTCGGTCAGCTGGCCCGAGGTGGCCGAGAACAGCAGGAACGGCAGGATGAAGAGCGCGCCGATCACCAGGCCCGCCATGGCCGGCGGCATCCAGCTCAGCTGGAGCTGGTAGGTCACCATGACGGTGAAGGCGAACTTGAAGAGGTTGTCGTTCGCGGCGCCAGCGAACTGGGTCCAGAAGAAAGGCGCGAAGCGCCGCTGCTTGAGGAGGGCGAACTGGTTGGCGTGCGCGTTGGCCTCTTGGGGGGCGGATGTCGCGGGGGCTGCAGCAGCGGCGGGGGTTGTCATGCGAAGGATTTCCTCAGGCCGCTACGGCGGCTGCGCCCGGATTGTGCCGCAGCGCGGCTTGCCAGCGCATCTCGAGTTTGCGCAGCGCCAGCAACAGCGGCAGTCCCGCGAGCGACGCCGTCAGGTGCTTGAGCGTGTGGCCGGAAACCGTGTGCTGCGAGAACTCGTAGATCGATTGGTCGGCCATCTCGAAGGCCTTGGCCACCGCGTAGAAGAAGATCACCCAGCCCAGCTTGAGACCGACCGAATTGCGCATCGGCGTGGCCAGCGCCAGCGTCAGCACCAGCGCCATGCCGCCGAACTGCACCAGCGCCCAGGGCATGACGTTGCCGGTTTCCTGGAACACCTCCGCCGAGAGCAGGCCGGCCGTGAGCACGAACCAGGCGGCCGGCCAGCCGGCGCGCTGGCTCACCCGCTCGCAGACCGCCACGCCGATCAGGCCCGCGAAGGCCACCGCCATGCCGGCGCGGTCGGCCGCGAGCCGGGGGCCGTCGGGCAGCAGGTGATAGAAGGCCGAGCCGGCGGCGGTGGCGATCAGGCCGGCGAAGAACAGCCAGGCGCAGTCCAGCGTGTTGTCGGGCGGGTCGCTGGCCGGCGGCGCCAGCGGAAAGGCCGACAGCGCCTGCTGGTGCGAGCGGTCGATGCGGTTCAACCGGTACAGGCCCCAGATACCGACCACGACGAACGGAATGTTGCTGAGCACGTCCATCGCGTTCGGCAGGCCGTGCCAGGCGCGGTCGTCGGCGAAAACGGTAGCGATGGCGACGTCGGCCGCCGGCAGCGCCGGGCCGAAGACGGCGATCGCCGTGAGCAGGGCCAGGGTGAAAAGCAACCCGCGTTCGCGGCGGCTGAGAGAGGGCAGAGGCATGGCGTTTCTCGGTGGTGGTCGGTACGTGGCGCGGAATTTAGGGTCCAGCCCCCTCCACAGGCATCGAGAATCGATACGAGGTACTAATTCACACCCGGTGGTATCTCCAACTGATACTTCCCTGTGCCCGTGTACGCTCGAACGATGAGCACCACCGTCGACCTCGTCCAAGCCCTCAAGAACGAACTCAAAAGTGCGCGCATGACCTACGCCGACCTGGCGCGGTCGCTCGACATGGCCGAATCCAGCGTCAAGCGGATGCTGGCCAAGAGCGACATGCCGCTGTCGCGCGTAGACGCCATCTGCCGCGCACTGAAGATCGATTTCGCAGAACTCGCCCGCCGCGTGGCCGACGCCCAGCCGCTGCTGAAGGAGCTGACGCACGAGCAGGAAAAGGCCGTGGTCAAGGACAAGAAACTGCTGCTGGTGGCCATCAGCGTGCTGAGCCAGTGGACGCTGGAGCAGATCGTGGCGGCCTACCGCATCAGCGAGGCCGAGTGCATCGGCTGCCTGGCGCAGCTGGACCGCATCGGCATCATCGAGCTGCGGCCGCTGAACCGGTATCGCCTGAAGCTGGCCAAGACTTTCCGCTGGCGCCCGCACGGCCCGGTGATGGAATTCTTCCGCGAGAACGTGGTGCTCGACTACTACCGGGGCGGCTTCGACGGCCCCGCCGAAGGGCTGCTGCTGGTGCACGGCTCGATCAGCCGCTCGCTGGCACCGGCCTTCCTGGAGCGCCTGCAGCGCGTAGCGCAAGACTTCGCGCAGCAGCACCAGACCGACCAGAAGCTGTCGGCCAAGGACCGCGAGGGCTACACCCTGCTGCTGGGCATGCGCAACTGGGAATTCGAGCTTTTCACCCGCCTGCGCCGGAACTGACGGGGCTCAGGGCTTGGCGGCTTCCAGCGCGTCGCGCGTGGTGCGCGCGGCGTTCTTGGCCGCTTCCGCGAAGTCGTCGCCCGACGACGCGTAGATGATGGCCCGCGACGAGTTCACGATGATCGGCGCATCGGCACGCCAGCCGGCGCGCACCGTGGCGACGGCGTCGCCGCCCTGGGCACCGACGCCGGGAATCAGCAGCGGCACGGTCGGCGCGAGTTCGCGCACGCGCTCGATTTCCGCCGGGTAGGTCGCGCCCACCACCAGCCCGAGCTGGCCATTGAGGTTCCACGGGCCCTGCGCCAGCCTGGCCACGTGCTCGTACAGGAAAGGCTGGCCCTCGACGTCCGCCAGGCGCTGGCCCTGCAAGTCGGAGCCGCCAGGGTTGCTGGTGCGGCACAGCAGGAAAGCGCCCTTGCCCTCGTGCTTGAGGTAGGGCGCCACCGAATCGAAGCCCATGAAGGGCGACAGCGTGACCGCGTCGGCGCCGTAGCGCTCGAAGGCTTCCAGCGCGTACTGCTCGGCGGTGGAGCCGATGTCGCCGCGCTTGGCGTCGAGGATCACGGGCACGTCAGGCGCGTTGCGGCGCATGTGCTCCATGAGCTGCTCGAGCTGGGCTTCGGCGCGGTGGGCCGCGAAATAGGCGATCTGGGGCTTGAATGCGATGACCAGGTCGGCCGTCGCGTCGACGATGCGCGCGCAGAAATCGAAGATGCGGCTGGCGTCGCCCTTGAATTGCCCCGGGAATTTGGCCGGCTCGGGATCGAGCCCCACGCAGAGCAACGAACCGTTTTTTTGCTGTGCGGCGGCCAGCTTGTCGAGGAAAGTCATGGGCCGTGATTTTAGGCGGGCGTGTGCTGCTCGGCCGCCAGGCAGAGGTCGGCCCAGGCGCGGGCCTTGTCGGCCGGGTTGCGCAGCAGGTAGGCCGGGTGATAGGTCGCCACGACCACCGCCGCGCCGGGCTCACCGGTCATAGCCAGCGGCACCGCGCGGCCGCGCAGCTTGCCCAGCGGATCGCCGCTTTGCATCAGGCTCTGCGCAGCCAGCGGGCCCATCGCCAGCACGACGCGGGGCGCGAGCGCCGCGGCGTGCTCGCCGAAGGCCTCGGCCATGGGGCGCGGGCTGCCGGGCTGGCCGGCGGCCACGCCGCGGTGGGTGCGCATGAGGTGCACGGGCGTCTTGCCGTCGTGCAGCTTCAGGGCGCGCAGCATGTTGTCGAGCAGGCGGCCGGCGTCGCCCGCGAAGGGCTCGCCGTGGCGGCCGTCGGCCTCGGGCGGCATGTCGGCGACGACCAGCCAGCCGCCTTGCGTCTCGGCCACATCTCCAGCATCGGCATAGAGGCGGCAGGGCGCCTCGAGCAGCACGGCGGCGCCCATCGACGCCGGGGCGGCGGGTGCGGGGCGCGCAGCCGGCGCGGGTGCCGCCACGGGCCGGGCGACCGGCGCGCGCGGCGGGCGTGGCGCGGAGACGGGCATTTCCGCCTCCATGCGCTCCTCGGCGCTCGGGATGTATTCCTCGTCGTCGGGCGGCCCGGCTTCGGGCGCGGCCTGCACCGGCACGGGTTCGGGCTCGGCTTCCACCACCTGGGGCACGGGCCACCAGACCTTCACGCCCATTTCGTCGAGCATCGCGCGCTGGCGCGCGTCGAGCTTCAATGTCTGCACCGCGCTCATCGCAAGGCTCCCCAGGCGGTGCCTGTTTCGTTCAATCGCAGGCTCATGACGACCGCGTCCTCGCGCTTGCCGTCATGGGCCGGGTAGTAGCCCTTGCGCACGCCCACGCTGCGGAAACCCTGCCGCACGTAGATGTCGAGCGCGCGCTGGTTGCTCTGGCGCACTTCGAGCCACAGCCACTGCGCGCCCTCGCCGCGCGACCAGCCGCCCAGCGCCTCCAGCATGAGCGGCGCCCAGCCCTGGCGCTGGAAGGCCGGGGCCACGGTGATGTTCAGCAGATGCACCTCGTCGACGCCCTTCATGGCCACGAAGTAGCCGATGAGCGTTTCGCCCAGGCTGGTGACGGGCGACGTGACGCCCTGCGCCACGCCGGGCGCCAGCAGGCACTGGCAGTGGTAGCCCACGGCCATGGAGTCGGTGAAGTTGGCGCGCGTCCAGGGGTGGCTGTAGGCCGTCTGCTCCACCGCGCAGACAGCGTCGATCCGCTCGATGGTGAGCGGTTCGAGGCGGGCTTCGACGGGCTGGAGGACGGCGCTCATGCGTGGCTGGAAGGGGCTGCTGCTGCCGCCGATGCCGCGGCCGCCTTGATGGCGGCGCGCTCTTCGGTGGTCTGTGCCACTTTATCGCGAACATAGAGCGGCCAGGCCTGTGCCGCGGGCACGGTGCGGCCGGCCGCGAGCAGCGCGGGCGCGAGCCGCAGCATGGCGGTGGCGGTCGGCAGGGCCTCGTGGCGGGCGGCGGCCGGCGCCAGGCGCGGGCCGTAGGCGGCGAAGGCGTTGCCGGCCAGCGCGTAGCCGGCGGGCACTTCGAGGGCGTCGGGCGACAGCAGCAGGGGCTCGTCGTCACCACCCAGACCGCCCAGACCGCCCAGAGGGCCGGCGGCAGAGAAGTCGTAGCGCGCGGCGTAGAGCTGGTCCATGCGGGCGTCGAGCACCGCCACCACCTGCTGCGCGCCGAAGGCATGGCGCGCTTCCTCGGCCACGGCCAGCAGGGTGTCGACCGGCAGCAGCGGCACGCCGGCGCCGAAGGCCAGCCCCTGGGCCACCGAGCAGGCGGTGCGCAGGCCGGTGAACGAGCCGGGGCCGCGGCCGAAGACGATCGCGTCCAGCTCGGCCAGCACCAGCCCGGCTTCGCCCAGCAGTTGCTGGATCAGCGGCAGCAGCGTGGTCGAGGCCTGCGCGCCGCCCACGCCGTTGTGGGCCAGCAGCCGCTCGCCGTGCAGCACCGCGACCGACAGGTGCTCTGTGCTCGTGTCGAAGGCCAGCAATCTAGACATTGGCGGGACACCCCGGGGCCGCGCCCGCGGCGGGCGGGCGGAGAAAGAAGCGGGGCGAAAGAGGCATGCCCCGATTATCGAGGGGCGGTCAATCCCGGTCGCCACCCTGCGATATCAGGCCTTTTCGCTCAGCAGCACGGCCAGCCCGGCCTTGCGCAGCGGCGCCAGCGCCCTGGCGGGCGCATCCGGCGATACCAGCAGCGTGGTGGCCGAGGTGACCGGGTTGACCACCCAGGCCGAGGCCGCGCCCAGCTTCTCGGACGAGGCCAGCACCACCGTCTCGGCCGACGCGGCCATCAGGGCGCGCTTGATCTCGGCTTCCTCGAGGTCGCCGGTGGTCAGGCCGGCCTCGGCGTGCACGCCGGTGACGCCCATGAAATACATGTCGGCGTGAATGCGCGAAATGGCCGCCATCGCCGCCGAACCCACGGCCACCACCGAGTGCTTGAAGAGGCGCCCGCCGATCAGCACCACCTCGATGCCGGCATGCGACACCAGCTCGACCGCCACCGACGGACTGTGCGTGACCACCGTGGCCTGCAAGGTGAGCGGCAGGTGGCGCGCGAGCTGCACGGCGGTGGTGCCGCCGTCGATGAACACCACCTGGCCCGGCTTCACCAGACGCGCGGCGGCGCGGCCGATGGCGACCTTCTCGCCGGAGGCCAGCTGCTGGCGACCCGCGAAATCGGCTTCGGCCGGCGCCAGCGGCAAGGCACCTCCGTGCACGCGCTGCAGCAGGCCTTCGGCGGCCATTTCGCGCAGGTCGCGGCGCAGCGTGTCTTCCGACAGGCCGAGTTCTTCGCTGAGCGCCTTGGCGACGACGTTGCCGTCGCGCCGCAGGACCGAAAGGATGTGTTGCTTGCGCTGGCTGGTGAGCATCGGCCGATGGTATCGGGCCTGCACGCTTTCTGCACGAATTTTCTTGTTATTGCACGAACATGCACATATGCTCGCCGCCCATGACACTCCAAGACCGCGTCCGGGTGCACGAAGTCACCCTGCTTTCCGACAACTGGTACACGCTGCGCACCACCGCCTTCGACTGGCGGCGCAACGACGGCCAGTGGCAGCGCATGCACCGCGAGACCTACGACCGCGGCAACGGTGCCACGCTGCTGCCGTACAACCTCGCGCGGCGCACGGTGCTGCTGGTGCGCCAGTTCCGCTACCCGGCCTTCGTCAACGGCCATGACGACCTGCTGATCGAGGCGGCGGCCGGCCTGCTCGACGACGCGGCGCCTGAAGAGCGCATTCGCGCCGAGGTCGAGGAAGAACTCGGCTATCGGCTGGGCGAGGTGCGCAAGATCTTCGAGAGCTTCATGAGCCCCGGCTCGGTGACCGAGAAGCTGCACTTCTTCGTCGCGCCCTACGAGTCCTCGATGCGCGTCGGCGCGGGCGGCGGGCTGGCCGAGGAAGGCGAGGACATCGAGGTGCTGGAGCTGGACATCGACGAGGCGCTGGCCATGGTGGCCGACGGCCGCATCGCCGACGCCAAGACGGTGATGCTGCTGTACCACGCGAAGCTGCATCTTTTCGCGCCGGGATAATGGGCGCATGCCTCTCGCCTCCCGCCGCGCCGCTCGCGCACTGACCCTCGTCGCGATGCTGGCCCCGGCCGGCGCCGCCCTCGCCCAGCAAGCCTTGCCGACCCAGGTCGACGCCGCCCTCGCCCGCGCCAAGGTGCCGCGCGAGGCGGTGACGATGCTGGTGGCCGATGCCGACGGCAGCCGCCCGCCGCGCCTGGCCTGGCGCACGCAGGTGCCGGTGAACCCGGCGTCGATCATGAAGCTGGTGACGACCTACGCCGCGCTCGACCTGCTCGGGCCGGCCTACAACTGGACCACTCCGGTCTACACCGACGGCACGGTGAGCAACGGCGTGCTCAACGGCAACCTCTACATCAAGGGCCAGGGCGACCCGAAGCTGGTGCTCGAACGCATGTGGCTGCTGCTGCGCCACGTGCAGGGGCTGGGCATCACCACGGTGAGCGGCGACATCGTCATCGACCGCAGCGCCTTCGAGAACACGGTCGAGGGCGACCCGGCCGCCTTCGACGGCGAGCCGCTGCGCCCGTACAACGCCTCGCCCGACGCGCTGCTGGTCAACTTCAAGTCGGTCAACATGAGCTTCGCGCCCGACCGCGCGGGGCAGTTCGCCCGCGTGAACTACGAGCCCCCGCTGGCCAGCGTGGCAATGCCGGCCACGGTGCCGCTGGTGCCCGGCGAATGCGGCGACTGGCGCACCACGCTGCGCGCCGACTTCACCGACGTGAACCGCATCCGCTTCAACGGCGGCTTCCCCGCCGGCTGCGGCGAGAAGAGCTGGGCCGTGGCGTATGCCGACCCGCGCACCTACAGCCTGCGCGCCATCGGCGGCATGTGGGCCGAGATGGGCGGTCGCGTCGGCGGGCAGATGCGCGAAGGGCGCGTGCCGGCGGGGCTGAAGCCGGCCTTCGAGTTCGAGTCGCCGCCGCTGGCCGAGGTGGTGCGCGACATCAACAAGTACAGCAACAACGTGATGGCGCAGCAGTTGTTCCTCACGATCGGGCTCACGCAGAAGAACCGCGGCACCTTCGAGGCCTCGCGCACCGCGCTGGGCCAGTGGTGGCGCGACCGCATCGGCACGGGCGAGGCGCAGCCGGTGTTCGAGAACGGCTCGGGCCTGTCGCGCGACGAGCGCATCAGCGCGGCCGCGCTCGGCAAGATGCTGCAGGTGGCATGGCGCTCGCCGGTGATGCCGGAGCTGGTCTCCTCGCTGCCGGCCATGGGCGTGGACGGCACGCTGAAGAAGCGCACGCTGCGCTCGGGCGGCTCGGCCCACCTGAAGACCGGCACCCTGCGCGACGCCTCTGGCGTGGCCGGCTTCGTGGACGGCGCGAGCGGCCGGCGCTACGTGCTGGTGGCCATCGCCAATGCCGAGAACGCGGTGGCCGCGCGCGCCGCGTTCGACGCGCTGGTCGACTGGGCCTCGCAGGACTGACCTGCGTCCGTGCCGCCGGACCACTACAGCGGTGTACTGAAAAAATCTACCGGGGTGCGCCGCTTGCGCGCAGGCCCCGCCCCTGCGCAAAATCGCGTCGGGTCATGCGAACGACCGTTCGTTTCGGCCCTCCGGCACGACAACAAACATCCACGCAGGAGACATTCCCAATGAAAAGACCGCTGCACATTCCCGCACCGGCGCTCGCGCTCGCGGGCGTCGCCCTGCTTTTGACCGCCTGCGGCGGTGGTGGGGACGGCGGGGGAATCGGTTTCGGCGGGCTGCTGCCCGGTGGCGGCGGCAGCGACACCGGGCGCGGCTCGGTCGTCTCCGGGCCGCCCGCGCAGACTGCCAACCTGACCGCTGCCCAGTTCAATACCAGCCTGCAGGCCAGCGACCAGGGCAAGGCGCTGCTGCAGGTGGCCGGCGCGCCCAAGTGCGGCATCGACCTGCGCTACCTCGAATACCGCACCATCGGCGGCAAGAACGAAGCCACCAACGCCACCGCCGCGATCATGGTGCCCACGGGCAGCGACGTGGCCTGCAGCGGCGCGCGGCCGGTGGTGCTCTATGCGCACGGCACCACGCCGGCACGCAACTACAACCTGGCGAAATGGACCGACACCACCCAGCCGGCCGCCGGCGAGGGCCTGCTGGTCGCGGCCATGTTCGCGGCGCAGGGCTACATCGTGGTGGCGCCCAACTACGCGGGCTACGACAAGTCGACGCTGCCCTACCACCCGTATCTGAACGGCGACCAGCAGGGCAAGGACATGGTCGATGCGCTCACCGCGGCGCGCAAGACCTTCGGCGACATCGGCGCCACGGATGCGGGGTCGCTGTTCATCACCGGCTATTCGCAGGGCGGCTACGTCGCGATGGCGGCGCACCGCGAGATGCAGGCCACCGGCAAGACGGTGACGGCGGCGGCGCCCCTGTCGGCGCCCTCGGCCATCAGCCTGCTGACCGACTACACCTTCGAAGGCTGGCCGGCGCTGGGCGCCACCCTCTTCGTGCCGCTGCTGACGACCAGCTGGCAGCAGCAGTTCGGCAATGTCTACAACGCCACCACCGACGTCTACGAGAACCAGTACGCCAGCGGCATCGACACCCTGCTGCCGAGCAACACCCCCATCGCCACGCTGTTCCAGAACGGCAAGCTGCCGCAGCTGGCGCTGTTCCCGGCCGACGCGGTGCCGGGTCCGCTGAATCCGCAGCTGTCGATCTTCTACGGCGCCAACAACCTGATCCGCCAGAGCTACCTGACGCAGGCGGCGAGCGACATCCAGTCGAATCCCTGCGCCGGCAACGCGCTGCCGACCACGGCGGCCTCGGTGGGCACGGCCACGCCGCTGGACTGCAAGCCGACCACGGGCTTTCGCAGGGCGGCGGTGGCGAACGACCTGCGCAACTGGGTACCGGCCAAGCCGGTGTTGATGTGCGGCGGCGCCAACGACCCGACGGTGAACTTCGCCAGCACCCGCGCCACCGCCGGCTACTTCCGCGCCAAAGGCATGCCCGCTGCCGCGCTGACGGTGGTCGACCTGGAGGATTCGGGCGCGAACGACGCTTACTCAGCCGCCCGCGCCGGCTTCGCGCAGGCCAAGAGCCTGCTGGCGCAGAACACGTCGGGCAGCGCGACCGACAAGGCCACGGCCGTCACACAGGCCTACCACGGCACGCTGGCGCCGCCGTTCTGCCTGGCTTCGGCTCGCGGCTTCTTCCAGGGCGTGCTCGCCGCCGGAAGCTGACCGGACGGGGGTTCAGGCGGCCGCTGCGCGCTGCAGGCGGTCTTTGACACCCTCCCACTCGGGGGTGTCGGGCGGGGTCTCGACCCAGATCAGCTTGACGCCTTCGGTGTCGAACGCGCGCAGCACGGCAAACAGCTGCTGCGCGCTGGCCGCGGCGTCGTCGGGCATGCGCCGCAGCAGCACGCGCTGCGAACGGGTGCGCACCACGGCGCGCGACCACACGGCGATGTGCGCGGCGTTGGCGCCCAGCACGTCGAGCCCGGTCTGGATGGCCTTGGCGTCCATCAGGCGCACCTTGGCGTCGGGGGCGTAGTGCGCCTCCAGCGTGCCCGAGGCGCGCGGGTCGGGCGTCTCGAGCACTTCGCGGTCAGCCAGTTTCTCGCCGCAGGCCGCCTCGATCTGTGCGCGGGTGATGAGGCCCGGGCGCAGCAGCACTGGCGCGCCGCGGCTGCAGTCGACGATGGTCGACTCGATGCCGACCTCGCAGGCCCCGCCGTCTACCACCGGCAGCGCGTCGCCGAATTCGTAGTACACATGCTGCGCCGTGGTCGGGCTGACGCGGCCGAAGCGGTTGGCGCTGGGGCCCGCGAGCCCCGGCACGCCCTGCTCGGCGCAGGCCTGCAGCAGCGCCTGCGCCACCGGATGCGAGGGGCAGCGCAGGCCGATGGTGTCCTGCCCGCCGGCCGCTGCAGCGCCCACGCCGGGCTGGCGCGTGACGATCAGCGTGAGCGGGCCGGGCCAGAAGGCCTGCACCAGCTTCTGCGCGAAAGCCGGCAGCGGCTGGGCGAAGCGCGACAGCGATTCGGTGCCCTTGACGCCGGCCGCCACGTGGACGATCAGCGGATGGTCGGATGGCCGTCCCTTGGCCTTGAAGATGCCGGCCACGGCGGTGTCGCTGCTCGCATCGGCGCCCAGGCCGTAGACGGTTTCGGTCGGGAAGGCGACCAGCCCGCCCGCGCGCAGCACGCGCACGGCTTCGGCAATGGCGTCCGGGGAGCGGCCGTCGAGGATCATGCGAGGTCGGTGGTGGTCACCGCCGGCAGGCCCAGCAGCAGCGCCGCCTGCGAGGCCGTGGCGCGCACCGCTTCGAGGGTGGCGCCGGTAAGGGTCAGGTGGCCCATCTTGCGGCCGCGTCGCGGCTCCATCTTTCCGTAGAGGTGCAGGTGCACGCCCGGCAGCGCCAGCACTTCGCCCCAGCGCGGGGAGACCGGCTTGTCGCCCCCGGCCGGGAACCACAGGTCGCCCAGCAGGTTGAGCATGATGGCCGGGCTGTGCTGGCGCGGCGCGGCAAGCGGCAGGCCGGCGAGCGTGCGCACCTGCAGCTCGAACTGCGACACGTCGCAGGCTTCCATCGTGTAGTGGCCGCTGTTGTGCGGGCGCGGCGCCATTTCGTTCACCACCAGCGAGCCGTCGGCCAGCGCGAAGAACTCGACGCACAGCACACCCACATAGCCCAGGCCGTTGGCGATGCTCTTTGCCGAATTGACCGCGCCCTGCGCCACCGTCTTGGGCATGTTCTGCGGATGCACTTCAGTGACGGCCAGGATGCCGTCGCGGTGCAGGTTGCGCTGCGGCGGGAAGTGCACGACCTGGCCGTCGCGGCCGCGCGCGAGGATCACCGAGCACTCGAACTCGAGCGGCAGCATCTTCTCGAGCACGCAGGGCACGCAGCCCGTGGCCTGCCAGGCGTCGACCAGCTCGGCGCGCGTCTTCACGCGCTGCTGGCCCTTGCCGTCGTAGCCCAGGCGCGCGGTCTTCAGGATGCCGGGCAGCAGGCTGTCGTCCACCGCGGCCAGCTGGGCCGCCGTTTCGATGGCCGCGTAGGGCGCGCAGGGCACGCCGCAGCGGGTGAAGTGGGCCTTCTCGGCGATGCGGTCCTGCGCGATGGCGATGGCCGGGGCGCCGGGCGACACCGGCCGCGCGACGGCCAGGTGCTCCAGCGACGGCGCGGGCACGTTCTCGAACTCGGTCGTCACCGCGTCGGCCAGCCCGGCCAGGCGGGCGAGCCCGTCGACGTCGCCGTAGTCGGTGTGGATGTGGTGGTGGCTCACGCGGCCGGCGGGGCTGTCGGTGTCGGGGTCGAGCACCGCCGTGAAGTAGCCCATGCGCTGGGCAGCGTGGACGAACATGCGCCCCAGCTGTCCGCCGCCGAGCACGCCGAGCGTGGCGCCCGGAAGAATGGGCAGGTCGGCGTCGCTCACAGGGCACCTCCGCCCTGGGGCGAGAAAGGGGACACGGGGGGGGCTTCGCCAGCGGGGGCCGGCGGCAGCGTCATGGCTTCGGCGGCGGCGGTCTGGGCCGTGCGAAAGGCGTCGAGCTTCGCGCGCAGCGCCGGGTTGTTCACCGCCAGCATCGACACCGCAAACAGCGCCGCGTTGGCTGCGCCTGCGTTGCCGATGGCAAAAGTGGCCACGGGCACGCCCTTGGGCATCTGCACGATGCTGTAGAGCGAGTCGACGCCCTGCAGGTGGCGGCTGGCCACCGGCACGCCGAGCACCGGCACCGTGGTCTTGGACGCCAGCATGCCCGGCAGGTGGGCCGCCCCGCCCGCGCCGGCGATGATCGCGGCGAGCCCGCGCCCGGCGGCGCTTTCGGCATACGCGAAGAGCGCATCGGGCATGCGGTGGGCCGAGACCACCTTTGCCTCGTGGCTGATTCCGAATTGCTGGAGAATCTCGACCGCGTTGCGCATCGTCTCCCAATCGGAGCTCGAGCCCATCACTACACCGACCTGAATGGTTTCGTTCATGGTTTCAATTTTACGTTTCACCCTCAGTTGGTTCCGATGATCGACATCACTCTCGAAAATTTCCAGGCCGAACTGATCGAAGGCTCGGTCGCCACGCCGGTGCTGCTGGACATCTGGGCCGAATGGTGCGGCCCCTGCAAACAGCTCGGCCCGGTGCTCGAAAAGCTCGAAGTCGAGTACGGCGGACGCTTCACGCTGGCCAAGCTCGACGCCGACAAGGTGCCGCAGATCTCCTCCCAGCTGTCCGAGATGTTCGGCGTGCGCAGCATCCCGTTCTGCGTGATGTTCAAGGACGGCCAGCCGGTCGACGGCTTCGTCGGCGCCATTCCGGCCGAGAAGATCCGCGAATTCCTCGACAAGCACGTGCCCGGCGCCGACGAAGCCGAGGCCGCCTCGGAAGAAGCCGCCGCGCAGGAAGCGCTGGCCGGCGGCGACACCCAGGGCGCGCTTGAGAAGCTGCAGCATGCCGTGGCCACCGACCCCGCCAACGACGACGCCCGCTTCGACTACATCAAGCTGCTGCTGCAGGAAGGCCGCCACGACGACGCCAAGGTCGCGTTCGCCCCGGTGATCGCCAAGACCACGCTGGTGCGCCGCTTCGACGCGCTGCAGCGCTGGATGGATGCTATCGATTTCGCAGCACCGCCCACCGGTGCCGCGCCGGCCATCGCCGATTTCGACGCGAAGATCGCAGCCAACAAGCGCGACTTCGACGCCCGCTTCGGCCGCGCCCGCCTGCTGATGGCCGCCCAGCGCTGGACCGACGCGATGGACGAGCTGCTCGACATCCTGATGCGCGACAAGACCTGGAGCGAAGACCTCGCGCGCAAGACCTACATCGCGATCCTCGACCTGATCGAGCCGCCGAAGGTCAAGGTGGCCGATGGCCAGATCCCGCCGGACGATCCGGTGGTGGCCACCTACCGGCGCCGCCTGAGCAGCGTGGTGCTGAGCTGATTCCACAAAGCGACCTCCGGGTCGCTTTTTTCATGGCCCGACCGCGAGCGGGACGGCATTGGCGCGGCCGGCGCTGTCGCATACGATCACGCCCGATTCAACTTGTTGCAGATTTGAAAAGGAAAGACCGGCCATGCGCTCATTCGCCCGCCTTACCCGCCGCATTGCGCTGCCCGTCCTCGCGGCGGCGGCGCTGTCGACCACCCTGGCCGGATGCGGGAGCGGCATCAGCCTGGACGAACCGATCGAGGGGCCGACCTGGCGCCTGGTGCAACTGGGCGACGAGCCCATCGCGCCCAACAGCGGCGCACAGGTTCAATTCGACCGCAGCAGCGGACGGGTCAGCGGATCGGGCGGCTGCAACCGCCTTTCGGGTTCGTACACGCGCGCGGGCATCTCCCTGAAGATCGGCCAGCTGGCCTCGACCCGCATGGCCTGCCTCGACCCGACGCGCGGGGCCAACGAGGCGCAGTTCATTTCGGCGCTGCAGAACACGGCGAGCTACAGCCTCGCGGGGCCGGGGCGCCTGGCGCTGCTGGACGCAGGCGGCCGGACCGTGGCGACGTTCAGCTCGGCCGGAGCGCGCTGATCAACCCGTGATCAGCCGGTGAGGCGCTCGAGCGCCTCGCGATACTTGGCGGCGGTCTTCTCGATGACCTCGGCCGGCAGGCGCGGCGCCGGCGGCGTCTTGTCCCAGGGCTTGCCGTTGATCTTGGTGCCTTCGAGCCAGTCGCGCACGAACTGCTTGTCGTAGCTCGGCGGGTTGGCGCCGGCGGCCAGCGCGGCCTGGTAGCCCTCCACCGGCCAGTAGCGCGAGCTGTCGGGCGTGAGCACCTCGTCCATCAGCACCAGCGTGCCGGCCTCGTCGAGGCCGAACTCGAACTTGGTGTCGGCAATGATCATTCCCTTGGCCAGGGCGATCTGCGCCGCGGTTTCGTAGATGGCAATGCTGGTCTCGCGGATCTGCTGGGCCAGCTTGGGGCCGACGATCTCGACCACGCGCTCGTAGCTGATGTTCTCGTCGTGCTCGCCGGCCGCCGCCTTGGCGGCGGGCGTGAAGATGGGGCGCGGCAGCTTGCTGGCGTTGGTCAGGCCCTCGGGCAGCGGCACGCCGCAGACCGAGCGCGATTCCTGGTATTCCTTCCAGCCGCTGCCGGCCAGGTAGCCGCGCACCACGGCCTCGACCGGGATCGGCTTCAGGCGCTTGACCAGCATCGAGCGGCCGGTGACCTGCGGCACCTCGGCCTCGGTGACCACGCTCTCGGGCGCGTCGCCGGTCAGGTGGTTGGGGCAGATCTGGCCGAGCCGCTCGAACCACCACAGCGCCATCTGCGTGAGGATCACGCCCTTGCCCGGAATGGGCTCGCCCATGATCACGTCGAACGCGCTCAGCCGGTCGCTCGCGACCATGAGGATGCGGTCTTCACCGACGGCGTAGTTGTCGCGCACCTTGCCGCGCGCAAGCAGGGGCAGGCTCTGGATGGAGGAGGTGTGGACGGTGGTCATGGGCAATTGCGGTGGGGAAACGACGGAAACTGAAAGACGGTGAAAGCGGATTGTGCGCGCAGAAAAAAGCCACCGCGAACGGTGGCCTTCGAATCGCGGGGGAGGTTTTAAACGACTTCCTGAGCCAGCTCGCCCTTGGCGTATTTGGCGGCGACCACTTGCAGCGTGTCGCCCTTGATCTTGGCGCCCTGGCCTTCGCAGCCGAACTCGATGTAGCGCTGCTTGCAGATCAGCTTGGCGGCTTCGCGCGCGGGCTTGAGCCATTCACGGGCGTCGAACTTCTCGGGGTTCTCGAACAGGAACTTGCGCACCGCGCCGGTCATGGCCAGGCGGATGTCGGTGTCGATGTTGATCTTGCGCACGCCGTGCTTGATGGCTTCCTGGATTTCCTTCACGGGCACGCCGTAGGTTTCCTTCATGTTGCCGCCGTACTGGCGAATGATGGCCAGCAGCTCCTGCGGCACGCTCGACGAGCCGTGCATCACCAGGTGGGTGTTGGGAATGCGGCGGTGGATTTCCTTGATGCGGTCGATCGCCAGGATGTCGCCGGTGGGCTCGCGCGTGAACTTGTAGGCGCCGTGGCTGGTGCCGATGGCGATGGCCAGCGCGTCGATCTGGGTGCGCTTGACGAAGTCGGCGGCCTGCTCGGGGTCGGTGAGCAGCTGCTCGCGCGTCATGGTGTCGTCGGTGCCGTGGCCGTCTTCCTTGTCGCCCTTCATGGTCTCGAGCGAGCCGAGGCAGCCCAGCTCGCCTTCGACCGTCACGCCCAGGCGGTGGGCCATGTCGGACACCTTCTTGGTGACGTCGACGTTGTAGTCGTAGCTGGCGATGGTCTTGCCGTCGGCCTCGAGCGAGCCGTCCATCATGACCGAGCTGAAGCCCAGGTCGATGGCGCCCTTGCAGACGTCGGGGTTCTGGCCGTGGTCCTGGTGCATGACCAGCGGGATGTTCGGGTACTGCTCGATGGCGGCCTGGATCAGGTGCTTGATGAAGGCTTCGCCGGCGTATTTGCGCGCGCCTGCGCTGGCTTGCAGGATGACGGGGGCGCCGGTTTCCTTGGCGGCCTCCATCACGGCCTGGACCTGTTCGAGGTTGTTGACGTTGAAGGCCGGAATGCCGTAGCCATTGGCTGCGGCATGGTCGAGCAGTTCGCGCATCGAGACGAGTGCCATGGGGAAATACCTCGCGGGAAATTGGAAAAAGAGAAGGCTGGAAGACGAGAAAAACTACCCCAATTCTACCGAGCGACCTTGTCGGACGGCACTGACGCCAACCCGAGGAACTCCATGACCGGCGGCAGCACCGGCCCGCCCAGCCACTGGATCGGCTTGGCAAAAGCACCGATCAGCGTCACGTGGCTCAGGTTGTCGTACAGCCTGACCTGCACCGGCACACCCGCCGCGCGCAGCGCCTGGGCCATCCGGCCGGTGTTGCGGTCGGGGTAGACCAGGTTGTCCTTGGAGGCCGCCAGGAGCAGCGCGCGGGGCGCCGCCGGGGTGACGTGCGCCAGCGGCTGCGAGTCGGGCGGGGTGTTCGGCCAGTTGAAGGCGGCCTGCGCCTGCGGGTCGCCGATGGGCAGGAAGTCGTAGGGGCCGGCCAGGCCGATCCAGCCCGCGAGCTGCCTCGGGCTGGCGCCCACTTCGGCCAGCCAGCGCTCGTCGAGCGCCACCATAGCGGCGTTGTAGCCGCCCGAGCTGTGACCCATCACGTAGACCTGCTTCGGGTCCGCGCCCAGTTGCGCGGCGTTGTCGAGCGCCCATTTCACGGCCAGCGCGCTGTCGCGCACGAAGACCGGATAGGTGAAGGTGGGCGACAGACCGTAGTCGGGAATCACCACCACCGCGCCGCGCGCGGCCAGCGCCTCGCCGACGAACTTGTAGCTGGCGCGGTCGCCGTTGGTCCAGGTGCCGCCGAAGAAGAACACCACCAGCGGGCGGGAGCCCCGGGCCGGTTGCGTGGACGGCAGCGGCTGGTAAACGTCGAGCATCTGGCGCGGCGCCCGGCCGTAGGCGATGCCGCCCTGAAACTGGTAGGTGTCGCCGGGCACCAGGCCGTTGAGCACCTTGACCGGCGAGCAGGCCGAGAGCACGGCGGCGGCGGTGACTGTGAAGGCGGTGAAGAAAGCGCTGCGGCGCCGGCGGAGGGACTCGAAGGTGGCGAAGGGGGGAAAGCTCATCGCACCAGTACGCACGAAGGCGGGCAGCGGTTTCGTCAGATCGGAAGCTGCGTGGTTGACAGCACCTGCTTGAGAACGACGAAGGTGCGGATCTGGCGCACCCCGGGCAGGTAGAGCAGCTGTTCGGCGTGCAGGCGGTTGAAGCTGTCGTTGTCGCGGGTGCGCACGAGCATGAAGTAGTCGAACTCGCCGGTGACCACGTGGCACTCGAGGCAGCCCAGGACCTTCTGCGCGGCCTTCTCGAAGTCGGCGAAGGAGTCGGGCGTGGAGCGGTCGAGCACCACGCCGATCATCACCAGCATGCCGAGGTCGAGCGCGTCGGCATCGAGCAGCGCCACCACGCCCTTGATGAGCCCCGCCGCCTTGAGCCGCTCGACCCGGCGCAGGCAGGCGGCGGCGCTGAGGTTGACCTTGGCCGCGAGCGCGACGTTCGACAGCGAGGCGTCGCGCTGCAGGGCGCGCAGGATGGCGCGGTCGATGCGGTCCAGCTCCGGCGGGGTACGCAACGTTGTTGTGCTCATTGGCAACTTCACCGATTGAAAGTTCCGAAGATGGCAATCCTGCCTTTTTTTCTTACGGAAAGCCATTGAACTTCGCAAGCACGTTGCGAACCCTTCTTCCTACGATCAGTGGCTTCAACGCACCGGAGCCACCCTCATGAACCTGAAGAAGTTTCCCCGCCACGCCCTGACCTTCGGCCCGACGCCGATCCACCCGCTGAAGCGGCTGAGCGCGCACCTGGGCGGCAAGGTCGATCTCTATGCCAAGCGCGAGGACTGCAACAGCGGCCTGGCCTTCGGCGGCAACAAGACGCGCAAGCTCGAATACCTCATTCCCGAGGCGCTGGAAGGCGGCTACGACACGCTGGTGTCCATCGGCGGCATCCAGTCGAACCAGACGCGGCAGGTGGCCGCGGTGGCCGCGCACCTCGGGCTGAAGTGCGTGCTGGTGCAGGAGAACTGGGTCAACTACTCCGACGCGGTGTACGACCGCGTGGGCAACATCGAGATGTCGCGCATCATGGGCGCCGACGTGCGGCTGGACGCAGCGGGTTTCGACATCGGCATCCGCAAGAGCTGGGAAGATGCGATGGAGAGCGTGCGCAAGGCCGGCGGCAAGCCGTTTCCGATTCCGGCGGGCTGCTCGGAGCATCCGCGCGGCGGGCTCGGCTTCGTGGGCTTTGCCGAGGAAGTGCGCCAGCAGGAGGCCGAGCTGGGCTTCAAGTTCGACTACATCGTGGTCTGCGCGGTCACCGGCAGCACGCAGGCCGGCATGGTGGTGGGCTTTGCGGCCGACGGCCGGGCCGACCGCGTGATCGGCATCGACGCCTCGGCCAAGCCGCAGCAGACCTTCGACCAGATCCTGCGCATCGCGAAGAACACGGCCGAACTGGTCGAACTGGGCCGCGACATCACCGAGAAAGACGTGGTTCTGGACCGCCGCTTCGGCGGCCCCGAATACGGCCTGCCGAACGACGGCACGCTGGAGGCCATTCGCCTGAGCGCGCGCTTCGAGGGCATGCTGACCGACCCCGTGTACGAGGGCAAGTCGATGCACGGGATGATCGAGAAGGTGCGGCTCGGGGAATTCCCGGCCGGCTCGAAGGTGCTGTATGCGCACCTGGGCGGGGTGCCCGCCCTGAACGCCTACAGCTTCCTGTTCCGCAACGGTTGAGCCGCTCTCGGGCTCAGCTAGCGCGACAGATCTTGAGCATGTTGGTGCCGCCAGGGGCACCCATCGGCTCGCCGCAGGTGATGGCGTAGACATCGCCGGTCTGCACGATGCCGCGCTTCTTCAGGTGGTTCTCTGCCTGCAGCAGCGCGGTGTCGCGGTCGCTTTCCGAGTCCATCAGCAGCGGGCGCACGTTGCGGTACAGCGCCAGCTTGCGCTGCGTGGCCAGCCGCGAGGTCAGCGCGTACATGGGGATGTGCGCGCGGTGGCGGCTCATCCACAGCATGGTGGCGCCCGACTCGGTCAGCGCCACGATGGCCTTGGCGCCCAGGTGGTGCGCCGTGAACAGCGCGCCCATGGCGATCGACTGGTCGATGCGGCTGTAGGCCTTGCCGCTGAAGTCGGCGTCGAGCGTCTTGTCTTCGGCCGCTTCGGCGGCTTCGCAGATGCGGCTCATCTCCTGCACGGTTTCGAGCGGATAGCGGCCCGAGGCGGTCTCGGCGGAGAGCATTACGGCGTCAGTGCCGTCGAGCACGGCGTTGGCCACGTCGCTCACCTCGGCGCGCGTGGGCACGGGGTTGGTGATCATCGACTCCATCATCTGGGTCGCGGTGATGACCACCTTGTCCATGTCGCGCGCCATGCGGATCATCTTCTTCTGGAGCGCGGGCACTGCCGCGTTGCCCACCTCGACCGCGAGGTCGCCGCGCGCGACCATGATGCCGTCGCTGGCGCGCAGGATTTCTTCCAGCTTGGGAATGGCTTCGGCGCGCTCGATCTTGGCGATCATGCCGGGCTTGTGGCCGAACTCCGCAGCCGCCACGTTGCACAGCTGGCGCGCCATTTCCATGTCGGTGGCGTTCTTGGGGAAGCTCACGGCCACGTAGTCGGCCTGGAAGCTCATCGCGGTCTTGATGTCTTCCATGTCCTTGGCAGTGAGCGCGGGCGCCGTGAGGCCGCCGCCCTGCTTGTTGATGCCCTTGTTGTTCGACAGCTCGCCGCCGAGCTTGACGGTGGTGTGCACCGCCTCGCCCTTGACGGCGTCGACCGTGAGCACGATGAGGCCGTCGTTCAGCAGCAGCTTGTCGCCGGGCTTCACGTCGCGCGGCAGGTCTTTGTAGTCGAGGCCCACGGCATCGACGTCGCCGGGCTCGGTGCGCGAGGCGTCGAGCACGAACTTGGCGCCCGGCTCCAGCCAGACCTTGCCCTGCGCGAACTTGCCCACGCGGATCTTGGGGCCCTGCAGGTCGGCCATGATGGCCACTTCGCGGCCCGTCTTGCGGGCGGCCTCGCGCACCATGGCCGCGCGGTCGATGTGGTCCTGCGCCGTGCCGTGGCTGAAGTTCAGCCGCACCACGCTGACCTTGGCCAGGATCATCTTTTCCAGCAGTTCCGGCGTGTTGGACGCCGGACCGAGCGTGGCAACGATCTTGGTGGCGTGGCGGGGGATGCGGTCCGTGCTCATGAGGGTAGTCTCCGTTTTGTATTCGCTACTGTATACACTTTGTGTGTCTGACGGAAGTCACCCCACGGGCTTTCCCGCCGCCGGCATCAGCCGGCCGCGCGTTTGGACAGGATCTCGAAGGCCGGCAGCGTCTTGCCTTCCAGCACTTCCAGGAAGGCGCCGCCGCCGGTCGAGATGTAGCCGACCTGCTTCTCGATGCCGTACTTGGCGATGGCCGCCAGCGTGTCGCCGCCGCCGGCGATCGAGAACGCGCTGCTCTCTGCAATCGCCTGCGCGATGGCCTTGGTGCCGCCCGCGAAGGCGTCGAACTCGAACACGCCCACCGGGCCGTTCCAGACGATGGTGCCGGCTTCGCGCAGCTGCGCGGCCAGGATCGCGGCGGTCTTGGGGCCGATGTCCAGGATCAGGTCGTCGTCGGCCACGTCGCTCGCGTCCTTGACGGTGGCGGCCGCATCGGCCGCGAAGGTCTTGGCCGTGACCACGTCCACCGGAATCGGCACGTCGGCGCCGCGCGCGCGCATGGCTTCGATCACCGCCTTGGCCTGGTCGACCAGGTCGGGCTCGGCCAGCGACTTGCCGATCTTCAGGCCGGCGGCCAGCATGAAGGTGTTGGCGATGCCGCCGCCCACGATCAGTTGGTCGACATTGGCCGACAGGCTCTTGAGGATGGTGAGCTTGGTGCTGACCTTCGAGCCCGCCACGATGGCCACCAGCGGCCGCTTGGGCTGTGCCAGCGCCTTGGTGATGGCGTCGATCTCGGCCGCCAGCAGCGGGCCGGCCGCGGCGATCTTCGCGAACTGCGCGATGCCGTAGGTGGTGGCCTCGGCGCGGTGGGCGGTGCCGAAGGCGTCGTTCACGTAGATGTCGGTGAGCGCGGCCAGCTTGCGGGCCAGCGCCTCGTCGTTCTTCTTCTCGCCCTTGTTGACGCGGCAGTTCTCGAGCAGCACGACCTGGCCGGGCTTGACGTCGACGCCGTCGACCCAGTTGGAAACCAGCGGAACCCCATTTTCGTACGGGTGGCCGAGCAACTCGCCCAGGCGCTTGGCGACGGGGGCCAGCGAGTCTTCGGGCTTGAACTCGCCTTCGGTCGGGCGGCCCAGGTGCGAGGTGACCATCACGGCCGCGCCGGCGTCGAGCGCCAGCTGGATGCAGGGCACCGAGGCGCGCACGCGCGTGTCTTCGGTGATGTTGCCGGCGTCGTCCTGCGGCACGTTGAGGTCGGCACGGATGAAGACGCGCTGGCCGGCGGCTTTGCCCTGTGCGCAGAGGTCGGTGAATCGAATGACGTTCATGGGTCTGGAAGAGGTGGAAGACGGGTCGGCCTGCATTGTAGGTTTTGCACTTTGCCCGCCCTGAGCGCCTGTTGCCGCGGTCCGATGCTTTCAGGCCTTTTGCTGCGCCCTGGCGAACTGCTCCAGGATCTCGACGAAGCCCGCGGCTGCCGGCGAAAGGCTGCGCCGGGCCGCGCTGTAGACGCACACCTCGCGGTGGAAGTCGGGCGATTCGAGCCGCACCATGCGCAGCCCGTGGGCGCGCACCAGCGGCGCGGAGTAGGTCGGGCACACCGTGAGCCCCAGCCCCGAGGCCACCATGCCGAGCGCGGTGGTCATGTACGACACCTCCTGGGTGCCAGGGCGCAGCATGTAGTCGCGCTCGGCCGGGGCCAGCTCGGGCAGCACGCGCTGGCGGAAGTCGCGCGTGGGCGCGATGAAGGTATAGGGGCCCAGCTCGTGCCAGCGCACCTTGCGGCGGTTGGCGAAGGCGTGTTCCGGCGGGCAGATCAGCCAGTGCCGGTCGCGGAACAGCGTGCGGCGCTCGATGGCGCCGTCGACCGCCACGTCCTGGCCCACGGCCAGTTCCACGTCGCCGGCCGTCACGCCCGCCAGCAGGTGCTCCGGCAGGGTGTCGGCCAGCCGCACGTCCACGTCGGGATAGGCCTCGCGATAGACCGCGATCACGCGCGGCATCAGCGTGCAGGCCATGAGCTGCGGTGCTGCAAGCAGCAACAAGCCTTTCTTCTTGTCACGCAGATCGGTAACGCCGGCCACCGCGCCCGCAAGGTCGCCGAGCAGACGGTGTACCGACGGCAAGAACTCGCGCCCCGCCTCCGACAGCTGCACGCTGCGGGTGTTGCGGTCGAGCAGCTGCACGCCCATTTCGCGTTCGAGCTCGCGCACCAGCACGCTGAGCGCCGACTGCGTGAGGTGCAGCTGCTGCGCCGCGGCGGTGAAGCTGCCGCTTTCGGCCACGGCGGCAAAGGCGCGCAACTGGCGCAGGGTGAGGTTCATATATATGGTTATTTCATCAATCGATGAATTAATTTCGATTGCATCATAAGACCCGGCATCGCCCAATACCGGCTCACCGGAGACACGAGAGCCATGCCAACCCCACCACCGCCCGTGCGCGGGCTGCACCACTTCGCCTGGCGCTGCCGCGACAGCGAGGAAACCCGCCGCTTCTACGAAGACCTGCTGGGCCTGCCGCTGGCCCACGTCATCAAGAGCGACCACGTGCCGAGCACGGGCGAGTACTGCCCCTACGTGCACATCTTTTTCCAGATGCGCGACGGCTCGTACATCGCCTTCTTCGACCTGGGCGACGACATTGCCGCGCTGCCTTCGCCCAACACGCCCTCGTGGGTGAACCACATCGCGCTGCGCGTCGATTCGGTGGACGACCTGCTGGCCGCCAAGGCGCGGCTCGAAGGCGCGGGCGTCGAGGTGCTGGGCGTGACCGACCACCACATCATCGAGTCGATCTACTTCTTCGACCCCAACGGCATCCGCGTGGAGCTGACCACGCCGACCGTGCCGCAGTCCGAGATGGACGCGCATGCGCTGCGCGCCCGGGCCGACCTCGACGCCTGGACCGCGCGCAAGGCCGAGCTGCGCGCGGCAAGGAGTGCGTCGAATGCCTGAGCTGCAACTCGCCGTCATCGACGTGAAGCCCGGCGCCTCGATGGAGAGCCAGTCTGGCCTGCAGCTGCTGCGCCCGCGCATCTACGGCGCCTACCAGGCACCGCAAGGGCCGAAGAAGGTCGCGGCCATCGTGATGCACCCGACCAGCAATTTCATGGGCCACTACCTGATCGGCCCGCTGGCCGAGCGCGGCATCTGCTGCATGGGGCTCAACTCACGCTTCGTGGGCAACGACACGGTGCTGCTGATGGAGCGTGCCATTCAAGACCTGGGCGCCGGCGTGCAGTACCTGCGCGCCGCGGGCTACGAGAAGGTGTTCCTCGTCGGCAACTCCGGCGGCGCCGCGCTGTCGGCCTTCTACCAGGCGCAGGCCGAGAAGTTCACGGCCACGCACCTGCCCGACGGCGACCCCACGCACCTGCACCCGGGCGACCTGCCCCCGGTGGACGGCATCGCGCTGTGCGCCGCGCACCTGGGCCGCACGCGGCTGATGCGCGACTGGATCGACCCCTCGGTCACCGACGAGCACGACCCGCTGTCGGTGGACCCCGAACTCGACATGTACGACCCGCGCCACCGCGTGCCCTACGACGGCGAATTTCTCGCCCGCTTCAGCGCGGCGCAGAAGGCGCGGCTGGACCGCATCGAGCAGTGGTGCATCGACCGCCTCGCGCTGCTGCGCAACACGCCCGGCGCGCCGCGCGACCAGACCTTCATCGTCTACCGCACGCACGCCGATCCGCGCTGCGTCGACCTGTCGCTCGACCCCAACGACCGCCTGCCCGGCAGCGTGTGGGGCGACGCGCGGCAGGTGAACTACTCGACCAACGCGATGGGCCGTACCACCTCGCTGACGGCCTTCCTGTCGCAGTGGTCGTCGCGCTCGCAGGCCGATGGGCCCACCAACCTCGCGCGCACCACGGTGCCGAAGCTGCTGCTGACCTACACCGGCGACCAGTCGACCTTCCCGAGCACGCGCGACGCATGGATGGCGGCAGGCGGATCGCGCATCCGCAACGTCGACATCGTGGGCGGCAACCACTACCTGGCGGGCCAGCCGCACCTGATTCCGCAGGCGGCAGACGCCATCGCGGAGTTCGCCCACGCGCTGTAGAAGAGACATGGAAAACTTTGCATTCGCACCGGCCTACGAGCTGCCGGTCTGGCCCTTCACGCCTCCGCCCGAGCTGCACAACGCGAAGGTCGTGCGCCACCCCATCGTGATCGTCGGCGCCGGCCCCTCGGGCCTCACGCTGGCCTGCGACCTCGCGCAGCGCGGCGTGCATGCGGTGCTGCTCGACGAGGACGACACCGTCGGCGTGCGCGGCGCATCGTCGCGCGGCATCTGCTATGCGCAGAAGAGCCTGGAGATCTTCGAGCGCCTGGGCATCTACGAGCGCATCGCGGCCAAGGGAATCACCTGGTCGTTCGGGCGCACCTTCTCGGGCGAGCAGGAGGTCTACAACTTCAACCTGCAGGCGAACAGCGTCTCCAGGCAGCCGCCTTTCATCAACCTGCAGCAGTTCTACGTCGAGTGGTTCCTGGTCGAGCGCATCCTCGAACTCGGCCGCACCGACGTGCGCTGGAAGAGCCGCGTGACGCGCGTCGAGCAACTGGCCGACGGCGTGCGCCTGGACATCGAGACGCCCGCCGGCAGCTACACCATCGAGGCCGACCGGCTGATCGACGCGACCGGCGCCAACAGCCCGATCCGCACGCAGCTCGACATCGAGGCGCACGCCTCGCGCAGCACCGACCGCTGGTGCATCAGCGACGTGCGCTTCAGGAAGCCGCTGCCCACCGAGCGCTGGACCTGGGTCGACGCGCCCTTCAACGAAGGCCGCGGCGTGTGGCAGCACCTGATGGCCGACGGCGTGTGGCGCATCGACTACCAGATGCCCGAAGACTGCGACACGGCCCACATCAGCAAGCCTGAAGTAGCCGGTGCACGGCTGCGCGAGCAGCTGGGGCCGGACGTGGAGTTCGAGTTCGTGTGGATCGGGCCGTACGGCTACCGCGACCATCTGCTCGACAGCTTCCGCCACGGGCGCGTGTTCTTCATCGGCGACGCGGCGCACGTGGTGAGCCCGTTCGGCGCACGCGGCGGCAACAGCGGCATCCAGGACGCGGCCAACCTCGGCTGGAAGCTCGCGCTGGTCGCGCAAGGCAAGGCCCGCGATGCGCTGCTCGACAGCTACGACGCCGAACGCCAGCCCGCCGCCGCGCAGAACCTGCAGGTGACCAGCCGCTCGGCGCGCTTCCTCGCGCCGCGCTCGCCGACGGAGCACACGCTGCGCCGCGCCGTCGTGGCCTTGGCAGCGCGCCATCCTTTCGCACGGGTGCTGGTGAACACCGGGCGCATGTCGGTCGCCAACGACTACCCGCCCGCGCCCGCGCTGCCAGAAGGCGGCCGCACGGTGCAGAACCTGCCGCTGCGCTGGGCCGACGGCCGCGAGACGGCGCTGATGCAGCTGCTGGCCGAGGGCACGCAGTGCATCGGCCTTTGGTTCGCGCCGACGCGCGAGCAGGCACGGGCCGCGCTCGACGCCACCACTGCATTGCCGCTGCGCCTGCTGGCCGTGGGCGGCGACAGCGGCCTGCCCACGCTGCAGCCCGACGACAGTCTGGCGAGCCACATCGGCATCGATGGCGCGGGCGGCTTCGCGCTGGTGCGCCCCGATGCCTACCGCGCCGCCCTGCTCGCGAACGCCACGCCGCAAGCCATCGCCTCCGCCGCGCGCACCGCGCTCGCCCATCACGACACCGCCTCATGAACACAGCGCCCCGCATCCCCGACCCCGACGGCTTCTACGCAGCCCTGCTTGCCGCGCACGAAGGCCTGAGCGAGGCGCAGAGCGCCGACCTCAACGCCCGCCTCGTGCTGCTGCTGGCCAACCAGTGCGCCGACCAGGCCGTGCTGCTGGCCTGCATCGATGCAGCCGCCGAAGACAACCCCACGACCACGCCAACCCCATGACCGCCAACGTCTCTTTCGCTTCTGCCTCGGACACCCGCGAGCAGAAGCCACAACTGCGCGAGCTCGCGCCCGGTGCCTACGGCTACATCAGCGACTTCGATCCCAACTGCGGCTTCGTCGTCGGCGACGAGCAGGTGGTGCTGATCGACACGCGTCCCACGCCGCGCATGGCGCGCGACTTCCTCGCGGCCATCCGCACGGTGACCGACAAGCCGATCAGGACCATCGTGCTCACCCACTACCACGCGGTGCGCGTGATGGGCGCGAGCGCCTTCGACGAGGTGGAGCAGATCATTGCGAGCAACGGCACGCTCGACTGGATCCGCACCCGAGGCCAGGCCGACTTCGATTCGGAGGTGGGCCGCTTCCCGCGCCTGTTCGCGGGCGTGGAAGAGATTCCGGGCCTGACCTTTCCGACGATGAGCTTCCAGGGCGAGATGAGCCTGTGGCTCGGCCCCCGCCCGGGCACCGGCCGCGAGTTGCGGCTGATGGCGCTGGGGCGCGGCCATTCGAGCGGCGACACCGTCGCCTGGCTGCCCGACTGCGGCGTGCTGTTCTCGGGCGACGTGGTCGAGAACCACTGCGGCGTGTACGCAGGCGACGCCTACATCGGCGACTGGGCCCGCACGCTCGACGCGGTGCACGGGCTGAACCCGCGCGTGCTGGTGCCGGGCCGCGGCGCGGTGCTGCAGGACGAAGCGGCATGCGCCGAGGCGATCGGCCTGACCAAGGCATTCCTGTCGACGCTGCTGGACAGCGTGAAGGCCGGCATCGCGGCGGGCGACACGCTCAAGGGCTGCTTCGCGCGCGCCGAGGCGGCCATGACACCGCGCTTCGGCAAGTGGCCCGTGTTCCAGCACGTGCTGCCCTTCGACGTGTCGCGCGCCTATGACGAGCTGCGCGGCATCGAACACCCCGTGGTGTGGACCGCCGAGCGCGACCGCGAGCTCTGGCAGGTGCTGCGCGGCGACTGAACCGAACCGATTTCAAGACAGGCAACGGAGACAAAAGACGATGATGAAACGCTTCCTTCCCCTGCTGGCCGCGACCCTCGCGCTGGCTGCTTCCTTCGCGTCGGCGCAGCCGGCCGCCTACCCGAACCAGCAGGTCAAGTGGATCGTGCCGTACTCGGCAGGCGGCGGCACCGACAACCTCGCGCGCTCGCTGGCCGAGGCCATGCAGCCTTCGCTGGGGCAACCGCTGATCATCGACAACCGGCCCGGCGCGTCGACCAACATCGGCGTGTCCGTGATGATGCAGGCCAAGCCCGACGGCTACACGATCATGCAGGCCGAGAACGCGGCGCTGCTCTTCAACGAGCACATGTTCACCAGGCTGCCCTACAAGCCGGCGAGCGACTTCACCTACATCGGCACCATCGGCCGCTTCCCGGTGGCGCTGGTGGTGCACCCCGACTTTCCCGCAAAGAACGTGGCGGAGTTCGTGCGCTACGTGAAAGCCAACCCCGAGAAAGTGAGCTATGCCTCGCCGGGCAACGGCTCGCCGCATCACATGGCGATGGAGCTGTTCAAGCAGAAGGCCGGCCTGAGCATCGTGCACGTGCCGTACAAGGGCGCCGCGCCCGCCATGTCCGACGTGATGGGCGGCCAGGTGCCGGTGATGATGCTCGACCTGGCCTCGGGCCTGTCGATCATCAAGTCGGGCAAGGTACGGGTGCTGGCCATTGCGCTGCCGCAGCGCGCCAATGCGCTGCCCGAGGTGCCGACCTTCGTCGAGGCCGGCTTTCCCGATGTCAACGCCTACGCCTTCCATGGCCTGATCGGCCCGGCCGGCATGCCGCCGGAAGCGGTGGCGCGGCTCAATGCCGAACTGCACAAGGCCATGAAGGCGCCGAAGGTGGTGAAGCTGTTCGCGGACTTCGGCTTCGAGGCGCTGCCGGGTTCGCCGCAGGACTTCTACAAGCTCTCGCGCGCCGAGAGCGAGCGCTGGGGCAACATCATCAGAACAGCCGGCGTAAAGCTCGACTGAAGACGCAAACTACCAGCCGAGGCCCAGGTGCAGCGGCAGGTACACCGCCATGCCCGCGAGCATGGTGCCGAGCACGCCGCGCCGCCAGTAGTAGTAAGCCGCGCCGACGACCGCCGCATAGAGGCGGGCGTCGTGCAGCGTGGTGATCAGATGGCCCTGCGTCATGACGATCTCGGGCGCGATCACGCCCGCGAGCGCGGCGGCCGGCGCGTAGTGCAGCGCGCGGTGCGCCCACTCCGGCAGGCCCCAGGGGCGGTCCAGGATGAAGAAGAAGCAGCGCGTGAGCACGGTGACGAGTGCCAGCCCGACGATCACGCCCATGGTCCACAGGTCGGTACCGCCGCTCACTTGTCGTCCTCCGCCGCCGGGTCGAGCCCGAACTGCTTTTCGAGCCAGAAGCACAGCAGCACCGCGACGCCGATGGCGACCACGATGTTGAGCTTCAGCGGCAGCGCGTAGGCGGCCACCGCGGTGACGCCGGCAATCAGCGCGGCCAGCACGCGCAGCCGCGTCGTCGCCATCGAGCAGACGATCGCCACCAGGCTCAGCACGCCCGCGAAGCCCAGGCCCCAGTTCTGGGGAATGAAGTTGGCGAGCGCCACGCCCAGCATGCTCATGCCCATCCAGGCGCACCAGGTCACGAAGTAGTTGCCGGTGAGGTAGGCCTCCTGCGACTGCTCCTCGGCAATGGTGAGCGGCGGCTTGGGGTACTTCCTGGTGAAGAGCGCATAGCTCATGTCGGCCGTGAGGTAGCCGTGCAGCATGCGGCGCCAGCGCGGCATGTGCATGAGGTAGGGGCGCAGGTGCAGGCTGAACACGACGAAGCGCAGGTTCACGCAGAAGCCCGTGGCCAGGATCACCCAGGCCGGCGCGCCCGCGGCCAGCAACGGAATGGCCGCGAGCTGCGAGCTGCCGGCGTAGACCAGCAGGGTCATCGCAATGGCCTCGATCACGCTCATGTCCGACTTGACCATGGCCACGCCGGTCATGAGGCCCCAGGCGCCGATGCCCAGCGCCACGGAAGACATGTCGCGCACTCCCGTCCGGAATTCGGGCCGCGAGCGGATGGCGGTCGACAGGAACATCAGCCGAACACCTGCCCGGGCTTCAGGTCGAAGCCGCGCAGGAAATCGGCCACGGGCAGGCGCTTGCCGCCCGCACGCTGGAGTTCGGTGATGGTGACGGTCGAGCCGGAAGCCGCCACGGCGACACCGGCGTCGGTAACGGCCAGGATCGTGCCCGGCGCGGCCGAGGCATCGGTGGCCGCAGTCGCGTGGGCGGCCCACAGCTTGATGGCCTCGCCGTCGAGCGGACTGTTGGCGCCGGGGAACGGGTCGAAGGCGCGGATGCGCCGCACGATGGCGTCGGCGGGCTGGGCCCAGTCGATCAGCGCTTCGTGCTTCTCGACCTTGTGGGCATAGGTGATGCCTTCGGCGGGCTGGGGCGTGCGGGTGAGGCTGCCGATGTTCGCCAGCGCCTCGACGATCATGCGGCCGCCCAGCCCGGCCAGCCGGTCGTGCAGGCGCGCGGTGTTGTCGTCGCCGATGTCGACCGACTCGCGCAGCAGCATGTCGCCGGTGTCCAGGCCCGCGTCCATCTGCATGATGGTGATGCCGGTCTGCGCGTCGCCGGCCTCGATGGCGCGGTGGATCGGCGCGGCGCCGCGCCAGCGCGGCAGCAGGCTCGCGTGGATGTTGAGGCAGCCGTGCGCCGGCAGGTCGAGCACCCACTGCGGCAGGATCAGGCCGTAGGCGGCGACCACCATCACGTCGGGCCTGGCGGCCAGCAGGGTGTCGCGCGCGGCCGAGGCCTCGTCGGGGTACTTGCCGTCCAGGCGCAGGCTGCGCGGCTGGGACACGGGCCAAGCGTTGGCGACGGCGCACTGCTTGACGGGCGAAGCCTGCAGCTTCATGCCGCGGCCGGCGGGGCGGTCGGGCTGGCTCAGCACCAGCACGATGTCATGGCCGGCGGCGGCGATGGCCTCCAGGGCGACGCGAGCGAACTCGGGCGTGCCCGCAAAAACGACGCGCAGGCGGCTCAATCGCGGATCCGATCGAGCTCGAGATCGTCCCCCGTGTGATAGCGCCGGACCACGCCGGTCGGATCGATGTAGATGTACAGCATGCGGCGCTCGTTCACGGCCTTGTAGCGCCAGGTCCAGACGGCACCGTCGAAGGAACTGACGCGGGAAATTTCATAGGGGCGGCCGTAGAAGGCCATGACGTCGTCCTGGCGCCACTGGTTGACCTTGATGTCCTGGCCGAAGCGCGCTTCGCTGAGCACCTGGGTCACCGAGACGACCTTGCCGGACGCGTCGACGTCGATGTCCGTCACCTCGAAGCCGGCGGGCATGCGCGAATACTGCAGCCGCTCGCCGCCGCCGTTCAGCGGATAGCGGCCCGTGGGCGTGCCCAGCAGCTGCAGTGTTTCGGCGGCGGAGGTGCCGGGCCGGATGCGCGCGGGCTCGCTCACGCAGCCAGCCAGCCCCAGGCCGGCGGCCACGAAGACCGCCAGGGTCGCGAAGGTGCGAAAGCCGCGCTGCGTCGTCATGTTCAGGCCCGTTCCCGCAATTCTTCGCGTTGCTGCTTGAGCAGCTTGCTCTTGATGCGGTTGCGCTTCAGGGGGGAGAGGTATTCGACGAACACCTTGCCCAGCAGGTGGTCGAGTTCGTGCTGGATGCACACGGCCAGCAGGCCGTCGGCCTCGATGGTGCGGCTTTCGCCGTTCTCGTCGAGCGCCTGCACCTTGACCGAGGTCGAGCGCATCACGCCGTCGTAGATGCCGGGCACCGAGAGGCAGCCTTCCTCGTTCAGCACCTTCTCGTCGCTGGCCCAGGTGATCTCGGGGTTGATGAGAACGATGGGCTCGTTGCGCTCTTCGGACACGTCGATGACGACAAGCCGCTCGTGCACATCGACCTGGGTGGCTGCCAGGCCGATGCCGTTGGCGTCGTACATTGTTTCCAGCATGTCGGCCACCAGCGCCTTGATGCGCGCGTCGACGCCCTGCACCGGCTTGGCCACCGTGTGGAGGCGCTTGTCCGGGTAACTCAGAATGATTCGTTTGGCCATGAAATCGGGGGAAAGTTGTGGCTATTTTCGCCAATTCCGCGACGCGGCGGGTTCCGCGAGCCCGAAAACGTTGCCCTGCCAAGGGCTTCAGCGCAGAATTCGTAGCAAATTGTGAGATTCGTATGTGCAGCGATACGTCGCGCGCTCACCCATCCAGACATGAAAAAGCTCAGATCAGCTGAACGCCAGCGCCCCTCCTTTCTTGCCACGCTGACCGCCCTGGCGGTGCTCGGCAGTTGCGGCGCCACGACGGCCTGGGCCCAGAACTACCCCGTCACGCCGCAGCAGCGCGCCACAGCCCAGCAGACCGCGCAGACCGGCGTGCCGCTGAGCGAACTCGCCCCCAACGCGCCCGACGAATACACCGTCAAGCCCGGCGACACGCTCTGGGCCATCTCCCGCCTGTACCTGCTGCGCCCCTGGCGCTGGCCGGAGCTGTGGGGCATGAACATCAACGAGATCGCGAACCCGCACCGCATCTACCCCGGCCAGGTGCTCTACCTGGACAAGACCGGCGGCCGTGCCCGCCTCACGACCACCCGCCGCGGCGGCTTCAGCGGCGACGGCGGCACCATCAAGCTGTCGCCGCGCACCCGCTTCGATTCGCTGGCCGGCATGGCACTGCCCACGCTCAACCCGAGCATCATTGAGCCTTTCCTGAGCGAGCCCATCGTGGTCGATGCCGACACGCTGGAGACCGCGCCGCGCATCGTGGCGGGCAACGACAACCGTGTTCTGCTGTCGCGCGGCGACCGCGCCTATGCACGTGGCAACGCCAATTCGCCGCTGGTCGAGGCTGCGGGCCCGGTGCAGCACTTCCGCGTGTTCCGCAACGCCACCCCGCTGAAAGACCCGGGCACGGGCGAAATCCTCGGCTACGAGGCGCAGTACCTGGGCAAGGCCCAGCTGCAGCGCGGCGAGTCGACCACCGTCGAGACGGTAGAGGACAAGGACGTCATCACGGTGGTGCCCGCGACCGTCGACATCATCGCGTCGCGCGAGGAAATCCGCGCCGGCGACCGCCTGCTGCCCGAGCCGCCGCGCCAGCTGCTGAGCTACGTGCCGCGCGCGCCCTCGACGCAGGTCGACGGCCGCATCATCTCGGTCTACGGCAACGCGGTGCAGTTCGCCGCGCAGAACCAGGTGGTGGCCATCAACAAGGGCACGCGCGACGGCATCGACAGCGGCCACGTGCTGGCCATCCTGAAGAACGGCGAGACCATCGTCGACCGCACCGGCGCCCGCAAGGAAACCATCAAGCTGCCCAACGAACGCATCGGCCTGCTGATGGTGTTTCGCACTTTCGAGAAGGTGTCCTACGCGCTGGTGCTGGAAATCAACGACACTCCGCGCGCTGGCGACTTCCTCGTCAATCCCTGACCCACGGCTCCGGCTCTTTCGCACATTCGTTTGGAACGCGCAGAACTCGCAGGTTGGCTGCGACTTTCACTGACCCCCGGCATCGGTGACGGCACCGTGCGCCGGCTCCTCGCGGCGTTCGGCTTGCCCGAGCGCGTCTTCGCGCAGCCGGAAGAAGCTCTGCGCGAAGTGGTGTCGCTCGCGCAGGCCGAGGCACTGCGGCAGCCGCCCGCCAATCTCCAGGCGCAGGTCGACCAGACCTGGCAATGGCTGCACAACACCGACAACGGCAGTTCGCGCCGGCTCGTCACGCTCGGCGATGCCGGCTACCCGGCCTCGCTGCTCGAAATGGCCGACCCGCCGCCCATGCTCTATGTGCTCGGCGCCGCCGACTACGACCTGACGCAGCTCGGCCACAGCATCGCAGTCGTGGGCAGCCGCAACCCGACGCCGCAGGGCGCCACCAACGCGCGCAGCTTTGCACGCGCGCTGGGCGAAGCCGGCCTGCCGGTGGTGTCGGGGCTGGCGCTGGGCGTGGACGGCGCCGCGCACCAGGGGGCGCTGGACGCCGCCGGCGAGACGCCCTGCCTGGCGACGGTAGCCGTGGTCGGCACCGGGCTCGACCGCGTCTACCCGGCTCGGCATCGCGACCTGGCGCATCGCATCACCCAACAAGGCCTGATCGTGAGCGAGTTGCCGCTGGGCACGCCGCCGCTCACGCAGAACTTTCCGAAGCGCAACCGGCTGATCGCCGGGCTGGCACGCGGCACGCTGGTGGTCGAGGCGGCGCTGCAGTCGGGCTCGCTGATCACCGCGCGGCTCACTTCGGAGCAAGGCAAGGAAGTGTTCGCGATACCGGGTTCGATCCACTCACCCCAATCGCGCGGCTGCCATGCGCTGATCCGCCAGGGCGCCAAGCTCGTGGAATCGGTCAACGACATCCTCGAAGAACTGCCGCCGCTGCAGCACACACCCTCGGCATCGCCGCACAAGAACGGCAACGGCAGCAGCAGCGCCACCGAAGCGCAGCAGGCGCCGTCGTCGGCCGAGGCCCCGCTGCTGGAGGCCCTGGGCTTCGACCCGGTCAGCCTCGACGCACTGAGCGCACGCACCGGCTGGAGCGCCGCCGCGCTGCAGGCGAAGCTGCTCTCGCTCGAACTGGACGGCCATGTATCGCGCCTGCCCGGCGGGCTCTTCCAGCGATCGGCCAGCAGCTGATCCAGGTCTGCGCGACCGCCTGCGTGTGCAGGAAGGAAAAGTGATGTGAAGTGCGCAAAGCCCGGGGGCGATCAGCCACTTCCTGGGCTATATTGGTGCGCATGTTCGAAGTACTTGTTTTTGTCTACGAGAACTACTGGCGCGGCGATGCATGCCCCGAACCCGAACAACTGGGCCGCAAGCTCAGCGCACACGGCTTCGAGGCAGAAGAAATCCGCGAAGCCCTTCACTGGCTCGACGGCCTGAGCCTTGCAACGCAAGGCATGCAGATCGAGCACCACGCCGACGACGCGGCCTCGGCCACCGTCACATTGCGCGGCGCACCCGAAGCGGCCCTGCCCCAATCCCCCGATGCCATGCGCGTCTATTCCCAGGCGGAGCAAGAGCACCTCGGTGCCGAGTGCCTGGGCTTCATCCGCTTCCTCGAATCGTCGGACGTGCTGCCCTGCGGGCTGCGCGAGATCGTGATCGAGCGCGCGATGGCGGCGCCGGGCGATCCGGTCGCAATCGACGAGCTGAAGATCATCGTGCTGATGGTCCACTGGAGCACCGGCATCGAGCCAGATGCCCTGGTGCTCGACGAGCTCTGCGAAAGCCGCGAAGGCCGCACGGCGCATTAGCTGGGCTCTCCCCCAGGCTTCGCGCACTTCGTGTCGCTGCGCCAACCCCCTTCCGGGGGCAACACCTACGGCCCGGCGGAGCCGGTTCCGTGGTGTTCCACGAGAAGGCGGGGACAAGGGTGCGGCGATGGCCAGCGGTAGCTAATTCAGCAGGCGCTCGGGGTTGGCGTCGAGCTTGGCCAGGGCTTCGCGCGTGGCGCGCACGGTGAGCGTTTCTTCCTCGGCGGGCACCAGCAGGCCGGCCTGCAGGTACATGGCCAGCCGCCCGGCCTGGATCAGGAAGCTGCGGCCGTCCGCGGAGGCGAACAGGTGCAGCTGCTTGCGGTCGCTGCGCCACACGAACTGCACTTGGCTCACCCGGTCGTTGTGGTCGAGCATGAACCAGTTTCCCACCTGCAGCTCATGCGCCCAGGCGAGCATGTCCTCGGCCACCTTGGCGCCGGCGGCATCGGGAACGACTTCGATCGATGCGGCGTCCACGCCGAGCAGCAGCTCGATGCTGTGGGCGTCGAGCGGCAGGTCGGAGGCGCCGCCGACGTCGGTCACGAAGTCTTCCAGGTGCGTCAGCCGCTCGGCCATGGCTTCGATCTTCGCCTGCGGAATCGCCTCGGTCTTCGACATGAAGGCGTCGGACAGCGTGGCACCGATGATCTTGATGTGGGCTTCCTGCGGCTCGTCGACGATGCCCAGCAGCGCCATGCCCTGGCGCAGGCGCTGCAGCAGCTGCGGCAGGTCTTGTATGACGCGGGCGCGGTCGGTGCGGTTGGGCTTGGCGCTCGCGGCCCACACCAGCTCGGAGGCCACGCGCTTGAGCATGACCGTCTGCTCGCCCTGCGCGCCGTAGCGCAGCGCGGCAATGGCCAGCACCTCGGCCCAGATCTTGAAGAGGAACTCCCGGATCTCGTCGCGCACCGGCATGTCGTTCAACATCTTGCGCAACTCGATGGTGTACTGGATCGCCATCGTTTCCTTCTGCTCGACCTGCTGGGCCACGCTCATCACGCGCTGCGTGGTGTCGCTCTGGGTCAGGTAGCGGTTGAGGAAGGCGACGAATTCGTCGAACACCAGCTTGAACACGCGCTGGCCGGTTTCGGGATATTGCTCGATGACCTGCACCACGCGGCGGATTTCGCCTTCGAGCGCGCTGCCGGTGATGGCCGCTGCATCGAAGCCCATCACGCACGAGCCCATGCGGTCGATCAGCATGCGCGCGGGGTGCTGCAGGGTGCCGAAGAACTCGGGCTCGGCAATGGCCACGCGCAGCACCGGCATCTGCAGGCGAGCGAACCACACGCGCGCCGAAAAGGGAATGCGCTCCTCGGCCAGGATGGCCTGGAACATCAGCGCCACGATCTCGACCGTGGCCTTGTCGGCGGTGGTCGGTGCGCGCTTCTTGAGTTCGGCGCTGCGCTTGCGCAAGTCGACGGCGGTCTGCTGCATCAGCGTGGCCTGCTCGCCCGGGCCGTCCATGAATTGAGTGGCCGCCATGCGATAGGCGACTTCGGCATCGGCGATGGCGCCGGCGAAGGTGCGCGAGAACACGCGCGGAGCCACGGGGCCGCCGCCCGCGCCGCCACCACCGCCGACATCGGTGGTGCGCCCTTCGGGATTCGCGGCCTGGTATTGCCCCGCGCCGCCGCCGGTGTCTCCGCCTATGCGCGCGGTCACGAAACGCTTGAGGCTCAACAGGGCAGTCTGCGCGCGTTGCCGGGCGATCATCAGCGGCGAACCGCCGGTGGTTGCCGGCGGCGCCACGGCCGAGGGCACCGAGCCCTGCTGCGAGCCGGCGAACCCGAAGCCGGGCCGCTGGGCGCTGTGGGGACCGCCTGACATGCCGCTGTCGCGGGCCATCGAGGCGCTCGACGTGGTCGGGCCGCCGGAGCCGCCGCTTCCGCCCGGCGCGCCGCTGCCGCCCGTGCGCCGCACGAAGCTCTTGAGATCGATCTCCTGCATCACCCCGTTGGCGACCAGGAACAGGTTGGCGTCCTTGTAGGCCTTGACGACCACGTCGACCAGCGCCTGCTGCACGGTGTCCTGCACCCGGGTCCACATGCCGCGGCTGAGGCCCGCGCCGAGCCATTGCTCGACCAGCAGCTTGGCCAGCGTCTCGGGCTTGAGCACGTCGCGGGCGTCGAGTTCGGTGGTGCCTTCGAGGTGCTGGATGCGCAGGCGCAGGTCGCTCAGCTCGAAGCTGGCCTTGTCGTGGATCACCTGCGCCAGGCGCGACGAGAGGATGTTGCTCTCGACCTCCTCGTCACCGATGAGCTCGAGGCGCAAGCCCGAAGACGCGGCGGCCACGCCGCCGCCCGAGCCCGCCAGCGCCTTGCGCCAGCCGGTCTGCGCGAGCGAGACCCAGCGGGTGCCCTGCCCCTGGAACGCCACGAAATCGTCGCGGTGCTCCTGCATGGCGCGGGCGTTGCCGGCTTCCGAGGCCAGCGAGGTCAGCCGGTCCCGGATGGCACGGGCCAGCGGCACGATCGCGCCTTCCGTGGCCGCCACGAAACGCTCACGCGTCTCGCGAGCGAGCTGCAGGGAAGAAGCGGACCGCGCAATGCTCATTGAAAAGTCGGAAAGGCCAGGGTGTTCGGTTTATCGGCGACAACCGCGAGCTTGCATCGGGATGCTCAACCGCACAAGTGTGGAGAGCGCGCGGCGTTGCATGCGTACCGCGGCGCCTCTCCGGCCGCGTGATGCAAACCCTAAGTATCGGTCAGACGACGGCTCCGGCGTTCGGGTCGTCCCCGGACTCCCCGTCGCGCTTGGTCGGGCCGCCCTTGATCAGGTCTTCGCGCTTCACGCCGAGCCACATGGCGATTGCCGCCGCCACGAAGGCCGACGAGTAGATGCCGAAGCAGATGCCGATGGTCAGCGCCAGGGCGAAGTAATGCAGGGTCGGGCCGCCGAAGAAGAACATCGACAGCACCACCAGCTGGGTGGAGCCGTGGGTGATGATGGTGCGGCTGATGGTCGAGGTGATCGCGTTGTCGATGATCTCGGTGGTCGACATCTTGCGGTAGCGGCGGAAGTTCTCGCGGATCCGGTCGAAGATAACGACCGATTCGTTCACCGAGTAGCCCAGCACCGCCAGCACCGCCGCCAGCACCGCCAGCGAGAACTCCCACTGGAAGAAGGCGAAGAAGCCCAGGATGATCACCACGTCGTGCAGGTTGGCCAGCACGGTAGCCAGCGCGAACTTCCATTCGAAGCGGAACGCCAGGTAGATCATGATGCCCACGACCACCATGCCCAGGGCCTTGAGGCCGTTGGTGGTCAGCTCTTCGCCGACCTGCGGTCCGACGACCTCGATGCCGCGCTGCGTGGCCGACTCGTCGACCGACTTCAGCGCCTGCATGACCTGTGCGCTCTGCTGGTCGGAGCTCATGCCCTTCTGGGCCGGCAGGCGGATCTGGATGTTTTCGGAGGAGCCGTAGCTCTGCACCTGGACATCCGGGTAGCCGAGCTTGCCGATGGCGTCGCGCACCTTGCCGATGTCGGCCGACTGCTTGTACGCGACCTCCATCACCGTGCCGCCCGTGAACTCCACCGACAGGTGCAGCCCGCGGTGGAACAGGAAGAACACCGCCAGCGCGAAGGTGACGACGGAGACGATGTTCAGCACCACCGCGTGGCGCATGAACGGAATGGTCCTGTGGATGCGGAAGAATTCCATGACGCTTGTCCTCGCCCTTTACTTGGTTGCCACGGCCGAGCCGTCGGTTGCGGGGCGCCAGACCGTGCCGATGGACACCGTCTTGAGCTTCTTCTTCTGGCCGTACCAGAAGTTCACGAGGCCGCGCGAGAAGAACACGGCGGAGAACATCGAGGTGACGATGCCGATGCAGTGCACCACCGCGAAGCCGCGCACCGGCCCGGAGCCGAAGGCCAGCAGCGCGATACCCGCGATCAGCGTGGTCACGTTGGAGTCCAGGATGGTGCCCCAGGCGCGTTCGTAGCCGGCATGGATGGCCGCCTGCGGCGAAGCCCCGTTGCGCAGCTCTTCGCGCACGCGTTCGTTGATCAGCACGTTGGAGTCGATGGCCACGCCGATGGCCAGGGCCATGGCCGCGATGCCGGGCAGCGTGAGCGTGGCCTGCAGCATCGAGAGGATGGCCACCAGCAGCATCAGGTTGACGGCCAGCGCGATCGAGGAGAACAGGCCGAACAGTGCGTAGTACAGGCACATGAAGACCATGATCGCCAGGAAGCCGTACATCACGCTCTTGAAGCCCTTCTCGATGTTGTCGGCGCCCAGGCTCGGGCCGATGGTGCGTTCCTGGATGATTTCCATGGGCGCGGCCAGCGAGCCGGCGCGCAGCAGCAGCGCGAGGTCGTTGGCCTCGACCACGGTCATGGAGCCCGAGACCTGGAAGCGGTTGCCGAGTTCGCCGTTGATCGACGGGGCGGTGAGCACTTCGCCCTTGCCCTTCTCGAAGATCAGCATGGCCATGCGCTTCTTGTAGTTCTCGCGGCTGACGTCGCGCATGATGCGCCCGCCCTTGGCGTCCATGGTCAGGTCGACCTTGGGCTGGTTGCTCTGCTGGTCGAAGCCGGGTTGGGCGTCGGTGAGGTTCTCGCCGGTGACGAGCACCTGCTTCTTCACGATCACGGGCCGGCCCTGGCGGTCGAGGAATTTCTCGGAGCCGAAGGGCACGGGGCCGCCGCTCAGCTCGGCGGCGCGGCCCTCGGCGCTTTCGTCCACCATGCGCATTTCGAGCGTGGCGGTGCGGCCCAGGATTTCCTTGGCCTTGGCGGTGTCCTGCACGCCGGGCAGCTGCACGACGATGCGGTCCAGGCCCTGCTGCTGGATCACGGGCTCGGCCACGCCGAGTTCGTTGATCCGGTTGTGCAGCGTGGTGATGTTCTGCTTGAGCGCGGCGTCCTGCATGCGGCGCGCGGCTTCGGGCTTGATGGTGGCCACGAGGCGCCAGTTGCTGCCGTCCTGGCTGTCGGTGGTGGAGAGGTCCTGGAACTGGTCCTGGATGATGCGCTTGGCCGCGTCGAGCGAGGCCGCGTCGCGGAAGGTCACCTCGACGGTCTGGCCGTTGCGGCTGACCGCGGTGCCGCGGATGCTCTTGTCGCGGAAGGTGGTGCGCAGGTCGCTGGCGAAGGACTCGGCCTTCTTGTCGATCGCGCCCTTCATGTCCACCTGCAGCAGGAAGTCGACGCCGCCGCGCAGGTCGAGGCCCAGGTACATGGGGAAGGCATGCAGCGCGGTCAGCCACTTGGGCGAGCGCGACACCAGGTTGAGCGCCACCGTGTAGGGCGGATCGTTCGCGTCGGGCACCAGCGCGCGCTGCAACACGTCGCGCGCCTTGAGCTGGTCGTCGGGGGTAGCGAAGCGGGCACGCAGCGAGGTGCCGTCCAGGGTGATCAGGTCGGGCGTCAGGCCTGCGGCCTTGAGCGCCTCCTCGACCCGGGTCTGGGTGGAGGCGTCGACCTTGACGACCGTCTTGGCCGCCGACACCTGCACCGCAGGCGCCTCACCGAAGAAATTGGGCAGGGCGTAGATGAGCCCCACGAGCAGCACGATCACGATGATCGTGTACTTCCAGACCGGGTAGCGGTTCATGAGCGGGCGCTTTTCGCAAGCTTTTCAGAGATGGAACACCGCGTGACTTGGGGCCCTGCGCCGCGAAGCGCAAGGTTCAGCTCACGCTTTTATTTGACGGCGCCCTTGGGCAGAACCTGCACCACGGCGCTGCGCTGGATCTTGATCTCGATGCCGTTGGCGATCTCGAGGCCCAGGTACTGGTCGTTCAGCGAGGTGATCTTGCCGAGCACGCCGCCGGCGGTGGCGACTTCGTCGCCCTTGGCCAGCGCCTCGATCATGGCGCGCGCTTCTTTCTGGCGCTTCATTTGCGGGCGGATCATGACGAAATACAGCACCACGAACATCAGCACCAGGGGCAGCATGCTGCCGAGCGAGGACAACATGTCACCGCCGCCGGCTGCAGCGGGCGCGGTCTGGGCGAAAGCAGAGGAAATGAACAAGAGAGTCTCCAGCAGAGGGAAGAGAAAACGAGAGGAAGGCGGGCCGGTCCCGACTCTTCTCATGGCTTCGCGGCCACGAACGGAGTTGGGGCCGCAAGTCAAAGCTCGGCGGGGCTTGGCCGCGCACAGCACCGGGCATTGTATTCGGCGCGGATGGCCGTTCCACGGGCTTATCCGGCGCGGCGGGGAGGGCTTTCCGGCCATCCGGCCCGCCTGCCGGGCGCTATCTTTTAAATAGCAAAGAGCGCCCATCGGGCGCTCTTTGCGGGGAGATCGCTTCGAAAAATCAGGCCGCCGCGCGCTGCGCCTGCGGATTGCGCCACTTGGCCATCAGCTCGTTCCAGCGGGTGCGGGCGGCCGCGAGGTTGCGCTCCTTGACGTGGCCGTAGCCGCGGATCTGCTCCGGCAGGCCGGCAATTTCGAGCGCCAGCGCGTGGTTGTCGGCCCGCAGCGCGCCGATCACTTCCTCGATGCTGGCGCGGTACTCGCCGATCAGCGCGCGCTCGGTCTTGCGCTCTTCGGTGCGCCCGAAGATGTCGAGCGCCGTGCCGCGCACGCCCTTGAGCTTCGCGAGCAGCTTGAAGCCGGTCAGCATCCAGGGGCCGAACTTCTGCTTCTGCAGCTGGCCCTTGCTGTTCTTTTTGGCGATGAGCGGCGGCGCCAGGTGGTAGTTGAGCTTGAAGTCGCCCTCGAACATGCCTTCGACGCGGTCGAGGAACGCACGGTCGGTGTGCAGGCGGGCGACTTCGTATTCGTCCTTGTACGCCATCAGCTTGAACAGGTAGCGCGCGACCGCCTCGGCCAGCGCCGAGCTCTTGCCGACGGCCGCCTCGGCCCGCTGCACCTTGCCCACGAACTGCTTGTATTCGTCGGCGTAGGCGGCGTTCTGGTAGCCGGTCAGGAATTCCACGCGGCGCGCCACCAGGCTCTCGACCGATTCGCGCTTCTTGAATTCGATGATCTGGCCGGGGCGCACGCGCTTTTGCAGCTCCTCGGGCCGCACGGCCGCCTGGCGGCCCCACTCGAAGGCCGTCTTGTTGTTCTCGACGGCCACGGCGTTCAGCTCGATGGCGCGCATGAGCGACTCGTGCTCCAGCGGGATCCAGCCCTTCTGCCAGGCGTAGCCCAGGATCATCGGGTTGACGTAGATGCTGTCGCCCATCAGCGTGGTGGCGGCGGCATCGGCGTCGAAGGTGCCCATGGCGTCGATGCCCACGGCGCGCGCGATCTCGGCGGCGCAGGCGTCTTCGGGGTTCTGCCAGTTGGCGTTGCGCACGAAGGCGGCGGTGGGCGAGCTGTGGCTGTTGAGCGCCACGTGCGTGCGCCCTTCGCGCATGCGCGCCATGGTTTCGCCGTTGACCGTGACCAGCGGGTCGCAGGCCAGGATCAGGTCGGCCGCCGCGGTGCCGACGCGCGTGGTGCGGATGTCGTCCTGCGTGTCGCCGATGAGCACGTGGCTCCAGGTGGCGCCGCCCTTTTGCGCGAGACCGGCCGCGTCCTGCGTGACGATGCCCTTGGCCTCGATGTGCGCGGCCATGCCCAGCAGCTGGCCGATGGTGATCACGCCGGTGCCGCCGACGCCCGCCACCACCACGCCCCAGACCTTGCCGCCCGCCAGCGACGGAATCGCGGGCTCGGGCAGCAGGCCGAACTCGGCCGGCGTGGCCGCCTTGTTCTTGCCCTTCTTCTTGAGCTGGCCGCCTTCGACCGTCACGAAGCTGGGGCAGAAGCCCTTCAGGCAGCTCATGTCCTTGTTGCAGCTGCTCTGGTTGATGGTGCGCTTGCGGCCGAATTCGGTTTCCAGCGGCTCCACGCTCAGGCAGTTGCTCTGCACGCTGCAGTCGCCGCAGCCCTCGCACACCAGCTCGTTGATGACCACGCGCTTGGCCGGATCGACGGCGGTACCCCGCTTGCGGCGGCGGCGCTTCTCGGTGGCGCAGGTCTGGTCGTAGATGATGGCCGTGGTGCCGGGGATCTTGCGGAACTCGCGCTGGATGTCGTCCAGCAGGTCGCGGTGCTTGACCTGCACATGGTCGCCGGGGATGTTCACGCCCTCGTACTTCTCGGGCTCGTCGGTCACGATCACGACCTTCACCGCGCCCTCGGCATGCAGGCTCTCGGCGATCTGCAGCACCGAGTGGCCTTCGGGCCGCTCGCCGACCTGCTGGCCGCCGGTCATGGCGACCGCGTCGTTGTAGAGGATTTTGTAGGTGATGTTCACGCCGGCCGCGATGCTCTGGCGGATGGCGAGCAGGCCGCTGTGGAAGTACGTGCCGTCACCCAGGTTCGCGAAGATGTGCTGGTCGGTGGTGAAGGGCTGCTGGCCCACCCACGGCACGCCCTCGCCGCCCATCTGCGTGAAGCCGATGGTGGAGCGGTCCATCCAGGTCGCCATGAAGTGGCAGCCGATGCCGCCCATCGCGCGCGAGCCTTCGGGCACCACGGTGCTGGTGTTGTGCGGGCAGCCAGAGCAGAACCAGGGCTGGCGGGTAGCGTCGACCACGCTGGTGGAGGCCTGCTGCACCACCATCGAGCGCTCCTTGGCCTCGAGGATGGCGAGCTGGGCGTCGATGCGTGCGGCCATGTCGGCGCCGGCGGCGGCCAGCAGGCCGGTCTTGCGCAGCCGCCCGGCGATGGCCTTGGCGATCATGGCGGGGTTCAGGTCGGCGTTGGCGCGCAGCAGGGTGTGCGCGGTCGGGTTGGGCATCGACCATTCGCCGCCGGAGTAGCCCTCGGCCGCATGCACTTCGCCCTCGTCGAACTTGCCGACCACGTTGGGCCGCACGTCGGGGCGCCAGTTGTAGAGCTCTTCCTTGAGCTGGTACTCGATGACCTGGCGCTTTTCCTCGACCACCAGGATCTCCTGCAGGCCGGTGGCGAACTCGCGCGTGAGCTGCGCTTCCAGCGGCCACACCACGCCCACCTTGTGCAGCCGGATGCCCAGCTGGCGGCAGGCCGCGTCGTCCAGGCCCAGGTCGATCAGCGCCTGGCGCGTGTCGTTGAAGGCCTTGCCGCTGGCCATGATGCCGAAGCGGTCGTTCGGACCTTGAATGACGTTGTGGTTCAGCCGGTTGGCGCGGATGTAGGCCAGCGCGGCGTACCACTTGTAGTGCATGAGCCGGGCTTCCTGCTCCAGCGCATGGTCGGGCCAGCGGATGTGCAGGCCGCCGGGCGGCATCTCGAAGTCGGTGGGAATGACGATCTCGACGCGCTCGGGGTCGATCATGGCCGTGGCGCTCGACTCGACGATCTCCTGGATCGTCTTCATGCCCGACCACACGCCCGAGAAACGGCTCAGCGCGAAGGCGTGGATGCCCAGGTCGAGGATTTCCTGCACGTTCGCCGGAAAGAACACCGGCGTGCCGCAGGCCTTGAAGATGTGGTCGCTCTGGTGCGCGGCCGTGCTGCTCTTGGAGATGTGGTCGTCGCCCGCCACCGCGATGACGCCGCCGAACTCGGTGGTGCCGGCCATGTTGGCGTGCTTGAAGACGTCTGAGCAGCGGTCCACGCCCGGGCCCTTGCCGTACCAGATGCCGAAGACGCCGTCGAACTTGTTGGTGCCCTGCGGGGAGAAGCCCAGTTGCTGCGTGCCCCATAGCGCGGTGGCGGCCAGTTCTTCGTTCACGCCGGGCTGGAAGACGATGTTCTGTTCCTTCAGGAACTTGCTGGCCTTCCACAGGGCCTGGTCGTAGCCGCCGAGCGGGGAGCCGCGGTAGCCGCTGATGAAGCCGGCGGTGTTCTTGCCGGCCTGCTGGTCGCGCAGGCGCTGCAGCATGGGCAGCTTGACGAGGGCCTGGACGCCGCTCATGAAGGCCCGGCCGTAGTCGAGCGAGTATTTGTCGTCGAGCGTGACCGTTTCCAGGGCCTTGCGAATGTGCGCGGGCAGCGGTGCATTCATGTTGTCTGTCTCCGTATGGCAGGGCCTTGTGGGCCTGGCTGATTGCTGTGGGTCTTCGCCCGGGTAGGGCACGAGCCCATGATCATGCAAAGTGTATGCCGGGGTCCGCGACAGGTGTTTGCGTTCTTTGCCCTGAAAAACCCTGTTCCAGAAAGAATCTTGCTTAAGATTCGACTCCATGGAAAGCATTGACAAGTTCGACCTTGCAATCCTGCAAGAACTGCAGGCCGACGGACGCCTCACGAACGCCGAGCTTGCGCAGCGCGTGGGTCTCTCGGCCGCGCCCTGCTGGCGCCGGGTGCGGGCGCTCGAGGAAGCCGGCTTCATCAAGGGCTACCACGCCGAGATCGACCGCCACAAGATAGGGCTGGGCGTGCTCGCTTTCGTGCGCGTGGACACCGAGCGCGTGACCCACGAGGCCACCCGCAAGCTGGAAGACGCCATCCGCAAGCTGCCCGACGTGGTGGCCTGCCACTACATCAGCGGCACCGGCACCTTCGAGCTGCAGGTGGTGGCGCAGGACCTGGACAGCTTCTCGGCCTTCGCGCGCCAGCACCTGATGAACCTGCCGAACGTGAAAGACCTGCACACCAGCTTCTCGCTGGGCGAGGTGAAGGCCAGCAGCGCGCTGCCGCTGGGGCACCTGGCCGCCCGGGGCAAGTAGCCGCGCGGCGGTGTGCGAGCATGCGCCGATCACAACGAAGAGGAAGGGCTGCTCCATGAATTCCGACACCGGCCACCGGGCACTGTCCTGGCTGCATGAAATGCGCTTGCTGACCGACGCCGAACACACGGCCGCCGCCAGCGACCCCGAGCTCGGCGTGGTCACGCTGCGCACGCCCGCCGAAGCCCTGGCCTGGGTGGTGGCGCGCGAGATCGTCTCGACCGCGCAGCTGGCCGACCTGCCCGCCCGCGCGGCCGCCGGCCGCGCAAACGAAGCGCAGGCGATCGTGTCGGAAGCGACCGGCCTGGTGAGCAGCGAGCTGCCGCTGCCGCCGTGGGCGCAGTTCCAGCTGCGCCTGCGGGAGCGCCGCTTGCAGGACGGCGTGAGCGCCGACGCGCTCGACCGGTTGCTCGCCCTCGGGCTCGTCGACGCGGTGCAGCATGCGCACAGCCTCGCGATGCTGCCCACGCACCAGGCAGCCTGGGCCGCGCCCGATTCGCTGCCCGCGACGCTCGCCTGGACAGTGCTCGGATCGGGCGCCCTGAGCGACGACGACCTGGCGGCGCTGGCCGGGCGCGCAGGACACGCCGACATCGTCGCCGACGCGGCGGCCCGCGTCGCACAGGCCAGAAAGCCTTCGCGCACGGCGACGTCGTTCGCCACGTCGACTTCGAGCTCAGCGTCTTCCTCGACCTCTTCCACCTCGGCGTATTTCTCCAAGACCACGATTTCCGTCAACACCTCGCCCGGCCTCGTTCCCGCCCGCTGGAAGATGATCGGCGCCGTCGTGGCGGCCCTGGTGGTGCTGTACGTCCTGTTCGGGCGCTGATCGCGCCGTGGCGCGGCCTGGCGGCCGCCTAAAATCGTCGCCCACCATACCCCGCCAACCGCGGAAACGAGGACCCTCAATGAACCCCATCCGCCGCGCCCTGGCCCTCGGCCTTGCCGCCGCCACGCTCGCCTTCGGCGCCCAGGCGCAGAACCGCGAACTCACGGTGGCCTCCAGCGCCACCTACGCGCCGTTCGCCTTCGAGAACAAGGACAAGCAGATCGTCGGCTTCGACATCGACATCATCAATGCCATCGCCAAGCAGCAGGGCCTGAAGATCAAGGTCGTCAACACGCCTTTCACCGGCATCTTCGGCGCGCTGAACAACGGCGACGTCGACCTCGTGATCTCGGGCGTGACCATCAACGAGAAGCGCAAGCAGAGCTACGACTTCACGCCGCCCTACTTCGCGGCCCGCCAGCTGATCGCGCTGCCGAAGAACAGCAAGGTCGCCTCGTTGAAGGACCTTGCCGGCAAGAAGATCGCCGTGGTGAGCGCCTCCACCGCCGACGACATCGCCTCGCGCGAGTTCGGCAAGACCAGCCCCGACATCCGCCGCTTCGAGAGCACGCCGCTCATCATTTCGGAGCTGGCCGGCGGCGGCGTCGATGCGGCCATGGGCGACAACGGCGTCATCGCCTACCGCGTGGCGCAGAACCCCGAGCTGAAGACCATCGACGACAAGTCCTTCCCCGAAGAAGGCTTCGGCATCGTCGTGAAGAAGGGCGACAAGCCGCTGCTCGACAAGCTCACCGCCGGCCTGGCCGCGATTCGCGCCGACGGCAGCTACGTGACCATCTACAAGAAGTGGTTCAACAAGGACCCGAACGTGCGCTGAGCCGCACGGCATTTCATTGAATACGGCCGCCTTCCAGCGGCCGTTTCGTTTTTCGTTGATTGAGAGTTTGAGGAGCTAGGGATGGAACAACCAGTGCTGCTTTTTGGATGGTTCCGCTGGGACATCCTGGTCGAATACAAAGACCTGTTCTGGCAAGGCGCCTGGATGACGCTGCGCATGACCGTGGTCTGCGTGCTGCTGGGCTCCAGCTGGGGCCTGTGCCTGGCGCTCGCGCGCCTGGCGCAGCCGCGCCACGCGCCCTGGACCTGGGTCGCGCGCTTCTTCCTGCGCTGGCCCGCCACGGTGTACGTGAGCTTCTTTCGCGGCACGCCGCTGTTCGTGCAGATCCTGCTGATCCACTTCGCGGTGATGCCGGTGTTCATCCACCCGACCTCGGGCATCCTGATCGACGGCGAACTCGCACGCACGCTCAAGCAGGAGCACGGCGCGCTCATCTCCGGCGTCGTGGCGCTCACGCTCAACTCGGCGGCCTACATCTCCGAGGTATTCCGCGCCGGCATCCAGTCGATCTCGCGCGGGCAGTTCGACGCCGGCCGCTCGCTCGGCTTCTCGCCCGCGCAGGTGATGCGCTACGTGGTGCTGCCGCAGGCCTTCCGCCGCATGCTGCCGCCGCTGGGCAACAACGCGATCGCGCTGCTGAAAGACACCTCGCTGGTGTCCGCCATCGGCCTGGCCGAGCTGGCCTACGCCGCCCGCACCGTGGCTGGCGCCTATGCGCGCTACTGGGAGCCGTACCTTGCGATCTCGGTCATCTACTGGGTGATGACGCTGGTGCTCACGACGATGCTGCGCCGCCTGGAAATCCGCCTGGCTCGCAGCGACAGGGCATAGGCACACCCCCAGGCTTCGCGCACTTCGTGTCGCTGCGCCAACCCCCCTTGCAGGGGGCAACACCTGAGACCCGGCAAAGCCGGTTCCTCGGTGTTCCCGGTATGACGAGATATCTCACGCCGTTGCGGCCGGGGCCAAAATAGGGCCACATGCCACCCATATCCCCCGAAGAGACACCGATCCCGCCCAAGCGGCCGCAGCCCTCGAAGCTCGCCGCCCTCGAGCCCCTGAAGCTCCCCGTGTTCCGCATGCTGTGGAGCACCTGGCTCATCGCCAACATCTGCATGTGGATGAACGATGTGGCCGCGGCGTGGATGATGACGTCGCTCACCTCCTCGCCGATCTGGGTGGCGCTGGTGCAGTCGGCCTCCACGCTGCCGGTGTTCCTGCTGGGCCTGCCCAGCGGCGCGCTCGCCGACATCCTCGACCGCAGGCGCTGGCTGGTGGCCACGCAGTTCTGGCTGGCCGGCACGGCCATCGTGCTGTGCGCTGCACTGGCGCTCGACCTGATGACCGCGCCGCTGCTGCTGGCGCTCACCTTCGCCAACGGCATCGGGCTGGCCCTGCGCTGGCCGGTGTTCGCGGCCATCGTGCCCGAGCTGGTACCCCGGCCGCAGCTGCCGGCCGCGCTGGGGCTCAACGGCATCGCCATGAACGCATCGCGCATCGTCGGCCCGCTCACCGCCGGCGTGCTGATCGCCAGCGCCGGCACCGTGTGGGTGTTCGCGCTCAATGCGGTGCTGTCGGTGGCATCGGGCTTCGTGGTGCTGCGCTGGCGGCGTGCGCACACACCCAATCCGCTGGGCCGCGAAAAGCTCATCGGCGCGATGCGCGTGGGCGTGCAGTTCGTGCGGCAGTCGCAGCGCATGCGGGCGGTGCTGGTGCGCGTGTCGATCTTCTTCTTCCACTCCACCGCGCTGCTGGCCCTGCTGCCGCTGCTGGCGCGCAACCTGCAGGGCGGCGGCGCCGGCACCTTCACGCTGCTGCTGGCGGCCATGGGGTCGGGCGCGATCATCGCGGTGCTGTTCCTGCCGCGGCTGCGGCAGGCGCTGGGGCGCGACCAGCTGGTGCTGCGCGGCACGCTGCTGCAGTCGGGCGCCACGGCGGTGATGGCCTTCGCGCCCAACGCCTGGGTGGCGGTGCCGGCGATGTTCTTCGGCGGCATGGCCTGGATCACGGTGGCCAATTCGCTCTCGGTGTCGGCCCAGCTCGCGCTGCCCGACTGGGTGCGCGCGCGCGGCATGTCGATGTACCAGATGGCGATCATGGGGGCGAGCGCGATCGGCGCGGCCATCTGGGGGCAGGTAGCCACGGTCACGACGCTGCAGCTGAGCCTGGTCATCGGCGCCATCAGCGGCACGCTGATGATGCTTCTGGCCCTGCGCTGGGTGACCGACGTGAGCGGCGAGGACGACACCAGCCCCGCCGAAGCCGGCTGGGCCGCCGGCCCGCCGGCCGAGGCGCCGCAGGAAGAAGGCCGGGTGGTGATCACGGTCGAATACATCATCGAACCCGCCCGCGCCGCCGCCTTCCACCTCGTGATGCAGCAGACGCGCCGCGCGCGCCTGAGCCAGGGCGCCATCGGATGGGAACTTCTGCATGACATCGCGCAGCCGGAGCGCTATGTGGAGCAGATCGTCGACGACTCGTGGACCGACCACCTGCGCCGCTTCAATCGCGCCACCGCCTCGGACATGGCGCTGCGCGAACGCCGGCTGGCGTTCCACATCGGCGAGGCGGGGCCGGTCATCACGCGCTACATCGTGCGGCGCTGAGGCCGGACGCCCGGCGGATCAAATTTTGACCATACGGGTGAATTTGATGGCATGCGGCTTGCATGTGAAAAAATCGCCGGGTATCCACGGATAGCCAGTCTTTTTTGACCGTATGGATAATTTAAGCCAACGCCAACTCCGGCGTCACGAGGTACACCCCCGATGAATCCGCCTCCACTGCGCAGCCGTTTCTGGTCCGACCTGACCAGCGAAGAGTTCTCCCGCCTCGACCGTGAACGGCTCATCGCCGTGCTGCCGGTCGGCGCCACCGAACAGCACGGCCCTCACCTGCCGATGTCGACCGACACGGCCACCATCGACGGCATGGTGCGCGCCACGCTGCCCCACCTGCCCGACGACCTGCCGGTGCTCTTCTTGCCCACCGTGCCCTATGGCAAGAGCAACGAGCATTCGCGCTACCCCGGCACGCTCACCGTGTCGGCCAACACGCTGATCTCGCTGTGGAAAGACATCGGCGCCTGCGTCGCCAAGGCCGGGGTGCGCAAGCTGGTGCTCTACAACAGCCACGGCGGGCAGATGAGCGTCATGGACATCGTGGCGCGCGACCTGCGCGAGGAGCACGACATGATGGTCGTGGCCGCCAACTGGTACATGCTGGGCCTGCCCGAGGGCCTGTTCACCGCGCACGAGGGCAAGCACGGCATCCATGCCGGCGACCTCGAAAGCTCGGTCATGCTGCACCTGACGCCGGACTACGTGCGCCGCGACCAGTTCCAGAACTTCGGCTCCATGACCGAGCAGCTGGCCGCCGAGAACAAGTTCCTCTCGATCACCCCCAGCGGCAAGCTCGGCTGGCAGATGCACGACATCAACCCCGCGGGCGCCGCCGGCGACGCCACGCTTGCCACGGCCGAGAAGGGCGCGGCGGTGCTCGACCACGTGGGCCGCCGCTTCGTCGAGCTGCTGCACGAGGTCGACCGCTTCCCGCTTTCCCGCCTGGCCAACGTGCCGGCCTGGCGCTAGGCTCGCACGCCATGGACAGCACCCGGACCCCACCCCTGGTCAGCCTGCGCAATGTGGGCAAGCGTTTTGCCAACGGCACGCTCGCATTGCAGGGCATGTCGCTCGACATCGGCGAGCACGACTTCATCAGCTTCCTAGGCCCCTCGGGGTGCGGCAAGAGCACCGCGCTGCGGCTGGTCGCCGGGCTCACTCGCCTGAGCTCGGGCGAAATGACCTGGTCGGGCGCCAACACCGGCAAGACACAGAGCGACCGCGACCTGGGCTTCGTGTTCCAGGAACCCACGCTCATGCCCTGGGCCAAGGTGTTCGACAACGTCTGGCTGCCGCTCAAGCTCGCCGGCACCAGCCGCGACGCCGCCGCGCCGGTGGTGCAGCAGGTGCTGGAGCTGGTGGGCCTCTCGCGCTTTGCCGACGTGTACCCGCGCGAGCTGTCGGGCGGCATGAAGATGCGCGTGTCGATCGCGCGCGCACTCGTCACGCACCCGCGCCTGCTGCTCATGGACGAGCCCTTTGCCGCGCTCGACGAGATGACGCGCATCAAGCTCAACAACGACCTGCTGGCCATCTGGCGCGAGCACCGCTTCTCGATCGTGTTCGTCACGCACAGCGTGTACGAGTCGGTGTACCTGTCGAACCGCATCGTGGTGATGGCGGCGCGCCCGGGCCGGGTGATCGACGAGATCCGCATCGACGAGCCGTACCCGCGCGGCGAGGAGTTCCGCACCTCGAGCCGCTACAACGCGCATTGCACGGCCGTATCCCAATCCCTGCACGGAGCGCTCCATGGCCTCGACATCGACCATTGAACCCGTGATGCCCATGGACACGACCGAAGCCACCCCGTCCGCCGACATGCTGCGCGCACATGAAGACAAGCTGCGCCGCCGCGAGTCGCTGCTGCGCATCGTCGTGCCCGCCGGCATCGTCCTGGCGCTGCTGCTGATCTGGGAATGGACGGTGCGCGCCAACAACATCCCGCACTACATCCTGCCCGCGCCCTCGCTCATCCTGCGCACGCTGTTCGACAACTGGGAATCGCTCTCCAGCGCGCTGTGGTTCACGGTCAAGCTCACGCTGCTCGCGCTCACGGCGGCCATCGTCGGCGGCGTGCTGCTGGCGATTGCGTTCGCGCTGTTCAAGTGGGTGGAGATCGGGCTGTTCCCGATCGCGGTGATCCTGCAGGTGACGCCGATCATCGCGATCGCGCCGCTGATCCTCATCTATGTGTCGAGCACCACGGCGGCGCTCTTGCTGTGCGCCTGGATCGTGGCCTTCTTCCCGATCCTGTCGAACACCGTCATCGGCCTGAAGAGCGCCGACAGCAACCTGCGCGACCTGTTCCAGCTCTACAAGGCCTCGCCGTGGCAGACCTTCCGCTACCTGCTCGCGCCCAGCGCGCTGCCGTACTTCATGGCGGGCCTGAAGATCGCGGGCGGCCTGAGCCTGATCGGCGCGGTGGTGGCCGAGTTCACAGCCGGCACGGCCGGCAAGGAAACGGGCCTGGCCTCGCGCATCCTCGAATCGAGCTTCCGCACCGAGATCCCGATGATGTTCGCGGCGCTGCTGCTGGTGTCGTTGCTCGGCATCGTGATCTTCATCGTGTTTGCAGCCCTGTCGCGCCTGGTGCTGGGCCATTGGCATGAAAGCGAGATGCGCCGTGAAAGGTAGGACGCCGGTGCCCGCCGTCGACTGGGACGCGGTGCGCGCCGACCTGCGCGGCCTCAACGTGATCACCGCGCCGGCCCAGCGCAAGCAGCTGTCGAAAGACTTCTACTGGTACAGCCCCATCCTCACCGAGCAACTCGCGGGCTGCGTGGCCGACCTCGTGGTCAAGGTCAGCACGGAAGACGACGTGCGCCAGGCCGCGGCCGTAGCCGCGAAGTGGAAACTGCCGCTGACCGTGCGCGCCGGCGGCACCGGCAACTACGGCCAGTGCGTGCCGCTCGAGGGCGGCATCGTGCTCGACGTGACCCAGATGTGCCGCGTGCTCGACATCGGTGAAGGCCGCATGCGCGTGGAAGCCGGTGCGCGCATGCACGACATCGACCTCGCCGCGCGCGAGACTGGCCAGGCGCTGCGCATGTGGCCGTCGACCTGGCATGTGGCTTCCATCGGCGGCTTCATCGCGGGCGGCTTCGGCGGCATCGGCTCGTTCCGCCACGGCATCCTGCGCGACCCCGGCAACCTGCTGCGCGCACGGGTGATGACTGTGGAGCGCGAGCCGCGCGTCATCGAGCTGCACGACGACGAGATCCAGCAGGTGCACCATGCCTACGGCACCAACGGCGTGATCCTGGACGTCGAAGTGGCGCTGAGCCCGGCCGTCGAATGGGTGCACTGCACGGTGCTGTTCGACAGCTATCGCGGCGCGCTCGACTTCGGCATCGCGGCGCAGGCGCCCTCGCTCGACATCTTCCTGCTGTCCACGGTGGAGGCGCGCTTCTCGCCTTACTACACGGCCATGCGCGACCGTTTTCCGCCGGACCGGCATGCGGTGTTCACCATGGTCTCGCCCGATTCGATGGCGGACTTCCGCGCGCTCGCCGAAGCGCACGGCGGCACGATTTCCGTGGCCGGCACCGAGGCCGAGCTGCTGGCCGACGGCCTGCCGCCCGCCTACGAATGCGCGTTCAACCACACGACGCTGCAAGCGCTGAAGGCCGACCGCGGCTGGACTTACCTGCAGGTGGCTTACGCCCAGCCTTTCGACCCGTCGGTGGTCGAGCGCCATCTGCAAATCTTCGGCGACGACGTGTTGCAGCACCAGGACTTCGCACGCGCCAACGGCGAATGCGGCACCTTCGGCATCCTGCTGGTGCGCTGGAAGGGCGAGGCCCATCAGTACGAGCTGATCCGCGAGATCGAGTCGCAGGGCGGCTGCAAGATCTTCAACCCGCACGTCGTGACCATCGAGGACGGCGGCATGAAGACCATCGACACGCAGCAGATCGAGTTCAAGAAGCGCAGCGATCCGATGGGGTTGATGAACCCTGGCAAGACGCGCGGCTGGACTGCCGGCATGGCTGTCGAGCGCTGAAATGAAACCTTCTCTTCCTGTTCGCCGTGATCGTTGGACAGAGCAGTCGTTGATCGGCCGCGCACCGGCAGCGTGCCCTGTGCACAGGGCGTCGGGTGCTCCCCGCAGCGAAATAAAGGAGGAGGCCGCAGGCCGGGGGACATTCGCGGAGGGGAGTACCCGACGACCTGCGCACGCGCCCCGAAAAAACTCGACCGACACGAAAATCCCATCTCGCATTCAACCCAGGAGTCCACTGCCATGCGCGTTACCGCTCTGACAATCCGTCCGCTTGCCCTCGGCATCGCCCTCGCGGCCGCCGCCTTCGCCGTGCAGGCGCAGGAAAAAGTGGTGTTCGCCACCAACTGGAAAGCGCAGGCCGGCCACGGCGGCTTCTACCAGGCGCTGGTGGACGGCACCTACAAGAAGTACGGCCTCGACGTCGAAATCATGCAGGGCGGCCCGATGGTCAACAACCGGCCGATGCTGCCGGCCGGCAAGGTCGACTTCCTCATGACCGGCAACCTGCTGCAGTCCTTCGACAACGTGAAGAACGGCGTCCCCACCGTGGTGGTCGCGGCCTTCTTCCAGAAAGACCCGCAGGCCATGTTCGCCCACCCGGGCCAGGGCTTCGACACCTTCAAGGACATGGCCAAGGCACCCGTGGCCTTCATCGGCAAGGACGGCCAGTTCAGCTTCTGGCAATGGATGAAGTCCGAGCACGGCTTCAAGGACTCGCAGCTCAAGCCCTACACCTTCAACGTCGGCCCGTTCCTGGCCGACAAGAAGTCCATTCAGCAGGGCTACGCGATCTCCGAGCCCCTGTCGATCAAGGCCCAGGCCGGCTTCGACCCCGTGGTGCAGCTGCTGGCCGACAACGGCTTCTCGACCTACTCGACCACCATCGAGACACGCGCCGACATGGTCAAGAACAAGCCCGAGACGGTGCGCAAGTTCGTCGAGGCCTCGATCATCGGCTGGAACAACTACCTCTACGGCGACAACAAGGCCGCCAACGAGCTCATCGCCAAGACCAACCCCGACTCGCCCGTCGCCTCGCTGCAGGGCTCCATCGAGCTGATGAAGAAGATGGGCATCGTCGACAGCGGCGAGTCGCTCACCAAGGGCATCGGCGCCATGGACGAAGCCCGCGTGAAGGACTTCTACGACAAGATGGTCAAGGCCGGCCTGTACAAGCCCGGCGAGGTCGACCTGTCGAAGGTCGTGACCACGCAGTTCGTGAACAAGGGCGTCGGTGTCGACGTCCGCAAGAAGCTCACCGGCAAGTAAGCACACCGATTTTTTCCCGTGGGTCGCGCGGGGCTTGCGCCGGGGTCAGATGCCGGCGCCTGGGTTGCCATAAGGCACTGCGCGGCCTTTTGTTCCTTGGGCTCTGACCCCGTCTCGCCGACAGGCGAACCGGCCCTCCCATGAAAACCCTGGTCGTCCATTGCCATCCGAACCCTGACAGCTTCAACCACGCGCTCTACCGCACCGCCCTCGAGGCGCTCGAACCCCGGCACCCCGTCAAGGCCATCGACCTGTACGCCGAGGGCTTCGACCCGACGCTGACACGCGAAGAGCGCATCGCCTATCTCGACAACCCCGAACTGATCCGCGAACGCGTGAAACCCCACGTCGAAGCGCTGCTGTGGGCCGAGCACCTGGTGTTCGTCTACCCCACCTGGTTCCACGGGCCGCCGTCCATGCTCAAGGGCTGGCTGGAGCGGGTGTGGCTGCCGGGCGTGGCCTTCCTGCCGGCCGAGCGCAAGGGGCAGCTCGCGAAGTCAGGCATGCGGCACATCCGGCGGCTGACGGTGGTGACCACCGGCGGCTCGCCGCGCTGGTTCGTGATGCTCATCGGCGACCCGGGCCGGCGGCTCTTCACGCGTGCGCTGCGGGCGCTGTTCGCATGGCGCTGCAAGGTGACCTGGCTGCAGCTGCACGACATGAACGCAGTGACCGCGAACGACCGCACCCATTTCATTGCACGCGTGTCGCGCAAGCTGCAGAGCATCTGAGCCATTTCAAACAGAAAGAATAGGGAGCCCGCACCATGAGCCTCGAACGCACGCTCACCGTCCGCGTCGAACGCATCTCGCGGCAGACGCCGGAAATCCTGGCCTTCGAGCTGGCCCACCCGTGGGGCCGGCCGCTGCCGTCCTACGAGGCCGGCGCGCACATCGACGTGCACATGCCGGGCGGCTTCTCGCGCCAGTACTCGCTGGCGCGGGCGCCTTCGGGCAACGCGGCGTCGTACGTGATCGGCGTGAAGCGCGAACTCGGCAGCCGCGGCGGCTCGGCCTCGATGCACGAGCGCGTGCGCGAAGGCGACCTGCTGCCGATCAGCGCCCCGCGCAACACCTTCCCGCTGCGCGAGGAAGCCAAGCACCATCTGCTGCTGGCCGGCGGCATCGGCATGACGCCGCTGCTGGCGATGGCGCAGGCGCTCGCGGCGCGCGGCGCCGGCTTCACGCTGTGCGTGTTCGCGCGCAGCGAGGAGCACCTGGCGTTCGCCGATGCGCTGCACGCACCCGCGCTGGCGCCGCATCTGCGGCTGCACCTCGACCAGGGAGACGCTTCGCAGCGCATCGACCTGCGCGCGCTGCTGGCCGAGCGCGCCCCGGGCACGCATCTCTACGTCTGCGGACCGGGCGGCTTCATGCAGGCAGTGCGCGACGCGGCCGCGCATTGGCCGGAAGACGCGCTGCACGCCGAATACTTCGCCGCACCCACCGACGCCAACACCACCACCGGCCTGCCCTTCACGCTCAAGCTGGCGCGGCGCGGCATCAGCGTGCCGGTGGCGGCCGACCAGACCGCCGTCGATGCGCTGCACGAGGTCGGCATCGACATTCCGGTGTCGTGCCAGCAGGGCTTGTGCGGCACCTGCGTGGTCGAGGGCGACGGCGAAGGCGCCGAGCACCGCGACTTCTGCCTGACCGGCAGCGAGCGCCGCCACAAGGTGGCGCTGTGCTGCTCCCGCGCCAAGGGCACGGAGCTGGTGCTTCAGCTGTGAACGCGCGCGCTTCCACCACCACCACGTCCCCCGTCGTTGCCGACGAGGGCGACAGCGAAGCTCCCGCCACGCGCGGCCGCTCGCGCAAGTACACGCAGGTGCTCGGCCTCATCAACCAGGCCGCCATCGAGGTCTTCGCCAGTGAAGGACTCGCCGGCGCATCGACCCAGGCCATCGCCGACAAGGCGGGGCTGTCGAAGGCGCAACTGCACTACTACATCGAGAGCAAGGAAGCGCTGTACCGGCAGGTGCTGCAGGACATCCTGACCGACTGGATCGTGGTGTTCGGCTTCAGCGACGAGGCCTTCGGCCCGCGCAAGGTGCTGGGCGACCTGATCCGCCGCAAGATGGTGTTCTCGTTCGACCATCCGCTGCGCTCGCGCATCTTCACGGCCGAGATGATGCGCGGCGCGCCGGTCATCAACGACATGATGACCACGAGCAAGGCCCGCACCGACCAGGCCGCCGCCGTGATCCAGAACTGGATGAACCAGGGCCTGATGGACAAGGCCGACCCGATGCTGGTGCTGTTCCACATCTGGGCCGTGACGCAGTTCTACGCCGACCACGCCACGCAGGCCGCCTACTACCGCGACGTGGCGCAGCAGGGCGACGAGAAAGACCGGCGCTACCTGATCGAGCAGGTGACCGAGTTCCTGCTCAAGGGCGCGGGGGTCAAGTAGCCGCGCGCTGCGGCAGGTACATCGTCGCTTCGACTTCCACCAGCACCTCGTCCCCCGGCAGGAAGCGCGACACCTCGACCACCGTGCTCACCGGCGGCTCGCCCGGATAGAACAGGCCGCGCACGCGGTTGTAGAAGGCGTAGTGCGGCAGGTGGCGGAAGTACTGCACCAGCTTCACCACGTCTTCCATGGTGCCGCCGTGCTCGGCGGCGATCTGGCGGATGCGCTCCAGCACGAACCAGCTCTGCGCCACGATGGGTGCTTCGAACACGTCGACCGACATCTGGCCGGTGGCGTAGCCCACGCCCTGCAGCGCGGTGCGCGCTTCTTCGGGAATGGCGTCGTAGCCGGCGACGGCGCGGCGCGTGGCCGGGTCGACCGCGACCACGCCGCTCATGAAGACGAAATCGCCGACGCGCTTGGCGGCGGCGTAGTTGGCCATTGGCTTGCCCATGCTCATTGGGTTTTCTCCAGATTTTTCTCGATGATCCGGCCGGCGCGGATGACGGTGCGTTGCCGTCCGCGCGGGCCGATGAGTTCGTGTTCGTCGGTGGCCGACAGCACCAGCAGGTCCGCCGGGCAGCCCGGTGCGATGCGCCCGTCCCACGCGAGCCCCAGCGCCTTCGCCGGGTTCACGGTGACGGTGTCGAGCCAGTCGGCCGCGGGCGCCAGGTGCGCCACCTGCACGCCGAGGCCGAAGGTCTCCAGAAGGTCGTAGCTGCCGTAGGGATAGAAGGCGTCCTGCACGTTGTCGGTCGCCAGGCTCGCACGCAAGCCCCGTGCCGCCGCCTCGCGGATGCGCGTGATGCCGCGCTGCACCGGCGTGCGGTCCCATGCGCCCTGCAGGTAGAGGTTGGTGGTGGGCAGCGCGATGAGATGCAGCCCGGCGCCCGCGCACAGCGCAAGGGTTTCGCCGGCGACCGCATCGTCCTGCACCGACAGCGAGCAGGCATGGCCGCAGGCCACGCTGCCCTTGAAGTCACGCGCGCGCACCAGCTGCGCGATGCTGCGCAGGCCGCCGGCCTCGGCGTCGAGCCCTTCGTCCACGTGGAAGTCGAGTGCCAGCCCGTGCTGCTGCGCCAGGTCGAACACGCGCCCCAGCTTGTGCACGATGCCATCGTTGCGGTAGACGAACGCACCCAGCACGCCGCCCGCGCGCTTCACCTCGCGCGCGATGCGCTCGCCGGCCGCGAGGTCGGCGAACAGATCGAGCGGCGTGAGCGAAACGAACTGCAGCTCGACACGGCCGCGCCATTCCTCGCGCAGGGCTTCGAACACGGGCAGCGCTGCAGGCGGCTCGGCCTGCACCCAGTCGAGGTGCGTGCGCAGCGCGCGGGTGCCGCACTGCCATGCGTCGTGCAGCGCGCGCTCCATGCGCAGGCGCAGCGACTCGCCGGTCCAGCTGTCGCGGTGCCGGTTCATGCGGTCGATGGCCGCGAACAGGTTGCCCTGCGCGGCGCCCACGTCCTGCACGGTGTAGTTCTTGTCGATGTGGGCATGGGCCTCGACCAGCGCGCTCAGCAGCGTGCCGCGCGCGTGCTTTTGCTCGGCGCTCGGCGTGATCGATTCGACCTTGCCGGCGGCCAGCACGATGTCGAACAGCTGCGCGTCGCCGGCGCCGAAGCCTCGCAGCGGCGCCGGAATGCGCAACGCTTCGAGCTTCATGCGCGCTGCCGCCAGGCGCGCAGCCAGCCCAGGCCGGCCGACGTACCGCCGGGCTCGGCGCCGCGTGCGGGCCGGTACTCGCAGCCGACCCAGCCCTGCCAGCCGCACTGAGCCGACACCTCGTCGATCACGTCGAACAGATAGGGGTAGTTCTGCTCGCCGATGTCGGGCTCGTGGCGCTCGGGCACGCCGGCGATCTGCAGGTGGCCGACGCGGCCGGTGGGCAGGTACTTGCGGATCTTCATCGCCACGTCGCCTTCGACGATCTGGCAGTGGTAGAGGTCCATCTGGACCTTGAGGTTGGGCGCGCCGACAGCCTCGACGATCTCGTGCGCATGGTCTTGCCGGTTGAGGAAGAAGCGCGGAATGTCGCGTGTGTTGATGGGTTCGATCAGCACGTCGCGGCCGGCCTTGGCGGCTTCGGTGGCGGCCCAGCGCAGGTTGTCGAGGTACACGGCCTGCACCGCCTCGCGCTCCAGGCCTTCGGGCACGAGGCCGGCCATGACGTGGATGCGCGGGCAGTCGAGCGCCACGGCGTAGCCGATGGCCCGGGCGATGCCTTCGCGGAATTCGGCGTCGCGCCCCGGCAGGCAGGCGAGGCCGCGGTCGCCGCCGTCCCAGTCGCCGGGCGGGCCGTTGAAGAGCACCTGCTTGAGGCCGTTGGCCTGCAGGCGGGCAACGATTTCCTTCTGCGGGAACGCATAGGGGAAGAGGTATTCGACGCCCTGGAAGCCGTCTTTCGCGGCGGCGTCGAAGCGTTCGAGGAAGTCGAGCTCCGGGTAGAGCATCGAGAGGTTGGCGGCGAATTGGGGCATGGGGTGTTTTTACTACCAGCGCGCGCCGAAGGTGCGGCGCAGTTCATCGATCTGTGCGGCGTCCAGCGGCTCTGGCCTTGCAGCCTGCGTGAGCATCTGGAGCCGGGCGGTTTCCTCGAGTTCCTCGAGCACGGACATGGCGGCGGCGGGGGTGTCGTGCCAGACGTTGGGGCCCAGGCGGGTGAGCATCACGGCGCGGATCGGCGTGCCGGCCGCGCCCATGCGTTCGATGGCCTGCGCGACTTGTTCGGCCGCCTCGGGTGCGCCGGGACGGTGGTAGGGAATGACCGGCACATGGCCGACTTTCATCACGAAGTAGGGTGTGAGCGCGGGCAGCAGTTCGTCGCCCGTTGGGTTCAATGTGAGCGCGACGCAGTGGGTGCTGTGCGTGTGGATGACGCAGGCGGTGCGTGCGTCGAACTTGCGCGCGGCGGCGTAGATGCGCGTATGCAGTGCGATGGTCTTGCTGGCGCGGTCGCCGCTTGTCTGGCGGCCTTGCGCGTCGAGCCTTGCAAGGCGTGCGGGGTCGAGAAAGCCGAGGCAGGCATCGGTCGGCGTGATGAGGAAGCCGTCGTCCAGCCGCACGCTGATGTTGCCTGCCGTGGCATGCACGTAGCCTCTGTCGAACAGGCTGCGGCCTGTGCGGCAGATTTCTTCTCTTGCTTGGGTTTCGGTCATTTCTTTTGCTGCTGTTGTTCGGGGAGCTGCACAGGCCACCGGGTACTCCCCTCCGCGAATGTCCCCCGCCCTTCGGGCTCCTCCTTTATTTCGCTGCGGGGAGCACCCGGCGCCCTGTGCAGTGGGCACGCTGCTGGTGCTCGGCCGATCGACCGGCGCTCTGTCCAACGCTCACGACGATGGGGTGCCTTGTGCAGCGAAATAAAGGAGGAGCCCGAAAGGACGTCATCCAAGCACCGCAAACGCCTTGGTAAAAAAGTCATCGCTGCCGAAGTTGCCCGACTTCAACGCAATGTGCAAGCCGGTCTCCGGCGCAGCGTCGGAGCGCGCATGACACCACGGCACGCCGGGGTCGATCTGCGGCCCGATCTGCATCTGGGCGATGCCCAGCGCCTGCACGCATGCGCCGGAGGTTTCGCCACCGGCCACCACAAGTTGGCGCACGCCGCGCTCGACCAGGCCACGCGCGATGGCAGCGATGGTGCGCTCGACCAATGCGCCAGCCTCCTCCACGCCGAGTTTTCCTTGCACCGACTTCACGGCTCCGGCATCGGCTGTGGAGTAGACAAGCACGGGGCCCTTGTCGATCAACGGCGCGGCCCACGCCAGCACTTCTGTTGCGACGTCCACTCCCTGCGCTATGCGCAACGGGTCGATGGCCATGGCCGCGCCGCCGCGCTGGATGAAGTCTTGCACCTGCCTGTTGGTGGCGAGGGAGCAGCTGCCCGACACCACCGCCGTCCTGCCGCCGGCCTTCGGCAATGCGCTGGCCTGCGACGAAGGTGCCAGCCCGAAGTTGGCCGGCAGGCCGATGGCAACGCCCGAGCCCGCGGTGACGAGGGGCATCTTCGCGAGCGCGGGGCCCATGCTCAGCAGGTCGTAGTTGGAGACGGCATCGACGATGGCGATGGCAACGCCCTCTGCCTTGAGCTGCGCGATGCGTTCGTCGATGGCCGCCGCACCGCGCGCCACCACGGCGTAGTCGATCAGCCCCACCTTGCGCGTGCACTGCGCCTGCAGCACGCGCACCAGGTTCGGGTCGGTCATCGGCGTGAGCGGGTGGTTCTGCATGCCGCTTTCGTTGAGCAGCACGTCGCCCGCGAACAGGTAGCCCTTGAACACGGTGCGTTTGTTGTCGGGGAAGGCGGGGGTGGCGATGGTGAAGTCGCAGTTCAGCGCGTCCATCAGCGCCTCGGTGACGGGGCCGATGTTGCCCTGCGGCGTGCTGTCGAAGGTGGAGCAGTACTTGAAGTAGATCTGCTGCGCACCCTGCGCCTGCAACCAGCGCAGCGCGGCCAGCGATTGCGCGACGGCTTCGGCCGGCGCGATGGTGCGCGACTTGAGCGCGACGACCACGGCATCGACATCCGCATCGAGCGGCGGTAGTTCGGCCCCCACGCTCGGCACTTCGTGTCCTCGCTGCCCCCCAAGGGGACGCGCGCTTGCTTGGGGCACGCCGATGGCCTGCACCACGCGCATGCCGGCGCGCACGAGGTTGTTGGCGAGGTCGGTGGCGCCGGTGAAATCGTCGGCGATACAGCCGAGCACGAGCTTGGCCATGGCTCAGCCCTTCAGCGGCAGCTTCACGGCCTGCGCGTTCTCGCGCACGTAGTCGCGCAGGATGGCGTCGAAGCTGGCGTCGGCCTTCAGGCCCAGCGCCTCGGCGCGCGCTGCGTGGATGCGGCTGGGCCAGCTGGTGACGATCTTCGCGACCGCGGCGTCGGGCTCCCAGTCGATCAGGCCGGTGGCTTCCTTGCCCGCGATGCGTTCGAGCGCCTGCGCCATGTCGCGCACGGTGGTGGTGAGCGCGGGCAGGTTGACGGCCGTGCGCGCGCCCCACTCTGCGGCGCTGGCCGTGGCCGCGCGGATGATGCCCGCGACGGTGTTGCCGGGCGAGGCCAGCGCGACAGGCGTGTCGGGCGGCACGGGGCAGCGCGCGCGCTCGCCGGCCAGCGGCTCTCGCAGCATGCCGCTGAGGAAGCTGGAGGCCGCGCCGTTGGGCTTGCCCGGGCGCACCGACACCGTCATGAGCCGCACGTTGCGGCCCTGCACGAAGCCCTTGCGAGTGAAGTCGGCCACCAGCTGCTCGCCGATGAACTTCTGGATGCCGTAGCTGTTCTGCGGCGTCGGCAGCGTCGTGTCTTCGATCACCGCCGGCAGGCGCTGCTCGGGCGAATCGCCGAACACCGCGACCGAGCTGGAGAACACGAACACCGGTGCATGGCCGGCGCGGCGCGCGGCTTCGAGCAGGCCGCGCGTGGCGTCAAGGTTGCTGCGCATGCCGAGGTCGAAGTCGGCCTCGCATTCGCCGCTGACGGCGGCAGCGAGGTGAAACACGAGCTGCGTGTCGGCGATGGGCAGCGCGCCGCTCGCCAGCTGTTCGAGCAGGTCGCCCTGCACGAACTGCACGCGCGCATCGCCGGCAAGGTCGGCGGGCGGCGGCACGCGGTCGGCCAGGGTGATGCGCGACACGGGCTGCGCGGCGCCGCCGGCCAGCGCGAGAGGGCCTCCGGCAAGCAGCGTTCGGGCGAGGCGGGCGCCGAGAAAGCCGCAGCCGCCGGTGATGAGGATGTTCATGTGTGTGTCTCTCTCTGCTTTCTCTTCAGGCTTCTTTTTTCGGGGCCGGCACTTCGATGCCGGGGAAGATCTTGATGACCGCGCTGTCGTCCTCGCGCGCATAGCCCGCGGTCGAGGCCTGCATGAACATCTGGTGCGCGGTGGACGACAGCGGCAGCGGAAACTTGCTGGCCCGCGCCACGTCGAGCACCAGCCCCAGGTCTTTCACGAAGATGTCGACGGCCGACAGCGGCGTGTAGTCGCCTGCCAGCACATGGGCCATGCGGTTCTCGAACATCCAGCTGTTGCCAGCGCTGTGCGTGATGACTTCGTACAGCGCGGCCGGGTCCACGCCTTCGCGCAGGCCCAGCGCCATTGCCTCGGCCGCGGCGGCGATGTGCACACCGGCCAGCAGCTGGTTGATGACCTTCACCTTGCTGCCCGCGCCCGCGCGATCGCCGAGGCGGTAGACCTTGGCGGCCATCGCGTCGAGCACAGCGCCGGCCTTTTCGTAGGCGGCGGGCGTGCCGGCGGTCATCATCGTCATCTGGCCGCTCGCGGCCTTGGCGGCGCCGCCGGAAATGGGCGCGTCGAGGTACAGGATGCCCAGCTTCCCAAGGCGCGCCTCGAGCGCGACAGACCAGTTGGGATCGACGGTGGAGCACATCACGAACAGGCTGCCGGGCTTCATCGACGCGGCGCAGCCGGGCGTGGTGCCGTCGCCGAACAGCACCGACTCGGTCTGCGCGGCGTTGACGACGACGGACACCACGATGTCGCACTGCGCGCCCAGCGCTTCGAGCGTGGCGCAGGCCGTGCCGCCGTCGCGGGCGAAGGCCTCGGCGGCTTCGCGGCGCACGTCGAACACATGCGGCGCATGGCCGGCGCGGCGCAGCGACTGCGCCATGCCGGCGCCCATGGCACCAAGGCCGACGAGGCCGACGACGGGGATGGATGAAGAGGTCATGGAGGGGCTTCCCTTGAACGATGTACAGCGTAGGCCTCGATGGCCTGCGGCTCAATTTGTAAGGTCATCATACAAATTCTCGTCATTGGGGCCGATCCGATCTAACCCGCACCCCGGGGCCATGCGTGGGCTCAGTTGCGCGCGGGCCAGCCTTCGACCAATGGCCGCGCGAGCTGCGCGCCCTCCTGCTGCCAGAACGCCGGGTCGGCCTGCTCGATGCGGCGGATTGCGTTGTCCATGTGCGACTTGGCCGCCTCGCGCGCGCGCACCGGGTCGCCCGCATCGATGGCATCGACGATCAGCGCATGCTCCCGTGCCACCTGGGCGGCGAAATCGGCGCGGCGCGCCTCGTTGGCGCGCGTGACGCGGGTGGCGCCATGCAGGAACTGCCGCAGGTACTGCAGCGTGCCAAGAAGAAAGGGGTTGCGCGCGGCCTCTGCGATTGCGGTGTGGAAGCGCACGTCTTCGTCTGCGCCGTTGCCGCCATCCGACACCGCCGCCTTGAGCGCCTTGATGGCTTCGCGGATGCTGCGCAGGTCGGCCTTGGTGCGCCGCTCGGCGGCCAGCGCGGCCACCTCGGCTTCGAGGGCGCGGCGCAGCTCGACCATCTGGATCACCGCCTCGCGCGAGGCGACATGCGGCATCTCGAAGCGCAGCGGCTCGATGCCGGCGGCGCGCACGTACACGCCGCTACCCTGGCGCGAATCGACCAGGCCCAGCGACTTGAGCCGCGACACCGCTTCGCGCACCACGGTGCGGCTCACGCCGAACTGCGCGGCCAATGCGGTCTCGGTGGGCAGCCGGTCGCCTTCGGACAGGCGGCCGCTGCGCACCTCGGCGACCAGCGCGTCGGCCACCTGGTCGGCCAGGCGGACGGTGGGGGCGACGGACTGGAAGCGGGCGGTCATGGGCGTGATGCGGCGATGGGCTGCGACTCTAACGCAGCCCCGCGCGGCCAATTTCCGCCCTTGCCGGCCCGCTCAAGCCAGCGCGTGGCGCGCGGCGTTCGCAATGCTGGCCGCGTCGACACCGAAGAAGCCGCGCAGCGCCGCGCGCGTGTCGCTGCGGCCGAAGCCGTCGGTGCCCAGCGTGATGTAGCGGCGGCCTTCGGGGAGGAAGGCGCGCACGCTCTCTGGCACGGCACGCACATAGTCGGTGGCGGCAATGATCGGAGCCTTGCTGCTCTTGCCGATTTGCCGCGCAACGAACGCGGTGCCGGCTTCTTTCTCGCCAGCCAGCGCGCGCTGCTCGCAGGCCAGCCCGTCGCGTGCAAGTTCGCTCCAGCTCGTGACGCTGAACACCTCTGCCTCGATGCCTTCGTCGGCCAGCAGCTGCGCGGCCTTGACGACCTCGGTGAGGATCGCGCCCGAGCCCATCAGCGTGACCTTCCCTTGCGCTTTGTTCGCCTTGCCCGATGCAGGCGCGTAAGTGCCGAAGCGATAGCACCCGCGCAGGATGTCGCCTTGTGCGCCCTCGGGCACATCAGGCTGCGCGTAGTTCTCGTTCATGAGCGTGACGTAATAGAACACGTCCTGCTGCTCGACCATCATCTCGCGGATGCCCGCGTCGACGATCACCGCCATCTCGCCCGCATACGCCGGGTCGTAGGCCTTGCAGTTGGGAATGGTCGCGGCCACCAGGTGGCTGCTGCCGTCCTGGTGCTGCAGGCCTTCGCCGCCGAGCGTGGTGCGCCCCGACGTGGCGCCAAGCAGGAAGCCGCGCGCACGCTGGTCGGCCGCGGCCCAGATGGCGTCGCCCACGCGCTGGAAGCCGAACATCGAGTAGTAGATGTAGAACGGCAGCATCGCCAGGCCGTGCACGCTGTAGCTGGTGGCCGCCGCCGTCCAGCTCGCGATGGCGCCGGCCTCGCTGATGCCTTCTTCGAGGATCTGCCCGTCGGTGGCTTCGCGGTAGCTCAGCACCGAGCCGATGTCTTCCGGCGCATAGCGCTGGCCCACGCTCGAGTAGATGCCGACCTGCTTGAACAGGTTGGCCATGCCGAAGGTGCGCGCCTCGTCGGCCACGATGGGCACGATGCGCGGGCCCAGGGCCGGGTCTTTCAGCAGGTTGCCCAGCATGCGCACGAAGGCCATGGTGGTGCTCATTTCCTTGCCTGCGGCCGCGGTCGCGAACTGCGCGTAGCTTGCGATGTCGGGCTTGGGCACCACCTCGCAGGCGGTCTCGCGCCGGGGCATGGCGCCGCCGAGAGCCTCGCGGTGCTGGCGCAGGTAGCGCATCTCGGCGCTGTCTTCCGGCGGGCGGTAGAAGTCCATCGCCGTGGCCTGCGCGTCGGTCAGCGGCAGGTTGAAGCGGTCGCGGAATTCAATCAGGTCCACGTCGCCCATCTTCTTGTGCGAGTGCGTGGTCATCTTGCCCTGCGCGGCGCTGCCCATGCCGTAGCCCTTCTTGGTGTGGGCAAGGATCACGGTGGGCTGTCCCTTGTGCCTTGCCGCCGCCGCGTAGGCCGCATGGATCTTCACCAGGTCGTGGCCTCCGCGCTTGAGGCGGTCGATCTGCTCGTCGGTCATGCCTTCGGCCAGGCGCGCGAGTTCGGGGTTCTGGCCGAAGAAGTTGTCGCGGTTGAAGCGGCCGTCCTTGGCCGCGAAGGTCTGCATCTGGCCGTCGACGGTGTTGGCGAACACGCGGGCCAGGGCGCCGCTCACGTCCTGCGCGAAGAGGCCGTCCCAGTCGCTGCCCCACACCAGCTTGATGACGTTCCAGCCCGCGCCGGCAAAGAGCTTTTCGAGCTCGTCGATGATGCGGCCGTTGCCGCGCACCGGGCCGTCGAGCCGCTGCAGGTTGCAGTTGACCACCCACACGAGGTTGTCGAGCTTCTCGCGCGCGGCGAGCGTCAATGCGCTCATCGATTCGGGCTCGTCCATCTCGCCGTCGCCGAACACGCCCCACACTTTTCGGCCTTCGCAGTTCAGCAGGTTGCGGTGCGTGAGGTAGCGCATGAAGCGCGCGTGGTAGATCGAGCTGATCGGGCCGATGCCCATCGAGCCGGTGGGGAACTGCCAGAAGTCCGGCATCAGGTACGGGTGCGGATAGCTGCACAGGCCGCGCGCGCCGCTGCCGTCTGTGAAGGCAGGCGCGGTGAGTTCCTGGCGGTAGTGCTTCAGGTCTTCTTCACTCAGGCGGCCTTCGAGGTAGGCGCGGGCATAGACGCCCGGCGCGCTGTGCGGCTGGAAGAACACCAGGTCGCCGCGATGGGCGTCGCTGCGCGCATGGAAGAAATGGTTGAACCCGGTTTCGAAAAGATCGGCCGCGCTGGCATAGCTGGCGATGTGGCCACCGAGTTCGCCGTACGCCTGGTTGGCCTTGGCCACCATCGCGAGCGCGTTCCAGCGCATGAGCGAGGCGAGCTTTTCCTCGATGGCCAGGTCGCCCGGGAACGGCGGCTGGTCTTGTGCCGCGATGGTGTTGACGTATGGCGTGGCCAGTTCCGGCTGCCAGCCGATGCGCTGCTGGCGTGCCAGCCGTGCCAGCTCGGTCAGCATCTGCTTGGCGCGCTGCGGCCCCTGGGTCTGCGCCAGCGCCACGAAGGCGTCGCGCCATTCGGCGGTCTCGGCGGGATCGGGGTCGTGCGACAGCGGCGTATCAAGCAGCAGCACGCGCATCTGGTCGGCGGAAATCGGGGCGTTCATGACGGCACTTTAGGCCGGCATGCGAAGAATTAGCTACCGGCGCATGCAAGTCCATGCGCACCTCGCGGCATAAAATTCCGCAAAACAAAGGAGACACGGCATTTCATGCAACTGGACACCATCGACCTGCGCATACTTGACGAACTGCAACGCGACGGCGCGCTGTCGAACGTGGAACTCGCACGCCGCGTGCACCTGTCGCCCTCGCCCTGCCTGGCCCGCGTGAAGGCGCTCGAGACCCACGGCGTGATCGACCGCTACGTGGCGCTCGCAAACCCCAAGGCGCTGGGCCTCGGGCTCAACGTGTTCATCTCGATCAGCCTCGCGGCACAGAACCGGCAGTCGCTCGCCGACCTGGAACAGCGCATTGCCGAGCACGACGAGGTGATGGAGTGCTACCTGATGACAGGCGACAGCGACTACCTGATCCGCATCGCCGTGGCCGACATGGCGGCGCTGGAGAAATTCATCATGGAACAGCTCACGCCGATTCCAGGGATCGAGAAGATCCGCTCGAGCTTCGCGCTCAAGCAGGTGAGATACAAGACGGCGCTGCCGTTGCCGAGGGAATAAGCACTCCCCCAGGCTTCGCGCACTTCGTGTCGCTACGCCTACCCCCTCACCGGGGGCAACACCGGTGGCCCGGCGAAGCCGGTTCCACGGTGTTCCCGGAAAGGGGGCGGTCCTCGTTCAGAGGCCGATCAGGCCGCCGTCGTTCTTCGTGATGACGATGGTTGCCGAGCGCGGGCGTGCGTTGCCGCCTTCAGGCCAGTGGCTGGAGAACTTGGCCGGGGTCGTGATGTCGGCCACCTTGGTGTCTTCGCCCGGGTGCTGGATGTTCACGAACAGCGCGCGGCCGTCGCCCGATTCGGCGATGCCGGTGATCTCGCACTCCTTCGGCCCGACAAGGAAGCGGCGCAGGCCGTCGGTGCCCGGTGCCTTGCCGACGAAAGTCGCTTGCTGCACGGTGGTGGCGCCGTCGAAGTTGGTGATGGTCCTCGCCGCACCGTCGCCGACCTTGCCAGGCAGTGCCCCGAGCAGCATGCAGTTGGTCACGTCGGTGTACTTGCCGTCGTCGGTCTCGATCCACAGCAGGCCGGGCGCAGCCTGGCTGAACCACATGCCGTCGGGGCTGGAGAAGTCGTTGTCGGCGCCGAGGGCGGACACGTTCACGTCGGCCGATGCGGTCGAGCGCGCGCCGAACAGGTACACGTCCCACTTGAAGCTGACGGCCGCCGGGTCGCCGCCGGTGTCAGCGAAGCGGACGATATGGCCGTTCGGATTGCCACGCTGCGCGCTCGTGCCCTTGGGGTCGTTGTAGAAACGTGGGTTGGCGGCATCGGTGGTGCTGATCGTGCGAGCCGCGTTGTTGGTCAGGGTGAGGTACACCTCGCCGTTCTTCGGGTTCACGGCCGTCCATTCGGGGCGGTCCATCCGCGTCGCACCGGCTGCGTCGGCTGCATGGCGCGCGTTGATCACGACATCGGCCGCGTCGGCAAACGCGTAGTTGGCGTAGCTCGCGGTGATGTTGTTGACGCCGAGCTTGAGCTCGAGCCAGTCGCCAGAGCCGTCGGCCTTGAACTTGGCGACGTAGAGCTTGCCGTCGTCCATGTACTTGTCGCCGGCCGCAATGCCGCCGCCGATGTCGGCTGCATCCCAGTTCTTGGTGGACACGAATTTGTAGAGGTACTCGTTCTGCGAGTCGTCACCCATGTACCAGACGAGCGGCTTGCCGACCACGACCGGGCCCAGGCAGGCGCCTTCGTGGCCGAAGCGGCCGAGCGCAGTGCGCTTCTTCGGGGTGCTGGTGGGGTTGAAGGGGTCGATCTCGACCACCCAGCCGTAGGTGTTCGGGCCGTTGCGATAGTCGTCGGTGGCAGCGGCGCCGATGACTTCGCAGTTCCAGCGGCCGTAAAGATTGTCAGCCGTATCGGGTGTGACAGTGGCCCAGAGCTCGCGGCCGTTGCCGATGGCGCTGCTGGTGCCAGCGACGCCGTAGCGGCCGAAGGAGGCCTGCTCCTTCGGCGTACTACCGACGGCAGTGGTGCGGCGGAAGTAGCCGGCCCAGTTCTCTTCGCAGGTCAGGTACGTGCCCCACGGCGTGGTGCCGTTGGCGCAGTTGTTGACCGTGCCGCGGGTCTTGCTGCCGTCGGTCGAGTACTTGGTCTTCAGGTAGTCGGTCTTGGCGGCCGGGCCGGACAAGGTCATTTCGGTCAGCGTGTGGACGCGGCGGTTGAAGCTCGAGTCCTGCTTGTAGCTCCAGGTGCTGCCGCTCTTGTTGACCTCGATCACGCTCACGCCGTGCAGGTAGAACTCGCGCAGAACTTCATCGGCAACGGTACGCACGCCGCCGACAGCGGTCTGGCCCGTGGGGTGCAGGAACACGGGCGTGATGGCTTCGTGGTTCATCACGAGCAGGCCGCGCGTGGCGCTGGCGGCGTCCCACTTGTTCGACGCGTTCATGCCGAAGAACGTCATGCCGTCGTGGTGGTCGCCGGCGCGGCGGTCGTAGGTGGTTGCGTCGTCGGTACCGTCGTTCTTGTAGGCGGCGACACCGGCAGCGGTCGGATCGCCAAGGCGGTACAGCACGCTGGCGGTGTAGCCGGCGGGCACCGAGACCACGTCGGCGAGGCTCTTGGCGACGGCATTGAAGCCGAGCTTCATCGGGCCAGCGGGGGCCGGTGCCGGCGCGGGGGCAGGTGCGGGTGCCGGCGGCAGGATCGGAAAGGGTGCGGCACCTGCGCCGCCACCGCCGCCGCAGGCCTGCAGCAGGGCCGTGCCGGCGGTGCCGGCGCCGAGGCCGAAAAGGCGCCGGCGGCTCAGGCGCGCGGCGATCAGGTCGGTGAACGAGGGGTTCGACGTGGGGTTGGTGCCGATGTCGTCGAGATCGACCGAGGGATCGTCGGTGCGGGTGTTTGCGGTCATGCGCAATGTCTTTCTTCGTGGGGGTGGAGAGGAAACCAGCCCGCGAAGTTAGGCACTTCGTATGACGCTTCTATGAATTGCTCAGCTTCCCGTCAGGTTGAATCGATCTACCTGACGGCACGCCATACACGCAAAAATCAGGGCGCCGGCAACTGCCTCGGCCAGAGAGCCCACAGCCGCAGCGGCTGGTTCATGCTCGCCGCAAGCCGCCCGGCGTCGGCGCCGGTGCCGGCAAAGTAGTCGGCCCGCACGGCTCCCAGGATCGCGCTGCCGGTGTCCTGCGCCACCACCAGCTTCTGCAATTGCGCAGCCGGTCCGTTGGATGCCAGCCACACCGGTGTGCCGTAGGGGATGCTCTCGCGGTCGACCGCGATGGAACGCCCCGCGGTCAGCGGCACGCCCTGCGCGCCGCGCGGACCGAAGGCGGCATCGACCTCGCTCATGGTTTCTTCGCGGAAGAACACGTAGCGCGGATTGCTCCAAAGCAGTTGCGTCACGCGCTGGGGGTTCTGAGCGGCCCAGGCCTTGGTGTCGTCGGGCCACTTGCCGACCTTGGTCACGCCCTGGCTCATGAGCCATTGCTGCACGCTGCGGTAGGGCTGCTCGTTGGTGGCGGAGAAGGCCATGCGCACGGTGTGCTGGTAGCCGTTGGCCTCGGTGATGCGCAGCCGGCCGGAGCCCTGGATGTGCAGCATCAGCGCGTCGATGGGGTCCGCCATCCAGGCGATCTCGCGGCCGCGCAGGGCGGCCTGGGCTTCGGGCAGGGTCTCGATTTCCTGGCGCGTGTACCAGGGGCGGCGCGGGGCCAGGCCGTCGGGCGCCTGGTAGATCGGCACGTTGAAGGTGGCGGTGGGCACGCGCGAGGCCTCGTACACAGGCTCGTAGTAGCTGGTGAGCTTGCCTTCGCTCTGGCCGTTCAGCGCCTCGATGCGGTAGGGCTGCAGCCGGTCGGTCATCCACTGGCGCTGTTCTTCGGGGGTGGCGATGCTCAGCTGGCGCACGTCGCGGCACAGCGGCGCGAAGGCGGCATTGGGGCGCGAGCAGTTGGCCAGCAGCGCGATCCAGGCCTCGTGCAGCGGGTCTTCGCTGAAGCCCGGCAGCTCCGCCCAGCCGACTGGCACCCAGCGGCTCTTGGGATGCGCGAGCGAGCCGGTGAGCGGTCCGAGGTCGCGCGGCGGGCTGATGACGGGGGGGCGCGTCGGCAGGTCGGGTGCGCGCGGGCCGGTGGAACAGGCCGCGAGCGTTGCTACGATCAAGAGCCCGACCAGCCACTGGAGTCCATTTCTCATGGGTTTGATTCTGCTTGAAGCCCTCGCCGCGGGACTTGTGTTCATCTTGATCATCTGGTGGACCATGTTTTCCGGCCGCAAGAAGGGTGAATTGCACGACGAGGACGACACCGACCGGAAGCCGCCGCCAGAAGCGTGAATTGCTTGTGCAGTCCGTTACCGCCGCAACTTGTCGGAGAAGTACCCCATTGCTATTACTTTCGTAGCAATCATCGCAGCATTCATGGGCAATGGCGAAACTTTTCTTATTTTCCGTGGGGCTTTGAGGCCGTACCATCCGTGGCACCCGGGAGCTAAGCTGTGGCCCGCTTGACTCAACCCTGAAAGGTATCGCCATGAAAAAGTTCGTACTCGCAACCGCCGCCACCGCCCTCGTCCTCTCCGGCTGCGCCGGAGGCATGACAGACACGCAGCGCAACACCGGCATCGGCGCCGGCATCGGTGCACTGGGCGGCGCGGCCATCGGCTCCGCAACCGGCGGCAACCGCGGTGCCATCGGCACGGGCGCGGTGGTCGGTGCCGCGGCCGGCGCGCTCGGCGGCTACCTGTGGTCGCAGCGCATGGAAAACCAGAAGCGCCAGATGGAAGCCGCCACGCAGGGCACCGGCATCGCCGTGACCCAGACGCCCAACAACGAGCTGAAGCTGCAGATCCCGAGCGACGTGTCCTTCGACGTGGGCCGCGCCAACATCAAGTCGAACTTCGCGCCGGTGCTGGACCAGTTCGCGAACGGCCTGCGCAACAACCCGAACGCCGAGGTGCGCATCATCGGCCACACCGACAGCACCGGCTCCGACGCCATCAACAACCCGCTGTCGGTCGAGCGCGCAGCCAGCACGCGCGACTATCTGGTGGCGCGCGGCGTGAACCCGGGGGCCTTCCGCATCGAAGGCCGCGGCTCGCGCGAGCCGATCGCCGACAACAACAGCGACGCGGGCCGCGCGCAGAACCGCCGGGTCGAAATCTTCGTGGGCGAGCGCGCTCCGCAAGGCTGATCCAGCAGGGTGCCGGCGCGCATCGGCGCGCCAGCCACGCCACTCCACCGGGTAACCGGCCGCCTCCAAGAAGCCGGTACCCGCCATTTGTCCATTGGTCCATAGAGAAGAGGGAATCTCATGAGGAAGTTTGTCGTTTCGAGTGCGGCCGCGGCCGCGTTGCTGTTCATCGCGGGCTGCGCTTCGCAGTCGACGCCGCCACCTGCGCCACCGGCCGCCGAGGCGCCGGCACCCGCACCGGCGAACAGCTGGACCGCGCGCCTGGCCACGCTGAAGGCCGACCTCGAAACTTCGACCAAGGGCACCGGGGTGGTGATCGAGCAGACTGCCGACAACCAGCTGCACGTGCTGATCCCGAACGAGCTGTCGTTCGACACCGGCCGTGCCAACGTCAAGCGCAACCTCGCGCAGGTGCTCGACAAGGTCGCGGCAGGCCTGAAGAGCGCCACCGCCGCCAGCGTGCGCGTGGTCGGCCACACCGACAACACCGGCAGCGAAGACGGCAACGAGCGCCTGTCGGTGAGCCGTGCCGACAGCGTGCGCAACCACTTGGTGGCGCGCGGCGTGTCGACCACCGCCATCACGACCGACGGCCGCGGCTCGCGCGAACCGCTGGCCGACAACGGCACGGCCGCCGGCCGCGCGCAGAACCGCCGCGTCGAAATCTTCGTCGCAGAGAAAGCCTGACGGGCCTCTAGAGGTCCCGCAGGCGGTTGGCCAGTTCCACGGCCGACTTCACTTCCATCTTGTCGAACACGCGCGCGCGGTGGACTTCCACCGTGCGCACGCTGATCGCGAGCTGGTCGGCAATGAGCTTGTTGGGCAGGCCCTCGATCACGAGCCGCATCACGTCGCGCTCGCGATCAGTCAGCTCGGCAATGCGCTCCGACAGGCCGCGGCGCTGGCGCTGCAGCTTGAGCGCCTGCAGCGACGCATTCAGCGCATGCTCGATGCGGTCGACCAGCGCGTTGTCCGAGAACGGTTTCTCGCAGAAGTCGAACGCCCCGCGCTTCACGGCGTCGACGGCGGTCGGCACGTCGGCATGCCCGGTCAGGAAGATCACCGGCATGGCGGGCAGCAGGCCGCGCTCCACGAGCCGGTCGAACAGCACCAGCCCGCTCGTGCCCGGCATGCGCACGTCCAGCAGCAGGCACAGCGGCTGCTCGGGCAGCGGCCCCTGGTCGAGGAACTGCTCGAAGGCCTCCGCGCTGCCGAAGTGCTCGCTGGCCAGACGGCGCGAGCGCAGCAGCCAGGCGAGCGCTTCACGCACGCTGGCGTCGTCGTCCACGATAAAGATCAATCCATCGATCAGCGGTTGCATGCCATGAGGTCCAGCAGAAGATTGTTTGTGTGAGGGAAAAAGGCGCCGTCAAACCGCGGCCGGTAGCGTAAACCTGAAGACGGTGCCGCGCGGCTTGTTCGGCTCGAACACCAGCGCGCCGCCGTGCTGCTCCACCACCGTGCGGCACAGGCTCAGGCCGAGCCCCATGCCGTCGGCGCGGGTGGTGAAGAAGGGCGTGAAGAGCCGCTCGGCCACTTCGTCGCTGATGCCGCAGCCCAGGTCGGCCACCGAGAACTCGAGCCAGCGCCGGCCGTCTTCCTGCACCGTGCCGCCCACCGCCGCCGCGCGCGCCACGCGCAGTCGAAGCACGCGGCTGCCGACGTTGTCGGGGCTGTCCATGGCCTGCATCGCGTTGCGCGCGAGGTTCAGCAGCACCTGCTCGACCAGCGTGCGGTCGCACATGGCCGCGGGCAGGCGGTCTTCGAACACCACCTCGATGATCACGCCGAGCTTGCGCGCCTGCAGCCGCACCAGCGGCAGCACCGCGTCGATCAGCGCCTGCGGCGCGACCGGTTCGCGCGTGCGGTCGCGCCGGCGCACGAAGTCGTGCACGCTGCGAATCACCTGGCCGGCGCGGTCGGCCTGCTCGGCGATGCGCCGCACCGCCATCGCCACTTCGCCCTGGTCGCCGCGCGCATGCGGGCCGAGCAGGTTGAGCGAGCCGCTGGCATAGCTGGCAATGGCGGCCAGCGGCTGCGTGAGTTCGTGGCTCAGCAGCGACGCCATCTCGCCCACCGTGGCCAGGCGCGCGCTGGCCTGCAGGCGCTCCTGGCTGGCGCGCGACAGTTCCTCGATGCGGCGCTGCTCGCTCACGTCGATGAATGCGCTCATCCAGCCGGTCTGCACCTTGTGGGCGTTGATCAGCGGCGCTTCGAAGATCAGCACCGGAAAGCGCGTGCCGTCCTTGCGCATGAAGACCGACTCGAAGCCCTCGCGCGGCGGCATGCCGCCGGCCAGCCGCCGCGCCTGGCGCTGCTGGTATTCGTGCGCCAGTTCGGTGGGCCAGTAGGGCGCGTCGGGCGCCTCTGCGTTGCCGGCCATGAGTTCTTCGGGCGTGAAGCCGACCATCTCGCAGAAGGCCGGGTTCACGTAGGTGATGCGGCCCTGCAGGTCGCGCGCGCGCAGGCCGGTAATGACCGAGTCTTCCATCGCCTTGCGAAAGGCCAGCGCGTCGGCCAGGTCGCGTTCGGCGCGCAGGCGGCGGCGGGTGTCGCGCGCCAGCAGCACCAGCACCGACACCAGCGCGATCGAGATGGCCGTGACCAGCGCGGTGAGCATGTTCGGGAACAGGTCGGGCGCGGCGCGCCAGCCGTCCACGCGCAGCATCAGCGCGGTGCCCGGCAGGTCGATGAGCTGCTGCGAGGTGAACACGCGCGTGCCGGTGCGCCGCGAGGTGCCCAGCGCCACCAGCCGCGTGCCGTCGGCCTCGGTGAAGGCCACCTCCTGCCCGCGCGTGAGCGTGGGGCCGACCAGCTCGATCAGCGCGTCGCGCAGCGAGTAGCTGGCCACGAGGTAGCCGCCCGCGTCGATCGGCACGCAAAGCTCCATCACCTCGACGCCGCCGCCGCCCGCCACCGGCACGTAGTGGCTCGGCGAATAGGCCGGCGCGCCCAGCTTGCGCGCCGCCGCGCAGGCCAGCGTGACGTCGGACTGGTCGGGGCCGCGGCTGGCCTCGTCGAGGATGCGCATGCGGTAGGGCGTGTTGACGGCCTGCAGCGGGCGCAGCGCGGCGTCGCGCCATTCGAGCCGCAGCCACTCGCGGTGCTCGCGCAGCAGCGAGGCGGCGATGTCGCTCCACTGCCCCAGGTTGGCGCCCGGGGCCTGCGTGGCGCGCAGGCTCTGTGCGTTGCGCTGGAAGCCGCTGCGCAGGTCGGAGACGGCATCGGCGGTGTCGCGGTCGAGCGAGGCCTGCACCTGTTCGACCTCGTGCCGCCCCGCGAGCCACACCACCGTGACCAGCAGCGCCGACACCAGCACCGCCAGCAGCAGCCACAGGAACCAGCGCTGCCACAGCGAGCGCAGGCGCGCGAACGCGATGAGCGCCCATCGCCTCGGTGGGACGGTCAGCAGCGCATCGGGCATTGCTACAGAACGCTGTGCGAAAGCACGGGCAGCTGCGTGCGCGTGCGCGCGACCTGGGCGGCGTCGATGTCGAACAGCACCACGCCTTCTTCGGTGGCCTGTTGTGCCACTACCGTGCCCCAGGGGTCGACGACCAGCGACTGGCCCCAGGTCTGGCGGCCGTTCTCATGCGTGCCGCCCTGCGCGGGCGCGACCACCCAGGCGAGGTTCTCGATGGCGCGGGCGCGCAGCAGCACCTCCCAGTGCGCCGCGCCGGTGGTGCGGGTGAAGGCGCTGGGCACCAGCAGCAGGTCGGCGCCCTGTCTTGCCAGCGCGCGGTACAGCTCGGGAAAGCGCAGGTCGTAGCAGACGCTCATGCCCACGCGCCAGCTGTGGCCGTCGCGCGAGGGCAGATCGAACACCACGGGCTCTGCGCCGGGCGCGATGACGCGGCGCTCGTCGTAGCGCTCGGTGCCGTTGTCGAAGAAGAAGAGATGGATCTTGTCGTAGCGCGCCACGCAGCGGCCTTCGGGCGAGAAGGCGAGCGAGCTGTTGAACACGTGCTCGGCGTCGGTGCTCTCGATGGGCAGCGTGCCGCCGACGATCCACAGGCCGAACTCGCGCGCCGCGTCGGCCAGGAAGCCCTGCACCGTGCCCGCGCCGGCGGTCTCGCGCAGGCCGAGCTTGTCGGTGTCGCGCGCGCCCATCATGCAGAAATACTCGGGCAGCACCGCGAGCTCGGCGCCGGCTTCGGCGGCCTGGGCGAGCAGGTCGTGGGCGCGCGCGAGATTGGCCTCGCGGGCGATGGCCGACACCATCTGGATGGCTGCGACTTTCATTGCGTGGTCTCCGTTTTCTTGCCTTCGTCCGCGGTCGGCGTGCTGGGCAGCCCCGGCATGTTGGGAATGCCCTGGGGCAGCAGTTGCAGCGAGCGCGGCACCTTCGCTATTTTGGGGTCGGCCCAGGTGCCTTCGATATGGAACTCCTGCGTGGCCGCGGCCGACAGCGGCTTGCTCAGCACCCACTGGGCCAGGAAGGTGCCGAGCCCGACGGCCGGATTGATGGCGGTGGCCACCAGCGCGGCGGTGCCGGCGTTGATCTCGGGCACCACCACCACGCTCAGGTTCTGCGTCTCGCGCACGATGTCGGCCGAGCCGTCCATCAGCACGGCGGCGTTCACGCCCTTCATCTGCAGGTTGTTGGTGCTGGCGATGCCCTTGTTGATCTTCGCGTCGCCGCGGATGAAGTCGAAGGCGAAGCCCTGGCTGAACACGTCGCGGAAATCGAGCGTGAGCCGCCTCGGCAGGGCCTGCAGGCTCAGCACGCCGAGCAGCTTGGCCAGGCCAGGGTCGGCCTTGAGGAACTGGCCCTGCTCGACGTCGACCTGCAGCTGCCCGCCCAGGCTCGGGTAATCGAGCGAGAACGGCGAGCCGCGCCAGTTGACATCGCCTTCGAGCCGGCCGCGCCCGCGCCGCAGCACGCCCGGCATGCCGAAGCGGGTGAGCAGGTCGCCCGCGTCGACGATCTCGAGCTTGAAGGTCATTGCGGTGCGGCGCTGGCCGGCCGCGGCGCCGGGAATGGCGGCCCAGCTGCCCTTGGCCGAGAAGTTGGCGTCGGGCGTGCTGAAGGCCAGCTTGTTGAGCGCCCATTCGCGGCCCGCGCCGCCGCGGTTGACGGCATCGATCTCGGCGCGGCCCAGGCGCTTGCCGAGCAGCTCGAAGTCGTCCACCACGATGTCCAGGGCGGGCAGGGTGCCGGGCTGTTCGTCGAGCAGGGTCTCGACCTGCGTGGCCTCGGACGGCGCGATCTTCAGGCGCGCGAGCCGTGCATAGAGGCGGCCGGCCTGCGTGTGGCTGTACTCGGCGTAGCCGCTGAGTTCGGTGGCGTCGATGTTGGCGCGCCAGAGGGTGCCGTCGCGCGTGCCGCCGAGCACCACGTTGTGCAGCGTGCGCCCGGCAACGCCCAGCTGCTGCGCGCGCACTGCGATGCGCGTGGGCAGGTAGGCCAGCAGCGAGGTGTCGTCGGGCCGCTCGGCGGCTTCCGCGGCAGTGCCCGCGCCTGTCACGGCCGAGGAGGCATCGCCGGCCAGCGACTGCCACGCGCCCATGTCGAGCTTGGCGACGTTGATGTTCGCGAACACGCCTTTCTCGGGCAGGCTGGCGGTTTCGCCGGGCGCAAGGCCCACGCCGATGCTGCCGCGCGCTACGCGCGCCTCGCCGCCCACCAGGTCGCGCACGTACTGCACCGAGCCGACCCGGCCGAGTTCGAACGAGAGCTGGTCTTGCGTGGCCGAGCCCACGCCGGCGGCGCCTTGGCGGGTGTCGCGCGCCAGCACTTTCTTCTCGACGCGCAGCGGCATCTGCTCTTCGGCGGTCTTCATGAGCGGCGGCGGCAGTTGCAGCGCCAGGCCCTGCAGGCTGCTGGTGAGCGAGAACTCGGGTGTGCCGTCGCGCATCGAGAAGGTGGCGGCGAAGGGCGTGCTGCCGGTCGCGTTCTTCGCGAGGCGGGCGAGCCAGTCGACCTCGCGCGCGCCGCGCAGGCCGTCGGCCGTGGCGGTGCCCTGTGCCTTCAGCGCGACCTCCCGGTTGGGGCCGGAGAAGCGCCCGCGGCCTTCGATGCGGATGTCGCCGCCCAGCAGCCTGGCCTGCACGCCGGCCAGCGTGAAGCCGGTTTCGGTGAAGTTGAGCGTGCCCTTGGTCTGCGAGAACGACGGGGCCTCGGGCACGATCTGCAGCTCGTTGTCGGCCAGCGTCACGCTGGCCTGTACCTTGGCGTTGTCCATGGCCGCGAGCGGCAGTTCGAGATGCAGCTTGTAGTCGGCCGAACCGGTGGCGCGCGCGCGCTGCATGACCTCGCCGACGCCCCCCGTCTCGGTGCCGGCCAGCGGCGCGCCCACGCGCAGCACCTCGGCCAGCGGTCCCTTGGCCTGGGCATCGACGCGCAGTTGCGGCGCGTGGTGCGACAGCTCGGGGATCTGCGCCTCGGCCTTGGTCACCTCGACACCGGCGGTGCCGGCCAGGCGGCCGCGCGCGTTGCGCACCAACATGCTGTCGCGCTCGAACACCAGTTCGCCCGACAGCGCGGTGAGCGGCGGCCACACGGCCGGCGGCTTGCCGTTGCGCGACGGGGTGGCCGGCACGTGGGGCGGCGAATAGGCGTAGTCGACGTCCGCCACCTTGGCCACGATGCGGAAATCGCCCAGCTTCGGGTCCAGGAAGGGCATGTCGTGCAGGTCGCCGCGCACGCGGAAATCGACGCTGCTGGCCGTGCCCTTGGTGACGGCCTCGCGCACGTAGTCGCGCGTGTGCTGGGGAATGTCGAGCGGCAGGTAGCGGAACACGCGCGTGCCGTCGGCACGGGTCAGCTTGCCCTGCAGGTCGAGCACGCCGGGGTAGCGGCCCTTGCTGCTGGAGGTGGCGGGATCGCTGGTGCGCCAGCTGGCCTCGGCATCGCCTTCCGCGTCGACGTTGGCGAAGCGCAGCTTGGAGACCTGCAGCTGCGCATTGCCGTTGTCGAGCTTCCACTGCAACTGGGTCGAGAGCCGGTCGATCGGAATGACGGGCTCCTCGAACACGCCGGGGAATTCGAGCGTGCCCTGCGCGATGGCCAGCGTGGCGGTGCCGCCGGCGTGGGTGGCGTCGAAGTCGACGGTGGCGCCGCTCAGGCCGGGGGTGCCGGCATGGACCTTCGGCGCAGCGGCCGCGGCACTGGCCGATGTCGTGGTGGCGGTGGTAGCGGGGGTGGCGGTGGTGGCCGGAGCCGGCGGTGTGGCGGCTGCCGGCTGCGGCGTACCGGGTTGCGAAGCCACGCGCAAGCCGCTCACGCGGCCCTTGGCCTGGTAGCGGTCGGGCGCGCCCAGGGTGCCCTGCCAGTTGAAGTCGATGTGTTCGACCAGCCCGCGCGGCGCATAGGCCTCGAGCAGGCGGTGCGAGGCCTCGCCCAGCGGCAGCCGGTCGGCGATGAGCGCCAGTGCCGCGAGGTCGAGCCGGTCGGCGCGCAGCGCGCCGTGCTCGGGCGTGCGGCCCCTGGCGGGCGTGTGCTGCAGCCACAGGTTGCCGCCCGGCCAGCGCAGGCCGTCGCTGGTGTCGAACTGCAGCGCGGTGGTCGAGAACTCGAGCGTGTCCGCGGTGAGCCGGCCGGACAGCCGGCCGGTGACGCCGCGAAGCACCAGCGGCTGCAGCCCCTTGTCGAGCGAGACGTCGACCTTGTCGAGCCCCAGGTCGGCTGCGCCGCCGACGATCTGGCCGTCGTCCACGTCGGCCCACACGCGCAGCGCGCCGTTGCCTTCGCGGATGCGGGCGTCGAGCGACACGTACTGCCCGAGCCGGGTCACGTCGATGTAGGGCAGGTCGGCATAGAGCTGGCCGTCCCAGGTCTGCCAGTGGCCGCTGCGCATGGACAGCAGCGGCTGGCGGAACTGGCCGCGCAGCGTGAAGCGCTCGCCCCAGCCGGCCGGCGGCGTGGCGTCGAGCCGCACGCCGTGGCGCAGGCCGGTGTTGCGCGCGACGAAGCGCACATCGGTCAGCAGGAGGGGTTCGGCCTTGCGCTGCTCGTCGGTCCAGCGCACCGTGCCGCCTTCGATGACCAGCTCGCGCTGCGCGAAAAACCAATCGGCGCCGCGGGTCTCTCCGGTCGTGTCGGTCGCCATGTGCAAACCTGCCACATGGAGTTTTCCCTGAGTGTCGCGGCGCACGTCGAGCTGCGGACCCTCGATGTAAAGCTGCTCGAAATTGAGGCGCCAGAGCGAGCGCGGCGACACGCTGGCCACCACGCGCACGAGGCGCAGGGCTTCGCGCTTGTCGGCATCCTGCAGCACCACGTCGCGCAGCTCGAAGGCCGGGAAAAGCCCTTCGGAGCGGGCGGTGATCGACCCGATGCGGACCGGCACGCCGATGGCCTTGCTAGCCTGTGTCTCCAGAGCGCCGCGAAAATCGCCGATTCGCGGCACAATCCACGCGTGTAGGACAACGACTGACAGCGCCAGCAGAAGCCATGCAGCGATCAACAGACCCAGCAGCCAGCGCGCCGTCACAGCGGTTATTTTGAGCAGACGTGAAGGGGTAGACGCCGTGTCGTTCATTGAGGATCGCGCTGTGTCGGGAATTATGACCGCCAGCATTCAGAGGGGTTCCACGGAAACCAGCATCAGTGTGAACCAGTTGCCAGCCACTTCGACGCAAACAGCGTTCTCCTCCTACTCGCGCTTCGTGCAGCGCCTGCGTCGCAGGTATGCGGCCGAGCTTTCATTGCTTCCCCCTGGCGCGCCGCGGCGCGAGTCGATGACGGTGGCTTACGAGGCATTGCGCCTGCGTGGGGACAGCGTCGGCGATGCCCTGAGGATTGTGCGGCAGCTCGTGATGGAGCGGCTTGTAACTCTTGATTGCGACGCGCAGGCGCCGCTGGCCGTGGTGACCACCGCGGTCACCGAACTGGCCGAACTGGCACTAGACATCGCCTGCAAGGACGCCTGCCACGAACTCGACGCCTTGCACGGCGCGCCGCTAGGCCCCGACGGCCAGCGCGCGCAGCTGTGGATCGTCGGCATGGGCAAGCTCGGCGCGCGCGAGCTCAACGTGTCGAGCGACATCGACCTGATCTACCTCTACGACCTTGACGGCGACACCCGGGGCGACGCCGACGGGCGCGGCCGGCTGTCCAACCAGGAGTACTTCGCGCGTGCCGTCAAGCGCATCTACGCGCTGGTGGGCGACACCACCGAGCACGGCTTCGTGTTCCGCGTCGACCTGGCGCTGCGGCCCAACGGCAACTCGGGCCCGAGCGTGGTCTCGCTGGACGCGCTGGAAGAATATTTCCAGGTGCAGGGCCGCGAGTGGGAGCGCTTCGCCTGGATGAAGAGCCGCGTGGTGGCCCCGCGCGACGTTGTGCAGGCAGGCCAGGCCCAGTCGCTGCGCGGCGCGGTGCTGCCCTTCGTGTTCCGCCGCTACCTCGACTACAGCGTGTTCGATTCGCTGCGCGTGCTGCACCGGCAGATCCGCGAACAGTCGGCCCGCCGCAGCGCCGGCCGCCCCGAGCGCGCCAACGACGTGAAGCTGTCGCGTGGCGGCATCCGCGAGATCGAGTTCACCGTGCAGCTGCTGCAGGTGGTGCGCGGCGGCCAGTTCCCCGAGCTGCGCACGCGGCCCACGCTCGATGCGCTGCAGCGCCTGGCGCGCGCCAACCTGATGCCGCAGGAAACCGCCGACACGCTGGCCGCGGCCTACGAGTTCCTGCGCCGCGTGGAGCACCGCATCCAGTACCTCGACGACCAGCAGACCCATGTGCTGCCGGTGGCCGACGACGACCTGCGCTGGATCGCCCAGACCATGGGCTATGCCAATGGCTGTCCCTTCCTGGCGCAGCTCGACACGCACCGCGAGTTCGTCGCGCAGGAGTTCGACAAGCTGCTCGGCGGCGAGAAGCCCTGCAATGGCAAATGCAGCGGCAAGAAAGCCGCCGCCCCCGCCGAACTGGCCGACCTGCTCGACGACCTGCCGCAGGTCTTTGCCGAACGCATCCGCGACTGGTGCGAGCAGCCCCGGGTGCTGGCCCTGCGCGAGGAAACCCGTGTGCGGCTGCGCCAGTTGGTGCAGCGCACCGGCATGTGGCTCAAGGAGGCCGACGGCGACGGGCCGGGGCAGACGCCGCGCCACGTCGATGCCGCCATGCGCTGGGCCGACTGGATCGAGCCGCTGATGCGCCGCGAGAGCTATCTGGCATTGCTGGTCGAGCGGCCGGCCGTACAGGAACGCCTGCTGCGCCTGCTGGGCGCGGCCAGGTGGCCCGCGCGCTACCTGATGCAGCACCCGGGCGTGATCGACGAACTGGCGAGCGACGAGATGCTCTCCGGGCGCTTCGTGGCCGCAGAGTTCGAGCGCGAACTCGAGGCGCGCCACGCCTCGCTCACCCGCACCGGCGAAGCCGACGAGGAACGCCTGCTGAACCTGCTGCGCCACGCCCACCATGCCGAGGTGTTCCGCACGCTGGCACGCGACGTGGACGGCCGCATCACCGTCGAGCAGGTGGCCGACGACCTGAGCGCCCTGGCCGACACCACGCTGCGCGTGACCGCCCGCTGGTGCTGGCCGCACGTGCGCAACCGCCACCGCGAGGAGCCGCAGTTCGCGATCATCGGCTACGGCAAGCTGGGCGGAAAAGAGCTGGGCTACGGCAGCGACCTCGACATCGTGTTCGTCTACGACGATGACGACGAGCGCGCAGGCGAGGTGTACGCGGCCTATGTGCGCAAGCTCATCAACTGGCTCACGGTGAAGACGCGCGAGGGCGACCTGTTCGAGATCGACACCGCGCTGCGGCCCAACGGCAACTCCGGCCTGCTGACCACCAGCTTCGAGGCCTACGAAAAGTACCAGCTCGGCCGCGGCAGCAACACGGCCTGGACCTGGGAACACCAGGCCATGACCCGTGCCCGCTTCGTGCTGGGCAGCAGCGACCACGGCGCCGAACTGGGCGCGCGCTTCGACCAGGTGCGCGAGGCCGTGCTGGTGTCGCCGCGCAACCGCGAGGCGCTGAAGGCAGAGATCATCGCCATGCGCGAAAAGCTGCGCGGCGCGCGGCCGGTGAAGGCCGACCGCTTCGACGTGAAGCACAGCCCCGGCGGCATGGTCGATGCCGAGTTCGCGGTGCAGTTCCTGGTGCTGTCGTCCTCTGGCGAGCACCCCGAGCTGATCCCCAACGTGGGCAACATCGCGCTGCTGCTGCGCGCCGAACTGGCCGGGCTGCTGCCCGAAGGCGTGGGCCGCAGCGCGGCGCGGGCTTACCGCGAGCTGCGCCGCGTGCAGCATCGCGCGCGCCTGAACGAAGAACCGACGCAAGTCACCCCGCCCGCACTGGCCGCCGAGCGCGACGCCATGCTGGCGCTCTGGAAGGCGGTATTTGGCTGACGGCGCCCGCACCCCCATGACCACCGCGCTGGCCGCCTGCGCGGTGGCCGTCGCCGTCTTCCTCGCGGGTTGCGCGAGCGGCCCGCGCTCCGCCGGCGGTGGTTCCAGCGGCCGCGACGGCCCGGGCACCAACATTCCTCCCGACCTGGCGCGCGTGCCCGACGCCGAGCCCCGCATCGAACCCATCCGCACCAACGGCGGCACCGCCAGGCCCTACACGGTGCTGGGCCGCGGCTATGCGCCGATCACCGACGACCAGCCGTTCCGCGAATCGGGGCTGGCCTCCTGGTACGGGACCAAGTTCCACGCCCAGTCCACGTCGAGCGGCGAGCCCTACGACATGTACGCCATGACGGCCGCGCACAAGACGCTGCCGCTGCCGAGCTATGTGCGCGTGCGCAACCCGGCCAACGGACGCGAGGTGATCGTGCGGGTGAACGACCGTGGCCCCTTCGTCGACGGCCGTGTCATCGACCTGAGCTACACCGCCGCGCTGAAGCTCGACCTGCTGCGCGGCGTGGCGCCGGTGGAGATCGAACGGATCACGAACGAGGACATTCGCACCGGCGCCTGGCGGCGGGACTCGGGAACGGCGTATGCGGCGGCAGCGCCCGCGGCCGCTCCCGCTGCGCAGTTCGTTCCGGTGCGGGTGGCGTCATCCTCGTCCTTGTCGCGTCCGTCGAACGCGCAGCAGCCTGTGGCCGTGCCCGCCCAGTGGGCGACGCCCATCGCCGCGAGCAGTAGCGGCTACAACGACCTGCCACCGCCTGCCTCCGCGATGCCGGTCGCGCCGCAGACGCCGATCGCCACCATGCCGCCGGTGGGGGCCGAGCCGGAATCGGCGCAGTCTCCGCCATCCATTCCGCCGTCGCGCCCCGCCATCGTGGTGACCGACCTGGCGCCGCTGCAGGCCGCGCCTTCGTCACCGCCGCCGTTGCCTGCGGGCGCACCGGCGCCCTCCACCGCGCTGCAAGGGTTCTGGGTGCAGCTGGGCGCGTTCCGCGAGCGGGATGGCGCCGAGAGCATGCTGAACCAGGCCGCGCACGGCCTGCCTTCGCTCGCGCCGCAGCTGCGCGTGTTCAGCGAGGCGGGCACGCACCGGCTGCAGGCCGGGCCGTTCCCGTCGCGCAGCGCGGCCGGCGAGGTGGTCACGCAGTTGCGCGACAGCCTGCGCATTGCGCCGATGGTGGTGGAGCGGCGCTGAGCCTTCAGGCGATCGCCTTGGCCGCGACGGGCAGGCGCATGCCGACACCCAGGCGGTTCCAGCTGTTGATCTGCGCAATCGCCACCGAGAGTTCGGCGATTTCCTGGTCGTTGAAGTTGGCCTTCAGCGCGGCGAACTCTACGTCTCGTTCGTCGTGGCGGTCGGCCAGCCGCGTGAGCGATTCGGCCCATGCCAGCGCGGCACGTTCACGTGCGCTGTAGAAGCTCACCTCGCGCCAGGCCGGCAGGCTGTTGATGCGCTGCCATTCCTCGCCCTGCTTGCGCAGGTCGCGCACATGCATGTCGAGGCAGTAGGCGCAGCCGTTGATCTGCGAGACACGTGCGAAGACGAGATCGATCAACACGTGGCCGAGCGTGCTCGACTCGAGCGTGGCGTTGACCGAGAGGAAGGCCTCGAAGGACTTCGGGGCGAGCTTGGACCAGTTGAGGCGCAAAGTGGGGTTCATGGGTTTCTCCAGTTGGGTTGCAATGAAATCTGCCTGCTTACCCACTGAAGACGGGCGGGCCCCGCGCCCTGTGACACGCCGCGCGAACTATCTCGAAGAAAAAAGCTGTGCGATGCGCGCCAGCTTGTCGGGGTTGCGCTGCGCGCGGATGCGCACGATGCGGCCGTCTTCGATCTCGAAGGTCTGGGCCGATTCGAGTTCCCCGTCGAGAAAGCGCAGCATGCCCGGCTCGCCGTTGATGTCGACGATTTCCATGCGCACCGCCGGCCCCATGCGGCGCCAGAGCGCAAAGTAAAGCTGCGCCACGCGCTGGCTGCCATGCAGGCTCTTGCTGAAGGTCTGCACCTTGCCGCCGCCGTCGCCGATGAGTTCTGCGTCCTCGGCCATCAGCGCCTTCAGGTCTTGCAGGCTGCCGCGTGCGGCGGCATCGGCAAAGGCGCGCAGCAGGCGTTCATGAGTTTCGCGCGGCACGCTGAAGCGAGGGCGCCCTTCCTGCACCTGGGCCTTGGCGCGGTGCACCAGCTGCCGGCAGGCGGCCTCGCTCTTGCCGAGGGTGCGGGCGACCTCGTCGTAGTCGGCATCGAACACCTCGCGCAGCAGGAAGGCGGCGCGGGCCTCCGGGGCAAGGCGCTCGAGCACGGCCAGGAAGGCGACGGAGATGTTGTCGGCACGCTCGAGCAGTTGCTCGGGCGTTGCGGGGGAATCGGGCGCATCGGTGAGCGTGGGCTCCGGCATCCAGGCGCCGATGTAGTGCTCGCGCTGGACCTTGGCGGCGCGCAGCCGGTCGATCGACAGGCGGGTGACGACGGTCACGAGCCAGGCCTCGGCGCTGTCGAAGGTGTCCTTGGCGGCTTCATGCCAGCGCAGCCAGGCGTCTTGCACGACCTCTTCCGCCTCGGCGACGGAACCGAGCATGCGGTAGGCGATGCCCTGCAGGCGAGGGCGGTGGCGGTTGAAAGTGAGGGTGGCGTCGTCCATGGCTGCTAGACGGCTGGCGCACGCGCTTTGTGACACGCGCCCCAAAAAAAACGCCCCGGGGTGCGGGGCGAGTTCTTTTCTTATGCGCCCTGGTATTCGGGCTTGGGGCCGAGGGAAGCGGCCAGTTCCTTGCGGTAGCGGTTGAGTTCCTGGACCGTCTTGAAGCTGCGGTTCATGAGCAGGCTAAGGTTGTGCAGGATGCGCTCGCCGACCTTGGTTTCCCAGACGGCGTCGAACTTGATCTGCTTGTCGAGCCAGTGCTCGAGCCAGTCAGGGTCGGGCATGCGGCTCTGGATGGTGTCGTTGGGGAACAGCGCCTTGTTGACGTGCAGGTTCGTCGGATGCAGGGCCTGTGCCGTGCGGCGGGCGCTGGCCATGAGGACGCCGACCTTGGTGAAGGCGGAACGGGCCTCGTCGCCGAACTTTTCCATTGCGCGCTTCATGTAGCGCAGGTAGGCGCCGCCGTGGCGGGCTTCGTCCTGGCTCAGCGTCGTGTAGATGTGCTTGATGACCGGCTCGGTGTGCCACTGGGCGGCACGGCGGTACCAGTGGTTGAGGCGGATTTCGCCGCAGAAGTGCAGCATGAGGGTTTCAAGCGGGGGCGCCGGGTCGAAGTCGAAGCGCACCTCGTGCAGTTCGGCCTCTGTGGGAGCGTGCTTGGGGCTGAAGCGCTTCAGGTACTCCATGAGCACCAGCGAGTGCTTCTGCTCCTCGAAGAACCAGATCGACATGAAAGCCGAAAAATCGCTATCGTGGCGGTTGTCGCGCAGGAACATCTCGGTGGCCGGCAACGCCGCCCACTCGGTGATGGCATTCATCTTGATGGTCTGCGCCTGCTCTTCCGTCAGCAAAGAAGCGTCGAACGACTGCCAGGGAATGTCCTTGTCCATGTCCCAGCGGACGGATTCAAGTTGTCTGAAAAGTTCCGGATAGAGCATCAATGTCTTTCTATGGCCGTCGATTTTAGTCGGCTCGTTTGGCGCGACCATGACAGACGCGCGATGATGCGTATACGCGCGCCCTCGCGGCACGGATGCGCATTCCCCCTTTTTGATCAGGAGTCCGCCATGCGAACCCATTCCTCATTGTCGGCTCTAGTCGGCCTCGCACCGGCTATCTCCCTGCTGGCTAGCCTGTTTACAGCCCTCCCGGCCAGCGCGCAGACACCGCCGGCGGCCATCGCCCCGGTGGAGGCCTCAGGATGCCCGGCCATCCTCCAGCACACCTTCCCGCGGCTGCAGGATGAAAAACCCCAGACACTGTGCCAGTACTCCGGCAAGGTTGTCCTTGTGGTCAACACGGCCAGCTTCTGCGGCTTCACGCCGCAGTACAAGGGCCTGGAAGCGCTGGACCTGAAGTACCGCTCGCGCGGCCTCGTGGTGCTGGGCTTCCCCTCGAACGACTTCGCCCAGGAGTCGGGCTCGAACAAGGAAATCGCGGACTTCTGCGAAAGCACCTTCGGGGTGAAATTCCCGATGTTCGCCAAGTCGTCGGTGCGCGGCACCGAGGCCAATCCGCTGTTCAAGCAGCTTGCGCAGGCCTCGGGTACCACGCCCAAGTGGAACTTCTACAAGTACCTGATCGGGCGCGACGGCAAGGTCGTGCAGGCGTGGTCGAGCATGACCGCACCCGACGAAAACGGCTTTGTGAGCGTCATCGAGAAGCAACTCGGACCAAATTGAGACTGAGCAGTTCACAGAAAGACGGATCGGTAATATTATTTACCGATGCGTCCAAATCTCCGTGAACTCAGCGAAACAAACGTTTACCACTGCGGCGGGAACCGTGCCGCAGGCGCTGCGCTCCTAACTTGCGTGGGCAGTGATTGCCCACCAGTTTTCATGTTGCGAGGTCTTCCGGACGCCTGCCGCCCGGTCGAAATCCCGAGGCGATTCTTCTCCTCCTCCCTCCCTCCCTCCTTCGCGTCGGGGCGCCTCGCAGCATTTTTGTCTTCCCGCCGGACGGGGCTCGCGATATGACGCAGCCGCCCCGCATCGCCGTCATCGGCGCCGGCATCTCGGGCTTGGCCGCGGCACACGCGCTGCGCGACGCGGCCACCGTCACCCTCTTCGAAGCCAGTGACTACTTCGGTGGCCACGCTCATACGGCAACGATCGAGCTTTCGCGCTCGCCCGCCGATGCCACGCGCGTCGCGCACGGCGTGGACACCGGCTTCCTGGTCTACAACGACCGCACCTACCCCCATCTGATCCGGCTCTTCTCCGACCTCGGCGTAGAGACCGCCGCGTCGGACATGTCGTTCTCGGTCCAGGCCACGCGCGACGACGGCCGCCCGCTCGAGTGGAGCGGCAACAACCTCGACACCGTGTTCGCACAGCGCCGCAACCTGTTCGACGCCCGATTCCTGGGCATGCTGCGCGACCTGCTGCGCTTCAACCGCCTGACCACCCGCATCGCCGAAGCCGGAACCGAGGGCGAACTGGCCCAGCCGCTCGGCGAATTCCTCGACGCCAACCGTTTCGGCGCGGCGTTCCGCGACTGGTATTTCCTGCCGATGATGGGCTGCATCTGGAGCTGCTCGACCACGCAGATGCTGGCGTTCCCGGTGGCCACCATGATCCGGTTCTGCCACAACCACGGCCTGATCCAGATCGCCAACCGGCCGCAGTGGCGCACCGTGCGCGGCGGCTCGCGCAACTACGTCGAGAAAATCGTCGCCGGCCTGCCCGACAAGCGCCTGAACACTCCCGTGCGGCGCATCACCCGCACCGAGAACGGCGTGCTGCTGGCGACCGACGCCGGCACCGAGCGCTTCGACCACGTCGTGCTGGCCACCCACTCCGACCAGTCGCTGGCGATGCTGGGCGACGCCAGCCCGGCCGAAGCCGCCGTGCTGGGCGCGATCCGCTACCAGCCGAACCACGCCGTGCTCCACACCGACGCCGCCGTGCTGCCGCGGCACCGCTCGGCCTGGGCCGCCTGGAACTACGAGCGGGCCACCGGTGAGCGAGCCGGCGAGCGCGAATCGGGCCGGGTCTGCCTGCACTACCTGCTGAACAAGCTGCAGCCGCTGCCCTGGCAGCAGCCGGTCGTCGTTTCGTTGAATCCGGTCCGCGAGATCCAGCGTAGTCAGGTCATGGCGGAATACGACTACGACCACCCGGTGCTCGACCTTGCCGCGATCCGCGCGCAGGCCGAGGTGCCAGCCCTGCAAGGCCAGCGCAACACCTGGTTCGCGGGCGCCTGGATGGGCTACGGCTTCCACGAGGACGGCCTGAAGGCCGGCCTGGCTGCCGCCGCAGGCCTGCGCGCCCGGCTGTCCCCCGGCGGCGACGCGACCGCGAGGCGCGCGGCATGACACCGACGCAGGCCGTGCCGCTGATGGGCTTCGGGGAAGTCCGCCATGCACGCCTGCGCCCGGCGCGCAACGCCTTCGCCTATCCGACCTATTTCCTGATGCTGCCGATGCGCACCCTGCGCGCGCATGGCAGCGAGGCCGTGGCGCTCAATCGCCGGGCCGCGATTTCCTTCCACGACGTCGACCACGGCGACGGCCGAGCGCCCCAGCAAGGCGGCGCGCTGGCCTGGCTCGACGAACTGCTGGCCGCCCACCGCATCCACGACGCCACCGGCGAAGCCTGGCTGCACTGCTATCCGCGCGTGTTCGGCTACACCTTCAAGCCGGTGAGCTTCTGGTATTGCCACACACCCGAAGGCGTGCTGCGGGCGATCGTGGTCGAGGTCAACAACACCTTCGGCGAGCGCCACTGCTACCTGCTCGACCGCCCGGTGTACGGCGCCGAGCTCAAGGCCGCGAAGGCCTTCCACGTCTCGCCGTTCTGCCAGGTCAGCGGCGGCTACCGATTCCGCTTCTTCGTCGATGCCGAGCTGACGCGCACCGTGGTGCGCATCGACCACGACGACGCCGAAGGCCCGCTGCTGCAGACCAGCGTGAGCGGCCAGCTCGCCCCCATGGACGCGGCCAGCGTGCGGCGCGCGCTGTGGCGCTACCCGGCGATGACCTTCGGGCTGATCGCCCGCATCCACTGGCAGGCAGCGAAGCTCTGGCTCAAGCGCGTGCCTTTCGTCGCCAAGCCGGCGCCGCCCACCCATTTCGTTTCACGCGACAACCAGCAGCAGGCGAATCCATGAGCGCCGCGCCGGGCCGCCCCAAGCAAGCTCGCACCGCAGTGCGCAGCACGAAGGTACTTCAATGACTTCCTCCATTACCACTGCCTCCCGCTTCTCGCTGCCCCAGGATGCGCCCGGCGCCGCGCGCACCGTGCTCGGCCTGCTGCAGCGGCTGGCCTACGGCTCGCTCACCGTGCGCCTGCCGGACGACTCCGTGCGGCACTTCGGCGCCACGCCGGGCAGCGGCCCCACCGCCTCGCTCACGCTGCGCAACTGGAACGTGTGCAAGGCCGCGCTCAAGTCGGGCGACATCGGCTTTGCCGAGAGCTACATCGCTGGCGACTGGACCACGCCCAACCTGACCGAGCTGATCAAGGTGTTCATCGCCAACCGCCGCGCAATAGAAGACGTGGTGTACGGCAACTGGTTCGGCCGCCTGGTGTACCGGGTGCGGCATCTCATGAACCGCAACAGCAAGGCCGGCAGCTCGCGCAACATCCATGCGCACTACGACCTGGGCAACGCGTTCTACAAGCTCTGGCTCGACGAGACGATGAACTACTCGTCGGCCTGGTTCGAAGGCGACCTCTCCAGGCCGATGCCCGGGGCGCAGCGCGCCAAGGTGCGCCGCGCGCTCGAACTCGCGGCCGTGAAGCCCGGTGACCGCGTGCTCGAAATCGGCTGCGGCTGGGGCGCGCTGGCCGAGATGGCCGCCGTCGACTTCGGCGCCTCGGTGACGGGCGTGACGCTCTCGACCGAGCAACTGGCCTTCGCGCAGCAGCGCACCGCCGGTCTGCGCGCGGACCTGCGCCTGCAGGACTACCGCGACATCTCGGACGGCCCCTTCGACGCCGTCTGCTCCATCGAGATGGTGGAGGCCGTGGGCCGCGAATACTGGCCGACCTACTTCCGCAGCGTGAGCCGGCTGCTCAAGCCGGGCGGCCGCGCCTGCGTGCAGAGCATCGTGATCGACGACCAGCTGTTCGACCGCTACATCGACTCGACCGACTTCATCCAGCAGTACATCTTCCCGGGCGGCTGCCTGCCGTGCCCGCGCGAGTTCCGCCGCGAGGCCGAGGCCGCGGGGCTGGAGGTGGTGGACGAGTTCGCCTTCGGCGCCGACTACGCCGAGACGCTGCGCCGCTGGCGCGAGAGCTTCCTGGGGCAGCGCGCGCAGATCCTGCAGCTGGGCTTCGACGAGCGCTTCATGCGCATCTGGGAGTTCTACCTGGCCTACTGCGAGGCCGCGTTCTCGCAGGCCAACATCGACGTGGTGCAGTACACGCTGCGCAAGCGCTAGATCGCGCGGGCCTTCGTGTCGTCCTCCTTCGGACCCCTGGCCGGCTTGCGCTACGGCCTCCTCGGGCTGCCGCTCGCCTTTGTCGCGCTGCCGCTCTACGTGCTGCTGCCCAACCACTACGCGCGCGCCTTCGGCGTGCCGCTGGCCACGCTGGGCGCCGTGCTGCTGGGCGCGCGGCTGCTCGACGCGCTGATCGACCCGCTGCTCGGGCGGCTCAGCGACCGGCTGCATTCGCGTTCGGCGCACGCGGTGCTGGGTGGCGGCGCCGTCGCGGCCGGCGTGCTGCTGCTGGGCTTCGGGCTGCTGTTCTTTCCGCAGGTGCTGGTCGACCCGTCGAACCATGGGGCGCTGCTGGTGGCGGCGGCCGTGCTGCTGGCCCTGACCTACGCGGGCTACAGCATGCTGAGCATCGCGCACCAGTCGTGGGGCGCGATGCTGGGCGGCGACGCCTTGCAGCGCGGGCGCATCGTCGGCTGGCGCGAAGGCCTGGGGCTGGTCGGCGTGGTGCTCGCATCGGTGATACCGACGCTGGCGGGGCTGCCCGCGATGGTGGCGCTGTTCGGCGTGCTGCTGGTGATTGGCTGGGTGTTCTGGACACAGGCGCCGCGGCCCGTGCGTGGCAACGCACCGCACGAGGCTGTCGAGCTGCGGCTGCCGCTGCGCCGCCCGGCATTCCGCCGGCTGCTGGCGGTATTCGTGCTCAATGGCATCGCGAGCGCGGTGCCGGCCACGCTGGTGCTGTTCTTCGTGCAGGACAGGCTGCGCGCGCCGGCCTCGCTGGAGCCGGCCTTCCTGGGCCTGTACTTCGTGATGGCGGCGGCGTCGATTCCGGCATGGCTGCGCATCGTGAAACGCTTCGGGCTGGCGCGCTCCTGGCTCGGAGGCATGTGCATGTCGGTGGTCGTGTTCGCCTGGGCCGGCGCGATGGGCGCGGGCGACGCGGTGCCGTTCCTGGTGGTTTGCGCGCTTTCGGGCTTCGCGATCGGTTCCGACCTCGTGCTGCCGGGCGCCCTGCTGGCCGGGATCATTGCCGAGGCCGGCGACCAGTCGCATGCCGGCGCCTACTTCGGCTGGTGGAATTTCGCGACCAAGCTCAACCTCGCGCTGGCGGCGGGACTGGCGCTGCCGCTGCTCGGGCTGGCCGGCTACGTGCCCGGCGCGCGCGAAGCTGGGGCGCTGCAGGCGCTGTCGCTGGCCTATTGCCTGCTGCCCTGCGTGCTCAAGGTGATGGCGGGCGCCTGGCTGTGGGCGCTGGTGATTCGCCCGGCAGCCGCGGCTTCGCAGCCCATGCCGGTTCCGAAGGCCGCGCCTTGAAGCCGCTGAATCCGCCGCTCGCCGACTGGCAGGGCAAGACGGCGTGGATCGTCGGCGCGTCCACGGGCATCGGCCGGGCGACGGTGCTGGCGCTGCTCGAACGCGGCGCGCGGGTCGGGGTGTCGGCGCGAAACGGCGATGCGCTCGAAGAACTGGCGGCGCTGCACAACCATGCAGGCCAGCCGCCGCGCGTGATCGTGCTGCCGCTCGACGTGCGCGACAGCGCCGCCGTGGCCGCAGCGCATGCACAGCTGCTGGCGGCTACGGGCGGAATCGATTTCGTGCTCTTCAACGCCGCCACCTACGGCGCGCTGCGCGCCGATGCGTTCTCGCTCGAGCAGATGCTGGCGCACCAGCAGGTCAACTATGTCGGCGCGCTGCATGTGCTGGCGGCGGTGTTGCCCGGCTTCGTGGCGGGCGGTGCGGGGCATGTGTCGATCACCGGCAGCGTTGCCGGCTTTCGCGGGCTGCCAAAGAGCCTGGCCTATGGTCCGACCAAGGCCGCGCTCACCAATCTGGCCGAGGTGCTGTACGTCGACCTGCATGCGCGCGGCATTGGCGTGAGCGTGGTGCAGCCGGGCTTCGTCGACACCCCGCTCACGGCGAAAAACGATTTCAGGATGCCGGCGCTGATCACGCCCGCCCAGGCCGCCGAAGCCATGCTCGACGGCTGGCGCCGGGGCGATTTCGAGATCCACTTTCCGCGCCGCTTCACCTTCTGGATGAAGCTCATGCGCCTGCTGCCCTACCGGCTGTACTTTCCGGCGGTGGCGCGGTTCACCGGCCTGTGAAGCCGGGTCAAGGCTTTGTGTCGATGAAGCTGGGCCGCAGCATCAGCTTGTCGTACAGCTTGGCGAGGTTGGCGTGGTCGGCGCGCCAGTCGATCTCGGGAAAGCGCAGGTTCAGCCAGCCGAGCGTGCAGCCGACCGCGATGTCCGACAGGCTCAGGTGGATGCCGCTGCAAAAGGGCTTGTCGCCCAGCCCCTTGGCCATGGCCGCGACGCCGTCCAGCACCTTGGTGCGCTGGCGCTCGATCCATGCCGCACTGCGCTCGCCGTCGTTGCGGCCGGACCAGGTGGCTTCCAGGCGCCAGAGCACGCCGGCGTCCATGACGCCGTCGGCCAGCGCTTCCCAGGTCTTGACCTCGGCGCGCTCGCGGCCTTGCTGGGGAATCAGCTTGCCGACGGGCGACAGGGTGTCGAGGTATTCGACGATCACGCGCGAGTCGAACATCGCCTCGCCGCCTTCCATGATCAGGCAGGGCACCTTCCCCAGGGGATTGGAGCTGGCGATGGTGGTGTCGGCAGCCCAGACGTCTTCGATCAGGAACTGGTAATCGAGCCGTTTTTCGGCCAGCACCACGCGCACCTTGCGCACATACGGGCTGGCGGCCGATCCGATCAGTTTCATGAAGGCTCTCTCCCTAAACTATGACAACATTAGTTAATAGTCATTTTAGGTGAACGGGAAAACCGGAGGCCCGAATCGACCCCGATGTGTCGGGCCGGCCCCACGGACCGCCGGCCGCCTAAAATTGAGGCATGAGCTTTTCCACCGTTTCCGCCCTTTCCCCCCTTGATGGCCGTTACGCGGCCAAACTCGCGGCGTTGCGTCCGCTGATGAGCGAACAGGGCTATATGCACCGGCGCGTGCAAGTCGAGGTGGCGTGGTTCATTGCGCTGTCCGACTGCGGCTTCGCCGAATTCAAGCCCCTGACGGGCGGCGCCCGCAAGTACCTGCTGGGCCTGGTATCCCACTTTTCCGAGGCCGACGCACTGGCCATCAAGGAAATCGAGAAAACCACCAACCACGACGTGAAGGCCGTCGAATACTGGATCAAGTCCAAGTTCGAGGCCCGGCCCGAGCTGCTCGCGGCCGCCGAGTTCGTGCACTTCGCCTGCACCAGCGAAGACATCAACAACACCAGCCACGCCCTGCAGATCCAGGCCGCGCGCGACAAGGTCATGCTGCCGGCCATCGACGGCCTGATCGCCAAGCTGCGCGAAATGGCGCACCAGTTCGCCGATGTGTCGATGCTCTCGCGCACGCACGGCCAGACCGCCAGCCCGACCACCGTGGGCAAGGAAATCGCCAACGTGGCGGTGCGCCTTTCGAAGGCGCGCGCGCAGATTGCCTCGGTGCAGCTGCTGGGCAAAATGAACGGCGCGGTCGGCAACTACAACGCCCACCTGGCCGCCTGGCCGGAGTTCGACTGGGAAGCCTTCAGCCGCAAGGTCATCGAGACGCCCGCGCCACTGGGCCTGGGCCTGAGCTTCCAGCCCTACAGCATCCAGATCGAGCCGCATGACTACATGGCAGAGCTGTTCGACGCAGTGGCCCGCGCCAACACGATCCTGATCGACTTCTCGCGCGACGTCTGGGGCTACGTGAGCCTGGGCTACTTCAAGCAGCGCCTGAAGAAAGGCGAGATCGGCTCGTCGACCATGCCGCACAAGGTCAACCCGATCGACTTCGAGAACGCCGAAGGCAACCTGGGCCTGGCCAACGCGGTGCTGCGCCACCTGAGCGAGAAGCTGCCCATCAGCCGCTGGCAGCGCGACCTGACCGACAGCACGGTGTTGCGCAACATCGGCGTGGCCTTCGGCTATGCCACGCTGGCCTACGCCAGCCTGGCCACCGGCCTGGGCAAGCTCGAACTCAACGAAGAAGCGCTGGCCGAAGACCTCGACGCCTCGTGGGAAGTGCTGGCCGAGCCGATCCAGACCGTGATGCGCCGCTTTGGCGTGCAGGGCGCCTACGAGCAGCTCAAGGAAGTGACGCGCGGCAAGACCGTGACGGCCGAGGCGCTGCACGGGCTGATCCGCTCGCTGGAAATTCCGGAAGAGGAAAAGGCCCGCCTGCTGGCGATGACGCCGGCCAGCTACGTCGGCAAGGCTGCCGAGCTGGCCAAGCGCATCTGATGGCCCTCAAGTCCACCATCTTCAAGGCCACTCTCGCGGTGGCCGACATCGACCACGGCTACTACGCCGACCATGCGCTGACGCTGGCGCGCCACCCGAGCGAGACCGACGAGCGGATGATGATCCGCCTCGTAGCGCTCGCGCTCAACGCGCACCAGCTGCAGGACATCTGCAACGGCGACGGCACGCTGGCCTTCGGCGCCGGCCTGTCGAACGTCGACGAGCCCGACGTGTGGCTGCGCGACTTCACCGGCGAGGTGAAGATCTGGATCGAAGTCGGCCAGCCGGAAGACAAGCCCATCATCAAGGCCTGCGGCAAGGCGGACGAGGTGATCGTCTATTGCTTCAACCACGCGGCCGAGATCTGGTGGCGCGGCATCGAGAACAAGCTGACGCGGCCGCAGAACCTGAAGGTCTACCGCGTGCCGACCGATGCTTCGCAGGCGCTGGCCGCGCTCGCGCAGCGCAGCATGCAGCTGCAGGCGACGATCCAGGAAAACACGCTGACGCTGGGCGACGGCACGAACAGCATCGACGTCGAGCTGCTCCGCTGGAAATAGGGCTCGCGCCGGTCAGGCGACCGGCATCATCTCGCCGCACTGCCAGCACTGCTCGAAGCCGCCTTCGACGTGTTCGCCGCACACGCACTGCCAGCTGCGTTGCGGGCGGTGCTGCAAGGCGTGCAGCAGGCGCCTGGCGAGGTCGAACTGGGTTTCGTCGTCGATCCAGATCTCGGGCAGGCACTGGTCGGGCGGCAGCTGGCCCATGACCGCGCCGAGGAACTCGCGCTGCACGGTGGCGGCCACGCCTTCCTCGCGCAATGCATGCGCCCACACGGTCGCGATGGCGAGGTTGGGGGCTTGCGCGAGGCGGCGCATTGTCAGGGTGTCCAGCTCTGCCCGTCGTCGGGGTCGAACTCGGGATCGGCGGCGGACGGCGGCGGTTCTGCCTCGCGCGCCCGTTCCGCATAGCGGTTGAAGCGCCAGGCCGAATCTTCCATGGTGATGCGGCGCCAGGTGGCGCGCTTCTCCACCGGCGTCATGGCAGGCCAGAGCTGCACTTCGTCGAAGCTGCGGCCGCAGCCCTTGCATTCGTCGTCGCCCTGGCTGGTGGAGCAGATCGCGATGCAGGGCGTGTCGGGCGTGCTTTCGTACCAGGCCATCCATGCGGCCCAGGCCTTGGGCGGAAAGCCGACCTCGTCGACCTCCTCCTCGTGATGAAAGACCATGAGCGCGTAGACCTCGGCCAGCGCGCGCAGTTCGGGGCCCAGCGTGACCCCGTCGGGCGAGGGTGATTTCTCGCGCCAGTGATTGATGGCGGCCTCGATGTCGGTGATGTGTATGGCGGCCATGAAGAGTGAAAAATTCAGCGAGCGGGGATCATAGACCGGCAATGCCCCGAGGCCATGAAGGGCCATGATTGCTACAAAACAAGGAGCGTCAGAGCTCCTGTTCATGCGTGTTTCCAGGACATTCCTTTTAAGCCCCTGAAAACTTTCGGTTGCGCCGCCAAGGTCTTCGATGCTCTAATCCCGCCCACGAAGGGGAGTAGCTCCCGACCGCCGTCCACGACGGCGCGAATCGTCAGGTCGTCAATACGAAGCAAAACACTTCCGGCCTGTCGGGCAGCGTACGCGCATTGTTTTTTGCGTGCACGCCGTCGAGCAAGACCTTCGATTTGAACCTGTGCAGGTTTGGTCGAAGCGTTCGCGAGTCCCCGGTGTCACCCGGTCTTCATTCCTCGCTTTCGACCATCCTCTCAGGATGAATCGAAACGCATCGCCATGCGCCTTCGTCGTCGCCCTCTTGAAGGGAGAGACAGGGGCGCGACAACAAAGAGGAACCTATGGAACTGTTCATGGCCCCGGAATTCTGGGTCGCTGTCGGTCAGATCATCATGATCGACATCCTGCTCGGCGGCGACAACGCCGTCGTGATCGCACTGGCCTGCCGCAAGCTGCCGCCGCACCAACGCACCAAGGGCATCCTGTGGGGCACCGCCGGCGCCATCATCCTGCGCGTCATCCTGATCTTCTTCGCGCTCACGCTGCTGGCCATCCCGTTCCTGAAGCTGGTCGGCGCCATCCTGCTGGTGTGGATCGGCGTGAAGCTGCTGGCACCCGAGCATGACGACGCTCACGGCAACATCACCGGCAGCGACAAGCTGTGGGGCGCGGTCAAGACCGTGATCATTGCCGACCTCGTGATGAGCGTGGACAACGTGATCGCCATTGCCGGCGCCGCGCAAGGCGCAGGCGAAGGCCACCAGATGCCGCTCGTGATCTTCGGCCTGCTCGTGAGCATCCCGATCATCGTCTGGGGCAGCCAGCTGGTCATCAAGCTGATGGACAAGTTCCCGATGATCATCACCGCCGGCGGCATGCTGCTCGGCTGGATCGCCGGCACGATGGCCGTGTCCGACCCCGCGCTCGCGAACGCCGCGGCCTGGACCTGGGTGCCGAAGGTGCCGCAGACCGACACGATCAAGTACGCGGCCGGCGTTGCAGGCGCGCTGCTGGTGCTGGCAGTCGGCAAGTGGGTTGCCGCCCGCCAGGCCCGCAGCAAGCCAGAGACCCCGGTGACCACCGGCTGAGCGCCGCTCGCCGCCACCGGACATCAAGACCGAACTTCTGTCACCAGCCAGCCTCTGTCACTCTAACTATCTGAAGGAGCACGCCATGGAAAAGATCATTCTTTATATCGACGACGTCACCTACGCCTGTGAACAGTTCGCCGAACTCACGCCCGACGCGAACAACGTCGTGGCGCGCCATTGGGTGCTCGTGGCCTGCGCGCCGCGCATGACGCATCGCATCAGCAAGTGGGTGAGCCACTCCGCGCGCGAGAACTGGCGCGCCAAGTGGTTCAGCAAGGTGCAGGCACAGATGCTGCCCCTGCTGGAGCGCAACGGCGGGCAGGTGACGCCGGTGCTGGCCAAGGGTCCGCTGGCCGAGCTGACCGCGCAGCTGAAGCGCGAGCACGGTGCCGTGCACGTGGTCGATGCGCGCCGTCCGAAGATCGGTGTCGACCTGGAGCCGGTGACGCCGGACCAGAAGCCGGCGCACCAGTCGGGCTGGGCTTTTCCAGGCGCGGTGATGGGCATGGGCGCACTGCTGGTGCTGGCGAACGAGCTGGCCGAGTAAGCGCCTCGCGTTCTCTTCTTCGACGAGCCCCTGTGCGGCAACGCACCGGGGCTCGTTGTTTTTGGCACCCTGGGGTATCCTGCGCCGCATGCGCATCATCATCAAATGGCTGCTCAGCGCCGTCGCGCTGCTGGCGGTGGCTTATCTCTACAGCGGCGTCCAGGTCAGCAGCTTCGGCTCCGCGCTGATTGCCGCGGCCGTCATCGGCCTGCTCAACATGATCGTTCGGCCGGTGCTGGTGGTGCTGACGCTGCCTGTCACCATCGTCACGCTCGGGCTGTTCCTGTTCGTGATCAACGCGCTGCTGTTCTGGGCTGCCTCGGGGCTGCTCGCCGGCTTCCACGTCAACGGCTTCCTGGCCGCGCTGATCGGCTCGCTGCTGTATTCGCTGCTGGGCCTGCTGATCGAGTCCGCGCTGGGCGGGCTGCTGTCCAGGCGCTGAAGAAGCGCCCGCGCCGGCCGTCCCGCGCAGCTACTTCAGCGGCGGCTCGGCGGCCTGCTCTTTCACCAGCACATCCACCGCCCGCGCACGGGTGTCGATGATCGACGCCTCGTAGTGATCGACCGGCTTGCCGGACTGGCGAATCAGCTCCTGCGCCGCCTTGAATCGGTCTCGCGCGGCCGGATAGTCGAGGATCGCGACGTTGGCCTCGGCATCGGCGCGCACCGCGCGCAGCGTGTCGTTCTCCGCGCCGTAGAGGTTGGCCAGCGTGTGCCATGCCGTTGCATCGCGCGGGTTCGCGGCGACCCAATCGCGCAGCACGGGAATCATCGGTGCGGGCTGGCGCAGGGCGGTCGCGGCTTCGGCGGCGAGCATCATCTCTGGCCGCTCCTTCGACTTGGCGTCGAGCAGCGCGCCGGCCTTGGCCGGGGCGCCCGCTGCGAGTTCGACCTCGGCGCTGAGCCAGCGCGCCTGCTTGGCTGCAGCGGGGTCATCGGCCGTGCGAGCCACCAACCGCTCGGCCAACGTGCGCGCCGCCTTGTAGTCGCGCAGTTCCTTGGCCGACAGCGCCGCCGCGTAGAGCGTGCCGGCCTGCTGGGCCGGCGAGCTTTTCGCGAACTCGCCGGAAGACGCGGAATCGACCCACAGCCGCAGCACGTCGACACCCGGCCGCGTCAGCACGCGGGCGCGCGAAGCGATCATCGCGTGGTCCATGACGAGCGGCAGCGGCGGCGTGGCGTCCATGCGGAACTGGAAGCGGCCCTGCATGTCGGAGATGCGCTCCGTGGTCAGCGGATGGCTGCGCAGATAGGGGTACGAGCCGTTGTCGTTCAGGCGCGAGGCGTACTGCAGCTTCTCGAACATCGCGGCCGCGCCCTGCGGCGCGAAGCCCGCCTGCGTCATCACGCCGAAGCCGACGCGGTCGGCCTCGCGCTCCATGTCGCGCGAGAAGTTCAGCTGGTTCTGCGCAAAGAGCGCCTGGCTGCCCATGATCACTGCCTGGCCGGCGTCGCCGCTGCGGCTCTTGCCGGCCGCGATCATCCCGAGGATCAGGCCCGCGATCATCAGCGGCATCTGCTTGCCTTGCTTGCTCATGATGCGCGAGATGTGGCGCTGGGTGACGTGCGAGAGCTCGTGCCCCAGCACCGTCGCCAGCTCGTCGCGGCTGCCGACCGCGGCGACGAGGCCCAGGTTCAGCCCCAGATAGCCGCCGGGCAGCGCGAAGGCGTTGATGTTGCGGTCGCGGCCCAGCAGGATCGTCCAGGCAAAGCGCTCGTCGAGCTCGGGCGTGAGTTCGCCGCGCGCGCGCGCGGCCGCCAGCAGGCGTTGCCAGATGTCCTGCACATAGGCCGCGACCACGGGGTCGTCGATGTAGTCGGTATCGCGATAGAGCTCGCGGGCAATCTGGTCGCCAAGATGGCGCTCGGCGCTGGCGGTCATCTCGCCGCCGTCGCCCAGGCCGGGCAGAACCTGCATCTGCGCCAGCGCGGGGGCGGGCAGCAGCACCTGGGACGCTATCAAGAAAGTAGCGCAGAACGTCCGCAGGGCGGGTGTCAGGCGGCGTCTTCTGAAGGGAGTGGGAGTCAAGCGCGGCATTCCTCGTCTGTGGCTCGGGCTCGTATGATGCATCTTCAAAACGATCGTTCACCATGAGCACTCTTACCCATTTTGACGCCCAGGGCCAGGCCCACATGGTCGACGTGGCCGGCAAGGCCTCCACCCACCGCGTGGCCGTGGCCACGGGCCGCATCGAGATGCAGGCGGCAACGCTGGCGCTGATCGAATCGGGAACGGCGAAGAAGGGCGACGTGCTGGGCATCGCCCGCATCGCGGGCATCCAGGCGGCGAAGAAGACGAGCGACCTGATCCCGCTGTGCCATCCGCTGGCACTGACGCGGGTGGCGGTGGCATTCGCCCTTGCCGACCAGGGAAGCGCGCCGCAGGTGGCTTGCACGGCGACTGTCGAGACCGTGGGGCCCACGGGGGTGGAGATGGAGGCGCTGACTGCGGTGCAGGTGGCGCTATTGACGATCTACGACATGTGCAAGGCGGTGGACCGGGGCATGCGGATCACGGATGTGCATGTGTTGGAGAAGCATGGGGGGAAGTCGGGGAGTTGGGTGGCGGGGTAGCCCGCCTCTCGCAAGAAACGCGGCTCAGTTCCAGCACGCGCTCGCAGCCGCGAGTGCCGCGCTGAAGCCCGTGTAGTTCTCGACCGATTTCCGGCCAGTGTGCGTGACGACATAGTCGCCGCAGCGGTCGCCGCTCATCGAGCCCGTGCGCACTGCCTTCAGGGTGTAGCCTGTGCCCTTGTCGTTGGGCGTCAACGTGATGTTGTAGTTCGCGGCGCCTTCGCCCGGCAAGGGAGAGGTGCTGAACTGGCTCTTGAACGCTCCGCCCGCTTGGTTGACGTCTGTTCCATCTGCCGACTTCTTGTAGCTGTAGTTTTCGCTGTAGTGCCTCTCCAGCCATTGTTGAGCCTGTGAGAGCGAAGCCTTCGCCTGGGCGCGCTTGCCTTTGGCTACATGCTCTTTGTAGTTCGGGTAAGCGATGGCGCTGAGGATCGCGATGACGGCCACCGTGATCATCATCTCGATCAGCGTGAAGCCTTCCCCCCGGCTCTGCTTGGCACTCATCGGTGCGTCTCCACGGTCGTCTTCAGCCCGGGGATCTCGCGCCAGAAAATTCGCGATTGGGTAGTGTTCTTCTTCATCGTGATGTCTGTGTTCGGCCCCACGATCCGGGCGCAGGAGAGCCCCGCCGTGCAGCGGGCGGTCGAGTCCTCGGGAATGGTGAAGCGCTGGTCGAGGCCCACTATGCCGATCACCTCGCCGACGGCGCCGGCAATGCCGAAGAGATTCGGTGTCGTGGCAACCCCCGTGACCCCGTTCACCTGCACGTCCGCTCCCGCGGCACTGTCGGCGCACACGACACCCTCCGCCGGCTTCTTGTAGACGATGGGAATGTTGACGTCCTTGCCGATGGCCTTGGGGTTGCTCAGCACCATCCCCGAAGACATTGGAATGTTCACATACCAGCCCTTCTTGGTGCCCCAGTTGATGGCGCTGGTGGCGCTTTGGACGATCGCCTCGGTCTTCCTCGAGTCGAGGTCCCATGTGCGCTGCTGAAGATCGGTCACCCCCGAGGGAATGGCGCCGGGGTCGGCGGCATAGCTCGGTTTGTCCCAGATTCCGAAGATGCGGTGCGGCAGTCCCGTGTCGGGAAAATCGCCGGAGACTATCGACCGCCCCGTGCCGAAGACCACGATCTGCCCGCCGTTGGGGTGAAAGCGCAGTGCCGGCGCGGTCGTGATCGGCAGCGCTTTGTTCGAAGCGTCCTGGGCTGCGTACAGCGGCTTGCCGTAGGCCGCTGTCCAGCGTGTTACGTCCGCATCGGAAACATCGAACTTCCACATGTTTCCCTTGAGGTCGCCGGCATAGATCACGTCAGCGATACCGTCGTCGTTCGTATCGAGCCAGGTCGGCTGCATCAATCCGCCGCCGCCCGCCGTGCCGACTTCTATGCGCTTGTAGTGGGTGTTGTTGACCCACGTGCCGGCGGTGCCCGGCCCGTCCACGAAAAGAATGTAGAGCACGGTCTTGCCCGAAGTGCTCGACACGCCGTTGCCAAAGAGCACGGCGAACTTGCCATTCGCCATCTTGGCCACCTGCGCAGCCTGATTGCTTGCCGGGTGCACGCCGCCCTCGGAGATCACGTAGCCAAGATCGGCATCGTCCGCGGCAGTGAACTGCCACTTGTAGATGTCGGCGGCATTTGCCTCGGTAAGACGTGCCGGCGATGTCACGTCGAGCGCAAAGATCGCCTTCGCGCCGCGCCCGAGGCTGGAGAACAAGTAGGTTTTCCACCGATCCGTCAAGGCGGAGGTCTGCACGTCCGCAGTAAACGGAGATCCGTCCGCATAGGCGCGCACGTCGGTGACCGTTGCGGCGGGAATCTCCTTGAGGCGCGAGGAGAGTGCCTGCGGCACATAGGACATCACCGGCATCAGGGTATCGGCGGTGAAAGCGTGGAACATGGCGTCCCCCGTCCCTACCCAGACCAGCTTGGCGCGCGACTTCTGGGCGGCCTTGAATCTGCTGTAGTCGGAGAAGGCGGAACCGAAGAAGTTGGCCACGGGCAAGTCCTGCAGCCAGGGATTGGAGTTCACCACGCCGCCCATGATCGAATCGGAATTCCGGTCACGGAAAGTGCCTCCGGACGTTCTCTCCTTGGTGCGAGTGCCGCGCAGGTAGTCGATGATGTCTTGTTGCACTGTCGAGGAGGCATCGAGCGCGGCCAGATACGCTGCGCCCACAGATACGTGCAAGCCTGCATAAGTGAAGGGCACCCCGGTGGTTCCGAGGTTCGTGATGATCGTTCGAGTCCCCGCGTTTGTCAGGTTGACGTGCCCCCTCGCGGCAGGCGTGCCGCCGAAGTTGCCTGACGCGTCCAATCGATACGCCAGCAACTCGCCGTGCAGATCGGACGCCGAGAAATTCGCAACGTACTTGTAGTCGCCCGCACGCAAGTCGGATCGCGATACGGCAGGGGCGGAGTTCGAATTTCCGGTGATGTCCGCAAAGACTTGCCGCAACGATTCTTCAAGCAGGTCCGGGCGCCGCGCCAGGAAATAGTTGTCTGGAATGCCATCGCTGCAACCGGGTTGACCGGTGGCCCCGCAGGCGGCGCCGTCCGCACGCTTTGCATCCCATTTGGATACGGCATCCGGGAATTTGGTCGGATCTTTCTCGTTGTCCTTGAAGCCGCCGTACTTGGCAACGTACCAGAGCGGGTCGTTGATCGCCACATTGCTCGAGCCGAGCATCTTGTAGTCGAGTCGGGTCTCGCCCTTCACGAAGGCGTTGCCGATCTTCACGCACAGGCGCGGGGCCTTGGTGTAGTTCCATCCGCTTGGCCTGGTGCCGTCATCGTTCAGATAGCACTTGTTTTCCGTATTTCTGGGCTCGCCCTGGACGCTCGACGCGGCATAGGTCGCGGCCGACTCGCTGGAGACATAGTTGTTGATGCCGCTATGAAAGTGGCTTCCATCCTTGTCGCTACCCACAACCGTGTAGCCGAAAGCGAACGGCCTGGAGTTCCCGGTGTTCGACTCCAGAGTTTGCGTAAAAACGCGCAGTGTCGGCGGCGAAGTGCTCGAATCGGTCTCGTACCGGATGGATCCCAGCATGTCCTGGTCCTGGTCTTCACCCAGCATCTGGTGCTGCCAGAGCACGAGAAAGGTTCCGGATTCGCCGTTCGCGCCGCGCCTCAAGACCTTGAAGTCCACCATGTTGCCCGGAAGAGGGGTCGCACCGTTCCAATCGACGCTGGCAGGGGTGATGAAGACGTAGGTCTGTGGATTCGACCCTGGAACCGGAACGCGAATGGACGCGGAACCACCCGACATCGTCACCGCGTACTGCCGGACTTTCAGCACATTGAAGTTGGCGTCCGCAGGAACGGTCAGGTCCGAGCGGATACGGTTCACGTGCGCGTAATAGGCGGCACCGGCGCCGAGGTAGGTGCCCCGCATGTTCGGCGCCTCGGGGCAAAGGCCCGCCACGAGGCTCAGGTCCCCGATGAGCTTGCCGGTGCAGATGCCGTCGCCCGCCGTGCCATTGGAGCCGGCCAGCCGGGTTGTGTTCGAAATGCCTTCCTGCGCGGCACTACCGATCAGATTCGTGTAATAGGCGGCACCCTGCGGCGCACCTATACCCGACGAGCTGTCGTTGAGGGCATTCATCTTGTTCCCATCGAACGTACCCACGCCGCTGGAGATGGTGACCATGTTGAGTGGGCGGCAGATATTCTTTCCGTACAGCGCTTCCCGCGTTTTTTTCGAATCCGCATAGGTCGGATTGGCTTTCAGCGGATCAATCCAGGTGGGGGATGGAAGGCCAAGCTGCGCGTCGTTTTTCCCGCCCGTGTAGAGGGCCGCTTTCCCCGCATAGTAGCGAAGCCCCTCCAGAAGAATTTCGCCGATGGGATTCCCCCATGACGGGCAATCGCCATTCTTGATACTGTCCGAAGTACAGGACGTCGAGAATTTTCCGGTTGCCGGGTTATACCCAAACGGCCTCAACTGATTCAACGAATAGATGATGCCCCGATCATTGGCATTGGATGCGGTTTTGAAAACCCCGGTCTGCGCATCGATTTCATCGTTGATTTCGGCCATATTCTTGCGAAGCACGCCGCCATCGAGGTTGGTGTCGAAAGAACCAAGAAGCATCGCAAATTCAGCCCTGGAAGCGCGCTGCCCGTAGTTTTCGCTTTCGCCGAATTCATTCAGCAATCCGATCGGTTTCAGGTTCTTATTGGGATACTGCTTGCAGCGCTCTTCTCCGATGAGGTTGTTTTTGCAAGCCTCGACGCGAGCCAGGTATTCTTCCGCCTTGGAAGGAATACTGTTGCTGTGAGTCGATGCGCCACCGGCTCCCTGGTAGTTGTCGGTCATGAAGCTGACGGTGGATGACTGCCATGTATAACCGTTTTCCACCGCCCAGTTGCAGCTCAGGACCTCCGTCATGTTCCAGAGGATGTAATTGCCTTCAGCCGCGCGAATTACCGGGCGCAGTTGGGATACCTGTGACTCCTGCGTGTCGCCGCTTCCTGGATTTTCATGGCGCCGGCAAAGCGTAAGCCCTCTGGCGTATGAGAATGGCGTGAGGCGAATCAAGTCGCTGCCGTTATAGTATTTCGCATACGCCTGGCTATTTCTGGGGACGAATGCCATTTCGAGCACGGTTTTTCCGGGATTGCTCGGTGTGCCAGCCTCGTCCGTGGAGCGCAAGCCGCCGTAAAGAATCTTGCGCAAGACATCCATCCGGGACATGGTGGCCCAGTTCAGAAAATTACCGCTCCAAAGATTTGAAGTGCTCGCGGATGCGGCGGCACAATAATATCTTTGCGAACCCGCCGGATCGCCGGCAGCCGATTCTTTCCTGGCAAAGGAGTCCGGCACGAAATTGCCATTTTGCGTGCTGTAGCTATAGCATTTCGTGGGGTCGAAATAGCCGTAATACTTGAAGTAGGGCAAAAAATAATAATCTATGGTGCCGTCGAAGTTCAGATCTTCATAGTCTGTATAAGCACGGCTGAACATGCTGTAGTCCTTGGATACGTTCAGCATGACCATGGGCATATTCGGGTCCGGGCTGACGTTGGGCGGAATTGCCTGAATCTGGGCATTGCAAACGCCACTCCAGATCAGGCTCGCCATGACTGCAAACTTCAAGATAAATAATTTCATTTCAGCTTCGCTTGAAATAGCTTTGCAGCACGACTTCAGTATTCGGGTCGAGGCCCCAGCCACGCGCGGTATTCCTGAAATAAATGTCGTCGCCGCGCTGCATGTACTCGATCAGGTATTCGGGTTGGCGCGACACGCCCTGGACGCCCGGCGTACCGGTGAAGGTGCCAAGCGGCACCGCTCCGGTAAACGAGCAACCGGATGGCGCAGACGCCTTCCAGCCAACGCCGCCCATGTCTGCCGGCCACCAAGGTTCGGGGTTGGTCTTGGACTTGGAGTTGCTCGCTGCGTAGTAGCTCGCGGGGCTTTGCTCGCCGAAACGGCACTGGCCACGGGGGCAGTCCGTGCCGAAGTGCGGTTCGCTGTAAGCCGACTTGATTGGACGGTCGTCGCCACGCGCGCAGGCCGCCCCCACAACATCGGCGGCCAGGGAAACGTCTCGCTCCGCATCGCGCAAGGCAGCCTCGGCAGCCTGTCTGGCAACTTCCATGTCCAGCACATTGCGTGCAACGTGCTCGCCGAACATCACGCGCCGCACGGCAAAGGCTGCAACGCCGGACAGGATCACGACGAAGACCAGCACGATGACCATGGCAAGTCCGCGCTCGGCAGCAAAGTGGCGCGAGGTCTTCAAAATGTCCTCGTGAGGTTGTTGCGAACGCCGAAGATGCGGGTTTGCTGCTTGTAGACCGCGCGGTCGGAACTGGCGAACGCGACGGAAGCGCCATCGCAGTCCACGTAGTTGCCGCTCGACGTCTGCCTCACGGAAGCATCGAGCGTCTTGGTCACGACGCACACCTGTACGGCGACGACGCGCTGCCAGGCGGTCTTGCTCTCGCCGTTGACGGTGGCGGCCGGAAGACCGTTGACTTCCGCAGCCGTGAAGAAGCGTGCGGGCGCTTCGAGCGTATGGGCCTCCGCGACCCCGTAGCGAAACCTGAGCTGGGTAACGCCGGAGACGATGGGGTGGTAAGGCTTGGTGTTGGGTCCGTTGCCGGCGCAGCGAAAGCTGCGCGTCGTAATGGACCGGCCATCCTGCGTGTATGTGTAGCTCGCCCCCAGGCCGTAGACGTTGCTGATGAAGAGCGGCAACACGACGGTTCCGGTCCCCTTGGCCCCCGCGCCGGCGCGATCTTCGTTGTACTTTGTTCCGCCGAACTCGGCGAGTTCGACGTCCTGACGCAGGCAGTCTTTTCTTGTGCCAACGCCTTCGACCTCGAAGTTGTCGGCAGAGAAGTAATTGACGACGAGCGAATCGGGCTCCCCAGTCTTGGACGCAGGACATGTGCCATCCGTCACGTCGAACAACCCTTCGCTGCATCCAAAGATTCCTTGGTCGAACGCCTTGGCCGAGGTCGATACGATGTTCGAATAAGTCCCCTGGAACCTGGAAGATTCGATCGAAACAGGGAAGTTGGCGGGGTAGAAGCCCGCGTTCTTCAGATCGCGGCCGATGATGTCCAGAACAACACTGGTGGCTTCGTGCTGCTGGGCATTGGCATCGACGGCCCTTGAAACTCTCGTCGTCGAGATGAGCATGTACCCGGCCGCGGCAGCGAGAAGCAGCCCGAGCACGATCGAGACCAGCAACTCGATCAATGTGAGACCTCGCGACCTGCAAGCACGCGTCTTCATGGAAGAACTCTCGCGGTATAGCAACGCACCCCCGCCGGCGCGGATGCTTCCTCGGGGCAGCAGAAACGTGCGGACGCTTCTTGCCGATCCTCGGCCTTGTTGGTGCAACTGGCCTGCTTCATGGCGTCGCCCTTTTCGTCCAGCGCGTTCTTGTCGAACCACATGACGCTGACGTCGAATCCCGACTTGACGTTGCCGGTGATGTAACCCGCCCCTCCCGGAAAGGCGGCGCGCAGGATGTTCTTCCAGCTTGCAAGATCGAAGACAGCCAACTCGGCCGGCGTGCAAGCGACCTGTCCGCAGTTCTTTGGCGATTCCGCGACAGCCTCAGCGACCTGCTCCGAATAGGCCTCGGTCAGCTGATAGCCCGTCCCTTCCACCACGACACCCCCGACGACACCCGAATATCCATTTGCCCCAGGTGCGTTGATGCGGATCCGCTCCGACAGGTCATTGATCGCGGCCGAGACATTCAGCCGGGCTTCATTGCCGGTCTGGTACTTGACTGCAGCGGCCATCAGGCCTGCGATGGCAACCAGTCCGAGCGAGAAGATCAGGAGAGCGACCAGCGCCTCGATCAGCGCCACACCCGATTGCCGAGCGCGATTCATCATTCGCCCTCCCGCCTAGTTTTGATTGCTGTCGTTGCAGCTGATGCCGCCGACATTGCCGATCCGGGCACGCCCCATCATGTCCAGGCACACGACCTTGGTGGCGGAACCGCCAGCGGGTGCGAGCCCCAGCGCTTGCTGCCCGGGCAGACTCGAGCGGCCGCGCGCGTCGAACCGCAGCGTCGCGACCTTGCCGGTGGGCGCGGTCAGCGTGGGGCCGTCCGTCTTGCCGAGATAGAACTTCAGCAACTGCGCCGTGTCGTCAGTGGCGACGCTGTCGCACTTGGGATTGGAGAACACGATCCAACCGCTGCTCCATTCGGTGCCTCTGCCGGCGCAGGCCGGGTCGGCAACGGTGATGTCTCGGGGCACGCAGACGGTGACGCATTTGTTCGTCGCGATGGCTTCCGACCGCGCGAAGCCGACCGCCATGACGAATTCATTGCCGAGCGTTGCAGCGGCGGAGTTCCGTTGCATCACCACGAAGCTCGGCGCGGCCAGCGCGAGCAGTGTTCCGAGCATCGCGATGACGACCACCAACTCGACGAGCGTGAAGCCGCAGCTACGCAACGGTTTATGCCTCCAAGACATGTTTGAAACCCTTCCCCTCGCAACACTGTTTCTATATGTGTCTTGGATGCTAGGTGAGTTTGAAAGTACTCAATTGCCGCTTGTCGCCTGCTGGTGACCGTTCGATGCCTGCTAACGATTGAGTAACAAATGTTCCAAGTGGTTGCTCCAGCCCGACAGGCGGCGCGCGCTTATGAAAGAACCGCCGGCATGATCTCCGTTCACATTTGAGAAATCTTGTTTACAAATTTCCGCCCGCGCATTGGAATGAAGAACTCCACAAATTGCCATATCCGGCGAGCCCGAAGAGCCACCGGCTTCACGCTACTCGAAGTATTGGTGTCCATCGTCGTGCTGTCGTTCGGGCTGCTCGGCATGGTCGGCCTGCAGGCGGCATCGCTGCAGGCCAACCGCGATGCGCGGCTTCAGTCGACAGCCGTGGTGCTGGCTCGCGAGCTGGCGGAGATGATGCGGGGCAACAAGGATCAGGCGCTGCTTGCTACGAACAATCCGTACCTGACGGCTGAGCTGACCAGCCCCCTGGCGGCCCCGACCGCGTCCTACTGCCTGTCCGTCGGCCAGAATTGCGCCAGCACGACCGCCGTCGCGCAAGCCGAACTCACCGATTGGCTGGCACGGCTGGATGACGCGCTGCCGGGTGCACACGTGCGCATCTGCCGCGACAGCACGCCCTACGGGTCGGACGGCAGGGCCGTGTGGGCGTGCACCTCGACCGATACCAGCGACCCGATCCTCGTCAAGATCGGCTGGAGCCGCCCCTCCACGAAGACCGGCACAACGGTCGACCAGGCGGCGCAGCCGTCCATCGTCCTGCCGGTCACGCCCGGGAGCACTCTGTGATCGTCCGTTCACGCAGCCGCGACAGTGTTCGCGGCTTGACCCTGATCGAACTGCTCGTTGCCATGGCCGTCGGCCTGATCGTGGTGGCCGCCGCGGTGTCGGCCCTGACGGTCGCGCGCCGCGGCTTCACCACGGTCGACGCAGCCTCGCAACTGCGCGACAACGGCCGGTTTGCCGCAGACATGATCCAGCGCATCGGAGTGCAGACCGGCTACCGGGACGTGTTCTTCGCGGCCACACCCCGCCAGGCGACAGCGACAGATCCGGCGCCGAGCATCATGGGGTTCGACAACGCCAAGGTGAACCTGACCAACCCGCTGACGACGTCCACCACACGGCCCGGCACCGAAGCGGGCACCGGCAGCGATGTGCTGATACTGCGCTACCAATCCGCGCAGGCCCACACCATGGTCGCCGGCTCCACGGACGCGGACAAGACCATGATCGACTGCGCCGGCAACGCGCAGGCCACCGTCGCGGACATCAACACCGCCGCTGCGCGAGACACGCTTCTGGCAAGCATCTTCTCCGTGGGCCTGAGCCAGGGCGAACCGTCGCTCCTGTGCACCTACTACGACACTGCGACCAGCTCATGGCTGTCCAGCCCCATCGTGCAAGGTGTCGAGAATTTCCAGGTGCTGTATGGCGTCGATGGCGTCACGGCCGGAGCGGCGCCGGCGGCGGGCCTCCTCGCGCCCAACGTTCCGAACGCCTATCTGCGCGCGGACCAGATCACGGTGACCGGCAACAGCGCCGCCACCAACGCCAACTGGCGCAGGGTGCGCAGCGTGCGCGTCGGCATGGTGCTGCGCAGCGCCAAGGGCGCCGCCCAGGATTCGCAATCGCAAACCTTCTACCCGTTCGGCCCGACCAAGAGCAGCGCGAACGGCGCGCTCGGAAGCGCCTTCGCCTCCAATGACGACGTCAACACGGTCTTCCAGCCCACGCCGGACGGTCGACTTCGCCAGACGCTGACCTTCACGATCCACCTGCGCAACGACCAGGGGCTCTGACATGAAAAACACACGCTCTTCTTACCGTTCCGCAGGCCAGCGCGGCGTGTCCTTGATCATCGTGCTGCTGCTGCTGGTGATCGTCTCCATACTCGGCGTGGGTGCAGCGCAGATCGCGACCATGGGTGAACGTAGTTCACGGAATGACAGGGACATGCAGGTGGCCTGGCAGTCGGCCGAAGCTGCGCTGATGGATGCCGAGTTCGACATCCACGGCCCTGTGGACTCCAGCCGGCGGACGGTGTTCACCCGCATGGCCAACACCAATGCCTTCGTCAGCGGGTGCGGCAGCTCCGGCAACAGCAAGGGCCTGTGCGCACTTGAAACGACGGCCAAGCCCGCATGGCTGACCGTCGACTTCACAGCGACGACCGGGGCCAAGACGGCCGCCTATGGCGACTTCACGGGTCGAAGCTTCCCGTCAGGCTCGACCGGCATCCAGCCCTCTAAGCCGCCGCGCTACGTGATCGAGCCGATCGAGGATCCCGCCAACCGCGATATCTCGGGCTCGACGACCAGCTACATCTACCGCGTGACAGCCATGGGCTTCGGCCCTCGGGACGACATCCAGGGCGTCGTCCAGATCATCTATCGCGACTGACGCGAACCGCCTTCCATGAAAACGTCCAACACCAAAGCCCGTCCATGGTTCGCGCAGCCGCGCACGCTCGCGTGGCTTGCGTTCCCGCTGGTGGCCGCAACGATTGCGCTGTCTTTCGCAGCCATCTCCAGCACAGCCCCCAACATCAAGCCCGTTGCGCTGGCCAGCGACCCGCTCTATGCCACCACGTCGGGCGACAAGCCGACTCTGGCACTGGCGCTGTCGGTGGAATACCCGACGGTCGGCGCCCAGTACACACCCAGCGGCGACACGGACAGCACCTACAGCAATCTCAACGAGTACATCGGCTACTACGACGCCAATGCCTGCTATTCGTACAACGACACGCCGACCGAATCGCCTGCCTCGGGTCTCACGGCTTCCGACTACAAGCGCTTCGACCGCATCCTGTCCAGCACGCGAACGGACCGCATGTGCGATGACGGCTTCAGCGGCAACTTCCTGAACTGGGCCAGCAGCTCGGCCATCGACATGCTGCGGCTTGCGCTGTCGGGCGGCGACCGCTACATCGATACGACCGACCTGACCATCCTGCAGCGCGCCGTGATCCCGAACGGCGACCCGATCTGCATGTGGAACTCGACCAACTTTCCGGCCAAGCAACTGCAGCGCAACGGCGGCGGCACCGGCGCATATTGGGGCGCGGTGCCCAGGAAGATGATCAACGCGGCCGGCACCAGCGACATCTGGGTGGCGAACACGCTGAACAAAATCTACTTCGGCACGGCCAAGGGTGGCAGTTGCGGTTCTCCCGGCAGTTACAGCCTCAGCGTGAAGCCATCCACGTCCGCGGTGGGTCCGGTGACGAATTTCTCGGGCGCGAAGCCCTCCGACGTGGCGAGCAGCAGTTGCGCGACCGAGAACAACAACTGCGCCTTCACCGGGACGCGAGAGGTCTGGTACGGCGCCGGCACCAAGTGGGCCGTGGCACCTGCGTCCAACGGCGTGACATGCTCCAACGGCGTGTTCGGCGACCCGATCAGCGGCACCGTGAAGGCGTGCTATCTGCGCACCTACAACGGAACCTGGACGCCGCCCAACTCCGCAAACGGCATCAACAGCGACGGCTTCTTCTATTCCCGCGTCAAGGTCTGCGACAAGGATTCCTCCGGCAACCTGGCCGACGCACGGGACTACACCTTCTGCACCAAATACCCGAGCGGCAACTACAAGCCGACGGGCACCGTGCAGAAGTACAGCGACCAACTGCGCCTGTCCGCCTTCGGCTACCTGATGGACCAGACGAACAGCGGAGCCAGCCCGCCAGGCCGCTACGGCGGCGTGCTGCGCGCGCCCATGAAGTACGTCGGCGCCAAGACTTTCGACATCAACGGCATAGAGAACACACCGACCGGCGGCAATGCGGCGGCCGAATGGAATGCCACCACGGGCGTGTTCGCGACCAATCCGGACAGCAGTTCGCTCTCGGGCACCAACGCCTCCTTCGGCGTGAGCGGGGTCATCAACTACCTCAACAAGTTCGGCCGCACGGGTCCAGTGGCGGGCCGCTACAAGCAGTTCGACCCCGTCAGCGAGCTTTACTACGAATCCCTGCGCTATCTGCAAGGCTTGCAGCCCAGCGACATCGCGATCAGCAACATGACGACGAGCATGTACGACGGCTATCCGGTGTTCACCAATTGGAACGACCCCTACGGAGACAGCCGGTCCAGTTCGAGCAACTATTCGTGCCTGAAGAGCAACATCGTCGTGATCGGCGACATCAACACCCACGACGGCAACCGCTACCCCAGCACCAACGTTGCAGGGAACATTCCGGACCTCACGGCCTGGACGACCGTGGCCCAGAACTTCGAAAAGGCCAGAGACACCACCTACCTCGACGGACAGGGCGTGCAGCAACACACGACCGGAAATGCCAACGCCAACGGCAACCCGCGCGGCGAGGCGATCATCGGCTACTCATACTGGGCTCATACGCACGACATCCGGGGCACCGGTTGGACAGACCAACCGGCCATGCAGCGCCCCGGCCTGCGCGTGAAGAGCTTCTTCTTCGACGTGAACGAATACGGCGACCAGAACAACGCAACCACCCGCCGCACCAGAAACCAGTTCTTCACCTCGGCAAAGTACGGCGGGTTCGAGTCGGACCCGTCCAACACCGGCAGCAAGCCCTACAACACCTTCGGCAACCCCTTCAAGCGCCAGGACGGCACGGTCGACGACAACGTCTGGCAGGACAGCGCGCGCCCCGGCGAGGCCAGCACCTACTACCTGCAGAGCAGCGCGCGCAGCGTGCTGAGCGCGTTCGACAGCATCTTCAGCCGGGCTTCGACCTCCGCGCGCAGCATTGCCGGCAGTGCGGTGCAGTCGAAGTCGCTGCAAACGAGCAACTCGGTGTACCAGGGCGCCTTCGACACCAGCGACTGGAGCGGCGACTTGCTCGCGCAGTCGATCAGCGTCAGCAACGGTACCGCCAGCATCACGCCCACGCCCACCTGGTCGGCCACCAACCGGCTGTCGTTGCTCTCCGCGCCCGCAACCTCGCGCAACATCGTCGTCGGACGCCCGGGCAATGCCGTACCCAAGGCCAGCGCATTCCTGTGGGATTCCCTGACCACCACGCAGCAAGCTGACCTGAACAAGATCACCCCCGCTTCCACCGCCGATTCGCTGGGCTCCGATCGCGTGAGCTACCTGCGTGGCAGCAATGCCCGCGAGGGCTCGCCTTTCCGCCGCCGCAACAACAAGCTGCTGGGGGACATCATCAATTCGGGCGTGGTGTATTCCGGTGCGCCAGCCAGCAACATCAACTCCAGCAGCTATGCCGCTTTCGTGACGGCCAACAGCAACCGTACGCCCGCCGTGTTTGTGGGCGCCAACGACGGCATGCTGCATGCCTTCAACGCCGGCACCGGCGACGAGCTGTTCGGCTACATCCCCAGCTGGATGACACCCAAGCTTGCCGCGTTGACCGATACGAGCTATGTGTCCAACCACCAGAGTTATGTCGACGGTCCGCCCGTGGTAGCGGAAGCGCAGGTGGGCTCCGCCGGTACAGCGGCCGACTGGAAGACAGTGCTCGTGTCGGGCACAGGTGCAGGCGGGCGCGGCGTGTTCGCGCTCGATGTGACCGACCCCACGTCGTTCTCCGCGTCGAACGTGATGTGGGAGTTCACGCAGGACGACGACGTCGACATGGGCTTCGTTGTCGGCCAGCCGCAGATCCTGAAGATGCGCACCAGCGCGCCGACAGCCACGACCCCCACCTACAAGTGGTTTGCGGTGGTGGCCAGCGGCGTCAACAACTACACCAAGGTCAACGCGGCTAACAACTACAGCACCGGCAACCCCGCTCTGTTCCTGCTCGATCTTTCGAAGGCGCCCGAGACAGCCTGGACCCTCGGCACCAACTACTACAAGGTGGAATTTCCGTTCGACGCGACGCTGGCGGTGACCAAGGCCACCGGCATGCTCAATTTCAAGGCGGCCATTGCCACCGGCGGCAACCGCGAAGTGGCCCAGATCTTTGCGGGTGACCTGCACGGCAACATGTGGAAGCTCGACTTCCGTAACCACGGCACCTCGGAGTGGAACATGGCGAACCTGTCGGCCTTCAAGAACGCCAGCAGCAACGCCCCCTACCCGCTCTACGTTGCCAAGGACGGCGCGGGCAACGTGCAGCCCATCAGCATGGCCCCCACGCTGGTGGCCGCGACGAACAACATCAACGCGATCCAGGTGGCCTTCGGCACCGGCAAATACCTGGAAGTGGATGACCGCTCGTCGACGGCACAGAACTCGTTCTATGTGGTGTACGACGACGGTACGAGCGTTGCCGACGCTACACCGAACGGATCCGGGGCCATCAGCGGGCGTGCAAGGTTGAGAGCCGCCTCGATTGACTCCGCCGGTGCGATTACCGTGCCCAGCTTCACCTGGGGCCGCGCCACGAGCGACCTCACGGACACATCGACCGTGAGCTCGGGCTGGTACATGGACTACGCCAGCACCGAACGCCAAGTGAGTGGCGCATTGCTGAACGGCAGCACGCTGATATTCGGCAGCCTGATCCCGGGCACGGCAGGCAACTCGACCAACTGCGGCGTGAGCGGGGGCGGCGGCAATTCGTACATCGTCGACGTGGACACCGGCATGGGGACACGACGAGTATCGACCGTCGGCATCATGGGGCAGCCGCTGGTGATCGAGGTCGCCTCCACTGTCTTGACCAACAGCAACAGCACTGGTCGGCGCACGAGGAGGGTCACCAGCCAAGTGATTGCGCAAGGTTCCGGCGGTGTCGGCAATGCCGCTGGCGGCACGGGTAACACCGGACAGAACAGCGTCGTCATTACCGCGGGCCGGTTGAGCTGGCGGCAGATCAATAACTACCTGGACCTGAAGCGCGGATCGTGAACATGAACCACATAAAGAAACGTGCCGATATGCGTGGCTTCACGCTGATCGAGTTGATGATCGTCGTGGCTGTGATTGGGATCTTGGCGGCTATTGCGTATCCGGCTTATACCGATTCGGTACTTAAAGGCCGGCGCGCGCAAGCGCGTACTGCATTGCTCGAACTCATGCAGCAGCAGGAGCGGTACATGACGCAGCGCAACACTTACCTTGATTTCACGACCAGTAATACCGGCGTAATCAGCCAGGCAACGACAACCTTGCCGACGCCGCTTCCTTTCAAGAATTACTCGGGTGATAGCTCGACAGCACCAGCCTATTGGATTTCAGCCGCGGCGTGCTCGTCGACTTCGAGCATCAAGGAATGCATCATGCTCACGGCAAAGCCTACAAAAGCTGACCCCGCTGTGGACGATCTAAGCTTGACGAGTACGGGCGTGAAGACCTGCTCTGGAACAGCTTCCAGTTCAAACTTCCGGCTTTGCTGGCCATGAATACCCGTCGTAATCGCACAGGAATGAAAGGCTTCACTCTCATCGAGTTGATGGTCACCATTGCTGTTGCGGCAGTGTTGCTGGTGGTCGGCGTGCCAAGCTTCGTGGCCTTTCAACGAAGTTCAGAGCTTTCGTCTGCGGCCAATTCTTTCGTAGCAGCACTTAGTGCTGCAAGGGGTGAAGCTATGAAGCGTGGCCGGCAAGCGGTCGTCGTGCCACGTGAAGACAACAACTGGGCAACCGGCTGGACGGTTTTTGTCGATACCGACAACAACCAGCAATTCGGTGGCTCAGACATTCTCATCGTGCAACAGGGCGCTCTACCAAGCTACTTCTCAACGACAGGGCAGGGTACAGCGCAAAGTAGCCCAGCATACGTAATGTTTAACCCCTCTGGCTACACGCAGGCAAGCGATTCAACGTTTCAGGCTGCCACCTTAAAGATTGAGCGCAACGACATATCGGGCACCGCGAAGACGCAACAGACTCGAATTGTGATAGTCGCGAAGACTGGAAGGGTCAGAGCTTGTCAACCTGCTACTGATACAACGTGCACGACGTCTGCCGTTGAATAATCGCCTGCCTTTTAGCCAAATGCTTCTTGGTTTTAGTTTATCTCGCCCACAACTAACGAAGGGAAAAGCGCCTTATTCTTAGAATTGGGCGCTTTTCATTTACTTACTCAAGCATGCGCAAATTCTTTTTCAATCCAAGTATCGATGGGCGGGTAGGGACGGGCATTTAAAATCATCTTTTTTGACAAGTTGCAATATTTCCTCAAGACGTCCTATGTATGTCGGAAAAAGCACTCTGTAGCCTGTCAAATACATGCTCCCGTGGTCAGTGTAGAGTCCGGACGCTGTATTGAAATAAGACCGAATGTATTCGTCGTTGTGATGAATGGTGACAACCCGCTTAGGCGCAAAAACTTCAGGACACGCATCTTCGAGCACCTCAAAAAGCCGATCGTGTAGTCGACTTTTTTCTGCAGCATCGAGCCTTCTAGCCTCCGAGGTTTTCTCAATTTTACAAAATGCAAATGCGAATCCCTCTTCAATATCTGGCTCCGGTGACCAGGAGTGCACTTTTCTATTGAACGGTAAGCGTCCGTATTCACACGCTGATTCTGGCGATTTGGATTTAAGTTCTAGCCCGTATGGAGCGAGCTTTTCATCTAAAATTCTTAGTCTTGCCCTCGAAATTTCTATTTTTTTCTCGACACCAAACTGACCAATAGCGTAGAGAACATACAGATTACTATTATATTTTTGCACTAGCGAGGTCAACCTACTTGGCATTTCCGAACCGTTTTCCATCGTGTGCATTCCGCTGATTGTCGCCATGCCCGAGTCGGGGTGTAGCGAAGGCACGATTGCAGAAAATGATAGAGTGTCGGTCGAAATTATTCCGGCGGGTTGTTGCGTGATTGCAGAGGGGAGTTTGAAATCAAGCCACGACTCTTCCCAGGCTACGGGGGACCAACGATAAGAACCGTGGAAAAATTGAATGTAGGTTTGGAGTGCCAATACTACACCTAGTGTAATACGGGCGAATTTAAGACCTCCTACCTTTAATGCAGCCAGCCCGAGCAGTGGGCCAACTAAGAGCCAGAGCGAAAATGCGTATCGGCCGATTCGGGAGGTAACACCCCAAATAAGAAATGCGACGATCGCGAAAAATACTAAAGTTGTCGCAGGCGTCCAAACGTGCTGCGACGAAAATTCCATCGATGCGCCGTTGACAGAATTCTTTGATCTGATTCCGATTGATCTGTACGCGCGCCACAGGCTAAGCGATGCGGCAGCTGCAGCAAGCATCATCAAAATTGAGGGCCGGAGATCGGGTGATACCGCTTCGCTATATATCCAGCTTTGTGTGCGAAGCATGTCGAAAGGCAAAAATAGAAGCCCTGACAATCCACTCCCAAGAAATCTAAAATCACGGTTGTTGACGAACTGGAACTCTGGCGCTTTAAATACCGCATTGAAAAATGGGAATACGGGGCTACCAAATTCTTGCAACAATTTAAAGGACCAAAATCCATGCAAGATGACGAAAGCCGTTGTAGCACCAGCAACAAAAAGCGCTACCTGCGCTGGTAACTCCCGCCAAGATGCGCGACGATCGAATAAAGCTCTGGCGATGAAACAAGCCATAAACGCAACTGCAAAAGTTGCGCTAGTCAGCTTAATTCCGGTTGCCGCACCTGTAAAGAACCCTACCCAAGCGGCTTGTTGCCAGCTGGAAAATTTGCTGGACAACAGTACGCGAACTGCTATAAGAATAAAAACTGAACCATATGGATCGTTGAACGATGAGCCATTGGCCTGCAAATATGCCGGTGCTGCCATAGCCAAAAGGCATGTCATGTAGATGAGCACCCGGCTATCATCGACGCGCTCCGAAAACAATTTTTTGGCGATACTTCCGACAACAATGATGTTCAGAAAGTTTATCGTCGACAATATTAGGCCGATGATCAGCGCCGACCATCCCCATTTAACCATTAGATAAAATGGCACATATGCGATCGGGTTCAAATACGATTGGATGCTGCCTGCGAAATAATCTTGACTCCAACGATTGTCAAGCAGCAGGGATGGCCCATAAAAATGGTAATTAAGTAAATCCCAGTTGTAATCTTTTCCCGCGAGAAAACAGAAGGCCAAGTTCAACAAGAATAACGAAGTCCAGTGCCAGAGCGAAAGTCTATTGCGCATATATTGCTGCTGTTAAAAAACAAAAAGGCCCCAGAAGGGGCCTTTTATTTTGCGCGTTGCAATTACTGCCCGCGGCAAGAACCTGGAAGATATTTTGCGCTGATCGCGGTACCACTTACACCTGGGCCGCAGACCCATTTGAAAATGGTCTTACCAGTGTCGGTATTAGCAAGAGTATTGGAAGGATCTGCGTACGGGGTCATCGAAATTGTCTTGCTTGCAGCATCCCTCAAATCAGTCGCAGCGGACGTTGTGATCGTGACCACGCCTGTGTCCGTGGTCACAACGGAAGCTACGTACTTGGTCGAGCCACTCGACTCGCATCCCCATGCATTAGCAGCCGGGAGAGTCGAGCCCACCGCGCTTTGCACCGTCTCAGTGATGCTGGTACGGCAGGAAGAACCGGCCAAAATGGCTTCGGACACTTTCGCACGCACCGTGTAGTCCTGATAAGCCGGCAGCGCCACAGCAGCCAAGATACCGATAATCGCTACAACGATCATCAATTCAATAAGGGTGAAACCCTTTTGCACGTTGCGTGCGATGGAACGACGGTTCATTCACTAACTCCAGGTTGGTTGGTTGTTACGCCCGGGAACCTGCCCGGAGCGGGAGAACTTCCGCAGCATCTGTGCCACCCACCGAACCAGCCTCCTGCCGACCGAACGCGTCACCTTTGTTTACCAACGTGTAACACGGTGCGACACATTTTGTGTCCAGATGCATCTGACATGACAAATATGTCATCCCGGCACGCGCCGCCGATGCATCAAAAGGTCAACACCCCATCCGCCTTCAACCACCTGATATCCCGCAGCGCCACCCCCGCCACCTGATGCTCCGCCAGCGCCTCGATCTGGCTCATGATCTCGTCGGTCTCCGCCGGCTTGGTATGCGTGATGTAGATCGGAAACTGCTTCCCCGGCGCGATCCGCGCCAGTTCATCCGCCAGCATCACCGGTGACAAATGCAGGCTGCGCTCGGCCAGCGCTTGTTCACGGTTGCTGAAGGCTGTCTCTATCACCAGCATCGCCACATCCAGCGCATTCACCCGGTCCCAAAACGGCGCGTTGCGCTCGGTGTCGCCGCTGAAAACCCAGTTCGCCCCGCCGGAAGCCCGCCGCACGGCAAAGCCGCAGGCCGGCACCGTATGCACAGCCGGCAGCACTTCGATCGACTTGGGCGCACAGCTGCCCAGCTGCAGCATCTGCCCCACCTCGATGTCGTGAAAGCTCACGAACGGCGCTTCCAGGCTGGGAATGCTCTCGAAATCGGGCCAGATGACGTTGTTGAACACGTGCGCCCGCAGCGCTTCGATGGTGGCGCGCAGCGCATGCACGCGCAGCGGTCTGGAGCGGCGGCTGCCGACGGCGTCGAGCATCAGGGGCAAGGCGGCGATGTGGTCGAGGTGGCAGTGCGTCAGCACCACGTCGTCGATGGCGGCCATTTCGTCGAGCGTGAGGTCGCCGACGCCGGTTCCCGCATCGACGAGCAGGTCGGTGTCGACCAGGAACGAGGTGGTGCGGCAGTCTTTGGCAATGGCGCCTGAGCAACCCAGCACACGAACCTGCATTGTGAAAGACCCCTTGTGTGTGTCCGTCGTCATTTGGTTTCGAACCGGGTTGCGCCGTCCCAGTTCGGATCCTGGGGCCGCAACGCCATGGAGGCTAAACGCTGGGCGTAGAGCTGGTAAAGGACTTTTTTGGCATCCGCGGCGAGCAGGGGGGCCAGCAAGTTCCGGCCCACGGCCCAGTCCTGGCGGCGGTAGGCGGCAAGCACGTCGCCCCAGCGCTCGAGCATCGGCTGGGCCTGTTTTTCGGCTTCGGGCGTGCGCTCGGCCAGGGGCGTGAACACGGCCACGGCCTGCGCCTTGCCCTTGACGCGCACGCTGTCGAGTTCCTGCCAGACGTAGCCGGGCGCCAGTTCGCAGGTGGTGCCGCTGGCGACGATCTCCACGCCGTAGTGGCCGCTCAGGCCCTCGAGGCGCGACGCCAGATTGACCGCGTCGCCGACGACGGTGTAGCTGCGCCGCGCGGCCGAGCCCATGTCGCCCACGCTCATGACGCCGCTGTTGATGCCTATGCCCACGCTGATCTCCGGGCGGCCGCCGGCGCGGTTGGCGTTGTTGATGTCGCGCACGGCATCGGCCATGTCGAGCGCGGCGCGCACGGCCAATGCGGCGTGGTCGGGCGCATCGATGGGCGCGCCCCAGAAGGCCATGACGCAGTCGCCCATGTATTTGTCGACGGTGCCACGGTGCGCGCTGATCACGTCGGTGAGCCGGCTGAACACGGTGTTGAGGAAGGCCTGGAGCTGTGCCGGCGTCATCTGCTCCGACAGGCGGGTGAAGCCGCGCATGTCGCAGAACATCACGGTCATCTGCTTGCTTTCGGCGCGCATGCTGTAGCGGTCAGGCTGGACCAGCATTTCGTCGACCAGCTGGGGCGGAACATAGGTGCCGAAGAGCCGCACCAGCCCGCGCCGCGCGCGCGATTCGACGAAGTAGCCCCAGCTCATGTTGAGCACGAACGCCAGCATCGTCATGGCAAGGGCTGACGCAAGCGGCAGCACGAGGCCGTGGCCGACGAAGAGCCAGGTGTTGAGCCCGGCCAGCGCGGCGATGGTTGCCGCGACCAGCAGCACCGCGCGCGGCGCCGACAGCAGAGACAGGCCGAAGGCCAGCAGCAGCCCCGTCACCAGCACGCTCAGCACTTCGTAGCCCGGCGCATAGTCCGGCACGCTGAACAGCCGCTGGTCGAGCAGGCCGGAGACGACGTTGGCGTGTACTTCCACGCCCGGGAAGGCGGCCTCGACGGGCGTGGCGCGCAGGTCCTGCAGGCCTGGCGCGGTGGCGCCGACGAGCACGATATTTCCTTTCAGCTCGCCGGGGCCGAGGCGGCCTTCGAGCACGTCGGCGGCCGGGATGTAGCGGAACGATCCGCCGCTCGCGCCGCCCGGGCCGCGAAACGGCACTTGCATGCTGGCGGTCTGGTCGACCGGCACGCGCAGTTGGCCGATCCGCAGGGATTCGAGCCGCGGCACGGCGCCGCCAGGGGCGAAGGCCGGGCGCACGGGCGGCAAGCCGTTCGCCAGCCGGTAGACCGCGAGCGCGAGCGACTCGTAGTAGCCGGGCTGGGCCTGGTCGCCTTGATAGCGGGCGATGAGGGGCACGCTGCGGATCACGCCGTCGCCTTGTGCGCCGACCAGCGTGTTCAGGAAGCCCGCGGTGGGTGCGGCCTTGGCGAGCGCCGGCAGGCTGGCGCCGAAGCCGTTCCAGCTGGAAGCGTAGATGCCGCTGGCGGGAAACGCGTCGACCGGCAGCAGTGGCGCGTCGGGCAATTGCCCCTTGGCACTGGGCGTGGCGGTTCGTGTGAAGTAGTAGCCGAGCGCCACCGGCCGACCCTCCAGCGACCTCGCAAGAGTGGCGTCGTGGTCCAGCGCGGGGGCGAGCCGCTCGATCTCGGTGGCGAGCCCCTGCATGCCACGAAGCGGGCCGGCCGCAATTGCCCGCAGCCTCTCGAGGCCGGAACTCCGGTCGGGCTCGAGGAACATGACGTCGAAGCCCAGCACAGCCGCCTGCTGGCGGCCCAGAAGTTCAGTGGCGAGGCCGGCGATCTTGTCGCGCGCCCAGGGCCACTGCCCCTGGCGCGCGAGGCTGGCGTCGTCGACATCGACGATCACCACGCGCGGATCGAGCGTTCGCGGCATGGTCGCACGCAGGCGGATGTCGTAGATCAGGCGGTCGAGGCGCTCGAGCGCGCTCAGCGGCCAGGCGCCGGTGGCGTGCGCCAGCGCCAGCAGCACCGGCAGCAGGCTGATGACGATGCGCGGCCAATGCCGCCGGAACACGCTCACGGCGCGCCGTCCGTGCGGTTCACGCCGCCACGAAACCCGGGGAGAAAAGAATCAGACCCGCACGAATTGCATGCGCGCGGTGCCGCCGAGCTCGAGCACGTCGCGCTCCTGCAGGGCGACTGCCTCGGTGCCCAGTTGCAGGCCGTTGAGCGTGACATTGCCTTCGACGCCCGCTGCCACGTAGCCTTGTCGCCGGCGCGTGACGACGGCCACTGCAACACCGGGCTTGCCGATGGTGGTGACGACCTTTTGCAGTGCGACGTCCTGGCCTTCGTTGGGGCCGGCCAGCACCCGCAGCACGGGAATGCCGAGCTCGACGAGCGCGCCCGATTCCGTGGGGGCCGAAGACAGCGGCGTGGAGGGCGAATATTCGCCCACGGGATTGCGCACGGAACCTGGGCCGACGGCCAGGTTGCTGCGGGCACGGAAATGAATCCGGCAACCTCCGACCTCGATGACGTCGTTGTCCTTGAGCGCCTGCTTCTGGATGGCGAGCGCATTGACGTAGGTGCCGTTGGTGCTGTTGAGATCTTCAATTTCGACGTCGCCATCGCTCATGTGCAGCACGGCGTGCTCGCCGCTGACTGCCAGATTGTCGATCACGATGTCGTTGTAGGCGCGACGTCCCAGCGTCGTGCGTTCCTTGGCGAGCGCCACTTGCCCGATGACAACGCCATCGACCGAAATGATCATCTTCGGCATTGCCGACTCCCCGATTGCAAAGCTTGAATGATTGCAAGCGCAGCGGTGGGGTACCGCTCAGGCCTGCTACTTGGCTGCGCGAGGCGTTTCCGCAACGCCTGCCCTTGCCAGAACAACCGAAATATTGTCCCTGCCACCATTCTCGTTGGCAATTGCAACCAAAAGTGAAGCTTTTTTCTGGAGCCCGACATCGTGTCCTAGAAGCGTGAAAAGCTGCGCATCCGAAACCATCTCGCTCAGCCCGTCGGAGCAAAGCATATAGAGATCGCCGGGCCTTGCGCTGTGCTCATGCATTTCCAGCAAGACTTGGGCCTCCACGCCGACTGCCCGAGTCACGAGGTTGCGGGTTGGCGAGTTGAGCGCTTCCTCGGGGGTGATGGCGCCCGCGTCGAGCTGCTGCTGGCGCAGCGAATGGTCGCGCGTGAGCAGTTCGAGCTTGTTGTTGCGCACCCGGTAGCAACGCGAGTCGCCGATGTGCCCGACCACCACGCGCTGCGGCCGAAAGGCTGCCAGCACCAGCGTCGTTCCCATGCCCTGCAGCTCGGGGTTGGTGGTGCCGGCGTGCAGTATGGAGCCGTTGGCCTCGTCGGTGGCAGCCTGCAGCGCACGCCGCACCACGCGGGCTGGTGCCTGCATGCCGGCCTGCGCGAACCAGCGGCCGAAGCTGGCGTGCAGCAGCGAGACAGCCATGGCGCTCGCCACCTCACCGCCCTTGTAGCCGCCCATGCCGTCGGCCAGCAAGGCGAGCCCCAGCGCGGAATCCACGTGTACGGCGTCTTCGTTGTGAGCACGCAGCCTGCCGACATCGGTCAGGGCGGCGAACTCCCAGGTCAGCGGTGGACGGGTGGAGAACAGGGAGACGCCGACACTCGCCATGGTTTGTCAGCGCAGACTTCGCAAATCAGTGAGCAGCGGCGTGCGCACGCCGTTGCATCAAGCGGCCCGCGGCCACGACAAACACCGCACCGGCCGCAGCCGCTGCATAGTGCAACCAGGGATTGGCGGCCAGCACATCGCGCAGTGCGACGTCGCTCACGATGGTTTCGCCACCGACCCAGCCGATCAGCGCGGCGCCCAGCATGACGATGATGGGGAAGCGTTCCATGAGCTTGATCATGAGGGTACTGCCGAAAATCACCAACGGAATGCTGATTGCCAGGCCCAGGATCAGCAGGACCATGCTGCCCTGCGCGGCGGCCGCGACGGCAATCACGTTGTCCAGGCTCATCACCAGGTCGGCCAGGAGGATGGTGCGCACGGCCGCCGTCATGCTGCCGTATTCCTTGGACTCGCCGTCGTCCTCGTCGTCCTCGCTGAGCAGCTGCATGCCGATCCACAGCAGCAGCATGCCGCCGATGATCTGCAGGTAAGGCAGCGCCAGCAGCTTGGCCGCCACCACCGTCAGCACGATGCGCAGCACCACGGCCGCTCCCGAACCGAACAGTACGGCCTTTTTCTGCTGTGCAGGCGGCAACGAGCGCGCCGCCATCGCAATCACCACCGCGTTGTCCCCCGACAAGATGATGTTGATCCAGACGATCTTGAGCAGACCTAACCAGAAGTCTGTGCTTTGAAGAATTTCCATGTCTCTGATCCCACTGTGTTTTATTGAAAAAAGCGCCCGCAATCCAGTGCGGGCGCTTTTTTATTTCTGCGTGGTCCTCGCATGACCCGGCTCTGCGGCCGGTGTCCAGGGGCCGTTTCTTACAGCTTGGCCTTGAGCAGCTTGGCCAGCTCCGAGAAGTTGCGCGTCACGGTGAAGCCGCATTCTTCCATGATGGACAGCTTGGCATCGGCCGTGTCGGCGCCGCCGGAGATCAGCGCGCCGGCGTGGCCCATGCGCTTGCCGGGAGGGGCGGTGACACCGGCGATGAAGCCGACGACCGGCTTCTTCATGTGTTCCTTGCACCAGCGGGCTGCGTCAGCCTCGTCCGGGCCGCCGATTTCGCCGATCATGATGACCGCGTCGGTGTCCGGATCGTCGTTGAAGGCCTTCATCACGTCGATGTGCTTCAGGCCGTTGATCGGGTCGCCGCCGATGCCGACTGCCGACGACTGGCCCAGGCCGATTTCCGTCAGTTGAGCCACGGCTTCGTACGTCAGCGTGCCCGAGCGCGAGACCACGCCGATGCGGCCCTTGCGGTGGATGTGGCCGGGCATGATGCCGATCTTGATTTCGTCGGGCGTGATCAGGCCGGGGCAGTTCGGGCCCAGCAGCAAGGTCTTCTTGCCGCCGGCCGCTTCCTTGGCCTTCATCTTGTTGCGCACTTCGAGCATGTCGCGCACCGGAATGCCTTCGGTGATGCAGATCGCCAGGTCCAGGTCGGCTTCGACGGCTTCCCAGATGGCGGCCGCGGCGCCTGCCGGCGGCACGTAGATCACCGACACGGTGGCGCCGGTCTGCGTGGCGGCTTCCTTGACCGAGCCGAAGATCGGGATGTTGAAGATCGACTCGCCGGCCTTCTTCGGGTTCACGCCAGCCACGAAGGCGTTCTTGCCGTTCGCGTATTCCTGGCACTTTTCAGTGTGGAACTGACCGGTCTTGCCGGTGATGCCTTGCGTGATGACTTTGGTGTCTTTGTTGATGTAGATCGACATGACTTGTTCCTTAGGCCTTCTTGACTGCTGCCACGACCTTCTGGGCCGCGTCCGCCATGGTGTCGGCGCTGATGATCGGCAGGCCCGAATCGGCCAGCAGCTTCTTGCCTTCGACTTCGTTGGTGCCCTTCATGCGAACGACCAGCGGCACTTGCAGATTCACGGCCTTGCAGGCTGCGATCACGCCGGTGGCGATGGTGTCGCACTTCATGATGCCGCCGAAGATGTTCACGAGGATGGCTTCCACGTTCTTGTTCTTCAGCATGATCTTGAAGGCTTCGGTGACCTTCTCGGGGGTGGCACCGCCGCCCACGTCCAGGAAGTTGGCCGGCTCGCCGCCGAACAGCTTGATGGTGTCCATGGTGGCCATGGCCAGGCCGGCACCGTTCACCAGGCAGCCGATGTTGCCGTCCAGCGAGATGTAGGCGAGGTCGAACTTCGAGGCTTCGACTTCGGCCGCGTCTTCTTCGTCGAGGTCGCGCAGGGCCACGATTTCGGGGTGGCGGAACAGCGCGTTGCTGTCGAAGTTGAACTTGGCGTCCAGCGCCATGACGTTGCCCTTGCTGTCACGGTTGAGCGGGTTGATCTCGACCAGCGAGGCGTCCGTCTCCATGTAGCAGGTGTAGAGCTTCTTCAGGATGTCGACCGTTTGCGCGGTCGAGTCGGCCGGCATGCCGATGCCGTCGGCGATCTGCTTGGCCTGTTCGTCGGTCAGGCCCTTTTCGGGGTCTGCGAACACGGTGATGATCTTTTCCGGCGAGGAGTGGGCCACTTCCTCGATGTCCATGCCGCCTTCGCTCGAAGCGATGAAGGCCACCTTCTGGGTGGCGCGGTCGGTCACGGCGGAAACGTAGTATTCCTTGTTGATGTCGGCGCCGTCTTCGATGTAGAGGCGGCGGACCTTCTGGCCTTCGGGGCCGGTCTGGTGCGTCTTGAGCTGCATGCCGAGGATCTCGCCGGCGAGCTTCTTGACGTCTTCGATGGTCTTGGCGACCTTGACGCCACCGCCCTTGCCGCGGCCACCCGCGTGAATCTGGGCCTTGACGACCCACACCGGGCCTCCAAGTTTCTGGGCGGCTTCCACCGCCTCCTGGACCGTATAGGCCGGGATGCCGCGCGGCACCGGCACGCCGAACTTGGCAAGGATTTCCTTGCCTTGGTACTCGTGAATCTTCATGAGGGATGTCTCTCGGAAGGAGGAGGTTGAGAACGGGAGATCTGGGGTGAGAGTGTTTCTGCTCTGTTGCTCGCGGGCGACGGCAGCCTGACGGCTGGGGGCGGCGAACAACCGCGGACTGTATCATGGTGCGCCGCACCAATACTGTACGTGGGGTTGCGGTCAATACGTACTTTCTTCTAGCTACCCCGGGGCATACACCACCATGGCCAAGGTTTTCATCGACGGCGAAGCCGGCACCACCGGCCTGCAAATCCGCGAACGGCTCCAGACGATGCCGCAGGTCGAACTCGTGAGCATCGCTCCCGAACTGCGAAAAGACGCCAATGCCAAGCGCGACCTGATGGCAGGCGTCGACCTGGTGGTGCTGTGCCTGCACGACGACGCGGCGCGCGAATCGGTCGCGCTGATCGACCAGCTCCCGGGCAAGAAGCCCAAGGTCATCGACGCCTCCACGGCACACCGCATCGCTCCCGGCTGGGTATTCGGCTTTCCCGAACTCACCGAAGGCCACTGGCAGGCCGTGGCCAAGGCCGATCGCGTGGGCAACCCCGGCTGCTACGCCACCGGTGCCATCGCCATGGTGCGCCCGCTGGTCGATGCGGGCCTGCTGCCCGCCGATTTCCCGATCTCGCTGCCCTCCGTGAGCGGCTACTCGGGCGGCGGCCGGGCCATGATCGAGGACTACGAGAGCGGCAAGGCGCCGCTGTTCGAGATCTACGCGCTGGGCCTGAAGCACAAGCACATCCCCGAAATCATGGCCTACACGGGCCTCACCCGCCGGCCGGTGTTCATCCCGTCGGTGGGCAATTTCAAGCAGGGCATGCTGGTGCAGCTGCCGCTGCACCTCGACCTGCTGCCCGGCAAGCCGAAGGCCGGCGACCTGCAGGACGCCCTGGCCGCGCACTACGCCCGGAGCAACACGCCCGAGCAGTTCGTGAAGGTGCTGCCGCCCACGGAAGACGGCAAGCTCGAAGCGCTGGCGCTCAATGACACCAACAACCTCGAGATCCGCGTGTTCCCGAATGAAGATCACCGGCACGCCGTGGTGATCGCGCGCCTGGACAACCTCGGCAAGGGCGCCAGCGGCGCCGCGGTGCAGAACCTGAAGCTGATGCTGGCGCTCTGAGCGCCAGCCGCGCGCTCAGTTCACCAGCCAGAGCCCCACGCCCAGCAGGGCCGCGTGCGCGCCCAGCGCGATGTACAGCGGCCTGCGAGAGGGCGTCGCCATATCCTGCAGCGTCTCGTTGATGCGGCGCGTGAGCAGTGCGCGCAGCGCGGGGTCTTCACCCGCGGCAGGCGCGCCATGCTCGGCGCGGCTCTGCTGCCATTCGGCCAGCATCTCGCTCATCGGCAGTCGGTTCAGCACGAAGGACACCACGGAGCGCACCGCCCTGCCCTCGCCCAGCACCGGCGCGAGCTGCTTGCTCAAGGCGTCGACCGACAGCCAGTCGGCCGCGCGATGCAAGGCCCCCTGCGTGCGCGGCATCGCCTCGATGCGGCCGGCAATGGCACCGGCCAGCCGCTGCGACACGGCCTCCCCGCGCGCCGCAACCAGATGCTGCATCGCACGCGCGCGCCCCTGGTGCACGCCCAGCATCACGTAGACGACCACGAACAGCAGCAGCAACAGCGCCACCAGCAGCGGCGGCGAGGTGATGAGCGCCACCAGCGCGCCGACGCCGCCGGCACGCGCGGCCACGTTGCCCGGCCCTTGCAGCTGGCTCAGATAGAAGAAGAAAACGCCGCCGCCCAGCACGACGCCAAGCAGGCCGCCCTTGATGACGGAGCCGGCAAAGGACAGGCCGGCCTTGGCACCGGTGCGCACGAGAGACTGCTGGCCGACGGGATCAGATGACATGAAAGGCTCCTCCGTAGTTTTGCCGCGGATGATGCCATTGCCCCCGCCCCGCCCCCCGCCCTCGCGCTACTCGTTGTCGTTGTACCCGCTGGCCCCCATCAGCGCCGACAGGCGCCCGGCGATGTTGCCCACGATGCCGCGCACCTGCACCGCGTCCGGCGCCGATTTCTGGTCGATGCGCTCGATGTACGGCACGTTGATGGACGCGATGACATGGTCGGCCGCACCCATCACCGGGAATGCGATGTTGGTGATGCCGCGCGTCTGCTTGCTCGGCATGGCCGAGTAGCCGCGCTCGCGCACGTCCTGCAGGATGGCGAAGAGCTCGCCCGGGTCCATCTCCAGCTCGCCTTCCACGCCGATGTGGGCGCGCAGCATGCGGGCGCGGTCGATCTCGTCGCGAAACGCCAGCAGCACGTGGCCCGAGGAGGTGTCCGTCAGCCCCATCACCACGCCCACCTTGAGCCCGAAGGACCAGCGCTCGGGGCTTTCGACCTGCGCGATGACCACCACGCGCCCGCCCTGGTACATGGCCAGGTGGCACGACTGGCGCGCCCGGTTGGCCAGCTCGCGCAGCAGCGGCAGCGCCACGCTGACCAGGCTCTTGAGCGGCTGCTGGCGGTGCGCCAGCTCGAACATGCGCAGCGTGAGCGTGTAGCGGTCGTTCTCGTCGACCTGCACGAAGCCGCGCCGCTGCAGGGTCACCGCCATGCGGAAGATCTCGCTGACCTTGCGCCCGACCTTCTGCGCCAGTTCGTTGAGCGTGTAGCCGGAGACGCTGTCGGCCAGCGCCTCCAGGATGTCCAGCCCCTTCTCCAGGGCCGGCGCGGCGTAGCGCAGCGCGCCCTCGCCTTCCGGCGCGGCCTCTTCGTGGCCTTCCTGGCCCTGTTGTTCTTCCGGCGCTGGTGCTGCTTGCTTCATCGTTCCCCGTTCAGTTCGACCATCCACCGTCGATCATATGGATGGCGCCGGTCGTGAAGCCCGACTCGTCGGAAGCCAGGTACACCACCAGTGCGGCGATTTCCTCGGGCTTGCCGACGCGCCCCAGCGGCTGGCGCGCCACGAAGGCGGCGCGCACCGCGGCCTCGTCGGTGCCGGCCTGCTGGGCCTGTGCCGAGATGCGGTCGCGCAGCGAGGGCGACTCCACCGTGCCCGGGCAGATCGCGTTGCAGCGCACGCCCTGCTGGATGAAGTCGGCCGCCACCGCCTTGGTCAGCCCGATGACGGCGGCCTTCGAGGCGCCGTACACGAACCGGTTGGGCACGCCCTTCACGCTCGACGCGGCCGAGGCCATGTTGATGATCGAGCCGCCGCGCTCCAGCATTGCCGGCAGGAAGGCGCGGATGGTGCGGTACATGGACTTCGCGTTGAGGTCCATGCTGAAGTCCCAGTCGGCCTCTTCGCAGGCCAGGATGTTGCCGCTGTGCACGAAGCCGGCGCAGTTGAAGAGCACGTCCAGCCGCCCCGTTGTCTGCGCGAAGGCTTGCACCGCGGCGTTGTCGCGCACGTTGAGCGTGGCGGTCTTCAGGCCCGCCAGGCCTTCTTCGCGGGCCAGCGCGGCGAGTTCGGCCAGCGCGGCTTCGTCCACGTCGGTGGCCCACACGGTGCCGCCTTCGCGCGCCAGCGCCAGCGCACTGGCCCGGCCGATGCCCTTGCCGGCGGCGGTGACGAGGATGTTCTTTCCTTGAACGCGAGAAGTCATTTGGCGATGTCCTTGAGTGATGGTTGCCACACATGTGAAATACAAATTTCACTGATGAAATCAAATATACGCGACTGGCAAGCCCCCGCGCCCCCTCAAAAACCCGTGCCGGACCGCCCAATCATCGGTAGATACCCTCGAATAGGCGCAAACCCCAGCATCCTGGCAAACCCCTGCTGCTAACCTCATTCATGAAAAGTAGTTTTATCTAAGAAAACGAGACATACCCATGGCCCACGCCTCCGACGCCCCGGCTACTTCGCTGCTCCCCCGCCTGCAAGCCTGCTACACGGGCATCCTCCACGACGTGATGCGCGCCGCGGGCCTGCGCGACTTCACGCTGCCGCCCACGCTGCGCCCGCTGATCGCCGGCCAGAAGATGTGCGGGCCGGCCTTCACGGTGAATGGCCGCGTCGACCCCACGGCCGATCCGCACGAGACGCTGATGGCGTGGACCGGGTTTCTCTCGCGCGCCAAGCCGGGCCACGTCGCCGTGATCCAGCCGAACGACTCGACCGTCTCGCACATGGGCGAGCTCTCGGCCGAGACGCTGGGCCGCAAGGGCGTGCTGGGCGTGATTGCCGACGGCGGCGTGCGCGACGCCGAATTCATCCTGCAACAGGGCTTCCAGGTGTGGCACCGCTACTTCACGCCCCGCGACATCGTCGGCTACTGGCTGCCCGACGCGATGGACGTGCCGGTGCGCATCGGCGATGTCACGGTGAACCCCGGCGACCTGCTGCTGGCCGACACCGACGGCGTGATCTGCCTGCCGCTTGCGCAGGCCGAGGCCATCATCACCGAGGCCGAGCACATGATGGGCCGCGAGAACCTCGTGCGCACCGCCATCCTCGCGGGCACCGACCCGCAAGAGGCCTACCTGAAGTACCGCAAGTTCTGAGCGACGGATGCCGAACCCGCCATCCATCGAGGCCCGGCTGGTGCTGCTCTCGCCCGGCGACAACTGCGTGATCGCCTGCACCCACCTCGCCGCCGGCACCGCCGTGCAACTCGAGGGCGGCGCCGTCGTGCTGGCCAGGGACATCGGCCTGGGCCACAAGCTCGCGCGCCATGCCATTGCCGCCGGCGAGAAAGTGCTGAAGTACGGCGCCGTCATCGGCAGCCTGCACGCGCCGGTGGCGGCCGGCGAGCACATCCACACGCACAACCTCGACAGCGACTACACGCCGACCTACACGCTGGACGAGGGCAAGACCTTCGTCGGCCACGCCTGAGGCGCCCTCCCCGCATGAACGCTCCCAATCTCCAGATCCGCGGCTTCCCGCGCGCCGACGGCCGCAAGGGCATCCGCAACGTCGTGGTCGTGGCCTACCTGGTCGAGTGCGCGCATCACGTGGCGCGCGAGATCACGCTCAACTTCCGCCAGCAGGACGGCGAATCGGAAGTGCATCTCGTCGGCTTCCCCGGCTGCTATCCGAACGAGTACGCCGAACGCATGATGGAAGCGATTGCCACGCACCCCAACGTGGGCGCGGCGCTGCTGATCTCGCTGGGCTGCGAGAGCATGAACAAGCGCAAGCTGGAAGAAGCGGTCGCCGCCTCGGGCCGGCCGGTGCACACGCTCACGATCCAGCAGGAGGGCGGCACCCGCAGCACCACCCGCGAAGGCACGCAGTGGGTGCAGTGGGCATTGGCCGAACTCGCGCAGCAGCAGCGCGTGCCGATGGACCCGAGCGAGCTCGTGGTGGGCACCATCTGCGGCGGCTCCGACGGCACCAGCGGCATTACCGCCAACCCGGCCGTGGGCCGCGCCTTCGACCTGCTGATCGCGCAGGACGCGCGCTGCATCTTCGAGGAAACCGGCGAGCTGATCGGCTGCGAGTTCCACATGCAGCGGCGCGCCGCCACGCCGGAACTCGGCCAGGCCATCGTCGAATGCGTGAACAAGGCCGCGCGCTACTACAGCACCATGGGCCACGGCAGCTTCGCCCCGGGCAACGCCGACGGCGGGCTCTCGACCATCGAGGAGAAGTCGCTGGGCGCGTATGCCAAGAGCGGCGCCTCGCCGATCAACGGCATCGTCAAGCCCGGCGACGTGCCGCCGCAGGGTGGTCTCTACCTGCTGGACGTGGTGCCTGACGGCGAGCCGCGCTTCGGCTTTCCGAACATCAGCGACAACGCGGAGATCGTCGAGCTCATCGCCTGCGGCGCGCACGTGATCCTGTTCACCACGGGGCGCGGCTCGGTGGTGGGCTCGGCGGTGTCGCCGGTCATCAAGGTCTGCGCGAATCCCGACACCTACCGCCGGCTGCACGAAGACATGGACGTCGACGCCGGCCGCATCCTCGAAGGACGCGGCACGCTGCAGGAAGTGGGCGAGGAGATCTTCGACGCGGTGCGCCGCGTGGCCGATGGCACCGCCACCAAGTCCGAAGCGCTGGGGCACCGCGAATTCATCCTGACCTACAAGGCCTTCGAGCCGCTCGGGCCTTCGTGCCTGCCGCTCGCGCGCGCCGCGTAGCCGCACCTTTTCCTTCCTGTCTTCATTGGACTTCCGGAGCCCGACGCATTGAGCTACCAGTTCGACTTCATGCCCGTGCTCGAGCAGTGGCCGCTGCTGCTCGAAGGCGCGTGGACGACCGTGCAGCTGTCCTTCCTGGCCACTGTGCTGGGCTTCGCGCTGGGCACCGTCTGCGCGCTGGGCCGCAACAGCCGGCATGGCTGGCTGCGTGGCCTGGCGGGCGGCTACGTGGAGGCGATCCGCAACACGCCGCTGCTGATCCAGAGCTACTTCCTGATCTTCGGCCTGTCGAGCGCGGGCGTGACGATGCCGATCATGGTGGGCGCGGTGCTCGCGCTGGTGGTGAACATCGGCGCGTACAGCTGCGAGATCATCCGCGCTGGCATCGAGTCGATCCACAAGGGCCAGCTCGAGGCGGCCGAGTGCCTGGGGCTTTCGAAGCTGCAGGTGTTCTGGCACGTGATCCTGCGCCCGGCGGTGGAGCGCGTGTACCCGGCGCTCGCCAGCCAGTTCGTGCTGCTGATGCTGGCCTCCAGCATCATGTCGTCGATCGGCGCGGAAGAGCTCTTCGGCGTGGCCAATCGCATCCAGTCGGACACCTTCCGCAACTTCGAGATCTTCATCGTGCTGTGGGTGGTGTACCTGGCGCTGTCCTACGCCATGCGCCTGGGCTTCTGGCTGCTCGGCATGATCGTGTTCCCGCGCCGGCGCAAGCTCGGCACGCCGCTGTGAAGAAGAGGCCCGCGCCATGACTTTCATGCCGGCCGAGCACTTCGGCTTTCTCCTGATGGGTGCGTGGGGCACGCTGCAGCTCTCGGCGCTGGCCTTCGTCGGCGGCGGGCTGATCGGGCTCGCGGTGGCGCTGGCGCGCGTGTCGCCGGTGAAGGCGGTGCGCGTGGCGGCCGCGGGCTACATCCAGGTGATCCAGGGCACGCCGCTGCTGGTGCTGATGGGCGTGTGCTTCTTCGGGCCCAACATCGCGGGCATCGGCTCGGTACCCGCGCTGGCGGCGGCGGCGCTGGCCATCACCGTCTACGCCAGCGCCTTCCTTGGCGAAATCTGGCGCGGCTGCATCCAGGCCGTACCGCGCAGCCAGTGGGAAGCTGCCGAATGCCTGGCGCTCACGCGGATCGAGCGCATGCGCCGCGTGATCCTGCCGCAGGCGCTGCGCATCGCGACGCCGCCCACGGTGGGCTTCCTGGTGCAGATCATCAAGAACACGTCGATCGCGTCGCTGGTGGTCGGCTATGCCGAGCTTTCCTACAACGCCAAAGTGCTGAACAACTCGACCTTCCAGCCCTTCCTGTATTTCGGGTGCGCGGTGGTTCTGTATTTCATTCTTTGCTACCCGCTCTCGCGATGGAGTCGCGCCCTTGAAAGGAAGCTCAATGCAGCCCGTGGTTGAACTCAACGACGTCCACAAGCACTTCGGCAAGCTGCACGTGCTCAAGGGCGTGTCGTTCTCGGTCCAGCGCGGGCAGGTGGTGGCGATCATCGGCCAGAGCGGCTCGGGCAAGAGCACGGCGCTGCGCTGCATCGACCGGCTGGAGACCATCGGCAGCGGCACCATCCAGTGCTGCGGCCACGCGGTGCACGACCCGGCCCTGAACCTGCGCGCGCTGCGCAAGGACGTGGGCATCGTGTTCCAGAGCTACAACCTGTTCCCGCATCTCACGGTCAAGCAGAACATCACGCTCGCGCCGCAGTCGGTGAAGAAGATGAGCGCCTCGGAAGCCGGCGCCATCGCGATGGAAGTGCTCGAGCGCGTGGGCCTGGCCGAGAAGGCCGACGCCTACCCCGAGCAGCTCTCCGGCGGCCAGCAGCAGCGCGTGGCCATCGCGCGCTCGCTCGCGATGAAGCCGCAGCTCATGCTTTTCGACGAAGTCACTTCCGCGCTCGACCCGCAGCTCACCGGCGAAGTGCTCAAGGTGATGGAGAAGCTCGCCTCCGAAGGCATGACCATGATCCTCGTCACGCACGAGATGGCCTTTGCGCGCGGCGTGGCCGACAAGGTCATCTACATGCACCAGGGGCTGGTGTGGGAAGAGGGCGACGCCAGCATCCTCGGCAATCCGCAGACGCCCGAACTGCGCCAGTTCATCGGCACCGGCCTCTGAGCCGCGCGCCACCGGCACCCGCTTTCGTTCACAACTCCAGGAGACCATCGATGACCCGCTCTTTCTTCGCCCGGCGCCGCGGCGCACTGCTTTCCGCGCTCGCCCTGGCCCTGCCGCTCGCCTTCGCGGGCGCGGCGCATGCCGACCAGCTCGACACCATCACGGCCGCCAAGAAGATCCGCGTGGCCATCGACCTGGCCGTGCCGCCCTACGGCATGAAGGACGAGAAGCTCAACGCCACCGGCTCCGATGTGGAAACCGCGCGCCTGCTGGCCAAGAGCCTGGGCCTCGAACTCGAGATCGTGCCGACCACCGGCGCCAACCGCATTCCGTTCCTGCAGACCGACAAGGCGGACATCGTGATCTCCAGCATGTCGGTCACGCCCGAGCGCGAGAAGGTGGTCGACTTCTCGGTGCCCTACGCCGCCATCCTGGTCGTCGTGGGGGCGCCCAAGAGCATGAGCATCACAGGCCCGGCCGACCTCGCGGGCAAGAAAGTGATTGCCACGCGCGGCACCACCAACGACCAGGAAGTGACGAAGATCCTGCCGGCCGGCGCGCAGATCGTTCGCTTCGACGACGACGCCACCTCCATCACCGCCGTGGTGAGCGGGCAGGCCGACATCTTCGCGACCGCGCCGCCGCTGCTGAAGACCATCAACGAGAAGAACCCGGCCAAGCAGATGGAGCCGAAGTTCACCATGAAGGTCAACATGATGGCCATCGGCATGCGCAAGAACGAACCGCGCCTGAAGGCCAGGCTCGACGAGTTCGTGAAGGCGCAGCTCAAGAGCGGCGAGCTCAACACCATCTACAAGAAGTTCCACGGCGCCGACCTGCCGGCCGACGTGACGCGCAACGCAGGCTGATCGCGATGGCGAAGATCGACCAGGTCGAGATCGCGCAGATCGACATCGCGCCCAAGGTCAAGCGCACCGACGCCATCCAGTCCTTCGTGACGCAGGAAACCGTGATGGTCACGGTGCGCTGCGACGACGGCTCGTCGGGCACCGGCTACACGTACACCATCGGCACGGGCGGCTCGTCCATCGTGGCGCTGCTGAACGACCACCTCGCGCCGCGCCTGATCGGGCGCGACCCGCAGCAGTACGAGGCCATCTGGCGCGACCTGTTCTTCCACACGCACGCGACCGCCGTGGGCGCGATCACCAGCCTTTCGCTGGCGGCCATCGACACCGCGCTGTGGGACCGCAACGCGCGTGCGGCGGGCCTGCCTCTTTGGCGACTGGCGGGCGGGGCGCAGCAGCGCGTGCCGGTCTACACCACCGAGGGCGGCTGGCTGCACATCGAACCCGCGCGGCTGGTGGAGCAGACGCTCGCGGCCAAGGCCGATGGCTTTCTGGGCGCGAAGATCAAGGTCGGCAAGCCGCATGTGGCGCAGGACATCGCGCGCCTGTCGGCCGTGCGCGAAGCGGTCGGCGCGGACTTCGAGCTGATGGTGGACGCCAACCAGAGCTTCACCGTGGCCGAGGCCATCCGCCGTGCACGCCAATATGCGCCGCTCGACCTTGCGTGGTTCGAGGAGCCGATGCCGGCCGAGCATGTGCGCGCGCATGCGCAGCTGCTGGCCAGCACCTCGGTGCCGATCGCGGTGGGCGAGTCGATGTACCACCCTTCGCAGTTCGCCGAATACATCCAGCAGGGCGCCTGCTCGATCGTGCAGGCCGACGTGGCGCGGGTGGGCGGCATCACGCCCTGGCTGAAGATCGCGCACCTCGCGGAGGCGCACAACATCGCGATGTGCCCGCACTTCCTGATGGAGCTGCACGTGAGCCTGTGCGCCGCCGTACCGAATGCACGCTGGGTGGAATACATCCCGCAGCTCGACGACCTGACGACAAGCCGCCTGCGCATCGAGGGCGGGCATGCGGTGGCGCCGGAAACGCCCGGGCTGGGCATCGAGTGGGACGCCGACCAGCTGAAGGCGCGGCGCAAGTTCACGCCGCTGGTGCTGCGCGGCTGAGCCGGCCGGTCAGTCGGCTTCGATCAGGCTGCGCAGCGACTGCAGGTCGCGCGCGATCCACTGCGCATCGCGCTCGAAGGCCGCATCGTCCATGTGCGGCTGGCGCAGCAGCGTGAACTGCAGCTCGCAGGCGTCGGGCCCGACGCCGATGACGCGAAAGGGCAGGTAGACCTCGGGCACGCCTTCGGGCGCGACCCAGTGGTCGAGCACGCCGAAGTCGTTGCGCGGCGCGAAGCGCATGCGGGCGTCGCCGCTCTCGGGCGTGCGCACGATCCAGTGGTCGCCGTGCGGCACCAGCGCGCTCCTGGCCAGGCCGCTGGCCCAGTCGGGCAGGCGCTTAGGGTCGGCCGCCAGCACGTAGGCGCGGCGCCATTCGCAGGCCACGCGCTGCGTGATGACGCGGGACTGGACGGCAGCACTGCCTTCATTCGTCGTCGATTTCATCGAAGTCGCTCCTGAGTACCTTGGACACGACGGCGCCCGAAAAACCGCGCGCCATCAGGAATCGCATCTGCTTCGCCCGTTCCTTCGCGTCGGCGGGCGGGGCGTCGAAGCGGCGGCGCCAGAGGGCGGTGGCGCGCTCCACTTCGGTTTCCTGCAGGCTGGCCACCGCTTCGGCGATGGCTTCGGGCGCGATGCCCTTGGCCTGCAGTTCCTGCTTCACCCGCAGCGCGCCCGAGCGGGCCGCGCGCTGGTTGAGCACCGAGGCCACCACGCGCGGCTCGCTGATGAAGTCCTTGGCGGCCAGCTCGTCGAGCGCCTTGGCCAGCGTGCCGGGCTCTTCTTCATGCTTTGCCAGCTTGCGCTCCAGCTCCAAGCGCGAATGCTCGCGCTGGCTCAGCAGGCGCAGTGCGCGGCCTTTGAGGGACGGGGCGTCGAATGCCATGCGGGATCGCTCGCGCGGCCCCGGCAGGGGGGCCGCGTTCCGGGGCTTACTCGCCCTTGTCCGCCTTTTCGGCCTTGGCGGCCTTCTGCGGCTTCTCGGGCGTGGAGCCGGCGTCGGCTGCCAGCAGCGGAATGCCCAGCGACTCGCGCACCTTGTTCTCGATCTCGCGCGACAGCTCGGGGTTCTCGCGCAGGAATTCGCGGGCGTTGTCGCGGCCCTGGCCGATCTTCTCGCCGTTGTAGGCGTACCAGGCACCCGACTTGTCGACGATCTTGGCGGTCACGCCCATGTCGATGATCTCGCCCTCGCGGCTGATGCCTTCGCCGAACAGGATGTCGAACTCCGCCGTCTTGAACGGGGGCGAGACCTTGTTCTTCACCACCTTCACCTTGGTTTCGTTGCCGATGGCCTCGTCGCCCTTCTTGATGGTGCCGATGCGGCGGATGTCCAGGCGCACCGAGGCGTAGAACTTCAGCGCGTTGCCGCCGGTGGTGGTTTCGGGCGAACCGAACATCACGCCGATCTTCATGCGGATCTGGTTGATGAAGATGACCATGCAGTTGGTCTTCTTGATGGTGGCGGTGAGCTTGCGCAGCGCCTGGCTCATCAGGCGGGCCTGCAGGCCGGGCAGCGAGTCGCCCATTTCGCCTTCGATTTCGGCCTTGGGCGTGAGCGCGGCGACCGAGTCGACCACGATCAGGTCGACGGCGCCCGAGCGCACCAGCGAATCGACGATTTCGAGGGCCTGCTCGCCGGTGTCGGGCTGGCTGATCAGCAGGTCGGACAGGTTCACGCCGAGCTTCTGGGCGTATTGCACGTCGAGGGCGTGTTCGGCGTCGACGAAGGCGCAGGTGCCGGCCTGCTTCTGCATGGCGGCGATGACCTGCAGCGTGAGCGTGGTCTTGCCCGAGGATTCAGGGCCGTAGATTTCGATGACGCGGCCGCGCGGCAGGCCGCCGACGCCCAGCGCGATGTCCAGGCCCAGCGAGCCGGTGGAGACCACCTGGATGTCTTCCAGTGCCTCGCCTTCGCCGAGCCGCATGATCGTGCCCTTGCCGAACTGCTTTTCGATCTGGGCCAGCGCGGCTTGCAGGGCCTTGGCCTTTTCACTGTTGGCGACCGAGATGCTTGCGCCCTTGACGACTGCGTCCATGTGGAAACTCCTTGAAAATCAACGGTTTGTGTCTGGTTTCACCCATCTGCTTTTAACCACAGGCTGGATGCTTGAACAGTAGTGTAGGGGCTGATGCCGCTGCGTAAACCTGTTTTTTGGTCAGTTTGCTTTACCATTTGGCGCATGACCGAAGCCGCTTTTCCGACCGATCCCGACGCCTGGCGGCAGACCCACCTGGGCCGCCTGCTGGGCCATGCCATGCGCCGCTTCGACGAGCGCGTGCTGGAACTGATGGCGCACGACGTCGACGTGCCGCTGGCGTTGTCGAACCTCGCGGCGCGCGCGCAGGTGAGCGCGGCGCACATCCACATCACCCGGCACCTGGCGCGCGAGGGCTCGCGCCTCACCGAGCTGGCCGGGCGCGCCGGCATGACCAAGCAGGCGATGGGCGCGCTGGTCGACCAGTGCGAGGCCTGGGGCCTGGTCACGCGCGGCCCTGATCCGCTCGACGCGCGGGCCCGGCGCGTGCTGTTCACGGCCGACGGGCTGGCCTGGCTCGACGCCTTCCACGGCGCGGTGACGCAGGCCGAACGCGAGTTCCGCAGCAGCGTGGGCAATGACATCGCCACCGTGGTAACCATCGGACTGGAAGCCTATACAGCGGGCTAGACTTCGAGGCAGAGACAAATGTGAACGGCGCCGGCGGGGCGCCCGACACCCCAAACAGGCCGGAGGTGGCGCATATGCGGATTCTGATTGCCGAAGACGACCAGGTGCTGGCAGATGCCCTGTTGCGCAGCCTGCGCACCTCGGGCGCGGCGGTCGACCACGTGGCCAACGGCTCGCAGGCCGACACCGCGCTCATGACCCATGACGAATTCGACCTGCTGATCCTCGACCTCGGGCTGCCCAGCCTGCACGGCATCGAGATCCTCAAGCGCCTGCGCGCGCGCGGATCGCAACTGCCGGTGCTGGTGCTCACGGCCGCCGACAGCGTGGAAGAGCGCGTCAAGGGCCTGGACAACGGCGCCGACGACTACATGGCCAAGCCCTTTAGCCTGCAGGAACTCGAGGCGCGCGTGCGCGCCCTCACGCGGCGCGGCATGGGCACCACCAGCAACGCGATCCGCCACGGCCCGCTGGTGTACGACCAGGCCGGCCGCGTGGCGACCATCGACGGCAAGATGATCGAGCTGTCGGCGCGCGAACTCGGCCTGCTCGAAGTGCTGCTGCAGCGCGCCGGCCGGCTGGTGAGCAAGGACCAGCTGGTCGACCGCCTCTGCGAATGGGGCGAGGAGGTGAGCCTGAACGCGATCGAGGTGTACATCCACCGGCTGCGCAAGAAGATCGAGAAGGGGCCGGTGCGCATTGCCACGGTGCGCGGGCTGGGTTACTGCCTCGAGAAGATCCCGAACTGAGCCCCGGCCCGTCACTCGTGCAGCGGGCCTACGGCTGCTTGCGCAGGCTGGCGGCGATCGACGAACCGTCCCCTGCCCTGGAATGCACGAGGAATGCGATGCTGCGGAAATAGCCGTTGCTCGCGAAGTTGCCGGCCGGCACAAAGGTGATGGCCGCCGGGCCTTGAAAGCCCAGGGCACTGTCGAACTTGCAGGCGTCGCGCGCCGTGGTTGCGGCATTGACTGCTGTCACCCGAAAGCCGTAGGCGTTCTTGGCCGTGGCGGGCTGCGCCAGCGTCAGCGTGCCCGAGATCTTGCACACACCGACCTGTGCACCGCTCATCGTGCCTGTGTAGGCCCCCGTCGCATCAACCTCGATGGCAATGGCAATGCCGAAGCTGGTGTCGGTGTTGGCCCACTTGCCAATCACACTGTCCTGGCCGACCGCGAGCGCATTGGCCACGTTGTAGGTGAACGGGCCGAACGCCGAAGGCGAGCGCCCGCCATAGGCATAGGTACCGTCCATGGACACCTTTTGCGAGAAGGTGCCCGACCCCGTCACCGGGGACCGGTCAGTGAAGTAGTAATTGGTATCCGCACCGAAGACCCAATTGATGCCCGTGACCAGAATCGATCCGTCGAGTGTGCCGACCACAAACTTGCTGGCGATTTTGCCGTCGGCGCCGACGTAGGTGTAGCCAAACATCGCTTCATAGAGGCCTTCGCTGCCGTTGCCCACTGCGGCGATCGACCCGGCCTGGGGTGCGCTCAACGATGGCAGCGGCTCGCTGCCCGGAACTGGATCGCGATTCGGCCCGGGGGCAGGCGCGGGCGCCGGGGCCGGTGATGGCGCGGGGGGCGGCGAGGAAGACGGCAGCACCGGCAACAACGGCATCCCGCCACCGCCCCCACTACTCCCACCACCGCACGCAGTAACTCCCACCCCCGCGGCCAACACGGTCGCGACGATCCAGAGCGGCTGAGGGCAGCCGCCCAATGACTTGTTTTCCATGACTCTCCCTGAGATTTTTCGAATTGCAGAAACTGCGTGCAGAGACTACAACCGTGAACCGCGCAAATTTCCGCGACACGCCTTGCTGCAATGGCACTAAATCACCTTTTCCTGGAATTTCTCGGGCCTCATCAGGAACTTCACTCTTGAAATTGTTCCAGCGCGCGCAGCGCTCCCTGTTCGGCGAGATCCTCGACTGGATGCTCACGCCGCTGCTGCTGCTGGTGCCGGTGAGCATCGGCGTCACCTGGCTGGTGGCGCAGGGCATTGCCAACGCGCCCTTCGATCGCGCGCTCGAGCACAACGTGAAGGCGCTGGCCGAGCTGGTGACGGTGAAGGAAGGGCACACGCAGTTCGTGCTCTCGCAGTCGGCGCGCGAGATCCTGCGGGCCGACGACGCCGGCCACGTCTACTACCAGTTGCTCGACGGCCACGGCACGCTGCTGAGCGGCGAGCGCGACATTCCCCAGCCCGGCCTCGACGAGCCGCTGCCGCCCAACCAGGTGTTCCTGCACAACAGCGACGTGCACGGCCAGCCGGTTCGCGTGGCCTCGATGTGGCTGGCCAGCGGCAGCGACGACGTGCCGTCCTCGCTGCTGCAGCTGGCCGAGACGCGCGAGAAGCAGTCGGTGCTGGCGGCCGAGATCATCAAGGGCGTGCTGCTGCCGCAGTTCGCGATCCTGCCGCTGGCGGTGCTGCTGATCTGGCTGGCGCTGGTGCGCGGCATCAAGCCGCTGTCGGTGGTGGAGGCGCGCATCCGCGAACGGCGCCCCGGTGACCTGAGCCCGCTGGACGAATCGTCGGTGCCGCTCGAGGTGGTGCCGCTGGTGTCTTCGGTGAACGAGCTGCTGGACAAGCTCAACGACTCGATCGGCACGCAGAAGCGCTTCCTGGCCGACGCGGCGCACCAGCTGAAAACACCGCTGGCGGGCCTGCGCATGCAGGCAGACCTGGCGCAGCGCGAAGGCGCCAACGCCGACGAGCTGAAGCAGTCGCTCAAGCAGATCGGCCGCGCCAGCAAACGCGCCACGCACACAGTGAACCAGCTGTTGTCGCTGGCGCGCGCCGAAGGCAACAGCGCCAACGTTCATCACCAGCCCTGCGACCTGGCGCGGCTCACCATCGAGGTGGTGCGCGAGGCGGTGCCGCGCGCCATCGAGAAGCGCATCGACCTGGGCTACGACGGCGCCGAGGCGGGTGCGCCCGGCGTGATGTTCGACGGCAACCAGACGCTGCTGAAGGAGCTGGTGCGCAACCTCGTCGACAACGCGCTGAACTACACGCCCTCGACGCCGGAGCGCCCGGGCCTGATCACCGTGCGCGTGCTGGCGGACCCCTTCGGCCATGTGCTGCTGCTGCAGGTGGAGGACAACGGCCCCGGCATCGCCGAGGCCGACCGCGAGCTGGTGTTCGAGCCTTTCTACCGGGTGCTCGGCAACGAGGCCGATGGCTCCGGGCTGGGGCTGCCGATCGTGCGCGAGATCGCGAACCAGCACCGCGCGCAGGTGAAGCTGGAGGACGCGCATCCCGGCAAGCATCCGCCGGGGGCGCTCTTCACGGTGCGCTTCGAGGCCGAGGCGCCTGTCTGAGCCTGGTCAGGGGGAGGGCGTGGGCGCGGCAGCTGCGGGTGCCGGGGTCGGAGCCGGCGCAGCAGGCTTGGCGTCGTTGCGGATCTGCAGCCACTCGGGCCGGATCTGCCGCGCGAGACGCTGCGGCTCGCGCTCGTTGAGCCCCGCCGGCGCCAGGCCGAAGCCGGCGAGATCGCCGCGCGCCCAGAGGAAGTAGCCGGCGTTGGCCAGCAACAGGACGACGAACAGAAGACGCAGCTTCATGCGGATCGGCCGGTCAGAACGCCATGCCGCGAGGGCGCACGCTCACTTCGTCGCTCGAGATCAGCTGCAGCCCGGCGTCGGTGCGCACCTGCAGCTCGCCGCCCCAGGCCACGCCTTCGCACAGGCCGGCGGTGCCGTCGCTGAGCGCCACTTCACGGCCGCGCAGCACGTCGCGCGCGGCGAAGCGTTCGGCGAAGGGCGCGAAGCCGCGCGCCTCGAAATCCAGCACGGCCTGCACGAGCGGTGGGGCCAGCTCGCCCAGCACTTCGGGTGCACCGGCATCGGGGCGCCACTGGCGCAGCCAGGCCGGCGGCGTGCGCATGCCGTCGGCATCGCGCGCGCCGATGTTCAGGCCGATGCCGATCACGAGGTAGCGCGACGCATCGGGCCGGCCGCTGGACGGCAGCGCGGTCTCGATCAGGATGCCGGCCAGCTTGCTGTCGTTGACCCACACGTCGTTGGGCCACTTGAGGCCGACCTTGTGCGCGCCCGAGGGGTCGAGGCTCTCGGCCACGCTGACACCCACTGCCAGCGACAGGCCCGACCAGTCGGCGGGCGCCAGCGGCAGGCCCAGCGAGAACAGCAGGGAGGCCGATGCTTCCTGCCTCGGCGCGCTCTGCCAGGGCCGGCCCAGCCGGCCGCGCCCGGCGGTCTGGTGCTCGGCCACGAGCAGCACGGGCTCGACACGGCCGGCGCGCGCGCGGCGCATGAGCTCGGTGTTGGTGGAATCGATCTCGGCCACGGCCTCGACGGTGAAGCCGGGCAGCAGCGGGGCGACCGCCGCGGCGATCCGGTCTTCGAACCAGTCGGCGGTGGTGCTGCTCATGTTCAGTCTTTCTCGGACTTGTCTTTCTTGACGGATTTTTTCTCCGCCTTGCCAGACTTGGCTTCCGACTTCTTTTCGGCCTTCTTGCCGGCTTTCTTTTCGGCTTCTTTCTTCTCGGCCTCTTTTTTCTCGGCCTTCTTCTTTTCAGCCTTCTTTTTGTCTTTCTTCTTCTTTTTCTTTTCTTCGTCCTCATCCTTGGGCGTCAGCAGCGTGCCGCGGCACTGCTCGGAGCCGCACCAGCAAGGAAATTCGGACAGGAGCTTCGGCGTGTACGGCTCGTCGATGATCAGGCCGTAGTCGTAATTGAGCTCTTCGCCTGCAGCGATGTTGCGCAGCGCCTTGATATAAACGCGCCCATCGACCTCGTCCGCCTCGCAGTTCGGCTCGCACGAGTGGTTGATCCAGCGCGCGTCGTTGCCCTTGACGTTGCCGTCGATCACACGCCCGTCGTCGATGTGGAAGTAGAAGGTGTGGTTGGGCTGGGCCGGGTCGTGCGGATGGCGGCGCAGCGCTTCCTTCCAGCTGATGATCTCGCCCTTGTATTCGATCAGCGTTTCGCCTTCGGCCAGGTCCTGCACGGCGAACACGCCGTTGCCATGGACATCGGAGCGCCGCATCTGGATTCGGCGACCGGCGGAAAGTGGGGTTTTGGAAGGCATCGCCGAAGTCTGTTAGTTTGAATATGCACACATGCGCGTGTGCGCGTGCGCACGCGGGAAGCCGCAGATTGTATGTGGCCCCCACGCTCCCGCACTGCGTGTCGTCGCTGCCCCCCGAGGGGACCGCAGGCCGCCTTGAGGCGGCTCGGCGGCGACCTGAGAACTTTTTAGGAATTGTTGATGAAGACCTTGGTAATCGCAGAAAAGCCGTCGGTGGCGCAGGACATCGTCCGCGCCCTCACGCCGGTGGCCGGCAAATTCGACAAACATGACGAGCATTTCGAGAACGACAGCTATGTCGTGACCAGCGCTGTCGGTCACCTGGTCGAAATCCAGGCGCCCGAGGAATTCGACGTCAAGCGGGGCAAGTGGAGTTTTGCCAACCTGCCCGTGATTCCGCCGCACTTCGACCTGAAGCCGGTCGACAAGACCAAGACGCGCCTGAACGCCGTGGTCAAGCAGGCCAAGCGCAAGGACGTGACGCAGCTCATCAACGCCTGCGACGCGGGCCGCGAGGGCGAGCTGATCTTCCGCCTGATCGAGCAGTACGCCGGCGGCAAGTCGGGGCTGAACAAGCCGGTCAAGCGGCTGTGGCTGCAGTCGATGACGCCGCAGGCCATCCGCGACGGCTTCGACGCGCTGCGCACCGAAAAGCAGATGCAGGGCCTGGCCGACGCCGCGCGCTCGCGCTCGGAGGCCGACTGGCTGGTGGGCATCAACGGCACGCGCGCCATGACCGCATTCAATTCGCGCGACGGCGGCTTCTTCCTTACGACCGTTGGCCGCGTGCAGACGCCGACCCTGTCCGTGGTGGTGGAGCGCGAGGAGCAGATCCGCAAGTTCGTCTCGCGCGACTACTGGGAAGTGCACGGCAGCTTCGCGGCCGAGGCCGGCGAGTACCCCGGCAAGTGGTTCAACCCCGACTGGAAAAAAGCCAACGCGCCGCTGCTGGCCAACGGCGAACCCGACCCCGAGCAGCGCGCCGACCGCGTGTGGAACGAGCAGGAAGCCCGCGCCATCGCCGACGCCTCGCGCGGCAAGCCCGCCACCGTCACGGAAGAAAGCAAGCCCACCACGCAGGCTTCGCCGATGCTGTTCGACCTGACCTCGCTGCAGCGCGAGGCCAACGGCCGCTTCGGCTTCAGCGCCAAGACAACGCTCGCGCTGGCGCAAAGCCTGTATGAGCGCCACAAGGCACTGACCTACCCGCGTACCGATTCGCGCGCGCTGCCGGAAGACTATCTTCCCGTCGTCAAGCAGACCATGGGCATGCTCGCCAACAGCGGCATGAAGCACCTGGCGCCGTTCGCCAAGCAGGCGGTCGACGGCAACTACGTGAAGCCCAACAAGCGCATCTTCGACAACGCCAAGGTGTCGGATCACTTCGCCATCATCCCGACGCTGCAGGCCCCCAGCGGCCTGAGCGAGGCAGAGCAGAAGCTGTACGACTTCGTGGTGCGCCGCTTCCTGTCGGTGTTCTTCCCGAGCGCCGAATACCAGGTCACCACGCGCATCAGCACGGTGGAGCAGGGCGGCAGGAAGTACCCCTTCCGCACCGATGGCAAGGTGCTGGTGAAGCCGGGCTGGCTCGCCATCTACGGCAAGGAAGCCCAGGACGACGAGAAGGAAGACGACAAGGACGGCAAGCGCCTCGTGCCGGTGAAGCCGGGCGAGATCGTGAAGGCCGAGTCGGTCGACACCAAGGGCCTGAAGACGCGCCCGCCGGCGCGCTACTCCGAAGCCACGCTGCTCGGCGCGATGGAAGGCGCGGGCAAGACCATCGACGACGACGAGCTGCGCGAAGCCATGCAGGAGAAGGGCCTGGGCACGCCAGCCACGCGCGCGGCCACCATCGAAGGCCTGATCACCGAGAAATACATGCTGCGCGAAGGGCGCGAGCTGATTCCCACGGCCAAGGCCTTCCAGCTCATGACGCTGCTGCGCGGCCTGGGCGTGGAAGAACTCTCCAAGGCCGAACTCACCGGCGAGTGGGAATACAAGCTCGCGCAGATGGAGAAGGGCTCGCTCAGCCGCGACGCCTTCATGCGCGAGATCGCCGAGATGACGGAGCACATCGTCAAGAAGGCGAAGGAATACGACCGCGACACCGTGCCGGGCGACTACGCCACCCTGCAGACGCCGTGCCCCAACTGCGGCGGCATCGTGCGCGAGAACTACCGCCGCTACGCCTGCACCGGCAAGAGCGGCACCGGCGAGGACGCCTGCGGCTTTTCGTTCGGCAAGTCGCCGGCCGGGCGTACCTTCGAGGTGGCCGAGGCCGAGGCGCTGCTGCGCGACAAGCACATCGGCCCGCTGGAGGGCTTCCGCTCCAAGGCCGGCTGGCCCTTCACCTCCGAGATCGTCATCAAGTTCGACGACGAGGCCAAGAACTGGAAGCTGGAGTTCGACTTCGGCGACGACAAGAACGCCGACACCGGCGAGATCGTCGACTTCAGCGAGCAGGACACCGTGGGCCCGTGCCCGGTGTGCGGCGCGCCGGTGTTCGAGCACGGCAGCAACTACGTCTGCGAGAAGTCGGTGCCGACCAATGCGCAGCCCACGCCAACGTGCACCTTCAAGACCGGCAAGATCATCCTGCAGCAGCCGGTGGAGCGCGCGCAGATGGAAAAGCTGCTGGCCACCGGCAAGACCGACCTGCTCGACAAGTTCGTGAGCATGCGCACGCGCCGCGCCTTCAAGGCCTTCCTGACCTGGAACGCCGAAGAGGGCAAGGTGACCTTCGAGTTCGCACCACGCGAAGGTGCAGCCAAGTTCCCGCCGCGCAAGACCTTCGGCAAGGCCGCGCCCGCGGGCAAGACGGCGGCAGCCAAGAAGGTGGCGGCGAAGAAGACGCCCGCGGCCAAGAAGGCACCGGCCGCGAAGAAGGCTGCCGCGCCGCGCAAGCCCGGCGCGGGCCTGAAGCCCAGCGACTCGCTGGCCGCGGTGATCGGCGCCGAGCCGGTGGCGCGCACCGAGGTCATCAAGAAGCTGTGGGACTACATCAAGGCCAACGGCCTGCAGGACGCGACCAACAAGCGCGCGATCAATGCCGACGCCAAGCTCAAGCCGGTGTTCGGCAAGGACCAGGTGACGATGTTCGAACTCGCGGGCATCGTGGGCAAGCACCTCTCGGCGACCTGAGCCATGCAGCGCAGACACTTCGCCGCGATCGCGCTGCCGCACATCAAGTCGGGCAAGGCGGTGGCGCTGGCGGTCACGTCGGCCACGCGCTCGTCGCAGTTGCCCGACGTGCCCACGGTGGCCGAAAGCGGCGTGGCCGGCACGAAGAACTTCGAGGCCGTGGGCTGGCTCGGGCTGATGGCGCCGAGCCGGCGCCCACCACGCCGGCGGAGTTCGACCGCTTCGTGGCGAGCGAGACCCGCCTTTGGGGCGCTGCGGTGAAGGCTTCGGGCGCAAAGCCCGAATGAGCCGTTCGATCTAGCAGGCGTCAGGCAGGCGCCTGCGCCTCTTTCGCGCGGTCGACCTCCGCCAGCAGCCAGCTGCGGAAATGATCGAGCGTGGCCAGCTGGCCGCGTCCCTCGGGGTAGCAGAACCAGTAGCCCTCGTTGCCGCGGTAGCCGCCGCCGGGCAGCGGCTCGTCCACCAGACCCGAAGAGATTTCGTCCTGCACCAGGCAGCGCGGCACCAGCGCCACGCCCATGCCGACCATCACCGCGCGGATCATGGTCTGGAACTGGTCGAACTGCGGGCCGGCCAGCGGGTCCAGCCCGCGCACGCCATGCGTCTCGCTCCAGTGCAGCCACGACTGCGGCACCGTGACATGGCGCAGAAGCGTGCAGCGCGCCACGTCCTGCGGCGTACGGATGGCGACCTCGGCCTGCGCGGCGCGCGGTGCGATCAGCGCCACGTCACGGCCCGCGAGGTAGTGCGATTGCGCGCCGGGCCAGTGGCCGTCGCCGAAGAGAATGGCGCAGTCGAGCTCGGGCCGCTCGAAGTCGTAGCCGTGCACGAAGGGCACGAAATGCAGCGTGATCTGCGGATGCGCGCGCTGGAAATCGGGCAGCCGCGGAATCAGCCATTTGGCGCCGAAGGTGGGCAGGGTGGACAGGTGCAGCGCGCCGCCGCCGTCGCCGCTGGTGATGAGCTCCAGCGTGGCCGCCTCCAGCTGCGCGAGCAGCGAGCGAACCGTCTTCTCGTAGCGCTCGCCGGCCGGCGTGAGCGCCAGGCGCTTTCGGTTGCGCTCGAACAGCGGCGCGCCGATCCAGCGCTCGAGCTCCTGCACCTGCTTGCTGACCGCGCCCTGCGTGAGGTGCAGCGCCTCGGCCGCGCGCGAGACGCCGCCGAAGCGCACCACGGTTGAAAAGGCCCGCAGCAGGTTCAGCGGAGGATTGAGACGGCGCAACGACATGGCAGGATGCCCATTAAAACATTCCAGATCAGAATGTTAGCTGGTCTATCCTTTGCTTCTGAAGTGAGGCGAAATCGCTCCTTCTCACTCAATGCACATTGGAATCCACCCCATGCAACGTCGTCATTTCATCTCCACGCTGGCCGCTGCTTCCGTCCTCCCAGGAATATCCTTTGCCCAGGGCAAGCCCATTCGCCTGGTCGTTCCCTTCCCGCCCGGCGGCGCCACCGACATCACGGCGCGCGTGCTCGGCGAGCCCGTGGCCAAGATCCTGCAGCAGCCGGTGGTCATCGACAACCGCGCCGGTGCCGGCGGCTCCATCGGCATGGCCGAGCTGGCCCGCGCCACGCCGGACGGCCTGACCTTCGGCATCGCCACCCTGTCCACGCACGGCGTGAACCCGGCCGTCTACCAGAAGCTGCCGTACGACCCGATCAAGGGCTTTGCCGCCGTGACCGAGATCGTCAAGGCGCCGGGCGTGATCGTCATCAACCCGGCGAAGCTGCCGGTGGCCAACTTCGCCGAACTGGTGAAGTACCTCAAGGCCAATCCGGGCAAGGTGTCGTACGCCTCGCCGGGCAACGGCACCATAGGCCACATGTGGGGCGAGCTGTTCAAGAGCAGCACCGGAACCTCGATGGTGCACATCCCCTACCGCGGTGCGGGCCCGGCCGTCAACGACGTGCTCGCGGGCGAAGTGCCGGTGTACTTCGACCAGGTGGCCTCCTCGCTGCCGCACGTGAAGGCGGGCAAGCTGAAGGCGCTGGCCGTGTCGTGGAACGGCCGCCTCGACGTGCTGCCCGACGTGCCCACCTACGGCGAGCTGGGCTATCCGGCCAACAACGATCCGTCGTGGTTCGGCATGATCGCGCCCGCCGGCACGCCGGCCGAACTGGTGCTGCGCATGCAGCAGGCCGTGGCCACCGCGCTGAAGGACCCCTCGGTGCGCGAGCGCCTGGCGCTGCAGGGCCTGTACGCCTCGGGCACCACGCCGACGCAGTTCACCAAGCAGATCGCCAGCGAGATCGACAAGATGAAGAAGGTGGCCGAATTCGCACGCGTGCGATTGGACTGAGCCCGGCCTGCCTATGCATCCAGTCCTGAAACTGATTCAAACCCGCGCCGAGGTGACGAGCGTTGCCGGGCACACGCCGCTGGTGCTGGACTCCCCGCACAGCGGCACCGTCTACCCCGAGGACTTCGGCACGGTGCGCGACCTCGCGACACTGCGCCGCGCCGAGGACACGCACGTGGAAAAGCTCTACGCCTTCGCGCCGGCGATGGGCGTGGCCTGGGTGGAGGCGCACTTTCCGCGCAGCTACCTGGACGCCAACCGCGACACGACCGAGATCGACACCACGATGCTGCAAGGCGAGTGGACCGACCCGGTTTCCACCGACCCGCGCGTGCTGTCGAAGGTGCGCCTGGGCAAGGGGCTGATCTGGAAGCTCACCGACGAGGGCCTGCCTATCTACGACCGGCAATTGCCGGTGGAAGAAGTGCGCCAGCGCATCGACACCTGCTGGCGCCCGTATCACGCGGCGGTGGCGCAGGCCATCGACGAGGCGCATGCGCGCCACGGCTACAGCATCCACATCAACTGCCACTCGATGCCGGCCATCGCGGCCAGCCATGCCACCGACTTCCCGGGCCTGGCGCATGCCGACTTCGTGATCGGCGACCGCGACGGCAGCACCGCCGACCCGGCGCTGTCGCGCAAGATCTGCGAGCACCTGCGCGGCTTCGGCTACAGCGTGGACTACAACCACCCCTACAAGGGCGTGGAGCTGGTGCGCCGCAACGGCGACCCGGCCGGCAACCGGCACAGCATCCAGGTGGAGATCAACCGCAAGCTCTACATGGACGAGACCACGCTGGCGCTGGACGAAGCCGGCGCCGAGCGGCTGCAGGGGCACCTGCGCTCGCTGGTTGGGATGCTGCTGGCGACGGACCCGCGCTGAGCGGCCTGCCGCGGGGCAACAACCCTGCCGGCCCCGGTGTGTTGTTACACGAGGGGCCGGGCCGGCGGCCTATAGTGGAAACGGTCATGACCCACCAAATCTCTTGGAGTTTCCAGTGAAGCCATTCATTGCAGCTGTTCTTGCCGTCGCGATGGGCGCGCTCGTCGCGGGTTGCGCGGGCACCGGTTCGGCCGGCAGCGCCAATGCATCGAGCGCCGCAACGCCCACGGGCGGCAGCGGCGTCACCGTGTTCGGCACCATCGACGCCAGCGTCACCGGCACCAGGAACAGCTCGCGCTGATTCAGCGGACCACGCCGGCCAGGTAGCCGTGCAGCGCGCCGCGCAGCTGGCGTGACAGCGCCTGCAGGTCGGGCCGTCCGCCGGTGCCGATGTGCGTGTGCGCCACCAGGCCGTAGAGGATGGTCTGGCAGACGCGCGCAATCTCCTTCTTCGGGCCATCGGCCGCCATGTCGCAGGCGGCTTCGAGCACACCCACCCACTCGGCCACGAAACGGTCGTACATCTTGCGATAGGCCTCGGCGCTGGAGAGGTGCCGCTCCAGCAGGTAGTGCGCGCCCCAGGCCAGCGGCTGATCGCGGTGCGCCTCGACCTGCGCATCGATCACCGCATCGACGATCTCCCGCAGCGGCCGCCCCGCATGCGCGGCCACGGTCTCGCGGATGCCCAGCAGCAGCGCCTTGGAGCGCAGGTGCAGGCACACGCGCGCCAGGTCGTCCTTGTTCTCGAAGTATTCGTAGAAGCTGCCAAGCCCCGTACCCGCGACGGACACGATCTCGCGGATGGTGATGGCGGCATAGCCGCGCTCGACCAAAAGCCGAACAAAGGCTTCCTGCAGCGCCTGCGAGGTGTGGCGCGCGCGGGACTGGCGCGGCTTTCTCCTCGGTGCGGCGGCCGGCGCGCGGGTGCCGCTGCTCATCGCCGCCGAACCCGAACACCTTGCGCCCGGCTTGTTCCTAGAATTTTTGGACCCATCGAACCGATTCTGCAATGGCCATCGACGAACCGACTCCGGACTCATCCCACCCCGCCGTCTACGCCAGCCAGGGCGCCGACGCCTGGCAGCCCAGCGTGCTCTCGCGCGGCCCCTGGGACCCGCGCGCGCAGCACGGCGGCGCACCCTGCGCCCTGCTGGCGCATGTGGCAGAGCGGGCCGCGCCCGGCCCGGGATGGCAACTGGCGCGGCTCACGGTCGAGCTCGTGAAGCCGGTGCCGCTGGTGCTGCTACTCACCCGCACGCAGGTGCAGTCTTCGCGCGCCACGGTGCGCGTGGGCATCGACCTGCTGGCGGGCGACGTGGTGGTGGCGCGGGCGCATGCGCTGCTGCTGGCCAAAGGCTCGCTGGCGCTGCCGGCGGACCTGCCGGGCTGGCCGCAGTCGCAACTGCGGCCGCTGCCGGGCGACTGCAGCGAGCGCGTGCGCATTCCGGGCCTGCCCGACGGCGTGTCGTTCTACGGCAGCGCCGTGGAATCGCGCGTGGCCGAAGGCGACTCGAGCCAGCCCGGCCCCTGCGGCGCGTGGTTCCGGCTCGCGGTGCCGCTGGTGGACGGCATCGCCAACTCGCCCGCCATGCGCGCCGCGGCGGCGGCCGACTTCGGCAACGGCCTGAGCTGGGTGCTGCCGGCCGAGCGCTTTCTTTTCGCCAACGCCGACATGAGCCTGAACCTGTTCCGCGCGCCCGAAGGCGAATGGATCGGCCTGCGCTCGGCCACCGAGGTGCACGGCGACGGTGCCGGCCTTGCCGTGTCCCACCTGTACGACGAACGCGGCCCGATCGGCCTTGCCACCCAGACGCTGGTGCTGCGCGAACGCGCCTGAGCCTTCAACGACAACCGAGAGAGACAACAGCCATGACCACCACCGGCATCCACCCCGACAACCAGGTCCCCGAACTCAAGGACTACAACGTCTACACCAGCGACCCCGTGCTGCGCCGCGCGGTCGCGCGCGGTGGTGCCGCCTGGCGCGACGACGAACTGGTGCGCCAGGGTGCCGAGTACGGCGCCGAAGCCACGCTGCGCGCCGCAGAAGACGCCAACCGCCACGAGCCCGAGCTGCACACGCATTCGCGCATCGGCGAGCGCATCGACCAGGTGCGGTTCCACCCGGCATGGCACACGATGATGTCGATCGCCCGGCGCAACGGCATCGCCAACCTGCCGTTCTTCGACGAGCGGCCCTCGGCCTGGGTCGGCTACGGCGCCTCGCTGCACATGCACAGCCAGATCGAGTCGGGCTCGACCTGCCCGACCACCATGACCAAGGCCTGCATCCCGGTGATGCGCCGCAACGCCGCGCTGTACGCCGACCTGGGCGCCAAGCTCGCGTCGAACGAACACGATGCGCGCGACATCCCGCTGGACCGCAAGACCTCGATGACCGTCGGCATGGGCATGACCGAGAAGCAGGGCGGCAGCGACGTGCGCACCAACACCACGCGCGCCGTGCCCGCAGGCAGCGGCCCCTGGGGCGACGAGTTCTTGATCACCGGCCACAAGTGGTTCTTCTCGGCGCCGATGTGCGACGGCCACCTGGTGCTGGCCAAGACCGACGAGCACGGCTCATCGTGCTTCTTCGTGCCGCGCTGGCGGCCCGACGGCAGCAAGAACCCGATTCACATCCAGCGGCTGAAGGACAAGGTCGGCAACCGCTCCAACTCCAGCAGCGAAGTCGAGTTCAAGGAGGCGTGGGGCGTGCTGGTGGGCGACGAGGGCCGTGGCATCCCGACCATCATCGAGATGGCGACCGTGACCCGGCTCGACTGCGCACTCGCCAGCGCGGGCTTCATGCGGCAGGCCTTCGCGCAGGCCGCGCACTATGCGCGCAACCGCTTCGCCTTCGGCAAGGCGCTGGTCGACCAGCCGGTGATGACCGAGCTGCTGGCCGACATGGCGCTCGAATCCGAAAGCGCCACGCTGCTGGCGATGGAGCTGGCCTCGCGCTTCGGCTCCGCCGCGCCGCTGGACACGGCCTGGCGCCGGCTGCTGACGCCGGCCGCCAAGTTCTGGAACTGCAAGCGTGCGGTGGCCCTGACCGGCGAGGCGATGGAAGTCTTCGGCGGCAACGGCTATGTGGAAGACGGACCGATGGGCCGGCTGTTCCGCGAGGCGCCTGTCAACTCGATCTGGGAAGGCTCGGGCAACGTGATGTGCCTGGACGTGCTGCGTGCCGTGTCGCGCAACCCGGACGACGTGCAGCTGGTGCTCGACCAGCTGCAGGACATCGCCACCGGCGAGCCGCGCCTGCAGGCCGAGATCGACGTGCTGCGCCGCATGGTGCAGCTGCCGCCGCAGGAACTGGAGCGCCAGGCGCGCCGCTTCACGCAGCGGCTGGTGCGCGCGGCGCAGGCCTGCCTGATGCTGGCGCATGCGAGCGTGGAGTCCTCGGCCGCCTTCGTGAGCAGCCGCTTCGACCCCGACTGGGGCCCGGTCACCGGCATCAGCGCCGGCACCAGCGATCCCGGCGCGCTGGTGCGCGCGGCTTGGCGCTGAGAGCGCGGCCTCAGCGCCGCAGCAGTGCCTGCTTCAGCAGGCGCGCGGCGCGGTTTCGGATGCGCCCCGGCATGCCGCGCATGCTGCTCGTGCGCGGCGCCACGCGGGCGGTGGCGCAGGCCCAGAGAAAGTCGTGCAGGATGGGCGTGTCGTCGACCGTCTCGGTGCTGCCGTACTTGTGGAACTCGGGATGCCACTGGGTCGCGGCGATGTAGCTGCGGCCGCGGTCGGCCCGGCGGCGGATGGCCTCGGGCACGCGGTCGGGCAGGCTCCAGGCCTCGATGTCGAAGCCGGGCGCGATGTCCTTCACGCCCTGGTGGTGGATGCTGTTCACGCGCGCGGTCTTCAGGTCGGGGTAGAGCTTCGACAGGCGGGTGCCCTGCACCAACTCGATCTGGTGGAAGTTCTGGTCGTAGGTGACGGGGTCGCGGTGCTTGAGTGTCTCGGGGTGCCCGTGCTGCGCCTCGATGTCCTGGTAGAGCGTGCCGCCGAAGGCCACGTTGATGAGCTGCAGCCCGCGGCACACGCCGAAGATGGGCTTGCCGGCCTGCTCGAAGGCTTCGACCAGCGCCAAGTCGTAGAGGTCGCGGATGCGGTCGCCGATCCATGCGTCCTTCAGCGGCACCTCGCCGTAGCTGCCGGGCCAGACGTCGGCGCCGCCGTGCATCACCACGCCGTCGAGCCATTCGGCGTAGTGCGACAGCTTGGTGTCGCCGCGCGCGGTCTCGCCGGTGGGGCAGGGCACCATCACCACCATGGCGCCGGCGGACATGAGCCAGTGCGCGATCGATTGCTCGACGTACTGCAGCGTCTTGTTGGTGAAGAGCGATCGGGCGGGGTCGGCATGCGAGAAGCAGGCGGACAGGCCGATCTTGAGCCGGGCGGAAACAGGTTGTGTCATCGCGGGACTGTCGACGGAGCGAACCGGACGGGTGATGCGAAAAGGAAAATCCATTGTGGCTCGTTGGCCTCTCGCACGGGGTCGGACGACACGCCAAGTATGCTTTCAACGCTACCCCGACGAATAAGGAAGACAAGCCAATGAAGACAATCAAGGGTCCGGCCATTTTTCTCGCCCAGTTTGCGGGAGACGCGGCACCGTTCAACACGCTCGACGGCATTGCAGGCTGGGCCGCCGGGCTCGGCTACAAGGGCGTGCAGATACCCAGCTGGGACGCTCGCCTGTTCGACCTGAAGAAGGCTGCCGAAAGCAAGACCTATTGCGACGAGGTGAAGGGCACGCTGGCGAAGCACGGCCTGGAGATCACCGAGCTCTCGACCCACCTGCAGGGCCAGTTGGTGGCGGTGCACCCGGCCTACGACGCGGGCTTCGACGGTTTCGCTGCGCCCGAAGTGCGCGGCGATCCGGTCAAGCGCCAGCAATGGGCGGTGCAGCAGCTGCACTTCGCGGCCAAGGCATCGGCCAACCTGGGCCTCACGGCGCACGCGACCTTCTCGGGCGCGCTGGCCTGGCCGTATCTCTATTCGTGGCCGCCGCGCCCGCCGGGACTCATCGAGGAGGCCTTCGACGAACTGGCGCGGCGCTGGCGTCCGATCCTCGATGCCTTCGACGCGGTGGGCGTGGACGTGGGCTACGAAATCCACCCCGGCGAAGACCTGCACGACGGCGTGAGCTACGAGATGTTCCTGGAGCGCGTGAACAACCATCCGCGCGCCTGCCTGCTGTACGACCCGAGCCACTTCATGCTGCAGCAGCTCGACTACCTGGCCTACATCGACCACTACCACGAGCGCATCAAGATCTTTCACGTGAAGGACGCCGAGTTCAACCCGACCGGCAAGCAGGGCGTGTACGGCGGCTTCCAGAGCTGGATCAACCGCGCCGGGCGCTTCCGCTCGCTGGGCGACGGGCAGGTGAACTTCAAGGCCATCTTCTCGAAGATGGCGCAGTACGACTTCCCGGGGTGGGCGGTGCTCGAATGGGAGTGCTGCATCAAGCACCCGGAAGACGGCGCGCGCGAAGGCGCGAAGTTCATTGCCGACCACATCATCCGCGTGGCCGACCGGGCCTTCGACGACTTCGCCGCGGGCGGCGTGGACGTGGCGGCAAACCGGCGGATGCTCGGGCTGGGCTGAAATCTTCAGCGGTGCAGCGGGCAGCCGTTGCGCTCGCTGCGGTAGTCCGACGAGGCCGCATACGCCGCCTTGCGAGCGCGCATCACATTGCCCAGCGGCCGGTGCGCGGCCAGTGAATGCCAGGGGTTGAAGGCCATGCCGTCGTCGATCTCGCGCGCCAGCGCCTCGCTCCAGCCTTCCTGCGGATCGGCGGTGATGCGCGCCACCGCGACGAACGGGCTCAGCGCCTGCGGCCACTCGACCGAGGCGTCTTCGACCGGCATGCGCTCCAGGTCCACGCAAAGCTGCACGCGCAGTTCCCACACGGCGGGGTTCGCACGGATGAAATCGGCCACGGCCTCGCGCGTACCGTCGGGCTTGCCGGCAAGGTCGAGCGGCGCGTTCTCCAGCGCCAGCAGCGCGGGGGAAACAGGGGCCAGCTGCAGCTTGGCGATGTAGGCGCCATAGCGGATCGGCACCTGCGTGAAGAAGGTCGCGCCGAGCGGGTGCGTCTCCGCATGGCCGCCCAGCGCGATCAGCGTGCCGCTCTGGCCGCCGAAAGTCTCGACCGCTTTCTCCACGCCCTGCAGCACGCCTGACAGCACGCGCTTGGCGTTCGGTGCCTTGTCGGTGGTGCCGGCGAGCAGCTTCAGGCTGCGCAGGAAACCCTTGGCGTCGGGCGCGGAGAACACCGGGCCGTCGACGAACAGGAAGTCCTGCGTGGAGTCGCCCTCGGAGCCTTCGACGCGCGGGCCTTCCACGTCCAGCACCTTCAGGGCCATTCCGCGCGGCAGCGAGACGCGGTCGTCGAGCATCTCGGCGGGCGGCGTCGACAGCCGCATGACGACCGGGTAGCGGCGCGCCGACGCGAAGAGGCCCTGTGCCAGTGTTTCGGGCAGGCCGTCGAGCACGCTCAGTTCGCCGCGCAACAGGCCGTGGCTCTTGGCGTGCACCGCGCGCATGGCATGGCCGGTGTGGTCGGCCATGGTTTTCTCCATGTCGACGAGGGTGGCCACCAGGTCGGTCTGCGTCTGCGCCTCGTCGTCGCGGAAGGTTTCCACGGCGGGGTCGTAGCGCACGGGCGTTGAGGAGGAGAGTGCCGTCGTCGTGTTCATGCCGCGATTGAGCGCAGCGGCATGCGCAACGGCTGTAGGAGCGCAACGCCATTGCGTGCGCTCGAATGCCTGCGCGGGCGGGCTCAGAGCAGTTGCACGAGCCGCTGGATGGCGCCGTCGATCTGCGCTTCGCCGATCAGCCCGTAGCCGAACGACAGCCCGTTGGGCACGTCGGGCGCGTGCGGGTCGAGCGCGAAGCGCGAGAGCGGCGGCAGCACGATGCCGGCTGCCGCGGCGCGCTCCACAACCACGTCGGCCCGCGTCGGGCTGCGCAGCCAGGCCGACAGGTGCAGCCCGGCGTTGGAAGGAATTGCCTCGAGCCGTCCCGCGCCATGCCTCGCCAGCGCATCGAGCAGGGCGGTACGCCGCGCGCCATACAGCTTGCGCATCTTGCGGATGTGCCGCGCCAGGTGCCCCTCGGCAATGAAAGCCGCGAGCGCTTCCTGCCCGAGCACCGGGCCGTGCCAGTCGGCCAGTTCGCGCGCCCGCACCAGCGCCGCGCGGGCCCACGGCGGCGCGACCACGAAACCCAGGCGCAGCGCGGGAAACAGGCTCTTGGAAAAGGTGCCGACGTAGAACACCGACTCGGCGCGGTCCAGCGTCTGCAATGCATCGAGCGGCCGGCCGGCGAAGCGGAATTCGCTGTCGTAGTCGTCCTCGACGATGACCGCATTGCGTGCCCGCGCAAAGGCCAGCAGGGCAGTGCGCCGCTGCGGCGACATCGCGACGCCGGTTGGGAACTGGTGCGACGGCGTCACGCAGACCACGCGCGCTTCTGGCGGAATGCGCTCGACGCACAGGCCCTCGGTGTCGGTCGGCACGGTGACCACTTTCGCGCCTGCGGCCAGCATCGCTTCGCGCAGCGAGGGATAGAACAGCTGCTCGACCGCGACCACGGTGCGTCCCGGCACGACCAGGATGCGCGCGAGCAGCCCGAAGGCCTGCTGCGCGCCGGCCGTCACCACGATGTCGCCGGCGGTGCAGCCCACCGCGCGCGTGAACGACACATGCCGCGCGATCGCCTCGCGCAGCGCCTCCTGGCCCTGCGGGTCGGCGTAGTCGGCGGTCTGCCGCGCGACGCGGCGCAGCGCTCGGTCGGACAGGCGGCGCCAGATGTCGAAGGGGAAGGGGCTCACGTCGGGCAGGCCGACTCGGAAGTCGTCGCGCGCGGCCTGCGGCTGGAGCGTCGGCGCGAGATCGGCGCCGGGCACGTGCAGCGGCACCAGCCGGGGGTCGCGCCCGGCCGCGATCCCCTGGGCGGCCCGGGCGGGCCGGGCGGGCCGGCCGCGCCGCGAGGCCGGCAGGGTGTCGGCCACGTAGGTACCCGCGCCGGGACGCGCCAGCAGGTAGCCCTCGCTCAGCAGCAGGTCGTAGGCCGCGAGCACGGTGTTGCGCGACACGCCGAGCCGCTGCGCCAGCGCGCGCGTGGCGGGCAGGCGCGCGCCGGGCTGCAGCCGGCCGTCGAGGATGGCGCCACGCAACTGCCGATGCACTTCGCGCAGCAGTTCGCGAGAGCCGGCGCCCGGCAGACGGATGGCGAGTTCGAAAAGTGGTTCCATGAACTTCGCCGATTGTGGTTCTTTCAAGGAGCCAATCGCAAACCTATTCTGAAGGCCTCGGAACACCTTTGAACGGAGCCTTCCATGCACACCAACCCCACTGCCGCGCCCTTGCCAGAGCGGTTGCCCATGAGCCTCGGCTGGCTCGCGCTGGGCGCCTTCGCCATCGGCACCGAAAGCTTCATGGTCGCCGGGCTGCTGCCGGTGCTGGCGGCCGATCTGCAGGTCAGCGCCGCGCGGGCCGGGCAGCTGGTGCTGCTGTTCGCGCTGAGCTATGCCGTCGGATCTCCGCTGATGGCGGCGCTGTTCGCGCGCTTCGGGCGGCGGCCGCTGCTGATTGCAAGCCTCGCGGCGTTCTCGGGCCTCGCGCTGGCGGCGGCGATGGCGCACGGCTTCGCGCAACTGGCGCTGGCACGCATCGCGCTGGGGCTGGCGGCCGGTATGTTCCTGCCGACCGCGAGCGCCGTGGCGGCGGCGATGGTGTCGCCCGCGCTGCGCGGCCGGGCGCTGGCCATCGTGAGCGGCGGCGGCACCGTGGCGGTGGCGCTCGGCGTGCCGCTGGGCGCATGGATCGCGAGCTGGGGTGGCTGGCGCACGGCCTACCTGTTGATCGCGGCGGTGGCGGCGCTGGCCACCTGGGGCCTGGCCCTGGGATTGCCGCGCGCCCTGGCGCAAGCCCCCGCCGCCGCGAAGCAGGCACCGGCCTTCGAGGCGGCGCGCGAACCCGGCGTGCTGCCGGCGCTGCTCGTCACCCTGCTGTGGGCCACCGGCGGCTTCAGCTTCTACACCTACATCGCGCTGTTCCTGTCGGGCACGCTGGGCTTCGGGGCCGACGGCGCAAGCGCGGTGTTCGGCGCCATCGGCGTGGCGGCGGCCCTTGGCACCGCGGCCGGCGGCTGGGCCACCGACCGCTTCGGCGCCGACCGCGTGGCGCAGGGTTTTGCGCTGATGCTGGTGCTGATTCTGGGCGGGCTGTCGTTCGCAGCGCAGATGCTGCCGCGCGGGCTGGCACTGCCGCTGATCGTGGGGCTGTCGGCGCTGTGGGGCTTTGCCGGCTGGGGCTTCGGGCCGGCGCAGGCGGTGCGGCTGATCAGGCTGGCGCCGGAGCGCGCGCCGATGACGCTGTCGCTCAATGCATCGGCGACGTACCTCGGCATCGCGGCAGGCTCGGCGCTGGGCGGCGCGGCCATCGAGCTGTTCGGCGTAAGTGCGGTGGGATGGGCGGGCGCGGCGATGCAGCTCGTGGGGCTGGCGCTGCTGCTTCTGGCGGCTCGCAGGGCACGGAGTGCCTGTTCCGCCCGGACATCGCTATGTTTTTAATAGCTCGCAACGCCTGATCAACGGCCCCTCGGGGCCTTTTTCATGGAGCCGTTGTAATTAAGACAAGCGGTCGTCATGCCCTGCGGGCTATAATGTCGGGTTCGTTTCGATACCACGACGAAGAATTTCGTCAATACCGCCGGCTGACCTGCACTGTCCTTGGATTCTTCAGGCCCCTCATTTCCAAGCCGGCTCATACAGTGTGTTGGAGCGCCAGACCGGGCGCCCATGATTGCCACCACTGCCTTCGTTCCTGTTGAAGCGAATAGCGCGTCCGCCGCGCCATTCCGGCCGGCCCACGCCCGTTTTCAATTATTTTTCAGGCTCTTCGCGCTTCGTATCCGCGCGCCGAGCCAAGGCTTCATGGACATCATTCAACACAGTATCGCGGTGGGCAAGTACCTTGTTTCTCCGCTCATCCGACACCAGGACGACGGCAATTTCGCCGCTTCCGTCTCGATCCGCTCCGGCAGCGGCAGCGGCATGCACGACCGCGTGATGCGCTTCACGCCGCGTTTCGCCAGCCACGCCGCGGCGCTCCGCTATGCCGTCGACGAGGGCCTTGGCTGGGTGCGCGAACGCGCCCCCCTCGCACTCCCGTGCGCGGCCTGAAACAATTACGCCCGATTCCATCTCCAACACACATCGAACGATTCAGAGGTAATCACACATGCCCAAGGAAGAACTGATCGAAATGAACGGCGCGGTGACCGAAGTCCTGCCCGACTCGCGCTACCGCGTCACGCTCGACAACGGCCATCAGCTGATCGCCTACAGCGGCGGCAAGATGCGCAAGCACCACATCCGCATCCTGGCGGGTGACAAGGTGTCGCTCGAACTCTCGCCCTACGACCTGACCAAGGGCCGTATCACCTTCCGTCACCTGGAACGTCGCGGCCCGCCGCCGACCAACTCCGGCGGCAACAACTCACCCCGCCGCTGATCCGCGACTGACGAAAAGCCTTGCGGCGCCCCGCGAAGGGTGCCGGCAAGGCTTTTGTTTTTTGCGCTCCACGGCTGCTGAACGATGACCACACCCAATCCCACAGCCGGCGGCACCCCAGCCGACAACGGCTTTGCCACGCTGGCGCTCACGCCCCAGACGCTGGCCAACCTCACCCAGCTCGGCTACACGCAGATGACGCCGATCCAGGCGGCAGCGCTGCCGCCGGCGCTGCTCGGCAAGGACCTGATCGCGCAAGCCAAGACCGGCAGCGGCAAGACCGCCGCCTTCGCGCTGGCGCTGCTCGCCAACCTCAACGCACGGCGCTTCGCCATCCAGGCGATGGTGCTGTGCCCGACGCGCGAACTGGCCGACCAGGTCACGACCGAAATCCGCCGCCTGGCGCGCGCCGAGGAAAACATCAAGGTCGTCACGCTCTGCGGCGGTGTCGCGCTGCGCGGGCAGATTGCCAGCCTGGAGCACGGCGCCCACATCGTGGTGGGCACGCCGGGGCGCATCATGGACCACCTGGAACGCGGGAACCTCGACCTGTCGGCGCTCAACACGCTGGTGCTCGACGAAGCCGACCGCATGCTGGACATGGGCTTCTTCGACGACATCGTGACGGTGGCGCGGCAGTGCCCGAAGGAGCGCCAGACGCTGCTGTTCTCGGCCACGTACCCCGAAGGCATCGCCAAGCTCGCCCAGCAGTTCATGAAGAACCCCGAGCAGATCACGGTGCAGGCGCAGCACGAAGGCAGCAAGATCCGCCAGCGCTGGTATCAGGTCAAGGACAGCGAGCGGCTGCACGCCGTGAGCCTGCTGCTCGACCATTTCCGCCCCGTCAGCACGCTGGCCTTCTGCAACACCAAGCAGCAGTGCCGCGACCTCGTCGACGTGCTGCAGGCCCAGGGCTTCAGCGCGCTGGCGCTGTTCGGCGAGCTGGAGCAGCGCGAGCGCGACCAGGTGCTGGTGCAGTTCGCCAACCGCAGCTGCTCGGTGCTGGTGGCCACCGACGTGGCGGCGCGCGGGCTCGACATTTCGCACCTCGAGGCGGTGATCAACGTCGACGTGACGCCCGATTCCGAAATCCACATCCACCGCGTCGGCCGCACCGGCCGCGTGGGCCAGCAGGGCGGCTCGGAAGGCCTGGCGCTGAACCTGGCCAGCATGAACGAGATGGGCAGCGTCGGAAAAATCGAGCTGCTGCAGGGCCGCGAATCGGAATGGCACGAGCTGTCCGAGCTCACGCCGGCCAAGGGCACGCCGCTGCAGCCGCCAATGGCCACGCTGCAGATCGTGGGCGGGCGCAAGGAAAAGATCCGCGCCGGCGACGTGCTGGGCGCGCTCACCGGCGACTGCGGCTACACGAAGGAGCAGGTCGGCAAGATCAACGTCAACGAGTTCTCGACCTACGTGGCGGTGGACCGCGCCATCGCGGCCGAGGCGGCGCGCAAGCTGTCCGCCGGCCGCGTCAAGGGCAAGTCGGTCAAGGTGCGGCTGCTGGAGCAGTAACGCCCGCCTGCGGCGTGGCCAGCGCCGATGTAGGCGCTACCGGCGCGTCGAGCACCGGTGCCGGCGCCGCATCGGGCGCCTCCTGCTGCGCCAGCTTCGCGGCCAGCCTGAACGCCACCACCACCGCGAGCAGTCCGAAGATCGACGAGCCCACGGCCTGCCCGATCAGCACGCCGGCCGCGCCGTGGTGCGAGCCCCACCAGGCGAACGGAATCGTGCCCAGCGTGGCGCGCCCCCAGTTGAACGCGGTCGACAGCAGCGGATGCCCGAGGTTGTTGAACGACGCGTTCGCCACGAACAGCCCGCCCGCGAAAAAGAAGCTCGCGGCCAGCCAGCTGCAGAACAGCGAGATCAACTCCGCCGCCTGCCCTTCGGCCGAGAACGCGCGAATGAGCACGCCTTGCCCCAGCGCCAGCAGCAGCCACGCCACGGCCACCGACGCCACCATGAACAGCAGGCTGTCGCGCAGCCCTTCCTGCACCCGTCGGTACTGCCCCGCACCGAGGTTCTGCGCCAGGATCGGCCCGACCGCGCCGCTGAGCGCATAGACCAGCCCGAAGGCCACCGGCGTCAGCCGGTCGATGGTGGCCGCGCCCGCCACCGCCGAGGGTCCGAACTGCGCCACCGCATGCGTGACGAAGGCCGCGCCCACGGGCGTGGCCAGGTTCGTCAGCACCGCCGGCCCGGCCACCGAGCCCAGCGCGCGCGCATCGGCGCCGAGCCGCGAAGCCTGGAACGGACCGAGCATGCGGTGCTTCACCACCACGCCGTGCAGCCCGATGGCCGCCAGCACCGTGCGCGAGACCACTGCGCTGATCGCCGCGCCGTCGAGCCCCAGGCCGAAGCCGAAGATCAATATCGGGTCGAGCACCGCCGTCACGAAGGCGCCCGCCAGCGTCACCGTCATCGAGCGGCGCGCATCGCCCACCGAGCGCAGCAGCGCGGACGTCGCCATGCCGATGCCCAGCAGCGGCAGCGTGTGCACCGTCACCGAGAGGTAGCGATGCGCGAGCCGCGCCGTCTCGCCCTGCGCTCCCAGTGCCTGCAGCGCCGGGTGCAGGACGAAGGCGGTGCCCGAGCCCGCCAGCACCGACAGCGCCACCATCAGCACGAGGCTCGAGGTGCCGATGCGGCGCGCGTCTTCCATGCGCCCCGCGCCCACCGTGCGCGACACCACCGCCGCGATGCCGATGGTCAGGCCGATGCAAAGCGACGCATGGAAGAACCCCACCACGCCCGCGAAACCGACCGCCGCCGCAGTCTCTTTTTCGCCGAGCAGCGAGATGTAGAACAGGTTGATCAGGTCGACCGCGAACACCGCGATCAGGCCGATGGCCCCCGTGCCCGCCATGACGCAGACATGGCGCATCAGCGAGCCCGAAACGAAGCGCGGACGCCCGGCGCCGGCGGCTGTTTCGGTTATTGGCATATGAAATCCTCGATGTGGCCTAATTGCGGGTTCGAACATTACTTTTACCCGAGCTTTTCATGCCCAAGACATTCCGTACCGAAGCCGAACGCGTTGCCACCCCGAAGCCGACGCCGCTGCCCGGCTACACCGTGCCTCGCTCCGGTGGCGGCCAGAAGGTCAGCCTCGAGCGCGGCACCGCAACGCGCAGCAAGAAGAACCCTGGCAAGCGCGCCAAGAAGGGCGGCTGATCCAGCCTTCGCCGGCTCCACGGAGCCACGACGACGAACGCGCCCCCGGGCGCGTTTTGTCGTTGGGACGACGGCCTTCCTGAGCAACTCGCGATGTCCGACGACAACCAGATCTACATCCCGCCCTCGTTCTTCGCGGTCTACAGCGACGCGCGCCAGCGCCTGAGCGAGCCGATCGGCGTGGTGCGCGCGCGCTACGAGATCTGCGAAGACCTGGCGAACCATCTCGTGGGCCACGCGCAGATCCAGCACCACACCGAAGTACCGGTCGAGAGCGAGATCCTGCGGCGCATCCACGCAGGGCTGGCGACGCCCGAGGCGGGCGTGTCGGCAGCGGAGGCCACCTGGATCGTCCAGCGGCTGGCCGAACTGCTGGGCTGGCAAGGCCCGGAGCCGGCGCCCGACGCCGACTGAGCCCCCGCAGGAGCGACTCCCGTGCTGCTCAAGGTCGGAGAACTCGCCAGGCACACCGGCCTCACGGTGCGCACGCTGCACCACTACGACGCCATCGGCCTGCTGGCGCCCTCGGCGCGCTCCGAAGCCGGCTACCGGCTCTACAACGCGGCCGACATCGCCCGCCTGCACGCCATTCAGGCGTTGCGGCTGCTGGGCCTGCCGCTGGCCGAGATCGGTGCGGTGCTCGGCGCGGAAAACGATGCGCTGCCCGACATCCTCCGGCGCCAGATGGCGTCGCTCGACCAGCAGATCGCCCAAGCCACCTCCCTGCGGGAACGCCTCGGCCTGCTCGAACAGCGCCTGGCCGAGGGCACCCAGCCCGACATGAAGGACTGGCTCGCCACGCTGGAGCAGATGACCACCTACGGCCGCTACTTCAGCCCCGCCGAAATCAGGTCGCTCATGGACAACTGGAAGACCGTGGCCGACCAGTGGCCGCCGCTGGTGGCCGAGGTGGCGGCGCTGATGGCGCGCGGCGTGCCGGCCGACGCCCCCGAGGTGCAGCCGCTGGCCGCACGCTGGATGACGCTGCTGGGCCAATGGATGGACGGCAACTACGACCTCGTCACGCGCTGGGGCGAGATGTACCGCCGCGAGCCCGTGGCGCGCCGCGACGACGGGCCACCCCTCGAGTTGATCGAATACATCGGTGCGGCCATCGGCGTTCGCATGGCCGCGCTGCTGCGCCACCTGAGCACCGACGACCTCGCGCGGCTGGGCCCGCCGCCCGAAGACGAATGGCGGCGACTGGCGGCCGGGCTGGCCGCGCTGCAGGCCCGCGGCGTTCCGCCCGAGGACGCGGCCGTGCAAGCCATCGCACGCGAGTGGGCGCGCCTCTTCGACGCCTTCACCGACCACGACCCCGGCATCGCCGCCCGGCTGAGGCAGGCGATGGCCGCGGAGCCGGTGCTGCAGGCCGCCGCGGTCGCCACGCCCGCGGTGCGCGACTACCTGTTGCGCGCCGTCGCCGTTCGCACTCCCGCCCCTTGACCCTGACGTTGCGTGAGGCCCGAGAGTGGCCTCATGAACAACGCACACACACCACCATCGCCCCAGCGGCTCCACGCGCTCGACAACCTCCGCGCCCTCATGATGTGGCTCGGCATCGTGCTGCACGTGGCGATCAACCATCTCACCGTCGACTCGCCGCTGCCGTGGCGCGACCCGAAGACATCGCCGGTGGCCGACCTGCTGCTGCTCTTCATCCACAGCTTTCGCATGCCGGTGTTCTTCGTGCTGGCCGGCTTCTTCGTGGCGCTGCTGGTCGAGCGGCGCGGGGCCGACGGCATGCTGAAGAACCGCGGCCTGCGGCTCGCGCTGCCCTTCGCGATCTTCTGGCCGCCGCTGTTCGCGGCGACCACGGTGCTGGCGATGGTCTACATCCACCTGACGGTGCGCGGCGTGCCGGGCATCGACGTTGCGCTCGCTCCAGCGCGGCAAGCCGGCGGCTCGCCCTTCAACACCATGCACCTGTGGTTCCTGTACCAGCTGTTCTGGCTCAGCGCGCTGGCCTGGGCCGGTGTGCGGCTGCGGCGCTTCTTGCCGGCGCGGCTGCGCGAGGCGCTGGCCCGCGGCTTCACGGAACTGGTGGCGCGGCGCTGGGGCTTCGCGGTGCTGGCGCTGCCGCTGGCGTTCGTCGGCATGTTCTATCCGTCGGGCATGGTCACGGAAAGCGGCTCGTTCCTGCCGCCGCCGGCCGAATGGGCGCAGAGCGGCCTGTTCTTCGTGGTCGGCTCGTACATATATGGCCGGCAGGAACGGTTGCTCGCGCTCTTCGCGGCGCGCTGCAAGGGCCATGCGGCGGCCGGGCTCGTCTTCTTTGTGGCCACGGTGGTGTTGCTGGGCGCCTCGCGCGCGGGCGGCGGGCACCGCCTGCCGCATCCGGAGTTCTGGATCGCCTTTGCCTACAACGCGACCGCCTGGCTCTGGAGCCTGGCGCTGATCGGCGGCTTCGTGCGCTACCTGCCGCGCCAGAACGCGGTGCTGGCCTATCTGTCGCAGAGCTCTTACTGGGTGTACCTGGTGCACATGCTGGGCACCGTGGGCTTCGGCATCCTGCTGTTCGACGCACCGCTGGGCGCGGTCGCGAAGATGGGGCTGAACATCGCGGCCACTTCGCTGGTCGCGCTCGCGAGCTACCAGCTGCTGGTGCGCCGCACGCCCATCGGCAGGCTGCTGAACGGTCAGCGGCCTGAAAACCGCTCGGCCAGGAAGTCGACGAAGGCGCGCGTCTTCGCCGCCAGGTGACGGGAGGGATAGACGGCGTACACCGGCGTCTTGTCGGCCTCCCAGTCTTCGAGCACCGCCTGCAGGCGGCCCGAGGCCAGCTCGTGCTCGACGTAGATGCGCGGGATCAGGCTCAGGCCGAAGCCCGCGAGCAGCGCGTCGCGCACGGCGATGCTGGAGCCGACCTTGTAGCGCCCGTCGACGGGCACCGCCACGCTGCGGCCGGCGCGGTTGAAGGTCCATTTGTTCGCATGGCCGGAGAGCGTGAACTGCACGCACTCGTGGGCCTTCAGGTCTTCGGGCTGCGCGGGGCGGCCGAACGCGGCGAAGTAGCCGGGGGCGCCGCACAGCACGTGGTCCATGGTCATGAGGCGGCGCGCGACGAGGCTGGAGTCCTCGAGCCGGTCGCTGCCGCGGATGGCCAGGTCGTAGCCCTCGCCGATGATGTCCGAACGGCTGTCCTGCAGGTTCAGCTCGAGCCGCAGGTTGGGGTAGCGGGCCATGAACTCGGGAATGGCGGGCGACAGCGAGGTGAGCGCGAAGGTCAGCGGCGCGTTCACGCGCAGCACGCCGCCGGGGCTGCTGCCCATGGGCGCGAGGGCGGCGTCGGCCTCCGAAAGCTCGTCGAGGATGCGCGACAGGCGCTCGTGGTACGCGGCGCCGGCTTCCGTCAGGCTCATCTGCCGGGTGGTGCGGTTGATGAGCCGCACCTTCAGGTGCGCCTCCAGCTGCGCGATGTTCTTGCTGACGGCCGCCGCCGACAGCCCCAGTTGCCGCGCGGCACCGGCAAAGCTGCCCGTGGCGGCTGTGGTGCGGAAGACCTTGAGGGCCGTGAGATGGTCCATGCTGGAATCGATGCGAATTGACGACTGGCGGTAAAGAATCAATTCATTATTCGGGCATTCACAACCGGTGGTCAATTCCATAGATTCGACCCATGACAAGCCGCACCACCGACGTCCTCCTCACCGCGTCAGCGCCCGCGATCTGGGGCAGCACCTACATCGTCACGACGGAGCTGCTGCCGCCCGGCTACCCGCTGACGGTGGCGCTGCTGCGCGCGCTGCCGGCCGGCCTGCTGTTGCTGCTGATCGTGCGCAAGCTGCCCGAGCGCGCATGGTGGGGCCGCATCTTCGTGCTCGGCGCGCTGAATTTCTCGATGCTGTGGGCGATGCTGTTCCTGGCGGCTTACCGGCTGCCGGGCGGCGTGGCGGCCACCATCACTTCGGTGCAGCCGCTGCTCGTGGTGTTCCTGGCCAGCGTGTTCCTGGGATCGCCGGTGCGCGCGCTGTCGGTGGCGGCGGCCGTGGTGGGCATCGGCGGGGTCGCGCTGCTGGTGCTCACGCCGAGCGCGGCGCTCGACGCCGTCGGCATTGCCGCGGCCGTTGCCGCCGCGGTGTCGATGGCCTTCGGCACGGTGCTGAGCCGGCGCTGGCAGCCGCCCGTCTCGGCCCTGACCTTCACGGCATGGCAGCTCACGGCGGGCGGCCTGCTGCTGTTGCCGGTGGCGCTGCTGCTGGAGCCGCCGCTGCCAGCGCTCACGCTGCACAACTGGATCGGCTTCGGCTGGCTCGGCCTGGTGGGCGCCGCGCTGACCTACATCGTGTGGTTCCGTGGCGTGGCCCGGCTGGAGCCCTCGGCGATCGCGCCGCTGGCCTTCCTGAGCCCGGTGACGGCCGTGTTCCTGGGCTGGGCGCTGCTGGGGCAGAGCCTCTCTGCATGGCAGGTGCTGGGCATCGGCATCGTGATCGCGAGCATCTGGCTCAGCCAGCGTGCGCAGCGCGGCGGGCAGCCTTGGCAGAATCGCGCAGCCACGCCACCTGCAGGAATCCGAAGAAGGCCGCGCTGATCGCCGGCGCCACCAGGCTGCTGCAGGAAGTGCTGGGCAAGCGGCCCGAAGACGTGACGGTGCTGATCGACGAGATCGACCCCGACAACTGGGGCCAGGGCGGCGAGAGCGCGACGGAGCTGCGGCAGCGGCGGCGCGCCGCGGGCGGCTGACCGGCCAGCGCTACTTGTCGATGATCTTGCGCGCGAAGACTTCGAGGTAGTCCATCAGCCGGTCTGCGCCGGCAATGGCGGCGGCCTCGTCGCCGGTGGCGATGCCCTGCGCCAGTTCGAGGTGCGCGTTGGCGCCCTCGACGATCTCGCCCTCGTGCTGGTAGGCGTACCAGAAGCGCCGGCACTGCACGATCAGCGGCACCACGGCCTTCACCGCCGAATCGTTGTGGCTCGCCTGATGGTTGACGAGGTCGAGCGCACGGTCGGCCTTCATGTAGTCGTTGAGGTCGCCGCGGTCCGCGGCCTCGACCATCATCTCGGCGCAATGCACGATGGCCGTGCGCTGTTGCGCGGTAGCGCGCCGCGCGGAGCACGCGGCAATCAGCCGTTCGAGCACGCGCCGCGTGAGGATCACGTCGAGGTGGTCGGCCAGGTCGATGGTCGACACCAGCAGGCCGCGGCGCGGCTGCTGCACGATGAGGCCGATCGACACCATGCGCATCAGCGCCTCGCGCACCGGCGTGCGGCCGAGCCCCGTGCGTTCAGCCAGGTCGGCCTCGGCGATCTGGCTGCCCGGTTCGAGCTGCACGGTGGACAGCAGCGTTTCGATGGCGTCGTAGGCGAGGTCGGCGGCGCGGCGCTTGGGCGGGGGACGGGGATCGGTCTTCGGGACGGCCATGGTGTTCTTCTGCGGATGCTGCGGCGTCATTGTCGGGCGTCCACGGGGTCTGCCGTGTCCAGCAGGCCGGCCAGCGTCGCGATGCGGACCGGCGACAGCGGCGGCCGGGGCGCGGGCGGCGTCCAGCCGAAGAGGAACTGCGCCGCATCGCCGCAGACTCGCCCCTGGCAGGCGCCCATGCCGCAGCGGCGGTGCAGCTTGGCGTCGGTCCAGCCGCTGCAGCCGTCCAGTGCGGAGAACGGAACGTCTTCGCAGCGGCAGACGAGGGTGTCGGCCTGCGGCATGCGCCTGATGTCGTCGGCCAGCGCGAAAGTCCGGTGCAGTTGCGCCGCGAAGGCGTTCCAGCGGGCGCGCTCGCCTTCGAGCGCTTTCGCCGCGCGCTCGTTGCCCACGGCGGCATGGCCGGCAATGGCGCCTTGCACCAGCGCGCGCTCGCTGCCACCGAAGCCGGTGCATTCACCGGCAGCGTAGATCCAGGGGACGCTGGTGGCCTGCCTTGCATTGACCGACAGGGCCTGCGCGCCGCCGCCGGCGGGCCTGAGCGCGCAGCCGAGCAGCTGCCCAAGCTGCGTGTTGGGCGTGAGGCCGAAGCCGCAGGCCACGCGGTCGCAGGCGATGTCGACCTCCTTGCCGCCTTGCAGCAGCCGCACCGACTCGACCTGCGCCACGCCGTGCACGGAGACGATGCGCGACGAGGTGCGGTAGGCGGCATCGGCCAGCGTCACGGCCTGCGCGGCCTTGCCCGGCCAGCGCGCCAGGCTGGCACCGAAGCGCGCGACCGATGCGAACGACGCCTGCTCGGCGATGCGCAGCACCTTCGCGCCTGCCGCGCGCGCCGTCGCGGCGGCAGCGAGCAGCAGCGGCCCGCTGCCGGCGACGACGATGCGCTCGCCCTCGACCGGCATGCCCGCCTTGACGAGCGCCTGCAGGCCGCCCGCGCCCGTCACGCCGGGCAGCGTCCAGCCGGGGAAGGGCAGCAGCAGTTCGCGGGCGCCGGTGCAGAGGATGAGCTTGCGCCACGCCATGCGCGTCGCGCCGCCGGCGTCTTCGAGCAGCAGTTCGTCGGGCGCGGCAATGGCGACGATGCGCGTACCGCTGCGCACGCGGATGTTCGCGTGCGCGGCGAGCGCGTCGCGCCATTTGCGCGCCGCCGGTGGCAGGGCGGCGCCGGGGCCGTCGCGCCAGATCTGTCCGCCGGGCGCGGGGTTGTCGTCGATCACGACGATGGATGCGCCGCTTGGCGCGGCTGCCACGGCCGCCGCCATGCCGGCCGGTCCGGCGCCGACGACCAGCACGTCGCAGCTGTCCATTGCGATGCCGGTCATTCCGTCGTCTCCACGCGCATGCCCTCGGCGCACACCGTCTGGCAGGCAAGCCTGCGGCGGCCGTCGACCAGCACGCGGCATTCCTGGCACACGCCCATGCCGCAGAACGGCGCGCGCGGCTGCCCCGTGACCGATGTGCGCGCGGCGCCCATGCCGCCGCCATCTGCCACGCGCAATGCGGCGGCCACCGAGCTGCCCGCTTTCACGCGCACCAGGTGCCCGTCGATGTGCAGCAGGGTGTGGGCGCTCATGCCATGCCCCGCAGGCCGCGCGGCGTGTAGGGCGCTGGATCGAAATCGGGCGTGGCGCCGGTCATCAGCGCGGCGAGCAGGTGCGCACTGCCCGGCGCGGTCGTCACGCCGAGGCCTTCATGGCCGACCGCGAGCCAGAGCTTTTCGCGCCACGGATGCCTGCCCAGCAGCGGCAGGCCGTCGGGCGACGCTGCGCGCATGCCGGTCCATGAACGCACGGCGTTGAGGTTCGCGAGCCCCGGCAGGTAGTCGAGCGTGCGCTGGAGCATGCGCGCCAGCATCGGCGCCTCGACCGCCGGGTCGGTGGTGTCGAACTGGCGCGACGAGCCGACCAGCAGCTGCCCGGTGGGGCGCGGCTGCACGTTGAAAGCGACCGACTCGCCGTCGCTGTGGTGGGCGCTGGTCACGTAGCCGAGTTCAACGAGCTGGTGATGCACGGTGCCCGGGTAGCGGTCGGTGATCAGCAGGTGGCCCTTCTTCGGGCGGATCGGAAGTTCGGGGCACAGCGTCGTGGCCTGGATGCCGTTGGCGAGCACGATCTGCGGCGCGCGGCGACTGCTGCCATCGGCCAGCCGCAGGGTGCCGTCGTCCTGGATGGCGGCGACCTTTGCATGCTCTACACGCACAGAATCCGCGGCTTGCGCGAGCAGCCAGCGCGCCGCGTTGGGCGCATAGAGGATGCCGTCGCCCGGCACTTCGAGCGCGCCGGCCAGGCCCTTGCGCAAGGCGGGCTCCGCGCTCGCCAGTTCGCTCGCCGTCAGCAGGCGGCTGTCGATGCCGTGTGCATGCAGACGCTGCCGCTTGCGTTCGGCCTCCGCCATCTCTTCGTCGTTGGCCGCGATCCATAGCGTGCCGCAGGGGCTGTACGCGCAGTCTTCGCTCATGCGCGGCGCCAGCGCGCGCCATTGCGCGACCGAACGGCGGCTCAGTTCCAGCTCGGCCGCGTTGTCGTCCATCACCACGAGGTGGCCCATGCCCGCGCCGGTGGCGCCGCCGATGCGCGCATCGAGCACCAGCACTTTCAGCCCCGCCTGCGCGAGCGCATGCGCGCACGCCGCGCCGACGATGCCGGCGCCGATGACGATGACGTCCGCGTCCATGCCGCCCGGCGTCAGAGCCGGATGCCCCAGCCGAATGGATCGTCGTCGTCGATCAGCAGCGTGGCCTCCGCGCTGATGTGCGCGCGGCCACGCAGCGTGGGAATGACCTTGTCGCCGTCCATCGCGTAGCTGGCCTCGAAGCGGCTGCCGATCACGCTGGCCTGTGTCCACACCGCGCCCGGCGCGAGCTTGCCGTCGGCCGCGAGGCAGGCGATCTTGGCGCTGGTGCCGGTGCCGCAGGGCGAGCGGTCGTAGGCGTTGCCGGGGCACAGCACGAAGTTGCGGCTGTCGGCACCGTCGCTGTCGTCGGCGAAGAGTTCGATGTGGTCGATCTCCGCGCCGTCCGCGCCGGTGATGCCCTGCGCCGCCAGTGCACGGCGCAATGCGGCGGTGTAGTCGGTCAGCGCCGCGAGGTTGTCGCTGGCCACGCGCTGGCCGTGTTCGCTCACCAGGAAGAACCAGTTGCCGCCCCAGGCCACGTCGCCGTGAACGGTGCCGTGGCCCGGCAGCTCGACCGCCGCCTGCCGCAGGTGTCGGTACGCCGGCACGTTGCGCACGCTCACCGAACCGTCTTGATGCAGCGTGGTCGTGACGGTGCCCACCGGCGTCTCGATGCGGTGCTCGCCCACGCCGATGCGCCCCATGTGCGCAAGGCTCGCGACCAGCCCGATGGTGCCGTGGCCGCACATGCCGAGGTAGCCGGCGTTGTTGAAGAAGATCACACCCGCGGCGGCGTCGGGCGACACGGGCGCGCACAGCAGCGCGCCCACCACCACGTCGCTGCCGCGCGGCTCCAGCACGGCGGCGGCGCGCCATTTGTCGTGCCGGTCGGCCAACAGCGCGCGGCGCTCGGCCATGCTGCCGCCGCCCAGATCGGGGAACCCGCCGATCACAAGGCGCGTGGGCTCGCCGCCCGTGTGCGAGTCGATGACCTGGATGCGTTGCATGTCGTGGCGCCGTCCGGTCGATCAGTAGCTGGCCAGCGGCACGGGTGCCGCGTTCTTGAAGGTGAACACCGTGATCGGCGCCTGCTTCATGTTGCCCTTGTCGTCATACGCGTAGGTTGCGGCCACGCCCTTGTAGGTGGTCTTGTAGAGCTCGGCGCCGACCTTGTCGGGGTCGATGGAGTTGGCCTTCTTCATCGACTCGCCGATGAACATCACCTGGTCGTAGTACGAGGCGGCGTAGGCGTCGGCGTCGATGTTGAAGCGCTTCTTGAACTTCTCCTTGAACGCCGGGCCGCTCTGTGCCTTCTCGAGGATGGAGCCGCCCTGCGCGCAGAACACCACGTCGTTGACCGCGTCGCCGCCGAGCTTGCCGGTGGCGGGGCTGCAGACGGTGTCGCCGCCCAGCAGCTTGCCGGCCACGGCCAGCTGCTTCATCTGGCGGGCCATGGGCGCGGCCTGGGGCGCATAGCCGCCGAAGAAGATGGCCTCGGGCGCCTTGGCCTTCATGTTGGTGAGGATGGCGGTGAAGTCGACGGCCTTGTCGGTGGTGAACTCCTGGCCGACCACGGTCAGGCCCTGCGCCTTGGCTTCCTTGGTGAACTCTTCCGCCAGGCCCTGGCCGAAGGCGGTGCGGTCGTCGATCACGCCGACCTTCTTGACCTTGAGCACCTTGGCCGCATAGACCGCCATTGCGCCGCCGATCTGGTTGTCGCTGGCGATGATGCGGTAGAGGTTCTTGTAGCCGCCCTGCGTGACCTTGGGGTTGGTGCCCACGGTGGAGAGCAGCACGCCGCCGTCGCTGTAGATGCGCGAGGCCGGAATGGCCACGCCGGAGCAGTACGGGCCCATGACGAACTTCACGCCGTCGTCCACGAACTTCTGCGCCACGCTCACGCCGGTCTTGGCGTCGCACTGGTCGTCTTCGGAGACCAGCTCGAACTTGAGCGTCTTGCCGCCGACCACGAGCTTCTTCGCGTTGAGCTCCTCGACGGCCAGGCGCACGCCGTTTTCATTGTCCTTGCCCGCGAAGGCATTGGGGCCAGAAAGCGGGCCGCTGTGGCCGATCTTGACCACCTGCTCCTGTGCCTGCACCTGGCCGGAAACGGTGAGCGCGGCGAAGGCCGCGAGTCCGAGAAACGAAACCATGCTTGCTTTTGTCTTCATGCTTCTTCCTACTGGGTTGGGGACGATGAAAAACGCGAGGCCGTGCGGTTATTACATGACCGACTGGTATTGAACAGGCCGTGTCGCGAGCGCCTTCTTCACGATGCCTTCGATGAACTCGCGCTCCGCGCCGATCAGCGGCAGGCGCGGACGGCGCATGTGCTCGGTGCCCACGCCCACCAGCACGTCGATGAGCTTGAGGTTCTGCACCAGCTTGGTCGACACGTCCAGGTGCAGCATCGGCGTCATCCACTGGTAGAGCTTCAGCGCTTCGGCAAACTTGCCGGCCTTCATGAGGTCGTAGAGCGCCACGGTCTCGCGCGGGAAGGCGCAGCCCACGCCGGCCAGCAGGCCGTCGCAGCCGAGCGCCAGGCCTTCGTAGGCGAGGTCGTCCACGCCCAGGAACAGCTGGTAGCGGTCGCCCACGGTATTGCGCAGGTCGGTGATGCGGCGGATGTCGTCGGTGCTTTCCTTGATGGCCGCGATCCATTCGCAGTCGGCCAGCTCGACCATGTGCTGCGGCTTCAGGTCGACGCGGTAGGCCACCGGGTTGTTGTAGACCATGATGGGTTTCTGCGCCGCGCTGGCGATGGTGCGCACGTTGAGCATGGCCTCGCGCGCGTCGGCCACGTAGATCACCGAGGGCATCACCATGAAGCCGGCCACGCCGAGCTTGTTAGCGCCGTCAACGTAGCGCAGCGCCTCGCGCGTGCTGGTTTCCGACACGTTGGCCAGCACCGGGATGCGGCCGTCGGCGGCCTCCAGCGCGATCTTCGCGACCTGCAGCTTTTCTTCCAGCGTGAGCGTGCTGGCTTCGCCCAGCGAGCCGCAGGTGACGAGGCCGTGGATGCCGTTGCGGATCTGGAAGTCGATGTGCCGTGCAGTGCCTTCGGCGTCGATGCTCTCGTCGGCGTGGAACTTGGTGGTGACGGCGGGGAAGATGCCTTGCCAGCGGGGATTGCTCACTTGGTCGCTCCTTGTGGATGTGCGGTGTGGAAGCGTCGCACTTTAAATATATTAACGATATACCGTCAAGATATTCGTCGGGCAAGCGCTCTTCCGGTCCCGGAGCTTGTGTGATATCTCGGCCCGGGCGCGGGCCGCCGTGCGCTACTTGCGGCCGTCCGCCGGGCGCAGCAAGCCGCGCCTGAGCGTGACCGGCTTGCCGATGGGAGGCGCGCTCTTGGTCTCCACCGTGCGCAGCGAGCCGTTGTCCATGCGCACGCCGACCTCGTAGACGGTGACGGTGCGCACGTGCTTCTCGATGGCGTTGCCGGCGAAGCCGCCGCCCACCGCCCCTAGCACCGTGGTCGCGGCGCGGCCGTTGCCGTGGCCGAACTGGTTGCCGACGAGCCCACCCACCACGCCGCCCGCGACCGCGCCGACGCCGGTCGTGCGCTGGGCCCGCTGAACCGGGCGGACCGATTCGACGCGTCCGCAGACCGCGCAGGGCGCCGGTGCGGGCTGGGCGGCAGCCACCACCGGGGCATTCGAGCCGGGGGCGGGTGCGGGCTGGACCGCTTGCGCCGGCAGCGGGGCAGGGGCAGGCATGGGCGCAGCGGCCATCGCCTGCGGGGCCGGGCCGGCGCCGGTGGGCGGCACGGCCGGGGCAGGCGGCATGAGCTCAGGCTTGAAGTCGTCGGGCGCCTTGGGCGACATTGCGGCGGCGACCGGCGGCGATGCCGCGGCACCCGTTGCCGTGTCCTGCGACTTGTGCAAAAGCACGCCGCCCAGTGCCACCACGGCCACCGCCAGCGCGCCGATCACGGCCCACAGCGCCTTCGGCGACCTGGTGGCGCCGGGCGTGCCCGGAGGTTGATTGAAGGGCGATGTCGAGTCCATGAGGAATCCTTTTATATCCCTCGCAGGATGCACGGAAATCCGTCGCAGGGCATGAGCGCCGACGGCGCGTTGTCGATCCAGCGGCGTCCTACAAGCCGCGTTCGCGCCCCCGGCCGCTGCCGAAGAATGCGTCAGCCGGCGCGCGCCATGTCGGCGATGGGGGCGAGCGCCAGCAGGGTCAGGTGTCCATAGCCGACCTGCAGCCAGCCTTGTGCCTGCATGTGCTGCAGTGCACGGTTGCAGCGCTGACGCGAAACGGCGGCAATGGCGGCCAGTTCGTCCTGCGCGATGGGCAGGTGGACCAGGCCGAGCGGGTTGTTCAGCACATGCGCCAGCCCGCACAGCGCATTTGCCACTCGCGCGGGGCCGCGCATCAGCCGCACATCGCCCACATGGTCCATGAAGTAATGCAGGCGCTCGTTGATCTGCGAATACACGAAGTCCTTGAACACCGGCTGCTCCTGCAGCAGACGGGCGAAATCGTCCAGCGGCAGCAGCACGACACGGCTGTCGCGCAGCGCCACGTAGTCGGCATGGCGCGGCATGCCGCGCAGCAGTGCGCCTTCGCCGAACCAGCAGCCCGGCAGGATGCCGCCGAGCGTGGAACTGCGTCCGTCGGCCGCGAGCACCGAACTCTTGAGCAGCCCCTGCGCGAGCCCGAACCAGGCCGTCGGTATCTCACCCCGCCGGGCCAGCAGCTGGCCCTGCGCCACCCGGTGTTCGCGGGCACGCTCCCGGATCCAGCCCTGTGCCGGGGCCGGGAGCATTGCGTACCAGGGCGAGAGGCGCAACAGCTCGTCCAGCCCGAAACCCGCAGGTTCGCCCACGCTCAGGCGCCGGGGCGGCATGCCATGCGATGTGCCGTCATCAGGCGCAATCGGCAGATCGTCCAGCTTCGTTTTCAACGGGTAAACCCTTCCTCCAAATGTCCCTGTTTCAACAGTAACGCTTCAACCTAGCCCGAACAATCCGGCCCAACCCGCCCAAGCGGCGGCACCTTGGATTCACCCGGCCACTACATGCACACCTCGACCACCTCCGAAGCCCGCGCCCAACTGCTGTGGTCACCTTCGGCCGAACAGATCCGCGCCAGCCGCCTGCACGACTACCAGCAGTGGCTGGCAGACCGCCACGGCGTGCCGGCCGGTGGCTACGAGGCGCTTTGGCAGTGGTCGGTGGAAGCGCTGGATGCTTTCTGGCAATCGGTGTGGGAGTACTTCGGCGTTGTCGGCCATGGAGATCCGCAACCGGTACTGGGCCGCCGCGAGATGCCCGGTGCTCAGTGGTTCCCGGGCATGCAGCTGAACTACGCCGAGAACCTGTTTCGCCGGGCGCCCATGGACCCGGCAAGTCCGGCGATCGTCGCGCGCAGGGAAGGCGCGCCGTTGCGCACCGTGTCGTGGGCCGAACTGGAACGCGACGTCGCCGCGCTGGCCGGGCAGATGCGCGCCTGGGGCATCGGCCCGGGCGACCGGGTGGCCGGCTATCTGCCCAACTGGCCGGAGACCGTCGTCGCTTTCCTGGCTTGCGCCAGCATCGGCGCCATCTGGTCCAGCTGCGCGCCGGACATGGGCCCGGGCGTGGTCCTGGACCGGTTGCGGCAAATCGAGCCCTGCCTGCTGCTGGCGGCCGACAGCTACCGCTACAACGGCAAGCGCCACGATCGCATCGCCCAGGTCAAGGAGTTGCTGGCCGAGCTGCCCAGCGTGAAGCGTGTGGTCCACGTGCCGGGCGCCGCGGACGAAGCGCCTGCCCCCGAATGGCGCGACCGCGTCGACTGGGCCGAGGCACTGCGCAACAGCGCGCCGCCGCACTACGAGCGCCTGCCTTTCGACCACCCGCTATGGATCGTCTATTCCTCCGGCACCACCGGCCTGCCCAAGGCGATGGTGCACGGCCACGGCGGCATCGTGCTCACGCACCTGAAGACCATGGCGCTGCAGCACGACCTCCGCGCGGGGGACCGGCTGCTGTTCCTGGGCAGCACCGGATGGATCGTGTGGAACCTGCAGGTGGGCGCGCTGTTGACCGGCGCGAGCATCGTGATGTTCGACGGCAACCCCAACTGGCCGGATGCCGAGGCGTTGTGGCGCTTCATCGACGAGCAGGGCGTCACGCTGTTCGGCTGCGGTGCGGCCTACCTGGTCAACTGCATGAAGGAAGGCTTGCGCCCGCGCGACATCGCGAAGCTGGACCGGCTGCGCGCCATCAACGCGACCGGCTCGCCGCTGCCGGTGGACGCCTACCTTTGGGTCTACGAGGCCGTCAAGCCGGACCTCTGGCTGGCCTCCATCAGCGGCGGCACCGACATCGCCTCGGGGTTCGTGGCTTGCGCTCCCAGCCTGCCGGTGCATGCCGGCGAGATCCAGTGCCCCGAGCTGGGCGTGGCGGCCTACGCCTTCGACGACGCCGGCCGGCCGGTGGTCGATGAAGTGGGCGAACTGGTCATCACCAGGCCGATGCCCTCGATGCCGCTGTACTTCTGGAACGATCCCGAGCACCAGCGCTACCGCGAAAGCTACTTCACGACTTTCCCCCATGTCTGGCGGCACGGCGACTGGATTCGCTTCACGCCGCGGCGCAGCGCGGTGATTTATGGCCGCTCGGACAGCACCATCAACCGGTTCGGCATCCGCATGGGCACGGCGGAGATCTACCGGGTGGTGGAGCAATTGCCCGAGGTGCGCGACAGCCTGGTGGTCGATCTGGAGTACCTGGGCCGGCCGTCGTTCATGCCCTTGTTCGTCGTCCTGCAGCCGGGCGCGACGCTCGATGCATCACTCAAGGAGCGCATCTGCGCCGACATCCGCACCAAGGCCTCGGCGCGCCATGTGCCGGACGACGTCATCCAGGTGGCCGAGATTCCGCGAACGCTCAGCGGCAAGAAGATGGAAGTGCCGGTGCGCAGGCTGTTGCTGGGCGCCCCGGCCGACAAGGTGGCCAGCCCCGACAGCATGCAGAACCCTCGAAGCCTCGCCTTCTTCATCGACTACGCCCGCGAGCGCACGGCCGCCTGAAGCCGGCGCTCCCCCTCAGTTTTTTCCATACGCATACACACTCAAGGAGACAAAACCATGCAACGACGTCACTTTCTGAACACCATGGCCGGCGCCGCCACCGCGGGGGCGCTGATGCCCTTCCCGGCCATTGCGCAGGCACTGGACCAGGTGAAGGTCATCTACGGCTTCCCCGCCGGCAGCGCCGGAGACAGCGTGGCGCGCCGCGTGGCCGAAAAGCTCGGCGGCACGGCCTACAGCAAGAACCCGGGCTATGTGGAGAACAAGCCCGGCGCGGGTGGCCGCATTGCGCTGGAAACACTCAAGGCCGCGCCGGCCGATGGCTCGGTGCTGGCACTGGCCCCCGTGTCGGCGTTGTCGGTCTACCCGTACATCTACCCGAAGCTCACGTACAAGCCGGAAGACGTGACGGCGGTGTCCATCGGCGCGATCATGTTCCATGGCCTGGCGGTGGGGCCCGCCGTGCCCGCCGAGGTCAAGACGCTCAAGGACTTCCTGGCCTGGGCCAAGGCCCATCCCGAGAAGGCCAGCTACGGCTCGCCCGGCGCCGGCTCCATGCCGCACCTGCTGGGCGCGCTGCTGGGCATGCGCGCGGGCGTGGAGATCAAGCACGTTCCCTACCGCGGCACCGTGCCCAGCATCACCGACCTCGTGGGCGGGCAGATCGCCGCCGCCATGAACCCCAGCGGCGACTATCTGCAGTACATGAAGACCGGCCGCATCCGCGTGCTGGCGACATCCGGCAAGAAGCGCTCGCCCTTCCTGCCCGACGTGCCGACATTCACGGAGCTGGGCTACCCCGACGTGACCTCCGAGGAGTGGTTCGGTTTCTACGCGCCCGCCAGGACGCCCGCCGCCACCATCGCCGCCGCCAACGCCGCCATCACCCAGGCGCTGAAAGACAAGGCCGTCGTGGACGCGCTGGCCCTGGTCGGCCTGGTCGCAAACGCCAGCTCGCCGCAGGACATGGCGGCCGACCAGAAGGCCGAGTACGAGCGCTGGGGGCCGCTGGTCCGGCAGATCGGCTTTACCTCGGAGTCCTGAGCGGCTTACTGGGCAGCGATGGCGTCGGCCCCCGCGAGGAAGCGCTTCACCTCGCCTCGCATGCCCTGCGAAATGGTCTCCCAGGTCCGCGCGGGAAAGTCAGGTGGCAGCAGCGCCTCGACCTCTTCCAGCGCGGCGTCCACCGAGGCCACCAGGCCGAGCATGGCGTTCCAGACGTCGATGCCGCCGTTCTTCATGGCCAGGCCATGCCAGTGGCGGGCCTGGATGGCCTGGAACACGTAGTGCGTGTTCCTTGAGCGGATGGCCATTGCCAGGCCCGCCTTGCGCGGCTGGAACTGATTGGCGCCATCGCCGAAATACGGCCACATCGAGATGACGTCGTACAGCGGCGTCATCTCGTAGGCGTCGCCCCGCTGGAGATGGATCGAGAAGTTCTTGGCGTGCCCGTCCGTGGCCGCGAGCAGAAAGAAGGCCAGCTGCGCTAGCAGGAAGCGCGCGCCGTCGTTCGCGCTCCGGCTGCCTTGCAGAAGCTGCAGGCACTTCGGCATGCCGGGGCCGCCGTGCTGCTCGTACTTCTTGTCGGACGGCAGGCCCAGGGCCTGGCAGAAGTCTTCCTGCGGCAGGCGCGCGATCCAGGTGCCGCCGTCCATCCATTCGCGGTCGAAGCGCTCCACGATGAGCACCGTCTGCCCGCCGAAGGTGGCCATGGAAGTCGGCGCCACCGGCAGGCCGAGGGCCTCGACGATCTGCGCGCACAGCCATTCGTTCTGCACCGAGTCGGAGGCGTCCACGCGCCTGGAGCCGCCGATAAGCCCCAGCGGCAGCTTCACGATGTGCGTGGTGGGCGTGGCGCCGTGCGGCCGGCACCATGCGTCGTTCCAGCGGGTCAGCGCCGTCTTTTCCTGCGCGCCGGCCAGCGAGATGCGAAACAGGTCTTCGTCGCGCATGCCTTGCGGGGCGTCTTCGGACGGAACGGCCTGCAGCAGCTCGGCGATCTGTGCCTCGTCCAGCGGCTCGCAGTTGATGGCGTTCCAGCCTTCCGGCACGGCCCCTTCGGGCAGCAGTTGCACGGCACCGACGCAGTCGCGGCCGATGGCTTCGAGCAGGCCGAAGGTCGTGGCGTCCTTGAGCCGGAAGCGGTTGCGCAGCCGCGCGCGAATCCGGTCGTTGTCGGGCAGCAGGTTGTCGAAGTAGTTGCGGACCACCTCGCCGCGGACCTCGAGCGTGCTGTTGAGCGGGATCGACAGCGACAGCGAACGCCGCCGGGGCGATTCCAGCCAGGCCGGGTCGTAGCGGAAGGAATGGGCGCCACGGTCGACGAGCCAGGTGCCTACGCGCGCTCCGTTCATCCAGGCGTCCAGGGCCTGCGTCACCAGGACTCCCTCTTCGGCCGCACGACGAAGCTCCGGCGCGACGTGGGTTTGATGTCCTTGCCGGGATTCAGCGCCTGGAGCGCCCGAAGCGATTCGCCCGGTGCGCCCGGCGATTCGGACTCCAGGCGCACCAGCACCGACTGGTCGCTCATCTGCGTGGCGGTCCATGGGCCGGGCGGGAGCTTCACTGCGTCGTACTGCGCGGGCTCTTCAGCGGCCACGAGCACGCGGCTTTGCGCAGCCTCGTCGCGCAGGCAAAAGGACGCTCCCAGCGCCGACAGCAGTTTCATCAGTTGCTCGAAGCTGACCGCGCCGGGGTTCGCCTCGATTTCCGCGACGCGGGCCTGGCTGACGCCGATGAGGGCGCCGGCCTGCGCTTGCGTCAGGCCGCGCTGCTTCCGCAAGGCCTTGAGGTGCGTCCGCAGCTGGTCGACAAAGCGCAGGGGATAGTCCATCGTGGACTCAGAATATCGGCCTTGCCTTGTTTTGTCAAAATATCGGCTTTGCCTTATTTTTACGGGCTATCGGCCTTAGCCTTTATTTCTTCGGCCACTCAGTCGATCTTCGCGCCCGACGCCTTCACCACCACGCCCATCGCATCCCAGTCCGAGCGCAGCAGCTTCTGGAATTCTTCCGCGCTCTGGCTGCGCGGCTCCACGCCCAGGCGCTTGAAGCGCTCCTGGATCGCCGGGTCGGCCAGCACCTTGTTGGCCGCGGCGTTGATGCGCTCGACCTCCGCCTTGGGCGTGGCAGCCGGTGCAAGCAGGCCGATCCACGAGTCGAAGGCATAGCCGGGCAGGCCGCTTTCGGCCACGGTCGGCAGCCTGGGCAGGAAGGGGCTGCGCGACTGGCCGGTGGAGGCCAGCAGCTTGATGCGTGCGTCGTCCTGGAAGCCGATCACGCCGATGCTCGACGAGATCACCGCCTGCACGCGGCCCGCGAGCACTTCGTTGACGGCCTCGCCGGTCGACTTGGTCGGGATGTGCGTCATCTGCAGCCCCGCCTTCGCCAGGAACGACGCCATCGCGAGGTGCGTGGCGCTGCCGTTGCCGGCCGAGGCGTAGTTGTACTTGCCCGGATGCGCCTTGACCTCCTTGATGAAGTCGGCCGTGTTCGACACGCCCATGCCGCCCGCCACCGCCAGCACGTAGCCCGCATTGCCGACGTTGGCCACGCCGACGAAGTCCTTCAGCGGGTCGTAGCTCAGCTTGTTGTAGAGGAAGCCCGCGATGTTGTGGCTCGCGGCCGCCAGGAGCAGCGTGTTGCCGTCGGCCGGCGCGCGTGCCACCAGCGCCGCGCCCACGGTGCCGCCCGCGCCCGCGCGGTTCTCGACGATGGCGCTGGCGCCGAGCGCCGCGCCCAGCTCGTTGTTGAAGGCGCGCGCCACCGTGTCCTGCACCGCACCGGTGCCGAAGGGCACGACGATGTGGATCACGCGCTGCTGCGCATGGGCCGGTGCGAAGGCACAGAGCGCGGCAGCCGTTGCAAGCGTGCCGAGGGAACGCCGGGAGAACAGGGTCGAAGGCATCGTGGGGGCCGCTTTCTTTTTCATCGTCATCAACACAGGGGAGGAATTTCAGGCGCCCGACGGCAGCCAGCGCTGCACCAGCTTCACAAAGTAGCTGGCACCGATCGGGATGATCTCGTCGTTGAAGTCGAACGAGGTGTTGTGGATGATGCAAGGGCCGGGCCCGTGGCCGTCGAGCCGGTGGTTGCCGTCGCCGTTGCCCAAAAAGGCGTAGCAGCCGGGCCGCGCGAGCAGCATGTGCGCGAAGTCTTCGGCGCCCATCACGGCGGGGAAGTTGTCGGTGACCATGTCGTCCCCCACCACCTCGCGCATCACGCCGGCGGCAAAGCGCGCCTCTGCCGCGTGGTTCACCGTCGGCGGCGACGAGCGGTTGAAATACACCTCGGCCGTGCAGCCGTGCGCCGCCGCCACGCCCGCGGCCACTTCGCGCAGGCGCGCCTCGATCTTGTCGATGGCCTCGATGGAGAAAGTGCGGATGGTGCCGCCGACCGTGGCCACGTCGGGAATCACGTTGGGCGCGTCGGAGCCCTGCAGTTGCGTGACCGCGAGCAGCGCGCGCTCGGTGCTGGGAATGGTGCGTGCCACGATGGTCTGCAGCTGCTGCGCAAGGTTGACCACCGCCGCCACCGGGTCGATGCCCGTGTGCGGCATCGAGGCGTGCGTGCCGCGTCCGCGCACGGTGATCTTGTAGGTGTTGCTCGAGGCCATGAGCGCGCCTTCATTGAGCGCGAAGCGGCCGACGTCGCCCACCGGAAAGTTGTGCAGCCCGAAGACCGCGTCACAAGGAAAGCGCTCGAACAGGCCTTCGTCGATCATCTTCTTGGCGCCGGCCTTGCCCATCTCCTCGGCCGGCTGGAAGATGAAATGCACCGTGCCGTCGAAGTCGTCCGGCCCCTGCTGCGACAGGTGCCACGCGGCGGCCAGCAGCATGGTGGTGTGGCCGTCGTGGCCGCAGGCGTGCATGCGGCCGGGGTTGGTCGACTTGTGGGCGAACTCGTTGGCCTCGTGCAGCGGCAGCGCGTCCATGTCGGCGCGCAGGCCGATGGTGCGGCTGCCGTTGCCCTTGCGCAGCACGCCGACGAGGCCGGTGCCGGCAATGCCGCGGTGCACCTCGATGCCCCATTCGGCGAGCAGCTTCGCGACCTTCTCGGAGGTGCGGTGTTCCTCGAAACCGAGTTCGGGGTGGGCGTGGATGTCGCGCCGGATCTCGACGAAGCGCGAGATGTCGGCAAAGGAATCGGCAATGTTCATGGCGGGGCGTGGGCTGCGAGTCAGTCGTTCGACCGGAAGCGAACGATTCTGGCGCAGCCGCGCGCCACGCGCATGCAGGCTTACGAGAGTCGGCCTTGCTGCCTCAGCGCTGCGCCGATGCGGCGGATCTCGGCCTCGCCCTGGTCGAGCGCCGCCCGGCTGGTGTGCACCGAGTAGTGGCCCATCACCAGCTCATGCGGATGCTTCACCGCCGAGCCCAGCACGAAGGCCGTGTCGCCATGCGCGACGAAATCGACGGCGTCGTTCGACTCCTCGAACACCGCGAGTTCGCCGGCGCCGATCGGCCCGCCCCGCGCGTCGCCCGTGCCGAGGCCACCCTCGTCGACCGCGACCCAGCCCACCGTGTGGCCGGCAGGCGGCGTGTAGCGCCAGCGCTCGCCGTCTTTCAGTTCGACGGCCAGGTAGTTCATCGACGCGGGCGCGGCAATGGCGCTCTGCGCCGCGCCGTGGCGCCCGAGCAGCACGCGCGTCGGGCCTTCGCGCGGCACCTGCGCGGGTGCGAGGTACATGCTTTGCGCAGGCGCGTTTTCTTCCGAAGGCGGCAGGGCCACCCACAGCTGGAAGCCGCGCACTCGCTTCACGCCCGGCGCGGGCGCGCCGGTGTGCCAAACGCCGTTGCCGGCGCGCATCCACTCCACACCGCCGCCGCGCAGCGTGCCCTGCTCGCCGGTCGTGTCTTCGTACAGCGTGTCCCCTTCGATCAGGTAGGTCAGCGTGGCGATGCCCGAGTGCGGATGCAGGCCGAAGCCCTTGTGGCCGCCTTCGGTGTTGAAGCCGAAGAGGTCGAGGAACACGAAGGGCTTCAGGAATTCGCCCAGGTCGCCGGGGCTCACGAGCCGGGTGATCGAGCCGTGCGAACTGCCGCGCGTGCGGTAGACCACCGCGCGGGCCTGTGTATCGACGGCGGTGGTCATGCTGCCTCCCTCGCGGTCTTCAGCGCCTTGGCCCACCACGCGATGTCGTCGAGCATGCCGGTGGCGGCCTGCGCGAGATGCGGGAAGTCGCCGAAGCTCTTGCCCTGCTGCCAGATGCCCATGAACTCGACCATGCCGATGTGCACCGCATGGCGCACCGGCGCCATCTGCATCTCGACCGCCACCAGCCGCAGTTGCTCGACCGCGCGCGCCGCGCCCACGCCGCCGTAGCCCACGAAGCCGATCGGCTTGCGGATGAATTCCTTGTAGGCCCAGTCGATCGCGTTCTTCAGCACCGCGCTGGGGCCGTGGTTGTATTCGGGCGTGACCACGATCAGGCCGTCGAAGGTGGCCAGCCTGGCTTGCCAGCGCTGCGCGGCCTCGTTCTTCACCGGCCCCCAGGCGGGCGCCGACGCCTCGTTGAAGAAGGGCAGCGGATGGTCGCGCAGGTCGACCAGCTCGAAGGCGAGGTCGGTGCGCTGCTGCGCGATCTCGTGGATCCATTGCGCGGGCTTTTCGCCGAAGCGGCCTTCGCGGGTCGAGGCGATGACGATGCCGATACGGGGTTGCGGTTGTGAGGTCATGGGGTGCTCCTGGGCGGGTGAATGAAGGCCGCGAGGCCATGGACAGAAGCTTAGGCACGCACCCATTGATCGAATAGGCGGTAGAGTCGGATTGCACTCGTCCATCAAACGAAGGAATCAACCCGCCATGCTCGACCTCAACGACGTTGCCATGTTTGTGCAGGTGGTGCGCCACGGCAGCTTTGCCGAGGCGGCCCGCAGGCTGGGCCTGCCGCCCAACACCGTGAGCCGGCGCATCCAGCAGCTCGAATCGCAACTGGGCACCCGGCTGATGCAGCGCTCGACGCGCAAGCTGACGCTGACGAACGCCGGGCAGGCTTTTCACGACCAATGCGCGGGGCTGGTCGACGGACTGGCCGCCGCCGGCCAGGCGCTGGCGGCCGGCGGCCAGGAGCCCAGCGGCCTCGTGCGCGTGGCAGCGCCGGCGGATTTCTTCGATTTCTTCCCGATGGAATGGGTGGCCGACTTCCTGGCCGCGCATCAGCTGGTGCGGCTCGACTTCGTGCTGAGCGACGCGCCAGCCGATCTCATCGCGGAACGGATCGACGTGGCCTTTCGTGGCGGCGTGCTGCGCGATTCGGGCTACATCGGGCGCAGGCTGATGACGCGAAGCGGCGGACTGCTGGCGAGCCCCGCCTACATCGCGCGCCGAGGGGTGCCCGCGACGTTGCAGGAGTTGGCGGACCACGACTGCGTGACGCCGCCGCACCCCAGCGGCCACACGATCTGGCGCCTGGCGGGCCCCGGGGGGGAGGAAGAAGAAGTGCAGGTGACAGGCCGATTCACAGGCAACACCGCGCAGGCGCTGCGCAGGGCGGCGCTGGCCGGGCTGGGCATCACTCAGCTGCCGCCGGCGATGGCGACGCGCGACGAGCAGGAAGGACGACTGGTGCGGGTGCTGCCGCAGTACGAGTACACCGGCCGCGGGCTCAACGTGGTGTATCCGAGCCGCCGGCATCTGCCGCTGGCAGTGTCGGCATTCATCGAACTGGTAACGGGCAAGCTGGATCAGATGGACGCACTGCGCGAGCCGGCATCGCAGGGGAAAGCCTAGGCAGCGGGTTCTTTTCGTTTTCCACTGAAAATGCCTCCCCATGAAAATCGAAAAAGACACCGTCGTCACCATCAAATACAAGGTCTCCGACGCCCAGGGCAAGCTCATCGAGGCGAGCCCCGAGCCGATGGCCTACCTGCATGGGGGCTACGAGAACACGCTGCCCAAGATCGAGGAAGCGCTCGACGGCAAGGAGAAGGGCTACCAGACCGTGCTGAACCTCTCGCCCGAAGACGCCTTCGGCCAGCGCGACGAAACGCTGGTGCGCAGCATCCCCAAGACCGACTTTCCACCGGGCGTGAAGGTGGGCGGCCAGTTGCAGGGCCGGCTCGACGATGGCACCGAGCATGTGTTCACCGTGACGAAGATCAAGGGCCCGGTCGTGCTGCTCGATGGCAATCATCCGTGGGCGGGCAAGGCGCTGAAGTTCAGCCTGCAGGTGACGGACGTGCGTGCGGCGCTGCCGGTGGAAATCGAGCACCGGCATGTGCATGGCGCCCACGGGCACCATCACTGATCTGTTTCTTCTAGCGGCTGCTGCTGCTGCGCGGCACCGGCTTCACGGGGCTTCGCGCCAGCAGGCGCTGCAGGCCGGCCTCGTAGGCGGCGGCGTCCATTTCGGTGCTGTGCCTTGCCACCAGATAGCTGAGTCCGAAGCGCTCGGTGGCCTGGGTGTAGAGCCGGTAGAAGCGCTCGCCTTCTTCGATGCGCGTCAGCTTCTGCCACGGTACGACAGCGGCCTTGCTGCTTTGGGGCGCCATGAGGCTCAGCCCCTGCGCGCTGATCGTCACCTCGTGGATGCCGACGGCCCTGGTCGCTGAGCGCGTGACCGCTCGATGCAGTGCGCGGGCCACGCGGTCCCGCATGGCCGGCTGGATCCTCGCACTGCGGCGCGAGCCCAGGGCGGCTAAGCGCTCGACCAGACGTGCGCGAAAAAGCCACAGCACCAGCCCCGACAGCACGACTGCCACTGCCGAGCTGATCCAGAACTCGGGACGAACCGGTCGGGGTTCGAGCGCATACAGAAGCCCGATGGCGAGCACGGGCGCGGCCATCAGCAGAACCGATAGTGCGCGTGGCACCAGCCGCTGGACGGCCGCATGAAGGCGCTCCGACTGCCGGTCGTGTTCCTCGAGGCGGCGTTCCAGGGCCGCTTCGGCAAGCAGTTCGGCGTCTTCCGGCTCGAGCCTGAATCGCAGTTGCAGCAGCTCATCCATCTGGTTTCCTATTTCTTCTTCCAGAACCTGGCGGCCTCGTCGATCTTCCCCAGCGCCTTGGCGCAGGCCCTTGCGCCCGCCGCATGGCGCGCGCTGAACCAGCCCACGGCGAACCACGCGCGCGCATCGTGCGCCGTCGCTTCACGGTAGAGCGCGAGCGCGACGGCCTCATCGTTGAACTCGCCCAGCGCGTCCTGCGCGGGGCGCAGCGCCTTGAGGTAGCGCTCGGCGCCGCCCTTGTCTGCCGCATCGAACAGCGGCGCGACGAATTCGGCGAGGTAGCGCAGGCGCTTGAGCCGCTTGCGCACGCGGTGCTGGCTTTCGGTGTCCAGCGATTCGAAGCGTTCGCCGTCGCGCATCACCTGCTTGTGCAGGCGCTGCAGCCGCTTGCGCAGCATGCGCCGGGCGGCGTCGGCATCCAGGGGCGCCGGGGCCGCAGGCGGCGTCTCTTCGCCTTCGCTTGGCGACGCAACCTTCGTCGGGCCGGCAGCGGTAAAGCCGATCAGCGACACCAGCACGTTCTGGAACGCCGCGGCGCGCACGGCGTCTCCAGCTGAAGGGGCGCCTTTCGCCGCCGCATCGCCGGCCAGCGGGTCGAACTCCGGCGCGCCTGCCTCGCGCAAGCGGGGCTGCGCCAGCTTCACCACCTGCTCGCGGTCACGCAACTCGCCGAGCGCGCGAAAGGCTTCGACCAGGGGCGGCTCCCATGCGTCTGCATCGAAAGGGCCGGAGGCGGTGTCGAGCCCCGCCAGTTCGCGCAGCGCGGTGCGCAGCCGCCGCATGCCGATGCGCAACTGGTGCACTTGCTCCTCGTCTTGGCTGCCCGCGGCGATCTCGCTCGCGTTCGGCAGCATCTGCGCCAGGCATGAGGCAACAACCGCCTGCTGGATGGCGCGGCCGTCCGGGTGGTGGCCGCAGAAGCGCGGGGTCTCGGCCTTCACGGCTTCCACCGTTTGCTGCGCCGCGAGCAGGCGCGCGCCGCGCTCGGCCTTCGACACAGTGCTGAACCACAGCCCGTGCTGCTGCGACCAGCGCCGCGCGAGCGACACCAGGCCCTGCACGTCGCCGTGCTTGAGCTCCAGCTCCAGTTCGCACACCGGCGATGCGCGTTGCTCGGGCGTGCCCGCGTGCGCGACGACCTTGCCGACATCGAGCGCCATCTCGACCACCGCGCCGCCGGGCCCGGTGACGCGCACGTCGCGCGTGAGCCGCACGATGTCGGTCGATTGCCGCTCGACCAGCGGCACGCCGCCGCCGTCCGCCAGCAGCTTCGCGAGCCTGTCGCCCACCGGCGTGCCCTGATGGCGCTGCGGGTCGATGGCCGGCGTGGCACCGGCCGTGCCCAGATCGACGTTGTGCTCCAGCCGGTGCAGCGCGTTGTCGCCGGTGGCCTTCACGGTCTGCACCCAGCGCCGGCCCTCCTTGCGCAGCCTCAGCACCATGCCGTCGGCGGCCAGCCGCTGGTCGGCTGTGTCGAAATAGCGGGCCTGCAGGCGGGTGCGCACGACGGTGCCGCGTTTCAGGGCGGCTTCGACGGCCCTCAGGCGGCCGGCGGGAATGCAGAACTTGAACTCGATTTCCATAGGGCGCCATGATGCCCGCCCCGCCACGCAGGGCCGCCAAATCCCCTGCCTGGAAAATCATGTGGACGCCGTCCATTTTCTTTGGTATCTTTTGTGGACGGCGTACACAAAACGCCGCGAAACATCCACATCACCCTCAACCGATACAGGACGACACCATGGCCACCAAGCAGATCTTCGTGAACCTCCCCGTCAAGAACCTCGAGAAGAGCAAGGCGTTCTTCGCCGCGCTGGGCTACACCTTCAACGCGCAGTTCACCGACGCCAATGCCGCATGCATGGTCATCCAGGAAGGCAGCATCCACGCCATGCTGCTGGTGGAGGATTTCTTCAAGACCTTCACGAGCAAGAGCATCGCCGACACCAGCACGAGCACCGAAGTGCTGCTGTGCCTGTCGTGCGAAAGCCGCGCCGAGGTCGACGAGCTGGTGGCCAAGGCCAAGGCCGCGGGCGGCACCATCCCGGGCGAACCGAAGGACTACGGCTTCATGTACGGCCACGGCTTCCAGGACATCGACGGCCACCTGTGGGAGCTGATGTACATGGACCCGAACGCCGTCGTGACGCACCAGAACCAGTGACGTGACGCCACACCGTTGAAGAAGCAGAACGATGCCGATCGTTCCATACGCGCTCTTCACTGTTGCACGGAAGGCCCCTACCGGACGGGGGCGGCGCCCCGATATTCCTTTCACCGGCGCGGCATCATCGGCCGAGCCCCCCATGAAAAGGAATAGCCCCATGCCCGAACAAGACAACAGCCCCGTCGTGCGGGTCGCGCCCCTCGGTTTCCCGTGGCAGACGATCGACCCGTTCCTGTTCTGCGTCTACCACGACGATGCCTATCCGCAAGGCGACGGGAGCATGAGCCCGGCCGCCTCGCTGGCCGGGCGCGACATCGGCCAGGACTTCAGCCGCAAGGACGGCTGGAGCATGTACCACGGCGACAAGGTGCCGGGCTTTCCCTCGCACCCGCACCGCGGCTTCGAGACCGTGACCATCGTGCGCAAGGGCCTGGTCGATCACTCCGACTCGCTGGGCGCCACCGCGCGCTTCGGCGGCGGCGACGTGCAGTGGCTCACGGCCGGCAAGGGCATCGTGCATTCGGAGATGTTCCCGCTGCTCGACGCCGGCGCGCCGAACCCGCTGGAGCTGTTCCAGATCTGGCTGAACCTGCCGGCGCGCAGCAAGATGGCCGAGCCGCATTTCACGATGTTCTGGTCCGACGCCATTCCGCGTTTCTCGTCCGACGACGCGAAGGGCGGCTGCACCGAGGTCGCCGTAATCGCCGGCCGGCTCGGCGACGCCGTCAACGGGCAGGACCCGATCCAGCCGCTGGCGCCGCCGCCCGACTCATGGGCCTCGCAGGCCGATGCCGACGTGGCGATCTGGACGCTCAAGATGACGCCCGGCGCGCAATGGACGCTGCCGGCCGCCAGCGGCGAGGGCACGCGGCGCATGCTGTACTTCTTCAAGGGCGTGGCGGCTTTCGTCGCGGGCCGGCGCGTGGAAGGCCCGGCGGCCATCGAACTGCGCGGCGATGCGGCAGTGGAGATCGCCAACGGCGACAGCGAGAGCGAGTTCCTGGTGCTGCAGGGCCGCCCGATCGCCGAGCCGGTGGTGCAGTACGGCCCCTTCGTGATGAACACGCAGGCCGAGATCAGCCAGACCATGGCCGACTACCGCCGCACCCAGTTCGGCGGCTGGCCCTGGGACGACTCGGCACCGGTGCACGGCCAAGAGGCCGCGCGCTTCGCAAGACACCCGGGCGGGCGAGAGGAATTGCCCGAAGCCTGAGCCCCGGCTCAGAGCGTCTTCAGGACTTCAGCGCCCGGCGCGGTCATGCTGGGCACGAACTCGATCACGTCGGTGCGCGCGACGCCGTCCTGCACGAACGGATCGCGCGCCAGCAAAGCCTCCAGCGCCGCGCGGTCGCCCGAACGCGCCAGGATCACGCCGCCCTTGCGCGGCACCTGCCGGCCCGAGGCCACGAACAGGCCGCTTTCGTAGTGCTTCTTCAGCCAGGCGACGTGCGCATCCATCAGCGCGTCGAGCTCTTCGAGCGGGCGGATGTAGGTAAGGGTGACGATGAACATGGATGAGGCCAGAGAGTGAACGAGGAAGCCCCCATCCTATAAGTTCGGTAGTTCGGCCGCCTCTTCCTGCGTGCCGCCCAGCGGCTCGGCGCGGATGGCCTGCATGCGCTGCGCGAAGTCGGGCGACTGGATGATCTTCACCATCTCCGCATTCAGGCGCGCGACGATCTCCTTCGGCGTGGCCGCCGGCGCGAGCCTTCGCTCAACCGCCGCTGAGCACCGACGCCACCAGCCACACGTTGGCCGCGCTGATCACGCCGAACAGGCCCCACGCCAGCGACTTGAGCACCGGCCCGTTGGCAAAGCCGCCCATCATGGCGCGGCTGCTGGTGAAGCGAATCAATGGCCACATCGCGAACGGCAGCTGGAAGCTCAGCACCACCTGGCTGAGCACAAGCATCTTGCCCACGCCGCCGTCGCCGAACCACCAGACGCCGAGGAAGGCCGGGCCGAGCGCGAGCGCGCGCGTGATCAGCCGGCGCTGCCAGCAAGGGATCTTCAGGTCGAGAAAGCCTTCCATGATGATCTGGCCCGCGATGGTGCCGGTGAAGGTCGAGCTCTGCCCCGAGGCCAGCAGCGCGATGCCGAACAGCGTGGCCGCGAAGGCGCTGCCGACGACGGGCTCGAGCAGGCGGTAGGCGTCGTCGATTTCCGCCACTTCGCGGTGGCCGGTGGCATGGAAGGCGCTGGCCGCCAGCACCATGATGGCCGCGTTGACCAGCAGCGCGAGCGACAGCGACACCACCGCGTCGAGCGTGCAGAAGCGCACCGCCTCGCGCCGCGCCGGTTCGGTATCGGCCACGAGGCGGGTCTGCACGATGGACGAATGCAGGTACAGGTTGTGCGGCATCACGGTGGCGCCGACGATGCCGATGGCCAGGTACAGCGCGCCCGGCTGGTGCAGCCGCTCCAGGCTCGGCGCGAAGCCCATCGCCACGCCGAACCAATTGGGCGGCGCCATCATCAGTTCGACCGCGAAGCAGCCCGCGATGGTGCCGACCAGCCCGAGCACGATGGCCTCCACGCGGCGAAAGCCCGCGCCCTGCAGGCCCAGCACCAGCAGCGTGTCGAAGGCCGTGATGGCGATTCCCACCGGAATCGACACGCCGAACAGCAGGTGCAGCGCGAGCGCGCTGCCCAGCACCTCGGCAAGGTCGCAGGCCACGATGGCCAGCTCGGCGCCCAGCCACAGCAAGCGGTTGACGCGCGGCGAGTAATGCTCCCGGCAGGCGCGCGCCAGGTCTTTCTGGGCCACGAGCCCCAGGCGCACGCACAGCGTCTGCAGCAGCATTGCCGCGAGGCTCGCCAGCAGCACCACGAACAGCAGGCCGTAGCCGAAGCGCGAGCCGGCCTCGATGTCGGTCGCCCAGTTGCCCGGGTCCATGTAGCCGACCGACACCAGGAGGCCCGGGCCCGCGTAGCGCATCAACTTCCTGAAGAAAGGCAGTTCCTGCGGAACGGCCACGCTGCCCTTCACTTCGGAGGGGCAGAAAGGCGCCGTGGCCGTGCGGGGCAGCGGGAAGAACATCCCGGCGATGATAGGGACAAGGCCGCGGCGTTGTCGCGGACCGGACCAGCGCAGCAGTGCCGGATCTCTTAGATTCGGCGTTCGCAAACCGATTCGTCACCCCATCACATCAACCCTCGGAGACTTTCTCAATGATCCACGTCGTCGCAGTCATCACCGCCAAGCCGGGCCAGCGCACCGCACTGCTCGAAGCCTTTGCCGCCAACCGCGCGGCCGTGCTGGCCGAAGAGGGCTGCATCGAATACGGCGCGACAGTCGATGCGCAAGGCATCCCGACGTCGAAGGCCAGCTTCGGCGAGGACACCTTCGTCGTGATCGAGAAATGGGCAACGCTGGCCCACCTGCAGGCCCACGCGGTCGCGCCGCACATGAAGGCGCACAGCGAGAAGACCAAGGAGCTGACGGCGGGCAAGCTGATTCACGTGCTCGAGCCGGTTTGAGTCTCCCGCTCGTGGCCTTCGCTTGCGGCGCGACTATCTGGGAGGACGCCGAACTTCGGGCCCCAGACTTGGCACGCGCACTGGCTCGCATCGAGCTGGCGCTTGGAAACTGGGGTCCAATCACCGCATCGGCCGAAGCGCTCGAAGCCGCCATTCAGTCGGGGTGGCACAGCGTTGTCGCATCGGCCAGGGAAAGCAAGGTGTCGCTCGAACCCGCATTCATCGCCTCGCTTCATGCGCAGATCGCCCAGGCCATGGGCGCCCCCGGCGCAGGCAATTTCCGCGAAGGGGAGCATCCCTCGGATTGGGCAACGTTCAAGCAGGCCCTGGACGACACGGCGCTGGAATACGGCCTGGCTGGCAACACGGAAGCCTGGGTCCTCGCCCAGCTTTACTGGGGGAAACATCTGGACTCGCTGATGTTTTCCGTGGCCTGGCTCACAAGCGGCGGAATCCGCCTGCAGGAGAGCATGCAGATGCTCGTGCCGAACGCCAAGCGAGACCAGGAACTTCAAGAGCGGCTGGCCTGGGCAGGCCCTCGCAGCTACGACGCGGAGGGATTGCGCGGGCTCCTTGCGCGCTATGCGTCCGAGCAGATACCCGACTTGTCCTTGCCATGAAAAAACGCGCCCTCGGGCGCGTTTCTCATTGAAGCGTCGAAGCCTTACTTCGACACGACCTTCACCATCTCCAGGCACTTGTTCGAGTAGCCCCATTCGTTGTCGTACCAGCTCACGAGCTTGACGAAGGTGCCGTCCAGCGCAATGCCGGCTTCGGCGTCGAAGATCGAGGTGCGCGGGTCGCCGCGGAAGTCGGTGGCGACGACCTTGTCTTCGGTGTAGCCCAGCACGCCCTTGAGCGCGCCTTCGCTCTGTGCCTTCATTTCGGCGCAGATTTCCTTGTACGTGGCTTCCTTCACCAGCTCGACCGTCAGGTCGACCACCGACACGTCGGAGGTCGGCACGCGGAAGCTCATGCCGGTGAGCTTCTTGTTGAGCTCGGGGATCACCACGCCCACGGCCTTGGCGGCGCCGGTGCTCGAGGGAATGATGTTTTCCAGGATGCCGCGGCCGCCGCGCCAGTCCTTGTTGCTCGGGCCATCCACGGTCTTCTGCGTGGCGGTGGCTGCGTGCACGGTGGTCATCAGGCCGCGCTTGATGCCCCACTTGTCGTTCAGCACCTTGGCCAGCGGGGCCAGGCAGTTGGTGGTGCAGCTGGCGTTGCTGATGATGGCTTCGCCGGCGTACTTCTTGTCGTTCACGCCGTAGACGAACATGGGGGTGTCGTCCTTGGACGGTGCCGACAGGATGACCTTCTTCGCGCCCGCGTCGATGTGCTTCTGCGCCGTTTCCTTGGTGAGGAACAGGCCGGTCGATTCGAGCACGATGTCGGCGCCGACTTCGTTCCACTTGAGCTGCGACGGGTCGCGCTCCTGCGTCAGGCGGATCTTCTTGCCGTTCACGATCAGCGTGTTGCCTTCGACCGTCACTTCACCCTTGAAGCGGCCATGCACCGAGTCGTACTGGAGCATGTAGGCGAGGTAGTCGGGCTCAAGCAAGTCGTTGATGGCAACGATTTCGATGTCGTTCTTGAAGTTCTGCACTGCCGCGCGCAGCACGTTGCGACCGATGCGGCCGAAGCCGTTGATACCGAGTTTGATAGCCATCTGACTTGCTCCTAAGGTTGAAAAACTTGTTGTCTGTCGTGAACCGGCGAGGGACTCAGTCGCGCAGCGCCGCTTCCACCGTGGCGGCCACGTTCTCCGCCGTGAATCCGAAGTGCTTGAACAGCACCGGCGCGGGCGCCGATTCGCCGTACGTGTCGATGCCCACGACGGCGGCGCAGCCGTACTTCCACCAGCCGCCGGTGCAGCCCATTTCGACGGCGATGCGCGGCAGCTTCTTGGGCAGCACGGCCTTCTTGTAGGCCAGGTCCTGGCGGTCGAAGGTGGTGGTCGAGGGCATCGACACCACGCGCACGGCGATCTTCTTTTCGGCCAGCAGCTTCTGAGCGGCCAGTGCGAGCTGCACTTCGGAACCCGTGGCGATGATGACGGCGGCCGTCTTCTTGCTCTTGAGGCCGACGGCTTCCGGCTCGGACAGCACGTAGGCGCCGCGGCTGATGTCGCCGAGTTCGCTCTTGGGTGCGTAGGCGATGTTCTGGCGGCTCAGCAGCAGCGCCGTGGGGCGCGACTGGTTCTGCAGCGCCACGGCCCAGGCCACGGCGGTTTCTGCCGTGTCGCCCGGACGCCAGACGTCCAGGTTGGGAATGAGGCGCAGCGAGGCGGCGTGTTCGATCGACTGGTGGGTCGGGCCGTCTTCGCCCAGGCCGATGGAGTCGTGGGTGAACACGTGGATCACGCGGCGCTTCATCAGCGCGGCCATGCGGATGGCGTTGCGGCTGTAGTCGCTGAAGGTGAGGAAGGTGCCGCCGTAGGGGATGTAGCCGCCATGCAGCGCCACGCCGTTCATGATGGCCGCCATGCCGAACTCGCGCACGCCGTAGTTGATGTGGCGGCCGATGGTGCCGTGCGGTGCTTCGGCGGGGGTTTCGGGCTTGGCTTCGTCTTCGGCGCCTTGCTTGGCGGGGGCGGCCGGCACGTTCATGACCACGGCGCCGGTCTTCGGATCGAAGCGCAGGGCGGGCGTGCTCTTGGTGTTGGTGAGGTTGGAGCCGGTCAGGTCGGCGCTGCCGCCGAGCATTTCAGGCAGCGCGGCGGTGAAGGCTTCCAGCGCGAGCTGGCTGGCCTTGCGGCTGGCCACGGTCTCGGCCTTGGTGTGGGCGGCAACCACGGTGTCGAACGCGACCTGGTGGAAATCCTTGGGCAGCTCGCCCTTCATGCGGCGGGTGAAGTCGGCAGCCAGCTCGGGGTAGGCGGCGGCGTAGGCGGCGAACTTGGCGTTCCACTCGGCTTCGATGTTGGCGCCGGCTTCCTTGTGGTCCCAGTCGGCGTAGACCTCGGCCGGGATCTCGAAGGGCGGGTAGTGCCAGTCGATGGCGTCGCGCGTGAGCTTGATTTCTTCGGCGCCCAGCGCCTCGCCGTGTGCCTTGGCGGTGCCGGCGCGGTTCGGGCTGCCCTTGCCGATGACGGTCTTGCAGTTGATGAGCGTGGGCTTGTCGGTCGACTGCTTGGCCTTGGCGATGGCCTTCGACACCTCGGCGGCGTCGTTGCCGTCGATCGGGCCGATCACGTGCCAGCCATAGGCGTGGAAGCGCTCTGCCACGTTGTCGATGTACCAGGGCTTGACCTGGCCGTCGATGCTGATGCCGTTGTCGTCGTACAGCGCGATGAGCTTGTTCAGGTGCCAGGCGCCGGCGAGTGCGCAGGCTTCATGGCTGATGCCTTCCATCATGCAACCGTCGCCCAGGAAGGCGTAGGTGTGGTGGTCGACGATGGCGTGGTCCTTGCGGTTGAACTCGGCCGACAGCAGCTTTTCGGCCAGCGCGAAGCCCACGGCGTTGGTGATGCCCTGGCCCAGCGGGCCGGTGGTGGTTTCCACGCCCGGGGTCACGTCGACTTCAGGGTGGCCGGCGGTCTTGCTGTGCAGCTGGCGGAAGTTCTTCAGCTCGCCGATGGGCAGGTCGTAGCCGGTGAGGTGCAGCACCGAGTACAGCAGCATCGAGGCGTGGCCGTTCGAAAGCACGAAGCGGTCGCGGTCGAACCAATGCGGGTTCGCGGGGTTGTAGCGCAGGTGTTCGCCCCAGAGTGCGACGGCCATGTCGGCCATGCCCATCGGTGCACCCGGATGTCCGGAATTCGCTTGTTGAACGGCATCCATAGCCAGCGCGCGGATCGCGTTGGCCATCAGGGCTTGGTTTGCCATGGGCATGGGACTTTCGGGGGAAAAGGGGTGGGTGGGATAGGGGGGAACCCGCGATTTTACCGGGCGAGCCCGAACGCCTGCCGATACGGCCCGAACACCCTGCTGATGTTCTTGTGCGGCAGCCGGACTGCTAGAGTTGCCACCCATGCATGGGCTGCACCTCACCGCCGACCTCCACGACTGCCAATGCGGCCTTCAATGGCTTACCGACCGGGACGCGCTGGGAGCGGTTTGCCTCAAGGCGGTCTCGGCCGCCGGGCTGCAGGCGGTAGGCAGGCTGGTCCACGGTTTTCCGGCCACGCCGCAGGGGCCGGGCGGCGTCACCGCCACGGTGCTGCTGGCCGAATCGCACCTGTGCATCCACACCTGGCCCGAGCAACGCGGCGTGACGCTCGACGTGTACGTCTGCAATTTCAGCGGCGACCATTCGGCCAAGGCGCATGTGCTGATGGAATGCCTGGTGACGCTGTTCCAGCCTCGCCACAGCGAGCGCAACGAGCTTCAACGCGGACGGGTTTCGGCGTGAGCGCGGTGACCTCGGTCCGCGCCATGATCCTGGCCGCGGGGCGCGGCGAGCGCATGCGGCCGTTGACCGACATCTGCCCCAAGCCCCTGCTCGAAGTGCGCGGCAAGCCCCTGATGCAATGGCCGATGGAGGCGCTGGCCGCGGGCGGCTTCACACAGCTGGTGGTCAACACCGACTGGCTCGGCGCGCAGGTTTCACAGCGCTTCGGTGCGAAGCCCTTGCTGGACGGGCACGCCGCGCTATCGATTTCATACTCCGACGAGGGCCGCGACTTCGGCGGCGCGCTCGAGACCGCCGGCGGCATCGTGCGTGCGCTGCCGCTGCTGGGCGACTTGTTCTGGGTCGCGGCCGGCGACGTGTTCGCGCCCGGCTTCGCCTTCACGCAGGCTTCGGTCGAGCGCTTCATGGCGGGCGGCAAGCTCGCGCACCTGTGGCTGGTGCCGAACCCGGCGCACAACCCCAAGGGCGACTTCGGCCTCTCGCCGGACGGCCTCGCGCTCAACACGGCGCCCGAGAAATTCACCTTCTCGACCATCGGCCTGTACCGAGCCGCGCTGTTCGCGCCGCCGTACTGCGACATCCCCGAAGGCAACCCGGCCGGCCGCAAAGCCCCATTGGCGCCGATCCTGCGTGCCGCGATGGACAATGAACTGGTGAGCGCCGAGCTCTACACCGGCCCCTGGACCGATGTGGGAACCCCCGAACGGCTTGCCCAACTGAACACGCCAAGATGACCTCAGCAGACACCACCACGATCTACGCCGAGCGCCGCGCGCGCCTCGCCTCGCAACTGGGCAAGGACGGCATCGCCATCATCCCGACCGCGCCTGAGCGCCCGCGCAACCGCGACACCGACTTCCTCTACCGCCACGACAGCTACTTCTACTACCTGACGGGCTTCACCGAACCGAACGCCTGGCTGGTGCTGGCGGGCGACGGCCGCGCCACGCTGTTCTGCGCCCCGAAAGACCTGGAGCGCGAGATCTGGGACGGCTACCGCCTCGGCCCCGACGCTGCGCCGGCGGCGCTCGGTGTCGACGAGGCGTTCTCGGCCGCCGACCTCGACACGAAACTTCCGAAGCTGCTCGAAAACCGCTCGACCGTGTGGTTCCCGTTCGCCATTCACAAGGGCCTGGAGACACGCATCGACGGCTGGCTGCAGTCGGTGCGCGCCCGCGTTCGCTACGGCGCGCTGTGCCCCGAAGAGCAGCGCGACCTGTGCGGCCCGCTCGACGAGATGCGCCTCGTAAAGGACGCGCACGAGCAGGACATCATGCGGCGCGCCGCGCAGATCAGCGCACGCGCGCACGTCCGCGCGATGCAGCTGTCGGCCCGCATGCTGCGCGAGGGCAAGGACGCTCGCGAGTACCACCTCGATGCAGAGCTGCTGCATGAATTCCGCCTCGGCGGCTCGCAGTACCCCGCCTACTACTCCATCGTCGCGGCCGGTGCCAACGCCTGCGTGCTGCACTACCGCGCCGATGCGGCGCCGGTGCGCAAGGGCGAGCTGGTGCTGATCGACGCGGGCTGCGAGCTTGACGGCTACGCGAGCGACATCACGCGCACCTTCCCGGCCGACGGCAAGTTCACCGGCCCGCAGCGCGCGCTGTACGACCTGGTGCTGGCCAGCCAGGACGCCGCGGCCGCAGCCACCAAGGCCGGCAACCGCTTCAACGACCCGCACGACGCGGCCGTGAAGGTGCTGTCGCAAGGCATGCTCGACCTGGGGCTGCTCGACGCAGACAAGGTCGGCAGCGTGCAGGACGTGATCGACTCGCGTGCCTACTTCCAGTTCTACATGCACCGCACCGGCCACTGGCTCGGCATGGACGTGCACGACTGCGGCAGCTACGTCGAGCCCACGCAGGTCGGCGAAGTGAGCGAACGCAAGGATCCGCTGTCGAACGAGGTCATCAAGAACCGCCCGAGCCGCATCCTGCACCCGGGCATGGTGCTGACGCTGGAGCCTGGCATTTACGTGCGGCCGGCCGACGGCGTGCCTGAGCAGTTCCACAACATCGGCATCCGCATCGAGGACGACGCGATCGTCACCGCCACCGGCTGCGAGCTCATTTCGCGCGGCGTGCCGGTGAAGGCGGACGAGATCGAGGCGCTGATGCGAGCCTGACGGCCCGCTGCGACACCGGCGGCGGCGCATGCCGCGCCTGCAGGAAGTCGATGAACACCCGCAGCTTGCGCGGCATCTGCGCGCGGCTCGGGTGGTAAAGGTAGAAGCCCGGGAAAGTGGGCCACCAGGGCTCTAGCAGCGGCACGAGGCGGCCGCTCTCGAAGTCCTCGCGCACCGCGCCCTCGAAGGCCGAGGTGATGCCCGCACCCGCGCGGGCAGCCGCCAGCAGCACCTCGCTGTCGTTGCTGATCAGCGGGCCGGGCAGCGCGATGTCCAGCACGCGCCCGTCCTGCGCATATTCCCAGCGATAGAGGCCGCCCGTGGTGAGGCGGTAGTTCAGGCACCGGTGCTCGCGCAGGTCTTCGGGCACGCGCGGCGGCTTGCGGCCTTTGAGGTAGCGCGGCGCGGCAAAGGTGACCATGCGCAGCGGGCCGGCGGTGATGCCGATCATCGGCGCGCGCACCTTCGCGCAATTCGATGACAACCTCGGCGTGCTCGACGAAGAGACGCTGCAGCGCCTCGACGCAGTCAGCGCCGTTGCGAAGGGTTTTCCGCACGATTTCATGGCGCTGCCGATGACGCAGGGCGTGCTGTCGGGCGGTACCTCGGTGCGGCGGCCGGTGTGAGGCCCGGCGACGCCGCCGGTCGTCAGGTGGCGAGCAGCGCCCCCAGCAGCAGGTAGAGCAGCGTTCCGCCGAGCGCGAGCACTGCGGTCGCGGAAGCGATCCAGTGAAAGCGGCTCGGCACTGCGCTCAGCAGGCCTGCCGTGGTCAGCGCGGTCGTGGTGAGCGCGCCCAGCCAGAGCACCCAGCCGATGGCGCTGCCGGCAGCCTGCAGGCTCGCGCCCAGCGACAGGCACAAGAGCGCGGCACCGCCCAGTTGCAGCCAGCGCCGCCACGGGCCCGGCGTGCTGCCGCGGCCGAATACGTCTTCGCTGTGGCGGTCCATCGCGAGGCTCAACGCGCAGAAGCCCGCTAGCGAAGCGGTGAACACCAGCGCCATGAGCAAGGCATGCATCAGGGGCCGCCTCCCGAGGTAGCGAGCCCTTGTGGCGGTGTCTTCGTGGCCGGTGTCTTCGTGGCCGGCTTCTGCGTGATGGTCTTGCGGCGCTTTCGCTCGACGAGCCAGACCGCGCTCGCGAGCCCCAGGCCCAGCGCGATGGCGACGAGATCGAAGCCAGCCACCGCACTGGGTCCCGAGCGCAGGCTCACCGTCAGCGGCGCGGGGCCGGTGAACGCATTCAGCACCGGCAGCAGCACGAACAGCAGCGCACCGAGCGCCAGTTGCGCCTGCCACATGCGCAGCGTCGGCCGCAGCAGGCCCAGCACCGCGGCCGCGCCCCAGACGATGAAGAACCAGCGGACCTCCGCCTCGCCGCGCTCGGCCATCTCGACCGGCAGCAGGCGGTTGGCCCAGAAGAACGTCGCCATCGCAAGCGGCAGCCCGGCGATGGCGCCGAGGTTGAGCCCGTCGACCAGCCGCAGGCCGAAGCCGACACGCCCGCCCTGCTTGAGCGTCTTCGCGAACTTCTGCCGCTCCTTCACCGCCCACAGCAGCAGCCCCGTGGCCACCATCAGGCAGCCCGCGATGCCAGAGAGGAAGAACAGCGCGCGCAACAGCGGATTCGCAAAGCGCCCGATGTGCAGGCCGTAGAGCACGCCGCGCGTCTCGGCCGCAGGCCTGGGCACGTCGCCGAATGCGCCGATCAGCGCGCCGGTCGCGCCGTTGAACTGCATCGTCGGCTGGTCGTAAGACAGCTGCGGCCCTTCGGCACGCGTGAGCGAGACCACCGCGTTGGCATCGTTCGGCTGGTGCACGGTGACACGGCCCACCGCGGCGCCGTTCCAGTGCGCGGAGGCCTGCGCGATCATCGGCGCGATGGGCGCCAGCGGCACCCTGTTGCCCGAGGCCTTGAACTGGTCGCGGCCACCGCCGGGGAAGACTTCGGAGAAGAAAGCCTGCTCGCCGCCGCGGTCCTTGTAGGCCACCTGTGGCGCCCACGGCATGTACAGGAACATCAGCGTGACGAGGCCCGTGTACGTGATCATCAGGTGATAGGGCAGCGCGAGCACGGCCGTCGCGTTGTGCGCGTCGAGCCATGATCGCTGGCCCTTCTTCGGGCGGAAGGTGAAGAAGTCCTTGAAGATGCGCTTGTGCGTGACGATGCCGCTGAAGATCGCCACCAGCATGAACATCGCGCAGAAGCCCACGATCCAGCGCGCCCACAGCGCGGGCATGTAGTGCAGGTCGAAATGCAGGCGGTAGAAGAACTCGCCGCCGCGCGTGGTGCGCGGCGCGGTGACCGGTTCGCCGGTGGCCGGGTCGAGCGATGCGCGGTCGAAGCGGCGGCGCGGCGGCTTCTTGTTCTTGTCGTCGGGCGCGGCGGTGGCGGCAGAGGCCGGCGGGGGCGCCGCGAGCCAGAGTACGTCGGTCGACGGCTGGCGCTCGTTCGGCAGGTTGATGAACCAGCGCGGGCTGTCGGCGCCGCGCTGCTGCAGGTAGGCCACGGCGCTTTCGACGGCGCGAGCCGGCGGCACGGTGGGCTGCGCGGCAGCGTGCAGTTCGGGCTTCATCCAGAACGTGATCTCGTCCTTGAAATACGACGCCGTGCCGGCCGCGAAGACCATGAACAGCACCCAGCCGACCAGAAGGCCCGACCAGGTGTGCAGCCAGGCCATCGACTGGCGGAAACCTTCCTTCATGCTGCTGCGCCTCCGGTGAACCGCAGGAGGACGAGCAGCAGCGCGCCGAGCGACCCGGCAGCGATGGCAAGGCCGGACCAGGCACGCAGCGCAGTGCGCGCCGCGAAGACCCACATCACGGCAAGCGCGAAGACCGCGAAGGAAGCGAGCAGACCGATCATCGTGGCTTCGCTGCGCGCCATGCCGAAGAAGAAGGGCAGGCACAGAGCGAGCACGATGGAAGACAGGGCGGCCACGCCGTAGCCGCCGAGGATGGCGGCTATGGCGCGGGCGGCCACGCCGAGGCGGTAACGAAGGCTGGAGCTCACGACGTGCGCCGGACGGCGGGCGAGGGCGTTCGGGGATTCATGGAAAAAAGAGATATCGGATAATGAGAATCATACTCATCTTCGACGCTGACCTCTTCTTGCCCAGGTGACGCAGCAGCAATGAAACGGCCACGAAAAAGCCCCGGAGCGATGCGTGTGCACCGTCCCGGGGCTTCGCCCTGCGTCAATCAAGGTCTCAGGGGGCAGGGCCCGCCGGACGCCAGCGGCCAGCGTTTGCGAGCCATTCGTACAGTCGCGGGCCAATCTGCACGACGTCGCCGTTCGCCACGTTGGCGGGGAACAGCTGGTCGTAGGCTCGCAGGCGGTATCCCAGGAATTCGGACGATGCCTCGACAGTGGCTTCGGAGGAAATGACTGCGGATCCCACGCCCATCAGCGGTGCCGACTGCGACACGAGCCCGTAGACGTTGGACACGATCGAACTCTGTCCGCCAAGCGGGGCACCCTGCGTCGCCACCCCGGCGGCACTGCGCAACGCGATCAGGCCCGCCTTGGCCTCGGCATTCAGCTCGATCGAACCGGCAGAAGAAGCCCGTGCGGCACCGCCGCCTTCCACGTCAGTACTCGCGGCCAGAAGTCCTGCCACCTCGAAGACGAGCGCACCCGAGAACGGCTTGGCGCCGAAAGTCGATGCTCCGAAGGTCAATGCGCCGAACATCGGTGCTACTCCGCCGGGGTTTCAGAGGACGACGGCGGCTCCTGATCGGGAGCCGGCTGGAACGCGAGGAAATCGCACACCGGCAGCATCTGCAGGAGCTGCTCCAGGGTCGGCTCGTCGACCTGGCCGGCCGCGACCTTGTCCTGCAGCGAATAGCAGAAGTCCCATACCAGCGAGCGCCACGCGCGAAAGGCGCGCCCCTGCGCCTGAAAGCGCGGAACGGCCGGCTCGTCGGCATAGGTGACGGCGGTCCTGATGTCGTCGAAGCCATAGGCGACGGCAGTGGCATCGAGGTGCTTCTGCACTTCGCTGCGCAAGGTAGCGGCACGCTCCTCGAGGGTCGGCACATGCGGTTCGGGCGTCACTGGCGGCTCGCTGCCTGGCGCTTCCGGTTCCGGCGTCACGGGTGGCTCGGGAAGCGGCTCCGGCGCGGGGATGTCCTCGGCAATCCACATGCCGTTGGCCGCCGCGAAATAGCGCTTGCCTTCGACGGGCGGCGGCGGCTCCGCCACCAGGCAATTGCCGGGGACGAGCCAGACCTCGCCCTCGTCGGCCGGCGAGAGATCGCTCTCGTCGAGCTCGACAGGGCCGATGTAGAGCCGGTCGGGGCCGAATGAATAGACGGTCTTGGTTTTCATGTTCAGTACTTGATGCACGCGAGGTACGCGTTGTTGCGTGGGCGGGCTTCGGTGTCGCCGCTGGTGTTCAGCGAGATGCCGGTGGGGCCGGTCTTGATGACGATGCCGGTGCCGGCACCGTAGATGCTGATGCCCGTGCCGGAGCCGCCGACGCCGACGTTGTGGGCGTGACTGCCCGCCCCGTCGGTGCCCTTGCCCACATCACCATCGACCAGCCGTCCGAATACCCCTGCGGCATACGAACCGACGCCCGATAACTGCGGTGTGACGTATCCGTGCGCGTGATGGCCCTGAGCATCTGTCCATGCACCGTGCGAGTGCCCTGGGTCATAGACACCATGCGCATGCGAAGGATCCGTGATCGCATGCGCATGCCCCGGATCCACCACACCATGCGCGTGCGACAGATTCGCGCTGTCCTGGTAGGACCCCAGCGTGCGGCCAGGATCGAATCCTCGCCCATCGTCCAGACCGCGGTCGAACACGCCACGCCCGTCAGGCAGGTTGAACGTGGTCGAGCCATCGCCCGCGCCGTACGTCGTGCCGATCTTCGCGAAAAGCCGCGCATACGTCGTGCGCGAGACCGCGGCGCCGTTGCGCTTGAGGTAGCCCGCAGGCGGCGTGGCCTGCGCGAAGTAGCACACCATGCCCGTCTGGTCGAGGCCGAGGGCTTCCTGCCAATCGGCCTTGAGCTGCTCGGTCGATGCCGACAGGATGGTCAACCCGATCTGCTTCGGCCCCTCGGGAAAGTCGACCTTCGCGCCGTCGTTGCTCGATGCGATGACCAGCGTGCGCGCAAGCGCGCCATCGGTCATCGTGGCCCGGCCGAGTTCGAACAGGCCGGTTGGGCGGCCGACGGAGTCGACCGCGTTGATCATGTAGTGGCAGGTGTCTCCCTCTGCCATGCCAGCTGCGGAGAACGGCCGATATGCATCGACAGCGCCCCCCAGCACAAAGGCGCCCAGTCCCACGGAGCTGCTGGACTCCAGGATGCGGTCGGCGGTTTTGTGTGCCATCGCGCTGTGCCGTTCAGACCGTGAGGAACGCGACCTTGGTCGACGTCTTGAGGCGCGGCACCACGCCGGCCTGGATCGGGATGACGGGCGTCAGCGCGCCGTGCAGCAGCAGCAGGCCGCCGCCGGCCGCCGCGGTGCCGATGCCCAGGTGCGTGGCCGTGCCTGTGGCGGTGCCGGCCACTTCCAGGAATTCCAGCGCGTTGACGAGGAAGGCCTCGTTGCCGATCACCGACCAGCCGGCCGGGCTGCGCGGTACCGCCATGCGGGCATAGCCCGGGTACACGAGCTCGTTCGTGCTCTGGTTGGCGCCGGCGCCCGGGGCGGCGGTGAGAAGGCTGATGTAGAGGTCTGTCGACGGGTTCACCGAGGCGTTGTCGGCGAGGCCCGTGATGGGCGTGCCGAGAAGAATCAGCTTGATGAAGGCGTTGGCAGATGCGGGTGAATAAGCCATTGGGAGCTCCTGGGGTTGAGTTGGTTATGCAAGCGAAGGGTTGACGGGCTGGTCGCCCATGAAGTCGGCCAGGCTGCAGCTGGCCGGGATGTCGGTGTCGCGAAGTCCGTCGATGAACACATGCGCCGCCCGCTCGGCGCCGAAGCAGCGCTGCACGTGTTCGGCGACGGCACGCGCAATGGCCAGCGCTTCTTCCCGCGTGAGCGTGACGAAGCCTTCGGCCGCCTTGAAGTCGATGCGATCGAGCCCGCGCGCCTCCATGTCGGCAAGCGACTCGGCAAAGGTCGCGCGGTCTTCGCGGCCGGTCTTGATGCGCAGGCCGCCGACGAGCGTCAGGCCACCGGTCTCGATGCGCCAGCGTTCGTCGGCAAGCTCGGCCTTGAGCTGCCGCCGCAGGTCGTCGGGCGTGCGCGGATCGCGCCAGGCGTGTGCCGCCCAATCGAAGACGTGGTGCTCGCTCGGCCGCTGCGGCAACGGCTCGGGCACGCCGTTGCGGATGAAGGTACCGGGCGCCGCGTGCCCGAGGTAGACAGACTCGCCGGGATCGGCCTGCGCGTGGCACCACTCGACGGTGGCCTGCGTGCCGGTGCAACGGATCTCGCCGGTGCGGGTGTTGTAGACAGTGAAGTGAGGCATGGTTCAGCGGCGCGTGGACAGCGCATAGATGGAAGACCCGGCAGACCCGGCACTACCGGGAGGGCCAAGCGAGGCAAAAACGATCGTGTGCGCGCCAGGACTCAACGGCACCTGAACGCCACCCGTCACAGTGCTGCCCGCAATGCCAGCACCGGTCCAGGCCGGCACGCCGTCGACCGTGAGAGAGACGAAACTCGTCTGCATCACGAACACCGAGCCCAGAATGAAGGTGTCCAGCGGCACACTGCCCGGCACGACGTGCCTGAGCTGAGCAATGTGCGAACCCGGAGCTGACACGAAAGACGGCACCGTCACAGCCTGCCCACGCAGATTCAACGTATCGATGACGTCGACCTGATTGATCGTCAAGCCTTCGTTCTGCAGGTTGAACCCGGGCCCCCACAGCCGGAACCGCCCCGTGGCGTTCTGCATCTGCAGGCCCATGCCGTTGCAGGTCATGTCGACGAAGGTGTCACCGCCCGTGTGGCGCGCAAGAATCCATCCCCAGCTGCCATCGTTGAACCACTTGTTGGCGCTGCGCAGATAACCCCAGCCGCCCACGCCGTCGCCCGAGATGTCCACCTGGCCCGCGGTCACGTAGCCCAGCCGGGACGTGATCGCCGACAGCCGGTCGACACTGATCGCACGCGCCAGGATCGAGCCGTCCACGACCAGCGTGCCATCGATGCCGACGGTCGGCGAACCACCCACCGAACCCACCACGAAGGGGTACTTCGTGGCGCCACCGGCCGCCTGCTGCGCTATCGCGAACCGGTCGACCAGCACGGTGAAGTTGCTCTCCTGCCCGTCGTTGTTGAGCAGCACGCCCGCGACCTTGTTGCCGGCCACCACCTTCAGGCCCCACTTGGCGGACAGTCGGCCGGTCTCGTCGGCGCGCACCTGGGCTTCCTGGTCGATGGCCGCCTCGGCGCCGTTCACGCGCACGGCCAGCGTCGTGCGGGCCGCAGCTTCCGCCGCATCGGCGGCCGCACGGGCCACCACTTCCTCGCGGATGGCCGCCACCGCGCCGCGGTCGCTGGTTTCCGACGTGTACGGCGTGACCGGGAAGCGGCCCTGCTCCACCTTCACGAAACGCACGCCCATGCCCCCGCCTGCGGCGTAGCCGTTCCACAGGAACACTGCCTTGCCCTTGACCGCGGCGGCCGGCGCAATCGCTTCCACCGCGAACTCGTTGCGGCGAAGCTGCTCGTTCATGAAGCCGTGCCGCCCTTCATTGAGCGTGTCCGTGATGTCCAGCGAGTTGCCGCTCGCATCGAAGAACTCGAGCGCGAATCCGCTCTGGCCTACGTCGCTCTGGAACATCGAGTCGCCCGAAGCTGCGTACCAGCTGCCGGGCTTGACCGGGAAGCTGGCACTGACGAGCCGTCCGCTTGCAGGCGCCACCGCATGAAGCCGCGCCGAGGTGCCCCAGTCGTCCTCCACCACCTCCCAGGCGTTGTCCTGCAACTCCCATCTGTCCAGGTCGAACTCGAACCCGCCGTTGAAAACCAGGTTGGCGCGCACATAGCCGACCGCGCGGGCCGAGACGGTGTCGATGCGCTGCGCCAGCTGCTCCGCCGTATCGGTCATCACTTTCTCGACATGCGTGATCGCAGTCCCGCGCTCGATGGCCTCGTCGATCAGGCGCTCGCTGATGCCGGAGTTGACGTTCAACAGATCGGCGACCTGCTCGTCGAGCCCCTCCTGCAGCTCCTTGATCGCATCGTCGATCGAAGGCAGCGAGGCAAGCTGGATATACCCCGCGTCACTGGCATTGCCACCGATGTCGAATGCGGCGACCCAGTAGATCCGCGTGGCCGCCACAGGCTCGGTCCGCACGAAGTTGAGCGAACCCGTATGACCGATCTCCACCGCCTCGGCCAGCGTCGGCCCCACCTTGACGATGTATGCGGAGATCGGCTGGGTCGTGCCGCACGCCTGCCAGGCCAGCTCGATCTGCGCGCCCCAGACCTCTCCGCGCACGATCGGCTGCGCCGGACGGGCGATCTCGATCGTCGCGGAGATCGGAATGCCCCAGACCCCCTGCGTATTGCCGTGCTGCGCCCACACCTTCACTGTCCCTGCAGGCAGCCAGCCGATGTTGGCGTTCAGGGCCTTGCCGGTCCATCGCTCCACCGCCGTCTCGAAGGTCGGTCCGATGAAGATCCGCGTCGCGCCCCATTCGAGCAGGTCGATGCCCGTCGGGGCCGACCAGCGTGCCACCACGCCGGTCGGCTCCACGGCAAGGCTCAGTCCCTCGACGTCGCCCGGCTTCACGCTCGCGCCCTGCAGCGTGTGCGTCACCATCGTCCAGTAGCTCGAAGCGTAGGCCGTCATGAAACGCACGCGCACCTGGTACTCGCCGTGTACCTCCAGGCCGAGGAGGAAGGTCTCGGTGGCCGTGCCCGGCAGCGTGGCGCTCTGCCAGTCGCCCACTGGCGTGGTCGTGCGCCACTGCACCTGCACGTTGCCGCCGCGCAATACCGCGTCGTCAACCGACGCCGACCAGCTCACGCGCGCACGGATCACCAGCGTGCCGCCCTGCTGCACCATCTGCTCCTGGCCGCTGCGCACCTGCAGGTCGAGCGGCGGCTGCGGCAGCAGGAACGGGTTCGGCAGGTTGGTGTTGGGCGACGGGTCGCGCAGCACCTCGTCGGCGGTGTCGTAGAAGGCCTCTTCGTCCTCGATGACCTGGAACGAGAGCGGCGAGCTCATCGAATAGCTCCAGTCCTGCACGCGGAACGGCTTGTTGGCAAAGCCGTAGAGCGCGCTCGTGAGCACGATGCGGTCGCCCGGCTGCAGGTGCCACGCCAGCATCTTCGGATGGATCTGCAGCACGAAGCCGCCGCGGCTCTGCTCCACCAGCACGCGCGAGATCTGGTGCGTGCGCGCATGGGCCGTGGTGAACGGCAGCACGAGGTCGAGGAACTTGTCCTTCTGGTCGCTCTCGCGGAAGACGGCGTTCTGGTACTGCTTGAAGTCTTCCGACACGCCGTTGCGCGTGAGGTTGACGTAGGTACCCCTGGCGCCGTTGTAGCGCGCGGTGCCGGGGTTGCAGGTCTGCACCACGGTCATGGGCGCCAGCAGGTCGTCGTCGGTCATCGCGAGGACGGGGGTGGTCCATGCGCCAGCCAGGATGCGCCAGACACCGCCCGACTCGAGGCTGTAGCCGGCCATCGTGTCTTCGAGCTGCTGGCGCGTGCTGTCGCGGTCCTGGTCGGAGCGGAACATGCCGTCGCAGGTGTAGCGAGCGGCGCTGCCGCCGTAGTTGGCCCTGTCGGCAACGGCCGTGCCGAGGTTGTAGATCGGCGTGTCGCAGGCGTTGGCTGCAACGATCAGCGCGTTCTGGTCAATCTGGTCGTTGGACGCGAGGTAGCCCTCCTCCGAGCGCAGGAAGTCGGCCAGGCACAGCGCGGGGTTGCGGCTGTACGCAGTTGCGCCGGTGCGCGGGTCGTAGACCTTCTTGCCCTTCACGTTCGCGGTGATGGCCGGCAGGCCGCCCTGGAAGCGCTCGACGAAGAGGTTGAGCGTGACGACGATGTACGTGTAGCCGCTGAGCTTGTGGGCTTCGGTCCACAAGCCCCTGCTGGCGGGCCACGGATCGAGGTTGGCACGCATGTACGCATCGGCCGTGTCGACACCGTCGGGCGACAGGTGGATCTGCACGTTGACCCCGGGCACGCCGCCGATCGCCTCCGAGTCCGTGACGATGAATTCCGGGTTCGACGAGTAGCCGTTCGCATCGAGCGCGCCGAGCGAAACGCCTTCGATCTGGATGTCGGTCACGGCTTCGCACGGATGCGCGGCCAGCACCATCACGACATGCTTCAGGTGGCTGTACTCGCCGCCGGTAAGCACCGCCACCACCGCACCGCCGACCGGTGCGGGCTCACCGTAGATCACGGTGTGCGGCGCATCGGACGCGATGATCGTGGTGGTGCGCTCCTTGATGTTCGCGACGTCTTCGGCGAGCTTGCGGGCCGCTGCGGCCTTGGCCTGCTTCTTGGCCTGCATGTTGCCGTAGGCGCTGGCCACGATGGAGAGCGCCGTCGAGACGATCATGCCGCCCACGGCAACTGCCGACGTGGTCGCTCCCACGGCAGTGCCGATCGCGCTCAGAATCGAAACGGGGTCCGCCATCGCGGCGGTGCAAATCCCCAGCAGGGCGCCCAGGACAAGAGCGAAACGAATCAGACGCGCCATGTGGCAACCCCCGCGGTAAGTGGCAAGAACACGAGCCGGTCGGCCGCCGGCGCGGCAATGTGCGATCCCGTGCAGATCCCGAAGCTGTAGCCCGACACGCGCCCGACCTTGCCGCCGCTACGGGCCAGCACCACGTCGCCGCGCTGCGCCATCGTTCCCGGCAACGGCGGGCCGAGCCGTGCCGTAGCGGCCGACAGGAAGCCCCCAGCCGCGCGCACCGCGCGCAAGGTGGCCAGCAGGTGTTTTCTTCCGATGGGCGCATCGGGTGCACGCAGGTCCGCGAGCGGGTCCTTGCCCGTGCGCTCGATGACCCAGTCGGCCGCGATGTGCGCGCAGTCGTGCCGGAAATATTCGAAGGGTGCGTTTCTTCGCACCGAGATGAAATCGTCCAGGTTCTTCATGGTCATTTGCCTCGTGCCCGGGCCCAGTAGTTCAGTGCCATCTGCAGGTACTTGTTGACCCACACGGTGGGCGACCCGATCATGGAATTCAGGTATTCGAAGCCGCGCTCGCCAGGGTGCTTGACCTGGTGCTGGGCATCGTTGGTGCGCAGGGACGCGGGGTTGGAACGCACGTCGTAAGACGCGGTGCGGCAGTCCATCGCGATCTTTGCGGTGGAGCCGTCGCGCTCGATCTTCATCTGGTCCATCACGCCCGCGAAGCGCAACACCGGCTCGCCGCTGATCTGCAGCGTGGCGGCATCGAGCAATGCGATCCACACGCGCACGCCGCGGTCCTGGTATTCGCTCGGGTCGCCCAGTGCGAGCGCACGCGTACCGATGTCGACGGGCGACAGCGTGAGCGTCAGTTTCTCGGCGGCGCCGTCTTCGCTTTCGTGAAGCTCGCCGATGGAGCCGAGGTTGCCCACGCCCTGCCACGTCTCGCCCATTACCTGGAGGGACAACGGCCAGTTGGTGAAGCGCGCGGTGCCGCTTCGCAGCTTGAGCTCGACGAGGGCCAGCTGGCCGTACGTCTGCGAGCGCGCGGCCGCTTGAAAGCCGGAGCTGGTCTGGATGGTCATTGTTCCCACGACTCCATCAGGTCCAGGCTGAAGCCGCCCTGCGTGCGCGACTCCGAAGCCCAGGTAGTCTTGGTGTCGACCCGCCGCATCAGGCAGGTCGGGCGGTCCCACACGACCGCGCTGCCGGCCACCACGGGCGTGCGCAGCACGGGCTCGAAGCGCACCAAGATCACGCCGGCCGCGTCGGCCACCGCGTCGGCCTGCACGTGCAGCATCTGCCGGTGGTTCGACGCCTGGTTGACGCCGATCCAGTCGCCCTGCAGCAGGGTCTTGCCGGCCTCGGTGGCACCCATGCGGATCGTCAGCTCCGACGAGCCTGCGGCGGCAGCGACCGCCGTCCATACACCGCGCGCGGTGCCTCGCGGCACAGGCTGCAGCATGTCGTGCACGGCCAGCACATTGACCTGGCCGCGCATCGAATGCACCAGGGCGCGCCAGGCGGCAGCCTCGCGCATCAGCGGAATGCGCTCCTCGCTCACGAGCGTGCAGGTGCGGCGCGCGGGCCCGAGCACGGCCACCTGCATCGATCCCGATTCGCTGTTGCTGAAAGTCAGGTCGAAGACCTGGAGGCCGAAGTCCTGCCGCTTCACCGGCAGATCGGACGGGAGTGTCACGATGGTCATTGGGGGAGCACCTTCACGCGCTTGAGTTGTTCCATCTGGCCGCGGTTGTTCTCCGCGAGCAGGCGTTGCATGTCGGCCATCACCGCGCCGCGATCGGAACGGGCGTCGATGTGGAAGACGTTGGAGGGCGCGAACTGGATCGTCGGCGAGCCATTCGCACCGCCCGGCGCGCTCACGCCGAGGCGGCCGTCGGAGCCACGGCGCAGCGGCATGATTGCTTCGGGCCCGGCTTCGCCCATGAGGCCGATGCCGTTCGCGAACGGGAAGAACGTGGGCTGGCCGACCACGCTGTTGGCATAAGCGTGCAGGCCGGGGGACGAGAAGACGTTGCCGTTGGCGCTCTTCACGCCGAAGAAGCCGAGCACGGTGCTCACTGCACTGCCGATCCAGCTTCCGCCGGAGCTGGAACCCGAGGCCGTGCCGCCGCTGCTACTTCCCGAAAAAATCCCCTTCATCGCACCGGAGAGCCATCCGGAGAACGCCTCGACAGCCGGCTTCACCGAAGCGTCGTACAGCGCATCGGCCACCGACGCGGCGAGCTTCTTCTTGAGCGCTTCGCCCATCTTGTCGATGGCATCTTTGCCGCCGCCATCCAGGAGATTCACGAACCCATCGCGGAACACACCACCGATGTCGTCAGAGAGCTTCTTGGAGCGGTCCTTGTCCTTGTCCTCGTCTTTCTTCTTCTTTTCGCTCTCGGTCTTCAGTCGATCGCCGGCTTGGGTCACCTTCAAAAGGTCCTTTTCTGCCTGCAAGCGGTCGTACAGGGACTGGACATAGCCGGGAATGACGTTGTTCGTCGCCTCAAGGTCGTTGATCTGGCGTTGGGTCTGCTCGATGTTCAGTTGCTGCACAGCCTCCTTGGTGAGGCCGAACACCGCGTTCTGTTCTTCCTGCGCACGGACTTGCTCGCGGAGCTTTTCCGTGGCCTGCTGCGATGTCTTGAGCACCGAGTTCTGAGATGCCGCGTCCAGCTCCGCGAAGGTGTTTTCGGCATCACTGTCAACGGAACGACGCTGGTCACCAAGGACTCTGGATTGGTTTTCCAGCTTCTGTCGCGCGAGGGCTGACCCCTTTTTTGAACCGAGGATTCGTAGCTCTTCCTGAACTAGGTCTTCCTGATCCTTCAGGTCCTTGAGACGAAGATCTCGCTTGCTGCGAACGACGTCGTAGTCGGTCAGGAGGTCCCGCTTGCGAAGGCTGTCGATCTTCTTCAGACCCTCGGCCGTCTCTCTCGCCTTGGCGTTGTATTCCTCGCGCACGGCCTCCAGCCGAATGCGGACCCCTTCGTCTTCGGCGCGATCAATCCCGCCGGTGCCGCCCTTGGGGGCGAAGGACTTCCTGAGCGCCTCGATCTCCTTTTCCTGCTCGGCGGCAGTGGGCACCGGCCGGCTCGCCGCCTTGGAGTCGAGGATGCTCTTCTTGTAGAGATCGACGGCAGCAGCTGCTTCGTCTTTCTTGTTGAACCGGCCACGCAGCTCAGTCAACGTATCGCTGGCCTTGATGCCCTTCTGTTCGACGAGCGCGCGTTCCGACTGAGACGTGGCATCTCTATTCTTCAGGCGAAGTTCTTCCTGCAGGTAAGACTGGTTCAGCCTCAGAGTTTCCAGATTGTTTTTTCTGGGCGCTCCCACAACAGCACCACCGGCGGTTTCTGCAAACCCACCGTTGTCATCCCCGTAACGCTTGCGATAGCGCTCGATCTTCTCCGAGACCTCATCGATTTTCTTTTGCATCGGCTCGGCACGGCCGATGTTGCGAATGGCATCCCCTGCGCGATTGATGGTGCCGATGATGGCCATCCAGGCACGGTCCATGGTGCCGAGATTGCCGACCACCTGCTGTGTGCGCTGGCTCATGGCATCGGCGAATGACTTCTGCGCAAGCGCAGTGGCGTCTTCCTTGCGGCCCTGGTCTTCGAGTGCCTTGATTCGGTCGTAGGTGCTCGCGCTCAGGTAGTGATACGCCTCGTTGAGCTGGGCGGATGCCTTGGAAGGCGCATCGGCAAGCTTGACGAAGTGCTCCGTGGCTTCGCTGACCGATGTTCCCAGCACACGGTTCATTTCCGAAGTTGCACCAGCAACGTCACTCAGGACCTGGCTGCCTACCCTGCCAGTACCGACTGCGGCCGTGAGGGCTTCTGCGGCCGATGACTGCGTGCCCTTCGTTCCGGCGATCTCCACGGCTCTTGCCTGAAGGCTGTCGTTCGTTTGACCCGCATAGTTGCCGGACAGAATTCTTGCGTTGGCGTATCCGGCAGCCTCCTTGCTGCCTTGGACATAAGCCTCGGTCAACGTGAGGACAGCCTGCGTCGCCAGATTGAGAGGCGACACCAAGCCCCTGATGTAGCCTCCCACGGCACCCGCTGCTGGACCGATGCCGCCGAAAGAAGAAATGAGCTTCGCCCCCTCACCCACCAGCGAGGTCAAGGGTGACTGCCCGCCCTGGATGCTGGAGAACAGGCTTTGAACAGAAGAAGCAACCTCCTTGGCGGAAGCCGCCGCCTTTGCTTTGGCCTCTTCGGCCTTGCTGGCGCCGCTCGATATCCTGTCGACGAACTTTGAAAATTCGCTCAAGACCTCGGCCAGGTCCGCCTTCATCGACGAAGCGTTCACCGACATCTGAATCGATAGTTGTTGTGTTGCAGCCATGTCTGTATGGTCCGTTTGAGCTAAGAAAAAAATGAGGCCGACATCTGCCGGCCCCATGCTTCTTCGATGGCCGCAGGGGCCTGCGATGCCGCTAGACGTTCAGCACCGCGATGCCTTCGTCTTCCATCACCTGCAGTTGCAGGAACACCTCGCGCTGGCGTGCGCGTGGAATGCCCAGGCGCTTCATGGCGACGTCGACGGCGCCGAAGTCGAGCCCCTGGAACCACGCGCCTGCCGCACCCGCGACGACCCGCCACTGCGTTCGGCAGGCATGGAACACCTCGAATGCTTCCTGGTGTTCGGGCCATAGCTCGAAGGGTGGCGGGCCGCCGCCGTTGGCCGTCGAAGAGACGAGCCGGGTCGGGTCGAGACCGAGCGACGCGCACTGGCTTCGGAGATCGTCGTCCAGCTCGTCGTGGACGCGATGCTCTGCTCCGAGCACAAGGCGCGCGGCGCCTCTCAGTTTTTTACCGCGGCCGGGTAGGCATGCTCGAAGTAGCTGTAGGCAATGGCAGCCTCGAAGGACGGCCATTCCTCCACCGCCGCCGCGCGGTTCTCCGCGGTGCAGATGAAGGGCGCGCCGTCATCGCCTTCCAGGCCCTTCCAGTCGGCCAGCACCATGTCGAGCAGTTCCCTGTCGGTCAGGTCGCGGCCGTCCAGGCGCTTCTGCAGGATGTCGTTGTCGGACTTGGTCAGGCGCTTGAAGACGGCGCTGAAGCGCACTTCCTCGACCTGGCTGTCGCCGGGTACGCGCATCAGCACCGGCGCGACGAAGGTCGGCTTGACTGCGATCTTGAGTTTCTGGGGCATCTCTGTGTGTTCCTTTGTGGAGTGGTGGTGCCGGTGATGCTCAGCGCACGACGATCAACCACTCGTCGTTGCCCGCGCCGGTGGGCACGAACTCGAGCGGCACGGTGATCATCTGCACGCCGTCGACGTCGCTGAAGGTCGGCTTGCCGATCTGCGCGCGCGGCGACAGGAACTCGACGACGTTGGTCGCGCCCTGGCCGTGCTTGAGCGCCAGGTTCACGCGCTGGCTCGCGCGCGCCATGCCGATCCAGTCCTTGGTGGCGACCGAGGTGTTCTCGAAGGTGACCGAGCCGGTCGACACGCGCGCCGTGATGTCCACGGCATCGACGGTCATCAGGTCGCGCTTGACGACGGTGTTGCCGGCGTCGAAGGCGAAGGCGTTGGCGGCCACGCCGAGGCCGTCGAGCGTGAGCGTGGTGTTGGCCTTGTTCACGCCCAGCGGGTCCATGAACTTGGTGTAGTCGGCCACAGGCAGCGGCGCGTCTTCGGCGGGCACGAACAGGCCGGTGAACTCGAACTGCCACTTCGGAATGCCCTTGGCATTGATGGTGGCCTTCACGTTGCCGTGCGCGTCGGTCATCTTGTAGACGGTGCCGTCGACGTTGCCGTAGATGGTGAGCGACTCCAGCGCGTCCGTGGCCGGCGCGAAGGTGGTGCTGACGCCGGCGGCCGTGGTGACGGCGATGGCGCAGCCGCGCATCAGCGCTGCGTAGCCGGGCACGTCGCCCGCCGCCGCAACGCCGGCGATCTCGACCGAGAAGGCGATCTTGCTGTACTGCGTGACCAGCACGGAGCCGCGCGAGCCGAAGTACGGGCGCACGTTGTCGCGCTGGACGACGTCGCCTTCGATGGGGGTCAGCGTGACTTCGCTGACCAGGATCGCGTTGGCCGCGCCCGTGGGCACCGCGTCGGTGCTGCGTACCGTTTCAGCCTTGGCCAGGATGGCCATCTTGCGCATGAGTTTTGCCATGTCGGCGTTCTCCGTTGGTTGGTTGGGTTGGGTTGTCGAGAAAAGGAAAGATCTGCCTGCGTGCAGTCAGAGGTAGCGCCAGGTCCGCAGCTGCAGCGCGACGCCGTGACAGCGCACTCCGCAGAAAGTGACAAGGCCGGTGCCGTCGACCTGCACGCCGTCGGTGCGCTTGTCGTCGGTGAGCGGTCCGGCGGCGCATGCGCCGCCGAAGGTGGGGTCGGCGCGCACGGCGTCGCGGATGTCTTCGACGAGTGCGTCGAACACATGCTCCGAAGCAGCGGCGTCGTCGAATGCGAGCAGGCCGTGCACGGTCCAGGTGTCCACGCTCATCGCGCGGCCGGCGGCGTTGACGCTGCGCTCTTCGGTGGCTGTGCGGCGCAGCCACCAGCCGCGCAGTTGCTGGCCGCCGCCCGGCAGGTCGTACAGGAAGAGCGCGCGCAGCGCTGCTTCGTCGGCCAGGGAGCGTTCGCGGTCATGGACGCGGCCGACCTGTGGCGCGGTGTTCAGCGTCTGCACGATGGCGCTGCGAAGGGTGTCGAGACGGCTCATGCCTGGGCTCCGTTGGGTGTTGATGGGTTGGTGTATGAACTGTCGCGGCGAAGACCCGAATGGCTGAGGCCGACATTCGCCGTCCCCGTGCATCCGTCATCCATCAGTTGCCGCCAGGTCCGTTGCGGAACCACTGCTTGACGGCCTCCGCGAGCAGCGCCGTGCCGATGGCCATCGCGCCGCCCGATGCGGCGCCGAACACGGCGGCGCGCTGCTCGACCGTGCGCAGCCGGCCGTCGAGCGCGTCGAAGCGCGTGTCGAAGCCGTCCATGCGGCGGTTCTGCCGGTCCTGTCCGTCCTTCAGGGCCTGCACCAGGCCGTGGATCTGGCCGAGCAGCAACAGCTCCTGCGTGCGTGCGTGGATTTCGCTCATGGGGCGGGTCTTTCTGTAAGGAACTCGATCAGCGCGCGGTACCGGAACCGGTCCGCCGCGCATGAGCGGGCATTGATGTCGTGGTTGGTCCAGGCGTCGTCGACGGTGAGGCCGGAATCAGCAGCACAGGCTTCGACGGAGGTGTCAGCAAGTCCGCAGGCGCCCGCGGGTACGTCGGTGCCCGCGAGGGCGCTGTTCCACATCCAGACAGCAGCAAGGCTGAGGCGATGAGGGCCATCGACACCGTCGCGCTGTGTGTCACCAGGCGGCGCGGCGTCGGCATGCGGTTCGGGCGCCGCAGCCGGCGCAGCGCAAGAGGGCTGCCGGGCGCGGCGATCAGGAACTGCAGGAGGAAGGACGAGAGAAACGCGCTGACGTAGTTCATGGGTCGGGCCTTCGAGAGAGAGGTAGCTGGCCTGCAGGGCACTCGCGCCGAGCTGGTACTTCGCCGAGGCGGCGCGGCCGCGCTCGTACTCGGCCTGCAGGTCTTGCGCGAGCTGCGTGGCGCGCTGCGCTTCCTTCTGCTGCCAGGCAGCGCGCTCCTGCATGCGGCCGGCGCCGTGGATCGCGAAAGCGCAGGCGGCGAGCAGCAACGCCGCAACGAAGCCTGCCCAGGCCCTGGCTGTGAGGCTCATGGCGCGTCGCTCCCCATGCACTGCGCATGCAGCTTGAGGCGGTCTTTCCAGATGCCCGCGCAGGTCTTGTTGCCGGGCGCCGAGCAATCGGTCTTGCCCACGTACTTCCAGCCGAGGATGGCGTTGCACGCGCCCGCGTAGTCACCCGCGTTGAGGCGCTGCACGAGCACCGAGGTGCGGCCCTTCTGGCCGCCGGTGCAGAAGTTGAAGGCGCCGATGTTGTAGGCGAGGCTCACGTACGCGTCGTACTCGTACTGGTGCAGCGGCACCTTCACGCATTGCTTGAGCTCGCCCTCGTAGGTCTGCACGTCGCGCAACGCGCGCTGCAGCGCGGGCACGGGCGTGGTGGTGTCGCCCATGCGCACGCCGCCGGTCGTGCCGAAGCCGATGGTGGGCACGGCCGTGCCGTGCACCGGGTCGGGGTAGGCCTTGTCGCTGTAGCCCTCGCGCGCGACGATGCCGATCAGCCCCGCCGCGCTCAGTGCGAGCGCGGCCAGCAACTGGCGCGGCGCCTGGCCGCGCTGGCGTGTTTGCTGTCGCTGAAAGAGTGTTCGAGAGATGTCGTTGCCCATGACCCGAATGGTCGGGCGAAGGGGTCAAACGACTGAGGCCGACATGAGCCGGCCCCTTTGTTCATTTCTGCCGGCGCGTCAGATTTCGCCGCCGTGCCAGACGACGCGGCCGCTGATGTGCAGTTCCGCGGCCTGCTCGGCGCTCAGCACCTGCGGCTTGTACGCGGGGTTGTAGCTGATGATCTGCAACCCGCCGGTGGAGAAGTCGCGCTGCAGCACCTTCACGTAGTCGTGTCCGTCGAGCTGTATGACGTACACGCCGTCCTGGTCGAGCGACTTGGTGGCGGTGTCGACCAGCAGGATGTCTCCGTTGTTGATCTTGTCGGCCATCGAATCGCCGCGCGCATGGACGATGCGCGCATGCACCGGCTTCACGCCCTTGCGCGCCATCCACGAGCGGCTGAACGCGAAGCGGCCCATGTGCTCCTGCGAACCGTTGATGGCGCCGCTGCCGGCGCTCACACGCACGTCGAGCAGTTCGACCAGCACGAAGACCTCGTCGTCCAGCCCGCTCGACAGCTGGCTGGGCGGGTTGGCCGGCTGGAACGGGTTGAGCTCCGACGGGTCGACGCCCAGCGCCAGCGCCATCACGTACAGCTGCTCGAGGCTGGCATCGCTCACGCCCCGCTCGATGCGGCCCACGGTATTGAAGTGCAGGCCGCTGCGCTGGGCGAGGTCGTCGATGGTGAGGCCCTTCTGCTTGCGCAGATCGCGAACCCGCGCGCCTTGCGCGAGAGCCAGCTCGCCGACGCGAGCCTTCACCTGGTCGTCGTCGGGTGGAGTGTTGATTTGCGGCTTCACGATAACTTTGATCTGTGCGAACGCGCACATCCTAGACACGTGCAGGTATTTTTTCAACCCGCACGATGTCTGAAATCATGTAAATGTTGGTTTTCATGTTTCTCCTGATTGTGAAAACCCGATTTGTGTGCATAATCAGGATCATCGACACAAAACAATATATTTTGATGCTTTGGCACCCTGCTCAGGTTAAAGCAGCGCTTCAAACGAGCGAAACCAACCTGTCCAAGTTGGCCAAAGAACACGGATGCGCGCATATCCAACGAGGTTCTGAACTGTCCGTGGGTTGTGGCCCGCGCATCGGGGCTTCGCGCTGACGCGCAATCCGAAGGGGCTGGAGCGTCCCGGGCGGGACGCGAAGGCGGTTGTTTGAAGAGTGCCCGACGAAGGTTGCAGCCTTCATCGGGCGTGCCAGTGAACTGAGCAGTGCCACGAGCGAGGAGGAATGTACTGTGAGAAAACGCTTTGTCAAAACCGAAGGCCGCACCCGCCAGACAGGAGGCGCGTGATGGAAGACACCACCCCCGAATGGTTCGTCGCCAAGGCGCTGATGGCGCTGGCGGACCGCCGCGCCGAAGCGGCACAGGGCGAGACCGGCGCTCCCGCCGCGGCGCCCGACGCGCAGGTCCGTGACGCGGACCCGTTCGCCACCCGCCTGTGGAACCTGCTGCGCATCCGCCGCGCGCTGACGGCCGACGAAGCCGCGGCCCTGCTGCTGACCGATGCGCAGGCCGACGAAGACATCGCGCTGGGCCGCCGCCAGGCGGGCGCGCTCATGCTGTCATGGTCGCGGCAATGCCCGCAGGCCGTGCGCATGGACGCCCGGCGCGTCGATGGCCTGAAGCGCTACGCCCTGTTGCGCGACATCGGCGCCACGCCGCCGGCGCCGCGCGGGGAGGCCCGATGACCGGAACGCCGCCCCCTTACATGCACGAGGCATGGTTCGCCTTGCTGCGGCAAGCCTGCGACGGACGTCCGCGCTCCGAAGTGGCCGCGCAGCTGCGCATCAGCCCAGCGGCGGTGAGCCAGGTGCTCAACGCCAGCGGCAAATACGGCGCCGGCAAGGCGCGCACCGACCGCATCGCCCGCCGCGTGCTCGACACCTTCGGCGACCCCACGACGAACGAGGAGACCGCAGCATGAGCACGACCACACCCGACAACGAACAGGCAGCCGACGTGCGGCGCGCCATCGCCACGCATCTCGAAGCGCACGAGGCGGCCTCCGCGCAGGAACTCGAACGCATGCTGGCCGCGCGCGTCGAGGGCTACCGGCCCGAGGCCGGCGGCACCTCGCTGCGGCAGCAACTGGCGCAGATGGCCCATCGCGGTCACGTGCACAGCGTGACGGTCGGCGGCCGGCCCTGCTGGAAGCGCGGCCCCGGCCCGCTGGCCGGGCGCATCGCGGCGGCGCGCCGGGTGCTGCGGCTCGACACCAGCGTGTACGAGCCCGCCGACGTCACGGTCGTGCGGCCCGGCGCGATGGACTTCGCCCGCATCCCCAGCCTGCTGCTGGGGCAGCGCTCCCTTTACTGGGGCACTTCGCGATGAGCGCCGCCACGGCTTCCATCAACGCCGCGCAGGTGCTCGCCGAACTGCGGACCCGACCGGGCCGCGACAACGGCATCCACGTGCGCGACCTCGTCGCGCGCATCACCGGCCAGGCCGCGCCCGCACCGGCACTGGAGCGCCGCGTGCGCGAGTTCGTCTCGGCGCTGCGGCTGCAGGGCGAGCAGATCTGCGGCAAGCCCGACACCGGCTACTTCATGGCCGCCAGCGCCGCCGAGCTCGACGAAACCTGCCGCTACCTGCGCAGCCGCGCCGTCTCCGGGCTGCTGATCGAGAGCCGCATGCGCCGCGTCTCCATGCCGGCACTGCTCGGGCAGCTCTCGCTTTCCGACAAGAACAACGCCACCGACACCGTCAACTCCTGAGAGGACACACCATGCAAGAAGCCATCGCACACCACCCCGGTTACTGGAAAGACGCCAACGACGCGCTGATCCCGGTGTCGAAGATCAAGCCGATCGACAAGGACCGCCATGCCGTCGTCAGCGAACTCTGCGAGCAGGCGCGCCGCCAGAGCGCGGCGTTGATCGGGTTCAAGCTCTCGGCCATGAACGCGGTGCACGAGTTCATCGAGCGCAGCCTGGCGGCCTACGACGTGAAGAAGGGCGGCAAGAAAGGCAACGTCACGCTACTGAGCTTCGACGGCAAGCACAAGGTCGAGCGCCGCATGCAGGACACCGTGGTCTTCGACGAGCGCCTGCAGGCGGCCAAGGCGCTGATCGACGAGTGCATCCAGGGTTGGAGCAAGGGCAGCAACGCCAACATCAAGGTGCTGGTGAACGACGCCTTCCAGGTAGACCAGCAGGGCAAGATCAGCACCGCCCGCGTGCTCGGCCTGCGCCGCCACGACATCGCCGACGAGAAATGGCAGCAGGCCATGAAGGCGATCGGCGACAGCATGAAGGTCGCGAGCACCAAGCCGTACATCCGCTTCTACGAGCGCGACGACACCACGGGCGAGTACACGCCCATCAACCTGGACGTGGCCGCCGTATGAACACGCATGAACTCATCGGCATGACGCCGTTTTCATCATCGTCATCACCACCGCCGGCACGAAGCGGCGGCGGCCTTCGGCAAGCCGCCACCGCGCTGGCCAGCGAGCTGCTGCCGCCGCGGCTGCGGGAGTTCGTGCGGCTGATCGGGCTGCCCGCCACGCTGCGGCTGATCGAGCGCTACGGCGGCTTGCGGATCTACATTCCGGCCGACCCGGCGCCGGACCATCCGCTTGCTAACCTGATCGGCTTCGACAAGCTGCGCGCGCTGAGCGCGGAATACGCCATCGACGGCACCGGCCTGCGCTTCGTGCTGCCGAAGGCGCAGCGCGCTTTCGACGCGATCCGCAACGAGCGCATCCGCACGGACTTCAGCACCGGCAAGTCGGTGCGCGCGCTGGCGGCGGAGCACCACCTGGTCGAGCGGCAGGTGGCGCGCATCGTCGCCGACATCGCGTTCTGAAGCTCAAGAAAAAAGCCGGGCGCTTGGCTCTTGCTTACTTGGCCTGCAGCAGCGCGCCGGCTTCGAGCAGCACCAGTTCGTTGTCGTCGGCCTTGTTCGGCTCTCGGCTGCTGGAGAAGGGCAGGTTGTTGTCGTTGCCGACCACGATGTGCGTGGCATCGACCACGTCGACGTTCTCGATCGTGAAGAACGGGAACTTCAGCACGCCGTCGTTCAGCGGCTTGCGTGCAAGCTTGTTCGGATCGGCAATGTTCAGCAGGTCGATGTAGCCGATCTTGCGCACCGGGCCGCCCACGTTGGCGTCGTTCAGCTCGACCTTGTAGACGCGCTTGAACTTCGCGATGTCATGGAAGCAGTCGGTGCGCTTCTGGCCTTCGGGGCAGGCCTTGTCGCTGGTGCCTTCGCCGTTGTCGCGCTCGATGATGAGGCCCATGGCGCTCGTGCCATCTCCTGCCTTGCCGTCGATCATGTTGAAGTCGCCGATGGCGTTGCCATTGGCTTCGAGCACGTACTTCCAGTGGCGGCCGGTCCACTTCTCGGTGGCCACGTCGAACTCCAGCACGCGCAGCGCTTCCTTGCCTTCGACCTTCTCGTAGTCCTTGGCCTCGGCGTTCCACACCGGGCCTTCGAGCAGCGCGTAGAGCTTGCTGCCGTCCTTCGACGAGGCCATGCCTTCGAAGCCCTTGGAGCGCTTGATCTGGAATTCGACCGCGCCGCCCGGTGCGCCCGGCGTGGTCACGGCCGGATGGTCGGGCGAGCGCACGGCCTTGCCGTCGACCAGCGTGTCGTACACCGCCAGCACCTTGCCTTTCAGGTCGGCCTTGATCAGGAAGGGGCCGAACTCCTCGCCGATCCACAGCGCGCCGCCGGCAAACTGGAAGCTCTCGGGGTCGAAGTCGGAGCCTGTCAGGTAGCGCTGCTTTGTGCCTTCCTGGACGATGCGGAAGGGCACCTTCTTGTCGGGGTCGTGCAGGAAGATGGTGTCCAGGCGATTGAACTTGCCGCTCTTGAAGTCCACCTTGTAGTGGTTCAGGTAGAGCATGAAGTCGGGCGAATTGGCCTTGGTGCCGGCGCCGTTGTCGGTGAGGATCCAGAAGGTGCCGTCGTCCATCTTCTTGATGCCCGAGTGGCCTTGCAGCGGCTGGCCCTTGAAGGGCAGCGACACGCCGGTGGGTCGACCGGCCGACAGGCCTTCGACGCTGCCCACGGCCTCGACGCGCATGGCCGTCGTGAACTTGCCGCTGACCTGCAGGTCGGCCGGCGCGTCCTTGGGCGTTGCAACGAAGCTCTGCGCTGGCAGCACGGCGTGGCCGGAGAGCGTGGCGGGGAAGGAGGTCTGTGCGGCCGCGGCGCCGCATGCGAGTGCAGCGCTGAGGGCAACGAAGGACAGGGAGGCAAGACGTGTCATGAGCAGGAAAGCGTTCAAGTCGAAAACGCGTGACCATGCCGAGGGGGAGTGACGCCGCCATGACATCCCTTCAAGGTGCGATGTCGACCGTCACTTCGCGCGACTCGGCGCGCCCCTGGTCATCGACTGCGCGCAGCACATACCGCCGGCCCGACGCCGCGAGGTCGGGCATCCACGTGATGCCTTCGCCGGGCGCGGCGCGGCCGATGAGCGCGTCGTCTGCAAACCAGTAGATCGCCTGCGTGCCCGCGGCGGCTTCGGCGCGCAGCACCAGCGGTTCGGGCTTCTTCGCGCGCAGCGTGTGGCGCACGCCGCGCAGGGGCGAGGTGATGAGCGGTGCGCTTTCCGGTGCGTCGCCGTCTTTCTCGCAGCCATCGGCCGGTGCGCTCGCACGCGGCAGGCCGGCCTGGCGGAACAGGCGGCGCATGTCGCTGCCCCATTGCTCCACCACCTGCTGGCGCGCATTCGGCTGCGGGCCGCAGACCACCTTGCCGGTCGTCTCGTTGACCCATACCGCGCGGTGCAGGTTGCTGACCTGGATCGGCGACTTGCCGGCGATGAACCACGTCATGGTGCGCACCGGGCACAGCGCATCGGGCAGGCCGCCCGTCGCGGCACAGACTTCGACCTGCCTCAGATCCGGCGGCTGGCGCGACGCAACCTCGCCGGGGTCGAGCCGCTCGGCGCGCAACGCATCGACCATGCGCAGGAACAGCGGCGCGGCCGCATCGACGCCCACCAGCGCGGGGTTGCTGGTGCCGTCGAAGTTGCCCACCCACACCACCAGCACGTGCCGGCCGAACACGCCGGCCGTCCACGCGTCGCGAAAGCCCCAGGACGTGCCCGTCTTCCATGCGATGGCAGGGCGCGCGGGCAGCGTGGTGTCGGGGCGCGGCGTGTGGCGCAGCATGTCGAGCGTGATGAAGGAAGCCTCCTCGCTCAGCAGGCGCAGCGGCTGCGCGGTCCGCTCGTCGGGCGCGGCCCGCGTGTAGCGAATGGGCTGCGATATGCCGCCATTGGCCAGCGTCGCGTACATGCCCGCCAGTTCCTCGGGCGTGACCTCGCCACCGCCCAGCACCAGCGCGAGGCCGTAGTGCGATTCGCTCTGCAGCTTCTGCACGCCAGCGAGCCGCATGAAGTCGTAGAGCCCCGGCTTCGAGAGCTTCGCGGCCACGGCGACCGCGGGCACGTTGCGGCTGCGGATAAGCGCCTCCTGCGCCGGCAGCGGGCCGGCGAAGCGGTGGTCGAAGTTCTCGGGCGTGTAGGGGCCGAAGGAGGTCGGCGCGTCCTTCAGCATCGTCTTCGGATGCAGCAGCCCCTGGTCGAGCGCCAACGCATAGATGAAGGGCTTGAGCGTGGAGCCCGGCGAGCGCTTGGCCAGCACGCCGTTGACCTGCCCCGAGATGGCGTCGTTGCGAAAGTCGGCCGAGCCGATCATCGCGCGCACCTGCATGGTCGAGGCGTCGAGCAGCAATGCGCTCGCATTCGTCATGCCCACGTCGGCATGCGTGCGCAGGTACTGGCCCATCACTCGTTCGAGCGTGGCCTGCATGCGCAGGTCGATGGTGGTGCGCACTTCCTGCACGCCGCGCTCCTGCGCGAGCAGCATGTCGGTGGCGTGCGGCGCAAGAAAAGGCAGGCTGCCGCGCGACTGCGCCGACAGCGCGAGCTGCGCATCGGGCGCATGCTGCTTAGCGGCCGGGTCGCGCTCGGCCCACAGCGCCCACAGGCGTTCGCGCGCCGATTGCAGCTCGGCATTGCGCCCGCGCTCGGCAATGCGCTTGACGGGGTTCTGCGGAATCACTGCGAGCGTCAGCGCCTCGGGCAGGCTCAGCTTGGCGGCGTCCTTGCGGAAGTAGATGAGGCTCGCGGCCTGCACACCTTCGATGTTGCCGCCGTAGGGCGCGGTGTTGAGATACGCCTCCAGGATGTCGTGCTTGCTGAAGCGCGCCTCCAGCCACAGCGCCGCGAAGATCTGTGCGACCTTGCCGGTGGGCGTGCGGCTGTCGATGCCGTAGACGCGGCGCGCGAGCTGCATCGTGAGCGTCGAGCCGCCCTGCCTGCGCTCGCCGCTGGCAATGCGCCAGGCACTGCGCGCCAGCGCGGCGGGGTTGACGCCGGGGTGTGAGTAGAAGCGCCGGTCTTCGTACAGCAGCACCGCGTCGACCAGCGTGGGCGAGATGCGATCGAGCGGCACCCAGAGACGGTACTGCTCGTCGCCCGCGAGCGTGAGGCGCAGCAGCTCGCCGCCCTGCGCATACACGGCGCGGGAGCTGCCGACGGTTTCGCTCAACGCCGCGTGCGGCCACAGGCGCAGCAGCGCGAGCACGAAGACAAGCGCCAGCGCCCACAGCGCGGGCTTGCGCAGCCTTCTTCCTGCAGACGCGATGCCGATGCGCATGGCAGGCCCGCCTTGCCTCAGTTGCCGACAACCTGGAAGCGCGCACCGGCCGAGCGCGAGAACACGCGCCGGTCGTACATCGCCTCGCCATACGCCGCCGGCACCACGTAGTCGCCCACGTTGGTGGCGCGAGCCTTGTAGGTCACTTCGAGCAGGTCCTTGTTGACGCTGCCGTAGAACACGACGCGGTCTTCGCGGATGTCGGCGTACTGCACCTTCCATGAACCGGCGCCGCCCAGGCGCTTCTTCCAGATGGGCGCGTCGGCGTTGGCATCGTCGTCATCGCCCACTGCCTGCAGCACCGGCTCCAGTCCACCGGGCAGCACGTCGACCAGCGCCACGTCGTTGAGCTGCGCGCGCTCCAGGCTGCGCACGCGCACCCGCACCGTGACCTCTTCACCGAGCTTGGCCTTGGTGATCGGGTTGCCCTTGGCATCGAGCACTTCGTGGAAGATTTCGAGGCCCTTGTTCACCGCCGTGGCGGGCACGTTGCGCTCGAAGCCCTGTTCGGCCCAGCTGTAGTACAGGTTGAAGTCGCTGTCGTTCGACAGCTTCAGCCTGGCCGTGCCGGCCGGCACCGCTGCGCGCGTGATCGGGTTCACCGCGCCCAGCGCGAGCGCGGCGGCCTGGCCTTGTGCGTTGACGGCGCTCGCCGTGAGCTTGCCTTCGACGTTCTGCCCCACGGCCTCGAAGTACGAATCGACCGCGAGCAGCATCGAGGCCGACGACAGGCTGTTGTACCAGCCGTCGCGCACCATCGCCGCCATGCCTTCCCACACCGCGGGCTTCAGCGTCTTCAGGCGCGACGGGAAGTGGCGGCCCACCAGGTGCAGCGTCATGCTGTCGTGCACCAGCGGGTCGTAGTAGGCGCCCCAGACGTTGCGGCGCTGTTTCTTCTCTGTGCGCGCGAGCAGGTCGGCCCACACCGGGTTCAGCAGCTCGTTGGCCACCTGCTCCTGCTTCACGAGTTGGTAGCTCGCGGCAAGGTACACGGCGCCGAGGTCGTCGCTCCAGCCCTGCGTCTGCTTGCTGCGCCATGCTTCGCGAAGGTTGGCCAGCGCGGCCGGCGCGATGATGCCCTGGCGCGTCAGCAGGTAGGCTGCCTGCGTGCGCTGGCGCCAGCCGTCGAGCGAAGCGTCGCCGCTGCCGAGCCAGCCCTGCAGGTAGGCGTTGGCCTTCTGCAGCAGGTCTTGCGGCACGGGCAGCTTGTGGTCCTTGGCCTCGACCAGCAGGTGCACCGCGTACAGCGTGGCGAAGGCATCGGTGCCGGCGCCGGGCCACAGCGAGAAGCCGCCATCGGCCGTCTGCCGTGCGCGCAGCTGCACGAGGTAGCGCTCGAAGGTCTTGCGCGCCTCGGGCATCGGGCCTTGCTCGGCGGTGCGGCCGCGCGCCATCTCCTTCACCAGCTCGGGGCGACCCGCGAGCAGCACGGCAGGGAAGGTCTGGCTCGTGATCTGCTCGGTGCAGCCGTGCGGGTACGCCTCCAGATACTGCATGAGCCCGGTCGCGAAGGCCCACGGCGCGGCGGACACGGCCACGTCGCTCTGGCGGAAGTTCGGGTACAGGTCAGCCTGGCTCGACAGCTCGCCCGCGCGCTGGAAGCTGCCGGCCTGCACCAGCGTGACGAAGGGCGACGCGGGCCGCACGCTCACTTCGGTCGACAGGCGCGCGCTGAAGGTCTTGTGCGTCGAGGTGAACACCAGTGCGGAAGAACCCAGCACCGCCTGCTCGCCCGGCTTGGCGCGCACATTGAACTTGGTGCTGGCTTCGCCGCGCTCGTTGACCTTGAGCGTCTGCGTGGCGTCGCCCACCACTTCGAGCCCGCCGGAGGCGGTGAGCGTGAGCGCGATGGGCGCTTCCTTGCCCGAACCCACGATGTTGTTGGCCAGGCCCACACCCACTTCGACCGTATCGCCGGGCGCCATAGCGAGCGGCGCGTTCGGCAATATCACCATGTCGCCGCGCACCACGGTGCGGGTGGTCTTGGCTGCGGTGGTCTCGTCGTTCACGGCAACGGCCATCACGCGCAGGCTGCCGTTGAAGCTCTCGGGCACGGTGTAGCTGAACTCGCGGCTGCCGTTCACGTCGACCAGGCCCGACCAATAAGCCACCGGCTTGTCGCGCTTGCGCTTGAACGGGTTCAGGTGCTTGCCGAGTTCGCCCTCGCCGTCGCCGCCGGGTGCGGCGCCCTGCATGAGCTTCTTGAACTCCGGCAGGATCATGTCGAGCGTCTGCAGCGTGCCGACTTCAAGCGCGCGCTTCTGGAAGAAGTGCTTCAGCGGGTCGGGCGTCTTGTAGCGCGCCACCTGCAGGATGCCTTCGTCCACCGCGAACACCACGGCGCGCGTGGGCTTGTCGCTGGTGAGCTTCATCTTCACGGTCTGCCCCGGCTTCACCAGTTCGCTGCTGGTGAGCTGCAGGTTGGCGGTGCGCCTGGTCAGCGCGGTGGCAAAGGGCACGACGCCGTAAGACAGCGGACTCATGTAGACCTCGTCCGAAGCCGGATCGCGCACGAAGTGCACGTTGATGTAGCCGGTGCCCTCGAAGTCCTTGGGCAGAACGATCTTCTGCACCGAGGCGGTCTTGTCGGTCTTGAACCATGCGTGGGCGTAGACCTTGTCGCGCTCGATGGTGATGAGGCCCGCACCCACGTACGGCGCGCGGATGCTCACCGCGATCTCCTGGCCCGGCTCGTAGTCCTTGCGGTCGAGCGTGAGCTGAAGCTCGGCGTTGCGGTCGAGCGAGCGCGATACGTTGGCATTGCCCGCCACGCTGTACTCCACGCGGTTGAGCTCCAGCCCCTGCGCATTGCGCACCACGTAGGCGAAGTTGCCGGGCGCGCCGGTGTCCAGCGCCACGTTGTTGCCGGCCGCGGCGATGGCGAAGGGCTTCTCGTCGAGCACGACTTCCTTGCGGCGCGACTCGTAGCGGTACAGGCCGTTGTCCTGCTTGATGAGCACCGACAGCACCTTGCGCTCCACGCGCTCGATCTTCAGGTCGGCCACGGCCGTCTTCTTCGCCTGCGGGTCGATGGCGATCACGGTGGCATTGCGCGCGGCGCCCTTGCTCACGTAGCCGACGTCGCCGTCGACCTTCACGCCGACGAGGTAGGGCATGTCGCTCACCAGCGTCTGCGCCTCGGCCGACACGCTGCGCCCGCCCTCGGGCTCGAAAGCCTTGGCGAGCACGTGCACCTGGTAGGTGGCGGCGTCGAAGCGCGACAGGCGCAAGTCGAATTCGGCCTTGCCGTCGGCGCTGGTCTGCACGCTGCCCAGGTCGTCGACCTGTTTGTCGGCGGCGCGCTGCGGATCGAAGAAGGCGTAGTCGGTGAAGGCGCGGAACACCGGGAAGCCGGGGCTCAGCGTGAGCGTGCCTTCGACCTTGCGGTCGGGCGCGGGCGTGCCGAAGAGGTTCTGCACGTCGATGAGCGCCTTCAGGTCCTTGGGCTTGACCCAGCCTTCGGCGATTTCGCTGCTGAGCTTGGCCGTGACCTTGGTGCGGTCCGGCAGGAACTCCTGCACCTTCACCGTGGTGCTGCCGATCAGCAGGCCTTCGACCTCGGGCGTGCCGGGCGACGATTCGCGCGGCAGGTAGAGGTTGACGGTGTAGTTGCCGGTGGGCGATGTGTCTTGCGTGGTGTGGGCGATTTCCGCCGCGCCGCCGGGGCCGAGCTTGAGCTTTTCGCGGCGCACGCTGAGGCCGCGCGCATCGATGATCTCGGCTTCGAGCGGCAGGTCGCGCAGCGAGGTACCCCAGTTGCCGGCCTTGACCATCATCGCGATGTGCATGGTGTCGCCGGGGCGGTAGATGCCGCGGTCGCTGAAGACGTAGGCCGTCATCTGGTTCGGCACGCCGGCCGCGCGCAGGCCGCCGACGTCGAAGCGAGAGATGTCCAGCGTGCGGTCGTTGCGGTTGAAGGGCAGGAAGCTCAGGTCACCGTCCTTGCGCACGACCAGCACCACGGGCGCTTTCTCGCGCTGGTAGCCGGCGAGGTTGGGCAGCTTGGCGGCACCCGTCGCATCCGTGGCCTGCGACGCGACGATCATGCCGTTGCGGCCCCACACCTCGACCAGCGCTCCGGCCACGGGCTGGCCGTTGGCAATGCTCTGCACGAACACGTCGCGCGTGCCGTCGAGCGACTTCTTGGCGACGATGCCCAGGTCTGTGACGAGCACGAGGCGCTGGTCGAGCTGCTGCTCGGGGCTGCCGCCTTCGGTGTTGCCTTCTTGGTCAGAGGACTGTTCTTCTTGCTGCTGCTCGTCTTCGGGCTGGGCCTGCTGCTCGTCGCCCTCGGGCTTCTTCTTCGCCTTGGGGTCGTAGCCCTGCACCTTGAGCAGGAACACGCCGCGGCGGTCGGCCACGTCGTTGCGCAGGTATTCGGCGAAGTCGACGGTTTCGTAGTGCGCCTTGCCGGCGGGAATGCTGAGCGGAATCTCCTTCTGGAAGCGGTCGACGAGGTTGTCCGACTGAAGGCCGCCGTTGAACTGCGGATGCGCGAAGTCGCCGTTGGTCTGCGTCACCAGGTGCTGCAGCTGCTGCGGCAGCAGGCGGCCGATCTCAAGGCGAATGCCGGGCAGGTCGCGCACGAGGATCGGCAGCTTGCGCTCGCCCGAAAGCGCGAGCAGCGAGCCCTGGCTCATGATGGTGAGCTCGGGCGCGAAGGTCTTGAGCAGGCGCACGTCTTGCCGCGCGGCGCCGAGCTGGTAGCCGCCGGGCGTCTTCAGGCCCTTGGCCACGCGTACCAGCAGGTAGCGGCCGCCCTCGGCCTGCGGCATGCGGAAGCTGACCATCTCGGTCACTTCGCGCTCGCTGGCAATGGGCTGCAGGTTGATCTTCTTCGCGCGACGCAGCACGGCGTCGGTGACCTTCGACGGATCGACGGACCAGTCGAATTTTTCGTCGGGATCGCCCTTGGCTTCTTCTGTCGCGGGCAGCAGCCAGGCTTGCACCACGCGCGCCATTTCGCGCTCGTGCACTGGCATGGAGGCAGTAACGTGCATCACGTGCTCAGGCTCGCCGTTCTCGCCGGTGACGATGGTGGGTTCGATGCTGGCCATGCTCAGGCTGAAAAGGCCGGGAATGTCGACCGCGCGGGACATGTCGGCACGCAGCGCCGGGCCGCCCTTCTGCGCGACCGTGCCGGAGGTGAGGCTGAGGATCGCCGGGCGAGTCTTCTCGGGAATCGGCAGCGGCTCTGATTGCAGGGTGGCGTTGAGGCGCAGCTTGTCATAGCTGACCGTGAACTTCTCGCTCGCGCACTTGCCCACGCTGAAGAACGAGGAGCTGCAGGGCTGGTCGTAGGTCAGCACCAGGCGCTTCTCGAACTCGGCCGTGTTCACGGGGTGCGAGAAGTGCACCTGAAAGAGCGCGCGGCGCACGTTGGCCTGCACCGGGTCTTGGTAGAACTCGGCGGCGTTGATCTGCGCGGTGAATTCGGGTGAGGTGAACTCGTACTTGCGCAGGGCCATCTCGATGTGCGGCGCGAGTGCGCTGTCGGCGATCTGCACCTTGTACGGCTGGCCGATGGGCCAGTCTTGCGCGGGCAGGAATTCAAGCCGGTTCTGCTTGGTCCACGTCCAGCGGCCGGCAATTGCGGGCTCGATGGTGACGCCGGTGGCCTCCTGGCCGATGCGCGAAATTGGCGCCACTGAGGCCGAGAAATCAATGACGAAGGGGTTCGGCCCCCTGTCGAGCTCGATCTGCGTGCGTTGCGGCGGCTCGGTCTTTGCGGTGGCGACGACGGGTTCGACGCGATCGGGCGTGAGGCCGTGCCACCACTTGATCACGTGGGGGCTGGCCATCCAGCCGGCCAGCACGAGCAGCAGGAGCAACACCAGCCAGGCCAGCCGCTGCTGCAGCCACTGCAGCCCGAAGAGCAGGAAGGCGCCCACGATGCGCAGCCAGCCCGGTGGTCGCCAGGAACCGATGAGCCCACGGGCCACCGGGCGCAAGAACCCGAGCACGCGGCCCAGTCCGGTGAAGAGCACGTCGCTGAACGACGCGAGTTTTCGATTGACGACTTGCAGCATGGACGCTCCCACTGTGTTTTTGTTGGCGTCCGCGAGTTTGCGGACCATCTGTGAAGCAATGGCGCTGTGTGTGAAGTCTTCGTGAAAACCGCACAGGGCCGCGCCGGGGCCGTTTCAGTGACTCATCTCAGATCGAAAGCTGCGGCTTGTTCACCATCAGATAGAACACCACCACCATCGCCACGAAGGCCGGATAGCCCAGCAGCTCCCAATAGCGCTGGTAGCGCGCATATAGCTGAGGCAGCGGTGTCGCCTCGCGATGCGCCTGCGCCGCAATGGCCGCCATGCGGATCTGCAGCCACACCACCGGCAGCCAGCAGAGCCCCGCGAACACGAACAGCCCCAGCGACAGCGCGAGCCACGGCGTAGACAACGGCCAGCCCGCCATGTGCGCGAGCGCGAAGCCGGTGGCCGGCTGGAGGATGACGGTGGGCGTGGTGAACCACCAGTCGGCACGCACCACCAGCCGGTTAACCACCGCCTGCGCGGGCACGCTGCCGCTGCGGTTGGTGAAGAACATGTAGAACGCCGACCCCAGCCCGGTGCCGACCATCAGCACGCTGGAGACGATGTGCAGCCACTTGAGGACGAGGTAGGTGTTCATGGCGTCGCGCGTCGGTACAAATGCCAGAGCAGGGCGGCGATGGGCAGGTTCTTGAGCAACGGGCCGAGCGGGTGCAGCCACAGGCTCGGCTGGAGCACGGTCGCCACGAGAGTCATGGCGAGCATCAAGGCAAGGGCGGCTGCGTAGCTGGCACGGCCGGGCCGCAACCAGAGCGCAAGGCCAACCAGGAGGTCGGCCGCAGCGCCGCCGGCGATCAGCAACTGCACCAGCCACGGCGGCGAAGTGATGCCCGCAGCGGCCAGCACTTCGCGGCTCTGGCCGTTCAGCTCGACGATGCTGGCGACAGCCGTGAACAGCCACACGGCGACGAGGCTCGCGCGCAGCAGGCGATCGTCGTCTTCGGCGCGCGTCATGGGGCCTCGTCGATGAGGTCCGTCACCATGCCCCAGCGCGCGAATTCGGGGCCGAATTCCGCAAGCGCGAGCAGGCCCGCGCAGGCGTGCGCGCCGGCGGGCAATGCCTCGCCGCGCGCCAGGCGCCGGGCCAGCAGGATGGCCGCCATGCAGGGAATCTCCGGGCCGTGGTTGTCATCGGCGGCAATGTGCCAGGCGCGGCGCGCGGTGCGGCCCGATGCGTCGATGCCTTCGACGCGCACCACCATGCCGCCCAGCGCAGTGCCGAGCGCATCGAACACGCGGCCCGCCGAATGCAGCAGCGGCGCCAGCTTTTGCGGCGCGGCCAGCACACCCAAGCGGCGCAGGAAAGCCAGGAACGCAAAGGCCTGCTGCGCCAGCCCGACTTCGAGCGCTGCGCGGAACATGACCGACTGCACGCCGGCATAGCGCGCGGGAAAGAGTTCGAGATCGGGGATGTCGCACAGCGCGCCGTGGCGCGGCTTCATGCGCGCGAACGCGACCTTCGCCGGGTTCGCCCAGCCGGGCTGCTCGGTCCAGCGCCCTTGCTGCCAGACGCGGATCGGCTCACCGCAGTAGGCGAGCACGCCGGCCAGCGTGGCTTCGCCGCGCGGCGCGCCTTGCGCGGGCGCGATGCAGATGTCGATGCCGTGGATGCCTTGCCAGCCCGCCGCCAGATGGTCGACCACGGCGGATGACAGCGCAGGCACCGTGCTGGCGCCGCTGATACCCGTGCGGCCGGCATTGCGGAACGCGGTGTCGAGCGCGCCGGGAAAGTCGCACACGAAGCGGCGGCCGTCGGCCAGGTCGATGTAGTGCGCGCCTGCTGCAGCAACAGCCAGCGGCACACGGTAGTCCTGGTTCTGGAACGGGCCGGCGGTGTGGATCACCAGCGCCACGCCAAGTTGGCGCAGCGTGTCCGCAAGGTCCGGCGCCTGCACGTCGATGCGAACCCCGCGTGCGCCACCGCCACCGCCACCCAGCGATTCGGCGAACGCCGTGGCGCGCCGCGCATCGCGCCCGGCCACCAGCAGCTCGATGCCGGCGTTGCTGGTCAGCGCCCGGCAGATGCGCGCACCGAAGTTGCCGTAGCCGCCGAGCACCAGCGTCTTCATCATGCGGATGCCGCGCTCGTGCCCGCGACATGGCCGCGCGTGAACGCCTCTTCGAAGATGGAATAGCCCGACCAGTCCGCATGCGCGAACGACAACCGCCCCGCAACGACACTGCCGCGATGCGCCGCATCCGGTGCGCTGCGCTGCGACCCGATCTGCGCCAGCAGGCCCGGCCCGGGGATCGACATGGCATGCCCGTAGCGCGTGATCTCGATGCGCGTGGCAAGCGCGGGCAGGTCTGGATGCGGCACCGACAGCTCCGCGAGCAGGTCGTCGCGCCAGCCGGTCCACGGCCGGTCGAGCAGCAGGCGGCGGCCGTCGGCGGTGTCGTAGCTGCTAGGGCCCAGCGGGCGATACCAGCTGAGCACGGTGCCCCGCGGCGTCGGGTCGAGCGCCTGGTGGCGCGCATCGACATAGCCGAGGCCGCGCGTGCCGTAGATCACGTTGTCCCAGCTCGGCGCGGCGCCGGGCCGGTCGGCCAGCGGTCCACGCAGGTGCACGTTGGCCACCAGCCACGGCGCGTAGCGCACATGCGCGGCGGCGTTTGCCAGCACGGGCGGCGGGTTCTCGACCACGCGCGCGGCGATGAACACCGGCAGCGCGACGATGCAGCGCTCGGCCTGCCAGCGCACGAGCGACTTCGTCTTCGCGTCCCATGCATCGACCTCGACGCCGTCGCGCAGCTCGGCGATGCGCGTGACGACCTGGCCGGTGTGCAGCCGGTCGCCGAGCGGCTTGGCCAGTTGCCGCGTGAGCCAGCCGTTGCCTTCGGGCCAGGTGAGGATGCCGTCGCGCTCGGGGCTCGAATCGTTGACGCTGCCGCTCGGGTCGCCGGGCGCGTGGAAGCCGTGGCGGCTCGCGAAATAGTGGATGCCGGCCCAGGCCGAAACATGCGCGATGCCGGCGCCGTAGTCGTCGCGGCAGCAGTAGTCGAGGTACCAGCGCAGTTGCGCGTCGCTGAAGCCTTCGCTGTCGAGCCAGCTGGAGAAAGGGATGGCGTCGAGCGCCAGCAGCTCGGGCGTGATGGCGACCTTGAGCGTGGGAATGGCGAAATGCGCCGCGTGCTGCAGTGTGTCGATGCGCTGCGCGAACTTGCGGTACTGCGCCAGCGTGCTCTCGCCGACGCCGTGCACGGGCAGCAGGCCGTCCTGCCATTCGCCGTGCAGGAACAGCCGCTCCTGCGGAGCGTGGCAGAGGTTGAGTTCGTCGTACTCCCAGCGGCCCGCCACGCGGCGGCGCAGGCCGAGTTCCTCGAGGAGGTCCTGCACCTCGCGCGCATCGTCCCCCGGCACCGGCAGGTAGTGCGCGCCGAGCGGGCAGGCGATGCCGTTGACCATGCCGCCGCGCGCATTGCCGCCGGCGGTGTCCTCGAGCTCGATCAGCGCGAAGTCTTCGACGCCCGCGAGCCGCAGCGCGCGCGCCGCCGCGAGGCCGGCCACGCCACCGCCGGCGACCACTACGCGTGTGCGCTTCACGACAGCAGGCGCAGCACTCTTGAGCGCGCCGTCGCGCATCGCGTGGCCGCGCGTGACGTCGATGCCGGTGAAGCCGCCTTCGATGGGCGGTGGCGGCGCCTCGCAGCCGGCGAGCGCCAGGACACCCGCCGCACCCGCCGCCACGCCGAGGAATTCGCGCCGCTGCATGGCGTGGCTAGTGCGCCATGACCTTGCCCCACTCCTGCTCATAGGTGGTGACGAGGATCTGGTTCGACAGCCGGTTCACTTCGGTCGGCACGCGCGCCATGTCGAGCGGAAAGTCGAACATCAGCGGCAGCGTGGAAGGCGACAGGAAGCGCAGTCCCGGCGGCAAGGCATCGGGCATGCGATACGGCCGGCGGCTCGCGATGATGTAGCCCCACTCGCCGAAGCTCGGCACGTGCGCGTGGTACGGCGTGGCGCGCAGGCCGACCGACTCGATGGTGGTCGCCACGGTCCAGTAGCTCTTGCGCGCCACCAGCGGCGAGGTGGTCTGGATCACCGCATAGCCGCTGGCCGACAGGCGCTTTTCGAGCAGCGCGTAGAAGCTGTTGGTGTAGAGCTTGCCGATCGCGAAGTTGGTCGGATCGGGAAAGTCGACCACGATCACGTCGTACATGTCGCCCGGCTGCTGCAGCCACTGGAAGGCGTCGGTGTTGACGATCTTCACCTTGGGCGACGAGAGCGAATGGCCGTTGAGCGCGGCCAGCGTCTCGTGCTCGGTGAAGAGTCTGGTCATGTTCGGGTCAAGTTCCACCAGGGTGACCGACTCGACCGAGGGGTACTTGAGGATCTCGCGCACCGCCATGCCGTCGCCGCCGCCGAGCACCGCGACCTTCTTCGGCGCGCCCTGCGCGGCCATCACCGGATGCACGAGCGCCTCGTGGTAGCGGTACTCGTCGCGCTCGGCGAACTGCAGGTTGCCGTTCAGGAACAGGCGGTGCCCGAGCAGTCCGCGCGTGACGACGATGCGCTGGTACGGCGAGGTCGCGCTGAACACGATGCGGTCCTGGTAGAACTTGTCTTCGGCCAGCGTGGTGATGTGGTCGGCCCACACGAAGGCGGCCAGCAGCACGGCCAGCGACAGGAAGCAGGCGAGCGCATGCGCCCCGATGCGGCGCAGCTCATGGCGAAACAGCCACAGCGCCCACACCGCCACCGCCGCGTTCATGAAGCCGAACAGCAGGCCGGTGCGGATCATGCCGAGCTGCGGCACGAGGATGAGCGGGAACGCCACCGACACCGCCAGCGCGCCGAGGTAGTCGAAGGTGAGCACCTGCGACACCAGGTTCTTGAGCACGATGTTGCGCTTCAGGATGCGCATCACCAGCGGAATCTCGAGGCCCACCAGCGTGCCGACCACCATCACCAGGCCATAGAGCAGCAGGCGGAAGGCGCCCGGCACGTAGGCGTTGGCCAGGAACAGGATCGCCGGCAGCGCGCCGCCGATCAGCGCGACCATCAGCTCGATGCGCAGGAAGTGCGCCGGCAGCTGGCGATCGAAATAGCGCGAAAGCCAGGAGCCCACGCCCATCGCGAACAGGTAGGTGCCGATGATGGTGCTGAACTGCAGCACCGAGTCGCCGAGCAGGTAGGAGCTCAGCGCGGCCGCGCTCAGTTCGTAGACCAGCCCGCAGGCGGCGACCACGAACACGCTGGCGAGCAGCGCGACTTCGACGGGTTGCGGCCCCCGCGCATCCGGGGTGCGCGCGGGCGAGGCCGCGTCGCTCAATGGATTGCAGCAGCCACGATGATGCTGATGCCCAGACTCATTGCCGCCACGACGAGGCCCAGCGCCACGTTCTGCTTCTCGACGATCTCGCCCCACAGGTCATAGGGCGTGATCTTGTCGATGATCAGGAAGCAGAGCCAGAAGATCACGACGCCGATCAGCGCGTACACGAGCGATCCGAGGACCACGCCCGGTTTCAGCCATTCAAATCCCATGGGGACCTCCAGTCGTAGTAATGAGATACATCGGGTGCGTCATGCGCATCTTCCTCGTCATTTGTGGCCGCCGCCACTCGAGTAGCCGCCATAGGAGCCGCCCGAGCTGCGGTAGCCGCTCGAAGAGCCGCCACTGCTGCTGCAGGTGCTCAGGATGATCAGCAGGATGATGATCACGACGATGATGAGGATGATCGTGCCGCAGCCCAGCTTCGACGCGGCCGCGCTCACGGGCAGCGCGTCGGCGCGCTTGAACATGTCCTTCTTGGCGTCGAGCTTGAAGGCGGTCGCCACCACGCCGCTGTCGAGCTTGATGCCCGACGACCACGTGAGCTCGTTGGCCGAGCGCTCCATCGACAGCAGCGCGGGGCCGCTGGCGAAGTCGCGGTTGAAGGTCTTCTGCCCGCGCTCGACCTGCCAATAGAACTCGCCCGCCACATAGGTGGTCTCGGCGTTGTAGGCGTACTGCTGCTGGTAGCGCTTGTTGAGGTACGTGGCGGTATTGCCGCTCTCGGCCATCACCGGGGCGCCGGTGGTCGGCTTGACCATGCTCCAGCCGTCTTCCGCGTCGACCAGGAAGCTGAAGCCCCGTTTCTTGTTGTAGAGCAGGTACTCGTCCCAGCCGAACTGCTCGTCGTCGCCGGGCTCGGTGCCCATGCGGTGCTGGAAGCCGACCACCTGCCACTGCGCACCCTGCAGCTGGCCCATGCTGCCGAGCGCGATGAGCGGGCGCACGGGCTCGTCCTGCGTCGCATGCTTGAGCTCGCCGCCGATGCCCTGCGTCAGGTCGATGATGCTGTTGCACGAACGGCAGGTGACGCTCTTGCTGTCCGCCAGGTTGACAGTGACGGGCGAGCCGCAATTGGGGCAATTGAAGCTGCGGCCCGTCTCGTTCTTGGCGGATTCCTCGCGCAGTCCGGTGAGCTGCAGGTCCTCGAGCTGCACCGAGCGGCCCAGGTACGCGGTGGGCGTGGCGGTGCCGTAGTCGATGCTGAGCACCAGCCCCTTGTCGTTGCGCAGCTCGACCATCGCGAAGGAGCGGCCGAGTTCGGGCAGGTGCGGCAGCTCGCCCTGAGCGGAAGTCAGCGCCACCTGCTCGTTCGAGGTGACGGTGTAGCCCTGGCCGGCGAAGGCGGTGGTCGCGCCCACGCGCAGCTCGTTCCAGGGCGGCGCGGCGCGCTGCAGGTCGAAGGGCAGCGCGAAGACGTAGGCGCCGTTGTCCTCGCTGAGCACGCCGGTGCGGTCGCCGTCAAGCGCTGCGATCCATTCGGTCCAGCGCCCGCCCGGGTAGGTGTACTGCAGCCGGCCTATCAGCGTGAAGGGCTTGTCCTGGATGCGGCCGGCGGCAAACAGCTGCAGCGGGCTGAAGTCATCGAACAGCTCGGCCATCTTGCCGGTGCGCGCGAGCGTGTCGCCCTGGCGCACGACGGTGCTCTGGCAATACGGACAGACCGCGTGCGTCGATTGCGCCGAGCGGAACTCGACCGGCGCGCCGCAGCCGGGGCAGGGCGCGCGGTAGTAGCGTTGGTTGCCGGTTTCCTCAGCCATGAAGCGATGCTGAAGACACGGCGAACGAGGCGGGAGATACCGCGGAACCGGCTATGCCGGGCCGCAGGTATCGCCCCCTGCAAGGGGGGAGGAGAAGCGACACGAAGTGCGCGGAGCCTGGGGGTTGGACAAATACCGGGGTTAGACCAGCTTCTTGAGCAGTTCAGCCTTCTTGGCGTCGAACTCTTCCTGCGTGAGGATGCCCTTGGTCTTGAGTTCGCCGAGCTTCTCGAGCGTGGTCATCACGTCGGTGGGGCTCACCACGGCCACGGCAGGCTGCTGCTGCGTCGCCGCGGCCTGGGCGGCCGCGTTCGGGCTCAGGCCCTGCGCGAGGTTCTGCGCCAGCACCTGGCCGAGCGCCACGCCGGCACCCAGGCCCATCGCGTCGCCCGCGATGCCGCCGCCGCCAGCCGCGCCTTCGGCGAACTTGGGAATGGCCTGCGCCGTCTGGTACTGCATGAACTTGCCCATGTCGTTGCCGACCATGCCCATGCCGATCTTCTGGTCGAGGATCTTCTGGAGCTCTTCGGGCAGCGAGACGTTCTGGACCGTGATGTTCTCGAGCTTGATGCCGATCTTCTCGAACTCGGGCACCAGCTGCGCTGCGAGCGCCTGCGCAAACTGGATCTGGTTGGCCGCGAGATCGAGGAAAGGCACGCCGCTGGAGGCGATGGCGTTGCTGATGTTTTGCAGCACCAGGCCGCGCAGCTGGCCGTCGAGGTCGGCCACGCTGTAGATGTCGCGCGTGCCGGAGATTTCGGTGTGGAACAGCTTGGCGTCGCCGATGCGGAAGCTGTAGTTGCCGAAGGCCCGCAGGCGCACGGCGCCGAAGTCCTTGTCGCGGATGGTGATCGGCTGGGGCGTGCCCCACTTCTGGTCGACCTGCTGGCGGGTGCTGAAGAAGTAGACGTCGCTCTTGAAGGGGGATTCGAAGAGCTTGTCCCAGTTCTTCAGGTACGTGAGCACGGGCAGCGTCTGCGTCGTGAGCTTGTACATGCCGGGGCCGAACACGTCGGCCACCTTGCCTTCGTTGACGAAAACCGCGACCTGGGATTCGCGGACGGTGAGCGAGCCACCGTTCTGGATTTCCATGTCCGCCATCGGGAAACGCCAGGCCAGCGTGCCGTCGCCGGTCTCGGTCCACTGGATGATGTCGATGAACTGTTTCTTGATGAAATCCATCAGGGCCATGGTCGCTCCTCTTCAGGTGTTTTCAGGTTTTTGTCCGAACTGTGCATATTGCCACACCGACTTGACCGCGCAGCCGTGCCTTTGGTCATGGGCCCCACCGGCCATGCGGCGTATGGCGCCAATGGGGCGAGGTCTACAATCGGCGCCCCCAGAAGAAGCGCCACCAGGAGCTACAGGCACATGTCCGATTCGACCCCTTCGACCTCATCGACTCCCACGCCCGAAGACAAACGCGCCGAGCTGCGCCGTGCCGCCCTCGAGTACCACGAGTTTCCCGTCCCAGGCAAGATCGCCATCGCGGCGACCAAGCAGATGGTCAACCAGCGCGACCTGTCGCTGGCCTACTCGCCCGGCGTGGCCGCGCCCTGCGAGGAAATCGTCAAGGACCCGGCCAACGCCTTCAAGTACACCTCCCGCGGCAACCTCGTGGCCGTCATCAGCAACGGCACCGCCGTGCTGGGCCTGGGCGACATCGGCCCGCTGGCGTCAAAGCCGGTGATGGAAGGCAAGGGCGTTCTCTTCAAGAAGTTCGCCGGCGTCGACGTTTTCGACATCGAAATCGACGAAAAGGATCCGGCCAAGCTGGTGGACATCATCGCGTCGCTGGAGCCGACCTTCGGCGCCATCAACCTGGAAGACATCAAGGCACCGGACTGCTTCTACGTGGAGCGCGAGCTGCGCAAGCGCATGAAGATCCCGGTGTTCCACGACGACCAGCACGGCACGGCCATCACCGTGGCGGCGGCCATGGTCAACGGCCTGAAGGTGGCGGGCAAGAACATCGCCGACGTGAAGCTGGTGACCTCGGGCGCGGGCGCCGCGGCGCTGGCCTGCCTGAACCTGCTGCTCAAGGTCGGCCTGAAGCGCGAGAACGTGTTCGTGACCGACCTGGCCGGCGTGGTCTATGAAGGCCGTACCGAGCTGATGGACGACGACAAGCGCCAATACATGCAGAAAACCGACGCGCGCAAGCTGTCGGAAGTCATTGCCGGCGCCGACGTGTTCCTGGGCCTGTCGGCCGGCGGCGTGCTGAAGCCCGAAATGGTGGCCAAGATGGCCCCCAAGCCGGTGATCTTCGCGCTGGCGAACCCGAACCCCGAGATCTCGCCCGAAGACGCCCATGCGGTGCGCGACGACGTCATCATGGCCACCGGCCGCACCGACTACCCGAACCAGGTCAACAACGTCCTGTGTTTCCCGTACATCTTCCGCGGCGCGCTCGACTCGGGCGCGACCACGATCACCGACGAGATGGAAATCGCCGCGGTGCACGCCATTGCGGACCTGGCGCAGGCCGAGCAGAGCGAGCGCGTTGCTGCTGCCTACGTCGGCGAAAAGCTGTCATTCGGCCCTGAATACCTGATTCCGAAGCCCTTCGACCCGCGCCTGATGATGAAGATCGCGCCGGCCGTGGCCAAGGCGGCCGAGGAAAGCGGCGTGGCGTCGCGTCCGATAAAGGACATGGACGCCTACCGCGACAAGCTGCAGAACTTCGTCTATGCCTCGGGCACGACGATGAAGCCGATCTTCGAAGCGGCCCGGCGCGCCTCGAAGAAGCGCGTGGCGTATTGCGAAGGTGAAGAAGAACGCGTGCTGCGCGCCGCCCAGATCGTGGTCGACGAAGGCATCGCCCGCCCGACGCTGATCGGACGCCCGGCCATCATCGCCCAGCGCATCGAGAAGTTCGGCCTGCGGCTGAAGGAAGAGCTGGACTACGACATCGTCAACGTCGAGCAGGACCACCGCTACCGCGACTTCTGGCAGACCTACCACCGCATGACGGAGCGCAAGGGCCAGACGGTGCAGACCGCCAAGATCGAGATGCGCCGCCGCCTCACGCTGATCGGCGCGATGCTGCTGCACAAGGACGAGGTCGACGGCATGATCTGCGGCACCTGGGGCACCACGCTGATCCACCTGCACTACATCGACCAGGTGATCGGCAAGCGCCCCGGCGGCTGCGAAAGCACCCCGCAGGACGTGCCGGTGTACGCCTGCATGAACGGCCTGCTGCTGCCCGACCGCCAGGTATTCCTGGTCGACACGCACGTCAACTACGACCCCTCGCCCGAGGAACTGGCCGAGATCACGACGATGGCGGCCGAGGAAATGATGCGCTTCGGCCTGAAGCCGAAGGCGGCGCTGCTGTCTCACTCCAATTTCGGCACCAGCAACGAGCCCAGCGCCATCAAGATGCGCAAGACGCTAGAACTGCTGCGCGTGCAGGCCCCCTGGCTCGAGGTGGACGGCGAAATGCACGGCGACGTGGCGCTGGACAGCAAGCAGCGCGCGGTCGTCATGCCGCACAGCGCACTGGCGGGCGATGCCAACCTGTTGGTTTTCCCAAACATCGACGCGGCGAATATTTCGTACAACCTGCTCAAGACGGCGGCGGGCGGCAATATCGCGATCGGGCCGGTTCTGCTCGGCGCGGCCAAACCCGTGCACATTCTCACGGCCAGCGCGACTGTTCGCCGCATCGTGAACATGACAGCCTTGACAGTGGCTGACGCAAACGCCGAAAGGTAAGCTATTTGGCGAGAGTGGCCGCCAACTTAAAACGCCATTCGATGCCCCTGCGACTGCTCAAACTTTGGGCAGTCGCTTGCTATTTTCGCCAGCGTGGTGCACACTCGCGGGCTTGAATTTGCGGGTTAACCCCGAGGTTGATCGCCAATTCGAACCCCCCGCTCTTTTCTTGTGGTGCCCCATGGCGGCTTACGCCTCGATCACGTCCTCTGTCACAAAGTTTGCGCTCACCAGCTTGTTGCTGGCGGCGTTGACGACGGGGGCCGAGGCCCGCGGATGGTTCGGCGCAGGAAAAACGCCCGCCGAGGAAACGATTGCACTGTCCGAATTGCCGGTGCAAGGACAGCAGACCTATCAGGCAATCCTCAGCGGCGGCCCGTTTCGCCATGAAAAGGACGGCGTTGTATTTGGCAATCGCGAACGCCTCCTGCCAGCGGCACGCCGCGGCCACTACCGCGAGTACACGGTGCAGACGCCCGGCGCGCGCAATCGTGGTGCACGGCGGATCGTCTGCGGCGGTGAACAGCGCACGGCGCCCGAAGCCTGCTGGTACACGGCGGACCACTATGCGAGTTTCAGACGGATTGCACCATGAGCGATGAAAACGACCTGAGCGGCGCACCAAAGCGCCCCGAAGAAATGATGATGACTATGGAAAGACCAGCGGAGATGACCTTATCCCTTCGTGCCGTACGCCCGAACATCGTGCAATCGATCCGCGCGTTCCGCGTGAACGACCTGCAGGACGCTGCCAACGCAGCCGGCCAGCACTTCTTGTATGCGAACCTGGGCAACGCCCAGACCAAGCAGGACGTGCTCGACCTGATCGCACAGCAGTTCACGTTCCCGGCCCACTTCGGGAAGAACTTCGACGCGCTGTACGACTGCATGACCGACCCGTTGCATAAATCGGGCCCGCAGCCAGGTTTCGTCATCGTGCTGGAGCAGATTCCGGCCAACGCCAAGTTCGACAAGGAAGCGCGCGAGCAACTGCTCGACATCTTCCGCGATGCCTCGGACTACTGGGGCGACCGCAAGGTCCCGTTCCGCTGCTTCTATTCTTTTCTGTAGCCCGTTCTGCATCCACCAGCCAAGCAGAACGGGCGAACGAGGCTCAGCCGAACGCTGAAACCCTCGATGGCATCGACGTCAACAACACCACCGCAACCGCGGCGGCCGCCGCCAGCACCGAGCCGGCCGGCGAAAAAATGCCGACCGACAAACTGGTCGACGTTTCGCCTCTTGCCCTGCGCATGAGCAGCCCCTTCAATGCGGGTTACTGGCTTGCCGCCGCTTGAACACAAGCGACAGCGCATCGGCCTAATTGAAAAAAGCCCGCTGAGCGGGCTTTTTTCATGGGGCAACGGCCTGGGCCAGGGCGACGTATTCGTCGACAGGCACTTCCTCGGCCCGCCTCTGGACATCGAACTCGCCCTCGAAGCCGTGTTCCTGCAGCCACTTGCCGAGCGTGTGGCGTAGCAGCTTGCGGCGCTGGCTGAAGGCCACCTGCACGATTTCGCCCAGCCGCGCGGCATTGACCGCCGGCGGCGTGGCCAGCGGCACCATCCGCACCACGGCGCTGTCCACGCGAGGCGGTGGATCGAAGCTCTCGGGCGGCACGAACAGCACGTTTTCCATCTTGTAGCGCCACTGCAGCATCACGCTCAGCCGGCTGTAGTCCGACGTGGCGGGCTTCGCCACCATGCGGTCGATCACTTCCTTCTGCAGCATGAAGTGCTGGTCGGCCACCAGGTGGGCATAGCCGAGCAGGTGGAAAAGAATGGGCGTGGAGATGTTGTAGGGCAGGTTGCCGACCACGCGCAGGGGCCTGGCCGGAAACCGTTCGGCCAGCGCCGCGAAGTCGACCTTCAGCACGTCGGACTCGATCACCTCGAGCTGGGCGTGCTCGCGCAGGCGCTTGGCGAGGTCGCGGTCGAGCTCGATCACCGTCAGGCGGCCCAGCCGCTCGACCAGCGGCTGCGTCAGCGCGGCAAGCCCCGGTCCGATCTCGACCATGGCGTCGCCGGGCTGCGGCGCGATCTCGCGCACGATCGCATCGATGATTCCCCCGTCGGACAGGAAATGCTGTCCGAACCGCTTCCTGGCGATATGTGCCATCAAGACTGCGGCGGATCGCGGTATTCGACGTAGGCGCGGGCGCGCACTTCCTGCACCCACGTGGAGAAAGCCTCTTCGACGCGCTTTTCGCGCAGCGCGGCACGCGCGGCTTCGCGCTGCTCGGACTGGCTCAGCTTGGCGTCGCGGCGGCCTTCCACCTGGATCAGGTGCACGCCGAAGCGCGACACCACCGGATCGCTGATCTCGCCCGGGGCGAGGCGGTCCATGGCTTCCTCGAACTCGGGCACGAACTGGCCGGGGCGCGACCAGCCGAGTTCGCCGCCGTCCTTGGCGCTGGCGTCCTGCGAGTTGTCGCGGGCCAGCCCGGCGAAGTCGGCCGTGCCGGACTGCACCCGGCGCTTGAATTCGGCCAGCTGCGCGACCGCCTGCGCCGTGGTGCGCTTGGGATCGTTGAGCAGCAGGATGTGGCGCACCTGCGTCTGGGTCACGGTCGCGTCGCCCGAGCCGATCTGGGCCTTGGCGAGCACCTTGAGCACATGGAAGCCGGCGCTCGAGCGCACCGGCCCGGCAATGCCGTTCACCGCCGTCGATTGCGTGGCGTCGACGAACAGCGACGGATAGCGGTCGGCGCTGCGCATGCCGATGGCGCCGCCGTTGGCGCGGTCGGGCGCATCCGAGTTCTCGCGCACCAGCTTGGCGAAGTCTTCGCCGGCGCGGGCGCGCTGGGCGATGTCCTGCGCCTTCTTCTGGGCCGCGGCCACCTGGGCGTCGGTGGCGGTCTCGGGCACGGCGACGAGCACCTGCGCAAGGTTAAGGTTCTGCAGCGCCATGTTCTTGACGGCGACGTTGCGCTGGTCGATCAGGTATTCGTCGGCCTCGGCATCGCTGACCTTGACCTTCGACTCGACTTCGCGGTCGCGCAGCCGCGTGAGCAGAAGCTGGTCGCGCAGGTCGCGGCGGAACTCGGCCTGCGTGAGGCCTTCGGCGGCCACGCGGCGGCGCAGCTCGGTCAGGCTGATTTCGTTCTGGCGCGCCACCGTCTGCTCGGCCTGGTCGATGGCCACTTCGTCGACCTTGATGCCGTTTTCCTTGGCCAGCTGCAGCTGGGCGCGCTCGGAGATCAGGCGCTCGAGCACGAGCCGCGTGAGTTCGTTGCGCGGCACGCGTTCGGCATCCGGGTTTTCCTTGATGAGGCGATCCACCCGCGTCAGCACTTCGGTGTTGGTGATCGGCTCCGAATTGACCAGCGCGACGATGAATTCGGCCGCGCGCTGCACCGGTGCGGTGGTGGGCGCCGCGGGGCGGGCCACCGGCGGGCCCAGGCGCGGGCCGGCGCGCATGATGTCCGTGATGCCGGAGTGGAAGCCTTGCGCGCCCGCCGCTGCGGCCATTGCTGCAAGGCAGCCCAGGGTGATGATGGAACGGATGTGTTTCATGGCGTGCTCAGTCAGTCGTCTCAGTCGTAGTTGGTGAAGCGGCTCGGCGCTTCGCCAGGTTGGCGCAGGGGTTCATAGCGCTGGATGTTCTGCCGCAGCGCCTGCATCGGGCTCGACCCGATGCTGGAGAAGCCGACAAATTCGAGCTGGAACATGATGCGCGTGTTCGCCGTCACCAGGCCGGTCGTGGTGCGCTGGAGCACCACGCGTCCGATCCAGCAGCAGCCGTCGTACTCGAAGCCGAGCACGCCGTCGGTGATCTTCTTGTCCTGCAGGTCGTAATTGAGGCGGCCGACCGCATACCAGCGTCCACCGCCCTGGCCCTTGCCGGGGCCCAGGTTCTTGCCCTTGTCGCCCCAAAGGTCGTTGATCGGCCACTGCCAGCCCACGTCGAACGACTTGCTGCCGTCGGTTGCGGTGGGCGTGGTCGGCGCCTGGTAGCGGAAGGCGGCACTGAGGTTGTGATACGGCTCGGGGTTGTACCGTGCGCTGATGGCGGAGCGCTCGGACTTGCGCGTGTCGGGGTTGTACTGGACGAGGGTGTCCACGCTCCACTTCGGCGTCCAGTTGATCTGGCCGCCGATCAGCAGGTCGCTCGCGCGGTCGGTCACGGGGGTGCCGCCGGGCAACACCACGTTCTGGTTGCTGAAGCGCAGGCGCTGCGCGATGCCGAAGCGCGCCGCTTCGACGCCGGTGGCCGGATCGATCAGGCGGGAGGTCACGCCGAGGGTGAGCGCATTGGTGTCCGAGATCCGGTCGCCGCCGGAGAACGCGTTCTCGGTGTAGATGGTCGCGAAGCTGAAGTCGTTGGCCGCCGAATCGTAGTTCGGCAGCATGTTCTGGTTGCGGTACGGCGTGTAGACGTAGTAGGCGCGCGGCTCCAGCGTCTGGCGGAAGGCTCGGCCGAAGTAGCTGGCGTCGCGCTCGAAGATCAGGCCGCTGTCGAGGCTGAAGGTCGGCACCGTCCGGGTGCTGGAGGTCGGGTAGAAATACAGCGAGTTCGGGTTGTAGGGAATGCCGCCCACGTACTGCGTGCCGTTGACGGTGAGCTTCGGAATGTCAGCCTGCGGCAGGTAGTAGTTGTAGGTGGCCGCATTCAGCATCAGCTTCGGAATGACGAAGGAGCTCGGCGTGATGAACGGCCGGCTGATGGATGCAACGGCCATCGCACGGTCGCCATCGGGCTGCGACTGCTGGTTGAAGTCGTAGCCCGGCTGGCCGTTCAGGATCGTGTTGACCCGGAAATGCGTGTAGTCGAGGTTGAGCGAGACGTCGAAGCCGTGCCAGTCGTACTTGTTGTAGTTGGCGGTGATCTGCGGCATCCGGTCGTAGGCCGGCGTGATCGGCGACAGGTTGTACTGCAGGTTCTGGTACTGCAGCGCGCGGATGCCGCCGCTCCAGTCGCCCTTGGCCCAGTTGAGCGAGGCGTCGTTCGGCAACTGGCGCTGCGCGAGCGACGGCGTGCGCGTGAAGTCGCGCCAGTAGTCGTTGTCGCTCACGCGGTTGATGCTGATGTTGGCCGACAGCGAATCCAGGCCGAGCGCCTTGGCGTCGAAGTCCTGGTGGTGGTTGGCCCAGAGGCCCCAGCGCCTGGTGCTGCCCGGTCCGTTGCCGAGCGTCAGGGCCTGGGGCTGGATCTGCCCGCTCATCAGTTGCTGCAGCTGGGTGCTGCGCAGTTCGTTGTAGCGCTGCCCCACCAGCCGGTCGCTGCCCATGAAGTCGAGGCGGACGGTGCCCTTGTAGTCCTTCTCGAGGTAGCGGAATTCGTTGCTGAAATCGACGCCGCGCTTGCTCATGATCGTCGGCGTGATCGTCGCGTCGCGGTTGGGTGCGATGTTCCAGTAGTACGGCTGCGAGATCTCGATGCCGTTGGTGTTGTCGATGCCGACGGTCGGCGGCAGCAGGCCGCTCTTGCGCTCGCTGGACAGCGGAAAGCTCACGCTGGGAATGGGCGGCGTGGTGATGCCCATGAAGCTCAGGCGCGCGTTCTTGGCGACGCCCTCGTTCTCCTCGGTGTCGGTGGTCAGCGTGGTCGCGGTCAGCAGCCAGGCCGGCATCCAGCCGGGGAAGTCTTCGCGGCGGCAGGTGGTGTAGGTGGCCTGGCGGGCCACCGACACGTTGGCGTCGACGAAGTCGATGCGCTGCGCCTCGCCGTGCGCTTCGTTCGCGAGGAACTGGTAGCGAACGTTGTTGAAGAAGCCCTCGAAGGTCTCGAGCTTGAGCTGCAGCTCCGGCCCTTCGTACACGTTGCCGCCCTGGTTGACCCGCACGTTGCCGGTGGCCTTGGCGAGGTCGTTGGGCTGGTAGTACTCGAGGCGGTCGGCGGTGATGCCGAGCGCGCCGCGCCGCAGGGTGGCGTTGCCCTCGACCACGGTTTCCAGGTCGGGGCGGCCGGAAATGCGGTCGCCGGTGACCAGGCTGGGCAGCTGGCCGCGCTCGGTGGGCGGGATGACTTCCGTCAGCAACGGCGTACGCTTCAGCGTGAGCGGCCCGTCGAGGTTGGGGGCCTGCTGGGCGGAAGCGCCCTGCGCCTGGAACAGCGCCAGGGACAGCACGGCCAGCGGCAGCGGCGGGCTGGCGCGCCGCGGGCGCGGCAGGGTAGTGCGTCGGCGCATCACGCCTCCCGCCCGGCCGTTCCGAGGAAAGCCCGCGACTCTCCGGGGGAGGGCAGCGAGCGCACAAGGTGCCAAGCGTGAGGGCTTTGGGTCGTAGGCATCGGTTCGGAACGAAGAATCGTCGGGGGAGACGGCGCGGCAGGCCGGCGGGTTGCAGGGGCCGGCAGCAACCCGTATCGGCCGGAAGCCGGCCAAGCGGGATTGCCGCGCCAGGCGGATTTGTAGAATCGATTATCCATGACAGCACCCTTGCCCCCGGCCCCATTGGCCCCAAGTCCCGCCGAGCCCATTCTCTGGACGGATCCGAAACGGGCCGAAGTATTCCAGGGCTGGCTGCACGGCATCGCCCCCGCCCACCGCCTGTTGCCGGACACGGTCCGGCTGGCCTCGGTGGACGCGAGCTTTCGCCGCTACTTCCGCATCGACACCACCGATCCGGCCGCGCCCACGCGCATCGTGATGGATGCCCCGCCGGACAAGGAAAACAGCGCCCCCTTCGTGCAGGTGGCGCAGTTGATGGCAGAGGCCGGCGTGCTGGCCCCCACGGTGCTCGAATGGGACCGGCCCCACGGCTTCCTGCTGCTCGACGACCTGGGCCGCCAGACCATGCTGGACGTGCTCGACCCCGCCCGCCCCGACGCGAGCCGCCCTCTCTACGACGAGGCGATCGACGCCCTCATCCGCTGGCAGCTGGCCTCGAAACCCGGCGTGCTGCCGCCCTATGACCGGGCGCTGCTGGAGCGCGAACTCGCCCTGTTCCCCGAGTGGTACATCGGCCGCCACCGCGGCATCGCCGTCGAGGGCAAGCTCAAGGAGCGCCTGGAGCGCAGCTTCAGGCTGATCGTCGACAGCAATCTCGCGTCGCCCAGCGTCTACGTGCACCGCGACTTCATGCCGCGCAACCTCATGGTGAATGTGGCCCCCACGCTCGGCACCGGCGTGTCCTCGCTGCCCACCGAGGGGGCGCTCGGCGTGCTCGACTTCCAGGACGCCGTCTACGGCCCCATCACCTACGACATCGCCAGCCTGATGCGCGATGCCTTCCTGAGCTGGGACGAGGAGTTCGTGCTCGACATCACCATCCGCTACTGGGTCGCCGCGCGCAAGGCCGGCCTGCCGGTCGACGAAGACTTCGGCGCCTTCTACCGGGCCGTCGAATGGATGGGGCTGCAGCGCCACCTGAAGGTGGCCGGCATCTTCGCGCGCATCACGCTGCGCGACGGCAAGCCCCGCTACCTGGCGGACACGCCGCGCTTCATCGCCTACATCCGCGCCACCGCCGGCCGCTACATGGAACTGACGCCGCTGGTGCGGGTGATCGACGAAATCGAGGGCACTTCGGCCATCACCGGCTTCGCCTACGGCCGTGTCTGAAGGAAAACTGAAAAAGCACCACCCTGTGACGCCCGTACAACGGTCGTTCGCAGCTATCGATTTCATAGCATGCCGCGTTTTCACTGTTCCGTGCCGCTGACCGCCGGCGCCAACCTGACGCTGCCGGCGGGCGCCGCGCGCCATGTTCAGGTGCTGCGGATGCAGCCCGGCGACGCGCTCACGCTGTTCGACGGCGCGGGCGGCGAGTACGCGGCCATCGTCGAGCGCATGGGCCGCAGCGACGTCGCGGTGACGGTCGGCGCCCACCAGCCGGTGGAGCGGGAAGCATCGCGCGCCGTGCACCTCGCGGTCGGCATGCCGGCCAACGAGCGCATGGACTGGCTGGTCGAGAAGGCCACCGAGCTGGGCGTGTCGAGCATCCAGCCGCTGGCCACGGCCCACGGCGTGCTGCGCCTGTCGGGCGAGCGCGCCGAAAAGAAGCGCGCGCACTGGGAGGCCATCGCCGTCGCCGCCTGCGAGCAGTGCGGCCGCAACCGCGTGCCGGTGATCCATCCGGTGCAGAGCTTTTCAGCCTGGATCGGCGCGCAACAGCAGCAGGACGCCGATACCGCCGAGCGCCTCGTGCTGAGCCTCGCCGAAGGCACTCGCGGAATCGCCTCCCTGCAGGCCGACACCGGCCGGGGCGTCCTGGTGCTCAGCGGCCCCGAAGGCGGCCTGAGCGGTGCCGAAGAGCAGGAGGCCATCGCCCGGGGCTTCGCGCCCATCACCCTCGGTTCGCGCGTGCTGCGCGCCGAGACGGCGGCGCTCGCCGCATTGGTGTCGCTCGCCTGACTTCAGGTCGGTTGAAGCGGTGTTTTCCGCGAGGCGAACGCGGAGCACTTGGGAAACAATCGTTACTTCTTTAAGACAAAAGAAGGACATTTGCTTCCATGCCTCGCCCGTCCCGCGCGCTGCTTTTCACCTTTCCAGTGCTTGCCGCCCTGTATACGGCGCAGGGCGCCCAGGCCCAGAATCCGCCCGCTGTGCAGGCGCAGGTGGTCGTCGGTCCCGAGGTCGACAAGGCCTATGCGCAGCTGATGGCCTCGCCCCGCATCCAGAAGCTGATGGAGTCGGTGAAGGCCGACCATGAGCGCTCGATCGAGGACCTGAAGGCACTCACCGAAATCGAGGCCCCGCCCTTCAAGGAGCAGAAGCGCGCCGAAGCCTTCCTGGCCCGCATGAAGGCGCTGGGCCTGACCCAGGCAAGGATCGACGCCGAAGGCAACGTGGTCGGCCTGCGCAAGGGCACGGGCAACGGGCCGAAGCTGCTGATTTCGGCCCACCTCGACACCGTGTTCCCCGCCGACACCGACGTGAAGGTGAAAGAACATGAGGGCCGCCTCCACGCCCCCGGCATCGCGGACGACACGCGCGGCCTGGCCGTGCTTCTGTCGTGGCTCAAGGTACTGAACGACAACAGGATCCAGACCGTTGGCGACCTCATGTTCGTCGCCAACGTCGGCGAGGAGGAACTGGGCAACCTGCGCGGCATGAAGGCGATCTTCCGCGACCACCTCGACATCGACGGCATGGTGGGGCTGGAGCCTTCGGGGCCGGGCAGCGTGCTGATACTGGGCACCGCGAGCCACCGCTGGGAAGTCACGTTCCAGGGCCCGGGCGGCCACAGCTTCGGCGCGTTCGGCATGGTGCCGAGCGCCATCCACGGCATGGGGCGCGCCATCGCCAAGATCGCCGACGTGCGCACGCCGAGCTTCCCCAAGACCACCTTCACGGTCGGCACGGTCGGCGGCGGCACCTCGGTGAACACCATCGCGCCCGACGCGCGCATGGCCATCGACATCCGCTCGGACGACATGGCCTCATTGCTGGAGACCGAGAAGAAGATCCTCGCGGCTGTCGACGAAGCCGTGGTGGAAGAAAACCGGCGCTGGAACGTGAGCACGCTGAGCGCAAGCGTCAAGCTCATCGGCGATCGCCCCGGCGGCCGCACGCCGCCCGACTCGGTCATCGTCGAGGCCGCGGTGCGCTCGAACGCGGCCTTCGGCCACAAGACGCTGCTGCGCGGCGGCAGCACCGACGCCAACGTGCCGATCTCGCTGGGCATCCCGGCCATCATCGTCGGCGGGGGCGGCAGGGCGTCGGGATTCCATTCGCTGAGCGAGTCCATTGACATGACAGATGCATGGAAAGGCGCGCAGAATTCGCTCGCCGCCGTGCTCGGGCTGGTGGGCGTGCAGGGTGTCAGCGCCCCGCTGCTGCCCAAACGGGCGGTGCGTACCAAGTAATTTGTCACGCTGCCAGTTCGAAAGTGGAAGTGCAACTTTCAGCTTAGGGTCCGCGGCATTTAACAATGCTCACGGTTCTGTCACACACCAAGGAAACGGCCATGGGATTGCTCGATTCGGTACTCGGTCAGGTGCTAGGGGGCGCTGCTCAGCAGCAGCCGCAACAAGGCGGCGGCCTCGGAGGGCTGGGCGATCTCGGCGGGCTTGCCGGTGCGCTGGGCGGCCTGCTCGCCAACAACGGAGAGCAGGGCGGCATCGGCGGGCTGGTCTCTAAGTTCGAGCAGGCCGGCCTCGGCAACGTCATCGGCTCATGGATCGGCAAGGGAGAGAACCAGCCGGTCACGGGCGACCAGCTGCAGAACGCGCTGGGCAGCGACACCATCGCGAACATCGCCTCCAAGCTGGGCGTCAACGCGCAAACGCTGCTGCCGATGCTCGCGACCATGCTGCCGGCCCTGATCGACCAGCTCACGCCGCACGGCAAGGTGCCGGAGCAGGGGCTCGGCAACCACGAAGACCTGCTGGGCTCGCTCAGCGGCCTGTTGCAAGGCAAGCAGTCCTGAGAGACTGCCGTCTCCAGACTCGGCGCCCGCAAGGGCGCTTTTTTTCGCCTTTTTTCGCCTCCAGCGGCCTTGGCCGACAATGCCGCTCGCATCAATTCGAGGTAAGACGGCATGGCGGGCGGTGGCAAATCGAAGGTAGAGAGTTCGCAGGCACGACCCGATGGCACCGTCCGGTGGTCCAAGAGCATGCGCGAGGCGCTCGCGCAGTTCAACGACCGGCCCTGCGGCCATTGCGGCGGCCTGCTGTCTGATGAGCGCAGCCTGGCCGACAGCCTCGATTTCTTCCGCCGCCACCGTTCCAGCTTCTACCCGCCGCGCGCGGCCCGGCTGCGCATGCTCGAGATGCACGGCGCCGGAGCGGCCGAGCTGTTCTTCGAGCCGTCCCCGCACAAGGAAGAAGTGGCCGACCTGCTGGCCATCCAGGACGAGGCCGTGGTCCGCTTCTTCGTGGCGCAGGTCAAGCAGATCGATTGCAAGAACGCCCTGATCAAGCAGGCGGCGCGCTGGCCGCTGTTCGTGCTGCGCGAGCTGCTGTCGGCGAACCCCGCGCGCCACCAGGCCGGTGCCGCGCTGATCCTGGAACTGCTGGCCGCCAACCCCGACTGGCAAGCCCCGCTCGAAGCCGCCTGCGACGAGGGCCAGCGCAACACACTCGCGCGCCTGCAGGAAGACGGCTCCGGCGGCGTGGCAGAAGCGCCGCCGGCCGCCTGGCCCGCGCTGCTGAGGCGCCCGCCCTGGAAGAACCGCCAGGCGCTGCCCGTCATCCCTACCCTGGCGCTGCAGCCCCTGCCGCCGGCCGCGTCGCTGCACTGGCAACACCTGCAGCCGCCGCAATACCTGCAGGCCACGGGCGACGTGTCCGACTGGCTGGCGCGCGAGGTCCGCGTCTCACGCGAGCGCGCCGACGAATGGGCCGGCGAGTTCCCCCGCCACCAGCCCGACGCGCCGGCACATGTGCGCGAAGGCAGCAACGCGCACAAGGCCCTGTGGATGCTGGGCCTGCGCCCCGAGCTGATCGACGGCGTGGTGAACGGCAGGGAGGTCGCGCCGGAAGACTTCGGCCCGCTGCCCGACGCCCGCTGGGGCGCCGCCGAATACCTCTGGCTGCTGCCGCAGCCGCTGGCCGTCGCGGTGTTCACGCACGGACCCGCGCCCACCCACTACATGGACGACGTCTCGCGCGTGCGGCCCATCCTGCATGCGTTCGGCGCCGCCGCGCTGCCGGGGCTGCAGCGCGTGCTCAAGCAGGGCTCGCGCGCGATGTTCGAGCTGGCCGCCGTCATCGAATGGGACCCGCTCGCGGGCTGGATCGCCAGGGGTTTCCATACCAACCGCTGGGTCCGCCACGAGGCGAGCGAGTGGCTGGCGCGCTACCCGGAGGCGGCCGCGCGCGGCCTCGTGCCCATTGCGCTGGGCGAGCCCGGCGCCGCGCATGAAGCCGCGCAGGCCGCGCTGCGCTGGCTCCACGGCGCCGGCCATGCCGACGCGGTACGCAACCAGGCCGCCGCCTACGGCCCCGAGGCCGCCGATGCCGTGGCACAGCTGCTGGCCATCGCCCCCGAAGACCTGCTGCCCGACAGCCTGCCCGTGCTGCCGAAGACCCTGCCGCTGGCCGCGCTGCCCCGGCTGATCCTCCGGCAGGGCGGCCAGGCATTGCCCCAGGCCGCCGTGCCCGACGTGCTGATGGCGATGATGCTCGGCAAGCCCGACATGCCCTATCCGGGGCTGGCCGGCCTGCTGGAGGCGCTCACGCCCGACTCGCTCGCGCGTTTCGGCCGCGCGTTGCTGGCCTGGTGGATCGGCAATGGCCGCCCCGCCAAGGAGCGCTGGATGTTCGCGCTGCAGGGCCGCCTGGGCGACGGCGAGACCGCGCGCCAGCTCTACGGCCTGCTGCGCCAGTGGCGCGCCGCGCTCGACCGCGTGCGCGCCTACGACGCGATGGCGATGCTCGGCGAGATCGGCAGCGACGCCGCCCTCATGCACCTGGCCGAACTCTCGCGCCAGACCCGCCACGACGACCTGCGCACCCGCGCCGACCGCATGCTGGGCGAGGTGGCCGAGCAGCGCGGCCTGAGCCTCGACCAGCTGGCCGACCGCACCGTGCCCGACCTGGGCCTGGACAGCCGCGCGCGGCTCACGCTCGACTTCGGCCCGCGCAGCTTCGAGATCCGCATGGACCACAACTTCGAGCCGGTGGTGCACAACCGCACCGGCAAGATGCTCAAGACCCTGCCCAAGCCCGGCGCGAACGACGACGCGGGCAAGGCCGCCGCTGCGGCCAATCAGCTCAAAGACCTGCGCAAGCTCGCCAAGGCCGTGGCCACAGCGCAGGTGCGCCGCCTCGAAGCCTCGATGTGCGCGCGGCGCCGCTGGGCGCCCGCCGAATTCCTGCCCTTCTTCGCCAACCATCCGGTGCTGCGCGTCTTCAGCCGGTCGCTGGTGTGGGGCTTGTTCGATGCGTCGAACCGGCTGGCCGGCACCTTCCGTGTCGGCGCCGAGGGCGAGCTGACGGATCTGCGCGGCGCCACGGTCGTGCTGGCCGTCAACGCGCGCATCGGCATCCCGCATCCGCTGGAGATCGCAGGGCTCGACCCGGCGCTGGCCACCGCCTGGGCCGGCGTGCTGGCCGGCCACGGAATCGCGCAGCCCTTCGAGCAACTGGCGCGCCAGACCTTCGCGCGCGACGAATCGCTGCGCGCGCGCCGCGACATCCCGCACTGGGCCGGCCGCCAGGTGTCGAACGGTGCGCTCCTGGGCCTGGAACAGCGCGGCTGGCTGCGCGAGGTGGGCGAAGGCGGCATGGTCGGCAGCTTCGGCAAGCCAGTGCCCGGCGGGCGTCGCATCCGCCTGCGCCTGGCCGTCGGCTGGTTCGTGCAGGACAGCCCCGACGGCGCCGAGCTGCAGACCGTGCAGTCCGTGGCGCTCGACGGCGCCGACGGCAGCATGCTGGGCGACTTGTCGCCGGTCGATTTCAGCGAGGTCGAACGCGACCTGCAGCGTGCCGTCAGGCCCGCGGCGGAAAGCGCTGGTTGAGCCAGCGCTGCAGGGCCGCGAAGACCGGTTCGGCTTCGAGCTCGTTGAAGATCTCGTGGTACAGCGTGTCGAAGCAATGCGCCTCGACCCTGCCGCCCGCCGCAGCCGCGGCGAAGGCCCGGCTGGCCGACGGCCTCACGAGGCGGTCGTCGCCCGCGTAGAGCAGCAACGTCGGCACGGGCCAGTTGGCGGCGCGCTGCTGCACCGTCGCGCCCTCGTACGCCAGGAAGCGCGCGAGCCGGCCGCCGATGCGGTCGTGCGTGAGCGGATCGTCGCGGTAGGCCTGCACCACGGCCGTGTCGTGCGAGAGGTAGTTGTCGTCCAGGCCGTTGCCCACGCGCAGGTTCGGCGCAATGCGCGGCAGCACCGCGAGCAGCGCCTTCTGGAAGCCGCTCAGGCCGGGGTCGAGCCCCGGCGAGGACAGCACCAGCCCGTCGACCGGCCGCACCCCGCGCGCCACCAGGCTCGCCGCGACCAGCCCGCCCAGGCTGTGCCCCAGCAGCACCAGCGGCAGCCCGGGGTTCAGGCGGCGCGCATCGTCGATCACCAGCGCGAGGTCGTCGACCAGCCGCAGTTCGCTCGGCAGGCCGCCGCGCGCACCGGTGGACTCGCCGTGCCCGTGGTGGTCATGCGCCCACACCGCGAAGCCCCATTCGTGCAGGCATTCCGCCAGCGCGTGGTAACGGCCCGCATGCTCGCCGAGCCCGTGGACCACGACGATCACGGCACGCGCCGGCCCTGGCGCCGGCAGGCGGCGCAGAGCGAGCGTCTCGCCGTCCGGCGTGGACAGCGACACGCGCTGCGGCAGAGGCAGCGCCGGGTCGTTCAAGCCGCCACCGGCTCCGATGCGGCGGCGCGGTGCGCGGCCGGGAGTGCCGCAATCACTTCGGCCACGGCGGCCGTGAGCTTCTTCGCATACGGCACGTGCAGGAACTCGTTCGGGCCGTGTGCGTTGCTCTTGGGGCCGAGCACGCCGCAGACCATCATCTGCGCCTTCGGGAAGCCGGCGCTGAGCATGTTCATCAGCGGAATAGTGCCGCCCTGGCCGATGTAGCCGCACGATGCGCCGAAGTGCGCGCGCGAGGCCTTGTTGAGCGCATCCTCGAACCACGGCGTGATGGTCGGGGCGTTCCAGCCGGTGGCGCCGCCGCCGCTCTCGAAGGTCACGCGGGCCTGGTAGGGCGCGTTGTCCTCGAGCAGGGCCTTGAGCGTCTGCACCGTCTCGGCCGCATCCACCAGCGGCGGCAGGCGCAGCGAGAGCTTGAAGGCGGTGTAGGGGCGCAGCACGTTGCCCGCGTCCTTCAGCGCCGGGAAGCCTTCGGCGCCGGTGACCGACAGCGTGGGCTTCCAGGTGCGGTTGAGCAGGGCCTCGACCGGGTCGGTGGTGGTGGGCAGCGCGAACATGGTCGAGCCGCCGCAGTCGTAGTGCGCCCACGGGAAGCGCTTGTAGACCTCGTCGCCGAGGATGGCGGCGGTGGCCTTGGCCTGCGCCAGCCGGTCGGGCGGCACTTCGCAATGGAAGCTCGCGGGCAGCAGGCGGCCGGTGGCGCTGTCCTCGAGGCGGTCGAGCACCTGCCGCATGATGCGGAAGCTCGAGGGCACGAGGCCCGAGGCGTCGCCCGAGTGGATGCCTTCGGTCAGCACCTCGACCTTGAGCGTGCCGCTGGCCATGCCGCGCAGCGAGGTGGTGAGCCAGAGCTGGTCGTAGTTGCCGGCGCCGGAATCCAGGCAGATCACCAGTTCGACGTTGCCCAGGCGCGGACGCAGCGCGTCGACGTAGGGCAGCAGATCGTAGGAGCCGCTTTCCTCGCAGGTCTCGATCAGGCCGACGATGCGCGGATGCGCCACGCCCTGGGCCTTGAGCGCCTGCAGCGCGGCGACGCTGGCGTACACCGCATAGCCGTCGTCGGCGCCGCCGCGGCCGTAGAGCAGGCCGTTCTCGTACTTGGGCGTCCAGGGGCCGAGGTCGTTGCGCCAGCCGGTGAACTCGGGCTGCTTGTCGAGGTGGCCGTACATGAGCACGGTCTCGTCCATGTCGGTGCCCGTGGCCGGCACTTCGAAGAACAGCACCGGGGTGCGGCCCTCGAGCCGCACGATCTCGAGCTTCAGGCCCTCGACCTTCTGCGCCTCGACCCAGGCGGCGGCGTTGCGCAGCACGGTCTCGAGGTAGCCGTTGGCGGCCCAGTCCTTGTCGAAGCCGGGCGACTTGGAGGGAATGGCGATGTAGTCGGTGAGTTGCTTGACGATGTCGCCGTCCCATCGGGCGGTGACGTCGGACAGGGCACGCTCGGCGTCGAGCGTGCCGGCGGGCATTTCGCGGTGCAGGGGGGCGTTCATCGGTGGGTTCTCCGCGGGTGGACGAAAAGACGCATTTTGCGCCTTGAGGCGAGCGCGCGTAGAGTGCGGGCGATCTCAAACCGGAGGCCATGTGAGCAAGTCAGCATCGACTCGGATCAAGGTAGATATCAAGGTGGGTATTGGCGGCTGGACCTACGAACCCTGGCGCGACAACTTCTACCCCAAGGGGCTCGCGCACGCGAAAGAGTTGAACTACGCGAGCCGCAAGGTCAGCTCCATCGAGATCAACGGCACCTACTACAGCACCTTCAAGCCCGAGACCTTCCGGAAGTGGCACGACGACACGCCGGCCGACTTCATGTTCTCGCTCAAGGCCTCGCGCTTCGCGACCAACCGCAAGCTGCTGTCCGGCGCGGGCGACTCGATCAAGCGCTTCATCGACAGCGGCGTGGCCGAGCTGGGCGACAAACTGGGCCCGATCGTGTGGCAGTTCATGCCGACCAAGCAGTTCGACGCGGAAGACTTCGAGGCCTTCCTCTCATTGCTGCCGAAGAAGGAAGGCAGCCGCGTGCTGCGCCACGTGATGGACGTGCGGCACGAGAGCTTCATGGTGCCCGCGTACAAGGCGCTCGCGAAGAAGCACAAGGTGTCGACGGTGTTCACCGACGCCGAGAAGTTTCCGTCGTTCGAGGAGCCCGAGGGCGACTTCGCCTATGCGCGGCTCATGATGGCCGACGCCAAGCTCAAGGCCGGCTATGCGCCGAAGGCGCTGGACACCTGGGCCGAGCGCGCGCAGGGCTGGGCCGAATCACCGAAGAAGCGCGACGTGTTCGTCTACTTCATCAACGGCGCGAAGGAAAGGGCACCGGCCGCGGCCGGTGCCCTGCTGGAGCGCCTGGGATGGGAGCCGCCCGCGGCCTGAATGAAGCCGGGCGGCGCGGGATGAACCAGAGACTGCGTCAGCCCTTGGCGCCGAAGCTGATCTCGCCCGACAGCTGGCCGCCTTCTTCGATCACGATCTTGCCGTAGCGGATCTTGCCGGTGACCTTGCCGGTGGAGTGGATGACGAGCTTCTCGCGCACGGTGAGGTTGCCGTCGAACACGCCGCGGATTTCGGCGATGTCTATTTCTGCCGAGCCCTTGAACTCGCCCTGTTCGGCGATCTGCATCAGGCGCGAATCCATGGTGGCCTCGACCAGGCCTTCGACCACGAGCGTGTCGCAATCGGTGATCTCGACGCCCTTGAGCTTGATGTTGGGGCCGACGGTGAGCTTGCTTCCGCCTTCCTTGGCGACGGGGGCTGCCGCCGCTGCATTGAGGCCGCCTTGCTGGGCGGTCAGCGACGAGGGATTGACGGGGGAACCGGAGAGGTTGGTGGCTGCGCCGACGAGCGGAGCGGGGCGGGAAGTCAGCGAGTCGTTGTCTCGGTCACGCTTGCCGAAGAAGGGGGACTGTGTAGCCAATGGGGAGCTCCTCAAGAAAGGGGACTATCGTAAGAACGCACTCACGGCATGCGGCACTTCATTGCGCAAGAAGCGTAACTGAATAAGTCGTCACCGACACGACAATGGCCCGCATGACCCGCCCGAATCTCGAAGCCCTCTCCACGCCCGCCGCCACCGACTCGCGGTTCGACAAGCCCTCGCACGGCTGGCGGCGCACGCTGTTCACGGTGATCTTCGAGGCCGACACGCGCGCGGGGCTGTGGTTCGACCTTGCGCTGATCGCGGTCATCGTCACCAGCGTGCTGGTGGTGATCCTGGACAGCGTGCAGTCGATCCGCGAGCACTGGCGCCCGGTGTTCAACGCGCTCGAATGGGTGTTCACCATCCTGTTCACGCTGGAGTACATCGCGCGGCTGTGCTGCGTGAACAAGCCGCTGCGCTATGCGCTGAGCTTCTACGGCGTGATCGACCTGCTCGCGCTGCTGCCGACCTTCCTGGTGGCCCTCGCGCCCGAGCTGGCCTACCTGATCGACGTGCGCATCCTGCGCCTCTTGCGCGTGTTCCGCATCTTCAAGCTGTCGCGCTACTCGCTGGAGTACCGCGCGCTGGTGATGGCCGTGGCGTCGAGCCGGCGCAAGATCACCGTGTTCGTCGGCTTCGTGATGCTGGTGGTGCTGGTGATGGGCACGCTGATGTACGTGGTCGAAGGGCCCGAGCACGGCTTCACGAGTATTCCGGTGGCCATCTACTGGGCCATCTCGACGATGGCCACCGTGGGCTTCGGCGACCTCGTGCCCAAGACCGACCTGGGCCGCGCGATCGCCTCGGTGATGATGCTGCTGGGCTGGGGTGTGCTGGCGGTGCCTACGGGCATCGTGACGGCAGAGATGGCGCGGCGCGGGCCGAACGACGAAGCCGTGCCCGTGCCTGTGGCGCAACGCGGTGTTCTTGCGATGACGGCGCCCGAGCCTGCGTCCGCGCCCGCGGTGCCGGCGAAGCGGGTTACTCCGTCGGCCAGGCGACGCGCCCTTGCGCAGCATCGCCGAGGCGGGCGATGAAGGCATCGGCATCGGGCTCGGGGAGCGTGAAGACGAAGCGCACGTCGTCGCCGTGCTGCACGCTCTCGAGCACCGCGCCGGCCGAGGCGAGTTCGCGCCGCACCAGCCCTTCGAGCGCATAGGGCACGATGCATCGAAGGCTGCGCTGGCGCAGCAGCGGCACGAGCGTGGCGCCGAGCAGGGCCTGCGCCACCGCGTCGGTGTAGGCCCGCACGAGGCCGCCGGCACCGAGCTTCACGCCCCCGAAGTAGCGCACCACGGTCGCGAGCGCGCCCTCGACCTGCTGGTGGCGCAGCACCTCCAGCATCGGCCGTCCCGCGGTGCCACCGGGCTCGCCGTCGTCGTTCGCGGCCGACTGGCCACCGGCCATCAAGGCCCAGCACACGTGCGCGGCGGCGGGATGTTCTGCGCGCAACGAGGCGACCACGGCCAGTGCGGCCGCGCGGTCGGCCACCGGCTGCACGCAGCCGATGAAGCGGCTTTTCTTGATGAGCAGTTCGCTGTGAACCGGCTGCGCCAGCGTGAAGCTCATGCGTTGCGGTCCACGTCCATCACGTGCATCAGGGCTCAGCCGCCGCCGCGCTCGAACTTGAAGACCGCGGTGCCGGCGCGCGCATTGGGCAGCCAGCGCACGTCGCGGCCGTCCTGCAGGCCGAAGGCGTCGAGCACGCGCAGATTGTTCTTGCCGGCCAGCACTTCGAAGTCCTTGAAGGTGCCGACGCGGATGTTGGGCGTGTCGTACCACTGGTAGGGCAGGCGGCGCGTCACCGGCATGCGGCCGCGCGCCACGCTCAGGCGGTTGGGCCAGTGCGCGAAGTTGGGAAAGGCGACGATGCCGATGCGCCCCACGCGCGCAGTCTCGCGCAGCATCACCTCGGCATTGCGCAGGTGCTGCAGCGTGTCGATCTGCAGCACCACGTCGAACGAGGCGTCGTCGAACATCGACAGGCCTTCGTCGAGGTTGAGCTGGATCACGTCGACGCCGCGGCGCACGCACTGCAGCACGTTGCCGTCGGCAATTTCCACGCCGTAGCCAGTGCAACCGCGCTCGCGCTGCAGCAGGTCGAGCAGGGCGCCGTCGCCGCAGCCGAGGTCGAGCACGCGCGAGCCTTGCGGCACGAGTTCGGCGATCAATCTTTGGTGTTCGAGGTCGCTCATGCAGTAGTACTCCCCCCCAGGCTTGCCGCTTCGCGTGCTGCGCCAACCCCCTTCAGGGGGCCCGCGCCTTGGGGCGGCCCGGCGGCGCTCGTCTCCTTGGCGACGCGCTCGAAGTAAGAGCGCACCACGCCCATGTAGCGCACGTCGTCGAGCAGGAAGGCGTCGTGGCCGTGCGGCGCGTCGATTTCGGCGTAGCTCACGTTGCGGCGGTTGTCGAGCAGCGCCTTCACGAGTTCGCGGCTGCGCGCGGGCGAGAAGCGCCAGTCGGTCTTGAAGCTCACGAGCAGGAACTTGGCCTTGGCATTCGCGAACGCGGTGCTGAGCTTGCCGCCGTGGCTGCGCGCGGGGTCGAAGTAGTCGAGCGCGCGAGTGATGAGCAAGTAAGTGTTGGCGTCGAAGTACTCGCTGAACTTGTCGCCCTGGTAGCGCAGGTAGCTTTCGATCTGGAACTCGACGTCTTGCGTGGAGTAGCGGTAGTCGAGCCCCGCGGCCTCGCCTTCGACGGCGCTGCGCAGGATGCGGCCGAACTTCGCGTTCATCACGTCGTCGCTGAGGTAGGTGATGTGGCCGATCATCCGCGCGATGCGCAGGCCGCGCTTGGGCACCACGCCGTGCTCGTAGAAGTGGCCGCCGTGGAAGTCGGGGTCGGTGACGATGGCGCGGCGCGCAACCTCGTTGAAGGCGATGTTCTCGGCCGTGAGGTTGGGCGCGCTGGCCACCACCACGGCGTGGCGCACGCGATCGGGGTACTGCAAGGTCCACGACAGCGCTTGCATTCCGCCGAGGCTGCCGCCCATGACGGCGGCGAGTGTCTCGATGCCGAGCGCGTCGAGCAGGGCGGCCTGGGCGTCGACCCAGTCTTCCACCGTGACCACCGGGAAGTCGGCGCCGTAGACGCGGCCCGTGGCGGGGTTGACGTGCATCGGGCCGGTCGAGCCGAAGCAGGAGCCGAGGTTGTTGACGCCGATCACGAAGAAGCGGTCGGTGTCCACCGGCTTGCCCGGGCCCACCATGTTGTCCCACCAGCCCTCGGAGCGGGCCTGGCCCTGGTAGACGCCCGCCACGTGGTGCGAGGCGTTGAGCGCATGGCACACCAGCACCGCATTGCTGCGATCGGCGTTCAGGGTGCCGTAGGTTTCGTAGGCGAGCGTGTAGTCGCTGATCGATGCGCCGCTGCGCAGGGCCAGCGGGCCCGCGAACTGCATCGACTGCGAAGTGACGACCAATGGAGGTGACGACGACATGAATGAAAAACCCGGCCTCGCCAAAAACGAGCCGGGTCTGCCGCGCCTGTCTTTAGCTGGATTTATAAAGCGCCCGCAAGCTGAAGCAAATCGGCGCAACACGAGTATATCCCCCAGGCTGCGCGCACTGCGTGACGCTTCGCCAACCCCCTTCGGGGGCAACACCTGCGGCCCGGCGAAGCCGGTTCCGCGGTGTTTCTGGAAGGGGCTCTGCTTTTTTACCAGCCGATGATCATGATCACGCCCAGCACCAGGAAGATCGCGGCGGAGATGCCGTGCACGAGCTTGATCGGCACGCGGCGCACGATCTTCTCGCCGAGCCACACCACCGGCGCGTTGGCCAGCATCATGCCCAGCGTGGTGCCCGCGACCACCCAGAAATAGTCGTGCGTGAAGCGGGCGGCCAGCATGACGGTGGCGATCTGGGTCTTGTCGCCCATCTCGGCGAGGAAGAACGCGATCACGGTAGTGCCGAAGACGCCGAACTTCGACACGCCCGGGGCATCGTCGTCGTCGAGCTTGTCTGGAATCAGCATCCAGACGGCCATCGCGATGAACGAGCCGCCAAGAATCCAGCGCAGCACCTCGGGCCCGAGCCAGCGCGTGATGTAGTTGCCCACGGCACCCGCCAGGGCGTGGTTGATGATGGTGGCGGCGAAGATGCCGAGGACGATGGGCCAGGGTTTCCTGAAGCGGGCTGCGAGCAGGAGGGCCAGGAGTTGGGTCTTGTCGCCCATTTCGGCGAGCGCAACTACGCCGGTTGCAACGAGAAAAGCTTCCATTTTTTGAACGTGGGGTTTCTTGGCCGAAGGACGCAATTGACCGTGCAACACCTTCGGCCATATTCCCGAAGTTGCACGGTCAAAGGTCTCGCCAGGTGTTTTCTCACTGCACGCGCCATGTCCTGTGGGGCAGGACAAGTCTGTTGACGCGGGCCCCTCTCGCAAATCGGAAGGCGGCTACTCCCCAATGACGGGCGAGATTCTACCTGTAGCGCCAACGGCCTCACCTGATCTTGTAAGCGGGCGCTAGCTTTTGATTGTTTTCACAGGCGCTACCTCAAGAAGCAAATTCCTGCTTGCTTTTCAAATATTTCACCCATAATGCACGAGCCTCCCACTTCATTTTGGTGGGGAGGCAGTTCGGTGATCGGTCAGTTTCGCGCGACTCGACGCTCTCGTTTGAGTGATGCTTTCGGGACTCCATCGCTTTTCTTGATGTGTTTATAGGAGTCCCTTGATGGGCAACAAACTGTACGTCGGCAACCTGCCTTACTCGGTGCGCGACGGTGATCTCGAACAGGCCTTCGGCCAGTTCGGCGCAGTGACCAGCGCCAAGGTCATGATGGAGCGCGACACCGGCCGCTCGAAGGGCTTCGGCTTCGTCGAGATGGGCAGTGACGCGGAAGCACAGGCCGCCATCAACGGCATGAACGGCCAGCCCCTGGGCGGCCGCAGCGTCGTCGTCAACGAAGCACGCCCCATGGAAGCTCGTCCCCCGCGTAGCGGTGGCGGCGGCTACGGCGGCGGCGGCGGTGGTTATGGCGGCGGTGGTGGCGGTGGCTACGGCGGCGGCGGTGGTGGCGGCTACGGTGGCGGTGGCGGCGGCGGCGGTGGCCGCTCCGGCGGTGGCGGCGGCTACGGCGGCGGTGGCCGCAGTGGCGGCGGCGGCGGTGGTGGCGACGGCGGTTTCCGCAGCCCCTACGGCGCCGGTCCCCGTGGCGGTGGCGGCGGTGGTCGCAGCGGCGGTGGTGGCGGTGGCTACGGTGGCGGCGGCAACAGCGGCTACTGAGCCCTGCACCTCGACGCACAGAAAAGACAAAGGCTCCTTCCGGAGCCTTTTTCTTTGGCCGCTCGCTTTTCTTCGCGCCCGCTCAGGCCTCGCCGCTTCGCTTCTTGCGCCCGCGCCCCTGCACCGCGCGGTCGAGTACGGCATTCGGCAGCATGCGCATGATCTTGGCGACCACGCCCATCTGCCACGGAATCACGCGGTAGCTCGTGCCGGACTCGATGGCACGCAGCGCCTGGGCGGCAAAGTCCTCGGCCTTCATGAGGAAGGGCATGCCATAGCGGTTGCCCTGCGTCAGCGGCGTGTCGATGTAGCCGGGGCAGAGCGTGACCACCTTCACACCGCTGTCGTGCAGCTCGCCACGCAGGCTCTCGCAGTACGCGACCACTCCGGCCTTGCTCGCGCAGTACGCCCCGTGGCCCGGCAGGCCGCGGATGGATGCGACGCTGCCGATGCCGACCAGCCGCCCGCTGCCGCGTTGCACCATCGCCCGCACGAATGGATGGAAGGTTGCAGCCAGCCCGACGTTGTTGGTGGCGAAGGTCTGCGAGAGCACGTCGAGGTCGGAGCGCTCCGCCGTGTCGATGCCGATGCTGATGCCCGCATTGGCGATCACCACGTCGGGCAGCCCCTGCTGCGCGATGCAGTCATTGCCGGCGGCCACGATGCTGTCGGTCTGCGCCACGTCGGCGTTGTAGACGCGGTAGCGGTCCGCGCTCAGCCCGCGCGACTTCGCCCAGGCTTCGATCTCCGCCGTGCGCCGGGCCACCAGCGCCAGCCGATACCCCGCTTCGTAGAAGCTCGCGGCCAGGGCCTGGCCGATACCGCTCGACGCGCCGGTAATGAAGACGAGCGGGGCCGAGGTGGTCATGCGTGATCTTTCGGGGTCTTCTTGTTGTCAGCGCTTCTTGGCAGGCGCGGGAGCGGCGGCGGCTGCCGACGGAATCAGCACGCCGCGCACCCGTCCCTTGAGGTTGGCGACGCCGCTCAGGTTGTCGTAGTCGAGCGTGTCACCGGTGAACTGGTCCTTGTCGCGGATCAGCGTGACCGGCTGGTTCGACGTGACGCGCTCGGTGTCGACGAAGGCGTGCAGGAACTCGCCGCGGAACTCCAGGCGCGGCGTGGGCTTGCCGTCGGGACCCACCGACGGATCGCGGATGACGATCGCGTTGCCGAACAGCTGCAGCTCGCTGCCGTCCGAATTCGACAGCCCGCGGTTGGCGGTGGAGCGCGTCACCAACCCCTCGGGCGAGACGGAGCGCATGCGCACCTTGTCGACCTCGATGGTGTCGGTGTCGGGGTAGTGCCGGCCTTCGACGCCATACAGTTCGCTGCGCAGGTCGCCGTTCGGCAGGAAGTTCTTGATGACGAAGTCGCGCATGAAGTAGTCGGGCTCATGCGTGGGCGCGGCCTTGGCGGTGGGTTCCAGCAGCTTGGGCGCATTGCGCACCAGCCAGTAGGTGCCGAGCGCGAGAGCCGCCGTCAGGATGATCGGCAGGTAGATCGTGGCGCGGTCGAGGACGTCGCGCACCATGCCCCATGCGCGTTTCACGTTGTTCATGTGTTCGGGCCCCGGGCAGCGTCGAGCATGGCGCGGTACTGGCCGCAGGCCGTGAGAAGCAGGTCGCAGAATTCGCGCGCCGCGCCTTCGCCGCCGCGCGCCTGTGTGACGTAGCGGGCAATGCCGCGCACCTCGGCATGCGCGTTGGCCGGCGCCGCCGCGAAGCCGACGCGCGTGAGCACCGGCAGGTCGGGCCAGTCGTCGCCGATGGCCGCAGCCTGCGCCCATGTGAAGCCCAGCTGGTCGAGCATGGCCTGCGCGGCGGGCAGCTTGTCTTCGGTGCCGTAGCGCACATGCTCGATACCCAGCGCCTCCAGCCGCACGCGCAGCGGCTTGGAGTCGCGCCCGGTGATCACTGCCGGCACGATGCCCGCCTTGCGCAGCAGCTTGAGGCCGTAGCCGTCGAGGATGCTGAAGCGCTTGAGCGTTTCGCCGTGTTCGGTGAAGTACACGCCGCCATCGGTCAGCACGCCGTCGATGTCGAAGAAAACGATGCGCACGTCCTGCGCGGCGAGCAAGGTCTCGGCCTGGAACTCGAGCGCCATCAGATGACCTTCGCGCGCATGAGGTCGTTGGTGTTGATCGCACCCACGACCACGCTCGCGCCGTCGATCACGAACAGCCGGGTGATGCCGCACTGCTCCATCAGCTCGGCGGCTTCCACGGCCAGCGCGTCGACGCGGATGGTGCGGGGGTTGTGATGCATCACGTCGGCCGCCTTGGGGCTGCGCAGGTCGGCGCCGGCTTCGATCAGGCGGCGCAGGTCGCCGTCGGTGAATATGCCCGAGGCGCGGCCGTCGGGCTCGACCACTGCGGCGGCACCGAAGCCCTTGATGCTCATCGCGCGCATCAGCTCGCTGATGGTGGCCGACGGCGGCACGCGCGGCACCTCGTCGCCGGAGCGCATGACGTCGCTCACGTGGGTGAGCAGCTTGCGCCCGAGCGCGCCGCCCGGATGCGAGCGCGCGAAGTCTTCCGAGCCGAAGCCGCGCGCGTCGAGCAGCGCCACGGCCAGCGCGTCGCCCATCGCCATCTGGGCGGTGGTGCTCGCGGTGGGGGCGAGGTTGAGCGGGCAGGCTTCCTTGGACACGCCGGCGTCGATCACGATGTCGGCATGGCGCGCGAGGGTGGATTCGGGACGGCCGGTCATGGCGATCAGGGGCACGCCCTGGCGCTTGACGACCGGCAGGATGACGGTGAGCTCGTCGACCTCGCCGCTGTTGGAGATGGCCAGCACCAGGTCGACCGACTTGATCATTCCGAGGTCGCCGTGGCTGGCCTCGGCCGGGTGCACGAACATCGCGGGCGTGCCGGTGGAAGCGAGGGTGGCGGCGATCTTGCGGCCGACGTGGCCGCTCTTGCCCATGCCCATGACGACCACGCGGCCGCGCACTTCGAGGATCTTGCGCACGGCGTCGACGAAGCTCGGCCCGACGCGGGCCTTCAGGCCGGAGACGGCTTCGGCTTCGATGTCGAAAGTGATGCGTGCCCGGGAGAGGATCGCTTCGGGGTCGACCACGGGGGCCGGGGCGGGACGGGAGCTCATCGGCCGATTTTACGGGGCGGCCAGTCCGGGGATATACGCGACCCGGCGAAGCCCGGGGCACGGACATTGCTCTAGCATCGGCGCCTATGTCTTCGTTCGATCTCACGCTGTTGTACTTGCTGGCCGCGGTGATCGGCGTGGTGGCCTGCCGCTCCCTGAAGCTGCCGCCCATGCTCGGCTACCTGTCGGCCGGCGTGCTGATCGGCCCGCATGCGTTCGCGCTGGCGCAGAACTCCGAGGGCATCCGGCACCTGGGCGAATTCGGCGTCGTGTTCCTGATGTTCGTGATCGGGCTGGAGTTCAGCCTGCCCAAGCTGCGCGCGATGCGAAAGCACGTGTTCGGGCTCGGCCTGCTGCAGGTGCTGCTGACGATGGCCATCGCCACGGTCGGCGCGCTGCTGATCGCGCGGCTGCTGCCGCCGTCATGGCAGCTCGGCTGGCAGACCGCGCTGGCGCTGTCGGGCGCACTCACCATGAGCAGCACCGCCATCGTCGTCAAGCTGATGGCCGAGCGGCTGGAGCTCGAGAGCGAGCACGGCAAGCGGGTGATGGGCGTGCTGCTGTTCCAGGACCTGGCGGTGGTGCCGCTGCTGGTGCTGATCCCCGCGCTGGGCGCGCCGCCCGAGGCGCTGGCCAAGGCGCTCGGCCTCGCGCTGCTGAAGGCCACCTTCCTGATCGGCGTGTTGCTTTATGGCGGCCCGCGCGTCATGCGCTGGTGGCTCACGCTGGTGGCGCGGCGGCGCAGCGAGGAACTGTTCATCCTGAACGTGCTGCTGGTGACGCTGGGGCTGGCATGGCTCACCGAGCTGGCCGGCCTGAGCCTGGCGCTGGGCGCGTTCATCGCGGGCATGCTGGTGTCGGAGACCGAATACAAGCACCAGGTCGAGACCGACATCCGTCCCTTCCACGACGTGCTGCTGGGGCTGTTCTTCATCACCGTGGGCATGTCGCTCGACTGGCACATCGTGGTCGAGCGCTGGATGCTGGTGGGCGTGCTGCTGCTGGTGCCGCTGGGCTTCAAGCTCGGGCTGGTGACGGTGCTTGCAAAGGTGCTCGGGGCCACCTCGGGCGTGTCGCTGCGCACCGGCCTGTACCTCGCGCAGGCAGGCGAATTCGGCTTCGTGCTGCTGACGCTGGCGCAGGAACGCAGCCTGCTGCCGCCGTGGCTGGCCAATCCGGTGCTGGCGTCGATGGTGCTGTCGATGCTGGCGACACCTTTCATCATCATGTACAGCAACGCCATCGTGCGAAAGCTGGTGGCCAGCGACTGGCTGCAACAGTCGCTGCAGATGACGAGCATCGCGCGCAAGACCATCAACACGGCGCAGCACGTGATCATCTGCGGCTACGGGCGCTGCGGCCAGAACCTGGCGCGCATCCTGGAGCGCGAAGGCATCCCGTACATGGCGCTCGACCTCGACCCCGACCGCGTGCGGCAGGCCGCCGCCGCCGGCGACTCGGTGGTGTTCGGCGACGCGGCGCGGCTGCAGGCCCTGATGGCCGCCGGCCTGGCACGCGCCAGCGCGGTGGTGGTCACCTACCTCGACGTGCCGGGCGCCATGAAGGTTCTGGCCAACACGCGCGCCCACGCCGCCCACGTGCCGGTGATCGTGCGCACGCAGGACGACCACGACCTCGAGAAGCTGCAGGCCGCCGGCGCCACCGAGGTGGTGCCCGAAGCCATCGAGGGTTCGCTGATGCTTGCGAGCCATGCGCTGGCGCTGGTCGGCGTGCCGATGCGGCGCGTGATCCGCGTGGTGCAGGACCAGCGCGACGCGCGCTACAACCTGCTGCGCGGCTACTTCCACGGCGCCGACGACGACAAGGCCGACGAAATAGACCACGAACGGCTCAACAGCTTCACCCTGAACGCCGGCGCCCGCGCCGTCGGCCAGACGCTGGAGCAGCTGGCGTTGCCGACGCTGGGCGTGCGCGTCGCGAGCGTTCGCCGCCATGACGGCCAGCCGCGCACGCCGGCCGGCGACACGGTGCTGACCGACGGCGACACGCTGGTGCTGTCCGGCAAGCCGACCGCGCTGGCCGTGGCGATCGAGCGGCTGCAGAAGGGCTGAGTGGCCGGGGCCGCTCAGCTCAATTGATCAGCGTCGGGTTGCGTTTTTCTTCGTCGATGCGCTGCTGGCGGCGCACCGCCTCGCATTGCGCGTGGGCCTTGTACTCGGCCTTGAGGCACTGCGCGGCCATGCACTGTGCCCTTGCGATGAAGTTGCGATCGCCGCACTGGGCCAGGGGTTCGGGGGGAGGAGGGGCGGTTGCCGGTGGCGGCGGGGCTGCCGCGACGGCTGGTGCCGGAGTTTCAGGGGCGCGGGGCGCGGGGGCTGCAACGGCAGCCTGCTTGCGTGGCCGGGCGGCGGGCTTGGTGCTTGCCGCAAGAGGTGCGGCTTCAACGACGGGAGGCGCCTCGGCCGCCGGAGGCTCCGGCGCCGCCTGCGCCGGGGGCGGTGCCGGCTCTGCCGGAGGCGGTGCGGGCTCGGCGGCCGGTGCCGATACCGCCGGTTCGGTGTCGGTGACCGCCGCAGGCGCCTTGCGGGTTCCGTAGCCGTACCAGCCCGCGACCATCATCAGCACCGCCAGCACCAGCAGGCCGAACCACAGCAGCATCACCCGCTTGCGGGGCGGCCGCTCGACCGGCCGCCGGACCTTGACCCGGGTGCGCTTGCGCTCGGCCTTATCCTGCCGCGCCGTCTCGAAGCCCGACGATGGCGCAGGCGGCGGCGGTGGAGGATCGTCGTAGACCATGACCACCGTCTCCTGGTCGTCCGACGGGGGTGGGGCCGACGATCTTCCGAAGAACGAACGCCCGGGCTCGGCCTCGCGCGGGTCGAAGAGCGGCGCGGGAATGGTCGGTGCGCGCAGCTGGGCGGGAGCGGTGGTCGCCCACTCGCGCTCGGGGCTCGGCGGCGGGGGAATCCTGGTTGCCTTGCCGGACAGCGTGGCGCCGCAGCTCCGGCAGAAATTCGCGCCGTCACGGTTTTCCGTGCTGCAGACCGGACAGATCAAGGCCATGGCTTACTACTGACTACTCTCGGAAACCGGAACGAAAAGGGCTGTTGGCGGGCATGCCCGCATCTGGGAGGTCTGGCGAAGAGGCCGCCGGGGCCTCAGGTCACGGCGACGCGCTTGGAGCGGTGCGCCATGCGCTTGGCGATCACCGCGCCCAGCGCCATCGCGATTTCCAGCGCCAGGTTGGGCTGGCGGTTCGACATCTCCGCAAAGCGGATCGCGTTGAGCCGCCATACGCGGCCCGCGCCGGTGACCACCACGTTGGCGGAGTGCGGCAGGCGCGAGAAGAAGGAGCCTTCGCCCACCACGGACCCCGGCGTGAGCACGGCAAGCCGCATCTGCTCCTTGCTGCTGACGCGGTGCACGCTGATGGCGCCGCTCTCGATGAAGAACACCGAACGGTCCGGCGTGCCCTGTTCGATCAGCACGTCGCCGACGGCGGTCTCGATGGGCTGCAGGTAGCCGGCCAGCGTTTCCCATTGCTGGACGCTGAACGTCAACGCAAAAGCGTCGGTGCTCATGTTCTCCGCGATGGCGCGGCTCAGGTTCTGGATAGACATGTTTTTCTCAACCCCCGCATCGGTTCCGAAGTATCCGCGATGGCCGCGAGATTGGGCTACAGGTGTTTACGTTTTTGCAGCGCCTGTCGCTATTTCCCAATGCAAAAGCGCGAAAAGATGACCCCCAGCAGGTCATCGGCGCCGAACTCCCCCGTGATCTCGTTCAGCGCGTTCTGCGCCAGCCGCAGTTCCTCGGCCAGCAGATCGAGCAGTTGGGCCTGCGCCGCGAGGTGGCTGGCCGCCAGCGCCAGATGCGCCTCGACCTGGGCCAGCGCCTGCACGTGGCGCGCGCGCGCCAGGTACACGCCTTCGGGCACGGCCTGCCAGCCGGCCATGGCCAGCAGTTGCTCGCGCAGGGCCTCGATGCCCAGGCCGGTCTTGGCGGACAGCGCGATGCCTTCGGCGGGCTGTGCCGACGGCGCCGCGTCCTGCTTGTTCCAGACGTCCAGCACCGGCACGCTCGCAGGCAGCTTGAGCCTCAGGCCCGCGAGGATTTCCGCGTCGGCGGCCGCGTAGTCAGGCAACGCGACCCGGGTCAGGTCGTGCAGGAACAGCACGGCGTCCGCGCTTTCGATCTGGCCCCAGGCGCGCGCGACGCCGATCTGCTCGACCTCGTCGCTGCTCTCGCGCAGGCCGGCGGTGTCTGCCACGTGCAGCGGCACGCCGTGGATCTGGATGGTCTGCGAGACCACGTCGCGCGTGGTGCCCGCCACCGCGCTCACGATGGCCAGCTCGGCGCCGGCCAGTGCATTGAGCAGCGAACTCTTGCCCGCGTTGGGCTGCCCCGCGATCACCACCTTGATGCCTTCGCGCAGCAAGGCGCCTTGGCGCGCACGCTGCTGCACGGCGGCCAGCTGCGACTGCAGCTTCGCCAGCTGCCCGGCCGCGTCGGCCTTCTGCAGGAAGTCGATCTCTTCTTCCGGAAAGTCGAGCGTGGCTTCGACCAGCATGCGCAGGTGGATCAGCGCATCGCGCAGCGTGTGTATCTCGCGCGAGAACTCCCCAGACAGCGAACGCCCCGCACTGCGCGCGGCCGCTTCGGTGCTGGCGTCGATCAGGTCGGCAATGGCCTCGGCCTGTGCCAGGTCGATCTTGCCGTTGAGGAACGCCCGCTGGCTGAACTCGCCGGGTTCGGCCACGCGCAGGCCGGGCAGGCGCGGGCGGCCGGTGACAGGGTCGGGCTCGGCCGCCGCCTCCAGGCAGCGCGCCAGCAGCAGTTGCAGCACGACCGCGCCGCCGTGCGCCTGCAGTTCGAGCACGTCTTCGCCGGTGAAGGAATTCGGCGAAGGAAAGTGAATGGCCAGGCCGTGGTCGACCGGCTCGCCGCCCGCGTCGCGAAACGGCAGGTAGGTGGCCTCGCGCGGCTTGAGCGCGCGAGCGCAGATGGCGTCGATCAGCGGCGCCAGCCTGGCGCCCGACACCCGCACGATGCCGACCGCCCCGCGCCCCGAGGCGGTGGCGATGGCGACGATGGGATCGGTGGTACGGGCGAGCATGGTGCGGATTCTTTCAGCAAAAAGGGCCGCTTACGCGGCCCTTCGTGGGATGGCTTGGTTGCCGTGCGGCTGTCGTTACTTGGCGCCGAGCACGCCCAGGCGCTTGTTGATGAACCACTGCTGCGCGATCGACAGCACGTTGTTCGTGATCCAGTACAGCACCAGGCCGGCCGGGAAGAAGATGAACATCACGCTGAACGCGAGCGGCATGATCCACATCAGCTTGGCCTGCATCGGATCGGGCGGCGTCGGGTTGAGCCAGGTCTGGAACAGCGAGGTGGCCGTCATGACGACCGGCAGGATGTACCAGGGGTCGGGTGCCGACAGGTCGGTGATCCAGCCGATCCACGGTGCATGGCGCATTTCAACCGACGACAGCAGCACCCAGTACAGCGCGATGAACACCGGGATCTGGATCACGATGGGGAAGCAGCCGCCCATCGGATTGACCTTTTCGGTCTTGTAGATCCGCATCATCTCTTGCTGCATCTCTTGCGGCTTGTCCTTCAGCCGCTCGCGCATTTCCATGATCTTCGGGTTGATGGCCTTCATCTTGGCCATGCTGGCGTAGGCCTTGGCGTTGAGCCAGTAGAAGGCCGCCTTCAGCAGCACCACCAGCGCCACGATCGACCAGCCCCAGTTGCCCAGGATGCCGTGCAGCTGGGTGAGCAGCCAGTACAACGGCTTCGAGATGATCGCGAAGATGCCGTAGTCCTTCACCAGGTCCAGGCCGGGGGCGATGCTTTCGAGCTTCTTTTCTTCTTCGGGACCGGCGAACAACACGCTGTTCACGACCTGCGTGGCGCCCGGGGCGATCTTCGGCAGCGTGGCCACCATCGACACGGTGAACAGGTTGTCGCCCAGGTCCCTCACGCGGAATTCGCGGCGCAGTTGCTCGCTGGCCGGGTCGCCCTTGAGCAGCCAGGCCGAGGCGAAGTAGTGCTGCACCATCGCGATCCAGCCGTCGTTGGCCGGCGGCGGCGGTTCGATCTTGCCCTTGGCGATGTCCTTGAAGTCGAGCTTGTGGAACTTCTTCTCGTTGGTGTACGCGGCCGGACCGGTGAAGGTGTTGGTGCCGAACATGGTGCCGGCGGCCACGGTGCCGTGACGCAGCAGTTGCATGTAGAGCAGGGCGTCGCGCGGCTGGTCGCTCACGTTGACGACTTCGTGGCGCACGCCGATGGCGTAGTCGCCGCGGTGGAACACGTAGGTCTTGACGTACTTCAGGCCGCCGACGGGGGCGCTTTCGAAGCTCACCTCGAGCGTGTTCTGGCCGTCGGCCATCTCGCGCGGGCCGGCCTTCGGCGTCATCTGCGTCAGGTGGTTGGGGAAGGCGTCGCCGGCCACCGGGTTCACCAGGCCGGTCTGCGCGACGTAGCGCGTGGCGGGCGAGCCGTCTTCGAACAGCACGACGTGCTTGGTGCGGTCGGCCTCGTCGTACTTCAGCAGCTCGAGGTAGTTGACCGTGGCGCCTTCGCTGTCGATCGTGGCCTTGAACAGGTCGGTGGTGACGTTGACCTTCTCGCGCGGCGCCGCCGGCGTGGCCGACGTCGGCACGGCGCCCGCGCTACCAGGGGCGGCGGACGCGGAGGGCACGCCGTTGGTGGTGACAGGCGTGCCGGCGGCCGGGGCCGTGACGGCCGGCTTGCTGGACGGCAGGAAGGTCGGCTTGTTGCCGTTGAAGACCTGCCATTGGTCCCACAGCAGCACCAGCGAGAACCCAAAAATCACCCACAGTATCGTGCGGCGGATATCGTTCATGACGAAGACTTCTTGTCGGAGGAGAGAAGAGACGAAAACAGCGATCCTGACTTGTCAGTGCGACGCTGTGATTTCGGTGGAACCGGATCGTGCCCGCCCTGGCACCAGGGCTGGCAGCGCGCGATGCGGTGCAGAGTCAGGTAGCTGCCCTTGAGCGCGCCGTGCACCTCGAGCGCCTCGATCGAATACACCGAGCAGGTCGGCGTGAAGCGGCACGACTGGCCGAGCCAGGGGCTCAGCAGCAGTCGGTAGGCCTTCACGAAGCCGATCAGCAGGCGTTTCATGATGAGGATGGGGCAGGCGAAGAAGGCGAAGGCGCACGCGCGGCGCGCTCCAGCAGCTGCTGGAGCTCGGCGCGGACGGCGCTCTTGAGCTTGTCCGAGGTGGCGCTCACGAATTCCTTGCGGTCGAAGCCCGCGCGCAGCCGCACCACGTGCGCGGCACGTGGCAAGGCGACACCCTGAGCGGCGCTCACGGCGTAGATCTGGCGCTTGATGGCGTTGCGCGTGACCGCGCGGCGCGCCCAGCGCTTGGGCACCATGGCACCCAGCCAGACGTCGTCGGACGCGAACAACGGCGGTGCGCCCGATGCGGAATCGAGCGCACAGCGATGCAATGCGAAATGAGCAGTGCGCGCCACGGTGGCACCTGCGAGGACGGCCTGGAACTGCGCGCGGGTCTTGAGCCGCTGCATGGAAGCCTGGCCGCGCACGTCGTTACCGGTCTGGCCGGACGCACCGGCCGCGGGAGCTGGCGCTGACGTGTCGGCTGCTGGCAACGGCAGGTGTGCTGCCGTCAGACGGCCAGGCGCTTGCGGCCCTTGGCGCGGCGTGCGTTGATGACGGCACGGCCGCCGCGGGTCTTCATGCGGACCAGGAAGCCGTGGGTACGGGCGCGGCGGACTTTGGAAGCTTGATAAGTGCGTTTCATGATGATTTCCTAATTCCCTGTTCGCGCGGGCTCTCTGCCTGAAAAAGCATGAAAAGCCAGCGGGGCGCCGGGGGAGCGTATTGGGATGACCCAGGGATACCCCTGAACTCCTACTCCTGGCGCCGGTGAAGAACGCAAAGAGGTTTTCAGGGAAACCCGCAATTATCGCAAACATTGGCCGCCCGAACAATCTTCGACTGGATTTGCGGGCCTTTCGGCATCCGGGACAGCGTGTGGATAAGGTTTTGACAAGTTAGAATGCCAAGCGCCTTCCAGCAGAGAATATCCACAATACCTATACCAAGAAATGCCCGAGGGTTCCATCACTTTTTCCCCCGCCCATGTCGACTGACGGCATCGGCGAAAGCCTCTGGCAGGCCTGCGTCGACCAGCTCGCGCAGGAACTGTCCGAGCAGCAGTTCAACACCTGGATCAAACCCCTGACGGCACAGGTTGCCGACGACCTGTCCCGCATGACCGTGTTCGTCGCCAACCGGTTCAAGCTCGACTGGATCCGGGCCCAGTACGCCGGCAAGATCGCGGCCATGGCCGAGAAGATGTACGGCCAGCCTGTTGCCATCGAGTTAGCGCTTGCTCCTCGTGAAACGCCCGTGCGTTCTGCACCCGTAGCGGTCATGACCGAAACCGACGTGCCGCGCGACGTGGCCGGCCCGGGCGAGGAACCCGCCGCCGCCGGCTTCAAGAACCGCCTCAATTCCGGCCTCACTTTCGACACCCTCGTCGAAGGCACGGCCAACCGCATGGCGCGCGCCGCGGCCATGCACGTGGCGGGCATGCCAGGCCATCTCTACAACCCGCTTTTCATCTACGGCGGCGTCGGCCTGGGCAAGACCCACCTGATGCACGCCGTGGGTAACCGGCTGCTGGCCGACCGGCCGGATTCCAAAGTTCTCTACATCCACGCCGAGCAATTCGTGTCGGATGTGGTCAAAGCCTATCAGCGCAAGACTTTCGATGAGTTCAAGGAGCGCTACCACTCGCTCGACCTGTTGCTGATCGACGATGTGCAGTTCTTCGCCAACAAGGACCGGACGCAGGAAGAATTCTTCAACGCGTTCGAGGCCCTGCTCGCCAAGAAGTCGCACATCGTGATGACCAGCGACACCTATCCGAAGGGGCTGGCCGACATCCACGAGCGCCTGGTTTCGCGCTTCGATTCAGGCCTCACGGTCGCCATCGAGCCGCCCGAGCTCGAAATGCGCGTGGCCATCCTGATCAACAAGGCGCGCGCCGAATCGGCTGAAATGCCCGAAGAAGTGGCCTTCTTCGTCGCCAAGAACGTGCGCTCCAACGTGCGCGAGCTTGAAGGCGCGCTGCGCAAGATCCTGGCTTATTCGCGCTTCAACCAGAAGGAGATCTCGATCGCCCTGGCGCGCGAGGCGCTGCGTGACTTGCTGTCGATCCAGAATCGGCAGATCTCCGTCGAGAATATCCAGAAAACGGTGGCCGACTACTACAAGATCAAGGTCGCCGACATGTACAGCAAGAAACGCCCGGCCAGCATTGCACGGCCACGGCAGATCGCGATGTACCTGGCCAAGGAGCTCACGCAGAAGAGCCTGCCGGAAATCGGCGAGCTGTTCGGCGGGCGCGATCACACGACGGTGCTGCACGCGGTGCGCAAGATTTCGGGCGAGCGCCAGCAGCTCACCGAACTCAACCAGCAGCTCCACGTGCTCGAGCAGACGCTCAAGGGCTGAAGCCGGATGTCATCCAGGATGCCCCTCGCGACAGCGGAGAATGGCGTCTTACAAGCTGATTCAAAGAGATAGAGAAGAGGAAGAAGACATGATCGTTTTGAAGGCAAACCAAGACAAAGTCCTCGCCGCGCTGCAGTCGGTGGCGGGCATCGTCGAACGGCGTCACACCTTGCCGATCCTGGCGAACGTGCTGATCCGCAAGACCGGCGGCCAGCTGCAGCTGACCACCAGCGACCTCGAAATCCAGATCCGCACCACCGCCGAGCTCGGCGGCGACGAAGGCAACTTCACCACCACCATCGGCGCGCGCAAGCTGATCGACATCCTGCGTACCATGCCTGCCGACCAGACCGTGAGCCTCGAATCGAGCGCGAGCAAGCTGGTGCTCAAGGGCGGCAAGAGCCGCTTCACGCTGCAGTCGCTGCCCGCCGAAGACTTCCCGCTGGTGCAGGAAGCAGCCAATTTCGGCCCCGTGTTCAGCGTGCCGCAGAAGACGCTGAAGGACCTGCTCTCGCAGGTCTCGTTCGCGATGGCCGTGCACGACATCCGCTATTACCTCAACGGCATCCTGTTCGTCGCCGAAGGCAAGCAGCTGAGCCTGGTAGCCACCGACGGCCACCGCCTGGCGTTCTCGTCGGCCACGCTCGACGTCGAAGTGCCGCGCCAGGAAGTCATTCTTCCGCGCAAGACCGTGCTGGAAATGCAGCGTCTGCTGTCCGACGCCGAAGGCGCCATCGAGATGCAGTTCGCGAACAACCAGGCCAAGTTCAGCTTCGGCGGCATGGAGTTCGTCACCAAGCTGGTCGAGGGCAAGTTCCCCGACTACAACCGCGTGATTCCCAAGAACCACAAGAACACCGTCACCCTGGGCCGCGCGCCGCTCCTGGCCAGCCTGCAGCGCACCGCCATCCTGACCAGCGAGAAGTTCAAGGGCGTGCGCCTGAACATCGAGCCCGGTACCCTGCGCATCGCATCGAACAATGCCGAGCAGGAAGAAGCCCAGGACGAACTCGACATCGACTACGGTGGCGACACCATCGAAATCGGCTTCAACGTGACCTACCTGATCGACGCGCTGTCGAACATGGACCAGGACATGGTCAAGCTGGACCTGGCCGACTCCAACAGTTCGGCCTTGCTGACCATCCCCGAGAACGCATCCTTCAAATACGTCGTGATGCCGATGCGTATCTAGCAGACAGACCCCGAAGCGCCTTGCGCACACAGCCCGCGGCCCCCCGCGGGTTTGCGCTTTCAAGAGGCGGCGAATTGAGCTTTTGAGAGCCCGAAAAATCACGTGAATGCCGTGAGAGACAGAGGAATATCCGAATGAGTGCTGAAGAAAACAAGCCCGAAGTGCCGCACACCGAGCCCGTCTACACCCCTGAAGTCCAGGTCGTGCCGCCGGAGGACATCCCCGCCGACACCAGCTACGGTGAAGGCTCGATCACGATCCTCGAAGGGCTCGAGGCCGTGCGCAAGCGCCCCGGCATGTACATCGGCGACACCTCCGACGGCACCGGCCTGCATCACCTGGTGTTCGAAGTGGTGGACAACTCCATCGACGAAGCACTGGCCGGCCACTGCGACGACATCGTCGTGACCATCCATTCCGACAACTCGATCTCCGTTACCGACAACGGCCGCGGCATTCCGACCGGCGTGAAGATGGACGACAAGCACGAGCCCAAGCGCTCGGCCGCCGAAATCGCGCTGACCGAGTTGCACGCCGGCGGCAAGTTCAACCAGAACAGCTACAAGGTGTCGGGCGGCCTGCACGGCGTGGGCGTGAGCTGCGTGAACGCGCTGAGCGTGATGCTGCGCCTGGTCGTGCGCCGCGAAGGCAAGATCCACGAGCTCGAATTCAGCCGCGGCTTCGTGCAGAACCGCCTGCTCGAGACGGTGAACGGCGTCGAAGTCTCGCCCATGAAGATCATCGGCGACACCGACAAGCGCGGCACCGAGGTGCACTTCCTGCCCGACACGCAGATCTTCAAGGAGAACAACGATTTCCACTATGAAATCCTCTCCAAGCGCCTGCGCGAACTGAGCTTCCTGAACAACGGCGTGCGCATCCGCCTGAAGGACGAGCGCACCGGCAAGGAAGACGACTTCTCCGGCGCCGGCGGCGTGCGCGGCTTCGTGGAGTTCATCAACAAAGGCAAGACCGTCCTGCACCCGAACTCGTTCTACGCCGAAGGCGAGCGCCCGGCCGACACCTACGGCGGCATTCCCGGCACGCACATCGGCGTCGAAGTGGCGATGCAGTGGAACAGCGGCTACAACGAGCAGGTTCTCTGCTTCACCAACAACATCCCGCAGCGTGACGGCGGCACCCACCTGACCGGCCTGCGCGCCGCGATGACCCGCGTCATCAACAAATACATCGAAGAGAACGAGTTCGCCAAGAAGGCGAAGGTCGAAGTCACCGGCGACGACATGCGCGAAGGCCTGTGCTGCGTGCTGAGCGTGAAGGTGCCAGAGCCCAAGTTCTCGAGCCAGACCAAGGACAAGCTGGTGTCCAGCGAAGTGCGCGCGCCGGTGGAAGACATCGTCGGCAAGCTGCTGACCGACTACCTGCAGGAACGCCCGAACGACGCCAAGATCATCTGCGGCAAGATCGTCGAGGCCGCCCGCGCCCGCGAAGCCGCCCGCAAGGCCCGCGAAATGACGCGCCGCAAGGGCGTGCTCGACGGCATGGGCCTGCCCGGCAAGCTGGCCGACTGCCAGGAAAAGGATCCGGCGCTGTGCGAGGTCTACCTGGTGGAGGGTGACTCCGCCGGCGGCTCCGCCAAGCAGGGCCGCGACCGGAAGTTCCAGGCCATCCTGCCGCTGCGCGGCAAGATCCTGAACGTCGAGAAGGCACGCTACGAGAAGCTGCTCACCAGCAACGAAATTCTCACGATGATCACCGCGCTGGGCACCGGCATCGGCCGCGCCGGCGCGACCACGGCGGGCGGCGGCGCGGACGACTTCAACGTCGCCAAGCTGCGCTACCACCGCATCATCATCATGACCGACGCCGACGTCGACGGCGCCCACATCCGCACGCTGCTGCTCACGTTCTTCTACCGGCAGATGCCCGAGCTGGTCGAGCGCGGCCACATCTACATCGCGCAGCCGCCGCTGTACAAGGTCAAGGTCGGCAAGGAAGAGCAGTACCTGAAGGACGGCCCCGCGCTCGACGCCTTCCTGCTCAAGGTGGCGCTGAAAGACGCGCGCATCGAGACCGGCGGTGCCAGCTCGACCACGCTCAGCGGCGACACCCTGGCCGAACTGGCGCGCAAGCACCAGGTGGCCGAGGCCGTCATCGCGCGCCTGCGCAACTTCATGGACGCCGAGGCGTTGCGCGCCATCGCCGACGGCGTGGCGCTCGACCTCGACACCACGCCCGCCGCCGAGGCATCGGCCGTGGCGCTGCAGGCCAAGCTGCGCGAGCTCAACACGACCGGCGTGCCGGCCGAGGTGAGCAACGAGTTCGACGCCCGCACCGACAAGCCACTGCTGCGCATCAGCCGCCGCCACCACGGCAACATCAAGAGCAGCGTGATCACGCAGGACTTCGTGCACGGCGCCGACTACGCCGCGCTGGCCGAAGCCGCCAACACCTTCCGCGGCCTGCTGAGCCCCGAAGGCGCGCTGGTGAAGCGCGGCGAGGGCGAGCGCGCCAAGGAAGAAAAGGTCGACGACTTCCGCCAGGCCATGAAGTGGCTGATCAGCGAAGCCGAACGCGCCACCTCGCGCCAGCGCTACAAGGGCCTGGGCGAGATGAACCCCGAGCAGCTGTGGGAAACCACCATGGACCCCGCCGTGCGCCGCCTGCTGCGCGTGCAGATCGACGACGCGATCGAGGCCGACCGCGTGTTCACGATGCTGATGGGCGACGAAGTGGAGCCACGCCGGGAGTTCATCGAGCAGAACGCGCTGCGGGCGGCGAATATCGACGTGTAAGCTTGGCGTCTGTCGCAATTCGGACAGAAGCAACTTGCGGAACGTATCGATCGCGTCTCCAGTTCCAAGGGCGACGGCCTGGGGTACGACGTGCTGTCTTTCGACACCGACGGCCGCGAACGGTATATCGAGGTCAAGACAACGAGCTTCGGCAGCGATACGCCGTTTTTCGTCTCCCAGCGCGAGTTGGCGCTCTCCAAGCACGAGAGAACCCAGTTCCATCTCTATCGGCTCTTCGAATTCCGCAAGGCGCCGAAGATGTTCGATCTGGTCGGCAACCTGGAACAACACTGTCAACTCGATCCGGTGAGCTATCGCGCCGCGTTTTGCTGAACCTCAGCGCTGCTGGGGACACCCCAGCCTGAACTGCCGGTCCCGCGTGCGCTTGCGCTCGTCCCGCAGCCAATCCTGCGAGTACGCGCCTTGCGGCTGCCGAGCAATCGCATCGATCCAGTTGATGTGTTCGGCAAGGCCGCTGCATTCGGCCATTTCGTTCGCCACGTTCTGCGCGACTTGCCTTTCGTATTGATGCTGTTTCGCGGCGACGGCCGCGTTGTCGCGGATCGAAGCCTCGCGCGCTTCCGGGCTCATGCCGTCGGCGATGTTCACGTCGCGCCGCAGGCGGACCGTCGTGGCGCGCGAGCCTTCGGGACACGGGCCGTCGGAGTAGGCGGCCTTGCCTGACGGGGTCAGGCACTTGGTCACCTCGAAGCTGTCGGGGCCGCTCGCTCCAGGGGAGTCCACGGGCGGGGAGGGCGCGCGCCGGACCTCCTGCGCGGGCGGCGCGATGCTGGGCGGTGCCGCCATCGGCCCGGCGGATTGCTTCGGCGCCCGTTGCTGCGCCAGCAGCCACTCCGCACCCATATAGAACAGATACACCGCCACCACGGCCAACGCCAGCCACAGCGCCCAATGACGCTCCGGCTTCGGTCGCAGGCCCTGCTCCCACGCGGTCATCGCCTCGCGGCGTTCGCGCATCAGGTCGTAGTCGTCGTCGGGCTTCATGGGACCGCAGTATCTCCGGCCTCGACGCACCGCCGTAGACCTGCCCCATGCACCCTGGGGGACTTCGGCGGCAAAGCATCCCGGAAACGGCCGCATCAGGGTTTGCGTGAGGTCTGTCAGCAAATGTGGCTTACATGGCCGTCACACGGGCGTCACCAGCTATGAAAACAATAGCATTCACATTCAATCCGAGGATCGTTCCTCGTAAACGCTATATCTAGCCCGACTCTTGCTAAGCAAAATCCTCGTCGGATTTCACGTCACGCAAGATCGAGGACCACACAGCAATGAACCCTACGCGTCTCCGCCGGCCACTGGCCGCGCTGGTTTTGGGCGGCACAGCAGCATTCCTCGGGGCCTTCACTACGGCCCACGCGTTCTCGAACCCACCCATCCAGGTGGCGCAGGGCATCGAATACATGAGCGGCGGCGCCGCCCGGGATGAGGCGGCCTTCATGGAAATGGTGTCGCCCCGCTGGGCCGCGACCATCGCGTTCGGCGTGAGCGACGGCAAGGGTGCGCAGCAGCCCGGCTTCCCTGCCAAGGCACATGTCGAAGTGCGCCAGAAGTACACCGGCCAGGCGGTGATGACCGTGGATTCCCAGGCGCCGTACATGCTCGCGCGCCTGAATCCCGGCGCCTATGACGTGAACGTGACGCTGGGCGGCCTGACGCTGACACAGTCGCTGGTGGTGATTGCCGGCGTGCCGGCGCGTGCGTCGTTCGTGTGGCCGTCGAACTTCGACATGGCCTCGGTCGCGCCGCCGCTGCCGCAGGCGCTGGCGCAGACCGCCTCGGCGACCCGCTGAGAAAAGATGCGCGCCGCATGACGGCGCGCGCTTCGGTCAGCCTTTCCTAAGTCGCGCCCCGCACAGTGGCGCTGTGGTTTCTCGCCACTACGAACAGGAAAGGATCCAGACCATGACCTCCCGCTTTTCATCGCGCATGCGGCCCGTGGCGGCCGCGATGCTGTGCGGCGCCGTTCTGCTCGGCGCGTTCTCGTCGGCGCAGGCCGCGGTGAACCCGCCGATCTACATGACGCACGGCATCGAGTACATGAGCGGCGGCATCGGCAGTGACGAAGCGCAGTTGATGGAAACCGTGCTGCCGCGCTGGCCCGCCAGTTTCGAGTTCGCGATCAAGGACCACAAGGGCGCCGAGTTCGCCGCCAACGTGCACGTTACCGTGCGCGACAGCAGCGGCGTGGCCCTGCTGGACGACGTGGTGTCGGGCGGCCCGTTCATGGTGGCCCGGCTCGACCCGGGCAACTACGAAGTCGAGGCCCGCATCGGCAGCCAGGTCCTGAAGCAGCAGCTGCGCGTGCCGCAGGGTGCGTCCGCCAAGGCCACCTTCGTCTGGCCGGCGGGCACCGACATGGCTTCGGCCGGCACGCGCACGGTGCAATAACGGGTGAAAACGGGCGCCGGCACCGCATGCCGCCGGCGCAGGTTTCCTGGCTCCGGTTGGGTCACAACGCCCGCTATCCGGGCGCCTCTCGCTATAGAAAAATAGCGTTTGCGGCGCCCTTGGGCGACTTGAATGCGCGGCATGCGCCTTGCAGGTGGTGTATCCCGGGCAATGCCCGACCCCATTGCCCCGATGCCGATCCGTCCCCTGAGCGCGCTGACCGCGCTGCTCCATGCCTACATCGCGCTGCGCCTGCTGCCCGCGCTCGCCGTGCTCACGCCCGCATGGCCGCTGGCGCTGCTTGCGCTGGTGGTCTCGGCGGTCACGATTCCGCTGCCTTTCCTGTCGCGCCGCATCGAGCGCAACGCGTCGATGGGCGAGGCGATCAAGTGGATCGGGCTGATCAGCATGGGCTGGTTCTCCTCGATGTTCGTGCTGACGCTGGCGCGCGACGCGGGCCTGCTGCTCACGTGGCTGGCCGGCGCATTGGGCGGCGTGCAGGTGCAATGGAACACGCTGCGCCCATGGACCGCGCTGGCGGTGCTCGCCGTGGCCACGGCCACGTCGGCGGTCGGTTTTCTGAATGCGCGGCGCACGGCCAGCGTGAAGCGTGTCGACGTGCCGATCCGCGGGCTGCCGCAGGCGCTCGAGGGCTTCACGATCGCGCAGCTCAGCGACATCCATGTCGGGCCGACGATCAAGAGCGGGTACATCCAGCGCATCGTCGACGCGGTGAACCGGCTGGGCGCCGACACCATCGCCATCACCGGCGACCTGGTGGACGGCAGCGTGCCGGAACTGCGCGAGCACATCGCGCCGCTGGCCGGGCTGCGTGCGCGGCACGGCACTTTCGTGGTCACGGGCAACCACGAGTACTACGCGGGCGCGCATGCCTGGATCGCCGAGCTGCGCCGCCTGGGCCTGAAGGTGCTGCTGAACGAGCATGTGGTGCTGCAAACGCGCAATGTGCGCGGCGCCCAGACCGATGAAGAGCTGTTCGAAAGCGCGCTGGTGCTGGCCGGCGTGACCGACTTCACCGCCGGGCATTTCGACGCGGCCCATGCCAGCGACCCGCACCTGGCGCTGCACGACGCGCCGCCGCTGGTGCACACCCGTGTGCTGCTGGCGCACCAGCCGCGCAGTGCGCCGCTGGCTGCAGCGGCCGGCTACCAGCTGCAGCTGTCGGGCCACACGCACGGCGGGCAGTTCTTTCCGTGGAATTTTTTCGTGCCGATGCAGCAGCCTTTTACGGCGGGCCTGCACCGCCTGCACGACATGTGGGTCTATGTGAGCCGGGGCACCGGCTACTGGGGCCCGCCGAAGCGCTTTGGCGCGCCCTCCGAGATCACGCTGCTGACGCTGGTGCCTGCGGCCGCCTGAGCGGCTTCGATCAATCGGGGCTGGATTCGAGCTCGGCCAGGCGCCGGGCGTTCGACGTGGCGGCCGCGCGAATCGGCTCCAGGCCTTCGCGTGCGATGTGCACCGCCATGTCGGACAGCTGGCTCGCCGCGCTCACCGTGCCGGCGGCCGACTGCACCAGCGCATCGCCGTGCGCCGCCGCCTGTGCCGGCGTGACGCTGCCGGCCAGCGAGAAGAACGCGGTGGTGCTCTGCACCCACTGCTGCAGCACACGGTTGGCCAGCGAGAGATGGCTGCTGTGCCACTGCTTCACCATCGCGATGCCAGACTCGCTCGCGGCGGCGAGCTTTTCATGGCCCATGAGCTGAAATTCCGCGAGATCGGCCGCGCTGGGCGCAAGCCCCGCCTTGGCGATGCGTTCGGTACGCATGCGGATCACGGAGCCGGAGGACAGCAGCATCTCGTTGGTCTTGAACGCCAGGTCGAACCACTGCATGAGCGGATGAACCAGACCGGGAGCGGAGGTGAGAGACGACGACATGGTGGGGTGTGCGCGAGAGGACGCTTGGAGGAGGTCAGGCCACTATAGGCCTCACGGGCAGAAATTGCTGCAGTGCAACAAATACAGATCGGTAATTTTTGTCGATCAAGTCCCGCTTTTCGATGTGCAAATTAAGCACACGGTTTTCATATTCCGTTTCCAGAGAACTCAGTCTTGCGCGACATCGCGCGCAGCCGCCTGGCACGCACCTCCGTGGCCAGGTAAGCCAGCGTCGCCGCCGTCAGCGGCAGCAGGTAATACAGGCCTCGGTAGGCCAGTAATGCGCCGAGCAACGTGGCCTCCGGCACCTGGTGTGCCAGCAGCGCCACGAACACCGCCTCGAGCACGCCGAGCCCCGCCGGCACATGCGTGACCACGCCGGCCACCGCCGCCACCAGCAGCACCGCCAGCACATGCGGATAGCCGACCGCGCCCTGCAGCAGGAACCAGATCACGCCGCCGATCAGCGACCAGTTGGCGCACGACATCGCCAGCTGCAGCAGCGCCATCGCGAGCCCAGGCGTCCTGAACGCATGCCCGCGCACGCGCCACACACGCCCCTTGGCAAAGGCGCAGAGCAGCACGTAGGACAGCGCCAGCATCAGCAGCACCGCGCCGAGCATGCGCAGCCCGTCGTTGCCGATCTTCCAGCCGGGCGGCAACGCCAGTGGCCAGAAGCAGAAGGCCACGCCGGCCACCAGCAGGTAGCCGATCCAGTTGGTCAGCATGCTGAAGCCCAGCACGCGCGTGATGGTCTCGTTGCCCAGCCCCAGCCTCGAATAGAGCCGGTAGCGGAATGCCACGCCGCCCACCAGCGAGCCCAGGTTGAGATTGAAGGCGTAGCTGATGAAGGTCACGCCCATCACCGTGCCGGTGCCGAGCCGATGCCGCGTGAGGTGCCGGCCCAGCAGGTCGTAGGTGCTGTAGAGCAGGAAGCTGCAGGCCGCCAGCGCGCCGGCCGCGAGCAGCGTGGTGGCGGGCAGCGCGCGGATCGCGTCGAGCACGTCGTCCCAGTCAATGGTGCGCGCCTGCCTCACCAGCAGCCATGCGATCAGCGCGAAGAAGCCCCACGCCGCAACGCGGCGGACCCGGGGCCACCAGGACTGGCGGGACAGGGCCAAGGTGCTCATGTGCGTATCGGGCCGCGGCTCAGGCGGCTTCCGTCTGCGTCGCGCCGCCGGTCGGCTGGCTGGTGCCGGTGTCGCGGCGGCTGGCGAGCTCGATGGCTTCGGCCGGCGTCAGGCGCGGCACGTGGCGCGGCAGCCTGCCCAGCAGCGCCGGATACCAGCGCAGGATGTGGAAGACGAAGAAGCTTCGCACCAGCCGCCAGCCGCTCCATTCGCTTGCGAGGTCGGCAGTGTCGATCTTCTTGCAGCTGTGCTGCATGAGATGGTCCAGCCGTTCCCACAGCACGCCGTTGAAGGCCTGGTCGCGCACGATCACGTTCGACTCGAGGTTGAGCGACAGGCTCAGCGGGTCGAGGTTGCTCGAACCCACGGTGCTCCACTTGTCGTCCATCAGCGCGACCTTGCCGTGCAGCGGGCGGTCGCAGTACTCGTAGATGCGCACGCCCGCATGCAGCAGGTGGTGGTACAGCATGCTCGCGGCGGTCTTGACGATCGGCATGTCGGGCTCGCCCTGCAAGATCAGCCGCACGTCTACACCGCGCCGCGCCGCGCGCCGCAGTTCCTTGATGAGCCGGTAGCCCGGAAAGAAATACGCGTTGGCGATCACGATGCGCTCGCGCGCCGCACGGATGGCGGCGCGGTACTGCTGCTCGATGTCGTTGGTGTGGCGGCGGTTGTCGCGCGTGACGAACATCGCGTCGGCCTCGCCGGCCCGCGCGTGCGCAGCAGCAGCCGGCGCCTGCCGCAGCCGGCGGCGGAACCAGCCCGCGCCCTTGCCGCCGAGCGCGATGGCGCGCAGCACGAACTGGTGAATCTCCGCCACGATCGGCCCGTGCAGCTCGACCGCGTAGTCCTGCTTGGCCTTGGGGCCGAAGTCGAGCAGGTGGTCCGCCGAGTAGTTGATGCCGCCGACGAAGGCGCGCTCGCCGTCGATCACCACGATCTTGCGGTGCATGCGGCGGAACACGTTGAGCCGCTTGCCGAGGAAACGCTGTCCGGGGTCGAACACGCGCACCTTCACGCCGGCCGACGTGAGGCCTTCGATGAACTCGCGCGTCAGGTCGGGCGAGCCGAAGCCGTCGATCATCAGGTCGACCTTCACGCCGCGCAGCGCGGCCTCGCGCATGGCGGCGTGCAGCTGCAGGCCGACCTTGTCCTCGAACAGGATGAAGGTCTCGACGATGGCTTCGCGCTTCGCCTGCCGGATGGCCTCGAACACGCGCGGAAAGAATTCCTCGCCGTTCTCGAGCAGCTCCACGCGGTTGCCGCCGGTCCAATGGTTGTTGTTGTTCATGGCAGTAGTGCTCAAAGGTCGATGTCCGCCACCAGCGGGGCATGGTCCGACAGGTGCGACCAGGGCCGGCGCGGCAGCACCACGGGCGCATGCACGCCGGCGTTGCGCACGTAGATGCGGTCCAGCGGCAGTATCGGAAAACGCGCCGGAAAGGTCCGCGCCGCGCGGCCGTGCGCATGCACGAACACCTCGCGCAGCGAAGCGCCTTTTTCGAGCACGGCGTGCGCGCGGCTGCGCCAGTCGTTGAAGTCGCCTGCCACGATCAGCGGCGCGTCGGCAGGCACCTCGTCGCGCACGATGTGGCAAAGCAGCTCGAGCTGCTGCTGGCGGTGCGCCTCGGCCAGGCCGAGATGCGCGCAGATCACATGCACGTCGACCACGCGGGCCGGCAGGCGCAGCACGCAATGCAGCAGGCCGCGCTTCTCGGGACCGCTCACCGACACGTCGTGGTTGCGGAAATGCACGATGGGAAATTTCGAGAGCACCGCGTTGCCGTGGTGCCCCTTGGGATACACCGCGTTGCGCCCGTAAGCGAACTGCGGCCACATGGTGTCGGCGAGGAATTCGTAGTGCGGCGCCTCGGGCCAGTTGCTCACCTTGCGCGAGTGGCGCGAATGCGTGCCCAGCACTTCCTGCAGGAACACCACGTCCGCGCCCACGGTGCGCACCGCATCGCGCAGCTCGGGCAGGATGAACTTGCGGTTGAGCGCCGTGAAGCCCTTATGGGTGTTCACGGTCATGACCTTCAGCGAGGCAGGCGCGGATTCGGTGGGAGAAGAAGACATCGTTGACCGGGTTGTACGTTGCCCCGCGCGCGCCGACTGTAGGAACGCGCCACCTTCTTGCGACCCCTTCGCGCGTGGGCGGCGGGCTCCTACAGCCACGCCTGCCGCACCCCCACAAAACACCAATCCGGTGGCTCCTACGGTGGGTTTCAGGGCTCGAGGCAACGGCCCTTCGTTTCATCCACCGATACAGAGACAGACAAGCCACAAGGAGCACACACCATGAAGCAAGCCATCTTCCACGCCACCGTTCTCGCAGCCCTGCTGGGCGCCGCCAGCATGGTCCAGGCGCAGGCCACGTCCATTCCCGCGCAGCCCAACCCCTCGGTCGGCGGCGAGGCCAGCACCATGACGCCGGCGGGCGTAGCCAATCCGCCGCAGCGGCCTGACAACTCGATACCTGCCTCGCGCGAATCGGTGAAGGCCGAGGCCCGCGCGCAGAACCGCAACAACGCCAACAGCATGGTGCCCAAGGGTGAGGCGAGCACCACGGTCAACCACCAGCCCAACGCCATGCCGCAGCCGACCGGCGAGATGTCGCGCGCCGAGGTCAGCCAGACCGGCCGCAAGGTCAAGCCGCAGTTCGGCCAGAAGGGCGAGCGCCCGGATGTCGTGACCAATCCGACGGACAAGACCGGCACGCCCAAGTAACCTAGGTAACGGCCGCCTTCGGGCCAGTGCAATGAAAAAGCCCGCAGCGCTTTCGCGCCGCGGGCTTTTTGTCGATGGCGCCGGCAACGGCGCCATGAAGCCGGGATCAGCCCTTGGCGGGCGCCTGGCCGCGTTGGCCGTCAGGGCCGCCGTGGTGCCCGCGATGGCCGCCGAAGTGCGCCGTCTCGGTGTCGAAGGTCTTCTGCTGCTCCGGCGAGAGCGTGGCGTAGAAGGTCTTCGTGGCGTCGGCACGCTTGGCGAACATGGCGCTGCGTTCGGCCTGGCGGGCCTGCATGCGCTCCAGGCGCTGCGGCGTGGTCAGCTTGGCGAACTCGGCACGGTCCATGTGCGGACGCGGGCCGGCGGGCGGCTGCGTCGCGGTGGTGAACGCGCTCCATGCGCCTTCCTGGGCCGAGCTCAGCTTGAGCTTTTCCTTCAGGGCAGCGAGGCGCTTGGCACGGCGCTCCTGCATGCGCTCCATGCGCTGTGCGGGGTCCATGCGCTTGTGCTGCGCCTTGGGCGCTGCGGCGGTGTCGGCCTGGGCCACCGCGGCACTGGGTGCGGTGGGGGCGGCCGGCGCTTGAGCGAAGGCGCCCGAAGAGGCGAGGGCTGCCGAACCCAGCAGGCTGGCCCAGACGATGCGTTGGCGAAGAGAAATCATGAGAAGTGCTTCCTTTCAAGAAGCCCGCCACCGATGGGCAGCAGGTGAGAAGAAGTGTGGAAGACCTCTGTATCGCGACCGTTAGCCCGGCGTGAGCTTGCGTAAAGAATGGTGAACACGGCCCGGAGAGCACCCGCGCCGGATGCCGTCTTTCGGTGGGTGGGCGACCACAGCCCGGCGCCGGTCAGCCGAGCTTGCCGTTCTGGAAGTCGTGCACCGCCTGCTTGATCTGCTCCTGCGTATTCATCACGAAGGGGCCGTACTGCGCGATGGGCTCGTGCAGCGGCTTCCCTGCAATCAGCAAGGCGCGCGCGGGGCTGTGGTTGGTCGCGCCCGCGCGCAGCGCCACGCCGTCGCTGCCCGCGTCGTTCGCCAGGATGGCCATGCGGCGCGTCGGTATCTCGCTGCCGGCGATCCACAGCGATTCGCGGAACACGTAGACCAGTGCGTTGTGATCGTCCGGCAGCGGCTGCGCGAATTCGGCGCCGGGCGGCAGCGTGATGTCGAGGTACAGCGGCTCGGTGTGCTCGCGGCGCACCGCGCCTTCGATGCCGTGGCTCGCACCGGCGATCACCCGCACATGTGCGCCGCCGGCGGTGGTGAATTCGGGAATCTCTTCATTCTGGATGTCGCGATACCAGGGCTCGCGCATCTTGTCCTTGGCGGGCAGGTTGAGCCACAGCTGGAAGCCTTCCATCAGGCCTTCTTCCTGCTCGGGCAGTTCGCTGTGCACGAGGCCGCGGCCGGCGGTCATCCATTGCACGCCGCCGTTCTCGAGCAGGCCTTCGTGGCCGGCGCTGTCGCGGTGGCGCATGCGGCCCGCGATCATGTACGTCACGGTCTCGAAGCCGCGGTGCGGATGGTTGGGAAAGCCGCCGATGTAGTCGCCCGGGTTGTCGCTGCCGAAGGCGTCGAGCATGAGGTAGGGGTCGAGCCGCTTCTGCAGCGGCTGCTGCAGCACGCGGGTGAGCTTCACGCCGTCGCCATCGCTGGTGGAAACACCGGCCACGATGTGGTCGATGCCGCGCGGCGTGGCGACGGGATCGGTGGGGTGGTTGGCGTGGTGGTTGGCGTTCTTCATGCGTCCATGGTGGCACTAACGGGCCCGTGGCGCCACCCGTGCGCTGTCAGCCGGCGGCTTGAAATCCGGCGCGCGGATCGTGGCCACGCCAGTAGCGGTACTGCCAGCGGGTTTCGAAACCCGCGCGCCTGTACAGCGCCAGCGCCGGCGGGTTCGCCGCATCGACCTGCAGGAACACCCGCTCGAAGCCGCGCGACATGGCCGCCTGCGCCAGGCCGGCCAGCACGCGTCCCGCGAGTCCCCGGCCGCGCTGCGCCTGGTCGGTGCGCATGCCGTGCACGCCGCACCAGCCGTGGCCGAACGCCATTGCGCCGGCAGCCAGGGTGCGGCCGCCTTCGCGCACGCTGGCAAACAGCGTGCCCTTGGCGCGCGAGAGGGTGCGCACGCGATGCGCTCCATCCACCGGATCGAAGCCTTCGCCGAGGAACAGCGCCGCCCAGGCGTCGTCGGGTGTCGTGTCGACATCGGCCGGTGCACCGCGGCCCTCGGCCACCTGCAGCATCCGCGGGGTCGAGCCGAGCTGCACCAGCGTCGGGTTGTCGCTGGCGTAGTGGCGCCGCTCCAGTTCGGCGCGCAGGCCGTCGAAACAATCCGCGTCGGCCAGGCGCAGCAGCGGCACGGCCTGTCGGTTGTCAAAGCGGTCTTCTATGCGGTCGAGGGTGGCTGCATCGACCGCGCCCCGGTGCAGCGGCACGGCGGACTTGGCGCGATTGACCGTGCCCTCGGCAAAGGGCAGCAGCCAGCCGTCGAGCTCTTCGGTCAGGTCGGGCGCCACCGCCGAGACGGTGGCGCGTTCGATGGCTTCGATGTCGGCTTCTGAAATCGGATTCATGAGGTTCATTGCGAGACGGCCTCGGGCGCCGTGAACTTAGCCGCGGTCACGCCCTTGAGCAGGGCCTCGCGCTGGTTCCGGCTGATGCCGCGGATGCTTTCGGCGACCCACTTGGTGCGGTCGGCGTCGATGTGGCCGTCGCGCCGCCATTGCTCGAGCACGGCCTGCGGCTTGTGCAGCATGGCCGCGAGCCACACGGCCTGCGCCGGCTCCAGCGTGCGCGCGCTGCGCTTGAAGTAGCGCCGCGCCGCCGCCTCGGCGCCGCAGATGCTGCCGCCCCACGGGGCGTTGTCGAGGTACAGCTGCAGGATGCGGGCCTTGCCCAGCGTCTGCTCCATCTCGACCGCGTAGAGCATCTCGCGCAGCTTGCGTTCGGCGGTGCGGTCGCTGCCCGTCACCAGCAGCTTGGCCAGCTGCTGCGTGAGCGTGCTGCCGCCGCGCTTGGCCTGGCCCGGCTTCTGGTTGTTGTCGATCGACGCGAGGATCTCGGTCAGGTCGTAGCCGGCATGGGTGAAGAAGCGCTGGTCCTCGGCCGCGACCACCGCGCGCGCCAGCCAGCTGTCGTTGGCCAGCCTGGCCGACGGGCCGCAACTGGTGCGCGCGTTGAGCATGGCCTCGGTGCCCAGCCCCTCGACCGTGAACTGGCTGATGGTCGGCTGCACCGCGAACGTGGCCTCGGGCAGCAACAGTTGCCCGTGCAGCGCCAGCGTGCCGCCGATGCGCGCGCTGCGCAGCTCCGGTAGCGTGGGCACCAGCACCGCATACCAGCGGGCGATGGGGGCATCTTCGACGTTGGCGCTGAGCTGCAGGTTCTTTGGCGAGAGCTTGCCTTCCCAGCGGCCGTGGAGCCGGGTCGTGTCGGTGCTCTCGGGCGTGGCCTCGAAGGTGCCGTTGAGGGTGTTGCCGTCGCGCTTGACGGTGGCCACCAGCCGCTCGACCTTGATCGGCTGGGTGCCGAGTGCCGGCACCTCGGCGCTGCAGGGCGCGCATTGCATTTCGAGCAGTTCGCCTGCGGGCTTCCAGGCGAAGCGCACGGCGCCGGCGCGGGTGTCTAGCGAGCGCCCGTCCAGGTAGGGCGCGAACCACGGCGACGTGGCCACGCGCACTGCGGTGGGCACGCCGATCTCGAAATTCAGCGGACCGGCCTTCACCGTGGTGCTCCATTCGCCGGCGGCCGGCGCAAGCGCCAGCTTCACTATCAAAAAGATAGCAACACACGCCGTGATGACAAGGGCCATCAGGCTGAAAAGCACAATTCGCAGGGTCTTCTTCACAGGCTCGTTTCTCAGATCGGTCTGGCCACGGTGACAGCTTGCCACGGTCCATGCGATTGGCCGCTGGCCGCTGCCCAGTACCAGCTTGAAGTGTCTGTGAAAGCCGTGCCCCGGGCGTCGACGATGCGCTCGCAAACACGGATTTTTTGCGCGCCGTGCCGTTGCGCAACAAAACAGCGCCACAAGCGCTCCTGCGCATCGCGTTCCAGCCGGGCCTGCTCGATGCGATAGCCCAGCGCGCGGTAACAGTCGGCCGCCGGGTGCAGCATGCGCGTGGGCTGCTTCACCTCGCGCATCACCAGGGTCTGCGTGCCGTCGGTCATGCGGCCGATGGCGCCCGGAAAGCTGTCGACGAAGCGCTGTTCCACGTCACTCAGCGCCAGCGGGCGCAGCGGCACGCCGTCCCACTGGCTGGGCCATTCGTGCGACGCGGCCAGGGCCACCGGCTCGGCCGGCGCACGCATTGCCGCGCCGGCCGACCACAGCATGCACAGCAGCATCGCCAGCGCGAAGGCCGACTTGTGGCCGATGCGGTTGATGAAATGGTTGGCGAGCCAGCGCTCAAAGAACGGTGTCGACATGGCGGCCTCCTTGGGTGGTGATCAGGCCCGGGATGGGTTGTTCGGCGAGTTCGGGCACATGGCGCTCCGGCACCATCAGGCGGGCGATGGCGGCGCACACGACGGCAAGCACCGCCAGGCCCAGCGTGTTGTGAGCCCAGGGCGCCAGCGGATGGCCGGCGCCTTCGAAAGCGATCAGCACGCTGTTGCGCACGATGTTCCCCGCCAGCACCAGCAGCCCGACCATCGGCAGGCGGCGCAGGAAGGTCTGGTCGCCGCGGCGCGCCCACAGCGCGACAGCAAAGGCGGTGAAATAGCCGAGCCAGACCATCTGCACGCCGGAGCAGGGCGCGTCGACGATCACGAGGCGGCCGTCGACCATCAGGCTGGTGCCTTCGCGCATCACGTCGAAGCCCGGCGCAAGCAGCCAGCGGCTCGCCTCGGCAGTGACCACCCGCAGCGGATAGCCCGCATAGAACTGGAGCGACGACAGCAGAGGCAGCGCCAGCACCGCGAGCCCCGCCACCGGCAACCTGCCCACGTTGCGCGGCAGGAAAGCCAGCAGCCCGCAGGCCAGCGCCAGCACCGCCACGAGCCCGGCGGCCAGCGGCGGCAGCGCGGGCAGCACGCCGAGTCCGGTGCGCAGCAAGGTCGCGAGCACGGTGCCCGCGCCCGCCAGTACGAGCCAGCCCAGCCGCGGCGAGGCACGCAACTCGCGCCGGCGGTTCCAGGTCAGCGCGGCCAGTGCGACCAGCGCCAGCAGGCCCAGCGGATCGTCGGAGCCGTCGCGCATGCGCTGGACCATCCAGGCCCAGGTCGGCATCAGCGCCAGGAACTGCAGGCCGAGCCAGCCGGCGGCCGGCGCGCGGTCGATGAAGATGCCCCAGTCGACGATGCGCGGGTGGCGATGGGCAAGTGCTGCCAGAGACATTCTTTTCTTTCTTTGTGATGCAGGCGTTCAGGCAGTGAAGCGGCGCGCGTCGTTGCGGCGGGCCCGGCGGCGCAGCATGGCGAGCATCGACAGCACGACGGCGATGGCGCCCAGCGTCTCGGGCTCGGGCGTGCTCGGCACCTCGGCGCCGAGCGCCAGCTCGCTCACGCCTTGCGGAAGGGGCAAGGGCTGGTTCACGTCCACGCTGTTCTGCGGCGCCACGTTGCGCACCACCTTGTCGACGGCAATGAAGCTCGTGTACTGGGTGAGCAGGCTGTACTTCAGGCCCAGCTCGGTGATGCGGTCCTTGAAGGCCGTACCGCCTTCCAGCGTTTCCTGGTCGCTCAGGCTCTGGATGCGGTGGCGGGCCCACAGCGTGCGCAGCGCCGCCGTGTCCTGACGGGTGCGCTCGTCGATGCGCACTTCCTGGCGATAGGGGCCGCTTGCGCCCTGGCCTTCGATGATCACGCGGCCCTTTGCCTGTCCGCTCGAATCCGCGCGCCACTTGCCGAACACGATCACCGGGCGTTCGCCGAGCACGTCAGGCAGGGCCTGCGGTTCCACGTCGTACACGTCGAGTCCGCCGAAGGTGGCCTTCACGTTCGTGAGCACCGGCGACTCGACCATGCGACGAAAACGCGCCGCCTGCTCGGGCGCCTGGATCGGGTCGGTGATGATGAACGGCTCGCCCATGCCGGCGCGCGCAATGCCTTCCATCAGGCTGCGGTTCACCGACGATCCGATGCCGAAGGCGAACACGTTGGCCTTCGACAGGTTCTTGCGCACCAGATCGAAGGCTTCGCGCTCGACCGTCACGTAGCCATCGGTCACGACCACCACGGTGCGCGACACCTTGTCTTCCTTCGGCTCGGCATACACGCGCTTGAGCGCCGGGATCAGCTCGGTGCTGCCGCTGCCGCTGTAGTTCTGGATGGTGGCCAGCGCCTGCTCGATGTTGGCGCGCGTGGCCGGCACCGACTTGGGCGAGAGCATCTTGTTGCTGCCCGAAAACAGCAGCACGTTGAAGGTGTCGCTCGGGCGCAGGCCGCCGATCAGGCGCTCGAGCACCGTCTTCGCGGTGTCGAGCGGAAAGCCGTGCATCGAGCCCGAGATGTCGACCACGAAGATGTAGTCGCGCGGCGAAATGGCGCTGGCGGCCACGGCCTTGGGCGGCTCGACCATCGCGAGGAAGAAGTTCTCGGCGTTCTCTCCCTGGCCCTTGTAGAGCATCAGGCCCGATTCGATCTTCTCGCCGGCCAGGCGGTAGTCGAGCACGAAGTCGCGGTTGTCCGCGGGGCGGCCGTCGGCGGTGAGCACGACGTCGGCGTGCTTGTCTTCGTCGCTCTTCTTCACGTCGATGGCGTGCGTGGTCGAGCGGATTTCCTTCAGGCCCATCGGCGTGTCGATGCTGGCCTTGAGCTTGAAGCTGGTGCCGCTCGCCACGCCTTCGGCGAGCGTGGGCTGCGCCACCCACTTGGCCTGTGCGTTGGCCGACTGCGGGCTGTTGTAGCGCGGGCCCACCACGGTCGGAAACACGAACTCGTAGTTGCCCGACTGCGGCACCAGCAGTTCGGTGTAGCGCAGCTCCACCTTCACGTCGTCGCCCGGCATGATGTTGGCGACGTTCATCTGGAACACGTTGGGCAGGTGCTGCTCCAGCAGTGCGGCGGTCTTGCCCTCTTTCTTGGCGGTGTCGTATTCGATCTGCGCCTGCTGCTTCTCGCGGATCTGCGCGGTGATGAGCCGGTCGGCCAGCCGCACGTTGAGGCCGCTCACCGCGGCCTTGGTCGATCCGGGGAAAACATACTTGGCCTCGATGGCGCGCCGGCCTTCGTTGCGATAGGTCTGCGTGACCGTCACGTCGGCGATCACGCCAGAGATCTTCACGGCCACCTCCGTGCCCTTCAGGGGCAGGCGGTCGACCGAGGGGTCGTCGCTCTTGACGAAGAAATACGGGCTCTCTGTCTTCAGGCGCGGGCCGGCAGGCGCTTCCTGCGCATGCAGCGGGCGCACGCTCAATGCGACGAAGGCCACGGTCGCCAGGCTCACGGTGGCGAGCCAGAGCCAGCGGCCGGGGCGTGGAGTGGTGGGGGCGTCGTTCATGGCGGTGTCCTTGCTCGTGCGAACTTGCACGGACATGACTGTCGGCACCGCGCGAGAAGCCAGTTGGAAGGCTCCTTGAAGTCGAACAAGCCGGTTCCCCGCTGTGTGAAGTCTGTGTGAAGGCAAGCGCGCAGGGTGCTTCACACAGCCTTCGGGTCGCGCGAAGAGCATCGCAGCTTCACCGATACCGACGAGGAGAGAAAAACATGCTTCAGTTGTTGAAGGCCTTGCAGAGTTCGATGCTGGTCAAGGTGGCCGGCCTGTTCTTCCTGCTGTTGCTGCTGTGCATTCCGCTCGCGGAAATCGATTCGATCAACCGCGAGCGCGGCGAAAGCCAGCGCGAAGCGGGCCACGAGCTTGCCGCCACCTATGCCGGCCGCCAGACGGTGATCGGCCCCTTGCTGCTGGTGCCGTATGTCGAACGCTGGATGGAGCCGCTGCGCAACGCGCAAGGCAAGGTGATCGGCCAGGAGCCGCGCAGCAAGGAAATGGCCCACGTGGTGTTCCCCGACAAGCTGCACATCGAAGGCACGATGGCGCCGCAGGAGCGCTACCGCGGCATCTTCAGGATTCCGTTCTATACGCTGAACGCCACGCTCGGTGGCGGCTTCGCGGCCTTCGACCCTAAGACCGTCTCGCACAGCGAGGCCGATTCGAAGATCGAGTTCAAGGCCCCGTTCGTTGCCTTCAACGTGAGCGACCTGCGTGGCCTCGACGGCTCGCCCACGGTGGCGATGGGCGGCGAGGCGCTCCGCTTCAGGCAGCGCGTGCCCGGCCTGGCCGATGATGCCTGGTTTGCCGACGGCATCCACGCACCTGTCACCGGTGCCGCGCTCGCCGCATGGCAGGCCGGCACCCCGGTCGCCTTCGAAATGAAGATCGGCCTGGTCGGGCAGGACACCCTTGCCATTGCGCCCATTGCCGAGGAAACGACCGCGCATCTCACCTCGCCCTGGGCCCATCCGAGCTTCGGCGGCCGCTTTCTCGCGGCCGAGCGCAGCGTGACGCCGCAAGGATTCGACGCGCACTGGCGCATGTCGTCGCTCGTCACCTCGGCGCGCGAGCAGGTGCGTTCCGGTCTTTCAGGCCGTGGCGGCCCCGCCGACGGCAACACGGCGGACGTGGCCAGCGCTAACACCACGGTCGCCAACATGAACATGCCGCGCCGCAATATCGGTCCGCTGCAGACCTTCGACGTGTCGCTCGCGCAGCCTGTCAACGTCTATTCGATGAGCACGCGCGCCGGCAAGTACGGCGCACTCTTCATCGGCCTGGTGCTGATGGCGGCCTTCATGTTCGAGCTGTTCCGCAAGCTGCGGCTGCATCCGATCCAGTACGGCCTGGTGGGCCTGTCGATTGCGTTGTTCTTCCTGCTGCTGCTCGCGTTGTCGGAGAAGTTCGCGTTCTGGATGGCCTACGCCGGTGCCGCTGCGGCCAGCGTCGTCCTGCTGGCGGTCTATTTCAGCGCGGTGCTGGAGGGCTGGCGGCGCGGGTTGTCTTTCGGCGCTTTCGTGGCGTTGCTGTACGGCGCGCTCTACGGGCTGCTCGCATCGGAAAGCAACGCACTGCTGCTCGGCGCATTGCTGATCTTCGGCATGCTGGCCGTGCTGATGCTCGTCACGCGCAAGGTCGACTGGTATGCGCTCTCGCGCCGTGCCGACAACATGCCATGAGAGCGCTGCGGATCATCGCCGGAGCGCTGGGCTGGCTTGCCCTGGCCGTGATGTGGTTCTGGGCATGGCACCTGAAAGACCCGCATCTGCGATTCATGCGTGCGTGGGAGCTGGGTCTGCTGCTGGGAGCGCTCGCCGTGGGTATCGCCGTCGCCTGGCGGTTTGCGCGGGGCAGGCTGCGTTCCGTGGCATTGGGCCTGGCCTTCGCGGCCTTGCTCACTGCGCTGGCCAACGAGGCCGCGTCGCGCCAGCACCGGGCCGAGGTCGAAGCCGCATCGGGCCCTGTCGCTCGGGCGCTCGGTGCACGCTTCATCGTCGGCTACGACGACGCGGCGCAGTTGCGCGACCGCGTGCGCAAGGGCCTGATCGGCGGAATTTTCGTGACCGGCCGTAATGTGAAAGGCCGCACCGCCACCGAATTGCGCGACGAAATCGCGAGCCTGCAGGCGCTGCGCCTAGAAGCCGGACTTCCGCCGCTGGTGGTCGCGACCGACCAGGAGGGCGGCGCCGTCTCTCGGCTCTCCCCGCTGGTCGAACCGCAACCCGCGCTGGCCACACTGCTGGACGCCGACGTCTCCGACGAGGAACTCGCGCAACGCGCCCACGCCTACGGCGCAAAGCAGGGCAAGGCGCTCGCTGCTTTAGGCATCACACTCAATTTCAGCCCGGTGGTCGACCTGCGCCCAGGCCGCGCGCCGGGCCGCTGGGACCTTCACACCCGCATCGACGAACGTGCCATTTCGGCCGACCCGGCCATCACCGCGCAGGTGGCGCTCGCTTACGAGCAAGGCCTTGAATCTGCTGGCGTTCGCGGCACGCTCAAGCACTTTCCCGGCCTGGCCGGAGTGACCGAGGACACGCACCATTTCGCCGCCGTGCTGCACACGCCGGCGGCCCGGCTTGCAACACATGACTGGAAACCATTTCAAGAAGTATCGAAACAATCTGACGCAGCGATCATGCTGGGTCATGTGATCCTTCCGGAACTCGACGCGGAACATCCAGTCTCTTTCTCGCGCAGAATCGTGCGGCAGGTGATTCGGGGCGAGTGGGGCTATCAGGGCCTGCTCGTCACAGACGACCTCACGATGGGCGCGGCCTACAACCGCGGTCTTTGCGACGCCACCGTCCGCGCCCTCGGCGCCGGGGTGGATCTGCTGCTGATCGCCTACGACCACGACAAGTACTTCGACGCCATGCACTGCGCGCTGCAGGCCGCGCAGCGCGGCGCACCCGATCTCCTGTTGCCGGAACGCGCCGACGCGCGGCGGCTCCAATCTTCTCGCTAGCCAGCCAGTAATTCCTATGTTCAAACGCTCAAGCTCCACCCCTCCCGACGACGACGGTTCCGCGCCGGCCGATCCGAACCGCCGCTGGAAACGCATTGCCGGATGGGGGGCCGTGGTGGTGGGTTCCGGCGCTCTGGTGGTGCTGGTCGCCGCCATCGTGGCCGTGGTGGCCATCTATCCGAAGCTGCCCGATGTCTCGGAGCTGTCCGACTACCGCCCCAAGCTGCCGTTGCGCGTGTACTCGACCGAAGGCCAGTTGATCGGCGAGTTCGGCGAAGAGCGCCGCAACCTCACGCCTTTCGCGAACATTCCGAAGGTCATGAAAGACGCGGTGCTGGCCGTGGAAGACGCGCGCTTCTACGACCACGGCGGCGTCGACTACAAGGGCTTCCTGCGTGCGGCTGTCGCCAGCCTGAAGGGCGGACGCAAGCAGGGCGCCTCCACCATCACGATGCAGGTCGCGCGCAACGTGTACCTGAGCTCCGAGCGGACCATGAGCCGCAAGACCTACGAGATATTGCTGGCGATGCGGCTCGAGCAGCAGCTCACCAAGGACCAGATCCTCGAGATCTACCTGAACCAGATCTACCTGGGCAACCGTGCCTACGGTTTCGCCGCCGCCGCCGAGACCTACTTCGGCAAGCCGCTGCAGGACGTGACCGTCGCCGAGGCCGCCATGCTGGCGGGCCTGCCCAAGGCGCCCGGCGCCAACAACCCCGTGGCCAACCCGCGCCGCGCGCGGGCACGCCAGCTCTACGTGATCGACCGCATGCAGGAAACCGGCTTCATCACAGCCGAGCAGGCGGCCGCCGCGAAGAAAGAAGAACTGCACCTGCGCGATGCCGCCGACCCGAACCGCCTGCATGCCGAGTACGTGGCCGAAACCGTGCGCCAGATGATGTACGCGCAGTACGGCGACAGCATCTACACCAGCGGCCTGAAGGTCTACACCTCGCTGGTCGCGGTCGACCAGGCCGCAGCCTACAAGTCGCTGCGCAAGGGCATCATGGACTATGAGCGCCGCCAGGCCTATCGCGGTCCCGAGAAGTTCGTCGACCTGCCGACCGAGCAGAAGGAAATCGACGAGGCCGTGGACGACGCGCTGGCCGAACACCCCGACAACGGCGACGTGATCGCGGCCGTGGTGCTCGATGCCAATCCGAAGGAAATCAGCGCCGTGCGCGCCAACGGCGAAACCATCCAGATCACCGGCGAAGGCCTGAAGCCCGCGCAGTCGGGCCTCGCGGCCAAGGCGCCACCCAACATCAAGATCCGCCGCGGCGCGGTGATCCGCGTCGCGAAGACGCCCAAGAACACCTGGGAGATCACGCAGCTGCCCGAGGTCGAGGCGGCCTTCATCGGCATGGACCCGCGCTCCGGTGCCATCAAGGCATTGGTGGGTGGCTTCGATTTCGGCAAGAACAAGTTCAACCACGTGACGCAGGCCTGGCGCCAGCCGGGCTCGAGCTTCAAGCCCTTCATCTACTCGGCCGCGCTCGAAAAGGGCTTCACGCCCGCGACCGTGGTGAACGACGCACCGCTGTACTTCGATGCCAGCGCCAACGGCGGCCAGCCGTGGGAGCCGAAGAACTTCGAAGGCACCTACGAAGGCCCGATGCCGCTGCGCACCGCGCTCATGAAATCGAAGAACCTGGTGACGCTGCGCGTGCTGCAGTCCATCGGCGCGCCCTACGCGCAGGACTGGGTCACCAAGTTCGGCTTCGACAAGGACAAGCAACCCGCCAACCTGCCGATGGGCCTGGGCGCCGGCTCGGTCACGCCGATGCAGATGGCGGTGGGCTATTCGGTATTCGCCAACGGCGGCTACCGCGTCAACCCTTACCTTGTGACGAAGGTGACCGACATGAAAGGCAAGGTCTTGATGGAAACCGAGCCGCCGGTGCTCGACGAATCGCGCCGTGCCATTCCGCAGCGCAACGCCTTCCTCATGAGTTCGCTGCTGCAGAGCGTGGTGCGCAACGGCACCGGCTTCAAGGCCTACCAGACGCTCAAGCGCGACGACCTCTACGGCAAGACCGGTACCACCAACGATTCCTTCGACACCTGGTTCGCCGGCTTCCAGCCGACCATGGTCGGCGTGGCCTGGGTCGGCTACGACACGCCGCGGCAGCTCGGCGTGCGCGGCGAAACCGGCGGCAGCCTGAGCCTGCCGATCTGGACCGGCTACATGCAGACCGCGCTGCAGGGCGTGCCCGTGACGCAGCCGGCCGAACCGCCGGGCGTGGTGCGTGTCGACGGCGAGCTGTACTTCGACGACTTCACGCCGGGCCACAACGTGGCAAGCCTGGGCCTGGACAGCACCGAGGCGCCGCCGCCGGTGGAGGAACTCACGAGCGCGCCCATCGGCGCACCGCCGCCGCCTGAAGAACGCAACAAGATCCTCGATTTCTTCCGCTAGCGCATTGCCGCGAAGAACAAGGCGGGATGGCGGTGCCTACACTCGGTACTGCTTCCCGCCTTTTTCTTTTATTCCCCCGCATCCATGGAAATTCTTACTCTGGTGGCACTCATCGCCGCCGGCTTCTACATCCTCAAGTCCAGAGACCAGCGACAACGCATCGCACTGCTGGGCAGCCACCTCGGCCGCTACCAGATCGAAAAGCTGATGGAGAGCCTCACGTCGGGCTACCTGCGCTGCCTCGGCGAGGACGACGCCGAGCGCCGCCAGCAGATCTGGAGCCTGCTCGACTCCACCGAGGAAAAGCTCGCGGGCCAGTTCGACAGCTTCGCCGCCGAGTTCTCGCGCCTGCCCGAGCAGCTCACGCGCGTGAGCAAGCTGCCGGTGGGAATCCCGATGGCCACCACCATCTTCCCGGCCGCGAGCTTCGATTTCCGCCAGGCCCTGCTGATCCACGCGCGCGGCATTGCCGGCGTGATGCGCAACGAGTCGAACCGCACGCCCAAGTCCAAGGCCTTCACCATGTCGGCCGAGCTGTTCCTGATGCAGCACACCTGCCACTGGTACTGCAAGTCGAAGACCGTGGCGTCGGCGCGCATGCTTGCGCGGCACCAGACCTCTTATGAGCAGCTGCTCGATGCGGTGAGCCCGGAGACGCGCAGTGCCTACGGTGCGCTCACCGGCCAATGACCGCTCAGTGATTCCGCCCGGCATGTGACAGGAGCGGCAGCGTGAGCGTCGCGACCGCGCCGCCGCGCGATGCATTGCCCAGCTCGATGCGCCCGCGGTGCAAGGTCGCGATCTCCTTCACGAACGCCAGTCCCAGGCCCGTGCTTTTCTTCTTGCTGTGCGGCCTGGCCAGCGAATAGAACTTCTGGAAAACCTTTTCCTGCGCGTATTCCGGAATACCCGGTCCGTGGTCGCGCACGCTCACGCGCGCCAGCCTCGAGGTGGTCTCCAGCGTGAGCAGCACCTCGCTGTCGCGCGGTGAAAAATCGATTGCGTTGTCCAGCAGGTTGCTGATCGCGCGGCGCAGCAAAAAGGGGTCGCCTTCCGTGCTGGCTTCACTGCGGATGTTCACCAGCAGCTTGATGTTGCGCTTGGCCGCCGCGGGCTGGGCGCTGATGGCGATGTCGTCGATCAGCGAAGCCAGCGCGACCGGCTCGGTGCGGTCTAGCGCGCGACGCGTCTCCAGCGCGGTGAGTTCCATCATGCGGTCGACGATTTCCTGGATGCGCTGGGTCTCTCGCTCGATGTTCACCAGGAAGCGTTCGCGCTCCGCATGCGGCATCGACGGTTCCTGCAGCAGTTCGGCCGCGCCGCGAATGGCCGAGAGCGGGCTTTTCACTTCGTGGGTGAAGGTCTGCACGTAATCGGCCACGTAGTTGCGCCCCGTCAATGCGTCGCGCATTTCGCTGAAGCCACTGCGCACGCCGTCGATGGCCCGGCGCACCATGCGCGACAGGCTCAGGGTGCGCTGCGCGCGCACCCATGTCCAGTAGTCGCGGATCAGCCCGAAGGGCCGCACCAGCCACACCGACACGATCAGCGCCAGCAGCAAAAGCGCGAGCCCTGAGCCCACGCCGACCCACAGCGTGCGCGCCCGCGCGTCTTCCACGAACTGGCCGAAGCTCTGCACCGGCTTGCCCACGCTGACCATGCCGACGATCTCGTTGTTCCAGCGGATCGGCGCGCCCACGTACATGACCGAAGTGCGAGGGTCGCCGTCGACGTCGCGCGAAGTGCGCGCACCGTAAAGCCCGGCCAGCGTGCGGCTCACGTCCATCCATTGCGAATAGTCGGCGCCGAGATGCCTGCCGAGCGAATCGAACATCACGCGGCCGTTGCGGTCGGTCACGTACACGCGCAGCTCGACCTGGCTCTTGTGCAGGTTGTAGATCTGCGCTGAGAACTCGCGCGCATAGGCGGTACGGAACAGCGGCTCGAGGCGCGCGGTGTTGATGGCGCCGGCGATCACGTCCTGCTCGACCAGGCTGGCCAGCAGCTGCGAGGTCTCGACCAGCGATTCCTCGGCCGACTCGCGGTAGCGCGGGTCGATGTCCGAGACCACGCGGTACAGCAGGAAAGCGATGCCTGCCGTGTAGATCAGCAGGATGCCAATGAATATCCGCGTGCGCCTTGTCACGACTTGGGACTCCCCCAGGCTTGCCCACTTCGTGTGGCCGCCACCCCCCTCGCCGGGGGCAATACCGGCGGCCCGGCAAAGCCGGTTCCGCGGTCTTCCGCGAAAAGGCATCCCAAGCTCGGATTCATGCCTTCGAGGGCAATTCTTCGTTCAGTGCATAGCCGGTGCCGCGCAAGGTGCGGATCGGCTCGACATCCGGCGCGACTGCCTTGAGCTTGGCGCGCAGGGTCTTGATGTGCGCGTCGACCGTGCGGTCGAAGCTGTCGCTCGAGTCGTCCCAGACCAGCTCGAGCAGTTCGTCCCGCGTGAAAACGCGCCCCGGGCGCTGCACCAGCAATTTCAGAAGTCCGTATTCGTAGCGCGAGAGTTCGAGCAGGCGTCCGTAATACCGGATCTGCATTCGCTCGATGTCCAGCGAAAACGGCATTGCAGGGGGTTGAGGGGCGGCATGAGGCGCCCGGGCGCCGATTTGATGGGGTACCCCATGGTTCGGCACCGGAGCCGTTCCCGGGCTTCCTGGCGCGTTTCGGGCGCTGCGTCGCAGGATGGTCCGTACGCGAGCGACCAGTTCACGCGGAGAGAACGGCTTGGCGATGTAGTCGTCGGCACCCAGTTCGAGGCCCACCACGCGGTCTATCTCGTCGCTGCGGGCGGTCAAGAAGACCATCGGCACCTCCGGTCCGCCCATCGACTGATTCAGCGCCTGGAGGCGTTTGAAGAGTTCGAAGCCGTTGAGATCGGGCAATCCGATGTCCAGGATGGCCAGCGCGGGCGGTTCCTGGGCGAACTGCGCGATCGCTTCCTCGGCCGTGGCGCACCAGATGGGCGTGAAACCGTCGCTTTTCAGGACGTATTGCAGCGTGTCGGCGATGCCCGATTCGTCTTCGGCGATCAGGATCCGGGGTTTGAAGCTCATCCCGCGGATGTTACCGACGGGGGACCGCGCCGGGAGGACCGGATTTCGATCGAGGCGCCGGGGCCGGCGAGGCCTTTCGCGGCCTTTTTTTTCGGGCGAGGCCTGTCCCTTTCCCATCTTCTTATTCTTCTTATTCAAATTAGTAGTAGTAGATAAGGGTTGGCACCCTCTGTGGACATGCCGCTTTTTTCGTTATGCGACAACGACTTGTCATGCCCGTGTCACTGTGCGCAGCCGCGCTTTCGGGATGTACCCGGCAAATGAACAACTTTGGGTAACCCGACCGCGCTGTGGATAACCGATGGCTTGTGCCAGAACTGTCCCCAGAGTTGTCCTTTGACACCCCTGCGGAACTCTGCGAAAGACGTTTTTCGGGCAGGGAAATCCATTGCGCAAAAATAAGGCAGTCTGTAGATTCCCTTTGAAAATCAATAACTTGCAACGGCCCTACACAGAAGCTCCGACGTTATCCACAGAGTTGCTCAAGTTTTGTGGGGAGAACGTGTCCAAGGAGGCCGCGCCGTTGCCGGCAAGAAAAACACAGCCCTTCTTCGCATTGCAAATTACGAAATATCGAAAATGACACCCTCTGAAACACAGGCCATCGTGACCCTCAGCCTGCTGGCGGCCTTCGTCGACGGCGAAAAGCACGAACGCGAACGCGCCGAGATCAAGCGGATCGCGGAGGGCCTGTCCCAGGCCGACGGCCTGAACCTGCCAACGCTCTACCAGGACGTGCTGATGAAGCGGGTGTCGCTGGCGTCGGTGGCGGGTGAGCTGAAAAGCACCGAGTCGCGGCAGCTCGCCTACGAAATGGCGGTGTGCGTGTGCGATGCCGACGGCGTGCAGTCGGACTCCGAGCGCATGTTCCTGGCGGACGTGCGCACCTCGCTGGGGCTGGATGCGTCGGCCGCCGGTTTCTCGCAGCAGGCGGAAGAAATCGCAGCGGTGCCGGTGGCGGCAACGGCGGCCACTGCCGCGGCGGCCGGCACGGCGATGGCCACCGCGCCGGGTTCACCCGACGGCGCCGAACTCGACAGGTCCATCCTGAACGCCGCCATCCTCAACGGCGCGCTCGAGCTGCTGCCCGAGACGCTGTCGACGATGGCGATCATTCCACTGCAGATGAAACTGGTCTACCGCATCGGCCAGGCGCACGGCTACCAGCTGGACAGCGGCCACATCAAGGATTTCCTGGCCACGGTCGGCGTGGGCCTGACTTCGCAGTACCTGGAACAGGCCGGGCGCAAGCTGCTCGGCGGCTTGCTCGGCAAGGTGGGCGGCGGCCTGTTGCGCGGGCTGGGCAACCAGGCCGTGAGTTCGGGAATGAGCTTCGCCTCGACCTATGCGCTGGGCCATGTGGCCAAGCGCTACTACGCCGGCGGCCGCACCCTCTCGGCGCAGATGCTGAAGGACGCGTTCTCCGGCGTGGTGAAGGAAGGGCAGAGCCTGCAGACGCAGTACCTGCCGGCCATCCAGGAGAAGGCCCGCACGCTGGATGCGGGCAAGGTGCTGTCGCTGGTGCGCGGGGCCTGACTGGGGGGCAACACCCGCGGCCCGGCAGAGCCGGTTCCGCGGTGTTTCTGGAAGAGAGCGATTTCTAGACCTTGCCCAAGTCGTCGAGGATGGGGCAATCCGGCCTCGCGTCCCCGTGGCAGCAATGGACCAGGTGGGCGAGCGTGTTGCGCATCGACTGCATGTCGGCAATGCGCTGTTCCAGTTCGCCGAGGTGCTTTTCGGCGATGCGCTTCACGCTCGAACTGGCGCGCCGGCGGTTGTGCCACAGCCCCACCAGTTCCGAGATTTCCTCCATCGAGAAGCCGAGGTCGCGCGAGCGCTTGATGAAGCGCAGCGTGTGGATGTCGGCGTCGTCGTACTGGCGGTAGCCGCTCTCGGTGCGTGCCACTGCCGGCAGCAGGCCGAGCCCTTCGTAGTGCCGGACCATGCGGGCCGACACGCCGGAGCGCTGCGCCGCTTCGCCGATGGTGACGTGGCCTGTCATTGGACGGTGTAGCCCGCGTTCTCGATCGCGGCGACTATGTCCTTGCGCGGCTGGTCGCTCAGCACGTCGACGTGGCCGGTGGGGAGATCCACCGTCACTTGCGCTTCGGGGTCGACCGTCTGTACGGCGTTCTGTACCGCGTTCACGCAGTGGCCGCAGCTCATGCCCGTGACCTGGAATTTCTGGCTCATCGTCTTTGCTCCTGTTGAAGTGAGTGGGGGAAGAGGATGCAAGTCTGAACCCTCTCACGATGTCAATGTCCAGCGAAGGGGCTCTGAAAATTTCCGCTTGACCTTGCCACGGTGTGAGGCTTTAGCCTCGGTACATGGAAAATATTCTGCAGCAACCCCGGACCACGTTCGACCTTTCGGTCGGCGGCATGACCTGCGCTTCATGCGTGATGCGTGTCGAGCGCGCACTCAAGAACGTGCCCGGCGTGCAGGACGTCAGCGTGAACCTTGCGACCGAATCGGCGCGCATCGTGGCGGCGCCGGGCGACGACATCGACCTGCGCGTGCGCCGTGCGGTGCGTGCCGCGGGCTACGAACCGCGCGCGGCGGCAAGCGCGGCCGACGAAGCCGCGGCGCTGTCGCCGTGGCACGGCTTCGGCCCGGTTGCCGTCGGCCTGCTGCTGTCGATTCCGCTGATGGCGCCGATGGTCGGCAGCCCGTTCGGGCAAGACTGGATGCTGCCGCCCTGGGTGCAGCTGCTGCTCGCGGCGCCTGTGCAGTTCTGGCTTGGCGCGCGCTTCTACCGCGCGGGCTGGCATGCCGCGAAGGCGCGCACCGGCAACATGGACCTGCTGGTGGCGCTGGGCACCAGTGCGGCGTTCGGGTTGTCGCTCTGGCTGTGGTGGCGCGCGGCCACCGGCGAGCATGCCGGCCATGGAGAAATGCCGCACCTCTATTTCGAAGCTTCAGCCGTGGTGATCACGCTGGTGATGCTCGGCAAGTGGCTCGAGGCGCGCGCCAAGCGCCAGGCCACGTCGGCCATCCGTGCACTGCAGCAGTTGCGCCCCGAGGTGGCCCACCTGGTCGGTGCGCGCGGCAAGGAAAGCGATGTGCCGCTGGCCGAAGTGATGGTCGGCGACCACCTGGTGGTGCGGCCCGGCGAACGGGTGCCGGCCGATGCGCGAGTGATCGAAGGGCAGTCCGAGGTCGACGAGTCGATGCTCACCGGCGAGCCGCTGCCCGTGCCGAAGGGGCCTGGCGATGCATTGACGGGCGGCGCCGTGAACGGCGACGGCCGCATGGTGATCGAGGTGAGCGCGGTGGGTGCAGAGAGCGTGCTCGCGCGCATCATCCGGCTGGTCGAAGATGCGCAGGCCGCGAAGGCGCCGATCCAGCGGCTGGTGGACAAGGTCGCGGCCGTGTTCGTGCCGGTGGTGCTGGTGATCGCACTCGTCACGCTGGCTGGCTGGCTGCTTGCGGGCGCGGGCATCGAGACGGCACTCATCCACGCGGTGGCGGTGCTCGTCATCGCTTGCCCCTGTGCCCTGGGCCTTGCGACGCCGGTGGCGGTGATGGCCGGCACCGGTGTGGCGGCGAAGCACGGCATTCTCATCAAGGATGCGCGTGCGCTTGAAATTGCGCACCGCGTCGACACGGTGGCCTTCGACAAGACCGGCACGCTGACGCTGGGCCGGCCCGTGCTGACGGAACTGCTGCCGCTGGCGGGCGCCATTGCGGCAGAAGACAAGTTGCTGGCGGTCGCTGCCAGCCTGCAAGGCGGCAGCGAGCATCCGCTCGCGAAGGCGGTGCTGGCCGCTGCCGCACAGCGCAACCTGCAGGCTCCTGCGTTGAGTGCGATGCAGGCCATGCCGGGCCGCGGCGTGCGCGGCAATGTCGGCGGCGCGACCTGGGCCATCGCCAGCCTGCGTTGGTGCCGTGAACTCAATGCGATGCCCGATGCGGCCGATGTCGATCGCCTGCAGGCCAAGGGCGCGACGGTGTCCGCGCTGCTGCGTTTCGACGAGGCCGGCGCGGCGCATGTGCAGGCGCTGCTGGCCTTTGCCGACGAACCCAAGCCGCAGGCCGCCGAAGCCATTCGCACACTGCGTGCGCGCGGCCTTCGGGTGGTGATGATCTCGGGCGACAACCAGCGCGCCGCGCAGGCAATGGCGGCGCGGCTGGGCATCGACGCGGAAGACGTGCGCGCCGACGTGCTGCCGGCCGACAAGGCCGCGCAGGTTGCTGCCCTGAGAAAGAACGGGCACGTGGTGGCCATGGTCGGCGACGGTGCCAACGACGCGCCTGCGCTGGCGGCGGCCGATGTCGGCATCGCGATGGCGCCTTCGGGCGGCGGTACCGACGTGGCAATGGAAGCGGCGGGCATCACGCTGATGCGCGGCGACCTCGCGCTGGTGGCGCAGGCCTTCGAACTCTCGGGCCGCACGGTCTCGAAGATCCGGCAGAACCTGTTCTGGGCCTTTGCCTACAACGTGGCCGGCATTCCGCTCGCGGCCTTCGGCCTGCTGAGCCCGGTGGTGGCCGGCGCGGCGATGGCGCTGTCCAGCGTGAGCGTGATGGCCAATGCGCTGCTGCTGCGGCGCTGGAAGCCCTGACGCAGCCTTTTCAATCGACCAGCAGCGCCATGACGTGGTCGTCGATGGCCTCTGCATCACCGGCGCGCTTGTAGAACTTGCGCAGCGTGCCTTCGCGCTCGAAGCCGAGCTTTTCGTAGAAGCGCAGCGCCGGATCGACCGCGAGCGTGCCGAGGCTGGCGACGTGCCGCACACGCCCGGGGTAGCGGGCGGCGCGATAGAAGCCCGCGATGCGTCCGTCGCGCTCGTAGACGAAGAAGTCGCGGCCATCGAGCAGCTGCCGGTAGATCGCGCGGAAGTCTTCCAGCGGCATCGGGTCGTAGCCCAGGTAGGGCACGACCTTTTCATGCATGTAGAGGGCGAAGACGGTGTCGATGTCTTCAGGGGTGGCGAGCCTGCGCATGGTGTTTTGCCTGCTTCGAAGCGATGGAAGCGCCGAGCATAGCGAGCGAAGGTGATGCGCTCTTCAGCTGGTGAGCAGTACCGCCGAAACCGCCAGCAGCGCGGCCTGCGCGCACCAGGCCCAGCGCAGCCGCAGCTTCGAATCGAGCACCGCGCCGATGGACCAGAAGCCGCCGACCGCCAGCGCGAGCAGCGTCAGCCCGGTCTGGAAGGCCAGGTCGTCGGCGCGCCACAGGAAGGCCAGCGTCACGCCGACCCAGCATGCGAAGTGGAGTGCGGCCGAAGCGACCTGCGGACGCGTCAATTGGGGATCGTGGATGCGCATGGCTTCTTCGAGCGAAAAAGGTGCTTCCGGAAAGCGTGCCGCCACGTCGGCCGGCCGCCAGCCCGGCGGCTTGAACCACACGGCGATCTTGTCCTGCCAGCGCCGCGTGTGCCAGGCGTCGCGCAGCAGAGGCGCATAGGGCCCGACGATGGCGCGCAGCGGATCGAAGCTCGCGAGCGCCTTGCGCGTGCCGTACACGCAGCGTTCGGTTTCTTCGGCGAAGGTACCGAACATTCGGTCCCATATCACCAGCATGCCGCCGTAGTTGCGGTCGACGTAGCCGTCGTTCACCGCGTGGTGCACGCGGTGGTTGGACGGCGAAGAGAACACCCTGTCGAACCAGCCGAGCTTGCCGATGTGCTCGGTGTGGATCCAGAACTGGTAGACCAGCACGATCAGCCCCGCGAGGCCGAACTGCTCGGGCGGCACGCCGACCACCGCCATCGGCAGGTAGAAGGCCCAGCCCAGGAAGGCCACGGTGCTTTCCTGCCGCAGCGCGGTGGAGAAGTTGAACTGCTGGCTCTGGTGGTGCACAGAGTGCGCGGCCCAGAACACGGCCGACTCATGGCCCGCGCGGTGCAGCCAGTAGTCGAAGAAGTCGAACAGCACCACGGCCAGGATCCAGCCGATGGCGCCGTCCCAGAAGTCCGGACGGGTCCAGATCGCGACGAACGGATAGACCATCGCGTACAGGCCGATCTGGAAAAGCTGGGTGCATACCGCGAGGGCTTGGCTGAGCAGGCCCTGGCTCAGGCTGCCGAGCGTGTCGCTGAAACGGTAGGTATTGCGGCGCTTGAGCCAGCCCCATGCGAACTCGCACGCCATGAGCAGCGCGAACACGGGCACGACGAAGACAACCAGCCGATGCACCGCGTTCGATTTTTCAGGAAGTGCTCAGCGAATCTTCAGCGTTCGGACGCGCGACCGGCCACGATGACCGCATTCGTGCCGCCGAAGGCGAAGGAATTGGACAGCGCGTAGCGGATTCCCTTGGCCTCGCGCGCTTCGCCCTGGACGAAATCCAGGTCGAATGCGGCGTCCGGTGTCTGCAGGTTGGCGATGGGTGGCAGCGCCTCCCGGGCCAGCGCGCGCAGCGCCGCGATGAGTTCGATGGCGCCCCCGCCGCCGAGCACGTGGCCGTGGATGGCCTTGGTCGCGCTCACAGGCGTTGCCTTGCCGAACACTTCGCGGATCGATGCCGCCTCGGCGGCGTCGCCGGCCGAAGTGGCCGTGCCGTGGGCGTTGATGTGGCCCACGTCGGAGGCTTCGATGCCGGCGTCGCGCAGCGCGGCGCGCATGGCGCGCACCTGGCCGGCGGTGTCGGGGTTGGTGATGTGCGTGCCGTCGCAGTTGGTGGCGTAGCCGGCGAGCACGAAGGGTGCGGCACCGGCGCCGCGGGCGGCGGCGTGCGCTTCGGATTCGAGCACCAGCGCGGCCGCGCCTTCGCCGATGGCAAAGCCCGCGCGGTCGCCCGAGAACGGGCGGCAGGCGGAGGAGGGCGCGTCGGCCGGCGGCGGCGCCATCACGCGCATCGCGTGCCAGCTGGCCATCACGCCCGGCGTGAGCATGGCGTCATGGCCGCCGACGATGGCGACGTCGATCCAGCCGCCGCGGATGGCGCGCATGGCTTCGCCGATGGCCACGGCCGACGAGGCGCAGGCACAGGCGTAGGCAATGGCCGAGCCGCGCGCGCCGAAGTGCAGCGCAAGCTCCGCCACGGCGGCGTTGGGCATCACGGTGAGCACGGTCGTCGGGCGCATGCGGCGCTGTTCGCCGTAGAGCGCGCTGGTGGTGTTGTCGAAGGTGCCGGCACCGGCCAGGCCGCTGCCCCAGAAGATGCCGAGGCGGTCGCGGTCGATGGTCTCCAGGTCGAGCCTGGCTTCGGCGGCGGCGTCCTGCGCGGCGGCCAATGCCATGGCCGTGCCGCGGTCCAGCGGCAGGCGGGAGGTGCTGCGCACGCCGTTCGATTCGAAGTCGCAGGCGGCGACGGCAAGCTCCATCGTGTCCATGCCCTTGATCTCGAGCTTCTGCGCGCGAACCGCCGAGCGGCCGGCGAACAGGGCGTCGTCGAAGTCTTCGACGGTGCGGCCGATGGGCGTGATGAAACCGAGGCCGCTCACGCGCACGGGAGCGGATGCGGCGCGCGCTGCCGAGGCGGCGAGCACGGCGTGGGCGGCTCCGCTGCTCATGCCGGGACTTCGGCGGGTTGCGCGGGCTTGGCAGCGGCGCCGCCGCTGCTTTCCGCGTCGATCACTTCGCACAGGCGCTGCAGCGTGATGCCGGCTTCGCGCGGGTCGAGGCGGTCCTCGGGAATGCGCAGGTGGAAGGCGTCTTCGACGGCGAAGACGAACTCCATCAGCGCGAGCGAATCGAGGCCGAGGTCGGACAGGGCGGTGGCGGGCGAGATGGCCGAGCGCTCGACCTTGAAGTCGGTCTCGAGGATCGTCGCGATGCTGTTGAAGGTGGGCGAAGAAGCGTCGGAAGAAGACATGGGGATGCTTTCCTTTCAGGCGTGGGCAGGCAGATCAGGCGTACAGGGGATGCTCGGGCATCGTGCCATGGGCCACGGCGTCTGCAAAAGACACTGTTTCACGCACCACCTGTTGACGGTCGTTGTCGATTGTGATCATGTGGTAGCTGTTCGCGACCACCACCGTGCGGAATGCGCGGCAGCGCAGGCCGCGCGCGAGGATGTCGAGGTTGGCCACGCTGGCCACTTCGTCCTGCTGGGCATGCAGTGCGAGCACGTTGTCGCATTGCACGCTGTTGAGGTTGCGGCGCACGTGGCGGATGAGCCGGTCGTGCTCGCGCAGGTGGCCCACGCCGATGACCGAGCTGCCCGCGCGCGACACCTTTCGGTGGCGCAGCTCGCGCTCGATCCAGGCGCGCACGCGTTCGTTCTTCACGCCGTAGGGCGGGCGCTCGCGGTATTGCCAGAGCCGGCCCAGCGGCGTGTAGAAGGCCAGCGGCAGCAGGAACTGCGTGCGCGGAATGGCCCAGCCGTCGAAGCGCAGCGTGGTCGACATGAGCACCAGCGCGTCGACGTCCGTGCCGCAGCGGATGGCCGCGCCCAGCGCGAGCGAGGAGCCGGCGGAAATGCCGATGAGCATCACGCGGTCGTGCTGCGTGCGCAGCGCCTTGACCTCGGCCTGTATGGCATCGATCCAGCGTTCGAACGGCGCTGCATGCTGCAGCGGCGCGTCGGCATCGAACGAGTAACCCTCTATCGACAGCGGATGCACCGAGTAGCCGCGGCTGCGCAGTGCCGATTGCACGGTCAGCAACTCGTCAGGCGTGCTGCACAGACCATGCAGCAGGACCACGGCGGTGCGTTGCACCTCGGGAGGCACCAGGCTCAGCTGATCGGAGGGTTCGCGCGCACTCATCGTGTTGCGCCGGCCATGAAAATGGCCCGTGGTTCATATTGCTGTCGTATGCTCATGTTGCGTTTATCGCTGGAGCGACTGACCGGCTGCTGACCCGTCATTCGCAAGGGCAGATTACCCCAACCATTCAAACACCATGCGAATTCTGCTTGTCGAAGATGACGCCGTTCTGCGCGATGTCATGGTACGCAGCCTTGCGGACGCGGGCCATCGGGTCGACGTTTCGACCAACGTCGAAGATGCCGACCATCTCTGGCGCGTTCAGCCCTTCGATGCGGTGCTGCTCGACCTCAACCTGCCGGCCACTGCCAGCCCCACCAGCGGGCTGGCAAGCGGCCTCACCGCGTTGCGCCAGGCACGCGCGCGCGGCGACCGCACGCCGGTGCTGGTGCTGACCGCGCGCGGCCGCACCGAAGAGCGCATCGCCGGCCTCGATGCCGGCGCCGACGACTACCTCGGCAAGCCCTTCGACCTGGCGGAAGTCGAAGCCCGCCTGCGTGCGCTGGTGCGCCGCGCCAAGGGCACCGAAGACATCGTGCTGCTGGGCCAGCTCAAGCTCGACCGCAAGGCACGCCGCTTCTCCACCACGAGCGGCCCGCTCGACCTGCCGGCGCGCGAGTTCGAAGTGCTGTGGGAACTCATGAGCCCGCCCGGCCGCACCGTGAGCAAGCGTGCGCTGTCCGACAAGCTCTCGAGCTTCGACGAATCGCTCGGCGACAACGCACTCGAAGCTTTCATCTCGCGCCTGCGCAAGAAGCTGCAGGGCACCGGCGCGAGCATCCGCACGCTGCGCGGCATCGGCTACTTGCTAGAAGCCGAGGCGTGATCCGCGCGTGACCGGCGAGACCGCAGAACAGCAGCAGGCCACGCAGCGCGCGCCTTCGCTCACGCGGCGCGTGCTGCGCAACGTGCTGGTGCCGCTGGCGCTCACGTGGATGGTGGGTGCCGTCATCGCGCTGGTCATCGCCAACTATTTTTCGGAGCAGGCCTTCGACCGCGGCATGCTCGACGACGCCTATGCGCTGTCTGCCAACGTGCAAGCCGGCGAACGCGGCATCGAGCTGCTGCTGACGCCGCGCGAAGTGGCCACGGTGCTGTTCGACCAGGTCGACAAGGTGTACTTCGCCGTGCAGCGGCTCGACGGCACGCTGATCTCGGGCCAGGCCGGCCTGAATGCGCCGCTGCCTGTGGACGGCTCGCGCTACCGCTTCTCCGACATCGACTACGAAGGCAGCGCACTGCGCGCGGTGGTGCTCGAGCATGACGCCGAGCCCGACCTCAGCATGCCTTACCGCGTGATCATTGCGCAGACCACGCTGAGCCGGACCGCGCTGGTGCGGCAGCTGCTCGGCTATGCGCTGGCACCGCAGATCCTGCTGCTGGTGCTGCTCGCGGTCTGGCTCTGGTACGGCATTCGCAGCGACCTGCGGCCGCTGGCCGACCTGCAACGTGCGCTCGACCGGCGCGACGTGCATGACCTGTCGCCTGTGCAGGTGGCGCAGACGTCGCGCGAGCTTCAGCGTTTGGGCAATGCGGTCAACTCGCTGTTCGAACGCCTGGGCCAAAGCGTGCAGGCGCAGCGCGAGTTCGTGGGCAACGTGGCACATGAGTTGCGCACGCCGCTGGCGGGCATTCGCGCGCTGGCCGAATACGGCCTTGCGCAGCACGACACCAACGTGTGGCGCGAGCAGCTCGAGCGCGTGTCCGAACGGCAGGCGCGAGCCAGCCACCTGATCGACCAGCTGCTCGCGCTGGCGCTGGCCGAGGAGGCGCGCACCGAACTCAAGCGCGTGCCGGTGCGGTTGGACGTATTGGCCGAACAGACGGTGTTGCGCCACCTCGCACGCGCCGATGCGCGCGGTGTCGACCTGGGCGCACGCGGCCTCGACGACGGCGTGGTGGTGTATGCCAACGAGGCGCTGGTGGAAGGCATCCTCGACAACCTGATCGACAACGCACTGCGCTATGGCGGGCGCACCATCACGGTCGAGCTGGCGGGCCGCACGCTGAGCGTGATCGACGACGGGCCTGGCATTCCGATCGAAGCACAGCGCGACCTGATGCAGCGCTGGGCGCAGGGCCCGGCCGGCGAGAAGCTGGGACAGGGCTCGGGGCTGGGGCTGTCGATCGTGTCGCGCTATGCGGAGCTGCTGGGCGCCGAGCTGCGGCTCGAAGCCGCCGAGCCGACCGGCCTGCGCGTGAGCGTGGCGTTCGGCGAAGTGGCCTGAGCCCGCTCCGCCGCGCGTTCGCTCAGCGCGAGAGCGGCGTACCCTGGTGGAACGCCATGCGCCAGCGGCCATGCCGCCGCCGCCACAGCGAACTGCGCAACGAATCCGCGGCGGGCCTTTCAGGAATCGCTTCACGGTGTGCGCGGTAGGTGACCAGCGCCACGTCGGGTGCCATGCGCAGCACGCGAAAGTCCGTCATCGTGCGTTGCGAGAAAGTCTCGCCGCGGAGTGCTTCGATGATCGCGGGCCGCGTCCATATTTCGCCCGATACGCCGAGTTCATGGAAGCCGTCGTCGAGCAGTTCCTTCAGCTGCGCGGCGTTCGCGCGCACCTCGCGCAGGTGCAATGCGTCTTCGAGCTTCAGCAGCAGCGCATCGAGCTCTTCGGCCGGCGCGGCTTCGTAGAGTTCCAGCGGCAGGCCGTCGGGATCGGCGAAGAAGGTGAAGCGGCGGCCGGTGTATTCGTCGGTGCGAAGCGGCTCCACGGCAATGCCCTGAGCCGCGAGTTCATCGGCGGCGGCCTGTACGTCGTGCACCTCGAAGGACAGGTGCCGCAGGCCCTGTGCCTCGGGCCGCGTGAGGCGCGCGGGTGCGCCGGGAAACGAGAAGAGCTCGATCTGCGAGCCGTCGGGCAAGGCCAGGTCGAGCTTGTACGAATCGCGCGCGGCGCGATGGTTTTCGGCCACCACGCGCAGGCCCAGTACCTTTGTGTAGAAGTGCCTGGACACCGCGTAGTCGGCGCAGATGATGGCGGCGTGATGGATGCGTTCGAGCTGCATGGCAAGGCTCACCCCAATGGCTTGCGCAGGAACACGCGAGTGCGTCGCTCGAGCGCGAGGCGCTTGTATTCGACATATCCGATGCGCTCGTAGAGCGCGCGGTTCTCGGTCATCTTTTCGTTGGTGAAGAGGTAGATCGAATCGTGGCCCTGACGCAATGCCTCGCGCTCCGCCAGCTCCAGCAGCGCGCGGCCGACGCCCGTGCCCTGGTGCTGCGGGCGCACCGCGATCACGTCGATCAGGAAGCCTTCTTCGGTGACGTCGAGCACCAGCGCGGCGACGGTCTGCGCCTGTTGTGTCGCGATCCAGACCTGTGCATTTGCGATGGCAGCTTCGTAGTCCCTGGTCATCGGCAATGGCGTGAGGCCAAGGCGTGGAATGTAGTGGCGAAAGGCTTCCACAGCGCATTCGGTGATGGAAGCGGCATCTGCCGCATCGGCGCGCCGCAGGGTCCAGCTTGCGTCATTCACGGCTCGAACTCCACCTCGCCCTCGATCTCGACCGGGATGTTGAACGGCAGCTCCGCCATGCCCACGGCGCTGCGCGCATGCATGCCGATCCCGGGGCCGAAGAGCTCGAGGATCAGGTCGGAGAAGCCGTTGATCACGGCCGGCTGCCTGTCGAAGCCAGGTGCCGACGCCACCATGCCGAACACCCGCGTCCATGCGGTGATGCGGTCGAGATCGCCGATGGCACGCTGAAGGCTGCCGAGCATCGCAAGCGCGGTGAGCCGTGCGGCCGCATACCCCTGTTCGACCGTGAGCTCGCGGCCCAGCTTGCCGAGCGGCGTGGCGATGGTGCCGTCGGCATTGAGCGGCCCGTGGCCCGAGATGAAGGCGCGCCGGCCGAGCACGCGCACGAAGGCAAAGGGCAGTACCACACCCGGTGGCGGTGTGATGGTGGGCGGCAGCACGAGGCCGAGCGCGGCGAGCTTGTGTTCGATGTGGGCCATGGATGAAAGCGCGGCAATGAAAGAAAAGGCTCAGACGTTGGGGTCGAAGTCTTCGTCGAGCGAGAACTCGCCGCGTTCGTAGGCGGCGATGACCTCGTTGGCTTCCTGCACGAAAGCCTGCGGCACGCGCAGGCTGGCACCGCCCAGGGCGATGCTCCACAGCATGTTGGTCTGCACCAGCGCCGCATCGGCCACGGTGGCCGGAATGCCGGCCGCCTGGAGGCAGCCGCAGAGCAGCTGTGCATCGGTGGGGGTGAAGCGGCGCGCGATGGTGACCATGTCGCCGTGGTAGGCCTCGGGGTCGCGCGACACCACCGGGCGTGCGCCCGGCTCCGACCTCTCTTCTTCCTCGTGGTTGTCCGTTGCCATGCGGCATCTCCTCCCGGTATTGGATGAGTGCCGAGCGTACGGGCTCGCAGCCGCGCAGGCAAATCGGCCCATGCGCGCCGGCAGCGCGCCTGGGCCGTGGAAAAACCGACCGGGCGGACTCAGGCCAGTGCCGGGTAGTCCGTGTAGCCCTTGGCGCCGCCGCCGTACATGGTGGCCTTGTCGAGTTCGTTCAGCGGTGCGTTCTCGCGCAGGCGGCGCACCAGGTCGGGGTTCGAGATGAAGGGCTTGCCGAAGGCCACGAGGTCGTCGCCTTCCTTCACCGCCTCTTCGGCCAGCGGGCGGTCGTAGCCGTTGTTGACCATCCAGGCGCCCTTGCCGCCGGCTTCGCGGTAGGCGGTCTTGAGGGCTTCGTAGTCGAAGGGGCGGTCTTCGATTTCGCGCGGGCCGCCGGTGGCGCCTTCGATGATGTGGATGTAGGCCAGGTTGAGCTGCGCGAGCTGCTTCACCACGTAGGTGAACAGCGGCTGCGGGTCGCTGTCGTGCGCGTCGTTGGCGGGCGTGACGGGCGACAGGCGGATGCCGGTCTTGCCGCCGCCGACCGCGTCGACCACGGCGCGGGTGGTCTCCAGCAGCAGGCGGGCGCGGTTCTCGATGCTGCCGCCGTAGTCGTCGGTGCGCTTGTTGCTGCCGTCCTTCAGGAACTGGTCGAGCAGGTAGCCGTTGGCGCCGTGGATTTCGACGCCGTCGAAACCGGCAGTCTCGACCGCGCTGCGTGCGGCCACCGCATAGGCATGCACGATGCCTGGCAGCTCGCCGGCGTCGAGCGCGCGCGGCTCGGAGGTCTCTACGAAGGTCGGTACACCGTCCTTGATGAGCACGGTCTTGGTCTTGGCGGTGATGGCCGAGGGCGCCACGGGCTTGCCGCCACCGGGTTGCAGTTCGGTGTGCGAGACGCGGCCCACGTGCCACAGCTGCACGACGATCTTGCCGCCCTTGGCGTGCACGGCGTCGGTCACGCGCTTCCAGGCGTCGAGCTGCTCGGTGCCGTAGAGGCCGGGCACGTCGGAATAGCCCTGTCCCTGGTGGCTGATGGCGGTGGCCTCGGTAATCAGCAGGCCGGCACTGGCGCGCTGGGCGTAGTAGGTGGTGGCGATGTCGGGCGGAATGGCGTTGGGCGAGCGATTGCGCGTCAGCGGCGCCATCACGATGCGGTTGGCGAGCTTCAGGTCGCCGGCCTGGACGGGGTCGAAGAGGGAGGACATCGTGGGGTCAGAGGCAAAGTTGAAACAGGCGCAAGGCTAAGCGCCCGGCCTCAACCCTGCTGCCGTACGGTTGTCCGGATTGATGCTAGGCAAGCAGCGCCAGCAAGGCCGGGCTCGCGCGCAGGGGCATGGCGAGCAGGATCTGCCCCATGCCCTTGCCGAGCGGATCGTTGCGCAGCGACGCCATGCCGCCGCCGCCCAGCGCCTGTTCGCAGACGAAGTTGAAGGCGCCGATGCCCGGCACGTCGTAGCGCGTGACGCGGCCCTTGACGAGGTGCGAGAGCCACCCGGCCACGCGCGCCTCGGTGAGCTGTTCGCGCAGCAGCCCGAGCAGGGCGGGGTGGCGCGCGATGACGCCGATGTTCGAGGTATCGCCCTTGTCGCCGCTGCGGGCCCAGGCCAGGCGGACCAGGGGTACTTCGACGGTGTCTTCCGCCGGCGTCGTCGTCGTTTGTTCGGCTCTGGCAGCCTGTCGGACGGGTACGGTGGGTGAAGCGGGAGTTTCCGTGCGGGGCACATCGATGCGCTCGCCGTCGATGGTCACGCTTGTCTCGACCATCGACTTGTCGAGCAGGAATGCGTACTGCCTTATCGACGGCGACACCGACGCGCGGCCGCCGCCCGCGCCCGTGGTGCCCGGTGCCCACGAGGTACCGGCAGGCGCCACTTCGCGCGCGAACAGCTCCAGCGCGTCCTTGCGCGGATGCGTCACCGCGAGCCGCAGCACTGCCTCGCGCGTCTGCAGGGCCTGCGCATGCGGGCCGTAGCATGACTCCGCGCCCAGCACCTCGAGATGCGTCGCGCTGTAGGGGCCAAAGCCGTTCTGCGCGAACAGCGTGCCTGTGCGCGCAAGGATCGCCTCGCCGGTGCGCCGGGCCTTGGCCACTGCGTCGAAGCCCACGATGGTGAGTTGCGCCGCCGTCTTGAAGCCGTCGACGTAGGTGGCGCTGACCTTGTAGCTCGCGGTCGGTGCATGGCCGCGCGCGCCCTGCACGCGCACCCGGTGCTCGCCGGCCTGCTCGATGCGCACCTGCGTGAAGTCGGCCACCACGTCGGGCAGCAGGTAGGCGGCGGGGTCGCCGATTTCGTAGAGCATCTGCTCGCCCACCACGGCGGGCGTGAGCTTGCCGCCGGTGCCCGCCGCTTGGTCACGACGAAGCTGCCGTCGGCGCTGCATTCCACGATGGGGTAGCCGATGTTCGGCCAGTCCGGCACGGTGTCCCAGTCGGTGTGCAGGCCACCGGTGGCCTGGCAGCCGCATTCGATGATGTGGCCGGCGAGGCTGCCGGCGGCGAGCAGGTCGAAGTCGTGCGGCTGCCATTTGAATTCATGCATGAGCACGCCGAGCGTGACGGCCGAGTCGACGCAGCGGCCGGTGATGACCACCTGCGCGCCCGCATCGAGCGCGGCCTGTATCGGGCGTGCGCCGAGGTAGGCATTGGCGGTGAGCACGCGTTCCGGCAGCGCCGCGCCGCTCTGCAGTTCGCGCACTGGCGGTTGCGACTGGCGCAGCTGCGGCAGCAGGGGCGACACGTCGTCGCCGCTCACCACCGCAATCTTCAGCGCGATGCCTTGTTCGGCGGCGAGTGCCGCCAATGCGTCGGCGCAGCCTTGCGGGTTCACGCCGCCTGCGTTGCTCACCACCCGGATGCCTTGTTTCACGGCATCCTTCAGCACCGCTTTCATCGCCACCGAGACGAAGTCGGTCGCATAGCCCAGCTCGGGTTTCTTGAGGCGCGCGCCCGCGAGGATCGACATGGTGAGTTCGGCCAGGTAGTCGAACACGAGGTAGTCGATCTGCCCGCTGCGCACGAGCTGCGGCGCGCCGACGCTGCTGTCGCCCCAGAAGCCGGAGGCGCCGCCGATGCGGACGATGCGTTGGTTGTCGTTCATCGGCCGCTCCACTGTGGCTTGCGTTTCTCGCGGAAGGCGAGTTGCCCTTCGGCCGCGTCCTCGGTCAGTGCGAACAGGCCGATCTGGCTTTCGGTGAAGGCCATCGATTCCTCGAAGGCCATCGCCTCGATCTTCTTCATGGTGTAGAGGCCGCGCCGGATGGCGGCGGGCGATTTGTCGAGCATGCGGCCGAGGAGCCAGTCGACGCTCTCGTCGACGTCTTCGCTCACGCGGTTGACGAGCCCGAGTTCGAGCGCCTGCTTGGCGTCGATGGGCTCGCCCGTGATGCACATCTCGGCCAGCACGCGGCGCGGCAGCAGGCCGCCGAGCACGCTGAGCACCTGTGCCGGGAAGAGGCCGACCTTCACCTCGGGCAGGCCGAACACGGCATGGCTGCCGGCCACGGCCATGTCGCACATCGCCATGAGCCCCATGCCGCCCGCCATGCAGGCACCGTTGACGCGCGCAATCAGCGGGACGGTGGATTGGCGGGCCTGGCGGAACAGGTTGGCGAAGCCCTGGTAGGGCGCCGCGTAGTCGAACTTGAAGGAGGTGCCGCTCTGCAGGTCGGCGCCCGCGCAGAAGGCGCGCGTGCCGGCACCGGTGATGACCACGGCGCGCACCGCGCTGTCGTCGTTGGCGCGGCGAAGTGCATCGCCCAGGCCGGTGAGCACGGCGCCGCTGATGGCGTTGCGGCGTTCTTCGCGCTCGATGGTGAGCCACATGACGGGCCCGCGCATCTCTTCGCGCAGTTCGACGGGGGGAGGGGTTTCGGGCATGGCGCGGTTCCTTCTTCGGGGCTTCGGTCTTCTTCTGAAGCGATGCCCTGAGAGTGGCCCGAAAAAAAAGCCGCGGCATGCGGCTTGTGGCTGAAGCAGGCCGGGTTTTCCCTGAGGGTTGCCCGGCCGTGTTGCTTCTTCTGCTTGCTTCGGCTTACTTCAGCAGGCCTTCAGCCTTCATTGCTTCCTGCACCGCGGGGCGGGCGCCGACGCGCGCGTGCCAGGATTGCAGGTTGGGGTAGCCGGAGATGTCCACGCCGGTCGGCTTGGACCAGTTGGTGACGGTGAAGAGGTAGCCGTCGGCCACGCTGAAGGTGTCGCCCATCAGGTACTGCTTGCCGGCCAGCTCGCTGTCGAGCCACTTGAAGCGCGAAGCCAGCTTTTCTTTGGCGATGGTCTTGGCTTCTTCCGGCATGGCCGGGTTGAACAGCGGGCTGAAGCCCTTGTGGATTTCCGTGCCGATGAAGGTCAGCCACTCCTGCAGGCGGTAGCGCTGCATGGTGCCGGAGGCCGGCGCGAGGTTCTTTGTGGGGACCAGGTCGGCGATGTACTGCAGGATGGCCGGGCCTTCGCGCAGGCGGGTGCCGTCGTCGAGTTCGAGCATCGGCACGTAGCCCAGCGGGTTGATGCCGTAGTAGTCGGTGCCGTCTTGCAGCTTGTGGCTCTTGGTGCTGGCCAGCACGGGCTCGAAGGCGAGTCCGGCTTCGTGCATGGCGATGTGGGGAGACAGCGAGCAGGCGCCCGGCGAGTAATACAGCTTCATTCGAAATAACTCCAATGGATTGGCGAGGTGTGATTGTTCTGGGAGACCACGGCGGATGCTAGCGGGTTTGGCGGCGTCGCGTTTTTGTCCTACGACGGCTTGCGCGAGGTGACTATCGGGCGCCGCCGCGGCCGTTTTTAAGCTCCTTCGCACGGCGGGCAAGGCACTGCCGAAGGAGTCTTGAATGTTGAAGTACGCGATCATCTTTGCCGTCATCTCGCTGGTGGCCGGCCTGTTGGGCTTCGGTGGCGTGGCCGCCGGCGCGGCCGGCATTGCCAAGCTGCTGTTCGGCCTGTTCCTGGTGTTGGCGGTGCTGTTCGTGGTGCTGGCCGCCCTGGGGGTGGGTGCCGTGAAGAAAGCGTTGGACTGAGCCATGCTGCGCGACAAACCCCGGTGGCCGCAGGCGCGGTCGCTGGGCTGGCTTCTGCAGAGTCCGGCGCATCGCGTACTGCGTGTGCTGCTCGTGACGCAGGCTCATTGGCAATTGCCCGAACACCGTTCGCGTCGACGACGCACCTGAAGAGAAACCCATGCACATCTCCCACATCGACGCGCAGCTCGACTACGAAGTCGCCGCGCCGGCGCACATGCTGCTCAACATCGAGGCGGCCCGTGCGGGTGCGCAGGCGGTCGTCAACGAAGAACTGAGCATCGAGCCACCGACCGAGATGCAGGTGTTCTGCGACGAGGGCAGCGGCAATCGCTTCATTCGTTTCGATGCAAAGCCGGGGCCGCTGAAGATCAGCTACAAGGCCACGGTGCAGCGTGCCCATGTGGCGGTGCCGACCGATCTTCGCGAAGTGCCGGTGAACGAGGTGCCTGACGATGTCCTGCACTACATGATGCCGACGCGCTACTGCGAGTCGGACCTGATGTCGCGGTGCGCACAGCAGTTGTTCGGTGACCTGCCGCCGGGCATCGGCCGGGTGCAGGCGATCGTCGACTGGATTCACGAAAGCATCGCCTACGAGCCGGGCAGCAGCGACTCGACCACCACCGCGCGCGAGGTGTTCGTGGAACGCGCCGGCGTGTGCCGCGACTTTGCGCACCTGGGCATCACCTTCTGCCGCGCGCTCAATATTCCGGCGCGGCTGGTGGTGGGCTATGTGTGGTTCGACGAGCCGCCGCAGGACTTCCATGCCGTGTTCGAAGCCTGGCTCGGCGGACAGTGGGTGCTGTTCGATCCCACCCGCATGGCGCCTGTCGACCGGCTGGTGCGCGTGGGTACGGGGCGCGACGCGAAGGACGTGGCCTTCTGCACGATCTTCGGCAATGTGCGCATGACCGACAAGAAGCTGGTGATCCGCGAACTGCAGGACGAAAGCCTCGAACCGCCGAAGCCACCGCCACCCTCGGGCGCGCTGGTGGGCATAGAGAAGCCCGTGCCGGTGGTCCAAGTGGAAGAAGTGACCGGCTGACGCGGTTTGTTTGCTATTAAATATATAGCAGACTTTCCAATCGTTGTGTGCATCCGGGGCCGATTTGGCATGGCCCTCTAGCTTGTCCACACAATGGGCGCGAGACCGCACCGGCGATTAAAATCGGTGCCCCTTTTTGCGCCGCGCACGCGTCAGTTGTGCGCCACCATTCCAAATGCTGTACCCCGAAGAATTCGACGTGATCGTCGTCGGCGGTGGCCATGCCGGCACCGAAGCCGCGCTCGCCGCCGCGCGCATGGGCGCCAAGACGCTGCTGCTCTCCCACAACATCGAGACGCTGGGCCAGATGAGCTGCAACCCGTCGATCGGCGGCATCGGCAAGGGCCACCTGGTGAAAGAGGTCGACGCACTCGGTGGCGCGATGGCGATTGCCACCGACGAAGCCGGCATTCAGTTCCGCATTCTCAATTCGAGCAAGGGCCCGGCAGTGCGTGCGACGCGCGCCCAAGCCGACCGCGTGCTGTACAAGGCGGCCATTCGCCATCGCCTGGAGAACCAGCCGAACCTGAGCCTGTTCCAGCAAGCGGTCGACGACCTGATGGTGGAGGGCGACCGCGTGGTCGGCGCCGTCACCCAGGTGGGCATTGCTTTCCGCGCGCGTACGGTGGTGCTGACGGCGGGGACTTTCCTCGATGGCCGCATCCACGTCGGTCTGGACAACTACCAGGCTGGCCGCGCAGGCGATCCGCCGGCTGTGAGCTTGTCGGCACGGCTCAAGGAACTGAAGCTGCCACAGGGCCGCCTCAAGACCGGCACGCCGCCACGGCTCGACGGCCGCAGCATCGATTTCTCGAAATGCACCGAGCAGCCGGGTGACGGCATGCCGGGCGGGGCAGGGCCGATGCCGGTGTTCAGCTTCATGGGCCGCACGGACATGCATCCGCGGCAGATGCCTTGCTGGATCACCCACACCAACGCGCGCACGCACGACATCATCCGTTCGGGCTTCGACCGCAGTCCGATGTTCACCGGCAAGATCGACGGCGTGGGTCCGCGCTACTGCCCGAGCGTGGAAGACAAGATCAACCGCTTTGCCGACAAGGAGAGCCACCAGATCTTCCTGGAGCCCGAAGGCCTGACGACCAACGAGTATTACCCGAACGGGATCTCGACCAGCCTGCCGTTCGACATCCAGTACCAGCTGGTGCGCTCGATGCCTGGGCTGGAGAACGCGCATATCCTGCGGCCGGGCTATGCCATCGAATACGACTACTTCGATCCGCGTGAGCTCAAGAGCAGCTTCGAGACCCGTTCGGTCAAGGGACTGTTCTTTGCCGGGCAGATCAACGGCACGACCGGTTATGAAGAGGCGGCGGCTCAGGGCCTGTTTGCCGGCATCAACGCTGCGCTGCAATGCCGTGGCGAAGACGCTTGGCTGCCGCGTCGCGATGAAGCCTATCTGGGCGTGCTGGTCGATGACCTGATTACGAAGGGCGTGACCGAGCCCTACCGCATGTTCACCAGCCGCGCCGAGTTCCGCCTGCAGCTGCGTGAAGACAACGCAGACATGCGCCTCACCGAATCTGGCCGCAAGTTGGGCCTGGTGGACGATGCGCGTTGGGATGCTTTCAGCCGGAAGCGCGATGCTGTTTCACGTGAAACAGAGCGCCTCAAGTCGATCTGGGTGAATCCGCGAAACCTGCCGGCTTCGGAGTCGGAGCGTGTGTTGGGCAAGGCCATCGACCATGAATACAACCTGGCCGACCTGCTGCGCCGGCCCGATGTGAACTACGAAACGCTTATGTCCCTGGACGGCGGTAAATATGCCGCCCCAGCGATGCTCAGCGAAACCGAGATCGAGCAGATCGAGATCTCTGCCAAATATTCTGGCTACATCGAGCGCCAGCACGACGAGGTAGAGCGTGCCGCGCACTTCGAGAACCTGAAGCTGCCGGCTGACTTCGACTACGGGCAAGTCAAGGCGCTGAGCTTCGAGGTGCGGCAGAAGCTGGACAAGCACCGTCCGGAGACGCTGGGCCTGGCGTCGCGCATCTCCGGCGTGACGCCCGCAGCGATCTCGCTGTTGATGATCCATCTGCGCAAGGGTGGTCACAAGGCCTTCGCCCGCGACGCAGCCGCCACGGAAGCAGCCGCCGAATGACGGCGCCGATCGATACGCTGCGCGCTGGCGCGGCTGCATTGGGCGTGACCCTGTCCGATCAGCAAGGCGAGCAGCTGCTGGCCTACGGCACCTTGATGCTCAAGTGGAACAAGGTCTACAACCTGACCGCGCTGCGTGATCCGGCGAGCGTGCTAACGCACCATCTACTCGACAGCTTGGCTGCCATCGCGCCGTTGCAGCGCGAGTGGGCAGGGAAGGGCAAGTTGCTGGACGTAGGATCGGGCGGCGGATTGCCCGGCGTCGTGATCGCCATCATGCGGCCTGATATCGACGTCAGCTGCCTCGATGCCGTGGCCAAGAAGGCTGCTTTCGTTCAGCAGGTGGCAGCCGAGCTGGAGTTGCCGAACCTGCGCGGCCTGCACGCCCGCGTCGAGTCGCTCACGGGAAGCTACGACATCATCAGCTCGCGCGCATTTGCCTCGCTGCCTGATTTTTTCAATGGCTCGGTGCATCTGCTGGCGCCCGGTGCGGTGTGGCTTGCCATGAAGGGCAAGGTACCGGCCGACGAACTCGCGACCTTGCCGAAGGGCGTTGCAGTGTTTCACGTGGAACAACTTGCGGTTCCAGGCTTGGACGCCGAGCGCTGCATCGTCTGGGCGCGCAAAGAATCCGCCTGAGCAGGCACCTCGATTACCAAAAGAAGCAGTGGCGCCGGCAAAAGCCGGTGCCATAACAGCCTTCACGGCATCGTGCTCGCTTAGACTCGATGCCTCCCCTCTGGTCTCTCTCCGGCTCGCTTTTTCGAGGCAAAACCCATGTTCGGCATCGCTGACTACGGCGCATTCGTCGCCGCCATTGTCCTTTTCCTCCTGATTCCTGGCCCGGGCAACCTGGCGCTGATCACTTCGACCAGCAAGGGCGGAATCCGAGGCGGGCTGGCAGCAACAGCCGGAGTGATTTTGGGCGACCAGTGCCTGATGTGGGCCGCCGTCGCCGGCGTCTCTGCGGTGCTGGCTGCTTATCCGGCCGCTTTCAAGGCGGTGCAGTGGCTGGGTGCCGGCTATCTTGCCTGGCTGGGCATCAAGATGCTGCTGGCCAAGCCGGGCTCGGCACCCATCCTCAACATCAAGCCGAACCACTTCCTGCGCCAGGCCTTCACCATCACCTTGCTGAATCCCAAGGCGATCGTGTTCTACATGGCCTTCTTCCCGCTGTTCGTGGATCCGGCCCGTCACCAGGGCCTGATCACCTTCGGCGCGATGGCTGTCACCATCGCCGCGCTGACCTTCCTGTACGGCCTGACTTCCACGCTGCTCACGCACTTCCTGGCCGAGCGCATCCGTGCCAATCCCCGCATTTCCACCACGCTCGAGAAGCTGGCCGGCACCTTCCTGATCGCCTTCGGCATCAAGCTCGCGATTTCCCGCTGATCGACTCCCTCGTACAGACATGGCCAAGATTTTCTGCATTGCCAACCAAAAGGGCGGCGTCGGCAAGACCACCACTACCGTCAATCTCGCCGCCGGCCTGGCCAAGGTCGGCCAGCGGGTGCTGATGATCGACCTCGACCCCCAGGGCAATGCCACCATGGGTTCGGGCATCGACAAGCGGCAGCTGGAGTTGACGGTGTACGACGTGCTGCTTGAATCGGCCTCGGTGGCCGAAGCGCGGGTCAAGTCCGACAAGCTGGTGGAGGGCGGTTGCAGTTACGACGTGCTGGGTGCCAACCGCGAGCTGGCGGGTGCCGAAGTCGAGATGGTCGCGCTCGACCGCCGCGAAAAGCGCCTGCGCACCGCCTTGGCCGCCGTCGGCGCGGAGTACGACTTCGTGCTGATCGACTGCCCGCCGAGCCTGAGCCTGCTGACACTGAACGGCCTGTGCGCGGCCCACGGCGTGATCGTGCCGATGCAGTGCGAGTACTTCGCGCTCGAAGGGCTGACCGACCTGGTCAACACCATCAAGCAGGTGCACGCCAACCTCAACAAGAACCTGCAGATCATCGGCCTGCTGCGCGTGATGTTCGATCCGCGCATCACGCTGCAGCAGCAGGTGAGCGAGCAGCTGAAGTCCCACTTCGGCGACAAGGTGTTCGACACGGTCATTCCGCGCAATGTGCGCTTGGCCGAGGCACCGAGCTACGGTTTGCCTGGCGTGGTGTTCGACCCCGCCGCGCGGGGCAGCCAGGCCTTCATCGCTTTTGCCCAGGAGCTGGTCGAGAAGATGCCGCCTGCCAGCGCATTCGCCTCGGGCGCGGTGGCGCCGCCGATCGTGCCGGTGGAGCGCATCGCGCCGGACCTGCCGATTCCGGCCGACGTAATGGCGCCGGCTACCGCGCCGGAGTCCGGTTCCACCAGCGAAAACAACGCCTGACGCGGGGCCACGGCACATGACTGCAGCACCCCGCATCCTGCTGCTACCCGGATGGCAGAACAGCGGCCCCGGCCATTGGCAGACCCGATGGGAATCCGTCCACGGCGACCATCGTGTCGAGCAGCACGAGTGGATGCGTCCGCTGCGCGGCGACTGGTCGATCCGTCTCGAGGAAGAAGTGCTGGCATCGCCCGGCCCCGTGGTCCTGGCCGCGCACAGCCTCGGCTGCATCCTCGTCGCCGCCTGGGCCTCGCACTCGCGCAACACCCACAAGGTGCGTGGCGCGCTGCTGGTGGCACCCGGGGACCTGGAGCGCGACGACCTGCGCCAGCAGATTCCCGGCTGGGCGCCGATCGTGCGGCAGCCGCTGCCGTTTCCGGCGGTGCTCATCGCCGCCAACGACGATCCGTATTGCGAAGCCTCGCGCTCGCGCCAGATGGCCAGCGACTGGGGCGCGCGCTTCGTCGACGCCGGCGCACGCGGCCACCTGAATGCCGAATCCGGCCTGGGCGACTGGCCCGAAGGCCGGGACCTCCTGAACGAAATCTCGAAAGAAAAGAACTGATGGCGACCAAGAAACCCAAGGGCCTCGGCCGCGGCCTCGAAGCGCTCCTCGGCCCGACGGCTGCGCCTTCCGCCGACAACGGCATCGGTGGCGGCAATGGCGGCCGGGAAGAGGGTGGCGCGCCGCAGAACCCGAACACGCTGATGCTCGACCAGATGGTCGCCGGCGTCTACCAGCCGCGCACGCGCATGGACGAAGGCGCGTTGTACGAACTGGCCGAGAGCATCAAGGTGCAGGGCATCATGCAGCCGATCCTGGTTCGCAGGCTCGACCCCGAATCGGCAGCCGCCAAGAATGCCGAGTACGAAATAATCGCGGGCGAGCGCCGCTTCCGCGCCGCCAGGCTGGCGGGTCTCGACAGCGTGCCGGTGCTGGTGCGCGACGTGCCCAACGAGGCCGCTGCGGCAATGTCGCTCATCGAGAACATCCAGCGCGAGGACCTCAATCCGCTGGAAGAAGCCCAAGGTTTGCAACGTCTTGTTACAGAATTCGGCCTCACGCACGAGCAAGCCGCGCAGGCCGTGGGTCGTTCGCGCAGCGCCGCCAGCAACCTGCTGCGCCTGCTGAACCTGGCCGAGCCCGCGCAGCAGATGCTGATGGCCGGCGACATCGACATGGGCCATGCCCGCGCGCTGCTGTCGCTCGACCGGGGCACGCAGATCACGGCCGCCAACCAGATCGCTGCCAAGAAGATGTCGGTACGCGAAGCCGAGGCGCTGGTGAAGAAGCTTGCGGCCGAGTTCACGCTCACACCCTCGCGCCGCAGCAACGACGGCGAGAAGTCGCGCGACCTGCAGCGCGTGGAAGAAGAACTGGCCGACCTGCTGACCGCCGAAGTCGAGGTGCGCATCAAGAAGCGCAGCAAGCGCGGCGGCCGGATCGAGGAGAGCGGCGAGCTCGCCATCCACTTCGGCTCCATCGAGGCACTCAACGGACTGATCGAGCGCATCCGCCGAACAGCCTAGGTTGCGAATATGGCTTCGGGCATTCGTTTGATTGCATTCGGTTGATTGATTCCTGCAATCCTTTGCGCGTATCCTCGACCGCTGGTTTTTCCAACCCGCAAATCTTTGATAACCGAGGGAGTCCTCCATGCAGTTCACCAGGTTCCCGCTCGCGGCCGTGGCCGTCGGCGCACTTCTTCTCACCGGCTGCGCAGCCACCGACATGCAGATGGGCAGCCAGTCGGCCAAGACCATGGCCACCGGCAGCGCGGCCGGCGGCGCCACCGACAACGCGAGCGGCCAGCTCGAGCGCTGCGAATCGCCTCTGGGCACGGTCTCGCTGATCGAGAACCAGAGCGCCGGCTGGTACACCATTCTTACCGGCGAGTACCGCCTGCCGCCCACGGCCAACCTGCTGCGCCTGCTGGTGCAACAGTCGAACTGCTTCATCGTCGTCGAGCGCGGCGCGGCCGGCATGAACGCGATGACGCGTGAACGCGCGCTGCAGCAGTCGGGCGAAATGCGCGGCGGCAGCAACTTCGGCCGTGGCCAGATGGTCGCTTCCGACTACGGCCTGTCGCCCGAGATCGTGTTCAGCAACAGCGATGCCGGCGGCATCGGTGGCGCGCTCGGCGGCCTGGTGGGTGGCGGCCGTGGCCGTGCACTTGCGCAGCTCGGCGGCAGCATGCAGACCAAGGAAGCCAGCGCGCTGCTGACCCTCATCGACAACCGCTCCGGCGTGCAGGTCGCGGCTTCGGAAGGCAGCGCCTCCAAGACCGATTTCGGCGCCTTCGGCGCGCTCGCCGGCCGCAGCGCGGGCGGCAACCTCGGCGGCTACACCAACACGGCGCAGGGCAAGGTGATTGCCGCCGCCTTCATGGACGCCTTCAACCAGATGGTCCGTTCGCTGCGCAACTACAAGGCGCAGACGGTGCGCGGCCAGGGCCTCGGCGGCGGTGGCCGCCTGGGCGTGGACGGCGGCGCGGCGCCGTCGCAGACCTATGTGCCGGCCGAGAAGCCGGCGCCCACGCGCCGCCGCAGCAACAGCAGCAACTGATCGATCGATCGCTCGCCTCGCGCGATCGGAAAAAAAGCCCGGGGCTCTCGCGAGCCGCCGGGCTTTTTCATGGAACGTCCGGGAACGGACGCTCGGGCCGTCAGAGGCTGAAGATCTTCCCGGGGTTCATGATGTTCTTCGGGTCTAGCGCGCGCTTGATGGTGCGCATCATGTCGATCGCGCCCACGCCTGCTTCAGTGACCAGGAAGTCCATCTTGTGCAGCCCCACGCCGTGCTCGCCGGTGCAGGTGCCTTCCAGCGCCAGCGCGCGGCTCACGAGCGCATGGTTCAGCTCTTCGGCCTTCACGCGCTCTTCGGGGATGTTCGGGTCGAGCAGGTAGCCGAAGTGGAAATTGCCGTCGCCCACGTGGCCGACCAGGAAGTAGGGGATGCCGCTGGCATCGGCCTCGGCCACCGAGTCGAGCAGGCAGTCGGCCAGCCGCGAGATCGGCACGCAGGTGTCGGTCGAGATCACGCGGCAGCCCGGGCGCGACTGCACCGCCGCGAAGTAGCTGTTGTGCCGCGCGGTCCACAGGCGCGTGCGTTCTTCCGGCGTGCTGGCCCATTCGAAGGCATTGCCGCCGTGGCCGCTGGCCAGCTCCTGCACCGTCTCGGCCTGCTCCTTCACGCCGGCGGGCGAGCCGTGGAATTCCATCAGCAGCATCGGCTCTTCGCGCAGGTTCAGCTTGGCATAGGCATTCACCATGCGCACCGTGTTGACGTCGATCAGCTCCACACGCGCGATCGGCACGCCCAGCTGGATGGTCTCGATGGTCGTGCGCACCGCGGCCTCGATGCTCGGGAACGAGCAGATCGCGGCGGACACCGCCTCGGGCAGCGGATAGATGCGCAGCGTGATCTCGGTGACCACGCCCAGCGTGCCCTCGCTGCCCACCATGAGGCGCGTGAGGTCGTAGCCGGCGGAAGACTTCTTCGCGCGCGTGCCGGTGCGAATGACTTCGCCGGCGGCGGTGACCACCTCCAGCGCCAGCACGTTCTCGCGCATGGTGCCGTAGCGCACCGCGTTCGTGCCGCTGGCGCGCGTGGCGGTCATGCCGCCGATGGAGGCGTCGGCGCCGGGGTCGATGGGGAAGAACAGGCCCGTGCTCTTGATCTCTTCATTGAGCTGCTTGCGTGTGACGCCCGGCTGCACCGTCACCGTGAGGTCGTCGGCGTTGACCGACAGCACGCGGTTCATGCGCGACACGTCGATGCTGATGCCGCCTTGCACCGCCAGCAGGTGGCCTTCGAGCGAGGAGCCCACGCCGAAGGGGATGACCGGCACGCTGTGCTCGCTGGCCAGCTTCACCGCGTCGGCCACGTCCTGCGTGCTTTCGGCGAACACCACGGCCGAGGGCGGCGGCGCGTCGAACGAAGACTCGTCGCGACCGTGCTGCGTGCGCACCGCCAGCGCCGTGGAACAGTTGGCGCCGAAGCGGGCCTTCAGCCCGTCGATCAGGCTGGCGGGAACGTCGCGCAGATGAAGCTCCGGCATCAGGTGCGAGGTTTGGGTCGGGGCGTTCATCGGGGCGTCTCCTGCGTGGGGTGAGGGGGATCGGCCATTTTACGGAGCGAGCACCATAATGCGCTTCGGAAAAAACATGAACCCCACCACCCTCAGCGCACTCGCGGCCTTCCCGTCGCAACTGGAGGCCCACTACGCGGCCATTCCCCCGGCCTTCAGGCACTGGACGCCGCCCTCGTGGGAGGGCATGCCCAGCGAGGCCTTCACCGCCATCGAACAGCTCTGCCATGTGCGCGACATCGAAGTCGAGGGCTACCACGTGCGCTTTCGCCGCACGCTGCAGGAGGCGCACCCGACCCTGGCCTCGATCGACAGCGAGCCGCTGGCCGTCGAGCGCAACTACGGCGCGGCCGATGCGGCAAAGGTGCTGGCCGACTTCCGCCTGGCGCGCGTGCAGACCATGGAGGTCATCTCCAGCCTGAGCGACGCGCAGCTGCAGCGCACGGCCGTATTCGAGGGCTACGGCCCGCTGACCATGCGCAGCCTCATTCATTACCTCTGCAGCCACGACCAGCAGCATCTTGCAGGCCTGCAGTGGCTGGCCGGCAAGATTGACGCATCGAGCGTCGCGCAATAAAAGCAGGAGCGCCCATGGGCAACCGACTTTCCCAGATCGCCACCCGCACCGGCGACGATGGCACCACCGGCCTCGGCGACAACACCCGCGTGCCCAAGGACCATCTGCGCGTGCATGCGATGGGCGACGTGGACGAACTCAACTCGAACATCGGCGTGCTGCTGTGCGAGCCCATGCCGGAGCCCGTGCGCGAGCTTCTGGTCGATGTGCAGCACCAGCTCTTCAACCTTGGCGGTGAGCTCTCGATGCCGGGCTTCACGTTGCTGAAGTCCGATGCGCTGCTGCAGCTGGACAACGCCCTGGCAGAGCACAACGCCGCGCTGCCGCGGCTGGCCGAATTCATCCTGCCGGCCGGCACCCGCGCGGCCTCGCTCGCGCATGTGTGCCGCACGGTGGCGCGAAGGGCCGAACGCGCGGTGGTCGCGCTGGGCGCCACGGCCGAGCTCAACGATGCGCTGCGCCAGTACCTCAACCGTCTGAGTGATCTGCTGTTCGTGCTGGCGCGCGTGCTCAACCGCATGAACGGCGGTGACGACGTCTACTGGAAGAGCGAACGCATGGCGCGTGCTGCCGCAGCGGAAGCAGCAGAAGACGAGGACAACAAGGAGGCCCCATGAAATTCCCGAACACCGTCAGCGCATCGCTCGCCTTGGCGATGGCCGCCGCGATCTGGCTGCCGGTCGCCGCGCAGGCCCAGAGCGCCGACAACCCACCCAAGGCACAGCGCGCCCACACACTCAAGCAGCCGTCGCGCGGCGGCAAGGTGGTGGGCAGCGTGCAGCGCGGCACCAACGCGGCGGGCCGGGGCATCGGCCGCGCGGACGCAGCCACCCGGCGCGGCGTCAACAACGTATCTGAAAAAGCCAGCCGCCCGGTGCGCAATGTGGGCGAGGCTTTCGGCCGCAAGCTCGCGCCAGGTTCCAGCGGTCGCGCTGCGCCACCGCCTGTAGGCCCACAGGGCAGCGCGCCTTGATCGTCGATCCAGGAACACCGTGGCACCGGCTTTGCCGGGCCACCGGTGTTGCCCCCGGAAGGGGGTTGGCGAAGCGACACGAAGTGCGCGAAGCCTGGGGGAGAACCTGATATGGCAAGAAACATAGAGATCAAGGCCCGCATCGACAGCGTCGAACGCGTGGCAACCATCGCCGCGACATTGGCCGACGAGGGCCCCACAGAGATCGCACAGGACGACACCTTCTTCCGCTGCAACGACAGCGCCGACCGCCTCAAGCTGCGTACCTTCGCACCCGACCACGCGGAGCTGATCTTCTACCGCCGCGCCAACAGCGCAGGCCCCAAGGAATCGTTCTACCTGATCACGCCCTGCAGCACACCCGACGTGCTGCGCGAATCGCTCACGCTCGCATGGGGCCAGGCAGGCCGCGTTCGCAAGCAGCGCCGGTTGTTCCTCGTGGGCCGCACACGTGTGCACCTGGACCACGTGGAAGGCCTGGGCGAATTCCTTGAGCTCGAAGTGGTGCTGGAAGAGGGCGAGTCCGCCGAAGCCGGCATCGTGGAGGCGCATGCACTCATGGAGCGACTGGGCGTGGGCACCGACCAGCTGGTGCAGGGCGCCTACGTCGATCTTCTGAACAGCGCCGCCTGATCAGCGCCAGCCCGCGGCCTTCAGCTGGTCCGCCAGCAACTGCGCGACCTTTTCATAGCCTCGTGCATTGGCATGGATGCGGTCGGAGCGCAGCGATGCATCCGACAGCACGCTCGAATAAACATTGGCGACAAGCAGAGCCTGCCCCGACTTCGCCACCTCTTCATAGAACGGCGCGTCGCTGAGCGAGCCGACGAATGCGCGCATCGCGTCGGGCGCCGGCGTGGCCAGCACCGCGACGTGCGGCGTGTGCGCGCGTGCCAGGTCGATCAGCTTCGCCAGGTTGTCGCGCGTGGCCGCGGCAGACACGCCGCGCAGCATGTCGTTGCCGCCGATGCCGATCAGGATCGCGTCGTAGCTTGCGCCATTGAGCAGCCCTGGCAGCCGCTGCAGCGCGCCCGCCGAGGTGTCTCCGTTGACGCCCTCGTTGTCGATCTGCCAGCCCGTGATTTCGCCCAGCTTCACGGGCCATGACGCGTCGGTCGGCGCGCCGTAGCCGAAGGTCAGGCTGTCGCCGAGAGCCAGCACGCGGGCGCCGGGCTTCAATGCGCTGGAGGAGGCCTTGCGCTTGCCGCAGGCAGCCAGTGCTGCCGCGGCGGGCACGCCGGCCAGCAGGTGGAGGAGGTGTCTTCGCTTCATGCTGCGCGCAGCTTAAGCGCGGGCGCAAGTTGCCCGGGCGCTTGCCCCTTTTCTCGGAAAGCGCATAAGCCTCCCCGTTTTTGTTCGTTCCCCGGCGAAGGGGGCAGGCGAAGAATCGCGGCCCTGCATCTTCATTCATCACCACCGACCGGGGCCCGACACCATGCCGCTGCTTTCCCGCCACCGCTTCCTGCGCCATGTGGCCGTTCTTTCCGCTGCCCTGTTGGCCGCGCCGCTCGCGGCCCTGGCCGCACCGGCCACGGGCGATCCCGTATGGTTCGGCGTGAGCGGTCCGCTCACCGGGCAGAACGCGCAGTACGGCGCGCAGTGGAAGGCCGGCTTCGACCTCGCGCTGGAGCACATCAATGCCCAGGGCGGCATCCATGGCCGCCCGCTGGCCTACAACTTCGAGGACAGCCAGAGCGACCCGCGCCAGTCGGTGGCCATCGCGCAGAAGCTGGTGAACGACAAGCGCGTGCTCATCGAGCTCGGCGACTTCTCCAGCCCGGCCTCGATGGCGGCATCGCCCATCTACCAGCGCGCGGGCCTGGTGCAACTGGGCTTCACCAACTCCCACCCCGACTTCACCAAGGGCGGCGACTACATCTGGAGCCCCTCCATCAGCCAGGCCGATGCACAGCCGCTGCTGGCCGAGCTCGCGGTGAAGACGCTGGGCTTCAAGCGCATCGCGGTGCTCTACCTCAACACAGACTGGGGCCGAACCAGCAAGGACGTGCTCGTGAAGGCCGCGCAGGAACGCGGCGCGCAGGTCGCGATTGCAGAGGGCTACCAGCCCGACGAGAAAGACTTCCGCTCGACGCTGGTGCGCGTGCGCGACGCCAACCCCGACGGGCTGGTGCTCATCTCCTACTACCCCGACGGCGCGCTCATCGCGGGCCAGGTGCGCAGCGTGGGGCTCAGGCAGCCCATCGCCGCGGTGGGCTCGGTGTATTCGCCGAAGTTCATCGAGCTGGGCGGCGCGGCGGTGAACGGCATCTTCACCAACACCGCTTTCTATCCGGAGGAGCCGCGCGCCGAGGTGCAGGACTTCGTGAAGAGCTTCCGCGCGAAGTACGGCAAGGAGCCGGACGCGTTCAATGCCTACGCCTACGACGCCGTGGTGTACGCCGCCGCCGCGCTGCGGCAGGCCGGTGCGAACGCCGATCGCAAGGCCGTGCGCGACGCGTTCCACAAGATCAAGGACGTGCCGAGCGTGATCTTCGGCAAGGCCGGCTTCGATGCGCAGACGCGGCGGATCATCGGCGTGAAGAGCGTGAATCTTGTCGTGAAGGATGGCAAGTGGGCGCAGCTGGACGAGAAGGCGGCGCTTGCTGCGGCCAGGTAGCCGATGAGCTTCACCTCCTTCTTCGACTACACCGTCAACGGCCTGATCATCGGCAACATCTACGCGTTGCTGGCGGTCGGGCTCGCGTTGATCTTCGGTGTCTCGCATCTCATCAACTTCGCGCACGGCTCGGTTTACACGGTGGGCGCGTACATCGGCTGGGCGTCGATCACCTACCTGCACGTGCCGCTGCCCGTGACCATCCTGCTGGTGGTGCTGGGCTCCGGCGCGCTCGGCATGCTGATCGAGCGCGTAGGCCTGCGGCCGCTGCAGGGCGCGGCTCGCATTGCGCCGCTGCTGGCCACCATCGGCATCAGCTTCGTGCTCGACATCCTCGTGCAGCTGGTGTTCAGCCCCGACCCGCGCTCGCTGCCCACGCAGCTGCCCGACTGGCGGCTGCAGATCGGCACCGGCACCATCGGCGCGCTCGACATCCTGATTGCGGGCATCGGCCTCGCGAGCGCGGCCGTGCTGTTTCTCTTCCTGCGTTTCACCAGGCTCGGCTGGGCCGTGCGCGCCACCGCGCAAGACCGCGACGTGGCGCAGCAGATGGGCGTGGACGTCGACCGCGTGAACCAGACCGTGTTCGCCATTGCCGCCGCGCTGGGTGGCCTTTCTGGCTTGCTGGTGGGCATGTACTACAACAACATCAGCCCGGCGATGAGCTTCCAGGCCACGCTCAAGGGCGTGGTGGCCACGGTGGTCGGCGGCGTGGGCAACGTGCCGGGCGCCATCGTCGGCAGCCTGTTGCTGGGGCTGATCGAAAGCTACGGCGTGGCCATTCTCGGCACGCCGTACCGCAACCTCTTTGCCTTCGCGCTGCTGCTGGTCATCCTGGTGTGGAAGCCGAACGGCCTGTTCGACCGCAAGCGCGCACTGCCGCCCGAGCCGCTGACCGGCACCTTCATCGCGCCGAGCAAGCCCTGGGACATACCGCGCCGCGTGCTCGCCGCGGTGTTCGCGGTGGCTGTGGCATTGCCGCTGTTCGATCCGTCGCCGTACCTGCTGCAGACGCTCACCAACGCATGGCTCTACGGTGCGCTGGCGCTGAGCCTCACGCTGGTGGCCGGCACCATCGGGCAGATCTCGCTCGGCCATGCGGGGCTGCTGGCCATCGGTGCGTATGCGTCGTCGCTGCTGGTGCTCGACCTGCACCTGCCGGTGGGCACGGGCATCGTGCTGGCGGGCATCCTCACGTCGCTGATCGGCACCGCGCTCATCTTTCCGGCCTTCAGGCTGCGCGGCCACTACGTGTCGATCGCCACGCTGGGCATCGGCGAGATCGTGGCGCTCACCATCCTCAACTGGGAAAGCCTCACGCACGGGCCCATCGGCGTGTCGGGCATACCGCCGCTGTCGCTGTTCGGGCGCGATGCTTCGTCGAACCAGGCCATCTACTGGGCTTCCTTCGGTGCGATGGTGCTTCTTGCGCTGCTGCAGTGGCGTCTCTTGCGTTCGCACCTGGGCCGCACCTTCCGCGCGGTGCGCGAAGACGAAGTGGCGGCGCGCGCCTACGGCGTGAGCCCCGACCGCTACAAGGCGCTGGCCTTCGGCTTCGGCGGCTTCGCGGCCGGCGTGAGCGGCGCTTTCACCGCGCACATGTATTCGTACATCAACCACGAGACCTTCGGCTCGCAGATCTCGATCCTCGCGCTGACGATGGTGATCCTCGGCGGCCTCGGGAACATCAGCGGCGCGCTGCTGGGGGCGGTCGCGCTCGTGAGCCTGCCGGAGCTGTTCCGCGTGACGGCCGAGTACCGCATGCTGATCTACGGCGTCGCGCTGCTTTTCTTGATCCGCTTCCGCCCGCAGGGTTTGCTGGGCACTGTCTGAAAGAACACCACACCATGAGCCACCTGAACGACTACCTCGCCGAGAAACGCGCCGCCGTGCTCGCACGCAATGCCGCCGTCGAGGCCGGCACGGCTCAGCCCGTGCAGCTCAAGGCCAGCGTGAAGGCCGAAGGCCGCAGCGGCGTGCGCCGCCTGCGCATCCGCGACCACCAGGTCATCAGCGACAGCCCGCCCGACTTCGCGGGCTACAACCTCGGCCCCAGTTCGCCCGAGCTGCAACTGGGCGTGCTGGGCACCTGCGTCACGCACATCTTCCTGATCCAGGCGGCCGAGCGCCGGGTGCCGCTCGAAAGCCTCGAAGTGGAAGTGACCGGCATCATCGATCCGCGCGGCGGCAAGCCGGGCCATGAAAAGACGCCCATCTGGCCGCACGAGATCGGCTACACGGTGCACATCGATTCACCCGCGAGCCGCGAAGAGATCGACGCGCTGTTCGAGGCGGTCGAACGCAACTGCCCCATCCTGAACCTGCTGCGCAATCCGCAGGCCATCCGCGCCGACGTGAAGCTCGTGAACTCGAAGGCGAAGGCCGCCGATGCCGTCGCTGCTTGAGATACGCGGCCTGGTGCGCCGCTTCGGCGGCCTCACCGCCGTCGATGCCGTCGACCTGCATGTAGGCGAGGGCGAGCTGCTGAGCGTGATCGGCCCGAACGGCGCGGGCAAGACCACGCTGTTCAACCTGGTCACCGGCCTCGACAGGCCCGATGAAGGCCGGGTGCTGTTCGACGGAGAAGACATCACCGGCCTGCCCGCGCAACAGCTCGCGCAGCGCGGCCTGGCGCGCACGTTCCAGCATGGGCGTGTGTTCGCGAATCTCTCTGTGCTCGACAACGTGCTGGTCGGTGCGCACACACGGCTGCGTGCCGTGAAACCACGCGCGGGCGGCGTGCCGGGCCTGGGCGCATTGGCCGAGCTTGCGCTGGCGCTGGTGCAGCCCGCCGCCGTGCGCCGCGAGGAAGACGCACTGCGCGAAGAAGCGCGCGAGATCATCGCGCTCTTCGGCGAACGGCTGGCGCCGCGCATCGACCATCCGGCCTACAGCCTCTCCTATGCCAACCGCCGCCGCGTGGAGATCGCACGCGCGCTCGCGCTTCGGCCGCGCCTGCTGCTGCTCGACGAGCCCACCGCCGGCATGAACGAGAGCGAGACCGCCGAGATGCTGGAGATCATTCGCAGCCTCAAGGCGCGCGGCCAGGCCATCCTGCTGATCGAGCACAAGCTCGACCTCGTGATGCGGCTCTCCGACCGTGTGGCCGTGCTCGACGATGGCCGCAAGATCGCCGAAGGGCTGCCCAATGAAGTGCGCAACGACCCCGCGGTGATCGAGGCGTATCTCGGCCATCGCCATGTGGGTGCGGCAGAGGCGGTGCCCGCATGATCGCCACCGTCGCACGCACAGGCCTTTCTCCGTCGCCGCTCTGGGGAGAGAGCCGGGGCGAAGAGGGGCTGCCGGAGCGCACTGCCGCGCCGGCTCCGAATGAATCGCACAAGCCGCTGCTGCAGCTGAAGAAGGTCAACAGCTTCTATGGTCCGGTGCAGGCCCACTTCGACCTCGACATCGAAGTGCGCAAGGGCCAGATCGTGAGCCTGCTCGGCGGCAACGCCAGCGGCAAGTCGACCACCATGAAGATCGTGCTCGGCCTGCTCAAGCCGCGCTCGGGCGAAGTCAATTTCAACGGCGCTTCCACGCTCGGCCTGAGCACGCCGCAGATCATCCGCAAGGGCATCGGCTCGGTGCCCGAGGCGCGCCGGCTGTTCCCGGCCATGACAGTGCGCGAGAACCTGCTGATGGGCGCCTATGCGCGCAGCGACCGCAAGGCCGTGGCCGAAGACCTCGAACGCATGCTCGAGCTGTTCCCGCGCGTGGCGGAGCGCATCGAGTTCCAGGCCGGCACGCTGTCGGGCGGCGAGCAGCAGATGGTGGCGATGGCACGCGCGCTCATGGGCCGTCCGCAGCTCATCTGCATGGACGAACCGACCATGGGACTGTCGCCGCTGTATGTCGACAAAGTGCTGGAGCTCATCGCGCGCATCAACGCACAGGGCGTGTCGGTGTTCATGGTCGAGCAGAACGCGAGCCTCGCGCTGCAGATCGCGCACCACGGCTACGTGCTGCAGACCGGGCGCATCGTGCTGTCGGGCCCGGCGCGCGAACTGCTGGCGGACGCGCGCATACGCGATGCCTACCTCGGCGGCGACGGCGCGGCGCGCACCGCTTCCTGATTCGGCGAAAGCCCACGGAGAGAGAGAACCACTCATGCCATTGAAACTCGACCACATCGTCATTGCGGTGCACGACCTCGAACGCGCCATCGCCGACTACGGCGCGCTCGGCTTCCACGTGCTGCGCGGCGGCGACCATCCGGGCCGCGCCACGCACAACGCGCTGGTGGTTTTCGGCGACGGCAGCTACTTCGAGCTGATCGCATGGCGCGAAGCGTCGCCCGCCGAACGCTGGTGGCAACTGCTGCGGAAGCACGGCGAGGGCATCGTCGACTTCGCGCTGCTTCCGCGCGACACCGCGGCCACGGTCGCTGGCAGACGGCGCGCGCGCCCTCGGCCGACTTGCCCTTCCTGTGCGGCGACCTCACGCCGCGCGCGCTGCGCGTGCCCGAAGGCGACGCGCGCGTGCATGCCAACGGCGCGCTCGGCGTGGCGAGCCTGGCCATCGCCGTGCGCGACCTCGATGCGACGCTCGCGCGCTACCGCGCATTGCTGGGCACGGTGCCCGAGGATGCCGAAACCCACATCGGCGAGCCAGTGGCGGTGCCCGGCAGCCATCTGCGCGTGGCGGTCGTCGCGTTGGGGAGCAGCGTGCTCGTGCTGTCGTCGCCGCGCGAGAACGCGGCCCACGCGGGGGAGGGCAGCGACACGCTCACACAGCGCATCGCCGCGCGCGGAGAAGGGCCCTATGCGCTGGTGCTGCACACGGGCCGGCCGCAATCTACCGGCACCTTCGACCTTGCACGCACCCACGGCGCGTTGATCGAACTCGACCGGCCGCCGCCGGACCGTTTGCAGGACAAGGCCCCGCACGGATACCAGCGCTTACCTGATTTCACCTGACCGCGACCTGAAACGGCCGTTGCGGACACATGCGGGGCACACAATGGACTCGTCTCATCAACGCATGGAGGATTCCAGATGAACATCAAGTCAAAGAGCATGGCCGTTGCCGCAGCGGCACTGGCAATGTGCATGGCCGCCGGCAGCGCCGTTGCTCAGGATCGTCGTTTCGACGGCCGTCCCGGCCCGGGCGACGGACGCTTCGAACAGCGCGGCCCCAACTTCGATCACCGTGGCCCTCCGGGCTACCGTGGCAACCAGGACTTCCGTGACGGCCGCCAGTTCGATCGCCGCGGCTTCCCGCAACCGCACGCCGAATGGCGCCGTGGTGGCCGCGTGCCGCCGGAGTACCGTGGCCGCAACTACGTGGTACAGGACTGGCGTGCCTACCGGCTGCAGCAGCCGCCGCGTGGGTACCAATGGGTGGGCGTGGGCGGAGACTTCGTGCTCGCGGCCATTGCCACCGGCGTGATCGCGAACATCATCGCAGGCCAGTAAACAGACGCTGTTTCGGCCATTGCGCGAAACAGCACTGCAGAAACGACGCCGCAGGCCGCGAGGCTTGCGGCGTTTTTTTCAGACCAGTGCGGTGGGCGCCGATTGGGCGCAGACGTTGCGGCCGGTGATGGTCAGGCGCAGCCCGCCGCCGTGCCATTCGAGCCAGTTGAGGCTCACGTATGCATCGATGTCGGCATCGTCGATGCGGTCGGCCTGGCGGCTCTGCAGCAGTTCGACGGTGGCGGGCAGCGCCCGTCTCAGCCGTTCGCGCCGCTCCGCGGCATCGGCGGCCTTGAGGGCGGCCCTTGTTTGCTGTTGCTGCTGCTGCGGGGTCGATGCCATTGCTGATCCGTTTCCAGGAAGCCAGGGAATTAACCCGAATGTACGCCGCCTGTGTGAAGCTGCATTCTTCTTTTTTAACCTTTCTGTCGTCCCCGGTACACACCCCCCAAACGCCACTGGACAGGCTCTAGATTTCGTAGTGCGAGGCTTTGGCCTCGTCTCCCAGGGCCTTTTCGACCACCGCCCGCGTCAGCGTGGGCGCGAACGATTCGATGAAGGCATAGACGTACTTGCGCAGGTAGGTGCCCCGCCGTACCGCGAGCTTGGTGAGGTTGATGCCGAAAAGCCGCCCCGCATCGAGCGCGCGCAACTGGGTGTCGCGCTCGGCTTCGTAGGCCACGCCGGCCACGATGCCCACGCCCAGGCCCAGCTGCACGTAGGTCTTGATGACGTCGGCGTCCATCGCGGCCAGCACGATGTTGGGCTGCAGTCCGCGCTGCTCGAAGGCCTCGTCGATGCGCGAGCGGCCGGTGAAGCCGGTGTCGTAGGTGATGAGCGGATAGCGCGTGAGCGCATCGAGCGTCAGCGGTGCGTCGAGCAGCGGATGCCCCGGCGGCACGATCACCGAATGCGTCCAGCGGTAGCAGGGCAGGGCGACCAGCTGCGGATAGTCGCCCAGCGCCTCGGTGGCGATGCCCACGTCGGCTTCGCCGTCGAGCAGCATCTGCGCGATCTGCTTGGGCGAGCCCTGGTGCAGGTGCAGCTTCACGTTCGGGAACTGCGCACGGAATTCCTGCACCGCCACCGGCATCGCATAGCGCGCCTGCGAGTGCGTGGCCGCCACCGACAGCAGCCCGCTTTGCTGCGCGATGAATTCCTGGCCCGCGTGCTTGAGGTTGCTGCTCTCCATCAGCATGCGCTCGATGATCGGCAGCACATGCCCGCCGGGCTCGGTGAGGCCCGTGAGCCGCTTGCCGGCGCGCACGAACAGCTCGATGCCGAGCTCTTCCTCGAGCTCGCGGATCTGCCGGCTCACGCCGGGCTGGGAAGTGTGAAGGGTGTGGGCGACTTCGGTCAGGTTGAAGCCGCAACGAACGGCCTCGCGTACCGAGCGCAGTTGTTGGAAGTTCATCTGGCGCGCAAGAGAGTCGGGGCCCCGGTTGAGGCCGACCGGAGATTCTCGGCAGAACTGCTTATTCGGTGAACGATGCGTTTGTTGGTTTCACATGAGCAAAACATCTTTAAGGCTTTTGCCGCCACTTCGAGGAGGGCGTGGGGGTGAGCGCGCGGGTCGCTCGGCGCCTCGTGGCGCGCCCCTAAACTGCCCGTCAACCCTGGCCTTCGCCAGGGACCACACACGCACCGACCGCACATGGGTAATCGCTCCTGGCTCTATCTCGAACACCGCACCGCAGCCGATGACGAAGAGGCCGCCTCCACCGAATTCGGCGCGGCGAACAACAACTTTCCCGTGCTCTGGCAGATCCTGCTGGCGGACGGCGCGGCGGGCGCGGCCATCGACCACCAGCGCGTCTTCGGCGATGCCGGCACCCGCAACCTCGCCAGCGACGCGCACACCGCGCTGGGCCGCGTCCGGCGCATGCAGGCCTTCGTGGAGCGGCATCCGATGCTGCACACGCTGCCGCAGGTCGCGCTCCAGTTCGAGGCGCTGGCGCTGCATCTGGCCGCGCTGATCGACGAGGCGCCCGAAGGCACCCGGCCGTGCCTGTCCGCCGACCTGGACGAGCTGTCGTGGATGGACGGCGATGCGCAGCAGGGCGGCTTCATCGAGCGCAGCCGCAACGAATGCAATGCGCGGTGGGCGCGCGTGCAGCGTTGCATCGACAGCGGCAACCACCCCGGCTTCGACGCCGAACTCGGCATCAAGCGCTTCGCCGACTGGGAGGGCTGGGCCTGGCAGTTCGGCCTGGGCGGTGTTTCGCATGCGTACTTCAACGGCTACGAGCCGCCGCGCGACGAGCGCTTCGAAGACTTCATGGCGAATGAAGGCGACGGCGACGAGCAAGACGGGGAAGCTGGAGAAGACCGCGACTGGGACAACCACCTGGACGGCCCGCTCTGGCGCTTCGAGGCCAACGGCCTGTGGGGCGTGCGCTTCTCGGAAGACGGCGACCGGCGCACCGTGGCCGAGCCCGCGTGGGACGACATCCGCGCCAGCGGCGCGAGCGACGCGCGCCTGCTGTGGGTGTCGCGCGGCGAGCACACCGGTCTGCTGCTTGCGGACGCCGATGCACCGCGCGTGCTGCTCGAACCGCAGCTCGACGAGGCGTGGGACTTCGAGGACGACATCGCCACCGTGCTGGTGGGCGACCACATCGGGCTGCTGCGCATGGACGGCAGCTGGCTCATGGCGCCTTCGGTCGACGAGATCTGGAGCTTTGCCGGCGGCGTGGCGCGCGCCCGCGTGGGCGAGCGCCAAGGCTACGTCGATGCGCAGGGCCGATGGGCCATTGCGCCGCAATTCGACGAGGCCGAAGACTTCGCGCCCTGCGGCCTCGCACCCGCGCACACCGACGCCGGCTGGGGCCTGGTGCGCACCGACGGCGCATGGGCCGTGCCGCCGGGTTTCGACACCCTCGAGTGGCACCACGACTGGGACGCCTTCGAAGCCACGCGCGGCGGCAAGGCCGGGCTCATCGATGCGCAGGGCCGCGTGGCGGTCGAGCCGGTGTACGAGGTGCTGGAGCTGCTCGAGGAATATCCCGTCGAGATGCTGGAGGCCTCCGACGCGGCGTCGAGCCATGCCCCGCCCGTGGCCCGGCCGAAGCGCTTCGCCGTGCAGCGCGAAGCGGGCCGGTGCGGGCTGATCGACGCGCGGGGCCAGGTGCTGGTGCCTTTCGACTACGGCCTGTTCGAATCGCTGGAGCCGCTGACCGGCGAGGAGCGCGCTCACGCGATGGTGCAGCGCGACCTGGTGCGCGTGGCGTCCAAGGGCGGCCGCACGGCGAAGAACGCGCCATGGTTGCGCGGCATCTACGACATCGGCGCCGGCCGCGAGCTGGTGCCCTGCAGGCATCGCACGGTGCAGCCGCTGACGTGGGGCACGCAGGACATCGGCTGGCTGGTGGCCGACCCGCTGCCGCGCGCTGAAAAGACCGACAAGACCGCCAAGGGGCAGCTGGCCGTGGGCGTGCTCCGCGCCGACGGGTCCATGCTGCATCCGCAGGCCTATCCCTGGATCGCGTCGCCGGTCTCCGTCAGCGAGGGCTGGTACGCCGTGCTGGTCCGCTCCGAGCTGCGCAAACGCTGGAGCGCGGGCGAGCCAGTGAAGGCCGCGCGCAACGACCGCGACGTGTACGTCTGGCTGCATGCCGACGGTAGCGAGCAGGACCACGCCGCGCACATGGCCGCGCGCCATGCGGCGGGCGACCTGCGGGCGGCCTACGAGCTGGCCTGCCATCTGCGCGATGGCGAGGGCGTTCCGGCCGACGCAATGCAGGCCCTGCAATGGATGGCGCGTGCCGCCGGCGTGCGTGCGCCGGGCGATGCGCCTGCCAGCGCGTCACCCGGCGGCTTGCCCGAAGCCATGCGCGAGCTGGCGCTGATGCTGCGCGCGGACGCGGCGGGCAGGGGCGCCGACCCGGCCGGCGCGCGCGCATGGCTCGTCCACGCCGTTGCGCACGGCGGCGCAGACGACGCGGAAACCCAGGCCCAGCTGGGCTACATGCTCTTCGAAGGGCTGGGCGGCGAACGCGACCCGGAGGCCGGCGTGCGGCACTATGAAGCGGCCGCCGAACGCGACAACCCCATGGCGCTGTTCAACCTGGGGCTGGCGTTGCGGGCCGGCGAGCAGGTAGCGCCCGACATGGCGCGCGCCGCGGGCTACTTCCGCCGTAGCGACGAAGCTGGCGACCAAGACGGCACGCTGCAACTCGGCATCACCCTGTGCAGGCAGGCCGCGGAGGCGGGCGAGAAAGATGGCGGCGAGGCAGCCGATGCGGCGCGGGCGAAGGTGCTCCATGCCGAAGCGGCCTACGCGTTCCAGAAGCTGGCTGAAGACGACGACAGCCGCCTGCAGGGCTGGGGTTGCTACGAGCTGGGCATGCTGCGCTTTCACGGGCATGGCGCGCCGCCGGACGCCGCCGAGGCCGAACGCCGGCTGCTGGCCGGCGCCGCGCTCGGCGATTGCGAGCAGAACCTGGAAAGCCAGCGCGCCTGTGTCGAGGACCTGGCGCATGTGCTCTATGGCGACCGCGAGAGCCCGCTGTTCGACGCGCACAAGGCGGCCGAATGGGCGCAGCGCCTGCAGGCGCTGCCCGAGGCCGCTCCGGGGGACTGAGGCCGGCGGTGCCGGTCCGGATCCGTGGGCCCGCTCAGCGCGCGGGCGCCGGCGCAGGGTCGGGCAGCTCGATCTTGATGTCGAGCACTTCGAGGTTGTCCTGGGTCTCCAGGTGCACCTTGATGTCTTCCGCGTTGATCGACACGTACTTGGAAATCACCGCCACCAGCTCGCGCTGGAGTTCGGGCAGATAGTCGGGCCGCTTCTTGCCGCTTAGGCTGGACCGCTCGTGCGCGAGGATGATCTGCAGCCGCTCTTTCGCGACGCTGGCAGTCTTCTTCTTTTCGCCCAGCAGGAACGAGAGAAAGGACATGGCCTACTTGCCTCCGAAAATCCGCTTGAAGAAGCCCGGCTTCTCGGCGTCGACGAAGCGCATCGGCTTCTCTTCGCCCAGGAAGCGCGCCACCACGTCGCTGTAGGCCTGCGCCACGTCGGTTTCCTTGTCGTGGATCGCCGGCACGCCCTGGTTGGAGGCGTGCAGCACGCTCTCCGACTCGGGGATCACGCCGATCAGCTTGATGCGCAGGATGTCCTGGATGTCTTCCAGCGACAGCATCTGCCCGCCCGCCACCCGGTTCGGGTTGTAGCGGGTGATCAGCAGGTGTTCCTTGATGGGGTCGCCGCCGTCCTTGGCGCGCTTGGTCTTGCTGCTGAGCATGCCCAGGATGCGGTCCGAGTCGCGCACCGAGGACACCTCGGGGTTGGTGACGACCAGCGCCTCGTCGGCGAAGTGCATCGCCATCATGGCGCCGGTCTCGATGCCCGCGGGCGAGTCGCAGACGATGTACTCGAAGTCCATCGCGGCGAGGTCGGTCAGCACCTTCTCGACGCCCTCCTGCGTGAGCGCTTCCTTGTCGCGCGTCTGCGAGGCGGCCAGCACGAACAGGTTGTCGCACTGCTTGTCCTTGATGAGTGCCTGGCTCAGGTTGGCTTCGCCCTGGATGACGTTGATCAGGTCGTACACCACGCGGCGTTCGCAGCCCATGATCAGGTCCAGATTGCGCAGGCCCACGTCGAAGTCGATCACCGCCGTCTTCTTGCCCGCGAGCGCCAGGCCCGATGCGAAGCTGGCGCTCGTGGTCGTCTTGCCGACGCCGCCCTTGCCCGAAGTCACCACCACAATTTTGGCCATGGCCATTCCTTCTTGTTTCGATTCAGTTGTTGGTTGTGCGAGATGCGGCCGCCGCCGGGCCGCCCCAAGGCGAGCCGCGCCTCCCCCTCGGGGGGTGGCGAACGACACGCAGCGAAGCGGAGTGCAAAGCCGGGGGGCGCATCAGATGGGGTCGATCGCTATTTTTTTGCCGTCCAGGCGAACCTGGGCCGATTTTCCCAGCACCGAGTCGGGCAGCGCCACTTCGTTGGTCCGGTAGATGCCGGCGATGGCCACCAACTGGGCTTCCATGCAGGTCGAGAAGATCCGGGCCTCGGTGTTACCGCGCGCGCCGGCAATGGCCTTGCCGCGCAGCGGCGCGTACACGTGCACGTTGCCGTCGGCGATGACCTCGGCGCCGAAGCTCACCACCGCCGTCACCACCACGTCGCCGCCACGGGCGTAGACCTGCTGGCCAGAACGCAGCGGCTTGTCGATCAGGAGCGTGCCGTTGGCCGGCACCGGCACCTCGCGCACGATCTGCGGGGCTTCGGACGCGGGTGGCTCCGCCGGCGGGGCGGGAGCGCGCGGCGCCGGAGCAGCAGGCATGGCCGCCACCGACAGGCCGGCGGCGCGCGCCGCGGCGTGCTGGGCGGCATTGCCGCCGCGCACCGCGATGGGCTGGGTCTGGTGGCGCGCCAGCAGGCTGCGCAGGGCGGCAAAGTCGATGTCGCCGGCGGCCTCGCCGCTCTCGCCCTGTGCTTCCTGCAGCAGCGAGAGGTCGATCACCACCGGCTCCTGCTCGAAGAAATCGGGCGAATCCGCCAACTGGGCGTCGAGCGCCTCGGCCAGCACGTCCAGGTCGGACGTCTTGAGGATCACTGCGATCAGCGGCAGCGTGGCGCTCTTGAATTCGAAAACCGCCTTGGTGCGCGCGGCGGAGACATCGGCCATTGGAAAACGTCGGTGCGAAAAGCGTTGGAGTCTAACGGGCGCCGGCCAAACCCGGGTGACCGGGCGTTACACCCGGCCCCCGGTCCACGCTTCGTCCGCTCAGTTCTTCGTGCGGCCCAGCAGGGCGTACAGGATGATCGCGCCGAAGGTGGCGGTCCCGATGCCGCCCAGGGCGAAGTCGCCGAACTTCAGCGTGAAGTCGCCGGTGCCGATGATCAGCGTGATGGCCGCCACGATCAGGTTCTTGTTCTGCGAGAAGTCGACCTTGTTGTCGACCCAGATCTTGGCGCCGGCAATGGCGATCAGGCCGAACACCACGATGCTCACGCCGCCCATCACCGGCAGCGGAATCGCCTGGATCAGCGCGCCGAACTTGGGGCTGAAGCCCAGCACCAACGCAATGAGCGCCGCCACCACGAACACCGCGGTGGAGTAGATGCGCGTGGCGGCCATCACGCCGATGTTCTCGGCGTAAGTGGTGACGCCAGTGCCGCCGGCGCTGCCGCTCACCACCGTGGCGATGCCGTCGCCGATGAAGGCGCGGCCCATGTAGGCGTCCAGGTTGCGGCCGGTCATGGCCGTCACCGCCTTCAGGTGGCCGAGGTTTTCCGCCACCAGGATGATCGCCACCGGGGCGATCAGCAGCATCGCGTTGGCCGTGAACACCGGCGCGGTGAAGGTCGGCAGTCCGACCCAGGCCGCGTTGGCGATGCCGCTCAGGTCCACCGGCTTGCCCAGCCCCATGCCGTTGGTCAACACGGCGTAGACCAGCGTGGCCAGGATCAGCCCGACCAGGATCAGCAGGCGCTGCAGCATGCCGCGCGTGAACACCGCCACCAGCCCGACGCACAGGAAGGTCACGGCCTGCATCCACGAATCGAAGTTGCTGGCCGCCATGTTCTTGATCGGCACGCTCGCCAGGTTAAGCCCGATCACCGCCACCACCGCACCGGTCACCACCGGCGGCATGAAGCGCTCGATCCAGCCCGTGCCGATGGCCTGCACCAGCGCCCCGATCAGGATGTAGACCACCCCGCAGGCCACGATGCCCCCCAGCGCCACCGCGATGTTGGCGTTGGGCCCCTTGCCCGCGTAGCCGCTGGCCGCGATCACCACGCCGATGAAGGCGAAGCTGGAGCCCAGGTAGCTGGGCACCTTGCCGCCGGTCACGAAATAGAAGATGAGCGTGCCGATGCCGCTCATCAGGATCGCGATGTTGGGGCTGAAGCCCATCAGGATCGGCGCCAGCACCGTGGCGCCGAACATGGCGATGACGTGCTGCACGCCCATTGCGCCGGTCTGCAGCCAGGGCAGCCGCTCGTCGGGCGCGATGACCGCGCCGTTGGCCAGTGCGGACGCGGGCCGTTCAGTCCAGTTGAACATTCTTCTATCTCCTCTTGTTGGGTGTGGTGCTCGGTGGCCGGTACGTCCCGGCTTTCCCGGGGCGTGATTGTGGGTGATGAACCCCCGCCTGAACACCGGCACGCACCCTGCGCCGGAGAAAGAAAACCGCCGTCCTCAGCGCGGCTGCAGCACCGCCATCGTGATGCGCGAGACGCAGGTCAGTTCGCCCGCCTCGTTGGTCAGGTCGATCTGCCAGACCTGCGTGGTGCGGCCCCGGTGCACCGGCCGCGCCGTGCCGATCACCCAGCCGCTGGTGACGGAGCGGATGTGGTTCGCGTTGATGTCCAGCCCCACCGCGCGGTCGCCTTCGGGGGCGGAATAGTGGGCGCCGCAGGAGCCCAGCGTCTCGGCCAGCACCACCGACACGCCGCCGTGCAGGATGCCGTAGGGCTGGCGGGTGCGCTCGTCGACCGGGCAGCGGGCGCGGATGAAATCGTCGCCCACCTCCAGGAACTCCATGCCCAGCGTGGAGACGGCAGTCCCGACGTGGTTGCGGGTCAGCTCCTCGACGGAGATCTCTTTTTTCCAGATACGCATTCGGTTCTTCTTTCCTGAAATAGGTGGCTAAAACTATAGCGACGGCGGCTGACATCGGCAGTCGCCTTTGCGTGTTAACTTGGATCGATGAAGCACCCTGTCCGCCGCTGGCTCCTCGGCATTGCCGCCGTCCTGGTGATCGGCGTGGGCGCCCTGGTGCTGGTGGTGCGCTCGAAGCTCCCCACCGACGAAGAGGTGGCCGCGAAGATCGCCGAGGGCTTCGAGCAGCGCTTCGGCGTGCCGCTGAAGGTCGGCAGCGCCCGTTGGTCGCTGTTGCCGATGCCCATGCTGGTGTTGTCCGACGTCGCCACCGGGCAGCCTCGGCCCATCACCCTGCGGCAGGTCACGCTGCGGCTCAAGCTGGCACCGCTGCTGCACCGCGTCATTGCGCTGGACGACGTCGAGATCGAAAGCCTGGTGCTGCCCAGCGCGTCGGTGCGGGCCTTTCGCGGCAAGGGCCCCAAGCCCGTCGAGGGCGCGGCGCCCGTGGCACTGCCGGCACCCTGGACCCTGGCACCGGTGCCCGTGGAACGGGTGCGCTGGCGCGACCTGAGCTGGATCGACCGGCGCGACATTGCGCTGGCCTACGACGGCGACATCGTCTTCGACCCCCAGTGGCGCCCGCGCCAGGCCCGCGTGGAGCGCGCCGGCCTGGCATCGCCCTTGCCACCTGCGCGCCTGCGGCTGGACCGTGAAGCGGGGCAGGACCGCTGGCGCACACGCATCGACGTGGGCGGCGGCACCTTGAACGGCGTCGCGCGCTTCGAGACCCTGGCCAACGGCAAGCTGCGCGTGTCGGCCGAGCTCGACCCGCGCCAGGTCGACATCGAAAGCCTGGTGCAGGCCTTCGATCGCCGCACCTCGGTGGCCGGCAAGGTCTCCGGCCACTCGACGCTGGTGGCCGAGGCGGGCAGCGCCGAAGAGGTCAGCGCGCTGGTCCGCAACCTGCACACCCGCACCACCTTCTCCGTGCAGCCCGCCACGCTCACCAAGCTGGACGTGGCCAAGGCAGTGAGCACCGCCGGCATCAGCCGTGGCGGACGCACGCCGCTGGACGAGCTCACGGGCACGCTCGACACCCAGGGCACCGATAACGGCGTGGTGCTGCAGTACTCCAACCTCAAGGCCAGGTCGGGCGTGCTCACCGCGAGCGGCAGCCTGAAGCTGTTCAACCGCAAGCTCGACGGCGAGATCGCGGTGGACCTGGTCGACGGCGTGGTCGGCGTGCCGCTCAAGATAGGCGGCACCGTGAGCGACCCCGAGCTCTCGCTGACCGGCGCCGCGCTCACCGGCGCGGCCATCGGCAGCGCGGTGCTGCCGGGCGTGGGCACGGCCATCGGGGCGCGGGTGGGGCAGCAGGTGGAGAAGATGTTCGGCGGGAGCAAGCCGAAGCCGAACAAGCCCGCACCCAGGCGCTGAGGGCTTCAGCGCCCGAACTCGCCGTGGCGGCCCGCGCCGCCGGCAAAACGCGCGGCGCCGGTTTCGCCCTCGGCAAAGACCATCGGCACGCCTTGGGCGCCTTCGCGGCGCAGCGCTTCGGCCAGCGGCATGTCCCACTGCCCGTAGGCGGAGCGGCGGTCGGCCAGCATGCATTGCTGCGGAAAGGCGGCGAGCTGGTGGGCCAGTTCCTGCGCGGCGGCCAGCGCGCCGCCGGGCGGCGTCACGCGGTTGACCAGGCCCATCGCCAGCGCCTCGGCCGCGCCCACCGGACGGCCCGAAAGAATCATGTCGAGCGCCCGCCCCATGCCCACGATGCGCGGCAGCCGAACCGTGCCGCCGTCGATCAGCGGCACGCCCCAGCGGCGGCAGAACACGCCGAACACCGCGTCGTCGTCGGCCACGCGCAGATCGGCCAGCAGCGCGAGTTCGAGGCCGCCCGCCACCGCATAGCCGTTCACCGCCGCGATGAGCGGCTTCGACAGCGCCATGCGCGTCGGCCCCATCGGCCCGCTGCCGCCGCCTTCGGGGTCGAGCTCGTTGCGCCGGGCCGGGTCGCCCACGGCCGAGAGGTCGGCGCCTGCGCAGAAGTTGCCGCCCGCGCCGGTCAGCACCGCGACGCGCAGCGCGTCGTCGGCCTCGAAGCGCTCGAAGGCCTGGTGCAGTTCGGCGGCCACGACACCGTCGACCGCGTTGCGCTTTTCCGGGCGGTTCAGCGTGATGGTGCAGACCGTGCGGTCCACGTCGTACGTCACGTACTGCATGGCCATGTGTGCATCCTTTCGGGCTAAATTACATTAGCGATCGCTCGGCTGCATCCTAGGAAATATTTCTCTCTTTCGCAATTATGGACAAAGTATGTAATGTGCCGGTGGCCATCCCCAGCGCGCCGGAGCTGATCCTCGACCTGCTGGTGGCCGACGGCGGCACGCTGAGTTCGCAGGCGCTGTGCCGCGCGGGCGAGCTCATGGGCATCGGCGAGTCGACGCTGCGCGTGGGCCTCACGCGGCTCGCGGCCGAGGGCAAGATCGCGCGCGGCGAGCGAGGCAGCTACGCGATCAACCGCAAGGGCCCTGCGCTGTCGCGCGCAGTCGATGACTGGCGGCACAAGCAGGCGCAGACCGTCGCATGGCACGGTGACTGGCTCGCCGTGCATGACGCCGGCGTGCCGCGCGCCGACAAGACGGCCTGGCGCCACCACGCCCTGGCGCTGTCGCTGCGCGGCTTTGCGGCGCTGCGGCCGGGGCTGCACATCCGCCCCGACAACCTCGCGGGCGGGCTGGAGGGCGAGCGTGTGCAGCTTGCGGCCCTGGGGCTCTCGTCCAGCGCGCTGGTGTTCCGGCTGGCCGACCTGGACGATGCCGCGCAGGCCGCCGCGCGCAAGCTGTGGAACGTGCGCGTCCTGACGGCCGATTGCCGCCGCCTGCAGACGGGCCTGGAACGCAGCGAGAAGCGGCTGCGCACCCAGAGGCTCGAAGTGGCGACGCGCGAGTCGCTGCTGCTGGGGCGCGCCGTGATCGCGCACCTCATCCGCGATCCGCTGCTGCCGGCCGAACTCATGTCGCCCGAGCCGCGCGCCGAGCTGCTCGCCGCCACCCGCCGCTACCAGGACAAGGCACTGGTCCTCTGGCGCAAGTGGCTGGCGCTGCCGTAGCCCTTCAGTGGACGGTGCCCAGTTCGTCGAACTGCACCACGCCTTCCTTCATGACCAGCGGAATGCGCTCGCCCTGGCCCAGCAGGCAGCCGACGTCGCGCAGCGGGTTGCCGTCCACCACCAGGATGTCGGCCAGCGCGCCCGGCACCAACCGGCCAAGGCGGTCGCTCATGCCCAGCACCTCGGCCGCGACCGTCGTTGCGCTGGCAATGGCTTCGGCCGGCGACAGCACCTCGGCGCGCAGGCGGAACTCGTCGCTCTGCAGGCGCTGCGATTCGCCCAGCAGGTCGGAGCCGTAGCCCATCTTCACGCCGGCCGCCTTGTAGATTTCCAGCGAGCGCAGGCCGGCCTCGCGCACGCTGGCCACCTTGGCCACGCTTTCCGTCGGCAGCCCGAAGCTCTCGCCCTCGTTGGCCAGTGCGTCATAGGTGACGAGCGTTGGCACTACGTAGGCACCGAGCTGCGCCATTAGTTCGGCCGTGGGGGCGTCGACAAGGTTGCCATGCTCGATGGTGCGCACGCCGCAGCGCACGGCCCGCGCGATGGCTTCGGCGGTGTAGGCATGCGCCATCACATAGGTGCCGCGCCCGCGAGCCTCTTCGACGATGGCGCGGATCTCGTCCTCGCTGTAGCCGAAGGCGCCCACCGGGTCGGTCGGCGAGGCCACGCCGCCGGAGGCCATGATCTTGATCTGGTCCGCGCCCATCTGCAGCTCTTCGCGGACGGCACGGCGCACCGCGTCCACGCCGTCGACCACGCGCGCCAGCGCACCGACGCGCACGCAGGTGGCACACGCTCCGTCGTTGCTCATCAGGTAGTCGGAGCGCGCGCGCATGTCGCCGTGCCCGCCGGTCTGGCTCAGCGCGCGGCCGGAGACGAACAGGCGAGGCCCTTGGGCCAGCCCCGATTCCACCGCCTGCTTGAACGCGAAGCCCGCGCCGCCCGCGTCGCGCACCGTGGTGAAGCCACGGCGCAGCATGCCGCGCAGCATGGGCACGCTGCGCAGCGTGATGAGCACGTTGGGCATATGCACCTGGCGAGAAAGATTGAGCTCCACCGCGATCACATGCACGTGCAGGTCGATGAGGCCGGGCATCACCGTCTTGCCCTTCACGTCGATCGTGCGCGCCGAGGCGCTGCTGCTGATCGGCTTGTCGGAGACCTCGCGGACCACGCCGTCTTCGACCAGGACGTGGTGGTCTTCCAGCAATTCGGGGCGCTGCGGGTCGAGCAGGTTGGCGTTCCTGAAAAGCACAGTGTTCGTCATGCCATGGACTCCTTGGTCTGTTGCGCCATCACGGCCGGCAGCGCCAGTTGCGCGAACACGCGCGCGAGTTCGACGTGCCCGGTGTCGTACCAGTTTTCCTCGTGCAGCATGTTGAGAGTGCCCAGCGTCTCGCCGCGCCAGCGCAGCGGAATGTTCAGCACGCTGCGGCAGCCCAGCGAAACGATGAGTTCGTGGTCGTAGAACACGTCGCGCAGGTCGTCGGCATTGCGGCCGATGTAGGGCAGGCCGCGCTGCATCACCTGCTGCATCCACGGCGAATCGGTGATCGGCTTGCGCCCGCCCACCGGGTAGGCCTCGCGCATGTTGGTGTAGATGCGTTCCGACTCGCGCGCCTCGCGGTGGTGCACCAGGATGGTGAAGAGCCTGTGGCCGATGGTCGCGGCCACCGCCTTCTCGAGTGCGTCGAAGGTGGCCTGGGGTTGTTGCGTGTCGGCGTGCGCGCGCGCGACGGCCGACAGCGATTCATCGAGAAGCTTGGGTTGCATGGAGGCTCCGAGTCAGGAAAGTTCGGCTGCCGCAATGTCTTCCAGCGACCGGCCGCGCGTCGGGATGCCCATGAAGGTGACGGCCGCCGCGCCCAGCAGCAGCACCGCCGTCGTCATGCCGAACACACCCGCGAAGCCCAGCGCCGGATAGATGAAGCCGACCAGGATCGGCGCCGTGATGCCGCCGATGCGCCCGATGGCCGACGCCAGGCCGGAGCCGGTCGCGCGCACCTGCGTCGGAAAAACCTCCGGCGTGTAGGCGTAGACGCCCGCATAGGTGCCGTTCATGAAGAAGGACAGCAGCACGCCCGCCGCCATGATCTGCCCGTCGCTGTGCGTGAAGGCCAGGCCCAGCGCGGAGAGCCCGCCCAGCAGCATGTAGCTCACGATGGTGGCCTGCCGGCCGATCTTCTCGTTGAGCCACGCGGCCGAGAAGTAGCCCGGAATCTGCGCGAGGTAGATCACCAGCGAGTAGCCGAAGCTCTTGGTGATGGTCATGCCGTTCTGGATCAACAGGCTCGGAATCCAGGTGAAGAACGAGTAGTAGCTGAAGGTGATCGCCAGCCACATCAGCCAGGTCATGGTGCTGATGCGGATGAGCTTGGCGGAGACCAGCGTGGCGTAGTTCTTCAGCAGGCTGCCGCGGCTGTTGCTGGGCGGCGGCGCGGCCACGTCTTCCGCGTTGAGCGCGGGCAGCGCAAGGCCGCGCTGCGCGGCGTCGGCCTCCATGGCGTCCACGATGGTCCCGGCCTCGGCCTGCCGCCCCTGGCTTTCCAGCCAGCGCGGCGACTCGGGAAGCGCGCGGCGCCACCACAGCAGCAGCAGCACCGGCATCGCGGTGATGAAGATGACGATGCGCCATCCTTGCGGGTGCGCCGGCACGATGAAGTAGCCCAGCAGCGCCGCCGCCACGAAGCCGAACGAGAAGAAGCCCGCCAGCGCGCCGGTGAAGGTGCCCCGGTAGCGGCGCGCCACGAACTCCGACAGATAGGGCGCGATGATCGCGCTTTCGGCGCCGGCGCCGAAGCCGGCCACGATGCGCAGCCCGAGGAACACCGTCCAGCTGTCGACCATGCCGCTGAAGAGCGACGCCACGCAGTAGATCGCCAGCGCCGACATCATCACCACGCGCCGCCCGAACAGGTCGCCGCAGGTGCCGGATGCGAGCGCACCGAAGAAGAAGCCGATGAAGTTCGCGCTGGCCAGCACGCCGATCTGCACGCTGCTGAGCCCCCATTCGGTGCGCAGCACCGGCAGCACGAAGGCGATCACCGCGGCGTCCATTGCGTCGAAGGTGTAGCCCAGTCCTCCCATGAGGAGCAGGCGCCGATGGAAACCGGAGAACGGCAGGCGCTCGATGCGGGCCGACAGCATGGTCATGTGAATCCCTCGACTTCGGTGGTGCAGAGAAGCGGCAGATCGTAGGATCGGGAGGGATATCACGACAAATTTATATGCGTGATTGTGTTTATTGATCCAGTGAATGAATGGATGGAGAGGACGCGCGATGAACTACCGCAATGCCGACCTCAACCTGCTGAAGGTGTTCGAGGCCCTCATGACCGAGGGCAACGTCACGCGCGCGGCCAGCAAGCTGTCATTGACGCAGCCCGCGGTCAGCAACGCGCTGCGCCGGCTGCGCGACACCTTCGACGATCCGCTCTTCGTGCGCAGCGGCGTGGGCGTCAACCCGACGCGGCGCGCCATCGACCTGTGGGAGCCGCTGTCTCAGTCGCTGCACGCGATCCGCGCGACGATGGATGTCGAGCAGTTCGACGCGCTGCGCAGCACCGCGAGCGTGAGCATCGCCATGTCCGACTACGTGGCCTCCATCGTGGTGCCGCGGCTGGCGCAAAGGCTGGGCAAGGTCGCACCTTCGATGCAGGTCCATGCCATTCCGAACACGCTGGTCGACTTCGGCCCGGTGCTGGCCGACAACAAGGCCGATTTCGCGATCAGCGTCTACAACGAGGAAGTGCGGCGGCCGGCGTTCCTCAAGTCACGGGCGCTGTGGTCGCCCGATTTCGTCTGCATCATGCGTGCCGGCCATCCGTTGGCGCGCGCCGAAAGGATTCCGCTGAAGAAGTTTCTTGCCGCACGCCATGTGGATGTGAGCCTGGTCGGCAAGACCACGCCGACCTACGACCTGTTCCTGCGCAGCCGGGGACTGCAGCGCAACCTGGTCGCAACGGTGAACCACTACGGCGCGGCATACGAAGTGGTGCGCCGCTCCGACCTGATCGCGGTGCTGCCATGGTCCGAGAAGTTCGAGCCTCCGCGCCTGACCGGCTTGCGCAAGCTGCCCGTGCCGCTGGAGGCGCCGCCGCGCATCATCGAGCTGTTCTGGCACCAGCGCAACGAGACCTCGGGGCTGCACCGCTGGCTGAAGAACACGCTGCTGGAGCTGTTCGAGCAGGCCTGAGCATTTGCCGGCCCTCGCCGGGCAATCAGGCGTCGAGCCGTACCACCTGCGTATCGCCCGCAGGTACGCGAGCGTGCAGCCGTTCCACCTCGGCCGCGCGCCGCGTCAGCACCGCGCGCTGGTTGATGTAGCCCTTGTCGGTGATCTCGCCCGCATCGAGGCTCGGCGGCTCCGCCAGCACCAGCGCGCAGGCCGGGCACTGCGAGGAGCCCGCGCCCTCGTCGCGCAGCGAACGCAGTACGCCGGCGATGCGCTCGCCCATGGCCTCCGGCGGCAGCGCGGCGCCTTGCGGGCTCGCGAATACCAGCATGCCGATCTCGTCGCGGTCGTGGCCTGTGAGCACCACGTCCTGCGCATGCGGCGCGAGCATCGACACCAGCTTCACGCGCAGCGTGCCCACCGACACCCAAGTGCCGCTGGAGAGCTTGAAGTCTTCCGCCACGCGGCCGTTGAAGATCACGCCGTGCGCGGGCTGCGCCGGGTTCGCGAGATAGCCGGCGTCGCCGATGCGGTAGTAGCCTTCTGCGTCGAAGGCATCGGCGGTTTCACGCGGCGCGTCGCGATAGCCGGGGAACACCGAGACACCCTTGACGCGCATCTCCAGCTTCTCGCCGTTGGGCACGAACTTCAGCTCCAGCCCAGGCAGCGGCGCGCCGATGCAGCCGGCCCCGTCGAGCTTCCAGTGTGCGGAGGTGATGGCGGGCGAAGTCTCCGTCGCGCCCCACGAGGTGGTGAGCCACAACGGCCGCGTGGGCCGCACGCGCTTCGCCACGGCTTCGAGCCGCTGCCATGTGGAAGGCGCGAGCGCCGCCGCCGCGTAGAACGCGAGCCGCAGCCGCGAGAAAACCTCGGCCGCCAGCGCGTCGTCGGCTTCGAGAAAAGGCAGCAGCATGTCGAAGCCGCGCGGCACGTTGAAAAGCAGCGTGGGCTTCACCTCGCGCAGGTTGTGCAAGGTCTTATCGATCAGGCCCGGCGCGGGCCGGCCCTCGTCGATATGGAGCGCGCCGCCGTGGCACAGCACCATGTGCAGGTTGTGGTTGCCGCCGAAGGTGTGGCTCCAGGGCAGCCAGTCGACCAGCACCGGCGTCTCTTGCGCGAGGAAGCGCCAGGTCTGCGCCATCATCTGCTGGTTGGCGCACAGCATGCGGTGCGTGTTGATGACCACCTTGGGCTTGCCGGTGGAGCCGGAGGTCAGCAGGTACTTGGCGTGCGTGTCGGGCAGCACATTGGCGAAGGCCTGCATGACGGCGGGTGTTTCCTGCACCGCGAGCAACTGTTCGAACGCGATCGAGCCCGGATGCGCATCGGCATTGCGGCTGAACACCGTGACCGCATCCAAGCCGCAGCCAGCGAGCGAGCCGCCATAGACCCTGGCGTCCGATGCATAGATGAGTGCCGGCTTCAGCGCCTGCAGCATGCCGTGCAGCCGCGACGGTTCTTTGGCCATGCGCGAGTAGGCGCTGGAGAGCGAGCAAGCGGTGCGGCCCACGTGCATGGCCGCGAGCATCAGCACCGCATGGTCGATGGCGTTGTCCGAGAGGATCACGACCGGTTGGGTTGCCGGCAGCTTCATGTCGAGCAGCGCCTGCGCGACGGAGCCCACGGCCTGTCGCAATGCACGGTAGTCGAGCTTGCGCCAGCCTTCGCCGGTTTCGTCGCGCTCTGCAAGCGCCAGCGCGTCGGGTGTCTCGCGCGCCCAGCGTTCTATCCATTCACCGATACAGCGCGCATAGGGCTTCAGCGCCACCGGCGAGCGCAGCGCGAACGAGCCGTCGTCGAAGTCGATGCGTACCGTGCGGGGTGGGGCGATCAGGTTTTCGTCGTTGAGGAAGTCGGTCATTTTTTTGTTCCGGGTTTTGTTCGGGGTGCGTGCACAGGGCACCGGGTACTCCCCTCCGCGAATGTCCCCCGTCGGCGTGAGCGCGCCCCGAACAAGCCGCTCACAGCACGACAAGAGCCAAGCAAGGCCTCGACCTATTCAAGCTTGCCGCTATCGGCCTTCGCGCGAATCAGGTTCAACAGCAGGGTGTCGCGCGCCGCTTCGAGGTCCGCCGTGCGGCGCTGGCCCAGCTCCTCGTCCACACCTTCCTTCACCTTCTGCTTCAGCTCCGCCGTCATCGACGGCGCGCCCAGGTCCTTCCACCAGTCCTCGATCGGGCCGCCCAGATGCGCCAGCACATGCTCGATGCCGCCCGCGCCACCCGACAGGTGCAGGTTCATGAACGGTCCCATCACCGCCCAGCGCAAGCCGGGGCCGTGCGCAATGGCCGTGTCGATGTCGGCCACGCTCGCCACGCCTTCATTGACCAGGTGAAAGGCCTCACGCCACAACGCAGCCTGCAACCGGTTCGCGATGTGGCCCTTGACCTCGCGCTTCACGTGGATCGGCCGCTTGCCGATGGCCGCATAGAACGCCATCGTGCGTTCGATGGCCTCGGCCGAAGTTTGCTCGCCGCCGATCACCTCCACCAGCGGAATCAGGTGTGGCGGGTTGAACGGATGCCCCAGCACCACGCGCTGCGGATGCGCGCAGCCCGACTGCACGCCGCTGATCGCCAGGCCCGATGAACTCGACGCAAGGATGGTCTCCGGCGGCGCCGCTGCGTCCATGCGGCGGAACAGGTCGATCTTGAAATCCATGCGCTCGGGGCCGTTCTCCTGCACGAAGTCGGCCACCGACACGGCGTCTTCCAGGCTGTCGTGAAAGCGCAGCCGGTCGACCGAAGCACCCGGCGCCAGGCCGAAGCGCTCCAGCGTGGGCCAGTGCTGCGCCACCGCCGCGCGCAGCCGCTCTTCGGCACCGGGCGACGGATCGGTCGCGTTCACGTCCAGGCCATGCGCCAGAAAGTACGCGGCCCAGCTTGCACCGATCACGCCGGTGCCGACCACCGCCGCGCGCTTCACGTCCAGGAATGTGCTCATGTCGATTTCCACCGCGTGCAGCGGCTCTCCGCCTTGGTCGTCCATGCGGCCTCGCCGCGGATCGGCTCGACCACCTTGTAATAGTCCCACGGCTCCTTCGACTCGGCCGGTGTCTTCACCTGCATCAGGTGCATGTCGTGCACCATCAGCCCGTCGTCGCGCAGCCAGCCGCCCTTGACGAACATGTCGTTGAACTTCGTCTTGCGCAGTTGCGCCATCACCTTGTCGGCATCGTCGCTGCCCGCGGCCTTCACCGCCTGCAGGTACTGCAGCGCGGCAGAGTAGTCACCGGCATGGAAAGAGGAGGGCATGCGCTTGTGCTTGTCGAAGAAGCGGCGCGACCACTCGCGCGACTCGGGGCTCTGGTTCCAGTACCAGCTGTCGGTGAGGTACATGCCCTGCGATGTCTTCAGGCCCAGCGCATGCACGTCGTTGATGGTGATGATCATGCCCGCCAGCAACATGTTCTTGCCAAGGCCGAACTCCGCCGCCGATTTGATGGCGTTCACCGTGTCGCCGCCCGCGTTGGCGAGAGCCAGCACCTGCGCCTTCGAGTTCTGTGCCTGCAGCATGAAGGACGAGAAATCGCTCGCGCCCAGCGGGTGCTTGACCGAACCCGCCACCGTGCCGCCGCTGGCCAGCACGGTCTTGGTCGCGTCGTTCTGCAGCGCCGCGCCGAAAGCGTAGTCGGCCGCCACGAAGTACCAGCTCTTGCCGCCGGCCTTGACCACCGCGCTTGCCGTGCCGCGGGCCATGGCCACCGTGTCGTAGGCGTAGTGCACCGTGTAGGGCGAGCAGTACTCGTTGGTGAGGCTCGACGCACCCGAGCCCACCACGAAGTACGGCTTCTTCTTGTCCGCCGCCACGCCGGCCATGGCAATGGCCGCACCCGAGTTGACGCCGCCGATCAGCATGTCGACCTTCTGCACGTCGAACCATTCGCGTGCCTTGGCGGCGGCGATGTCGGGCTTGTTCTGGTGGTCGGCCGTGACCAGCTCGATCTTCTTGCCGCCGATGGCGCCTCCCATGTCCGCGATGGCCATGCGGATGGCCTCGGCGCCGGCCGGACCGTCGTAGTCGCGGTAGATGCCCGACATGTCGCTGATGAAGCCGATGCGGATCACGTCGTCGGACACCTGGGCCGAGGCGCTCGCGGCGAACGCGGTGCCGAGCGCCAGGGCCAGTGCTGTGCGGGATGTGTTCATGTGCTCTTGTCTCCGTTCGTTGTTCTTGTGAGTGCCGGTTCAGCCCAATGCGAACTCGGGCCGCGGCGTGCCTGTGCGCGGCAGGCCCATCATCTGGCGTGCCTCTGCCGGAGTGGCCACTTCCATGTCGAGCTCGCGGATCACCCGCACGATGCGTTCGGTGAGCTGCACGTTGGTGGCCAGCTCGCCCTGGCGGAAGTAGAGGTTGTCTTCCAGGCCCACGCGCGCATGGCCGCCCAGCAGCAGCGCCGCCACGTTGGCTTCGAGCTGCGAGGGGCCGATGCCGCTCACGCAGAAGATGCTGCCCTTGGGCAGGGTGTCGACCATCATCTGCAGGAAGCGCGGCGAGTACGGCATCGCGTTCTGGAAGTTGCGGTGCACGTTCATCACCAGGTTGATGAAGTAGGGCTCGTCGTCGTGGCCTTCGTTGATAAGCGTGGTCGTGTCCTGCAGGATGTGCGTGGGGCTGAACACCTCCCACTCGGGCTTGATGCCGCGCGCCTTCATGCCGGCGGCCAGCTCGCGGCCCCGGGTGATGGGCGTGTCCATCAGGATCTGCTTGCCTTCGAAGCTCAGGTTGAGCGTGGTCGCGTCGAGCGTGCACATCTCGGCGCCGGCATCCATGCCCTTGATGCGTTCTTCCCAGGCAATCTCCCAGCGGTCGCCGGCCAGCGGCTTCACCATGTCGCCGTGCACGCCGCCGCCGGTGGAGTTGTTGATGACGATGTCGCTGCCGCCCGCGCGGATGCGGCTGTTGATGTCGCGGTACACGTCGGCATTGCATGTGGCGCCGTCGTCGGGGCGGCGGGCGTGGATGGCCACCACGCTGGCGCCGGCGTTCCAGCAGCGCAGCACGTCGGCGGCAATCTCCGCGGGCTGGGTGGGGAGGTGGGGGTTCTGCGACTTGTGCGCCATGCCGCCGGTGGGGGCGATGGTCACGATCACTTTGCGCTTCGACATGCGATTTCTCCTGTGGGAAGCGCGCTATTATTTTTGGCTGCCGTCGCCCGGGCAGTCATTGCGATGACATTTGGGATCAGGGTTTACGAGGCGCGGTCCGTCCGCGCAGGAGCTTTCATTTCATGCCCACCACGAAGCCGGCCATCAAGGCGGCATCGCTGACCATCCCCCAGCTGCTGCAAGGCTCGGCCTGGTTCCCGCTGCTCGACGTGGCCGCGGGCGAGCGTGTGCTCGACGAGATGCGCGAGGTCGAGGTGGCGCCCGGTGCCGCGCTGTGCCGGCGCGGCGACACGCCGGCGCACTGGTACGGCACGCTCGAAGGGCTGCTCAAGTGGTCGATCACCTCGAGCGACGGGCGCTCGGTGACGCTGGGCGGGCTGTCGGTGGGCAGCTGGTTCGGCGAGGGCACGCTGCTGCGCGCGCTGCCGCGTTCGGCCGACATCATTGCGCTGCGGCCCAGCCGCGTGGCGCAGCTGCCGCTGGAGACCTTCGAGTGGCTGCACCGCACGCAGCGCGGCTTCGACCATTTCCTGCTGCAGCAGATCAACGAACGGCTGCACTGGTTCATGGGCAGCTATGCGGCGCACCGGCTGCTCGATGCCGACAGCCAGGTGGCGCGCGCGCTGGCCGGGCTGTTCCACCCGTGGCTGCACCCGGGCAGCGAGCCTCACCTGCAGACCTCGCAGGAGGAGATTGCGAACCTGTCGGGCGTGTCGCGCCAGCGCTGCAACGCGGCGCTGAACCGGCTGAAGGAGGCGGGCTTTCTTCGCATCGAGTACGGCGGCATTACCGTGACCGATCTTGAAGGGCTGCGGCGGTTCATCAGCGAATGATGGCTTGGCTCTCTCGCCCGCAAGCGGGAGAGGGGACAACACCAACTCAGCGCGTGTGGTACGACGGCGCCCGCTCGTACACCGGCGTGTCGATCCCTTCCATGCGCGCCTTCAGCTGCAGCGCCAGGAACTGCGAGTAGTGCCGCGACTGGTGCAGGTTGCCGCCGTGGAACCACAGGTTGTCGACCTGCGTCGGCTTCCACATGTTGCGCAGCTCGCCTTCCCATGGGCCCGGATCCTTGGGCGTATCGGAGCCCAGGCCCCAGCATTTGCCGACCTTGTCGGCGATCTCCGGCGAAATCAGGTCGGCGAGCCAGCCGTTCATCGAGCCGTAGCCGGTGGCGTACACCAGCAGGTCGGCCGGCAGCTCGGTGCCATCGGTCAGCGTCACCGAGTGTTCGTTCACCCGCTCGATGTTCACGCCGCTCTTCAGGTGGATGCTGCCGTTGGCCACCAGCTCCGAGGCGCCCACGTCGATGTAGTAGCCCGAGCCGCGCCGCAGGTACTTCATGAACAGGCCCGAGCCGTCGACACCGAAGTCCAGCAGGAAGCCCGCCTTCTCCAGGCGCGCGTACAGGCCGGCGTCGCGCTTCTTCATCTCCTCGTACACCGGGATGTGGAAGGTGTGCATGATCCTGTAGGGCACCGACGCGAAGATCAGGTCGCCCTTGTGGTGGTCGATGCCGTTCTTCACCGCCTGCTCGGAGTAGAGCCCGCCCAGCGCCAGTTCCATCAGCGACTGTGAAGGCGCGATGTGCGTGGACGAGCGCTGGATCATCGTCACGTCGGCGCCGTGCTCCCACAGCGCCGCGCAGATGTCGTGCGCCGAATTGTTCGAGCCCAGCACCACGCACTTCTTGCCCGCGTAGGCCTCGGGCCCCGGATGCTGGCTGGAGTGATGCTGGTCGCCCTTGAAGTTCTCCGCGCCCGCCACCTTCGGCACGTTCGGATAACCCGACACGCCGAGTGCGAACACCAGCTGCTTCGGCCGCAGCACCACCGGCTTGCCTTCGCGCTCCACAGTCACTTCCCAGCGCTGCGTGGCCTCGTCGTAGCGCGCCTTCTTCGCGGTGGTGGAGCTCCAGTAGTTCAGCTCCATGATCTTGGTGTACATCTCCAGCCAGTCGCCGATCTTGTCCTTGGGCGCGAACACCGGCCAGTCGTCGGGGAAGGGCATGTAGGGCAGGTGGTCGTACCAGACCGGGTCATGCAGGCACAGCGACTTGTAGCGCTTGCGCCAGGAGTCGCCAGCCTTCGCGTTGCGCTCCACGATGATGGTCGGCACGCCCAGCCGGCGCAGCCGCGCCCCGAGCGCGATGCCGCCCTGGCCGCCGCCGATGATCACCACCTCGGGCTGCTCGGTGTAGCCCAGCGCAGCCTCTTCGTCGCGGCGCTTCTCGAGCCAGTTCTTGCGGCCCTTGTGCACGCCGTGCTCCGCGCCCTTGACGCGGTTGTCCCCCGTCTTTTCCTCGAAGCCCTTCAGCTCGGTCATGGTGGTGAGCAGCGTCCAGGCCTTGCCGTTGCGAAGCCGCAAGTGGCCACGGCCGCGCGCCACGCGCGTCTCGAAGGTGAACCACGCATCGACCACGCCGTCGGCCTCGGTCGCTTCGCCCTCCAAGGCGAAGGCCGTGGGCTGCGTGTCGGCCAGCCGCGCCTGCAGCATTGCGCGGATGGCGGCCGGCCCTTCCTGCGTGCGGATGTTCCAGGTGAAGGCGACGAGGTCGCGCCAGAAGCTGTCGGGCTCGAAGAGCGCGACGGCTGTGTCGATGTCGCCCTGCGCAAGCGCGGCGGCGAAGTCGGCGAGCCATTGGGAAGCGGCCCGGGTGGGGCCGCTCGAGCTGAGGGTCGGGTCTGTCATTGAATGTCTCCGGAGCGTCGTTGATGAATGAATGCGCTGCGAGGCGCGGTGTTCATTGCGCAGCTTTCGTGCCTTGGGCGGCACGACGACAAATCAATGGGTTGCGGGCGGTTTTGTCGCATCTGTCGCACGCATCGCGCGACAGTCGTCGCGGCTGCTACAGGCGCCGCGGCGGCGTGATGCCGTGGCGTTTCATGTGCCGGTAGACCGTCGCCCGGCAGACGCCCAGTTCGTCCGCGGCAAGTGACACATGCCAGCGATGGCGTTTCAGCAGGTCGAGCAGGTGGTCTGCGCTGGCAACCTCGCTGGCTCCGGCTGTGTGCGTGGCCGCAGTCCCAGCGCTTGCGTTGCGCGCAGGTAGCTGAAGATCGTCCACACCAACCTTCCCCTCGATGCACAAGGCCAGCGCCAGCCGCAACACATTGCGCAACTCCCGCAGATTCCCCGGCCAGTCATGCGCGAGCAGCTGCCGCATCGCCTCTTCCGACAGCCGCGCCGGCGAAGACATCGCCGCGGCTTCCTCATTGAACATCCCCTCGATCAGGTAGCGCATGTCGCCGCGCTCGCGCAGCGGCGGCAGCTTCAGCACCGCGCCGCAAAGCCGGTAATACAAGTCTTCGCGGAACCGCCCCGACGCCACCAGGTCAGGCAGATGCCGGTGCGTGGCCGCGACCACCGCAATGTCGACCCGCTGCGGCGATTCGGCCCCCAGCGGCAGTACCTCGCCTTCGGACAGCACGCGCAACAGCCGCGTCTGCAGCGCCATCGGCATGTCGCCGATTTCGTCGAGGAACAGCGTGCCCCTGTCGGCCTGCGCGATCAGTCCCTTCATGCCCTTGGCGCGGCCGCCCGTGAAGCTGCCGGGCGTGTAGCCGAACAACTCGCTCTCGATCAGCGAATCGGGAATGGCCGCGCAGTTCACCGCCACGAAGGGCATCGCCGCGCGGCTGCTCGCGCCGTGAAGCGCACGCGCAAGCACTTCCTTGCCGCTGCCGGTCTCGCCTTCGACCAGTACATGGATGCCGCGGTCCACCAGCCGGCGCGCCTGGGCGAGCAGCTTCTGCATCGCGGGGTCGTCGCCCGCGATGCGCTCCAGCGGCGGCAGGCGGTCGGACGGTCGCCCGCCTGGCGCGGCGGTTGCCGGTGCCGACACCTTGCGCACGCGCGGCGCGATCAGCGACGCGTGATATTCGCCCCCGCCCGGCAGCAGCACCGTGTGCGCGAAGGGCATCAGTGCCGACGCCGCACCGCCGTTGCCGATGCGCCAGATCGCATCCATCGGCATGTGCAGCAGTTCCGACACCGCGCCGCTCAGCGCTTGCCCCGCAAAGGCCTGCCGCGCACCGCCGTTGGCACCCGCCAGCGTGCCGGCATCGTCGAAGGCCAGCATCACCTCGCCCGCCACGTCGACCAGCCCGTAGGCGCTGCCCAGCCGCAGGATCCAGTGGCCGCGGAAGTGGCGCAGGAAATCGGCGTCCTCGATCATCCGCGCGTACATCGACACCAGGTGGCGAACCAGATGCTGGCTCTCGCGCGCCTCTGGGGAACGCAGCGCCGACACGTCGAGGATGGCCGTGAGCTTGCCGCTGTGGTCGAACAGCGGCGCGGTGGTGCAGGTGAGCGCGATGTGCGTGGCGTCGAAGTGCTCGGTCTGGTGGCAGGTCATCGGCTGGCGCTCGACCAGGCAGGTGCCCACGCCGCAGGTGCCGGCGTGGGCCTCGTTCCAGTCGGCGCCCAGGTACAGGCCGGCCTTGCGCAGCTGGTCGTCCCAGGCGGGGTGGCCGATGTAGTCGACGGTGATGCCCTCGGCGTCCGTCAGCAGCACCATGTAGCCGAGGTCGGCCACGCGGCGGTAGATGTCTTCCATGCCCGCGCGGGCGGCGCGCAGGAAGTGTTCGAGCTGCTGCTGGTGCGCACGCACCTCCTGTGCGGGAAGGATGCGCGCGGGGCTCGGCTTCGACGGATCGAGCCCATGGTCGCGCACGCAGCGCGCCCACGACTTGTGGACCAGGCTCTGCGCCGGATCGGCCAGCGCCGCGCCGGTGGCGATGGAGTAGACGTTGTCGATGTGACGCGATTGCAGGGAAGCCATGCTCAACCTCGCTGTGCCTGGGTGGGCAGCCGCACATCATTCGGCTGTCGCACTGTCGCAGTAGAGAGGTGAAACCCGGTGGAACGGACGTGTTACTCCCTCTCACAACGCAAGGGATCGGGGCCGGGCTTCACACCCCCAGCAGTTCCTCCAGCGCATGCGGCTGCGCCAGCAGATCCGCCGACGCCCCGTGCCGCACGATCTGCCCCTTCTCCATCACGACGGCCAAGTCGGTGTGGGCCAGCACCTTGCGGTAGTCGCGGTCGACGATCAGCGTGGCGATGCCGGTGGCGCGGATCTCGCCGATCACGCGCCAGATCTCCGCCACGATCAGCGGCGCGAGGCCTTCGGTGGCTTCGTCGAGGATCAGCAGGCGCGGATTGGTCATGAGCGCGCGGCCGATCGACAGCATCTGCTGCTCGCCGCCCGACAGCTGCTGGCCGCCGTGCGACAGCCGCTCCGACAGGCGCGGGAAGGTCGCCATGACGCGGTCGAAGGTCCATTCGCGGCGGCCGTCGATGCCGGCGCGCTCGCTCATCACGAGGTTCTCGCGCACCGACAGGTTGGGGAAAATGCCGCGCCCTTCGGGCACGTAGCCTAGCCCCAAGCGCGCCATCTTCTCGGGCGGCAGGCCGGTGACGGTGCGGCCGTCGACCTGCACTTCGCCCGAAGCGGGGCGCACGTAACCCATCATCGTGCGGATCAGCGTGGTCTTGCCCATGCCGTTGCGCCCGAGCAGGCCGACCGAGGTGGCTGCCGGAATGCCGGCGTGCACGCCGCGCAGGATGTGGCTGTTGCCGTAGCAGGTGTTGAGGTCGCGGACGATCAGCATCAGTGTTGTTCCTCGCCGAGATAGGCGGTGCGCACCTCGGGGTTCTCGCGGATCTCCTTGGGGTTGCCCGTGGCGATGACCGTGCCGTTCACCATCACCGTGATGCGGTCGGCAATGCGGAACACCGCGTCCATGTCGTGCTCCACCAGCAGGATGGCATGCGTGGCCTTCAGCCGCGCCAGCAGCGTGAGCATGCGGTCGGTTTCCTCTGCGCCCATGCCGGCGAGCGGTTCGTCGAGCAGCAGCACGCGCGGCTTGGTGGCCAGGCACATGGCCACTTCGAGCTGGCGCTGCGCGCCGTGGCTCATGGTGCCGGCAATGCGGTGCGCCTCGTGGGCCAGGCCCGCCGCTTCCAGTGCGGCGTCGGCCGATGCGGTGCTGGCGGCGCAGCTTTGCGACGATTGCCAGAACGCCCATGGCTTCGGCGTGGCGGCCTGCGCGGCGAGCCGGCAGTTCTCGTGCACGCTGAACTCCGGGAAGATGGTCGTGCGCTGGTAGCTGCGGCCCACGCCGTCGCGCGCGCGCTTCGACTGGGCACGGCCGGTGATGTCCACGCCGTCTAGCGCGATGCGGCCTTCGGAGGCTTCGATCTCGCCGGAGAGCATGTTGATGAGCGTCGACTTGCCGGCGCCGTTGGTGCCGATCACGGCATGGACTTCGCCGACGTGAAGGTCGAGCGTGACGGCGTTGACGGCTGTGAGGCCGCCGAAGCGGCGGGTGAGTTTTTCGACGGAGAGCAGTGCGTTCATGGTCTTGCTCCTTCCCCTTCCGGGGGAAGGTTGGGATGGGGGCATGCGGCCTTTGATGCTGCGCGGCGTTGGAGGCCGCGTGCCCCCACCCCGGCCCTCCCCCGGGAGGGGAGGGATAAACGCGGGGTCATGCGGCCCCCTTCGGCGACAGTCGTTGCACCAGGCCGATCAGCCCCTTCGGCAGCAGCGCCACGAACACGATGATCGTCAGCCCCAGCGTCAGCTGCCAGTGGTCGGCCAGCGGGCCCATCACGGCATGCGTCGAGAAAATCTCTTTCAGCAGCGTGAACGCGATGGCGCCGATCACCGCGCCGCGCAGATGGCCGAGGCCGCCAAGAATCACCATCAGCAGCACTTCGCCCGAGTTGTGCCAGGCCATGAGCTCCGGGTTGACTACGCCATCGCGCGAGGCCAGCAGGAAGCCGGCGAGTCCGGCCAGCGCGCCCGCCAGCACGAAGGCCGCGAGCTTGTAGCCGTACACCGAGAACCCGGCCGCGCGCATGCGCTGCTCGTTCACGCGGATGCCTGCCAGCGCCGCGCCTAAGCGCGAGCGCCGAATGAGCGCCAGCAGCCCGTAGGTGAACACCAGAGAGGCCAGCACCACGTAGAACAGAACCATGCGGTTTTCCAAGTCGAGCGCGCCGATGGCGGGCCGCACGTACATGTAGATGCCGTCGCTGCCGCCGCCGACCTTGGTGTCGTGGAACACGAAGAAGGCCATCTGCGCGAAGGCCAGCGTCACCATGATGAAGTACACCCCGCGCGTGCGCAGGCTCAGCGCGCCGACGAACAGCGCATACAGCGCCGCCGCGCCCATGGCCAGCGGCAGCAGCAGCGCGAAGTTGCCGCCCTCGCTGCCGGATGCCAGCACGGTGACGTATGCGCCGATGCCGTAGAACGCCGCATGGCCCAGGCTCACCAGGCCGGTCATGCCGACCAGCAGCTCCAGGCTGAGCGCGAAGATCGACAGGATCATGATCTTCACGACGAAGTCCGACGCATAGTTGCCCATGAACGGGCCTGCGATGCCGATGGCAATCGCGCAGGCCACGGGCAGCAGGAAGGCGCTCTTCTTCATGGCTGTCATGGCCGCCTCCCCATCAGCCCCTCGGGCTTCCAGATCAGCACGATGGCCATCAGCAGGTAGATGCCGATGCCGCTCAGGTCCGCGAAGAACACCTTGCCGAAGGTGTCGACGAAGCCCACCAGCAGCGAAGCCACCAGTGCGCCGGTGATGGAGCCGATGCCGCCGATCACCACCAGCACGAAGCAGATGATGAGCACGCTCGCGCCCATGTTCGGATACACCGAGGACATCGGCGCCGCGATCATTCCGGCCAGCGCGGCCAGCGCCACGCCGGCCGCGAACACGATGCGGTACAAGCGCTTCACGTCGATGCCGAGGCCGCGCACCATGTCGCGGTTGCTCGCGCCGGCGCGGATCATCATGCCCAGGCGCGTGCGGTTGACCACGAAGTACAGGCCCACGGCCAGCACGATGCAGGCGGCCGATGCGAACAGGCGATACCACGGGTAGCTCATGACGCTGCCCAGCGCGAAGCTGCCGTCGAGCCAGGCGGGCACCTTCACGCCGTGCACGTCGTTGCCCACGAAGATTGAGCGAAGCTCCTCGAACACCAGGATGAGCCCGTAGGTCATCAGCACCTGCTGCAGGTGGTCACGCTGGTAGAGGTAGCTGAAGAAGGCCCACTCGAGCAGGTAGCCGAAGATGGCCGCCAGCACCACGCCGGCCACCAGCATCAGCAGGAACTGGTCACCGAACACCGGCGCGAGCGAGAACGCCATGTACGCGCCGATCATGTAGAAGCTGCCGTGGGCGAGGTTGATGACGCCCATGATCCCGAAGATCAGCGTCAGCCCCGAGGCCACGAGGAAGAGCAGCAGCCCGTACTGAACGGAGTTCAGGCACTGGACCAGGAAGGTTCCGAAATCCACGATGGAGGTTCTCTCAGTGCGGAGTCGTTAAGGGGTATGCAGTGCGCGGGACACCGCGGAACCGGCTTAGCCGGGCCGCAGGTGTCGCCCCCTGCAAGGGGGAAGGCGTAGCGACACGAAGTGCGCGAAGCCTGGGGGTGAGCCTATTTACATCCTGCAGCCGCGTGCCGGGTCTGCCAGGCCCTTGATCGCGGTGCTCACCAGCTTGTTCTCCTTGCCGTCCACCTTGCGCAGGTAGATGTCCTGCACCGGGTTGTGCGACTTGCTCACGGTGAACGCGCCGCGCGGGCTGTCGATCTTCGCCTTCTCCACCGCGGCCGCGAATTCGGCCTTCTTCGAGATGTCGCCCTTGGTGGCGTTCAGGCCCACGCCCAGCATCTGCGCGGCGTCGTAGCCTTGGACCGCATACACGTCGGGCTGCAGCTTGAACGACTTGGCATAGGCGGTGCGAAAGGCGTTGTCGCGCGGGGTGTTCAGGCCGTCGGCGTAGTGCAGCGTGGTCAGCATGCCTTGTGCCGATTCGCCCTGCGCGTCGAGCGTGCCGTCGGTCAGGAAGCCGGGGCCGTACAGCGGAATGGTCTTGTTCAGGCCCGCGGCCTGGTAGTCCTTGACGAACTTCACCGCGCCGCCGCCGGCGAAGAAGGCGTACACCGCATCGGGCTTGGCCGCCGCGATCTCGGTCAGCAGCGCCTGGAACTCCACGTTGGGGAAGGGCAGCGTGAGCTGCTTGTCGACCTTGCCGCCGTTCTTCTCGAAGCCTTCCTTGAAGCCGTTGACCGACTCTTCGCCGGCCGCGTACTTCCAGGTGATCGTCATGATCTTCTTCTTGCCCTGCTGCCTGGCCGCCACTTCGCCCATCGCATAGGCCGGCTGCCAGTTGCTGAACGAGCTGCGGAAGATGTTGGGCGCGCACATCGGGCCGGTCACGGCGTCGGCGCCGGCGTTCGGCACGATCAGCACGGTGCCGCTTTCCTTCGCGGCCTTGGCCATGGCCATGGCCACGCCGGAGTGCACGGTGCCGACGATCACGTCGACGTTGTCGCGCTTGATGAGCTTGTTGACGTTGTCGGTGGCCTTGGCGGGGTCGGACTCGTCGTCGACCTTGAAATACTCGATCTCGCGGCCCGCGAGCTTGCCGCCTTGCTCGTCCACGTACAGCTTGAAGCCGTTCTCGATGGCCACGCCCAGCGCGGTGTAGGTGCCGCTGTAGGGCAGCATCAGGCCGACCTTGAGCTTGCCCGTGCCCTGGGCGCCGGCGGTGCCGCAGAGGGCGGCTGCGAAAGCGAGGGCCGTCAGCGCGAGGCGCGCGGTGCGAATGGTGGTCATGGTGTTTGTCTCCTGTTTTTGGTGATGAAAGAAGCGGTGGCGACGATGACACGATCCGGTTGATCGCGATGCGGGGAATGCCCGCATTCAGGGATTTCGAGCAGCTCGCAACTACCACCGGCGCGCGCCGCGATGCCGCGGATCTGCGCCAGGGTGCCGTACTCGTCGTCGATGCCCTGCACGGCGAGCACGGGGCAGCGGATGGCGTCGAGTTCGGCCTCGATGTTCCAGTCGCGGAATGGCGGATGCAGCCAGATGCGGTTCCAGCCCCAGAAGGCCGAGTCGGCGCTGTCGTGGTAGCGGCCGAGCTTCTTCGGCAGGTCTGTGCCCAGGTAGGAAGTGCGCGCGATCTCGATGTTCGCGACGGTCTTGTCTTCCACGAAGATGTGCGGCGCAAGCACCACCAGGCCTTCGACCTTGTCCGGAAAGCGCGAGGCATACAGCAGCGAGATCGAACCGCCGTCGCTGTGGCCGAAGAGCCAGGGCTTCTCGTCTTCGAGCTTCAGCGCCGTGAAGAGCGCGGGCAGAACTTCGTGCGCCTGTCGGTGCATGAAGTCGACGTCCCAGGTTTCGTCGTCGGCGCGCGGGGTGGAGCGTCCATAGCCGGGCCGCGAGAACACCAGGCCCCGCGCGTTGGCGGCTTCGCAGACTTGCGCGGGGAAGTCCTTCCACATGGCGACGGAGCCGAGGCCTTCGTGGAGGAAGACGATGAGCGGGGCGTCGGTTTTTTCGGGGGCGATCCAGGCGCACTCGATCTGCACGGTGCGGCCGCGCCAGTCGATGGTGGCGAAGTGGGGGGTGTTCATGGCTGTTGCTCCTTCCCCCTTTGGGGGAAGGCAGGGATGGGGGCAAGCGGCACTCGCAAAGGCTGTGCGCTTGCGAAGGCCGATGCCCCCACCCCGACCCTCCCCCAGCGGGGGAGGGAGAAAGAAAAAGAGGCGCGGCTCACGCCTGCTTTTCCTTCTCGCGCAACCTGAACCGCTGAATCTTGCCCGTCGCCGTCTTCGGCAACTCGCTCACGAACTCCAGGAAGCGCGGGTACTTGTACGGCGCAAGGCGTTCCTTCACGAAAGCCTTCAGCTCTTCCTCGCTGGCCGCGGCGCCGTCCTTCAGCACCACGAAGGCCTTGGTCTTCGTCAGCCCTTCGGCGTCTTCCTTGCCGATGACGGCGGCCTCGAGCACCGAGGGGTGCTGCATCAGCGTCGCCTCGACCTCGAAGGGCGACACATAGATGCCGCTGACTTTCAGCATGTCGTCGCTGCGCCCGGCATAGGTGAAGTAGCCGTCGGCGTCGCGTGTGTACTTGTCGCCGCTCTTGGTCCAGCCGCCCTGGAAGGTCTCGCGCGACTTTTCGCGGTTGGTCCAGTACATCAGCGCGGAACTGGGGCCGCGGATGTAGAGGTCGCCCACCTCGCCGTCGGGCACCGGGCGGCCGTCCTCGCCGCGCAGCTCGACTTCGTAGCCGTCCACCGGCTTGCCGGTGGTGCCGTAGCGGATGTCGCCGGGCCGGTTGGAGATGAAGATGTGCAGCATCTCGGTCGAGCCGATACCGTCGATGATCTCGCAGCCGAATTGCGCCTTGAAGCGCTGCGCGATCTCGCCGGGCAGCGCTTCGCCGGCCGACGAGCACATGCGCAGCGCCACCGCCTCGCGCGCCGGCAGCCTGGGCGATGCGAGCATGCCGGCAAAGCCCGTGGGCGCGCCGAAGAAGACGGTGGGCTTGTGTTCCACCCAGCGGCGGAAGGTGGCGTCGGGCGTGGGCCGCTCGGCCATCAGCACCACTGTGGCGCCCACCGACAGCGGGAAGGTCAGCGCATTGCCCAGGCCGTAGGCGAAGTACATCTTGGCGGCCGAGAAGCACACGTCGTCTTCGGTGAGCGCGAGCACCGGCTTGCCGTACAGCTGCGCCGTCCACCACAGGTTGGCATGCGTGTGCACCGTGCCCTTGGGCTTGCCGGTGGAGCCGGATGAATACAGCCAGAAGCCCGGGTCGTCGGAGGCCGTGGTCACGGGCGATGGCAGCGGCTCTGCGGCGGCGAGCGCGGCATCGAACTCCTGCGCGTTGTCCGGCAGCGGGCCGGTCGGCTGCGACACGAACATCGCCTGCACTTCATGGCCGCCGCGCGCCATCGCTTCCTGCAGCGTCGGCAGCAGCGCGCCCGACACCAGCACCGCCTGCGCGCGGCTGTGGTCGAGCATGTAGGCGTAGTCGTCCGGAGTGAGCAGCGTGTTGACGGCGACCGGCACGATGCCGGCATACAGGCAGCCGAGAAAGCTCACCGGCCAGTCGTTGCCGTCGAGCATCAACAGCAGCACGCGCTCTTCGCGCCGGATGCCGGCAGCCTTCAGCGCGGCGGCCAGCCGGCGCGCGCGGTCTTCGAGCTGGCCGTAGCTCAGCGCGCCGCGGTCGTCGATGTAGGCGGTGCGCCCGGCGCGGCCGCGGTTGAGTGCGAACAGGTGCTCGGCGAAGTTGAATCGTGTGGGCAGGGTCATGTCTTGTCTCCTTCGGCCGTGTGTTCTTGTTCTAGAGGCCGAGCGCGGCGATGACGCCGGGGCTCGCCTGCACCGCGCTGCGGCGGTGATAGAAATCGAGCGCGCGCAGCCCGCCCAGTTCGGCACCACCGCCCGCGCGGCCGGGGCCGCCGTGCAGCGACATCGGCATCACGTTGCCGTGGCCGGTGTGGGCCTGCGCCACTTCGGGCGTGATGACGTGCACGCGGCCGTGGCTCGGCGCCACCTCGAGCGCAGCCTGCGCCAGGGCCGTGTCGTCGCTGCCATATAGAGAGGTGACGAGCGAGCCCTGGCCGCGGTGCGCCAGCGCAATGCCGTGGGCGAGGTCGCGGTACGGCAGCAGCGTGGCGACGGGGCCGAATACTTCCACGTCATGCACGCGCTGCGCCGCGTCTGCATCGCGAGCGCCGAGCAGCACGGGGCCAATGCAGGCGGCGATGCTTGGGTCGGCGTCGACCAGCGGCTTGTTGCGGCCGTCGTGCAGAAACGTGGTTTGCGCGGCCAGTGCGTCGAGCCCTTCGCGCACCGCGTTGAGCTGCGCGCGGCTCACCAGCGAGCCCATGCGCACGCCCTCGTTGCGCGGATTGCCGACCGTGATGCCCGCGAGCTTGGCGCCGATGGCTTCGGCCGCCGCGTCGTACAACTCGGCCGGCACCAGGATGCGGCGGATGGCGGTGCACTTCTGGCCCGACTTGACCGTCATCTCGCGCACCACTTCGCGCACGAGCAGGTTGAAGGCTTCGCTGCCGGGCGCGGCGCCGGGCAGCAGCAGGGCGCTGTTGAGGCTGTCGGCCTCGATGTTCACGCGCACAGAGCGTTCGGCCACGGCGGGGTGCGAACGGATGACCGCCGCCGTCTCGGCCGAGCCGGTGAACGAGGCCACGTCGAAGGGCTGCAGCGCATCCATCAAGCCGGCAGAGCTGCCGCAGACGATGGACAGCGCACCGGCGGGCAGCACGCCCGCATCGACCACGTCGCGCACCATGCGCTGCGTGAGCCAGGCGGTGGCCGTGGCGGGCTTCACGATCACCGGCACGCCCGACAGCAGCGCGGGCGCGGCCTTTTCCCACAGGCCCCACGAGGGGAAGTTGAAGGCGTTGATGAACAGCGCCACGCCATGCGTGGGCACCTGCAGGTGCTGCGACTGGAACACCGGCTCCTTGCCCAGCTTGACGGCCTCGCCGTCGCGCAGCGCACGCACGTCGCCGAGCGCATCGCCCCACTTCGCGTACTGGCCGAGCGTGAAGATCGCGCCGTCGATGTCGACCGCCGAATCGTTCTTCACGGTTCCGGAGTTGGCGGCGGCGATCTCGTAGTAAGCGTCGCGGTTGGCTTGCAGCACCTTCACGATGGCCGCGAGCAGCCCCGCGCGCTGGCGGTAGGTGAGGGCGCGCAGCGCATTGCCACCCTGTTCGCGTGCAAAGGCAAAAGCGGCGGGCAGGTCGAGGCCGGTGGCGTCGACGCGCGCAAGCTCGGTGCCGAGCACCGGGTCGAACAGCGGCGTGCCGGCGCCCGAGCCGCTTTGCCAGCGGCCGGCGACGTAGTTGGAAAGAAGCTCGGTCATTCGATGGGTCTCAACGTGGGCAGATTCGGGGAACACCGCGGAACCGGCTTTGCCGGGCCGCTGGTGTTGCCCCCGGCGAGGGGGTTGGCGGCCACATGAAGTGGGCAAGCCTGGGGGAGTACTTCATACGGTGAACTTGATCTGCCCTTCGGGCAGGAGATACAGGACGAGTGCGCGGCCCTGGGCCACGGTCGGGCGATGCGCGGTGCCCGGGCCGTAGACGCACCAGCCCGCGGGCCGCCCGTCGAAGGTGGCGGGGTGGTTGTCGAGCGGCATGATCAGGTCGATCTCGCCGTTGGGATGCGTGTGGTGCGGGCCGGCGATGTCCTGCATGTCGACCACGTCGACCGAGAAGCGGTGCAGCGCGTCTTCGGCCTTGAAGACGCGGCCGTACTTGATGCCGCCGCCTTCGCGCTCGCAGAGCCAGCCTTCGGCCACGCCGCCGATGCAGGCCTGGCGCAGCGCCTCGAAGCTGGCGCTGCCCGCGCCGTGGTGGGCGTTGAGCCACCGGTCGAGCGCGCTGTCGAGCGGCTTGCCGGCGATTTCGGCGGTCAGGCCGGCAATCAGCTGGTGAAATGCTTCCTTGCCGGTGACGGGTGTGTTGCGGTCGGACATCGTGGGGCCTCGAACTTATGAACTACCTTGCATGAATGCTGCGCGTGCAGTATCTTGCTTGTGGCCGAACAATAAGCATCGAGACAATGAGTGTCAAGCAATATAGTGCATCTATGGTGTTTACCCTGAGCGCGCACAATCCCGGCGAAGAACGAGGAATTGCATGAACGAGCATGTAGACGCGGTGCTGGCCACCGCGCCCGAAAGCGCCGCCGGCGGCAACGGCGCGGCGCCGGCCGGGGAGGCCAAGAATCCGTTGCTGGCGGCATTGGGCGACCGTGTGCGCAATCTGCGCGCGCAACGCGGCCTCACGCGCAAGGCGGTGGCGCTGTCGGCCGACGTGTCGGAGCGGCACCTGGCCAACCTGGAGTACGGCATCGGCAACGCGTCGATCCTGGTGCTGCAGCAGGTGGCCGGCGCGCTGCACTGCTCGCTGGCCGAACTGGTCGGCGACGTCACGACCAGCTCGCCCGAGTGGCTGCTGATCCGCGAACTGCTCGAGAACCGCAGCGAAGCCGACCTGCGCCGCGTGCGCGTGGCGCTCGGCGAGTTGCTGGGCACCGCTTCCGTCGACCCGGCGCGGCACCGTCGCATCGCGCTGGTGGGCCTGCGCGGCGCGGGCAAGTCGACGCTGGGCCAGATGCTGGCCGAAGACCTGGAGATTCCCTTCATCGAACTGAGCCGCGAGATCGAGAAGCTCGCAGGCTGCAGCGTGCGCGAGATCCACGACCTGTACGGCACCAACGCCTATCGCCGCTACGAGCGCCGCGCGCTCGAAGAAGCGGTGCAGATCTACAGCGAGGTGGTGATCGCCACGCCCGGCGGCATCGTCTCCGACCCGGCCACTTTCAACGAGCTGCTCGCGCACTGCACCACCGTATGGCTGCAGGCCGCGCCCGAGGAGCACATGGGCCGTGTGGCCGCGCAGGGCGACACCCGCCCGATGGCGGCGAGCAAGGAGGCGATGGAAGACCTGCGCCGCATCCTGAACGGCCGCGCCGCCTTCTATTCAAAGGCCGACCTGTCGGTGGATACCAGCGGCAGGACTTTGTCGCAGAGTTTCCAGGCGCTGCGGGCGGTGGCTCGGCAGTCGATGGGGCTGGGCGGCTGAGCCTTCGGGTTCTTGTTCGGGGCGCGCTCACGCCGACGGGGTGCCTTGCTCCGCGAATCTCCTCCGCCCTGCGCACGCACCCCGAACCGCAACCAGCCTGAAATCTGAAAAAAAATGCACCAGGCATTGACTTGCCTGCATGCATGCAGCATGATGCATGTCATCGGAGCAGTAAAGTGCATTATCTTTCCTGTTCACGGTTTCCGAACACTGCCCCACAGGAGACTTCCGCATGACCGACACCACCACGCTCCAGGCGCCCCCGCGCGTCGACTACCGCACCGAGCCCGGCCAATACCGCCACTGGTCCCTGAGCTTCGACGGCGCCATCGCGCGCCTCGTGCTCGACATCGCCGAAGACGGCGGCATCCGCCCCGGCTACAAGCTCAAGCTCAACAGCTACGACCTGGGCGTGGACATCGAATTGAACGACGCGCTCAACCGCGTGCGCTTCGAGCACCCCGAAGTGCGCAGCGTCATCGTCACCAGCGGCAAGGACCGCATCTTCTGCTCCGGCGCCAACATCTTCATGCTCGGCGTCTCGGGCCATGCCTGGAAGGTCAACTTCTGCAAGTTCACCAATGAAACGCGCAACGGCATCGAAGACTCGTCGAAGCACTCGGGCCTGAAGTTCCTCGCGGCCGTGAACGGCGCCTGCGCCGGCGGCGGCTACGAACTGGCGCTGGCCTGCGACGAAATCCTGCTGGTGGACGACCGCTCCTCCGCAGTCTCGCTGCCCGAAGTGCCGCTGCTAGGCGTGCTGCCCGGCACCGGCGGCCTGACCCGCGTGACCGACAAGCGCCACGTGCGCCATGACCTCGCCGACATCTTCTGCACCAGCGTCGAAGGCGTGCGCGGCCAGCGCGCGGTCGACTGGCGCCTGGTCGATGCCGTGGCCAAGCCCGCGCAGTTCGCCGCCGCGGTGCAGGAACGTGCTTCGCAGCTCGCGGCCGGCAGCGACCGCCCCGCCGGCGGCAAGGGCGTGGCCCTGACCCGCCTCGAGCGCACCGACAGCGCCGACGGCATTGCCTATTCGCACGTCAGCGTGCAGATCGACCGCAGCAAGCGCACCGCCACCATCACGGTGAAGGCGCCCACCGGCACGCAGCCGGCCGACATCGCCGCCATCGAGGCCGCGGGCGCCGCCTGGTGGCCGTTGGCGATGTGCCGCGAACTCGACGACGCGATCCTCAACCTGCGCACCAACGAACTCGACATCGGCACCTGGCTGCTCAAGACCGAAGGCGACGCCGCCGCGGTGCTCGCGTCGGACGCCGTGATGTTCGCCAACAAGGACCATTGGCTGGTGCGCGAAACCATCGGCGCGCTGCGCCGCACGCTGGCACGGCTGGACGTGTCGTCGCGCAGCCTGTTCGCGCTGGTCGAAGCCGGCTCGTGCTTCGCCGGCACGCTGGCCGAACTGGCCTTTGCCGCCGATCGCACCTACATGCTCGCGTTGCCCGACGACGCCGACCGCGCGCCCAGGCTCACGCTGGGCGAATTCAACTTCGGCTTCTTCCCGATGGTGAACGACCAGAGCCGCCTGCAGCGCCGCTTCTATGAAGAGGCCGCACCGCTCGAAGCCGCGCGTGCCGCAGCCGGCAAGCCGCTCGACGCCGACGAGGCGCTGAAGCTCGGCCTGGTGACCGCCGCGCCCGACGACATCGACTGGGACGACGAGATCCGCATCGCCATCGAGGAGCGCGCCGCCATGTCGCCCGACGCACTCACCGGCCTCGAAGCCAACCTGCGCTTCGCGAGCAAGGAGAACATGGCCACCCGCATCTTCGGCCGGCTCACCGCCTGGCAGAACTGGATCTTCAACCGCCCCAACGCCGTCGGCGAAAAGGGCGCGCTGAAGGTCTACGGCACCGGCCAGAAGGCCGGCTTCGACATGAATCGGGTATGACCCCCAGGCTTCGCGCACTTCGTGTCGCTTCGCCAACCCCCTTCCAGGGGGCAACGCCAGCGGCCCGGCAAAGCCGGTTCCGCAGCGTTTCTTGAACAGACATCTCTCCAGCAACCACTCGATAAAGGTTTCGCCATGAGCACGATCAACTACAGCGAGAAGATCCCCAACAACGTCAACCTCGGCGAAGACCGCACGCTGCAGCGCGCGCTCGAAGGCTGGCAGCCCAACTTCATCAACTGGTGGGACGACGTGGGCCCCGAGGGCTCGACCAACCACGAGGTGTACCTGCGCACGGCCGTGAGCGTCGATCCGCAGGGCTGGGCCCAGTTCGGCCACGTGAAGATGCGCGACTACCGCTGGGGCATCTTCCTGAACCCGGGCGATGCCAACCGCGAGATCCACTTCGGCGACCACAAGGGCGAGAAGGCCTGGCAGGACGTGCCCGGCGAGCACCGCGCCAACCTGCGCCGCATCATCGTGACGCAGGGCGACACCGAGCCCGCCTCGGTCGAGCAGCAGCGCCACCTGGGCCTGACCGCGCCCAGCATGTACGACCTGCGCAACCTGTTCCAGATCAACGTGGAAGAAGGCCGCCACCTGTGGGCCATGGTCTACTTGCTGCAAAAGCACTTCGGCCGCGACGGCCGCGAAGAGGCCGACGCGCTGCTGCAGCGCACATCGGGCGATGCCAACAACCCGCGCATCCTCGGCGCCTTCAACGAGAAGACGCCCGACTGGCTCGCGTTCTTCATGTTCACCTACTTCACCGACCGCGACGGCAAGTTCCAGCTGGCCGCGCTGGCCGAGAGCGCGTTCGACCCGCTCGCGCGCACCACGAAGTTCATGCTGACCGAAGAGGCGCACCACATGTTCGTGGGCGAGAGCGGCGTGTCGCGCGTCATCGCGCGCACCGCGCAGGTCATGAACGAGCTGAAGACCGACGACGCGCAGAAGGTGCGCGCGGCCGGCGCCATCGACCTGGGCACCATCCAGCGCTACCTGAACTTCCACTACAGCGTGACCATCGACCTGTTCGGCGCCGACCAGTCGAGCAACGCCGCCATCTTCTACAGCTCGGGCCTGAAGGGCCGCTATGAAGAAGGCAAGCGCGAGGACGACCACGTGCTCAAGGGCCAGACCTACAAGGTGCTGGAAGTGAAGGACGGCCAGCTCGTCGAGAAGGACGTGCCGATGCTCAACGCGCTGAACGAAGTGCTGCGCGACGACTTCATCAAGGATTCCGTGGCCGGCGTGAACCGCTGGAACAAGGTGCTCGAGAAGGCCGGCATCCCGACCCGCCTGAGCGTGCCGCACAAGGCCTTCAACCGCCAGATCGGCGCGCTCGCCGGCATCAAGATGTCGCCGGACGGCCGCGTGGTGAACGAGATCGAATGGGCCGCCAAGCGCGACGAATGGCTGCCGAGTTCCGAAGACTTCGCTTTCGTGGCATCGTTGATGGGCCGCGTGGTGGAGCCGGGCAAGTTCGCAGGCTGGATCTCGCCGCCGGTGATGGGCATCAACCGGCAGCCGGTCGATTTCGAGTACGTGCGTTTCGGTTGATTGGTATTTGGGTATTGCTCCTTCCCCCTCTGGGGGAAGGCTGGGATGGGGGCGAGCGGCGCGACCACGACAAGCGCCGCCTGCCTCCACCCAACCCTCCCCCAGAGTGGGAGGGCTCCAGGAGAAAAAGACATGGACATGGCCGTTGAAGCCGGAGTCATCAAGCAGCACCTGATCGACCCCGAGATCTGCATCCGCTGCAACACCTGCGAGGCCATCTGCCCCGTGAACGCGATCACGCACGACGACAACAACTACGTCGTGCGCGCGGACACCTGCAACGGCTGCATGGCCTGCATCTCGCCGTGCCCGACGGGCTCGATCGACAACTGGCGCACCATGCCGGTGGTGCGCGCGTATTCGATCGAGGAACAGTTCACCTGGGAGTCGCTGCCCGACGAACTCTCACCTGAGGAATTGGAAGCCGCCGGCGTGTCCGCCGACGCCGCGGGCGACCCCGCGGCCGCCTTGCCCGCACAGACGCAGGCCCAGGCGGCCGCCGAATCGGTGGAGCCGGTATTCAATTCGGCGCAGTACGGCGCCAGCGTGCCGCCGTGGTCGGCCGCGCATGCGTACACCAACCTGTTCCCTCCGAAGACCCCGACGACCGCCACCGTGGTCGGCAATTTCAATTGCACCGAAGCCGGCTTCGACAGCGAGACCCACCACATCGTGCTGGACTTCGGCGTGGTGCCGTTCCCGGTGCTCGAGGGCCAGTCGATCGGCATCGTGCCGCCGGGCATCGACGCCATCGGCAAGCGCCACCATGCGCGCCAGTATTCGGTGGCCAGCCCGCGCAACGGCGAGCGGCCCGGCTACAACAACGTGTCGCTCACCGTGAAGCGCGTGACCGAAGACCACGAAGGCGAACCGGTGCTCGGCGTTTGCTCCAACTACGTGTGCGACCTGAAGGTGGGCGACACGGTGCAGGTGGTCGGGCCCTTCGGCTCGTCCTTCCTGATGCCGAACCACCCCAAGTCGCACATCGTGATGATCTGCACCGGCACCGGCAGCGCGCCGATGCGCGCCATGACCGAGTGGCGCCGCCGGCTGCGCAAGAGCGGCAAGTTCGAGGGCGGCAAGCTGATGCTGTTCTTCGGCGCGCGCACGCAGCAGGAACTGCCGTACTTCGGCCCGCTGCAGTCGCTGCCCAAGGACTTCATCGACATCAACCTGGCGTTCTCGCGCACGCCGGGCCAACCCAAGCGCTACGTGCAGGACCTGATGCGCGAGCGCGCCGCCGACCTGGCCGCGCTGCTGAAGGACGGTGCCAGCCACTTCTACGTGTGCGGCCTCAAGAGCATGGAAGAGGGCGTGGTGCTCGCACTGCGCGACGTGGCAAAGGAAGCGGGGCTCGACTGGGACACCGTCGGCGCCGCCTTGAAGCGCGAAGGCCGCCTGCACCTCGAAACGTACTAAGCTGCGGCGGATGCAGTTCGCCGACTTCCATGCGGGCCAGGTCATCGAGGCCGGGCCTTACGTACTCACAGAAGCCGAACTCGTGCAGTTCGCGCGGGCCTACGATCCGCAGTGGTTTCACACAGACGCCGAAGCCGCGGCAGAAAGCTCTTTCGGCGGGCTGATCGCGAGCGGGTGGCACACCTGCTCCATCGCGATGCGGCTGGTGGTCGACGCGGTGCTGGCGGGCTCGGAGTCTTTCGCGTCTCCAGGGCTGAAGCACGTGCGCTGGCCCAACCCGGTGCGGCCCGGCGATGCGCTTCGCCTGGTGGCCGACGTGATCGAGGTGCGGCGCTCCGAGAAGCGGCCCACGCTCGGCATCCTGCGCTGGCGCTGGCGGCTGTTCAACCAGCGCGAGATGCTGGTGCTCGATGTCGAGGTCACCAGCCTGTTCAAGCTGAAGCCCGTCGACTGAGGCTTTCTCCTGACGAACAAAAAGGCCCGCCGCGCAATCAAGCGCCGCGGGCCTTTGACGTTGGTTTAGCTTACTTCTGGAGGTCGACCGCGCCCGAGCCCTGGGCCTTGCCGTTCGCCTTCACGCCCGCGGCGGGCGCCTTCACCGCACTGCCGGCCGAGCCGACAGCTCCGGTCGCGCCGTTGAGCGTGCCGCCCACGGTATTGGTCACGCCGCCTGCTGCATTCGTGGCACCGCCGAGCACGCCACCCACGGCATTGCCCGCGCCGCCTGCCGTGCTCCCGGTATTGGCCTTGGCTCCTGCATTGGCGCCGGCCGCTGTGCCCGCCTTGCCACCTGTGCCTGAACCGGATGCGTTCACGTCGGCATTGACGCCCGCGCCGACCCCGACGCCTTGCGCCTGGGCTGTTCCGCCGATGGCCAGCAGGCCTGCGAGCACGGCGCCGATCAGGATGCGGTTGTGTTGTTGTTGCTTCATGGGTGACTGTTCCTTTCGTAGCATGGTCACGTATCAAGGAGCGACCGGGGTTCGATCGATCCGGGTGCAACCATGGCCGGGCCGCCGTCTGTCGCCATGTGCGGCACAGTCGCCCACGCGTGTGGGACATGGCTGTCGGCGGGATCGGGGGCTCGAACGTTTGCGCGGCGCCCCAAGACCCCAGGATCCATCATGTCAAACACATGCAACTAATAATGTTGCATGAAACGAGACAGCAAGCTTTCAGGCGTTCTCCACGTGCTCTTGCACATGGCCGAAATGGACGGCCCCGTCACTTCCGAATTGCTCGCGGTCGCGATGCACACCAACCCGGTCGTCATCCGCCGGCTCATGGCCGGCCTGCGGCAGGCGGGTTTCGTGAGTTCGGCCAAGGGGCACGGCGGCGGGTGGGTGCTGTCTTGCTCGCTGTCGGCGGTCACGCTGGGCGACGTGCACAACGCCGTCGGCGCGCCCGCGCTGCTGGCCATGGGCAACCGCACCCAAAGCCCGGGCTGCATCGTCGAGCAGGCGGTGAACGCCGCGCTCGACGGCGTGTGCGAAGAGGCCGAGGCGCTGCTGCTTAGGCGTTTCAACAGCATCACGCTGGCCGATCTTTCCAAGGACTTTCATCGCCGCATGACAGGCGGCGGCTTCACTTCAAAGGACATTGAACATGCGCTATGACGTTCTGGTGGTGGGCGGCAGCTTTGCCGGCCTTTCAGCCGCGATGCAACTGGCCCGCGCACGCAGGAAGGTGTGCGTGGTCGACGCGGGCGCGCCACGCAACCGCTTCGCCGCCGCCTCGCACGGCTTCTTCGGGCAGGACGGCACGCCGCCGCTGGAGATGGTCGCCGATGCGCGCGCGAAGTTGCTCGCGTATCCGTCGGTCGATTTCATCCAGGGCAGCGTGACGGCAGCGCAGGCCGACGATGCCGGCGAAGCGGGAGGTTTCACGGTGACGCTGGACAACGGCGCGCAGCTGTCGACCCGCAAGCTGCTGCTGTCGTTCGGCGTGCAGGACGGCCTGCCCGACATTTCCGGCATTGGCCAGCGTTGGGGCAAGAGCGTGCTGCACTGTCCTTATTGCCACGGCTACGAGTTCGGCGACCGCCGGCTGGGTCTGCTGTTCCACGCCGGCGGCCCGCCGGACCATGCATTGCTGATCGCCGAGTGGGGCCCGACCACGCTCTTCCTGAACGGCAGCAAGGGCCCCGATGCGGAGGTTCGCGCCAGGCTGCAATCGCGCGGCGTGACTGTCGAGCCGGGGCGCATCGCCAGCCTGGAAGGCGCGGCCACGGACCTGGCCGGCGTGCGCCTCGAAGACGGCAGGCTCGTGCCGGTCGAGGCGCTGTTCGTGGCGCCGCACACGCGGCCTTCCAGTCCGCTGGCCGAACAGCTCGGTTGCGTCTTCGACGACGGCCCGATGGGCCGGGTGCTGCGCGTCGATGCCATGAAGATGTCGACGGTGCCCGGCGTCTACGCGGCGGGCGATCTTGCGATGGCGTTTTCCAACGCCACGCTGGCGTCTGCGGACGGGTTGATGGCAGGGGTGTCGATGCACCGGTCGCTGGTGTTCGGAGTCTGAAAGAACTTTTTTCTCGGATTCGGAAAAACCCGTCAAAAAGAACCCTATAATCTGAGGCTCGACGCGGGAGTAGCTCAGTTGGTAGAGCGCAACCTTGCCAAGGTTGAGGTCGAGAGTTCGAGACTCTTCTCCCGCTCCAACATTGCCGAAAAAGGCCACCCATCCGGGTGGCCTTTTTTCGTTGCGGCAAGCCTTTCCTGTGGCTTGCCCTCCTGCTCAACGGTCCGAGTGCTTCAGCAAGTAGCTGTTCGAGATCGCCTTGAACGACAGCCCGCCGTCCAGCCGCTTGAACACCACACCCTCGCGCGAGGTGTCCGGGTTCAGCGACGGCCCCTCGGCATAGGCCAGCACCTCGGTGGTCGATCCGCCGAAGCGCTCGAGCGTGGTCACTTCGAGCAGCGGCACGGTGCGAACCGTCGCCCCCAGTACGCGAAGCACGTCGATGACGGCGTTGCGCTCTTCCATGCCGCAGTAGGTGCCCCGGTCGATGTCGAACACGTCGAACACGTGGAACGCTTGCCCGCGCAGCTTCTCCGGGTTGCCCTGGATGCCCTCGCCGACGATCTCGCCCTGCAGCGCGAGGTTGCGGCCCAGCGTGGCCAGCGCTTCGAGCAGCCGGTCTTGCCGCGCCATGCGCCACAGGCTGTTGCCGGGGGTCTCGCGAAGCTGCCAGTTGCGTCCGCACACACCGAGCGCGCCTGCGTTGTGGAACACGGTCATGCTCGAACCGTCGAGCTTGACCGTGACTTCGAACGACTGCCCGTCATCGGCCGCGAGCACTTCGGGCAGGTTCTGGATGCGCTCCTGGTCGGTCTTGACGATGAATGCGGGAAACGCGCCTTCCACCTCGCCCGACAGGCACGCCGGGATCACCGGCTCCCACTTGCCGACGCCGAACAACTCGGCCCAGTCACGTTGGCGAAGCGCCGGATCGGCCAGCGCGAGTGCGTCGATCTCGGCGAATTGCGACAGCGGCAGGATCAGCCCTTGCGAGATCTGCCCGCGCAGCTTCATCGTGCGCAGCCGCACGCCGCGCTGCCCGTTCCAGGTGATGGCCGACTTCTCGAGAAAGGCGAATCGCGGATCGTCGAGCGGCAGGAACGCGTCGATCTCGAAGAAGACGCCCCGGTCGCCGGCAGCGAACTCCCCCTTCTTGGTGACGACGGTCCAGCCTTCGACGACGGCGCATTCGATCGCGTCGGCCCCGGGAATGGGGCGGACGGCATCGACAGTGCGAACGGTGACAAGCTTGCGCATGGTTTTTTCTCCCTGTGGTTGATTGATGATGAACTGACGGTGACGCAAAAAAGAAAAAGGCCCGGAACCATTCGGTGTCCGGGCCTCTTGTGAAAGAGTGTCGAAGAGGTGCGCGCTATGCGCTGCCTCCGCCCGGTGGCGTGTGTTCGCCTGCCTGATGCAGGTTCGTTGCATGGTCGATGCCGTACGCGAATGTGCCGCCCGATGCGGGGCAGAAGATGCGGCAGATGTTGGCGTTGACCGATGCGGCGTTCACGATGAAGCTCCCGGTGAAGGTGTACGTTTCGAAGGAGGCGGACTGTAAAGAGTATTTACTTGAGCGTCAACCTCTGGCCGGCAACACCGTGCCGCGGCTCTCGCCGAACCCGATGCGCGCATGCCCCGGCTTCTCGCACCAGCCGCGCAGCAGCACTGCGTCGCCGTCTTCGAGAAAGCCGCGCTGCTCGCCGTTGGCCAGCGTCACCGGGTTCTGCGCCGCGCGCGTCAGCTCGATGATCGCGCCGGCCTCGCCGGGGCCCGGCCCCGAGATCGTGCCGCTGCCGAACAGGTCGCCGGGGTTCAGGCTGCAGCCGCCCATGGTGTGGTGCGTCACCATCTGCGCCACGCTCCAGTACTGGTGCTTGAAGCTGGTGGACGACAGGCGCGACGGCCCGGTCTTTTCCTTGCGTGCCTTCTCACTTTCGAGCCAGACCTCCAGGCGGATGTCGAGCGCGCCGCTCTCGCGGTTCGCCGCGTTCTCCAGATAGGCAAGCGGCTGGGGCTCGTCGGCCGGCCGGGTCCATGCTTGCCGGTAGGGCGCGAGCGCTTCCATCGTCACGATCCACGGCGAAATCGTGGTCGCGAAATTCTTCGCGAGGAACGGCCCGAGCGGCGCCATCTCCCAGAACTGGATGTCGCGCGCCGACCAGTCGTTGAGCAGGCAGATGCCGAAGATGTGCTCCTCCGCGCGCTCCAGCGCTATGGGCTCGCCCTGCGCATTGCCGGTGCCGATCCACACGCCAAGCTCCAGCTCGTAGTCGAGCCGCGCGCAGGCCTGGTACGTGGGCGCCTTCGCGCCGGGCGCCATCGACTGCCCCATCGGCCGGTGAAAGCGCTGGCCGCTCACGCCGATGGTCGACACGCGCCCGTGGTACGCCGTTGGGATCCAGCGGAAGTTGGGTGTCACGTCGCCGTCGGGGTTCATCAGGCGGCTGATGTTCAGCGCGTGATCGATGGAGGTGTAGAAGTCCGTGTAGTCGCCGATGCGCGCGGGCACGGTGTATTCGGCATCGGCCTGCGGCACGAGGCATTCGCGCACCGCCTGCACCGTGGCGACTGGCGCATCGTTCTTCATCAGGTCGAAGAGCGCATGGCGCAGCGCCTTCCACGCGGCGGCGCCGAGCGCGAAGAAGTCGTTCAGCGCAGGCTGCGCGGCCGCGCGTGCCGCATGCAGCGCGAGGTCCTCGAGCTGCTCGCGAGTGGCCAGCGCCGCGAGGTCAAGCACCTGGTTGCCGATGGCGACGCCGCCGCGAAACGCCTCGCTGCTTCCCGCGCGGCGGAACACCGCATGCGGCAGGTTCTGGATCGGAAAGTCGCTGCCCGCCGCATTGGCGGATTCGACCCAGCTGCGCGCATGAACGTCGTGCGTGTGGTTGAGTGCAATGCTCATGAACAGACCCTCACACCGAAGCCATCAGTGCGTCGTCGAAGATGGCAACCGCGCGTGTCCAGCCCGCCGACGCACCGCGGATCTTGTGCGGAAAGCAGCTGATGAAGAAGCCGGTGGGCGGCAGCGCCTCCAGGTTGTGCAGCTTCTCGATGTGGCAGTAGCCGATGTCGCGCCCGGCCTTGTGGCCTTCCCAGATCAGCGATGCATCTTGCGTCTCGCCGTATTTCTTGGCGGTGTGCACGAAGGGGGCGTCCCAGCTCCATGCGTCGGTGCCCGTGAGGCGCACGCCGCGCTCCAGAAGGTACATCGTCGCTTCGTAGCCCATGCCGGCGCCGGCCGACACGTAGTCGGGGTTGCCATAGCGCGAACCGGCGCGCGTGTTGACCACCACGATCTCCAGCGGGCTCAGCGTGTGGCCGATGCGCTTGAGCTCGGCCTCGACGTCCGCGGCGGTCACCACGTAGCCGTCGGCGAAATGCCGGAAGTCGAGCTTCACGCCGGGCTGGAAGCACCACTCGAGCGGCACGTCATGGATGGCGATGGCGGGCTTCTTCTCGCCCAGCGCCTTGTCCATGGTCGAGTGGAAGTGATAGGGCGCATCGAGGTGCGTGCCGTTGTGCGTGGACAGCTGCACCAGCTCCACGGCCCAGCCCTCGCCGTCGGGCAGGTCTTCCTTCTTCAGGCCCGGAAAGAAAGGCTCGATCTGCTCGTAGGTCTGCTCGTGCGTGAAGTACTGGATCTTGGGCGCGAAGGCCGGCGGATCGGACAGCACGTCGTTCTCCAGGAAGATCGACAGGTCGACGAATTTGCGTGGCATGAGAACTCCTTGTGGGGTGTTGATGTTGGTGTTGGAAGACGAAGGAATCAGGGGTGCTGCCAGCGCAGCAGGCGTTGCTCCGCAAAGGCCAGCAGCGCATTGCTCGCGAAGCCGATGAGCCCCAGCAGCACGATGCCCGCGAACAGGTCGCTGGCGCGGAAGGCGCGCGCCGCCAGCAGGACGGCCTGGCCCAGGCCGCTTTGCGAGGCGATCATTTCGCCTACCACCGCGACGATGAGCGCAATGGTCAGCGCCAGCCGCATGCCGGCCAGGATGTCGGGCATGGCGTTGGGCAGGCCCATCTTCCAGATGTACGCCGCGCGCGACATCTGCAGGCAGCGCGCCACTTCCGACAGGCGCGGCTCCACCGCCGCGAAGCCGTGCACCGTGGCCAGCAGCACCGGCCACATCGCGCCGAAAGCGACCACGAAGAGCACCATGCCGGGGTTCAGGCCGAAGATCGAAACCGCCAGCGGCAGCAGCGCGGAAGCTGGCAGGGGGCGGATGAACTCCAGCGTCGGCTGCACCCACGCGCGCACCGAGGGCGAAACGCCGATGGCCGCGCCCAGCAGCACGCCGAACAGCGAGGCCAGCAGCCAGCCTTCGATCATCCGGCCCACCGTGGCCTGCGTGAAGCCGAGCAGTTCGCCGTTGCCGCCGGTGCCCGAGAGATTCAGCCCTTCGAGCAGGCTTGCGAACGTGGCCTGCGGCGTGGGCAGGAACACGCGGCTGACCCAGCCGGCATTGCTTGCCACCCACCATAGCGCGACCAGCGCCAGCAGCACGCCGAGCGAGCCGAGCCAGTTCAGGTGCGAGGGTTTGTCGCGGCCGTTCATGCCTGCACCCCCATGCGCCGCGCCACCACGCGCTGCAACAGCAGCATGCCGGCGTTGATTGCGAAGCCCACCACGCCGATCCAGCCCAGCCAGGCGAGCATCAGTGCGGGGTCGAAGCTCTGCTGCGCGATCATCATCGCGTAGCCCATGCCGTTGGGGTTGGCCGCGATCTCCACCGTCACGGCCACCACCAGCGCCACCGCCACCCCCAGCCGCAGCGCGACGAACAGGCGCGGCACGATGGCCGGCAGCACGATCTTGAAGGCCCGCTCGCGCGCCGACAGCCCCAGCACGCGGCTCACCTCGAGCAGCCGGGGCTCGACCTGCTGCACGGCCGCCTGCACCAGCACCAGCAGCGGCCAGAAGGTGGCAAAGGCGACGATCGCCAGCTCCATGCGCACGCCGAAACCGAAGCCCAGCATCGCGAGCGGAATCAGCGCGACCGAAGGCACCGGGCGCAGCACCTCGATGGACATCGATCCGAGCTGCGCCGCACGGCGCGAGAGCCCGAGCACCAGGCCCAACGCAATGCCGAGCACCGCGCCCAGCAGCAGGCCCAGCGCGGCGGTGCCCAGCGTGAAGCCGGTGGCCTGCCAGAGCGAGCCGTCCATCGCGGCGCCGGCGAAAGCCTTGGCCGCGGCGCTCGGCGGCGCGAGCGAGTCGCTGCCCAGGGCAGCCGCGCGGCGCGCATACCACTCGAAGAGGCCGATCAGCAACGCAGGAAACACCCACGGCCGCAGCCAGCGGAAGAAGCCGCGCTCAGTCATGGCCCTGCTCGATGAAGGCGAACAGCTCGCGCCGCAGGCGCAGGTATTCCGGATGCTCCTTGGTGGTGAGCTGGTCGCGCGGCCTCGGGATCTTCACGTCGATCATCCGCGCGAGGCTGGGCCGGCCCGGGCCGGGGTTGGCCTGCAGCGCGATCACGCGGTCGCCGAGGTAGATGGCTTCTTCCAGGTCGTGCGTGACGAACAGCACCGTGAGACCGTCGTCGCGCACGAGCCGCGCCAGTTCGTCCTGCAGGCTCTGCCGTGTGAGCGCATCCAGCGCGCCGAAGGGCTCGTCCATCATCATCAGCTCGGGCCTCTGCGCGAGGCAGCGGGCAATCTGCGCGCGCTGCTGCATGCCGCCCGACAGCTGCATCGGGAACTTGTGCGCATGCCTGGCGAGGCCGACCTTGCCCAGCACATCGGCAATGCGCGGCGCGCGTTCGGCCGACGGCACGCCGGCGGCTTCCAGCGCCAGGCTTACGTTGCCTTCCACCGTGCGCCAGGGCAGCAGCGCGCGGCCGTAGTCCTGGAACACGAAGGCCACTTCGCGCGAGGGCTCGGTCATCTTCACGCCGTTGCGCCGCACCTCGCCCGCGCTGGCAGTGACGAGCCCGCTGGCTGCGCGCAGCAGCGTGGTCTTGCCGCAGCCGCTGGGGCCGACGATGCAGACGAATTCGCCGCGCGCCACGTCGAACGAGGTGGGCGACAGGATCTCTCGGCCGCCGAGGCGGATGGTCACGCCGTCGAAGCGCAGGAAGGGAGTGGCTTGCATCGCGGGGCCGGCTGGCGATTTGAATGCGCCGGCCGACAGCGCGGCGCGCGCGGTGACAGGGGCGGGCGCGGAGATCACTTGGCCACCAGCTTCGCCACGTCGATGTTCGTCTTGAGCATGTCCTGCTCCTTCATGAGCCCGGTCCAGTAGGCGAGCTGCTTCTCGGTCACCAAGGGGCCGGGCGGCGAAACCTGCACCTTGGCCAGCACCTCGGGCGGCAGCTTGATGTATTTGCCGATGGCCGCGCGCACCTTCGCGTCGTTCTTCGGCTGCTGCATGAACGCGGCCGCTTCCACCAGCGCCTCGCGGAACGCACGCGCCGCCACCGGGTTCTTCGCCACCCACTCGCGCTTGGCCGCATGCACGATGGTCTGGTTGTTCTCGGGCAGGAAAGTGGAGTAGTACGAGGCCACGTAGCCCGCGCCGCTCTCGGTGATGCGGCTCATGAACGGGTCGGCCGACACCACCGCGTCGACCGAGCCGCCGCGCAGCAGGTCGGCATGCTGCGGGAATGCGGCCTCCACGAAGTTGACCTTGCGGTAGTCCACGCCGCTGTCCTTCAGCCATGCGCGGAAGGTCACGTGCAGGAAGGCGCCCAGGCCCGGCACGCCGATCTTCTTGCCCACGCAGTCCTGCGGACTCTTGATGCCCGAACCCGCGCGCGCCACCAGGCCGAAGCCGGTGATGTTCTTCGAGGTAAGCCCGCCGCCGGCCACCAGCACCAGGTCGAGGCCGCCGTCCACCGCCTGCAGGAACACAGAGGGCGTGGGCCCGCCGATCTGCAGCGAGTCGGACTGCAGCGCCGCCGGGATGGTCGAGTTCAGCGGAATGAACTTGAGTTCGACATCGAGGCTGCGCTTCTTGAAGCAGCCCTCTTCGGCCGCCACGAACACCGATGCGAAATCGGTCACGGCCGTGTAGCCGAATACGATTTTCGTGGCGGACTGAGCGAACGCGGGCAGCGTGGCGGCGGCCGATGCGGCAGCGAGCGCCGACAGCAGCAGGGTGCGCCGTTTCACCGGGGTCTTCGTCATCATGTCTTCTGTCTCCGTGGGGTGGTTTTCGTGGTTGGGGTCCTGGCCGCCTTCGGGCGAGGCAGCGCGGCGCGCAGGCCGCCGACGATGAAGCTCACGAGCATCGGCGCCACGGCCGGGTCGGCGCGCTTGTTCTCGCCGCGCGAGAGCCGCTCGATGCGGCTGTCGTTCAGGTGGTGCAGCAGCGAGCCCAGCGCGAACTGGTAGCCCCAGGCGACCTGGCTGCGCGTGGCGTGCGGCAGCGCGATGTGCAGCGCGTCGATGTAGGCCTCGGCCAGCGGGTCGAAGTAGCCGCGCAGCACGCGGTCGGCTTCTTCGGTCGCGTGGTACAGCTCGCGCGCCACCAGCAGCGCGTAGTACTCGCCCTCGGCGCTCGCGCGCAGCGCCAGCACCGGCGCGGTGAAGGCTTCGATGATGCGCGGCAGGGTGCGCACGTCCTCGGGGTCGAGGGTCAGGGCGGCCAGGCCGGCGAGCCGCTCCTCGATGGTGTGGCCCCAGTGTTCGAAGATGGCGTGAAACAGCTCGTGCTTCTGGCCGTAGTAGTAGCCCACCAGCGCCAGCGGCACGCCGGCTTCCTCGGCGATCTGGCGGATCGTGACCACGTGGTAGCCGTGCCGCGCAAAAAGCTTCTCGGCCGCCAGCAGGATGGCGTGCTTGCGGTCGGGGCGGACAGTCTCGGCGGCTGCAGGTGCCGCGGCGCGCAAGGCGCCACGCCTGGTGGTCGGTGTGCGGGTGCTCATCGGGGCGTATTGAACGCTTGTACAAAAAACTTGAACACGCGTACAAACCCTGAGGTCAACCCCGATTGAGAGCGGTCGTGCGCGGCGCTACGCTTGCAGGATGCCCGCCCCCAACATTCCCCAGATCCGCCTCTACCAGAACTGGCTGCGCGAGAAGCGCGGCCTCTCCTTCGACAGCTACGACGCGCTGTGGCGCTGGTCCGTCACCGAGCTCGACGCCTTCTGGCGCAGCATCTGGGACTACGCCGCCATCCAGTCGCCCACGCCGCTCGCGCCCGGCGCCACCGTGCTGGCCGAGCGCCGCATGCCCGGCGCGAGCTGGTTCCCCGGCGCCCAGGTCAACTACGCGCGCGAGGTGCTGCGCCACGTCGATGCGGCCCATGCGGCCGGCATGCCCGCGATCGTGAGCGACAACGAGCGCGGTGACGTGCGCGAACTGTCGTGGCCCGAAATGCGCCGCCAGGTGGCGTCGGTCGCGCTCACGCTCAAGGCGCTGGGCGTGCGTCGCGGCGATCGCGTCGCGGCCTACCTGCCCAACGTGCCCGAGACCATGGTCGCCTTCCTCGCGTGCTCCAGCATCGGCGCGATCTGGAGCGTGTGCGCGTCCGACATGGGCACCGCCGCCGTGGCCGACCGCTTCCGCCAGATCGAGCCCAAGGTGCTGATCGCGGTGGACGGCGTGCACTACGGCGGCAAGCCGCTCGATCGCAGCGCGGTGCTCCAGGAGCTGCGCGGCCAGCTGCCCAGCGTGAAGAAGCTGGTGCTGGTGAAGTCGCCCTTCGCCGCCAACGCGGTGCCGCACGACATCGACTGGTCGCGCGCCATCGGCCGCTACGACGACGAGGTCAACGCCTTCGAACCCGAATGGCTGCCCTTCGACCATCCGATCTGGATCGTCTACTCCAGCGGCACCACCGGCCTGCCCAAGCCCATCGTGCACGGGCAGGGCGGCATCATCCTCACCATGCACGCCTGCGGCCTGCACAACGACGTGGGCGCGAGCTACGGCGCCAACAACCTCGGCGAGCGCTACCACTGGTACAGCTCCACCGGCTGGGTCATGTGGAACTCGCAGCTCTCGGGCATGGCTTTCGGCGCCACCATCTGCATCTACGACGGCAACCCGGCGGGCAGCAAGGAGAAGCCCGACTGGAGCGTGCTGTGGCGCTTCGTCGCTCGGCACAAGGTCACCTTCTTCGGCGCGGGCGCGGCCTACTTCACCAACTGCATGAAGGCCGGCCTCGTCGCGAAAGACTGCGGCGACCTGTCGGCCGTGCGCGCGCTCGGCAGCACCGGCTCGCCGCTGCCGGAGGAAGTGCAGCGGTGGGGCTCGCGGCAGATCCTCGACGCGGGCTCCCCCGACGTGTGGTGGTGCAACATCTCCGGCGGCACCGACTTCTGCGGCGCCTTCGTCGGCGGCAACCGCGACCTGCCCGAGGTGCCGGGCCAGATGCAGTGCCGCGAGCTCGGCCATGCCGTGGAGGCCTGGAACGACGACGGCCAGCCCGTCATCGGCGAGGTGGGCGAACTTGTGTGTACCCAGCCTATTCCGTCGATGCCGCTGTACTTCTGGGGCGACGAGGGCAATGCGCGCTACCTGTCGAGCTACTTCGACACCTACCCCGGCGTCTGGCGCCACGGCGACTGGATCAAGATAGGCATCGACGGCGGCTGCGTCATCTACGGCCGCAGCGACGCCACCATCAACCGCCAGGGCCTGCGCATGGGCACCAGCGAGATCTACAGCGCGGTCGAGGGCCTGCCCGAGGTGCTCGATTCGATGGTGGTCGACCTCGAGTACCTGGGCCGCGACAGCTACATGCCGCTGTTCGTGGTGCTGCGCCCGGGCGTGGCGCTCGACGATGCCATGCGCACGCGGCTGAACAACGCCATCAAGACTTCGCTGTCGCCGCGCTTCGTGCCCAACGACATCTTCCAGGTGGCCGAGATCCCGCGCACGCTCTCCGGCAAGAAGCAGGAACTGCCGATCAAGAAACTGCTGCTGGGGCAGCCGCTGGAGAAGGTGGTCAACCGCGAGGCGATGGCAAACCCCGGAAGCCTCGAGTGGTATGTGGCCTTCGCCGCGGAGCGTGCCTCCGCATAATGGGCGGATGAAAAGACGTACCAGCCTCCTCATGTTTTCCGCCGTGGCAGGCGCTTCTTTGCTGGGTGCCTGCGCGGCGCCCTCGTCGTCCGGCGCGGCCGCTGGCGCCTCGCAGTTGCGTGTGACCGGCACCGTCGCCTACCGCGAGCGCATCGCGCTCGACCCCGCGGCCGAGATCGTGGTGCAGCTGCTCGACGTGTCGCGAATGGACGCGCCATCGACCGTGCTGGCCGAGCAGCGCTTCAAGGCCGACGGCAGGCAGCCGCCGTTCGCCTACGAGCTGAAGGTGGACGCGGCCCGCATCGATCCGCGCATGCGCTATGCCGTGTCGGCGCGCATCTCGCGCGGCGACCAGCTGCTGTTCATCAACGACACGCAGTACTCGGTGCTCACGCAGGGCAGCGGCACCAGCGCCAACCTGGTGCTGGTGCGCGTCACCCAGGCGCCGCGTTAGAGCGGGTCGCTACGAAGTCATCAGCTCGTAGAGCACCATGCGCGTCTGCCGGCCGCGCAACTCCACGAGCTCCTCGATGCGGCGCGTGTGCAGCCGGCCCCGCAGGCCCGCGAACGTCACCTCCGACATCAGCACCTGCGTGCCCAGTTGCTTGTTGATGCCCTCGATGCGGCTCGCCACGTTGATCGCGTCGCCGAACGCGGTGTAAGACAGCCGGTCGTTCGAGCCCAGCACCCCCGCGATCACCATGCCCGTGTGAATGCCCACGCGCGTGCGGAACTCCGGCAGGCCCTGCTCTTGCCACCGGCGGTTGAGTTCGTCCATTTCCACGTGCAGCTCGAGGGCCGCCAGGCAGGCCTTGTACTCCGCGTCGGGCAGATCGGCGGGCGCGCCCCAAAGCACCATGATGCCGTCGCCCATGAACTTGTCGATCACCCCGCCGTGCCGCGCGAACACCGCCGTCGCGAGGTTGAAGTACTCGGTCAGCATGCCCACCAGCACGTCGGTGTCGAGCGACTCCGAAATGGAGGTGAAGCCCTCCACGTCGGTGAAAGTCACCGTCACCCGGCGCGGCGAGCCGTTGGGCGCCAGCGCATGGCCGTCGGCGACCAGCTGGTTGATGACATCCACCGGCACGAACTTGCTGAAGGCCTTGAGGCTGCGCGCGGAGTCGTCCAGCGCCTGGTCCAGGTGCTGGATCTCGAGCACGCGGCTGGGCTCGCGCGGCAGGTTGTCCAGCTCCAGCAGGCCGATGCGCCGCGCGATGTGCGAGAGGTTCTCCACCGGCGATGTCACCAGCTTCGACAGCTTGAGCGACATGAACAGCGCGACCGCCAGGAAGGCCAGCGCGAGCAGCACGCTCAGCAGCACCGCTTGCCGCAGGTCGCCCAGCAGGACGTCTTCGGGCACCCAGCTCACCAGCTGCCAGCCCGTGCTGGGAATGAACGAGGTCTGCACCAGGTAGCTGCGCCCTTCGTGGGTGAAGGAAAACGCGGTGTCGTGGCTGCTGCCCGCGGTGCCGTCGGCCAGCATGTGGGCATGCAGCGCGCCGAGCACGCCCGACGGTGCTTCCAGCTTGTGAAGCACGCCCGGATGGTCGCTGCGCGCCAGCACGCGGAAGTCGGCGCTCAGAAGGGCGCTGTCGCCGTGGCCGATGCTGCTGCTGAACTGCTGCACGAACCCCGACAGGCGTCCCAGCGACACGTCTCCCGCCACTACCAGCGCCTGCGTGCCGCCCTCGGCATAGCGCCGCTTGCCGGGCAGCGCGTAGGTCACGCCCAGTTCCTGCGCGGCGGCAAATACATAAGGCTGCGTCCAGACCGGCCCCTGCGCCTTGCGGGCCTGCACGTACCAGCTGCGCTGCGTCGGGTCGTAGCTGCTGCGCAGGGTCTCGACGCGCTGCGTGGCGTAGCGGTCTTGCGCGTCGGCTTCGGCCGAGGGCGGCGGCTTGTAGTGCCAGGTCTCGGAGGTGAACTGCGGGCCGCGCTCTATATGGCGCATGGCGGGCGTGGGGTAGCGCAGGGCCATCAGCATCTGGCCGGCTTCGTTGGCCACGTAGATGCTGTCGAGCTCGGGCGATTGCGCCAGCAGCGTCCACAACAGTTCCGACGTTCTCTCGGACTGCTCGCCCGCGGGCCGCAGGCTGGGGGCGCTGCCCGCCGCGTCGATCACCGACTCGGCCTTCTGCAGGAAGGCCAGCACCTTGTCCTCGGTGCGGTCGTGGTTGGCCTTGTGTGCGGAAGTGCCGATGCGCGAAACCAGCCGCTGTGACCCCCAGTAGCCCAGCGACACCAGCAGCAGCGACTGCGTGAGCGCCACCGCACTGACGATGGTGCCCACGTCCACCCTGAAGTGCCGCGAGCGCCTCGATGGTTGTGCCGCGGCGGATTCGAAAGGCGGCTTTCCCGCCACACCCGGATTCCCGGACGAGTTCTTGTTCATACAGCTCCCTGACGACCACTCGAACACACCCGCGCCACTAAAGGCGCGGATCGGCATCCGGCGAGTCCACGGCCCCGATCGTTGGTGTCGGGGATCCTGGCGGGTGCCTGATGCGGTGGCGATTTTCGCCGGTCTTGGCTGTGGTTGCGGCCGTTTCGCACAAGTAGAACGACCGTTCGGGAAAGCCCTCGTTCAGCGCGCGTCGTGGAAGATGATGCCCAGCGTGTGCCTTCGACCCGAGCGCAGGCGGCTCACGCCGTGGCGCATCGTCACGCGGTAGCTGCCGCGCGTGCCCGGCACGGGCCGCTGGTCGACCGCGAAGATCACCGCCTCGCCCAGCGCGAGCGAGACGACTTCGGCGCGCGACTGCATGCGCGGGCGCTGCTCGGTCAGCACGAACTCGCCGCCGGTGAAGTCTTCGCCCGGCTGGCTCAGCAGCGCAGTGAGCTGCAGCGGAAACTGCAGGTCGCCGTAGAGGTCCTGGTGCAGGCAGTTGTAGTCGCCTTCCTGGTAGCGCAGCAGCAGCGGGGTGGGGCGCAGCTGGCCCGCGGCATGGCAGCGTGCGAGATAGCTGGCGTGGTCCGGCGGGTAGTCGGCGGGCTGGCCCATCGCGGCGGCCCAGGCATTGGCCAGCGGCGCGAGGCGTTCGTACAGCGCGCCGCGCCACGCGGCCAGCTTGGCCGGCAGCGGGTTCGCGAAGTACTGGTACTCGCCCTGGCCGAAGCCGTGGCGCTGCATGACGACGCGGCTGCGGAAGTGGGCGGGGCGGTCGTACATCGCCGCGAGCGCGGCGCACTCCTTCGGCGTGAACAGCACGCCGGTGGTGGCGCAGCCGCGGGTGGCGAGTTCGGTTTCGATGCGGGGCCAGTCGAGCGCTTCGACAAGAGAGGCGGGGGTTGTCATGCGCGCAGTGTCCGGCTCCGGCAGTGCCGGCGCTCGCCGTTTCCGGACACGGGTCCGCGGCATGCACCGCGCCGCTCTTTTTGAGCGATCATCCGGCCATGGCAAGAGAAAAGACGACGAGCGCGCGTGCAAGCGCCACGGGGCAACTGGTGCAGGGCCGCTCGGTTGCGACGCTGGGGCGCGGCATGGCGCTGGTGAAGGTCGGCAAGGCATCGCGGCCTGTGGTGCGCCCCGAAGACAACACGACGGTGCTGCTGAAGAAGGCGGCCCGTGCGCTCAACAAGCCCGGCATCGACAGGTCGGTGGTCTTTCGCGGACCCAACGCCGCCAGGATATTCGCCTACTACGCCTACCCGCAGGACCCGAGCAAGGTCATCCGCGAGTCCGCCGACGGCACCCAGGTGATCGGCCGGCTGGTCGACGGCAGGTTCCGCGCGAGCAAGGCGTGAGCCGCCGCCCGCCCAGCCTCGAGAAGCTGCTCGAGCAGACGCAGGGCCCGCGCCCGGTGGCGTTCGTGCTTGCCGGCCACAACGGCTCCGGCAAGTCCACGCTGTGGTACTCGCGGCTGGCCGCGTCGCTGCGGCTGCCGCTCATCAACGCCGACCGCATGATGATGTCGATCCTGCCGGATGCCGACCCCAGGACGGGGCACATCCCGCTCTGGGCCCAGCAGCTGCGCGACGACGACCAGAAGTGGCAGATCCTGTCGCAGGAAGGCGTGCGCGCCTTCAAGAGCCTGGTGATGGACCAGCGCATGCCGTTCGCGTTCGAGACGGTCTTCTCCCACTGGAAGCCGCTGCCGGGCGGCGGCCATGAGTCCAAGGCGGACGACATCCGCGCGATGCAGCAGGCGGGCTACTTCGTCGTGCTGCTCTTCGTCGGCCTGGTGTCGGTGGACATGTCCGTCTTTCGCGTGAGCACCCGCAAGCAGCAGGGCGGCCACGACGTGGACCGCAGAAAGCTGGTCGAGCGCTTTCCCCGCACGCAGGCAGCGGTCGGCCATGCGGCGCAGATTGCGAACATGACGCTCATGTTCGACAACAGCCGCTCCGAGAAAGACGCTTTCGCGCTGGTGCGGGCGCAGGCGAAGAAGTCGGTTCTCTTCGACGCGCGCGATCCGCAGTTCAAGGTCGATCCTCAACTCCGTGCCGTGTGCGATCCGTGGCTGGAGAAGGTGACCGGGCCTTTCAAGCCGCGGCGCGTTTCGCCGGCGAAGAAGAAAATTCCACCGCAACAACCACAGGGCCGCAGTACCCCATGAGCACCACCTCGAATCCATCCCCCGACCAAGCCGGCGACGACTGGCAACTCCCCTGGGCCGGCGGCTGCCGCTGCGGCCAGGTGCGCCTGCGCATCAGCGCGCCGCCGCTGCTGTCGATGGCATGCCATTGCACCGGCTGCCAGGCCATGAGCGCGAGCGCCTTCTCGCTCTCGCTCGCCATTCCCGCGCAGGGCTTCGAGGTGGTGTCGGGCGAGCCGGTCGTCGGCGGACTGCACGGTGCCGATTCGCACCACTTCTTCTGCCCGCATTGCAAGAGCTGGATGTTCACGCGCACCGAGGGCCTCGACTACTTCGTCAACCTTCGCCCGTCGATGCTCGACCGGCACGGCTGGGTCGAGCCCTTTGTCGAAACCTGGACCGACGAGAAGCTGCCCTGGGCCACGACGCCCGCGAAGCACAGCTTCGGTGCCTTGCCCGCAATGGATGCCTTTCCGGCGCTGATCGAGGCCTACGCCCTGGAAGGTGCCCGGCCCGCAAAGAACTGATGCCATGACCCCGCAAGCCGTTCTCGAGCACTACGACCATGGGCTGCCGTGGCCCGCCGATCGCGCACTCCCCATAGCTGCCAGCGTCGACGCCGCCTACCAGCAGGCGCTGGCCTTGCGCGCGCTTCGCACCGCTCGCGGAGAGCGGCCCGTCGGCTACAAGATCGGCTTCACCAACCGCACGATCTGGCCCCGCTACGAGGTCTATGCGCCCATCTGGGGCACCGTGTGGCACACGACGCTCACACGCAGCAGCGGTGGCACCGCCGAGCTGAGCCTGGACAAACTCTGCCAGCCGCGCCTGGAGCCGGAAATCGTGTTCGGCATGGCCGCGACACCGCCGCAGGGTGCCACGCTGGAAGAACTCTTCGGCTGCATTGCGTGGCTCGCACCGGGTTTCGAGATCGTGCAGTCGCACCTGCCCGGCTGGAAGTTCACCGCCGCCGACACCGTGGCCGACGGCGGCCTGCATGCGCGCCTGCTGGTCGGGCGTGAGACGCCGGTCGGCCATTTCGCCAGCAGCGCCCAGGCGCTGGACGGCCTGCTCGGCCGCACCCGCGTGAGGCTCTACCGTGGCGATGCACTCGTCGAAGAAGGCAAGGGCGTCAACGTGCTCGACGGCCCGCTGCATGCCTTGCACCACTTCAACCAGGAACTGCAGCGCTGCCCCGGCGCGCCGGCGTTGATGCCCGGCGACGTGGTCACCACCGGCACGTGGACCGATGCCTGGCCGCTGGAACCTGGGCAGTCCTGGCGCGCCGAGTTCGACGCGCCCTTCGATTCGCTCGGCATCGCGCTGCGTTAGCAGCAGTTCCCGCCGTCATTCAAAGCGGCGCGATGGGAATGCAGATGTCGCATTCGAATGCGCCGGTCTTCTCGTCGAATGCGCCGCACGGCGAATAAAGCTCGAACGCCGGCCGGCCGTCGAACTGGAAGCCGCTGGCCGGCAGCCAGTCGCGCAGCAGGCGGGTCCAGGCGGCGTTGATCTCCGGCGGCACGCCGTAGAACTTCAGTGCCGCATAGCGCCCGCCGGGCAGCACCGTCTTCTGGAAGCCGCCGTCGGGCACGAAGTCTTCCGGCACTTCCACGCCTGCGTCGTAGCGCGAATGCTCCGGCGCGGTGATGCTCGGGTCGTCGTGGCTGATGCCGTAGCGCGGATGCGACCACAGGTCGTGCGCGGTGATCCACGGCGCCACCTTCGTGCTCCAGAAGGCGCCCACCGGCGCGCCGAACGGGCCCACGTAGCGCAGGTAGGCAATGGTGACGGGCGGGCGGGTGATGAGTTCGACGTTCATGGGCGTTGCCTCCGTTGGCGCGATGTCGCGCGGCGAAGGCCCATTCTTCGTGAAGCCATGCAAAGCGATCTGATCAGGATTGCTTTCCGCGTCGGCCAGCGTCCAGCGGTGCGTTGTGCGCCATGCGGTCGGCGAACTGCCGAAGCGCGCACGGAAGGCCCGCGAAAACGCCTCGCCCGAGCCGAAGCCCACCGACAGCGCGGCGTCGAGCACCGTCACGCGCGGCTGCGTCGCCAGCCGCAGCGACGCTACCTCCACCCGGCGCCGGCGGATGTAGTCGCCCAGCGTCTCGCCGGCCCATGCCGCGAACAGCCGGTGAAAGTGATACGCGGAGAAATGCGCCACGTCGGCCAGCGCCGCCAGTTCGAGCGGCTCGTCGAGGTGGTCGTCGATGTGCGTCAGCACCTTGTGCATGCGCCATTCGTACTCGGAGCGGTGGTCGCGCGGCATGCCCGTTCAGCCTTGCCGCGCCTGCCCGAGCAGCCAGTCGCTGAAGAACTTCAAAAGCGGGCGCTGGTCCGCGCGCTCCGGCGTGACGAGGTAGTAGTTGCGCTCGCCCGACAGGGGCCGCGCGCATGCCACCACTAGCTCGCCGCGCGCCAGTTCGTCGGCCACCAGCATCGTCGGCATCAGCGCCACGCCAAGGCCATGGGACGCGGCGGCCGCGAGGATGGAGAACAGTTCGTAGCGCGGCCCGCCGCGTGCGTTGGGCGCATCGATCTGCTGCGCGTCGAACCACTGGCGCCAGCCGTCGGGCCTGGTGCTCTGCTGCAGCAGCGGCATCTTCGCGATGGCTGCCGGGGTCACGGCCTTGCCGCGCGGCAGCAGGGCGGGGCTGCACACCGGCACCACGTCTTCGTGCATCAACAGCAGCGCATGCGTGCCGGCCCAGTTCTCGACCTGCGCGGGCGTGCCGGCATAGAGCGCGGCGTCGAACTCGGCATCCGCGAACAGGAAGGGGCGGGTGCGCGTTTCGATGTGCACCACCACGTCGGGCTGCAGCGCCGCAAAACCCTTCAGGCGCGGCATGAGCCAGCGGGTGGCGAAGGTGGGCACTGCCGCCAGCGAGAGCGAGCCGCCCTCGCCCTGGTGCGCCATTGCGTCGAGCGTGTCGCGCTCCATGGCCTCGAGCCGCTTGGCCGTCTGCCGCGCATAGGCCGCGCCGCTGGCGGTGAGCGCCACGCCGTGCCGCGTGCGGCGGAACAGCGCCACGCCCAGGAAGGCTTCGAGCGTGCTGATCTGGCGCGACACCGCGCTCTGGGTGAGGGCAAGCTCCTGCGCGGCGCGCGTGTAGCTCTCGTGGCGCGCGGCGGCGTCGAAGCACACCAGGGTCTGCAGGGGCGGGATCTTGCGGCGCATGTATGCCTGGAAAGTATGAATGGAACGCAGCGCTTTCCAATGAAGACGCTGCCCGGACATCTTGCAAGACATTCTACAAACGCATATCTGGGTGAGGAATCCTCGTTTGCGTCATGGCTCCCGCGTGGCTAGGATCGACCGATCCCCCTCTTTTTGTTTTCTTCCCCCTTCTCCGGAGACAGCCACATGGCCGCCAAAGCGCAATTCCACTGGGACGACCCCCTTCTTCTCGACCAGCAACTGACCGACGAAGAACGCATGATCCGCGACGCGGCCAATGCCTACTGCCAGGAGCGCCTGGCGCCCCGCGTCATCGAAGGCTTCCGCACCGGCGAGACCGACCCGGCCATCTTCCGCGAGATGGGCGCGCTCGGCCTGCTCGGCCCGACCATCCCCGAACAGTACGGCGGCCCCGGCCTCAACTACGTGGCCTACGGCCTGATCGCCCGCGAAGTCGAGCGCGTCGATTCGGGCTACCGCTCGATGGCCAGTGTGCAGAGCTCGCTGGTGATGGTGCCTATCTTCGAATTCGGCACCGAAGCGCAGAAGCAGAAGTTCCTGCCCAAGCTCGCCACCGGCGAATGGATCGGCTGCTTCGGCCTGACCGAACCCGACCACGGCTCCGACCCCGGCAGCATGGCCACGCGCGCCAAGAAGGTGCCGGGCGGCTACTCGCTCAGCGGCTCGAAGATGTGGATCAGCAACTCGCCCATCGCCGACGTGTTCGTGGTGTGGGCCAAGGAAGTCAGCGAAAGCGGCACGGTCGGCCCCATTCGCGGCTTCGTGCTCGAGAAGGGCATGAAGGGCCTGAGCGCTCCGGCCATCCACGGCAAGGTCGGCCTGCGCGCCAGCATCACCGGCGAAATCGTGATGGACGGCGTGTTCTGCCCCGAAGAAAACGCCTTCCCCGAAGTGCAAGGCCTGAAGGGCCCCTTCACCTGCCTGAACAGCGCCCGATACGGCATCTCGTGGGGTGCCCTGGGCGCCGCCGAAGACTGCTGGCACCGCGCCCGCCAGTACACGCTGGACCGCAAGCAGTTCGGCCGCCCGCTCGCAGCCAACCAGCTCATCCAGAAGAAGCTGGCCGACATGCAGACCGAAATCACGCTGGGCCTGCAAGGCAGCCTGCGCCTGGGCCGCATGAAGGACGAGGGCATTGCCGCGGTCGAAATCACCTCGATCATGAAGCGCAACAACTGCGGCAAGTCGCTGGACATCGCCCGCATGGCGCGCGACATGATGGGCGGCAACGGCATCAGCGACGAATTCGGCGTGGCACGCCACCTGGTGAACCTGGAAGTGGTCAACACCTACGAAGGCACGCACGACATCCACGCGCTCATCCTGGGCCGCGCCATCACCGGCATCGCGGCGTTCGCGAACTGATCGAACGCATGAGCAACAAGCCCGCAGCACTCGACGGCATCAAGGTCCTCGATCTGTCCCGCGTGCTCGCGGGCCCGTGGTGCACGCAGATCCTGGCGGACCTGGGCGCCGACGTCGTCAAGATCGAACGCCCCGGCGTCGGCGACGACACGCGCACCTGGGGCCCGCCCTTCATCAAGGACGCGAACGGCAACGACTCCGACCAGGCCAGCTATTTCACCGCCTGCAACCGCAACAAGCGTTCGGTCACGGTCGACATGGCCACGCCCGACGGGCAGGCGCTGCTCAGGCAGATGGCGGCGCAGGCCGACATCGTGGTGGAGAACTTCAAGACCGGCGGCCTGAAGCAATACGGCCTCGACCACGAGAGCCTGCGCGCGGCCAACCCGCGCCTCATCTACTGCAGCGTGACCGGCTTCGGCCACGACGGCCCCTATGCGGAGCGCGCCGGCTACGACCTGATGATCCAGGCCATGACCGGCATGATGAGCATCACCGGCCGCCCCGACGACGTACCCGGCGGCGGCCCGCTGCGCGTGGGTGTTGCGCTGACCGACCTGTTCACCGGCGTCTACGCCAGTACCGCCATCCTCGCGGCGCTGCAGGTGCGCGACCGCACCGGCGAAGGCCAGCACATCGACATGGCGCTGCTCGACGTGGGCATGGCCATCCTGGCCAACCAGGCCAGCGCCTTCCTCAACACCGGCCATGCGCCGCAGCGCCAGGGCAATACGCACCCGAGCCTCGCGCCTTATCAAGACTTTCCGACGCAGGACGGCGCGATGCTGCTGGCCATCGGCAACAACGGCCAGTTCGCGCGCTTCTGCGAGGCGGCTGGCCATCCGGAATGGGCGAGCGACGCGCGCTTTGCCACGAACACCCTGCGCGTGAAGCACCGCGGCGTGCTGATCCCGATGATGGAAGAACTCACGCGCACCCGCACCACGGCCGCGTGGGTCACGCTGCTCGAGGACAAGGCCGTGCCCTGCGGCCCGATCAACGACATTGCCCAAGCCTTCGACGATGCACAGGTCAAGGCGCGCGGCCTTGCGGTTACGCTGCCGCGCGACGCGGGCGACGGCATTGCCAGCATCACCGGCGTGGCGAGCCCGCTGCGCCTGTCGGCCACGCCGCCGGTGCTGCGCCACGCGCCGCCGGCGCTGGGCCAGCACACGCGAGAGGTGCTGGCAGAGATGGGCATCGACGACGCCCGCTTCGACGCCCTGCGTTCGGCCGGCGTGGTCTGAAAAACGGCGCAGGCACGGCGAGCCCGGTGCGCCTTCCGGCGCCTGCGGCTGCATCGCCTGACGCCCTTTGTCAGCCCGCGCGCCCGACGGTCGCCACGGCGAACACCACCACGCCCAGCGCCAGGTTCAGCGTCACCAGCTTGCGCACGGTGTTCAGCCGCGCGGCAGCCGCCGGCCACGCGCTTTCTTCCACCGCACGCCGCAGCGCCTTGAACACCGATGCGCGGATGTAGACGTAGATCGCGGCCATCACGATCGCGATGCTCATCATCGCCTCGATGCGCCAGTGCAGGCCGCGAAAGCCGCCTGTCGCAAGGATCATCGTCACGCCGGTCACGAACAGCAGCGTGACCGACGCATCCACCCCGACGAAGAAGCGCCGCAGCGTCGCGGCCATCATGCGCAGCCGCAGCGGCGGCTCCAGCGTGGCGACGGCCGATGGGCGCACAGCGAAGTGCATGGTCGCCATGCCGCCGACCCAGAAGGCGGCGCACAGCAGGTGGATGAAAAGCGCAATGACGTAGGACATGGGGTCCGATCAGAACACCGAAGCGGCGGTGCGCGCAATGCGGCCGAACATCCCTTTCAGGCCGGGGTGCTTCTGGCCCGCGCGGCCGTGCGCTTTTCCTTGCCGGGCGTGTCGTCGGCATAAAGCCGCATGTCGGCCACCACCCGGCGCAGCAGCTCGGCCGCGGCCGGCGACAGCATGCGCCCGTGCCGGGACACGATGTGCGAGCGTCCCTGCGACAGCAGCGGGTTCTTCATCGGCAGCTCCACCAGTTCGGGGCTGTTGGCGTTGGGCGTGAGCGAGATGCGCGTGCCCAGCGTGTAGCCCAGGCCGGCCGACACGAAGTGGCCGAGCGCGCTGAACGAGGTGGTGGTCAGCAGCGCGGGCAGCCGCACGCCCTCGCTCACTTCCGCCGCCTCGATGTGCTGGCGCACGCCGAAGTGGCGGTGCAGCGTGGCGCCGGGGTAGGGCAGCAGGTCGGCCAGCTTGAGCGGCCGGCCCAGCTGCGCGAGCGGATGCGAGCGCAGCACCATCGCCTGGATGGGCTGCGGGTGCGACTGGTGCGAAGTGAGCCGGTCGTCCTTGGGTGGCTGGAACAGCATGCCGATGTGGGCGCGCTCCTCGACCACGCGGCGCACGATCTCGTCGGTGCTGGCCACGTCCAGCTCGATGGTGATCTTCGGGTGCGTGGTCATGAAGTCGCGCAGGCTGTGGCGCATGAGCCAGTCGACGTAACCCTCGCCCGCCACGATGTCGATGTGCCCGCGCTCGATCTTGCGGATGCTGTCCATCTGCGCCATGAGGTGCTGCTTCTGGCTGTTCTGGCGCCGGACGTAGCCGGCCAGCATCTCGCCCGCGTCGGTGGCCACCACGCCGCGTCCGTGGCGCTCCAGCAGCGGCACGCCGCACTCCTGCTCGAGGATGCCGATGGCGCGGCTGACGGCCGAGGGGTCCATGTCCAGCACGTCGGCGGCGCCGCGCACCGAGCCGCTGTCGAGCACCTGCATGAAGTAGCGCACGCGGCGCGTGTCGAGCTTGTCGTCCATGGCCCGGTCTCCTGAAGTTCGTGGCGAGTGTTGCATTCGATGCATCGAATATCCCGATTTACGGTCATTGATGCAATAGAGCCGGACGCGGAAACTCGCCGGCATTCCGCCAGAAGAAGCCCCACCCATGACCTCTGCCGCCTCCGTTCTTTCCACAGCCGTGCCCTCCAGCGCCTCCGGAAAACTCAAGCTCGTGCTCGTCACGCTGGCCATCGTGGCCGGGGCCGAGCTCATCGGCCCGGTGCAGTTCAGCGTCGGCCCCGGCAAGGTGGCGCTGCTGCCGATGTTGTGGGCGCTGCTGATCGCGGCCGTGTGGGGCATTGCGCAACGCCGCCTGCCGGGCGCGGTGCGCGTGGCGACGGCCGAGCAGTCGCTGGCCGGCGGCCTGCTGAACGCGGGCCTGCTGCTGTTCGTGGTGAAGCTGGGCCTGACGGTGGGCGCCGCGCTGCCGCAGGTCAAGCAGGCCGGCTGGGCGCTGCTGTTCCAGGAGTTCGGCCATGCGCTCGGCACCCTGGCGCTGGGCCTGCCGCTGGCGCTGCTGCTGGGCATCAAGCGCGAGGCCGTGGGCGCGACCTTCTCGGTGGGCCGCGAGGGCAACCTGGTGATCATCGGCGAGAAATACGGCATGGCCTCGCCCGAAGGCCGCGGCGTGCTGGCCGAATACATCACCGGCACGGTGCTGGGCGCGCTCTTCATCGCGGTGCTGGCGGGCTTCATCGCCAGCCTGCACATCTTCGATCCGCGTTCGCTGGCCATGGGCGCCGGCGTGGGCTCGGGCAGCCTGATGGCCGCCGCGCTGGGCGCCATCGCCGCGCAGCAGCCGGCCGAGATGCTGCCGCAGCTCACCGCCATTGCGGCCGCGTCGAACCTGCTGACCACCGTGGCCGGCTTCTACTTCACGCTGTTCCTGTCGCTGCCGCTTTGCTCGTGGCTCTACGGCAAGCTGGAGCCGGTGCTGGGCCGATTCTCCAAACGCGGCGCGCAGGACGCGGCGGGCACCGGTGCTGTGTCGCAAGTCAGCGTGCCGCACGGCGGCGCCACGTCGCTGCGCGACACGCTCATCGCCTGGACGGTGGTGGGCGGCGGCGTGCTCATCGGCAATTCGCTGACCTACAAGGTGCCGGTGCTGGTGTCGCTCGAAGGCATGGCGGCGGTGGTGCTGATCGCGCTGGTGGTCGAGGGCATCAAGCGGCTGGTGCCGCGCCTGCCGATGGTGCTGGTGCTGTCGGTGGTGGCCACGCTGGCGGGCATTCCGGGGCTGTTTCCGTTTTCCGACGCGCTGATCGCCGTCACCGCCAAGCTCAACTTCCTGGCCTTCACCACGCCGGTGCTGGCGCTGGCCGGCTTCTCGGTCGCGAAGGACCTGCCGGTGTTCCGCCAGCTGGGCTGGCGCATCGTGGTGGTGTCGCTCACCGCCACGGCCGGCACCTTCCTCGGTGCGACCCTCATCGCCGAATTCTTCCACTGACGAAAAAGGCTCGCCCCCAGGCTGCGCGCACTTCGTGTCGCGCACGCCTTCCCCCTACCGGGGGCAACACCTGCGGCCCGGCAAAGCCGGTTCCGCGGTATTCCCCGAAAAGTCCTTCCAGTCCCCACTCGTCAACCGAGATCATTCCTATGTACCGCGACCCCGAAATCGCCGAAGACACCCGCGCCCGCATGCTGAGCTGGCGCCGCGACATCCACGCCAACCCCGAGACCGCCTTCGAGGAACACCGCACCGCCAACGTCGTCGCCAATGCGCTGATGCTGATGGGCCTGCCGGTGCACCGCGGCCTGGCCGGCACCGGCGTGGTCGGCACGCTGAAGAACGGCGAGGGCCCGAGCATCGCGCTGCGCGCCGACCTCGACGCGCTCAACATGCAGGAACTGGGCACGCAGGCGCATGCCTCCAGGTGCGCCGGCAAGATGCACGCCTGCGGCCACGACGGGCACACCGCCATGCTGCTGGGCGCCGCCGAGCACCTGTCGCGCCACAAGCCCTTCAAGGGCACGGTGCACTTCGTGTTCCAGCCCGCCGAAGAGAACGAAGGCGGCGGCCGCGTGATGGTGGAGGAGGGCCTGTTCGACCAGTTCCCGGCCGACGCCGTCTACGGCATGCACAACTTCCCGGGCCTGCCGCGCGGGCAGTTCGCGATCCGCAAGGGCACGATGACGGCCTTCCTGGACACCTTCGAGATCGTCGTCACCGGCAAGGGCAGCCACGGCGCGATGCCGGAGACCGGCATCGATTCGGTGGTGGTCTCGGCCCAGCTCGTCAATGCATTGCAGACCATCGTGAGCCGCCGCACCGGCGCGACCGACTCGGCCGTGGTCAGCGTCACGCAGATCCACGGCGGCGACACCTGGAACGTGATTCCCGAAACCGTGGTGCTGCGCGGCACCGTGCGCACGCTCGACGCCGCCATCCAGGACAAGACCCAGGCCGCCATGCAGCAGATCTGCGACGGCGTGGCCGCCACGCACGGCGCGAAGGTGGCGCTCGACTACCGCCGCGGCTACCCCGGCGTGGTCAACACGCCCGCCGAGACCGATGCCGCCGTGGCCGCCGCCGCCAGCCTGGTCGAGCGCGCACAGGTCAAGACCGACATCCCGCCGGCCATGGGCTCGGAAGACTTCGCCTTCATGCTGCAGAAGCGCCCGGGCGCCTACATCGGCATCGGCGCCGGGGAAGGCCCGAACGACCCGAACGTGCACAACCCGTACTACGACTTCAACGACAACATCCTGCCCCTGGGCGCGGCGTACTGGGTGGCGCTGGTCAAGCAGCAGCTTCCTGCATCAAGGGATGAGGGCATGATGCGCTGATGCTCTCCGCCTTCGACATCTTCAAGATCGGCATCGGCCCGTCGAGCTCCCACACCGTGGGGCCGATGCGCGCCGCGCTCATGTTCGCGCGCTCGCTCGAAGCACGCGGCCTGCTCGCGCGGGTCGCGCGGCTGCATGCCGACCTGTTCGGCTCGCTCGGCGCCACCGGGCACGGGCACGCCACCGACCAGGGCGTGATCCTCGGGCTCTTCGGCGATGCCCCCGACACCGTGCCGCCCGAGACCGTGCAGCCCCGGCTGGAGGCGCTGCGCCGCACCGGGCTGCTCGACCTGCTGGGCTGCAAATCCATCGCCTTCGACCGCGTGCGCGACATCGCCTTTCGCGGCGAAGAGTCGCTGCCGGAGCATCCCAACGCCATGCGCTTCACCGCGTTCTCGGCCGAAGGCGCCGTGCTGGCCGAGGGCACGTACTTCTCGGTCGGCGGCGGCTTCGTCGTCGAGGGCGGGAAGGCCGTGGCCCAGACGGTGGCCGCCGCGTCCGCCGTGCCGCATCCTTTCTCCACAGGCGACGAACTCATGGCGCAATGCCGCGCCAACGGCCTGTCGGTGGCTGCGCTGGTCATGCGCAACGAATGCGCCTGGCGGCCCGAGGCCGAAGTGCGCGCCGGGCTGCTGCGCATCTGGGGCGTGATGCAGCAGTGCGTGCAGCGCGGCTTCGGCATCGACAACCCGCTCGCCGCAGAGGCGCTGCCCGGTCCGCTGCGCATGCGCCGCCGCGCGCCGGAGTTGAACCGCGAGCTGCTGGCGCAGGCCGGCGCCGCCGATCCGCTCGCGGTGATGGACTGGGTCAATGCCTTCGCGATGGCGGTGAACGAGGAAAACGCCGCCGGCGGCCGTGTCGTCACCGCGCCCACCAATGGCGCGGCCGGCGTGGTGCCGGCCGTGATGCACTACTACCAGCGCTTCGTGCCGCAGGCGAGCGACGACGGCATCGTCGACTTCCTGCTCACCGCCGCGGCCATCGGCATGCTCTACAAGGCCAACGCCTCCATTTCGGGCGCCGAGGTCGGCTGCCAGGGCGAGGTGGGCGTGGCCTGCTCGATGGCGGCCGGCGCGCTGGCCGCGGTGCTCGGCGCCACGCCGGCGCAGGTCGAGAACGCCGCCGAGATCGGCATGGAACACAACCTGGGCCTGACCTGCGACCCGGTCGGTGGCATGGTGCAGATCCCCTGCGTGGAGCGCAATGCGATGGGCGCGGTCAAGGCCATCAACGCGGCGCGCATGGCGCTGCGCGGCGACGGCAGCCACTACGTGTCGCTCGACGCGGTGATCCGCACCATGAAGCAGACCGGCGAGGACATGAAGTCGACCTACAAGGAGACTTCGCTGGGGGGGCTTGCGGTGAACGTGGTGGAGTGCTGACCGAGCCTGCGTCAGAATGGCCGGCTCACTGTGCAATGCAGAAAGCCGAGGCCCCATGACCCGCTCCGTCGCCGAAAAGCGCGCCGACTTCCGCGCCCTCCACGAAAAAGGCTGCTTCGTCATTCCGAACCCCTGGGACACGGGCAGCGCGCGTTACCTCGAAGGCCTGGGCTTCAAGGCGCTGGCCACCACCAGCTCCGGCTTCGCGTGGTCGCAGGGCTATGCCGATGGCGCCTTGTCGCGCGAATACATCCTCGCGCACCTGCGCGAACTGGTGGCCGCCACCGACCTGCCGGTGAACGCCGACTTCGAGAACGGCTTCGCCCCCGACGCGCAAGGCGTCGCTGAAAGCGTGCGCCTGGCCATCGAGACCGGCGTGGCGGGCCTGTCGATCGAGGACTCGACTGGCAACGCGGCCGACCCGCTCTTTCCCATTCACTTGGCGGCAGAGCGCATGCGCGCCGCGCGCCAGGCCATCGACGCCTCGGGCGCTGACGTGCTGCTGATCGGCCGCGCGGAGAACTTCTTCGCCGGACGGCCCGACTTGGACGACGCCATCGCGCGGCTCAAGGCGTATGCGGACGCGGGCGCCGACTGCCTCTACGCGCCCGGCATCAAGACCCGCGAGCAGATCGCCGCGGTGGTCGCGGCCGTGGCGCCCAAGCCGGTCAACCTGCTGGTCGGCGGAACCAGCGAACTGAGCATGGTGGACATCTCCGAGCTCGGCGTGCGCCGCGTCAGCGTGGGCGGCGGCATGGCGCGCGCTGCCTGGGGCGGCTTCATGCGCGCCGCGCGCACGCTCGCCGACGAAGGCCGCTTCGACGGCTTCGCGGACGCCGCGGCGGGCAGCGAACTCGACGCCTTCTTCCGCCCGTTCGCCGGCTGACGCGGTGGATGCGCTGCTCGCCGAGGTGCGTGCCTGCCGTGCATGCGCGGTGCACCTGCCGCTCGGGCCGCGTCCCGTGGTGCAGGCCGGCGCGAGCGCGCGGCTGCTGCTGGTAGGGCAGGCGCCCAGCCTCACGGTGCACAAGACCGGCGTGCCGTGGGACGACCGGAGCGGCGAGCAGTTGCGGCGCTGGCTCGGCGTGGGCCGTGCCGTCTTCTATGACCCCGCGCGCATCGCGCTCATGCCCATGGGCTACTGCTACCCCGGCCGCGGAACCAGCGGCGACCTGCCGCCGCGCCGCGAGTGCGCCGCGCTGTGGCACGACAAGCTGCTCGCGCAGATGCCGCACATCGAGCTGACGCTGCTCATCGGCCAATATGCACAGCGCCACTTCCTCGGCAAGACCGCGCGCGGCAACGTGACCGGCACGGTCGAGGCCTTCGCCGACTACGCGCCGCGCTTCATTCCGCTGCCGCATCCGTCGCCGCGCAACACGGGCTGGTTCAAGCACCACCCGTGGTTCGAGAGCGACGTGCTGCCCGCGCTTCGCGAGCGGGTGCGCCTGGCACTCGGCACCTGAAGTCAGCGCGCCGACGCCACCGGGGCCGCCGCCGCATCGAACGGCCGCACCGCGTACACCACGCGCCCGCCCACCACCGTCATCAGCGATGTGGTCTTGCCGATGCGCTCCAGCGGCACGGCAAGAAAGTCCTGGTCGAGCACCGCGAAGTCCGCGAGCTTGCCGACCTCCAGCGTGCCGCGCCGGTTCTCGTCGAAGCTGAACCACGCGCTGCCTGCCGTGTACAGGCGCAGCGCTTCTTCGCGCGTGGGCGTTTCGTCGGGGCCGCGCATGGCCTTGCCGCTCACCGTCTTGCCGTCGAGCATCCATTGCAGCGCGACGAAGGGGTTGTACGAGGCCACGCGGTGCGCGTCGGTGCCCGCGCCCACGTTCACGCCGGCACGCAAGGCGGTGCCGATGGGCGGCATGCGCCGTGCCGTGTCGCCGCGCACGGCGAGCGCGCGGTCGCCCTGGAAGTACATCGCGTCCTGCATGGTCCAGCCGATGCCCAGCGCCTTCATGCGCGCGAGCGTCTCGGGCGAGGCGTCGTCCAGATGCGCGATGGACCAGCGCAGCTCCCTGATCGGCACCTCGGCGTTCAGCTTCTCGTACAGCCCGAGCAGATGCTCGACCGAGCCGTTCTCCTGCCAGTGGATGGTGACCGCCAGCTTGCGCTGCGCCGCCCACTTGATGAGCTCGTAGAACTTGGCCTTCACCGCCTCGTCGGGGAAGTTGTTGTTGTACATCGCGAGCGTCACGCGCTCGCCCAGGCCGTTGAACTTGAGCATGTCGTCGCCGAAGCCCATCGGCAGCATCTGCGTGAGGTCGCGAAACTCCTGCAGCTCGGCGCCGGGCTTCTGCGCGAACACGCTGTAGGCCACGCGCAGCGTCAGCGCCTTCTCGCGCCATAGCTCGAACAGCGCCGCGTACTGCGAGGGCGCGATGCTGAAGCCGCCCGGGTCCACCAGGCCGGTGATGCCGAGCCGGTTCAGCTCGGTGAAGAAGGCGCGCGTGCCGGCCACGTTGTCGTCGTAGGTCGGCTTGGGCAGCTTGTCGAACAGCGCCGATATGCCGACGATGTCGCCGGTCATCCAGCCCGGCGCGCCGTCGGGCGAGGGCTTCATGCCCGCGGGCAGCGTGCCGGCGGGAACGCCCAGCGCCTCGAGCGCCTTGGGCGTCATCACCACCGCTTCGTAGAAGAGCTGCACGTACACCGGATTGTTCGGCGCGGCCTCCTGCAGCTCGGCCAGCGTCGGCCTGCGGCGCTCGGCGAACTGCTGCTCGGTCCAGCCGCCGGCCACGATCAGCCAGCCGCCGGGGCGCGCGCTGGCCGCGGCGGTGCGAATGCGTGCCATGGCCTCGGCGATGCTGCCGGCGCCGATCCAGTTGACCTCGGTCGAATAACTCAGCGCGGCGCGCACCGCGTGCATGTGCGAGTCGATGAGGCCGGGAATGACGGTGCGTCCGCCAGCGTCCACGGTGCGCGTGGCGGGGCCCGAGAGCGGTCGCACCTGCGCGGCGTTGCCAACGGCCACGATGCGCCCGTCGCGCACAGCGAGCGCCTGCGCGGTGGTGCCGGCTTTGTCGAGCGTGACGATCTTTGCGTTGGTGACGACGAGGTCTGCCGGTTGCGCCTGCGCGGCGACGGGCAGCAGCAGGCTGGCGGCGAGGGCGGCTGCCGTGAAGAGTGTGCGTGGTGTCATGTCAGTCGACCTTGATGCTTGCGGCTTTCACGACCTGCTGGGCCTTGGCGGTCTCGTCGACGATGAACTTGTTGAATTGCACCGACGACATCGTGAAGGGCTCGGCGCCCAGCTTCTCCAGCCGCTCCTTCAGCTCGGGCGAAACCATGATCTTCGCGACCTCGGCCTGCAGGCGGTCGACCACCGGCTGCGGCGTCTTCGCTGGCGCGAACAGCCCGACCCAGAACAGGTATTCGGAGCCGGGCACGCCGGCTTCCACCGTCGTCGGCGCATCGGGCAGCGCCGACGAGCGCTTGCCCGTGCCCACGGCCAATGCCTGCAGCTTGCCGGTCTTGATGAGCGGCAGTGCCGACACCATCGGCGCGAAGAACCAGTCGACGCGCCCGGCCATCACCTCGGTCATGGCCTCTGGCGTGCCGCGGAAGGGCACGTGCTGCGCGTCGATGCCGGCCGCAAGGCGGAACACCTCGGCATTCATGTGCGTGGCCGAGCCGTTGCCGGCGGAGCCGTAGTTGAAGCCGCCCGGCTTGGCCTTGACCTTGGCCACCAGGTCTTTCACGTCGGTGAAGTGCGATGGCGCCGTCACCAGCACGTTGGGCAGGCTGGCCATCGGCGTGATGCCGGTGAAGTCTTTGAGCGTGTCGTAAGACAGGCCCTTGTAGATCCACGGGTTCACGAGGTGGCCGGCCGAATGCACCAGCAGCGTGTAGCCGTCGGCCGGCGACTTGGCCGTGATGGCCGCGCCGAGCGTGCCGCCCGCGCCGGGCTTGTTGTCCACGATCACGCTGGTGCCCAGGGCGGGCCCCAGCTTCTCGGCCACCAGGCGCGCGACGATGTCGGTGCCGCTGCCCGCCGTGAACGGCACGACCAGCCTGACCGCCTGCGTGCCGGGCCACGGGCCCTGCGCATGGGCGCCGCCGAGCGCGCAGGCCGCGAGAGTAGCCGCCACGGCCAGCGTGCGCCGGCGGCTCCAGTTGAGTGTCTTGTTCATGCGTCTTGTCTCCGTTGATTTATTTGGTTGAGCGATGAATGACTGACCGACCGACGAAAGAGCTGCTACGGCGGCGGCGCGTTGGGCATCACCAGCGCGACCAGCACCGGCCGGTTGGTGCGGTTTTCCAGCTGGCGCTTTTCACCGGGGGCGAAGCGGCAGCTGTCGTATTGCTCGAGCACGTCTTCCTGGTGCGCGCCGTCGGTCTCGCCGACCACGTGGAGCTGGCCTTCGAGCACGAGGTAGAGCTTTTCCATCGGCGAGCCGTCGAGCCCGGTGTGGCCGCCGGGCAGGATCTGGCTCATGCCCATCCACATCTGCGTGGAGGGGCCGGCTTCCTTGCCCTGCAGGCGCAGGCAGCGCATGTCGAAATGGTTGGGCGCCTCGTAGTGCGGCGCCTCGCTGAAACGTGTCACGTGCATGGGATGTGCTCCAGGAGGGGTTCTTCAGGGCCGCAGCACGACGCGGTCGGTGCTGCCCGACAGCACCAGGCGGTAGGCTTCCATGGCTTCGTCGAGCGTGAAGTGGCGCGCGACGGGAAAGGGCTTCAGCGTGCCGCGCTCGAAGCCTTCGCGCATGGCGTCGAGCTGCGCGGTGCTGGCGATGCAGTCCATCGCCAGCGAGTCGATGCCCACGAAGGTGTGCATGCCGCGGTAGAACGCGAAGATGTCGAAGGCCACGGCGCGGTCGTGCGTGGCAATGAAGATCTGCGTCGCACCCTTGGCCATCGCCTTGTTGGCGGCCTCGAAATAGGCGCTGCCCACGGTGTTGTAGACGATGTGCGCGCCGCGCCCGTCGGTCAGCTCTCGCACCCGCGCGGCCACGTCGGTGTGGTGGCGCGCATCGATCAGGTCCACCGGCCCGTTCGCGAAGCCCGCATAGGGCCCGGCATGGCGCTGCACCGCGATCACCCGCGCGCCGGCTTGCGAGGCCAGTTGCACTGCCGCCTGCCCGACCTTGCCGTTGGCGCCGAGCACCAGCACGGTCTGCCCGGCCTGCGGCATGCCGCTGCGCCGAAAGCCTTCATATGCGGTGACGAAGGGCACGCCCACCGCGCCGGCCTCGTCCATCGAGATGCCCCGGGGCTTGGCGCGCAGCGCCTGTTCGGGCAGCACGAGATAGCGCCCGTGGGAGCCGTCGCGGGTGATGCCGATGTCGCCGCCGGAGCCGTAGACTTCGCGGCCGATCCATTCGGAAGGGCCGCTGACGACGGTGCCCGCGAAGTCGCGGCCGGGGGTTCTGGGCCACACGGCCTGCGGCATGATGCCGAGCGTTGCCTTGACGTCGCTGGGGTTCACCGCGGCGGCGGCGATGCGCACGACGGCGTGGCCCGGGGGCGGGGCGGGTTCGGTTTGCGGCGCGGCGTGCAGTTGCAGCGCATCGAGGTTGGCCGCTTTCTCGTTCACGCGCAATGCGCGGGAGGTGTGGGTCGTATGCATGGCAGCGACGTTCATCTCTGGTTTCCTGCTTGCTGGTGTTTGTTGTCTTGTCTTTGGTGTTCTTGTTCGGGGCGAGTGCACAGGCCACCGGGTACTCCCCTCCGCGAATGTCCCCCGGGGCTTCGCCCCTCCTCCTTTATTTCGCTGCGGGGAGCACCCGGCGCCCTGTGCACAGGGCACGCTGCCGGTTCGTGGCTGATCGACCAGTGCTTTGAACGGTCACGACGGCGGGGTGCCTTGCGCAGCGAAATAAAGGGGGAGGCCGCAGGCCGGAGGACATTCGCGGAGCAAGGTACCCCGTCGGCGGGATCGCGCCCCGAACGACACGCCTCAAACATTCGACAGCCCCAGCATCGCGCGCGCCTCACGCGGGTTGGCTACTTCGCCCCCCAGGCTCACGAGGATGTCGCGCGCCTTCGCCACCAACTGGGCGTTGCTCTCGGCGAGAACGCCTTTCTCGAGGTAGATGTTGTCTTCCATCCCCACGCGCACATGGCCGCCCAGCAGCCACGACTGCGCGACGATCGGGAACTCCATGCGGCCGATGCCGAAGGCGCTCCAGAACGCGCCGCGCGGCAGCATGTTGCGTGCGTAGAGCAGCGTCTCGGGCGTGGGCGCAAAGCCGTACTTCACGCCGAGCACGAAGGTCCACATGGCAGGGCCATCGAGCGTGCCGTCGGCGATCAGGTCCAGCGCCAGGTTGATGTCGCCCGAATCGAAAATTTCCAGCTCCGGCTTCACGCCCGCCTCGCGCATCACCTTCGCCATGCGTCGCACATTCCTCGGCGTGTTGATGACCACGTCGGGGCCGGAGTTCATGGTGTTCAGGTCGAGCGAACACACATCGGGCCTGATGAGCGCGATGTGCTCCACGCGCTTCTCCGGCGGCAGCAGCGTGGTGCCGGGCGCGGCGACCTTCGGGTCGTCCTCGCTCGGAATGAAGCGCCCGCCCGGGCCGGTCGTGAGGTTCACGATCAGCTCGCGGTTCCCGCGGCGGATGCGGTCCACCACCTCGCGGTACAGCTCCACCTCCATCGACGGCTTGCCCGTTTCCGGATGGCGCACGTGGATGTGCACCTGGGCCGCGCCGGCCTCGGCAGCGGCCAGGCATTCGTCGGCGATCTGCACAGGCGTGATCGGCAGGTGCGGCGTCTGCTCCGGCTTCACGAGGTTGCCCGTGACGGCGCAGGTGATGAGTGTCTTGGCGGCGCTCACAGGTGGCGCCCTCCGTCGACCACGATGCGCGTGCCCGTGACGAAGCGCATGGTGGTGGCCAGCGCCTCGACCGTGGCCGCCACGTCGTCGGGCTTGCCGATGCGGCCCAGCGGCGTGGTGCTGGCCATCTTGCTGGCGAACTCCGCGCCGCGCCCGGGCACGAAGCCCGACTCCACCGCGCCCGGCGACACCGACACCACGCGCACGGCAGGCGCCAGCGCCTTGGCCAGCGCGTCGCCGACCACGTCGAGCCCCGCCTTGGCCGCCACGTAGGCCAGGTTGCTGCCCACGCCCGTGAAGCCGGCGATGGACGAGATGTTGGCCACCAGTCCGTCGCCGCTGGCCTTGAGCATCGGCGCGAAGGCGCGGATGGTGGCGAACACGCCGCGGAAGTTGGCGCGCACGATGTCGTCGATGAGATCGTCGGTCAGCGCATCGAGGTCGGCGGCCGGCACGGGCTGCGTGTGGCCCGCGCTGTTGACGAGGATGTCGCAGCGCCCGTGCGTGGCCTTCACCTCGGCCGCGGCGGCCACGAGGCTCGCCGAGTCAACGATGTCGGCACGGATCGCCGCATGGCGCTGGCCGTTGGCCGAGGGCAGGGCGGCCGCGCGCGCCGCGGCGTCGTCGCCCTTGCGGTGCAGCAGCACGCAGGTCGCGCCGAGCGCGGCCAGGCGCGTGGCCGTGGCATAGCCGATGGCGCCCAGGCCGCCGGTGATGACGGCAACCTTGCCGTCGAGTCTGGAGACAGGATCGAAGCTCATATCAGTGGATGGGGTGGGTTCGGTTCAGGGAATGGGAGGGCGGGGGAACTTCATCTCGCCGGGTTCGAGTTCGAAGTCGTGGTGCATGGACGCGCTCTTGCCATCGGGCGCCAGCGCGAAGCGCCCGATCAGCCTGCGCGTCACGCCGAAGGTCGGATCGCTCTCCAGGTTCTGGTCGTCGTCCGCGAAGACCTGCGTGATCAGCACCTTGTGGCCGGGCTTGCTCACCATGAAATGCAGGTGCGCGGGCCGGTTGGGGTGGCGCTGCTGCGCGCGCAGCAGCACGCCGCAGGGCCCGTCGGTCGGCACCGGGTAGCCGGCCGGGCGCACGCTGCGGAAACGGAAGCGCCCCTCGGCGTCGGTGGTGAAGCGGCCGCGCAGGTTCATGTCTTCCTGCGACGGGTCCTGGTTTTCATAGAGGCCGATGGGCGAGGCCTGCCACACGTCGACCGTGGCGCCGGCCACCGGGCGGCCCTGGTGGTCGTTCACCGTGCCCGTCACTTCGAGCGGAATGCCCGGCGTGCCCGAGCGCGCGATGTTGTCGCCCAGCCGGCAGGCCGGCGCATTCGCACGCCAGAACGGCCCGAGCAGCGCGGCCGGCGATTCGCCGTGCGGATCCTGGTTGTTCTGCAGCGCGACCACGGTCGACACGCCCAGGATGTCCGCAGCCAGCACCACCTCGTTCTTGGTCTCGCCGGTGGCATGCCCGATGGCGACGATGAATTCGAGCGCCTGCTCGAACTCTTCTTCCGTCAGCTTCACTTCCTGCACCAGGGCGTGCAGGTGGCGCGTGACCGCTTCCATCACGGTGCGCAGCCGTGGGTCGGGCGTGTGCTTCATGGCGTCGAGCACATGGCCCAGCACCGAGTCGGGGGAGGTGGCGATGTTCATGGTGGATCTTTGCAATCGTTTGCACGATATTAGCCAGATTTGCCGAAAAGTAAAATGGAGGTTTCCGGCAGACCCTGAGGCAAGCATTGGCACACGCCGCCTGCCGCCTGCGCGACAATCGTTTGCACCAATGAGCACCAGCCCGCCTTCTTCCCCGTCTTCCGGCACCGTCACCATCCGCGACGTCGCGCGTGCGGCCGGCGTGCATGTGTCCACCGTCTCGCGTGCGCTCAGCCCCGAGAAGCGGTCGCTCATCAGCGACGAGGTGTTGCGCGTGGTCGAGGAAGCGGCGCAGCGCCTGGGCTACCGGCCCAACCGCGCGGCCTCGGCATTGCGCACGGGCCGCACCCACACCATCGGCGTGCTGGTGCCCGACATCACCAACGCGGTGTTCCCGCCGATCCTGCAGGGCATCGAGGCCAGCGCGGCGGCGCGCGGTTACTTCGTGTTCGTCACCAACGTGGCCGACCCGGCGCTGGCGCGGCCGGTGCTGGAGCGCATGCTCGCGCAGCGCGTCGACGGCGTGGTCATGGCCACCGCCACGCGCGACGATCCGCTGGTCGACTTCCTCGCCAAGGCCGGCATGACGGCCGTGCTGGTCAACCGCGCCGACGAAACCGGCCGCCTGCCGGCCGTGGTCAGCGACGACCGGCTCGCGATGAAGCTCGCGGTCGATCACCTGGTGGCGCTCGGCCACAAGCGCATCGCACACCTGGCGGGGCCGCAGACCATTCCGACCGGCGTGGGCCGGCGGCTGGGCGTGGAGCAGGCCCTGCGCGACCACCGCATGAAGGCCTTCCGCGTGGTCGAGTGCGCGAGCTACAGCCGCGAGGCCGGCGCGCTGGCGATGAAGCAGATGCTCGATGCCGGCGCGGCCCCGCAGGCGGTGGTGTGCTGCAACGACCTCGTCGCGCTGGGCGCCTATGACGCGCTGCGCGCGGCCGGGCTGCGCGTGCCGCAGGACATTTCCATCACCGGCCACAACGACATGCCGCTGGTCGACATGGTCGACCCGCCGCTCACCACCATCCGCCTGCCGCACCGAGAACTGGGCTGGCGCGCGGCGGAGATGCTGTTCGACGAGATCGACGGCCGCTCCATGTCGGCCTCGACCGTGGTGCTGCGCCCGGAGCTGGTGGTGCGCCAGTCGACCGCCGCGCCGCGCTGACGATCGGCGAGGCGCCTTACTTCATGCGCCACCACAGGGCGGCGATGTCGTCGCTCAGGCCCGCCAGCAGCAGCGCCACGGCAACCAGCACCACCAGCGCCTTCGCGCGCCGCGACATTCCTTCCCTGGGTGCGAAGTCTTCGGCACGGCCGCTGAAATGCACGCCGCAGTAGGGGCAGCGCAGCACGTAGCCGAAGATCGGCTCGCCGCAGCGGATGCAGGGCACTTCGCCGGGGCCCGGCTCTGACGCGGACGACGAGGCCGCGTCGCGCGCGGCTTGCTCCGCGGCACGCTGTTGCTGCTGACGGGCGCGGCGCTCGCGGTGCGCTGCCAGGTCGATGGGTTCGTGGGAGTTGTCGGGCATGGTCGGACCCCGAAGTCTAGGACGCGTTTTTCTTTCGCGCAGGCGGCCGGCGCGGCGGCTTTGCCTCCAGCACCAGTTCGGCCGGCAGCGTGTCGTTCCACGATTCGGTGAAGTAGGCGCGGTCGCTCGGCACCAGCTGCGGCAGCGCCTCGCGAAGCAGGGCGAGCGATTGCTCCGCCGCCTTCAGTTCGCCGGCGTGCGCGGCGTACCAGGCGTGCTCGAACAACAGGCTGCAATGCTGCAGGCCCGGGTAGCGGCGGCGGCCGGCCTGATGGTCGGCCAGCCGCGCCTGCGCCACCTGCACCCAGCGCGCGGGCCAGTTCGTCGCGTCGAAAGCATCGGCGAGCGGTCCGGCCAGCTTCGAGATGGAGGCCGGGTCCAGCGGCTTCTGCGCGCGAAACTGCGCGAGCGTCGGTTGCTTCTCGGGCCGGCAGTGGCCGCGCGCGATGCGCATCAGGTAGATCGCGTTCCACGCCGAGCGGCCCTGGCCGTCGGTATGGCCGCACAGCCACTCGCTGAAGGCGATCCACTGCACCGCGCGGCGCGTGGTGTCGGCGTTGCCGTCCTGCGCCAGCGCGGGCAGGTCGGACAAACCCACGCGGTCGAACAGCCACGCGGCCATGCCCATGTTGGCGGCCACGTGCTGCGCCGCGTCGAAGGAGTGCGACTCGAACGCTGCCGCCAGCGCTTCGCCGAAGCGGCGCAGCGATTCTTCGGCGAGCGCGGCTGCGGCCGGCTTGTCGTCGGCAGAAAGGCCGAGTGCGCGCGAGCGGCACACCAGCGCCCACAGGTTGCACCACTCGAAGCGCACGTCGGGGTGGTGCCGCAGCACCAGCCCGCGCGCCGCGTCGTCGGCCATGCCGCCCAGCAGCGACTGCGCCAGCGGCAGGTCGCGCGCGGTGTAGGCGCACCATGCGGAGACGATGCATTCCATCGCGCCAAGGTAGTCGTTGCCCGCCACGTGATGCGCGAGCCGCTGCTTCTTCAGCGCCTGCAGCCGGCGCCGCGCCTGCTCGTTGTCGCCGAGCCGGCGCCACAGCATGGCCTCGTTGAGCGTTACCAGCGCGCGCTGGAAGTCGGTGGCGGCCAGCGTGCCGGCCAGGCGTATCGATTCGAGCGCGCTGGCCGGCTGGCCGCTGGCACTCGCGTCACCGGCGCTCATGCCCGCCACCGGCGCCATCAGCCGGCCCTGCCGCGCCGCCTGCTGGGAGGCGACCAGCTGCTTCCAGAACGCGGCGTCCTGCAGGTGCACCGCGTCTGGCGGCGGCGAGCCGGCTGCTGCCTGCGACTTGCGCGCGCGCAAGCCGAGGAACGACGCCACCTCGGCGGCCGTGGCCGCGCGGCCCTCCACCAGCACGCGCACGCGCCTGGCTTCGGCGGCCGACAGCCAGAACGGGCCCTGGCTGCGCCGCTCGGCATTGAGGAAGCGCGGCTCGCGCAGCGTGTCTTCGCCCCAGCCGACCTCTATGTTCCAGGCCTTGAAGTCGCGGAACGCACGGCTCACGACCATGCGCAGCGTGCTGGCGTCGGACACTTCGCCGCGCAGGTCGGCCAGCCGCACGACGCCGGTGCCGGACTCGTGGGCGTGCTGCATGCGCACAAGAAGCCAGAGCGACTGGAAGGCCGCGCGCCGGCCGTTGACCGACTGCGGCGAAGTGAGTTCGATGGAGAGAAGAGCGGGCTTGGACACGCCCCGAATTGAACCTCAAAACCGGCGCGATACCTGAAGAAAAGTGCCGAGCCGGCTCAGTAGCGGTGGCTGTCCAGCAGCTCGGGCACTTCGCTGCGACCGATGCCCAGGTCGCGCAGCTCGTGCTCGCTCATGCCGGCCAGGTGCTGCGTGTCGGTGCGCGCGCGGCGGCGATTCACCACGCGGCGGCGCCAGCCGCGCAGGGCATGGATCAGGCGTTGATGAAAAGTCGATGGATTCGGCGCGGTCACTATGGGCTCCTTGGTTGGGAGCGCTCATCTTCCGGCGGCGCGTGCTATTGTGGAAGTTGAGAATCCTGAGGCTTGCAATCAGCTTTGCTGATGGCACGATCTTTCACCCCAACACGGCGGCCCGATGCGACAACTCAACCTCGACCAACTGCGCACCCTCATCGCCATCGTCGACCTCGGCACCTTCTCGGCCGCGGCCAAGGCGCTGCATCTGGCGCAGCCGACGGTGAGCCTGCACATCAGCGAACTCGAGTCGCGGCTGGAGGCGCCGCTGGTGGTGCGCGGCAACCGCCGCATCACGCCGACCGCCGCCGGCGCGGCATTGGTCGAGCGCGGGCGCAAGCTGCTGCGCGACACCGACGACGCGGTAGAGGCCGTCAAGCGCCAGGCCGAGGGCCGCACCGGCCGGGTGCGGCTGGGCACGTCCACCGGCGTGCTGGTCGACCTGCTGCCGCAGGTGCTGGAGGCGCTGGGCGCGGAGCATTCGGGCATCGACGTGGAGGTGAGCATCCGCGGCTCCTACGAGGCCATGGAGCGGCTGGCGGCGGGCACGCTCGACATCGGGCTGGTCGCGATTCCGCAACCACCGGTGCGCGGCATCGTCGTCACGCCGTGGTGCGAACAACCCATGATGGCCTTCGTGCCCCCGCGCTGGAAGGCGCCGAAGCGCGTAACGCCGGCGTGGCTGGCGGCGCAGCCGCTGATCTTCAACGAAGCCACCACGCACATGTACCGGCTCACGATGGAGTGGTTTGCCGAGGCGGGCTTCGCGCCGCGTGCGCGCATAGAACTCAACTACGACGCCGCCATCCGCAGCCTGGTGGCGGCCGGCTACGGCGCGGCGTTGCTGCCGCTGCAGCAGAGCACCGACAACGTGCGCGGCGACCGCATGCAGATCCTGCCGGTGAGCCCCAGACTCACGCGGCGCGTGGGCATTGCGCACCGGCAGCACGCGGCGCTCGACGGCGCCACGCTGAGCGTGCTGAAGGTGCTGACGGCGTTCCGCCAGACCTGAGCGGAACCCGGTAGATCAGCCCGCGTCGGGCTTGCGCATGCCGAGCGAGAGGATCTCGTTGGCGTTGACGATGGCGGTGGCTATTTCTTCGGTGGTGGTGCGCTTGCTCATGGCCTGGTCGCGGATCAGGTCGTAGGCCTGGCCTTCGGACACGTCGTGCGTCTTCATGAGAATGGCCTTGGCTTCGGCGATGCGGCGTTGCCCCAGCAGCTTGGCCTCGACCTTGCGCAGCCGCTTGGCGAGCGAGCGTGCCTCCTTGTGCGCCTCGCGCGCCACCACCAATGCCGAGAACAGCCCGAACGAGCGCACCGGCGAAGGCAGCACCGCCTTGGCGCCGATTTCCAGCACGGCTTCGATGATGGTCGGGTTCTCGTAGGTCACGACCGCGATGATGGCCGGCGCGTCTTCGCTCTTGGTCCATTCGAAGCGCAGGTTGATGAAGTCGGGCTGCACCGCCATGAAGGCCACGTCGATGCCTTCGGGCAGGACTTGCACGGGTGGCCAGAAGGCCTGCACCTGGCAGCCGATGCGTTGCAACTGTTGTGTAAGTTGGCGGCCGTCGCTGTCGTCGGGGTGGATCACGGCGATCTTCAGCAGTCGCAGCTCTTTCAGCTGCGGCGGCGTGACGCGCAGGGTGTGCCGTTTTGGGGCTGTGCCTTCCACTTTCAGGCCTTCTTGTTTTCTTGGCGCTGTTGTTCGGGGCGAGTGCACAGGCCGCCGGGTACTCCCCTCCGCGAATGTCCCCCGGGGCTGCGCCCCTCCTCCTTTATTTCGCTGCGGGGAGCACCCGACGCCCTGTGCACGAGGCACGCTGCCGGTCTGCAGCCGATCAACCAGCGCTCTGTCCAACGATCACGTCGATGGGGTGCCTTGCGCAGCGAAATAAAGGAGGAGGCCGAAGGCCGGGGGACATTCGCGGAGCAAGGTACCCCATCGGCGTGATCGTGCCCCGAATGCCTCCTGGAGCGACAAATGGAAGAACGGAAGTTCATCCTAGATCTCCAGCGTATCCAGCTTGGCCGTCCAGTCGCCCAGCGAGTGGGTGACAAGGTAAGGGTCCGGGTACACCGCCCGCGTCGCCTGCCGGACGATGGTGAACTGCCCGTGCGCGTCGACCCGGCCGATGCGTGGGTACAGGCATGTGTGATGGTTGGCCGGATCGATTTTCACCAACCCCTGCGGCGCATCGAACTCGCTGCCCAGGATGTGCGGAAGAATCTCCGCGATGCCGTCGCTCCCCGCCTGCCGGTAGGCATTCGCAAAAATGTGCATCTGGAAATACGAAGCCTCCCAGCACAGGTTGGGCACGCAGCCGTCACCGAAGCGCGCGCGCAGCATCGCGAGGCAGCGCCGGTTCGCGGCCGAGTCGATCGACTGGAAATACGGCGCCGCCGTGAAATGCCCCGTTGCCACCCCATGGCCCATCTGCGAAATCTCGGCCTCCGAGGTCGTGAGGCTGGCGATCGGCATCGTCTTCGGGTCGAAGCCCGCCTCGGCATACGCGCGGTACAGGCTCGCGGTGGAGTCACCCACCACCGTCGAGAAGATGAAGTCGGGCCGCTTGTCGCGGATGTCGTCCATGATGGCCCGGTAGTCGCGCTCGCCGGCATCCAGCGCCACGTAGCGTTCGCCCAGCTTCTCGCTGCCGGGGCGCTGCATCACCAGCTCGCCCATGATGCGGTTCGACTCGTAGGGGTAGATGTAGTCGGAGCCGATCAGGTACACCCGCGCGCCGAAGTTCGTGGTCATGAACTCGGCCAGTTGCACGCTGTTCTGGTTGGGCGCCGCGCCGGTGTAGATCACGTTGCCCGAATACTCGAAGCCCTCGTAGAGCGTCGGGTAGAACAGCAGCTTGTTCCACTTCTCTATGACCGGTATCACCGCCTTGCGGCTGCTCGACATGTAGCAGCCGAAGATCACGTTCACGCGGTCCTGCACGATCAGCTTCTCGGCAAGCTGGGCGTAGCGCGCGGGGTTGGACTGCGGGTCGTAGCGCACCGCCACGATCTCGCGGCCGTCCACGCCGCCTGCCGCGTTGATCTCCTCGATGCCGAGCAACGCGCCCTGCAGCTGCGAGAGTCCGATGGTCGATGTGACGCCGGTTTCCGAATAGAGGATGCCGACGCGTATGGGGTCCTTGTCAGCCACGCTGAAGTCTCCTGGGGTGTCGAATCATCATAGTCTTCAGTCAGTGGGCCGCGGCAAGCCGTGCGCTCATGCGCGCGAGCCGCACCGGCAGGCTGCGCGCGTCGTCGGCGATGCAATAGTTGCGCCAGCCGAAGATGCGCCGCACATAGGCGTCGGCCGTGCCGTCCACGGCGATGCAGGCGGCGCGCACGCCGGCGTCGCGGGCCTCGGCGACGGCCTGGCGGGCGTCCTCGATCAGGTATTGCGGATCGTGCACGTCGATGTCGGAAGGCGCGCCGTCGGTCACCAGCAGCACCGCGCGCTGGCCGGGCGGCTCGGCTTGCATCAGCGCGGCGGCGTGGCGCAGCGCGGCGCCCATGCGGGTCGAATAGCGCCCGCGCAGCGCACCGATCATGGCGCGCGAGGGCGCCTCCAGCGGCCGGCCTGCTTCGAGCAGGCGGTAGTAGTAGACCTCGGCGCGCGTGTTCGAAGAGAAGCCGTGGATGGCGAGCCGGTCGACGCCGCGCGCGTTCGAAGCGGCCAGCAGCAGCGCGGCCTGCTTTTCTATGTCGAGCAGCGAGGCGGCATGCGGGCCGGGATCGTTCGCCGACGCCGACAGGTCGAGCAGCACCAGCACGCTCGACGGGCGCGGGCCCTTGCCCGGCCGCATGAACAGGCGCGCGTCGGGCCGCAGCCGCAGGCGCCGGTCGACCAGCACCTCGATGGCGGCGTTCAGGTCGATGTCGTCGCCCTCCCACTGGCGGCGCAGGCGGTGCGTGCGGTCGAGGTGACGCGCGCGGGGCAGGGCGAGCGGGGCGATGCGCTCGTTGCCGGGCGCGGCCTGCTCACGCCCCGGCAGCAGGCCCTGCCACGCCGGCAGCTTCTCGATCACCGTGCACCAGTCGGGGCGCAGGCGCTCGAGCTTGCGGTCCCATTCGGGATACGTGTAGCGGCCGAGTTCGATGTCGCCCGCGGCATCGGCGGGGGGCGGGCCGCCGTCTTCGCCCGGCGCATCGGCAGGCGGTGGCGGCCGCGCGCCCGCCTGCTGCAGCGCGATGGCTTCGTCAGGCGCGGTCTCCGTCTCGGCGAATTCCCACAGGTAGCTGTTGTCGTCGCGCCAGGGCGCGGGCACGGCGTAGTCCTGAGGCTCGAAGCGCACGCGCATCTGGCCCAGGTCGTTGGCGAGGATCGAGGCGATGGCGCGGAAGGCGTCGTAGTCCTCCAGGCCCGTGCCGGCGGCGGTCTCCTCGAACAGGCGGCGCGCCTTGTTCACCCAGTGGTTGTCGTCGATCGCATCGGGTAGCAGCAGCAGGCGGTCCACGCGCGCGATGAGCGCTGCGAAGCGCAGGTCGAGCGGGTCGGGCACGGGCGGGAGCGATGCGGCGAACCAGCCGTGAAGGCCGGGGAAGTCGCGCCACAGCAGGCGCTCGACGCGCGCGTCCTCGATGGCCGAGACCACGGCGATGCCCATCGGCTTGAGCCCATGCGCCGGGCGCGCGGGCCGCGAGTGCCGCAGGTGCGCGACCGCATGCGCGACCATCGCGCGGCGCAGGTTCGGCTCGCCGGTGCCTTCGGGCAGCAGCAGCTTGCGGCCCGAGAGCACCGCGCGCGTGCCCGTGCCTGCCAGCGCCTGCACTTCCACATCGACGCCCGCCAGGCCGCGCGCCAGCAGCGACAGCGCACCGAGGCCGCCGTGCCCGTCGTTCATCCGAACTGCGCCTCGACGAAGCCCAGCAGCGCGCTCGCCATGTCGGGGTCGTCGGTCAGCGCGCGGGTCATCGTCATCTCGCAGCTTTCGCGCGGCGTCACGCCGTCGCGGATCAGCACGCCCGCGTAGATCAGCATGCGCGTCGACACGCCCTCGTCGAGCCCGTGGTGCTTCAGCTCGCGCGAGCAGCGCGCGATGGCCACCAGCTTCGCTGCAAGCCCGGGGTCGACGCCGGCCTCGTGCGCGACGATCTCCGCCTCCAGCGAGCTGCCGGGGTAGTCGAACTCCAGCGCCGCGAAGCGCTGGCGCGTCGAGGGCTTCATGTCCTTCGCGCTGCTCTGGTAGCCGGGGTTGTACGACACCACCAGCTGGAAGTCGGGGTGCGCGTGCACCAGCTCGCCTTTCTTGTCGAGCGGCAATATGCGCCGCGCATCCGTCAGCGGGTGGATCACCACGGTCGTGTCCTGCCGCGCCTCCACCACTTCGTCGAGATAGCAGATGCCCCCGTGCCGCACCGCCAGCGTCAGCGGCCCGTCGTGCCAGGCGGTGCCGTTGGCGTCGAGCAGGTAGCGCCCCACGAGGTCCGACGCCGTCATGTCCTCGTTGCAGGCCAGCGTCACAAGCGGCCGTCCGAGCGACCACGCCATGTGCTCCACGAAGCGCGTCTTGCCGCAGCCAGTCGGGCCTTTCAGGATCAGCGGCATGCGGTGGCGGTACGCCTGCCGGTAGAGCGCCACCTCGTTGCCGGCGGGGCGGTAGAAGGGCTCGGCCTCGATGCGGTAGGCGGCCAGCGGATCGTGGACGGGTGCGTTCATGGCGTGGCGAGCAGTTCCTTGAGGGCGTCGTCGATGAAGCGGGTGTCGGCGGGGCTGCTGCCGCCACCCGCGAAGTGGCCCCACACGCCGGGGATCGGGCGGCACTCGGCGTTCGGCATGTGCGACACCTCCCACTGGTTGTCGGCCACGGGAAAGTACAGGTCGCGCTCGGCGGGCATCACGATGGCGCGGGCCTTGATGGCGCCCAGCGCTTTCTTGAAGTCGCCCTTGAACACCGGGTTGTCGCTGATGTCGCCGTGCTGCCACGACCACAGCATGGCGAGCAGGTTGTTCGCGTCCTTCTTCAGGAAGAAGCCTTCCCAGTAGCCGACCAGGAAGTCTTCGAGCGAGCTGAAGCCCAGCTCGCGCCACAGTTCCTGCATGTAGAAGGGCTGCGACAGGCCCCAGCCCGCGTACACGCGGCCCACCGCGCGCAGCCCCTTGCCCGGCGGCGTGGTGTACCAGCCGCCGTTCCATGCCGCGTCGGCCGTGAGCGCGGCCTTCACGCCTTCGAGGAAAACGATGTTGTGGGGAGCGGTCTTCGCCGAGCCGCAGAAGGGCGCGATGCGCTTCACCATGTCGGGGTAGAGGCAGCCCCACTGGTTGGTCTGCTGCGCGCCCATCGACCAGCCCACCACCAGCGCCACCTGCCGGATGCCGAACTTCTCGGTCACCAGCCGGTGCTGCAGCGTCACGTTGTCGTAGAGCGTGACGTTCGGAAAGCGCGAGAGGTCGTAGGGCTCGGGCGTGTTGCTGGGGGAGGACGACAGCCCGTTGCCCAGCATGTTGGGCACGATGATGAAGTACTTCGCCGGGTCGAGCGCCATGCCCTGGCCGATGAGCCACTCGTTGTCGTGGTGCTGCCCCGAGTACCAGGTCGGGTAGACGATGGCGTTGCTCTTGTCTGCATTGAGCGTGCCGTAGGTCTTGTAGGCGAGCTTCGCGCCGCGCAGGGTGGCGCCCCGCTGCAGCACGACGTCGCCGAGTTCGAAGATTTCGCAGTCCATGGCGCGGCGCGTCAGCGGTGCTTGGCCGGTTCGTTCGGAATGCCCTCGATCGGGCATTCGGGCGTGCCCACCGTGCTGCGGGTGAACGACTCCACCATCTCGCGCGTGCCCTCGGGGTCGTTGATCCACTGGGTGTAGAAGTTGTACGGGCAGGCCGCCACGCCCTTGTCGCCGTCGCCGGAGTTGATGGTGCCGGTGTAGCCGCGGTGCACCAGCTTGAACAGGTGGTTCTGCGACTGGCCGTTCTTGCGCGCGTCGCGGATCAGGCTCATGGAGAGTTCGGCGTAGTTGATGCCCATCTCTTCCTCGCCGCATTCGCCGAGCGTGCGGCCGTCGAAGCCGATGAGCGCGGAGTGGCCGAAGTACGAGTACACGCCGTCGAAGCCCGCTGCGTTGGCCACCGCCACGTAGGTGTTGTTCATGAAGGCCATGGCCTTCGACACCAGGATCTGCTGCTCCTTGGCCGGATACATGTAGCCCTGGCAGCGGATGATGAGTTCGGCGCCGCGCATCGCGCAGTCGCGCCAGATTTCGGGGTAGTTGCCGTCGTCGCAGATGATCAGGCTGATCTTCATGCCCTTGGGGCCTTCGCTCACGTAGGTGCAGTCGCCCGGATACCAGCCCTCGATGGGCACCCAAGGCATGATCTTGCGGTACTTCTGGACGATCTCGCCCTTGTTGTTCATGAGGATCAGCGTGTTGTAGGGCGCCTTGTTCGGATGCTCCTCGTGGCGCTCGCCGGTCAGCGAGAACACACCCCACACGTTGGCGCGGCGGCAGGCGTCCGCGAAGATGGCGGTTTCCTCGCCGGGCACGGTGGCGGCGGTGTCGTACATCTCCTTGGCGTCGTACATGATCCCGTGCGTGGAGTATTCGGGGAACACCACCAGGTCCATGCCCGGCAGGCCCTTCTTCATGCCGACCAGCATCTCGCCGATCTTGCGGGCGTTGTCCAGCACCTCGGCCTTGGTATGAAGGCGGGGCATCTTGTAGTTGACGACCGCGACGCCCACGCAATCGTTGCTGCTCGAAATATCACCATGTCTCATGACGCTGCTCCTGAAAGAGGGGTTGAAGAAAGAAGGGAAGTGCTCTCACACGGTCAGGAAGGACCTGACCTTGTCCTGGTCGAGCGTCGCGCGCGCCTCGTCGTGCACGAGGCGCCCGCGGTCGATGACGAGAAAGCGGTCGGCCAGGTCGAGCGCGAAGCTCAGCACCTGCTCCGACACCACGATGGCGAAGCCGCGCTCGGCGCGCAGCACGTTCAGCGTCTGGGCGATCTCCTTGATGATCGAAGGCTGGATGCCTTCGGTCGGTTCGTCGAGGATCAGCAGCTTCGGCTCGGAGATGAGCGCGCGCGCAATCGCCAGCATCTGCTGCTGGCCGCCCGATAGGTTGCCGGCCTTGCGCTGCTTCATGTCCTTCAGCACGGGGAAGAAGCGGTAGAGGTAGTCGGGCACCGTGCGGTGGCCGGACTTCGCGGCGCCCGAGAGGATGTTCTGCTCCACCGTGAGGAACGGGAACACCATGCGCCCCTGCGGCACGAAGGCCAGGCCCTGCGCCACGCGCTGGTAGCTCGGCAGCTTCGTGATGTCGGCGCCGCCCAGGCGGATGCTGCCGCCGCGCGCGGGCAGGAGGCCGATGAGCGATTTCAGCAGCGTGGTCTTGCCCATGCCGTTGCGGCCCATGATGGCCACCGCCTCGTCGGGTGCGACGCGAAGGGACACATCGCGGATGACGTGCGACTCGCCATAGGCGACGTCGAGTTCGGAGACTTCGAGCATTTGTGCTTCTCCTTGTGCTCAATGGCCGAGGTAGACGTCGATCACGCGCGGGTCGGACTGCACTTCGGCGGCCGTCCCCTCGCTCAGCAGCCGGCCCTGGTGCAGCACGGTCACGCGGTGGGCGATGCGCTTGACGAAGTCCATGTCGTGCTCGATCACCACCACCGACTTGCCCACCGAGATGCGCCGCAGCAGGTCGCCGGTCTGCTCGCGCTCGCGCGGGCTCATGCCGGCCACGGGCTCGTCGAGCAGCAGCAACTCGGGCTCCTGCATCAGCAGCATGCCGATCTCCAGCCACTGCTTCTGGCCGTGGCTGAGCTGGCCCGCGCGGCGCTCGAGCTGGTCGAGCAGGAACACGTCGGCCGCCATCGCGTCGATGCGCTCGCGCAGCGCCGCCGTGCGCCGAAAGGCCAGCGACTGCAGCAGGCCGTGCATGCGCGGCAGCGAGATCTCGAAGTTCTCCAGCACCGTCAGGTCTTCGTAGACCGAGGGCGTCTGGAACTTGCGGCCCACGCCGGCGCGCACGATCTCGTACTCGTTCAGTCGGCCGAGGTCCTGGCCGTTGAACAGCACGCGGCCCGCGCTCGGACGGGTCTTGCCGCAGATCATGTCCAGCAGCGTGGTCTTGCCCGCGCCGTTCGGGCCGATGATCACGCGCAGCTCGTTGCGCTCGACCGCAAGGCTCAGGCCGTCCACCGCCTTGAAGCCGTCGAAGGACACGGTGAGGTCTTCGACGCGCAGGATCTGCTCGTTAGAGGGCGGCACGGCCGAGGCGGCCCGCGGCAGGCCCCCGTTGGGCATGGTCATGGTCGCGTTCATGGCGCAGCCTCCGCGCCGCGCCGGCGCAGCAGCCTCGCGCCCAGGCCCGCGAGTCCGTCGGGCATGGCCCACACCACGAGGATGAACACGGCACCCAGGAAGTACAGCCAGCCTTCGGGAAAGGTCTCCGACAGGTACGACTTGAGAAAGCCGATCAGCAGCGCGCCGACGACAGCACCCGGAATCGACAGCCGGCCGCCGACCGCCGCATAGATCACCATCTCCACCGAGGCCACCACGCCGATCACGCCCGGCGCGATCAGCCCCACCTGCAGGCTGTAGAACGCCCCGCCGATGGAAGACAGCACCGCGGCCACCGCGAACACGAAGGCCTTCATGTGCGCCGTGTTGTAGCCGCTGAAGCGCACGCGGTCTTCCCGGTCGCGGATGGCGATGAGGATCTTGCCGAAGCGGCTGCGCACGATGACGAGCGACACCGCCATCACCAGCGCGATCGCCAGCACCTCGACGAAATACATCGTGCGCTTGGCGTCGTCGCCCGCGATGTCCAGGCCCAGCAGCGTGCGGAAATCGGTGATGCCGTTGGCGCCGCCGGTGTCGCCCTGCTGGCCGACGACCACCACGGTGAGCGTGAGCGCCAGCGAGAGCGTGACGATCGCGAAGTACACGCCGCTCACCCGCCGCTTGAAGATGGCGTAGGAGAACACATACGCCAGCACCGCGGGAACGGCGAGGATGCCCACGATGGTCCAGCCCAGCGAGTGGAAGGGAATCCACCACGAAGGCAGCTGGTCCACGCTGCTCCACACCATGAAGTCCGGCAGCTCCGGCGCCGAGGCTTCGAGCTTGAGGAACATCGCCATCATGTAGCCGCCCAGGCCGAAGAACATGCCCTGGCCCAGGCTCAGCACGCCGCCGTAGCCCCAGGTGAGCACCACGCCGACCGCGACGAAGGCGAAGGCCAGGTACTTGCTCACCAGGTTGAGCCGGAACGGATCGAGCGTGGCCGGCAGCACCACGGCCAGCAGCAGGAGCACCGCGGCCATCGCGCCGATGTCGCGCCTGCGTTGGGGGGAGAGTTTCCACAACATGCCGTCAGCTCCTCGACCGCGTGGCGAACAGCCCGTTGGGCCGGAAGTACAGCACCACGATCACCAGCAGCAGGATGGTCGCCTTGGCCATGGAGCCGCTCATCAGGTACTCCAGCCAGGTCTGCGACTGCGCGATGGAGAAGCCCGAGAGGGCGGTGCCCACCAGGCTCTGCACGCCGCCGAACACCACCACGATGAACGAGTCGACGATGTAGAGCTGCCCCGTGCCCGGGTTGGTCGAGCCGATCATGGTGAACACCGCGCCCGCGATGCCCGCCAGGCCCGAGCCCAGCGCGAAGGTCATGGCGTCCACCCGGTGCGTGTCGATGCCCACCGCGCCGGCGATGGCGCGGTTCTGCGTCACCGCGCGCACCTTCAGCCCCCACGGCGTGCGGTACAGCAGCAGGTACACGCCTGTCGCGACCAGGGCCGTGAGCCCCACGATGAAGATTCGCGTGAGCGGCAGCTGGATGCCCGGCGTCGGCTCCCACGCCCCCGCGAGCCACGAGGCCAGCGGCACGCTCACCTCCTGCGCGCCGAAGATCGAGCGGTAGGCCTGCTGCAGCATCAGGCTCAGGCCCCAGGTCGCGAGCAGGGTGTCCAGCGGCCGGTCGTAGAAGAAGCGGATGAAGCCGCGCTCCAGCACATAGCCGAACGCGAAGGTCACGGCAAACGCGAACGGAATCGCGGCGAACAGGTACAGGTCCATGAAGCCCGGCGCGAAGTGCTCGAAGAAGCGCGCGGCCAGGTAGGTCATGTAGGCGCCCAGGGCCATCAGCTCGCCGTGCGCCATGTTGATGACGCCCATCAGGCCGAACACGATGGCCAGCCCGATCGCCATCAGCAGCAGGATGGTGAACAGGCTCACGCCGTTGAACACCTGCATCACCGCGATGTCGAAGTTCATCGCGTTCAGACCTTCGGGAAGGGGTTGGGCTCGACGAGCTGGGGCGATTCCCACACGATGTCGAACTGCCCGTCGGGCCGGGCGCGGCCCACGCGCACCTTCTTCCACACATGGTGGTTGGTGGCGTGCACGCGCACCGTGCCTTCGGGCGCTTCTATTTCCACGCCCGCCGCTGCCGCCGTGACCTTGTCGACGTCGAAGGACTTGGCTTTCTCCACCGCCAGCTTCCACAGGTACACGCTGTTGTAGGCCACCTCCATCGGGTCGCCGATCACGCGGTCCTGCCCGTACCTGGCCTTGAAGGCCTTCACGAACTTCTCGTTGGCCGGCGACTTGATGCTCTGGAAGTAGCCCATGCAGGCGTAGTAGCCGGCGGCGTTGTCCTTGCCGATGCCGTCGATCTCGTTTTCCGACACCACGGTGGACAGCAGCACCTGCCTGGCGCCGTCCAGGCCCGCCGCGCGCAGTTGCTTGTAGAAGGCCACGTTGGAGCCGCCCACCACGGTGCTGTAGATGCAGTCGGGCTTGGCGGCCTTGATCTTGTTGATGATCGACGAGAACTCGGTGTGGCCCAGCGGCGCGTACTCTTCGCCCAGCACCTTGCCGCCGGCCTTGGCGATGGCGGGCTTGGCGATCTTGTTGCAGGTGCGCGGGTAGATGTAGTCGGAGCCCACCAGGAAGAAGCTCTTGCCCTTCTCGCGCGCCATCCACTCCACTGCCGCGATCACCGATTGCGTGGCTTCCTGCGAGGGATAGAACACGCGCTTGTCCTGCTCCTGGCCTTCGTAGTAGGTCGGGTAGAACAGCAGGCCCTTGGCCTGGGCGAGCACCGGCAGCAGCGCCTTGCGCGAGGCCGATGTGTAGCAGCCGATGATGGCCGCCACCTTGTCGCGCTCGAGCAGCTTGCGCGCCTTCTCGGCGAACACCGGGTTCTCGCTCGCGCCGTCCTCCACCACGGCCTCGATCTTCTTGCCCATCACGCCGCCGGCCGCGTTGATCTCCTCGATGGCGAGCTTCTCGGCATCGACCAGCGAGGCCTCGGCAATGGCGATGGTGCCCGAGAGCGAATGCAGCAGGCCGAGTTTCACGGTGCCGCCGTCCTGCGCCGACGCGATGCCGGCCACGCCGCCCGCGGCGCCCAGCACGATCATCGAGCCGCCGGTCTTCACGATCTGGCGGCGGTTGAAAGCGTTCGTCATGTCAAATTCCTTTGTGTTTGTGCGAGTCATCAGGAAGATCCGACCTTCGGAACCGCGCGTTGGGTGTCTCCTCCCGCGGCGCGGCCCTGCAAACGGGCGTTCGGCTGCCAGTGCGTTTTCTCCGGGCAAGGCTTCGCCACCGGATGACGCGCATCCGTTTCGAAAAAGCTTCCTTGCGGCCGAGAAAACAAAAAAGCCCGAACCGGTGGTGAAACCGATTCGGGCTTTATTGCCCGACGCCTCGCTGGCAGCACTGGCAGCGGGTGTCGTATGACTGGTAACGATTGCTCGTTGGGGCGGATTCTTCTCAACTCACCCCGGCATGAACATACGCTGTTTCGCTAATTGGCGAGATCGCGTTTCATGTGTTATCCGCGCTCAGCGCGGGCGCGCGTAGCCCGATTCGATCCATGCGCTGGCGCTTGCGGCCGTGAGCCTGAAGGCGGGCGACACGCTCACGCTGGCGAGCTCGGAGTCGTCGGCATCGTCGTAGGCGCTGAGCGTGGCCGAGGGGTTGTCCTCGTCGGGCACGATGGCCAGCGCCACGCGCACGCGCTGGTCGTTGCGCGCGGTGACGGTCACGCTCTTGTTGAGCGTGGCGTGCAGTTGCTGCTCGTGGCGGCGGATCACCTCGGCGGCGGTCTTCACCAGCGTGGAGAAGGCGGGGCCGTCCAGCGGCTTGGGGTTCTTCTTGTCGCGGCCCATGGTCCAGGGGCCGACCAGGGCCGGTTCGGGGTCGCCGTGGCGGGTCATCTCGACGGCCCAGCCGTCGTCTTCCTCGTTCTTGATGACGCGGGCGGTCCAGGTGTCGTCGCGCCAGAGGCGGGCTTCCTGCAGGGGGAGGGTGTCGGATTCGTTCGGTTCTGTCATTCGGAGGCCTGTTTGCTTGCGCGGGCCATTGTCCCCCGCGCGCCGGCGTCTTCCTGGCCGTCAACGTACTGTTGCAGTCCCTCGGCCAATGCGTCGAAGGCGGCGCGGCAGCGCGGGCTGTTGCGCAGGTCTTCGTGCATGGTGACCCAGGTGTCGAGCTTGAGCGCCAGGGCGCGCGGCATCAGCCGCACCAGCGCCTCGGTGCGCCGGGCCAGGCCGACCTGGCACACGCCGATGCCCGCGCCGGCGCGAATGAGCGCCATCTGTCCCAGGTCGCTGTCGGTGCGCAGCGAGAAGCTGTCGCGGCTGTAGCCCGGCAGCGACTTGCCCGCGTTGCGCACGAAGGCCGAGGGCTGGTCGTAGCCGATCACCGCGTGGCCGGCCAGTTCATCGAGCCGGCGCGGCGTGCCGTGGCGCGCGAGGTAGTCGCGATGCGCATGAAAGCCAAGCTCGATGTTCCCGATGCGGCGCGCCACCAGCTGTTCCTGGCGGGGGCGCACCATTCGCACGGCGATGTCGGCCTCGCGCCGCAGCAGGTCTTGTAAGCGGTTGGTCAGCACCAGCTCGACCTTCAGCGCCGGGTGCTCCTCGCGCAGCCGCGCCACGATGGGCGGCAGCACCTCGACGCCGATCACCTCGCTGGCCGACACCCGCACCACGCCGCGCACGCCTTCGCCCTGGCTGCTGGCGGCGCGCTGAAGCGATGCGGCGGTGCTTTCCATGGCCTCGGCGTGCGTGCGCAGCGCCAGCGCCACCTCGGTGGGCAGCAGCCCGACCTGCGAGCGGGTGAAGAGCACCACGCCCAGCGCTTCTTCAAGCGCCGCCACGTGGCGCCCGGCCGTGGGTTGGGTGATGCCCAGCGCGCGCGCCGCGCCCGAGAGAGAGCCCTCGCGCAGCACGCCTAGGAAGGAGCGATAGAGCTCCCAGCCGATGTTCGAAGTCATACATAAATGTATAGCTGGTGACTCATGTTAGGCAATTCCAATTGAACCATCCCGGTTCCAGAATTCATCCATCGACAACTGTTCTGGAGCATTCATGGCACACGGCAACGACAACACGGTTCTGGTTCTTGGCGCAACGGGCGGCATCGGCGGCGAGGTGGCCCGACAGCTGCGCGACGCGGGCTGGGAGGTGCGCGCACTGAAGCGCGGCGCGACCGAAGGAAAGCGCGATGGCATCACCTGGCTGGCCGGCGACGCGATGGACGCCCAAGCCGTGCGGCAGGCCGCCAGGGGCTGTGCGGTCATCGTGCATGCGGTCAACCCGCCGGGCTACCGCAACTGGTCGCGGCTGGTGCTGCCGATGCTCGACAACACCGTCGCCGCCGCCAAGGCCGAGGGCGCGACCATCGTGCTGCCCGGCACGGTCTACAACTTCGGCCCCGACGCCTTTCCGCTGCTGGCCGAAACGTCGCCGCAGCATCCGGTCACCCGCAAGGGCGCGATCCGCGTCGAGATGGAAAAGCGCCTCGAGGACGCGAGCCGCGAAGGTGCCCGCGTGCTGATCGTGCGCGCCGGCGACTTCTTCGGTCCCAGGGCGGGCAACAACTGGTTCTCGCAGGGGCTGGTGAAGGCGGGGCAGCCGGTCAAGGCGGTGAGCTACCCCGGCCGCGCCGGCATCGGCCACCAGTGGTCGTACCTGCCGGACGTGGCGCGCACCATGGTCGAACTGCTGGCCCGGCGCGACCGGCTCGAGCCCTTCGCGCGCTTTCACATGGCCGGCCATTGGGATGCCGACGGCACGCGCATGAGCGGCGCCATCCGCAAGGCGGTGACGCGCCGCACCGGCGCCGAGGCGCGGGTGTCTGCCTTCCCGTGGTGGCTGCTGACGCTGGCCTCGCCCTTCGTCGCGACCTTCCGTGAAATGCGCGAGATGCGCTACCTGTGGCAGACGCCCGTGGGCATGGACAACGCCAAGCTGGTGGCCTTGCTGGGCCGCGAGCCGCACACGCCGCTCGACGAGGCGGTCGAGGCATCGCTCGAAGGCATGGGCTGCCTGGCCACGGCGCCGGTGGCGGCCGCGGCCTGAGGCGCAACGTCGCTCAGAACACCGACAGACCCGTGCGCGCCACGAACAATTCGAGCGCCTTCATGCCCAGCAGCGAGTTGCCGGTGGCATCGAGCGCCGGCGACCAGACGCACAGCGTGAGCTTGTCGGGCACCACGGCCACGATGCCGCCGCCCACGCCGCTCTTGCAGGGCAGGCCGATCGAGAAGGCCACGTCGCCGGCCGCGTCGTAGGTGCCGCAGGTGAGCATCAGCGAGTTGATGCGGCGGGTCTGCCGCTCGCCGGTGATCTCGGGCTGGCCGTCGACCGGGTGCGCGCCGTCGCGGCACAGGAAAGCGGCGGCGCGCGCCAGCTGGCGGCAGCTCATGCGCAGCGCGCACTGGTGGAAGTAGGTGTCGAGCACGGTGGCGACGTCGTTGTCGATCTTGCCGAAGCTCTTCATGAAATTGGCCAGCGCGATGTTGCGAAAGCCCGTGTCGGCTTCCGACTGCGCCACCTCGTCGTCGAAGGCGATGGGCTCGCCGCACAGGCTGGCCATGAGCGCGAGGATGTCGGCCTTGGCGCTGCCGCCCTTGGCTTTGGCCTGGCTCACCAGCCGGTCGGCCACCGCGATGGCGCCGGCATTGATGAACGGGTTGCGCGGCTTGCCCTGTTCGTTTTCCAGCTGCACCAGCGAGTTGAACGGATTGCCCGAGGGCTCGCGGCCGATGCGCTCCCACAGCGCGTCGCCCATGCGCTGCATGGCCAGCGTGAGCGTGAAGAGCTTGGACACGCTCTGGATGGAGAAGGGCGTCTCGAAGTCGCCCGCGCCGGCTTCCGTGCCGTCGCAGGTGCGCAGCGCGATGCCGAACTGCCGCGCGTCGATGCGCGCCAGCGCCGGGATGTAGCTGGCCACGGTGCCGCCGGGGCAGCCCTGGTCGATCTGCGGGCGCAGGGTGGCGACGATCTCGTCGAGCACCGGCTGGAAGTTCATGGTCTTGCCGTTCATGCGTTGCGTTGTACCGCAGGCCGCCGGTTCACCAGCACGATGCCCAGCGCCACGCCGATCAGCGCCACGATCAGCTGCGCCGTGAGCGGCTCCTTGAGCACCACCACGCCGAACACCAGCGCGAACAGCGGCGTGAGGAAGGTGAAGGACGACATCTGCGTGGCCGGGTAGTGCCGCAGCAGCCACATCCAGGTGAGGTAGCTCGCGAAGGCGCCGATCACGGTCTGCAGCCCGATGGAGGTCCAGGCCCCGGCTGAATAGGCGAAGCCCCAATGCTCGCCGAGCGCCAGCGACAGCAGCGGGCACATCGCCGCGGTGACCGCCACTTGGTAGAACAGCGTTTTCTCGGCGCTGGCCGTGGCCAGCCTGGTGGTGCGCAGCGTGAGCGTGGTCAGGCCCCACAGCGCGCCGGCCGCCAGGCCCATGGCGTCGCCCACCAGCTGAGACGAACTCATGTGGCCGAAGCCTTCGCTGAAGGCCAGCACCACGCCCGAAAACGCGATGAAGAGGCCCAGCCACTGGAAGCCGCGCAGCCGCTCGGCCGGCACCCAGCGCGGCAGCAATAGCGACACCCAGAAGGGCGCGGTGTAGAGGAACACCGTGAGCCGCGACGCGCTGGTGTTCTGCAGCCCCAGGTAGATGCCCGCGAACTCGCCCGAGAACAGCAGCCCGGCCAGGAGCCCCGGCCACAGCGTGCCGTCGCGCTCGAACAGCGGCACCCGCCGCCAAACGCACCAAAGCCACAGCAGCGCGGTGGCGCCCACCATGCGGATCGAGGCCTGCCACATCGGCGGCACCTCGGCCACGGTGGTCTTGATGAGGATCTGCTGGAGCCCCCAGAACGCGCAGCAGGCGATCAGGAGGCCGATGGCGAGGGAGTCGAGGTGGGTCTTGCGCTGGATCATTCGCTGCTGTCGGTCAGTCGGTCGTGGCGGAAAAAAGCCGCGTAATTCATCCGATGATCGTATCGCGCCGGCGCGTTTATTGCGCGAAGGCGTTCAGCGACGGCAGCGGCGCCTGCCGCTCGAAGCGCTTCTCGATGGCCAGCAGCGCGGCTTCCAGGAACTGCAGGAACATGCCCATGGCCACCGCCGTGGTCTGGCCGGCGCGCTGGTAGAGGCAGCTGAACGAGCGCGCGCCCGCGTCGGCCAGGCCAGTCCACACCAGCGTGCCGCGCTCCACGTCCTCGGCCACGTTCTCGGGAATGAGAAAGCCGATGCCGGTGCCGCCGGCCACCAGGCGCCGCACCATCGCGACCGAGCTGGTCTCCACCAGCGGGCGCACCTTGCGGTGCTCACGGTGGTCGATCTGGTCGACCATGGCGCGCAGCTCGGTGTCGGGCGTCATGAGGATCAGCGGGTGGTCCAGGCAGTCGCGCAGGCGCGGCAGCTTGCTGGCCGCCGTGAGCGGATGGCCCGGCGGCGTGACCAGGCCCAGGTGCTGGGGAAAGGCGCGGATCTCTTCCACGCCGGGCGGCGGCTTGCGGCGCAGGCAGAAGCCGATGTCCGATTCGCCGTTTGCCACCCATTTCAGGATGTTCTCGCCGCTGCCGGAGCGCACGCTGTAGGTCACGCCGGGGTAGTGCTTCATGGCCGCCTCGATGACCTCGGGCACCAGCTGCTCGGCCGACGAATGCGACACCGCCAGGTTGATGTGCCCGCGCCGCAGCGAGCGCAGGTCTTCGACCTGGGCCAGGGCGTTGTCGAAGTCGCGCTGGCCGCGCCGCACGGCGGCCACCATGATCTCGCCGGCCGTGGTGAGCTGCATGCCGCGCGGCAGCCGGTCGAACAGCGGCGTGCCTACCTGTTCCTCGAGGTTGAGCACCTGCTGGTGCACGGCGGCCGCCGTGAGGTGCAGCGCCTCGGCGGCCTTGCGCACCGAGCCGCGGCGGGCCACTTCGTCGAAACAGCGGAAGGTCTGGGAGATGGCGCGCATGGCCGGGGAGTGTATGGAATTTCTATACGCACCGTACAAAACAAACAGATTTTCCTGACGGGCGATGCGGCCTACATTCGCGCCATTCTTCAATCTCCCCGAGGTTCGTTCCGTGCCCACCACCACCGTAGACCAGATCACCCAGCGCCGCCGCGGCGTCGGCCTGATCGCCCATGACCCGGCGCTCAGCGCCGGCGGCTACACCCTGATCGCGCCGCAGACCGACGACGGCAACGTCTACCTGATCGACATCGAGGGCCGCGTCGCGCACCGGTGGAAGATGCCGGTGCGCCCCGGCCGCGCGGCCGTGATCCTGCCCAACGGCAACCTCGGCTACAACGGCAACCACGCCGATTCGCCCGAGATCTACGGCGCCTGGTCGCTGTGGCACGGCGGCGATTTCTACGAGGCAACGCCCGCGGGCGAGATCGTCTGGCGCTACCAGGACCCGACGCACCACCACGACGCCCGCTGGCTGGCCAACGGCCACCTGCTGTACGCCGGCTGCGCGCCGGTGCCGCCCGGCTTTGCCGAACGCGTGCCCGGCGGCACGGCGCACGGCCCCGACGAGACGATGTACGCAGACGTGATCCGCGAGGTCGACCGCGACGGCAAGCTGGTGTGGGAATGGAAGGCCTGGGAGCACCTGGACCCGGAAGACTTCCCCATCCACCCCGGCTTCGGCCGCACCCACTGGCCGCTGGTGAACGGCCTGGACGTGACGCGCGAGGGGTTGGTGCTCATGAGCCTGCGCACCACCTCGGGCATCGTGGGCGTGGACCGCGCCACGGGCGCCGTGAAGCTACACATTCCGCCGTCGGTGCTGTCGCACCAGCATGCGCCGGTCGCGCTGGAGAACGGCAACATTCTTGCTTTCGACAACGGCAACTTCCGCACCGGCAAGCATGTGGCGTTCTCTCGCGTCCTCGAAATCGACCCGGCCTCCAACGAGGTCGTGTGGCAGTACGCGGACGAACTGGTCAACGCGTTCTACACCGCCTACATGGGCAGCGCCCAGCGCCTGCCCAACGGCAACACGCACGTCACCGAGTCGGCCACCGGGCGCCTGTTCGAGGTCACGCCGGCCGGCGAGGTGGTGTGGGAGTACGTGATTCCCTGGTTCGCCGAATACCCAGACGAAGCCGCGCGCAAATACGTGCCCGGCCGGCAGAACAGCGTGTTCCAGACCTTCCGCTACACGGCGGCGCAACTTCCCTGGCTCGAGGCTTCCGCATCATGATTTCTTCCGCCCTTCGTATTGCAATCCCGCTGGCGCTGGCGGCGGTGCTGCCTCTTTCCGCACAGGCCGCCGACGCGCCCAAGCCAGTGCGCATCCTCAGCAACTGGTTCGCCCAGCCCGACCAGGCCGGCTACTGGCAGGCCCAGCAGGACAAGCTCGGCAAGGAGGCCGGCATCGAGATCAGCGTGCTGCAGGGCGGCCCGAAGATCCAGACCATTCCGCAGGTGGCCTCGGGCCAGGCCGAGTTCGGCATCGGCAATGCCGACGACGTGCTGCTGGCCCGCCTGCGCGGCGCGCCGGTGCGCGCGGTGTTCGCGCATTTGGACTACGTGCCCTACACGCTGGTCTATCACGCCGACCCGGCGGTGAAGTCCATCACCGACCTGCAGGGCCGCACCTTCGCGGTGAACCTAGGCAACGCCTACTGGGAGTGGACGAAGAAGCAGTACAAGCTCGCCGGCACCCGCGAGATCCCGGTGAGCGGCGACCTCAGCCTGTTCCGCAACGACCCGAAGATGGTGCAGCAGGGTTACTCGCTGTTCCTGCCCGCGCGCATGGCCGCGGCCGGCGTGCAGGTGCAGCAGATCACGCTGGCGTCGCTGGGCTACCGGCCGTACGACGTGCTGTTCACCACCGACGACATGATCCGCAAGAACCCCGCGCTGGTGAAGGCCACCATCGCGGCGGTGCAGAAGGGCTGGGCCAACTACGTGCGCAACCCGCAGGGGCTCAAGCCGCTGATCACCGGCATGAACAAGCAGATCACCCCCGAGATCTACGACGCGGCCAACAAGGAAATGATCGAGACGCTGATCTCGCACGACCTGGGCCGCATCGGCTGCATGAGCGACGCACGCTGGAACGAGCTGGCGGGCCAGCTGCGCAGCGTCAATTTCCTGCCGGCGAACTTCGACGCCAGGCAGGGCTACGACCGCACGTTGGTGCCGGGCTGCGCCCCATGAGCGGCAAGGGCGCCGCCGTCGGGCTGGACGGGGTTTCCAAGCGCTTCGGCACGGGCAGGGACGAGGGGCTGCAGGCGCTGGACACGGTCGACTTCGCGCTGCGCCCGGGCGAGTTCGTCTCCATCGTCGGGCCTTCGGGCTGCGGCAAGTCGACCCTGCTGCGCATCATGGCGGGGCTCGTTGCGCCGAGCACGGGGCGCTGCACGCGGCCTGAAGGAATAGAGACCGCCTTCGTGTTCCAAGAAGCCGCGCTGCTGCCCTGGCGCACGGTGGAGCGCAACGCGCAACTGCTGATGGAGCTCGAAGGCCATGCGCCGGCCAGCTACCGCCCGCGCGCGGCCGAGGCGCTGAAGCTGGTGGGGCTCGCCGGCTTCGAGAAGTCGTATCCGCACCAGCTTTCGGGCGGCATGCGCATGCGGCTGTCGCTGGCGCGCGCGCTGGCGTTGCGGCCCGGGCTGCTGCTGCTCGACGAGCCGCTGGCCGCGGTCGACGAACTCACGCGCGACGTGCTGCAGGAAGAGCTGTCGTCGCTGTGGCGGCAGGCGGGCTTCACCGGCGTGTTGGTGACCCACAACGTGCACGAGGCGGTGTACCTGTCTAACCGGGTGGTGGTGATGTCGCCGCGGCCGGGGCGCATCCTCGAAGTGATCGACGTGCCTTTCGAATTCCCCCGCGCCCCCGAGCTGCGGGCCAGCGCCGGCTTCGCCGCGCTGACCGGGCAGGTGACGGCGGTGCTGCGCGCGCAGCATCACGCGCAGGCCGCGGCGTGAGGAGGCGGCGATGACACGAAGATCCGTTTCTTCCCCCGCCGTGGCCGTGGCGCGCAACGCCGCCCCCGTGCTGGTGGTCGCGCTGCTCGCCATCGGCCTCTGGTGGCTGCTGAGCGCCACCGTCTACCAGGGCAAGGGCTACCTGCTGCCGTCGCCGCAGGAAGTGGCGGCCGCCACGGCGGAGAACGCGGGCGTGCTGCTGGGCGCGACGCTGTCGACGCTGAAGGAGGCGCTGCTGGGCTACGCAATGGCCATCGTGCTCGGCATCGCGGGGGCTGCCGTGCTGGCGCAGTCGCGGCTGCTGGAGCGCAGCCTGTATCCGTACGCGGTGCTGCTGCAGACCGTGCCGGTGGTGGCGATCGCGCCGCTGATCGTGCTCTGGTTTGGCTACAACGAACTGTCGGTGGTGATCGTGAGCTTCATCATGTCGCTCTTCCCGATCATCAACAACACGATGCTGGGCCTGCGCTCGACCTCGCGCAACCTGGCGGAGCTGTTCGCGCTGCACCGCGCGGGCGGGCTGGTGTCGTTCTGGAAACTGCGGCTGCCGGGCGCGCTGCCGCACATCTTCGCGGGGCTGCGCATCTCGGCGGGGCTGTCGGTGATCGGCGCCATCGTGGGCGAGTTCATCATCGGCTCGGGCAATGCCGAAGGCGGCCTGGGCGTGCAGATCGTGTTCGCGCAGGGGCGCATGTACACCGCGCTGCTGTTCGCCGAGGTGATCGCGGCGACGTTGCTGGGCTTCGTGTTCTTCCTGGCGGTGAGCGCTATCGGCCGGCTGCTGCTGCGGCACTGGCACGAGTCGGCATTGGGAAGCTGAGCGCCGCCTGGAATCCGGACGGTTTGATTTGAGCGCCGTGTCCTCTCCGGTGGACACTCCGTCATTCGGAGGGCAATCGCAATTCCAGACTGGAGTCCAATGTCTGCCGCCATCGCCAAGCGACGATCCTTCAAGGCAGGGGCAATTCGAAACGGCTCTCGTGCCCGATGCACAGATGGACATATGACAGTTCTGGCGTCCTCGTGACGGCGCCGAAATTCTCGGAGTTGCCATGTCTGCAGCTCGAGCGGTTTCCAACCAGAGCGTGGAATGGCCTTCATTTCATGGGTGAAACAAATGCCATTGCCGAATTGGACGATGTGCCGCTTTCCATCAAATCGCTGCTCGAATTCGATTCCTGCTAATTCGGGCATATGCAAGTGCATGACTGCAAGTACAACTGGAAGACCTTTCTGGAGTTCTATCTGGAGCAGCCCGGGAACAGTGCGATCTACAGAGCATGGCACCAGGCGGTGCGAACCTCGAGTGCGTATCTCGAACAGCCATCGAAGACAACCAGACGGGCTGCGTCGGAGTACGGCCCATACCAGGCGAAACTTGAAGCAGGCATGGAGCACTTCCATGGCTTCCTGCGCGATAGGCTGGGACGCCTCTAGGTTTCCTCGCCGGCTTGCGCGCCGCTTCCGCTAGCATTCGGTCATTCGTTTCGGGTACCGCTTCCCCTTGCACAACTCTGCATCCGGTATAGATGCAGAGCACAGAGGTATTGAATGTGCCCGCAAACGTTCTCCTGGCTGTTGCTCGCGGCCAGCGTCGCCGCAGAAGTTGCAGGGACGATCGCCCTCCGCTATGCAGATGGATTCACGCGCCTTGTTCCGTCGCTGGTGGTTGGCGCTTCCTATGCGGCGGCAATCTGGCTGATGTCGATCTCGGTCAGACACTTGGAAGTGGGGCTGGCATACGCGGTGTGGGCAGGTAGTGGTACCGCATTGACGGCAGCGCTCGGCGTCGCTTGGTTTGGTGAATCGATGACGCTCTTGCGTGTGCTCGGTGTCGTCATGATCGTGATCGGAGTTGTGGTACTCAACCTCGATACGCACTAGCTCGATGCATGCGAAGCAGTACGCCTGCGCCGCAATGAAACCCCAAGCCGAGGCGAGGATGCGCGGGCTTTTGATACGCAGAGCCCGCGAACTTGGAAAGACGCTCAAGACCGTAGCAGTAGAAGCGGGCCTTGCGCGATCCTGCCTCTACAAGCTGATAAACGGCACGACGCGTGATCCGTCCGTTCAGACTCTGCTGCGCCTCGCGGGGGCGGTGGAAGTCTCGCCCATTGCGCTGCTTCGACTGTACGGGGACATGAACACCCCCAGAAGCGAAAGAGCATCGGGATCTGCCCCGAAGGAAAACTGTTCCGTTGCGTCAGTCTGGCGTATCGAAGATCAGTCGCTGCGCCCGTGTTACGGGCCAGCGTTTTTTCTAGGGGTCACCGTGACGGTCATTGATCAGCAGGCTACCCGTCCGGGTCAGGTATCTCGATGGCCTAGCGGTCAGCCAGCGGGTAAGGCGGCTTGCCCCGCGTGCCCACCATCAGGTCGGGCACCACGGCCTCGACGTCGGGCAGGGCGCGGGCGGTGCGCTCCAGCCTTTTTGCCAGCGCGGCGCTGGGCACGCAGCCCTGCAGGTACACCCAGCGCCGCTGGATCATCACCCACACGCTGCCCTTGTTCACTCCGGGCACCGCCAGCAGCGCGGCACGCACCTTGGGCGCCAGCGGCTTGTCGTAGCGGTATGCGTTGCTGTCGGTGCACTTGCCGGCCAGCCAGCAGCTGGTGCCGCGCTCCAGCCGCGAATGGGTCTGCACGCGGCGCTCCTCGGCGGTATAGAAGGGGCCCTCCGGCATCGGGCAGGCCGGCTGGCCCGCCGACACCTGGAAGAAAGGGTCGTCGAACCAGTTCTGCTTGAGCGGCCCGCCCGCTTCCTGCGCCATGCCGGCCCGCGCTGCGAGCAGCAGGACGCAGATGAGCGCAGGGCGGAGGGTCACAAGGGGTGTTCCGTGTAGAAGCGCCCGCCGTGGAACAGCAGCGGCGAGGCGCCGGTGTCGTGCGTGCAGCGCTCCACTTCGCCCACGAAGATCACATGGTCGCCTTCGTCGTAGCGGCTGCGGTTGAAGCACTCGAAACTCGCGGCGGCGCCGGCCAGCACGGGCGCGCCGCCCAGGCCTTCGGTGAAGGCCACGTCGGCCCAGCGGTCGATGTTCTTGGTGGCGAAGCGCTCGGCCAGCGCCTTCTGGCTGGCCGCCAGGATGTTCACGGTGTAGTGCGAACCGGCGCTGAGCGCGGGCATCGAGCCGGCCGCGCGCGCCAGGCTCCAAAGCACCAGCGGCGGCGCGAGCGATACGGAATTGAAGGAGTTGGCCGTGAGGCCGACCAGCGTGCCGTCGGCCGCCCGCGCGGTGACGATGGTGACGCCGGTGGCGAACATGCCGAGCGCTTCACGAAACTCGTCGGGCGAAAAGGAGGGCGGCTGGGCCCGGCGGAGAGTGGTCACTGAAAAAGGCTGCAAGGGCTTGGAGGGCAGAAGGCCATTTTGGCTCAGCGACCGGGGGGCTGCTTGGCAGGGCTCATCAACTCGGTCACCAACCGGGAATAGGCGGTGGCCGCAGCCGAGAGGGTACGCCCTGCGAGCGTCACCAGGCTGTAATGCGTTTGCATGCCCGTGAGGCCGGCCACCGGCAGCGGCACCAGCGCGCCGGTTTCGTGCCCCGGCGCGGGCGCCAGCGGCGCCAGGATGGCTGCGTTGGCCGTGAGCGCCAGGTGCCGCAGCGTGCCCGCGTCGTCGCAGCTCACGTTGAACAGGCTGCGGTCGGCGTCCTTGCCGTTCTTGACGCCCTTGCCGCGCCTGGCCTGCCGGTCGAACTGCGCCGCCACCTCGGCCGGCAACTGCGGGCCTGCCACGGGGTAGCCCATGAGGTTCTCGGGCGTGACCTGCTTCAGCCTGAGCAGTGGGTGCTTCGGCCGCACGAAGAACGACACCGGCACATTGGGCAGCCGCGTCAGCTTCAGGCCCGGCTGCTTCTTCAGGTCGCGGGTGTCGGCGATGAACAGGTCGAGCTGGCGGCGGTGCAGGCGCTCGCACAGGCTGGCCGTGTCGGCCACTTCCATGCGCATCAGCAGTTGCGGATGGCGCTGGGCCATGAGCGACAGGGCCATGCGCCCCAGCGTGCCGGCCGCGAAGGGCCCGAGGCCCACCGCGAGGCTGCCGATGGCCAGGCCTTCGAGCTGCAGCACGTCGCGCTCGATCTGCGCTGCGTCGGCTAGCAGCTCGCGGGCGCGGGCCAGCACCAGCTCGCCGGCCTGGGTGAAGCGCACGGTGCCGTAGGCGCGGTCGATAAGGCGGGCCTGCAGGCCTTCTTCGAGGTTGTCGATGCTGCGCGAAAGCGCGGGCTGCGACAGGTGCACGGCCTGGGCCGCACGGCCGAAGCTGCCCTGGTCCGCGAGGGCGACGAGATGCTGGAGCTGGCGTAGCTGCATTTTGCGTTTCACTTAAAAAGCAAGCGCATATTTTGCATTTGCCAATGCATCCGGGGCTTCCGAGAATCGGCCCGCACCCTTCACGGAAGACCGAGACACCTCATGACGCACTCCCGCTTCCCCCGCGCACTCGTCGCACTGGCCTGTGCATTCGCCGCCGCTTCGGCCATGGCGCAGGTGGCGTCCAAGCCGCCCGAGCCTTCGACGCTGCAGGCCAACGCCGACATGGCGAAGACGCTGCCCTTCGCCGACCGCGGCGACTTCGACGACGCCATGCGCGGCTTCATCGCCACCGTGCCCGACGCGCTGGTGCCGGGCGCCGGCCCGCGCCCGGCGTGGAGCATGAAGCCCTACGACTTCCTCAAGGCCGACGCGCCTGCGGACACCGTAAACCCCAGCCTGTGGCGGCAGGCGCAGTTGAACGCGATACACGGGCTGTTCCAGGTGACGGACCGGGTCTACCAGGTGCGCGGCTTCGACCTGGCGAACATGACCATCGTCGAAGGCGACAGCTCGCTGATCGTCATCGACCCGCTGCTCACCGCCGAGACCGCGCGCGCCGCGCTCGACCTGTACTACCAGCACCGGCCGAGGAAGCCGGTCGGCACGGTGATCTATTCGCACGGCCATGCCGACCACTTCGGCGGCGTGAAGGGCGTGACCACCGAGGCCGACGTGGCCGCAGGCAAGGTGCAGGTGCTGGCGCCCGCCGGGTTCATGGAAACCGCGGTGGCCGAGAACATCCTCGCGGGCAACGCGATGAGCCGGCGCTCGCAGTACCAGTTCGGCTCGCTGCTGCCGCCGGGCGTGCGCGGGCAGGTCGACACGGGCCTGGGCAAGGCGCTGGCGCGCGGCACGGTCACGCTGATCGCGCCCACCGCCAGCATCGACAAGCCGACCGAGGCGCGCACCATCGACGGCGTGCAGTTCGTGTTCCACCTGGTGCCGGGCTCCGAGGCGCCGTCCGAAATGCTCATGTACCTGCCGCAGTTCCGCGTGCTGAACATGGCGGAAGACGTGACGCACAACATGCACAACCTGTACACGATCCGCGGCGCCGAGGTGCGCGACGGCAACCTGTGGTCGAAGTACATCGACGAGGCGCGCGTGGCCTTCGGCGGCAAGGCCGACGTGCTGATCGCGCAGCACCACTGGCCCACCTTCGGGCAGGACCGCATCGTCGACCTGCTGAAGAAGCAGCGCGACATGTACAAGTTCATCAACGACCAGTCGCTGCGCCTGCTGAACCAGGGCTACACCGCGGCCGACATCGCCGAGACGCTGCACATGCCCGCGAGCCTGTCGCAGGAGTGGTCGGCGCGCGGCTACTACGGCACGCTGCGCCACAACGCCAAGGCGGTCTACCAGAAGTACCTGGGCTGGTATGACGCCAACCCCGCCAACCTGGACCCTTTGCCGCCGGTGGCGTATGCGAAGAAGACGGTCGAGTACATGGGCGGCGCCGACGCGGTGATTGCCCGTGCGCGCGAGGATTTCAGGAAGGGCGAGTTCCGCTGGGTGGCCAGCGCGATGAACCAGGTGGTGTACGCCGACCCGTCGAACCGCGCGGCCCGCGAGCTGGGCGCCGATGCGCTGGAGCAGCTGGGCTATCAGTCGGAGGCCGGCACATGGCGCAGCGCCTATTTGGTGGGCGCGATGGAGCTGCGCAACGGCGTGCCGAAGATTCCGGGAGGCAGCAGCGCGAACGCTGACACGCTCAAGGCGGTGAGCAACGACCTGTTCTTCGACTTCCTGGGCGTGCGGCTCGACGCGGCCAAGGCGGAGGGCAAGAAGCTGGTCATCAACTGGAACTTCACCGATTCGAACCAGCAGTTCGTGTTGACGCTGGAAAACTCTGCCTTGACGCACATAGCAGGCCAACAGTCGGGGGCGGACGCGACGGTGACGTTGAGCCGGGCCACGCTCGATGCGGTGACGCTGAAGGAGACGAGCTTTCCGGCTGCAGTGCTGACCGGGAAGGTGAAGATTGAAGGGGACCGGTCCAAGCTGGCCGAGCTGATGTCGATGCTCGATACCTTCGAGCCGATGTTTCCTGTGGTGGAGCCGAGGGCTCAGCCGAAGAACCAGTAGCAGACTGCGACCGCAGCAACCACCCCGGCCAGCTCGGCAAGCAACGCGCAAGACACCGCATGCCGCGTGCGCTGAATGCCGACCGCACCGAAGTACACCGCCAGCACGTAGAAAGTGGTCTCGGTGCTGCCCTGGAGGGTGGCGGCCACCAGCGCCGGGAAGCTGTCGACGCCCTGGCTCTTCATGGTCTCGATCAGCATCGCTCGCGCCGCGCTGCCCGAGAAGGGCTTGACCAGCGCCGTGGGCATGGCGTCGACGAAGCGGGCGTCGAAGCCGCCCGCGGTCACCAGCCAGCGCAGGCCGTTCAACGCGAAGTCGAGCGCACCCGAGGCGCGCAGCACGCCGACCGCGCACAGCATCGCGACCAGGTACGGCAGCAGGTTCTTCGCGATGTCGAAGCCTTCCTTGGCGCCTTCGATGAAGCACTCGTACACCTTGATGCGCCTGATGGCCCCGGCCAGCAGGAACACCACGATCACGCCGAACAGCGTGAGATTGCCCAGCAGCGACGACAGCGACGCGATGGCCGCCGCCGACAGCGTGCCCAGCAGCGCCATGAAGCCGCCCAGCAGCAGCGCGCCGGGCAACAGGTAGGCCAGCACCACCGGGTCCCACAGGCGCAGGCGCTGCGCCACCGCCACCGTGAGCAGCCCGACCAGCGTCGAGGCGCTGGTGGCCAGCAATATCGGCAGGAACACCAGCGTCGGGTCGCCGGCGCCCTGCTGCGCGCGGTACATGAAGATGGTCACGGGCAGCAGCGTGAGCGACGAGGCGTTCAGCACCAGGAACAGGATCTGCGCGTTGGTGGCCGTCACCGGGTCGGGGTTGAGCCGCTGCAGTTCGCGCATGGCCTTCAGGCCGATGGGCGTGGCGGCGTTGTCCAGCCCGAGCGCGTTGGCGGCGAAGTTCATGGTGATGAGGCCGAGCGCCGGGTGCCCGGGCGGCACGCCCGGCATCAGGCGCCGGAAAAGCGGCCCCAAAAGCCGCGCCAGCCAGCCGACCAGCCCCGCCGCCTCGGCGATGCGCAGGAAGCCCAGCCACAGCGTGAGCGTGCCGAACAGCAGCACCATCACCTCGACCGCGAGCCGCGCCATCGCGAACAGGCTTTCGACCAGCGCCGCGAACACCGTCGGGTCGCCGCCGACGAGCCAACGCCCCAGCGCGGCCAGCGCCGCCACCCCGAAGAAACCCAGCCACAAGCCGTTGAGCACGTTTCTTTTCCCTTTTGTGCGGGCCGATCATAGGGCGCTGAACGCGCCGGGCCGCGGCGAGCTAAAGTTCGGCCCATGCGTGCTGCCAACCTCCGCCGACTTGCCGCCCTGGCACTGGGCGCGGCCTCCCTCTGGCTCTCCGGCTGCGTGAGCCTGCCGCCGGGCAAGCCGATGCCCGTGGCCACCGCCTTCACGGCCGCGGACGTGTCGCAGACCGAACTGGCGCAACTCGCGGCCCAGGGAACGCCGGGCGGATCCACGTCGCTGTCGGGCTTCCGGCTGCTGCCGGAGGCGGCCTTCGCGTTCGACGCGCGCATCTCGCTCGCGCGGCACGCCGAGAAGTCGCTCGACGTGCAGTACTACCTGATCCAGAAAGACGACGTCGGCCTGCTTTTCCTCAAGGAGCTGCGCGAGGCCGCCGCGCGCGGCGTGCGCGTGCGCCTGCTGGTGGACGACCTCTACACGGCGGGCGAGGACGAGGTGTTCAGCACGCTGTCGGCGTTCCCGAACATCGAGGTGCGGCTGTTCAACCCGCTGCCATCGCGCGCCGATTCGCTGGCCACGCGGCTGCTGTTCTCGCTGACCGACTTCGGCCGCATCAACCACCGCATGCACAACAAGCTGCTGGTGGCCGACAACAGCTTCGCGGTGTCGGGCGGCCGCAACATCGCCAACGAGTACTTCATGCGCAGCACGGCCGCCAATTTCATCGACATGGACGTGCTGTCCAGCGGCCCGGTGGTGCGCCAGATGTCCGCCGGCTTCGACCGCTACTGGAACAGCGAGCACGTACGCCCCATCGAGCAGATCGCGCCGCTGCGCATGCCGGTGGAAGAGGCGCAGAAGCGCTTCGACGCCATCGCGCGCACGGCGGTGCCCGACGTGGCCATGCACCAGCGCGACGTGCTCGACAAGTCGCCGGTGGGGCAGCAGCTGATTGCCGGCAATGTGGAGCGCTACTGGGCGCCGTCCACGTTGTTCGTGGACGACCCCGAGAAGATCACGCGCAAGCCCGACGCCGCCTACGCCGGCAGCGTGACCGAGGGCGCGCTGGGCGTCATCAATTCGGCGAAGCGCGAGGTGAAGATCGGCTCGCCGTATTTCATTCCGGGCGCGCACGGCATGGCGATGATGAAGGCGGCCATCGAGCGCGGCGGGCGCATCACGGTGGTCACGAACTCGCTGGGCGCCACCGACGAACCGCTGGCCTACGCCGGCTACGAACGCTACCGCGCCGACATGCTCAAGATCGGCGTCACCATCTACGAGATCGCGCCCACGCTCACCGGGCGTTCGGGGCGCTTCGGCGACTTCGGCAAGTCGATCAGCCGGCTGCATGCCAAGCTCGCGGTGGTGGACGACGAGCGCTTCTTCGTCGGCTCGATGAACCTCGACCACCGCTCGGCCGCGGTCAACACCGAGATGGGGCTGGTCATCGACAGTCCCGAGCTGGTGAAGGACTACGACAGGCTCATGGGCGGCGAGCGCGTCAACCTCGGCTACCGGCTGCGCCTGGGGCCCGACGGCCGGCGCGTGCAGTGGCTGGAGTACGACGACGCCGGCGGCGACATCGTGCACGAGGACGAGCCCGGCGAATTCCTCTGGCTGCGCTTCAAGAACTGGCTGCTGCTGCCCATCGTGGGCGAGGAACTGCTGTAGCGAAGCAGCCGTGGTTGTCATTCCAGGTGGAGGGAAGGTGCGTTACATTCCTTGAAAGAATGTGAGTTTTTGTCACCAAAACATCCCCATCTGGAGACTTCGATCATGACCGTTCCCGTGCCGCGCGAGTCGATTGCGCCGCTTTCCACCAGCCGTCGGCGTGCGCTGACCGGACTGGCAGCAACCGCCGCCGCAGGGCTGGGATTTCCGGCGCTGGCGCAAAACAGGCCGGTTCGCGTCGGGACCACCTTCGACAACAGCAGTGTCGAGAAGGCCAACGGCCAGGGGCTCTACCAGGGTTCGAGCGCTTTCTTCGCGGCGCTGAACAAGGCAGGGGGCATCAACGGCACCAAGGTCGAACTCGTGATGGCCGACGACACCTTCAAGCCTGAAGTGGCCAAGGCCAACGCGCTGGCCTTCGAGAAAGACAGCTCCGTGCTCGCGCTGGTGCACCCGTTGGGCACGCGCCAGACCGCCGAGGTGATGGACGCGGTGCCCGGCATGGCCGTGGTGGGCCCCATCACCGGCACCATCGCGCTGCGCAAGAAGAACTCGCCCAACACCTTCTGGGTGCGTGCCAACTACGACCAGGAAGTCGACAAGCTCGTGAGCACCGCCGCCGTGCTGGGCCAGAGCCGCATCGGCCTCGTGCATTCGAACGATCCGCTGGGGCAGTCGGTGCTGGCGGCCTTCAAGGCTGCGCTGGCCAAGGCCAAGCTGGAGCCGGCGGTAATCGCGACCACGCCCAACACCACCAGCATGGAAGTGGGGCCCGCCGCCGAAGCCATCGCCAAGGCCAAGCCGCAGGTGGTGGTGGTCGGGCTGGCCGGTACCGCGCCGGTGTTCCTGAAGGCGCTGCGCGAGGCGGGCAACAGCAGCTCGGCCTACGGCCTTTCGATCACGGCCAGTGCGCTGTCGGCCATGGGCGACCTGGCCAGGGGCCTGGGCTTCGTGATCGTGGTGCCTTCGCCGTATTCGACCAAGTTCGAGATCGTGCGCCGCTACCAGGCCGACATGGTGGCCAGCGGCATCAAGGAGTTCTCGCTCACCAGCCTCGAGGGCTACATCAACGCCGCCGTGCTGGCCGAGGGCATGCGCCGCGCCGGTGGTTCGCTGACGCGCGCGTCGGTGATGTCGGGGCTGGCCAGCATCGAGAGCTTCGACCTGGGCGGGGTGAAGATCAACTACGGCCGCAGCAACCGCGAAGGCGGCCAGTTCGTCGATGTTGCGGTGATCGGCAGCCGCGGCCAGATGCTCAGCTGATCTCCCCGATCAGACCCCCACGCCCAACAAGCCCTCGAGCAGTTCCTGGTCTGCCGCCAGCTCGCTGCTGAGCCCGGCATGCACCACGGTGCCGCGCTCCAGCACGATGGCCTTGTGCGTCATCTCCAGCGCCAGCACCGGGTGCTGCTCGACCACGATCGAGGCCAGCCCTTCGGCCTCGCACAGCCGGCGGATGGCGGCCGCCAGCTCTTCCACGATGATCGGCGCGAGGCCTTCCATCGGCTCGTCGAGCAGCAGCAGCCTGGGGTTGGTCATCAGTGCGCGGCCGATGGCGAGCATCTGCTGTTCGCCGCCCGAGAGCTGGTTGCCGTAGTTGCCGCGCCGCTCGCGCAGGCGCGGGAAGAAGTCGTAGACGCGCTTCAGGTTCCAGCCGCCGAGCCGCGAGATCACCGTGAGGTTTTCTTCCACCGTGAGCGAGGGGAACACCTCGCGCTCCTGCGGCACCCAGCCCAGCCCGGCGCGCACGCGCTGGTGCGACGGCCAGCGCGTGATGTCCGCGCCCTGCCAGCGGATCGCGCCCTGCATCACGCGGGTGTTGCCCATCAGCGTTTCGAGCAGCGTTGTCTTGCCCACGCCGTTGCGCCCGAGGATGGCGAGGCTTTCGCCCTGCTGCAGCGAAAAGTCGAGTCGGTCGAGCACGACCGCATTGCCGTAGCCGGCGGTGACGCGGTCGAAGGCGAGTGCTTCAGGCATGGTGATGCGATGTTCCCAGGTAGACCTCGCGAACGCGCGGGTCGGCGCTGATTTCCGAGGGCGTTCCCTCTGTGAGGATGCGTCCGCCGACCAGCACCGAGATGCGGCGCGAGAAGCGGAAGACGAGCTTCATGTCGTGCTCGATGAACAGCACGCTGATGTCTTGCGGCAGTGCCGCGATGACCTCGAACAGCTCGCCGCTCTCGTCCTGCGGCACGCCGGCGGCGGGCTCGTCGAGCAGCAGGATGCGGGGTTTGGCGGCCAGCGCCAGCGCGATCTCGAGCAGCCGCTGCTTGCCGTAGGCCAGCTCGGACACGGGCACGTCGGCCAGGCTGTCGAGCCTGAGCGTGCCCAGCAGCGCATGCGCCTCGTCGAACACGGCGGTGCAGCCCTTCAGCGGCCGCCACCATGTGGCGCCCAGCCCTTCGCGCTCGCTGATCGCCAGCACCACCGACAGCAGCGGCGTGAGGCTGGGGAACAGCGTGTTGATCTGGAAGGTGCGCGCCAGGCCCATGCGCGCGCGCTTGTCGGCGGACAGGCGGGTGAGGTCGCGGTCGCCCATGTGGATCGATCCGCTGGTGGGCTTGAACACGCCGGTGAGCAGGTTGATGAGCGTGGTCTTGCCCGCGCCGTTGGGACCTATAAGCGCCTGGCGCGCGCCGGGCTCGAGCGAAAGATTCACGTCGCTCACCGCCTGGAACGCGCCGAAGCGGATGCCCAGGCCCTGGGTGCGCAGGGTGTGCGTTGTGGTGGAACTCATCGCGCCTTCCCCGTGCGAACGAAGCGCGACAGCGCGCCCATGATGCCGCCGCGCCCCAGCATGACCGCCGCGATCAGGAAGATGCCGAGCCAGAACATCCAGTACTGCGGATTCATGTCCGCGAACCAGTCGTGCACCAGCATGTAGACGATGGCGCCGATCATGCCGCCGTACAGCCGGCCGGTGCCGCCCAGCACCAGGATGATGAGCACCTCGGCCGAGCGGTTGAAGCCGATCGACTCGATGCCGACGAACTGCGTGGTCTGCGCCAGCAGCGCGCCCGCCACGCCGGCCACCGCGGCCGAGAAGGCGTAGGCCATGCGCAGCCGCGCTTCCACCGGCGAGCCGATGGCCAGCATGCGCTTGCGGCTGTCGTGGATGCCGCGCAGCGCCAGCCCGAAGGGCGAGCGCAGCACCAGCCGCACCAGCAGGAACATCGCGAGCACCACGCCGAAGGCATAGCAGAAGGCGGTCTTGCCGTAGAGGTCGAAGTCGAACAGGCCGAGCACCGGCGCGATGACCACGCCCTGCAGCCCGTCGGTGCCGCCGGTGATGCCCGAGAGCCGGTTGGCCACCTCGAACAGCAGCACGCACACGCCGATGGTGATCATCAGCCGCGTGAGGTCGGCCCCGCGCACCACGAGGTAGCTCAGTGCGTAGCCCAGCAGGCCGCTGACGACCAGCGCGAACGCGAGGCCAGTGAAGGGCTCGCTCCAGCCGTACTTGGCGAGCAGCCCGGCCGCGTAGGCGCCGGCGCCGAAGAACGCGGCATGGCCGACGGTGAGGATGCCCGCGTAGCCCAGCGCCATGTCGAGCGACACCGCGAACAGGCCGAAGATCATGATCTGGCTCATCAGCGTGAGCTTGTCGGGCAGCAGGAAGAAGCTCGACGCAAGCGCGATCCAGAAGACGGCTTCCGCGGCGCGCAGCTGCGCGGGAGAGACGGTGAGGGCTTTCATGCAAGCCCCTTCTTGGCGACGATGCCGTTGGGCCGCACCAGCAGCATGACGATCATGAAGACGTAGATGAGAAAGGCGCCGGCTTCGGGCAGGTAGTACTTGCCCGCCACGTCGACGATGCCGACAAGCAGCGCCGCGACGAACGGCCCGGTGACGGTGCCCGCACCGCCCACGCACACCACCATCAGGAAGTACACGAGGTACTTGAGCGGGAACGACGGCTCCAGCCCCAGCATGCCCAGGCTCAGCGCGCCGCCCAGGCCGGCGAGGCCGCAGCCCAGCGAGAAGGTCAGGAAGAACAGGCGCTGCACGTGGATGCCGGTGCCGCCGGCCACGCGCTGGTTGTCCACCGCCGCGCGCACCATCGCGCCGTAGCGGGTCTTGCCCAGGCCCAGCAGCAGCGCGGCCAGCACGGCCACGCCGCAGACGATCAGGAACAGCCGGTAGCGGCCCACTTCCAGGCCCAGCAGCGACACCTGCCCGTCGAGCGCCGGCGGCAGCGTGAAGGGCTGCATCGTCGGGCCGAAGAAATAGGTGAAGGCGGCGATCGACACGAACACCACGCCGATCGACAGCAGTACCTGGTCGAGCGGATGCGCGCGGTACAGCCGGCGGTAGAACACGAACTCCAGCACAGCGCCCACCAGCGCCGCCGCCACGAAGGCCGCCGCCAGCGAGAGGCCGAAGCCGAGCCCGAAGTGGTTCATCAGCACGGCGGCCACGTAGCCGCCGACCATCGCGAAGCTGCCGTGCGCGAGGTTGACGAAATTCATGAGCCCCATCGTGATGGACAGGCCCACGCCGATGAGGAACAGGAGCATGCCGTAGGCCACTCCATCGAAGATCACGATGCCCATGAATTTCCCGCTCGCTGGCTGACTGCTGGCTTCTGTTCTTTGCGCTTACTTGGCCGCGGCTTCCTTCGCCGGGTCCTTCACGCGGTCGAACTTGTCGAACTCGACGTTCACCAGCTGGCCGTTCACGCGCTCGGTCTTGCGGATGTAGACGGTCTGCACGATGTCGCGCGTGGCCGGGTCGATCTCGATCGGGCCGCGCGGGCTCTCGAAGCTCAGGCCCTTCAGCGCCTCCATGAACTTGTCGCCGCCGGTGTCGCCCTTGGTCTTGGCGAGCGCGAGGTCGATGGCGGCCATCGCGTCGTAGGCGGTCACGGCGAAGTAGCTGGGGCGCAGCTTGGTGCCGTTGTCGGCGGCAAAGTCCTTCACGAACTTCTGGTTCTTGGGCGAGGGATGCGCGAACGAGTAGTGATGGCTGGTGACCAGGCCCAGCGCCACGTCGCCGGTGGCGTCGAGGTAGCTGTCGTCGGTGGCCTCGCCAGTGGCGAAGAGCTTGATGCCGGCCTGCTCCATGCCGCGTTCCTTCCAGACCTTCAGGAAGGCCGGGGGCATCACGCCCGAGGGGAAGAAGAAGAACACGGCCTGCGGCTTGGCGTCCTTGATGCGCTGCACGTAGGCCGAGAAGTCGGGGTTGTTCATCGGCGTGCGCACTTCGCCCGACACCTTGCCGCCGCCGGCGGTGAAGGTCTTCTTGAAGGCGGTTTCCGCATCGACGCCCGAGGCGTAGTCGGCGACCACGGTGTAGGCGTCCTTGATGCCTTCCTTGAGCATGTAGCGCGCCATCGGGTCGGTGACCTGCTGCACGGTGAACGACAGGCGCGCCACGTAGGGCGAGCTGGTGGTGATGGCCGAGGAGGCGGCGTTCATCACGATGGTCGGGATCTTGGCCTGCGTGGCGATTGCGCCCACGGCGTAGGCGTTGGGGCTGAAGTCCAGGCCGGTGAGCACGCTCACCTTGTCGCGCACGATCAGTTCCTGCGCGATGCGCTTGGCGGCGTCAGGCGCGGGGCCTGCGGTGTCCTTCTTGATGATCTCGACCGTGCGGCCGCCCACCTTGCCGCCATGCTCCTTCAGGTAGAGCGCGATGCCGGCGTCGAACTGGCGCCCGTAGTCGGCGTAGGGGCCGGAGTAGGTCGCGATCAGGCCGATGCGCAGGGGCTCGTCGGCCGCCTGCGCGGCGGTCGTGCCCAGCACGCCGAAGCTCGCCAGCAGCAGGGTCGAGAGGAGGGTTCTCTTGGTCATCGTCATTGCCGTCATTTGAAAAGGCCTTTCAGGTGGAATGGATGCGCCCCTCGGGCGCCGCTGTCGTGTAACCGGATGTGCAAAGCGGGCGATGATGCCCGAGTGGAGCGTCAGACCTGGGTATCGGGCACGCGCACCGTGAGGCCATCGAAGGCCGCGGTGATGCTGAGCTGACAGCTCAGGCGCGAGCCGGGCCTGCGCTCCGATGCGACGGCGTCGAGCAGTGCGCTTTCCATGTCGTCGGGCGGCGGCAGCAGGTCGATGAAGGCGTCGTCCACGTAGACGTGGCAGGTGGCGCAGGAGCAGCAGCCGCCGCATTCGGCATCGATGCCGCGCACGTTGCCGCGAATGGCGGTTTCCATCACGCTGGCGCCGACCTTGGCGTCGACGTCGCGCGTGGTGCCGTCCTTGAGGATGTAGTGGATCGTGGGCATGGGTTCTCAACAGAAATGGCGGCCGCCGCCGGGCCGCCCCAAGGCGGGCCGCGCCTCCCCCTTGGGGGGTGGAGTTACACGCAGCGAAGCGGAGTGAAAAGCCGGGGGGCTCATGGTTCTAGAACATGTCGAAATACTCGCGGTGTTCCCACTCGCTGACTTCGAGATTGAAGCGGGCGATTTCCGCTTCCTTGATGTGGCAGAGGTAGTCGACGAAGGTCTTGCCCATCTGCGCGTTGAGCATCTCGTCGCGGCGCAGGCAGGCGAGGGCGTCGCCCAGCGAACGCGGCAGTTGTTCCGCCGGCGTTTCGTACGGCGCATCGGCCGAGGGCCCGGGGTCGGTCTTGTGGCGGATGCCATCCAGTCCCGAGAAGAGCTGCGACGCCAGGTACAGGTACGGGTTGGCCGTCGGCTCGCCCACGCGGTTCTCGATGCGCGAGGCACTCTGGCCCACGCCGCCGAGCACGCGCAGCATCGCGCCGCGGTTGTCTCTTGCCCAGATCGCGCGGTCGGGTGCCAGCGAGAAGGGGCGGTAGCGCCGGTAGCCGTTGATGGTGGGGCTCGCGAGCGCGGCCGCGCCGCAGGCGTGCGCCTTGAGGCCGCCGAGGTAGTGCATGCCGATCTCGCTGAGGGTCTGGCCCTCGGTCTCCGGCATGAACGCATTCACGCCGTCGCTCTTGCGGCGCAGCGACTGGTGCAGGTGCCAGCCGCTGGACATCACGTTCGGGATCTTCGGGCGGCACATGAAGGTGGCGTGCAGGCCGTTGCGCTGGCAGATCTGCTTGATGGCGCTGCGAAGCAGCACCATGGTGTCGGCGGGCATCACGCCGGCGGTGGGGCCGAAAGTCAGCTCGAACTGGCTCGGGCCGAATTCGATCTCGAGCGAGCGCAGCGGCAGGCCGAGCGCCATGAGCTGAGAGCGCAGCAGCTCCATCAGCGTGTCGACGCGGTCGTAGCGCAGCTCGGTCAGGTACTGGTGGCCGTGCGACAGCAGCGACACGCGCGGCGGTTCGCCGGGCTGGCCCGAGTCGGCCAGGCCCATGCGCGCGTCGTCGAGCTTGAAGACGTGGAACTCCACTTCGAGGCCGGCGATGAAGTCCAGCCCCAGCTCGTCGAGCTGGCGCACCGCGCGCTGCAGGATCTGCCGCGTGGCAAAGGGGCAGGGCTTGCCGTCGGCCATGTAGGCGTCGCACATCACCCAGCCGGTGCGCGGCGACCACGGCAGCACCTTGAACGTGGCGGGGTCGGCCACGATGGTGAAGTCGGCGCCGCCCTGCAGGCCCTCGATGGCGAAGCCGCCGCCCTGGGTGAACACCGGGAACACGGTCTTGTGCGAGGTGTCCTTGGCCAGCAGGGTGGAAGTGAGGTTCACGCCTTCCCACAGGGCCGAGCGCGCCTCGCTGGCGACCAGCGTCTTGCCGCGCAGAATGCCGTGCTGGTCGGGCCAGGCGAAGCGCACGAGGTCGACCTCGCCGCTGTCGATGCGGCGCACCAGTTCCCTGGCCTGCGCGTGCTGGTCGTCGGACCACAGACCGAAGCGGTCGACGAATTTGTTGCTGCTGCTCATGGCGTGGGCTTCAGGCGGCGAGCCGTGCCGAGGCCCAGTCGGACTTCAGCCGGCGTGCGCGGTCGGCTTCCTGCCAGTAGGCCTCGGTGGCGGCTTCGTCGCTGACGTTGCGGCCGATGCCGTCGATGGAGGGCGGGCCGGTCATGGCGCTGGCCTGCGCGGCGTCGATGAGCATCGGTGCGCTTTCGCCGGCCAGCGTGGCCTCGATGGCCTTCACCAGAAGGCGGCGGTAGGCGACGATGCCCTTGTCGGTGCTGCCCAGGTGCTCGCGCGTGCGGTCCTGGATGGCGCCTTGCGACTCCACCGCCCATTGGTCATGCACGTTGATGTCGTCGCCCATGCCGGTGTAGGTTTCGGTGAGCTGCTCTTCGATGCTGTAGCCGTAGTTGTTGCGCTTGTTCTTGCGCGAGGTGTAGTCGGGCAGCTCGTAGAGCTTCAGGCGCTGGTCGCGCATCTGCTGCTTGTCGACCGGGCCGGTGAAGCTGGTGAAGATGGCGTACCAGTAGCAGTGCGTGTCGTCCACGGGCACATGCCATTGCGAGATGGTCATCTCGGCGCTCATCGGGATCACGAAGGCCTGCGGGAACACCACGTTGGTCACGCGCACGTGGGTGGTGTCTTCCGACAGCTTGCGCAGCGCTTTCAGGCGGAAGCCGTAGTCGGTCGATTCGACGCTGATGTCGGGGCGGTCGTACTCGCGCAGCACCTTGGTGATGGGCATGTCGGAGTCGGCCGAGGCGCCGCGGAACTGCTTGCCGTAGCTCCCGGAGGTGTCTTCGTCCTCGAAGAAGCGGTGCAGGTAAGAGGCGTGCGCGGGGTCGATGCCCACTTCGAGCGCCTGCAGCCAGTTGCACTCGAACAGGCCCTTGAACGCGAAGGTGTGGCTGTCGGGCGCGACGAAACAGTCGAAGTCGGGGAACGCCGGGGGCTCGCCCTCGCCGATGTACGCGAAGATCGTCCCGGCCTTCTCGACCACCGGATAGGCCGACTGTTTGATGCGGCTGCACAGCTTGCTGGTGGCGGGCTCGGCCGGGGTCTCGAGGCAGTTGCCCTTGGCATCGAAGAGCCAGCCGTGGAAGGCGCAGCGGATGCCGCCGTTTTCTAGCCGGCCGAAGGCGAGGTCGGCGCCGCGGTGCGGGCAGTCGCGGTCCAGCATGCCGAGTTGGCCGCTCTCGTCACGGAACAGGACGAAGTCCTGCCCCATGAGCTTCACCGGCTTGACCGGGCGCGGGCCGGCGAGCTCGTCGGCCAAGGCCACCGGCTGCCAGTAGCGGCGCAGCAGCTTGCCGGCGGGCGCGCCGGGTCCGACGCGGGTGAGAAAAACGTTCTGCTCGGCGCTGATCATCGTGCGGGCTCCATCTTTGGGTCTGTGGAAAGGGATCTGCAGGCATTGCATGCAACTGTATGCATTGTCTTGGTGATCTCTGATTCCGGTCAAACTTGTATCTGCGGTTTTGCCCTCGAATGGGGCATGAAACGCCAAAAATCAGGGTTAACGCTGAGCGTAACGTCGGTTTTTGACACTTGTTTACATGGAGTGCATGCAACAACCGAGCCAGCGCAAATATGCTGCGTGCAGTGCGGGGCGCGTCTCCTAGAATTCGTCGATGGACTCCCAACAATCCCGCGTGCTCGTGCAGCTGCGCGACATGATTCTCAAGGGCGAATTCGTGCCCGGAGAGCGGCTGGCCGAGATCCCGCTGGCCGAGAAGCTCGAGGCTTCGCGCACCCCGGTGCGGCTGGCGCTGGCCAGCCTGGAGCACGAAGGGCTGATCGAGCAATCGCCCTCCGGCGGCTACCAGATGCGCCGCTTCACCTCGCAGGAAGTGGCCGATGCCATTCGCGTGCGCGGCGTGATCGAAGGCTTTGCCGCCCGCCTGCTGGCCGAGGACGGCGCGCCGCGCCAGCTGCTGCGCGACCTGAAGGATTGCCTGGACGCCGGCGACCGCGCTGTCAACAAGCCCAGCATGGATCTGGACGACTACGCGGCCTACGTCGAGATGAACGACCGCTTCCACAAGCTGATCCTTGAAGGCTGCGGCAACCTCGCGCTCAAGCGGGTGATGGACATGCTCGGCGGCCAGCCCTTCGCCGCGCCCAGCGCGATGCTGCCGATGCAGTCGTCGATGGAAGAGGGCCAGCAGTGGATGCGCCAGGCGCACCGCACGCACCACGCGATGGTGCAGGCCATCGAGCGCGGACAGGGCTCGCGCGCCCAGGCGCTGGGCGAGGAGCATGTCGAGATCGCGCGCATGAACCTCGACTACGCCCTGGAACGGCCCGAACTCGCGGCCGAGCTGATGCCGGGCATCCGCCTTGTCTCCAAGGGCCGCAACACTTGAACGTACTGATGGGTCTGTAAAAGACTGATCAGTATTTCGGCGGGCACGTCGTCTGGTTGGCGACGCGCGAGACTAGAATTTCCGGCATGAATGCCGTTTCCCCCGCCAAGACCTCGTTCAAGGAACAGATGCTGCAGGCCCGCGAGGAGGCCATCGTGCAGACCGCGAACCGGCTGCTGGCCGAAAAAGGCTTCGAATCGATGACGGTCGACGAGGTGGCTGCCGCGGTCGGCATCGCCAAGGCCAGTCTCTACAAGCACTTTCCCAGCAAGGAAGATCTGGCCGCCGCGGCCATGGTGCGCATCATGCAGCGCACCCTCGAGTTCCTGGCCACCGTGCCGCCCGAAGACCAGCCGATCGCCAAGCTGCGCGCAGTGGTGCGGTGGTCGATGCAGGTGCAGCTGGCCGGCGAGATGCCGTCGCTGCCGCACCAGAACTCGACCCTGCGCGCCGCGCTGATGAACAACCGCGCCTACCTCGACCGCCTGGTGACGATCAGCGATCAGCTCGGCGGCTGGATCCAGGCAGCGCAGGCCGACGGTTCGCTGAACCCTAAGCTGCCGGCCATTGCCGTGCTCTACACGCTGTTCGCGCGTGCCTGCGATCCGGTGCTGGGCTTCCTCAAGGCCGGCGGGCTGCAGACCGACGAGCAGATCGTCGAACTGGTGCTCGCGACCTGCTTCGAGGGCCTGGCTTCCCGCTGAAGGCCCGGCTCAGCTGCTGAGCACGCGCCGCGGCGTCACCGCGGCCTCGACGGCCCAGCCGACCGCCAGCAACCGGTGGTCCGTGTTGCCGATGCCGGCGATCATCAGCCCGACCGGCGCGCTGCCCGCCTCGTGGCAAGGCACGGAAAGCGCGCAGCCGTCGAACAGGTTCACCACCGACGGGTTGCGCAGCATCCGGCCGTTGATGCGGTAGTAGGTGTCGTCGTCCTTCAGCACCTCGGCAATGGTCGGTGCGGTATCGGGCGTGGTCGGCATCAGCATCGCGTCGTAGCCGGCGGCCGCGGTGTTGATCGAGCGGATGAACTGGCGCCGCAGCGCCTGCAGCTGCAGGTAGTCGGGCGCGGTGATGGTCTCGCCGGTCTTGATGCGTGCCAGCACGCGCGGGTCGTACTTGGCGGCGCCGGTCTTGATGAATTCGCGATGCCAGGTGAAGGCCTCGGCGGCGGTGATCATGCCGCGCGGATTGATGGTGGGCGCCTTCGCGAACTCGGCCATCGGCAGTTCGGTGACCGTGGCGCCGGCGGCGGAGAGCTTCGACAGCGCCGCCGCGAACGCCGCGGCCACGGCCGGCGACAGGTCATCCTGGAAGAAGGTCCTGGGCACCGCGAAGCGCAGGCCTCGCAGCGGCGGCACGCGGATCGGGCGCGGCAGTTCGCCGGCCATCACGGCGTCGAGCAGGGCGCAGTCTTCCACCGTCCACGCGATCGGCCCGGCCGAATCGAAGGAGGTCGACAGCGGCAGCACGCCATCGAGCGGAATGCGCCGCTGCGTCGGCTTGAAGCCCACGAGCCCGTTGAGCGCCGAAGGAATGCGCAGCGAGCCGCCGGTGTCGGTGCCGATGGCGCCGGCTGCCATGCCGTCGGCCACCGAGATCGCGCCGCCCGAGGTCGAGCCGCCCGGGATGCGGCCGGTCGCGCGGTCGTAGACGTTCTTCGGCGTGCCGTAGTGCGGATTGATGCCGAGGCCGGTGTAGGCGAACTCGACCGTGTTGGTGCGCCCGATGATGATCGCGCCGGCGCGCCGCAGCCGCTCGACCACGATGGCGTCGCGCGCTGCCGGTGGCTGGCCGGCCAGCACGGTCGAGCCGCCGAGCGTGGTGACGCCGGCTTCGTCGAACAGATCCTTGAGCGAGATCGGGATGCCGGAGACCTGCGAAGCCGCGGGGCGGCCCGCCTTGCGGTCGGCGTCGAGCCGGGCTGCGGCGGCACGAGCCGAATCGGCGTGCACGCGGATGAAGGCGCGCGCGCCTTCGCCGGCAGGATTCTGGATGGCTGAGAGTGCTTCTTCCACCAGCTGGCTGCTGCTGGCAGAGCCGGTTGCGAGGCGGCGCGACAACTCGGTGATCGACGACTGGCCCATCGCCTTGGCGCCCGTCTCGGGCGCCTGGGCCGATGCCTTGGGCCAGAAGGAGAGCATGCCGGTGGCGGCTGCGAGGCCGGCCGACTGTTGGAGGAAAGTCCGACGTTGTTGTTGCTGTTGCGTCATGGCGCTCTCCTCCGGGTGGATGGGTGGGCCTCTTGCAGTCTACACAGCGGGCACGGCCAGTGCGTTGCCGGCCGTTACAGCGCACGCGGACGTGCCGTGCGCCTTTTCAGCGGATGTCGATCAGCAGGTGGGGCTTGAAGCCTTCCTGTTCGCCGTTGCGTGCGTAGCCCAGCGGGTTGGCTACGACGCGGCAGCCGTTCTTCACGTAATCGGACGGGCAGTGCAGATGGCCGTGCAGCCACAGCCTGGCGTGGGGGAGCAGCGCGTCGAGCGCATTGCAGAAACCAGCCGTGCCGGGAGTCAGTCCGTAGCGCGGATCGCCGCTGTCGAGGCTGGGCGCGAAATGCGTGATGGCGACCGTGGTGCCCTCGAAGGGCTCGGCCAGGGCCTGCTCGAGCCAGGCCTGGCAGGCGAGCGCCTGCTCCCGCAACTGGGCGGCGAGGAACAGCTGGCCGTTACGCATGGTGGCTGCTTTTTCAAGGTAGAAATCGGCCGCGCGCATCGCCTTGCCCCGTTTCTTGAGTGCTTCGGCGAGGCTGTCTGTGGGAGTGGCCAGCGCGTCGAAGTCGGCCCAGAGCGTGGTGCCGATGAAGCGGATGCCGTCGATGACGCGGGTTTCGCGTTCTAGCCAGAGGATGCCGAGCTCGTCGCACAGGGTGCGCAGGCGGTCGTGGGTTTCGTCGAAGTCGACGTTGTCGTACTCGTGGTTGCCCGGCACGTAGATCACGGGCGTCGGCCAGCCGTTACGGGGAGAGAAGCGGCCCAGGCCGAAGTCGGTGCCGGTCAGGCGGGAGCCTTGCTGGTAGGAGCCGATGTCGCCCGCCAGGATCAGCATGTCGGCGCCCGGCACGGGTTCGGCATGGAAGCGGGGGTGGGACTCCAGGTGAAGGTCGGACAGCAGTTGCAACTTCATCGTCGGACCAGTCTAGGGGAATTGACCCATGCATGAAGCGCATAAGGTTGAGGTTGTAGTGTTAGGGATAACCCTTATTCTTGGTACATCAACCACTCAGAGCACGGCCACAAGCCGCGCAACACCATGTTCAGCCTCATCGCCCAAGTGGCACGTTTCTTCCGTTCCTCGACTGTCAACGCCCCGGCCAGCCACGCCGCAGCACTGATGGAAAGCGCCGACATGCGCGCCGGTCGCGGAGCTCACCACGCGCAGGAACTGCGCGCCGCCGCCTCGGCCTGGCTCAGCGTCGTCCGCTGAGCGGCCGACGAGTTAGCAGGTCAGTCGGGCACCCTCTGCCCGAGGACCGATCCGGCGAAAGCCGCGGCTGCCGAGCGCAACAGCGCCGTGCGCAGCCACTCGTGCGAATGCCCATGCTGGGCGCGCCGGTGCCAGATGGCATCCACGTGCACCGGCGGCTGGTCGAAGGGCAGGTCGCGCAGCACCAGTTGATCGTCGATGCCGGTGACTGTCACGAAGTGACGCGGCAGCACGGTCAACAGGTCTGAATTGGCCACCACCCGGCCCGCGGTGAAGAACTGGTTCACCGTCACCACGATGCGCCGCTCGCGCCCCATGGCTCCCAGTGTCTGGTCGATGAAGCCGTAAGGCCGCCCTGAAAAACTCACGAGCAGGTGCCGCGCCGCGCAGTAGTCGTCTAGCGTGAGGGGCGCATCCGCCAGCGGATGGCCACGGCGCATCACGCATACGTATTGGCCCAGGTAGAGCCGCTGGGTCTCGAACGCAACGCCCACGCCCGACTGGCCTCGCGCCGCGAGGCTGGCGATCACGGCCGGAAAGTAGCCGACGGCCATGTCGACTTCTTCGAGCTCGAGCATGCGACGCGGGTCGCGCGTGGTCAGCGGCAGCACGCGCAGCGAGATGGCGGGCGCTTCTTTTTCGGCGATCTGCACGAGGCCTGGAATGAGCTCGGCTGCCGTTGCGTCGGCCATGGCCAGCAGGAAGGTTGTGTCGGCCGTGGCGGCATCGAACTCGCCGGGCGCCAGCGTGTGTTGCAGCTGGCGTAGCGCGTCGCGCACCGTCGGCCAGAGCGCCAGCGCCCGGGGCGTGGGCTCGACGCCGGCACCGGAGCGGCGCACCAGTTCGTCTCCCAGTACATCGCGCAGGCGCCGTAGCGCATTGCTCACCGCGGGCTGGGTGATCGACAGATTGCGGGCAGCGCGCGTGAGGTTGCGCTCTGCCATTACCTCGTCGAAGACGCGGAGCAGGTTGAGGTCGAGCGTGCGAAAGTTGACGTCCATCAGCCTTGTGAATGATAAACATCAGAAATATAAAGTGGAATCGTACTAGGGTAAGCCCTAATATCACGGCATAGGCCTTGTTCGCCACCACTGATTACCAACGTCCCAGGAGGAGATCATGACCAGCTTCGTTCACGTTGACCAACCCACTGTCCATCCCGGCGTGCGTCGCGCCGAGGTTCTTTTCGGCCAGATCCAGGCCGCACGCGCCGGCGCCAACGGCGCCCGTCCGCTCATCGCGCTGTTGATCGTTGCCATCGCCGCCGCCGTGCTGGTGGTGACCGATGCGCTT
>NZ_OZ257247.1:1497500-4990000 GCF_965279555.1 Variovorax sp. | reverse complement strand
CTTGTCGGGTAAGTTCCGACCTGCACGAATGGCGTAACGATGGCCACACTGTCTCCTCCTGAGACTCAGCGAAGTTGAAATGTTTGTGATGATGCAATCTCCCCGCGGAAAGACGGAAAGACCCCATGAACCTTTACTGTAGCTTTGTATTGGACTTTGAACAGATCTGTGTAGGATAGGTGGGAGGCTTTGAAGCAGGGTCGCTAGATCTTGTGGAGCCAACGTTGAAATACCACCCTGGTGTGTTTGAGGTTCTAACCTAGGTCCATTATCTGGATCGGGGACAGTGCATGGTAGGCAGTTTGACTGGGGCGGTCTCCTCCCAAAGCGTAACGGAGGAGTTCGAAGGTACGCTAGTTACGGTCGGACATCGTGACGATAGTGCAATGGCATAAGCGTGCTTAACTGCGAGACTGACAAGTCGAGCAGATGCGAAAGCAGGACATAGTGATCCGGTGGTTCTGTATGGAAGGGCCATCGCTCAACGGATAAAAGGTACTCTGGGGATAACAGGCTGATACCGCCCAAGAGTTCATATCGACGGCGGTGTTTGGCACCTCGATGTCGGCTCATCTCATCCTGGGGCTGTAGCCGGTCCCAAGGGTATGGCTGTTCGCCATTTAAAGAGGTACGTGAGCTGGGTTTAAAACGTCGTGAGACAGTTTGGTCCCTATCTTCCGTGGGCGCTGCAGATTTGAGGAAGCCTGCTCCTAGTACGAGAGGACCGGAGTGGACACACCTCTGGTGTATCGGTTGTCACGCCAGTGGCATTGCCGAGTAGCTAAGTGTGGAAGAGATAACCGCTGAAAGCATCTAAGCGGGAAACTCGTTTCAAGATGAGATCTGCCGGGGCCTTGAGCCCCCTGAAGAGTCGTTCAAGACCAGGACGTTGATAGGTCAGGTGTGGAAGCGCAGTAATGCGTTAAGCTAACTGATACTAATTGCTCGTGCGGCTTGACCCTATAACTTTGATCGATCAGATCAAGGTGTTATGCCAAGTTGACGCATTCAAAACAATTCGCCAAAAGCTGATTCCAAACTCTATGAATTCGTTCGATTGATCGCGTGATCAACCGGACAACCCTTTATGCCTGATGACCATAGCGAGTTGGTCCCACTCCTTCCCATCCCGAACAGGACAGTGAAACGACTCAGCGCCGATGATAGTGCGGGTTCCCGTGTGAAAGTAGGTCATCGTCAGGCTCTTACAGCCCAGAAAACCCCAGTCAAGCAATTGACCGGGGTTTTTTGCTTTGGGGCATTGGAGAATGCATTGCGAAAAGCTCTGCTTTTAAATACGCAGAAACAAAAAAGCCCGATGGACTCTCATCCATCGGGCTTTCTTATTTAAGCGCTGATGCTAATCAGGCAGCCAGACGCTGCTCGATCGCAGCCTTAGTCTGCGGCAATTCCTTGGGCAGATGATGCTCCAGTTGCTTGAAAAGCTCTGAATGCAACTTCAGCTCGGCCTCCCAAGCTGCCTTGTCGATACTGGTCACCGTCGCAAATTGCTCGGCGCTGAAATCCAGGCCCGTCCAGTTCAGATCTTCATAGCGCGGGCTTACGCCGGTGATGTGCTCAACGCCTTCCTTCTTGTTGCCTTCGACACGATCAATCATCCACTTCAGTACGCGCATGTTTTCGCCATAACCAGGCCACACGAATTTGCCGTCTGCGCCCTTGCGAAACCAGTTGGTCGTGTAGATCTTCGGCAGTTTCGCGCCAGAGGCTTCGAGCTTCTTCCCGAGGTCGAGCCAATGCTGGAAGTAGTCGCTCATGTTGTAGCCCATGAACGGCAGCATCGCGAATGGGTCGCGACGTACAACACCCTGTTGGCCGGCGGCGGCAGCGGTCGTTTCCGAACCCATCGTCGCGGCCATGTAGACGCCCTCGACCCAGTTGCGGGCTTCGGTGACGAGCGGCACGGTGGTCGAGCGGCGGCCGCCGAAGATGAAGGCGTCGATGGTCACGCCCTTCGGATCGTCCCAGGCTTCGTCGAGCGCGGGATTGTTGGTCGCGGCCACGGTAAAGCGGGCGTTCGGGTGAGCAGCCTTGGCGCCGGTTTCCTTGGCGATCTGCGGCGTCCAGTCCTTGCCTTGCCAGTCGATCAGGTGCGACGGAAGCGCCTTGCCCGGTGCATCTTGCTCCATGCCTTCCCACCATACGTCGCCGTCGTCTGTCAGCGCGACGTTGGTGAAGATCACGCCGTTGTCCAGGCTGCGCATGCAGTTCGGGTTCGTCAGCATGTTCGTGCCGGGGGCCACGCCGAAATAACCCGCTTCAGGGTTGATGGCGCGCAGCGAGCCATCGGCTTGCGGCTTGATCCAGGCGATGTCGTCACCGATGGTCGTGACCTTCCAGCCTTCGAAGCCGGCCGGGGGCACGAGCATCGAGAAGTTCGTTTTGCCGCAAGCGCTGGGGAATGCGGCCGCCACGTGGTACTTCTTGCCTTCAGGATTCGTCACGCCCAGGATGAGCATGTGTTCGGCCAGCCAGCCCTCGTCGCGACCCATGTTCGAGGCGATGCGCAGCGCGAAGCACTTCTTGCCCAGCAGTGCGTTGCCGCCGTAGCCGGAGCCATAGCTCCAGATCTCGCGCGTCTCGGGGTAGTGAACGATGTACTTGGTCTTGTTGCAGGGCCAGGAGACGTCCTTCTGGCCGGCCTCGAGCGGTGCGCCTACGGTGTGCACGCAAGGCACGAATTCACCGTCGGTGCCCAGCACGTCGTAAACGGCCTTGCCCATGCGGGTCATGATGCGCATGTTGACCGCCACATAGGGCGAGTCCGACAGCTCGATGCCGATGTGCGCAATGGGCGAACCCAGCGGACCCATGCTGAAAGGCACGACATACATCGTGCGGCCCTTCATGCAGCCGTCGAACAGCGGTTGCAGAGTCGCGCGCATCTCGGCGGGCGCCATCCAGTTGTTGGTCGGGCCGGCATTCTCTTTCTGCGCGGAGCAGATGTAGGTGCGGTCTTCCACGCGCGCCACGTCGCTCGGGTCGGAAACCGCGAGGAACGAGTTGGGGCGCTTGACCGGATTGAGCTTCTTGAACGTGCCGGCGTCGACCAGCTGCTGGCAGAGGCGGTCGTATTCTTCCTTGCTGCCGTCGCACCAATGGACGGCATCGGGTTTGCACAGCGCGGCCATATCGGCCACCCAGGCGATCAGCTTGGCGTTCTTGACGTATGAGGGCGCCTGAATGGTGAGGCCCTTCATCGTGGGTGCGTTCATCGGAAAATCTCCTAAGTTGAAAAATCGTCTTTCCGAACGGGGCGCCGTACCTGCTCAGGCACGGAGGTCCGTTTGAGAAAACGTTTCGCTTAGGGAGACTGCGTCAACGCGAGCCGCACTGCCCGCGGACAAAAGCGTCAATGACTGTCAGCGTCAGGCCATGTACACCGCGATCGACGCCAGCAGCAGCATCAGCACGCCGCCTGCCAGTGGAAGCACCAGCGGCATCAGGTGAACGACCGATTCGACGGCGTCCTTTTCAACCGCGGCGCTGTGGCCGGGCTCGACGGGAGTGGGGTTGGACATCGGGAAGTACCTCGAATACACAAATTGACAGACTGAGGGGCATTTTACCGGTGGGGCGCCGCGAACGGCTCTAGGGGCTTCCGAGCCCCCTGGCCGCCCGCCGGCCGAGGGTCAATGCTGCTCCTCGGCCTCGAAGCCCGCATCCTTCAGCGCCGTCAGCACGCTTGCCAAGTGGGCGCGTCCACGGGTCTGCAGCACGAGCTCGATGTCGACGTTCTGCGCTGCCAGCATTGTGAATGCGCGTTGGTGGTGAACCTCGTCGACGTTAGCGCCCGCTTCTGCCACAGTGGCCGTGATCTGGGCCAGCGAGCCCGGAACGTCGCGCGCACTCACGCGCACGCGGGCCAGCCGTCCGGCCCGCACCATGCCCCGTTCGATGATGGCCGCGAGCAGCAGCGGATCGATGTTGCCGCCGGAAAGAACCAGTCCGACGCGCTTGCCCTTGAAGCGCTCCGGGTGTCGGATCAGCGCCGCCAGCCCCGCCGCGCCGGCGCCTTCGACCAGTGTCTTTTCGATCTCGAGCAGCATCAGTACGCCTTGCTCGATGTCGCCTTCGTCCACCAGCAGCAGGTCGTCGACCTTGCTTGCGATGATTTCCTGCGTCAGCACACCCGGCGTGCCGACCGCGATGCCCTCGGCGATCGTGCTCTTGCCCTGCGCGTGATGCGTACCCTTGACCGCGTTGACCATTGCCGGAAAGCGCGTGGTCTGCACACCGACGATCTCGATGCCGGGCTTGCGCTCGCGCGCCGCCACCGCCATGCCGGCGATCAGCCCGCCGCCGCCGACGGCAACCACCAGCGTGTCGAGATCGGGTACCGCGTCGAGCATCTCGAGCGCCACGGTGCCCTGGCCCGCGATGATCGCCTCGTCGTCGTAGGGGTGGACGAAGGTCAGTCCTTCGCGCGCCGCGAGCTCCAGGGCATGGGCGCGGGCTGCGTCGAGGGTGTCGCCGTGCAGCACCACCTCGGCCCCGAAGCCGCGCGTGCGTTCGATCTTCACGCCGGGGGTGAATCGCGGCATCACGATGAGCGCTCGCAGGCCGAGCCGCTGCGCGTGATAGGCCACACCCTGCGCATGGTTGCCGGCAGACATGGCGATCACTCCCCGTGTACCGTTCTCGGAAAGATCGACCAGCTTGTTGCACGCACCACGTTCCTTGAACGACGATGTGAACTGCAGGTTCTCGAACTTCAGGAACACCTGCGCGCCGACGATCTCCGACAGCGTGCGCGATTCGACACAGGGCGTATCGAGCACCTGGCCTTGCAGGCGCGCCGCGGCGCGCTGGATTTCTTCGATTCCGACCATGGCGCGCATTGTGGCTGGAATCGCACCATGAGGGTTTTTACCGTTTGCCGGTCTTCCCGAAGCCAAAAGTCTGCGTTATGGTCTCTCCGAGATTTTCCTCGTTGGAGGTTGCCTGATGGCGAAGCGTGCGGGTGTCGATGTCGTGGCTGCTGCGGTACGCGGGCAGGCATTGCCGTCGCCCGGCCTCAAGGAGGCGCCGGTGCTCGAGCTCATGTGCTCGCACTTCGTGCTCACGCTCGCCGCCAAGCAGGGGCCGCGCTTCAATGTGCGGCGCGATATCAACGGCCTGCTGTCGCTGACCGGGCGGCACCTGGTGTGGCCCGCTGCGGTGTTGCAGCGCCTGCGCGAATTCCTCGGGCGCCGATGCGCAGGCAATGAAGCATGGAAGGGCGTCGAAGACTTCGACGGCCGCACGCTGCTGGAACGCCACGGCGTGTGGCGCGGCCCATATGAAGAGGGCACGCTGTTCTTCTACCTCGACGAATACGCCAAGGACCAGCCCAAGGACCTGCTCTCGGTGCTGGCCGTCACGCGCGACTGGCTCACGCATGCACTGCGCAAGCAGTCGACGCTGGTCGAGAAGAACATCGATGCGCTCGCGGGCCTGCTGCAGCTCAACAAGGCCGAGCGCGCTCTGCTGCTGTACGGCACGCTCGCGCGCTACCAGCGTGACCTGCGCTCGCTGCTGGTCGAGTTCAAGGTCAACAACGCCCCCGAGGCCTATGCCGCCATTGCCGACATCGCCGGCGTGAATGCGAGCGAAGTCGGCGAGGCGTTGCGCGCGGGCTCGCGGCTCGAACGCATCGGCCTCGTCGAGAACCTCATCTCGGAGCACAACATCACCGACCTCGCCGACCTCATGAAGGTCAGCGAGAAGCTGCCGCCGGTGCTCATGCGCGAGTACCGCGATCACAACGAACTGATGGCCGTGTTCACGCGGCCCTCGGCCAAGAGCGCGCTCACGCCGCATGACTTCTCATTCGTGCAGGAAGACGCGCAGATGCTAGTCACGCTGCTGCGCGCCGCCGTCGCGCGCAAGGAGCCCGGCGTCAACGTGCTGCTCTACGGGCCGCCGGGCACCGGCAAGACGGAGCTGGCCAAGGTGGTCGCGCAGGCCGCCGGGCTCGAGCTTTTCGAAGTCGAATACGCGGACCGCGACGGCAACTCGCTCAGCGGCCGCGACCGCTACCGTTCGCTGCAGATCGCGCAGGTGTTCCTCAAGGGCAGCGCGCAGGCTGCCTTGCTGTTCGACGAGGTCGAGGACGTCTTCCCGCCCATCAGCACGGAAGCCGCGCAGTTCATGGCGCGCGCCGAGCAGATTCCCGCGCCCACCAGCGGCAGCGTCAGCGGCAAGGCCTGGGTCAACCAGATCCTCGAAGCCAACCCCGTGCCTACCCTGTGGGTCACCAACCGCATCGAGCAGATCGACCCGGCCTTCCGCCGCCGCTTTGCCTACCACCTCGAACTCAAGTCGCCGCCGCCCGGCGCGCGCGAGCAGCTCGTGAAGAAGACGCTCGAAGGCGTGGTCGTGTCCGAGGCCTTCACCGCCAAGCTGGCCGAGCGCAAGGGCCTCACGCCCGCGCAGATCCGCACCGCCGTGCGCTTCGCGGGACTCGCGAAAACCGACGAGGCCTCGGTCGAGGCGCTCATCGAGCGCCAGCTGCGCAATGCCGACCTCGCGCTGGGCACGCTCGACACCGGCCGCGGGGAGCGCCGCAGCGTCACCACCTACGACCTCGACATGCTCAATGTCGAAACCCGCTTCGAGATCCCGCGCATCGTCCAGGCGCTGAAGGCGCGCGGCCACGGCACGCTGTGCTTCTACGGCGCGCCCGGCACCGGCAAGACCGCGCTGGCCGAGCACATCGCCAAGGCCCTGGCCCGCCCGCTCATCATCAAGCAGGCCAGCGACCTCATGAGCAAGTACGTCGGAGAGACCGAGCAGAACATGGCCGCCATGTTCCGCGAGGCCGAGAACGAAAAGGCCGTGCTGCTGCTCGACGAGGCCGACAGCTTCCTGCAGGACCGCCGAGGCGCGCAGCGCACCTACGAGGTCACCGAGGTCAACGAGATGCTGCAGGGCATGGAGCGCTTCAACGGCGTCTTCGTCTGCACCACCAACCTGCTCGAGCGGCTCGACCAGGCGGCCCTGCGGCGCTTCACCTTCAAGATCAAGTTCATGCCGCTCACGTCCGCACAGCGCGAACGCATGTTCGTGACCGAGGCGCTGGCGGGCGATGCCGGGCGCATCACGGGTGCCATACAGGCGCGGCTCGCGCAATTGACACAGCTGTGCCCAGGGGATTTCGCGGCGGTGAAACGGCAGACCGATATTCTCGCGACCGAGTTCTCGGCGGCCGAATTCCTCGACCAGCTCGAGGCCGAACACCGCATCAAGCCCGAAGTGCGCGAGTCACGCGGCATGGGCTTCCTGCAGTAGCAGCGGACAGCAAAAAGAACAACCGGGTTCGAAACCCGCAGGAGCGCTTTGAAGGCGAGCCTTCGCCCTCGAAGCGGAACACCCGTCCGCCGGCGCGGACACGAGGAGGAGCAGCAGATGGAATTTCGCAAGGTCGACCTGCGGCGCTCGCCGCGTTCCGGGGCGTGGGCGGCATGTGCCGCGCTTGCAGCGGCTTGCTTCGTGGCGGCTTGCGGCGGGGGAGGCGGCGGAGGTGGTGGTGGCGGCTTGCCGATCGGCCTTCTGCCCGGCAACAACACGACGCCCCCCGCCAGCACGGGCACGAGTACGGGCATCGTTGCGTCGTCATCGGTCGCCGGCCTCTGCGCCGCGCCGCGCACCGGCACCAACCCCGAAACCGGCCTGGCCTACCCCGACAGCGCCGGCTCTCTGGACAACGAGAAGAGCTGGGTGCGTGCCTGGATCGACGAGACCTACCTCTGGTACAGCGAGGTGCCGACCACGCTCAAGGCTTCCGACTACGCCACGCCAGTCGCATGGTTCAACGTGCTCAAGACGCCGCTCACCACGTCGTCGGGCAAGCCCAAGGATCGCTTCCACTTCGTGTACGACACCGAGGCATACCGCCAGCTGTCGCAGGGCGGCGTGTCGGTCAGCTACGGCGCTGAGTTCGTTTCCATCGCCACCAGGCCGCCGCGCGAGCTGCGCGTGGTTCTCGTCGAGCCCGGTTCGCCCGCCGACCGCGCTGGCCTGAAACGCGGCGCCACGCTGCTGAGCGTTGACGGCGTCGATTTCGTCAACGCAACGGGCGACGCCAACGCCGCCACGATCAACAGGGCGCTCTCGCCGAAGACGGTGGGCGAGTCGCACAGCTTCACTTTCAAGCTGGGCAGCGATCCTGAGGTCTCCTACAACCTGAAGGCGGCCAACGTCACGAGCACGCCGGTGCAGAACGTCACTGTCTTGGACGGGGGCGGTGGCGACAAGGTGGGCTACATGCTGTTCAACGACCACATCACGACCTCCGAACAGCAGCTCATCGATGCAGTGAACTCTCTCAAGAGCGGGCCCGGCATCAAGGACCTCGTGCTCGACATGCGCTACAACGGCGGCGGCCAGCTGGCCATTGCGAGCCGGCTGGCCTACATGATCGCCGCGCCGTCGACCACGGCGGGCAAGACCTTCGAGCTTCTGACCTTCAACGACAAGAACCCGTTCCGCCTCTCGGTGGCGCAGAGCCTGATGCCGTTCTACAGCACCAGCCGCACCGGCGCGGCGCTGCCTTCGCTCGGCCTGTCGCGGGTGACCGTGCTGACCAGCCCCGACACCTGCTCGGCCAGCGAGTCGGTCATCAACAGCCTGCGCGGCGTGGGCGTGACGGTAAACCTCGTGGGCGGCACTACCTGCGGCAAGCCCTACGGCTTCTACCCGCAGGACAACTGCGGCACCACCTATTTCGCGATCCAGGTCAAGGGCGTGAACCAGCAGGGCTTCGGCGACTACGGCGACGGCTTTGCGCCCAACTGCACCGTGGCCGACGACTACGACCACCAGCTTGGCGACCCGAACGAAGCCCGGCTGGCCGCGGCCCTCGCATTGCGCAGCGGGGGCTCCTGTCCCGCGCCAATGGCCAAGGCGATGGCGCGAGGCCTCGAGAAGGCCCAGCCGGCCGAAGCCGAGGCGCCCTTCCTGATAGACCAGTCGCCGCTGCGCCGCAACCGCCTGCTCGACTTCGCCCCCGAGCCGGGCTGACCCTCCACCGCACCTCGCGGAAAACCCTGAGCCGGAGCGCTTGCCACGCTGCCGGCTTGCGCCCTAAAGTTTGGCAAACGTTTGCGCAAACCTTTGCGAAACGTTTGTATTTCAGATTTTTCGACTGAAAACCAAACGCTTAGGAGAAGCAAATGCGCAAATGGATCGGGACGATGTTCATCGTCGTCATCGCGGTGCTGGCTGGTTGCGGCGGGGGTGGCGGAGGAGGAGGCATCGGCCTCGGCCCGGGCTTCGGTGGCACTCCCGCGGCCACCGCGCAGAAGATCATCATCGACAGCGACTACAACACCATGAGCGACGACGGCCAGCTCGGCGTCATGGCCGCGCAACTGCAGGCGCAGGGCAAGGTGCAGGTCATGGGTATCAGCGTGGTTTCGGGCAACCAGTGGCTCAGGCAAGGCGTGGCCGATGCGCTGAAGTCGGTCGAGCGGCTCGGCGTGGGCGACCGCATAGGCGTCTACGTGGGAGCTAACTACGCACTCAACCACACCTATGCCGACGTGCAGGCCGAGTTGGCCGCGGGCGCCGGCGGCGACGGCTACCTGGGCGCCTGGGGAGGCCCGGAGCCCAAGACCGACGCCGACCTCAAGCCCTCGCCCGACGGCTTTGCCACCCACACCGTGGTGCAGCGCAAGGGCGCGGTCGATTTCATCGTCGATACGGTGAAGGCCAACCCCGGCGAGATCACCATCCTGGCCATCGGCCCGCTCACCAACATCGCGCTCGCGGTCAAGCAGAACCCCGAGATCGTGCCGCTCATCAAGCAGATCATCTACATGGGCGGCGCCATCGACGTGCCGGGCAACACCACCAAGGCGGCGGAGTTCAACTGGTGGTTCGACCCCGACGCCGCGCAGTTCGTGGTGCGACTGCCGATCCCGCAGGTGGTGGTACCGCTGGACGTGACCGACACCGTGTTCCTCACCAAGCCCATCTACGACCGCATCGCGCACCCGGCCAAGCCCACGGCCGTGACCGATGTGTTCCAGAAGCTCAACGGCTATGGCTTCGACGGCAAGAACGGCTTCGAGACCAACCCCGACTACACCCAGAACATCTGGGACACCCTCACGCTGGCCTACCTGCTCGACCCTAGCTACGCCACACAGACCGCCGACCGCTATGTGGACGTGATCGCCAAGCCCGGCGCGCCCGACAACGGCCGTTCCATCGGCTATTCCTCGCAGCCCTCCGGGCCCACATTGCAGAAGATGACGGTGGTGAAGAAGTTCGACAACGCGCGCTTTTTCGAGCTGTATGTCGACCTGCTGACGCGGCCGGTACCCATCACGCTGCCGGCGGCGAACTGAGCGTTTCCATAAGCCGCGCTTATCCAAACACAACCGGGAGATACGTTCCAGGCAGGCGCCGTCCTTCGGATACTCGCCCACGTCCGCAACTTCGCGGACGCACAACGATTCCGCCAGAGACAACGCCGTGCCCTCCGCCGCCATCACCGCCATCGACAGCCACGCCCACATGTTCGTGCGCGGCCTGCCCCTGGCGGCCACGCGCCGGCATGCGCCCGACTACGACGCCACGCTGGACGAGTACCTCGGGTTGCTCGATGCGCACGGTGTCTCGCATGGCGTGCTGGTGCAGCCCAGCTTTCTCGGCACCGACAACGGTTTTCTGATCGACACGCTGCGTGCCTGCCCGGCGCGCCTGCGCGGCGTTGCCGTGGTCGACCCCGGGGTGGACGACGCCACGCTGCAGGCGATGGCCGCCGCCGGTGTCTGCGGCATCCGCCTCAACCTCGTGGGCATGCCGTTGCCCGATTTCTCGCAGCCCGACTGGCGGCAGCTCTTCGCCCGCGTGCGCGCATTGGACTGGCATGTGGAGCTGCACCGCGAATCGCGCGACCTGCCGCTGGCCGCGCAAGCCGTGCTCGACGCCGGCTGCGCGCTGGTGGTGGACCACTTCGGCCGGCCCGCATCGGCGCCCGCATGTTCCGATGAAGGCTTTGCCTGGCTGCTCGATGCCGCGGCCTGCGGGCGCGTCTGGGTCAAGCTCTCGGCCGCCTACCGCAACTGGCCCGCGGCCACCGAAGCCGTCGCCGCACACGACGCCGCCCAGGCGCTGCTGAAGGCCTTCGGCCCCGATCGCCTGGTGTGGGGCAGCGACTGGCCGCACACCCAGCACCGCGAGATTGCCGACTACGCCGCCGCCCATGCGGCGCTGGCCGACTGGGTGCCCGATGCCGCCGCGCGGCGCCGCATCCTGGTCGACACGCCCGCCCGGTTGTTCAAGTTCAAGACAGGAGACATCGACAAATGACCAATGAAATTCCACGCGCGCGCCTGCTGCGCGCCATTCCCCTCGCCCTCGCGGGCGCGGCCCTGCTGCTGAGCGGTTTCTGCGCCCATGCCGAGACATGGCCTTCCAAGCCGGTGCGGCTGGTCGTCAGCTATCCGCCGGGCGGCACGGTCGACGCGGTGGCGCGCATCATCGCGCCCAAGCTGTCGGTGAAGCTGGGCCAGCCGGTGGTGATCGACAACCGCGGCGGTGCCGGTGGCGCCATCGGCGGCGACCTCGTCGCCAAGAGCGCGCCCGACGGTTACACCGTGCTGCTCGACGCTTCCAACCACGCGCAGAACCCGGCGCTGCGCAAGATGCCCTTCGACACCCTGCGCGAACTGGCGCCGGTGTCGCTGCTGGTGAGGGTGCCCAACGTGCTGGTGGTGAACCCGTCGGCGCCGATCAAGAGCGTGGCCGACCTGATCGCGGAGGCCAAGGCGAAGCCGGGCGCCATCAACTACGCCTCGTCGGGCAACGGCTCGGCGCAGCACCTTGCGGGCGAGCTGTTCGCCTCGATGGCCGGCGTGCAGATGACGCACGTGGCCTACAAGGGCGGCGGTCCCGCGCTCACCGACGTGATGTCGGGCCATGTGCCGGTGTTCTTCGCCAGCTTGGCTTCGAGCCTGCCTTTCATCAAGGACGGCAAGCTGCGCCCGCTGGCCGTGACCGGCAAGGCGCGCGCGCCGGCCCTGCCGCAACTGCCCACCGTGGCCGAGGCCGGCCTGCCCGGCTACGAGGTCTACGAATGGAATGCCGTGTTCGTGCCGGCGGGCACGCCCGCGCCGGTGGCGGATCGGCTCTCGAAAGAGTTCGCGGCCACGCTCAAGGACCCCGAGGTGCGCGGCCGGCTCGAAGCGCTGGGCGCCGAGGTGATCGGCTCCACCCCTGCCGAGCTCGACGGCTTCCGCCGCGCCGAGATCGCCAAGTGGACCAAGCTCGCGAAGGACAACAAGATCCAGATGGATTGACGTCAGCCGCGCAGCATCGCCGCGAACGCATCGGCGAAGGTCGGCCGTGAGCGCGCCAGCCACAGCGCCGACAGTTCGAAGGGCGGCAGCCCCGCGCCGTCGCGCACCTCGGCATAGCGCACGCCCTCGTGCCGCAGCGCGCGCACCGAGCGCGGCAGCAGCGACCACCCCAGCCCCGCCGCCACGCAGGACAGCACCGTCAGCGTGCGGTTGGCGTCCTGCACCACCCGCGTCTCGTGGCCGGCACGGCGCAGCGCACCCAGCAGCTGCGCGCGCAAGGCGGGAATCTGCTGTTCCGGAAACCACACCAGCCCGTGCCGCGCGATGTCCGCGAGAGAGACGCAGCCGTCCTCGTCCAGCGGCCATGCGGCCGGCAGCGCGGCGATCAGCGACTCCTCGCCCAGCCGCAGCTCGTGCACCCGGGCCGTGACCGACACCGGCGGATGCAGCAGCGCGATGTCGATGCGCCCGCCCTCCAGCGCCGCCACCTGTTCGGCATTGCTCATCTCGCGCAGCACCACGTCGAGCTGCGGATGCCCGGCACGCAGCCGGCGCAGCGCGTTCGGCAGCACCTCGTAGACCGCGTGCGTCACGAAGCCGATCGTGAGCCGGCCCGCGCGCCCGGCGCCCATCGCGCGGGCACGCTCGGCGGCCGTGTCGCCATAGGCAAGGCTGGCGCGCATGTCGTCGATGACGGCCAGGCCCGCGTCGGTCAGCGCAGCGCCGCGGCGCGAGCGCGTGAACAGCCGCGTGCCGAGTTCCTGCTCCAGCCGGTTCAGCGTCTGCGTGAGTGCCGGCTGTGCCAGGCCCAGCCGCTCGGCCGCCTTGGTGAGACTGCCGGCTTCGGCAATCGCGACGACGCAGCGCATCTGCCGGGTGTCCAAGGCAGCGCTCTCTTTTTGCGTCAGAACGCTTCGCAGACCCGCAGCACTTCGGCCCCGTAGGCCTCGAGCTTCTTGGTGCCGATGCCGCTGATGCCCTGCAGGTCTTCGAGCGTGGCCGGCGCGCGCTCGGCAATGGCCGCCAGCGTGGCGTCGTGGAAGATCACGTAGGCCGGCAGGTTGTGTTCCTTCGCCACCTCGGCACGCCAGGCCTTGAGCGCCTCGAAGCGCTTCTTGCCGGTGTCGTCGAGCTTGGCGGCGGCCGGCGAGGGCGCGCCCTTGACGGTTTTCTCGCGCCGGGACTTGCGCTCCGCCGGCGACGACACCGACTCGCGCAGCGTCACCTGGGCCTCGCCCTTGAGCACCGCGCGCGAGCCTTCGGTGAGCTTCAGCGTGTTGAACGCTTCCGCGTCGACCGCCAGCGCGCCGGTGGCGATCAGCTGGCGCAACACGCCGCGCAGCGCCACCTCGCTGAACTCCGCGCCGATGCCGAAGGTGCTGACCCGCTCGTGCCCGAACTGCTTGACCTTCTCGGTGGCCTTGCCGCGCAGGATGTCCATGATGTGCCCCGCGCCGAAGCTGATGCCGCTCAGCTGCTGCACGCGGTAGATGGTGCTCAGCAGCTTGCGCGCGGCATCGGTGCCGTCCCACACCTGCGGCGGGTTCAGGCAGTTGTCGCAGTTGCCGCAGGGCGTGCTCTTCTCGCCGAAGTAACCCAGCAGGCGCACGCGGCGGCAGTCGCTGGCCTCGGCCAGCGAGAGCAGCGCGTCGAGCTTGCCGCGCATCACCTGCTTGAACTCTTCGCCGGCGGGGCTCTCGTCGATCATGCGGCGCTGGTTCACCACGTCCTGCAGGCCATAGGCCATCCAGGCGTCGGCAGGGCCGCCGTCTCGGCCGGCGCGGCCGGTTTCCTGGTAGTAGCCCTCGATGTTCTTAGGCATGTCGAGGTGGCCCACGAAGCGCACGTCGGGCTTGTCGATGCCCATGCCGAAGGCGATGGTTGCCACCATCACGATGCCTTCCTCGCGCAGGAAGCGGTCCTGGTGCTTCTGGCGCACCGCCGCGTCCAGGCCCGCGTGATAGGGCAGGGCGTTGATGCCCGCGTCGCGCAGCGTCACTGCCACGTCTTCCACCCGCTTGCGCGACTGGCAATAGACCACGCCGGCGTCGCCTTCGTGCTCGCGCTCGATGAAGCGCAGCAGCTGCGTGGTGGCGTCTTTCTTCTCGACGATGGTGTAGCGGATGTTCGGCCGGTCGAAGCTGGAGACGAACTGGCGCGCTTCTTCCAGCTGCAGCCGCTCGACGATGTCGGCCCGCGTGAGCGCATCGGCCGTGGCCGTGAGCGCGATGCGCGGCACACCCGCATAGCGCTCGTGCAGCACGGTGAGCGCGCGGTACTCGGGGCGAAAGTCGTGGCCCCACTGGCTCACGCAATGCGCCTCGTCGATGGCAAACAGCGACAGCTTGCCGCGCTCCTTCAGCGAATCGAGCTGCGACAGGAAGCGCGGGGTGTTCACCCGCTCGGGCGCCGCGTACAGCAGCGTGATCTCGCCGCGCAGCATGCGGCGCTCCACGTCCTGCGTCTCTTCCCAGTCGAGCGTGGAATTGAGAAAGGCCGCGCTCACGCCGGCCTCGTGCAGCGCGCCCACCTGGTCGTGCATCAGCGCGATCAGCGGCGACACCACGATCGCCACGCCTTGCCCCGCGCGCTGCCTGGCGATGGCGGGAATCTGGTAGCACAGCGACTTGCCGCCGCCCGTGGGCATCAGCACCAGCGCGTCGCCGCCGGCCACCACGTGATCGACGATGTCCTGCTGGGCTCCCCGGAACTGCGAGTACCCGAAGACCTCGTGGAGGATGTCGGCGGGAGCGCTGCTGCCGGAGGCGTCGATGGGGCGGGGAGCGAGAGAGGACACAGGCGGGGAATGAGGGGCGGAAAGGGACTGGGGGCGCGGGCCGTCGATTGTCCCCCAGCGGCACCCAAGTGGCCGTGGCACGAGGTTTGCAATAGTTGCCCCCGTCCCGCGACCTTTCTTGTCTAGACAGCAAATCGGTGCATTCCCCAAGGAAGTGCACCAAAAATGACCTTCCGGGTTATCCTGTATATACAAGTTGGGGCGCTTGGCAACAATGCGAGGCGCGCGTTACCCGGCCACCGGGTGCATCCGCCGAGCCTTTTCCCAAGAAACAGACCCAGGAGTACCCATGGTCAAGAAGACGGTAGTTGTGAAAGTCGCTTCGCTGCTGGCAGCAGGTGCATGTGCAGCGGGCATGGCCGGAACGGCCGCCGCCCAGGAAACGAAGATTGCGCTCGGCATGTCCGGCTGGACCGGCTTCGCGCCGCTCTCGCTGGCCGACAAGGCCGGCATCTTCAAGAAGAACGGGCTCGACGTCGAGCTCAAGATGATTCCGCAGAAAGACCGCCACCTGGCGCTGGCCTCCGGCGCCATCCAGTGCGCGGCCACCACGGTGGAAACGCACGTGGCCTGGAACGCCAACGGCGTGCCCATCGTGCAGATCTTCCAGATGGACAAGTCCTACGGCGCCGACGGCCTCGCGGTGCGCGGCGACGTCAGCAAGTTCTCCGACCTCAAGGGCAAGACCATCGGCGTGGACGCGCCCGGCACCGCGCCCTACTTCGGCCTGGCCTGGATGCTCAGCAAGAACGGCATGACGCTGAAGGACGTGAAGACCACCACGCTGTCGCCGCAGGCTTCGGCCCAGGCTTTCGTGGCCGGCCAGAACGACGCCGCCATGACCTACGAGCCGTACCTGTCGACCGTGCGCGCCAACCCCGCCGCCGGCAAGATCCTGGCCACCACGCTCGACTACCCGATGGTGATGGACACCGTCGGCTGCGCGCCCACCTGGCTCAAGGCCAACGCCAAGGCCGCCGCCGCGCTCACCAAGTCGTACTTCGACGCGCTGGACATGATCAAGGCCGAACCCGAGAAGTCGAACGAACTCATGGGCTCGGCCGTGAAGCAGAGCGGCGAGCAGTTCGCCAAGTCGTCGGCCTTCCTGCGCTGGCAGGACAAGGCGGCCAACCAGAAGTTCTTCGCGGGTGAACTCACCAGCTTCATGAAGGAGGCCACGCCCATCCTTCTGGAAGCCGGCGTGATCCGCAAGGCGCCTGAAGATCTTTCTGTGACCTTCGATGCAAGCTTCGTCAAGTAAGGCCATGCCGCAGATGGCGCAGGCGCCGTCCGCCGCGGCGGCTGCGGCACCGGCCGTCGTCGTGCCCGCGCGCCGCCGCGCGCTCGCGCCGCTCGAACCCATCGGCACGCGTGCGCGCGTGCTGCTGGGGCTCGCGTTCTTCGTCGTCTTCGTGCTGGTCTGGGCCATTGCCACGCTCGGCGGCTTCGTGCCGCCGACCTTCCTGGCGAGCCCGCCCACCATGGTCAAGGAAGGCTGGCTGCTCTTCACCGAGTACGGCTTCATCGGCGACATCGGCATGACCGTGTGGCGCGTGTTCGGCGGCTTCCTGCTGGCGGCCGTGTTCGCGGTGCCGCTGGGCATCGCTATGGGCACCTGGAAGACCGTCGAGGCCTTCTTCGAGCCCTTCGTTTCGTTCTGCCGCTACCTGCCGGCCTCGGCTTTCATTCCGCTGCTCATCCTGTGGGCGGGCCTGGGCGAAATGCAGAAGCTGCTGGTGATCTTCATCGGCTCGTTCTTCCAGATCGTGCTGATGGTGGCCGTCACCGTGGGCGGCGCGCGGCGCGACCTCGTCGAAGCGGCCTACACGCTGGGCGCCAACAGCCGAGGCATCGTGGCGCGCGTGCTCATTCCGGGCGCGGCGCCGGGCATCGCGGAAACGCTGCGCCTGGTGCTGGGCTGGGCCTGGACTTACGTGATCGTGGCGGAACTGATCGGCTCCTCGTCGGGCATCGGCCACATGATCACCGACAGCCAGGCGCTGCTGAACACCGGCCAGATCATCTTCGGAATCATCGTGATCGGCGTCATCGGCCTGCTGTCCGACTTCGCTTTCAAGGCACTCAACCGCCGTCTGTTCGCATGGGCCGCACTGTGAAGAACCAACTTTCCATCCAGGGCGTGTCGCGCGTCTTCACCGGCACCAAGGGCCAGCGCACACAGGCGTTGCAGCCGATCGACTTCGAGGTGAAGGAGAACGACTTCGTCACCATCCTCGGCCCCTCGGGCTGCGGCAAGTCGACGCTTCTGCGCATCGTGGCGGGGCTCGACTTTCCGACCACCGGCCAGGTGCTGCTCGACGGCGAGCGCATCGAAGGCCCGGGAGCCGACCGCGGCGTGGTGTTCCAGAGCTACACGCTGTTCCCGTGGCTCACGGTGGCGCAGAACATCCGCTTCGGCCTGCGCGAGCGCGGCATGAGCGAGGCCGACCAGAAGGAGCGCAGCGAGTTCTTCATCGCCAAGGTCGGGCTGCGCGGCTTCGAGCACCATTTTCCGAAGCAGCTTTCGGGTGGCATGCAGCAGCGCACGGCCATTGCGCGCGCACTCGCCAACGACCCCAAGATGCTGCTGCTCGACGAGCCCTTCGGCGCGCTCGACAACCAGACCCGTGTGCTGATGCAGGAGCTGCTGCTCGGCATCTGGGAGTCGGCGCAGAAGACGGTGCTCTTCGTCACGCACGACATCGACGAGGCGATCTTCATGGCCAACCGCGTGGCGGTGTTCAGCGCGCGGCCGGGACGCATCAAGACGGAGATCGCGGTCGACTTTCCGCATCCGCGCAGCTACACGATCAAGACTTCGCCGGAGTTCATGGAAATCAAGGCGCGGTTGACGGAAGAGATCCGCGCCGAGTCGATGGCGGCGGCGGAGCATTGACCGAAACGATGAAACGCGACCTGCCGACCCTCGCGCTCTACGCGCAAGTCAAGGATCACATCTCCAGAAAGATCCAGGACGGCACCTGGCCGCCCGGCCACCGCCTGCCTTCGGAGCACGAGCTGGTGGCGCAGTTCGGCATGGCGCGCATGACGGTGAACCGTGCGCTGCGCGAGCTGGTGGAGCAGGGCCGCATCGTGCGCGTGGCCGGCGTCGGCAGCTTCGTGGCCGAGAACAAGCCGCAGTCCACGCTGCTGCAGATCGCCAACATCGCCAGCGAAATCCGCCAGCGCGGGCACGACTACCGCTGCGAAATGATCGAGGTCGAGCGCATTGCCGCTTCGCCCGACGTGGCCGCGTGGCTCGACCTGCGCCCGGGCGACTCGGTGTTCCACAGCGCCTGCCTGCACCTGGAGAACGAAACGCCGGTGCAGCTCGAAGAGCGCTACGTCAATCCGCAGGTCGTGCCCGACTACCTCGAGCAGGACTTCACCGCCATGCCGCCCAGCGAGTACCTGGTGCGCAACGTGCCCTTCGACCAGATCGAACACGTTGTCGATGCCGTGCTGCCCAACGTCGAGCAGGCAAAGAGGCTCGCGATGGAACCCACCGACCCCTGCCTGCTGCTGACGCGCCGCACCTGGATACGCAACACGCCCGTGACCTGGGTGCGCTGCCTGCATCCCGCCTCGCGCTACAGCCTGGGCAGCCGCTTCCGAGCCGACGGCAACCCGAGCTTCGGATAGCTTTTTTTCGTCCTCATAGACCTACGTTTTCTCTCGCAACCACTTGTATAGACAGGTTCACATGCCAAGCAATCACACAGCCAATCCAGATGCCACCTTGACCCTCATGCCCGGCAAGGTCGACCTTGCGACGCTGCGTCGCATCCAGGCCGGCGGCGTGCAGCTTGCGCTCGATGCGTCGGTGCGCGAGGGCATGCTGCGCGCCGAGGCCGCCGTGCGCCACATCGTCGAGAACGACCAGGTCGTCTACGGCATCAACACCGGCTTCGGCAAGCTCGCGAGCACGCGCATCGGCAACGACCACCTGGCCGAGCTGCAGCGCAACCTGGTGCTGTCGCACAGCGTGGGCACGGGCGAGCCGCTGGCTGCGCCTGTCGTGCGCATGATCCTCGCGACCAAGGCGGTGAGCCTGGCGCGCGGCCATTCGGGCGTTCGGCCCGCGCTGGTCGATGCGCTGCTGGCCCTGTTCAACGCGGGCGTCACGCCGAGCATTCCGTGCAAGGGCTCGGTCGGCGCTTCCGGCGACCTCGCGCCGCTCGCGCACATGGCCTGTGTGCTGATCGGCGAAGGCCAGGCGACGCTGGCCGACGGCAAGGTCGTCGGCGGTGCCGAGGCGATGCGCAGCATCGGCCTCGAACCCTTCGTACTCGGCCCCAAGGAAGGCCTGGCGCTGCTCAACGGCACGCAGGTGTCGACCGCGCTGGCGCTGGCCGGCCTGTTCGGCGCGGAAGACGTGTTCGCCTCGGCGCTGATGTCGGGCGCGCTGTCGCTCGAAGCCATCCAGGGTTCGATCAAGCCGTTCGATGCACGCATCCACGCCGCGCGCGGCCAGCCGGGCCAGATCGCCGTGGCCGGCGCGGTGCGCACGCTGCTCGAAGGCAGCGAGATCGTGCCGTCGCATGCCGACTGCGGCCGCGTGCAAGACCCGTACTCGGTGCGCTGCATCCCGCAGGTGATGGGCGCGTGCCTCGACAACCTCGCGCATGCCGCGCGCGTGCTGGTGATCGAAGCCAACGCCGCATCGGACAACCCGCTGGTCTTCACCGACACGGGCGAGGTCATCTCGGGCGGCAACTTCCACGCCGAGCCTGTCGCATTCGCGGCCGACATCATTGCGCTGGCCGTGAGCGAAGTCGGCGCGATCGCGGAGCGCCGTCTTGCGCTGCTGCTCGACAGCGGCTTGTCGGGCCTGCCGCCTTTCCTGGTGCGCGACGGCGGCCTCAACTCCGGCTTCATGATCGCGCAGGTCACGGCCGCGGCGCTGGCTTCGGAGAACAAGTCGCTCGCACATCCCGCCAGCGTCGACAGCCTGCCCACTTCCGCCAACCAGGAAGACCATGTGTCGATGGCCACCTTCGCGGGCCGACGCCTGGCCGACATGGTCAACAACACGGCGGTGGTCGTCGGCATCGAAGCCATGGCCGCCGCGCAAGGCATCGAACTCAAGCGCAAGCTCAAGAGCTCGCCGCTGGTGGAGGCCGAATTCGCCGCCATCCGCCAGAAGGTCGCCTTCCTCGAACGCGACCGCTACCTCGCCCCCGACATCGAAGCCATGCGCCAGTGGGCGCTGAAGGCCGAGCTGCCGGCCGCGCTGCTCGACATCCTGCCCAGCCACTCGTAAAACACACCCGACAGATAGGAGAACCACGCCATGAACGCTCCCGAGAAATTCGCCCTGAACAACCCCGACGCAACCGACCCGCGCCACGACCCGACCCGCGTGATCCGCGCCCCGCGCGGCAGCGAGCTCAACTGCAAGAGCTGGCTCACCGAAGCGCCGTTCCGCATGCTGCAGAACAACCTCGACGCCGAGGTGGCCGAGCGCCCGCAAGACCTGGTGGTGTACGGCGGCATCGGCCGCGCCGCGCGCAACTGGGCCTGCTACGACCAGATCCTCGCGTCGCTGAAGGAACTGAACGACGACGAGACGCTGCTCATCCAGTCGGGCAAGCCGGTCGGCGTTTTCAAGACGCACGAGAACGCACCGCGCGTGCTGCTCGCCAATTCGAACCTCGTGCCGAAGTGGGCCAACTGGGAGCACTTCAACGAACTCGACCGCCAGGGCCTGTTCATGTACGGCCAGATGACGGCCGGCAGCTGGATCTACATCGGCAGCCAGGGCATCGTGCAGGGCACCTTCGAGACCTTCGTGGAGGCCGGCCGCCAGCACTACGACAACAGCCTCGCTGGCAAGTGGATCCTCACGGCCGGCCTGGGCGGCATGGGCGGCGCGCAGCCGCTGGCGGCCACGCTGGCCGGTGCGGTGTCGCTCAACATCGAATGCCAGCAGTCGAGCATCGACTTCCGCCTGCGCACGCGCTACGTCGACAAGCAGGCGCGCGACATCGACCATGCCTTCGAGCTGATCAAGCAGCACTGCGACGCGAAGGAAGCCGTGTCGATCGCTCTGCTGGGCAACGCGGCCGACATCCTTCCTGAACTCGTGAAGCGCGCGAAGGCCGGTGGCCTGAAGCCCGACCTCGTGACCGACCAGACCTCCGCGCACGACCTGATCAACGGCTACCTGCCTTCGGGCTGGAGCGTGCCGCAATGGCAAGCGGCCATGAAGGACGCCTCGCAGCACGACGCGCTGAAGAAGGCCGCCGCCAGGTCGTGCGCCGTGCACGTGCAGGCCATGCTCGACTTCCAGGCCATGGGCATCCCCACGGTCGACTACGGCAACAACATCCGCCAGGTCGCGTTCGACGAGGGTGTGAAGAACGCCTTCGACTTCCCCGGTTTCGTGCCGGCCTACATCCGACCGCTGTTCTGCGAAGGCAAGGGCCCGTTCCGCTGGGTGGCGCTCTCGGGCGACCCGGAAGACATCTACAAGACCGACGCCAAGATCAAGGAGCTGTTCCCGGAGAACAAGCACACGCATCGCTGGCTCGACATGGCGCGCGAGCGCATCGCCTTCCAGGGCCTGCCGGCGCGCATCTGCTGGCTGGGCCTGGGCGAGCGCCACATCGCCGGCCTGGCTTTCAACGAGATGGTGAAGAACGGCGAGCTGAAGGCGCCCATCGTCATCGGCCGCGACCACCTGGACACCGGCTCGGTCGCCAGCCCCAACCGCGAGACCGAAGCCATGAAGGACGGCACCGATGCCGTGTCCGACTGGCCGTTGCTCAACGCCCTGCTCAACACGGCCGGCGGCGCCACCTGGGTCAGCCTGCACCACGGCGGCGGCGTGGGCATGGGCTACTCGCAGCATTCGGGCGTGGTGATCGTGTGCGACGGCACCGACGCCGCGGCCAGGCGCATCGAACGCGTGCTGTGGAACGACCCGGCCACCGGCGTCATGCGCCATGCCGACGCCGGCTACGACATCGCCATCGCCACCGCGAAGAAGCAGGGCCTGAAGCTGCCGATGGTGAAGTGAAGGCCAGCCGGGCGGTAAGACGAAGGTAGAAAGAAAAAACGCGCTCATTCCCATCGAATGGGAATCAAGGCTTGGAAGTGAGAACGGCGAGCAAGATACTGCACGCCGCTTCATCCACTTTCGACCTCCAGCGACTGCCTCCGATGACGTCTCCGACCGACGCTCCTGCCCACAACGACCGCGCCCTGTACGTGCTGTCGGTGCTGGCGCAGAGCAAGTCGGCGATGACGGCGGCCGAGCTGGTGCAGGCCACCGGCCTGTCGCAGAGCACGCTGTACCGTCAGATCGCCACGCTGCGGCGCTGGGGCTTCGTGATGGAGTCCGAGGGCCGGTACTCGCCGGGCCCGGTGAGCGTGCAGCTCGCCAGCGGCTTCGACGGCAACTCCGACCTCGTGATGGCCGCGCGCGCCGACATGCGCGAGCTGGCCCGGCAGACGCATGAAAGCGTCGCGCTGGTCACGGCGGTGAACGACCGCGTGGTGTGCCTGGAGATGATCGACAGCGAGCAGTCGCTGCGCTGCTCCTTCGACCGCGGCCGCAGCGTGCCCGCGCGCGACGGCGCCAGCGCCAAGTGCCTGCTGGCCCACATGCCGCTCGACCAGCGCGACGCCTTGCTCGACGGTCTCGACGAAAGCCCCGAACGCCGCGCCGAACGCGCCGCCGAACTCGATGCCATCCGCGAAGCCGGCCATGCCGTGACCCACGGCGAGGTCGATGCCGGCGTGTGGGGCGCGAGCGCACCGGTGCTGGCCTCGGGCCGCCGGCTGCGCGGCGCGATCACGCTCATGGCGCCGCTCACGCGCGTCGAGGGCATGGAAGCTGCATTGCTCCACATGACCGTCGTCACGGCGGCCCGCATCTCTCGCGCCCTGCAGTAGTCGCGCGCTGCTTTTTCCTCTTTACTCCCACGGAAGCCTTTCACCATGAACACCCGTCGCACCCTCGTCTGCGTTGCTGCCGCCGCACTCTCCGGCCTTGCTCTCTTCGGTTTCGCCGGCGCCGCCCAGGCGCAGGGCGAGCCGCTGCGCGTGGCCACCGACGCCACCTTCCCGCCGATGGAATTCGTGGAGAACGGCAAGCGCACCGGCTTCGACGTGGAGCTGGTCGAGGCCATCGGCAAGACGCTGGGCCGCAAGATCGAGTGGATCGACATCGACTTCAAGGGCCTCGTGCCGGGCCTCATTTCCAAGCGCTTCGACATGGCCGTCTCGGGCATCTACATCACCGACGAACGCAAGAAGGTCGTCGACTTCACCGTGCCGTACTACGCGGGCGGCCTGGTCGTGATGGTGAAGGAGGGCAACACCGCCATCAAGACGCCGGCCGACATCAACGGCAAGAAGGTCAGCGTGCAGGTGGGCACCAAGTCGGTGTCGTACACAAAGGAGAAATTCCCGCAGGTGCAGTTGATGGAAGTCGAGAAGAACCAGGAGATGTTCAACCTCGTGGACATCGGCCGCGCCGACGCCGCAGTGACCGGCAAGCCCGCCGCCTACCAGTACGTGCGCACGCGCGGCGGCCTGAAGGTGCTGCCCGAGCAGATCACCACCGAGGAATACGGCATGGCCATCCGCAAGGACACGCCGGAACTCACCAAGGCGGTGAACGGCGCCATCGAGAAGCTGAAAGCCGACGGCACCTACGACCAGATCGTGAAGAAGTGGTTCAGCACGGCCGCAAAGTAAGCCCGCCATGGATCTCGATTTCTCGCCCGTCTGGCAGGGCTGGCCCGACCTGCTGCGCGGCGCGCTGGTCACGGTGGAGATCACCGCCTGCGCGCTGGCGCTCGGCTGCGTGCTGGGCCTCCTGGTCGGCATCGGCCGGCTGAACCCGAAGCGGCGCTGGATCTACGGCGCGTGCACCGCCTACGTGGCCGCCATTCGCGGCACGCCGCTGCTGGTGCAGTTGTTCATCCTGTTCTTCGGGCTGCCGCACTTCGGCATCCTGCTGCCGGCCTTCCTTTGCGGCGTGCTGGGGCTCGGCGTGTATTCGGGTGCATACGTGTCGGAGATCGTGCGCGGCGCGATCCAGTCGATCGACAAGGGCCAGACGATGGCGGCGCAGTCGCTGGGCATGACGCCCGGCGTGGCCATGCGCCAGATCGTGCTGCCGCAGGCGGTGGTTCGCATGATCCCGCCGCTGGGCAACGAGTTCATCGCGCTCATCAAGAATTCGGCGCTGGTGTCGCTGCTGACCATCCACGACGTGATGCACGAAGGGCAGAAGATCATCAGCGTGTCTTACCGTTCGCTGGAGGTGTACCTCGCGATTGCGGTCGTGTACTTCGTGCTGACCGGGACGATGACGCTGGTGCTGCGGCACTTCGAGCAGAAGCTGCGCCAAGGCGGGTTGATGCGATGAGCTGTGCGGCAATGAGCGGCAAGCAGCGCTTCTCGCGCACTTCTCTACCTGTCACGCCCTGGAAAAACGGCGGCGGCACCACGCAGGAAATCATGAGCTGGCCGCAAGGCGCGGGGCTCGACAGCTTCGGCTGGCGCGTGAGCATCGCGACCATCGCGGCGGCGGGGCCGTTCTCGGTCTTCGCGGGCGTCGACCGCAGCATCACGCTGCTCGAAGGCGACGGCGTGCGTCTCTTCACGCACGACGGGCGCATCGACCATCGCCTCGACGAGCCGCACCGGCCCTTTGCCTTCAGCGGCGACGAGGCCATCGACTGCACGCTGCTCGGCGGTGCGTCCAACGACTTCAACGTGATGACGCGACGCGGACAGTGGCGCGCCGAGGTGCGGGTTCTCGACAGCGCATCGGCCATCGAAGCCGCGCCGCACGGCGTGCTGCTCGCGTTGCGCGGCACGTGGCGCCTGAACGACGAAGCATGCCGAGAAGGCGAGGGCCTGCAGTGGGCCGACGCGGCACAGGCGTGGCAGGCGGTGCCCGACGGCGCCGATCCACGACTGCTCGCGGTGCGCATCCTGCCTGCCTGACCCGCAAAGCCAACGAGAAGAAAGACGATGAAACCCGCCAACGAATTTCCTTCCGCCGACGGCCTCTGGACCGGTCTTCGCCTTGCCACCGATGCAGCAGGGGAGGGCGCCATCGTCGTGGAGCAGGGCGCGATCCGCTGGGTCGGCGCGCGCAACGCATTGCCGACGGAATTCATCGGACTCAAGCAGCACGACGGCGGCGGCGCGCTGGTCACCCCGGGGCTGGTCGATTGCCACACGCACTTGGTCTACGGCGGCCAGCGCGCCAACGAATTCGCGATGCGGCTCGCCGGCGCGAGCTACGAAGAGGTGGCCAAGGCCGGCGGCGGCATCGTGTCTTCGGTGCGCGCCACGCGCGAGGCCGACGAAGACACGCTGTTCACGCAGGCCGCGAAACGGCTCGAACAGTTGCTGGCCGACGGCGTGTGCGCCATCGAGATCAAGTCGGGCTACGGCCTTTCGCTGGAACACGAGCGCAAGCAACTGCGCGTGGCGCGGCGTCTTGGCGAAGCGTATGGCGTGACGGTGCGCACCACATTCCTCGGCGCGCACGCGCTGCCTCCTGAATACGCGGGCCGCAGTGGTGACTACATCGACCTCGTCTGCCGCGAGATGCTGCCCGCGCTCGCAGCCGAAGGGCTGGTCGATGCGGTCGACGTGTTCTGCGAGCGCATCGCTTTCTCTCTCGAGGAGACCGAACAAGTCTTCAAGGCCGCGAAGGCGCTGGGCCTGCCGGTGAAGCTGCATGCGGAGCAGCTGTCGGACATGGGCGGCGCCGCGCTGGCCGCGCGCTACGGCGCGCTGTCGTGCGACCACATCGAGCACCTGTCGGCCGAGGGCATCGAGGCGATGCGCCGTTCGGGCACCGTGGCCGTGCTGCTGCCCGGCGCCTACTACACGCTGCGCGACACGCACCTGCCGCCCATCACAGCGCTGCGCGCCGCGGGCGTGCCGATGGCGGTTTCGACAGATCACAACCCCGGCACCTCGCCGGCGCTGAGCCTGCTGCTGATGGTGAACATGGCCTGCACGCTGTTCCGCCTCACCGTGCCCGAGGCGCTGGACGGCGTCACCGTGCACGCAGCGCGCGCGCTGGGCCTGCAAGGCACACACGGCGCCATCGCGCCCGGCATGCCCGCCAACTTCGTGCTGTGGAACGTGCGCGAAGCGGCCGAACTCGCCTACTGGTTCGGCCAGCGGCCCGTGCGCACCGTGGTGCGCCAGGGCCGCATCGCCATTGGAGCCAACGCATGACACACACACTTTTCGCGGCCGATGCGCTGCTGCCCGAAGGCTGGGCCAGGAACGTCCTGTTGACGTGGAACGATGCGGGCCAGCTCACGCAGGTGCAGGCCGGTGCGCAACGCCCGGCAGACACGCAAGCCGCCAGCGGCCCCGTGATCCCCGGCATGCCCAACCTGCATTCGCACGCCTTCCAGCGCGCCTTCGCGGGCCTCACCGAACACCGCGCCGAGCAGCAGGACAGCTTCTGGAGCTGGCGCACGCTGATGTACCGCTTTGCCGCGCGCCTCGGCCCGCAGCACATGGAAGCCATCGCGACGTGGCTCTACACCGAGATGCTCGAAGCGGGCTACACCGGCGTGTGCGAGTTCCAGTACGTGCACCACGACGTAGACGGCCGTCCGTATGCAGACGACGCCACGCTGAGCCTGGCGCTGCTGCGCGCCGCGAAGAAGGCCGGCATCGGCTTCACGCTGCTGCCGGTGCTCTACCAGACCGGCGGTTTCGGCGACCAGCCGCCCACCGACGGGCAGCGCCGCTTCATCCGCTCGACCGATTCGATGCTGCGGCTGCTCGAAGCGCTCAAGCCGGTTTGCGACGCGCAGGGCGCACGCCTCGGCCTCGCACCGCACTCGCTGCGCGCCGTGCCGCCCGAAGGCCTGCGCGATGCGATCGCGGGGCTCGAAGCCATCGACCGCACAGCGCCCATCCACATCCACATCGCCGAGCAGACGAAGGAAGTGGACGACTGCGTGGCCTGGAGCGGCCTGCGCCCGGTCGAGTGGCTGCTCGACCACGCGCCGGTCGATGCGCGCTGGTGCCTCGTGCACGCCACGCACATGAACGACGCCGAGTACGAATACGCGGCCCAGAGCGGCGCGGTCGCGGGGCTGTGCCCTACGACCGAAGCCAACCTCGGCGACGGCATCTTCGACTTCGCCAAATGGCGCAGCCACGGCGGCGCATGGGGCGTGGGCTCGGACAGCCACGCCAGCGTGAATGCGGCCGAAGAGCTGCTGATGCTCGAATACAGCCAGCGCCTGGCCAAGCGCCAGCGCAACGTCGGCGCCAGCGCGGCGCAGCCGCATGTCGCGACCGCGCTGACGCTCGAGGCGGTGCAGGGCGGCGCGCAGGCCGCGGGCCGCGCGGTCGGTGGTCTTGCAGCGGGGCAGCAGGCCGACTTCGCCGTGCTCGACGCATCGCACCTCGCGCTGCAGGGGCTGCCGGCGCCCGATATGCTCTCGGCCCACGTCTTCGCGAGCCACCGCACCTCGGCCATCGACAGCGTCTGGGTGGCGGGCCGCCCACGCGTGTCGGCCGGCCGCCACGCGCTGCACGACGAAGCCGCGGCCGCCTTCGTGGCCGCGCGCACCCAACTTCTCAAGGATTGACCCCACCATGGCCTTCACCACCACCGAGCCGCCGTTCCGCTTTCGCCAGGGCACGCGCCCGCTGCTCATTTCGATGCCGCACGTCGGCACGCACGTGCCGCCGGCTCTTGCAGAGCGTTTCACGGAAGAAGCGCGCCACGTGCCCGACACCGACTGGCACCTCGAACGGCTCTACGACTTTGCCGATGAACTGGGCGCCTCCGTGCTCGTGGCCACGCACTCGCGCTACGTGGTCGACCTGAACCGTCCGCCGGATGGCGCCAGCCTGTACCCGGGCCAGAGCGTCACCGGCCTGTGCCCGGTCGACACCTTCGACGACACGCCGGTGTATGCCAACCCCGCCGACCTGCCGGGCGATGCGGAAACCGCCGAGCGCCGCGACGCCATCTGGCAGCCTTACCACGCGAAGCTGGCCGAAGAACTCGCCCGCATCCGCGCGCAGCACGGCGTGGCCGCGCTGTGGGACGCCCACTCGATCCGCTCGGTGCTGCCGCGTTTCTTCGAAGGCAAGCTGCCCGACCTGAACCTGGGCACCGGCAAGGGCATCAGCTGCGACCCGGCGCTGGCGCAGACGCTGCTGGGCATCGCCGAAAGCGCCACCGGCTACACGGGTGTGCTCAACGGCCGCTTCACCGGGGGCTACATCACGCGCCAGTACGGCAATCCGGCGGGCGGCGTGCACGCTGTGCAGCTGGAGATGACGCAGTCGAGCTACATGCAGGAGAAGCTGCCGTTCGACTACCTGCCCGAGGTGGCGGCGGGCGTGCAGCCGCATGTGCGGCGCATGATCGAGGCGGTGCTGGCGTTCGTGGAGAACCACCGAAAGGGCTGACGGCCGCCAGGGACGGGCCCGCTTTCTACAATCGGGGGTTATGAAGCCCCTTGTCTACACCCACGGCCAGGCCCTGCCCGGCATCCTCGCCAAGCGCATCGCCATCCTCGACGGCGCCATGGGCACGATGATCCAGCGCTTCAAGCTCACCGAAGAGCAGTACCGCGGCGAGCGCTTCAAGGACTTCGATCGCGACATCAAGGGCAACAACGAGCTGCTGTCGCTCACGCGGCCCGACGTGATCCGCGACATCCACGAGGGCTACCTCGCGGCCGGCGCCGACCTGATCGAGACCAATACCTTCGGCGCGACCACCATCGCGCAGGAGGACTACAAGATGGCCCATCTGGCGCGCGAGATGAACCTCGAATCCGCCAAGCTGGCGCGCGCGGCCTGCGACAAGTTCAGCACGCCCGACAAGCCGCGCTTCGTGGCCGGCGCCCTCGGCCCGACGCCCAAGACGGCGAGCATCAGCCCCGACGTGAACGACCCGGGCGCGCGCAACGTCAACTTCGAGGAACTGCGCGCGGCCTACTACGAGCAGACCGAAGCGCTGGTCGAGGGCGGCGCCGACGTGATCCTGGTCGAGACCATCTTCGACACGCTCAACGCCAAGGCCGCGCTGTTCGCGGTGGACGAGTATTTCGACAACAGCGGCAACCGCCTGCCGCTGATCATCAGCGGCACGGTGACCGACGCCTCGGGCCGCATCCTGAGCGGGCAGACCGTCACCGCCTTCTGGCACAGCGTGCGCCATGCGCAGCCGCTGGCCATCGGCCTGAACTGCGCGCTGGGCGCGGCGCTGATGCGCCCCTACATCCAGGAACTGGCGCGCGTGGCCGGCGACACCTTCATCAGCTGCTACCCGAACGCCGGCCTGCCCAACCCGATGAGCGACACCGGCTTCGACGAAACGCCGGACGTCACCTCGCGCCTGCTGCACGAGTTCGCGGCCGAGGGGCTGGTGAACATCGTGGGCGGCTGCTGCGGCACTACGCCGGACCACATCGCCGCCATCGGCCGGGCCGTGGCACCGATGCCGGGCCGCGCGCTGGGCGCCCACAGCGCCGGCTTCTACCGCGAGGCGGCATAAAGAGGCTCGCCCCCAGGCTTCGCGCGCTTCGTGTCGCTGCGCTTTCCGCCTGCCAGGGGCAACACCTGAAGCCCGGCGGAGCCGGTTCCTCGGTGTTCCTTGAATCAGGCCCACGCTGATTGACGGGCTGGGGGCCCCGGCATAGGCTGGGCGCAAGGAGCCTTGCCATGAACTCATTCCCACGACGCTGGGGCGGCATCGCCGCGGTCGCACTGGTGCTGCCGCTTTCGGCGGCGGCGCAGCAGGCGTTCACGCGCGGCGCCGTGAACCTGCGGGCTGGCCCGTCGGGCGACTATCCGCTGGTGGCGCGCCTGGCGCCCGGCCAGCCGCTCGAGGTGGTGGGCTGTACCAGCGGCTACGGCTGGTGCGACGTGGTGCTGCCCGACGGCGGGCGCGGCTGGGTCTGGGCGCGCAACCTCGACTACGCCTACCAGGACCAGCGCGTGCCACTGGCCACCTACGGCGCGGTGATCGGCGTGCCGATCGTCGGCTTCGCGATCGGCAGCTACTGGGGCAATTACTACCGCAACCGTCCCTGGTACGGCGACCGGCGCTGGTGGGGCGGCATGCCGCCGCCACCCGTGGCCGGCTGGCAACCGCCGCCGCCGATCCGGCCGGGATGGCAGCCGCGCCCCTGGCCGGGACCGGGCTTCCGGCCGCCGGGGCCGGGCGTGCGTCCGCCGCCACCGCCCGGCATCCGGCCGCCGGTCGATCCCGGCTTCAGGCCGCCGCGGCCGCATCCGGGGTTCCGTCCCGGGCCGCCCCCTGGCATGCCGCATCCCGGTGGCGGTGGTGGCGGGCACCACGGTGGCGGTGGCCACCGGCCCTGACCGGGCGTCAGCCGCCGCCGGTCTTGGGGCCGCATTCGCCGGCCGCCCGGCGATCCCGTGCGATCAGCGACACGAAGCGCTGCGCCCCCAGGCCGAGCGGGCGCTCGCGTGACCACACCACGTCGACCCACAGGTCGAGCCCGTTGCTGAGGTTTTCGAACGGAATTTCCACCAGCGCGCCTGCCGCCACGTGAGGCCGCGCGAAGTTGCGCTGCAGCCAGCCCCAGCCCAGCCCGGCGGTGATCAGGCTCAGCGCGGCCAGCGCGTTGTCGGTGCGCCAGATGTGGCGGGCGAACACGAAGCGCGGATCGCTGGTGGCCAGATCGCGCCCGGCCACCACGATCTGCCGGGTGTTCGTCAGATGGTCCTCGCGCAGCTTGCCGCCGGGGGCGGCGAGCAGTACCGGGTGGTCGGGCGCCATCACCGCCACCATGAGGTCGCTGCCGACTTCCTGGAAGCCTTCGCGGCCGTCGAGGCTGGGGCGCTCGAACACCAGCGCCAGTTGCGCACGGCCGCTGTGCAGCAGCTCGAGCGCATCGGCCTGCGGGGCGGCCAGCACTTCGACCTGCAGCAGCGGATATTCCTGCGCCAGCGTGGCCAGCGGGCCGCTCCACGGCGCGGCCAGCAGCTCCGGCGCGATGGCCAGCGTGAGCCGGTCTTCCAGGCCCTGGGTCAGCGCAAGGGCCTGCACCTGCAGTTGCTTGAGCTGGGTCGCCAGCATGCGCGCCTGCGGCTCCAGCGAGCGCGCGGCGGCGGTCGGCTGGGGCTCGCGGCCCTTGCGGTCGAACAGCGGCAGGTCGAGCTCTGCCTCGAGGTTGGCGATGGCCATGCTCACGGCCGATGGCACCCGGCGCAGCGCCCGCGCAGCCGCCGAAAAGGAGCCGTGGTCGATCACGGCCAGGAAGACTTCGACGTTCTCGCTGGTGAAGGCCATTGGCTTTACGCTTTCGGGTCGATCTATCAGTAAAACTGAAACAAGTTAACTTTTTATATCAGCAAAAGACACATAAAGTCCACCCATCGCATTTCATGCATTCAGAACGCAAGAGGAAAAATCATGCAGGGGCTTCGCCGTCGAGTTGTCTACATCTCCCTTTACGAAGGGATCGCCATCGTCGCCGCCAGCGCCGGCCTGGCATTGATGACTGACGCCGGGCTGGGCCATTCCGGCGCGCTGGCGGTGGCTGCATCGGTCATCGCGGTGCTCTGGAACCTGGCTTTCAACGCCTTGTTCGAGCGCTGGGAGTCGCGCCAGGCAGTGCGCGGGCGCAGCGTGCGCCGCCGCATCGCCCATGCCATCGGCTTCGAGGGCGGGCTGATCGCCTTCCTGGTGCCGATGTTCGCCTGGGGCCTGGGCGTGTCGCTCTGGCAGGCGCTGGTGATGGACCTGGGCCTGGTGGTGTTCTTCCTGGTCTACACCTTCGTCTTCAACTGGGCGTTCGACCGCGTGTTCGGCCTGCCGGCCTCGGCCATGGGCGAAGCGCAGCCGGCCTGACGGGCCGGCGGCCTACTGGCCGCCCGGCGCGGGTTTGCGCGCCGCGGCCGAGCGCATCGCCAGCGCGCCGCTCAGGCGCAGGCGCTCGGTTTCGTTGAAGAGCGTTTCGCGCAACCGGGCCTGTTCGGCTCCGGACGCCGCCGCGTAGCGGTCGAGGCGCGCATTCCAGTCCTCGTTTTCCTGGTCGAGCGCCGCGAGGTTGCGGGCCACTTCGTAGCCGTAGGCCTCGCTGCGCGCGGCAAAGCGCTCTTGCGGGCTCGCGCCTCGTGCTTCGAGCGCGGCGGTCTGCTGCATCACGTCGGCATGGGCGACGGCTTCCTTGCGCACTTCGCGCTGTTCCGGCGACAGCCATGCCTGCTCGCTTCGCACCAGGGCGGCGGTGCGCTGCTCGGGCGTCAGGGCAGTGTTGGCGAGCGCTTCCAGCTTGTCCGCCATGAAGTTGTCCTGCCGGATCTGATCGCCGAACAGGCCTTCGATTTCCTCGGGCGCGAAGTACCGCCGGCGCATCGCCTCGCGCGCCTGCAGGGAGCGGCGCAGCTGCGCTGGGTCGCCGGGCGCGGGCGGCGGCATCGAAGTCAGGGCCTCCTGCATGTCGACATAGCGCTCGAGCAGCCCGAGCGCGCGCACGCGCCAGTCTTCGCGCAGGTACTTGGCGAGCAGGGCGGGGGCCTTGGCCATGAACGCGGCCTTGTTGTCGGCCTGCGCCTCGGACAGCACCTGGTCGAAGACTGAGATGAGCGAGCTGTTCAGCAGGGCGTCGGGTGCCACGGCTGCCGCTGCCGGCTGCGCCGGTCGTTGGTCGGGGCCTGCCGTGGCGGTGGTCGCCACGGCAGGCCCGCGCCCGGCGGCGAAGGGGCTGTCTTCGTCGGGGAGGCTCGCGAGCCAGCCGCCGCCGACCGCGATCAGCACCGCGCCGCCCGCCGCCCAGGGCACCCACCGCATTTCCACGGCCGGCGCCTCAGAGGCCCGCGCTCTTCAGCCGCGCGGCCTGGTCCTTGAAGATCTCCGGCACCTTCTTCTCGTAGTACGGGAACTGGCTGCCGTAGGTGTTGCCCAGCACCTGGTTGACCTCGTCGAGGTGGTTCTGGCGGTAGTCGCCCAGGTGGGTGCCGAGCCGCGTGGTGCAGGTCGCGAGCAGGCCGTCGTTGTCCTCGCCGAAGAAGGCGAGGGTGCCCAGCGCCGACAGCGGCGCGTCGCTCAGGTCGAACAGGCTCAAGCCGGTCGACACGCCCGCCCACGAGTAGTAGCGCACGCCGTTCACCACCGCCGCGCCGCTCTTCACGTTGCACGACGAGCCCTGCGCGGGCCGTCCCTGCGGGAACTTGGCGTCGAAGGCCGCGCCACCGGCCGTGGTCAGCGAGGCCAGCGCGTTCAGCGGCACTTCCGGCAGCTGGCTCGGGTCCTTGCCCGAGAGGAAGCCGATCACGTTCGTCAGCAGCCCCACGGCCTTGACGACCACGCCTTGCGCGATGCCGCCCTCGGGCAGCCTGGCGAGCAGGTCGGCCACCTTGGAGCCGCCGTTCGCGCCGCCCACCGAGGTGACCGACGCCACCATGTCGGGCGCCACCGCCGCCACGTAGCGCACCGTGGGCGCGCCTTGGGAATGGCCGATCAGGTTGAACTTGAGCGTCGGGTTCTTTTCCAGCGCGCGGATGGTCTTGAGCTCCTGCAGCAGCTGCTCGCCGCGGATCTCCGAGGTGTTGGTGCCCGAGACCTGCGCTACATACACCCGCGCGCCGGCGCTGGCCAGCTTGTCGGGAATGCCGTAGAAGTAGTCGACGCCCAGCAGGTTGTCGAAGCCCAGCAGGCCGTGGACCAGCACGATGGGGTATCTGGTCTTCGCCTCGTCGGAGGTCGCCCGGGCGGTCACCAGCGTCGAGCTGCCACTGGCGGCCGCATGGGCCATGGGGGTCATCGCCATCGTCGCCGCGGCAAGCCCGCAGCAAAGAACCACATTCCACTTCATGGCCATCCGGCACTCCCTTGCGTCGGTTGAAAAAACGAACGTTCGTTCGAAAACGGTGGCCGCATTCTGTGGATGCGGGCGGGAATGGAAACTGGGGTTTTCCCCGTGGCGGATTGAATCGCCCTAAAATGCTCGCCTTCCCAAGGAGCGTTGCAGCGGCGGGCCACATCGGCCGGCCGTCAGGCTTGGGGCGACAACGACGCTCGCCTGTTCGACTCTTCCGCAGGTGAGGCCATGTCCCAGATTTCCGCTCCAGCTACCCCCGATTCCGCCCCCCTGGCCCCCCCGCCCATGAAGCTGTCCGGCCTCGAACCGGTCGCCATCGGCGAAGGCACGCTGTTCGTCAACATCGGCGAGCGCACCAACGTCACCGGCTCCAAGGCCTTCGCGCGGATGATCCTGAATGGCCAGTTCGAAGAGGCATTGGCCGTCGCGCGCCAGCAGGTCGAAAACGGCGCGCAGGTGATCGACATCAACATGGACGAGGCCATGCTCGACAGCAAGGCCGCCATGGTGCGCTTCCTGAACCTCATTGCCAGCGAGCCCGACATCGCACGCGTGCCGGTGATGGTCGACAGCTCGAAGTGGGAAGTCATCGAGGCGGGCCTGCGCTGCATCCAGGGCAAGGGCATCGTCAACTCCATCTCCATGAAAGAGGGGGTCGACAAGTTCAAGCACGAGGCCAAGCTGGTCAAGCGCTACGGCGCCGCCGCCGTGGTCATGGCCTTCGACGAGAAGGGCCAGGCCGACACCTACGCACGCAAGGTCGAGATCTGCGAGCGGGCCTACCGCATCCTGGTCGACGAGGTGGGCTTCCCGCCGGAAGACATCATCTTCGACCCGAACATCTTCGCCATTGCCACCGGCATCGAGGAGCACGACAACTACGCGGTCGACTTCATCAACGCCGTGCGCTGGATCAAGGAGAACCTGCCGGGCGCCAAGGTGTCGGGCGGCGTAAGCAACGTGAGCTTCAGCTTCCGCGGCAACGACCCGGTGCGCGAGGCGATCCACACCGTGTTCCTGTACCACGCCATCAAGGCGGGCATGGACATGGGCATCGTCAACGCCGGCATGGTGGGCGTGTACGACGACCTGGAGCCGACCCTGCGCGAGCGCGTGGAAGACGTGGTGCTCAACCGCCGCCCTGACGCCGGCGAGCGCCTCGTCGAGGTGGCCGAGACCGCCAGGAGCGGCGCCAAGGACGACAGCAAGAAGCTCGAATGGCGCGGCACGCCCGAGAACCCGGTGCACGTCAACCAGCGCCTGTCGCACGCGATGGTGCACGGCATCACCGACTTCATCGTCGAAGACACCGAAGAGGCCTACCAGCAGATCCTTGCCAAGGGCGGCCGCCCGCTGCACGTGATCGAAGGCCCGCTGATGGACGGCATGAACATCGTGGGCGACCTGTTCGGCCAGGGCAAGATGTTCCTGCCGCAGGTGGTGAAGTCGGCGCGCGTCATGAAGTCGGCCGTGGCCCACCTCATTCCCTACATCGAGGAAGAAAAGCGCCAGGACGAGGCCGCGGGCCGCGACGTGCGCACCAAGGGCAAGATCATCATCGCCACCGTGAAGGGCGACGTGCACGACATCGGCAAGAACATCGTCACCGTCGTGCTCCAGTGCAACAACTTCGAAGTGGTGAACATGGGCGTGATGGTCCCGTGCCACGAAATTCTCGCCAAGGCGAAGGTCGAGGGCGCTGACATCGTGGGCCTGTCGGGCCTCATCACGCCCAGCCTCGAAGAAATGCAGTACGTGGCCGGCGAGATGCAGAAGGACGACCACTTCCGCATCAAGAAGATTCCGCTGCTCATCGGCGGCGCCACCACCAGCCGCGTGCACACGGCGGTGAAGATCGCGCCGCACTACGAAGGCCCGGTGGTCTACGTGCCCGATGCCTCGCGCAGCGTGAGCGTGGCGCAGTCGCTGCTGAGCGACCAGGCGACCGCGTACATCGACGAGATCAACGCCGACTACGAGAAGGTGCGCCACCAGCACGCCAACAAGAAGCAGGTGCCGCTGTGGCCGCTGGCCAAGGTGCGCGCCAACAAGACGCCGATCGACTGGTCGAGCTACACGCCGCCTTGCCCCAAGTTCATCGGCCGGCGCGTGTTCAGGAACTTCGACCTGACCGAGCTTGCCAAGTACATCGACTGGGGGCCGTTCTTCCAGACCTGGGACCTGGCCGGTCCGTTCCCCGCCATCCTGAAGGACGAGATCGTCGGCACCGAGGCCGTGCGCGTGTACGCCGACGGCCAGCGCATGCTCAAGCGCCTGATCGAAGGCCGCTGGCTCAGCGCGAGCGGCATCGTCGGCTTCTGGCCCGCCAACACGGTGAACGACGACGACATCGAGCTCTATACCGACGAGACGCGCAGCGAAGTCGCGCTCACCTGGTACGGCATGCGCCAGCAGACCGAGAAGCAGGTGATCGACGGCGTGATGCGCCCGAGCCGCTGCCTGGCCGACTTCGTCGCGCCCAAGGCGAGCGGCCTGAAGGACTACGTGGGCGTGTTCGCCGTGACGGCCGGCCTGGGCGTGGAGAAAAAAGAGAAGTACTTCATCGACGACCTCGACGACTACTCCGCCATCATGCTCAAGGCCCTGGCCGACCGGTTGGCCGAGGCCTTCGCCGAGTCGCTGCACCACCGCGCGCGCACCGACCTCTGGGGCTACGCCAGCGACGAGAGCCTGAGCAACGACGACATGATTGCCGAGAAGTACCGCGGCATCCGCCCCGCGCCCGGCTACCCGGCCTGCCCCGACCACAGCGTGAAGCGGCCCATGTTCGACCTTCTGGGCTGCGCGGACATTGGAATGACCCTGACGGAAAGCCTCGCTATGATGCCCGCCGCCAGCGTGAGTGGTTTTTACTTGAGTCACCCTGATTCCACCTACTTCAACGTCGGCAAGATCGGGCATGACCAGTTGCAGGATCAGGCCGCGCGGCGCAAGGAGAGCGAGTCTGACCTGGAGCGCCTGCTGGCACCCAATCTTTGAACCCGCCGGCCGGTCCGTAGCCGACCGGCACCGGGAGTTGCTATTCAGAAATTGATATTCGCTGCCTCGCACTACGCGGCACTGGCAGTCTTCATCGTCGGCAGTTGGGGTTTCGGACGCGCATTGCTGGGCCGCCTGGCCCCGCCGCCCCGGCGGGACGCATGGCTGGAGGCCGCGATGGCCGTGGCGCTGGGCATGGGGCTCTTCATCTGCGCCTTCCAGGCCCTGGCCATCTTCGGTGCCTTCCGGCCCGGGGCCACGCTGGCGCTGGTGCTGGCGGGCGTGGCGGCCGCCGCGCTCCAGCTGCCCGGCTGGCTGCGCGAGCGGCGTGCCCTGCGCTCCAACGAGGCCGCCGCGCCGTGGACCCGTTACGAGCGCATTGCCGCCATCGCGCTGGCGCTGGTCGCGCTGCCAGCCCTGGTGGCGCCGCTCGCGCCGCCCTTCGCCTTCGATGAGCTGATGTACCACCTGCCCTATGCGCGGCAGGTCGCGCAGCAGGGCACGCTGGGCATCCACGACTGGCTGCGCTATCCCTGGTTCCCGTACAACTACAACCTGCTGTACGCCGCCGCGCTGCAACTGGGCGACGACGTGCTGCCGCACTTTCTCAACGCCCTGGCGGGTGCGCTGTCGGTGGTGATGCTCTACCGCCTCGGCATGCAGCATGCCAACCGGCTCACCGCCTGCATCGGCGCTGCCATCTGGCTGGGGCTCGGCGACTATTCCAATGCGCTCATCGACATGGGCGTCGCGCTGTTCGTGCTGTCGGCCTGCGTTGCGCTGTGGTGGTGGCGCGAGTCGCAGCCCGGCAGGCCGGTTCATGGCGGCATGCGCTGGCTGGGGCTCGCGGCCTTCTTCCTTGGCGTGGCGGCAGGCTCCAAGTACCAGGCGCTGGTCTTCATGCCGCTGGTGGCGCTGTTCGTCGTGCGCCAGGAGCGCAGCCCCAAGGCCTGGGGGCTGGCGCTGGTGTGCTTCCTGCTGCCGTGCATCTACTGGTACGCGCGCAACTTCGTCATGACGGGCGACCCCTTCAACCCCATCGGCGCGCGCGTGTTCGGCTTCACCGAATGGACGCCGGCCGACTACGTGCAGCAGGTGGCCGACGTGCGCGTGCACGCCGAGATGCCCAATGCGCTGATCTGGTCGTTCTTCCTCGCGCCCTTCGGCCTGCTGTGGAAGCGGTCCGCCGCCGTGCGCGCGGCGGGCTGGTTCTGCATCTACTCGGTGGCCGTGTGGGTCGTGACCTCGCGCTACCCGCGCTACCTGATGGCGTCGTTCCCGCTGCTGGCCCTGGTCTCGGCCGTCGGCTGGCAGGTGCTGTTCGGCTGGATCTCGTCGGGCCTGCGCCGCGTGTTCGGTCGCAAGGAGGAGCGCGAGGCCGGTGCGGCGGTCGCGACCGGCGCCATGAGCCGCGACACCGCGCGCGCCGGCGCCCGCATGGGCGACTGGGTGGCCGTGCTGCTGCTGGCCGTGCTGGCGGCCGTTGCCGTGCGCCAGACCGCGGTCAAGGTCGGCATGATCTCGGTCACGCCCGAGACGCGCGAAGCCTTCCTGCGCAAGCACGTGCCGGGCTATGCCGCCATGGACTACCTGCGCCGCAACGCCACCGGCCGGGTCTACCAGGTCGCGCTGAACGAGGCGATCTACTACGGCCCCAACCCGATCTGGGGTGACACCCTCGGCCCTTGGCGCTACACCGACTTCGGCAAGCTGTCGGGCGGCGACCTCGCGCGCAAGCTCAAGGGCCTGGGCTTCGTTGCCGTGGTGCTGCCGGACTCCGTCGTGCCCGTGTTCAGCGCCCGGGTCGACTTCGACAAGTACTTCGCCGTGCAGTTCGAACAGGACGGCAGCCGCGTCTACCGTATCCTCCCCGTCGCACCATGACCGACGCCGACACCCACGCTCACGCCCGCCATCCCTTGCGCATTGCAGTGGTCATCCCCTGCTACAACGAGGCGCTGGCCGTCGCGCAGGTGGTCGAGGGCTTTCGCGCGGCGCTGCCCGAAGCCGAAGTCCACGTTTTCGACAACAACTCCAGCGACGACACAGCCGCCGTCGCGCGCGCGGCCGGCGCCGTCGTCACGCACGTGGCCGCGCGCGGCAAGGGCAACGTGGTGCGGCGCATGTTCGCCGACGTCGAAGCCGACGTCTACGTCATGGCAGACGGCGACGCCACCTACGACGCCACCGCCGCGCGCCGGCTGATCGACCGGCTGGTCGAGGGCAATCTCGACATGGTGGTCGGCAACCGCGTCGACGACGGCCAGAACGCGCTCACCTACCGTGCGGGCCACCGCTTCGGCAACCGGCTGCTGACCGGTGCCGTGGTGCAGCTCTTCGGCGGCGGCCTGACCGACATGCTCTCGGGCTACCGCGTTTTCTCGCGGCGCTACACCAAGTCGTTCCCTGCGTTGTCGCGCGGCTTCGAGATCGAGACCGAACTCACCGTGCACGCGCTCGAACTGCGCATGCCCTATGCGGAGGAAAGCACCGCCTACAGCACGCGGCCCGAGGGCTCCGAGAGCAAGCTCTCGACCTATCGCGACGGCTGGCGCATCCTCAAGACCATCTGCAAGCTGTTCGTGAGCGAGCGGCCGCTGCAGTTCTTCTCGATCATCGGGGGCTTGCTGGTGGCCCTGTCGGTCGTGCTGGCGGTGCCGCTCTTCATGACCTACATGCACACCGGACTCGTGCCGCGCCTGCCTACGGCGGTGCTGGTGACGGGCGCCATGCTGGCCGCGATGCTGTCCTTCGTCTGCGGCATCGTGATGCACGCCGTCACGCTCGGGCGGAGGGAGGCCAAGCGGCTGCGCTACCTCGCGATACCGGGCGTGCGGGCGGCTGTTCGCAAATGAAGATCGGACGGGAGTTCCTGTCGTTCGCCGTGATCGGCGTGATCGGCCTCGTCGTCGACGTGGTGGTGCTGTACCTGCTGGCACCGCTGCTGGGCTGGTATGCCGCGCGCGTGGTGTCGTTCCTGGCGGCGGCCACCACCACCTGGGCCTTCAACCGCCGCTACACCTTCGCGGCCGGTGCGGCGGCCAGCCGTTCCATCTGGCGCGAATACTTCGGCTACCTCGCCACCATGACCGCAGGCGCGGTGCTGAACTACGGTGCCTACGTGCTGACCCTGCACTGGGTCGAAGGCCGCTGGGCCGCCGCGCTCGGCGTGGCCATGGGCAGCCTTGCCGGCATGAGCGCCAATTTTCTGTCTGCGCGCTACCTGGTCTTCCGTTCGCACCGCGGCGGCTGAAGCCGCCACCCGGGCGGCGATGCCCGTTGTTAGTGCGCGCCGGAAACGACCACCGGTATCTCGGTCGCCGGCGGCGTGTTGCGGCTGCGGCCGCAGCGCACGATGCCGTCGATCATCACCATGCCCACGCCCGGAATGTCGCCGAGCTGCACGCTTTCGAGCAGGCCCGGCGCGGGCGAATGCTGCGCGCGGTCCATGAACACGAAGTCGGCGTCGCGGCCCACTTCGACCAGCCCGCAGTTGAGCTTGCGGATCTTGGCGGTGTTGCCGGTAGCGAAGCAGAACACCAGCTCGGCCGGGATGTTCGCGATGGACGACAGCATTGCCACCATGCGCAGGATGCCCAACGGCTGAACGCCCGAGCCCGCGGGGCCGTCGGTGCCGAGAATCACACGGTGCGGGCACTTGAGCTCCAGCGCCGCCTTGGCCGCCGCGATGGCCACCTTCTCGTTGCCGTTGTGCACGATCTCGATGGCGCGCGAGCTCTTCTCGCACAGCTCGCACACGTGCGCCTCGGGCAGCGAGGTGTGGCCACCGTTGATGTGGCCGATGATGTCGGCGTCGGCTTCGAGCACCACGTCCTTGTCGATCAGGCCCGAGCCGGGAATCGAAGGGCCGCCCGTGTGGATGGTGCTCTGGATGCCGTACTTGCGTGCCCAGGCCACCATTTCCTTGGCTTCGTAGCCGGCCTTGACCGAGCCCAGGCCCACTTCGCCGAGCAGGCCCACGCCGGCTTCGGCCAGTTCCTTGAAGTCGCTCTCGACCATGCCCTTCTCGATGACCGGCGCACCGGCCAGCACCTTCACGCCGCCGGGGCGGAAGTTGTCGAACGCGCGCTGCGCGGTGATGGCCAAGGCCTTCAGGCCCACGATGTCCTTCGGGCGCCCTGGCAGGTGCACTTCACCGGCGGAAATCATCGTCGTCACGCCACCGTGCATGGTCGAGTCGATCCAGCCGAGCTGGCCCTGGCGCGGCGTCCAGTCGCCGAACACCGGGTGCACGTGGCTGTCGATCAGGCCGGGCGCGACGCAGGTCTTCTTCGCGTCGATGACGGTCTTCGCGCCTTCGAGGTCGCAGTCTTTCTCCTTGCCGACCGCGACGATCAGGCCGTCGTTCACCACGATGGTGTCGGCATCGAGGATGGGCTTGTCGATGTCGCCCGAGAGCAGCAGCCCGATGTTCTTTATGACGACCTTGCCCGACTTGCCGTCGGCTGCGATTTCTGCCATTTCGTGTTTTCCTCGTGGGGTGGGGTGTTGTCTTGTATGTCGTCCGCGCGCACGGTGCGCAGCACGGTCTCGATCACGAAGTCTTCCCAGTGCGTGATCGCCTCCGGCGACTCCAGCGGCTCGCCGAGGAAGGCGGTGAGCGTGTGCCTGTTGGAGGTATAGAAATAGCCGGTGGACGCGATCAGCAGGTAGATGTCGCGCGCCACGAGGTCCTTGCGGAACAGGCCCTGCGCGGCGCCGCTGGCAAGGATCTCCGCAATGATGGCCACCGCGCGCGACGAATACTCGCGAGCGCGCAGCGACTTGGAGATGTGCCGGCCCTTGTGCAGGTTCTCGGAGTTCAGCAGCGTGACGAACTCGGGGTTCTTGCGGTAGTAGCCCAGCACGAAGCGGATGACTTCGGTCAGCGCTTCCACCGGCCGCGAGGTGTCTAGCGCAATGGCGGCCTCGGCGTCGTCCATGCGCTGGTAGATGCCTTCGAGCACCGCAATGAAGAGGCCTTCCTTGCTGCCGAAGTAGTAATAGATCATGCGGTCGTACGACTTGGCGGCCTTGGAGATCTTCTCCACGCTGCCGCCGTCGTAGCCGTACTTGGCGAACACCTTGGTCGCCGACTTGAGGATGCTGTCGCGCGTGGCCTGCGCGGCAGCCTCGCGCACGCCCGTGCGGCGCTGCGGCTTGGTGACTACCTTGCGTTCCATCGGAGGGCGGGATGAAGAGGGAGGCGGTCGCCGCCGGGCCGCCCCAAGGCGGACCGCGCCTCCCCCATGGGGGGTGGAGTTACACGAGCACAGCGAGTGAAAAGCCGGGGGGCCTTCATTACTTTTCAGCGAATGCGCGTTCGACGACGAAGTCGCCCGGCGTGCTCGTGTTGCCTTCCTTGAAGCCGCGCTTTTCCAGGATGTGCTTCAGGTCGACCAGCAGGCCGGGGCTGCCGCACAGCATGACGCGGTCTTCCTCGACGTTGAGCGGCGGCAGGCCGAGGTCGTCGGTGAGCTTGTTGCTCTCGATCAGGTCGGTGATGCGGCCCTGGTTGCGGAACTCCTCGCGCGTGACGGTCGGGTAGTACAGCAGTTGGTTGGCGATCATTTCGCCCAGGATCTCGTGCTTGGGCAGGTGGTCGGTCACCAGGTCGTGGTATGCCAGTTCGTCGACCTGGCGCACGCCGTGCACCAGGATGACCTGCTCGAACTTCTCGTAGGTCTCCGGGTCGCGGATGATGCTCATGAATGGTGCGAGGCCGGTGCCGGTGCCGAACAGGTACAGGCGCTTGCCCGGCAGCGTGTAGTCGATCAGCAGCGTGCCGGTGGGCTTGCGGCCCACGATGATGGTGTCGCCCACCTGGATGTGCTGCAGCTTCGAGGTGAGCGGGCCGTCTTCCACCTTGATGCTCAGGAACTCGAGGTGCTCCTCGTAGTTCGGGCTCACGATGCTGTAGGCACGCAGCAGGGGCTTGTTGTTGACCTTCAGGCCGATCATCGTGAAATGACCGTTCGAGAAGCGCAGCGCGGGGTCGCGCGTGGTGGTGAAGGTGAACAGGCGGTCGGTCCAGTGGTGGACGCTCAGGACGCGTTCTTCGCTGAATGCACTCATACGAAACTCAAGAGTTGGTTGGGACGGAGGAAGGTGGCTGAGCCGAAATGCACGCCTGTGGGGCATGCAGCCGTCGGCCGGCTTCGAACCCTCCATTGTCGTTGGTCGGAAAAACCCGATGAACATCGCGAGAAAACACCATTGCAAGCATCGGGCCTGTTTGCTACATTGCCCTCGAATGTAGTGAACGCAACATGAAAGTGTAGGGAATGCTACACAAACGGAACTCGGCGCACAAGCGGGCAGACGGCACGTTTGTTGCAAAGACCGGCTTCCTGGTTTGCACCTTCGCACACGACCGACACGCCCACGAGACCGACCCGATGACAGAACACACCAAGACAGACGGATTGCCCGGCATCGACATGCCCGTGGTGGCCGACGCCGGCAGCGGCGCCTTCGGCAAGGCGCCTCCGCGCAACGAACGCATGAGCACGGCCAAGGTCGAGTGCAACGCCTGCCCCGTGCTGTGCCAGATTTCCGACGGCCGTACCGGCGCCTGCGACCGCTACGCCAACCGCGAAGGCGTGCTGGTGCGCGTCGATCCCGTGGTGCTGCTGCGCCGCGCGGTCGAGAGCGAGGCTGCGGTGCTGGTGCCCTTCGACCGTCCCGGGGCGGCGCCCGCCGAGGCCCTGGCCGAGCCCGACTGGAACGGCGACCTGCTGCATGCCGACGAAGTCTTCGTCACCGGCGTGGGTTCCTCCACCACCTACCCCGACTACAAGCCCGCGCCTTTCATCGTGGCCTCCAGGGCCAAGGGCGTCGACATGGTCACCGTCGTCACCGAAGGCATCTTCAGCTACTGCAGCTTCAAGGTGAAGATCGACACAGACCGCTTCCTCGGCTCAGAGCAGGCCAACGTGCGCTACCGCGGCGAGGTGGTCGGCCATGTCACCACCGCCGAGTACGGCTCGCAGATGCTGTCGCTGGGTGGCGTGCACCACCTCACCGGCGGCAGCAAGAAGGAAGGCCGCATGACGGCCGAGCTGATGCAGCTGCTGGGCAACAAGAAGGCAGTGGAGTGCACCATCGACGGCGGCTCCACGCTCGTCATCCAGGCCGGCAAGGCGCCCATCGTCAACGGTGTGGAAGAGCGGCGCATGCGCGTGGGCTGCGGCTCCGCGGCGGTGGGCATCTTCGCGCGGCAGTTCGCGGGTGTGGCCGACGAGGTGGTGGTGGTCGACGACCACATCACCGGCGTGCTCACCGAGCACCAGGCCGGCCGCTGCCTCGACATGGCGCCCTCGGGTATCCAGATGCTGGGGCGCAAGTCCACGCCGGGGCGCTACTTCCAGGTGGCGAATCCTGGCAACGGCTGGGGCGGCACCGACATCGCCGATCCGCTCGCCATCATCGAAGGCTGGGAAGAGGGCGTCGCGCGCCCCGGCCTGCGCCTGCTCATGACATCGACCACCGGCGAGCACGCGCAGTGGTACGTGCTCGACGACGCGCTCAACCCCGTCGAGCAGCCGATGCCGCCCGAGGTACGCCGCATCGTCGAGCGCATCGGCGAGAACTGCGAGCCTTCCCTGTGCACCGTGCTGTTCCTCGGCGGTGCGGGCGGCAGCCTGCGCGCCGGCGTCACCGAAAACCCGGTGCTGCTCACGCGCGCCATCAAGCGCGCGCTGGTCAACGTCACCTGCGGCGGCGCGCCGGCCTATGTGTGGCCCGGCGGCGGCATCACCGTGATGGCCGACGTCATGCGCATGCCCGACAACAGCTTCGGCACCGTGCCCACGCCGGCCATCGTCGCGCCCATCGAATTCAGCATGCGGCGCGACGACTACGAGGCGCTCGGCGGCCACATGGAACACATCTTCCCGCTCGAGCAGGCGCTCGCGCGCGGTGCATGGCAGGAAGACGGCGCGCCGCTCGCGCGCCAATGGCTCGCCATGGACGACGCCAACCCGTGGCCCCTGGGCCACACGCCGATGCTCGGCTGAGGCAGGCCATGACCGCCCAACGCAGCGCGCTCGGCGAAGGGCGCTGGCACTTCAACCACGGCCCGATCGACATCGTGGCCGAGGCGCATGGCGACCCGTACGCCGTGGCTGCCGCGCATGACGCGGCGTGGGCGCGCTTCGTCCACGTGCTCGAAGAACTGGTGCGCGAGTTGCCCCTGCTGCGCCTGCCCGTGACAGACAGGATGCGTCCGCGCAACGTGGTGGCGCGCCGCATGTGGGACGCGTGCGCCGCGTTCTCGCCGATGTTCATCACGCCGATGGCCGCCGTGGCCGGCTCGGTCGCGCAGGAGCTCATCGCTTTCTACGAGCGCCCCGGCATCGAGCGCGCATGGATCAACAACGGCGGCGACATCGCGCTGCACCTCGCGCCCGGCCAGTCGGCGCGCGTGGGCGTGTACGCCGACCTCGCCCGCTTCGACTTGCGCAGTCACATGGCCGGCGAGGGCGGCCTGCTCACCACCGACGGCCAGTTCGAGCTGCGCGCCGGGCAGCCTGTGCGCGGCGTCGCCACCAGCGGCTGGCGCGGGCGCAGTTTCTCGCTGGGTATCGCCGACAGCGTGACGGTGCTGGCCGCCACGGCGGCGCAGGCCGACGCCGCCGCCACGGTGATCGCCAATGCCGTCGATGTCGACGACGACGCCATCGCGCGCCGCCCCGCCAGCGAATGCAAGGACGACAGCGACCTGGGCGACGCACTCGTCACTGTCGACGTGCCCGCGCTGCCCCCCGCACAGGTGCGCAGCGCACTCGATACGGGCACGGTGTGCGCCAAAGTCCTGCAAAAAGGCGGGCTCGTGTGGGCTGCTCTACTCGTTTGCCAGGGGCAGTGGCGCCTTGTCGAACCCTTATGCTCGAAGGCGCTCGAGACAGAGCCGTCGAAAACAGTTGGTTCAGTATTTGCTTAACGAAAAGCAAGGTTCTTTTTCATGATCGAAATCCGCCGCGTCTTCACCCATGTCGAGCACATCCACCACGAGTTCGGACCGCGCGCCGACACCCCGCTGGTGCGCGGTGCCATCGGCGCGGTGCTGGCCAATCCGTTCGCGGGCCGCTACGAGCCCGACATCCTGCCGATGATGGCGCTGCTCGACCCCGTGGGCGTCGACATGGCGCACCGCCTGCACGCCGCCATGGACGTGCCGCTCGAGCAGATCGCCACCTACGGCAAGGGCGCCATCGTCGGCGCCGGCGGCGAGCTGGAGCACGGCGCGCTGTGGCACGTGCCCGGCGGCTACGCGATGCGCGAACTGCTCGGCTGGAAGGGCGATCGCGCGGCCTACACCGCGGGCAAGCCCGAGGAAAAGACCGGCCAGCCCGGCAACGCGCTGTCGATCGTGCCCTCGACCAAGAAGGTCGGACCGCCCGGCGCCGCGCTCGACGTGCCGCTCACCAACATCAATGCCAGCTATGTGCGCGGCCAGTTCGACGCCATCGAGGTGCGCGTGCCCGGCGCGCCCGCGGCCGACGAGATCGTCTTCATCCTCGCGATGAGCACCGGCTACCGCATTCACGCACGCGTGGGCGGCCTGCTCGCAAAAGACATCAGCAAATGGGACGGACTGCGCTGAGCCGCGGCATCCATACAGAGACAAGACAAGGAACACAGAACATGACCGCCAACATCCGCAAGCTCGTCATTCAGGTCGACGAAACCCGCAAGGAAATGGGCAAGGACATCACGCCGCCCACGCGCCGCGCCGTGGCCATCGCCGTGATCGACAACCCCTATGCCGGGCGCTACAGCGAGAACCTCGACGACCTGATCGCCATCGGCGAGGAACTCGGCGCGCTGCTGGGCCAGAAGGCCGTGAAGGCTCTGGGCATCGAGCCCGGCCAGGCCCAAAGCTACGGCAAGGCCGCGATCGTCGGCGAGAACGGCGAGCTCGAGCACGCCGCCGCCATCCTGCATCCCAAGCTCGGCGCGCCGCTGCGCGTGGCGGTCGAGAAGGGCGCTGCGCTGGTGCCTTCGGCCAAGAAGCGCGGCTCGCTGGGCACCGCCGTCGACGTGCCGCTGGGCCACAAGGACGCGGCCTTCGTGCGCAGCCACTTCGACGCGATCGAGGCCCGAGTGAGCGACGCGCCGCGCGCCAACGAGATCGTGGTGGCGGTTGCCGTCACCGACAGCGGCCGACCGCTGCCGCGCATCGGCGGCCTGCAGGCGCATGAAATCAAGGGCGAAGACGGTCTTCGTTGACCCCGTCTTCCGCGCATCAAGCCCAACCACGGTGTTTCCTTTCCTCATTCGATCTCAAGGAGCTTTCCCCATGAATCCATTGCGTCACGTCTTCAGCGCCGCGGCCCTCGCCGCGCTGACCACCGCTCTCGTTCCCGCGCACGCGCAGGGCGTGATCAAGATCGGCGAGGTCAACAGCTACAAGGCCCAGCCCGCCTTCCTCGAGCCCTACAAGAAGGGCATGGAGCTGGCCGTCGAAGAGATCAACGCCAAGGGCGGCGTGAACGGGAAGAAGGTCGAGCTCATCACGCGCGACGACAACGCCAACCCCGGCGACGCCGTGCGCGTTGCCGAAGAGCTGGTGGCGCGCGAGAAGATCGACGTGCTCACCGGCACCTTCCTGTCGAACACCGGCCTGGCCGTGGCCGACTTCGCCAAGCAGAAGAAGATCTTCTTCCTTGCCGGCGAACCGCTGACCGACAAGATGACCTGGCAGGGCGGCAACGAGTACACCTACCGCCTGCGTCCCGGCACCTACATGCAGGCCGCGATGCTCGTGCCCGAGGCCGTCAAGCTCAAGAAGAAGCGCTGGGCCGTCGTTTACCCCAACTACGAATACGGGCAGTCGGCAGTGGCCGCGTTCAAGACGCTGCTGAAGGCCGCGCAGCCCGACGTCGAGTTCGTCGCCGAGCAGGCGCCGCCGCTGGGCAAGGTGGATGCGGGCGCGGTGGCGCAGGCGCTGGCCGACGCCAAGCCTGACGCGATCTTCAACGTGCTGTTCGGCGCCGACCTGTCGAAGTTCGTGCGCGAAGGCAACACACGAGGCCTGTTCAAGGACCGCGCGGTCGTCAGCGTGCTGACCGGCGAGCCCGAGTACCTCGACCCGTTGAAGGACGAAACGCCCAACGGCTGGATCGTGACCGGCTACCCCTGGTACGGCATCCAGACGCCCGAGCACAAGGCCTTCTTCCTCGCGTACCACGCCAAGTACAACGACTATCCGCGCCTCGGCTCGGTGGTCGGCTACAGCATGATCAAGTCGGTCGCGGCCGGCGTCGCCAAGGCCAAGGGCACCGAAACGCCGAAGCTCCTCGAAGCATTCAAGGGCCTGCAGGTCGACACGCCGTTCGGCAAGATCAGCTACCGCGCCGAAGACCACCAGTCCACCATGGGCGCCTTCGTCGGCAAGACGAAGAACGAAAACGGCAAGGGCGTGATGGTCGACTACACCTACTTCGACGGCGCCAAGTTCCAGCCCTCCGCAGCCGACGTCAAGAAGTCGCGCGCCACGGATTGATGACTCGCCCCCAGGCTGCGCGCACTTCGTGTCGCTCCTCCACCCCCCTGCCGGGGCAACACCAACGGCGCGGCAAAGCCGGTTCCGTGGTGTTCCCGGAATTTTTCCTCTTCGTCGGGGGAGGCCTGGGGTGGGGCACGACGGCGCCGACCGCGGGGCTGCGTTGAATGCGGATGCTTCTCCCCATGAATGAAAACCGCCACCAAAAGGCCTTCGGATGAGTCTTTCGTCATTGCTGCTTCAGTTCCTCACCGGACTGTCGTCGGCTTCGTCGCTGTTCCTCGTGGGGGCCGGCCTTTCGTTGATCTTCGGTGTCACGCGCATCGTCAACTTTGCGCATGGCTCCTTCTTCATGGTCGGCATCTACCTGGCCTACACGCTGGTCGAGAAGCTCGGCGGCGGCATGGGCTTCTGGCCTGCGGTGTTGATTGCCGCGATCGCGGTCGGCGTCCTCGGAGCGCTGATCGAGATGGTGCTGCTGCGCCGCATCTACAAATCGCCCGAGCTGTTCCAGCTGCTGGCGACCTTCGCACTGGTCCTTGTCATCAAGGACGCGGTGCTCTACATCTGGGGGCCTGACGAACTGCTCGGGCCGCGCGCGCCGGGCCTGTCGGGCTCCGTCGAAATCCTGGGCCGGCAGTTCCCGACCTACGACCTGTTCCTGATCGTCGTCGGCCCTGTCGTGCTCGGCCTCATGTGGCTGCTGCTCACGCGCACCCGCTGGGGCACGCTGGTGCGTGCCGCCACGCAAGACCGCGAGATGGTCAGCGCGCTTGGCGTGAACCAGGCCTGGCTCTTCACCGCCGTGTTCGCGCTCGGTGCCATGCTCGCGGGCCTGGGCGGCGCGCTGCAGTTGCCGCGCGAGCCGGCCACGCTCGCGATGGACCTCAACACCATCGGTGCGGCCTTCGTGGTCGTGGTGGTGGGCGGCATGGGTTCCATTCCGGGTGCCTATGCGGCGGCGCTGCTGATCTCGGAGATCAAGGCCGTGTGCATCTGGCTCGGCGTGGTGGAAATCTTCGGCTACAGCGTGTCCTTCTCGAAGCTCACGCTGGTGGTCGACTTCATCGTCATGGCCATCGTGCTGGTGTGGCGCCCGTGGGGCCTGTTCGGACGGCCGCAGGCGCCGAGCCGCTATGTGGGCATGGCCGAAGAGCCGCTGCGCCGCGCGAGCAAGGGCTACCTGTGGCTGGTCGCGGCGCTGGGCGTGGTGCTCATGGCGATGCCGCTGCTCACCGCCGACTCGCCCTACACCACGGTGCTGATGATCGACCTGCTGATCGCCGCGCTGTTCGCCGCCAGCCTGCACTTCATCATGGGGCCGGCCGGCATGCATTCGTTCGGCCACGCCGCCTACTTCGGCCTCGGGGCCTACGGCGCCGCGCTGCTGGTGCGCGCGAGCGGCCTGCCGATGGAAGCGGCGCTCATCGTGGCCCCGCTGGTCGCGGCCATCGGCGCCTTCGTCTACGGCTGGTTCGCAGTGCGGCTGTCGGGCGTGTACCTCGCCATGCTCACGCTGGCTTTCGCGCAGATCACCTGGGCCGTCGTCTACCAGTGGGACTCGTTCACCGGCGGCAGCAACGGCCTCACGGGCGTGTGGCCGTCGGAATGGCTGTCGGACAAGCGCACCTACTACTGGCTCACGCTGGTGTTCGTGGCCGCCGGCATCCTGATGCTGCGCCGCGTGCTGTTCTCGCCCTTCGGCTATGCGTTGCGCGCGGGCCGCGATTCGGTGCTGCGCGCCGACGCCATCGGCATCGACGTCAAGCGCATGCAGTGGACGGCCTTTGTCGTCGCGGGCGCCGCGGCCGGGCTGGCCGGTTCGCTCTATGCCTTCTCCAAGGGCAGCATCTCGCCCGAGAGCCTCAGCGTCGACAAGTCCGTCGACGGCCTGGTGATGGTGCTGCTGGGCGGCATCCAGACGCTGGCCGGGCCGGTGGTCGGTGCCGTCACATTCAGCTGGCTGCACGACACCGTGGCGCGCAACACCGACTACTGGCGCGCCACGCTCGGCGCCATCATCCTGATCCTCGTGCTGCTGTTCCCGCAGGGCATCGCCGGCTTCGCGAAGCAGTTGACCGACAAGCTGCTGCGCCGCGCCAAGCCCGATGCGGCGCCCGTGGCCGTCGAGGCAAAGGAGGCCAAGGCATGACGACCGCCTCCAACACACCCCTGCTCAAGGTCGAGAATCTGGGCAAGTCTTTCGGTGGCGTGAAGGCCGTGGACGGCATCGGCTTCGAGCTGCACGCAGGCGAACTGCTCGCGCTCATCGGCCCCAACGGCGCCGGCAAGTCCACCACCTTCAACATGGTCAACGGCCAGCTCAAGGCCGACCAGGGATCGATCCTTTTCGACGGCCACGAGCTCGTGGGCCAGAAGCCGCGTGCCATCTGGCGCCGGGGCGTGGGCCGCACCTTCCAGATTGCCGAAACTTTTGCCTCGCTTACCGTGGTCGAGAACGTGCAGATGGCGCTGCTGTCGCACGACGGCAAGCTGTTTTCGATGTGGCGCCGCGCGGCGGACCACAAGCGCGACGAGGCGCTGGCGCTGCTCGAGCAGGTCGGCATGAAGTCGCAGGCCGACCGGCCCTGCAGCGTGCTGGCGTACGGCGACGTGAAGCGCGTCGAGCTCGCGATCGCGATGGCCAACAGCCCCAAGCTGCTTCTGATGGACGAGCCCACCGCCGGCATGGCGCCCAAGGAACGCAACTCGCTCATGGCGCTGACCAAGGACCTCGTCATCCAGCGCGGCATGGCCGTGCTCTTCACCGAGCACAGCATGGACGTGGTGTTCGCGTATGCCGACCGCATGATCGTGCTGGCGCGCGGCCGACTCATCGCGCAGGGCAAGCCGCTGGAGATCCGCGACCATCCCAAGGTGCAGGAGGTGTACTTCGGCACCGGCAAGACATTCGAGAAGAAGGCCGCGGCCGTTGGAGAAGCCGCATGAGCAGCGCCGGGCCGCCCCAAGCAAGCTCGCACCGTAGTGCGAAGCACGGAGGTAGTTTGATGAACACGCATGAACCCCTTCTGCAGGCCAAGGCCCTGTGCGCCTGGTACGGAGCCGCGCAGATTCTTTATGACGTGGACCTCGAAGTGCGGCGCGGCGAAGTGGTCGCGCTCATGGGCCGCAACGGCGCGGGCAAGTCGACCACGCTGAAGGCGCTGATCGGCATGCTGGCCAAGCGCCGCGGCGCGGTGCGCTTCCTGGGCCACGACATCTCGAAGAGCGAGCCGCATCATGCGGCGCGCCTGGGCCTGGGCTTCGTGCCCGAAGACCGGCGCGTGTTCACCGACCTCACGGTGATGGAGAACCTGGAGGTCGGCAAGCAGCCCGCTCGCCGCTGGGCCGACGGCACCGACGCGCCGCTGTGGTCGCCCGAGCGCCTGTTCAAGCTGTTCCCCAATCTCGGTGAAATGCCCAACCGCCCCGGAGGCCGCATGAGCGGCGGCGAGCAGCAGATGCTCACCGTGGCGCGCACGCTCATGGGCAACCCCTACCTCGTGTTGCTGGACGAGCCCTCCGAAGGCGTGGCGCCGGTGATCGTCGAGCAGATGGCCAACATGATCCTCGAGCTCAAGGCGCAGGGCGTGAGCATCCTGCTGTCGGAGCAGAACATGCACTTCGCCGAACTGGTGTCCGACCGCGCCTATGTGCTCGAGAAGGGCCAGATCCGCTATCACGCCACGATGACCGAGCTCGCGGCCAACGACGAAGTCCGCCGCGCCTATCTGAGCGTCTGAGTTTTTCTTCAACCCCGGAGTCCACGCCATGCATCGCAGAACCCTCGTGAAATCCGCCGCCGCCCTCGGGCTGGCAAGCGGCCTCGGCAGTGTCGGTTTCAACGCTTTCGCGGCGGGCAAGATCAAGCCCGGCGACAAGGCCGCGCTGATCGTGGTGGACGTGCAGAACTGCTTTCTCGACGGCGGCACGCTGGCGGTGAAGGGCGGCAACGAAGTCATTCCGGTCATCAACGCGCTGGCGCCCGCGTTCCAGAACATCGTCGTCACGCAGGACTGGCACACGGCGGGCCATGCGTCCTTTGCCAGCACCTACAGCGGCAAGAAGCCCTTCGAGACCACCAAGCTCAGCTACGGCACGCAGGTGCTGTGGCCCGACCACTGCGTGCAGGGCACCGACGATGCCGCGCTCGGCAAGGAGCTGAAGGTGCCCACAGCCCAGCTCATCATCCGCAAGGGCTTCCACAAGGACATGGACAGCTACTCCGCCTTCGAGGAAGCCGACCACAAGACGGCCACCGGCCTGGCCGGCTACCTGAAGGCGCGTGGCATAAAGACCGTGTTCGTCACCGGCCTGGCCACCGACTTCTGCGTGGCCTGGACCGCGATGGACGCGCGCAAGGCCGGCTTCGAGGCCTACGTAATCGAAGACGCCACGCGCGGCATCGACCTCAACGGCTCGCTGGCCGCGGCGTGGAAGCAGATGACGGCCAAGGGCGTCAAGCGCATCCAGTCGTCCGACATACAGGCCGCCTGAGCCCGAGCCGAGAAGAACAGAAAAAAAAGCGGGACCCACGACGCATGAAGCTCTCCATTTCAAGGCGCGCCATGGTGGCGGGCAGCGCTGCCCTGGCCCTCGGCCCCGGCCCGCTGCGGTCGGCACGCGCGGAAAACGGCACGAACGGTGTGACCGACACCGCCATCCGCATCGGCCAGTCGGCCGTGTTCAGCGGGCCGGCAAAAGACTTCGGCGTCGACTACCGCGCGGGCATCAAGCTGTACTTCGACCGCGTCAACAAGTCGGGCGGCGTCAACGGCCGCAAGATCGAACTCGTCACCTACGACGACGCATACGACCCCGCGAAGACCGCCGTCAACACCGCGAAGCTGATCGACGAGGACAAGGTCTTCGCGCTCACCGGCTACGTGGCAACCGGCAATCTCGCGGCCGCGATGCCGCTCGCCGAGAAGGCCGGCGTGCCGATGTTCGCGCCGCTGGTGGGCACCACGTCGTTCCGCACCAAGACCAACCGCTACCTGTTCCATGTGCGCGCGGGCTACGACCTCGAGCTGCGCAAGATCATCAGCCACCTGTCGACCATCGGCATCCAGTCGATTGCCGTGGTCTACCAGGACAGCGCCTTCGGCAAGTCGAACCTCGCGACCTGCGAGGAGCTGGCGGCCGACCACAAGGTGAAGGTGGTGAAGACCTTCCCGCTGGCCATCGCCGCCGAAGACGCGAAGCCGGTCGTCGCGGGCCTTGCCGATGCGAAGCCCGGCGCCGTGCTGATGATCATGGCCGGGCGCATGGTCGAGGTTTTCATGCGCGACTACCGTGCCAGCGGCGCGGGCGCGCCGCTGTACACGCTGTCGGTCGGCATCACCGACGCGGCAGGCTCGGCCAAGCGGCTCGACGGCAAGCTCGCGGGGCTGGTCACGGCCAGCATCGTGCCGCCGCCGCAGGCGCAGCGCGTGCCCATCGTGGCCGACTACCAGCACGACCGCGCCGAGTTCGGCGAGAAGATCGACAGCTACACCGCGCTGGAGGGCTACATCGTCGCGCGCGTGATGGTCGAGGGCCTGCGCCGCGCCGGCAAGACGCTCACGCGCGACAGCTTCATCGCCGGGCTCGAGAGCATCGGCAGCACGCGCTTCGGCGACTTCCCCGTCGAATACAGCGCGAAGAACCACAACGGCTCGACCTTCGTGGACCTGGAGATGTACACCCGTGACGGCCAGTTGCGGCGCTGAGCCGCTGCACCTGCTGGTCAACGGCCAGGCGCAATCGATCGAGGGCGTGCCGCGCGAGGCGACGCTGCTGCACCTGCTGCGCAACGACCTGGGGCTGAACGGCCCCAAGTACGGTTGCGGGCTGGGGCAGTGCGGTGCCTGCACCGTGCACGTCGACGGCGTGGCTGCGCGCTCATGCGTGATTCCCGCGCACGGCGTGGCCGGGCGCGCCATCACCACGCTCGAAGGGCTGGGCTCGCGCGGCGACTGGCATCCGGTGCAGGCCGCCTTCGAAGACGCGCAGGCCGCGCAGTGCGGCTACTGCCTCAACGGCATGGTCATGCAGGCCGCGGCCTTGCTGGCGCGCGATCCGCATGCGAGCGAGGCGCGCATCCGCAGCGAGCTGTCGGGCAACCTGTGCCGCTGCGGCACGCACATCGAAATCCTCGATGCCGTGCAACGCGCTGCCCTGCGCATGCGCGTCGGGCAAGAGCCATGACGCGCCGCGCCGACCTGCCGCAGACGCGCGCCGAGTTCCTCTCCGCCACCGGCGTGCTGCTGGTGCTGCGCGAGACGCCGCCGCCGCCGCCTCCGGCCAAGGGCCAGCCCGCCTTCATCGCCGGCAACCCCGCCGAAGGCGACGAGGTACTGCTCGCCGTGTGGGACGACGGCAGCGCCTCGGCGCTCAACGGCCACGTCGACCTGGGCACCGGCATCCAGACCGCGCTCGCGCAGATCGTTGCCGAGGAACTCGACCTCGGCATGCCCTGCGTGCGCATGATGCTCGGCGACACCGCGCGCGCGCCCAACCAGGGCGCGACCATCGCCAGCGCATCGATTCAGCTCCATGCGCAGCCGTTGCGCCTTGCGGCCGCGCAGGCGCGCGCATGGCTGCTGGCGCGCGCGGCCGAACGGCTCGGCGTGCCTGTCGATGCGCTGCGGGTGCGCAACGGCATCGTGCGCGTCACCGAAGCGCCAGACCGCCATGTCAGCTACGCGGATCTCGTCGCGGGCCAGCGCACCGTGCTGCGGCTCGATCCCAAGGCACAGCCCAAGGACCCCGCGGACTATCGCGTGGTCGGCACGCGGCAGGCGCGCGTCGACATTCCGGCCAAGCTCGCCGGCGAGCTGGTGTTCGTGCACGACATGCGCGTGCCTGGCATGCTGCACGGCCGCGTGGTGCGTCCGCCGTATGCGGGCGCTGACCACGGCGAGTTCATCGGCAACACGCTGGAGGCGGTCGACGAATCGTCGATCGCGCACATCCCCGGTATCCGCGCGGTGGTGGTCATCCGCGACTTCGTCGGCGTCGTGGCCGAGCGCGAGGAGCATGCCGAACAGGCACTGCGCGAACTGCGCGTCACCTGGAAGCCGTGGCCCGGCATGCCGGACCTGAGCGACGTGGCACAGGCGCTGCGCGACAACCCGTCGACGCAGCGATTGCTGGTCGACGAAGGCGATGTCGACGGCGCCATCGCCGCCGCCGCGCAGCCGATGCACCGCACCTACGTTTGGCCGTACCAGATGCATGCGTCCATCGGCCCGTCGTGCGCGCTGGCCGAGTGGCAGCCGGCCGACGGCAGCGGCATGCAACTGCGCTGCTGGGCCGGTTCGCAGAACCCGCACGTGCTTCGCGCCGATCTCGCGAAGCTCATGGGCGTGGAAGACGTTCAGGTCGACGTGGTCCGCATGGAGGCCGCCGGCTGCTACGGCCGCAACGGCGCGGACGACGTGGCCGCCGATGCCGCGCTGCTCGCGCGCGCCGTGGGTGCGCCCGTGCGGGTGCAGCTCACGCGCGAGCAGGAGCATGCGTGGGAGCCCAAGGGCGCCGCGCAACTGATGGAGATCGACGGCGGCCTCATGGCCGACGGCCGCGTCGCCGCCTACGACTTCGAGACCTCGTACCCGTCGAACGGCGCGCCCACGCTGGCGCTGCTGCTCACGCGCACCATCGAGCCGGTGGCGCAGGCTTACGAGATGGGCGACCGCACCGCGCGCCCGCCGTACAGCTACGACAACCTGCGCGTGAAGGTGAACGACATGGCGCCGATCGTGCGCGCCTCTTGGCTGCGCGGCGTGTCGGCATTGCCGAGTTCGTTCGCGCACGAGTCGTACATCGACGAGCTTGCCACGGCGGCGGGCGTCGATCCGGTGCAGTTCCGCCTGCGCTACCTGCAGGACCCGCGCGCTGCCGAGCTGGTGCAGGCCACTGCGCAGAAGGCCGGCTGGCGCATGCGCACCGGCCCGCAGGAGAACGCCGACGGCGGGCTGGGCGAGGGCGGCGACATCCTCTTCGGCCAGGGCTTTGCCTACGCGCGCTACATCCATAGCAAGTGGCCGGGCTTCGGCGCGGCGTGGGCCGCGTGGGTGGCCGACGTGGAGGTCAACCGCAAGACCGGCGAGGTGCATGTGCGCCGCGTGGTGGTGGGGCACGACGCGGGCTTGATGATCAACCCGGCGGGCGTGGAGCACCAGGTGCACGGCAACGTGATCCAGACCACGAGCCGGGCGTTGAAGGAGCAGGTGCAGTTCGCGCCGCAGCAGCAACAGCAACAGCAACAGCAGCATCACCAAGGGCAGGGCGGCGTGCAGTTGCCGGGCGTGCTGCCTTCGGGCGTGGTCGCGAGCCGCGAGTGGGGCAGCTACCCGATCATCAACTTCCGCGAAGTGCCGGTGATCGAGGTGATGCACATGCCGCGGCCGGGCGAGCCCTCGCTGGGCGCGGGCGAATCATCGTCGGTGCCGGGCACGGCGGCGATCGCGAACGCGATCTTCGATGCGACGGGGGTGCGGTTCAGGTCGCCGCCGTTCACGCCGGAGACGGTGCTGGCTGAATTGAACCGGGGTCTGCTCACTGCCCCTCCGGGGGAGGGCGGGGGTGGGGGCATGCGGCGCTCTGATGGTGACACTGCCGTGCCCCCATCCCGGCCTTCCCCCAGAGAGGGAAGGAGCAATGCAGTCTGGCCGCGCCGCAAGGGCGTGTGGGCGACCGGCGCAGCCCTCGTCGTCGGCGGCATCGGCGTCATTGCCGGCTTGCTCGGCTGGCGTTCGGCCATCGCGCCCGTGTCGCTCATCGCGCCGGTCTACAGCCAGGCCACCATCGAGCGCGGCCGGGTGCTCGCCGCCGCCGGCGACTGCGCCGTGTGCCACACCGCGCCCGGCGGCGTGCCCAACGCGGGCGGCCGCGCGATGGACACGCCATTCGGCACGCTCCACACCACCAACCTCACGCCTGATGCCGACACCGGCCTGGGCCGCTGGTCGTTCAGCGCCTTCCAGCGCGCGATGCGCGAAGGCGTCTCGCGCGACGGCCACTACCTGTACCCCGCCTTCCCCTACACGGCCTTCGCCAAGACCAGCGACGACGACCTGCAGGCGCTCTATGCGTATTTCATGTCCATGCCCGCGGTGCGCGCGGAAACGCCGAAGTCCGAGCTCAGGTTCCCGTTCAGCATGCGGCCGCTGATGGCCGGCTGGAACGCGCTCTTCCACGACCCCGCGCCCATGCAGCCCATTGCCACGCAGAGCGCCGAGTGGAACCGCGGCGCCTACCTCGTCAACGGCCTGGGCCATTGCGGCGCCTGCCACACGCCGCGCAATGCGTTGGGCGCCGAACAGGGCGGCGGCGCATTCCTATCGGGCGCGATGGTCGACGGCTGGGAAGCGCCGGCGCTCACGCATCTGTCGAAGTCCGCCGTGCCGTGGGACGCCGACGAGCTCTATCGCTACCTGCGCCACGGCCACACGCAGCGCCACGGCATCGCCGGCGGCCCGATGGCCGAGGTGGTGCGCGAGATGCAGCAGCTGCCCGACGAAGACGTGCGCGCGATGGCCACCTACCTCGGCTCCTTCAACCCGGAGCCTGCTGCTGCGCCCGAGGCCGTGGCGCGGCAGGCGGTCGAGAACGCGGCGCGCACGCAGGGCCGGTTGCTCGGCCCCGCGCAGCGCATGTTCGACAGCGCCTGCGCTTCTTGCCATCACGACGGCAACGGTCCCACGCTGCTCGGCGTGAACACGCCGCTCGCGCTCAACAGCAACCTCACGAGCGCGCGGCCCGACAACCTGCTGCGCACCATCCTCGACGGCGTGCGCGAGCCCGCCACGCGCGACATCGGCTTCATGCCCGCGTTCCGGGAAGCGCTCGACGACCGGCAGATCGCAGAGCTGGCCGGCTACATGCGCGCGCGCTTTGCGCCGAAGGAGCCCGCGTGGACCGACCTGCCCGCGCAGGTGGCACGCGTGCGCGCCGCGCCCGCGCACGGCACAGGGCACTGACAGGGGCTTTGGCTGCCGTTTCCCGGATGCGCCGCTACGATGCCACGTAGCACCATCCACAGAGACATCACGCCATGCCCTTGAATCTTTCCACTTCTTCCAGCCTCCCCCGCGACGCCGAGCGCGCCACCCTCGTCGGCCGTCTCTGGCAACCAGGCGTGGGCCCCGTGCTTGTGGGCGTGCACGACGGCAGCCTGTACGACCTGTCGAAGGTCGCACCCACCATGAGCGACCTGCTCGAAGCCAAGGGATCGCCTGCGGAAGCCGTTCGCCGCGCATTGCAGGGCGCGCCGCGCATCGCCTCGATCGACGAAGCCATCGCCAACAGCGACGAGAGCGTGCGCGATACGGCCAAGCCCTGGCTGCTCGCGCCCTGCGACCTGCAGGCCATCAAGGCCAGCGGCGTAACCTTTGTTGCCAGCCTGCTGGAGCGCGTGATCGAGGAACAGGCGCGCGGCGACGCATCGAAGGCCGAGGCCACGCGCGCGGCCATCGGCAGCGTGCTCGGCGACAACCTTGCCGACATCGTGCCCGGCTCGCCCGAAGCGATGAAGGTCAAGGAAGTGCTGATCGCGCAGGGCGTGTGGTCGCAGTACCTCGAGGTCGGTATCGGCCCTGACGCGGAGATCTTCACCAAGGCGCCGGTACTTGCGGCCGTAGGCACCGGTGCAGACGTCGGCATTCATTCGGGCTCGGTGTGGAACAACCCCGAGCCCGAGGTCGTCCTTGCGGTGAACAGCCGCGGCGAGACGCTCGGCGCCGCGCTGGGCAACGACGTCAACCTGCGCGACTTCGAAGGCCGCAGTGCGCTGCTGCTTGGCAAGGCGAAAGACAACAACGCGTCCTGCGCAATCGGCCCTTTCATCCGGCTGTTCGATGCGCACTTCGGCATCGACGATGTGCGACGCATCACCGTTGCGCTGGAAGTGACCGGGCCTGAAGGCTTCACGCTCCAGGGATCGAGTTCGCTGTCGAAGATCAGCCGCGATCCGCTCGATCTTGTTTCGCAAACAGTGGGAAAACATCACGCTTACCCGGACGGATTCATGTTGTTTCTGGGAACCATGTTTGCTCCGACACAAGACCGTCACGGGCCTGGGCAAGGATTCACCCATGTCGTAGGCGACCGTGTGCGCATTGCCGCGCCGGAGCTGGGTGCACTGGTCAATCGCGTGGTTCATGCGGACCAGGCGCCGATGTGGACTTTCGGTATCAGTGCGTTGATGCGCAATTTGGGTGCGCGTGGATTGCTGTCACCGGAGTTGTAGACGTTCTGTTTGATGTTTGCGAGGAGTTGTACTCCTTTGTGATTCAGAGGCAGTACGTTGCACTCCGTTGTTGTTGACCACGCCTTGGCTTCCCATCAAGATACCGAGCATTAAGAATGGTTGAACAGGGAGTTGAGGTTGTCGCCAAGCGAGATCGAACTATTGCAGTCGCCTGTGGAAGGCCCGCATCCGTGCGGTGAAGACCTGGAGTACGACCCCGACTTCATGGCGTTGCAACAGGCAACGACAGGCAAGCGCGAGCAGCAGTTCGGCACGACCATCATCCCCGCCGAGCCGCCCGACTGGGCGCGCGTGGAGCGCATCGCGAAGCAGCTGTGCTCGCGGACGCGAGACCTTCGCGTGCTGGTGCCACTCACTCTGGCCTGGACCGAGAGCCGCGGATTGCCCGGCTATGTCGAAGGCCTGCAACTCGTCGATGCGGTACTGCAGAAATTCTGGGACGACGTGCATCCGCGCGTGATCGACGACGGCTTCGAAGACCCTCTGCCGCGCATGAACGCATTGGCCGCGCTGACCGAAGCCGAAGGGCTCGGGCGTAGCGTTCGCGATGCGCGGCTGCTCGACGATGGTGGTGCGTCCATGACCTTGCGGCAGGTCGAGGCGCTGCTCGATTCGAGCAAGACAGACCAGATCGACTACCCCGGCGGCATCGGCCGCTTGCGCGACGCCGCGCGCCGAGCGCACGAGAAGGCAGCGGCGCCCGTGGTGGCGTTGCGCGAGGCGCTCGAACTGCTGCAGCGCATTCGGGAGACCTCCGAGCGTGCGCTCGGACAGAGCTGGGCGCCCGACTTCTCGCGGCTCGAGAAATCGCTGCGCACCGTGGTCCAGCTGCTGCCGGAACAGTCTCCGCAAGACCGGGCCGAATCCGTTTCACCCCACGCCACAGTGGGTACGGAAGGAAATGGCAGCCTGCAGACCATGACGAACGGCACTGCCGAAAATGTCGGCGTAGGACTACGCTCGGTTCGCATTAAAGATATTGAAATATCGAGCCGTGATGATGTGCAAGTGCTGTTGGAGAAAGCCTGCCAGTATCTGGAGCGCACGGAGCCGAGCCATCCGTCGCCCATGCTGATACGTCGCGCACAGCGGCTGCTGGAGCTCAACTTCTTCCAGATCATCGAAGAACTCGTGCCCGAGGGATTGCAAAAGATTGAAAGCCTCGCGGGGCGTCCGCTCAACGGCGGGAGCGGCACGCAATAAGAGGAAACAGGCAAGGGCGCCGCGCCGCTGTGTGCCAGCGCGCGGCAGGGGTGAGATCCGCACGCATTTCAGATTCAAGAGGACGCATATGGCAGACAACCGTGTCAGGAACAGTGGTCAGAAGTTCATCGCGCGCAATCGCGCGCCGCGTGTGCAGATCGAGTACGACGTCGAGATCTACGGCAGCGAACGCAAGATCCAGCTGCCCTTCGTGATGGGCGTCATCGCCGATCTCGCGGGCAAGCAGATCGACCCGATGCCCGATCTCGCCGAGCGCGAGTTTATGGCGGTGGACATCGACAACTTCGACGACCGCATGAAGTCCATCAAGCCGCGCGTCGCCTTCCAGGTGCCCAACACGCTCACCGGCGACGGCCAGATGAACGTCGACATCACCTTCGACAGCATGGACGACTTCTCGCCCGCGCGCATCGCGCGCCAGGTGGACGCGCTGCAGCAACTGCTCGAAGCACGCACGGAGCTGTCGAACCTGCTGTCGTACATGGACGGCAAGAACGGCGCCGAGCAACTCATCGCGCAGGCGCTGCAGAACCCGGCGCTGCTGAAGTCGCTGGCTTCCGCACCCAACCCCGCGGTGGCCAAGGCCGTGGAAGCGGCCAACGAAAAGGTCGGCAGCACCACGCCCGGCAACTCTTCCGAATAAGCGCACGCAGCAAGGACACCGCCACCATGAGTACCGCACCCAAGCAAGGCGCCGCGCGCGCACAGGCCACCGTCGAGGCGCTCGAGCCGAACGAGTTCTCCGACCTGCTGCAGCGCGAGTTCAAGCCCAAGACCGACCAGGCCCGCGAGGCGGTGGAGAACGCCGTCAAGACGCTGGCAGTGCAGGCGCTCGAGAACACGGTCACCATCTCCAACGATGCCTACCGCTCGGTGCAGGCCATCATCACGGAGATCGACCGCAAGCTCTCCGAGCAGATCAACCAGATCCTGCACCACGAAGACTTCCAGCAGCTCGAAGGCGCATGGCGCGGCCTGCACTACCTCGTCAACAACACCGAGACCGACGAGCAGCTGAAGATCCGCGTGATGTGCGCATCGAAGCGCGAAGTGGCGCGCTCGCTCAAGCGCCACAAGGGCATCGGCTGGGACCAGAGCCCGCTGTTCAAGAAGATCTACGAGGCCGAGTACGGCCAGTTCGGCGGCGAGCCCTTCGGGGCACTCATTGGCGACTTCCACTTCGACCACAGCCCGCCCGACGTCGAGATGCTCGGCGAAATGGCCAAGATCGCCGCTGCCGCGCATTGCCCCTTCATCGCGGGCGCATCGCCCACCGTGATGCAGATGGATTCCTGGCAAGAGCTTTCGAACCCGCGCGACCTGACCAAGATCTTCCAGAACACCGAGCACACCGCATGGCGCTCGCTGCGCGATTCGGAAGACGCGCGCTACATCGGGCTGGCCATGCCGCGCTTCCTGGCGCGCCTGCCGTACGGCGCGCGCACCAACCCGGTGGACGAGTTCGAGTTCGAGGAAGAGACCGACTCGGCCGCGCACAACCGCTACACCTGGGCCAACTCGGCTTATGCGATGGGCGTGAACATCAACCGCTCGTTCAAGCAGTACGGCTGGTGCACGTCCATCCGCGGTGTCGAATCGGGTGGCGCTGTCGAGAACCTTCCCACCCACACCTTCCCGACCGACGACGGCGGCGTCGACATGAAGTGCCCGACAGAGATCGCCATCAGCGACCGTCGCGAGGCCGAGCTGGCCAAGAACGGCTTCATGCCGCTGGTGCACCGCAAGAACTCCGACTTCGCGGCCTTCATCGGCGCGCAGTCATTGCAGTTGCCGGCCGAGTACTACGACGCCGACGCCACGGCCAATGCCAACCTCGCGGCGCGCCTGCCGTACCTGTTTGCCTGCTGCCGCTTCGCGCACTACCTGAAGTGCATCGTGCGCGACAAGATCGGTTCGTTCCGCGAGCGCGAGGACATGGAGCGTTGGCTCAACGACTGGATCATGAACTACGTCGACGGCAGCCCCGGCACCTCGTCGCAGGACACGAAGGCAATGAAGCCGCTGGCGGCGGCTGAGGTCCAGGTGGAAGCCATCGAGGACAACCCCGGCTACTACGCTGCCAAGTTTTTTCTCCGGCCGCACTATCAGCTCGAAGGGCTGACGGTGTCGTTGCGGCTGGTTTCGAAGCTGCCATCCAACAAGAAGGACAGCAGCTAATTCAACAGCGTCCCGAATCCGGGCGCAAATAACTTTGGGGGTTAATCATGGCAGTAGACATGTTCATGCGCGTCGAAGGTGCAAACGGCGAATCGAAGGATTCGAACCATAAGGACTGGACCGACATCAAGTCGTTTGCATGGGGAGCGACGCAGCCTGGAAACATGGTCAGCGGCGGTGGCGGTGGCGTGGGCAAGGCGAGCTTCAACGACCTGCAGGTGCTCGCGCGCATCGACAAGGCGGCGCCTTCGGTCATGAAGAACTGCGCCAGCGGCAAGCACCTGAGCAAGGTCGAGGTGTCGGTGTGCAAGGCCGGCGGCTCGCAGATCGAATACACGCGCGTCACGCTCGAAGAAGTGCTGGTCACCTCGGTGCAGTACACGGCGGAGCAGGGTTCGGACGCCGTGTTCGTGCAGTACGCCTTCCAGGCCGCGAAGGTGAAGCAGCAGTACTGGGAACAGACCGACAAGGGCGGCAAGGGCGCCGAGACGGTGCTGGGCTGGAACATCAAGGAAAACAAGGAAGCCTGATTTCCTTCGGCGGTCCGCCCGCGCGGCCGCCTTTTTCCCTTTCCCTCTTTCTCGCGCCACGGCCCTGCGCCGTGGTGCAGGTCAGTCAATGAGGACACTTCATGGGCGATGGGTTTGCAGTGCTTGGCGAACGTTCCGTGGCCGAGCACACCGAATGGGTACAGCGGCAGATCCGCGCCAATCCCCAGAACGCCAGCCTGCGGCTCGCCCTGTGCCACTTTCTCGCGTTGCGCGGTGAATGGCAACGGGCCGAAGACCAGCTCAAGCTCGCTACAAAGCTCGATCCCACGTTCACGCCCGCCAGCGTCACCTGTTCGATGGCGCTCGCGGGGGAACGGCATCGCGCCGAATTCTGGGCCGGCGGACGCGCGCCGGCCATCGTCGGCGGCAATGCGGAATGGGTCGAGCAGCTCGTTGCCGCCGCCGCGCTGCCGGCGACCCGCGCAGAAGAAGCCGCGGCCCTGCGCGAGACCGCACGCCAGGCCGCGCCCGCATTGCGCGGCGCGCTCACTGGCGTCGATCGCTCCGACGCACGCGCCGTGCAGGCGCTCGACGGCGAGCCGGTGCAGCGCAGCGATTTCGAATGGCTCTGCGACGGCGACGTGCGCATCGGCCCGGTGCTGGAGCTGCTCGCGCCTTCGGGCTACGCATGGTTGCCGCTGCCGGAGGTACGCCGCATCAAGTTCTCGCGTCCGCAGCACCTGGTCGACCTGCTGTGGGCGCCGGCCGAGATCGAACTGCAGGACGGCCGCGCGCTCAACGGGCTGGTGCCCGTGCGCTACCCGGGCAGCCTCGAAGGGCTCGACGACGAAACCACGCTGGGCCGCCGCACCGACTGGCTGCCGCTGGCCGGCGAAGAGCAATACGCGGGCGTTGGCCAGCGCACGCTGATCAGCGAGGCCGGCGACCATTCCCTGCTCGACCTGCGGCTGATCGAGATCACGCACGAGGGCGCCGCGGCATGAGCGCATTGATGGACAACCACATCGACGGCGACTCGCAGGAAAGCGTTGCGCGCGACCGCCTGCAGCCTGTGCTGCTCGACCGCCTCACCGACAAGGCGCCGCAAAGCCGGCAGGAGCGCGCGGGCGCGTTCCTCATGAGCGGCAAGCTGCTGCGCGACTCTGTTCTGCGCGACCTGCAGTGGCTGCTCAACACCACCAACTTCGGTGCCGACCACGACATCAACGCCATGCCGCGCGCGCGCCGCTCGGTGGTGAACTACGGCGTGCGCGGCTGGGCCGGCGGGCGCATGTCGGAAGTCGACTTCGCCGATGTCGAGGCCGCCATTCGTGCCGCCATCATCGACTTCGAGCCGCGCATCATGAAGGACAGCATCGACGTGCGCTGCGTGACCGACGCGACCGACCTCGAGCACCACAACCTGCTCGCCCTCGAAATTCGCGGCACGCTGTGGTCGGTGCCATATCCGATCGAATTCATCTGCGTTCCGAGTTGGACCTGGAGAGCGGCCACATGGTGCTGCGGCCCACGGGAGGCCTGTGATGCGGTGGCTCTTGCCTTCTGTTCAAGAAACACCGTGGAACCGGCTTTGCCGGGCCACCGGTGTTGCCCCCGGTGAGGGGGAAGGCGTAGCGACACGAAGTGCGCGAAGCCTGGGGGTGAGCTACTGATGGATGCCCGGCTGCTCGACTACTACAACCGCGAGCTCACCTACATGCACGAGCTCGGGGCCGAGTTCGCGCAGCGCTATCCCAAGATCGCGGGCCGCCTGGGCATGCGCGGCATCGAGGTCAGCGACCCGTACGTCGAGCGCCTGCTCGAAGGCTTCAGCTTTCTCACCGCGCGCATCCAGCTCAAGATGGACGCGGAGTTTCCGCGCTTCTCGCAGCGGCTGCTGGAGGTGGTGTACCCCAACTTCCTCGCACCGCTGCCCGCGATGGCGGTGGTGCAGATCGACGGCAACCTCAACGAAGGCTCGCTGAAGGCCGGCTACGAGCTGCCGCGCCACACCATCCTGCGCGGGCGCATGATCAAGGGCGAGCAGACGGCTTGCGAGTTCCGCACGGGCCACGCCGTCACGCTGTGGCCGGTGCGTGTTGCCGAGGCCGGCATCGGCCCGGTGCCGGCGGAGATCGCGCATGCCATGCCTGCGGTTGCGCGGCAGGCGAAGAGCGCGCTCACCATCCGGCTCGAAGCGGTGGGCGGCGCGCGCTTCTCTGAAATGCCGCTGGAGCGGCTCGAGTTCTTCCTCTCGGGCGCCGAACTGCATGCGCTGCGCGTGCTCGAGCTCGTGGCGCACCACGCCGTGGGCACCGTATGCCGCAGCGGCCCGGGCAGCACCGCGCGCATCGTGCCGCTCGGCGACGATGCCATCCGCCACGAAGGCTTCGCGCCCGACCAGGCGCTGCTGCCTTACGACGCGCGTTCGTTCCAGGGATACCGCCTTCTGCACGAGTACTTCGCGTTTCCCGACCGATACCTTTTCTTCAGCGTCAACAAGCTTCGCGCCGCAGCGCAGGCCATGGGCGGCACCACGATGGAAATCGTGATCCTGCTCGACCGCGCCGATGCCGATCTCGAGCGGCTGGTCGACGCCAGGCACTTCTCGCTGTTCTGCACGCCCATCATCAACCTCGTGCCGCGCCGCAGCGACCGCATTCCGGTGGGCCCGGGCCAGCACGAGCACCATGCGGTCATCGACCGCACGCGGCCGCGCGACTTCGAGATCTTCACCGTCGAGCGCGTGACCGGCCACATGGCCAACGGATCGGAAGAGCGCGAGTTCCGGCCCTTCCTTGGTTCGTTCGCGGCGGACGACGGCGACTTCGGCGCCTACTTCTCGCTGCGCCGAGAACCGCGCCTGGTGTCGGACCGCGCCCGCGCACAGGGCACGCGCACCAGCTACACCGGCAGCGAGGTGTATGTGTCGCTGGTCGACCAGCACGACGCGCCGTTTCCGCACAGCCTGCGCCACATCACCCTCGACGCGCTGTGCACCAACCGCGACCTGCCGCTGCTGCTGCCGACCGGGCTGGAGTCTGACTTCACGCTGCGCGTGTCGGCGCCGGTGCGCTCGATCCGCATCCTGCGCGGCCCGTCGCGGCCCTATCCGGCACTGGCGGAAGGCGCGCTCACCTGGCGGCTCATCAGCCACCTCGGCCTCAACTACCTGAGCCTGACCGATGTCGACGCGACGCAGGGTGCAGCCGCGCTGCGCGAGATGCTCGACCTTTATGGCAACCTGGCCGATCCGTCGGTCCGCCGGCAGATCCAGGGCGTGCGTTCGATGGCGCTGGCGCCGGTGTTCCGCCGCCTGCCCGAGCCGGGGCCGATCGTGTTCGGGCGCGGCGTGGAGATCGCGCTGAAGATCGACGAGGTCGCGTTCTCGGGTGCAAGCCCGTACCTGTTCGGCGCTGTGCTGGAGCAGTTCTTCAGCCGCCACGTGTCGCTCAATGCATTCACCGAGTTCGCGCTGTCCAGCCTGCAGCGCGGAGAAATCGCGCGCTGGACCCCCCGCGTGGGCCGCCGCCCCGCCGTATGAGCGAAGAGAGCTTCACCGACGACATGGCGGCCTTGCCGGTCCGCGACGGCGAGGCTGCACAGGACACGGCCGACGTCTGCTACAGCATCCCGCAGCCGCTGCAATCCACGCCGTTGCCGCGCGGCCTGCCCGAGGCCGACCCCGAGCTGTGGGCGCAACTGGTCGACCAGCCTTTCGGGCACGACCTGTTCATGCTGCTGCGCCGGCTCGACGCGCAGAGCGACCATCCGCTGCTCGGCCGTGCGCCACGCCCCATCGACGAACCGCTGCGGCTCGGACAGGAGCCATCGATGGCCTTCGCGCCGTCGAACGTGGCGGGCGTCGATGCGTCTCAAGACGGTCCGCCGCGCATCTCGATCTACGGCTTCGGCCTGTTCGGTCCAAACGGCCCGCTGCCGCTGCACATGACCGAATATGCGCGCGAGCGCAAGCGCCACCATGCCGACGACACGCTGAGCGCGTTCGCCGACCTGTTCCATCACCGGCTCATCTTGCTGTTCTACCGGGCCTGGGCCGACGCGCAGTCGGTCAACAGCCTCGACCGCCCGGACGGCCATCGCTTCGTCGACTACGTCGCCAGCCTCATGAACATGGGGCAGCCGGGCCTCAAGGGGCGCGACCGCATCGCAGACCATGCGCGCACTTTCATGGCCGGCCATCTCGTGCGCCAGACGCGCAACCCCGAGGGCCTGATTCAGATCCTGCGGCTGTACTTCGACGTGCCCGTGCGCATCGAGGAATTCGTGAGCGACTGGGTGCGCATCGACGAGCGCCAGCTCAGCACGCTCGGCCTGTCTGGTCGCAACCATCAACTGGGCGGCGGCGCCACCGTCGGCATCGCGGTGCGCGATGCGCAGAGCAAGTTCCGCGTCGAGCTCGGTCCGCTGTCGCAGCAGGAGTTCCAGGAGCTTCTGCCCGGTACCAGGCGGCTGCACCAGGTGGTCGACTGGGTGCGCCAGTACGTGGGCATCGAGTTCGCGTGGGAGCTGCGGCTCGTGCTGCGCAAGCAGGATGCCCACGGCATGCAGCTCGGCGGCAGGCAGCAGCTCGGCTGGGGCAGCTGGCTCGGCACCCGCCTGCAGGACACCGACGCGGGCGACATGGTGTTCCAGCCCGAGGCTTTGTTTTCCCGTTCCGCATCGGCGGCTCCCATCGACTCGATCCCATGACTGATATCCGACGCGTCTCGCTCTTCTCCAAGCTCAACCCGATGCTCTACAAGGCATTGGAAACCGCCACCGCCTTCGCCAAGCTGCGCGGAAATGCCTACGTGGAGCTGGTGCACTGGCTGCACCAGATCCTGCAGCTGCAGGACAGCGACATGCTGCGCATCATCAAGCGCGCGGGCCTGAACCTCGACGCGGTCGAGAACGACCTGGTGCGCGCGCTCGACCGGTTGCCGCACGGCGCCACGTCGATCAGCGACATCTCCGAGCATGTCGACAACGCGGTCGAGCGCGCGTGGGTCTATGCGAGCCTGCGCTTCGAGGCCACCTCGATCCGCGGCGCCTACCTGCTCGCGGGCATCATCAAGACGCCGGGGCTGCGGCAGGTGCTGTCGGGCATTTCGCGCGAGTTCGACAAGATCGTGCCCGACGTGCTGGTGGCACAGCTCGCGGCGTGGACCGAAGGCTCGCCCGAAGACGACTACGACGTGGCCGCCGCGCAAGGCGTGCCGGCCGTCGCGTCCGCGAATGCGCACCAGGGCGAGGGCCCGCCGGCCGGCGGCTCCGCGCTGGCCAAGTACGCGAGCGACCTCACGGCCAAGGCCCGCGCGGGCGAGCTCGATCCGGTGTACGGCCGCGACGACGAGATCCGCCAGATCATCGACATCCTCATGCGGCGGCGCCAGAACAATCCGCTGCTGACCGGCGAAGCCGGCGTCGGCAAGACGGCGGTGGTCGAGGGGCTGGCCTCGCGCCTTGCGGCCGGAGACGTGCCGCCTTCGCTGAAGGACGTGTCGCTGTGGGTGCTCGACCCCACGCTGCTGCAGGCCGGCGCTGGCGTGAAGGGCGAGTTCGAGCAGCGGCTGCGGCAGGTGATCGACGAGGTCGAGAAGAGCCCGAAGCCCATCGTGCTGTTCGTCGACGAAGTGCACACGCTGGTGGGCGCGGGTGGCACCGCCGGCACCGGCGATGCGGCCAACCTGCTCAAGCCGGCGCTCGCGCGCGGGCGGCTGCGCACCATCGGCGCGACCACCTGGTCGGAGTACAAGAAGTACATCGAGAAAGACCCGGCGCTCACGCGGCGCTTCCAGACCATCCAGGTGCACGAGCCCACCGAGCCGAAGGCGGTGGTGATGCTGCGCGGCATTTCGGCCGAGCTCGAGAAGCACCACGGCGTGCTCATTCTCGACGCCGCGCTCGAGGCGGCCGTGAGCCTGTCGCACCGCTACATTCCCGCGCGCCAGCTGCCCGACAAGGCGGTGAGCCTGCTCGACACGGCATGCGCGCGCGTGGCACTGAGCCAGCATGCGCTGCCGGCCGCCATCGAAGACCTGCAGCGCCGCATCGAGGTGCTGGGCATAGAGTCGGGCATTGCGGGGCGCGAGGCCGCCATCGGCGTGGGTGAGCACCAGCGCGTGGAAGACATCGCGGCTCAGGTTGCATCGGCGCAGGCAGAGCTTGCGCTGCTGGAGACGCGGCGCGTGGAAGAAAGTGCGCTGGTCGAACGCATCGTGGCTCTGCGCAAGCAGCTGTCGCCTGCCGCTGTGCCACAGGCACAGGCTGGCGATGCACAAGAGGATGCCCAGGAAGATGCCAGGGCATCGGATACCGAACCCGCGAAGACCGCGGAAGAGATCCGCGCCGAACTCGCCCAGGCGCAAGACAGGCTCGTGCAACTGCAGGGCGAGTCGCCGCTCATTCTTGCGGCTGTCGATGCGCAGGCCATCGCCACCGTGGTTGCCGACTGGACCGGCATTCCCATCGGCCGCATGGTGCGAGACGACGCGCAGTCGGTACTCAAGCTCGGCGAAATTCTTTCGGCCCGCGTGGTTGCGCAGCCCGATGCGCTGGAGACCATCTCGCGGCGCATCCGCACGGCGCGTGCGCGACTGGACAACCCCAACAAGCCCGTCGGCGTGTTCCTGCTGTGCGGCCCCTCGGGCGTGGGCAAGACCGAGACCGCGCTCGCGCTGTCTGAAGCGTTGTACGGCGGCGAGCAGAACCTCGTCACCATCAACATGAGCGAGTTCCAGGAGTCGCACACCGTCTCCACGCTCAAGGGCGCGCCGCCCGGCTACGTGGGCTATGGCGAAGGCGGCGTGCTCACCGAGGCCGTGCGACGCAGGCCCTACAGCGTGGTGCTGCTCGACGAGATCGAGAAGGCGCACACCGACGTGCACGAGATCTTCTTCCAGGTCTTCGACAAGGGCTGGATGGAAGACGGCGAAGGCCGGCACATCGACTTTCGCAACACCGTGATCATCATGACCTCCAACGTCGGCACCGACCTGGTCATGCAACTGTGCGAAGACCCGACCCTGCGGCCCGATCCCGAGCCGCTGGCCGCTGCCCTGCGCGAGCCGCTGCTGAAAGTGTTCGCGCCCGCGCTGCTCGGCCGCCTGGTTGTAGTGCCTTATTACCCGTTGCACGCGGAAGCGTTGCATCGCATCATCCGCCTTCAGCTCGACCGCATCGCCGCGCGCCTGCAGGCGAACCACGGCATTGCATTGGCTTACGACGACAGCGCTGTGGAACTGGTCGCAAGGCGCTGCACGGCCATAGAGTCGGGTGGCCGGATGATCGACGCGATCCTCACGCACACGATCCTTCCGCGTCTGAGCGAGGAAGTCATCGGCGCCACGGTCAGTGCGCGCAAGCTCGCCGCCGTGCGGCTGAGCGCGGCGGGAGACGACTTCCACTACGAATTTTCCGAAGCCGAACGCTGAGAGCGCACGGCGGGCCAAGAAAGGGAGCAGCCATGGACCGTATCGTCATCGCCCACACCCCGCTCGCGGAAGACCAGCTCATGTTCCGTTCGATGAACGGCACCGAAGGCCTGTCGCGGCTCTTCGAGTTTGAGGTCGACCTGCTGAGCCCGAGCGCTTCGATCGACCTGCAGTCGGTGCTGGGCAAGCCGCTTTCCCTGGAAATCAAGACGGCCGGGGCACCGCGATTTCTTTGCGGGCAGGTGGTGCGCTTCTCGATGATCGGGCGCGAGGGCCGCACCTCGCGCCATACCGTCTATCGCGCCATCGTGCGCCCCTGGCTCTGGTATCTGACGCGCACGAGCGGCTATCGCATCTTCCAGAACAAGACCGTTGTCGAGATGCTCGAGGAGGTGTTCGCGGACTACAGCTTCGCCTTCGAGAAGAAGCTCACCGCTTCCTACCGCCAGTGGGAGCATTGCGCGCAGTACAACGAGAGCGACTTCGCGTTCGTGAGCCGGCTCATGGAACTCGAAGGCATCTACTACTACTTCAAGCACGAGCAGAACGAGCACACGCTGGTGCTGGTGGACGATATCGGCGCGCACGAGCCGATGCCGGGCTACGAGACCATCGACTACTTCGCGTCGGACCGCGACGTGACGGAAGACGTCGAGGTGATCGACGACTGGCGCGTGACCGGCGAGGTACGCACCGGCCGCTACACGGTCGACGACTTCAACTTCACCACGCCGGGCAGCGACCTGACCAACGTGCGCTCCCAGCCGCAGCCGCATGACCATGCCGACTACGAAATGTACGAATGGCTGGGCGAGTTCACCAACGCCGGCGAGGGCGAGCACTACGCGCGCGTGCGGCTCGAGGAGGCGCAGGCCCTGGGTGAGCGCAGCGAGGGCCACGCCACGGTGCGCGGCATGGCGCCGGGCTACAAGTTCAGCATGCGCGGTTCGAGCCGCGAGGACGACAACCGCGAGTACCTGATCGTTTCGGTGACGTATGCGCTGCGCGAGGGCGGCTACGCCTCGGGCGTCGAGCCGGGCGAGTACGGCTTCGGCTTCGTGGTGCAGCCCACCTCGCTGCCGTACCGCGCGCCCCGGGTCACGAGCGTGCCGCGAACGAGCGGCCCGCAGACGGCTGTGGTGGTGGGGCCCGAGGGCAAGGAGATCTGGACCGACCAGTACGGCCGCGTGAAGGTGCAGTTCCGCTGGGACCGCAGCGGGCGGCGCAACGAGAACTGCTCGTGCTTCGTGCGCGTGTCGCAGGTCTTCGCGGGCGACGGTTTCGGCGCGGTGTTCACGCCGCGCATCGGGCAGGAGGTGATCGTCGATTTCATCGGCGGCCTTGCCGACCGGCCGATCATCACGGGGCGCGTGTACAACCCGCGCCACATGCCGCCCTTCGATCTGCCGGGCGAGGACACCAAGAGCGGCTTCGTCACGCGCTCCACGCAGGGCGGCTCGCCGGCCACGGCGAATTCGCTGGTGTTCGAGGACAGGATGGGCGCCGAGTTCGTGGCGCTGCATGCCGAGCGCAACCTGGACGTGTCGGTCGAAGCCGACGAGACGCACGACACCGGCGGCTCCCGCACCACGGTGATCGAAGGCCCCGACGTGCTCACGGACAACACGCTGCGCGACGCGACCGTCAACGGCCCCGACACGCTGGAGGTCAACGGGCCGCAGACCATCACCATCAACGGGCCGCAGACGCAGACCGTCAACGGCCTGCAGACCGAGACCATCAACGGTCCGCGCGTGGACACCGTGCTCGCCAACGAGATCCGCACGGTGGTCGCGGGCCGGCTGGATACGGTCACCGCGTACGAGACTGTCGTCATCAACGGCGTGCGCAGCGAGACCGTGCACGGGCCTTCGAGCGTCACGGTCGACGATGCGCGTGAGGACACCTTCAAGTCGACCTGGACGCGCGAGGTGACGGGGGCGTCCACCGACACGCTCAAGGCCGGGCTGACCGAGACGATCACCGGCACCCACAAGTCCACGGTGAGCGACGCCTACGACGGCGAAGCCAAGACCGTCACCATCAAGTCCACGGGCGGCGACGTGGTCATCACCGCGTCCGGCGACATGACGCTGGAAGCCAACTGGGTGAAGAAGATCAGCCGCGAGCTGCATTGGGATTCCGCGCCGGTGCGCCTGTCCAACACAGGCATCAACGTCAACTTCAACGCCATCGCCACCAGCAGCAGCGGCCTGGCCAACTTCAACAACCTCGTGCAGGTCTCGACCAACGGCGCACGGCTGGAATTCTTCGGCTTCGGCTATGCCTTCGGCCTCTATGCGACCACGCAGACGCTGGCGCAGACCGCCAACAAGGGCTACGACATCGAGATGGGCGAAGTGGCGCTGTACTTCAAGCTGCTGACGGGCTTCGCCTGATGCCATCATGAGCGCCGGCGACTACTGGTACCTGTTCATCCTCATTCCGGCAGCGGTTCTGGCGGTGTTCGTCGGCGGTGCGGTCGGCATCATGAAATTGCAGCGCATGTCGAACGACGCGGTCTCCGGCGCGGGGCGTAGCCAGCATGTGCTGCGCGTCGGCCTGCCGACCACCGCGCGGGTGCTGGACGCGAACGACACCGGCACCCGCGTCGACCGCATCTTCATCATCACGCACCTGCGGCTGCAGGTCGACGCGGCAGGCGCGGTACCGGGCTTCGAGACGAGCATCGACGTGCCGCTGAGCCCGGTCAGGCTGCCGCAGTTCGCACCGGGGCAGATCGTCAAGGTGAAGGTCGATCCGGCAACGCATCACGTGGCGATCGACCAGCCCCGTCAATGAAGACCGTCAAGCCGTTCCGCCTGAGCGTCCTCACGCGGCCGCAGCGCTGGCGCGGCAACGACATGCTCGGCGTGGCGGTGCTGGGGCTGGTGAGCCTGGAGGACGATCCCAGGCTGATGCCCGAGCAGGAGCTCTGGCAGTTGGCGGCCGAGGACATCGGCCCCGGCAACGTGCTCGACCTGGGCATGCCCAAGCACGAACCAGAGTGGCTCGCCAGCGGCCATGCTTACACCGCCCACCAGGCCGACAGGACGATGTGCGCGGTGAAGATGGTCGTGGCCGGCAGCGAGAAGCGCCTTCATGTGTCCGGCGATCGCTATTGGCTCGACGGCCGCATCACGCCGCCCCAGCCCTTCGACAGCATGCCGCTGGACTGGGCGCATGCGTACGGCGGCGCGTCGGTGCCGCAGAACCCGCAGGGCATCGGCAGCGCCGACGAGATCGTCAACGGCGTGCGCACGCGCCGGTTGCCGAACGTGGAGTCGCCCGATGCCCGGATGTCGGCGCCCGGGCGCGCCGTGCGGCCCGCGAGCCTGGGCGCGATTCCGCCCGACTGGCCGCAGCGGGCGCAACTGCTCGGCCGCTCCTACGACCAGCAATGGCTCCAGACACAGTACCCCGGCCCCGCTGACGACATGGACTGGCGCTACTTCAACGCCGCGCCGCCCGACCAGCGCTGGCCCGGCATGCCGGAGCTGCCCGCCGGTGCGCCCTACGAGATCTGGAACATGCATCCGGACGAGCCGGTGCTGCGCGGTGCGCTGCCGCGCTGGCGCACACGCTGTTTCGCAAGCCGGCACGCTGATGGCAGCGAACTGCAGGAAACGCCGCTGCGCCTGAGCACGGCGTGGTTCTTTCCGCATCGCCGGCGCGCGATCCTGATCTGGCACGGCAGCTTCGCCATTGCGGAAGACGACGCCGCCGACATGAAGCACATCATGCCGGCGCTCGAACTGGAAAGCGAGGCCAGGCCGCTCGCGCACTACCAGTCGGTGCTGCAGCTGCGCCTGGATCCCAAGTCCGCCGTGCATGCGGTGCGCGACAGCGACCTCGTGCCCAGGGCCGTGATGGGCGCCTGGGCCGGCGACCGGCTGCCGGACGCTGCCGCCAAGCCTTCGGTTCGCAACCAGCGCGCCGGCCAGTTGCGCGCGCACGAACAGGAGCGCGCCCGGCTGCTGCGCGAGGGCCTGGACCCCGACAAGCTGCTGCCGGAGCCGGTGAAGATCGAAGGATCCCTCACGCTCGACGACTTGCCCGAGTACAGCGAACGCATGGAAGCGGAGATCGCCCGCACGCGCGAGGACCTCAGGACGCGCAGCGAGCAGGCCATTGCCGCGTCGCGGCACGACGGCAGCCCGCCACCTGGTCCGCCGCAGCGCAACCGCTTCGACCCCGACAAGGTGATCGCGGAACTCGCCCGGCTTGAAGCTTTCGACGAGCAGGTCCACAGGCTCCCGCCCGAAGCACAGGCCGGCGCCAGGGCAGATGCCGCGAAGGCGCGCGAGCGCATGGCCGCGCAGATCCGGCAGGGGCACCTGTACACCGCGCACTTGCTCGATGCCGCCCCACCCGCATCGAGCTTTCGCACCGCCAAGCTGCGGCGGCGCCTGGGCCGCGCCGAAGCCGGCCGCCGCAACTTCGCGCGCATGAACCTGATCGGCGCCGACCTGTCGGGCATGGACCTGAGCGGAGCCGACTTCAGCGGCGCCAACCTCGGAGACGCCAACCTGCAGGGCGCGCGGCTGGCGGGTTGCAACTTCACGCAGGCGGTGCTGGCGCGCGCGCGGCTGGAGCGCGCGGTGCTCTCCGACTGCAGGTTCGATCACGCCAACCTGGGCGCGGCCCTGTGCGACGGCGCCGACTTCAGCCGTGCCAGCCTGCGCCATGCGAACTGCAGCAAGACCGTGTTCCGCGCCTGCGCCATGGGCTCGGCCGTGTTCGAGCAGACCCATGTGCACGAAAGCATCTGGCAGCAGTGCGACCTGCGGAAGTCCCGCTGGCTGCAGGTGGCCATGATCAAGATGCGCTTCGAGGACGTGTCGTTCGAGCAAGCGTCGTTCCGCCAGATGGGCTGGATCGAGTGCACGCTGGCTGGCGTGTCGTTCGCGCGCGCCTCGCTCGATAGCTGCGGCTTCACCACATTGGCCGGGCATGAAGGGCTCGACTTCACCGGCGCTACGCTGGTGTCGAGCAGCTTCGGGCACCGCAGCTCGCTGGCTGGCGCGGTGCTGCGCGACGCGGTGCTCAGGCACTGCGGCCTGCGCGGCGTGAACCTGGCCGGTGCCGACCTGCGCGGCGTGCAGCTCGAAGGCTGTGATTTCTCGGGTTGCGACCTGCGCGGCGCGAAGCTCGACCGGCTGGCCGGCGGCGAGAGCCTGTTCATCCGCACCGACTTCACGGGTGCCTCGCTGGCGGGCGCGAATTTCATCGACAGCAACCTGTCGAAATCCGACCTGCGGCTGGCCGACCTGCACGATGCCAACCTGTTCCGTGCCGACGTGTCGCAGGCCTTCATCGACGGCACGACGCGCCTGGACGGCGCCTATACCCACCATGCCAAGGTGCTGCCGGCCCGGCGCGCCGTACCTGAAGATAGATGACGCGCGACGAGCTGCTGGACAAGATCCGACATGGAGTGACTTTGACGAACCTGGACTGCAAGGGCTGGGACCTGAGCGGGCTCGACCTGTCGGGCGCGGTGTTCGAGCGCGTGGACTTCAGCGGCTCGCTTCTCGCGCACGCCAGCCTGGAGGACGCCACCCTGTCGAACTGCACATTCGCGCAGGCGGACCTTCGCCATGCGCGGCTGAAGGACGCGCGGCTTTTTCGCAGCCGGCTCGAAGCCGCGCGGATCGACCATGCATTCGTGCAGGACGTCGCGTTCATGGAGTGCGCGCTCGACGATGCCGCGTTCGACGACGCGCACCTGGAGCGCGTGTCCTTCTTCAAGTGCCGCATGCACGGCACCCGCATGCGCACGCGCCAGTTCGACCGCGTGACCTTCGGCGAATGCGAGATCGACGGGCTGGACTGCACCGGGGCGTCGCTCACCTTCGCGACCTTCCTGCGCGCGAACCTGCGCGGCGTGGTGCTTGCCGGTGCGCGTTGCGAGAGCACGACCTTCATGGAGTGCGACCTGCGCGGGATGCGCTTTGCGGCCCAGGAGCTGGTGCTGTGCCAGTTCACCGACAGCCGGATGGACGAGGTGGACTTCAGCGACGCGGTACTGACTCAGAGCAACTTCAAGGGCGCAACGCTGAACGCGGCGCGATTTGCGGGTGCGAACGCCTGCGCCACGCTGTTCCCGCAGGCGCAGCTGGCGGGCGCGGTGTTCACTGGCGGGCGCTTCGACCAGTCGATCTGGGCCGATGCAAAGGCCGAGGGCGCGGATTTCAGCGATGCATCCTTCGCGCTGAGCGTGTGGCACCGAGCGCGTTGCGCCGGCGCGACTTTTGCGCGCGCCGCACTGCAGGATGCAGATTTCTCCCATGCCGACCTGACGCGGGCAGACCTTCGGGGCGCGCAGTTCCTGCGCACGCGCATGCATCGCGCGCTGCAGGAGGGGGCGCATTTCTCGGGGCGCGGCGGTCTCATCGAACAGGACGTGGAACTGCACAAGGCGCAGTCCTGGTCCGACACGCGCGGCGGCCGGCAGGCCCCGGGATGATGCAAGGCGAGCGCGGGAACCCCATGCAAGCAACGCAAGCACTGAAAGAAAGGAAGAAAACGCCATGAACGTCGTCGCACTTCATGCAGAGCCGCCCTCTCGTGCGCAAGCACAGGAGCCGGTCCACTTCATCGGCCGCTTGGCCGGCTTTCGCGCCGATGGCCGCATCCTCGTGGAGGACGAAGCAGGTACCACCTGGGCCTGCCGCCGGGCGGCCAGCTGCCTGCTCGTGCCCCGCACCGGCGACACGGTGATGCTCAGCGGCCCCGACCGGCTGCGCGTGTACCTGATTGCCGTGATCGAACAGGCTGATCCATCGGCCAGCCGCATCGAGGCCGCCGGCGACCTGACGCTGGCCACGACGCGGGGCGGCAATGTGTCGATCGAGAGCGATGCCGACTTGCGTCTGCACGGCACCGCCATGCTGCAAATGCGGGCCGAGCGCGCCGAAGCGCGATTCGCGCACTCGCGCCTGACCAGCGAAGCCGCCGATGCGACGATCGGTCATCTGCGGCTGGTAGGCAAGGTGTTCGAGAGCGTGGCCGACCGCGTCGTGCAGATGGCGCGCAATGCGCTGCGGCTGGTGGACGAGACCGACCGCGCGCGCGTGGGCCATCTCGACCAAGAGGCCACGGGCACGGTGCGCCTGCACGGGCAACACACGGTGGTGACCGGCCAGGACCTGGTGAAGGTCGACGCCGCGCAGATCCACATGGGCTGAAGACGAAGGAGACCCGCATGTTCGGAAACTGCCAGCTCATGGGCATGGACTTCGCGATTCCCGATGTCTGCAGAACACCCGTTCCCTTTCCCTTCCCGAACTTCGGCATGGGCTTCATGGCCATCCCGAACGCCTGGAACATCCTGTACATGGGCATGCCCGCCCACAACATGGCGACCTTCATCCCGATCACGCTGGGCGATCAGCCCGGCGCGCTCGGCGGCATGATCTCCCAGACCTTCATGCAGCAGGCGCGCCACATCACCGGCGCTTTCACGATGCTGCTCAAGGGAACTCCGGCCACGCGCATGACCAGCATCACCACGCAGAACCGATGCAACATCGTCGGCCTGCGGCTGGTGCCGAGCCAGTTCAAGGTGTTGATACTGGCGGCCTGAACTCCACCGGCGGTGTTCTGGTTGCCGTGGCCGTTGTGGTCGCGGCCCCCGCCAGCGTCACCTGCTGCGGAAACCCCACCCACACGGCCAGCGCCGAGTAGTTGTCCTGCGTCTCGTCCGCCTTGGCCTCGGCCGCGCGGCGCAGCAGCGCGAGCCATTCTTCCGCGCTGTCGGCCAACTGCAGCGAGCGCTCCATCACCTGCTGGGAGATCAGCTGCCAGAGCCCGTCGGTGCACAACAGGAACGCGTCGCCGTCGGCCAGGCGCTGCGTCGCGGTGATGGTGGCCTCGGCCGTGGCGCGCGCGCCGAGGGCTCGATACAGCAGATTGGTCTTCACCAGGCGCTCGCCGCCGTGGTGCTGGCTCGCGGCGGCGTCGCCCGAGCGTTCCGACAGGCTGTGGTCTTCGGTGCGCTGCATCAGCGCGCCGCGGCGGAACCAGTAGAGGCGGCTGTCGCCCACGTGGGCCCAGCAGGCCTGGTTGCTCGCACGGTCGACGAACAGCGACACGAAGGTCGCGCTCATGCGGCTCTGGTCGGCGAGTTCGCGCTGCTTGGCGAGGATGGCGTCGTTGGCCGCCTTCACGCAGCGCTGGATGTTGTCGGCGGCCAGCGACGGGTCGTCGACGAAGGTGTCGAGCGCGGTGTCGACCGCGATGCGCGAAGCCAGCTCGCCGCCGGCGTTGCCGCCCACGCCGTCGCTCACCACGAAGCAGCCGTTGCGCTCGTCGAGGTGGTAGCCGATGGCGTCCTGGTTGCCGCTGCGCTCGCCCACGCAGGAGAACTGCGAGGTCGAGATCGGCACGGCGAAGGACGACGAGGAAAAGCGGGCGGCTTCAACCACGGCGCGCCTCCTTCAGTCGTTCCATTTCCTTGTCGTAGGCCTGCTGGAAGGCGCGGCCGAAGACGGCCTGGAAGTCGTCCTCGACGGCCGACGTGGTCTCGGCGTGCAGCGCCTGCAGCTGGCGCCACAGGCGCGCCTCGCGGCCGCCGGGCAGCAGCTTCTCGCCGATGCCGCCGTCGTTCGGCGTGTCGCGGCTGAGCGCCGCGGGGTCGAAGCGCTGCAGCAGCGTGAGCAGCGCTGCACGCATGCCGGCGACCATGCCGAGCTGGTGGGACTGCAGGTCGCCGAGCGCGTCGTGCACGGCGGCCTCGGGCGGCAGGAAGCCGGGCATGCGCGCGCCGAACATCTGCATCAGCACCGCGCGGCCATTGGGCAGGATCTTGAACGGGTTGTTCTCCTCGTCCACGATCATCGTGATCTCGGCGCGGACCTCTCGCTTGAGCATGGCGCGCGAGGACAGCAGCTCGATGGTGCCGTCGGTGAACGCCCGCATGATGCGACCCAGGCGCTGCATGGCTTCGATGTCGAGCGGTTGCTGGCCGGCGATCTCGGGCACGCCCGCGCCTTCGAGGAAAGCCTTGAAGAGGGCTTCGGACGACGACGGGTCGGTGGTGGGCGCAATGAGCTGCGGTGATGGCGCGGTAACGGCTGCAGGCGGCGGCGAGATGGCGGCAGCTGGCGTGACCGGTGCGGCGACCACTGGTGGTGGCGCGGGCGGCGGAGGAGGAGGGGGTGGTGGTGGGGGTGGCGGAGGCGGAGGCGGAGGCGGAGGCGGAGGCGCCTGGTCGATCTTCTCCACGGCGACGGCAGGTGCCGGCGCAGGCGCAGTAGGCGGCGCCGGCACGGGCGCCACCGGCAACGGCGGACGGAACTGCGCCGTCACCTCTCGCGCATGGTTCGAATGGCTGTACCCCGGCGCGGCCGGCTTGTTGTTCTGCAGCAGGTCGAGCGCGGGATGCACGTCGCCGGGCAGCCCTGCGTCGTGTTGCGTCAGCGCGGTCGGGCGCGGGTCGGACAGCGGCGAATGCGCGCTGTCGTCGGCCGCGAAGAAAGACAGCGGATCGACCCCGCGCCTGAGCGCGATGCCGGACATGTCGTGGGCCGCCTGCGGGTTCATTTCCGCGAGCGGATCGACCGGGTTGCGGCGCGCCTGCGACGGCAGCTCGAAGGGCTCGTGCGCCATCGGGTCTGGCATGGGCGCGGGCGTGCTGTCGATGCGGCGCGGCGCATTCGCGAGGATGGCGTCCCAATCTTCGGCGGAAGGAATCTGCGACGAGGCCGGGGCTGCCTTCGGCGGTACCTGCACGGGCATGGGTGGCGGAGGCGGTACCGGCGCATGCACTTGAACAGCAGGCGAAGGAGGTGGCGGCTGCACGGGCGCGCGGGGCATCGGCGGCGGCATTGCCACGGTGGGCTGCGTATCGCCGATGGGCAGCGCGCCTTCGCCGAACAGGTCGGAGAACACGTCGGAGCCTGAAGAAGCCGGCAGCAAGGCGTCGATGGGCGCGGACGAAACCGGCGCTTGCGCGAACGGCTGTGGCGCCGGCATCGGAGGAGAAGGCGGTGGCGGCGCAGCCACCACGGCCGGCGCGGCGCACAGCGCGCTCGCGGCCTCCAGCACGTAGCTGCCGATCGCCACGCGGTCGCCATCGGCCACGCGCGCTTCCTGCTCATGCACCAGCGTCTGCCCGTTGACGCTGATGGGCAGCACCGCGCTCATGTTGCGAAGCACCGCCGCGCCGTCTTCGTCGAAGCGCACGGTGGCTTGCAGGCGCGAGATCTGTCGCTGCTCGTCGGGCAGCACGAGGTGGTTGTCGGGGCTGCGCCCGATCGTTCCTCCGGGTGCGGCCAGCAGTGCCGAGGGGCCCGAGGCCACCGGCTTGCCGGCATGTTCGATCACCGTCCAACGCATGGCATCTCCATGTTCTTGTGGCGCCCGCGCAAGGTGCGCAGGGCGCGGGGACCGGCGTAGCCGGTCAACGCTTCATTCGCTTCGCGGCTTCGAAGGCCGGGCCCCACACGGGGTGCTTGCGCTCGGCCACGTTGAGGTCGAAGCTCGGGAAGGCGTCGAGGATCTTGCGGAACTGCGCGCGGCACTCGGGCACCTGGTTGGCCACGCAGTAGCTGAAGGCTTCGAGCTTCATCGCGTCGAGGCGCGTGGCAGGCTCCGCGCCTTCGAACACCGACACGCCTCCGCTCTTGAGCGTGCTGATGGCCTTGGCGTAGTCGCCTTCGTCATAGGTCTGTTGCGCGCGCTCGAGGGTCGTGCGCGCAACCTGCTGGCTCAGGCGCTCGGGTTGCGGTGCGGGCTCGGGCGGCGGCGGGGTCGTGCAACCCGTTATCACGCAAAGTGTGAACGCCAGAGCAGGCAGACATGACTTCAATCTTCTCTCCTACTTTGCGAAAGCAATGTTTGAGGCAGTGTGCCGCAGTGTTGCGACAACGACGCGATGCGCTTCGTGGATGCGCATGACTTCGATAATATAGGCCGCGAACCAGCCGGGGAGATCTCAATGCATCGACGAAGCCTGCTGCAAGGCGCACTTGCATCCACACCGTTGTTGGCGGGCCTCAGTGGATGCGCTTCCACAGCCAAGTCCTTGCCCACGCCCTATGCCGTCACAGTGCGCATCGACGACGGCGTGAACCCCGACGGACGCGGCCAGGCCGCACCCATCCTGGTGAAGGTCTTCGAGCTGAAATCTTCCGGTAACTTCGAGACAGCAGACTACTTTGCACTACAGGATCGCGACCGCGAGACGCTGGCTGCGGAACTCGTGAACGCCGACCAGGCCATCATGCGCAGCGGCGAAGAGCGTGTCTTCAAACGCGAGGCGGGTCTCGATTCACGCGCCATCGGCATCATCGCGGGCTATCGCAAGCTGGAAGCCGCGCGCTGGCGCATCGTGCTGCCGCTCAAGGAGCCAAAGCAAACAAACCTGTACAAGGTTTGGCAGTTCTCTCCGAGCGAACAGGCTGTGCAGGTCGTGGTCCGCAAGAGTGGCATCGAGGTGCTACCAAGTCGTTAATTTTCTGTACTCCCTAGTACGAAAGTGCGAGAAATTCGCGCTCGAAATGCGGTGCAAATCGTAAGACGCGCCGTGTAGCATCGGAGCAAAAAAATCGTTCGATGGGAGGGCGTCCGTGCATGCGCCTTCCGCTTCCATGTGAGCACTCCCAGGAGGTTCTTTGGTGACAGTTCGCAATCAGGGCGCTGGAAGAAACGGCGCTCATCCGCAGGCGTTGGCGAATAGGGTGGTGTGGTCCGAAGGCATGTACCTGCGGCCACAGCATTTCCAGCAGCTGGAGCGTTACGTCGAGCAATACGTGACGCGTCGCACTGCCGGCCTGCAAGGCGCTTATTGGGGTTGGCTGCATCTCGAGATAGATCGCGATGCCTATGCGCTCGGCCGCGTGTCGCTGCTCGGCGGCGCAGGCGTGCTGCCCGATGGAACGCCGTTTTCATTCGGTGCCGAAGACGCGCCGCTGCCTTATGAAGTGCCCAATGACCTGACCGATGAGCTCATCGTGCTCGCGCTGCCGCTGCGCAGGCCAGGAAGCGAAGAGGTCATCTTCTCGGAAGACGAAGGTTCGGCCGCGCGCTTCGGCGTGATCGAGCGCGAGGTGAACGACGGCAACGCAGTCGCGCTGGGCCCCGCGGTGCTGCAGCTTGCCGCGCCACGCCTGCGCCTTGCGCGCGCGTCTTCGCTCACCGCCGAGTGGCAGGCCATCGGCGCGGTGCGCGTGATCGAGCGCCGCACCGACCACAAGCTGGTGATCGACGCCAACTACATTCCGCCGGTGCTCGATGCTTCCGCGCACACCATGCTGCGCAGCATGATCGCGGAGCTGCACGGCCTGCTCACGCAGCGCTCCGAAGCACTGGCCTCGCGGCTGTCGCAGCCGGGGCGCGGCGGCGTGAGCGAGGTGTCCGACTTCCTGCTGCTGGAGCTGGTCAATCGCTATCTCGCGCTCACGTGGCATGCGCAGCAGGCGGTGCAGGTGCACCCCGAGCAGCTGTTCATCGACTGGCTCAAGCTGGCCTGCCACCTGGCCACGCACACTTCGCCCACGCGTCGCCCGGTGCTGTGGCCTGTGTACGACCACGACAACCTCAACGAAAGCATTCGTCCTTTGATGGAAGAGCTGCGGCGTTCGCTGTCGGCCGTGCTCGAGCAGAGCGCGATCGCCATCGAGCTCGAGGAGCGCAGCCACGGCGTGCGCGTGGGCCGCATGCCCGACCCGGTGCTGGTGCGCAACGCGGGCTTCGTGCTCGCGGTGCATGCCGACCTGCCGGCCGACGCCATCCAGCAGCGCTTCCCCACGCAGGTGAAGATCGGCTCGGTCGAGCGCATCCGCGACCTCGTGCAGTTGCAACTGCCGGGCGTGACGGTGCGTCCGCTGCCGGTGGCGCCGCGGCAGATTCCGTACAACGCGGGCTACCACTACTTCGAACTCGACAAGAGCGGCGACATGTGGCGCCAGCTCGAGAAGTCGGGCGGCGTGGCAATGCACCTGGCCGGTGACTTTCCCGGGCTGGCCATGGAGTTCTGGGCCATCCGTCCGTGAGGGACTCTATGAACGGTGTGAACGACATGGCCGTCGGCGCGGGAGGCTTCGTGCCGCCCAACCCAGGTGGCGGCGGAGTTGCTGACGAGGGCGGCATGCCCGCGGCGCAACGCGGAATGGGCGCGCAGCCCGAGTCCTTCACCGCATGGCATGACGCGCGTCGTCCGCATGCGGGCGACACGGCGCTCGCGGGCAACAACCCGCTGGTGGCGGCGGCCAATCCGCTGCTCGACCTGATCCCGCAGATCCGCGCGACCGGCCATCACCCTGCGCCGGCACAGTTGCGCGAACACCTGGTCGACGAAGTGCGCCGCTTCGAGACACGCGCCCAGCAGGCGGGCATCGCGCCCGAGGTGATCATCGGCGCGCGCTACTGCCTGTGCACGGCGGTGGACGAGGCCGCCGCGCTCACGCCGTGGGGCGGCAGCATCTGGTCGTCGCAGAGCCTGCTGGTGATGTTCCACAACGAGACCTGGGGCGGCGAGAAATTCTTCCAGCTGCTGTCGCGGCTGGTGCAGAACCCGCAGCAGCACCTGCACCTGATCGAGCTCATCTACTTCTGCCTGGCCCTGGGCTTCGAGGGGCGCTTCCGCGTCATCGACAACGGTCGCTCGCAGTTGGAGACGCTCAAGCAGCGGCTGCTGCAGATCATCCGGCAGACGCGCGGCGAAATCGCGGTGCCGCTGTCGCCGCACTGGCAGGACGCGAGCGCGCCGGTGCGCCGCACGCGCAACTGGCTGCCGGTCTGGGCCGTGGGGGCGGTGGCGGCGGTGTTGCTGCTCGTCGCGTTCGCGCTGCTCACGTTCAACCTGGCGGGCACTTCCGACGGCGCCTTCGCGGCCGTCAATGCGGTACGGCTGCCGCAGACCGCGCGCGCCGTGGTCATGCCCGCGCCCACGCCACGCCTGCAGCGCTTCCTGGAACCCGAAATCCGCGACGGCCTGCTGACCGTGCGCGACGAGGCCGACCGCAGCGTGGTGGTGCTGCGCGGCGACGGCCTGTTCGCATCGGGCTCCGACCGTGTGCTCGACCGCTACGCCCCGGTGCTCGCGCGCGTGGCCGATGCGCTCAATGCCGTCGAAGGCAACGTGCTGGTCAGCGGCTTCAGCGACGACCAGCCGATCCGCAGCGTGCGCTTTCCGTCCAACTGGCAACTCTCGCAGGCCCGCGCCGACGCGGTGAAGAAGATGATCGCCACGCGCCTTTCGAAGCCCGAGCGCCTGCGCGCCGAAGGCCGGGGTGACGCCGACCCCATCGCGCCCAACGACTCGCCGGCCAACCGCGCGCGCAACCGCCGCGTCGAGGTCACGCTGCTGGTGGCGCCGGTGGCCGGCGTGCCCGCGCCTGCATCACAACAGCCGGGAGGAGCTCGCTGATGCTGCGCGCCATCTTCCGTTTTCTCATCAGCCGCGATCTCTGGGTCTTCCTGGGGCTGATCGCGCTCGCGTTCCTGATCTGGATCATCGGCCCCGCGATCGCGGTGGGCCGCTACCGTCCGCTCGAAGACGAGATCGTGCGCATCGCCTTCATCGCGCTGATGTTCGTGGTCTGGCTCGCGCGGCTGGTGTACCGCAAGTGGCGCGAGCGCCGCCTCAATGCGCAGTTGCTGAACCAGCTGCGCACGCCTTCCAAGAAGGAGAAGGAGGCCAAGCCCGAGGATGCGCCCGAGATCAAGGAGCTGCAGAGCGGCTTCACCGACGCCACGGCCATCCTCAAGAACATGCGCTTCGGGCAGGGGGCAGACGGCAAGCCCGCGAGCCGCTTCTCGGTGTTCGACCGGCAGTACCTGTACCAGCTGCCCTGGTACATCTTCATCGGCGCGCCGGGCTCGGGCAAGACCACGGCGCTGGTCAACTCCGACCTCGACTTTCCGCTGGCCGACCAGCTCGGCAAGGCCGCGGTGCGTGGCATCGGCGGCACGCGCAACTGCGACTGGTGGTTCACCAACGAGGCGGTGCTCATCGACACCGCCGGGCGCTACACCACGCACGAGAGCAACCGCGAGACCGACGAGAGCGAGTGGAAGGGCTTCCTCGAACTGCTGAAGAAGTTCCGCCCGCGCCAGCCCATCAACGGCGCGATCCTCACCATCAGCATCGCCGACCTGCCGCTGGCCGACGACGCACAGCGCGCGCGCCACGCAATGGCACTGCGCAAGCGGCTGCTGGAGCTGCGCAACGACCTGGGCATCGACTTCCCGGTCTACGTGCTGGTCACCAAGACCGACCTGCTGGCGGGCTTCAACGAATACTTCGGCTCGCTGGGCCGTGCCGAGCGCCAGCAGGTGTGGGGCTTCACCTTCCCCATCGAAGGCAATGCCGCAAACAAGAGCGCGAAGGCCGGCAAGGGCGCTGCCCCGCTGAAAGGCGGCGACCTGCGCGAGCGCTTCCACCAGGAATACAGGCTGCTGCACCAGCGGCTCGACGAACGCCTGCCCGAACTGCTGGCCGCCGAGCCCGACCCGATGCGGCGCGCGCAGGCCTACCTGCTGCCGCAGCAGTTCGCGAGCTTCGAGGACATCCTCGGCACCTTCCTGGCCGACGTGTTCAATCCGTCGAAGTTCGAGGCCGCGTCGATGCTGCGCGGCGTTTACTTCACCAGCGGCACGCAGGAAGGCACGGCCTTCGACCGCGTGATGGGCGCCATCAAGCGCTACCTGCAGGTCAACGCGCCGCCCGCGCCGCCGCCGGGCCCGGGCAAGAGCTACTTCCTGAAGGAACTGCTGCAGCAGGTGATCTTCCGCGACGCGGGCGTGGCCGGCACCAACCTGCGCTGGTACCGGCGCAAGCGCGCCATCGACATCGCGGGCTACAGCCTGATCGGCGTGCTGCTGGTGCTGCTGCTGGGCGCATGCGTGAACAGCTGGCGCAACAACAAGGACTACGTGGCCGAGGTCGACGGCAATGCCAAGGCCTTCAACAAGGCGGCGGCGCGCGGCGAGCTGCCGACGGTGGTCGATTCGGGCGGCGACATCGCGAGTTCGCTGCTGATCCTCGACCGGTTGCGCGACCTGCCGAAGTCGAGCCACTTCGACGTCGGCGATCCGCCGCTGTCATACCGCTTCGGCCTCTACCAGGGCGAGAAGCTGCAGGCCGCGACCGACGGCGTCTATCAACGCGCGCTGGAAACCGTTCTGCTGCCGCAGGCCGCGCAGCGCGTGGAGCAGTCTCTGCGCGAAGCCTCGAAGAACGACGCCGAATACAGCTACGAGGCGCTCAAGGCCTATCTCATGCTGTTCGACGCCGAGCGTTACGACGCCGATTTCCTGCAGGCCTGGCTGCTGAGCGACGTGGACCGCAAGATCGGCGCGTCGCTCACGCGCGAGCAGCGCACCAACCTCGAGTCGCACCTGAAGGCGCTGTTCGCGGGCCGTGTGCTGACCTCGCCCTTCGCGAAGGACGAGCGCCTCGTCACCCAGACTCGCGAGCGCCTGGCCGGCGTGCCGCTGGCCCAGCGCTCCTATGCACGGCTGCGGCGCATCCTGCTGCAGACCAGCCCGCCCAACGCCTTCACCATCGCGGAGGCGGGCGGGGCCGAGTCGGCGCTGGTGATCCGCCGTGCGAGCGGGAAGCCGCTGACCGACGGCATTCCCACGCTCTTCACCTACCGCGGCTACTGGGACATCTTCGACAAGCGCATGGCCGAGACCACGCTGTCGCTAGAGCAGGAAGACCGCTGGGTGCTGCAGATCCGCGCGCCGGGCATTGCCGACATCACCTCGCGCGAGCTGCTGCTGCGCGAAGTGCGCCGGCTCTATCTCACCGACTACATCCGGGTGTGGGACGAGTACCTTACCGACATCCGGCTGGCCGACAGCCGCTCGCTGCTGCAGAGCATCCAGATGACGCGTGTGCTCTCGACCTCGGAGTCGCCGATGTCGCGCATCATCCGCGGCGCGGCGCGCGAGACCGACCTGCTGCGCAACCACGACGAGGCTGCGCGCGGCCTGCTCGACCAGGCGCAGAACCGCGTGGCCAGCACGCGCGAGCGCATCGAGCAACTCATCGGCCAGCCCGATGGCAGCCAGCGCCGCAATGCGCAGGTGGACCGGCCCGAGTCGCTGGTGGACAACCACTTCGAACCGCTGCGCCGCATGGTGACCGCGCCCAAGCAGGGCGGGCAGGCCCCCATCGACGCGACCGCCGCGCTCATCAACGAGCTCTACACCTTCCTCACCGCCACCGACACCGCGCTGCGCAGCGGCAACATCCCGCCGTCGAGCGACGCCGTCACCAAGGTGCAGGCAGAAGCGGGACGCCTGCCGGTGCCGTTCCAGGGCATGCTGAACGACCTGTCGGCCACCGCGTCGTCGAAGGCGGCGGCGGTGACGCGGCAGAACATCGGGCAGAGCGCGGCGGCCAGCATCGGCTCGTTCTGCAACCAGGCCATCGCGGGGCGCTACCCGTTCACGCGCGGCTCCAACCGCGACGTGGCCTCGGGCGACTTCGCGCAGCTGTTCGCACCGGGCGGGATGATGGACGACTTCTTCCAGAAGAACCTCATCACCCAGGTCGACACCTCGGTCAACCCATGGGCCTTCAAGCGCGGCGTGGACGGCAGCGCGGCGGGGCGTTCGGCCTACCTCGATTCGTTCCAGAAGGCGCAGGCGATCCGCGACGTGTTCTTCTCGGGCATGGCGGGCGGGCGCACGCCGTCGTTCACGCTCGACATCCGGCCCGAGGACATGGACGCCGCTCTCACGCAGTTCACGCTCGACGTCGACGGCCAGACGGTGCGCTATGCACATGGCCCGCAGGCGCCCAGCACCGTCAAGTGGCCGGGCCCGCGCAACAGCAACCAGGTGCGCCTGCAGGTGACCACGGCCAACGGCACGCCCGCCGGCGGCATCGTGACCGAAGGGCCGTGGGCGCTGCACCGCCTGTTCGACAAGGCATCGATCTCGTCGGGCAGCTCGCCCGAATCCTTCAACGCGACCTTCGACCTGCAAGGCAAGAAGGTGGTGCTGGCGGTGACGGCCAACAGCGTCTACAACCCGCTGCGGTTGCCGCAGATGACCAGCTTCTCGTGCCCCGGGAAATCATGAACACCCCCAGGCTTCGCGCACTTCGTGTCGCTTCTCCTCCCCCCTTGCAGGGGGCAACACCAGCGGCCCGGCAAAGCCGGTTCCGTGGTGTTCCTGGCATATGCCGCGAGGTTGTCGGGAGGCATACGCAATGAACAGCAGCATTCCCCCGCAGGCCTGGGTGCCCGTCGACGAACAGATCGGCTGGTACGGCAAGCTGCCCGCCGCCGGCGACTTTCTCTACCGCCGCATGCCGCACGAACTGCAGGCCTGGTGGGATCGCTGGATGCAGAACGGCCTGGGCAGCTTCAAGCGCTGGCCCGACGCCATGACGCGGCACTACGCGGTGGCGCCGGTGTGGAACTTCGCGATACCCGCCACGCAGGGCGTCGATGCAGTGCAGTTCGGCTGTATCGCGCCGAGCTGCGACCGCGTGGGCCGCTACTACCCGGTGTGCGTCACCCTGCAGGTGGCCGCGCGCAACTACCGGCCGTCGGTGCTAGAGGGCTCGGCCGCCTGGTACTGGCAATGCGGCAGCGCGCTGCTGCAGGCCATACGCCACGGCGTGGCGCCGGACCAGTTCGACAGCCAGGTGCTGGCCGCTGGCCGTGCCGGCTTCCAGACCGCCAGCGGCGGCTCGGACGACATTCTCTCGATCCTCGGGCCTACAGCGGGTGGCGCGAGCGCCCAGCAGCGGCTCGGCTGGCCGGAGCTTCCACTGTGCTTCGACCCGTCCGGCAGCACCAGCTACTGGTGGACCAACCAGGCCGACGGTTCGCCGTTGCGCACCGCGGCCCATGGCGGCGGGCTCAACACACCGCTGTTTTCCAAGTTGTTTTCGCAGGGGCATGTGCCATGGGCATGAAAAGCCGACATCCCGAGGGAGGAGAAGACGCATGAGCACCACGCACGGCACCGCAGGCACTGCGGCCGACACGCCAACCGACGAACGCCCGCATCCGCTGGAGCTGGGCCACCGGCTCGATGAATTCGAACTGCTCGAGGTGATCGGCGAGGGCGGCTTCGGCATCGTCTACCGCGCGTACGACCATTCGCTGCAGCGCGAAGTGGCCATCAAGGAATACATGCCGTCGATGCTCGCGCGCCGCGTGGGCGACGACAGCGTGCTCGTGCGCTCCGAGCGCCTCACGGCCACCTTCCAGGCAGGGCTGCGCAGCTTCATCAACGAGGCGCGCACCCTCGCGCAGTTCAGCCATCCCGCGCTGGTGCGCGTGCATCGCTTCTGGGAGGCCAACTCGACCGCCTACATGGCGATCCAGCTCTACAAGGGCCGCACCCTGCGGCGCCTCGCCGAGGACGAGCCCGGCCGCATCAACGAGGCCTGGCTGCTCGGCATGCTGGGGCCGCTGCTGGGCGCGCTCGAAACGCTGCATCGCAGCCAGTGCTTTCACCGCGACATCGCGCCCGACAACATCTTCATCCAGCCCGATGACCTGCCGGTGCTGCTCGACTTCGGCGCGGCGCGCAAGTCGATCGCCGACCTGGTCGACGAGGTGGCGGTGATGGTGAAGTCGGGTTACTCGCCCATCGAGCAGTACGCCGACGACAACACCCTGCTGCAGGGGCCCTGGACCGACCTGTACGCGCTGGGCGCCGTGCTCTACCGTGCCGTGACCGGCCATCCGCCGCCCTCGGCCGTGGTGCGCAGCGTGCAGGATGCCTATGTGCCGTTGTCTTCGATGGGCCGCGACGACCTGAGCCCGGGCTTCTGCGCCGCCGTCGACCACACGCTGGCCGTGCACAGCAAGGACCGCACGCAGACCGTGGCTACCTTCGCCGCGGAGCTGGGGCTGGTGAAGCTGGGCGACATTTATGTGAGCGGCATGGGCGTGCCGGCGGTGATCATTCCCGCGGCACCCGTGTCGGCGACGCCGCCGCCTCCGCCGCTGGTGCCGCAGCAGTTCTCGCCGATGTCGGCGCCGGTGCCGCTGGAGCCCGTGCCGGTGGCTGCCGTGGAGGCGCCGGCCCCGGCCCCCGCCGTGAAGAAGACGAAGGCGCGGAAGGCCGCATCGCGCCGTCCGCCCTGGGTCATGGTGGGTGTGCTGTTCATCGCGCTCGTGGCCGTGGGTGGCTGGATCGGCCTGCGCCTGACTTCGGGCATGAAGCAGCAGCAGACCTCGACCGCGATGGTGCCGGTGCCGCCGCCGGCTGGGCCGATGTCGAGCAACACGTCGCCCCCTGCTGTGATGCCGCCGCCGGCCACCGATGCGGGTGCTGCATCCGGTACGCCACCAGCCACCGCGCCTGTCACCGATGCCGGCCCGACCACTGCCCCTGCCGTTGTTGGCGGCAGTGCCGGCACAACGGTCGCCAGTGCGCCGGCTGCCGCGCCTGCAACGCCGGCCGGTACACCGCTGACCCCCATCGAGAACGTGCCGGTCAATCCGCCGACCACGACGCCAGCCGATTCAGCGCTCGCGACCGCCGAGGCGGAAGACTGGAGCCTGGCCCAGGCCGAGAACACGCGCGAAGGCTACGAGGCTTACCTGCGCCGCTACCGCCGCGGGCTGCACGCCCGCGACGCGCGCAACGCCATCGCCGAGCTGAACCGGCTGTCGCCACCCGCGGTGGCGGTCGCACCCGACGCGACCGCCACCGCACCGGGCATGGGCCGCGTGGTGCTCAACATCCGCCCGTGGGGCCAGGTATTCGTCGACGGCGCCGACCGCGGCGTGAGCCCGCCGCTCAAGTCGCTGCCGCTGCGGCCCGGCATCTACAACATCGAGGTGCGCAACGGCGAGCTCGAGGTGTATCGGCAACGGGTGACTGTGCAGGACAGCAAGTCGGCGCCTGTGGTGAGCCACGAGTTCAAGTAGGAGGCTGCAGCTGCGTCCGGATTCAGGCGCTACCGCGCAGCGCCCGCCGATACTGCACCGCCTCCGCCAGATGCTCCACCTGCACCGCCTCCGCCGACCCCAGGTCCGCGATCGTGCGCGCCACCTTCAGCGCACGGTGCGTGCTGCGCGCTGACCATCCCAGCTTGGCCGCCGCGTTGAACATGAACTTGCGGGCCGCATCGTCGAGCCCGGCGTGCTTGTCGATCGCGCTGCCCTGCAGCGACTGGTTGGCATAGCCCTGGCGCTGCATCGCGCGTTCGCGCGCGGCGATCACCCGGCCGCGGATGCTCTCCGTCGATTCGCCGGGAGGCGCATCGAGCAGTTGCTGCGCCGACACCGCGGGCACCTCGATGTGCAGGTCGATGCGGTCCAGCAGCGGGCCGCTGAGCTTCCCTTGGTAGCGCGAGATCTGGTCGGGCGTGCAGCGGCAGGCCTTCGACGCGGAACCCAGATAACCGCAAGGGCAGGGGTTCATCGCGGCGATCAATTGAAAGCGCGCCGGAAATTCGGCGCTTCGCGCGGCGCGGGCAATGGTGATGGTGCCGGTCTCCAGCGGCTCGCGCAGTGCCTCCAGCGCCGAGCGGGCGAATTCCGGAAATTCGTCCAAAAAGAGAACGCCGTGGTGCGCGCGCGAAATCTCTCCGGGCCTGGGCGGAGAGCCTCCACCTACGAGCGCCACCGCGCTGGATGTGTGATGGGGCGCAGAAGTAGGCCTCAGCATCCACCGCTCCGTCGCGAAGCGGCCAGCCAGGCTGGCCACGGCCGCGCTCTCCAGCGCCTCGTCGATGCTCATCGCCGGCAGCAGCCCCGCAAAGCGCTGCGCGAGCATCGACTTGCCGGATCCCGGCTCGCCCATCATGAGCAGGCTGTGTCCGCCGGCCGCGGCGATTTCCAGTGCGCGCTTGGCGCCCGCATGGCCCTTGACGTCGGCCAGGTCGGCGTAGCGCGGTGCGTTCGCGCCGGGCGCCGCGTGGACCCGCGCCCAGCCGTCGGGCGGCGGATCGGGCCATTGCGAGGCCGCTTCGGTGTCGACCACGAACTGCCGCACCACGTCCAGCAGGTGCCGTGCGCCGTAGACCTCGCTGTCGGGCACCAGCGCGGCTTCGTGCGCACTGTCCAGGGGCAGCACCAGCCGCGTCGCCACGCCGCGCGTGTGCAGGGCCAGCGCCATTGCCAGGGCGCCGCGCACCGGCCTCAGCTCGCCCGACAGGGACAGTTCGCCCGCGAACTCATGCCCGGCCAGCCTGGCGTTGTCGATCTGCCCGCTGGCCGCGAGGATGCCCAGCGCGATGGGCAGGTCGAAGCGCCCGGAGTCCTTGGGAAGGTCCGCGGGGGCCAGATTCACCACTATCTTCTTGTTGTTGGGGTATTCGAGCCCCGCGTTCTGGATGGCCGAGCGCACCCGTTCGCGGGCTTCCTTGACCTCGGTTTCCGCCAGGCCGACCAGCGTGAAGCTGGGCAGGCCGTTGGCCAGATGCACCTCGACCGTGACACTGGCCGCTTCCAGCCCCAGCAAGGCTCGGCCCTGCACCAAAGACAAACTCATTTCTCTCCCTGTCCCCAAGATGGTGCGTCCATCTTTGGTGTGTCCGCGGTGGTGCGGACCTGTTGAAAGCCGCAACCGCTCGAAACAAGCGTTGTAACGATTTCGCTCACAACGCGACGCAAGCGAGTCGCATGGGGCACAGGTATTTGTGCAGTTTGGCACGCTCCCTGCTTTGAGCCTCTCAGGTCCAACAACACACTTCACACGCGAGGAGTTTCCCGATGACGCACCGTACCGCCGCCAAGGCGATGATCGTTCTGGCCGCTGCATTGACCGCTTCGGGCGCAGCCCTGGCTCAGGCGACGACCGACGCAGCAGCAGCGCCCGCGCCCGCCCCGGATTTCACGGGCAACATCTCGCTGACCTCGAACTACAAGTTCCGCGGCCAGGACCAGGACATGATTGGCAAGAACGACTTTGCCAAGACCAAGGGCTTCAAGCCCGCGATCCAGGGCGGCTTCGACTATGCCTTCGGCAGCAGCGGCTTCTACGTGGGCAACTGGAACTCCAGCGTCAACTGGCAGAAGGGCAACAGCATCGAGAGCGACCTCTACGGCGGCTACAAGTTCAAGGCCGGTCCGCTCGACATGGACGTGGGCGCGCTCACCTATATCTACCCGGGCAACTCGGCGGGCAACACCACCGAGCTGTACGTCGGCGCGACCTATGCCAACGAAACCTTCGGCTCGTTCACCGCCAAGTACTCGCACACCGTGTCGAAGGACTACTTCGGCTACGCCGGCAACAAGGCCGGCTCGGGCCTGAAGGGCACCAACACCGGCTACCTGAACCTGTCGTACAGCAAGGAAATCGTGCCCAAGGTCACGCTGAAGGCAGCCGTGGGCTACACGAACATGTCCAGCGACATCCGCAGCCTGGGCTACAAGAGCTACGTGGACTACAACGTGGGCGCGAGCTACGACTTCGGCAACGGCCTGTCGCTGACCGGCTCGGTGCAGGGCGCCAACAAGCAGAGCTCGTACCTCGCGGTGTCCAACCCCGGCGTCGACCTCGGCTTCGGCCCCATCGGCCAGACCACCTACTCGCCGAACAAGGCGCGCTTCATCCTCACGCTGACGAAGACGCTGTAAGCAGCAGAACAACGAGGTGCGGCCCAAGCTGCCGCATCGTTTCATTTCCATCCAAAGGAGAAAACTCATGAAGCTGGTCACAGCCATCATCAAACCGTTCAAGCTCGACGAGGTGCGCGAAGCACTGTCGGCCATCGGCGTGCAGGGGATCACCGTCACCGAGGTGAAGGGCTTCGGACGCCAGAAGGGCCACACCGAGCTCTATCGCGGCGCGGAGTACGTGGTCGACTTCCTGCCCAAGGTCAAGATCGAAGCGGCCGTCTCCGACGACCTCGTCGATCGCGTGATCGAAGCCGTCGAAGGCGCCGCCCGCACCGGCAAGATCGGTGACGGCAAGATTTTTGTCTACAACCTCGAGCAGGTCGTTCGCATCCGCACCGGCGAAACGGGCCGCGAAGCCCTCTGATCGAGTCCAGGCCCGAAAGAACAACGATTATGAAAAAACTGCTTGTCTCTCTTGCGCTCGGCTTGAGCGTGCTCGCCGCCGGTACCTCCGGCTTCGCACAGACCCCGGCAGCGCCTGCTGCCGAGGCACCGGCCGCAACGGCTCCCGCAGCGGCAGCGCCCGCTGCGGCTCCGGCGGCCGATGCAGCTGCGGCACCCGCTGCTGCTGCGCCTGCAGCCGCACCCGCCGCTGCACCGGCTCCGAAGATCGACTCCGGCGACACCGCCTGGATGCTGACTTCGACCCTCCTCGTGATCCTGATGACCATCCCCGGCCTCGCGCTGTTCTACGGCGGCCTGGGCCGTTCGAAGAACATGCTGTCGGTGCTGATGCAGGTCTTCGTGATCTTCTCGCTCATCAGCATCCTGTGGGCCATCTACGGCTACAGCCTGGCCTTCTCGGGTGACGGAAACTTCTTCGGCACCTTCGACAAGATCTTCATGAAGGGCATCACGCAGGAAACCTTCGGTGCGCTGACCACCATTCCTGAATACGTGTTCGTCGCCTTCCAGGGCACCTTCGCGGCCATCACCGTGGCGCTGATCGTCGGCGCCTTCGCGGAACGCGCCAAGTTCTCGGCCGTGCTGCTGTTCTCGGTGCTGTGGTTCACCTTCAGCTACGTGCCGATCGCCCACATCGTGTGGGGCGGCGGCCTGCTGGGCAAGGACGGCGCGCTGGACTTCGCCGGCGGCACCGTGGTGCACATCAACGCCGGTGTGGCCGGTCTCGTGGGTGCCTACATGGTCGGCAAGCGCGTCGGCTACGGCAAGGAAGCGTTCACGCCTCACTCGCTCACGCTCACCATGGTCGGCGCTTCGCTGCTGTGGGTCGGCTGGTTCGGCTTCAACGCCGGCTCGGCTGGTGCCGCCAACGCCCTGGCCGGCCTGGCCTTCATCAACACGGTGCTCGCCACCGCTGCCGCCGCGCTGTCGTGGATCCTGGGCGAGAGCCTGCACAAGGGCAAGGCCTCGATGCTGGGCGCTGCGTCCGGTGCCGTTGCCGGCCTCGTGGCCGTCACGCCCGCCGCCGGTTTCGTCGGCCCGATGGGTTCGATCGTGCTGGGCCTGCTGGCCGGCCTGGTCTGCCTGTGGGGCGTGGGCGGCCTGAAGCGCATGCTGGGTGCGGACGACGCGTTCGACGTGTTCGGCGTGCACGGCGTGGGCGGTATCCTGGGTGCCATCCTGACCGGCGTGTTCGCTGCCAAGGGCCTCGGCGGCACCGGCGGCGCGACGCCCGACACCTTCTCGATGGGCGCGCAAGTCTGGATCCAGATCAAGAGCGTGGCGCTCACGGTCGTGTGGTCCGGCGTGGTGGCCTTCATCGCCTACAAGATCGCCGACCTGACCCTCGGCCTGCGTGTGTCGGAAGAAGAAGAGCGCGAAGGCCTCGACATCTCCTCGCACGGCGAGACCGCATATAACAGGTAAACCCCCAGGCTGCGCGCACTTCGTGTCGCTACGCCAACCCCCTTGCAGGGGGCAGCACCTGCGGCCCGGCGGAGCCGGTTCCGCGGTGCTCCTGAATTGAAGAACGAGTTTTTCAAGCGAGGTCTCCTTTGGATGTTCAGCCCGCAAGCGCTCCGGCGCCGGCGGGCTTTTTTTTGCCCGTCGACGCAATGGGCGGGAGCACAATCAGCCCACCATGTGGACCTCCATCGAAGACAGCCTCTGCGAGCTCGGCGAATCGCCGTTCTGGCACCCTCAGGAACGATCGCTCTACTGGCTAGACATTCCTGGCCGCGCCGTGCTGCGAACGCGCGGCGACATCGGCACGACGGGCGCCACGGTCGAGCGCTGGGCGCTGCCCACGGAGCCCGGCTGCATGGCACCGGCGCGCAGCGGCGGCCTCGTCATTGCGCTGCGCGACGGCTTCTACCGCGCGCGCGAATGGGGCGGCGAGCTGGTCGCGATGGCGCGCGTGGAGCACGACGTGCGCACCATGCGCTTCAACGACGGCAAGTGCGACGCGCTGGGCCGCTTCTGGGGCGGCTCGCTCAACGAGGCCAAGGACCGGCCCAACGCCGCGCTGTACTGCCTCGACGCGCGCAGCGACACGGGCATCTCGCCCACCATCACGCAGATGGCCAACCAGGCCACCACCGCCAACGGCCTCGCCTTCTCGCCCGACGCCCGCACCCTCTACTGGGCCGACACCGCGGCGCACGTGGTGCACGCATGGGACTGGGACGCCGAGGCCAATTCGCTCTCGCATGCCCGCGTGTTCCAGCAGTTCGACGCCAAGCCCGAAGGCTGGACGCCCGCGTCGCCGCTGCACTATGACGGCCGCCCCGACGGCGCCACCATCGATGCGCAGGGCCACTACTGGGTGGCCATGTTCGAAGGCGCGCAGCTGCTGCGCTTTTCGCCCTCGGGAGAACGCGTGGCGGCCGTTGCGGTGCCGGTGCAGTGCCCGACCATGCCCTGCTTCGGCGGCGACGACCTGAAAACCCTGTTCGTCACCAGCGCCCGCAAGGGCCGGCCCGCCGACGAGATCGCGCAGCGCCCGGCCTCGGGCACGGTGATCGCGATGCGGGTCGACACGCCGGGCCTGCCGGTGAGCTTCTTCGAAGACTGAAGGCCGACGAGGGTTCCCAGGCGCGCATGGCCCTGCAGCACATCCCGCCCATCCAGTGCCTGCTGACCTTCGAGGCCGTGGCGCGGCTGCGGCATGCGGGCCGTGCGGCCGACGAGCTGTGCGTCACGCCAAGCGCGGTGAGCCACCGCATTCGTCAGCTCGAGGCGCACGTGGGCTTCAAGCTGTTCGGGCGCAGCGACTTCAGCCTCACGGCCGACGGCGCGGCGTATCTTGCGAACGTGCGCACCGGGCTTGCCGCACTGCAGGCCACGCCGTTGGGCGCAGGCGCGGCCCAGCGCGCAACGCGCCTGCGCATCGCCGTCACGCCGACCTTCAGCCGCCAGTTCCTGATGCCCCGGCTCGAGCTGTTTCGCAACATCTACCCCGACATCGAGCTGGTGCTGCAGGTGTCGATCCCGCTGCTCGACGTGACGGCAGAGCAGGCCGACCTTGAAGTGCGCTACGGCCCTGGCGGCTACGCCGACTGCGAGCACCGCCTCGTGCTCGAGGAGCAGGTGGTGCCCGCCTGCAGCCCGAGCTACCTCAACGAATTCGGTCCGTTCCATGGCTTCCGCAGCGCGGCCGAGATTGCGAGCGCGCGGCTGATCCGCAGCCCGCTCGAGCCCTGGAGCACCTGGTTCGCGAGCTGCGGGCTCGACCAGCCAGAGCCGCACGTCGGCTCGCAGTTCAACGACCTGGGGCTGGTGTACGACGCCGCCGCCAGCGGCTTCGGCGTGGCGCTGGTGCGGCAGAAGATGGGCGCGGCGTGGTTCGAGTCGGGGCGGCTGGTGGCGCTGTCCGACCAAGCGGTGGCGTCGCCGCACCGGCATTACATCTGCTGGCAGCCGGGCACGCTGGAGCGCTGGGAGTGCGCGGCCTTTGCCGACTGGCTCGAACAGAGCCTGCGCTGACGACGCCGGCAAAGTTCTCTCAAGCACCCGGCAAAAATCCATCAACCCGGGGCTGCCGGAATGTCCGTAGAGTGCGGTACACCCGAGACATCCGCGAACAGAAGAAAAGAGGCCCGCCGATGAACGCGCCGCTCACCCCCACGCAACAAGATTTGCTACAGAAAACAGAGCGCCAGTCCCAGGTGGTCCGCGCGCTGCAGGCACACTTGCCAGCCCACGCGCTGATCTGGCACGCCGAAGACACCACGCCGTACGAGTGCGACGGCCTCACCGCCTACCGTGCCCGTCCGCTGGTGGTGGCCCTGCCCGAGACCGAGGCGCAGGTGGCCGCCGTGCTCAAGGCCTGCCACCAGCTCGGCGTGCCCGTGGTGGCGCGCGGCGCGGGCACCGGGCTGTCGGGCGGTGCCATGCCGCACACCATGGGCGTGACGATGTCGCTCGCCAAGTTCAACCGCATCCTGAAGATCGACCCGGTGAGCCGCACGGCGGTGGTGCAGTGCGGCGTGCGCAACCTGGCGATCAGCGAGGCCGCTGCGCCTTTCAACCTTTACTACGCGCCCGATCCGTCGAGCCAGATCGCCTGCACCATCGGCGGCAACGTGGCCGAGAACTCGGGCGGCGTGCACTGCCTCAAGTACGGCCTGACGCTGCACAACGTGCTGCGCGTGCGCGGCTTCACGGCCGAGGGCGAGCCCATCGAGTTCGGTGGAGACGCGCTCGACGCGCCGGGGCTCGACCTGCTCGCGCTGGTCATCGGCAGCGAAGGCATGCTGGCCGTGACCACCGAGGTCACCGTCAAGCTGGTGCCCAAGCCGCAGCTCGCGCGCTGCATCATGGCCAGCTTCGACGACGTGCGAAAGGCTGGCGACGCGGTGGCCGCGGTGATTGCGGCCGGCATCATCCCGGCCGGGCTGGAGATGATGGACAAGCCCATGACCGCCGCGGTCGAAGACTTCGTGCGCGCGGGCTACGACCTCGATGCCGCCGCCATCCTGCTGTGCGAATCGGACGGCACGCCCGAAGAGGTGGAAGAAGAAATCGGTCGCATGACCGACGTGCTGCGCGGCTGTGGCGCCACTGCCATCACGTGCAGCAACAGCGAAGAAGAGCGCATGAAGTTCTGGAGCGGACGCAAGAACGCGTTTCCCGCGTCGGGCCGCATCAGCCCGGACTACATGTGCCTCGACTCGACGATTCCGCGCAAGCGGCTCGCGGACATTCTTCTGGCCATTCAGGAGATGGAGAAAAAATACAACCTGCGCTGCTGCAACGTGTTCCACGCTGGCGATGGCAACCTGCACCCGCTTGTGCTGTTCGACGCCAACGACCCCGACGAGCTGCACCGCTGCGAGCTCTTCGGCGCGGACATCCTGGAGACCAGCGTCGCGATGGGCGGCACGGTGTCGGGCGAGCATGGCGTGGGCGTGGAGAAGCTCAACAGCATGTGCGTGCAGTTCACCGCAGCGGAGAACGAGCAGATGTTCGGGGTGAAGCGCGCGTTCGATCCCGAAGGGATGCTGAACCCCGGCAAAGTGATTCCCACGCTTCAGCGCTGCGCCGAGTACGGCAAGCAGGTGGTGCGGGGGGGGAAGTTGTCGCATCCGGATCTGCCGAGGTTCTGATGAGGGCTCGTCTTGTTTCTTGCCGTGGGGGGCGTTCGGGGCGCGCTCACGCCGACGGGGTACCTTGCTCCGCGAATGTCCCCCGGCCTGCGGCCTCCTCCTTTATTTCGCTGCGCAAGGTACCCCGCCGGCGTGATCGATGGACGCAGCGGTTGATCCGACAGCACGAGGAGAGCGCCCGATGTGCACAGGGCGCCGGGTGCTCCCCGCAGCGAAATAAAGGAGGAGCCGAAGGCGGGGGACATTCGCGGAGGGGAGTACCCGGTGGCCTGTGCACGCCCCCCGAAGAACAACATCAAAGACAACAAGCCCGATGAGCATCGACACCGCCCTCCACCAGATAGTCGAACGTATCCGTGCCGCCACGACCGACGCAACACCCCTGTCCATTCGCGGCGGTGGCACGAAGGACTTCTACGGCGAAGCACCGCAAGGCGAAGTGCTGAGCACTGCTGGCCTCACCGGCATCACCAGCTACGAACCGAGCGAACTTGTCGTCACCGTGCGCGCCGGCACGCCGCTCGCCGAGCTCGAAGCGGCGCTCGCCGAAAAAGGCCAGTGCCTGCCGTTCGAGCCGCCGTGCTTCGGTAACGACGGAACCGTCGGCGGCATGGTCGCGGCGGGGCTCAGCGGGCCTGCGCGAGCCAGCGTGGGTGCAGTGCGCGACTACGTGCTCGGCGCCACGCTCGTCAACGGACGCGGCGAGGTGCTGAGCTTCGGCGGGCAGGTGATGAAGAACGTCGCGGGCTACGACGTGTCGCGCGTGCTCGCGGGCTCGCTCGGCACGCTGGGCGTGATCGCCGAGGTGAGCCTCAAGGTGCTGCCGGTTCCGCCGGCCGAGGCGACGCTCGAATTCGCCTGCGGCCAGGCCGATGCGCTGCGGCTGCTCAACGAATGGGGCGGCCGGCCGCTGCCGTTGAATGCGAGCTGCTGGTTCGAATACGCCGGTGCGGGCGTGCTGTACCTGCGGCTGCGCGGCGCTGTCGCTGCCGTCGAGGCCGCATGCGCGCATCTCGGCGGCGAGCGCAAGGACAACATGCGCGCGGCCGCCGACTGGCAGTCGCTGCGCGACCAGCAACTGCCGTGGTTTTCCACCGACGAAGGCGGCGACGCGCTGTGGCGCCTCAGCGTGCCGCAGACCGCGCCCGTGCTGGCGCTCGACGGCGCCGCCGCGCCGCTGGTCGAATGGCATGGCGGGCAGCGCTGGTACAAGGCGCCGCCCGGGCAGGCCTCGCGCATCCGCGAGATCGCACGCGCGGCGGGCGGCCATGCCACGCTGTTCCGCCTGCCCGCCGCGGGCGCGCCGGGCCACGGCGTGCCGCGCTTCGACAGCATGAGCGCGCCCATCGAACGCATCCACCGCGCGCTGATGCGCGAGTTCGATCCGCACGGACTCTTCAATCGCGGCCGCCTGCTCGCGCCCACCTGAGCAAAACAAGAACGACCATGCAAACCGAACTCGCCCCCGAATTCCGTGGCACCGATGAAGGCCGCGAAGCCGAAGCCATCCTGCGCAAATGCGTGCACTGCGGCTTCTGTACGGCCACCTGCCCGACATACCAGTTGCTCGGCGACGAACTGGATGGCCCGCGTGGCCGCATCTACCTCATCAAGCAGGTGCTCGAAGGCAAGGCGCCGACGCGCAGCACGCAGTTGCATCTCGACCGCTGCCTTACCTGCCGCAACTGCGAGAGCACCTGCCCGAGCGGCGTGCAGTACGGCCACCTCGTCGACATCGGCCGCAGGATCGTCGACGAGAAAGTGCCGCGCCCCGCGGCTGAATCGGCGAAGCGCTGGCTGTTGAAGGAAGGCCTGCCGTCGCCGCTCTTCGGCCCCGCGATGAAGCTCGGCCAGGCGGTGCGCGGCCTGCTCCCCGATGCCCTGAAGGCCAAGGTGCCCGCGAAACAGGAGGCCGGCGCCTGGCCCGCCGCCACGCATGCGCGCAAGGTGCTGATGCTCGCTGGCTGCGTGCAGCCGTCGATGATGCCGAACATCAACAGCGCCACCGCGCGCGTGCTCGACGCGGCCGGCATCCAGGCGGTGATCGCGCCCGAGGCCGGCTGCTGTGGCGCGGTGAAGTTCCATCTGAACGACCAGGATGGCGGCAAGGCGCAGATGCGCGCCAACATCGACGCCTGGTGGCCTTTCGTGGAGCGCAACGAGGTCGAGGCCATCGTCATGAACGCATCGGGCTGCGGCGTCACCGTGCGCGAGTACGGCCACATCCTGCGGCACGACGCGGCCTACGCGCTGAAGGCCGCTCGCATCAGCGAACTCACGCGCGACCTGAGCGAACTGCTGCCCGACCTCGTGCCCTTGCTAAAGGCCCGCGTGAAGGCACCTGCGGGCGTGGTGGCCTATCACCCGCCTTGCACGCTGCAGCACGGCCAGAAGCTGCGCGGCGGCGTCGAGACGCAGCTGCGCGCGCTGGGCTTCGACATGCGCGTGGCCATGAACGAATCGCACCTGTGCTGCGGCTCGGCCGGTACCTATTCGGTGCTGCAGCCCGAGCTGGCCTATCCGCTGCGCGACCGCAAGCTCGGGCACCTGAAACAGCTGCAGCCGAGCGTCATCGCCTCGGCCAACATCGGCTGCATCACGCACCTGCAAAGCGGCAGCGGCGACACCCCGGTGCGGCACTGGATCGAGCTGCTGGACGCCGCGTTGGACGCGGCCTGATCGCACAGCAGGGGAGGGCGCGGTCCGACTCGCGCGAAAGCGGTCGGCGGCGCATCATGACGGCACCGAATTCGCAAGGAGCCAGTGCCATGTCCCATGTTTCCGTCCCCCTCGTTTCATCCAGGCTGCTGCGGCGCATGCTGCTCGCAGGCATCTGCGCGGCCGGCGCCGTGGCGGCGCAGGCACAGGGCGCCATGCCGGCGTGGCAGGGCGCGGGCTCGGCGCGCTATGTGTGCGGCGGCATCGGCTCGGACGAATCGCAAGCCATGCGCGCCGCCATGAAGGAGCATCCGCTGGCGCTGCTGTTCGCACGCGCCGACGGCGCCTACCTGGCGAATGTGGAAGTCACGATCAAGGGCGGCGACGCCAACAACGCCGCGGCGCTGGCGTTCCGCGCCAACGGCCCGGTCTGCCTGGTCGACGTGCCCGCCGGGCGCTATGTCATCGATGCTTCCACGGCCGGTGGCGCCGCGAAGTCCCAGACAGTGACGGTGGGTGGCGGCTCCAAGACCGCCGACTTCCGCTTCTGACGGCTTGCGGCCGGCTCAGCCCGCCGCCGCCAATGCTGCTTCCACGTCGCGCGTGAGCGAAGCCGGCGTGTCGAGCGGCGCATAGCGCTTGAGCACCGTTCCGTCGCGCCCGACCAGGAACTTGGTGAAGTTCCACTTGATGGCGGTGCTGCCCAGCAGGCCCGGCTTTTCCTTGGTGAGCCACTGGTACAGCGGGGCGGCATTGCTGCCGTTGACGTCGATCTTCTCCATCATCGGAAAGCTCACGCCGTAGTTCCTGGTGCAGAAGGCGCCGATTTCCTCGTTGCTGCCCGGGTCCTGCGAGCCGAACTGGTTCGACGGAAAACCCAGCACCGTGAGCCCCTGGTCCGCGTACTTCTCGTGCAGCGCCTCGAGGCCGGCGAACTGCGGCGTGAAGCCGCATTTGCTGGCCGTGTTCACGATCAGCAGCACCTTGCCCCTGTAGGCAGAGAGCTTCACCGGCTTGCCGTCGATCTGGTTGGCCTCGAAGTCGTAGATGCTGGTCATGCGGTTTTTCCTCAGGTGGGAGCGGGAGCGCGATCATCGCGCGGCACAGGCGTTCGTGCAAACGCCGACCAGAGAGCGCCCAGCACGATCAGCGCGCCGCCCGTCAGGATGCGCGAGTCCAGCGTGGCCGCGCCGAGCGCCACCGACGAGACGCTCGCGAACAGCACTTCCGACAGCATGATCACGGAGGTCGCGCTGGCAGCCAGCCTCGACGCGCCATATTGCAGGCACACGTTGGCGACGATGAAGCCCGTGCCCAGCAGTGCGGCCCAGCCGAGCCAGCCGGGCGACGCCAGCATCGGCGAATCGATGGCGCCGAAGGCCGTGCCCGCCAGCGCGGCGACGCCTGCCACCGCGGAGCAGCCGCAGAACATGGCAAGCGCGCGCGATTCGCCCGGTGCCGCGCGCAGGCGGCGCAGCACGATGTTGGTCACCGCGAAGCTGAAGCCGGCGCCCACGCCCAGCCAGTCGGGCAGGCTCGACGGCACCGGCCAGTCGGTGCCCGGCGCCTTCAGCACAACGACCACGCCGGTGAGCGCCAGCGCCACTCGCGCAAGCGCGCCGCCCGTGGGCCGTTCGCCCAGCAGCAGCCAGCCCAGCAGCACGCTCCACAGCGGCATCAGATAGAACAGCAGCACCACGCGCACCACGTCGCCCTGAGTCACCGCCCAGTTGAAGCCCACGTTGGTGAGCCCGGCCGCCAGCCCCAGCAGCACCAGCCCCGGAAAAGCCGCGAAGCCCCGCCAGGCGTGGCGTCGCACGAGGCCCATCACGACCGCGATCGCCAGGTAGATCAGGCAGGTGGTCCACAGCGGATGCAGCCCATGGCCGGCCATCTGGCGGAACGGAAACCAGGCAACGCCCCAGACGAAGGCGTTGAACATCAGGGCTATGGCTGGCATGACGGCGCGTATTTTTCAGGAACACTGCGGAACCGGCTTTGCCGGGCCGCCGGTGTCGCCCCCGGCGAGGGGGGAGGCGAAGCGACACGAAGTGCGCGCAGCCTGGGGGAGTTCAATGATGCTTGTCGCTGCGGGCGATGGCCAGCAGGTGTTCGACTTCTTCCGGGTACTTCTTCAGGTTGTTCTCGTGCCAGCGCTTGATGATCCACATGCAGCCGGCCACCACGAGGCCGAATGCGCTGATCGCGCCGTAGGCCGACAGGCCCAGGCCGGTGCACACGCTGTAGAAGGCGCCCAGCAGCAGGATGCAGGCCTGTTCGTTGAAGTTCTGTACCGCGATGGAGCGGCCCGCGCCCATCAGGTTGTGGCCGCGGTGCTGCAGCAGCGCGTTCATCGGCACCACCAGGAAGCCGCCGAGGCCGCCCAGCATGATGAGGAACGGCACCGCCAGCCAGACGTTGCCGATGAAGTTCATGGCGATCACCATCAGCCCCATCGCGATGCCCATGGGGATCACGCGGGTGGCCATGTCGAGCCGCATGCGCATGGACGCCACGATCGCGCCCACGGCCGTGCCGATGGTCACCACGCCGGTCAGCGCCGAGGCCTGGGTGGTGTTGTAGTCCAGCGCCAGCGCGGCCCAGGCCAGCACGATGTATTTGAGGTTGCCGCCCGCGCCCCAGAAGAGCGTGGTGGTGGCCAGCGAGATCTGGCCGAGGCGGTCGCGCCAGAGGCGGGCGTTGCAGTGCCAGAAGTCGGGCAGCAGCGCCGCGATGTTGCGCGCCAGGCCGTGCTCGGGGTTGGAGCGCAGCGGGCGCATCTCGACGCCGGTGTGCGGAATGCGCGTGTTGAACCAGGCGGCCAGCGCGTAGACGAAGATCAGTACGCTGATCGCGGCCTCGGCCGGCGAGTTGACGCCGGTGTCGATGAACGGAAAGTCGAACGCCAGCAGCTTGCTGGACACCGCGTGGCCCACCAGCGTGCCGCCGAGCACGATGCCCAGCAGGATCGAGGCGATGGTCAGGCCCTCGATCCAGCCGTTGGCCTTGACCAGCTGGGATGCCGGCAGCAGCTCGGTCAGGATGCCGTACTTGGCCGGCGAATACGCCGCCGCGCCCAGCCCGACGATGGAGTAGGACAGCAGCGGGTGCGAGCCGAACAGCATCATCAGGCAGCCGAGCACCTTGATCGCGTTGCTGATGAACATGACCTTGCCCTTGGGCAAGGCGTCGGCGAAGGCGCCCACCAGCGGGGCGAGCACCACGTAGAAGACGGCGAAGATCGGTACCAGGGCGGCGCGCTGCCATTCGGGTGCGCCCGAAGTTCGCATCAGGTCGACCGCAACAACGAAGAGCGCTTGGTCGGCCAGCGACGAAAAGAACTGGGCCGACATGATCGTGTAGAAACCGCGCTTCATCGATGGGCTGGCTGGCCAGAGGGTCTGCTGGCGGTAGTGAAAAAGTGTCGCGTCCGAGGCGAATGGGCGGTTATAGCACGGGGGTGCGACGCGCAATTGCGCATCCCCACGGTGTTCGACCCCATTCCCGAAGGTGCTAAAACGTGGTCTGCATTTTCTCCGACTTGCCAGAGACCCCATGCCGCGCCCCATTCTCGCCACCGTCCACACCGACGCGCTGCGTCACAACCTCGAGCGCGCTCGCCGCTCGGCCCTCGAAGCCCGGGTATGGGCCGTCGTCAAGGCCAATGCCTATGGCCACGGCATAGAGCGGGTCTACGAAGGCCTGCGCGGGGCCGACGGCTTCGCGATGCTCGACCTGGCCGAGGCCGAACGCGTGCGCGCGCTCGGCTGGCGCGGCCCGGTCCTGCTGCTCGAAGGCGTGTTCGACGCGCGCGACCTCGAGCTGTGCTCGCGCCTGGACCTTTGGCACGCGGTGCACTGCGACGAGCAGATCGACATGCTCGCCGCGCACAAGACCCTGAAGCCGCAGCGCGTGTTCCTGAAGATGAATTCGGGCATGAACCGCCTGGGCTTCACGCCCGAGCGCTTCGGCTCCGCCTGGACCCGCCTCAACGCGCTGACCCAGGTCGACGAGATTTCGCTCATGACGCACTTCAGCGACGCCGACGGCCCGCGCGGCATCGCCCACCAGCTCGAGGTGTTCGAGCATTTCACGCGCGACCTGCCGGGCGAGCGCTCCGTCGCCAACAGCGCGGCCACGCTGCGCCACGCCAGGCTGACGCGCGGCGACTGGGTGCGCCCCGGCATCGTGCTGTACGGCAGCGCTCCCGACTACCCCGAACACGACGCCGCGCACTGGCAGCTGCAGCCCACCATGACGCTGTCGACCCAGCTCATCGGGGTTCAGACGCTGAAGGCCGGCGACACCATCGGCTACGGCTCCAGCTTCACGGCCGAGGGCCCGCTCACCATCGGCGTGGCGGCGGTCGGCTATGCCGACGGCTATCCGCGCCACTGCACCACCGGCACGCCGGTGCTGGTGAACGGCGTGCGCACCCGCATGGTCGGGCGCGTGAGCATGGACATGATCACCGTCGACCTCACGCCGGTGCCCGACGCCAGGTTCGGCAGCGAGGTCACGCTGTGGGGCAACTCGGCGAAGACCGGCGCGGTGCTGCCCATCGACGAAGTCGCGCGGGCCGCCGGCACCGTCGGCTACGAGCTGATGTGCGCCGTGGCCCAGCGCGTGCCCTTCGCCCCCGCCACCGAAGGCGAATGAAGGTTCTTTCCAACTGGCGCTCCGTGCGCCTTTGGGAAACGCAGGTCGAACGCGACCTGCATCGCAACTACAGCCTGCGCACGCACGGCATCCTGATCGGCAGCTTCACGCTGCTGCTCATGTGGTGCGTGTCGGCGCTGCAGATGCACCTGCTGCACGTCGATTCGCTGGCGGTGCGCTACTTCCTCACGCTGGGCGTGGGATACCTGGGCTACCTGCTGGTGCTGCGCTGGTGGGCGAAGCGGCTGGTCGAGGGCCGGGAGCTGGATGTCGACCTCGATGCGCCCGATGTCGACTTCGGCGGCGGACGCGGCGGCAGCAGTTCGCACAGCCACGTGAACCTGGGGGATGGAGGAGGCGGCGGAAGCGACGGCGGCCTATCCGACATGGCCGGCGGCGCGCTCGAAGTCGCGGGCAGTGCCGACGAGGGCGCGATCATCGTCGTGCCGATCGTCGCGGTCTTCCTGATCTGCGTGGCCGTGGTGCTCGGCGCGGGGTCGCTGGTGCTGCTGTACTTCAGCTGGGACGCGCTGCTGGCCGTGGCGATCGAGATCGCGTTCTCTTACGTGTCGGCCCGCGCCGCGGTGCGCGTGGCGCGCGAAGGCTGGCTCATGGCCGCCGTGCGGCTCACCTGGAAGCCGCTGCTGGGCTCGGTGATCTGCGCCGTCGCGCTCGGCGCGCTGCTCGATCACTTCATGCCGCAGGTCAACTCCTTGCCCGAGGCCGTGCGCGTCCTGACGAAGACGCACTGAGCGCGCCGAGCAGGTGCTCGATCAGCACCCGGCACTTGGGCGCCATGAAGCGATCGGGCGGGTACAGGATGTATGCGTGCCCGCGATAGTTGCCCTGGAACTCCCAGTCGGCCAGCACGCGCACCATGCTGCCGTCGTCCAGCGCAGGCCTGGCGACGAACGCCGGCAGGCAGGCCACGCCCAGCCCCGCGAGCGCGCCGTCGAGCCGCACCTCGCTGTGGTTCGACACATAGCGCCCGCGCACCACCACCTCGGTCTCTTCGTCGCCCTGCCTGAAGCGCCAGTGGTTGTCGCGCTCGTGCTCGCCCAGCGACAGGCAGCTGTGCGCCGGCAAATCGAGCGGATGCGCGATGGCGCCGTGCCGAGCCAAATAGGCCGGTGTCGCGCACAGGATGTGCTCGACCGGCATCAGCCGGCGTGCCACCAGCCCCTCTGGCGGCTCGGTGGTCAGCCGCACCACCAGGTCCACGCCCTCGCGGATCGGGTCGACGTCGCGGTCGGCCACGATGAGCTGCACGTCGACCTCGGGGTAGCGCTCCAGGAAATCGAGGATGTGCGGATGCAGTACGCGCCGCGCAAAGGCCTTCGGCGCGCTGATGCGCACCAGCCCGGCCGGCTTCTTCGAGAAGCGCTGCGCGATGTCCATCGTGCCTTGCGCCGCCAGCACCAGTTCGCGGCAGCGCGCGAAGGCTTCGGCGCCGGGCTCGGTCAGCCGCAACTGGCGCGTGGTGCGCTGCAGCAGCTGCACGCCGATTTCCTTTTCGAGCCGCTTCACCTGCCGGCTCGCGGCCGAGGGCGTCATGCCCAGCAGATCGGCCGCCGCGGAGAAGCTGCCCAGCTCGGCGACCCGCAGGAAGGTCACCATCTCCGGCAGCACTTTGAGAAATGAATTCGTTCCCACGACGCAAGGGTCCTGTTCCGGCCGATGGCTACCCGGCCCGTGTGATGCCCAGAACAATTCTTCCTTGTGTGTTGTTCATGGACGGCGGGCCGACAGTATGGATTCAAAGCAGGGGAATGGCGCGGCCGCGTGGGGCGGCCCGGGCGGCGGGAGGTGGGCGGGCATCGGCATTGCTGAAGTCATGCTGCTGCTCGTGGCCGCGGTGTGGGGCGGCAGCTATGCGGTGGCCAAGCAGGCGACGCAGCAGTTGCCGGTGCTGGAGTTCATCGCGCTGCGCTTCGGGCTGACCTTCGTCGTGCTGCTGCCCGCGTTGAGGCCGCTGTTCGATGCGCAGTGGCGGCAGGGCCTCGCGGTGGGTGGCCTGCTCGGTGCGAACCTGCTGGCGATCTTCGTATGCGAGACCTTCGGCGTGTCGCTGACCAGCGCTAGCAACGCCGCCTTCCTCATCAGCCTGTGCGTGGCCATCACGCCCTTCGTCGAATGGTGGCTGCTGGGTCGGCGGCCGGCGCGGCGCGTGTTCTGGGCGGCTGGCCTGTCGGCGCTGGGCGCGGCGATGCTGTCGGCCACTTCGCCCGCAGACCTGTCGCTCGGCTGGGGCGACGGGCTCATGGTGGCTGCGGCCTTCCTGCGCGCCGTGATGGTGTGCCTGACGCGGCGGCTGGCCGGCCGCCACGCGCTGCCGGCGCTGACGCTGACGGCAGTGCAGTCGGGCGTGATGGCGCTCGGCGCGGCGGCGATTGCGCTGGTTGCCTCGCCGCCCGACGGCACGTGGCACGTGCCGCCGGCCACCGCGTCTTTCTGGTGGGGCATGGCGTACCTGGTGCTGCTGTGCACCGTGTTCGCGTTCTTCGCGCAGAACCATGCGGCCTCGCGCTCCAGCCCGAGCCGGGTGTCGCTGCTGATGGGCAGCGAGCCGGTGTTCGGCGCGCTGATCGCGGTGTACGGGTTCGGCGAGCGCATCGGGCCCTGGGGATGGGCCGGGGGCTTGCTGATCGTGGCGGCGGCGTGGTGGGTGACGCTGCCCCGGCCGGATCGCCTTTGATTCAGGCGGCTTCTCTTTCTGGCCGCCAGGCCATGACGCCCTCCGTGCGCGCCCGCACTTCCGGCGTGGCGAGGCAGGTAGCTACGGCTTCGTAGCCCGCGCAGCCCGGGTACGGCGCGACGAGCGTCGGCGGGCTGTGGTTGGCGGGGCAGAGGATGATCGATTCGTCTTCGCCCACCGCGGCAAGGTCAAGGATCACGCAGGAGCGCGTGAGCATGAAGAGCGGCCTGCCCCCGGCGCCGCGCCGGCGCAGGTGCGCTACCAGCGCCTGCTGGGTCGCGTGGTCCAGCCCCTGTTCCACCAGGTCGACCACCAGCGCCGATGGTTCTTCTGCCGCCAGCCCGGCCAGCAGGGCGACCAGCGCATCGGAGGCCGTGGCGCCGTCTTCCGCCAGCCACGCCAGTGCTTCGGCGACCGCCGGCGCGAGCGCCGCGCCTGGGCTCGCTGTCCTGTCCAGCCCGAGGAACGCAGCGCCGGGAATGGTCTCGGCCAGGCGCAGTGCCAGCCGTGTCTTGCCGCTCCCCAACGGGCCGACGATGTAGTTCAGCGGCCGTATGTCGCGCAGCTCGAAGCGTTCGCCGCCCCAGGGCCACGGCAGTTCGAAGGCGATGCAAAGCCCCTCGGCCGGCTTCAGCAGGCGCGCCAGTTCGCCGGCACCCGGCGCCCGGCCACGGGCGAGGTCGGCACGCAGGCCGCGCACTTTCTCCACGGTGTCGCCGAGCTGGCGAACGCGCTCCTCGAGCAGCGCCTGGTGCGCCGCCAGCGCCGGCTCCAGCCCCTCGGCGTCGCCTTGCAGAACACGCGCCACCTGCGCAAGGCTCAGGCCGAGCGTGCGCAGCGCGGCGATCTCCGCGCCCCTGGCCATTTCGCCGGGTCCGTAGGAGCGCCAGCCGGCCTCGGTGCGGGCCGGCGTGAGCAGCCCGCGCTGCTCGTACAGGCGCAGCGCCTTGGCGGAAACGCCGAGCCGCCGGGCGGCCTCGGCAGGGTTCAGGAATCGGACGGCTGGAGAATTCACAAAATCACCTATTGGCTTGGAACGGACAGCGCCTTTATCAAGGCGGCCGCAGGGGCCGGGTCAAGCGATTTTGCGATGGGTGCGCTTCAGTACAGGCCGAGCTGCCGTGTCCTCAGGCGCGCCAGCCCCAGCAGCGCATCGGTGAACGGCGTGGCCACGCCGGTCAGTTCGCCCAGCTCGCGCACCACGGTCACCAGCGCATCGAGTTCCACCGAGCGGCCGGCTTCCACGTCCTGCAGCATCGAGGTCTTGAACGCGCCGAGCTTCATCGTGACGGCGTGCCGGTCTTCGGGGCTCTGCGTGATCTCGATGCCGATGCGCCGGCCGATTTCCTTGGCCTCCAGCATCACCGCCGAGATGAAGCCGCGCACGTAGTCGTCGCCCATGATCAGGTCGGTGGTGCAGCCCGTCAGTGCGCTGATCGGGTTCACCGTCATGTTGCCCCACAGCTTGAACCACACGTCCTTCTGGATCTGCGGCGACAGCGTGGTGTCGATGCCGGCGCTCTTGAGCAGATCGACCAGCTTCTGCACGCGCGGCGTGGCTTCGCCCGAAGGCTCGCCCACGATCAGCCCGTTGCCGAAGTGATGCCGCACCACGCCGGGACCGTCGAGCGAGCAGCTCGCGTGCACCACGCAGCCGATCACGTTGCGCGCCGGAATGGCCTTGGCAATGGCGCCTTCGGGGTCGACCGCCGCGAGCCGGTGGCCGGTGATCTCGCCGCCGAAGCCGCCTTCGAGGAACCACCACGGCACGCCGTTCATGGCCACCAGCACGATGGTGTCGGCGCCGATCAGCGGTCCGATGCGCTCGGCCACGCCGGCCAGCGCGGGTGCCTTCACGGCGATGACCACCAGGTCCTGCACGCCGAGTTCGGCCGGGTCGGCCACCGCGTTCACCGGCACGCGCGTGCGCACGTCGCCGCGCATCAGCGAGAGCCCGTCGCGCTGCAGCGCCTCGAGCGTGGCGCCGCGCGCCACCACGTTCAGCCGCTGGCCCGCCTGCGCCAGGCCGGCGCCGATCCAGCCGCCGATGGCACCGGCGCCGTAGATGCAAATCTTCATGGAAAAGCTCGCCTCAGTTTCTGTAGCTCGGGTCGATGCGGTCCACCTGCCGCACCAGTGCATTGAACACGTCCTGCCCGGCGCCATGCTCGGGGCTGAACTGCAGCGCGTCGCGCGTACAGCGCTGGGCGATCTCCTCGCTCACGGGGATCGCCGCGCCCATCGAGAAAGTGGCCATCTGGATCTCGCAGGCGCGCTGCAGCGTCCACAAGATCGCGAAGGTCTGCGGCAGCGTCTGTCCCCAGGCCAGCAGGCCGTGGTTGCGCAGGATCACCGCGTTGCGGTTGCCGATGCTCTTGAGCAGGCGCGGGCCTTCGTCGGCATGGATGGTGATGCCCTCGAAGTCGTGATACGCCACCATGCCGTGCAGCTGGGCGGTATAGAAGTTGGTCTGCTGCAGCCCGCCCTGCAGGCAGGCCACCGCCACGCCGGCCGTGGTGTGCGTGTGCATCACGCAGTGCGCGCCGGGCAGGCCGTCGTGGATGGCCGCATGCACCACGAAGCCGGCCGGGTTCACCGGATACGACGACCCATCGAGCACCTTGCCCTGCAGGTCGATCTTCACCAGGTTGCTGGCCGTGACCTCGCTGTAGTGCAGCCCGAAAGGGTTGATGAGGAACTGCTTCTCGCCGCCCGTCACGCTGTCGGGCAGCCGCACCGTGATGTGGTTGTAGATCATCTCGACCCAGCCCAGCATCGCGAACACGCGATAGCAGGCCGCGAGCTCCTCGCGCGCGGCGCGCTCGTCGGGGTGGATCGAGGGATGGACCAGCGCCGAGGCGGTCGGGGTGGCGAGAGTGTTCATGGCAGTTCCTTCATGTGTTTCAACCTTCCGCTGTAAAGCCGACGTCCTTCACGATCGGGCCCCACTTGGCGGTGTCCTTCTTCAACAGTTCCGTCAGCTCGGCGGGCGTGGAAGACATCGCTTCCAGGCCGAAGGTGCCGAGGCCGTCGATCACGTCCTTCTGCGCGAGCGCGTTCTTCATCGCGGTGTTCAGCTTCGCCACCAGCTCGGGCGAGGCCTTGGCCGGCAGGAAGAAGGCGAACCACTCGCTGTGCGCCATGTCCTTCAGGCCCTGTTCGCCGAAGGTGGGCACGTCGGGCACGAAGCGGCTGCGCTTGGCGCCCGACACGCCCAGGATGCGCACCTTGCCCGTGGGCAGGTGCTGCGTGATGTCGCCGATGGGCCCCGACACCGCGGAGATGTTGCTGCCCAGCAGGTCGAGCATGGCCGGCTGCGTGCCGCGGTAGGCCGCGTGCTTGAGCTCGACGCCGCCCTTCTTGCCCAGCAGCGCGCCAATGAAGTGCGGCGTGGAGCCGGACGCCGGCGAGCCGTAGTTGGCGCCGGCCGGGTTGGCCTTGGCCCAGGCCAGGAATTCGGGCACGGTCTTCACGCTGGCCGGCACGGCCGGGCCCACGGCAAAGCCGAAGTCGAACACGCAGGCAAGGCTCACCGGCGTGATGTCGGTCACCGGGTCGTACGGCAGCTTCTTGTAGATGTGCGGGTAGATCGTGAGGATCGAGGTCGGCGTCTGCAGGATGGTGCTGCCGTCGGCCGGGCGGCCCTTCACGTAGCCCACTGCGATCTGGCCGCCCGCGCCGGTGCGGTTCTCGACCACGGCGGTTTTCGCGTATTCGGGGCTGAGCTTGGTCGCCAGGCGCCGGCAGGTGGTGTCCGACGTGCCGCCGGCCGCGAAGCCGGTGACGATGGTCGCGGTCTCGATGTGCGTCGCCGCCTGCGCGAAGACGTTCTGGCCAAGGCTGGCCATCAAGGCGGATGCACTGGAGGTCTGCAGGATCTGGCGGCGCGTGAAGCTCATGTGTCTCTCTCCGGACGTTGGTTATGGAGGGTCGATCAAGACTCGTCGCGCAGCCAGGTGACCGCGCCCGAGTGGGTCACGGCGCCCTGGTGGGCAGGGCGCACGGTGAGCGCGTATTTTTCCAGCACGCCGCCTCGGGCGACCCCCGCGTTTACCTCACGTCCGGCGAGCCGCGCGGCGATTTCCTCCGCGCTCAGTTCGACCGAAATCGAGCGGGCCTCGGCCCGCGCGTCGATGGCGATCACGTCGCCGTCGCGCAGCGCCGCGATCGGGCCGCCGTCCGCCGCTTCAGGCCCCGCATAGCCGATGCACAGCCCGCGCGTGGCGCCCGAGAAGCGCCCGTCGGTCAGCAGCGCCACCTTGTCGCCCATGCCCTGGCCATAGAGCAGGGCGGTGATGCCCAGCATCTCGCGCATGCCGGGGCTGCCCTTGGGGCCTTCGTTGCGGATCACGATCACGTCGCCGGCCTCGTACAGTCGGTTCTGCACGGCGGTCTGGGCTTCTTCTTCGGAGTTGAAGACGCGTGCCGGCCCGCGGAAAACCAGGCCCTTCAGGCCCGCCGTCTTGAGTAGCGCGCCGTCGGGACACAGGTTGCCCTTGAGCACCGCCAGCCCGCCGTCGCGCGTGATCGGGTTGCCGGCCTCGCGCACCACGCGGCCATCGGGCGCCAGGGCGCCGGCCAGTTCCTCGGCCATCGTGCGGCCGGTGAAGGTGAGCACGTCGCCGTGCAGGAAGCCCTGTTCCAGCAGCGTGCGCAGGATGACGCCCGCGCCGCCGATGTAGAACACGTCGCGCGCCAGGTACTGGCCGCCCGGGCGCAGGTCGGCGATGAGCGGCGTGCGGGCGAAGATCTCGGCCACGTCGTCGAGGTGGAACTTGATGCCTGCCTCATGCGCGATCGCCGGCAGGTGCAGCGCGGCATTGGTCGAGCCGCCCGTGGCCGACACCACCGCGCAGGCGTTTTCCAGCGCCTTGCGCGTGACGATGTCGCGCGGCAGCGGGCTGTCGCCCATCACCGCCTTCATGAGGTTCTTCGCGGCGCGGCGCATCAGCGGCGCTCGCTCGCTGAACACCGCAGGCACCATGCTGGAACCGATCGGCGCCAGGCCCAGCGCCTCCGACACCATGCCCATGGTGTTGGCCGTGAACTGCCCTGCGCACGCACCGGCCGTGGGCAGGCAGGCGCGGCTCATGGCGTCGAGTTCGTCGTGCGTGGCGGTGCCGGCCAGCACCTTGCCGATGGTCTCGTAGGTGTCGACGACGTTCAGGTCGCGGCCCCGTACTTCCGGATGTGGTCCCGGCATCTGCCCCGGCAGCGCGGAGCCGCCGTGCACGAACACGCTCGGCACGTTGCATCGGACCATGCCCATCATCAGGCCGGGCAGGTTCTTGTCGCAGGCGCCGATGGCGAAGATGCCGTCCCACTGGTGGCCGCGCGTGGAGGCTTCCACGCTGTCGGCGATCAGCTCGCGCGAGACCAGCGAGAAGCGCATGCCCGAATGCGCCATCGTCAGCCCGTCGCTGATCGACACCACCGGGCATTCGTGCGGCGTGCCGCCTCCCGCGTAGATGCCGGTCTTGGCATGCTGCGCCTGCTCGCGCAGGTTCAGGTTGCACGGGCTCATCTCGCCGCCGGTGTGGAACACGCCGATGTGCGGACGCGCGATGTCCTCGTCGTCCTGGCCCAGCGCATGCAGGAAGCTGCGCGTGGTCGCGCGGATCGTGCCCTCGCGGATGGTGGCGGAGCGAAAGCGCTTGGTCGGGTCGGTGGGCGTGGTCATTCGGCTGGCGTGGGCTGGCTGGGTTGTCGGCGGTGTGTCGTCAGAACATGCCGTTCTTGTTGGCGGCGGTCTCTGGCACGGGCTGCACCACGTCCCAGTGCTCGACGATCTTGCCGTTCTCCAGCTTGAAGATGTCGACGATGGCGCTGCCGCGCGTGCCCGGCTCACGCACCGCGTTCACATGCAGGATCACGTAGTCGCCGTCGACGAAGCTGCGCTTGATGTCGCTGTGCGACTTCGGAAACTTCTCGCGCAGGAAGGCGACGAACTTGCGGAACCCCTCGGGGCCGTCGGCCGCAGTGGGGTTGTGCTGCACATAGCGGTTGCCCACGTACTGCAGGGCCGCGTCGGCGTCTTTCTGGTTCAGGCCCTTCTCGTAGAAGGCGAGCACGGCCTGGCGGTTGGCTTCCTGTTGGGCGGTAGGGCCCTGCTTGCCGGCGCCCATCGGTGCGCAGGCGGCGAGGAACAGGGTGGTTGCCGCGGCCACGGCCGCCAAAGTCATGCGTTGCATCAAGGGTGCTCCTGTGTGTGAAGGAAATCAGTAGCCGTTGGGCGAGGCCGCGCCGGGTGCGGCCTTGTACCTGGCCAGCAGCTGCTTCGCCGCCGCCGCCAGCACGATGGTGTCCACGCCCACCGCCACGAACAGCGCGCCGGCCGCGAGCCATTTTCGCGCCTGCTCCTCGGTTGTCGACAGGATGCCCGGCGCCTTGCCGGCCTTGAGGATGCGCGCGATGGCGTCGGCAATAACGGCCTGCACTTCCGGATGGTTGGGCTGGCCCACGAAGCCCATCGAGGCCGACAGGTCGGCCGGTCCGATGAACACGCCGTCCACGCCCGGAGTGGCCGCGATGGCGTCGAGGTTCTTCATCGCCTCCACCGTCTCGGCCTGCACCAGCAGGCAGGTCTGCGCGTTGGCCTCGTGCAGGTAGTTGGGGTAGGCCTGCCAGCGCGAGGCGCGTGCCAGCGCGCTGCCCATGCCGCGGATGCCTTCGGGCGGATAGCGCATGCCCTGCACCAGCCGCGCCGCCTGCCCGGCCGTGTCGACCATCGGCACCAGCAGCGTCTGCGCGCCGATGTCGAGGTACTGCTTGATCAGCGTGGTGTCGCCGACCGGAATGCGCACGATGGGGTGCGAGCGCTCCGCCTCCGGCTGCGCCGACCATGCGCTGGAGATGCCCTGCAGTTGGGCGAGCACCGAGCGCACGTCGTTGGGCGCGTGCTCGCCGTCGACCAGCAGCCAGTCGTAGCCGGTGCCGGCCAGGATCTCGGCCGCATAGCCGTCGGCCAGGCCGACCCACAGGCCGATCTGGGGCTTGCCGGCCTGCAGGGCCTGCTTGAAGGTGTTGGTGGGTGTTTGCATGAAGATGGCTTTCAGACGAAGCGGAAGGCGATGGAGCCCAGGGGGCCGTAGTCGGCATGGAAGGTGTCGCCCGGCACGGCGTTGGTGGGACGCGTGAACGAGCCGCCCAGCACGACCTCGCCGGCTTCCAGGCACTCGTCCCACGGCGCGAGCTTGTTCGCGAGCCACGCCACGCCGGTGGCCGGGTGGTTCAGCACGGCGGCGGCCACGCCCGATTCCTCGATCACGCCGTTCTTGTAGAGCAGCGCGCTCACCCAGCGCAGGTCGACCGCGTCAGGCTTCACCGGCCGGCCGCCCATGACAATGCCGGCATTGGCCGCGTTGTCGGCGATGGTGTCGAACACCTTGCGCATGGCCTTGGTGTTGCGGTCGAACTGCTCGATGCGCGCGTCGATGATCTCGATGGCGGGCACCACGTAGTCGGTGGCCGCCAGCACGTCGAAGATGGTCACGTTCGGCCCCTGCAGCGTCTTGCCGAGGATGAAGGCCAGCTCCACCTCGATGCGCGGCGCGATGAAGCGCTTGAACGGGATGTCGCCGCCCTGCTCGAAGAACATGTCGTCCAGCAGCGTGCCGTAGTCGGGCTCGGTGATCTGGCTGGCCTGCTGCATGGCGCGCGAGGTCAGGCCGATCTTGTGGCCCTTGACGACACGGCCTTCGGCGATCTTGTTCTTCACCCACTCGCGCGAGATGGCGTAGCCGTCCTCGATGGTCATTTCGGGAAAGCGCTTGGAGAAATGCTCGACCTGCACGCGCGACTTCTCGCTTTCGTGCAGTTCGGCGGCCAGTTGGGCGATGGTGGCTTTGGACAGCATGTCGGCTCGCTTCTTATGACTTGTTGAACAGGGGATGCAGGTTGCTGTGCTTGCCGTCGTACACCTGCCCGGGGCTTTCGTCGATCTGCAGCGTGATGCCGATGTGCCGCTTGTCGAAGATGGGCGCGAAATGCGCGCGCACATCCGCCAGAAGCTCGTCGCCGGCCTTCTTCTTCACCGCCTCGGAGCGCCCCGCGGCCATGCGGATGTTGAGGTACACGAAGGCGTAGTCGGCCTTGCCGTCGGCCACCGCGCAGTGCGCGGCGGGGTAAGCCAGCACGCGCGTGCCGCCGATGGGAAACACCGGCTTGTCGGCCTCGTCGCGCTGCTTGAGCATGGTGTCGGCCAGCGTGCGGCACAGCGCCGACATGTCGGTCTCGGCCTCGATGTTGGGCGTGTACAGGATCACCAGGTGCGGCATGTCGTGGCTCCGTTCTTCTTCATGCCACCGACATCACGGCGGCCGTGCAGGTCACCGCGAAGATCGGGATGGCCTTCATGTGGAAGATCTCGCCCTTGCCGCGCGCGGCGGCGGCCACGCTCAGGAAGGTGCGGATCTCGAAGCCGCCCTGGCCCGCTTCGCGGTAGGTGGCCTCGTCGTTGTATTCGGTCTGCGAAAGCAGTGCCTCGCGGTCGTTGGCGCACCAGCGGCGCATGAACTCGGCGTCCCACTCGGCATTGACCTTGCCCGAATCGGGCGTGGCCGGCCAGTGCGAGATGCCGCCCGTGCCCACCAGCGCGATGCGTTCGGGCGCCTTGTCGCAGGCGCGGCGCAATGCCTCGCCGAAGGCCCAGGCGCGGTGCAGCGGCGTGAGCGGCGGGCCCTGGCAGTTGATGTTCACGGGGATGACCTTGGTGTCGAACTTCGGCGTGAGGAAGTTCAGCGGCACCATGATGCCGTGGTCGAACTTCCATTCTTCCGCGTAGGCCACGTCCACCGTCTGCATCACTTCGCGGATCAGGCGCTGCGAGAGGGCTGCGTCACCGGGCACCTTCGTCTTCTCGATGCCCAGCCACTTCGGGTCCTCGATCGGGCCTTCGTAGCTGTCGGCCATGCCGATGGCATAGGCCGGCATGTTGTTCATGAAGAAGTTCGCGAAGTGCTCTGCCGCGATGACGATCACCGCGTCGGGCTTCGTGGCGCGCATCGCCTCGCCGAAGCGGTGGAACTGCGCGTGGAACTCGTCCTTCACGGCAGGGTCGGCCAGATGGGCGCGGCCCGTGATGCCGGGGGCGTGGCTGCACACGCCTGCAAAAACCAGGCTCATCTCGATGCCCGCCCGGCCGCCCGAAGGGCATCGAGCGCCCCCTCGGGGGGCAGCGAACCACACGAAGTGGGGAGCGTGGGGGTCTTCATATTCCTGCCACCTTCTCGTCTGTGCCTGTTGTCATCGCGTAGATGCCGGCGCGCACCGGGCCGTACTTGCGCACGCCTTCGCGCATGGCCTCCAGGTAGCCGGCCCATGGAATGCCCAGCAGCGGCGCGAAGTGCATCAGCAACTGGCCGTTGCAGCCGAGCACGTAGAGCTTGCCGATGTCGCCGGCGTCGATGGCTTCGCGCTCCTCGCCGTCGAGGTCGTAGCCGGCGAGCAGCGCCGCGCGCGTGTCGCCGCCTTCGGCATAGCGCCGCTGCACCTCTTGCTCGCGGTTGAGCGCGAACAGGAATTTCTGCATCGCATAGAGGCTCATCGCTCAGCCCTCGATCTGGATGTTGGCCTTGCGGATCACGTCGCCGTACTTCGCGATCTCGCTCTGGATGAAGGCCGCAAAACGCTCCGGTGTGCCCGACAGCGACGCGATGCCGCCCTTGTGGAAGGCATCCGTCACCACCTGCCCCGCGAGCGCTCGGTTCACCTCGGCGTTCATGCGCTGCACGATGGCATCGGGCGTGCCGCCGGGCGCCAGCAGGCCATTCCATGAATTGGACTCGATGGCCACGCCCTGTTCCGCCAGTGTGGGTATGGCGGGCGCGTACTGCGAACGCTGCGCGGCCGCCATGCCCAGCGCGATGAGCTTGCCGTTCTGCACGTGGCTGCGGAACTCGGGCCAGTTGCCGAACATCATCGTCACCTGGCCGCCGAGCAGGTCGGTCAGCGCCGGGCCCTGGCCCTTGTAGGGCACGTGCACGATGTCCAGGCCCATCTGCTGCTTGAGCAGCTCGCCCGACAGGTGCGCCGATGTGCCGTTGCCGAAGGAGGCGAAGCTCAGCGTGCCCGGCTTGGCCTTGGCCGCGTTGCGCAGGTCGGCCAGCGTCTTCAGGCCGCTGTTCGGGTGGGTGGCGAGCACATGCTCCGACATGCCCATGAGCGCTACCGGGCGCAGGTCTTTCTGCGTGTCGTACGGCAGCTTGCGTATCAGCGTCTTGTTGGCCGTGAAGCTGTTGGCCACGCAGACGAAGGTGTAGCCGTCTGGCGCGGCCTTGGCTGCGGCATCGACGCCGATCACCGTGCCCGCGCCGGGCCTGTTGTCGACGATCACCGGCTGGCCGAGCGTCTTCGACAATTCCACGCCCACGAGCCGCGCGACGAAATCGGTGGTGCCGCCGGGCGTGAAGGGCACGATCACTCGGATCGGCTTGTTGGGCCATGCCGCCTGTGCGCGCGCCAGCGAGGGCAGGGCGGCGAGAGCGACCGCGCCTTGCAGCAGCGTGCGTCGTTGAGTGTTCACGCCACGCCCCAGTGCGGAATGTGGTGCGAGCCCAGCGACACCGCGATGTTCTTCGGCTCGCAGAACACCTCGTAGCTCCAGGTGCCGCCTTCGCGCCCCGTGCCCGAGGCCTTGGTGCCGCCGAAGGGCTGGCGCAGGTCTCGCACGTTCTGGCTGTTGACGAAGCACATGCCGGCTTCCACGGCGGCGGCCACGCGGTGCGCCTTGCCGATGTTCTCGGTCCACACGTAGCTGCTCAGGCCGTACTGGATGTCGTTGGCCAGGCGAATGGCATCGGCCTCGTCCTTGAACGGAATCAGGCAGGCGACCGGGCCGAAGATTTCGTCCTGCGCGATCTTCATGCGGTTGTCGACGTCGGCGAAAACGGTGGGCATCACGTAGTTGCCCTTCTTCACGCGGTCGGGCAGGTTGCCCGGCGCATCGAGGCCGCCGCACAGCAACGTGGCGCCTTCCTTCGGGCCGAGTTCGATGTAGCTGCGCACCTTGGCCAGGTGGGCCTGCGAGATCATCGGGCCGACGATGGTCTTCTCGTCCAGCGGGTCACCCACGGCGATGCGCCTGGCGCGCTCGGCGAACCTGGCCGCGAAGTCGGCATAGATCGACTGCTGCACCAGGATGCGCGAGCCGGCCGTGCAGCGCTCGCCGTTGTTGCTGAAGATCATGAACACGGCGGCGTCGAGCGCGCGGTCGAGGTCGGCGTCGTCGAAGATCACGAAGGGGCTCTTGCCGCCCAGCTCCATGCTGAACTTCTTCAGGCCCGCGCTCTTCACGATGCGGTTTCCCGTGGCGGTGGAGCCGGTGAACGAAATGGCGCGCACGTCGGGGTGGCCCACCAGCGGCTCGCCCGCTTCCTTGCCGTAGCCGTGCACCAGGTTCAGCACGCCGGGCGGAATGCCGGCTTCCAGCGCCAGTTCGCCCAGCCGCGCGGCCGTGAGCGGCGACAGCTCGCTCATCTTCAGCACGGCCGTGTTGCCGAAGGCCAGGCAGGGCGCGACCTTCCAGGTGGCCGTCATGAAGGGCACGTTCCACGGGCTGATGAGCGCGCACACGCCCACCGGGTGGAACAGCGTGTAGTTCAGGTGCGTGGGCGTGGGGTAGGTGTGGCCGTCGACGCGCGTGCACATCTCGGCGAAGTAATAGAAGTTGTCGGCCGCGCGCGGCACCAGCTGTTTGCCGGTCTGCGCGATCACCTGGCCGCAGTCGTTGGTTTCGGTCTGCGCGATCTCGGGCACGTTCTTCGCGATCAGGTCGCCGAGCTTGCGGATCAGCTTGGCCCGCTCGGGCGCGGGCATGCCGGCCCACTTGGGGAAGGCTTCCTTGGCGGCGGCCACGGCCGCGTTCACTTCGGCTTCGCCGCCCGAGGCGACTTCGGCCAGCACTTCCTGCGTGGCGGGGTTGACGGTCTCGAAGTAGTCGGTGCCGCCGACACTCTTGCCGTTGATCAGGTGGTCGACTCTCATGCTTTTCCTTGGATGGTCTCGATGGTGTTCATGAGCGCGCCGATGCGCTCGATCTCGGTGACGATGACGTCGCCCGGCTTGCAGTCGACCACGCCGTCGGGCGTGCCGGTGAGGATCAGGTCGCCCGGCGAGAGCGTCATGAAGCGGCTGAAGTACTCGATGAGGAAGGGCGCGTCGAAGATCATGTCGCGCGTGTTGCCCTGCTGCGTGACCGTGCCGTTGACGGTGGTGCGCAGCGCGAGCGCCATCGGGTCGGGCACGTCGGCCGCATCGACGAACCACGGGCCCAGCGGCGTGCAGGTGTCACGGTTCTTCACGCGCAGGTTGGGGCGGTACCAGTTCTCGAGGTAGTCGCGAATGGCGTAGTCGTTGGCCACGGTGTAGCCGCCGATGAAGTCGCAGGCGTCGTCGCGCTTCACGTTCCTGGCGGTCTTGCCGACCACGATGGCCAGCTCGCATTCGTAGTGCATGAACTGCACGTCGGCCGGGCGATGCGTGCGCTGGCGGTGGCCGATGAGCGCGCTCTGTCCCTTGACGAAAACCAGCGGTTCCTCGGGCGCCTTGAACTCGAGTTCCTTGGCGTGGTCGGCGTAGTTGAGGCCCAGCGCGAGGATGGTGCGCGGGCGCGCCGTGGGCGCGAGCGGCGGCAGCCAGGTGAGTTGTTCCTGCGGCACGATGCGGCCGTCTTCCAGGCGCACGGCGGCGTCTTGCTGGCCGTTCAGTTCGTAGGCGGTGCCGGTGTGTTCGCGGCCCTCGAAGATGACGCGTGCGTGCTTCATGCGGCTTCCTTCACCAGCGTGTTGCTCAGGGTCTCGAAGCCCGGCGCGGAAATGTCGATGCGGTCGCCGGCGCGCGCCAGCGGGCGGCCCGGGCCGCAGCCCAGCATCAGCACGTCGCCATGCGCGAGCGTCATGAAATCGCCGACGTCGGCCAGCAGCTGTCGAGCGGGGCGCACGAGTCGAGAGAAGTCGATCGACTGCTTCAGCTCGCCGTTGATGCGGACCTCGACGCGGAAGTTGGCGGGGTCTGCCACCTCTTGCGCATCGCGCAGCGCCGGGCCGATGCCGAGGAAGCCGTCGACGCACTTGAACTTCACCGGCGGCCGGAAGAAGCTGGCATGCGGAATCGATAGGTCGTTCATCAGCACGAAGCCTTCGACGTCCCCTTCGGCGCCGATCACCATGCCGATGCTGGCGCCGATCTCCACCTCGGGCACCGCTGCAGGCACGGTGATGGCGCTGCCGTGCGGGCTCCAGGTGTTGGCCGTCTTCACATAGAGCACGGGCGCCTTCGGCGGTGCCTTGTAGGGCGGCTGGGTCATCTGCGGCGCTAGCGCCTCGACTTCGGCGCGGAAGTTCAGCAGCGTGCCGTACACCGTGCCCGTGGGCAGGAAATGGGGAGTACTCATGGCGAGGGTTGCTCCAGTGCGATCAGTTCGTCGAGCAGCCCGTAGAGCTGCGTGAGCCTGGCCTTGCCGAGCGACTTTTCCATCCACTCGTAGTGCGCCTCGATGCTGGTCGACAGCCGCTTCACCAGCTTCATGCCGTGCGGTGTGGCTTCGACCACGGTGCGGCGCTGGTCGGCCGGGTCGCGGGCGCGGGTGATGAGGTTGTCTCGCTCCATGCGCGCGAGCACGCCGGTAAGGCTGGGGCCGAGGATGAAGGCCTCGCGCGCGACCCTGCCGGTGTCGACCGCGCCGTGTTCGCCCAGCACGCGCAGTACGCGCCATTGCTGGTCGGACAGGGCGTGCTCGCGCAGGCTGGGCCGGGTGTGTGCCATCACGGCTTCGCGGGCCTGCAGCAGCAGGCGCGGCAAATTGCGGTGCGTGAATGTCGTGCTCAAGGCTTGTCTCTTCCGAAATTACTTAACATGTTAAATGATTCGTCGGAGCTTTCCTAGTGGCTGGTTCCCCCCGATTCGAAAACCTAGGGTATGCACGGATGAGGCGTGCAGCCTGCGCGCCTGCCGCCGCTGTGCACCGCGGCGCTTCAGCGCGCGGCGGATGCTTCGCGGCGGCGCCGGTCGGCCCTGGGCAGGTCGGCCGCGGCTGCGACCATCGCCTCGCCGCGCGCGTGCAGGCGCTGCAGCATGTCGTCGAGCAGCGCCACCTCGTCGGCCTTCAGCGCGTCCAGCAGTTCTGCGTTGATTGACGAAACCAGCGGATAGAGCTGCGCGTGGAGCTTCCTGCCCGGTGCGGTGAGGCTGAGAAGCACGTGCCGCCGGTCGCCCGCGGGCTGCTCGCGCGAAACAAGCCCCTTGCCGACCAGCGAAGTCACCGCGCGCGACGTGCGCGCCCGGTCGAGCTGCGCTTGCTCTGCCAGTTGCGACGAGCCCAGCGCACCGTGGCCCGCGAGCGTGGCGATGAGCCGCCATTCGCGCCGCGTGATGCCGAAGCGCCCTTCGCACAGCCGGATCACCAGGCTGCCCGCCACCGAAAGCAGCCGGCTGGTGCGGTAGAGCAGCAGGTCGTCGAGCGTGCGCGGCGGTGCGTGCATAGGGTTTGTCCCGGCGATGATTGATTTGATGAATCAATTGTCGGCGCTCTACAGTGGCCGCGCCCATTGCAGCAGACTCAGAGCCGACGACAACGGAGACAAGACGGATGAGAGCAATCCCACAGCCCCTGTATCACCCGAGGCGCCGCAGCGTGCTCGCCACGCTCGGCGGCGTGGCCCTCGCGCCGCTTGCCACCGCGGCATGGGCGCAGCAGGCGCAACCGGCGATCGCGCCGGGAACCCCCATTCGCGTGCTGATAGGCGTGCCCGCCGGCGGCACGCAGGACGTGCTTACGCGGGCCATCGCGCAGGAAGTGCGCGACTCGCTCGGCCCGCTCATCGTCGACAACCGTTCCGGCGCCGCCGGGCGCATTGCGGTCGAAGCCGTGAAGACCGCGGCGCCCGATGGCCGCACGTTGCTCCTGGGCACGGCCAGCATGATGACCATGTTCCCGAGCGCCTACAGGAATCTGTCGTACGACCCGATCAAGGATTTCCAGCCTATCGTCAACGCGGCGCGCTTCGAGCTCGCGCTGGTGGTGCACAAGGACGTGCCGGCCAGCACGCTGTCCGAGTTCATCGCCTGGGCCAGGAAGCAGCCAGGCGGTGCGAGTTTCGCGTCGTACGGCGCGGGCACGCCTTCGCATTTCCTCGGCGAGATGCTCAACCGCGCTACCGGCCTGTCGATGGTGCACGTGCCATATCGCGGCTCCACGCCGGCACGCCAGGACGTGATGGGAGGCACCGTACCGGCCTACTTCGACACCGTGGGTGGTGCGCTGCAGATGTTGCCGAGCGGCCGCGTCAAGGTGATCGCCACCAGCGGCGAGAAGCGCTCGCCGCTGATGCCCGCCGTGCCTACTTTCGTGGAGGACGGCCTGAAGGACGTGGTCGCTACCGCATGGTTCGCCTACTACGCGCCGGTGAAGACGCCCAAGCCGGTGGTAGACCAGCTGCGCGCCGAATTCATGCGCGCCGTGAACTCGCGCGAGGTGCGCCAGCAATTGCTCCAGAACGGCATGTACCCGGTGGGCGACGGCCCCGAGACACTGCTGAAGACAATGCGCGAGGACACGGCGCGCTGGGCGGCGATCATGAAGGCGGTGAACTTCCAGGCGAACGACTGAGCATCGACTGTCCGGCCACCTAAACTCGAAGGATGGCCAAGGACAAAACAACTTTCGTCTGCAGTGAATGCGGCGGCACCAGCCCCAAATGGCTCGGCAAATGCCCGAGCTGCGGCGCCTGGAACACACTCATTGAACAGGTCGCGGGCCCCGCCGGCGGCGGCACGGCCAACAATCGCTTCGGCACGCAGTTCGCGTCGCTCGCGGGGGCGTCGGAGCTCGCCACGCTGTCGGAAATCGAGGCGACCGATGTCGCGCGCACGCCCACCGGGCTCGACGAACTCGACCGCGTGCTCGGCGGCGGCATCGTCTCCGGCGGCGTCACGCTGATCGGCGGCGACCCGGGCATCGGCAAGTCGACGCTGCTGCTGCAGGCGGTCGATGCGCTGCAGCGGGCGGGGCAGAACGCGCTTTACGTGACGGGTGAAGAAAGCGGCTCGCAGGTCGCGCTGCGCTCCAAGCGGCTGGGACTCGACCACTCGCAGGTGCAGGTGCTGGCCGAGATCCAGCTCGAAAAAATCGTCGCCACGCTCGACGCCACGCGCCCGGCCATCGCGGTGATCGACTCGATCCAGACGGTGTACTCCGACCAGCTCACCTCCGCGCCCGGTTCCGTGGCGCAGGTGCGCGAATGCGCGGCCCATCTCACGCGCTTTGCCAAGACCAGCGGCACGGCAGTGGTGCTGGTGGGCCACGTCACGAAAGAAGGCGCGCTGGCCGGCCCGCGCGTGCTGGAGCACATGGTCGACACGGTGCTGTACTTCGAAGGTGACACGCATTCGAGCTTCCGCCTCGTGCGCGCCATCAAGAACCGCTTCGGCGCGGTCAACGAGATCGGCGTGTTCGCCATGACCGAACGTGGCCTCAAAGGTGTGACCAACCCCAGCGCCATCTTCCTGAGCCAGCATGCCGAGCCGGTGCCCGGCAGCGTGGTGCTGGTCACGCTCGAAGGCACGCGGCCGATGCTGGTGGAGATCCAGGCGCTGGTAGACAACGGCGGCCCGAGCCCGCGCCGCCTGTCGGTGGGCCTGGACCGCGACCGTCTGGCCATGCTGCTGGCGGTGCTGCACCGCCACGCCGGCGTGGCCTGCATGGACCAGGACGTGTTCGTCAATGCGGTGGGCGGTGTGCGCATCAGCGAACCGGCGGCCGACCTGGCCGTGATGCTGGCCATCACCTCCAGCCTGCGCGGCAAGCCGATGCCCAAGGGCTTCATCGCATTCGGAGAAGTGGGCCTGGCCGGCGAGGTGCGCCCCGCGCCGCGCGGGCAGGAGCGCCTGCGCGAGGCCGCCAAGCTGGGCTTCAGCGTGGCTGTGGTGCCCAAGGCCAATGCGCCGCGCAAGGGCACGAAAGAGATCGAAGGTTTGACGATCCACGCCGTCGAACGCATCGAAGAGGCGATGGACGTGGTCCGCCGCCTCGACTGATCCGGCGGGGCCGCCGGAAAAAAGCGCCCGGCGCGCCAGCGAGGCGCGCCGGGCCTACCCTCCCTACCCCCCGATGTGCATCGTGAACGCCGGTCCGCCGTTGAGCACGCATTGACCGCTGCCCAACGTGGCCGAGTTCATCGTGTACTGGCAACTCAGGTTGCCGCCGCGGCTGCCGGCGGCATTCGCCAGGCCTGCTCCCCGTGAGCCCGCGACCCGTGTTGCCTCTCCCTGAAACTGTTCATTGCCGATCTGCGCGCTGAAGTGGCCGCGGCCGTTCATGTCGTTGGTCACGGTGCCGGCGATGGTCCCGTAGCGCGCGGCTTCGGCATTCGACGGGTACAGCCGCGCGCTGAAGGTCTGTGCGACCGGGCCCGGCGGCACCGCGTACACCTGCGAGGGCGGCGCCACGGGTGCGGGCTGGCCGAGCGGTACCACGTAGCAGCCGCTGAGCGCGGTGCCCGCGAGCGCGGTGACGAGCGTGAGACGAACGAAAGTGACGGAGCGCGGAATGTTCATATGCTTTTCAGTGGCCCGGGCAGATGCCCGTGCGGTGAAATGTGCCGGCTCTGCCCGTCGCGGGGAGCGCTTTTCGCGGCGAGTACCGCCTTGCGCGCCTGGCGGTAGCCAGGGCGGCTACCGCATCGGCCTGTGCGGCCCCGGCCTGAGGCCTTTTGCCCGACACCCCCGGCTTGGCGGCGACAATGCGCGCCATGAATTTCAAGAAATTTCTGGTGCCCGTGGGCGCCATCGTCGTTCTCGGGCTGGCCTGGCGCAGCGGTGGCTGGGGCGGCGTCGCCCTGGCCGGCGGCGCGATCGTGATGTTCCTGCTGCTGCACTTCAACCGGGCGATGCAAGTGCTCAAGCGCGCGGCCGAGCGGCCGGTGGGTTACGTCGGCAGCGCGGTGATGCTCAATGCCAAGCTCAAGCCGAACGCGACGCTGATGCACGTCATTGCCATGACCCGCGCCCTCGGCGAACTGCGCTCGCCCAAGGACACGCAGCCCGAGGTGTACCGCTGGACCGATGGCGGCGGCTCGTACGTGGATGCGGTGTTCAACGGCGGCAAGCTGCAGAGCTGGTCCATGACGCGGCCCGAGAACCCGGTCGACGGCGAAGACGGCGCCACTCCCGCGGCCTGACCCCCTAGGCTCCCGCGCTCCCCTTGCGCTTGGGCTGCCGCCACGGCGGATTGGCCTTGGCGTGGTGGCGCGCCTCTTTCACGAACTCTGCGCACACGTGCGTCATGAGGTCTGCCGATCGGTAGACCAGGAACACGTCGAAGTCCGGCACCTCGTCGGTGATCGGCAGCTTCTCGAGCAGGCCGGGCTGCAGCCGCAGCGGCCCGGCGCCGTGGAACACGAAGTCCGACCACATGCTGATCAGGTCGGTCTGGGTGGCCAACTGCAGCCCCAGCAGGTTCGACGCGCTGTGCACCATGCGCCGGGGCATCTGCAGCCCGTGCATGTTCATCATGCTCACCAGCGGGCTGCCGGCGTCGTCGACCGGGTCCAGCACCAGCCAGTCGGCGTCCAACAGCGGCTGCAGCCGGCGCACGCGCCGCAGCGGGTGGCCGGCGCGCACCGACAGGTGCATTGCCACCGAGAACAGCGGCTCCCACTGGAAGGCGCCGGTGCCCGGCCCGTTGCAGGTGGAGATCAGCCCCAGGTCGAGCCGGCCCTCGCGCAGGCCCTCGAAGATCTGCTGCGGGCGCATCTCGAAGCCGCGCATCGTCACGTTGGGAAAGCGCTGGCGGAACGACGCCATCGCGTCGGGCAGCGGCCCGCTCGACGCTACCGCGGTGAAGCCGATGTGCAACTGTCCCTCGTCGTGCCCGCGGATCGCCTCGATGTCTTCGAGCGCGTGCCGCAGTTCCTGCTCGACCAGGCTCGCGCGCTTGACCAGCGCCACGCCGTAGGGCGTGAGGCTCACGCCGCGCGTGGAGCGCGACATCAGCGTCACGCCCAGTTCGCGCTCCAGCTCGGAGATGGTCTTCGAAAGCGCGGGCTGCGTGGTGTGCAGGCTGCGCGAGGCCTCGTGGATGCTGCCGTGCTGTGCCACCGCCAGCAGGACGCGCAACTGTTGCAGCTTCATCGTGGTGCCGGTCTCACGGAAAAGTGCGTCTTGGTGGTTGTCCCGATGGCTTCTCGTGCCTGTTTATGACGGGGATGCCATTTGGTTATCAGCATGAAAATTTGTGATTCTTTGCCAGGGCGCTTTGCCTGAATACTCCGCCGCCAAGGGGCCGGTCCGACCCCCAGCAACCTGTTCGTGGAGTGACATTAGATGAGCGAAGCCGCATTGCCCGCAAGCCCGATCCGGGCCCCTTCACCGGCCACCACCGTGCAAGGCAAGGGAAAGCAGAGCCAGTTCCGCCTGATCGCCGCCTGCTCGCTGGGCAACGCGCTGGAGATGTACGACTTCACCGTCTACAGCTTCTTCGCGCTGCTGATCGGCAAGCTGTTCTTTCCCTCCGACAGCCCCTACGGCTCGCTGTTGCTGGCGGTGGCCACCTTCGGCATCGGCTTCGTGATGCGCCCGCTGGGCGGCGTGATCATCGGCAACTACGCCGACCGCAAGGGCCGCAAGGCTGCTATGACGCTGACCATCGGCCTCATGGTGCTCGGCACGCTGTGCATCGCGCTGGCGCCCAGCTATGCCTCGGCCGGCGTGTTCGGCTCGCTGATGATCGTGGCGGGCCGGCTGCTGCAGGGCTTCTCGCTCGGCGGCGAAGTGGGCGCGGCCACCTCGATGCTGATGGAGTCCGGCGGCGTGAAGGGCCGGGGCTTCCGCGTGAGCTGGCAGCTCGCGAGCCAGGGCGTGTCGGCGCTGCTGGGCGCGCTCACCGGCGCGGCGCTGTATGCGGCGCTGCCGCAGGCTTCGCTCGAAAGCTGGGGCTGGCGCCTGCCGTTCCTGCTTGGCCTGCTGATCGCGCCGGTGGGCCTGTACATCCGCTCGCAGCTGGAGGAAACGCACGTTGCCGACAGCCACGAGTCCAGCCCCATCGGGCGGCTGATGCGCAACCACGGCGGCCTTGTGCTCAAGGGCATCCTGGCCACCACGGCGGGCACGGCGACGATGTACCTCGTGGTGTTCTTCATGCCCACCTACATGATCCGCGTGCTGCACATGCCGCCGTCGCTGTCGCTGCTGTCGGGCTGCGTCACCGGCATCACGCTGTTCGTGGTGTCGCTGGTGGCGGGCCGGCTGGCCGACCGGCTGCCGGCGCGCAAGCCGCTGGTCGTCGGCTCGCTGCTGTTCAGCGTGGTCGCGGTGTACCCCGCGTTCTGGCTGATCAGCCACTACCCGAGCGTGCCGCTGGTGCTGTGCCTGTCGGCGCTGCTCACGGCGAGCGTGAACATCGGCACCACGCCGATGTTCCTGATGCTGCTGGAGATGCTGCCGGCCGGCGTGCGCGCCAGCGGCATCTCGGTGGTCTACAGCATCGGCGTGACGGTGTTCGGCGGCTCGTCGCAGTTCATCGTGACCTGGCTGCTCGCCAGCACCGGCAACCCGATGGCGCCGGCCTTCTACATGATGGCCTGCGGGCTGCTGAGCCTCGGCGCGCTGCTGAGCCTGCGCGAGCACAAGGCCGATTGACCCTCCCCACGAAACAACGACTTCCTTCAAATGACACGCGAACTCAGCCCCCAGACCAACAGGCTGCTGTCCCGGCTGCTCCCGCAGGCCGACATCGACACGCAGGCCTTCGTCGACATCCGCCGCCGGATCCACGCCAACCCCGAGCTGGGCTTCGAGGTGAGCGCCACCAGCGAACTGGTGGCCAACCTGCTGCGCAGCTGGGGCTACGAGGTGCACACGGGCATCGGCAAGACCGGCATCGTGGCGCAGCTCAGGCTCGGCAGCGGCACGCGCCGCCTCGGCATCCGCGCCGACATGGACGCGCTGCCCATCGTCGAGGCCACGGGCCTGCCGTATGCGAGCCGCAACCCCGGCCGCATGCACGCCTGCGGGCACGACGGCCACACCGCCATCCTGCTGGCCGCGGCCAAGGCGCTGGCGGCGGCGCGCAGCTTCGACGGCACGCTGAACCTGATCTTCCAGCCCGACGAGGAAAACCTCTGCGGCGCGCGCGCGATGATCGAAGACGGCCTGTTCGAGCGCTTCCCCTGCGATGCGGTGTACGCGCTGCACAACGCGCCCGGCGTGCCGGTGGGCACGGTGCTGGCGGTGGAGGGCCCGGTCACGCTGTCGTCCGACGTGGCCGACGTCACCATCAAGGGCGTGGGCGGGCACGGCGCCATGCCGCACCGCGCGCGTGACCCGGTGGCCGCAGCCGCTGCGGTGGTGACGGCGCTGCAGACCGTGGTGGCGCGCAACGTGGCGCCCGACGACACGGCGGTGGTGTCGGTCGGCTTCATCCGCGGCGGCGCCACGCACAACGTGATTCCGCAATCGGTGACGCTGGGCCTGAACGTGCGCGCGGCGCGGCCCGAGACGCGCGCGCTGGTCGAGCAGCGCATCCGCGAGATCGTGAGCCTCACCGCGCAGGCGCACGGCGTGGAGGCCGAGATCGACTACCGCCGGCTGGTGCCGCCGGTGGTCAACACCGCGGCCGAGACGCGGCTGATGGCGCAGGTGTGCACCGAGATCGTGGGCGAGGCGAGCGTGCTCACGCAGGTGCCCCGCGGCTTCGCGGGCAGCGAGGACTTCGCGTGGATGCTCGACGCGCTGCCGGGCTGCTATCTGCTGCTCGGCAACGGGGAGGGCGAGTTCGGAGGCTGCATGGTGCACAACCCCGGCTACGACTTCAACGACCAGGTGCTGCCGCTGGGAGCCGCCTGCTGGGTGCGCCTCGCGCAGACCTACCTGGTCGCCTGAGCTTTGCGCGCCGCGTCAGAAAGGCGCGTCTTCTTCCTCGGCCGCGTCTGCTGCGTCTGCCGGTGCCGTCGTGGCGGGTGCTGCTGCAGGTGCGGTTGCAGGCTTCACCGTGTCGTCCGGCGGCGCGGCCGAGAACGCCGCCTCGCCGCCCAGCGCATCGAGCAGCGCCGGCACCAACTGGCCCAGTTCGCCCGTGGCGATGGCCACGTCGGCGTCGAAGTTGTCTTCCTTCTTGCCGCCGGCGGCGCCGTCGCCCGTGCCTTCGAGGAAGGTGATCTTGCGGATCAGCAGGCCGTGCGTGAGCTCGAAGGACACGCGGTCGTCCCAGGTCAGCGCGAGCCGCGTGGGGCGCTTGCCGTCGGTGATGTGCTGCTTGACTTCGTCGATGTCCAGCGGGTGCTTGGCGTAGCGCACCACGGCCTTGGAGTCGTCGGAGGCCTTGAGCTCGCACTCGCGGTCGATGGTGAAGCCGGCCGGCGGCTCCTGCGTCAGCAGCCAGTTGGCCATGGCCGCAGCCGGCTCGATCTGGGTGTTGATGAGGGCCACCGCGAAGCCGTCGAGCGACTTCACGAGGCTGGTGACGACCTCGTCGGCGCGCGATGCATTGCCGCTGTTGATGACCAGGCGGTTCTCCGCCTTGTCGATCCACACCGTCACGCGCGCGCTGCGGGTGAAGGCCATCGGCAGCAGCTCGAGCGTGATGTCTTCCTTGAGCTCTTTCTTTTCCTTCTTGCCGGGCTTGCGGCCGGTGGTGGCCTCGATGCTGGCGCAGCGCTCGTCGAGCTTGCGGCGCACCACGGAGCCGGGCACCTGCTTGCTCTCGATCATGTATTCGACCAGCCACTGGCCGTCGATGGATTCGACCAGCGGGCCGTTGGCCTCGCCGCGGGGCTCGACCCAGCCGGCGGACTTTTCCTGCGAGGGGCCGCAGGGCACGAAGCGCTGCTTGCCGAGCCCTTCTTCCGCCTCGGCCAGTGTTTGGGACCAGGCAGGTTCGATGCGATAGACGATGACGTTCTTGAATACGGACACGGAAACCCTTTTTCCACTGGTTTGGACAACCGGCCATTGTCGGGCACCCCGTTCCGGGGCCGGCCGTAAAATCGAAAGCTTTTGCGACTTCCCCCATCGCTCCCAAAGGAATCAGGAAATGAGCTCGATCCCCCCCTCGCTGGACGACCGTGACGGCAAGATCTGGATGGACGGCGAACTCGTGGACTGGCGCGACGCCAAGATCCACGTGCTGAGCCACACGCTGCACTACGGTTGCGGCGCCTTCGAGGGCGTACGCGCCTACAAGACGGCGGACGGCGGCACCTCGATCTTTCGCCTGGCCGAGCACACCGAGCGCCTGTTCAACAGCGCCAAGATCCTGCGCATGAAGATCCCGTTCACGCAGGAACAGCTCAACGAGGCCCAGAAACAGGTGGTTCGCGAGAACAAGCTCGAAAGCTGCTACCTGCGCCCCCTTATCTGGATCGGCTCCGAGAAGCTGGGCGTGAGCCCCAAGGGCAACAAGATCCACGCCATGGTCGCGGCCTGGTCCTGGGGCGCCTACCTGGGCGAAGAAGGCATGAAGCGCGGCATCCGCGTGAAGACCTCCAGCTACACCCGCCACCACGTCAACATCACGATGACGCAGGCCAAGACGGTGAGCAACTACACCAACTCGATCCTGGCCAACATGGAAGCCCTGGACGACGGCTACGACGAAGCGCTGCTGCTCGACGCGAGCGGCTTCGTGTCGGAAGGCGCGGGCGAGAACATCTTCGTGGTCAAGGGCGGCGTGGTGTACACGCCCGACCTGTCGGCCGGCGCGCTCAACGGCATCACGCGCAACACCATCCTGCACGTTTGCAAGGACCTGGGCCTGGAGCTGGTGCAAAAGCGCATCACGCGCGACGAGGTCTACATTGCCGACGAGGCCTTCTTCACCGGCACCGCCGCTGAAGTGACGCCCATCCGCGAACTCGACCGCGTCGAGATCGGCAACCGCGGCGACGGCGGCGCCCGTGGCCCGATCACCGAGAAAATCCAGTCTGCCTTCTTCGACATCGTGAACGGCAAGAACCCCAAATACGCCCACTGGCTCACGAAAGTCTGAAAGAACCCATGTCCACCAATGCAGTCGTCGAACTCCTGGCCAAGGAGCTCAATCATCAGGGCGGCGTGTTCTGCCCCAGCCCCAAGGCCGACATGAAGCTCTGGAACAGCCACCCGAAGGTCTACCTCGACGTGGCGCGCACCGGCGAAGCCAAGTGCCCGTACTGCGGCACGGTGTACCGCCTGAAGGCCGGCGAAACGGTGTCGTCGCGGCACTGAGCCGAGCCGACGCCACCGCCCTTCAGCCAGCCTGAGGGGCGGTTTCTTTCTCGCGGCGCCGCGGCCACAGGCCGCGCCACGGATCCGGGTCTTGTCTTTCCTGCGCCAGCCGCAGGTAGATCATCGCGATCCACAGCAGCGCCAGGCCGATCTGCGCGTCGCGCAACGCCGAGTTGACGCTCGACGCGATGAGCGCGATCAGCGTGGCGCCCAGCGCGTAGCGGCCGGCCATGTCCGGCCGTTTCCACGCCTGCCATACGGCGGCCATCATGATGACCAGCAAGCTGAGCAGCGCGGGCACGCCTCCTTGCGCGCCCACCCACAGGAAGTCGTTGTGCGGCATGTTCGAGTCGGCGAAGAGCGCGGGGCCGCGCTTGTGCCACTGCTCGGTCCAGCCGCCGATGCCCCAGCCCGCGAGCGGGCGGTCGGCGATCATGAGGCCGGTGTCGCGGTACATGTAGTAGCGGATGACCCAGCTGCCCTTGAAGACGGCGCCGGCCTGCGCCTCTTCGAGTTCCTGCACGCCGGTCTCGACCTTCTTCTGCAGCTGCGGCAGCTGGTAGAGCCCGGTGCCGAGCACCACGGTGCCGAGCACCAGCGCGCCCACCAGCATCTTCAGGTGGCTGCGCCACTGGTGGACGCACACCGCCGGAATCACCAGCAGCAGCGCGAGCACCGAGGTGCGCGAGGTCAGCGGCAAGGCCACCACCAGGCCCAGCCCGAGCACCAGCACGAAGGCGGGAATGGCGCGCAGCGGACGGTGCGCCGCGATCTGCGCGATGCCCCAGACCGCCGCCGTGGACGCCACCACGCTGAACAGCAGCGCGTTGCTGATCGACTTGTTGCCCACTTCCATGACCACCGCGCGCAGCGGTGACCAGATGTGGAAGCCGCCGACCGCGTAGAAGAAGATGACCAGCAGCAAGTTGAGCGCCGCGATCAGCAGGAAGCCGCGCAGCGCCCAGAGGGCTTCCTCGCGCGTGAGCGCCATCGCCATCAGCATCGTCAGGCCGATGCGCAGCCCGTGGAAAAGGTTGGAGGGGGTTTCGGGGTAGTGCGGCCTGATGGCCAGCACGATCAGCATCCAGGCCAGGTAGGCCACGACCGGCCACCACAGCGGATTGGCGCGAAGCCGCGTCAGGCGCTCCCGCCCTCCGCCGGCCACCAGCATCGTGGCGAGCAACAGGAGGGCCGAGAGGTAGGTGACGCCGACCGGCATGAACACCACCAGCCCCCAGAACATGGCCGCGGGCCGAACGATGTGCGATCTCTGCATAGGGGCGGGATTTTAGGTGGCCCCCGCCAGCGCGACCTGACTTTGCCCCGGCCGTGCCGGGCTCAATGGATTCAGTGCCCGCGCGCGGTGGGCAGGCGGATGACGAAGCTCGCGCCGCCGCCCGGGCGGTCTTCGCAGCGCACCGTGCCGCCGTGCCGCTCGGCGATCGACTTCACCAGCGACAGCCCCAGCCCGACGCCTCCGTTGCGCTCGCTGGCGCCGGGCAGCCGGTAGAAAGGCTCGAAGATGCGTTCGCGCAGCGCGGCCGGCACGCCCGGTCCGCGGTCGTTCACGCGCACCGTGGCAAAGCCGTTGGCGCTGCCCAGTTCCACCGCGATTTCGCCGGCGCCGTAGCGGCGGGCGTTTTCCAGCAGGTTGCGGATGGCACGGCGCAGCAGGCGCGACACGCCCGGCACCGTGAGGTTCGCGTTGTCGGTGCCTTCGGCCAGGTCGAGCTCGGCATTCACCTGCGCGCATTCCTCGGCCGCCAGGCCGGTCAGGTCGACAGGCTCGATGGTGCCCATGTCGGCCTCGCTGGCGTCGAGCCGGCTGGCCAGCAGGATTTCGTCGATGAGCTGGTCGAGCTCGCCGATGTTGCGCGAGATTTCCTCGCGCGCCGTGGCGCTCGGGCGCTCGCCCATCAGCTCCAGGCCCATGCGGATGCGGGTGAGCGGCGAACGCAGCTCGTGCGATGCGTTGGCCAGCAGTGACTTGTGCGAACGCACCAGCTGTTCGATGCGTTGCGCCGACGCGTTGAATCGTTTGGAGAGATCAGCCACTTCGTCTTGCCCTTCTTCGGTCACCCGCACCGAAAGATCGCCTTCGCCCCACCGCTGCACGCCGCGCTGCAGCGATTCCAGCCGCTGCGTGATGCGCCGCACGATCGGGTAGACGCCCAGCGCCACCGCCACCCCCACCAGCGCGATCATCCAGCCCAGGCCGAAGGGCGTGCGCCACGGCGCGAAGCCGGATGCACCCGTGGGCCGCTCGCGCGGCGCCACGCGCAGCGTGATGTCCTTGCCGTCGCTGAGCGTCACGTCGAACTCCAGCCCCTGGCCCGGCACGCGCAGCGCGGTGCCGGTGCCGATCTTCTTGTCCTGCGCGTCGAGCACGATCACCTCGCGCGGCACAGGTGCCAGCCGTTCGCGCTCGGCCTGTGCCGCTTCGCGCACGATCCAGTTGGCCATCAGCGTGAGGATGACGACGCCGCCCACCACCGCGAGCCAGATGCGCACGTAGAGGTGGCGGGAATACAGCTTCTTCAGCATGGCGCGATGCGGCCGCCGCCGGGCCGCCCCAAGGCGAGCCGCGCCTCCCCCATGGGGGGTGGCGAATTACACGGAGCGAAGCGAGTGAAAAGCCGGGGGGCAAACATTGCTTCAGTCTTGCTGCTTGGCGAAAACGTAGCCTACGCCGCGCACCGTCAGGATGCGCTTCGGGTTCTTGGCGTCCACCTCGATGGCGGCGCGGATGCGGCCCATGTGCACGTCGATCGAGCGGTCGAAGGCTTCCAGCTCGCGGCCGCGCACGGCTTCCATGATCTGGTCGCGCGTGAGCACGCGGCCCGCGCGCTCGGCCATGGCCACCAGCAGGTCGAACTGATAAGAGGTGAGGTCGGCCTGCGCGCCGGCCACCGACACGGTGCGCGCATTGCGGTCGATTTCCAGCGTGCCGAAGCGCATCACGGTGGACACCTCGGCCTCGGTGGCGTTTTCGCTGCGGCGGCGCAGCACCGCGCGGATGCGCGCCAGCAGCTCGCGCGGCTCGAAGGGCTTGGGCAGGTAGTCGTCGGCGCCGATCTCCAGGCCGATGATGCGGTCCATCGGGTCGCCCTTGGCCGTCAGCATCAGCACCGACACCTTGGAAATCTGGCCTGGCAGCGCGCGGATGCGGCGGCATACCTCCAGGCCGTCGGTGTCGGGCAGCATCAGGTCGAGGATCACGAGGTCGGGCGCGTGCTGCTGCAGCTGCTCGAGGCCGGCGGCGCCGTCACCGGCGTGGCTGAAGCCGAAACCGGACTGCGTCAGGTATTCGCCCACCATGTGTGCCAGGCGGGTGTCGTCTTCGATCATCAGGAGTTGGGGGGTGCTCATGCGCTTCATGGTCGTCCACAGGGAGCAAGCGGGCTTGAACGCTCCGTAAAGTTGGGTAAACCTCGCGCCGGCCTGTCAACCTTGCGCGCTGCGAAAACCATGGCGCCCCGCCCGCTGTTCATGGGCGCCATGGATTCGTTTCGTCGCCCGCCCGCCTGCACGGGCGCGCCGTCATGCCGCAGGGCTCAGCCGCAGCCGCAGGGCCAGCGCGCTCGACAGCGGCAGGTCGATCGGCACGCCGGCGCTGCCTTCGGCCTGCGCCAGCGCCTCGAACAGGCTCAGGGCGTCTGCCATCGGATTGATGCCCACCAGCGTGCGCGCGGCGGCGGAGCGCGGCGCGGTCGGCTTCGGGGCCGCATCGACTTCCAGCGACCATTCGAACGATGCCACCGTGCGCTCGGTGCGCTCGGGCGCCACCACCAGCGCCACGGCCAGCAGGCCGCGGCTGTCGGTCACGGAAACCAGCGGGCCCAGCGTGGGCGTGTCGTAGCCCACCAGCAGCACCGGGTCGTGGTCGGCGGCGCATTGCACCGCCGCCTCGAACAAGCCGGCGGCAAAGCTGTGCTCGAAGGCCGAGACGGCGTTGCTGGCGGCCATGCAGCCCGTGCCGATGGTCCAGTAGCCGACGGCGGCGTTGTGCACCGAGTTGTGGAACTTGGTGGGCGACAGCATCTTTGGCTCGGTCGCGAGGGTGCTGCACATGTAGTCGTTGATCGACAGGTCGCCGTGCGCCGAGGTGAAGAGGCAGGGCACGTCGGCGGCATTGCGGCCGGAGGCGGCCATGGCCGCGGCCGCCACTTCGAGCGCCAGCGCCACGGTGTCGGGCGCGCGGCGGCGCTCGGCCGGGGCAAGCACCTGCGGCGACGGGCGCTTGGCCGGCGGATCGGTCAGCGTGCCTTCTCCGCGGAAAGCGGCGCGCGCGGCTTCCCAGCCCGGCAGCGTCGGCGTCCAGAAGGCCGGGCCTTCGATGTACAGGGTGGGGGGCGTGGGGGCTCGGTTCATTTCGCTCATGCCGCTTTTCCGAATACGAGCGAGCAGTTGTTGCCGCCGAAACCGAAGGAGTTGCTCAGGGCATAGCGCACTTCGCCGCGCACGGGCTCCAGCCTGATCTGCGGGCCGAAGCCTTCGTCCAGCGTGTGGGTGTTGACGGTGCCAGGCATCAGGCCGCGCTCGATGGCCAGCAGGCTGATGACGGCCTCGACGATGCCCGCCGCGCCCAGCGTGTGGCCCATGAAGCCCTTGGTCGAGCTGGCATGGGTGCGCGCCGGGAAGCGGCGCGCCACCAGCGCGCCTTCGACTTCGTCGTTCTTCTGGCTCGCGGTGCCGTGCATGTTGATGTAGTCGATGGCGTCGGGTGCGAGGCCGGCGCGCGCCAGCGCCTCGTCGAGCGCGCGTTCGGCGCCCAGGCCTCCGGGGTGCGGCGTCGACATGTGGTGCGCGTCGCTCGCCTCGCCGTAGCCCAGCAGGTGCAGCGGGGACGCATCGGTGCCGGTCTGCACGCGTTCCACCAGCGCGAAGCCCGCGGCCTCGCCCAGGCTGATGCCCTTGCGGCCTGCGTCGAAGGGCCGGCACGGTTCGCTCGACACCAGTTCGAGCGAGTTGAAGCCGAACAGCACGCTGCCGCACAGCGTGTCCGCGCCGCCGACCACGGCCGCGTCGGCCAGGCCCAGGCGGATCATCCGCTCGGCCGAGGCGAACACCTTGGCGCTCGAGGAACAGGCCGTGGAAATGGTCTCGCTCGGGCCGCTGATGCCCAGCACCTGCTGCGTGAACATGGCCAGCGAATGCGGCGTGTGCACGTTGCCGCGGCGCTGGTCGAGCGGGAACATGCCGTCGGCGTCGAGCCGGGTGTAAGCCAGCTCGGTCTCGCCGATGCTCGCGGTCGAGGTGCCCAGGATCAGCGCGATGCGCGATGCACCGTACTTCTCGCGCGCAGCCGCCACCGCCTCGATGAAGCCGTCGGCATGCAGCCCCAGCCAAGCGAGCCGGTTGTTGCGGCAGTCCCATTGGGCGAGCGATTCGGGCAGGCGGATTTCTTCCACGCCGTCGACACGGCCGATCCACGTGGGCAGCGGGTCGTCGCCGAAGTCGTTGGCGCGCAGGCCGCTGCGCGACTGCGCCAGCGCGTCAGCGAGCGCTTCCTTGCCGACGCCGACGGCCGAGGTCGCCGTGAAGGCGCTGATTTGTAGAGGGGGGATTCGGGACGGCACGATCTTTTGCGGGCTCGCTGACAACTGGAAACAATTATGGAAGAGCGAATGTAAACGTGGAACAGCCTAACAGTTGCCTGCGCCGCGCCGCGTCGGCGGATTCCTATAAGGCCCGTGCCCTATTGACGCTCCGCCGGGCTTGTGATGATCGTGAGCCGCGAGGCCAGCGCCACCAGCACCAGCACCGGCACGCCCAGCAGCGCGGTGGCGACGAAGAAGTTGCTGTAGCCGTAGGCGTCGACGAAGACGCCCGAATAGCCGGCGATGAACTTCGGCAGCAGCAGCATCAGCGAGCTGAACAGCGCGTACTGCGTGGCCGAGTAGCTGATGTTGGTGAGGCTCGAAAGGTAGGCGATGAAGGCCGCCGAGGCGATGCCGCCGGCCAGGTTGTCGGCCGAGACCACCGCGATCAGCGCCGTGGTGTCGTGCCCGCGCGTCGCCAGCCAGGCATAGAGCAGGTTGCTCGCCGCGCTGAGCACCGCGCCCATCATCAGCACCCGCATCACGCCCAGGCGCATCGACAGCACGCCGCCCACGAAGGCGCCCACCAGCGTCATGATCACGCCGTAGATCTTGCTGACCGTGGCCACTTCGTCCTTGGTGAAGCCCATGTCCACGTAGAAAGGGTTGGCCATGATGCCCATCACCACGTCGCTGATGCGGTAGACGGCGATCAGCGAGAGGATCAGCACCGCGTGCCATTTGTAGCGGCCGATGAAGTCGGCAAAGGGCTCGATCAGCGCGCTGCGCAGCCACTCGGCCGCGTTGCGGGCCTTGGGCAGCAGGCGCGGCACCGGCTCGGGGGACAGCAGCACCGTGAACACGCCCACCGCCATCGAAGCCGCCATCACCAGGTAAGCGGTCTTCCAGGCGCCGTCCTGGTAGGCGGCTGCGCCGGTGGCCGCCACGGCGGGCGCCACCTCGGCCCAGGCCGCGACCCACAGCACGCCGGCGCCGGCCCAGATCATCGCGAGGCGGTAGCCCGTCTGGTAGGCGGCCGCCATTGCGGCCTGCTTGCGCGGCTCGGCCGATTCGATGCGGAAGGCGTCGAGTGCGATGTCCTGCGTGGCCGAGCCGAAGGCCACCAGCAGCGCGCACCAGATCAGCGGCGTGAGCCCCAGGCGCGGGTCGTTCATCGCCATTCCGACCAGCCCCGTGATCACCAGCCCCTGCGCCAGCAGCAGCCAGCCGCGCCGGCGCCCCAGCAGCGTGGTCAGCGGCGGCAGCGGCAGTCGGTCGACCAGCGGCGCCCAGACCCACTTGAAGCCGTAGGCCAGCCCGACCCAGCTCAGGTAGCCGATGGTGGTGCGGTCGATGCCGGCCTCGCGCAGGCGAAAGCTCAGCGTGCCCAGCACCAGCAGCAGCGGCAACCCGGCCGAGAAGCCCAGCGCCAGCATGCGCAGCGTGGCGGGCTCCAGGTAGACCTTGAGGGCGTCGCGCCAGGGCGGGGAGGGGGTGGTGGGTGTTTCGACGGGCGAGGCGGACATGTGCCCGGATTGTCCATGAGCGGCGCAGGCCCTCGGGCGGCCCCTTTGTCTTCATTTGTTCCTATGATCCGGCCCCTATGTGCATACGATGCGAGCGCTCTTCCTCCGGCACCGCCGCCGGCTCCGTCCTTCCTTCCGCGGCATCGCCCTGGAATCCCCGGCGCGCCTTCCTGCTGGCCGCGGCCGGCGCGGCATTGGGCGGCCCGGCGCTGGCGCAGGTCGACGTGGGCAATGCATCGGTGGCGCGCAACCTCGTGCCCGCCGACAAGATCGAGGCGGCCGGCGTTCAGCAATACGGCCAGCTGCTCGAGCAGGCCCGCGCCAAGGGCGCGCTCGCCGGCGACAACAACCCGCAGTTGCAGCGCCTGCGCGCCACCGCGAACCGCCTCATTCCGTTTGCCACGCCGTGGAATTCACGCGCCCGCAGCTGGAAGTGGGAGGTCAACCTGATCGGCAGCAAGCAGATCAACGCCTTCTGCATGCCCGGCGGCAAGATCGCCTTCTTCACCGGCATCCTCGACCAGCTCAAGCTCACCGACGACGAGGTCGCGATGGTCATGGGCCACGAAATGGCCCACGCGCTGCGCGAACACGCGCGCGCCCGCATGGCCAAGAGCGCGGGCACCGGCGCGGTGCTTTCCCTCGGTGCGCAGATGCTCGGCTGGGGCCAGGTGGGCGACCTGGCGGCGCGCGCGGGCACGCAGCTCATCACCCTCAAGTTCAGCCGCAGCGACGAGACCGAGGCCGACCTCGTGGGGCTGGAACTCGCGGCGCGCGCAGGCTATGACCCGAAGGCGTCGGTGTCGCTGTGGCAGAAGATGGCCGCGGCGTCCAAGAACCAGGGCAGCCTGAGCTTCCTTTCGACGCACCCGAGCGGGCCGGATCGCATCACGAAGCTCGAGGCGAACCTGCCGAAGGTCGAGAAGCTCTACCGCGACGCAAGAAAATAGCTCACCCCCAGGCTTCGCGCACTTCGTGTCGCTGCGCCAACCCCCTTGCAGGGGGCAACACCTGCGGCCCGGCAAAGCCGGTTCCGCGGTGTTTCACGACATGACACCCAACGGCTGATACCTATCGAGCGGGCTGCGCGACGTCGGCAGCCGCTGGCACGCCGTTTGCATCTCAACTTGTACACATGTTTGGATGCCTAATGATGGTGCATGAAGAAAACGGAAAAAGCGGATCGCCCGCTGCCGCCTGGATCGCGAAATTCGCGGCTCCCGTGGCGGACGCCGCGGCTGGCAAGGCCCTGGGCTTTGCCCTGCCGCTCGCCGGACTGAGCTTTGCGGTCAAGGACAACATCGACGTGGCTGGCGTGCCCACCACGGCCGCCTGCCCGGCGTTCGACCGCCTGCCCCAGGCCCACGCGGCCGTGGTGCAGCGCCTGCTCGAAGCCGGTGCATCGCTGGCCGGCAAGACCAATCTCGACCAGTTCGCCTGCGGCCTGAACGGCACGCGCTCGCCCTACGGCGAGGTGCCGAACGCCTTCGACGCGCGATACGTTTCGGGCGGCTCCAGCTCGGGCTCGGCCTATGTGGTGGCAACCGGCGAGGTCGATTTCGCGCTGGGCACCGACACCGCAGGCTCGGGCCGCGTGCCGGCCGGGCTCAACAACATCGTCGGCCTCAAGCCGTCGCGTGGCCTGCTGAGCACCTTCGGCGTGGTGCCCGCTGCGCAGAGCGCCGACTGCGTCTCGATCTTCGCGCGCACCGTCGCTACCGCGGTCGACGTGCTTCTCGCCGCTGTCGGCCACGACGCGCGCGATCCGTACTCCCGCGACATCCCCCTGAGCCGCAATCCGCTGCCCGCGCACTTCCGTTTCGGCGTGCCCGACAGGCTGAGCTTCTTCGGCGACACCGCCGCCGAACGGGCGTTCAACGACGCGACCGCGCGCCTGCTGGCCATGGGCGGCTCGCCCGTCACCATCGCCTATGCCCCGCTCGCCGAGGCCGCCGCGCTGCTTTATGAAAGCGCGCTGGTCGCCGAACGCTACGCCGCGGTGCGCGAGTTCTTCGATGCGCACGGCGACGAGGTGATCGAGCCCGTGCGCGGCATCCTCGCGAGCGGGCGCAACTACACCGCCGCCGACGTGTTCGAAGCCCAGACGCGGCTGCGCGCCATCGCGCAGCAGGTCGAGCCGATGTGGCGCGACATCGACGTGCTGCTCGTGCCCACCACGCCCACGCACTACACCCGCGAGCAGATGCGCGCCGACCCGGTGGCGCTCAACCGCAACCTCGGCGCGTACACCAATTTCGTCAACCTGCTCGACTACGCCGCGCTCTCCGTGCCCAGCAGCCTGCGCGCGGATGGCCTGCCCTTCGGCATCACGCTGATCGGTCCGTGCGGCAGCGACCTCGCGCTGGCCGACCTGGGCCAGCGCTACCACCACGCCACCGGGCTTGCGCTTGGCGCGACCGACGAGCCGCTGCCCGCGCCGCGCGCCATTCCGGGTCTCGCTGCGCCAGAAGCGGGCACCCTGCCCATCGCCGTGGTCGGTGCGCATCTCTCGGGCATGCCGCTCAACAGCCAGCTCACTGAACGCGGGGCGACGCTGCTGCGTGCCACGACGACCTCGCCCTCCTACCGCCTTTACGCACTGCCCGGCACCGTGCCGCCCAAGCCCGGCCTGCAGCGCGTGGTCGAAGGCGATGAAGGCGCCGCCATCGCGCTCGAAGTCTGGGCCGTGCCCCTGGCGCAGGTCGGCAGCTTTCTCGCTCTCATTCCACCGCCCCTGGGCCTGGGCAGCGTCGAGCTGGCCGACGGCAGCTGGGTGAAAGGCTTCATCTGCGAGGGCCACGCCCTGGCCGGCGCGCAGGACGTGACCCTCCATGGCGGCTGGCGCGCATACGTCGCGAGCCGCGCCACACCGAGTTCCAACTGATCAGGAGTTCCGATGAGCAACCAAGAAAAACCTCCCGCGTCGAGCAGCACCAGCAGCCGCCGCCAGCTGCTGCAGGCCGGCGCCGCCGGACTGGCCGTGCTGGCCGCGCCCGCCATCGTGCGTGCGCAGGGCGCGGCAAAGCTGCGCATCGGCTTCTGGCCCGTGGCCGCCGGCCTGCCGTTCTTCGCGGCGGTCGACAAGGGCTACTTCAAGGAAGCCGGCCTCGAGGTCGAGCCGCTCAAGTTCGCCGGCGCGCAGCAGGTGATGGAAGGCATGCTCGCCGGCCGCTGCGACGGCAGCGCCAACGGCACCGGCTCGGCCAACCTCGCCATCGGCGAGATCGCGCAGCCCGGCCTCTTCAAGATCTTCTGCACCAACCCGAGCAACGCGAAATACGTGCTCGACGAATTCATCGTCGCCAAGGACAGCCCCATCAAGACCATGGCCGAGCTGGCCGGCAAGAAGGTCGCCTCGGGCCCCGGCATACAGAACGTCACGCTGTGCAAGACCATGCTGGAGCGCGCGGGCGCCAAGGGCGCGGCCGTGAGCGAACTGCCCATCGGCCAGCACGTGGCCGCACTGGTCGCGGGGCAGGTCGACGCCTGCTACACGCTGGAGCCCACCGGCACCGTGGGCCGCATGAACGGCACCACGCGCGTCATCGAGGCCGGCGTGGTCGCGAAGTACATCCTCGGCGACCCGATGGCGCCGTGGCACGGCGGGGCAGCCAGCCTCACCACCGAGTTCATCAAGAAGAACCCCGAGATCGCGAAGAAATACATCGCCGCCTATGCGCGCGGCGTGGAGCTGGTGCGAACCAAGCCCGACGAGGCACGCCAGTTCATGAAGGGCTACACCGCCATCGAAGGCAAGCTCACGGCCGAAGTGCCGCTCGCGTCGTACATGCTCTACAACGAGTTCAAGCCCAGCGACGTCGCGTACTTCCAGAAGTTCTACGACCTGTTCACCGAGAAAGGCATCTTCGAGAAGAAGGTGCCGGTGGACGGCCTGCTCTACAAGGCTTGAAGACCATGGCCGAAGCAAGCACGACCACGGCCGCGCCGTGGACCCCGCCGGCCAGTGCCGCTACTGCCGCGCCCAGGCCGCCGCTGCGCGACCGCATGTTGCCCTTCATAGGCCCGGTGGTGCTGTTCATCGTGTGGGACCTGGTGGTGCGGCTCGGCTTCATCAAGCCGATATTGCTGCCCACGCCCGCCGACACCATCGCCGCGCTCATCACCGGCCTGGCCGGCGGTCCGCTGCTCACCGACTTCGCCATGACCGTGTGGCGCACCGTGCAGGCCTTCGTCATCGCGGCGGCCGTCGGCGTGCCGCTGGGCGTGCTGCTCGGCAGCAACGAGAAGGCGTACCGCAGCGTGGAGTTCCTGATCGACTTCTTCCGCTCCACGCCGTCGTCAGCGCTCATCCCGCTGTTCCTGCTGATCTTCGGTGTGAGCGACGTCAACAAGGTGGCCATCGCGGCCTTCGGCGCGCTGCTCATCGTGGTGTTCAACAGCGCCTACGGCGTCATCAACGCACGCAAGCAGCGCGTGATGGCCGCGCGCGTCATGGGCGCCTCGCGCTGGCAGATCTTCAAGGACGTGCTGGTGTGGGAAAGCCTGCAGCCCAGCTTCGTCGGCCTGCGCTCAGCGGTGTCGATGGCACTGGTGATCGTCATCGTGGCCGAGATGTTCATCGGCTCCGACACGGGGCTCGGCCACCGCATCATCGACGCGCAGCAGGTGCTCAACGTGAAGAGCATGTACGCGGCCATTCTTGCGGCCGGTGCGCTGGGCTATGCGCTCAACATCCTCTTTCTCATTGCCGAACGCCGCATCGTGCACTGGAGCGGAAGGTGATGGACCACCCCCAGGCTTGCTCGCTGCGCGTAGCCGCCAACCCCCTGCGATGGGGCGCTGCCTGCGGCCCGGCAAAGCCGGTTCCGTGTCAGCTCACGCAAAGACCCCAACAGGAGCGCATCCATGCGAGCTTCAACTGACATCGTCCTCAACGGCCCGGTGTACGCCGACGTGCCCAAGCCTGCCTTCAAGCCCGGCCCGGCCGGCACGCACATCACCATCCGCGGTCTCACCAAGTATTTCGCTGGCTGGCCGCTGTACGAGAACTTCGACCTCGACATTCCCAAGCACGCCATCGTCTCGGTGTTCGGCCCCAACGGCTGCGGCAAGTCCACGCTCATCAACATGATCGCGGGGCTCATTCCCATCGATTCGGGCGAGATCCTGTTCGACGGCAAGCGGCGCTTGGACACCAAGATCGGCTACGTGTTCCAGAACTACCGCGAGGCGATGTTTCCTTGGATGCGCACCATCGACAACATCGCCTATCCGCTGAAGCTCGAAGGGCGCAGCAAGGCCGAGGTCGACCGGCGCATGGAAGAGCTGGTGGCGTCCTTCGACGTGAAGTTCGACCTCAAGCGCTTTCCTTACGAACTCTCGGGCGGCCAGCAGCAGACCGCGTCGATCATGCGTGCGCTCGCACCCAACCCCGAGGTGCTGTTTCTCGACGAGCCTTTCTCGGCGCTCGACTTCGAGATGACCCTCTTCATCCGCGAGAAGCTGCAGCAGGTGTTCATGCAGACCGGCACCACCATGCTGCTGGTGTCGCACGACCTCGAAGAGGCGGTGTACCTGGCCGACGAAGTACTGCTGTTGACCAAGCGGCCCACCCGGGTGGCCGAGATCTTGCGTTATGGCGATGCCCGCCCGCGCACCGTGGAAACGCTGAGCACCGAGAGCTTCGTGGCCATGAAAAAGCTCAGCCTCGACATCTTCCAGCGCGAAGTCCGTCGGTAGGGCATCGACACAAGGAGCCGACCATGACACCCACGCAGATCGAAAGCTATGTCGACGCCGCCGCCGCGGCGCTCGCGTTGCCCCTGTCGCCCGCGCACCGCCCCGGCGTGCTGCGTTACTTTGCGCTCGCGGCCGAGTTTGCCGCGCTGGTCGAGTCGGTACCGCTGGCCATGTCAGCCGAGCCGGCAGTGCATTTCCTGCCAGTGGAGCCCGAGGAGAAGGAAGCATGACCGCAGCGGATCTGCTCGGGCGCGATGCGACCGCCATGGCCGAAGCGGTGCGCTCCGGCGCCGCGAGCGCCACCGCGCTGGTGCAGGCCAGCCTCGAGCGTGTGGACGCCACCGATGGCCAGGTCAACGCTTTCACCGCAGTGCTGGCCGAACGCGCGTTGCGCCGCGCGGCGCAGGTCGATGCCTCGCTGGCGTCGACGAACGGCGCGCGCACCCGCGAACTGCCGCTGCTCGGCGTGCCCTTCGCGGTGAAGAATCTGTTCGACATTGCCGGCCTGCCCACGCTCGCGGGCTCGAAGATCGAGCGCCAGACCGCACCCGCACGCGCCGACGCCGCGCTGGTGCGACGGCTGGAGCGCGCAGGCGCCGTACTGGTGGGCGCGCTCAACATGGACGAGTACGCCTACGGCTTCACCACCGAGAACAGCCATGAAGGCCCCACGCGCAACCCGCATGACCTCACACGCATCGCGGGCGGTTCGTCGGGCGGCTCGGGCGCCGCGGTGGCCGCCGGGCAGGTGCCGCTCACGCTGGGCTCCGACACCAACGGATCGATCCGCGTGCCCGCGTCGCTGTGCGGCGTGTTCGGCCTCAAGCCCACCTTCGGGCGGCTGCCGCGCACCGGGAGCTTTCCGTTCGTGTCCAGCCTGGACCATCTCGGCCCCTTCGCCCGTTCGGCGCGCGACCTGGCGCTGGTCTACGACGCGCTGCAGGGGCCCGAGGACGCGGGCCACCCGCACGACCCCGGCTGCGCCCAGCGTGCCGTCGAACCCGTGTCGGGCGTGCTGGCGCAGGGCACGCGAGGCCTGCGCATCGGCGTGCTCGGCGGCTACTTTCACCAGCGCGCCGGCGCCCAGGCGCTGGCCGCCGTCGATCTGGTCGCCGATGCGCTGGGCTCGGGCGTCTCGCAGGCCAGCGTCGAACTGCCGCTGGTCGAGGCCGGGCGCGCCGCCGCCTTCCTCATCACCAACGCCGAAGGCGCCGCGCTGCACCTGGACGACCTGCGCCGCCGCGCGCACGACTTCGAGCCGCTGTCGCGCGACCGCTTTCTGGCCGGTGCGCTGCTGCCTGCCGCCTGGGTGGCGCGCGCGCAGCGCGTGCGCCGGGTGTATGCCGAGGCGGTGGCGCGCCTGTTCGCCCGCTACGACATCCTGCTGGCCCCGGCCACGCCCAGCGCGGCCACGCCGATCGGCGCGGAGAGCTTCGAGGTCAACGGCCACGTGCTGCCGGTGCGGCCCAACATGGGCCTGCTGACCCAGCCCTTCTCATGCATCGGCCTGCCGGTGTGCGCGGTGCCGGTCTGGAGCGCCCACGCCAACCCGCCGGATCTGCCCAACCTGCCGATCGGCGTGCAGGTGATCGCCGCGCCCTGGCGCGAAGACCTCGTGTTGCGCGTGGCCGCGGCACTCGAAGCCGCGGGCGTGGCGCATGCGCCCGTCGCCGCACTGAATTCGGAGAAAGCACCCGCATGAACGCAAGCGACATCAACCTGCCCGACGTGCTGGCCGAGGTGCAGGCCGCCTTCGCCCGTTACGAGGATGCGCTGGTGAACAACAAGGTCGAGTTGCTCGACGAGCTGTTCTGGAACAGCCCGACCACGCTGCGCTACGGCGCCACCGAAAACCTCTACGGCTACGACGAGATCCGGGCCTTTCGCGCATCGCGCCCCTCGCAGGGTCTTGCGCGCGAACTGCTCGTCACCGTCATCACCACCTACGGGCGCGACTTCGCCACCGCAAACTGCGAGTTCCGCCGCGAAGGCGCCGAGCGCACCGGCCGCCAGAGCCAGACCTGGATGCGCACGCCCGAGGGCTGGCGCGTGGTCTCGGCGCACGTCAGCCTGCTCGGCTGAACCCCCAGGCACTTCTTTTTCCTTCAGTCCTTCAACCTGTTTTCCAGCAACGGAGTACGTCATGACCAGCCCTCTCAATCGCCGCGATTCCCTCAAGACCCTGGCCGCGCTGGGCGCCGCCGGATCGCTCGGAAGCTGGAGCGCCCTTGCCAGCGCGCAGGCCAAGCCCAAGCCGCTCACCGTCGGCGTGATCTACGTCGGTGCGCGCGACGACTACGGCTACAACCAGGCACACGCCATGGCCGCCGCAGAGATCAAGAAGCTGCCCGGCATCAAGGTGGTGGAAGAAGAAAACGTGCCCGAGACGGCCGCCGTTCAGAAGACCATGGCCGGCATGATCTCGCAGGACGGCGCCGGGCTGCTGTTTCCCACGTCGTTCGGCTACTTCGATCCGCACATCCTCGCGGTGGCCCCCAAGTACCCCGACGTGCGCTTCTCGCATTGCGGCGGCCTCTGGACCGAGGGCAAGCACCCGAAGAACGTCGGCAGCTTCTTCGGCTACATCGACGAGTGCCAGTACCTCAACGGCGTGATCGCCGCGCACATGACGAAGAGCAACAAGATCGCCTTCGTCGCGGCCAAGCCCATTCCGCAGGTGCTGCGCAACATCAACGCCTTCACGCTGGGCGCGCGCTCGGTCAAGCCGAACATCACCTGCAGCGTGATCTTCACGGGCGACTGGTCGATGGCGGTGAAGGAGGCCGAAGCCACCAACAGCCTGGCCGACCAGGGCTGCGACGTGTTCACCATGCACGTGGACGGCCCCAAGGTGGTGGTCGAGACCGCAGCCAAGCGCGGCAAGATGGTCTGCGGCTACCACGCGAGCCAGGCCAGGCTGGCACCCAATGCGTACCTCACCGGCGCCGAATGGAACTGGCTCACCGCCTACAAGACCGCCATCGAAGCCGCGCAAACCGGCAAGCCGCATCCCAACTTCCTGCGCGGCGGCCTGAAGGAAGGCTACGTGAAGATGTCCGCCTACGGCCCCATGGTGCCGGATGCCGCGAAGAAGCAGGCCGACGACATCAAGGCGAAGATGATCGCGGGCAGCTTCGACATCTTCAAGGACGGCATCAAGGACAACAAGGGCGCGGTCGTGGTGCCGGCCGGCAAGGTGCTCAAGCAGACCGACCTGGAGCTCGAGAAGATGAACTACCTCGTCGAGGGCGTGGTCGGAAGCATCGGATGACATCCCCCAGGCTTCGCGCACTGCGTGTCGCTTCGCCCACCCCCTTTGCAAGGGGGCGCCGTCAGCGGCCCGGCGAAGCCGGTTCCGCGACGGCCCTGGCCTGAAAGCGAGCTTCATCATGCGCAGTGTCCTCAAGGAGTTCTCCCTGCCGGTGTTCGCCATCGCGGCGGCGCTGCTGGTGTTCGGCCTGCTGGTGGCCTTCGCGGGCGTCGATCCGGTGGAGGTCTGGGCCACGCTGTTCAAGGGCGCGTTCGGCGACTGGTTCTCGTGGCAGAACACGCTGCAGCGCGCCGCGCCGCTGATGCTCACCGCGCTGTGCGTGGCGTTGCCCGCGCGCGCGGGGCTCATCATCATCGGCGGCGAGGGTGCGCTGGTGCTGGGCGGGCTGGCCTGCGCGGCGCTGGCGCATGCGGTGCCGCTGCCCGGCAATGCCGCCGGCACGGTGATCGTGTGCATTGCGGGCGCCATCGCCGGTGCGGTGTGGATCGTTCTCGCGGGCTGGCTGCGGCAGTTTCGCGGCATCAACGAAACCATCAGCAGCCTGCTGCTGGCCTACATCGCCATCGGCATCTTCAAGCACCTGGTCGAAGGGCCGCTGCGCGACCCGGCGAGCCTGAACAAGCCTTCGACCCATGCATTGAACGACGGGCTGCTGATAGGCGGCATCGGCGGTTCCGACGTGCACTGGGGGCTGGTGATCGGCGTCGTGGCCTGCCTGGGGCTCGGCTGGTGGCTGCGTGCCACGGCCTCGGGCTTCTCGGTGCGCGTGGTGGGCGGCAACCCGCGCACCGCGCAGCTGGTGGGGCTGCCGGCCACGCGGCTCATTCTTTCGGCCTGCGGACTCGGCGGCGCGTGCGCGGGGCTGGCGGGCGCGGTCGAGGTGGCGGCGGTGCACACCAACGCCAACGCCTCGCTGATCGCGGGCTACGGCTACGCGGGCATCCTGGTGTCGTTCATCGCGCGGCACAACCCGGTTGCCATCGTGCCGGTGGCGATTTTGTTCGGCGGCTTCGGCGCGGCGGGCAGCCTGCTGCAGCGGCGCCTCGGCCTGCCCGATGCATCGGTGCTGGTGCTGCAGGGCATCGCCTTCGTGCTGATCCTCGCGAGCGAGGGATTGCGCACGGTCAACTGGAAGAAGTTCGGCGACCGCATGCTGCCCGAGGCGAAGCACTACGACAGGAGCTACATCGCATGACTGCCGACCAATGGATCGCGCTGGTGGCCGGCATCGTCGGCGGCGCGCTGCGCGTGGGCGCCCCGTTCCTGTTCGTGAGCCTGGGCGAATGCCTCACCGAAAAATCCGGACGCATCAACCTCGGCCTCGAGGGCGTGCTGGTGCTGTCGGCCATGGCGGCTTTCGGCGGCGCGTACCTCACCGATTCGGCCTGGCTGGGCGTGCTGGTCGGCGCGATGGCTGGCGCGGCGCTCGCATTGCTGCATGGCCTGCTGTGCTCGCTCGACCGTGTGAACGACGTGGCCACCGGCATCGCGCTGATGCTGCTGGGCACGGGGCTCGCGTTCTATCTCGGCAAGCCGCTCATCCAGCCGCAGGCACCGCAGATCCCGGCGATTCCGCTGGGCTTCTGGAGCGACAACACGGTGGTGCGCTCGGCACTGCAGCTCAACGCGCTGGTGCCCATCGGCGTGGCGCTCGCGGTGCTGCTGTGGTGGGGCTTCGCGCGCACGCGTGCCGGCCTGCTGGTGCGCATGGCCGGCGATTCGGCGCAGGCCACGCGAGCGCTCGGCTACTCGGTCTCGGGCCTGCGCATCGCGGCCACCACGGCGGGCGGTTTCATCGCGGGGCTCGGTGGTGCGTCGCTCACGCTGTTCTATCCGGGCAGCTGGAACGAGGGCATCTCCAGCGGGCAGGGCCTGATCGCCGTCGCGCTCGTGATCTTCGCGCGCTGGAGCCCGCTGCGCTGTGTTGGCGCGGCGCTGCTCTTCGGCGGCGCGGGCGCCATCGGCCCGGCGCTGCAATCCATCGGCATCGGCTGGGGCTACCACCTCTTCAACACCGTGCCCTATGTGCTCACGCTGGTGATCCTGGTGTTCACCTGCAAGCCGGGCAGCGCGGCCGTCGGCAGCCCCGGCGAACTTTCGTCCACAAGGAGCTGAATGTCATGAGCGGTCTCGGAGGCCTCAACAAATCGGCGCACGGCGTCGTCGTCGGTCTGGTGCAGCTGCAACTGCCGAGCGTGAAGACGCCGGCCGAACTCGCCGCACAAACGCAGCGCATCTGCGAGATGGTGGGCAAGGCCCGTCGCAACCAGTCGACCATGGACCTCGTGGTGTTCCCGGAATACGCGCTGCACGGACTCTCGATGGACACCAACCCCGAGATCATGTGCACGCTCGATGGGCCCGAGGTCGCGGCCTTCAGGCAGGCCTGCATCGAACACCGAATCTGGGGCTGCTTCTCCATCATGGAGGCCAACCCCGGCGGCAACCCCTACAACAGCGGCCTGATCATCGACGACCACGGCGAGATCAGGCTCTACTACCGCAAGCTGCATCCGTGGGTGCCGGTGGAGCCGTGGGAGCCGGGCAACCTCGGCATTCCGGTGTGCGACGGCCCCAACGGCAGCAAGCTGTCGCTCATCATCTGCCACGACGGCATGTTCCCCGAGATGGCGCGCGAGGCTGCGTACAAGGGCGCGGACATCATCCTGCGCACGGCCGGCTACACCGCGCCCATCCGCCACGCGTGGAAGATCACCAACCAGGCCAATGCCTTCTGCAATCTCGCATACACCGCGAGCGTGTGCCTGTGCGGCAGCGACGGCAGCTTCGACTCGATGGGCGAGGGCATGTTCTGCAACTTCGACGGCACGGTGCTGGTCGAGGGCGGCGGCCGCGTGGACGAGATCATCACCGCCGAGCTGCGCCCCGACCTCGTGCGCGAGGCCCGCACCGGCTGGGGCGTGGAGAACAACATCTACCAGCTCTATCACCGCGGTTACGTTGCGGTGAAGGGCGGCGCACAGGACTGCCCCTACACCTACATGCACGACATGGCCGCAGGCACCTACAGGCTGCCGTGGAGCGCCGAGGTGAAGGTGACCGACGGCACGAGTTGCGGCTTCGCGCCGCCGCAGCGCAACTACGCGGGATGACGACCATGACCACCACCATCGCCAACACCACCGAGCGCCACGTGGCCGCCGAGCCCTATGCCTGGCCCTACAACGGCGCGCTGCGGCCCGACAACACTGCGCTCATCGTCATCGACATGCAGACCGACTTCTGCGGCAAGGGCGGGTATGTCGATGTGATGGGCTACGACCTGTCGCTGGTGCAGGCGCCGATCAAGCCGATCGCGCGCACGCTGGCGGCGCTGCGGCCGCTGGGCTATCACATCATCCACACGCGCGAAGGGCATAGGCCCGACCTCGGCGACCTGCCGGCCAACAAGCGCTGGCGTTCGCGGCAGATCGGCGCGAACGGCGTGGGCATCGGCGACGACGGGCCGTGCGGGCGCATTCTGGTGCGCGGCGAGCCGGGCTGGAAAATCATTCCAGAGCTGGCGCCGCTGCCGGGCGAGGTGGTGATCGACAAGCCTGGCAAGGGCTCGTTCTATGCGACGGATCTCGAGCTGATCCTGCGTACGCGCGGCATCGAGAACATCATCCTTGCGGGCATTACCACCGACGTGTGCGTGCACACGACGATGCGTGACGCCAACGACCGAGGGTTCGAGTGCCTGCTGTTGTCGGACTGCACGGCTGCGACGGACTACGGCAATCATCTTGCGGCGCTGAAGATGATCACCATGCAGGGTGGGGTGTTCGGGGCGCACGCCACCTCGCAAGCGTTGCTGGCTGTCCTATGAGGCAGTTTTGTTCGGGGCGCGCTCCCGCCGACGGGGTACCTTGCTCCGCGAATGTCCCCCGCCCTTCGGGCTCCTCCTTTATTTCGCTGCGCAAGGCACCCCGCCAGCGTGAGCGTTGTTCAGAGCACTTGTTGATCAGCCAGCACAACGGCAGCGCTAGTCGTGCACAGGGCGCCGGGTGCTCCCCGCAGCTAAATAAAGGAGGAGGGCGAAGCCCGGGGGGCATTCGCGGAGGGGAGTACCCGGTGGCCTGTGCACGCACCCCGAACACGCACAGACGCGAAGGAGAAAACACATGAGCGCCCCATCCCCACACGCCATCGGCGGCCTCCCCGCAGGCAAAGGTGCGCTCGCGCTGGATACCTACGAGCTCACCAAACGCTTCGGCGCCTTCACGGCCATGGACCGCGTGACCATGCGCGTCGAGCCCGGCACCGTGCATGCGCTGCTCGGCGAGAACGGCGCGGGAAAGAGCACCCTGGTGAAGTGCGTGGCCGGCTTCCAGCGCGCGGAGGAGGGCAGCATCCTGATCGACGGACGCGAGCAGGACATCGCCAACCCCATCGTGGCGCGCGCGCTGGGCATCGGCATGGTGTACCAGCACTTCACGTTGGCGCCGGGCATGACGGTGGCGGAAAACCTGCTGCTCGCGGGTGGCAAGACGCCGGCGCTGATCGACTGGAAGACGAAGCGCGCGGAGCTGAAGGAATTTCTTGCGACCACGCCGTTCAGCCTCGACCTCGATGTGCGCCCCTCCGAGCTTGCGGCCGGCGAGAAGCAGAAGCTCGAACTGCTCAAGCAGCTGTACCTGAAGCCGCGCCTGCTGATCCTCGACGAGCCGACCTCGGTGCTCACGCCGCAGGAGGCCGACGAAGTGCTGGGCCATGTACGCGAGTTCGCGCGCAGCGGGCTGTGCACGGTGCTCATCATCACGCACAAGTTCCGCGAGGTGATGGCGTATGCAGACGGCGTGACGGTGCTGCGGCGGGGCAAGGCGGTGCATCACTGCCGCGTGGCCGATACCAGCCCGGCGCAACTGGCGCAGGCCATGATGGGTGGCGAGCAGGCATCGGCATCGACGCCTTTTGCCAGGAAACCCGTGCCTGCCAATGCGCCGGTTGCATTGAAGGTCGAAGGGCTCAAGGCACAGGGCGATCGCGGCACGCTGGCGCTGCACGACCTGAGCCTGTCCGTGCGCGCGGGAGAAATCCTCGGCGTGGCCGGCGTCTCCGGCAATGGGCAGCGCGAACTTGTAGAGGCACTCGTCGGCCAGCGTCCGCGCCTTGCGGGCAAGGTCACGGTGATGGGGCAGCCCTACGGTGCGCACCGCGCCGAGAACCGCAAGCTCAAGGTCCGCAGCCTTCCCGAAGAGCCGCTGCGCAACGCCTGTGTCGGCGACCTCAGCGTTGCCGAGAACATGGCGCTGCGGGACTTCGACCAGCCGCCTTTGTCGCGCGGCGGCGTGCTGAGCTTTCCGTACTGGCGCAGCCGCGCACGCGAATGGATTGCGGAGTACGGCGTGAAGACGCAGGGCGAGGGCGCGCCGATTCGCAGCCTCTCGGGCGGCAACGTACAGCGCGCGGTGCTGGCGCGGGAGCTGGCCGGCGACATCAACGTGCTGATCGCCGCGAATCCGGTGTTCGGCCTCGACTTCGCGGCCGTCGCCGAAATCCACTCACGCATCGTGCAGGTGCGCGAGAAGGGCGGTGCCGTCCTGCTGATCAGCGAAGACCTCGACGAACTGCTCGAACTGGCGGACCGCATCGTCGTGATGAGCGAGGGCCAGATCGTGTTCGAGACTCCGGCTGCCGGAGCCGAACGGCATGTGATCGGGGCGCACATGGGCGGCGGACATCACGAGCCGTTGAAGGCAGCGGCATGAAGAAACAGCGAGCAAGCACATGCGCATAGAACAGGCAAACCCTTTCCCCTACGAGTTCGAAGTGGCCCGCACCGCGCTGGTGTTGATCGACATGCAGCGCGACTTCATCGAACCCGGCGGCTTCGGCGAAACGCTGGGAAACGATGTCTCGCTGCTTGAAGCCATCGTCCCCGCAACCAAACAAGCACTGCAAGCGTGGAGGCAAGCCGGTGGCCTCGTGGTGCACACAAGGGAAGCACACGCAGCGGACCTCGGCGACTGTCCTCCAGCCAAGCGCAACCGCGGCAACCCCACGCTGCGCATCGGCGACGAAGGACCCATGGGCCGCATCCTCGTGGCCGGCGAGCCCGGCAACCAGATCATCGAAGCACTCGCCCCCATCGAAGGCGAGATCGTCATCGACAAGCCCGGCAAGGGCGCGTTCTATGCCACCGGCCTGCATGAACTGCTGCGGCAGCGCGGCATCACCCACCTGCTGTTCGGCGGCGTCACGACCGAGGTCTGCGTGCAGACCAGCATGCGTGAAGCCAACGACCGCGGCTACGACAGCCTGCTGCTGGAAGATTGCACCGAAAGCTATTTCCCGGCGTTCAAGGCGGCCACGCTCGACATGGTGCGCGCCCAGGGCGGCATCGTCGGCTGGACCGCGCCGAGCGCGGCGCTGCTCTCGGTGCTGCGCAGCCCGTCGTGACGCACCCTCCTGCGACTAACATCCCCTCCGTGTCTACCGATCGACCCAGCTCCGCCGCTCCCGCCGACCCCACCGTTTTCCGCACGCGCGCCGACGAGGTCTACGCGCAGCTCAAGCGCGACGTGGCCGACTTCATCCTCGTGCCCGGCGACCGCTTCACCGAGAACGAGATCAGCGAGCGCCTGGGCGTGTCGCGCACGCCGATCCGCCAGGCGCTGTTCCGGCTGCAGCAGGAGGGATTCGTCGAGGTGCTGTTTCGCAGCGGCTGGCGCGTGCTGCCATTCGACTTCGACCAGTTCGAGCAGCTCTACGACCTGCGCATGGTGCTGGAGACCACCGCCGTGCACCGGCTGTGCGAAACCGACCGCCACATCGACCGCGGCATGCTGGAAACGCTGGCCGGCATCTGGCTCGTGCCGGCGGCGCAGCGCAGCGCCGACATGGCGCAGGTCGCGCAGTGGGACGAGGCTTTCCATTGCTCGCTCGTGGCCGCGGCCGGCAATGCCGAGATGGCACGCGTACACGGCGACGTGACCGACCGCATCCGCATCATCCGCCGGCTCGACTTCACCAAGCAGCCGCGCATCGACGCCACCTACGACGAGCACGCGAAGATTTTGAAGGCCGTGCGCGCCAATCGCGGCGACCAGGCCGCGATGCTGCTGCGCGCGCACATCGAGACCAGCCAGGCCGAGGTGCGCAAGATCACGCTGCACCAGGTGCACCTGGCGCGGCACGCGGGGAAGGCCTCGGCGCCGCGCTGAGCCTGCTGCTGCTGCTTCAGTCAGCAGTGATGTTGCCGCGCTTCACCACTGCGGCCCAGCGGTCTGCGTCTTTCCTCATCAACGCGCCGAACTCCGCCGGCGTCGAGCTTGCCGGCACCATGCCCTGCGACTCGAAGGACGTCGCTACCTCGGGCTGCTTGAGCACTGCCGCAATTTCCTTGTTGAGCCGCGCCACCACGTCAGGCGGCGTGCCCTTGGGCGCGAGCACGCCGTACCACATGTCGACGTTGTCGGCGGTCACGCCGGCCTCGGCCAGCGTGGGCACGTCGGGCAGCTGCGGCAGGCGCTTGCCGCTGCCGGTGGCAATTGCCTTGAGCTTGCCGACCTGGATGTGCTGCAGCGCCACGTGCACCGGCAGGAACATGTAGTCGATACGCCCGCCCAGCAGGTCGGTCACCGCGCCGGCCGTGCCCTTGTACGGCACGTGCAGCATCTCGGTGCCCGTGCCCTGCATGAACAGCGCCATCGACAGGTGGTGCGGCGTGCCCACGCCCGGCGTGGCATACGTCAGCTTGCCGGGCGCCGCCTTGGCCGCGCTCACCATCTGCGACACGGTCGTCGCCTTCTGCACGTTCGGGTTGGTCACCAGCAGCAGCGTGCCCCACGAGGTGAGCGACACCGGCGCGAAGTCGGCCACCGGGTCGTAGCTCAGCGAGCGGTAGAGGCTGCGGTTCATGACCAGCGTGTTGACCTGCACCATCAGCGTGTAGCCGTCGGGCTTGGCGCGCGCCACGCGCTCGCTGCCGATGTTGCCGCTGGCGCCGGCCACGTTCTCGACGATCACCGGCTGGCCCAGCTTCGCGGGCAGGCGGGCCGATAGCTGGCGTGCCACCAAGTCGATGCCGGTGCCGGGGGTGTAGGGCACCACCAGCGTGATCGGCTGGTCGGGCCAGGCGCAGGCGGCGGTGGCGCCGGCTGCCAACAGCAGGGCGGCAAGGGTCTTCTTGACAATCGAATGCATGGTTGTGTCTCCGTGTTCTTTTTCAGTGATGCTCAAAGGTAGGACGCGCGCGCCTTCAGCGTTGCCGGGTCGTAGCCGGCCACGCGCTTGTAGTTGTCCGAGATGGCCTGCAACTCGGCGACGGGCACGACGTCCTCGATCTTCTGGAAGCGCTTGCCGCCCGAGCGTTCGAACACCTCGCGCAGGATCGCGTCGGGCGGGTTGCTGCGGTTGGTCAGCACCACCTCGGTGGTGGCTTTTACGCGCACGCGGTCGTAGTCTTCCAGCGCGGCCGTGCCCACGCCCTGGTCCTTGAGCGCGCCTGCCAGGAAGCGCGCGTCGATGATCGCCTGCCCGGCGCCGTTGGAGCCGCGCGGCACCATCGGGTGCGCGGCGTCGCCCAGCAGCGTGAGCCGGCCGTGGGTCCAGCGCGGCAGCGGGTCCTGGTCGACCATCGGATATTCGAGGATGGTGTCCGACGCGACGATCAGCGCCGGCACGTCGAGCCAGTCGAAGTGCCAGTCGGCAAACGCGGGCAAAAAGTCTTCGAGCCGGCCGGCGCGGCTCCAGTCGCGCATGGCGGGCTGCGGCGCGTGGATCTCGGCGACCCAGTTCACGAGCTGGTGGCCTTCGGCGTCGATGTCGTTGCGGATCGGATAGATCACCATCTTGCCGACCGCGAGCCAGCCCGCGCGCACCATGCTGCCGCCCGAGAGAAAGGGCTTCCAGCGCGCGGTGCCGCGCCACATGTTGATGCCCGAGTAGCGCGGCGCGCCTTCGTTCGGATAGAGCTGCTTGCGCAATGCCGAGTGAATGCCGTCGCAGCCGACAGCCACTGCGCCGCGCACCGCAGGCGCATCGGCGAAGTGCACGGTGACGCCGTCGGCGTCCTGCGTCACGCCGGTGCAGCGGTGGCCGCATACCACGCTGTCGGGCCCCAGGCGCGCGAGCGTCTCTTCGTGCAGCACGGTCTGCAGGTCGCCGCGGTGGATCGAGAACTGGGGCCAGTCGTAGCCCGCGTGCTGCCCCGCCGCCTCGCGAAAGACCAGCTGGCCGTGCTCGGTGAAGAACACCGCCTCCTGGGTACGCACGCCTACCTTGTCGAGCGCGGGCAGCAGGCCAAGCTCGCTGAGCTCGCGCACCGCGTGCGGCAGCAGGTTGATGCCTACGCCCAGCGGCTTCAGCTCGGGCACGGCCTCGTACACGCGGCAGGGGATGCCGGCCTGGTGCAGGCTCAGCGCCAGGGTCAGGCCGCCGATGCCGGCGCCCAGGATGATGACTTCGTTGCTCATGGTCGTTCGTGGTGTTGCGTTGTGCCTCGGCGCGCATTAGGAACGCAGTCAAACCATTTGGGAAATTTAGATGTGATATGGATTTATCATGAATCCTTATGAACCTCTCGACCCGCCAGATGCGCGCGTTCCTGCACGTGGCGCGCATCGGCAACTTCACCCGCGCGGCCGAGCAGGCGCACATCACCCAGGCCGGCCTCAGCATCCTGATCCGCGAGATGGAAAAGCAGCTCGGCTGCCGGCTGTTCGAGCGCACCACGCGCGTGGTGAGCCTCACGCCCGAAGGCCGGCGGCTGCTGCCGGTGGTCGAGCGGCTCATGACCGATCTCGACGACGTGGCCGCCGAACTGGGCGCGGCGGGCGACGCGGCGCGCCGCACGCTGCGCATCGCGGCCACGCCGCTGGTTTCGTCGCACCTGCTGCCCCAGGTGTTCGCCACCTTCCGCGCGGCGCATCCGCAGGTCAGCCTGCGGCTGTTCGACGCCGACCTGCGCGACGTGGAGGCGATGGTCGCGGCCGGCGATGCCGACATGGGCCTGGGCTTCTTCTTCAAGGCAGCGCCCGGGCTGGAGCGCACGCCGGTCGGCCGCTTCCAGCTGATGCGGGTGGCCCGCCTCGATGACGATGCCGATGCGGCGCCAGGCGTCGGCACCGCGCCGTGGTCGTCCTTGCGCGGCGCGGAACTGGTCGGCCTGCCGCCCGGCAACCCGATCCAGAAGGTGATCGACCAGCACCTGGCCACCATCGGACGCGCCGACGCGCAGCGGCCCGCGTTCAACTTCTTCGGCACGCTGATCTCGATGGTGGAGGCCGGCTTCGGCACCGCCGTGATGCCGACTTTCGCGCTCGCGGCCTGCCGCCGCCACCGGGTGCGCACCGACGTGCTGACCAAGCCGAAGGTGGGGCTCGACTTCTACCGCATCACCAAGCGCGGCGCGCACGAGACCGAAGCCATGCAGGCCTTCGTCGCCACGCTGGTGAAGGCGCTGCCCGAGTTGTCGCGCTGACTGGCGTTCAGACCATCGCGTTGTCGGCGCCCGGAATCTCGTGCGCCTTGATCTGGCGGCGCGTGAGCTTGTAGAGCGTGGACGCGAGGAAGCCGTCCTGGTGGGTCTGCTTCGTCACGTTCTTGACGTACTCCCTCTCGGGGTCCACGGCCTGAGCGCCCATGATCCACCGCACGCTTTCGCGGTAGTCATGGAGCTTCTTGTCGCTGCTGTCGCCCAGCAGCGCCGACATCGTTGCCATTGCGACCACGTTGCCTTGCTGCGCGTGCTCGCGCACCAGTTCGACGTAGTCGTGGCGCGTGGGAATGTCTTCCAGATCGCCGATGAACATCAGCATGCTTTCGAGGCCCTCGGTGTGGCCCATCTCGTGCGCCTTGGCTGCCGCTTCCACGGACTCCCGCAGCAGGCGGGCCCGCTCTACAGGCTCTTCGGTGGCCCGGCCGAGGTTGTAGCAGGCGTAGCCCAACTGGTAGGCGCCCATGTTGCCGCCGGCCTCGGCGGTCTCGCGGTAATACGGAATAGCCTTCTTCAGGTCGGGTGCCACGTGCACGCCCTCTTCGTGGAACAGCCCGAGCAGGTAGCCGCATGAATCGCCGCCCGCGGCCAGGCCCATGGTGGCCACCTCGAAGGCGTCGGCCTCGCGCCCGCCCCGCCGCAAGGCGTAGGCCACCTTGTTCCATGCGAGCGAGCCGGGATCATGAAGGCGTGCGGCGTCGAGCCAGGCCTCGCCGGCCGCCGCGTTGGGCACGAAGCCCAGCACGCCCTTCAGGCTGCAGTAGCCGTGCAGGATCATCGCGGCCGTGCACTTGCGGGCATTGGCGCTTCGCACGATGGCCTGACCCAGCCACGACAGGTCGTGCGGCTCTACCTGGCAGGCGAACAGCACCGCGCGGGCCATCGCCTCGTTGTCGTCGATGGGCCAGTGCGTCTCGGCTTCCTTCAGGAAGGCGAGCGCCTGCGGCCGGTCGTCGCGTCCGTAGTGGGCGCTGGAGATCCAGTACAGCGTCTCCCAGCGGTGATAGGCGTACAGCGCTTCGTCGGCGCGCTGGCGGGTGGCGGCGATCCACCGGCGAACGTCTTCGGGGTCGTCGTCTTCGTCGACCTTGTTCTCCAGATAGTCGTCGCGCCAGATCTCGTGGCGCAGGCGGTCTTTCTCGACCTCGTCGAGGTGCGCGCAGGCGGGCGAGGCGATGAAGGCGCGCACCCGGTCGTGGCTGCCGCCCCAGCGCGGCTGCATGAACCAGACGCAGTTGCGCAGGAAGAAGAACAGACGCGGATGCAATTGCATCGTGGCGTGCATCCAGTACTGCTTGCCGGCCAGCAGCTTCTTGCCCTGCATCGGCGAGGGCAGGGCGGACGGTGCGTTCGGCGGACAGGCGATGCGTTCGTCGACGCGCAGGCCGGAGCGGGCGAACATGGCCAGCAGTTCTTCGCGCGCGTCGGTGGGCAGGTCGTGCGTCGGTGCGTCGGCCGGACCGCGGCCGCTGCGTACCATTTCCGACAGCCATTCGGGCTCTTCGAACGCAGACACGCTCTGCATCAGCAGCGCGGTCGCGCTCCACAACGTGGGTTCGCGTTCCAGTGCCTGCATGGCGCAGGCGGCCGTGTGCGTGGCGCAGGCGTGGGCACAGGTCCAGCCCAGCTGGGTCACCGAGTCCGCCCAGCCGGAGCCGCGGTATTCGTAGGCCCAGTGGAACCAGTAGTGCGCCTCGCACAGCCAGGCGTGCGCGGAGCGCGGACTGGCGGCCTGCCAGGCGCGCAGCAGCGCCAGCCCCTCGGCGCCGGCCTCGGTGCAGCGCTTCATGTCGGCGGGCAGCGCGCCGTAGTAGCGCTCTTCGGCGTCGCGGTCGTGGAAGCTCGCGGCAAGCGCCTCGTCGAACAGGCGGTCGAGCGTGGCGTAGTCCTCTGCACGCAGCAAGGTGTCGGCGTCGCAGACTTGCCAGGGCGAGGGAGCGGGCGGGATCATGGTCATGGCGGGAAGGAAGAGTGAAAACGCCGGGCCGGTGTCAGGCGGGCGGCAGCGGTTGCGGGTCGAAGATGCGGTAGCGCTTCCAGGGCAGCGCGAGCCAGCTGCCGTCGGCGTTGCGCAGGTGCTCGCGCACTTCCATGGCGGCGCGCGTCGAGGCGGGGCCGTCCTGGGTGCTGATGCGCAGCCAGTGCTCGCGTGCCCGCGCGTAGGCCATGCCGAAGTCTTCCCAGCTCTCGAAGCTGTCCTGTGCGCGCTGCGCATTGAGGAACAGCACCATCCAGGCTTGTGTTTCGGGCACCCATCCGAGCAGGGCGATGCAGCGGACCAGGAAGGCGGTGCGCGCGCAGTCGAAGGCCAGCGCATCGCGCACGCGGCCCTGCGCCGCGAGCTGCTCGTAGAAGCCGTCGTGCGAGCGGCCGAGCCCGCCCACCCAGCCGGTGAGCGCGGCGCGCATGCGGGTGGAGATGTCGGCGTCGGGCAGGTCGGCGGCGAGGTTCATCTCGCGCAGCACCTGGCGCGCGAGCCGCTCGCGCCTGTCGGCGGGCAGGTCGAGCGCGAGCGTGTCGCCGTTGCACGGCAGGCCGTTGCGGACCAGCAGGATGTCGCCCAGCGCGATTGCCCACCGGCGGCGATTGGGCGGGGCGTTCTCCGCCTTGGCGCGGGCGGCGCGCAGGGCCGGGTCTTCCCTTGCCGGCGTTGCCGCGTCCGCACGATGTTCTCCGTCGTTGCCCTCGCCCATCACGCCGCGCAGGATGACCACGGCGCGGTACACGAAGAACAGCACCACCAGGCCCGCGAGCCACAGCAGCGCGCTCAGCATGCGGCGTTCTCCGGTACGAAGTCGAGCGGAATGCCCTCGATGCCGTATGCCGCATCGGCCGGTGGCGCGGCGTGCGCCCGCATGAGCCGCGCGGCCGCGGCCACCGCGGGATCGACCTGCCGCAGCCGTGCCAGTTCGCCCGGCGCTATGCGCAGCAGCAGCCATTGCAGCGCGGGCGGCGGCTGCTCGAAATGCTCGATCAGGTGGAAGTTGGCGCTCATCACGCTGAGCAGGTGATTGGCGTCGGCCACGTCGGTGACGAACTTCCACTGGCCGCAGGCGGCTCCGGCGGCCTCGGGCTCGAAAACCAGCCCCATGCCTTCGCAATCGGCATGGCGCTCGCCACGCGGCGGCACGGTGCGCAGGAACTGCAGCACGTCGTCGGCGTACCTGCGTATCGGGTGGCGGTTCTGCTTGCCCTTGATCTGGTCCACGCGCAGGCCGTCCGCATGCACCGTGAGGCTGATGGTCACGTGCGGCAGGTTGCCGGCGCTGCGCAGCGTGAACAGGCGAAGCCGGCCGTCTTGCGTGGCCTGCGCGTACTGCTCGCCGTAGCCGCCGCTGAGCTTCTTGAGGCTGGCGAACTGGCCCAGGCAATGCTGCATGTGGTACGACTCGTAGGCCATTTCCTCGCGCAGCGCCGCATGCTGGCCGTCGAACTCGAAGATCACGCCGTTGGGCGTGCGCAGCACCTCGCGCAGCGCGAGCCCGCTGCTGGGCACCCAGCCCTTGCTGCGCCGGGCCTGCATGCGTTGGTGTTCCTGCTCCCACATCGCGAGCGCCATGAAGCAGTTGATGCGCTGCAGCTTCTGCTCCAGCCGCGTGCCGCGCCGCGAGCGCAGGAATTCGACCAGCACGCGCTCGCGCTCGATCAGCAGCAGGTGCTCGGGGTCGAGGTACCAGCAAATCCTGGCCGCCGCGTCGGCGCGCGGCTGCAGCAGCCTCGCCAGCCATTCGGGCACGGGCTTGCCGGAGCCGGCCGCGGCCTGGTAGTCGGCCACCGATTGCACCGGCAGCACATGCTCGAAGCTGCCGATGGCCCAGCGGAAGAAGTGGTTGCGCAGCCAGGCCGCCATGTCGGCGTCGTCGCCGCGCTCAGAGCTGCGGCGCGCGATCGCGGCCTTGACCTCGGGCGCGTTGAGCACGTCGCGCGGCAGGTAGGCGGCCGTGGAAGGGGAACTGGCGGTGGGCGGTGGCAGCGGCATCAGGCCTGAATGGAATGATGGCTTACAGCGTGAAGTCGTATTCCACCGTGATCGGCGCGTGGTCCGAGAACTTCACGGTCTTGTAGATCTGCTCGGTGCGCGCCAGCGCGCCGATGGCCGGCGTGGCCAGGTGGTAGTCCAGCCGCCATCCCACGTTGTTGGCGTAGGCCTGGCCGCGGTTGCTCCACCAGGTGTAGGCCTCGTCGGTGGTGTCGGGCTTGAGCTTGCGATACACGTCGACCAGGCCCGCGCCTTCGGTGCCGGTGTCGAGCAGGCGGGTCATCCAGGCGCGCTCCTCCGGCAGGAAGCCGCTGTTCTTCTGGTTGCCGCGCCAGTTCTTCAGGTCGATCTGCTGGTGGGCGATGTTGATGTCGCCGCACAGGACGAACTCGCGCTCCTTCTTGAGCGCCACCAGGTGAGGGAAGAAGCCCTTGAGGAAGCGGAACTTGGCTTCCTGCCGTTCCTCGCCGGAACTGCCGCTCGGGAAGTAGCAGCTGATGACGGAGAACTTGTGCTCGGGCGTGTCGAAGCGCAGTTCCAGATAGCGGCCCTCGGCGTCGAACTCGGCATCGCCCCAGCCCACCACGACCTGGCTCGGAGCGTGCTTGGTGTAGATGGCGGTGCCGGCGTAGCCTTTTTTCTCGGCGAAGTGGAAGTGGCCCTTCAGGCCCGCCATCTCTTCGAAGCGGCCTTCGACGTCGCTGGCCTGGACGCGGATCTCCTGCATGCAAATACAATCCGGCGCAAGTTCGGCCACCCAGTCGGCCACGCCTTTGGTAGCGGCCGAACGCAGGCCATTGAGATTGAGACTGGTCAGTTTGAACACAAGGAAATTCCGATGGCTGTAGATAGTCAGAAAAGCAGCGCGGTCGCACAGGACTTCGTCCAGTTCGCGTTGGATGCCGGCGTGCTGCGTTTTGGCGAATTCAAGACAAAAGCCGGCCGAATGAGTCCTTATTTCTTCAATTCGGGGCTCTTCGACGACGGCGGCAAGATCGCCCGTCTCGCGGGATTCTATGCAGACCGATTGATCGAGAGCGGGCTCGAATTCGACATGATCTTCGGCCCCGCCTACAAGGGCATTCCGCTGGGCGCCACGGTGGCCGCCGAGCTGGCCCGCCGGGGCCGCAACTACCCCTTTGCCTACAACCGCAAGGAAGCCAAGGCGCACGGCGAAGGCGGCAACCTGGTCGGCGCGCCGCTCAAGGGCCGCGTGCTGATCGTCGACGACGTGATGTCGGCCGGCACGGCAGTGCGCGAGTCGATCGCCGCCATCCAGGCCGCCGGCGCCACGCCGCATGCCGTGGCCATCGCGCTCGACCGCCAGGAGAAGGCGACCGAGAACGGCGTCGACGTGGACCACAGCGCCGTGCAGTACGTGCGCAACCAGCTCGGCCTGGCGGTGATCGCCATCGCCACGCTGGACGACCTGCTGAGCTATCTGTCGGGCAGCGCGGCGGCCGACCTGGGCACGCACCGCGAACGCGTGCTGGCCTACCGCACGCGCTACGGCGCGAGCTGAGGCGCACAGCCAATGCACGACGCACGCGACAACGGCAAGCCGATTCGCCTGCTGGCGGCGGCATCGATCATGGCGGCTTCGGGCTTCTGCGGCGCCTTGCATGCGCAATCGCAGAAACCGGAAGGCGCCGCCCCCGGCATCTTCACCTGCACCGACGCCCGCGGCCGCACGCTGACGGCCGACCGTCCGATCGCCGAGTGCAGCGACCGCGAGCAGCGCGAGCTGAACCCGAGCGGCTCCGTGCGCCGCAAGGTCGAGCCGACCTACACGGCGCGTGAACTGCAGGAGCGCGAAGACCGCGCCCGCGAAGCCGCCATCCAGGCCGCCCGCCTGACAGACGAGCGCCGGCGCGAGCGGGCCTTGCTGGTGCGCTACCCGAACGCCGCCACGCACGACCGCGAACGTGCCGAGGCGCTTTCGCAGATCGACGCGGTGACGCAGGCGGCGCGCAAGCGCATTGCCGAGCTGGGCGAAGAGCGCAAGAAGATCGACGAAGAGATGGAGTTCTACAAGCAGGACCCGAGCAAGGCGCCCGGCTCGGTGCGGCGCAGGCTCGATGACAACACGCAGAGCGTGGCGGTGCAGAACCGCTTCATCGGCGAGCAGGAAGAAGAGAAGAAGCGGGTGAATGCGCGCTTCGACGAAGAGCGCGTGCGCCTCAAGTTGCTCTGGTCGCCCCAGAACGGCGGCACCAACCGCTGAAGCAACCGGGGCCTTGCGCAAGGCCCCGGCTTCATTCGATCAGGCCAGCTTGGCCTTCAGCAGCTCGGTGACTTGTGCCGGGTTCGCCTTGCCGCCGCTGGCCTTCATGACCTGGCCCACGAGGGCGTTGAGCGCCTTCTCCTTGCCGCCGCGGTACTCCTCGACGTTCTTGGCGTTCTTCGCGATCACCTCGTCGAGGATCTTGTCGAGCGCGCCGGTGTCGGCCATCGGCTTCAGGTCCTTGGCTTCGATGATGGCGTCGACATCGCTGCCTTCACCGGTCCATAGCGCTTCGAACACCTGGCGCGCGGCGTTGTTGGGCAGCGTGCCGTCGGCGATGCGCTTCACCAGCTGGGCCAGTTGCTGCGCCTTCACCGGCGCGGCCTCGATGCCGATTTCCGCGGCGTTCAGGCGGCGCGCCATTTCGCCGGTGATCCAGTTGCTCGCGAGCTTGGGCGTCGCGCCTGCGTTCACGGCTTCGTCGAAGTAGCCGGCGAGCGCGGCGCTCTGCGTGAGCTGGGCGGCGTCGTATTCCGACAGGCCGTGGTCGCGCACATAGCGCTCGGCCATCGCGCGCGGCAGCTCGGGCATGGTGGTCTTCACGCGCTCGATCCAGTCGGCGGCAATCACCAATGGCGGCAGGTCCGGATCGGGAAAGTAGCGGTAGTCGGCCGAGTCTTCCTTGGCGCGCATCGCGCGCGTCTCGCCGGTGTCGGGGTCGAACAGCACGGTGGCCTGTTCGATCGCGCGGCCGTCCTCGATCTCCTCGATCTGCCAGCGGATCTCGTAGTCGATCGCCTGCTGCATGAACTTGAAGCTGTTCAGGTTCTTGATCTCGCGGCGCGTGCCGAGCTTGTCGCCGGGGCGGCGCACCGACACGTTGGCGTCGCAGCGGAAGCTGCCTTCCTGCATGTTGCCGTCGCAGATGCCGATCCAGGTGACGATCTTGTGCAGTTCCTTCGCATAGGCCACGGCCTCGGCGGTGGAGCGCATGTCGGGCTCGGTCACGATCTCCAGCAGCGGCGTGCCGGCGCGGTTCAGGTCGATGCCGCTCTGGCCGATGAAGTCCTCGTGCAGCGACTTGCCCGCGTCTTCCTCGAGGTGGGCGCGCACCAGGCGCACCGTCTTCTGCTCTTCGCCCACGAAGAACGACACCGAGCCGCCCTGCACCACGGGGATCTCGAACTGGCTGATCTGATAGCCCTTGGGCAGGTCGGGGTAGAAGTAGTTCTTGCGCGCGAACACGCTGCGCGGCGCGATGTGCGAGCCCAGCGCCAGGCCGAGCTTGATGGCGCGTTCGACCGCGCCCTTGTTCATCACGGGCAGCGTGCCGGGCAGCGCGAGGTCGACAGCGCAGGCCTGCGTGTTGGGCTCTGCGCCGAAAGCGGTGGAGGCGCGGCTGAAGATCTTGCTCGCGGTCGACAGCTGGGCGTGCGTCTCGAAGCCGATGATGACTTCATAGCCGCGCACCAGCGGGCCGGTCGGGCGGCCCTGTTGTTGTGCTTCGAATGTGTTCACGGTCTCGCTCATCTCAAAAACCCTCCGGCGTGCGTGCATGCCAGTCGGTGGCCTGCTGGAAGCGGTGCGCTGCGTTGAGCAGCTTCGCTTCGGCGAAGTAGTTGCCGATCAGCTGCAGGCCCACGGGCATGCCGCCGTCGAAGCCCGCGGGCACGCTCATGCCGGGCAGGCCGGCCAGCGATGCGGGCAGCGTGAAGATGTCGGCAAGGTAGTCGGCCACGGGGTCGCCGCCGTGTTCGCCGAGCTTCCATGCGGTGGTGGGCGCGGCGGGGCCGACGATCACGTCGCACTGCTTGAAGGCCTGCTGGAAGTCGTCGGCGATCATGCGGCGCACCTTCTGCGCCTGCAGGTAGTAGGCGTCGTAGTAGCCGTGCGAGAGCACGTAGGTGCCGATCATGATGCGGCGCTTCACTTCGTCGCCGAAGCCTTCGGCGCGCGTGCGTTCGTACATCTGCGTGAGCGCGCTCTTCTTGCTCGCGGGGTCGATGAAGTCCTTGGCGCGATGGCCGAACTTCACGCCGTCGAAGCGGCTCAGGTTGCTCGAGGCCTCGGCCGCGGCAATGATGTAGTACACGGGGATCGACAGCTCGGTGCGCGGCAGCGTCACCTCGACGCGCCTGGCGCCGAGCTTCTCGTACTGAGCGAGCGCGGCATCGATGGCCGCGCGCACGCCGGGTGCCACGCCTTCGCCGAAGAACTCCTTCGGCACGCCGATGCGCAGGCCTTCGAGGGAGTCATTCAGCGAGCGGCCGAAGTTCTCGGCAGGCTTGTCGAGCGAGGTGGAGTCGCGGTCGAGATCGGGGCCGCAGAAGGCCGACAGCAGCAGCGCGCAGTCTTCGGCCGAGCGGGCCATCGGGCCGGCCTGGTCCAGGCTCGATGCAAAGGCCACCATGCCGTAGCGCGAAGCGCGGCCGTAGGTGGGCTTGATGCCGGTCACGCCGCAGAACGACGCTGGCTGGCGGATCGAGCCGCCGGTGTCGGTGCCGGTGGCCGCGGGGGCCAGGCGCGCCGCGACCGCAGCCGCGCTGGCGCCCGAGGAGCCGCCCGGAATGCGCTCGCGGTTCCAGGGGTTCTGCACGGGCACGGCCTTGTCGTGGCCCACGGCGGGCACGGCAATGTTCTCGTTGGCCGAGCCCATCGCGAATTCGTCGCAGCTCAGCTTGCCTAGCGTGACCGCGCCGGCCTCGGCCAGGCGCTTGACCACGGTCGCGTCGAAGGGCGAGCGGTAGCCCGCGAGCATCTTCGAGCCGGCGGTGGTGGCGAAATCGGTGGTGACGAAGATGTCCTTGTGCGCAATGGGCACGCCGGCCAGCGCCGGGGCGTTGCCGGCGGCGATGAGCGCGTCGGCGGCGCGGGCCTGGGCCAGCGTGACCTCTTCGTTGACGTCGACGAAGGTGCCGAGCGATTCATGGGCCTTCATGCGGCCGAGGAATGCCTGGGAGGCCTCGACGGCCGAAACCTTGCGGTCGGCCAGCGCCTGGGCCAGCGCGACCACGCCCATCTGGTGCAGTTCGGTGTTGCTGCTCATTATTCGATCACCTTGGGCACGAGGAAAAGACCGGCTTCGACGGCCGGGGCGCTCTTCTGGTTGGCTTCGCGATTGTTGGGCTCGCTCGCCACGTCGTCACGAAGACGCAGCGTGATGTCTTCGATGGCCGCCACGGGGTGGGCCAGCGGCTCGACGCCGGAGGTGTCCACCGAACGCATGCGTTCGACTACGTCGAAAAAGCCGTTGAGCTGGCTGAGCATGCGCTCGCTTTCGTCGGGAGCAAGCTGCAGCCTCGCCAGCGAGGCGATGCGCGCAATATCGGAAGCAGAAAGTGCCATAGGGTCGAAACGCTAAAAAAAGCAGGGGGAATCGCACCGCGAAGCCGGTGCTAATACGGGAATCAGAGGGGATTCGGTTATTATCCCGCCTTTGCCGCAACCCCCGCGAACGCGCCGGCTTTTGCGCCAAAAACGATCAATTCACCCCGTCAAACGACCCAAAAAATAGAGCGACGACCTGCCGATGCGCAGGCCGTGCTCAGAGGATTCCGCACATGTTTGGAGCTTTCCGTCGGTACTTTTCCACCGACCTTGCGATCGACCTCGGCACCGCCAACACCCTGATCTTCGCCCGCAACAAGGGCATCGTGCTGGACGAGCCGTCCGTCGTGGCGATCCGCCATGAAGGCGGCCCGCACGGCAAGAAGGTGATCCAGGCCGTCGGCCGCGAGGCCAAGGCCATGCTGGGCAAGGTGCCCGGCAACATCGAGGCGATCCGCCCGATGAAGGACGGCGTCATTGCCGACTTCGTGATCACCGAGCAGATGATCAAGCAGTTCATCAAGATGGTGCACCCGCGCACGCTGCTCACGCCGAGCCCGCGCATCATCATCTGCGTGCCCTGCGGCTCCACCCAGGTCGAGCGCCGCGCCATCAAGGACGCGGCCGAGGCCGCTGGCGCCACCTCCGTCTACCTCATCGAAGAACCCATGGCCGCGGCCATCGGCGCCGGCCTCCCCGTCAGCGAAGCCTCGGGCTCGATGGTGGTGGACATCGGCGGCGGCACCACAGAAGTGGGCGTCATCTCGCTGGGCGGCATGGTCTACAAGGGCTCGGTCCGCGTGGGCGGCGACCGCTTCGACGAAGCCATCATCAACTACATCCGCCGCAACTACGGCATGCTGATCGGCGAGCCGACGGCCGAAGTCATCAAGAAGAACATCGGCTCGGCCTTCCCGGGCTCCGAAGTCAAGGAAATGGAAGTCAAGGGCCGCAACCTCTCCGAAGGCGTGCCGCGCAGCTTCACCATCAGCAGCAACGAAGTGCTGGAAGCCCTGACCGATCCGCTCAACAACATCGTCTCGGCCGTGAAGAACGCGCTGGAACAGACGCCGCCCGAACTGGGTGCCGACATCGCCGAGCGCGGCATGATGCTGACCGGCGGCGGCGCGCTGCTGCGCGACCTCGACCGCCTGCTGGCCGAGGAAACCGGCCTGCCGGTGCTGGTGGCCGAAGACCCGCTGACCTGCGTGGTGCGCGGCTGCGGCATCGCCCTCGAGCGCATGGACCGCCTGGGCAGCATTTTCACGAGCGAGTAAGCAGGCAGCTGCATCATCGGCCGGCCTCTGCTTGCGCAGGCCGGCTTTTTGTTATTTGATTCCGCACCACCGCCGGGTCTGAATTCATGCCTCTGGGCACGCTCGATCGCACAGCGCCACCCCTGTTCAACCAGGGGCAGTCGGCACTCAGCAAGCTGATCCTCTTCAGCGCGCTGTCCCTGTTCCTCATGGTGGCCGACGCGCGCTTCCACATCGTGCAGCCCATCCGCGCTGGCATCGGCGCGGTGCTGTACCCGGTGCAATGGGTGGCGCTGAAGCCGGTGCAGGCCCTGCTGGGCGGCAGCCGCTACCTCGAAGACCTGCAGACCGCCCAGCGCAACGAGGCCGACGCCCGCAAGGCGCTCATGATGCAGGCCGAGCGCGCCGCCCAGGCCGACACGCTGGCCCAGGACAACGCCCGCCTGCGCGAATTGCTCGAACTGCGCCAGGCCACGACCACCCCGGGCCGCGCGGCCGAGGTGCTGTACGACGCGGCCGACCCCTACACCCGCAAGATCGTGATCGACCAGGGCATGACCCAGGGCGTGGTGGCCGGCTCGCCGGTGATCGACGCGCGCGGCGTGCTTGGCCAGGTCACGCAGGTGCTGCCCTTCACGAGCGAGGTCACGCTGGTGATCGACCGCGACCTGGCCATTCCCGTGCAGAACACCCGCACCGGCGTGCGCAGCGTGGCTTTCGGCGACGCCTCGGCCCATGGCGGCGGCCTGGAGCTGCGTTTCATGGCCGCCAATGCCGACCTGCAGGAGGGCGACCTGCTCTCCACCAGCGGCGTCGACGGCATCTATCCCACCGGCCTGCCGGTCGCGAAGATCGAGCGCATCGAGCGCCGCGCCGATTCGGCCTTCGCCCGCATCTACTGCGTGCCGCTGGCCCATGTGACGGCCGCGCGCTACGTGCTGGTGCTCGAGCCCACCGGCGCACCCACCGCGCCGCCGCCCGCGCCGCCCGCCACCACCCAGCGCAAGCGGCCGGAAGGCAAGCCCGGCGCGGGCAAGAACGAAAAGAAGCCGGGAGAACGTCGATGATCAAGCGTCCCGGCCAGCAGCAGCTCCTGCTGCCCGTCAGCCCCTTCTTCATGTGGACCAGCCTCGTGGTGGCGCTGCTCGTCAACATGGTGCCGATCGGCCGGGCCGTCTGGATGCCCGACCTGCTGGCACTGGTGATCGTGTTCTGGGGCGTGCACCAGCCCATGCGCGTGGGCATAGGCGCGGCCTTCGTCTTCGGCCTGTGCATGGACGTGCACCAGTCGTCGATGCTGGGCCAGCATGCGCTGTCCTACACCACGCTGGGCTTCTTCGCGATCACTATCCACCGGCGCCTGCTCTGGTATCCGGTGTTCTCGCAGGCGCTGCAGGTGCTGCCGCTCTTTGCGCTGTCGCAGCTGATCGAGGTCGTCACGCGGATGATCGGCGGCGGGGTGTTCCCGGGCTGGACGGTGCTGATTTCGCCAGCCGTCGAGGCAGCGCTCTGGCCCTTGGTCACCGCACTGTTACTCGCCCCGCAGCGCCGCACCCCGGAACCGGACGAGAACCGCCCGCTATGAGTTCGCCCCCAGGCTCCGCGCACTTCGTGTCGCTTCGCCAACCCCCTCGCCGGGGGCAACACCGGCGGCCGGGCAAAGCCCGTTCCGCGGTGTTCCCCAGTCAATCCGTCCTGCTTTCGTGCGGCATTCGGCTCCTATTTGCCATCGCACCTGCGCGCGCCTAAGCTCCCACCGCCATGACCGAAATCCGCAACGTCGCCGCCGACCTCGCGCGCTTCAAGCGCCGTGTGATCGTCATCGGGCTGGCGGTGTTGTTCGCGTTTAGCCTGCTGTGCGCGCGGCTGGTGTACCTGCAGGTCACGCGGCATGAAGACCTGGCCGAGCAGGCCGAGAGCAACCGCACGGCGGTGGTGCCTGTGGTGCCGAACCGGGGCTTGATCCTCGACCGCAACGGCATCGTGCTGGCGTCCAACTATTCGGCCTACACGCTGGAGATCACGCCCTCCAAGGTCAACGACGTCGAGGAAACCATCGACAGCCTGACCCAGGTGCTCGAAGTGTCGCCGCGCGACCGCCGCCGCTTCAAGCGCCTGCGCGAAGACTCGCGCAGCTTCGACTCCATCCCCATCCGCACCCGCCTGAGCGACGAGGAAGTCGCGCGCTTCGCGGCCCAGCGCTACCGCTTCCCGGGCGTGGAAATCAAGGCGCGGCTGTTCCGCAACTATCCGCAGGGCGAGCTGGCCTCGCACGTGCTCGGCTACATCGGCCGCATCAACCAGCGCGAGAAGACCGCGATGGAAGACTGGGACGAGGAAGAGCAGGCCAACTACAAGGGCACCGACTACATCGGCAAGCTCGGCATCGAGCAGAGCTACGAAAAGACGCTGCACGGCCAGACCGGCGTCGAGCAGATGGAAACCTCCGCCGGCGGGCGCGCCGTGCGCCGCCTGGCCAGCCATCCGGCCACGCCGGGCAACACCGTGATGCTGTCGCTCGACATCAAGCTGCAGAAGCTGATCGAGGACATGTACGGCGACCGCCGCGGCGCGGTGGTGGCCATCGACCCCAAGACCGGCGAGGTGCTGGCCTTCGTGAGCAAGCCCACATTCGACCCCAACCTGTTCGTCGAGGGCATCGACAACGAGAGCTGGGCCGCGCTGACCGAATCGATCGACAAGCCGCTGCTGAACCGTGCCCTGCGCGGCACCTATCCGCCCGGCTCCACTTACAAGCCCTTCATGGCGCTGGCGGCGCTGCAGACCGGCAAGCGCGGCCCCAGCGTGGTGGTGAACGACCCCGGCTACTTCAACTTCGGCGGCCACCGCTTCGGCAGCCCCGAAGGCAACCTGGGCGGCGTCGACATGCGCCGCGCGATCCAGCTGTCGAGCAACATCTATTTCTATTCGCTCGCCAACGAGATGGGCGTGGACCTGATCCACGACTCCATGAAGCCGCTGGGCTTCGGCCAGATCACCGGCATCGACCTGGGCGGCGAAGTGCGCGGCGTGCTGCCGAGCACCGAGTGGAAGCGCAACGCCTACAAGCGCCCCGAGGCCAAGAAGTGGTACGCGGGCGAGACCATCTCGCTGGGCATCGGGCAGGGCTACAACAGCTTCACGATGCTGCAGCTGGCGCAGGCCACGGCCATCGTGGCGGACGGCGGCCTCAAGCACAAGCCGCACCTCGTGCTGGCCACGCGCAACACGGTGAGCGGGCAGGTGGTGCCGATGCCGCAGCCGCCGGCGGAAAACCTCGGCTACACGGCGTCGGCCATTTCGGTGATCCGCGAGGGCCTGACCAGCGTGGTCACCAGCGGCACGGCGCGCGGCGTGTTCGCGGGCGCGCTCTACCAGGCGGCCGGCAAGACCGGCACGGCGCAGGCCGTGACGCAGGCCCAGAACACCAAGTACAACGCCCGCGCGCTCGAAGAGCACCAGCGGGACCACGCGCTGTTCATGGGCTTCGCGCCGGTGAACGACCCGAAGATCGCCATTGCCGTGATCGTCGAGAACGCGGGCTGGGGCGCGGGCGCCGCGGCGCCCATCGCGCGCCGGGTGTTCGACTACTGGCTCGCCGACCAGTACCCGAGCGAGGCCGACATGGCGGCCCTGAAGATCGGCAAGGCGACCGCGCCGATCGGCAAGCCCCGCGTGGCGAGCGAAGTGGCGTGGCCGGCGGCGGCAACGACAACGCCCGCCACCGCGCCCTGAGACATCAAACCACCGTGCCGCTGACTTCGCCCAGGCCGATGCGTACGGCTCCGGCGCGCTCGCAGTAGCCGCGGATCACCAGCGTGTCGCCGTCTTCCAGGAACGTGCGCTTCTCGCCGTTCGCCAGCGTGATCGGCTGCTTGCCTCCCAGCGTCAGCTCGATCAGCGAGCCCGCCTCGCCGGGCCCGGGGCCCGACAGCGTGCCCGAACCCAGCAGGTCGCCCGGCTGCAGGTTGCAGCCGTTCACCGTGTGGTGCGCGATGAGCTGAGCGGCGGTCCAGTAGGCGGCTTGGGTGGTGTTGCTGCGCGTGAGACGCACGGGCGCCTCGCCGGCCGCGCGCATCTTCGCGGTCTGCAGCAGCACTTCGAGCGTGATGTCGAGTGCGCCGCTTTCGCGGTTGGCGGGCGAGTCGAGGTAGGGCAGCGGCTGCGGGTCGCCGGCAGGCCGCTCGAACTTCGCGCGGAACGGCGCCAGCGCCTCGGCCGTCACGATCCACGGCGACAGCGTGCTCGCGAAATTCTTCGACAGGAAGGGGCCGAGCGGCTGGTATTCCCAGGCCTGAATGTCGCGCGCCGACCAGTCGTTGAGCAGCGTCACGCCGAACAGGTGGTCTTCCGCCTCGCCGATGGCAATGGGCTCGCCCTGCGCGTTGCCCTGGCCGACCAGGAAGCCCAGCTCCAGTTCGTAGTCGAGCCGCTTGCAAGGGCCGAAGCTGGGCGTTTCCGCGTCCGGCGCCTTGGTCTGGCCCTGCGGGCGCTTGAAGCTCTGGCCGCTGATGCCGATCGACGAGGCGCGGCCGTGATAGCCGATGGGCACCCACTTGTAGTTGGGCATCAGCGGCTGGTCGGGGCGGAACAGCTTGCCGATGGTGGTCGCGTGGTGGATGCCGGTGTAGAAGTCGGTGTAGTCGCCGATGCGGCAGGGCACCGTCATCTCGGCCTTGGCCTGCGCCAGCAGCGCCTTCGACCATGCGGCCTGCCTGTCGCTGCCTTCGGCCAGGCCGGCCGAGATGGCGGCGCGCAGGGCCTGGCGGTCCTTCACGCTGGCGTTCATCAGCACGTTCATGTCGTCGGTGTCGACGAGGCCGGTGGCGCGCAGGTCCAGCACCTGGTCGCCGATGGCGACGCCGATGCGGAAGGCCTCGCTGCTGCCCGCGGCGCGGAAGCGGCCGAAGGGCAGGTTCTGGATCGGGAAGTCGTTGCCGGCCTCGTTGGCCGAGGCGACCCAGCTGCGCAGCTTCGGGTCATGGGTGGCGTTCAGTGCGGTCATGTGTGTCTTTCAAGCAAATGTTCTATGCAGCCTGGGGTTCGTTCGGGAAACACCGCGGAACCGGCTTTGCCGGGCCGCAGGTGTTGCCCCCGGTACGGGGTTGGCAGCCACACGAAGTGGGCAAGCCTGGGGGCGAGCCTTACTCGGCGCTCATGCCGGCCTTCTTGGCGACGTCGCCCAGGCGCTTGTATTCGGTATCGCTCAGCTTCGCGAGCTCCTGCGGCGTCGAGCCGCGCGGCGAGAAGCCGGCCTGTGCCAGCTTGGCCTTCACGTCGGGCATGGCAAGCGCTTCGACGAAGGCTTCGTTGAGCGCCTTGACGACCGGCGCCGGCAGGTTGGCCGGGCCGTACACGCCGAACCACGGCTCCAGCGCATAGCCTTTCAGGCCCGCCTCGGCCATGGTCGGCACGTCGGGCAGCGAAGGCGAGCGCGCCGGGCCCGCCACCGCCAGCGCGCGCAGCTTGCCGGCCTGGATGTGCGGCAGCGAGGCCGGCAGGTTGTCGAACATCACGCCGATGTTGTTGCCCAGCATGTCGGTGATGGCCGGACCGCTGCCCTTGTAGGCCACGTGCACGAGGTCGGTGCCGGTCATCTGCGCGAACATCACGCCGGCCAGGTTCATCGAGGTGCCGGCGCCCGCGGTGGCGTAGGGCATGCCCGGGTTCTTCCTGGCGGCCGCGATCAGGTCGGGCACGGTCTTGATGGCCGAGGCCGCCGGCACTTCCAGCACGATGGTCGAGGTGCCCAGCAGGCTGATGGCGGTGAAGTCCTTGCGCGGGTCGAAGGCCATCGACTTGTAGATGTGCGGGTTCAGCGCATTGGTCGAAATGGCGCCGAAGCCGATGGTGTAGCCGTCGGGCGCCGCCTTGGCCACCGCGTCCATTCCGATGTTGCCGCCCGCGCCGCCGCGGTTGTCGATCAGCACCGGCTGGCCAAGCTTCTCCGACACCTTCTGTCCCACGGTGCGCGCCACCAGGTCGGTGGTGCCGCCGGGCGTGTAGGGCACGACGAACCTGATCGGCTTCGACGGATAGTCGGCCGCGTGCGCAAGGAAGGGCACGGCCAGCAGTGCGACGGCCGCCGCGCGGCGGGTGAGGGTGAAAACAGTCTTCATGCTTTGAATTGATCTTTCAGGCCGGCCCAGCAGTCGGCGTAGTCGGTGTCGAGTGCGCTGCTTTTCAGCGCGAAGTTGGTGGGAATGAACCGGTAGCGGCTCTCGAACATGAAGGCCAGCGTGTTGTCCAGCTTGTGCGGCTTGAGGTCGGCATTCGTGGCCTTGTCGAAGGCTTCCTCGTCCGGCCCGTGCGGCACCATGCAGTTGTGCAGGCTCGCGCCGCCGGGCTTGAAGCCGCCCGGTTTGGCGTCGTATTCGCCCAGCACCAGGCCCATGAACTCGCTCATGAGGTTGCGGTGGAACCACGGCGGGCGGAAGGTGTTCTCCATCACCATCCAGCGCGGCGGGAAGATCACGAAGTCGCAGTTGGCGGTGCCGGGCGTGTCGCTGGGCGAGGTCAGCACGGTGAAGATCGACGGATCGGGATGGTCGAAGCTGATCGAGCCGATCACCATGAAGTGCGCCGTGTCGTACTTCACCGGCGACAGGTTGCCGTGCCAGGCGACCACGTTGAAAGGCGACTGCTTCATCGGCGCCTGCCAGAAGCGGCCGCCGAATTTCTTGACGATCTCGTAGCCGCCTTCTTCCGATTCGAAGGCCGCCACCGGCGCCTGGAAGTCGCGCGCATTGGCCAGCCCGTTCGAGCCGATGGGCCCGAGTTCGGGCAGGCGGAAATGCGCGCCGTAGTTCTCGCACACGTAGCCGCGCGAGAGTCCGTCGGGCAGCGCCACCTTGAAGGCCATGCCGCGCGGCAGCACCGCGATTTCGCCGGGCTTCACGTCGAGCACGCCCAGTTCGGTGGTGACGACCAGGCGGCCTTGCTGGGGCACCAGCAGCATCTCGCCGTCGGCGTTGACGAAGGCGCGGCGCTCCATCGAGCGGCCGGCCAGGTACATCAGCGAGCCGATGCCGACCTGCGACTCGGCGTCGCCGTTGGCCGCGATGGTGTGCATGCCGTCGATGAAGTCGACGCCCGCCGCGCCGTCCAGCGGCTGCGGATGCCAGCGCAGCGGCTCGGGCGGCAGCGCGATCTCGCGGTCGGCGCCGGTGGTCCAGTGCGGCTGCGCATACGGCTGGTAGCGGCCCGACACCACCGAGGGCTGGCGGCGGTACAGCCAGGTGCGGCGGTTCTCGTGGCGCGGCGCGGTGAAGGCGGTGCCGGAGATCAGCTCGGTGTAGAGGTCGAAGGGGCCGCGCTGCGGGTTGTTTCGGCCCTGGGGCAGGGCACCGGGCACCGCCTCGGAGGCGTATTCGTTGCCGAAGCCGCTCTGGTAGCGCCGTTCGGAGGGCGGGGTTGCTTGGGTCATGGGTTTTCTCTTTCGAAAAATCGCGATGAGGTTGGAATGCGTGGATGCCAGGGAGCTCAGCCGGCGCGCGCCGCGTCGAAGGCTTCGCGCAGCACGGCCAGCGAGCCGATGTGGTTGGCCAGCACGAGCACCAGGCGCGCGTTGAAGGCGTGGCTCTCTTCGTTGGAAAGCCCCTGGTGGGCCTCGATGAGCGCCTCGTAGAAATCGTCGGGCGCCTCGAGGTTGGGCGTGGTGATCAGTTGCTGTGGTGCTTGCATGGCTTTCATGCCTTGGCCAGTGCGCGGTCGACGGCCGCGCGGATGAGGGTGGGCGTGGGGCTGCGCCAGCGCGCGCACACGTGCTGGTCGGGCCGCAGCAGGTAGACGGTGCCGGGCTGCGCGTCGTAGCGCCGCGTGGCGAGTTCGCCGTCGGGCGTGGCGTCTTCCACGCGCACCACGTGCAGCGGCAAGTCGCATTCCTTCAATGCCTGCAGGCTGCGCTCGGCGGCCTCGCCGCGGCCGAACACCAGCGCGGTGAAGCGCTCCACATGGCATTCGCGCAGCAGCCAGCCGGTGCCGCCGTCGGCGCGTGCCACGGGTGCGTCGGCCGCCGCTGCGCCGGGCACCATCGTGCCGGCGAAGCCATCGGCATCGGGCGTGTTGAGCGGCGAATCGCGCAGCACCGTGGCCACCGACAGCCGCCCGCTGTTGACCAGCGTGCGCGCAAAGGCATGGCGCCGGGTCAGCTCCAGCACCGCGTCGCGGAAGAGCCGGCTCACGTCGCTCTTGGGCGTGATGAAGTCGGTGGCGCGCGTGGAGTTGCGGATGTTCTCGTCGGCTGCGAACTCGCGCTCGATGGCGTAGCTGTCGAGCAGCGCACCCGGCGCCTGGCCCTGCACCACGGCCGCGAGCTTCCAGGCGAGGTTGTCCGCGTCCTGCACGCCCGAATTGGCGCCGCGCGCGCCGAACGGCGACACGCCGTGCGCCGAGTCGCCCGCGAACAGCACGCGGCCGTGGCGGAAGTGTTCCATGCGCTGGCAGGCGAAGGTGTAGACGCTGGCCCAGCCGATCTGGAACTGCACGCCCTCGAAGCCGATGCTGTCGAGCAGCGCGCGCACGCGCGGCGTGATGTTCTCGGGCTTGCGTTCTTCCGCCGGGTCGGCGTCCCAGCCGAGCTGGAAGTCGACGCGCCACATGCCGTCGGCCTGCTTGTGCAGCAGCACGCTCTGGCCGGGGTGGAACGAAGGGTCGAACCAGAAGCGGCGCTCGGTGGGCAGGTGCGCGTCCATCGTGATGTCGGCGATCAGGAAGCGGTCGCGGAAGATCCGGCCTTTCGCTTCCAGGCCCAGCATCTGGCGCGTATTGGAGCGCGAGCCGTCGCAGGCGGCGACGTAGCCGGCCCGCAGCCGGTACTCGCCCTCGGGCGTTTCCACCGTCAGCACCGCGCCGTCGTCGCCTTGCTCGATGCCGGTCACCTTGTGGTTCCAGCGCAGGTCGATCAGCGGCAGCGCGGCCACGCGCTCGACGAGGTAGCCCTCGACGTAGTACTGCTGCAGGTTGATGAAGGCCGGGCGCTCGTGGCCGGGCTCGGGCAGCAGGTCGAAGCTGTAGACCTGCTCGTCATGGAAGAACACCTTGCCCACGTTCCACGACACGCCCTTGTCGACCATGCGGTCGCCGCAGCCGAGGCGGTCGAACACCTCGAGCGTGCGCTTGGCGAAGCAGATCGCGCGCGATCCGCTGGACAGGGTGTTGTCGTTGTCGAGCAGCACCACCGGCACCTGCCGCAGCGCGAGGTCGATGGCCAGCGTGAGGCCCACCGGGCCGGCGCCGACGATCACGACGGGGTGGTGCGCCGGTGCCGCCGCGTCCTGGTCGGCGTGGCGTTTGTAGTCGAAGCGCAGGCTCTGATAGTCGATCACGTGTTGTCTCCGTGCATTTGTCTTTTTCTTGCCCCTTCCCCCGTTGGGGGAAGGTTGGGATGGGGGCACGCGGCGTTCACTTCGGACGCTCTGCCTGCCCCCGCCCCAGCCCTCCCCAGCGGGGGAGGGAGCGATGCGGGATCAGCCTTCGAGTGCCTTCCACATCTCGATGTCGCGCTCGGCCGTCCACACGCGCGGATCGGCATGGCCCGAGGCCTCGTCGTACGCGCGGCTCACGTCGAAGGGCATGCAGTGGTCGAAGATCACCCACTGGCTGTACTTGGGCTTGAGCTTTTCGTAGGTTTCCTTGTAGACCGCGTTCAGGTCGCGGCCGGCCTTCACGCCTTCCTGCACGCTGGCGTACACGTCGGAGATGAAGTCGCGCGTGCCGGTCAGGCCCTCGGCCACGGCTTCGGGCGTGGTGAGTGCGGCGCCGCGGCCCGGCACCAGCGCCACGGGCTTGAGCGCGGCGATGTTGTCCAGCGTCTGCGGCCAGTCCTTGAAGTAGGCGTCGCCGGCGTACGGCGTGGCGCCGAACTCGACCAGGTCGCCCGACAGCAGCGTGCGTTCCTGCGGCAGCCAGACGACGGTGTCGCCCTTGGTGTGGCCGCGGCCCAGCTGGATGAGCTGCACTTCGAGCTTGCCCAGCCAAAGCGTCATCTTGCCGGCGAAGGTCATGGTGGGCCAGGTCAGGCCCGGGGGCACGGTCTCGACGTTCTGGAACAGGCGGGGGAAGCGGCCGATCTCGCTGGCCTTGTCTTGTTCGCCGCGCTCGACGATCAGGTCGCGCGTGTCCTGGCTGGCCAGGATGTGCTCGGCGCCGTAGCCTGCCGCGCCCAGCACCCGCACGGCGTGGTAGTGCGTGAGCACCACGTACTTGATGGGCTTGTCGGTCACTTCGCGGATGCGGCGCACCACGTCGGCGGCCATGGCGGGGGTGGCCTGGGTGTCTGCCACCAGCACGCAGTCGTCGCCGATGACGATGCCGGTGTTGGGGTCGCCTTCGGCGGTGTAGGCCCAGGCATGTTCGGAGATCTGGCTGAAGGTGATCTTCTTCTCTTCCATGTCGGCCTGGCTGGCGAATTTCTTGGCTTGGCTCATCGGGTGTCTCCTTCGGTGGGGTGGTATTCGGGGTTCGTCTAAATCGAACGGATTCGCGGTTAACGAATTTTTGGAGTGTAAGCGCCGGATCAGTTAATGTCTAATCCCTTCTTCATGAACGAACAACCGGACGCCAAAGGCAGCCATGGCCACTGACACCGACCGCGCCCAGCGCGGCATCCAGAGCATCGAGGTCGGCGGCCAGTTGCTGCGGGCGCTGGTGCACCACGGCCGGCCGATGGCGCTGAAGGACCTGGCCCGGGAAGCCGACATGACGGCCGCCAAGGCGCACCCGTACATGGTCAGCTTCGGGCGCCTGGGCCTCATCGAGCAGGACCGCGCCAGCGGCCACTATCTGCTCGGCCCGCTCGCCTTGCAACTGGGGCTCATCAGCCTGCAGCAGGCCGACCCGGTGCACATCGCCACGCCGCTGATCGGCCAGCTCGCGCAGCAGATCGGCCACACCGTGGCGCTGGCCGTATGGGGCGCGCGCGGCGCGACCATCGTCCGCACGGCCGAGTCGCCGTCGCCGGTGCACGTGAACATGCGGCACGGCACGGTGTTCTCGCTGACCAACACCGCTTCGGGCCGGGTCTTCGCCACCTACCTCGATGCCGAGGTGGTGCGCCGCCTGCTCGAGGAAGAGCGCCAGCGCCAGAAGCAGCGCAAGGGCGGCGAGCCGCCGCCGCCCGCAGGCATGCCGCCGGTGCAGCCGCTGCCTTCATGGAGCGACTTCGAGCGCCAGCTAAAGGAAGTGCGCGACCACGGCATCAGCCGTTCCGACGGCGAGGTCATCGAGGGCGTGAGCGCCATGGCCGCGCCGGTGTTCGATCACACTGGCGCCATCGTGCTGGCCGTCACCGCCATCGGCCCGGCCGGCATCTTCGACACCGCGTGGGACGGCGAGATTTCCCGCGCGCTCAAGGCCTGCGCCGACACCGTGTCGCAGCGCCTGGGCGCCACCGCCGTTCCCGCCCCGGCGAACTCCCCCAGACCAGAGCGATGACACCCGTCACACCAGAAAACACCTCTACCTTCGAAGCAGTACAGGCGGCCGCACGGCTGCTGCGCGATGCCCGGCGCATCGTCGTGTTCTCCGGCGCCGGCCTGTCCCGCGCCTCCGGCATTCCGACCTACCGCGACGCCGACGGCCTCTGGAAGAGCCGGAACGCCCTGCAGTTCTCCCACGCCGAAGACCTGGCGCGCGACCCTGCCGGCTTCACGAAGTTCTGGGCGCAGCGCGTGTCGGTGATCGAGTCGGCGCAGCCCAACCCGGGCCACGCCGCGCTCGCGGCACTGCAGCGGCTGCGCCCCGCTACACGGCTCGTCACGCAGAACGTCGACGGCCTGCTCACGCTGGCCGGCGGCCAGGACGTGCTCGAACTGCACGGTTCGCTGCGCCGCTGGCGCTGCGACCACTGCGGCAACCGCAGCGGCCCCTGGCCCTTCCATCGCTGCCTGCGCTGCGGCTCGCATGCGCGCCCCGACGTCGTGATGTTCGGCGAGATGCTGAACGCCGGCGTGCTGCTCGACGCGCAGGTGGCCGCGCAGGAGTGCGATCTGTTCATGGTGGTGGGGAGCACCACCATCGTCTACCCGGCGGCCGAGTTGCCGCAGACGGCGCTGGCGCACGGGGCGCGGCTCATCACGCTGAACCTGGAGCCGCTGCCGCACCTGGACGATGCGGCTTCCGTGGTGCTGAGGGGAGCGTCGGAAGACCTGTTGCCGAAGTTGCTGGCGGGCCTGGGCTGAACGGGCCGCTCAGCCCTTCCTGCCGCCCAGCAGCACCAGCGCCCCGCCCACCACGATCACGGCCACGCTGGCCCAGGCGGGGAAGTTGATGGTCTGCTTCTCCTTCATCGAGAACTCAAGCGGGCCGAGCTTGGCCTCGTGGGTTTCCTTGGTGAAGCTGAAGCTGCCGAGGCCCAAGGCTGCGATGCCGGCCACGATCAGCAGGATGCCGACGATGCGTGTTGCGTTCATGGTGTAGCTCCTCCGTTCCAGCCGCAGGTTACTGCCGGGGCTGTTGCTGCTGCAACCGGTCGACCCACTGCACCACATCGGCCACTGCAGCGTCGCTGGCCGAGATCAACGCCTTCACCCCGCCTGGCGCGTCGGCGCTGGGGGCGGGGCTGCGCACGGTGAACAGGCGCTGGCCCAGCACCCGGTCGCCGGCGGGGGTACCGCGGATCAGCGTGGCGCGCAGGCGCACCAGGCCCACGCTGGCGCTGGCCGAATCGAAATAGTGCGTGAACTCGTCGAGCGAGATGCGCAGCGTGTCGGGCACTTCGCCCTTGCTGCGCGAGATGGTCGCGCTTTCTTCCGGGCCGAGCACCGTGCGGCGCTCCGACAGCGTGTCGCGCAGCCGCTGGCGCAGCAATTGCGCCGGCGGCTGGCTCCAGCGCGACTGGCCGTAGGGCCGCAGCTCGTTGGCGTCGGCGTAGCCCAGGCGATAGAGGATCTGCGTGCCGTCGAGCCGGCTGTTGCTCTCGAACTCGGCCAGCGCCAGGGTGGGGCGCATCTGAGCCGGGGCCGATGCCGGGGCCTGCGTGGTGGCGGCGGGGCCGGGGCCGAAGTCGTACAGCGCGGCGCGCGCGGGCTTGTCGGGCAGCGCGCCGCAGCCGGCGGCCAGCAGCGCGAAGCCGACGGCCAGCGCCGCCGCGCTGGCAGCGCGGCGCGGCTGCGCCAGGGATCGGATGGCGTGGATGGTGGCGTTCATGGTCATGATGGGCCTCTTCTCTCCCTCAGGGCCGCGTCGCGGCGGGGGCGCTGAAACCCGGCTCGCCCGGGCCGGCCGCCGTGCCGCCGTTGCCGAACAGCAGCGATTGCGGGTTGTCGTTGATGCTGTCGGCCGCACGGCCCAGCCGGCGGATGGCGTGCGAGGTGTCGTCCGCCACGCGGTTCACGCGCGGCAGCGTGGCCGAATTGAACGAGTCGACCGCCTGCGCCAGCGCCTTGGTGCCGTCGCTCAGGCGCTCGACCGGGCCGTCGGGCGCGTTCAGCCGCACGACGGTGGTGTTGAAGTTGTTGGCCACGCGCGAGACGTCGCCCGCCGCCTTCTTCACCGAGGCCATGGTGTCGGGCAGCTTCGTCAGCGCCGGGTTCAGGCCGGTCTTGACCGTGTTGTCGAGCGTCTTGAGCAGCGTGTTGGCGCTGGCCGAGGCGGCCGCGATGTTCTCCAGCGCGTCGGCCGCGCGCTTCTGGTTGGGGTCGCTCAGCAGCTGGTTGGCGCGCTTGGTCACTTCCTCGACCTGGTTGATGATGGCTTCGCCGCGGTCCTGCAGCTGAGCCAGCATCGACGGCTTGAGCGGAATGCGCGGCGGGTCGTCGTTGTCCGGCTTGAGCGACACCGTCGACTCGCCCTTGTCGTCCAGCGCGATGAAGGCCAGGCCGGTCACGCCCTGGTAGCTCAGCGTGGCAAAGCTGGAGGTGGTGAGCGGCACGCGCTCGTCGACCGTGATGCGCACCCGCACGTTGCCCTTGACCTTGGGGTCGAAGTCGATCGACGTCACCTTGCCCACCGCGATGCCGCGGTAGCGCACCATGGCCTGCGGCTGCAGGCCGCTCACGGCCTCTCGCGTGGACAGTTCGTAGACGTTGCGCACGGTGTTGTCGCGCGTGAACCAGATCACCAGCGCGACGAGCGCGGCAATGAGGCCGAGCACGAAGGCGCCGGCGGCGAGGGCATGGGCCTTGTTTTCCATGATGGCTACCTACCTTTCAGCGGCTCGCCTCGGCGGCGGGCTGCGATGCGAGAGATGCGTCGGCGGGCTTGTCGTGCAGGGCCTCCAGGGCGCGCTGGCCGCGCCCGCCGAGAAAATATTCGTGGATGAACGGATGCGGGTACGCGATGACCTCGCGCGCCGTGCCGGTGACGATCACCTTCTGGTCGGCCAGCACCGCGATGCGGGTGCTCAGGTCGAACAGCGTGTCCAGGTCGTGCGTGACCATCACCACCGTCAGGCCCAGCTCGCGGTGCAGGCCGCGCAGCAGGTTGCAGAAGCTGTCGGAGGCCTCGGGGTCGAGGCCGGCCGTGGGCTCGTCCAGCAGCAGCAGCGGCGGGTCCATGATGAGCGCGCGCGCCAGCGCCACGCGCTTGATCATGCCGCCCGACAGGTCCGAAGGGCTCATGTTGGCGTGCCGGGGCTCCAGGCCCACCATCTGCAGCTTCACCAGCGCCGCATGGCGGATCAGCTCGTCGGGCAGCAGCTTCAGCTCGCGCAGCGGAAACGCGATGTTCTCCAGCACGCTGAAGGCCGAGAACAGCGCACCGTGCTGGAACAGCATGCCCACGTTGGCCGCGCCCGAGGCGCTGAGTTCGCCGGGCTCCTGGCCCAGCACCTCGACGTTGCCGCGCGTCGGCTTCTCCAGCCCGAGGATCTGGCGCAGCAGCACCGTCTTGCCGGTGCCCGAGCCGCCGACCAGCGACAGCACCTCGCCGCGGTCGATGTGCAGCCGCAGGTCGCGATGCACCACCTGCTCGCCTTCGGCGTTCTTGAACACCGTCCACAGGCCGCGGATGTCCACCACGGTCTGGTCGGTGTCGGGGCGCACGGGCATGCTCATCGTGTCATCCCCGGAAGCCGATGCCCTTGAAGAGCACGGCGAAGAGCGCATCCACCAGGATCACCGCGGTGATCGAGGTCACCACCGACGAGGTGGTGCCGCGCCCTAGGCTCTCGGTGTTGGGCTTGACCTTCATGCCGAAGTAGCAGCCGATCAGCGCGATCAGCACGCCGAACACAGCCGACTTGGCCATGGCCAGCCACAGGTTGGAAATAGGAACCGCGCGCGGCAGCGCCGACAGGAAGTACGACGGCGAGATATTGAGCGCCGCGTCGGCCGCCAGCATGCCGCCCGCGAGCGCCGCCATCGAGGTCCACAGGCTGATCAGCGGCATCGCGATGGCCAGCGCCAGCACGCGCGGCATCACCAGCCGGAAGCCGTGGGGAATGCCCATCACGCGCATCGCGTCGAGCTCTTCGGTCACGCGCATCACGCCGATCTGCGCGGTGATGGCCGAGCCCGAGCGCCCGGCGATCAGCACCGCCGCCAGCACCGGCCCCAGCTCGCGGATCAGCGAGAGGCCGAGGATGTTCACCACGAAGGTCTCGGCGCCGTACTGCCGCAGCTGCTGCGAGATCAGGTAGGCCAGCACCACGCCGATCAGGAGCCCCACCAGCGCCGTGATGTGCAGCGCCGTGGCGCCGAACTGGTACAGGTGCCCGGAGAAGTCGCGCCACGGCCCGCGGTGCGGCGCGCGGATCAGCGCGCAGAGGTCGATCGCGAGCTGGCCGAGCAGGCTGGTGAAGTCGCGCATCACGATCATCGCGCGCGGGCCGTTGTGCGAAAACGCCCGTATGCGGTCGTTCAGCGTGGGCGAGGGCTCCTCGGGCGTGGCGACGGTGTATTGCGCCACCTGGTCGAGCACCGCCTTGTGCTGCGGCGCCATCTCCAGCGTGGCGGGCCAGGCGTGGCGCCAGTGGTCCCACAGCAGCTGCGCGCCGATGTGGTCGAGTTGCTCGATCGGGCGCAGGTCCCAGGCGCGGTCGTCGGCCGCCGGGGCTGCTTCCAGGCTCTTCGACAGCGCCTGCCAGGCCGGCTTGGAAGACATCGCCAGCGTGGTCCAGCGGCCGGAGGCCACGGTCCACTGACGGCCGTCCTGCTCATGCTGCCCGACGCGGGGCCACGCGCTGTCGGCGGCTGGAGCGTCGGCAGGCGGGTGGGCAGGGGACATAGGGCGGACGAGCAGGAAAGTTAACGAAAGCCAGGGTGCGAATCGCGCATCGTAACCGGGTGCATCCGGTGTGCACGTCTTGCAGACCCCTCGTTCGCGTAGGGCACCACGCCGTTTCTTCAGCTTTTCTTAATTAACACCTCGGGCGCGTCGAGGCTGCAGGCTCTCACTGGAACGCCCACCCGCTCAGGCCGCGAACCCCTCCGCCAGCGCCTCGCGCAGCCATGCCACGAACGCCGTCACCGCCTGCGGCACGTGCGTGGCATAGGGCCGTATTGCATACAGCCGTTCGCCGAAAGCGCCCACCGATCGCCATTGCGGCAGCACCTGCTGCAGCTTGCCCGACTGCAGCGCCGACTGCGCGCTGAAGTCGGGCACCAGCGCGATGCCCAGCCCGGTCAGCGCCGCGTCGCGCAGCGCCTCGCTGTTGTTCGCCACCAGCGGCCCCGACACCGGCACCGTGATGCGCGGCGCCGAGGCTTTGGCCTCGAAGTGCCAGGTCGGCGTTTCCTGCGCGCGCGGGTAGTGCAGGCAGTCGTGGTCGGCCAGCGCCTGCGGTTCGCGCGGCGTGCCGCGGCGGCGCAGGTAGGCGCGGCTGGCCACCAGCACCGATTGGGTTTCGCACAGCGTCCAGGCCACGTGGGTGTCGGGCGGTGCCGCCGTGTGGCGGATCGCGAGGTCGAAGCCTTCCATCGCGAGCGAACTGAGCCGGTCCGACAGGTCGAGCTCGATGCGCACCTCGGGCTGCGCGCGCAGGAAGTCGGCCAGCCGCGGCACCAGTTGCTGGCGCGCGAAGGCCACCGGCGCCGTCACCCGCACCAGCCCGCGCGGCATGCCGGCAAGGTCGCGCACGCCCGCGAAGCTGTGCGCGATCTGCTCGAAGGGCGCGCGCATGTCGTCCACCAGCCGCCGGCCCGCCTCGGTGAGCCGCACGCTGCGCGTCGTGCGCTGCACCAGCGGCGCGCCGGCCGCGTGCTCCAGCTCGGCGATGCGCTGGCTCATGGCCGCCTTGCTCACGCCCAGGCGCAGCGCGGCGGCGGTGAAGCTGCCCTGCTGCGCCAGCACCGTGAGCCAGTGCAGGTGGGTCCAGAGCGACTCGATATTTTGGGGTTTCATCCATCTATTGTTCGCCATGGTGAACAATAAATTCAAGTTTCGTGTCTAGGCGCGACGGGGCACGCTGCCTAAACTGGCCGCATTCCCCCTCTCGACCCGTCACGCGAAAGCACAGTCCCATGCCCACCACCAACATCGACCACTTCATCGGCGGCCAGCCTGCCGCCAACACTTCCGGCCGCACGCAGGACGTGACCAACCCCGCCACCGGCGCCGTCACCGGCAAGGTCGGCCTGGCCGATGCAGCGCAGGTTTCCGCCGCCGTGGCTGCCGCGCAGGCCGCCTTCCCGGCCTGGGCCGACACCCCGCCGATCCGCCGCGCGCGCGTCATGTTCAAGTTCCTGCAATTGCTCAACGAGCACAAGGACGAGCTGGCCCGCATGATCACCGCCGAGCACGGCAAGGTCTTCACCGACGCGCAGGGCGAGGTCTCGCGCGGCATCGACATCGTCGAGTTCGCCTGCGGCATTCCGCAGCTGCTCAAGGGCGACTTCACCGACCAGGTGAGCACCGGCATCGACAACTGGACGCTGCGCCAGCCCCTGGGCGTGGTCGCCGGCATCACGCCTTTCAACTTCCCGGTGATGGTGCCGATGTGGATGTTCCCGGTGGCCATCGCCGCGGGCAACACCTTCGTGCTCAAGCCCAGCCCGACCGACCCGACGCCCTCGCTGCGCATGGCCGAGCTGCTGAAGGAAGCCGGCCTGCCCGACGGCGTGTTCAACGTGGTGCAGGGCGACAAGGCCGCGGTCGACGCGCTGCTGGAGAACCCCGACGTCAAGGCCATCAGCTTCGTCGGCTCCACGCCCATCGCCAACTACATCTACGAAACCGGCGCACGCCACGGCAAGCGCGTGCAGGCTCTGGGCGGCGCGAAGAACCACATGGTGGTGCTGCCCGACGCCGACATCGACCAGACGGTCGACGCGCTGATCGGCGCGGGCTACGGCTCGGCCGGCGAACGCTGCATGGCCATCAGCGTGGCGGTGCTGGTGGGCGATGTGGCCGACAAGATCATCCCCAAGCTCATCGAGCGCACGAAGACGCTGCAGGTGCTCAACGGCACCAACCTCGCGGCCGAGATGGGCCCGATCGTCACGCGCGCCGCGCATGAACGCATCACCGGCTACATCGACCTGGGCGAGAAGGAGGGCGCGAAGCTGCTGGTGGACGGCCGCCAGTTCGACGGCAACAAGGCGGGCGAAGGCTGCGGCGACGGCTTCTGGATGGGCGGCACGCTGTTCGACCACGTCACGCCCGAGATGCGCATCTACAAGGAAGAAATCTTCGGCCCGGTGCTCAGCTGCGTGCGCGTGGCCAACTTCAAGGACGCGGTCGACCTGGTCAACGCGCACGAGTTCGGCAACGGCGTGAGCTGCTTCACCCGCGACGGCAACGTGGCGCGCGAATTCAGCCGCCGCATCCAGGTGGGCATGGTCGGCATCAACGTGCCGATCCCGGTGCCCATGGCCTGGCACGGCTTCGGCGGCTGGAAGCGTTCGCTGTTCGGCGACATGCACGCCTACGGCGAAGAGGGCGTGCGCTTCTATACCAAGCAGAAGTCGGTCATGCAGCGCTGGCCGGAGAGCATCGGCAAGGGTGCCGAGTTCGTCATGCCTACAGCCAAGTAGCATGCGGTGCGGCGCGAGGGGCGCCGCCATCCCGGCCAGTAATTTCGTCGAACAAAAAAGAGAGACAAGTCAAACGCCATGAGCGAGACCCAATTCGACTACATCATCATCGGGGCCGGCACCGCCGGCTCGCTCATGGCCAATCGGCTCAGCGCCGACAAGAGCAAGCGCGTGCTGCTCATCGAGGCCGGCCGCAAGGACGACTACCACTGGATCCACATTCCGGTCGGCTACCTGTATTGCATCGGCAATCCGCGCACCGACTGGCTCTACAGCACCGAGCCCGACGCCGGCCTCAATGGCCGCGTGCTGCGCTATCCGCGCGGCAAGACGCTGGGCGGCAGCTCCAGCATCAACGGCATGATCTACATGCGCGGCCAGTCGCGCGACTACGAGCAGTGGGCGCAGCTCACCGGCGACGAATCCTGGCGCTGGCAGAACGTGCTGCCGGCCTTCAAGAAACACGAAGACTTCTATCTGGGCGCCGACGAAATGCACGGCGCCGGCGGCGAATGGCGCGTCGAGAAACAGCGGCTGCGCTGGGACATCCTCGACGCTTTCGCCGAAGCCGCGGCCCAGGCCGACGTGCCGCACACCACCGACTTCAACCGCGGCAGCAACGAGGGCGTGGGCTACTTCCAGGTCAACCAGAAGAACGGCTGGCGCTGGAACACCGCCAAGGCCTTCCTGCGTCCAACCTGCTATGGCAGGCCCAACTTCGAGCTGTGGACCGGCGCGCAGGTGTCGCGCCTGCTGTTCGAGACGCTGCCCGACGGCACGCGCCGCTGCACCGGCGCCGAGGTGTGGAACGGCAGCGAGACGGTCACCGCGCAAGCCTCGCGCGAGGTGATCCTGAGCGCGGGCGCCATCGGCTCGCCGCAGATCCTGCAGCTCTCGGGCATCGGCCCGGCCGCGCTGCTGCGCCAGCACGGCATCGACGTGGTGCTCGATGCCCCCGGCGTGGGCGCCAACCTGCAGGACCACCTGCAGATCCGCGCGGTCTACAAGATCAGCGGCGCGCCCACGCTCAATGTGCTGGCCTCGTCGATGGTCGGCAAGGCGAAGATCGGGCTCGAGTACATGCTCAAGCGCAGCGGGCCGATGAGCATGGCGCCCTCGCAGCTCGGCGCCTTCACGCGCAGCTCGCCGGAGCACGAATGGCCGAACCTGCAGTACCACGTGCAGCCGCTGTCGCTCGATGCCTTCGGCGATCCGCTGCACAGCTTTCCGGCGTTCACCGCGAGCGTGTGCAACCTCAACCCCACCAGCCGTGGCGCCGTGCGCATCAAGAGCGGGCGCTTCCAGGACGCGCCGGCCATCGCCCCCAACTACCTGAGCACCGACGAAGACCGCAAGGTGGCGGCCGACTCGCTGCGCGTGACGCGCCGCATCGCGTCGCAGCCCGCGCTGGCCAAGTACAAGCCCGAGGAATGGAAGCCCGGCGTGCAGTACCAGACCGACGAAGACCTGGCCCGCCTGGCCGGCGACATCGCCACCACCATCTTCCACCCGGTGGGCACCACCAAGATGGGCGCCGACGGCGACCCGATGGCGGTGCTCGACTCGAAGCTGCGCGTGCGCGGCGTGCGGGGCCTGCGCGTGGTGGATGCGGGCGCGATGCCCACCATCACCAGCGGCAACACCAACAGCCCTACGCTGATGATGGCGGAGAAGGCCGCCGGCTGGATTTGCGGCGAGGCGCAGGACTAGCCCCGGCCGCCTCCATGTTTTCGAGGCGCGCCTTGGCGCCCTCGATCATCAGGTCCACGCCGATGTCGAACATCGCGTCCGGCCCGGCCTCGCGGTAGCTCGCGAAGGCTTCGGCCAGCAGCGGGCGCGAGGCCGCGGAGGCATCGAGCGCCTGCTGGCGCGCCTCGGCGTCGGGCGGCGCCGCCTGTTCTTCCAGCACGCAGCCCACCGTGTAGCGGCCCAGCGCGATCAGCAGCGTCATGGCCTGCGTTGCCGGCACGCCGCGGTCGACCACGGCCGCCAGTTGGGCCTCCACCATTTCCAGGTCGCCCGGATCGGGCTCGGTGCCGGCGTGCAGCCGCGCGCCGTCGCGCCGCGCCAGCAGCGCGCGCCGGAAGCTGCGCGCGTTCTCGCGCAGGAAGGTTTCCCACGATTCGTCGGGCAGCGGCAGCTGCCGCTTGTGGGCGCGGCGCAGCAGTTCGCTGTTCATTGCGTCGAGCAGCGCGCGCTTGTTCCTGAAATGCCAGTACAGCGCCGGCTGCTGCACGCCCAGCCGCTCGGCCAGCAGCCGGGTGCTGAGCTTGTCCATTCCGACCTCGTCGAGCAGCCCCAGGGCGGTCTCGAGGATCACTTCGCGGTCCAGTTTCATTCAGATGTGCATGCCGATGTCGATTCGGGAGGGTACTTCACAGCCCGGAATTTATCGCTGATAATTCCTTATCAATGATAAATTCCGCCACGCTCCCGACGCCTTCCGCCGCGAAGGGCCGCCATGCGCATGCAGTGATCCTGGCGATCGTCACGCTCGACGCCATCGGCATCAGCCTGGTCATGCCGATCGTGCCGGGCCTGCTGCGCGAGGTCGGCCACACCGGCGATCTCGGCTGGCGCTTCGGCGCCTTTCTCTCGCTCTACGCACTGATGCAGTTCCTCTGCGCGCCCGTGCTCGGCGCGCTCAGCGACCGCTTCGGCCGCCGGCCGGTGCTGCTCATCTCGGTGGCGGGCGCGGCCATCGACGCGCTCTTCATGGCCTTCGCGCCCTCGCTGTGGATGCTGTTCGTGGGCCGCGCCATCGCGGGCATGACGGGCGCGAGCACCGCCGTGGCCTCCGCCGCCATTGCCGACCTCACGCCCGAGAACCAGCGCGCGCGCTGGTTCGGCCGCATGGGCGCCTGCTTCGGACTGGGCTTCATCGCCGGGCCTGCCATCGGCGGTGTGCTCGGCGACCACGGCGTGCGGCTGCCGTTCATCGCGGCTGCGGTGCTCAACGGCGTGACCTTCCTCGTCGGCCTGCTGGTGCTGCGCGAGTCGCGCCCGCCGGCGCTCGCCACAAAACCTTTCGACCGCGGCGTGCTGCATCCGCTCGCGCCGCTGCGCTGGGCCAACAGCTTTCCGGCGCTGCTGCCCCTGCTCGGCGTGTTCCTGCTGCTGGTGCTGGTGGGCGAGGTCGCCGGCACGACCTGGGTGATCTACGGCCAGGACCGCTACGCCTGGAACGGCACCATGGTCGGCCTCTCGCTCGCGGTCTTCGGCCTGCTGCATGCGCTGGTGCAGGGCTTCGTCGCCGGCCCGGTGGTCGAGCGCTGGGGCGAGCGCGCGGCCATCGCCATCGGCACCATCGCCGACGGCACGGGCTATGCGCTGATCGCCTTCGCCACGCAGGGCTGGATGGCCATCGCGATGCTGCCGTTGTTGTGCATGGGCGGCGTCTGCGCTCCGGCGCTGCAGGCCACGCTGTCGGCGCGCGTGGGCGAGGCGCAGCAGGGGCGGCTGCAGGGCGTGCTCGCGAGCATCACCAGCCTGGCCGCGGTGTTCGGCCCGCTGCTCATCAGCCCCCTCTACTTCGCGTTCCGCACGCGCTTCCCGGGCATCGTGTGGCTGGCGGGTGCATCGCTCTATCTGCTGTGCCTGCCGGTGCTGCTGCGCAGGACGGCCCGGCAATAGCTCCCGTCCAACACCAGAAACACCGAGGAACCGGCTTTGCCGGGCCTCAGGTGTTGCCCCCGGTAGGGGGTTGGCGCAGCGACACGAAGTGCGCGTAGCCTGGGGGCGAGCCCTATTTTTCGATCGTCTTGTTCCAGCGGGCGTTCCACGCCGGGCGATTGGCGTTGATGCTCTCCCAGTCGATGGTCACCGCGGTCTTCATCCACTTGTTGATGTCCGCCACCTGCGCCGCGCCTTCACCCTCGGCGGGGGTCTTGGGGTTGGTCGGGATCTGCGCGCCGTACTGCAGCACGTTGGCCTGCGCCACCGGGCTCAGCAAAAACTCGGCGAGCTTCTGCGACAGCTCGGGCTCGCTGTTGTTGGCGATCACGCACTGGCCCACCATCAGCACCACTGCGCCTTCCTTGGGCGGCGCGTACTCCACCGGAATGCCCTTGGTCTTGAGCGCGGCCACGGCCGTGGGCGTCAGCGGGAAGATGGCCGCCTCGCCGGTCTGAACCATCTCCGACAGCTTGGCCGAGCTCGGGATGTACTCCAGCACGTTCGGCCCGATGGTGGTGGGCCAGGCCTTGAAGCCCGGCTCCACGTTCCTGTCGTTGCCGCCCTGGATGCGGTTGAACATCAGAAAGCCGTGCAGCCCGAAGGACGAGGACGACATCGACTGGAACACCACCTTGCTCTTGTACTTGGGGTCGGCCAGGTCCATCCACGAAGTGGGCGGCGCCCAGCCCTTCTCCTTGAACATCTTGGCGTTGTAGGCCAGGCCGGTCATGCCCAGGCTCACGCCGCTGGCCATGTCGTCCTTGAAGCGCGCCGCGGGATAGATCTCGCTGAGCGACTGGCTGGGCTTCTGCTTCTGGCACAGGCCCATGCCGATGGCGCGCACCATGATGCCGTCGTCCAGGAACATCACGTGCATCTGCGGCTTGTCCTTGTTGGCCTGCGCCTTCGCGAGGATGTCGGACGAGGTGCCGGGCACCACCACCACCTTGGCGCCGTAGGCTTTCTCGAAGGCGGGGAACACGTACTGCGTGTACGCCTTCTCCATGGTGCCGCCGTTCATGCCGATGTAGATGGTCTTGGTCTGTGCGCCGGCGCTGCCGGCAGCCGCGAGCAGGGCGGCCAGGAGAAGGACGGAGGTCGGGGACTTGGCGGTGCGGGACATGGTGATGCTCTCCAATCAGGTTCAGGTGGGGACGGGTGAAGAAACGGGTTGTTCGTCGAAGCGCTCGATGGCGAAGGCGTCGATGGGCGTGTCGCTGCGTCCGTCGCGCGCCAGCTCGGCCAGCACCTCGCCAGCGGCCGGGCCGATCTGGAAGCCCGCGCCCGCGAAGCCGAAGCCGTGGAACAGGCCGGGCGTGGTGCGGCTGGGCCCCAGCACCGGTTCGCGGTCGGGCAGGTAGCCCTCGGTGCCGCCCCAGGTGCGGATGATGTGCGCATGGCGCAGCGCGGGCAGCAGTTCCACCGCCTGCATCGCGAGCGTGGCGATGCCGTCGCGCTCGGCGCGTGCGCGGTCGGCATCGAGCGTGATGCCGGTGCCGCCGCCGAGCACGAGGTTGCCGCGCTCCACCTGCCGGCAGTAGATGCCGCCGCCCTCGACGCCGAGGCTCCATGTCATGAAGCGCGGCACCGGCTCGGTCACGGCCATCAGCGGGCTGCGCGAGCGCATCGGCGGCGTCTCGCCGAATTGGCTGGCGATGGCACCGGCCCAGGCGCCCGCGCAGTTGAGCAGTACCGGCGCCCGCACTTCGAGTTCGTTGCCCGAGCGCACCGTGAACAGCGCGCCGTCGTGCGTCACCTCGTCGACCTTGTGGCGCTCGAAGACCTGCGCACCCGCGCGGCGCGCCGCCAGCGCGAAGGCCGGCGACACCAGGCGCGGATTGGCCTGCCCGTCCTCGATGCACAGCGAGCCGCCCACGGCGCGCGTGCCGAGCCAGGGGCACTCGGTGCGCAGCCGCGCGGCGGAGATCAGCTCCAGGCCCAGGTCGAAGTCGCTGCTGAGCGCGCGGTAGCGCTCCAGCGACGCCATGTCGGCCTCGCTGCGCGCGATCTTGAAATGGCCCGAGCGCACGTATTCGCCGTCGGTGCCCAGCAGCTCGGGCAGCCGGCCCCAGATGCGGTGCGCGCGCTGCGCCAGCGGCAACTGGCTCAGGGGCCGGCCCTGGCGCCGCACGCCGCCGAAATTCACGCCGCTGGAGCGCGAACCGCAAAAGTCGCGCTCCAGCAGCACCACGTCGACGCCCATGCGCCGCAACGCCAGCGCGGCGGAAGAACCGACGATGCCGCCGCCGACGATGGCGACCTCGGTCTGCAATTTCCTGATGCCGCTCATGTGCCGGCTCCTTCCGCAGGCACGAGCCGGATCGGTATCGGCTTGATCGGCGCCTGCCCGCGCAGCCGTCCGACCTGCCGCAGCGGCTGCTGCGTGGCATGCGCCAGGATCTCGGCTGCGGCCACGCCGCACATGCGGCCCTGGCAGCGGCCCATGCCGACGCGCGACAAGGCCTTGAGCCGGTTCATCTCGCTGGCGCCGGCATCGGCGATCGTCTGGCGCAGGCTGCCGGCCGTGACGTTTTCGCAGCGGCAGATCACGAGCTCGTCGGGCGCGTGCGCGGCCCAGTCGCCGGGCACTGGGAAGGCGCGCTCCAGGCCGTGGCGAAAGCCGGTGATCCGGTCGAGCCTGCGCTCGAGGTCGGCGGCGCGCGCGGTGTCGACCGCCACGCCGTTGTCCGAAAGCAGCGCCAGCGCCGCGCGCTCGCCGGCCCACTCGGCCGCGTCCGCGCCCATGATGCCGGCGCCGTCGCCGGCCAGGTACACGCCCTCGACGCTCGCGCGGCCCGCCGCGTCGCGCACCGGCAGATGCGCGCGGTGCAGCGGCGCGTAGTCGAAGCGGCAGCCGAGCAGGTCGGCCAGTTGCGTTTCGGAGCGCAGCGCGTAGCCGAAGCCGACGGCATCGCAGGCCAGCGTGCGCTCTTCATTGCCGTCCTGCCATGCCACGCCGGTGACGCGGCCTTGCGCCTCGTCGCCCAGCACGCGCAACGGGCGCACGCCGCCGTGCAGCGCAACGCCGTGCGCGCGCAGCCAGCCGACGTAGTACACGCCCTTGGCGAACACCGCCGGCTGCGCCAGCATCGCGGGCGTGGCGGCGAGCTGGTCGGCCAGGCGCGCGGTGTCGAGCACCGCCGCCACCTGCACGCCGGCCTTCGCATACTGGTACGCCACCAGATACAGCAGCGGCCCGGTGCCCATGAACACCACGCGCCGGCCGATGGCGCAGCCCTGGAACTTGAGCGCGACCTGCGCACCGCCCAGCGTGTACACGCCCGGCAGCGTCCAGCCCGGCACCGGCAGCACGCGGTCGGTGGCGCCCGTCGCCACGATCAGATGGCTGTAGGGCACGCGGCTGGTGCCGCGCGTCGGGTTGTGCAGCACGTCGAGCTGGTGGTCCTGCGCATTCCACACCAGGCTGTCGGGGCGGTGGTCGATGCGGCCCTGCAATGCGTCGAAGGCCTGGTGCAGCGCATCGGCACGCTTCGACTCGAAGCCGTAGAGCGTTCGCGCGGTTCGCTGCGCGAGGCCAGCGGGCGGGCGCCGGTAGATCTGGCCCCCGGCGCGCGGCGCCTCGTCGATCACCACCGGCCGCAGGCCGTGCGCCACCAGCGTCTGCGCCGCGCGCACGCCGGCCGGGCCGGCGCCGACGATCGCGGGTCGGAGTTCGCCTGTCGTCGTCATGCGTCGTTCTTTCCGGTGACGAGCGCCATGCCGGGCGCGATGAAGGTCGAGCAGGCGCGCAGCCGCTCGCCGTCGTCCTTGGAGATCCAGCAGTCCTGGCATGCGCCCATCATGCAGAAGCCCGCGCGCGGCAGGCCGCTGAATTCGTTGCGGCGCAATTGGGCGCATTGGGTGAGCACGGCGGTCAGCACGGTGTCGCCGGCCAGCGCGCTGGCGGGAGCGCCGTCGAGCGTGAAGTGCACGGCCTCGCGGCCGGTGGTTTCGGCCACGCGGTGAAGCAGGGCGTTTGAAGTTCTCGTCATTTATCTGCGCCCCACCAGCACGCGGTCCAGGCCGTAGATGCGGTCCAGCAGCACCATCGCGAAGGCCGTCACCGCCACCATCAGCGCCGACACCGCCGCCATCAGCGGATCGATCGACTCGGTGGCATACATGTACATGCGCACCGGCAGCGTCACCGTGCTTGGCGCGGTAACGAAGATCGACATCGTCACTTCGTCGAAGCTGTTGATGAAGGCCAGCATCCAGCCGCCCGTGACGCCCGGCAGGATCATCGGCAGCGTGATGCGGCGGAACACCGTGGCCTGGCTCGCGCCCAGCGACAGCGCGGCCTGCTCGGCGCTGCGGTCGAAGCCTACCAGCGCCGCCACCACCAGCCGCAGCGTGTAGGGCGTGACGATGAGCGCATGCGCCATCACCAGCCAGCCGAAGCTGCCGGTTCCGCCGACCAGCGCGAACAGCCGCAGCAGCGCCACGCCCAGCACCAGGTGCGGCACGATCAGCGGCGACAGGAACAGGCCGTTGAGGAAATCGCGCCCCGGAAACTCGTAGCGCGTGATCGCCATGCCAGCCGGCACCGCGAGCAGCGTCGCGATGGTGGCCGAGCCGAGCGCCAGCCACAGGCTGTTCCAGAACGACTGCATGAAGTCGGGGTGCGCGAACACCGCCTCGAACCAGCGCAGCGAGAAGTGCGTGGTCGGGATGGTCAGCGTGTTCTCGGGCGTGAACGCCACGATGCACACCACCACCAGCGGCGCGAGCATGAAGACGATGACGAGCGCGTTGAACGCGAGGGCGATGGGGCCGTTCTTGTTCATCGCTTCAGCCCAGCGCTTTCTTGTAGCGGCCTTCTACTAGGCGGTTGTAGCTGAGCATCACCACGAGGTTCGCTACCAGCAGAACCAGCGCAACAGCCGCACCCAGCGGCCAGTTGAGCTCGCTGAGGTATTCGTCGTAGACGATGGTCGCGACCATCTTCAGCCGCCGCCCGCCCAGCAGCCCCGGAATCGCGAACGAGCTCGCGGCCAGGCCGAACACGATCAGGCTGCCGGAAAGAATGCCCGGCATCACCTGCGGCAGCACGATGCGCCGCAGCGTGGTGAAGGGCGTGGCGTTGAGCGACAGCGCCGCGTTCTCCACGCCCGGGTCCAGCTTCTGCAGCGATGTCCACACCGGGATCACCATGAAGGGCAGCATCACGTGCACCAGCGCGATGACCACGGCCGCGTTGGTGTAGAGGATCTTCACCGGCCCGATGCCGAGCAGGCCCAGCAGCCCGTTCACCGCGCCCTCGGGGCCCAGCAGCATGCTCCAGCCGAAGGCCCGCACCACCACCGAAACCAGCAGCGGCGCCAGCACCACCAGCAGCAGCACAGAGCGCCACGGGTTGCGCATGCGGCTGAGCACATAGGCCTCGGGCGCGCCGACCACCACGCAGATCACCGTGACCAGCGCCGAGACCCAGAAGGTGCGCCAGAAGATGCCGAGGTAGTACGAATCGGAGAACACCAGCGCGTAGTGCGCGAGCGTGAACTCGCCCGACTTGGGGCCGGTGGCCGGGTCGTACACGTTGAACGACAGCACGGCGGTGAGCGCGAGCGGCACCAGCAGCAGCGCGGTGAACAACAGCAGCGCGGGGCCGGAGAGCCACCACGGGGTGGCTTTGCTTTTCAAGGCACTCATGCTGCGACAGCCTTTTCTTCGGCCGGCAGCAGCCGCATGCAGTGCGCCGGCCAGTCGATGCCGGTGCGGCTGCCTTCTTCCAGCGCGTCGCGCCCGTCGTTGGGGCACAGCACCGTGAGGTCGCCGACCGGCGTGGCGATACGGTAGAGCCACTGGCTGCCGAGGAAGAAGCGCTCCTGCACCTCGCCGTCGACGCGGCCCCGGCCCGGCGGCACTAACTGCAGCTTCTCGGGCCGCACGCTCAGCAGCGCGGCGGCGTCGATGCCGAAGCCGGTGTCGTCCACGTCGAGCGAGAGCGCGCCGACCTCCACGCAGGTGCGCGTGGCGCTGCTGTTCGACACGCGGCAGTCGAGCAGGTTGGCCTTGCCCACGAAGGTGGAGATGAAGCGCGTGCTCGGATGCTCGTACACCCGCTGCGGATGGTCGATCTGCGTGGCGCGGCCGCCTTCCATCACCACCACGCGGTCGCTGATGGACATGGCCTCGCTCTGGTCGTGCGTGACCATCACCGTGGTGGTGCCGACCTTGCGCTGGATCTGGCGCAGCTCGAACTGCATTTCCTCGCGCAGCTTGGCGTCGAGGTTGGACAGCGGCTCGTCGAGCAGCAGCACCGGCGGCTCGATGACGAGCGCGCGCGCCAGCGCCACGCGCTGCCGCTGGCCGCCCGAAAGCTCGCGCGGATAGCGCCCGGCGTGCGCCTCCAAGTGCACCAGCGCCAGCGCCTGCTTCACCCGCTCGGTGCGCTCGACCTTGGGCATCTTGCGCATCTCCAGGCCGAAGCTCACGTTGTCGGCCACCGTCATGTGCGGGAACAGGGCATAGGTCTGGAACACGATGCCCAGGCCGCGCGTGTTGGCCTTGGCATGCGTGATGTCTTTGCCCGCGAGCTCGATGCGGCCGCTGCTCACGGCCTCGAAGCCCGCAATCATCTGCAGCGTGGTGGTCTTGCCGCAGCCCGAGGGGCCGAGCAGCGAGACGAACTCGCCCTTTTCCACCGCCAGGTTCATGGCCGACACCGCGCGGGTGGCGCCGTAGAACTTGGTCACGTCGGCGAGCCGGAGGAATGACATGGAACAGGCCTTTCTGCGGTGGCGAAAAAGATGGCTGCGGGCAGCTTGTCTCAGCTTGGTGCATGCCATGGACAGCTTGCGTCTTTCAATTCACTCTATTGCAACCATTGAGCCAGATCGCCTCGGGTATTCCATTAATCAGAATCTTTCTTTAATTTATTCCGTTCAATGGAATATCATGCGCTGAAGGCATCATTGAAATTCCAAAGGAAGAAGGTATGGAAACCCCATCGGCGGCCAGCGGCGGCGTGCCGCGCGTCTTCTCGGTGATCCGCGCGCTCGGCGCGGTGCAGGCCGAGGGCGGCCGCGTGACCCAGATCGCACGTTCCGTGGGCCTCACCCAGGCCACCACGCACCGTTTGCTGCAGTCGCTCATGGCCGAGGGCATGGTCGAGCAGGACGAGCGCAGCAAGCTCTACCGGCTCAGCATCGACTTCTTCGCGCTGGCCGCGAGCGCTGGCAACCCCGGCGACCTGCGTTCCATTTGCCGGCCGGTGCTGCTGCGGCTGTGCGCGAGCCTGGGCGACAGCATCTTCCTGTTGGCGCGCAGCGGCTTCGACGCGGTGTGCCTGGACCGCAGCGAAGGCCCGTTTCCCATCCGCTCCTTCACCGGCGACATCGGCGGGCGCATCGCGCTGGGCGTGGGGCAGGGCGCGCTGGCGATCCTCGCGTTCCTGCCGGAGGCCGAGCGCGAGGAAGTGATCCGCTTCAACCTGTCGCGCGTGCGCGAGTACGGCGTGTACGACGAGGTCTACCTGCGCACCGAGATCGAGCGCGTTCGGCAGCAGGGCTACGCGGGGCGCAACACCGGCCTGCTCGAAGGCATGGCCGGCGTGGCGGTGCCGATCCTCGACCGCGAAGGCCGCGCGGTGGCCGCGCTGAGCGTGGGCACCATCGCAGACCGGCTCAATGCCGACCGCATGCCGACGGTGGTCGAACTGCTCAAGCGCGAGGCCACCGCCATCGGGCCGAAGATCAATCCGTTCGACGCGACGCTGAGAAGGCCGGCGCAGAGCCTGGCGAGTTCGCCGGCGGGGCAGCGCATCGGCGTGCCCGAGGCCTCGGAATGAGGGCCTCATGAACAACCCTTCCATCCTCTACCCCGTCTTCGCCCTCGCCGGCTGGACCAGCCTCGTCCTGTTGCTGATTCCCTTCAGGCGCATCCGCGCGGCCATGCGCCGCGAGGTGGGGCCGCACGACTTCAGGCTCGGCGAATCGGCGGCCGTGCCCGATGCGGTGCGCCTTCCGAACCGCAACTACATGAACCTGCTGGAAATCCCGGTGCTGTTCTATGTGGTGTGCCTGCTCTCTTATATGGCGGCAGCGCCTTCCACGGCGGCCGTTGCCCTGGCCTGGGCCTACGTCGCCCTGCGCGTGCTGCACAGCGTGGTGCACCTGACGTACAACCACGTGATCCACCGGCTCGTGCTGTTCGCCGCGAGCAACGGCGTGCTGGTGATGCTGTGGGTGTCGGCGGCCGTGCGGCTCGTGCGCTGAGCGCAGGTGGCGTGGCACAGTTCCTTCGCGAAACGCATCAAGTCCTTCCATATTTTCATTAGGCAACCGCGCGGAATTCGCAGACATTGGCCGCTTCGAGCCTTGCCCTGTTGCCTTTCTTTTTCTTCTCCGCTGGAGCGCACATGTCCGAAACCCACACCTCCCTGCCCGCCGAAATCGAACGCCTGCTGGAACGCCTGGGCGTGCCGCGCGAGGCGTACACCGGCGGCGCGCTGGCGGTGCGCTCGCCGGTGACGGGCGAGGTGATCGCGCAGGTGCCGCAGACCACGCCGGCCGAGGCCGCCGACGCCATCGGCCGCGCGCACGAGGCCTACAAGGCCTGGCGCAACGTGCCCGCGCCGCGCCGCGGCGAACTGGTGCGGCTGCTGGGCGAAGAGCTGCGCGCCGCCAAGCGCGAGCTCGGCCTGCTCGTCACGCTCGAGGCCGGCAAGATCCCGTCCGAAGGCGCGGGCGAAGTGCAGGAAATGATCGACATCTGCGACTTCGCGGTCGGCCTCTCGCGCCAGCTCTACGGCCTCACGCTGGCCACCGAGCGCGCCGAGCACCGCATGATGGAAACCTGGCATCCGCTGGGCGTGTGCGGCGTGATCTCGGCCTTCAACTTTCCGGTGGCCGTGTGGTCGTGGAACGCGGCGCTGGCGCTGGTGTGCGGCGACTCGGTGGTGTGGAAGCCGTCCGAGAAAACACCGCTGACCGCGCTGGCCGTGCATGCCATCGCGCAGCGCGCCATCGAACGCTTCGGCGACGCGCCCGAAGGCCTGCTGGGCCTGCTGCTGGGCCAGCGCGACATCGGCGAAGTGCTGGTCGACGACCACCGCGTGCCGATCCTCTCGGCCACCGGCTCCACGGCCATGGGCCGCCAGGTGGGGCCGAAGCTGGCCGCGCGCTTTGCCCGCGCCATCCTCGAACTCGGCGGCAACAACGCCGCCATCGTCACGCCCTCGGCCGACCTGGACCTCACGCTGCGCGGCATCGCCTTCGCGGCCATGGGCACGGCCGGCCAGCGCTGCACCACGCTGCGCCGCCTGTTCGTGCACGACAGCGTGTACGACCAGCTGGTGCCCAAGCTCGCCAAGGTCTACGGCAACGTGCGGGTCGGCGATCCGCGCGAGGCCGGCACGCTGGTCGGCCCGCTGATCGACCGCGCCGCCTTCGACGGCATGCAGAAGGCGCTGGGCGAAAGCCGCGAGATCGGCGCCACGGTGCACGGCGGCCAGCGCGTGGAAGGCATCGGCACCCAGGACGCCTACTACGTGCGCCCCGCGCTGGTCGAGCTCAAGTCGCACGACGGCCCGGTGCTGCGCGAAACCTTCGCGCCCATCCTGTACGTGGTGCGCTACAGCTCGCTCGACGAGGCCATCGAATGGCACAACGCGGTGGGCGCGGGCCTGTCGTCGTCGATCTTCACGCTCAACGTGCGCGAGGCCGAGCGCTTCATGTCGAGCGCCGGTTCCGACTGCGGCATTGCCAACGTCAACATCGGTCCGAGCGGCGCCGAGATCGGTGGCGCCTTCGGCGGCGAGAAGGAAACCGGCGGCGGCCGAGAAGCCGGCTCCGACAGCTGGAAGGCCTACATGCGCCGCGCCACCAACACCATCAACTATTCGACCGCGTTGCCGCTCGCCCAGGGCGTCACCTTCGACATCGAAGGCTGAGTCGGTCCCCCCCAGGCTCCGCGCACTTCGTGTCGCGGCGCCAACCCCCTCACCGGGGGGCGACATCGCCGGCCCGGCAAAGCCGGTTTGCGCGATGTCTTGCGAATGGGCTGTCCGCTGCCCGGGGGCAGCCTTCGCCTTGCAGATCACAAAACCACAGGAGATAGGACCCATGAACATTCCCTTCAAGACCGCCGCGGCCGTCGCATTGCTCGCGCTCGCGTTCGGCGCCGCCGCGCAGACCGCCACCGGCACGCTCGACAAGATCAAGGCCAGCGGCAAGGCCGTGCTCGGCGTGCGCGAAGCCTCGCCGCCCATGGCCTACATGCTGGGCGCGGGCGAGAAGTACGTGGGCTACCACGTCGAGCTGTGCGAACGCGTGCTGAAGGACATCGCGCCGCAGGCCAGGCTCGAATACATGGCCGTGACCGCGCAGAACACCATCCCGCTGGTGCAGAACGGCACGCTCGACATCGGCTGCGGCCCGACCACCAACAACACCGCGCGCCAGCAGCAGGTGGCCTTCGCCCTCACCACCTACGTGAGCGAAGTGCGCATCGCCACCAAGGTCAGCTCGGGCATCACCACGCTGGACCAGCTGGCCGGCCGCAACGTGTCGGCATCGACCGGCACCACCGCCGTGCAGCTGCTGCGCAAGAGCGAGCGCGCGAACAACGTGTCGTACAAGACCATGCTCGGCAAGGACCACCTGGAAAGCTTCCTGCTGCTGGAGTCGGGCCGCGTCGACGCCTTCGCTCTCGACGACAACCTGCTGGCCGGCATCATCGCCAATTCGAAGGACCCCGCCTCGTATCGCATCGTCGGCGAGCCGCTGGGCTCGGAGCCGATCGCGCTGCTGTTCCGCAAGGACGACCCGGCCTTCAAGGCCGCGGTGGACGACTCGCTGCGCCGCATGATGAAGAGCGGCGAGCTCGAGAAGATCTACACCAAGTGGTTCGTGGCCGCGATTCCGCCGAAGAACACCAGCCTGAACCTGCCGATGAGCGCGACGCTCAAGCAGCTGATGGCCGAGCCCAACGACAAGCCGCTCGAGGCCTACGCCAAGTGACCACCACGGACACCGCAGCAACGGCCCCTGGCGTCTTCGAGCCGGCACAGCGCGTGCGCGCCATCGGCGTCTCGGAGATCCTGCGCATCACCGACCATGCCAACGCGCTGAAGCGCGCGGGCCGCCCGGTGATCGTGCTGGGCGCGGGCGAGCCCGACTTCGACACGCCGCAGAACGTGCGCGACGCCGCGGTGCGCGCCATCGGCCGCGGCGACACGCGCTACACCGTGCTCGACGGCAGCCCGGCGATGAAGGCTGCGGTGCAGCTCAAGTTCAGGCGCGACAACGCGCTCGAATTCGCGCTCGACGAGATCAGCGTGAGCGCGGGCGCCAAGCAGGTCATCTTCAACGCGATGATGGCCAGCCTGGACCCCGGCGACGAGGTGATCCTGCCCGCACCGTACTGGACCTCCTACGCCGACATCGTGCAGGTCTGCGGCGGCGTGCCGGTGCCGGTGGCCTGCACCGAGGCGAACGGCTTCCGGCTCGACGCCGCGCAGCTGGAAGCCGCGATCACGCCGAGCACGCGCTGGATCTTCCTGAACTCGCCGTCGAACCCGAGCGGCGCGGCCTACAGCGCCGCGCAACTCGAGCCGCTGTGCGAAGTGCTGCTGCGCCATCCGCGCGTGTGGGTGCTGGCGGACGACATCTACGAGCACATCCTCTACGACGGGCTCGCGTTCGCGACGCCGGCGGTGGTGGAGCCTTGCCTGCGCGGGCGCACGCTGACGGTCAACGGCGTGTCGAAGGCCTATGCCATGACCGGCTGGCGCGTCGGCTATGGCGCGGGTCCGCGCGCGCTGATCGCGGCCATGGCCGTGGTGCAGAGCCAGACGACCTCATGCCCGTCGTCGATCAGCCAGGCCGCGGCCATCGAGGCGCTGACCGGTCCGCAGGACATCGTGGCCGAGCGCTGCGCCGACTTCCAGGCGCGCCGCGACTTCGTGGTGGCCGCGCTGAACCGCGCGCCGGGCCTGGGCTGCCGCGTGCCCGAAGGTGCGTTCTACACCTTCGCGAGCTGCGCCGGCGTGCTCGGCAAGCGCACCCGCGGCGGCGACGTGCTGCAAAGCGACAGCGACTTCTGCCGCTACCTGCTGCAGGACTTCGAGGTGGCGGTGGTGCCGGGCAGCGTGTTCGGGCTGGCGCCGTACTTCCGCATCTCCTATGCGACGTCGATGCCGCAGCTGGAAGAGGCCTGCAAGCGCATCGTGGCGGCCTGCGAAGCCCTCGAGTGAGCTGACGAGCCGGGGCCGGCGGGCGCCTCAGCGCAGCCCGCCCACATAGCGCGGCGGCGGCGTGGGCGGCTGGCCGTCGGGCTGCCGCGCCGCCAGCCGGGCCGCGCGCGCCAGCGGCTCCATCGCCTGCTCCAGCCGCGTGGCGAGCTGGTAGAGCTCCTCGTCCTTGGTGTCGGCCGCGTGCGCGCGCGTCATGCGCACGATTTCGGCGGCGTACTCGGCGTTGGTCGCCATCCACTCGGTGTCGGTCACGCGCCCATGCTTTCGCCGCAGCGCCACGTGAAGGCGGGCGGCGAGGGCGATGCGTTCGCTTTCGGACATGGATGGCATGGTTCCTCCGTCGGTGGATCAACTCCCCAGTTGTTCCTTGTGCTGTGCAAGATCGAGGCCCAGCACTTCGCTGTCGGCCTCCACGCGCAGCCCGACCATCACATGCACCAGGAACAGCACCACCGCCGTTCCCGTTGCGCTGTAGATCGCCACGCTGCCGACCGCGATCGCCTGCGTCAGCACGTCGCCCGTGGCGCCCGAGATTCGCGCGTCGGCGAACACGCCCGTGAGCAGCGCGCCCACGATGCCGCCGATGCCGTGCACGCCGAACACGTCGAGCGAGTCGTCCGCGCCCAGCATGTGCTTCAGCCCGGTTGCGCCCCAGTAGCAGGCCAGCCCCGCGATGGCGCCGATGGCCAGCGCCGCCAGCGGCGTGACGAAGCCGGCCGCCGGCGTGATGGCCACCAGCCCGGCCACCAGGCCCGAGCACAGGCCCAGCAGCGAGGGGCTGCGCCGCACGATCCACTCGCCGAGCATCCAACTCATGGCGCCGGCCGCCGCCGCGATGTGCGTCACCAGCATCGCCAGGCCCGCGCGCCCGTCGGCCGCCACCGCCGAGCCCGCATTGAAGCCGAACCATCCGACCCACAGCAGGCCCGCGCCCATCATGGTGAAGGCCAGGTTGTAGGGCTCGAAGGCCTCGCGCCCGTAACCCTTGCGCGGGCCCAGCGCATAGGCGCACACCAGCCCCGCGATGCCCGCGTTGACGTGCACCACCGAGCCTCCCGCGAAGTCGAGCGCGCCCATCTGCGCGAGCCAGCCGCCCGGCTCCCACACCCAGTGCGCGATCGGCGCATAGACCAGCACGCTCCACAGCAGCGCGAACCACAGCACCGCCGAGAAGCGCATGCGCTCGACGAAGGCGCCGAGCACCAGTGCGGTGGTGATGATCGCGAAGGTCAGCTGGAACATCGCGTAGACCGACTCCGGCACGTTGGGCGCGACGTGGCTCACCGCCACCTGGCCGGCGTCCTTCAGGTATTCGAAGCCCGAGAACCAGAAGCGGCCCGCGCCGCCGAGCCACGGCCAGCCCTCGGTGAAAGCCAGCGAGTAGCCCACCGCGAACCACGTCAGCGACACCGCCGCGGCGACCGCCACCACGGCCGCCATCGTGGCCAGCACGTTCTTGCGGCGCACCATGCCCGCGTAGAAGAGCGCGATGCCGGGCAGCGTCATCAGCAGCACCAGCGCGGTCGAGGTCATCATCCAGGCGGTGTCTGCCGCGTTGATGGAGGCTTGCGATGCCAGTGCCATGGTCGTTTCTTCTTCGAGTGTTGGACTGTGGCCGGACGTGCACAAGTCGTGCCACGTCGTTAACTAGCAGAAACACTTTGGTTTGCGAATCTGCCTCCCGAGTTAATGCAAAGCGGGTAATTCCTAATGCACTGGGCCGGTGCACGCCCTAAAGTCACGCCACTCGCGAACGGGCCCTGCTCGTGCTGCCGAGGGTCCGAGGAGACAGTTTCCAAGCAACTAGAAAAAAATGCTTCAAAGGCTCCGTACGAGATGCCGTGTTTGAGTTTGAAAGGCGCCGCTGGTCGGCGCCTTTTTTATGCCCGCACGGCCTGAAACGACGCCGTCTCCTGCTACTGTTTTGGTAGCGCCACCAGGTGAGAGAATCCGCCCCCTATGGAAATGCTGGTAGTGACGGGGGCCTCGCTGCTCGCGGGTTTTGTCGATTCGATCGTGGGCGGAGGCGGGCTGATCCTGGTGCCGGCGTTGTTTGCCGTGTTCCCAGGTGCACCACCGGCCACGCTGCTGGGCACCAACAAGAGTGCGTCGATATGGGGCACGGCCGCCGCCGCCGCGCAATTCAGCCAGCGGGTGCAGATGCGCTGGGGCGCCCTGTGGCCGGCCGCGCTGCTCGGTTTTGTCGGCTCGATGCTGGGCGCCTGGGGCGTCACGCTGTTTCCGGGCGACTTCCTGCGCCGCGCGCTGCCGGTCATTCTGCTGGGCGTGCTGCTCTACACGCTGGCGCGCAAGGACATGGGCCGGCTGCATGCGCCGCGCTTCAGCGGCCGCGCCGAGACGCTGGCGGCCTGCACCATCGGTTTGTCCATCGGGTTCTACGACGGTTTCTTCGGCCCGGGCGCCGGCAGCTTCCTGGTGTTCCTGTTCGTGCGCTGGATGGGCTACGACTTCCTCAACGCCTCGGCCTCGGCCAAGATCATCAACACCCTGACCAACGCCGCCGCGCTGATATTGCTGGCCGCCAAGGGCCACGTCTGGTGGCACTACGGGCTGGTGATGGCGGTGGCCAACGTGGCGGGCAGCCTGCTGGGCACCCGCGTGGCGCTCAGGCACGGCGCGGGCTTCGTGCGGGTGGTGTTCATCGTGGTGGTGAGCGCGCTGATCCTCAAGACGGCCTACGACGCGTTCCTCAAATGAAAAAGCCCCCGCCGGGGCGGAGGCTCGTTCCGGCTGCGGAGAAGATCAGTCTTCGACGAAGGCTTCTTCGCGTTTCGCTTTGATGGCGGGCAAAAGCACGATGCCCAGCAGCGCCACCGCTGCCACCAGCAGGCCGGCCGACAGCGGCCGCGTGACGAACACGCTCCATGCGCCGCGCGACAGCAGCAGCGCGCGCCGCAGGTTCTCTTCCATCATCGGCCCCAGGATGAAGCCCAGCAGCAGCGGCGCCGGCTCGGTGCGCAGCTTGATGAACAGGTAGCCGATGAAGCCGAAGGCCGCCACCATCCACACGTCGAAGGTGTTGTTGTTGGTCGAGTACACGCCGATCGCGCAGAACAGCACGATGGCGGGGAACAGGAACTTGTAGGGCACCGTCAGCAGCTTGATCCACATGCCGATCAGCGGCAGGTTCAGGATGATCAGCATCGCGTTGCCGATCCACATCGAGGCGATCAGGCCCCAGAACAGTTCCGGGTTGCTGGTCATCACCTGCGGGCCGGGCTGGATGTTGTGGATGGTCATGGCGCCCACCATCAGCGCCATCACCGCGTTGGGCGGAATGCCCAGCGTCAGCAGCGGGATGAAGGATGTCTGCGCGCCGGCGTTGTTGGCCGACTCGGGCGATGCCACGCCGCGGATGTTGCCCTTGCCGAAGGGCACTTCGCCGGGGCGCATCTTGATCTTCTTCTCCAGCGCATACGAGGCGAACGAAGCCAGCAGCGCGCCGCCGCCCGGCAGGATGCCCAGGGCCGAACCCAGCGCGGTGCCGCGCAGCACCGCGGGCGTCATGCGCTTGAAGTCTTCCTTGGTCGGCCACAGGCCCTTGACCTTGTGCGTGAACACTTCGCGCTCGTCGTCCGGCTGCGAGAGGTTGCCGATGATTTCGCCGTAGCCGAACACGCCCATGGCGATGACCACGAAGCCGATACCGTCGGTCAGCTCGGGGATGTCGAAGCTGTAGCGCGCCACGCCCGAGTTCACGTCGGTGCCGACGATGCCCAGCAGCAGGCCCAGCACGATCATGGCCACCGCCTTGATCAGCGAGCCCGAAGCCAGCACCACGGCGCCGATCAGGCCCAGCACCATCAGCGAGAAGTATTCGGCCGGGCCGAACTTGAAGGCCAGCTCGGTCAGCGGCGGCGCGAAGGCGGCCAGGATCAGCGTGCCCACGCAGCCCGCGAAGAACGAGCCCAGGCCCGCCGCGGCAAGCGCCGGCCCCGCGCGGCCCTGCCTGGCCATCTGGTAGCCGTCGATGCAGGTGACCACCGAGGACGACTCGCCCGGCAGGTTGACCAGGATGGCGGTGGTCGAGCCGCCGTACTGCGCGCCGTAGTAGATGCCGGCCAGCATGATCAGCGCCGACACAGGGGGCAGCGCATAGGTGGCGGGCAGCAGCATCGCGATGGTCGCGACCGGGCCGATGCCGGGGAGCACCCCGATCAGCGTGCCCAGGATGCAGCCGACCAGGCAATACAGCAGGTTGGTGAAGGTGAAGGCAACGCCGAAACCGATGGAGAGGTTGTGGATCAGGTCCATGGTGTTTCTCTCCTCAGCCCGAAATGAAAGTGGGCCAGACCTGGATCTGGAGCTTCAGCGCCCAGATGAAGGCCACATAGCTGCCGGCCGCCAGGATGGTCGCGAGGATCAGCACGTCGCGCAGCTTGAAGTGCTCGCCCGCCATGCTCGAGATGATCGTGAGCGCGTAGATCGCGATGATCATGCCCATGGCCGGCACGCCGATGCTGGGCAGGCCGCCCAGCAGCACGCCGAAGGCCAGGTTGGCGCCGAGCACGAAGGCCAGCGGCTTCCAGGCCCATTTGCCGATCGGGTCGCCGTCGGTGGTCTCCACCACCATCGCCTGGAACATGATGATGATCCCGAGCACGGCCAGCAGGATGCCGAGCATCAACGGGAAGTAGCCGGGGCCCATGCGGGCGCCGTTGCCGATGGTGTAGGTGGTCGCGCCGATCGCGAATGCGCCCCCCACGGTGGTGAACATGACTCCTGAAAAGAAGTCTGCCTGGCTCTTGATGCGCACTGTCTCTCTCCTCTTGTTATGGAGAGACGAGGGTCGTTCTGCGGGCCTGACCGTTGGCTGACCGGCACGGTACGAACAAATGCGTACCGCAGGGCAAGGGTTGTCCCGGCTTCGCTCGCCCTGAAACGAAAAAAGCTCCCGAAGGAGCTTTCTTTTCATTCGGAGAGCCGGAGCTCTCGGAGTGTGGGTGAGGGCTTAGTAGCCGCCGCGGCCACCGCCGCCGCCGCCGTAGCCGCCGCCACCACCGCTGCGGCCACCGCCGCCGCCGCCGTAGCCGCCGCCACCACCGCCGTAGCCGCCACCGCCGCCACCACCGCCGTAGCCGCCGCCACCACCGGTGCGGGGGGGACGAGCTTCCATCGGACGGGCTTCATTCACCGTCAGGGCGCGGCCCTGCAGCGAGTGGCCGTTCATGGCTTCGATGGCGGAGAGTGCTTCAGCATCCGAACCCATTTCGACAAAGCCGAAGCCCTTCGAACGGCCGGTGTCACGTTCCATCATGACCTTGGCGCTGACGATCGAGCCGAACTCGCCGAAAGCCTGTTCCAGGTCGTTGTCACGCACGGAGTAGGCGAGGTTGCCTACGTAGAGTTTCTTGCCCATTGAGGGACTCCTAATTCAAACCAACAAAACAAAGCGATGGAGTCCCAGAATCACAACAAACAAAATGCGCTGTGGCGCGAAACTGACCGATCACCAAAATACGTGCACGGGAGACAAGGCTCACAGACACGTAAGCCGGATTATCCAGCGCAATTGCAAAAAGGGTGGGAAATTCGTGTGTTATTGAGAAACATCGCGGCCCGACGGGCGGTTTCGCAACGGTTTGAGCAGGTCCGAGAGCCCGTTGTGGTCTATTTCATGCATCAAGGCGAGCAGCCGGCCAATTTCTCCTGAGGGAAAACCCTCGCGTGCAAACCAGGTCAGGTAATTTCCGGGCAAATCGGCAATCAGCGTGCCCTTGTGCTTGCCGAAAGGCATTTGGAGCGTCACGAGCCGCTGCAGGTCTTCGGGGTTCATCGGCGGTTTTCTCCTTCTAGCCGCCGGCGCGCTTGACCGTGTAGCCTTGCTTGGCGAGCGCCGCGATCACCAGTTCGCGGTGGTCGCCCTGGATCTCGATCACGCCGTCCTTCACCGTGCCGCCCGAGCCGCAGGCCGTTTTCAGCTGCTTGCCCAGCGCCGTGAGGCCCGCCGTGTCGAGCGCGACGCCCTTGACCACCGTCACGCCCTTGCCTTTGCGTCCCTTGGTCTCGTGCGATACACGCACAATGCCGTCAGCGGCCGGCAGGCGCGCCTTGAGTTCCTTGCAGCGGCACTGCGCCACCGGCGCCCCGCAGCCGGGGCACATGCGCCCGCCCGCCTCGGTGGAATACACCAGGGTGCTGCCGGCCTGATTGCTTTTCGTCGTCGCCATTCGATCCATCTCTTCTCTGTTACCGGGTTTCTCTCTCTGTCTGCTCACATGCCATTCGATTCACTGGGCCTGGCCCCCGCGCTCGTGCACGCCGCCGCCGAAAGCGGCTATGCCGCACCGACCGCCATCCAGGCCGCGGCCATCCCCGCGATTCTGCAAGGCCGCGACGTGCGGGGCTCGGCGCAGACCGGCTCCGGCAAGACCGCCGCATTTTCCCTGCCGCTGCTGCAGCGCCTGGGCGCCGAGCGCCAGCAGGGCTCCTCGCGCCGCGTGCGCGCCCTGGTGCTGGTGCCCACGCGCGAACTCGCGGCCCAGGTCGGCGAGACCCTGCGCAGCCTCGCGCAGCACCTGCCCGAACGGCTGAAGATCGTCGTCGCCTTCGGCGGCGTGTCGATCAACCCGCAGATGATGAGCCTGCGCGGCGGCGCCGACATCGTCGTCGCCACTCCCGGCCGGCTGCTCGACCTGGCCGACCACAACGCGCTGCGGCTGGACGCCGTCGCCACGCTGGTGCTCGACGAGGCCGACCGCCTGTTCGACCTCGGCTTTGCCGAAGAGCTGGGCCGCATCCTCGCGATGCTGCCGAAGCAGCGCCAGAACCTGCTGTTCTCCGCCACCTTTCCGCCCGCCATCCAGGCGCTGGCCGACGCTACGCTGCGCGACCCCGCCGTCATCGACGTGCAGGGCGAGCCCGGTACCGAGCCCAACATCGTGCAGCGCGTGATCGAGGTCGACGCCGCGCGCCGCACGCAGCTGCTGCGCCACCTGCTCAAGCAGCACGAAGGCGAGTGGGACCGTGTGCTGGTCTTCGTCGCCACGCAGCATGCCGCGCAGACCGTGGCCGAGAAGCTCTACAAGAACGGCATCTACGCCGTGCCCTTCCACGGCGACATCGCGCAGGGCACCCGTACCGACATCCTTGCGCAGTTCAAGCAGAGCCGCTGGGACGTGGTGATCGCCACCGACCTGGCCGCGCGCGGCATCGACATCGCGCAGTTGCCGGTGGTCATCAACTACGACCTGCCGCGTTCGCCGACCGACTACATCCACCGCATCGGCAGAACCGGCCGCGCGGGAGAAAGCGGCCTGGCGATCAGCTTCGTGAGCGCGGCGAGCGAGGCGCACTTCCGCCTGATCGAGAAGCGCCAGGGCCTGAGCCTGCCGCGCGAGCAGGTCGAAGGCTTCGAGCCGACGGAGGTGGCGCCGCCGGTGGTCGATGCGTCGGGCACGGGCGGCATCAAGGGCAAGCGGCCGAGCAAGAAGGACAAGCTGCGCGCCGCGGCACGCGACACTGCCGGCGGCAAGAGCGAAGGCTGAACAGAGAGGATGCGGGGGGCCCCTACCAGCCCAGCTGCCGGGCCGCCAACTCCTTCATGATGTCCTCGGCACCCCCGCCGATCATCATCACCTTCACCTCGCGGTAGATGCGCTCGCTGACCGTGCCGCGCATGAAGCCCATGCCGCCGAGGATCTGCACCGCCTGGTCGGCGCAGAACTGCATGGTCTGCGTGGCGTGGTTCTTCAGCAGGCAGATCTGCGCTACCCATTCGGGTGCGTTGAAGCGCCCGGCGGCATCCAGCGCGTCGCCTTCCGCCGACACCGCCTCGATCCAGGCCTCGGTGGAGGCGATGCGCATCTGCATGTCGACCAGCTTGTGGCGCACCGCCTGATGCTCGATGAGCGCAATGCCGAAAGCCCTGCGCTCGCGCGCCCAGGCCAGCGCTTCGTCGAGGCAGGCCTGTGCGAAGCCCAGGGCGCCCGCGGCAAGGCCGATGCGCTCGCCGTTGAAGTTGCCCATGATCATGCGGAAGCCAGCACCTTCGTCGCCCAGCAGGTAGCGCGCCGGCACGCGCACGTTGTCGAAGTGCAGCGTGGCGGTGTCGGAGCACAGCCAGCCCATCTTCGACAGGCGCGTGCGCGAAAGGCCCGGTGCATCGCCCGGCACCAGCAGCATCGAGATGCCGCCCGCGCCGCGCCCTTCGCCGGTGCGAACCGCCACGGTGATCCAGTCGGCGCGCATGCCCGAGGTGATGAATGTCTTCTCGCCGTTCACCACGTAGTGATCGCCATCGCCGTCCGGGACTCGCCGCGCCGTGGTGCGCAGCGCGGCCACGTCGGAGCCGCCGCCGGGCTCGGTGATGGCCAGCGCCGCGATCTTCTCGCCGCGCAGCACCGGCGGCGCCACTTCCTGGCGCACCGCTTCGCTGCCGTGCAGCACCACCGGCGGCAGGCCGATGTTGTGCGAGAACAGGCTCGCGAGCACTCCGCCGCTCTTGCCGTGGCGCGCGAGCGCGACCCACGCGGGCAGCTTGAGCGCATACGAGGCGGGCGTGCCGCCCAGCGCTTCGGGGTAGCCCAGCCCTAGCAAGCCCAGCTCGGCGGCGCGCGCGTACAGCGCACGCGGAAACTCGCCCGCGTCGTCCCACGCCTGCACGTTCGGTGCGATCTCGTTCTCGGCGAAGCGCCGCACGGTGTCGGCCAGCGCCGCGCGGTCGGCCTGCAGTTCGGCGTCCATGCCGTGTTCAACCGCGCGGCGGCCGCTTGGCGATGCCCATGGTCTTCGCGAGGATGCCCAGCATCACCTCGTCCGCGCCGCCGCCGATGGAGCCCAGCCGGCCGTCGCGGTACAGCCGCGACACGCGGTTCTCCAGCGTGAAGCCCATGCCGCCCCAGAACTGCAGGCAGGTGTCGGCCACCTGCCGCGTGAGGCGCCCGGTCTTGAGCTTGGCCATCGACGCGAGTTCGAGCACGTCCTGGCCCTGCACATGCAGATCGCAGGCGCGGTAGGTGAGCGCGCGCAGCGCCTCCACCTCGGTCTTGAGTTCGGCCAGCTTGAACTGCACCCACTGCTGGTCGGCCAGCGTGGCGCCGAACATGCCGCGCTGCTGCGCCCATTCGATGGTCTGCGCGATGCAGTCTTCCATCGGCTCCAGCGAACTCGCGGCCGCCCACAGCCGCTCTTCCTGGAACTGCTGCATCTGGTAGACGAAGCCCTGGCCTTCCTCGCCCACGCGGTAGCGCTGCGGCACGCGCACGTTGTCGAAGTAGATGAGCCCGGTGTCGCTCGAATTCATGCCGATCTTGCGGATCTTCTTCGCCTTCTCGATGCCGGGGCTGTCCATCGGCACCATCACGAGCGACTTGTTGCGGTGCACGGGGCCGTCGCTGGTGTTGACCAGCATGCACATCCAGTCGGCCTGCAGGCTGTTGGTGATCCACATCTTCTGGCCGCTGATGAGGTAGTCGCCGCCGTCCTTGCGCGCATGGCTCTTCAGGCCCGCCACGTCGCTGCCCGCGCCGGGCTCGCTCACGCCGATGCAGCCGACCATGTCGCCCGCGATGGCCGGTGCCAGGAACTCGCGGCGCAGCTCGTCGCTGCCGAAGCGCGCGAGCGCCGGCGTGCACATGTCGGTCTGCACGCCGATGGCCATCGGCACGCCGCCGCAGCTGATGTGGCCCAGCGCCTCGGCCATGGCCATCGCGTACGAATAGTCGAGCCCGCCGCCGCCGAAGGCCTCGGGCTTGTTCAGCCCCAGCAGGCCGAGGTTGCCGAGCTTCTTGAAGACCTCGTGCGCGGGAAAGATCTCGGCCTCTTCCCATTCGTCCACGCGCGGGTTGATTTCTTCGTCGATGAAGCGGCGCAGCGTTTTCTGGATCTCGAGGTGTTCGTGCGTGTACTGCATGAGGTGTGTCTCCGGTCTTTCGTTCTTCACTTGTCCTGGAACACGCGCGGCGTCTGCGCGAGGTGGAATCCGTCGAAGGGCTTCACGGCGGGGCGCTGCCGTGCCTGCGCGTCCGGCAGCGCCATCGGCCAACCCATGCGCACCTGCGGCCGTGCGCCGTCCACGCGCAGCACGCTGCCGCTGATGAAGCTGGCCGCGGGGCTCAGCAGGAACGCGATGGCGGCGGAGGTCTCGGCCTCGGTGCCGAAGCGGCCCGCGGGCACGGTCTTGCGCATGGCGCGCAGCATGTCGCCGGCCTCTGGCGGGTAGTGGTCCATGCCGCTCGACGCGATGTAGCCCGGCGCCACGGCGTTCACGCGCACGCCGCTCGCGGCCCATTCGAGCGCGGCGGTCTCGGTGAAGCTCACCATGCCCGCGCGCGCCGCGCCGCTGTGGCCCATGTTGGGCATCGACCCCCACATGTCGGCCACGATGTTGACGATGGCGCCGCCGTGCGCGCGCATGCTCTGCACGAAGCACTCGCGCGCGACCAGGAAGCCGCCCGTGAGGTTGGTGTGGATCACCGCCTCCCAGCCCTTGGCCGAGATGTCCGCCAGCGGCGTGATGTATTGGCCGCCCGCGTTGTTCACCAGTCCGTCGATGCGGCCATGCGCCGTGACGATGGCGGCCACGGCGCCCTGCACCGCGTCTTCCTGCCGGATGTCGAAGGCCTGCGTGGCGGCCTTGCCGCCCGCGGCCTCGATCTCTGCCTTCACCGCTTCCAGCTTCTCCGGCTTGCGGCCGACCAGCACGACCTGCGCGCCGAGCGATGCGAGTTCGTGCGCCGTGCAGCGGCCAATGCCCGAGCCGCCGCCCGTCACCACGATGACCTGCCCGCCGAAGAGGCCGGGCGTGAAGATCGAGCGGTAGCTCGCAGGAGATGCGTTCATTCGAATTGCTTTCTGGAAACTGCGTAAATGGCTGCGACCGGTTTCATCAGGCGTCGGCAATCTCGGCCACCACGTGGCGGGCCGCGACCTGCGCGCCCACCGCCACGTGCAGCGCGGCGACGCGGCCGGCGCGCGGGGCGCAATGCACATGCTCCATCTTCATGGCCTCCAGCGTGACGAGCGGCTGCCCGGCGGCGACGGTGTCGCCCTCGGCCGCGAGCAGCGCGATGACGCGGCCGTTCATCGACGCGCGCAGCAGGCCGTCGCCGCCCGCCGCATCGGCGCGCGCGACGGCGGCATGCGTGAGGTCGTCCAGCTGGAAGGCCCGGCCGCGGAAATGGAAACTCACGCGGCCCTCGTCCCGCACGACGAAGGCCTGCTCCGAAAGCCCGCCGCATGAAAAGCGCACCGTGCCGTCGCCGGGCGGCGCGAGCAATGCGACCTGTGCCGGCGCCGTCTCGTCGAGCGCGATGTCGAAGCGGCCCGCGCCGCGTGGCGTCACGCGGGCGGCATGCACCGCGTCGTCGAGCGAAAAGCGCAGCGCGTTCGGCAGCGTGTGCGCGAGCGGGGAGGGCCATCCGCGCTCGCCCAGTTGCAGAAGCAGCGCGGCCAGCAAGGCAGCCTGTGTGTCGGTAGCCGCATCGGGCGCAAGCAGCGCATCGAGGTGATCGGCGATGAAGGCGGTCGTCGCACCGCCGCCGGCGAACACCTCGTGCGAAAGCGCGCGTTGCAGCAACTGCTGGTTGGTCGCGACACCCAGCGCCACGGTGTCGGCCAGGCCGGCGATCAGCTTGCGGCGGGCTTCGTCGCGCGTGCGGCCGCTCGCCACGAGCTTGGCGATCATCGAGTCGTAGAACGGAGGCACGGCCGCGCCGTCGCGCAGCGCATGTTCGGTGCGCAGCGCCGGTGAAGGCCGCCATGCGGCAAGCGTGCCGCTCTGCGGCATGAAGCCCTGCAACGGGTCTTCGGCGCACAGCCGCACTTCGATGGCGTGGCCGGCGATGCGCACGTCCTGCTGCGCCAGCGGCAGGGGCTCGCCTGACGCCACGCGCAATTGCAGCTCGACCAGGTCCAGGCCGGTCACCGCCTCTGTCACCGGGTGCTCCACCTGCAGGCGCGTGTTCATTTCCATGAACCAGTACTGGCCGTCGGCGTCGAGCAGGAATTCGAGCGTGCCCGCGCCCTCGTAGGCGATGGCCTTGGCAGCGGCGACGGCGGTGGCGCCCATGCGTTGGCGCAGTGTGTCGGACACGGCGGGCGAGGGCGCTTCCTCGATCACCTTCTGGTGCCGCCGCTGCACCGAGCAGTCGCGCTCGCCGAGGTGGATCGCATTGCCGTGCCGGTCGGCGAACACCTGGATCTCGATGTGGCGCGGCGCGACGATGGCGCGCTCCAGGATCACCGTCGCGTCGCCGAAGGCATTGAGCGCCTCGGACTGCGCACTCTGCAGCGCCTCCGCGAAGCCTGCGGCTGACGCGACCAGCCGCATGCCGCGCCCGCCGCCGCCCGCCGTCGCCTTGATCATCACGGGCCAGCCGATGCGCTCAGCCTCCGCCGCTAGCCTGGCGGCGCCCTGGTCTTCGCCCTGGTAGCCCGGAATGCACGGCACGCCCGCCGCCTGCATCAGCCGCTTGGCGCCGGCCTTGTCGCCCATCGCGCGGATGGCTTCCGGAGAAGGCCCGATGAACACCAGCCCCGCGTCGCGGCAGGCCCGCGCGAACGCGGCGTTCTCCGCGAGGAAGCCGTAGCCGGGGTGCACCGCATCGGCGCCGCTCGTGCGTGCCGCGTCGATGATGGCGGCGATGTTCAGGTAGCTCTGCGCGGGCAGCGATTCGCCGATCCACACCGCCTCGTCGGCTTGCCGCACATGCTCGGCGTCGGCATCCGCGGTGGAGTAAACGGCAACGGTGCGCCAGCCCATGGCACGCGCGGTTCGCATCACGCGCACCGCGATCTCGCCGCGGTTCGCAACCAGGATCTTCCGGAAATTCGTGCTCATGGCCGTGCCACCGAAAACTGCATGGGTTGCGGCACGCGCGCATCGGCGTCGCGGCATACCGAGAGAACCTCGGCCAGCACCGCGCGCGTGTCGCGCGGGTCGATCACGCCGTCGTCCAGCAGCAGCGCGCTGGTGGTGAAGACGCTCATCTGCCGGTCGAAGCGCTCGACGACCTGCTGCTGCATCGCGTCGATCTTCGCGTGGTCCACGGCGCCCTTGCGCGCCATGCCGGCCTCCACCACGATGGCCATGGTCTTCGCGGCCTGTTCGCCGCCCATCACCGCGGTGCGCGCGTTGGGCCAGCTGAAGCAGAAGCGCGGCGCGAAGCCACGGCCGCACATGCCGTAGTTGCCTGCGCCGTAGGAGGCGCCGCAGTGCAGCGTGATCTGCGGCACGCTGGCGTTGGTCACGGCCTGGATCATCTTGGCGCCGTGCTTGATGATGCCGGCCTCCTCGTGCGCGCGGCCCACCATGTAGCCGGTGATGTTCTGCAGGTAGACGATGGGCGTGCGCGACTGGCAGCAGGCCTGGATGAAGTGCGTGGCCTTGGTCGCGCCGTCGGAGTCGATCGGGCCGTTGTTGGTGACGATGCCGACCGCATGCCCTTCTAGCCGGATGTGGCCGCAGACAGTGGCGCTGCCGTAGTGTTCGCTGAACTCCAGGAACTCCGAGCCGTCGGCGATGCGCGCGATGACCTCGCGCATGTCCACCGGCCGCCGTCCGTCGCTGGGCATGATGCCCAGCAGGTCTTCGGCGTCGTAGCGCGGCGGCGCGAACTGGCGCGGCGCTTCGTCGCGTGCCCAGTCGATGCCGCCGAGGATCGAGCGCGCGATGCGGATGGCGTCGCGGTCGTCTTCGGCCAGGTAGTCGCCCAGGCCCGAGATGTGGGTGTGCATCACGGCGCCGCCCAGTTCTTCTTCGGTGGCGATCTCGCCGGTGGCGGCTTTCAGCAGCGGCGGGCCCGCCAGGAAGGCGCGGGTGCGGTCGCGCACCATCACGATGTAGTCGGACAGGCCGGTCTGGTAGGCGCCGCCGGCGGTCGAGGAGCCGTGCGTCACCGTCACCACCGGCAGCCCGGCGGCCGAGAGCCGCGCGAGGTTGCGGAAGATGTTGCCGCCGCGCACGAAGTCCTGCACGCGGTACTGCATCAGGTTGGCGCCGGCGCTTTCCACCAGCTGCACATAGGGCAGCTTGTTCTCCAGCGCGATCTCCTGCACGCGCAGCTGCTTGTCCAGGCCCATGGGCTGCAGCGCGCCGGCGTCGATGCCCGAGTCGGAGGCGTTGACCATGCAGCGCACGCCCGACACCTGGCCGATGCCCGACAGCAGGCCGCCGCCGGGCACGCTCTTCGACAGATCAGGGTTGTCGTGGCCCAGCCCCGCGAGCGTGGCCAGCGGCAGGAAGGGCGCGCCTGTGTCCAGCAGCAGCGCGAGGCGTTCGCGCGGCAGCAGCTGCCCGCGCCTTGCGAAGCGCTCGGCCGACGCGCCCGACGCCGCCGCGGCGCGGGCCTCGTGCGCCAGCACCTGTTCGAGCAGCGCGAGCATGCCGGTGCGGTTGGCCTGGAAGGTGTCGCTGGCCGCGTGCAGCCGGGATTCGATGACGGGCATGGGAGTCTGTGCGGATCGTGTGTTTTCGTTCTGCACAGACTGTAGAAGCGGGCCCTCGCGCCCGCTTGCGCCAATTGGCTGGTCAGCCGGCGCGCGTCAGCCCGGGTGCGGGCGCCGCCCGGCGGCGACCGGCGTGTCGAGGCTGTTGCCGGTGACCACCCAGTAGATGAAGATCAGCACCGCGCCGGCCGTGCCGAACACGATGAGGCCCATGTAGCTGCCGCCGATGGCCAATGCGTCGGCGGGTGCGCTCGCGGTGCAGATCATGCTGGCCGCGCTCATGCCTACGTAGTGCATGGTGCACACCGCCACGCCCATCACCGCGGCGGCCGCGACCTGGTGCGTGAACTTGCGCAGGTTGAACGCCAGCCACAGCGCGGCGGCGGCAGCGGTGACGGCGATCAGCGCCGACAGCCCCACCGTCGCGATGTCGAAGGAAATCGATGCGCGCATGTTCATGGCGTACATGCCCATGTAGTGCATCACGCACACGCCGAGCCCGGCCAGCAGGCTGCCCGCCAGCCAGCCCGAGCGGCTGAAGTGGCGCCGTCCGCCGGCCATGTAGAGCGCAATGCCCGAGATCAGGATGGCCGCCACCAGCGACACCACCGTGAGCGGCATGTTGTAAGAGACGGGCACCGGCAGCCGGTACGCCAGCATGCCGATGAAATGCATCGACCAGATGCCGATGCCGCCCAGCGCCACGGCGGCGCAGGCCACGACGGCGAGGTTGGGCTTGCCGTCGGCCCCGATCATGCGCCGCGCGCAGATCAAGGCCACCAGCGAGCCGGCGAAGGAGATGAGGAAGGAGAGGGCGACCATGCCCGGGGTGTATTCGGGCGAGAGCAATTGGCCTGCGACAAGCGGAGTCATGCAGCTCCCTTTCAAGAAGAAAACGCCTCGCAGACCCCGACAACCGGATGCGATCGGGACGCCGTTGGGACGTCCCGATCAGTTTGTAATGTTTGTTTTAAAAAGTAAACAGGGAAATTACACTTCTTGTTACCTACCTTGCGGCGCGAATTCGATATATCGCGTTGTTGCGGTCTGCCGCCATGTAGACGGTGCCGTCGGCGCCCACGGCAACGCCCGTCACCACATAAGGCGGCGGCAGGCCCGGGCCGGGCGCCAGGCCGATCGGCAGGTTGTCCGCGACGGTGCGTCGGCTGCCGTCGGCCGGGTCGATCTCGACCAGCCGGCGCGCCGCGCTTTCGGCCACGATGAAGCTGCCCCACGGGGTCTGCGCCAGGCCCTCGGGCAGCGCCAGTCCGTCGGCCACGGTGCGCAGCGGCGCGCTGGCGTCCAGCGGAATGCGCAGCAGCTTGCCGGCCGCCTCGGTCACGTAGAGCGCACCGTCCTGGCCCAGCACCATCTGCACCGGGCCGCTCAGGCCGCTGGCAAGCACTGACTTTTCGGCAAACTTCGGCCCGCTGGCGCGGGTGATGCTGCCGGTGGCGATCTCGGCGTAGATCACGCTGCCGTCCGGCATGGGGATGGCGTCGAAGGGCGCCTTCAGGCCGTGGATCACTTCCACGGTCTTGAGCGTCTGGCGGTCGACCAGCTGCACCGAGCCGGTGAACCACGAACTCAGCGCGAACAGCCTGGGCGACAGGCCGACCGCGAATGGATAGTCGAGCTCCGGGTCGCGCTGCATGCGGAACACGTCTTGCACCTCGCCCGTGCGCACGTCGACCCGGCGGAAGCCGAAGACGTCGGCCACCCAGAGGTCGTTGCCGTCGATCTTCATGCCCGCCGGCACCGCCACCTTGCCGCTGGTGAGCGTGCGCAGCGCACCGGTGGCGGGGTCGAAGGCCTGGATCTCGTTGTTGGCCATGTTCGACACGTAGATCGTGCCGTCCGATGCGATGGCCAGGTTGTCGAGCGAGGGCCGCAGCTGTTTGGCCACGGTCTTGCGCCCGCTGGCCAGCTCCACCCGCACCAGCTCGCCGCTGCGCGCATCGACCACCCAGAGGTTGCCCTTGCCGTCGAGGTTGGCGGCGGCCGGCACCTGGAAGCCATCCGCGATCACCGCCATGCGGCCGTCGGCGGGGTCGATCTTCACGACCTGGCCCTTGAACCACAGCGGCCCGTAGAGCATGCCGTCGGGGCCGACCTCGAAGCCGTTGAAGCCGCCCATGTCCTTCTTGATGAGCCGGGGCGGCTTCTGGCCCGCACGGTCGATTTCCCACAGCGCGTCGCCCAGGAACACCTGCGAGGCGTAGAGCTTGCCGTTACGGCGGTCGAAGTCGAGCGAGTTGAGCCCGGGCAGGTCCTTGGCCAGCACGCGCAGCGGTGCGCCGTCGTGCTCGCGGTAGCGCAGCTTGCCCATGAGGTAGTTGGTCCACGCCAGTTCGCCGTTCGGGCCCACGGCGATGTCGTCGGCCTGGCCTTCGGGCGCGTCGATCAGCACCTTGGCGGCGCCGGTGGCGCGATCGACCTCCCACAGCGTGTTGCCCAGCACCGAGCCCGCGAGCAGCCGCCCCTTGGCGTCGATCGCCAGGCCGTGCACGCCCGCGAACGACGATGGCGCCACCAGCGCCTCGGGCGCCGCCCATGCGGCCGGGCGCGTTGGCGGCGTCGTCGGAGCGAGCGGTGGGGGCGAAGCAGCCGGCGCTGCCGACGAGGGCGGCGCGGAGGCCGGCGGCATCACCGTGCCGCAGGCGGCCAGCAGGGCGAGGGGTGCGGCCATCACGGCAGCGCGAAGGTATCTGCGGGACATGGGTTCTTCTCCTCTTCTGTTTCTGTAATCGCGAAGCAGTCTAGGAGGCGAACGTGTCCACGGCGTCGCGCCTGGGACAGGATGCGGACTTTCGTTTGCTGTGGATTACCCGCATCCTTCAGCCGCCATTCAGCCGCGGCCTAGCCGCGCAGCAACTGCGTGACGGTATGGATCAGCAGCCCCACCAGTCCGCCCACCAGCGTGCCGTTGATGCGGATGAACTGCAGGTCGCGCCCGATGTGCCGCTCCAGTTCCACCGTCATCTCCTGCGCGTTCCACTCGCCCACGCGCTGCTCGATGTAGCGGCGGATGTCCTCGCGGTAGCGCTCGATGGCCAGCGGCGCGGCGGCCTCGATCTGCTCGTTGATCCAGCGGCGGATGGCCTCGTCGCCCTGCAGCCGGGTGCCCAGCGCGCCTGCCATCGAGGCGATTCGCCGGCGGATGGTCGAGTCGCCGCGGCCCAGGTCTTCGTGCAGCCACGCGAGCAGTTCGCCCCACAGGCCGTGCAGGTAGTCGCCCAGGGCCGGGTGCGCGATGAGTTCGGCGCGGATCTGCTCGCCGCGCTGCTGGAACTCGGGGTCGAGCTTCAGGCGCACCACGAAGTCGTCGACGAAGTGGTCGAAGCGCCGGCGCATCGGATGGTCGGGCTCGGCCGCCAGCTCGCCGATGGTGTGCGCCACGGCCGCCACGATCTTGCGGGTGGCCAGCTTGGCGGCCACCTGGTCGAGGCCCACGTAGCGCAGCGTCTTGATCTCGCGCGCAATGGCTTCGGTGATGTGCGCCTGCACCTCCTCGCCTTCGAGCAGGCCGGCCACCTGCTGCAGCACGTCGTCGAGCAGCGCCTGGTGGCGCCCGCCGGCGGTGAGCGCATCGAGCGCCTGGCCGGTGAGGCGCGAAAGGTCGATTTTTTCAAGGCCGGCCGCGGCGGCGCGGCCCATGAAGTCGCGCACGCGTTCGTCGTCGAAGGCGGTGAGGCCGTAGCGCGTGGCGGCCACGCCCCATTCGCCGAGTTTCTGACCGCTCTCGGGCCGGGCCAGCCAGCCGGCGATGCGGCCGGCCGTGTCGAATTCCCGCAGCTTGCCGAGCACCTGCGCGGTGCTCAGGAAGTTGTCGCAGATGAAGCCGGCGAGCTTGGCGCCGATGCGGTCCTTGTTGCTGGGGATGATGGCCGTGTGCGGGATCGGCAGGCCCAGCGGATGGCGGAACAGCGCCACCACCGCGAACCAGTCGGCAATGGCGCCGACCATCGCGGCCTCGGCGAACGCGGCGACGTAGCCCCAGGCGGGGTGCTGCGCATGCAGCACGCTGGCTACCGCGTAGAGCACGGCGGCGCCGCACAGCAGGCCTAGTGCGATGCGCTTCATTTGCTGCAGGCCGTTGCTTTGTTCTGTCAATTGAGGGCCGTGTCGGATTTGTCCGGGGCGAGTGCGCAGGCCACCGGGTGCTCCCCTCCGCGAATGTCCCCGCCGGCGTGAGCGAGCCCCGAAAACCGACGGACCACAAACCCGGCCGACACGCGTCAGCCGATGGCAGGAGAAGAAGCCAGCCGCTCCATGAACAGCTCGCAACGCGCGAGTTGCTCGAGGCTCACGAACTCGTCGGGCTGGTGTGCCTGTTCGATGCTGCCCGGCCCGCACACCACCGTGGGAATGCCGGCGTTCTTGAACAGGCCCGCCTCGGTGCCGAAAGCCACCAGCGTGGTGCCTTCTTCGCCCGACAGGCGCTGCGCCAGCTTGGTGACCGGGTTGTCGGCCGCGCCCAGGAAACTCGGAATTTCGCAGATCGTCTCGAAGCTGAAGCCTGCGTCGGGCGCCACCTTCTTCATCGCCGGCTCGATGCTGCCCGCATAGGCAACCACGTCGGCCTGCATGCGCCTGGCATCGGCGGTCGGCAGGTCGCGGAACTCGTAGCGGAACTCCGCGTCGCGCGGCACCACGTTGTCGGCGATGCCGCCGTGGAACTGGCCCACGCTGGCGGTGCTGAAGGGCACGTCGAAGCCCTCGTAGCGCGGTTCGTTGCGCTCGAAGTCTTCCGCCATGTCGCGCACCTTGCCGATCACGCGCGCCGCCATCTCGATGGCGTTGACCGACTTCGGCGTGAGCGACGAATGCGCCTCCTTGCCGCGCACGCAGCACTTGTAGCGGTACACGCCCTTGTGCGCGATGGCCGGCACCATGCTGGTGGGCTCGCCCACGATGCAGGCCAGCGGCTTGATGCCGGCGTCGCGCATGTCGGCGATCAGTTCCTTCACGCCGAAGCAGCCGATCTCTTCTTCATAGCTGAAGGCGAAGTGCACCGCGAATGGCGAGTCGCTTTCGAGGAAGCGATGGGCATTGGCCAGCGCGATGGCGATGAAGCTCTTCATGTCGGCCGAGCCGCGCCCGTAGAGGCGCTCGTTCTGCACGACGGCCGAGAGCGGGTCGACGCTCCAGTCCTGTCCGTCCCAGGGCACCGTGTCGGTGTGGCCCGAGACGATGACGCCGGCCGGCTTGCCTTCGCCCAGCGTGGCGAACAGGTTGGCCTTGGTGCGCTCGGCGTTGTAGGTAATGCGGCTTTGCACGCCCAGGGCCTTCAGATGGCTCTGCGCGAAGTCGATCAGTTCGAGGTTGCTGTTGGCACTGACGGTGTTCATGCGCACCAGGGTCTGGGCCAGCAGGAGGCTTTGGGGGGAAAGCGTGTGGAGCATGCGCTGCATTCTCCCGGAAGTCGGCACGATGCGTGCACATGCCCATGCCGCCGGGCTCTCGGCGATGATCTGCCACGCTTGTGGTGCATCGATCCGGGGCATGCCGCCCTTTCTCTTTTATCCCGAACATTTCCATGAACGCTCACGCACATCCCGCCACGCCGGCCGAGCTATCGCCGCGCGACCTCGAACTGCTGCGCATGGCCATCCGCCTGTCGGACGAATCGAAGGCGCGCGGTCGCCATCCCTTCGCCGCGCTGGTGGCCGACGAGCACGGCGAGGTCGTCGCCAGCGCCGGCAACAACTCCATGCCGCCCGAGGGCGACCCCACGCAGCACGCCGAGCTGGTGGCCGCCGCGCAGGCCGCGCGGCTGCTCACGCCCGAGCAACTGGCGCGCTGCACGCTGTTCACCAGCGCCGAGCCCTGCTGCATGTGCGCGGGCGCCATCTACTGGACGAACATCGGCCGCGTGGTCTATGCGCTGTCGGAACACACGCTGCTGGGCCTGACCGGCGACCACCCCGAGAACCCGACCTTCTCGCTGCCCTGCCGCGAGGTGTTCGTGCGCGGGCAGCACAAGGTCGAGGTGGTCGGCCCGCTGCTCGAGGACGAGGCGGCCGCACCGCACCGGGGCTTCTGGCATGCCGCGCACTGAGCGGGTGCGCGCGGGCTTGCGTGTATCTACGCGGTGCCTCGCGCGGGCAGAGTGGATAGACTGGCATTTTGAGACCTCCACGCCATGAAACTCATCGATTCGCTCGTCACGCAGGCGGCCGGCATCGCCGCCGTGCGGCGTGACCTCCACGCCCATCCCGAACTCTGTTTCGAAGAAGTCCGCACCGCCGACGTGGTGGCAGGCAAGCTCACCGAATGGGGCATTCCCATCCACCGGGGCCTCGGCACCACCGGCGTGGTGGGCATCGTCAAGAACGGCACCAGCAACCGCGCCGTCGGCCTGCGCGCCGACATGGACGCGCTGCCCGTCACCGAGCTCAACACCTTCGCCCACGCCAGCAAGCACCACGGCAAGATGCACGCCTGCGGCCACGACGGCCACACCGCCATGCTGCTGGCGGCCGCGCAGCACCTGGCGAAGAACCGCAACTTCGACGGCACCGTGTACCTGATCTTCCAGCCGGCGGAAGAGGGCGGCGGCGGTGCCCGCGAAATGATCAAGGAAGGGCTGTTCGAGCAGTTCCCCATGGACGCCGTCTTCGGCATGCACAACTGGCCCGGCATGAAGGCCGGCCAGTTCGCGGTGAGCCCCGGCCCGGTGATGGCGTCGGGCAACAAGTTCTTCGTCAACGTGGTCGGCAAGGGCGGCCATGCGGCGCTGCCGCAGACCGGCATCGACCCGGTGCCGATTGCCTGCGAGATCGTGCAGGCCTTCCAGACCATCCTCACGCGCAAGATGAAGCCGACCGATTCGGCCGTGATCTCGGTCACCACCATCCATGCGGGCGAAGCCAACAACGTGATCCCCGACAACTGCGAGCTGTCGGGCACGGTGCGCACCTTCTCGCTGGAGGTGCTCGACCTGATCGAAGCGAAGATGAAGCAGATTGCCGACAACATCTGCGCCGCGCACGACGCCACCTGCGAGTTCCGCTTCGAGCGCTACTACCCGCCCACCGTCAACACCGAGGCCGAGGCCGACTTCGCGCGCCGCGTGATGGGCGGCATCGTCGGGCCCGAGAACGTGCTGAAGCAGGAAGCGGCCATGACCTCGGAAGACTTCGCCTTCATGCTGCAGGCCAAGCCCGGCGCCTATGCATTCATCGGCAACGGCGACGGCGCGCACCGCGACGTGCACCACGGCGAAGGCCCGTGCACGCTGCACAACGCGAGCTACGACTTCAACGACGATCTCATTCCGCTGGGCGCCACCTGCTGGGTGCAGATTGCCGAGCAGTTCCTCAAGCCCGGCGCCGCCGCGGAGTGACCGCCCGATGATCGCCATTCCCGAAGCCTTTTCGCCGCGTTACGCGCAGGCGCGCCAGAAGTTCCTGCAGGCCTGCGTGAGCGCCGGCCTCACGGTCGAGCCGCATGCGCATCCGCTCAAGGGGCGCGACGGCGAAGAGCTGTCGATGGACGTGGCGCTCGACGGCAATGCCGATGCCGAGCATCTGCTGATCGTCACCAGCGCCTGCCACGGCGTGGAAGGCCACTGCGGCAGCGGCGTGCAGGTGTTCGCGCTGCACGACGCCGAATGGCGCGAGAAGGCCAAGGCACAGGGCGTGGCGGTGCTGTACGTGCATGCGCTCAACCCGCACGGCTTTTCGTACGGCCGGCGCGTCACGCACGAGAACGTCGACCTGAACCGCAACTTCATCGATTTCTCGAAGCCGGTGCCGGTCAACGAGCCCTACGCCAAGCTGCACGAACTGCTGCTGCCCGCCACCTGGCCGCCCACGCCCGAGAACCAGGCGGCCGTGGCCAAGTGGATCGAGAAGCACGGCGCCACCGCTTACCAGGCGGCCGTCACCAGCGGCCAGTACCAGTTCGACGACGGCCTGTTCTTCGGCGGCAAGGCGCCGACCTGGAGCAACAAGACTATTCGCGGCGTGCTGAAGCGCCATGCGGGCAAGGCCCGGCGCGTGGCCTGGATCGACCTGCACACGGGCCTGGGCCCGAGCGGCCTGGGCGAGCGCATCTTCGCCTGCCGCGACGACAAGGTCGCCTACGCCCGCGCCAACGCCTGGTGGGGCACGCCGGCCGCGCCGGTCACGTCGATCTACGACGGCTCGTCAACCTCGGCGCTGCTGCGCGGGCTGATGTGGGACGCCATGTACGAAGAGTGCCCGCAGGCCGAGTACACCGGCATCGCGCTCGAATACGGCACGCTGCCGATCCTGGAAGTGACGGGCGCGCTGCGCGCCGACCACTGGCTGCACAAGCACCCGGATGCGCCGGCCGACCTCGCGGATTCGATCCGCGCGCGGATGGTGGAGGCCTTCTATACCGACACCGATGCGTGGCGCGGGCAGATCGTCAGCCAGGCCCGCCAGGCGATGTTCCAGGCCGTGGACGGTCTCAGGTCCTGACCCGGCCGTCTCCGGTCAGCATCGACAGCTCGACGAACTTCGAAGCCACGTGGTTCTTCGAGGAGAACGACACCTCGAATCCGCCGAACTGCTGACGGTCGATGCTCTCCAGCCCTGCGATGAGGCTCTCGCGCGCAGGCTTGCCCGGCGCCTTGCGCAGGCCCTCGACCAGCACCTTCGCGGCCAGGTAGCCTTCCATGCTCGAGAAATTGGCGCTCGCGCCGTTGCCGGCCTTGCGCACCGCTTCGGCGAACTCGCGTGCCAGCGCATTGGCCTGGTTGTAGGGCGAGGGCACCACCTGGGTGATCATCACGCCGGCCGCGTCCTTGCCCAGTTCGTCCGCCAGCGCCTGCGTGCCCACGAAGGACATGTTGAAGAAGGTGCCGCCGTAGCCCGCCTTGCGCGCCTCGCGGATGAAGGTCGCGCATGCCTTGTACGCGCCCACCTGCACCACCGCGTCGGGCCGCGCCGCCACGATCGTCTTCACGGCCTGGGCCACGTCGGCCGAGTTGCGCTCCACGGTGGCCAGTGCGACCGGCTTGAGCTGCTGCTCGCCGAGCGCCAGCGTCGCGCCGTCGAGCCCGGCCTTGCCGTAGGCGTCGTTCTGGTAGAAGACCGCGATCTTCTTCAGGCCCAGGTGGGTGAGCTGCTTCACCATGAGCGCCGTCTCGTCGTTGTACGAGGCGCGCAGGTGGAACACGTTCTTCTGGAAGGGCTCGCGCAGCGACATCGCGCCGGTGAAGGGAGCCACGAAGGGCACCTTGTCCTTCACCGCCAGCGGCAGCGCCGCCAGGCTGGTCGGCGTGCCGACATAGCCGAACAGGGCGAACACGTCTTCCTCGATGAACTTCTGCGTGTTGGCGGCGCAGCGGTCGGGCTCGTAGCCGTCGTCGAGGTTCTTGATGACCAGGTTGCGGCGGCCCGGCTGGGCGTTGTACTGGTCCAGGAACAGCTTGGCGCCCTGGTTGAACTGGATGCCCAGCTGGGCGGACGGCCCGCTGAACGGCGCCGACTGGCCCAGCACCAGGGGCGTGTCGCCCTGTGCCCGGGCGATGCCGAAGCCGCCCAGAGCGGCGGCCGCGCCGGCGGCCAGCGAAAAATGTCGTCGATTCATCGTCATGTTGAAAACCCACTCCCGCGCTCTGACTCGCGCACAAATTAGACTTGCCCGATGCCCCACGCACCGGATTCCCTGCTCGAAGAAGCACCCCCGCCCGCCACGTCCACCGTGCTGGGGGCCTGCCCCCATGACTGCCCGGACACCTGCGCGCTCGTCACCACAGTCAAGGACGGCGTGGCCGTGAAGCTGCAGGGCAATGCCGCGCATTCGCACACCGGCGGCGTGCTTTGCACCAAGGTGTCGCGCTACATAGAGCGCAACGACCACGCCGAGCGGCTGGTTCAGCCACTCAAGCGCGTCGGACCCAAGGGCAGCGGCCAGTTCGAGCCGGTGAGCTGGGACGCCGCGCTGGACGACATCGCCGCGCATCTTCGAGTATTACAGGGAAAACCCGAAGGTATTGTCCCCTACAGCTATGCGGGCACCATGGGCCTGGTGCAGGGCGAGTCGATGGACCGGCGCTTCTTCCACAAGCTGGGTGCCACCCTGCTGGACCGCACCATCTGCTCCATGGCCGGCGGCGAGGCCATGGTCTACACGCTGGGCGCCAAGGTCGGCATGCGCATCGAGTTCTTCGCCGAGGCCAAGCTCATATTGATCTGGGGCAGCAACTCCATCGCCAGCAACCTGCATTTCTGGCGCCACGCCCAGGCCGCCAAGCGCGCCGGCGCCCGGCTGGTGTGCATCGACCCGCGCCGCACCGAAACCGCCGACAAGTGCGACGAGCACATCGCGCTGCTGCCCGGCACCGACGCCGCGCTGGCGCTGGCCCTGATGCACGAGCTGATCGTGCACGACTGGCTCGACCACGACTACATCGCCAGCCACACGCTGGGCTGGGAGCAGCTGCGCGAGCGCGCGCTGCAGTGGCCGCCGTCGCGCGCGGCCGAAGTCTGCGGCATCCCCGAAGAGCAGATCGTCTCGCTGGCCAGGGCCTACGGCACCACGAAGCCGGCCGCCATTCGTCTGAACTACGGCATGCAGCGCGTGCGCGGCGGCGGCAACGCGGCCCGCGCCATCGCCTGCCTGCCGGCGCTGGTGGGGGCCTGGCGCGACCGCGCGGGCGGCCTGCTGCTGAGCAGCTCGGGCCACTACCCGGTCGACCGCGCCGCGCTGCAGCGCCCCGACCTGCTGGCCGGGCGCAAGCCGCGCACCATCAACATGAGCACCATCGGCGACGCGCTGCTGGACACCGCCGCCCCGGTGAAGGCCATCGTGGTCTACAACAGCAATCCAGTGGCGGTGGCGCCCGAATCGGCCAAGGTGGCGGCGGGCTTCGCGCGCGAAGACCTTTTCACCGTGGTGCTCGAGCAGTTCCGCACCGACACCGCCGACTACGCCGACTACCTGCTGCCCGCCACCACGCAGCTGGAGCACTGGGACATCCACTGCAGCTACGGCCACACCGACGTGCTGCTGAACCGCCCGGCCATGGCGCCGCGCGGCGAGGCCCGCAGCAACGCCTGGGTGTTCCGCGAGCTGGCGCGCCGCATGGGCTTCGACGAGCCCTGCTTCTCCGATTCCGACGAGACGCTGTGCCGCACCGCCTTCGCCGAGAACGCGATCGACTTCCCGCAGCTGCTGGAGCAAGGCTTCACCAGCCTGAAGCTGCCGCAAGCGCCTTTCGCCGAAGGCAAGTTCCCCACGCCTTCGGGCCGCTGCGAATTCTTCAGCGCGCGGCTGGAGGCCATGGGCATGAACGGCCTGCCCGACCATGTGCCCAACTGGGAGCCGGCCGGCAGCTCGACCGAGTTCCCGCTGGCCATGATCTCGCCGCCGGCGCGCAACTTCCTCAATTCGACTTTCGTCAACGTGACGAGCCTGCGCGCCATCGAGGTCGAGCCGCTGCTGGAGATCCACGAGGCCGACGCCGCCGCGCGCGGCATCGAGGACGGCGCCCTGGTGCGCGTGTTCAACAAGCGCGGCGAGCACCGCTGCCGCGCCGAGGTCTCGCGCCGCGCACGCCAGGGCGTGGTGCATGGCATGGGCATCTGGTGGCGCAAGCTCGGCATGGACGGCACCAACGTCAACGAACTCACCAGCCAGCGCCTGACCGACATCGGCCGCGGCCCCACCTTCTACGACTGCCTCGTCGAGGTCGAGAAGGCGTGAAGCTGCTTTCAGCGCTCGCGCTGGCCGGTTCGGTGTTCCTGACCGGCTGTGCCGACCTCGGCTACTACTGGCAGTCGGCCAGCGGCCACATCGGCATCATGCGGGCCGCCAAGCCCGTGCCCGAGTGGCTGGCCGACCCGGCGGTGTCCGCGGCGCTGAAAGCCAAGCTCGAACTCACGCAGCGCATCCGCCGCTTCGCTTCTTCCGAGCTCGGCCTGCCCGACAACCCCAGCTACAAGTCGTACGCCGACCTGCACCGCGCCGCCGCCGTGTGGAACGTGGTGGCCGCGCCGCCGTATTCGCTCACGCTCAAGAGCTGGTGCTTCCCGGTGGCGGGCTGCGTGGGGTATCGCGGCTACTACGACGAAGCCTCGGCCAGGACTGAAGCCGAGGCGCAGAAGAAAGAAGGCATGGAGGTGGCCGTCTACCCCGTGCCGGCGTACTCCACGCTCGGCTGGATGAACTGGGCCGGCGGCGATCCGCTGCTGTCCACCTTCATCGGCTATCCGGAGGGCGAGTTGGCGCGCATCGTGTTCCACGAGCTCGCGCACCAGGTGCTCTACGTGCCGGGCGACACGGTGTTCAACGAGTCGTACGCCACCGCGGTCGAGCGCATCGGCGGCGCGATGTGGCTGCAGCGCGAGGCCGGCGAGCCGGCCCGCCGCGAATACGCTCAGTTCGACAGGCAGCGCCAGGACTTCCGCGCGCTCGCGCTCGACACCCGCCGCGCGCTGACGAAGGTCTACGAGTCGCCTGAAGCCAAGGCCAAGGACTGGACCCGGGTCGAAGCCATGAAGCAGGCCGCCATGGCCGACTTCCGCGAGCGCTACGCCAGTCTGAAGGCCGGCTGGAGCGGCCCGCGCCAGAACGCCTACGACGCCTGGGTGGCGCGCGCCAACAATGCGGCCTTCGGTGCGCAGGGCGCCTACGACGACCTGGTGCCGAGCTTCGAGCAACTCTTCGAGCGTGAAGGCCGCGACTGGCCGCGCTTCTACACTGAGGTCAAGCGCATTGCCGCGCTGTCGACCGAGCAGGCGCGCCGCGCCGCGCTGCAGACGGCCAGCGGCGTGCTGCAGACCCGTTCCAGCCCCAAAGACAACAAGGAAGATCCCGGTGCCTGACATCCATATCGAACGCAACCACGCGCTTGGCATTGCCGGCGCACGCGAAGTCGCGCGCCAGTGGGTGAAGCAGGCCCAGGAGGAATTCGGCCTCGAATGCGCCTACACCGAGGGCGAGGACCGCGACGTGGCGCAGTTCACCCGCGCCGGCATCGACGGCACGGTCGAGGTCACGGCCAACACCTTCACGCTCGACGCGACGCTGGGCTTCTTGTTCGGCAGCTTCAGCGAGGTCATCGAGCAGAAGATCACGCGCAACCTCGACGCGCTGCTCGGCGCGCCCGGCGGCGGCGACACCCGGCTGGCCTGAGCGGTCCGGGGCATGACCGCGACGGCAACCTCCTCCTCCTCTCATGTCGCCGGTCCGCTGGCCGGCCTCAAGGTCATCGAACTCGGCCAGCTGATCGCGGGGCCGTTCGCGGCGCGCACGCTGGCCGACTTCGGCGCCGAGGTCCTCAAGATCGAGCCGCCCGGCACGGGCGATCCGCTGCGCAGCTGGCGGCTGCTGAAAGACGGCACCTCGGTCTGGTGGCAGGTGCAGTCGCGCAACAAGCGCTCGCTGGCGCTCGACCTGCGCGAGCCCGAGGCGCAGGCCGTGGTGCGCAAGCTCGCGGCCGAGGCCGACGTGCTGATCGAGAACTTCCGCCCCGGCGCGATGGAAGGCTGGGGCCTGGGCCCCGACGAGCTGCTGGCCGCCAACCCCGCGCTCGTCATGCTGCGCATCAGCGGCTACGGCCAGACCGGGCCGTACCGCGACCGGCCCGGCTTCGGCGTGGTGGCCGAGGCCATGGGCGGGCTGCGCCACCTCACCGGCGAGCCGGGCCGCGTGCCGGTGCGCGTGGGCGTGTCGATCGGGGACACACTGGCCTCGCTGCACGGCGTGATCGGTGTGCTGCTGGCCATGCAGCACCGGCATGCGACGGTGAGCGCCGAATACCCCAAGGGCCGCGGGCAGGTGATCGACGTGGCGCTCTACGAGGCGGTGTTCAACTGCATGGAAAGCCTGCTGCCCGAATACGACGCCTTCGGCGCGGTGCGCGAGGCGGCCGGCAGCGCCTTGCCGGGCATTGCGCCGACCAACGCCTACCGCTGCGCTGACGGCGGCTATGCCATCGTCGCGGGCAACGGCGACAGCATCTTCCGCAGGCTCATGGAATGCATCGGGCGGCCCGACCTGGCCGCCGAACCGGCACTGGCCGGCAACGCCGGGCGCGTGGCGCAGGTCGAGATGCTGGACGCCGCCATCGGCGACTGGACCGCGCGGCACACGGTGGAAGAAGTGCTGGCCGCGCTCGACGCGGCGCACGTGCCGGCCGGGCGCATCTACACCATCGCCGACATCGCGGCCGATCCGCACTACGCGGCGCGCGGCATGCTGCAGCAGGTGCGAATGAGCGACGGCAGCAAGCTGGCCGTGCCGGGATTCGTGCCCAAGCTCTCGCTCACGCCGGCCAGCCACCGGCACAACGCACCGTCAGTGGGAGCGGACACCGATGCGGTGCTGAAGGAAATCGGGCTGAGCGAGGAGCAGATCGCCGCGCTGCGTGCGCGCGGGATCGTGGGGTAGTCCGTTTCAGGCCGCAGCTCTGATGCGTGCAGCGAGCATCGCCAACGCTTCATCGCTTGCGCGCGCATGGTCGTGCGACGACAGGTAGCCCTCGTAGCGCGTGAAATATCTGTCGACGTTCGACTTGATCGGCTGCCACTTGCCTTGCTTGGGCGTGCCGTGCATGGGAAAAAGCTTGGCATGCACGTGGTCGACGCCGAAGCCTTCCAGGACCATCCCGGTGCGACCGACGTCATCGAAGGCGCGATCGAGCAGCAGGCCGACTTTTCTCGCGGCGAGGACCAGGCCTGCCAGCGCGTCGTCTTCCAGATGGAATGCGTAGCTCGGGGAGTGCTTTCTCGGTATCACGACCGAGCAGCCTTCGGTATTCGGAAAAATCGACAGGAAGGCGACATGCGATTCGTCCTCCCATATCGTGTGAGAAGGGCTCTGGCCTTCGATGATCTTGCAGAAAATGCAGTCAGCGCTCATGACATTCAGTAGTTGAAAATATTCGCCGAGGAAATTCAGTCGCGTCCCAAATGCACCCTAGTGGTGTGCCAAGGCTTTTAGGTTGTTCTTCAGCTAAGAAATGAATTACATAGGAAGAGGCGATTCCCGCGAGTTCTGTATTGGTTGGACCAAAACTAGGCCCAATAAAGAAAGGCGTGCGTTGCCATTTTATTTCCTCGGTATTGTTCAATTTCGATTCATTCACTCCGAAACTGATGTGTTGATGGATGTATCCACATCCAACATAAAGAGTTTTTGGACTAGACTGCATGGAGCTGCCGAGGCCTAGAGGTTCATCCGCCGTCAAAACTACAGCGTGAAAAGAGGTTGCAATTTCTCGAATTTTCTCTTCCTGAAGATATTCGCTAATTGCCTCGCAATTCATGCTTGGATAACGGCTTAAAATCTCTCGCTGAAGTACAAGGGCCTTCTTTTTCCCTTTGTCGCTTGGGCACCAAAAAAATTGTCGATTGAGATTGCTTAATTCGATACTATCCCCGTCGACCAAAACCAAGTATCCGACGCCTGCACCTGCTAGATTGATTGCGGTGAGTGAGCCAATGCCTCCGCAGCCAACGATCAAGACCCGTCCATTTTTTAATCTCTCTACTTTTGAAATAAGGTCGGCGCAATTCTTGCTTTTGGCTGCCAAAAATGAAGTTGTCCTGCTGGAGTCAGGGTTTTTTAATAGCTCCAGGCAGTTTTCTATTTCAAACTTCGTGCCGAAGAGAAAACAGTCTGTGGACAAAAGTGCCTGCCAGAAAGTATCGCCATCATCTTCGGTTGTTTGGGCTATTCCTAAAGGGCCTGAAATATAAAAATTCCCCCTTATATCTTTGCCCCAGAGCGTTGAAGGTTTGAGGAGTCCAATTTCTTCGCCGTCGACGTAAATTACTCCACCTTCAATTTTTTCGAAACCTTTTGCGCAGTTTTTTTGAAAGTAATTCATTTTTTAAATAAAAGAGGCTGATTATTTCTAATCAGCCTCTTGAATAAAAGTTAATTACAACGTGCGCTCAAGGTGCCTGGCTTCAGACCATAAGGCGTGCAAAAAATTGACCTTGCAATTGTAGTGCTTTCTGTTGTATCGGCCTGTGAAATTTCGGATGTAAATCTCGGCAGATGAACGGTTTCTTTTGGCGGGTGCTGCATTGCATTCGCTTGCGCTGCAATCAGGAGTAGTCCAACTGTTGACAAAGATTTTTTCATTGTTTCCCTTTTGAGTTAAGTGCTCGGAATGGAGCATTGCCAGAGAAAATGGTCTGGCATCTCAAAGACGGGTTAACAAACGGGCGTTTTCCTTTCCCTTCGATTAATGTGAACTTTTTCGCAAGTTGCGGTCCTTGTTACAAAATCTCGGAATATCGACAGGTCGAGATTGAGGTTTCGGGTGCGTGCAGACATATGCAACTGGGCAGGCCTAACACGGCAACGTTGTGGCTGCTAGATGTGTTCGAACTGAGCAGCAAGCGTCTATCTATTTGACAATCAGCCGCGCAGCGATTCGATCAGGTCGATGTACTTCTGCTTGGCTTCATCGGCGCTCGCGCCTTTCTGCGCGGTCCAGGCATCCCACTTGGCGCGCGCGACGATGTCGCTGAAGCTCGGCTTCTTGGCGGTGTTGTCGCCTTCGGTGGCCTGCTTGAACAGGCCGTAGATCTTCAACAGCGTCGGGTTGTCGGGGCGCTCGGCGAGCAGCTTGGAGTTGGCTTGGGCGGCTTCGAATTGGGCGTTGAGGTCGGACATGGGCTTCGTCGAATTGAAAAGCTGAAAACGCGCATCTTAAATCGCGTGGTACTTGCAAGTACCTGAATCAGTCCCGCAGCCCCGCGCGCGCCAGTTCCACGTCCAGCCGCTCCCGGGCGTCGGCCGGTTTCAGCGCGGCGGCCTTCTCGAACCACTGCGTAGCCTCGCGCATGCGCGATTCGCCGTGCAGCATCAGCAGCGCGCGGGCGTATTCCATCATTCCGGCGGCCGAGTCGGGGTGCAGCGCCAGGCCGCGTTCGAACAGCTCGATCGAGGTCTCGGCCCGCACGCCGTAGGTCATGCGTCCGACCAGCGCGCCGACCTTGTCGATCACCTCGGCGTGGAACGCCGCCAGCGCAACGTGCGCATCGGCATGCCCCGGCTGAAGCTCGATCACGTGTTCGAGCGCGCCCTTGAGCTTGCTGCCCAGCCCTTGCGCCAGCGCGCGCGCCACGCTGATGCCCTGGCTGTAGCGGCCCAGCGCATAGGCCTGCCAATAGAGGGCCTGGCAATTGCTGGGATCGGCCAGCACCTGCGCGCCGGCGCGCTCGATCACCTGGCGGAACATGGCGAGCCGAACGGATTCGCGCGGCTCCAGGTAGTTGGCGTAGATGGCGGTGGCCTGGTTGGCCAGCACCATGCCGTCGGCGCCGTGCAGCAGGCCGACCGCGGCGGCGCGCTCGAATTCGCCGCTGTGGTACAGCGCCCAGCCCTCGGCCAGCGGCGTGTCGGCGTCGGGCGGCGGCATGTGGTCGTGGCCCGCATGCAGGCGCGGCCAGTGCGCCAGCACGCTGCGCGCGTCGTAGCGGGGTGTGTCGGCGTAGGGCAGGGGCGTCCACGGTTCCGCGGCGGTGGCGGCGGCCGCGGCGCCGCCGGACATCAGCGAGAGCGGTTTGAAATCGGAGTGGGGCATGGTCTTGTCTAGGCCGCCATATCGACCGGGGACGTCGCGTTGGCGGCATCTTCCGCGCCGTAGGCATTGCTCAATGTCAGCAGATGCCGCCTTTGCTCGGTGCCGAGGTACGGCGCCAGCAGGTGCAGCGTGTGCTGGCCGCCGCGCATCAGCGCGCCCTGGGCATGCGCCGGCTCCAGCGCCTCGCGCGGGTTGCGCACGTACTCGTAGCTGAGCCAGTAGGTCAGCACCACCACCATGCTGTGCGCCAGGGTGCCGACTTCGTGCGCATCGATCTCCAGGTGGCCGGCGCGGCTCAGCCCGGCGATCAGTTGGCGGATGGCGCGGGCCTTGTTCTCCAGCACCAGCTGGAACTGGGTTTCCAGGTGGCGGTTCTTGCTCAGCAGGTCGTTGAGGTCGCGGTACAGGAAGCGGTAGCGCCAGATCAGCTCGAACAGGCTGTGCATGAAGAACCAGGCGTCCTCCACGTCGTGCACGCCTTCGCTTGCGTGCAGCAGTTCGTTGAGCTCTGCTTCGTAGCCTTCGTAGAGCTTGTTGATCAGCTCTTCCTTGGCCGGGTAGTGGTAGTACAGGTTGCCCGGACTGATGTTGAGTTCGCCCGCCACCAGGGTGGTTGACACGTTCGGCTCCCCGAAGCGGTTGAACAGGTCCAATGCGGCTTCGAGGATGCGTTGCGCTGTGCGGCGTGGCGCCTTCTTTGCCATGTCTCGGTGCCCCCGGTTGTCTCTTGAAGGCACTCTAGCGCATGTGCACTGCACCATGAATGGCGCGGTGCATGTTTTGCGGTGCTGTTTTATTGTGCAGTGCCGCAATACCCGCCGGCCGATGCAGGCCGGCGCGGAGGTTCAGTCGGCCTTGCTGCGGCGCAAGGTGGTCTTCCTGGCGGCTGGAGCCGCCGTCTTGCGGGCCGCAGCCTTGCGGGGAGCCGCGGCCGCCTGCTTCTTCAACTGGGCCTCGAGGGCTTCGACACGCGCCTGCAGCGCGGCCATGTCGGCGGCAGAGGGGGCGCCGAGCTTGTCGAGAGCGCGCGCCACGCGTTCCTCGAAGATGTTTTCCAGCTTGCCCCACTGCCCGGCCGCCTTGGTGCCGAACTCGCTCGCGAAGCCGGCCATGCGCTGCTGGGCCTGGGCCAGCGTTTCCTCGGCGGCCTGCTGGGTCTTCTTCTGCATGCCGGCGCCGTCCTTGACCAGCGCCTCGAAGGCCTTGCTGCCTTCCTGCTGCATCTTGGCGAAGGCGCCGAGCCCGGCCAGCCAGATCTGCTGGGCGGAGTCCTTGATGCGGTCGGCGGCTTTGTTGTTGTCGTCCTGGGAGGCCATGCGAGGTGTTCCTTGAAAGATTCGAATCGATCGCAGGACTCTAGCGGCCCCCGGTGCTCGCGATTAGGGCTTTGCGCCTAGCGCCGGACTCAGGATGTCGCGCCGGCGGCGCGGCTGGCGTCCAGGTGGGCCTTGGCGCGCTCGGCCAGCGCCATTTCGCCCGGGGTGCCTGGCATGAAGCTCTCGACCGCCAATGGCCGCCCGTGGGAGTCGACCGACACGAAGACGATCAGGCATTCGGTGGTCTTTTCCATCGCGCCGCCCTTCATGTCGCCGCTGCGCACCTCGACCGAGATGTTCATGCTGGTCTTGCCGGTGTAGGCCAGGCGGGCCTCCACCTCGACGAGGTCGCCGATCATGATCGGCCGGTGGAAGCGGATGCTGCCGATGAAGGCGGTGACGCAGTAGCGCTTGGCCCAGCTGGTCGCGCAGGCGTAGCCGGCCTCGTCGATCCACTTCATGACCGTGCCGCCGTGGACCTTGCCGCCGAAGTTGACGGTGTTCGGCTCGGCAAGAAAGCGCAGGGTGATCGAGGACATGGTTCGCCTTTTCTGGGGTGGCTGGTGTGGGGTGCCCGCGATTATGCGAGCGGACGCCCTCTCAGGCGCCGCTGAACAGCTGGGCCAGCGTGCGCCGCAGCCACGCGTTGCCGGGGTCGGCGTGGAAGCGCTCGTGCCAGTGCTGCTTCACCGCGTAGTCGGGCAGCGAGAAGGGCGGCTCCAGCAGCTTCACCGGCTCCTGCGTGGCCAGCACCTTGCCCAGGATGCGGGGCACCACCACCAGCAGCTCGGTGTGCGCCACGATGCGCGCCACGCTCAGGAAGCTCGACAGCCGCACCACCACGTTGCGCTTGAGCCCCAGCCGCGCGAGCGTGGTGTCGACGATGGCATGCCCCGTGCCCGACGTGGACACCACCGCATGCGCCTCCGCCTCGAAGCGCTTGCGCGTGAGCCGCGCGCCGATGCGCGGATGGTTCTGCGCCGCCAGGCACACGAAGTTCTGCATGAACAGCGTCTGCTGGTAGAAGCCCGCGTCCAGCTGCGGCATGAAGCCCACCGCCAGGTCGACTTCGCCGTCCTGCAGGCGGCGCCCGCTGATGGTGGAGATGATCTCGGTCTCGATATGCACCCCCGGCGCCGCATGCCGCAGGTGGTCGAGCAGGCCTGGCAGCAGCACCACCTCGCTGATGTCCGTCATGCAGATGCGAAAGCGCCGCTGCGCCTGCGCGGGGTCGAAGCTGCTGCGGTTGCCCTGGGCCTGCGCCAGTTGGCCCAGCACCTCGCGCAGGTTCGGGTAGATGCGCTCCGCGTGCGGCGTGGGCTGCATGCCCTGCGCGGTGCGGGTGAAGAGGCGGTCGTCGAAGTGCGCGCGCAGCTTGTTCAGCGCGGTGCTGGCCGCCGACTGCGCCATGCCCAGCCGTTCGGCCGCCTTGGAGACGTTGCCGGTCTTGTAGACCTCGTCGAACACGGCGAGCCATTCGAGATCGAGCCTGGACATGGAGTGCTTTCCGCAGCGAAAGGCACCATTATCGAAATTCCGGATTCCGTGTATTGGCCACCGGTCTTGAGTAAATAGTGGTGCGGGCCAACAATGCCGCCACGCTGACAACCCACGCCAATGAAACCCGTTCCCTCCAACGCGGCAGAGCGCCGCGACTACTACGCCCGCATCCGCCCGCTGAACCTCACGCCGCTGTGGGAATCACTGCACGCACTCGTGCCGCGCGAACCGCAGACGCCCTGCGTGCCAGCGCTGTGGCGCTACGACGAGATCCGCCCGCTGCTGATGGAGTCGGCCGACCTCATCACCGCCGAGGAAGCCGTGCGCCGCGTGCTGGTGCTCGAGAACCCGGCGCTGCCCGGCAACTCGTCGATCACGCAGTCGCTGTATGCCGGCCTGCAGCTCATCATGCCGGGCGAGGTGGCGCCTTCGCATCGCCATGTGCAGTCGGCGCTGCGCTTCATCGTCGACGGCAAGGGCGCCTACACCACGGTGGGCGGCGAGCGCACCACCATGTACCCCGGCGACTTCATCATCACGCCATCCTGGGCCTGGCACGACCACGGCAACGAAGGCATCGGCGGCAGCGTGGAGCCGGTGGTGTGGCTCGACGGCCTCGACATTCCGATGCTGCGCTTCTTCGACGCCGGCTTTGCCGAGAACGACGATTCCAAGGTGCAGCACGTGTCGCGCCCCGAAGGCAACAGCCTCGCGCGCTTCGGCCACAACATGGTGCCGGTGCGCCACGACCATGTGTCGGCCACCTCGCCGATCTTCAACTACCCCTATGCGCGCAGCCGCGAGGCATTGGCCCGGTTGCACAAGCAGGAAGCGCCCGATGCGTGGCTGGGCCACAAGCTGCGCTACGTGAACCCGCTGACCGGCGGCTCGCCGATGCCGACCATCTCGACCAACCTGCAGCTGCTGCCCAAGGGCTTCGCGGGCAAGACCCACCGCGCCACCGACGGCGCGGTGTACAGCGTGGTCGAAGGCCACGGCAGTGCCGACATCGCGGGCCAGCGCTTCGACTTCGGTCCGCGCGACACCTTCGTGGTGCCGTCGTGGGCGCCGCTGCGGCTGTCTTCGCCGAACGAAGACACCGTGCTCTTCAGCTTCTCCGACCGCCCCGTGCAACAGGCCATGGGCATCCTGCGCGAAGCCTTCCTCGAAGGATGTTGACCCTCCGGCTTTTCACTGCGCTTCGCTTCGTGTAATTCGCCATCCCCCGAGGGGGAGGCTCGGCCGCCTTGGGGCGGCCCGGCGCCGGCCGAATTTCTTCTTTTCTTTTGTTGACCGTGTGCCGCCCCGTGCGGCAGGAGCCTCCCATGTCCTTCGTTTTCACGCCTCCTTCCATCGTCGGCCTGCCCATCATGGATTCCGACAAGCTGTTCCCCGTGCGCCGCGTGTACTGCGTCGGCCGCAACTACGCGGCACATGCGCGCGAGATGGGCTTCGACCCCGACCGCGAACCGCCGTTCTTCTTCTGCAAGCCGAATGACGACGCCTCGGTGGTGCCCGTGGCCGAAGGCGCGACCGGCAGCATTCCGTACCCGCCGCTCACCAGCAACTACCACTACGAAGCCGAGCTGGTCGTGGCCATCGGCAAGGGCGGCAAGGACATCAAGGCCGAAGAGGCCGCCAGCCACATCCACAGCTATGCCGTGGGCCTGGACATGACCCGCCGCGACCTGCAGATGAAGATGCGCGAACAGGGCCGCCCCTGGGAGATCGGCAAGGCCTTCGACTTCTCCGCGCCCATCGCGCCGCTGCGCACGCTGGCCGACGTGGGCGAGATCAACGCCGGCGCCATCACCCTCGAAGTCGATGGCCAGGTGCGCCAGAACAGCGACATCACGCACCTGATCTGGTCGGTGAACGAGGTCATCGCCAACCTGTCGACGCTCTTCGCGCTGCAGCCCGGCGACCTGATCTTCACCGGCACGCCCGAAGGCGTGGGCGCGGTGAAGGCCGGCCAGACCATCAAGGTGAGCATCGAGCGCCTGCCGTCGCTGACGGTTCGTATCGACTGAGTCTTTTCCCGATCGCACAGGCCCGCGCCATGACCCTTTCGAAGAATCCCCCCTCCGTGCTGCTGGTCGGCGGCGGCATTGGCGGCATGGCCGCGGCGCTGGCGCTGGCGCGCCTTGGCGTGTCCATCGACCTGCTGGAGCAGAGCGCCACCATCGGCGAGATCGGCGCCGGCCTGCAACTGGGCCCCAACGCCTTCGCCGCGCTCGATGCGCTGGGCGTGGGCAAGGCTGTGCGCCGGGGCTCGGTGTTCACCGACCGGCTGGTGATGATGGACGCCGTCGATTGCGGCGAAGTGGCCTCGGTGCCGGTGGGCGAAGCCTTCCGCGCGCGCTTCGGGAACCCGTATGCGGTGAGCCACCGCGCCGACCTGCACGGCGCGATCCACGAGGCGGTGAAGCAGCATCCGCTGATCCGCTTCCACACCTCGGCGCAGGTCGAGGCGCTCGACATTGGCGCCCAGGGCGTGACGGCCGTCACCACCGACGGCCGTCGCTTCAAGGCCGGCGCCGTCGTCGGCTGCGACGGCGTGAAGTCAGTGGTGCGCGCCAGGCTCATCGGCGATGCGCCGCGCGTGTCGGGCCACGTGGTCTATCGCGCGGTGGTGCCGGCCGCCGACATGCCGGCCGACCTGTGCTGGAACGCGCCGGTTGTCTGGGCCGGCCCCGACTGCCACCTGGTGCACTACCCGCTGCGCCACGGCGAGCAATACAACCTGGTCGTCACCTTCCACAGCCGCGAGCGGGAACAGTGGGGCGTGACCGACGGCAGCAAGGAAGAAGTGCTGTCTTACTTCGAGGGCGTGCACGCGCGCCCGCGCCAGCTGCTGGACCGCCCGACCTCGTGGCGCCGCTGGAGCACCGCCGACCGTGACCCGGTCGAGCGCTGGAGCGACGGCCCGGCCACGCTGCTGGGCGACGCGGCGCATCCCATGATGCAGTACTTGGCGCAGGGCGCCTGCATGGCGCTCGAAGACGCGGTGACGCTGGGCGAAGCCGTGAAAGCCTGCGATTTCGACATGACCGCCGCGTTCAAGCTGTACGAGGCGGCACGCGTCGCCCGCACGGCGCGCGTGGTGCTGTCGGTGCGCGAGATGGGCCGCATCTATCACGCCAAGGGCGTGGAGCGCCTGGTGCGCAACAGCCTCTGGGCCGGCCGCACGCCCGAACGCTTCTACGATGCGGTCGAGTGGCTCTACGCATGGCGGCCCGAGCACTGCCTGGACGATGCGCCCCAGGCGCTTTCGCCGCGCTGAAACCTGTTCCCTTCATCATCACTATTCGAGGCCAAAGGCCCAGGAGACAAAGCATGAACTTCCCGCGCGCACTGCTGACCGGCATTCTTGCCGTGACTGCCGCCACCGCTACCACCGCCGCACTGGCGCAGGCCGGCGACTTTCCCAGCAAGCCCGTGACGCTGGTCACGCCGTTCGCGGCCGGCAGCGGCCCCGACGCGGTGCTGCGCCTGGTGTCCGACAAGCTCTCGCGCCTGTGGAACCAGCGCGTGCTGATCGACAACAGGCCCGGCGGCGGCGGCTTCATCGCCATCGACCAGGCCCGCCGCGCCGCGCCCGACGGCTACACGCTGCTGCAGCTCGACAGCGAGCACATCGCCGCGCTGCCGCACCTGTACAAGTCGAAGAACTTCGTGACGCTGCAGCACTTCGACCCGGTGGCCTCGCTGTTTCGCACGCCTTTCTTCGTGGCGGTGGGCACAGACTCGAAGTGGAAGAACATGGCTGACCTGATCGCCGCCGCCAAGGCGGAGCCGGACGCCATCGTCTATGGCTCGTGGGGCGTTGGCAGCCCCGGCCACCTGGGCGCGCAGCAGCTCGAGGCGCTCACCGGCATCCGCATGCGCCACGCGCCCTACCGCGAGGTGTCGCAGCTGTATTCCAACGTGGGCACCGGCGAAGTGCCGTGGGCCTTCGCGAGCATTCCGTCGAGCCAGGGCATCTACAAGGCCGGCAAGCTGCGCTACCTGGCCGTCGCGGCGCCCCGGCGCATTCCGCAGATGCCCGACGTGCCGACCATGGCCGAGGCCGGCGGCCCGGCTTCGCTGGATGTCAATTCGTTCGTGTCGCTGCTCGCGCCCAAGGGCGTGCCGGCGGCCGTGAAGGCGAAGATCAACGCCGACGTGGCCAAGGTCATCGCCGATCCCGAGATCCGTGCCCGCTTCGACACCTTCGCCTTCGAGCCGCTGGCCTGGTCGCCCGAGGAAATCGAGCGCAATGCCGAGGCCAAGTCGAAGGTGTATGGCGAGCTGGTGCGCAGGGGCAACATCAGCCTCGATTAGCGCGGCCCGTGCCTTGCCCAGCGCTTCGCTCGGCAGTTAAGCTGGCCCTCTTTGTTTTTTGACAACTTTTTCACACTTTTCTCCATGCAAGCTACCAAGAGAGCCCTCCTGATTGCCTGCGGCCTGGCCGCTGCCACCGTGCTGCCGATGACCGCCAGCGCGCAGAACGCCGCCTGGCCGACCAAGCCGATCCGCCTGCTGGTGGGCTTTCCCGGCGGCTCCACGCCTGACATCGCCGCGCGCACCATCGCCGAGCCGCTGTCCAAGGCACTGGGCCAGCCGATCGTGGTGGACAACAAGGCCGGTGCATCGGGCAACATCGCTGCCGACCAGGTGGCCAAGGCCACCGACGACCACACGCTGGGCATCGTCATCAACGGCAACCTCACGTCGTCGAAGATGCTGTACGCCAAGCTGCCGTACGACCCGGTCAAGGACTTCACCTACCTGTCGCTGATCGCGACCGCGCCGCTGGTGCTGGTGGCGCAGAACAACCTGCCCTCGGGCGCCGCCTTCTTCGACGCGGGCCGCAAGGCCGGCGACAAGTGGAACTACGGCTCGGTGGGCATCGGCTCGGTCGGCCACCTGGGCATGGAGCTGCTCAAGACCCGCGTGCCCGGCTTCAAGCCCGAGCACGTGCCCTACCAGGGCAACCCGCAGGTCATCACCGCCATGCTGGGCGACCAGGTGCAGATGGGCCTGATCCCGCCGGGCGTGGCCATGCCGCAGATCAGGGCCGGCAAGCTCAAGGCCATCGGCCTCACGGGCGGGCGCAGCGCGCTGGTGCCCGAGATCCCGCCGCTGTCCGAAGCCGGCGTGAAGGACTTCAACCTCGAAGTGTGGGTGGCGCTGCTCGGTCCGGCCAACCTGTCGAAGGCCGCGCAGGCGCGCATCAGCCGCGAACTCGAAGTGGTCATGAAAGACCCGGACGTGCGCCGCAAGCTCTTCGAGCAAGGCTGGCAGGCCGTGGGCACATCGCCGGACGGCATGCGCACGCGCGTGAACGAAGAGGCGGCCATCATGACCAAGATCATCTCGGCCCGCGGAATCAAATTGCAGTAATGACGACAGTCCAGACCTTGCACGAACCGGCACGCGAGCTGCCGGTCTTCGGCGAATACGACGTGGTGGTGGTCGGCGGCGGCCCTGCCGGCATTGCCGCCGCCGTGAGCGCGGCGCGCCACGGCGCCAGCACGCTGCTGGTCGAGCGCTATGGCTTTCTCGGCGGCATGGGCACGGCCGGCGGCGTCACCAACTTCGCGGGCCTGTACGGCAAGCGCAAGGGCGAGATGACGCAACTGGTGCACGGCGTGGTCGACGAGTTGATCGAGCGGATCGCCGGGCTCAACGGCATGAACCAGCCGCAGAACGGCATGGGCGGGCGCATCTGCGTGCGCTCGTACGACACCTCGGCCTACAAGCTGGCCGCCGACCAGTTGCTCGATGCGGCAGGCGTGAAGCTGCTGTTCCATGCGTATGCGGCCGCGGTGATCCGCGACGGCAACCGCATTGCGGCGCTGGTGGTGGAGACCAAGTCGGGCCGCCAGGCCATCCGCGCCAACGCCTTCATCGACGCCAGCGGCGACGCCGACGTGGCCGCCTTCGCGGGCGTGCCGTTCGAGGTGGGCGACGGCCACGGCAGCGGGCTGTTCCCGACCACCATGTTCCGCATCGGCCAGGTCGACGCGCCGGCCGCGCTGGAAGCGGTGGGCGAGTTCAAGGCCATCAACGACTTCATGGCCCGCGCCGATCAGCAGAAGCCGGGCGTCTACAAGTTCCCGCGCGAAGGCGCCATCCTGCGGCCCAACAAGGACCCGCGCGAATGGCGCGCCAACGTCACGCAGATCCGCAACGCCCAGGGCCGCGCGATGAACGGCGTCGACGCGCGCGAGCTGACCGAAGGCGAGCTCGAAGGCCGCCGCCAGATCAGCGAGTACTTCAAGTTCCTGAAGGCCGAGGTGCCGGGCTTCGCGCAGTCGGCCATCGTGGAAATCGCGCCGCAGGTCGGCATCCGCGAGACACGGCGCATCCAGGGCCTGTACGCGCTCGGGCGCGAAGACATCCTGTCCTCGGCCAAGTTCGACGACAACATCGGCCTGAATGCCTGGCCGATGGAAATGCACGCCGACGGCCGCATCGAGTGGGCCTTCCCGCGCGACGAAGACAACGCCTACAACCACCTGCCGTGGCGCATGCTGGTGCCGCAGGAGGTCGACAACCTGCTGGTGGCCGGCCGCTGCGCATCGATGACGCACGAAGGCCAGTCGGCCGCGCGCGCGAGCGGCGGTTGCTTCGTGATGGGGCAGGCGGCGGGCACGGCGGCGGCGTCGCTGGGCGGCGGCGCGTTCGCCGGCGTGGACGTGGCGGCCCTGCAGCAGAAGCTGGCGGCCGACGGCGCGGAGCTCGACCGCTGAACGCGCCGGGCGCGCCAATCGCGCCAATCGCGCGGATGGCTCGGATTGCTCGGATGGCGCTAGAGTCCGGGGCTTGATGAACTCGAACCCCGGACGAACCGTGCACTTCCCTTCGTTGTCGACCCCCGCGCGTCGCACCCTCCTGACGCTGTCCTGCGCCGCCATCGGCCTCATGCTGGCCGGCTGCGCCAGTACCCCCGAAGGCGAGCCCGTGCACGGCAAGGACCGGCTGCTGAGTTTCTTCGCGGCCAAGGACGGCCGCAAGGTCGCCATTGCCGGCGAGAACTACCACTACGTGTTCGACGGCGATCCGTCGGTGGCCGCGCTGCTGCGCTGGGAAGGGCGCACCAAGGTCACGCCCGCGCTGCTCGGCGAGTTCAAGGTGGCGCGCAACCAGAGCTTCGAGGGCCAGTACGTGCTGATGGCTTTCGACGCCGACCTGACGCCCGAAGACCGGGCCTTCCTGATCCAGACCGGCTTCGCGAAGACCGACGCGAAATACGGCGACCGCACCGGCCCGGGGCTGCGCTACTTCGGTACCGTCTATGGCAAGCGCTATGCGGCGGCGCCGCTGAAGTCGGCCGACACGGTCGACTTCTCCCGGCGCCAGTACCTGGGCTACGTCGAGCAGGAAACGCTCAGCGCCCCCTTCAGCAAGGCCGCGCCTTCGCCGCTGGTGTATGCCGACGACGGCTCGCTGCTGCTGGCCGGCGTGCCGGTGCGCGTGGTGCAGGGTGGCACGGACTACGGCTGCCGCGCCCGTCTCATGGGCATGTGCTTCTACAAGTAGTAGCGGCAGCTGAAGGTGGGGCTGCTGACCGGCCCGCGACAGCTGGCGGGCCCGGGCTTTGCTATGGTGGAGGGTTGCTTCCAGTCCGCTTCGACAGCCTTCCCCCGATGACCACCGACTCCGCCACCGCCTCCCGCCTCGTCGACGAACTCGTCGCGCTCATGCAGCTCGAACCCCTGGGCGGCGACCGCTTCCGGGCCCGGAGCGAGGACATCGGCACGCCCGCCGTCTTCGGCGGCCAGGTGCTGGGCCAGTCGCTCATGGCCGCCAGCCTCACGGTCGGCGCCGAGCGCCCTGTGCATTCCATGCACGCCTACTTCCTGCTGCCGGGCGAGCATGCGCCCATCGAATACAGCGTAGACCGCGTGCGCGACGGCCGCAGCTTCACCACCCGCCATGTGGTGGCGCGCCAGCAGGAGCGCATCATTTTTGAAATGTCGGCCTCGTTCCAGACCGTGGACGAGGGGGTCGAACACCAGTTCGACATGCCCGCCGTGGCCGGCCCCGAAGGCCTCGTCAGCGAACTCGACCAGCGCATCGCCCTCGGCGACCGCCTGCCGGAGCCCTGGCGCAGCAAGGCGATCCAGCCGCACGGCATCGAGTACCGCCGCGTCGATCCCGAGGACCTGATGGCGCCGCTGCCGCGCCCGGCCTCCGCGCAAAGCGCCATCTGGATGCGCGCCATCGCGCCGCTGCCAGACGACCCGGTGGTGCACCGCGCACTGCTGGCCTACGCCTCCGACCACGGCCTGCTGCGCGCCGCGATGCTGCCGCACGGCCTGAGCTTCATGAGCGGCCAGGTGCGCCCCGCCAGCCTGGACCACGCGATGTGGTTTCACCGCGATTTCCGCATGGACGACTGGCTGCTGTACGTGCTCGATTCGCCCAGCGCCGGCGGCGCGCGCGGCCTGTGCCGCGGCAGCCTCTATGCGCGCGACGGCCGCCTGGTGGCCTCGGCCGCGCAGGAAGGCATGCTGCGCATCAGGAAGCCGGGGACGGCGACGACTCGCTCGTGAGCGCGGCCTGCTGCAGCCCGTCGCGGCTGCGTTCGCCCAGCAGCCGCTGGTAGTTGTCGCGCAGCAGGATGCCGGCGTAGTACACATGCTCGCGCATCAGCTGCTCCGCGCGCGCCGCGTCGCCTGAAATCACGGCCTGCACGATGCGGTGGTGGTCGTCGTGCGAGCGCAGGATCACGCCGTGGTCGTGCCACAGCATGATGCGGTCCGACGCGAACGGCACCGCCTGCGCCTGCGCGCCGAAGCGCACGATCCACTGGTTGCCCGCGCCATGCATCAGCGCGTTGTGCAGCCGCACGTTCATCTGCTGGTAGGGCGCGAGGTCTTCGGCCAGCAGCTTCCCCTTCGCAAGTATTTCGTCGCCCTCGCGCAGGCACTCCTGCAATAGCGCGGCGGTCGGCTTGTCCACGCCCAGCGCGGCAAAGCGCCTGCAGGCCAGCCCCTCCAGCACAGCGCGCACCTCGTAGGCCGCGAGGATGTCCTCGAGCGCGAACGAGCGCACCAGGTAGCCCTTCTTCGGCTGGTGGTCGATCAGCCCTTCCATCGCCAGCGCGGCCAGCGCGGCGCGCACCGGCGTGCGCGACACCTTGAGGGTCTCGGCGATCGGCACTTCTTCCACGCGCATGCCCGGCTGCAGCCTGCCTTGAAGGATCCAGGTGCGCAGTGTCTCTGTGACTTGTTGGGAGAGTGTGTCCATGTCAAGTATACATGATGCCAGTGAAAGTCAGAAATAAGGCGGGATATCAGGGAAAACGAGGGCTTCGAAAAGTGTTCATGTATACACAATGCGGCCCTCGATCAACTTTAACGCCGCCTCGACGCGGCCCGGAGACCTTGCAGCCCATGGCGGAACATCATGCACAACCTCACGGCCGGCTGGCCCTCGTGACCGGCGGCGGCCGCGGCATCGGCGAGGCCGTGTGCCGCCGCCTCGCGGCCAGCGGCTTTCGCGTCGTGGTGGCCGACATCGACGGCGACAACGCCCGCGCCGTGGCCCTGTCGCTCGGCGAGGGCCACCACTTCCGCCAGTTCGACGTGAGCCAGGAGGCCGCGGTCGAAGCCGCGTTCGACGACATCGAGACCGACCTCGGCCCGGTGGCCGCGATGGTCTGCGTGGCCGGCATCCTGCTGATGCCCGGCGGCGAGCGTTCGCCGATCAAGGACACCACGCTCGAAGACTGGGAGCGCACCTTCGCCGTCAACGCGCGCAGCGTGTTCCTCTGCGGGCGCGCCTACCTGCGCCGGCGCGAAGCCAAGCCCGTGGCGCACGGGCGCATCGTCACCTTCGGCTCGGTGGCGGCGCAACTGGGCGGCTACCGCTCCAGCGCCACCTACATCGGCGCCAAGTCGGCGGTGCTCGGCCTCACGAAGGCGATGGCGCGCGAATCGGCGCACCTGGGCGTCACGGTCAATTCGGTGGCGCCCGGCCTGATCGACACCGACATGCTGCGCGGCACCGTGCGCAGCAGCGGCGCGCTCGACGCGGCCGCCGCCAGCATCCCGCTCGGGCGCATCGGCACGGTGGACGACGTGGCCGGCGCGGTCGACTACCTGGTGTCGGAGCAGGCGGCGTACATCACGGGCAACGTGATCGACGTCAACGGCGGCTACCGCATGCAGTAACGGCGGCGCAGGTCTTTCACCCTTTCATTCCAACGGAGACAGCTCATGAAAAAGAACTTCCTGATTTCGGCACTGGCCCTGGGCGCGGCGCTCTGCGCGACGGCGCCCGCCGCGCTCGCGCAGGCCGAGCCCGGCCTGACCGACAAGACCATCAAGATCGGCATGTTCTCGCCGATGTCGGGCGCGTCCATGAACTACGGCTTCGACGTCATCAACGCCGCGAAGATGTACTACGACAAGATCAACAAGGAAGGCGGCGTGAACGGCCGCAAGATCGAGCTCGTGGTGGAAGACGACCGCTGCAACGCCAACGACCTGCTGGCCGCGGTGAAGAAGCTCACCGAGCAGGACCAGGTGTTCCTGCTCAACGGCGGCTCCTGCTCGGCCGCCGTGGTGGGCGCGCGCGAATACGTCGAGCGCGCGAAGATCCCGCTGGTGATGCTCAACGCCTCGGGCGACGGCGCGCTGTATCCGCCGTCGAAGTACATCTACGGCGCGTTCTCCATCTCGCAGCATGCGGTGGGCGGCTCGATGGTGCAGTTCGCGAGCGAGCAGCTCAAGGCCAAGAAGATCGGCTACATCAACCACGACGACGCCTACGGCGGCTGGAACCTCGAGTCGGCCCAGGCGCAGGCCAAGGCCCTGGGCGGGGTCGACCTGCAGGTGCAGTCGGTCAACCCGAACATCACCGACGTGACGGCGCCCATGCTGAAGATCAAGGCCGCCAACCCCGACGTGCTGCTGCTCACCACCTATGCGCGGCCGGTGAGCCTGATCGTCAAGCGCGCCTTCGAGCTGGGCTTCAACAAGCCCATCGTGCTGGCCGTGAACTCCACCGCCGACCTCAAGCAACTGGTGGAAAACGTGGGCAACAAGGATGCCTTCAAGAACGTCTACATCCAGGAAGTGCTGGCCGACGTTCCCGGTGGTCCCAAGCTCAAGTGGGTGTACGACATGTACAAGGCCTCCTACCCCGACCTGGCCTCCAAGCCGGGCCATCCGCAGGCCTACATGCCCTACGGCATTCCGCCCGCGATGGCCGTGGTCAACGCACTGAAGGCGGCCGGCCCCAACCCGACGCGCGAGAAGGTGCTCGCGGCGCTGTCGACGATGAAGTTCGACTCCGGCGTGATGGCCGGCCCGATCGAGTTCGGCCCGCAGGACCACGCGGCGCAGGAATCGGCGATCTACATCAAGTTCGACGGCAGCAACATGGCGCTGGTGCCGGGCAGCTACAAGAGCGTGTGGCAGTACAAGCCCTGACGGCCGGCGCGACATGAGTCTTTCCGACATCTGGCTGTTCGTCCAGCAGGGCGTGCTGTCCGGCATCGTCACCGGCAGCGTCTACGCGCTGCTCGCGGTGGCGATCGTCATGGTCTTCAAGACCACCGACGTGCCGAACTTCTCGCAAGGCGAAATCTTCATGGCCGGCGGCTACGCCGCGCTCTTTCCGCTGGTGGTGTGGGGCTGGCCCTACTGGGCCGCCGTGCTCGCGAGCATCGTGGTCACCGCCTTGCTCGCCGCGGCCTTCCAGCGCGTGGTGATGCAGCGCGTGACCGCCTCGCGCGGTGTGGGCGTGCAGCTCGTCATTGCCACGCTCGGCTTTGCGTACCTGCTCAAGGGACTGGTGCGCAAGACCGGCCTGGGCGACACGCCGCGCTCGCTGCCGTCGCTGGTGCCGCAGGACCCGATCATGATCGGCCAGGCCTCGCTCACGCTGCTCGACCTGGCCATCTTCGGCTCGGCCGTGGTGGTGATGGTGCTGCTGTATCTGATGTTCACCCGCACCCGCACCGGCCAGGCCATGCGCGCGGTGGGCATGAACCCGCGCGGCGCGCAGATCGTGGGCGTGAAGCTCGGCACGATCCGCATGAAGATCTGGGCGCTCACGGGTGTCATCTCGGCCATCTCGGCGCTGCTCATCACGCCCAAGATCCTCATCACGCCCGACATCGGCCACATCGCGATCCTGGCCTACGCTGCGGCCATCGTCGGCGGCTTCACCAGCCTGCCGGGCGCGGTGGTCGGCGGCTTCATCATCGGCATCGTCGAGAACCTGGTGGGGCTTTTCATTTCGTCCAACGCCATCGTGGTCGCGCCCTTCGTGGCGATCATGGTGGTGCTGCTGGTGCGTCCGCAAGGGCTGCTCGGCGGCAAGCCTCAGGTGAAGAAGGTATGAGCGCTTCGACAGTTTCGTCCCCGTGGTGGGACCGCGCGGTGCTGCTCGGCATGGCCGTGGTGCTCGCGGTGCTGCCCTTCACCACCAGCGGCTATGTGCTGTACGTGGTCAACCTGCTGATGGTGTTCTCGGTGCTGGCGCTGGGCATGCACCTGGTCATCGGCGAGACGGGCCAGTTCGCGCTGTCGCACGCGGCCTTCTTCGGCATCGGCATCTACACGGCCGGGCTCATCAACAACCAGTGGCAGCCGCCGTTCTTCGTGTCGATCCTCGCGGGCGCCGTGCTGTCGGCCGCACTGGGCTGGGTCATCGGACTGCTGGCGCTGCGCATGCGCGACATCTACCTGGCGCTGGCCACCTTCGCCTTCGGCGAGGCGATGCAGTGGGTGTTCCTGAACTGGGAATCGGTGACCAACGGCTCCAACGGCCTGCAGATGAAGCCGGCCGCGCTCGGCGGCTACCAGCTGCTCAACGACCTGCAGGCATACCCCTTCGTGGTGGCCATCGCGGCGCTGATGCTGTGGCTCACGGTGGCGCTGTCGCGCTCGCGGCTGGGCTCGTCGTTGCGCGCAGTGCGCGAGAGCGACGTGGCGGCCATCGCCATGGGCGTGAACACGCGCGCGGTGAAGGTGACGGCCTTCGTGCTGTCGGCCGCCTTCGCGGGCGTGGCGGGCGGCATGTACACGCTGTTCACCTCGTTCATCCATCCGGAGAGCCTGGGCTTCCAGACCACCATCCTGATCCTCACGATGGTGGTGGTGGGCGGCCTGGGTTCGGTGCGCGGCGCGGTGGCCGGTGCCATCGTGTTCGGCCTGGCGTCGGAGCTGCTGCGGCAGGCGCCGTCGTACCAGGAAATCATCTACGGCGGCATCCTCATGCTCTTCATGATGTTCCTGCCCAAGGGCATGGCGTCGCTCTTCGCGGCGCGCCGCAAGCCGCAGCGCGCGACTTCCGTGGCCGTGGCGGAGAAGCACGCATGAGCGCCACTGCATTCCTCGACGTGCGCGACATCAGCGTGGTGTTCGGCGGGCTGAAGGCGGTCAACGGTCTCTCGTTCCAGGTGGAGCAGGGGCGCATCCATGCGCTGATCGGGCCGAACGGCGCGGGCAAGTCGACCACCTTCAACTGCATCTCGCGTTTCTATACGCCCAGCAGCGGCAGCGTGACCTTCGAAGGCCGCGAGCTCACCAGCGTGTCGCCGCACCGCATGGCCTCTCTCGGCATCGCGCGCACCTTCCAGAACCTGGAGCTGTTCGCAGAACTCTCGGTACTCGAGAACGTGCTGCTCGGCACGCACTCGCGCGGCGCCGCCACGCTGGGCCGGCTGCTGCGCCGCCCCGACCGCGAGACCGAAGACTTCGCGATGCACCTGCTGGAGCGAGTCGGCCTGGCCGACGAGCGCCATCAGCCGGCGCGTGATCTCGACTTCGGCCGCCAGAAGCTGCTGGAGCTGGCGCGCGCATTGGCCATCAAGCCGAAGCTGCTGCTGCTCGACGAGCCCGCGGCCGGCCTGCGCAACCGCGAGATCGAAAGCCTCGACCGGCTGCTCAAGGAGCTGGTGGCGCGCGACGGCATCACCGTGCTGCTGGTCGAACATGTGATGCAGCTGGTGATGTCGATCTCGGACCGCATCACCGTCATGGCCTTCGGCGAGAAGATCGCGGAAGGCACGCCGGCGGAAATCGGCAGCAATGCGCGCGTGATCGAAGCCTATCTTGGCAAAGGAAGTGGAAAAGGAGCCGCGCATGGCTGAAGCACTGTTGTCCCTGCGCGCCATCTCGGCCGCCTATGGCCGCATCCAGGCGCTGTGCGGCGTGTCGGTCGACGTGCCCGAGGGCGAGATCGTCGCGCTGCTCGGAAGCAACGGCGCGGGCAAGACCACCACGCTGAACTGCATCTCGAACCTGGTCGACTGCACGCACGGCGAAGTGCGCCTAGACGGTGAGCGCATCGACCGGCTGGGCTCCGACGCGCTGGTCAAGCGCGGCATCGTGCAGGTGCCCGAAGGCCGGCAGGTGTTTCGCGACATGAGCGTGCGCGAGAACCTCGACCTCGGTGCCTACCTGCGGCGCGACCGCGCGGGCATACGCAACGATCTCGAATCGGTCTACACGATGTTCCCACGCCTGAAGGAGCGCCAGCACCAGATGGCCGCCACCTTGTCGGGCGGCGAGCAGCAGATGCTGGCCATCGGCCGCGCGGTGATGGCGCGTCCGCGCGTGATGCTGTTCGACGAACCGTCGATGGGCCTGTCGCCGCTGCTGGTGGAGCAGATGTTCGGGATCATCGAGCGCCTGCACCGCGAACAGAAGATCACGATCCTGCTGGTCGAGCAGAACGTGCAGCTTGCGCTGGCTGTGTCGAGCTACGGCTACATCCTGGAGAACGGCGAGATCTCCTTGCACGGACCGGCTGCCCGGCTTGCAGATGACGAAGCGGTGCGCCGCGCCTACCTCGGCGTTTGACGCCGCTTCCCAGAAAGAAAGTTCATGCTCCTCAAAGACAAACTCTCGCTCGTCACCGGCGCCGCGCGCGGCCTGGGCGAAGCCATCGCGCGCCGCATGGCGGCCGAAGGCGCGCATGTGCTGGTGGTGGACCGCGACCTCGAAGTCGCGCAGAAGGTGGCCGCATCGATCCGCGAAGCCGGCGGCCGTGCCGATGCCGAGAGCGTCGACGTGAGCGATGCGGCGGCGGTCGACGCGCTCGCGTTGCGCGTCGCGGCGTCGCATGGCGACATCGACGTGCTGGTCAACAACGCGGGCATCTCCGCGCGCTCGAAGTTCGACGAGCCCGGCGCGCGCGAAGCCTGGGACCGCGTGATGTCGGTCAACCTGCAGGGCGTGTTCAACGTCACGCAGTCCTTCGTGCCAGCGCTCAAGCGCACGCAGGGCAACATCGTGAACCTGTCGTCCATCGTGGCCTTCGGTGCCGGCATCTCGTCGGCCGGCTATGTGGTGGCGAAGGGCGGCGTGCGTTCGCTCACGCAGGTACTGGCGCGCGACCTCGCGCCTTACGGCGTGCGAGTGAACGCGGTGGCGCCGGGCCTCATGGTCACGGACATGACGGCCGGCCAGCGCGAGACCGACCACGGCACCGACTGGTACATGAGCCGCGTGCCCATCAAGCGCCACGGCGAGGCCGACGAGATCGCCGGGCCGGTCGTCTTTCTTGCGTCCTCGATGGCCAGCTACGTCAATGGCGTGGTGCTGCCGGTCGATGGCGGCTACCTGGCGGTCTGAGCACCGCCGCACATCGGAACAATCATGAATAACAGCAGTACAGAAAAGCCGCTCGTCCTCGTGACGGGCGGCGCCAGCGGCATGGGCCGCGCCATCGTCGAGCGCATGGCGCGCGACGGCTGGCGCGTGGTCATGGCCGACTACAACGGCGAGCTTGCCGAGCGCGAAACGCAGCTGCTGCGCACCGCCGGCCTCGACGTGGAATGCCGCGCCATCGACCTCACCGACGAAGCCGCCGTGCGAGCGATGGTGCAGCAACTGCCGCCGCTCACCGCGCTGGTCAACAACGCAGGGATCTTCGACGAGCGTGCCTTCCTCGACGTGACTTCGGCGGATTTCCGCCGCATGTACGAAGTGAACCTGCTGGCCGTGGCCACGCTCACGCAGGAAGCCGCGCGCAAGATGGCGGACGGTGCGCGCATCGTCAACATCGCATCGCGTGCCTACCTGGGCGCGAAGAACCACGCGCACTATGTGGCCTCGAAGGCCGCACTTGTGGGCTACACGCGCGCCAGCGCGATGGAGCTTGCGCCGCGCGGCATCATGGTCAACGCCATCGCGCCGGGGCTGATCGACACGCCGCTGCTGCGCGCGCTCTCGCCCGAACGCCTGGCCGCGCAGCTTGCGCTGCAACCCACCAGCGCGGCGGGAAGGCCGGAGGACATCGCGCATGCGGTGGCCTTCTTCGCGTCGCCGGCGACCTGCTTCGTCACCGGCCAGGTGCTGTTCGTGGACGGCGGCAAGTCGCTCGGCGGGTCGGGGTCCTGATGGCACAGCGGCAACAACAGGAAAAGACCCAGTACGACGTCGTCGTCGTCGGCAGTGGCGCGGGCGGCCTTTCCGCCGCGCTCACCGCCAGCCTCGAAGGCCTCGACGTGCTCGTGGTCGAGAAGACCGACCGCATCGGCGGATCGACGGCCATCTCGGGCGGCGCCGTGTGGGTGCCGCTCAACGACCAGGCCGAGGCTGCCGGCCACCCCGACACGCGCGGCAAGGCCTGGACCTACCTGCAGAACACCGTGGGCGCGGCCGGCGACGAAGAGCTGCGCCACGCATTCCTCGACGCAGGCCCGCTCGCGCTGCGCTACCTGCGCGAGCGCACCGACGTGCAGCTCGCCGCGCGCACCTATTCGCCCGACTACTACCCCGACCGAGAAGGCGCCGCGATGGGCGGCCGCTCGCTCGACCCCGTCGAGTTCGATGGCCGGCTGCTCGGCCCGCACTTCAAGACGCTGCGCGACCCCCTGCCCGAGTTCTGCGTGCTCGGCGGCATGATGGTCAACATGACCGACGTGAAGCACCTGCTCGCGGTCTGGCGTTCGTTCGCGTCGTGGAAGCATGGCGTGAAGATGGTGCTGCGCTACTTCGGCGACCGCCTGAGCGGCCACCACCGCGGCACACGGCTGCTGCTGGGCAATGCGCTGGCTGCGCGGCTTTTCCACAGCGTGTTGAAGAAGGGCATTCCGTTCTGGCTGAACACGCCGGCGCTGGGGTTGGAGAAAGACGCGACAGGCGCCGTCACCGGCGTGCACCTGCGCCGCGACGGCAAGGAACTGACCGTGCACGCACGGCGTGGCGTGGTCATCGCCACCGGCGGTTTTCCGTGGAACGCCGCCATGCGCGGCCAGCACTACCCGGCCCCCACCGGGCCGTACTCGATGTCGCCGCAAGACAATGCGGGCGAGGGCATCGCGATAGTCCAGGAGGCCGGCGGCGTGCTCGGCACGGGCCACACGGGGCCGGCGCTATGGGCACCCGTCTCGTTGCTCAAGCGCCCCGATGGCAGCGTGCTGCGATATCCGCACCTGGTGTGGGACCGCGCCAAGCCCGGGCTGATCGCGGTCGATGCGCGCGGCGAGCGCTTCGTCAATGAATCGACCTCGTACCACGAGTTCGTGCGCGGCATGTACCGCGCGAACGCCAAGGCCGCGAGCATCCCCGCGCTGCTGGTGTGCGACAGCGCCTTCATGGAGAAGTGGGGCCTGGGCCTTGCGTTGCCCGGCGGCCGCCCGCGCGAGCATCTGGTGCGCGCCGGTTATCTCTATCGCGCAGACACGCTCGAAGCGCTCGCGCAGCAGGCGGGCGTGGACCCGGCCGGGCTGGCGCGCACCGTTGCCAGGTTCAACCCGCTTGCCGCGCAGGGCCAGGACCCGGTGTTCGGCAAGGGCAGCGATGCCTACAACCGCTATCTTGGCGATCCGGAGCATCAACCCAATGCCTGCCTCGCGCCGGTGAAGCAGGCGCCGTTCTATGCCGTGAAGGTGTACCCCGGCGACATCGGCACCGCGCTGGGCATCCGCGCCGACGGCAACGCGCGCGCGCTCGATGCACAGGGCGAGCCTATCGCCGGCCTGTACGTGGCCGGCAACGACATGCACTCGGTGATGGGTGGCGAGTACCCCGCGCCGGGCATCACGCTCGGACCCGCGCTAACCTTCGGCTGGGTGGCGGGCATGCACCTGGCACACGGTTCTGCCGCCGAACACCATTGAAAGACAACAGCACTTCGTCATGAAAATCTTCTTTTCTCCCGCATCTCCCTTCGTCCGCAAGTGCATGGTCGTGGCGCACGAGCTCGGCATTGCCGATCGCATCGAGAAGCTGCCGAGCGCGGCCGGCCCCGTGAAGCGCGACGCCACCATCATCCCGAAGAATCCGCTCGGCCAGGTGCCGACGTTCCTCACAGACGACGGCCAGGTGCTGTTCGACAGCCGCGTGATCTGCGAGTACCTCAATGCCGCGCAGTCGGGCAAGCTGTTCCCGGCAGAAGGCGCGGACCGCTGGGCGCGCCTGACCGAGCTGTCGCTGGCCGACGGCATGACGGGTGCCGCATTGCTCGCGCGCTACGAGAACGTGCTGCGTCCCGAGTCGCTGCGCTGGGCTGAGTGGACCGATGGCCAGTTGTCGAAGGTGCGCACGGGTCTCGAGTGGCTCGAAACCGCAGCGCCTTCTTTCGGCGACCGAGTGGACATCGGCACCATCGCCTTCGGTTGCGCGCTGGGCTACATGGACTTCCGTTTTCCTTCGGTCGACTGGCGTGCCGAAGCACCCAACAGCGCGAAGTGGTTCGAGGTGTTCAACCAGCGTTCGTCGATGCAGGCTACTTTGCCTACTGCCTGAGTTTCGTTCGGCTCGGGGCGCGCTCACGCCGACGGGGTACCTTGCTCCGCGAATGTCCCCCGCCCTGCGGGCTCCTCCTTTATTTCGCTGCGCAAGGCACCCCATCGTCGTGATCGTTCAGAGCACTTGTTGATCGGCCAGCACAACGACCGCGCCTCTTGTGCACAGGGCGCCGGGTGCTCCCCGCAGCGAAATAAAGGAGGAGCCGAAGGCGGGGGACATTCGCGGAGGGGAGTACCCGGTGGCCTGTGCACACACCCCCAAAAAATCCTCGGCTAAAAATGCAGGTCCAGCATGAACCAAGGAACCCTGCATGTCCTCTGAAGCACAGAAAAAAGTAGCCATAGTCACCGCCGGTGGCAGCGGCATGGGCGCGGCTGCAGCCCGCAAGCTAGCGGCCGATGGCTTTCGCGTCGCCATTCTTTCGTCGTCGGGCAAGGGCGAGGCGCTCGCCGCGGAACTGGGCGGCATCGGCGTGACGGGCTCCAACCAGTCGAACGACGACATCAAACGCCTGGTGGACAAGGTCGCCGACGAGTGGGGCCGCGTCGATGTGCTGGTCAACAGCGCGGGCCACGGGCCTCGTGCGCCCATCCTCGAGATCACCGACGAAGACTGGCACCGCGGCATGGACGTCTACCTGCTGAGCGCGGTGCGGCCCAGCCGGCTCGTCGCGCCGCTGATGGTGGCGCAGGGCGGCGGCAGCATCATCAACATATCCACCTTCGCCGCCTTCGAGCCCGACCCGGTGTTCCCGACCTCCGGCGTGTTCCGCGCCGGGCTCGCGGCCTTCACAAAATTGTTCGCCGACAAGTACGCCGCGCAGAACGTGCGCATGAACAACGTGCTGCCGGGCTTCATCGACAGCCTGCCCGAGAAGGCCGAGTTCCGTTCGCGCATTCCGATGGGCCGCTACGGCAAGAGCAGCGAGATCGCGGCGGTCATCGGCTTCCTGGCGTCGGAAGGCGGCGGCTACATCACGGGGCAGAACCTGCGGGTGGACGGCGGCATCACGCGCTCGGTGTAGGGGCCGGGGCTGCCTACAATCGCGACCCATGTGTCCGAGGATGCCCCGCTTCCCCATTCGCCGCCGGCAGTCAGGCTGCTCGCGGCCCACGCCTCCTTGAAGGCTGTGCAGTGATGCGCGGCGGCCTCTCTGGCCGCCACGACACCCGGAGAGAGCCGCAAGCAAGCCGGCTTCCTTTTTTCGCTTCCTGCCCATGCATGTCCCGCATCGCCTCGTCGGCCGATGCGGGCCGCCTTCACTTTTTCTTCTTCTCATGTCTTCTTCCCCGCACAGCCGCCTGCGCGCCGAGTGGTGCCCGAGCATTCCCCGCGAACTGATGGCCGGCGCCGTCGCCACCTTCGCGCTCATTCCCGAAGTCATCGCTTTCTCTTTCGTGGCCGGCGTCGATCCGGCCGTGGGGCTGTTCGCTTCCTTCGTCATCGGCATCGTCATCGCCTTCACGGGCGGGCGCCCGGCCATGGTGTCGGCCGCGGCCGGTTCGGTGGCGCTGGTGGCCGCGCCGCTGGTGCATGCGCACGGCCTGCCGTATCTGCTGGCGGCCGGCGTGCTCGCAGGCCTGATGCAGATCGTGTTCGGGCTGCTGCGGCTCGGGGTGTTGATGCGCTTCGTGTCGTCGTCGGTGCGTACCGGCTTCGTCAACGCGCTGGCCATCCTGATCTTTGCGGCGCAGATGCCGCACTTCATCGGCGCCAACACCGCGACCTGGGCCATGGTCGGGCTCGGGCTGGCCGTCATCTACCTGCTGCCGCGCATCACCACGGCGGTACCGTCGCCGCTGGTGTGCATCTTGGTCGTGACCCTGGTGGGCCACTGGCTGGGGCTGCCGCTCAAGACGGTGGCCGACCTCGGGCAACTGCCCGGCGCGCTGCCGGCGTTCGCAATGCCCGACGTGCCGCTGACGCTGGACACGCTGCGCATCATCGCGCTGCCTGCCTTCGCCATCGCGATGGTCGGCCTGCTCGAATCGATGATGACCGCCAGCGTGGTCGACGAGCTGACAGACACGCCAAGCTCCAAGAACCGCGAATGCAGCGGCCTGGGCGTCGCCAATGTCGCGGCCAGCTTCTTCGGCGGCATCGCGGGCTGCGGAATGATCGGCCAGACGGTAAGCAACGTGCGCTACGGCGGGCGAGGGCGGTTGTCGACGCTCTTCGCGGGCGCTTTCCTGCTGGTCCTCATGGTGCTGCTCAAGCCCTGGGTGTCGCAGGTGCCGGTGGCGGCGCTGGTGGCGATCATGGTGATGGTGTCGGCATCGACCTTCGACTGGGGTTCGCTGCGCGCGCTGGTGCGGCATCCGCGCATGTCCAGTGCGGTGATGCTTGCGACGGTGGCCGTCACCGTCGCCACCGACAACCTCGCGGCCGGCGTGGCCACGGGCGTGATGCTCAGCGGTGTGTTCTTCACCTTCAAGGTGGCGCGGCTGCTGCACGTGCATGCCGCGCAGGACGCCGACGGCACGCGCGTCTACCGCGTCACCGGCCAGGTGTTCTTCGCGTCGGCCGACATGCTGGTCGATGCCTTCGACGTGCGCGAGATCGACGGTGCGCCGGTGCACATCGACGTGTCAGGCGCGCACTTCTGGGACGTGACGGCAGTGGCTGCGCTGAAGAAGGTGGTCGAGCGGCTGCGCAAGCATGGCAGCGTGGTGGAAGTGAGCGGGCTCAACCGCGCCAGCCAGGACCTGATCCTGCAGCTCGACGCGGCGCCGTAGTTTCAAACGCCCAGGTAACGCGTCCACAACGACCGGTCGGCATCCAGCGCCGCCGAGTCGCCCTGCCACACCACGCGTCCACGCTCCAGGATCACATGGCGGTTGGCCAGCGGCAGCAGGCGCTGCACGTACTTGTCGACCACCAGGATCGCTTCGCCCTCTGCCTTGAGCGTGGCGATGCAATGCCAGATCTCCTCGCGGATCACGGGTGCGAGGCCTTCGGTGGCTTCGTCCAGGATGAGCAGGCGCGGGTGCGTGGACAGCGCGCGCGCGATGGCCAGCATCTGCTGCTCGCCACCCGAGAGCTGGTTGCCCGCATTGGCCTTGCGCTCCGACAGGCGCGGGAAAAGGCCGTAGAGCGCCTCGACCGTCCAGCGCGGCGCGCTGCCAGGGCGTGGCCGTGCGAAAGCGCGCAGGTGCTCGTCGACGCTGAGGTTGGGGAACACATGCCGGCCCTCGGGCACGATGGCCACGCCGCGCCGCGCGATGGCGTCGGGCTTGTGCCCTCCGATGGCAGCACCGTCGAAACGCACGTCGCCGCGCATCGGTGCCAGCGTGCCGGTCAGCACCTTGAGCAGCGTGCTCTTGCCCATGCCGTTGCGGCCCAGCAGTGCCAGCACTTCGCCGGGGCGGATGTCGATGTCGATGCCGAACAGCACCTGGCTCGCGCCATAGCCGGCTTCGATGGCCTTCGCTTCCAACAGCATCTCAGTACCTCGTCGCACTTTGAAGTGCGAAGTGGGTGTTTCCAGTTTGAGGAACACCGCGGAGCCGGCTTTGCCGGGCCGCAGGTGTTGCCCCCGGTAGGGGGTTGGCGCAGCGACACGAAGTGCGCGCAGCCTGGGGGCGAGTCATGAATGCCCCTCCGCTTCGGTGCCGAGGTAGACCGCTTGCACATCCGGGTGGCCCCGCACTTCGTCGGCCGTGCCGCTCATCAGCACCTTGCCCTGCACCAGCACGGTGAGCCGGTTGGCCAGGCGGAACACCGCGTCCATGTCGTGCTCGATCAGCAGGATGGCCATCGACGCGCGCAGCGATTCGATCAGCTCGACCATGCGCGCGGATTCGTCCGGGCCCATGCCGGCCATCGGCTCGTCGAGCAGCAGCAGCTTGGGCTCGGCCGCGAGCGCCAGCGCCACGTCGAGCGCACGCTGTGCGCCGTGCGGCAAGGTGCCGGCGATACGGTCGCGCTCGCTGCCCAGGCCCACGCGGTCGGCCAGTGCCACCGCGCGGTCGACGAGGTCGCGTTCCTTCGCGCGCGGCGCCATGAAGCGCAGGCTGCTGCCCGCATGGGCCTGCGCCGCGAGCATCAGGTTGTCGTGCACGGTTTCCTTGGCGAAGACGCGCGTCACCTGGAAGCAGCGCGACATGCCGGCGGCCACGCGCTGGTGGTCTTTCAGCGAGGTGATGTCCTTTTCGTCGAGCAGCAGGCGGCCGGCGTCGGCCTTCAGCAGTCCGGTGATGAGGTTTACCAGCGTGGTCTTGCCCGCCCCGTTCGGCCCGATGAGCGCATGCACTTCGCCGCGCTCGACGGTGAGGTTCACATGGTCGGTGGCAAGCAGTCCGCCGAAGCGCTTGACCAACCCTTCGATTCTGAAAAGGCTCATGGTGCTTTGCTCCCTCGCCCCTCTGGGGAGAGGGTTGGGGTGAGGGGCAAGCGGCGCTTGTACAGTGCGGCCAATCCTTTGGGCGCCCACAGGGCAACGGCAATCAGCAACAGCCCCAGCGGCATGTGCCAATGCTCCGTGTGCTGCTTGAGTGCCTCTTCAAGCACCAGCCAAACGACGGCCCCCACAGGCCCGCCCCAGCTGCGCCCCAGCCCGCCGATGACCACCATCACCAGCAGCGTCGCCGATTGCGTCCAGTGCATCGTCGCCGGGCTCACGAAGCCGTTGCCACCGGCCAGCAGTGCACCCGCCAGTCCCGCGATGGCGCCTGCAATAGCGAACGCCACCAGCTGCAGCCGGAACACCGGATAGCCCAGCGCCCGCATGCGCGTCTCGTTGTCGCGGATGCCCATCAGCGCATGGCCGAAGCGCGATTGCGTCGCGCGGTGCAGCCACCACAGCGCCAGCGCGACGATCAGCAGCACCACCCAGTAGAAGTTCGATTCGTTGCCCAGGTCGAGGCCGGGCAGCAGCGTGGGGCGCGACATCAGCGTGTAGCCGTCGTCGCCGCCATAGCGGCGCAGCGACACCACCACGAAGTACAGCATCTGCGCGAAGGCCAGCGTGGTCATGATGAAGTACACGCCGCGCGTGCGCAGCGCCACCGTGCCGATCAGCGCGGCCACCAGGCCGGCGATGAGCGCCGCCGCCGGCCACATGATCCAGCCCGACATCACGCCCGCGTCGCTCAGCGCCACCACCGTGTACGCGCCCACGCCGATGAAGCCCGCATGCCCCAGCGCCACCATGCCGCCGAAGCCGAGGATGAAATTGAGGCTCGCCGCCGCCAGCGCCACGATGAGCACGCGCCGCACGAAGCCGATGTAGAACTCGAGCCCGAACAGCGGCGCGACCAGCGGAAACGCCGCGAGCAGCACGAAGAGCAGCCCGAGGCCGATGTAGCGTGAGGGTGACTTCATGCGCGTGCCGAGAAAAGGCCCGAGGGCCGGAAGATGAGCACCACCACCATCAGCGCGTACATCGCGACTTCGGCGAACAGCGGCCCCAGGTCGGCCGCTGTGGCCGGCGGCAGCGTGGCGCGCAGCAGCATCGGCACGAAGGCGCGGCCCACGGTGTCGACCACGCCCACCAACAGTGCGGCCACGAAGGCGCCGCGCACCGAACCGATGCCGCCGATCACCAGCACCACCAGCGCCGGGATCAGGATCGCTTCGCCCATGCCGACCTGCACTGCGACGATCGGCCCCATCAGCGCGCCGGCCAGTGCCGCCAGCGCGGCACCCAGCAGGAACACGCCGTTGAAGATGCGGCCCACGCGCACGCCCATCAGCTCGGCCATCGGCCGGTCGGAGGCGCCCGCGCGCACCCGCATGCCGATGCGCGTGTGGTTCACCAGCAGGTACAGCGCCAGTGCCACCAGCAGCCCGCCCACGAGGATCACCAGGCGGTACGCCGGGTAGGGCAGGCCGTCCATGAGCTGCACCGGGCCCGAGAGCGCGGCAGGCGTCGGCGCCATCACTGGCGAGGGGCCCCAGGCCATCGTCACGATGTCGTCGGCCACCAGGATCACGCCGAAGGTGGCGAGCACCTGCGCGAGATGGTCGCGCGTGTAGAGGCGGCGCATCAGCAGCACTTCGAGCAGCAGCGCCACCACCACCGTGACCGCCACCGCGATGACGATGGCTGCGGCGAACGAGCCGGTGCGCGTGTGCGCCTCGGCCGCCACATAAGCGCCGGCCATGAACAGCGAGCCGTGCGCGAGGTTGAGCACGTCCATGATGCCGAACACCAGCGTGAGCCCGGCCGCCAGCAGGAACAGCATCAGCCCGTAGCCGAGGCCGTTGAGCAGCTGCTCCAGAACAAGAATTCCACTCATAGAAGAACCAACAGGTGTGCCCGCGTTTTTATTCAGGAGACACCGAGGAACCGGCTTCGCCGGGCCTCAGGTGTTGCCCCCGGCAGGGGGGGAGGAGAAGCGGACACGAAGTGCCGCGCAGCCTGGGGGTTACTTCAGCCCGCACTTGTCGGCGTACGAGTCGCCGTAGTTGGTGAGGACCGTATTGATCAGCTTGTTCGTGACCTTGCCCTGCGCATCCTTGCCGATCACGCGCAGGTAGAAGTTCTCGATGGGGTAGTGGTTGTTGGCGTACCTGAAGCTGCCGCGCGTCGATGCGTAGTTGGCCTTCTTCAGCGCGGCCACCACGGCTTCGCGGTTCTGCGCGTTGCCGCCCGACTGCTTCACTGCCGCGTCCATCGCAAGGATCGCGTCATAGGCCTGCGCGGCGTACACCGACGGATAGCGGCCGTTGTATTCCTTGCGGAAGGCGGCCACGAAGGCCTTGTTGGCGGGGTTGTCGAGGTCGTGCGCCCAGTGCGAGGTGTTGAACAGGCCGAGCATCGGCTCGCCCACGGCGCCGATCACGTCTTCGTCGGCGGAGAAGCCGCTGGTCACCAGCGTGATGTCCTTCGACAGGCCCGCGCCCACGAACTGCTTGATGAAGTTGATGCCCATCGCTCCGGGCAGGAAGAAGTAGATGGAGTCGGGCTTGGCCGCGCGCAGCTGCGCGAGTTCGGCGGCGTAGTCGATCTGGCCGAGCTTGGTGTAGAGCTCGTCGGCCACCTGGCCCTTGAACTGGCGCTTGAAGCCGCCCAGTGCGTCCTTGCCGGCGGGATAGTTGGGGGCGATCAGCACGATCTTCTTGAACGCGCGGTCTTGCGCGAACTTGCCGGCGGCTTCGTGGAACTGGTCGTTCTGGTAGGCGGTGCCGAAGAAGTAGGCATTGCACTGCGCACCGGCGAACTGGCTCGGGCCGGCATTGGCCGACAGGTACGGCACCTTGGCGTTGAACAGCGTGGGGCCCACGGCCAGCGCCACGTTGGAGCCGATGGGGCCGCTGAAGATGTCGATCTTGTCGCGCTGGATCATGCGGTCGACCAGCTGCTTGGCCTGGTCGGGGCTGCCGGCCATGTCGGCCTGCACGAACTCCACGTCCTGTCCGCCGAGCTTTCCGTTGAGCTGCTTGATGCCCAGCGCGAAGCCGTCGCGCGCTTCGGCGCCCAGTGCCGCGAAGGGCCCCGAGATGTCGAGCGCCAGGCCCACCTTCACGGGCGCGGCCATGGCTTGCGCGGCGGTGCCAAGGGCGGCGCCGCACAGCAGCAGCGACAGCAGGGTGCGCGGCAGCGCGGGCGACTTCGGGGACAGATAGCTCATGGGTTCTCCGGCATGGAAGGATGAAACGACGCACCGGCGCCGCGTCGTGCGGCATCGGCGGCATCGAACCGTTGATAGCTAAATACTTTAGCCATAAACAATTCGGTGTCAACGGTACTAGCACGAATGGTGCCAGTGCGTCGTGTCGGTTCCGTTCAGCCGAAGGGGTTGGCGGTGGCGAACCACAGGCCGATGCCGGTGGCGATGATGAAGGCGCCGTCGGTCACACCAGCGATCAGGAAAAACTTGGTCTGCAGCGTGTCCACCATCTCGGGCTGGCGCGCGCTGCTTTCCAGAAACTTCTGGCCCACCAGCCCGATGCCGAGGCACGATCCGAGTGCTGCAATGCCGATCAGCAATGCGACTGCGAGGGGAAGGATGTTGAAGCCGGTCATGGTGTTTTCTCCTGGTTGGTTGATCGATGGAGAGACTTTCCCAGAGCGGGTGCACACGGTCCATGACGTGGGAGGTCATGGGGCAGGCGAAAAAAAGCCGGCCGTGAAAACGGCCGGCTTGCAGGCGGAGTGTCGAAGCCTCAGGGCACCTGCGTCCAGTTCTGGTTGTTGCCGCCGTTGCAGGTCCAGGTGATCAGCGCCGTGTCCTGCGCGGTCGCGCTGCCGGGCACGTCCAGGCAGGAGCCGGAGGCACGGTTGCGCAGGGTCGAGCCGACAAGGCTCCAATGCGTCGTGTTGCCGGCCGAGCAGGCCAGCTGCACCACGGCCGCGTTGGTGGTCGCGGTGCCGCTTTGCGCCAGGCACAGGCCGCTGTGCTCGACCTTGAACTGCACGAAGCCGTCGCCGGTCTGCGTCATGGTGAAGCGCTCGTTGCCGGCGTTTCCGCATGGCCACTGCACCACCGTCGTGCCGCTCGTGGTCGCCGCGCCCTTGACGTTCACGCACAGGTTGCTGAGGTTCGAGCGGATGCGCGAGACCACCGGCGTCGGGTCGTTGTCGAGCGAGCGAACGTATTCGCGCAGCGCCACCACGTCGTTGGCCGGCAGGCTGGAAGCATTGCCGTGGCCGCTGGCGAGCACGTCCTGCAGCGTGGCCGCCTGGCCGTTGTGGAAGAAGGCCGTGGTGTTCCAAGTACCCAGCAGCGTCGGCGTGTCGAAGCCCACGCCCGCCAGCGACTGGTTCATGCCCTTGCCCGAGGAGGCCTGGATCGTGCCGACGTCATGCCGCACTCCGTCGCGGAAGGTGGCGCCGGTATGGCAGGTCGCGCACTGCGCCGTGTTGAACACGGTCTGGCCGCGCACCGCGTCCACGCTGAGGCTGCCGTCCGCCGCGCGGGCCGGACTGCGCATGAACTTGTTCAGCGAAGTCAGGTAGGCCGCGAGATCGTCGAGCTGCGCGTTCTTGCCGGCCTTGGGCGCGCCCAGCGGGTCGGAGGTGGCCGCGAAGTCGGCGTTGGTCAGGAAGCCGGTGCCGCCGAACTCGTTGCGGATGTCGTTCTCGAAGTCCTGCACCTCGTCGAAGTTGGCCGTCCAGTGCAGCTTGCCGTGGCCCATGCCGCGCCGGCCCTGCAGGCTGATGGTGCGGCGCAGGCCCTCGCCGCGCTGGGTGAAGTCCCACACCATGCCGTCGTCGCCGCCGTCGGCGTGGCAGCTCGCGCAAGACAGGTAGTTGTCCTTGCTCATGCGCCGGTCCGACGCGTTGTAGAACACCTGCTTGCCGCGCAGCGCCGCGGCGCCCATGGGTTCCACCGCCACCGTCTGCACGTTCTGCAGGAAGCTCGGCGCATTGGTCTCCGACGAAAGCACCGAGGCCACGTCGTGCACCGACACCGAGCGCGCCAGGAAGTTGTTGACGAACAGCCGCTTGCGCGCCGCGTCCAGGTACAGGCCGTGCGGTGCGCTGCTGGCGTTGATCTCGCCGCGAATGGAGCGGCTGTAGGCGTCGACGATGGCCACGCGGTTGCCTTCCATCTGCGCGACGAAGATGTAGTCGCCGGCCGGCGAGAACAGCGCGGCGCGCGCCGGGGCCCGGTCGTCGAAGTCGATCTGCTCGTCGAACTTGTGTGCCGCCGCCTGCAGGTCGACCTGCGACAGGATGGAGCGCACCGTCTGGTCGTGCACGAGGTTCGTGCCGTCGCGGAATTTGCCGCGCACGATGTTGTCCTTCTTCGAAGGCAGCACGGCGCGCTTGCCGTCGGGCGAGATCACCACCTGCGCGGTGTAGTTGGCCACGCCGCGCGCGCGGCTCTCGGTGTCGACGGTGGTGGTGTCCACCGGCAGCGCGATGGCGCCCATGCCGCTCATGCTCTGCAGGTTGACCTTGTGCAGCTGGTTGCCCGTCATCTTCGACTTGAAGCGCGTGACGTAGGCCACCTGCGAATCGGCCGCCACCGCGATGCCGCGCACATCGCCTTCGAGCGCCACTGCGCCGGTGGTGCTGCCGTTGGCGGGGTCGAAGCTCATGAGCACCGACTTGCTCTCCAGCGTCAGCAGGCCCTTGGCGCCATTGGGCGTGAAGACCACGCCGTAGGGGCCGCTGCCGTAGGCCAGCGCCACGGTGGCCGAGATGGTGCCGTCCGCCGGGTTGAGCACCACCAGCTTGTCCTCGCCGTGCACCGGCACCCAGATGCGGCCGTCGGGGCCCACGGCCAGCGTCTTCGGCTCGTCGCCCACGCGGGTCTCCCAGCGCTTGGCCAGGGTTTGCGCGTCGATGGCGGCCACCGTGCCGCTGTCGGGGTTGACCGAGTAAACCGAGTTGGCGTCGCCCGCGATGTTGGTGGTGTGCGTGGGCGCCTGTGCGGTGACCGGTGCGATCACCGTCAGGTTGTAGGTGTAGTAGGTCTCGCGGCCCTGGGCGTCGCGCACCGTCAGCGTCACGGTGTAGTGGCCGGGCGTGGTGTAGGTGTAGGTGTAGTTCGCCTGGTTGGAGAAGGCCGTCTGCGTGCCGTTGCCGAAGTTCCAGCGGTACTGCGCGCCGCTGGCGCCCAGCGTGGCGGGGTTGAACACCAACTGGCCGTTGACCAGTTTCGGTCCGCCGCCGATGCCGGGGTCGCCGATGATGGCCTGGCCGCGCAGCGTGGCCACGTCGGAATCGCTCAGCACGCGGCCGTACACCCGCACTTCCGCCAGCGTGCCCTTGAAGAGCGCGGCGTTGCCCTGGATCTGCCCCAGCAGCTGGAACTTGTTCGCGAGGCCCTTGGTACCGGTGAGCCCGGCGGAGGTGGTCTTCACCCCGTCGACGTACACCGCCTGCGCGCCGGAGGCGGCGTCGCGCGTCATCACCACGTGGTGCCAGTTGCCGTCGTTCACCGCGGCCGAGGAGGCGGTGCCCGCGTCGTTGCCGACCGACAGCTTGATGCGCCCGCTGGTGTCGAGCCAGCCCCAGAACACGTCGTCCGTGCCGTTCGCCTGGTCGCGCCCGAAGACCCCGGGGGCGGTCCATGAGTTGGCCGCGCCTGTCTGCGTGGTCTTCATGTAGAAGCTCAGCGAAGCGGTGCCGCCGAGCACGGTGGCCACGGTGTCGTTCTTCAGCGGCACGCCCGCCGTGCGGTTGGCGAAATTCAGGCCGATGCTCTCGAAGGCGTCGCCGGTGGCCGGCGTGCCGTTGTTGGCGCCGATCTGGTCCGACAGGCTGCCCGCCAGCGTCCAGTAGTGCATGAGGCTGATGTCGCTCGCGTTGCCGGTGTGGAACACCGACTTGTAGTCCGCCGCGATGGCGTTGCCCGCATAGTCCTTCACGCCGTTGGCGGGCAGGAACACTTCATAGCTGGTGCCGGGCTGCAGCGGCTGGTCGGGCGAGAAGTTGATGATGCCAAGCTGCACGCTGTAGGTGCCTGCCAGGGTGTTGCCGCCCACCGGCCGCACGATGAAGGTGTTGGAGTTCACGCTCTCCGGCCGGATGTTGTCGGTCATGCCCAGGCCGATGCGCGAGGTCAGCGCCTGCTGCTTCGCGCCGCTGGCGGGCGAGACCTGCTTCACTTCGGGCCTGGTGATGTCGGGGTCCACCGAATGCACGATGAAGCCGCTGCCCGAGCCGTGGTCGTTGCCCACGAAGACCAGGTTGCCGAACATCGCGACCTGGCCGTTGTCCGAATGCGTGAAGTTCGGGTCGTCCTCGCGCAGGATGCTGCCGCGGCCCACCTCCACGTGGTTGAGCGGGTTGCTCACGTCCACTTTGTGGATGCGGGTCTGCGCGCCCTGGATGACGTAGTTGTCCTGCGTGGCGCAGTACAGCTGCTCGTCGATGACGAGGCGGTTGTCTTCTGCCACGAAGCGCGAGCGGTCGCTCAGGTCGTAGCTGTACATCCTGGCGCCGCTGTTGCGCGTGGAGACGTGCAGGTTCCTGCCGTCGAAGCAGGTCGCGTAATAGAACGGCGTGGTGCCCACGATGGAATCGAGCACCTTGGGGTTGAGCGGATCGGAAATGTCCAGGCTCGCGAAGCCGCCGTTGCTTTCCATCGCGGTCAGCACCATGTGGTTGCCCATCGTGAAGATCGGGCCGATGCGGAAACCGCCGAGTTCGCCGGTGGGCACAGGGTTGGGCTTGCCCGCGCCGCGGTTCGCGACCACCGCGTTCGCCGGGTCCGTGGCATCGACGATGAAGATGCCACGGCCGGCCGAGGCCACGTACAGGTACGGCGCCTGCCACCAGAGCTGCCAGGCCACGTCCTCGTAGTCGCCGCCGTTGACGCCGGGCAGCGCCAGCTTCTTCACCTGCTTGATGTCGTTGATGTCGGTGAAGTCCCAGAACTCGACGCCGTTGATGCTGGGCAGCACCACGTAGGTCTTGCCGCCGACCTTGGCGGTGCCGAAGGAGTGCGTTTCGCGGAACTCCTTGGTGCGTGCCTCGGGTTCGTAGATCTTCTTGACGAGCTGGATCTGGCGCGGGTTCGACACGTCGTACAGCAGGAAGCCGCCCGGGCCCAGGCCGCTGTCCGGCGCGAAGGAGGTGAGGAAGTAGCCGTTGATCATGATGCCCGCGTTCATGCCGTAGTCCTTGCGGCCCGGATAGGTGGCGGGCACCTCGCGCGATTCGTAGGCACTGCTGTGTGCCGGGTCGAGCGGATGCGCGGCGCTGGTGATCATCGACACCGGCTTGAACAGTTCCGCCGAGGTGTAGGTGAGGTTGCCCAGGCCCGGCCCCTGCAGCGGGAGCGGGTCGGCGACGGCCGCGGAAACCGCCGCCGCCATGTTGTTCAGGGTCGTCATCGGACTGACCCCGGTGATTGCAGCGTGCGTCAGCAGCGTGACGAACGGCAGCAGGAACGCCATCAAGTAATACCGGATTCTCATCGTCGCCTCCAGGTTGTTGTATCGGTCACTTGCAAAAGCGCGCGCGCAGGGCGCACCCCGGCCGGCGACATGCGTCGCCGGCCGTACAGCCTCTCCCTCCTCGTTTTTCTGGACGGCGTTGCGCCGTCGTTCAGCTCGCGCCGGCTCGGCTCAGCTCTTCTTCGCGCCGCCCGATTCGTAGATGTCCCATGCCTCCTTGGCGCTCGCGCCGCGGTGGATCATGGCCATCAGCGCATCCACCACCGCCGAAGGATTGGCGTGCTGGTACACGTTGCGCCCGTACACCATGCCGACCGCGCCCTGGTCCATCAGCACGCGCGAGCGGGCGAACACCTGCTGCAGGTCTTCGCGTCCGCCGCCGCGCACGAGCACGGGGCAGCGCGCGGCCTGCACCACGCGGTGGAAGTCGGCGGGGTCGCTGGTGGGGTCGGCCTTGACGATGTCGGCGCCCATCTCGCGCGCCAGGCGCACGAGCGTGACGATCTTCCCGGCGTCGCCGTCGACCATGTAGCCGCCTTGCTCGCTGTGCGGGCGCATCACCAGCGGCTCGATCATCAGCGGCATGCCGTAGCGGTCGCAGTCGGCGCGCACGCGTGCGATGTTCTGCACGCACTGGCGGAACAGGTCGGGCTCGTTCGGCAGCATGAACAGGTTGACCACCACGCAGGCCGCGTCGCGCTGCACGGCCGGCAGCACCGGGTCGTGCTCGTTCTGCAGCACCGCCCACATCACGCGGTGCGCGGTGGCGTTGTAGGGGTTGCCCATGTCGATGCGCTGCACCAGCGCCGGCTTGTCGCGGCCGGGGCGGTCCTGCAGCAGGTCGGCCTGCCCGTAGTTGAGCTGGATCGCGTCGGGGCCGGCGGCCACGAGCTTGTCGATCACTTGCGGCATGTCCTCGAGCCCGTTGAGGAACGAGGGCTCGTTGCACACGCCGTGGTCCAGTGCGATGTCCAGGCAGCGCCCGTTGTTCAGCAGTCGGTTCAGGCGTGCGGTCTTGTCCTTCGACATACGAAAGAAATCCTTGTGTTGAGAGTAGTGAAGAAGGGCCTCAGGCCAGTGCGTGGAGGTGCCGGGCCGCCGCCGCGTCGATGAGCGCCAGCGCGTCGTCCTGCAGCTGCACCGAGCCGGCTGCCGCGTTCTCGACCGCCTGCTTGCTCACGCGGGCGCCGCACAGCGCCACCGAGACGCTGCCGCGCGCCAGCGTCCACGCGATCATCAGTTGGCCGAACGAGCATTCGAGCTGCTTGCGCAGCGGCTCCAGCTCTTCGAAGAAGGCCTTGAGCTTCGCGCGGTTCCCGGCGCTGAAGCGCGGGTTGCTCGCGCGCTGGTCGTCGCCGGTGAACTGGCGCGCGGGGTCGATGGGGCCGGCCAGCAGGCCGAGCGCGAGCGACGAATAGCCCAGCACCGCCACGTCGTGCTCGGTGCACAGCGGCACCAGCGTCTGCTCGATCTCGCGGTCGATCAGGCTGTAGCGCTCCTGCGCGGCATCCACCGGGCCGTATTGCAGGTACTCGGCCAGCGTCTCGGGGCTCACGTTGCTCACGCCGATGGCTCGGATCTTTCCCTGCTTCTTCAGCGCGAGCAGCGCATCCATGGTCTCGGCCACGGGCGTGGTGCTGTCCTGCCAGTGCGTGATGTAGAGGTCGATGTAGTCGGTCTGCAGGCGCTTCAGGCTCTCTTCGCATTCATGGAAGATCGAATCGCGCCCGAGGTAGCGATACACCGGGTGGCCGTCTTCTTCGAAGAAGTGCGTTCCCTTCTGCGTGTGCCACACCAGCCCGCACTTGGTGGCGATCACGGCTTCGTGGCGGCGGCCTTTCAGCGCGGTGCCGACGATGCTCTCCGAGCGGCCCAGGCCGTAGGCCGGCGCGGTGTCGATCAGGTTCACGCCCGCGTCCAGCGAGGCCTGGATGGCCAGCACGGCGGCGGCGTTGTCACCGCCGCCCCACATCCAGCCGCCCATGGCCCAGGTGCCTAGGCCGATGGCCGAGCATTCGATGCCCGAGGGGCCCAGCGTTGTCTTCTTCATCGATGCGTTGTTCATCGCTTGGTCTTTCTGGTGTTCATGATGTGGTCGATGGTCACGGCCGCGAGCAGGATCAGGCCCTTGATCACGTCCTGCCAGTAGGGCGACACGTCCAGCAGGATCAGCGAGCTGGTCACCACCGACAGCAGCGCCAGGCCGAGCACCGCGCCCAGCACCGTGCCCGAGCCGCCCTTGAGGCTGGCGCCGCCGATCACCGCGGCGGCGATCACGTTCAGCTCCATGCCCATGCCGAAGGTGGGCGTGGCCGCGCCGAAGCGCGCGGTGTAGATCACGCCTGCCAGGCCCGCCGAGGCCGAGCACAGCACCGTGACCCAGAACTTCACGTGGCCCACGCGAATGCCCGAGTACAGCGCGGCCTTCTCGTTGCTGCCGGTGTAGAACACGCGGCGCAGCAGGGTGGAGCGGCGCAGCACGAAGTCGCTCACCACCACGATCAGCAGAAAAATCAGGATCACCGCCGGAATGCCGAACAGCGTTCCCTGGCCGATGAACTTGAACTCCGCCGGCAGCGAGAACAGCGACTGCGGCGTGCCCTGAGTGAGCGCCAGGCACAGGCCGCGCACTATCACCATGAAGGCCAGCGATGCGATGAAATGGTTCAGCCCGATGCGCGTGACGCAGCCGCCGATCATCGCGCCGATGAGCGCGCTCGCCCCGATGGCCACCAGCCCCGCCGTCCACGGGTCGAAGCCCATGAGGAAGAGCTTGCCCGTGACCACCATCGCGAAGCACACCACCGAGCCCACCGACAGGTCGATGCCGCCGACGATCAGCAAGATCGTCATGCCCACCACCACGATGCCTTCGATGGAGAACGACAGCAGCATCGCGCGCACGTTGTCCCACGTGAGGAAGTACGGCGACGCGAAGCTCATGCCCACGCATAGCGCGGCGATGATGAGCAGCAAGCCCATCTCGCGCATGCTGCCGAGCTTGCTGGCGGGTTTGGCGGGGCCGCCCCCCGACTGATGTGGCTGGAGGCCCGGTGCGGCCCCCGCGTCGAGTTGTGCCGGGTAGTTCATGCTGTCGCTTCCTCTTCGCAAAGTCCCGAGGCCAGCCGCAGCAGCGCCTCTTCCGTCATTTCGTTGTCTTGCACTTCGCCGGCCAGCCGGCCGTCGCGGATCACCAGCGCGCGGTCGCACAGCCCGATGATCTCGGGCAGCTCCGAGGAGATCACCACCACGCCAACGCCCTGGCTCGCCAGCTCTCGCAGGATGTGATGGATCTCCGACTTGGCGCCCACGTCCACGCCGCGCGTGGGTTCGTCCATCAGCAGCACCGAAGGATTGGTGGCCAGCAGCTTGGCGATGGCCACCTTCTGCTGGTTGCCGCCCGACAGGCTCGCCACGTCGATGGCCACGCCGTCGGACTTGAGCTTGAGCTTGGCGCCCAGGTCCACCGCCAGCTTGTGCTCGGCCGCGCGCTGCAGCAGGCCGAAGCGCGAGCTCACGCGCTTCAGCGCCATCGACGCGATGTTCTGCGCGATGGGCAGGTCGAGGTACACGCCCGCCGCCTTGCGGTCTTCGCTGAGATAGGCGATGCCTTCGCGCAGCGCGTCGCTGTACTTGCGGATCGTCAGTGTCCTGCCGCGCAGGCGCACCGTGCCGCGGGTGGCTGGGCGCAGGCCGCAGACGGTCTCGGCGAGTTCGCTGCGCCCGGCGCCCATGAGGCCCGCGATGCCGAGGATCTCGCCGCGCCTGAGCGTGAAAGACACGCCGTGCACGCGCTCGCCGTCGGCGATGTCGCTCACTTCGAGCACCGGCTCGCCGTGCGCCGTGTCGCCATGCTTCGGCGGGTAGTAGTTGCCCAGGTCGCGCCCGACCATGCGGCGCACCAGCGCGTCGGCGTCCAGCTCGGCCAGCGGGCCGCAGTGCACGTTGCGCCCGTCGCGCAGCACCGTCACGCGCGAGCAGTGCGCAAAGATCTCGGCCATGCGGTGGCTGATGTAGATGATGCCGATGCCCTGCGCCTTCAGGTCGTGCAGCACCTTGAAGAGCGCGGCCGATTCGTTGTCTGTCAGCGCGGCGGTGGGCTCGTCGAGGATCAGAACCTTGCAGTCGAGCGTGAGCGCCTTGGCGATCTCGATGAGCTGCTGCGTCGAGATGCTCAGGTCTTTCACCAGCGCCGACGGGTCCACGTCCTGCCCCAGCCGCTGCAGCACACGGGCTGCGCGCGCGTTGAGGCTGGCGTAGTTCATCCACGCATGCTTGCCGGCGTTGATCTCCGGCATGAAGATGTTCTCGGCCACGGTGGCGTCGCCGCACAGGGCGATCTCCTGGTGCACCAGGCCGATGCCCAGGCGCATGGCGTGCGCCGGGCCGTCGATGACCACCTTGCGGCCGTCGAGCGAGATCTCGCCCTCGTCCGGCTGGTGGATGCCGTCGATGATGTTCATCAGCGTGGACTTGCCCGCGCCGTTCTCGCCGCACAGGGCGTGGATCTCGCCGGCGTGCAGCGAGAAGTCCACGCCCGTGAGCGCGCGCGAAGCGCCGAAGCGCTTGCTGATCCCCTTCAGTTCGAGCAATGCGCTCACTGCGTTCACTCGCCGATTCCCTTGGTGCCGCGGCGGGCGAGGTACTTGTCCCAGTAGAAGTCGTCGGCGTTGGCCTTGCTGACCACCGCCAGGCCGTTGTCCAGGAAGGGCACGGACATCGGGTTGGTGCCGTTGCGCTTGGCGTCGTTCATCGGGTCGATGAGCGTCGGGTTCTTGGCCAGGAACAGCATCATCATGCCCATGTAGCCCTGCATGCCCTGGTTCGGGTTGATGGAGCCGAACACGTCGCCCGACTTGATCATGTCCAGGATCTTGGCGTTCACGTCGCAGCACATCACCTTGATGTTCTTCTTGGTCTCGACCTTGGCTTGCGCCGCGCCGAGCGCCGAGTTGGCCTCGGGCATGAAGAGGGCGCCCAGGTTCGGGTTGGCCTGCGCCAGGCTCAGCACGGCCTGGTAGGCCTTGTTCGGGTCCTGGTTGCTGGCGGCGCGGCCCACCAGCTTCATGCCCGGGTGCTTGGTCTTCATGCGGTTGACGAAGGCGGCGATGCGGCGGTCATGGTTGTCCTGGCCCGGGTTCTCCAGCACGGCGTATTCGCCCTTGCCGCCCATCGAGGCCGCGATGGCGTCGGCCGCCTGCGTGCCTTCGCGGTCGTTGTCGGAGGTGATGAACGACGTGCGCTTGGAGTTGGGCGAGTCGGCCGCGAAGGTGACGACCGGGATGCCCATCGCCGCCGCGCGGTTGATGGGCTCGATGAACGGGTCGGGGTTCATCGGGTGCAGCAGGATGCCGGCCGGCTTGCGCGCCAGCTCCTGCTCGAAGGACGCGAGCTGCTTGTTCACGTCGTACTCCGGCGTGCCGGTGTAGCGGGTGCGAACGCCCAGCGTGCGGCCGAGCTGCTTCATCATTTCGTAGACCGGAAACCAGTACTCCACGCCCGACACCATCACGTTCATCACGTAGACGTCGCTGGCATTGCCGCGCAGGCCGGCGCCCGCGGCGGGGGCTGCCGCTTGCTGCTGCGCAAGCGCGCTCGCACCGGCCAGGCCGATACCGGCGGCCGCCGCGGACTTCAGGAAATTACGCCTCATTTTTGTCTCCTCACGTTGTGTGGCACAGCTTGCTGATGCTGCTTTTGAAGGCAGCCTTCTGATCCTCGTTGTCACGACAGTTGTTATGACAGGCTGGAATGTACGCGCTGGCCGTTTGGCGGGATAACTAGGGGAAACGCTACTGGCGATGCGCTTTTATTCCGCCGAAGCTGTTATGACATGAAGACAAAAATACTGATCGGCATCGACATGGGGTCGAGCAGCCTGAAAGCCCTGGCCCTCGAAGCCGGGAGCGGCCGGGCTGTCGCCCTGTCCCGCATGCCACTGCCGCACGACCGGCTGCCCGGAGGGGGATGCGAAGTGGGGGCGGCCGCCATCCGCTGCGCCCTGACCCACGTGCTGCGCGACGTCGCCCACCAGCTCGGCAACCGCGTGGCCGAGGTCCGCGCCATCGGCTGCACCGGCCACGGCGCCGGGCTCTATGCGCTGGACGCGCGCAACGAACTCGTGGGCGCGAGGGCCGTCGCCTCGACCGACCAGCGCGCCGATGCGCGTGCGCGTTCGCTGTCGCTGAGCCACGGGGACGCGCTGTTCGCCGATGTCGGCTGCAGGCCCTGGCCGGGCCAGCCCACCGTGATCGCGGCCGAGCTGCTGGGCACCGACGCCGTGCAGCGCGGCGAGGTGCGCCGGCTGCTGTTCGCGAAGGATTACCTCGGCTTCCTGCTGACCGGCGAGATCGCGACCGACGCGAGCGATGCGAGCACCGCCGGGCTGGTGTCGATTGCCACCGGCACGTGGTCGCAGGCGGCCTTCGATGCATCGGGCATCGCTGACCTCGGGCCCCGTGCCTTCGGTCCTCTGGTACCCAGCGGCGAGGTCGTCGGCAAGCTGCGGCCTGCCGAAGCCGCGCTGTGCGGCCTGCCCGCCGGCATTCCCGTGGCGATGGGCGCCATCGACCTGCTCGCATCGATGGCCGCGATCTGCGCGGAAGGGCGCGAGCGTGCGGTGTCTGTCTTCGGCACATGGTGCGTGAACGCGGTCATCGGACCGGTGATCGAGCCCAAGCCCGACGTGGCGGCGGTCGTGAACTTCGGGCGCGGGGACAGGCGGCTGTACATGGAGAACAGCCCCTCGTCGATGGCCAACATCGCATGGCTGGCCGGCGTGCTGGGCCTGCCGGATTCGCGCGCCGTGGTCGACCTGGCTATGTCGGTGCCGCTGGGCGCGGGCGGCCTGCGCTTCCTGCCGTTCGTGAACGGCGGCGGCGGCGTGACGGCGGGCTTCGTCGGCCTCAAGAGCCATCACACGCGCGGCGACATGGCGCGCGCCGTGGTCGATGCGGTGGCCGCGCTGCACGCACGCCACACGGCGCGGCTCGCGGCCTGCGGGCTGCCGGTGTCGGCCTCGACCGTGCTCGGCGGCGGTGCGAGCGACACGCGCCTCGTGCGCCTGCTGGCCGGCTTTCTGGCGCATCTGGTCGAGCGCTGCGCCGACGACGAAACCGGCGCGCGCGGCGCGGCCATCTACGCCGCCATGTCGCAAGGCATTGACCACGCCGGGCAAGACAGCGCCTTGCTCGCGCCCTGCGACACGGTCGAACCCGACGCCGCGCAGGCGCGCGCCCATGCCGACTTCATGGCCGGCTTCAACGAACTGATCGACACCATGTCTCCTGTGTTTTCACATCTGGCCGGGGGCAAGCAATGAGCGCCTGGCAACTGCCTTTCGTGCGTCCGGCTGCCCTGGCGGATCGCCATTTTTCGACGGTGATCGTCGGCGCCGGCATCAACGGCGTGGGCGTGTTCCGCGACCTGTGCCTGCAGCGCGTCGACTGCCTCATCGTCGACAAGGGCGACTTCAGCGCGGGCGCGAGCAGCGCGCCTTCGCGCATGATCCACGGCGGCCTGCGCTACCTGGAGAACGGCAGCTTCTCGCTGGTGGCCGAGGCCACGCGCGAGCGCAACCTGCTGCTGCGCAACGCGCCGCACCTGGTGCAGCCGCTGAAGACGGTGGTGCCGCTGTCGAGCTTCTTCGGCGGCCTCATGAGCAGCGCGCTCAAGTTCTTCGGCCGCACGCCGCCGCAACGCACGCGCGGCCTGCTGGCCGTGGCGGCGGGCCTGCGCCTGTACGACCTGCTGGGCCGCCGCCAGCGCGTGATGCCCAACCACCGCATCAGCCGCGTGCCGCCCGCCGACCGCAGCCTGTTCCGCGCGGCAGTGCGCTGGACCGCGACCTTCTTCGACGCTTGGATCAGCCACCCCGAATGGCTGGTGCTGGAACTCATCGGCGACGCCTGCCGCGACCAGCCGCGCTCGGCCGCCGCCAACTACTGCCGCGTGATGGGCTGCGCGGGCAACATCCTCACCCTGCGCGACGAGATCACCGGCGCGCTGGTGCGCGTGACGGCCGACACCGTGGTGAACGCCAGCGGCGCGTGGCTGGACCGCAGCACGGCTGTGCTTGGCGGCGCGGGCTCGCGCGTGATGGGCACCAAGGGCTCGCACCTGGTGCTCGACCATCCCGCGCTGCGCGATGCGCTGCAGGGGCGCATGGCCTACTTCGAGGCGGTGGACGGGCGCGTGTGCATCGTCTATCCCTTCCTCGACCGCGTGCTGGTGGGCTCCACCGACATTCCGGTGGAAGACCCCGACCAGATCGCCACGGAGCCGGCCGAGGTCGACTACCTGCTCGAGGTGCTGGCCGAGGTGTTCCCGAACCTCTCGTTCGGCCGCGGCAACGTGGTGTACACCTATGTCGGCGTGCGTCCGCTCGCGCGCTCCGACGCCGACAAGCCGGGGCAGATCTCGCGCGACCATTCGGTGGTGGTCGACCTGCCCAACGCCACGCGCGACATTCCCATCGTCGGCCTGGTCGGCGGTAAGTGGACGACATTCCGCGCGCTGGCAGAAGAAGCGACAAACGAAGTGCTGCAGCAACTGGGCCGCCCGCGCACCGCATCGACCGAGCGGCTGCCCATCGGCGGTGGCGCGGAACTGCCTGCCGATGCGCAGGCCACTGAACGCTTTCTCGACCGCATGGTCACGGCCTCCGGCCTGGGCCGTGCGCGCGCACAGGTGCTGCTGCGCCGCTACGGCTCGAAGGCGCTGCCGCTGGCGCAGCGCCTCGGAGCATCGGGCGACGTGCCGCTGCAGCATGCGCCCGACTACTCCGTCGCCGAGCTGTCCTACCTGTGCCTCGAGACGGGCGTGATCCATCTCGACGATCTCGTGATCCGCCGGACCTTGCTCGCGATTCGCGGCCTCGTCACAGGCGAGGCGCTGGCGGAAATGGCGGGCATCGCGGCCGAGGCGCTGGGCTGGGACGCGGCCCTTGCGCGGCGCGAACTGCTGGCCTGCTCCGCCGCCCTGCGCGAGCGCCACGGCGTGCGGCTTTCGCCGGTGGCCACCGATGCGCCCGCACCTTTCGATGCATCATTGACGACTCCTCAGGCCCTGGGCCAACCCTCGACGTGAACTCTCCGACCGAAATCTCGACCGTGCTCGACCGTGGCTCCGAATCGCCTTTGTGGGCCCAGTTTCGCGACGCGCTGCGCCTGCAGATCCTGCAAGGCGTGCTGCCCATCGGCGCCAAGCTGCCGTCCGAAGCCGAGCTGGGCGAGCAGTTCGGCATCTCGCGCATCGTAGTGCGCGAGGCGCTGGCCGACCTGGTGCGCAACAACCTCATCTACAAGATCAAGGGCCGCGGCGCTTTCGTGTCGGCTCGCGAGCGGGATGAAGATTTCGTCTCGACCGTGCTCGGCTTCTCCGACGAGATGGAGCGCAAGGGCCGCTCGGTGCGCACGCAGATCCTCACTCAGGAACTGCGCCCGCCCACAGAACAGGAAGCGGCGTCGCTCGGGCTCACCGACGACACCCAGGTGGTGGCGCTCAAGCGCCTGCGCAGCGTGGACGGCGAGCTGCGCCTGCTGGTGGAAACCGTGGTGCCCGCCGACCTGGCGCCGGGGCTGCACCGCACACGCCTGGACGACCGCTCGCTGTACGACGTGCTGCGCCGCCAGTACGGCCTGCGCCTGGTGCGCGCCGAACGCTGGATCGACGCGGTGCTGCCCGACGCCGACACCTGCCGGCTGCTGAACCTGCCCACGCCGGAGCCGCTGCTGCGCATCGAGTCGATCGCCTATGGTGCCAACGGAAGGCCGCTGGAGCACTACCGCGCGCTGCACCGCTGCAAGACCAGCCGGCTGCACGTGCAGACGACGACCTGACGTAGTACTCAGCTCTTCGCGGCGTTGCGCGAGGCCTGGGAAGGGCGAACAACTGATGCTGCCTGCGTATTCGTGCCGCGATTGGCCTCATGCGCCTTGGACGGCCCCACTACAAGGGAATTGCTTCGACCCCTAGAATGAACCGATGGAAGCCCAAGAGTTGCTGATAGCTTTGCACGATGAGTCGGCTGGATATGAAATCTCGCCCGACCGAGTGCCCCTGTCCGTGCTGCGCAGCTTTACCCGGGACGTGGATGAATTTCTTCGCGGCGACGGCAACGACGTCGATACCAACGCGCTCGACATTTCCATCGAAAAAGGATCGCTGGCCATTCGCACGGCGCCTACGGCCAATCCTGTCTTGCTGAACGATCTGCGAAAGCTCGCCAACGGCCAAGAGATGGATGGTGTCGGCTTGAAGCGACGCGCGGTGATCGAGCGCTGGCAAAAAAGCGCGCGCGGCGGTCGTCGATGGCGAGTGAGTATTGCAGCGGATTTTCTGCCCGCTGCCATTGTGATCAGCGCCGAATCCGACTTCAGGGCCGACGATGCGGACCAGTGGGTACGTGTCGAGCGCTATGTGCGCGGTGAAATCGAAGACATGGGCGGCCATGCAAAGCCCAACGCCCACATTCGCCTGCCGGACGGCAAGGCACTGCTGGTTGATGCGGCCCGCGAAATGCTGCGAGATGAAAAAATCAATCGTCTCTACAAGCCGGCGATGATCAGGATCGTTGCTGAATACAACGTCATGACACGCGAGTATCGAGGCGCCAAACTCTTGGAGTTCGTCGAGCACGAGAGCCGGCTCGATGAAAAAGACCTGGATCGTTTGACTCAACGCGGGGCCAAGGCATGGCGCGATGTGCCTGATGCGGGTGCTTGGATCGACGAGCTTCGGGGAAGCAAGGAGTGAGCGCGATTCTGCTCGACACGAGCTACCTGATCTCGCTGGCCGATCCGACGCGTGCGCATCATCAAGCTGCGGTCAGCTATCTTCGAGAAGCTCTGAAGCGCGGCGTGCCGCTGTATCTATCGGCAATTGCGGCTTCGGAATTCCAGGTCAAGCAAGCAGTGACCGATTTGCCATTGCGCAATTTCGAAGTACTCCCTTTCAACATCGACCACGCCATGACCGCCGGATTGCTGATGCGCGATCTCAAGAGAGATGGCAACGATGATCGAAGTGCTGTCAAGGACGACATCAAGCTGATCGCCCAGGCGATCTGCGAATCGTTGACGCATATCCTCACAGAGGATGCTCAAACTTTGGTGAAGTACCTACGCAGACTGAACGACGCTGGCACCAGCGTCGTAAAGCCGATCTTGTTGGCCGACGGCTTCGACTCCGCCTGGTTTGACAATGGCCAACGAGGACTCCTGGGCGACCTTAACGCTTGAGTCGTGATTGAGCGTCAGTGCTCAAGCATCGTTCATTCAGTTCGTCAGCAGCCGCTTCAGATACCGCCCCGTGTGGCTCGCCTCGTTCGCCGCGATGTCTTCCGGCGTGCCTTCGCCCACCACCGTGCCGCCGCCCGCGCCGCCTTCAGGCCCCATGTCGATCAGCCAGTCGGCCGTCTTGATGACGTCGAGGTTGTGCTCGATCACGACGATGGTGTTGCCCGCGTCGCGCAGCTGGTGCAGCACCTTCAGCAGCAGCTCGATGTCGGCGAAGTGCAGGCCGGTGGTCGGCTCATCGAGGATGTAGAGCGTGCGGCCGGTGTCGCGCTTGCTCAGCTCCAGCGCGAGCTTCACGCGCTGCGCCTCGCCGCCCGACAGCGTGGTGGCCGACTGGCCGAGCTTGATGTAGCTCAGGCCCACGTCCAGCAGGGTGCGCAGCTTGCGCTCGATGGTCGGCACGGCCTTCAAGAACTCGTGCGCGGTCTCGACCGTCATCTCCAGGATCTGCGCGATGTTCTTGCCCTTGTAGAGCACCTCCAGCGTCTCGCGGTTGTAGCGCTGGCCGTGGCATACCTCGCAGGGCACGTACACGTCGGGCAGGAAGTGCATCTCGACCTTCACCACGCCGTCGCCCTGGCAGGCCTCGCAGCGCCCGCCCGCCACGTTGAAGCTGAAGCGGCCCGGGCCGTAGCCGCGCTCACGCGCGGTGTTGGTCTCTGCCATCAGTTCGCGGATGGGCGTGAACAGGCCGGTGTAGGTGGCCGGGTTGCTGCGCGGCGTGCGGCCGATGGGGCTCTGGTCGACGTTGATGACCTTGTCGAAATACTCGATGCCCTCGACCGATTCGTGTTCGGCCGGTTCCTCATGCGCGCGGTACAGCGTGCGCGCCACCGCGGTGTAGAGCGTGTCGTTCACCAGCGTCGACTTGCCCGAGCCCGACACGCCCGTCACGCAGGTCAGCAGGCCGACCGGGAAGGCGACGCTCACGTTCTTCAGGTTGTTGCCGGTGGCGCCGACCACGCGAATCTCCTGCAGGTCGGTCTGCGTGGCCAGGTGGGCGGCCTCGCGCGCCGCGCGGCGCTCGGCGGCCGGGCTCTGCGGAAAGCGCGAGGGCTTCTTGCCTTCGTTGAACGCGGGCTTGTTCACCACCGGCAGCCATGCGGTGCGGCGCTTGGGCACTTCGATCTTGCGCGTGCCCGACAGGTACTGGCCGGTGAGCGAATCGGGGTTGGCCGACACCTCGGCATAGGTGCCCTGCGCCATCACGCGCCCGCCGTGCACGCCGGCGCCGGGGCCCATGTCGATTACGTGGTCGGCGGCGTGGATCATGTCCTCGTCGTGCTCGACCACGATCACGCTGTTGCCGATGTCGCGCAGATGCTTCAGCGTGCCGATGAGGCGGTCGTTGTCGCGCTGGTGCAGGCCGATGCTGGGCTCGTCGAGCACGTACATCACGCCGGTGAGGCCCGAGCCGATCTGCGACGCCAGGCGGATGCGCTGCGCCTCGCCACCGGAGAGCGTCTCTGCGCTGCGGTCCAGGCTCAGGTAGTTCAGGCCCACGTCGTTCAGGAATTTGAGGCGCAGGCCGATTTCGCGCACCACCTTGTCGGCGATGTCGGCCTTGGCGCCGCGCAGCTTGAGCGTCTGGAACCAGGCCAGCGAATCGCGCAAGGTGAGATGGCTGAGCTCGAAGATCGCCATGCGCGGCGGCTCGCCGCCGTCGGCCGGACGTGCCGATTCATCGACCAGGAACACGTTGCGCGCCTCGCGCCGCAGCCGCGAGCCGCCGCAGTCGGGGCAGGGCTGCAGATTGCGAAAGCGCGCGAGGTCTTCGCGCACCATCACCGAGTCGGTCTCGCGGTAGCGCCGCGCCATGTTCGGGATGATCCCCTCGAAGGGGTGCTTCTTCGTGAGCTTCTTGCCCGCGAAGTTGCCCGACTCCATGGTGTAGTTGAACTTGATCTCCTCGGCGGCCGAGCCGTGCAGCAGCACCTGCTGCACCGAGGCCGGCAATGACTCGAAGGGCGCGTCGACGTCGAACTTGTAGTGCTTGGCGACGCTCTCGATCATGCTGAAGTAGTAGCCGTTGCGGCGGTCCCAGCCCTTGATGGCGCCGCTGGCCAGCGACAGCGAGGGGAAGGCCACCACGCGCGCCGGGTCGAACACTTCCCTGTGGCCCAGGCCGTCGCAGCTCGGGCAGGCGCCCACCGGCGAGTTGAAAGAGAACAGGCGCGGCTCCAGCTCCGACAGCGAGTAGTGGCAGATCGGGCAGGCGAACTTGGCGTTGAACAGGTGCTCCTTATCGGCCGCACCTTCGGCGCCCAGCTCCAGCGCAATGGCGCGGCCTTCCGCCAGGCGCAGCGCGGCCTCGAAGCTCTCGGCCAGCCGCTGCTGCATGTCGGGGCGAGCGCGCAGGCGGTCGATGACCACGTCGATGTCGTGCTTCTCGGTCTTCTTGAGCTTGGGCAGGTCGTTGTATTCGTATGTTTGCCCGTCGACGCGGAAGCGGATGTAGCCGGCCGCCTGCATCTCGGCGAAGAGCTCGAGGAACTCGCCTTTCTTCTCGCGTGCCACCGGCGCCAGGATCATCAGCCGCGGCTCGCCGGGCAGGGCGAGCGTGGCGTCGACCATCTGCGAGACGGTCTGCGCCTGCAGCGGCAGGTGGTGGTCGGGGCAGTAGGGCGTGCCGGCGCGGGCATACAGCAGGCGCAGGTAGTCGTGGATTTCGGTCACCGTGCCCACGGTGGAGCGCGGGTTGTGGCTGGTGGCCTTCTGCTCGATGCTGATGGCGGGCGACAGGCCCTCGATCACGTCGACATCGGGCTTGTCCATGAGCTGCAGGAACTGCCGCGCGTAGGCCGAGAGGCTTTCCACATAGCGCCGCTGCCCTTCGGCATACAGCGTGTCGAAGGCCAGGCTCGACTTGCCCGAGCCCGACAGGCCGGTGATGACCACCAGCTTGTTGCGCGGAATGTCGAGGTCGACGTTCTTCAGGTTGTGGGTGCGCGCGCCGCGGATGCTGATGCGCTGCTGCGCCAGCACCGCGCCGAGGTAGGTGTCGCGTTCGCGTTCCGCATCGCGGGCGCGTTCTGCAGCTTCAGCGGCTTCTGCCGTGGCTAGTTCAGTGGCTTTGGAATTCAAAGGAGGCGATCGTCCGAGGGCAACCGGACATGATAGACCGCCCGGGAATTCATGGCGAGCGGGCGGGATCAGGCGCCGCGGGCGCGGGCGCGGGCGCGGGGGCTTGCGGCGGCGGCGGATGCACCGGTTCGGCGGCGCCGATGGCCCGCCCGACCATGTATTCGGCCAGGGTGTCGTACAGCGGGCGGCTGATCATGCGGGAGACCAGGCTGGCCAGCATGGCCGCGGCCATCAGGCTCAGCACCATCGAATGCCCGTCGACCATTTCCATCACGATGATGAAGGCGGTGAGCGGCGCCTGCGTCACCGCCGCCAGGAAGGCGGCCATGCCCAGCGCGATGAGCGCCGGGCCGAGTTCGCTGCTGCCCAGCTGCGACACCGCGTCGCCGATGCCCGCGCCGATGGACAGCGCCGGCGCGAAGATGCCGCCCGGCACGCCGCACCACGCCGTGAGCCAGGTGGCGACGAACTTGAGCACCGTATAGAGCGGCGTCAGCTCGTCATGGCCCTGCAGCATCTGCTTGACCGCCTCGGAGCCCGCGCCGAAGGTGACGCCGCCCGTGACCAGCCCGATGACGGCCACCGCCAGCCCGCCCGCAGCCGCGAACCGCACCGGAAAACGTGCCCGCCAGCGGTTGAAGCGCCCCGGCGCGCCGGTGAGCGAGGCTGTCAGCAGCCGCGCGAACAGCCCGCCGGCAGCGCCGCTGAGCAGCGTGACCAGCAGGCCGGGCCCGAGCGCGTCCCAGCCCAGCCGGGGCACGCGGATCACGCCGAAGTAGCTGGTGTTGCCGAACGCCGAGACGGCCACCAGGCCCGCCAGCACGATGGCCGTGATGATCAGGCCGCTGGAGCGCGCCTCGAGCCGGCCCGAGAGTTCCTCGATGGCGAACACCACGCCCGCCAGCGGCGCATTGAAGGCCGCCGCGATGCCGGCGGCACCGCCGGCCACCAGCAGCGCGCGGCCGTCGATGGCGGTGTTGGGCGAGAGCCAGCGCCGCGCGTGCTGCATCACCCCGGCCGCGACCTGCACGGAAGGCCCCTCGCGCCCGATCGACAGCCCGGCCGCGAAACCCGCCGCGCCCAGCCCGATCTTGGCGACCGTGAGCCGCAATGAGGCGAAGAAGAAGCGGCGCTCTTCCGGCAGGGCGGGGTGCAGCGCCGCCTTGATCTGCGGAATGCCCGAGCCGCCCGCGCCGGGAAAGAAGCGCAGCGTGAACCACACGATGCCCGCCGTGATCAGCGGCGTCGTCAGCAGCACGGCCCAGGGCCAAGCGCGGTAGAAGCGGTGGAACTGGCCGAAGACCCAGTCGCTGGCGAGCGTGAAGCCCACCACGAAAAGCCCGGCCGCGATGGCGTAGCCCAGCACGATGGCCCGGTCGAGCCAGACGCGGCCGCTGGACAACTCGGCGCGCAGGTGCTCGAGGAAATCGGGTTCGCGGTTCATGGGAGGGCATTCTGGCACCGACGGGGTATTTGGCTTGTCGGCCTTCGGGCACAATGGAGGGTTCCTCTCAACCTTCTCCTTTATCCACTTATCAGGGGCAGTGCATATGGCATCGGTCAATAAAGTCATCGTCGTCGGCAACCTGGGGCGCGACCCCGAAATGCGGACCTTCCCGAGCGGCGATCAGGTCGCGAACGTCACAGTGGCCACCACCGATCGCTGGAAAGACAAGCAAAGCGGCGAAATGCGCGAAGCCACCGAATGGCACCGCATCGTCTTCAACGGCCGCCTTGCCGAAATCGCCGGCCAGTACCTGCGCAAGGGTTCGCAGGTCTATGTCGAAGGAAGCCTGCGCACGCGCAAGTGGACCGACAAGGACGGCATCGAAAAGTACACCACCGAAATCCGCGCCGACCAGATGCAGATGCTCGGCAGCCGTCAAGGCCAGGGCGGCCCGTCGGGCGGTCCCGAGGACGACGGCGGCTACTCGCAAGGCGGTGGCGGTGGCGGCAGCGGTTACTCGCAGGGCGGCAACGGCGGTGGCGGCGGATACGCACCCCGTGCACCCGCGGCGGCTCCGCGTGCTCCGGCACCGGCTCCGCGCCAGGCACCGGCCAAGTCGTCGTCGGGCTTCGACGACATGGATGACGATATTCCGTTCTAGGACCGACTTTTCGGATTTGTCAACAAAGGCTCGCTCTTCCAAGGGCGGGCCTTTTTCTTTGCCCGCCAGTCAGGTCCGGTCGCCGCGCGGCCTCGTGTCCACGACATGGCCTTCGTACTGCGGCAGGTCGTCCGTGATGGTGAACCAGGGCGCCTTGGAGCCGACGAAGATGTGCGCGCTCGGGCGAATGCGCGGCGTGTCCGTCAGCGTGCCCAGCGTGACGTGCACGAACAGGCCTTCGCGCACCACCGAGAAGAGCAGCGATCCGCACTTGCCGCAATGCAGGTCGCCCGCGTCCTTTTCTCCGTGGACCATCAATTGGTCTTCGCCCCGGGTGATCGACAGCTTGTGCCGCTCGATGCCCGCGAAGGGCTTGAAGGCCGAGCCTGTGGCGCGGCGGCAGTCGCCGCAGTGGCAGTTCAGCGCATAGCCGAACTCATCTGCCACCGCGTAGTGGACGGCGCCGCACAGGCATCTTCCGGCAAGCATCTGGTGCAGCAAAAAAGCGGCCTCAGCCCGCCAGCCCCACGAACACGTTCTGCACGTCGTCGTTCGCGTCGATGGCCGCCAGGAAGGTCTCGACTTCCTCCAGGTCTTCCGCGCTCAGGCTCGCCGGGTCGACCGGGTTCTTGGGCTTGTAGCCCAGCTTGGCCGACAGCACGGTGAAGCCCTGGGCCGGCAGCGCGCGGCTCACCAGGTCGAGGTCGGTCGGGTCGGTCAGGAAGACCACGGAATTGCCTTCCTCGGCCGTTTCGAAATCTTGCGCGCCGGCCTCGATGGCGGCCACTTCGGCGTCGGCGTCGGGCCTGGCGGGTTCGGCTTCGATCATGCCGACGTGGTCGAAGTCCCACGACACCGAGCCAGAGGTGCCCAACTGGCCCTTGCGGAACAGCACGCGCATTTCAGGCGCGGTGCGGTTCACGTTGTCGGTCAGGCACTCGACCATCACCGGCACGCGGTGCGGCGCGAAGCCTTCATAGATCACGTGCTCGAAATGCACTGCCTCGCCGGTGAGGCCGGCGCCTTTCTTGATGGCGCGGTCGAGCGTGTCCTTGGGCATCGAGACCTTGCGGGCCTGTTCCACCACGAGGCGAAGACGCGAGTTGCCGGCCGGATCGGCGCCGTTGCGCGCGGCCATCATGATTTCCTTGGCGAGTTTGCCGAACAACCGGCCCTTGGCATTGGCTGCCAGGTCCTTGTGTTTCGCTTTCCATTGGGCGCCCATGGCTGATTCCTTCTCGAGTGTGTGTTTGCGGCCGTGTCTGGCTCTCTGCAGAAGGGCTGGATGACCGGTTGGGGCCGTTACTGTAGCCGGAGGCCGTGCTAAAAGCCCGTGAACAGCAGCGGTTCCCGCGCCGTTGCCGCAAGAACGGAGCTTTTTTCATGACCGCCGCACAAGACACCCCGTACCCCACGCCCTTCGAATCCGGCAATGGCAACCGGACCGCCACCTGGGCCGAATGCATCGCCTTCTACGAGCGGCTCGCCGCGCAGTTCCCCGGCGTGCTGCATTGGCGGCGGATCGGCCTGTCGGACACCGGCGCGCCGATGCACGCCGGCGTGGTCACGGCAGACGGCGTGTTCGACCGCGAGACGCTGCAGCGGCAGCGCCGCCCGGTGTTCTTCAACAACAACGGCAGCCACCCCGGCGAGCCCGAGGGCATAGACGCCTGCATGGCGCTGGTGCGCGACTTCTGCCTGCAGCCCGAGCGGCTGGCGGCGCTGGGCGACACGGTGTTCCTGTTCATTCCCGTCTACAACGTGGACGGCTGCATCAACCGCCAGGCCACCTCGCGCGTGAACCAGCTCGGGCCCGAGTCCTTCGGCTTCCGCGGCAACGGCCGGCACCTTGACCTGAACCGCGACTTCATCAAGTGCGACAGCCTCGCCGCGCAGGTGTTCAACCGGTTCTTCACCGCGTGGGACCCGGACGTGATGGTCGACACCCACACCTCCAACGGCGCGGACTACGCCTGCACCATGACGCTGATCCCGACCCAGCCCGACAAGCTGGGCGGCGGGCTGGGCGACTTCCTGCGCGAGCGCATGCTGCCCGCGATCTACGGCGACATGGACCGGCGCGGCTGGCCCACCTGCCCCTACGTGAACCTGCTGGCCGAGACGCCGGACGACGGCATTGAAGACTTCCTCGACCTGCCGCGCTTTTCCACCGGCTACGCCGCGCTGCACCACACCATCGGCTTCATGCCCGAGACCCACATGCTGAAGCCCTTCGCAGACCGCGTGGCGTCGATGCGCACGCTGGTCGAAGTGGTGCTGGCGTTCACCGTGGCCAACGCGGCGCGCATCCAGGCGCTGCGCGGCGATGCCCGGGCCGAAGCCGCGCAACAGGCGCGCTGGCCGCTGACATGGCGCAACGACCATGAGCGCCCGGCCAGCCTGCGCTTCAAGGGCTACCAGGCCGTGCGAACGCCCAGCAGGCTCGGCAATTACGAAAGGCTGGCCTACGACCGCAACCAGCCCTGGGAGAAAGACATCGTCCACTTCGACCGCTGCGTGGAAGACATCGCGGTCGCGGCGCCCAAGGCCTACCTGGTGCCCCAGGCCTGGCGCGAAGTGATCGAGCGCCTGCAATGGAACGGCGTCGCGATGCGCCGCCTGGAGGCCGACCAGCTGATCGACGCGGCCCGCGTCTACCGCGTGCAGGAAGTGGCATCGCGCCCGGGCGCCTACGAAGGCCACATGTTCCATGACCGGGTGGTGCTCACGTCGCACACAGAGCCCTTCCAGGCGCGCGTGGGCGACATGTGGGTGCCGCTGGACCAGCCCAATGCCCGCTATGCCGTCGAGACGCTGGAGCCCGAAGCCCACGACAGCTTCTTTCGCTGGGGCTTCTTCAACAGCGTGCTGGAGAAGAAGGAAGCCTTCTCCGCCTATGTGTTCGAAGACACCGCGCTGCAGATGCTGGAGGACGAGCCTGAGCTCAAGCGCCGGTTCGAAGAGTGGAAGACAGCGAATCCCGCGAAGCTGTCCGATCAGTGCGCTGTGCTGGGCTTTCTCTTCGCGCACGGCAAGCGGCATGCGGAGCTGGAGTGGCGGCGGTATCCGGTGGTGGCCTTGATGGCGTGAGCGCCCCTGACACGGGCAAGGGGGACAGCAATTTTCTCCAAGTCCTGGAGCCGGGGCGTTCTTAAGCTGCGGTCATTCCATGACGCCCCCGGGCCATTGCCGCAGATGCACACCACCCAATCGACGCAGCACGCCGACACCTTCCACCAACTCCACGCTGGCCCGGCCCCGCTGGTTCTCGTCAACGCCTGGGACGCCGTCAGCGCCCGCATCGTCGAACGCGCGGGCGCGACAGCAATCGGCACCACCAGCGCCGGCATGGCCTGGGCGCTCGGCCATGCGGACGGCGAGCGCATGCCCGCCGGCGAACTGATCGCGGCCTGCGCGCGCATCTGCCGCGTTGCCGGCGTGCCGGTCAGCGTGGACATCGAGCGCGGCTTCGGCGACAGCACGCAGGCGGTGCGCGATGTGGCCGGCGCGCTGGTCGACATGGGCGCGGCCGGCATCAACATCGAGGACGGCACGCGGCCGGGTACGCGCGAGCTTGCGCCGCCGGAGGTGCTGTGCGAGCGCATCGCCGCCATTCGCAAGCTCGACGCGCGCTTCTTCATCAATGCGCGCACCGACGCCTACTTCGTGCCCTGGGACGACCCGGCGGCGCGCTTCGACGAGGCGCTGCGCCGCGCGCGGCTGTACGCGGCGGTGGGCGCGGACGGCATCTTCGTGCCCGGCATGTCCAGCCTCGAGGAGATCGCGGAGCTGGCCGGTGCCGTGCGACTGCCCCTGAACGTGTACGCCGGCTATGCGGGCGCTCCGCCGGCCGGCGAGCTTGCGCGCGCAGGCGCGCGGCGCATCAGCCTGGGCTGCGGCCCGCTGCAATCGGCGCTGGGGCTCGTGGGGCGCATCGCCCGGGAAGCCTTTGCACAGGGCCGCTTCGACGCGATGGGCGAGGGCATGCTGTCGGTCGGCGAGATCAACGGGCTCTTTCCCGCGACGCCCTGAGCCGCCTGCCGCCGGGGCGGGTTCGGGTACAGTGGGCGCCCCTTGCCGCAGCCGCCCCCGCCAGAACCCATGTCCACGCACAGCATCCGCCTCGACGCGGTGACGCTGGTGCGCGGCAACCAGCATGTCTTCGAAGGGCTCACGCTGAGCCTGCAGGAAACGCGCATTGGCCTGATCGGCGACAACGGGGCCGGCAAGAGCAGCCTGTTCCGGCTGATCAGCGGGCTCGACCAGCCGCAGCAGGGGCGCGTGACCGTGCATGGCATGGACACGCAGGCCGACCGCAGGCAGTTGTCGAAGCACGTCGGACTGATGTTCCAGAACCCCGACGACCAGATCATCTTTCCCACTGTGGCCGAGGAGCTGGCCTTCAGCCTGACGGCGCGCGGCGAAACACGCCAGGCGGCGCGCCAGCAGGCGCGTGACTTCCTCGCCCGGCGCGGGCTCGAAGCCTGGGCCTCGCGCGCGGTCGGCGAACTGAGCCAGGGGCAGCGCCAGCAGGTGTGCCTGCTGGCCTTGCAGATCAGCGAGCCAGCCACGCTGCTGCTCGACGAGCCTTTTGCCAGCCTCGACCTGTTGAGCCAGGCGCGGCTGGCCGCGCAACTCGAAGACACCGGCCACCAGATCGTCGTGTCCACGCATCTGCTCGAACACGTCTACGACTTCGAGCGCGTGCTGTGGCTCGACCAGGGCAAGGTGCGCGCCGACGGGCCGGGCCGCGAGGTGTGCGAGGCCTATGCCGAGAACGTGCGCGAACGCGCCGCGCTGGAGCGAGGCCGCCGTGCGTAGCCTCTATTCGGAACAGCCGACGTGGATGCACGCGATTGCGGCGTGGGCCAAGCTCGCGGTGCTGTCGGTGTGCGGCACGCTGCTGGTGCTGGTCGAGCGGCCGGTGCCGCTGGCGGTGGCCTGCGTCGTGGTGCTCGGCATCTTCGCGTCGCTCGGGCCGCCTGCGTGGCGCCGCGTGCGCATGCTGCTCGGCGTGGCGATGGCGGGTGCGCTGATCATCGGTTTCCACTGGGCCATGGGCACGACCTCGTTGGGCGTGGCCAGCGCGCTGCGGCTCGCCAGTGCGGCCACGCTGGCGCTGATGCTGACGCTGACCACGCGCTTCGAAGACCTGCTGGCGGTGCTCGAAGCGGTGCTGCATCCGCTGCAGCGCGTGGGTGTGCCGACCGAGCGGATCGCGCTCGGCCTTGGCCTGATGCTGCGCTTCGCCGAAAATTTCTATGTGCAGTGGCAGCGCCTGGACGACGCCTACCGCGCCCGCGCTGGCCACGGCGGCGGCTTGCGGCTGCTGGCGCCGCTGACCATCCGCACCCTGCAGACCGCGGAGCGCGTGGCCGACGCGCTGGCAGCACGGCTCGGCCGCTGAGCTTCTTCTCTTTTTCTTCGATTGCGATTGACCGCCATGACCACCACCGGCTCCCTCAGTTCGTCCCGCTCCCTGTCTTACATCGCGCTGTTCGCGGCGCTGATGGCGGTGTTCGGCCTGATCCCGAAGATCGACCTGCCGTTCGGCGTGCCGATCACGCTGCAGTCGCTGGGCGTGATGCTCGCGGGCTGCCTGCTGGGGCCGCGCCGCGGCTTCCTGGCCATCGCGCTGTTTTTGCTCGCGGTGGCGCTCGGGCTGCCGCTGCTGCCGGGCGGCCGCGGCGGGCTGAGCGTGTTCGTGGCGCCGGCCGGCGGCTTCCTGTTCGGCTGGATGTTCGGCGCCTTCGCCTGCGGCCTGCTGATGCGCCTGGCGATGCGGCGCATGGCCGGCGCCACCGGCACGGGCCTGCTGGCCGCTGCCTTCCTGGCGTCGGTGGTCGGCGGCATCGGCGTGGTCTACGCCTTCGGCATCGTCGGGCTTTCGCTGATCGCCCACATGTCGCTGTCGCAGGCCGCGCTCGCGATGCTGGTCTTCATTCCCGGCGACCTCATCAAGTGCGGCATCTGCGCGATGCTCGTGCAGACGGTCATGCGCGGCATGCCGGGCTGGCGGCTCGACCGCGACTGATCGGTCTTCCTCAGCCGGGCCGCGCGCCCTGCCGGTTAAATACCGTGGCCGACAGGTAGTTCTTGCGCGGGCCGCGCACCGTGTGCCGGATCTCGAACGAGCCGTCCGGCAGGAAGCGGTAGCTGCTGTCGTAGGTGTCGGGCGTGCACAGGTGCACGGCCGAGCCGGCGAGCGCCGCGCCGTCGCGTTCGATGCCGATGGCGTGGAACAGGCGCGACGGGGTTTCGGCGAAATGCACCACGAAGCCGCCCGGCGCTCGCTCGAAGAGGTATTCGCGATGCCCGTCGAATTCCTTGCCGTCGGCCAGCCGTATGCGGCCTTCTTCACGGTACTTGAGCATGTCCGGGGCGAATTCCGTGAACACCGCGGTGCCGGTCATGGTGGCCTGGCCCTCGATGGTTCGCGCGAGGGCCCAGGCGCCCGCCAGCGCATCGAAGACGGTGTCCGGACCGCCCCAGGGAGCTTGGGGCGGAAGGGTGGAAGAGGGGGGCTGCGCGCGCATCCCGGCACTCTACGACAAGCCGTTTTCTCCTTTTCGGAGCGGTGATTGTTTCCACCGTGTGAACACCGCGGTTCCGTTTGCTAAGGGTTTTTACTTAGAGATCGGCGCACAATTCTTCCCATGGACCAGCCCTTCAGCTGATCCAGACCAAGAAACAAGAACCGAACCAATTGAAGGACATCCAAATGACCGCCTCGAAGCTCCTCTCCGCCATCTCCATCGCCCTGCTGGCCGCCGCCGGTGCTGCCCACGCCGAAACCTATGAAGGCGTGCATCAGTTGACCTCGGCCGCCAGCCGCGCCGACGTCGCCAGCCAAGCCGTCGTGGCCGCGCACAGCGCCAACCCCTACGCCACCGGCGCCAACGCCGGCCCGGCCCTGGTGATCGTGTCGAACACCAGCCGCGCTGCCGTCCGTGCCGAAGCCGTTGCCGCAGCGCACAGCGCCGACCCGTACGCAGAAGGCGCTTCGTCGGGCGTGGCTCCCGTGCTGGCCAGCACCGTGGACCGTGCCGCAGTGCGCGCAGCAGCCCGTGCCGCAGCTCGCGGCGACGCCCTGCCGCTGTAATCTTCGGCAGCATGCCCGCTTCGGTGGGCATCTTTCGATAAAAGGCCGGACCGTGCATCTGCATGGTCCGGCCTTTTTGCGTATTTTGCGTATGGCGATGCTCATGGCCGGCTCATACGGCGTCCGTATCATGGTCTGCATGCAAATCCAACATTTCGACATCAACCCCCGTCAAGCTGCACTCATCTCCATCGATCTGCAGAACAGCAACGTAGCCCGGCAGCTTGCGCCGCACGCCGCCGCCGACGTGGTGCAGCGCGGCAAGCGCATTGCCGACAGCCTTCGCAAGGCCGGCGGCACGGTGGTCTGGGTGCGTGTGGACGTGGCGGCGCTGCTGAGCCTGCCGGCGGATGCATCCATCAGCCGGCCCGCCGGGTCGCCGGTGCCGCCGCCCGAGTTCTCCGAACTGGTGCCCGAACTCGAAGTGCAGCCCGCCGACGTGCGGATCACCAAGCGCCAGTGGGGTGCCTTCTACGGCACCGACCTCGACCAGCAGCTGCGCCGCCGCGGCATCAAGACGCTGTTGATGAGCGGCATCGCGACCAATTTCGGCGTCGAATCCACGGCGCGCGCGGCTTTCGACCGTGGCTATGAACTGGTGTTCGTGGAAGACGCGATGACTTCGCTCGCGGCCGAGCCGCACGACTTCGCGAACCAGCAGGTGTTCCCGCGCATGGGCCGCGTGCGTTCGACCGAGGTGGTGCTGGAGGCCATCGCTGCTGCCGGCCAGCAGCAGCGCTGATTCAGCGGGCAGGCAGCAGCCGCAGCGGGGCGACGAGGAAGGGCGCGGCGTCAACTGCGTCCGTCTCGTGGACCGTGACGAACCACCGCGCCGGCCCGCCATCCTCATCAGGCCGCGTGCACAGCGTGCCCGTGTAGAGCAGCCGCGCCGCTTGCGCGTCCTCGCACCGCACGACGGTCTCGCCGCGGCAGGTGTCGGGCAGCGAGGCATCGACGCGCTTCATCAGGCGCAGCGTGAGTCGCACCGGCGCTGTCGTGCGTTCGCCCTGGCGGGCAGCGGGCACAGTCGCGCGCAGCCGCAGTTCGAGCGGCTCGCCGATGCGCAAGCCCTCGCCGCGCTCCAGCCGGATGTTCTCCAGCGCCACGCGCACGCAGCGCCGCTCGCGCAGCGTGGTGCAGACGAACACCACGGTCAGCACCGAGAACATCGCGAACACCGGCAGGCCGACCAGCATCCAGAGCCATTGCCAGCCGCCGGCCAGTGCCCAGGTCATGGCCTGGAAGCCGAAGACCGCGAAGAAAGCCAGCACCGCGAGCGCGATCAGCCAGCCGAGCCAATCGGCGGGCGACTTCGGTGCGCGCTCGGTGGCCTGTGGTGCGCCCGAAGTCCATTCGTCCGGGAGCCGTTCGTCGATGGGCTGAGGGTCGATGGCGGGCTGGTGCTCTTGCATGAAGGCGCGGAGCATAGCTGCCGTCTCCGCCAAAAGGCGCATTGCCTTGCCGCTGGGCATCCCGCATGATGGTGTGGTGCGGAAGGGCAGGCCGCGAGACCTCATGCTTTCGCATTAATGCGCCATAGTGGTGCAGTCGGGCGAAAATACGAAGCGCTCCTGCCAGGAAAAAACGAAAGCACGATCCGTCGCCACCGAGGTGGCAACCCCTTACGCATGGCCCTTACTCTCGACCCCGAAGACACGCGCGGACGCATCCACGATTTGGTGTGGTGCGGTTTCCATCCCGACGCCGACGTCGAATGGATGATCACCGACGAGTATCTGGACCCCGACGAGCTCACGGCCGAAGACCGTGCATGGATCAAGGCCGAGGCAGCGAACGCATGCGCCGCCAAGCGCGCCGCCGAGGCAGGCTGGCCTGCTCTGACCGAGTACGACCGGCTCGACGCCGTGTTCGCGCAGCTACGTGCCGAGAAGATCATCGCGCTGCATCGCGCCGGCAACTCGCTGGCCGACGGGCATGACGACGTGCGCGAGCAATGGCGCGCCGCGGGGCGCCTGGCGTCGGGCATCCGCGGCTGCTGCTTCTATCACTCGCAGGATCTCGATACGGCAGTGCGCACCGGCCGCCTGCACCTGGCGTTCAGCGGCGGCATGATCCCCGAGATCGACCAGCGCGAGGCCAACACCGTCGTCGTGGGCCGCCGCATCGTCGAGCTGCTGCGCGCCGCGGGCTTCGGCGCGCACTGGAGCGGCGACATCAACGAGCGCATCGAAGCCGACCTCGGCCAATGGCGCAAGCGAGGCCCCTCCGCGTGAGCGTGCAGGCCTGGCAGCCGCCGCGCCGTATCGACGCCATCGATTTCTGGCTGCGCTCGCGGCTGCTGGCCACTGCCCATGCGCTGCGCGAGGCGCTGCGGCCTTCGGCCCGGCGCTGGCACGCCGGCAGCCACGCACTGGCAGATGCGCCGGTCATTGCGCAATACCGCACGCCCCTCTGGTCCGATGGCCGCGCCGACGAATTTCCGCTGGTGGCCGGCAAGGTGCAGAACCTGCGCGTGGCGCGCCGCGCCTTCGATGCAGTCGAGGTGCCGGCGGGCGAGCTGCTGAGTTTCTGGCGCCAGCTCGGCCGGCCTGCTGCCTGGCGCGGCTTCGTGGTCGGGCGCGAAGTGCGCGGTGGCTGCGTGGTGCCGACGCTGGCCGGCGGCCTCTGCCAGTTGTCGAACGCACTGGCGACAGTCGCTGCGCGCGCGGGGTTCGAGCTGGTCGAGCGCCACGTACACACGGCGCGCATCGAGCAGGCCGACGAGGCCGATGGCGATGCGATCGACGCGACGGTGTTCTGGAACTACGTCGATCTCAAGCTGCGCGCCAGGCACGCATGGCGGCTCGAAGTGGAGCTGACCGACAGCGAGCTGGTATTGCGCATCCGCGCCCGCTCGCCGTTCCCGGCGGTCGTTGCGCCGCTCGTGCCGCGGCGCGCGAACGAGGTGGATACGCCTGCTGCATCGCCGCTCGCGCGCGGCTGCCTGAGCTGCGACCAGGCCGCGTGCTTTCGGCACCGCCCCCGCATCGACATCGAGCCGCAGGGGCGTACCGCCGTGCTGGTCGATGGCTGGACGCCCGAGTTCGCGCGCTACCTGCACGCTGCGCATCCGCAGGCCGAGCGCATGCAGCCCGTGCCGCTGCGGCTCGCGTTCTGGCGCCGGCCCGCCACCGGCTGGCACCGCGAAGCCGTCGCTGAAGGTACGCAGGTCGTGCAAACGCTGTGGGCCGTGAGCCTGCGGCGGGCGCTGTGGCAGCGGCTCTGGGCGCGGCACGCGGGGCGGCGGCAGGCGAGCCTGATCGACGGGCAGCGGTGGCTCGCGCTGGCATTCGCCGCACGGCTGAAGCCGGCGCACACGCAACTGGTGGTCGAGCAATCGCTGCTGCCGCATCTGCAGCGCATCGGCGCGCTCGACGGACGCCGCGTCACCGTTCTGGCCGGTGCATTGCCGATGGCCGAGATCGAGCGCCGGCTCGATGCTGCCGCGAACCATTGGCCCGACGATGAAACGCTGCGCGATTTCCGCGCCGACCCCGCGCTGGCGCGCGCCGAGGCACAGGCCCTTGCACGCGCGGTGGCCGTGGTCACGCCGCATGCCGAGGCTGCGGCGCAGATCGAGCGGCTCGCGCCGCGGGCCGCGGTGGTGCGGCTCGACTGGGTGCTGTCCGAGGCCAAGGCCGTCGCCAGCAGGCGAGCCGACCCGCCCCTCGTCGTGTTCGCGGCAAGCGCCTTGGCCCGCAAGGGCGCACGCGAACTTGCCGCCGCGCTGCAAGACTGGCCGTGCCGCCTGCGCGTGCTCGGCGCGCCATCGAGCGACGTGCAGCTCTGGCAAGGCATTGCGCAGGTCGAACACATGAACTGGCAGGGCGATGCGCTGGCGGGCGCCAGCGTGGTCGTGCTGCCGGCGCACATCGAGCATGCGCCGCGCGCGGTCTTGCGCGCGGTGGCGGCCGGCGTGCCGGTGGTGGCCTCGACCGCCTGCGGCCTCTCGGCCCTGCCCGGCGTGCATGAGGTCGCGCCGGGCGACGTGGAATCGCTGCGCGCCGCCTTGCGGGCTGCCTGCAATCCCTGAACGGAGAACAACACACTTGGCATCGATCGAACAGGCCCGAGCGGCCCTGGCTCCCCATGGCGCGCTGGCGCCGCAGTCCGCGGCCGATCACTGGCGCGGCGACATCGCGCTGCCGCCCGCCATCGAGGCCTTCTACGCACAGGTCGGTCCGCTCGGCGAATGGATCAACGACCGCGTGGGCCATGCGGGCCTCTCGATCCCGACTGCCGGCAACGACTTCAGCATCCCGCCGCTCGCGCGCCTGTGGCAGCTGCAGGCCGGCTACCGCTGGCACGGCATCACCGGCGAGCGCCTGGCCGACTGGCCAGATCACTGGCTGGTGGTGGCCGACCAGGGCGCGGACCCGTTCATCTTCGACCTGCGCACCGGCGCGATACAGTTCGCCTTCCACGGCGCGGGCGCGTGGCAGGACGACGAACCGATCTTTGGCGACATCCTCGAGATGGCGGCGTGCCTCGGCACCATGGGCCAGGTCTGGGAGGAAGCGGGCGACGACATCTTCCTGGACGACGATTCCGTCAATCCGCTGTATCGCGCGCGGCTGGTCGAACGGCTGGCGCCGCTGCTCGGCGGTGCCGCGGCAGCGGAAGGCCTGGCCGCTGCGTTCGACTGGTAGCGGCACTGCGCAGGCAGCAATCAAGAAAAAGAACACGGAAGCACTTCATGACCATCGACCTCCAGACGCTCAAGTGCGGCGAATGCGGCAGCAGCGTGCTCAAGCGTACGGGCCTCAATGAATACACCTGCGAGCACTGCGGCTCGGTCACGCTGGTCGAGGACAACGTGTCCGACCGGCTGGAGCGCGTGCTCGACCAGGTGAAGAACGAGGCCGGCCGGCGGCTCGCGGCCGAGGAGGCGCTCAAGCAGAAGCTGCTGCTGCGCAAGATCGGCATCGGCGTGATCGCGGTGCTCGGCGTGGTGCTGGTGGGGCGCATCGTGGGGCTGTTCATCGGCTCCGGCAAGCCGTCGCCCGATGCGCGGCCCGCCGCGGTGGTCGCGGCCGTGGCCGATCGCACCATTCCGCCGGATGGGCTGAAGCTCGGCGAGCCGCGCCAGGTGCTGGTGGGTACCGGCAGCTCGGCCCTGCCCAAGCTGCTGGTGGTGGCGCGCAACGAGACCGGCAAGCCGCTGTCGCGTGCCGGCGTGCGCGCCATCTACTACGACGGCGACTCGCGGCTCGACGAGCGCAGCGAGATGCTGCCGGTGTCGGTGCTGCAGCCCGGCGAGAGCGCGCCTGCGCTCATCGACATGCCAAGCGGCAAGAACATCACGCGGCAGGAGCTGCGCGTGCAGAAACTGGCCGAGCCCTACAGCGCAACCGAGGGGCCGCGCATGACCTTCTCGCGCGTGCGGCTGGTGCAGCAGGGCGAGCGCGTGCGGCTGGTGGGCCGCATCGCCAACGCACGCACCGACGGCGTGATGGTCGGCGGCATCGAGGTGCTGGCCACGCTCTACGACGACGCCGGCCAGGTGATCGGCATCGGCCACGGCTACGGGCAGGCCAATGAAATCCAGCCTGGCGCGCAGACCTCGGTGGACGTCAGCATCGCGCGCTTCGGCCGCGCGGCGGCCATAGCGGCGTGGGACTACCGAATCGGCTACAGCGTCGTCGAGGCATCGGGCGCGCGCACGCCGGTGCTGAGCGCCGACCGCGTGATCCGCGCCACCGGCGGCCCGGAGAACTTCAACCCCGAACTGCGGCTGGGCACCGACGACCTGCTGGCCGGCGACAGCGAGCGCTTCGACGCGAAGCAGCTGGAACTGCTGCCGCTGATCGACGGGCGCAACAACATCCAGCAGCGGCTGTTCCTGACCGAGCTGGTGAACCGCAGCGCCGACGCGATCGTGCTGGCGCCGGGCGGTGTGATCTCGCGTTTCAGCGGCAACAAGGCGCGCGGCACGACCAACATCTCGGGGCTGGCCTACCTCTACCCAGGCGAGCGTTTTCCGATCTTCCTCGAGCCGGAAGACATGGAGAAGCTGACCGAGACCCGCATCGAGTGGAAGCCGATGCGCCGCGCCGCCATGCCGGGCCCGCGCAAGCCGCTGGAAGTGCGGGTGACGGGCACCAAGGCCCAGACCGGCAGCGTGCTGCTCAACTTCAGCCAGCGCTTCATCTACAAGAGCGTGGAGGTGACGGGCAGCGTGAAGAACCCGGGCAACGGCATCGTCGGCAAGGTGCGGCTGTGGGTGAGCCTGCGCGACCGCGGCGGGCAGCTCACTGGGTTCAAGCTGGTGGAAAACCTGCCGGCCATCGCGCCGGGGGAGAGCGTGCCGTTCCAGGTGAACGTGGAGCAGAACGGCCGGGACTTCGCGAGCGTGACCACGCTATACCAAACCGAATAGCCCCTCCCGCGACGGCGTTGGGCGGTTCGCGCCATGATCGCGCCCATGATTCCGTTATCGATCCTCGACCTATCCCCGATCACCGAGGGCAGCGACGCCGCGCAGTCGTTCCGCAACTCGCTCTCGCTGGCGCAGCATGGCGAGAAGCTCGGCTACACGCGCTACTGGCTGGCCGAGCACCACGGCATGCCGGGCATCGCGAGCGCGGCCACGGCGGTGTTGCTGTCGTACGTGGGCGCGGGCACTTCGACCATCCGCATCGGCGCCGGCGGCGTGATGCTGCCGAACCATTCGCCGCTGGTGATCGCCGAGCAGTTCGGCACGCTCGAATCGCTGTACCCGGGGCGCGTCGACCTGGGCCTGGGCCGCGCGCCCGGCTCCGACCAGCGCACCGCGCGGGCGTTGCGGCGCAACCTCGAATCAGACTCCGACCAGTTTCCGCAAGACGTGATCGAGCTGATGGACTTCATGTCGAAGAACCCGCAGCAGGCGGTGCGCGCCGTGCCCGGCGCGGGGCTCGAGGTGCCGGTGTGGATCCTCGGCTCCAGCACCTTCGGCGCGCAGCTCGCGGCGCACCTGGGGCTGCCCTATGCCTTTGCTTCGCACTTCGCGCCGCAGCAGATCATGCAGGCCATCCAGATCTACCGCGAGACCTTCAAGCCCTCGGCGCAACTGCAGAAGCCTTACGTGATGCTGGGCTTCAACGTGTTCGCGGCCGACACCGACGAGGAGGCCGAGTTCCGCGCCACCTCGTGGCAGCAGGCCTTCGTGAACCTGCGCAGCGGCCGGCCCGGGCGCCTGCCGCCGCCGGTGGAAAACTACCGCCAGAAGGTCGGCCCGGCCGAGAACGCCTTGCTCGACTCCGTGCTGTCGTGCTCCGCCGTCGGTTCGGTCGAGACGGTGAAGAAAGGCGTCGAAGCATTCGTCGCGCGCACCGGCGCCGACGAACTCATGATCACCTCGCAGGTGTTCGATCACGCTGCCCGGCTGCGCTCCTATGAGCTGCTTGCCGGTGCGTTCGGGCAGAAGTAAGCGTCACGCCCGCTTGCGGGCTTCCTCGTCCACGAGGTCCTTCTTCGAGAGCTTGCCCACTGCGGTCTTGGGCAGCTCCGCGCGAATCTCCAGCGCGCCGATCATCTCGTGCTTGCCGAGGCGGTCCTTCAGGAAGGCCTTGAGCGCATCGAGCGTCAACTCGCCCGCGCCTTCCTTCAGCTTCACGAAGGCCTTGGGCGACTGGCCGCGATATTCGTCGGGAATGCCGATCACGCACACCTCGGCCACGGCGGGGTGCTCGTACACCGCTTCTTCCAGCACGCGCGGATAGACGTTGTAGCCGCCGCACAGCAGCATGTCCTTGGTGCGGTCGACGATGTAGAAATAGCCGTCGGCGTCCATCTTCGCGACGTCGCCGCTGCGGAAGTAGCCGTCGGGCGTCATCGACTCGGCGGTGGCCTTGGGGTTGTTCCAGTAGCCCTTCATCACGTTCGGGCCCTTGATGCAGAGCTCGCCCGCTTCGCCGAACGCGGTGACGTCCTTCGAAGGATCGTCCAGGCTCACGAGCTTGATGCGCACCTGCGGCAGCGGCATGCCGCACGAGCCCGCCTTGCGCACGCCGCGCGCGGGCGTGAAGGTGCCCACGGGCGAGGTCTCGGTCATGCCCCAGCCTTCGTTGAGGTGGCAGCCGGTGAGTTCGAAGAAGCGCTGTTCCACCTCCACCGGCAGCGGCGCGCCGCCGGAGCCGCAGAACTTGAGCGAGCGCAGGTCCATTTCCTTCGCCTTGGGGTGCGAGAGGATGGCGGTGTACATCGTCGGCACGCCGGGGAACACGCTGATCCTGCTGGCCGCGAGCTCGTTCATCACCGCGTCGACGTCGAAGCGGGTGTGCAGCACCAGCGCGGCGCCCAGGCGCACGCCGAGCAGCATGGCGGCACTGAGCGCGAAGATGTGGAACAGCGGCAGCACGACCAGGAAGCGCTCGCTGCCCTCGTCGAGGATCGGCGGATCGCCCTTGGTCGACTCGTAATACTGCGCCGAGGCCGAAGTGAGGTTGGCGTGCGTGAGCATCGCGCCCTTGGGCAGGCCGGTGGTGCCGCCGGTGTACTGCAGCACGACGATTTCTTCCGCGAGATCGCCGAGCGGATAGGTCTGGTGCGTGCCTTCGCTCTTGAGCAGGTCGGTGAAGCGCAGGTGGCGGTCGTCGGTGGGCACGGGCGCGATCTGGCCGGCGCCCTGCAACTGGGCCTGCACCTTGTCGCCCGCAGCGCCGTAGTCGCCGAGGCTGCCGACCACGAGCTTGCGCAGGCGCGAGCTGTCGAGCAGGCGCGCCATCTGCGGGTACAGGTTGACGAGATCCAGCGTGATAAGAATGTCTGTGCGGCTGTCCTCGATCTTGTGGGCCAGCACGCGCTCGGCGTCGAGCGGCGAGTAATTCACCACCGTGCCGCCGGCCTTCAGCACCGCGAAGAAGGCGATGGGGTAGTGGGGCGTGTTCGGCAGGTACAGGCCTACGTGCACGCCGGGCTTCACGCCCAGGTCCTGCAAACCCTTGGCGGCACGCTCGACAGCCGCGCCGAGCTCGCGGTAGGTGATGGCCTGGCCCATGAACTCCACGGCCGAATGCTCGGGCCAGCGCGCGACGGCTTCATCGAGCATCTGCTGCACCGGCTTGACGGGCAACTCGGCGTCCCAGCGCATGCCGGGCGGGTAGTTGCGCGTCCAGGGGGTGTCGTTGCCGGGCTGGGCGGCGGGGGAGGGGGTGGCCATGCGTCTTGTCTCCGCTGTGCTTTTGCGGCACTTTAGCGCCGGCCTTTCGCATCGTGGGGCGGCAGCTGACAAGCCGGCGACACGGGTTTTCCCGATTTCCCACACGCCGGGAGCCCCTAACGCGAGGCTGGGACAATGGCGGGCTTATGGCAAAGCAACGCATCGTGGTGGGACTGAGCGGCGGAGTGGACTCCGCGGTGACGGCGCACCTGCTCAAGCAGCAGGGGCACGAGGTGGTCGGCATCTTCATGAAGAACTGGGAAGACGACGACGACAGCGAATACTGCTCGTCGAACATCGATTTCGTGGACGCGGCCAGCGTGGCCGACGTTTTGGGCATCGAGATCGAACACGTCAACTTCGCGGCAGACTACAAGGACCGCGTGTTCGCCGAGTTCCTGCGCGAATACAAGGCCGGCCGCACGCCGAACCCCGACGTGCTGTGCAACGCCGAGATCAAGTTCAAGGCGTTTCTCGACCATGCCATGCGGCTGGGCGCCGAAAAGATCGCCACCGGGCACTACGCGCGCGTTCGCCTGAACGAGGCCACCGGCAAGCACGAGCTGCTGAAGGGGCTCGATCCGTCGAAGGACCAGAGCTACTTCCTGCACCGCCTGAACCAGGCGCAGCTGTCGAAGACGCTGTTCCCGGTGGGCGAGCTGCACAAGACCGAGGTGCGCCGCATCGCGGAGGAAATAGGCCTGCCCAATGCGAAGAAAAAGGACTCGACCGGCATCTGCTTCATCGGCGAGCGGCCGTTCCGCGAGTTCCTCAACCGCTACATCTCCAAGGAGCCGGGCCCGATCAAGGACGACCGCGGCCGCAAGCTGGGCGAGCACCAGGGGTTGAGCTTCTACACACTGGGGCAGCGGCAGGGGCTGGGCATCGGCGGCGTGAAGGAGAAGGGCGCGCAGAGGGGCTCGGGCGACCATTCGCCCTGGTTCGTGGCGCGCAAGGACGTCGAGAAGAACACGCTCTGGGTGGTGCAGGGGCATGACCATCCGTGGCTGCTGTCGTCGGAGCTGAGGGCTGATGATGCGAGCTGGGTGTCGGGCGAGGTGCCCGCCGCCGGGAGCTACGGTTCGAAGGCGCGCTATCGGCAGGCCGACGCGGCCTGCGAGATGGGGGCGGGCGATGGCGGCAACGCGGCGGCGTTCAGCCTGCGCTTCGGCGAGGCGCAATGGGCCGTGACGCCTGGCCAGTCAGCGGTGCTGTACGACGGCGAACGCTGCCTGGGCGGCGGCGTCATCGTCTGATTCAGGGAGCCGAGCGCACCGATTCGTCGACCTGCACGAGTTCGAGCGGGTAGCGCTTGCCGGCGAGGTAGTCCTCCACGCACTGCAGAAGCAGTGGGCTGCGATGTCGCGCCACGCTGGCGCGGATTTCGTCCGGCGTCATCCAGAGGGTGCGCACGATGCCGTCGTCCAACGCGCGGCCCTCCTCGAAGGCGCCCAGCGTGCCGGTGAAGCAGAAGCGCATGTAGGTCACGTCTTCGCCGCGCTCGGCCAGCGGTCGGGAGCGCGCCATGTAGACGCCGACCAGCGCCGTGGGCGTGAAGTGGTGGGCGGTTTCCTCGAGCGTCTCGCGCACGCAGCCCTCGGCCGGCGATTCGCCGGGGTCGAGGTGGCCGGCGGGCGTGTTGAGCCTCAGGCCGTCGCCGGCCTGTTCTTCGACGAGCAGGAAGCGTCCGTTGCGTTCGATCACCGCAGCCACGGTGACATTGGGTTTCCAGCGCGTGGCGGCAGCCATCTTTTCCTGTCCTTGCCCTGTTTAGCGCAGCACGTAGCCGCTGAAGCGCCACATGCGGTCGTGGTCGAGGTGAAAGCTCACGAGTTCGCGCAACGTGCTGTCGGGCCGGTTGGCGAAGCGGGTTTCGTATTCGATGCTGACGTACTGGCCAGCGGTGTCGTCGTCGGGGTCGGTCACGACCTGGCGGTTGACCGCAACCCATGTGCGCATGCGCGGCGCGCCGAGTGGCGCCCGGCTGCTGGCGACCTGATTGATGAAGTCGGCGCGCGGCACGCGCTTGCGGGTGGCGGCCGTGGCTCCGTCCCATAGTTCGCCGGCCTTGCCTTGGTCGATCATCTGGATCGCCTGCATCCCGCCTCGCACCATGTCGCCGGCCTCGACCTCCTGCGCGGTGGCCGGCCCGATCCAGCTCCAGAGCAGCATGGCGGCGAGCAGCAGCCTGATCATGGGTTTCATTCGTCTCGTCTCGTTTCGATACGTCCAAAGACCGTTGGAGACTTTAGCGTGGCAGAGATTCCCGGGGGCTTTTCAGCGCATGTTGCCGACCTTGAACGTGGTGTTCTCGTCGATCGTCTCGAGCCTGTAGCCCAGGCCGTAGATCGCCAGCAGCAGGAAGCCATTGGAAGGACGCAGGTCGAGCTTGGTGCGCAGCCGCGAGACATGAGTGTCGAGCGAGCGCGACAGCGCCTCGATGCCCAGCCCCCACACGGCTTCGTGCAGGTGCTCGCGCGACAGCAGCCGCCCCAGGTTCTGGAACAGGAACAGCGCCAGTTCGTACTCGCGGTTCTTCAGTTCGACCTCCTTGCCGTGCACTTTCAGTACCCGTGAAGGCGGGTAGAAGTGATAGGGCCCGAACACCAGCTCGGCCTCGTGGCGGGAGGGGTAGGAGCGGCGAAACAGCGCATTGACGCGGGCTTCGAGCTCGCCTGCCCTGATGGGCCTGGCCATGAAGTCGTCGGCGCCGGCGTTGAGCCCTTCGACCATGTCGTCCTCGTCGCGACGGTCGGTCACGAAGAGGATGGGAAGCCGGCTCTTCAGATCGAGCCGGATGGTCTTCACCACGTCGGGGCCCGCCATGTCGGGCAGGTTCCAGTCGAGTATGAGCAGATCGAAGGTTTGCCGGCGCAGCGACTGCAGCAGCACCCTTCCTGCGGTGAACGTATGGCACTCATGGCCGAGCGCCACCATGGTTTGATTGATCAGCCTGCGTTGGTCCGGGCCGTCGTCGAGTACAGCAATACGCATTCCATCCCTCTTTTTCCTCCCTTCGCCAGCCTCCATGAGCTGGCGATAGGAACCAAAGTCTATCCACCCGGAACCGACGCAAGAAAAAGCGAGATGCAACTAATGCACGCTATTCTGATTTTTCTAAATCAATCTAATAACATTTAGCTACTTTTAAACGCAGATATTGAATTATTAAATCAACGGTTCTATTGACTTGTTAGTCAACTTGTTAATTCAAGGCCTTTGCCGGAGGCTTGCTGTGGTGTCCAGGTCAATCCGAGTGCCCGGTGGCAGGCTATCGAATACCCGAATTTGCTATCAATTAAATAGCTGTTATGCCAGCAGGCACAGGCCTTCCAAAAGAAAGCGGGAAGGGAATTTGCGCGACAACGGCGGCCTGTAATCTTGCTGTAAGCTCTGCCCGCATTCCGTGTGCCCCCCCTTGCTCTGAGGAGAACTCTATGCTGATAGGCGTGCCTGCCGAGACCGTGGCTGGCGAAACCCGAGTGGCCGTGACACCCGAGACGGTGAAGAAACTGTCGGCCTCAGGGCACACGGTGCGCGTGCAGTCGGGGGCTGGCGTTGCAGCCAGTGTGACCGATGCGGCGTACCAGGCCGCGGGGGCAGAGATCACCGACCAGGCCGGCGCCTTCGGTGCCGACATGGTGCTCAAGGTGCGCACGCCCACCGACTCGGAAACCGCGCTGCTGAAGTCCGGCGCCGTCGTCATCGGCATGCTCAACCCCTTCGATGCCGCCGGCCTGCAGCGCCTGGCCGCGGCCGGCGTCACCGCCTTCGCGCTGGAAGCCGCGCCGCGCACCACGCGCGCCCAGAGCATGGACGTGCTCTCTTCGCAGGCCAACATCGCCGGCTACAAGGCCGTGATGATCGCGGCCGACAAATACCAGCGCTTCTTCCCCATGCTCATGACGGCCGCCGGCACCGTGAAGGCCGCGCGCGTCGTGATCCTGGGCGTCGGTGTCGCCGGCCTGCAGGCCATTGCGACGGCCAAGCGCCTGGGTGCCGTCATCGAGGCGTCCGACGTGCGTCCGAGCGTGAAGGAGCAGATCGAATCGCTGGGCGGCAAGTTCATCGAGGTGTCCTACGACACCGATGAAGAAAAGGAAGCCGCCGTCGGCGTCGGCGGCTACGCCAAGCCCATGCCCGCGAGCTGGCTGGCGCGCCAGCAGGTCGAGGTGGCCAAGCGCGTGGCGCTGGCCGACATCGTCATCAGCACCGCGCTCATCCCCGGGCGCGCCGCGCCGACGCTCATCACCGAGGACATGGTCAAGGCCATGAAGCCCGGTTCGGTGATCGTCGACATCGCCGCCGGCAAAGGCGCCGATGGCATCGGCGGCAACTGCCCCCTCTCCGAAGCCGACAAGACGGTGGTCAAGCACGGCGTGACCATCGTGGGCGAGACCAACCTCGCCGCGCTCGTGGCGGCCGATGCCTCGGCGCTCTACGCGCGCAACGTGCTCGACTTCCTCAAGCTCATCGTCACCAAGGAGGGCGCGCTGAAGATCGACCTCGAGGACGACATCGTCGCCGCCTGCCGCATGACGCAGGACGGCCAGGTCACCCGCAAGTAGCCAGCGAACACGCGAGGAGAAGAGCAAATGGATCCCGTATCCCATACCGTCATCAACCTGATCATCTTCGTGCTGGCCATCTATGTGGGCTATCACGTGGTGTGGACAGTAACCCCCGCGCTGCACACGCCGCTGATGGCGGTGACCAACGCGATCTCGGCCATCGTGATCGTGGGCGCCATGCTGGCGGCCGCGCTCACCACCACGCCGCTGGGCAAGACCATGGGCGTGCTGGCCGTGGCGCTGGCCGCGGTGAACGTCTTCGGCGGCTTCCTGGTCACGCGGCGCATGCTGGAGATGTTCAAGAAGAAAGAAAAGAAGACAGCCGCACCGAAGGCTGAAGAGGGAGCTTCCAAGTGAGCATGAACCTCGTCACGCTGCTGTACCTCGTTGCCAGCGTCTGTTTCATCCAGGCCTTGAAGGGCCTGAGCCATCCCACCACCTCGATCCGCGGCAACATCTTCGGCATGACCGGCATGGCGATCGCCGTGCTGACGACCATCGCGCTGATCCACGGGCTGACGCGTTCGCTCGGCGTGAACTTCGCCACCGGCATCGGCTGGGTGCTGGCCGCAGTGGTGGTCGGCGGCGGCCTGGGCGCCTTCATGGCCAACAAGGTCGAGATGACCAAGATGCCCGAGCTGGTGGCCTTCATGCACAGCATGATCGGCCTGGCGGCGGTGTTCATCGGTGTGGCCGCGGTGGCCGAGCCCTGGGCCTTCGGCATCACGGCCGCGCCCGTTGCCGCGCTCATCGGCGCGCAGACGCCCGACGGCGCCGTCATCCTCGACGGCTTCGTGCGCTACGCCATTCCCTACGGCAACCGCCTGGAGCTGTTCCTGGGCGCGGCCATCGGCGCCATCACCTTCAGCGGCTCGGTCATCGCCTTCGGCAAGCTGTCGGGCAAGTACAAGTTCCGCCTGTTCCAGGGCGCGCCGGTGCAGTTCAAGGGCCAGCACATGCTCAACCTGGTGCTGGGCCTCTTGACCGTGGCGCTGGGCCTGCTGTTCGTGGCCACCGAGAGCTGGGGCGCGTTCTTCGCGATGCTGGCGCTGGCCTTCGTGATGGGCGTGCTCATCATCATCCCGATCGGCGGGGCGGACATGCCGGTGGTGGTGTCGATGCTCAACAGCTACTCGGGCTGGGCGGCCGCGGGCATCGGCTTCAGCCTGAACAACGCGATGCTGATCGTGGCGGGCTCGCTGGTGGGCTCCTCGGGTGCGATCCTGAGCTACATCATGTGCAAGGCCATGAACCGCTCGTTCTTCAACGTGATCCTGGGCGGCTTCGGCGGCGAGGCGGCCACGACCGGCGGTGCGGCCAAGGAGCAGCGCCCGGTGAAGACCGGCAGCGCCGACGACGCGGCCTTCGTGCTGGGCAACGCCGAAACGGTGGTGATCGTGCCCGGCTACGGCCTGGCGGTGGCACGCGCGCAGCATGCGGTGAAGGAGCTTGCGCAGAAGCTCACCGACAAGGGCATCACCGTGAAGTACGCCATCCACCCGGTGGCGGGCCGCATGCCCGGCCACATGAACGTGCTGCTGGCCGAGGCCGAGGTGCCCTACGACCAGGTGTTCGAGATGGAGGACATCAACGGCGAGTTCGGCCAGGCCGACGTGGCGATCATCCTGGGCGCCAACGACGTGGTGAACCCGGCCGCGCACACCAAGGGCAGCCCGATCTACGGCATGCCCATCCTTGAGGCCTACAAGGCCAAGACCGTCATCGTGAACAAGCGCTCCATGGCCGCCGGTTATGCGGGCCTGGACAACGAGCTGTTCTACATGGACAAGACCATGATGGTCTTTGGGGATGCCAAAAAAGTAGTGGAAGATATGGGCAAGGCCATCGAATAGGCCCGGGTCCGTGCCGCGCCGAGCGGCGCGCTTCCTCTCGGCGCCACTTAGTGCGCCGTTTTCGTTTTCAACAGTCCGACCCCGGAGGAGACAAATCCAATGACCGATCGTCCCTGGCTCAGCAGCTACCCGCAGGGTGTGCCCGCAGATATCGATGCATCGCACTACCCCTCGCTGGTTGCGCTCATGGAAGAGAGCTTCTCGAAGTACGCCGACCGCACGGCCTACAGCTTCATGGGCAAGGACGTCAGCTACGGCGAGACCGACAGGCAGAGCAAGGCCTTTGCGGCCTACCTGCAGGGACTGGGCCTGGTGAAGGGCGACCGCGTTGCCGCGATGATGCCCAACTGTCCGCAGTACCCGATCGCGGTCGCTGCCATCCTGCGCGCCGGCCTGATCCTGGTCAACGTGAACCCGCTCTACACGCCGCGCGAACTCGAGCACCAGCTCAAGGACTCGGGCGCGAAGGCCATCGTCATCATGGAGAACTTCGGCACCACGCTGCAGCAGTGCATCGCGTCCACGCCGATCAAGCACATCGTGCTGGCCTCCATGGGCGACCGCCTCGGCTTCCTGAAGGGCGCGCTGGTCAACTACGTGGTGCGCAACGTCAAGAAGCTGGTGCCCCACTTCAGCCTGCCCGGCGCGGTGCGCTTCAACGACGCGCTCGACAAGGGCGCGAGCGGCTCGCTCAAGCCGGCGGCCATCGGCCCCGACGACGTGGCCGTGCTGCAGTACACCGGCGGCACCACCGGCGTGTCGAAGGGCGCTGTGCTGCTGCATCGCAACGTGATCGCCAACGTGCTGCAGTCCGAAGCCTGGAACGAACCGGCCATGGCCAAGGTGCCGGCCAACGAGCAGCCCACGGGCGTGTGTGCGCTGCCGCTGTATCACATCTTCGCGTTCACGGTCGGCATGATGCTGAGCATGCGCACGGGCGGCAAGCTGATCCTGATCCCGAATCCGCGCGACATCCCTGCCGTGCTGAAGGAGCTGTCGAAGCACACGATCCACAGCTTCCCGGCCGTCAACACGCTGTTCAACGGCCTGGCGAACCACCCCGACTTCAACACCGTCAACTGGAAGAACCTGAAGATCTCGGTGGGTGGCGGCATGGCCGTGCAGGCGGCGGTGGCCAAGCTCTGGCTCGAGAAGACCGGCTGCCCCATCTGCGAAGGCTACGGCCTGTCGGAGACCTCGCCGTCGACCACCTGCAACCCGACCAACAGCACCGCCTACACCGGCACCATCGGCCTGCCGCTGCCGAGCACCTGGCTCAAGCTGCTCGATGACGAAGGCAACGAAGTGCCCATGGGCGAGCGCGGCGAAATCGCGATCAAGGGCCCGCAGGTGATGGCCGGCTACTGGCAGCGTCCCGACGAGACCGCCAAGGTCATGACGCCCGACGGCTACTTCAAGAGCGGCGACATCGGCGTGGTCGACGAGCGCGGCTACTTCAAGGTGGTCGACCGCAAGAAGGACATGATCCTGGTGTCGGGCTTCAACGTGTACCCGAACGAGGTGGAAGATGTGGTGGCACTGATTCCGGGCGTGCTCGAATGCGCGGCGGTCGGCGTGCCCGACGAGAAGACCGGCGAGGCCGTGAAGCTCGTGATCGTGAAGAAAGACCCGTCGCTCACCGAGGCGCAGGTGCGCGAATATTGCCGGGCAAACCTTACGGGTTACAAGCAGCCGCGAATCGTAGAGTTTCGTACCGACATGCCGAAGACGCCGGTCGGCAAGATCCTGCGCCGCGAGCTGCGCGACGTTAAAAAGTAAGGGTTCGGCCCGGGTAGGGCCACGGCATCGATCTTGCATATTCGCGGGTCGATGTTTCGATTCATTCTGACCCGTGTGAGCTTGCTGGTGCCGACCTTCATCGGCATGACGCTGCTTGCCTTCTTTCTCATCCGGCTCGTACCCGGCGACCCCATCGAGACGATGGCCGGCGAGCGCGGCATCGACCCCGCGCGCCACGCCGAGCTGCGCACCGCCTACGGCTTCGACAAGCCGGTGATCGTGCAGTACGGCATCTACATCGGCCGCGTGCTGCACGGCGACCTGGGCAAGTCGCTCATCACGCAGGACACGGTGATGAGCGAGTTCCTCGCGCTTTTCCCGGCCACCGTCGAGCTCGCGGTCTGCGCGATCCTTTTCGCGCTGCTGCTGGGCCTGCCGGCCGGCATCCTGGCGGCGGTGCGGCGCAACTCCATCTTCGACCACGGCGTGATGGCCACGTCGCTGACCGGCTACTCGATGCCGATCTTCTGGTGGGGGCTGCTGCTGATCCTGTTCTTTTCGGTGCAGCTCGGCTGGACGCCGGTGTCGGGGCGCATCGCGGTGCAGTACTACATCGAGCCCGAGACCGGTTTCCTGCTGATCGACTCGCTGCGCGCCGGCGACACCGGCGCATTCTGGTCGGCCCTGCATCACCTGATATTGCCGGCCGTCGTGCTCGGCACCGTGCCGCTCGCGGTGATCGCGCGCATGACGCGCTCGGCCATGCTCGAGGTGCTCGGCGAAGACTACATCCGCACCGCGCGCGCCAAGGGCCTCTCGCGCTTTCGCGTGGTCGGGTTGCACGCGCTGCGCAATGCGCTCATTCCGGTGGTGACGGTGATCGGCCTTCAGGTGGGCGTGCTGTTCACCGGCGCCATCCTCACCGAGACCATCTTCTCGTGGCCGGGCGTCGGCAAATGGCTCATCGAGGCCATCGGCCGGCGCGACTACCCGGTGCTGCAAGGCGGCATGCTGCTGCTCGGCGGCATCGTGATGCTGGTGAACCTGCTCGTCGACGTGGCCTATGGCGTCATCAACCCGCGCATCCGGCGCTGAGCTCATGGCCTCGACACAAACCATTTCCACCGGTGCGAAAAGCACCGCTCCTCCCGGCCCCTGGCGCGAGTTCTGGACGGCCTTCTCGGCCAACCGCGGCGCGGTCATCGGGCTGGTCACCATCGTGCTGCTGTTGCTGGTCGCGCTGTCCGCGCCATGGATCGCCCCGCATGCGCCGAACGAAACCAACAGTGCCGTCTTCCTGCTGCCGCCGGCATGGCAGCAGGGCGGCTCCATGAGCTACCTGCTGGGCACCGACGCCATCGGGCGCGACATTCTTTCGCGGCTCATGTACGGCGCACGGCTGTCGCTGTCGATCGGTGTTGCGGTGGTGGCGATTTCGGTGGTCGCGGGCGTGGTGCTCGGGCTGATCGCGGGCTTCTTCCGCGGGGTGCTCGAGATCGCGATCATGCGGCTCATGGACATCGTGCTCACGCTGCCCAGCCTGCTGCTGGCCATCGTGATCGTCGCCATCCTCGGGCCGGGGCTGGTCAACGCGATGCTGGCGGTGGCCATCGTGGTGCTGCCGCACTATGTGCGCATCACGCGCGCAGCGGTCATTGCCGAGGTTTCGCGCGACTACGTGACCGCCGCGCGCGTGAGCGGCGCCGGCACGCTGCGCCTGATGTTCCGCGAGGTGCTGCCCAACTGCGCCGCGCCGCTGATCGTGCAGGCTTCGCTCGGCATCTCCACGGCCATCCTCGACGCGGCGGCGCTCGGCTTCCTGGGCCTCGGCGCGCAGCCACCGTCGCCCGAGTGGGGAACCATGCTGGCCGATGCGCGCGAGTTCGTGCTGCGCGCGTGGTGGGTCGTCACCTTTCCGGGCCTGGCGATCCTGATGGCCGTGCTGGCTTTCAACCTGCTGGGCGACGGGCTGCGCGACGCGCTGGACCCCAAGCTCAAACGCTAAAGCAAAGGAACGGACAGATGCCTTTGCTTGACATCAAGGACCTGCACGTCGAGTTCCCCACGCAAGGCGGCGTGCTGCACGCAGTCGATGGCGTGAGCCTCACGCTCGAAGAAGGCGAGGTGCTCGGCATCGTCGGCGAATCGGGCTCGGGCAAGAGCGTCACGATGATGGCGCTGATGGGCCTGGTCGGCTTCCCGGGCCGCGTTCGCGCGGAGCACATGCGCTTTGCCGGCAAGGAACTGCTGGGCATTTCCGACAAGGCGCGGCGCTCGCTGGTCGGCAAGGAGGTCGCGATGATCTTCCAGGAGCCGACCACCAGCCTCAACCCCTGCTTCACCATCGGCTTCCAGCTGATGGAGACATTGCGGCTGCACCTGAAGCTCGACAAGCGCGATGCGAAGCGCCGCGCGACAGAGCTGCTCGAACAGGTCGGGATTCCCGCCGCGTCGTCGCGCCTGGGCAGCTATCCGCACCAGCTCTCGGGCGGCATGAACCAGCGCGTGATGATCGCGATGGCCATCGCCTGCAACCCGCGCCTGCTGATTGCCGACGAGCCGACCACCGCGCTCGACGTCACCATCCAGGCGCAGATCCTCGACCTGCTGCGCGACCTGCAGAAGGAGCGCGGCATGGCGCTGGTGCTCATCACGCACAACATGGGCGTGGTGAGCGAGATGGCGCAGCGCATCGCGGTGATGTACGCGGGCCAGGTGATGGAGCACCAGCGCGTCGACCGGCTTTTCGCATCGCCGCAGCACCCCTACACCGAGGCACTGCTCGCGGCATTGCCCGAGCGCGTCGCGCCCGAAGGCCGGCTCGCCACCATCAGCGGCATGGTGCCGGGCGTGCACGACCGGCCGGCGGGCTGCCTGTTCGCGCCGCGTTGCGGCTATGTCACCGAGCGCGCCTGCCAGGTGCGCCCGGCGCTGCGCGAATGGCAGGGCGCGGAAGTGCGATGCCACTTTCCGCTCGGCGAGCCGGGGCGCAAGGCGGCCATCGAAAGCGATCCGCCCAAGCGGCGAGCGGCCGACGAGGTGCTGCCATGAGCGAAGCATCGGCCGGTACAACGAACGAAGTGGTCGTCGAGGCGGCCCACCTGCAGCGTACCTACGACATCCGCCGTGGCATGTTCCGTGCACCGTCGCATCTGCGCGCGGTGGGCGACATCTCTTTCCGCATCGAGCGCGGCCGCACGCTGGCCGTGGTCGGCGAATCGGGCTGCGGCAAGTCGACGCTCGCGCGCATGGTCGCGCTGATCGAGAAGCCGACGGCGGGCCAGCTCATGCTGGTCGGCGCCGATGCGGTGAACCCGCCGCCGGAGCGCAAGCGCGAGCTGCGCCAGGCCGTTCAACTGGTGTTCCAGAACCCGTACGGCTCGCTCAATCCGCGCAAGAAGATTTCGGCGGTGCTCGAAGATCCGCTGGCCATCAACACCACCATGGGCAAGCAGGAGCGCGCAGCCAAGGCGCGCGAGATGCTGGCGCGCGTGGGCCTGCGGCCCGAGTACGCCAACCGCTATCCGCACATGTTCTCCGGCGGCCAGCGCCAGCGCATCGCCATTGCGCGCGCGCTGATGCTGAACCCGCGCCTGCTGGTGGCCGACGAGCCTGTGTCGGCGCTCGACGTGTCGATCCAGGCGCAGGTGCTGAACCTGTTGGCCGACCTGCAGGCCGAACTGGGGCTGGCGTATCTCTTCATCTCGCACGACCTTGGCGTGGTGAGGCACATCGCGCACGACGTGCTCGTGATGTACCTCGGCCATGCTGTGGAGCAGGGCCCGAAGTCGCGCATCTTCGCGCGGCCGCTGCATCCCTATACGCAGGCGCTGCTGGCTTCCACGCCGGGGCTCAGCAGCCAGCGCATCGTGCTCAAGGGCGAACTGCCTTCGCCGCTGAATCCGCCCACGGGGTGCGTGTTCAGCACGCGCTGCCCGCATGTGGCCCAGCGCTGCCGCGAAGAACGCCCGCTGCCGCGCATGCTCGACGAGCGGCTGGTGGCATGCCATTTCTCGGAGAAGTTTCTCGAAGGCGCGCCGCTCGTGCGCGCCGATGTTCCGTCGGGCGCCATCGCGATGGCGACGAATCCCTAGCAACCTGCTTTTTCAACCGTGTCCCAAGGAGTCCAAATGAAGACCCAGCCCACCGTTTCGCGCCGCTCACGAAGCCTGGCGCTCCTGGCACCGACAGCGATTGCGGCCCTTACCCTGGCCTGCGGCGCGGTGTCAGCCAAGACGCTGGTGTATTGCTCGGAAGGCAGCCCGGAGAATTTCTATCCGGGCATGAACACCACCGGCACCTCGTTCGACGTGACCACGCAGGTCTACAACACCATCGTCGAGTTCGAGCGCGGCGGCACCAAGGTCGTGCCGGGCCTGGCCGAGAAGTGGGACATTTCCGCCGACGGCACGGTCTACACCTTCCACCTGCGCAAGGGCGTGAAGTGGCACAGCACGAGCAAGAGCTTCAAGCCCACGCGCGACTTCAACGCCGACGACTTCATCTTCATGCTCGAGCGGCAGTGGAAGGAGAGCGATCCCTTCTTCAAGGTCACGAGCCAGAACCACTCGTACTTCAACGACATGGGCATGCCCAAGCTGCTGAAGACGGTCGACCGCATCGACGACTACACGGTGAAGATCGTGCTCAACCAGCCCGAGGCGCCGTTCCTCGCGAACCTGGCGATGCAGTACGCGGGCATCCAGTCGAAGGAATACGCCATTGCCATGCTGAAGGCCGGCACACCCGAGAAAGTCGACCAGGACCCGATCGGCACCGGCCCCTTCTACTTGGTGCAGTACCAGAAGGACGCGATCATCCGCTTCAAGGCCTTCCCGCAGTACTGGGGCGGCAAGGCAAAGATCGACGACCTCGTGTTTGCCATCACGCCCGATGCCTCGGTGCGCTGGGCCAAGCTGCAGAAGGGCGAGTGCCACGTCATGCCGTACCCGAACCCGGCCGACCTCGACGCGATCCGCAAGGACCCGAACGTGCAGGTGCTGGAGCAGCCCGGCCTGAACGTGGGCTACCTCTCGTACAACACGACGAAGAAGCCTTTCGACGACGTGCGCGTGCGCAAGGCCATCAACATGGCGATCAACAAGAAGGCCATCATCGACGGGGTGTACCTCACGACCGGCGTGGCCGCGAAGAACCCGATCCCGCCGACCATGTGGTCCTACAACGACGCGGTGAAGGACGACCCGTACGACCCCGAAGCAGCGAAGAAGCTGTTGGCGCAGGCTGGCTACCCGGACGGTTTCTCGACCGACCTTTGGGCCATGCCGGTGCAGCGCCCGTACAACCCGAACGCCAAGCGCATCGCCGAGCTGATGCAGGCCGACCTGGCCAAGATCAACGTCAAGGCCGAGATCAAGAGCTTCGAGTGGGGCGAGTACCGCAAGCGCCTGCAGGCCGGCGAGCACCAGATGGGCATGCTGGGCTGGACCGGCGACAACGGCGATCCAGACAACTTCCTCTACACGCTGCTGGGCTGCGCATCGGCCAAGTCGGCCAGCGGCAGCAACATCTCGAAGTTCTGCTACCAGCCTTACGAAGACCTCGTGGTGAAGGCCAAGAGCGCGACCAAGCAGGCCGACCGCGACGCGCTCTACAAGAAGGCCCAGGTCATCTTCAAGGAGCAGGCGCCGTGGTTCACCATCGCCCACGCGGTGCAGCTGAAGCCGGTGCGCAAGGAAGTGGTCGACTTCAAGCTGAGCCCCTTCGGCCGCCACACCTTCTATGGCGTAGACATCAAGTGATGGACGCGGCCGAATGAGCGGTGTTGCACCCGTCGCCATCGTTGCGGCGATGCACGAGGAGCTGAGTGCCCTGCTTGCGCAGATGCCCGACGAGCAGCGTGTGCGCGTGGCCGGACGCGACTTCTGGGTGGGCCATCTGCAGGGCCAGCCGGTAGTCGCGGTGCTGTCGCGCATCGGCAAGGTCGCGGCGGCGGTCACGGCCACGGTGCTGCTCGAGCGCTTCGGCGTGCGGGCCATCGTGTTCACCGGCGTGGCGGGTGGATTGGCGCCGGGCGTGAACGTGGGCGACGTGGTCGTGCCCACCGAACTGCTGCAGCACGACATGGACGCCTCGCCGCTCTTCCCGAAGCACGAGGTGCCGCTGATGGGCATGGCGCGCTTCGCGGCCGATGCCGCCATCGGCAACGCGCTGGCGGTCGTGGTGGCCGATGTGCTGCGTGACCCAGTAGCCTTGGTCGGCAAACAGGCGGTGGACGAATTCAGCCTTTGGCAGCCTCGTGTGCACCGTGGCCTGCTGGTGAGCGGCGACCGCTTCGTATCGACCACCGCGGAGAGCGCGGCCTTGCAGCGCGAGCTGCCCGATGCGCTCGCGGTCGAGATGGAAGGCGCGGCGATGGCGCAGGTGTGTCACGACTACGGCGTGCCGTATGCCGCGATGCGCACCATTTCGGACCGCGCCGACGATGCCGCGCATGGCGACTTCGCGCGCTTCGTGGTGGAGGTGGCGAGCCGCTACAGCCTCGCGCTGGTGGGCGCGTGGCTGGCCACGCTGCCCACGGAAGACGCGGCTACTTGAGCCAGCCGCGCCGGCGGAAGTACCACATCGGCACCAGCGCGCTGGCAGCCATCAGCACGATGGCATACGGATAGCCCATGGCCCAGTCGAGCTCCGGCATGAACTTGAAGTTCATGCCGTAGATGCTGGCGATCAGCGTGGGCGGCAGCAGCGCCACGCTGGCCACCGAGAAGATCTTGATGGTCTTGTTCTGGTTGATGTTGATGAAACCGACGGTCGCATCCATCAGGAAGTTGATCTTGTCGAACAGGAAGGCCGTGTGGTTGTCCAGCGACTCGATGTCGCGCAGGATCTGGCGCGCCTCTTCGAACTGCTCGGCGTTGAGCATCTTGCTGCGCATCATGAAGCTGACCGCGCGGCGCGTGTCCATCACGTTGCGGCGGATGCGGCCGTTCAAGTCTTCCTGCCGCGCGATGGCACCGAGCACCTCGCCGGCCAGCTCGTCGCTCACGTTGCCCGACAGCACCTTCTTGCCGGCCACTTCGAGTTCGTCGTAGATGTTCTCGAGCGTGTCGGCCGAATACTCGGCGTCGGCGTCGAACAGCTTGAGCATGACTTCCTTGGCGTCCTCGATAAGCCCCGGTGCGCGGCGCGCACGCATGCGCAGCAGGCGGAACACCGGCACGTCCTCGTCGTGGATCGAGAACAGCACGCCGCGGCTGCGCAGGTCGGTGTTGTGCTGGTTCAGGATGAAAGCGACGCGCACGGTGCGCGGGTTCTCGTCGTCGTCGATCAGGAAGTCGGAGCGTATGTGCAGCTCGCCGTTGTCTTCCTCGTAGAAGCGGGCGGATTCCTCGATGTCCTCGTCCATCGCGTCTTCGGGGATGGACAGGCCGTAGTACTGCTTGATCCAGCGCTTTTCTTCGAGCGTGGGCGATTCGAGGTCGACCCAGATCGGCTGGAACTTGGAAAGCTCTTCGAGCGCCTCGATCTCTTCCTGGACGAGGCGGCCGTTGGCGAGCGTAAAGATGTTGAGCATTGGCTCACTCCCGGGGGTGACTGGACGATGGGCGAGGGAGGGGCGCTTTCAATTCCCGGGCCCGACGTGCGTGAAGAAAACGCGTCAGTGAAAGGGAGTTGAAAGCTGCCGAGACGGGGCGGTTTCCATGGGAAGAGTCTCCGGTTGCAGCGAGGCGCGATTATGTCACCGGCCACATGGCAGCAAGGTGGCTGGACTGGACGGGCATACAGTAAAGTCGTGCCCATGCAGACCGCTGCGCTCCCCGTTCTTTCCACCGCCCCGAAGACCCAGGCCGAGCGCCTGGCCGCCGCGCTGGCCACGCTCAACGACGCGCAGCGCGCGGCGGTCGAGCACGGGGTGGGAGCGGCCATTGCCGAGCGCGACGAGCGGCCGCTGCTCGTCATTGCCGGTGCCGGGTCGGGCAAGACCAGCACGCTGGCGCATCGCGTGGCGCACCTGATAGCCGGCGGCGTCGATCCGCAGCGCCTGCTGCTGCTGACCTTCTCGCGCCGCGCCGCGCAGGAAATGGGCCGGCGCGCCGGCCAGGTGCTGACGAAGGTGCTGGGGCTGAAGTCGGAGGCACCGCCTTCGCTGCCGTGGGCGGGCACCTTCCATGGCATAGGCGCGCGGCTGCTGCGCGAGTACGCCGCGCAGATCGGGCTGGACGAGAACTTCACCATCCACGACCGTGGCGATGCCGAAGACCTGATGGGGCTGGCGCGCCACGAGTTGGGCCTGTCTTCCACCGTCAACCGCTTTCCGCGCAAGGGCACCTGCCTGTCCATCTACTCGCGCTGCGTGAACACGCGCGCGCCGCTGGCCGAGGTGCTGCGGGAGTCGTTCCCTTGGTGCGGCGAATGGGAAGCCGAGCTGAAGAAGCTGTTCGGCGCCTATGTCGAGGCCAAGCAGCAGCAGAACGTGCTCGACTACGACGACCTGCTGCTCTACTGGGCCGGCATGGTCGCCGAGCCCGCGCTGGCAGCGCACGTCGGCGCGCGCTTCGACCATGTGCTGGTCGACGAATACCAGGACACCAACCTGCTGCAGGCCTCGATCCTGCTGGCGCTCAAGCCCGACGGGCGCGGCGTGACGGTGGTGGGGGACGACGCGCAGTCGATCTACTCGTTCAGGGGCGCCACGGTGCGCAATATCCTCGACTTCCCGTCGCAGTTCACGCAGGACGCGCGCGTGGTCACGCTGGAGCGCAACTACCGCTCGACGCAGCCGATCCTCGACGCCTCGAACCGCGTCATCGCGCAAGCAGCCGAGCGGCACGCCAAGACGCTGTGGACCGACAAGCCATCGGCCGGCAAGCCGCTGCTGGTGCTCGTGCCCGACGAGGCGGAGCAGGCGCGCTGGGTGGCCGACAAGGTGCTGGCGCACCGCGAGGGCGGGCTGGCGCTGAAGTCGCAGGCGGTGCTGTTTCGCACCTCGTCGCACAGCGCGGCGCTCGAACTCGAGCTGGCGCGGCGCAACATCCCGTTCGTGAAGTTCGGCGGGCTCAAGTTTCTCGAGGCCTCGCATGTGAAGGACCTGCTCGCAGTGCTGCGTTTCGCGCAGAACCCGCGCGGCCGCATGGCGGGCTTTCGCGTGACGCAGCTGATCCCGGGCATCGGGCCCGTCACCGGCACGCGGCTGCTCGACGCGATGGACCAGGCCGCCGACCCCGTGGCCGCAGTGCGCGACTTCGTGCCGCCCTCCGCGGCGCGCGAGCAATGGGCCGATTTCGCCAAGGCCTACGAGGCGCTGCGCTCGCCTTCGCTGGCATGGCCGGCCGACGTGGAGGTGGCGATGGCCTGGTATCAGCCGCACCTGGAGCGGCTGTACGAAGACACCTCGGGCGTGCGGCGCGCCGACGTCGAGCAGCTTTCGCGGCTGGCCGCCGGCTACGGTTCGCGCGAACGCTTCCTGACCGAACTGACGCTCGATCCGCCCGAGGCCACCAGCGACCGCCCGGGGCCGCCGCTGCTCGACGAGGACTACCTGATCCTCTCGACCATCCATTCGGCCAAGGGGCAGGAGTGGAACTCGGTGCATGTGATCAATGTGGTCGACGGCTGCCTGCCGGCCGACGTGGCGCAGAGCGCGCACGAGCTGGAAGAAGAACGCCGCCTGCTCTACGTGGCGATGACCCGCGCACGCGACCACCTGCACCTGCTGGTGCCGCAGCGCTTCTACGTCACGCAGCAGTCGGCGCGCGGCGACCGGCATCTGTATGCCAACCGCACGCGCTTCATTGCCGATGCCGACCTCGCGGGCTTCGAGCAGCAGACCTGGCCGCCTCCGCCGGAGCGCCCGCCGGCCGTGCCGCCGCCCACCGCCGTGATCGACCTGCGCAACCGCATGCGCGCCGCCTGGCGCTGAGCCTGTTCGCCGGCCCTCTCGGCGGCAGGGTCTCGAGGGCTTTCCTGTTGAAACACTTTTGAACGAAACGCCGCGGCGCCTGTCCTGCGCGCGGGTGCTGCTATTGATTCGCTAGCGTGCCGCGGGAAACACGCGGTGCGGCCGCAGCTTGGGACAACTCTGGTATTGCAATACCGTGACAGCTTGGGCATAGTGAATCGACCCTTCCAGCTTTCTTCTTCTCTTACCCAGTCTCTTCTTCTCTTTCCCTTCCCCACACACCTGTTTCGCCGGCCAAGCTCCATTCCGGAGTGCGGTCATTTCCCCAACCGTCAATTCCAGGAGGTCATTCATGAATTTGACGATCAGCGGTCATCACCTCGACGTCACACCTGCCTTGCGCACCTACGTCACGAGCAAGCTGGACCGGATCACGCGACATTTCGACCAGGTAGTCGATGTCAAGGTGATCCTCACGGTGGAAAAGCAGAAGGAAAAGGAACGCCGCCAAAGGGCGGAGTGCAACATTCACGTCAAGGGCAATGACATGTTCGCGGAGTCGAGCCACGCTGATCTCTACGCTGCGGTCGATGAACTGGTCGACAAGCTCGACCGCCAGGTGGTCCGTCACAAGGACCGCCTGCAAGACCACCATCACGCGGCGCCCAAGCGCCTGATGTAGACCCGAGCCCTCCGGCTCCACCCACAAGCCGCCTTCGGGCGGCTTTTTGTTTTCCGACTATTGCGCTGGGGCATTGCCGTCGCTCAGAGGGCGGGCGAGGCCTCCGGGCAACATGTAGACAGAAAGTAAATAGGGGGACTGGGGGTTTTTACCAAGCGGGTGCATAATCGCCCCCGCTCTGCACCCACCATGAATCGCCTCGCGTCCATCCTGCCGCCCGCTCAAGTGCTTGTGAGCGTTGACGCTACTAGCAAGAAACGTGCTTTCGAAGAAGCAGGTCTGCTGTTCGAAAGCCTTCACGGCCTGGGACGCGCCCTGATCACCGACAGCCTGTTTGCGCGCGAGCGCCTCGGCTCCACCGGCCTGGGCCACGGCGTCGCCATTCCCCATGGCCGCATCAAGGGCCTCAAGGCGCCGATGGCCGCCGTGTTCCAGCTGGCCAACCCGATCGGCTTCGATGCCCCCGACGAACAGCCCGTCGCGCTCCTGATCTTCCTGCTGGTGCCCGAAGCGGCCACGCAGAAGCATCTCGAAATCCTCTCTGAAATCGCCGAGCTGCTGAGCGACTCCAGCCTGCGCGAGCAGATCAAGTCCAGCACCGACGCCGCCGCCCTGCACGGCCTCATTGCCGGCTGGCACTCCACTCAAATCGCCTGACCTGTGGCTCGCCCCCAGGCTTCGCGCACTTCGTGTCGCTTCGCCAACCCCCTACCGGGGGCAATACCAGCGGCCCGGCAAAGCCGGTTCCGCGGTATTCTGGCCTGCCCCAAATCTGGTGCGTGAGCGCCATCTCCTGAACGCATGAAGCCGACCGTCATCAGCGCCGATGCCATGTTCGAGGAGTTCCGCGGGTCGCTCCGCTGGGAATGGCTCGCCGGGCTCGGGGCGTCAGAGCGCCAGTTCGACCCCGAAGTCATCAGCCGTGCGCAGTCGGCGGCCGACCTGGTCGGCTACCTCAACTACATCCATCCGTACCGCGTGCAGATACTGGGTGCACGCGAAGTGGCCTACCTGACGCGCGGCAGCCAGGAAGACTGCGCCCGCCGCATTGCCCGCATCGTCACGCTGGAGCCGCCAATGCTGGTGCTGGCCGACGGCCAGGCCGCTCCCGACGAGCTGCTGTCGATCTGCGAGCGCGCGCAGCTGCCGCTCTTTGCCACGCGCGAATCGTCGGCCTTCGTGATCGACCTGCTGCGTGCCTACCTGTCCAAGCACTTCGCCGAGCGCACCTCGATGCACGGCGTGTTCATGGACATCCTGGGCATGGGCGTGATGATCACGGGCGAGTCGGGCCTGGGCAAGAGCGAGCTGGGCCTGGAGCTGATCTCGCGCGGCAACGGCCTCGTGGCCGACGACGCGGTCGACCTCTACCGCATCAACCAGAACACCATCGAGGGGCGCTGCCCCGATCTGCTGCTGAACCTGCTGGAGGTGCGCGGCATCGGCCTGCTGGACATCCGCGCGATCTTCGGCGAGACGGCGGTGCGCCGGAAGATGCGGCTCAAGCTCATCGTGCACCTGGTGCGGCGCGACAGCTTCGAGCGCGACTACGAACGCATGCCCTCGGCGCCGCTCACGCAGGACGTGCTGGGCATCCCGGTGCGCAAGGTCATCATCCAGGTGGTGGCGGGGCGGAACATCGCCGTGCTGGTGGAAGCGGCAGTGCGCAACTCCATCCTGCAGCTGCGCGGCATCGACACCTATGCCGATTTCGTGGCACGCCACCACAAGGCGATGGAAAACGCCCGCGACAGCGACTGAAAGCAAAAAAGGGGCAATGCGCCCCTTTTCTTTTGCTTCCTGTTGCAGGAACAGGTGCGGGTTCAGCGCTTCTTGGCGCAATCTCCGCAAAGACCGTAGAGCGACATGGCGTGGTCCTGCAGGATCCAGCCCTTGTCCTTTGCGATCATCTGCTGGCGGCGTTCGATCTCCGCGTCGTAGAACTCCTCGACCTTGCCGCAAGAGGTGCAGATCAGGTGGTCATGGTGCGTGCCTTCGTTCAGTTCGTAGACGGCCTTGCCGCTCTCGAAGTGGCTGCGCTCGAGGATGCCGGCCTGTTCGAACTGGGTCAGCACCCGGTAGACGGTGGCCAGGCCAATGTCGGAGTGTTCGTTCAGAAGCACGCGAAACACGTCTTCCGCGGTCATGTGCCGCTGGCTGCCGGTCTGGAAGATCTCGAGGATCTTCAGCCGTGGCAATGTGGCCTTGAGGCCGGTATTCTTGAGTTCGTCGATGTTGGCCATGTTGATTCCTGCGCCCTGGGCTGCGGCAAAGGCCCTGAAAAGGGCAGCCGCTACAATGGCCGATCATATCGCTACCCCCCCTTCCTCCCATGCCTGCCATTCTCCAACGCCGTCCCTGGCTGCTGGTCGCCGCCATCGCCGCGACGCTCGGCCTCGGTGCCTGCAGCGGTTTCAGCGAGCGCACGCGTGACGCCCTGACGGCCGTCACTCCCTACAAAGTCGAAGTGGTGCAGGGCAATTTCGTCTCGAAGGAACAGGTCGCGGCGCTCAAGCCCGGCATGTCGCGCCAGCAGGTGCGTGAAATCCTCGGCACCTCGCTGCTGAGCGACGTTTTCCACAACAACCGCTGGGATTACGTCTTCACCATCCGCCGCCAGGGCGTGGAACCGCAGGAACGCCACCTGACCGTGTTCTTCAACGGCGAACTGATGGACCGCTTCGAAGGCGACGAGATGCCCAGCGAGGAAGACTTCGTCGCCACGCTGGACACCCGCAAGAAGTCCGGCAAGGTGCCCACGCTCGAGGCATCCGAGGACGACCTCAAGAAATTCGCTCCCTCCAAGGACGAGAAGAAGGCCGACAGCGCCACCTCTTCGCCGTCGGCCAGCCTGCCGCCGCTGCCGGCCGCCTACCCTCCGCTCGAAGCCACGCGCTGAGCGTGCTGCGGCAACGAGCCGAAGCGACAGAAGAAAACAGCGGGCGGCGCCCGCCGAGTCAGGCGGCGTCCGTCCCGAGTCCATGCATGCCATTGGCCATTTCGAAGACTGAATCCGCGTGACCGAATCCATTTCCACTTCTTCCTCAAGTTCCGCCTCCGCGCCGCGCCGTGTCGCCATCGCCGGGGCATCGGGCCGCATGGGCCACATGTTGATCGAGGCCGTGCGCAACACGCCCGACCTTCGCCTGGCCGGCGCGCTCGACATCGCGGGCAGCCCGGCGCTCGGCGCCGATGCCGGCGGCTTCCTGGGCTTCGACAGCGGCGTGTCCATCGTGTCCGACCTGCGCGCGGGCCTGAAGGATGCGCAGGTGCTCATCGACTTCACCCGCCCCGAAGGCACGCTCGCGCACCTCGCTGTGTGCCGCGAACTGGGCGTGCAGGCCGTCATCGGCACCACCGGCTTCAGCGACGCGCAGAAGGCCGAGATCGCCGAGATCGCCAAGGACATCGCCATCATGATGGCGCCCAACATGAGCGTGGGCGTCAACGTCACCCTCAAGCTGCTCGAGATGGCGGCCAAGGCCATGTCGACCGGCTACGACATCGAGATCATCGAGGCGCACCACCGCCACAAGGTCGACGCGCCCTCGGGCACCGCGCTCAAGATGGGCGAAGTCATTGCCGACGCGCTGGGCCGCGACCTCAAGGACTGCGCCGTTTACGCCCGCGAAGGCATCACAGGCGAGCGCGACCCTTCCACCATCGGCTTCTCGGCCATCCGCGGCGGCGACATCGTGGGCGACCACACCGTGCTGTTCGCGGGTACCGGCGAACGCATCGAGATCACCCACAAGTCGTCGAGCCGCGTCACCTATGCCCAGGGCAGCCTGCGCGCGGTGCGCTTCCTGGCCGAACAGCGCGCCGGCCTGTTCGACATGTACGACGTGCTGGGCCTGCGCTAAAAAACCAAAGGACCGCCGATGAGCGTGCTCGAACTGCTGACCCATGGCGACGGCGTCAGCCGTTCGGTGGCTGCGCTGCTGCTGGCGATGTCGATCGCGAGCTGGGTCATCATTCTCTGGAAGGCCTGGCTGCTGCGCGGCGGCACGCGCGACGTGCTGCGCAGCATCGCCGCCTTCTGGCAATCGGCCACGCTGGCCGACGCCGAGCAGAAACTCCGGGCCTTCGACCGCGCGACGCTGGTGCTGCCGGCGGTGTCGGCCATCCGCGGCGTGGCCGCCAGCGCGCCCGAGGGCACGCTGGGCGCCGCGGTCGACCGCAACCAGCGCCTGACCCGCGTCCTGCGCAATGCGCTGCACGGCGCGCTGCGGCGCCTGCAGGCCGGCCAGATCCTGCTCGCCACCGTGGGCGCCACCGCGCCTTTCGTGGGGCTGCTGGGCACTGTCTGGGGCATCTACCGCGCGCTGTCGGGCATCGCGGGCCAGACCGGCGGCTTCACCATCGACAAGGTCGCGGGGCCGGTCGGCGAAGCGCTGGTCATGACGGCATTCGGCCTGGCCGTGGCCATTCCGGCAGTGCTGGCCTACAACGTGTTCGGCCGTGTCATCGGCCGCATCGAAGCCGAGCTCGAAGGCTTCGCCCACGACCTGCTGGGCAGTTTCGGCGAGCTGCCGAAGCCCGCCGCGCCGCCACCCGCGCGGCCGATGCCGGTCTGACCCGCCGGCAACCAACGCACGAGGCACCACCATGGCCTTCGGTCGTACTTCACTGGGCAGCGGCGCCGCAGGCGGCGGACGCGCAATGGGCGGCGGCGCGCAGCGGCCGCTGTCCGACATCAACGTGACGCCGCTGGTCGACGTGATGCTGGTGCTGCTGGTGATCTTCATCATCACCGCGCCGCTGATGGCCAGCTCGATCAAGCTCGACCTCCCGCAGACCGACGCGGGCCAGCCCAACGACACGCCCAAGTTCGTGAGCGTGTCGGTCGACGCCTCCGGCAAGGTCTTCTTCAACGACCAGGCCGTGACCGACGAGGAACTGGCCGACCGCTTCGAGAAGGCCGCCGCCGACAGCAAGGACACCGAGGTGCAGCTGCGCGCCGACCAGACCGTGCCCTACGGCAAGGTGGTGGTGCTGATGGGCATCGCCAACAAGGCGGGCCTGAGCCGCATCGGCTTCGTCACCGACGCGCCGCAGCCGGCTACCGATCCCACCGTGCCCGCCAAACGCTGAACGCCCCGCGCGCGCGTCGAAGCATCAGGGCTTGACCTCGACCATGGCAGTGTCGTGCGCCACGCCGTTGGTGAACTGCACCTCGTAGTCGAACTGGTCGGTTCCGCTGAATCCCGCTTCCGGCACGAACCAGATGCCTTGCCCCGACAACGTACGGCCGCTGCAATCGACCGCGCCGAACCGCGGCGGGCCGACGGTGACGGAGCCCGGTCGCACGCTCACGGTGCCGTGCGCGGGCTTCGTGCGGATGGTGACGACCGGATCGGGTCCCTGGCTGCAATCGGAGCGTTGCTGCACGTAGGTGAATATGCGCACCTCCTGGCCCGCCGTGGTGCTGCGTTGCCAAGTGTGCTCCCGCGGGGTGCCCTTCTGGGCGTGCGCGACCGTGCACAGGGCCAGTGCCGCGAGCAGTGCGGCCGTGTGGACTTTCATCCGGGCATATGCCATGGCGTGTTGCCTCGAAGGTGGTTCAGCCCAGCACGACCGGCTTGGTATGCCAGATCTCATGCGCGTACTGCGCAATCGTGCGGTCCGATGAAAACGCGCCCATCCCCGCCACGTTCAGAACAGCCATCCGCGTCCACGCATCCGAATCGCGATACAGCGCATCCACCTCGGCCTGCTTCGCCACGTAGCTCGCATAGTCCGCCAGCAGCAGGTAGTGGTCGCCCCAGTTCACCAGCGCGTCGTAGATGCCCTGGTAGCGCGCCGGCTCGCCTGGCGAGAAAGCACCGTCGCGGATCGCGTCGAGCACGCGCCTGAGTTCGGCGTTGCCTTCGTAGATGTCGCGCGGCTGGTAGCCGCGTGCGCGGATGTCCGCCACCTCGGGCGTGGTGTTGCCGAAGATGAAGATGTTCTCCGGCCCCACGTTCTCGCGCATTTCCACGTTGGCGCCGTCCAGCGTGCCGATGGTCAGCGCGCCGTTGAGCGCGAACTTCATGTTGCCGGTGCCAGAGGCCTCGGTGCCCGCGGTCGAGATCTGCTCCGACAGGTCGGCCGCCGGCATGATGATTTCGGCCAGGCTCACGCTGTAGTTCGGCAGGAACACCACTTTCAGCAGCTTGCCCACGCGCGGGTCGGCATTGATGGTGCTGGCCACGTCGTTGATGAGCCGGATCACCAGCTTGGCCGTCACATAGGCCGAAGCGGCCTTGCCCGCGAACACCACCACGCGCGGCACCATGTCGACTGGCACACCCGCGGCCTGCGCGTCGAGGATGCGGTGGTAGCGCGCCACCACGTGCAGCACGTTGAGCAGCTGCCGCTTGTATTCGTGGATTCGCTTGACCTGCACGTCGAACATCGCGTCGGTGTCGAGGTCGATCTTCAGGTGCTGCTCGACCCAGTTGGCCAGCCGCAGCTTGTTCTCGCGCTTGGCATGTCGGAAGGCGCGCACGAAGGCGGGCTGCGCGGCCATCGGCTTGAGCGCCTCCAGTTGCGACAGGTCGCGCCGCCAGCCCTTGCCGATGCGCTGGTCGAGCAGCGCCGCCAGCGGCGGGTTGGCCTGCGCCAGCCAGCGGCGCGGCGTGACGCCATTGGTCTTGTTGTTGAAGCGCTCGGGAAAGAGCTTGGCGAAGTCCGAGAAGATCGACTGCTTCATCAGCTCCGAGTGCAGCCCCGACACCCCGTTGACCGAGTGGCTCGCCAGCACCGCCACATAGGCCATGCGCACGCGCCGCTCGCCGGTCTCGTCCACCAGCGAGAGCCTGCGCATCAGCTCGACGTCGTTGCCCAGCTTCTGCGCGACGGTGGCCAGGAACCGCGCGTTCATGTCGTAGATGATCTGCAGGTGCCGCGGCAGGATGCGGCCCAGCATCTCGACCGGCCAGGTCTCCAGGGCCTCGTGCATCAGCGTGTGGTTGGTGTAGCTGAACACCTTCTGCGTGTGCGCCCAGGCTTCGTCCCACGGCATGCCGTGCTGGTCCAGCAGCAGCCGCATGAGTTCGGGCACGGCGAGCACCGGGTGGGTGTCGTTCAGGTGGATGCTGACCTTTTCGGAGAGCTGGTCGAAGGTCGTGTGGTTGCGCAGGTAGCGGCGCAGCAGGTCTTGCATGCTGGCGCTGCAGAAGAAGTACTCCTGGTGCAGCCGCAGCTCGCGCCCCGAGGGCGTGGAGTCGTCGGGGTAGAGCACGCGCGACACGTTCTCCGACTGGTTCTTGCTCTCGACCGCGCCCATGTAGTTGCCGCGGTTGAAGGCCGAGAGGTCGATTTCCTCGGTGGCGCGCGCCGACCACAGCCGCAGCGTGTTGGTGGCCTGCGTGCCGTAGCCCGGGATGATGGTGTCGTAGGCCACGGCCAGCACGTCGTGCGTGTCGACCCAGTCGACCGCGCCGGGCGGCACATTGGCGCCCTCGCGCTTTTGCACGTGGCCGCCGAAGCGCACCCGGTAGTTCACCTCGGGCCGCTGGAACTCCCAGGGGTTGCCGCGCGTGAGCCAGTAGTCGGGCGTCTCGACCTGCTGGCCGTCGACGATGCGCTGGCGGAACATGCCGTACTCGTAGCGGATGCCGTAGCCCATGCCCGGCACGCCGAGCGTGGCCATCGAATCGAGAAAGCAGGCCGCGAGCCGGCCCAGGCCGCCGTTGCCCAGGGCCGCGTCGGGCTCGCGCTCGGCCAGCGCGTCCATGTCGACGCCGAAGTCGGCCAGCGCCTCGCGCACGGTGTCGTACAAATCCACGGCCAGCAGCGCGTTGGTGAAGGTGCGCCCGATGAGGAATTCCATCGACAGGTAATAGACACGCTTGAGGTCCTGCGCGTAGTTGGCGCGCGTGGTCATCATCCAGCGTTCGACGAGCTGGTCGCGCACCGCCTGCGAGGTGGCGTTGAGCCAGTCGTCCTGGCTGGCCGCGACAGGGTCCTTGCCGACGGCGTAGATCAGCTTGTTGGCCACCGCGCGCTTGAAGGCCGCGACGTCGCGGTCGGGGTGGTCGTAGGCGAAGTCTTTGATCGTCATGGTTGGCGCTCTTTGGGTGGGTGTTGGTGTGTCTGATTTGCCGTCAGGAGGCGTTCGGGGTGTGTGCACAGGGCACCGGGTACTCCCCTCCGCGAATGTCCCCTGTCGGCGTGAGCGCCCCCCGAACGGCACAAGTCCCGACAAGTAGAAAGACAGGCATTCATCCCGGCGCCTGCCTATAGACATCGATGTACTGCGCAGCCGCGGTAGCCCAGTCGGCCGGCCGCCGCATCGCGTTGCCGCGCACGCGCCGCCAGTCCGGTGCGCGCTGGTAGAGCGCGAAGGCGCGGCGCACGGCGCGTTCGTAGTCGGCCACCTCGAAGCGATCGAACACGAAGCCGGTGGCCTCGCCGCTGGCGAGGTCTTCGAGCGTGCTGTCGACCACCGTGTCGGCCAGCCCGCCGACGCGGCGCACCAGCGGCAGGCTGCCGTACTTCAGGCCGTACATCTGAGTGAGGCCGCAGGGCTCGAAGAGCGAGGGCACCAGCGTCACGTCGCCCGCGCCGAAGAGCTGGTGCGCAAGCGCCTCGTTGTAGCCGATGGTCACGCTGACCGATTGCGGCGCGGCCGCCGCGCGCTGCCTGAAGGCATCTTCGAGCCAGCCCTCGCCGCTGCCCAGCAGAGCGAGCTGGCCGCCCTGGGCGAGCAGCGAGTCCAGGCCGTCGAGCACCAGCCGCAGGCCTTTCTGCTCGGTAAGGCGGCTCACCAGGATGAAAAGCGGCGCGTCCGGCCGCTCGGCCAACCCCAGCTGGTGCTGCAGCACCGACTTGCAGCGCGCCTTGCCGGCCATGTGGCGGCCTTCGGGCGTGTGATAGCCCTGCACCAGCGCAGGATCGGTCGCCGGGTTCCAGACCTGGTCGTCGACCGCGTTGAGGATGCCGCTCAGCACGCCGCTGCGCTGGCGCAGCAGGCCGTCGAGCCCGCAGCCCTGCTCGGGCGTCTGGATCTCGAGCGCGTAAGTCGGGCTCACCGTGGTGAGCCGGTCGGCGTAGCACAGGCCACCCTTCATGAACGAGACCTGGCCGTGGTACTCGATGCCGTTCATCTGGAACGCGGGGCCGGGCAACCCGAGGTCCGCGAAGTTCCACGGCGCGAAGAGGCCCTGGTAGGCCAGGTTGTGCACCGTGAACACGCTGCCAACGCGCGATGCGCCCATCTGGCTGGCCTCGCGCGCGAAGTGCAGGTAGGCCGGCGCCAGCGCGGCGTGCCAGTCGTGCGCATGCACCACCTCGGGCTGCCAGGACGGATCCAGCCCCTGCGCGAGCCGCGCCGCCGCCCAGCCCAGCAGCGCGAAGCGCCGGTGGTTGTCGCCGTAGGGCTGGCGCGAGTTGTCTTCGTACGGGTTGCCGGGCCGGTCGTAGAGCGCGGGCGCATCGATCACGTAGGCCGGGATGCCCGGCGTGCCGTCGACCGCCACGCGCCCGAGCCGCAGCGCGAAGCGCTCGCCCCAGGGGGCGTCGAACCCGGCCACGGGCGCCAGTTCGCGCACGCCCTGGGTGATGGCCGGAAAGCCCGGCAGCAGCACGCGCGTGTCCTGTCCTTCGGCCATGAGCGCCAGCGGCAGGGCGCCGGCGATGTCGGCCAGGCCGCCCGTCTTGAGCAGGGGGAAGAGTTCGGCGCTGACTTGCAGGATTCGCATCGGGAGGCTGGATGAAGGTGGGTATCAGGCAGGCGCAAGCCGCTTGAGCATTTCGCGCGTGACCAGCACCACGCCGCTCTCGGTGCGCTCGAAGCGCGCGGCGTCGGCCTCGGCGTCCTCGCCGATCACCATGTCGTCGGGGATCACGCAGGCGCGGTCGATGACCACCTTGCTCAGGCGGCAGCCGCGTCCCACTTCGACGTCGGGCAGCAGCACCGCCTGCGAGATCGTGCAGAACGAATGGATGCGCACGCCCGAGAACAGCACCGAGTCGCTCACCGACGACCCCGACACGATGCAGCCGCCGGAGACGATGGTGTTGGTCGTGAGGCCGGGCTTGCCGTCGCGCCCGAACACGAACTTGGCTGGCGGCAACTGGCGCTGGTAGGTCCAGATGGGCCAATTGGTGTCATAGATGTCGAGCTCCGGGGTGATCGAGGCCAGATCGAGGTTGGCTGCCCAGAAGGCATCGATCGTGCCCACGTCACGCCAGTAGGTCGGGCTGTCGCCGCCGCGCATGGCGCGGGTCACGCACGACATGCCGAACGGATGCGCCAGCGCGCGGCCCTCCGCCACGGCGCGCGGGATGATGTCCTTGCCGAAGTCGTGGTCGGAGTTCGGGTCCTTGCTGTCTTCCTCCAGCAAGCGATAGAGGTAGCTGGAATCGAACACGTAGATGCCCATGCTGGCCAGTGCCACGTCCGGCTTGCCGGGCATGGCCGGCGGGTCGGTGGGTTTTTCCAGGAAGGCCGTGACCTTGCGGTCGCCGTCCACGTGCATCACGCCGAAGGCGGTGGCCTCCATGCGCGGCACCTCGATGCAGCCGACGGTGCAGCCCAGGCCGCGCTCGGCGTGGTCCTTGACCATGATCGAGTAGTCCATCTTGTAGATGTGGTCGCCGGCCAGCACCACGACGTAGTCGTGCGGCGTGGAGCGGGTCTGGATGATGTCGAGGTTCTGGAACACCGCGTCGGCCGTGCCGCGGTACCAGTGCTCGTCGCCCACGCGCTGCTGCGCGGGCAGCACGTCGACCATCTCGTTGAGCTCGGCCCGCAGGAAGCTCCAGCCGCGCTGCAGATGGCGCATGAGCGAATGCGACTTGTACTGCGTGACCACCGCCATGCGCCGGATGCCGGAGTTCAGGCAGTTGGACAACGCGAAATCGATGATGCGGAACTTGCCGCCGAAGTACACCGCCGGCTTGGCGCGGCGGTCGGTCAGCTGCTTCAGGCGGGAGCCGCGTCCGCCGGCCAGCACCAGGGCGATGGTGCGGCGGACCAGCTGGTGGGCCTGCAGCTCTTGCTGCGGTTGCTGTGGCGCTTGGGGTGCGAGGTTGTCCATCCTGAAGTCTCCGTTCGTTCGATTGTTGGAATTCATCCGCCGTCAGAGTTTCTGCATCGAGACTAGCACCGCGCCCTGCGGCTGGCTTCTACGTTCTTGCAATTCCGAGGCTCGAGAAAGGCACCTGCGCCGTGCCGTCGAGCGGCCGCGCCAGGTTCCCCGGGTCGTGGCCGGGGTCGGTGGACAGGCACAGGCGCCAGCCGCCCCCTGGCAGCCTGAACTGCACGGTGTCCGGCCCCGCGTTCACCATCACCAGCCATGCGCTTTGTTTTCCGCTTGCTTCATCCGATGCATCGCTCCCGGCAAAGAGGATTGCAAGGGCCGTGCCTGTCTGCCAGTCGGCGGGTGTCATCGGTTCGCCGTCGGGGCGCAGCCAGCGGATGCCGGGCGGCGTGCCTTCGGGCGGCTCGGCCGGCCACCAGCGCGCGCTGCGCAGCGCCGGGGCTTCGCGCCGCAGCGCCGCCAGCCGCGCCACGAAGGCGCTCATGCGGGCCGCGTCGCTCGCGGGGTCGGACGCGGCGCCGATCCAGGCGAGCCAGGTGGTCTCGTTGTCCTGGCAGTAGGCGTTGTTGTTGCCTTGCTGGGTGTGGCCCAGTTCGTCGCCGGCCAGCAGCATCGGCGTGCCCTGGGAGAGCATCAGCGTGGCCAGCAGCGCGCGCCGCAGCCGCTCGCGCAGGGCCAGCACGCCGGGGTCGTCGCTCGGGCCCTCGACGCCGCAGTTGTTGCTCAGGTTGTGGCCGTGGCCGTCGCGGTTGCCTTCCCCGTTCGCGAGGTTGTGGCGCTCGTCGTAGCTGACGAGGTCGCGCAGCGTGAAGCCGTCGTGCGCGGTGATGAAGTTGACGCTGGCGCTCGGCGCGCGGCCATCGTGCGCGAACTGCGTGCTCGACGCGGTGAAGCGCTGCGCGAAGTCGCCCAGGCCGGCCTTTCCGTCGCCCTCGTGGTCCTGCCGCAGCCAGAAGCCGCGCTGGGTGTCGCGGTAGCGGTCGTTCCACTCGAGCCAGCCGGGCGGGAATTCGCCCAGGCGATAGCCGCCGGGGCCCAGGTCCCAGGGCTCGGCGATGAGCAGCGTGCGAGACAGCACCGGGTCTTGCGCAATGGCCGCGAAGAAGGGCGCGCGCGGGTCGAAGCCGTTGTTGTTCTTCGCACCGCGGCCGAGCACCGGCGCCAGGTCGAAGCGGAAGCCGTCGACACCCATCTCGCAGGCCCAGAAGCGCAGGCTGTCCATTACCAGTTGCAGCACGCGCGGCTCGGTCAGGTCGAGGCAGTTGCCGGTGCCGGCCCAGTTCTCGTAGAGCGCGCCGTCGTCGGGGCGCAGGCGGTAGTACAGGGCGTTGTCGATGCCGCGCAGCGAGAGGGTGGGGCCGAATTCGTCGGTCTCGGCGCTGTGGTTGTAGACGACGTCGATCACCAGTTCCATGCCGCGCGCGTGGATCGCGTCGGCCATCGCCCGGAACTCGCCGGCGGGCGTGGTGCCGGGGCGGCCGCTCCAGTAGCGGGCTTCGGGCGCGAACCAGCCGATGGTGCTGTAGCCCCAGTAGTTGCTCAGGCCCATGTGCAGCAGGCGCTGTTCGTCTGCGCGGTGCTGCACGGGCATGAGGCTCAGGGTGGTGACGCCCAGGCGCTGAAGATGGTCGAGCACGGCGGGTTCGGCCAGTCCCGCATAGCTGCCTCGAAGGGGGGCGGGCACGGCAGGGTGCAGCTTTGTCTGGCCCTTGACGTGCAGTTCGTAGAGGACGCGGTCACCTGCCGCGATGCGGGCGTGGCCCGGGGCGGCCGGCGCGTTGGAGGGCGCGGCGACGCGGGCTTTCAGGGCGACGCTGGCGTTGTCGCGGGTGTCCCGTTCGGCGGGGCTCGCCGGATCGTGGCCCAGAAAGATGTCGCTGCCGTCGTAGCTGCCGACGATCTCGCGCGCATATGGGTCGAGCAGGAGCTTGCAGGGATTGAAGCGCTTTCCCTCGTGGGGTAACCAAGGGCTGTGCACACGATAGCCGTAGACCAGGCCCGGCTTCCCGTTGGGGAGGAGGCCGTGCCAGATGCCGTCTGTCTGTGCCGACAGTTTCAGTCGCTGCTGTTCGTTCTTGCCTGTGGCATCGAAGATGCACAGCTCCACGGCTTGGGCTGCTGGCGCTGCCAGAGCGAAGTTGACGCCTTGCTTCGTGGGGGTTGCGCCCAGGGGGAAGGGGTGGCCTGGGCTCAGCATTGTTTTTGCCTTGCAGGGGGCTTGCTGCCCGGGGCCGGGACTCGCCCCGGCGGGCGACTCACTTTCTTTTGCTTCGCCAAAAGAAAGTAAGCAAAGAAAAGGCGACCCCACTGTCTGCGACCCCTTCGCTTCGCTACGGGGCAACCTGCGGTGCTCGCGTTTCGCGGGGTCTCGCAGAACTCGCTTCGCTCAAACAGCTGCGAGCCCTGATCCGCGAAACGCTGCGCTCCTCGGCGCAGCCAGAGGGGTGGGAGCGGGAACCGACACTGGCCTTTGCTTCGCTCGGCCCTATGTGGCGCAGCCGCTGCGCGGCTGCGCCGTTCGCGCCGAGCGCAGCGATGGCGTGTTCGGTTTCCAACCCCCTTCTGGCTGCGCCGAGGAGCGCAGACGTAGGCGGGATCAGGGCCGCAGCTGTTTGAGCGAAGCGAGTTCTGCGGACCCCCGTCTACGTCGAGCACCGCAGGTTGCCCGTAGCGAAGCGAAGGGTCGCAGACAGCAGGGTCGCCTTTCTTTTGCCTACTTTTCTTTGGCGAAGCAAAGAAAAGTAGCTCGGCCGCCGGGCCGAGACCCGGCCCCGGAAAACAAACACCCAAAAACATCAAACCAACACCCACATCACAGTACCCAGAGGCGGCAAGCTGACACAAACAGAGTCCGCCTTCCCATGCCACTCGACGGCAGAGCTTTCGACAACCCCGTTGCCAACCCCACTCCCCCCATACACAGCCCCATCCGTATTGATGATCTCCCGATAAGAGCCAGCAAACGGAACCCCCAACCGGTACCCAACCCGAGGCACAGGCGTGAAGTTGCAGACAGCAATGACGAACGCCCCGTCACGAGCCCTCCGAACAAAGGCAAACACCGACTGATCCGCATCGTCATGCACGATCCACTCGAACCCGTCGCCGTCATGATCGAGCTCGTGCAGCGCCGGAAAATGCCGGTACACGTTGTTCAGGTCGCGCACCAGCCGCCGCACGCCCTGATGCGCCGCGTGCTCCAGCAGATGCCAGTCCAGGCTGCAGTCCGCATTCCATTCGGCGTACTGCGCGAACTCGCCCCCCATGAACAACAGCTTCTTGCCGGGATACGCCCAGAGGTAGCCATACAGGTTGCGCAGCCCGGCAAACTTCTGCCACTCGTCCCCCGGCATGCGCCCGATCAGCGAACCCTTGCCGTGCACCACCTCGTCGTGCGACAGCGGCAGCACGAAGTTTTCGCTGTGCGCATACATCAGCCCGAAGGTGATCTTCTGGTGGTGGTGCTTGCGGTAGACCGGGTCGGTGCCCGCATACGCCAGGGTGTCGTTCATCCACCCCATGTTCCACTTGTAGTGAAAGCCCAGGCCGCCGTCTTCCGGCGGGCGGGTCACTCCGGGGAAGCTGGTCGACTCCTCTGCCAGCGTCACCGCGCCGGGCCGCTCGACGCCCACCACGCGGTTCATGCGCCGAAGGAAGTCGATGGCTTCGAGGTTCTCGCGTCCGCCGAAGGTGTTGGGTATCCACTCGCCCGCCTTGCGGCTGTAGTCGCGGTAGAGCATCGAGGCCACCGCGTCCACGCGCAGGCCGTCCACGCCGTAGCGCTCCAGCCAGTAGAGGGCATTGCCGACGAGGTAGTTGCGCACCTCGGTGCGCGCGTAGTTGAAGATCAGCGTCTGCCAGTCGTTGTGGAAGCCCTCGCGCGGGTCGGCGTACTCATAAAGCGCGGTGCCGTCGAAGCTGCCGAGGCCGTGCGCGTCGGTCGGGAAATGCGCTGGCACCCAGTCCAAGATCACGCCCAGCCCCGCCGCATGCGCGGCCTCGACGAAATGGCGGAAGTCGCCCGGCGTGCCGAAGCGCGAGGTCGGCGCGTACAGGCCGATCGGCTGGTAGCCCCAGGAGCCGTCGAACGGATGCTCGCTGATCGGCAGCAGCTCGATGTGCGTGAAGCCCATGTCGCGCGCATAGGGCACCAGCGTGTCGGCCAGCTCGCGGTAGTCGAGCCACTCGTGGCCGTTGTTCTTGCGGCGCCACGAGCCCAGGTGCACTTCATAAATGCTGATCGGCGCATGGCGGCCGTTGGCCTCGGCGCGGCCTTCGGGCATCTTGACTGCGGCCGGCAGCGGCTGCACCACGCAGGCGGTGTCTGGCCGCAGCTGTGCCGAGAACGCGAACGGGTCGGCCTTGCGCAGCACTTCGCCGTGCGCCGAAAGAATCTCGAACTCGTAGGCATCGCCCACCGTCACGTGCGGCGCAAAGATTTCCCACACGCCGCACTCGCGGCGCAGCCGCATCATGTGGCGCCGGCCGTCCCAGTTGTTGAAGTCGCCGACCACCGACACGCGCCGCGCGTTTGGCGCCCAGACCGCGAAGGCCACGCCCTTGACGCCGTTCATCTCGCGCAGGTGCGCGCCCAGCCGCTCCCACGGCCGCAGGTGCGTGCCCTCGGCCAGCAGCCAGACGTCGGTATCGCCGAGCACGAACGGAAAGCGGTAGGGGTCCTCGAGCCGAGAGGTGTGGGCGTCCCAGTCGATCTGGAACGAATAGCCCATGCGGGCCTCGGCCGCCGGCACCAGTCCGCTGAACAGGTCCGACTCGCCGTGGCGCGAAAGAATCGACAGCGGCCAGCCGGTGCGCGAATGCACCACCGCCACGCGCTGCGCGCCGGGCAGAAGCGCGCGCACCTCCAGGCCCTCGGCAGTCTCGTGCGGCCCCAGCACGGCGAACGGATCGCCGTGTTCGGCGCGCATGAGCGCGCGGACTTCGGATTCGGACAACGGCTTCAGGGGCATGGCGGTCAGCTCATTCCTTCTTCGGCGGGCATGCCGATGAAGACGCCATAGGGCGCCAGCACCAGCATGCGCTTTTCACCGATGCTCTGCACGGCGGCGGTCGGCGCGAGCGGTTGTCCGACGAGAGGCTGCAATCCATCGGGCAAGGACATCGACACCGGCGCGCTTCCCAGGTTGAAGATCGCGTGGAGCGATTGGTTCCCGTCGGTGCGCTCGAAATGCAGCAGGGGCTCGGGCGCGTCGATGAAGGCGATGCCGCCGGTGCGCAGCAGCGGCTGCGTGCGGCGCCAGCGCAGCAGGGCGCGGCTGAAGGCGAGCATCGAGCCCGGGTCGTCGGCCTGCCGCGCAACGGCCAGCGGCAGGTGCGGGCCGTACACCGGCAGCCAGGGCGTGCCGGCGGTGAAGCCGCCGTGCGGCGCCTCGTCGGTCCAGGGCATCGGCGTGCGGCAGCCGTCGCGGCCCTTGAATTCGGGCCAGAACGCCCGGCCGTAAGGGTCTTGCAGGAGTTCGAACGGCACCTCGGCCTCGGGCAGGCCGAGTTCCTCGCCTTGGTAGATGCTGGCGCTGCCGCGCAGCGTGAGCAGCAGCATCAGCCAGAGGCGGTCGCGGCGCGTGTCGGCGGGTGCGCCGCCGCTCCAGCGGGTGGCGACGCGCGGCACGTCGTGGTTCGACACGGCCCAGCAGCCCCAGCCGCCGGCGGGCGCCAGCGCGCCATCGAGTGCTTCCACCTGGTGGCGCAGGTGCCCGGGGCTGTGGTCGGCCGTGAGCAGGCTGAAGCTGTAGGCCAGGTGCAGGCGCTTGCCGCTCTCGGTGTATTGCGCCATGACGGGCGGCGCGTTCTCGTCGCCGACCTCGCCCAGCGCCACCGCGCCGTAGCCGTCGAGCAGCCGGCGCAGGTTTTCGAGAAACGCCAGGTTCTCGTGCTGGCTCTTGTCATACAGGTGCTGCTGCATCGCATACGGGTTGTCGGCGCGCACCGTGCTGACCTCGTCGATCGACGCGAGCGAGGCCGGCGGGTTGTCGCGCAGCAGCGCGTCGTGGAACTGGTGGTTGCAGGCGTCGAAGCGGAAGCCGTCGACGCCGCGCTCGCACCAGAAGCGCACTTCGCCGAGCAAGGCCTCCTGCACCTCGGCGCAATGGAAGTTCAGGTCGGGCTGTTCGGCAAGAAAGCTGTGCAGGTAGTACTGCCGCCGCCGCGCATCCCATTGCCAGGCCGAGCCGCCGAACACCGACAGCCAGTTGGTGGGCGGCGTGCCGTCGGGTTTGGGGTCGGCCCACACGTACCAGTCGGCCTTGGGGTTGTCGCGGGAGCTGCGGCTTTCGGCGAACCAGGCGTGCTGGTCGGAAGTGTGCGAGAGCACCTGGTCGATGATGAGCCTCAGGCCCAGCGCATGCATGCGCGCGAGCATGGCGTCGAAGTCGGCCAGCGTGCCGAACAGCGGATCGACCGCGCGGTAGTCGGACACGTCGTAGCCGAAGTCCTTCATCGGCGAACGGAAGAAGGGCGAGACCCAGACCGCATCGACGCCCAGCGCCGCCACGTGGTCGAGCCGGGCCGTGATGCCGGGCAGGTCTCCGATGCCGTCGCCGTTGCTGTCGCTGAAGCTGCGCGGGTAGATCTGGTAGATCACCGCGCCGCGCCACCATTCGCTGCCGCCTTTGTCGCTGCTCTTGTCGCTGGTGCCCATGCCGGTCCCTGTGGTCGGAAAACCATTGTGGCATGCGAGATTCGGGCCAGTGATACGCCCCGTGCGGGCGTTGGTGCGCGGCCTCCGGCCGCTGCCATCACAGCCGCGCGAGCAGCCCCGCGACGGTTTCGTTCGCCAGGCCCAGCGGTTCGAGCAAGTCGTTCTCGCGGCGGAAGTCGATGCCGTTGACCAGCGAGGCCGCGTCCACGATGGTGCGGGTCGCGGGCGTGGGCACGCCGGCGATGGCGCCCAGCGCCTCTATGAACGCCAGGCCGTAGGGCATGTCCTCGGTCACGTAGCGGGTGTCGACCTGCACCGGGCCGGGCGGCCCGCCGCGCTTGGCGTGCAGCTCGGCGGCGATGTCCGCCAGCTTTTCCGACGTGGTGCCGAAGGAGCGCGCGAAGTGCGCCTCGATGGGGCCGAGCTCGATGCCGAAGGCCCGCGCCACGGCGCGGCGCTCCTGGTCGAGCGCCTCGATCGCGCGCGACACGCCGGGCGTCATGCAGTGGTATTGCGGCCAGTTCTCGGCGCGCTCGATGCGGGTCCAGTTGAACACCGCCAGCGGGCCGTGCGACTGCGCGTTGACGTTGGCCAGGGCGCTGGCGAGGGCGCTTTCCTGCGGGAAGAAGCCGTCGCCGAAGAGCTCGGTGCACAGCGCGACGGCCTCGTCCGCCTTCGCGCCGGGCAGGGTGGACACGCCGACCGCCTTGCGCCGCGTCATGACCTTGACCTGCGTGGCCGACTCCCGGCGCGCGGTCAGCACGGTCGTGCCGAAGCTGGCGACGGTGACCTGGCGTCCGGCTTGCCTGGCTGCTTCATGGAGATAGAGCGACGACAGCGAGGCCATCGAGCTGACGATCACCGTCTGGCCGTCGCGCAGGAAGGGCAGCAGCGCGTCCATCAACCGCTTGTGGCCGTTGACCGGCAGGGCGAGCAGCAGCACGTCCGATGCCGCGCAAAGGCCGGCTGCGTCGTCGGCAACCTCGACGGTCACCGAAAACGACTGGATGCCGCCGGCTTCCAGCGCCTGAGTACGCAGGGCCTCGGCGCCCCGGCCGCCCGGCGACCACACGGCCACGCCGTGCCCCGCCCGCCGCAGCCAAGCCGCGCTGGCCAGCGCGATCGCCCCGGTGCCGGCAATGCCGACGCGGTGTGCCAATCTATTCAACCTTGATCCCGCCTTGTTTGATGACCTTCGCCCAGCGCTGGCTGTCTTCCGCCACGACCTTGCCCAGCGCGGCCGGGCCGCCGCAGGTGTTGACCGCGCCCAGTTGGGCGAAGCGCTGCTTCGTCTGCGGCAGGTTGCACACCTCCATCAGCGCTGCCGACAGCTTCTCGATGCTTGCCGCCGGCATGCGTGCCGGGGCCATCACGCCGACCCAGACCGGCACTTCCATGCCCGGCAGGCCGGTGGCCTCGCCGATGGTGGGCGCCGAGCCCATGCTGGGGAGGGAAACGCGCGAGAAGGTGCCCAGCACGCGCGCCTTGCCGCTGGCGACCATGGGCTCGATCGAGGCCACGCTGGTCACGATGGTTGCCACCTGCCCGCCCAGCAGGTCGGTCATGGCGGGCGCCGCGCCCCGGTAGGGCACGTGCAGCATGTTCACGCCGCTGGCCTGGGCCAGCAGCGCCCCGGTCAGGTGCGAGACGGTGCCGTTGCCGGTCGAGGCGTAGGTCACCTGGCCCGGCCTGGCCTTGGCGTCGCTCAGCACATCGGCCACGGTCTTGTAGGGGCTTTCGGTGCGCACCGACAGCGTCATGGGCGTGTCGGCCACCAGGGCCACCGGCACCAGCTCGTGCACCGGGTCGTAGGGCAGCCTGGCCTGCAGGTGGGGAGCGATCGTGACCGCGCCGCCCGTGGCCAGCAGCACCGTGGCGCCGTCGGTCGCCTTGGCCACGGCGTCGGCTGCCACGATGCCGCCGGCGCCGGCCTTGTTGTCGATGATGACCGGCTGGCCCAGCTTGTCGGTCAGCTTGGCGCCCAGGTAGCGCGCGATGACGTCCTGCGCGCCGCCGGTGGCGAAGGGCACGACGATGCGCAGGGGCTTGTCGTTGTGTTGTGCCCACAGCGGCGTGGCGGCAACCACGGCGAAGCACACGACAAGGTGTTTCAAAAACAATTTCATGGCGAATTCCATCCCGTGGCGCACTGTTTGGGCTTCGTTATTTCGCGAAATGCCGCGGAACCGGCTTTGCCGGGCCGCCGGCATTGCCCCCGGCAGGGGGAAGGAGAAGCGACACGAAGTGCGCGAAGCCTGGGGGCGAGTCTAGTCCGGCGCGATAATCCCGCGTTCCCGGCCGCCTTGCGCCGGGCTCTTGCCGAACCGCCATGAATCCCAGCTACAAACCCAGCGACGTCGAGTCCGCTGCCCAGGCGCAATGGAGCGCCGCCGATGCCTACCGCGTCACCGAGGACGCGAGCCGCAAGAAGTACTACGCCTGCTCGATGCTGCCGTATCCCAGCGGCAAGCTGCACATGGGCCACGTGCGCAACTACACGATCAACGACATGCTCACGCGCTACCTGCGCATGAGCGGCTACAACGTGCTGATGCCCATGGGCTGGGACGCCTTCGGCCTGCCGGCCGAGAACGCGGCGCTGAAGAACGGCGTGCCGCCGGCCAAGTGGACCTACGAGAACATCGCCTACATGAAGGGCCAGCTCCAGGCCATGGGCCTGGCCATCGACTGGAGCCGCGAGATCGCCACCTGCGACCCGAGCTACTACAAGTGGAACCAGTGGCTGTTCCTGAAGATGCTCGAAAAGGGCATTGCCTACCGCAAGACCCAGGTCGTGAACTGGGACCCGGTCGACCAGACCGTGCTGGCCAACGAGCAGGTGATCGACGGCAAGGGCTGGCGCACCGGCGCCACGGTCGAGCGCCGCGAGATCCCGGGCTACTACCTGAAGATCAGCGACTACGCCGAGGAACTGCTCGAGCACACCCAGCACAAGCTGCCGGGCTGGCCCGAGCGCGTCAAGCTGATGCAGGAAAACTGGATCGGCAAGAGCGAAGGCCTGCGCTTCGCCTTCACCCATGACATCAAGGGCGCCGACGGCAAGCTGATCCAGGACGGCCGCATGTACGTGTTCACCACGCGCGCCGACACCATCATGGGCGTGACCTTCTGCGCCGTGGCGCCCGAGCACCCGCTGGCCGCGCATGCCGCCACGCTCGACCCCAAGGTCGCGGCCTTCATCGAGGAATGCAAGAGCGGCGGCACCACCGAGGCCGAGCTCGCCACGCAAGAGAAGAAGGGCGTGCCCTCCGGCCTCACGGTGACGCACCCGATCACCGACGAGCAGGTGCCGGTGTGGGTCGGCAACTACGTGCTCATCGGCTACGGCGACGGCGCCGTGATGGGCGTGCCCGCGCACGACGAGCGCGACTTCGCCTTCGCCAACAAGTACGGCATCGAGATCATCCAGGTCGTTCTGGTCGACGACGAGCCGCACTTCGACTATCACAAGTGGCAGGACTGGTACGGCCTGAAAGACGAGTCCGGGCAGCGCAGCGTGACCATCAACTCCGACAACTTCAGCGGCATGCGCTACAAGGAGGCCGTGGCCGCCGTGGCGCATGCGCTGGGCCAGAAGGGCCTGGGCGAGCTGCAGACCACCTGGCGCCTGCGCGACTGGGGCGTGAGCCGCCAGCGCTACTGGGGCACGCCGATCCCGATCATCCATTGCGAAGAACACGGCGCGGTGCCGGTCCCCGAGAAGGACCTGCCCGTGGTGCTGCCGACCGACTGCGTGCCCGACGGCTCGGGCAACCCGCTGCACAAGCACGAAGGCTTCCATGCAGGCGTGGTCTGCCCCGTCTGCGGCAAGCCCGCGCGGCGCGAGACCGACACCATGGACACCTTCGTCGACTCGTCGTGGTACTTCATGCGCTACTGCGACCCGAAGAACGACGAAGCCATGGTGGCCGGCGGCGCCGACTACTGGATGCCGATGGACCAGTACATCGGCGGCATCGAGCACGCCATTCTTCACCTGTTGTACGCGCGCTTCTGGACCAAGGTGATGCGCGACCTCGGCCTGCTGAAGGCCGACGAGCCCTTCAGCAAGCTGCTGACGCAGGGCATGGTGCTCAACCACATCTTCTACAAGCGCAACGAGAAGGGCGGCAAGGACTACTTCCCGCCCACCGAGGTCACGACCGTGCTAGACGCGCAGGGCCGCATCATTGGCGGCACCACCGCGGATGGCACGAAGGTCGAGTACGGCGGCGTGGGCAAGATGGGCAAGAGCGAACGCAACGGCGTCGACCCGCAGGACCTGATCGAGAAGTACGGCGCCGACACGGCCCGCCTGTACACCATGTTCACCGCGCCGCCCGAAGCCACCCTCGAGTGGAACGACGCGGCCGTCGAAGGCAGCTACCGCTTCCTGCGCCGGGTGTGGAACTTCGGCGCGGCGCAGGCCGACATCGCTCCCGTCGCGCTGGCCGGCCAGACCTTCGGCAAGGGCGCCCAGGCGCTTCGCCGCGAAGTGCATACCGTGCTGCGCCAGATCGACTACGACTACCAGCGCATGCAATACAACACGGTGGTGTCGGGCGCGATGAAGCTGCTCAACGCGCTGGAAGGCTTCAAGCCCGACGGCAGCGCGGGCGACGCCGCCGCGGTGCGCGAGGGCTTCGGCATCCTGCTGCGCTGCCTGTACCCCGCCACGCCGCACATCGCGCAACAGCTGTGGAACGAACTCGGCTACGACAAGGACCTGGGCGGGCTGCTCGACGCACCCTGGCCCACGGTCGACGTCGGCGCGCTGGTGCAGGACGAGATCGAGCTCATGCTGCAGGTCAACGGCAAGCTGCGCGGCAAGCTCAGCGTGCCGGCCAGCGCTTCGAAGGACGAGATCGAAAAACTCGCGCTGGCCTGCGACGACTTCGTCAACTTCGCCGAAGGCGCGCCACCCAAGCGCGTGATCGTGGTTCCCGGCCGTCTGGTCAACGTGGTTCTTTGAACGACTCAAGCATGAACAATCGCAATGTCTCGCTGCCGCGCCGCGGCCTTCTCCTCGGACTGGCGGCGGCCGGCGCCTCGCTCGGCCTGGCCGGGTGCGGCTTCGAGCTGCGCAAGGCACCGGTCTTTGCGTTCAAGTCGCTGTCGGTGTCGGGCAGCACGGCCATGATCAACCAGATCCGGCGCGAACTGCGGGCCACCGGCTCGGTGACCGTGCTGCCGCCGGAAGACGCCACCAAGGCCGACGTGATCCTGGAGATCCTGGGCGAGGACCGCAACCGCATCGTGATCTCGACCAATTCGGCGGGCCTGGTGCGCGAGCTGCAGTTGCAGCTGCGCATCCGCTTCCGGCTGCGCACTCCGGCAGGCAAGGACCTGATTCCCGCCGCCGAGGTCTCGCAGACGCGCGACCTGAGCTTCAACGAGACCAATGCGCTGGCCAAGGAAGGCGAGGCCGACCTGCTGTTCCGCGACATGCAGTCGGACATCGCGCAGCAGCTGATGCGCCGTATCGCAGCGGTCAAGTCGCTGTAATCCGTCGATGCAACTCGCCAGCGCCTCGCTCGGGGCTCATCTGCAGAAGGGCCTGAAGCCGCTCTACACGATCCACGGCGACGAGCCGCTGCTCGCGCAGGAAGCGGCCGACGCCATCCGCGCCGCCGCGCGCGCGCAGGGCTACACCGAGCGCAGTTCGTACACCGTGGCCGGCGCGCACTTCGACTGGAGCGCGGTGCTCGCGGCCGGCGGCTCGCTTTCGCTGTTCGCCGACAAGCAGATCGTGGAGATCCGCATTCCGTCGGGCAAGCCGGGCAAGGACGGCAGCGCGGCGCTGCAGCAGCTGGCCGAGTCGGCACCCGGCAACGACAGCACGCTCACGCTGGTGATGCTGCCGCGGCTGGACAAGGCCACGCGCACCGGCGCCTGGTTCTCGGCGCTGGAGAACAACGGCGCGAGCATCCAGGTCGACCCGATCGAGCGCAGCGCGCTGCCGCAATGGATCGCGCAGCGCCTGGGCCAGCAGGGCCAGCGCGTGATGCCCGGCGACGAAGGCCAGCGCACGCTGCAGTTCTTTGCCGACCGGGTCGAGGGCAACCTGCTCGCGGCGCACCAGGAAATCCAGAAGCTCGCGCTGCTGCATCCCGCAGGCGAGCTCAGCTGGGAGCAGGTCGAAGGCGCAGTCAACAACGTGGCGCGCTACGACGTGTTCAAGTTGTCCGAAGCCGTGCTGGCCGGCAACCCGCAGCGCGTGGCGCGCATGCTCGACGGCCTGCAGGCCGAGGGCGAGGCCGAGGTGCTGGTGCATTACACGATCGCCGAGGACATCCGTGCCCTCAAGCGCGTGAAGGACGCCATGGCCTCGGGCCGTCCGCTGCCCATGGCGCTGCGCGAGAACCGCATCTGGGGCACGCGCGAGCGTGCCTTCGAGCGCGTGCTGCCCCGGCTGGACGACCGCATGCTGACCCGCCTGCTGCGCGCCGCGCACGTGGTCGACGGCATCGTGAAGGGCCTGAAGCAGCCCGACTGGCCCGCCAGCGGCTGGCAGGCGCTGCAACGGCTGGCGCTGATGCTGTGCCGCGCCTGCAGCAGCGCGGCTGCCGCCCCCAGACGCGCTTGATCCGCGCTTGATCCGCGCCTGATCCGCGATGGCTCCAGCCATCAAAAGGCCCGCCGCAGCCCGGCCACGGATCGGCATGGGAAAATAGAGGCATGAACGCGTTCAATGTCAGCGAGCACATGCAGACCCTGGGTCTGCAAGCCAAAGCCGCTGCATTCCTCATGGCCCGTGCGGATGCAGCTACCAAAAACATAGCACTGAAGGCGCTGGCCCGGCGCCTGCGCGAAGCAGGCCCGGTGCTGGCCACAGCCAACCGGAAAGACCTGGAGCGCGCCACGGCCGCCGGCCTCTCGGCGCCGATGGTCGACCGCCTCAAGCTCACGCCCAAGGTCATCGAGACCGTCGCCCAGGGCTGCGAGCAGCTCGCCGGCATGTCCGACGTGATCGGCGAAATCATCGGCATGAAGCAGCAGCCCAGCGGCATCCGCGTGGGCCAGATGCGCGTGCCGATCGGCGTCTTCGGCATGATCTACGAGAGCCGGCCCAACGTGACCATCGAAGCCGCGAGCCTGGCCATCAAGAGCGGCAATGCCGCCATCCTGCGCGGAGGCTCGGAAGCCATCGAATCGAACAAGGCGCTGGCGCTGCTGGTGTCCGAGGCCCTGGCCGAAGCCGGCCTGCCGGTCGAGGCGGTGCAGCTGGTGCAGACCACCGACCGCGAAGCCGTCGGCCAGCTGATCGCCATGCCGGAGTTCGTGGACGTGATCATTCCGCGCGGCGGCAAGGGCCTGATCGAGCGCATCAGCCGCGACGCCAAGGTGCCGGTCATCAAGCACCTGGACGGCAACTGCCATGTGTACGTGGACGACACGGCCGAGTTCGACATGGCGCTGCGCATCGTCGACAACGCCAAGACCCAGAAGTACAGCCCCTGCAACGCCGCCGAAGGCCTGCTGGTGTCGGCCACGGTCGCCGAAGACTTCCTGCCCGAGATCGCCGCCATCTTCGCGGCCAAGGGCGTGGAAATGCGTTGCGACCCGGAAGCCGCCCGCATCCTGCGCGCCGATGGCGCCATCGATCCGCAGGCCAAGGTGGTCGATGCAGTGGAGTCCGACTGGTCCGAGGAATACCTCGCCGCCGTGATCAGCATCAAGGTGGTGGCCGGCGTGGACGAGGCCATCGCCCACATCAACCGCTATTCGAGCCATCACACCGACGCCATCGTCACGCGCGACCATGTGCATGCGCAGCGCTTCCTGCGCGAGGTCGATTCGGCAAGCGTCATGGTCAATGCGAGCACCCGCTTCGCGGACGGGTTCGAGTTCGGGCTGGGTGCCGAAATCGGCATCAGCACCGACAAGTTCCACGCCCGCGGACCGGTCGGCATCGAAGGACTGACCTCGCTCAAGTACGTCGTGCTTGGGCAGGGCGAAGTCCGGAGTTGAGAAGCTGTGGAGAGCGGATCGGCTGAACCAAGACCGCTTTCTCCAGTCTTGTCATTGGGGCGGCCATCCCCAAATCCTACAATTCCGCTCTACCTTTAAGCACAAAACCAACAAGGCCGCCGCATGGTTCCGCATCTCGTCACCGCCCTGACCGGCCCGATCAACGAACTGGAGCAGCGGGTACTCGACTCGATGCCCGCCATCGAGCGCTGGTTCAGGCTCGAGTGGATGGAACACACGCCGCCGTTCTACAGCGCCGTGGACATCCGCAACGCCGGCTTCAAGCTCGCGCCGGTCGATACCAACCTGTTCCCCGGCGGCTGGAACAACCTCACCAAGGAAATGCTGCCGCTGGCCGTGCAGGCGGCGCAGGCAGCCATCGAGAAGATCTGTCCGGAGGCGCGCAACCTGCTCGTCATTCCGGAAAATCACTCCAAGAACACCTTTTATCTCGCCAACGTCGCGCAACTGGTGCGCATCTTCCATATGGCGGGACTCAACGTGCGCGTCGGGTCGATCGACCCGGCCATCAAGTCGCCCAAGAAGATCGAACTGCCCGGCGGCGACGTCGTCACGCTGGAGCCGGTGGTGCGCACCAAGCGCCGGCTGGGGCTGAAGAACTTCGATCCCTGCACAATTCTGCTCAACAACGAGCTTTCCGCGGGAACGCCCGGCATCCTCGAGGATCTGCACGAGCAATACCTGTTGCCGCCGCTGCATGCGGGCTGGTCGGTGCGTCGCAAGAGCAACCACCTGCACAGCTATGAAGAGCTGTCCAAGCGCTTCGGCAAGCTGCTGGGCATCGACCCCTGGCTCATCAACCCGATCTATGCGCGCGCCGAAGGCGTCGACGTGGCCGAGGGCCGCGGCATCGACGTGCTGACCAGCCATGTGGACGCGGTGCTGACCAAGGTGCGCCGCAAGTACAAGGAATACGGCATCAACGAGAAGCCGTTCGTGGTCGTCAAGGGTGGCCACAGCGACAGCGGCAGCCCGGGCGTGGTGACGGTGCGCGACGTGAAAGACGTCGAGGCGCTGATCGGCAAGCCGCGCGGCGCGTCGGCCGTCAAGGCCGCCAACAGCCGGGAAGCGCGCGAGTTGCGCGAGCTGCGCGAACCCACCGAGCTGATCGTCCAGGAAGGCGTGCTCACCAATGAGCGCGTGCACAACGGCGTGGCCGAACCGGTTGTCTACATGATGGACCGCTACGTGGTCGGCGGCTTCTACCGCGTGCATGCCGAGCAGGCGCCCGACGAGAACCTCAAGCTGCCGGGCGCGAGCTTCGTGCCGCTGGCCTTCTCCGAAAGCGCGCACCTGCCGCAGCCGGGCGCCAAGCCCGGCGCCAGCGCGCCGAACCGCTTCTATATGTACGGCGTGGTCGGCCGGCTCGCAATGGTGGCCGCCAGCTACGAGATGGAAGCCACCAACCCGGACGCCGAAATCTACGAATGATTGTGGGGGCCGGCTTGCGGCGGCGGCGGGCGGCGGCAAAATAGCGGCCCCACATCAACGGAACCCAAAGGGCGGAGGGGATGCATGGCGCGGAATCCGCCGCCATCGCTCCCCCGCGTGTCTGACACGTCGATTGATACAGCCAGCCCTTTTCCCATCGACTTCGTGTCAGCCCCCAAAACCATCTCCGCCGGCCTGATCGTCGGCGCCATCGGCGTCGTCTACGGCGACATCGGCACCAGCGTCCTGTATGCCGTCAAGGAAGTCTTCGGCCACGGCCATGTGCCGTTCACGGTCGAGAACGTCTACGGCATCCTGTCGATGTTCTTCTGGACGCTCACCGTCATCGTCTCCATCAAGTACGTGGTGCTGGTGCTGCGCGCCGACAACGAAGGCGAGGGCGGGCTGGTCGCGATGCTCGCGCTGGCTTCGCGTGCGGTGGCGGACAAGCCCAGGCTGCGCCACCTGCTGCTGGTGGTCGGCATCTTCGGCACATCGCTGTTCTATGGCGACGGGGTCATCACGCCGGCCATCTCGGTGCTGTCGGCGGTCGAGGGCCTGGAAGTGGTGTCGCCGCATTTCACGCATTACGTCATTCCGCTGACGCTGGTCGTGCTGTTCTGCCTGTTCGTGGTGCAGAAGCGCGGCACGGCGGGCATCGGCAAGTTCTTCGGGCCGGTCACGCTGGTGTGGTTCCTGTCGATCGCGGTGCTCGGCGTGTCGCAGATCGTGCACCACCCTGAAATCCTCAAGGCGCTGAACCCGTTCTACGCGCTCAAGTTCATCTGGGACAACCCCGGCACCAGCTTCATCCTGCTGGGCGCCACCGTGCTGTGCGTGACCGGTGCCGAGGCGCTGTACGCCGACCTGGGCCACTTCGGCAAGAGCCCGATCCGCATCGCGTGGTTCTCGGTCGTGATGCCGGCGCTAACGCTCAACTACTTCGGCCAGGGCGCGCTGCTGCTGGAGAACCCCGAGGCGGTGAAGAACCCGTTCTTCATGATGGCGCCCGAATGGGCGCTCATTCCGCTGGTACTGCTGGCCACGCTGGCCACGGTGATCGCGTCGCAGGCGCTCATCACGGGCGCGTTCAGCGTCACGCGCCAAGTCATCCAGCTGGGCTACCTGCCGCGCCTGAACATCGAGCACACCAGTGTGCGCACGGCCGGGCAGATCTACATTCCGCTGGTCAACTGGGGCCTGTTCGTGGCCATCGTGCTGGCGGTGGTCATGTTCCGCTCGTCGAGCAGCCTGGCCGCGGCCTATGGCATCGCGGTGACCACCGACATGCTCATCACCACGGTGCTGACCTTCTTCGTGATCCGCTATGCATGGAAGCTGCCGCTGCTGCTGTGCATCGGCTCGACGGCGGTGTTCTTCTTCGTCGACTTCATGTTCTTCGCCTCGAACCTGCTCAAGCTGTTCGAGGGCGGCTGGTTCCCGCTGATGATCGGCGGCTTCGTGTTCACGCTGATGATCACCTGGAAGGAAGGCCGCCGCCTGATGGGCGAGGCGCAGCATGCCGACGCCATCGACCTGAAGTCGTTCCTCGACTCGGTGTTCGTGAGCCCGCCGGTGCGCGTGGACGGCACGGCGGTGTTCCTCACGGCCGAGCCGGGCGTGGTGCCCAATGCGCTGCTGCACAACCTCAAGCACAACAAAGTGCTGCACGAGCAGAACATGTTCGTCACGGTGCGCAATCACGAGGTGCCCTGGATCCCCATGGACAAGCGCATAGAGATCGAGCCGCTGGGCCATCACTGCTGGCAGATCATCGTGCACTACGGCTTCAAGAACGACATCGACCTGCCGCGCGCGCTCGAGCACGCACGCATGCGCGGCTGCCAGCTGGAGGCCATGACGACCAGCTACTTCCTGTCGCGCGACGTGGTGATTCCCACGCTCGGCAGCGGCATGGCGCCGTGGCGCGAGAAGCTGTTCGCGCAGATGCACCACAACGCGAGCGGGGCGGCGGCGTTCCTGGGGCTGCCGAACAACGCGGTGGTGGAGCTGGGGTCGAAGATCGAGATCTGAGGGCGGGGCAGGGCGCCTCAGCCGAACTCCCCCGGCCGTTCCTTCGCAATCTGTTCCACGTGCGAGGCGATCGCGCCCGGCGTGGTGAACCAGATGTCGCCCCGGTCGCGCGCATGCGCCAGATGCGCGAGCGCGGTGCGCAGGTGCCGCAGCCTGTAGGGCTGGCCCACGATGTACGGATGCAGCGCCACGCCCATCACCAGCGGCTGCGTGCGCGACTGGCCGAGCATTTCCTCGAAGTTGTCGATCACCATCGCGCTGAAGTCCTTCGCGTCCATCAGGCGGCCGACGATCATCGGGATGTCGTTGAGCTCCTGGGGATACGGCACCGACCACAGCGAGCCGCCGCCGCGCGTGCGCATGCGCAGCGGCTGATCGTCGTGGCACCAGTTGAGCGTGTAGCCGTAGCCGGTCTCGGCCAGCAGGTCGGGCGTGACGGCGCTTTCCGAAATCCATGGCGAGAGCCACCCGGCGGGCGCCTGCCCGCTCTCGCGCAGCATGCGCTCGCGGCAGCGCTGCAGCAGCGCGCGCTCGTGCACCTCGTCGAGCACGCCCTGGCGTTCGGCGTTGCTGTGGCCGTGGCCGATCAATTCGTCGCCGCGGTCCACCAGCGCCTGGACCAGTTCGGGGCAATGGTCGTACAGCGCGGTGTTGACGAGCGCGCCCGTGGGCAGCGCGAGCGCGTCGAACAGATCGAGGCAGCGCCACGCGCCGACGCGGTTGCCGTACTCGCGCCAGCCGTGGTTGAGCACGTCGGGTTGCGGCGAGGCCGGGCCGATGCATGCACCCAGCCCGTCGCCGAAGGCGAAGTGCTCGACGTTGAAGCCGATGTACACCGCCAGCCGCGCGCCGTTCGGCCACACGTAGTCGGGCCGCCGCGTGATGGGGCGGTAGTCGAAGCGGTCGTGCGTGGGGAGCCGGTCGGGCCAGCGCGTCGTCATGCCGGCGGCCTCGTCACAGCACGGCGAGGCCGGCGCGCACCAGCAGCCATTCGGCGCTGTCGTTCCACACGTCCATCTGCACGATCAGGCCGTGGCGCACCACGTAGCGGTCGACGTACCGATTGCCTTCGAAGGCCGTGCCGTCGGGCCATGCGCCGTAGAGCGTGCCGAGGCTGTAGACCACCGTTTCCTCGGGCGTGCCGCCGGACACCGTCTCGGTGCGCTCGATCTTCTTCTTGACCCAGGCATAGCGCTTCGCATTGAAGGCCGAGGTGTCACCGGGTGCCTGCATCGGCCGGTTGCCGGTGAAGCGGATGCGGATGTCGGGCGCGGTGAAGCGCGAGGCCGACTGCGGGTCGGGAATCATCACCAGGCGAAGGAACTCGTCCACCACGGCGGCGGGGTCGAGCGCGGGATTGCTCTGCTGCGAAACGGATGCTTCCACGGGTTTCTCCAATCTTGCTGGGCCATGGCGGTGCACGGCGGGATATCGCGACAGGGTTCGTGCAATTCCCGTGCCTGATGGTTGACATTGTGGCGTCAAGATTGTTGACAATCTGGTGCTGCCGCCCTCCCGGCACAATCGCCCGATGCGATGCCTCGAGCCCAGCCGGACGCATGAGGAAAAGGCCCCGGCCGGCAAGGACATCGCCGCTTCCGGCAACATCGCGCCCCGATAGCCCGGCGGCAGCCGCCGTTCATGGCACCGCAAGAAAGAACGCCTGATGAAAAACATCCTCTTCGTCGCCGACCCGCTCGATCATTTCAAGATCTACAAGGACACCACCTTCTCGATGATGCGCGAGGCCCAGCGCCGCGGCCACCGCATCGCGGCCTGCCTGCCGCAGGACATCCAGTGGAAGTCGGGCGGCTTCGTCACCGCCACGGTGCAGCAGATCACGCTGACGGGCGACGCGAAGGACTGGTACCGCGTCGACATCACCGAGTCGAAGGCGCTGAAGGACTTCGACGCGGTGCTGATGCGCAAGGACCCGCCCTTCGACGCCGAGTACATCTACGCGACGCACCTGCTGGAGCAGGCCGAGCGCGAGGGCGGGCGCGTGGTCAACACGCCGCGCGCGCTGCGCGACCACCCCGAGAAGCTCGCGATCATGGAGTTTCCGCAGTTCGTCACGCCCACGCTGGTCACGCGCAGCGCCCAGGCCGTGCGCGACTTCCATGCTGAGCACGGAGACATCATCCTGAAGCCGCTCGACGGCATGGGCGGCATGGGCATCTTCCGCGTGAAGCAGGACGCGCTGAACCTCGGTTCGATCGTCGAGACGCTGAACAAGGACGGTGCCGAGACCATCATGGTGCAGCGCTTCGTGCCCGAGATCGTGCAGGGCGACAAGCGCATCCTGATCATCGCGGGCGAACCGGCGCCCTTCGTGCTGGCGCGCATTCCGCAAGGCACCGAGGTGCGCGGCAACCTCGCGGCCGGCGGCAAGGGCGTGGCGCAGCCGCTGACGGCGCGCAACCGCGAGATCGCGGAAACCATCGGCCGTGCGCTCGCGCCGCGCGGGCTGCTGCTGATCGGGCTCGACGTGATCGGCGATTCGGTCACCGAGATCAACGTGACCAGCCCGACCTGCTTCCAGGAAATCACCGAGCAGACCGGCTTCGACGTGCCGGCGATGTTCATCGATGCGCTGGAAGCGACCCTGCAGCCGCAGGGCCGCTGACTTCGGCCGTCAGAAGTCGATGGTGCCGCTCAGCGAGAAGGTGCGCGGGGCGCCCAGCACCAGGTAGTTGCTGCCCTGCGTGCCGCCCACCGAGGCCCAGTACGACTTGTTGAACAGGTTGTCGATGCGCGCACGCAGCGTGAGCGCACGGCCGTTGCCCAGGTCGACCAGGTAGCGCGCGCCGATGTCGAAGCGCGTCCACGACGGCACCGACTGGGTGTTGGCGGCGTTGGCGTATTGCTTCGAGGTGTAGAGCACCCGGGCGTTCAGCGACAGGTTGCGCAGGCCCGGCACGTCCCATTCGGCGCCCAGGTTGGCTTGCTGCTTGGCCACGCCGATGGCCGTGAGACCGTCGGTGGCGCCGCCTTGCGTGTTCTTCTGCTTGGCGTCGAGCAGCGTCAGGCCGCCGAGCAGGCGCAGGCCCTTGGCCGGTTGGCCGAACACCGAGAACTCCAGGCCCTGGTTGCGCTGCTTGCCGTACAGGCCGTAGGTCTGGCCGGAGTAGTAGTAAGTCGGCTGGTCGGTGGTGAAGAACGCGGCGCTGGCGCCGAGCGTGCCGCCGTCGTACTTGACGCCGATTTCCTTCTGCTTGGCCTGGTACGGCGCGAAGATCTCGCCGGCATTGGTGACCGGGCGGTTGTTCACCGTGGTGCCCGCCACGTTGCCCTTGACCAGGCCTTCGATGTAGTTGGCGTAGGCCGAAACCGTCGGCGTGATCTTGAACACGACGCCGGCCACCGGGGTGGTCTTGCTCTTGTCGTAGTAGCTGGTCTGCGTGAGCGTGTTGTAGGCGTAGCTGGTCTGCTTGATGGTCTGGCGGCGCGCGCCGAGCGTGACGAGCAGGCGGTCGTCCATGAACGCCATGGTGTCGGCGACGGCCACGCTCGAGGTGTCGATGCGGTCGGTCAGCCGCGGGTTGTCGAGCGTGTTGCCAACGAAAGCACCGTTGGCTACCGGGTAGGGCGACGCATACGGCGTGTAGATGTTGTTGCGCACGCTCTGCGCCGAGATGGCGTAGGCGTTGTCGCGGTCGTTGCTGTACTTGGCGGCCGAGGCCACCAGCGTGTGCTTCACAGGGCCGGTGGTGAAGTTGCCGCGCACGCCGATTTCGCCGGTGCCGATGCGGTCTTCGCGGGTGTTGCTGAAGCGCGTGTTGCTGGTGTTGCCGAAGGCGTCGGTGAGCGTCGGGTTCGACAGCACGTTGTCTTCGCTGCTGCGGCGCACGCCGCCGGCGGCCCAGGCCGTGATGTTGTCGGTGATGTCGACTTCGCCGCGGAAGGTGGCGAACTTGTCCTTTTCCTTCGAATAGGTCCAGGGCTGGGCGAAGTTGGTGCGGGCGTCGGGCGCGCGCGGGATCGGCAGCGTCGACGAAGGCGTCAGGCTCGGGCGGCCGTCTTTCAGGTCGTAGTCCTGGTAGCCGAAGTCGGCCGACAGGCGCACGTTGCGGTTGTGCCAGTCGAGGCCGACGCCGAAGGCGCTGAGTTGCTGGCTTTCCTTGTTCACGCCGGTGCCGCCTTCGCGGCGCACCGCGTTCACGCGCACGCCCAGGCTGTCGTCGGGACCGAAGCGGCGCGCCAGGTCGAGGTTGACGAAGCCCTGGCCGCCGCTTTGCACGCCGAAGCCGACACGGGTGAGCGCTTCGTTGGGCGCGCGCTTGGGCAGCAGGTTGATCGCGCCGCCGATGCCGCTGCCGCCGGGAGCCGCGCCGTTCAGGAAGGTGTTGGCGCCGCGGAACACTTCCACGCGCTCGAAGAATTCAGAGGCGATGTACTGGCGCGGCAGCATGCCGTAGAGGCCGTTGTACGACACGTCGTCCGAGTACACCGGGAAGCCGCGCACCACGTACAGCTCCTGGAAGTTGCCGAATCCGCGTGCCTGGCGCACCGACGGGTCGTTCAGCAGCACGTCGGCCACGCTTTTGGCCTGCTGGTCCTGGATCAGCTCGTTGGTGTAGTTGGTGCTGGAGAAGGGCGTGCTCATCATGTCCTGGGTGCCCAGGATGCCGACGCGCCCGCCGCGTGCCACCTGGCCGCCGGCGTAGGGCTTGGCCAGGCCTTCGGCCGATGCGTCGGCGCTGGCTTCCACGTTCACCGTGGCCAGCGTGCCGCTCGACACCGCTGCGGCGGCCGGTTCGGCCGTGTTGTTCTGGGCCAGTGCCGCCACGGCATGGAGCGCGAGCAGCGTTGCGGCCACGACAGGCCGAAGATGGAAATGAGATGCGGGCATGGACGGTTCGAAAGATGCAAATGAGAACGGTTATTGTTCTCGCACTTGCGCCCGCCCGCCGATACTTTATTGCACTGTTGCGAAAATGTGTCAGTAAAAAGATTGCAACGTCGCTCAGTACCCCGAAAGCCGCCCATCCACGAACACATGAAGCTCGCCGGGCGCGAACTGCGTCCAGGTTTCGTTGGTCGTGAGCGGTGCCGTCACTACCACCGCCACGCGGTCGCTGGGCGTGGTGTGCTGCGCGAAGTCGATCGCCAGGTCTTCGTCGGAGAGCTGCGCGGTGACGAAGGGATGCCGGCGCTCCACGTACCAGAGGTTGGTCGACGCGTGGGCCCACAGCGCCTGTCCGTTGGACAGCATGAAGTTGAAGGTGCCGTGGCTCGCCAGTTGCGGCGCCAGTTCGCGCAAAGTGAGCGTCAGTTCCTCGATGCTCGGCACGCCCGCGTGCGACTTGGCCAGCTCCTGCATGATCCAGCAGAAGGCATGCTCGCTGTCGGTATTGCCCACCGGGTGGAAGTTGCCGTGCAGGCGCGGGCGGAATTCCTTCAGGTCGCCGTTATGGGCGAACACCCAGTAGCGCCCCCACAGCTCGCGCACGAACGGGTGGCAGTTCTGCAGGTTGACCTCGCCCTGCGTCGCCTTGCGGATGTGCGCGATGACGTTGCGGCTCTGGATGGGATAGCGCCGGATCAGCTCTGCCACCGGCGATTCGCACGCCGGCTGGTGGTCCACGAAGTGGCGCAGCCCGCGGTCCTCGAAGAACGCGATGCCCCAGCCGTCGGCATGGTGATCGGTGCGGCCACCGCGCTGCGCGAACCCCGTGAAGCTGAAGGTCACGTCGGTCGGCGTGTTGCAGTTCATCCCTAGCAATTGACACATGCCCGCAATTAGACCGCGATTCGCGCGGCCGGGCGGCTGCTAGCGCAGGAACTTGCCTTCCTTCGTCACCCGCACCATCTCGATGAAGCGAGAGCCGGTGTTGCTGGCGCCGGTGAAATCGATCTCCATGTTGTTCACCCGCAGCTTCATGGCCTTGAGCGTGGCATGCAGCCTGGCGCGCGTCAGGTCGCGCCCGGTGCGGCGCAGCGCCTCGATCATCACCAGCGCGTTCACATAGCCTTCGTAGCTCAGGTAGCCCACGTCGACCTTGGCGCGTTCGGCCAGCTGCCGATACTCCCTTGCGCCGGCGTCCACTTCGCTCCACGGGTAGGGAACGATCTGCGAGATGGCCAGCCCGCTTGTCTTGTCGCCCACCAGCCGCGCCGTGACGTCGCCCGGCACGATCGACATTCCGTAGAACATCTGGCGCCCGCCCGCGGCCCAGGCGGCCTTCATCACCTCGCCGCCGATGCCGCCGCCCAGGTACATGATCACCGCCTGCGCCTTGCTGTCCGCCAGCGCCTTGCCCGAGGCCTCGTTGGCCGAGCCGTCGCCCTTCACCGGCACGGCGGCCACTGGCTTGAGCTGCAGCGTGGCGAGCGCGGCCTCGACCAGCTTTGCCACTTCGGCGCCGCCCGGGTTGTCGAGGTAGGCCACCGCGATCCGCGAGACGCCGATGGTCGTCAGGTGCTGCACCAGCGCCTGCGCCTCGCGCGCGAAGGTGGCGCGCACGAAGTAGCCGGAGCCCGCCACCTTCTCGCGCGCCGAGTCGGACACCGCGTAGCCGCCGACCATTGGCGCGCCGCTCTGGTTCAGCACCTTGGCCGCCGCCGCGGTGGTGCCCGATCCCACGCAGCCGAAGAAGGCGAAGGCGCGGTGCTCGCCAAGCAGCTTCTCGTAGTTGGCCACCGCCTTTTCGGGCACCAGTTCGTCGTCGAGCGATACCAGCCGGATCTTGCGGCCCGACAGGCCGCCCTGCGCATTCACCGCATCGAAAGCCAGCCCCGCGCCGGCCGCCACGACCTTGATCGGCGCCCCGAGCGGCCCGCTCAGGATGCCGGTGAGGCCGAGCACGATTTCGGTGTCCGCCGCGCCGCTCTCCGCAGCATGGGCAAAAGACGAAAGGCCGAGCGCGGGCACGGCGACAGCCGCCGCCGAAGCGGCAATGAAATTTCTGCGATGCATGGGAATGGGGCTCGCTGGCGAGCTTGATACAACTGATAACAATTGAATGCGAAAGCCCCGTCTTCCGCCGCCGGGGTTTACCCCGTCTTGCGCGCCGTTTCCGCCGGCCCCTGCCGCAGCTGCCAGGCCGCGCAGACCGCCAGCGCGCACAGCCCCGCCAGCATCGCGAACACCTCGTCGAAGGCCGCCAGCCGCGCCGGGCTGCTCATCGGGTTGGCGAGCGAATCGCCGTGCGCCGCCAGCCGCCACTCGAGCACGATGGCGCACAGGCTCACGCCGGCCGCGCCGCCCAGCATGCGCACGAAGTTGATGGCGCTGGCGCCCTGCGGAATCAGCGGCTTGGCCAGCGGCCGCATCGAGCCCAGGTTGAGCGAGGGCAGGATGAACCCCAGCCCGATGCGCCCGATGATTGCGAACGCCACCAGCAGCCACAGCGCGCTGTCCAGCCGCAGCACCATCATCAGCGCGAACGACGCGGCCAGCAGCGCCAGCCCGATGGTCACCAGCACCCAGGTCGGATGCCTGTCGGCCAGCCGGCCCACGCCGGCGATGGTCAGCGCCAGCACGATGCCCGCCGGCAGCAGGATGGTGCCCACGTGCGAGGCCGACAGGTGCAGCCCCACCTGCATGTACACCGGCAGCAGGTAGGTCGAGCCGAACAGCGCCGTGCCGTAGATGAACGCCACCACGCTGCCCATCGCGAACTGCCGGTACTGGAACAGCGCCAGGTTCATCAGCGGCGTGCCGCCCGAGGCCGCGAGCCGCCGCTGCCACCACACGAAGGCGCCGAACGCCGCCAGCGCGCCGGCCAGCAGCAGCCCGGCCTGCAAGGGCGAATCGCCGCGCAGCGCCACCAGCCCGTTCAGCAGGCACAGCGTGCCGATGGTGCCCAGTGCCAGCCCGCGTCCGTCGAGCCCGCCGCCGCGCACCGCCGCCACGCCGCCGGGCGCGGTGGTCGGCACGAACTTGTAGGCCAGCCAGAGCGACGCCAGGCAGAAGGGCACCACCATGAAGAAGATCGAGCGCCAGCCGAACAAGTCGACCAGCACACCGCCGATGCTCGGCCCGATGGCCGGCGCCAGCACCACGCCCATGCCGAAGATGCCGCTCGCGCGCCCCTGCTCGTGCGGCTCGAAGGCGCGCAGGATGATGATGGCCGGAATCGGCTGCACCACCCCCGCCGCCAGCCCTTCGGCCACGCGCGCGAACAGCACCAGGGAGAAGTCGTTGGCCACCCCGCCCACGATGCCGCCCAGCAGAAGCAGCACCATCGTGCCCACATAGGTGCGCCGGTAGCCGTAGCGCGACAGCAGCCACGGCGTGGTGAGCATCGAAACCGTCATCGCCACCATGAAGCCCGAGCTCACCCACTGCGCGCGCTCCTGCCCGAGCGAGAAGTGATGGCTCATGCCGGGAATGGCCACGTTGACGATGGTCGAGGACATGATCGACGCCATCGTCCCCACCATGACCGACAGCAGCAGGTACCAGCGGTAGTGCTCGCCATAGCGCTGGCGCATCGTGCCGATGGAGGGCGGGGCCGGCGTGCTCGCGGCTTCGGATGTCTGTGGGGAGGTCATGGGGCGGCGGAATGTCTCGGGGTCCGTCGTCCTACAAGCATATCGGTGTTTGCGCGATGAGGCCCATGCCCGCGGGTCGCACAATGGCCCGGCTGTCCCCTCCGCGTCTTCCAGAAGACGTCTTCCAGAAGATCAAGACAACCACATGGATTCCCTGCCCGAAGCCCAAGATCCGCAAGCCGGCGCCCCGGCCGCCGCCGAGCCCGAAGGCGCGCCCACGCTCGCCACCGAACTCGCCGCGCCCACCGTCAGCCGGGCCTACCGTTGCCAGTGCGGCCGTCCCGTGTTCCTGCGCAACAGCGAATGCCTGGCCTGCCACACGCCGCTGGGCTACGTGATCGACCGCCTCGGCGTCGTGCCGCTTGCACCGGCGCAAGGCGACGGCGCGCAGCCCGACACCTTCACAGTGTTCGGCGACCCGCACGGCCCTACCTACCGCCGCTGCGCCAACCTCATGACGCCCGCCGCCTGCAGCTGGATGGTGCCGGCCGCGCGCGAGGGCGAGCCGCCGCCCGCCGATCCGCACGGCCTGGCGCCCGGCTACTGCCTGGCATGCAGCGTCACCCGCACCATTCCCGACCTGTCGGTGGAGAGCAACGGCGAGCTCTGGCGCAAGCTCGAGACCGCCAAGCGCCGGCTCATCTCGCAGCTGCTCGCGCTCGGCCTGCCGGTGGTGAGCCGCCACGCCGATCCGGTGCACGGCATGACCTTCGACTTCCTGAGCAACGTGCCGGGCGGCCCGCACGTCATGACCGGCCACGACAACGGCGTGATCACCCTCAACGCCGAGGAGGCCGAGGACGCCGTGCGCGAGCGCATCCGCGCCGAGATGCGCGAGCCCTACCGCACCCTGCTCGGCCATTTCCGCCACGAGATCGGGCACTACTACTGGGACCTGCTGGTGCAGCCCACGCCGTGGATCGACGACTTCCGCGCGCTCTTCGGCGACGAACGCGCCGACTACGCGGCCGCGCTGCAGACCCACTACGAGCAGGGCCCGCCGCCCGACTGGACCGACCGCTACGTCAGCAGCTACGCCAGCACGCATCCCTGGGAAGACTGGGCCGAGACCTGGGCGCACTACCTGCACATGGCCGACACGGCGGACACCGCGATGAGCTTCGGCGTCGATGCGGCCAACGTCGAACTCACGAGCGACCTCTTCACCCTCGACGACTTGTGGCAGCCGGACCACCCCGATGCCGGCCAGTTCCTCGACTTCATCAACGGCTGGGTGCTGCTCACCAACGTGCTCAACGAGCTGTCGCGCAGCATGGGCCAGCCCGACTACTACCCCTTCGTGCTTCCGCGCACGGCCGTGGGCAAGCTGCAGTTCATCCACCAGGTGATCACGCAGCAGCGGCAGGGCGATACGCCGTCGATGGTGATGTCGGGCGAGGTGGCCGCGCCGGAGGCTGTGCAGCCCCAGGCGCAATCACAGACGCAGACCCAGGACGCCGGTCAGTCCTGACGCCGTGGCGCGGCTCCCGTCGCGCAGCGCATGCAGATGCACGCCAGCCCGCGCATCTCTTCCGGCAGGTTGGTCAGCGGCGCATTGCTGAAGTCGACCTGCATGCACCAGCAGGGCGGCTGCGCCCGGCCGGTCTCGCGTTCGATCTCCATCGCGCAGCGGTTCGGCTCGCCGCACAGCGGGCAGCGCGTGGCGTCGATGACCGCCGTGCCGGTTGCCATCATGCGATCTCGAAGGCCGGCAGCTTCTTCGGCACGGCCAGGTTGCGCAGCGTGGTGTACACCGGCAGGCCGCCGCTGTAGGCGGGGTAGTCCTCGCCCTCGATCAGCGGCAGCAAGTAGCGGCGGCACTTCTCGGTAATGCCGTAGCCGTCGTCCGAAATGAAATCGCGCGGCATCGGCTTCTCGACATTCGCCACCGCCTCCAGCGGTGCGCTGCCGATGCGGTACGCGTACGGCTCGTCGGAGATGCGCTCGATGGTCGGCATGACGGCGTTGCGGCCTTCCAGCGCAAGCTCCACCGCGCGCCGGCCCAGCTCGTAGGCCTGCTTCACGTCGGTCGCCGAGGCGATGTGGCGCGCCGCGCGCTGAAGGTAGTCGGCCACGGCCCAGTGGAATTTGTGGCCCAGCGCGTCCTTGACCATCTGCGCCACCACCGGTGCCGCGCCGCCGAGCTGCGCATGGCCGAAGGCATCGCGCGTGCCCTGCTCCGCGAGGAAGGTGCCGTCGGGATGGTGGCAGCCCTCGGACACCACCACCGAGCAGTAGCCGTGCTGCTTCACCAGTTCTTCGACACGCGCCAGGAAGCGCACCTTGTCGAATTCGATTTCCGGAAAAAGCACCACCACCGGAATCCCCTGGTCCGCGGCGAGCCCGCCGGCCGCGGCGATCCAGCCCGCGTGCCGCCCCATCACCTCGAGCACGAACACCTTGGTCGATGTCGCCGCCATCGAGCGCACGTCGAACGAGGCTTCGATGGTCGACACCGCCACGTACTTCGCGACCGAGCCGAAGCCAGGGCAGCAGTCGGTCAGCGGCAGATCGTTGTCGATGGTCTTGGGCACGTGGATGGCCTGCAGCGCATAGCCCATCGACTGCGACAGCTGGCTCACCTTGAAGCAGGTGTCGGCCGAATCGCCGCCGCCGTTGTAGAAGAAATAGCCGATGCCGTGCGCCTTGAACACCTCGATCAGCCGCTCGTATTCGCGCCGGTTCTTCTCGAGCGACTTGAGCTTGTAGCGGCACGAGCCGAAGGCGCCGGAAGGCGTGGTGCGCAGCGCGGCGATGGCCTCGGCCGGCTCCGCGCCGGTGTCGATCAGCTCCTCGGCCAGCGCGCCGATGATGCCGTTGCGCCCCGCGTAGAGCTTGCCGATGCGGTCCGGGTGCCGGCGCGCCGTCTCGATCACGCCGCAGGCCGACGCGTTGATGACCGAGGTGACGCCGCCTGACTGGGCGTAGAAGGCATTGGGGATGGGCATGCGCGGCATTGTCACGCAGCCCCCGGGCCGGCGCCAGCGGGCGCCGGTGTCGGAATGTCAGCGGCTCTCGAAGACCGGCGGCCGCTTCTGCAGGAAGGCACTCACGCCTTCGCGGAAGCTGGGGCGGTCGATCAGCTCGCGCTGGCGTTCGCTCTCGTAGTGCAACTGTTCCTTCAGCGAGTGGCGCTCCGAGGCGTCGAAGGCTTCGCGCGCCTCGACCACCGCATGCGCCGGCAGCCGGGCGAGGCGCTGCGCGACGCCCGCGGCTTCTTTCATCAGCTGCCCGTCGTCCACGCAGGACCAGATCAGGCCCCACTGCACCGCACGCTCCGCGTCCACGCGCTCGTCGAGCAGCGCCATGCCCATGGCGCGCGCCCGGCCGGCGCGGCGCGGAATGGCCCAGGTGCAGCCGAGGTCGGGCACGATGCCGAGCTTGGGCAGGAAGGGCAGGTAGAAGTAGGCGCTGCGCGCCGCGATGGTCACGTCTGCCGCCAGCGCCAGGCCCACGCCCGCGCCGGCCGCCGGGCCGTTCACCGCGGCCACCACCGGCACCGGCAGGGTGCGCAAGGTTTCGATCAGCGGATTGCTGAGTTCCTGCATCCACTCGGCGGTCTGCGTGCCGAGCGACTTGCCGGCTTCGCCTGGCGCCATCGCGCTCAGGTCGGCGCCCACGCAGAAGGCCTTGCCGGCACCGGTGAGGATCACTGCGCGCACCGTGCGGTCGTCGCGTATGCGCTCCAGCGCGTCGCGCAGCTCGACCTGCAGCTCGCGCGCGATCGGGTTCAGCTTGGCCGGCAGGTTCAGCGTGAGCGTGGCGATGCCGTCGTTCAGTTCGTGGAGGATGAAAGCCTGGTCGCTCATTGCCGTCAAAGCCTTTCCACGATGGTCACGTTGGCCATGCCGCCGCCTTCGCACATGGTCTGCAGGCCGTAGCGCTTGCCGCGCTTTGCCAGCGCGTGGATCAGCGTGGTCATGAGCTTGGTGCCCGAGGCGCCCAGCGGATGGCCCAGCGCAATGGCGCCGCCGTTCACGTTGAGCCGCGCCGGGTCGGCGTCGAGCGCCTGCAGCCATGCGATGGGCACGGGCGCGAAGGCTTCGTTCACCTCGTACAGGTCGATGTCGCCGATCTTCATGCCGGCCTTCTTCAGCGCGCGCTGCGTCGCGGGCAGCGGGGCCTCCAGCATGATGACCGGGTCGTGCCCCATCACGCTCATGTGGTGGATGCGCGCCAGCGGCTTCACGCCCAGCGCCTTCAGGCCGCGTTCGTTCACCACCAGCACGCCGCTCGCGCCGTCGCAGATCTGGCTCGCGGTGGCGGCGGTGCAGCGCCCGCCCTCGGCGATCAGCTTCACGCCCGCGATGCCTTCGAGCGTCGCGTCGAAGCGGATGCCTTCGTCCACCGTGTGCGTCTCGCCGCTGCGGGTGCCGTCGGCCAGCAGCACGTCGACCGGCACGATCTCGTCGTCGAACGCGCCCACGCGGGTCGCGGCGATCGCGCGGTGATGGCTCTCCAGCGCGTAGCGGTCGAGCGCGCTTTTCTCGATGCCGTAGTTCCTGGCGATCATTTCCGCGCCGGTGAACTGGCTGAACTCCACGCCGGGGTAGCGCGCCTTCATCGCGGGGCTCATGTAGGTGCCCAGCCCTGCCTTCGCGGGCAGGGCGTTGGGCGTGAACATCGGCACGCGCGTCATGCTCTCGACGCCGCCCGCGATCACCGCGTCCATGCTGCCCGACATCACGGCCTGCGCCGCGAAGTGCAGCGCCTGCTGCGACGAGCCGCATTGCCGGTCGACCGATGTGCCCGGCACCGATTCGGGCAGCTTCGAGGCCAGCACCGCGTTGCGCGCGATGTTGGTGGCCTGCTCGCCGACCTGGCTCACGCAGCCGAGGATCACGTCCTCCACCGCCGCCGGGTCGATGCCGCTGCGCGCCACCAGCGCGTTTATCACCTGCGCCGCCAGGTCCGCCGGGTGCCAGCCCGCGAGCCTGCCGCCGCGCCGGCCGCCGGCCGTGCGCGCTGCGGCAACGATGTATGCCTCTGCCATATCGATGTCTTTCGTTCAGGAAGCCATCGATGGTTCGACGCCCATGGTGCCCGGTCAAGCCGGGGACAACCCGTGGGGCAGGAGTCGCCAAGGCGACCGCGCACCGGTGCGCTTCGCGAGGGGAATCGCGGCCGGCTGCGCATCCGACACGGTGATGCACGAGGACTCCAGCGCCGACACCAGCACGCGCCGGTGCTCGGCGCTCTCGAAGCGCTCGCCGGGCGCGAGCACGATGTCGCGCGTGTCGCGGTCCACCGTGACCCAGACCGAGCCGCTGCGGCATTCGATGCCCACGCCGGCGCCATCGGGCACGGCGAAGATGGAACGGGTCGGCAGGCTGACGTGGAAGCGCGAGGCGGCGCCGGATTTCTTTGAAGAAGTGCTCATGGCAAGCTCCATTGCATTCGAGATACGAATGAATATAGTGAGCCGGCCACTTACTTACACGCGGTCATTCGGAACTCGTTGCATGCATCCAGAGAATGCGAAAGCCTCGGCCGGCGAGCTGCCGCCACTCGAGTTGCTGCGCACCTTCGAGGCCGCGGCGCGGCGCCTGAGCTTCACGCTCGCGGCGGGCGAACTGCACCTGACGCAATCGGCGGTGAGCCGACAGATCCAGCAGCTGGAGGCCAGCCTGGGCGTGCTGCTGTTCGAGCGCCGCCACCGTGCGCTGTCGCTCACCGAGGCCGGCGGCGTCATGCAGCGCGCCGTCACCGACAGCCTGGAGCGCCTGCGCGACGCCACCGCGCGCGTGCGTGCCAACTCGGCGCCGCGCCAGGTGGCGATCACCACAACGCCGGGTTTCGCGTCGCTCTGGCTCATTCCGAAACTGGCGCGCTTCACCGGCACCCATCCGCAGGTCGACGTGCGCGTGTCGGCCACGCTCGATTTGCTCGACCTGGAAAGCAGCCGCATCGACATCGCCGTGCGCTTCGCGCCGATCAGCCGTGGCGTGGGGCCGGCGCTGTTCGAGGAGTCGGTGGTGCCGCTGTGCGCGCCGAAGCTCGCCGAGGCGCTGCATGCGCCGTCGGACCTGTCGGGCCTCACGCTGCTCACGGTCGACTACGCCGATCCCGGCGAGACGGCGACGACCGACTGGGAACCCTGGCTGCGCGTGATGGGTCTGGCCGACCTGCGCATGAAGAGCACGCTGCGCTTCACCCACTATGCCGACGCGGTGGCGGCGGCCGTGGCGGGGCAGGGCGTGGTGATCGGAAGGATGCCGCTGCTGCGCGAACTCGTGAGAGACGGCCGCCTGGTGGCACCGCTCGGCGAAGGCGCCATGTCGCGCCGCGCCTACTTCGTCGAGATGTCGCAGCGCGCCGCGGGCAACCGCGACGCGCAGGACTTCGCTCAATGGCTGCGCGACGAAGCGGAAGCCGCGCAGCGGACCTGAAGAAGGATCAACCCGGCAGCAGCACCTTGTTGATCACGTGGATCACGCCGTTCGACTGGTACACGTTGGCGATGGTGACCATCGCGGTGCCGCCCTTGGCATCGGTCACCCACACGTTGCCGCCGTTCATCGTCGCGGTCAGCGTGCCGCCGCTGGCGGTCTTCAGCACGGCCTTGCCGCCGCCCGCGTTGATCGCGCTCATCAGCGCCGGGCCGTCCATGCGGCCAGGCACCACGTGGTACGTCAGCACCTTGGTCAGCGTGGGCTTGTTCTCGGGCTTGAGCAGCGTGTCGACGGTGCCGGCCGGCAGTGCGGCGAAGGCCTCGTTGGTGGGCGCGAACACGGTGAACGGTCCGGGGCTCTTCAGCGTGTCGACCAGGCCTGCGGCCTTGACTGCGGCGACCAGCGTCGTGTGGTCCTTCGAGTTGACGGCGTTGTCGACGATGTCCTTCGTCGGGTACATCGCGGCGCCGCCGACCATCGGGTTCGACGACATGCCGCTGCTGCCACTGCCGCTCATGCCCATGCCGCCCGCGCAAGCGCCGAGCAGGACCGAAACGCCGACTGCAATCATGAGTTTTTTCATTGAAGGCTCCTGGAAAGAATGGTTCTTGAAGGTGTCTGTGGAAACCGCCAACAGCTCGGAGGCGCGATGCGCTTGGATCGAATACGGGGCCTCTTCGCGTTTGGATTCGCAGCCGGTTGCAGATTTGTGCCGCGTCGGCTTTGCGCCACAGCCGCGCATGCGGGCCTTGCGGTTCGTGCAGGCGCTCGCCAGAATCCGCCCCTCGTTTTTCGGCAACAGTTTCTTTCTCACCGCGCCCGGTGACGACCAACCTCCCGGGCGACCACACCATTCAATGAAGCTTTTCCTGAACACCTGATCCGCACACCGACCGCCCCGGCCGGACGTGCATCCATGCACCCGCCGAGGCCCATCGACAAAGGCCCCGCGCAGCCATTCGCCGGGGCTTTCCTGTTTTTCGGAGTGTGCGCACATGAGTGCTCAACGAAAGGCCCGTGACGACGACAAGCGTCTGGGCCGGTTCTACTTTTCGGTGCCGGCGTCGGCACCTCGCAACCCCGTGGCGGCCGCGATGGCGCGCGGCGAATCCAACCAGAAGGCCGGGCGCCACCTGCGCACGCATCGCGCGGAACGGCGCGCGCAGAAGGTGGCCCTGCGGAAGGCCGACTATCGCTTCACGGAGGACTGACCGCCATGCGAGCGCGGCAGCACCAGGAACGCAAGCGTTCCCAAAGCCAGCATGCCGGCCACCGTGAGGAATACCGCGCGGAACGGCTCCGCGCCGTGCGCCACCGCCCACGACGCGGCCACGCCGGTGGTCCACTGCATCAGCGACACGCCGAGGAACATCGCCATGTTCAGCAGCGCCATCGCACGGCCGGTCATCTCCGCCGGATAGGCGTTCTTGGTGTACGCGTACTGCAGCACGCTGTAGCCCGAGAGCAGGCCGTAGATGATCGGCAGGCCGATGTCGACGACCGCCGAATGCGTCAGCGCCATGGCACCGAACATCAGCGCGCCGGCGACGGCGCAGCCCATCATCCAGCGGCCGCGCCGCGCGCCGCCCGGGTCCATGCGGCCGAACAGCGCGGGGCTGACCATGCCGGCCACGGTCATCACCAGCGCCACGTTGCCGCTTGCCACCAGCGACAGGCCGTGCCGGTCGTGCAGCACCGGGCCGAGCCACAGGCCGCGCAGCGTGATGAACGCCGCGTACGACACGCAGGCGAAGCACAGCAGCCCCAGCGTGTGCGGCATGGCGAAGAGAGGCAGCAGCTCGCGCACCGCGTTGCGCAGCGACTGGCGTTCCGCCGGCGCCTGCTGCCCGCCGCCATGTACTACCGCCGCGCGCGCGGGCTCGCGCACGCGCCAGAAGATGACCAGCCACGAGAGCACCGCGAACCCGGCCAGCGCCGCGTAGCCGGCACGCCAGGATGCGGCTTCGATCAGCAATGCCAGCGGTGTGCCGGTGAACAGGATGCCCATGCCGGCCATGCTCATCACCAGCCCCGACATGGCGGTGAAGCGCGCCGCATCGAAGTGCCGCGCGATGAACACCGTGCACGCCAGGAACGCGGGCGCGCAGCCCACGCCGATCAGCGCCTGCCCCAGCAGCAGCGCATGGAAGCTCGGCGCCATCGCGCACAGCACCGCGCCTGCAACGGCCAGCGGAAAGGCGCTGAGCACCGTGCGGCGCACGCCGAACATGTCGATCGACACGCCCATGCCGAGCTGCATCACGCCGAACGTGAAATGGAAGGTGCCGGCCCACATGCCGAGCTGCTGCGGCGTCAGCCCGAAGTTCTGGGAGAGCGGCGTGGCCATCATCGCGCCCACGGTGCGGAAGGCCTGGCTCAGGGCGAAGGCCGTGGCAAGGGCGACCAGCATCGCCGTCGTGGAGGTTGACCAGTGGGAAAGGCGGGTGAGGCGGGAGAGGCGTGAGCGCTCCGCGGGCTTGGGTGCCGCGTTCGGATTCATGAGGAGAGAAAGGCCGTGAAGGATGAGGCGGCCTGAATGCTAATGGATCGCTGGCGCTCGGCCGTCGCCACGGCGACGCCCGCGCCTCGCGACAAAAGAAAAAGCCGGGCTGCAGGAGCCCGGCTTTCATTGCCGTTCAGTCACTGGTGCGAAGACTCAGGCCTCGCCCTTGACCTTCAGGCGCCATGCATGCAGCAGCGGCTCGGTGTAGCCGCTGGGCTGCTCGATGCCCTTGAACACCAGGTCCTGCGCCGCCTTGTAGGCCGAGGAGGTCGCGAAGTTGCCGGCCATCGGCTGGTACAGCGGGTCGCCCGCGTTCTGCTCGTCCACCACCTTGGCCATGCGCTGGAAGGTCTCGTCGACCTGCGCCTTGGTGACCACGCCGTGCAGCAGCCAGTTGGCGATGTGCTGGCTGGAGATGCGCAGCGTGGCGCGGTCTTCCATCAGGCCGACGTTGTGGATGTCGGGCACCTTCGAGCAGCCCACGCCCTGGTCGATCCAGCGCACCACGTAGCCGAGGATGCCCTGCACGTTGTTGTCGATTTCCTGCTGGCGCTCTTCGGCGGTCCACTTGGCATCGGCCGCGATCGGCACCTGCAGCAGCGCGCCGAGGATGTTGTCGCGCTCTGCGTCGGCGTCGATCTTTTCCAGCTCCTGCTGCACCGCGGTCACGCTGACCTGGTGGTAGTGCAGCGCATGCAGCGTGGCGGCGGTGGGCGAGGGCACCCAGGCGGTGTTGGCGCCGGCCTTGGGGTGCGCGATCTTCTGTTCGAGCATCGCGGCCATCAGGTCGGGCATGGCCCACATGCCCTTGCCGATCTGCGCCTTGCCGCGCAGGCCGCACGACAGGCCGACCAGCACGTTGTTCTTTTCGTAGGCGCCGATCCACGCGCTGGACTTCATGTCGCCCTTGCGGATCATCGGGCCGCCCTGCATGGCGGTGTGCATCTCGTCGCCGGTGCGGTCGAGGAAGCCGGTGTTGATGAAGGCCACGCGCGCCGCGGCCTCGGCGATGCAGGCCTTCAGGTTGACGCTGGTGCGGCGCTCTTCGTCCATGATGCCCAGCTTCACGGTGTTGGCGGGCAGGCCGAGCAGCTGCTCGACGCGGCCGAACAGCTCGCTGGCAAAGGCCACTTCGGCCGGGCCGTGCATCTTCGGCTTGACGATGTAGATGCTGCCGGTGCGCGAGTTGCCCTTGCGCTTCAGGTCGATGGTGGCGATGGTGGTGGTGACCACGGCGTCGAGGATGCCTTCCGGAATCTCCTTGCCGTCCGCATACAGCACGGCCGGGTTGGTCATCAGGTGGCCCACGTTGCGCAGGAACATGAGCGAGCGGCCGTGCAGCTTCACGGGCTTGCCGTCGGCGCCGGTGTATTCGCGGTCGGGGTTCAGGCCGCGCGTGAAGGTCTTGCCGCCCTTGGCGACTTCCTCGGTCAGCGTGCCTTCGACGATGCCGAGCCAGTTCGAATACGCGACCACCTTGTCGGCGGCGTCGACCACGGCCACCGAGTCTTCGAGGTCGAGGATGGTCGAGAGCGCGGCTTCGAGCACCAGGTCGCTCACGCCGGCCGCGTCGCTCTTGCCGATGGGCGTGCCGCGGTCGATGCGGATGTCGAGGTGGATGCCGTTGTGCTTGAGCAGCACCGACGACGGCGCGGCGGCGTCGCCCTGGTAGCCGACGAACTGCGATGCGTCGGCCAGGCCGGTGCTGCTGCTCTGCAGCGCGACGACCAGCTTGCCGTCCTTCACGCTGTAGCCGGTGGCCTGCTTGTGCGAGCCGTTGGCCAGGGGCGCGGCCTGGTCGAGCACGTTGCGCGCGAACTCGATGACCTTGGCGCCGCGCACCGGGTTGTAGCCGGAGCCCTTTTCCGCGCCGCCGGTTTCGGGAATGGCGTCGGTGCCGTAGAGCGCGTCGTACAGCGAACCCCAGCGTGCGTTGGCGGCGTTCAGTGCGTAGCGTGCGTTGAGGATGGGCACCACCAGCTGCGGGCCGGCCTGCAGCGCGAGTTCGGAGTCGACGTTGGCGGTCGTGGCCTTCGCGCCCTTGGGCTGCGGCAGCAGGTAGCCGATCTTCTCGAGGAAGGCGCGGTAGGCCGGCATGTCGGCGATCGGGCCGGGGTTCTTCTTGTGCCAGGCGTCGAGCTCGCTCTGCAGGCGGTCGCGTTCGGCGAGCAGGGCGATGTTCTTCGGCGCGAGGTCGCTGACGATGGCGTCGAAGCCCTTCCAGAAGACGTCGCTGGCCACGCCGCTGGCGGGCAGGACCTTGTCCTCGATGAAGCGGTGGAGCTCGGTCGCGACCTGGAGTCCGTGGGCGGTGGTGCGGGCGGTCATGGGGGTTCTCCTTGAGAAAGATGCAATCCTGGGATCAACTTTATTCGATACCTGGTTGACGAGTAAGAGCCGCAAGCGGGATTTATCCGTGACAAAAATAGAGGTAATCGAGCGTGAGAGGTACAGGGCGCAAAGGGTAGGCACTGATAAGAGCATGGTGGCCGGCGGATATATTTAACTTCTTAAATAAATCCCGACCTGTTCCATGATTCTCCTGGCCTCCAACGAAAACCCCCTGGGCATGCCCGAATCGGCCCGTCGGGCCGCCGCCGCCGCGCTCGAGGGCGCCGGCAACTACCCCGACAGCAACGGCACGGCCCTGAAAAACGCCCTGGCCGCCCGGCTCGACGTGCCCGCCGACTGGCTCACGCTGGGCAGCGGGTCGAGCGAAATCCTCGAGCTGGCGGCGCAGGTGAGCCTGAAGCCGGGCGAGGGCGTCGTCTATTCGCAGTACGGCTTCATCGTCTATGCGGCGGCCACGGCGCATGCCCATGCGCACGCAACAGTCGTGCCGTCGCGCGAGTTCGGCCATGACCTGGACGCCATGCGCGCCGCCATCTGCGACGACACGAAACTGGTGTTCGTGGCCAACCCCAACAACCCCACCGGCACCTTCATCGATGCCGCGCCGCTGCTGGCCTTTTTGCAGTCCGTACCCGCGCACGTGACGGTGCTGCTGGACGAGGCCTACACCGAATACCTCTCGCCCGCGCAGCGCTACGACAGCATCGAGTGGGTGCGCCGCCTGCCGAACCTGATCGTGGCGCGCACCTTCTCCAAGGCCTTCGGCCTGGCCGGACTGCGCATCGGCTACGGCGTGTCGCAGCCGGCGCTCACGGCGCGCATGAACGCACACCGGCCGCGCTTCAACGTGACGACGCCGGCGCAGGCCGCCGCGGTGGCCGCGCTGGGCGACGCGGACTTCCTGGCGCGCACGTACGAGCTCAACACCGCCGGGCGCGACCAGCTCGCCGCCGGCTTCAGGGAACTGGGGCTGGCCTGCGTTCCTTCTTCCGGCAACTTCCTGATGGTGCAGGTCGGCGACGCGCAGGCAGTGCATTCGCGCCTGCTGGCCGCCGGCATCGAGGTGTCGCTGCTCGGCCCCTACGGCCTGCCGCAATGGCTGCGCATCAGCGTGGGGCTGCCCGAGCAGAACCGCGCGGTGCTCGCCGCGCTGCGCTGACTGACCGACTGACTGACGCCGGACGGCGTCAGACCTGGCCGCTGAGCTCCTTCGCCGCGGCGCGCACCGGCTCGATGTAGCGCTCGTCGTACCGGTGCGTGGGCATCGTCAGCGTAACTGCCGCCGCCAGGCTGCCGTCCGCATGGAATACCGGCGCCGAGATGCCCGCCAGCTCTGCCGTGCGGTCGCCCACCAGCGCGCAGAAGCCCTGCGCGCGGATGTCCTCGTACAGCTTGCGTTCTTCGGCGTCGCGCGGCAGGTCGCGCTCCGGGCCGAAGGCGATGAGCACCCGCGCGCCCGAGCCCCGGTCGTTGGGCAGCAGGTCGCCGACGCGCACGTGGTCTCGCACCACGTGCGATGAATCGACCCGGAACTGGCACAGCCGCACCCAGCTGCCGCCCTGCGCCTGCCGCACGTGGTACGCCGCGCTTTCGCCGGTGGTCGCCGCAAGCGCGCGCAGTACCGGCAGCACGATGCGGTCGACGGACAGCGACGCCGCATACAGCCCGTGCAGCCGCGCGATCTCCATGCCCAGCGCATAGCGGCCGTCGTCCTGGCGGCGGATCAGCCGCGCGTGTTCGAGCGAGGCCAGCAGCCGCAGCACGGTGCTCTTGTAGAGCTGCGTGCGTTCAGCGAACTGCGCAAGCGACAGCGCCTCGTCGCCCGGGCGGAATGCCGAGAGCAGGCTCAGCGCGCGGTCGACCGCGGCGGCACCGCCGGGGGCGGCATTGAGGTCGGACACCGATTCGGTCTGGGCTTTGCGGGGCATGGGCAGTGGGGGACGGGGATGGGGATGGGGATGGGTCGGCTTGACAGTCGGACGGATCGACGGTCTAATTCTGTTAAGCGGAATATAGTTCTGTAAGACAGAACAGTCAAGCAATTCCAGCACAGGAGACAGATTCCATGACCCCCCCCGACGTTCTCATCAGCGAGGTCGGCCCGCGCGACGGCCTGCAGTCGGTCAAGGCCACCATGCCCACCGCCGACAAGCTGCGCTGGATCGACGCGCTTTACGCCGCCGGCGTGCGCGAGATCGAGGTCGCTTCCTTCGTGCCCGCGAAGCTGCTGCCGCAGATGGCCGACGCCGCCGAGGTGGTGCGCCATGCCGTCACGCTGCCCGGCCTGGTGGTGATGGCGCTGGTGCCCAACCGCAAGGGCGCGCAGGCCGCGCTGGAGGCCGGCGTGCACAAGCTCACCATGCCGGTGTCGGCCAGCGTGGCGCATTCGCTGGCCAACGTGCGCAAGACGCCGACGGAAATGGTGGAAGAAGTGCGCGCCATCTCCGAGCTGCGCAACGCCATCGCGCCGCGCGTGAAGCTGGAGGCCGGCATTTCCACCGCCTTCGGCTGCACGCTGCAGGGCCTGGTGCCCGAAGACGAGGTGATCCGCCTGGCCGCGCAATGCATCGAGGCCGGCGCGGACGAATCGGGCCTGTCCGACACCGTCGGCTATGCCAACCCCGCGCAGGTGCGCCGGCTGTTCAGGCGGCTGCGCGCGGAGATCGGCGTGCACGCTGGCGCCGCCCACATGCACAACACGCGCGGCCTGGGCATCGCCAACTGCCTGGCGGCATGGGACGAGGGCGTGCGCACCTTCGACGCCTCGCTCGGCGGCCTCGGCGGCTGCCCTTATGCGCCGGGCGCCTCGGGCAATGCCGTCACCGAAGACCTCGTCTTCATGTTCGAGGCCATGGGCGTGCGCACCGGCATCGACATCCAGAAACTCATCGCGGCGCGCGCGCCGCTCATGGCCGGCCTGCCGGGCGAGCCGGTCTACGGCATGACGCCCGAAGCCGGATTGCCCAAGGGCTTCGTCCAGGAACACATCGCACAACATGTCTGAAGCCAATCCTCTGCCGTACGCCGGCGTTCGCGTCGTCGAATTCACCCACATGGTCATGGGCCCGACCTGCGGCCTGCTGCTGGCCGACCTCGGCGCCGAGGTCATCAAGGTCGAGCCCATCGAGGGCGACAACACGCGCCGCCTGCTGGGCTCCGGCGCGGGCTTCTTCCCGACATTCAACCGCAACAAGAAGAGCATCGCGCTCGACCTGAAGAAGCCCGAGGGCGTGGAGGCCGCGCTGCGCCTGATCGCCACCGCCGACATCGTCAGCGAGAACTTCAAGCCCGGCACCATGAAGAAGCTGGGGCTCGACTACGACACGCTGGCCAAGCTCAACCCGCGCCTCATCTACGTGAGCCACAAGGGCTTCCTGCCCGGCCCGTACGACCACCGCACCGCGCTCGACGAGGTGGTGCAGATGATGGGCGGCCTGGCCTACATGACCGGCCGTGCCGGCGACCCGCTGCGCGCCGGCACCAGCGTGAACGACATCATGGGCGGCATGTTCGGCGCCATCGGCGCGATGGCCGCGCTGCGCCAGCGCGAGCTCACCGGCAAGGGCTGCGAGGTGCAGTCGGCGCTGTTCGAGAACAACGTGTTCCTGGTGGCGCAGCACATGATGCAGTTCGCCGCCACCGGCAAGGCGGCCGACCCGATGCCCAGCCGCATCTCGGCCTGGGCGGTGTACGACGTGTTCACCGTGAAAGACGGCGAACAGATCTTCCTGGCGGCTGTGAGCGACAAGCAGTGGGCCATCTTCTGCAAGGCCTTCGGCCTGGAAGACATGCTGGCCGACCCGCGCCTGAAGACCAACAACGACCGCGTGCTGGCGCGCGACTGGATGATGCCCATCCTGCGCTCGCACCTGGCGAACCGCGGCGCCGCTGAGCTCGCGGCCGTGTTCGAGCGCAACGAGTTGCCCTTCGCGCCCATCACCAAGCCGCAAGACCTGTTCGACGATCCGCACCTCAACGCCACCGGCGGCCTCGCGCCGGTGCGCATGAACGACGGCAGCACGGCCAAGGTGCCGCTGATGCCGTTCACGCTGGACGGCGAACGCCCCGGCATCCGGCTGCAGCCGCCGCACATCGGCGAACACAGCCGCGAACTCCTCAAAGAAGTGGGCTACAGCGACGAACAGATCGCCGCGCTCGCAACACACAACATCACCCTCGGAGACTGACCCCATGCAATCGATCACACGGCGCGCACTGCTCGCCTGCGCCGCGGCCGCGGCATGCCTGAGCGCCGCACCCGCCCTCGCCGACACAGCCTGGCCCGACAAGCCGGTGCGCCTCGTCGTGCCCTACACGCCCGGCGGCGCCACCGACATCGTGGCGCGGCTGATCGCGCAGAAGGTCATGGACGACACCAAGTGGACCTTCATCGTCGACAACCGCGCGGGCGGCAACGGCAACATCGGCATGGACGTGGTGGCCAAGGCCAGGCCTGACGGCTACACGATCGGCCTGGGCCAGACCGCGAACCTCGCGATCAACCCGACGCTGTTTCCCAAGATGCCTTACGACGCGCTGAAGGACCTGGTGCCGGTGGCCGTGGTGGCATCGCAGCCGGTGGTGCTGGTGGTGCGCACCGAGGCGCCGTACAAGTCGCTGGCCGAACTGGTCGCGGCCGCCAAGGCCAGGCCGGGCGAGATCAAGCAGGCGCTCGCGGGCACCGGCACGCTGGGCCACATGGCCGGCGAGGTGCTCGCCAGGCGCGCGGGCTTCAAGGTGCTCAACGTGCCTTACAAGGGCGCCGCGCCCGCCATCACCGACCTGCTCGGCGGGCAGACCGACTACATGTTCGCCACGCCGCAGGGCGCGCTCTCGATGGTGAAGGGCGGCAAGCTGCGCGCGCTGGCCGTCACCTCGGCCAAGCGCCTGCCGGTGATGCCCGACGTGCCGACGGTGGGCGAGAGCTACCAGGGCTTCGAGGCGGTGGACTGGAAAGCCATCGTCGTGCCCGCCGGCACGCCAGTCGACATCGTGAAGAAGCTCAACGCCGCCATCGGCAAGGCGCTGGCCAGGCCGGCGACCATCTCGCAACTGCTGGCCGAAGGCAGCACGCCGGGCGGCGGCAGCCCGGAGCAGGCGGCGCAGTACATCAAGGCCGAGCATGCGCGCTGGGGCGCGGCGGTGCGCGAGGCGGGCGTGCGGCCCGAATAAGGCCGCGTCCTTCGTACGGCGGGGGATATAGTTCCGCCCGCCATGGACCGCCTCAAGCAGCTCGAATCCTTCGTTTCCGTCGCGACCCGGGGCGGCCTCACCGCCGCGGCCAAGGCCGAGGGCGTTGCCCCGGCCATCATGGGCCGCCGGCTCGACGCGCTCGAAGAGCGGCTGGGCGTCAAGCTGCTGGTGCGCACCACGCGCCGCATCACGCTCACGCACGAGGGCAGCGCCTTCCTCGAAGACTGCCAGCGCCTGCTGACCGAATTCGCCAACGCCGAGGCCAGCGTGAGTGCCGGCGGCATCAAGGCGAGCGGCCACCTGCGCGTGACGGCGCCGGCCGGCTTCGGCCGCCGGCATGTCGCGCCGCTGGTGCCGCGCTTTCATGCGCTGCACCCGGAGGTGACGATTTCGCTGAACCTCAGCGACCGGGTAGTCGACGTCACCGGCGAGAGCTTCGACTGCGCGGTGCGCGTGGGCGACCTGCCCGATTCGTCGCTGGTGAGCGTGCGGCTGGCCGACAACCGCCGCCGCTGCGTCGCCACCCCGGACTTCGTGCGCCGGCACGGCAAGCCGAAGCATCCGGGCGAGCTTTCGCGCTTTGCCTGCCTCACGCTGTCGAGCGACGCCTCGCAGACGCGCGGCTGGGCCTTTCGCATTACCACCGAGGCCGGCGCGCAGGAACTCATCCACCTGCGGCCCAGCGGCCCGCTCGATTGCTCCGACGGCCAGGTTCTGCACGACTGGTGCCTGGCCGGCCACGGCATCGCCTGGCGCAGCACTTGGGAGGTAGAGGCAGAGATCGACGCCGGCCTGCTCGTGCCGCTGCTCGACGAATTCGCCGCGCCGCCCAACGGCATCTACGCCGTGTTCGCGGGCGCCAAGCACCTGCCGCTGCGGGTGCGGCTGTGGCTTGATTTCCTCAAGGAGCAATACGGGAACCCGGAATTCTGGGGCGGCAGGGCCTGAGGGCAGGGGTGCGGCGGCACAATCTCTTCACATTTGAAATTTTGTTGACACGCTCCCCACGTTGACAGCGATCGAGGCTCCTTCGCGAAACACCGAGGAACCGGCTTTGCCGGGCCTCAGGTGTTGCCCCCGGTAGGGGGTTGGCGAAGCGACACGAAGTGCGCGCAGCCTGGGGGCGAGCCACCTTGAAAGCCCTCGATGACGCTCGAAGCCATCCTCGCCTATCTGCACTTGCTGGCCATCCTGACGATGGTTGTGTTCATCTCCAGCGAAGCGGCGCTGTGCCGGGTGCAGTGGCTCAACGCGGCCGTGGTGGAGCGGCTGGCCAAGGTCGACATGGTTTACGGCATCGCGGCTGTCGCGGTGCTCGCCACCGGCATCGCACGCACCTGGTGGGGCATGAAGGGCACGGCCTGGTACTGGACCAACCCGCTGCTGCACGTGAAGCTGGGGCTCTTCATCATCGTCGGCGTGGTTTCGATCTTCCCGACGCTCACCTACTTCCGCTGGCGCAAGACGCTGCGCGCCACCGGCAAGCTGCCGGACGAGGCCGACATCAGGAAGACGCGCAAGCTGGTGATTGTCCAGGCGCACCTGATCGCGCTGATCCCGCTGGTGGCGGTGTTCCTGGCGCGCGGCTTCGGCAAATAGGAAGCCGGGACGAAAAAAGCCCGCGCGAGGCGGGCTTCTTCAGCGCTGGCGGTGCATCAGCCCTTGGCTGCGTCCGCTTCGCATTTCTTCATGAAGCTGTTCTTGGCGGCGCCGGCCAGGGCCTTTCCGTTCTTGTCGACTGCCTTGGTCGCGCAGGCGGGTGCAGCGGCGGCCTTGGTGTCCTTTTCGCACTTCTTGACGAAGCTGGCCTTGGCGGCGCCGGCCAGGGCCTTGCCATTCTTGTCGACAGCCTTGGCGTCGCAGCTGGCGCCGGCGGCCGGCGCGGCCATGGCGGCGGGAGCGGCTGCCGGTGCGGCGGCCTTGTCTTGCGCGTAGGCGCCGAAGGAGAGACAGGCGCCCAGGGCTACCAGGGAAAGGAACTTCTTCATGGTGATATGTCCTTGCAAGGTTGGTTGTGACAGTTGCCCCGCCCCGGGGCCGACCATCGTAACGGCCCAGGTTCACGATTGGATGACCATTGTCAACAGCGCTCGGGTTTGCCCCCGGTAAAATTCGCAGATGCTATTGGTCAAACAGGAGCTGCTCGCGGCGCTCGCGAACACGCTCGAATCCCTCTCGCCCGGCGCTGGCTCCAAAGCTGCGTTCGAGTCGCCCAAGGTGGCTGCCCACGGCGATTTCGCCAGCACGGCAGCCATGCAGCTCGCCAAACCGCTAGCGCGCAAGCCGCGCGAGCTGGCCGAACAGCTCAGCGCCGCCTTGCTCGCAACCCCCGCTTTCGGCCAATGGGTCGAAGCCATCGAGATCGCCGGCCCCGGCTTCCTCAACATCCGCCTGAAGACGGCGGCCAAGCAGCAGATCGTGCGCGAGGTGCTGTCGGCCGGCGAAAGCTTCGGCCAGCAGCCCGCCACCGGCGAGAAGGTGCTGGTCGAGTTCGTCTCGGCCAACCCGACCGGCCCGCTGCACGTCGGCCACGGCCGCCAGGCCGCGCTGGGCGACGCCATCTGCAACCTGCGCGCCTCGCAGGGCGAAAGCGTGTGGCGCGAGTACTACTACAACGACGCCGGCGTGCAGATCCAGACGCTGGCCAACAGCACCCAGCTGCGCGCGCGCGGCTTCAAGCCCGGCGACGCCGAATGGCCCAGCGGCGAAAAGGCGCCGGCCTACAACGGCGACTACATCGCCGACATCGCCGAAGACTTCAAGGCGAAGAAGACCGTCAAGTCTGAAGACCGCGAAGTCACCGCCACCGGCGACATCGAGGACATCGACGCCATCCGCGAGTTCGCCGTGGCCTACCTGCGCCGCGAACAGGACCTGGACCTGCAGGCCTTCCGCGTGCACTTCGACCAGTACTACCTGGAGTCGAGCCTGTACACCAGCGGCCGCGTCGAGGCCGCCGTGCAGAAGCTCGTGGCCGCCGGCAAGACCTACGAGCAGGACGGCGCGCTTTGGCTGAAGTCGACCGACTACGGCGACGACAAAGACCGCGTGATGAAGAAGCAGGACGGCACGTACACGTACTTCGTGCCCGACGTGGCGTACCACATCGCCAAGTGGGAGCGCGGCTTCCACAAGGTCGTCAACATCCAGGGCACCGACCACCACGGCACCATCGCCCGGGTGCGCGCCGGCCTGCAGGCTGCTGGCGAGGGCATCCCCGAGGGCTATCCCGACTACGTGCTGCACACCATGGTGCGCGTGGTCAAGGGCGGCGAGGAGGTCAAGATCAGCAAGCGCGCCGGCAGCTACGTCACGCTGCGCGACCTGATCGAATGGACCAGCACCGACGCCGTGCGCTTCTTCCTGCTGAGCCGCAAGCCGGACACCGAGTACACCTTCGACGTCGACCTCGCGGTCACCAAGAACAACGACAACCCGGTGTACTACGTGCAGTACGCGCATGCGCGCATCTGCTCGGTGCTCGCGGGCTGGGGCGGCGACCGCGCCACGCTGGCGGGCGTTGACCTGTCGCCGCTGGAAAGCCCGGCGGCCCAGGCGCTGATGCTGCTGCTGGCCAAGTACCCGGCCATGCTCACCGCGGCCGCGCGCGATTTCGCCCCGCACGACGTCACTTTCTACCTGCGCGAGCTGGCCGCCAGCTACCACAGCTACTACGACGCCGAACGCATCCTGGTGGACGACGAGAAGGTCAAGCTGGCCCGCCTGGCGCTGGTCGCCGCGACCGCGCAGGTGCTGCACAATGGCCTCGCGATTCTCGGCGTCAGTGCGCCGAGCAAGATGTGAACCACCCCACCATGAAGAAGACAACCAGACAACGCGGCAACATCGTCATCGGCCTGATCATCGGGCTGGTGCTCGGCCTGGGCGTCGCGCTGGGCATTGCGGTCTACGTGACCAAGGTGCCGATTCCTTTCGTGACCAAGACGCAGCGCGGCGGTGCCGAGCAGGACGAGGCCGAAGCCCGCAAGAACCGCGACTGGGATCCGAACGCGCCACTGGCCGGCAAGGCCGGCGCCGCCAAGCCGGCGCCGGCCGCGAGCGGGCCGGTCAACCCCGTCACTGGCGAGCCGGCGACCACCGCGGTCGCACCCGCCACCGCACCACCCACGACCGCGCCGCCGGTGCCCGTGGTGGTGGCGCCCACGGCCAAGCCGCGCACCGCGCCCGTGCCGGCCGAGGCCAATGCGCTGCCGCCGTCGAACGACCCGCTGGGCGACCTGGCGCGCGCCCGCTCGGGCGGCGGCTCCGGCAGCACGACCACCGCGTCGGCCGCGCCCAGCAGCAACACCAGCGCCGCCAGCAGCAGCTCGGGCGCCGACCCGTTCATGTACTTCGTGCAGGCCGGCGCCTTCCGCACCACCGACGACGCCGAGGCGCAGCGCGCCAAGCTGTCGCTGATGGGCGTCGAGGCCAAGGTCACCGAGCGAGAGCAGGCGGGCCGCACCGTCTACCGCGTGCGCGCCGGCCCCTTCAACAAGAAGGAAGACGCCGACCGGCTCAAGGAGCGCCTGGACGGCGGCGGCCTCGACTCGGCACTCGTGCGGGTGCAACGCTGAAGCCGCGGCAATCGATTGCCACGAATAGCCCTTAAGCTTCGCCGCGCGGTATTTGCCGCCACCATTCATCGCCTTGGGCGCGCCGCGGGCGGGGGAACTCCCCGCCGCGTGCCGGCTCAGTCTGCCGTACCAACTGGAGAATCCTTTCAATGAAACGTCGTGACTTTTCGCTGGCCGCCACTTCGCTCGGGCTGCTGTCCCTGGCCGCCAACCCGGCCCATGCCCAGGCGCGTGCGCCCAAGGCAGGCACCGAGTACCTGGTGCTCGACAAGCGCGTGCCCGTCGACGCGCCGGCCGGCAAGGTCGAAGTGGTCGAGTTCTTCTCGTACAACTGCCCCCATTGCAACGACTTCGAACCGTCGCTCGAAGCCTGGGTCAAGTCGGCCCCCAAGGAAGTGGCCTTCCGCCGCATCCCGGTGCCTTTCGTGGGCAACGACGTCGAAGCCAAGCAGCGCCTGTACTACACGCTCGAAGCCATGGGCAAGGTCGACGAATACCAGCCGAAGGTATTCAATGCGATCCACGCGCAGCGCCAGAACGTGAACGGCGACGCCAACATCATTGCCTGGGCCACCGCCAACGGCCTCGACGGCGCCAAGTTCAAGGAACTCTTCACCTCGTTCGGCGTGGCCAGCAAGGCCAAGCGGGCTTCGCAGATGACCGATGCCTACAAGGTGGCGGGCGTGCCGGCCATGGCTGTCGCCGGCCGCTGGTACGTGGACGGCGAAACCGCTGGCAGCATGACCAAGGTGCTGCAGGTCGTGAACTACCTGGTCGGCGAAGCTAAAAAGGGCTGACGCCCAGGCTCCGCGCACTTCGTGCCGCTGCGCCCCTCACCGGCCCGCTTCGGCGGGCTTTTTCATCTGTGCGTGCGGGTTGACGCAATCAGCCGCATACAATGCCGAGCAAGTTTCGTGCCTCTATGACATTGCATTCTTACTCCACCACTCCCTTCCTGCGTCGCGTCGGCCGCCTGGCTGCCGCCGCGTTGCTGCTGGCCGGCCTTGCCTCGGGCGCCCTGGCCGAGACCGCCGACCGCAGCAAGCCGATGAACATCGAGTCGGATGCCATGCGCTACGACGACCTCAAGCAGACCAGCGTGTTCACGGGCAACGTGCTGGTAACAAAAGGCACGATCATCATCCGCGGCGCGCGGCTCGATGTCCGCCAGGACGCCGAGGGCTACCAGTACGGCGTGGTCACGGCGGCACCCGGCAAGCGGGCCTACTACAAGCAGAAGCGCAACGCACCTGACGAGTGGATCGAGGGCGAATCCGAAGTCATCGAGTACGACAGCCGCGCCGACAACGTCAAGTTCATCCGCAACGCAGAAATGCGCCGCCTGCTCGGTTCGACGCCGAACGACGTGAGCACCGGCGCCCTGATCGTCTACGACCAGAGCAACGACACCTACACGGTCAACGGTTCCACCGTGCCGCCGAACACCGCGGTCAACGCATCGTCCCCGAGCGGCCGCGTCAAGACCATCCTGACACCCAAGGCCGCCACGGCGCCCGCGCCCGGCGCTCCGGCCGGAGCCAAGCCCGCCGCGCCGGCAGCGTCCACGCCGGCACCCGGCACGGGCCTGCGCTCGACCACCACGCTCGGTGGCGATGGAGAAACCCGCAAGTGATCGAAACCGCTGGAACCCAGGAAGCCAACGGCGCACCGGGCAGCCGCCTGGTGGCGCGCGGCCTGAAGAAGAGCTATGGCAGCCGCACGGTCGTGAAGGACGTCTCGCTCGACGTGCAGAAGGGTGAAGTCGTCGGGCTGCTCGGCCCCAACGGCGCCGGCAAGACCACCTCGTTCTACATGATCGTCGGGCTGGTGCGCGCCGATGCGGGCGACATCACCATCGACGGCGAGCCCATCGCCCACATGCCCATCCACCGCCGCGCGCGCATGGGCCTGAGCTACCTGCCGCAGGAAGCCTCGATCTTCCGCAAGCTCACCGTGGAGGAAAACGTGCGCGCCGTGCTCGAACTGCAGCATGAGCCCGACGCGAGCGGCAAGCTCGTGCCGCTGTCCAGGCAGCACATGGAAGAGCGCCTGTCCGAACTGCTGGCCGACCTGCGCGTCGACCACCTGCGCGACTCGCCGGCGCTGGCGCTGTCGGGCGGCGAGCGCCGCCGCGTCGAGATCGCACGCGCCCTGGCCACCCAGCCGCGCTTCATCCTGCTGGACGAGCCCTTTGCCGGCATCGACCCGATCGCCGTGATCGAAATCCAGCGGATCATCAGCTTCCTGAAGGAGCGCGGCATCGGCGTGCTCATCACCGACCACAACGTGCGCGAAACGCTGGGCATCTGCGATCACGCGTTCATCATCAGCGACGGGCATGTGCTGGCACAAGGTACGCCCTCGGAGATCGTCGACAACGCCGAGGTACGCAGGGTGTACCTGGGCGAACACTTCCGCATGTAAGGAAGGGTCGGGTTCTCCACATGAAGCAAGGGCTGTCCCTTCGCGTCTCGCAGCATCTGGCACTCACGCCACAGCTGCAGCAGTCGATCAGGCTGCTCCAACTTTCCACGCTCGAACTGAGCCAGGAAGTGGAGCAGATGCTCGACGAGAACCCCTTCCTCGAGCGCACCGCGGAAGAAGCGGCGCGCGAGGAATTCGGGCTCGACACGGCCGACGCCCCCGTCGCGCGCGATGACGGCGGCGAAAGTGGCGAGGGCGGCGACGGCGAGAGCGAGTTCACCCCGCCGCCGGCCAGCACTTCCGCCGCCTCGACCGAGACCAGCACCACCACCACGGCCGATTCCGACGGCCCCGCCGCCGAGATCGCCGAGCGCGAGCCCGACTGGGAAGGCGACGGCACCGTCGACATGGCGCCCGACGACAGCGAGTGGGGCAGCGACGCCCCCGCGCGCCAGAACAACCTGGGCGACGACGAGCGCGCAGACGCCACCGAGCTTGCGCGCAGCCAGGAATCGCTGCAGTCGTTCCTGCACCGCCAGGCACTGAGCCTGCGCCTGAGCGAGAACGACAGCGCCGCGCTGCGCTTCCTGATCGAGTCGCTCAACGACGACGGCTATCTCGAAGACTCCCTGCCGGCGCTGGCCTCGGGCCTGGCCGGCGACGACAACGACCAGTTCGACGACCTGGTGCACCACTTCCAGGTGGCACTCGGCCTGCTGCAGAGCCTGGAGCCGGTGGGCGTGGGCGCGCGCGACCTGGGCGAATGCCTGAGCATCCAGCTGCGCGCGCTGGCCGCCGAGGACGACGAAGACGAAGAGCAGGCACAGGTCTACAAGACCGCCATCACCATCTGCAAGCAGCCGATGGAGCTGCTCGCGCGGCGCGATTTCAAGCGCCTGGCCACGCTCACCCGCAGCAGCGAAGAGCTGGTGCGCTCGGCGCTGCAGGTCATCGCGCGGCTGGAGCCCAAGCCGGGGCGCCGTTTCGTCGATGTCGAGCGCAACATCGTCATTCCCGACGTGATCGTCACCAAGACCGGCCGGGGCACCAACGTCAAGTTCCGCGTCATGCTGAATCCCGAGGTCATGCCGCGCCTGCGCGTGCACGACATCTATGCCGGCGCGCTCAAGTCGCACAAGGGCGAAGGCAGCCAGGCACTGTCGCAGCGGCTGCAGGAGGCGCGCTGGTTCATCAAGAACATCCAGCAGCGCTTCGACACCATCCTGCGCGTGAGCAACGCCATCGTCGAGCGCCAGAAGAGCTACTTCGTGCACGGCGAGCTGGCCATGCGCCCGCTGGTGCTGCGCGAAATTGCCGACGAGCTGGGCCTGCACGAATCCACCATCTCGCGCGTGACCACCGCCAAGTACATGGCCACCCCGTTCGGCACGGTCGAGCTGAAGTATTTCTTCGGTTCGGCGCTGGGCACCGAGACCGGCGGCAATGCATCGAGCACCGCGGTGCGTGCGCTGATCAAGCAGTTCGTGAGCTCGGAGAGCATCAAGAAGCCGCTGTCGGACAGCCAGATCTCCGAGATGCTCAAGGAGCAGGGCATCGAGTGCGCGCGCCGCACCGTGGCCAAGTACCGCGAGGCGCTGCGCATCGCGCCCGCCAATCTGCGCAAGGCACTGTAGAAAGCCTTCGATGAGCCGTCTCCCGATGTCGCGCTGGGGCCATTGGGTGATCGCTTTGCTGGCCGTGCTGCTGTTCAGCGGCTGCGCCACCCTGCCCGACGAGGCGCCGCGCCCGCCCACCAGGGCCATGGCCGTGTCGGCCGACACCGCGCTCGGCAAGCTCGCGATGGCCGCCCAGCCCGACCCCGACCTGAGCGGCTTTCGCCTGATGCCCGGCGGCGACTTTGCCTTCGACACCCGCATCGAGCTCGCGCGCCGCGCCCAGCGCACGCTGGACGTGCAGTACTACCAGATCGAGAACGACGAGACCGGCCGCTACCTGCTGCGCACCCTGCGCGATGCCGCCTTGCGCGGCGTGCGCGTGCGGGTGCTGATGGACGACCTCTACACCTCCGGCGAAGACGAACTGCTGCTCGGCTTTGCCGCCACGCCGAATGTCGAGCTGCGCCTCTTCAACCCGTTCCCGGCCGGGCGCGGCAGCCTGCTCAGGCGCTTCGCGGCGTCGCTGTTCGACTTCAGCCGCGTGAACCGCCGCATGCACAACAAGCTGTTCATCGCCGACGGCGCGATGGCGGTGGCGGGCGGGCGCAACATCGGCAACCAGTACTTCACGCGCACGGCGGGCGAGAACTTCCTCGACCTGGACACCTTCGTGACCGGCGCGCTGATCCCCCGGCTCGGCAGCCTGTTCGACCAGTACTGGAACAGCACCTACGTGCGCCCCGTGCAGTCGGTGGTGGCAAGCAGCCTTTCGCGCGAGGAACTGCAGCGCCGCTTCGATGCCGCTACCGGCGCCGGCACCACCCCGCCGCCACCACCGCCCGCGCCCAACGACCTGCTGGGCTACAGCCCGATCGCCGACGACCTGAACGCCGGCAGGCTGGGCCTGATCTGGACCCTGGCCGAGGCCTATGCCGACTCGCCCGACCGGGTCATCGGCAAGACCGCGTCGTACGGCGGCGTGCCGCTGCTGGACGTCGACAGCGTGCGCTACAACGTGGTCGAGCAGATGCGCCGCGCGCGCGACGAAGTGACCATCGTCTCGCCCTACCTGATTCCGGGCGCCACGGGGCTCGAGGTGATGCGCGAGATCCGCGGGCGCGGCGTGAAGATCAGCGTGGTCACCAATTCGCTGGCCGCCACCGACGAGCCGCTGGTGCACACCGCCTACCGCCGCTACCGGCCCGACATGCTCAAGCTCGGCGCCGACCTGTACGAGCTGAGTTCCACGCGCACCCGGCGCAGCGTGCGGCTGGGGCTCTTCGGCACCACGGTCGGGCGGCTGCATGCCAAGTCGGCGGTGATCGACCGGCGCACGCTGTTCGTGGGCTCGATGAATTTCGACCCGCGCTCGGAGTCGCAGAACACCGAGATCGGGCTGATCATCCACAGCCCGGAAATGGCGCAGCAGATGCTCAAGCTGCTCGATGTGCTCAAGCAGCAGGGCGCCTACCGGCTGCGCTTTGCGGAAGGCAGCAACGACGGGCACATCGAATGGGTCAGCGACGACGCCGGCCAGATCACCGTGCTGCACGAGGAGCCCGATTCGGGCTTCTGGGACCGCACGATGCTCGAGATACTGGCGCCGCTGACGCCCGAGAGCCTGCTCTAGGCGCGGCCGGTGTCCGGTCAGTGACCGCCGCGCACCGCCGACCAGACCAGCCGCACGCCCAGCAGCCCCATCACGCCGCCGGCCGCGCGGTCGATCCAGGCCTTGTAGCGCAGGTAGGCAGAGCGCGGCGCCGCCGAGGAAAGCGCCAGTGCCACGATGGCGTACCAGCCGGTCTCGATGCAGAAGATCACTGCCGGCACCGCCAGCGCCAGTACCAGCGGCACCTCGCGCGGCAGGAAGGCGGCGAAGATGCTGGCGTAGACCACCGCCGTCTTCGGGTTGCTGACCTGGGTGGCCAGCCCCAGCAGGAAGGTACGGCCGCCGCGGCCCTGTCGGCCGGTGGAGTTACCCACTTCGGGCGTAACAGCCAGTGGCTGCCGCGCTCCGCGCCAGATGCGAAAACCCAGGTAGACGAGGTAGGCGCCGCCAAAGCCTTTTATCGCCAGATAGAGCCCCGGCACCGCCAGGAACGCTGCCTGCAGTCCGGCCATCGCGGCGATGGCGAAGACCAGTCCGCCCGCACCCATGCCCAACGCCGCCGCCAGCCCGTCGCCGCGCGAGGCCACGGCCGTGCGCGCCACCATGACGAAACTGGGGCCGGGGCTCATTGCGCCCACTGCCATCGCGCCGGCGATGCCCAGCAAGGAAAGGGTGTTGTCCATCGGGGCTGTCTCCTTGGGAAATTTTGAAATGGGTGAATAACGTGCAGAAAGTCACGCTGATCAACGACTGAAAAGTAAACTATAAGTAGTACTTAAATTTAATTTTCGTTTACATTTTGTGTGCCGACTTCCGCGGCGTACAAAAATGAAAAATCTCTACCTTCTGATCATTTGGGCATTGATCCTGTCGTTTTTGCTGAGCTTCTTCTACTGGAGTGATGCGCCGCTGGCCGAACAACTGTTGTTCGGTGCGGTGATGGCCGTGGCGATGGGCGCCTGGATGCTGGTCCTGCTGAACCTTCCGCGTGCCCTGATGGCCGCCCGCAACTGGCTGAAAGCCCCGAAAGACGATAGCGAGGAGCCGCTGGCCGCAAGCCGCCCCCGCAAGACCATCGTCAGGTAGGCAGGCCGGCGGGGCCGCCAGCCACGGCGCCGGAAGCGCCTAAGGCTGGACGTTGACCGCTTCCACCTGCACCAGCAGCTTCACCTTGTTCTCGAAGCCGAAGTTCAGTCCCCAGGTAATTCCCCAGTCGCTGCGTTCCACCGTGGTCTCGAAGTCGCCGCCGCACACCTGGCGGTTGATCAGCGGGCTCAGGTAGCAGTTGAAGCGCACCGCCTTCAGCGTCACCGGCTTCGTCTGCCCCATCAGGGTGAGCGTGCCCGGCACGTCGACCACCTTGTCTCCGCTGATGTCGATCCGGTCGGCCACGAAGCGGCCGGTCGGGAATTCCGCCACGTTGAAGAAATCCTTGCTCTGCACATGGCGGTTGAGCAGGTCGACGCCGGTGTTGATGGAACTGATGTCCATCGTGATGTCGACCTTGCCGCTGGTGCCGGTGCCGTCGATCTGCACCGAGCCGTCCTTGGTGCTGAAGCGCCCCCGGTTGGTGGTGGTGCCGTAGTGGCCCATCTCGTACATCACGAAGGTGTGCGTCGGGTCGACCACGTAGTTCGCGTTCTTCTTCGGCCCGCCCGCGGGCTTCACGGCCACGGGCGGCGCCGTGTATTCCTGCGCCGTGGCGGTGCCGGAGAAGGCCGCGGCCGACAGCAGCGCGGCAAGGATGAGCTTCGTCTTCACGGCGGTGGCTGGATATGTCATGAAAGGGTGGGGGTGAGTGAGCAGCAGCGCGGCCTGGTGGTTCTTCACAGCGGCCCGAGGCCCGCGATGGTGAGCTTGAAGCGCACCTGCACCTCGTTGGCGACCATCGAGGTGTCGGTCCATTCGCCGTCGCCGACCTTGTAGTCGAGCCGCTGGATCGTAAAGCTTCCGGTCGCCACCGCCTGGTTGGCGCCGGCGGCAGCGATGCCGACCGGCACCGTCACCGTTTTCGCCGTGCCCTTGATGGTGAGCTTGCCCGTCATCTCGAACTTGCCGTCGCCCAGCGCCTTGATCGCGCTCGACTGGAAGGTGGCCTGCGGAAAGTGCGCGGCGTCGAACCATGGCGCCTTGGGCAGTTCGGCGTCGCTCACCGGAATGCCGAAGCCGGCGCTGGCCGTGTCGATGTGCAGCGCCACGCTGCCGCCCTCGGGCTTCTTCGGGTCGAACGCGACCTGGGCGTCGAATTTCTTGAACGTGCCTTCCACCGGCACGCCCATCTGCTTGCTGACGAACACGATCTGGCTCTTGTCGGCGACCAGCTTCGCGGCCGGCGGCTCGGCGAAGGCGGCCATGCCCGGCGCAAGCGCCAGGAAGGCGAGGGGAACGAAAAGGTCACGGCGCTTCATCAGGCGGATTCCTTGCGTGGCGCGGGCCACATGCGTTTCAACAGACCGTCGCGGTCGATCCAGTGGTGCTTGAGCGCCGCGGCCACGTGCAGCAGCGTGACGCCCGCCAGCGTGAAGGCGCAGCCCTTGTGCAGCGGCTGCAGCACCGCCTCGGCAAAGGGCTGGTCGACCGGCATGAAGTCGGGCAGCGGCAGCGCGCCGAACCACACGACCGGCACGCCCATCGCCGAACTGTAGGCCCAGCCCGAGAGCGGCACCGCGAAGAACAGCAGGTACATCAGCGCATGGCCCGTGCGGTAGGCCGCGAGCTGCCAGCGCGACAGCGCCACCGGCAGGGCCGGCGGCCGGTGCCCGAGCCGCCAGGCCAGCCGCAGCGCCGACAGCAGCAGGATGGTGACGCCGGCCCACTTGTGCCAGCTGTAGAGCTTCAGGCGCAGGGGGGAGAACGGCAGCCCCGTCATGTAGAGGCCGACGCCGAGCGAGCCTGCGATCAGTGCCGCGAGCAGCCAGTGCAAGGCGATGGCGACGCCGCCGTAGCGCAGGTTTCGCGGATCGGCGGGGAGGGAGGAAAGAGGAGTGTCGGTGGACATCGGGGCAGGGCCGGCGGCCTGTGCGCGGAGCATATATCGGAAGCCGTGACGCTGTTGCACGGCCCGTGCCAGCGGCCACGCAGGGCAAGGCCGGGCGCCTTCAGCCCCGTGGCTGCGCCTTCAGCAGCACCCCGTGCAGTTCGTCCGGCTGCACCGGCTTGCGCAGCGCATGCCAGCCGCGCTGCAGCGCGAGGCGCTGGGTGGCCTCGTTGATGTCGGCCGAGATCAGCGCGATGGTGAGCGACGGCTTCTGCCGCTGCAGCCGCTCGGCCAGCGCGATGCCGTCGAGCGTGCCGGGCAGGCGGATGTCGCACAGCGCCGCGTCGAGCGCGCGCAGGTCGGCCAGCGCCAGCGCCTCGGCCGCGCTGGCGTAGACGCGCGGCGCCACGCCCCATTGCCGCAGCAGCGCCAGCAGGCTGTCGGCCACCACCGCGTTGTCTTCCACCACCAGCACGGCCAGTCCGGGCGGCAGCGTGTTGTGTGCCGCCGCGCCGTTGCCGGCCTGCGGCGAGGGCAGTGCGCGCGTCACCGCCGCGCCGTCCGGCGCCGCCGGCAGCTCGAAGCTGAACACCGAGCCCCGGCCCGGTGCCGAGCGCAACGCCACCTCGATGCCGAGCTGCGCCGCCAGCCGCCGCACGATCGCCAGGCCCAGCCCGTGGCCGCGCTGCAGGTTGCGCTCCACGTTGCCGATCTGCTCGAAGTCGTTGAACACCCGCTCCTGCGCATCCGCCGGGATGCCGATGCCGCTGTCGCGCACCTCGATGCGCCAGGCGGGGCCGGCCTCGCGCCGGCGCGCCCGCACCGCCAGCAGTACGCGCCCGCGCGGCGTGAACTTGACCGCGTTGTCCACCAGGTTGGCCAGCACGCGGCGCAGCGACACCGTGTCGGTCCAGGCAGCCGCGCCGGCCGGGCAGCGCACGCCCACGCGGCCGTTGCCCGCCTGCCGCGCCAGTTCCTGCAGCAGCGGGGCCAGCGCCACCGCCTCGGGCCGCAGCGGATCGACCGCGGCCTCGATGCGGCCGATTTCGAGCAGTTGGTTGGTCAGCCCCTCGAGCGCCTGCTGCGCGCGTGCCAGCGAGGCCACGGTGTGCTGCACCGCCGGCATGTCGGCGCCGCTTTCCAGCTGCTGGCGCAGCACCTCGGCCTGCAGGCCGATGGCCATCACCGGCTGGCGCAGGTCGTGGTTGGCGGCCGAGAAGAAGCGCAGCCGCTCGGCCTGCGCCTGTTCGGAGGCGCGCAGCCCTGCCAGTGCCTGTTCGCGCAGGGTGCGTTCGTTGAGCCGCAGCCCGATGTTTTCCTCGAGCTGGCGGGAGCGCTCGGCCACCAGCTTCCACATCATCGCGGTCAGGCCGATGCCGATGACGGCCACGGCCATCATTTCCGGCGAGCCCATCCAAAGGCCCGTGACGATCACCGGCGCCAGCAGCAGCGTGATCGCCAGTTGCGTGGCTGGCGTGTAGAACGACACCGAGAAGGCCGACGACAGCGTCATGCCCATGAGGATCAGGCCCAGCAGCAGCTGCTGGTCGGCGCGCGCGGGATTGAAAAGAAGAACACCGGCCAGGCCGTGAGCCAGCTCCCAGATGCCGGTGCGAAGCGTGTGCAGCCGCTGCGCCGCGCGCAGCGTGAGAGGGATGAAAGGCTCCGGCAGGCGCTGCGGGAAGAAGCCGCGCAGCGCCGTCACCATGGTGATCAGGCCGATCCACGCCAGCGCGCGCGCCAGCGAGTACTGCCAGGCGAACAGCGCCGCCACGCCGCAGTTGAGCAGGTACTGCACCAGCAGCACCGGACCGATCGGCCGCACCGAGAGCCGCAGCACCTCGCATTCGATGGCGAAGCGGTCGCTTCCGGCGGCGGGCGGGGCGGCGGATGCTGTCGGTGGAACGAGGATGGGGTTCATCGGCGAATCGACTATATAGAGAAGGGCTGTGACAAGGCGACAATGGAGTCCCCTAGTCGGGCTTCCCGATGGCCAACTTTCAGTGAACGATCTCTCCTTTTTCCTGCCTTGCGCCGCCGGCGTCGAGGAATTCCTCGCCCAAGAGGTGCACGCCCTGACCGGCCGCGTCGGGCAAGACCTGCTCACGCTGCGCGGCGGCGTGCGAGTGCGCGCCGACTGGCGCGACGCCCTCAAGCTCAACCTGCACAGCAGGCTCGCGCAGCGCGTGCTGGTCGAATTGGCCCATGCGCCCTACCGCAATGAAAACGATCTCTACGCCATCGCCAACGGCGTGGCCTGGGAGATCTGGTTCACCCCGAAGCAGACCTTCAAGATCGAGACCACGGCCCAGCACAGCCCGCTGCAGAGCCTGAACTTCGCCACCCTGCGCATCAAGGACGCCATTGCCGACCGCTTCCGCGCCAAGGCCAACGGCGTGCGCCCGAGCATCGAGACCCAGTGGCCCGACTGCCGCGTGTTCGCCCACCTGACCACCGACACCTGCACGCTGTACATCGACACCTCGGGCGAGCCGCTGTTCAAGCGCGGCTGGCGCCAGGACAAGGGCGATGCCCCGCTGAAGGAAACCCTGGCCGCCGCCATGCTGGCCGCCAGCGGCTGGTGGAACCCCGAAACCGGCGAAGTGTCGGCCCAGCCGCTGTACGACCCCTGCTGCGGCAGCGGCACCATCGCCATCGAGGCGGCGCAGATTGCGCGCGGCATCGCGGCCGGGTCGCTGCGGCGCTTCGGCTTCGAGAAGCTGCTGCCGTTCCAGGCGCATGTCTGGACCGCCATCAAGAAAGAAGCCGAGGCCGGCGCGCGGGACAACGGCGTCGCCATCTTCGGCTCGGACGTGTCGCACCGCATGGTCGACTTTGCCGAGCGCAACGCCGAACGCGCGGGCGTGGCGCAGGCCGTCGAGTTCCGCGGCGGCGATGCGCTGCAGCGCATGCCGCCGGTCGAGGCCGGCGTCATCATGCTCAATCCGCCGTACGGCGAGCGCATCGAGGTGGGCGGCGTGGCCGGCACCGGCCGCTTCGGCGCCCGCGAATCGGCGCAGACCGAGCAGGGCGACGGCGGGGAGTTCTTTCCCCAGCTCGCGGCCCACTGGAAGAAAAACTACGCCGGCTGGACCGCCTGGGTGCTCACGCCCGACCTGAAGCTGCCCAAGCAGATGCGCCTGAAGGAGTCGCGCCGCGTGCCGATGTGGAACGGCCCCATCGAATGCCGGCTGTTCCGCTTCGACATGGTCGCCGGCTCAGCGCGGAAGTGATTCGCCGGCGCCCTCGGGCCTGGGCGCCTGCTTCGGCCGTACGGCGCAGGCTGCATTGACAGTGCGCGCGGCCAGCTCGGGCGGCGCCCCGGGCAAGGTCACAGGGCGCACGTCGCCTTCCTCGAACTGCTTCACCAGGACCGGATCGCCCACGAAATTGGGCTGTGCGAAGTAGCTCGCGCTCACATAGCGGGCGCTGCGGGCGTCGCAGTCGACCATGGCGCGGGCCTGGAAGGAGCGGAACCTGACGCCGTCGCGGTTGAGGCGGTCAGTCTGCATGTTCATGCGCAGCGCCACGATGCGATGCGAGCCGTCCACCTCGATGGCGGCTGGATCGACCTGCACATAGCTGCTGGCGGCGTCCCCGGGCGTGCCCGTGAGGGTCAGCCACTCGGCCCGTACGCCCGCCGAGGAGAGCAGGGCAAAGCAAAGCAGCGGTATTCGTTTCATGAAAAAGGGCGTGGTCGAGGGGAAGGCGTGTGCCGGGGGGAATTCTCGCGTACCGAGCCGACGCGGGCCTGACACCGATCCCGCATGGTGCAACATCAGCCATATTCCCTGAACATTCCATGACGTTGACAGAACCCGGCCCCGTCGTCATCGACACCAACATCGCGCTCGACCTGCTCGTCTTCGAAGACCCCGCCTGGGCCCCTTTGACCGAGCGGCTGGCTGCGGGCGAGCTGCGCTGGCTGGCGACGGCCCCCATGCGTGTGGAGCTAGAACGCGTGCTGGGCTACCCGCTGATCGCCAGGCGCATGGCGCAGCGGGAACTGCAGGTGCCGGCGGTGCTGGCCGATTTCGACGCGCGCGTGCGCATGGTGGAGGGCGTTCCGCCGCGCGCGCCCTGCGTGTGCAGCGACCCCGACGACCAGGTGTTCATCGACCTGGCCGTGGCGCACGGCGCCCTGCTGCTGAGCAAGGACAAGGCGGTGCTGTCGATGAAGAAGCGGCTGGCGTTGCGTGGCGTGGCGGTGCGGGCGGCGTTCGGAGGCTAGCAGCGACGTTGGTTCCTGGCGTCAGGAATCAATTGACAACCTTTCCATCACCGAATTCTTTGAAAGCGGCTCTACATTTTCAGCAAGGCGAGGGGTTGCGGTGATGGCATCGCAGGCTTCTGCTTGCCTTGAGCAACTGGAAAATCATGCAGCCTTCCTTTGCGACCCTCTGGGCGAACCATCCGACGATCAAGGGCAACGACGCCTTGCTGGACAAGGACGTCTACAAGGATCAATGTGCCATCAACGTGGGAGCGGCATTCATCCGCTCCAGCCTGAGCCTCGAAAGCTTCCCCGGTGTCTATTCCTGGCAGAAGGACAGGCCGAAGTACCCGATAAGGGCTCAGGAGTTGGCGAACTGGCTGGATTCCGGCAAGTCCGGCTTCATGTCTCGCACCGAGAAATACTCAGGCAAGGAAGGGTTCGAGAAAATCGCCAAGCGCACGGGAATTGTGTTCGTCCAGAACTACTGGGGCGAAGGGCGACAGGGTGACCATATCGATCTCTGGAATGGTTCGCGGATGACGGAGCGCATGTCCTATTTCCGCATTCAATGGCACCTCTCCCTGGAAGGGGTTTTCACCGACATGCGTCTGGCGCAAGCCATATGGTTCTGGCAGGTCCAATGAAGATCCTATTTCGCCTCATATGTATTGTGTTGGGCGGACTCGCGCTCAGCTTCGTTGTGACCAAGGGACTCCTGGTACCCATTGGTCAGTGGTACGAGATGAACAAGGCTCAAAGCGAGAGCGATCTGACGCAAGCCTTCGTAATCGCCCTTGCAATACAAGCCCTTTGCGCCATCGTTGGGGGCTGGCTTGGCGACTGGCTGCTTCGCAAATGGCTTCGAAAGCGGATCGACCGTCAGTAGGTTTTCCCGCATTCGTTACCGTTTCTGTCGCCCGCCAACAATTTCTCCTGATTTCTCGTGACATGAGCTTTGTCGTTCGCGTTTTCTTCGTCATTGCCGGAGCGATCGGGCCAGGTTTCGTTTTCTACAAACTCATCGGCCCTGTGAGCCACTGGTATGAGTCCAACTTGGCGAAGAGCGACGACGATCTGGGTCGCGCGTACATGGTCGCGCTCACCGTTCAGGTAGTAGCACTGTTTGCGGGAGGCTGGCTCGGCGAACTGGTGTTTCGCAGATGGCGACAGCGGCGGAAGCGGCTCGATCGCCGCTAGTGCTGCACCCCGTTGGCAGGCTGCAGATGCCACCGCCCCAGCAACCGCGCCACCGCCCGCACCCGCTGCGTATCCCGCCCCCAGCGCCGGCTGGCCGGCAGCTTCTGCGCCCACTTCATGCGCCGTGCCGCGTTCGCGATGCGCTCGCGCACTTCTTCGTTCACCCCGGCCAGCGCCGCGTGCCAGTGCTGGCCCGCGGTCTGCGGTGCGGCGGCCTCCAGCATCATGGCGGTGGAGTGCAGGTAGCTGAGCCAGTCGCGTGCCTGGCATTCCGCCAGCGTCATGACTTCGGCCGGGTCGTCCTCGAAGTCGATGTAGCCGATCACGCCATCAGGGCATTGCACGAGGTTGCGGTCGAAGGCCTGGCTCAGGTGCTGGCCGCGCACGTGCACGGCGGCAATGGCGGCCAGGCCCTCGCGCCATACCGCCAGCAGCGCGGCGGGGCCGGCGGCGGCGGCCTGGTCGAGCCGCTCCTGCAGCACCACGGTTGCACGGCCGCTTTCGCCGAGGTCGGAGATCAGCAGGCCGTCCGCCTGCTGCGCCAGCACGGTCGGCACGCGCAGGCCCGCAGCCGCTAGCGTCTTCAGGCGCCGGGCCTCGGTCGCGATGGCCGCTTCGCCGCCCGGGTTGGGCACCGGCTTGATGATGTCCAGCCGCGCCATGCGCGCCACTGCAGCCATCACGCGGTAGCCCCACTTGCCGTGCCGCGGGCCGGCCTTCTTGAGCCACACGCGTTCGCTGCCGAAGCGATGGCTGGCCACGTTCTTTTCCTGCCGGGGCAGGGTGACGCGCAGGAACTCCGCGTAGTCGCCGGGAGCCGGTGTGCGCGCAAGCGCGTCGAGGGGCGCGGGCGCCGAAGCTGCGCCCTTGCGCGATTGCAGGCGCGCGTTCGCGCCTCGTTTCAGTGGATTCATGCGGCCATTGCGAAGCCCGTCACCAGCCCTTGCGGGCCCTGCGTCACGGGCTGGAAACTCTCTGCACTGGCCAGCGGCCAGTAGGTGCGGAAAACATTGTGCTGCGCATCGAGCGGGCCGAGCAGGGCGCCCGGCTGCACCTGCATCACCAGGTTGCTCAACAGGCGCACCTCGGTGTCGGAAATGCGGCGCACGATGTGGTGCGCGGTGATCTGCTGCGGATGGTCGAGGCCCGCGGCCTGCACCAGTTCCTGCAGCGCATGCAGCGTGCTGCGGTGGAAGTTGCGCACGCGGTCGGCCTTGGTGGGCACCACCAGCGCCTGCTGGCGCAGCGGGTCCTGCGTGGTCACGCCCGTGGGGCAATGGCCGGTGTGGCAGCTCTGAGCCTGGATGCAGCCCAGCGCCATCATGAAGCCGCGCGCCGCGTTGCACCAGTCGGCGCCCAGCGCCATCATGCGGGCCACGTCGAAGGCGGTGATCACCTTGGCGGCGCAGCCGATCTTGATGCGGTGCCGCAGGTTGACGCCCACCAGCGTGTTGTGCACCAGAAGCAGGCCTTCCTGCAGCGGCGCGCCCACGTGGTCGCTGAACTCGACCGGCGCCGCGCCGGTGCCGCCCTCGGCGCCGTCGACCACGATGAAGTCGGGCGTGATGCCCGTGGCCTGCATCGCCTTGACGATGCCGAACCACTCCCACGGATGGCCCAGGCAGAACTTGAAGCCGGTCGGCTTGCCGCCCGACAGCTCGCGCAGCCTGGCGACGAAATGCATCATCTCGGTCGGCGTGGAGAACGCGCTGTGCGAGGCGGGCGAAATGCAGTCCACGCCCACCGGCACGCCGCGCGCCGCCGCGATCTCGGGCGTGACCTTGGGCGCCGGCAGCACGCCGCCGTGCCCGGGCTTGGCGCCCTGGCTCAGCTTGATCTCGATCATCTTCACCTGCGGGTCGCGCGCGTTGGCGGTGAAGCGTTCTTCGCTGAAAGTGCCGTCGTCGTTGCGGCAGCCGAAGTAGCCCGAGCCGATTTCCCAGATCAGGTCGCCGCCGTGCACGCGGTGGTGCTGTGAAATGGAGCCTTCGCCGGTGTCGTGCGCAAAGCCGCCCATCTTGGCGCCCTGGTTGAGCGCGAGGATGGCGTTGGCCGACAGCGCGCCGAAGCTCATGGCCGATATGTTGAACACGCTGGCGCTGTAGGGCTGCGTGCAGACCTGCGCCGGATTGGTGTCTGCCGGCTGCGGCGTGCCGCCGATGACGATGCGGAAATCGTGGTTGGCGAGCTTGGTGGGCTGCATCGAGTGGTTGATCCACTCGTAGCCCGCGGCGGTCACGTCGAGCTGGGTGCCGAAGGGGCGGTTGTCTGGGTCGCCCTTGGCGCGCTGGTACACCAGCGAGCGCTGGGCGCGCGAGAAGGGCGCGGCTTCCGAGTCGCTCTCGATGAAGTACTGCCGCATTTCGGGCCGGATGAACTCCAGCAGGAAGCGCAGGTGGCCGATGACCGGGTAGTTGCGCAGGATGGCGTGGCGCGTCTGCCGCAGGTCGTGTACGCCGGTACCGGAAAGTACCGCGAAGACGACCACCCCGACCCAGGCGAGCCACAGATGCGGCGAAACCAGCACGAATGCCAGGCACGCCACGAGGCTGGCCACGCACAGGGCGAAGGCGCTGTAGCGCGCCGGAAACGGAATAATCGTGGGCATAGAAGTAGTGTCGACCGGAGCCTGCTGCATCATAGAGGGCTGTCCCCACCTTGCCATGACGACCATTCCCGACCCCACACCGGCCGCTTCGGCCACTCCCGCACCCCTCGGCCCCGACGATTTCGACGCACTCGACCAGGCGCTCGACGCCATGCGCGAACACGACGAGGAAATTCCCCAGTGGGAATTCTGCGAGGGCTTCATGGCCGCGCTGATCTGCACCCGCCGCCCCATCATGCCTTCCGAGTACTGGCCCGTGCTGCTGGGCGACAGCTTCTCGTCGGCCAAGCACATGGAGTTCGTCTGGAACTGGAAGCGCCGCTGGATCGAGATCGAGGAGGGCCTCGACGCTCCCGTCGAGACGCTCGACGACGAACGCAGCTGGCAGCCCGAGGTGCTCGACACCCGCGGCGCCATCGCATCGCTGCCCGAGGAAGAGCGCGCCGAAGTCGCCGGCGAAGCCATTCCCTCGTTCGCCCAGGTCTGGGCGCTGGGCTTCATGTACGCGGTGGAGAACTGGCCCGAAGACTGGGCCGCACCACGCGACAAGGACGCCGCGCAAATGCTGAACGATGCGCTCGACAACATCGTCGCGCTGACCGAGGACGACAACGCCAAGCCCACGGTCTCGATGTACAGCGAAGACGGCCCGCCCAGCGTGAGCCAGCAGCGCCTGGACGATTTCGGCGCCGCCATCTGGGCCGTGTACGACCTGCGCCAGCTCTGGAAGAGCCTGGGCCCGAAGGCCGAGACGATCCGCAAGGAGGCCACGCCCGGCCGCAACGACCCCTGCCCCTGTGGCAGCGGGAAAAAATACAAGAAGTGCCACGGTGAGTAACTGGGCTCACCCCCAGGCTTCGCGCACTTCGTGTCGCTGTGCCAACCCCCTTGCAGGGGGCAATACCTGCGGCCCGGCAGAGCCGGTTCCGCGGTATTCCTGAAATGAGTTCCCTCCTGGCACAGCGCTCCGCCGCAGAACCCCTGACGCCCCGCGCTGCATGGGTCATGGTCCTGGCGTTGTGCGCCGGGGTCGCGCTGAGCCAGGCGTTCCGTACGGTCGGCGCCATCATGGCGAGTCCGCTGCAAACCGACTTCAGGCTGTCGGCCCAGGCCCTCGGGATTTTCTCGGGGGCTTTTCATTTTGCGTTCGGCGCGATGCAGCTCTTCATGGGTATCGGCATCGACCTGCACGGCGTGCGGCGCACGGTGCTGGTGGCTTTTCCCATCGCCATCGCGGGCGCGTTGCTGTCGGCGGTGGCGCCGAGCTATCTGGTGCTGGTGGCAGGGCAGGCGCTGATCGGCGTGGGCTGCGCGCCGGCTTTCCTCGTGTGCACCGTGTTCATCGCGCGGCACTTTCCGGCGGCGCGCTTCGCCACCGTGTCGGGCATGGTGCTGGCCATCGGCGGGCTGGGCATGCTGGCCACCGGCACGCCGCTGGCGTGGCTGGTGCAGGCTTATTCATGGCGCGCGGGTTTCCTGGTGCTGGCCGTGGCGGCTGCGCTGGCCTGGCTCGCCATCTGGTACTGGGTGCACGAGCCGGCCGCGGCCGTGCCGCAGGTGAAGGAATCGACCCCCGAGGCCATCCGCCAGTTCGGCGCGCTGTTCGCGATGCCGCACACGCTGGGCATCGTGGTGCTGGGCGCGGTCACGTATGCGGCCTTCATTTCGCTGCGCGGGCTGTGGCTCGGCCCGCTCATGATGGGGCGGCACGGCTATTCGCTGGTGGAGAGCGGCAACGTCGCCCTGGCGGTGTCGGTGATCTCGCTGTTCGGCGCGCCGCTGTTCGGGCGCCTCGACCGCGACGGCGCCGGGCGCCGCCGCTGGATCGTGATCTGCGGGCTCGGCTATGCGGGGCTCTTCGCGCTCATCGCGGTGCTGCACTCGGCTTGGCTCGACATCGCGGGCATGGTGCTGATCGGCGTGCTCTCGGGCTTCATCGTCTGGCAGTACGCCGACGTGCGCGGTGCCTACCCCGCCGCGCTCACCGGCCGTGCGATGGCCGTGTTCACGATGGCGATGTTCCTCGGCGTGGCGCTCATGCAGTGGGGCACCGGCGTCGCTGCCTCGGTGGCCTCTGCGCACGGCGCAGATCCGCTGACCGCCGTGCTGGCGACCATCGCCGTGCTGCTGGTGCTGGGCATCGCGGCCTTCGCTTGGCTGCCGGCGCCGAAGGCCTGCGAAATCAGATCTTGAAGGCGCGCTGGATGTCGGCCCGCACCAGGTCGGCGTACTCGCGGTGCTTGCGGATGTAGCCCGCGATGAACTGGCACACCGGAATCACATGCAGCCCCTTGGCGCGGGCCTCGTCGAGCACATGCCTCGCGATGCCGGAGCCCACGCCCTTGCCTTCGTGCTCGGGCAGCACTTCGGTGTGGGTGAACATGATCGCGTCGGTCAGCAGGTTGTATTCGGCATAGGCCGCGAGCTTGCCGTCGAGCGCGGCCTCGTAGCGGTGCTGCGCCTCGTTGTTCGAGAAGACGAGGGCGGTGGTGTTGTCGGTCATGGTTGGCGTGCGAGGTAGGTTGCGAGATTGGCGGCTGCGGTGGCGCGCACCTTCTTGCGCAGCATCGGCGTCCAGCCCAACAGCAGGCCGGGCGCGCCGAGCGCCTGGCGCGACCAGGTCCAGAACGCAAAGCTGTCGTGGTGCGTGGCGATCAGGCCTTCGGGCGTGAAGGTGAAGCGCGCGTCGACGCTGTTGTCGACGATGCGGCCGGTGGCGCTGAAGCGGTAGTGCGCGTCCCAGTGGGCGCCGCCGGTGCGCTCGTCGGCCTGCACGTCGCGCCAGGTCAGGCGCCACACGTCGGCGCCCTTGGCCTGCGTGGCGCTTGCCAGCATGCGCCACATGCCGCCCACCTGGCGCCGCCCGCGCAGCGAGAAGGCCTCGTCGTCGAATTCGGCATCGGGCGCGTAGCAGGCCTCCATGGTTGGCGCGTCGAGCTTGGCGAATGCGCTGTAGAAGCGCTCGATGGTCTGGGCGTTGGTCACTGCGGTCATGGGGTCTCCTGGTGTGTCCGGTCGCGTCTTATCGGGCCGAGAGCAGTTCGACCAGCGTTTGCAGCGCGTAGTGCACCGTGGCCGCGCGCACCGTGGCGCGGTCGCCGTCGAAGCGGCGGCGCTCGGTGCGCACCTGGCCGTCGACCGACCAGCCGAACCACACGGTGCCCACCGGCTTGTCGGGCGTGCCGCCGGTCGGGCCCGCCACGCCGGTCACGGCCAGCGCCACGCGCGACGGTGCCGAGCGGGCGATGGCGCCCACGGCCATGGCACGCGCCACCGGCTCGCTGACCGCGCCGTTGGCGGCGATCAGCGCCGCGTCCACGCCCAGGATCTCGGTCTTGGCTTCGTTCGAATATGTGATGAAGCCGCGCTCGAACCATGCGCTGGAGCCCGCAAGCTCGGTGCAGGCCGCGCCGATCAGCCCGCCCGTGCAGCTCTCGGCGGTGGCCAGCATCCAGCCCTTTTTCTGCAGCAGGCCGGCCGCGGCCACGACCAGCGCGGGCGTGTCGAAGTCCGCGAGCGTTGTCGTCGCAGCCGTTGTAGTTGTCGTCGCGGTCGAAGAAGAATCCATCGCTTTCACCATGCTTACCAGGCGCGCCACAGCGCAATGACCAGCAGCGTGCAGAAGGCCGCCACCAAGTCGTCGAGGATGATGCCGAAGCCCGCGCGCCACCAGCGCACCTGTGCCGCATCGCGCTGCTTGAACAGCGCATCGGCCCAGGCCACCGGGCCGGGCTTGGCGGCGTCGAAATAGCGGAACAGCGCGAAGGCCACGGCCTGCGCCAGCAGCCCGGCCGGCGTCACCAGCCAGAGCACGATCCAGAAGGCGACCACCTCGTCCCACACCACGGCGCCGGGGTCGGCGACGTTCATGTCCCGCGCGGTCACGGTGCAGGCCCACCAGCCCACCGGCAGCGACGCCAGGATGATCCAGCCGATGGTCGCGGGCGTGAACCACAGCTGCATCACCGCGAAGGCCACCCAGGCCCACAGCGTGCCCACGGTGCCGGGCGCGAAGCGCGGCAGGCCCGAGCCGAAGCCCAGCGCGATGAAGTGCGCGGGGTGGGAGAGCATGAAGCGCAGCGTGGCGCGGCGCATGGAGGGCAGGGGCATGGCGCCGGACGGGGAGGCGTTGAAGGAAGATGAGGAGGAAGAAGAAGCGGCTTGCATCAGGGGCAGGAGTGTCGCGCATCTGCGCCGCGGCCTGTTCGCCGGCCCGCGCGCCGGTCGTTTTATTTATCAAAGCAATAGCTTGTTTAATCGGGGTGCGCGGCCTACCATCCAGGCTTCTTCCAGTCCTTCGCATCCTTGTCATGTCTTCTTCTTCCGCCGCCCTGCGGCCCGCGCCGCCCACTGCCGGGTGGGGCGAACTCTTCAGCGGCCGCAACGGCTGGCGCGCGCTCGCGCTGACCGGCGGTGTCGCGCTGCATGCCGTCAACGTCCACATCGTGACCACCGTGCTGCCGTCCGTGGTGCGCGAGATCGGCGGGCTCGACTGGTACGCCTGGAGCACCACGCTCTTCGTGGTCGGCTCGATCCTGGGCGCCACGCTGTCGGTGCGGCTGCTGGCGGTACTCGGCCCGCGCGGTGCATGCCTGGCGGCGCTGGCGGTGTTCAGCGCCGGCTCCATCGGCTGTGCACTGGCGCCGGCCATGCCGTGGATGCTCGCGGGCCGCACGGTGCAGGGGCTCGGCGGCGGGTTGCTCGCGGCGCTGAGCTACGGGCTGATCCAGCTGGTGTTCGAGCAGCGGCTGTGGCCGCGCGCGGTGGCGCTGGTGTCGGGCATGTGGGGCGTCGCCACGCTCTGCGGGCCGGCCGTGGGCGGGCTGTTCGCGCAGGCCGGGCACTGGCGCTGGGCCTTCTGGTTCCTGCTGCCGGTAGCGGCCGCGCAGGCCGTGCTGGTGCTGGTGCAACTACGCCCCTCGGCCGGCGTGACGCACACGCGGCCCGCCACCATGCCGCGTGTGCCGGCGCCACAGATCGGGCTGCTCGCTACCTCGGTTCTGGTGATCGCGGCCAGCGGATTGCTGTCCGACCTGCTCTGGCAGGCCGTCGGCGTGGCGCTGGGCCTGGCCATCGGCTTTGTCGCCACGCGCATCGACCGCAGCGCCGCGGTGCGGGTGCTGCCGAGCGGCGCCTACTCCATGCGCGCGCCGCTCGGTGCCATCTATGCAAGCGTGGCGCTGCTGCTGATCGGCACCACCACCGAAATCTTCGTGCCTTATTTCCTGCAGCTGCTGCACGGCCACACGCCGCTTGCGGCGGGCTACCTCACGGCGGCGATGGCCGGCGGCTGGAGCGCGGGCTCGCTGCTGTCCTCGGGCCGCAGCGGTGCCGGCGCCGACCGCATGCTGCGCGCCGGGCCGGTGATCTGCACGCTGGGGCTGGTGGCGCTGGCATGGCTGCTGCCGTCGGCGGGCATGTTCGGCGCAAGCCTGGAGACGCTGGTCGTCGCGGTCGCGCTGGCGGCCGTGGGGCTCGGCGTGGGCATCGGTTGGCCGCACCTGCTGACGCGCGTGATGTCGCTGGCGCCCAAGGGCGAGGAAGGCCTGGCCTCTGCCTCGATCACCACGGTGCAGCTCTACGGCATGGCCGTGGGCGCGGCGGTGGCGGGCCTGGTGGCGAACGCGGCGGGGCTCACCACGCCCGGCGGCGTGGAAGGCGCGCGCTCGGCGGCGGTCTGGCTGTTCGCGAGCTTCGCGCTCGCCCCGGCGCTGGCCGTGTGGCTGGCCTGGCGCGCGGTGGCTGCCGGGCGCGGCTGGTAGTGAGGCTGGTTCAGGCGACCACGCCTTCCCAGGCCAGGGCCCGCCGGCGCGAGAGTATCCGGCGCCCCTCGCCGCGCAGCGTGCCCACCAGGTCGTACACCTCGGCCGGCAGGTGCGCGCCGCGCCAGGCCACATGCTGGTCGGCGCGGCACAGCACCAGGCGGTGGGTGTAGACGCTGGGCACTTCTTCGGTCTCGATGTCCAGCACGGTGAGCGGCATGCTGTAGGCGGCCGCGGCGCGCTCCAGCGGACGCACATCGACGCTGCGGTCGAAGCGCAGCATCGTGTAGCCCGGCCCGAAGGCGTCGTACAGCGAGCGGCCGTCTGCCAGCCAGAAGTGCGGCGCGCGGCAGCCCGGCACGGTGGAGGGCGTGAACGCGCCCATCGAATAGTCCGGCGCCGTGTGCTCGCCGTCCGCGACGATGATCGGCGAGCCGCTGTAGAAGTAGCCGAAGTTCAGCCCGGCGCAGCAGAACTGCTGCACGTTCAGCTCGTAGGCCTCGTTCCCGATCTCGGCGCGCAGCGCGTCGCCCGCGGGGCCCGGTTCCTCGATGTTCGGCGGCACCGCGCGGCGCGCGCGGATCATCTTTTGCGCGTGGTCCATCGCGAAGCGCGACACCTGCTCGGTGATCGGCAGGCGCTCGGCCTCGTAGGCGTCGAGCATGGCCTCGTCGCCCCAGCCCTGCAGCACCGCGCCCAGCAGCCACGAGAGGTTCAGCGCGTCGGCAACGCCGGCGTTCATGCCGTAGCCCGCATACGGCACCCACAGGTGGGCCGCGTCGCCGGCCAGGAACACCCGGCCTTCGCGGAAGCGGTCGGCCACCAGGCGGCGGCCGACCCAGTCTTCCTTGCTGATGATCTCGTACTCGAAGTCGGGCCCCACGCCGAGGATGGCGCGCAGCGACGCATCGCGGTCGACCGAATCGAACTCGGGTTCCTCGGCGTTCAGGTGGTTGTGCACCAGCCAGGTCTCGCGGCCGTCGATGGCGAACATCGTGCCGCAGCGGCGCGGGTTCATCGCGTAGCAAGACCACGCCGGCTTGCCGGGCAGCATGGCGCGCAGTTGCGGCGCGCGGATGAAGGTCGACTGCACGCGCTGGATCACGGCCGTGCCCTCGAGCCTGGCGCCGATCTGCTTGCGCACGCCGGAAGCACCGCCGTCGCAGCCCACCATGTAGCGGCAGCGGATAGTGCGGGTGACGCCGCTGTCCATGTCGGTGGCGATCGCCGTCACGTCGTCGTCGTCCTGCGTGAAGCCCGCGAACTGCGTGCGGTTCAGCAGTTGCACGCCCGGCAGCGCCGCCGTGTGCTTCAGCAGGATGGGCTCCAGGTAGATCTGGTTGATGCGGTGAGGCGGCTCGGGCGTGGGCCACCAGCCGTCGGGGCCCGCGGTGTCGGTGTAGCGGTCGCGCCGGCACGGGATCGGAATGCGCGTGAGCTCGGTGCCGGTCACGGTGGTGCGGAACACCACGTCGTTGGGGTAGTCGGCCGGCAACCCTGCATCGCGCAGCTTCTGCGCCACGCCCAGGCGGCGGAACTGCTCCATCGTGCGCGAGGCCACGTGGTTGCATTTCACGTTCGGCGGCTCGGCGAAGCTGCGGGTCTCGCAGATGATCACGGAGACGCCGCGCGAGGCGAGGTCCATGGCCAGCGTGAGCCCCACGGGGCCCGCGCCGACGATCATCACGTCGGCAGTCAGTGCGGCTGCGGTGTTGTCTGTCATGTTCACGGCAAAAAGAAGAGCGTGTCAGTCGAGCCGGATGTGGGCGGCCTGGATCACCTTGGCCCACTTCTTCGTCTCGGATTGGATGTACGCCTCGAAGGCCTCGCTCGAGGCCGGCGCGGGCTCGGCGCCCAGGTTGCGAATCGAGGCCTTGATCTGCTCGTCACCCAGGGCGGCGTTGATCTCGGCGTTGAGCCGCGTCACGATGGGCGCGGGCGTGCTGGCCGGCGCAACCACGCCGAACCAGCCGGTCGAGTCGTAGCCGGGCAGCCCGGCCTCGGCCACCGTGGGTACGTCGGGCAGCATCGGCACGCGCTGCGCGCTGGTCACCGCGAAGGCGACCAGCTTGCCCGCCTTGATCTGCTGCAGCGAAGCCGGCAGGTCGACCAGCGCAAGCGGAATCTGCCCCGCGATGGCATCGAGCGCCGCCGGCCCCGAGCCGCGGTAGGGAACCTCGACCAGCTTCACGTCGGCCATCTGCGCGAACAGCGCGGCCGACAGGTGCATGGCCGTGCCGTTGCCGCCGTGCCCGATCGACAGCATGCCGGGTTTGGCCCTGGCCAGCGCGATCAGCTCGCGCAGCGTGCGCGCCGGTGTGGAAGGGTGTCCCACGATCACGAAAGGCGTGGCCGCGACCATGGCCACCGGCTTGAAGTCCTTGACCGGGTCGAAGGGCATCTGCGGATAGAGGTTCACGTTGGCGGCCAGCGCGCCGGCCGCGCCCAGGCCCAGCGTGTAGCCGTCGGCCGGCGCCTTGGCCACCAGCGACAGGCCTACGTTGCCGCCCGCGCCAGGGCGGTTGTCGACCACCACCGGCTGGCCCAGCTTCTCGTTCAGGCGCGGCACCAGCATGCGTATCACCGCGTCGGCGCTGCCGCCGGGCGGAAAGGTCACGACCATGCGGATCGGCTTGTTGGGAAAGTCACCAGTGGCAGACGGCGCCGGCGCCTGCGCGAGGGCCGCACCGCCCAGCAGGGCGCAGGCGGCGGTCAGCATCAACTGCCGACGAAGCACTCCGGGCCCGCGGGCGATGGATGCTGGCATCGAGATTCCTTGGGTGCGATGGTGGTCGTCACGAATTGAACGATGGCAGGATTCATTCGTAAATCAAGAAATTTCGAATCAAATATCATCTTTGCTGATGAATGCGAACTTCAGTCCTACGATCCGCCAGCTGCGCGCATTTCTCGCGGTTTACCAGCTGCGCAAGCTCAGCACGGCGGCGCAGCGGCTGTTCGTGACGCAGTCGGCGGTGAGCATGCTGATCCGCCAACTCGAGGACGGCCTGGACACACGCCTGTTCGATCGCACCACCCGTTCGCTCAAGCCGACCGCCGCGGCCGAGCAGATGATGGTCACCGTCGAGCGCATCCTGCGCGACGTCGATTCGCTCTCGGCCGACTTCCGCGAACTGGCCACGCTGGAGCGAGGCCGCGTCACGCTGGCCATCACGCCCACGCTCGCCGGCTTCCTGCTGCCCGACGCGATCCGCGCCTTCGCCGAGCAGCATCCGGGCGTGCGCGTGCTGGTGAACGACTGCGCGCCCGACCAGTTCATCTCGCGCATCATCGGCGAGCATGTGGACTTCGGTATTGGTACGCCAGAGCGCCCCGGTGCCGAGGTCGAAGTGCAGCGCCTCATGCGCGACCACCTGGCACTGGTGTGCCGCAACGACCATCCGCTGGCCAAGGCCCGCGTGGTGCGCTGGAACGACCTGGGCCGGCACCCCGTCATCACGGTGCGGCCGGGCTACGGCGTACGCCCGCTGATCGAGGGCACCGCGGCCGAAGCGGGCGTGACGCTCGACGTGGTGAACGAGGTGTCGTTCCTGTCGACCGCGATCTGGATGACTGCTGCGGGCATGGGCGCGTCGATCATGCCCTCGGCCTTCGCGCGCGCGCAGTCCGATCCGTCGCTGGTCATCAAGATGCTCAGCGCGCCGCGTGTGTCGCGCGACATTTCCATCGTTACCAAGCGCGGCCACTCGCTCTCGGCTGCGGCGCGCGCCTTCATCGAGGCATTGAAGCGCTCGCTGTAGCTATTGTTCGAAGCAGGCGCTAGACGAAATGATCGAAGGAGCCGAAGCGCTGCGGCACCGGCGCGCCGGCCGCGTCGACGATGCGCAGGCCCGCTTCGGGCTCGATGCGGCCGATGCGCGCCACGGGCGTCGCGCTGTCGAGGCCGGCCTGCTCGACCGCCGCGCGCGCTGAAGGCGGCGCGGTGAAGACCAGTTCGTAGTCGTCGCCGCCCGAGAGCGCGCAGGTGCGCAGGATGGCGGTGCCCAGGCCCGGCACCTCGGCGGCGATCAGGCCGGTGGCCGCATCGGCGTCCAGCGTGGCGCCCACCTTGCTCGACGCGAGGATGTGGCCCAGGTCGCCGATCAGCCCGTCGCTCACGTCCACCGCCGAAGACGCGATGCCGCGCAGCGCCTGCCCCAGCGCCACGCGCGGCGTGGGCTGCTCCATGCGCGCGCGCGCCGATTCGAAAGCCTCGGCCGACAGCGACACCGTGCCGCGGAACACTTCGAGCGCCAGGCGCGCGTCGCCCAGCGTGCCGCTGACCCAGATGTCGTCGCCCGCGCGCGCGCCGGAGCGCAGCAGCGCCGCGCCGGCCGGCACTTCGCCGAACACCGTGATGCAGATGTTCAGCGGGCCGCGCGTTGTGTCGCCGCCCACCAGCTCGCAGCCGTGCGCGTCGGCCAGCGCGAACAGGCCGCGCGAGAAGCCTTCGAGCCAGGGTTCGTCGACGCCGGGCAGCGCCAGCGCCAGCGTGAAGGCCAGCGGCTTTGCGCCGCAGGCGGCCAGGTCGCTGAGGTTCACCGCCAGCGCCTTGTGGCCGAGCCGCGCCGGATCGACGGTGGAGAGAAAGTGCCGGCCTTCGACCAGCATGTCGGAGGACACCGCGAGCTGCATGCCCGCCGCGGGCGCGAGCAAGGCGCAGTCGTCGCCCACGCCCAGCGGAGAGCGCATGGCGGGGCGCTTGAAGTAGCGTGTGATCAGGTCGAATTCACCCATGGGGGGTGAGCATAAGGGGTGCGCAGGCGGGCTCCCTCAGGCCTCGCCCCGGAACCTCAGCGCCGCCTGCCGCACCACCTCCGCCAGCAGCCGCTCTTTCCCCTGCTTCTCGCGCAGCCACCGCGCGTCGTTGCGGTTGGCTTCCACGCTGGTGCGCAGTTCGCCCAGTGCCTGCGTGGCGTTGAGCGCCTCGCTGTGCCACTCGAGCTGCGTCATCGTCATCAGGATGTGGTCTCGCAGCGGCATGTGCTGGCCGCTGGCGGGGTCGACGTACACCGCGTCCAGGCCGAAGCGGCAGGCCTGGAAGCGGTTGTAGGTGTAGACGAGGTAGTCGTCTTCCGTCGGCTCGAAGGGCTGCTCCTGCAGGAACCACGCGGCCAATGACTGCACGTAGCCCGCGAGCGCGGCGGCGCGCTCCACCGTGAGCGGCGTGTCGAACACGCGGATCTCGATGGTGCCGAACTCGGGCTTGGGGCGGATGTCCCAGTAGAAGTCTTTCATGCTGCGCACGACGCCGGTGCGGGTCATGCGCTCGAAATACGCCTCGAATTCCTTCCAGCTCAGCGTGAAGGGCGCGCGGCCCGACAGCGGAAACGCGAACACCGAGTTCAGCCGTGCCGAGTCGAACTGCGTGTCCTGCCCCTGCACGAAGGGCGAAGACGCCGACAGCGCGATGAAGTGCGGGATGTAGCGCGACATGCGGTGCAGCATGAGCAGCGCCGCGTCGGCGTCGGGGCAGCCGATGTGCACGTGCTGGCCGAAGATGGTGAACTGCTTGCTCAGGTAGCCGTACAGCTCCGACAGCTCGCGAAAGCGCGGCTTGTCGTAGATGCGGCGCTCGTGCCACTGCTGGAAGGCATGCGTGCCGCCGCCCACCACCGCGATGTTGAGCTTGTCGGCATTGCGGATCAGCGCCTCGCGAATCGGCGAAAGCTGCGTGATCACGTCTTGCGCCGAATGGCAGATGTCGGTCGAGATCTCGATCATGCTCGAGGTCATCTCGGGCACCACGCTGCCGGGCAGCGGCGTCTGCGCCATCAGCCGCAGCATGTCTTCGGCGTACGGCGCGAGGTCGTAGTCGTGCGTGTTCACGAGCTGCAGCTCCAGCTCCACGCCGAGCGACAGCGCCTGCGACTTGTTGAAGGGCTCCAGCTTGACCATGCGGCTCTCGGGATCCGAGGGCAGCGGGGCGGAGCGCACGTCGTCGCTGTCCGGATCGATGGGGGTGGCTGCGTTGTTGCCGATGCTCATCGCTGCGTGTCCTCGGTGGTGCTGAAGGCCTGGGGCGCCCAGGGCACCGAACTCTCCCCGACCGCGTGGATGGCCACGGTGGCGAGCACCGCGCCCACCACTTCCATCAGCAGGATCGAAGGCAGGGCCACCTGCGTGATCATGGTGCCCAGCAGGGGCGAGGCGGTGGCGAAATTGGAGGCGATGAGCAGCGCTATCGACGACAGCGGCGACATCGCGCAGCCGACCCAGAAGGCCTGCTTCCAGCTTGCGCCGCTGCCGGGGTTGGCGATGGCCACGCCCGCGATCTTGGTCAGCAGGCGCACGCCGATCACGGCCAGCACCACGCTGGCCACCGGCAGGGTCCAGTCGGCCTGCGCGGCCACGATCGACACCAGCACGAACATCAGCATGGTGAGCAGCGACGCCGCCGTGCCCAGCTGGCGCTGCCAGGCCCAGGGCTTGGGATTGAGCGTCTTGAGCAGCACGCCGCCGATCAGCGCGGCAAGCGGCGCCGATCCGCCGATGTGCGCGGTGAGCGCCGCGCCTGCCGCGATGATCGCCAGCAGCAGGATCGACGTGTTCTCGCTGGTCGGGCTCATCACCCGCAGCGCCGAGCGCAGCGCCAGCGCCATGATGCCGCCCACCACGAAAGACAGGCCCAGCACCACGGCCACCGGATAGAGCTGCTGCAGCACCGTTTGCGGCGCGCGCTCGATCAGCCCGGCCTGCGCATAGCCCAGCGCCAGCGCGTAGAAGGTGTTGAGCGTGGCCAGCGTCATGGCGCGTTCGGTCACCGGGCCGGCGGCGCGGGTGTCGATGATCACGCGGCTGAGCACCGCCGGCGAGGCCACGATGGCCATCAGCGCGATCGGGTTGGCCACTGGCTCGGGCAGGCCCAGCAGCGTCAATATCCAGTACACGCCGAAGTAGGTGAGCGTGGCTTCGAGCAGGCTCTGCACCAGCACCATCGGGTTGTGGCGGAACCAGCGCAACGGCAGCCGGCCGCCGGCCTCGAACAGCACCACGGCCGCGCCCAGCTCCAGCAAAAAGAGGCTGATGCCGCGCAGCGGCCAGATCGCGCCCTCGAAGCCGGCAAAGCCGACCACTGCCCCCACCAGCGAGTAGCCGATCACCTTGGGCAGGCCCAGGTAGCGCTGCACCAGGTGGCCGGAAGCCGCGGCCGCCGCCAGCAGCAGCGACCACAGCACGGTGGGCAGGCCTGCCGAGGGGCGTACCCATTCGGACCAGAAGCCCAGCAGGTCGTTGAGGAAGCTCGTCAGGTTCATGCAGGTAGGAAGAAGCTCACCGGCCGGCTGCGCCAGCGCGCCCAGATCGCGCTGCGGATGCGCGCGCGGTCATTCAGGCTCACGCTGTGCGCGCGCAGCGCCAGCCGGAAAGCGAAGTAGAAACTCACGCTCACATTGAGCGCGCCGATCACGGGAATGGCCGCCACCGCCCACCACAGCGCGGGTTGCTGCAGCACCGACAGCCCGGTGGACGCCGCAGCCGCGGCAATCTGCCCGGCCGACAGTGTCACGTGGCGCACATCCAGCCCGAGCCCGAAGAAACCCGCGAACGCGGGCAGCAGTCCGAGCATGAGTCCCAGCGAAATATTGGAGGCGAAGCCTGAGATGTGCGTGCGCATGAAGTCGGCCCAGCGGCGAGCCCGTGCGGCACCCAGAAAAGCGCCGATGCGAGGGTTGTAACGCATGGCGGAGTCCAGTCTGTGCAGGACAAAGGCGTTTTCTGTCCATCCGGCGATGATGCTTGCCGAAAACAGCAGGATGCCGGTGAATGCCGCATAAAGCGCGGTCGGGCCGGCCAGCGACAGCGAATTCAGCGTGGCCGCCGCATGCGCCGCGTCGAGCAGCGGCCGGCCGGTTGCCAGCTGGATCAGCAGCGCCACTGCCGCCATCGCCGGCACCACCACCAGCACGTTGCCCAGCACCGCCGCCACCTGGGAGCGCACCAGGTTGGCCACCTCGTCGACGAAGCTGTCGACCGCCTCGTCCGACTTGATGTCGCGCAGCCGCGCCGCCAGCGCCGGCGCGGTCATCGCGGGCTGCTTGGTGGCCAGCGTCAGGTGCAGCAGCTGGATGGCGACGAAGCTCGCCGCATACATCAGGCCCGCAGCCAGGCCGCTCCAGAAGGCCGAGAGGCCCAGCGCATAGATGCCGAACTTCAGCAGCACCGTGATGGAAGTGAGCGCGCCGCCGCCCGCGGCCTTCTTCACCATCTGCGCGTAGCTGGCGCGGTCGCGGGTGATGTAGTGCTCGCCGGTCTCGGCGCTGCGCTCGGTCACCTTGGCGGCCAGCATCGACGAGTTGGACGCGATCAGCGCGCGGATGCTGTTGCGCTCGCCGCCCGCCAGCACCAGCCGGCCGATCAGCCGCGCCACGCTGGGCGCGGGGCTGGGCGACATCAGGCAGTCGAGCAGCTCGCGGATGCGCAGCACGCGCTCGCGCAACTGGCGCAGCCGGAACACCAGGCCCACCGAGATGCCGTTGTCCTCCAGGTGCGTGTAGACCGAAGAGGTCACGGCGCGGCAGGCGTCGAGCCGGTCGCGAAAGACCACGAAGGCCGCCTGCAGCGCGGCGTCGTCGCGCGGCTGCGCGAACATCTGCTCGCGCAGTCCGTCGAGGTCGGCCATCAACGCGTGGAACGGGCGGGCCGCGACGAGCTCGGGGCTCATGCGCAGCCGCAGCTCGGGCGAGAAGCCGGTGGCCACCACCTGGCTGGCGCAGTAGGTCACGGCGTCCATCACCGTGTGGCGCCAGCGCGGCGCGCCGTCGTCGTCGATGGCGGCATCCGTGGCCGAGGTGGCCAGCAGCGCGCCGATGCGCGCGAGCTGCGTTTCGTCGAGCAGCGCGATCCAGCCGGCGTCGAACACGCCGGGCAGCACCATGCGGAACAGGTCGGACGCATCGGTGGTCTCGGGCGTGCCGGGCAGGATCTTGCGGCGCAGCCGCTCGCCCAATTCGCTGGCGAAGGCGGTGCGCGGCGCGAAGCCGTAGTCCGCCAGCAGCGTGGTCAGGTCGACCGACTGCGTGAATGCGCGCCACCAGGCGCGCAGCCGCTCGCGCAGCTCCGGCCGCGCCTCGATGGCGTCGAGCAGCAGCTGGACGCGGCCCATGGCCGCCTGCGGCGAGGCGCGGTCACCGCGCAGCCAGTCGAAGATGTTGATGAGCCAGATGTGGCGCTGCGCCACATCGGCCGTCGGGTCGAGGCCGGCAAGCAGCCCCTGCAAGTCGCGCGATGCGGCAGCCATGTCGGGGGGCGGGGAGAGAAAAAGGAGAAGAGGGCGGCGCCGTGCTCAGTGCAGGACACGGGAGACGGGGGCACCGCCGATGTCGGCTTCCAGCACGAACATGGGAATGGGAACGTCGAAACGCTCGCCTTCCTCGGTCACCACGAAAAAGCTGCCGTGCATCGTGCCGCTGGGTGCCTGCAGGCGGCAGCCGCTGGTGTAACGGAAAGATTCGCCGGGCGCCAGCAGCGGCTGCTGGCCGATTACGCCGAGGCCCTTGACCTCCTGCGCATGGCCCGAGGCATCGTTGATCAGCCAGTGGCGCGCGATCAGCTGGGCGGCCACAGAACCCGTGTTCGTGACTGTCACCGTATAGGAAAAGGTGTAGGTATTGTCCTTGGCGGACGACTGGTCGGCCAGGAAGCGCGGTTCGACCTGTACGCTGAAGGGGCTGAGTGACATGGGGCGCATGGTAACGGAGGCCCTTGGTCGGACTTCCGGCGGCTGCGAGAATCAGGGGTTATGAGCACCCCGTTCCGCATCGCGCCCTCCATCCTGTCCGCCGACTTCGCGCACCTCGGCAAAGAACTGACCGACGTGATCGCGGCCGGCGCCGACTGGATCCATTTCGACGTGATGGACAACCACTACGTGCCGAACCTGACCTTCGGCCCGATGATCTGCCAGGCGCTCAAGCCCTACGCCAAGACTGCCGACGGCACCCCGGTGCCGATCGACGTGCACCTGATGATCCAGCCGGTCGACGCGCTGGCCGCCTCCTTCGCGCAGGCGGGTGCCGACTACATCAGCTTCCACCCCGATGCGTCGCCGCACGTGCACCGCAGCATCCAGGCCATCAAGGCGGCCGGTTGCAAGGCGGGGCTGGTGTTCAACCCGGGCCTGGGCCTGGAAGCGCTCGACTGGGCCATCGACGACATCGACCTGATCCTCATCATGAGCGTGAACCCCGGCTTCGGCGGCCAGAGCTTCATCGACTCGGCCCTGCGCAAGATCGAGATGGCGCGCAAGCGTATCGAGCAGAGCGGCCGCGACATCCGCCTCGAGGTGGACGGCGGCATCAAGGTGGACAACATCGCGCGCGTGGCCTCCGCCGGCGCCGACACCTTCGTGGCGGGCAGCGCGATCTTCAACGCCAAGGACTACGGCGCCGTCATCGGCGACATGCGCAAGCAGCTGGCCGGCGTGGTCAGCGCTTGAGCTTCCCGTCCTTGTAGACGCGGTTGGCCTCCAGGCCGCGGTCGGTGTCGACCAGGCCGCGTTCCACGTCTTCATGGGCCTGGCGGCCCACTTCGGTCGGACGGCCGTCGGGCGTCTGCTGGCTGTCGGACGACTGGTCGCGCTCATGCGGCAGTCGCGGCGACGATTCGCCTTCTTGCGCCACCTTGGTCTTGCCGCCGTCCGTGCTCTTCCGGGGCGCGGCCGGCTGGGCCTTGCTGTTCTTGTTCATGTGGGCTCCTTCGCTTCGATGAACTTCGAGCCTGGGCCGCGTCCGTTGCCGCTCCGGTAGGACACGCAAGGCAGCCCCTGTAGGCGGACATGGGAGGCCGTGGTGCTATGGAATGAATAGCGCCTTTGCGCACAGGGAAGGGGCTCCGCAATAATCCCCGCATGTCCTCCGATCCATTCGACGGCGCAGCCACCGACAGCCTGCGCATCCATTCCTTCGCCTCGCTGAATCCCGGGCCCCGCCTGCTCGTGCTGGGCGGCGTGCATGGCGACGAAGTCTCCGGCACGCTGGGCATCGAGCGCATCCTGGCCGAATTCGAGGACGGCACGCTGCGCCTGCAGCGCGGCGAACTCACCCTGGTGCCGGTCGCCAATCCGCTCGCGCGCCGGCTCCTGCAGCGCGAAGGCGAGCGCAACCTCAACCGCCTGTTTCGCCCCACCGAGGCGCCGGCCGACTACGAAGCCCGCGTGACCAACGTGCTGGCCCCGCTGATCGCGCGCCACGAAGTGCTGCTCGACCTGCACTCCTTCCAGAGCGAGGGCGAGGCCTTCGCCATGATCGGCCCGCGCGACAACACCGGCACGCTGGAGCCCTTTGCCCGCTCCTTCGAGGAAGGCCAGCTCGCGCTGCACATCGGCACGCCCATCGTGGTGGAAGGCTGGCTCGACATCTACGCCGCCGGCCTCGCGCAGCGCGCGGGCGGCACCCCGGCCGACGAGGCCGCGCTCGACTTCGGCCGCGGCACCAACGAATACATCCGCAGCCGCGGCGGCTACGGCGTCACGCTCGAATGCGGCCAGCACCTGGACCCGCAGGCGCCCGAGGTGGCCTGGCGCGCCATCCGCCGCACGCTCGCGCTGCTGGGCATGGCCGCGCTGCCGCCGGGTCTGTCGGCCGGCCCGGCGAAGCCGCCCAGGCTGCTGCGGCTGGCCAGCGTGACCGACCGCCTGCACGAGGACGACAGCTTCGTGCGCGACTGGGCCACCTTCGACGAAGTGGCGCGCGGCGAACCCATCGGCATGCGCCACGACGGCACGCTGCTCAGCGCGCCCGAAGACGGCTTCATCGTGTTTCCCAACGCGCTCGCGCTGCCCGGTACCGAGTGGTTCTACTTCGCACGCCCCAGCGAGCGCCAGCTGGGCCCCCTGGCCGGCGCGGCCTGACGGCGGCTGGGGCCGCGCTCCTACACCGCCCGCGCACCCGGGGGGCGCACATTCCAAGCCTGAAGGAGTGTGCCCATGCCCGTCTCTAAAAAAGCCCCCGCGCCGCGCGTCCTGTGGAAGGGCGCCATCAGCTTCGGCCTCGTCCACATTCCGGTCGCGCTGTATTCGGCCACCACCGACCACGGCATCGATTTCGACTGGCTCGACAAGCGCACCATGGACCCGGTCGGCTACAAGCGCATCAACAAGAAGACCGGCAAGGAAATCGCGCGCGAGCAGATCGTCAAGGGCATCGAGTACGAGGACGGCGAGTATGTCGTGCTCAGCGACAAGGAAATTGCCGACGCCTACCCCAAGACCACGCAGACCATCGAGATAGAGACCTTCGTGCCGGCCGACGGCATTCCCTTCGTCTACCTCGAGCGGCCCTACTACGTGGCGCCCATCAACCGCGGCGCCAAGGTCTACGCGCTGCTGCGCGAGACCCTGCAGCGCAGCGGCCGCGTGGGCGTGGCGCGCGTCGTCATCCAGACCAAGCAGCACCTTGCCGTGCTGGTGCCCTCGGGTCCCGGCCTCGTGCTGAACCTGCTGCGCTGGGGCGCCGACATCCGCCCCTGGGCCGACCTGCCGCTGCCTTCCGAAGACGTGAAGAAGGCCGGCCTGAGCGAGCGCGAACTGAAGATGGCCAAGGAACTGGTCGACGACATGAGCACCGACTGGGACCCCGGCGAGTTCAAAGACGAGTTCAAGGACGAGATCCTGCGGCTGGTCGACAAGAAGGTGAAGGCCGGCCAGACCGAGACCGTGACGCAGCCGCAGCCCGAGGAATCGCAGTCCACCGAGGGGCGCGGCGCGAAGATCATCGACCTGACCGAACTGCTGCAGCGCAGCCTGCGCGGCAAGGGCGCAAAGACGGCCAAGGCGGCAGCCGACGAAGAGGACGACGAGGAAGAAGAAGCACCGCCTCCCAAGGCCGCCGCGAAGAAGCGCAAGCCGGCCGCCAAGGCCGCGCGCAAGGCGCCGGTGCGCCACCGCCGCGCGGCCTGATCGACGGAGCACGGCGGCCATGGGCACGACGGCATCGACAGCGCTCAAGGCTCTGGCGCGCTACCACGGCAAGCGCGACTTCTCGCGCACGCCGGAGCCCAAGGCCGGCGGCCAGGCGGGCAAGGGCGTGCTTTCTTTCGTGATCCAGAAGCACCACGCGAGCCATCTGCACTACGACTTCAGGCTCGAACTCGACGGCACGCTCAAGAGCTGGGCGGTGCCGAAGGGGCCGTGCCTCGACCCGACCGTGAAGCGCATGGCGGTGCACGTCGAAGACCATCCGATTTCCTATGCCGGCTTCGAAGGCACCATCCCGCCGAAGCAGTACGGCGCGGGCAGCGTCATCGTCTGGGACCGCGGCGACTGGCTGCCCGAGGGCGACGCGCGCAAGTCGCTCGCGGCCGGCAAGCTCAAGTTCGAGCTGCGCGGCGAGAAGCTGCACGGCCACTGGACGCTGGTGCGCATGCACGGCAAGGGCGATGAGTCGCACGAGCCCTGGCTGCTCATCAAGGAGCGCGACGCCGAGGCGCGTCCGCTCGCCGACTACGACGTGCTCGAAGCGCAGCCGGCGAGCGTGCTGAGCGGGCGCGGCGTGGACGAGGTGGCGCAGCCAGCGAAGAAGGCGGTGAAGAAGGCAGCGCTTCCCGCCAGCTTGCAGCCCCAGCTCGCCACCCTCGCGGCGTCGCCGCCCGCATCGCCCGGCGACTGGCTCTACGAGCTGAAATTCGACGGCTACCGCCTGCTAGCACGCATCGACAAGGGCAAGGTCCGCTGCTTCACCCGCAACGGCCACGACTGGACCGCGAAGCTGCCCGCGCTCGCCGAGGCGCTCGCGAAGCTGCCCACCGGCGCGGCATGGCTCGACGGCGAGATAACGGTGGAAGGCAAGAACGGCGCACCCGACTTCCAGGCCCTGCAGAACGCCTTCGACAGCGGCACGACATCGGCCATCGTCTATTGGCTGTTCGACGCGCCCTTTCTCGACGGCGAAGACCTGCGCGACATGCCGGTCGAGGAACGCCGCGCGCGGCTCGCCAAGCTGCTCGGCAAGAAACCACCCCCGCCGCTGCGCCTGAGCGAGGCCTTCGACGCCGCGCCGGGCGATCTGCTCGCGTCGTCCGCGCGCATCGGCTTCGAGGGCATCGTCGGCAAGCGCAAGGGCTCGCCTTATGTGTCGCGCCGTTCGCCCGACTGGATCAAGCTCAAGAACCAGCAGCGCCAGGAGTTCGTGATCGGTGGCTACACCGCGCCCAAGGGCACGCGTGCCGGCTTCGGCGCCTTGCTGCTGGGCGTGCACGACGAGGCCACCGGCCGGCTGCGCTACTGCGGCAACGTCGGCACCGGCTTCGACGCGAGGCGCCTGGCCGACATCAAGGCCAGGCTCGACAAGCTGGCGACCGACGACTGCCCGTTCTCGCCCCAGCCGCGCGGCGTCAAGGCACAGTGGGTCAAGCCCACGCTCGTGGCCGAGGTCTCGTTCGGCGAGTGGACGCGCGAAGACCGCGTGCGGCACGCCGTGTTCCAGGGCCTGCGCGCCGACAAGCCCGCGCGCGATATCCGCCGTGAGCAGCCGGAGGAAAGAAAGAGCACCCCCATGGCCCAGAAGATCACCCACGCCGACCGCGTGATCGACAAGCACAGCGGCATCACCAAGGGCCAGCTCGCGGCCTACTACGACAGCGTGGCCACGCTCATGCTGCCGCACCTGCGCGGACGGCCCGTGTCGCTGGTGCGCGCGCCCGAGGGCGTGGGCGGCGAGCTGTTCTTCCAGAAGCATCTGCAGAACAGCGAGATCCCCGGCGTGCGCCTGCTCGATCCCGCGCTCGACCCCGGCCACGAGCCTCTGCTGCAGATCGACACCAAGACCGGGCTGCTAGGCGCGGCGCAGATGAACGTGATCGAGCTGCACACCTGGAACGCCACCTCGCGCGCCATCGGCAAGCCCGACCGCATGACCTTCGACCTCGACCCCGGCGAAGGCGTCGCATGGCCGCAGATACAGGAGGCGGCCATTCTGGTGCGCACCCTGCTCGACGAACTGGGCCTGCCTTCGTTCCTGAAGACCAGCGGTGGCAAGGGGCTGCACGTGGTGGTGCCGCTGCGCCGGCAGTACGACTGGGACATGGTCAAGGGCTTCTCGCAGGCGGTGGTGGCGCACCTGGCCGAGACCATTCCGTCGCGCTTCGTGGCCAAGAGCGGGCCGCGCAACCGGGTGGGCAAGGTGTTTGTCGACTACCTGCGCAACGGCTTCGGCGCCACCACGGTGAGCGCGTGGTCGGCGCGCTCGCGGCCGGGGCTCGGAGTGTCGGTGCCGGTGGCGTGGGACGAGTTGCCCACGCTTACGGCCGCCGACCAATGGAAGGTCGGCAACGCGGCCGAACGCTTCGCGACGGGCAACAAGCCGTGGGCTGCGATGGAGCGCAGCCGCAAGGGGCTGGCGGCTGCGATGAAGCTGCTGGGCTACAGCGGCAAGTAGCGCCCAGCGAAGGAAGACAAGCCGGCTACAGCACTTCTTCCGTCGTCACATCGAAGCGCTCCAGCGTGTTCGCACCGAACACCATCGTGATGGGCACGTCCGCCGCGTCGCGGCCGCGTGCGATCACCACGCGCCCGATGCGCGGCGTGTTGTGCCGCGCGTCGAAGGTGTGCCAGCGGTTGCCCAGGTACACCTCGAACCAGGCGCTGAAGTCCATCGGGTAGCGAACCGGCGGAATGCCGATGTCGCCGAGGTAGCCCGTCACGTAGCGCGCGGGAATGTTCATGCAGCGGCACAGCGTGATCGCCAGGTGTGCGAAGTCGCGGCACACGCCCGTGCGTTCGCGGTAGCCCTCCAGCGCGGTGCGGGTGGCGCGCGCGTTCTGGTAGTCGAAGCGCAGGTGCCGGTGCACGAAGTCGCAGATCGCCTGCACGCGCGCCCAGCCGGGCGTCACGCTCGAGAAGTTGGCCCATGCGAATGCCAGCAGTTCGCTGTCTACCTCGCAGTAGCGGCTGGGCAGCACGAAAGGCAGCGTCTCCACGGGCAGGTCGGCCGTTGCGTGCTCCACCGCACCGAAGTCGACGGCATCCGGCCAGCCGGTGTCGTACACCGTCGCATGGTTGCGCAGCCGCACCCTGCTCACGCCGAAGGGCACATGCACCCGCGCGCACTGGTTGCCGAAGCTGTCGGTGTAGTGGTCCGTCACCAGCGGCGGGCTGATGGTGATGTGCTCGCCGTCCTGCAAGTCGCCGGCGCGCGACGGATGCACCTGCAGCATGTAGATCAATGCCGTGGGGGCAGTGACGCCGAGCTCGATGTCGAAACCGATCCTGATCTGCATGGAGTTCTTTCTTCCCTGGAGTGGCCCGGGCACTGGTGACAAGCACGATGAGTGCCACCTCTGCGCATGCTATGCGACGCAGGTTGCACAGCCACGCATCCAGGACGCGCGACCCGGCGTAGGCCGCCGCCATGCGCTGTCGGCGCGCTCCTACCGCCTGCGCGCTTGTTCTCCCACAGAGGGGGGCGGGGGGCCACTACGGGTTACTGCGCTCACCAAACATAACCTTGCGAACAGCTTGCATTGTGTGTACGGCTGTACTTGTTCCTCGGAGGGAATCATGGAGTTTTCAACGCTGTTCGACTCGCTCACCGGTGTGTGGGGGGACGAAATCCTTGTGTGGGCCGTCGCCGCGGTGGCCGGATGCATATGCCTGATCGCTCTGGTGAACGTGCTCGACATGTTCCTGGACAACAACGAAATGGGCTGAGCGCCCTTCCCATGAAAGACTCCAGCAAATCCCCGATGACGCCACAGAACAAGGCCGCGGCCGGCCGCCGCGCAAGCGCCGCCAAGGCGGGCGACGGCAGCAGCGCCAAGCAGCAGCAGCTCGAAGGCTTCACCGTCGAGCATCCGCCGACCCTGACCACCAACCAGGGCCTGCAGATTCCCGACAACCACAACTCGCTCAAGGCGGGTGTGCGCGGGCCCACGCTGCTCGAAGATTTCATCCTGCGCGAGAAGATCACCCACTTCGACCACGAGCGCATTCCGGAGCGCGTGGTGCATGCGCGCGGTTCCGCCGCGCACGGCTACTTCCAGGTCTACAAGTCGATGTCGCAGTTCACCTGCGCCGACTTTCTGCAGGACCCCGACCAGAAGACGCCCGTTTTCGTGCGCTTCTCGACCGTGGCCGGCTCGCGCGGATCCGCCGATACGGTGCGCGACGTGCGCGGCTTTGCCGTCAAGTTCTACACCCGCGAAGGCAACTACGACCTCGTGGGCAACAACATTCCGGTGTTCTTCATCCAGGACGCGATGAAGTTCCCCGACCTCATCCACGCCGTCAAGCCCGAGCCGCACCACGAGATGCCGCAGGCCGCGAGCGCGCACGACACCTTCTGGGACTTCGCCTCGCTCATGCCCGAGAGCACCCACATGCTGATGTGGGCCATGAGCGACCGTGCCATTCCGCGCAGCCTGCGCATGATGGAGGGCTTCGGCGTCCATACCTTCCGCTTCATCAACAGCCGCGGCGAGAGCCACTTCGTGAAGTTCCACTGGAAGCCCAAGCTCGGCATTCATGGCCTGGTGTGGGACGAGGCGCAGAAGATTGCCGGCAAGGATGCCGACTTCCACCGCCGCGACCTGTGGGAAGCCATCGAGAACGGCGACTTCCCCGAATGGGAACTCGGCGTGCAGATGATTCCGCAGGACAAGGAACACTCGCTGGGCTTCGACCTGCTCGACCCCACCAAGCTCATTCCCGAAGAGATGGTGCCCGTGCAGAAGATCGGACGGCTGGTGCTCAACCGCAACCCCGACAACTTCTTCGCGGAGACCGAGCAGGTGGCCTTCCACCCGGGCCACGTGGTGCCGGGCATCGACTTCAGCAACGACCCGCTGCTGCAGGGGCGCCTGTTCTCGTACACCGACACGCAGATCTCGCGCCTGGGCGGTGCCAACTTCCACGAACTGCCGATCAACAAGGCCGTGTGCCCGTTCCACAACATGCAGCGCGACGGCATGCACCGCCAGACCATCGCGCGCGGCCAGGTAGCCTACGAGCCCAACACGCTGGGCAGCGGCGCCGAGTTTCGCGTGGACGGCGGCAGCCACGGTTTCCAGTCGTTCCCTGAAGAAATCGATCCGCCGAAGGTGCGCCGCCGCAGCGCGTCCTTCGACGATCACTTCACGCAGGCGCGCCTGTTCTTCAACAGCCAGAGCGCGGCCGAGAAGGAACACATCATCGCGGCCTTCCGCTTCGAGCTTTCGAAACTGGAGGTGCCGGCCATCCGCCAGCGCGTGGTCGACAACCTTGCGCACGTGGACGAGAAGCTCGCGCGCCGCGTGGCCGAGCCGCTGGGCATCGGCGAGCCCGACGCCAAGGCGGCGGCAGGCCGCGCGGGCTTTCGCGAACACCGCATGACGCTGCCGATCGAGGAGTCGCGCGCGCTCAGCATGGCCGACACCGGCGACGGCTCCATCCGCACGCGCAAGATCGCGATCCTGGTGGCCGACGGCGTCGACTCGGCTTCGCTCAAGCCGATCCGCGACGCGCTCGAACAGGCCGGCGCGCAATGCAAGACGGTGGGCCCGAGGCTGGGCACCGTGGCAAGCGCGTCGAAGCGGCAGATCGATGTCGACATGACCTTCGCCAACACGCCGTCGGTCATGTTCGACGCCGTGCTGGTGCCCGCGGGCAGCGAGAGCGCCGCGGCCATGAGCGGCATCGGCGACGCGGTGCACTTCGTGCTCGAGGCCTACAAGCACTGCAAGGCGATCTGCACCGTGGGCGAGGGCGTGCGGCTGCTGTCCACGCTGGGCATCGCGGCGGACATGCCGCCGGCCGACGCGCCCGCCGGCGTGGTGGTGGCTGCGACGCCCGTCACCAACATGGGCGACACCACTGCCGCGACGCAGGTGGCGAACGACTTCATCGCGGCCATCGCCAGGCACCGGCACTGGGACCGCGCGAACGTCGATGCGGTACCTGCCTGAGCGACTGGTTCTAGTTCGTTTGCGCTAGACCGTATTGCGAATAGGCGCGGCAGGTAGCCGCTCCTAGACTCCGCCCCGAGGCCTGAACGGCGCCCACTTCCGAGGCGCCGGTCGCCCGCTTTCAGCGGGTGCATGGGCCCGACGCGGGGGTCCAATGGCTTGGTTTTCCAGTAGGGGATGGGAGCGTCCCGCATGTCGCCGTGCGGGCCTTGCGGTGGCGCTGGGTCTTGCGGGCGTTCTTGCCTCCGGCTTCGGTTCCCCGGCATGGGCGCAGCAGCAACGCGCCCAGGCTCCGACCAACGCCGAGGCCGCCGCCGACCGCATGGAGCAGGCCCGCCTCGACGACACCGACACCCTGCTGGCCCTGACCAGCGAAGGCGCGGTGCTCTACGGGCAGGACAGCGTCAAGCTCTCCGGCTACCAGTACTGCAGCCAGGCCGTGGCATTGGCCGAGGCCGGCGAGTTCCGCCAGAGCGTGCGTGCCGCCAGCAAGGCGCTGCACCTGGCCAACGCCACCAACGACCCCAACCTCATGGCCATGGCCAATCGCGACCTGGCCATCGTCTACAGCTACTCGGGCCAGCTCGAGAAGGCAGAGGAATTCGCGCGCGAGGCGCTGCGCCATCAGGCGCGCGACCCCAAGCTGGTGGTCGGCCCGGTGCAGAAGGTGATCGGCGACGTGCGCACGCGCCGCGGCGATTTTTCCGGCGCGGTGCTCAGCTATGACGAGGCGCTGGCCAACAGCTCGTCGCGCTATGCGCCGCTGGTGCAGGCCTCGCTGGTCAATGCGCTGATCGAAGCGGGCGACACCGCGCGGGCGCGCGAGGTGATCGGCACCATGGCGCCGCCGAAGGATGCGCCGCTCACCGCGCAGCTCGACCGCACGCGCGCACGCCTGCTGCTGGCCGAGAACAAGCCGGCCGAGGCGCGCGATGCCTACCGCGCACTCACCGCGCGCCAGGTCGGTGCCGACACCGAGTACTACCGCCTCTGGGCGTGGGACGGCGTGGCGCGCAGCGAGCTCGCGCTGGGCCAGAAGCAGGCCGCGGCCGAGGCCGTGGGCCGCGCGCTCGGCGACGTCGACAAGGTGCGCGCGAAGTTCCGCAGCGAAGAATTCAAGATGGGCCTGTTCTCGGACCTGCAGACGGTGTTCGAGCGCGGCGTGGCCGTCTACAGCGACGCGGGCGATGCGCGCCAGGCCTTCGAGGTGAGCGAGCACAGCCGCTCGCGCGCGCTGCTCGACGCGGTGCGCGGCCGCGCGAAGATCAACGAGCAGGCCGCCAACACCATCGACCTGCCGGCGCTGCAGGCCACGCTGGCGCCCGACGAACGCGTGGTGCAGTTCCATTCGCTGCCCGACCGGCTGGTGGTGTGGGTGGTGAGCGCGAACAGCATCACCGAGAAAACCGTGGCGGTGAAGCGCGACGAACTCAACGAGCTGGTCGAGACCTTTCGCAACTCCATCGTGCGCGGCCGCCGCACCGCCATCACGAATGCCGACAAGCTCGGCGCCGCGCTGCTCGGGCCGCTGGGCCTGGCACCCGGACAACGGCTGATCGTGGTGCCGCACGGGCCGTTGCACTACCTGCCGTTCCAGGCGCTGCGGCTGGAAGGCCGCTACGTCATCGAGACGCACCCGGTGGCCGTGGCGCCGTCGATCAGCATCGCGGTGCAGCTCGCGCAGCGCACGCCGCGCGTGAACGCATCGCTCACCGCCTTCGGCAATCCGCGCATCGAGGACAAGTACGACCTGCCCGGCGCCGAGACCGAGGTGAAGCAGCTCGCGCAGCTGTTCCCGCGCAACACGGTGTACATGGGCGCCGCCGCCACCAAGACGCAGTTCCGCGACGTGGCCTCGCGCTCGCCGCTGATGCACGTGGCCGCGCACGCGGAGGCCGACGCGGTCGATCCGCTGTATTCGCGCATCCTGCTGGCGAACGAGGGCGGCAAGCAGAATTTCCTGGAGGCGCACGAGATCCTCGGCCTGCCGATGGACGGCACCGCGCTGGTCACGCTGTCGGCCTGCGAGTCGGGGCTGGGGCGCATCGCGCAGGGCGACGAGGTGCTGGGTTTCACGCGCTCGTTTCTCTCGGCCGGCAGCTCGAGCCTGATCGCTTCGCTGTGGCCGGTGTCCGACGACGCCACTGCGGTGCTCATGAGCACGCTCTATGGCGAGCTTGCCAAGGGCCGCGACATACAGAAGGCGATGCAGGCGGGGCAGCTTGCCGTGTTGAAGGACCCCAAGATGTCCCATCCCTTCTTCTGGGCGCCGTTCAACCTGATCGGCAACTGGCGTCTTACGGTGGGGGGGTGACATGAAGTCCTGTTTTGCATTTGACGTTCCTGGTTCGGGGTGCGATCACGCCGACGGGGTACCTTGCTCCGCGAATGTCCCCCGGCCTTCGGCCTCCTCCTTTATTTCGCTGCGCAAGGCACCCCGCCGTCGTGACCGTTCAGAGCACTTGTTGATCAGCCGCGAACCGGCAGCGTGCCCTGTGCACACGCCCCGGAACAACAGCAGCACAACGCAGGACAGAGCACTGAGATGCAAGCCCGCCAACGCCTGACCCCCACGGCTTTCGCAGTCACGACGCTGGTGAGCGCGGCGCTGCTGCTGGCAGCCCAACGCACGCACGCAGCAGAGGCCGAACCCGGCACGCTGCTCTCTACACAAGACCCCTGCGGCACTTGCGATCGGCCCCTGGCACAAGCACCAGGCACGGTCGCACCGCAAAGCCTGCCCGCGCCGCCGAAACCCGCCGGCGCATCGTTCAGGCTCAACGACCTGCGCCTCAACGGCGTCAAGGCGTTGAGCAACGAAGAGCTGCAAGCCATCACCTCGCCCTACATCGGCCGCGACGTCACGCTCTCCGAGCTCGAAGAACTCGCCAAGGCCATCACTGCCCGCTACAAGGAACGCGGCTACTTCCTCGCCCAGGCCGTGGTGCCCGTGCAGACCGTGCGCGACGGCATCGTCGAGATCAGCGTCATCGAAGGCCGCCTCGGCAAGGTCGACGTCGTCGTCGCGCCCGACGCGCCCATCGCCGAGGCGCGCGTGCGCGGCTTTCTCGCGCCGCTTCAGCCCGGCGAAGCCGTCAGCGCGCCGGCCTACGAACGCGCGATGCTGCTGTTGTCCGACCAACCGGGCATCAAGGTTTCCTCCGGCCTGCAGGAAGGCACGCAGGCCGGCACCACCGACCTGTCCGTCGAGGTGGCACCCGCGCCGCGCTGGGCCTTCACCGCCGAGGGCGACAACCACGGCACCAAGGAATCGGGCCGCTACCGCGTGGGCGGCACGGCCCGCTGGCTCAGCCCCTTCGGCATCGGCGACAACCTCGACATGCGCGTGATGGTGTCCGACAGCAACGCGCTGCAGTTCGGCCGCATCGCCTACGAAGCGCCCATCGGCACCAGCGGGCTGCGCGCGGGCGTGGGCCTGTCGCGCGTGAGCTACGAGCTGGGCGGGCAGTTCACCGACCTCGACGCACGGGGCCGCGCCAACGTGCTCGACTTCTCGCTGAGCTATCCGCTCATCCGGCAGCGCCAGCAGAACCTGTTCCTGCGCCTGGGCGTGGACGTGAAGGACCTGACCGACGAGCTTCGCGCGGCCGACTTCACCTCGAAGAAGCGCGTCAACGGCCTGAGCCTGGGCTGGACCTGGGAGCGGCGCGACGAACTGCTGGGCGGCGGTTACTGGGCCAGCTCGGGCACGCTGTATCACGGCAACCTGTCGATCCGAGATGCCGAGAGCCGCGACTTCGACCGCAGCATCACCGGCCACAACACCGAAGGCGGCTTCACCAAGCTGAGCTTCCAGTTCTCGCGCCTGCAGGCCATCGTGCCGCGCCATTCGCTGTACCTGTCGCTGGGCGGCCAGTGGGCCAGCAAGAACCTCGACGCCTCGGAAAAACTCGCGCTCGGCGGCGCGCGCGCGGTGCGCGCCTACCCGTCCGGCGAACTGCTGGTGGACCAGGGCCTGATCGGCACGGTGGAGTGGCGCTGGTCGCTCAATGAAGAACTCACGCCCTTCGTCTTCTACGATGCCGCGCGCGGAAAGATCGTGCGCAACCCGACGCCCTACGACGGCATCAACAGCCACAGCCTGCGCGGCTACGGCGTGGGCCTGAGCTGGTCGCGCCCTGGCAATTTCTCGATCAACGCGACGCTGGCCTGGCGCGCCGGCACGCCACCCGCGCTGACCGACGGCGGTGGCCGCAACCCGCGTCTCTACGTGCAGCTCATCAAGGCGTTCTGACCATGAAGCAACGCAACAGGTTTTCACGACAACGGCGGCTGCAGCTGCGTCCGCTCGCGCTGTCACTCGTGTGCGCGGGCGCCGCACCGGCCATGGCCCAGGTGCTGCCCATGGGCTTCACGCCCATTGCCGGCGGCGTCACGATGACGCAGGGCACCGGCGTGATGAACATCGTGCAGCCGCTGCAGCGCGGCATCGTCAACTGGCAGAGCTTCTCGATAGGGGCGAACGGCGTGGTCAGCATCTCGCAGCCGAGCACCTCGGCCGTGCTGCTGAACCGCGTGGTGGGCGACGGCATGAGCATCCAGGCGTCGCGCATCGACGGCACGCTGCGCACCACGCTCGCGAGCAACCCGAACCTGCCGGGCGGCAGCGTGTTCCTCATCAACCCGAGCGGCATCGTGTTCGGCAAGGGCTCGTCGGTGAGCGTGGGCGGGCTGGTGGCCTCGACGCTCGACATCGCCAACAGCAACTTCATGCCCGCCGGTTCCGAGGACAAGGCCATCGGCAGGAACGAGCAGCTTCTCTTCTTCGGCCCCGAGGGCAGCATGGCCCAGGTGAAGGTGGAGGGCGGCGCGTCGATCACCACCACCTCGCCCAACGGCACGGTGGCGCTGCTCGGCGGCGTGGTGCGCAACGAGGGCGAGATCAACGTTGCGCGCGGCTCGGTGGGCCTGGTGTCGGCCAGCAAGGTGACGCTGAACCTCGACTTCGACGGCGACGGCCTCACCACCTTCAACATCCCTGCCGACGGGCAGACCAAGTTCAAGCTCGCCGACCTGCAGGCTGCCGACCCGACGGCTGTGGCGCAGCTTGCGAACAGCGGCAAGGTCACGGCCGACGGCGGGCGCGTGGTGCTGATGGCGGCTGCCAACGTCGATGCGCGCCAACTGGTGGTGAGCCAGACGGGCGTGATCCAGGCGCGTTCGCTGTCCACGCGCAACGGCGAGATCGTGCTCGATGCCGGCCACGCGCTGGGCAGCAACAACGAGATGCAGGTCGGCGGCACCATCGATGCCGGCACCGGCGCGAGCGCGGCGGGCGCCTCGGGCAGCACCGGCGGCTCGGTCACGCTGCGCGGCGACTACGTCCGGCTGGCCGGCGGCAGCGTGAACGCGAGCGGCAGCGGCGCTGGCGGCACGGTAACGGTGCAGGGCGCCAGCGCTGTGAGCATGGCGCCGGACGCCAGCATCTCCGCCGATGCGACGGGCGCGAACGGCGCCGGCGGCACTATCGACATCGACGGCGGCTTCACGCACGTCTCGGGCAGCCTTTCCGCGCGCGGTGCGGGCAGCGGCAACGGCGGCACCATCGGCACCTCGGGCGGCCAGCTCGAAGTGACGCCAGCCGCGCGCATCGATGCGGCGGGCGGCGCCACGGGCGCCAACGGCAGCTGGAACGTGCTGTCGCGCGGCACGCTGAGCGTGGACGGCAAGGTGGCCGCCTACAACCCGAACGGCTATGGCGAAGCGGCCAACGGCACGCACGTCGGCGCGGCCACCATCGGCACCACGCTGGGCCGTTCGACCGACGTCAACCTGCGCACGGCGCTCACCGAAGGCAACTCCGACGTGGTGTTCCAGGACGGCGTGCAGGTGCTGAAGTCCGAAGGCCGCGATGCACGCCTCACGGTGGATTCGGCCAACGGCATCGCCATGAACAGCGGTGCATCGATCATGTCTAAAGCCGGTGCGCTCGGCGTGAACTTCGACGCCAACGCCGATGCCAACGAGATCGGCGGCGCCATCCGCATGGACAACGCGAGCATCGCCACCAACGGCGGCAGCATCCGCTTCTACGGCCAGGGCAACGCCGACTCCGGCCGCGCGGTGGGCGGCGTGTCCGTCGACGACGGCGGCAACAGCAGCGGCGTGGCCGGCATCACGCTCATCGACAGTTCGCTCTCGACCTGCGCCACCGGCGCGGGCGGATGCGGCGGCAGCGGCGCCATCGTGCTGCGCGGGCAGGGCGTGAGCCGGCAGGCCAGCGGCACGGCCGACTACTACGTCAGCTCCGACGGCGTGGAGGTGCGCGGCAGCAGCCTCGGCACCGGCGCCGGCGGCATCGCCATCGACGGCCAGGGCGGCATCGGCGCCAATGGCGTGCTGCTCGCCGGCACCGAAGGCGGAGCGACGCAGCTGCGCACCGGCAGCGGCGACGTCAGCGTGATCGGCGGCTCGCGCAGCTGGACGACCGACGACCCGGGCGCCGTGTACGGCAGCACGGTGACGCCCTACGGGCCCGACGGCAGCATGTCGGCACCCGACGTGACGGTGGCCGTCACGTCCGGCGTGACGCTGCGCGGCGCGGTCATCGACGCCGGCGGGCGCGTGGGCATCGACGGTACCGGCGCCAACCTGCAGGGCCTGACCGCGAGCGACGCCTTCCTGACCTCGGCACAGGCCGCCAACAACGGCACCGGAGTCGGCTACGGCGCGGGCGACGGCGTGGACATCAACGGCGGCAGCATCACGGCCGGCAAGGGGCGCGACGTGTCGATCGCGGGCACCGCGGGCGGCCAGGGCTTCAGTGCGAGCAACGCAGGCGTGACGCAGGGGCAGGCGCCCTCGGCGGTCACCATTTCCATGGAGGCCGGCGAGACCGTGCGCGCCGAGGGCGGCACCGTGTCGATCGACGGCCGCGGCGGCGACGTGGTGCTGGCGCGCACGTTCAGCCGTTCCGAAGCTCCATCGAACGCCACCAACGCGTTCATCGACACCTCCAGCGCCACCGGTGCCGGCGGCACGGTCAGCATCACCGGGCGCAACGTGCTGGTGAGCGATGTCTACAGCGACCTGACCACCATCGACGCGGGCGGCGCGAGCCAGGCCGGCACCATCGACATCCGGGGCAGCAACGCGATTGCCATCGACGCGCCGGCCAGCCTGCGCGCGGATGCGGGCTCGGCCACCGGCAACGGCGGCACGGTGCGGGTGGTCGCGGGCGACACGCTGCGCGGCTACGGCAGCCTGTCGGCGCGCGGCGGCAGCGCGGGCGGCAACGGGGGCACCATCGAAACCTCCGCGCAGCACTTCGAGCTGCTGGGCCTGCGCGTCGACGCCTCCGCGCCCATGGGCACGGCCGGCACCTGGGTGATCGATCCGTACAACGTCAACATCGCGCACGGCACCGCCTCGGGCAGCCTCACCGGCAATCCCTTCGATCCGCTGGCGAACTCGACCGTGCAGGACGGCGACATCAACGCCGCGCTGGACGGCGGCACCAGCGTGACCATCACCACCGGCACCGGCGGCATCCCGACGGACGGCAACATCACCTTCGCGGCCGGCGCGGCCATCGTGCGCAGCAAGGGCGCCGCGCCGCTGACCTTCGAGCTCGATGCGGCGCACAGCATCGGCACCAGCGGCGGCGCGAGCATCCAGTCGAACTCGGGCGCGCTCAACGTGGTGTTCAACGCGGGCGTGGGCGGGCAGGGCGGCGCCATCAACTACAACGGCGTCATCAACACCAACGGCGGCAACGTGACGATGAACGCGGATGCCGGCGCGAGCAGCAATCCGGCCGTCACGATGAACGGCACCAGCATCGACACGCGCACCACCGCGCTGGGCGACGCCGGCCCCGGCGGCTCGGTGCGGATCAGCGGCAGGCGCACGCTGCCGCCGTCCATCTTCAACACGCAGGCCACGGTCGACCTCACGGGCATCAGCATCCAGAGCAGCACGGGCGACGTGTCGATCTCGGGCGTGGGCCAGCACGGCGACGGCGTGCGCATCCAGGGCGGCACGGCGCCCAGCCAGATCCTCACGACCAGCGGCGACATCGACATCCTGGGCGTGGGCGCGAGCTACAACTACAGCCAGTCGCAGCTGGCGGTGCAGAGCGTGGAGATCAACGGCGCCACGCTTCGCAGCGTGGACGGCAACATCGGCATCCGCGGCCTCGTCACGCCCGGCCCGCAGGATGCGCCGTCGGGCGGCGTGCTGCTCGCGGGCAACACGCTGGTGACGACGCTGGGCGTGGGCAACATCGACATCGCGGGCGAGTCGCAGGCCAACGGCACGGGCGTGAACATCGGCAAGGGCGCGCAGGTGAGCGGCAACCGCGACGTGGTGCTGCGCGCGAGCAACGACGGCACGAGCGACGCCGTCGTCATCGGCGGCAACGTACATGCGGGCCGGGTGCTCGACCTGCGCCCCGGCGGCGTGGACGCGGCCACCGGCAACGCGGTGGACCGCACGGCCAATACGGTCACGCTCGGCGGTACGGCGGCCACCGGCTTCGCGGTGTCGGCCGACGAGTTCAGCCGGCTCGACGCGCCGACCATCGTGGTGGGCAGCAACGCGCATGCGGCGGACATCGATGTCGTCGGCCCGCTGGCGCTGTCTTCGGCGCTCACGCTGCAGAACGAGGGCGGCGGCAACATCAACCTCGGCGGCGCGCTCACGGCACCGAAGATCGGGCTGCTCTCGCGCGGCAACATCACGCAGACCGCCGCCGCGCCGATCACCGCCGGCACGCTGATGGCGCGCTCCACCGGCGGCAGCGTGCTGCTCGACCAGGCATCGAACAACGTCAGCGCGGCCACCGTCGGCGGCGGCGCGGCCGGAGCCTTCCGCTATGTGGATGTCGACACCGTGCAGCTGGGGTCGGTGTCGGTCACCGGCTTCGATGCCGCGGGCAATGCGCCGCAGGTGGCGTCGGCCACCTCGATGGCCGCCGACACGGTGTTCGTGCGCACCCTCAGCGGCGACCTGCTGCTGGGCACCAACGTGAGCAGCACCGGCGGCACCGACCTGGTGGCGGGCGCGCGCCTGCAGAACCTCGGCGGCTACGCCATCACCGGCGCGCCGTGGCGCGTGTGGGCCGACACCTGGGTGGGCGAGACGCGCGGCGGCCTGCAGGGCTCGGGCATCTATCCCAACCTGTACCACTGCGCCTACTCGGGCCTGTGCGCCGTGAGCATTCCCGCCGGGGCCAACCACTTCATCTACACGCAGCAGCCGGTGGCCACGGTGGTCATCGGCAATGCGAGCCGGCCCTTCGGCTTTCCGAACCCGCTGTTCAGCTACGGCATCGGCGGGCTGATCCTGGGCGACACCGGGCGTGGCTTCTTCGGCTTCGTGAGTTCGCCGGCGCTGCCGGGCAGCCTGCCGGGCCTGTACCCGATCAACGGCGCATTCACCTCGGCCGAGGGCTACGCGGTCAATGTGGTGCCGGGCAACCTGCTCGTCAGCGCGCCGGCCAACCTGCCGCTGCCCGATGCGGTGCGCGACCTGCCCAGCACCTGGCTGTACGACCGCAACATGGGCCCGCCGCCGATCTGCTACGCGACCGGCCCGCTCGACGGCGACCGCGCGGCGCAGGCCGGCGACGTGCTGGCGCGCGAATGGTCGCGCGTGCGCTCGCGGCCCAATCTCTCGAGCTGCGTCGACACCGAAAAGCGCAACGGCTGCGCGGACTTCTGACGCAGCCGCCCAGCGGCTGCCCTGGTCGTTCGCTCAGCTCGCGTGCACCTGCCGACGCGTGGTGAGCAGTGCGCGCAGCTTGGCGGGTGCCACCGGCTTGGTCAGCAGCATCACGCCGCCCTGGCGCAGCCGCTGCAGCACCTCGGGCCCGGTCGCGCCCGACACCAGCACCGCGAGCGCATCGGGCTGCAGGCGCTTGGCGGCATCCAGCACGTCCACGCCGTCGTCGTCGCCCGCCAGCTGCAGGTCGCACAGCACTGCGTCGTAGCGCACGTCGTCGCCGGCCAGCCGCGCGATGGCCTCGGCGCCGGTGGTCACGCATTCGGCCTGGCAGCCCCATTGCGCCAGCAGCGTGCGGGTGCCGTCGAGGATGGCGGGGTCGTCGTCCACCACCAGGCAGCGCAGGCCGGCCAGCGGCGTGGGCGCGAACTGCGGCGGCTCGGGCGGCACCGCGTCGGCGGCGCGCGCGGCGGGCAGGGTGAAGGCGAAGGTGCTGCCGGCCTGCAGAGCCGAGCGCACGGTGATGCGCGTGCCCAGCAGCGTGGCGATGCGCGCGCAGATCGCCAGCCCCAGCCCGAAGCCGCGCCGGCGGTCGCGCTCGGTGTTGGCCACCTGGTAGAACTCCTCGAAGATGCGGCCCTGGTGGATGGGCGCGATGCCCACGCCGTTGTCGCGCACCTCGATGCGCACGCCCGCCGCGCAGCGCCGCGCGGCCACCAGCACGGTGCCGCCTTCGGGCGCATGGCGCAGCGCGTTGCTCACCAGGTTGCCGACGATGCGCCGCAGCATCGCCGCGTCGGTGCGCACCGCCAGGCCCCGGTCGCTCCAGCGCAGGCGCACGCGCGCCTCTGCAGCGGCGGCGGCATGCTGCGCATCGATCTGGTCGAACAGCGCGTCCAGCGAAACCTTGGCGATCGCCGGCGTGAGCACCTGCGCGTCGAGCCGCGAGATCTCGAGCAGGTCGTCGAGCAGCACGCCCATGAACTCGGTGCTTTCCTGCAGCCGCAGCACGGCCGGGCGCTGCGCCGGCGTGGCGCCCGGCAGCAGGCCGTCGATGAACAGGCCCATGGCATGCAGCGGCTGGCGCAGGTCGTGGCTGGCGGCGGCCAGGAAACGTGCGCGCGACAGCGCCGCCTGCTCGGCCTCGGCCATGCGCTGCAGCGCCACGGCGGTGGCCTCGCGCACGCGCTCCTCGCTGACCTGGCGGTTGTGCTGCAGCCGCTCGGCGAGCCGGTCGATGTCGTGCGCCAGCACGGCCAACTCGTGCGTGCCGCGCGTGCCGCCCTCGACCACGCCGCAGCGCACGTCGAACTGCCCGGTCTCCAGCGCGGCGACGGTGCGCGACACGCGCCGCAGCGGCCGCGCCACCGTGCGCGCCATGTGGCGCACCGAGGCCCAGGCCGCGATCAGCGCCACCATCGCGATGCCGATGCCGGCAATGAGCGAGCGGCTGCGCTCGCGCGTGTAGGCCGTGGTGTCGCGGAAGGTCTGCACCAGGCCGATGGGCGTGTCGCCCGCCGCGGTGGAGCCCGCGGGCGCGAAGGCGCTGGCGCGCGAGGCCTCGCGCAGCGTGACCGGCGAGGTGAACATGCGCAGCCGCGCGAGCGAGGTGGTCTTGGGCCCGGCCGTGACGAACACGCCCGCGCTGTTGCTGATTTCCACCCGCGTCACCTGCCCGCCGCGCAACGCGGCATTGGCCACGTTCTGCAGCGCGGGCAGGTCGCCTGCATACAGGCTCAGGTCGGACATGGCCGCCACCTGCCTCGCCACGGCCTGGCCTTCGGCGTCGAACGCGGCCTCCAGCGTCTGCAGCCGGCTGTGCGTGAACCAGCCGGTGAGCGCCAGCGCCACCGCCGCGCACGGCACCACGCCGAGGCGGAACAGGTCGTTCTGCAGGTTGCCGCGCACGATGAGCGTGTGGGTCGGCGGCGGCGATGGGGCAGGGGCCGCCTCCGGTACCGTTCCGGAAGGCACGGCGTCGACCGCCGCCACGGCCGGCAGCGTGCCTTCGGAGGGCTGCGCGGCGGTGCTCATCGCGGCGCCGCGATTCGCTCGGCCAGCTCCCGTTCCTCCGGCAGGCGCAGGCCGAGTCCGCGTGCCACGGTGGCGTTGATGCGCACGCTGGCGGGCGTCGCCGCTTCCACCAGCGGGCCGTTGTTGTTGCTTCCGTTCGCATTCGCCGCCGCCACCTTCTGGCCGAGCAACCGTGCCTGATGGGCGAGCTGCGACGGCGTCGACACCGCCGCGGCCAGGCCGCCCGAGCGCACCAGCCCTTCGCTGGTGCCGAACACCGGAAGACCCGCGCCGGCACCCGCGCGCAGCACCGAGAGCGTGGCCGCCTGGTTGTCGCCGATCAGGTCGGGCAGCACCATCAGCGCATCGCTCTGCGGCACCACGATGCGCAGCGCGGCGGCCAGCGAGCGGGCGTCGGGCGCGTATTCGATGCGCACGTCCCAGGCCGGGTTGGCCACCTGCGCGGCGCGCTGCAGCTCGCGCACCAGCGGCTCCGACTCGGGCGTGGCCACCACGCCCACGCGGTGCTTCTGCGGCAGCACCGCGCTCATCAGCGCGAGCTGGTCGGTCATGGCCGGGTCGCGCAGCAGCACGCCCACGCGGCGGTCGCCGCGCCGCAGGGCCGCCGGGCTCGCGGCCTTGAGCGTCTCGTAGTCGAGCCGGCTCAGCATCGCGAGCACCAGCGGCTCCTGGCCGGGCCGCTCGACGGCGGCGCGCGCGGCGGCCGGGCCGACGGCCATGGTCAATGGGGCGTCGGCCGATGCGCCGCGCAGGCCGCGGGTGCGCACGCCCGCGTTGGCGGCGCGATCGGGGTCGGTGCCGGCGTCCAGCGCCACCTGTGGTTCAGAAGATGGCGCGGCCCCGCCGGCCGGCAGCCGCACCAGGTCGAAGCGGCTGCCGGGTTCCTGGTCGGCGCGCAGCTGCTGCACGAACTCCGAGGACGCCGGTATGTCGTCGCCCATCAGCACGGTGAGGCTGGAGGCCGCCGCCAGGCCCGTGGCTGACGCGGCCGACGTTGCCATGAACGCCAGCACGGCGCGCCACATGCCCGCGCGCGGCTTCGCGGGGCGTCCTGGACGTCCGCGGAACAGCGCGAAGATGTGGGAAACGGCAACGAACATGGACTGCTTCCGCAGCAAGGGGCGATGATCCAATGTAAGGACCGCCCCTGCTTCTTGCGATAAGGCGGAGGGCTTATGTCAGTACCCGCGGCGGCCTGCCCGTGTGACGAATATCACTGTGCGGCAGCCGCTCGGCCTATGTCCGACGGACTACCCGCGCACTTACCCCGGGTGTGTCGTCAGACGTCCGCCAGCAGCGCCGCGGCGGCGGCGCGCTGCGCCTGGATGGCCTGGCGCAGCACGCGCGGCGACACCGGCTTGTAAAGCACCGTGATGCCCGCGTTGGCCACCTCGCGCAGCCGGTCGGGCTTGGTCTCGCCCGTCACCAGCAGCCGCGCGGTGCCGGGGCCTATGCCGCGCGGGTGCCGCTCCAGCGCCGCGATCACGTCGAGTCCGTTGTCGCCGCCCTGCAGCAGCAGGTCGCTGATGACCACGTCGGGCGGCTGCGCCCAGCCGTCGGCCATGGCCAGCGCCTCGGCGCGGGTCTGCGCGGGCAGCACCTCGGCGCCCCAGTTGGAGAGCACCACGGCCAGGCCTTCGAGGATGGTTCGCTCATCGTCGATCACCAGGATGCGCACGTTGGCCAGGCTTTCTTCCTCCTCTACGCCGGCCAGGGCGGCCGACAGGGCCGGCACCGGCAGCGCGGCCGGCGCCGAGCGCACCAGCACCCGCACGCATGTGCCCTTGTGCAGCTTCGAGCTGAGCTCGACGCGGGTGTTCAGCAGGTCCGCCAGCCGCTGCACCGTGGCCAGGCCCAGTCCCATGCCGCGCGCGCCGCGCGCCGCCTGCCTGCCGGTGGGCTCTACCTGGTAGAACTCCTCGAACACCCGCGCCTGATGCTGCAGCGCGATGCCCACGCCGGTGTCGACCACGTCGATGCGCACGCCCTTGCCGCGCCGCCGTGCGCCGATCAGCACGCCGCCCTCGATGGTGTGGCGCAGCGAGTTCGACACCAGGTTGTTCAGGATGCGCGAGAGCATCACGTAGTCGCAGCGCACCCACACGTCGGTCTTGCGCACCACCAGCCGCAGGCCCTGCTGTTCGGCCACCGGGCGGAAGTTGCGGCTGATCTCGTCGAACAGCCGGTCCAGCGGAAAGTCGGCCCACTGCGGCTGCAGCACGCCGGCGTCGAGCTGCGACAGGTTCAGCAGTTCGGAGAACAGCCGGTCGAGCGAATCCACGCATTCGCGGATGTGGCCGATGCGCTGCAGCTTCACCGGGTCGGTCTCGCCGTTGGCCAGTCCGTCGGAGAACAGCGTGAGCGCGTGCAGCGGCTGGCGCAGGTCATGGCTGGCGGCGGCCAGCAGCCGGGTCTTGGCCTGGCTCGCTACCTCCAGCTGCTGGTTCTTGCGCGCCAGCTCGGCGGTGGCCTCGTTGATGCGGCTCTGCAGCAGCCGGTGGCTCTCGGCCAGCGCGCGCGCTGCCTGGTTGAAGCCGTGCTGCAGGTGGCGCACCTCCGACGTGCCCTCGACCACCACGCTCGCGTCCTCGCCAGCGCCCAGCCGGTCGACCGCCTTGCCCAGCGCACGTATCGGCTCGCTGATGCGGCGCGCCGCCCACCAGCCCGCCAGGCCCACGCCAACCAGGCTGAAGGCCAGCACCAGCACCACGTTGAGCCAGACCGAGCGCCGTGCGCTTTCCACCGCACCCAGGCTGATCTCGACCATCACCTTGCCGTTGTGGCGGCCGTCGTCGCCCACGATCGGCACCACCACCTGCAGGCCCTGGCCGCGTGCGCGGTCGGTGGTCTCGGAGTTGGCGACGATCTCGCCGTCCTCGGTCCAGATCTGCACCTGCTGCACGTGCGGCTGGTAGGTGCCCGACTGCGCGGTGCGCTGCAGCGCGCGGCGGTCCATGCGCGCCAGCGGGGCCTGCGCCACCGTGGCCACCTGCAGCGCCACCGTCTGCGCGTTGGCCCGCATCAGCTCGGTGAGGTTGCCCAGGTGCTGGCGCGTCAGCACCGCGATGGCCGCCAGCGTGGCCAGGGCCGCCGGCACCAGCGCCAGCAGGATCAGCTGCTGCGCGAAAGTGAGGCGGGCCAACCCGCGGAGGACGCGGAAGTTCCAGTTCATGAGGGCTTCGGACGCATGGAGGTCCGAGCTTAGGGGTGCCGGAGCGAACAGGGAAGCAGGAAAAACATCACGAAAGTTGCTCGCAATTGCTATTTAATGGCGTCCGCACAGCCCATGTCAGACCCGCCGCCCTTCGGCGAACCCATGCCATCCGGTCAAGAAAATGCTGGTTTCATTGCGCCTTACTGCCCTGTTTCCAGTTGCCCTGCGCGCGGCGGCGATGGGCTTGCTCGTTGGCTTGGCGCCGTTGCTCGCCTCTGCCCAGGGCACCGCGCGAGAGCCGCCGGTGCGCTTCGGCATCCTGCCGCTGGGCGGTGCCTTCGAGTCGCGCAGCGACTGGGACCCGCTGCTGGCCGAACTCAGCCGCGCCATCGACCGGCCGGTGAGCGTGCTGTCCGTCAATTCGTACGAGGCGCTGGAGCAGGCCATCCAGCGCGACGAGGTCGACATGGCCTTCCTGTCCGGCAAGATGGCGCTGGACGCCGTCACCCAGCGCCGCATGAAGGTGGTGGCGCAGGTGGTGCGGCACGACGGCCTGCCCGGTTACCGCGCGCTGCTGCTGGCGCGCAAGGCGCCGCCCTTCAATTCGCTGAAAGACCTGCTGGCCCAGCCCGAGCGCTGGCGGCTGGCGCGCGGCGAGAAGCAGTCGGTGTCGGGCTTCATCGTGCCGCAGCTGCAGCTCTTCCTGCCGAACCACATCGCGATGGAGACGCGCTTCCTCAGCGAGATCGTCGGCACCCACCAGGCCACCGCGCTGGCCGTGGCCAACAGCGAGGCCGACGTGGCCACCAACAACACGGCCGACTTCGAGCGCTTCAAGCAGCGCTTTCCGGCCGAGGCCGAGCGGCTGCAGGTGCTGTGGCAGTCGGACCTCATTCCGCATGCGCAGATCGTGGTGCGGCGCGAATACCCGCCCGAGCTGCGCAAGCGCGTGCAGGTCTTCCTGACCAGCTACGGCCGCGCCAAGGGTCCGCGCGGCGACGCCGAGCGGGTGGTGCTCAAGTCGCTGCACGACCTGGCCGGCTTCCTGCCGGCCGACAACAGCTCGCTGGAGCCCGCCGCCAGGCTGGCCTGGCAACTGGCCCGGCAGAACGCCATGACCGCGCAGTGGGTGAACGACGCCGCGCGCGAAGCCCGCCTGCAGCGCATCGACAGTGGCTACGCCGAGCAGGTCGGCGTGCTCAAGGACGTGACCCCCTGATGTCCCGCCCGGCCGTGCGCCTGCTTGCCGCGACGCTGCTGCTCGCCGCGTCGGCCGCGATGCTGGCAGTGCCCGCCACGGCCACCGCGCAGGGCGCCAATGCGGCGCCGCCCGCCCCGCCGGTGCCCGCCAAGGGCGTGCCCGGTGTGTTGCGCGAAGTGCGCTTCGGCGTGCTGCCGCTGGGCGGCACCGTCGAGTCGCGGGCGCTGTGGACGCCGCTGATGGCCGACATGAGCCGCTCGCTCGGCCTTCCCGTCAGCGCGTATTCGGTGCCGTCGTATGAAGAGCTCGACCGCGCCATCGGCCGCGACGAGATCGACATGGCCTTCCTGTCGGCCAAGATGGCGCTCGACGCCGTGATGCAGAGGCGCATGAAGGTGGTGGCGCAGATCGCCAAGCAGCCCGGGATTCCTCAGCACCGGGCGGTGCTGCTCATGCGCAAGGCCGGGCCTCTCAACACGCTGGCCGGGCTGCTCGCCGAGCCGCAGCGCTGGCGGCTCGCGCGCGGCGACAGCCGCTCGGTGACCGGCTTCATCGTGCCGCAGAGCCAGTTCTTCCTGCCTAACAACATCCAGATGGAAACCCGCTTCCTCAGCGAGTTCGTCGGCACCCACCAAGCCACCGCGCTCGCCGTGGCCAACGGCGACGCCGACGTGGCCACCAACAACACCACCGACTTCGAGCGCTTCAGGCAGCAGTTCCCGGTGGAGGCCGAGCGGCTGCAGGTGGTGTGGGAGTCCGAGCCGCCGCCGGGCGCGCCGATGGTGGTGCGGCGCAGCTACCCGCCCGAGTTCCAGGCGCGGCTGCAGAACTTCCTGACCGGCTACGGCAAGGCCAAGGGCCCGCGCGGCGATGCCGAGCGCGAGGTGCTGAAGAACCTGCGCGCGGGCTACGGCTACGTAGAGGCCGACGACAGCGCGTTGCTGCCCGAAGCCCGGCTGGAGTACCAGTTGGGCAAGCAGCGCGCCATGGCCGCGTCGTGGGTCAACGAGGCCGCGCGCGAACAGCGGCTGCAGCGCATCGAGAAGACCTATGCGGAGCAGGTCGAGGCATTGCGCGCGCCGAATCGCTGAAGCCCCGCGACGGGCCCTAGTCCCTTCGCCGTACCACCAAACCCCCGCGCCTAGGCCTTAAGGCGGATTTGCCCGCCGCGTCCCGCGCCTGAAACTCCGTGCTTCTTTTCCGGCACCCTTGCCGTTGACGGAGCGTGGATGAGCTGGCGAACAAAAGTGGTGTGGAGCGAGGGGATGCTGCTGCAGCCTCAGCACCTGCAGCAAAGCGAGCGCCATGCCGACCATGCGCGGCATGTGCTGCTGCGCGCGACCACGCCCTACGCCTGGGGCTTTGCCGAGCTCGAGATCGATGCCGCCGCGCTCACGCTCGGCAAGCTCGCGCTGGTGCGGGCGGCGGGCGTGTTCGGCGACGGCACCGTGTTCGACATGCCGGCGGTCGACCCGCTGCCCGAGCCCATCGACATACCCGCCGGCATGCGCGACGAGGCCGTGGTGCTCGCGCTGCCGCTGCGCCGCGCCGGCGCGCGCGAGGCCGACGCGGAAGACTACGAGGAACTGGTGCGCCACCGCGTGCTCGAGTCGGAGGTGCCCGACTCCAACACCGCCGGCGAGCGCACCGCCATGCTGCAGCTGGGCCAGCTCCACACGCGGCTGATGCGCGCCGGCGAAGCCACCGATGCCTGGACCACGCTCGGCATCGCCCGCGTGCTGGAGCGCCGCGTCGACAACCAGGTGCTGCTCGACCGCGCGATGCTGCCGCCGCTGCTCGACGTGGCCGGCCATGCGGTGATCCGCGCCTGGCTCGACGAACTGCTGGGCCTCTTGCGCCAGCGCGGCGAGGCGCTTGCCGGCCGCATGACGCAGGGCGGCACCGGCGGCGTGGCCGAGATCGCCGACTTCATGCTGCTGCAGGCCGTCAACCGCAACGAGGCGGTGTTCGCGCACCTGGCCAGAAGCGCCATGCTGCATCCGCAACATTTCTTCGAGCATGCGCTCGGGCTGGCCGGCGACCTGGCGAGCTTTCGCGATTCGCGCCGCGTGGCGCGCTTCGGGCCGTACATCCACGACGACCTCGCGACGAGCTTCCGCCCGGTCATGGACGACCTGCGCCGCAGCCTGTCGATGGTGCTGGAGCAGTCGGCGATCCGCATCGAACTGCACGACCGCAAGCACGGCGTGCGCGTGGCGATGGTGACGGACGTGGAACTGCAGCGCAAGGCGACCTTCGTGCTCGCGGTGAACGCGAACATGCCCGGCGAGGCGCTGCGCGCGCGCTTTCCCACGCAGGTGAAGATCGGCCCGGTGGAGCGCATCCGCGACCTCGTGAACCTGGCGCTGCCGGGCGTCACGCTCACGCCGATGCCGGTCGCGCCGCGCCAGATTCCGTTCCACACGGGTGCCAACTACTTCGAGCTCGAAACACGCAACAGCGACCTGTGGCGCCAGCTCGAGCAGTCGGGCGGCATCGCGATGCACATCGCCGGCGATTTCCCCGGCCTCGATCTCGCTTTTTGGGCGATACGCTCATGACCACTCCAGACCCCTTCTCGGCGTTCGAGTCCGAACGCACGGTCATCAAGCCCAAGCCGCGCACGCCGGGTGGCACGCCGCCCGCGCCTGCGCCGTTCTTCGGCGGCGCCGATCCGACGCCCGCGGCCGAGGTCGGCGAACTGGGGCTGCTCAACCCGCTGGTGTCGGCCGCCGGCAAGCTGCTGGTGCTTACGGCCAAATTGCGCAACCTCGCGCAGCCGCCCAACGTGCCGGCCCTGCGCGCCTCCACCGCCGATGCGGTGAACCAGTTCGACGCCAATGCGCGCCGCGCCGGCGTGAGCAACGAATCGGTGCTTGCCGCGCGCTACGTGCTGTGCACCGCGCTCGACGAGGCGGTGGCCAACACGCCCTGGGGCGTGCAGGCCGGCTGGAACAAGCAGAGCCTGCTGGTGCAGTTCCACAACGAGACCTGGGGCGGAGAGAAGGTGTTCCAGCTACTCGCCAAGCTCGCGCAGGACGTGCCCACGCACCGCCAGCTTCTGGAGCTGATCTACAGCGTGCTCGCGCTCGGCTTCGAGGGCCGCTACCGTGTTGTCGACAACGGCCGCGCGCAGCTCGACTCGGTGCGCCAGCGTCTGGCCGACCTGATCGCGAAGGACCGCCCTGCCGTCGAGCCCGAGCTTTCTCCGCACTGGCGCGGGCAGGGCGCGGGCACGGTGCGGCTGCGCGAATCGCTGCCGCTTTGGGTGTTCGCGGCCGGCTTCGCGCTGCTGCTGGCGCTCGCGTGGTTCGGCCTGCGGCTCACGCTCAACTACCGCTCCGACACCACCTATGCCGCGGTGTCGAGCCTGCGCGCGCCCGACATCCAGATCGCGCCGCCGGCCCTGCCGGCGAAGACGCCGCGCCTGGCACGCTTCCTGGAGCCGGAGATCAAGCAGGGCCTGGTCACCGTGACCGACGAGGCCGATCGCAGCGTGGTGCGCCTGCGCGGCGATTCCTTCTTCGGCTCCGGCAGCGCCGAGCCGATGGCGCAGTCGCTGCCGGTGCTGCGCCGCATCGGGCAGGCGCTGGCCGAGGTGAAGGGCGAGGTGCTGATCACCGGCCACTCCGACAACCAGCCGATCCGCTCGCTGCGCTATCCGTCCAACTGGCACCTGTCGGCCGCGCGTGCCGACGCGGTGAAGGGCGCGTTGAGCACGCTGGTCGATCCGGCGCGCATGCGCTCCGACGGCAAGGCCGACGCCGAACCCGTGGCCGCCAACGACACGCCCGCCAACCGCGCGAAGAACCGCCGCGTCGACATCGTGCTGCTGAGCGAACCCGACCGGCTCGCTGCCGCCACATCGGCTGCTCCCGTTCCAGGAGCGACGAAATGATCAAGAAAATCTTCGGCTTCCTGTTCAGCCCGCTGCTGCTGACACTGCTCGCGCTCATCGTCGTCGCGCTGCTGGTCTGGTGGATCGGCCCGCTGGTGAAGATCGGTTCGCTCGCGCCGCTCGAAAGCGAAATGACGCGCGCCATCGTCATCGGCGTCATCGTGCTCGTCGTGGTGCTGCGCGCGCTGTACCGCCGCTGGCGTGCGCGCCGTGCGAGCCAGCACCTGACAGACGGCCTCATGAAGGCGCCCGCCGCCAAGACCGACGCGCCCGTCAACGGCGAGCAGAAGATCCTCGATACCCGCTTCAGCGAAGCCGTGGCCACGCTCAAGCAGATGCGCCTGCATGCGGCCGGCAAGAAGCCGGGCTGGCGCGACTGGATGTCGATCTCGGGCGGCAGCTACCTCTACGACCTGCCGTGGTACGTGTTCATCGGCGCGCCCGGTGCGGGCAAGACCACCGCGCTGGTCAACTCCGGCCTGAGCTTTCCGCTCGCCGAGAAGTTCGGCCCCGGCGCCATTCGCGGCGTGGGCGGCACGCGCAACTGCGACTGGTGGTTCACCGACGAGGCGGTGCTCATCGACACCGCCGGGCGCTACACCACGCAGGACAGCCACCAGTCGGAAGACAAGAGCGCATGGGAAGGCTTCCTCGGCCTGCTGAAGAAGGCGCGCCCGCGCCGGCCGCTGAACGGCGTGTTCCTGACCGTGAGCGTGGCCGACCTGCTGAGCCAGGGGCCGGAGGCGCGCAGCCAGCTCGCGGCGTCGATCCGCGCGCGGCTGCTCGAACTCGACAGCAAGCTCACCACCCGGCTGCCGGTGTACGTGCTCGTCACCAAGAGCGACCTGCTCTACGGCTTCACCGACTACTTCGACGACCTGGGCAAGGAACAGCGCGCGCAGGTCTTCGGCTTCACGCTGCCGGCGGACGAGAACGTGCAGGTCGAAGAGAAGGGTCTCTCCACGGCCTTCAACCGAGAGTTCGCGCTGCTGCACAACCGCGTGAACGACGGCCTCATCGCGCGCATGCAGCGCGAGACCGACGGCACGCGCCGCGCGGCGATCTTCGGTTTTCCGGCGCAGTTCGGCTCCGTCGGCCCGCTGCTGTCCGACCTGCTGGAGCAGGTGTTCACCGGCTCGCGCTTCGCGCAGCCGCCGTGGGTGCGCGGCGTGTACTTCACCAGCGGCACGCAGGAAGGCAGCCCGATCGACCGCGTGATGGGCAGCCTGGCGCGCAGCTTCGGCATCGAGCGCGCGATGCTCGCGCCGCAGAAAAGCAGCGGGCGCAGCTACTTCCTCACCTCGCTGCTGCGCGAGGTGGTGTTCCCCGAGCAGCGCCTGGCCGGTGCCGACGTGAAGCTGGAGCGCCGCCGCCACACGCTGCGCGTGATCGGCGTGACGGCGATGACGCTGGTCACCGTCGGCCTGCTCGCGGCCTGGGGCTACAGCACGCTGCAGAACATGAACTACCTGAAGTCGGTCGAAGCCCGCGTCGAGCCCGCCCGGCAGAACCTGGCGGCGCTGCCCGCGCGGGTGCAGAACCTGGTGGAAGTCGCGCCCGTGCTGCAGAGCCTGCGCGACATCTGGAAGACGCCCGACAACCACGACGGCAATGAGCCGCTGTCGATGACGCTGGGCCTCTACCAGGGCGACAAGCTCGACGCAGCCGCCATGCTCACGCACCAGCGCGCGCTCAACGACGCCTTCCTGCCGCAGATCGCCAAGCGCATCGAAGACCAGCTGCGCACCGCGCAGAAAGACAACCTCGAGTACACCTACGAGGCGCTCAAGAGCTACCTGATGCTCTACCAGTCCGAGCACTTCGACCCCGAGGCGCTGAAGGCCTGGATCACGCTCGACTGGTCGCGCAACCTCGATCGCGGCATTCCCGAAGACCAGCGCAAGGCGCTCGAAGACCAGCTCGACGTGCTGATCGCCCAAGGCCCGCCGCGCTCGCCGCTGAAGATGGACGAGAACCTGGTGCGCAGCGTGCGCGCCGTGCTCGCGAGCTACCCGCTGGAGCAGCGCGTGTTCAGCCGCCTGAAGCGCCAGCGCGCCACCAAGGACATCCCGGCCTTCAGCGTGGCCACCGCCACCGGTCCCTCGGGTCCGCTGGTGTTCGAGCGCATCAGCGGCAAGCCGCTGACCGAGGGCGTGCCGGGCATGTTCACCTACGACGGTTATCACAAGCGCTTCCAGAACGAAGTGACCGTGCTCACCGGCCTGCTCGCCAACGAAGACCCGTGGGTGCTGGGGCAAGACCGCAACGCCGCCGACCGCCTGCGCGACGTGGCCGCGCTCGGCGCGCTGACCGACCGCGTGCGCCGCCTCTACCTGGAGGAATACGTCAAGCAGTGGGAAGCGTTGCTCGCCGACGTGCGCCTGATTCGCGCCACCGGCCTGGAGAAGAACATCGAGACCGCGCGCATTCTCTCGGGCGTCGATTCCCCGCTCGCGAACTTCCTGCGCGCGGTGGTCAGGCAGACCACGCTGATACCGGCGGCCGACGCCAACAAGGACGTGGTCAGCAAGGCGACCGAGACAGTGCGCAACACGCGCAAGGGCCTGGAAGACCTGTTCGGCAGCGACCCCGGCCGCCAGGTGGCACCGGGCAAGCGCATCGAGAGCATCGTGGACGACCGCTTCGAGCCGCTGCGCCGCCTCGTCACCGCCGGCGGCCCCAACCAGCCGGCGCCCATCGACGATGCGCTCAAGCTCTTCAACGAGGTGTACGTGTACCTCAACGCGGTCGACACGGCAGTGAAGGGCCGCACCTCGCCGCCGCCCGGCGACGTGGCGGGCAAGCTCAAGTCGGACGCGGGCCGGCTGCCCGAGCCCGTGCGCTCGATGGTCGAGAACCTGAGCCAGTCCGGCGCCGCGCAGGCGCAGACGGCGGAGCGCGGCAACCTGAGCCAGGACCTGCGCCCCGTGGCCGAGTTCTGCGCGCGCGCCATCGCGGGCCGCTACCCGTTCGTGGGCAACAGCAAGCGCGACGTGCTGCCCGAAGACTTCGGCCAGATGTTCGGCCCCGGCGGCCTGATGGACGACTTCTTCCAGAAGCGCCTGGCCGCGCTGGTCGACACCAGCACCCGGCCCTGGCGCTACAAGCCCGTGGCCGAGCGCGGCGCGATCACCACGCAGGCGCTCGCGCAGTTCGAACGCGCGGCGCGCATCAAGGACATCTTCTTCCGCGGCGGCGGCCGGGGCCCGTCGATGCGGCTGGACTTCAAGCCGGTGGAGATGGACGCAGGCATCACCCAGTTCATCCTCGACGTGGACGGCCAGCTCGTGAAGTACGCGCATGGTCCCGTGGTGCCTATGGCGGTGCAGTGGCCGGGGCCGAAGGGCAGCAACCAGGTGCGCATCCAGGTGAGCCCGCCTTCGACCACTGGCAGTTCGGGCGCGGCTGTGGACGGACCTTGGGCCCTGTTCCGTGCGCTCGACGACGGGCAGCTCGAAGCGGGCGATGCGCCGGAGAAATTTTTCATCACCTTCCAGATCGGCGCTCGCAAGACGCGATTCGAGGTGACCACCAACAGCGTGCAGCATCCGATCCGGTTGCGCGAGCTGCGGGAGTTTTCTTGTCCGGAGGGGCTGTGAGCGCAGCTTCTTCCATCTTTGCCTCGGCGGACCTGCCAGGGTGGTTCGGCAAGTTGCCGGGGATGGGGGACTTTGCGCATCGTCGTTTGCCCGAAGCGTTTCGTTCCGTGTGGGACCAGTGGCTGCAGCGTGGGCTGGCGCGGCTGAAGGACCGGCATGCCGATTGGATGGAGCGGTATCTGGAGGCGCCGATCTGGTGCTTTGCGCTGGGGCCTGGGGTCGCTGGCGAGCGTGGGTGGATCGGGGTGTTGATGCCTTCCGTGGATGGGGTGGGGCGGTACTTTCCTTTCACGCTGGCTGTGGAGCTGGATGGATCCGCCGGGACGGATCTCCGCGGCGAGGCGTTGATTGCCGCGCTGCAGTGGTGGATTCGGGCTACTCAGGCTGCGCTTGAAGGGCTTGAAGGAGATCTGGATGCGCTGCGGTTCGATGCTGTGCTGCAGCGGGTGTTTCTTCCTGCCGGTGAGGCTGTGCGCGCGGTGCGTGTGGAGGTGCTTGAGCTGCCGATGGAGGGGGCGTCTCTTTGGCTTGGTGATCCTGCTGGCGAAGCCGGGGTACGGATGGCTTGCGACGGGCTGCCGGTCGATGAAAAGTTCGATGCGCTTTTTCTTGGCTTTGCGCAGGAGGAGTGAGATGAAGGCCTCTCTTCGTCTTGTGTTCCGAGGCCGGGTCTCGCCCCGGCGGGCGACCTACTTTTCTTTGCTTCGCCAAAGAAAAGTAGGCAAAAGAAAGGCGACCCTGCTGTCTGCGTCCCTCCGCTTCGCTGCGGGCAACCTGCGGTGCTCGACTACGGCGGGGGTCCACAGAACTCGCTTCGCTCAAACAGCTGCGGCCCTGATCCCGCCTACGTCTGCGCTCCTCGGCGCAGCCAGAAGGGAGTTGGAAACCGAACACGCCATCGCTGCGCTCGGCGCGAACGGCGCAGCCGCGCAGCGGCTGCGCCACATAGGGCCGAGCGAAGCAAAGGCCCGTGTCGGTTCCCGCTCCCACCCCTCTGGCTGCGCCGAGGAGCGGAGCGTTTCGCGGATCAGGGCTCGCAGCTGTTTGAGCGAAGCGAGTTCTGCGAGACCCCGCGAAACGCGAGCACCGCAGGTTGCCCGTAGCGAAGCGGAGGGTCGCAGACAGTGGGGTCGCCTTTTCTTTGCTTACTTTCTTTTGGCGAAGCAAAAGAAAGTGAGTCCGCCGCCGGGCGGATATCCCGGCCCCGGAAAGCAAACCAAAAGCAAAGTTCAAAAAGGAGCCAGTCAATGACCGACTCCAACGACGACCGGACCCGAGTAGTCCCCCGGTCAACAACAACTGCAGACCAATCCGCCACTGTCATCACAGCCGGTGCAGCAGCTCAGCCAGTCACCAGCCCCGCCACGGGAAGCACCGACGCCGGCCTGCTCCCAGTAGGCAGCCGCCTGGCCGAATTCGAAGTCACCAGAGTCATAGGCCAGGGCGGCTTCGGCGTAGTCTACGAAGCCTGGGACCACACCCTCGAACGCGTGGTAGCGATCAAGGAATACCTCCCCACGTCACTGTCCACAAGACAGCAGGACGGCACCGTGGTCCCCTTGTCCGAAAGACACAGGGAAACCTTCGACCTCGGCATGCGCAGCTTCATCAACGAAGCCCGCCTGCTCGCCCAGTTCGACCACCCGTCGCTCCTGAAGGTCTACCGCTTCTGGCAAGAAAAAGGCACCACCTACATGGTCATGCCCTTCTACAGGGGCGACACGCTGAGAGAGGCTTTGGTCGCCATCCCCGCAGGCGTAGACGAGGCATGGCTGATCCGCATCATGGACGGCGTCACGCAGGCGCTGGCGGTGATGCACAGCGCCAACTGCTATCACCGCGACATCGCGCCCGACAACATCATCCTGCTCGAAGGCTCCGGCCGGCCGGTGGTGCTCGACTTCGGCGCCGCGCGCCGCGTGATCACCGACAAGACGCAGGCGATCACCGTCATCCTCAAGCCGGGCTATGCGCCCATCGAGCAGTACGCGGAGATGCCCGACATGTCGCAGGGCGCGTGGACCGACGTCTATGCGCTCGCGGCGGTGATGCATGTGGCCGTGTGCGGACGCGCGCCGCCGCCTTCGGTGGCGCGCCTGCTGTCGGACAGCTACGTGCCGCTCGCGGGCAACGACATCCTGCGGCAGCGCTACAGCCTGCGGCTGCTGGAGGCCATCGACGCGGGCCTGGGCGTGCGGCCCGAGCAGCGGCCGCAGTCGATGGCGGAGCTGCGCGCTGCGCTCGACCTCGATGCGGGCAACACCGTCGCGCCCGTGCCGCGCACGCAGCCGCCACGCGTTCAAGGTGGCGGCGGCAATGCTGCTGCAGACGCGGCGACCGTCATCGTGGGCAGCGGTAAAGCCACGGGCAAGCCGGGCAATGCAAAGGCATCGTCTCCCGCGCCCGCCGGCAGGAAGACTGCCACCGTGATCGCCTCGGCCGTCGCCCTCGCGGCCGTGGCCGGTGGCGGCTGGTGGTTCCTGCAGGGCCGCACGGGTGGCGGCCCGGAAGCCGGCACGAACAGCAAGCAGGCCGCCGTCGCGCCGACACCAGCGCCACCGCCCGACACCAAGGTCGCCGAGGCACCGCCGCCGCCTGCGCCGCCGCCGCCTCCCGCGCCCGCGCCGGCTCCGCGCACGCCGCTCGAATCGCTGCAGTCGCTTGCCGCCGGCGCGGCACCGGGCTTCGACGTGACCGCCGCGCCCAAGAAGCCCGAGGTCACCGTCGGCAAGGACCGGCTCGCGTTCGAGGTCCGCAGCAAGCGCGAGGGCTTCGTCTACGTGTTCCTGTTGTCCAGCGGCGGCGAGATGTTCCTGCTGTTCCCGAACCTGCTCGACAAGTACAACAAGATCACCGCCGGCGGCTCGCTCTCGCTGCCGCGCGCCTCGTGGCCGATGGACGCGGGCGGCCCGCCCGGCACCGACCAGTTCGCGGTGCTGGTGAGCGAGCACGAGCGCGATTTCAGTGCCGCCGGCGTGCAGAACGACGGCGTGTTCCCGGTGTTCCCGCTGCCGGTGCTGGCCGCGCTCGAAGCCACGCGCGGCACCGGTCCTTCGCCGCTGCTGGGCAAGCCGGTGTGCGCGCCCGGCAGCGCGCCGTGCAACGACGTCTATGGCGTCGCGAATTTCAAAATCGTCGAGAAGTAATCGTCTGCAGAGCGCCGGCCCTCTGCGCGAGGGCTCCCTTTTCCGGACCAGGAGACCTCCATGCACCCCTCACTGCCGCCACGCCCGACCCCCCGCCTCGCCGCCACGCTTCTTCGCTGGAGCGTCGCCGCTGCCGTCGCTTCACTGGCCGGCTGCGCCGCGCCGCCACCGGCACAGACCGACACCGCGGTTGCAACGCCCGACACCGCCGCCGCCTCGCGCCCGCCGCCGCCCACCGGCGCCAGCGTGGCCGGCCAGGCGCGCACCTTCTCGACCCAGCTCGCCACCTACACATCGGTCGGCTTCGACTCGGTGCCGGGCTGGTCGCGCGACGACTTCTCAGAAAGCTGGCCCGCCTTCCTCGGCAGCTGCAAGGTGCTGACCGGGCGCGGCGCCGAATGGAAGGAGGTGTGCGCGCGCGCGCTCAAGGTCGACGGCAGGAACAACAACGCGATTCGGGGCTTCTTCGAGGGCGAGTTCTCGGCCTACCAGATCCGCGACGACGACCGCCGCCCGGACGGCGTGGTCACCGGCTACTTCGAGCCCGAGATCGCGGGCAGCCGGCAGTACGGCGCGCCCTTCATCTACCCGGTCTACGGCCAGCCCGAGGACATGCTGTTCGCCGACGCGCGCAAGCTGCCGGCCGGCAACGGCACGGTGGCCGCGCGGGTGGATGGGCGCAACGTGGTGGTGCAGACCGGCCTGAGCACGCGCGACATGGGCGCGCCGGGCCTCTATGCGCTCGACCTGTCGGCCGTCTCGCGCGACACCCTCGACCGCAAGGTGCGGCTGCGTATCGAGGGCAAGCAACTGCTGCCGTACTACACGCGCGAGGAGATCGAGACCAAGGGCGCGCCTAACGCCAAGGTGCTGGCTTTCGTGAGCAGCGCCAGCGCGCTGTACGAAATGCAGATCCAGGGCTCGGGCCGCATCAAGCTGCCCAGCGGCGAGCTGATCCGCGTGGCCTACGCCGAGCAGAACGGCCAGCCCTTCCGCCCGACGCTGGCACAGGCCGCCAACGGCAAGCCGCGCAGCCCGGTGAAGGTGCGCGGCTCGTCCATCGAGCTGCAGCTGGACGACGGCGACGACGACGATGTGGGTGCGGTCGACAACAGCACCATCCGCACGCGCGGCTTCACGCTCGCGCGGCCGGTCGCCAGCGGCGCGGTGGTGGTGCCGGGGCGGCGCGCGGCCGGCGCGGTCGCGGGCTCGGGCATCAAGGACCCGAGCTATGTTTTCTTCAAGGAAGCCACCTCGCCGGTCGGCGGGCCGGTGGGCGCGTTCGGCGTGCCGCTGTCGGCGGGGCGTTCCATCGCGGTCGATCCGCGCAGCACGCCGCTGGGCTATCCGGTGTTCGTCTCGACCCGCACGCCGGGCAGCGGCGCGCCGATGCAGCGCCTGACCATCGCGCAGGACACGGGCGGCGCCATTCGCGGCGCTGTGCGCGCCGACTACTTCTTCGGCAACGGCCAGCAGGCCGCGACCAACGCGCGCCGCATGAAGGAGCGCGGCCAGCTGTGGATCCTGCTGCCGCGCGGCCTGGCCGTGGCGCAGGCGGCCACGTCGTCGGCCATCCGCACGCGCGGCGGGCCGGTGGGCGCGAACCTGCCCCAATGCCTGGTGCCTTCCGAAGGCAGCTGCGTCGACGACTAGCCATGTCTGCCCTCCGGCTTTTCACTCGCTGCGCTCGTGTAACTCCACCCCCCGGGGGGGAGGCGCGGCCTGACTTGGGGCGGCCCGGCGGCGGCCGCTGAGCTCATGCAGGAAACCCTGTCGTCTTCGGAAAGCAGTGAACTCGTCCGCCTCTGGCGGCGCAGGCAGACGCTGTCCGCGAACGACATGGGCGCCATGTACCGCATCGTTGGCGAGGCGCTCTCGGCATGCAATCCGCCGGAGCTGCAGGTGCTGGGCGAGGGGCGGCAGGAGCTGGTGGCGCAGTTCATCTACGTCAAGGTGCTGCGGCTCGATGCCGACCCCGGGGATTCGGAAGAGCGCGCGAGCCACAGCGCGCCTTCGACCGCATTCGCGCTGTGCGCGTACTTCCGCCGCTACCTGATCGACTGCACGCGCGCCAGCGCGTTCCGCCGCAAGCTGTCCATCGGCGAGCAGATCACCGAGGCGCAGCTGGAAGACGAAGTGGGCGCGGGCGAAGACCTCGAAGGCTGCCTTGCCGAGCACGGCCTGAGCATGAAGGCCGTGCAGCTGGCCGCGCGTGCATTCATCGCGGACTTGCCGGAGCCCGAGCGCATCCTGCTGTGCGAGGGCTTCGGCAAGGAGGCCGACGGCGGGCTGTCGGGCATCGCCTCGCGCCATGCCATCGCGTCGTACCACTACCGCGCGGGCCGGCTGGGCCTGGTGCACAAGCGCGAGGGCATGACCGCGGACTATGCGAAGACCCGGCTCGGCGGCTGGCTGCAGCAGACGCTGGGCATCGCCATCGAGCCCGGCAACATGGACGCGATCCTGCAGGTTTTCAAAATCCTCGGTGCTGAAGCGTCTTACGCCTGAAGACATAGCCATTCAGGAACAGACGCCATGCCCACCGAACTCTGGCCCCCGCTCAGCGTGATCCGCAACGCGCTCGAAACCGGCTCGGCCGTGCCCGAGGACGGCGCGGATGAAGAGCCCGGCCTCGCGGTCGTGGCCATGCCGGGTGCGACACCCGCAACGGGTGGCAAGCCCGTGCGCATGCCCGCCATGTCCAGCCTGCTGCTGCCGCTGGCCGAACTGGCGCGGCGCCGCGAGGCGGTGGCGCTGCGCGCATTTCCGGCGCGCTGGGCGCCGGGCCGGCTCGTGAGCGTGGTGCATGAGGGGCGGCTGCTCGGCGTGCTGCTCGACCGCTGCATCCACGGCGAACTCTGGCAAGGCTGGATGGCCGCGGGCGAGGCCGACTGGGCCAGTGCATTCGACGTGCTGCTGGAGCCCGAGGACGAGCCTTTCGAGCCGATGTTCGGCGTGATCCAGGCCTGGAACGTGCTCACGCTGGAGCCCAGCCCGCGCCTGTGCGCGCGCGTGCTCGGCGAGGTGTCGGCCACGCGGCTCGCGGCGATCCGCGCGGTGCACGACGAGTGGGCCGCGCATGCGGCGCTGTCCATCGCGCCGGAGCCGGGGCGCATCGCGCTGCGCAGCGTGGCCGGTGGCGCGTTCCCTGTGCTGTCGGGCACGCCGCTCGGACCGCAGGACCCGCGCGCGGACTACCAGGCGCTGTACCGCAACGCGGGGCTGCAGCTGGCCCGCGCGCTGGTGCAGCCTGAAGCGGAGGCACCGCGCGTACGGCCGCAGGAGCGGCCCGAAGGCGGCTGGTGGGGCAGCATCCGCCGCTGGTTCGGCGCCGAAGGCTGGGTGCGCCCGGCCTTCGCGGTGCTCGCGCTGTGCGTGGTGATCCAGAACGTCGGATTGCTCGGCGGGCGCGACGCGGCGGAGGAAGACGACGTGCGCTTCCGCGCGGTGCCCACGGCGCCCGTGCCGACGCGCGCCGACCTCCTGGTGCGCTGGAAAGAAGGCGTGCGCATGGACGAGGCCGACCGGCTGCTGCAGTCGATCTCGGCCGACGTGGTGGGCGGCCCTGGCGGCAACGGCGCGTGGCGGTTGCGCGTGCCGGAGCCGGTGGATGCGCTGGCTGTGCTGGCGGCGTCGCCGCTGGTCGAGTCGGCCGGACCGGCGCAGGAGCCGCCATGACACCGCGCCGCCCGCATTGGTCTTTCTCCCTCCCGCGCTGGGGGAGGGCAGGGGTGGGGGCAAGCGGCGTATCCAATGGGCGCTCCGCCCGCCCCCATCCCGGCCTTCCCCCAGAGGGGGAAGGGGCAAGACAACTTCGCTGGCTGCAGGCATTGCTCGTGCTTTGGCTGCTCGCCTGCGGCAGCCTCGCCTTCGCCACGCAGCGCGCCTTGCTCGTCGGCGTCTCCGAACTCGTCAACCAGCCGCAGGCCCTGTGGCTGCAGGCGCCGCGCAACGACGTGATGCTCATGCGCGATGCATTACTCAGGCAGGGCTTCGGCGCGGCCGACATCACCGTGCTGGCAGACGGCGTGAGCGGTGCCGCCTTGCCCGATTCGCAGGCCATCCAAGACGCGCTCGCGCGGCTGCTCGCGCAGTCGAAGAGCGGCGACTTTGTGTTGCTGTATTTCTCCGGCCACGGCACCCGCCTGCGCGACGTGGCCAAGCGCTACCAGGAGCCCGACGGCCTGTCCGAGAACTTCCTCGCGCGCGACGTGCGCGGCATGCTCGGCAGCGACAGCACGCTGACCGGCGACCTGCGCGATGCCGACTTCGACGCCTGGATCCAGGCCTTCCTCGCGAAGAACGTCTTCATTGCCTCGGTGTTCGATACCTGCGCCGCCAATTCCATGACGCGCGGTGCCGCCGATGCCCCTGCCACGGCGGAAGGCCCGGCCGACGACGAGGTGCGCTGGCGCGGTCTGCGCGCGACGCAGCTTGTGGGGGGCGGCAATGCGCCCGTGCGCTCCGGCATGGCCGCACCCGCTGCGGCCGAGGCCGTGCCGCGCGCCCGCTATGTCGCCTTCTTCGCTTCGGAAAGCCACCAGATCACGCCGGAGCTGCGCCTGCCCCGCAAGGCACGCAACGCGCGCGATTCACGCGACGCCCGGCCGCAGGGCCTGCTGACCTGGGCCGTGGTGGAGGCGCTGTCGCGCAAGCCCGCCACCTGGCGCGAACTGTTCGACGGCGTGCTCGCGCTCTATCCACCCGTCATCGACGAGCTCGCGCAGCGCTTTCCCACGCGCGAGCTGCCGTCGCCGGTAGCCGAAGGCAACCTCGATGCGCCGCTGTTCGCCAACAGCGGCGCGCCCGCATCCACGCGGCCCGTGTGGCGCGCACAGCGCACCGGCGACAGCCTGGCCGTGAAGGCCGGCCTGCTCGACGGCCTCGTGCCGCAGCAGGAGGTGCGTGTGCTCGCGACGCTGGAGGACGGCACCGTGCGCGGCGCGCCCGCAACGCTTGCGCAGGTCGCGCCCGGCGGCGCGGGGCTTGCCGTGCCCGCTGTGCTGAAAGATGTGTCGGGCGCGGCCTTCTGGAGCATCACGCCGGTCGGCGAACCGGCCGCGACCGCCCTGCGCGTGCGCGCCGACAAGCCCTTGCCCGCCGGCCTGAGCCTGGACTACCCCGCCGCGATCCGCCCGGCCGACGACGCATCGCCCGCCGACGTGCGCTGGACCGACCTCGGCCCCTCCGGCCAGCGCATCGAACTGCTGGCACCGCTGTTCGGCGCCACGCTCTCCACCGTCGTGCTGCCCGACACCGCCGCGTTGCGCCGCCGCCTGCAGTCGCTGGCGCAGCTCAAGTGGCTTGCCCGGCTGCAGGACTACGGCAAGGACGGCCGGCTCGACGGCTTCGACGCCATGCTCGAAGTCTGGAGCGGCGAGCGGCTGCTACGCAGCGCTTCCGTTGACGAGGCCTCGGGTGCGCTGCCCGCGCTGCGCACGGGTGAGCGCCTGCGGCTGACCGTGCGCAACACCAGCGGCCGTTCGATCGACCTGGTCGTCGCGGGCATCGACGGCCGCGGCAACCTGCAGCCGGTCTATCCAGACACGTCGGGCGAGACCAACCGCTTCAAGCGCGGCACGCCGGAGCAGCCTTCGGCCCGCCGCTTCGACCTGCCCTGGCTCGATGCGCCTGGCGACGCGCGCCTGCTCGTCATGGCCGTGCCCGCCGCGCCCTACAGCGCGCCGCGCCTGTTCGGCGTGGCGTCGGCGCAGGCCGAGCTGTCGGAAGTGCGCGTGCGCGGCGGCCAGCCGCCGGCCGGCAGTGGCGAACGCGAGCGGCAGGTGTTCGCGGCCTTGCTGCGCAGGAACGGCGGCGCGCCCGCCGACGGAGCCCGGCCGTGACGCCGGTTCGAATTTTTTTCCAAAGCACCCGGAGGTGACATGGCATTTGTAGAAGACGGCTCCTGGAGCCCTGAAGACGCCCGGCGGTTCTATGAACTGATCGGTACAGGCTCGACCGGCACCGACCTGGTCATGATGATCGAGAACAAGGGCGCGCCGGTCGAAGGCGAACTCGAGCGCGCCTTCGACGACGGCAAGGCACGGCTGAGCATCGGCGGCTACTACTGGTCGGTGCAGGTGCCCGAGTCTTCGGCGCAGAACCAGGTGGTGCCCAACAACCTGATCGTCGCGCGCCGCAGCGACGCGGCCACCGCCACCATCGCCAGCCTGCTGCGCGCGCAGGAGAAAGACCTGAAGGTCGTCATCAGCGTCTTCAAGTCCGGCGGCGACGAGCGCTCGACCGATGCGCAGTCGACATTCGAGCTGGCGCTGGAGAACGCGCGCATCTGCCGCCTCGTGCTGAACTCCGGCGGGCAGTGGGGCGTGCCCTCGGAGCTGATCTCCATCAGCTACCGCACGGCCAAGGTCAAGTCGGCGCCACAGAAGACCACCGGCGCGCGTGGCGCGGTGCGCGAATGCCAGTTCACGCGCGCCTGAGCGCAGACACGCCACAGGAGCCGCATACATGACGACCGCCGCCGAACTCATCAAGGCCGCAGACCCCGCGGCCGCCCTCAAGGCCCTGAGCGACGATGTGCGCGCCAGGCCCGCCGACAGCAAGCACCGCGTGTTCATGGCGCAGCTGCTGTGCGTGCTGGGCCAGTGGGAGCGCGCGCTGAACCAGCTCACCGTGGCCGCCGAACTCGACGCGCTGGCCGTGCCCATGAAGCAGGTCTACGGCGACGCCGTGCGCTGCGAGGGCCTGCGCGCCGACGTGTTCGCGGGCAAGCGCACGCCGATGATTTTCGGCCAGCCCGACGAATGGCTGGCGCTGCTCATCGAGTCGCTGCTGCGGCAGGGCCGCGGCGAAAGCGATCTGGCCGAGGACCTGCGCCAGCGCGCCTTCGACGGCGCGCCCGCCATCGGCGGCACCATCGACGGCGCACCCTTCGAATGGCTGGCCGATGCCGACATGCGCCTGGGCCCGGTGCTCGAGGCCTTCGTCAACGGCAAGTACTACTGGGTTCCGTATGCGCGCCTTGCGCACATCAAGATCGAGCCGCCCGAAGACCTGCGCGACTGCGTGTGGATGCCCGCGCACCTGCAGTTCGAGAACGGCGGCGAAACGCTCGCGCTGATTCCCACGCGCTACGAAGGCACAGAGAAGACCGAGGACGGCGAGTTGCTTCTCGCGCGCAAGACCGAGTGGCGCGAGCTGCGGCCGGAGGTGTGGGCCGGCCACGGCCAGCGCGTGCTGAGCAGCAGCGACGGCAGCGAGCATGCGCTGATGGACGTGCGCGAAATTCTCTTCACGCCGGCTGCCGCGGAAGACGAAGGCAAGGGCGACGTCGATGGCTGAGCTCACCGCGCAGGAGCGGCTGCAGCCCTCGCTGCTCGACCGCCTCGTCGACCATGCGCCCGACGAGAAGAAGGAGGGCGACGAGAAGCGCACCCTCACCAGGCAGGCGCTGCGCCAGGCCGTGCTGCGCGACCTGGGCTGGCTGTTCAACGCCACCGGCTACGGCCTCTCGATGGACGACAGGCAGTACCCGAACGCGGCGCGCTCGGTCATCAACTACGGATTGCCTATGCTGTCTGGCCAGTTCACCTCGTCGGTGCAGCGTGTCAGCATGGAACAGGCTTTGAAGAACGCAATCCTGCAGTTCGAGCCGCGCATTTTGTCCCGCACACTCGAAGTGGAACTCGTCATGGAAGGCCCGGCACTGGACTCCCACAACAGCATCGGCCTGCAGATACGCGGCATGCTGTGGGCGCAGCCGGTGCCGCTGGAGTTCCTGATGCGAAGCCGCGTCGACCTGGAAGAAGGACGCATCGAGATCGTGGACATGGCGCAGAAACTATGAGCCCCCCGGCTTTTCACTTCGCTGCGCTGCGTGTAATTCGCCACCCCCCGAGGGGGAGGCGCGGCTCGCCTTGGGGCGGCCCGGCGGCGGCCGCCTTCCGGGAGTAACGCACATGGACCCTCGGCTGCTGAGCCTGTACGAACAGGAGCTGCGCTACTTCCGCGAAAGCGCTTCCGAGTTCGCGCGGGCATTTCCAAAGATTGCGCATCGACTTGGCATCGAGGGCCAGGAAGTGGCCGACCCGTACGTGGAGCGGCTCATCGAGGCCACCGCATTCCTGTCGGCGCGCGTGGGGCTGAAGCTCGATGCCGAGTACCCGCGTTTCACCGGCCATCTGCTCGACATCGTCTATCCGCACTTTCTTGCGCCTACGCCGGCGATGGTGGTCGTGTCTTTCGTGCCCGACCCCGACGATGCGAACCTTGCCAACGGCCCCACATTGCCGCGCGGCAGTGGACTGCGTGCGCGGCAGGCCGTGGGGCAGAACACGCACTGCGAGTTCCGCACCGCGAGCGCGCTGCGCGTGTGGCCGATCGAGGTGCAGCGCGCGCAGTACTTCACCTATGCGCCCGACCTGCCGCTCAACACGCATCCGCAGTCGCGCGCCATTCGCGGCGGCCTGCGCATCGCGCTGCATGCAACGGCGGGGCTCAACTTCGACCAGATCGCGCTCGACGAACTGGTGCTGCATTTCAGCGGCGCGGAAGACGTGGCCTGGCAACTGCACGAATGCGCGCTGGGCCAGCCGGTGGGCGTGCTGGTGCGCCCGCTGTCGCCATCCGGTGCATTGCAGGGCGCGGCGCAGAGCCTGCCGGCCAGCGCCATCGGCGCGGTCGGCTTCGAGGAAGACGAAGCACTGCTGCCCGCCACGGCCACCGGCTTCTCGGGTTTTCGGTTGCTGCAGGAGTACTTCGCCTTTCCACAGCGCTTCCAGTTCGCGCGCATCGGCGGCCTGAAGGACGTGCTGGCCGCGATGCCGGTGGCCGACGTGGAGATCGTGCTGCTGTTCTCGCGCGGCGATGCGGCGCTCGAGAAGCTGGTGAGCGCCGACAACGTGCAGCTGCACTGCGTGCCGGCCATCAACCTGTTCACCAAGCGGCTGGATCGCGTGGCCCTCACCGAAGGCGTGAGCCAGTTCCACCTGGTGCCCGACCGCACGCGGCCGCAGGACTTCGAGGTGCACACCGTCACCGAAGTCATCGGCCACGGCGCGCCCGGCGCCGAAGCAGCGGCGGCCGAGCAGCCGTTCCGCCCGTTCTACTCGGCCTTCCACGGCAGCCGGCTCAGCCACCCCGCCTACTTCACGACCACGCGCGAGCCGCGCATGCTGTCGGTGCGGCAGCGCACCGAAGGCAACCGCAGCAGCCACATCGGCTCCGAGGTCTACATGCAGATCGTCGATCCGCAGCAGGCGCCGTACTCGGCCGCGCTGCGGCAGCTCGCGGTGACGGCGCTGTGCACCAACCGCGACCTGCCCCTGCTGATGCCGCTGGGCCGCGACAACGACTTCGACTGCGTCGATTCCTTTCCCGTGCAGCGCGTGCGCATGGTGCGCGGACCTTCGCGGCCGGTGTCGCCGGTGGTGAGCCAGGGGCTGGGCTGGCGCGTGGTCGACCACCTTGCGATCAACTACCTGTCGCTGTCCGACAGCACGCCCCAGCAGGGCGCCGCCGCGCTGCGCGAAACGCTGATGCTCTATGCGGTGCATGCCGACGAAATGCGCCAGGGCCAGGTGCGCGGCCTGCTGTCGGTCAAGAGCAAGCCCGTGGCACGGCGCCTGCCGCTGAAGGGGCCGATCGCCTTCGGCCGCGGGCTGGAGGTGACGCTCGAGGTCGACAAGGACGCCTTTCACGGTCACAGCGTGTTCCTGTTCGGTGCCGTGCTCGCGCGCTTTCTGGCGCGCCATGTGGAGGTCAATCACTTCGTCGAGACCGTGCTGCGCATAGCGGGCAAGGGCGAGACCATGCGCTGGAGGCCACTGTGCGGGACGCGACAGATCCTGTGAGCATGCGCGTCGATGCCGCGCTGCGCGAGTGGTCGGCCGAGCCGTGGGCCTTCGACTACTTCGCCGTGATGCGCCGGCTGGAGTCGGTCGCGAAGACCACGCCGCGCTGGGGCCGTGCATTGCTGCCCGGCGCGGAGCCGGTGCGCGTGGGGCAGGAGCCGTCGCTGTCGTTCGCGCCCGCGAGCTTCAGCCGCTTCGAGCCCGCTACCGCGCATTCGCCGCCGCGGCTGCGCCAGCAGTTCTTCGGCTACATCGGGCCCAACGGGCCGCTGCCGGTGCACCTGAGCGACTTCATCCGCGAGCGCAGCCTGAACCATGGCGACCCGACGTGGCTGGCGTTCCTCGACAGTTTTTCGCACCGCTTCTCGCTGCACTTCTACCGCGCATGGGCGCAGTCGCGGCCGGCCGTGGCGCTGGACCGTCCGGGTGAAGACCGCTTCCGGCTGCAGGTGGGCGCGCTGGTCGGCATCGGCACGCCGGGGCGCGTGGGGCGCGACGAGATTCATGACGACGCGCGGCTGCATTTTTCGGGCTGGCTCGCGCGGCGCGTGCACAACGTGGAGAGTGTGGAGTCGGTGCTGTGCAGCTACTTCGGCGTGCCGGTGAAACTGGAGCGCTGGGTCGGCCACTGGATGAGCCTGCCGGCCGGAGAACTCACGCGGCTGGGGCAGGGCGAGAGCTCGCGCTCGATGGGCATGGGCGCGATGCTGGGCACCCGCGCGTGGGACCGGCAGCACCGCGTGCGGCTGCACGTGGGCCCGCTCACGCTGGCGCAGTACCGCATGTTCCTGCCGACCGGCGATGCGCGTCCGGTGCTGCAGCGCTGGATGCAGCAACTGCTCGGCGACGAGCTCGAGTGGGACGCCGAACTGGTGCTCGAGAAGCAGCAGGTGCCCGCCACGCGCCTGGGCGAAGCGAAGGGCAACGGCCCGCGCCTCGGCTGGGTGTCTTGGCTCGGGCATTCCGCCCGGTCAAAGGATGCGGCGGACGTGCGCATCGGCAGCAGCCAGCGCGTCTTTCAATAAACCCATCTTCATTCGTTCAGAAGAGATACGGAGTTCCCCATGAGTGAAATCAGCCGCACCGCACTTTTCGGCAAGCTCAATTCGCTGGCCTACAAGGCCATCGAGGGCGCCACCGTGTTCTGCAAGATGCGCGGCAACCCCTACGTGGAGCTGGAGCACTGGTTCGCGCAGCTGCTGCAGGCGCAGGACTCCGACCTGCACCGCGTGATCCAGCACTACGGGCTCGACGTGTCGGTCATCGCCAAGGACATGACCGTCGCGCTCGACCGCCTGCCGCGCGGCGCCACCGCCATCAGCGACTTTTCGCCGCACATCGAAAACGCCATCGAGCGCGCGTGGACCTATGCCACGCTGCAGTTCGGCGAGGCGCAGGTGCGCACCGGCTACATCCTGGTCGGCATGCTCAAGACGCAGAGCCTGCGCAACCCGCTGTTCGGCCTCTCGAAGCAATTCGAGAAAGTGAAGGTCGAGGACCTGGCCGACAACTTCGCGAAGATCTGCGATGCATCGCCCGAATCGCAGATGCGCGCGCAGGACGGCACCGGCATTGGCAGCGGCGCGCCGGGCGAAGACTCGGGCGCGATGGCGCCGGCCGCCATGGGCAAGGGCGATGCGCTGAAGAAGTTCGCGGTCGACCTCACCGAGAAGGCCAAGAAGGGCGAGATGGACCCGGTGACGGGCCGCGACGAAGAGATCCGCCAGATCGTCGACATCCTAATGCGCCGCCGCCAGAACAATCCGCTGCTCACCGGCGAGGCCGGCGTGGGCAAGACGGCGGTGGTCGAAGGCTTCGCGCAGCGCCTGGCGCGCGGCGACGTGCCGCCGCAGTTGAAAGACGTGAAGCTGCTCACGCTCGACATCGGCCTGCTGCAGGCCGGCGCGAGCATGAAGGGCGAGTTCGAACAACGGCTGCGCCAGGTGATCGACGAGGTGCAGAGTTCACCCACGCCCATCATCCTGTTCATCGACGAGATCCACACGCTGGTGGGGGCGGGCGGCGCAGCCGGCACCGGCGACGCGGCCAACCTGCTGAAGCCCGCGCTTGCGCGCGGCAACCTGCGCACCATCGGCGCCACCACCTGGGCGGAGTACAAGAAGTACATCGAGAAAGACCCGGCACTCACGCGGCGCTTCCAGGTGGTGCAGGTGCCCGAGCCCGACGAGACCAAGGCCATCCTCATGTTGCGCGGCGTGGCCAGCGTGCTGGAGAAGCATCACCGCGTGCAGTTGCTCGATGAAGCCATCGAGGCTGCTGTGAAGCTGAGCCACCGCTACATTCCCGCGCGCCAGTTGCCCGACAAGGCCGTGAGCCTGCTCGACACCGCTTGCGCGCGCGTGGCCGTGTCGCAGCACGCGACGCCGCCCGAGGTGGAAGACTGCATGCGCCGCATCGAGGGGCTCACGGTCGAGCAGGAGATCATCGGCCGCGAAGAGGCCATCGGCATCGATGTGACGAAGCGGGCGACGCAGGTTGCCGCGCTGCTGGCCGAGTCGAAAGTGCAGCTCGACGCGCTGAACGCGCGCTGGAAGGAAGAGAAGGGGCTGGTCGATCGGCTGCTGGAGCTGCGTGCGAAGCTGCGTGCGGGGAGCAAGCCGGTGGATGGTCCGAGTTCCGGGGGCGATGCGAAGGCCGACGTGTCCCCGCCCCAGTCCTCCCCCAGCGGGGGAGGGAGCGAAGACCGGGCGGCGCTGCTCGCGGAGCTGCATGAATTGCAGGCGAAGATCCAATCCGTGCAGGGCGAAAGCCCGCTCATCCTGCCTTCGGTCGACGAACAGGCCGTGGCCTCGGTCGTTGCCGACTGGACCGGCATTCCCGTCGGCCGCATGGTCAAGAACGAAGTCGAGGCGGTGCTCAAGCTCGCCGACACGCTCAACCAGCGCGTCATCGGACAGAAGCACGGGCTGGAAATGATCGCGCGCCGCATCCAGACTTCGCGCGCGCGGCTGGACAACCCGCAGAAGCCCATCGGCGTGTTCATGCTGTGCGGCACCTCCGGCGTCGGCAAGACCGAGACCGCGCTGGCGCTGGCCGAGGCGCTGTACGGCGGCGAGCAGAACATCATCACCATCAACATGAGCGAGTTCCAGGAGGCGCACACCGTCTCCACGCTCAAGGGTGCGCCTCCGGGCTATGTGGGCTACGGCGAGGGCGGCATCCTGACCGAGGCGGTGCGCCGCCGGCCCTACAGCGTGGTGCTGCTCGACGAGGTGGAGAAGGCCCACCCCGACGTGCACGAGATCTTCTTCCAGGTGTTCGACAAGGGATGGATGGAAGACGGCGAGGGCCGCATGATCGATTTCAAGAACACCATCATCCTGCTGACCACCAACGCCGGCAGCGAACTGGTGATGAGTATGTGCCGCGACCCCGAGCTGCTGCCCGATTCCAACGCGCTGGCAGATGCGCTGAAGACGCCGCTGATGAAGGTGTTTCCGCCCGCGCTGCTGGGGCGCATCGTCACCATTCCCTATTACCCGCTGTCGCCGGACATGATGAAGAAGATCGTGCGGCTGCAGCTGGGCCGCATCAAGAAGCGCGTGGAAGCCAACCACGGCGTGCCGTTCGACTACAGCGACGCGGTGGTCGACCAGGTGGTGGCGCGTTGCCAGGACCCGGAGTCGGGCGGGCGGGTGATCGACGCGATCCTCACCAATACCGTTTTGCCGACGATCTCCGTGGAGTACCTGCAGCGGCTGGCATCGGGTGGGGAGATCCGGCGAGTGGCGCTGGATGTGAAGGACGCTGACTTCACTTATGCCTTTGACTGAAATGACTATCTGCTTTTCAGTATTGGGGGCTGGTTGTTCGGGGCGCGATCACGCCGACGGGGTACCTTGCTCCGCGAATGTCCCCCGCCCTTCGGGCTCCTCCTTTATTTCGCTGCGCAAGGCACCCCGTCGGCGTGATCGTTGTACAGCGCACTCGTTGATCGAACGGCACAACGGCAGCGCTCGTTGTGCACAGGGCGCCGGGTGCTCCCCGCAGCGAAATAAAGGAGGAGGGCGAAGCCCGGGGGACATTCGCGGAGGGGAGTACCCGGTGCCCTGCGCACGCGCCCCGAAACAAGCGCTTTAAAAGACAAAAAGAGAAAAAGATGGCCGACAACGAGTTCCGCATAGAGACCGACTCCCCCGCCAAGGACGACCTGATGTTCTGGCGCATCGTCGGCCATGAAGCGCTGGCGCGCCCGTCGGCCTACGAACTCACGGTGCTGTCGAAGAACAAGGCCATCGACGCCAAGGACATCCTCGGGCGCGCATTCGACGTGGTCATCGAATTCAAGGACGCGGACGGCGGCACCCACGAGCGCCACTGCCAGGGCCATGCCGTGCGCTTCGTGCGCACGGGCCACGTGGGACGCCACTACGAATACCGCATCGCGCTGCGCTCCTGGTTCTGGCTGCTCACCAAGCGCAGGAACTCGCGCATCCTGCAGGAAAAGAAAGTGCTCGAAGTGCTCGATGCCGTGTTCGAGGACAGCCCCATCAAGCGCTTCAAGAAAACCAGGGCCGACAACGTCATCGGCACGCACAACCCCCGCCGCTACTGCGTGCAGCACCAGGAAAGCGACTACGGCTTTCTCTCGCGCCTGCTGGAGGACGAGGGTGTGTACTACTGGTTCGATGCGCACGATGCCCCCGGCACCATGCACCTGTCGGACGCCAGCGACATCGCCCACGAGAAACTGCCCGCCAACGACACACTGCACCACATGGCCACCGACGCGGCCGAGGCGCGCTTCAACGAAGTGTCGCGCTGGGTGAGCGGGCGGCAGTTCGACACCGGCAAGCATGCGTCGCGCGACAGCGACTTCAAGGCCATCAAGAAAAAGCTCGGTGCCGACATCGATGCGTCGGACGAACACGAACTGGCCACGCTCGAAATGTTCGAGTTCCCCGGCGGCTACTTCACCGGCGACGACGGGGAGAGCCGCGCCAAGCTGCGCGGCGACGAACTCAATGCGCGCCGCGATCGCCACTGGGCGCTGACGCCGTGGCCCGACGCCGCCGCCGGCCGCAGCTTCAAGTTCGAGGGCGACCCCGACGGCACGCGCAACGGCGACTACATCATTGCCGCCTGCACCTTCGTCGCCAGCCATCGCGGCTACGAGGGCGTGAGCGCGGGGTCGGCCGCGCGGCCGGTGCAGGCGGCGCTGGCCGAGGTGCTGCGCGACGACGCCGTCAACGCCGACACGCTGCAGGTGCTCGAAGACCTGATCGCCGCCACGCCCGCAATGGCGGCCGGACAGACCGGCGCCAGCGCCTTCCTGCTCACCGTGATGCCTGCCGAGCGGCCGTTCCGCGCGCCGCGCCTCACGCCGCGCCCGGTCATGCCGGGCCCGCAGACCGCCATCGTGGTCGGTCCCAAGGGCGACGAGCTGCACGTGGACGACCACGGCCGCGTGAAGGTGCACTTCCACTGGGACCGCTACGACGAGAGCAACGAGAAGTCGACCTGCTGGGTGCGCGTGTCGCAGCCCTGGGGCGGCAAGGGCTGGGGCGGCTATTTCATTCCGCGCATCGGGCAGGAGGTGATCGTCGACTTTCTCAACGGCGACCCCGACCGGCCGGTCATCGTCGGGCGCGTCTACAACGACGAGCAGCCCATTCCTTACAAGTCGCCCACGCAGAGCGGCTTCAAGACCCGCTCCACGCCCGGCGGCGGTCCCGCGAACTACAACGAGATCATGTTCGAGGACAAGAAAGGCGAGGAGAACATCAACATCCATGCCGAGCTCGACATGAGCCGCAGCGTGGAGCGCGACGACTCGACCACCATCGACCGCGACCAGAGCGTCACCGTCAAGCGCGACCAGACCAGCCTGGTCGACCGCGACCGCAAGAGCACCGTCACGCGCAACGACACCAACATGGTGGTGGTCGACCAGAAGAACACCGTCAAGGGCAACCAGAACAACCAGGTGGTGGGCAACCGCACCACCTTCGTCGACGCCGACGACAAGACCATGGTCACGGGCACCAGCCTGAGCGACGTGACCGGCGCGCGCACCGACACCTCGCGCGCCGGAGAAACCCGCAACGTGACCGGCAACCAGACCATCACCGTCAGCGGGAACCTGACGTACAAGGCCGCGAAGATGAGCTTCGAGGCCGGCCACATCGACTGGCTGGTGACGGGCGCGAGCTCCAAGTACATCACCGTGCCCAGCGGCCCGCTGGGGCTGATGGCCGACAAGATCAAGCTGGTGAGCAACACCAAGATCGAGATGATGGCGGTGGGCGACATCAACGCCACCTCCATCGGCTCCAACACCACGGTGCTGGGCTCCAATTCGAGCGGCTACATCGGCACCAACAGCGAAGCCAACATGGGCGTGACCCGCTCGACCTTCATCGGCATGAGCATCGAGAACGCGCTGGCGCTGGCCATGGCCAACGTGCTGGGCGTGAACATCGAGAACACGGCGGGCGTGAAGCTGACCAACTGCGCGGCACCCGACATCGCGGCGGTGGCGATGGATGTCAAGCAATCGGCGCTGCACACCTTCACGCCGGGCGCCGGCGGCGCTGGCGCCGGGGCAGCAGCGGTGGCCGGCGGACTGGCCGCAGTGGCGGGCGCCGCCTCGGCCTACGTCGACATCGGCGCCACGCTCAAGCAGTACGCCGATGCGGCCGAGGCCCTGGGCAAGGCCGCCGACGATGCGCATGCCGAAGGCCTGCACAGCCTGGAAGACCGGCTGCGGTCGCTGGCGGGCAAGGCCAGCAACCGGCGCGTCGACGCCATTCTCGGGCTGGTGCCGATCATGGGGCTGGGGCTGCCGATCGCGGAGGTCTTTTCCAGCGACCCCGGCGGCACCGCCGACCTGGGCAAGGTCAACAACGCCGTCGAGCCCGACGGCTCGGCCCGCCCGCCCGCGGAGCGCGAGCCCGAAGACGACTAGCCGGGGCGCCGAATGCAAGTCCTCAAGCCTCAAGCGCTCGGCCTCTCGACGCGGCCCATCGAGTTCCGCAAGCGGTTCGGACTCAGCGTCAGCGCGTACCTGCACCTGCCTTTCGCGCAGGGCGAGCGCGGCACGCTGTGGGCCGAGCAGTCGATGTGGTCTTTTCTTGCCAAGGAAATGGCGCAGCCGCTGATCGACGAAGGCGTTGCCAAGCTCACCCCCGAGTTCCTGGTGCACGGCAAGGCCTTCGCGCCGCCCGGCCGGCCCGATGCCTGCGCGGTGCGCGCGCGCTTCGGCGCATGCGAGAAGACCCTGCTGGTCTTCGGCGAGCGGCACTGGGAGGGCACGCGCGCCAGCGCGCCGCGGCCCTTCGAGTCGCTGCCGCTCGACTGGGCCGCCGCATACGGCGGCGCCGATTTCGCGCAGAACCCGCAAGGCCGGGGCCGGCAGGCGCGCGACGGCGTGCTGTGGCTGCCGAACATCGAGTTGCCGCAAGACCGTCTTCTGCGGCCCGACCAGGCCATTGCGCCTGCCGGCTTCGGTGCGCTCGACCTGATGCATCCGCAGCGCGCGCAATACCGCGGCACCTACGACGCCGACTACCTGAAGCTGCATGCACCGGGCTTTGCGCCCGACACCGACTGGCGCTACTTCAACCTCGCGCCTCCCGACCAGTGGATGGCCGCGCCGCTCGCCGGCGACGAGCCTTTCGCCTTCGACAACATGCACCCGCAAAAGCCGCGCATCGAAGGCCGCCTGCCGGGCCTGCGCGCGCGCGTGTTCGTCGGCTACAGGATTGCCGGCAGCAGCGAGCCCAAGGTGCGCGAGGTGCCGCTGCGGCTGACCACCGTGTGGTTCTTCCCGCACGCGGAGCGCTGCATCGCGATCTTCCAGGGGCTGGCCGAAGTCGGTACCGACGACGGCTCAGACGTGGCCAGCCTGATGGGCGCGGTAGAGCGCACCGGCGAGCCGCGCAGCGACGCGCACTACCTCGAAGCCGCCGCCAGGCGCGCCGACCCGAAGATGGGCCCCGTCTACGCCATCATCGACAGCGACCTGCTACCCGAAGGCATCGGCACGCTCGACCCCGATGTGGAAGCCGCCAAGGCACCATTCGGCATGGACGGCCTGCAGGGCGAGGCGCAGTACCGCCGGGCGGAGATGGACGTCGAGTTCGCGCGCGACAAGGCCGTGGAAATGGGCAAGGACCCCGACGCGCTCGGCATCAGGATGCCGCCGCGCGAGAAGGTGCCCATGGGCGACGAGCTGCCCCCGTACCTCGAGAAGAAGATGAAAGAGGCCGACGCGCAAGGCTGGGCCGCCGTCGAAGACGCCGTGACCGTGCTCGAGAAGGCGCTGGAAGCGGCGCAGCAGCACCGCATCGACCTCGCCAAGGTTCAGCACCGTGGGCCGCCGCTCTACAGCGCCGAGAAGCACCTGGCCGGGATGCAGGCGCAGGCGGCGGGCAGTACCCGCAAGGTCGACCTGACACCGATGTTCCCCAGGCTCTGCGAACTCGAGGAAGTGCAGCGCAAGGGCTACCTGCAGTCCGCGCACGTGCAGCCGCCGGCATTTGCGATGCCGGCCGATGCGGCAGCGGCATTGCGCGCGGAGATGACGCGCGCCATCGCGGCCGGCATCAAGCTCTTTCCGCGCGCCGATTTCACGGGTGCCGACTTTTCCGGCCTCGACCTGCGCGAGGTGAACTTCGAAGGCGCATGGCTGGAGAGCGCCAACTTCAGCAATGCCAACCTCTCGGGCGCCATTTTTTCGGGGGCGGTGCTCGCGCATGCGAACCTCGAAGGCACCATCGCCATCGGCGCCGGCTTTCGCGAGGCCAACCTCGGCAAGGCGCGGCTCGCGCGCGGCGTGTTCGACGGCTGCGATTTCTCGCAGGCCATGCTCACGCATTGCGCCTTCGGGGGCACCCAGATGCGGCGCGCCAACTTCACGAAAGCCCGGCTGCTCGACACCACCTGGGGCGAGGCGGACTGGACCGGCGCGCTGCTCGCGGGCCAGGTCTTCCACAAGCTCGACCTAAAGGGCATGCGCTGGCCCGAGGCCGACCTGTCGGCCTGCAACTTCATCGAATGCGACCTCACGGGCGTGGACATGCACGACGCCACGCTCGCAGCCGCCACCTTCGTCACCTGCAAGCTCGACGCCGCCCGGCTCATGGGCGCGAAGTGCGCCGGTGCCGTGGCCGTGAAGGGCACCAGCCTCGCCGATGCCGAGATGGGCCTGGCCGACCTGCGCGGCTTCAACTTCGGCGCCTCCGACCTGCGCGGCGCGAAGCTGGTGCGTGCCGTGCTCGACGGCGCCAACCTCTGCGACGCGCGGCTCGACGGGGCCGACCTGCGGCTGGCCAGCGCCAAGGGCGCGCTGATGCGCAAGAGCGTGTGCACCGGAGCGCTGTTGTCGGGCGTGAACTTCAGCGACGCGGTGTTCCAGTCGGCCGACCTGCGCGGCGCCGACCTGCGGCGCAGCAACCTCTTCGGTGCCGACCTTAGCCGCGTGCGGCTCGACGGCTCGACCAGCTTCGACGGCGCACTGCTCCAGCGCGCGCGCACCTGGCCCCGGCTCACTCCTGAACAGCAGGCTGCGGCATGACACCCCAACTGCTCGCCATTGCAGTGGGCGTCGGGGAGACGCTGGAAGGCCTCGACCTGCGCAAGGGCCAGTTCGCGAAACTGCCGTTGGGCGGCGGCGTGTTCTCCAGGGTCAACCTTGCCGAAGCCGACCTGCGCGCAGCAGACCTGCGCGAGACCGTGTTCGACCAGTGCGACCTGCGCGGCGCGCTCGTCTCGGGCGCGAACCTTCGCAAGGCCGTGTTCAACCGCTGCCTGCTCGACCACGTCGACCTGCGCGAGGCCAACCTGCACGGCGCGGTGTTCACCGAATGCGACCTGACGCACGCGCAACTGGCCGGCACCGTGCTCACCATGGCCACTGTCGCGAAGTGCCGGCTCGACCATGCGGTGCTGCGCGGCGCGCAACTCGACTCGGCGGTGTTCAGCCAGTCGGTGCTGCTGGACGTGTGCGCCGACGACACCAGCTGGCACTACACCACGGTGAACGAGTGCGACCTGTCTCACCTCACATGGACCGGGGCGCGCATGCTGCGCAACGTGTTCTTCCAGACCTCGCTGAAGGGCATGTCGTTCGCGGGGCTGGAACTGGAGGGCTGCCAGTTCTCGTCCACCGACCTGGGCGGCGCGGACTTCAGCGGCATCATGCTGCGGCAGTGCAACTTCCAGGGCGCGCGGCTCGACGGCGCGAAGTTCGCGGAGGCGGTGGCGCCCTCGTCGATCTTCTGCGAGGCGGGCGGCACCGGGTGCGACTTCTCGGGCGCGAAGCTGAGGCAGGCGCTGTTCACCGGGGCCGTGCTGCCGCAGGCCAACTTCTCGGGCTGCGACCTGTACCAGACGCACTTCGCAGGCGCGAAGCTGCGCGGCGCCAACTTCACGGGCGCCGAACTCACCTATGCCGATTTCCGCCATGCGGACCTGAGCACCGCCGACCTGCGCCACGCCACGCTGATGCGCACCGTGCTGCATGGCGCCAACACGCAAGACGCGCAGATGACCGACCGCGCGCGCGCCATCGAGAGCGACCCGGAGCTCGAGAAATCCGAGCGCTGGCAGCCGCTGGTCGCATGACCCCACATCGAAGCCAAGCAACGGAGGAACACCCCATGAAGACAAGCAGCCTGAAACCGGCGCCCGCCCAGGCCATCACCGGCCAGTGGTGCGTCGGCGTGCTCGGCCTCGACGAGGTCGGGGCGCCCGTCGTCGACAGCGGCGGCCTGCGGCTTCGCACGCGGCGCGCGGCGAGCTGCCTGCTCGAGCCTGCCGCCGGCGACAGCGTTGCCTGCCTGCGCATCGCGCCCGACGAAGTCTGGGTCATGGCCGTGCTGCAGCGCGAGGAAGGCACCACCAACGTCGTGTGCTGCGAAGGCAACAACATGCGCATTGCCGTGGAGGGCGGCCGGCTCGAGCTCGCGGCCGAAGAGCTCGACGTGGCCACCCGGCGCACCCGCCTCGCCACCGACACCGCCGACGTCGTCGGCCGCCAGCTCACGGTGGTGGGCACCGGCATCAAGCTGGTCGGCTCGGTGCTGTCGTCGGTGATGGACCGCGTGCAGCACTTCAGCAAACACTACCTGCGCACCACCGACGGCATCGACCGCGTGGCGGCCACTCACCTGGAGTGCGAGGCGAAGCAACTGCTGCGGCTCGAAGGCGAGCACACGCTGGTCAACGGCCGCGAGCTCATCAAGGCGCGCGGCGCGCAGATCCACTTCGGTTGAAGCGCCAAGGGGAGAGAAAAAATGTTCGCCAACTGCCAGCTGATGGGCACCGACATGGGCTTTCCCGATGTCTGCATCACGCCCGCCGCGCCGTCGCCCATTCCGGTGCCGTATCCGAACATCGCGATGGGGCCGATGGCGATTCCGAACTGCCCCACGATCCTCATCATGGGCGGGCCGGCGCACAACCTGGGCACCACCATTCCCATGACCAACGGCGACAACGCGGGCGTGATGCTGGGCGTGGCCTCGGGCACGGTGATGGGGCCGAGCCGCCATCTCACCGGTGCCTTCACGGTGCTGTGGATGGGCATGCCCGCGTCGCGGCTTACCAGCACGTCGCTGCAGAACAGCACCAATTGCCCCGGTGTGCGCACGGTGCCGAGCCAGCCGCTGGTGCTGTTGCTGGCGCCGTAGGCTCCGCGGCCGCGCGGGCGGGGTGGCGTGGCGGTGCGGTTCGGGAGGGCAACGAAAGAAAAGGGGCGCAAAGCATGGCCGATCACAAGTTCAGCATCCAGGGCGATTCGCCCGTAGTCGACAAGCTCATGTTCTGGCGCATCGTGGGCCACGAGGTGCTGGCGCGCCCGTCGGCCTACGAACTCACCGTGCTGACCGACAACGAAAGCATCGATGCCGCAGACGTGCTGGGCCGCTCCTTCGACGTCGTGATCGAGTTCGCCGATGCCGACGGCGGCACCCACAAGCGGCACTGCCAGGGGCATGCCGTGCGCTTCACGCGCGTGGCACAGAGCGGGCGCTTCCTCGAATACCGCATCAGCCTGCGCTCGTGGTTCTGGCTGCTGAGCAAGCGCGTCAACGCACGCATCCTGCAGAACAAGCCGGTGTTGGGCGTGATCGATGCGGTGCTCGACGACAGCCCCGTCGGCAGCCTCAAGAAGCTCAAGGCGGGCGGCGTGGTCGGCCCCCATGAGCCCCACGTGTACTGCGTGCAGTACCGGGAGAGCGACTACCAGTTCCTCTCGCGCCTTCTGGAAGAAGAGGGCATCTACTACTGGTTCGACGCGCACGACGCGCCGGGCACCCTGTACCTTTCGGACACCAGCACGCTGGCGCACGAGAAGCTGCCCGTTGCCGACACGCTGAGCCACGTCGAGCGCGGCGCATCGGAAGGGCGCTTCAACGAGATCACGCGCTGGATCAGCTCGCGCCAGTTCGAATCGGGCAAGTTCGCGTCGCGCGACCGGGACTTCAAGGTCATCAGCAAGCAGCTGCGCGCCGACAAGGGCGACCCCGATACGCACGAGCTGTCGGACCTCGAAGTGTTCGAGTTCCCGGGCGGCTATCAGTCGGGCGACGACACCGACAACCTCGCGCAGCTGCGGCTCGACGAACTCATCGGCCGGCGCCAGCGCCACTGGGCTCTGACCGGCTGGCCCGACGTGACGGCCGGGCGCAGCTTCGCGTTCAAGGGCGACCCCGACGGCAAGCGCGACGGCGACTACCTGATCGCGGCCTGCACCTTCGTCGCGAGCCACCCCGGCTACGAGGGCGCGAACTTTCCCGAGAGCCGGCGTTCGATCGACGTCGTGCTGCACGACGCGCTGGCCGACGACCCCGTCAACACCGGGCTGGGCGAACTGGTGGGCGACCTGATCGCGGAGACGCCGGCGCTGAGCACCGGCCAGCGCGCGAGCAGCAGCTTCCTGCTCACGGTGATTCCGCTGAACACGCCCTGGCGCCCGCCGCGCCTGACGCCGCGCGTGACCATGCCCGGCCCGCAGAGCGCCATCGTCACCGGCCGCAGCGGCGAGCAGATCTGGACCGAGGAGCACGGCCGCGTGAAGGTGCAGTTCCACTGGGACCGCTACGGCAAGAACGACGAGAACAGCTCATGCTGGGTGCGCGTGTCGCACCCCTGGGCCGGCAAGAGCTGGGGCGCGGTCAGCATTCCGCGCATCGGCCAGGAAGTCATCGTCGATTTCCTGGATGGCGACCCCGACCAGCCCATCATCGTGGGCCGCTTCTACAACGGCGAATCGATGGCGCCCTTCGGCCTGCCGGCCGGCGCCGTGGTGAGCGGCATCAAGTCGAACACGCACAAGGGCAAGGGCTACAACGAACTGTCGATGGACGACACCGCCGGCAAGGAGAAGGTGACCATCCACGGCCAGTACGACATGAACACCACGGTGGAGCACAACCAGACGACCACCGTGCACAACAGCCGCACCGACATCGTCGACGTGGACGATTCTGAGAGCGTGGGCAACAACCAGACGCAGCACGTGGGCGTCGACCAGACCATCTCCATAGGCTCCAACCGTGGCGAGACCGTGGGCGGCACCGAGACCATCACCATCACCGGCCATCGCACCGAGACCGTGAACGGCGGCGAGACCGTGACCGTGACCGGCGGGCGCAGCCACACCGTCAACGGCATGCAGACCACCACCATCTCGGTGGCCGAGGCGCACACCGTGGGGGCGGGCCGCATGCACAGCGTGGGCGCGGGCGAGGCCATCAACGTGGGCGGCGTGCAGACCGTGTCGGTGGGCGGTGCGCAGATGGTGAGCGTGGGCGGCGTGCAGAAGGTGAACGTGGGTGCGCTGCAGTCGATCTCGGTCGGCGGCCCGCACAAGCTCTCGGCGGCGGTGATCGCCGAGACATCGAAGGGGCCGATCAAGATCAAGGCGGGCGCGATCTGCATGGTCGAGGCGCCCACCATCATGCTCAAGGCGGGCGGAAGCAAGATCGTCATGAACGCCAGCGGCATCACCATCAAGGGCGCCAAGATCACCATCAAGGCCGACGGCACCGCGTCGTTCAAGGCCGGCGGCTCGATCAAGATCAAGGGCTCCAACCTGGGGGAGGACTGAGCCGTGGAAGACCACACCGATCTCCGGAGCGCGCGCAGCGTGCTGCACAGCGTGGCGGCCTGGTCGAAGCTGTCGGGCCAGGGCGTGGCGGTGGCTGCCTTTGCCGGCTTCGATGCCGAGGGGCGCTTCCTGGTCACGCTGGGCGAAGGCATGGCGCCGGTGCAGGCGCTCTCGACGGTAGGCCTGGCGCCCGGCGATGCCGGTGCGGCCATCGTCGTGGCCTTCGAGCAGGGCGAGGCGCGGCACCCGGTCATCGTCGGGCGCGTGCAGCCGCTGCGCACAGAGGCACCGCCTGTGCTCGACGCGTGCGTGGATGGCGAGCGCGTCGTATTGCAGGGGCGCGAGCGCATCGAGTTGCGCTGCGGTGACGCCAGCATCGTGCTCACGCGCGCGGGCAAGGTGCTGATCAACGGCAATTACGTGCTCACGCGCTCGCGCGGTGCCAACCGCGTCAAGGGTGCCTACGTGGGCATCAACTGACGAACGAGACACACGCCATGTGGCAGCTCGAAAACCGCACACCCTATGCCGCCGAACGCACCTGGGTGCGCGACCGGGACGCAGCGGAGATCTGGCTCGTGGCGGTGAAGTGCAGCTTCGATATTTCGCCCGATGGCGAGACGAGCGTTGCCCCCGAGCAAGCACCTGTCGCGCAGGCGCCCGTCTTCGTCGACGAGGCCGCGCCCCGGCCCAGCCTGCTCTACGAGATGGACCTGGTGCGCACCAAGCAGACGACCGACGTGCTGTTGATCGGCAATGCGCATGCGCCCGGCGGCGTGCCCGTGACGCAGCTCGACGTGGGCCTGCGCGTCGGCCCGATCGCCAAGCGCCTGCGCGTGACCGGCGACCGCGTGTGGCTCGGCGGCGCGCCATCGGAGCCCGAGCCTTTCACCGTCATGCCGCTGGTGTGGGAGCGCGCATACGGCGGCGTCGATCCGTGGACGCGTGACGCGCCGTTGCCGCAGTTCGACGTGCGCAATCCGGTGGGCACGGGCTTCGTGATGGAGGCGGCGCATGCGCAAGGCGTGCGGCTGCCGAATATCGAGTACCCGGATCAATGCGTACAGGCGTGGAGCGACAGGCCCGAGCCTGCGGGCTTCGGGCCGCTGTGCAATCACTGGCAGCCGCGCGCGGGGTTTGCGGGGACGTACGACGAAGCTTGGCAGCGCGACAGGTTGCCGCTGTTGCCGGTGGATTTCGATGACCGGCATTACCAGTGCGCGCCGGGGGACCAGCAGGCGCCGCAGTTTCTTGTGGGCGGAGAGCCGGTGGTGCTGGTGCATCTGGCGCCGCAGCCGCAGATCCGCTTCTCGCTGCCTCGTGTACTGCTGGGCTTCGAAACCTTCTTCTCCGACGGCACGCAGGTGCTGCATGAGCGGCCGCAGTTACACACGGTGATTCTCGAGCCGGCAGTGATGCGCGTTTCGTTGGTCTGGCACAGCGCGCTGCCTTGCCATCCCAAGGTTCATAAACTGCTGAAGACGCGCATCTTCGAGAAACGGCTGCTGCGACTGGGCGAGGCTGTGCCCGAGCAGGCGGTGGAGGCCTGAGCATGGCCGGCAACGCGTTGCAGATCCTGGGGCTCGGCGCCAGCACGCCGATAGGACGCAATGTGTGGGCTAGCGCCGCAGCCGTGCGCGCCGGTGTGTGTGGCTTCTCCGAGCACCCGTACATGGTCGACACGGCCGGCGAGGCGATGCGTATCGCGCGAGCGCCCTGGCTCGACGTGGGCCTCGACGGTGCCGCGCGCCTGGGCGCTCTGCTGCTGCCGGCCATCGACGAGGCGTTGGCACCGTTGACGCAGCTTGGCGGAAACGTGTCGCCGCGCATCGGCCTTGCACTGGCGCTGCCGCCGCCGCGCCCCGGGCAGCCTGATGGCTTGGCCGATGATGTATTGCAGGCAATACGGGAGCGCATGGGGGATCGATTCGCCCGCATCGCGCGCTTCGAAGTCGGCCATGCAGCAGGCCACATGGCCGTGGCTGCCGCCGAGGCTGGTTGCGCGCGTGATGCCTTCGATGCATGTGTGGTGGCGGGCACCGACTCGTACATCGCACCCGAGACGCTCGAATGGGTCGAAGCCTGCGATCAACTCCACGGCGGCGGCCCGCTCAACAATGCATGGGGCTTCATCCCCGGTGAGGCCGCTGGCGCGGTGCTGCTTGGCACGCCGCGTATGGCGCAGCTGAGCGGCATCGTGCCGCTGGGCGAACTGGTGTCGGTTGGCATCGGCATCGAGTCCAGGCTCATCAAGACGGACACGGTGTGCATTGGCGAGGGCTTGACCCAGGCCTTCCGCGCCGCGCTGCGGGCCCTTGCGCCTGGCGAGCAAGTGCACAACGTGTTCTGCGATCTCAACGGAGAGCCCTACCGAGCCGACGAGTTCGGCTTTGCCGCGCTGCGCAACGGAGAACACTTTCGCGCGGCGTCGGATTTCATCGCGCCAGCCGATTGCTGGGGTGACGTGGGTGCGGCGGGTTCGCCGCTGCACATGGCGCTGGCTGTCATCGCCAATCGCAAGCGCTACGCCAAAGGGCCACTGTCGATGGTATGGGGCAGTTCCGAGTCGGGCGAACGCGGGGCGTTGCTGGTGCGCTGCGCTGAACCGGTGGGAGGCTGAGTCATGCCGCTCACCATCAGGGTCAACGGCACCAGTCTCACGCTGGTCCACAAGTTCAGCATCGGCATCAGCACCGCGACCATCCCCGACGTGTGCAAGACGCCCAGCCCCGGGGGGCCAGTGCCGGTCCCTTATCCGAACATCGCCAACTCGATCACGCTGTCGAGCGGCACCAGCACCGTCAAAGGCGACAAGGCGATGGCCGCGAACAAGGGTTCGAAGTTCGCCATTTCCAACGGCGACAACGCAGGTGTGGCGGGGGGCGTGAAGTCCAGCACCTTCATGAAGGAGGCGACCTGGATCCTCTACTCCTTCGACGTGAAGATGGACGGCAAGAACACGGCCCGGCTCACGGACAAGATGTTCCACAACTCCGAGAACGCGGCGAATCTGGGCGGGGTTGCGCAGCAGCCGCTGATCGATGCTTTGGGGGATGCCGCCCTGGCGCAAGAGCTTTGCGAAGCCGCGTGCCAGGCCTTGAAAGACAAGGAAGCGGCTGACGCCAAACTACCGCCAGGGAAGACTTCCACTGACCAATACCAGCGCCGCATGCGCGACATCATCGATCCCAAGGTCGCCGGTGTGCGCGGTGGCAGGCCGGGCCTGCTCACGGAGGTCTCGCAGTCGAATGCTGGGAAACTCATCGGCAGATATGGCAAGGATGTCAGCAGTAGTCTTGGAAAAGCCAGGTGGGACATCATCCTGCTCGAGGCAGGGGTAGCCGTTGGGAAAAAGGCGCTGACACTCGCCGATGTGAAACATATCGTCGAGGTGAAGTTTCCCAATGACTCGCCTACGGACAATCAAGACATTCTGCGAAAAACACACCCGGAGACGGACAAGAAGCTGACGGAGATGAAGGTCAGGAAAAAAGGGGCAAAGGACGCCAAAGACGCCGACTGCCTGTGTACCTGAAAGGAAAATTTATGGATGAGTCCCTGTTCACCCTGACGGACGATGGCGAGAGCTTGGCGACGCCCTGCGTCGAAATCGTCGCATTTGCCTACGGCTTGCCCGAGAACATTGGAGCGGGCCTTGCGCGATTTCTGCGCGCTTACATGGACGCCTTTGGCAATCAGCAGCGTTTCTATCGCACTGGCGACATGAAGCGCTTCCGCGTTCAGGATGCCAAGGCGACTGAGGGACCGAATCACTGGTTTTCGGACCCGGACATGCTCGCAACCAAAATACTGAGCCACCGAGCGCATTCGGGCAAAAAGGCCGGCCAGATTCAGTCGCCCGCGATAAGGATGTCGTTGGCCGGACCCTTGGATCCGTCGCGCTTTGTGCTGCGCATGGCGCTCCCCGTCGAGTGGGGAGACCATCCCGAGCAGGTGATCGCGCTGGCCCGGGAGGCGCTTGCCGAACTCCCGCTTCACAGTGGATATGCCGGCTACTCTTTGCTCTGGGAGGACGCGGATTCACTGGTGGATCGGAAAGTCCTCCAATGGTCGATACCGCTGATGCTGCGGTATCCGGGCCTCGGCTACGGCGACGCCTTGCGCATGTCGAATGGAGCGCTGCATGGTGTCGCGGCCGTCAATTGGTTGACCTTCCTCGGCGCCGATGCGGCGGCGGCGCTTGGCGGTCTGGCAGCCCTTGAGCGAAGTGCCCCCTTGGGGGTGTCCGCGCTTGCGCTCGGCAAGGCCGGCGTGATCTTGCGCGCCGGCGATGCGCCGCAGATCGGTGACGTGAATCGGCAAGAGACCGTGCCGATCTATGGCGCCGTGGGCAAGCTTGTCGCACATGTGGTCGCGCCCGACGAGGCGCTGGACCAGATATTCATCAAAGGCATGTCCGAGGAGGCGGCCCATGACTGGCTTCGACGCTTCTTCGTCTGAGCGCTACAGCGGCCCGGTTCTGCTCCAGGCCATGCTGGAGCACGGCCCGGAAGGATCGGTCGGGCTCGTGGAGCGGCGCGTTCGCGTCTTTCTCGATGCGGTCGATGCGGGGTTCTTCTTCCCGGGGAGGCGGCTTCCTTCTGTGCCTGCCGAGCTTCGCGCCGCCGGCATGTCGTTGCAGGCGCGGCTGCAAGTCGTGGATCTCCCTGTTGCGGCCTTGGATGTGCTGGGTGGCATGCTGGCGGATTGCCGTCAGCACGAAGTCTTTTTCCACGCGGCGCGTGCCATGCTGGGCCAGCGCGAGCTTGACTTGCTGAGCGAGAGAGGCGTGCGTCCGGCCGCTCCGGAGGAACCGCCGTTTGCCGTTGAGTTCCCGGAGAACCTGGGTGGTAACCATGCCTTGCTGGTCGAGATCGAATTCGCACTGCCGGTGCAGCCTGAGGTCGGGCAGGGCCTGCTCGAAACCCTTGCGTTGTGGGACGCGTTGACGCTTGCGTATCGATCCGACCCTGACGATGCGGTGGAAGTCAGCGGTGCGCAAGCCATGTTCAACGATCCGCGCACCATCCACTACTACGAATGGATCTGGGACAACGCGGACGCACAGGCATGGGATCTGATCGTCAATCTGTGCTGCGCCTGGCACGAGACACTGCCCATCGTGCGGCTGCACTTCGAATAGGAGCTTGCCCGTGGACTCCGACACGCTGTCTTCCGTTGTCGCCGAGCACGCCGACGAAGCCTCCTTCCTCTGGCTCCAACGCGACAGCGCAGTCCACGCCCCCAATTACTCGCCCCAGCAATTCGCCGACCTCGACGAACGCCTCGCCGCCCACATCGACGGCTTGCGCGTAGCCGGCGATGAAGGCTGGCAGCATGCCCTGTCGCTCACCGACAACGAAGGCCCCGAAGACTTCTTCGTCGCCGCAGTGCTCGCCATCGAGGCGGTCGATTCCCGCTTCGACGATCTGGTCGAGCGCGCCAAGGACCTGCCCGAGGTCGTGCCCGGCCTGGTCTCCGCGCTGGGCTGGGTCGAGCCGAAGTATCTTGGCGGCCGCGTCAAGGCCTTGCTCGAAGACGCCTCGCCGTTGCGGCAGAAGCTCGGTGTGGCGGCCTGCGCGCTGCATCGACGCGATCCTGGCGCATTGCTTGGGCAGCTGCTCGCGGGTGCGCCAGACAGCGTGTGCATCCGCGCGCTGCGTGCAGCCGGCGAGCTGGGCCGTGCCGACCTGCTGCCGCAGGCCCGGTCGCTGCTCGGAGAGGCCAAGCCCGAGCTGCGCTTCTGGGCCGCGTGGGCGGCGGTGCTGCTCGGTGACAGGGCACAGGCGCTGGACGTGCTCTCGGCCTTCGCGCTGAAGAGCGGGCCGCGCCAGCCGCGCGCGTTCCAGCTCGCGCTGCAGGCGATGGAGCCGGCACCGGGCCACGCGCTGCTGCTCGACAGCGCGGCACTGCCCGAGGCGCAGCGCCTGCGCATCATCGGCTCGGGCTTCATCGGCGACGCGCGCTACGTGCCCTGGCTCATCGAGCAGATGGCGCAGCCGGCCACGGCGCGCATCGCGGCCGAGGCCTTCGTGACCATCACGGGCGTGGACTTCAACCTCGCGCAGATGGAGGTTCCGCCGCCCGACGGCTTCGAGGACGGGCCGACCGACGACCCCGATGACGACAACGTGGAGCTGCCCGAGGACATCGCCTTGCCCTGGCCCGACATCGACAAGATCCGCGCATGGTGGCAGCAGAACGGCGCACGCTTCGCCCCCGGCGTGCGGCTCTTCATGGGGCAGCCGGTCTCGCCCGACAGCTGCTCTGGTGTACTGCGTGAGGGCTTCCAGCGCCAGCGCGTGGCAGCGGCGCTGCACCTTGCGCTGCTCGACGCGGGCGCGCCGCTGTTCGCAACCAGCGCGCCGGCGTGGCGGCAGCAGCGCTGGCTCGGCGACGGCATACCTCTTTAGGCGAGATTGCCAACATGCCCCACGGAATGAATACTCCTTGCGAGTTTGTTCGGGCGCATTCAGGCACAGAGCCTTCGGGGGCCGATTCATGATCCATATCGCTGTCATCACCCGGCAAGGCGCTCCGGCGGGGCAGGCCATTGCCGCGGACTTCGGCCCCAATGGCGGCACCATCGGCCGGGCCGACACCAACACGCTGGTGCTCGACGACCCCGATCGCACCGTCTCGCGCGTGCATGCGCAAGTGCTGTGCCGCGACGGGCAGTACTTCGTCATCGACCGGGGCAGCAACCCGATGCAGTGCAACGGCGTGTCGCTGGGCTCGGGCAAGGAAGCCGCGCTGACCGATGGCGCACGGCTGGTGGTGGGCAGCTTCGAGCTCACGGTGCGCGTGACGGCCGCCGCCGCGCCGCCGTCGCTGGCCATCCCGAACACCGTGCTGGGGGGCTCTGCGGCCGCGCCTGCTGCGCCGACGAGCGACGACCCCTTCGCCGACTTGCTCGCGGGCCTCGCGCCGCCGGCCGCGCCAGCCGCAGCGCCCGCCCCGGCCCCTGCAGCGGCACCGCCTGAATCGCTGCTGTTCCCCGACCCGATGGAAAGCGGTTCGCGCAACGCGCAGGCCGCGCAGATCGATCCTTTCGCGAACCTGCTCGGATCCACGTCGTCATCGACACCCGTGGCCGGCCTGGGCGCGCTCGACGATTTCTCCGACCTCGGCGCGCCGCCCGCGCACGGCAAGGCCTCGGGCATCGACGATCTCTTCGGCGGCATGCACGGCGGTGGCGGCGGCATCGGCGGCGATCCGCTCGCGCTGTCGCCGCTGGCCGATCCGCTGCTGCAGCCCAACACCGCATCGGACGCCGATCCGCTGGCCGCGCTGCAGCGCGCCGCGCCTGCCACGCCGCCAGCGCGCGCGGACCACCTGCCGATCGACCAGTTCGGCTTCACGCCGCCGAAGGCGATCAGCAGCCCGGCGCCCGTGCAGCCGGTCGCGAACTTCGACGACATGACCGGCCAGCCCATACGCATCAGCGGCCCCGAGAGTTCAGGCAAGCCCTTCGAGCCGCCCGCGCCTCCTGTGGCGCCCGTCCCGGTCGCACCACCTGCGCCCAGGCGCGCGGCGAGCGACGACGAACTGCTCGCCGCCTTCCTGCGCGGCCTGGCCAGCACGCACCAGCCGCCCGACATGCTCACGCCCGGCCTCATGGAGCGCATCGGCTCGATGCTGCGCAGCGCCACCGAAGGCACGCTGCAGCTGCTGCTCACGCGCCAGGAGTTCAAGCGCGAGGTGCGCGCCGAGGTCACGATGATCGCGGCGCAGGCCAACAACCCGCTGAAGTTCTCGCCCACGGTCGAGGTCGCGCTCGCGCACCTGCTGGGGCCCGGCGTGCGCGGCTTCATGCCGCCCGAGGCCGCGATGCGCGACGCCTTCGACGACCTGCGCGCGCATCAGTTCGGCGTGATGGTGGGCATGCGCGCGGCGCTGGCCCATGTCATCGCGCGCTTCGAGCCGGCGGAGCTGGAGAAGAAGATCAGCGCCAAGACCGCGCTCGACGCGCTCTTCAGCGCCAACCGCAAGGCCAGGCTATGGGACCAGTTCGTGTCGCTGTACGGCGGCATCGCGAGCGAGGCGGAGGACGACTTCCACAGCCTCTTCGGCAAGGCCTTCCTGCAGGCCTACGAAGAGCAGATGGCGCGCCTGAAGTCGGACGCCTGAAGAAGAAAAACACGGCAGCAACAACGACAACCGCAGCATTCGCGAGGCACCCCGCTTGGAAATCGAAATCGTCACGCTCTCCCGGCAAGGCGGCCGTACCTACAACGAGGACGTGCATGGCCACTGGCACGACGAGCGCCATGTCGCCTGCCTGGTGGCCGACGGCGCTGGCGGCCATGGCGGCGGCGACGTGGCGGCGGCCACCGCTCGCGGCAGCATGCTGGGCGGCTTCTCGGCCGCACCGGGGCTGGACGAAGCCACGCTGCGCCGGCTGGTGGAGCAGGCCAACCTCGACGTGGTGGCGCGCCAGGCCGAGGGCGGCAAGCTCGCGGGCATGCGCTCGACCATCGTGTTCGCGGCCATCGACCTGGAAGACCATGCGCTCGCCTGGGTGCACAGCGGCGACAGCCGGGCCTACCTGTTCCGCGGCGGCGCCATCGTGGCGCGCACCACCGACCACAGCCTGGTGCAGCAGATGGTGGCCGGCGGCATGCTCGACGAAGAGGGTGCGCGGCTGCATCCGCAGCGCAACATGCTGCTGTCGGCGCTGGGCTCGGTCGAGGAGGCGCCCGACATCGCGGTGTCGGACCGCATGCGCCTCTTGCCCGGCGACGTGCTGCTGCTTTGCAGCGACGGTGTGTGGGAGCCGCTCGGTGACGAGTGCCTGATCGACACGCTGCACGCCTCGCGCACGCCCACCCAATGGACCGAGCTGATCGATGCGCAAGTCAAGGCCAACGCCAAGCCGGGCTACGACAACTACACGGCGCTGACGCTGTGGGTGATCGAGGACGACGAGGACGACGTGACCCGGCTGATGCCCGAGAGTGCCGCGTCGACCGATTCCTGACTCTTCCCCCGGAAAACAAAAGGCCTGAAGCGCTCGTCCGGCGGACGGGTGCTTCAGGCCTTGGCCGTTGCCGCAACAGCAGGCTGGCAGCCGGTCAGGCGCCACCCGTGGACGGAACGACCACCGGCGCGACGTAGGTGTACTTGTTGGCCGTCTTCTTGACCCGCTTCAGCGCGCTGCGCAGCAACAGCGGCATGTCCTGCCGGTTCGGCAAGTTGTTGTAGTTGTCGATACCCTGCGCGTCGCAGAGGTTGGCGCAGCCGTTGTTGAGCAGGTCGAGTGCGTAGCGCGTCTTGCTGATCGTGCTGCTCGCGCCCGGCGCCCGGTACGGATCGAAGATGCCGTCCGGCTTCAAGTTCTGTCCGCGCGCGATCGCCTGTTCCTGGAAGTGCACGATGTGCTTCTGCGTGATCGGACCTTTCTGGCCGTCCACGACGATCACTTCGTTCTCCCCGGGCGGTGGATCGAAACCGTCGTTGAAGCCGAGCAGTTCGTAGTAGAAGATCCTGAACAGCGCCTGCACCAGCATCACGTCTTCGCGCGTGTTGGAGCCGATCAGGCCGACGGACCAGTCGATGTTGTAGGCCGTGCGCGGATTGCCGCTCGAGCCGATGAATGTGGTGCTGAATGCCATGGCATTTCTCCGGTGAGGACACGTCGGGACAGGCCCGGGCACTTGCGCGCCCGATGCCGCACTTTGGCGTGGCCGTCGCCCGTCAGCGGGTTTCGGTGGTCGGCACGTTCCAGCCGAACTTCACTTCGCCGCCAGCCGCGCCCTTGTCGTCCTGCGCCTTGTAGGCGAACTCGATGTCCTTGAAGGAGCAGAGCACCTGCTCATGCACGTCGCCGCCCTGCGCGCCGCCGGGGCTCACGCCGGAGATGAAGACCTCCTTCATGGTGACCTTCAGGTACTCCTGCTGGCCTTCGCCGGCCTTGCGGCAGGTCAGCACCATGTCCTTGAAGTGCTTGCCGCTCACGCAGTTCTTGGCCAGCACCGGAGAGGCTTTGTCGTAGGTGTGCGTGAAGTGGAACTCGCCGGGCGTGGCCTTGCCCTTGCCCGAACCGCCGCCCGAGCCCGCGCCCGACGAGTTGCTCACGTTCCAGGACCACGACGAAATCTCGATCTCGTCCTTGTGATCCTTGTGGGAAGACTCGCCCTTTACGCCGTCGAGCTTGATGTGAAAGTCAGAAGACATGTTCCTACTCCTTGGAACCCGATTGCGTTCGGGCGGTTGATGATGATCCAGACGGTTACCCGGGCTGCCGGCGGCCTGTAGTGAAGACCGATGCGCGGCAGCTGTTGATAGAACGAAACGGAAGCCGGAATTTCAAGAAAAGTTCGGGCTGTTTTTCATGCGCCGCCCTTGGCGGAAGGCAGCTTCGACACCAGGCGCAGCGAAACCGTGAGGCCTTCGAGCTGGTAGTGCGGGCGCAGGAAGAACTTGGACGTGTAGTAGCCCGGGTTGCCTTCCACTTCCTCGACGACCACCTCGGCGGCAGCCAGGGGTTTTTGCGACTTGGTGATTTCCGAGGAGTTGGCCGGATCGCCGTCCACGTAGTTCATGATCCATTTGTTGAGCCAGCGCTGCATGTCCTCGCGCTCCTTGAAGCTGCCGATCTTGTCGCGCACGATGCACTTGAGGTAGTGCGCAAAACGGTTGCAGGCAAAGAGGTAGGGCAGGCGCGCCGCCAGGTTGGCGTTGGCCGTGGCATCGGGGTCGTCGTACTCGGCCGGCTTGTTGAGCGACTGGGCGCCGATGAAGGCCGCGAAGTCGGAGTTCTTGCGGTGGATCATCGACAGCAGGCCGGCCTTCGAGAGTTCGGCCTCGCGCCGGTCGCTGATGGCGATCTCGGTGGGGCACTTCTGGTCCACGCCGCCGTCGTCGCTCGGGAAGGTGTGCAGCGGCAGGTTCTCCACCGCGCCGCCCGACTCGATGCCGCGGATGCGCGAACCCCAGCCGTAGAGCTTGTATGAACGGTTGATGTTGGTCGCCATAGCGTAGGCCGCATTGGCCCAGGCGTACTTGTTGTGGTCGGCGCCGGCGGTGTCTTCCTCGAAGTCGAACTCTTCCACCGGGTTGGTGTTGGCGCCGTAGGGCGTGCGAGCCAGGAAGCGCGGCATGCACATGCCGATGTACTTCGAGTCGTCCGACTCGCGCAGGCTGCGCCAGCCGGCGTACTCGGGCGTGAGGAAGATCTTGGTCAGGTCGCGCGGGTTGGCGAGCTCCTGCCACGACTCCATCTGCATCAGGTTGGGGCTTGCGCCGGTGATGAACGGCGCGTGCGCCGAAGCGGCGATCTTGGCCATCTCGCCGAGCAGTTCCACATCGGGCGGGCTCTGGTCGAAGTGATAGTCGCCCACCAGCGCGCCGAAGGGCTCGCCGCCGAACTGGCCGTACTCCTGCTCGTAGATCTTCTTGAACATCGGGCTCTGGTCCCAGGCCGCGCCCTTGAACTTCTTCAGGCTCTTGGCCAGATCCGTCTTGGAGATGTCCATCACGCGGATCTTCAGGTTCTCGTCGGTCTCGGTGTTGTTCACCATGTAGTGCAGGCCGCGCCACGCACTCTCGAGCTTCTGGTAGTCGGGGTGGTGGATGATCTTGTTCACCTGGTCGGTGAGCTTGGCGTCGATCGCGGCGATCATGGCCTGGATCGACTTGGTCACGTCCTTGCCGATGACGGTGCTGTTGCTCAGTGCCTGCTGCGCCAGCGTGAGCACGGCGGCCTCGACGGCGCTCTTGGCTTCGTCGCTGCGCGGCTTGAATTCCTTCTGCAGCAGCGACGAAAAGTCGCTGCCCGCGTACGCGACATCTTTCAGCGCGCTCTGTTCGAGTGCTTCGGCCATGGTTGTGTACTCCTCGTTTGCTCGGATGGGGGGCGTCGTCAGGCGGCGGGCGTGCTGCCGTCTTCGGGCTTCTTGCTCGCGGCCAGCGTCTGCAGCAGGGCCGGGTCTTCGAGCACCTTGGCCAGCAGGTCTTCGGCGCCGCCCTTGCCGTCCATGTAGGTGACGAGGTTCGACAGCTGGGTGCGCGCCTCGAGCAGCTTGTTCAGCGCGCCCACCTTGCGGGCCACGGCGGCGGGCGAAAAATCTTCCATGTTCTCGAAGGTGAGCTCCACCTTCAGGTCGCCTTCGCCTGTGAGCGAGTTCTCCACCGCGAACGCGGCGCGCGGCTTCATCGCCTTCATGCGCGAGTCGAAGTTGTCGACGTCGATCTCCAGGAACTTGCGCTCGGCCACCGGCGCGAGCGGGTCGGCGGGCTTGCCCGACAGGTCGGCCAGCACGCCCATCACGAAGGGCAGCTGTACCTTCTTCTCGGCTCCGTACAGCTCCACGTCGTATTCGATCTGGACCCGGGGCGCCCGGTTGCGGGCGATGAATTTCTGACTGCTCTTGGCCATGGAAGATGCTCCTTGCGGGTGGGGATGGGACGGGTGTCTGGTGCGAGATGGCGTTTGCTCATTCGGAAGGGCGTCGGCCCGTGACCGTCTCGATGGTGTCCATCGCGTTGGGCGCGAGGTTGGCCATGATCTCGAGGAAGCTCACGCCGATGAGCTTCTTCGCGCGCTCGATCAGCAGCGGCGCTGGGTTGCCGGGCTCGGCCTGCTCGAGGTAGCGGATCACCCGGTCGAGCATCTGCACCGCGTCCTGGCGGTTCTGGATCTCGCCGCGCGGGGCTGCGGGATGTGCGGCCGTGGCGCTTGCGTCCTGCGCGCCCGCATCGCCCTCGCCGGTAGCCGCGCCCGCGGCATCTGCCGGTGCGCCGCTGGCGGCAGTGCAGGCCTTGCGCAGCACGCGGCCGATGCCGCGCAGCGCGTCGAAGTCGACCGCGTCGGCACGCCCGGTGCGATCGACGATGAGCCTGTGCAGGCGCTCGATCAGCGCGGGCACTTCTACGGCAGCCTGTATGGCCTCGGGCCGCTCGGCCTGTATGGCTTCGAGCCCGCCCTGGACCTGCGCCATGGAATACGCGGCCTCGCCGCCGACGGCGGTGAGCGTGTTGTGCGCAATGGCGATGTCGCGCACGCGGATCGGCCCGACGCCGCGCGCCATGCCGACCTGCGCGTCGTACAGGTCGCGCAGGCCCATGCCTTCGTCGGTCAGCGGCGCGAGCGCGTTCAGGCGCATCGTCGGATCGTTGTCGTCGTCAGCATCGAGCTTTGGATGTATGCCGTCCCAGAAACTGTCGAGCAGGTCGGTCAGCAGGCGCAGCCCCGCGGCGAAACCAACAACGCCCTGCAAGCGCGTGGCGGCGCGCAGCAGCAGCACCGCGGCGCGCACGTCCTTGCTGCGGCGAAGAATGGCGTCGGACTGCTCGGCGACTTCGCGCCACTCGGGCTCGACCGCGGGAATCACCGTGTCGCCGAACTGCTGCTCCGGCTTGCCTTGCGCGGCCGAGACGAGCGCGGTGAAGTCCGCGTCGTACTCCAGGTCGTCGCCGCACGGCGATGCTTCGCCGATGGGCGTGAGCAGTGCGGCGGCAAGTTGGTTGTTCAGCATATTGCCTGTTGAAGTTGGCTGGTGATAATCAAAGATGCGTCTTGACCGGTCAATGCAACGAAGGGAATAGCATGCGCACGCTGGGTACACACCATTCGTCCTATGAGAGCTACTCCGCTGCATTGCCGCGGCGTCGCATCGCCGTTCTTGGCCTTGCTGCAGCGGGTCTTTCGCTCATGGGATGCGCGAGCAAGCCGGTGGTGACGACCGTCGCGGTCTCGCTCACGGCGGGCCCCGACGCCAACCCCGATGCGCGCGGACGCGCCTCGCCGCTCACGGTGCGCGTGTATGCGCTGAAGTCGCCCGGCCCGTTCGAGGGCGCCGACTTCTTCTCGCTGTTCGAGAAAGACCAGGCCACGCTCGGCGCCGAACTCGTGCAGCGCGAAGAAGTGCTGCTGCGGCCCGGCGAAAGCAAGAAGCTCGACTTCAACCTGCCACCCGACGCCAAGGCCATCGGCGTGATGGCGGCGTTCCGCGATCTCGACCGCGCGCGCTGGCGCGAGGTGCGCCCCGTCACCACCGGCAAGGCGCAGTCGCTCGACGTGCTGCTCGGTGCGCGGCAGATGCGCATCGACGCGAAGTAGCGCCACAGGCGGCCAGCCTGCTCAGGCCGTGGCGCCGGCGGGCGACGGGCGGCCCGGCCGCACCAGTGGCTGATCGGCCGGCAGGAAGCGGCTGAACAGGTCATCCACGAAGGCTGCTCCCACACCGTGCGAAGGCGATGCCGCAGCCGTCAGGTAGAGGCCGCGCCAGCGCGGCGCGCGCGTGCCCTTGCCGTGGTTCTCGAACAGCACCTGTGCGAAGGTGCGCAGCCCGGGCTGCAGCGCGCGCACCGCCTCCACGAACTCATGCACCGCGAGCCGGTCCGCGGCGCTGGCCTGCCGGTGCAGCAGGCTCATTCGCAGCGCATGCAGGTGCCGTGCGAGCGGATCGAACACCGCATCGAGCCGTTCGCGCGGCGGCGTGGCGATGACGGCAGAGGCGTCGGTCAGGCGATGGCCCACGGCCTGCGACAGCACTTCGGGAGGCAATGCGTCGCGCAGCACCGCATAGCCCGCGAGCTGTTCGAGCCCGGTGACGACGAGATACGCGGGAATCTGCAGGCGCAGGGTGTCGCCGGTCTCGTCGAGCAGCCGGCGCATGCGCGCGGCCAGGGCCGCGAGCTCGCTCTCGTCCGCATGCAGCAGGTCGCGCGCGGACACGCAGGCGACCATGCCGTTGAGCGGCAGGCGATGGCGCCGCTCGGCCAGTGCCAGCAGCGACTGCAGCCACAGGCCGCGCTGCGCTGGCGTGTCGGCGGCCTCGCCGACCGTGCAGGCGGGAATCTCGACGGACACGGTGGCGCCGGTCAGCCACCAGTGCCACCAGGCGTCGGCCTTGGCTTCGCCTGCTTCGTGCGCGGGCAGGCGTTCGCCATGCGCCGCCGAAAGCAGGCCGGGCAGGTTGGCGGCGGCATCGCCGAAGAACAGGAACCATGGAACAGGCGCGCGCGGGCGGCTGCGCTTCACGGCCTGCTGTGCCTGTGCCATGCCTTCCCTGAGTGCGGCGGCGGCCAGCTCCGTGTCGCCGGCTTCCGAGGCGGGGGCGCCGAGCGCCTCGATGCGCCGCTGCAGCGCGCGGCGCCGTGCTCCGCGTCCGGCATCGCGCACCACGCCGCACAGCAGCGCGAAGCCTGCGAGGCACAGCACCAGCAGCAGCCAGAAGCGATGGTCGTGCGGGAGCATGGCGGTCATCGCGACACGGTCTCCAGGAACACGAAGTCGGCGATCAGCCGGTCGCTGTTCTTGCCGGCCGCGACGGTCTCTCGCAGCCGCAGCAGGTAGTCGGACGCGAGTTCGAAGGGCGGCCGGTCGGCGGTTTCGGTGAACGGCGTCGGCGCCGAGAGCACGGTGATCAGCACGCTGCCGAAGGGCGGGCTCACGAGCCAGCTCGAAGGGATCTCGCGTCCCAGCGTCAGTGTTTCGCCCGCTTGCAGCCTGGTGGGCGCCTGCCCGGCGTTGAGGTGCATGACCGCGCCGTCTGCCGTGTAGTAGTCGACCCAGATGTAGCTGTCATGGCGCGGCGCCACCACCTGCACGCGCACCGGGTCGCCTTCGCGCAGCTTGCCTTCGAGCGCGGAGGGCGAGTCGATGTCGAGCCCGTAGGCCCGCTCGCGGTTGCGCGCCTGGTAGGGCTTGAGGATGGCGAACACCTCGCAGTGCGGCCACACGCGCAGGCCGACGTCGAAGCTCGGCGATTTCACGCCGGGCACCATGATCACTTCGCGCTCCACCCGCGACAGGTCGCCGGGCAGCGAGACGAAGCCGGAAACGCGCGTGCGGCCCTCCGTGTCCACGGTGGCCGTGAGGTCGGCACAGGCGAAAGTCTGCAGGTGCTGCTCGATGCGCTGGCTCAGCCCGGAGCCGGCCGTGGGCGGCCCGGTGGACCACAGCCACAGCAGGTAGAGCAGCGGCAGCAGCAGTGCGAGCGCCGCGCCGGCGCGCAGCAGCGCGCGGTCGCGCCGGTGCGTGTCGTTGGGGCCTCGCGGGTCGGGCACGCTGTACGGCTGCGGCGTGATGCGGTCGTGCGCCAGGCTGTCGGCCGCGAGCGGGCGCAGCTGCAGCTGGCGGCCGTGCAGGTCTTTGAGTTTTCCGAGTTCGCCCTGGTCGCCGTCCTCGAAGTAGTACTGGCCCTTGAAGCCCAGCACCAGCGCGTGCCAGTAGACCTCGCGCACGTCGTTGTCCTGCGCGCCCAGGGCCGACAGGTGGTGGAAGAACTCGCTGTGCGCATTGTTCGAGTTGAAGAGCTGCGCCTGCAGCGGCGAGGGGCCGCTGCCGGCACCCGCGCCCACCGTTGCTTCCGGGTGGCGCGCGAGGATCTCGTCGATCCACGCCACCATCGCGAATACTGCCGACTCGACTTGCGGCGCGGGCTTGCCCGCAGCCGCGGCGTCGGCGCGGGCAGTGTCGAGCAGCTGCATGGCCTTGTGCTGCACCGTCGCGAGCGCGGGCATCGGGCGCCCGGCGGCGACCGATGCATCGAGGGCGAGGCCGTATGCGATGAAGCCGGAGAAGCAGTCGAGCAGGCGAGCCATGGAGGTGCCTGCTCAGGCGTGCATTGCGAAGGATGCCTTGTACCGGCGTCTGCAGCGATGGCACATGCCTATGTCCCCGGTTCCTTCGAGTAGGCCTTCATTGTTTCAAAGGGGCCGGCGGGGGCGCCATACCGCTTGGGGCCTATGCCGTTGGTGGGGCCGTGGCCTTGCTGTGCGGGGAAATCACCGGTATCTTCTGCACCCGGTAGTTCAACGCGTGCTGGGGCACGGGAAAAAAGACATGAAAATCCTGATCGCCGACGACCACCGGCTCGTCATCGAGGCGGTCAAAGCCAAGTTGTCGGAGCTGGAGCCCGGCATCGAGTTCGTTCTGGCGATGAGCGTCGACGAGCTGCTTGCGGGTGCTTCCGACGACCTCGACCTGGCCCTGATCGACCTCAACATGCCCGGCGCCGACGGGCAGGCGCACATCGACCAGATCCGCCAGCGCCATCCGGCCCTGCCCGTCATGGTGCTGTCTGGCTACGAAGACCCGGCCATCATGCGCAGCGCGCTGGAGCGCGGCGTGCTCGGTTTCATTCCCAAGGCCTATTCACCCGAGGTGATGCTCTCGGCGGTGCGGCTGGTGCTGGCCGGCGGCGTGTACGTGCCGCCGATGATGCTCACCGCGCTGCCGCCCGGCATCGTGGCGGGCGTGGCACCGCAGGCGGTCGAGACGCCGTCGCGCGGCGGTGCCGGCAGCCAGACGCTGGAACACCTTCGCAACGTGCTGACCGAGCGGCAGGTCGAGGTGCTGCAGCTGCTGTCGCAGGGCAAGCCCAACAAGCTGATCGGGCGCAGCCTGGGCATCAGCGAAGGCACGGTGAAGATCCACCTGGCCGCCATCTTCCGCGCGCTGAACGTGCGCAACCGCACCGAGGCGGTGGTGGCGGCGCAGGCACTGACCGAAGCGCAGCAGGCCTAGGCTGCGCGCAATTCAGGGGGCGGTGCGGTATCGGCGCTGCCGCGCAGTCCCTCTTTTCTCTGCGCAATGGCTTGGGCCAGAAACTCGGCATCGCGAGCCACACCCGAGAAGCGACCCGACCCCCACGTGTGCAGCCAGGGCAGCCCCAGAAAGTACAGCCCCGGCTCGTTCGTTATCCCGCGCAGGTGCACCGGCGCGCCGCGCCCGTTGAACACCGGTGCATCGACCCATGCGAAATCCGGCGAGAAGCCGATGCACCACACCACGCTGGTGATGCCCGCTGCGGCAAGGTCGAGCCGCGTGCGTTCTTCCTGCGGCTCCCATACCGGCATGTAGACCGAAGGCGGCGGCGCCTCGATGCCCTGCGCGGCGATGTGCTTGTCGATCGATGCGTTGATGCGGTTGTAGGTGCCGTCGGCCTGGTCGAGGTTGTCGCGCAGGTTGGGCTGCAATTCGAAGCTGCCGTCGTCGAAGCCGCTCAGCAGGCCGTACAGCTCCATGCCTTCGAGCGCGAAGCGCCGCAGGTCGATGTCGCGCCCGCCGTCGCGGCCGGTCACGTAGTGGTTGGTGTTGTCGCGCACGCCTTCGCGCAGCGGATGCTCGGTGACGGGCATGTCGTAGTACTTCATGTCGGCGAGCCAGTCGACCACCTCCCGGCCGCGATAGAAGCGCGCGCAGCGCGGTGCGTTGCCGGTGGCCAGGTGCACCTTGCGGCCGGCCAGGTGCAGGTCTTCGGCGATTTGCGCGCCCGACTGGCCGCAGCCCACCACCAGCACCGCGCCCTCGGGCAACTGCGCCGGGTTGCGGTACTGCGCCGAGTGGAACTGCGCCACGCCCGCAGGCAGCTTCTCGGCCAGGCGCGGCACGATGGGGCGGTGGTAGCCGCCGGAGGCCACCACCACCTGGTCGGCGGTGTAGAGGCCGGCGTCGGTCTGCACGCTGAAGCGCCCGCGCTCGCCGTCGCGCGATACGCGTTCGACAGTCACGCCCTCGATGGCCGGCGCCTTCACGTGCTCGACGAAGCCCGCGAGCCATTCGTTGATCTGGTCCTTGACCATGAAGCCGTGCGGATCGCCGCCGGTGTAGCCCCAGCCCGGCAACTGGCACTGCCAGTTGGGCGTGACGAGGCAGAACGAGTCCCAGCGCTGCGTGCGCCAGGTGTGCACCAGGCTGCGCTTCTCGATCACGAGATGGTCGATGCCGCGCTGCTGCAGGCAGTGGCTCAGCGACAGGCCGGCCTGGCCGCCGCCGACGATGACGACGCTGTAGTGGCTGCGTCCGCCGTAGGGATGTGACATGGGATGCTTCTTTCTCTGGATGTGGGGAACGCGTCAGTCGATGGCGACTACGGTGACATGGGGGTCGGCGGTGGCCGCGAAGCGTGCGGCGGTCTGCTCGATCTGCGCGAGCTGGTCCATCGCCTGCGAGCATGCGAAGCCGTACTTCGCGCGAACCCGCTCGGAGGCCTGGCCCAATGCCTCGCGGGTGCGTTGCATGAAGTCGGCGAGGGCATAGCGCTCGCCGGGCGCGAGATGCTCCCGCACCACGCTGGAGGGCGAGTAGCAGCGCGTCTCGCTGGCGTCGGGCCAGCGCACGCGGAAGTGGGTCACGGGCATGCGGCGGCCTCCGCTTGCAGGCTGGGCGGCTGGATGAAGGCGTCGCTGCCGAAGTCCCACAGCAGCGCCTCTTCGCCTCCGGCGCGCAGGCGCACCTGCCGCGTGGCATCGACCTCGCCGATCACGCCGCAGGCGATGTCGCGCGCGGCAAAGCGCGCCATCACCGAAGCCACCTGCGCGGGCGCCACGCTGAGCACGAAGCCGTAGCTCGGGAACGACGAGAGCCAGCGCAGCAGCGGCACGCCGTCGGGCCGTGGCAGCGCATCAAGGTCGATGCGCGCGCCCACGCCCGAGCATTCGAGCAGCATCATGGCCGTGCCTACGGCGCCGGCCATGCTGATGTCCTTGGCGGCGCCGCACAGGCCGTCTTCTGCAATGGCCGGCAGCAGCTCGAGGTCGGCGCGCAGCCGCGCGGCGGGTGCGCGGGTCGATGCGTTCCAGTACGGAAAAGGCTCTTCGTAGGCGCCGCGCAGGTCGGCCGCCATCACCAGCAGATGCCCAGGCTTCGCGTCGAAGCTGGTCAGCAGCCGGCGCGCATGCCCGAGGATGGCAACCGCCAGTTGCGGCCGCTCGCTGCGGTTGTTGCTGTGGCCGCCGACGATGGGCACGCCGTAGCGCACGGCGGCTTCCGCCATGCCGCGCAGAACGTCGTCGGCGGGGCTCATGCCGGTGCTCCACAGCGCATCGACGACGGCCGTTGGGCGCCCGCCCATGGCGTAGATGTCGCTCACGTTGACCATCACGCCGCAGTAGCCGGCAAACCACGGCATGCGCACGATGAAGTCTTCGACCAGCCCTTCGATGGCGAACAGCAGGTAGCCGCCGTGGCCGTCCGGAATGGCCGCGCAGTCGTCGCCGATGGGCACGGCCTGCGCGAGCGCGGCATGGCCGCCGGGCAGCGAACGGCCCAGCGCCGACACCACGTCGCTGATGTCGCGCTTGTGGGCGAATCCGCGCGTGGCGCGCAGGGCCTCGGCGATGTCGTGGACGTGCTGCGTCATGCCGCCACCTTGGCGCGGGTGACGAAGCCGCTGACGGGATCGTGGCAAGGCGGATACCACGCAAGGTCGGCCTGCATGCGCGCATGCGGACGGCCGTGAGCGCTGGTCTCCTCCAGCGTCGTCCAGCCGAGCTTGTTGAAAAGCGGCACGTTCTGCATCTGCACCTGCGCGAAAAAGGTCTCGCAGTCCAGCGCATGGGCACGCGACACGGCCAGCCGGATCAGCGTGGCGCCCAGGTGCCCCTGGCTGCGGAAGGCGGGGTGCACGGCCAGCCGCGAGCCCCACCATTCGCCTTCGGCCTCACCGCGATGGATGCGCACCGTGCCCACCACCTGCTCGGGCATGCCGCCGTTGCATGACATGGCCACCAGCAGGCGCGCGTGGTCGTCGATGGCGTCGCGGTCGTCGCGCACGAAGATGCCTTGCTCGATGCAGAACACCGCGCGGCGCAGCGCCATGGCTTCGTCGCGCTCCCATTGCTGGGCGGCTTCGCGCACCAGGTATTCGACGGGCGCGTAGTGGTCCGCCATCTCGCAGAGGTCGTCGATGCACAGCATGGTCAGCTTTCGCTTTCTTTTTCGTATATCGACAGCGACGAGCACGCGCCGCACTTGCCGCAGCCGGCCTTGATGTCGGCCGAGCGCAGGCCCGCCGCCACCACGCGTTCGCCCAGCGGTGCGAGCAGCGACTTCATGAACTCCGGCGTGGGAGCCGGATGGTCTTCCAGCGGCGTGCCGCTGATCGGCACAAAGGGCACGACGAAGGGGTATACGCCGCGCGCCAGCAGCTGGTCGCAGGTGTCGAGGATGGCTTCTCGCGTGTCGCCCAGCCCGGCCAGGATGTACGTGCTGACCTGCCCGCGCCCGAACACGCCCACGGCCGCCTCGAAGGCGCTCATGTAGCGCGAGACGGGCACGCTTGCCTTGCCCGGCATGATGCGTTCGCGCACCTCGGGCGTGACCACTTCGAGGTGCATGCCCAGCGTGTCGATGCCGGCGGCCTTCATGCGGTGGAACCACTGATCGTCGTCGGGCGGCTCGCACTGGCCCTGGATGGGGATGTCGACCGCGGCCTTGATGGCGAAGGCGCTCTCGCACAGCACGGCCGCGCCGCGGTCGGTGGCGTTGGGCGTGCCGGTGGTCATCACCATGTGCTTCACGCCGTCGAGCAGCACGGCGGCGCGCGCCACTTCGGCGAGCTGCTCGGGCGTCTTGCGCGCGACGGTGCGGCCGGCCGCGAGCGACTGGCCGATCGCGCAGAACTTGCAGCTCTTCTTGCGGCTCTCGTAGCGGATGCAGGTCTGCAGCACGGTGGTGGCCAGCACGTCGCTGCCGTGCAGCGTGGCGATGTGCGAGTAGGGCACGCCGTCGAAGGTCTGCATGGCGTAGAAGCGCGGCTGCTTCGGAAAGCTGATGCTCGCGATGGGGATGCTGCCGCGCATCACGCGGCTCATGCCGCTCGCGTCCGGCGCCTCGGCGGTGAAGGGCGAGTGCCAGGCGGTCGACGTGTGCACCGGCACCATGATCGTGTGGCCGTCGACGGTCACGGCCTTGTGGTCCGAAGGGCCAGCGCCGCCGCGGCGGCTCGAGACGCCGGCCGACGGATCAACCAGCCGCAACCCGAAGGACTGGAGCTCGGTCATCAGTTGCCGGCTGTCCTGCTGCTGCGGCGTCATGGGTGTTGTGGTCATGGTCGGGGCTCCGTTGGGCGAAAGGTTGCGTGAGGTGCATGGGCACGGTGGTCTGCGCCGGGCGGTCGTTGATGGCGAGCGACAGCAGCTCGGGCCGCGCGTAGTGGCCGACCGAATCCATCATTCGCTTGCGCTTGGCGATCAGCGCCATGTCGAGGTCGGCCACCACCATGCCTTCGCCCTCGGTGAGCGGCTGCGCCAAGTGCTTGCCCTCGGGCGAGACGATGGCCGTGTGGCAGCCGCCGCGCAGCGCCTTCTGCAGTTGCGCATCGGGCGTGACCGAGCGGATCTGCTCGTCGGTGAGCCAGCCGGTGGCGTTGACCACGAAGCAGCCCGATTCGAGCGCGTGATGGCGGATGGTCACTTCCATCTGCTCCGCGAATATCGGGCCGACCAGCGAGCCGGGGAACTGCGCGCAGTGGATCTGCTCGTGCTGCGCCATCAGCGCGTAGCGCGCGAGCGGGTTGTAGTGCTCCCAGCAGGCCAGCGCGCCGACGCGGCCCACGGCGGTGTCGACCACCTTCAGGCCCGCGCCGTCGCCCATGCCCCAGACCATGCGCTCGTGATAAGTCGGCGTGATCTTGCGGCGCTTGAGCACCAGCGTGCCGTCGGCGTCGAACACCAGCTGCGTGTTGTAGAGGCTGCCGTGGTCGCGCTCGTTCACGCCGAGCACGACCACCATGTTCCGTGCGCGGGCCCTTTCCGCCACGGCCTGCGTGACCGGGCCGGGCACGACCACCGCGCGCTCCGCCAGCCGCAGGTGCGGCGCGCCCTGCAGCACCGGCGGCAGCACGAAGCTGAAGTAGGGGTAATAGGGCACGAAGGTCTCGGGAAAGACCGCGAGCTGCGCGCCCTTGGCAGCGGCCGCGTCGATGGCGCTGCACACGCGCTCCAGCGTGCCGTCGGGCCGCTCGAAGTCGGGTGCGATCTGGATCGCCGCCGCCCGAACGGTGGTGGGTGTGGATGCCATCGCCGCGCCTTCGCTCACAGTGTCCAGGTGTCGAGGATGACGGCGCCGGCCTTCTTGTGCAGCAGCACGAGGTCGAGCACGTCGAGCGGGTTGATCGGCGTGATGCCTTCGATCAGCGCGCCTTCGCCGTGGCCGTACAGCGCCTGCAGCGCGAAACGGCAGGCGTAGACCTTGCCGCCTTCTTCCATGAACTTGACGATCTGCTTGTTGAAGTTCTGGTGGCCCGGGAAGGCCTCGTCGCCCAGCGTGGGAAAGCCGCGCTGCACGCCCAGCGTCACGCCGGGGCCGTACAGCAGGACGGAGGTCTCGTAGCCCTTGCGCCGCAGCCGCGTGGCCTGCAGCAGGTTGACGAAGCCGATGGAGCCTTCGAAGGCCACGGTGTGGAAGGTGACGAGTGCCTTCTCGCCGGGTTCGGCCTTGACGTCTTCGAACACCTTCTCTTCGTAGTCGACGAGGTACTCGCCTTTTTCGTTGCGGGGGCGGGTGACTTTGGGCATGTGGGACTCCGGTTGGGTGGTTGGACACGCAGGTCTTGCGTGCCTTCCTCTTCGCAGGCGATGTGCCAGCGTTCGCGCGGCTGTGTGCAATCAAGTCGCGATCAACGCGCAGCGGCGCGGGCCGCAAGCCGCAAAAATTTTTTCGGACAGGTGCAAAGGCCGGCCGGCGGCCGGGCCGGGCGGCTCGCCGCGCACCGGCAAGACGCATGCACCGTGCGATCAATGCACCCGATCAATGGGGTTGATCGCACCTGATCGAAGCATCCGGGCCCTCTGGGGCGGGCGCGAATCCTGCGTGTTGATCGGTGGCCGGATGCAATCAATGAATGCGATCAACTTCGCCGGAGCCCCCCGATGACCACCATCACCGCCCACTGGCGCAGGCAACTGCGCAACAGCGCCCGTCCGGCCTACCTGCAACTGGCCGAGCTGATCGCCGACGACATCAAGACCGGGCGACTCGGCGTGCGCGACCGGCTGCCCACGCTGCGCGAACTGGCTAACGACCTGGAACTGAACTACACGACCGTGGCGCGCGGCTATGCCGAGGCGCGCAAGCGCGGGCTGATCGATTCGCGCGCGGGCACGGGCACCTTCATCCGCTCGGGCAGCCCGAGCCTGCGGCTGCGCGGCGGCAGCGGCGCCGAGATGACGATGAACATGCCGCCCGAGCCCGACGACGAACACCTGATGGCGCGGCTGCACGACAGCGCGAGCCGGGCTTTCGCGCAGGCCGACTTCCACGACCTGCTGCGCTACCAGGACTTCGGCGGCACCCCGCACGACCGCGCCGCCGCCATGCACTGGCTGCGGCCCTTCGTGCCCGATGCGAGCGTCGACCGCATCCTGGTGTGCCCCGGCATCCACGGCGTGCTGACAGCGCTGTTCTCGCAGCTCGCACGGCCGGGCGAACTGGTGTGCGTGGAGTCGCTCACGTACCCCGGCGTGAAGGCCATCGCGGCGCAGCTGGGCGTGCAGCTGCATGCGCTGCAGATGGACGACGACGGCCCCATCGCTGACGCCTTCGAGCACGCCTGCAAGACGCTCAAGCCCAAGGCGCTGTACTGCAACCCCACGCTGCTGAATCCGACCTCCGCCACGGTGTCGCGCGCCCGGCGCGAGGCGCTGGCGGACGTGGCGTTGCGCTACGCGGTACCGATCATCGAGGACGACGCCTACGGCATGCTCCCGCGCCAGGTGCCCGCGTCGCTCGCCACGCTGGCGCCGGGGCTCACCTACTACGTGAGCGGATTTTCGAAATGCTTCGGCGCGGGGCTGCGCAGCGCGTACGTGTGCTCGCCGACGGTGGTGCAGTCGCAGCGGCTGGCCGGCGCAATGCGCGCGACCACGGTGATGGCCTCACCCATCACCAATGCGCTGACCACGCTGTGGGTGGAAGACGGCACCGCCGAAGAAATGCTGCAGGCGGTGCGCGCCGAGTCGATGGCGCGGCAGGTGCTGGCCACGCGCCATCTGGGCGCGAGCGGCCTGCAGGCGCATCCGGAGGGGTTTCATGCATGGCTGCCGCTCACGCCGGGCTGGAGTCCGGTGGAGTTTGCGTCCTACCTGCGCACGCAGAACGTGGGCGTGGTGGCGAGCGCGGCCTTTTCCACCGACGGCGATCCGCCCGATGCGGTGCGCATCTGCCTGGGCGGGCCGATGTCGCGCGAGCAGTGCGATCAGGCGCTGCGGCTCATTGCGGACACGCTGGCGCATCCGCTGCATCCGCATGCCACGCTGCGCTGACCGCCCGCGGGCGGGGCGAGAGCGGTGTCAGTCGGTCAGCGCTTGGCGAACACGCCGCTCCATGCGAACACGGAGTTGGGTGCGTTCACATGCCGCAGGCTGGGCACGGGGCGCGGCTGCGGCTCTTTCTTGCGGGGGGATTCCTCTTCGACGCGTACGCCCTTGGCCAGCTGGTCGACGACCAGGCTCTGCAGCGTGACGGAGTCGAGGAACTCCATCACATGGTGGTTGGCGGATGCCCAGAGCGCGTCGGTCGAGTAGCAGCCGGAATCGCCGGCTGCGGCGCTGGTGCCGGCTTTGTGGCGCGGCGGTGCGGCTTCGGCCTCGACCTCCGGTGTGGCCTGGCCGTCGACCGAGAACAGGATGTCCGCAACGGTGATCTCCGACGCCTTGCGCATCAGCGTATAGCCGCCGCCCGGGCCTCGGGTCGCCTTCACCAGCCCATGCTGGCGCAGCTTGCTGAAGAGTGCCTCCAGCGACGAGCGGGCAATGTGTTGGCGCTTGGCGATGGACGCCAGGGCCACGGGGCCGGCCTGCTCGCGCAGCGCGACATCGATCATGGCCGTCACGGCGAAGCCGCCCTTCGTCGTCAGACGCATGGAGTGTTCCTCATGGATGTGTCTGGAATACAGACATTGAATGAATGGCTGTCTTGCGCGTTCGCGGAAGACAGCGCCGGAACGTAGGTGTCCGAAAGCCCCGAAAAGTTTCCGGAATGCTTCTTAAGCTTCTTCAGGTCTGGATGTAACCAACGGTTCGTGCGTCAGTGGTTTCCGGCGATCGGGGCTCGCCCATCATTTCGCGCAGGGTCGCTTCGATCATGCGGGACATGGCGTCCAGGGCCAGGTCGTTGGGCTGTGTGCCGAAGGGTTCCTCGATTTCCGCGCCCAGTGCCTCGAGTGCGAAGAAGGTGTATGCGACGAACGCGACCACCACCGGCGTCATCGCGCCGATGGCATCGACCAGGCCGAAGGGCAGCAGCACGCAGTAGAGATAGATGGTGCGGTGGATGATGACGGAATAGGTGAAGGGGATAGGCGTGCTGGCGATGCGCTCGCAGCCGCCCAGTGCCTCCGTCAGCCGCCCCAGCGGAATTTCCATGGCCTGCGCGAGCATCGGGTCGAGCCGGCCGCTCTTGCGCTGGTCGCGCAGCCATTCGCCGACCATGAGCAGCAGCATGGCCGGCTTGAAGCGCGCTGTGCGCAGGCGCTCGCAGTCTTCGGGCGGCAGCAGTCGCGCGAGGTCGGTGGAGGGATCGGTGCCTCTCAGCTGATGGCGCAGCGCATGCACGAAGGCGATGAGGCGCGCGGCCGCCACGCCGGCGTGCGCGGTGGAGTCGGAGTGGGAGTCGCCCAATGTCAGCGCCTGGCGCACCAGCGAGCGCGTTTCATTGAGCAGGGTGCCCCACAGCGTGCGGGCTTCCCAGTAGCGCGAATAGCTCGTGCTGTTCCTGAAGCCCAGGAAGATCGCCAGCGTGAGGCCGATGAGCGAGAAGGGCACGAAGTTGAGCGGCACCTTCCATTGAAAAAGCCGCCCGTGCAGCACCGTCACCAGCACCGCGAAGGCGGTGGTCCACAACAGCTGCGGCACGATGTCCGGCAGAACCGAGCCGCGCCACACGAAGAGCATGCGCAGCCAATGAGGGCGGGGTCGGACGATCATCGGTCGGCCATTATCCCCGCGTGCTGGCGCCAGGCACCACCGGACCACAGAATGGCGCTCTCATCAACACCCCCGGGGCATTCGCCGATCCACACACCATGTTGACCTACGCAATCCAGAGAGTTGGCTACGACTACAAGCAGACGGACCCGCAGGGAGAGACGAACCTGATCGCCTTCATGGCCGCCATCGACGCCTTCCCGTGGACCGAGCAGCTCGCGCAATGGGACGAGCAGCAGGACGGCCCGCTGCCGACGCTGGTGCTGCAGAACGAGCCCGATCAGCGGGAGCTCTGGATCTCGGCGCTGGGCGACGAACGCAACCGCAGCTACCAGCTGCAGTCGGTGTCGATTCAGATGCGCAAAGGCTTCTTCGGCAAGGCGAAGCCGGAGCAGGACGCGGCGGTCGTGGATGAGTGCAGCCGCGCGGAGGTCGATCGCCTTTGCGAACTTTTCTGCGACGGCCAGTACGAGGTTTTCGATCGCGAGGTGGCAAGGCTCGCCGCGCGGGACGGCGACGACTGAGAGAGACGGCGGGACTCGCGCCCGGGTCTGCTATGTTTTGCCCGCCGTTCCTCCCTTATCGCAACTCGATCGATCTGTCTTGAACTCCATCAGCTTCCACCCCAACCGCTTCGACGCCGCCATCGTCGACCTCGACGGCACCATGGTCGACACGCTCGGCGACTTCGCCGCATCGCTGAACGGCATGCTGGCCGATCTTTCCCTGCCCGCGGTCGAGCCTGCTGCGATCGAGCGCATGGTGGGCAAGGGGTCGGAGCACCTGATCCATTCCGCGCTCGTGCATGTGATGGCGCCCACCGAAGGCGATGCCGCCGAAGCAAAGGCGCGCGCATCGTTCGACCACGCCTGGGAGCGCTATCAGCATCACTACCTGGCGGTGAACGGCCAGCACTCGGCCGTGTACGCGGGCGTGATCGACGGCCTGAAGGGATTGCGCGCCCACGGGCTGAGGCTGGCCTGCCTCACGAACAAGCCGACCTCGTTCGCGAAGCCGCTGCTGGCCGAGAAGGGGCTCGACGGATTCTTCGAACTGGTGTTCGGCGGCGACGCCTTCGAGCGCAAGAAGCCCGATCCGCTGCCGCTGCTGAAGACCTGCGAGGCGCTGGGCACGGCGCCCGCGCGCACGCTGATGGTGGGCGACTCGAGCAATGACGCGCGTGCCGCGCGCGCCGCCGGCTGCCCCGTGGTGCTCGTGACCTATGGCTACAACCACGGCGAGCCGGTGCGGGCGGTGGATGCCGATGGCTTCGTGGATTCGCTGGCCGAACTCGCGCCCGCCTGACTACTGCTTGCCGAGCAGCGCGTCCTTCAGCTTCCAGTCCGCCGGATTCGGCCCCAGCCAGATGCGCAGCAGGGCGTTGAAGAAGGCCGGCTCCTTCACCGGGTCGGGCTGCGGCACCCCGCGCACGGTGATCACGGTGCCCGTGCCGGGCACCCAGTCGATGTTGAAGGTGTCGCCGGTCTTCAGCTGCTTCTGGTCCGCGAACATCTGGCCCATGCGCAACAGGCCCGGAATGAGGTTGACCATCTCGCTCTTGGGCGAGTTCTCTTCCACGCCCTTGGTGAAGAGCTTGCCGAGTTCGTTGGCGTCGATGTCGCGCAGCATGGTGATGGCCACGCGCTTGGGGCCCGGCGCGGCCAGCGCCTCCTCAGGCGTCGACACTTTCTTGCCCACATACAGCCCCGCCGTGTAGACCTTGAAGATGGCCTTGTAGCGAATGCCCGCGCCGTTGAGTTGCAGCGGACTGCCATGCAGGTCCATGCGGTCTTCTAGCTTGACGCCGGCCACGTCGACCTGTGCCGCCACGGCGCCGAGCGCGGCAGTGGCAAGGCAGGCCGCCAGGGTGAGCCGGGAGAACGCGGTCGGGAGCGAAAAAGCTGGCACGGAAGGTCTCCTCGTTATTTTTCGAACGGTCGTGCGAATGTATCTTTTTGTTTTACGGCCAGCCTCGGGGGGAACCCTGAAGCCGCCCTGGAACGGCTGTTGTCGTGCGAACCGGCGTTTTCGTGGGCTAAACTCGGCTTTCCATGTTCGTTCATCACATCAATCAAACAGGTGAAGGCAGCCGGGGAGCCTGGCCCTGGCGTAGCCATACTTCGCTGACTGTTTGATTGCACGGCGCACGCCGTGCGCCCGCGGTTCCGGATCGACACATACTCGACGACGCCGGACCACCCGTGAATGACCTTGCCCCCGGCCAAAGGAGCGCCGGCTGGCAATTGGAGAACGAACCCGTGATTACCGAACTTGAATTCAAGAGCCTCAGCGCCCAGGGCTACAGCCATATTCCGCTGATGGCCGAGGCCTTCGCCGACCTCGAGACGCCTCTTTCCCTCTATCTCAAGCTCGCCCATTCGCAGGGCGGCGGCAAGCACAGCTTCCTGCTCGAATCCGTGGTGGGCGGCGAGCGCTTCGGGCGCTACAGCTTCATCGGACTGCCCGCAAGGACTTTGCTGCGCGCCAGCGGCTTCGGCGCCGAGGCCGTCACCGAGGTGGTGACCGACGGGCAGGTGGTGGAAACCGTCAAGGGCAATCCGCTCGACTTCGTCGCTGAATACCAGAAGCGCTTCAAGGTGGCGCTGCGCCCGGGCCTTCCCCGCTTCTGCGGCGGCCTCGCGGGCTACTTCGGCTACGACACCGTGCGCCACATCGAGCGCAAGCTCGAAAAAAGCTGCCCGCCCGACACGCTGGGCTGCCCCGACATCCTGCTGCTGCAGTGCGAAGAGCTGGCCGTCATCGACAACCTGTCTGGCAAGCTCTACCTCATCGTCTATGCCGATCCGAAGCAGCCCGAGGCCTATGCCGTGGGCAAGCGCCGCCTGCGCGAACTGAAGGAAAAGCTCAAGTACTCGGTGAGCGCGCCCATCGTGAAGCCCACGCAGCCGCATCCGCCCGAGCGCAGTTTCGCCAAGGCCGACTACCTTGCGGCGGTGGAGCGCGCCAAGGAAATGATCGCCGCCGGCGACTTCATGCAGGTGCAGGTGGGCCAGCGCATCAGCAAGCGCTACACCGAGTCGCCGCTGTCGCTGTACCGCGCGCTGCGCTCGCTGAACCCGTCGCCCTACATGTACTACTACAACCTCGGCGATTTCCACGTGGTGGGCGCGTCGCCCGAGATCCTGGTGCGCCAGGAGAACACGGGCGACGGCGAGCAGAAGATCACCATCCGCCCGCTGGCCGGCACGCGTCCGCGCGGCGCCTCGATCGAGCTCGACAAGGCCGCCGAGGTGGAACTCATCAACGACCCGAAGGAGCGCGCCGAGCACGTGATGCTGATCGACCTTGCGCGCAACGACATCGGCCGCATCGCCAAGACCGGCACCGTGAAGGTGACCGAGGCCTTCGCGGTGGAGCGCTACAGCCACGTGATGCACATCGTGAGCAACGTCGAAGGCACGCTGAAGGACGGCATGACCGCCATCGACGTGCTGAAGGCCACGTTCCCGGCCGGCACGCTGACCGGCGCCCCCAAGGTGCATGCGATGGAACTGATCGACCAGCTGGAGCCCACCAAGCGCGGCCTCTACGGCGGCGCCTGCGGCTACATCAGCTATGCGGGCGACATGGACGTGGCCATTGCCATTCGCACCGGCATCGTGAAGGACCAGATGCTGCACGTGCAGGCCGCGGCCGGCGTGGTGGCCGACTCGGTGCCGGAGCTCGAGTGGAAGGAAACAGAAGCCAAGGCGCGCGCACTCCTGCGTGCCGCCGAACTGGTCGAGGAAGGCCTGGAATGATGAGCAACGCACCCGATATTCAGAACGACTTCTCGCACGAGATCATCGGCGCCGCCGTCGAGGTGCAGCGCGTGCTCGGCACGGGGCTCGACGAAGCGGCCTATGCCGCGGCGCTGGCCATAGAGCTGGCCGAGCGCGAGATCGGCTTCACGCGCGACGTGGCACTGTCGGCCAGCTACAAGGGCCGGTCGCTGGGCGAGGTGTACCGCGCGGGCTTCGTGATCGAGCAGTCGGTCATCGTCGAGCTCAAGGCGGTCGACGTGCTTGCCGACCTGCATCGCGCACAGGTGCTGGCCGCGCTGCGGCTGTCGGGCCTCAAGCTGGGCCTCCTGATCAACTTCAACGTGTTCCCCGTCGTCAAGGGCGTGCACCGGATTGTGAGCAAGCCATGAAACTGCTGATGATCGACAACTACGACAGCTTCACCTACAACATCGTCCAGTACTTCGGCGAGCTGGGTGCGGACGTGCAGGTGCACCGCAACGACGAGATCACCGTGGCGCAGATCGGCGAGCTGATCGCTTCGGGCGTGACGCGGCTGGTGGTGTCGCCCGGACCTTGTTCGCCGGCGGAGGCGGGCGTGTCGGTGGCGGCCATCGAGGCCTTCGCGGGCAAGCTGCCCATTCTGGGCGTGTGCCTGGGCCACCAGGCCATCGGCGCGGCCTTCGGCGGCAAGATCGTGCGCGCGCAGCAGCTGATGCACGGCAAGACCAGCGAGATCACGACCACGCAGGAAGGCGTGTTCGCGGGGCTGCCGCAGAAGTTCACCGTCAACCGCTATCACTCGCTGTCCATCGAGCGCGAGAGTTGCCCCAAGGCGCTGGCTGTCACCGCCTGGACCGACGACGGCGAGATCATGGGGGTGCGGCATACCGGATTCGCGCACGACGTGCGCATCGAAGGCGTGCAGTTCCATCCTGAATCCATCTTGACCGAGCACGGCCACGCCATGCTCAAGAACTTCCTGGACTAGCAGCATGGCTCTCCCCCAGGCTTCGCGCACTTCGTGTCGCTTCGCCATCCCCCTCGCCGGGGGCAATACCGGCGGCCCGGCAGAGCCGGTTCCGCGGTACTCCCACTAAGGGCTCAAAGACATGTCTACCTCTGATTCCCTCGTCGACCTGCGCAGCGACACCGTCACCCAACCCACCCCCGCGATGCGCGAGGCCATGATGGCGGCGCCGCTGGGCGACGACGTCTTCGGCACCGATCCGAGCGTGAATGCGCTGCAGGAGAAGATCGCCGCCTTGCTCGGCTTCGAGGCCGCGCTGTTCGTGCCCACCGGCACGCAGAGCAACCTGTGCGCGATCCTTTCGCATTGCGGCCGGGGCGACGAATACATCGTCGGCCAGCAGGCGCATTGCTACCGCTGGGAAGGCGGCGGCGCGGCGGTGTTCGGCAGCGTGCAGCCGCAGCCGCTCGACCATGCGCCCGACGGCACGCTGCCGCTCTCGCAGATCGAGGCGGCCATCAAGCCCGACGACGCGCACTTCGCGCGCACGCGGCTGCTGGCGCTGGAGAACACGCTGGGCGGCAAGCTGCTGCCCTTCGAGTACGTGCAGGCTGCGACCGACCTGGCGAAGAGCAAGGGGCTGCAGCGGCACCTGGACGGCGCGCGTCTCTTCAACGCGGCGACTGCGCAGGCTTCTGCGAGCAAGAGCAGCGACATCCGAGCGGAAGCCCGCCGCATCGCGCAGTGCTTCGACAGTGTGTCGGTGTGCTTCAGCAAGGGCCTGGGCGCACCCATCGGCTCGGCGCTGGTGGGTTCGCGCGAGTTCATCGCGCGGGCGCACCGCATTCGCAAGATGGCCGGCGGCGGCATGCGGCAGGCCGGCCTGCTGGCGGCGGCGGCATCGCACGCGCTCGACCACCACATCGACCGCCTGGCCGACGACCATGCACTGGCGCAGCGGCTCGCACAGGGGCTCGAAGGCATCGAGGGGCTGAAGGTCGAGGCGCCGCACACCAACATCGTGTTCGTCGATCTCGCGGGTGCCGCGCAGGCGCGTTCCGCTGAACTGCTCGCGAGCCTCAACCAGCAAGGCATTCTTGCGACGGGGCTTTACCGGCTGCGCTTCGTGACGCACCTCGATGTCGATGCCGCCGGCGTCGACCGCGCGGTCACAGCGATCCGCGGATTCTTCAACGCCTGAGCCCCAGGGGAGCAAGATGCCTGATCTTCCTCATCTGCTCGCCTTCATCGCCGCCGGCTGGCTGCTCAACCTGACACCGGGGCCCGACGTGCTGTACGTCGTGACCAATTCGCTGCGCTCCGGCGTGCGTGCCGGCATCGTGGCCGGGCTCGGTATCACGGCGGGTTGCTTCGTCCACATCTTTGCCGCCGCCGTGGGCGTCGGCACGCTGATGGCGACGTCGGCCACCGCCTTCACCGTGCTCAAGTACATCGGCGCAGCGTACCTGCTGTACCTCGGCGTGCGCATGTTGCTGTCGCGCGCCAAGCCGCCGGCCGACCTGCAGGCCGAGGCTGCGGCGCCCGGGGAGCGCAGCCTGAAGGCGATCTTTCTGGGCGGCTTCTGGACCAACGTGCTCAACCCCAAGGTCGCGCTGTTCTTCCTGGCTTTCGTGCCGCAATTCATCGCGCCCGGTGCCGGCAATACGGCGCTCTACTTCGTGCTGCTGGGCGTGCTGTTCAACGTCAACGCCATTCCCGTGAACGTCGGCTGGGCCGTCGCCGCGGGCTGGATGGCACGCCGCAGCGCCGTGCAGAAGGGCATGCACTGGCTCGACCGTGCCGCCGGCGTGCTGTTCATCGGCTTCGGCCTCAAGCTTGCGTTCACCGATGCGCCCGCCGTTCGCGTCGGCCGCTGATTCACCCCGAGGAGACTTTCCATGATCACCCCCCAGGAAGCGCTGCAGCGCACCATCGAACACCGCGAAGTCTTCCACGACGAGATGCTGCACATCGTGCGCCTCATCATGAGCGGCGAGTGCTCGCCGGTGATGATGGCCGCGCTGATCACCGGCCTGCGCGTGAAGAAGGAAACCATCGGCGAGATCACCGCCGCCGCGCAGGTGATGCGCGAGGTATCGACCAAGGTGCCGGTGATCAACCGGGCGAACCTGGTCGACATCGTCGGCACCGGTGGCGACGGTTCGCACACCTTCAACATCTCGACCTGCTCGATGTTCGTGGCGGCCGCCGCGGGCGCCAAGGTGAGCAAGCACGGCGGGCGCAGCGTGTCGAGCAAGTCGGGCAGCGCCGACGTGCTGGAGTCGCTGGGCGTGAACATCAACCTGAGGCCCGAGCAGATCGCGCGCTCCATCGAGGAGTGCGGCATCGGCTTCATGTTCGCGCCGAATCACCATCCCGCGATGAAGAATGTCGCGCCGGTGCGCAAGGAACTCGGCATCAAGACGATCTTCAACATCCTCGGGCCGCTGACCAATCCGGCCGGCGCGCCGAACATCCTGATGGGCGTGTTCCACCCCGACCTCGTGGGCATCCAGGTGCGCGCGCTGCAGCGCCTGGGCACCGAGCATGCAATGGTGGTCTACGGCCGCGACGGCATGGATGAGATCTCGCTCGGCGCGGCCACCATGGTGGGCGAACTGAAGGACGGCGAGATCCGCGAGTACGAGCTGCACCCCGAGGACTTCGGCTTCGCGATGTCGAGCAACCGCGCGCTGCGCGTGGAAACGCCGGAGCAGTCGAAAGCCATGCTGCTGGGGGTGCTCGACAATCAGGCCGGCCCTGCGCTCGACATCGTGCTGCTGAATGCCGGCGCCGCGCTCTATGCGGCCAACGTGGTCGATTCAGTGGCTGCGGGCGTCGAGCGTTCGCGCACCGCCATCGCGTCGGGTGCCGCCAAGGCCAAGCTCGCGGAGCTGGTCAAGGCATCCGCCACCGTCTGAACACAGAGAAACCGGGAGCACCAGAAACCCTATGTCCGACATCCTCGACAAGATCGTTGCCGTCAAGCACCAGGAGGTCGCCGCGGCCCGCAAGCGCGCGTCGCTCGAAGCCGTGCGTTCCGATGCGCAGAGTCGCATGCTCACGCGTGACTTCGAAGCCGCCATGCGCGCCAAGATCGCCGCGGGCCACGCTGCGGTGATTGCCGAAGTCAAGAAGGCCAGCCCGAGCAAGGGCGTGCTGCGCGAGGACTTCATTCCCGCCGACATCGCGCAGAGCTATGCGGAGGGCGATGGCACGGTCAGCGCGGCCTGCCTTTCGGTATTGACCGACAAGCAGTTCTTCCAGGGCGGCGTCGACTATCTCAAGCAGGCGCGTGCCTCGTGTGACCTGCCGGTGCTGCGCAAGGACTTCATCATCGACGACTACCAGGTCTACGAATCGCGCGCGATGGGCGCCGATGCGATCCTGTTGATCGCCGCTTGCCTAGACGACGCACAGATGAAGGACTACGAAGCCATCGCGCGCGGGCTGGACATGGCGGTGCTGGTGGAGGTGCACGACGCGGCAGAACTCGACCGCGCGCTGAAGCTCAAGACGGCGCTGATCGGCGTCAACAACCGCAATCTGCGTAACTTCGAAGTGTCGATCCAGGCGACCATCGACCTGCTGCCCAGGCTGCCGAATGACCGCCTTCCGGTGACGGAGTCGGGCATCGGTACGCGCGAGGACGTGGCCACGTTGCGCGCTGCAGGCGTCAACGCCTTCCTGGTCGGCGAGGCCTTCATGCGCGCCAAGGAACCCGGCGAGGCCCTCGCTGCGTTGTTCAAATGAGCCGGCCCGATCAGCTGTCGAGCAGCGATCCCGCCGACTGGCCCGTGGCACCGGGCTGGCAGCCGCTGGTCGATGATTTCTTTGCCGGTGCGGTGGGGCAGAAGCTGCAAGGCTTTCTGCGCGAGCGGCTCGATGCTGGCGCGGTGATTTTCCCGCCGCAGCCGCTGCGGGCGCTGGAGCTCACGCCGCCGGAGGACGTGCGCGTGGTCATCCTCGGGCAGGACCCGTACCACGGGCGCGGGCAGGCTGAAGGGCTGGCATTCTCGGTGGCGCCTGGGGTGGCGCTGCCGCCGTCGCTGCGCAACATCTTCAAGGAACTGCAGCGTGACCTCGGCACGCCGCCCCCTGCATTCCCCGATCCGGGCGGCAGCCTGGTGAAGTGGGCGACGCACGGCGTGTTGCTGCTCAACACTTGCCTGACGGTCGAGGAGGCCCAGCCCGCCAGCCATGCAGGCAAGGGCTGGGAGGTGCTGACAGATGCCGTCATCCGTCATGTTTCAGGCGGCGCAAAACCTGTTGTTTTTATGCTCTGGGGTTCGCACGCACAAAGTAAGCGGGCGTTGATCGACGTTGGACGACATAAGGTGCTGATGTCGAATCATCCGTCGCCGCTTTCGGCCCTGAGGCCGCCTGTGCCGTTCATCGGCTGCGGTCATTTTGGTGAAGCCCGTGCCTGGCGCGAAGCGCAGCAGTCGGCGGGGTGAAAACTTAGGCGATAATCGTGGGCTAACGCCTTGAGCGGTTTTCCTGCATCTTCGTTGATGCATGGGTTTCCGAGTAGTCACAAAATCGTGCTATATTTCGAGGTTCGCCGGAGAGGTGGCCGAGTGGTTAATGGCAGCAGACTGTAAATCTGCCCTCTTACGAGTACGCTGGTTCGAATCCAGCCCTCTCCACCAGCGATGAATTTGGTTTCTAAGAGCGATTGGATCTAGCGCTTTGGGTGCCTTGAAGTGCCCCCGATGCGGGAGTAGTTCAATGGTAGAACCCCAGCCTTCCAAGCTGATGACGCGGGTTCGATTCCCGTCTCCCGCTCCAGAGATTCGGTTCGTTGTTGAGGCGATGTGAATTCGTAACTTTGTTACAAAAGCCCTTTTGGCTCAGTGGTAGAGCACTCCCTTGGTAAGGGAGAGGTCGCGGGTCCGATTCCCGCAAAGGGCACCAGTTTTTGGGGGTTGCAACGGCAGCTTTGCAACCCATCTGCATACGTTGAAAACGTTTTTTTCGGAGTCGAAAAATGGCAAAAGGTAAATTCACCCGCACCAAGCCTCACGTCAACGTGGGCACGATCGGTCACGTCGACCACGGCAAGACCACGCTGACGGCTGCGATCGCAACGGTGCTGTCGGCCAAGTTCGGCGGCGAAGCCAAGGCCTACGACCAGATCGACGCTGCGCCTGAAGAAAAGGCCCGCGGCATCACGATCAACACCGCGCACGTCGAGTACGAAACGGCCAACCGCCACTACGCACACGTCGACTGCCCCGGCCACGCCGACTACGTGAAGAACATGATCACCGGCGCTGCCCAGATGGACGGCGCGATTCTGGTGTGCTCGGCCGCCGACGGCCCGATGCCCCAGACCCGTGAACACATCCTGCTGGCTCGCCAGGTGGGCGTGGGCTACATCATCGTGTTCCTGAACAAGTGCGACATGGTCGACGACAAGGAGCTGCTCGAGCTGGTCGAAATGGAAGTTCGCGAACTCCTCGACAAGTACGAATTCCCCGGCGACGACACCCCCATCATCCACGGCTCGGCCAAGCTCGCCCTGGAAGGCGACAAGGGCGAACTGGGCGAAGGCGCCATCATGAAGCTGGCAGAAGCCCTGGACACGTACATCCCGACGCCCGAGCGCGCCGTGGACGGCACGTTCCTGATGCCCGTGGAGGATGTGTTCTCGATCTCGGGTCGCGGCACCGTGGTGACCGGCGCCGTCGAGCGCGGCGTGATCAAGGTCGGTGAAGAAATCGAAATCGTGGGCATCCGCCCGACGGTCAAGACCACCTGCACCGGCGTGGAAATGTTCCGCAAGCTGCTGGACCAAGGCCAAGCCGGCGACAACGTGGGCGTGCTGCTGCGCGGCACGAAGCGCGAAGAAGTCGAGCGCGGCCAAGTGCTGTGCAAGCCCGGCTCGATCAAGCCGCACACGCACTTCACCGCCGAGGTGTACGTTCTGTCGAAGGACGAAGGCGGCCGTCACACGCCGTTCTTCAACAACTACCGTCCGCAGTTCTACTTCCGCACGACGGACGTGACCGGCGCGATCGAGCTGCCCAAGGACAAGGAAATGGTCATGCCCGGCGACAACGTCAGCATCACCGTGAAGCTGATCAACCCGATCGCGATGGAAGAAGGCCTGCGCTTCGCCATCCGCGAAGGCGGCCGCACCGTGGGTTCGGGCGTCGTTGCCAAGATCCTCGACATCTAAGTCGGGCGCAAAGAGTACCGGAGGGGTATAGCTCAATTGGCAGAGCGTCGGTCTCCAAAACCGAAGGTTGTAGGTTCGATTCCTACTGCCCCTGCCACTTAGGTGGCACCCCTAAAGCCCATCGTGACCCGATGGGCTTCGGCGTCTCAAGAGGCGCATTGAATTGAAGGCCGAAAGGCCACAGGAAATCAGCCAACCATGGCCACTTCTCAAATCGAAACCGTGAGCACCGGCGCCGACAAGGCCAAACTGGCCGTGGCTGTCGTGCTGGCAGTGGGCGCCATCGTGGCGTTCTACCTGCTGTCGCGCCAAGGCTCGGTGGTGCAATGGGCTGCGCTGCTGGTCGGTCTGGCTGCGGCCGTGGCTGCCTTCGGCAGCTCCGAGAGTGGCCGTCAGTTGTGGGCTTTCGGCCGCGACTCGTGGCGCGAGGTCAAGAAGGTCGTCTGGCCGACCCGCAAGGAAGCGATGCAGATGACGGCCTATGTGTTCGCCTTCGTGGCGATCATGTCCGTCTTCCTCTGGCTCACCGACAAGACGCTCGAATGGGTGTTTTTCGACCTCATTCTGGGCTGGAGAAAATAAATGACCGACGACGCAGTTGAAACCACGCCGAGCACGCCGGAGGAAGAAAACACCTCCGTACTGGCTCCTGCCGCCAACCCCGATCTGCGTTGGTACGTGGTGCATGCCTATTCGGGCATGGAAAAGGCTGTCGAGCGCAACATCACCGAGCGCATCAACCGCGCCGGCATGCAGGACAAGTTCGGCCGCATCCTGGTTCCGACCGAAGAAGTGGTCGAAATCAAGAACGGCCAGAAGCGCACCACCGAGCGCCGCTTCTTCCCTGGCTACGTGCTGGTCGAAATGATCATGGACGACGAAAGCTGGCACCTGGTGAAGCACACCAACAAGGTGACGGGTTTCGTGGGCGGCGCCAAGAACCGTCCGGCCCCGATCTCGCAGAAAGAGGTCGAGGACATCGTCAGCCAGATGCAGCAGGGCACCGAAAAGCCGCGCCACAAGGTCGAATTCACCGTCGGCGAATTCGTGCGCGTCAAGGAAGGCCCGTTCACCGACTTCAACGGCACGGTCGAAGAGGTCAACTACGAGAAGAGCAAGGTCAGCGTGTCGGTCATGATTTTCGGCCGCGCGACCCCTGTGGAACTCGAATTCAGCCAGGTCGAAAAGACCTGACGACCCACCGGCCTTTGCGCCGGTGTCATTGTTTCCGGCTGTGCGCTGTCCGACTCGGCGCGCGGCCTTGATCTCGAAGAGTCGTTTAACCCCGGGGAGCCTTGGTCGCAAGCCAAGGCGATATCACCCGCAAGGAGCAAAGCATGGCGAAAAAAATCGTCGGCTTCATCAAGCTGCAAGTCCCAGCTGGTAAGGCCAACCCGTCCCCGCCGATCGGTCCCGCACTCGGTCAGCGTGGTCTGAACATCATGGAATTCTGCAAGGCGTTCAATGCGCAAACGCAGAGCTACGAGCCGGGTCTGGCACTGCCGGTGGTCATCACCGCTTTCGCCGACAAGAGCTTCACCTTCATCATCAAGTCGCCGCCGGCCGGCGTGCTGATCAAGAAGGCCATCAAGCTCGACAAGGGTTCCGCACGTCCGCACACCGACAAGGTTGGCAAGATCACGCGCGCCCAGCTCGAAGAGATCGCAAAGACCAAGATGAAGGACCTGACCGCGGCCGACATGGACGCAGCAGTTCGCACCATCGCCGGTACCGCCCGCTCGATGGGCGTGAATGTGGAGGGCGTGTAAATGTCCAAGATCACCAAGAAGCAAAAATCGCTCGAAGGCAAGGTCGACAGCAACAAGCTGTACCCGCTGGCTGACGCGATCACCATCGTCAAGGACGCTGCTACCGCCAAGTTCGACGAATCGATCGACGTGGCTGTCCAGCTCGGCATCGATGCGAAGAAGTCGGACCAGGTCGTGCGTGGCGCCGTCGTGCTGCCCAACGGCACCGGCAAGACCAAGCGCGTCGCTGTGTTCGCCCAAGGCGCCAAGGCTGAAGAAGCCAAGGCCGCCGGCGCCGACATCGTCGGCATGGACGACCTGGCTGCCATGGTCAAGGCTGGCGACATGCCTTTCGACGTCGTGATCGCTGCTCCCGACGCCATGCGCGTCGTCGGTACGCTCGGTCAGATCCTCGGCCCGCGCGGCCTGATGCCGAACCCGAAGGTCGGCACCGTGACCCCGGACGTCGCCACGGCAGTGAAGAACGCCAAGGCCGGCCAGGTTCAGTTCCGCGTCGACAAGGCCGGCATCGTGCACGGCACGATCGGCCGTCGCTCGTTCGACAACGACAAGCTGCAAGGCAACCTCGCCGCGCTGATCGACGCTCTGGTCAAGGCCAAGCCGGCGACCAGCAAGGGCGTGTACCTGCGCAAGGTGGCCGTGTCGTCGACCATGGGTCTGGGTGTCCGCGTGGACACGCAAACCATCTCGGCGAGCTAAAGAGATTTGCTCCACCTCGCAAGGGTGGGGCGGATGTGGTGGGTCGCGGCGGCTTCGGTTGCCGCGGGCCATCCAAGACCGCTGGTGTGCAGGGTGCTGCACTTAATCGCCGGACCTCCCTGTCCGGTATCCAGCGCAGATGGCGATCCCGCTGCAAGGAATTTGTTTTTTGTTCCTGACAGTTGGTCGCTGCATGAAGCGCGATCCGAGGCCCCGGCCGAAGGTCGCATTAAAAGGAGTAGACCTTGAGTCTGAATCGCAGTGAGAAAGAAGCGGTCATCAGTGATGTGACCAGCCTCGCCGCAAAAGCTCAAACGCTCGTGATGGCGGAATACCGTGGCATCACGGTGGCCGACATGACCAAACTGCGCAACGAAGCACGCAGCAAGGGTGTGAGCCTGAGTGTTCTGAAGAACACCCTGGCCCGCCGTGCTGTCGCTGGTAGCGCGTTTGAGATTGTTGGCGACCAGATGACCGGTCCGCTGATCTACGGCTTCTCCGAAGACGCTGTGGCCGCCGCCAAGGTGGTGGCCGATTTCGCGAAGACCAACGACAAGCTGGTCATTCGCGGCGGCGCCTTCGGTGGCAAGGCCCTGGACGTCGACGGCGTGAAGCAACTGGCCAACATCCCTTCCAAGGAAGTGCTGCTGGCGCAACTGCTGGGCTTGATGCAATCCCCCATCTCTCGTACCGCCCGCGTGCTCGCGGCGCTGGCCGAGAAGCGTGGTGGTGGCGAAGCTGCACCCGCCGATGCACCGGCAGAAGCACAGGCCGCTTGAGCCTGCGTTTGAAATATTCAACCCAATTGTTAGGAAACAAAAATGGCATTCGATAAAGACGCATTTCTGACCGCGCTCGACAGCATGACGGTCCTGGAACTCAACGACCTGGTCAAGGCCATCGAAGAGAAGTTCGGCGTGAGCGCCGCTGCAATGTCGGCTCCGGCTGCTGGTGGTGGCGCCGCCGCCGCTGTGGTCGAAGAAAAGACCGAATTCAATGTCGTGCTGGCTGACGTCGGCGCGAACAAGGTGTCGGTCATCAAGGCAGTGCGCGAAATCACCGGCCTGGGCCTCAAGGAAGCCAAGGACCTGGTGGAAGCCGCTCCCAAGGCCGTCAAGGAAGGCCTGTCGAAGGCTGACGCTGACGCTGCCAAGAAGAAGCTGGAAGAAGCCGGCGCCAAGGTGGAACTGAAGTAATTCAGACCCCCTAGAGGGCTGGAGGCGCCTGAAAAGGCCCTCCAGCCTTTGCCGCTTTCAGAGCGCACCCAAAAGCCGGCTTGGCGCCGGCTTTCCCGGAGACCTCCGGGTCGACGGAAAAGCCACTCAGAGGCTTTCCCGGAGACCTCCAGGTCGACGGAAAAGCCACCCAGAGGCTTTCCCGGAGACCTTCAGGTCGACGGAAAAGCAAAAGCCAAGACGTTTTTTGAGTGTCTTCTGACCCCGACTGCAGAAGACCCCTTGGTTCGGGCGATGTGCAACGCATCGCTGTCCGCCAACGGCTGGTAGTGGCCAGCCGCCAAGCAGTGGTGCCTCGGCACCGCTGACAAGTCGCTGAAGATCTCAAGCTCCGGAGCTCTCATGGCCCAATCGTCCGCGTACAGTTACACCGAACGCAAGCGCATCCGAAAAAGTTTCGGCAATCGCGACAGCGTCGTAGAAATCCCCTACCTGCTGCAGATGCAGAAAGACGCGTACACCGCGTTCCTGCAAGCCGGCATTCCCCCGAAACAACGTACCGTCGAAGGCCTGCAGGCCGCGTTCGACGCCGCCTTCCCGATCGTCTCGCACAACGGTTTTGTCGAGATGAAGTTCCTCGAGTACAACCTCGCGAAACCCGCTTTCGACGTGCGCGAATGCCAGACCCGCGGTCTGACCTTCGCCTCGGCCGTGCGCGCCAAGGTCCAGCTCATCATCTATGACCGCGAGTCGTCGACTTCGCAATCGAAGGTGGTCAAGGAAGTGAAGGAACAAGAGGTCTACATGGGCGAAGTGCCGCTCATGACGGACAAGGGTTCGTTCATCATCAACGGCACGGAACGCGTGATCGTTTCGCAGCTGCACCGTTCGCCGGGCGTGTTCTTCGAACACGACAAGGGCAAGACGCACAGCTCGGGCAAGCTGCTGTTCTCGGCCCGCGTGATTCCCTACCGCGGTTCGTGGCTCGACTTCGAATTCGACCCGAAGGACATGCTGTACTTCCGCGTGGACCGTCGCCGCAAGATGCCGGTCACGATCCTGCTGAAGGCCATCGGCCTGAACCCGGAATCGATCCTCGCGAACTTCTTCGTGAACGACAACTTCCGCCTGATGGACAGCGGCGCGCAGATGGAGTTCGTCTCCGAGCGCCTGCGCGGCGAAGTCGCGCGCTTCGACATCACCGACAAGTCGGGCAAGGTCGTGGTCGCCAAGGACAAGCGCGTCACCGCGCGCCACACGCGCGAGCTCGAGCAGGGCGGCACCACGCACATCAGCGTGCCGGAAGACTTCCTGATCGGCCGCGTGATCGCCCGCAACATCGTCGATGCCGACTCCGGTGAAATCCTGGCCAAGGCCAACGACGAGCTGACCGAAGCGCTGCTGAAGAAGCTGCGCACGGCCGGCGTGCAGGACGTGCAGGTCATCTACACGAACGAACTGGATCAGGGCGCGTACATCTCGCAAACGCTGCGCATCGACGAAACCGTCGACGAGTTCGCAGCGCGCGTGGCCATCTACCGCATGATGCGCCCCGGCGAGCCGCCGACGGAAGACGCCGTGCAAGCGCTGTTCCAGCGCCTGTTCTACAACCCGGACACGTACGACCTGTCGCGCGTCGGCCGCATGAAGTTCAACGCCAAGGTCGGCCGCGACGAATCGACCGGCCCGATGGTGCTGACCAACGAAGACATCCTGGCCGTGGTCAAGATCCTCGTCGACCTGCGCAACGGCAACGGCGAAGTCGACGACATCGACCACCTGGGCAACCGTCGCGTGCGTTGCGTCGGCGAACTTGCCGAAAACCAGTACCGTACCGGCCTGGCACGTATCGAGAAGGCCGTGAAGGAACGTCTGGGTCAAGCGGAACAAGAGCCGCTGATGCCGCACGACCTGATCAACAGCAAGCCCATCTCGGCCGCGCTGAAGGAGTTCTTCGGTGCGTCGCAGCTGTCGCAGTTCATGGACCAGACGAACCCGCTGTCCGAAATCACCCACAAGCGCCGCGTGTCGGCCCTTGGCCCGGGTGGTCTGACGCGCGAACGTGCAGGCTTCGAAGTGCGCGACGTGCACGTGACCCATTACGGCCGCGTGTGCCCGATCGAAACGCCTGAAGGCCCGAACATCGGCCTGATCAACTCGCTGGCCCTGTACGCCCGCCTGAACGAATACGGCTTCATCGAGACGCCGTACCGTCGCGTGGTCGACAGCAAGGTCACCAACGAGATCGACTACCTGTCGGCCATCGAGGAAGGCAAGTACGTCATCGCCCAGGCCAACGCGGCCCTGGACAAGGACGGCGTGCTGACCGGCGACCTGGTCTCCGCGCGTGAAGCCGGCGAATCGATCCTGGTCGGTGCCGAACGCATCCAGTACATGGACGTGTCGCCCGCGCAGATCGTGTCGGTGGCTGCCTCGCTCGTGCCGTTCCTGGAGCACGACGACGCGAACCGCGCGTTGATGGGCGCCAACATGCAGCGTCAGGCCGTGCCCGTGCTGCGCCCCGAAAAGCCGATGGTCGGTACCGGTATCGAGCGCGTCTCCGCGGTCGACTCGGGCACCGTGGTCACGGCCACCCGTGGCGGCATCGTCGACTACGTCGATGCGACCCGTGTCGTGGTGCGCGTGAACGACGCCGAAGCGGCTGCCGGTGAAGTCGGTGTGGACATCTACAACCTGATCAAGTATCAGCGTTCGAACCAGAACACCAACATCCACCAGCGCCCCATCGTCAAGCGCGGCGACAAGATCGCCAAGGGCGACGTGGTGGCCGACGGTGCATCGACCGACCTCGGCGAACTGGCCCTCGGCCAGAACATGCTGATCGCGTTCATGCCCTGGAACGGCTACAACTTCGAAGACTCGATCCTGATCTCGGAACGCGTCGTCGCTGAAGACCGCTACACCTCGATCCACATCGAGGAACTGGTGGTGATGGCTCGCGACACCAAGCTCGGTGCCGAAGAAATCACGCGCGATATCCCGAACCTGGCCGAGCAGCAGCTCAACCGCCTCGACGAATCCGGCATCATCTATGTCGGCGCCGAAGTGCAGCCGGGCGACACGCTGGTGGGCAAGGTCACGCCGAAGGGCGAGACCACGCTGACGCCTGAAGAGAAGCTGCTTCGCGCCATCTTCGGCGAGAAGGCTTCCGACGTGAAGGACACCTCGCTGCGTGTGGATCAGGGCTCGCAAGGCACCGTGATCGACGTGCAGGTGTTCACCCGCGAAGGCATCACGCGCGACAAGCGCGCCCAGCAGATCATCGACGACGAGCTCAAGCGCTTCCGCCTCGACCTGAACGACCAGCTTCGCATCGTCGAAGCCGACGCGTTCGACCGTATCGAGAAGCTGCTGACCGGCAAGGTCGCCAACGGCGGTCCGAACAAGCTGGCCAAGGGCACCAAGCTCGACAAGGCCTACCTGTCGTCGGTCGAGAAGTTCCACTGGTTCGACATCCGCCCGGCGGAAGACGAAGTGGCGACGCAGCTCGAGTCGATCAAGAACTCGCTGGAGCAGACGCGCCACAGCTTCGACCTCGCGTTCGAAGAAAAGCGCAAGAAGCTCACGCAGGGCGACGAGCTGCCCGCGGGCGTGCTCAAGATGGTCAAGGTGTACCTTGCCGTCAAGCGCCGCCTGCAACCCGGCGACAAGATGGCCGGCCGCCATGGCAACAAGGGTGTGGTGTCGAAGATCGTTCCGGTCGAAGACATGCCCCACATGGCCGACGGCACGCCGTGCGACATCTGCCTGAACCCGCTGGGCGTGCCTTCGCGGATGAACGTGGGCCAGGTGCTGGAAGTGCATCTGGGCTGGGCCGGCAAGGGCATCGGCCAGCGCATCGGCGACATGCTGCAGCAGGAGGCCAAGGTGGCCGAGCTGCGCAAGTTCATGGAACAGCTGTACAACGGCTCGGGCCGTCCGGAAGAACTCGGCCAGCTGAGCGACACCGAACTGCTCGCGATGGCAGCCAACCTGCAAAGCGGCGCCACGTTCGCGACGCCGGTGTTCGACGGCGCCTCGGAAGAAGAAATCCGCGGCATGCTGAAGCTCGCCTACCCGGACGACATCGCCAAGCTCAAGGGCCTGACCGAAACGCGTACGCAGGCCTACCTGTTCGACGGCCGCACCGGCGACCAGTTCGAGCGTCCCGTCACCGTCGGCTACATGCACTTCCTGAAGCTGCACCACTTGGTCGACGACAAGATGCACGCCCGCTCCACCGGCCCGTACTCGCTCGTCACGCAGCAACCGCTGGGCGGCAAGGCGCAGTTCGGCGGCCAGCGTTTCGGGGAAATGGAAGTGTGGGCGCTGGAAGCTTATGGCGCCGCCTACGTCCTGCAGGAAATGCTGACCGTGAAGTCCGACGACGTGCAAGGCCGTACCAAGGTGTACGAAAGCATCGTCAAGGGCGAGCACTCGATCGAAGCCGGCATGCCGGAATCGTTCAACGTGCTGGTCAAGGAAATTCGTTCGCTGGGCCTCGACATCGAGCTCGAGCGTTCTTAATTTGAAAAGGGAAAGAGTCTTATGAAATCGCTACTCGACCTGTTCAAGCAATTCACGCCCGATGAGCATTTCGATGCCATCAAGATCGGCATGGCTTCGCCCGAGAAGATCCGTTCGTGGTCTTTCGGCGAGGTGAAGAAGCCAGAGACGATCAACTACCGCACGTTCAAGCCCGAGCGCGACGGTCTCTTCTGCGCCAAGATCTTCGGCCCCATCAAGGACTACGAGTGCCTGTGCGGCAAGTACAAGCGCCTGAAGCACCGCGGCGTGATCTGCGAGAAGTGCGGCGTTGAAGTCACGCAGACCAAGGTGCGTCGCGAGCGCATGGGTCACATCGACCTGGCCGCGCCCTGCGCCCACATCTGGTTCCTGAAGTCGCTGCCGTCGCGCCTGGGCCTCGTGCTCGACATGACGCTGCGCGACATCGAACGCGTGCTGTACTTCGAAGCCTACGTGATCACCGACCCCGGCATGACCCCGCTGAAGAAGTTCGGCATCATGTCCGAGGACGACTATGACGCGAAGCGCAAGGAATACGGCGACGAATTCATCGCCAAGATGGGCGCCGAAGGCATCAAGGACCTGCTCGAAGGCATCGAACTCGACAGCGAGATCGAACGCCTGCGCGGCGACCTGACCGGCTCCGAAGTCAAGGTCAAGAAGAACTCCAAGCGCCTGAAGGTGCTGGAAGCCTTCCGCAAGTCGGGCATCAAGCCCGAGTGGATGGTGCTCGACGTGCTGCCCGTGCTGCCGCCGGACCTGCGTCCGCTGGTGCCGCTGGACGGCGGCCGCTTCGCGACCTCCGACCTGAACGACCTGTACCGCCGCGTCATCAACCGCAATTCGCGCCTGCGCCGCCTGCTGGAGCTGAAGGCTCCGGAAATCATCGCGCGCAACGAAAAGCGGATGCTGCAAGAGGCGGTCGACTCGCTGCTGGACAACGGCCGCCGCGGCAAGGCCATGACGGGCGCCAACAAGCGCGCGCTGAAGTCGCTGGCCGACATGATCAAGGGCAAGAGCGGCCGCTTCCGCCAGAATCTGCTGGGCAAGCGCGTCGACTACTCGGGCCGTTCGGTCATCGTGGTGGGCCCGACGCTCAAGCTGCACCAGTGCGGCCTGCCGAAGCTGATGGCGCTCGAGCTGTTCAAGCCTTTCATCTTCTCGCGCCTCGAAGCCATGGGCATCGCGACCACGATCAAGGCTGCCAAGAAGGAAGTCGAATCGGGCACGCCGGTGGTCTGGGACATCCTGGAAGAGGTCATCAAGGAGCACCCGGTCATGCTGAACCGCGCTCCTACGCTGCACCGCCTGGGCATCCAGGCCTTCGAACCGATCCTGATCGAAGGCAAGGCCATCCAGCTGCACCCGCTCGTCTGCGCGGCATTCAACGCCGACTTCGACGGCGACCAGATGGCCGTCCACGTGCCGCTGTCGGTGGAAGCGCAAATGGAAGCCCGCACGCTGATGCTGGCCTCCAACAACGTGCTGTTCCCGGCTTCGGGCGAACCGTCGATCGTTCCTTCGCAGGACGTGGTGCTGGGTCTGTACTACACGACCCGCGACCGCATCAACGGCAAGGGCGAGGGCCTGATCTTCTCCGACATCGGTGAAGTGCAGCGCGCGCTCGACGCCAACGAAGTCGAGCTCACCGCCAAGGTGGCAGTGCGCATCACGGAATACACCAAGAACAAGGAAACCGGCGAATTCACGCCGTCGACCTCGCTCGTGGACACCACCGTGGGCCGTGCCCTGCTGTCCGAGATCCTGCCGAAGGGCCTGCCGTTCTCGAACATCAACAAGGCGCTGAAGAAGAAGGAAATCTCCAAGCTCATCAACGTCTCGTTCCGCAAGTGCGGCCTGAAAGAGACCGTCGTGTTCGCCGACAAGCTGCTGCAGAACGGCTTCCGCCTGGCGACCAAGGCCGGTATCTCGATCGCCATCGACGACATGCTGGTGCCCGCCGAGAAGCACGGCATCATCGAGCGCTCCGCCAAGGAAGTGAAGGAGATCGAGCAGCAGTACGTCTCCGGTCTCGTGACTTCCGGCGAACGCTACAACAAGGTGGTGGACATCTGGGGCAAGGCCGGCGACGAAGTGTCGAAGGTCATGATGGCCAAGCTGTCGAAGCAGAAGGTCATCGACCGCCATGGCAAGGAAGTCGAGCAGGAGTCCTTCAACTCGATCTACATGATGGCCGACTCGGGCGCCCGCGGTTCCGCGGCCCAGATTCGCCAGGTGGCCGGTATGCGGGGCCTGATGGCCAAGCCGGACGGCTCGATCATCGAGACGCCCATTACCGCGAACTTCCGCGAAGGCCTGAACGTGCTGGAGTACTTCATCTCCACCCACGGTGCCCGTAAGGGTCTGGCCGACACGGCACTGAAGACGGCGAACTCGGGTTACCTGACCCGTCGTCTGGTCGACGTGACGCAAGACCTGGTCGTGACCGAGCAGGACTGCGGCACGCACGGCGGCTACCTGATGCGCGCCATCGTCGAAGGCGGTGAAGTCATCGAATCGCTGCGCGACCGTATCCTCGGCCGCTCGGCTGCGGACGACGTGCTGCACCCGGAAAACCGCTCGGTTCTGCTGAAGGCCGGCGAGATGTTCGACGAAGACAACATCGAAGCACTGGAAGCCCAGGGCGTCGACGAAGTCAAGGTCCGCACCGCGCTGACCTGCGAAACCCGCTTCGGCATCTGCGCGACCTGCTACGGCCGCGACCTGGGCCGCGGCGGCCTGATCAACATCGGCGAAGCCGTCGGTGTGATCGCCGCGCAGTCCATCGGTGAACCCGGCACGCAGCTGACGATGCGTACCTTCCACATCGGTGGTGCCGCTTCGCGCGCTGCCATCGCTTCGAGCGTGGAAGCCAAGTCGAACGGCTCGATCGGCTTCAACGCCACGATGCGCTACGTGACCAACAGCAAGGGCGAGCTGGTCGTGATTTCGCGTTCGGGCGAGATCGTCATTCATGACGAGCACGGCCGCGAGCGCGAGCGTCACAAGGTGCCGTACGGCGCCACGCTGACGGTCAAGGCAGACCAGCAGATCAAGGCCGGCCACGTGCTTGCCAACTGGGATCCGCTGACGCGCCCGATCATTACCGAGTTCGCCGGCAAGACGCAGTTCGAGAACGTCGAGGAAGGCCTCACGGTTGCGAAGCAGGTGGACGAAGTGACCGGTCTGTCGACCCTGGTGGTGATCGACCCGAAGCGCCGCGGCGCTGCCAAGGTCGTGCGCCCGCAGGTGAAGCTCATCGACGCCTCCGGCGCCGAAGTGAAGATCCCGGGCACCGACCACTCGGTGACGATCGGCTTCCCGATCGGCGCGCTGGTGCAGGTGCGTGACGGCCAGGACGTGGGCCCCGGCGAAGTGCTGGCGCGTATTCCGGTCGAAGGCCAGAAGACCCGCGACATTACCGGCGGTCTGCCGCGCGTTGCCGAGCTGTTCGAAGCTCGTTCGCCGAAGGACAAGGGCATGCTGGCCGAAATGACCGGTACTGTGTCGTTCGGCAAGGAGACCAAGGGCAAGATCCGCCTGCAGATCACCGATCCGGAAGGCACGGTCTGGGAAGACCTCGTGCCGAAGGAAAAGAACATCCTGGTGCACGAAGGCCAGGTTGTGAACAAGGGCGAATCCGTGGTCGACGGCCCGGCGGACCCGCAGGACATCCTGCGCCTGCTGGGTTCGGAAGAACTGGCGCGCTACATCGTGGACGAAGTGCAGGATGTGTATCGCCTGCAGGGTGTGAAGATCAACGACAAGCACATCGAGGTGATCGTTCGCCAGATGCTGCGCCGCGTCGTGGTCGACAACATCGGCGAGACCGGCTACATCTCCGGCGAACAGGTCGAACGCAGCGAAATGCTCAACACCAACGACGCCCTGCGCGCCGAAGGCAAGATCCCCGCGACGTTCACCAACCTGCTGCTGGGTATCACGAAGGCGTCGCTGTCGACCGACTCGTTCATCTCCGCCGCTTCGTTCCAGGAAACGACGCGCGTGCTGACCGAAGCCGCGATCATGGGCAAGCGCGACGAGCTGCGCGGCCTGAAGGAAAACGTCATCGTCGGCCGCCTGATTCCCGCGGGCACCGGCATGGCGTACCACCAGGCACGCAAGGTCAAGGACGCCATGGACGAGGCCGAGCGCCGCGCCATCGCCGAATCGGAAGCGGCCGAGCTGGCCGGCTCCGGCGACAGCGATGCAGCGACCACCACGGTCGACGCCAGCGAAGGCGCCGCGACCGAATAACTGGTTAGCATCACCGGCCATGACCGGTACCCCACGCCCCCCGACCGCCCCGGTTGGGGGGCGTTTTTCTTTGTGCCCTGGATGATGAGGTTTTGTCGTCGATGAGTCTGTTGCCTGAATCGCTGGCCAGCTGGATCGTGATCGCGGTGCTGCTGTTCTGGTTTGTCGGCGCCTACAACCGGCTGGTGCGCCTGCGCGCCGCAGTGCTGCAGAGCTACGGCACGCTCGATGCGGCGTTGCGCAAGCAGCTCGATTTCGTGCAGGCCAGCATCACCGCCGCGCCACCGGCGGAGGCGCCGGCGAACGAACTGCTGTCGTCGATCGCGCCGCTGCAGGCATCGACCACGCAACTGGGCATCCTGCTGGGCGCGACCCGGCTGCGGCCGCTCGATGCAGGCGGCATGGCCGCGCTGGCGACGGCGCTGCAGGTGTGGATCGGCGCGTGGCAGCGCCAGCATCCGGATGCGGTGACGATGTTCGAGGCCGACGGCACGCTCGCGCGGCCGCCGCAGCAACCGCCTCTTCAGGGGGCGCCCGAGCCCATCGCCTGGCCCGAGCCTTCGGCGGCGGCGGAGATCGCGCGCAACCAGTTCAATCTTGCAGTGAAGCACTACAACGCCGCGATTTCGCAGTTTCCGGCAGTGCTGGTGGCATGGGCCGTGCGTCTGCGTCCGGCCGCGCCGTTGCTCTGACGCGGTCATTTTTTCTTTCCATTGCACGGCGTCCGGCTTTTCGCCCGCCCGTTACCATCGCCCCCAACTTGGCTGAACTACCTTCCGATCTCCCCAGCAGCGGCACCCCGCAGTCGCTGCAACCGCCGCTCTGGCGCCAACTGCAATTGACCGCAGTGGCACTGGCGTCGATTCGCGCCGGCACCTCGGGCTCCGTCGCCTTCGAAGCCGTCGAGCCCGCGCTGCGGCCCGGCGTGCAGGCGCTCGGCTTCCAGGTACTGCGCTGGCTCGGCCGCGCCGAGGCGCTGCGCCGCCACCTGGCCAAGCGCACGCCGCCGCCGCTGCCCGACGCCTTGCTGTGCACCGCGCTGGCGCTGGCGTGGGACAGCGAGCGCGCACCCTACGAGCCGTTCACGCTGGTCGACCAGGCCGTCGAGGCCGCCAAGCGCAATCCCGCCACGCGGGCGCAGGCCAGCTTCATCAATGCCTGCCTGCGGCGTTTTCTGCGCGAGCGCGACGAACTCGTGGCCGTGACCGACTCCGAGCCGGTCGCGCAATGGAACCATCCACGCTGGTGGATCGAACGCCTCAAGCGCGACCATCCCCGCGAGTGGCAGCGCGTGCTCGCCGCCGACAACGCGCAGGCGCCGATGACGCTGCGGGTGAACGCCCGCAAATCGACGGCTGCTTCCTATCTGGTTGAACTCGAGGCCGCCGGCCTTTCCGCCACCCGCGTGGGCCCCAGCGGCCTTCAATTGGCGCGTGCCCGGCCGGTGCAGCAACTGCCCGGCTTCGCCGAAGGCGCCTGTTCGGTGCAGGATGCCGCCGCGCAGATGGCCGCGCCCCTGCTGCTGGAAGGCCTGCTGACTGCCACTCCCGGCGGCGCGCCGCTGCGCGTGCTCGATGCCTGCGCCGCGCCCGGCGGCAAGACCGCGCACCTGCTCGAGCTGGCCGGCCCGGACGCCATCGACGTGACCGCGCTCGAAGTCGACGCCGTGCGCAGCCGCCGCATCGACGAGACCCTGTCGCGCATCGGCCTGAAGGCCCGCGTGCTGGTGGCCGATGCCGCGCGCCCCGCCGACTGGTGGGACCGCACGCCGTTCGACGCGATCCTGCTCGACGCGCCATGCACCGCATCGGGCATCGTGCGCCGCCACCCCGACGTCCGCTGGCTGCGCCGCGAGAGCGATACCGCCCAGCTCGCCGCCCAGCAGGCCGCGCTGCTGGCTGCGCTCTGGCCGCTCGTGCGCCCCGGCGGGCGGCTTCTTTACTGCACCTGTTCCGTCTTCCGGGAAGAGGGTTCGCAACAAATTGATGCGTTTCTTGTACACAACACCGACGCACGATTGCTGCCATCGCCCGGCCATTTGCTGCCCCAAAGCGGGTCGAATGCCCGTGGCGTCCCGGACAATCCCTCTGGTGACCACGACGGATTCTTCTACGCCCTGCTTGAAAAGCGCCCGCACTGAGCGGCGCGGGCCGCTCCTGCTGGCCGTGCTGCTGTGGGCGTGGGCGATATGGATGGCATGGCTGCCGGCACCGGCGGCCGCCCAGGGACGGCCCAGCACGTCCATCAGCCAGATGCGGCTGGAGCAGGCCGATGACAGCGTCTATCTGAGTGCGGCCGTGCAGTTCGAGCTGCCCTCGCTGGTCGAGGAGGTGCTCGACAAGGGCATCGCCATCTATTTCGTGGCCGAAGCCGAGCTTTTCCAGGAGCGCTGGTACTGGACCGACCGCAAGGTCGCGCAGGTGCAGCGCCACATGCGGCTTGCCTACCAGCCGCTCACGCGGCGCTGGCGGCTCAACGTGTCGCCGGTGCCGATCACCGGTGCCGCCGGCCTCGGCATTTCACTGAACCAGAACTTCGACACCCTGAGCGACGCGCTCGACGCCATCAAGCGCGTCGGGCGGCTGCGGCTGGGCGACGCGGCCGAGATCGGCGACGACCCGCTGCACCAGGTGACGTTCCGCTTCCGCCTCGACACCTCGCAGCTGCCGCGCCCGTTCCAGATCGGCGTGGTCGGTCAGGCCGACTGGAACATTGCCGTCGAGCGCACCGCGCGGCTCGCGGTGGAGAAGCAGAAGTGAGCACCTCCCCGCGCAGCGGCGCAGCGGCCACGCCCGCCGCGAGCCGCGCGCGTGCGATGCGCTGGGCCATCGGCGTGGGAGCCGCGCTGGTCACGGCCATCGGCCTGGTGCTGATGTTCCTGCTCGCGCAGGCCACCAACAACCGCGCGCTGTACGAGCGCTATTACGTGCGCCTGTTCGGCATCAACGTGGTGGTGGCGGTGCTGCTGGTGCTGGTGATCGGCTGGGTCGCGTTCCGGCTGCTGCGGCGGCTGCGGCAGGGCAAGTTCGGCAGCCGGCTGCTCATCAAGCTGGCGGCCATCTTCGCGCTGGTGGGTGTGGTGCCCGGGGCGCTCGTGTATGTGGTGTCTTACCAGTTCGTCGCGCGTTCGATCGAAAGCTGGTTCGACGTCAAGGTCGAAGGGGCGCTCGATGCCGGCCTGAACCTTGGCCGTGCCACGCTCGACTCGCTGTCCGACGACCTCGCCGCGAAAGCGCGCAGTGCCAGCGGGCAACTCGCGCAGGTGCCCGACGCCAGCGCGGGCCTGGTCCTCGAACGCATCCGCGACCAGCTCGAGGCGACCGACGTAATTCTCTGGACCGGTTCGGGCCAGCTGGTGGCCAGCGCCGGCTCGTCGCGTTTCCAGCTCAACCCCGAGCGTCCGACCGCGCAGCAGTTCCGCCAGGTGCGGCCCGAACGCGCGGTCGCACACATCGAAGGCCTGGACGAAACCGCCATGCCCGGCGCCACGCCGCCGGTCGCGAGCGTGCGTGCGCTCGCCATGGTGCAGCGCCCCGGTTTCGACTTCGACACCGCGCCGCGCTATCTGCAGGTCACGCGTCCGTTGCCGCCCGCCGTGGTGGCCAATGCGCTGGCGGTGCAGGAGGCCAACCGCGAATACCAAGAGCGGGCGCTCGCGCGCGAAGGCTTGCGCCGCATGTACATCGGCACGCTCACGCTGAGCCTGTTCCTCGCGGTGTTCGGCGCGGTGCTGCTCGCCGTGCTGTTCGGCAACCAGCTCGCGCGCCCGCTGCTGGTGCTGGCCGACGGCGTGCGCCAGGTGGCCGCCGGCGACCTGCGGCCCACGGCCGTGCTGCAGGGCAAGGACGAGCTGGGCGGCCTCACGCGCTCGTTCGCCGTCATGACTCAGCAACTGGCCGATGCGCGCGGCGCGGTCGAGAAGACCATGGGCCAGCTCGACGCCGCCCGTGCCAACCTGCAGACCATCCTGGACAACCTCACCTCGGGCGTGATCGTGCTCGACGCCAAGGGCACCGTGCTGTCGACCAATCCCGGCGCCACCCGCGTGCTGCGTGCGCCGCTCGCGGCCTACGAAGGGCAACCGCTGGTCGACGTGCCCGGCCTCGCCGAGTTCGGCGCCAAGGTGCAGCAGCAGTTCGACGATTTCCTGGTCGAGCGCATGCAGCACGGCCTCGACCACTGGCAGCACGCCTTCGAGCTGCATGCCTCGGGGCACGACATGCCGCAGCAGGACGGCGCCATCAACATCGTCGCCCGCGGTGCCGAGCTGCCGGGCGCGGCGCGGCTGCTGGTGTTCGACGACATCTCGGAGATCGTCTCGGCCCAGCGTGCGCAGGCCTGGGGCGAGGTGGCGCGCCGCCTCGCGCACGAGATCAAGAACCCGCTGACCCCGATCCAGCTGTCCGCCGAGCGGCTCGAGATGAAGCTGTCGGGCAAGGTGCAGCCGCCCGAGCAGGCCGTGCTCGTGAAGTCGGTGAAGACCATCGTCGACCAGGTCGATGCGATGAAGCGGCTGGTCAATGAATTCCGCGACTACGCGCGGCTGCCCGCGGCCGACCTCAAGCCGGTCGACCTCAACGCGCTGTTGGCCGACGTGCTCCAGCTCTACAACACCGAGAGCCTGCCCATCGTGCTGCGCTCCGAACTCGACGAGCGCTGCCCGCCGATCCGCGGCGACGCCCAGCAGATCCGGCAGGTGATTCACAACCTGTTGCAAAACGCGCAGGACGCCGCCGAGGGCGCGGCCAGCGGCACTGGCCGGCGGGGCGAGGTCGTCATCCGCACGCGCCTTGGCGACTCGGGGCAGCGCGTGCGGCTTACCGTGCAAGACAGCGGCCCCGGCTTTGCCGAGAACATTCTCAAGCGGGCCTTCGAGCCCTATGTCACGACGAAAACAAAAGGTACCGGTTTGGGCCTGGCTGTCGTGAAGAAGATCGCGGATGAGCACGGTGCGCGCATCGAGCTTTCCAACCGCGTTGTCGACGGGGCTGTAGCAGGGGCACAAGTCTCGCTATCATTCGCGCTGGCAAGCGAGCCGCGGGCAGCGGTCGCTCACACCGAAGATTCGAAATCTTCCGCCGCCTGAGCGCTTACGATTCGTCGCCCAGGCGATGGCCGGACCGGCGGACCTTACACACCATTGCAGATACCAGCGCACACAACAAGCAGCACTCATGGCAAACATTCTCGTGGTCGATGACGAGCTGGGCATCCGGGACCTGCTCTTCGAAATTCTCAATGACGAAGGCCACAACGTGGAGCTCGCGGAAAACGCCGCCGAAGCCCGCGCGGCCCGCCAGCGCGCGCGGCCGGACCTCGTCCTGCTCGACATCTGGATGCCCGACACCGACGGCGTCACGCTGCTCAAGGAGTGGTCCACCGCAGGCCTGCTGAGCATGCCCGTCATCATGATGAGCGGGCACGCCACCATCGACACGGCGGTAGACGCCACGCGTATCGGTGCCTTCGCCTTTCTTGAAAAGCCCATCACGCTGCAGAAGCTGCTCAAGGCCGTCGAGCAGGGGCTGGCACGCGAAAGCGCACGCCGCGCCGCAGCCGGCGTGGTCCCCGCACCGGCGGGCGTGGCGCAAGCCACGGCCATCACCACCACTGGCGACAGCCTGCTGATGGCGTCGCTCGCTTCCGTGCCCGTGGCCGACATCGGCCCCCAGTCGACCCAGAGCTTCGACCTCGACCGCCCGCTGCGCGATGCGCGCGACGGTTTCGAGAAGGCCTATTTCGAGTTCCACCTCGCGATGGAGAACGGCTCGATGACCCGCGTGGCCGAGAAAACCGGCCTCGAGCGCACCCATCTCTACAGAAAACTCAAACAACTTGGTGTGGATCTGTCGAGAGGGCGCAGAAGCGCTGTATAATTTAAGGCTGCACACAAATGCAGATGGCCCGGTAGCTCAGTTGGTAGAGCAGCGGATTGAAAATCCGCGTGTCGGTGGTTCGATTCCGCCCCAGGCCACCAATTCAAAGCCCTTGCTCCTCCACAGGATCAAGGGCTTTTTCAATTTCCGTCTTCCTGCAGGCTGTGCACGGTGCCGGTATGGCAAATGTCCTGCATCCGCCATCGCCGATGGACGGCGCTCCGGTCGTCGCGGGCTTCGACAAACTCGGCCATCACCGAGGAGATGTCCATGTCCCAGATCCGCAAAGACCCGCCGCACCACGAAGAGCCTGAGGTCACCCAGGAGGAGTCCGTCCCCACCGACGGCCGTGACGCCGAAGGCGAGCGCATGATGAAGGACGTGCGCAACAGCAAGCTGCACGACAAAGGCCTGGCCGAGCACAAGACCGCCGAGAAAAGCGACAAGCCCGCCAAGCCCTGAGCCGCCGGTCTCCTGTCGCCATGAACACCCACTCGGCCGCCATTGCCGATGTCCCTGCGCCCGCGGCGGGCAGCACGATCTGGCAACGCTGCAGGCGTTGGGCGTTGCCCTTGTTCGGCATCGCCGTGCTGGGCCTGCTCCTCTCCCGCGCGCACAAGATCGACTGGGCCGGCGCGTGGCAGGCACTCCAGCGTTACTCGCCTTTGCTGCTGCTCGCGGTGCTCGGTCTCGCGACAGCGAGCCACGCGCTCTACGGATGCTTCGACCTGATCGGCAAGCGCCATCTGCGCCATCGCCTGCCGTACTGGCGCACATGGGCGATCGCCGTGACGAGCTACGCGTTCAACCTCAACCTCGGATCCTTGGTCGGCGGCATCGCGATGCGGGCGCGTCTCTATGCGCGTGCCGGTCTCGACGACGCCACGGTGGCGCAGATCGTCGGCCTGAGTCTCGCGACCAACTGGCTTGGCTACGGCTTGCTCGCGGGCGGCCTTTTCGCGGCGGGGGCCATCGTGCCGCCCAGCCAGGCGCACATCGGCGAGGGAACGCTGCGGCTGCTGGGCGTGGCGATGATCCTGCTGGCATTGGCGTATGTCGCGGCCTGTGCGCTGGCGCGCGGGCGTGAATGGCGCTTCAGGGGCCGACGCCTTCAGTTGCCGGCCGCGCGCCTGGCGGTGGTGCAGCTCGCGCTGTCCACCACCAATTGGGCGTTGATGGGCGCCGCCATGTATCTGCTGCTCGGGCAAAAGGTGCCTTATGGCACCACGCTGGGCGTGCTGCTCGCCGCGTCCATCGTCGGCGTGCTGACGCCGATTCCCGCCGGCCTCGGCGTGCTGGAGGCGGTGTACCTGGCGCTGCTCTCGGGGAGCGTGAAGCAGGGCGCGCTGATGGGCGCGGTGCTGGCCTACCGCGCGCTCTACTATCTGCTGCCGCTGGCCGGCGGGCTGGCGCTCTACCTGTTCCTCGAACGCTACGCGGCGAACCATTCGCCCCAGACGCCAGAAACGCCAGAAACGCCCGAAGCGGCGGAAGGCGTCACCCCGCCCCTTCGAGCACCAGTTGCGTCTGCGTGACGACGGCGCACAGCTTGCCGTCCGCATTGGTGACGGTGGTCTGCCAGACCATGGTCGTGCGCCCACGATGCAGCGCGACGCTGGTGCCGGTGACGATGCTGCCCACACGCGCGCCGGCGATGAACTTGGTGCTCGAATCGGTGGTGGTCGTGCGCTTGCCTTCCGCCAGGTTGACGATGGTGCCGACGGCGCCCAGCGTGTCCGCGAAGGCCATGTAGGCGCCGCCGTGCAGGATGCCGCCGGCCGTGCACAGGTCGGGCCGCACCTCCATCTGCGCGACCACACGGTCGGGTTCGAGCGCCGTGAGGCGCACGCCCATCAGGCCGGGGAACAGCGTGTCCAGCAGTCTCTGGAGAGCGGCGATGTCGTGCATGAAGGCTCCTGGAAATGAGGTCCTTGCATACTAAACAGAGGCTTCGCCGCGTGCAAAGCCCGCGCCGGGGCGCTCACAGCTTCGGTGTCGCGCGAGCCAGCAGGCGGATGTGCTCGAAGTCCAGCCGGTCGAGCGCCTGCCGCACCGCATCGACCAGTGCCTCATGGCGTGAATCGGCCGCCTCCAGCCGGTCGGCCCATTCATGCAGGTCGGTCCAGCGGCCATCGCGCGCGAACGTCTCGAGTTCGGCGCGTACCGCGGCGGGCAGCGGCGCGACGGTCGGCACGGGCGTCGGCGGACGGCGCAGCCGCAGGCGCGATGACTGAAGCGGCTGCGGCGGTGCCTGGGTGGCAACGGAACGCGGCTCCTCCGGCGCATCCTTCACGATCACCGAGAAGCGCACGCGCGTGCCCAGGTTCGGGTGGCTCATTAGCAGCAGGCGCCCGCCCATGCGCTGCACGATGCGCCGCGCGATGACCAGCCCCAGCCCGTTGCCGCTCGCGCTGGGTGCGCCCTGTGCAAAGGCCTGGCGGATGTGCGCCTGCTCGTTCAGGTCGATGCCGCAGCCGCTGTCCCACACCTCGAATTGCAGCCGCCAGGAGTCGGCGCGCGGCCGTGCCCGCACGCGCAGGCCGATCTTTCCGCCGTGCGTGAACTTCGCGGCGTTCGACAGCAGGTTGAGCAGCAACTGGTGAAAGCGCTTGCAGTCGATCAGCACCGTACGCGGCAGGGCGCCTTGCACCTCGAGTTCGAATGCGTTGTTGCGCCGCTGTGCGAGCGTGTCGGCGTACTGGGCGATGTCGTCGAGCAGCGCCTGCAGGCGCACCGGTCGCAGCTCGAAGGAGAACGGCAGCAGCTCGCCCTTTGCGTAGTCGAGCAGGTCGTTGATCAGCGAGAGCTGGTAGGTCGCGCTGCGTTCGATGGCTTGCAGCCGCTCCGGCGGATGCGGCATTTCGTCGCGCAGCATCCGCACGTGGCCGATGATGGTCGCGAGCGGCGCGCGCAGGTCGTGGCTCACGTAGGCCATGAGTCGTGTCTGTTCGCGCGCCTGGTGCTCGGCCTGCTCGAGCGCGGCGTTCAGCGCGTGGGTCTTGCGCGCCACTTCGTCGCGCAGGCGTTGCTGTTCGTCGGCCTGCCAGAGCACCAGCGTGCGCTGCGCGAGGTGCTGCTGGCGCGAGAGATGGTGCGTCCAGGAAGAGAGTGCGACCAGGCCCACCAGCATGCCGGGGAAGCCCAGTGCATAGGCGTCGAAGCCGGGCAGCATGTGCGTGGGCAGCGAAAGCTCGGTCAGCCGCAGGCACACGCCGACCATGATGATGGTCATCACCGGGAACGCCAGCTTGCCGCCCGGGCCCGCGCGCCGCATGTAGAAGAAGCTGCTCGCAGTGAGTGTGAACACCAGCAGCAGCACGGTCAGGTTGCCGAGGCGCGCGAAGGGCGCGTAAGGCCCGAGCAGCGTGCCCAGCACCGCGACGACCTGGCTCGCGGCCAGCACCGCGATGACGGGCAGCCCTGGCGGGCGCACCGGTCCGCGGCGCGACAGCACGTGCAGGTACAGCAGCAGGCTCAGCACGCTGCAGCCGGCCACCACGCCGGCCGCGCGGTAGCTCCAGTCGATGCTGTCGGGCCACAGCGCGATCCGCGCGTGGCCGCGGTAGGTGGCCTCGTACAGCGCCACCAGCGTGAAGCCCAGGCTCTGCGAGGCCATCAGCGGGTTGCGCGAGATGAGCCACAGCGTGAGCGAATACACGGCAAGCACCAGCAGTCCGCCGATCAGCAGGCCATCGAGCAGCGCGTGGCAGCTCTCGGCTTCGCGCCAGCCGTCGGCCGTGTGCAGCTGCGGGGCGAACTTGAGGTTGCTGTGGCTTTGCACCCGCACCAGCAAGCGTGCCTGCTCGCCGGGCTGCAGGTCGAGCGACAGCGTGGGCACGCGGTCCCGGTCGCCATGCAGCGGCACCGACACGCCGGCTTGCTCGTGCACCCACGCAGCTCTTGCGGCTGCCGTGCCGTTGCCGCGTTGCATGTGGAAGTCGACGTGCTGCAGCCACGTGGCGTTCAGCACCAGGCGCAGCGGCTGCACCGTGCCGGTGTCGTTCACGACGGCCAGGCGCAGCCAGAAGGCAGAGTTCGTGAAGCCCTGGCGCATCTGCACATGCGTGCCGGGCTGGAAGCGGGTCGAGGCGTCCGCGTCTTCGCGCGAGAGCTGTCCGCCGGGGTCTTCCAGCAGCTCGACTTCCTCGTCGAGCACGAGCGGCAGCGTGGCCGCATCGTCTATCCGCAGCGTGGCCGCGTCCGCCGGGCCCGCGAGCCAGGAGGCCGCGCACAGCAGCAGGGCGGCGGCGATGCAGCGGATCGCCACCGCCGCCGCCTCAGGCCGACTGCGCCGGCATCGGCCGAGCCGCTCGTGCGTTGCGATAGGACGAGGGCGTGAGCCCGAACCGCTCGCGGAACGCGGTCGAGAAATTGGCCGCGCCGGAGAACCCCACCGCATGCGCCACTTCTTCCATGTTGAGCGCGGAGCTCGACAGCAGCCGTTGTGCCTCGGCCAGCCGCATCTCGCGCACGAACTCGTACACGGTGCGCCCGGTCTGCTCGCGGAATGCGCGCGTCAGCCGCTTCTCGTGCGTGCCCACGCGTGCCGCCAGCTCGGGCAGCGCGGGCACGTTCGCAAGATCCGACAGCACCAGCCGTTCGGTCGCCTGCGCGATCACGCGGTCGGCGTTGTCCGCGCGCGCGTTCTCCAGCACGCTCTCGGCCTGTGCCATGCACTGCTGTGCATGGGTGCTGCTGCTGGCCAGCGCCAGGTGCACCGCCACGCGCGCCAGCACTTCGGCCGGGTCGAAGGGCTTGAGGATGTAGTCGACCGCGCCCTCGCGCAGGCCGGTGATGCGTTCGTCCACGGCGCTCGACGAGGTCAGGAAGATCACCGGAATGCGCGCGGTCGCGCTGTCGGCCTTCAGCAGCCTGCAGGTCGTGAAGCCGTCGGTCGTGCCCATGCGCACGTCCAGCAGCACGAGGTCCGGCTGCAGCGCGGTGACACGGCGGTAGCCCTGCAGCGCATCGAACGCAAGGCTGATGCGGTGGCCCGCACCGCGCAGCGCGCCCAGCAGCAACTGCAGCTCCTCGATGTTGTCGTCGATGACAAGGATGTGCGCGCGCCGGGGGGGTGTGGTCGACCAGTAAGACATGCGACTGAGCGTATGGGAACAGGCCGGAAATGCCATGTGACTAAGTTCACGTTACGTTGCATTCGTAAACAAATGTCATCCAAAGCAAACCTTTTGTCCTGAATCCCAAAAGCCGCTCCCGGAGAGCGCTTCGAGACTCCCGCACTTTCCGGAGCACCTCGCCGCATCGAGCGGCGCACCTGTAAATGGTCGGTGCCCGGTCCATCAGAGCCATCACGAGGGACGGGATGTCCAGGACCCCATCGAATCTGCCGGTCGCGTCGGCGCGACGCGACCTGTTTTCCAACTCCGCGCAGGCGCTCTCGGGCCGCTGGCGGCGAGGGCTGGCACGCCTTGCCGTGCCGCTCGCGGGGCTGTTGCTCGCGGCGGCCGCGCATGCCGTGCCCCAGATATCGAGCCTGGTCCACGACCCCGACATTCTTCCCGCCGGCGGCACGGTCACCAGCACGGTCACCATCGCCGACACCGACAGCCTGCCGATCGACGCGCCCGGGGCCTCGTTCACCTACACGATCCCCGCGAACGCCATCTACATGGGCACCGCCGCGGTCCCCTCGGGCACTTGCACCGCCAACGTGGCCGTGGGTTCGGCCGGAGAGGGCACGCTGACCTGCTCGGGCATCACGCTCGCGGCCAACGAGCGGCTCGACTTCGAGGTGCTGCTGCGCACGCAAACGCAGGGCACGCTGATCGTGACCGCCACGCCCAGCGGCGGCGGCGCCAGCGAGACCAAGGCCATCACCGTGAACCAGGGCGCCGACGTGGCGGTGTCCATCAACGCGCCCGCCACCGCGCCGAGCGGCTCGACGGTGCCGATCGTCTTCACGGTCACCAACAACGGCCCGGACACCAGCACCGGCTCGACGCTGACCTATCCCATTCCCACGGGCCTGACGGTCTCGGGCACCGGCCTGCCGTCGGGCTGCTCGGTCAGCGGCAGCCAGCTGACCTGCAACGTGCCGGCCACGCCGGCGGCGGCGGGCAGCAACACGCGCACCTTCAGCATCAACGGCGTGGTCACCGCGGGAGCGGGCTCAACCATCACGCACCAGCCGGCCGTGGAGCCGGCGGGCTCGGTGGGCGACGGCGTTTCCACCAACAACAGCGCCACGGCCAACACCACCGTGACTGCCGGCTACGTGCTGGCGCTCGCCAAGAGCCATGACGGCGGCCAGGTGCTGGTCGGCCAGCACTTCAACTTCAAGCTGAGCCCCAGCTTCAGCGGCAGCCCGCCCACCGGCGTGACGCTGACCGACACCATCCCCGCCAACTTTACGATCCAGCCGCCGATCAACCCGCCCGCCGGCTGGAACTGCTCCGTCAGCGGCCAGACGGTGAGCTGCACGCGCAGCAACATCGGTGGCAACAACGGCGCCAGCGTGGCGCTCGGCGACATCCTGGTGCCGGTCATCGCCATGACTGCCGGCACCGGCGTCGTCAACGAAGCTACGGTGAACGCGACCGGCCCCATCGTCAGTTCGGCCACCGGCAGCGTGCCGGTCGACGTGGCGCCTTCTTCCGCCGACTTCCGCGCCGACAAGCGCCGCAGCTGGCCGCAGAACAACGTGCCGCTGGGCCAGGCCTTCGACTACCAGGTCGGCAGCACCAACCTGGGCGGCACGCGCCTGCTGGCGGGAAGCACCATCCAGCTGGTGGACGACGTGCCTGCCGGCGTGCAGATCAACAGCGTCACGCAGCGCGATGGCTACACCTGCACGGTCACCAAGGGCGGCGCCACCGTCAACCCTACGCCCGCCGTGCCCGTGCCCGGCCCCGCGACGGTGACCTGCACGCGCACGCTCACGGCCGACATCGGCGTGGACCAGTCGAATGGCAGCAGCGCGCGCAACGGCGGCTACATCATCGTGAACGCCACCATCCCGGCGCTGCCGCCGGCTGGCGGCCAGGTCGTCAACAGCATGTGCGTGAACGTGGCGCTGCCCGCCGCCGCGCCCACGCTCGGCGCCGACCCCGACGGCAACACCGGCAACGACTGCGTGAGCCTTGGCACCGGCGTGAACGACAACGCCACCGCCGCCGACGTGAGAGTGCTCAAGCGCGTGGTGGGCATCGGCGACAGCGCCGGCAACCGCCAGATCGCGGGCCAGGACATCACGTGGCAGATCGAGGTGGTGAACGACGGCCCCTCCGAGGCGCAGAGCGTCGTCGTCACCGACACCTTCGCACAGGTGATCGGCGCCGGCAGCGTCTCGCAGACGGCCAACGGCGGCACCTTCAGCGGCACCTGCGCGCTGCCGGCCAACGGCGGCGGCTTCGGCAGCGCCTCGCTCTCCGGGTGCACGCTGTCGATCCTGCCGGTGTGCCGCGCCAGCACCGATCCCGCCAGCGCCTTGCCGCTGTGCCCGGTGATCCAGGTCGTCGCCAGGCACTACGGTGACGGCGCATCGGCCACCGATCACGGCTTCCAGATCAACAACACGGCGCGCGCCGTGGCGGCCACGCCGGCCGACCCCAACCTGGCCAACAACGACGGCAGCACCATCGCCTACCTGCTTGCGCGCAGCGACGTGGTGGTCACCAAGTCGGCCAGCCCCGGTTCTGTGCCGGTCGGCCAGCTGCTCACCTACACGCTCACGGCACGCAACCAGAGCCTGGCGCAAGGCAGCCTCAGCCGCGCCTACGACGTGCACGTGGTCGACACGCTGCCGGCGGGGCTGATGTTCATCTCGGCCGACGCATCGGGCGGAGGCAGTTGCAACACGAAGCCCAGCACCACGCAACCCACGGGCACCGGCACCACCAACAACCAGCTCGAGTGCGCCTGGACCTCGCTCGACCGCAACGTGCAGCAGACCGTCACGGTGCGCGTGCGTCCGCTGTACGTGCTCAACGGCACCACGGTGACCAACAACGTACATATCTCCACGGCAACGCCGGAGCTCAGCACGGGCAACAACGACGCCTCCGCGCCGGCCGCTGTCACCGCGCCGGTGTACGACCTCGTGGTCACCAAGCGCGACGACGTCGATCCGGTGAACGTGGGCGACGACGTGGGCTACACCATCACGGTGTCGAACAACAGCGCGTCGACCGCGGAAGACGTGCGCATGATCGACCTCCTGCCGCTGCCCGGCCCGAACGGCGAGGCAGCGCCCACGCTGGTGTCGGTGAGCATTCCGACTGATGCGCCGGCAGGCACCAGCTACGCGCTGGCCAGCGGCGCGGCCATCGGCTCGGCCGGCGGGCAGGTGGTGTTCACCATTCCAACGCTGGGCGGCGCCGGCGCCACCGCCACCGGCGACATCAATTCGCTGCAGTTCCGAGTGGTGCTGCGCGGTGTGTCGCGCGGCACTTTCCAGAACAACGCCAAGGTCGATTTCTTCGATGCCGCGCGCAACGTCTACGACGCGGTGCAGGGCAACAACACGGTGGCGGAGAACACCACCTTCCGCTTCAAGGCCGACGTGCAGGTGGTCTCGAAGGCGGCCGTGGTCAAGGGCACCAGCACGCCGCTGGCGACCGCGTCGTCGGGCCAGCCATTCGACTGGTTCGTGCAGCTGCGCAACAACGGCCCCGACAGCGCCGAGACCACCAGCTTCACCGACACGCTGCCCACGGCCCTGGTGCTGGACGGCACGCCCGTGTTCACCGTGACCGGCGGCAGCTTCACGCCCGCGGCGCCCACCTGCACCGGCGCCTCCGGCGGCACGGCGGTGGCTTGCGCGATCACGTCGATGCCCGCCAACGGCACAGCCACCGTGCGCATTCCGGTGCGCTTCGCGAGCGGCAATCCGCCGGCCAACGGCACGGACATCGTCAACCGCGCGCACATCGTCACCACCGGCTCGGGCGACACCAACGGCGGCGCCGACCCCAACGCCGGCAACAACTTCAACGAAGGCCGGGTCACGGTGCAGAACAGCGCACTGTCCGGCCGCGTCTATGAAGACCTGAACGGCAACGGCCAGGTCGACGGCGACGAGTCCGGCATTGCCGGTGTCACCATGCGCCTGACCGGCACCGACAGCCTGGGCAATGCCGTCTCGCTGGTCACCACCACGGACAGCAACGGCAACTGGGGCTTCACCGTGCCCGCCGGCACCTACAACGTGGTCGAGGACCAGCCCGCCGCGTACCTGCCGGGCATCACCCGCGCGGGAAGCGTCACCGGCGTGGGCAGCGCGCAAGGCAGCGTGCCCACCGGCGGCGCCGGCGTCACCAGCGGCCCGAACGGCTCCAACGCCAACCGCATCGACAGCATCGTGCTCGGCACCGGCGGTACCTCGTCCGCCAACAACTTCGGCGAGGTGCGCGCGTCCAGGCTGGCCGGCCGCGTCTACCAGGACGCCGACTACAACAACGCCGCGAGCGCGGGCGACCCCGGCATCGCGGGCGTGACCGTCACGCTCACCGGCACCGACATGTTCGGCAATCCGGTGTCGAAGACCACCACCACGGCCACCGGCACCGGCAACTACGCCTTCGGCAGCCTCACGCCCGGCAACTACACGCTGACCGAAACCCAGCCCGCGGGCTTCGCCGACGGCAGCGACGCGGCCGGCACGGCCGGCGGCACGGCAGGCAACGACGTGGTGAGCGCCATCGCCTTGCGTTCCAACGTGAACGCCACCGGCTACGACTTCGGCGAGCTGCTCAGCCGCATCAGCGTGCGCGTGTTCGTGGACGCCAACAACGACGGCGTGCCGCAGGCCGGCGACACCGGCATTCCGAACGTGGAACTGCGCCTCACGGGCACCGACGCCGCTGGCAACGCGGTGAACATCGTGGCGGTGGCCACCGGCGTGGACGGCGGCTACGAGTTCCGCAACGTGCCGCCTTCGGGCGCCGGCGGCTACGCCATCACCGAGACGCAGCCGGCCAACTATGCGCCGGGCAAGGCCAACAACAACGGGCAACCGGGCACTCCGCAGGCCGGCGGCAACGCCATCACCGGCGTGACCGTCTCGGGCACCAACGTGCCGCTGGTGCAGGGCGAGTACTACTTCGGCGAGCTGCTGCCCGGCGGCATCTCGGGCCGCGTGTACTACGACCGCAACGGCAACGGCGCGCAGAACACGCCGGGCGAGCCGGGCATCGCGGGCGTGACCATCACGCTCACGGGCACCGACGTGAACGGCCAGAGCGTCACGCGCACCACCACCACCGACGGCAACGGCGACTACAGCTTCCCGAACCTGGCGCCCGGCACCTACACCGTGACCGAGACGCGGCCGCAGGGCTACGAGCCCGGCATCACGCGCGCCGGCAACGTCAGCGGCGCGGGCAGCACGGCGGGCAGCGTACCCACCGGCGGCAGCGGCGTGAGCAACGGGCCCAACGGCTCGACCGCCAACGTGATCCAGAACATCGTGCTCGGCGCGGTGGGCGCGGGCTCGGCCGGCAACAACTTCTCGGCCGTGAAGCCCGCGAGCCTGGCCGGCTACGTGTATGCCGACGTGGCGCCGTCGAACGGCGTGCGCGACAGCGGCGAGCCCGGCATCGCCGGCACCACGGTGCGCGTCACCGGCACCGACTTCCTGGGCAACGCCGTGGACCGCACGGTGCAGACCGGCGCCGACGGCGGCTACCTGTTCGACAAGCTCGTGCCCGGCACCTACCAGATCGACGAGACGCAACCCGCCGGCGTGGCCGACGGCCCCGAGTCGCTCGGCACCGTGAACGGCGCCCCGCGCGGCGTGGCCAACCCGGGCAACGTGAACGACCGTTTCGGTGGCATCGCGCTGGTGTCGGAAGACGTGGGCATCGACTACAACTTCGGCGAGCGCGGCGGCCAGATCGCGGGCTGGGTGTACGTCGACAACAACAACGACGGCGTGCGCCAGGCCGGCGAGCCCGGCATTGCCGGCGTCACGCTCACGCTGACCGGCCGCTCGGCCAGCGGCCTGGCGGTGAACGCCACGGTCGTCACAGACGCCACCGGCCGCTACGTCTTCACCGGCCTGCTGCCGGCCGACGCCGCGGGCTACACCATCCGCGAGACACAGCCCGTGACCTATGCCGACGGACTCGATGCCGTGGGCACGCTCGACGGCGTGCCCAGCGGCACGCTGGGCAACGACGTCATCGGCGCCATCGCCTACCGCGGCGGCAACGGCGACAACTACAACTTCGGCGAGCGCGGCGCATCGCTGGCGGGCACCGTCTACAACGACGCCAACCGCAACGGCACGCGCGAGCCGCAGGACTTGCCCATTCCGGGCGTGACCATCACGCTCACCGGCACCGACGCGGCGGGCCAGCCGGTGACGCGCACCGCCGTCACCGACGCCAACGGCCGCTACGAGCTGCCCGGCCTGCCGCTGCCCGGAAGCGGCGGCTACACCGTCACCGAGACGCAGCCCGCCGGCTACGAGGACGGCATCGCCGTGCCCGGCACCCTGGGCGGCACCGCGCAGGGCCCGAACCAGATCCGCGTGAACATCACGGGGCTCGACGCGCGCGGCACCGGCTACGACTTCACCGAGCACAGCAGCCAGCCCGCCTCGCTCACCGGCAACGTGTGGTTCGACCAGAACCACAACCGCAGCCGCGATTCGGGCGAGGGCAACGGCGAAGGCTGGACCGTGGAGCTGCTGCGCTGCGCCGACGGCGGCAACGCCTGCGCCGAGAACGCGGCCACCGTGCTCTACAGCGTGACCACCGCGGCCGACGGCGGCTACCGCTTCGGCGACCTCGTGCCGGGCGAATACCGCGTGCGCTTCCGCTCGCCCGACGGCCGCTACGTGGGCGGCGTGTGGCCGACCGATGCATCGCAGAACGGCGCCGGCGGTCCGTACCCCACGCCTTCGCCGAGCGATCCGCGCTTCACCATCAAGGTGCGCGTGAACCCGGGCGCCAACGTGCAGAAGCAGGACCTGCCGTACGACCCGGGCGGCGTGGTGTACGACAGCGTCAGCGGCACGCCCGTGCCCGGCGCGGTGGTGCGACTGGTGGGCCCGCCCGGCTTCGACCCCGCGCAGCACCTGTTCGACGGCCGCGACAGCTACACGACCGGCCCGTCGGGCTATTACGACTTCTTCGTGCTGCCGGGCGCGCCGGCCGGCGAGTACCGCCTGGTGGTCACGCCGCCGGGCAACTACCTGCCGTCGTCGATCTACCCGGCGGCCGCCGGCGCGCTGGGCACGCAGTCGTGCTCGCCGCCGCCCAACGGCCCGGCGCCCTCGCAGACCAACCCCTGCGTGGTGAGCCCCGGCGCGGCGCTGGTGCCGGGCGCGGGCTACTACATGGTGTTCCAGATGCCGGGCGGCGGCGGCCAGCACGTGGTGGCCAACAACATCCCGCTGGACCCGTCGGACGCCACGCTCATCGAGCTGCGCAAGACCACCTCGAAGCTCACCGTGAAGAAGGGCGAGCTGCTGCCGTACCGCATCACGGCGCGCAACACGCGCGGCAACCCCGTGCCGGGCGTGGCCGTGGTCGACACGCTGCCGCCGGGCTTCCGCTACGTGCCGGGCTCGCTCACCGTGCGCAGCCTGCCCGGCGGCGTGGCGCTGCCGGTGGTGCCGCAGCTCAACGGCCGCCAGCTGGTGGTGCCCGGCCAGAACTTCGCGCCCAACGAGACCAAGGAATACCTGATGGTCGCGGGCGTGGGGGTCGGCGTGGGCGAGGGCGAGTTCGTCAACCAGGTCGTCGCCACGCAGGGCGTGGGCGGGCGCACCTTGTCGAACCTGGCCACCGCCACCGTGCGCGTAGTGCCCGACGCGCTGTTCGACTGCACCGACGTGATCGGCAAGGTCTACGACGACAGGAACGCCAACGGCTACCAGGACGAGGGCGAGCCAGGCATCGCGAACGTGCGCATCGCCACCGTCAACGGCGTGCTGGTGACCACCGACGCCGAGGGCCGCTACCACATCGCCTGTGCCGCCATCCCGAAGGAAGGCACCGGCAGCAACCTGGTGCTGAAGCTCGACGAGCGCACGCTGCCTTCGGGCTATCGCACCACCAGCGAGAACCCGGCGGCCGAGCGCGCCACGCGCGGCAAGGTGCTGAAGGTCAACTTCGGCGCCACCGTGCACCGCGTGGTGCGGCTCGCGCTGCAGGGCGCGGCCTTCGAGGACGGCGGCGCCGCGCTGCGCGCCGGCTTCGTGCCCGAACTCGACCGCACGGTGAGCGTGCTGGCCGAGAAGACATCGGTGCTGCGGCTGGCCTACCGCGCCGCGCCCGGCGAGCCCGCATCGCTGGGCCGCCAGCGCACCGACGCGGTGAAGGCCGCGGTGCTCGCGCGCTGGAAGCAGCTGGGCGAACAGCGCGCCCGCGCCGACGGCAATGCGCCGCCGCTGTTCAACCTCGACGTCGAGGTCGAACTGGTGCCCGCCGCCACGCAGGAGGGCAGCAAGCCATGACCCGCCCCTTCGCACAGAACCCGAGCCAGCGAGCCGACATGAAAAGAAAGCTACCCAAGCGCATCGCCCTCGCGGGCGCCGTCACCGCCGCCTGCATGGGCATGGGGCTCGCGGACGCGCAGGAGTCGGCCGTGCGCGGCCGCATGCACGACCAGGCCGCGGCCGACCCGCGCGCCGTGGACATCGACGGCGCACGCCGCCTGCCGCGCAGCAGCGAGCGCGAGCTGCCCAAGGCCACCTTCGTGCTGGGCGACGCGAGCGCGGCGGTTGTAGCCGCAGGCCCGACGCCGCCGCCCGTGCCGGGCGCCGAGCGCAGCGACACCGGAGTGCCGCATTTCGAATCGGGCGCCGACGGGCTCGCGCCGGCAGACCGCGCGCAGCTCGACCGCATCGCCGAACAGGTGAAGGGCCGCGACGGCCTGCGCTTCGAGATCGTCGGCCACACCGACACGCAGGCGCTGAGTGCGAAGTCGCGCGAACGCTTCGCCGACAACCATGCACTGGGGCTGGCGCGCGCGCGGCAGGTGGCGCGCTACCTCACGCAGCGCCTCGGCCTGCCCGAAGACGCAGCGGCCGCCACCTCGCGCGGACCCGACGTGCCCGTGGCCACACCCGCCACCGACCCGGCCAACTGGGCCGCCAACCGCCGCGTCGAAGTGCGCGTGTACTGGCGCGACGCGCCCGTCGCTGTCGCACCCGCGCCGGCAGTGGCCGACCCCGGCGTGTGTCGCACATTCACTGCCTTCGGCACCGACGACGCGCCGCTGCGCCTGAGCGTGGACGGCCAGCTGCTCACGGCCGACGGCAAGGCCGCTGCCGGCGACGGCACCAACAGCGCCGACCGCCAGCGCTGCGTCGACGTGCAGCTCGAGCGCAACCAGCTGCGCCTGCAGTACGACAACCTTTCCCAGCCGCGCCGCCTGAGCGCCAGCGCCTGGCCCACCACGGTCGTGGCAGGCGACACCGTGCGCTTTGCCGGCTACAGCAACTACCTGCTGTTCACCTCGAAGGCCGAGCTGCGCGTGTTCACCGCCAACGAGGCGATGCAGCGCCGCCTGGTCGCGACCGTGCCGCTGGACGCCGCATTGCGCGGCGAATGGCAGGTGCCCGAAGGGCTGTTGAACCGCCTCGCCGAAGGTGCGAGCGGCAAGCTGTATTACCGCGTGCGCGTGTACGACCGCCAGGGGCGCTTCGACGAGACCGACGATCTCTCGCTCACGCTGGCCCAGCGCCACAGGCCCGAGACCGGCACGCCGCCCGACCCGGCGCGCGAGCTGCTGCGCGGCTATGGCATGAACAACATCGCCATTGCCAACATTCCGCTCGCCGCCGGCACCGTCACCGCCAGCGGCGCGGCCATCCGCCCCGGCGAGACGGTGCGCGCGCTGGGCTTCGCGGTGCCGGTGGACGAGAGCGGGCGCTTCGTGTTCCAGCAGCTGGTGCCGCGCCGCGTGCAGACCGGCGAGATCGCAGTCACCGACGCGCAGGGCGCCACGCGCGCCTATCGCCGCGACTTCGAGCTGCCCGCGAGCGACTGGTTCTTCGTCGGGCAGGCCGACCTCACCGTGGGCAGCAACAGCGTGAGCGGCCCGGCCGCGATCATGACCAACGACAAGAACCGCTACGGTGGCGGCGGCTGGAGCGAAGGCCGCATCGCCGGCTATGCCAAGGGCCAGCTCAACGACCGCTGGACGCTGACGGCCAGCGTCGACACCGAGGAGCGCCCGCTCAAGGAGCTGTTCCGCAACCTCGACCGCAAGGACCCGACCTCGCTGTTCCGCCGCTTCGACCCGGAGGATTCGTGGAGCACCTTCGGCGACGACTCCACCGCCATCCAGGACGCGCCCACGCAGGGCCGCTTCTACCTGCGCGTGGACGATGGCCGCTCGCAGGCGATGTGGGGCAACTTCAAGCTCAACTTCGGCGACACCGAACTCACCCGCGTGAGCCGCGGCCTCTACGGCTTCCATGGCCGCTACCTGGGCGAGGAGTCGACCTCGTTCGGCGAGGCGCGCCTGAAGATCGACACCTTCGCGGCCGAGCCCGGCACGCTGGCCGCGCGCGAGGAATTCCGCGGCACCGGCGGCTCGCTCTACTACCTGCGCAACCAGGACATCACGCGCGGCGCCGAGCGCGTGACGCTGGAAATCCGCGACAAGGACTCCGGCTTCGTGCTCAAGCGCACGCAGCTCGTGCCAAGTTCCGACTACGAGATCGACTACCTGCAGGGCCGCGTGCTGCTGTCGGCGCCGCTGCCCAGCCTGTCGGACGACGGCTCGCTGGTGCGCGCCGGCGGCTTCACCGGCATGCCGACCTACCTGGTGGTGGACTACGAATACACGCCGCTCACCACCTCGCTCGACACGCTCGCCGTGGGCGGCCGTGTCTCGTGGTGGGCCAACGACCACGTGGGCGTGGGCGTGACCGCGTCGCGCCAGGACCAGATCGGCGGCGACCAGCGCCTGGCCGGCGTCGACCTCACGCTGCGCAAGACCGAGAACACCTACTTCAAGGGCGAGTTCGCGCGCAGCAAGGGCCCGGGCACCGGCCAGCTCGACTCGATGGACGGCGGCTTCAGCTTCACCGGCCGCAACGGCGCGGTCGGCAACACGCTGGGCAACGGCCCCACCGGCAACGCCAGCGCCTGGCGCCTCGAAGGCCAGGCCGACCTGGGCGACTTCGACATTCGCGGCGGCGGGCGCGTGAGCGCCTATGCGCAGTCGCGCGACGCCGGCTTCTCCGCGCCGGGCCAGTACGCGAGCAACGCCACGCGCCAGGTCGGCGTGCAGGCCACCGTGCCCTTCGGCGAGAAGGCCGAGAACGGCGAGCTGCGCCTGAAGGCCGACCGCCGCGACGAGCGCGACGGCTACAACAGCAGCGTGTTCGACGCGCAGTACTCGCTGGCCCTGACGCCCGAGTGGAAGCTGGGCCTGGGCCTGCGCTACGACGAAAAGACCGGCGACGCGCTCATCACCAGCCCGTCATTGCCGACCACGCAGGCGGTGTCAGGCGAGCGCGCCGACGCCGCCGTGCAACTCGAATACACCGGCAGCGACCGCTGGAGCGCCTACGGCTTCACGCAGAAGACGCTGCGGCGCACCGGCACGCGGCTGGAGAACGACCGCCTGGGCTTCGGCGGGCGCTACCGCGTCAATGACAAGCTGGCGCTGCGCGGCGAGCTGTCCACCGGCGACGGCGGCTTCGCGGGCAAGGCCGGCGTCGACTACCAGTACGACGACCGCTCCAACCTCTACATGACCTACGTGTCCGACACCGGCCGCACCGACGAGAACCTCATCGGCCGCGGCGGCACCCTGGTGACGGGCGTGCGTTCGCGCGTGGGCGACGGCCTCACGATATTCACCGAGCACCGCCAGGCCACCGGCACGCAGCCGGGCCTCACGCATGCCTACGGCGTGCAGTACGCGCCCGACACGCGCTGGACATTCGGCGTGAACTTCGAGAACGGCTGGGTCGGCGCCGAGACGCTGGGCGCCACGCGCCGCGAGGCCGTCGCCTTCACCACCGGCTATTCGAGCGAACGCCTGAAGTACAGCGGCGGCCTGGAGTACCGCAAGGACCGCACCACCTCCGAGACCCGCAACAGCTGGCTGCTGAAGAACTCCTTCACCTGGAAGGTGGACGACGACTCGCGCTGGCTCGGCAAGTTCAACTGGGCCGACAGCGACAGCAGCACCGGCGTGCTGGCCGCGGCCAAGTACACCGAGGCCATGCTCGGCTACGCGCTGCGCCCCGCGTTCAACGACCGGCTGAACCTGCTGTTCAAGTACACCTTCCTGTACGACCTGTCGTCGCCGGGGCAGGTGGTGTCGAGCGGTGTCGATTCCAGCCTGGGCACGGTGTCGACCACCGCCGTCGACTACCAGCAGCGCAGCCACGTGTTCGCCATCGATGCCACCTGGGACCTCAACGAGCGCTGGACCCTGGGCGGCAAGTACGCCTGGCGGCGCGGCGACCTGCGCGCGAGCCGCGACAGCTCCGCGCCGTGGTTCAAGAGCTCGGCCGAACTCGCGGTGCTGCGCGTCGACTGGAAGCTGGTGCGCAACTGGGACTGGATGGTCGAGTGGCGCTCGCTGCGCGCCAGGGAACTGCAGGACCGCAAGAACGGCTGGGTCACGGCGGCCTACTACCACGTGAACGAGAACCTGAAGGTGGGCGTGGGCTACAACTTCACCGACTACTCGGACAACCTCACCGACATGAGCTACCGCAGCAAGGGCTGGTTCCTGAACGTGCTCGGCAAGTTCTGAGAGGCGTGCGCCGACGCGGCCTCGGCGCGCCGTGTTCAGCCCGCCGTGGCGCGGCGCAATGCCGCGTGGGCGAGCAGGCGCGTGGAGTCGAGCGTGGGCAGCGCGGAATTGCCGTCGTTCAGCACCAGCGGCAGTTCGGTGCAGCCGAGCGCGACGGCATCGCAGCCGCGCGCCTTCAGCGCTTCGGTCATCTGCTGGAGCACCGCCGTCGACTCGGGGCGGAACACGCCGCACACCAGTTCGTCCATGATGATGCGGCCGACTTCGGCGCGCTCCGCCGCATCGAGCCGCACGGCGACCAGGCCCGCGTCGGACAGCGCCTGCGGATAGACCTCGCTGTCGACCAGCCATCGCGTGCCCAGCACGCCCACGCGGCGAAAACCGCGCGACGCAGCTTCCGCCGCCACCACTTCGGCAATGTGCAGCCACGGCAGCGGCGATCGCGGCAGCACGCGGTACATCGCCTGGTGGATCGTGTTGTCGGGGCAGATCAGGAAGTCGGCGCCGCCTGCCGCGAGCTTGCGCGCGGAGGACAGCATCAGTTGCGCCACGCCGTCGATGTCGCCGCGGTCGAGGCAGTCGACATAACCGGCGAGCGAGTGCGTGTGCACCGAGACCTCCGGGTGCGCATGCGGCTGCCCGAGGTAGCGCGCGCCTTCCACGCACAGCGTGCGATAGCAGAGCGCCGCGCCTTCGGCCGAGCAGCCGACCACGCCGATGTGCAATGTGTTCATGTCCATGTTGTCTCCAGAAAAGGCCTGCCTCAGCCCAGGCGGTCGGAGCGCAGCCGCTGGCGGTCGTCGGTCATCGAGCGCGCCGCCATGTAGACCGAGCCCGCCGCCGCCAGGCCGCCCGCGCCGGTCAGCAGGAACAGCAGCAGGATCTGGTACTTGGCGGCCTCCACCGGGTCCATGCCCGCCAGCAACTGGCCGGTCATGATGCCGGGCAGGGTGATGACGCCGGCGGCCGACATCTGGTTGATGATCGGGATCATCCCGCGCCGTATCGACGAACGCGTGAGTTCCGACAGCGCCTCGTGGATGGTCGCGCCCAGCGCCAGTTGCGCCTCGATGCGCGCGCGCCCGGTGGTCACGCCCTCGAAGAAGCTGTCCAGGCCCAGGCTCGCGGAATTGAGCACGCTGCCCAGCACGATGCCCATGAGCGGTATTGCATAGCGCGGGTCGTACCAGGGCTGCGGGCGGATCGCGGTCATGAGCGCCAGCACCACGGTCGCCACGCTCGATATGCCCACGGCCGCCGCGCCGATGCGGAAGTTGCCGCCGCGCGCCAGCCGGTGCGCGGGGCGCACCGCCACCTCGCGGGCCGCGGCCAGGATCATCAGCACGACGATGGTGAGCGTGACCGCCGGCGACGCCGCGCTGAACACGAAGCGCAGCACCAGCCCCACCAGCAGCAGCTGCACGACCATGCGCGCCGCCGCCCACAGCACCTGGCGGTGCAGCCGCAGGTGCAGCGCCAGCGAGGCGCCGGCGTTCAGCAGCACCAGCAGCGTGGCCAGCATCAGGTCGGTGGCGTCGAGGTGGATGGTGGCGTTCATGCCGCGCTCCTCAACTGGCCGTCGGCCATCTCGAAGCAGCGCTGGCCGATGCGCGCGGCCTGTTCGCGCGAGTGCGTGACCATCAGGATCGTCAGGCCCTGCGCCAGCCGGCGGGCCAGCAGTGCCTCTACGACCAGCGTCGATTCGGTGTCGAGCGATGCGGTGGGCTCGTCCAGCAGCAGCACCGCGGGCTCGCGCGCGAGCGAACGCAGCAGCGCCAGGCGCTGGCGCTCGCCGGTCGAGAGGCGGGGAATCTCGGTGTCGAGCAGGGCGGGGGAAAGGCCGATCTCTTCCATCCAGCCGCCCAGCCTTGCGTGGGTGGCTTCGGGAAAATGCGCGGCCACGGTGGGCGCCCACCATGCGGGCTCCGCCGCCTGGTAGACGACGCGCCGGCGCCATTGGGGGCCGCTCAGTGCCTTGCGTTCGATGCCGTCGAGGGTGACGGTGCCTTCACCGGGGTCGAGGTCGGCCACCAGCCGCAGGAACACGCTCTTGCCGGAGCCCGACTTGCCGAGGATGCAGATGCATTCGCCGCGCGAGGCGCTCAGGTCGATGGCGCCGGCGCCGCGCGTGCGCAGGTTCCTGATCTGCAGGAAGGGGAGGTTTTGTTCCATCGTGCGGTCGCCGGAGCCATCCATGGCCGGCGCTTGCCGCCGAGTATGAATGCTCCGGACCAGACCGGCACGAGGAACGGAAGGGCACCCGTTGGCGCCCTGTGCCGCGTCAGAACGAGAACGACGCTGTCAGCGAAGCCGAGCGGCCCGCGCCCACGGTCGCGTAGTGCGACGCATAGGCCTTGTCGAAGTAGTACTTGTTGGTCAGGTTCTGGACGTTCAGCTGCAGGCTGAGGTTCTTGTTGACCACGTAGCTCACCATCGCGTCGTACTTCACGTACGACGGAATCCACTTCGTGTTGTTGACGTTGCCGTACTGCTTGCTCACGTAGGTGGCGCCGCCGCCGATCGTGAGGCCGGGCATCACGGTGTAGGTGGTCCACAGCGTCGCGCTGTCCTTCGGCGTGTTCGGGAACATGTTGCCGTTGAACGGCGAGGCGACGTACGTCGTGCCCGACAGCGTGTAGCCGTTGTCCGTGAGCTTGGCGTTCAGGTGCGTGTAGCCGCCGAACACCTGCCAGTCGCGGGTGATGCTGCCGGCCACGCCGAACTCGATGCCTTCCACGCGCTTCTTGCCGACGTTCTGCGTCGAGCCGTCGGCCGCGACGACGCGGGCGTTCTTCATGTCGGTGCGGAAGATCGCCGAGGTCAGCACCAGGCGGCGGTCCAGCACTTCCCACTTGGTGCCGAGTTCGAGGCTGCGGCTTTCCTGCGGCTTCAGGTTGCGGATGGCCGCGCTGATGCCGTCGGCGCCGTCACCGCCGTCGGTGCCGGGCGGCGTCGACGAAGTGCCGTAGGACACGTAGATGCTGCCGTTGGGCGCCGGCTTGTAGACCGCGCCGACCTGGTAGTTCAGGAACGAGGCCTTGTTCTCCAGCTCGATGCCCGGGACCATGCGGCCTGCGGCCACGGCCACGCTGTTCGAGCCGCTGAGAGCGGTGCTTGGCACCGAGGCCGTGGTCGCGATCGGCGCGATGTAGGCCGGCGTGACCGCGCGCGTCTTGTAGTCGTCCCAGCGCAGGCCGAGGTTCAGCGACCACTGCGGGTTGAGCTCGATGGTGTCGAAGGCGTAGACCGAACTGGTGGTGGTCTTCACTTCGGTCACCGCCGGCGACCTGGTGATGGCGCCGGTCCACGGGTCGTATGGCGTCGGGCTGAGCGCCGACGTGCAGTTGAAGCTGCTGCGGATGCCCGAGCCCACGGCGCAGTTCAGGCCGCTCACGCCCGTGAGCGGATAAGTCTCGAAGCCGGTTCTCGCGTTCTGCAGGAACAGGTAGTTGCCCTTGGTGGTGGCTTCCTTGCCCAGTTCGATGCCGGCGGTGAAGCTGTGCTTGACGCCGGCGGTCTCGAACTTGCCGGTCAGGCTGGTCTGGTTGACCAGCGACTCGGAGTCGGACGCGCGGTTGTTGGGCCGGCGCCAGACGTTGCCGTTGACCAGGAAGTTGCCGCGGCTGTCGTCGGGCTGGGACCAGATGTAGTCGTTGGTCGAGGTGCTCGAGCGCGTGACGTTGCGCAGCACCAGGCCGCCGCCGAAGTCGTGCTTCACGTCGACGGTGCCGGCGTCGACCTTGGTGCGCTGGTAGTCGCGGCCCACCAGGCCGTAGTAGGTGCCGCGCGGCACCGGGATGGGCTGGCCGTCGCCGTTGCGGTTCAGGTTGGCACCCGAGGTGAACGGGTTGTTGAAGGGGATGCCCGAGTCGGGCAGGTCGTCGGTCTCGTAGTGGTAGTAGCTCAGCGTGACCTGGGTCGGCGAGTTCATGCCGAAGGTCACGCTCGGCGCCACGCCCCAGCGCTTGACGTTGACCGGACCGCGCCCGGCGATGTCCGACTTGAAGTTCATCAGGTTCAGGCGGGCCGCGACGCTGTCGGAGATCTTGCGGTTGATGTCCAGCGTTTCGCGCTGGTAGGAATCGGTGCCCAGGCCGACGGTGCCGCTGAAGAAGTTCTCTGCCTGCGGCGCCTTGCTGATGATGTTCACCGAGCCGCCGGCCGAGCCGCGTCCGCCGAACGCGGAACTCGGGCCCTTCACGACCTCGACCGATTCCACGTTGAAGATTTCGCGCGTCTGCGCCGCGCCGTCGCGCAAGCCGTCCACGTAGGTGTCGCTCTGTGCGTCGAAGCCGCGGATGAAGGGGCGGTCGCCCACGGGGTTGCCGCCTTCGCCGGCGCCGAAGGTGATGCCGGGCGTGGTGCGCAGCGCGTCGACCAGCGTGGTCGCGCCGGTCTGGCGGATCACTTCCTGCGGGATGACGGTGATCGACTTGGGCGTGTCCAGCAGCGGGGCCGTGAACTTGGGCGAGGCCGATTTTTCGACCTTGTAGTCGGTCGAGGCTTCGACGCGGACTTCGTTCAGCGTGCCCTGGGCATGCGCGGACACCGAGCCGATGGCGACCAGGGTGGCGGTGGTGGCCATGCGGCCAGAAAGGTAACGCGCAGGCGAGTGCTTGCGGCTTTTGACGTAGGTCATATTCCTCCGGGAGTTGTTGTGGGCCGTGTCTCTTGCTTGGCTGCCCGGACGAACGCCTGGCTGGCTGCACGCTTCGTTCTCACCAAGGTGGAACATGCGTCACGACCGTGAGAATAGTAATGACTCGCAATACCATTCGGGCCGGAACTTTACCTTTGGTATGCAATACGCTGGGAACTTTGTCGCGATATTGCGACACATGGCCGTCACATTCGGACGGCGAGGCCACGGTGGTTCAGCGCACCAGCAGCTTCATCATCCGCGCGAAGGTCTTGCCGTAGGGCGGCCTGAACAGCCCAGCGCCGTTGAACGCCGACTGCCTGAAGATCGGCTTCAGCTTGGAGAAGGTCTCGAAGCCGTATTCCCCGTGGTACGCGCCCATGCCGCTCGCGCCGACGCCGCCGAAGGGCAGGTCGTCCTGCGCGATGTGCAGCAGCGTGTCGTTGATGGACACGCCGCCCGATACGGTCTGGCGCATCACCTGGTCGATGGTCGCGCCGTTCTTCTCGAACAGGTAGAGCGCGAGCGGGCGCGGATGCGCGTTGACGTAGGCGATGGCTTCGTCGATGCCGCCGTAGGGCAGCACCGGCAGCAGCGGGCCGAAGATCTCTTCTCGCATCACCCGCATGCTGTCGTTCACGCCGGTCAGCAGCATCGGTGGAAAGCGGCGCGTGGCGGCATCGGGCGCGGTGTCGGACAGCGGCACGGCCGCGGCGCCTTCCTGCTGCGCCGTGGCCGCCAGCTCCTGCAGCCGCGCGAAGTGGCGCGGGCTCACGATGCTGGTGTAGTCGGTGTTGCCGCCGCCCAGGTCGGGGTACATCGATGCGAACACGCGCCGTGCGCTGTCGGCAAAGCGCTGCTGCTGGCCCTCGGGCACCAGCACGTAGTCGGGCGCGATGCAGGTCTGGCCCGCGTTCAGCGTCTTGCCGACGAGGATGCGTTCCACCGCCTTGTCGAAGTCGGCCCCGGGCCCGATGATCGCCGGCGACTTGCCGCCCAGCTCCAGCGTCACCGGCGTGAGGTTGTCGCTGGCCGCGCGCATCACGTGGTGGCCCACGGCGGTCGAGCCGGTGAAGAGCAGGTGGTCGAAGGGCAGGGCGGAGAACTCGCGCGCTGCCTCGGCGTCGCCGTTGACCACGGCGATCTCGTCGGGAGCGAAGGCCTTGGCCACCAGCGCCGCGAACAGCCCGGCAAAGCGCGGCGTGAACTCCGACTGCTTCACCATCACGCGGTTGCCCGCCGCCAGCGCGGCCGTCATGGGCCCCACGGCCAGGTTCAGCGGGTAGTTCCAAGGCACCACGATGCCGACCACGCCCAGCGGCTGCGGCATGATCTTCGACGACGCGGGCTTGAACCACAGGCCGGTCGAGCGCCTGCGCACCCGCATCCAGTGCTTGCCGTGGCGCAGCGCGTGGGCGATGCCCTCGAGCGCCGGGAACACCTCGGCGAGCTCGGTCTCCTGGAACGCGCGGTTGTGGAAGTCGGCGCTGATGGCGGCGGCGATCTGCCCGCGGTTGTCCTTCACCAGCGCGCGCAGCCGCTGCAGGCGGTCGGCGCGTTCGGGCCACGGCGGCGTCTGGGCGCGCAGGCTGGCGGCACGCATGGCGTCGAAGGTCTGTCGCATGTCTTGTCTCATGGATCCTCGCGTGGGTTCTGCCCGGGTGTCGATGCACCGGCTCGCGATCTTGCACTTTGCCGCCGCGCCGGTCATGTTCTCCCGGTCGGCACTGTGCCCGAGATTGCCGGCGAAAGCATCTGCCGCGTCAGCCGGCCTTGCCGGCGCGCGCCGTCTTCCTGCCGCCCGCTTCGGCGCGCGTGGTGCTCGCGGCGGCCGAGGCGCTGGCGCTGTTCGCCTGCTCGACCCACGACAAAGTGTCGACGTACGACATGAAGTGGTTCAGGTACTCCGGCGACAGGTCGCGCATCAGCGTGAGCGCGCGGTGCACCAGGTGGTGCGAGTTGAGCGGCCCCGCGTTCTCCGGTACCTTGGCCAGCGACTGCGTGAGCCGCAGGTCGGCGCTGAGCTTCGACCAGGTGCTGCGGAAGTAGCGCAGCGTCTTCAGCTCGAGGGCGGGCGACTGGCCGGGCGCGGCGTCGGCGGGCACCGCCTGCATGCCGGCGGGGAGGGGAGAGTTCTGGGCGGCGTGATCGACCAGTTCCGCGAGGGCGCTGCGTTCGCGCGGCTGTTGCTGCTGCGCATCCTGCGGCCCGTCCGCTGCCGTCGCCCGGGCGCTCTCCATGTCCTTGCCGTACGCAGCGAGCAGCGTGGCCACGCGCTCGTCGAGCAGGCGCCGGGCCTCGCCCTCGTGCCTGTCCGCGCGCCGGGCCAGTGCCTCGATGAAGCGGAAGCGCACCGGGTCGAAGCGGTGGTCGCCGCGCGCGATCCACGCCTCGACCGCCGCCACGTTGCCGGCGATGGCAGCCTCTTCGCTACTCACGGGGCTTGGCGTTGGCGGTGCCGGCGGAAGACGGCCGCGGCGTCGGCGCCATCTCCACGCGACGGTTCTTCGAGCGTCCCTCGGCATCGGCGTTCGACGCCACCGCCTGCTCGGAGCCGAAGGCCGCGGCGAACACCGACGACGAGGGCATGCCTTCCTCGATCAGCGCGCGCGTCACCGTGAGCGCGCGCTGGGCCGACAGCTCCCAGTTGTCAGCGAAGCGGCGCGCGTCGCCGCGCATCTGCCGGTCGTCGGTGAAGCCGCTGACCATCAGGATCTCGTCGCGGCTGCCCAGGTAGGCAGCCAGCGGCGCGGACAGGCTCTTGAGCAACTGCCGCCCCTCGGGCTGCAGGTCGGCGGAATTGAAGGCGAACAGCACATTGCCGCTGATGCCGATGCGGCCGTTGTTCAGCGTCACGCGGCCGGCCGCGAGCGGGCCTGCCAGCGCCTGTTCGAGCTGCTCGCGGCGCTGCGCCTCGGCGCGCCGCTGCTGCACCTCGGTCTCCAGCTTGGACGCAAGCTCCATCTGCATGCCCAGCGCGCACACCAGGATCAGCACGAACGCGCCGAGCAGCCCCGACATCAGGTCGCCGAAGACGGCCCACACCGGCACGCCCGGCTCCAGGCCGCTTTCGTCGATGTCGTCGCGCATCACGCCTCGCTGCCCACCGCGGCCTGCCGGCTGGCGAGCTGCTGCAGGTCTTCGACGATCTGCTTCTGCGACATGATGCTCAGGTCGATGACCTCGCGCGCCTGCGCCACGTAGTAGGCCAGCTGTTCGTCGCTGCGCGCGATCGACTTGCCGAGCGCGGCTTCGATGCGCTGCAGCTGCGCGCCCATCTTGTCGTTCGACTGGCTGAACAGCTGCACCGCCAGGCCGAAGGCCTCGCCCATGCTCGCCACCTCGGCCGCGCCGCCGGTGATCTGCGCGGCAATGCCGGTCATCTTGCCGGTCTCGGCCTCGACCTGTTCGGTGAAGCGGCCGCCCACGCGCTCCAGCACGTCGGCCGATGCCGCCACCAGCGAGTCGACCGCCGCGCGCTGCTCGGTGGAGGCGTGGTTCACCGCGTCGAGCAGGGTCGAAAGCGTTTCGAGGATGCGGCTGCGTTCTTCCAGCATCGCGTTGTCGCGCGCCATGCTGTCCGACAGCTTCTGGCGCAGCTCGGCGACCACTTCGGCCGCCGCGCGCGGTGCCTCGGAGGCGGCCTGCAGCAGCTGGGCGATCTCGGCGATGGTGGCCTTGGCGTGCGCGTCGGTCTGCGACGACATCTCGCGCGCGGTCTGCACCACCTGCTCGAGCAACTCGTGCTGCCGGCTCGCGGACTGCGCGCCGGCCTGCTGCCATTCTTCCTTGAGCGCTGCCGCCATCGCCGTCAGCGACTGCGTCCATGCCGAGAGGCGTTGTTCGTCGCGCGACGAAATCTGCGAAATCGAATCGAGCAGTTGCTGTTGCTGGCCCGCCGCATGCACGCCGGCCTGCTGCCATTCTTCCCTGAGCGCTGCGGCCATCGCAGCCAGCGATTGCGTCCACGCAGCCAGCTTCTGCTCGTCGCGCGACGACACCTGCGAGATCGTGTCGAGCAAGTGCTGCTGCTGGCCTGCCGCATAGGTGCCGGCCTGATGCCATTCGTCCTTCAGCCCTGCCGCCATTGCCGCCAGCGATTGCGTCCACACGGCCAGCCGCTGTTCGTCGCGCGCCGCGATGTCGGTCTGCAGCTCGGCATGCGCCTGGCCCACTGTGCGCAGCAGCGAGGCCGAGTGCTGTTCGAAGGCGGCGGCGGCGGCGGTCAGCGCCTGCTGCGAATCGGCCGAGAGCTTCTCGCTCACGCGCTGGTGTTCGGCGAGCGCGCCGCTCCAGGTGTGCGATACGCTGCCCACGGTGCGCTCGAGCTGCGCGGCAACGTTGTCGACCAGCGCGGCCGAGCGCTGCGCGAAGGTTTCGGCGAAGCGGTCGTGCGAGCCGCGCACTTGGCCGGAGAGGGCTTCGCTCGTCTGCCGGTGCTCGGCCAGCGCGGCCTGCCAGGTGTCGGCCACGCCGGCCGTGGTGGCCGCGAATCGGCTCGACAAGCCTTCGAGCTGCTGCTGCACGGTCTGCGAGAGCGTGCCGTGCAGTGCGGCGGTCTCGCGCGCGATGGCGGCCATGGTGGCCTCGACCACCGGCTGGATCGCCGCGCCGGCGATGCGCGCGCTTTCGGTCAGGCTCTGGCGCAGCGACTGGTCGACGGAAGTGGCAAGGCCGGCGTACACCGCCTCGGCCTTGCCGTGGAAGCTGTCCTGGCTGCTGATGAGGCGGTCGTTCTGCGCCTGGCTCTGCTGCGCCAGCGCGGCCATCATGGCCTGCAGCTGGCCGACCAGCTCGGGCATGGCCAGCGCCTGCTGCTGGAGCAGCTTGAACGATTCCTCGCGCTGATGGATCTGCGAGAACACGCGCAGCGTGGTCGCGATCTTGCTGTCGAGCAGTTGCCCGGCCTGCAGCCGCTCACGCCGGCACAGCGCCGACATGAGGCCCAGCATCGCCGAGGCGGCCACGCCCGCTACCGAGGTGCCGAAGGCCAGACCCAGGCCCTTCACCGGCGCGGAGAGCGACGAGCGAACGGCTTGCAGGTCGGTCGCGCTGTCGAGCGCAAGGCCGGTGCCGTTGAGCGTGACCACCATGCCCAGGAAGGTGCCGAGCATGCCCAGCAGCACGAGGAAGCCGGCCAGGTAGGGCGTGAGGGCGGGGCCGGGCAGGCCGACGCGCTCGCCCTCGATGCGCAGGCGCACCGCGTTCTGCAGCGATGCGGGCAGGCGGGAGAGCCAGGCGCCGAGGCTGGCGGGCGCTTCGGACAGTTCGGCCACGGCGCGCGACAGGGTGTCGGTGGCCTGCTGGAAACGGCGCAGTTCGAGCGCGCCCATCAGGTAGAACGCGGCGACGATGGCGGTGACGCCCAGCGCCAGCGGATTCGCGCCGACGTAGCCGACGCCGACCCAGCCCACGACGGCCAAGCCCGCGACGAAGACAGCGTGAGGAAGAAATCTGGTCATGTCAGCCTGGTTGCTTCATGCGAAGGGCTTCGAGCAGCCCTTCGACCGGTTGAAATCGAAAGTCCAGTTCGGCGAGCAGCACGTCCTGGAGGTCTTTGTGGAACACGTCCTGCCACGCGGGCGCGGGGCGGGTTCCGCTGCCGGATGGTTGGTCCGGCGTTGTCTGATCGGCTGCCTGTTCGGTTGCCTGATCGGCCTGGGCCTCTCGCGCCGCCTGCCGCAGGCGCTTGAAGCGCTTCTCCAGCAGCGCGGGCACGCCTGATAGCAGGCTGCGTTCCTGTGCCGCCAGCACCTGCTCCATCACCACGTCCACCGCCGCCAGCCTGGCCATGGCCTGCGAACGGCCTGCCAGCGTGGTCCGCAGGCGGCTGCGCAGCGGGCCGATGCCGGCTTCCATCGCCTGTTGCCGGGCCAGGTAGCGCTGGCGCAGCGGGGCGAAGTCGGCTGTGGTGTCGGCGGGGTCTCCGCGCCCAGCCGCGCCGTCGGAGGCGATGGCCTTGGTCAGCGCCGCGCGCACGCGGGCGCACTCGGCTTCCTCGGCGCTGGAGGAGGCTTTTGCTCTGGAGAGAGAACTCGCCGGACCGGCGTTCAACGCTGCGGACAGCGAGATGTCGTCGGTCCAGCCGAACCACTGGCTCAGCCGCTCCGCGGTGGTCTGCCGGGGTTGCCCGACATCGCTGTCGGTCAGCCCGGAAAGCAAGCGCACGAGCGGCGAACCGGTGAAACCTGTGCGCCGTGACGCTTGCACCATTACCGTCAAATCGAAAAACCTAGCAGTCTACACCGGGCCCCTCCGGGCCCCTGTACGAGCGGCCCGGCCACAGAGTGGTCGCCAGCTTCAGCCGAGCGCGGCGGGGGCCGGCGGCTCGACGGGCAGGGCGCGCTTGTGTGCGCTCTTGCGGTGCGTGGACAGGATGATCGCGCGCGCCTCGGCCGACACCGGCTTGCCTTCGAGGAAATCGTCGATCTGCTCGTAGGTCACGCCGAAGGCGTCCTCGTCGGGCTTGCCGGGCACCAGCGATTCGAGGTCGGCCGTGGGCACCTTGTAGACCAGCGAATCGGGCGCGCCCAGCAGCTGCGCCACCGCGCGCACCCGGCGCTTGTTCAGGCCGGTGAGCGGCGTGATGTCGGCCGCGCCGTCGCCGAACTTGGTGAAGAAGCCCATCAGCGCTTCGGCCGCGTGGTCGGTGCCGATGACGATGCCGTCGTGCGCGCCGGCCACCGCGAACTGCGCCACCATGCGCTCGCGCGCCTTGATGTTGCCGAGCACGAAGTCTTCATGCGCCGCGTCGCGGAAGCTCAGGTCACCGGCCTTCAGCGCGGCGAGCATGCCGTCGGCGGCGGGGCGGATGTCGACTGTGATGGTGCGGTCAGGCCGGATGACGGCGAGCGAGGCCTGCGCCTCGGCTTCGTCTTTCTGCACGCCGTAGGGCAGGCGCATGGCGATGAAGGTGGCGTCGTAGCCGGCGGCGCGCAGCTTTTCGACGGCGCGCTGCGCGAGGCAGCCGGCGGTCAGCGAATCGACGCCGCCGCTGATGCCCAGCACCAGCGTCTTCAGGCCGGTCTGCTTCAGGTAGCTTGCGAGAAAGTCGACGCGTTGTTCCAGCTCGCGGGCGGCGTCGAAGACGGGCGCGACATGCAGCGCCGCGATGATCTCGCGCTGCGTGGCGTCGACGGGGGTGAGGTCTGCGCTCATTGGTTTTGTCTGCGTATGAAAGAGGTCAGAAATCCACAAGACTGAGGCCGATGCTGAGCACCGTGCGCTTGCGGTTGTAGTCCACCAGCGTGTCGCCATAGCCCGAGAACAGCTGCGTGTGGAAGCGCAGGTTGCTCTTGGTCGGGTCGCCGATGGCCTTGAGCCACTCGAGGCGGATCGAGCCGCGGCCGCTGTCGCGCAGGTTGTTGCGCACGGTCACCGCCAACTGGTTGTCGCGGTTGAGGTTCCAGCGGCCGGTGACTTCGGCACGGCCGATGTAGTCGGCGATGTCGGGGTTGTCGTCCTTGGCGGCGCTCTCGGCAATGCGCTTCCAGATGCGCCCGGTGATGGTGAAGCGGTCGTCCAGTTCGGCGCCGCCCATCAGGTAGACGCGGTTCCAGCTGCGCGACAGCGGCAGGCTCTGGCCGTTCGACTGGTGCACGATGCCCAGGCCCGAATAGCGCCAGCGCCAGCCGCCGGGCAGCTTGAAGTCGGTCGGGTAGACATACATCAGCTCGGGTTCGTGGTCGGTGGTGCGAAACGGGCGCGAGATGGCGCCGTTGAACAACTGCCAGGTCGACTGCTGCGTGTAGGCGAACCACAGCGAGTCTTTCTTCACCGGGTCGCCCTGCGTGAGCAGCCCCTGCGCGAGCTTGGTGCGCACCGACAGGCCGATGCGCATCTCGTTGGCCTGGTAGGCGACGGGCTGGCCGGTGTGGTTGGGCGAAGGCGAGGTGGGCGTCTGCGGCTTGTTGGTGGCGGCCGAGACCGACACGTTGAGCGGACGGTAGCCGCGAAAGCCGAAGGTGCCGCAGTCGGTGGCGTTCTCCAGCTCCCAGAAGCGCGACAGCGCCGAGTACTGGCGGTCGCGGCAGCCTTCGGTGGTGGCGACCGAGACCACGCGCGTGGCCGGGATCGTGCCGTCCACCGGCGGCTGCGTGCTCGCGAGCACCGGCGGCGCCACGGGCACCGACACCGAAGGCAGCGTCTGCTGCTGCGCCCAGCGGTCGAAGCAGGCCAGCCGCGCCTCGTTGTTGGCGCCCAGCGCGGTGCACTGCTGCCACGTGAGCTGCGCATCGGCCAGCGGGCTCGCGGGCTTGTCGACGGCCTGCGCCTGCGCGCCGGCGGCACCGCCCAGGCAGGCGGCCAGCGCGGCCAGCGCGCGCAGCCGGGTGTGGGGTCGTTTCGTCGTCATGGCTTTCTTTCCTCCGGGGCGGCGGTCTTGCTGAGCACGAATGGGTGCGTGCTTTCGTCCGTGGCGTCGCGCCACGTTCCTCTGAATTCGCGGCCGCAGGAGCCCTTCTGCAGCTTGCCGGACCAGACGCCGCTGATGGCGCGGCCGTCCAGCGATTCGTCGATGGAAAGCGCGCCCTCGTCGTCCACGTCGCCGGCCAGTTGCGCGACGCGCGCCCTGTCGGGGCCTGCGCCGTTGCGCGTGATGGTGCCGCGCACGCCGTCGTAGTCGGGGTGCTTGCCCAGTTGCACCACGGCCACCGCGGGAAGGCCGTCGAAGCGTGCTTCCCAGCGGCCGTAGAGCGACTGCAGCGGCAGGTCGCGCGCGTCGGCGGGGCAGTCGGGGTTGCCGCGCCCGATGGCGCAGCCCGACAGAGCGAGCACGGCGCACGCCAGCAGCACGGCCGGCATCGCGGTCTTGAGTTTCGTCGTCTTCATGATGATGAGGCTGCGGCCGCCTTGGCCGCGCTGTCCTGTGCCTTGCGCGCGAACTCGGCGCGCAGCGCCTTGAGCTTTTCGCGCGGGTCTTCCCGGATGGTTTCCTTGTCGAGGCCCATCTCGGCGATGAAGCGGCTGGGCACGCAGGGCACCATCTCGCGGCCCTGCTTGCGCTTCTTGGTCCAGCTCACCGCCAGGCTGCGCTGCGCGCGCGTGATGCCCACGTACATCAGGCGGCGCTCTTCCTGCAGCCTCTGCAGCGTGTCTTCGCTGACCTTCTGCTGGCGGCCGTTGTCGTCGTCGAGCTTGAAGGGCAAGAGGCCCTCGCTCACGCCGATCAGCATCACGTGCGGCCACTCGAGGCCCTTGGAGGCGTGCAGCGTCGAGAGCGTGACCACGTCCTGGTCCTGCTGGCGCTCGCTGATGGTGGAGAGCAGCGAGATGGTCTGCGCCACCTCGAGCAGGCTCTTGCGTTCGGTCTCGATGGTGTTGTCGGCGCCCGAGGTGTCGTCGATGGTGCCGCCTGCGCGCTGCGACATCCAGTCGACGAACTCCAGCACGTTGGTCCAGCGCGAGGCCGCGGCCGATTCGCTGTCCTCGCCGTCGTAGAGGTGCTTCTCGTAGTCGATCTCCTTCAGCCAGTCGAGCATGAAGGTGCGCGAGTCTTCCGCGCCCATGGTGCGGCGCGCGCGGTATTCCAGGTCGTTGATGTAGCGGCCGAACTCGTGGATGCCCTCCAGCGTGCGCTTGGGCATCACGCTTGGCAGCGACGGGCTGAACAGCGCCTCGAAAAGGCTCAGCTTGTACTGGCTGGCGAAGGTGCCCAGGCTCGCGAGCGTGGTGTGGCCGATGCCGCGCTTGGGCGTGGTGATGGCGCGCAGGAACGCCGGGTCGTCGTCGTTGTTGACCCACAGGCGGAACCAGCCGCACAGGTCCTTGATCTCGGCGCGGTCGAAGAAGCTCTGGCCGCCCGACACCTTGTACGGAATCTGCGCCTTGCGCAGCGCCTGCTCGAACACGCGCGCCTGGTGGTTTGCGCGGTACAGGATGGCGAAGTCGCGGTACTCCTTGTACTGCTTGCCCTGCGTGGTGGCGTCGCCCGCGCGCAGGCTGACGATGCGCGCCACGGCGCGCTCGGCCTCGTGCTGCTCGCTGTCGGCGTCGACGATGCGCACCGGCTCGCCTTCGCCGAGTTCGGAGAACAGCGTCTTGGGAAACAGCTTGGGGTTGGGGCCGATCACGTTGTTGGCCGCGCGCAGGATGGCGCTGGTGGAGCGGTAGTTCTGCTCCAGCTTGATGACCTTGAGCGTCGGGTAGTCGACCGGCAGCTTGCGCAGGTTGTCCAGCGTGGCGCCGCGCCAGCCGTAGATCGACTGGTCGTCGTCGCCCACCGCGGTGAAGTGGCCCCGCTCGCCGGCCAGGGCCTTGAGCACTTCGTACTGGGTGGCGTTGGTGTCCTGGTATTCGTCCACCAGGATGTGGCCGAGCGCGGCCTGCCACTTGGCGCGCACCTCGGGGAATTCATACAGCAGCTTCAGCGGCATGCCGATCAGGTCGTCGAAGTCGACGCTCTGGTAGGCTGCAGCCGCTCTTCGTAGCGGGCCATGATGCGCGCGGTGATGCGCTCGTTGTCGTCCACCGCGGCGGCCTCCGCCTGCGCGGCGTTCAGGCCCATGTTCTTCCACTTGCTGATGGTCCACTGCCAGATGCGCGCGGTGGCGATGTCGGTGGTGCCGCCGGCGTCCTTCAGGATCTTGGTGACGTCGTCGGAGTCCAGGATGCTGAAGGCCTTCTTCAGGCCCAGCACCGCGCCGTCCTCGCGCATCATGCGCACGCCCAGCGCGTGGAAGGTGCAGACCACGACCTTGCGCGCGTCCTTGCCGATCAGGTCCTTGGCGCGCTCGCGCATTTCCGCGGCCGCCTTGTTGGTGAAGGTGATGGCCGCGATCCGCTGGGGCTCCAGCCCCGACTGGATCAGGCGTCCGATCTTGTGAGTGATCACCCGCGTCTTGCCCGAGCCTGCGCCGGCGAGCACCAGGCAGGGACCGTACATGTAGTTGACCGCTTCGAGTTGCGCGGGATTGAGTCCGTGAGACATTGAGGAGAGAAAAAGCCGGAAAACGCCCTGGGGAAGGGCGTGCGCAAAGCGGGCAATGATACGGGGACGGCCTTTCCCGGGGTTGTAGGCCGGCGCCCCCGACAATGGGCCTGTGCTGCCTGTATTTCTTGTTACTTTCCCTTTCTTCGCGTTAATCGCCGCCGGCTACGGCGCCGCGCGCGCCCGCATCCTGCCGCTGGACGCGATTCCCGGCCTGAACGCCTTCGTGCTGTATTTCGCGCTGCCCTGCATGCTGCTGCGCTTCGGCGCGGGCACGCCGATCGGGCAACTGCTGGACGGCAGCGTGGCGCTGGTTTGGGGCCTTGGGGCGCTGGCCGTGGTGGCGGGCGTGGTGATCTTCACGCGCAACGCCCGCGTCGGCTGGAACGACGGTGCATTCGGCGCGCTGGTGGCGGCATTCCCGAACACCGGCTTCATGGGCGTGCCGCTGCTGGTGGCGATCCTGGGGGCGCAGGCGGCGGGGCCGATGATCATCGCGATCGCGTTCGACATGGTCGTCACCTCGTCGCTGTGCATCGGGCTGTCGCGGCTCGACGGGTTGGGGGCGGGCGCGGCCGGCGGCGGCGCGGCGCAGGCCGCGCGCAAGGCGCTGCGCGGCATCCTGGTCAACCCGATGCCCTGGTCGATCCTGCTGGGCGTGCTGCTGTCGGCAGCGCGCTGGCAACTGCCGGGGCCGCTGGAGCGCACAGTGGCGATGCTGGCCGATGCCGCGTCTCCGGTGGCGCTGTTCACCATCGGCGCGGTGCTGGCCCGCTCGGCGCTGCTGGCGCGCGAGCACGACGCCAGCGCGGCGGTGGCCGAGGCGCTGGGCACCGGCGTGCACCCCGCGCCGAAGGCGCCGTGGGGCGATGTGCTGCCCGTGGTGGTCGTGAAACTGCTGGTGCACCCGCTGCTGATCTGGGGGCTGGGGCTGGGCGCCATCGCGCAGGGGCTGCCGCTCGCGCCCGCCGCGCTGGTGGTGATGGTGCTGGTGGCGTCATTGCCGAGCGCAAGCAATGTGTCGATGCTGGCCGAGCGCTTCGGCGCCGACAACGGCCGCATCGCCCGCATCATCCTGTGGACGACGGTGGTGGCGTTCTTCAGCTTTCCGCTGGCGGTCGGCCTGCTGCACTGAGCCGTCGGGGTGGCGATGGCTACGGCGTCAGCACGCCGAGCTTGTAGGGGTCGGCATCGGGCAGGCGCTCGCACTTCGAGAAGTCGCGGCCCTGCGTGCCGTCGCAGTAATAGGTGTTGTAGATGCGGCCGAACAGCGACGGGCTGGCCGTGAAGAGCACGCCGTGCTCGGGCTGCCAGTTGTCCTTGGGAGGCGGTACGTTGGCCTCCACCGGCGCGGCCGGTGCCTCGGCAGTAGTCGTCGCTGCTGTCGTGGTCACGACGGCGGCCGTGACGGGGGTGGGGGCGGGCGTGAAGTCGGCCAGGGTCTTGTGGGCCTCGTCGCCGCGCCAGCGCACCGCGAGTTCGGCCGCCGTGGGCCGCACCGCCACCGGCAGCATGATGCCGTTGACCTGCAGGCCGTAGCCGAAACGGTGTGTCTTGCCCGCCAGGAAGGCGTAGGCGCAGGCTGCCATGCACTGGCCCCGCACCTCGGTCTGCACGCCGCTGGCGCGGATGGCGTCGGCAAAGGCGCCGGCCGCCTCGGCGGTGCCGCCGAACGAGTCTTCGAAGACCACCGTGCGGACCGTGCCGCTGCCCAGGCGTTCGTTGAATTCCTTGATTGCGCTGCCGTCGAGCGTGCCCGACACCACCAGCCGGTTGCCCTGCAATTCCAGTTCGGCAGCGGATGCCGTGGATGCGCCGACGGCGCAGGCGAGGGACGCCAGGGACAAAACCCAACCAGAGACAGATGGCGGTTTCACGTCGACCCCCTTGCAATGAGCGAGCAAATTTTGAACGCGTATTCCGCGCGGAGTTCGCGCGTTTACTCTGTAACAGCTTGAGCAGCGGCACGGCTTCCCGTCAATATCTTTTTCACAAATTTTCGGGTAAGCCAGGGGGTGGCCGTAAGGCATAGCGGCGTCTACTGCTTCAGTTGAATGCTTGAGTTTGCAAAACGGCTGCTACAGTGGTTGCAAGTCAAAGATGTGAATGGGGCGCGCTATGGCAATACTGGTTCGCATCCTGTTGTGGTTCGTCTGGCTCGCCAGCGTCGGCTGGTTCTGGCATGCCGGCAAGTTCGGCACGGCCACCGCCATCGCCCTCGCCGCGCTGAGCCTGGTGGTGTTCGCCTGGCCCGTGAGCATCGCGCGGCGCCGGCACGACGAACTGCGCTACGTCGACATGGGCAAGGAGCCCACTGGCTACCACTGAAAATCGCGGTTTCTGGTTCAGGACGCCGCGCGCAGGCGTTCGAACTCGCGGCGCTTCATTGCCAGGTAGTCGTCGCGGTCCATTTCGTGCAGCTGCTGAGCGTATTGCTCGGTCGCGTCGAACCATGCGCCCAGGCGCTGTTCGAGCTGCGTCGGCGCCGGGGCGTCCAGGTAGCTGTCGATCGCCAGGTAGTAGCGCATGGTGTTGCGCTCCACCACGCCGCGCACGCCGCCGATGTAGGCGCCGCCCTGGCCCTGCTTCGTGAAGCCCACCTTGTCGCTGCCCAGCGTGGCCAGGTAGCTCTTCATCGCAAAGCGCGCTGCGGTGCCGTAGGCATAGGCGTAGCTCAGGTGGATGGCGGTCTTGCCGTTGTCGGCCGGCGCGGCCTCCAGAACGATGCTGTAGTCGTGCGTGGAAAGCGGGCCTTCGGCGGCGCTCAGGCGCACGTTCATGTAGCCGGCGTCGGTCTTGGCGAGGCTGTAGTCGAAGTCGATCTTCTGTGTGTCCGACAGCGGCTGGTCGAACTTGCGTCCGACGGCCAGCTCGAGCTGGCTGCCCCCGTTCTTCACGGCGCAGCTCTTGGTGTTGAGGTGCAGCATCAGCACCTGGCACCACGCGGCGGGCGTGCGCAGCGAGCCGCTCACGCTGTTGAAGGGATGGTCGACCAGCGCATAGACGTCGCCGCTCAGCCGGTCGGAAGCCTCGTTCGATTCGATGGCCAGCGGGCGCTTGAAGGCGTTGCGCGCCAGTTGCGGCGCCAGCGCCTGCAGCTTGCCGCGCAAGGCGCTCGCGTCGCCGGTCGGCGCGGCCGTTTGCGCTGGAACCATTGCGGGAGCCAGCGACAGTGCCGCCGCCAGCAGCACGGGCAGCAGCGGAAGGCGGCGGGCCGTGTTCGTCATGTTCATGATCCAGTGGGCGGAATGGGTGTTCATGACAGGCACCTTGGCGGCGCGAGCCGGCCGGCCTTGCAGGACAAATCGCTCAGATGCTGTGCGGATCCACGTCGACCAGCCAGCGGATCACGCCTTTTCCCTCGGGCGTGCGGCGCAGTTCGTGCAGCAGCGGCTGCCAGGCCGCCAACAGCTTCTGCAGCGCCGCGCGCGAGGGGCTCTCGATCAGCATCTGCGCGCGTTCCACGTTGGCCACGCGCTGGATCGTGAGCGGCACCGCCGGATAGCGCGTGACCAGGTCCGCGCCCGGCAGCGCCTCGGCCTGCTCGGCGGCGATGTTCAGGAAGGCCTGCGCGACCGACTGCTCGCGCGCATCGGCCCGCAGCAGTGCCTGGAACGCGAACGGCGGCATGCCGGCGGCGCGGCGCTCGTCGAGCTGCTGCTGGGCGAACACCGCGTAGTCGTGCCTGCGCAGCGCCATGAACAGCGGGTGATGCGCATGGTGCGTCTGGATCCACATCTCGGCCGTCGCGCCCTGCGCGGCGAGGTAGGCGGCGTCGCGGCCCGCGCGGCCGGCCGACTGCATCAGCAGGCTGAACAGCCGCTCGGGGGCGCGGAAGTCGCTGGAGAACAGCGCGCCGTCGGGGTTTACCGCGGCCACCAGCGTGATGCGGCGGAAGTCGTGGCCCTTGGCGATCATCTGCGTGCCGACCAGCACGTCGACCTCGCCCGCGTGCACGGCCGCGAGCTGCGACTCGAGCGCGCCCTGTTTCTTCGTGCTGTCGGCGTCGATGCGCGCAATGCGCACCGCGCTGCCATCGGGGTGCTTCACGGCCGAGAACAGCTCGGCCAGGTGCTCTTCGAGCCGCTCGGTGCCGCGGCCCACGGGCGCGATGTCGGGGTTGCCGCAGGCCGGGCAGGCGCGCGGCACGCGTTCGGTGAAGCCGCAGTGGTGGCAGCGCAGCGTGCGGTCGATCTTGTGGAACACCCGGTAGGCGCTGCAGTGCGGGCATTCGCTCTTCCAGCCGCAGTCGCCGCAGGCCAGCACCGGCGCATAGCCGCGCCGGTTCAGGAAGATCATGCTCTGCTCGCCGCGCGCGATGCGCTGGCCGATGGCGTCGAGCAGCGCGCCCGAAATCACCGTTTTCGGCGGCTGCAGGTTCATGTCGACCAGCCGCACCGCGGGCAGCTCGCCGGCGCCGATGCGCGAGGGCATGGCCAGCCGCACATAGCGCCCGCCCGGGTCGTCGCCCTCGGCGGGGCGGCTCTGGTGCCAGCTCTCGAAGGATGGCGTGGCCGAGCCGAGGATCACCTTCGCGCCTTCGCGCTGGCCGCGCCACACCGCGAGGTCGCGCGCCGAGTAGCGCGCGCCTTCCTGCTGCTTGTAGCTGGGGTCGTGTTCCTCGTCGACCACGATCAGCTTGAGCCCCGGAATCGACGCGAACACCGCCATGCGCGTGCCCAGCACGATGCGCGCCGCGCCGCTGTGCGCCGCCAGCCAGCTCGCCAGCCGCTGCGGGTTGGTCATGCCGCTGTGCAGCGACACCACCGCCTCTTCGCCGAAGCGGGCCTTGAAGCGGGCTTCGAGCTGCGGCGTGAGGTTGATCTCGGGCACCATCACCAGCGCCTGTGCTTCGGGCTCGCGCGCCAGCAGGTCGGCCACGCAGCGCAGGTAGACCTCGGTCTTGCCGCTGCCGGTGCTGCCGACCAGCAGGAAGGTGCCGCTCGCGGCCTCGATGCGCTCGAGCGCGGCGGTCTGCTCGGCGCTCAGCGCGATCAGGTTCGCCGATTCGGCCGTCTCGGCCACCGGCCCGGCCGTGGCCTTGCGCTTGAGCCGGCGCGCCAGCTGCGTCGTCGTCAGGTCGCGCAGCTGCGGCGGCAGCGCGGCCAGCGCGATCTCGCCGATCGAGCGCTGGTAGTAGCGCGCTGCAAAGGCCACGAGGTCGCGCCAGGCCTCGCCCAGCGGCGCCAGCGCGTCGAGCGCCGCGCCCACGGGCTTGAGCGCCATGTCGGGCTCGGCGCCTTCCAGCGAGACCGGCTCGTTCCAGACCACGCCCAGCACCTCGCGCTTGCCCAGCGGCACGCGCACCAGCGTGCCGGGCGGCATCGGCTCGGCGCTGGCGTAGCTCAGCAGGTCGCCCAGCGCGGCATGCGCGGGCGTCTGCACCGCGACGTCGAGCCGCCAGGGCAGGGCCGGGGGGCTACCGTTCGTCGGTTGGCTTGTCCCGTCGAGGGGGAGGGCGGCGGTGGCGATTGGGGTTCCTTCTTGGCAAGGTTTGTTAATGCGGCTTTGAGCAAATCCGCTTAAGTCGTTGATTTTTCTGGGCTTTGGGGGCCATCCAGAGTTTCTGTGGATAACTTTGTTGACAAGCGGGCTCGTTACGTCGGCGAGCCTTGCAAATCAAGGCTCTCGCTGGATTGCCCGGAAAAAAAGCAAAAATCAAATCCTATATAAATCAACGACTTAGCGTCGCTATCGCTTTGGGAGCAAACAAGGTGCGCCCCCTGCCAATCTTGCGCAGTGCAGCACGGGTTTTGTGCATAAGTCAGGCCCATATGCCATTTTTGCGCTTGACAAACGGCTGCGGACCGACTTTTCGGGTGCCGGGCGTCTGCACCGGCACGCGCCCGGTTGATAACTGCCTTGTTAACCGCGCATGGCGCGCGAGTGGGCATGCACTGCCTTCACCAGCGCCGCCACATGCTCCGGCGGCGTGAACTGGCTGATGCCGTGGCCCAGGTTGAAGATGTGCGTCGGGCCCTGGACGGTGCGGTCGGCGTGGGGCTTGCCGAAGGCATCCAGCACCTTCGCCACTTCGGCTTCGATTTGCGCGGGCGGAGCGAACAGCACGTTCGGGTCGATGTTGCCCTGCAGCGCCTTGGCCTTGCCGTCCGTGCCCTCGGCGACCTGCTTTCGGGCTGTTGCCAGGTTCACGGTCCAGTCCACGCCCAGCACCTGGCAGTCGAGTTCGCGCATGGCGTCCAGCCACAGCCCGCCGCCCTTGGTGAACACGATGCGCGGCACCGGCTGTCCATCGGCGCCGTTGCGCTTCAGGCCGGCCAGCACGCGGGCCGTGTAGGCAAGGCTGAATTCCTGGAACGCGCCGTCGGCCAGCACGCCGCCCCAGCTGTCGAACACCATCACGGCCTGCGCGCCGGCGTCGATCTGGGCGTTGAGGTAGGCGGCCACCGAATCGGCATTGACCGCGAGGATGCGGTGCATCAGGTCGGGGCGGCTGTACAGCATGCTCTTCACGAGGCGGTAGTCGCTGGAGCCCGCGCCTTCCACCATGTAGCAGGCCAGCGTCCACGGGCTGCCCGAGAAGCCGATCAGCGGCACTCGGCCATCGAGCGCCTTGCGGATCGAGCCCACGGCGTCGAACACGTAGCGCAGCTTTTCCATGTCGGGCACTTCGAGCGCGGCCACCGCCGCTTCGTCGCGCACCGGGCGCGCGAAGCGCGGGCCTTCGCCGGCCTCGAAGGACAGGCCCAGGCCCATGGCGTCGGGCACCGTCAGGATGTCGGAGAAAAGAATGGCCGCGTCGAGTTCATAGCGCGCAAGCGGCTGCAGCGTGACCTCGGTGGCGTAGTCGGTGTTGGTGGCCAGCCCCATGAAGCTGCCCGCCTTTGCGCGGGTGGCCACGTATTCCGGCAGGTAGCGGCCGGCCTGGCGCATGAGCCAGACGGGTGTGTGATCGGTGGCCTGGCGCCAGCAGGCCCGCAGGAATGTGTCGTTTTGCAGTGGGGCGAAAGGCATTCCCCCATTGTCGCAGGCACCCCGGCATTGACCGACAGCGCATTTTGAGTTGCACCAACCCGCCCCGGTGATCCACGGCGCGCCGCAGCGCCGAGCATCCGGGCGGAACAACAACTCCGGACGAACATGGCGCAACAGGTTTTCGATTTCGTGGTGGTGGGAGCCGGCTCTGCAGGCTGCGTGCTGGCGCACCGGCTGGTGCTGGCGGGGCGCAGCGTGCTGCTGCTGGAGGCCGGCCCGCCCGACAACGACCGCTTCATCCACATGCCCGCCACCTTCGTGCGCGTGATCGGCACCGAGCGCACCTGGGCCTACGAGAGCGAGCCGCAACCCGCGGCCGGCGGCCGCAGGATGTTCGTGCCGCAGGGCCGCACGCTGGGCGGCGGCAGCTCGGTCAACGCCATGGTCTACATCCGGGGCACGCCGGCCGACTACGACGGCTGGCAGGCACAGGGCTGCGAAGGCTGGGGCTGGAGCGACGTGCTGCCGTGGTTCCGCAAGGCCGAGTCGAACGCGCGCTTCGCCTGCAGCCTGCACGGCACCCACGGGCCGCTGAAAGTGAGCGACACGCGCTTCCGGCACCCGCTGAGCCTGGCCTTCCTGCGCGCCGCGCAGCAAAGCGGCCTGGCCTACAACGACGACTTCAACGGCGCCGAGCAGGCCGGCGTGGGCTTCTACCAGACGACCACCTTCGAGGGCCGGCGCGCGAGCACCGCGGCCACCTACCTGGCTGCCGTGCGCGGCAACCCGAAGCTCACGGTGGTCACCGGCGCCCATGTGATGCGCGTGCTGACGCAGGACGGCGCCGCCACCGGCGTGGTCTACCGCACCGGCCCCGGCGGCCCCGGCGGCCCCGGCGGCACCGGCGAAGACATCGTGGCCACGGCAAGCCAGGAAGTGATCCTCTCGGCCGGTGCGCTGGCTTCGCCCAAGCTGCTGATGTTGTCTGGCATCGGCCCCGGCGCGCAGCTGCAGGCGCTCGGCATTCCCGTGGCGCGTGACCTTCCCGGCGTGGGCGAGAACTTCCAGGACCACCTGGAGGTGTCGGTCTACGGCCGCACGCGCGAGCCGATCAGCCTGCTGGGCAACGACCGCGGCCTGGCCGCGCTGAAGCATGGCCTGCAATGGACGCTCTTCAACACCGGCCTGCTGACTTCCAACGTGGTCGAGAGCGGCGGCTTCGTCGACACCACCGGCGAAGGCCGGCCTGACCTGCAGTTCCATGTGTTGCCGGTGCTGGTGGGCGACGTCGACCGCGAGCCGCTGGCCGGCCACGGCATTTCGATCAACCCCTGCTTTCTGCGGCCCAGGTCGCGCGGCAGCGTGCGGCTGCGCAGCGCCGACCCGATGGCGCCGATCCTGTTCGACGGCGGCTACCTGCAGGCGCCGGAAGACGTCGCCACGCTGGTGCGCGGCGTGAAGCTCGCGCGCAGCATCCTGCGCGCGCCGGCGCTGCGCGAGCTGGTGTCCGAAGAGCTCGCGCCATCCGCCGCCGAAGACCTGGCCGACGACGCCATCGAGGCCTACGTGCGCCAGCGCGCCAAGACCGTCTACCACCCGAGCGGCACCTGCCGCATGGGCCGCGATGAATTGGCCGTGGTCGATGCGCGCATGCGCGTGCACGGCGTGGCCAGGCTGCGCGTGTGCGACGCCTCGGTCATGCCATCGCTGGTCAGCGGCAACACCAACGCGCCCACCGTGATGCTGGCCGAGCGCTGCGCCGACTTCGCGCTGTCGGGCAATTAACTCTGCGCCTTCGGTCAATCGCCGATGCACGCCGAAACCTAGAGTCGATCCCGACAAGGAGACAGAACGAATGAGCTTCACGAAAGATTCCATGGCCGGCAAGGTCGCGTTCATCACGGGCGGCGGCACCGGCATCGGTGCGGCGGTCGCCGCGCAGTTCGCCGCGGCGGGCGGCCGTGTCGTGCTGATGGGGCGGCGCCTCGCGCAACTCGAAGCCGTCGCCTCGAAGCTCGATGGCCTCGCGGTGGCCGGCGACGCCGCCAGCACCGAAGACGTGCGCCGGGCACTGGCCCAGGCACGCGAGAAGTTCGGCCGTGTCGACGTGCTCGTCGCCAACGCGGGCGGCCACGGCGTGGGCGATGCGCTCTCCACCGACGACGCCTCGTGGGCGCTCTCGACGCGCCTGAACCTCGACACCGCCTTCGTCTGCTCACGCGAACTGCTGCCGGAGCTGATCGAGCGGCGCGGCAACATCGTCGTGCTGTCTTCCCTCGCAGGCCACTTCGCAGGACCGGGCGTGGTCGGCTACGTGACGATGAAGCATGCGCTCATCGGCCTGGTGCGTTCGCTGGCGCGCGACTACGGCCGCCAGGGCGTGCGCGTGAATGCCGTGTGCCCCGGCTGGGTGCGCACCGAGATGGCCGACGAACAGATGCAGGTGCTCGTCGACAAGTACCGCCTGGCCGATGCCGATGCGGCCTACGGCCTGGTCACGCGCGACGTGCCCATGGGCCGCGCCGCCAGCCCCGAGGACGTGGCGAATGCCGTGATGTTCCTCGCCTCGCCGCTGGCCGCGATGGTCACCGGCAGCTCGCTGATGGTCGATGGCGGCGCCTGCGCCGTGGACCTTCCCACCATCGCCTTCGCGCACGACGCCTGAGGAAGACGCCATGAGCACAGACACCACCACCAGTCCTGCCGACTGGAAGACCTACGACCAGTTCGCACTCGGCATCGCCACCAACCGCCTGCCGCCCACCGACGCGCTTGCGGGCCGGACGCTGGTGCTGGCCCTGCCCGAGTTCCGCCTGACGTTGAAGCCGCGCACGCAGCACACGATCGACTGGCAGGAAAAGGGCGCACGCGGCGGGCAGGCACAGGGCGACTGGTACGAGGCCATCGAGGTCGCGCCAGACACCTTCTTCCTCGACATCACGCAGGCCAGCCGGCCCACCGAGGCACTGACCGTGGTGCTCAACACGCGCACGCGCCGCGTGCTCGCCATCCGCTGCCGCATCGTCAGTGCCGAGGAAGCGGCGGGCCAGCCGCGCGTGCCGCAAGACTTCCGGGCCGGCACGCTCGAAGGCGGCGATGCCACCGGCCTTGTTCCGCACGCCACGCGCGACCTCATCGGCCTGCGCACCTGGCAGACCTACAGCCCCAACCACACCTACGAGCACACCTACCTGAGCTCGGAGCGCTACGCCTGGCAGTGCCTGGTCGGCGTGCAGCGCGGCCACGGCGACGTCGACCTGGCGAGCTACTGGAAGTTCGACGACGAGCAGTACGTCTTCACCTTCCGCGAGTTCCTGATTCCGGTGGCGTCGGTGTTCTTCTTCGACTTTGCGCGCGGCCGCTCGACCGGCAAGTTCCTCGGCGTCACCGGCGCCGGCGAAGTCGCCAACAACCCTGCGGGCGCCTTCATGCGCAAGGCCTCGCAGACCTTCTATCCACCCGAGTTCGGGCCGGTCTGATCTTTCCCTTTTTCGCTGTCACACCCAGGAGCCTCGATTCATGCGCACGCCCCACCAGATCGTTGCCGATCACTACGCCGCTTCCGACCGGCAAGACCTCGATGCCATGTTCGCCGACGTGGCCGACGACGTGCAGTGGACCGAGATGGCCGGCTTCCCCTGCGCCGGCACGCACGTCGGCCCGGCGCAGGTGATCGAGAAGGTCTTCAAGGCGCTGGGCGCCGAGTGGGAGGGCTACCGCTTCGTGCTGGAGCGGCTGGTCGACGGCGGCGACACCGTGGTCGGCATCGGCGAGTACCACGGCCGCAACCGCGCCACCGGCAAGGCCATGCACGCGCGCGTCACCCATGTGTGGCAGGTGCAGGGCGGCAAGGTGCGGCGCTTCGAGCAGTTCACCGACACCCTGCTCGTGGCGCGCGCCATGCAGTGACAGCACTTTCTTCTTTCTCTTTTTCAACGCATCGCCCCGGAGCCTCTTCATGAATCTGCGAGACCTGTCGATCGAACACCTCGGCCAGGTGGGCCTGCTGGCACAGCGCCGGCGTGGCAACCACATCGACGGCCGCGAGGCGCCCCCCGCCGGCGGCAGCTACCTGCCGGTGGTCGACCCCGCCACCGAGATGACCGTGGCCGAGGCGCCCGACAGCGACGCGGCTGACGTGAACACCGCCGTCGCCAGCGCGCGCCGCACCTTCGAGAGCGCCGCATGGAAATCGCTGCGCCCTGCCGACCGCGAGCGCATGCTCTACACGCTGTCGACGCTGATCGAATCGCACGCCGATGAACTCAGCGCGCTCGAGACGCTGCAAAGCGGCAAGCTGCGCGGCATCGCGCGCATGGTCGATGTGGGCGCAGGCGCCGAGTTCGTGCGCTACATGGCGGGCTGGGCCACCAAGCTCGAAGGCCAGACGCTGGACAATTCCATCGGCATTCCGGGTCCGCAGTGGGTGACCTACACGCGGCGCGAACCGGTCGGCGTGGTGGGCGCCATCGTGCCTTGGAACTTTCCGCTGGCCATCGCGCTGTGGAAGGTCGCGCCCGCGCTCGCGGCAGGCTGCACCGTGGTGCTCAAGCCTTCGGAGGAAACACCGCTCACCGCGCTGCGGCTGGCCGAACTGGCCATCGAGGCGGGCTTTCCGCCGGGTGCGCTCAACGTGGTGTGCGGACGCGGCGCCACGGCCGGCGCCGCGCTCGCTGCGCATCCGGACATCCGCAAGATCAGCTTCACCGGATCGACCGGCGTGGGCCGGCAGATCGGCCATGCCGCCGTCGACAACATGGCGCGCTTCACGCTGGAGCTGGGCGGCAAGTCGCCGCTGATCGTGCTCGACGACGCCGACCCGGCGGCAGCGGCGCAAGGCGCGGCCAATGGCATCTTCTTCCACCAGGGGCAGGTGTGCACCGCGGGCTCGCGCGTGTATGTGCAGCGCGGCATCTTCGACAAGGTAGTGGCGCAACTCGCGCAGGCGGCCGAAGGGCTGCACATCGGCTCGGGCTTCGATCCGCAGGCGCAGTTCGGCCCGCTCGTCTCCAGGCGCCACATGGACCGCGTGATGGCGCACATCGACGGTGCGGTGGCCGAGGGCGCGACGCTGGTCACCGGCGGCGGCCGGGCCTTCGATGGCGGCTGCTTCGTGAAGCCCACCGTGTTCGTCGACGCAAAGCCTTCGATGCGCATCGTGCGCGAGGAGGTGTTCGGCCCGGTCGCGACGGTCGTTCCCTTCGACGACGTGGAAGACGCGATCCGCATGGCCAACGACAGCGCCTACGGCCTGGCCGCCAGCGTGTGGTCCAACAGCCTCTCGGCCGTGCACCGCATCGTGCCGCGCCTGCAGGCGGGCGTGGTCTGGGTCAACGCGCACAACGTGCTCGACAACGCACTGCCGCTGGGCGGCGTGAAGCAGTCGGGCTATGGGCGCGACCTGGGGCGCGCGGCGGTCGAGAGCTTCACCGAGCTCAAGAGCGTGTGCATGGCGGTGTAGCCGCCGGGTTCCGGTCACAAGAAAAGGAGACATCCATCATGAAGAAGATCCAGAAGAAGATTGCGCTGTCCGTCGCGGTCGGCGCCATGGGTATCGCGGGCGCGGGCAGTGCATGGGCACAGTCGGGCCCCGACTGCGGCCTCAACACCGGCAAGCCCGCGACGGGCGAGCCCATTCCCATCGGCGCGGTGGTCGGCAAGACCGGCCCCGACGACTTCAGCGCCTCGGGCCAGGCGGCGGCCGCGTACTTCAAGTGCGTGAACGCCAACGGCGGCATCAACGGCCGCCCGGTCGACTACATCGTGGTCGACGACCAGTGGAACCCGGAGACCGCCGCGCAGGTCGCCTCCAAGCTCGTGAAGGACCGCAAGGTGGTCGCGCTCGCGGGCAGCACCAGCTTCGTGGAGTGCGGCGCCAACGCCAAGATGTACGCCGATGAGGGCGTGATGGTCATCGCCGGCACCGGCGTGCCGCGCGAGTGCTTCAACGCGCGCAACTACGTGCCGGTGAACGCGGGGCCGCGCGTGTCGGCCACCATCGCCGCCATGTACGCCGCGCAGAAGTACAAGGCCAGGAAGATGGTCTGCATCATTCCGAACATCCCCAGCCTGGGCAACTGGGCCTGCGAAGGGCCGAAGGAGTGGGGCAGGAAGAACGGCGTGGAGGTCGAGACCATCGCCATCGACCCCGGTTCGGCCGACGCCACCTCCACCATGCTGCAGGCCGCCGCGAAGAAGCCCGACACCATCATCATGAACGTGCCCAAGGGCATCCTGGTGCCTATGCTGGCGGCCGCCGAGCAGCAGAACATCGGCAGGAAGATCCACTTCGTGTCGGCCGCGCCGGCCTACAACACCGACGTGCCCAAGGCCATCGGTCCCTACTGGAAGGGCAACTTCGACGTCAACCTCGAATTCAACCCGCTCGAATCTGCCGGCCCCGACAACAAGAACTGGCTCGCGGTGATGGACAGGTACGGCGCGAAGAGCGATCCGCGCGACACCTTCTCGCAAGGCGGCTACGTGGCGGCGCGCATCGTGACGCAGGCGCTCCTGAAGATGGACCCGAAGAAGATCGACCGCGCCGGCGTGACCGATGCGCTTCGCAAGGTGAGCGACTTCAGGAGCGACATCCTCTGCAAGCCCTTCTACGTGGGCAACGGCAACCGCCACAACGCCAACAACAGCGGCCCGGTCGCCAGCCCCGACGGCAACGGCTGGCGCTTCGCCCCCGGCGGCTGCCTGACGGCGGACGACCCGGAGCTGGTCGACATCCGCGCCGACGAGCAGAAGATGGGCCTGAAGTAGGCGCGCCCGGCCATGGACGACTACCTGCCTTTCGTCATCTCGGGCCTGGGCCTGGGCGCGGTGTATGCGCTTTCCGGCGTGGGGCTGGTGGTGCTCTACCGGTCTTCGGGCGTGCTGAACTTCGCCTTCGGTGCCATCGGCGCAATCGGTGCCTACGTGGCCTGGTCCATGCTCGAAGCGGACTGGCCGCAGGCGCTGGCGTGGTCCGCCGCAATCGTCACGTCGATGCTGCTGTCGCTGGCGTACGGACGGCTGCTGGCGCCGCGGCTCTCGCACCGCGACCCGACCATCCGCAGCATCGCGACACTGGGCTTCGCGCTGGTGGTGGTCGGCTTCACCGAGTGGTACTGGGGCGAGCAGCCGCGCCGGCTGGTGCTGCCGACCGACGCGGGCGCCATCGACTTCGTGCTGGGCGAAGTCGAGGTGCGGCTTACCCACACCCGTGCGTTGGGGCTCGCGCTGGCCGTGCTGATGATGGGCGGCGTGGGCCTGCTGCTGTCGAAGACGCGCGTGGGCCTGAAGATGCGCGCGCTGGCCAATGACCGCGACCTGAGCGCGCTGCTCGGCATCCGCGTGCTGGGCGTCGACACGGTGGCCTGGGTGCTCAGCGGCGCCTTCGCCGGCGTGTGCGGGCTGCTGCTTGCCAACATCGTGCGGCTGCAGGCCACGCTGCTGACCTTCCTGGTGATTCCGGCCTTTGCCGCCGCCATCATCGGCCGCCTGCACTCGCTGCCGGCCACTGTGGCGGGCGGCATCGCCATCGGCGTGCTGGAGGCGCTGGCGATCACGGTGCCGGGCTTCGCGGCGTTCCGCACGGCCACGCCGTTCCTGATCGCGCTGGCGATGATCGTGTTCTATCGCACCGGGACGCGGCAGGCATGAGCGCTTCTTCGACCATCGCCGGGGCCGTGCCGGCGCATGACGTGCAGGGGCCACCGGCTTCGCTCGCGCAAGCATCGCGCCGCGCGCGCATCTCGCTGGCGGTGATGGTGGGCTGCGTGCTGCTCATCGGGCTCGTCGTGCCGTGGCTGGCCAATGCCTACTGGATCAAGACGCTCACTTCATCGCTCGCGCTGTCGATCGCGGCGGCCGGCGTGGCGCTGCTCTACGGGCAGCTCGGGCTGGTGTCGCTGTGCCAGTACGCGCTGCTCGGCGCCGGCGGCTGGATCGCCTTGCGCGCGGGACACGGCCTGGGCTGGCCCTTCGAGCTGTCGGTGCTCGCGGGCGGGCTGCTGTCGTGCGTGGTGGGCATGCTGGCGGGGCTGCCGGCGCTGCGGCTCAAGGGGCTGTACCTGGCGCTCGTGACGATGATGATGGCGGGCGGCTTCCAGGTGCTCATCAACGTCACGGGCTTTCCCGACGGCGGCGCGGGATGGCTGGGCCGGGTGTTCGGCAGCGAGCGGCTGATGATGCCCAGGCCCGCGCTGGCGCTGTCCGACGCGGCGTACTTCCGCTACGTGGCAGTGTGGCTGGCGGCGGTGCTGGCGCTGATCGAACTGCACCGGCGCACGCGCGCCGGGCGCTCGTGGGCGCTGATCCGGCGCGGCGAGGCGGCGGCCGTGGCGGCCGGCGTGAACATCCTGCGCTACCAGACCTGGGCCTTCGGCCTCGCGGGCTTCTGCGCCGGCGTGGCGGGCGCATTGCTTGCTGGTGGCGTGGGGCAGCTCGACGGACGCGCCTTCACCGCCGGCGACTCGGTGATGCTGTTCGCGCTCACGGTGGTGGGAGGGGTCTACAACTGGGCGGGCGCACTGATTGCCGGCCTGCTGCTTCGCGCGGTGCCGGCGCTGCTGACGGACTTCGGGGTGAATGGCTATCTGGCGATGATCTTCTTCGGCGTGGCGCTGCTGCATGCCCTCATCACCGCGCCGAGCGGTATCGCGGGGCAACTGCTCGGCGCCTTCGCCGCAGTGCGCCGGCGGCTGCTTGGCGGCAAGGATGCCGCGCCATGATCCGCATCAGCGATCTCACCGTCGCCTTCGGCGGCGTCAAGGCCATCGACGCGCTGAGCGCCGAGCTCGATGCGCCGGTGTGCGGCCTCATCGGCCCCAACGGCGCGGGCAAGACCACGCTGGTCAACGTGCTCAGCGGCCTCGTGCTGCCGCGCAGTGGCTCCGTTGCAGTGGACGGCGCCGACCTGCTGGGCCTGAAGCCCATCGAGCGCGTGCGCTTCGGCCTGCGCCGGTCGTTCCAGACCGAGCAGGTGGTGGAAGACTTGAGCGTGTGGGACAACGTGCGCGCCCTGCTCGACCATGTGCCGCATGCGCGCGGCGATGCGGTGGCGCAGGTCACGCGCGCGCTGGCGCACACCGGCCTGCTCGATGCGGCCACGGTGGCAGGCCATCGGCTCAACCTGTTCCAGCGCCGCATGCTGGAGATCGCGAAGTCGCTGGTGGGCGCGCCCAAGCTGCTCCTGCTCGACGAACCCGGCGCGGGCCTCACCGAACAGGAGGCCGGCACGCTGCGCCGCGTGATCGGCTCGGTGCACGCTTTCTGCGGCGCGCAGGTGCTGCTGATCGACCACGACGTCGACCTGATCGCGGCCACCTGCACGCAGACCCTGGTGCTCGATTTCGGCCGCCGCCTCGCGCTCGGCCCGACGCGACAGGTACTCGACGACCCGGCCGTGCGCAAGGCCTACCTCGGAACGGAGTGACAAGCACATGCTGAGCGTGAACGATCTGCGCCTGCAGCGCGGCGGCAAGGCGGTACTGCACGGCATCGACCTGCAGGTGCCGCCCGGCGAAGTGACGGCGCTGCTGGGGGCGAACGGCGCGGGCAAGTCCAGCACGGTGATGGCCATCGGCGGCGTGCTGCCACTCGCGGGCGGACGCATCGAGGTCGAGGGCCATGCGCTGCACGGACAGCGGCCCGAGCGCGTGCGTGCGCTCGGCGTGGCGGTGGTGCCCGAGGGCCACCGCGTGCTGGGCGATCTCTCGGTGCTCGACAACCTGCGCGCCGCCGCCACGGCGTTGCCCGCTGCGCGCGTGGCCGATGCGGTGGAGCAGGTGCTCGCGGTGTTTCCGGAATTGCGCGTGAAGCTTGCGCTGCCCGCGCGTTCGCTCTCGGGCGGCCAGAAGCAGATGGTCTGCATCGCGCAGGCGCTGATCGGCAGGCCGCGCTACCTGGCCATCGACGAACTCTCGCTGGGGCTCGCGCCCACGGTGGTCAAGCGGCTGGTGGAGGTGGTGCAGCAGGTCGCGCGCGAAGGCATGGGCGTGCTGCTGATCGAACAGTTCACCACGGTGGCGCTCGCGGTGTCGAGCCGCGCCTACGTGCTGGAGCGTGGCCGCATGGCCTTCGCAGGCTCGTCGGAAGAACTGCGCAGCCGGCCGGAGATACTGCACAGCAGCTATCTCGCGGCGGCTTGAAGAACGCCTGCCGGCGCGGCTTACTTGGGCGTGGCGCCGGGCTTGGGCACGCTGTGCGGCTTGGCCTCGCGCGCCTCGGCGCGGGCTTCGCCGGCTTTCTCCGTCTTGCTGGGCGCCGGTACTGCGGAGCCTTCGCCGCGCGCGGTGCCGCCGTCCTTGATGCGCACCGCACCAGGCTGCCTGTTGTTCTTCTTCGCTTCAGCGGCGGCCTGCGGCTTGCTGTCGAAGTCGGCTTCGGCTTCCGCGCTGTGGGCGTGCGGTTGCTGCGCGAAGGCGGTGGAGAAGAAGGCGAGGGTGCCCAGGGCGATCAGGGTGCGTTTCACGAGGAGTTCCTTTCTGTGGAGTTGGTGGAACCGACTCTAGAAAGGCTGCCTGCGCGGCAGACCGACACCGGAATTACGCTTTCGTCATGCGCGTATCCCCGAACATCGGGATTGCGCTGGCGCTTTGCGCTTCGGATCCCCCTTTGCCCGCCAACAACTCGCTGGTTCAGCCTCGCGCCGCCGTCACCGCCGCGCGCAGGCCGAGCAGGTAGCTGTCCACGCCGAAGCCGCAGACCTGTCCTTTCACGATCTCGGCGAACACCGAGTGATGGCGAAACGTCTCGCGCGCATGGATGTTCGACATGTGCAGCTCGACGACCGGCACGGTGAGGATCGCCAGCGCGTCGCGAATGCCGTAGCTGTAGTGCGTCCAGGCACCGGCGTTGATGAGCACCGCGTCCACGCCCTCGGTGAAGCCGCGGTGGATACGCTCGCACATCGCGCCTTCGCAATTGGTCTGGAAGCTCTCGACCTCGGTGCCTAGCTCCTTGCCGAGTGCCTGTAATTGCGCGTCGATCTCGGCCAGCGTCACCGTGCCGTATTGCTTCGGGTCGCGCTTGCCGAACATGTTGTGGTTGATGCCGTGCAGCATGAGGATCTTCATGGGGCGTCTCCAGGTCGCCGGGTCAGGCCAGGGGAATGGTCATGCGGTCGATGAGGCTGCGCGTGTCGGGCCGCACGCCACGCCACCACAGGAAGGCTTCCGCCGCCTGTTCCACGAGCATGCCGACGCCGTCTGCCAGTTTCGGCACACCGACGTTCTGCGCCAGCCGCAGGAAGGGCGTCAGGCCCTTGCCGTAGGCGAGCTCGTAGGCCAGCCTCGCACCCTGCAGCGCCTGCGCGGGCAGGGGCGGCAATTCGGCCCTGAGGCTCGCGGAGGTGCCGTTGATGACGATGTCGAATCGCTCGCCTGCCAGATCGCCGTAGCCGCAGCCTTGCACTCGGCCATGCCCGGCAAACTGCTTTGCAAGGTCGATGGCCTTTGTCTCCGTGCGGTTCGCCAATACGACCACGCTCGGTTGCTGCGCGAGAAAGGGCAACAGCGCGCCACGCACCGCGCCGCCCGCGCCGAGCACCAGCATGCGCGCGCCCTCGAGCGGGAAGCCCAGGTTGCGCTGGATGTCGTTGGTCAGGCCCACGCCGTCGAAGTTGTCGGCAAGGATGCGCTCGCCTTCGAACTTGAGCGCATTGGTGGCGCCGGCGAGCTCGGCGCGTTCGAGCCGTTCGGTGGCCAGTGCATAGGCCTGCAGCTTGAACGGGGCGGTGACGTTCATTCCGCGTCCGCCCGCCGTGCGGAATGCGTGCACGTCGTCGGCGAAGCGCTCCAGCGAGCCTTCGATCGCGCTGTAGTCGATGTCCTGGCCGGTCGCCTGCGCGAAGCTGCCGTGGATCATCGGCGACTTGGTGTGCCCTATCGGGTTGCCGATCACGGCGTACTTGTCGGTCATGGCTGTTTCCTTACTTGCTGTAGAGCACGCCGTCGGCCTGCATGTCGGCGATCTGCGCGGCGTCGAAGCCGAGGCTCGCCGCGATTTCCGCGTTGTGCTCGCCCAGTTCGGGCGCCACCTGCGTGATCGAGGTGTCGCAGCCCGACATGTGGAAGGGCAGGTTCGGCAGGCGGATCTTTCCGAGCACCGGATGCGCCTGCTCGACCACCATGCCGCGCGCATGGATCTGCGGATCGGCCAGCACTTCGTCGATGCGCTGAACCTTGGCGGCAGGCACGTCGATGCCGTCCAGCATCTTCAGCACCTGCGCGACCGGCCGCGCCGCCACCCACGGCTTCACCACCTCGAGGATCCCGGCGCGATGGGCATTGCGCCCGGCCGAAGCGTGCAGCCGCGTGTCGCTGCCGAAGCCCGCGGGGCCGCCGTTCTGCTCGACCAGCGCGGCAAAGCGCTTCCAGGCGTCGTCCACCTGCGCGGCGATCACGAGGTCGCCGTCCTGCGCGCGGAACACGCCGTAGAGCGTGGAATTGGGCATGTCGTGCCCGGTCTGCACCGGCACTTCCTGTCCGTTGGAGAGCGTGTAGCACTGCACCGCGTACTCGTGCATGGACACCAGCGTGTCGTACAGCGCCATGTCGATGTGCTGCCCGCGGCCGGACTTCACCCGTCCCAGCAGCGCGGCGTTGATTGCGGCGACCGCGTGGATGCCGGTGTACATGTCGCCCAGCGAGATGCGCAGCAGCGGCGGTGCTTCGCCCGGGTTGCCGACCATCTGCATGATGCCGCTCTTGGCTTCCGCGATGAGGCCGAAGCCGGCGCGGTGCGAGTCGGGGCCGGTGTGGCCGTAGGCCGAGATCGAGCAGTACACCAGGCCGGGGTTGGTCTCGGCGAGTTCGGCATAGCCCAGGCCCAGCTTGTCGAGCGCGCCGGGGCGGTAGTTCTCGACGAACACGTCGGCGCTGTCGACCAGCTTCTTCATCAGTGCCCGGCCGCGCGGGTCCTTCGTGTTCACGCTGAGGCCCTTCTTGCCCATGTTCTGCTGCAGGAAATAGCCGCTGTGGTCGCCGACGAACCACGCATGCTGACGTCCTGCATCGCCCGTGCCGGGACGCTCGACCTTGATGACTTCCGCACCGAGCGCGGCAAGGCAGCGGCCGACGTAGGGCCCGGCCAGGAAGTGGCTGTAGTCGACGACGCGGAAGCCGGCCAGCGGCAACGCTTGTTTTGGCGACGCGCTCATGCCGGCTTCCTCGGCACCATCACGCGGTGCTCGCCCTTTTGCACGACCTCGTCGCGCTGGTTGATGAGCTCGGACGGCAGCACGAGGATGCCCCAGCCCGGCTTGCTCTTCGATTCGCGCTTGCTGCCGACGTGGAACTTCACGCGCACCGTGTCGCCGAGCTTGATGGGGGCCACGAAGCTCCATTCCCAGCCGAGCGACATGCCCGGCATGAAGCGCATGTCGCTCTTCGTCTTGAGCCCGTCGGCCACCGACAGGCCGAACAGCCCGTGCGCCACGCGGGTGCCGAAGGGCGTGGTGCGCGCATAGGCTTCGTCGGTGTGAACGGGGGTGTGGTCGCCGGTGAGGTCGGCATACGCCATCACGCGCGCCTCCGTCACTTCATAGGGCGGGCTGATGCACTCCTGGCCGACGACGGCGTCGTCCCAGTACTTGTCTTCGATGGTCAAGGCGGTCATGGTGTGTGTGTCTCTGTATTGGTGACGGTTCTTCAGGCGCGGGGATCGATGGCGAGCGCGCGCGCCACGGCGCCGGCGCTGGCCTGGATGAACTCGACGGCCAGGCCGTCCGGCAGGCGCAGCCAGTTGCGGCCCTGCGGCATTTCGGTCACGCCGAAGGCACGCGCGGCGGCGAGTGCGGCTTCGAGGTCTTCGCACATCACGCCGAGATGGCCGAGGCGGCCTTCAGGCCCTGCGTAGTCCGGCTTGGCCATGAACTGCATGCCGCCGAGGGTCCAGTACTGCACCGGCTCTTCGAGCGTGCCCTGCACTTCGCGCATCGTCATGCCGCAGACGTCGTGGAAGAACTTGATGTGCCAGTGGATGTCCTTCACCCAGATGGCGACGTGCTCCACATAGGCGCGCGGCGTGCTCATTTCGCCTCCAGCCGGCGTTCGATGCCCTTGATTGCCGCAACCAGCGTCTGGTTGACCGGCGTCGGCACGTTGTGCTGGAGCCCGGCGCGCACCACCGCGCCATTGATGAAATCGATCTCGGTGATTGAGCCCTTCTCCAGGCTCTGCAGCATCGAGGTCTTGAATTCGTAGGGCAGGCCTTCGGCGGCCATCACCCATGCATCGCGCGGCGATTTGATCGACAGCTTCACGCCGATGGCCCGCGCGACGGCCATGGCCTCGGCCACGGCGGCGATGGCCGTGGCCTCGATCTCGGGCACCGCGTAGAGGCTGCCGTACACCTGGCCCGTGATGCCGCTGAGCGCGCCGGTCGAGACGTTGATGAGCAGCTTGTCCCACATCACGCCCAGGATGTTGTCGCTGACCTCGCAAGGGAGTGCGGCGCGCTCGAACTCGGCCGCGACGGCCCTGGCGCGTTCGCTCACGCTGCCGTCGAGTTCGCCGATCACCGTGCGCTTGCCGCGCGTGCCTGCAATGACGCGGCCCGGGCCGAGCAGGACGCCGCCGACGTAGGTCTTGCCGGCCAGCACGTGCGCGCGGCCGGCGACGTCGGCCAGGATCTCCTCGTGGCCCATGCCGTTCTGCAGCGACATCAGCGCGGTGTCGGGTCCGACGATCGACAGCGCGCCTTCGATGGCCGAGCGCGTGTGGAAGGACTTGACCAGCACGATCACCAGGTCGGCCGGCGGCAGGCCCTCGACGCTGGTCGCTGCGCGCACCTTGACGCGGCGCTCCGAGTCGCCTTCCTTCATGAGGAGGCCGTCGCGCTGGATGGCGTCGACGTGCGCCTGGAACGGGTCTATGAGCGTGACGTCCGACCCGCCGGCGGCGAGCGTGCCGCCGATGGCGCAGCCGAGGGCGCCAGCGCCCAGGAAATAGATTTTCATGCCTGTCTCTCGAAGGAGTGTCTCGAAGGAATGCCTTGAAGATAGGTTTGGACGAACATCTCGTCCATGACATGGGGCAAATGGTCTACATTCCGTTTTGAAATGAATGCCGACGACGACAACCTCGATGCGAGCGCGGGCCTTCTCAGCCTCAAGCTGCTGCGCCTGTTCGACCTGATCTACACCACGCAGAGCGTGACGCGCGCGGCCGACCAGCTCGGCCAGAGCCAGCCGACGGTGAGCAACTGGCTGGGCCGGCTGCGCAGGCACCTGGGCGACGAGCTGTTCGTGCGCACCGCGGCAGGCATGCAGCCGACGCCGCGCGCGGACGAACTGATCGTTCCGGCGCGCGAGGCACTGGCGGCGCTGCGCCGCGTGGCCGCGCCGCAGGAAGTGTTCGATCCGTCGAGCGCCACACGGCGCTTTCGCATCTGCATGACGGATGCCAGCCACATCACGCTGCTGCCGCAACTGCTGGCGCATGTGCGCGCGGTGGGCCCGGGCATTCGCCTGGAGGCTGCGCGCATCGACGATCAGACCGGGCAGGCGCTGCAGTCAGGCCAGGCCGACCTCGCGATCGGACTGGTGCCGTGGCTCGAATCAGGTTTCTACCAACAGGTGTTGTATCCGCAGGATTGGGTGTGCCTGGTGAATGCACGGCATCCGCGCGTCGGCTCGAAGGGCATGGGCCTGCGCGACTACAAGGCCGAGGCGCACATCGGCATCGTCGGCGGCACGGGCGTGCAACTGCTGGAGGCTGCACTGCTGCGGCACCGCGTCGAGCGGCGCATCCTGCTGGAGCTGCCCGGCTTCCTGGGCCTGGCCGCCATCGTCTCGACCACCGACCTCGTGGCCACCGTGCCCCGCCAGATCGGCGAGACGCTGGCCCGCACCAACGGGCTCGCGGTGTTCGATTGCCCGGTGCCCGTGCCGCCCTTCACCGTCAAGCAGCACTGGCATGCGCGCTACAACCAGGACCCCGCGAATCGCTGGCTGCGCGGCCTGTGCGAGGGGCTCTTTGCCAGGAAGTCCAGGGCTCGCAAACAAGAGGAAGGCCGCAGAGCCTAGTGCGCGAGCATCGCTGAAGCTGCCGCGCTCCCGGTCTCGCGCCGCTGGAACTCGCGCGGCGACACGCCGTATTGCGCCTTGAACACGCGGCAGAAATGCGCGCTGCTGTTGAAGCCCCAGGCAAAGGCGATCTCCGACACCGACGTGCGACGGCCGGCCGCGTTGCGCAGCGCCTCGCTGCAGCGCTCGAGCCTCATCTGCCAGATGAAGCGGTCGAGCGTCTGTTCCTCGTCCTCGAACACGCGGTGCAGGTAACGTTTGGAGCAACGCAGCTGCTGCGCGATGAGATCGAGCGACAGGGCCGGGTCGGCGAGGTGCGTGTGCACGAACTGTTTCACGCGCGCCTTCAGCACGCCCGGCACCGGCTGCGCGCCGAACTGCTCGTCGGAGTGGGTGGCCAGCGTGGAGGCCAGCAGGCCCAGCACGGTGTCGCTGACCGAGCGGCCGACTGCGTTGGGCAGCGAGGGCAGCTGGTCGGCCAGCGAGGTGAGGAAGGAGCCGAGCACCGCGTAGAGCCCCTGCATGGCCGGCGTGTGCGCCTCGCAGGTGTGAAGGTCGGGGATCTTCATGCCCTTGAACTGCTGGCGCGGGATGGTGATGGCCAGCAGGCGCGAGCGCTCGGGGTTGGTGATGGCGTAGGGCACGCGCGGGTCGTACAGGCTCCAGTCGCCGGGGTGCAGGTGGAACTCGCGGTCGCGCTGCGAGATGTGGCCGTGGCCTTCTAGCTGCAGCACCAGCTTGTAGTGCTCGTCGAGCGCGATCTCGCTGCGCATGTCGGGCCGCGCCACGCGGTGCGAGGGCGCCTCGATCATGAACATGCCCAGCGGGCCGAGTTCGTAGGCGTCCATGCGCGCGTCGAAGGTGCCTGTGTCCAGGCACTGCACGTTCAGCGCGCCGAAGTAGCTGGTGTTGATCCGGCCCCAGCAGGCCTGCCGGTCGGCGGGGTGTTCGAGCAGCGTGCTGAAGTGGTGTGCGTTCATGCCGTGGGTTCCGTGGAGGGCGCCCGGAAGCGCTTCCGCAGGATAGGCACGCGGGGGCGCGACATCATCGGTGTTTCCACCCGGGACACCGTGGGTGCTGCGCTCCCGGTCAACGCACGGTGCGCGCTGGATCAACGCACGGGCTTCTCGCCGAACACCTCGGCCATGAGGCCGATCAGCCACTGCAGGCCTGGATCGCCGTCGCGCGCCCCCGCCCACAGCAGCGACACCTCGTAGGCCGGTGTTTCGAAAGGCAGCGGGCTCACCGCCAGCCCGAGCGCGTCGCGCCACGCGGCGGCGGCGAAGGTGGGCACGGTGGTGATGGCGGGCATCTGCCGCACGATGAAGGGGCTGGTCGCGAAGTTGCGGCTGGAGAACACGACCTGGCGCGCATGCCCCTGTTCGCGCAGCAGGTCGTCGACGAGGCCGCTCAGGTCGGCGCTGAACGAGGTCAGCAGGTGCGGGTGTCGCAGGTACTCCGCCAGCGTGATCTTCCTGCCCCGCGTCTTCACGAGCGCGGCGTTGTAGACGCAGACGAAGTGCCAGCCGAACAGCGCGCGCTGCCTGTGCCACGCGGCGCAGTCGGTGAAGACGCCCACGGCCAGTTCGATCTCGGCCGCGTCGAGCATGGCGGGGGCATTCGTGCGGTCGGCAGCGCGCGCGATGAGCCGCACGCCCGGCGCCTGTTCGGACAGCAGCTGCATGAGGCGGGGCATCAGCGCCACTTCGAGCGCATCGCTCAGGCCGATGCGCAACACGCGCTCGGCCTTGGACGGATCGAATACCGGCCGTGCGTGCAACGCCTGCTGCAGCGACAGCAGCAGCGGCTCGATGACGCGCGCGAGTTCGAGCGCGCGCGGAGTCGGTGTCATGCCGTGCGAGGTGCGCACGAACAGCTCGTCGCCCAGGGCCGCGCGAAGGCGCTTGAGCGCGCCGCTCAGGGCAGGCTGGCCGATGAACAGGCGCTGAGCCGCGCGCGTGACGCTGCGTTCGTGCAGCAGCGCGTGGAACACCAGCAGCAGGTTCAGGTCGAGCCGCCTGAAATCACTTTCGTTGATGTATTCCATGATTCCAAACGATTTGAATGATAGAGCGCCGCTGCCTAACCTGAAGGCACTTTCTTCATCAGTCATTCAAAGGAGTCGGCATGGCTTTGGAACAACAGACAGTGGTGGTGGTCGGCGGGTCGTCGGGCGTGGGGCTCGAGACCGTTCGCCGGATGGCGGCAACCGGCGCGCGCGTGATTGCGACCGGGCGCGACAACGACAAGCTGCAGGAGGCCATCGGCGGCCTGGGTGCGAACGTGAGCGGCGCGGCCTTCGACGCCCGCGACCGCGGCGCGCTCGATGCCTTCTTCGGGAAGACCGGGCCCGTCGATCACCTGGTGCTCACGCTCAGCGGTGGCGAGGGTGCGGGCGAGTTCGCGCAGCTCGATCTCCAGTCGCTGCGCAGCGGTTTCGAGGCCAAGTTCTGGCCGCAGCTCGAGGCGGCGCAGGCCGGCGCACGGGTGCTGCGCAAGGGCGGCAGCCTGACTTTCGTGACCGCGATTTCCGCGCGCAATTCGCTGCCCGGCACCGCGGGGCTGGCTGCGATCAACGGCGCGATCGAAGCGATGGTGGGCAGCCTGGCGCGCGAGCTGGCGCCGAGCCGGGTGAATGCCGTGTCACCGGGCCTCGTCGACACACCCTGGTGGAACCGCGTGCCCACCGCGATGAAGGACGACCTGTTCCGCCAGCAGGTCGAGACGCTGCCTGTCGGCCGCGTGGGGCGGCCGCAGGACGTGGCGCATGCGATCCAGTTCCTGATCGAGAACGGCTACACCACGGGCACGGTGCTCGAGTGCGACGGCGGCCTGCGGCTGGTGTGAAGAAGAAAAATCAGACCACCGGCACGCGCCCTGCGTCCGCCGGGTTCACGTTGCGCCGGTACAGCACCAGCGTCGCGATCAGGCCGCACACCGCGGCGGCCGTCATCCACAGGCCCGGCGCGCCCTTGTCGCCGGTCATCTCGATCAGGCCGGTGGCGATTGCCGGCGTGAAGCCGCCGAACACCGCGGTGGCCAGGCTGTACGCCAGCGAGAAGCCGGCCGTGCGCACGTTCACCGGCATCACTTCGGTCAGTGCCACCACCATCGCGCCGTTGTAGCTCGCATAGAGGAACGACAGCCACAGCTCGACCGCGAGCATGCGCGCGAAGCTCGGTTCGCCGACCAGCCACTTGAGCGCCGGATATGCCGTGAGGATGGTCAGCACCGTGAACAGTATCAGCAGCGGCTTGCGGCCCACGCGGTCCGACAGCGCGCCCATGATCGGCAGCCAGATGAAGTTGGAGATGGCCACGCACAGCGTGACGATCAGCGCGTCGGTGGTGCTCAGGTGCAGCACCGACTTGCCGAAGGTGGGGGTGTAGACGGTGATCAGGTAGAACGACACGGTGGTCATCGACACCAGCATCATCCCGGCGAGCACGAGGCCCCAGTTGGCGACCATCGACTGGAAGATCTCGCGCGCGTCGGGGCGGTGCTTGCGCGCCATGAACTCCTCGGTCTCCTGCAGCGAGCGGCGGATGATGAACAGCACCGGCACGATCAGGCAGCCCACGAAGAAGGGCACGCGCCAGTAGAAGTCGCCGATCTCCTGCGAAGTGAAGGTCACGTTGAGCCAGTAGCCGAGCGCGGCCGCGACGACGATGGCCACCTGCTGGCTGGCCGACTGCCAGCTCACGTAGAAGCCCTTGTGCCCCGGCGTGGCCATTTCCGACAGGTACACCGACACACCGCCCAGTTCCACGCCGGCCGAGAAGCCCTGCAGCAGCCGGCCGATGAGCACCAGCAGCGGCGCCGCCAGGCCGATGGTGGCGTAGGCCGGCACGCAGGCGATCAGCAGCGTGCCCACGGCCATCAGCGCGAGCGTGACGATCAGCCCCTTGCGGCGGCCGACGCGGTCGACGTAAGCGCCCAGGAAGATCGCGCCCAGCGGTCGCATCAGGAAGCCGGCGCCGAAGGTCATGAAGGTCAGCATCAGCGAGGCGAACTCGTTGCCGGCCGGGAAGAACGCCTTCGAGATCTGCGTGGCGTAGAAGCCGAACAGGAAGAAGTCGAACATCTCCATGAAGTTGCCGCCGGTCACGCGCAGGACGGTGGCGAATTTCGAGGAGCTTGCGGGCGAAGCGTGCACGGCGGCAGCGCCCTTTTGCGCGGTGGAAGGCGCGGGATTCATCTTGTTGTCCCCTGTGGCATGTATGTCTGCCAAGGGTAGGCCGGGCTTCCCGACCGCTGCCTGACTGCGCGGGTCAGGTAGCTGTCACGCGGGGCGCTGGAGGACCAGGAAACTCCAGCGCACGTCCGCGCGGTCGAGCATGTCCTCGCGCTCGCCCAGGAAGCGCTGCCGCAGTCCGTGCCGGTCCGCGAGTTCGGCGGTTTCCCGGGCGGATACGTCGAACATCCGGCGGCCTTGGGGCACGGGGCCGTGGCGCAGCGACATCGCGACCTGGCCGCCTTCGGCCACCAGCGCTGCCAGGGCTTCCATGGCAGCGGCGCGTTCGGCGGCGTCCAGGTGCATCCAGACGGCGGTCAGCAGGATCAGGTCGTGGCGCACGCCCAGCGCCCGTGTGCGGTGCAGGCCGGGCAGGTGGTCGTCGATCCACTCGATGGGCAGCGCGGCGTGGCGGCGCATGCCTTCGGCGCGCAGTTCGGGCGTGGGCTCGACCGCCACCACCCGATGACCCAGCGCGGCGAGCGCGGCGGCGTCGCGCCCGGAACCGGCGCCGATGTCCAGCACCCGGATTGGCGCGCTGGGAAACAGGTGCAGCACCTCGCGGTGGACGTCTTCGAAGCGCAGGCTTTCATACTGCTGCGCCAGCACCGCGGCATTGGCGCCGTAGCCGGCCGTTCCCCGGATTTCACTCATCAGGGCGTATCAGGTCGTATCAGGTCTTGTACTTGATCGAACAGCCGTAGGGCCGCGTGCTGGCCGCCGATATGGGCTTGCCGCCGAAGGCCTCGCCCAGCGCCTGGCTGACGTAGTTGGTCGCGGTCTTGATGTCGTCGGGCCGCGCCGAGGCGATGCTGTCGATGCCACCCGCGTACACCAGCGTGCCCTTGGGGTCGATGATGAAGATGTGCGGCGTGGTGCGCGCGCCGTAGACCTGGCCGATGAGGCCGTCTTCGTCCATCAGCACGGCGGTGGGGGCGGCCTTCTGCGACTTCATCCACGCGTCGAGCGCATCGGGCTTCAGGTAGTCGCTGGCGGCGCGCTCGGTGGAATTGATGGCGAGCCACACCACGCCCTTGTCGGTCGCGGCCTTCTGCGTGGCGGGCATGTTGCCGCTGCCGTAGTGCTTGCGCACGAAGGGGCAGCCGGGGTTGGTCCACTCGAGCACGACGAACTTGCCCGCGAAGTCGGACAGCTTGTGCTTGGCGCCGGTGGTGTCGACGGCAACGAAATCGGGCGCCTGCTGGCCCACGGCGGGGGCCGCGACGGCATTGGAGCCCATGAGGAAGGTGGCGCCCAGCGCCACGGCTGCCGCGACGACGGCGCGGCGGGAAGCCCGGCTCAAGGCGGCGCGGGCATGGCGCGCGGCACGAAGGGAACGCGAGTCTGTGGTTGGCGAAAGAGACATGGCCAGCTTGAACTCCAAAACAAAATTCCAAACAACAACTGCAGCTTAGAACGGTTTCTTCAAGTGCATGTGACAACCCATGTCACGCCGGTGGTCAAAGTGCGGCTATGGCGGCGCGCACTTCGTCCTTGCCCAGGATCTCGGTCAGCACGACCGGCGGCTTGCCCGGCGCCTGCAGCACGTACACCGGCACGCCGCTGCGGCCCAGGGCGGTGAGCGCCGCCGTGATGGCGGGGTCGCGCCGGGTCCAGTCGGCGCGCAGCATGGCGACCTTCTTGGCGTCGAAGTCGGCCAGCACCTGGGCGTCGGCCAGGGTGCTCTTCTTGTTGTACTGGCAGGTCACGCACCAGGCGGCGGTGAAGTCGATGAACACCGGCTGGCCCGCGCCCGACAGCTCGGCCACGCGCTCGGCCGACCACGGCTGCCAGCGCTGCGGCTGGCCGGTGCCGTCCGTCGAAGCCAGCCTGGCGGGCTCCACGACTTGCAACACATTGCGGCCGATGGCGGCGGTGAGCACCGCGGTGAAGGCGATCATCACGGCCGCGATCACGATCCGCGTGCGGCCCCGCAGCGTGAACGCCCAGACGATGGCGGCCATGCACACCAGCAGCGCCAGCAGCGTGCCGGCGCCGTCGATGCCGCTTTGCTGGCCCAGCACCCAGACCAGCCACGCCACGGTGGCGAACATCGGGAACGCGAGCAGGCGGCGCAGCGTGTGCATCCACGGTCCCGGCTTGGGCAGCAGGCGCGCCACGGCAGGCACGAAGCTGGCAGCCAGGTAAGGCAGCGCCAGCCCGAAGCCCAGCGCCGCGAACAGCAGCAAGGCCTGGGCGGCCGGCAGGCTGATCGCGAAGCCCAGCGATGCGCCCATGAAGGGCGCGGTGCACGGCGAGGCGATCACCACGGCGAGCACGCCAGAGAGGAAGTCGTTGGCCAGCGGATGCTTGGCCTGCGCGCTGCAGATCGACGACGGCGCGGCGCGGCCGAACTCGAACACGCCCGCCAGGTTCAGGCCGATCAGCGTGAACAGCGCGGCCAGCGCCGCCACCACGCCCGGCGATTGCAGCTGGAAGCCCCAGCCCAGTCCGGCGCCGGCCGCGCGCAGCGCCAGCATGGCGCCGCCCAGCGCGAGGAAAGACAGCATCACGCCGCCCGTGTAGGCCAGCCCGGCCCTGCGGTGCGCGCTGTCGTTGCCGGCCTGCCGCGCGAAGCCCAGCACCTTGATCGCGAGGATCGGGAACACGCAGGGCATCAGGTTGAGCAGCAGGCCGCCGATCAGGGCGCCCAGCAGGGCGGCCACGAAGGTGGTGGAAGAGGGGGCGGGCAGTTCGGCGGGCCTGGCCGCATTGGCTGCATTGGCGGTCAGCGCGGCCTGCAGCGCCGGCGACACCTCGGCGCGCGGCGCCGCGGTGGTGGGCCAGTTGCCGGTGACCGGCGATTCGGCGCGCCATGCGATGGGCTGGCCGGCCTGCCGGTCGGCTTCGGCCAGGGCCACCACCACCGGCATCACCGTGGGGCTGGCGCTGCGCTGGTCGGCCAGCGGGATGGTCGCGGTCCAGGTGCCGCCTTGCCAGGACTGGGTCCAGTCCTTGCCGGAGACGGCCGCGGTGCGGATCACCTCGGGGGTCTCCGGGAAGAAGCCCAGCGTCTTGCCCTGCGCGGCGGCGGGCAGGCCGTCGAGTCGCACCTTAATGTTGTGGCCGTCGACTTCCACGGCACCGGGCTGGGCCAGCGGCTGCGGTTGCGCGGCCTGTGCGGTGTCGAACTCGGCCTTGTGCAGCGCGGTCGAGCCCTGCAGCGGCAGGGACAGCGAGAAGGTGCCTTCCTCCGGAATGCACTCCTTGCGGCAGACCAGCCAGGATGCCTTGAGCTGGATGTCCATGGCCGGCGTGCTGCCGCCCAGCGCCATTGGCGGCTTGTAGAGCGTCGACACCTCCAGCGGCACCGGCAGCAGCACGGTGTTTTCGTAGCCGTAGTTGGCGAGGTTGCCGACCGGGATCTTCTCGGGCACCGGCCACGCGATCTCGCCGGTCGACACGCCGGCCGGCAGCGTCCAGGTCATTTCGGTGGGCAGGCCCGAATCGCCGGCGTTCTTCCAGTAGGTGTGCCACTCGGGCTGGTGCGTGATCTGCAGGCCGACCCACACCGGGCTGCCGGGCGCCACGCCGTCGTGGGCGTGGGCGATCAGTTCGGCCCGCACGTGCGGGGTTGTTACCACGGCGCCCGGCTTGGAGGCCAGCTGCGCCGCAGCCGGCATGCTGGCTGCGGCAGCTGCTATCAGAAGCGTAGCGAAATGGATGCGCGAAAAAATCATGCCGTGGGTCGGAGCAATCTGCGGAGGTGAAGTTCCGGGCGTTTCAGGAGGCCGCTGCCGCCGAAGGCGCCCAGCCCAGGACCACCCGGCGGGTGTTGGCGCTCTTCTTTTCGATCTTGGTGACTATGACAGCGCCGATCTCGGCAGTGTTTGCAACATGCGTGCCGCCGCAGGGCTGGAAGTCGATCTGCGCCTCGCCCTCGCGGCCGCCGCCGATGCGGATGGTGCGCACCGTACCCGTGCCGCGCGGCGGCTGCACGCTCATGCTCTTGACCAGCGCCGGGTTGGCGTCGAGTTCCTCGTCGGTGATGGCGCCCACGGTCAGCGGATGGGCCGCCTCGACCAGCCTGGCGAGGCTGGCGGTCAGCGCTTCCTTGTCGAGCGGGTCGGTCATGTGGAAGTCGATGCGCGCGTATTCGGGCGTGATGGAGCAGCCGTTCACCGGCACCGGCACGAGGTGGCACATCAGGTGGGAGGCGGTGTGGAAGCGCATCAGCCGGTGGCGGCGCTCCCAGTCGAGGCGGGCGGTGACGGTGTCGCCGGCCTTCAGCGCGGCCAGCAGGTCGGCCTGGCCATCGGCCGGCACATGGAGGAATTCGTTCGTCGGCTGGCCTTCTTCGTTCTTGGCCTTGCGGGTATCTGCAATGGCCAGTTCGCGCCCGTCGGCCAGCACCAGCACGCCGGTGTCGCCGGCCTGGCCGCCGCCCAGCGGATAGAACACGGTGCGGTCCAGCACGATGCCGGTGTCTTCGATGCGCAGGATGCGGGCTTCACAGGTGCGCAGGTAGGCGTCGGCGCGGAACAGGTCTTCGGTCATCCGGCGATGGTAGCGGCGATGCGCCAATGAGGTGCGCCCACGCCATAAAGCGCCCACGACCGACACAGCCCGCGCGGGCCGGCGGGCGATGATCCGACCGCCATGCGGCATAGGCCGCTCAAGGATCACGCATGAAGGCACCGCAGCAAGTACCCACCCGCACCGCATCGAGCGCTTTCCCCACCCTGGCCGTCCTGGCCACGGGCGCTGTGCTGTTCCTCGCCGGCTGCGGCGAGTCGGCCAAGCTCGCCCCGGAACTCACGGTCGGGCCCCGCCCGCAGCTGACCGAGCCCAACAAGACACTGATTCCCACGGTGAACGTCGCTCCCGCCGTCGGCTGGACGGACGTCGCCATGCCGATTCCGGCCGAGGGCCTGAAGGTCACGGCGCTGGCGCGCGGGCTCGACCATCCGCGCTGGGTCTACACCCTGCCCAACGGCGACATCCTGGTGGCCGAGAGCAACAAGCCGCCCAAGCCCGGCGGCGGCGCCACCGATGGCGGCGACGGCTTCGTCGCCAAGATCCGCAACTGGGTCATGGGCAAGGTCATGGGCCGCGCCGGTGCCGGCGTGCCCAGCGCCAACCGCATCACCCTGCTGCGCGACGCCGACGGCGACGGCGTGGCCGAGGTGAAGCAGGTCTTCATGACCAACCTGATGTCGCCCTACGGCATGGTGCTGGTGGGCAACGAACTCTTCATCGCCAACGCCGACGCGCTGGTGAAGGTGCCCTACACCGAAGGCCAGACCTCCGTCAGCGCCAACCCGACGCTGGTGACGCAGCTGCCCGCCGGCATCAACCACCACTGGACCAAGAACGTGATCGCCAATGCCGACGGCAGCAAGCTCTACGTCACGGTCGGCTCCAACAGCAACATCGGCGAGAACGGCCTCGCCGCCGAAGAGGGCCGCGCCGCCATCTGGGAAGTCGATACGAAGACGGGCGAGAAGCGCATGTTCGCCAGCGGCCTGCGCAACCCCAACGGCATGGGCTGGGACCCCGACACCAAAGCGCTGTGGACCGTGGTGAACGAGCGCGACGAGATCGGCAGCGACCTCGTGCCCGACTACCTCACCTCCGTGAAGGACGGCGCCTTCTACGGCTGGCCCTGGAGCTACTACGGCGGCATCGTCGACGCGCGCGTCACGCCGCAGAACCCCGCCATGACGGCCAAGGCCATCGCGCCCGACTACGCCTTGGGCTCGCACGTCGCGCCGCTCGGCATGGCCTTCTCGCGCCCGGGCGGCATGCCCGAGCAGTTCGCCAACGGTGTGTTCATCGGCGAGCACGGCTCGTGGAACCGCAAGCCCAAGTCTGGCTACAAGGTGGTGTTCGTGCCCTTCATCGGCGGCAAGCCGAGCGGGCCGCCGGTCGATGTGCTCACGGGCTTCCTCTCGGCCGACGAGAAGGCTCAGGGCCGGCCGGTGGGCGTGGCGCTCGACAAGAGCGGCGCGCTGATCGTGGCGGACGACGTGGGCAACGCCGTGTGGCGGGTGTCGAAGGCGAAGTAGCTTTTTTCAGCCCTGCGGCCTGGCGATGCGGTAGAGCCGGTGCCGGCGCAGCGGGTGGCCTTCGGGCACCAGCGGGTGGTCGAAGGCGCCGTCCTCGTCTTCATGCATGCCGATGCGCTCCATGACCGCTGCGGAGCGGATGTTGTTCCACGCGGTAAAGGCGACGATCTCGTCCAGCCCGAGCCGCTCGAAGCCCACCTGCAGCGCTCCCCGTGCCGCCTCGCTCGCGAAGCCCTGGCCCCACCACTGCCGGGCGAAGCGCCAGCCGATTTCCACGCACGGCGAGAACGGCAGGTCCGCCAGCGGCGAGTTCAGCCCGGTGAAGCCCATGAACGCACCCGATTCGCGGTGCTCCACGGCCCAGAAGCCCCAGCCGTTCTCGGCGATGCGCGCCCTGGCGCGCTCCACCGTCGCATCGCTGTCGGCGCGCGTGGGCAGGGGCAGCAGGAACTCCATCACCTGCGGGTCGCAGGCCAGCTCGAAAAACGGCGCGAGATCGCTCTCGCGCCATTGACGCAGGCGCAGTCGCGCGGTTTCGAGCTCGATGAGGTGGGGGCGGGCTGCAATGTCGTTCATGCGCCCGATTGTGCTGGCTCTGTCGTGGGCTCAGAAGCCCGCCAGCACCACCTTGCCCTGCGCCTTGCCGCTCTCGATGAGCGCATGCGCCTTCCTGAGGTTCGCCGCGTTGATGGTGCCGAAGCTCGCGTTCGCCGTGGTGCGCACGCGGCCCGCGTCGACCAGCGCCGCCACCTCGGCCAGCAGCGCGCCTTGCTCGGCGATGTCGGGCGTCTCGAAGCGCGAGCGCGCGAACATCATTTCCCAGTGCAGCGAAATGCACTTGGTCTTCAGCGGCATGGCGTCGAGCATCTTCATGTCGTCGATCACCGCGAGCTGGCCCTGGGGCTTGAGGCTTTCGATGATCTGCGCGTAGTGCTGCTCGGTCTGCGTGAGGCTGGCGACCATGTCCACCTCGCCGATGCCCGCCGCCTTGAGCTCGGCCGCCAGCGGCTTCGAGTGGTCGATGACGGTGTGCGCGCCCAGTGCCAGGCACCATTCGCGCGTTTCGGCGCGCGAGGCCGTGGCAACGACGCGCAGCTTGGTGAGCTGGCGCGCCAGCTGGATGAGGATGGAACCGACACCGCCCGCGCCGCCGGTGATGAGCAGCGTCTGGCCTTCGCCGCCGCCCTTGGGCACCTGCAGGCGGTCGAACAGCAGTTCATAGGCGGTGATGGTGGTCAGCGGCAGCGCCGCGGCCTGCGCGTCGTCGAGGCTCTTCGGAGCGAGGGCGGCGATGCGCTCGTCGACCGCATGCAGCTCGGCATTGGCGCCCGGGCGGATGATGGAGCCGGCGTAGTACACGCGGTCGCCCACCTTGAAGTTCTTCACGCCGCTGCCGACGGCCTCGACCGTGCCCACGGCGTCCCAGCCGAGCACTTTGGCCTGGCCGGCTTCCGGCGCGGCATTCTTGCGGACCTTGGTGTCCACCGGGTTGACCGACACGGCCTTCACGCGCACCAGCAGGTCGCGCGGGCCGGCCTGGGGCGCGGGCAGCTCGATGTCCTGCAGCGATTCGGGGTTGTCGATGGGAAGGGGCTGGTAGTAGCCGACGGCTTTCATGGCAATGGCCTTTCAGTGACGATGCCTCGAATGTAGGATCGCAATTCCGGTTTGATAAGACGGCCTGGAACAGCAACACTTTCAAATGAAGATTGAAAATATCTCCGACCTGCAGGTGCTGGTGCACACCGCGCGCGGCGGCACGCTCACGGCGGCGGCGCATGCGCTGGGTATCACGCCGGCGGCGGCCAGCGCCACGCTCAAGCGGCTGGAGACCCAGCTCGGCGCCCGGCTGTTCGAGCGCTCGACCCGCGCGATGCGCCTCACGCCGCAGGGCCAGACGCTGCTCGACTACGCGGTGCGCGCCTTCGAACTGCTGGACGAAGGGGAGTCGCTGGTCACCGCCGACCGCGGCGAGCTGGTCGGCACCCTGCGCGTGGCTTCGCCTTCGGACCTCACGCGCAGCACGCTGCTGCCATGGTTCGACGAATTCCTTGCCTTGCACCCTGGGGTGCAGCTGTCGCTGTCGGTGGGGGACCGGCCGCTGGACGTGATGCGCGACGAGGTCGACGTGGCGCTGCGCTATGGCGCGCTGGCCGATTCGCGGCTGGTGGCGCGGCCGTTTGCGCTGACCAACCCGGTGTTGACTGCTTCGCCCGATTACTTGCGTCGGCATGACGCGCCGAAGGTGCCGCAGGACCTGGTGCATCACAACTGCCTGATCTTCAATCGTTCAGGGCGGCGGCATCGGGTCTGGCGGTTTGCACAGAACGGGCAGTGGACGGAGGTGCGGGTGAATGGGAACCGCAGTGTGGACGATGCTTCGCTGGCGCGGGAGTGGACTGTGGCGGGGTACGGCATTTCGCTGAAGTCCGCGCTGGATGTGCGGGAGGACATTCGGGAAGGGCGTCTCGTGCGGCTCTTGCCTGATTGGGAGACGGAGCCTTATCCGTTGCACGCGCTGTTGCCTAGCGGGCGGTTCGTGCCGGCTCGGGTTCGGGCGTTCGTCGACTTCCTGGGGTTGAAGTTCGAGGCTTTGCTGGCGGTTGCCTGAGGTTTGCCCGGCGCCCTCCTTCTTGTTTCTTCAGATCATCGGGGTGACTGCGCCGTCCATCGCGACGATGGCGCCCGTTACGTAGCTCGCCTTCGGCGACGCAAGGAACACCACTGTGTTGGCGATTTCTTCCGGTGTCGCGATTCGGCCCAGCGGCAGCCTGGCCTTGGCGCGTTGCAGCGCTTCCTCGGTGCCGATGCCTTGCAGCTTGGCATCGGCTTTCATGCCCTCCTGGAGCCGTTCGGTCAGGGTGAGGCCGGGGTTCACGGCGTTCACGCGCACGCCTTTGCCGGCATAGGCGGCGGCCATGCCTGCGCTCACGAGCATCAGCGCGGCGTTGGCGGCGCCGCCGGCCATGTGCACGGGGTTCGCGACTTTGCCGCCCTGGCCGATGACGTTGACGATGACGCCGCGGCCGCGCTGGCCCATGCGCTTGACCACGGGGTGGATCATGTGGACGTAGGTGAAGTACTTCGCGTCCATCGCGTCGTGCCATGAGGCGGCGGTCAGGTCGTCGGGCGGGGTGCGGCGGGCGGCGCCGGCCGAGTTGACGAGCACGTCGACGGGGCCGAACACTTTCTCGGCCGCGTCGAGCGCGGCCTCGGCGCCGGCCGGGTCCTTGAGGTCGGCGGCATGCACCGACACGCGGCCCTCGGCCTGGGCGAAAGATTCGATCAGTGTCTTCTTGCCTCGCTCCAGGTTGTCGAGGTCGCGCGAGACGAGGCTCACGCGCGCGCCTTCGCGCAGGAAGCCGAGCGCGCAGGCCAGGCCTATGCCCTTGCTGCCGCCGGTGATGAGTACGTGCTGGTCCTGGAGCTGGAGATCCATGAAGAGGTCCTTGGTGGGTGAGGGGTGGCCGCGATTGAAGCACCGCCGCGAAACCCCTGCACCGACGCGGCCGTATGCCGCGCCCCCAGGACGGACGTCCGGCCGCCCCGTCAGCGACGGGCCGCGGCGCGCTGCAGCGGCTCGGGCTCCAGCGCGCCGGGCGCGGTGTCGGTGGCGTCGCGCAGGTGGCCGTCATGGTCGTGGTGCACCAGCAGTTGGCGCGTGCGCTGCCAGGTCGACAGGCGCGCGGGCGGCACTTCGATGTACGAGGCCAGCGCGAACAGCGACGACTGTTCCTGGTCCGGCGGCGTCTCGCGTTTCTGCTGGCGGCGGCGCCACGGCGCCATTGCCAGCATCGACACCAGGATCGCGCCGATCACCACCGCATACAGGCCCAGCAGGTGCAGCACCTCGGGCTGCGAGCGCGCGCCCAGCACGTAGGGCCATGCGTACCAGATGGCGCAGAACCAGATGGCGATGGTCACGGCCGGGCGCAGCACGCGCAGCCACAGGTACATGGCCATCGTGCGCTGCGGCGAGCGGCCGTTGCCGAAGGCGGTCAGCGAAATGCGCGCGGCATCGATGATCGGCTCTTCCATCTCGGGCTGGCCCCAGGAGCGGCGGCGGCTCGGCGGCGGCGTGTCGTCGTGCATCTCGGGAAAGCGGCTGTGGGTCATTGTCTTTTCATGGGGCATCGGAAATTCCTCGGTCAGGGCTCGTCCACACCGCGCGCTTGCCGCGGCGGCGTATCAGGGCTTTGGGAAGGGCGATGACGGTGGTCGCCATCGTGATGGTCCAGAACGCGATCGGGTACCAGATCGTTCCGGCGAAATAGCGCATCAGGTCGCGGTCGTAGCGGCGATCGATCCACAGGCTCAGCAGCATCTGCAGGATGCAGGTCATGGCCAGCAGCGTGCCCTGCCAGTGCGGCAGCAGCGCGGAGTGCCAGGCCGACTCGATCGGCAGGAACGGCCGCGCCAGGCTGACCACGAGCACCGCCGCCATCGCATATGCCCAGACAACGCTGGTCATGTATTCGGCATACACCAGCCACATGCGCCAGTTGCGCAGCTTGAGGATGCGCGTGGTGTTGCGCAGCATGGTCTGGATGCCGCCGATGGCCCAGCGCTGGCGCTGCTTCCAGAGACCGCGCAAGGTCTCGGGCATCAGGATCCAGCACAGCGCGCGAGGCTCGAAGCGCAGCTTCCAGCCGCCGAGCTGCAGCTTCCAGCTCATGTCGATGTCCTCGGTGAGCACGTCGGGGCTCCAGAAGCCCACGTCGATCACCGCGCGGCGGCGGAACATCGCGATCACGCCCGACACGGTGAAGAGCGTGCCCACCAGCTGCTGCGAGCGCTTGATGAGCCCGATGATCGAAGAGAACTCGCCCACCTGCATGCGACCGAGCAGCGTGGTGCGGGTGCGGATGCGCGGGTTGCCCGTCACGGCGCCGATGCGCTCCGACGCCAGCATGGGCCGCAGCATCCAGGCGATGGCGTCCTCGTCGACCAGCGCGTCGCCGTCGATGCCCAGGATGTACTCGCCGCGCGCGAGCTGGCAGGCGGTGTTGAGCCCGACGGCCTTGCCCTGGTTGCTGGCGTTGTGGATCACGCGAAGGCGGCTGTACTCCTTCGTCATCTCGTCGAGCAGCTCGCCGGTGCCGTCGGTGCTGCCGTCGTTCACGGCAATCACCTCGTAGTTCGGGTAGCGGGTGCGCATGAGCTGCTCGATCACTTCGCGCAGGTGCGGCGCCTCGTTGAAGCAGGGCACCACCACCGTCACCAGCGGGCGCGAGGGCAGCAGGTCGAGCGGATTGACATCGACGTCGCGCTTGCGCTCGAACACCCATGCATGCGAGAGGCCGCCCGCCATCCACACATAGGCCATGAAGAACGGGTAGTAGAAGACGAAGCCGAACAGCAGCGACGGCAGCGTCTGCGCAAGGAAGTGGCTGGTGGTCATGGTGTCCGCTCTCCGTGCGCCGGTTGTGATGCCTGGGGCGGCGTGGTCTCGGCGGCCGACGCGCGCAGGGCACGCGGCAGCATCGTGCGGACCGAGATGGCGCGGCGCACCACGTCGAGCGAGGGCTGGTTGTTCAGGAAGTCGTCGGGGTAGTAGCCCAGGTGGCGCACGCCGGAGCGCTGCAGCAGGGTCCATTGCCGCGCCAGTTCGGCATCGGCCACGGGCTTGCCGGTGCGCCAGTCGCGCGCCTGCAGTTCGAACACGGTGCCGTCCAGGCCGCGCGGGGTGTCGGCCGCGCGGCGCGCCAGGCGGGCGAGCCAGGCGTCGGCATCGGCTTCCTGTTCCATGCGCGGCATGGCCATCAGCGCGACGTAGTCGTAGGCCGCGAGCGAGGCTTCGTAGTTCTGCGCGAACCACTGCTCGGCCTGCGGTTCGAGCACCGGCCGCGCGTACAGGTTGCGCGCCGTCTCCAGCGCGGGCCGCCAGGCGCCCAGGCGCGCGGCCAACTCGTGCGTGAAGTCGATCAGGTAGCGCGTCTTGGCGGCGGTCCAGCGCGCCGCCAGCGCCGGGTCGGCGCGTATAGCGGCCACATCGGGCGGCAGGCCCCACTTCGCATAGGCGGCGAGCGCGGCGGGGCTCGCGTCCTCGTCGTCGGAGAGCGTCGCGTCGTCGTGGAACAGCACGCCATCGAAGAAGGCGTAGCGGCCCAGGTCTTCGTAGATGTCGCCCACCAGCGTGCGCACCGCGGGGTCGAAGGGCGTGAGGCGGTGGTAGCGGTCGGCCGGCATCTTGCCGCCCTGCGCCATCACCGTGTGCGTGGCGAGCGGTTTGGACGCCGGCAGCCGGAAGGCCGTGACCGGCATCCATGCGTACACCTTCACGCCGGTGCGGGTGCGCAGCTGCCAGGCCGCGCGGCTGAACAGGTCGGCGCGCATCGGCAGGTGGCGGTTGGGGAAGTACAGCGCGTCGGCCACGCCGTCGCCGTCGGGGTCGGCGTAGGCCTGCAGGAACACCGAGCGCGGGCGCACGGCGGCCACGCGGTCGATCAGCGCCGACAGGTTGCGCTCCTGCTGGGCCGGGTCGGGGTCGTACACGTAGTCGAGGTCGACGTGCATCACGCGGTTCACCGGCCGCACCTCGCCGCCCACCGGGTTGCGCAGCAGCTGCGCGTATTCGGGCGCCTGGTTGTCGTAGGCGGCCAGCGCGCGGCGGATGCGCGTGAGCGGCACGGCCGGCGTGTTGGCGCCGTCGTCGAGCGTGAAGGTGATGGGCATGCCGGCGCGCTTCGAGGCTTCCAGCGCGGCCGTGTTGTAGGCGCCGTAGGGCCACACGGTGGCGCGCACCCTGGCGCCGGTGCGCGCCTCGATGATCTCGCGGCTGCGGCGCAGGTCGGCTTCGATGCGGCGCACGTAGGTGTCGTCGTCCTCGTAGCGGCCGGTCTTCGGGTCGTAGCGGTGCGTGGCCGCGGAGGGCAGCATGTTGCCCTGCGGATTCGCCAGAACGCCGGTGTGCATCGCGTCGGTGTGGCTCGCGAATTCGACCAGGCCGGAGCGCGCCATCTCGGCGGCCTCGGGCCACAGCAGGAAGTTCTCGCGCGGCGCGGGCTTGTCGCCCCAGTGCACCAGCTGGCCTTCGGGCACGTCGAGCCAGCTCGTCACCAGCGCGAACAGCGCGGGGTAGTTGAAGCGCTTGAGCAGCGGAAACACCTTGGTGTAGGCGCTGCGGTAGCCGTCGTCGAAGGTCAGCAGCACCGGCTGCGCGGGCAGCGGCTTGCCGCCGGCGCGCGCATCGACGATCTGCTGCAGGCTCACCGGGTGGTAGCCGTTGTATTGCAGCCAGGCGAATACTTCGGCCAGGGTGCTGTCGTCCACGGCCGTTTCGTCGGGCGACTGCTCGAAGCTGGCGCGCACGCCGGTACGCACGTCGTGGAAGGACAGCACGCGAAAGCTCAGGCCGTCGTCGGGGTCGGCGGGCGGCAATGGCTGCGCGAAGGCCGGGAGCGCCAGCGCGGATGCCGCCGCGATCACCAGCCACAGCATGGCCGCGCGCAGGAAGGTCATGGGGTTGTTGTTTTTGGTGGTCGTTCGCATCACGGCAGGGGCATCGAGAGGTTCAGGAAGACGCCGCGCTGTCGCTCGCGCACGCCGTCGTAGGGATGGCTGGAAATGCTCAGGCCGTAGCGCAGCGTGAACTTGGGGCCGAGGTCCCAGCGGTGCTCGTAGCGCAGGCTCCACAGCGGGCCGCTGCCGAAGCCGGCCTGGCGGTAGTTGCCGCCCGTGAGCTCCACGGCCTGGAAGAACTGGCGGTCGTCGCGCTTCCAGTTGAGCCACTGCGCGCGCACCGCCAGCTGCACGGTGCTGTCGCTCGATGGGTTGAAGTAGGGCGTGTCGATGTCCCGGCCGCGGCTGGTGCCGGCGCCCAGGCGGGTCTCGAGCTGGAAGCGCGGCGTGCTCACCCAGCGTTCGCTCCAGCCCAGCTCCAGGCCGTTGCGCAGGTTGCCGTCGCTGAAGTCCAGGCGCTGCCATTGCAGGTCGAAGCGGCGCGATTCGTTCACCACGTAGCCCACGCTCGCGCCGGTCTCGTGCGCGCCGATGCCGGCGACGCGGGCTTTCCACGGCAGCTCCTTGCTGTCGCCGTCGTAGGTGGCCGAGAGGCGCCATGCGTCGCCCGCGCGGTAGTCGACGCGGCCTGCCACGCTGTTGCGGTAGGGGCCGCTGTTCGCATGCTGCAGCACGCCTTCGGCCAGCCAGCGGCCCTGCTGCCAGCCCAGGCCCAGGCCGCCGCGTGCCCAGTCGGCGTTGCCGATGTCGGTGGTGCCGCGGCCCAGCGTCTGGTCGTAGAACACGCGCCACTGGTCGTCGATGAGGCCGGAACTGAGCCGGCTGTCGATGCGCCACTCGCGGTTGGCGATGGCCGCGCCGCCCGACGAGGCTTCGGCGTCGACATCGAGCCGGGGGCCGGTGGCGGCGCGGCGCTTGCGCTCCACGTCGCGCACCTCGGCGGCTTCGGGCACGTCGGCCGCGAGCGATTCGGCGCGTTGGCGGGCTTGGCGGAATTCGCCGGCGTCGAGCAGGGCCTCGACATGGCCGGCGCGCGCGCTGATGTCGTAGGGCTGGTCGGCGGCCTGTGCCTCGAAGCGCGCGACGGCTGCTTCGGGGTGCTCGCGCAGCCGTTCGGTCTGGCCCGCGCCGTAGGCGTAGCCGGCGTTCAGCGGCGCTTCGCCGGTCAGCGTCGAGAAGCTCTGCTGCGCCAGCGCCGCGCGGTCGGTGTAGAGCTGCAGCAGGCCGCGCATGCCGCTCACGTCGGTGTACTGGCCGTTGGGCCGGCCGGCCTCGGGCGACAGGCGCATCAGCGCCGGCGTGGCCTCTTCGAGCCGCTTCAGCAGCGCCTCGGCGTCTTCGAAGCGGCCGGTGTCCTGGTAGGCGTAGATCAGGCCGAAGTAGAGGTCATCGGGCATCGGCAGGTCGGTGCCGCCCTTGGCCACGGCCGCTTCGTACAGCGGCACGGCATCGATCGAGCGGCGCTCCTGCGCGAAGGCGCGGGCCGCGGCGCCGAGGCCGTAGAAGGGCAGGTCGGTACCGGCCGCGCGCAGCGATTCGTAAAGCGCGATGGCATCTGCGGGGCGGCCACGTTCGACCAATGCCAGCAGCCGGTCGGACAGCAGCCGCACGCGCAACTGGCGCCATGCGTCGGCATCTGCCGGCGCGGCTTGGGCGGCCGATGCGTCGAGCCGGGCCAGCGCGGTTTCCTGGTCGGCCAGCACGCGGTCGAGTGCCGTCAGGCGCGCCGCGCCCAGGCGCTGGTCGCGTTCCTGGATGGCCCAGCGCAGCCGCTGCGCCAGCGCCTGCTGCTGCAGCGTCGACAACGCCAGCGGCGAGAAGCTGCCGGGATGCGCGCGCTCGGCGGCATCGGCGTCGTCGAACGCGGTCGATGCGGCGCCGCTGTCCGCGAGCAGGAAGTCGGTTTCGCGGCGCAGGTCGCGGCGCTCCGGGCGCAGCGCGCCGGCCTCGGTGTAGGCGGCGAGCGCCTGCAGCGGTTGCTTCTCGGCGCGCGCCACGGCACCGCGCAGTTCGAGCAAGGCGACGCGGTCTTCGACCTGCGGGACCGGTTGCTGCGCGAGTGCCTCGTGGATGGCCTTCGCGCCGACGATGTCGCCGCTGTCGAGCTTCCAGAAGGCTTCGTGGATGCGCGGCTCGCGCGCTTGCGGCTGCCGGGCGCGCCACCGGGCGATGACTTCGCCCTGCAGCGACAGGTCGTGCGTGCGGCGCGCGGCCAGTGCGAGCGGGCCCAGCGCATAGTCGTTCAGCGAGGCGAGCGGAACCTGGCGGGCAAGCGAAACGGCTTCGGCGAACTGGCTGTCGGCCGCCGCGATGGCCACCGCATCGGACACCACGCGCTGGCGTTCGGCGTCCGTGAGCGGCGCGGCGAGCCAGTCCTTGAGCTGCTGCAATGCCTGCGCGGCGCCGATGCGGTTGGCGCGGCGCGCGACGATCAATGCGTCGTGCTGCTGCGCGCCATAGGCGGCCGACGGGTTGGCCGCGGGTGCGGTGGCCGCAATGGGAGGACTCGCGAAGGCCGCGGGTGAAGCACCCATGGCCAGCGCGCAAACGATCGGAGGAAATCCTCGTGCTGCTTGATCGAGGTAACGAGACAAGGCGCAGGAAAGCGCCGACGGACGCCCACCCAAGACCGTGCCTCCAGCTTTTTTCTGGATGAACACTCTGCTCCCTTGATTGCGCCTTTTGCGCGGCCTGGGGCCGCTGCAAAAGCCGAACTCCCGGCCCCGACTGCGTCAGAACCGAAAGCTCTATGGAAAATTGAATCTGAAACCGACTCTAGATAGAACTGTTAACAAAGGCAAACTTAAGTGCCAAGAAACGGTTCTAAAATGTGAATAGATTGGCGTTTTTGGCGCGGGGTTCGACTGCTCTTGTCAGACAAACGCGCTTAGAAACAACGGCTCGCCCGGCCTAAGATCGCGTGATGAATGCATCCACGGCCTCCTCGTTGCCCCGCTACTGGTCCCAGCTCACGACGCGTGATTTCGCGGGGCTGGACGCCGCCTCCACCGTCGCGGTGCTGCCGCTGGGCGCGACCGAGCAGCACGGGCCGCACCTGCCGCTGGGCGTGGACACGGTGCTGGCCGACGGCATCGTCGCCGCGTCGTTGCCGCTGCTGCCGGCCGGGCTGCCGGTGCTGTTCCTGCCCACGCAGCAGATCGGCCTGAGCCCGGAGCACGCGCGCTTTGCGGGCACGCTCACGCTGTCGGCAGAGACGCTCATCCGCGTGTGGAACGAGATCGGTGCCGGCGTGGCGCGCGCGGGCGTGAAGAAGCTGGTGCTGTTCAATGCGCACGGCGGCCACGTGGGCGCGATGGACATCGTGGCGCGCGAACTGCGCGCGGCGCACGGGCTCATCGTCTACAGCGTGAGCTGGTTCAACCTGCCGCTGGGCGAGGCGGGCGAGCGCTTCAGCGCGCACGAGCACCGCTTCGGCGTGCATGCGGGCGAGATCGAGACTTCGATGATGCTGGCGCTGACCCCTCAGCTGGTGCGCATGGGCGAGGCGCGCGACTTCAGCTCGACGTCGCAGCAGCGCTCAGCCGACTACGCGCTGCTGGGCAACGGCAAGAGCGCCAAGCTGGGCTGGGCGATGGAGGACTACAACGCGCATGGCGCCGCCGGCAACGCCGCCGCGGCCACGCCCGAGAGCGGCCAGGCGGTGATCGATGCGGCCGCGCGGCAACTGGCGCTGCTGCTGGCCGAGGTGTCGCGGCTGCCGTTGAGCACCGCCAACACGGGGCCGCTGCCGTAGCCCTGCGGCTCAGGCGGCGGCGCGCGCCAGCACGCCGGCGAACATGTCCGAATCGACATTGCCGCCGCTCACGCTGATACCCACCGTCTTGCCGCGCCAGCGCTCCTGCTGCTGGAACGCACCGGCCAGCGCCGCCGCGCCCGCGCCCTCGGCCACGTTGTGCGTGTCGCTGAAGAGGATGCGCATGGCCTCGGCCACTTCGTCGTCGGTGACGGCGATCACGTCGTCGGCTTCGCGCAGGATCACTTCCACCGACTCGGGTACCGGCGTGCGGCAGGCCATGCCGTCGGCCAGCCGCGTGGTCACCGGCGACTCGACCGGCTTGCCGGCGCGGAAGGAATCGCGGTAGGCCGTGGCGTGCGCGGACACCACGCCGATGAGCTTCGTCTTCGCCCCGCAGTGCGCGCGCGCCGCGGCCGCGGCTGCGAAGCCGGAACCCAGGCCGATGGGCACGAACAGCACGTCGGGCGGTGTGTGCGCCAGTGCGTCGAAGAACTCCACGTAGGCCGTGGATACGCCACGCACCAGTTCGCGGTGGAACGAAGGCACGCGGTGCAGCGCGTCGCGCTCGGCCAGCAGCGCCGCGTGTTCGGCGGCGGCCTGGAAATCGTCGCCGTGCTCCACCAGCGTGACGCCGAGCGCGCGCATTGCCGCGTTCTTCTCGAGCGAGTTGCCATGCGGCACCACGATGGTCGCGGCCAGTCCATGGCGCCGCGCGGCGAAGCCGACCGACTGGCCGTGGTTGCCGCGCGTGGCGCTGATGGCGTGGCGCACGCCGGGCTGCTCGCGCGCCAGCGTCTCGAAGTAGGTCAGCCCGCCGCGGATCTTGAATGCGCCGGCCGGCGTGTGGTTCTCGTGCTTGGCCCACACGGTGGCGCCCAGGCGCCGGGCGAGCAGCGGCCATGCGTACTGCGGCGTGGGCGGCATGGCCGAGCGCACGGTGCGCTGCGCGGACTCGATCTCTTCGCGGGTGAATCTCATCGGAGGTCCTTGGCTATTTGCGTTCGGTCAGCGCCACGCGCACGGCCAGCGCTGCCAGCACGCTGCCCATCACATAGCGCTGCGCGCGCAGCCACCCCGCGCTTTGCGACAGCACCGCCGTGATGCTGGCGGCGCCGACGATCATCGCGGTGTTGACCATCGCGCTGGTCGCGATCTGGGCTGCGCCCAGCTGCATGCTCTGCAGCAGCACCGAGCCGCGCTCGGGGTGGATGAACTGCGGAAAGAACGAGAGATAGAACATCGCCACCTTCGGGTTCAGCAGGTTCGTGAGAAAACCCATGCGAAACAGCTTGGCCGGTGGATCGGCCGGCAGCACACGGGCCTCGAAGGGCGCGTTGCCGCCGGGCTTGACGGCCTGCCATGCGAGCCACATCAGGTAGGCCGCGCCGGCGATGCGGATCGCGTCGAATGCGAGCGGCACGGCCAGCAGCAGCGCGGTGAGGCCCAGCGCCGCCGCGAACAGGTGCACCAGAAAGGCGGCCAGCACACCGCCCAGCGAGATGAGTCCGGCGCGGCGCCCCTGGATCAGCGTGCGCGAGACGCAATAGATCATGTTCGGCCCCGGCGTGAGCGCCAGCAGCAGGGAGGCGAGGGCGAACCACGCGATTTCCGTGAGGGTCAGCATGATCTTCAGAGTCCTTTGGATTCGAGCGTGACGGCGCCGCGCGGCGTGTCGAGCAGCGCGACGAGATTGGGCGGGCCGGCATCGACGCGCATGTCCTGCATGCCGATGGCCGACAGGGCGGCCGCGAGAGCGGGCGCGCGCGGATGCGTGGCACGCAACGCGCGTAGCGCAAGGCCGGACGCCGGCATCGCGTCGGTGGGATGCACCGGCCCCCACTGGATCAGCGTGGGCAGCGCGCCGTAGAACAGCCGCTGGCCGTCGTCGCGCACGGTGATCTGCCATTCGAGCCGGCCGGCCGGCGTGTCGCGCGATGCCTCTAGCAACTGGCCGCGGTCGATGTGCGCATGTTCTTCGTGCGCCAGGGCGTGCATGGCCTCCTGTGCGTCGGGCACGCGCGCCACGAAATGGATCAGCCGCGGTCCCTGCCGGGCCAGGCCGGCCCGCAGTTCGTTGTCGTCCAGGTCGAACCAGCGGCGCGTGCCGGGCCGCGAGGGCTGCCGCCCCGGCTCGATCGCGATGATCTCCAGGTAGGCCGCCGGGAATGCATCGCTCGCGATATTCAGCAGCCGGTTGTGCGTGCCCATCAGCGGATGGGTGCCACCCGGCCCTGGCACGACGCCGAGCGTGGCTTCGCACCACGCCACGCCCTCGTCGAGCGAAGCCGCGGCGATCACGAGGTGGTCGAGTCGCGCACGCATGGCTGGCGTCATGCCTACAGCGTGACCTGGCCGTCGATGCAGGTCACGGCGTCGCCGCCGACCCAGATCCGGCCTTCGGCGTCGCGCTCGATGTACACGCGTCCGGCGCGGCCGAGGCACTGGCCTTGCGCGGCGAGATAGCGCTCGGGCATGTGGCCGTCGGCAATCAGCCACTCGGCCAGGCTCGCGTTGAGGCTGCCGGTGACCGGGTCTTCCTGCACGCCGACGGGCTCGGCGAAGGCGCGCACTTCGAGGTCGATCTTTGCGCCGTCGTCGTACTCGGCGGCCGGGCGGTTGCCGAAGGCGCGGGCCTCGCGGTTCGAGCGGCCGATCAGCGGCGACGTGTCGATGGCCGCGGGAACGCCCGCCACGCCGGCCTTCACGCCAAGCTCCCTGAGCGTGCGGTGGTCGGGCGTGAGCGCCAGCACGGCATCGGCGTCATTGACCAGCAGGCCGAACCAGACCGGGCCGTTGTCGAGCACCTGCGCCGCGATGATCTGCTGCGCCTTCAGGCCCAGCGCGCCGGCCACCTTGGCCAGCAGCGCGGGGCTGGGCGCGCTGCGCTTGAGCGGCGGCGCGGCAAAGGCCAGGCGTTCGCCCTCGCGGCGCAGCGGCACCAGGCCCGCGCCGCATTGCTGCACCACCATGCCGGGCGCCTTGGGCTTGCCGCCGGCCTGCAGCCATGCGTGGCAGCTGCCGATGGTCGGATGGCCGGCAAAAGGCAGCTCGCCGCCGGGCGTGAAGATGCGCACGCGGTAGTCGGCCGTCGGCTCGGTGGGCGGCAGCAGGAAGGTGGTCTCGGACAGGTTGGTCCACTGCGCGAAGCGCTGCATCGCGGCGTCGTCGAGGCCGTTGCCGTCGATCACCACGGCCAGCGGGTTGCCGCGGTAGGCCGTGGCCGTGAAGACGTCGACTTGCTTGAAGGGGCGGGATTTCATCAGTTTCATTCGAGGCTTAGATCGAGCACGCCGCGCGTGCCGGGGCGGGAAAGGAGATCGGCGTACCAGCGCTCCACGTTCGGCCAGCTCGGCCGGCGGTATTCGGCGGCGGGCAGCCCGAACCAGCGGTGCGCTTCGCAGCCGACGGGAATGTCGGCCATCGTGAAGCTGTCGCCGCCGAGGTAGGCGCGCCTGGCCAGGTGCGCATCGAGCATCGCGAACAGCGCCTCGCTCTCGCGCACCGAGGCCTCGATGAGTGCGCTCTGGCGCTCCGACGGCGGCGTGCGCACCCACTGGATGAAGGCGTCGCGGCTTGCGCGGTTGAGCGTGGTCTGCTGCCAGTCCATCCAGCGTTCGGCGTCGAAGCGCGCGGGCAGTTCGCTCGGGTAGAAGTTGCCGTGCGAATGCCTGGCGCAGAGGTAGCGCACGATCACGTTCGACTCCCACAGCGTCACGCGCTCGGCGCCTTCGCCGTCGTCGATGGCGGGCACCATGGCATTCGGGTTGAGCGCCAGGTATTCGGGCGTCTGCACCACGCCGAACTTGCCGCCGGCCTCGGTGCGCTGGAAGTCGAGCCCGAGTTCCTGCGCGCACCACACCACCTTGCGGACGTTGATCGAGCTGATGCGGCCCCAGATATTGAGCATGGTTGGGTTCTTTCTTTTCCTGGTTCTTCGGCGACTCAGGCCCGCATGATGCGCGCGGTGCCCGACACGCGGATCGAGCTGCCCGGCACGGGCGGAATGCCGGCATGCAGGCGCGACAGCACGCCCATGTCTTCGCCCTGCACCACGTCGATGGCGCCGCCGTGCGGCCAGCCGATGTCGCGCAGGTAGCCGGCCAGCGCGGCCGTGGCGGCGCCGGTGGCGGGGTCTTCGTACACGCCGCCGGACGCGAAAGGGTTGCGCGTGTGCAGCAGCTGCGCGGTCTCGGCAAAGACCAGCACGATGGTCGTGAGCCCCGCGCGGGCCATCAGCGCTCGGCCGGCCTCCAGCTCGTAGTGCATCGACGACAGGGCCGCGCGGCTTGCCAGGGCCAGCACCAGGTGGTCGGCGCCCGCATGGGCAATGGCCGGCGGAATGCGCGGATCCAGGTCTTGCGGTGCATAGCCGAACAGGGCCAGGGCCTCGGACAGGAGCTCGGGCGACGCCGCGGCGCTGCGCGTGGGCGGTGACTGCAGCGCGGCCTCGACCAGGCTGCCGCCGCGCCGGCCTTCCACGGTGATTCGCGCATTGTTGAGCGTGAGCGGAAACACGCCGTCGCCTTGCTGCATGGCCAGCGCGGCACCCAGCGCGATCGTCGCGTGGCCGCAGAAGGGCACTTCGGACTGCGGCGCGAAGTAGCGCACGCGCCAGCCGCCGTCATCGGCGCGGGCGGCAAACGCGGTTTCAGAGAAGCCGACTTCCGCGGCAATGCGCTGCATCTGCGCCGCGGGCGGCAGCGCATCGGTGATGACGACGCCGGCAGGGTTGCCGCCCGTCTCGCCATCCGAGAAGGCTGCGATCTTCAGAACGTTCATGGGAAACCTTCTTCAGCGAGGTGAAGGACGATCGAGGAAGAGCAGGCGCACGGCCAGCCCCAGCATCACGGCGGCCAGCAGGCCGCTCTGGAAGCGCGCCGCGCCGGGGCGGCTGTGCAGCCAGCGGCCGATCTGGCCGCTGCATGCGCCCAGCAGCGTGTTGAAGGCCAGCGCGGCCATCGACAGCACCACGCCGAGCTGCACCAGCTGCAGCGGCACGCTGCCGCGCGAGGGGTCGACGAACTGCGGCAGGAACACCATGAAGAACAGCAGCGCCTTCGGATTGACGAGGTTGTTCAGCAGCGCCATGCGCACGATGCGGCCGAAGCCCGCCGGCTGCGCCTTCGCGCCGATGCGAAGGCCGCCACCACTGCGCAGCGCCTGCACCGCGAGCCACACCAGGTACAGCGCGCCCGCATAGCGCAGCACGTCGAACGAAGGCGGCCACGCCGCCACCAGCGCGGTGACGCCGGTGGCGGCGAACAGCGTGTGCACCAGGTCGGCCGCCGAGATGCCGATGGCCGCCGCGAAACCGCCGCGCGGACCATGGGCCACGCCGTGCGAGAGCACGAAAGCCATGTTCGGGCCGGGCGACAGGAACAGCGCCAGAACCGCGAGCAGGAAGAGCGAGAGCGTCGCGAGGCCGATCAAGGGAGGCTCCTGGGTTGTGCTTTCAGATCTGGGCGGCTGCGAGTTGCTTGTCGCCGAGCAGCACCAGTTCTTCGCGCAGCGTCTGCGCCAGCGCGGCGATGGCGGTGTCGATCTCTTGCTCGCTCGCGGTCACGAACGACAGGCGCAGCGTGCGCGGATCGCCTTCGCCCGCGTAGAACGGCGCGCCCGGCACGAAGGCCACGTTGCGCTCAACCGCCTTGGGCAGCAGCGTCACGGTGTCGACACCCTCCGGCAGGCGCGCCCAGAGGAACATGCCGCCCTTGGGTGCGTTGAACTTCACGTCCAGGCCGGCCATCTCGCGCTTGAGCGCGGCGATCATCGCGTCGCGCTGGCGCTTGTAGAGGGCGCGGATGGTGGGCACGTGGCGGTCCAGGAAGCCGTCCTTCATGACGGCCGACACCATGCGCTGCGTGAAGATCGGCGTGTGCAGGTCGACGGCCTGCTTGGCCTGCAGCAGCTTCGGGTAGATCGACTTGGGCGCCACCAGGAAGCCCAGGCGCAGGCCGGGTGCCAGCACCTTCGAGAACGAGCCCAGGTAGATCACGCCTTCGGGGTTGCGTGCGGCCAGCGGCAGCGGCGGGGCTTCGTCGAACCAGAGTTCGCCGTAGGGGTTGTCCTCCACGATGGGCAAGCCGGCCTCGGCGGCGGCGGCCGAGACGGCGGCGCGGCGCTCCTCGGTCATGGTGCGCCCGGTGGGGTTCTGGAAGTTGGGCAGCAGGTAGACGAATCGCGCGTCCTTGGCCTTGGCCACGAGGTCATCGACGATCACGCCCTCGTCGTCGCTCGCCACGCCCACGGGGTTCGGCTCCATCGGGCCGAAGGCCTGCAGCGCGCCGAGGTAGGTGGGCGTCTCGACCAGCACCTTGCTGCCCGGATCGATCAGCACCTTGGCCACGAGGTCCAGGCCCTGCTGCGAGCCGGTGGTGATGAGCACCTGCGAGGCGTCGACGTCCCACGGCAGCATGTCGGCCACGGCCTGGCGCAGCGGTGCATAGCCTTCGCTGGCGGCGTACTGCAGGGCGGCCTGGCCGTCGTTGTGCAGCACTTCGGCGCAGGCGTCGGCGAACGCCTGGATCGGGAAGGTCTTGGGGGAAGGCAGGCCGCCGGCCAGGCTGATGATGCCGGGGCGTTCGGTGACCTTCAGGATTTCACGCAGCACCGAGGGGTTCATCTTTGCGGCGCGGGCGGCGAGTTTCCAGTTCATGGCTTTCTTCTTTCAGGCGGTGAGGTGAGATTCGAAGGAGAGGGTACGGCGGATCAGCGTCCGTGCGGGCTGGCCTTGCGGGCGGCGGCAGGCGTCATTTTCGGCGCTGCGGGCTGTGTCGGGTTCGTGGCGGGCTTCGCCGGCTGCGACAGCCGCTTGCCCACGACCACGGTGGCCACCACCGCGATCGCGAAGCCCAGCGTCACCACGTCGAGCGGCTCGCCCAGCAGCGGGATCGACGCGAGGATCGACAGGAATGGTTGCAGCAGTTGCGTCTGGCTCACACGCAGCGCCCCGCCCAGCGCCAGGCCGCGATACCAGGCGAAGAAGCCGATCCACATCGAGAACATGCCGACGTAGACGAAGCCGAGCCAAGCCGAGGTGGCAATGGGCTGTTGCGGCCACAGCGCCAGCGTGGCCGGCAGCGTGACGGGCAGCGCCATCACGCAGACCCAGCAGATCACGCGCTCGGCGCCCAGCGACGGCGTGACCTGCGCGCCGTAGATGTAGCCGAACGATGCCGCGATGACCGCGCCGACCAGCAGCAGGTCGGCCCACTCGAAGCCGAAGCCGTGCCCCGTCTGGCTGGCGCGCAGCACCGAGAACGCGACCACCAGCAGGCTGCCCGCGATGGCGCAGAGCCAGAAGCCCAGCCGTGCGCGCTGGTGCAGCACCCACGCCGCCACGGCCGCGGTGACCAGCGGCAGCAGCGCCGTCACCACCGCCGCATGGCTGGCCGTGACCACGCGCAGCGCATAGCCCAGCAGCAGCGGATAGCCGATGGCGTTGCCCAGCACCGCCATGCCCAGTGGCTTCCACTGGTGCGCGGCGGGCCGCGGCGAGCGCGTGGCAAGTAGAAAGACGGCCGACAGCAGCCCCGCCAGCGCCGCGCGCCCGAGCGTGACGAACCAGGGCGACAACTGCGGCGCGGCCTGCGTGCCGGTGGCCAGCCGCGTCATCGGCAGCGTGACCGCGAACAGCGCCACGCCGATCACGCCGAGCCACATGCCGAGCGTCTCGTCCTTGATGCTCCTCATACGCGCGAACCCGGAGAAAAAAGTGCCGTTGAAGATGGACGGGGTTCCATCGGGGAATACCGTGGAACCGGCTTTGCCGGGCCGCAGGTATTGCCCCCTGCAAGGGGGGTGGCGCAGCGACACGAAGTGCGCGAAGCCTGGGGGTGAGCCAATCTCATACGCTCACCATCCACCAGGCGGTGAGCACCAGCACCAGGCCCATCGCGCGGTTGAACCACAGCAGCCGCGCGCCCTTGGACAGCCATTCGCGCAGCAGGGCACCGACCAGCGCATAGGCGAAGTTGCTGGCGAAGGCGAAGACCAGCATCACCGGCGCCACGATGGCGAAACGGCGCAGCGCGTCCGGCTGCCCGGCGATCCAGCCGGCCACCAGCGTGAGCGCCAGCAGCCAGGCCTTGATGTTGACGAACTGCAGCATCACGCCCTGGCCGAAGCCGACCGACAGCTTGGCGCTGTCGGCCTTGCCGAGCGTGGCGCTGCCGCTGAGCTTCCAGGCCAGCCACAGCAGGTAGCCGATGCCCAAAGCCTTGATGGCCACCCGCAGCGGCGGCACCGCCACCACCAGCGCGCCGATGCCGGCGGCGCACAGCACCAGCAGCAGAGTCCAGCCGACCGGCACCGCGACCACGAAGCGCATCGCGCGCGGCAGGCCGCCGTTGGCCGCCAGGGCGGTCGAGAGCGTGGTGTTGGGACCGGGCGAAAAACTCATCGCCGTGGCCAGCACCAGCAGCGCGGTGAATTCTTGCCAGTTCATGACACACACTCTAAACTTGAGACCATTACAGTTCCAGTACAGATGGTCGAACAATCACTGAAACTGTATTGGTCATTCCTTCGGCACAGAGCCCACAAGGCTCTTCTGGGACACGGGAACGCATGCTGACAAGAACCTCCACCCAGTCGCTCACGGGGCAGCTGGCCGACCGGCTGGCCGAACGCATCCGCACCCGGCTGCTGCCGCCCGGCGCGCGCCTGCCCTCGGTGCGCGAATGCGCACGGCAACAGGGGGTGAGCCCCTATACAGTCGTCGCCGCCTACGACCAGCTGCTGGCGCAGGGGCTGGTCGAGGCCCGCCGGCAGCGCGGCTTCTACGTGCGCGACGCCGCCGCGTTGCAGGACGGCCGCCCGGGCAATGGCACGGACGCACCCGGCGCGAGCGGCGTGCCGGCGGCAATCGCCGTGCAGATGATGGCCTCGCGTGTGCCCGCCGACGCCAGTTCGCTGATCCGCAGCATGTTCCACCGCCCCAGCGACAAGCCGCAGCCGGGCATGGGCGTGTTCCCGCCCGACTGGATGGCGTCGACCTTCATGCCCACGGCCGTTCGGCGCATGACCAATACAGCCGCGCTGCAGGAGCTGTCGCTCCAGTACGGCGAGCCGGCCGGCGACATGAGCCTGCGGCGCAGCCTGTCGCAGAAGCTGGTGGGCATCAACGTGCCGGCCACGCCCGACCAGATCGTGACCACCATCGGCGCCACCCATGCGCTGGACATCGTGAGCCGCACGCTGCTGCGCGCGGGCGACCCGGTGATGGTCGAGGAGCCGGGATGGGCGCTCGAATTCGCGCGGCTCGAGGCGCTGGGCATGCGCATCCTGCCGGTGCCGCGCCGCGCCGACGGGCCCGACCTGGAAGTGATGGCGCAGTACTGCAAGCTGCACGGCCCCAAGCTGTTCGTGAGCGTGAGCGTGCTGCACAACCCGACCGGCTACAGCCTCACGCCGGGCAGCGCGCACCGCGTGCTCAAGCTGGCCAACGAGCACGACTTCCACATCGTCGAGGACGACACCTACAGCCACCTCGCCCCCGAACACGCCACCCGGCTCAGCGCTCTCGACGGGCTGCAGCGCACCATCTACGTGAGCGGCTTCGCCAAGATCCTGGCGCCCAACTGGCGCATCGGTTTCTTTGCCGCGCCGCCCGCGCTGAAAGAGCGGCTGCTCGAGACCAAGCTGCTGGCCACGCTGACCTCGCCCACGCTGTTCGAGCGGGCGCTGTCGTGGTGCATCGACCAGGGGCAGCTGCGCCGGCATTCGGAGCGCGTGCGCATCCGCCTCGACGGGGCGAGGGGGCGGGCGGTGAAGCTGGCCATGTCGCACGGCTGCACCTTCGCGTCGGAGCCGGCGGGGCTGTTCGGCTGGGTCGACACGGGCGTGGACACCGACGCGCTCACGCAGCGCATGCTCGACCAGGGCTACCTGCTGGCGCCGGGCTCGCTGTTCCATGCGCGCCGGCCGCCGAGCACCATGATGCGCATCAACTTTGCGACCTCGCAGGACGCGACGTTCTGGAAGGTTTTCAGCAAGGTTCGCGACGAACTCTGACGGCAGGTAAATCCCCGCGCCGGCCGGGCCGGACGGCAAGGGCTTGGAGTAAGCTGGGAACACAAGAAAACCCTCCCAGGAGACCCTCCGCATGAGCAACGCCAGCAAGCCCTTCGACTTCAGCCAGTTCGTCCCCGGATTCGACTTCCTGAAGAACCTCGCCGGCGGCGCCGCAGCGGGCACCGGCGCCGGTTCGGTGCCGGGGATTCCGAGCCTTGCGAGCTGGGTCGCGCCCACCCTGAGCGTGGAGGAAGTCGACAAACGCATCCAGGAGCTCAAGACGGTCCAGTACTGGCTCGAGCAGAACGGCCATGCGCTCAAGGCCACCATCCAGGCGCTCGAGGTGCAGAAGATGACGCTGTCGACGCTGCGCGGCATGAACGTGCGCATGGAAGACATCGCCAGCGCGTTCACCAAGCAGGCCGCGGCCGTGATGCCGGCGCCCGCACCAGCAGCCCCTGCCGCCGCGCCCGAGCCGGAGCCCGAAGAGATCGAGGAAGAAGACGAGCTGCCCGAGGAAGAGGAAGCGCCGACGCCCAAGAAGTCGCGCACGCGGCCGGCCGCCGCTAAATCGAAGGCCGCCGACGGCGCCGGCGTGGTCGACCCCATGCAGTGGTGGGGTTCCCTCACCGAGCAGTTCCAGCAGATCGCCAGCTCGGCGCTGCAGGACGCCGCGCAGCTGAAGGTGCCGGCCATGGCCCAGCCGCTGGCCGACGCGGTCGGCAAGGCGATGGGCGGCAAGCCGGCGGCAACCAAGGCCCGCAAGCCCGTTGCCGCGGCAAAGAAGGCGGCGGCTCCGGCCGCCAGGAAAAAGACGTCGACCGCCGCGCGCAAGCGAACCTCCAGCCGGCGCTGACGTCATACCCACATATTTTTGGAAAGAACGGGTTGGCACGCATCATGAAACTGTTTCCCTCCGGTCATGCCACCCATCCGCAATGGCGCATGGCGGCCGGCCTCGTGCTGGCCCAGTTGCGCGCACAGATGGCATTGCCCGACTACGCGTCGTCGCCGACGCTCGGGCTGCTCTACATCACCGACCACTACGCCGCCGAGGCGCAGGACATCCTCGACCACCTGAGCGCCGAACTGCCCGAGGTGACCGACTGGTCGGGCACCGTCGGCATCGGCGTGGCGGCCAACAACGCCGAATACTTCGACGAGCCCGGCATGACGCTCATGCTCTGCGCGCTGCCGAGCGACCAGTACCGCGTGTTCTCGGGCGTCGCGCCGCTGGGCAACTCCGAAATGAGCGGCTTTGAGGCCCATACCGCGCTGGTGCACGCCGATCCGGCCACGCCGGACCTGACCGAGCTGATCGCCGAGATGGCGGGCCGCACCGACACCGGCTACCTGTTCGGCGGGCTCTCGTCGGGCCGTGGCGGCGCGCTGCAGTTCGCGATCGGCGGTAACGGCAACATCCGCGGCCACGGGGCTGCGGGGGGCGTGTTTTCAGGCGGCCTGTCGGGCGTGGTGTTCGGTGACGGCGTGCGGCTGGTGTCGCGCGTCACGCAGGGCTGCCAGCCGCTGCGCTCGGGCGCGGTGCGCGAGAGAGAGATCACGGAGGCCGACGGCAACCTGTTGCTCAGGCTCGACGGCGAACCCGCGCTCGACGTGCTGCTGGCCGATCTGCAGGTGTCGCTGGAGCGGCCGCAGGAAGCCATCGACGCCGTGCGCAACACGCTGGTCGGTCTGGCCGACGCGGGCAGCGACGGCATCCGCCGCACCGGCGACCTGGGCGCCGACGTGCTGGTGCGCCACATCATCGGGCTCGACCCGACGCGGCGCGGCATCGCGATTGCCGACACGGCCGAAGCCGGCATGCGCCTGACCTTCTGCCGCCGCAATGCGCAGGCGGCGCGGTTGGACCTGATGCGTATCTGCGCCGAGATCCGTGAAGAGCTGGAGCCGGAAGAGCAGACGCTGGCCACCGCGCGCGCCGTGGCGGCGGGCGAGGCCGAGGCGGCGCCGCATCCGGCAAGGCGCATCGCGGGAGCGGTGTACGTGAGCTGTTCCGGGCGTGGCGGGCCGCATTTCGGCGCGCCGGGCGCCGAGTTGCAGATCGTGCGGCACGCGCTGGGCGACGTGCCGCTGGTCGGGTTCTTCGCCGCCGGGGAGATCGCGCGGCACCACCTGTATGGGTATACCGGGGTGCTGACGGTGTTCACGGCCAACGACTGACCGCCTTTCAGCCGCCGATCACGCCGGTTGCAGCACGCGCGGCTGCGGCGCCGGCATTCCCGTGAACGCGAAATCGACCTCCGGCGCCAGCCCGCTCACGATGCGCGCGATCGACTTGCCCGAGCCGCAGGCGTGCGTCCAGCCGAGCGTGCCGTGGCCGGTGTTCAGGAACAGGTTCGCGAGCTTGGTCTTGCCGATCAGCGGCACGTTGCTCGGCGTGGCGGGACGCAGGCCGGTCCAGAACTGGGCCTGCGTGGTGTCGCCGGCGCCGGGGAACAGCTCTTCGACGCGGCGCACGATGGCTTCGCAGCGCACGCGGTTCAGGTCGCGGTCGTAACCGTTGAGTTCGGCCGTGCCCGCGATGCGCAGGCGGTCGCCGGATTCCGAGGTGTAGCGCGAGAACACGAGCTTGAATTCGTCGTCGGTCAGCGAGACCTGGTGGGCTTTGGACGCGTCCTTGACGGGCAGCGTGACCGAATAGCCCTTGGCCGGATAGATCGGCAGGCGAATACCCAGCGGCGCCGCAAGCAGCGGGCTCAGCGAGCCCATCGCCATCACGAAGGCATCGCCGCGGATGCGCTGGAAGCGGCCTTCGACATCGGTGACCTCCACGTGATCGATGCTGCCGCCGGCCTCGCGCAGGGCGGTGACGGTGTGGCTCATCAGGAATTTCACGCCGGCTTCTGCCGCGAGCCGGGACAACTCGCGCGCGAAGCGGTTGGCATCGCCAGACTCGTCTTCGGCCGTGTAGGTCGCGCCAGCCAGCTTGGGGCGGATGTGGGCGAGGGCGGGCTCGATCTTCACGGCCTCGTCTGCCGAGATGACCTGGCGCTCGCAGCCCAGGGCGCGCATCTGCTCGGCGGGCGCGAGGGCGCCGTCGAACTCCTTCTGCGTCGTATAGAAATGGAGGATGCCCTGGGTGCGCTGGTCGTAGGCAATGCCGGTGTCGCGGCGCAACTGTTGCAACATCGAGCGGCTGTATGTGCCAAGACGCACGATCTGCTCGATGTTGTGGCGGGTGCGCGCCGGCGTGCATTCGCGCAGGAACTGCAGGCCCCATAGCCACTGGCGCATGTCGGCGCGGATGCGGAACAGCAGCGGGGCATCTTCCTTGCCCAGCCACTGCAGCACCTTGAGAGGCGCGCTGGGGTTGGCCCAGGGTTCGGCATGGCTGACGGAGATCTGCCCGCCGTTGGCGAAGCTGGTTTCGGCGGCCGGGGTGGCCTGCCGGTCGATCACGGTCACTTCGTGGCCGAGTTGCTGGAGGTAGTAAGCCGAGGTCACGCCGAGCAGGCCGGCGCCAAGAACGATCACGCGCATTTCAAGTACCTTTGAGGTGCTGCGCTTGAACGGCGGGCGATGGTGAATACTATTGAATTAATAGCAAGCAACCGGACGACCGCTGTCCAAGTTGCCGCTCCCCCTGTCCTCGGTACCTGAGAGATTCATTCGTTGCGCCATTGCAACGAATTTGCTCCTTCGGTGCGCCACGTGAAGTGGCGTCTCTCCAGACGGCGTTTCAGTTGATGCAGTACTGACCCCTTGCCGAAATACAAGACTTCGTCGGGCCGACCTGAGCGTTTATGGGAGTTTGCGCCTTCGGTAGGGCCACCGGGGTGGCCCGCTCTCCTGCGGTATCGCGAACGATTGTAAACACGGCGAGGGAAGAACGGTAACGTCTTGTGTTTCCGTCAATTGGCCCAATGGGATAATCGAACGTTAAGGTTCATTGCGACACGGCGATGACTTTCAACATTCAGGGGACCCCATGATCTTGGTTACCGGCGGCGCTGGCTTCATTGGCGCCAATTTCGTACTCGACTGGATCGCTACCAGCGACGAGCCTGTCGTGAACCTCGACAAGCTGACCTACGCCGGCAACCTCGAGACGCTCGCGTCGCTCAAGAACAACCCGAAGCACATCTTCGTGCAGGGCGACATCGGCGACAGCGCCCTGGTCGACCGCCTGCTGGCTGAGCACAAGCCGCGTGCCGTGGTCAACTTTGCCGCCGAGTCGCATGTGGACCGCTCGATCCACGGTCCCGAAGACTTCGTGCAGACCAACGTGCTCGGCACCTTCCGCCTGCTCGAATCCGTGCGTGGCCACTGGAGCGCGCTGCCAGCCGATCAGAAAGCCGCTTTCCGCTTCCTGCACGTATCGACCGACGAGGTCTACGGCTCGCTCTCCAAGACCGACCCGGCCTTCACCGAAGAGAACAAGTACGAGCCCAACAGCCCCTACTCGGCCAGCAAGGCCGCCAGCGATCATCTCGTGCGCGCCTGGCACCACACCTACGGCCTGCCGGTGCTCACCACCAACTGCTCCAACAACTACGGCCCGTTCCACTTCCCCGAGAAGCTCATCCCGCTGATGATCGTCAACGCGCTCGCTGGCAAGCCGCTGCCTGTGTACGGCGACGGCATGCAGGTGCGCGACTGGCTCTACGTGAAGGACCACTGCAGCGCCATCCGCCGCGTGCTCGAGGCCGGCAAACTGGGCGAGACCTACAACGTGGGCGGCTGGAACGAGAAGCCGAACATCGAGATCGTCAATACCGTGTGCGCGCTGCTGGACGAGCTGCGCCCCAAGGCCGACGGCAAGCCCTACAAGGAACAGATCACCTACGTCACCGACCGCCCCGGCCACGACCGCCGCTACGCCATCGACGCGCGCAAACTCGAAGCAGAGCTCGGCTGGAAGCCTGCCGAGACCTTCGACACCGGCATTCGCAAGACCGTCGAGTGGTACCTCGCGAACAGCGAATGGGTGCGCAACGTGCAAAGCGGCGCCTACCGCGAGTGGGTGGAAAAGCAGTACGACGCAAAGGCCACGGCATGAAGCTGCTGCTGCTGGGCAAGGGCGGCCAAGTCGGCTGGGAACTGCAGCGCAGCCTCGCGCCGCTAGGTAATTTGTTGGCACTCGGTTCCGACAGCACCGACTTCCCAGCGGATTTCGACCGTCCTGATCAGCTTGCGGAAACCGTGCTGAGGGTGCGTCCGGACGTTATCGTCAATGCCGCGGCGCACACCGCAGTAGACAAAGCCGAGAGCGAACCCGAATTCGCGCGCAAGCTCAACGCCACGTCGCCCGGCGTGGTGGCCGAAGCCGCCCAGCAGATCGGCGCGCTGATGGTGCACTACTCGACCGACTATGTCTTCGACGGCAGCGGCAGCAAGCCCTGGAAGGAAGACGACGCGACCGGCCCGCTCAGCGTCTACGGTCAGACCAAGCTCGAAGGCGAGCAGTTGGTGGCGCAGCACTGCCCGCGCCACCTGATCTTCCGCACAAGCTGGGTGTACGCGGCACGCGGCGGCAACTTTGCCAAGACCATGCTGCGCCTGGCCAAGGAGCGCGACAAGCTGACCGTCATCGACGACCAATTCGGTGCGCCCACAGGTGCCGAGTTGCTGGCCGACGTGACGGCCCATGCCATCCGCGCCACGCTGCAGGATCCGGCCAAGGCCGGGCTCTATCACGCGATTGCGGGCGGTGAAACGACATGGCACGGCTATGCGCGCTTCGTGCTCGAAATGGCGCAGCAGGCCGGTGTCGAGCTCAAGGCCGGCCCGCAGGCTGTCGAGGCCGTGCCGACCAGCGCCTTCCCGACCCCGGCGAAGCGCCCGCACAACTCGCGTCTGGATACCACCAAGCTGCAGACCACTTTCGGCCTGCGCCTGCCGCCTTGGCAGGAAGGCGTTGCGCGCATGCTGCGCGAGACGCTCTGAGAAGCGAATACACACCAAAGAAAAGAATGACCACGACAACTCAACGCAAAGGCATCATCCTGGCCGGTGGATCGGGCACCCGCCTGCACCCGGCCACGCTGGCCATGAGCAAGCAACTCCTGCCGGTGTACGACAAGCCGATGATCTACTACCCGCTCAGCACCCTGATGCTGGGCGGCATGCGCGACATTTTGATCATCAGCACGCCGCAGGACACGCCGCGGTTCCAGCAACTGTTGGGTGATGGCAGCCAGTGGGGCATCAATCTGCAATACGCAGTGCAGCCGAGTCCGGATGGGCTGGCGCAGGCTTTCATCATTGGTGAGAAGTTCGTAGGGAATTCGCCCAGTGCGCTGGTGTTGGGGGACAACATCTTTTATGGGCATGACCTGGCACATCTGCTCGGCGGTGCTGATGCGAAGAACTCTGGTGCCACCGTCTTTGCTTATCACGTGCACGACCCCGAGCGGTATGGAGTGGTGGCATTCGACGCCAAGGGCAAGGCCAGCAGCATCGAAGAAAAGCCGCTGAAGCCGAAGAGTAGCTATGCGGTGACGGGCCTCTACTTCTATGACAACCAAGTCGTGGACATCGCGAAGGCGGTGAAGCCGAGCGCGCGCGGGGAACTGGAAATCACGGCTGTAAATCAGGCGTACCTAGACCTCGACCAGCTCAATGTGCAGATCATGCAGCGCGGCTACGCGTGGCTGGATACTGGCACGCACGAGAGCCTGCTTGAAGCGGGCCAATTCATTGCGACGCTTGAGCATCGCCAAGGGCTGAAGATTGCCTGCCCGGAAGAAATCGCTTGGCGCAACGGATTTATCGATCGCGATCAGTTGGCCAAGCTTGCCGCGCCGCTGCAAAAGAATGGTTACGGCAAATACCTAAACCACCTGCTCGCCGAGGAGGTTCGCTCATGAATGTGGTCAAAACCGCCATTCCAGAGGTGCTGATCATAGAACCGAAAGTATTCGGCGACGCGCGTGGTTTCTTTTTCGAGAGCTTCAACCAGCGCGCATTTGACGAGGCGGTTGGCAAGAAGTTTGAATTCGTTCAAGACAACCATTCCAGATCTTCGCGCGGCGTGCTCCGTGGCTTGCACTACCAGATTCAGAATGCACAAGGCAAGCTGGTGCGGGTGGCGCGGGGGGCGGTCTTTGACGTGGCTGTAGACATCAGGCGCTCGTCGCCGACGTTTGGCCGTTGGGTTGGTACCGAACTCAACGAAGAGAACCAAAGGCAGCTGTGGATCCCGCCAGGCTTCGCCCACGGCTTCTTCGTGTTAACCGAAAGTGCGGACTTCTTATACAAGACTACTGACTACTACTCTCCTGAGTATGAAAGGTGTATTGCTTGGAATGACGTCGATTTGAACATCAAATGGCCAGATATCGGCATATCACCTCAGCTGTCAAAAAAGGACAGCGAGGGTCTTTTTCTGAAGCAGGCGAATACTTTCGCTTAAAAAATGGGATTCTTGCTTTTCAAACTAAGGTCTCATGCTTGATGTCACGCTGTTTTTAAGTTCACTGTAGTCGAAGTCGTGTGTTAGGCATGAAAGCGTGGAAATAATGAATGCATTTGAAATTCTGCAGCTTATGGTCGCTGGAAGTAGATGATGAATGTCAAGGATGTGCTGGCCCGAGTTGTTCGATATGTGAGTGAATATCGAGCCGCCAAGCTCGTAAAAAATTCAGGTTTCTTTGACAAGGATTGGTATGCTGGTCAGAACCCTGATGTTCCAGTCCAAAATGCTTTGTCCCACTTTATTCGCTTCGGAGGAAATGAGGGAAGATCTCCAAGCGAAAAATTCGACTCAGCATGGTATTTGAAAAAATATGGCGATGTGGCGATCAGCGGTACAAATCCTCTCGTCCATTATCTCCGTTGGGGAAGCCGCGAAGGTCGTGAAACAACCGGCACCGACTCAGATGCCGAAGGCGCGCCGATTCCTTCCCTCGGCAGCGACCCGCCGACAGAACAAGAGGTGCGGGATGTTGAAATACTTCGCGGCACGGATCTATTCAATCCCGAGTGGTATTTAAAAACCTATCCTCATCTAGAAGGTCAGGACCCTTATCTACACTTCCTCAGGCACGGCGGATTTGAAGGGCTTAAAGCGAGCGAAGAATTTGATTGTGCATGGTACAGAGATATATATCCTGATGTTGTTCTGCACAACGTGCATCCCTTGCTTCATTACCTCGAGCATGGAATTAATGAGGGCCGCTTCAAGGGCATGAATCCAAGCATTTCGGAGGTTGTGAAAAAGACTGTTGCAGATCTGATGGTTCTCGATCCCGAAATCGAAGCATGCCACCCTTTGCATGGTAAACACCTGAGGTTGCGACCGAATTTCAGCATTCCCTCTGATGAGGTGGGCGTTGCATGGCGCCGCATTTTTGATGATCTTCCAGGTGAGATTGAGCATATCGTTTTTATGCCTTGGCTGGTTAAGGGGGGGGCCGATCTAGCTGGTGTGAATATGATTCGCGCCGCCCAGGAAAAACTAAGTGTCAAAGCTGTGCTTCTGGTATTGACTGATCATGCAAATGTGGATGCCTTCGATTGGTTGCCCGAGGGAACGCAAGTACTGGTTCTTTCCGATTACGATAGAAAACTAAGTCCGAAACACAGGCAGCGCATTGTTGAGGCGCTCATATTTTCTGTTCAACCCGCCTCCATAATGAATGTGAACAGTATGGCCTGTTGGGATGCAATTCTCGAAAAAGGTCGTGCTTTCAAAAAAATATGCCGTATTCACGTTGCATTATTTTGCCGTGACTTCACTGAAGATGGCCGCGGTGCGGGCTACGCTGATACTCATTTTCGAGCTGGTATCGCAAATGTCGATTTGGTCTATTTCGATACCCAAATTTTTCTCGATGAGGTGGCGCAAAGATTTGGGCTTACTGTGTCGCTGAAGAAGAAGTTGAAGTTCCTGCCTCAGCCTGTGCTGGATGATATTAAAGAAATAACTGTCAACAAGCATCAATTTGAATCTGTTCCGGCAATATTTTGGGCTGGGCGATTTTGTTATCAAAAAAATACTGAGCTACTGGCGCGAATCATCAAAAGTCGACCGAAGGTTTCTTTGGACATCTATGGAGGCGGAGAGGCAAGGATAGAGACCGAATTACTGCAACTCGCAACTGAGTATCCAGGAGTAAATGTATTAGGGCTTTTCCCTTCATTCAACAAGCTTCCGCTGGAAAAATATAGTGCGTTTCTTTTTACCTCTAGGTTCGAAGGAATGCCAACTGTATTGATCAATGCGGCAGCAGCAGGACTACCGATCATCGCAAGCAATGTCGGTGGAGTTTCGGAGTTGGTTACTCATGAGACAGGCTGGCTGATTAACGATTTAGACGATGAGACCGCATATTGCGAGGCAATCCGTCAGATTATTAACGATCCAGAAGAGGTAGCAAGGCGTTCGGAGTCGATGAGGAAAAAATTAGGAACGGAGCGTTCATGGAGCGCCTTTAAATCAAAGCTTTTCGTTCCTTCGAAAAGTTCTTTTGGAGACGGATTTGCCGAAGGTTGATGTAACTGCAGTTGTCAACGCGCACAGGGAAGGTCTATTGTTGAAGCCGACGCTGGACAGCGTCCGCAGATGCTTCGAGTTGGCGCGGGAAAAAAAGCTAGCGGTTGAACTACTAGTAGCTATGGATCGTTCGGATGAGCTAACCCTTGAGGTTGTCCAACACGGCATCGCGGATATTGATAACGCTCGAATCGTTCCGATGGACTATGGCGATGTGGGACATTGCCGAAATCAAGCCGCCTTGCTGGCCCAAGGGAAATATGTTGCATTTCTCGATGGCGACGATTTATGGGGAAAAAACTGGATCGTAGACGCGTTCAAGATGGCACAGGCTGATGCTCGCGAACTGGTGCTTCACCCTGAAGTTAATGTCTATTTCGGCCAGGATCCCCATGTCTTTGTACACATTGATAGCGAAGACCGGAAATTTGATCTGGCAGGACTCGCATTGGTTAATTATTGGACGTCTCTTTGCTTCGTGCGTACGGCTTTCTTGGTTTCGAATCCCTATCCAGAAACAAACTTGCTGGAACAAATGGGGTATGAAGATTGGGGTTGGAATCTTAAGGCGATTTCTGCAGGCGCACTCCACAAGTGTGTTCCAGAAACAGGGCATGCTATACGTATGAAGCGCGTGTCACTTGTTCGCCAGACCAATTCTGCTGCATGCATTGCCGAGCCAAGCGATATTTTTCCAGCTGCATTGAAGAATCGGTCGAAAAAAGCAAATTCTATGATTCGTATCGCGGCGTAGTTTTAATGAGGATGATCAGGTTCCCCATTTTACGCCGTATGCATTGTTTGAGTTGCAAGTCCGGCGAATTGTCTCTGAAGCGCCAATTTTGGTCGTTGTTGCGAATCGCGAATAATTCACGAAATGAGCCCTGCATTCCGATGTCAATCATTAAAGAGTTAGTTATCAGGGCCTTGCCATGAAGACGTTTCAACGGGTTTCTGTAGTGATCCCAGTTTATGCTGGGCAGCGAACGCTGCCTGTGCTTATGGACGAACTCGCGAAACTCACTGAGCCTCAGGTGACACATGATGGCAATGAGTTCGTCGTTTGCGAAGTATTGCTTGTTCATGATTGTGGGCCGGATCGCTCGGATCTCGCTATTGAAGAATTGGCTAAGATCCACGAATTTGTTCACCCGATATGGTTGTCGCGTAATTATGGACAACATGCTGCAACGTTGGCTGGAATGGCGAGCGCGACCGGGGACTGGGTCGTCACAATGGACGAAGATGGGCAGCAGGATCCACAAAGCATTGCTGAAATGCTCGATATGGCGCAAAAAGATGCGCTTCAACTTGTTTACGCACAGCCAACCAATCCTCCTCCGCACGGGTGGTTAAGGAATTTGGCCAGCTTTACTGCCAAGGCGATCAGTAAGCGGTTGCTGGGCAACAAATCAATTGGTCGCTTCAATAGCTTCAGATTGATAGACGGAGAAATTGCTCGCACGCTCTCTGCCTACTGTGGAAACGGCGTTTACCTTGATGTCGGACTGTTTTGGATCACCGGCCGGGTTGGGCATTGTCCTTTGCGTCTCAGAGAAGAAATGGGAAGGCCATCTGGATACTCGTTCCTTTCTTTGATCAGGCATTTCTGGAGCCTCGTTCTTACGACGGGAACAAGACCTCTTCGCCTTATCACGGTCGTTGGTTTCTTCTCGATTCTTCTCGCACTTGGGTTTGCTCTTTACGCAGTCTATGAAAAGTATACCGGCCAAGTGCCGGTCGAAGGCTGGACTTCACTCGCAGTAGTTGTGGCTTTTTTCTCCGGCGTGATTCTCACCGCGCTCGGCGTGATTGCGGAGTACTTGGCAGTGACGATGGGTATCGTTATGGGCAAGCCGTTATACGTGGTCAGTTCAAAACCGACGCGATCGAATCGACCATGACGTTGGTTTGGGTGATTGGTGCTCGTGGTCTGTTGGGTTCGGCTTTCGGTCGAGCGCTTTCACTTGATGAAACAACGTCATTTGCACCGGTTGAGCGCTTTCAATGGTCAGACGAATTGCGACTGGCTGCGCAGCTTGAAGAGGCGGTCGAGACGTTCGCTTTGAATGCTTATGGCCATGAGCGATGGGAGATCTACTGGGCGGCAGGCGTAGGAACGATGGGCAGCACTGCTGAAGACCTGATGCCCGAAACGCGTGCGATCGAAAGACTGCTGTCGTTGCTTCAAGCAAGCAAACCTCTGATGGCAATGCCGGGTGGCATTGTTTTTTCCAGCTCCGCAGGCGCAATCTACGGCGCTTGTGGTGTTGATGTAGTGACGGAAGCGTCACCCATTGCCCCAAGCAACGCATATGCTCGGGAAAAACTGAAACAGGAAGAGTTGCTTCGGGCTTTTGGTGCTGGCAACTCGAATATAGCTGTGCTTCTTGCCCGAATTTCCACACTTTATGGTGCAGGCCAAGCGCCGGGAAAGCCCCAGGGTTTGTTGACCCACATCGCTCGCAGCATTGTTCGTAACCGGCCAGTCAGTATCTATGTACCCATCGATACGATACGCGACTACATATCTGTCGACGACGCGGCGATGAACATCGTAAAGGTATTGCGTGGCCTGGCTGGGCAAAGCGGCGTCTGGATGAAAATAATTGCGTCCGAACGTCCCGCGACGATTGCAGAAATAATTTCGATATTCAGGCGAATCGCAAGGAAAACGCCTCGAATCACCACTGGTGCAAGCAAGGCTTCAAGCCTGTATCTTCGGCGTGTTCAGTTCCGTTCAATTGTGTTGAATGAGAATGGAAAGTCTTATGCTCGCAGTTTGACTGTCGGAATTGCTCAACTTCTTAGTTTTGAGCGTGCATTGCACGCCAATCCGAACCGGCGCGAAACTTAAGTCGCATGCAAATATTGCATCCTATCGTAATGCTGGATTGACTTGGCTGCACTCCTATGATCGCCGGAAAAATCCTTTCATTTCAGTTCGCTCGGTTTCTGGTGGTCGGCGTTGCCAATACGTTGGTTGGACTGTCTGTAATTTTTGCTGCTAAATATTTTTTCGACGCCCGTGACGTGGTTGCTAATGCAATCGGATATGCGGTTGGAATTTGCGTGAGTTTTACGCTGAACAGTCGCTGGACTTTTGCATATAAAGGTAACTGGGTTCCGGCGGTTGTGAAATTTTTTGTTGCCACGGGCATTGCCTATGTAGCAAATCTGGCGACAGTTGTGACTGCGATAGATTTGTTAAATCTGAATGCCTACCTTGCCCAGGCGATGGGTATGCCGGTTTATACGGTTACAGCTTACTTGGCCAGCCGGTATATAGTGTTTCGCAAGGTGGGCGGTGCTGGTTAGCTTTGGGCTGATCATTTCACCAGGCTTTAGATGATATTGCTTTCCAAGATTAATAAGTCGATGGAAATTTTGCATTTTTGCTGGGATGAATTGGTTAAATCCTGGTTTGATCCATGCGTCTTCTTGGAAATTGAATGCTGAAGTCAAATAATAAGACTGGAATTAATAGATGAGTGCGCGAATTCGAAGATTTATCGCCTTCTGGCGAGCAAAAGGAACGGTTGCGACCGCAAGGTTGGTTCGCGCAAAGCTAGGTGCGGCTGTAGCCGGGCACCCTGTGCAGGCCATTCAAGACGCGGCGGCGCTTCGCGGCACTGCGAATCGCGTACAGACCACGGTTCCCGAACTGCTGGGCAAACGTTTCGTGGCGCAAGAGCCGCTGCGTACGTACTCAATTCCCCGGCCAGAACTGCCGCGGGTCAGCTTGGTAACCGACAGCATCGGCTCAGGCAGTCTTTTCGGTGGTGTGGGCACAGCATTGTTGTTTGCGGCACTGCTGGCAAACCGGATGAATGCAACGCTGCGTATCGTGACCCGGACCGAGGCACCTTCGCCCGCGAACGCGGCTCAGATCCTGAGCGCCTACGGCATCGAACTGGTGCATGAAATTCAGTTTGCCTTCGCTGCGCACTCGGGGGCGGATACTGGACTGCTTCCAGCCGCAGAGGCGCGGGCCAGCCTGGATATCCACGCCGAAGAACTTTTCATCACGATGTCGTGGTGGACCACCGCCGCAACGCTTGCCAGCGTGCCGCCCGCCTCGATCATCTATTTGCTTCAAGAGGATGAGCGGATGTTCTATCCGTTCGGCGAAGACCGCGTTCAATGCGAGCGCGTGTTGCGCAATCAGCAGATCCGCTTCGTGGTCAACACACGGTTGCTGTTCGAACACCTCGTCGCCACCGGGTTGACGAACCTTGAACGCAATAGCCTGTGGTTCGAGCCCTCATTTCCCAAGACGCTCTTCCACCAGCGGCCGCGCGAGGCAGGTGGCAAGAAACGCTTCTTCTTCTATGCAAGGCCGAACAATCCACGCAATCTGTTCCACATTGGGCTCGACCTTATCGACCGTGCAGTCAACGAAGGTGTGCTCGATCTCGCGCAGTGGGACATTTTTCTGGTCGGCAAGGACATTCCGAACGTGAGCTTCGGCGATGGTTACGTGCCAGAGCGATGTGAAGGGCTTGATTGGGAAGCGTATGCCGACTTGGCGGGAACGATCGATCTTGGGCTGTGCCTGATGTACACGCCGCATCCCAGCTATCCACCTTTCGATCTTGCCGCCAGCGGTGCCGTGGTTGTTACCAACAGGTTTGCCAACAAGCAGGACCTGTCGAACTATTCGGCCAACATTCTGTGCGCAGACTTAAACACCGATGTGTTGGTCGATGCGCTTCGCGCTGGTGTCGCGCTTGCCGACGACAACGAAACGCGAACCCGAAATCTGGCGGCCAACGGATTGGGCGCGGATTGGGTTCAGTCGTTCGAGCAAACGCTCCAAACCCTTGTTGCGCGACGCTGATGTTTGCCCTGGACATTCCTCCCGTCCCCTACGCGGACCCGTGGCTGCAGCCGCTGTCGACTCGGCTGTCCATGTTGTACAGAAGCAAGGTCCGCGTGGCCTACTTCTACGAAGAGCCGAACAACAGCACCTTCCGCTACCGTGCCTACAACATGGCTCAGGTGCTCAACGAGCCCGATGCAAGCGATGTATCGGCGAGCTACTTCTTCCTGTCGGACAGCGATCGATTCGACGAGATTGCCGACGCCGCTGATCTGCTTGTGATCTGCCGGTCGCGGTATTGCCATCAAGTGAATGGCCTGATCACCAAGTTCAGGGCGCGCGGCAAGCGCGTGCTGTTCGATGTCGATGACCTGGTGGTCGACACCGACTACGCGCACCTCGTCGTGGCGACTCTGGGCCTCGACGTGACCCAGAAGGGCGTCTGGGACGACTGGTTCGCGATGATCGCCCGGATGCACCAGACGCTGAGACTGTGTGACGGCGCGATCACCACAAACGCGTTCCTTGCACAGAAGATCGCAGACTGCTCCGGCCTGCCTGTGGCGGTCATCCCGAACTTCATGAACAAGGAGCAGCTCGACTTGGCGGAGAAGGTCTTTGCAGCGAAGGAACGCGCGCGCTTCTCAGGCAACGGAAAGACCACCCTTGGGTATTTCAGCGGTTCGCCGTCGCACCGCCTCGATTACGCGATCGTGGAGCCATCGCTGGTGGATGTGCTAGCCGAGCGGCCAAATGTGGAGGTGATGGTCGTTGGCTACATTGACCACGGCCCTGCCATGCGCGAGTTCCGGCATCGAATCAGCCGCCAGCCGTTCCATGACTACGTGAACCTGCAGCGACTGCTGGGCACGGTGGAATTCAACCTGATGCCGCTGCAATCGAATGCTTTCACGGACTGCAAGTCGGAATTGAAATACTTCGAAGCAGCAAGCGTTGGAACCTTGAGCATCGCGTCGCCCAGCTTCACTTACAGCCGCGCTATCAGCGACGGGGAAACCGGCTATCTGTCGAAGGCCCACGAATGGACCGAATCGATTCTTCGAGCGATAGACCAGAGCACCGAGGTGTATGCGTCGATGGCAGCGCGGGCGCGTGAGGATGCGTTGCGCAAGTTCGGCTGGCAGCACCAGCGCGAAACCATCCTCAACGCTTTGCAACTGGCCTGAGATTCAGCGCTCGACGATCCGTCCGTGCTCCATGTGGATCACCCGGTTGCATTCCTTGGCAATCAATTCGGGCGAATGAGATGCCAGCACCAGAATGCCGGACTTCGACACCACGTCCCGCATGCGCTGCTCGGCCTTTTCCGTGAAGGCGGCGTCGCCCACGGAGAGCCACTCGTCCATCAGCAGGATGTCGGCTTCGACGCTGGTCGAGATCGAGAATGCGAGTCGCATCATCATGCCGGTGGAGTAGGTGCGAACGGGCATGTTGACGTACTCACCCAGCCCGCTGAATTCGCATATTTCGGGTGTGAGCCGGTCGATCTCTTTCTTGCCCATGCCCATCACGAGACCGCGCAGCATGATGTTCTCGATGCCGGTTGCGTCCATCTCGATGCCAAGCGCGGGATCGATCAGGCTGGCCACCGAGCCCTGGCGCGTCAACTCGCCTGAAGATGGCTCATAGACGCCCGCCAGCGTACGCAGCAGGGTGGATTTGCCCGCGCCGTTGTGGCCGATGAGGCCCAGCCGGTCGCCGCTTTTCAGTTCGAGGTTGAGGCCGCTGAGGGCCTGCACCACGGTGACCCCGGTTTCCTTGCCGAAGCGCCCGCCGGTAACCGAAGCCGCGAGTGTCTTCTTGAGTGATGCCGAGCCCGCGCCGTAGATGGGGAAGCTGACCGAAACGTTCTTGAGTGAAATGGAAGCCATGGATCAGAGCCAGTAGACGACGCGACGGCGGTATTTGACAAAGAGCACGCTGGCAAGAGTGAGACACAGCACGGTCCACACGCCGATGCCGATCCAGCTGTGGATATGGGCCACTCCACCCATGAGCGGCGTGCGCAGCAAATCGAGCATTTGTGCGAAAGGGTTCCAGAGCACGTACTTGGCACGGCCCGGAAGGTTTTCGGGCAGCCAGAACACCGGGGTCAGGAACATCAACATTTGCATGATGCTGGTGACGATCTGCGTCACGTCGCGGTAGCGGGTGCAAACGAGGCCCAGCAGCAGGCCGAGCGCATGCGCGTTGACGATGAGGATGAGAAAAGCGGGAATGACCAGCAGCACTGACCATGACAAGGAGACGCCAGCCCAGAGTGCGACGGGGATGTACAGCACGATCTGGTGGGCGAACTGGATCAGGTTGCGCGACAAGCCTCGCCATACGAACATGCTGATCGGAAAGTAGCCCTGCTTGAGATAGTTGGACGATCCGACGAAGGCGTTGCAGGCGTCTGTGACTATCGTGGAGAACAGGCCCCAGAAGATCACGCCGAGCGCCAGATGGGGGAAGAACTTGTCCAGATGGGTGCCGAAGAGCGAGGCATACAGCGGGCCCATGCCGCCGATCATGACGCCCATGCTCAGCGTGAGCCAAAGAGGGCCGAGCATGGAGCGGCGGTAGCGCAGGACGATGTCGAACCAGGCGAGGGTCCACCAGATGTCCGTGCGGCGTGTCCCTTCCCACCAGTCGGCCCATGCGCTGCGGTGAAGGTTGGAGTGAACTTGACTCATGTGCGTTGATAAGAGTCGCGGAGCGGAAGACGGCAGCGTCTTCGCCCTCGGCCTGCGTGCTTCGACGTGCTGGGCTCGTCGACGGCACCAGAGACCGACCTCATTGCTATCCTTTGTGTGAACCGCGCGATTTTACCGGGCGGGGTGAAGAGACCTCATATCTCCCTCGGCGAGCCCCCGCCGCCGCGCCCGGAGGCGCCGACGAAAGCGAAGATAATTCTCGCAGCAAGGGAGTCGAGCCCCACGTCCCGCGCCCACTGCGCGTGCGGGATGCCCTCACGAAAGAAATATATCTCTCGCCGCCCCGGCTGGCGGCCTGCCTATGAAATCTGTATCCCGGTTCCTTGAGACCTCCTGGTCGCTGCTCTCGAAGAGCCCTCACATGGCGCAGCGCATCCTGCAAATCTTCCGCAGGTCGGGCTGGCGCGGTGTGAAGCAGGCGATCGCATGGCGTCTTGCCCGGCACAACGACTATGCGCGCTGGGTACGCGAGTACGACACGCTGACGCCCGAGATGCAGGCAAGGCTGGCGCAGCGCGTGGCATCGATGACCGACCTGCCGCTGATCTCGGTGCTCATGCCGTCCTACAACGCGAACCCGGTCTGGCTGCGCGAGGCGGTCGAATCGGTGCGCAACCAGATCTACCCGAACTGGGAGCTGTGCATCGCGGACGACGCATCTCCTTCCGCCGAAGTGCGGGCCGTCCTGAAGGCCTATGCCGACAGCGACCCGCGCATCAAGGTGGTGTTCCGTCCCGAGAACGGGCATATTTCCGCCGCGTCGAACAGTGCGCTGACGGTGGCCAGCGGTGCATGGATGGCGCTCATGGACCACGACGACCTGCTGCCCGTCCACGCGCTGTTCTGGGTGACCGACTGCATCGCCAGGCATCCCGACGTGAAGCTGATCTATTCCGACGAGGACAAGGTCGACGAGGCCGGCAACCGTTCGGGGCCGTACTTCAAGTCGGACTGGAACGTCGACTTGTTCCGCTCGCAGAACATGTTCAGCCACCTGGGCGTGTTGTCCATGGATCTCGTGCGCGCCGTGGGCGGTTTTCGCAAGGGGCTGGAAGGTTCGCAGGACTGGGACCTGGTGCTGCGCTGCATGGAACGTGTCGAAGCACGGCAGATCCAGCACATCCCCCGCGTGCTCTATCACTGGCGCGTGCATGCGGAGAGCACCGCCAAGTCAATGAACGCCAAGCCTTATGCCGCAGTGGCCGGAGAGCGCGCCCTCGACGAGCACTTCGTTCGGACGAACGTCCGCGCCAAGGCGGAATACCTCGGCTTCGGCTATCGCGTGCGCTACGCGTTGCCCGAGGCACTGCCGCTGGTGTCGGTGGTCGTCCCGACGCGCAATTCCGCTACTTCGCTGCGCCGGTGCGTGGAGTCGATCTTCGGCAAGACGACGTACGCACGGTACGAAGTCGTCATTGTCGACAACGCATCGGACGACGCCGCCACGCTGGGCTACCTGCAAGCTGCGGCGAAGATGCCGAACGTCCGGGTGCTGCGGCAGACACAAGCGCAGCAAGAAGGCGCGCTGCGCAATCTTGGCGTGGAGGCTGCGCAGGGGGAAGTGATCGCGCTGGTCGACGACACCGTCGAGGTCATCGAGCCCGAATGGCTGTCCGAGATGGTGAGCTTGGCACTGCAAGTTGGCGTCGGCGCGGTGGGTGCGCGGCTGTGGCACGGCAAGAGGCTGCAGCACGCCGGCATCATCCTGGGGCTTGGCCATGATGGCGTGGCTGGCTTCTCGCACCAGGGCATGCCGGCGGGGCTCGGGGGCTATGCGGGGCGCGCGGAGCTCATCCAGTCGCTCTCGGCCGTGTCGGGCGCATGCCTTGTGATTCAGAAGGCGCACTACCGGCAGGTGGGCGGCTTCGACACGGAGCATCTGAAGGAAGCGTTTGCCGACGTCGATTTTTGCCTGCGCCTTGGCGAGCTCGGCCTGCGTACTGTGTGGACGCCCCATGCCGAGCTGTTTCAGCATGTGCCTCTTGGCCGCGCGAAGATGGACGGCCTGCGTGGCGGCGAGCGCTATCTCCAGGACGTGGCCTTCATGCGTCAACGCTGGGGTGCCCTGCTACAGAACGATCCGGCCTATAACCCCAATCTGATGCTGATGCCCCAGAACTTCAGCTGTGCCTGGCCCCCCCGCCTCGCCCCGGTCTGATGCCATTAGACATTTCCGTCGCCCTTTGCACCCGCAACGGCGCGCGCTATCTCCCCGAGCAGATCAGCAGCATCTGCACGCAGGAGCCCTTGCCGCGCGAGATCATCGTGTCCGACGACGGTTCGACCGACGACACGCTGGCCGTCGTGCGCGACACGATCGCCCGATGCGGCGTGGCGGACCAGATCGCGCTGCGGGTGTTCAGCAACACGCCGCCGCTGGGCGTGACGCGCAATTTCGAGCAGGCCGTGCGCGCCTGCAGCCACGAACTCATCGTGCTTTGCGACCAGGACGATGTCTGGCACCCCGGCCGCCTCGCGCGCATGGCGGCGCAATTCGAGGCCCGTCCCGACCTGCTGCTGCTGCACACCGACGCGCGCCTCGTCGATGCCGAGCTGAAGCCCCTGGGCTCCACGCTCTTCCATGCGCTCGAAGTGCAGCCCGCCGAGCTGGAGGCCATTTCGCGCGGCGACGCCTTCAGCGTGCTGCTGCGGCGCAACCTGGTGACGGGCGCGACCACCATGTTCCGCAGGACTTTGCTCGACGCGGCGCTCCCGTTCGCGCCCGAGTGGGTGCATGACGAGTGGCTGGCCGCCATCGCCGCGGCCACGGGCCGCATGGACGTGCTGCCCGAGCCGACCATCGACTACCGCCAGCACGCCAGCAACCAGATCGGCGCGCGGCGGCTCACGCTGTCCGAGAAGATCGCCAAGGCTTTTGCCGAGCGCGGCGACAAGCACGTGGCGCGGCTGCATCGCGCCGATGCGCTGCTGCAGCGCCTGCTACAGCTCGGCGACCGGGTGCGACCGGGCTATCTAAATGCGCAGCATGACAAGGTCGCGCACCAGCGTGTCAGGGCGGGGCTGCCGGCTGCGCGAGCTTTGCGCCTGCTGCCAATCCTCGTTGAGGCTACGAACGGGCGCTATGCGCGCTTCGGGCGCGGTGTGCACGCCATTGTGCAAGATGTCTTCGAGCGGGGCTGACAGCAAGTTCTGTCAGGCTGGCCACTTAGTCTTGGAGATATCTTTTTAGTACGCTAGTCGCAGGAGCACTATTCGCGGAGTCGCTGCACTGAAAGATGCTTCCAATGTTCTCCTGACTCAGGCGTAGGTGCAGTCAAGCACAGATTTGCATCGCCAAGCCAGCATGGTAGCGATGCTCACCTGCTCCTCAAGTTGGCCGATCCATGGAGAAGACGACGTGAAGGCGTTCGCAAAATGCCGGGAAGAAGCCGGCAAGCGCTTTCTGGCCCTACTCGATCGGCGGATGACAAGGTTGATAATTGATGATTCCGGCTGCTTCTCAGTCCGTCCATGAACTTTGACTCTTTTTCCTTTTTGATGCCGTCCCAAATATCACCAGGCCGCCGGAGCTTTTTCTTTTTCATTCTCGTGGTGCTGGCTACTATTCATGTAACTTTTTATCTGAATGGCGAGCATCACCTGTACGTGAATGACTATCGTAATTACTGGATTGCATACTGGAAATCCGGACTTCAATTTAAGCAAAGTGCATGGGAGTGGGCTCGAGCGCTGCGAGAGGGAATTTGGGCGAGTGATTACAACTCACTGCCCGCTGCACTTCTCCTTCCTTTTAGTCTGGCAATGGGCTACGAGCGGCATGGTTATATTTTAGGTGCTGCGCTGACGTATTTGATCCCTGTTGTTGTTCTTTCCGGTAAAGCAGCTTCGCTGGTTGTACGAGACAGCGTAAGCGATGCTCGGCCCTTTTATATATTCGCCATTGCAGCTGCCTGTTTTGTTCCTTTTTGGGTACCCACACTTAGAGGATATGTTGATATTGTAGGCTTGATCCCATTTGCGCTTGCCTTCATCTTGGTCAGAATAGCCGGATTTGGTCTAAGAATTCGGCCGGGCTTGGCAATATTGCTGGGGTTAGCGATCTGGATGCCATTTCTCTTTCGCCGCTGGTACGCTTTTTCAGTCGTTGCATTTGTATTGACCGCTCCGATCTACTGCATTGTGAGGGCATGTATTGACAGTCATGTGCGTTGGACGCGTGCCACCCGCAATACAACGATCAATTTTGCCATTGCTGGTATTTTTTCTGTTGGAGCTTGTCTACTTGCACAGGGCGGCCTAGTTAAGACTATTCTGCAAACAAGCTACTCCTCAATATATGTCGCGTACCAGCGTTCAACTTTCGATCATTTCATGGATCTATGGAGAAGCTTCGGTGGGCTTTACTTGCTGCTTGCTGTTGCCGGACTAAATTTTCTATGGAAAACGCCTTCGAAGCGCGTTGATGTATCCTTTATAGCCGCAAACGCAATTCTCCTCTTTGTGCTTTTTACACGCACACAGGGGTTTGGGATGCACCACTATTTGCCACTCGCATTTTGGATTTATCTTTTGATGTGTGTTGGGCTTTGGAGTGTTCTTTTGCTGTTCAGCGCCCCTTTTGGCTGGAAAATTAGTGTGGTTGCAGTAGCGAGTCTCTTGATTCTTGCTGCGACTTTTTATCGAAGCGGAATTGGGGCGGCGATGGGTGGGGCCGTGCTCCCAAGCGTCGTGTATAACAATAAAATTGGTGATGAGGTCGCGTATCGTAGTCTGGCCCTGCAATTGGATAAACTCGTCAAACCTGACGAGAAGTGGACTGCATTTGCTTCTGATGTAATCCTCAATCGAGATGTTTTGCTAAGCGTATCAAATGAACTTCTTGCTGATCGTGCTGTAGATACGTCGCATGTTGACTTGATTCAGATGCTGAGCGTCGCGCCGTTCATGGCTCGCTATGCAGTAGTTTCTGATCCAGTCCTTACGCATCTCCCACTAGGCACACAAACTGTAATCACTATCCCTGCACGGTCGATATTAGAGGGTAAGGGAATTGGGGCGGCGTACAAGCGGGTCGGGCCCATTTTTCAAATTACCGACAGTGTAAAAGCTCTCGTCTACGAGAAGACTAGGCCATTTACTCGTGTAGAAGTTGATGGAATGCTGGCCGAGTTTTTTGCGCGATATCCAGAGTGGAGGGCCGTTTACGGAAATGAGATATTTAAGCTCGCGATGACGGCGACAACCAAGGTTGGAGATCAATGGGGCAAGTTCGAGTTTGAACCGAAAGGCCTTATTTCGATTCACCCTGGAGAGACCAAGCCAACTATCGCTTCATTTACGGGCATGTCAAAGAAACTGAGCCTGTCAGTGGCTCCAGCGTGCCCAGGTTCTGATGGCGTTGATGTTCTCCTGCGTTCAGATGGACACGACCTAGTGCACCTGGTGGTCGAGCCTGGGGAAACGGTAACGCTGCCGACCACAAACCCGACGATCAACTATGAACTAACGGTCTCGAAGCGAGCGAATGCATGGTGCGATCTAGTGTCCGTGACGCTTGCAAATTGAGGATTCAAACTGTTGCTACGACTAAACTTCCGCGCCGGATCGCTTGCGTGCTCCACAGGCAGGATTGGCAAAAAATTTTGGAGAATTGCATATGGGTCTCGCCGACTTGTTTCGTTCACTGAAGGCTGCAGGCAGTAGGACTGAGAAGGGTGTCTCTGTTGTATTGGAGGAGCCACTTCCTGCAGAAGAGCCTGCTTCTTTGACGGATGCTCATATCAATGGCGATCGGCAGCTTGAGCAAGTTGAACAGCTCTTGAAGAGCGGCAAGTTTGATCATGTCCTTTATTGCAATCAGCTCGATACGCCTCTCGGCCCTGAAGAAGCTGTCCTTCACTACCTGGAGCATGGCGAACGAGCAGGACTTAAGGCAAGCCTTGACTTTGATGCCGCTTACTATTTGGCGCGCAATGAAGATCTCGTTCACGTGGAAAATCTCTTTTTGCACTACGTGAATCACGGGCACCATGAAGGGCGCAAAGCCCATCCGTTCCCTGGTGTTGTGGAAGGACTACGAAAGTTAGATCCGAAGCGCGAGACGGTAGTTCTGGTTCTGCATGAGACTTCAAGGAGTGGTGCCCCGATTCTGGGATGGAATATTTGCACGCACTTGAGGCGGGATCTCTCCTATAACGTTGTTGTAATTTCACTGCGAGGCGGCGGCGACTTAGAGAATTTGTTTCGAGGTGACGCGAGCTTTTTTGTTGCCCCGAACTCTACGGAGCTCATGCAGGCAGATCAGATTGAATGGGTGTCGGCGATTATTGCTCAGGTTGCGCGGCCAAAATATGCAATCGTAAATTGCGCTGAGGCTCATTCGTTCGGGACCTCGCTCAAAAGTATGGGAGTGCCAGTCGTAGCGTTGATTCATGAATTTGCGACCTATTTCAGCCCCGTAAATGACTTCGAGCGTTTCTATTCTGATGTGGATGCTGTTGTCTTCTCAGCCGATTTGGTGCGAAAGTCATCGGCTGAAAAATTTCCAATCCTTAAGACCCGCGAGCGCGTGCTGATCATTCCTCAGGGAGTTTCTTTAGTCCCACCGGACGGGCATGCGTCGCGCTTAGTTGCGCCAGGTTTATCAAGTGCAGGCGAGCTACTGCGTTGGCGTTCAGTGCCAGCTGATTTCAACGTGATTGGAATCGGTGCTGTCGGCTGGCGAAAAGGCGTCGACCTTTTTGTTGGGGTTGCCGCGATCTTGAAGGCGCAGTATCCGAATGTACGCGCACAGTTTGCATGGGTGGGCGGGCGACTTCCAAACTATGAAGAGATTGCAGGTTACTTAGCGGAGCAGATCAAGCGTGCCAATGTGGCAGACACAGTAGTCTTTCTACCCGAAACGGCAGATCTCCGTGGCTTTTATGAGAACGCAAACGCTTTTTTGTTAAGTTCAAGACTTGATCCACTGCCTAACGTTGCAATTGACGCGATGACACTTGGAATCCCAGTTGTCTGCTTCGATGAAGCGTCCGGGATTGCAGAATTGTTGAAAACGCAGAACGATCTCAATTTTTTAGTTGTGCCGTATCTCGATGTGAGTTCTGCCGCAGGAGTATTGGCGAAATTGGCTTTAAATAGAGAACTGTTGGAATCAACAAAAACTTCAACGATGAAAATCGCGCGGGAACGGTTCGATATGAGATCTTATGTTGCGAAACTTGATTGTCTGGGAAGTCACGCTGCCTTGGCTAATAAAGGTAATGGTGAACTCGCTGAAGGTATTACCAAGCCGACGCGGCAAAGTTAGCCGTCCTGCAGCCGCCGGTAGCGCCAGAACGACCCCGACAGCCACACCTTCAGCAGGCTGGTCACGTGCCAGTACAGGTATTTCTTGCTCCGGTGGCTGTCGCGCTGGGCGTCGTGCCGGGCCGTCAGGTCTTCGCCGACCTGCAGCTTCCAGCCCGCCAGCCGGGTGCGCGCGCAGATGTCGAAGTCTTCCCCGTACATGAAGAAGCGTTCGTCGAAGCCACCGACCTTGCGGTAGGCCTCGCTGCGAAACAGCATGAACAGGCCGGGAATCCACGCCGGCACCCGCGGCCGCACGTAGCCGGGTTTCTTGCGCCCGACGATCTCGAAGGGCGTGAGCAGCGCCCGGTGCGGCTCGGGCGTGTTCTTGCCCGGCTCCAGGATGCGTGGCGTCAGCAGGCCGGCATCGGGGGCGGCCTGGGCGAGCAGCGGCGCCAGCACGTCGCGGTCGAAGCGGATGTCCGGGTTCAGCACCAGGAACCAAGGTGTGGTGCAGCGCTCGAACGCCTGGTTGTGATTGGCGCCGAAGCCCTTGGGGCTCGCGTTCTCGATCCTTTCCACCTCGAAACCCCAGTTCCGGCCCGCGAGAACGTCGGGCTCGGGAATGTTCAACGTGAGGACCACCTTGGCGGTCGATGCACGGCTGTGACGGTCCAGCTGGTCGAGCAGCGGCAGCACCAGCGCGAGCTGGCCGTGGCTCACGATTGAAACGGTGATCGGGGCAAATGGAGCGGGGAAGGGGGAGGGGGGTGTTGGCATGGTCTAATTTCGCCCGGGAATTCTAGGGTTCCCCAACCCCCACACATGATTGCTCTGATCGTCATCAGTTTCTTCGTCGCCGCCTTCTCGGTCCAGGTGTTCATGCGCCGCGCGCGCAGGCATGCCCGGATCTACGGCGCCGACATGCCCCAACGCTTCCACAAGGGCCACGTGCCGCGCCTGGGCGGTGCGGGCATCCTGCTTGGCATGGGCGCGGCCTGGCTGGCCGCCGGCATCACCGGCACCGACCCGTTCAACGTGTCCTGGCCGGTCACCACCTCGATGCTCACGCTGTTGTGCATTGCCCCGGCCGTGCTCGGCGGCATCGTGGAAGACGTCACCCAGCGCGTGAAGGTGCGCTACCGGCTCGGGCTGACCATCGGCTCGGCGCTGCTGGTGTGCTGGCTGCTGGGGCTGGGCGTGGCGCGCACCGGCTTCGAGACGGTCGACGGCTGGCTGGCGATGATTCCCTTTGCCACGGTGCTGTTCGCGGCGCTCGCCATCGGCGGCCTGCCGCACGCCTTCAACATCATCGACGGTTACAACGGGCTCGCGGGCACGGTGGCGGTGCTGGTCTGCCTGGCCATTTCTCACGTGGCGCTGCAGGTCGGCGACCGCCAGCTGGCGGCCATGGTGGTGTGCCTGGTCGGCGCCACCTTCGGCTTCCTGGTGTGGAACTACCCGCGCGGCAAGATTTTCGCCGGCGACGGCGGTGCGTACGTCTGGGGCATGGTCATCGCCGTGGCCTGCGTCACGCTGGTGCAGCGGCACCGCGTGGTGTCGCCGTGGTTCCCGATGCTGCTGCTGATCTACCCGGTTTGGGAGACGCTGTTCTCCATCTACCGCAAGCTGGCGCGCGGCCAGTCGCCCGGCACGGCCGACGCGCTGCACTTCCACCAGCTGATCTTCCGCCGCATCGTGCGCGTGGCCTTCGCGGACGACGAAGCCCGGCAGCTGCTGGCGCGCAACAACCGCACTTCGCCCTACCTGTGGATGTTTGCCGCCATGTCGGTGGTGCCGGCGGTGCTTTTCTGGAACAACACCTACGTGCTGATGTTCTTCTGCCTGGTGTTCATTACCACCTACGTGGGCTCCTACCTGATGATCGTGCGTTTCAAGGTGCCGCGCTGGCTGCGCCCGTGATCAGGCACCCCCAGGCTCCGCGCAGTCGGTCAGTTGGCTGTCACCGCGATTGCGCGAGAATTTGAGCTTCACCTTATCGTCCACCGCTTTGGAGCCTGACCGCCCATGACCGACCCCGTCCTCAACATTCCCCCGCGCGACAAGGCCGAGATCCTGGCCCAGGCGCTTCCGTACATCCGCAAGTTCCACGGCAAGACCATCGTCATCAAGTACGGCGGCAACGCCATGACCGACCCGGCCCTGCAGGCCGACTTCGCGGAAGACGTGGTGCTGCTCAAGCTGGTCGGCATGAATCCGGTGGTGGTGCACGGCGGCGGCCCGCAGATCGAGGCGGCGCTCAACAGGCTCGGCAAGAAGGGCAGCTTCATCCAGGGCATGCGCGTGACCGACGCCGAGACCATGGAAGTCGTCGAATGGGTGCTGGCGGGCGAGGTGCAGCAGGACATCGTGGGCCTCATCAACCAGGCCGGCGGCAAGGCCGTGGGCCTGACCGGGCGCGACGGCGGCCTGATCCGCGCGCAGAAGCTCAAGCTGGCCGACCGTGCCGACCCCAACCTGCAGCACGACGTGGGCCAGGTGGGCGACATCGTTTCCATCGACCCCAGCGTGGTCAAGGCGCTGCAGGACGACGCCTTCATCCCCGTGGTCAGCCCGATCGGCTTCGGCGAGGACAACGAGAGCTACAACATCAACGCCGACGTCGTCGCCGGCAAGCTGGCCACCGTGCTCAAGGCCGAGAAGCTCATGCTGCTGACCAACACGCCCGGCGTGCTCGACAAGGACGGCAAGCTGCTCACCAACCTGAGCGCGCGCGAAATCGACGACCTGTTCGCCGACGGCACCATCTCCGGCGGCATGCTGCCCAAGATCGAAGGCGCCCTGGACGCGGCCAAGAGCGGCGTGAACGCGGTGCACATCATCGACGGCCGGGTGCCGCACGCGATGCTGCTCGAGATCCTGACCGACCAGGCCTACGGGACGATGATCCGCGCCCGCTGAGCCAGAAGGCGCGTGCTCACTGCGCTGTGCGAGAATCAATTGATTACATCTTTGCACGCGCTCCCATGCAGAACGAAGAGACGACAGGTGCTTCCGGCGTAGACACGCCGACGGAAACGTCCACCCCTCCGGTGCGCAAGCGCCCGAAGCCGGGAGAGCGGCGCGTGCAGATCCTGCAGGCGCTCGCTTCCATGCTGGAGCAGCCGGGTGCCGAGCGGGTCACCACCGCCGCGCTGGCCGCGCGGCTCGAAGTGAGCGAAGCCGCGCTGTACCGCCATTTCGCAAGCAAGGCCCAGATGTTCGAGGGTCTGATCGATTTCATCGAGCAGAGCGTCTTCACGCTGGTCAACCAGATCCTCGAGCGCGAGGGCGCCACCGGCGCCCAGCAGGCTGCCCGCATCCTCACGCTGCTCGTGCAGTTCGCCGAGCGCAACCCCGGCATGACGCGCGTGATGGTGGGCGACGCGCTGGTGTTCGAGAACGAACGCCTGCAGCAGCGCATGAACCAGTTCTTCGACAAGATCGAAGCCACGCTGCGCCAGGTGCTGCGCGGCGCCGCCAGCGCCGATGGTTCGGCCACGCCAAGCGTCGATGCGCAGGTGCGCGCCGCGGCGCTCACGGCCTTCGTGGTGGGGCAACTGCAACGCTTTGCGCGTTCGGGGTTCCGGCGCGCGCCGTCGGAACACCTGGAAGCCACGATTGCGCTGATCGTCTGACTCGGCCTTCCATGCGGCCGCTGATCCTGCTCCTGGCACTTTGTTGCCTCTCGCCGTTCGCTTCGGCAACTGCCTATGAAGACGCTATCGGCGTGACCTTTCCCGACGAGATCGGCGGGCTCCAGCTACGGGGGCGCGAGACTTTTCCGCAAAAGGCGCTGGGTGCCGCAACCCGCTATGTACTCGACGGCCCCGTGCAGGGCAGCGTCTATGTCTACACCGGGGGCCTGAGCAGCATTCCCGACGGCACCGAATCGGCCATCGTGCGCAAGCATTTCGCGCAGGTCATCGGTGAAGTGAAGCAGATGGCAGCGCCGGGGCTGGCGAACAGGGTTACTGTCCCCTCCACACCCGACCAGACCACGAGCCTCGGCGGTTGCGGCCCGCAGTTCATCTGGAAGGGCTATGAAATGGAGCTCGACGGCACCGTGCTTGCGTCGTACACCTACCTCACGGTCGTGCGCAACAACTTCGTGAAGCTGCGCATCAGCTACCTCAAATCCAATGCCGCGGGCAGGTCGACCGCGGACCGCTTCATCGAAGGCGTCCGCAAGGTCGTCGGCCGCTGCTAGCGTTTGCCTTTCGGCCGCTCAGGCGACCTGCATGCCCACGCTGGCTCCGGCCGCGACGATTTCCCCCCACGTCGCGTCGTCCACCCAGATCCCATCCTTGCGCCGCGCCGCGCGCGCCTTGCGCTCCGGTTCGCCGGCCAATTGCACCCCGTCGAAGCCCTGCCCCGGGGGACTGCGGCGCAGCCACTCGACAAACTCGCGCGCTTCTTCGTCGAAGGACTTCTGCGTGCCCAGCTTCTCGGGGTCGATCAGCACAGTCAGCATGCCGTTGAGCACGGTGCGCGCCGTGTCCGCCTGACGGTGCCAGGTGCCGCCGCCCGTGAGCGCGCCGCCCAGCAGTTCGCAGGCCACGGCCATGCCGTAGCCCTTGTGCTCGCCGAAGGTCATCAGCGCGCCGAACAGGCCGTTGCCCTGCGGCACCACGACCACGCCCGGGTCGTTGGTCGGCGCGCCGTTCTCGTCGATCAAATAACCGTCGGGCACGCGCTCGCCCTTGTTGTGGGCCACGCGCATCTTGCCTTGCGCCACGCGGCTGGTGGCGTAGTCGAGCACGAAGGGCTCGGCGCCCGCCAGCGGCACGCCGATGCAGCATGGGTTGGTGCCGAAGCGCCCGTCGCCGCCGCCCCAGGGCGCGACCACCGGGCGCGACAGCACGTTGACGAAGTGCATCGACACCAGCCCCTGTGCCGTCGCCATTTCCGCGAAGTGCCCGATGCGCCCCAGGTGGTGCGCATGCGAGAGCGTGAAGATGCAGCTGCCGTGCTGCTTCGCCCGCGCGATGCCCAGCTCCATCGCCTGCACGCCCACGACCTGCCCGTAGCCGTGCTGGCCGTCCAGGCCCATCAGCGTGCCGATGTCGAGGTTGATCTTCACGGCCGTGTTCGGCCTCAGGCCGCCCTCGGCCACCGCGTCGACATAGCGCGGCAGCATGCCCACGCCGTGCGAGTCGTGGCCGCTCAGGTTGGCGAGCACGAGGTTGGCGGCCACCTGCTGCGCCTCCGCGGGCGCGCTGCCCGCCGCCTGCAGGATGCTGGCAACGGTGGCCTGCAGGTCGTCGGCCGGCAATGTTCTGGACATGGATCAGATTCCTTTCGCGTTCAGCGTGATGGCATAGAGGGAGGTGGTCGCGCAGACGAACAGCCGGTTGCGCTTGGGCCCGCCGAAGCACACGTTGGCCACGCGCTCGGGCACGAGGATCTTGCCCAGCAGCGTGCCGTCGGGGTCGTAGGCGTGCACGCCGTCGGCGGCGCTGGTCCAGATGCGGCCTTCGGTGTCGAGCCTGAAACCGTCGAACAGGCCGTTGGTGCATTCGGCAAACACTTCGCCGCCGCTCAGGCTGCGGCCGTCGGCGCCCACCTTGAAACGGCGGATGTGGCGCGGCCCGTCCGCCGCGTGGCTCGCGCCGGTGTCGGCGATGTACAGCAGCGATTCGTCGGGCGAGAAGGCCAGTCCGTTGGGTTTGACGAAGTCGTCGGCCATGCGCTGCACCTCGCCGCTGGCGGGGTCGATGCGGTAGACATGGCAGGCGCCGATCTCGCTGTCGGCCTTCAGTCCTTCGTAGTCGGAGAGGATGCCGTAGCTCGGGTCGGTGAACCACACGCCGCCGTCCGAATGCACCACCACGTCGTTCGGCGAATTGAGCCGCTTGCCTTGCCAGTGCGAAGCCAGCACGGTGATGGAGCCGTCGTGCTCGGTGCGCGTCACGCGCCGCGTGAGGTGCTCGCAGCTCACGAGCCGGCCCTGGCGGTCGACCGTGTGGCCGTTGGTGTTGTTGGCCGGTTCGCGGAACACGCCGACCGTGCCGTTGACCTCGTCGTAGCGCAGCATGCGGTTGTTCGGGATGTCCGACCACACCAGCGTGCGGTGCGCGGCGAACCACGCGGGGCCTTCGCACCAGCGCGCGCCGGTCCACAGGCGCTGCAGGCGCTCGGGGCCGGGAATGCGCGGCTTGAAGCGCGGGTCCAGGTGCTCGAAGCCGGTGCCCTCGAGAAAGCCGAAGGGAAGGGTGGCCATGCTGCTCCTTGTGCTCGTGGGGGGCCTACATCACCGCGCCGACCTGCCACGGCACGAACTCGTTCTGCCCGTAGCCGTGCTGCTCGCTCTTGGAGTGCGCGCCCGATGCGGTGGCCAGCACCAGCTCGAAGATGCGCTGGCCCATCTCCTGGATGGATGCGGTGCCGTCGACGATCTCGCCGCAGTTGATGTCCATGTCTTCTTCCTGCCGCTGCCACAGTGCCGAGTTGGTCGCGAGCTTGAGCGAGGGCGAGGGTGCGCAGCCATAGGCCGAGCCGCGCCCCGTGGTGAAGCAGATGAGGTTGGCGCCGCCGGCCACCTGGCCCGTGGCGCTCACCGGGTCGTAGCCCGGTGTGTCCATGTAGACGAAGCCGTGGGCGGTGACGGGCTCCGCGTATTCGTACACCGCCTCGAGGTTGCTGGTGCCGCCCTTGGCCACTGCGCCCAGCGACTTCTCGAGGATGGTGGTGAGCCCGCCTGCCTTGTTGCCGGGCGAGGGGTTGTTGTTCATCTCGCCCTGGTTGATCTCTGTGTAGTGCTCCCACCACTTGATGCGGTCCACCAGCTTCTGGCCGACCTCGCGCTTCACCGCGCGGCGCGTCAGCAGGTGCTCCGCGCCGTACACCTCGGGCGTCTCGCTCAGGATGGCCGTGCCGCCGTGCGCCACCAGCAGGTCGACTGCCGCGCCCAGCGCCGGGTTGGCGCTGATGCCCGAGTAGCCGTCGGAGCCGCCGCACTGCAGGCCGATGGTGATGTGCGCCGCGCTGCATGGCTCGCGCTTCACCGCATTGGCGCGCGGCAGCATCTCCTCGATGAGCGCCACGCCTTTCTCGACCGTCTTGCGCGTGCCGCCCGTGTCCTGGATGTTGAAGGTACGGAAGTTCTCGCCCTCGGCCAGGTGGCCGGTCGCGAGCCAGGCGTTGATCTGGTTGGCCTCGCAGCCGAGGCCGACCACCAGCACGCCCGCGAAGTTCGGGTGCGTGGCATAGCCCGTGAGCGTGCGCTCCAGGATCTGCATGCCCATGCCCTGGGTGTCCATGCCGCAGCCGGTGCCGTGCGTGAGCGCGACCACGCCGTCGACGTTGGGGAATGCCGCCAGCGCCTGCGGATTGGTCTTTCGCGAGAAGTGGTCGGCAATGGCGCGCGCGGCCGTGGCCGAGCAGTTCACGCTGGTCAGCACGCCGATGTAGTTGCGCGTGGCCACGCGGCCGTCGGCGCGCTTGATGCCCATGAAGGTGGCCTCGCGCTTCGCGGGGGCGGGCTTCACGTCGGCGCCGAAGGCGTAGTCGCGTTCGAAGTCACCCTTGTCCGGGCCCATGTCCAGGTTCTGCGTGTGCACGTGCTCGCCTGCGCCGATGGGGCGGCTCGCGAAGCCGATGATCTGGTTGTAGCGGCGCACCGGCTCTCCCTGGGCGATGTCGCGCATCGCGATCTTGTGGCCCGGCGGGATCAGGCCGCGCACGGCCACGTTCTCGACAGTGGTGCCGCCGAGCAGTTGGGAACGCGCGATGACGACGTCGTCGGCGGGATGGAGTCGGATGTAGGGGGTCATGGTGGGGCGTCTGCCGGCGCTTGTTTGTTGTCAGGAGGCCTTCGCGCGGCGCCAGCTCGCGCTGAATCTCTGGTGGAACTTGTCCATGTGCTGGTGCATCGCGTCGCGCGCCGCGGCGGCGTCGCGCGCGGCGATGGCATCGAGGATGGCTTCGTGCTCGCCGATGGCGGCCTGCCACGATTCCATGGTCTCGAAGTAATCGATCATCCGGGCGAAGATCGGCCCGTGCCGCGACTCCCAGAAGCCTTGCACCGTCTCGGTCAGCACCACGTTGTCGCAGGCGTTGACGATGGCCAGGTGGAAGGCGCGGTCGCCCTCGTGCGGCACCTCGTTGCGCGCAGCCGTCTCGCGCATCATGCGGATCGCGCGGCGCATGGCGTCCACGTCCTTGCGCTTGCCCTGCTGCGCGGCGGTGGCGGCGATCTCGCCCTCGACCATGCGGCGCGCGCGAATGATCTCGAGCGGCCCCCACTCGGTGCCGGCCGTGGGGGCGCCGGTGCGGTGCGAGCGGTCCAGCACGTAGACGCCCGAGCCGGTTCTTATCTCGACCCAGCCTTCCACCTCCAGCGCGATCAGCGCCTCGCGCACCGAAGGGCGGCTCACGCCCAGCTGCTTGGCGAGGTCGCGCTCGGCCGGAATGCGCGCGCCGACGTCGAACTCGCCCTCGGCGATCAGGCCGCGGAGCTGGTCTGCAATCTGGCGGTAGAGGCGCTGGGGTTCAAGGGTCTGGAGGGGCACGAGGTGGGAAAGGGCGGGTTAAGGGTTGTCCTGAATTGGCCAGGTGGTAAGGCCAATTCAGAATACGATACACCGCCCGGGCCACCATCGGGCCTAACCCGAAGACATGAGGAGCCATCGGCATCACGACATGAACCAGCTCGATTTCTCGGGCCGCCATGCGGTCGTCACCGGCGGCGCCACGGGCCTGGGCTTCGGCATCGCGCAGCGGCTGCTGGCGTCGGGCGGCAGCGTCACGCTGTGGGACCGCGACGAAGAGGCGGTGCAAAAGGCGGCCGAATCGCTCGGCGGCAAGGCCTTCGCGCTGAAGGTCGACGTGTCGCAGCAGCCATCGGTCGCCAAGGCCGTGGCGGCCACGCTGGCGCAGGTGCCGCACATCGATGCGCTGGTCAACAGCGCCGGCATCACCGGGCCCAACACCAAGCTGTGGGACTACCCCGTGGACGACTGGCGCCAGGTGATGGATGTGAACATCACCGGCGTGTTCCTGTGCTGCCGCGAGGTGGTCGCGCAGATGCGCAAGCAGGGCGACCGGGGCTACGGCCGCATCGTCAACATCGCCTCGGTGGCCGGCAAGGACGGCAACCCCAACGCCAGTGCCTACAGCGCGAGCAAGGCGGCCGTCATCGGCCTGACCAAGTCGCTCGGCAAGGAGCTGGCCGACACCGGCATCCGCGTGAACTGCGTGACGCCCGCGGCGGTGAAGACGGCCATCTTCGACCAGATGACCCCCGAGCACATCGCCTTCATGCTCTCGAAGATTCCCATGGGCCGCTTCGGCACGGTGGAAGAGGTGGCCGCGATGGTCGGCTGGCTCTGCACCGAGGATTGCTCTTTTTCCACCGGCGCGGTCTTCGACCTCTCCGGTGGCCGCTCCACCTACTGATCAATTCAATGCACTGAAAGGAAAGCATGAAACTCGTCCGCTATGGCAACCCCGGCAAGGAAAAGCCCGGCCTCATCGACAACGAAGGCAAGCTGCGCGACCTGAGCGCCGTCGTCAAGGACATCGGCCCCGAGCAACTGGGCGATGCCGCCATTGCCAAGCTGCGCAAGCAGAAGGTCGACAAGCTGCCGCTGGTCAAGGGCAAGCCGCGCTTCGGCGCACCGGTGGCCAACGTCGGCAAGTTCATCGCCATCGGCCTGAACTATGCGGACCACGCGGCCGAATCCGGCCTGCCGGTGCCCAAGGAACCCGTGGTGTTCACCAAGGCCAACAGCTGCATCCAGGGCCCGAACGACCCGGTGATGCTGCCCAAGGGCTCGGTCAAGACCGACTGGGAAGTCGAACTCGGCGTGGTCATCGGCACGCGCGCGCGCTACGTGTCGCAAAAGAGCGCCCTCGACTACGTGGCCGGCTACTGCACCATCAACGACATCAGCGAACGCGAATACCAGATCGAGCGCGGCGGCACCTGGGACAAGGGCAAGGGCTGCGACACCTTCGGCCCCATCGGCCCCTGGCTGGTGACGCGCGACGAGATCGAGAACCCGCAAAAGCTCTCGATGTGGCTCGACCTGAACGGCCAGCGCGTGCAGACCGGCAGCACCAAGACCATGATCTTCACCGTGGCCAAGATCGTGAGCTACGTGAGCCAGTTCATGACGCTGATGCCTGGCGACGTCATCACCACCGGCACGCCGCCCGGCGTGGGCATGGGCATGAAGCCGCCGCTGTTCCTGAAGAAGGGCGACGTGATGACGCTGGGCATCGAAGGCCTGGGCGAGCAGCGCCAGGAAGTGGTTCCGTTCAAGCTCTGAGAGCCGTTCTCTGAGATCATCCGGCGGATGACGAAAACGCCGCCGGACCATCGCTCGCATGTCTTCGGCACGCCCTGGGAGGGCGTCCACGGCACCGCGATGGACAGTGCCCGCCACTACGGCCGGCACTGGCATTCGACCTATGGCGTCGGCCTGCTCGACCATGGCGCGCAAAGCTCGGCCAGCGGCCGGGGCAAGGTCGATGCCTATGCCGGCGACCTGATCACCACCAACCCCGGGGAAGTGCACGACGGCCGCCCGCTCGGCGGCCCGTCGCGGCGTTGGCGCATGGTGTATTTCGATGCGGCCGTGATGGCGGGCATGCGCGGCGACGGCGCTGCCGGCAATGGCATCGAGTTCACGCGGCCCGTGCTGCGGGACGCGCGGCTGGGTGATGCGCTGCGTCGCTTGTTCGTGCGCCTCGACGCATGGCAGGCCGTTCATGCGGACCACACCGCTGGAGCCGGGGCGCTTGCCTGCGAAGAGTCATTGGCCGAAGTCTGCGGCCTGCTGCTGGAAACCCATTCCACCGTACTGCCGGTGCGCGAGGCCGGCGGCGATGTGCGGCAGCTGCGCGAGCGGCTTGCCGACGACCTGCTCGATGCGCCCTCGCTCGACGAACTCGCCACGATGGCCGGCCTCAGCAAGTACCAGGCCCTGCGCCGATTCGCCCAAGCCTATGGCGTGCCGCCGCATGCATGGCTCCTGCTGCAGCGCGCCGAACGCGCACGAGCCCTGATCCGCCGCGGCACGAGCCTCGCAGATGCGGCCGCCGCCAGCGGCTTCGCGGACCAGAGCCACATGACGCGCATCTTCACTCGCCATTTCGGTTTCACGCCGGGTGCCTGGCAGCGGGCGAGCGGCCCGCCGTCGTAGCGGCGTTCAGCGCAGCACGCGGACGAGTTCGTCGTACACCAGCCGCACGCGCGCCGGCACTGGCGCGCGCTGTGGACGGTAAACATAGATCGGCCACGGCTCCGGCGCATCGGCCTCGAGCACCGGCACCAGCGCGCCCGATTTCAGCCAGGGCTCGGCCAGCGACCCGATCAGCTGCGCGAAGCCGAGGCCCGCGAGCACTGCCGCGCCCTCGGCATCGAAGTCGTCGGTGACGAATGCCGGCGAGCTCACCGCCAGTTGCCGGCCCTTGCTGAAGATCATCGGCCACGGCCGGCCCGACATGCGGTCGATCAGCGCGGTGAGCGGCAGGCCCGCGAGCGCGTCGATCTTCTTCGGCACGCCGGTGCGGGCGATGAGCGATGGCGCGGCCACCACGTGCAGCGCCATCTTGCCCACCGGCCGCGCCACGAAGCGTGCATCGCGCAGCGGCCCGACGCGCACGCCGATGTCGATCTGCTGGTCGACCACGTCGGCATGCTCTTCCGACACGCGCAGGTCGAGCACCAGGCCGGGGTGCGCGGCGAGCATCGGCGCCAGCGCCTGCGGAATCAGCCGGCGGCCGAAGATGCCCGGCGCCGTGACCCGCACCGTGCCCTCGTGCTGCGAGAGCGCGCGCCGGTCGGTGCGGTGGAACAGTTCGTCCACGCCGCCCACCGCCACGCGCGCACGCTCGGCGAGCTGCCGGCCGAAGTCGGTGAGTTGCACGCCGCGCGTGCTGCGGTGGAAGAGGGGCTCGCCCAACTGGTCTTCGAGTTCGCGAACCGCGCGCGTCACCACCTGCGGCGACACCGACAGGCGCACGGCCGCCTCGCGGAAGTTGGCGGCGTCGGCGGCGGCGCAGAACACGCGCAGGGCTTCGAGGCGGTTGGACATGGGCAGTTAAGTGTTCCTGTTTCAGGAATTTTTAAGTCGCCAAAGTTTCATTTACGGGAACAGGCGGATTTTCCACACTGAGGGCATCTCTTCAACACCCCAGCAAAGGAAAGCAGCCATGACATCCGTTCAAGACAACATCAAGGGCAAGGTCGCCATCGTTACCGGCGCGAGCAGCGGGCTCGGCGAATCGACCGCGCGCCACCTGGCCGCGCGCGGTGCGAAGGTGGTGCTCGCCGCCCGCCGCACCGACCGGCTCGAGAAGGTCGTCGCCGAAATCCGCGAAGCCGGCGGCGAGGCCATCGCCGTGGCTACCGACGTGGCCAGGCGCGCCGACCTCGAAAAGCTCGCCGCCGCCACGGTGGAAGCCTTCGGCCGCATCGACGTGCTGGTCAACAACGCGGGCGTGATGCCGCTGTCGCCCATCGAGAAGCTCAAGGTCGACGAGTGGGACCGCACCATCGACGTCAACATCAAGGGCGTGCTGTACGGCATTGCCGCCGTGCTGCCGCGCATGCAGGCGCAGGGCGGCGGGCACATCGTCAACATCGCGTCGATCGCCGGGCTGAAGGTGTTCACGCCCATCGGCACCGTCTACAGCGCGACCAAGCATGCGGTGCGCGCCATCTCCGAAGGGCTGCGCGTGGAAATGGGCAACAGCGGCGTGCGCGTGACCGTCGTGTCGCCCGGCGCGGTGGACTCGGAGCTGAAGTTCGGCAGTAGCGACGCCGAGAGCGCCGCCGGCGTGAAGGCGTTCTACGACGCCAACCAGATCCCGGCTGACTCGGTGGCGCGCGCGGTCGTGTATGCGGTGGAACAGCCTGCCAACGTGGACATCAATGAAGTGGTGCTGCGGCCGGTGTCGCAGGAGTTCTGAAACGCGATATGCGGGGAGGGCCCGATTGCGGCCCTCCCGCGCATCAATTAACCTTCTCTTGCTGAAGGTCTTTGGCGGACCAAAGTGCAAAGTCCCTGCAAAATAGAACGACCGTTCGTTTTTATTCGGGAATTCCACGATGTCCGCTTCAGCCGTCCCCGCCAAGCCCGCCCGTGCTGCCCAGAAGGGCCAGCAGACCAAGGCAGTCATCGTCGACGCCGCGCTGGCGCTGGCCGCGCAGATCGGGCTCGAGGGGCTGTCGATCGGCGCGGTGGCTGAAATCACCAAGATGAGCAAGTCGGGCGTCTTCGCCCACTTCGGCTCGCGCGAGGAACTGCAGATCTCGGTGGTGCGCGAATACCACGCGCGATTCGAGCAGGAAGTGTTCTTCCCCGCCCTGAAGGCGCCGCGCGGCCTGCCCCGCCTGCGCGCCATGTTCGCCAACTGGATGAAGCGCACCTCGACCGAAATCGACTCGGGCTGCATCTACATCAGCGGCGCTTCCGAATTCGACGACCGCCCGGGCCCGGTGCGCGACGCGCTGGTCGAGTCGGTCAGCATCTGGCAGGCGGCCGTGCTGCGAGCCATCGTGCAGTCGCAGAGCGAAGGCCATCTGCGCGCCGATGCCGACGAGCGCCAGGTGGCGTTCGAGATCCACGGCCTGATCCTCGCGCTGCACTACGAAGCGCGCTTCCTGCAGGTGCCCGGTTCCATCGGCCGCGCCAATGTCGGTTTCGACAACATCCTCGCGCGCGCCGCCACGCCCGATGCGCCGAAGCCCGAGGCGGCCGCCGCGCCCGCGGGCCGCCGCCTCAAGACCGTGCGCTGACCGAGGCGCGCGGCTCGTCCTTTTTTCGTTTTCCCTTTTCTTTTTCTATCTAGCTTCGACCAGGAGAGTCCCGGATGCCTATCTACAACCCGCCCGTGCGTGACATGCAGTTCGTGCTGCACGAAGTGCTCAACGTCGCCGAGGAGCTCAAGGCGCTGCCCGCCCATGCCGAGACCGATGCCGACACCATCAACGCAGTGATCGAAGAGGCCGGCAAGTTCGCCGCCGAAGTGACCTTCCCGCTCAACATCAGCGGCGACGAAGAGGGCTGCACGCTCGACAAGACCACGCACGAGGTCAAGACGCCCAAGGGCTTCAAGGACGCCTACGCCAAGTACGTCGAAGGCGGCTGGCCCGCGCTGTCGTGCGACCCGGCCTTCGGCGGCCAGGGCCTGCCCTTCGTGGTGAACCAGTGCCTGTTCGAAATGCTCAACAGCGCCAACCAGGCCTGGACCATGTACCCCGGCCTTTCGCACGGCGCCTACGAGGCACTGGCCGCGCACGGCACCGAAGAGCAGAAGAAGACCTACCTGCCCAAGCTCACGAGCGGCGAGTGGACCGGCACCATGTGCCTGACCGAACCCCATTGCGGCACCGACCTCGGCCTGCTGCGCACCAAGGCCGAACCGCAGGCCGACGGCACCTACCGCATCACCGGCAGCAAGATTTTCATCTCGGCCGGCGAGCACGACATGACGGACAACATCATTCACCTGGTGCTGGCCCGCCTGCCCGACGCGCCCAAGGGCAGCAAGGGCATCAGCCTGTTCGTGGTGCCGAAGTTCAAGGTCAAGGCCGATGGCTCGCTGGGCGAGCGCAACCCGATCTTCTGCGCCGGCCTGGAGCACAAGATGGGCATTCACGGCAACGCCACCGCGCAGATCGTGATCGAAGGCGCCACCGGCACGCTGGTGGGCGAGCCCAACAAGGGCCTGGCCGCGATGTTCGTGATGATGAACGCCGCGCGCCTGGGCGTGGGCAACCAGTCGCTGGGCCTGACCGAAGTGGCCTACCAGAACGCACTGGCCTACGCCAAGGACCGCATCCAGATGCGCTCGCTCTCCGGCGTGAAGGCCAAGGACAAGGAAGCCGACCCCATCATCGTGCACCCCGACGTGCGCAAGATGCTGCTCACCGCCAAGGCATATGCCGAAGGCGGCCGCGCGCTGCAGATCTTCTGCACGCTGCTGCTCGACAAAGAGCACAACCATCCCGACGAGAAGGTGCGCAAGGACTCGGGCGAGCTGGTCGCATTGCTGACCCCCATCGTCAAGGCCTTCATCACCGACAACGGCCACATCTCGACCAATGCCTGCATGCAGGTGTTCGGCGGCCACGGCTTCATCAAGGAATGGGGCATGGAGCAGTTCGTGCGCGACAACCGCATCAACATGATCTATGAAGGCACCAACACCATCCAGTCGCTGGACTTGCTGGGCCGCAAGGTGCTGGGCAACAACGGCGCTTCGCTCAAGAAGTTCGGCAAGCTCGTGGGCAAGCTGGTGGAAGAAGAAGGCGTGAACGAGAAGATGGCCGAGTTCATCAACCCGATCGCGGGCCTGGGCGACCAGCTCACCAAGTTCACGACCGAGATCGGCTTCAAGGGCTTCCAGAACCCCGACGAAGTGGGCGCCGCCGCGGTGGACTACCTGCGCGTGGCCGGCCACTTCGTGTTCGGCTACCTGTTCGCCCGCATGGCACAGGTCGCGTTGCGCGAGATCGCGGCCGGCAACAACGACCCGTTCTACGTCGCCAAGCTGCAGACCGCGCGCTTCTACTTCGCCAAGCTGTTCCCCGAGACCGCGACGCTGATGCGCACAGCGCGCGCCGGCAGCAAGGTGCTGATGGACACCGACGCGGCACTGGCCTGAGCGGTAGTACCGTCTCGTCTTTCCTCAACTCCCAGGAACCGCCGATCATGAAGACAACACTCGCAGCCCTCTTGTTCGCAGCCACCGCCGCTTCGGCCATGGCACAGAGCACGCCGGTGGGGCTGTGGCGCAACGTGGACGACAAGACGGGCGAGGTCAAGGCCGAGATCAGCATCGCCGAGACCGGCGCCGGCCTGTCCGGGCGCATCGAGAAAGCGCTGGGCAAGGACGCCAAGCCCGGCGCGGTCTGCAGCGAATGCAGCGATGACCGCAAGGACAAGCCCATGGTCGGCCTCGACATCATCCGCGGCGGCAAGAAGGCCGAGGGCAAGGACGTCTGGGAAGGCGGAAAGATCCTCGACCCCGAGAACGGCAAGGAATACCGCGCGAGCTTCACGCCCATAGAGGGCGGCAAGAAGCTCGAAGTGCGCGGCTACCTTGGGCCCTTCTGGCGTACCCAAACCTGGAATCGCGTTCCTTGACCCACCCCCGTAGCTGCTCACTTCGTGTAGCAGCCTCCCCCTCAAGGGGGCAACACCAGCGGCCCGGCAAAGCCGGTTCCGCGGTGTTCCCCGAACAGAATCAAAACTTCGAAGCGCAGTTATGTCCCGATTTCAAGTGAAGAAGGTCGCCGTGCTCGGCGCCGGCGTGATGGGCGCGCAGATTGCGGCCCACCTCGTCAACGTGCGCGTGCCCGTCGTGCTGTTCGACCTGGCCGCGAAGGACGCGACCGGAGCTGTCGCTCAAGGTGCGGCGAAGAACGGCATCGTCACGCGCGCCATCGACAACCTCAAGAAGCTCAAGCCCGCGCCGCTCGGCGACGTGGCCGACGCCGTGCTGATCGAGCAGGCCAACTACGATGACGACCTGGCCAGGCTCGGCGAGTGCGACCTCGTCATCGAAGCCATTGCCGAGCGCATGGACTGGAAGCTCGATCTGTACAAGAAGATCGCGCCTCACGTCGCAAAGCATTCGATCCTGGCCTCGAACACCTCGGGCCTGTCGATCACCAAGCTCAGCGAAGCGCTGCCAGAAGCACTGAAGCCGCGCTTCTGCGGCATCCACTTCTTCAACCCGCCGCGCTACATGTTCCTGGTGGAGCTGATCAACACGCCCACCACGCAGCCGCAGGTGCTCGACGACCTGGAAGCCTTCGTCACCAGCACGCTGGGCAAGGGCGTGGTGCGCGCGCACGACACGCCCAACTTCATCGCCAACCGCGTCGGCATCGCCGGCATGCTGGCCACGCTGAAGGAAGTCGAGAAGTTCGGCCTCACGCCCGACGTGGTGGACGACCTCACCGGCAAGAAGCTGGGCCGCGCCAGCTCGGGCACCTTCCGCACCGCCGACGTGGTGGGACTGGACACGATGGCTCACGTCGTGAAGACGCTGCAGGACAACCTGAACGCAGAGGCCGATCCGTTCTACGCCAACTTCGCGACGCCGCCGGTGCTCGCCAAGCTGCTCGAGCTGGGCAACCTGGGCCAGAAGACAAAGGCCGGCTTCTTCAAGAAGGTCGGCCGCGACATCCTGCGCTTCGACCTGAAGAGCGGCGAGTACGTGCCCGCCGGCGCCAAGGCCGACGAGGTGTACGGCCGCATGCTCAAGAAGCCCGCGGGCGAGCGCCTGAAGCTGCTGCGCGAGAGCGAAGGCCCGCAGGGCCAGTTCCTCTGGGCCATCCTGCGCGACGGCTTCCACTACGCCGCCGTGCACCTGGGCGACATCGCCGAGAGCGCGCGCGACATCGACTTCGCCATGCGCTGGGGCTTCGGCATGAAGCAGGGCCCGTTCGAGCTGTGGCAGGAAGCCGGCTGGGCGCAGGTTGCCAAGTGGGTGCAGGAAGACATCGACGCCGGCAAGGCGCTGAGCAGCGCACCGCTGCCCAAGTGGGTGTTCGAAGGCCCGGTGGCCGAGGCCGGCGGCGTGCATACGCCCGAAGGCTCCTGGAGCGCATCGCAGAACAAGTTCGTGCCGCAGCGCAGGCTGCCGGTGCATGACCGCCAGCTGTTCCCCGAGAGCGTGCTCGGCGCTAACGCCGCCGATGCCAACACGGCCGGCACCACGATCAGCGACGAAGGCGACGTGCGCGTGTGGACGCTGGATAAGGAAGGGTTCGAAGGAGTGCTCATCGCCAGCATCCATTCGAAGATGCACGCCATCAGCCCCGACGTGGCCGAGGCGCTGGGCGCCGCGGTGGAGCTGGCCGAGGCCGAATACAAGGGCCTGGTGATCTGGTCGCCCGACGAGGTGTTCTCGGTCGGCGCCGACCTGCAGGCGATGCTGCCGGCCTTCGTGGTCGCCGGCATCGGCGCGGTCGAAGGCGCCGAAGAAGAACTGCAGAACGTGATGCTCAAGATCCGCTATGCCAACGTGCCGGTGATCTCCGCCGTGCGCGGCATGGCACTGGGCGGCGGCTGCGAGCTGGCCATTCATTCGGCCAGGCGCGTGGCGGCGATGGAGAGCTACATCGGCCTGGTCGAAGTGGGCGTGGGGCTGATCCCCGGTGCCGGCGGCCTGACCTACATCGCACGCCGTGCTGCGGAGAACGCCGCGGCTTCCACGGGCACCGACTTGCTGCCGTTCCTGACCGAGGGCTTCACTGCCGCCGCGATGGCGAAGGTGGGCACCGGTGCGCTCGATTCGAAGAAGCTGGGCTACCTGCTCGACAGCGACGTGATCGTGCCGAACAAGGACGAGCTGCTGTACGTGGCGCTGCAGCAGGCCAAGGCCATGGCCGACGCCGGCTACCGCCCGCCGCTGCGCCGCAGCTTCCGCGTGGCGGGCCGCAGCGGCGCTGCGACCATCAAGGGCCAGCTGGTGAACATGCGCGACGGCGGCTTCATCAGCGCGCACGACTTCCACATTGCCAGCCTGATCGCGAATGTGGTGACCGGCGGCGACGTGGACGCGGGCTCGCTCGTGACCGAGGAATACCTGATGGCGCTGGAACGCAAGGCGTTCTGCTCGCTGATCGTGCATCCGAAGACGCAGGAGCGGATCATGGGGATGCTGAGCACGGGCAAGCCGGTAAGGAACTGATTTCCACATTCCTCCTTCCCCTTCCGGGGGAAGGCCGGGATGGGGGCTCTCCAACCAAGCACGATGCGAAACCAGTCCACTCCCAATGCCCGAGCGAATGCACAAGTGCTTCGCCGGGAGATGACGGATTCCGAGCGCAAGCTCTGGGGTGGACTGCGCTCGGAGCAACTGGGCGTGAAGTTCCGGCGCCAGCATCCGCTGGGCAACTACATCGCGGACTTCGCTTGTCTGGCCCCGAAGTTGATCGTCGAACTCGACGGCTCCCAACATCAGGCCCAGCAGGTCTATGACGCGAGACGCGACGCCTTTTTTCGCGAACAAGGCTTCGATGTATTGCGCTTCGCATCGAATGAACCGTTCATCAATTTCGATGGGGTGCGCCAGGCCATCGCCAACCGACTTGTCGAGTTGACGCCGCCGGCCCCCATCCCAGCCTTCCCCCGGAGGGGGAAGGAGCAAGAAAATTCAGGAGCTTCCTCATGAGCAGCAAACAAGTCCAAGACGCCTACATCGTCTCCGCCACCCGCACCCCCATCGGCAAGTCGCACCGCGGCTATTTCCGCAACTACCGCCCCGACGACCTGCTGGCCACCACGCTGCGTGCCGCGTTGGCCGCCGTGCCCAGCCTCGACCCCAAGGCCATCGAAGACATCATCTGCGGCTGCGCCATTCCCGAATCGCAGCAGGGCCTGAACGTCGCGCGCATCGGCGCGGTGCTGGCGGGCCTGCCGACCAGCGTCGGCGGCATCACCGTCAACCGCTTCTGCGCATCGGGCCTGTCGGCCGTGCAGATGGCGGCCGACCGCATCCGCGTCGGCGAGGCCGACGTGATGATCGCGGCCGGCGTCGAGAGCATGAGCATGGTGCCGATGATGGGCAACTCGCCCTCGCTGTCGCCTTCGATCTTCGAGCCCGCATTCGACGTACAGGGCGACGTGGGCATCGCCTACGGCATGGGCCTCACCGCCGAGAAGGTCGCGCAGCAGTGGAAGGTGAGCCGCGAGGCGCAGGACGAGTTCGCGCTCGCCTCGCACCAGAAGGCGCTGGCCGCGCAGAAGGCCGGCAAGTTCGCCGACGAGATCACGCCCATCGAAGTGACCGACCGCACGCCCAACCTGGAGACCGGCAAGTCGATCGCGAAGACGCGGACCGTCAACCTCGACGAAGGCGCCCGCCCCGACACCAGCATCGAAGGCCTCGCCAAGCTGCGCGCCGTGTTCGCCGCGCGCGGCACGGTCACGGCCGGCAACAGCTCGCAGACCTCGGACGGCGCGGGCGCGCTGATCCTGGCGAGCGAAAAGGCCGTGAAGCAGTACGGCCTCACGCCGCTCGCGCGTTTCGTGAGCTTTGCCAGCAAGGGCGTGCCGCCGCACATCATGGGCATCGGCCCCATCGAGGCTATTCCGGCCGCGCTGCGCTATGCGGGCCTGAAGCACGAGGACATCGACTGGTTCGAGCTCAATGAAGCCTTTGCCGCGCAGTCGCTCGCAGTCATCAACACGCTGGGGCTCGATCCGTCGAAGGTCAACCCGATGGGCGGCGCGATTGCGCTGGGCCACCCGCTCGGTGCAACGGGCGCGATCCGTTCGGCCACGGTAGTACATGCGCTGCGCCGCGAGAACCTGAAGTACGGCATGGTCACGATGTGCGTGGGCATGGGGCAGGGCGCCGCAGGAATCTTCGAAAGGGTCTGAGCATGACCCCCTGGCTGAACCGCGCCGCAGCCAGGGGCGTCCCGCACACGACTGCGTGAGCGCACCCACCGGAGGCACACTGCCGATCATGACGACGAGCACGCACCCCTTCGACAAAGCCCTGACGATCCACCACAGCGACATCCGCGTGGGGCACTTCACCGGCACGACCAGCCCCGACTACTGGAACATGGTCGGGCCCTTCGGCGGCACCACGGCGGCCCTGGTGCTGCAGTCGGTGATGCAGCACCCCGACGTGCTCGGTACGCCCATCGCGCTCACCGTCAACTACGCGGCCGCGCTCGAAGCCGGCGCGTTCGACATCCAGGCCACGGCCGTGCGCACCAACCGCTCGACACAGCACTGGACCGTGCAGATCACGCAGTCCGGCCCCGGCGGCACGCCCAACATGACGACCACCGCCACCGTGGTGACGGCCGCGCGCCGCGACACCTGGGGCGAGGGCGACATGCCGATGCCCGAGGCGCCGAGGCCCGAGACTGTCGACCGCATGAGCATCGGCCCGTCGGGCGTGGCCTGGATCAACCAGTACGAGATGCGCCCTTTCAGCGGCGGCATCCCCTCGAAGTGGGACGGCAGCCTGCATCACAGCGAAACCCGCATCTGGCTGCGCGACGCACAACCGCGCCCGCTGGACTTTGCCTCGCTCGCAGCGATGAGCGACATGTTCTATCCGCGCGTGTGGCTGCGCCGTGCGAAGCACGTGCCGGCGGGCACCGTGTCGATCACCACCTACTTCCACGCCGGCCCGGCGCAACTGGCCGAGGTGGGCACGGGCTACCTGCTTGGCCGCGCAGCGGGCCAGCAGTTCTTCAACGGTTTCTTCGACCAGACCGCGCATCTGTGGAGCGAGAAGGGCGTGCTGCTGGCCACCTCGAACCAGATCGTCTACTACAAGGAATGAACATGACCGCTCCGCAGAAAGCCGCACTCATCGTCGGCGCCGGCGACGCCACCGGCGGTGCCATCGCACGCCGCTTCGCGCGCGAAGGCTTCGCCACCTGCGTCACGCGCCGCAGCCTCGACAAACTGCAGCCGCTGGTCGCGCAGATCGAGGCCGACGGCGGCCGCGCCCATGCCTTTGCCTGCGATGCGCGCAAGGAGGAAGAAGTGGTCGCGCTCGTCGAGCAGATCGAATCGACCGTCGGGCCGATCGAGGTGATGGTGTTCAACATCGGCGCCAACGTGCCCGAGAGCATCCTCGACGAGACCGCGCGCAAGTACTTCAAGGTGTGGGAGATGGCCTGCTTCTCGGGCTTCCTGAACGGGCGCGAAGTGGCGAAGCGGATGGTGGCGCGCAATATGCCCGAGGGAGGCCATCGCGGCACGATCATCTTCACCGGAGCGACGGCCTCGCTGCGCGGCGCGGCGAACTTCGGCGCGTTCTCGGGCGCCAAGATGGCGTTGCGCGCGCTGGCCCAGTCTATGGCGCGCGAACTCGGCCCGCAGGGCATTCACGTGGCGCACGTGGTGGTCGACGGCGCCATCGACACCGAGTTCATCCGCAGCAATTTTCCCGAGCGCTATGCGCTGAAGGAAAGCGACGGCATCCTGAACCCCGACCACATTGCCGACAGCTACTGGATGCTCCATTCGCAGCCGCGCGATGCGTGGACGCACGAGCTTGATCTGCGTCCGTGGTCGGAGAAGTTCTGAAAATGAAGCGTTGCCGTTCGGGGCTTGCTAACGCCGACGCAGGACATTCGCGGAGGGGAGTACCCGGTGCCCTGTGCACTCACCCCGAACAGCAGCCCCTGAAGCACAAGCAAAGGAGACACCCATGAAAAAGTCCGTCGACTTCTATTTCGACTTCGGCAGCCCCGCCGCCTACCTGGCCGCGACGCAGCTGCCGCACATCTGCGCCGACACCGGTGCCGAGCTGGTGTGGAAACCCATGCTGCTCGGTGGCGTGTTCCAGGCCACCGGCAACCATTCGCCGGCCGAGATCAAGCCCAAGGGTCCGTACATGACGACCGACCTGAAGCGCTTCGCCAGGCGCTACGACGTGCCATTCGCGCATAACCCGCACTTCCCGATCAACACGCTGCTGCTGATGCGCGGCGCCACCGGCATCCAGATGAAGGAGCCGGCGCGCTTCGGCGCCTACGTCGATGCGGTCTTCCATGCTATGTGGGTCGAGCCGAAGAACCTCAACGACCCGGCAACCGTCGGCGCCGTCTTGCAAAATGCGGGCTTCGACGCCGCGGGCCTGCTCGCGCTGGCCGGTGCGCAGGAAACCAAGGACCGCCTGAAGGCCGTCACTCAGGAAGCGGTGGAACGCGGCGTTTTCGGCGCACCCACCATGTTCGTCGGCGACGAAATGTTCTGGGGCCAGGACCGGCTCGATTTCGTACGCGAAGCACTTGCCGCCGCCTGAGGGCGGCACCACCCGTTCCATTCAAGGATTTTTTATGAGCGACATCCTCGTCCACACCGAAGCCGGTGTGATGACCATTACCTTCAACCGCGTCGACAAGAAGAACTCGATCACCAGCAGCATGTATGCCGAACTGGCCGACGCGCTGGCCACCGCTGAGAGCGAAGCCACCGTGCGCTGCGTGCTGATCCAGGGCGACCCGACGATCTTCAGCGCCGGCAACGACATCGGCGACTTCCTCAACGGCCCGCCGTCGACGCAGGAGTCGCCGGTGTTCCGCTTCCTGCGCGGCATCGCCACCTTCCCCAAGCCCATCGTCGCCTCGGTTTGCGGCCCGGCCGTGGGCATCGGCACCACGATGCTGTTCCATTGCGACCTGGTCTACGCAGGCGACAACGCGGCTTTCTCGATGCCCTTCGTGAACCTGGGCCTGTGCCCCGAGGCGGCGTCGAGCCTGCTGGTGCCGCAGATGCTGGGCTACCACCGCGCCGCCGAGGCGCTGCTGCTGGGCGAACCCTTCATGGCCGAGGCCGCGCTCGAAGTGGGCCTGGTCAACCGGGTGGTGCCGCCGACCGAGGCCAACGGCATCGCGCAGATGCAGGCCCGCAAGCTCGCGGCCAAGCCGCTGAGCGCGCTGATCGAGACCAAGCGCCTGCTGAAGAAGGGCCAGATGCCCGCCGTGCTCGAGCGCATGGGCGAGGAGGGCGCGAGCTTCGGGCGCATGCTGCGCGAGCCGGCGGCGCGCGAGGCCTTCGGTGCCTTCATGGAGAAGCGCAAGCCTGATTTCTCGAAGGTCTGACCTGCTTTCCGGGCTTGCGCGCTTACACTGTCCGGCGTGCAAATTCCATGGGTCAGAACTCTCGCAACGCCCGGCCAGCGGGCGAATGTTGCTACTGAAAAAGTAGCATTCCAGCCGGTGCGCCGGCGTACTTTGGGTTTGCTTGCGGGCTCACTGGCTGCGCCCGCGCTGGTCCTGGCGCGGGTGCGGCCGCTGCGCATCGGCGTCGTCGGCTCGTGGTCCGGGCCCTATGCGGGCGGCGGGCGCCAGTTCGATGCGGGCATGGCCGTCTGGCTGGCTGCGCACAACCATCACATCGCGGGCCGGCCTGTCGAGCTGCTGCGGCGCGACGTGCCCGGCAGCGCGCCCGACCAGGCGCGGCGCCACGCGCAGGACCTCGTGGAAAGCGAACAGGTCGACCTGCTGAGCGGGCTCGACTTCAGTTCCAACGCCTACGCCGTGGGCGCTGTCGCCACGCAGGCCAGGGTGCCCCTCGTCGTGATGAACGCCGCGTCCTCGGGCATCACGTCGCGCTGCCCGTTCGCGGTGCGGGTGTCGTTCACCATCGCCCAAGTCACGCTGCCGCTGGCGCGATGGGCGCTCCAGCAGGGGCTGCGCGACGTCTGCACGGTGGTGGCCGACTACGCCTCGGGCGTCGATGCCGAGAGCGCCTTCGTCTCGGGCTTCACCGCGGGCGGCGGGCGGGTCGGCGCGATGCTGCGGGTGCCGCTGGCCACGCTCGACTACTCGGCCTACATGCTGCGGCTGCGCGAGCTCAAGCCGCAGGCGGTGTTCTTCTTCCTGCCCTCGGGGAAGATGCCGGCCGGCTTTCTCAAGTTCTGGCGCGACCGCGGCATGGCCGACACCGGCATCCGCCTGCTGGCCACGGGCGATGCCACCGACGACCACTACCTCGAAGGCATCGGGGAGCTGGCCGATGGCCTGGTCACCAGCCATCACTATTCGTTCGCGCACGAGTCGCCGGCCAACCGCCGCTTCACGGGCGTCTTCGAGACGGAGTACGGCAGCCACCTGCGGCCGGGCTATTTCGCCGTGGCGGCCCACGATGCGCTCGCGGCCGTGGATGCGGCAATGAGCTCGCCCGCCGCGCGCGGCAATGCGGGCGGGGAGCGGCTGGTGGATGCTTTTCGCGGCCTCAGGCTGGACAGCCCGCGCGGGCCGGTCGAGATCGATGCCCATACGCGGGACATCGTGCAGACCGTGTACATCCGCCGGGTGGAGCGCCGCGACGGGCGCTGGATCAATCGCGAGTTCGAGCGCTTCGAGCGGGTGCGCGGCCCGGGCGTGTGAGCCTGCCCGATCAGGGCTGTTGTTCGATGGGGCGCGGGCGGCCGTTGTCGTCGATGGCCACGTAGGTGAAGGTCGCCTGCGTCACCTTGATGTACTCGCCCTGCGCCCGGAAGCGCTCGGCAAACACCTCGACCGTCACCGTGACCGACGTGCGCCCGATGCGCACCAGCTTGGAATAGAACGAGAGGATGTCGCCCAGCCGCACCGGCTGCTTGAAGATGAATTCGTTCACCGCCACCGTGGCCTGGCGGCCCTTGGCGTAGCGCGCGGGGATCACCGAGCCGGCCAGGTCGCACTGCGCCATGACCCAGCCGCCGAAGATGTCGCCGTTGGCATTGCAGTCGGCCGGCATCGGAATGACCTTGAGCACCAGCTCCATGTCGGTGGGCAGGCTCTTGAGGATGGCGGCAGCGGCAGCGCTGGAAGTATCTGACATGGGCACAATCTGGAACAAACAAGCAACCACGATTGTCTCCCATGCGCCGCAGCGGCGAAGCCCTTCCCCCCTCCCACCCCGTCTCCGGCCACCCGCCGGAGCGCAGCGACCGTTCCGACTGGGCGACGCTGCGCCGCCTGTTTCCCTACCTCTGGCAGTACAAGTGGCGGGTGGCCGCCGCGCTGGCCTTCATGGTGGGTGCCAAGGTGGCCAACGTCGGCGTGCCGGTGCTGCTGAAGAACCTGGTCGACACGATGACGCCCAAGCCCGACATGGCCCAGGCGCTGCTCATCGTGCCCATCGGGCTGCTGCTGGCCTACGGGCTGCTGCGCTTCTCGACCTCGCTGTTCGGCGAACTGCGCGAGCTGATCTTCGCCAAGGCCACCGAGGGCACGGCCCGGCAGATCGCGCTGGAGGTGTTCCGCCACCTGCATGCGCTGAGCCTGCGCTTTCACCTGGAGCGCCAGACCGGTGGCATGACGCGCGACATCGAGCGCGGCACGCGCGGCGTGCATTCGCTCATCTCGATGTCGCTCTACAGCATCGTGCCGACCATCATCGAGCTGGTGCTGGTGCTCACCATCCTGGGCGTGAAGTTCGATTCGCTGTTCGTCTGGATCACGGCGGCGGCGCTGGTGCTGTACATCGCCTTCACCGTGACGGTGACCGAGTGGCGCACGCAGTTCCGCAAGACCATGAACGAGCTCGACTCCGTGGCGCAGAGCCGCGCGGTCGATTCGCTGCTGAACTACGAAACCGTCAAGTACTTCAACAACGAAGACTTCGAGGCCGGCCGCTACGACGCCAGCCTCGACCGCTACCGCAAGGCCGCCATCAAGAGCCAGCGCACGCTGAGCATGCTCAACACCGGGCAGCAACTGCTGATTGCAGTGAGCCTGGTGCTGATGCTGTGGCGCGCCACCTCGGGCGTGGTCGAAGGGCGCATGACGCTGGGCGACCTGGTGATGGTCAACGCCTTCATGATCCAGCTCTACATTCCGCTGAACTTCCTGGGCGTGATCTACCGCGAGATCAAGCAGAGCCTGACCGACCTCGACAAGATGTTCGTGCTGATGGAAAAGGAGCGCGAAGTGCGCGACGCGCCCGGTGCGCAGCCGCTGGCCGGCGCCGACGCCACCGTGCGCTTCGAGGACGTGAGCTTTGCCTACGAGCCCGCGCGCCCCATCCTCAAGCACGTGAGCTTCGAGATCCCGGCCGGCAAGACGGTGGCGGTGGTCGGGCCTTCGGGTTCGGGCAAGTCCACGCTCGCGCGGCTGCTGTACCGCTTCTACGACGTGCAGCAGGGGCGCATCACCATCGACGGGGAAGACATCCGCGAAGTGACGCAGTCGAGCGTGCGCCGCGCCATCGGCATCGTGCCGCAGGACACGGTGCTGTTCAACGACACGGTCGAATACAACATTGCCTACGGCCGCCCGGGGGCGAGCCGCGCAGAAGTGGAAGCCGCCGCGCGCGCCGCGCGCATCCACGACTTCATCGTGGCCACGCCCAAGGGCTATGACACCACCGTGGGCGAGCGCGGCCTCAAGCTCTCCGGCGGCGAGAAGCAGCGCGTGGCCATTGCGCGCACGCTGCTGAAGAACCCGCCGATCGTGATCTTCGACGAGGCCACCTCGGCGCTCGATTCGGCCAACGAGCGCGCCATCCAGTCGGAACTCAAGAGCGCCGCGCAGGACAAGACCACGCTGGTCATCGCGCACCGCCTGTCGACGGTGGTCGATGCGCACGAGATCCTGGTGCTGGAGTCGGGCGTGATCGTCGAGCGCGGCACGCATGCCGAGCTGCTCGCGAAGCAGGGCCGCTACGCACAGATGTGGGCTTTGCAGAAGAGCGAAGCAACGCCGCTGATGTAGCGCGATCATCCATTTCTTTTTATCGATCTCAGGAGTTCAGACGTGTCGACCAAGATTCCCCTGCTGGTGCTCAACAGCCTCTCGAGCGCCCACCAGGCCCAGATCGGCGAGGTCTACGACGTGACCTACGCCTTCGGCGCGGCCCAGCGCGCGGCCGCCATCGCCGAGCACGGCAGGAAATTCCGCGCGGTGCTGACCATCGGCGTCATCGGCATCACGCCCGAGGAAATCGCGGCAATGCCGGCGGTGGAACTGATCTGCTGCCTGGGCGCGGGCTACGAAGGCGTGCCGCTCGAGGTGACGCGTGCGCGCGGCATCGTGACTGCCAACGGCGCCGGCACCAACGACGACTGCGTGGCCGACCACGCCTTCGGCCTGCTGATCAGCATCGTGCGCGAGTTCCGCAAGCTCGACCGGCTGTGCCGCGAAGGCGTGTGGCGCGAAGCCATTCCGCAGCCGCCGAACGTGTCGGGCAAGAAGCTGGGCATCCTTGGGCTGGGCACCATCGGGCAGAAGATCGCCAGGCGCGCTGCAGCCTTCGACATGGAGGTCGGCTATCACAACCGCAAGCCACGCGAAGGCGCGACACAGCGCTACTTCGGCGACCTGAAGTCGCTGGCGGCATGGGCAGACTTCCTGGTGCTGGCCGCGCCGGGCGGCCCGGCAACGAAGCACCTGGTCAACGCCGAAGTGCTCGACGCGCTGGGGCCGCAGGGCTACCTGGTGAGCATCGGCCGCGGCAGCGTGGTCGACACCGACGCGCTTGCCGCCGCGCTGCGCGAGAACCGCATTGCCGGAGCCGGCCTCGATGTGTACGAGAGCGAGCCGAAGCGGCCGGAGCAGCTGGTCGGCCTGGACAACGTGCTGCTGACGCCGCACATGGCCGGATGGTCGCCCGAGGCGACGCAGAAGTCGGTCGATCATTTCCTTGCGAATGCCGAAGGGCACTTCGCGGGGCGCGGCGTTCTTACGCCCGTCTGATGTCTTGCTCCTTCCCCCTCTGGGGGAAGGTTGGGATGGGGGCGGGCAGGGCGCTCGCAATGAGCGCGGCTTGCCCCCACCCCCGCCCTCCCCCAGAGGGGGAGGGAGTCAAGCCAATACCGGCGGGCGGTGTGCGCCCCAGCCGCAGGCCAGGTCATAGGCACGCCCCAGCCGCAGCACGTCGAGATCCGAATGGATCGGCCCGGCGAGCTGAATGCCCATCGGCAAGCCACCTTCCCCGAAGCCCGCTCGCACATTCAGCGTCGGCAGCCCCGCCAGCGTGAACGGCGTGACGATCTCCATCCACCGGTGGTACGTGTCGCTCTTCACGCCGCCCACCTCGGCCGGCCAGTGCAGCTCGGCATCGAAGGGAAACACCTGCGCCGTCGGCGCCAGCACGAAATCGAAGCGCTCGAACAGCTTGAGAAACGCGCGGTACACGTTCGAGCGGTAATTCGAGGCCTGGTACAGCGAGGCCGCGTCCAGGTGCCGGCTCTGCTCTATTTCCCATTGCGCCTCGGGCTTGAGCTGCGCGAACAGCTTCGGGTCGCTCAGGTAGGCGCCCAGCTTGCCGCCCACCAGCAGTTGCCGCAGCCGCAGCCAGGCACTCCAGTTGTGCTCGCGCGGCACGTCGAGCGTGCAGGGCTCGACTTCGCAGCCGATGTCGCGGAAGGTGCCGAGCGCCTTTTCGCCGAGCTCGCGCACGCCGGGCGCCAGCGGCAGGTCGGGCCAGATGCTGCCCAGCCAGCCGACGCGCAGCCCCTTGCCGTCGCCGTCGAGCTGCAGCGCGTCGGGCGAGGGCAGGGCGTGCGGCGACGACAGCGGCACCCGGCCGTCGAAGCCCGACTGCACCGCCAGCAGGCGCGCCGCGTCTTCCACGCTGCGCGCCATCGGGCCTTCGATGCCCAGTTGCTGGAAGAACAGCTCCTGCTCGGGGTCGCCGGGCACGCGTCCGCGCGACGGCCGCATGCCGATCACGTTGTTGAACGCGGCCGGGTTGCGCAGCGAGCCCATCATGTCGCTGCCGTCCGCCACGGGCACCATGCCCAGGGCCAGCGCCACGGCCGCGCCGCCGCTGCTGCCGCCCGCGCTGCGCTCAGGTGCATAGGCGTTGCGCGTGATGCCGAACACGGGGTTGTAGGTGTGCGAGCCGAGCCCGAACTCGGGCGTGTTGGTCTTGCCGATGACGATGGCGCCGGCTGCCCTGGCGCGGGCCACGTGCAGGCTGTCGGTGCGCGCCGGCGAGCGCGGCGACAGCGGTGAGCCCATCGAGGTCGGCAGCCCGGCGGCATGGCTCAGGTCTTTCACCGCGAGCGGAAAGCCGTGCATCCAGCCGCGCCGTTCGCCGCGCGCCAGCTCGGCATCGCGCTCGTCGGCCTCTGCCAGCGACTGCGCCGGATCGCGCAGCGACACGATGGCGTTGAAGCGCGGATTCAGCGCCTCGATGCGCGCCAGCGAGGCGGCCATCACCTCGCGGCAGGACACGTCGCGCGCGGCGATGCGGCGGGAGAGTTCGGTGGCGCTGAGTTCGAGCAGGTCGGCTGGAGGCATGGCGAGTGCGGGAAAAGGAGGGGGCGCCCAGTATGGCGCGGCGCTCGCATAATCGCCGCGTATGGAAACAAAGTGGCTCGAAGACTTCATCAGCCTTGCGGAAACGCGCAGCTTCAGCCGTTCGGCCCAGTTGAGGCATGTAACCCAGCCGGCGTTCTCGCGCCGCATCCAGGCGCTCGAAGGCTGGGCCGGCACCGATCTGGTCGACCGCAGCTCGTACCCGACGCGCCTCACGCCCGCGGGGCAGACGCTCTACAGCCAGGCCATCGAGATGCTGCAGTCATTGCAGAGCACGCGCGCCATGCTGCGCGGCCACTCGGCCGCCGGGCAGGACGTGATCGAGTTCGCGGTGCCGCACACGCTGGCCTTCACCTTCTTCCCGGCCTGGGTCACGTCGCTGCGCGAGCACTTCGGCCCCATGAAGAGCCGGCTGATCGCGCTCAACGTGCATGACGCGGTGCTGCGGCTGGTAGAGGGCAGCTGCGACCTGCTGATCGCCTACCACCACCCGTCGCAGCCGCTGCAGCTCGACGCCAACAAGTACGAGATGGTCAGCCTGGGCGAGGAAACCGTCGCCCCCTGGGTCAAGGCCGACGCCGACGGCGCGCCGCGCTACCGGCTGCCGGGCCGCCCGGGCCAGCCGCTGCCGTACCTGGGCTATGCGCCGGGCGCCTACCTGGGGCGCGTCGTCGACCAGCTGCTGAAGGAGTCGGGCACGGCCATCCACCTCGACCGCGTCTATGAAACCGACATGGCCGAGGGCCTGAAGGTGATGGCGCTGGAGGGCCACGGCATCGCCTTCCTGCCGCAGAGCGCGGTGCGCAAGGAGATCAAGGCGCGCAAGCTGGTGAGCGCGCTGCCGCCCGAGATCGACAGCCTGGAGGCGACGATGGAAATCCGTGCCTACCGCGAGCGGCCGGGCGCGCCGGCGCCGGTCAAGGGCGCTTCCGGCCGCGCCGCCAAGTCGTCGTCGCTCGACAGCATGCAGCCCAAGGGCACGGCGGACGCGCTGTGGTCTTACCTGGTCGGCACCCAGCCGCCGCGCTGACGGTGTTTTTGTGCACCGCACAATCTATAAATGACGCGCATGACCGTCCCCGCAAACGGCATTGGCACGGCGGGGCCCGGGCCACTACAGTCGCGGCAGTTTTTTAACGCCGCTGTCACAAGCAAGCTTTCCGGCACGCGCCACCCGCGTGCTTTTTTTTAGCCGAGGAACCTGTATGAGCGCCAATTTCAGGACCGAACACGACTTCCTCGGCGAGAAGCAGATTCCCGCCGCCGCCTACTGGGGCGTGCACACGGCGAGGGCGGTCGAGAACTTCGCCATCTCCGGCACCCGCATCTCGGCCATGCCCGACCTGGTGCGCGCGCTGGCCTACGTGAAGAAGGCTGCCACCCGCGCCAATGCCGACCTCGGCGCCATCGACCGCGACCGCGCCGCCGCCATCATCCTGGCCTGCGAGGACATCATCGACGGCAAGCTGCTCGACGAGTTCGTGGTCGACGTCATCCAGGGCGGCGCGGGCACCTCGACCAACATGAACGCCAACGAGGTCATCTGCAACCTCGCGCTGGAAAAGCTGGGCCACGAGAAGGCGCGCTACGACGTGCTGCACCCGAACGACCACGTCAACGCCTCGCAGAGCACCAACGACGTGTACCCCACGGCCGTGCGGCTGGCGCTGTGGTTCGCCATCGGCAGGCTGCTGGAGTCGATGGCTTCGCTGCGCCGCGCCTTCGAGGCCAAGGCGCTCGAATTCAAGGACATCCTCAAGATCGGCCGCACCCAGCTGCAGGACGCGGTGCCCATGACGCTGGGCCAGGAGTTCCTCACCTACGCCATCATGATCGGGGAAGACGAGGAGCGGCTCGGCGAGGCGCGCGCCCTCATCGAGGAAATCAACCTCGGCGCCACCGCCATCGGCACCGGCATCAACGCGCCGCACGGCTATGCCAACCTCGCATGCCAGTACCTCGCCGAGCAGACCGGCGTGCCGCTCAAGCAGGCCGCCAACCTCATCGAAGCCACGCAGGACACGGGCGCCTTCGTGCAGCTGTCGGGCGTGCTCAAGCGCGTGGCCACCAAGCTCAGCAAGACCTGCAACGACCTGCGCCTGCTCTCCAGCGGCCCGCAGGCCGGCTTCGGCGAGATCCGGCTGCCGGCGCGGCAGGCGGGCTCGTCGATCATGCCGGGCAAGGTCAACCCGGTGATCCCGGAAGTGATGAACCAGGTGGCCTTCGAGGTCATCGGCAACGACATCACGGTCACCATGGCCTCCGAAGCGGGCCAGCTGCAGCTCAACGCCTTCGAGCCGATCATGGGCTGGAGCCTTTTCAAGAGCATCCAGCACCTGAGCCGGGCCTGCAACACCCTGCAGAAGAACTGCGTCGAGGGCATCGAGGCCAACCGGGAGTTCCTTGCCAAGCGGGTGCGCGAGTCGGTCACGCTGGTCACGGCGCTCAATCCGCTCATCGGCTACGAGAAGGCCGCGCTCATCGCCAAGACCGCGCTCGCCACCGGCGGGCCGATCGACCTGGTGGCCGAGTCGCTGGGCATCATGACCCGCGCCGAAATGGAGGCGCTGCTCGTGCCGGAGAATCTGACACAACCTGTAAGATTGTCAGCACCTGTTTCCCCCGCGGCCGTGCCGACGGGCACGGAGGCTGCTAATCACTTGCCTCCGGCGCCATGACGGGTCTCATGCACCAGACGGGCGCCCGCTCCTGGGCGAAAGCACTGAGTTCAGTGCGCAGTGCACCGGGGTGGTTACCAATGCGCCCAACAACAGTGTGTGTCTAGAATTTCGATGTATTTCTTTCTGTTCAATTTCCCAAGGAGTTTTCTGATGAAAAAGCAATTGCTCGCGCTGGCCGTGACGGCGTTCGTGGCCACCGGCGCGTTCGCGCAGGCCACCGATACCCTCGCCAAGATCAAGGAGCGCGGTGCAGTGAACCTGGGTGTTCGCGATTCTTCCGGCCTGGCCTACACGCTGGGCGGCGGCAAGTACGTCGGCTTCCACACCGAAATGGCCGAGAACATCATCAAGGACTTGAGCAAGGACCTCGGCAAGCCGCTGACCGTCAACTACCAGGTGATCACCTCGCAGAACCGCGTGCCGCTGGTGCAGAACGGCACCATCGACTTCGAGTGCGGCTCCACCACCAACAACACGGCCCGCCAGAAGGACGTCGACTTCGCCTACACCACTTACGTGGAAGAAGTGCGCATCCTCACCAAGGCCAACTCCGGCATCAACGGCATCGCCGACCTGAAGGGCAAGGTCGTGGCGACCACCACCGGCACTACCTCGGTCCAGACGCTGCGCAAGAACAAGCGCGCCGAAGGCGTCGACTTCAAGGAAGTCATGGGCAAGGACCACGCCGACAGCTTCCTTCTGCTCGAGTCGGGCCGCGCCGATGCCTTCGTGATGGACGGTTCCATCCTGGCTGCCAACGCCGCCAAGTCGAAGAACCCCAAGGACTTCAAGATCGTCGGCGAAGTGCTGTCGGTCGAGCCCATCGCCTGCATGCTGCCCAAGGGTGACGCCAAGCTGAAGAAGGCCGTCGACGACAGCATCGTGCGCCAGATCAAGGACGGTTCGCTGGCCAAGCTGTACGACAAGTGGTTCACCCAGCCGATCCCGCCGAACAACGTCAACCTGAACATGCCGGTGTCGGAAGGTACCAAGGCCGCCTGGGCCAATCCGAACGACAAGCCCATGGAAGCCTACGCTCCCAAGTAAAGCGGCGTCAGACCTGAAAAGCCAAGCCCGCGCGGCCCCCTGCCGACGCGGGCTTTTCGATGTAATGGGCGCGGGCCCTGACCCGCGAAGGAGGATGGATGCTGAACCTGGACATGTCGGTTTTTTGCCAGGACACGCTTACCAATGAAGTGGTCGCAAGCTGCTTCGCTCGCGGAGCGGACCAGACCTATCTGCAATGGATGCTGAATGCATGGGGCTGGACCGTGGGCGTGTCGCTCTCTGCCCTGTTCGTGGCGCTGGTCGTGGGTTCGACCATCGGCACGTTGCGCACACTGCCGGACAGCCCCTGGCTGGTTCGGCTGGGTAACGCATGGGTGGAGCTGTTCCGCAACATCCCGTTGCTGGTCCAGGTATTCATCTGGTACTTCGTGCTGCCGAAGATCATCCCGCCCATGCGCGATCTGCCGCCTTTTGTGCTGGTGGTCTGCGCGCTGGGCTTCTTCACATCGGCGCGGATCGCCGAGCAGTTGCGCTCGGGCATTCAGGCGCTTCCGCGCGGCCAGCGCTACGCGGGCATGGCCGTGGGCTTCACGACGCCTCAGTACTACCGCTTCGTGCTGCTGCCCATGGCGTACCGGATCATCATGCCGCCGCTGACCAGCGAGTCCATGAACATCTTCAAGAACTCGTCGGTGGCCTTCGCGGTGTCTATCCCGGAACTCACGCAGTTCTACCTGCAGGCCGGTGAAGAGACTTCGGCCCAGATCCCGATCTACATCGGCGTGATCGCTCTCTATGTGGTCAGCGCCATGCTGGTGAACCGCATCCTGACTTTCATCGAGCGCAGGGTGCGCGTGCCGGGCTTCGTCGCCGCCGGCGGCACGGGAGGCCACTGACATGATGAATCTCGACTTTTCCTTCTACAACTGGAGCCTGATCAGCACCTATGTGCTGAAGGGCTTCTACTTCAGCGTCATCCTGACGGTCGTGGCCACGCTGGGCGGCATCTTCTTCGGCACCATACTTGCGCTCATGCGCCTGTCGGGCAAGAAGTGGCTGGACTTTCCCGCGGCGACCTACGTCAACGGCATGCGCTCCGTGCCGCTGGTGATGGTGATCCTGGGCTTCTTCCTGCTGGTGCCGTTCATCATCGGCCGGCCCATCGGGGCGGAAACCTCGGCCGTCATCACCTTCGTCTGCTTCGAGGCCGCCTACTTTTCCGAAATCATGCGCGCCGGCATCCAGTCGATCCCGCGCGGGCAGGTCTCCGCCGGCATGGCCGTGGGCATGACCTACGGCCAGAACATGAAGCTGGTCATCCTGCCCCAGGCTTTCCGGAACATGCTGCCGGTGCTGCTCACGCAGACCATCATCCTGTTCCAGGATACGTCGCTGGTCTACGCCATCGGCGCCTACGACATGCTCAAGGGCTTCGAGACGGCAGGCAAGAACTTCGGCCGTCCGGAAGAGGCCTACCTGCTGGCCGCCGTCGTCTATTTCGTCCTGTGTTACGCCTTGTCCTGGCTTGTGAAGCGCCTGCACAAGAAAATCGCGATCATCCGCTGACCGAGTGACTGAACCGGAGAGAAAGAAATGTCCGAAAAAATGATCGAAATCAAGAACGTATCCAAGTGGTACGGCCCGGTGCAGGTGCTCAACGACTGCTCCGTCAACATCTCCAAGGGCGACGTGGTCGTGGTCTGCGGTCCCTCGGGGTCCGGCAAGTCCACGCTCATCAAGACCGTGAACGCGCTGGAGCCCTTCCAGAAGGGCGAGATCACCGTCAACGGCATTCCGCTGCACGACCCCAAGACCAACCTGCCCAAGCTGCGCTCCAAGGTCGGCATGGTGTTCCAGCACTTCGAGCTGTTCCCGCACCTGTCGGTGACCGAGAACCTCACGATCGCGCAGATCAAGGTGCTGGGCCGCTCGGCCGACGAGGCCAAGACCCGCGGCCTGAAGATGCTCGACCGCGTGGGCTTGATGGCGCACAAGGACAAGTTCCCGGGCCAGTTGTCCGGCGGCCAGCAGCAGCGCGTGGCCATCGCCCGCGCGCTGTCGATGGACCCGATCGTGATGCTGTTCGACGAACCCACCTCGGCCCTCGACCCCGAAATGGTCGGCGAAGTGCTCGACGTGATGGTGGCCCTGGCCAAGGAAGGCATGACCATGATGGTGGTCACGCACGAAATGGCCTTCGCCCGCAAGGTGGCGAGCCGCGTGATCTTCATCGACGTGGGTGGCCGCATCCTGGAAGACTGCCCGAAGGACGAGTTCTTCAACCACCCCGAGAACCGCCAGCCGCGCACCAAGGACTTCCTCGACAAGATCCTGCAGCACTGACCGGCGCTGCCGCCGGTGCTGACCAGAAGGGCCACGCTGCACGCAGCGTGGCCCTTTTTTCATGGGCGTGGTGCGGCCTCCGGACGGCTCACGGCAGCCGCGCGATGTGTTCCGTCAGCAGGTCGAAGAAACCCTGCGCGTCGCCGTCGATGATCCAGTTCACGTTGGCCGGCCGCCGCAGGCTGCCATGCCAGTCGGCCACCGTCTGTCCGAAGCCCATGCCCTCGCGGCTGTCGATCTCCACGTGGATGCGCCGGCCCGTGAAGAGCGAAGGTTGCAGCAGGTAGGCCGTGACCGTGGCGTCGTGCACCGGACCGCCGGGCATGTCGTAGTGCTTCATTTCCTGCGGCGCATAGGCGTCGAGGATGTCCGCGACGATCGCGCCGGCCCGGTTGCCCAGCGTGCGCAGCCGCGCGATGCGCTCTTCGCTCGTGAGGATCTTGTGCGTCACGTCCAGCGGCAGCATGGTGATGGGTACGCCGCTCGCGAGCACCGCCTCGGCCGCGTGCGGGTCGGCGAACACGTTGAACTCGGCCGTCGGCGTGATGTTGCCGCCGTTGAAATGCGCGCCGGCCATCAGCACCAGTTCGCGCAAGCCGCGCACGATGTCGGGTGCCTGTTCGAGCGCCAGCGCAAGGTTGGTCTGCGGGCCGAGCATTGCCAGCGTCACGCTTTTCTCCGGCGCGGCGCGCAAGGTGCGGATGAGGTAGTCGACCGCGTTGCCTTCCGCGAGCGGTGCCGCAGGCTCGTAAACGGCCACGCCCGTGAGGCCTTCGCGCCCATGGATGTTGGCCGCGTAAATGGGCGTGCGCTTCAGCGGCCGCTGCGCGCCCGCGTAGACCGCAATGTCCGGCCGCCCGGCCCATTCGCATGCCAGGCGCGCATTGCGGGATGTCTTGGCCAGCGGCACGTTGCCGGCCACGGTGGTCAGCGCCCGGATGTCCAGCCGCTCCGGCGCGGCCATCGCGAAGAGCAGCGCGATCACGTCGTCGGCGCCGGGGTCCGTGTCGATGATGAGCGTGTGAGGCGCGGTGTGTGCGGTGTGTGCAGTGTGTGCAGTGTCTGCTGGATTCGGCGGCGGCATGGGAAGGGCTCCTGGCGGGCGCGTACGGCGCGCCCCTGCGGCGCCAGTCTGCCAGAGCGCGGGCGCCGTTCAGCCCTGCTGAAGCCGCTTTCCTGGCTACTTCCTGCGCGCGGCAATCGCCTGCTCGGCCTTCGCCACCAGGTCCGCGCCCACGGTCGACTTCCACTTGTCGTACACCGGCCGCGTCGCCTTCACGAAGGCTTCGCGCTCCGCCGGTGTCAGGCTCGTCACTGTCACGCCCATGCCCGCGATGTCTTTCAGCACAGGCTTGTCGGCCTCCACCAGGCCCTTGCGCGCAATGGCGATTTCTTCCTTGCCGGCGTCGACGGCGGCCTGCCGCACGATGGCCTGGTCGGCCGGCGTCCACGAGGCCCAGATTTCCTTGTTGACCACGAACACCAGCGGGTCGGCCACATAGCCCCAGGTGGTGACGAACTTCTGGCCGACGTTCTGCATCTTGAGCACCGTGAACAGGAACAGCGGGTTCTCTTGCCCGTCGACCGCGCCGCTCGCGAGTGCGGGCTGTGCGTCGGCCCAGCTCATCTGCGTGGGGTTGGCGCCCAAAGCAGTGAACAGGTCGGCGAACAGCGGCGAGCCGACCACGCGGATCTTCATGCCCTTCAGGTCGTCGGGCGACTTGATCGGCCGCTTGGAGTTGGTGATCTCGCGAAAGCCGTTCTCGCCCCAGGCCAGCGGCACCACGCCGGCCTTGTCGATGGTCTTGAAGATCTCCTGGCCCACGCTGCCCTGCGTCAGCGCGTCGATGGCGGCGTAGTCGGGCATCAGGAAGGGCATGGAGAACAGGTTGAGCTGCTTGACCTGCGGCGACCAGTTGATGGTGGAGCCCACGGCCATGTCGATCACGCCCTGGCGAAGTGCGCTGAACTCGCGCGTCTGGTCGCCCTGGATGAGCGACACGCCGGGGTACAGCTTGATGTTGATGCGGCCCTGGGTGCGTTCCTTCACCAAGTCGGCCCAGATCTTCCCGGCCTGGCCCCACGGCGTGGGCGGACCCAGCACCAGCGACATCTTGTATTCGGGCTTGTAGGCGGCCTGCGCCATTGCGCCGGTCGAGAACATGCCGAGGGCGGTGGCTGCTGCGGCGAGTCCGAGCAGGGTGCGGCGGAATTTCATGAGAGGTCTCCTTATTGTTCGAAACACTTACTGGTACTGAAAACTATCTGATGGGGCTTGTACGCTCAGGGCGCGTGCACAGGCCGCCGGGTACTCCCCTGCACGAATGTCCCCCCGTCGGCGTGAGCGCACCCCGAACAGAGTTTCTCGAGCGCAAACAAGGGCCTCACATCAATACCCCAGCTTGCGAGGCAACCACAAAGCCAGCTCCGGGAAGACGATGACCAGCACCATCACCACGAACATCGCGAACAGCAGCCAGCCCACCCATCGCACGGTCTCTTCCATGCGCACCTTGGCGATGCGGCACGACACCATCAGGTTCACCGCGAGCGGCGGCGTGAACTGCCCCAGCGCCACCTTCAGCGTCAGGATCACCCCGAACCACACCGGGTCCCACTTGTAGTACTGCACGATCGGCCACAGCAGCGGCACGAAGATCAGGAAGATCGACACCCCGTCCAGGAACATGCCGACAGTGATCAGCAGCAGGATCAGCAGCGCCAGCACGCCGTATTCGCCCAGGCCCGAGTTCACGATGGCATGGGCCACCGGATCGATCACGCCCAGCGTCGACAGCGAATACGCAAAGATGCCGGCCAGCGACACCACCACCAGGATCACCGCCGACAGCTCGCCCGACTCGCGCAGGATCACGAACAGATCGCGGACCTTGATCGTGCGGTGCACCACCATGCCCACGAACAGCCCGTAGAACACCGCCACCACGGCAGCCTCTGTGGGCGTGAACCAGCCCAGGCGCATGCCGCCCAGAATGAGCACCGGCGCCGCCAGGCCCCAGACGGCATCGCGAAAGCTCTCCCAGAACGGCGGACGCGGCAGCGCGGCTTCGAGCGTGCCCATCTTGTGCTTGCGCGCCAGCCACACGGCCGGGATCATCAGCGCAAGGCCCGCCAGGATGCCGGGGATCATGCCGGCGGCAAAGAGCGCCGGCACCGAGGCATTGGGCACCAGCACCGAATAGACAATGAAGGCCACCGAGGGCGGAATCAGGATGTCGGTGGCTGCCGCTGCGCCCACCACGCTGGCCGCGAAGGCGCTCGGGTAGCCCGCGCGTGCCATGGCCGCGATCATCACGCCGCCCACTGCAGCAGCAGTGGCAGGGCCCGAGCCCGAGATGCCGCCCATGAACATCGCCACCGCAATGGTCACCAGCGGCAGCATGCCCGGCCCGCGCCCGACGATGGCAATGGCAAAGTTGACTAGGCGCAGCGCCACGCCGGAGCGGTCGAAGATGGAGCCGACCAGCACGAACATCGGAATGGCCAGCAGCGGATATTTGCCCAGGCCGGCATAGAAGTTCTGCGGCACGGCGAGCAGGCCGAACCATTGGGCGTCGCTGTTGGCCAGCGCGATGCAGGCGGCGCCCGCCAGGCCCAGTGCGGCGCCGATGGGCACGCCCACCAGCATCATCACGACGAAGGCGACAAAGAGCAGGGTAGCGATCACTTGGTGTCTGACTTGTAGTTTTTCTTGCGGCCGCGGCGGACCATGAGGCCTATAGCGCGCAGCGCGATGGCGAAGGACACGATCGGCAGCCAGATCGAATACCACCACGCGGGCAGCCCGATGCCGGGCGTCGTTTCTTCAAAGCGGTAGTCGTCCCACACCATGCGGATGCTGAGCGCGCCGATGAGGGTGAACAGAATGGCGATCATCAGCGCGCCGAACTGAGCGAGCCGCTTGCGCCGGGCCATCGAGCCGCTTTCGGAGAAGTACTCGATGCGGATGTGCCGGTCGCGCGCCACGGCGGCCGAGCCGGCCACCAGCGCCAGCATGATCATGAGGAACACCGAGAACTCTTCGGTCCACGCGAAGGACGAATCGGTGAAGTAGCGCACCAGCACGTTGGCAAAGGTGATGAGCGCCAGGGCGCCCATGATGATGACGGTGAGCCAGTCTTCGATGGCCAATGGCACCTTGGTGGGTTCGTCGGCGGCTTCGATGTCGGGGGGGATGGGGCTGGCGGCGTCCAGCGTGGGGCCGGACTCGGGTGGAGTTGTCATCGCAGGAAGGTCAGTGAGGCCAAAAGCCATGTCACCGGGCGGACGCCGGGACGCGTTCCGTACACCTCGACAGGGAAACAGCCGTCGATGCTAGGTGGTCGATGACCACTCATGTATCGGGGGTTTCCTTAGCTTTCATTGCCTTGCTTGCGTTGCCGTTCAGGGCGTGTGCGCAGGCCACCGGGTACTCCCCTCCGCGAATGTCCCCCGCCCTGCGGGCTCCTCCTTTATTTCGCTGCGGGGAGCACCCGGCGCCCTGCGCACGGTCAGCGCGGTTGTGGGGTTGGTGGGGCGAGTGCTGTGGCGGATTGCAGATGGGCGTGCGTGGGTTCGAATCCTCAACCTGCGCTGGATGGTGACGTTCGCAGAGGCTTTACCTGACGCGGAGATTGTGTCGACGCTGTCGACACAATTGAGCTGGAGCCACCTGTTAGCTATCTTGGCGCTCAAGATGACCCAAGGCCCGGCGTCAGTTCCCTGCGCATATGGAGGATCCAAAATGAGCTGCCTCTATTTATGCAGCGGGAGCTAACTGTCTTGGACGTTGCCGCATCAAGCGCCGAGCGATCTGCCCCAAAGCAGTCGTTAGCGACCGAACACAACTTAACCCCCGTTGCTACCCGACCCATGGGACTAGTAGCCAGCAGTTTCGCCGCTGAGGAACTCTCGTTGTCGGTCAATGACCATGGAGCGACTTCGGGTTTGTTCGACGTAGGGCGTGTCTCTCGACTACCAATTTCTCGGTATTGATCAAGCACGGTTTCGAGAGCGAAATTCAAACCAGCGGACCCGTTCACGGTGCATCAGAGGCGCGTGCTCGGTTTCATTTTTCACCATACTCGACCCGAATGTGGTCTTTATGACTATGCATGCAGCAGCGCTTCGTCTGTTTCTGGCCGAATGTACGGCGACCTCTCTCAGGAAGGAAATTGAGCTAAAGGGTTCGCTGGCGAGTGCTCTGCAAGTTCGCCACAAGATTCGAGATACCGATCTAGAAAAACTGTTTGATCTGGCTGACGAGGCGCCCCCAGACACATACAGACGGCACTACTACGTCTACACACTGCAGTTGTTCTCTGGTTCGGCGTACAGCACTTTTTCCTCGATCGTGACCGCTCCAGCTGGCACATTGGCGAACGTCTTGGTCAAGCCTCATTGGGATCCTTTGAAGACGCACAGACTCGGTGCCATCTACGACCAAGAGCCGATGAACCTGTTCCCGGGTTGGTCGCTTACCAATGCGCGAAACAACCAAGTGATGCTCGATCCTCATCTGCTAATGCTTCACTCAGACGGCGGGATATCTACCGATCTCAATGGGAAGGTGTCGTCCAAGGCGACGAGCCACACTGTTGGCATGCAGGTTTCTGGGGCGCTGCGTTCGGAAGACGAGCAAATGACGGAAGACCGATTGAAGGGCGGAACACTGCCTGGTCTTCAGCAAATTTATTCCCCGTATAGCAATAAGCTGAAAAAGAGCGAACCTCAGATGCTGAAGGCATTGGGAAAGCTGAGCGGTGATAAAAGTAGGGCGTATGACAACACCAAAGCGATCAAGAAGTTCGAGAAGATCATGGATGAGATGAGAAAAACGACAATTGCAGGTGACTCACATTACAACCTCTTGTCGGGTAGCTTGCTGAATCAAAAATTGACTAACTCAGCTTTGTTGAGTGCGCAGAAATACTGGGCCCATCACCGTAGCACTGCTGAGAGAGAGATCGATACCGTGATCAAAGGGTTGCGCACAAAGGACGCGCAAGAGCATGCAATGACGCTGCGCCATCACACGCCTCGCTGATTCGATCAGAAAGGCGCTGTCCATCTCGGTGAGGACTGTTCTAGTCGGAAGTGTCGACTAACAGATAGGGGTGTTCTCGCGACTTTGGTTATCAAAGTTGGGATGTGCGACTGAACCAGCCACCGATACCGGGGCGTTCTCATGCCTGTGGTTATCGTCTGTTTGGCCGCCTGCTTCAGACTGGTTGCCGTCAGTAAGTTTTTTCATCGACCGACTGTTTCCCGCCGACCGCGAACAAATGCAGCTTCAGTGGCGGCGCTGAACGCTCAGGTCGATGGGGTGCCTTGCGCAGCGAAATAAAGGAGGAGGCCGAAGGCCGGGGGACATTCGCGGAGCAAGGTACCCCGTCGGCGTGAGCGCCCCCCGATGCAACCCAAACGGAATCAGCCCATCAACGACCGCGCCCGGTCCAGATGCTCCCGGCACTCACGCACCATGCGCTCCAGCAGCTCAGCGCAGGTAGGAATGTCGTCGATCAGCCCGATGCACTGCCCCGCCGACACCACCCCGTTCTGCACCTCGCCAGACTCCAGCGCCGCACGGCCACGTGCACCGGCCACCAGCGGGCGCACTTCCTCGAACTCGCATCCGCCGGGCCGGTTCTCCGTGGCCACCACCTCTTCGGAAATCGCGTTGCGGAACACACGCGCGGTGTTGCGCATGGTGCGGAACATCAGCTTCGTGTCGCGCTCGGTAGCATCCACCAGCGCCTGCTTGATGTTGTCGTGAATGGGCGCTTCCTTCGTCACGCAGAAGCGCGTGCCCATGTTGACGCCCTCGGCGCCCAGCGCCAGCGCCGCCGCCATGCCGCGCCCGTCTGCGATGCCGCCCGACGCGATGATCGGAATGCGCAGCTTGCGCGCCGCAATCGGCAGCAGCACCAGGCCGGGCACGTCGTCTTCGCCGGGATGGCCCGCGCATTCGAAGCCGTCCACCGACACCGCGTCCACGCCATTGCGCTCCGCCGACAGCGCATGGCGCACCGACGTGCACTTGTGCACGATCTTCACGTCATGGCGCTTCAGCGCCTCGATGAAATCCTTCGGGCTGTTGCCCGCGGTCTCCACGATCTTCACGCCGCTGTCGATGATGGCCTGCACGTACTCCGCATACGGCGGCGGCTTCACCGCCGGCAGGATCGTGAGGTTCACGCCAAAGGGCTTGTCGGTGAACGTGCGGGTGCGCGCGATCTCGTTGCGCAGGTCGTCGGGCGTGGGCTGCGTGAGCGCGGTCACGATGCCCAGGCCGCCGGCGTTCGACACGGCCGCGGCCAGCTCGGCACGGCCCACCCATTGCATGCCGCCCTGGATGATGGGGTAGCGAATGCCGAGCAGTTCGGTGATGCGGGTCTTCATCTTGCGGCGGCCTCTTACAGCGCCTTCACCAGTTCCGGCACGGCCACGAACAGGTCGGCCACGAGGCCGTAGTCGGCCACCGAGAAGATCGGAGCCTCTTCGTCCTTGTTGATCGCGACGATGACCTTCGAGTCCTTCATGCCGGCCAAGTGCTGGATGGCGCCCGAGATGCCCGCCGCGATGTACAGCTGCGGCGCGACGATCTTGCCCGTCTGGCCCACTTGCCAGTCGTTCGGTGCGTAGCCCGCATCCACCGCTGCACGGCTGGCGCCCAGGCCTGCGTTCAGCTTGTCCGCCAGCGGCGTCATCACTTCGGTGAACTTTTCTGCGCTGCCCAGGGCACGGCCACCCGAGACAATGATCTTCGCGGCCGTCAGCTCGGGGCGGTCGCTCTTGGTCACTTCGCGGCTCACGAAGCTGCTCTTGCCGCTGTCGGCCACGCCTTCAGCGGTTTCGACGGTTGCGCTGCCACCGGTGGCGGCTGCCGCGTCGAAGCCGGTCGTGCGAACCGTGATCACCTTGGTGGCGTCGCTGCTCTGCACCGTGGCAATCGCGTTGCCGGCGTAGATCGGGCGCTCGAAGGTGTCGGGGCTGACAACCAAAGTGATGTCAGAGATCTGGGCCACATCGAGCTTGGCGGCCACGCGCGGTGCCACGTTCTTGCCGTTGGCGGTCGAGGGGAACAGGATGTGGCTGTAGTTGCCGGCGATCGCCAGCACCTGGGCTGCGACGTTCTCGGCGAGGTTCTCCGCCAGGCTGGGGCTGTCTGCGGCGATGACCTTGGTCACGCCTGCGATCTGTGCGGCTGCCTTGGCGGCTTCGGCGGCATTGGCGCCTGCCACCAGCACGTGCACCTCACCGCCGCAAGCCAGCGCTGCGGTCACGGTGTTCAGGGTGGCCGGCTTGATGCTGGCGTGGTCGTGTTCGGCAATAACAAGTGCGGTCATGTTCAGATCACCTTCGCTTCGTTCTTCAGTTTCTCGACCAGGGTGGCAACGTCAGGCACCTTGATGCCGGCGCCGCGCTTGGGCGGCTCGCTGACCTTCAGGGTCTTCAGGCGGGGCTTCACGTCCACGCCCAGGTCCTCGGGCTTGAAGGTGTCCAGCTGCTTCTTCTTGGCCTTCATGATGTTCGGCAGCGTCACGTAGCGCGGCTCGTTCAGGCGCAGGTCGGTGGTGATGACGGCCGGCAGCGTGAGCGTCAGCGTTTCCATGCCGCCGTCGACTTCGCGGGAAACCGTGGCCTTGTCGCCTGCGACTTCGACCTTGGAGGCGAAGGTGGCTTGCGGCAGGTCGGCCAGCGCAGCCAGCATCTGGCCGGTCTGGTTGGCGTCGTCGTCGATGGCCTGCTTGCCCAGGATGATCAACTGGGGCTGTTCCTTGTCGACCAGCGCCTTCAGCAGCTTGGCAACGGCCAGCGGCTGCAGCTCTTCGGTGGTCTCGACCAGGATGCCGCGGTCGGCGCCGATGGCCATCGCGGTGCGCAGGGTTTCCTGGCACTTGGCGTCACCGCACGAGACGGCGATGACTTCGGTGACCACGCCCTTCTCCTTCAGGCGCACGGCCTCTTCGACAGCGATCTCGTCGAAGGGATTCATGCTCATCTTGACGTTGGCAATGTCCACCCCGGTGCCGTCGCTCTTCACGCGCACCTTCACGTTGTAATCGACGACCCGTTTGACAGGTACCAGAACCTTCATGGCTGTTCCTTTGAATGACGAAGAAATGAATGAATGGGTTACTCGAGCTTGGCGCCCGATTGCTTGATGAGCCGCTCCCACACCGGGCGCTCCGCCTTCCAGGCGGTGGCGAAGAGCTCGGGCGAGCTGTCCTTGATCTCGAAGCCCATGGCCGCCACGCGCTCGCGCACGTCGGGCTGCTGCGTGGCCTTGCGCACTTCTTCGGCGATGCGGTCCACGATGGGCTTGGGCGTCCTGGCGGGCACCGCGATGGCGAGCCAGCCGGTCACGCGGTAGGCCTCGTCTTTCAGGCCCTGCTCGGCCAGCGTGGGCACGTCGGGCAGGGTGCTCATGCGGCGCTCGCCGCTCACGCCGATGGCGCGGATCTTCCCGGAGTCGATGTGCGGCTTGGCCACCAACGCGCTGGCGTAGGCCATCTGGATCTGGCCGCCGATCAGGTCCTGCATCATTGGCGCCTCGCCCTTGTAGGCGACGTGGTTCATGTCGGAGTGCGTGGCAAGGCTCATGTGCGCGCCGGCCAGGTGCGGGTATGCGCCCACGCCGTAAGAACCGTAGGCCACCTTGCCCTTGTTGGCGGTGACGTACTTCAGCAGCTCGGGCCCGGTCTTCACCGGCACGCTCGGGTGCACCACCAGCACCAGCGGCGCCATCGCGATCTGGTAAACCAGCGTGAGGTCGCGCTGCGTGTCGTAGGGCAGCTTCTCGTAGAGGAACTCGTTGGTCATGAGCGAGTTGCTCAGCCCCAGCACGATGGTGTAGCCGTCGGCCGGCGACTTGGCGACCGCGTCGGTGCCGATGATGCCGGCCGCGCCCGGCTTGTTGTCGATGACGACGGGCTGGCCCAGGCCGGCCGACATCTTCTGGCCGATCACGCGCGCCAGCACGTCGGTGGCACCGCCCGCGGCGAAGGGCACGACCATGCGGATCGGTTTGTTCGGGTACGTGCCCTGTGCGTGAGCGTGGGGCAGCGCGCACAGCGTGGCGGCGGAAGCGGCTGCGCACAGCAGGGCACGGCGGGTCGGAAGGCGGAAGGTCATCACTTGTCTCTGTCTCTCGGTCTTGGTTTTGAAATGGGTCATTGCGGCGCGATGCGCGTCTTGAAGGGCAGCGGCTCCAGCGCCGCCTGCAGCCGCTCGCGCAGCGGCGCGGCGAGCGCGCCGGCCGCGGCCTCGTCGATCAGCACGCGCACCAGGCTCTCGCCTTCGGTCTTCACCATCGGGCGTGCCGCCTCCGGCACGCCGAGCGCGGCGCAGGCCTCGGCCACCGTCGCGGCCACCACGTGCCGCGCGGCCATTGCGCGCAGCTCGGGCTTGTAGATTTTTCCGACGTTGGTCATCGGCATGGTCTCGATCACCGACACCCACTTGGGCCGGGCGGGTGCCTCGTCCACGCGCGCGGCGGTGAAGGCCAGCAGTTCTTCTTCCGTTGCCGATGCGCCGGGCACCAGCGTCGCGAAGATCACCGGCAGTTCGCCCGCATAGGCATCGGGCGCGCCCACGGCGGCGCACAGCTGCACGGCGGGGTGCGCGCCCAGCGCGTCCTCGATGGTCTTTGGGTCGATGTTGTGGCCGCTGCGGATGATCAGGTCCTTCGAGCGGCCCGTGAGGTTGAGCCGCTCCTCGCTGTCTATCCAGCCCAAGTCGCCGGTGGCGAGCCAGCCGTCGGCCGTGAAGGCCTTGGCGTTGTCGGCCGGGTCCACGAAACCCGAGAACACGTTGGGCGACTTGAACAGCACCATGCCCTGTTCGCCGGGCGGCATGTCGCGGTCGCTGGCGTTGCCGTTCTCGTCGAGCGCCACCACGCGCATCTGCATGTAGGGCAAGCGAAAACCGACGCAGCCCGCGGGCCCGTCTACGCCGGGCGGCGTGATGGTCGAGATGCCGGCCATCTCGGTCATGCCCAGGCTTTCATGCACGTGCAGGCCGAAGAGGCGCTCGAAGCGCGCGGCCAGCTCGGGCGCGAGCACGGCGGCGCCGGTTCGGCAGTAGGTGATGGAAGAAATGTCCGCGCCGTCCAGCGGCACGTTGGCCAGCGCCGCGAGCACCGTGGGCACGGCCGACAGCGAAGTCGGGCGGTAGCGGGCCACCAGCTTCCAGTAGTTGGCCAGCACCTCCTTGTTGCGCAGCAGCGAGGTGGTGGGAATGATCACTTCCACGCCCGCCGACAGCGACGACAGCGAAGCCGGCAGCACGCCCGCCACATGGAACAGCGGGTAGCCGTTGATGGAAATGCCCTGCTCGTTCATGCCCGCGACCTGCACGCTGGCCCAGGCGGTGAACACTTGCGCGCCGTGGCTGTGGCGCGCGAGCTTGGGCGCACCGGTGGTGCCGCCGGTGTGGAAGTAGGCGGCGATGTCGGTCGGTGCGATGTCGCGGCCGCTCACGAGGTGGTCGTCGGGTTGCGCGGCGCGCAGCACGTCGAACTCGGCCACGCCCTCGGGCAGTGTTCCGGCGGCTCCCGGCGCCTCGTCATGCGGCGCCACGCGCAGCACGGTGGTGAGCGTGGGCACCTGGCCGCGCAGGCGCATGGCCTTCGACCACATGCCCGATTCGCTGTCCGAGCCGTAGGCGATCAGCACCTTGGCGCGTGCGGCAGTCATCAGCGCCACCAGCTTCTCGTCGGTGAGCAGCGGGTTCAGCGGCTGCACGATGCCGGCCGCCTCGCCGCCCCACAGCGCCAGGTGGTATTCCAGGCAGCCGGGCAGCAGCACGGCCACGGCGTCCTGCGGGCCCACGCCCAGCGTGTGCAGCATGTTCGCGGTCTGGTGGATGCGCGCGAGCAGCTCGGCATACGACCAGCGAATGGGTTCGTCCGCCGGGTTGCCGGTGCGCAGGAAGGTCAGTGCCGTCTTGCCGCCGAAGGCATGGCCGGCGTTGCGAAAGATCTCGTAGGTGCTGCGCACCGTGAGCGCCCGCTCGAGCGGCGTCTCTTCGAGCTTGCGGATGTCCGCGAGGCTGCGCACGGGAAGGGCCGGGCGAAACGGTGCGCCGACCGGGGTGCTGTAGTTGTTTTCGTGCTTGCCTGTCATGTCTTTTGTCTCCTTGGTGCCGCCGCAGTGCCGGGCCCTGCCGGCCCCGAGTCGTTTTACTGGTTCGTGATGTGGTTGTCGCGAATGACCTTGCCCCAGCGCTCGAAGTCTTCGTGCATGCGCACGCCAGTCTGCGCCGGCGTGCGGTAGGCCGCGAAGGAGCCCACGCTCTCCAGCTTTTCCTGCACCTGCTTGTCGGCCAGCGCCGTCTTCAGCTCGGCGCTCATGCGGTCGATCACGTCCTTGGGCGTGCCGGCCGGGGCCAGCAGGCCGCCCCACGAGGTGGCGTCGAAGCCGGGGAAGCCTTGTTCGGCCACCGTCTTCACGTCGGGCAGCAGGCTCACGCGCTTGCCCGAGCCGACAGCGATGGCGCGCAGCTTGCCGGCCTTGATGTGCGGCAGCACGCCCACCAGGTCGGAGAACATGGCGGGCACCTGGCCGCCGATCAGGTCGGTCACGGCCGGTGCGCTGCCGCGGTAGGGCACGTGCTGCATGTCGAACTTGCCGATGGTCTTGAGCTGCTCGGTCGTCAGGTGGCCGAAGCTGCCGGCGCCGGCGGTGGTGTAGTTGAGCTTGCCGCCCTCGGCCTTGGCCTTGGCGATGAGGTCTTGCACGCCGTTCACGTCGGGCAGCGACTTGGGGTTCACCACCAGCACGATCGGCAGGTCGTACACCGAGCCCACGGGCGTGAAGTTCTTGAAGATGTCGTAGCCGGTGGGGCCGTACAGGTGCGAGGCCAGCAGCGTGGGCGTGGCCAGCATCACGAAGGTGTAGCCGTCGGGCGCGGCCCGCGCGGCCGTGGCGGCGCCCACGGTGCCCGATGCGCCGCTGCGGTTGTCGATCACGATGTTCTGCTTGAGCGCGACCGACATCTTCTGCGCCACGATGCGCGAGGCCACGTCGGTCGGGCCGCCCGGCGGGAAGGGCACGATCAGCGTGATCGGCTTGGCGGGCCAGGCCTGTGCGAAGGCGGTGCCGGCCACCAGGGGCAGGGCGAGGGCGAGAAGGGCGCGGCGAACGGGACTGCGAAGGGAAAGGGATGCCATTGGGTCTTGTCTACTTTGGAAATTCGGACGCCTGTCTTCTTCAGACGACGCCACTCGTTTTCAGCGCCGCCAGCTTTTCATCCGACAGGCCGAGCAGGGACTTCAGCACGTCGTGCGTGCCTTCGCCCAGGGTGGGCGGCGCGCTGCGCACCGGCAGGCGCTCGCCATCGAAACGGTAGGGCGGCGCCAGCACGTTGACCGTGCCGGCCACCGGGTGCGGCTGCGTGGTGACCAGGCCGGCGTCGATGGCGCGCTTCGATTGCAGCGCCTCCAGCAGGCCCAGCACCTCGCCGCACGGAATGCCGGCGGCGGTGAGCTTCTCCAGCAGGTCGGCGCGCTGGCGCTTCGCCAGTTCGGCGTGCAGCTCGGGCAGCAGCACCGCGCGGTTGGCCGAGCGCAGGATGTTGGTCTTGAAGCGCTCGTCGGCCGCGAGGTCGGGCCGGCCGATCACCTCGGTACAGAAGCGCGCGAACTGCGCGTTGTTGCCCACGGTGATGACCAGCGGGCCGTCGGCCGCGTCGAACACGCCGTACGGCACGATCGACGGATGCGAGTTGCCGTAGCGCGGCGGGTCTTCGCCCATCAGCAGCGCCTCGAGGCCGTAGTAGGCGGTGATCATCAGGCCGCAGTCGAACAGGGCCATCTCCACGTGGCGGCCCTTGCCGGTCTTCTCGCGCTGGTACAGCGCGGCCAGGATGGCCTGCGCCGAGTACATGCCGGTGAACAGGTCCACAGCCGCCACGCCGAACTTCAGCGGCGGCTGGTTGGCCTCGCCGTTCAGCGCCATCAGGCCGGCCTCGCCTTGAACGACGAGGTCGTAGCCGGGCCGCGCTGCTTCGGGGCCGGTGCGGTCGTAGCCAGAGATCGAGCAGTAGATGAGGCCCGGGTTCTCCTTGCTCAGTTGCTCGTAGCCCAGGCCCAGCTTGTCGATGCCGCCGAACTTGAAGTTCTGGATCACCACGTCGCACTGCCTGGCAAGGTCGCGCGCGATCTGCTGGCCTTCGGGCGTCTGCAGGTCGAGCGTGACCGAGCGCTTGTTGCGGTTCACGCTGTTGAAGTAGGCGGTCTCGGTCTTGCCCACGCGCAGGCCCCAGTCGCGGGTGTCGTCGCCGCGGCCCGGGTGCTCCACCTTGATGACCTCGGCGCCCATGTCGGCCAGCACCATGCCGCACCAGGGGCCCGCCAGGATGCGGGACAAGTCGAGGACGCGCACGCCGGCAAGCGGCAGCGAGGAATTCAGCGAGGACATGGCTACTCCAGGAAAAACGAAAAGCCCCGTGCGCATGCGCAGGGGGCGGGCAGGGCGGGTGTCAGGGCGCGTCCGCCTTGCCGCCGGCGTGGCGAAGCGCCACGAAGTCGGCCTTGCGCTTGCCGAGGAAAGCGCCGATGCCTTCGGCCGCTTCGGCGTCGCCCTGCGACTCGACCATGAACACGGCCTCGGCGTCGAGCTGCTCTTCCAGCGTGGCGTGGTGCGCCTGGCGGCACAGCGTCTTGATGCGCGCGCTGGCGCGTTGCGGGCCGCTCGCCACCTTGGCCGCGAGCGCGATGGCTTCAGCCAGCGCGGCGCCCTTGTCGGTCAGGCGGTTGACGGCGCCCAGCGCATGCAGGCGCTCGGCCGGCATGCGGTCGCCGGTGAGGCACATCTCCGTCAGCACCTGGCGCGAGACGAACTCCGCGAGGAAGGCCGTGGCGCCGCCGTCCGGCGTGAGGCCGACCTTGACGTAGGCCACGGTGAAGAAGGCGTCGCGCGCCGACACCAGCATGTCGCAGGCCAGCGCCATCGACAGGCCCGCGCCGGCAGCGCCGCCTTCGACCGCCGCGATCACCGGCTTGCCGCAATCGCGCAGCGCGCGGATCAGGTTGTTGAGGCCTTCGAGGATCTGGCGGCGCTCGGCCACCGGCAGCTCGCGGCGCTTGGCCAGCAGGTTCAGGTCGCCGCCGGAGCAGAAGAAGTCGCCGGCGCCGGTGAAGACGATGGCGCCCACCTCGGGGTCGTTCTGCGCATCGGCCAGCGCGGCGCTCAGCTCGGCGTACAGCGTGGGCGTGATCGCGTTGCGCGCGGCGGGGTTGCTGTTGGTCAGGATGCGCACGGCGCCTTCCTGCGAGATCAGAACGGTCTTGTTGTCGCTCATGCCGCAACCTCACTGCCGGACTCTTTGCCCAGGGCGATGTAGCGCTGCAGGTGGTGGTCTTCGTCGCCCAGTTGGTGGTCGATCATCACCAGGCGCTTGGCGTAGTGGGGCAGGGGCAGTTCCCAGGTCATGCCGATGCCGCCGTGCATCTGGATGCTTTCTTCAGCCACCAGCGCGCCGATGCGGCCGATGCTGAACTTGGCGGCCGACAGCGCGCGCTCGCGCGCCAGGCGGTCGCCGGTGTCGATGGCGGCTGCCGCGTTGATGACGGCCGAGCGGGCCTGTTCGATCTCCAGCAGCAGGTCGGCCATGCGGTGCTGCAGGGCCTGGAAGCTGCCGATGAGAATGCCGAACTGCTTGCGCGTGCGCAGGTACTCCAGCGTGGCGGTCTTGGCGGCTTCCATCGCGCCCAGTGCCTCGGCGCACAGCGCGAGCATGCCGCGGCCAATGGCGCGTTCCAACGTGGCGTTGCCCTGGCCTTCGGCGCCCAGCAGCGCGTCTGCGCCCAGCTTCACGCCGTCGAATGCAAGTTCGGCCACGCGGCCGCCGTCGATGGCGGGGCAGCCGCGCACCGTGAGGCCTGCGGTCTTCGCTGGCACGAGGAACAGCGAGATGCCGGCTTCGTCGTCCACGTTGCCCGAGGTGCGGGCCGAGACCAGGAACAGGTCGGCCTGCTCGCCTTGCGGCACCACGGCCTTGGCGCCGTGCAGCACCCAGCCGTCGCCGGAGCGTTCTGCCTTGGTGGCTACGCGCGAGCGCTCGTAGTGCGTGTCGGCCTCGTCGTGCGCGAAGGCCGCGACGGTCACGCCGTTGATGATGTCTGCGAGCTTTTCTTTCTGCGCGTCGCTGCCGGCGGCGCTGATCGCCTCGCCGACCATCACCGCGCCCAGCAGCGGCTCGACCACCAGGCCGCGGCCCAGTGCCTCGAAGACCACCGCAATGTCGAAGCCGCCGCCGCCGAAGCCGCCATCGGCCTCGCTGAACAGCGCGCCGATCACGCCCAGTTCGGCGAACTGCTGGAAGATTTCCTTGCTGAACCCGTGCTCCGACTTCGCGATGCTGTCACGCGCATCGAACGCGTACTGCTCGCTGATGAAGCGGTTCAGGCTGTCGGCGAGCATGCGCCGGTCTTCGGTGTGTTCGAAGTTCATGCCGTTCTCCTTACAGGCCCAGGATCATCTTGGAGATGATGTTCTTCTGGATTTCGTTCGAGCCGCCGAAGATCGACAGCTTGCGGTTGTTGAAGTAGCGCGAGGCGGCGGCCGATGCGTAATCGGGGCCGAAGGTCTCGCCCCCGTTCTCGGTATAGCCGTCCTTCAGCGCTTCTGCGATGAAGGGGCGGCCATAAACGCCCATCGCGCGGCGGGCCAGCGAAGAAATTTCCTGGCGAATCTCGGTGCCGCGGATCTTCAGCATCGAGCTTTCCGCGCCCGGCACGCCGCCGCCGGCCACCGCCGCGATCACGCGCAGGTTGGTGGTCTTCATGTTCTCCAGGTCGATCTCTACGCGCGCCATGCGCGCAGCGAAGGCCGGGTCTTCGGCCAGCGGCTTGCCGTTCTTCGTCTGCGTGGCGGCAATGCCCTTGAGCTGTTCGAGCGCGGCCACCGAGAAGCCCACGCCCGCGATGTTGGTGCGCTCGTAGGTCAGCAGGTACTTGGCGCAGGTCCAGCCCTTGTTCTCCTCGCCCACGAGGTTCTCGGCGGGCACGCGCACGTCGGAGAAGAACACTTCGTTCACTTCATGCTCGCCGTCGAGCGTGATGATCGGGCGCACTTCCACGCCGGGCGATGTCATGTCGATCAGCAGGAAGCTGATGCCTTCCTGCTTCTTCGCCTCGCGGTTGGTGCGCACCAGGCAGAAGATCATGTTGGCGTGCTGGCCCAGCGTGGTCCAGGTTTTCTGGCCGTTCACGATGTAGTGGTCGCCCTGCGCGTCGATGCCTCGCACGGCCGATGTCTTCACGGCCGCCAGGTCGGAGCCCGCGCCGGGTTCCGAATAGCCCTGGCACCACCAGTCGGCGCCGTTCAGGATGCGCGGCAGCCAATGCTGCTTCTGCGCCTCGTTGCCGTATTTGATGAGCACCGGCCCCAGCATGTTCACGCCGAAGGGCACGATGCGCGGCGCGAAGGCCAGCGCGCACTCATGCTCGAAGATGAACTTCTCGACCGCCGTCCACCCCGGGCCGCCGTACTGCTCGGGCCAGTGGTTGGCCAGCCAGCCGCGCTCGTTGAGGATGGCGTGCCATTCCTGCATGTCGGCCTTCTCGAGGATCTTGCCGCTGCGCACTTTCTCGGACAACCGCACCGGCAGCTTGGTCGAAAGGAAGGCGCGCACTTCGCTGCGGAAGGCTTCTTCTTCGGTCGTGAAGTTCAGGTCCATCGCGGGCTCCTCAATAGATTTCGAACAGGCCGGCCGCGCCCATGCCGCCGGCAATGCACATCGTGACCACCGCGTACTTCGCGCCACGGCGCTTGCCTTCGATGAGCACGTGGCCCGCGAGGCGCGCGCCGGTCATGCCGAAGGGGTGGCCGATGGAGATGGCACCGCCGTTCACGTTGAGCAGCTCCGACGGAATGCCCAGCTTGTCCTGGCAGTAGATCGACTGCGAGGCAAAGGCTTCGTTGAGTTCCCACAGGCCGATGTCCTGCACCTTGAGGCCGTGGCGCGCGAGCAGCTTGGGCACCGCGAACACCGGGCCGATGCCCATCTCGTCGGGCTCGCAGCCGGCCACTGCCAGGCCGCGGAAGGCGCCCAGCGGCTTGATGTTGGCGCGCGCTGCGTCCTTGGCTTCCATCAGCACGCAGGCCGATGCGCCGTCCGACAGCTGCGAGGCGTTGCCTGCGGTGACGAACTTGTCCTCGCCCATCACCGGCTTCAGCTTGGCGAGCGCCTCGTAGGTGGTGCCGCGGCGGTTGCAGTTGTCCTCGGTGGCGGTGACTTCGCGGTAGGTGACTTCCTTCGTCTCCTTGTCGGTCACGGCCATCGTGGTGGTGCAGGCGACGATCTCGTCCTTGTAGCGGCCGGCGATCTGCGCTTCTTCGGTGCGGCGCTGGCTCTCCGCCGAGAAGCGGTCCTGCGCCTCGCGGCTGATGTTGTAGCGCTTGGCCACGATGTCGGCCGTTTCGATCATCGCCATGTACAGCTCGGGCTTGTGCTCGACGATCCACGGGTCCATGCCGCTGTCGCCGCTGTCGGTGGCGCTGCGCGAGCGGATCTGCGAAATGCTTTCCACGCCGCCCGCGATCATGGCCGGCGCGCCGTCCACCACGATGCGGCCCGCGGCCATCGCAATAGCCTGCAGGCCCGAGGCGCAGAAGCGGTTCACCGTGGTGCCGGCAATGCCGATCGGCAGGCCCGCGCGGATGATGGCCTGGCGCGCGATGTTGCGGCCGGTGGTGCCTTCGGGGTAGCCGCAGCCGAGGATCGCGTCCTCGACCAGCGCGGGGTCGAGGCCCGAGCGTTCCACCGCCGCCTTCACGGCGAAGGCCGCCAGCGTGGGGCCGGGGGTGATGTTGAATTCGCCGCGGTGCGCCTTCGTGAGCGGGGTGCGGGCGGTGGAAACGATGACGGCTTCACGCATGGGGTGTGTCTCCTGGAGGGCTGGCTCTGTGGTTACTCGGATTGATTGAGGCTGGCGAAATCGGCGCCGCGTTCGACCAGCTGCACCAGCAGCGGCGACGGCTTCCAGAAGATCGGGTCTTCCTTGGCAAATTCGCGGATGTCGGCCAGCACCTTGGGCAGGCCGACGGTGTCGGCGTACTTCATCGGGCCGCCGCGGTGGCGCGGGAAGCCGTAGCCGTAGAGGAAGGTCACGTCCACGTCCAGCGGGCGCAGCGCAATGCGCTGCAGCACCACGTTGGCGCCTTCGTTGACCATCGCGGCCATGTAGCGGCGCATGATTTCTTCTTCGGTGAAGGCGCGCGGCTTGATGCCTGCGCGCTCGCGCTCGGCGTCGATGATGGCCAGCACTTCGGGGTCGGGCTGGCCGGTGCGCGCGCCTTCGGGGTACAGGTAGTAGCCGCGCTGTGTCTTCTGGCCGAACCAGCCGCGTTCGCAGATGCGGTCGGCAATCTGCACGTAGCGCGCCGCGGGGTCGCGCGTGGCGGCTTTGCGCTTGCGCGTGGCCCAGCCGATGTCGCCGCCGGCCAGGTCGGACACCTGGAACGGGCCCATCGGGTAGCCGAAGTTGCGCACCGCTTCGTCGATCTGGTAGGGCGACGCGCCGTCTTCCATCATGTGGTCGGCGGCCTGGCGGTACACGGCCAGGATGCGGTTGCCGATGAAGCCGTCGCACACGCCGGCGCGCACCGGCACCTTCTTGAGCTTCTTCGCCAGCTCGAAGCCGGTGGCGACCACGTCGGCGCTCACCTTGGCGGGCACCACGATCTCCAGCAGCTTCATGATGTTGGCGGGCGAGAAGAAGTGCAGGCCCACCACGTCCTGCGGGCGCGAGATGCTGGCGGCGATCTCGTCGATGTCCAGGTACGAGGTGTTGGTGGCCAGCACCGCGCCGCGCTTGCACACGCGGTCGAGTTCGGCGAACACGGCCTTTTTGACCGACATGTCCTCGAACACGGCTTCGACCACGATGTCGACCTGCGCGAGCGCGTCGTAGCTGGTAGAGCCGGAGAAGCGCGCCATCACGCTGTCCTTGGCCTCGGGCGTCATGCGGCCCTTCTTGATGAGGCCGTCGTACACCTTCTCTACGTTGGCGCGGCCGCGTGCGAGCTGCGTGTCGTCGCGCTCGATCATGGTCACCGGCATGCCGGCGTCGAGCATGGCCACCGCGATGCCCGCGCCCATGGTGCCGCCGCCGACGATGCCGGCCGACTCCAGCGCGCGTGGCTTGGCCGACTTGGTCTCGGGCGCCTTCAGCACTTCACGCTCGGCGAAAAAGGCGTGGATCAGGCCGGCGCGCTGCGGGCTGTCGATGCACTGCAGGAACAGCTTGCGCTCCAGCGCCATGCCTTCGTCGAAGGGCAGCGTGAGCGCGGCCTCGACGGCTTCGATGATCTTCATCGGCGAGAACAGGCCGCGGCTCTTCTTGGCTGTGTCGGCGCGCGCGGCTTCGAGGGCGGCGCGACTGGCTTCCTTGTCGGCCAGCGCGCCGGCGTCGCGGGTGCGGCGCACCGGGGCCTTGGCGGCGACCAGTTCCTGCGCATAGGCCAGGCCTTCGGCCAGTGCGTCGGCGTCGGTGGCCAGGCGGTCGACGAGGCCGAGCGACAGCGCTTCCTTGGCGCCCGCATGGCGGCCGCTGAGCATGAGTTCGAGCGCGGGCTTCACGCCGATGAGGCGCGGCGCGCGCTGCGTGCCGCCCGAGCCGGGCAAGAGGCCCAGCGCCACTTCGGGCAGGCCCAGCTTGGCGGTGGGCGAGGCGATGCGGTAGTGCGCCGACAGCGCCACTTCGAGCCCGCCGCCGAGCGCGGCGCCGTGGATGGCGGCAACCACCGGCTTGGTGCAGTTCTCGATCTTCAGGCAGGCCTCGGGCAGCGACGGCGGCTGCGGCGTCTTGCCGAATTCGCGGATGTCGGCGCCCGCAATGAAGTTGCGGCCCGCGCCGGCGATCAGCACCGCCTTGGCGGCGCCGTCGGCCTCCGCCGCGTCGATGGCGGCCACGAGGCCGCGGCGCACATCCACGCCCAGGGCGTTGACGGGCGGGTTGTCGATGGTCACCACGAAAACGTCGCCTCGACGCTCGAAGGTGACGGGACCGGTGGACGTGGAGGGGCTGGGGGTGTCGTTGGTGGCCATGTGCTGCTTGTCTCTTGCGTTGCGAACCGTGCGGGTTCGAGGCTCTGGGGTGAACCCGGCATTCTTTGCCGGTATCCCCGCTTTGACAATTGCATAGGCGGTTGACAGACTGTCAAAGGATTTTTGACACAATTGGTGCATGGACCTGCAATCGCTCACCCTGCTGGTGGAAATCCTCGATGCCGGCAACCTGAGCGCGGCGGCCCGCCGGCTCAAGATGACCCGCGCCAACGTCAGCTACCACCTGAACCAGCTGGAGCGCTCGGTGGGCGCGCAACTGGTGCGGCGCACCACCCGGCGCGCCGAGCCGACCGAAATCGGCCTGCGGCTCTACCAGCATGGCGTGGCGATACAGGGCGAACTGCTGGCGGCGCGCGAATCGGTCACCACGCTGGGACAGGGCCTGCAGGGCCGCGTGCGGCTGAGCGTGCCCAGCGGCTACGGGCAACTGGTCATGGCCGACTGGCTCATCGACTTCAAGCGCCAGTACCCCGGCATCGTGCTCGACGTGGTGTTCGAAAACCGCATCGAAGACCTGCTGCGCGACGAAGTCGACATCGCCATCCGCGTGATTCCCGAGCCGCCGCAGAACCTGGTTGCGCGCGCGATGGGGCCGGTGCGCTACGTGGCCTGCGCCTCGGCGGAGTACGCGTCGAAGCACCCGCTGCCGGTGCAGCTCGATGCGCTGCAGGGCGCGCCTGTGGTCACCGCCGCCGTCATCGGCCGGCAGCTGCGCGTGTCGGCCTACCAGGGCGAGACGCGGCGCGAGGTGATCCTCGAGCCGACTCTGATCTCGGAAAACTTCCTCTTTCTGCGCCAGGCCATCCTCGCCGGCCTGGGCATCGGCCTCGTGCCCGACTACGTGGTGCAGGAAGACGTGCGCAAGGGCGACGTCGTGACCACGCTGGACGACTGGCGCCTGTCCATCTTCGGCACGCAGATGTTCATGCTCTACATGCCCAACCGCCAGCACACGCGGGCGATCCGGACGTTCATCGATTTCGTGCTGGAGCGGGTGCGGGTGCCGGGCTAGCTACCCCGCCGCCGGTTTCCCGGCGTGCCTTCGTAGTGCCTTGCCTTGTCGACATACATCGCCCGGTCCGCGCGTTGCAGGGCCGATTCCAGCGACTCTCCCGCGTGGCAGGTCGCCAGGCCGATCGCCAGGCTCAGCGCGTGGCCGCTCTGTCCGGCGTGGAACTGGTTGTTCATTTCCAGCAGCGTGAGGATGCGCTCGCGCATGGCTTCGGCGCCGCGCTCGTCGGTCATGGGCAGCAGCACCGCGAACTCGTCGCCGCCTATGCGCGCGGGCCAGGCCGGCGGGTCGACGGCTTTGTCGAGCACCTCGCCCATGCGGCGCAGCAGCGAGTCGCCGGCGGCATGGCCTTCCTGGTCGTTGAGCTGCTTCAATCCGTTCAGGTCGATGGCCACGATCGACACCGGCCACGGGCCCTTGCGCGCGAGGCGGGTGAGCTCTTCGGTGAAGTAGGTGCGGTTGCACAGCTGCGTGAGCACGTCGTGCTTGCCGAGGTATTCGAGGTAGGCCTCGGCCTTCTTGCGCGCGGTGATGTCGACCAGCGACACCAGCACCAGGTCCCAGGTGTCGAGCCGGTCGTCCTGCACCGCGAACTGCATGTGGATGTTCAGCACCTCGCCCGACAGCGAGTAGTTGAGCACCTCGCGGTGCTGCACGGTCTTGCCGTTCCACAGGTCCTGCAACTGCTCGGCGAAGGATTCGCGCATCTCGTCGCGGAAGATGCGCGAGAGGCTGCCCAGCAGGGTCTGCAGGTCGGGCGCGCCGAACATGCGCAGCGTTTCGCGGTTCACGTCGACGACGCGGATCTCCTGCATGCAGCGCGTCACGAACTCGGGGTGCACCTTGATGAAGGTGGCGAAGTCGGTGATGCCGCGCGCGCGGATGCTTTGCAGCAGCGCGCGCACGGCGCTGAAGTCTTCCACCCACAGCGACACCGGCGAGCGCTCGAACAGGCTGCGTGCGTAGGCGGCGCTTTCGTCGCGCAGGCGCTGCGCGGCCACGCGCTCGGTCACGTCGTCGAGCGAGACCAGCACGCGCTCCCAGGTGGCTTCGTGGCCGGGCAGCACGCGGGCGCGCACGCGCACGTCGAGCCGCCGGCCGTCGAGGGCGTAGTTGACCGTCTCGCTCTCGAAGGTGAGCTGGCCGCGCCACAGCTGGTCGAGCTCATGCACCACGGTGGCCGACATGTCGCCGCGGAACACGCGGTCGAGCGAGTCGAGCAGGGTCTGCTGGCTGTCGGCGGCAAAGAGCTTCAGGGTGTGCTGGTTGACCCGCAGCACCTTCAGCAGCGCCATGCATTCGCTCACGCGGCCCGGGTCTTCCGACAGGTACGCCACCAGGTCGGTCACGCCTTCGGCGCGCCAGCTATCGAGCTTGCGCTTGAGGCCGCTGTAGTCTTCGATCCAGAGTGAGACTGGCGCCAGGTCGAACATGGCGTCGAGTTCGGATGACGGGGAAACGTCGGACGCGGCGGCGGTCAGGGCCATCGATGGGCTTTCGGAAAAGCGGCTGCAGCCAGTGCTGACGGGCCGCCGGCAGATTGGGAGCTTAATTATTACCCGGCAGGGCGAAGGGATTAGCGGCTGTAGAGGCCCACCACGCTCTGTCCACCCAGCGCATGGCCCTTGAGCGCGGCCAGCAGCGCGTCGCGTGCGAGCCCGGCGGGCAGGCTGCCCGGCGCCAGGTCGGTGGCGACCACGGTCAGCACGTAGTGGTGCGGCCGGTCGCCCACCGGCGGGCACATGCCGCGGTAGGCCGGCGCGCCGGCCACGTTCGGGCCCATGGTGAAGTTGAAGTTCGAGCCCGCCTGGCCTTCGCCCGCCTTGAGTTCGCCGCGCTCCGCCGCGATGTTGTAGGCCACCCAGTGCGACACGCCCAGGCCGGCAGCGCCGTCCGGGTCGAACACCAGCACGGCGACCGACCGGGTCTTGGCCGGCAGGTTGCTCCAGGCCACCGGCGGCGAGATGTTCTTGCCGCCGCACTCGCCCGCACCGGCATGCTCGGCCGGGATCACGCCGTTGTCGGCGAAGGCGCTGGACGTGACTTTCATGCCCGTGACGGCCTTGCCGGTGCCGGGCGACATGCCGGTGCAACCTGCCATGAGGCCGGCGAAGGCGAGGGCCGTGACCGGCAGGGCGAGGGGGCGAAGCCCGGTGTTCTTGCGCATATCGTTCTCCTTGAGGGTTGTCTTTATCCGGCCTGGCCAAGCCATATGCTGCCGTCGGCCTTCTCGTGCACTGCCAGCGGCGTGAGCCGCGCGCCGCGGCATGGGCCGCCGACGCACTTGCCGGTGTCGGGCTCGAAGATCGCGCCATGCCTTGCGCACATCAGGAAGCGGCCGGAGCTTTCGATGATCTGCCCTTCGAAGTCGAGCGGGCCGCCCGCGTGGGGGCACTGGTTGATGTAGGCGTAGACGCCGTCTTGCCAGCGCACGGCGAACGCGGGGGCGCCGTTGGGTGCTGTGAACTTGGCCGCCATGCGGTCGTCGGCAAGCGTGGTGGAAATCGGCGTGAGGGTGGGGGTGGGCGCTGTGGGGTCGTCGGTCATCTGGCAGCGAGGGTAGCCAAGGTTCGAAAGAGGCGCAACGCTGCATCGATGCGAGCGGCCCGCTTACAAATCGCAGCCGATGGAATGGCTGATAACTGTATATTCATACAGTAATTCCGAGGACTCCCGTGGACATCCATCGCAAACTCGCCATCCTTGCCGACGCCGCCAAGTACGACGCCTCCTGCGCATCCAGCGGCTCGCAGCCGCGCGACTCGGTGGGCGGCCGCGGCATCGGCTCCACCGAGGGCGCGGGCATCTGCCACAGCTACGCGCCCGACGGCCGCTGCATCTCGCTGCTGAAGGTGCTGCTCACCAACCACTGCCAGTACGACTGCCTTTATTGCGTCAACCGTGCGTCGAGCAATGTGCCGCGTGCGCGCTTTCGGGTCGAAGAGGTGGTGCAGCTCACGCTCGACTTCTATCGGCGCAATTGCATCGAGGGCCTGTTCCTGTCGAGCGGCATCATCAAGTCGCCCGACCACACCATGGAGCAGGTGGTCGAGGTGGCGCGCGTGCTGCGCGAGGAGCACGACTTTCGCGGCTACATCCACCTGAAGACCATTCCCGACGCCAGCGACGAACTGCTGGCGCGCGCCGGCCGCTATGCCGACCGGCTCAGCATCAACGTCGAGATGCCGACCACCGAGGGCCTGCAGGCGCTGGCGCCCGAGAAGAACGAAAGCGCCATCCGCCGCTCCATGGCGCGGCTGCGCCTGCGCATCGACGACACGCGCGAGGAAGCCCGCCGAGTGGTGCCGATCCGCGCGCTGCCCGGCGCGGCCCCCGCCGCCGCCAGGCCGCCGCCCTTCGCGCCCGCGGGCCAGAGCACGCAGATGATCGTGGGCGCCGACGCCACCGACGACCGCCACATCCTCGCGTCGAGCGCCACGCTGTACGGCGCCTACAAGCTCAAGCGCGTGTATTACTCGGCCTTCAGCCCCATTCCCGATGCGGCCCGCGCGCTGCCGCTGGTGGCGCCCCCGCTGATGCGCGAGCACCGGCTGTACCAGGCCGACTGGCTCATGCGCTTCTACGGCTTCGAGCACCAGGAGATCGTGGCCGCGCCCGACGGCCTGCTGCGGCTGGACGTCGACCCCAAGCTGGCCTGGGCGCTGGCGCATGCCGAGCGTTTCCCCGTCGACCTGAACCACGCCCCGCGCGAAATGCTGCTGCGCGTGCCGGGCCTGGGCGTGAAGGCGGTCGAGCGCCTGCTGCAGGCGCGCCGCGTGCGCAGGGTGCGCGCCGACGATCTGCGCCGGCTGCACGTGCCCTCGCGCAAGGTGCTGCCCTTCGTGGTGGCCGACGGGCACCGGCCGGCGGCGGGAGCCATGGCCGCCGCAGTTCCCGCAGCCCGGCCGGCGCAGGCGGCGCTGTTCTGAGCTGGAGGCAAGCCGCCATGCGCGTACGGCTCGGAAACCCGGTCGACCTCGACGCCTTCCGCCGCGAGGCGCGCCAATTGCTGGCGAAAGGCGTGCCGCCCGACCATGTCGAATGGAGCGACGGCGCGCAGGGCGACGGCGGCGCCGACCTGTTCGCGGACGCGCCCGCCGGCGGCCTGTTCGAGCCCATGCTTTCGCCGCCGCCGGCCGGTGCCGCGCGCCAGCCGGTGCCCGCGTCGTTCCTCGCCCTGTGTGCCGACGTGATCCTGCACCGCGACGCCGGCCGCCTGGGGCTGATGTACCGGCTGCTCTGGCGCCTGGTGCACGAACCGGCCCTGCGGCACGACCCGCTCGACGCCGACATGCTGCAGGCCCGGCAGATGGCCAAGGCCGTGCGCCGCGACATCCACAAGATGCGCGCCTTCGTGCGCTTCACGCGCGTGGAAGGCGAGCAGGGCGAGCGCCACGTGGCATGGTTCGAGCCCGACCACCGCATCGTGGAAGCCAACGCGCCGTTCTTCGCGCGCCGCTTCGCGCAGATGAACTGGGCCATCCTCACGCCCGAGCGCTGCGTGGCGTGGGACGGGCAGGCGCTGACTTTCCGCGAGGGCGCCGACCGGCGCGAGAAGCCGCCGCCGGACGCCGGCGAGCAGCTCTGGCTGGTCTACTACGAGCACATCTTCAACCCCGCGCGCCTGAAGCTCGCGATGATGCGCCGCGAGATGCCGACCCGCTACTGGCACAACCTGCCCGAAGCCGCGCTGATCCAGCCGCTGGCCGAAGCGGCGCAGGCGCGCAGCCAGTCGATGATCGACGCGCCGGCCACGCCCGCGCGCCGCATCCGCGCTCCGGTGCCGCTGCACCCGCTGCCGGCCGACCGCGCGGCGCCCGCCAACCTCGATGAACTGCGCGCGGCCGCGCATGCGTGCCGCGACTGTCCCATCGGTGCGCTCGCCACGCAGGCCGTGTGCGGCGAAGGGCCCGTGGGCGCGCAGCGCATGCTGGTCGGCGAGCAGCCCGGAGACCAGGAAGACCTGGCCGGGCGGCCCTTCGTCGGGCCGGCCGGCCAACTGCTCGACCGTGCAATGGCGCAACTGGGCCGGCCGCGCGGCACGGTGTACCTGGCCAATGCCGTGAAGCATTTCAAGTACGAACTGCGCGGCAAGCGCCGCATCCACAAGACCGCCGGCCAGCGGGAGGCCGAGGCCTGCGCGCACTGGCTCGAAAGCGAAATCGCGCTGGTGCGCCCGCAGGCGCTGGTGGCGCTGGGCGCGACGGCCGCACGCGCCTTGCTCGGCCGGCCGGTGGCGATGCAGGCCGAGCGCGGCGCGTGGCTGCACGAGCGCGCCGATGGCCGGCCCGTGTTCGTCACGCTGCACCCGTCCGCGCTGTTGCGGCTGCCCGACGCCGAGCGCGCCGCCGCCTACGAACGCTGGCTGGCCGACCTGGCCGGTGCATTCGAGAGTCCCCAAGGCGACAGCGGCGAAATCCACTCGGCCCCGGCGCGAGTACTTGAGCCATAGGCAAGCGTCCCAGCCGGGCGCCGCCGACTACGCCATTCGGCGAGTAGACGCTTGCGGCCCCGGTTTTGACAATTCCGACGCCCGTATTCCAAAGTCCGCGATCAGAACGAGGGGGAAGGAAAGCATGCCGATGACCACGCTCAAACAGGGTTGGCGAGGAGCCGACGTCCGCCGATTGCAGGAGGCACTCAACCGCAAGCTGCAGCCCAGCCCCAGGCTCGCCACCGACGGCGACTACGGCCCGCTCACCCGCGCGGCAGTGCTGCGCCTGCAGGCCGCGCATTGGCTGGTGGAAGACGGAGAGGCCGGCCCCTGCACCCAGAACGTCGCGTTCGACGGCGAGGGCGACGCGCCCGTCCTGCATCCGGTCGCGCTGATCCCGCCGCCCGCCGCCGCGCTCTGCTGGGCCGCCGGCGTTGCGATGATGACGCGCTCCAGCGTGCAGGCGGTGGTCGCGCGCACACCGGCCGAGCTGGTCGCGGCCGACGGCGGGCTGCAGGATTTCGTCGACACGCACGACGCGGACATGAAAGTCGGCCGGCGTTTCGCCGCCGCGCACGGCCTGGAAGTGCGCCCGCCGCCGCCGTGGTCGCTGAAGGCGCTGCGTGCGGCGCTGCAGGAGGGGCCGCTCATGTTCGACATGCTGTGGGGCACCAAGAAAGGCTACCCGGCCGACGCCGGCCGGCCGGGGCACATGGTCGTCATCGCGGGCATCCGGGGCGACGACGACCCGAGCGGGCGGGGCACCACGCTGCGCATCCTCGACCCCTGGCCGCCGCAAAAGGGCGCGCGCAGCTCGGTCACTTTCTTCAAGTGGCTGCAGAGTGCCAGCTCGCGCACCTGCCGGGTGTTCCACAGATAGCAAGAGAAATCGCCGATTCCCGCCATCCGTCCGGCGGGCTCGCCGCCTCCTTGCCTTCCAGGGGGCGATGCGACAATCGCCCCGCCATGACAGACACCCTCACGATCACCCGCCCCGACGACTGGCACCTGCACGTGCGCGATGGCGCCGCCCTCGAAGCCGTCGTCCCCCACAGCGCGCGCCAGTTCGGCCGCGCGCTGATCATGCCGAACCTTCGCCCCCCCGTGACCACCGCCGCGCAGGCCGTGGCGTACCGCGACCGCATCCGCGCCGCCGTGCCCGAAGGACTGGCCTTCGAGCCCGTGATGTCGCTCTACCTGACCGACAAGCTGCCGCCCGAAGAAATCGCGCTGGCGGCTGAAGCCGGCGTGCGCGCGCTCAAGCTCTACCCGGCCGGCGCCACCACCAACAGCGATGCCGGCGTGACCGACATCCGCCACACCTACAAGACGCTGGAGGCCATGCAGAAGCACGGCCTGCTGCTGCTGGTGCACGGCGAAGTGACCGACCCCGCCATCGACCTGTTCGACCGCGAAGCCGTGTTCGTCGACCGCGTGATGATTCCGCTGCGCCGCGACTTCCCCGAGCTCAAGGTGGTGTTCGAGCACCTGACCACCAAGGAAGGCGCCCACTACGTGCGCGACGCCGACCGCTTCACGGCAGCCACCATCACGGCGCACCACCTGCTCTACAACCGCAACGCCATCTTCACCGGCGGCATCCGCCCGCACTACTACTGCCTGCCCGTGCTCAAGCGCGAGACGCACCGCGTGGCGCTTGTGGAGGCCGCCACCAGCGGCAGCGACCGCTTCTTCCTGGGCACCGACAGCGCGCCGCACCCGGCCCACCTGAAGGAACACGCCCTCGGCTGCGCCGGCTGCTACACCGCGCTCACTGCCATCGAGCTGTACGCCGAGGCCTTCGACAACGCGGGCGCGCTCGACAAGCTCGAAGCCTTCGCGAGCTTCAACGGCCCCGACTTCTACGACCTGCCGCGCCACGCCGACACCGTCACGCTCAAGCGCGAAAGCTGGACCGTGCCTGAGACCGTGCCCTACGGCGACGCAACGCTCAAGCCGCTGCGCGGTGGCGAGACCATCAACTGGAAGCTGGCATGACGCCCACACCGCGCGTGATGCTGCTGATCGACGCCGACAACGTCTCGGCCGACGTGATCGAGCAGGCCGTGCAGCGCACGATGGACGAATACGGCGCCATCCACGTGCGCCGCGCCTATTGCAACGCCGAGATGGCCGTCAACCGGCAGGCGATGTTCAAGCGGCTGTCGGTGCGGCCGATGGTCAACCTCTCGACCGGCAAGAACAGCACCGACATCGCGCTCGCGGTCGATGCCATCGACCTCGTCATCGACGAGCGGCCCGACGTGGTGGTGCTGGTGTCTTCCGACTCCGACTTCGCGCCGCTGGTGATCCGGCTGCGCGAAAAGGGCTGCCGCGTCTGCGGCATCGGCCAGCGGGGCAAGACGGGCGAAGAGACGGTCGGCATCTACGACGCGTTCATGGACCTCGAGCACCACGCCAGCGCGAAGCCCGCGGCCCGCACCGCCACCGCGAAGAAGACGGCCGCGGCCAAGACCGCGCCCGCCGCCAAGAAAACGGCTGCGAAGAAGGCCGCCACCAAGACGGCGGCCCGCAAGAGCAGCACCAAGGCGGCCAAGCCCGCACCCGCGCCGCAACCGCAGACCTCCGAGGCTGCCGAGTTCATCCTGCAGGCCGTGCCCGCGCTGCGCACTGGCAAGGACGTGCCGCTGAACGACGTGGCGCAGGCACTGCGCGCGGCGGGATTGCTGGGCAAGCACGGCAGCTCGCTCAAGCTGTTCGACAAGCTCACGGCGGAATTCGCGGTGATGCAGCACCCCGACCGCATCCGCTGGACGGACGCGCCGGCGTCTTGACCCTGCCGGCGGTCGACTGGGCGCAGCCCTGGCTCGCGCCCTACCGTGTCCATGGCCAAGCCGTGGCGCAGGCCGCTTCGGCGCATGGCTCGGTCGCCGCGGCGCTGCAGGGCGCCAGGCCTGCCCATGCACCCGTGCCCGACTTCGTGCAGCAGCATGCGCTGCCCGCCGGCCAGGCCTACGAGGCCCACATCTTCCAGACCCGCACGGTGCCCACGCGCGACAACCTGCACGACTTCTTCAACGGACTCGTCTGGCTCGCGTTTCCGCTGGCCAAGCGCCGCCTCAACGAGTTGCAGGCGGGCGAGATCGCGCGCCACGGCGTCGCGGCGGTGCGCGGCCCCTTGCGCGACGCGCTCACGCTGTTCGACGAGAACGGCGCCGTGCTCGACGCACCGCCCGCGCTGTGGCAGGCGCTGGTCGCGCGCGACTGGCATACGCTGTTCGTCGCGCGGCGCGAGTTGTGGGCGCAGGCGCGGCTGCTGGTGTTCGGCCATGCGCTGCTCGAAAAGCTCGCCGTGCCGCGCAAGCCGATCACCGCGCACGTGCTGCTGACGCACGCGATACACGACGCGGCTGGCGCCGTTGCCTTCGACGACGCGCGCATGGCGCAGGCGCTCGACCCGGCACGGCTTGAGCGCAAGCCTTTCGTGCCGCTGCCGTTGCTCGGCGTGCCCGGCTGGTGGCCCGGCAACGAGGCCGCGTCTTTCTATGACGACCCGCAGGTTTTCAGGCCTTTGCCGGAGCGGGGAATACACGGGCGCTAGAACTTTTGCTCCTATCATGGTTGCCACCTCCATGCAGCGCACGGGTTGAAGTGAGCCCCGCGGCCCTTATCTGGATGGAAGCGTTCCCCACGGAGAATCCAACTTGAAACGTATCCTTCTGTTCGTCCTGACCAATGTGATGGTCGTCGCGGTGCTCGGCGTGGTCGCCAGCCTGCTGGGCGTCAATCGCTTCCTCACGGCCAACGGGCTCAACCTCACGGCGCTGCTCGGCTTTGCGCTGGTGATGGGTTTCGGCGGCGCGATCATCTCGCTGCTCATCAGCAAGCCCATGGCCAAGTGGACCAGCGGCCTGCACATGATCGACAACCCCCAGACGCCCGACGAGGCCTGGATCGTCGGCACGGTGCGCAAGTTCGCCGACAGGGCCGGCATCGGCATGCCCGAGGTCGGCATCTTCGAAGGCGAGCCCAACGCCTTCGCCACCGGCGCGTTCAAGAACTCGTCGCTGGTGGCGGTGTCCACCGGCCTGCTGCAGAACATGACGCGCGAAGAGGTCGAGGCCGTCATCGGCCACGAGGTGGCGCACATCGCCAACGGCGACATGGTCACCATGACGCTCATCCAGGGCGTGATGAACACCTTCGTCGTGTTCCTGTCGCGCGTGATCGGCTATGCGGTCGACAGCTTCCTGCGCCGCGGCGACGACCGCAGCTCGGGCCCCGGCATCGGCTACTACGTGAGCACCATCGTGCTCGACATCGTGCTGGGCTTTGCCGCCGCGATGGTGGTGGCCTGGTTCTCGCGCCACCGCGAGTTCCGCGCCGACGCCGGCGCCGCCGCGCTGATGGGCCAGAAGCAGCCGATGATCAACGCGCTCGCGCGCCTGGGCGGCCTGCCTGCCGGCGAACTGCCGAAGGCTGTGGAAGCCATGGGCATCACCGGCAGCATGGGCAAGCTGTTCGCCACGCACCCGCCTATCGAAGAGCGCATTGCCGCGCTGCAGAACGCGCAGCGCTGAACGAACGAGGGGCGGCAAATGCCGCCCCCGCCAGTCGATTTATGTTTTTTGCAGCGCCACCTTCGGGTGGCGTTTTTTTGGGGTGCTCAGTCGGCGCTTGGCGCGGGCGCGGCTTCGGGCTCGGCAGCGGATTCGGCGACCGGCTCCGCTGCCGCAGCCGCTGCAGCAGCTTCGGCAGCCGCCTGCGCCGCCTTCTGGTCGTTGCGCACGCGTTGCAGCGTGCGCGTCACCTCGCCGTGCTTCATGCCGTACATGTCGGCAAACTCCTGTTCGGTGCGGCCGCTGGCCTCGAAGGCGCGCAGCAGCGCTTCGCGCTTGGCGGCCTGCTGGGCGAGTTCGGCCAGGGCTTCGTCGACCACGGCGTTGTTGTTCTGGTCGCGCGAGCGCACCAGCACCGCATAGGCTTCGCGGTCGAGGCCCGATGCTTCGATGGCCTTGGCGATGCGCGCCACCAGTTGCGGGCGCAGGTCTTCGCCGCCCGGGTTGCGCTGCTGGCGGCGGCGGTGCAGCTCTAGGATGGCGTGGTGCACATGTTCGGGCGCTACCGGGTCGAGCGCATTGCCGTCGAGGTCATGGCGGGCCAGGCCGGCGGCCACGGCCTCGAGGTAGCGCGTGGAGCGCGCATGCTGGCCCATCGCGATCTTCAGGTCTTCGGCCTTGAAGTCCTCGGGGTGGCGCGCCAGCAATTCTTCGTACACGCCGAGCTTCAGCGGCACGAAGCGCGCGCCGAAGAGTTGCGGGTACAGCTCGAACAGGCGTTCCAGCACCGGGCTGACCTTGCGCGGGGCGCGCTGCGGCTGTTGCTGCTGTGGCGCCTGCGCCTTCTGTTGCTGCTGCTGGCGGGGCTGCTGCGGGCGCTGGTTGCGGCCGCCGCCGTTCTTCTGCCGGGGCGGGCGCACGTCCTGGCGCGGCTGTTGGGGTTGCTGATGCTGCCGAGCGGGCGCTTCGGCGGTGCCCGTGTCCGCGTCTGCGCCGGTCTTCAGCTGCTTCAGCTGGTCGGCCATGTCCAGTTGCTGGCGCCGGGGAGGGCGTGCGTTCGTCTTCGGGGTGGCGGTGGAAGCGTCGGTCATGCGGGGCGCGGTGGAATGAAATGGAAAAAAAGAATGCCGGCGGTGCGCGTTCAGCGCGGCCGGAACATCCTGAAGAGATTGTCGGGGCTGACTTCGAAATAGTCGGCCGGCCCGCCGCCGCGCAGGATGGGCTGCGCCGCGGCGGTGTCGTAGATGCCGTCCTTCAGCAGGCGGCGCGCGATGTGCACGCCCACCACTTCGCCGAGGATCAGCCAGGTCTGCACCGGCACGCCGTCCACGCCTTCGAGCTGCAGGATCTGCGTGAGCCGGCATTCGAAGGACACGGGGCTTTCGGCCACGCGCGGCACGGCGATGGTCCGCGAGGCGGCGGTCTGCAGGCCGGCCAGCTCGAACTCGTTCACCTCGGGCGGCACGGCCGCGCAGGAGCGGTTCATCTGCTCGGCCAGCGGGCGCGTCGCCAGGTTCCAGCCGAACTCCCGCGTCTGGCGGATGTTGTGCAGGCTGTCCTTGGCGCCGATGCTCGCGAAGCCGACGATGGGCGGCGTGTAGTTGAAGGCGTTGAAGAAGCTGTATGGCGCGAGGTTGAGCACGCCGTTCTCGTCCTGCGACGAGATCCAGCCGATGGGGCGCGGCCCGACCATCGCGTTGAACGGGTCGTGCGGCAGGCCGTGGCCCTTGGCGGGCTCGTAGAAGTGGAAGTCGTCGTTTGCCATCGATGTCCTCAGTGGCTCAGGGCCGATGCACGCGCGGCCTGCCGGCCGATCAGCAGCCGGAACGGCAGCAGCATCAGCACGCCGACGCCCAGCTTCACCGCCAGGTCGCCGAGCGCCCAGGTGAGCCAGGGGCCGTCGGTGCCCGCGAAGGCGATGCCCCAGAACACGATGCTGTCGAGCACCGCGGCGATCACCGTGGCCACCAGCGGCGCGCGCCACCAGAGGCCGCGCCGGAGCCGGTCGAACACGCCGATGTCCAGCAGCTGCGAGGCGATGAAGGCCAGCCCCGAGGCCGCCGCGATGCGCACCGGCGCGAGCAGCAGCGACACGCCCACGGCGACCGCAAAGCCCACCCACGCCACGCGCCGCGCCATGCCGGGACCGAAGCGCCGGTTGACCAGATCGCTCACGAGGTAGGCCACCGGATAGGTGAAGGCACCCCAGGTCAGCCAGTCGTTGATGGCGAACTGCACCAGGATGTTGGAGGCGAGCACCACCGCGGCCATCGCCAGCGTGCCGGCGATCAGGTGGCCCGTCGTGGGCAGCTCGAAGGAGGTGGTGGCCTGCCGCATCAGACGTTCGCCGTGCGTTCGCGTTCCGATTCGGCGAGCACGCTGTGCGCCACGGCCTCGGCCACCTTGATGCCGTCCACGCCGGCCGACAGGATGCCGCCCGCGTAGCTCGCGCCTTCGCCGGCGGGGTAGAGGCCGCGCACGTTCAGGCTCTGGAAGTCGTCGCCGCGCGTGATGCGGATGGGCGACGAGGTGCGCGTTTCCACGCCGGTGAGCACCGCGTCGTGCGTGTCGAAGCCCTTGATCTTGCGGCCGAAGGCGGGAAAGGCCTCGCGCATTGCCTCGATGGCGTAGGCGGGCAGCGCCTTGTGCAGGTCGGTCGGCGTGACGCCCGGCTTGTAAGAAGGGATCACGCTGCCCAGTGCCGTGGAGGGCTTGCCGGCGATGAAGTCACCCACCAGCTGGCCGGGCGCGCGGTAGTCGCCGCCGCCGAGCACGAAGGCATTGCTCTCCAGCTCGCGTTGCAGCGCGATGCCGGCCAGCGCGTCGCCGGGGTAGTCGCGCGGGTCGATGCCCACCACGATGCCCGCGTTGGCGTTGCGCTCGTTGCGCGAGTACTGGCTCATGCCGTTGGTGACCACGCGGCCCGGCTCGCTGGTGGCCGCGACCACGGTGCCGCCGGGGCACATGCAGAAGCTGTAGACCGAGCGGCCGTTGCTTGCGTGGTGCACCAGCTTGTAGTCGGCCGCGCCCAGCAGCGGATGGCCCGCATGGCGGCCCCAGCGCGCGCGGTCGATCAGGCCCTGCGGATGCTCCACGCGGAAGCCGATGGAGAACGGCTTGGCCTCGATGTGCACACCGCGCTTGTGCAGCATCTCGAAGGTGTCGCGCGAGCTGTGGCCCAGCGCCATCACGACGTGGTCGGCGCGCAGCTCGCTGCTCTGGCCGGTCGTCTGGTCGAGCACGGTGAGCCCGCGAAGGTGGCCGTCTTCGATGTGCACGTCGGTCACGCGCTGCTCGAAGCGGATCTCGCCGCCCAGCGCCACGATCTGCTCGCGGATGTTCTCGACCACCTTCACCAGCTTGAAGGTGCCGATGTGCGGATGCGCGACGTAAAGGATTTCAGGCGGCGCGCCGGCCTTCACGAACTCTTCCATCACCTTGCGGCCGAGGAAGCGCGGGTCCTTGATCTGGCTGTAGAGCTTGCCGTCGGAGAAGGTGCCGGCGCCGCCTTCGCCGAACTGCACGTTCGACTCCGGGTTGAGCACGCTCTTGCGCCACAGGCCCCAGGTGTCGCGGGTTCGCTGGCGCACGGTCTTGCCGCGTTCGAGCACGATGGGCCTGAAACCCATCTTTGCGAGCATCAGCGCCGCGAAGATGCCGCAGGGGCCGAAGCCGATGACCACCGGCCGCGACGTGCCCTCTGGGGCATTGGCCGGCGGGGTGTAGCGCATGTCGGGCGCGCCCTGGATGTGCGGATGGCCTGCGTGCTTGGCGAGCAGGCTGGCCTCGAGCTTCGCATCGGCCAGTTGCACGTCGCAGATGTAGACCGTGAGCAGCTCGGCCTTGCGCGCGTCGAAGCTGCGCTTGTAGACGGTGTGGGAGGCGATCGCGTCGAGCGGAACGTCGAGCGTCCTGGCGATCAGTGCGACCAGCGCGTCGGGCGCGTGGTCCAGCGGGAGTTTGAGTTCGGAGATTCTCAGCATGGCGTGGGGCTTGTGACTATCAAGCAGCCGGCCATTTTAGCTTCCCCGTTTCGGGAACACCGCGGAACCGGCTTCGCCGGGCCGCTGGTGTTGCCCCCGGAAGGGGGTTGGCGAAGCGACACGAAGTGCGCGCAGCCCGGGGGCGAGCCAAGTTATGCGGGCAGGAAGCCTTCTACCGACAAGTACCGTTCGCCCGTGTCGTAGTTGAAGCCCAGCACCACCGCATCGGGTGCCAGCGAGGGCAGCTTCTGCGCGATGGCCGCGAGCGTGGCGCCCGACGAGATGCCGACCAGGATGCCTTCCTCTTGCGCGCAGCGGCGGGCCATTTCGCGCGCCGGTTCGGCGTCGACCTGCAGCACGCCGTCGAGCAGCGAGGTGTCCAGGTTCTTCGGGATGAAGCCCGCGCCGATGCCCTGGATGGGGTGCGGTGCAGGCGCGCCGCCGGAGATCACGGGCGAAGCCACCGGCTCCACCGCGAACACCTGCAGCTTCGGCCACTTCTTCTTGAGCACCTTCGCCACGCCGGTGATGTGGCCGCCCGTGCCCACGCCGGTGATGAGCACGTCGATGCCGTCAGGAAAGTCGGCCGCGATTTCCTCGGCCGTGGTGCGCACGTGCACGTCGACGTTGGCGGGGTTGTTGAACTGCTGCGGCATCCACGCGCCGGGCGTGCCGGCCACGATTTCCTCGGCGCGGGCGATGGAGCCCTTCATGCCGTTGGCGCGCGGCGTCAGGTCGAAGGTGGCGCCGTAGGCCAGCATCAGGCGGCGGCGTTCGATGGACATGCTGTCGGGCATCACCAGGATCAGCTTGTAGCCCTTGACGGCCGCCACCATGGCCAGGCCGATGCCGGTGTTGCCCGATGTGGGCTCGACGATGGTGCCGCCAGGCTTGAGCGCGCCGCTCTTCTCGGCGTCTTCGACCATCGCGAGCGCGATGCGGTCCTTTATGGAGCCGCCGGGGTTGGCGCGCTCCGACTTGATCCACACCTGCTGCTTCGCATTGCCGAACAGGCGGTTGATGCGCACGTGCGGCGTGTTGCCGATGGTCTGGAGGATGTTCTGGGCCTTCATGGGAATCTCCTTGGATCGATGCGTTTGTCGGACAGACAGCGCGCATTGTGAGACCAGCCCGAAGGCACGCCCGGGCAGAGGCGATAATCGAGCCGTGAAGCACGCCAGACCGCCGCTGGTGCAAGTGCCGAAAGGCCGCACTGGAGGAACGTCCGGACTGCACAGGACAGCGCAGGAGTTAACGACTCTCCACCGTGAGGTGAGGATCAGAGCAACAGAGACGAGCCGATTGAGTTCGGGTGAAACGGGCAATCTCTGCGCGCAGCAACACCAAGTAGGCCAGTATCGAGGTGGTTCCGCTGAGCTGGCGGGTAGGTGGCATCGAGCCGTTTGGTGACAAACGGCCCAGAGTAATGGCGGTCACGCCGGAGGTTTCGCAAGAGGCCTCCGGTGCACAGAATCCGGCTTATCGGCGAGCTTCACACTTTTCTTCCTTTCCCCTTTTTTCGCGTTCTTGCGCCCTCGGCCCCGGCCAAGGGCGGGCGTAAGCCTTGCCGCCAGCAGGGATTGGTAGTTACCCGTACAATCGATAGCATGCTAATTAATAGCCGGCTATCGTGACCAACCCGACCACCCCCCAACCGATGCGTGAACCGACGCGCGAACAGGCGTTGATGCGCCTCGGCACGTCGCTCGCGGTGCTGCAGCGCGGCTACCGCGCCGCGGCCGACAAGGCGGTGGCGCATGTCGGCGTGTCGCAGACGCTGGCCTACCCGATCGTGATGCTCGGGCGCATGAACGGCGAAGTGCGCCAGGGCGTGCTGGCCGAGGCGCTGGGCATCGAAGGGCCGTCGCTGGTGCGCTCGGTCGACCAGCTGGTGGAAGCCGGCCTCGTCGAGCGACGCGAAGACCCGGCCGACCGCCGCGCCAAGACCCTCCATCTCACCGAAGCCGGCAAGGCCGTCTGCGAGCCCATCGAGGCGGCGCTGTCGCTGATGCGGGTGTCGCTGTTCGACGGCGTGCCCGACGAAGACGTTGCCGCCTGCCTGCGCGTGTTCTCGGTGCTCGAAGAGCGCATGGGCGTTCGCACCGTGCAGAGCCTGCCGCCGCAGCAGCCATCGCAGGAAGGACGCAGGTAGATGTCCGCGTTCAGCCTGCCGCGCTTCAGCCGCGCGGAGCTTCTCTTTTCCGGCAAGAGCTTCGCCGCCGCCATGCTGGCGATGTACCTTGCCAGCCGCGCCGGCCTGCCGCGCCCGTTCTGGGCGCTCATGACCACCTACGTCGTCGCCCATCCGCTGGCCGGCGCGGTGCGCTCCAAGGCGGTGTACCGCTTCTGCGGCACGCTCATCGGCAGCACCGCCACGGTGCTGCTGGTGCCCGCGCTGTCCAACGCGCCCGAACTGCTGACGCTGGTGCTCGCGCTGTGGGTCGGGCTGTGCCTGTGCATCTCGCTGTTCGACCGCACGCCGCGCTCCTACGTGTTCATGCTCGCTGGCTACACGGCCGCGCTGATCGGCTTTCCTTCCGTGCAGACGCCGCTCGCGCTGTTCGACACCGCCGTGTCGCGCGTCGAAGAAATCGGCCTCGGCATCTTCTGCGCCACGCTGATCCACAGCCTGGTGCTGCCCGCGGGGCTTGCGCCGACCGTGCTGGGCCTGCTCGACCGCACGCTGCTCGACGCGCGCAAGTGGCTGGGCGACCTGCTGCAGCCTGCCGCCCGCAGCGGCGGCAATGGCGGTAACGGTGGCGACCCCAAGCGCCTGGACGACGACCGCCGCCGCCTCGCCGGGGACATCACGCAGCTGCGCCTGCTCTCCACCCACGTGCCCTTCGACACCACGCACCTGCGCTGGACGGCCGGTGCCATCCGCGCGATGCAGGACCGCGTCGCTGCGCTCACGCCCGCGCTGTCCGCCGTCGAAGACCGCCTGCAGGCGCTGGTGCAGGCCGAGGGCCGGCTCGCCCCCGATGTGACCGCCGTGCTCGCGCAGGCCGCCCAGTGGCTGCGCGAAGAGGCCGAGCCCACCGGCGGCACTGGCGGCGATGCGGCAACCCGCGCCGGGCGCCTGCAGGCCCTGCGCCGCGCCATCGACACGCTGAGCGCCACGCCCGCGAACGCGCAGCAGCAGACTTCGTGGGGCCGCGCGCTGCGCATCGGCCTCGCGGGGCGGCTCGAAGAACTCGTCGACGGCTGGACCGCCTGCGCGCAACTGCGCCAGGACATCGACGACGGCCTGAAGGGCGCCGCGCCGCTGCGCCGCACCGCCGCGCTCGGCAGCCGCGTGCTGCACCGCGACTACGGCATGGCGCTGCTGTCGGCGCTGGCCGCCGTCATCGCCATCTGCCTGTGCGGCGCGTTCTGGATCCTCACCGGCTGGCCCATGGGCTCGGCCGCGACCATGATGGCCGCCGTCTTCTGCTGCTTCTTCGCCACCATGGACGACCCGGTGCCGGCCATCCACGGCTTCCTGAAGTGGACGCTGTGGTCCGTTCCGATCTCGGCGCTCTACGTGCTGGTGCTCATGCCCCTGGTGCAGGATTTCGGCATGCTGGTGCTGATCTGCGCGCCGCTCTTCCTGCTGCTGGGCCTGTATTTGCCGCGCCCCACGCATTTCATGGCCGCGATGGCGCTGATCTTCGGCGTGTGCGGCACGCTGGCGCTGCACGACACCGCCAGCTCCGACCTCGTGAGCTTCATCAACAGCATGATCGGCCAGATCGTCGGCGTGGTGGTCGCGGCGCGCGTCACCCGGCTGGTGCGCTCGGTGGGCGCCGACTGGAGCGCGCGGCGCATCCAGCGCGCCACCTGGCGCGAACTGGGCGACATGGCCGCGTCTTCGCAGCCGCAGTACGCGCAGAGCGATGCCTATGCCGTGCGCATGCTCGACCGCATCGGCCTGCTGGCGCCGCGCATCGCGCAGGCTGGCGGCACCGTCGAAGGCGTGGCCGCGAACGACGCGCTGCGCGACCTGCGCATGGGCGCCGACATCGCGGTGCTGCAGCGCGTGCGCACGCAACTGCCGATGAGCACCTCGGCCGCGCTGCTGGGCGGCATCGCACGCTTCTTCCGCCAGCGCGGCGAAGGCCGCATGAATCCGCGTCCGGCCGAGCTGCTGCCGCAGATCGACGAAGCGCTCAACGCGGTGCTCGATGCGCCGGCTTCGGGTGCGCCCGCCGCCTCGCGCTCTGCCGTCACCGCGCTGGTCGGCCTGCGCCGCAACCTGTTCCCCGACGCGCCGCCCGTGCTGGCCGGCGCACCCATTCAAGGAGCTTCCGCATGATCGGCGAAGCAAGTTTCTACGGCCTGTACCTGCCCTGGATCATGGTGCTGGCCCTTGGCGCGCTGCTGGCGCTGTGGGCGGTGCGCCGCCTGCTGGCCGCCACCGGCGCCTACCGCTGGGTGTGGCACCCGGCGCTGTTCGACATGGCGCTGTACCTGCTGCTGCTCTACGCGCTGAGCCGCGTCTCCTCCTACTTCCAATAAATAACGAGATTCCAATGAAAGCCGCCCGTTCTTCTTCCGACAACCCCTGGGCCCAGCGCCTGGGGCGCGTTCTCTTCACCGTGCTCGTGGTGGCCGCCGCCGTCTGGGCCGGCCTGCGACTGTGGGACCACTACGAGCTTGCGCCGTGGACGCGCGACGGCCGCGTGCGCGCCAACGTCGTGCAGATCGCGCCCGACGTCTCGGGCCTCGTCACCTCGGTGCCGATCCGCGACAACCAGTCGGTGGCCGCCGGCACGCTGCTGTTCGAGGTGGACCGCGCGCGCTACGACCTCGCCGTGCGCCAGGCGCAGGCCGCGCTTGCCGCGCAGCGCGCCATGAGCGCACAGGTGCAGCGCGAAAACGCGCGCAACGTTGGCCTCGACGACCTGATCTCGAAGGAGTCGCGCGAGCAGACCCGCTCGCGTGTCGAGCAGATGCAGGCGGCGGTTGCGCAGGCCGAGGTGGCGCTCGATTCGGCCCGCCTCAACCTGCAGCGTGCCGAAGTGCGCGCGCCCACCGGCGGCCTCGTCACCAACCTCGACCTGCGCCAGGGCAGCTACGCCGCGGCGGGCCGCCCGGTGCTCGCGCTGGTCGATGCGCAGTCGTTCTACGTCGAAGGCTATTTCGAGGAAACCAAGCTGCCGCGCATCCACCTCGGCGACCGCGTGCGCGTCACGCCCATGGGCGGCGGCGCGGTGCTCGAAGGCGCGGTCGACAGCGTGGCCGCCGGCATTGCCGACCACGACCGCTCCACCAGCGCCAACCTGCTGCCCAGCGTGAACCCGACCTTCAACTGGGTGCGGCTCGCGCAGCGCATTCCGGTGCGCATCAAGCTCGATCCGCTGCCGCAGGGCGCGCGCCTCGTCGCGGGCCAGACCGTCACGGTGCAGGTGCTGGAGAACAAGCCGGCGCACAACGCAGCCGCATCGGCCACGGCGCCGCAGCAGAAGGGATGAACGACATGACCAGCTTCGCATTCCGCCTCGCATCGCTGGCCGTCGCCGCCGGGCTCGCGGCCTGCGCGGCGGTCGGCCCCGACTACCACCAGCCGCCCGAGGCGCTGGCCAGCCAGAGCGCCGCCGGCAAGCCCTTCGCCGAAGCGCCGGCCGACGCCGCGCCGCTGCCGCCGCATTGGTGGCGGCTGTACCACGACCCGCTGCTCGACAAGCTGGTAGAGCAGGCGCTCGCGCACAACACCGACCTGCGCCAGGCCGTGGCCAACCTCGAGCGTGAACGCGCCATCGAAGACGAAGTGGCCGGCGCCAAGTACCCCGGCATCGGCGTGAACGGCGGGCCTTCCTACGGTCACGTGTCGGGCCTGTCGCTGCTGCAGAAGGGCTACGAGCCGCCGAACACCTTCAACTACAGCGCGGGTGCTTCGCTGTCCTACCAGGTCGACCTGTTCGGCCAGATCCGCCGCGCCATCGAGGCCTCGCAGGCCAGCACGCAGGCGGCCGAGGCCGCGCTCGACCTGGTGCGCGTGAACGTTGCCGCCGGCACCGCGCGCGCCTATTCCGAAGCCTGCTCGACCGGCCTGCGCCTGCAGATCGCGCAGAAGTCGGTGTCGCTGCAGCAGGACGCGGTGAACGTCACCGATCGCCTGCAGCGCGCGGGCCGTGCCGGCGCCATCGACGCGGGCCGCGCGCGTGCGCAACTGCAGCAGCTGAATGCCTCGCTGCCGCCGCTGAAGGCCGAGCGCCAGGGCGCGCTCTACCGCCTTGCCACGCTCACCGGCGCGCTGCCGCAAGACTTTCCGCGCGAGGTGGCCGACTGCACCGTGCCGCCGCGCGTGGCCGGCGTGCTGCCGGTGGGCGACGGCGCCGCGCTGCTGCGCCGCCGCCCCGACATCCGCCAGGCCGAGCGCAGCCTTGCCGCATCGACCGCGCGCATCGGCGTGGCCACGGCCGACCTGTATCCGAAGATCACGCTGGGGCTCTCGGGCTCCTCCGTCGGCCATGCCGACGGCTTCGGCCGCAAGGACACCTTCGCCTGGAGCCTGGGCCCGCTGATCTCGTGGACGGTGCCCAACACCGGCGTCGTGCAGTCGCACATCGCACAGGCCGAGGCCGGCACGCGCGCCGCGCTCGCCAGGTTCGACGGCACCGTGCTCACCGCACTGCGCGAGACCGAGACCGCGCTGGCCACCTACGCCCGCGAACTCGACCGCCGCGCCGCCCTGCAGGCCTCGCGCGACGAAAGCGCGAAGGTCGCCGCGCAGGCGCGCCAGCTCTACCAGAACGGCCGTACCGGCTACCTCGATTCGCTCGACGCCGAGCGCTCGCTGGCCGCCAGCGAAGCCGCGCTCGCGGCCAGCGAGGCGCAGCTCTCGGACGACCAGGTGGTGCTGTTCATGGCCCTGGGCGGCGGATGGGAACCCGACACCGCCACCACGAAGCAATGACCGCCGCCGCCGCCGCGACGCTCAGCGCGTGAAGAGCCAGCCGCCCTTGGGCTGGCGCATCAGCTCGTGCCGCTTCACGGTGTGTTCCTCGCCGTCGTCGCCCACGTAGACCACCTCGAAGCGCAGCAGCTTCGGCGAGACCATCTTCCAGTTCTGGATGCGCTTGACCGTCACGCAGGAGGTCTTGTCGTGGAACTGCATCTCCGTCATCGGGCCGCCCTGGAAGCCGTTGCCCTCGAACAGCCGGCCCGGCGCGGCAAAGGGGTTGAGCACCGCGCCGTTGTGCGCGGTGATGCAGCCCTCGGTCCGCACGAAGGACTCGATGGTCGGCGACGCGCTGCGCACCACCTTGCCCACCGCGGGGCTAGGCGCCTTGCCGCCGATGGCCTCGCGGATGCGCTCGACCTGTTCTCCGGTGATGGGGGCGAGGCCGTCCTTCGAGATCACGGGCGGCGGTGGCGGTGCCGCCGGTGCCGTCGGCGGGGCGGGTGAGAAGTAACTGCAGCCCGTCACCAGTGCCAGCGGCAAGGTGAGGGCAAGGGCGGCGCTCGGTGATCCGAACTTCATGGCTGAGTCTCCTGTCGGCGGCGCTGTGAGGCCGCAGGCTGAAAATTGCAGGCCGCGAACATGCGGTGCATCGTCGGGGGTCGTCCTCTTCCGTTCGATCGTCTTTGTCTCGTGGTTGTGGTTTTTGTCGTCGTTCAGAAGCGTTCCTGGGGTGCCAGGTAGCGCCACTGGCCGGGCTGCAGCCCCGCCAGCGGCACGCGGCCGATGCGGATGCGCCGCATCGCCAGGATCCGCAGGCCCACGTTGTCGCAGATGTGGGCAATCTGCCCCGGCTGCGCTCCCTTGAGCGCGAAGCGCAGGCCGGTCTGTTCGTCGCTCTGGCGGCCGATGCTCACCCGCGCGGGCGAGCGCTCCAGCCGCGCCAGTACCTCGGGGCTCACCGGGCCGGCCACGTCGACCATCACCTCGTGCTCGAGGATGCCGGCGTCTTCGTGCAGCTTGCGTTCGATGCGGAACTCCTGCGTGTACGCGACCAGCCCGCTGGCGCCGGTCTCCAGCGGCGTCATGCATTGCTGCCCCTTCGCATGGGCCGGCAGAAAGCGCTGCCCGGCACGCTCGGGCTCGTGGTGGTTCGCGGCCACCAGCAGGCTGTGCGCCTTGTCGGTGGGCATGCCGGCGGGCTTGTAGAGCAGCAGCGTGACGGGAAGGATGGGCTGCGGCCTGGCGCCGGCCTCGATCTCGACCTGCTGCCGAGGCAGCACGCGCGACTGCGGCAGCATCTGCTGCACGCCGTCCACGCGCACCGCGCCGTTCTCTATCAGCAGTTCGGCTTCGCGGCGCGACACGCCGGCCATTGCCGCCACGCGCTTGGCCAGGCGAATGCCTTCGCCGTCGTCTTTTTCAGGGGTGCTTCTGCTCATCGGGCCGCATTCAGTTGCTGGATGCGCGCCACATGCGCGGCCAGGGAGCGTGCCGCCACGGGCCACATGCGTTCGGGCACGTCGTCGTAGGCGATGGGGAGCCATTGCTCGGGCGTGCCGTCGGGCAGCTTCTGCATGGCGGCGGCGATCTTGGCCTCGCGCTTCATGCGGTGCGCCTTGAGCATCGAGATGGCGGTGCGCGCGAAGCCGATCACGTAGCCGTGCGCCGGCAGGATGAATTCGACGCCGCCGGCCTCGCAGGCCGCGTCGAGCTTGTCGAGCGAATCGAGGTAGGCCGTCATGTCGCCGTCGGGCGGGTCGACCACCGTAGTGCTGCCGTTCAGGATGTGGTCGCCGGAGAACAGCAGGCCGTCTTCCTCGAGCAGCAGGCACAGGTGGTTGGCCGCATGGCCGGGCGTGTGGATCACGCGCAGCGTGTGCGTTAGGGCGGTGCCTTCGGGCGATGTGCCCGAGAGCTCGAGGCGTTCGCCGTCGTCCAGTTCGCGTTCGGGCGTGAAGCGCGCCGTGGCACGCGCGGTCGGCCGCGAGGCCAGCCCGAGGATCGGCGGCCTCGTTTCCTTGCACAGCGCCTGCAGCGGCGCGGCACCGGGCGAGTGGTCGGCATGCGAATGCGTGCAGACGATCATGCGGATGTCGCCATGCGTGGCGCGCCACAGGCGGCCGATGTGGTCGAAGTCGTTCGGGCCCGGGTCGATGACGATGTAGCCGGTGGCGGCGTCGCCCACGATGTAGCTGTTGGTGCCGGGACCGGTCATGACGCTCGGGTTGGGCGCGGTGAGGCGCATCACGTTCTTCAGCAGCGCGACCGGGTGCTCGCTCTGCCAGTCGAGCGCATGTGCGATCTGGCCGTCGGGGCACACCAGCGCGAGTTCGCCGAAGGGCGACTCGTGCTCCATGTAGCGCGCGTCCTCGCCCTTGAGCAGGCCGGCGCGCGGGCAGCTGGTCCAAAGCGGCGCCTCGCCGGCATCGCCCGGCGCGCAGGCCGCGAGCACCGCGTCGACGCTGGCATAGGCCGCCATGCGCTGCAGCGTGCGCACGGTCGGGAAGATCATGAAGAAGCTGCCCGCCGCGTGGCGCGAGAGCGCATCGGCCGGGCGCACCCAGCAAGGCTCGAACTGCTCGCTCTCGTCGGCCGTGGGCGTCTGGCCCTCGGGCATGCGCGCCACCAGGAACGGCACGTCGAAGCGCTTGGGCAGGTCGCGGTCGGTGATCCAGTGCGCGAAGGTGAACACTTTGTCGGAGTCGAGCACCAGGCCGCGCGCGGCGCACTGGTCGGCGAAGGCAGTGCCGGCCGTGTCGGCGCGGTCCATGGCGGCGATGTCCGCGGCGCTCACGGGGCGGCCGTCGGCATGGTGCGCGAGCAGGATGCCGAGCTCTTCGAATGCCTCGCGAATGGCTGCGATGGCCTGCGTGCGCTGCACCCGGCTTTGCGTCGGGCGGCGGGCGGCGATGCGCTTGGCGGCTTCGTCGGCCGCGTCGATGTGGCCGCCGGGGAACACATAGGCGCCGGGTGCGAAGCTGGCGGTGGCCGAGCGGCGCGTCATCAGCACTTCGATGCCGGCGGCGGTGTCGCGCAGCAGCAGCACTGTGGCTGCCGCGCGCACGGGCGCGGGCTCGCGTGCGGGGTGAATTTGTTGGGTGGAACGGACCATGGGGAGATTATCGGGAGCAGGTGCTGTGCGCGTGTGTCGCGCATAAGCTCATGTGGATTCGGGCATGAGTGCCGCGCCACAATTCGCGCCTGCACCGCTTGCCTCGAAGAAAGACAGTCATGGCCCATTCTCCCTTTTCGCGTCGTTCGCTTTTGGTGGCTGCCGCCGCCACGCTCTTTTCCGCCACGGCCCTGGCCCAGTCGGACTGGCCGCAACAACCCGTCACATTGATCATGGGCTTCCCGGCCGGCTCGGGCGTCGACGTGGTCGCCCGCACCATCCAGGAGCCGCTGGCAAAGCAACTCGGCCGCCCCGTCATCATCGACTACAAGTCTGGCGCCGCAGGCAACATTGCCAGCGACTACGTGGCCCACTCCAAGCCCGACGGCTACACGCTTGCCTTCGGCACCGCGGCCACGCACGGCAGCAACGCCGCGCTCTACAAGAAGCTGCCCTTCGACGTGGAGGCCGACTTCATTCCGGTGGCGCCGGTGCTCGACGTGTCGAACGTGCTCACCATCAATCCTGACGTGATCAACGTCAGGACCTTGAAGGAGTTTGTCGAACTGGTCAAGGCCAATCCGGGCAAGTACAACTATGCGTCTACAGGCAACGGTGCAGGCACGCACATGGCCTTTGCCGAGTTCAACTCGCGCCTGGGGCTGAACATGGTGCACGTGCCGTACAAGGGCGGGCCGGAGGCGATCACGTCGGTGGTGCGCGGGGAGACCTGCTGCATCATGAATCAGGTGCAGACGGTGCTGCCGCACTACAAGGCCGGCAAGGTGCGGCTGCTGGGCGTGACCACCGCCACGGCGGTGCCGGCGGTGAAGGAGGTGCCCACCATTGCATCGAGCGGCCTGCCGGGCACGAACGGTTTCGACAGCTCGATCTGGTTCGGCATCTTCGCGCCCAAGGGCACCGACCCGCAGATCGTCGACAAGCTCAACGCTGCTGTGAAGGCGGTGCTGGAGACGCCGGAGATTCGCGAGCGCTTCGAGAGCCAGGGCAACACCGTGCGCATCGAGACGCCAGCGCAGTTCAGGAAGACTGTGCACGCGAATCGCGTGAAGTGGGCTGAAGTTGCGAAGGCGGCGAATATCAGCATCGATTGAACGCTGCTGTTCGGGGCGCGCTCACGCCGACGGGGTACCTTGCTCCGCGAATGTTCCCCGGCCTGCGGCCTCCTCCTATATTTCGCTGCGCAAGGCACCCCGCCGTCGTGAGCGTTCAGAGCGCCTGTTGATCAGCCGGCATCGGAGCCGCGCTCATCGTGCACAGGGCGCCGGGTGCTCCCCGCAGCGAAATAAAGGAGGAGGGGCGAAGCCCCGGGGGACATTCGCGGAGGGGAGTACCCGGTGGCCTGTGCACACGCCCCGAACAAAACTGCTTAAAGCGTCTTGGTAAGAGTAACGATAAAGCGCGCCTTGTTGGGCGAGTAGGTCTGCCTGCCGAACGCACCAAAGCCCAAGTCGACACCCGGATTGCTCACCGCAAGATAAGAGCTCTGCTTGTTGGCTCCCTGCACGGAGCCTGCCAGCGACAACCCATTGCCGAAGTCATAGCTCGCGCCCACGTTGTAGTCCACATAGCTCTTGTAGCCCAGGCTTCGGATGTCGCTCGACATGTTGGTGTAGCCCACCGCCGCCTTCAACGTGACCTTCGGAACAATCTCCTTGCTGTAGGCCAGGTTCAGATAACCCGTGTTCGTGCCCTTCAGGCCCGAGCCGGCCTTGTTGCCCGCATAACCGAAGTAGTCCTTCGACACCGTGTGCGAATACTTCAACGTGAACGAGCCGATGGCCTCGTCGGTGTAGCCCGCGCTGCCGTATATCTCCGTCGTGTTGCCCGAAGAATTGCCTGGGTAGATGTATGTGAGCGCGCCCACGTCCATGTCGAACACGCCGGCCTTGAACTTGTAGCCGCCGTAGATGTCGCTCTCGATGCTGTTGCCCTTGAGCCAGTTGACGCTCGAATTCCAGTTGCCCACATAGAAGCCGCTGTCGCCGAAGGCGTAGTCGAAGCCGCCTTGTATTGCCGGCTTGAAAGCCTTGGTCTTGGCGTAGTCGTTCTTGCCCAGCATGTCCTGGTCCTGCCCACGGAACTTGTAGTCGATAGTGAACGCCACGTTGCCCGAGAGCTGCGCACTCGCAAGCATCGGCAGGGCGGCCAGGGTGGGAAGAACGAGCACCGGCAGGGCGATGCGGATCAGATGTTTCATTGCTAGAAAAGCCAACTTATGGAGGAGCCGGCAGCGTAGGAGCGGGCGTCTAAAAGCCGCGTAAAAAATGCAGGCCGCGGCGCAAAAGTTTTGCCTCTGGCATCGTCATCGCGATCACGCCGGCCACCACGCAACCCAGCCCGATCCATGCCGTGGGCGAGAGCGTCTCGCCAAGGAACAGCACGCCGATCGCCACGCCGATGGGCACGCGCAGGTAAGCCTGCGCAGAGGTTGACATCGGCCCCAGCGTCCTGATGAGGCGGAAGTAGATGGTGAAGGCCAGCGCCGTCGACAGCACCGCCAGCGCGAGCACCGCCGCCATCGATGCGCCCGAAGGCGCCAGCGTCCACGGCCGGTCGATGGCGAGGCTCGCGGGCAGCAGCATCGCCGCGCCGCTCAGCAGCGAGCCGGCCGCCGGCACCATCGGGTCCAGCCCGGTGAACACGCGGCCGAACATCGCTGCGCAGCCGTAGCACACGGCCGCCACCACCAGCGCCAGTTGCGCGAGCAGCGAATGCCCGAGTCCGTTCAGCGCCTCCAGGCCGACGATCAGGCAGATGCCCGCCAGCCCGGAACCCACGCCGAAGAAGCGCTGCAGCGTGGGTTTGCCCGCGCTGCCCAGGCCCAGCCCGAGCAGGAAGATGAATATCGGCGAGGTCGAGTTGAGGATGGTCGCCAGGCCCGCGTCCACGCTGCGCTCGGCCCAGGCGATCAGCGTGAACGGCAGCACGCTGTTCAGGCAGGCCTGCACCGCGAAGCGGCCCCACATCGCCGGCGCCTTCGGCAGCCTCACGCCGCGCATGCGCAGCACCGCGAGCAGCAGCGCTCCGGCAACCAGCGTGCGCGCCGCGATCAGCGTGACCGGCGGGATCGTCGCCACGCCGATCTTGATGAAGGTGTACGAGGCGCCCCAGCAGGTGGCGAGCACCGCGAGCAGCGCCCATTCGAAGGCGGGGTTGACCGGGGGCTGGGCAGCGGAAGAGGGCGTCGATGCGTGCATGGTGCGCCGATCATCCCGGCGGCGGCGCACCGGCACTTCGCCCGCGGGCGAAGCGTGGATGTCTTTCTCAGTGCGGGTGGTCGTGCGGCTTGCCGTTGCCGCTGTTGTTGCCGCCGCCGTTCAGCAGCGTCGCAAGGTCGACTTCCTGCTCGGCCGCCGCGCCGGCAATCACGCGCTGCTCCAGCTCGTCGAGGTGCTCCATCGCCACGGCCAGCGCCTTGTCGAGCGACTTGCCGGTGGTCAGCGCCTCGATGATCTGCTCGTGCTCCCGTGGCGCGCAGCTCGCGGCCTCGGCGGAGTCGTAGAGCGCCTTGTACAGCTCGGTGTTCGAAATCAGCCGCTGTATGTATGAGAGCAGCTCGTCGCTGCCCGCCATCTGCGCCAGCAGCAGGTGGAAGTCGCCGGCCAGCCGTATCGAGTCTTCGCGCCGGCCTTCCTTGAACGCCTTCTGCTCCGCCTGCACGTGCTTGCGCAGGGCGGCCACCTGCTCGCGCTCGAGGTTGCCGAACAGCGTGGTGATCAGCCCCGCCTCCACGATGCGGCGCGCGCGGTAGATGCCGCGCATGTCGTCGATCGAGGGGTTGGGCACGAAGGCGCCCCGGTTGTGCTCCAGCACCAGCCGCTTTTCGGAGCCCAGCCGCGCCAGCACCTTGCGCACCGCGCCGCGCGTGCAGCCCAGGGCTTCGGCCAGCGCGCGCTCGCGCAGGGGGGTGCCGGGGCGCAGCTTGCCGCTGAGCAGGGCCTTGGAAACGGCGGCGTAGACGCGCTCGTCCACGTTCGCGTCGTCGGCGTCGATGGGTTCCGGGGCGGGGGAGGGCGCTGGGGTTCGGCGGGTGGCGGCAGGCATGGGCAACCGGATTATTGCCTGCGGCCCGCGCCTACGGGAAAGCCCCCGGATTGACTCGGCCGGCCCGGCTCCCTACCATTCGCTCCGTTTGGTTAACCAAAATAAATATGTATGGTTGACCAAAATTAATCAACATTCCCAACCAAACCATGATTCGAGGCTCCCGATGAAATCCGTCAAATGGCTGGCAGCACTGCCGGTGCTCGCCTTCTTCAGCGGCGGATGGCTGTCGTCCGTCGCGCCCACCTTCGTGCTCGGCATGCCCTTCCTGATGGTGTGGAACGTCAGCTGGCTGGTGCTGACCTCGCTGATCATGGTGGTCATCGACCGCGCCGAAGGCGACATCGACGCACCCGCTGCGGGAGGCACGCAATGAACGCCGCGCTGGCAGTCATCGCGCTCTTCGTGGTCGGCGCGCTGGGCCTGGCGGTGCTCGCGCGGCGCGGGCGCACCATGAGCCTGGAGCAATGGGCGCTCGGCGGGCGCGGGCTGGGCGCCATCATGGTGTTCCTGCTGATGGCGGGCGAGTCGTTCTCCACCTTCACCTTCCTGGGCGCGAGCGGCTGGTCTTACAGCAAGGGCACGCCGGCCTTCTACATCCTGGCCTACGGCGGGCTGGCCTACCTCATGGCCTTCTGGATGCTGCCCGCCGTGTGGCGCTACGCCACCACGCACAAGCTGGTGTCGTTCTCGGACTTCTTCGCGCACAAGTACGACAGCCGCCCGCTCGGCGTGCTGGTGTCCATCGTCGCGCTCATGGGCATGGTGGCGCTGCTGACCATCCAGCTGCGCGGCCTGGGCATCATCGTGTCGGAGGCCTCGTACGGCTCCATCGCGCCGCAGGTGGCGATCTGGATCGGCACGGTGGTGATGGTGAGCTACATCCTGTTCTCGGGCATCCACGGTTCGGCCAGCATCGCCATCGTTAAGGACGTGCTGATCCTCGCGCTGGCGGTGTTCCTCGGCATCTACCTGCCGTGGCACTACTACGGCGGCGTCACGCCCATGTTCACCGCCATCCACGCGGCCAACCCCACCTTCTTCGAGTTTCCCAAGGAGGGCCTGAACCTCACCTGGTACAACTCGACCATCCTGCTGACGGCGCTGGGCTACTACCTGTACCCGTTCAACCTCACCTCGGTGTATGCGGCCAGGAGCGCCAGCGCGGTGCGGCGCAACACCATCCTGATGCCGCTGTACCAGGTGGTCATCGCCTTCCTGTTCCTGGTCGGCTTCGCGGCCATCCTGCAGGTGCCGGGGCTCAAGGGCTCGGAGGTCGACCTGGCGCTGTTCGGCCTGGTGAAGCACACCTTCGACCCGTGGTTCGTCGGCGTCATCGGCGGCACGGGCGTGCTCACCGCGCTGGTGCCGGGCTCGATGATTCTGCTCACGGCCTCCACCGTGATCGGCAAGAACGTCTACAAGGAAGGCTTCGCGCCGCATGCCACCGACAAGCAGGTGTCGCGCGTGGCGCGCGGCGTGCTGCCGGTGTTTGCCTTGGTGGCGGTCTACTTCGTGCTGCGCGGCGGCACCACCATCGTGGCGGTGGCCATCTTCGCGTCGAGCCTGCTCACGCAGCTGCTGCCTTCGCTGCTGTTCAGCCTCATGAAGAAGCCGTTCGGCAACAAGCACGCGGCCTTCGCGGGCATCCTGGCGGGCGGCGCGGTGCTGGGCTTCATGATGACCACGGGCTCGAACCTGGGTACGCTGTTCCCCGCGGCGCCGGTCGTGTTCAAGTCGCTCAACACCGGCCTCGTGGCGCTGGCGACGAATGCGCTGGTGTTCGTGCTGGTGGCGCTGTGCACGCCGCGCATCCTGCCGCGCGGCGCCACGCCGCAGCCCGCCTGATGACTTTCAAGGAACCCGTCGCCATGTCTTCGCTGCTGATTCGCAATGTGCGCCCCATGGGCGCTTCCCCGGTCGACGTGCTGGTGCAGGAAGGGCGCATTGCCGGTGCCGGCGCCGCGCTGGCCGCGCCCGCCGGCATTGCCGTCGAAGAGGGCGGCGGCGCCTTGCTGCTGCCCGGCCTCGTCGAAGGCCACACCCACCTCGACAAGACCATGTGGGGCATGGACTGGTACCGCAACGAGGTCGGCACCAACCTCACCGACAAGATCGAGAACGAGCGCGCCTTCCGCCACGCAAGCGGGCACGACGCCGCCGCGCAGTCGATGGTGCTGGCCAAGGCCTTCCTCGCGCTCGGCACCACGCGGCTGCGCACACATGTAGACGTCGACACGCAGGCCGGCCTGCGCCACCTCGAAGGCACCCTTCGCACGCGCGAGGCGCTGCGCGACGTGCAGCAGATCCAGGTCGTCGCCTTTCCGCAGTCGGGCCTGCTGGGCCGGGCGGGCACGGCCGAACTGCTCGACCAGTCAATGGCGATGGGTGCCGACGTGCTCGGCGGCCTCGACCCCTGCGCCATAGACGGCGACCCGGTGAAGTCGCTCGACGTGCTGTTCGGCATTGCCCACAAGCACCAGCGCCCGGTCGACATCCACCTGCACGAGCCCGGCGCGATGGGCGCCTTCTCGCTCGACCTGATCCTGCGGCGCACCGAGGCGCTGGGCATGCAGGGCAAGGTGGCCATCAGCCACGGCTTCTGCCTTGGCGACGTGACCGAACGCGAGCGCGACGCGCTGCTCGCGCGCATGGCCAGGCTGGGCGTGGTGCTGGTCACCAGCGCGCCGCCTTCGCGCACAGTGCCGCCGCTCATGGCCTGCCGGCAGGCCGGCGTGACCGTGGTCGGCGGCAACGACGGCATCCGCGACACCTGGTCGCCCTACGGCAACCCCGACATGCTGGAGCGCGCCATGATCATCGGCCTGCGCTACAACCTGCGCCGCGACGACGAGATCGAAGTGGCGCTCGACACCGTCACGCACTCCGGCGCGCGCGGCTGCGGCTTCGAGGCCTACGGCCTCGTGCCCGGCAACCGCGCCGACCTGGTGCTGGTCGATGCGCAGACCGTCGCGCACGCCGTGGTCTCGCGGCCCGTGCGCAAGCTGGTGGTGGCGGGCGGCCGCATCGTGGCGCGCAACGGCGTGCTGCAGGCCGACGTGGCTGCCTTGTGAGGGCGGTGCGAAGTCGTGACGGAGGCGTCGCCTTCGCGGTAGTGATCGTGCTGGTGGCGCTCAACCTGCGCGCCTTTCTCACGTCGAGCAGCCCGCTTCTCGAACCCATACGCCTTGCGACCGGCATCGGCTTTCATGCGGTGGCGCTGCTCACGGTGCTGCCGATGTTCGCGATGGGAGCCACGTCGCTGTGCGGCGCGGCGGTCGGCCAGCGCATCGGCGCGCGCGGCGGTGTCGCGCTCGGGCTCGTGGCCATCGCCTTCGCCTGCGCGAGCCGCTATGTGGCGGGCGGCGCTGCTGCGCTGCTGTGGAGTGCTGCGCTCGCGGGCGCAGGTGTCGGGCTGGTGCAGGCGCTGATGCCCGGCGTGGTGAAGCAGGCCTACCCGGCGCGCATCGGCGTGATGACGGGGCTGTACTCCGCCGCCATCATGGGCGGCGGCGGGCTCGGTGCCATCGCCAGCCCGTGGGTGGCGCATGCAATCGGCGGCGCGCAACCCGACTGGCACGCGGGCCTTGCGATATGGGCCCTGCTCGCGACCTTCGCGCTGCTGTATTGGCTGAACATGCGGCGCATGGAATTCACTGTGGCTGACGCGCCGCGCCAGAGCCTCTCGTGGCTGCGCTGCTTCGCAAGCCGTCGCGCATGGCTTCTGGCTGCGTGCTTCGGCCTCATCAACGGCGGCTACACGAGCCTCGTCGCATGGTTGCCGCACTTCTACGCACAGCAGGGCTGGACCGCACAGCAGGGCGGCTCGGTGCTCGCGCTGATGACGGCCGCGCAGGTGGTTGCCGCGCTCGCCATGCCCGCCATCGCGCGCAGCCGGGGGCGCGACCTGCGGCCCTGGCTGGTGCTCACGCTTGTCGCGCAACTCGCGGGCTTTTGCGCGCTGACCTTCGACGCGCCCGTGCCGGCCGTCGCCATCGCGGTGGTGCTGGGCTTCGGCCTGGGCGGTGCTTTTTCGCTGTGCATGGTGCTGGCGCTCGACCACCTGCCCGACCCCGCGCAGGCCGGCGCGCTCGCCGCCTTCATGCAGGGCGTGGGCTTCATGATCGCGGCGCTCGCGCCCTTCGTTACCGGCTGGGTGCGCGAGCACACCGGCGGCTTCACGATGGCGTGGGCCTACCTGGCCGCCGTGGTCGTGGCGTTGCTGCCGCTGATGCTGCGCTTCGATCCGCGCCGCTATGGCGTTGCCACGGCCGGCCTGTTCGGTCCGCAGCCGCAGCAGCGCAGCGGCGTTGCCCATCCACTCCCCGCGCTCGACAGCGCCAGACCCGGAAAGCCCTGAGCACCACCATGTACCAACACGAATTCATGCAACGGGCACTGGCCCTGTCGGCACTGGCATTGACGCAGCCCGGCACCGAGCCCTTCGGCGCCGTCGTCGTGAAAGACGGCGCGATCGTCGGCGAAGGCTTCAATCATTCCGTCGCGCACTCAGACCCGACCTCGCACGGCGAGGTGGAAGCCATTCGCGATGCCTGCCGCAGGCTGGGCACCGTCGACCTGTCGGGCTGCGAGCTCTACACATCTTGCGAGCCGTGTGCCATGTGCGCGGCGGCCATGCACATCGCAGGCATCGCCAAGCTGTACTACGCGGCATCGCTGGTGCAGTCGGGCGAGGCGTTCGAGGGCGTGACGGTCGAGGCGCGGCATCCCATCGACGTGGAGGCGCTGCGCGCCGAGGCCGGTGCGCCGCTCGACCAACGCCTCCTGCCCGCCGAGCAGAAGCTAGCCGGCGAGGCCGTTCGTATTCTTTCCGAGTGGGCCGCCACACGCCGGGCTGCCTGACCTGCCATGCGCCCGTGTAGCAAGGCCACGCGCCGCACTACACTGCGGCCATGCAAGGAAAGAAGGAAGCTCAACGCATCCTCCAGCCCGTGGTGGAACTCCGCAAGGATGGCGCTTCTTACGCCTACTCCGTTCGCGCGCCCCGCTCCAAGGGCGTGATACCGCCCAGCTCATACAGCAACGGCGGCTTTGCGACGCTGGCCGATTGCCTTCTCGACGTGGCGCGGGCGCTCGGCGGCAACTTCAAGCGCATCTACGTGCGGCTCGACACCTGCTGCGTCGGCGAGCGCGACATTGCCGAACTGCAGCAGGCGCCCGAAAAAGTTGCCGCCGCGCTGAAGGCCGATTGCCTCGCGGCGCGTGCCGCCGAGGAGGCCAGCGCCCTCGTATTGGAAACAGAACGCCTCAACGGCCGGTAGCAGAGGCCGCTGTTCGGCACGGGTGAAGGAACTGTCCTACCTCGGCTTTGCGTCTTGTGCTGCATCCTGCGCCGGCATTGCGAAGAACAAAGCTCCTCATGGCTACCTACGAGTCCGTCCTGCAGGAGACCGGCCGCTTCGAGGTCGTGGATGCGCGCGAGCGTTCGCACACGGTCATCGAGAGCACCGAATGCCTCTACCGCGTGAGCGTTTCCAAGCGCTACCCCACCATCAAGGGCGCGGTGAGCTACAGGCTGCTCGACGGCACGCCCCTGCGCCGCTCGAAGCAGGGCTTCTTCGACACCATGGACGGCATGAGCCGCTTCTTCGTCGTGAACGCGGTGGAGACACCGGAAGAATCAGTGTGCCGTTGAGTTGTTGCGCTCAGTCCCAGGCCGGCGACAGGCCGGCCGGGTCGGTCAGCCGCTCGCCACGGTCGAGTGCCGCGATCTGCGCCATTTCCGCGTCCGTCAGCTTCAGTTGTTGCGCGCGCAGGTTGCCTTCGAGGTTCGCGCGCTTGGTGGACGACGGAATCACCGCGTAGCCCAGTTGCATCGCCCATGCCAGCGTGACCTGCGCGGTGGTCGCGCCGTGTGCCCTGGCAATCGCCCCGATCACCGGGTCGGTGATGACCTTGCCGTAGGCCAGCGTCATGTAAGAAGTGATGTGAATGCCCTGGCTCTTCGCGAACTCCGCCACCTTGCGGTTCTGCAGGTACGGGTGCAGCTCGATCTGGTTGGTGGCGATGTTCTGCGCGCCCACCGCCGCGATGGCTTCCTTCATGAGTGCGATGTTGAAGTTGGACACGCCGATGTGCTTGGTGAGCCCCTGCGCCTTGGCATCTGCCAGCGCGCCCATGAACTCCGCCACCGGCACCGCATTGCCGGGCGAGGGCCAGTGGATGAGCGTGAGGTCGACATGGTCCGTGCGCAGCTTGGCGAGGCTGTCTTTCAGGCTGGGCACCAGCTTGTCCTTGGCGTAGTTGTCGGTCCAGATCTTGGTGGTGATGAACAGGTCTTTGCGCGCCACGCCGCTTTCTGCAATGGCCTGGCCCACCTCGGCTTCATTGCCGTAGATCTGCGCCGTGTCGATCACGCGGTAGCCCACGTCGAGGCCGTTCTTCACCGAGTCGATCACCACCTGGCCTTTCAGGCGGAAGGTGCCGAGGCCGAAGGCGGGAATGGGGTTGCTGTTGTTCGTGCTCATGTGTTGTCCTTGTGCGTTGAAAAAAGAAGAGAAGCAGAAAAGAAGTTCAGTGGCCGGCCGGCACCGGCCCCGAAGCGCGAACCGGAATGCCGGCACGACGATCAAGCACACCACTCCATTGCGTGAGCGCCAGCGACACCAGCACCACCAGCGCGCCAATCCACGGCGTGTGCATCAGCCCCAGGTGCGTCACGATCAGCCCACCGGCCCAGGCCGCGCCGGCAATGCCCAGGTTGAAAGCCGCGATGTTCAGGCCCGAGGCCACGTCCACCGCCTGCGGCGTGAAGCGTTCCGCCTGCTTCACCACATACACCTGCAGCCCCGGCACATTGCCGAACGCCACCGCGCCCCACATCAGCACCGCCAGCAGCGCCAGCCACTTGTACGGCGCCGCGAAGTTGAACACCAGCAGCACAGCGGCCAGCAGCGCAAAGATGACCTTCAACGCCGGAATGGGGCCCATGCGGTCGGCCAGCTTGCCGCCCCAGATATTGCCCACCGCCACCGACACACCGTACACCAGCATCACCCAGCCCACGGCGCCCGCGCTGAAGCCGGACACGTCAGTGAGGATCGGCGCCAGGAACGTGAACGGAATGAACGAGCCGCCATAGCCGATTGCCGTCTTCGCATACACCAGCAACAGGCGCGGCTCGGCCAGCACCTTGGCCTGCTGCGCCAGCGAGGCCGGCGGCGTGTGGCGGATGTTGCTGGGCACGAAGACCCAGCTGCCGATGAACGCGACAACGCCCAGCGTCGACACGGCCAGGAAAGTCTCGCGCCAGCCGAAGTGCTGCCCGATGAACGTGCCCAGCGGCACGCCCGTGACCAGCGCCACCGTGAGGCCCGTGAACATGATTGCGATGGCGCTCGCTGCCTTTTCCTTCGGCACCAGGCCGGTGGCAATCGTCGAGCCGATGGAGAAGAACACCCCGTGCGCCAGCCCCGTGAGCACGCGGGCGGCAATCAGCGATTCATAGCTCGGCGCCTTCCACGCCAGCAGATTGCCGACCGTGAACAGCGCCATCAGCCCGAGCAGCAGCGCCTTGCGCGGCAGCTTGCCCGTGAGGGCCGTGAGCACCGGCGCGCCGATGGCGACGCCCAGTGCGTAGAGGCTGACCAGCAGGCCGGCGGAGGGGAGGCCGATGTGGAGATCGGCTGCGACTGTGGGGATGAGGCCAACGATGACGAACTCGGTCGTTCCGATGGCGAAGGCGCTGAGGGTTAGCGCGAGTAGGGCGATTGGCATGAGGGCACTCCTGAATGGATGTGGAGGAGTGTCTTGCGGTTACCTTTGCGGATAAATGGGGGTTGGGGCAGAAGATAGTTGATTTTTGATCAATAAATTGTCGCCTACCATGTCGAAAGGCGGATTCTGACATTGTCATATTTTTTCCAAAAAAACTTTGACAATGTCGGAAGCTTGAGTATATTGCGCGTACCACTGTTGGGAGAGTGCACATGCGCGACGACCTGCATAAGACGGTTCCCCTGGCGCGACCTTGGAGTCGCATTCTTCGATCTCTCTCGAAGGATCGGCGTTCGCCAGAAGAACTAGCGCCCTTAATAGTGGAAACCGTGCAGAGAGATCTGGCGTTCGATAACGATCTCGGCGGGCAAGCTCTTGAGAGTGCACTTAGTGAAGGCTGCGCAGACCTCTTCGATCAAGGGGAAAAAATGCGGTTGACCCTTCTACAGATTCAAGATGAGCCACTGTCAGTAGCGGTTCGTGGAGTTTGCGAAGTTGCGCTCGGCGCGCTGGCCAAGAATGGTGTGTCAGCTTCCTATAAGCAGGAGGTCATTCAAGCAGCGAGCAAGCAACACGCGAATGACCAAATTGAGCACATTGCTGCGCGTGTCGCCGCCGCTCATGGCGTAGACGAAGCACGGCAAGTTCATCGAACGCTGAAACGAGCCCTTCGCATGTGTGACTTCACCTCGGAAGCTCGCTCGTCGATTCGAATGAGAAGGCCGTCCTTCGATCAACTTCTGTCGCAAGAGGTCGGGTTGCGCTTATGAAAGCTCCGTATCAAGCCACGCGTGCTGTTGCTGGTTCAGTTGTAGTCGTCGAGTCTGGTGACTACGCGCTCAATGGAAGCCAACTACAGATTCCGATTGGTGACAATTTTGCGGTTCAAACTGGATTGCTACACGAAGTCTGCTTCACCGAAATCAGCTCTCTGTCCCGAGACCTTTCGGTCGTCCTTGGCGCTGTAAAGTGTGCAGATAGATCTGTCCGCCGGCAACACGGTAGCACTTGGTCGCGTCACTTGAAATTGACGGTCCCTGTATATGAATTATCGAACTGGCGCAAGAAAGAGGTGGTTGGAAGTCTGACCGGTGCATTGCAGTATCTGACGGGTGACTATTGGAACTTTGAATTCGTCAAGAGAAGGCGAAAACCGGAGAGCATAGGGCAGGTTCCCCTCTTTGGTGCGCCAGATCGATCGCGTGTATTTGTTCCATTTAGCCATGGACTAGACAGCTTCGCGCAGAGTGAACTTTTGAAGGTAGAGCAGGCAGTAGATGTAATTCCGGTTCACCTTCGCTCTAGCAATGTTGAGAGGACGCTTCAATCTATTGGGCGTGCATCAAAAAGAAAGCTGACGCCGGTCTCGGTTTCTGCCCGTGTGTACGAGCCAAAGCATGCAGAGCCCAGTTTTCGTACGCGGCCCTTTTTGTATGACAGCCTAGCCGCGTACGCGTCCGTCTTGTCTGGTGGAGGAGCAGTTGTAATTCCAGAAAATGGACAAGGAAGTCTAGGCGGGTCGTTGGTCAGATTGGGCGCCGAGGCGCCTCACAGAAGCTGTCACCCTGGCTTTACCAGCCGGTTGAGCCACTTCTTATGGAATCTCACTGGAGAGCGAGTCAGCTTCATCCATCCGGCCTTGTTTAAGACTAAGGGTGAAGTTCTCAAGGAACTCGTGGATTTGAGATTCGACAGCGATTCGTGGTTGAGCGAGCATCCCTCATGTTCCTATGACGCACGGCACGCAAATCGAGAAGGTAAACAGGTGCATTGCGGTCTGTGCGGTAACTGCCTCCTGCGACGGATGTCCATACACGCCGCTGGCATCGCCGATCCGACGCCGTATAAGGTTCGCAACTTACACGCCAACTCATTAGAGGAGGCATTAGTTGCAGATGATGAGGTGCGCAGTTTGCATGCGTACAAGGATGTGGGACGCAACGCGGGCCGAAGTATGCAAAGGCTGGCAGAAATTACTCGCTCAAATGAAAACTATCGTGTAGATGCCGAGGTTGAGGGCCTAGCGAGGTACCAGAATCGTGCGGTGGCCGAGGTGCGAGAAGCGTTGGTACGTATGCTGGACCAACATCACTGCGAGTGGACGAAATTCTTGAGTTACGCCGGGAAATCTTCCTGGGTGGCGAAATTAGCTAGAGGATGAGATGGAGTTCGAACTAAGAGTTCGGCCGGACGTGCTTGGTGCTCGTTTAAAGGCCGCACGAATGGTTAGCCGTATGACCCAGGGGGCAGCTGCTAATGAGTTGAGTATGGCAAGAACCACGATAGTGGCAATTGAGGCAGGAAAGCGACCGGTCAGTTTGAACGAACTGCGTTCGTTAGCCGAGCTTTATGACGTTTCTGAAGTCGACCTGCTCGACGACGGTGCGTCATCCATGGATATGCAAGTTCAGTTTCGTAGTAATGCGCCGAGTGAAGGGACGGACGAGGAGAGCTTGGTTGCTGCAATGCTGAATCGTCTTGCAAATTCTGTCGTGCAACTCGAGGCATTGGTTGGAATGCCTGCGCCACAGGTCGATGTTCCATTCATATTGCTATCTCGCGAAGGCTCCGTTGAGCAGCAGGCCGAAGATGCGGCGGGCCTAGTACGTGCTCGGCTCGGTCTAGGCATGGGGCCAATTCAAGACATCAATGCGTTACTTGAATCAGAGCTTGGCCTTCGAGTGTTTGAACGATTGCTTCCCTCGCGCATTAGCGGTGCTATTGCGTTATCTGAAGCAGCAGGCGGATTCATCTTATTGAACCTGAAGCATCCGATATACAGGCGAAGAGTGACTGCAGCGCATGAGCTAGCGCATGCCGCGCTCAAGACGACCGGTCTAAAAGTTCATTTCGAAGATGACTCTTTCGAAGATCGGGAAGAACGGTTCTGTGACGTCTTTGGAAGTTGCCTTCTAATGCCTGCTCCGTCGGTGAGGAAAAAGGCTGCGGAACTCAAGCAGCTTGTCGGTCGGTTCACCGTCCGAGAACTGCTGACTATGACGTTGTACTTCAACGTATCGATGGAGGCTCTTGTCCGCCGCATGGTGTCTCTCAAATTGCTGCCGCCTGGCGCCTACGAGCGACTCAAGGCGGATGGATTGAGCATGAAGCACCAAGCTATCGTGCGCGAGGAACTCGGGTTGGCGTCAATGCCGCCGAGCTTTACTGCGCGCACGATGTTGCTAGCAATCGCCGCACATGAAAGGGAGCTCCTTACGGAGCAGCAGATTGCATCGATGCTCGAGTTGGATCTGCTTACGGTGAGGAAAGCACTTGACCGAGATGGGCAACAGGGACAAGGGGAGTCGCTTGAACTGGTTCCGTGACCACTTGCCTCAAGAGCGATTAGTTTTGGACGCCAGCGTGCTAATTAATGTGCTTGCATGCGGTGCCACGGATGACGTGTTCGAGGCGCTGCGCGGCCCCTGTTTGGTTGAAGAAAAAGTCTTCGGTGAAATCAAACGGCATCCGATTCCTGGCTTGTGTCATGTTGCGGCGTTGAGGTCCCAGATTGAAGCGGGTTGCATTGAGCTCGTGAGAATGGATGAATCGGAGTACCAGTACTATCTTTCGCTTGTTCAGGCCCCATTGGGGAAGCGGCTAGATGCGGGTGAAAGCGCAACGCTGGCTGTTGCTCAAAAACGAGGAATGGCTGTGGTGGTCGACGAGCGAAAAGGGCGCTCATATGTTGCGCAGCAGTTACCGCAAGTTGAAGTCGTTAGCTCGTTAAAGTTGTTTATTTCTGTTGCGTTTCGTTTAGGGCGCGACGTTCTGTTCGTTCGCCATCTACTGAAGTCCGCACGAGAAAATGCGCGAATGAGTGTGCCTAAAGAAGAGGCCGTCCTCTTTGCTGAAATAAATTCAGATGCATAGGGCTCGCCGCAGAATTAGGCCGGTAGACGCGAGCCTTGAATTTCAATCGATTGAATAGCTGCGCCTGCGATTTCGCTAATGGTGAAGAACCAACTCTGCCGCATATTCGGGCGGCACCGTTTGGCCCCGCTCGATAGTTCGCGTATGCATATACTCCTCAGCGTCGCGCTAGGTGGCGGGGCCGGGTTTGGAAGCCTGATGAATCTCTGCGCAACTTGGAGTCCATCTCATGGCTGAATCCGCTCGCGCCTGCGCGCAAACTTGCAGTCTTTCTGCTTTTCCTGGCACTACATCTCTCACGCTCGACGACCTCGCCCTACAAGCCTGCGACGACGCCGACAACCTCAACGACGTGATGCGCGCCTACAGCGCCCTCAAGAAACTGGTCGACACCAGCGACCTGAACGACAGCGAGGTGCTCACCCCCAGCCGCACCGAACTGAGCGCCTTGCTCGGTGTGCTCAACGACGCATTGACGGTGCGCATCGACGCCATCAACCTCGCGGCTGGCGCAGTGCTCGAAGCGCTGCAAGTGCGCAAGCCGAACCTCGCGTTAGGTAACGGCGAATAAAGAGCCGGTCAAGCAGCCAGCACGCCCGGCTGCCCCGCCTCACCACGCATTTCCCCCAGCATCCACTCCCTGAACGCCACAACCCGCGCATCCTCCTCGTACCCCTGCGGATACACCAGGTGATACGCATACGTCGGCGCCATGCTCACGCCCACGTCGAACAGCCTCACCAGCCGCCCCTGCTTAAGGTCGGCCTCGATCATGTCCAGGTCGGCCAGCCCCACCGCGCCGCCTTCGAGCACGGCCTGCACCACGTAGCCCGAATCGGAAAACGCCACGCACCGGCTGTCGTCGAAGTCGTCATCGACGCCGGCCGCGGCCATCCACATGCGCCAGTTGGGCCAGGTCATGGTGTCGGTCTTCCAGTCGACGTAGCACAGGGTGTGGTGCAGCAACAGGTCGCGCGGCTCGTTCAGCGGCGGCCCGGTCTCGATGAGCCGGGGGCTGCACACGGGCACGATGTCCAGCTCGAAGAGCCGGTCGGCGCGCGCGCCCTCGTACTGCCCGGTGCCGAAGCGGATGGCAACGTCGATGTCGTCGGCCTCGAAGTCGCGCAGCTCGTCGCTGATGTCGAAGCTCAGCTCCAGCCCCGGGTTGGCGGCCCTGAACTGCGGCAGCCTCGGTAGCAGCCAGTTGGTGGCAAAGCGCGCGCTCAATGACACGCGCAGGTGCGCCGGGTTGCGCGTGAGCTTGCGGGCGCGGCCGGCGGCGCGATGCAGTGTGTCGAGCGCGTCGGCGGTGGCCTCGAACATCACGGCGCCGGCCGGCGTGAGCTGGATGCTGCGGCTGGTGCGCGTGAAGAGCACCACGCCCAGCTGGTCTTCGATGTCCTTGATCTGGTAGCTCACGGCCGCGGGCGTGAGCCCCACCTCGTCGGCCGCGCGCGTGAAGTTCAGGTGCCGCGCGGCAGCCTCGAAGGTTCGCAGGGCGCGCGTGCCCGGCAGCATGCGGTTCGTCGTCGTCATCGTCACCGGCGTCGTCGATGCCATCGATCTTCAAGCTCCATTTGATGGTTCGTTGAGAACTACTCGTTTTTCAAAGCGTGCGCGGCGCGGGACGATCGAGCCAATCGAATCTGAAGAAACCATGGATTGATCGGAGCAATTGAAAAATGTCTGCCAGCTTGAACCCGTGCAACGCGTACCCTGACGATGAAGGCGTTGACCCCCTGCACTGGCCCGCGCGCATGTGGATCGCGCTGCTGATCTTCAGCGGCGTGATTCTGCTCGATGGGCTCGACATCTCGATGATCGTGGTGGCAATCCCGCAGATACAGCAGGAGTTCGGCATGGGCGCGGCCACGGCGCAGTGGCTGGTCAGCGCGTACATCCTGGCGTTTGGCGGCTTCCTGCTGCTGGGCGGGCGCTGCGCCGACCTGTTCGGCCGCAGGCGCGTGCTGGTGGCGGGGCTGGCGGTGTTTGCGCTGGTGTCGGTGGGCGGCGCGTTTGCCGCCGACGCGGGGCTGCTGATCGTCTCGCGCTTCGTCAAGGGCATGGCCGCGGGCTTCACCGGGCCGGCCGCGATGTCGCTGCTGACCACCACCTTTGCCGAAGGGCCGGCGCGCAACAAGGCCTTCGGCATCTTCAATCTGTTCGAGGCATCGGGCTACTCGTCGGGCCTGCTCATCGGCGGGCTGCTGGCGGCGCTGGACTGGCGCTACATCTTCGTGCTGCCGATTCCGGTGGCGGTGCTGCTGTTGCTGGCCGCGCTGCGCTACCTGCCGCCCGATGCGCCGCGCACCGAGCCCCCGCGCCTGGACGTTGGCGGCGCCGTCACGCTGCTGGCGGGCATGCTGCTGCTGGTGTTCACCGTGGTGTCGGCGGAGGAGGCGGGCTGGGCGTCGCTGCGCACGGTGGGCGGGTTCGTGGCGGCGGTGGCGTTGCTGGCGGGCTTTGTCGTCATCGAGCGCAGCGTGAAAGAGCCGCTGGTGCGCCTTGGCATCTTCCGCAACCGGGGGCTGGTGGCGGCCAACATCAGCGCGGCGCTGCTGTACGGTGGCGCGGCGGGCTTTCAGTTTCTGATTGCGCTGTATCTGCAAAACATCCAGGGCTGGAAGCCGTGGCAGATGGCGCTGGTGCTGCTGCCGGCGGGGCTGATGGTGGTGGTCGTCGGCCCGAAGATCGGCGCGCTGATCGGCCGCTTCGGCGTGAGGCGCGTGCTCATGGCCGGGCTCGCGGCCTTCGTGCCGTGCTATCTGCTGATGTTCGGCATCGGGCCCGAGCCCGATCTGTGGGGCGTGCTGCTGCCTGCTTCATTGCTGTGGGGCGTGGGCTTTGCTCTGAGCATCTCGGCGCTGATGGTGGCCGGCACCACGGGCGTGGCCGACGATGAGCAAGGGCTGGCGGCGGGGCTGCTGAACAGTTCGCTGCAGGTGGGCGGGGCGTGTGGGCTGGCTGTGCTGACTGCGGCGATCGGGGCTGGGACGGAGTTGGGGATGCTTTATTCGGGGGTGTGGGTGATGTTGGGGTTTGCGGCGCTGGCGTTGGTGGCGCAGGGAATAGGAGTTAGCGCCCCTCGGAAATAGCGCGATCCCGCGTGATCGCTCCAGGCACCGGCAAGATGCCTGTTCGAGCGGGTCGGCCGCGCTGGTTGTCGATGTCAATTGCCGCGCAAGCGGGTGTAGGTGGCGATCTGTCCGGGGGACAGAACATCGGCCACGGCAAGGTGATATCGCAAGTGGCTTTCTCGCAGCTGCCCCTGCGCGAGTGCCGCCCTGGCGGTGACGGCCTTGAGGGCATCGGGTGTGGCCTGCCGGTTCTTGAAGAGTTCGTCCAACGCTTGCTCGGCTTCGATGACTGCCTCGCCAGCAGCCATTGCTTCCTGCTTCATCTGGGCAAACAGCCCCTTGACCCGGAGCGTCTGCTCATCCGAAAGCTCCAATTGATTGGCAAGTTCGAGCGTATGCGAAGGACCCGGGTAGCCATTGAGCTCGGCCGGCAACGCCAGCGACATGCCCTTTCCCTCGCGAAGGTCCGCGACTTGCCGGGCCGACAAGGCCTTGATGGGGCGGCTCTGCATCCCCGCGTATGGGCTGGGGGGCTGCGCGGGTTGCGCGGCCTCGGCCTGCTTTCGATGCTCGCTGTGCGCATCTTGAGCATGGGCCCATGGTGCGCACAGCACTGCGCCGAGGGTCGTGAGAACAACGGGAAGAGTTTTCATCGGTTGATTTCCAGTGTCGATGGTGGTCGCAGGCTCACTCGGCAATCACTTTGAGTGTCACGTCTCTTTGCGCGTCGATCTCTGCACGCGTGAAGGGAAGTTCCACCCATTCGCGGCGGGCAAACAGCTCGGTCTGGTCGGCAAACCAGGGGGAGCCGGGGTCGGTCGACTGGGAGTAGGCGAGGAATGCCCTGGCGCGCGGACCCTCCGCCGTGAACCCTACCGACTGTAGGTAGCTGGTCCCATGCACGGCTTCGCGCAGGCCGTTTCCGGTGGCATCGACGCTCATCATCATGTTGTACACGCCCAGTTCCTCATGTCCGCCGGGGACCGGGATGCGCCGCCCGCCCCGCGTCGCGCCCTGGATGTCTCCCCAGCGCCGGTCCGCAGTCCAGCCTTTGGCTGCAACGTTGCGCACCGCGGCCTCCATGGCCGCACGCACCTGGGCCGCCACCTCGGGCTGTTCCACGCGCAGGCCACGCGGCGTGTTCACGGGATCGGCGGGATCGAAAGCCACGCGCCAGACGTCGGGGCTCTGCTGCAGGAACGACAGCGCGAAATCTTCCAGGTACCCATAGCCGATGCCGGCATCCAGGCCTGCCGTGCGGTCCCATGACTTGAGCGCCGAGCATGCCTGGCTCATCTCGGCAGTGACTTCTGGCGATCTGCTGCCGCCGGGACATAGCGAGAGCATGTCGTCGAGCACCAGCTCTGCCAGGTACACGCGGTTGTCCAGCACCATGGCCTCGACCTGGTCCTGCGATACGCGTCGCGTAGGCACCCCGTTGCGCGGCTGCAGGGCGGTCTGCAGCCACGACAGGCCTTGACGTGTGCGCAAGCCTTGCCGGGAGCCCTCGATGCTCACCAGCGGAGAGAAGCCTTCGAGCGGAGCCTGCGGGTTGGTCAGCCAGGCGCTGTCGTTCGAGTTCTGGACGTAGTCGCGGCGCTCCAGCAGCGGCAGAGCCTTGCCTGCAAAGATGCCGGCCTGCGGCGCGGCGGGATCGTTCGCCCATTGGCAGCGCATCGTGTCGCCTCGCAGCACGGGGGCGGGGAGGTCCTTCAACGCGTCGGAGTCGGTGGCCTGGCAGTCGGCCAGCATTTGCCCGGAGACATTCGGCGTGGGCGTTGCGCTCATGAACAACGTGCGCCCGGAGGCATCTGCCGCCAGTGTGTTGTTCCACGGGTTGCCCACGATGCGCAGCACCGCGTCTTTCATCTCGTCGAGCGAGCGGGCCCGGTTCATGGCCAGCCACTGGTCGGCCAGGCGGTGGTTCTCCGTATTGGTATCGCGAACGGTGTAGGCGTGCTGGCTGTCCCAGCGCAGCGGCCCATGGGCGATGACGGTGCCGAAGTCGGTGGTGTAGTAGGCGTGTTCGCGTGCCGCGATGCGCCCGTCGAGCTCCCGTACGTCGACCTTCAGCACATTGCGCTCCATGGGCCTGCTTTGCCCATCCACCATGTAGCGCGTGGGGTCCGCAGGGTCCAGGCGCAACTGGTGGAAGGTGAGGCGCGCCGCCGTGTTCGTGGTGTGCGTCCAGGCAAAGTCGCGCGTGAAGCCGATGCCCACCATCGGCAGGCCGGGCAGGCTGGCGCCCATCACGTCCATGCGTCCGGGAATGGTCAGGTGCAGCTGGTACAGGCGAAGCACGCCGGCCCAGGGAAAGTGCGGGTTGCCCAGCACCATGCCGCGCCCGTTGGCGGTGGCGTCGCTGCCCAATGCCATGGCATTGCTGCCCGTGCTGGGCTTTTGCACCAGGGCCTGGAGCGCGGTCGCGCCAGAAATCCGCGGCGCGTCTTGTGCGGTACTGCCGCCGCGCTGGGGCGGCGAAGCCTGGGCCAGGAAGGGTGCGGTGTCGGCCAGTCCATTGAGCGCGGCGTAGTCGCGCATCAGTCGCACGAGGTCGGTGTCTTCAACCGCACGCACCCAGGTCGCGCCCTTGCAGCTCGACGGCAATGCCTCTGCCCCCGTTTCTCGCAGGTAGCGGTTGAAGCCCGCGGCGAATCCCTTGAACATCGCCTGGACCGGTTCGCTGTAGGCGTTCCAGGCCGCGCGCACCTTGGCCTCGTCGTTGTGATGGCGATAAAACAGGTCGGAGGTCACATTGGCGGGCAGGGTGCCCTGTCCCGATGCGGGCAAGGCCCCTTCGCCGAAGTAGCGGGACCGCTCGCCCCGCACGGTGACGAAATGCTCTGCGAGCACGCAGAAGTTGTCCTGCGCGTACGAATAGCCCACGCCGTAGCCGATGCCCTTCTCGTCGCTGGCCTCGATGTGCGGAATGCCATGGGCGGTGCGGCGGATCTCGGCCTTGTAGACATCGCCCGGGGCGATGCTTTCCTGCCCGCCGCCCGCGCTGCTGACATTGCCGCTGTTGCTGCCGTTGCTGCTGAGCCAGCTGCCGATGCCAATGTCGCTGCCGCTGTTGCTGCCGCCGCATGCGGCCAACGCCGCGGTGGCGCTGGCGCAAAGGCCCAGCCGCCAGGCCCGCCGGAGCCCGCATGGACGGTTGGAAGTCGGAGGCGAGGAATGCAGATACCGAGAGTTCATGTCGTCCCTGATCGAAGTCGGCTGCCGCACCACGCAGCAGCCTTCGGGGCACGATAGAAACCCAGGCTTGGCACAAGCTGAAGCGATGCTGAAAGAACGCTGAACGTGCGCCGGCCGCTCGGAGGGCCGGGATGGGGCGGGGTTGGCGCGCCGGAGAATTTTTTTCGTGAGGCTGCATCCAAACCCGCCCCTGGCGTGTAGACCCCTCAGCAGCGAGGAGCTGCTGACCTTCTACAACCCAGGAGAAATTCCATGCACACCTCCCGTCCCGCCCGTTCGCTCGCCGTTCTCGGCGCCGTTTCCGCCGCTGCCGCGGTGCTCGCCGCCTGCGGCTCGATGTCGATGACCCCGGCCTTCAATCAGTCGAGCCTGCCGCCCACCATCCAGGTGCCGGCCGGCAACAAGGTCGCGATGGAAACCGTGGGCAAGGGCGACATCACCTACGAGTGCCGCGACAAGGCCAATGCCCCGGGCCAGACCGAGTGGGTGTTCGTCGGCCCCGACGCCAAGCTGTGGGATCGTGGCGGCAAGCAGGTCGGCAAGTACTACGGCCCGCCGGCCACCTGGGAGTCGATGGACGGCTCGAAGCTCACGGCCACGCAACTGGCGGTCGCGCCCTCGGGCCCGACCAGCCTGCCGTACCAGCTGGTGAAGGCCAACCCGGCCACGGGCAGCGGCGCCATGACGGGCGTCACGTACATCCAGCGCGTGGCGCTGCAAGGCGGCGTGGCGCCGGCGGCCGTGCCGTGCACGCCGGCCACCAAGGGCCAGAAGCAGGTGGTGCAGTACCAGGCCGACTACATCTTCTGGAAGGCGTCCTGATCGGGGGGCGATTCGGCGGCGGGGCCGCCGGCTCCACTACCATCGGGCCGTGCAGAACCCGCCACCCACCTCGCCCTTCGACTACGACGCCGCCCTCATGGCCTGCGCACGCGGTGACCGTCAGGCCCTGCAACAGCTCTACCAGCGCGAAAGCCGCTACCTGATGGGCGTGGCGCTGCGCATCGTGCGCCAGCGCCAGCAGGCCGAAGACGTGCTGCACGACGCCTTCATCAGCATCTGGCAGCGCGCGGAAACCTTCAACCCGGCGCGCGGCGAAGGCCGGGGCTGGATCTACAGCGTGGTGCGCAATGCCGCGCTGAACATGGTGCGCAGCGGCGCACGCCAGGTGGACGTGAGCGAAGACGCGGCCGAGGCCATCGACGACCAGGCTGCGCTCGCGGCCTACACCACCTCCGCCGACCCGTTCGAACTGCGCGCGGACCTCGGCAGGCTCGAAGGCTGCCTGGGCGGGCTGGAGCCGGCGCGGCGCGACTGCATCCTCTATGCGTATGTGGAAGGCTGCTCGCACGGCGAAATCGCCGAGCGGCTGCAGACGCCGCTGGGCACGGTCAAGGCCTGGATCCAGCGCGGCATGCGCGCGCTGCGGGAGTGCATGGCATGAGTAGCGGCACCGCTTCTTCCAGTTTCGGCAATTTCGAAGACATCGACGCGCTGGCCGGCGAATACGTGCTGGGCACGCTGTCGGCCAACGCACGCGCGGCGGTGGAAGCCCGCATGCGCGACGAGCCCGCGCTGCGCGATGCGGTGCAGGCGTGGGAAGCCCGGCTGCTGCCGCTGGCCTCGCTCGCGGCACCGGCCGATCCGTCGCCCGCGCTGTGGTCGCGCATCGAGCGCACGCTGGGCAGTGCTGCTGCTGCTGCTGCTGCTGCCGCCGCCGCCGCTGCCGCCGCACCGAAGGCCGGGCAGCCGGCGCGCGCATCGGGCTTCGCGAGCTGGTGGAACAACCTGCAGCTCTGGCGCGGCCTGGCTGCCGGCGGCTTTGCCGCTGCGGCGCTGATGGTGGCCGTGCTCGTCACCCGCCCGCCGCCCACGCCGCAGTACATGGTGGTGCTGGTCGCCCCGCAGGACAAGTCGCCGGGCTGGGTGATCCAGACCACGTCGTCGCGCCAGCTGAGCCTGGTGCCGTTGGGCACGATGGAGGTGCCGCCGCAGAAGACGCTGCAGTTCTGGACCAAGGCCGATCAGTGGCGCGGGCCGGTGTCGCTGGGGCTGGTCAAGCAGGGCCAGACGCTGCGCATTCCCATCGACAAGCTGCCGCCGCTGGAGCCGAACCAGCTGTTCGAGCTCACGCTGGAACCCGAGAACGGCTCGCCCATCGACCGCCCGACCGGGCCGATCCAGTTCATCGGCCGCGCGGTCAAGGTGCTGTAGCGCTGCTGCTTCGGCTGGCAAGGGCGGCCGCGATGCCGATGGCGCCCACCAGCATGCACAGCCCGAAGATCACCATGCGCGTCTGCGTCGCATCGGCGAAGGCGCCGACCAGCAGGCCCGCGAGCGGCTGCGTCAGGTTGTTCAGCAGCACGATCACGCCGGTGGTCTTGCCGTAGTCGTGCGCCGGAATGATCCGCTGGCGGTGGATGCGGATGTAGATGCTGAACATCTTGTCGAACCCGATCACCAGCAGGAAGCCGGCCGCATAGCCCCAGTGGCTGGTGCTGACGGCCGTGAGCAGGCCGCCGCCGAAGATCAGCAGGTAGGCGGTGAGCCCCATCTTCTTCAGCGCGAACGACCCCCGGATGATGCTCAGCAGGATCACGATGGTGGCGACGGCGCCCAGCGTCTGCAACCCCGCGTAGTAGGTGGCCGAGCGATGGTGCAGCCCGGTGACCATCGCGGCGGAAGACGCGAGCGTGGTGCCGAGCATCAGGTTCACGCCGGCCGTGAGCCCGGTCAGCCGCAGCAGGCCGGGCAGGTGCAGCAGATGGCCGAGGGCGGTCTTGATCGGCTGCAGGAAGTGGCCTTTGGCGACCTGCGGTTCATGCAGCTGCATCGGGTTGCCGCGCCGCCAGTACGCGGTGGCGACATCCGCCAGCAGGAAGAGGGCGGCCGCCGCGCCCACCACCGCCTGCCAGGGCCAGAAGGCAAAGAGCGCCGCCGCAATGAGCGGCCCGAGCACCATGCCGGTCTGCTCGGCCGTCTGCGCATAGGCCAGCACCTTGTCGAAGCCGTGGCCGTTGCCTGCAATCTGCGGCAGCATCACCTCGCGCGCCATGACGCCCTGGGTGGTCAGCACGCCGCACACCGCCGACAGGCCCACCAGCCAGCCGATGCCGCCCAGCGCCTCGTTGCCCAGCACGCCGAGCACGCAGACCAGCGCGCGAAAGATCTGGCTGCCGCGCAGCAGCCTGATCGGCGAGATCCGGTCGCACAGCGCGCCGCAGATGGGGAACGACAGGAAGCGCGGAAAGGTCTCCGCCGCGAAGGCATAGCCGGACCACGCCACGTCCTGCGTCACCTGGAACACCACCAGCGGCACCAGGAACAGCAGGATCTGGTCGGCCAGCTTGGAGACGAGCAGCGAGAAAAGAAAGGCCGGGAACTTCATCGGCCTGCAAACCCCTGCGCAAACCCCGAGGGGAGAAGGGTGGGCGGCGCGGCGGCGAGAGGCATGCGCTGAAGATAGTCGAAAGCCGGCGCACAGCCCCAAGGGCGCGGCCAGCGATCCGAACTCGAATGAGTACCCGGGCTGGATGGTGATCACCGCGCAACTGCAGGGGCTGGATGCGCGCGGCGGGCCGAGCGCAGCCGCGCGGGCGGGGGCCTGCGCCGCAAGGCGCCTCACGCGCCTTGGTCGTCGTCGGCGTCGCCTTGCGCGGCGAGGCATTCCCGCGCGGCTTCGCGCACCCTGTCATCTGCATCGTGCAGGGCCGCGCGCTGCACCACCGCGTGCCAGGGAAGGGCTGCGCGCTTCCAGGCGACCAGGCTGCGAGCGGCCTGCCAGCGCACGTCGGCATCCTCGTCATGCGCGAGGCGATCCGCGAGAGCCGGCAGGATGCGTTCGCCGGCGGCCGGGCCCAGACCCCGGTCGTCGACCACACAGACCGCATGCCGGCGCACGAAGGCGTGCGGCGACACCATGCCGCGCAGCGCCTCGCCGACTTCGCCGGGGCGCAGGGTGCAATAGCTGCTGCCGGGGCTGAGTTTTTCGTGCACGACTTCGGCGATGGCGGCGCAGCGCGAAAGCAGCGTTTCGAGGGGCCGGTAGTCGAGCGTCACGGGCGTCGGGTCGCGAAAGGCCGAGTACGGCGCGCACAGTCCGCGAACAGCGACGGCGGCGCGCTCCGCATCGTCGTGCCACGCGGCGAGTTGTTCGAAGAGCCAATCGCTGTCGCCCAGATAGGCCAGCGTTGCGGCGCACCAGTCGTGCGTGGACTTGTCGCCGGGCGCGTGCAGCTTGTTGCGCAGCGCGGCAAGCACTTCGGGCGTGGCGAGGCCGATGTGCCCGAGCATCCGGGCGGCCTCCCAGCCGAGCTTGCCGCGTGGGCGGGCGAGCAATTCGAGCAGCGCGGGTACGGCGGGCGCGCCGATGTCGACCAGCCATTTCCCTGCATCCTCGCTATCGACCGGCCGGCCATCGAAGCGGCCAAGCCGTCCGATCAGCCAGCCCACCCGCTCTTCGACGGGCAACGCTGCGACGCGCTGGCGTTCCTGCTCGGCCACCGCTTCCTTGGGGAAGAGCGCTCCGAAGGCAGCATCGCCGATGCTGCGGCGCGCCAGGTCGAGGCCGTTCTCTTCGTCATGCAGAAAGACCACGAAACCGGGCGCGAGCTGCGGTGCGTTGCCCAGCGCTTCGCGGATCTTCCGCGCCGCGGAAACGAGCATGTCGATGCATTCCCGCTCTGCCAGCAGCCAGGCTTCGCGCGTGTCGTTGCTCGTGATCTCGCACGCGGTGTCGGCAGCCGCATTCAGCGCGGCGCTGGCGAACTGGATTTCGTCCCAGCGCCAGTCGGGCGGGTTCCACTCGGCCGACCAGAAATCGCCTGATGGCTCGTCTTCGCGGGCGCTCACGCTGTTGGCGGAAAGTGCGGGCAGGTAGATCGGGCCGTCGAGCTCGCGGTACATGCCCTGGAAGGCGGCGGCGTAGAACTGCTCGTCGGGGTTTTCGTCGAACAGTGCGCGCAGCGCGCAAAGGGCATCCTCGACGATCAGTGGTTCCAGCGCTTTCCATTGGCTCATGCGTGTATCTCTCCTTTTGGGGGGAATCGTAAGGGGCGGTCGGGACTCAGAACGAGCGCGGCAGGAAGCCGTGGCCCACGCCGGCGACCAGGTGAACGCCGATCTGCTGGCGTTCATCAAGGGCTGATCGTTCCGTCTGCATGGCCACGGGCTTGGGCCCGTGGTCGCCAGGGACAGTGCCGGTGGCGATAATCCCCGGATGCGAATCCGCTTTACCAAGATGCAGGGAGCCGGCAACGATTTCGTCGTGCTGGACGAAACGCGCGGCACGCTGGGCCTCAGCGCCGCGCAATACCGCTTTCTGGCCGACCGCCACTTCGGCGTCGGCGCCGACCAGATCCTCACGGTGCGCCCTTCGCCGGCCGAGGGGGTCGACTTCCAATATGTCATTCACAACGCCGACGGCGGCGAAGTGGAGCAGTGCGGCAACGGCGCGCGATGCTTCATGCGCTTCGTCAGCGAACACAAGCTGACCGAAAAGGACACCGTGCGCGTGCAGACGCTGGCCGGCGTGATCGAGCCGCGCATGGGCGCCGACGGCCGCGTGACGGTCGACATGGGCGCCCCGGTCTTCGAGACCGAGCGCGTGCCCTTCGACACCGCAGGGCTCGACCCGCAGCCCGAGGGCGCGTGGCAGAAATGGCATCTCGCCCTTGGCACGCACGCGGGCAGCGCTATCGTTTCGGTAGCGGTGCTGTCGATGGGCAATCCGCACGCGGTGCAGGTGGTCGACAACGTCGACACGGCTCCCGTGGCCGAGCAGGGCCCGCAGATCGAGCACCATCCGCGCTTTCCGCAGCGGGTGAACGCGGGCTTCATGCAGGTGGTCGACCGCGCGCACATCCGGCTGCGGGTGTTCGAGCGCGGCGCCGGCGAAACGCTGGCCTGCGGCACCGGCGCCTGCGCGGCGGTGGTGGCGGGCATCCGGCTGGGGCTGCTGGACCGCCGGGTCGACGTGCAGACGCACGGCGGCATTCTCACCATCGAATGGCAGGGCGAAGGCCAGCCGGTGCTCATGACCGGGCCGGCCACCACGGTGTTCGAAGGCGACATCGAGGTGCCGGAGCTGCCATGACGACCAACTTCACGAACAACAACGACGCCAACGCCATGAACCCGATCACCGAAGACGACATCGCCAACTACCTGGCGAACACGCCGGACTTCTTCGAGCGCCATGCCCAGCTGCTGGCGCAGGTGCAGCTCACCAGCCCGCACGGCAACCGCGCCGTGAGCCTGCAGGAGCGCCAGGCCGAGATGCTGCGCGAAAAGATCAAGGCGCTGGAGCATCGCCTGATGGACATGGTGCGCCACGGCACCGAAAACGTCGTCATTGCCGATCGCCTGCAGCGCTGGACCAGCGGCCTGCTGACCACGCGCGACCCGCGCAGCCTTCCGTACCGCATCGCGGTCGACCTGCAGTCGCTGTTCCTGGTGCCGCAGACGGCCATCAAGGTGTGGGACTGCAGCAGTGAATACCTCAACGAGGCCTATGCCCAGTGGGTGAGCGACGACGTGAAGGCGCTGGCCACCTCGCTGACCTCGCCGTACTGCGGGCTCAACTCTGGCTTCGAGGCGGCGAACTGGCTGCCGGAGCCGCAGTCGGCCATGTCGATCGCGCTGATTCCGCTGCGCGCCGACGCGGAGTCGCCGGCCTTCGGGATGCTGGTGCTGGCGTCCCCCGACGCGCAGCGCTTCAACTCCGAAATGGGCACCGACTTCCTCGAGCGCATCGCCGAGCTGGCGTCGGGCGGGCTGTCGCGGCTGCGTCCTTGAGCCGCCCGCGCTGGTTGCGGCGGCCCTGGCAGGTCCTGCTGTTCGGCGGGCTGCTGGTCGGGGTGCTGGCCTACGCAGCCATCGGCGTATTCATCTGGCGGCACGCAGAGGCGCTGCTGGCCAACCCGCCACAGCGTGCGGCCGATGCCGCCCTGGTGCTCGGCAGCCGCGCCTACCTGGACGGCAAGCCGCACCCCTGTCTCTCGGGGCGGGTCGACACGGCGGTGGCAATGGCCAGGACCGGCCTCGTGAAGCAGCTCGCCTTCTCCGGCGGCGTGGATTCCGAAGATGGCCGCACCGAAGCCACCGCGATGCAGGAGCGCGCCGTTGCCGCGGGCTACGCCGGGCCGATGCTGCTGGAGCCCGCTTCCACCTCCACGCGCCTTAATCTTTCGCTGTCGCGCCCGTTGCTGGAGGCGGCCGGCGTGCGCAGCGTGGTCATCGTGTCGGAGCCGTTCCACATGTGGCGCGTCGAGCGCCTGGTGAAGATGAGCGGTTTCGACCGGATCTTCGACGTGCAGTACGCAGCGGCGCCCACTTCCTGCTGGAACGCGCTGGGGCCGTTTTCGAAGGGCGCGTTGCGCGAGCCGGCGGCCATCGTGAACAATGTCTTCCGTGGCTTCCTCTTCTGAGCCTTCCGGGCCCGCGACGCCGGCCGCTTCCGCAGCTTCCGGCTGGGTCGAAAAATACCTCGAGCATGTGCGCGTCGAGCGCCGGCTCGCGGCGCGCACGGTCGAGCTGTACGCCTTCCACCTGAAGTCGCTGACCGACAACGCCGCCGAGGCGAAGCTTCCGCTGGACCGCGTGCAGACCGCCCACATCCGCCGCTGGATGGCGCAGCTGCACGGCGCGGGGCGCGAGCCGCGCGGCATTGCGCTGGTGCTTTCGTGCTGGCGCAGCTTTTACCGCTGGCTCGGCCATGAAGGGCTGGTCGGCTTCAACCCCGTGCAGGACGTGCATGCGCCCAAGGCCGGCAAGCCCTTGCCTAAAGCGCTGGGCGTGGACGACGCGGTGCGCCTGGCCGAGCTGTACGACCCCGAGGCCGACCCGTGGACCGAGGCGCGCGACAGCGCCATCGTCGAAATGCTCTACGGCTGCGGCCTGCGCGTGAGCGAGCTCACGGGGCTCGACGCGCAGGCGAGCAGCACCGCGCGCGGCTGGGTCGACCTCGACGCGGGCGATGCCAACGTGCTCGGCAAGGGCAGCAAGCGCCGCATCGTGCCGATGGGTAGCAAAGCGGCCGAGGCGGTGCGCGACTGGCTCGCGGTGCGCGGCGACTGCGCCGCGCTGGCAACCTCGCACCTGCGCGACCCGCAGGCCGCCGCCGCGCTCTTCATAAGCGCCAAGGGCGTGCGGATGTCGTCGCAGGCGGTGTGGAAGCTGCTGCGCGAGCGCAGCCTCAAGGCCGGCCTCGCGGCGCCGGTGCATCCGCACATGCTGCGGCATTCCTTTGCCAGCCACGTGCTGCAGTCGAGCAGCGACCTGCGCGCGGTGCAGGAGCTGCTGGGCCACGCCAACATCTCGACCACGCAGGTCTATACGCGGCTGGATTTCCAGCACCTGGCCAAGGTGTACGACGCTGCGCATCCGCGCGCGAAGGCCAAGCCAGAGAACGACAAATAAGCAACAACCAATGAAAACCCTTCGCCTCAAACCCGGCAAAGAGCGCTCGATGCAGCGCCGCCACCCCTGGGTCTTCGAATCCGCCATTGCGCGCGGCGGTGCCGATTCCGGCGAGACGGTGCGCGTCGAGTCGCACGACGGCGCCTTCCTGGCGTGGGCCGCCTTCAGCCCCATTTCAAAGATCCGCGCGCGGGCCTGGAGCTTCGTCGAAACACAGCGCATCGACTCCGCCTTCCTCGCGTCGGTGTGCGCCCGCGCCGTGGCCGCGCGCGGCCTGTTCGATCTGCAGAGCGACGGCGTGCGGCTGGTGCACGGCGAGGCCGACGGCCTGCCGGGGCTGATCGTCGACCGCTACGGCGACACGCTGGTGGCGCAGTTTCTGTCGGCCGGCGTCGAGCGCTGGAAAGACGTGCTGGCCGACGCGCTGCTCAAGGCCACGGGCCTCGCCAAGCTCTACGAGCGCTCCGACGCCAGCGGCCGCGAGCGCGAAGGCCTGAAGCCCGTCACCGGCTGGCTGCGCGGCGAAGGCCCGACCGAAATCGTCATTCGCGAGCATGGCTGGAAGCTGTCGCTCGACATCGCGACCGGCCACAAGACCGGCTTCTACCTCGACCAGCGCGACAGCCGCCAGCGCTTTGCCGAACTGGCGCAGCACCGGCGCTTCCGGCGCGTGCTGAACTGCTTCTGCTACACGGGCGGCTTCACCGTCGCGGCGCTCGCGGGGCTTAAGGCGGCGAACGCGCTGCAGGGCGCGCAGCTGGTGTCGGTCGATTCGTCGCTGCCCGCGCTGGAGCGCGCGCGCGGCCACCTGGCGCTGAACGGCTTCGAGGGGCAGGGCATAGAGACCGAATTCCTCGACGCCAACGTGAACACGGTGCTGCGCGAGTTCATCGACCAGGGCCGCACCTTCGACGCCATCGTGCTCGATCCGCCCAAGTTCGCGCCCACGGTGGCGCATGCCGAGCGCGCGGCACGGGCCTACAAGGACATCAACCGCCTGGCGCTCAAGCTGCTGGAGCCGGGCGGCGTGCTGCTGACCTTCTCCTGCTCGGGCGGCATCAGCGCCGACCTGTTCCACAAGATCGTGGCCTCGGCCGGCATCGACGCCGGCGTGGACGGCTACATCGCCGAGCGGCTGGGCGCGGCGCCCGACCATCCGATGACCATCGAGTTCCCGGAAGGGGAGTACCTGAAGGGCCTGGTGGTGGTCCGGAAGCCGGCTTGACCCTGCCGGCAACGCAACTCAGTGGCATTGGCTAAACTGCCTGCCAAGTCTTTTTTCGCCCCTTTTCCTGTTTTCCGCTTCCGGAGCACTCCCCACATGGCCCTCATTCCCGCGACCATCCTCACCGGCTTTCTCGGCTCTGGCAAAACCACGCTGCTCAAGCGCATCCTGACCGAGGCCCACGGCCAGAAGATCGCGGTCATCGAGAACGAGTTCGGCGAAGAGAACATCGACAGCGACATCCTCGTCACCGAGTCGAAGGAGCAGATCGTGCAGATGAGCAACGGCTGCGTCTGCTGCACCATCCGCGAAGACCTGCGCGAGGCGCTGCAGCTGCTGGCCGCCAAGAAGCGCCAGGGCCTGCTGGACTTCGACCGCGTGGTGATCGAGACCACCGGCCTGGCCGACCCCGGCCCGGTGGCGCAGACCTTCTTCATGGACGACGAGATCGCCGAGAGCTACCTGCTCGACTCGATCCTCACGCTGGTCGACGCCAAGCATGCGCCGCAGCAGCTCAACGACCGCCAGGAAGCGCGCCGCCAGGTGGGCTTTGCCGACCAGATCTTCATCAGCAAGAGCGAGCTGGTGTCGGCCGAAGAGACCGATGCGCTCATTCACCGCCTGAAGCACATGAACCCGCGCGCGCCGCAGCAGAAGGCGCACTTCGGCGACGTGCCGCTGAAGGACATCTTCGACCTGCGCGGCTTCAACCTGAACGCCAAGCTCGACATCGACCCCGACTTCCTGAAGGAAGACGACCACGACCATCACGACCATGACCACGCGCATGGCGAGCACTGCGACCATCCCTCGCACAAGCACGAAGGCGGCCACGGGCACCACCACCACACGGACGACGACGTGAAGAGCTTCGTCTACAAGGCCGACCGTCCGTTCGACCCGGCCAAGCTGGAAGACTTCCTGGGCGCGATCGTCAACATCTACGGCCCGCGCATGCTGCGCTACAAGGGCGTGCTGAACATGAAGGGCACCGAGCGCAAGGTGATCTTCCAGGGCGTGCACCAGCTCATGGGCAGCGACCTGGGCCCGGAGTGGGGCAAGGACGAGGCGCGCCAGAGCCGCATGGTGTTCATCGGCATCGAGCTGCCGCGCGAGATTCTGGAGCAGGGCCTCGAACAGTGCCTGGTCTGAGGCCCTGACTTGCTCCTTCCCCCGCTGGGGGAAGGTCGGGATGGGGGCGGGCCTGCGAACAGGCGCCATGCTTTTCGGGAGGCCGTCGTGCCCCCGCCCCGCCCTCCCCCAGCGGGGGAGGGAGACATATCCTGCTACTTGCCCAGCCCGCCCAGCGGCTTGCCGTTGATCTTCAGGTTGCCGTCGCTGAACTCGACCTGGCCGGTCACGTCGTCGCCGTCGCGCTTCACGAAGCCGCTCTGCTCGCCCTGGGCGACCAGCAGCGCCACGGTTTCGGGCGGGGGCGTCTGGCCGCTCTCGGCGCCGGTTGCGGCCAGCTTCTCGATCCACTGCATCGGCAGGCGCGCATTGGCCTTGAGCACGCCGCGCTTGAGCAGCAGCGCGGTGCCGGGCAATTGCAGGTCTTCGTCGGTCACGCCGGCCATGCTGGCCGTGTAGCCGAGTTCGCCGCGCTTGCCGTCGATTTCGACCAGCATCTTGTCGATGCCGGCTTCAGGGCCGTACTTGGCCATGGCCTTGAGATCCGGCGAAAGCTGGTCCACCAGCGCACTCATGGCGGCCTGGGAAGCCTTGCTGCCGCCCTTGCCGCAGCCGTTGGCGGCACTCGACTGCATCCAGGCGTCGGCCAGTTTCTTGTAGCCGGCGGCATGGATGCGGCGCGCGCTGCTGGTGAGCTCGAACTTGTCGATCCTGGTGGCGCCGATCTTGCCGGCGCCCCTGAGGGTGCCTTCGGACGCGTAGAGCCCGTCCTTGATGCTGGCGCCGCCCACCAGGTCGATGCCCTGCAGCAGCACGGTCGGCAGCGGTTTGCGCGGCGTGGTGTCGTCGCCGTTGCCCGCGCCCAGGCCCTTGGGGGCAGCGAATTCGAGCGTGTCTAGGCGGCCCTCGGTCTTGCCGGTGGCCAGGAACCAGCCGGCGCTGCTGTCCATGTCGGCCTTGGCCGTGAGCTTGCCCATCTTCATGGTCAGGCCGCTGCGGGTGTCGTTGAAGTCGAAGCCGGGCATCGTCAGCTCGTAGCGCACCTGGGTGCGCGCGGCGTTCACGTCCATGCGCAGCTGCGCACCCTGCCATGCCATCTGGCCCTTGCCGTCTTCGGCGAGCCTGGCGGGCGCCACCGTCAGGTCGCTGGTGAAGGCGCCGCTGAAGGCGACCTTGGTGCGGGCGGTAAGCGGCTTGGCCTCGCCGAACAGCTTCTTGGCGTCGGCCTGGGTCTTGGCGTCGAGCACCAGTTCGCTGTCGATGGTGGCCGCGGCGAGCGTGCCGCCGGCCAGCGGGCCGTGGTGGATGGTGTCGCGGATGGTGAAGCGCAGCGGCTTGGGCGGCGCGGCTTCGGCTTCTTCCTCCAGCTCTTCGTCGGGTTCCTCGCCGGCGGCGGGTTTCTGCGCGGCGGCTGCGGCCGCGGCGTCGGGCGCGCAGCCGATTTCGAGCGTCACGGTGCTGACGGCACCGAGGAAGCCGCGGTCGTAGCTGCGCTCCACCACGCGCACCAGCGCGGTCTGCTTCGGAAGTTCTTCGAATGCGGTGTCGTAACGCGACTTGACCTGCGAACCGGCCCACCAGGTGCTGCCCCCGTAGGCCACCGCAATGGCTGCGGCCAGGACGCCCAATACTGCTGCTTTCTTGCTCAAGACTTGCTTTCTTTTGTCGAATGATCGGATGGCCCGCGCTGCCAAAGGGCAATGGCCGGCCAGCGCCACCCTCTCCAGCGGCGCCGCGCGATGCTAATGGACGCGACCGGCACCCGGACACATCGCCCGCGCTTTCGAGTTCTCTATACAATCGCGCGCCTGTTCCGGCAGCCATACCCCGTCCCAGCGGACAGGATGTGGCATCCGGCACGGGGCGCCGCACGTTTCTGGTGGGCTTTCGGGGGTATAACCCCGGGGTTCGCCGTTGGCGAGCACCCCGACAACGTGGAGCCGGCGCGGCGTGAAAGCCGCAACCGGTTCCCATGGGAGGAGACACCCAGTGAAAGCGCGTTCCAGTTCGACCAAGGAGCCAGTCACCGTGAAGAAACCCGCCGCCAAGGCCACGCCAGCAACCAAGCCCGCCGCAAAGAAGGTGGCGGCTGCGAAGCAGGCTGCACCTGCGGCAAAAAAGGTTTCCGCCGCAGTGCCGGGCCCCACGGCGAAAGATAAAAGCGCGCCGCCCAAAAAGACCGCGGCAGCACCGGCCAAGGCCGTGACCGCTGCCAAGAAATCCGCCAAGCCTGCAACTGCCGCAACCAAGAGCGCAGGCGCGGGTACCTCGTCATCCAAACCCGTCGGCCGCCCTGCTGCCGTTCCTTCTGCTTCCCCGATCCCCATGAAAAAAACGGCTGCCGCCTCCACTTCCGCCCCGGCGACACCCTCGATTCCCGCTCAAACCGCCACGCCCGCACCCGCTGCGCGTGGTGGCCGCGTGTCCCGGCTGTCGCAACTGACCGTTCCCTCGATGCCGCAATCGGTGGCATCGACCGCCGCCAAGTCCAGCTTCTCGCAGGCACCTTCCACCGCGCTGGTGCCGCCGCCGCCCCTGGCCGTGAAGAAAGACCCGAAGCTGGTCAACAACTGGAAGACCAAGTCCGCCAACGAGCTGAGCGACGCCGAAGTCATCGCCATGCCCGACGACGAGTACATGAACGAAAAGCAGATGGCGTTCTTCCGCCTGAAGCTCGAAGAACTCAAGCGCGGCATCCTCGAGAACGCCGGCGAGACCACCGAGCACCTGCGTGAAGACACGGTGGTCGTGCCCGACCCGGCCGACCGCGCCACCATCGAGGAAGAACACGCCCTCGAACTGCGCACCCGCGACCGCGAGCGCAAGCTGCTCAAGAAGATCGAGCAGTCGATCCAGCGCATCGACGCCGGCGACTACGGCTACTGCGACGAAACCGGCGAACCCATCGGTGTCGGCCGCCTGCTGGCCCGCCCGACGGCCACGCTGTCGCTCGAAGCGCAGCAGCGCCGGGAACTCAAGCAGAAGATGTTCGGGGACTGATCGGGAAGAAGGTCGCAAGAACCCCCGTCTGCAAGCTTTCGTCGAATGGCAAAGGAAGAGTCGGGCCGCCTTTTCTCCAAGGTGGCCAAGTTTGTCCGCAATCCGCTGAAGGATTGGTCGGAGCTGGATGAGCCCGCCCAGTCGGACTCTTCGTTGCCCGAGCAGGCCTACAACAGGGAAATGCTCAAGGAGATGATCGAGCGGCGCCAGCGCAACGACTTCGTGCGCCGCCGCGAGTTCGACATGCTGCGCAAGCTGCGCCAGCGCGAGGCCGCCGCCCACGCCTTCGACCCGACCGTCACGCCGTCTTCGTTCAATCTCAACAGCTCTTCGGAAAAGCTCGAAGGCCGCGCGCTCACGCTCAAGAAGATCGACGAGATCGAGCAGCAGATGTCGCAGCAGTGGTGGAAGGGGCGCGGCCCGAACGGCGAGGCGCTGGTCAACCCGCCGCCCGATGCCGGCGCCGAGACGCTGCCGCCCGCGCGTGCCGACGATGCGCCCGACACCCAGACCGACCAGCCTCACAGCGTTGGCGTGCCCGCCGCGGCGGTGCCGGCCGGGGACGCGGCTGTGGCTGCAGGCGCGGCGCCGGCGCCGCTGTCGCGGCTGGCGCACGACGGCGCGCTGGAGGAGGCTGTCATCCGCTTCGCGCACGGCGACGACACCGGCGCCGAAGCCATCCTGTTGCAGGCCCTGGCCTCCGAGAGCGCCCCGGCCACCGAAGCCGAGGGCAGCCCCGCCGCCGAGCGCGACGACAGCCGCTGGCGTGCCCTGTTCGACCTGTACCGCGCGACCGGCGATGCCGCCAAGTTCGCCGCCGCCCGCATGCGCTATGCGCAGCGCATGCGGCGCATGGGCCCCGACTGGGTCTCGCTAGAGGAACTGGCCCGCAGCGTCAAGGCCGTGGCCGCCAGCGAAGAATCCGGCGCCGCCTCCGAAGGCTCCGCGCACGCCGACTGGGTGTCGCCAGTGCACCTCGGGCGCGAAGGCCTCGTGGAGCTCACGCGCGCGCTGTCGAAGGCCGGCTCGGTCTGGACGCTCGACTGGCGCGCCCTGAACGCCATCGGCGCCGACGCCGCAGCGCCGCTGCGGGTGCTTTTCACGCACTGGGCCGATTCGCCGGTGCAACTGCGCTTCATGGGTTCCGCCCAGCTGCTGGCCGTGCTGTCCGAGGCCGCGCCCAACAACGACCGCAGCACCGAAGACGTCTGGTGGCAGCTGCACCTGGCGGCGCTGCGCATGATGCACCTGCCCGACGATTTCGAGCTGGTGGCGCTCAACTACTGCATCACCTATGAGGTGTCGCCCCCCTCGTGGCAAGACCCGCGCGGCGAATGCGCCTCGCTGGCCGCTCCGCCGGCGAGCCGCCCCAGTTCGGTGTGGTCGCTGCTGTCGGTCGGTGGCGATTCCGAGAGCTTCCCGTCCACCGACAGCGGTTTCGCAGCGCTGGCGGGTGACCTGCGGGGCGAGTCCCTGTCGAGCTGGCAGCGGCTCGACAACGACCTGCGCCACACCGCGGCGCCCGTCATTTCCTGCGCCGCGCTGCTGCGCATGGACCTGGCCGCCGCCGGCGCGCTGCTGAGCTGGGTGCGCACGCGCGACGCCAACGGCGAGCGCGTGCAGTTCGTCGACGCGCACCGGCTCATCGCCGCGCTGTTCACGCTGGTAGGCATTACCGATCACGCCACGGTCGCGGTTAGAAAAAACTAAGGCGCCAGGCGGCCTTGCCGCGGGTTGCATTGCCCCTGGCCATCCCCAGATGGCTTCGATGGAACAGTTTCACGGCACCACCATCGTGAGCGTGCGCCGCAAGACCCCCCAAGGCGACCAGGTCGCCATCGGCGGGGACGGGCAGGTCACTCTCGGCAATATCGTCATCAAGGGCACGGCGCGCAAAGTTCGCCGGCTTTATCACGGCAAGGTGCTGGCCGGCTTTGCCGGCGCCACCGCCGACGCCTTCACGCTCTTCGAGCGCTTCGAGGCCAAGCTCGAAAAGCACCAGGGCCACCTGACCCGCGCGGCGGTCGAGCTCACCAAGGACTGGCGCACAGACCGCGTGCTGCGCAAGCTCGAGGCCATGCTGGCCGTGGCCGACGCCACCACCTCCCTCATCATCACCGGCAACGGCGACGTGCTGGAGCCCGAAGACGGCGTGATCGCCATCGGTTCCGGCGGCGCGTATGCCCAGTCGGCGGCCAAGGCGCTGATCGAGAACACAGAACTCTCTGCCGAGCAGATCGTGCGCAAATCGCTGGGGATCGCCGGAGAAATCTGCATTTACACGAACATGAACCACACCGTGGAAGCGCTCTGACCATGTCCATGACCCCCCAGGAAATCGTCTCCGAGCTAGACAACCACATCGTCGGACAGCCGGCCGCCAAGCGCGCCGTGGCCATCGCCCTGCGCAACCGCTGGCGCCGCCAGCAGGTCGACGACAAGCTGCGCCACGAGATCACGCCCAAGAACATCCTCATGATCGGCCCCACGGGCGTGGGCAAGACCGAGATCGCGCGCCGCCTCGCGCGGCTGGCCGATGCGCCCTTCATCAAGGTCGAGGCCACCAAGTTCACCGAGGTGGGCTACGTGGGCAAGGACGTGGACTCCATCATTCGCGACCTCGCCGAGATTGCCGTCAAGCAGACGCGCGAATCCGAGAGCGCCAAGGTGCGCGTGCGTGCCGAGGACGCCGCCGAGGAGCGCATCCTCGACGTGCTGCTGCCTCCGGCGCGCGGCGCCTCCGGCGCGCCCCCGGCGCTCGATGCGCCCAATCCCACGCGCCAGGCCTTCCGCAAGAAGCTGCGCGAGCACCAGCTCGACGACAAGGAGATCGAGCTCGACCTCGCCGAGACCCGCACGCCGCTGGAAATCATGGGCCCCGCCGGCATGGAGGAAATGACCGAGCAGCTGCGCGGCATGTTCGGCCAGCTGGGGCAGGGCAAGCGCAAGACCCGCAAGCTCAAGATCGGCGAGGCGATGCGCCTGCTGATCGACGAGGAGGCCGCCAAGCTGGTCAACGAGGACGAGATCCGCACGCAGGCCATTGCCAACGCCGAGCAGAACGGCATCGTCTTCATCGACGAGATCGACAAGGTCGCCACGCGCAGCGAAGCGCAGGGCTCCGACGTGTCGCGCCAGGGCGTGCAGCGCGACCTGCTGCCGCTGGTGGAGGGCACGGCCGTCACCACCAAGTACGGCGTGGTGCGCACCGACCACATGCTGTTCATCGCGAGCGGCGCGTTCCACCTGAGCAAGCCGAGCGACCTGATCCCGGAGCTGCAGGGGCGCTTTCCGATTCGCGTCGAGCTGCAGTCGCTCTCGGTGTCGGACTTCGAGAGCATCCTCACGCAGACCCGCGCGTCGCTCGTGAAGCAGTACCAGGCGTTGCTGGCCACCGAAGGCGTGACGCTCGAATTCACACCCGAAGGCGTGAACCGGCTGGCGACCATCGCCTTCGAGGTAAACGAGCGCACCGAGAACATCGGCGCGCGCCGTCTGTCGACGGTGATGGAGCGCCTGCTGGATGAGGTAAGCTTCGACGCGACCCGCCTTGAAGGCCAATCGATCCGCATCGATGCCGCCTATGTCGACCAGCGCCTCGCGGCACTAAGTCACGACGAAGATCTTTCGCGCTTCATCCTCTGAAGCCGCTCTTTGGTTCCCCCTGTAACGGGGGAATCCTTCACGCATCACTTTCACTGCGTGGGCTAAGTACTTAATTCTCAACGAAATTCGCCGATTCCACGCATTTGGAATCGGCGCTAAGTCGTTGATTCCATTACAAAAAATACCCCGAACGGCCAGTTGCGTCCGAAGTGTTTCCTGCTACAGTGCAAAAAAGTGCAGTTAAGTGGGAAAAAGTGCGGGTAGTGCCCCCTTCGGGTGCCGCAGCACTCCCAACACAGGGGTTTCGTGGTCGTGTTTCAAGGCGCTTCATCGCTCAGTCTGGATGCCAAGGGGCGGCTCTCCGTGCCGACCCGGCATCGTGACGTCCTGAGCGCCACGGCAGGCGGCCAGCTCACGATCACCAAGCATCCGCACGGATGCCTGATGGTGTTCCCCCGTCCCGAATGGGAAAAATTCCGCGAGCGCATTGCCGCGCTTCCGATGTCGGCGCAGTGGTGGAAGCGCGTCTTCCTGGGTAACGCCATGGACGTCGAGATGGACGGCACCGGCCGCATCCTGGTGTCGCCCGAACTGCGCGCGGCCACCGGCATCACGCGCGAGACGCTGCTGCTGGGCATGGGCAACCACTTCGAACTCTGGGACAAGGCCACCTACGAGGCCAAGGAGGCCGAGGCCACCCAGGGCGAGATGCCGGATGTGTTTCAGGACTTCGCGTTCTGAGGATTCACGTGACTACCCCATGGACCCATACGACCGTCTTGCTGAACGAAGCGGTGGAAGCCCTTCTTTCCGGCAGCACGGCGGCAACCGGCACCTATGTGGACGCCACCTTCGGGCGGGGAGGGCATGCGCGTGCAATCCTCTCCAGGCTGGCGCCGGAAGGCAGGCTGATCGCATTCGACAAGGATGCGGAAGCAGTGGCCGAAGCAGCGCGCATCTCCGATGCGCGTTTTTCTATCCGCCACCAGGGATTCCGCTCGCTGGGCGAACTGCCCGACGCGAGCGTCGACGGCTTGCTGATGGACCTGGGCGTGAGCTCGCCCCAGATCGACAACCCGGTGCGCGGTTTCAGTTTTCGTTTCGACGGCCCGCTCGACATGCGCATGGACACCACGCGCGGCGAGAGCGTGGCCGAGTGGCTGGCAACGGCCGAACTCCAGCAGATTGCAGAGGTGATCCGTGACTATGGCGAAGAACGGTTTGCTGTTCAGATTGCAAAGGCGATTGTTGCTCGCCGACAAGAACGGGGCCCAATTTCAACCACCACCGAACTGGCCGAGCTCGTGGCTGGCACGGTCAAAACCCGCGAGCAGGGCCAGAACCCTGCAACGCGCACATTTCAGGCTTTTCGGATTTTCATCAACGCCGAGCTTGAAGAGCTGCAACAGGCGCTAGAAGCGAGCCTTTCCGTGCTGAAGCCCGGCGGCCGGCTTGCGGTGATCAGCTTCCATTCGCTGGAAGACCGCATCGTCAAGCAGTTCATCGCCAAGCACTCGAAGGAGGTCTACGACCGCCGCGCGCCTTTTGCCGCCCCCAAGGTGATGAGGCTGAACGCGCTCGAGCGCATCAAGCCGTCCCAGGCCGAGGTGAGCGGCAATCCGCGCTCGCGCAGCGCGATCCTGCGCGTGGCCGAACGCACGGAGGCCGCATGAGCGCCGCCCGGCCGCCCGAAGGCGCTCGCCCCCTCGCTTGCGAGGGGGAAGGCGCAGCCACGCAGTGGCGCAGCCTGGGGGAGCTTCTTTAATCATGGCCCGGATCAACCTGCTGCTGCTGCTGGCTGTCATTGCCACGGCGCTGTACCTCGTTCACACGCAGTACCAGTCGCGCCAGCTCTACACCGAGCTCGACCGCGTGCAGCAGGAAGCCCGCCGCCTTGAGCTGGACCGAGACCGCCTGCAGGTCGAGAAGCGCGCACAGGCCACGCCGCTGCGCGTCGAGAAGCTCGCCAAGGAGCAGCTGCAGATGCGCACCACCTCGCCGGCCATCACGCAGTACGTGCGGCCCGACGGCTCGGTGATCCCGGCCGTGGCGCCGCTGCCGCCGGCCACGCCCGCGGGCGCCAAGCCGGCCGCCAAGCCCGCCACCGCAGCGAGGGCCGCACGATGACCCGAGGCAACCGCAGCGTGCGCTACACCACCAGCCCCTTGCTCGCGAGCAAGACGCCGGTGTGGCGCAGCAAGTTCATCGTGGCCGGCATCGCCTTCGGCTTCGTCATGCTGGCCGCCCGCGCCGCGTACGTGCAGGTGTTCAACAACAGCTTCTTCCAGCGCCAGGGCGAGGTGCGCTTCGCGCGCACGCTCGAGATGCCGGCCAACCGCGGCCGCATCCTCGACCGCAACGGCCTCATCCTCGCCTCCAGCGTGGTGGCGCCCAGCATCTGGGCCATTCCCGAAGACATCGAGCGCGACGACCCCGAGGTGCGCGCCAAGCTCAAGCAGGTGGCCAAGCTGCTCGAGATGCCGCAGAAGGACTTCGACAAGAAGCTCGAGGACGAGGACAAGACCTTCGTCTGGGTGAAGCGCCAGGTCGACGAGCCCATCGCCAAGCAGATCGCAGCGATGAACATCAAGGGCCTCTACCAGCGCAAGGAATACAAGCGCCAGTACCCCGAGGGCGAGGCCGCCGCGCACGTGGTGGGCTTCACCAACGTGGAAGACAGCGGCCAGGAAGGCATCGAGCTCGCGTTCAACAAGGAACTGGCGGGCAAGGCCGGCTCGCGCCGCGTCATCAAGGACCGCCTGGGCCGCGTGGTCGAGGGCGTGGGCGAGCTGGTGCCGCCGCTCGACGGCCAGGACATCCAGCTCAGCGTCGACAGCAAGGTGCAGTTCTTCGCCTACCAGAAGCTGCGCGACGCCGTGATCGCGCGCAAGGCCAAGGCCGGCAGCGTGGTGGTGCTCGACTCCACCACCGGCGAGGTGCTGGCGCTGGCCAACTACCCGAGCTACGTGCCCGACAAGCGCCAGAACCTCACCGGCGAGCAGCTGCGCAACCGGGCGCTCACCGACACCTTCGAGCCAGGCTCGACCATGAAGCCCATCACGGTCGGCATGGCGCTGGAAGCCGGCCGGGTGAAACCTTCGACGGTGATCGACACCGCCCCGGGCCGCTACCAGATCGGCGGCTTCACCATCAGCGACACCCACAACTACGGCTCGCTGACGGTCGAGGGCGTGATCCAGAAGTCGAGCAACGTGGGCGCGCTCAAGATCGCCCAGAAGATGACCCCGCACGAGATGTGGGACACCTACACCGCGCTCGGCTACGGCCAGAAGCCGCAGATCCAGTTCCCCGGCGCGGTGACCGGCCGCCTGCGCCCCTGGAAGACCTGGAAGCCGGTCGAGCAGGCCACCATGGCCTACGGCTACGGCCTGTCGGCTTCGCTGTTCCAGATGGCGCATTCGTACACCTCGTTCGCGCACGACGGCTCGCTCATTCCGGTCACCATCCTCAAGAACTCCGAGCCGCCGGCCGGCGTGCGGGTGTTCTCGCCGTCGAACGCGCTGGCCGTTCGCAAGATGCTGCAGATGGCCGCCGGCCCCGGCGGCACCGGCACGCGCGCGCAAACGGTGGGCTATTCGGTCGGCGGCAAGTCGGGCACGGCCCACAAGCAGGTCGGCAAGGGTTACGCCAGCAACAAATATCGTGCGTGGTTCACCGGCATGGCGCCGATCGAGAAGCCGCGCATCATCGTCGCCGTGATGATCGACGAGCCCACCGACGGCCAGTATTTCGGCGGCCTGGCGGCGGCTCCCGTGTTCAGCGAAGTCGTGCAGCAGACCCTGCGCATGATGAACGTACCGCCCGACCTGGCGGTCAAACCGCTTGTGATGACGCAGGGCGTCGACGAGAGCTTCTGAACATGCTGACTTTCACTTCCCCCCAACTGGTGGCCGCCTGGCTGAAGGAGCGTGCGCCGCAGGCTGCGATGCATGCCGACAGCCGTGCTGTGGGCGCGGGCGACATCTTCGTCGCCTGGCCTGGCGCCGCCACTGATGGCCGCAAGCACGTGGCGTCCGCGCTGGCGCAGGGCGCCGTGGCCTGCCTGGTCGAGCACGAGGGCGTCGAGGCCTTCGGCTTCGACGGTGACGAGCGCATCGTGAGCTACCCCGGCCTCAAGGCCGCCACCGGCCCGATCGCCTCGGCCTTCTACGACAACCCCTCGGCCTTGCTCGACGTGCTGGCCGTGACCGGCACCAACGGCAAGACCTCCACCGCCTGGTGGCTGGCCGAATCGCTCTCCACGCTGCGCGCGGCGGGTGGCGTGCGCGCGATGAAGCCCGACGGCACGATGCAGCGCGACGCGCCGTCGCCCTGCGCCGTGATGGGCACGCTCGGCATCGGCGTGCCGCCCGAACTGACCTACACCGGCCTGACCACGCCCGACCCTGTGATGATGCAGCGCGAGCTGCGCGCGCTGGTCGAGCGCGGTTTCGGCGCCTGCGCCGTCGAGGCCTCGTCCATCGGCATCGCCGAGCGCCGGCTCGACGGCGCGCAGATCGCGGTGGCCGTGTTCACCAACTTCACGCAGGATCACCTCGACTACCACGGCAGCATGGACGCCTACTGGCAGGCCAAGGCCGAGCTGTTCCGCTGGCCCGGCCTGCGCGCGGCGGTGATCAACATCGACGACACGCACGGCGCCAGCCTGTGCGCGAACCTGATCGACGCCGGCATCGGCGCGCTCGACGTCTGGACCGTCTCCGCCGGCGGCAAGCCGGCACGCCTCGTGGCGCGCGACATCGGCTACGACGCGCAGGGCCTGCAGTTCTCGGTGGCCGAAAGCGGCACCGACGCCGTCGAGCACCTGTCGACCGGCCTGATCGGCCAGTACAACGTGGCCAACCTGCTCGGTGTGCTCGGCACCCTGCGCGCGCTGGGCCTCACGCTGGCGCAGGCCGTGGCCGCCTGCGCCAACCTCACCAGCGTGCCGGGCCGCATGGACCGCGCCGGCACCGGCGAAGGCGCGCCGCTGGCCGTGGTCGACTACGCCCACACGCCCGACGCGCTGGACAAGGCCCTGATCGGCCTGCGCCCGCTGGCAAAACAGCGTGGCGGTGCACTGTGGTGCCTCTTCGGCTGCGGCGGCGACCGCGACCCGATCAAGCGCCCGATGATGGCCGCCGTCGCCGAGCGCCAGGCCGACCGCGTGATCGTCACCAGCGACAACCCGCGCAGCGAAAAGCCCGACGCCATCATCAGCCAGGTGCTGCTAGGCTTCTCCGGCCCTGAGGTCGCACAGGTGCAACCCGACCGCGCCATCGCCATCGCCGACGCGATCGCGCAGGCCGGCCCGCAAGACGTCGTGCTGATCGCCGGCAAGGGCCACGAGGCGTGGCAGGAAATCGCCGGGCAGCGCGTCGAGTTCTCCGACAAGGCCCATGCGCTGCAGGCGCTGGCAAAGCGAGGTGGCGCATGACCGATACCACGCCGCTCGGCATCACGCTGGCACAGGCGCAGCAATGGATTCCCGGCTCGCGCCTGGTGGGTGACGCCTCGACCGTCATCGCCCGCGTGCACACCGACACCCGCACGCTCGCGCCCGGCGACCTGTTCGTCGCGCTCAAGGGCGAGCGCTTCGACGCCAACGAATTCCTCGCCGAGGCGAAGAAGCAGGGCGCGGTGGCCGCCATCGCCCACCACGGCCTCGAAGCCGCGGGCCTGGCCGGCCTGGAAGTGCCCGACTCGCTGGCGGCACTGGGCGCGCTCGGCGCTGGCTGGCGTGCCCAGTTCGACCTGCCGCTGATCGCCGTGACCGGCAGCAACGGCAAGACCACGGTCACGCAGATGATCGCGGCCATCCTGTTCGCCTTCCGGGCCGAACGCGCGCTGGCCACGGCCGGCAACTTCAACAACGAGATCGGCGTGCCGCTCACGCTGCTTCGCCTGCGCGCGCAGCACCAGCGCGCGGTGCTCGAGCTGGGCATGAACCACCCGGGCGAGATCGCGCGGCTGGCCGCCATTTCGCGCCCGACCATCGCGCTGGTCAACAACGCGCAGCGCGAGCACCAGGAATTCATGGCCACCGTCGAGGCCGTGGCCATCGAGAACGCCTCGGTGTTCGCGGTGCTGCCCGACGACGGCACGGCCGTCTTCCCGTATGGCGACGCTTTCACCTCGCTGTGGACCGACATGGCGCACGCGGGCGGCTCGCGCCGCTGCATGACGTTCGGCGAATCGGAAGACGCCGACATCTCGCTCGACAGCGCCGAATGGAAGCAGGGCGCCTGGGCCGTGCGCGTCCGTACGCCGCTGGGCGCCTTCGATGCACGTCTGCACATCGCCGGCCGGCACAACGTCATCAACGCCCTGGCCGCGACGGCCTGCGCGCTCGCGGCTGGCGTGTCGACCGACATCATCGCCGCGGGCCTGAGCGCCTTCGAGCCGGTCAAGGGCCGTTCGCGCGCCAGCGAGATCGTGGTGGCCGATGGCCGCGCGGTCACGCTGGTCGACGACAGCTACAACGCCAACCCCGATTCCGTGATTGCCGCCATCGACGTGCTCGCCGCCCTGCCGGGTCCGCGCCTGCTGGTGCTCGGCGACATGGCCGAGGTGGGCGAGCGCTCGACCGAGTTCCACGCCGAAGTCGGCGACTGGGCACGCCAGCGCGGCATCGAGGCCGTCTACACCCTCGGCAGCGCGACGGCCCACACCGTCGCCGCGTTCCGGGGCGATGCCGACGGCCGCCATTTCAACGAGTTCGACGCGCTCGGCGCCGCCGTGCTCGCCCGGCTGCCGCATGTCGGCAGCGTGCTCGTCAAGGGATCGCGCTCCATGAAGATGGAACGCGTGGTCCAGGCCATCGAGGCCCAGGCACGACAACCACAACAACAAAAGGAGGCCGGTCATGACGCATGAGCCGCGCGAAACCACATGCTGATGACCCTGGCCCAATGGCTGCAGACGCTCTCGCCCGAATTCGGGTTCTTGCGCGTTTTCCAGTACCTCACTTTCCGCGCGCTGATGGCCGCGCTGACCGCGCTGGTGGTCGGCCTGGTGGCGGGGCCTTACGTCATTCGCCGCCTGGCCGCGCTCAAGATCGGCCAGCCGGTCCGCGGCTACGGCATGGAAACCCACCTGACCAAGAGCGGCACGCCGACCATGGGCGGCGTGCTCGTGCTGTTCTCCATTGCGCTGTCGACGCTGCTGTGGTTCGACGTGTCGAACCGCTTCGTGTGGATCGTGCTGTGGGTCACGATGGGCTTCGGAGCCATCGGCTGGGTCGACGACTGGCGCAAGGTGGTGCGCAAGGACCCGGAAGGCATGCGCTCGCGCGAGAAGTATTTCTGGCAGTCGGTGGTCGGCCTGCTCGCCGGCTTCTACCTGCTGTTCAGCATTTCCGAAAGCTCCAACTGGCGCGTGCTGCAGCTGTTCTTCGCATGGGTACAGTCGGGCTTCGACCTCAGCTTCCCGCCCAAGATCAACCTGCTGGTGCCCTTCTTCAAGGAAATTAGCTACCCGCTGGGCGGCATCGGCTTCGTGGTTCTGACCTACCTGGTGATCGTGGGCGCGAGCAACGCGGTGAACCTGACCGACGGCCTGGACGGCCTGGCGATCATGCCGGTGGTGATGGTCGGCTCGGCGCTGGGCGTGTTCGCCTACGTCACGGGCAGCGCGGTGTATTCCAAGTACCTGCTGTTCCCCAACATCCCGGGCTCCGGCGAGCTGCTGGTGTTCTGCTCCGCCATGGCGGGCGCGGGGCTCGCGTTCCTGTGGTTCAACACGCACCCGGCGCAGGTCTTCATGGGCGACGTGGGCGCGCTGGCGCTCGGCGGCGCGCTGGGCACCATCGCGGTGATCGTGCGCCAGGAGATCGTGTTCTTCATCATGGGCGGCATCTTCGTGGTCGAGGCGATCTCGGTGATGGCCCAGGTGATGTACTTCAAGTACACCAAGAAGCGCTACGGCGAAGGCCGGCGCGTGCTGAAGATGGCGCCGCTGCACCATCACTTCGAGAAGAGCGGATGGCGCGAGACGCAGGTCGTGGTGCGCTTCTGGATCATCACGATGCTGCTGTGCCTCGTGGGCCTTTCGACGCTGAAGCTGCGGTAACGGAAACATGCGGCACCTGAAAGACCTCCACGTTCTCATCCTCGGCCTCGGTGCGTCCGGGCTGGCGATGGCGCGCTGGTGCGCGCGGCACGGCGCCGTCGTGACCGTGGCCGACACCCGCGAGGCGCCCGCCTCGCTGGCGACGCTGAAGGCGGAATGGCCCGATGTGGCGTTTGTCGGCGGTCCGTTCATGGCCGCGCTGGTCGAAGGCACGCCGATCCGCGCGGTGTATCGCTCGCCGGGCCTTTCGCCCGCGACCATCGCTCCGGTGGCTGATGCCGCGCGTGCCATGGGCCTGCCGGTCGGCGGCGAACTCGACCTGTTCGCGCGTGCGTTGCTGGACCTGCGGACCGTCGAGGTGCCGGTGGTGGAAGCCGAGCCGGAATCCGAAGCCGTGCCTGAAGCGCCCGTGGACGTTGCCGAGGCGGAGCCTCAGGCAGAGCTGCCGCTGGAAGAGCCCGTGTCCGTTGAACCGGCCGAAGCCGTGGCCGAGCCGGTGCAGCAGCCCGAAGCCGCTGCCGAATCCGTGCCGGAGCCGATCGCTCCCGCACAGGCCGAGGCCATGCCGCGCGATCCTTCGCTGAGCGTTACCGTGCCGCAGCCTCCGGAAGCCGACGCGCCTTCTGACGCTCCCGAGGCAAGCACCGAAGCTGTCGAAACCCCGGAAGCACCAGCCGCAGCGCCCGAAGCCTCCGGGCCTCCGGGCGCGACCCCCGCGCCCGCTACCGGTTCCCGCCTGCCCGCCACCGGCAAGCCTTACGTTCCCACGGCCGCCAAGGAAGCCGCGGAGTTCGTTGCCAAGATCGCCGAGCTTTCCGCCACCAATCCGGCCTCGGCCGCCGTCGAAGAAGAATCGCCGCAGCTCGAACTGGCCCCGCCGGTCGAGCCCGATGCGCCCAAGGGCTACATGCCCGCGGTGCTCGCCATCACCGGAACCAACGGCAAGACCACCGTCACCTCGCTCACCGGCCAGTTGGTCGAGCGCGCGGGCAAGACCGTGGCCGTGGCCGGCAACATCGGCCCCACGTTGCTCGACACGCTGTCCGCGCACATCGACGCCGGCACGCTGCCCGACGTGTGGGTGCTCGAGCTCTCCAGCTTCCAGCTCGATGGCGTGCAGGACTTCGAGCCGACCGCGGCGACCGTGCTCAACCTCACGCAGGACCACCTCGACTGGCACGGCGACATGCCGGCCTACGCGGCGGCCAAGGCGCGCATCTTCGGTGCGCGCGGGCTGATGATCCTCAACCGCGACGACGCCGGCGTGATGGCGATGCTGCCCGCGCCCGTCCGCGTCAAGCTGCAGCGTCCGCAGATCCGCACGCACGTCACCTTCGGCGCCGCGATGCCGCTGCGCCCGGGCGACTACGGCATCGAGCGCGTCAACGGCATGGCCTGGCTGGTGCGCGCGCTGGAAGCCGACGAAACCCAGAAGCGCAAGCGCGGCGCCGTGGTCGAGGAAGAAATCTTCCTGCAGCGCCTGATGCCCGCCGACGCGCTGCGCATCCGTGGCCGCCACAACGCCATGAACGCGCTGGCCGCCCTCGCGCTCGCGAGCGCCGCCGGCTGCCAGCTCGGCCCCATGCTCTACGGCCTGCGTGAATACCACGGCGAGCCGCACCGCGTGGAACCCATCGCCATCGTCGACGAGGTCGAGTACTTCGACGACAGCAAGGGCACCAACGTCGGTGCCACAGTGGCCGCGCTGGCCGGCCTGGGCGAGGAGCGCCGCGTGGTCGTGATCCTAGGCGGCGAGGGCAAGGGACAAGACTTCGAGCCGCTCGCCGCGCCCGTGCGCCAGTACGCGCGCGCCGTGGTGCTCATCGGCCGCGACGCGCCGATCATCGAAGCCGCGCTGGCTTCCACCGGCGTTTCGCTGATGCACGCCGGCTCGATGGAAGAAGCCGTGCAGGCCGCCGCCGCCCGCGCCAACCCTGGCGATGCGGTGCTGCTGTCACCGGCCTGTGCGAGCTTCGACATGTTCAGGGACTACGAGCACCGCGCCGATGTCTTCCGCGAGGCCGTGCAGGCCTGGGCGGACAGCCCGCGCGGACTGGGCGATTCTTCGACGACGCAGGAGCAGCTTTGAACTCTGCCGCATCGGGCGCCACGCCCAACGCACGCACCAGCCGCTTCGGTGGCTGGTTCAGGCGCGCCCGCAGCGGCATCGACGCGCTGCCGGTGCACCTGCCCGTGCGGCTGGGCGGCGCCGGCATCGCGCAGACCAAGGCCACGCCCATGCGCGTGCTGGGCTTCGACCAGGCGCTGGTCTGGGTCACGGTCGCGCTGCTGACCTGGGGCCTGATCATGGTGTATTCGGCCTCCATCGCGCTGCCCGACAATCCGCGCTTCGCGCGCGCCGGCTACAGCGCCTCTTACTTCCTCACGCGGCACGCGGCTTCGGTGGTGTTCGCGTTCGTCGCCGCGCTGCTGACCTTCCAGATCCCGATGAAGACCTGGGAGCGCGCCGCGCCCTGGCTCTTCGTCGCGTCGCTGCTGCTGCTGGTGGCCGTGCTCATTCCGCACATCGGCATCAACGTGAACGGCGCGCGCCGCTGGCTGCCGATGGGCTTCATGCGCTTCCAGCCCTCGGAGCTGGCCAAGCTCGCGATGGTGCTCTATGCCGCCAGCTACATGGTGCGCAAGATGGAGATCAAGGAGCGCTTCTTCCGCGCCGTGCTGCCGATGGGCATCGCGGTGGTGGTGGTCGGCATGCTGGTGATGGCCGAGCCCGACATGGGCGCGTTCATGGTGATCGCCGTGATCGCCATGGGCATTCTGTTCCTGGGCGGCGTGAACGCGCGCATGTTCTTCGTGATTGCCGCGCTGGTGGTGGTGGCCTTCGGCACCATCGTCGCGACCAGCCCGTGGCGCCGCGAGCGCATCTTTGCGTACCTCGACCCGTGGAGCGAAGAGCATGCGCTGGGCAAGGGCTACCAGCTGTCGCACTCGCTGATCGCCATCGGGCGCGGCGAAATTTTCGGCGTGGGCCTGGGCGGCAGCGTCGAGAAGCTGCACTGGCTGCCCGAGGCGCACACCGACTTCCTGCTCGCCGTGATCGGCGAGGAGTTCGGCCTGGTCGGCGTGCTGCTGATCATCGGCCTGTTCCTCTGGCTCACGCGCCGCATCATGCACATCGGCCGCCAGGCCATCGCGCTCGACCGTGTGTTCTCGGGCCTCGTGGCTCAGGGCGTGGGCGTGTGGATCGGCTTCCAGGCGTTCATCAACATGGGCGTGAACCTCGGCGCGTTGCCGACCAAGGGCCTGACCCTGCCGCTGATGAGCTTCGGCGGCTCGGCCATCCTGATGAACCTCGTGGCGCTGGCCGTCGTGCTGCGCATCGACTACGAGAACCGCGTGCTGATGCGGGGAGGCCGCGTATGACGCGCACTGCGCTGGTCATGGCAGGCGGCACCGGCGGCCACATCTTCCCCGGACTCGCGGTGGCCGAGGCCCTGCGCGAGCGCGGCTGGCAGGTGCACTGGCTGGGCGCGCCCGGCAGCATGGAAGAAAAACTCGTGCCGCCGCGCGGCTTCGCCTTCGAGCCGGTGCAGTTCGGCGGCGTGCGCGGCAAGGGTCCGCTCACGCTGTTCCTGCTGCCGCTGAAGCTGCTGCGTGCCTTCTGGCAGAGCCTGGGCGTGGTGCGCCGCGTGAAGCCCGACGTGCTGGTGGGCCTGGGCGGCTACATCACCTTTCCCGGCGGAATGATGGGCGTGCTGATGGGCAAGCCGCTGGTGCTGCACGAGCAGAACTCGGTCGCCGGCCTCGCCAACAAGGTGCTGGCGGGCGTGGCCGACCGCGTGTTCACCGCCTTCCCCAATGTGCTGAAGAAGGCGCAATGGGTGGGCAACCCGCTGCGCGAGGCATTCACCTCCAAGGCCGATCCGGCCACGCGTTTCGCTGGCCGCACCGGCCCGCTGAAGCTGCTGGTGGTGGGCGGCAGCCTGGGGGCGCGCGGCCTCAACGCCGTGGTGCCGAAGGCGCTGGCCCGCATCGAGCCGGCAGTGCGCCCGCAGGTGCTGCACCAGAGCGGCGCCAAGCAGATCGACGAACTGCGCGCCAACTACACGGCTGCCGGCGTCGAAGGCGAACTCACGCCCTTCATCGAAGACACGGCGCAGGCCTATGCGGACGCCGACATCATCGTCGCGCGCGCAGGTGCCAGCACCGTCACAGAAATCGCGGCCGTCGGCGCAGCAGCGCTGTTCGTGCCTTTCCCTTCGGCGGTCGACGACCACCAGACCACCAACGCGCGCTTCCTCGTGGACGCGGGCGGCGGCTGGCTGGTGCAACAGGCCGACCTCACTCCTGAATTGCTGGCTGACTTGCTACAGAACACAGAGCGCACCGCGCTGATCGACAAGGCCGCCAAGGCCAAGACCATGCAGAAGACCGAGGCTGTTGAAGCCGTTGTCCGCGCCTGCGAGGAGCTTGCCAAATGAAGCACGCGATCCGTCATATTCACTTCGTGGGCATCGGTGGTTCCGGCATGAGCGGCATCGCCGAAGTGCTGCTGAACCTGGGCTACAAGATCACCGGATCCGACCTGGCCGACAGCGCCACGCTGCGCCGGCTCGCGGGCCTGGGCATCGGCACCTTCGTGGGCCATGCCGCCGCGCACATCGACGGCGCGGACGCGGTCGTCACCTCCACTGCGGTGCAGCCGGACAACCCCGAAGTGCTGGCCGCGCGCGAGAAGCGCATTCCCGTGGTGCCGCGCGCGCTGATGCTGGCCGAGCTGATGCGCCTGAAGCAGGGCATTGCCATTGCCGGCACGCACGGCAAGACCACCACCACCAGCCTGGTGGCGAGCGTGCTCGACGCCGCCGGCCTGGACCCGACCTTCGTGATCGGCGGCCGCCTGAACAGCGCGGGCGCGAATGCGCAGCTCGGCAGCGGCGACTACATCGTGGTCGAGGCCGATGAATCCGACGCCTCGTTCCTGAACCTGCTGCCCGTGATGGCGGTGGTCACGAACATCGACGCCGACCACATGGAGACCTACGGGCACGACTTCGCGAAGCTCAAGAAGGCTTTCGTCGACTTCCTGCACCGCATGCCGTTCTACGGCGTGGCCATTCTGTGCACCGACGATCCGGCGGTGCGCGAGATCGTCGCCAGCGTGACCTGCCCGGTGACCAGCTACGGCTTCGGCGAAGACGCCCAGGTGCGCGCCATCGACGTGCGCGCTGTCGGCGGCCAGATGCATTTCACCGCGCAGCGCCGCAACGGCGTGACGCTGCCCGACCTGCCCATCGTGCTGAACCTGCCCGGCGAGCACAACGTGCGCAACGCGCTGTCCGTGATCGCGGTGGCGGTGGAACTCGGCATTCCCGACGAGGCGGTGCAGCGCGGCCTGGCGGGCTTCAAGGGCGTGGGCCGCCGCTTCCAGAGCTATGGCGACGTGGCGGTGCTGGGCGGCGACGCCGCTGCCGGCACCTTCACCGTCATCGACGACTACGGCCATCACCCGGTCGAGATGGCAGCCACCATCGCGGCCGCTCGCGGCGCGTTCCCGGGGCGGCGGCTGGTGCTGGCCTTCCAGCCGCACCGCTACACCCGCACGCGCGACTGTTTCGAGGATTTCGTCAAGGTCATCGGCACGGCCGATTCCGTGCTGCTCGGCGAGGTCTATGCCGCCGGCGAGGCACCCATCGTGGCGGCAGACGGCCGCACGCTGGCACGCGCGCTGCGCGTGGCGGGCAAGGTCGAGCCGGTGTTCGTCGACGACATCGTTGCCATGCCGCAGGCCATTCTCGACAACGCCCGCCCGGGCGACGTGGTGCTCTCGATGGGCGCCGGGTCGATCGGCGCGGTGCCGGCCAGGGTGGTCGAACTCGGCGCTGCTGCTGTTGCCGCGGGCGCCACGTCCTCAACATCGCAGCGCGATTCGCGCAAAGGGAGGGCCGCATGAGCCTTCAGGACCCCAAGCTCTTCGGCAAGGTCGCCGTGCTGTTCGGCGGCAGTTCCGCCGAACGCGAAATTTCGTTGATGTCGGGCACCGGTGTGCTCGAGGCCCTGCGCTCGCGCGGCGTGGACGCGCATGCCTTCGACCCGTCGCAGCGCGAGCTGGCCGACCTGAAGCGCGAAGGCTTCGCGCGCTGCTTCGTCGCGCTGCACGGCCGCCACGGCGAAGACGGCACGGTGCAGGGCGCGCTCGAGCTGCTCGGCATTCCCTACACGGGATCGGGCGTGATGGCCTCCAGCGTGGCCATGGACAAGGTCATGACCAAGCGCATCTGGCAGGCCGACGGCCTGCCCACCCCCAAGTACGTGCGCCTGGCCTTCGACCAGCAAAGCCGTGAGCAGGTCATGGCCGTGCCCGACGTGCTCGGCCTGCCGCTGATCGTGAAGCCGCCGCGCGAGGGCTCGTCCATCGGCGTGACCAAGGTCGAGGGCTACTCGCAGATGCAGGACGCGATCACGCTGTCGGCCAAGTACGACGCCGACGTGCTGTGCGAAGAGTTCATCGAAGGCGAGGAAGTGACCTGCGCCGTGCTCGGTCACGGGCTCGATGCGCGTGCGCTGCCGGTGGTGCGCATCGCCGCGCCCGAAGGTGCCTACGACTACCAGAACAAGTACTTCACCGACGACGTGAAGTACCAGTGCCCGAGCGGCCTGCCCGAGGCGGAAGAGCACGAGATCCAGCGCATCACGCTGGCCGCCTACCGCACGCTCGGCTGCCGCGGCTGGGGCCGTGCCGACGTGATGATCCGCGCCAGCGACCGCAAGCCCTTCCTGCTCGAGATGAACACCTCGCCCGGCATGACCAGCCACTCGCTGGTGCCGATGTCGGCCCGCGCCGCGGGCATCGCCTACGAAGAGCTCTGCGTGCGGGTGCTGGCCTCGGCCACGCTCGACGCCAAGGGAGGCTCGGTATAGCCATGGCCGACAAGAACGCCGCCCGGCCGCCCGAAGGCGTTCGCCCCCTCGCTTGCGAGGGGGTGGGCGCAGCCGCGCGGCGGCGTAGCCTGGGGGAGCATGCGTGAGTACTACCGCGCCCTTCGACGTCAAGCTCATGAACATCGTCGCCAACCTTGCGTTCGCGGCGGTGGCGCTCATGCTGCTTGCGGCGGGCGCATGGTGGGTGCTGCGCCAGCCTTTCTTCCCGATCGTCGGCATCAAGGTGGACGGCGAGGTCACGCACAACAACGCGGTCACGCTGCGCGCCAACGTGGCGCCGCAGCTCAAGGGCAACTTCTTCACCATCGACCTGCTGCGCGCGCGCGCGGCCTTCGAGTCGGTGCCGTGGGTGCGCAGCGCGGTGGTGCGGCGCGAGTTTCCGAACAAGCTGCGCGTGACGCTGACCGAACAGGTGCCGGTGGCCATCTGGGGCGACGAGGCGGCCTCGAAGCTGATCAACGGCTTTGGCGATGTGTTCGAGGCCAATGTGGCCGAGGTGGACGACAACCTGCCGCGCCTGGACGGCCCGATCGAACAGGCCGGCCAGGTGCTGGGCATGTACCGGGTGCTGCAGCCGCAGTTCAAGCCCTACGACTTCAGCATCGACGAACTCACGCTGTCGAGCCGGGGCAGCTGGAAGGTGGTGCTGGACACCGGCGCCGAGATCGAGCTGGGCCGCGGCCAGAGCGAAGAAGTGACGGCCCGCCTGCAGCGCTTCCTGAAGACCGTGACCCAGGTCGCGGGACAGTACCACCGCACGGTGGCGGATGTCGAGGGCGCCGATCTGCGCCACAACGACGCGTATGCATTGCGGCTGCGCGGCGTCACCACGGTCTCGCCAGAGGCCCCAAGAAAAATCAAGTAGCGAATACCGAGGAATCGAGGACATATCAATGCCCAAAGAATACAAAGACCTGGTCGTAGGACTCGACATCGGCACCGCCAAAGTGATGGTGGTGGTGGCCGAGGTGCTGCCCGGCGGCGAGCTCAAGCTGGCCGGTCTCGGCATCGCGCCGAGCAACGGGCTCAAGCGCGGCGTGGTGGTGAACATCGACGCCACGGTGCAGAGCATCCAGCAGGCGCTGAAAGAAGCCGAGCTGATGGCCGACTGCAAGATCAGTCGCGTCTACACCGGCATCACCGGCAGCCACATCCGCGGCATCAACTCGAGCGGCATGGTGGCGGTGAAGGACAAGGAAGTGACGCCCGCCGACGTGGCCCGCGTGGTGGAGACGGCGCGCGCCATCAACATATCGAGCGACCAGCGCCTGCTGCTGGTGGAGCCGCAGGAGTTCGTGATCGACGGCCAGGACGTGAAGGAGCCGATCGGCATGAGCGGCATGCGGCTCGAGGCCAAGGTGCACATCGTGACCGGCGCGCAGAGCGCGGCCGAGAACATCATCAAGTGCGTGCGCCGCTGCGGCCTCGAGGTCGACCAGCTGATGCTGAACCCGCTGGCATCGAGCCAGGCGGTGCTGACCGAGGACGAGCGCGAGCTGGGCGTGGTGCTGGTCGACATCGGCGCGGGCACCACCGACGTGGCGATCTTCACCAACGGCGCGATCCGCCACACGGCCGTGATCCCGATCGCGGGCGACCTCATCACGAGCGACATCGCGATGGCGCTGCGCACGCCGACCAAGGACGCGGAGGACATCAAGGTCGAGAACGGTTTCGCCAAGCAGCTGCTGGCCGACCCCGACACGCAAGTCGAAGTGCCGGGCCTCGGCGACCGCGGTCCGCGCATGCTGAGCAAGCAGGCGCTGGCCGGCGTGATCGAGCCGCGCATCGAGGAAATCTTTTCGCTGGTGCAGCAGGTGGTGCGCGAGTCGGGCTATGAAGAAGTGCTGTCGTCGGGCGTGGTGCTCACGGGCGGCAGCGCGGTGATGCCCGGCATGGTCGAGCTTGGCGAAGACATCTTCCTCAAGCCCGTGCGACGCGGCATTCCGAAGTACTCCAGCGCGTTGTCCGACATGGTCGCGCAGCCTCGCGCGGCTACAGTCATGGGCCTTCTCGAAGAGGCACGCTTCGCGCGCATGCGCGGCTTCAAGGTCGCGCAGAAGAATGGGTCGGTGAAAACCGCATTCGGCCGCTTCAAGGACTTCATAGTGGGGAATTTCTGACGATGATCAAGTCTCCACTCTGGCTCGCGCGCGGCAGCCCTCCATTGCATTTCAACGAGCGATGGCGACGCACAGGTCCACCGCCATGACGAGCGCATCGTTGTTCTCGTCGCGGCACAAGAAATATTCATAGACACATAACGGCAACTGCAAGATTCAAGGAGTTAGAAATGACCATCGAAATGATCGAAGTCGAAGAGTTCAATCAGGGCACGCAGATCAAGGTGATCGGTGTCGGCGGTGGCGGCGGCAATGCGGTCGCCCACATGATGGAGCGCGGTGTGCAGGGCGTTCAGTTCGTCTGCGCGAACACCGACGCCCAGGCACTGCAGCGCAGCAGCGCGCACAAGATCATCCAGCTCGGCACCAGCGGCCTGGGCGCCGGCAGCAAGCCCGACAAGGGCCGTGAGGCCGCCGAGCTCGCGGTGGACGACATCCGCGCGGCCATCGACGGCGCGCACATGCTGTTCATCACCGCCGGCATGGGCGGCGGCACTGGCACCGGCGCGGCACCCGTGATCGCACGCGTCGCCAAGGAAATGGGCATCCTCACCGTGGGCGTGGTGACCAAGCCCTTCGACTGGGAAGGCGGCCGCCGCATGACCAACGCCGACGCCGGCCTGGCCGAGCTCGAAGCCAACGTCGACTCGCTGATCGTGGTGCTCAACGAGAAGCTGCTCGACGTGCTGGGCGAAGACGTCACGCAGGACGAAGCCTTCGCGCAAGCCAACGACGTGCTGAAGAACGCCGTGGGCGGCATCTCGGAAATCATCAACGAGTACGGCGGCGTGAACGTCGACTTCGAAGACGTGCGCACCGTGATGGGCGAACCCGGCAAGGCCATGATGGGCACGGCCGCGGCCGCAGGCCCCGACCGCGCGCGCATCGCCGCCGAGCAGGCCGTGGCCTGCCCGCTGCTCGAAGGCATCGACCTCTCGGGCGCCAAGGGCGTGCTGGTGCTGGTGACGGCATCGAAGGGCTCGCTGAAGCTGAACGAGTCGAAGCTGGCGATGAACACCATCCGCGCCTACGCTTCGCCGGACGCGCACGTGATCTACGGCGCCGCCTACGACGACAGCCTCGGCGACGAGATGCGCGTGACCGTGGTGGCCACCGGCCTGTCGCGCGCCGACGCACGCCGCCAGGCACCTACGCTGGAAGTGATCCGCACCGGCACCGACAACATCGGCTTCACCGTGCCCACGCTCGGCGGCACCGGCCATGCGCACAGCAGCGGCAGCCAGCCGAACTACGACGGCATGGCCGTGCCCAGCGTGTGGCGCACCAACCGCACGATGGCCGCCGCCAAGGTGGACGCGCTGTCGTCGGGTGGCATGGACGACTTCGAGATTCCGGCCTTCCTGCGCCGCCAGGCCGACTGATACTGGGCTCGCCCCCAGGCTGCGCGCACTTCGTGTCGCTTCGCCTTCCCCCTGCCGGGGGCAACACCTGAGGCCCGGCGGAGCCGGTTCCTCGGTGTTCGCGAAGTGACTCAGCGAGACGCAGAGGGCACGAGGGTTCGCAAGGGGTACGGGGACGACCTGAAAGGGACGTCTGCTGGCTCTAGGCGCTGCGTCCACCTCGTGCCCTTTGCGTCCATTTTTTCGTGCCGGTCCGGCGGGGTTGCATAGAACACATGTCTATCGGTGCCATAGCCAGGGGCATAGGGCGTCATGCCCGTCGCGCGCCTAAAATCGAGGGCGTGCTGCAACAACGAACCCTCAAGTCGATCAGCCGCGCCGTGGGCGTGGGGCTCCACAGCGGCCAACGCGTGGAACTGACCCTGCGCCCCGCGCCGGCCGACACGGGCATCGTGTTCCGCCGCGTCGACCTGCCCGAGCCGGTCGACATTCGCATGACCGCCGAGTCGGTCACGGACACGCGCCTGGCTTCCACGGTCTCCACCGGTGGCGCCAAGGTGCAGACCGTCGAGCACATCATGTCGGCCTGCGCGGGCCTCGGCATCGACAATCTCTACATCGACATCACGGCCGACGAAGTGCCGATCCTCGACGGGTCGGCTTCTTCATTCGTGTTCCTGCTGCAGAGCGCGGGGATCGCGCTGCAGAAGGCGCCGCGCCGCTTCATCCGCGTGACCCGCAAGGTCGAGGTGCGCGAAGGCGAGGGCGCCAACGAGAAGTGGGCGCGCCTGGAGCCGTATCACGGCTTCAAGCTGAGCTTCGAGATCGACTTCGACCACCGGGTCGTCAACTCCACCGGCCAGCGCGTGGAGTTCGACCTGGGCACCGACTCCTACAGCCGCGACATCGCGCGCGCCCGCACCTTCGGCTTCACGAAAGAGGTCGAGTACATGCGCAGCAAGGGCCTCGCGCTCGGCGGTGGCCTGGACAACGCCATCGTGATGGACGACACCAAGGTGCTCAATGCAGGCGGCCTGCGCTACGACGACGAGTTCGTGAAGCACAAGATCCTCGACGCCATGGGCGACCTGTACATCATCGGCAAGCCGCTGCTGGCCGCGTACACCGCGTTCCGCTCGGGCCATGCGCTGAACAACAAGCTGCTGCGCGAACTGCTCTCGCACAGCGACGCCTACGAAGTCGTGACCTTCGAAGACGAAAAGCGCGCGCCGCGCGGCTTCGGCGAAGTCGCCCGCGCCTGGTAGACCCGGCGCAGGCCACGTTCACACATGCTTCTTTTTCGCTGGGCCATCCTGCTGCTTCTGCTGGTGGCGGGCGTGTCCTTTGCGTTCTATGCGGGTACCGGGCAGGTCAAGTACCGGCGCTTCGGCTGGATCGTGCTGAAGTGGACGCTGCTGGCGGCGTTCGGTTTCTTCGCCGTTCTGATCGCCGAACGCGTAGCCTAGTCGACACCCCTCACTCAGGCGGCCAGCGCCTGCAGTGCCTGCACCTGCTGCGCCAGCAGCGGCCCCTTGCGATGGGCCGGCACCAGCAGCATGACGGAGTCTCCCAGCGCTTTTGGTCGTCCCCACGGCGCATGCAGCTTGCCTTGGGCGAGCAGTGGCGCGACGAGCTGTTCGCGGCCCATCAGCACGCCTTCGCCGTCGACCGCGGCCTGCAGCGCAAGGCTGTAGAGCGAAAAGTCCGGCCCCGCAGCCAGTGCATCGGCTTCGGCAGTCGTGGTGCCGGCGCGCGTGGCTTGCAGCCAGCGCTGCCAGTCGTCACGCCACACCGTGTCGTGCAGGCCGCCGCAGCGGGCCAGCAACTCCGCCAGGTCGTCGAGTGAACGGGGCCGGCCGCTGGGCAGCGGCTGCTGCAGACGCGGACTGCAAACGGGAAGCAGGCGGTCTCGCGCCAGCGGTATCGCCTGCGCGCCCACAGCAGTCTCGATCTGCTCGCCGGTCCGCGCATAGAACAACCCCAGGTCGAAGGGTTCGCGGCGAAAGTTCGGCGGCTGCTCGAGCGCTGTTACCGACACCTGCACGCCGGGCAGTGCGGCTTTCAATCGCGAGAGCCGGGGCGACAGCCACAGCTGCGCCACGGCAGGCAGTGCCGCCACCTGCAGCGTGCTGCGGCGAGCGGCGGTCTGGGTTTCGTGGCGCAGCGCCTGCACCGCCAGGCCGAGCTGGTCGACAGCAGCGCTGAGTGCAGGCAGGGCGCGCCGTCCGTGCGCGCTCAGGCGTATGCCCTGGCTGTGCCGCTCGAACAGCGCGCCGCCGGCCCAGGTCTCCAGCGCCTTGATCTGCTGCGCGACGGCGGCCGGGGTGACGAACAGTTCTTCCGCCGCCCGCGCGAAGCTGCCGTGGCGCGCGGCGGCTTCGAAGGCGCGCACGGCGGTGTGCGGAGGTAGGCGAGGGCGGGGCGGTGCGAGCGGCATGGTGAGAATCCGAGAGACATAAGGCCAAGTTTTTCTAGGGCTCGGGCACAGATTATCCGGTTTGCCCGCTGCCGTGCGACGGGCGACGATGCGGCCACACACCACTTCCAGCGAGATACGCCGCATGCCCGCCGCCCTGCAACGCCGCCTTTGGGTTCCCGCCGCCAGCGAAGACCACGTGCTCTCCATCGCCGCCGATGCCTCAGCGCGCGACGCGGCGGGCATTGCCGCGGAGATCGAGCGGCTGGTTGCCGACAACCACCGCATCCACGACGTCGACGGCCTGAACCTCAACCCCGCCACCAATGTCATGAACCCGGCGGCCGAGGCGCTGCTGTCGCGCGGGCTCGGCTCGCGCCCTTCGCTCGGCTACCCCGGCGACAAGTACGAGATGGGGCTGGAAGCCATCGAGCGCATCGAGGTGGTCGCCGCCGAACTGGCGGCCGAGGTGTTCGGCGCGCAGTTCGCCGAGGTGCGCGTGGGCTCGGGTGCGCTATCGAATCTCTATGTGTTCATGGCCACCTGCCAGCCCGGCGACACCATCATCGCGCCGCCCGCGGCCATCGGCGGGCACGTCACGCACCATGCGGCGGGCGCGGCCGGGCTCTACGGCCTGAAGACCGTGCCGGCTCCCGTCGATGCCGACGGCTACACCGTCGACGTGGCCGCCATGGCCCGGCTGGCGCGCGAGGTGCGGCCGAAGCTCATCACCATCGGCGGCAGCCTCAATCTCTTTCCGCACCCCGTGCCCGCCATCCGCGAGATTGCCGACAGCGTGGGCGCGAAGCTGCTGTTCGACGCCGCGCACCTGTCGGGCATGGTGGCCGGCAAGGCGTGGCCGCAGCCGCTCGAAGAGGGCGCGCATGCCATCACCACGAGCACCTACAAGAGCCTGGGCGGCCCGGCGGGCGGGCTGATCGTGTCGAACGATGCGGCGCTGATGGAGCGCATCGACGCCATCGCCTATCCGGGCCTCACGGCCAATTCGGACGCGGGCCGCACCGCCGCGCTGGCCCGCGGGCTGCTCGACTGGAAGGTGCACGGCAGGGCGTATGCGGCAGCGATGCGCGAGACCGCGCAGGCACTGGCGCGCGCGCTCGATGCCGAGGGGCTGCCGGTGTTCGCGAAGGCGCGCGGCTTCACGCAGTCGCACCAGCTGGCGGTCGAGGCCGCGCGATGGGGCGGCGGGCAGCGCGCCGCGAAGCTGCTTGCGCAAGGCGGCCTGCTGGCCTGCGGCATAGGGCTGCCCATTGCGCCGGTCGATGGCGACATCAACGGCCTGCGGCTCGGCGTGCCGGAAATCGTGCGCCTCGGCCTCACGGCCGAAGACATGCCGCAGCTGGCGTCGTGGATCGCGCGCGCCTTGCAAGGCGATGCCGCCTCGGTGGCCGTCGAAGTGCGCGAGCGCCGCAAGCGCCTGGGCGAGCTGCGCTACGTCGTGCGCTGAGTCAGCGCGAGCGGCCTTGCCGGTAGGTGCCGGCATGCGTCTTCGAAAGCTCGGCCGCCTGCGCGAGCCGCGCCATCGAGCGCCCCACCTGCGCATGCGTGATGGCGATGCCCAGCGCGTCGGCCGCGTCCGCGCCCGGCAGGCCCGGCAGGTCGAGCAGGCGCTTCACCATCTCCTGCACCTGTGCCTTGGCGGCCTGCCCGTGTCCGGCCACCGCCTTCTTCATCTGCAGCGCGGTGTACTCGGCCACCGAGAGGTTGCTGTTGACCAGCGAGGTCACGCAGGCGCCGCGCGCCTGTCCCAGCAGCAGCGTCGACTGCGGGTTGACGTTGACGAAGATGATTTCCACCGCCGACGCATCGGGCTGGTAGCGCGCCGCGATTTCCGCGATGCCGTCGAACAGCACCTTGAGCCGTGCCGGCAGATTGCCGGTGCCCAGGTGTCGCGTGCTGATGGTGCCGCTGGCCACGTAGCGCAGCGCGTGGCCGTCCGCATCGACCACGCCGAAGCCGGTGGTCTGCAAGCCGGGGTCGATGCCAAGAATTCGCATGAACAGGAAGGAGGCCTTTGCTGCCTCAGGCGTTGAAGTACCAGCGGATCGAGTGGAAGAAGATCGGCGCCGCAAAGCACAGCGCGTCGACGCGGTCGAGCAACCCGTTGGCCCCGGTCACGCCCACGCCCTTCTTGCCCCAGTTGGGAATGCCGCGGTCGCGCTTGAGCGCCTTCATCACCAGGTGCCCCATCGACCCGGCGATGCACGCGATGACCGACACAGCGAGCGCCTGGCCGAACTTGAACGGCGTGATGAAAGAGAACAGCGCACCCACCAGGCTCGCCACCACGATGCCGATGCCCCAGCTGGTCCAGTTGAAGCTGCGACTCACGTTGGGCGCAAAGGGCGCGCGCTGGGTGCGGCGCGAGATGAGGTGCTGCACCAGCACCGAGGTCTGCACCACGAACACCAGGAAGAACACGAGGAAGGCGCTCTTGCCTTCGTAGCCCGGAAAGCTCAGCAGCAACAGCGCCGGCACGTGGCTCATGCCGTAGACGCAGACCATGATGCCCCACTGCAGCTTGGCGTTGCGTTCGAGGAATTGGCTCGGGTCGTTGGCCAGCGCGCTCGCCACCGGAATGGCGAGGAACACGTAGACCGGAATGAACACGGTGAAAAGATCGAAGCGCGCGGTGGCCACGAGCCAGAACTGGATCGGCAGCACCACGAAGAAGGCGAGGATGAGGCTGCGGTGGTCGCCGCGCCGCGTGGGCGAGAGCGTGATGAACTCGCGCAGAGAGAAGAAGGCGATCAGCGCGAAGAGCACGGTAGCCACCGTCTCGCCCAGCGCCCAGCCGATCCAGAAGATCACCGCCATGAACCAGGTGGTGCCGAGCAGTCCGCGGAAGTGGGCCAGCTCGGCTTGCCAAGTGGCGTCGTGCACGGGGTTGCGGCGCTCCCTGAAGGTGAGGAAGAAGGCCGTGGCGCTCACGATCGCGAGCACGCCGAAGACGATGAGGAAGAGGGCCGCGACCTGTTGGGTCGGGGTCAGGTTGCGCAGGAACTGGTTCATTTTTTACTGCGCTTCGGGTTTGTTCGGGGCGTGTGTGAAGGCCACCGGGTAGCTCCCTCCGCGAATGTCCCCCGGCCTGCGGCCTCCTCCTTTATTTCGCTGCGGGAGCCACCCGGCGCCCTTCACACAATGGACGCGGCTGTTGTGCAGGTCGATCAAGAAGTGCTTCATGTCAGACATCGCGCAAAGCGATCACCGCAGCGCGTGCACGGTCGAGGAAGGGACGGCGCTCCTCGCCTTCCTCGACGCGTATCGGCGCGCCGAAGGTGACGGAGCAAAGGATGGGTACGGGCACGATCTCGCCCTTGGGCATGACGCGCTGCACGTTGTCGATCCAGGCCGGCACCAGCACCACCTCGGGGAACATCGTGGCGAGCGCGTAGAGGCCCGACTTGAACTTCTGCGGCTCGCCGGTGTGGCCGCGCGTGCCCTCGGGGAAGATGATGATCGAGTCGCCGCTGCGCAGGGCTTCGATGAGCGGGGCCAGCGGATCTGCTGCTGCGGGCGCGGCCGCAGCGGCCTCGGGTTCCGGGGCGGGTGTGGCAGGGGGAGGCGCAGGTGGCGGCGGTGGCGGTGGCGGTGGCGGTGGCGGAAGATCCAGCTGGCCCTGCACTTCGTTCATGACCTCTGCCGACGTATCGACGAAGGGCAGGGACATCGGCAGCAGCGGTTCCATCGAAGGCTCGATGCGCCCGGCCGGCGGCGCCGGTTCAGCGGCCATGGGCGGCGGTACCTCCACGGAAGGCGCGGGGGCGGGAGGTGTCGTTGCCGCGCGCTCCACGTACACCGCGTTGAACACTTCCGTCGTGATCCAGCGCTTGACCGGCGTGTTGGCCCAGTAGTCGCGCGCCGCGATCGGCCGGGTGATGCTGCGCAGTTCCTCCGGCAGCGCGGCCCAGATCATCACGAGGTCGGCGTGGCTCTGGTGATTGGCGAAATAGATGCGCTGCTCGGCCTTCGGTGGACAGCCGTACCAGCGCGCCTGCGCGCCAGTGAGCAACCGGACGATTCCCAACAACAACCAACCCGTGAGCTTTGCCAGCATATGGGCGCGATGATACGGGCCATGCGATGGCGTTTCGATCCTCTTTCTCTGGCGTGGGCGGTGGCCCTGTTTTTCATTCTCGTGCTGCTGGCCACCGTCGGCGCGCGATGGGGCTGGGTGCGCAGTTTCTTCGGCGACGTGCTGGCCGTGGTCTGGGTGTACTTCGTGTTCAGGACGGCCATCGGCGCGCGCGTGCTGCCGCTGGCGCTGGCCGCGCTGGCGGTGGGTTGCGCGGTGGAGCTGGGGCAGTACCTCGCGTCGGCATGGCACCTGCGCATCTCGAACCGGGCCCTGCGCATCGTGCTCGGCAGCACGGCCGACTGGTGGGACGTGGTGGCCTACGTGCTCGGCTTCTTCGGCGTGCTTGGCATCGAGCGCCTGCGCGGCGGTTTCAGGTCCGTCAGGGCAGCTCGGCCGCCGGCATCCGCGCCATGACCGTCGAGGCCCGGCCGCTCAGGTAAGGCGAGCCGGGACGGCGTTCGAAGAACTTGGGGCTCGGCAGCATCACGGCCAGGCGCGCTGCCTCGTTGGCGCTCAGGCGTGAAGCCGGTTTGCGGAAGTAGTACTGCGACGCTGCTTCCGCGCCGAACACGCCTTCGCCCCACTCGACGTTGTTGAGGTAGATCTCGAGGATGCGCTGCTTGTCGAGCAGCAGCTCCAGCAGCGTGGCGAGCACCAGCTCCTGGCCCTTGCGCAGCATGGTGCGCTCGCCTGAGAGCAGCAGGTTCTTCGCGAGCTGCTGCGTGATGGTCGAGCCGCCGCGCAGCCGCACAGGCTGCATTGGCTTGCCGCGCGCCACCGCACGGGCGGAGCGCTTGGCCGCCAGCTCCTCGGCCTTGGCGTTGCGCTGGCGCGCGCGTTCGATGGCTTCCCACTCCACGCCGTTGTGGTCGACGAAACCCGCGTCCTCGCTCGCGATGACGGCGCGCTTGAGGTTGTCGCTGATCTGCGCATACGACACCCACTGCTGCCGCCAGCCGCCACCGCTGCCCTTGTGGATGGCGATCTGGAAGGCTTCGGAGCGCTGGAACGCCGTGCTCTCGGGGTTGATCACGGCCATGGCCGCGATGCGCGCCACGAAGAACAGCTCGAGTGCCACGCCCGCCACCACGAGGCAGGCGATCAGGCGCAGCACGGCTTTCATGCTTTCGAGGCGGCGGCGAGTGAGCTTCGGAGTTCGGCCAGCACCTGGGCCGAGGGCGGACGCACGCCGCGCCAGATCTCGAACGCTTCCGCCGCCTGTTCGACCAGCATGCCCAGCCCGTCGCGCGCGACCGCGCCGTGCGCCTCGGCCCAGGCCATGAAGCCGGCGGCGGCGGGGCCGTACATCATGTCGACCGCGAGGCCGCCGGGGCGCAGCACCTCGGCGCTCACCGGCACCGCATCGCCCGCGAGGCTGGAGGCCGTGGCGTTGACCACCACGTCGAACGCGCCCGGCACCTTGTCGAGCGCCCAGGCTTCGAGCGAGGCGCCGTGGCGCAGCGCAACCGCGGCATGGCGGCGCACCAGTTCGATGGCCTTGTCGACGGTGCGGTTGGCCACCACGACGCGCGCGGCGCCCGCGTCGAGCAGCGGGCCCAGCACGCCGGCCGCCGCACCGCCCGCGCCGATCAGCAGCAGCGCCTTGCCCTGCAGCGGCACGCCCGCGTTGCGCACGATGTCGTTGACCAGGCCGATGCCGTCGGTGTTGTCGGCGTGGATGCCGCCGTCGGCCTCGAAGCGCAGCGTGTTCACGGCCTGCGCGAGCCTGGCGCGTTCGCTTGTGTGATGCGCCAGCGCGGCGGCTTCGAACTTGAAGGGCACGGTGATGTTGCAGCCGCGCGCGGTGTCGCCGCGTTCTGCCGCCTCGGCGCGAAAGGCCGCGATGCCTTCGGCGAAAGCGCCGATGGGAACGAGCCGGCGGCCATAGTCCATCTGCTGGCCGCAGAGTTCGGCGAAGCGGGCGTGGATGTGCGGCGAGCGGCTGTGCTCGACGGGGTTGCCTATGACGCAGTACAGGTCCATGGTGTTGGGCGGCGCGGCCGTCTCTGGGCTATTGGGAGGTGATTTCCATCGTGCCGTCGCGCGCGAAGCGGAACAGCCCCTGGATCACCATCTGGTCGGCCTGTTCGCGGCGCATCGCGTCGGTGAACTTGCCGAAGCTGCCGACGCTGCGAACGATGGCCTGCGCCCGGCGGTCGAGCGCGATGTTGCCCGAGCTCTGGTCGACGTCGACGGCGAGCACCTTGCCGTCGAAGTTGACGGTCATGGTCATCTTGAGTTCGCCGTACAGCTTCTGGCCGGCGATCTGGGGAAAGTTCTCTGCGGCGCGCGCCTCGATGCGGCGAAGCATCTTGTCGACGTAGACGGCGAAGGAGGCCTCGCGCGTGGTCGGGCTGATGTAGCGCTTCTTGGGGCGCGCGTTTTCTTCGTTCACGCGGCGCTCGATCTGGGCGAGTATCTCGACCATCTGGCGCCGCTTTTCCTCTTGCGCGGCCGCTTCGGTCGGGTCGCCCGGATTGCGCGGGTCCGGCACCGGCATCGCGGCCAGTTCGCGCTTGAGCTGCGCGAGCATCTGCATCTGCTGGGCCTGCATGGCTTCGACCTGGCGCCGCGAATCCTCGAAGGAGTCGCCCACCGAGGTGAAGCTCGACGGCGGCAGCGGGCTGGTGGCGCGGCCCTGCTCGAGGTCGCCGCCGCCCGCGAGCGAGGTCTGCGCCATGACCTTGGCCTTCGGGTCTGGCTTGTCCTGCGTCTTGCTGTTGACCAGGATCACTTCGAGCGGCGTTTCGCTGAAGACCTTGTTGAACGACTCGGGGTCGACGAAGCGCACCGCGAGCAGCGCGGCATGCGCGATGACCGACACGCCCAGGGCGATCTGCAGCGTGCTGAGGTCCTTGAAGTTCATTCTCTAAACTCCTCCAGAGGGGCGCATGTGACCGGCCCGGTGGCTCATGCGGGCGTGTTCTCGGGCGCGGCCTCGCTGTCCGTCAGGTCGACCGCGATGGCGATCGGACCTGCAACCACTTCTTCTTCGTCGCTTTCCTCGTCGGCGGCCGCACCTGCCTTCGGCGTGTCGAGGCGTTCTAGCACGGTGCCCGTCACGTCGAGCGCGATCTCGTCGATTTCGCCGAGCTTCACGCGCAGGCGCGCCCCGCGCTCCTGCTGGCCGGCCACGGGGAACACCAATGGCAGCGTCTCGGCACGCACCAGCGCGCCGTTGGGCAGGTCCTTGATGACGGTGGCCTCGAGCTCGGTGATGCCCTGCTGCTGCAGGTACTTCAGCGTCCAGAAGCGCTCCATGCCGCCCTGGTAGGCGTTGTACGTGGCGTAGGCCGCGTCGAAGCCCGAGAGGATGGAGAACAGGTCGGCGTCCTTCGGCTTGAATGGCGCGGCCAGCGCGGCGGTCTTGCCGTGGCGCGCGGCTGCAATGATCTGCCACTGGTTCACCAGGTCGGTGTAGCGGCGCAGCGGCGAGGTGCTCCACGCATAGCTCTTCACGCCCAGGCCCGCGTGCGGCAGCGCGCGCGTACCCATGCGCACCTTGATGCCGGGCGCGAGGCTGGCCTGGCTGCGGTACAGCCCGGGCACGCCGAGTTCGCCGAGCCAGCCGCCCCAGCTACTGTTGGCCAGGATCATGGCCTCGGACACGATCAGGTCGAGCGGCGCGCCGCGCTGGCGCGTGCTGATCTGCACCTGCTCGCTGCCGGTGGGCTCGCCGTCGTTGCCGACGAGGCGGAAGTTGTAGTCGGGCCGGTTGAAGTTCTCGGGCTTGCCGCGCACCACTTCGCGCTGTGCCTTCAGCTGTTTCGCGAGGCGGAACAGGAAGGAGAGCGGGGCGCGCAGTCGGGCTGCGGCTTCGGGCGTGTTGTCGCTCTGGAACGAAGCGTCTTCGAGCCAGGGCTGGGTGACGACGGTGTCGAGCTGGTCGTGGCGCAGGTTGGCGACGATGGGCACGCGCTCCAGCTTGGTCTCGGTGCCTTGCAGCTCCAGCGTGGCTTCGTCGAAGCGCGCATAGAGCGACACCGCCGGGCGGTCGCCGCCTTCGAGCAGCGTGTAGGTGTTGACCACGTCGTCGGGCAGCATCGTGATCTTGTAGCCCGGCATGTAGACCGTCGACATGCGCGCGCGCGCCACGTTGTCGATGGCGCTGCCGGGCGTCAGTGCGAGTGCCGGCGCCGCGATGTGGATGCCGACGGTGACGGTGCCGCTGCTCAGGCCCTGCACCGAGAGCGCATCGTCGATTTCGGTGGTCTGCGAGTCGTCGATCGAGAAGGCCTGCACGCCGGACGCCACGGGCAGGTCGTCCACGATGGCGGGCGCCGCGAGCGCGGGGAAGCCGGTGCCCTTGGGGAAGTTCTCGAACAGGAAGCGCCGCCAGTGGAACTGGTAGGGCGAGTCGATGGCGCCGGCGCGTTCCAGCAGGTCGAGGGGCGGGCGCTGCGTGGCGCGCGCTGCATCGACCACGGCCTTGTATTCGGGCGCGTTCTTGTCGGGCCTGAACAGGATCTTGTAGAGCTGCTCGCGCACCGGCGCGGGGCACACGCCCTCGGCCAGCTGCCCGGCCCACTCGGTGATCTGCGCCTGGACGGCTTTCTTCTTCTCGATGGCGGCCAGCGCCTGCTGCACGATTTCGGCGGGCGCTTTCTTGAAGCGGCCCTTGCCGGCGCGGCGGAAGTAGTGCGGTGCCTCGAACAGCGCCAACAGCGCCGCGGCCTGCTGCGCGAGCGAGGGCTTGTCGCTGAAATAGTCGGCTGCGAGTTCGGCAAAGCCGAATTCGCCTTCTGCCGCGAACTCCCAGGCGAGGTCGAGGTCGATGGTGGCGGCGAGCGTGCGCGCCTCGGCGATCAGCTCGGCGGGCGCGGGCTTCTCGAAACGCAGCACGATGTTGGCGCCCTTGACCTTGACGCGCTTGCCGGTGTCGAGCTCGACCTGTGCCGATGCTTCGGCCTCCGACAGCACGCGGCCGCCGAGGTACTTGCCGGCTTCTTCAAACAATACAAACATAGTCTCCGATTCTCCCACGCGGAAAACCGATGCGATCCAATACCAGGATGCCGCGGAACCGGCTTCGCCGGGCCGCAGGCATCGCCCCCTGCAAGGGGGTTGGCGAAGCGACACGAAGTGCGCGAAGCCTGGGGGTGTGCCTAGACCGGATTGATGAAAGCCATGACGTCGTCCAGGTGCGCCTTGTCGAAGTCCGACAGCGCATGGTCGCCGCCTTCGAGCAGCTTGATGTTGCTGTCCGGATAGCGCGCGGACATCTCGTGCCAGTCGAGGGCTTCGTCGCCTTTCGCGATGATGGCGAACACGCGCTCGGGCCGCGTGAGCTGGCCGACTTCCATGGCGCGCAGCTCGTGGATGTATTCGGGCCGGAAGTAGAAGTGCTCGGCCGGATCGTGCCAGACGGTCTGGTCGCCGATGTAGCGCGTGAGGTCGCGCGCTGGATGCACCGCCGGGTTGAGCAGCACGGCGCGGCAGCGCGTCATGCCTGCCACGTAGGTGGCATAGAAGCCGCCGAGCGAAGAGCCCACCACCGCCATCGACTTGCGCGGCCAATGCGCGATGCCCTTCATCACCATGTCGATCGCATCGTGCGGAGAAGGCGGCAGCTGCGGGCACCACCACTGCAGGTTCGGATGGCGCCGCGCCACGCGGTCCGCCATGATCCGGGCCTTCGTGGACTGAGGCGAGGAGCGGAAGCCGTGCAGGTACAACAGGTGAGTGGTTTGCGGATCCATGCGATGAAGATTCGGGAGGAGCGTGCGTCGCGCCACGCTTGCCAGGACCGGGTAATTTTGCATGAGGTCTGTTCTTGCGAGACCGCTTCCAACATACAAAAAACCCGCGAGCGGGGTCCTTCGGCCTGTCATGCCCGGGCGTGCGCGAACCCTTTGGAGGCCCCTGTTCACAAGGGCTTGCACGAATCGAGACTTAAAGTATTCATGTTGCTCTTTGCCGTGGTGCGAGTGGCCTACGTTCGGGTTACCTCGACGTGCGGCACATACGGCAAAAAAGCGGCGCAAGTGTCGTGGGGTGCCTGCCAGGATGCATCCCATGAACTGGGTAGGCGTTGCCGAATTAACAATTTGCGCCGAGCCTTATGCTCATACCTATGAACATCGAGGCTCAGGACGACGGGGCGCTACGCCGGTGGGGCGTGCTCGTCGTCGAAGACGACAGCCGCGCGCGCGCTTTTTTCGAGGCCAGCGTGCAGCGCAGCTCACGCCTTTTCTGGCTCGGCAGCGCAGGCAGTGTGCAGGAGGCGCGGGCCTGGCTGGCGCGCACGGCGACAATTCCCGACGTGCTGCTGGTCGACCTCGGCATGCCCGACGGCACCGGGCTGGACGTGATCCGCGACGCGGTCGCGCGCTTTCCCGGCTGCGAGCCGCTGGTGGTGTCGGTCTTCGGCGACGAGGAGAACGTGCTCGCCAGCATCGAGGCCGGCGCGGTGGGCTACATCCACAAAGACGCCGCGCCCGAGGACATCGCCCAGACCATCGTCGAGATGAAGGCCGGCGCATCGCCGATCTCGCCCATGATCGCGCGGCGCGTGCTGGCCAAATACCGCAGCCTGCAATCGTCGGCGGCGAGCGCGGTCGGCGGCGCCGAAGTGCCGGGCGGCGCGCCCGAGGCGCCCGCCGAGGAGTCCGATCGCGGCTTGCTGTCGGGACGTGAACACGAGGTGCTGACGCTGATCGCGCGCGGCTTCTCTTACGCGGAGATCGCCCGGCTCAAGGGGCTGAGCGTCCATACGGTGCAGACTCATATCAAGAACCTCTACGGAAAGCTCGCGGTGCATTCCAAGAGCGAGGCCGTCTTCGAAGCGACGCGCCTCGGCCTGCTGTCTCATCCGGGCTGAGCGCGGATGGTGCCGAAGCTGGTGTCGTCGCTGATTTCGTTCCTGTTGGCGCTGCTGCTGTCGGGCATCGCCACGACGGCGGCCGCGAGCGCGCCGGAGCAGCCGCTCGAACTCACGCAAGGCTCGGTCACGACCTCGGTAGACGGCGTCACGCGCACCGGGCCGGTCGCGCTTTCCTATCACTGGGACCGGCAGCACGCCGGACACCCGGGCTTCGCGACCTTCGACCTGCCGTTCACGCTCGATGCCGCGCCCCAGACCCCGTGGGGCATCTTCATTCCGCGCGTGGGCAACGTGTTCGAAGTGCAGCTCAACGACGCGCTGCTGCAGGTCTACGGCGACCTGGACCGCGGCAACGACGCCGACTACGCAAAGGCCCCGATCTACGTGCCCGTGCCGGGCCGCCTGCTGAAGCCGGGCGAGAACCACCTGCAGATCCGCCTTCGCGCCGACAGCGGCCGGCGCGCGGGCCTCTCGCACGTGACCATCGGCCCGGCTGCACAGGTGCGCACTGAACTGTTCGAGAGCGCCTACGCCTGGCGCTTCACCGGCTCGGTGCTGCTGGCCGCGTTCAGCCTGATCGTCGGCGGCATCGCCCTGGCGCTCTGGCTGACGCAGGTAGAAACCGGTGCCGACGGCCGGCCGCGGCGGGAAGGCATTTATTTCTGGGCCGCGCTGGCCGAGTTCTGCTGGGCCATCCGGGTGGCCGACGGCGTGATCGCCGAGCCGCCGCTGACCTGGGGCGTCTGGGGCGTGCTGATGGCCGTCTGCTACGCGGGCTGGGTGGTCTCGGTGATGATGTTCGGCTGCCACATCGCCGGATGGGGCAACGACCGCCGCTTCCGCTGGGTGCGCTGGCCGATGGCCGCCATCGTGGCCGGCACGGCAATCTTCACCACGGTGGCCCTGCAGCGCGAGGAGCCGATGTGGCTCACCGGCTGGCTCGCGGTGGAAATCGTACTGGTCGTCGCGCTGGTGGGCGCCTTCGCCGTCGCGACCGTGCGCCGGCCGAACACCGAACAGCTGCTGGTGGCCGGCGCCGCGCTGGTGACGGTGGCATTCGCCGCGCGCGACTGGCTGGTCATACGGCTGAGCGACGCCTACGGCGAGACCACCTGGGTGCGCTATTCGTCGGTGTTCTTCGGCGTGGCCCTGTTGCTGATCGTGCTGCGGCGCTTTCATGTGGCAACGGCGCAGGCGCGCGGTTCGGTGGCGGCGCTGGCCGAGCAGGTGGCCCAGCGCGAACGCGAATTGGCCGCCACCTATGCGGAGCTCGAGGCCGCGGCGCGCGACCAGGCGCGCACCCACGAGCGCGAGCGCATCCTGCGCGACATGCACGACGGCGTGGGCTCGCACATCAGCTCGGCGATCCGGCAGCTGCAGTCGGGCCAGACCAGCCCGGGCGACCTGCTGCGCACGCTGCGCGATTCGCTGGACCAGCTCAAGCTGTCGATCGACTCCATCCACCTGCCGCCGGGCGATGTCGGCGCCTTGCTCGCGGCGCTGCGCTACCGGCTGGAGCCCCGGCTGGCGGCGGCCGGCATCGAGTTCGAATGGGCGGTGGAAGAGATCGACGCGGTGGCGCGGCTCGACGCCCAGACCATGCGGCAACTGCAGTTCCTGCTGTTCGAGGCCATATCGAACGTGTTGCAGCACGCCCAAGCCACGGTGCTGCGGCTCGAGGCCGACATGCGCGGCAAGACGGTGCAGGTGCGGGTGATCGACAACGGCAAGGGCTACGACGCCTCGCAGGTGCCGAGGGCGCTGGCGGAGCGCGCCGGGGCCATCGGCGCTCGCCTGGCGGTCGAAAGCCGACCGGGCCGCACGGTCGTTCAGCTGGCCTTCGATTGAAGCGGGCGCCGGGGCGGGGATAATCCGCCCCCATGTCTGCCGTGTTCAACCAGCCCTCCCTGGCGCGTCGCATCGCGCCCATCTTCCAGGGCTTCGACGGCTTTCTGGCCTTCGCAGTGCTGCTGCTCGCGTTCGCCGGATTGCTGACCATGTATTCGTCCGGTTACGACCATGGCTCCCGTTTCGTCGACCATGGCCGCAACATGCTGCTGGCCGGCTTCATCATGTTCGTGGTGGCGCAGGTGCCGCCGCAGAAGCTCATGCTCGCTGCCGTGCCGCTCTATGTGACGGGGGTGGCGCTGCTGGTGGCCGTGGCGCTCTTCGGCATCACCAAGAAGGGCGCCCAGCGCTGGATCAACCTGGGCATGGTGATCCAGCCCAGCGAAATCCTGAAGATCGCGATGCCGCTGATGCTGGCATGGTGGTTCCAGCGCCGCGAAGGCCAGCTGCGGCCGCTCGATTTCGTGGTGGCGACGGTGCTGCTGGCGGTGCCTGTCGGGCTCATCATGAAGCAGCCCGACCTGGGCACCTCGCTGCTGGTGCTGGCGGCGGGCCTGGCGGTGATCTTCTTCGCGGGGCTGCCCTGGAAGCTGATCGTGCCGCCGGTGGTGATCGGCGCCGTGGCCATCACGCTGATCGTGAGCTTCGAGTCGCGGCTGTGCGCCGACGGCGTCGACTGGCGCGTGCTGCACGACTACCAGAAGCAGCGCGTATGCACGCTGCTCGACCCCAGCAAGGACCCGCTGGGCAAGGGCTTCCACATCATCCAGGGCATGATCGCCATCGGCTCGGGCGGCGTGGGCGGCAAGGGCTTCATGCAGGGCACGCAGACGCACCTGGAGTTCATTCCCGAGCGCACCACCGACTTCATCTTCGCGGCCTATTCCGAGGAATTCGGGCTCATGGGCAACCTGATGCTGATCTCGGCCTTCATCCTGCTGATCTTCCGGGGGCTGGTCATCGCGACCAACGCCACCACGCTGTTCTCGCGCCTGCTGGCGGGGGCGGTGACGATGATCTTCTTCACCTACGCCTTCGTGAACATGGGCATGGTCAGCGGCATCCTGCCGGTGGTGGGCGTGCCGCTGCCGTTCATCAGCTATGGCGGCACCGCGATGGTGACACTGGGGCTGGGGCTGGGGATCCTGATGTCGATCGCCCGGGCCAGGAAGCTGGCGCAGAACTGAGGATGCCAGGAACACCGCGGAACCGGCTTTGCCGGGCCGCTGGTGTTGCCCCCGGCAGGGGGAAGGCGAAGCGACACGAAGTGCGCGCAGCCTGGGGGCGAGCCATAGAATCCGACGATGATCTCTCGCGAACCCACCATCGAGCGCCTCGCCACGGCGCAACAGCTCCTTCTCACGCCGTTCGGACTCGACGAATCGCACCTGAGCAAGGCCTTGGCCGAGATCACCGCGCACCGGGTGGACGACGCCGACCTGTACTTCCAGTACACCCGTAGCGAAGGCTGGAGCCTCGAAGAGGGCATCGTCAAGACCGGCAGCTTCAGCATCGACCAGGGCGTCGGCGTGCGCGCGGTCAGCGGCGAGAAAACCGCCTTTGCCTATTCCGACGACATTTCCGAAGCCTCGCTGCTCGACGCGGCGCGCACGGTGCGCTCGATCTCTTCCGCGGGCCGCACCGGCCGCGTGAAGACGGCAACCCGCAAGATCGCTTCGAGCCGTTCGCTCTACGACGGCATCGACCCCATTTCCACGCTCGACAGCACCGCCAAGGTCAAGCTGCTCGAGAAGGTCGAGAAACTGGCGCGTTCGCGCGACCCGCGCGTGGCGCAGGTCATGGCCGGCCTCGCGAGCGAATACGACGTGGTCCTGGTGGCACGCGCAGACGGCACGCTGGCCGCCGACGTGCGCCCGCTGGTGCGTCTTTCGGTCACGGTGATCGCCGAGCAGAACGGCCGCCGCGAAATCGGCTCCGGCGGCGGCGGCGGGCGCTTCGGCCTGGCCTACTTCACCGACGAGCAGATCGCCGAATACGTCGACCACGCCGTGAAGGCCGCCCTGACCAACCTCGATGCACGTCCGGCACCCGCCGGCGAGATGACCGTGGTGCTCGGCTCCGGCTGGCCCGGCATCCTGCTGCACGAAGCCATCGGCCACGGCCTCGAGGGCGACTTCAACCGCAAGGGTTCCAGCGCGTTCTCCGGCCGCATCGGCCAGCGCGTGGCCGCCAAGGGCGTGACGGTGCTCGACGACGGCACCATCGCCGACCGCCGCGGCTCGCTCAACGTCGACGACGAGGGCAACGCCAGCCAGCGCAACGTGCTGATCGAGGACGGCATCCTCAAGGGCTACATCCAGGACTCGCTCAACGCGCGCCTCATGAAGGTCAAGCCCACCGGCAACGGCCGCCGCGAGAGCTACGCCCACGTGCCGATGCCGCGCATGACCAACACCTACATGCTCGGCGGCGACAAGGACCCCAAGGAAATCGTCGCGAGCATCAAGAAGGGCCTGTATGCCACCAATTTCGGCGGCGGGCAGGTCGACATCACGAGCGGCAAGTTCGTTTTTTCGGCCAGCGAGGCCTACTGGGTCGAGAACGGCAAGATCCAATACCCGGTGAAGGGCGCGACCATCGTGGGCAACGGCCCCGACGCGCTCACCCGCGTGACCATGATCGGCAACGACATGGCGCTCGACTCCGGCGTGGGCACCTGCGGCAAGGAAGGCCAGAGCGTGCCCGTGGGCGTGGGCCAGCCCACCCTGCGCATCGACGGCCTGACAGTAGGTGGAACGGCTTAGGCCTTTCGTCACTTGCGGATTGTTTCCTCCAGTTGCTAAGCTGCGTCCCTTTTGCGAACGACAGAACTCAAGGAGCAACTCGATGGGGAGCAGGATCAATTCATCCGCTGTGCTGTGGGCCGTGACCGCCGTGGTGGCGCTGGCCTCCGCCGGTTGCGCGTCGCGCGGTGGTTCGGGCAGCCAGCCCGAGGCGGCGCCTGCGGCTGCAGCCGCTCCGGCACGCGGCGGCGCCAAGGCCGGCATGAACGCCCAGGGCAATGTCGTCGACTCGTCGAAGGTCGAAGCCGGCAGCGGCAAGACGGTCAAGGGTCTGAACGGCTACGAAGGCGAGATCACCGGCAACCCGGCGCGCAACAGCAAGTTCGCTCGGCTGCAGATCGGCATGAGCGCGCGGCAGGTCACCGACCTTGCCGGCCAGCCGACCGACCAAGGTGCCTACGTGACCGGCAAGGCCTTCATTCCGTTCTATTTCGGCAGTGACCGCCACCGCTTCGAGATGACCTACAAGGGTCAGGGCCGGCTGATCTTCGCGGGTGGCGGCATGGGCGATTTCTCCAGCGGCAACCTGATCTGGATCATCCACAACCCCAACGAATCGGGCTACCGCTAAGCAAAGCCGCGCACGCCTGCTTGACCCGGTTTTTGCTTTCCGTGCTACATTTCGCCCACATGTCCGCCCTCCGCGCTTATTTCTTTGCCTACTTTTGGTTCCCGGTTTCCGGCGGACGAGAGGCGAGCGCGTAAAGCAAACGAACACCCTCCCAAAACCGCCGGTGGCCTCAAGCCCCCGGCGGTTTTTTTTATGGCCTGACGAAACCCACTCCAACAAGGAAGCACCCATGAGCACGAACACTGCCCCCGCCAGCGACAGCTGGTATGCGAACGTCGAAAAAACCAGCAAGACCGACGACGAACGCATCAAGGACATCAACGTGCTGCCCCCTCCCGAACATCTGATCCGCTTCTTCCCGATCCGCGGCACGCCTGTCGAAACCCTGATCGAAGGCACCCGCCGCAGCATCCACAACATAATGGCGGGCAAGGACGATCGGCTGCTGGTGATCATGGGGCCGTGCTCCATCCACGACCCGGCCGCGGCGCTCGAATACGCCCGCCGCCTGAAGGTCGAGCGCGAAAAATACGCCGGCACGCTGGAAATCGTGATGCGCGTGTACTTCGAGAAGCCGCGCACCACGGTCGGCTGGAAGGGCCTGATCAACGACCCGTACCTCGACGAGAGCTTCCGCATCGACGAAGGCCTGCGCATCGCGCGCCAGCTGCTGATCGACATCAACCGCATCGGCCTGCCGGCGGGCAGCGAATTCCTCGACGTGATCTCGCCCCAGTACATCGGCGACCTGATCGCCTGGGGCGCCATCGGCGCGCGCACGACCGAAAGCCAGGTGCACCGCGAACTGGCTTCCGGCCTGTCGGCGCCGATCGGCTTCAAGAATGGCACGGACGGCAACATCCGCATCGCCACCGACGCCATTCAGGCTGCGGCGCGCGGCCACCACTTCCTGTCGGTGCACAAGAACGGCCAGGTCGCGATCGTGCAGACCAACGGCAACCCCGACTGCCACGTGATCCTGCGCGGCGGCAAGGCACCGAACTATGACGCCGCCAGCGCCGAGGCGGCCTGCAAGGACCTCCAGGCCGCCAAGCTGCCGCCCACGCTGATGGTCGACTGCAGCCACGCCAACAGCTCGAAGCAGCACCAGAAGCAGATCGACGTGGCGAAGGACGTTGCCGCGCAGATCGCCGGCGGTTCGAATCGCGTGTTCGGCGTAATGGTCGAAAGCCATCTGCAGGCCGGTGCCCAGAAGTTCACGCCGGGCAAGGACGAGCTGTCGGGCCTCGAGTACGGCAAGAGCATCACCGATGCGTGCCTGGGCTGGGAAGATTCGGTGCAGGTGCTCGACACGCTGTCGCAAGCGGTCAAGCGGCGCCGGGGCTGAGCGCCTGACTCTGCTAGAGCATGCCGGCCAGGTCGGGCCAGTGGTGCCGCATCGATGCAGCCTCGTCGCTGTTGGGCGGCACCATCGAGAAATCGGCAAAGTCGAAGCCAGGCCCGACCATGCACGCAACCAGCGTGTAGTCGCCAGCCGAGTGGCTCTGGATCGGGCGCGCGGCCTGCCACTGGCCGGCGAGCACCACATGCTGCGGCCGCGTGCCGTGGGCGTCGACCGGGCCCAGCTTCACGTGGGCCGGCGCGGTCCGCATCGCGGCGTCGCAGGTCCAGAGCGCCAGCGGCACGCCTTCCAGATACACCCAGGCCTCGTCCGACAGCACCCGGTGCCAGCGTGACTGCTGGTCGGCTTCCAGCAGGAAGTAGATGCTGGTCATCGCATTGCGGCTTGCACGGCCGTCGGCAGGCAAGACGGTCGCCGCCGAGCGGAACACTTCCTTGTACCAGCCGCCTTCCGGGTGGGGCTGCAGCTTCAGGATTTCGATCAGTTCCTGCGCGCGGGACAGTGGGGTGAGGGCCATGGGCTCATGATGCCGCCGCGGCCTTCAGCGCGGCAAGCAGTTTGTCGTGCACGCCGCCGAAACCGCCGTTGCTCATGCAGACGATGTGATCGCCCGGCCGTGCCGCGGCCACGATCTGCTCCACCAGCGGTTCGATGGCTCCTGCCAGCTGGGCGCGCTCGCCCATCGGTGCCAGCGCAGCGGCGACGTCCCAGTCGAGCCCGGCCGTATGGCAGAAAGACAGATCGGCCGACTCCAGGCTCCAGGGCAACTGCGCCGCCATGACGCCCAGCTTCATCGTGTTGCTGCGCGGCTCGAAGGCCGCGAGGATGCGCTCGCTTTTCTTGCCGGCGGCATCGAGCTTGTTGCGCAGGCCGTCGAGCGTCGTGCGGATGGCCGTGGGGTGGTGGGCGAAGTCGTCGTAGACGGTGATGGCGCCGCCGCCGCTCTCCACGGCGCCCCGCAGCTCCATGCGCCGGCGCACGTTGCGGAAGCTGCCGAGCGCGCGGGCCGCTTCGGCGGGCGGCACGCCCACATGATCGGCAGCGGCAATGGCGGCGAGCGCGTTCATCTGGTTGTGCAGTCCGGAGAGTTCCCACTCGACCCGTCCGACCACCTCGCCCTGGCGCAGCACGTCGAAGGCGTCGTGCGAGCCTCGCGCCTGCCATTCACCGCCGGCGCCGAAGCGTGCGAGCTCGCTCCAGCAGCCTTGGGTCAGCACGCGCCCCAGGTTTTCTTCGGTGGCGTTCACCACCAGCCGCCCAGTGCTGGGCACGGTGCGCACGAGGTGATGGAATTGCCGTTCGATGGCGGCGAGATCATCGAAGATGTCCGCGTGATCGAACTCCAGGTTGTTCAACACCGCGGTACGCGGCCTGTAGTGCACGAACTTGCTGCGCTTGTCGAAGAAGGCCGTGTCGTATTCATCGGCCTCGATCACGAAGGCCGAGCCGTCGCCCAGCCGGGCCGACACGCCAAAGTCCAGCGGCACGCCGCCCACCAGGAAGCCCGGCGCCTTGCCGCCTTTTTCCAGCACCCAGGCCAGCATCGAGGTGGTCGTCGTCTTGCCGTGGGTGCCGGCGACGGCCAGCACATGGCGGCCCTGAAGCACATGCTCGGCCAGCCATTGCGGGCCGCTGGTATAGGGCTTGCCGGCGTCGAGGATCGCTTCCATCAGCGGGAACTTGGGGCTCCCGTCGGGCAGCCGGGCGCGGGACACCACGTTGCCGACCACGAACATGTCGGGCGAAAGTTCAAGCTGGTCGGCGCCGAAGCCTTCGATCAGGTCGATGCCGAGCGAGCGCAACTGGTCGCTCATGGGCGGGTACACGCCGGCGTCGCAGCCCGTGACCCGGTGGCCTGCCTCGCGCGCCAGGGCGGCGAGTCCGCCCATGAACGTGCCGCAGATACCCAGGATATGAATGTGCATCGGTCGATTCTAGGGAAGCGACGTGCGGTGCCTGCCCGGCCGCAGGGCCTTTGGCCTGCGCTTCGTACTGATGTTCATCTAAGGGAAGCCCACTGGGGGCAAAATGCCCGAATGGACACGTCCAAGCGTGAAATCGCCGCTTCCGCAGCCCGTCTCGTCGTCGAGGAGGGGCTTGAGTACGGCCCGGCCAAGCGCCGTGCACTGCGTGACCTCGGCCTGTCGGCGCGTACCCCGCTGCCGAACAACGACGAAGTCGAGGCCGAGGTGCGCGAGTACATCGAGCTGTTCTGCGCCGACACCCAGCCGCAGGAGCTGCACGCGCTGCGCCTTCTGGCGCTCGAGTGGATGGAGCGCATGGCCGCTTTCCGCCCGCATGTCGGAGGCGCCGTGTGGCACGGAACGGCCACCCGGCTGTCAGACATTTATATTCAATTGTTCTGCGATGATTCCAAGTCGGCCGAAATCGCGCTGATCGATCACCACGTGGATTACGAACCCCGCATGGTGACCGGCTTTCATGGCGAGCAGGTCGAGGCCCTGAGCGTGCATGCCCCGAGCCGGGCGCTCGGCGAGGAAATCGGCGTGCACCTGCTGGTCTATGACCTCGACGACCTGCGCGGAGCCCTGAAGCCCGACGCCCAGGGGCGCACGCCGCGCGGCGACCTGCCCGCATTGCGCCGACTGATTGAACGAGAAAAGGACAAGTGAATGACTTCTTCGCCCACCCGACGCGGCATGCTCTATGCCGGCGTGGCGGCTGCCGCGGCGGCCGCCGGACTCGGTGGTGCCTGGTGGAAGGAGCGCGGAAGCAGTTCGGCCGGCGGCGAGCAACTGGATACAGCGTTCTGGGGTCAGAGCTTCGAGCGGCCCGAGGGCGGTGACCTGGTCCTGTCGAGCCTGCGCGGCAAGCCGCTGCTGCTGAACTTCTGGGCGACCTGGTGTCCTCCCTGTGTCGAGGAAATGCCCATGATCGACGCCTTTTTCCGCGAACATGGTTCCAACGGCTGGCAAGTTGTCGGATTGGCCATCGACCAGCCCAGCGCGGTGCGCAAATTCCTGCAGCGCACGCCGGTCACCTATCCCACCGGCCTGGCGGGTCTGCAGGGCACAGAACTGGTCAAAAACCTGGGCAACACAGGCGGCGGGCTGCCCTTCACGCTGGTGCTGAATGCGAACGGGTCGGTGGCCGCTCGTAAAATGGGCAAGCTGGAAACCACCGATCTGGACACTTGGCGGCGCGAACTGGTTCGTGGTTAGAATCCCGTCCTTCCGCTGGCGTTAGCCGCCAAACGCCGAAAATCGCCGATTTTCGGACAAGTTATATCCCAAAGACCGGCAAAGCCGGCACTGGAGTCTCATGGATCTGCGCAAACTCAAGACACTGATCGATCTGGTGTCCGAATCGAATATTTCCGAACTGGAAATCACCGAGACCGAAGGCAAGGTTCGCATCGTCAAGGGCGGCGGCGCCGCCCCGGTGCAGTATGTGCAAACGCTGGCAGCGCCTCAGGCTGCTGCAGCACCGGCCGCAGCCGGCGCTCCTGCTGCGGCACCTGCCGCGGCCAGCGCACCGGTGGCCGAAGCCGCGCCTGCCGGCCATGCCGTGAAGTCGCCGATGGTCGGCACCTTCTACCGTTCGTCCAGCCCGGGCGCTGCTGCGTTCGTCGAGGTCGGCAGCAAGGTGAACGAGGGTGACACGGTCTGCATCATCGAAGCGATGAAGATCCTCAACGAAATCGAGGCCGACAAGTCCGGCACGATCACCCAGATCCTCGGCGAAAACGGGCAGGCGGTCGAATACGGCCAGCCGCTGTTCATCATCGAGTGACCATGTTCAAGAAGATCCTGGTTGCAAACCGGGGGGAGATTGCCCTCCGGATCCAGCGCGCCTGCAGCGAACTCGGCATCAAGGCCGTGATGGTGTATTCCGAGGCCGACCGCGACGCCAAGTACATCAAGCTCGCCGAAGAAGCGGTGTGCATCGGCCCGGCCCCGTCGGCGCAGAGCTATCTCAACATGCCGGCGATCATTTCGGCCGCCGAAGTGACCGATGCCGAAGCCATCCACCCCGGCTACGGCTTCCTGAGTGAGAACGCGAACTTCGCCGAACGCGTGGAGCAGAGCGGTTTCCAGTTCATCGGCCCGACGCCCGACAACATCCGCACGATGGGCGACAAGGTCTCGGCCAAGCAGGCCATGATCAAGGCCGGCGTGCCTTGCGTGCCCGGCTCCGAGGGTGAGCTCTCGGACGACGCGGCCACCAACAAGCGCATCGCCCGCGCGATCGGCTACCCGGTCATCATCAAGGCGGCAGGCGGCGGCGGTGGCCGCGGCATGCGCGTGGTGCACACCGAGGCGGCGCTGGTCAACGCGATCCAGATGACCAAGGCGGAAGCCGGCGCGGCCTTCAACAATGCGGCCGTGTACATGGAGAAGTTTCTCCAGAACCCGCGCCACATCGAGATCCAGATCCTTGCGGACAAGCACAAGAACGCCGTCTACCTGGGCGAGCGCGACTGCTCCATGCAGCGCCGCCACCAGAAGGTGATCGAGGAATCGCCCGCGCCGGGCATTCCGCGCAAGCTGATCGAGAAGATCGGCGAGCGCTGCGCGGCCGCCTGCAAGAAGATCGGCTACCGCGGCGCCGGCACCTTCGAGTTCCTCTACGAGAACGGCGAGTTCTACTTCATCGAGATGAACACGCGCGTGCAGGTGGAGCATCCGGTGACGGAATTCACCACGGGCATCGACATCGTCAAGACGCAGATCATGGTCGCGGCCGGCGAGAAGCTGCCGTTCACGCAGCGCCAGATCCAGATGCACGGCCACGCCATCGAGGTGCGCATCAACGCCGAAGACGCCTGGAAGTTCACGCCGTCGCCGGGCCGCATCACCATGTGGCATCCGCCGGGCGGCCCTGGCGTGCGCGTCGACTCGCATGCGTACACCAACTACTTCGTGCCGCCGAACTACGACTCCATGATCGGCAAGATCATCGTGTACGGCGACACGCGCGAGCAGGCCATGGCCCGCATGCGCACGGCGCTCAACGAAACCGTGATCGAAGGCATCCAGACCAACATCCCGCTGCACCGCGAGCTGATGGTCGATTCCAAGTTCATGACCGGTGGCACCAACATCCACTATCTCGAAGAGTGGCTGGCTGCACACAAGCGCTGACCTGGAAAGACTGCGATGTTTGAACTCCGCCTGATGGCGCCGGAAGACCGGGTCGAAACGCTCAGCGATGCGCTCGATGCACTCGATGCACTGAGCGTGTCGGTGGAAGATGCCGACGCGCAAACCGACGCCGAGCAGGCGCTGTTCGGCGAACCCGGCATGCCGCCGCCCAAGGATGGCTGGCAGCGTTCGCGCGTGATCGCGTTGTTCCCCGACGAGGCGGCCGCGAAGGATGCCGCGTCGGTGCTCGCGCTGCAGGACTTCTTCGAGGGCTGCGAGGTGCTCGGCATCGGCGTGGTACCCGAGCAGGACTGGGTGCGGCTCACGCAATCGCAGTTCGCGCCGGTCGAGATCACGCCCGAGTTCTGGATCGTGCCCACCTGGCACGAGCCGCCCGAACAGGCCAGGGAAGTGATCCGGCTGGACCCGGGGCTCGCCTTCGGTACCGGCACGCATCCCACCACCCGCATGTGCCTGCGCTGGATCGCCGCACGGCAAGGCGGCCTGGGCGGCCAGCGCGTGCTCGACTACGGCTGCGGCTCCGGCATCCTGGCCATCGGCGCGGCGAAGTTCGGCGCGGCCGACATCGACGCCGTCGACATCGACGAAGCCGCGGTCTCGTCGACCAAGCTCAATGCGGAGGCCAATGGCGTCCAGCTGAAGGCCGGACTGCCCGAGGCGGCCAAGGGCCACTACGACACCGTGCTCGCGAACATCCTGGCCACGCCGCTCAAGGTGCTTGCGCCACTGCTGCGCAGCCACGTGAAGGCCGGCGGATCGCTGGTGCTGGCCGGCATCCTTGAGCGCCAGGCGGACGAATTGAAAGAGGCCTACGCACCGTACGCCGCGCTCGAAGTCAGCGACACCGAGGATGGCTGGATCCTCATGACCGCGCGCTGCTGAGCCGCCGCTTCGCGCCCCTCACGCGGCGAGGGCCCGACCCTACAATCGCCCCGTCATGAGCCTCGTCACGCGCTGCCCCGCCTGCACCACCACCTTCAAGGTGGTGCGCGACCAGCTTCGCATCTCTGACGGCTGGGTGCGTTGCGGGCGCTGCAGCCACGTGTTCGACGCCACGCTCGACCTGCATGAAGCGCCTGATGGCGCAACCGCGGGTGCGTCGCCTGCGATGCAGGGTGGGTACATGCCTGGCTTGGTCGAATCGTCGAGCGAGCCGAAGACTGCGCCGTCACCGGTGCCTGTGCCTCCGCCTCCGGCCGCGGCGCCCGTCCAGGCGGCGGAAGACGCCGATTTCTTCGACGACGAGCCCGAACACCAGCATCGGCAAGATTCGTCCCCCAAGACGCCATCGCCATCGCTGCCGCCGGTCGTCATGCCTCCGCTGCCATCGCCGCTCGACTTTTCCCTGGCCTTGCCAGAGCACGGCATTGCCGCGGACGAGCCCTGGTCCGATCTCGACAACACCGAGCCCGCGTGGAAGCCGCCGCAGAGCTCGCTGCCCCCGTTTCCGAGCATCGACCTCAACCTGGCATCTCCGCCGCCTTCACCACCTCCGCCGGCGCCGCCGCTGCCCGTCAAGCCGCAAGCCGCCAGGATGCGCACGCTCGTCGAGCGCGCCAGCGACGACGGGGAGGGCGAGCGAGAGCAGGAAGAAAAAGACCACGACCAGGTGCAGATGCAGAAGGCGCTGCGCCGCGCCCGCATCAAGTCGGCCAAGATCGCGAGCGCCAAGGCTCGTGAGGAGCGCGCGGCCGCAAAGGCGGCGAGCTCGGCTTCCGTGGTGCAGGCCGTGGAGACCGAGAGCGAGCCCGACTTCTCTTTATCGTCCACCTTCGAGCCACCGCCGGGGCATCCGCTGTCCGAAGAAGACGATCCGGCCGACGCATCGCCGGACTTCTGGCAGCGCAAGGGTGTGCGTGCAGTGCTTGTGCTGCTGGCGGTGCTCGCGGTGTTGCTGCTCGTCGTGCAGGTCATCCGCCATGAGCGTGACGGTATCGCCGCGCGTCAACCCAATCTGCGTCCCGCGCTGGCGGCGTTATGCCAGTACACCGGCTGCGAGCTCGCGGCGCTGCGCCAGATCGGCGACATCGTGATCGATGGCGCCGCCTTCGCGCGCGAGAAGAGCGGCAGCAACGACTACCGCCTGAGCTTCACCTTGCGCAACGGCGCGACCGTGCCGCTAGCGATGCCTGCCGTGGAGCTGTCGCTGCTCGATACGCAGGAGCGTGCCGTGGTGCGCCGCGTGCTCATGCCTGCCGACTACGGTGCCCCTTCCGTGCTGGCTGCGCGGGCGGACAGGGCGGCTTCGCTGCCGCTGACGCTGTCGGCCTCGGAAGCCGCGGTCCTGCCGCCCATCGCGGGCTACCGCGTCGAGGCCTTCTATCCTTGAGCGGGGCGCTCGCACGCGTCCTTTGCTTTTTTCATTCCTTCAACCAACGGCTCACCCATGGCAGCAGTAATTTGCGGTTCCCTCGCGTTCGACACGATCATGACCTTCGAGGGGCGGTTCGCCGACCAGATTCTTCCCGACCAGTTGCACATCTTGAATGTGTCGTTCCTGGTGCCGACCCTGCGGCGCGACTTCGGCGGCTGTGCCGGCAACATCGCCTACAGCCTCAATGCGCTCGGCGGCTCGGCCCTGCCGATGGCCACGCTGGGCAGCGACGGTGCTTCGTACCTCGAGCGCATGCGCTCGCTGGGCATCAGCACCGAGTTCGTGCGCGAGCTCGACGACACCTTCACCGCGCAGGCGATGATCATGAGCGACATCGACAACAACCAGATCACCGCTTTCCACCCCGGCGCGATGCAGCAGGCGCACGTCACCAAGGTGGCCGCGCGCGAAGACATCAAGCTCGGCATCATCGCGCCTGATGGGCGTGACGCCATGCTGCAGCACGCGGAGCAGTTTGCCGCAGCCGGCATTCCGTTCGTGTTCGACCCGGGCCAGGGCCTGCCGATGTTCGACGGCGAGGCGCTGCGCCACTTCGTCGAGCTTGCGAGCTGGGTGGTGGTGAACGACTACGAAGGCAAGATGCTGTCGCAACGCACCGGCTGGAGCCTGGCCGAGATCTCGCAGCGCGTGCGCGGCCTGGTGGTCACGCTGGCGGCTGACGGCTGCGAAGTGTGGACCGACGGTGTTCGCGAACACGTGCCGGGTGTGGTGCCGACGGAGGTGGTCGAGCCCACCGGCTGCGGCGATGCATGGCGCGGTGCGCTGCTGTTCGGCCTGGAAAAGGAATGGCCACTGGCGCAGTGCGCGGCGCTGGGCAATCGCATCGGCGCGCTCAAGATCGCGCAGCGTGGCCCGCAGAACTACCAGGTCGATCGCAAGGCGCTGGGCCTCTGATCGTCGCGGTACGCCGCCCCCCGACACCCAATAAAAAAGCCCGACACCGTGAGGTGTCGGGCTTTTGCGCCTTCAGGGCCGCTGAAAAGACTCAGGGCTTGCTGGCCGTGGGAAACGGCCAGGCAGCTTGAGGATTCAGCGTCGTTTGCGCAGCAGGAGCAGCAGCAGGTGCTACGGCAGCCTTGGCCGGCGCTGCTGCCTTGGCAGCCTTCTTCGCAGCAGGCTTCTTGGCAGCAGCGGCAGGCTTGGCAGCGGGCTTTTTCGCGGCTTTCTTGGCCGCGGCCTTTTTCGCAGGCGCCTTCTTGGCAGCAGCCTTCTTCGCAGGCGCCTTCTTGGCGGCGGCCTTCTTGGCAGGAGCCTTCTTCGCAGCAGCCTTCTTGGCCGGGGCCTTCTTCGCTACGGCCTTCTTGGCAGGAGCCTTCTTGGCGGCGGCCTTCTTGGCCGGTGCTGCCTTCTTGGCCGCTACCTTCTTCGCCGGCGCCTTCTTGGCGGCTACCTTCTTGGCAGCGACCTTCTTGGCCGGTGCCTTCTTGGCGGCTACCTTCTTTGCCGGTGCCTTCTTTGCAGCCACGACCTTCTTTGCCGGAGCCTTCTTTGCAGCGGCTTTCTTAGCCGGCGCTTTCTTTGCAGTTGCCATTTCTATTTCTCCTTGATCAAGTTGAAAAAATCAACCTATTGAAGCACTCCACGCACGTTGGGTAGCGTGAAGCGATTCATGGCGTTGGAATCTGAGCCCCAGCACCATGAACACCTGAGCCCTCGTCCATGCCGCGCTCTATGACGCGATCGGTGGCAAGGGCAATTCTTGAATTCATTAATTCTTGTCGAAAGATTCAATCCCAGGAGAGCGCACCACCCGACTGGTACTCGATCACGCGGGTTTCGAAAAAGTTGCGCTCTTTCTTCAGGTCAATCATTTCGCTCATCCAGGGGAACGGATTTTCCTCGTTCGGGAAGAGCGTTTCGAGGCCGATCTGCTGTGCACGCCGATTGGCGATGTAGCGCAGGTAGCCCTTGAACATGGAGGCATTCATGCCGAGCACGCCGCGAGGCATGGTGTCTTCGGCGTATTTGTATTCGAGCTCGACGGCCTTCATGAAGAGGGCCTTGATCTCTGCCTTGAACTCGGGGGTCCAGAGGCCGGGGTTTTCGAGCTTGAGCTGGTTGATCAGGTCGATGCCGAAATTGCAGTGCATCGACTCGTCGCGCAGGATGTACTGGTACTGCTCGGCGGCGCCGGTCATCTTGTTCTGGCGGCCCAGCGCGAGGATCTGCGTGAAGCCGACGTAGAAGAACAGCCCTTCCATCAGGCAGGCGAACACGATGAGCGACTTGAGCAGCGTCTGGTCGGTCTCGTGGGTGCCGGTCTTGAAGTTGGGGTCGCTGATGGCGTCGATGAACGGGATCAGGAACTGGTCCTTCTCGCGGATCGACGGCACTTCGTTGTAGGCGTTGAAGATCTCGCTCTCGTCCAGGCCGAGCGACTCGACGATGTACTGGTACGCGTGCGTGTGGATCGCTTCCTCGAAGGCCTGGCGCAGCAGGAACTGGCGGCACTCGGGAGCCGTGATGTGGCGATAGGTGCCCAGCACGATGTTGTTGGCGGCCAGCGAGTCGGCGGTCACGAAGAAGCCGAGGTTGCGCTTGACGATGCGGCGCTCGTCTTCAGTCAGGCCGTTCGGGTCTTTCCAGAGCGCGATGTCGCGCGTCATGTTCACTTCCTGCGGCATCCAGTGGTTGGCGCAGGTGGCGAGGTACTTTTCCCACGCCCACTTGTACTTGAAGGGCACCAGCTGGTTGACGTCGGTCTGACCGTTGATGATGCGCTTGTCGGATGCCTTGACGCGCTGGGTGGCCGCAGGCGTTGCTGCTGCAGGCTGTGCAATCGACGAAGTCGGAGCATCCACCGAACGGCCTGCGGAAAAACCGCCGGTCGATGCGTGGTGCTGCTGCAATCCTTGTTGCATATCCTTTGGCAAGGAGGGCTTGACTTCTTCGTCCCAGGTCAACATAGAAAAATCCAATGCTCAAATTATCGGAGTAACGATGTGAGTTGCAAAGTGCTCGTTCACATCGCACGCCATTTATGTGGTTGTTATGTTGCTCGCATGCATCGTGCGATGTCAGTCAATGGCTTCATCGAGTGACCGTCGCGCGACTTTCGCATGCACCTCGCTGATTCAACGAAGCGCCGGAAGACGCTTCGATTCACTCATCACTGGCAGGCTTCGCAGGTCGGATCGTCCACGCCGCAGAACGCGATGTCGGTAGCGGGGATCGCGTTCATCTGTGCCTTTGCTGCTGCAGCAGCGGCTTCGAGCGCGCTCATGCCCGAAGGTGCATCGCTGCCCGACGACACCGCGTTGAGCCGGCCCGATTGCACCGTCGACTTCTCGGCGTGCGTCGCGCTCTGCGTGCGCAGGTAGTAGGTCGTCTTCAGGCCGCGCAGCCATGCGAGCTTGTACGTGTCGTCGAGCTTCTTGCCCGATGCGCCGGCCATGTAGATGTTCAGCGACTGCGCCTGGTCGATCCACTTCTGGCGACGCGCGGCGGCTTCCACCAGCCACGTGGTCTCCACTTCGAACGCGGTGGCGTAGAGCGCCTTCACGTCTTGCGGCACGCGGTCGATCGGACGCAGCGAGCCGTCGAAGTGCTTCAGGTCCATGACCATCACGTCGTCCCACAGGCCCAGGCGCTTCAGGTCGCGCACCAGGTAGTGGTTGATCACGGTGAACTCGCCCGACAGGTTCGACTTGACCGACAGGTTGCCGAAGCAGGGTTCGATCGAGGCGTCCACGCCGATGATGTTCGAGATGGTCGCGGTCGGAGCGATGGCCACGCAGTTCGAATTGCGCATGCCGTCGGCCTTGATCTTCGAGCGCAGCGCGTCCCAGTCGAGGGTGGCCGAGCGGTCGACCTCGACGTAGCCGCCGCGTGCCTTTTCCAGCAGGTCGAGCGAGTCGATCGGCAGGATGCCCTTGTCCCACAGCGAGCCCTTGTAGCTCGAGTACTTGCCGCGTTCGCGCGCCAGGTCGGTGGAGGCCCAGTAGGCGTGGTAGCAGATGGCTTCCATCGACTCGTCGGCGAACTGCACGGCCTCTTGCGAGGCGTAGGGAATGCGCAGTTCGTACAGCGCGTCCTGGAAGCCCATCAGGCCCAGGCCGACCGGACGGTGGCGCAGGTTGGAGTCACGCGCCTTCTTCACGGCGTAGTAGTTGATGTCGATCACGTTGTCGAGCATGCGCATCGCCGTGGAGATCGTCTTCTTCAGCTTTTCCTGGTCGACCTTGCCGTCCTTCAGATGCTGCAGCAGGTTCACCGAACCCAGGTTGCACACGGCGGTTTCGGTGTCGCTGGTGTTCAGCGTGATCTCGGTGCACAGGTTCGACGAGTGAACCACGCCGGCGTGCTGCTGTGGCGAGCGCACGTTGCAGGCGTCCTTGAACGTGATCCAGGGATGGCCGGTCTCGAACAGCATCGTGAGCATCTTGCGCCACAGGTCGGTCGCCTGGATGGTGCGCGCGGGCTTGATGTCGCCGCGGGCAGCCTTCTCTTCGTAGGCCACGTAGGCCTTTTCGAATTCGGCGCCGAACAGGTCGTGCAGGTCGGGCACGTTCGAGGGCGAGAACAGCGTCCAGGTGCCCTTTTCCATCACGCGGCGCATGAACAGGTCGGGGATCCAGTTGGCGGTGTTCATGTCGTGCGTGCGGCGGCGGTCGTCGCCGGTGTTCTTGCGCAGCTCCAGGAACTCCTCGATGTCGAGGTGCCAGGTTTCCAGGTACGTGCAGACGGCGCCCTTGCGCTTGCCGCCCTGGTTCACGGCCACGGCCGTGTCGTTCACCACCTTCAGGAACGGCACAACGCCCTGCGATTCGCCGTTGGTGCCCTTGATGTGGCTGCCGAGCGCGCGAACGCGGGTCCAGTCGTTGCCCAGGCCGCCGGCGAACTTCGACAGCAGCGCGTTTTCCTTGATCGACTCGTAGATGCCGTCCAGGTCGTCGGGCACGGTGGTCAGGTAGCAGCTCGACAGCTGCGAGCGCAGCGTGCCGGCGTTGAACAGCGTGGGCGTGCTCGACATGAAGTCGAACGACGACAGCACTTCATAGAACTCGATGGCACGGGCTTCGCGGTCGATTTCGTTCAGCGACAGGCCCATGGCCACGCGCATGAAGAAAGCCTGCGGCAGCTCGATGCGGGTCTTGCGCACGTGCAGGAAGTAGCGGTCGTACAGGGTCTGCAGGCCGAGGTAGTCGAACTGGTTGTCACGCTCGGCCTTCAGCGCCGCGCCCAGGCGGGGCAGGTCGTACTGCAGCAGCTTTTCGTCGAGCAGGTCGTTGTCCACGCCCTTCTTGATGAACTGCGGGAAGTAGTCGGCGTAGGCGGTGGCACGCTCGGCCGGCATCACTTCGCGGCCGATGATTTCCTTGAAGATCGTGTGCAGCAGCAGGCGCGCGGTGGCGAAGGTGTAGTCGGGATCCTTCTCGATCAGCGTGCGGGCGGCCAGGATCGAAGCCTTGTAGACCTCGTCGAGCGGCACGCCGTCGTACAGGTTGCGCATCGTCTCGGCGACGATCGGCGCGGCGGTGATGCTCTCGCCCAGGTTCTCGCAGGCGGACTCGATCAGGCCCTTGAGTTCGTTGATGTCGAGCGCGACCAGCTCGCCGTTGTCCAGCACGTGCAGCGCGGGCGTGGCCGGCGCTTGTTGCTCGCCCTGCTTCGAACGCTCCTGCGTGCGGCGTTCGCGGTACAGCACGTAGGCGCGCGCGATTTCATGATGGCCGCCGCGCATCAGGCCGAGTTCGACCTGGTCCTGCACGTCTTCGATGTGGAAGGTGCCGCCGCCCGGACGCGAGCGCACCAGCGCGCGGATCACGCCTTGCGTGAGCACGTCCACCGTCTCGCGAACGCTGGCCGAAGCCGCGCCCTGCGTGCCGTGCACGGCGAGGAAGGCCTTCATCATCGCGATGGCGATCTTGTTCGGCTCGAAGGGCACCACGGCGCCGTTGCGGCGGATGATCTGGTAGTGGGCCAGGTTCTGGATGTTGGGGGAGCCGGCAGTGTCTCGCTGCTGCTGCAGTGGCGTCGAGGGAACGGCACGCGGGGTCGATTGGGGGGTCAGGGCAGTTTGCATTCGCTTCCTCTCGGTTGGCAATTCTTGTTGGATGGCGACGCCGGGGCGGGGCGCCGCGCCGGTGTTGATGACCGGACGTTGGACACTATATCTAGGGTGTCGGGGGTGTACAACCCACTAGATGTAGCGTTTTCTTCTCGATACAAGCCTTGCTGGCATCTCTTTCGGCGTAGGACACCACCAGAGATGCCGCATGAATACTGGCCTATGGTTGCGCAAGCCGCATGGGGCGTGGCTTGCGAGCCGATTTGGGCCTGCAAGGCGCATGGTTGCTTGATCGAGCGGCCGACATTTTCGCATTGCTGCGGCGCATGATCCGCGCATCGCGAGCCGTCGCGCGATTGAAAAAATTAGCGCTGCACCACCTGTGCAGGAAACATCTGTGGACTCCAGCCCAATTGCTCGCGCAGCAGGCGCCAGTCGAAACCGGCGCCGGGGTCTTGCTTGCGGCCCGGCGCGATGTGCTCGTGGCCGGCGATGTGGGCGATGGGATAGTGCTGCGCGATCGCGGCGCACAGGCTCGCGAGCGTCTCGTATTGCGGCTCGTCGAACAGCTGGCCCTCGAGGCCCTCGAGCTCGATGCCGACCGAGTCGTCGTTGCAGTTGCCGCGGCCGCGCCACGACGACACGCCGGCATGCCAGGCTCGGTCGTCGCAGCTCACGAACTGCCAGAGCTCGCCGTTGCGGCGCACGTAGAAATGCGAGGACACCTCGAGCCCGCGGATCGACTGGAAGTAAGGGTGCGCGTCCCAGTCGAGCCGGTTGGTGAAGAGCCGCTGCACCGCGTCGCCGCCGTACTCCCCGGGCGGCAGGCTGATCGAATGGATCACGACGAGGTCGGTCTGCGCGCCGGCGGGGCGGGGGCCGAAGTTCGGCGAGGGCAGCGCCTTCGCGAAGCGGTACCAGCCGGCCTGCCAGAGTGCGCCGTCGCCGTTGCCGCCTGCGTTGTCTTCAATCGTCGGCATGGCTGCTCGCGCCATCGTCGCCGTTGGGTGTGGTGATGCCCAGGCGCGCGATGCGGTAGCGGATCTGGCGCAGGCTCATGCCGAGCCGCGCGGCGGCGGCTGTGCGGTTGAAGCCGCTGTCATGCAGCGCGCGCACCAGAATCTCGCGCTCCTGCTGGTCGAGGTAGGCCTGCAGGTCTGACGGCAGCGGCGGCGGCGCGGGCTTGGGCGGCGCGACCGGCGCGGGAGCTGGCATGAGCATGGCGGGCGTCGTGATCTCCTGCATCAGCGGCGCCGGCGCGGACGCGGCGGCTTCGGCGGAGGCGGTGAAGCCGCCCATCAGGTCGAGGTGCAGTTCGTCGCCGTCGTTCAGCGCGACCGCGCGATGCAACAGGTTCTCGAGTTCGCGCACGTTGCCGTCGAGCGGATGCAGGCCGAGGCGGCGCAGCAGGTCGTCCGACAGGTGCGGCACCGGCATTCCGGCGTCGTGCGCGATGCGCGAGAGCAGCGCGGCGCACAGCGCGGGCAGGTCTTCGCGGCGGTCGCGCAGTGCGGGCACCGCGATTTCGATGACGTTGAGCCGGTAGAACAGGTCTTGCCGGAAGCGGCCGGCCTGCACTTCGGAATGCAGGTCCTTGTGGGTGGCGCTCACGATGCGCACGTCGACCGCATCTTCCTGCGTGGAGCCGATCGAGCGCACGCTGCGCTCCTGGATCGCGCGCAGCAGCTTCGACTGCATGGCCAGCGGCAGGTCGCCGATTTCGTCCAGGAACAGCGTGCCGCCGCGTGCGGCCTGGAAGTAGCCGTCGCGGTCTTGCGCCGAGCCCGTGTAGGAGCCCTTGCGCGCGCCGAAGAATTCGGCCTCGAGCAGGTTCTCGGGAATCGCGCCGCAATTGACCGCGACGAACGGGCCGTCGCTGCGCTGGCTGCAGGCGTGCACCGCGCGCGCCACCAGTTCCTTGCCGGTGCCGGACTCGCCGCGCACCAGCACCGGCGCCATGCCGCGCGCCACCTTCGCGATGCGCGACTTGACGAGGCGCATGGGCTCCGAATCGCCGACGAGCCGCTCGAGCGCGGCGGCACCGCTGTCCGACATGGCCACCACCGGCGCATCGTTGCCCGCGGCCACGACCGGCGCCGACTTGGCCGGCTGCTGCGCCGCGTTGCGCGCCTGCACCGCGGACGCCACCACGGCGCGGAACTGCTTGAGATCGACCGGCTTCGTGAGGTAGTCGAAGGCACCGGCCTTCAGCGCCTCCACAGCGTTTTCGGCCGAGCCGTAGGCCGTCATCACCACGCAGCGCTCGCTGCGCTGGTCTTTCTGGATGCGATGGATGATTTCCATGCCCTGGCCGTCGGGCAGCCGCATGTCGGTGATGACCGCGTCGAAGCGGCCCGCCTCCAGGTGCTGCCACGCCTCGGACACGCTGCCCGCGGCCTCGACGCGATAGCCCTCGCGCAGCAGCGTCAGCTCGTACAGCGTGCGCAGGTCGGGTTCGTCGTCGATGACCAGGATCTGCGCCGGCCGCTGGGTGGAAGGGGTGGGAATGCTCACGGCGCTATTGTGTCAGCCGGTTTTCGCTGGCGGCGAAGCTCACGAAGAATTCGTTGCCCTCCGGACCGCCCTGGACCAGCGCGCGCCGCTCGTAGCCGATGGTGGCGCCGTGGCGCCGGCACAGCTCGCGGCACAGGAACAGGCCGAGTCCGCTGGAGCGGCTTTCCGACGAGAAGAATGGTTCGAACAGGTGCCGCTGCACCGCAGGCTCCAGTGGCGCGCCGTCGCTCCATACCATCAGGGCGGGGCGGCCCGGGGTGCCGCGCTGAAGGCTGGTCAGCACCTGGATAGAGCCTTCGCGCTTGCCGGCGTAGCGCGACGCGTTGTCGAGCAGGTTCACCAGCAGCCGGCGCAGGTGCTCGGCGTCGAAACGCACGTCGCTGCCGGCCGCATCGAGCGACACCTGCACGCCCTTGCGCTGCGTCTGGCGGATCCACTCCTCGGCCAGCACATGCACCGCAGGGTCGAGCACGACCTGCTCGCCCAGCGACAGCACGCGCTGCTGGCGCGCCCGGGAAACATCGAGCACATCGTCCACGATGCGCGCGAGCCGCTGCGCGTTGTGCTGCACCATGCTCGTGAGCTTGCGGTGCGCGGGGTCGGTCAGGTCTTCGTTGAGCAGCGCGCTGGCCTGCGTGATGGCGGCCAGCGGATTGCGGATTTCATGCGCGACGGCGGCGGACATGCGGCCCATCGCCGCCAGCTTTTCGGTGCGGATGCGTGCCTCGAGTTCGCGCAGGTCCTGCAGGAACATCACGCACATGCTGTCGAGCCGCCTGTCGCCGGCGGGTGTGAGCCGGGTGCGCACGCGCACCTCGCGCGCCGCGCCGCGTGCCTGCGCGACCGGGATTTCTTCCGACTGCGGCGCCCGGCGCGCGAAGGTCTGGCGCGCCAACGCGGCCAGCGCGTGCCAGGCGGGCTGTGCGTGCAGGGGGAAAGGCAGCGTCAGCTTTGCCAGCCCCTGCCCGAGGATCGCGTCGGCCGCCGGGTTGGCTGCATGCACCAGCCCTTCGGCGTCGATCACCAGCACGCCTTCGCTCAGTGTCTCGATCACCAGGTCGTTGACCTGCGCCTGCATCTGCGCGCTGCTGCGGTTGCGCTGCGCCACCGCTTCTTCGCGCGCGAGCCGGCGGGCCAGTTCGTGCGCCAGCAGGGCCACCACGAAAAGCCCGGTGCCGGTGAGCGCCGCCTGCACGAAGCGGCCCGACGAGTCGACAGGCTGCTGCAGCCAGTGCCAGCCCGCGTCGGCCAGCAGCAGCAGCGTGACGGTGGACGTGGTGCCCAGGCCCACCACCACCGTGCCGAGCACCGCGCTCATGAGCACAGGCAGCGCGAACAATGGCGTGTAGTTGACGTTGCCGCCCTGCATGACCTGCAGCGTGGTGAAAGCGGCCAGGTCGACGCCGACGGTGAGCAGCCACGGCGCGGTGAAGCCCCGGATCGGCGGCTGCAGGCGCGTGTAGCGCATGGTCAGCCAGGCAGTGACCAGGTAGACCGCGGAAATTCCGATGGCCAGCGGCTGCATCGTCTGCCCGAGCGCAAAGGCCACGCCCTGAAGCAGCACCAGCACCAGCGCGACAAAGCAGCGCGCGGCCATGAAGCCGCGCCACAGCCGGATGAGTGCGGTGCTTTCGCTGCCGCCGAGCTCGAGCACGTCCCAGTCCGTGACAGGCTCGCCGCGCGACCAGAGGGGAGAACTCATTGGCGAAGGCGCCGCGCGTGTTCAGCGATTCGCCGTGGCGGCGTCGCGATGCGCGGTGCTGCAATAGACGGCGCCGCCGGGGCCGGCGATGGCGTCGGTCGCGGGCAGGTGCAGGCCGCAATGGGCGCAGCGCACCATGGCTTGCGGCGGTCCGACCGGGGTGGGCGAGCGCTGCTGCGCCTTGGCCGCGCGCTCGCGCATCGCGTCGCGCATTTCTTCGCGCCGGTTCTTGCGCCAGAGCCAGATCGCGACCCAGAGCACCGCGAGGACGAGGAGGTATTTCATACAGGGGGACGAGCCAGCACCACTTCGAGCACGAAGCGCGAGCCCACGTAGGCCAGCAGCAAAAGTGCGGAGCCGGCATACAGCACGCGGCGTGCGGTGCGGCCACGCCAGCCGAAGCGGACCCGGCCGATCAGCAGGACGGCGAAGGTGAGCCAGGCGAGCACCGAGAAGGTGGTCTTGTGGTCCCATTTCCAGAAGCGGCCGGCGGTGCCGTAGAGCTGCTCGCTGAACAGCAGGCCGGCCAGCAGCGTGGCCGAGAGCAGCACGAAACCGGCGGTGACGAAACGGAAGGTGAGGCGTTCGAGCGTGAGCAGCGGCACACCACCCTGGTGAGGTTCGGCGGTGGCCAGGCGGATCTGCTTTTCGGCGCGGGTGATCAGCCAGGCATGCACGACCGCTGCGCCGAACAGGCCGTAGGAGGCGATGCCCAGCGCCAGGTGCAGCGGCAGCCAGGGCGAGGCAGAGACGTGCAGCGGCGTGCCCGCGAACAGGATGGCCAGCAGCACCGCAGCCGCGCCCAGCCAGGCAAGCGCGCGCCTCACCTTGAGCTGGGGATACATGCGGCTTTCGATCGCATAGACGGTGAGCACCAGCCACGCCGTGACCGACAGCGCGGGCGCGAAACCGAAGCGCGGCTCGCTGCCCATGAGGCCGTGGGCCAGTGCCAGGGCGTGCAAAAGCCATGCAATGCCGAGGGCCCATTGGGTCGCCTGGCGGCTCATCCGGGCCCCGGTCGCGGCGACAAATCCGTAGGCCACGGCGGTGGCGATGCCCAGCGCCACGCCGAGTGGAGAGGGGATCGCTAAAATCATCGGTGAAGTGTAATGGCTCGCCCCCAGGCTTCGCGTTGCTGCGCCTGCCCTACCGGGGGCAACGCCAGCGGCCCGGCGAAGCCGGTTCCGCGGTGTTTCGCGAATGGGCAGCGCCCGCGACCGGCTTCAGGTTTCCCGACTTTTCATCGGTTCGCGCTAGCGGACAACAAGGTATTTCTTTCATGGCCACCGCCCTCACAGAAAAGTTCTCCCGCCTCGTCAAGACGATGAGCGGCCAGGCGCGCATCACCGAAAGCAACGTGCAGGACATGCTGCGCGAAGTGCGCATGGCGCTTCTGGAAGCCGACGTGGCGCTGCCCGTGGTGCGCGACTTCGTCGCCCGCGTGAAGGAAAAGGCCCTCGGCCAGGAAGTGCTGGGTTCGCTCAAGCCTGGCCAGGCGCTGGTCGGCATCGTCAACCGCGAACTCGCCGCGACCATGGGCGAGGGCGTCTCGGACATCAACCTCGCGGCCCAGCCGCCGGCGGTGATCCTCATGGCAGGCCTGCAGGGCGCCGGCAAGACCACCACCACCGCCAAGCTGGCCAAGCACCTGATCGAGAAGCGCAAGAAGAAGGTGCTCACCGTGTCGGGCGACGTGTATCGCCCCGCCGCCATCGAGCAGCTCAAGACCGTGACCAGGCAGGCCGGCGCCGAGTGGTTCCCGAGCACGCCCGACCAGAAGCCGCTGGATATCGCGCGCGCCGCGCTCGACCACGCCAAGCGCCACTATTTCGACGTGCTGCTGGTCGACACGGCCGGCCGCCTGGCGATCGACGAAGTGCTGATGGCCGAAATCAAGCAGCTGCATGCGGCGCTCGACCCGGTCGAAACCCTGTTCGTGGTCGATGCCATGCAGGGCCAGGACGCGATCAACACCGCCAAGGCCTTCAAGGAAGCGCTGCCGCTCACCGGCATCATCCTGACCAAGACCGACGGCGATTCGCGCGGCGGTGCGGCGCTGTCAGTGCGCCAGGTCACGGGCGTGCCGATCAAGTTTGCCGGCGTGAGCGAGAAGATCGACGGCCTGGAAGTGTTCGACGCCGAGCGCCATGCGGGCCGCATCCTGGGCATGGGCGACATCGTGGCGCTGGTCGAGCAGGTCACGGCCGGAGTCGACGTGGCGGCGGCGCAGAAGCTCGCTGCCAAGGTCAAGAGCGGCGCGGGCTTCGACCTGAACGACTTCCTCGGCCAGCTGCAGCAGATGAAGCAGATGGGCGGCCTCTCCAGCCTGATGGACAAGCTGCCCGCGCAGATGGCCGCCAAGGCCACCGAAGCCGACATGACCCGCGCCGAGCGCGACATCCGCCGCAAGGAAGGCATCATCAACAGCATGACGCCGCTGGAGCGCCGCAAGCCCGAACTGCTCAAGGCCACGCGCAAGCGCCGCATCGCCGCCGGTGCCGGCGTGCAGGTTCAGGAAGTGAACCGCCTGCTCAACGAGTTCGAGCAGATGCAGGGAATGATGAAGAGGATGAAGGGCGGCGGCCTCATGAAGATGATGAAGCGCATGGGCGGCATGAAGGGCATGGGCGGGATGGGTGGTCCCGGCGGGCCGAAGCTGCCGTTCTGAGCGGCACGCTCCACGCACGCATATATATAAGAGGGCCCGCCGGTTCGCACCGGCGGGCCTTCTGTCTTTCAGGTCCGCATTTCAGGTCTGTACCCCGTAGACCGTCTCGTGCGCTTCCACCGGCGCCGGCAGCTCCCAGCGGTGCAGCATGCGCTCGATACCCGCGTTCGACAGCGTCGTGTCGCGCTCGCGGTTGCGGCGCATCAGCTCCGCATGCGGAACCTCCAGGTACACCAACTCGATCTGCGCGTGGTAGGCCCAGAGCAGGTCGAGTGTCTTGGTGCGCATCTGCTGGCTCAGGTGCGTGGCGTTCCAGACGAAGTGCTCCTGCCTGCGCAGCAGCGCCTTGGCCTGGTCGACCGCATGATGCGCCGCCATGCCGTCGTTCTCGCCGTGCCTGAGGCCCAGTTCGGTCCGCGCATCGTCGAAGGACACGACTGGCCAGCCCTTGCGGTGCTGCGCCACCCAGTGGTTCTTGCCGCTGGCCGGCAGGCCGCACATCACCGTCACGCGCGAGCCCGCGTTCTGGAACAGCGGGTAGTCGGGGCTGGTGTCGGCGCCGCGAAAGTAGGCCAGGCGCGTGTGGGCGTCGGCCATCTGGCGCGGGCCTTCCCAGCAGCCTTCTTCCCGCGCCAGTTCTTCGAACAGCGCGATGTCGGCCATGCTGTCGGCACGCTTTTCATAGTGGCGCCCCAGCATGTCGCAGCGCGCCACGCAGCACAGGTCGGGCAGGCTCAGCTCCCACGAGAGCTTGTGCACCAGCCATTCAGGCCGCACGCCCTTGCGCGAGGCGAAGGCATGGAACGGCACCTGGTGCACCGCGATGATCCGGCAGACGGCTTCGCGCAACGCGAACGGCACGCGGGCCTTCCACATCAGCACGCGCACGTCGACCGAGCCGCGCCGCGAATGGCCCGGCTGGCCGATGCGGCCGCTGGCTTCGTCGATCACCGTGGTGTCGGGCTTGGCAATGTCGTGCAGCAGGCAGGCCATGAACAGCACGAAGCGGCCGTCGGCATCGGCGCGCGTGTAGTGCGCGTCCTGCATCAGGGCGTCGAGCACCATGCGCGTGTGGATGCCGACGTTGCCTTCGGCGTGGTAGTACGGGTCTTGCGGCGTCTCTTCGAGGCGCAGCAAGGCCGGCAGCAGTTCGCAGCATTGCGCCCAGTCGGTGCCGTTGCCGGGCGCCGGCACCAGGGCGCGTAGATCGTCGTGAGTCATCGCGTCCTCCTTGCGGTTGCGAGTTCGGCGGGGTCGCGCAAGGTGCGCAGCCCCAGGTCTTGCCACGTCATTTGCGGCGTCGGCGCGTAGAGATCGACGCCCGGCGCCAACTGGTTCGGCAGCACCGGCCTGCGGCTGTGGTGCGAGCCCGAGTTGAGGATGGTCTGCACGAAGTCCGGACGCACCCACTTGTAGCGGCCCGTCACCCGGCCGCCCGATTCCGTCTTGAGATACAGGCCCTCTGCAAGCTCGGACAGGTCGGTCTGCTGGCGCACGAGATCGAGCGGCTGGCCTTCATGCGCCACTGCCTGCTCGAATGCCGCCTTCCAGTCCGCGCTGCGCGCCAGCGAAGGCCGCACGAGCGCTTTCAGTGCCTTTGCATGGCGTGGCATCTCGCCTTCGTAGAGCACGGGAACCGGCAGTACCGGACCACCGCCGAGCAGCGCATGGCGTGCCGGCGTCGACAGAAAGCACTGCGCCTGCCGGTCGTAGAGGTCGAACTCCAGGAAGAACGCCGGCAGCCGGTCGTACCAGCAACTGTGCTTGGCAAAGCACCATTCGCCGTACATCACATAGCGGTCTTCGAGCCGCTCGAGCAGTGCGGCTTCATGCGCCGCGGCCCAGTGCTTGAACAGGTTGAACTGGCGCTCGCCGGCGCCGCCCGCGAGGTAGTGGCCGCGCGACTGCAGCAGCAGTTCGCCCGCCGGGGTGAACGACACGGCGGCATTGGCGCCATCGAGTTTTTCCTCGATGACGACGTGCATGCCGTGCAGTTCGGACAGCGGCGTCTGGCCGTCGTCGGTGTCGCCCGCCTGCAGGCGGGAGCCTTCCAGGTGCGCAGTACGCGGGTACTTGAGCAGCGGGATCGATGAAAGGGAAGAGAGAGGAAACACGTTGGTTCTCCAGATGCGAATCAGGAAGGACCGACAACGTGCGGGAGCGAAGCTGGAAGAGACCGGGGGATCGGGAGCGACTTCCACGGCGGTGAAGATGCCGTGTCTGGTCAGTGGGTACGCAGCTTGGCGCCCGACATGACCAGCAATGAAGTGGTGTTGTCGGCGTCAGGGGGTGATGACGGCGAATCGGGGCACTTGGCGCTCCAGTGAAGGCTGAGGTTGAAGGAAGGCGCGGATTCTATAAGCACACAGCGCCGCCGGTGAAGCGGCTGTTGTTTACTTGCCCTTGCTCTTTTCAGGCAGCGCATAGGCGATGACGTAGTCGCCGCGGTCCGGCGACTGCCGCGCGCCGCCCGCGCCCACCACGACATACTGCCGCCCGGTCTTCGGCGACACATAGGTCATCGGCCCCGACTGGCTGCCCACCGGCAGCCGTGCTTTCCAGATTTCCTTGCCGGTCGCGGTGTCGAATGCGCGCAGGTAGAAGTCCTGCGTGCCCGCGAAGAACAGCAGGCCCGACTGCGTGGCCAGCGACGCGCCCAGCGTCGGCATGCCGATCGGAATCGGCAGGTGCATGCGGATGCCGAGCGGGCCGGTGTCGCGCACCGTGCCCACCGGCACTTGCCACACGAGCTTGCGCGTCTTCAGGTCGATGGCCGACATCGTGCCGAAGGGCGGTGCCTGGCACGGTATGCCGAGCTGCGACAGGAAGCGTTCGCGCATCGCGCCGAAGGGCGTGCCTTCCTGCGGCACCACGCCCATCTCGATGCCGCTGGCGCCGGCCGGGATCTGCGCGCGCGGGACCAGGTAGTTGGCAAGGCCGAGCCGCATGTCGTTCACGAACATGTAGCTGCTGGTCGGGTCGACCGACACGCTGCCCCAGTTCATGCCGCCCAGCGAACCCGGGAACTGCAGTGCGTGGTCGAGGCCCGGCGGCGTGTAGACGCCTTCGTGGCGCATGCCCTTGAAGGCGATGCGGCACAGCAGCTGGTCGAAGGGCGTGGCGCCCCACATGTCGGATTCGGTCAGCGTCTTGTTGCCGATCGAGGGCATGCCCACCGAATAGGGCTGCGTCGGCGAATAGCGCTCGCCGGGCACGTTGCCCTGCGGCACGGGGCGCTCCTGCACTTCGGCGATGGGCTTTCCGGTCTCGCGGTCGAGCATGAAGATCTCGCCCTGCTTGGTGACTTGCACGAGCGCGGGCTGCGTGCCGCCCTTGCCATCGGGAATGTCGTAGAGCAGCGGCTGCGCGGGCAGGTCGAAATCCCAGAGGTCGTGGTGCGTGGTCTGGAAGCTCCAGCGCACCTTGCCGGTCTTCGCGTCGAGCGCGACCACCGACGAGCTGTACTTGTCGTCGAACGGCGTGCGCTCGCCGGCCCAGAAGTCGGGCGTGGCGTTGCCGGTGGGCAGGTAGATGAGCCCGAGCTTCGGGTCGTACGACATGGCCGACCACACGTTGGGAGTGCCGCGCGTGTAGGTCTGGCCCGGCGGCGGCAGGCGCGTGACCGCCGGATTGCCCGGGTCCCAGGCCCAGGCGAGATCGCCCGTGACGGCGTTGTAGGCCCGTACCACGCCGGGCGGCTCGTCGGTCGAGAAGTTGTCGGCCACGCGGCCGCCCACCACCACGAGGTCGCCCGCGACCAGCGGTGTGGAGGTCTGCTGGTAGTAGCCGTCCTTCACTTCGCCCATGCCCGCCTTGAGATCGACGACGCCCTGCTTGCCGAAATCGGCGCAGGGTTTGCCGGTGGCGGCATCGACGGCGATCAGGCGGGCGTCGATGGTGGGCAGCAGCAGGCGCTGGCGGCAGGCCCCCGGCGTGCTGCCGGGCGTGGGTGTGGTGCCGGCCGCGAGCCCGTCCTGGTCGTGATAGCCGAGCCCGCGGCAGCGCTGCCAGTTGGGGGCGGTGGCCTTGGGGTCGTAACGCCAGAGCTCGGCGCCGGTGTCCGCGTTGAGCGCGACGATCTTGCTGTAGGCCGTGCACACGTACACGGTGGTGCCGACCTGCAGCGGCGTGTTCTGGTCTTCCGCGCCCGAGCCGTTGCTCTGCGGCACGTCGCCGGTGTGGGCGGTCCACGCGACCTGCAACTGGTCGACGTTGTCCTTGGTGATCTGGTCGAGCGCCGCGAAGCGGTCACCCGCCGTGGTGTTGCCCCAGTGGCGCCACTCCTTCTGGGCGGCTTCGGGCTTGACCGGCACGACGGCAGGCGCGGGGCCTTGCGCGACGACGACCGCGGCCGGCACGAAGGCATAGCCGCCGACGAGCACCAAGGCCACAGCCAGCAGCGCCGCAACGACGCGCGCCCCGCGCACGACCCTGGCGCCCGGCGAGCGCACCAGCGCCGGGTAGGCCAGCGCAACCAGCACGCCCAGCACGCCGAACGCCACCAGCCGCGAGACCAGCGGCCAGAAATGCCAGCCCGCATCCCGCACCGCCCACACCGCCGTGCCCGCCAGCGTCAATGCGAAGAGCCAGGCCCCGCTCGACCGGTGCCTGGCGATGAGCAGGCCCGAAACCAGCAAAGCAAGGCCGGCCAGCACGAAGTACCAACTGCCGCCCAGGGCCGCGAGGTAGGCGCCACCGACGGCGAGGAAGGCGCCCATCAGCATCGTGAGCGCACCGAGCGCGATCAGCCCGATCGACACGGCGAACGGCCTTCTTCTTTGTTCCATGGACCCGAACCCCTTTAGCTGGCCAGACGCGCCAGTCTGCGCCATGAAAAAAGCCGGCGCAATGGCCGGCTTCCTGGGGTGGGCTGGATGCCTCAGCGCATCAGGCGGTCGCCAGTGCGGCCGGACGGGCCAGGCGCACCGCGTGCATCCAGGCGCGGCGCAGCACGGCCGGCGAACGCGATTCCTCCGGAATCAGCAGGAAGCCGCGGTCGCGCAGCGTGGTGCCCAGCGCGATCTGGCTGGTCAGCACGGTCAGCGGAATCGCCAGCAGCAGCGGCAGGCCGACCGGCATGAGCCAGATGAGCGCGCTCGGGTCGATCATCGCGACGCCGACTGCGAGCATGGCGATCACCAGCGTCATGGGAGCCAGCTGCGTGGCGGCGATCTTCCACGGCACGGCGGCGGCTTCGCGCGGGGGCGACTTCCAGTCGAGCTTGATGCCGGTAAGGGCCACGACCACGAACAGCGAGTGCGCCAGCATGCGGACCGGAGCCTGCACGATGGCCAGGAAGCTTTCGAGCGCGGAGCTCTTCACCAAGCCCCACACACCGCCGTACTGGCGTTGTTCGCCGCGCATCAGCACGGCGGCGATGCCCAGCACGCGCGGCAGGAACAGCAGGCACAGGGTCCAGACCCACAGGCCGGCCAGTTCGGCGGGCAGCACGTTCCAGCTCGACACGAGGCTCGAACCGCTCAGCCACAGGGCGGTGCCCAGCGTCAGGAACGCAAGCCACAGCGGCGCCGAGACATAAGCCATGGTGCCGGTCACGAACATCGCGCGGTGCACCGAGTGGATGCCGGGTTCGGCCATCAGGCGGGCGTTTTGCAGGTTGCCCTGGCACCAGCGGCGGTCGCGCTGCAGTTCGGCCAGCAGGTCCGGCGGTTGCTGTTCGTAGCTGCCGACCAGGTCGGAAACCAGCCACACGTTGTAGCCCGCACGGCGCATCAGCGCGGCTTCGACGAAGTCGTGCGACATGATGCCGCCCGACATGCCGCCGGTGCCCTTGATCGGGGCCAGCGCGCAATGCTTCATGAAGGGCTCGACGCGGATGATGGCGTTGTGGCCCCAGTAGTGCGATTCGCCCAGTTGCCAGAACTGCATGCCCAGCGTGAACAGGCGGCCCGTCACGCGGGAAGCGAATTGCTGTGCGCGGGCGTGCAGCGTGACGTGGCCGATGGCCTGCGTCGCGGTCTGGATGATGCCGGCGTTCGGGTTGGCTTCCATCAGCTTGACCATCGAGGTCAGGCAGTCGCCGCTCATCACCGAGTCGGCGTCGAGCACGACCATGTAGCGGTAGTCCTTGCCCCAGCGGCGGCAGAAGTCGGCCACGTTGCCGGCCTTGCGGTGGGTGCGGCGGGTGCGCAGGCGGTAGTACACCTCGACCTGCGGCTGGTTCGGGCTTTCGGCCAGCGCGGCGCGCAAGTCTTCCCAGGCGGCGCGCTCGGCGGCGGCGGTCTCGGGGTTGTAGCTGTCGGACAGCACGAACACGTCGAACTGCCTGGCGTGGCCGGTGGCCGCGACCGATTCGCAGGTGGCGCGCAGGCCGGCGAACACGGTGGCCACGTCCTCGTTGCAGATCGGCATGATGATTGCCGTGCGTGCCTCGGGGTTCATGGGGTGGTTGGCGACCTGCTTGGCCGACAGCGCGTGCTTGTCACCGCGCACCGAAACGTAGAAGCCCATGAGGGCGGTCACGAAGCCGGTGACGACCCAGCCGGAGAGCAGGCCGTAGAGGCCGATCTGGCCGTATTCGAGCCAGACGTTGTCGTAGTCGGGTTGCACGCTGGCGAACAGCGACGACGCGATCACTGTGCTCAGCAGCGTGAGCATCATGAAGGCGAGGCGGCGCCGGGCGGCGGCACGTTGCCAGGGTTGCTTGGTTTCAGTGGCGGCCTGGGCTTCGGCGTCGCGGCCGGCGCCCAGCTTCACGAGCGCGGCGGTGCCGAGGCTGTTCCAGAAACCGCGCCAGGGGCGGGGCACCATCGAGCCGCGGTTGACGGGGGGCGCGGTGACGGCGTTGGGGTGGCGTTCCTCGCGCACCGGGCTGCGGTGTGCGAAGTCGGTCTCCGCCAGAACATTCAGTTGCGAAAAGTCGTTTGGCTTCATGTGATTTACCAACGTTGCTTGTCGAGGGAGGGGGTGTCGCCAATGGCCGGAAGCCGCTTGAAGACGCAATCGGTTGCGGCGCCGCCTGCGCTTGCGAGCGCGGCCAGCGAATGACCCGCGGCGCGGGGCCGCGAGGGGGAAAACTGCTTTTGACGCAGGCCGTCGCGCTGCTGGCGCAGTGCGAAAGATGGGCTGGTGAGTGCTGTCATGCCTGTACAGGGGCAAACCCTGTGCCAGGCTGGAAAAACGCTTTCAGATCAACGACTTGGGCCGATCTTGATGTCGTTTTGGCGGGGAAGGGCGGCTGGCGGCCCCCAAAACCCCCGGATTTGTCGCCGAATCCCGACAAGCCTGCAGGGCCCGTGGGGTTTGGCTATACAAATCAACGACTTAGCTGCGTCGCTACTCGGCGACAGGGTCGCTGCCCCCAGCGACAACGTCGGCCTTGAAGTGCCCCGGCGTGAGTTCGTGCTTCTGCAACAGGCGGTAGAACTCCGTGCGATTCCGGTCGGCCAGGCGGGCTGCGTCGGCCACGTTGCCGTCCGTCAGCTTGAGCAGGCCGACGAGGTAGTCGCGCTCGAAGCGCTGCTTGGCCTCGGCATAGGTCTGGACCTCGACGCTGGGCACGCGCAGCGCGCGCTGCACCAGCGCCAGCGGAATCAGCGGCGAACTCGACAGCGCGCACACCTGCTCCACCACGTTGAACAGTTGGCGAACGTTGCCCGGCCATGCGGCTGTGGTCAGCGCCTTCAGCGCCTCGGGCGCGAAGCCCGACAGCCGCTTGCCGTACTTGGTCGACAGGCGCTGCAGGAAGTGGTTGGCCAGCAGCGGGATGTCTTCGCGCCGCGCCGACAGCGGCGGCAGCGTGAGCGTCACCACGTTCAGGCGGTAGTACAAGTCTTCGCGGAACTGCCCGGCTTCCATCGCGGCGTCGAGGTCGCGGTGGGTGGCCGAGACGATGCGCACGTCGACCTGGATCGACTGGCTCGCGCCCAGCGGGCGCACCGCGCGCTCCTGCAGCACGCGCAGCAGCTTGACCTGCAGGGCGGGCGGCATGTCCCCGATTTCGTCGAGCAGCAGCGTGCCGCCGTCGGCCTGCTGGAACAGGCCCTTGTGGTTGGCATGGGCGTCGGTGAAGGCGCCCTTCATGTGGCCGAACAGCTCCGACTCGAGCAGCGCCTCGGGGATGGCGCCGCAATTGACCGCCACGAAAGGCTTGTCGGCGCGCGCGCTGGCCTTGTGGATGGCGCGCGCCAGCAGTTCCTTGCCGGCGCCGGAGTCGCCGCGCAGCAGCACGGAAGCATCCGACTTGGCGACCATGCGCGCCTCGGCCAGCAGTTCGGCCATGCGGTTGCTGCGGCTCACGATCTCGGAGCGCCAGCTGTCGTCGCCGGTCTTGCTCGGCGTGGTGGTCGGCGCACCGAGGGCCAGCGCCTGGGCGATCTTGTCGAGCAGCTCGCGGCCGTCGTAGGGCTTGGTGAGGTAGGTGAACACGCCGCGAGCCGTGGCCTCGACCGCGTCGGGGATGGTGCCGTGCGCGGTCAGCAGGATCACCGGCAGCGACGGATGGCGCTTGCGGATCTCGTCGAACAGCTGGAGGCCGTCGCGCCCGGGCAGGCGCACGTCGCTCAGCACCAGTTGCGGATGCTCGATCTCGAGCTGGGTGAGCGCGGTTTCGGCCGAGGTCACTGCCGTGACCTGGTAACCCGCCGAGCTCAGCCGCATCGAGAGCAGCCGCAGCATGTCCGGGTCGTCGTCGACCACGAGGAGGCGGGCGCCGGTAGTGCTCATTGGCTGGATCTGTTTCCGTTGGGAGGTGGGGTGGCCGGCAGGGTGTTGGGCCGGGCAAAGCTGCGTTCGATGGCGCGCAGCGCCTCGATGCGGTCGTTCAACTGGTCGATGCGGCGCTGGGCGTCGCGCAGCTGCTGAGCCTGCTTGTCGCGGTCGTCCTCGACGCGGCGCTGTTCCACGTAGCGCGCTGCCAGCGCGCGCGACAGCGGCTGCAGGGCCTGCGCCTCGGGCGAGGGGTTGGCGTTTACGCGCTGCAGCAGGCCCAGGGCACGCGCCAGGTCGGCCGGCGTGCGCGTCTGCGAAAGCAGCAGCGCCAGCTGCATCTGGGTGGTGGGCGAATCGCCGGGGTCGCCGATGCGCGCGATTTCAGCGCTCAGGTCGGCGCCGTTCAGCGGGCGCACCTTGTCGGCATACGACAGCATGGCGGCCACGGGCCCCTGCGTCATCAGCGTGAAGAGCGAGGCCGGCTGCGTGGCGGGCGCCTTGGGTTCGGCCTCGACCGGCATCACGCGCGGCAGGACCACGGGCGGCGGCAGCGCATCGGCTTCCGGCGGCGGCTTGGGTTGCGTGGAGCAGGCGGTCAGCAGCAGGGCGAATGGCACGGCCATGGCCCCGGCGAAGATGGAACTGCGGACGAACGAAAAAGACATGGGTCGAAAAAGAGGACGCGGGGCGGTCAGGCAGTGTTGGAGTGGGGCCCGCGGTGTCAAGCCGTGCGCGGCAGTTCGATGCGAAAGCGAGCACCGGGACCGCCGGGCTGCAGGGTGATGCGGCCCCCGTGGGCTGCAATGTACTCCTGCACGATGGAAAGTCCGATGCCGGTGCCTTTCACCGTGTGCTCCGGCTGGCGTTCGCCGCGGAAGAAGGGCTCGAAGATACGGTCGCGGTCGCCCTCGGCGATGCCCGGGCCGGCGTCGTTCACGTCGATGTGCACCGCCTCCGGCGTACCAGACACCGCCAGCGTGATCACGCCGCCGGGCAGCGAGAAGCGGATGGCGTTGGACAGCAGGTTGGCGATGGCCGTGCCGAGCTTGGTGCGATCCACCGTGATGGCGATCGGCTCGCCCTCGGCGCGCACGCGCAGGCCGTGCGACTGCCACTGCAGCCGCTGCGCTTCGATCTGTTCCTCGATCAGCGGCAGCAGCTCGGTGCGCTCGCGGCGCAGTTCGCGCGCCTCGAAGGCGGCGGCGTTGAAGCGCAGCAGCGCCTCGATCTGCCCCTGCAGCGCCACCGTGTTCTGCTGCAGGATCTGCGCGACCTCGAGCTGCGCCGGGTTCAGCGGCCCGGTCACGCCGTCCTCGAGCAGCGACACGCCTTCGCGCAGCGCCGCCAGCGGCGTCTTCAGCTCGTGCGATACATGGCGCAGGAAGCGCGCCTTGTCGGCGTCCAGTTCGGTCAGGCGCAGCCGCAGCCATTCGAGCTGCTGCGACACGCGACGTATGTCGGCCGGGCCGCGGATGTCGATGGGTTCGTCGAGCCGGTTCTGGCCGAGGCCGACGATCGCGTGCTCCAGCCGCTTGAACGGCCGCGCCAGCCAGATGCCGAAGGCCAGCGCCAGCGACACCGCCAGCACGCTCGCGGCCACCACTTCGCGCATCAGCCGGCGCCGCGCGTTCTCGATGCGCTTGGCCAGCGCGTCGTTCTGCGTTTCGATCAGGAACTGCGCCTGCTGGGCGATGTTGGTGTTGAGCGCGTCGAGCTCGCGGAACTGCATCGCCATCGTGCTTTCGCGGGCGAGGGCGCTGTCGGCGCTGCCGCTCATCAGGCCCTCTATCACGCCGAGCTGGGTGCGCCACATCTCGATGCCGGCGGGCGGCAGGCCGTTCTTCTCGAGCCGCTCGAGCACCTGGTGCGCTTCGCGCGCCGCGTCGTCGAAGCGGCGGCGCAGCACCGCGTCATTCAGCACCAGCGACTGGCGCCCGGCGCGCTCCATGGCCGCGCTGCGCTCCGCCAGCGACTGCGACGCGCCCGACAGGCGCAGCGCGCGCGCAGCGGCGTCTCGGCTTTGCGTCATCAGCACGTCGTACTGCAGCACCGAGCGCAACGCCACGCCGACCAGCAGCGCGGTGATCAGCAGGAACGCGAACAGCAGCAGCTGCTGGAACGAACCCCGGATGGATGGCCGCTTCGCCATCAGTGGGCGGGCGCCGTCGCGGGAGACATGGGCGACTCGCTCGTCACCACCTCGCCGCGCAGCGTGTAGGCCAGCGAGCGGGTAATGCGCAGGTCGGTCATCTGGCCGACCAGGCGTGCATCGCCTTCGAAGTTGACGACGCGGTTGCAGGCGGTGCGGCCCATGAGTTCGTTCGCGTCCTTGCGCGAGGCGCCTTCCACCAGCACGCGCTGCGTGCTGCCGACCAGCGCCTGGCCGAAGCGCTTGACGTTGGTGTCGATGACGGCCTGCAGCGTGTGCAGGCGCGCGAGCTTCACTTCATGCGGCGTGTCGTCGTGCAGCGCGGCGGCGGGCGTTCCGGGGCGCGGGCTGAAGATGAAGCTGAAGCTGGCGTCGAACTGGCAGTCGTCGATCAGCTTCATCATCTTGTTGAAGTCGTCGTCGGTCTCGCCGGGGAAGCCGACGATGAAGTCGCTGCTCAATGCGAGTTCAGGCCGGATGGCGCGCAGCTTGCGCACCGTGCTCTTGTATTCCATGGCGGTGTAGCCGCGCTTCATGGCCATCAGGATGCGGTCGCTGCCGTGCTGCACCGGCAGGTGCAGGTGGCTCACGAGCTGCGGCACCTTGGCGTAGGCCTCGATCAGGCGGGGCGTGAACTCGTTGGGGTGGCTGGTGGTGTAGCGGATGCGCTCGATGCCGGGGATCTCGGCGACGTATTCGATCAGCAGCGCGAAGTCGGCGATCTCGGCGGTGTCGCCCATCTTGCCGCGGTAGGCATTCACGTTCTGGCCCAGCAGCGTGATCTCGCGCACGCCCTGGTCGGCCAGGCCGGCGATCTCGACCAGCACGTCGTCGAGCGGGCGGTTCACTTCCTCGCCGCGGGTGTAGGGCACCACGCAGTAGCTGCAGTACTTGGAGCAGCCTTCCATGATCGACACGAAGGCGGTGGCGCCTTCCACGCGCGCGGGCGGCAGGTGGTCGAACTTCTCGATCTCGGGAAAGCTGATGTCCACCTGCGGGCGGTCCAGGCGCTCGCGGTCGTTCAGCATCTCGGGCAGGCGGTGCAGCGTCTGCGGGCCGAACACGATGTCGACGTAGGGCGCGCGCGCGATGATGGCCTGGCCCTCCTGGCTGGCCACGCAGCCGCCCACGCCGATCTTCACGCCCTTGGCCTTCAGGTGCTTCACCCTGCCGAGGTCGGAGAACACCTTCTCCTGGGCTTTCTCGCGCACCGAGCAGGTGTTGAACAGGATGAGGTCGGCCTCGTCCACGTTCTGCGTGGGCTCGTAGCCCTGCGCGGCGTTCAGCACGTCGGCCATCTTGTCCGAGTCGTACTCGTTCATCTGGCAGCCGAAGGTCTTGATGAATACTTTTTTCATGGGGAAATCTCTCGTGGCCCTGCGCGCTTCTTGCGCAGGGCGGGGGCGGTGCTGGCGCGCGAAGAAGGCGTCGCGCCGCCTGGGCTTATTGCGTGTTGACGGTGTCGTTCGAGGTGAACGGCCAGATGTTCAGGAACGGCTTGTTCAGCGATTCGCGGCTGGCCGAGGCTTCGTCGGGCGTGAGGATCCAGACCTCGCGCAGCAGCCCGGCGGCGTCGCGCGTGTAGTTGACCAGGTACTTCTGGCCAATGATGGCGCCGGGCATGACCAGCATGTTCTGCGCGCTGCGGATGCGCGCGCCGGCGCCCAGCCGGTCGGGCCTGCCGTCGAGTTCGACGTCGGGCGCATTGGTGACCATGAACTTGCCGCGCAGCGTGCCGATGGGGAAGTTGCGGCCGCCGACCAGCGATTCGTTTTGCGTCTGCGGCCGGGGGACTTCGTCCTGGGCGCTGGCTGCGAGAGGGAAACCGCCGGCAGCGCCTGCGACGAGTGCGCAGAGCGCTATGAAAGTGAGAGCATTCGTGGGGTTCTTGCAGCGGTTCATGGGGTTTATCCAGAGGCTGTGGACCGGGGATTTTAACGAGGGGTGTTCCTCGGGCCGGTCGGCAGCAGGTTGGTGTTCGGGCTTCGGGTTGACTTGCTTTACATTTCTTTACGGTGCCCGTGACCACCGTGGCACGACCGCTGATCCAATAGTCGTTGTCAGCCCAAAGTGCACAAGAACCCCATGAAAAAAAATGTCGCTGTCGCCCTTGCGGGCGTGTTGATCGTAGCTGTCGCAGGCGGCTGGTGGAGCATGTCCGCAGACAAGCCGGCCGCGAAAAGTGCCAAGGCCGGCGGTGGCGCGCCCGGCGCGAACGGCGCACCCGCGCTCGTGACGCTGGCCACCGCCCAGAAGCAGGACGTGCCGGTGACCGTGCAGGTCAACGGCAGCGTGGTCTCCCTCAACAGCGTCGACCTGCGCCCGCAGGTAACGAACACGGTGAGCGCGGTGCACGTGAAGGAAGGCCAGTTCGTCAAGGCGGGGCAACTGCTCTTCACGCTCGACGACCGCAACGACCAGGCCAACCTGGCGCGCGCCAGGGCCCAGCAGCAGAAGGACGAGGCCACGCTGGCCGACCTCGAGCGCCAGTACAGGCGCAGCCAGGACCTGGTGGCGCAGAACTTCATCGCCAAGAGCGCCGCCGACGCCACGCTGTCGCAACTCGAAGCGCAGCGCGCCGCCGTGGCCGCCGACCGCGCCGCCGTGCAGTCGGCCCAGGTGGCGCTGGGTTACGCCACCCTGCGCGCGCCCATTGCCGGGCGCATCGGCGCCGTCAACATCTATCCGGGCACGCTGGTGCAGCCGACGCTGTCGCTGGTAACGGTGACGCAGCTCGACCCGATCGCGGTGAGCTTCCCGGTGCCCGAAGGCAATCTGCAGGACCTGCTGGAGGCCGCGCGTTCGCGCTCTAAGGTCGAGGCGGTCGTCACCGGCCGCAAGGAGCCGCTGGCCGGCACGCTCGATTTCGTCGACAACACGGTCGATCCGCTGATCGGCACGGTGCGCGCCAAGGCGGTGTTCGCCAATGCCGACCAGGGCCTGTGGCCGGGGCAGTTCGTCGGCACCCGCATCACGGTGCGCACGCTGAACGGCGCCACGGTGGTGCCCGCTGCGGCGCTGATGATGCTGGCCGACGGCACGTCGCTCTATGTGGTCGATGAAGCCAAGACCGCCACGCGCCGCAAGGTCAAGGCGCTGTACACCTTCGGCACGAAGGTGGCTGTCAGCGGCGTGGAACCCGGCGAGCAGGTGGTGATCGAGGGCAGCCAGAACGTGCGCCCGGGCGGCAAGGTCCGCGTCGATGCGAAGCCGCCGGCCGCGGCGCCCGGGGCTCCCGAGTCCCCGGCCAAGGGCACCACGGGCGTCACGCCCGGCAGCGCCGCGTCTTCGGACGGCACCGACATCAAGCCGCCGAAGCAGGAAAGAGCATGAACATTTCGGAGCTCTGCATCCGTCGTCCTGCAATGACGGTGCTGCTGTCCGCCGCCGTGGTGGTCATCGGCATCTTTGCCTACTTCAGCATTCCCGTTGCCGCGCTGCCCAGCTACAACACGCCGGTCATCAACGTCAACGCGCAACTGCCGGGCGCTAGCCCGGACACCATGGCGTCGTCGGTGGCGCTGCCGCTCGAGAAGCAGTTCTCGACCATCCCGGGCCTGCAGACCATCAGCTCGGTGAACACGCAGGGCGTGACCTCGCTCACGCTCGAGTTCGTCAGCAGCCGCGACATCGATGCCGCCGCCGTCGACGTGCAGGCCGCACTGCTGCGCGCACAGCGCCAGTTGCCGCAGGAACTGACGCAGCTGCCCTCGTACCGAAAGGTCAACCCGGCCGATGCGCCGGTGCTGTTCATCGCGCTGATCTCGCCGTCGATGAACCCGTCGGAGCTCAATGACTACGCCGAGAACCTGATCTCGCCCACGCTCTCGACCATCGACGGCGTGGCGCAGGTGGGCGTGTACGGCCGCAAGGCTTTTGCGGTGCGCATCAAGGCCAACGCCGACCTGCTCAATGCGCGCAACATCACGCTCGACGAACTCGCCAAGGCGGTGAACTCGGCCAACGCCAACACGCCGGTGGGCGTGCTCGACGGCCCGCGCCAGACGCTCACCATCCAGGCCAACCGCCAGCTCATGAAGGCGGCCGACTTCGCCAAGCTCATCGTCGGCCAGCGCAACGGCTCGCCGGTGCGGCTCGACGAAGTGGCGACCATCGAAGACAGCTTCGAGTCGGTCAAGACCGCCAGCAGCTTCAACGGGCAAGACTCCATCTCGCTCGCCGTGCAGCGCCAGCCCAATGCCAACACCGTGCAGGTGGTGGACGCGGTGCGCGCGCTCATTCCGCGCTTCAAGGCCGAGCTGCCGCAGTCGGTCGAGATCCAGATGGTGAACGACCGCTCGCTGTCGATCCGCGAAGCCGTGCACGACGTGCAGCTCACGCTGCTGGGCACCATCGCGCTGGTGGTGCTGGTGATCTTCCTGTTCCTGCACCGGCTGGTGGCCACGCTCATTCCGGCCGCGACCATTCCCATCTCGCTGATCGGCGCGGTGGCGCTGCTCTACGCCTTCGGCTACAGCCTGGACAACATCTCGCTGCTGGGCATCACGCTGGCCGTGGGCCTGGTGGTGGACGACGCCATCGTGGTGCTCGAGAACATCATGCGCTACGTCGAAAAGGGCATGGACCCGTTCGCGGCGGCGCTGCGCGGCGCGCGCGAGGTGGGCTTCACCATCGTGTCGATCTCGATCTCGCTGGTGGCCGTGTTCATCCCGATCTTCTTCATGCCGGGCGTGATCGGCCTGCTGTTCCACGAGTTCGCGGTCGTGGTGGCGCTGGCGGTGCTGGTGTCTGCCGTGGTGTCGCTCACGCTGGTGCCGATGCTCGCGAGCCGCCTTCTCAAGCAGGTGCCGCGCAAGGAAGGCGCGATCGACCACGAAGAAGAGCACCCCGAGCCCGGCACCGCCATCGGCCGTGCCTTCGAGCGCGGCTACCGCTCGGTGCACGGCGGCTACATGCGCTCGCTCGACTGGACGCTGGGCCACCGCAAGCTGATGCTGCTGATGGCGGGGCTGACCTTCGTCGTCACCGGCTGGCTGTTCGCGACCATCCCCAAGGGCTTCTTCCCGGAAGAAGACATCGGCCAGATCCAGATCACGACCGAGGCGGCCGAGGACATTTCGTTCACCGCCATGAAGGCGCTGCAAGACCGCGTGGCCGAGGCGCTGCAGGCCGACCCGAGCGTCGACTACGTCAGCTCCTTCGTCGGCGTGGGCGGTCCCACGGCCACGCAGAATTCGGGCCGCCTGTTCGCGGTGCTCAAGGCCCGCGGCGAGCGTCCGGCCATGGGCAAGGTGCTCGAATCGCTGCGCCAGCGCTTCCGCGAGATCCCGGGCATTGCCGTCTACATGCAGCCGGTGCAGAACCTGCGCCTGGGCGGGCGCCAGAGCAAGGCGCGCTTCCAGTACACGCTGCAGAGCGTGAACGCGGGCGAGATGGTGCCCTGGTCGACGAAACTCATGGAGCGCATGCGGGCCGACCCGGCGTTCCGCGACGTCACCAGCGACTCGCAGAACCGCGGCCTGCAGGCCACGCTCGACATTGACCGCGACAAGGCCGGCGTGCTGGGCGTGGCGGTGGGCGACCTGCGCACCGCGCTCTACAACGCCTACGGCGACCGCCAGATCGGCAGCATCTACGGCGCCAGCAACACCTACCAAGTGATTCTTTCGGCTGCCGACAATGACCGACAGTTCGAGGAAGACGTCTCCCGGCTGTCGGTACGCAGCACCACCGGCAAGCTGGTGCCGCTGTCGGCCTTCTCGACCGTGAAGCGCACCGTGGGGCCGACCTCGGTCAACCACCAGGGGCAGCTGCAGGCGGTGACGGTGTCGTTCAACCTCGGCCCCGACGTGCCGCTGGGCAACGCGACGGCGAAGATCGACCAGTTCAAGGACGAGCTGAAGATGCCGCAGTCGATCATCACCACCTACGGCGGCGACGCGGCGGTGTTCCAGAGCTCGCAGTCGAGCCAGGCGGTGCTGCTGGTGCTGGCGGTGCTGGTCATCTACGTGCTGCTGGGCGTGCTGTACGAGAGCTACATCCACCCGATCACCATCCTGGCGGGGCTGCCCTCGGCGGCGGTGGGCGCGCTCATTTCGCTGAAGCTCTTCGGCTTCGACCTGACGCTGATCGCCACCATCGGCATCCTGCTGCTGATCGGCATCGTGAAGAAGAACGCGATCATGCTGATCGACTTCGCGCTCGACGCGCAGCGCACCGAAGGCCTGAGCCCGGTGGAGGCGATCCGCGAAGCCTGCCGGCTGCGCTTCCGCCCGATCCTGATGACCACGCTGGCTGCGCTGATGGGGGCGCTGCCGCTCGCGCTGGGCCTGGGCGCCGGTGCCGAGCTGCGCCAGCCGCTGGGCGTGGCGGTGGTGGGCGGGCTGATCTTCTCGCAGGTGATCACGCTGTACATCACGCCGGCCATCTACCTGGCGCTGGACCGCTACAGCGGCACGGGGCCGATGGTCGATCTGCCGGGAGAGGCCAAGGTCGAAGCTGCAGCGGGCGGTCACGCCGCCTCGCACGCCTGAGGCGCGCGCGGCTCAGGTCGTCGTTTCGTCCAGCGTGCCGCCCACCGCCAGGTGGGCGGTGTCGCTCCAGCCCACGAGGCTGAAGCCCTCGGGCGTCCACAGCATGCGGTTGATGGCCGCGTTGCCCAGCTGCCAGGTGCGTGGCGCCTGCAGTTCCTGACGGGTGGCGGCGCGGTAGAGCACGTCCATCACGCCGCCGTGCGCCACCAGCACGACCAGTTCGCCCGGATGGCGCGCCGCCAGTTCGGCGGCCACGCCGGTCACGCGGTCGCGGAAAGTCAGCAGGCTTTCTCCGCCTTCGGGCTCGAACTCGGGGTCGCGCTCGCGCCAGCGCTTGGCCTGTGCGGGCAGCGTGGCCTCGATCTCGGCAAAGCTCAGGCCTTCCATGTTCCCGAAGGCCCGTTCTCGCAGGCGCGGCTCGGGTTGCACGGCCAGGCCGTGGGGCTCGGCGATGGCCTGGGCGGTCTGCCAGGCGCGCGACAGGTCGCTGGCGTAGACGACGCCGATGGGCTCGTCGGCCAGCGCCGCGCCTGCACGCTGCGCCTGCCAGAGCCCCGTGGCGTTGAGCCCGATGTCGATGTGGCCCTGGATGCGGGTGTCGACATTCCAGGCGGTTTCGCCGTGGCGAACGGCGATCAGACGGGTGGCTTCTTCCATCCGCGGGATTCTAGAAGGCGCTACTTCCGGGCCGTCGACAGCTCGATGTTCACCCGGCGCTCGCCCTGCGGCGGGTTCGGAAAGCCCTGCAGCGCGGCCTGGAACATCACAGGCAGGATGGCCGCGCTCGAGGTGTAGGGGCCGTCGTTGCGCGCGCGGGTCTCGTAGACCACGCGGTTGGAGCCCGCCTCGCGCAGCACGATGCTCACCTCGCGTTCATACCAGGGGTTGGCCGGCGGTGCGAACGCCGGCCCGCCATACCAGCCGCCGCCGTACCAGCGGCGCCCGTAGTAGCCGTAGCCACCGCCCCAGCCGTAGCCCCAGGGGCCGTCGTAGAGCCAAGGGTCGGCCCAGGGCGAGAGGCCGGCCGTCACGCGGGCGCCGATCTGCGCGTTGTACTGGGGATGGGCGTCGTCGCGGCGCAGGCCGACCTTGTCGAGCGCGGCGCCTGCCATGGCTTCGAGCGAATCCTGCCGGGCGCCGTCGGCCTGCTGCGAGGGCAGGCGGTCGAAGCGGTAAGTGGCACCGGGCGGCACCGTGCCGAGGGAAGAGAAGCTCTTCACGTTGCTGTCGACCACCCAGGAGGTGGCGCAGCCGGTCAGGCTTGCTATGAGAAGAAGAGCAGAGAGCGCGCGTTTCATGAGGGTCTCCGGGCAAGGCTGCCCAAAATTCCCCTGGGTTGCCCGGTCAGCCCTGGACGATGCGCAGTGCTGAGGGTGCCTGGGAGAGCAAGTCGAAGGACGGCGTGTCGAAGGCCTTGTCGCCGTCGTCATCCGCCACGCCAGTCGCCTTGAGACCCTTGAAATCGTGCCGTGTTCCGTCGAGCAGGTGCGAAGGCACCACGTTCTGCAGCGCGGTGAACATGTTCTCGACGCGGCCGGGGTACTTCTTGTCCCACTCGCGCAGCATTTCGCCGACCTGCTTGCGCTGCAGGTTTTCCTGGCTGCCGCACAGGGTGCACGGAATGATCGGGAACTCGCGGTGCTGGGCCCAGCGCACGGTGTCTTTTTCGGCCACGTAGGCCAGCGGGCGGATCACGATGTGCTTGCCGTCGTCGCTCACCAGCTTGGGCGGCATGCTCTTGAGCTTGCCGGCGAAGAACATGTTGAGGAAGAAGGTCTGCAGCATGTCGTCGCGGTGATGGCCCAGCGCGACCTTGGTGGCGCCCAGCTCGTCGGCCACGCGGTACAGGATGCCGCGGCGCAGCCGGCTGCACAGGCCGCAGGTGGTCTTGCCCTCCGGAATGACGCGCTTGACGATGCTGTAGGTGTCCTGGTTCTCGATGTGGAAGTCCACGCCCAGCTCGCTCAGGTACTTGGGCAGCACCTCTTCGGGAAAGCCGGGCTGCTTCTGGTCGAGGTTGACCGCCACGATGTCGAAGTGAATGGGCGCGCGCGCCTTCAGCTTGAGCAGGATGTCGAGCAGCGCGTAGCTGTCTTTTCCGCCCGAGACGCACACCATGACCTTGTCGCCCTCCTCGATCATGTTGTAGTCGACGATGGCCTGCCCGACCTGGCGGCACAGGCGCTTCTCGAGCTTGTGCGTCTCGCGTTCGATCTTGAGGGAATTGGCAGTGGCGTCGGCGGCGGCGGGCGCCTCGTCGATCCAGACGGCGTTCATGGGCAGGCTACTTCGGGGAGTCGGGGGAGGGGGTGATTGTCCCCGATCCCCATTCCACACGCTACGCGGCGGGAAAGGCGGTGCGCATCGCCTCCACGAAGAGCCTCAGCTTCGCCGGGTAGAAGCGCGCGTACGGGTACACCATGTACACCGGCGCATGCGCGGCCTGCCATTGCGGCGCCAGGTGCACCAGCCGGCCGGCCGCAAGCTCCTCGGCCAGCATCCAGGTCGACAGCACGCCCACACCCACGCCCAGCACGGCCGCGCTGCGCAGGGCGTTGAGGCTGTCGGTGATCATGCGCGGGCGGATCTGCACCCGGTACACCTCGCCGGTGGTCTCGTGGGTCAGCACGACCTCGGTGCGGTAGAAATTGAGCGCGGCCAGCCAGGGCAGGGCCTCCAGGTCGCGGGCGTGCACCGGCGGCGGGCCGTTGCCCAGGAGAGCGGGCGCGCCGATCGCGATGCGCGGCACTTCGGACAGCCGGATCGCCACAACCGACGGGTCCGTCACCTCGCCGACCCGGATGGCGCAGTCCACGCCCTCGGCGATGAAGTCGGGCGTGCGGTCCTGCGGGCCGTCGTGCAGCAGCCATTCGACGGTCGTCTGCGGATAGCGGTGCAGGTAGGCGGCCAGCGGCCCGACCAGCAACTGCTGCCCGAACACATGCGGCGCCACCACGCGCAGCCGTCCCTCGGGCTGGTCGCCGGCACCGCGCACCTCGGCCTCGAAGGCGTTCCAGCTCACGATGAGCTCCCGGGCGCGGTCGAAGCAGCGCTCGCCGTCTTCGGTCAGCTTCATGGCGTGGGTGGAGCGCTGCAGCAGCCTCACGCCCAGCGAGCGCTCGAGCGCCTGCAGGCGGCGGCTCACCGTGGGCTGGGTGGTGCCCAGCTGCGCGGCCGCGGCGGACAGCGAACCGGCCTCGACGATGCGCACGAAGGTCTGCATCAGCTCGATGCGGTCGGCCGATGCGGCGCTGGGAGGCGGCTTTGTCATGCGCCAAGCGTATATCAATTGTTCGAGGCAAGGTACTACCTTCAGGGGGCGTCGCCGCGCACACTCCAACCTTGCTTTTCAAATCCAAGGGTTAACACCATGTCTTCCATTCAAAGAACGCATGAGGGACCGTCCAACGCGATGATCCTGCTGCTTGCTGCCAGCGCGGGCCTGGCGGTGGCGGCGCTTTACTACAGCCAGCCCATGCTGGGCGTGCTCGGGCCCGACATCGGCGCTTCGACGCGCTCGGTGGGCTTCGTGCCCACGCTCACGCAACTGGGCTATGCGCTGGGCATCCTGCTGCTGGCCCCGCTGGGCGACCGCTTCGACCGGCGCCGCATCATCCTGGCCAAGGCCACGGTGCTGGTGCTGGCCCTGCTCGGCGCGGCGCTTTCGCCTTCGGTCGGGCCGCTGCTGGCGGCGAGCCTGGCCATCGGCCTGTCGGCCACGCTGGCGCAGGACGTGGTGCCCGCCGCCGCCACCTTGGCGCCCGAGGCGCATCGCGGCAGGGTCGTCGGCACGGTGATGACCGGGCTGCTGCTCGGTATCCTGCTGTCGCGGGTGCTCAGCGGCTTCGTGGCCGAGCACTTCGGCTGGCGCGCGATGTTCTTCGTGGCGGCGGCCAGCATCGCACTCATCGGCGTGGCCGCCGCGCGCGGCCTGCCGCACCTGCGCCCCACCACGCAACTGGGCTACGGCGCGCTGCTGGGTTCGCTGGCAAAGCTCTGGAAGCGCCACGGCGCGCTGCGCCGCGCCACCTTCGCGCAGGCCCTGCTGTCGATCGGCTTCAGCGCCTTCTGGTCGACCCTGGCGGTCATGCTGCACGGCGCGCCTTTCCACCTGGGCAGCGCGGCGGCCGGCGCCTTCGGCCTGGCCGGTGCGGCGGGTGCGCTGGCCGCGCCCATCGCCGGACGCCTTGCCGATCGTCGCGGGCCCGAGCTGGTGATTCGCATGGGCGCGGCGCTGGTGGTGGTCTCTTTCGCGGCGATGCTGTTCGCGCCGCTGATGGCGCCCGCCGCGCGGCTGTGGCTCATCGTGGCCAGCGCCATCGGGTTCGACTTCGGCCTGCAGGCTGCGCTGATCGCGCACCAGACCATCGTCTACGGCATCGACCCCGGTGCGCGCAGCCGGCTCAATGCGGTGTTCTTCACCGGCGTATTCATCGGCATGGCGGCGGGTTCCGCGCTCGGCGCCCTGGTGCTGGCCCAGTGGGGCTGGCCGGGTGTTGTGCTGATGGCTGCGCTGTCGGCGCTCGGCGCGCTGGCCGTGCGCATGTGGCCCTCGGCTCCGGTCAAGCCAGCGGTGGCGTGCCCGGCTGCCTGAGGCTGCTTCTTCCTGCTACCACTGGCCGGCTTCCATGCGGATCGCCACCTCGCAATCGTCGAAGATTTCGAGCTTGGCGATCTTCACGCGCACGCCCACCACGCCGGGCAACTGCAGCAGCCGCTGCACCAGCTTGCCGATCAGGCTTTCGAGCAGGTTGACGTGCTCGGCGGTGCACTCGTCGATGATGATGCGGCGCACCTTGCGGTAGTCGAGCACGTGGAAGATGTCGTCGTCCTGCGGCAGCAGCGGCTGCGGGCCCAGGCTGAGCTCGGCGTCGACCAGGATCGGTTGCGGTGCCGTCTTCTCGTGGTCGAGGATGCCCAGGTTGGCGTCGAAACGCAGGCCCTGGAGGGTGAGTGTCTGGCGGCCCTGCGTGGGCGTGGCCGCGGGCTGGGAAGATGGGGTGGACATGGTGGTGGTGCTCACATGAGCGAGAAATCGCGCTCGAATTTCATCAGGTGCTGGCCGCCGTCCACCAGCAGCGTGGTGCCGGTGATGGAGCTGTTTTCCAGCGCGAACTTCACCGTGGCGCACACGTCGGCCGGGGTGGAGGAGCGGCCCAGCGGCGACAGCTTGTGCAACTGCGCGAACTTGTCGTCGTCGAGCATGTGGCTCGCCAGCGTGAGGCCGGGCGCCACGCCCACCACGCGCACGCGCGGCGCCAGTGCCAGCGCCAGCATCGGCGTGGCGGCTTCCAGCGCGGCCTTCGAGAGCGTGTAGCTCAGGAAGTCGGGGTTCGGGTTCCAGAGTTTCTGGTCGAGCAGGTGCACGACGGCGCCTTGCGCATCGCGCGCGCTCACGTGCTCGTTCAGTGCCTGCGCCAGCAGGATGGCCGCCCCGGTGTTGCTGCGCGCATGGCGCTCCATGAGCGCGTAGCTGAATGTGGCGGCCTCGTCGTGCTCGAACAGCGCGGCGCTGTGCACCACGGCGTCGACGCTGCGAAAGCGCGCGACCACGCGGGGCAGCAGGGCGCGCGTGGCGGCCTCGTCCTCGAGGTCGGCGGCGAAGAGAGCCGAGTCGCCCGAGAGCGCGGCGCAGTCGGCCACCGTCTGCTCTGCCTCGGCGCGCGAGTTGCGGTAGTGCACCGCCACCTGCCAGCCGCCGGCGGCGAGCGCCAGTGCGATGTCGCGGCCCAGCCTGCGGCCGGCACCCGTGACGAGAACGGTTCGGCGGGCGGGGGAGGAGGATGCGGTGCTCATGCGGAGGGGAAATGAGAGGAGAGAGACAATGGCGCCGTGACGACAAAGACAACCTCCAGCAGTTTACCCACCGCCCTCGATCACCTCATCGCGCGTTCCGTCGAGCGCGCGGGCGGCTGGATCGGGTTCGACCGCTTCATGGCGCTGGCCCTGTATGCGCCCGGCCTCGGCTACTACGCCAACAGCTCCGCAAAGTTCGGCCACATGCCGTCTTCGGGCAGCGACTTCGTGACCGCGCCCGAACTCACGCCGATGTTCGGCCAGACGCTGGCCGCGCAGGTTGCCGAGGCGCTGGAGAAGACCGGCACCTCCACGGTGTGGGAATTCGGCGCGGGCTCCGGCGCGCTGGCCGTGCAACTGCTGCATGCGCTCGACGAAATGGGGCGCACCGACGTGCGCTACCGCATCGTCGACCTGTCCGGCACCCTGCGTGAGCGGCAGCAGCAGGCGCTGGTGCGCTATGCGGACCGGGTCGAGTGGCTCAACGAGTTGCCCGAAGCCATGGAAGGCGTGGTCGTCGGCAACGAGGTGCTCGACGCGATGCCGGTGCAGTTGCTGGCGCGCGTGGGCGGCCAGTGGTTCGAGCGCGGCGTGGTGCGCAACGCGCAGGACGACGGCTGGGCCTGGGCGGACCGCCCGACCGAGCTGCGGCCGCCGGTCGAAGTGCCCGGCGAGCACGACTACCTCACCGAGATCCATCCGCAGGCCAAGGCTTTCATTGCGACGCTGGCGGACCGCCTGCAGAAAGGCGCGGCGTTCCTCATCGACTACGGCTTTCCCGAGGCCGAGTACTACCACCCGCAACGCCACATGGGCACGGTGATGTGCCACCGCGCGCACCAGGCCGATGGCGATCCGCTGTCCGACGTGGGCTACAAGGACATCACGGCGCATGTGGACTTCACCGGGATTGCGCTTGCTGGTCAGGATGCGGGGCTCGAGGTGCTGGGCTATACGAGCCAGGCGCGGTTTCTGCTGAACTGCGGGCTGTTGGCGAAGATGGAGCAAGGCACGACTGCTGAACGGGCGATGGCCGCGCGGCTGATCCATGAGCATGAGATGGGGGAGCTGTTCAAGGTTGTCGGGTTTGCCGTGGGGGAGGCTTGGGAGGCGATGGGGTTTGTTGAGGGGGATCGCGGTCATACGCTTTGAGTGTTGATTGCTGTCCGGGGCCGGGACTCGCCCCGGCGGGCGACTCACTTTCTTTTGCTTCGCCAAAAGAAAGTAAGCAAAGAAAAGGCGACCCCGCTGTCTGCGACCCTCCGCTCCTCGGCGCAGACAGCAGGGTCGCCTTTCTTTTGCCTACGTTTCTTTGGCGAAGCAAAGAAAAGTAGGTCGGCCGCCGGGCCGAGACCCGGCCCCCACCCTCAAAAATCCAAAGTCATAAGCTATCAACGAAGAGTTCGTTTGGGAATAGCACCCCGCAACCTACATTGGCAGGCATGACTGCCGTCCTTTCCAGCAGCGTGCCCGAAGCCGCCGCCCAGCACTTCGAAGTGCGCCCCTTCGACGCCCCCGTAGGCGCCGAAATCATCGGCCTCGACATCGCAAAGCCGATCAACGCCGAAGACTTCGCGCGCATTCACCGCACGCACCTCGACCACCATGTATTGGTGTTCCGCAACCAGCAGATCACCCCGCAGCAGCACATCGATTTCAGCCGCCGCTTCGGCCCGCTCGAAATTCATGTGCTGCACCAGTTCCAGCTGAAGAACCACCCGGAGATCCTGATCGTCTCCAACATCAAGGAGAACGGCGAACCCATCGGCCTGGGCGACGCGGGGGTCTACTGGCATTCGGACATTTCGTACAAGCCCAAGCCCAGCCTCGGTTCGCTGCTGCATGCGCAGGAGTTGCCCGGCGAGGGCGGCGACACGCTGTTCGCCGACCAGCATCTGGCCTGGGAGGCGCTGAGCCCCGAGCTGCAGCAGCGCATCCTGCCGATGAAGGCAGAGCACAGCTACCTGGCCAAGTACGAAGAGCTGCGCGCGAAGAACCCGTGGCGGCCGAAGCTCTCGCAAGCGCAGATCGACCAGGTCGCTCCCGCCGTGCAGCCCGTGGTGCGCACGCACCCTGAAACCGGCCGCAAGGCGCTGTTCGTCAGCGAGCATTTCACGACGCGCATCGTCGGCCTGCCGCAGGACGAGAGCGACGCACTGCTGGCCGAGCTCTTCGCGCACAGCGTGAAGCCCGAGTTCGTGTTCCGACACCAGTGGGCACCACACGACCTGGTGTTCTGGGACAACCGCTCGCTGATGCATCTGGCGGCAGGCACGCCCGACCACCTGCGCCGCCGTCTCAACCGCACCACCATCGTCGGCGACACGCCTTTCTGATTTTTCCGGGACCACAGTCAATGAACCGCTTCACCCGCAAAGCCGCCGCGCTCGCCGCCGGCCTCAGTCTGCTGGCCGGCAGCCTGGCCGCGCATGCCGAGGGCCAGATCCGCATCGCCGAGCAGTTCGGCATCGTCTACCTGCTGCTCAACGTGGCGCAGGAGCAGAAGCTCATCGAGAAGCACGCCAAGGCCGCGGGCGTGGATGCCAAGGTCGAATGGGTCAAGCTCTCGGGCGGCTCGGCGGTGAACGACGCGCTGCTGTCCGGCAACATCGAGATCGCCGGCGCCGGCGTGGGGCCGCTGCTCACGCTGTGGGACCGCACCAAGGGCAAGCAGAACGTGAAGGGCGTGGCCTCGCTGGGCAACTTCCCGTACTACCTGGTGACCAACAACCCGAACGTGAAGTCCATTGCCGACTTCACCGACAAGGACCGCATCGCGCTGCCCGCCGTGGGCGTGTCGGTGCAATCACGCGTGCTGCAGTTCGCTTCGGCCAAGCTGTGGGGCGACAAGGAGTTCAACCGGCTCGACAAGATCAGCGTGGCGGTGCCGCACCCCGACGCGGCGGCGGCCATCATCAAGGGCGGCACCGAGATCACCGGCCACTTCGGCAATCCGCCGTTCCAGGAGCAGGAGCTCGCGGGCAATCCGAATGCGCGCATCGTGCTCAACTCGTACCAGGTGCTGGGCGGGCCTTCGTCGGCCACGGTGCTCTATGCGACCGAGAAATTCCGCAGCGAGAACCCGAAGACCTACAAGGCCTTTGTCGACGCACTCGACGAGGCGGCGAAGTTCGTCACCGCCAATCCGGAGAAGGCGGCGGACATCTATCTGAAGGTGAGCAACGCCAAGCTCGACCGCGAGCTGCTGCTGAAGATCATCAAGAACCCCGAAGTGCAGTTCAAGACCACGCCGCAGAACACCTATCCGCTGGCGGAGTTCATGCACCGGGTGGGCGCGATCAGGAACAAGCCGGCTTCGGTGAAGGATTATTTCTTCGACGATGCGCAGAATGTTTCGGGGAACTGATGAGCACGGCGAAGGTGCGTTCGGGGTTTGACTCCTTCCCCCTCTGGGGGAAGGCCGGGATGGGGGCGGGCGCAGCGGTGGCGAAGCAGGCGCCGTCTGCCCCCACCCCAGCCCTGCCCCAGCGAGGGAAGGAGCAAGACGCCAACGCACCGCTGCTCCAGGTCGACAACGTCAGCCTCGAATACCGCACCCCCGAGCGCGTCGTGCGCGCCACGCACCGCGTGAGCTTCGACGTCCACGCCGCCGACCGCTTCGTGCTGCTCGGCCCATCGGGCTGCGGCAAGTCCACGCTGCTGAAGGCCGTGGCCGGCTTCATTGCGCCGGTCGAAGGCGAGATCCGCCTCGAAGACCTGCGGGTGACGCAGCCCGGCCCCGACCGCATCGTCGTGTTCCAGGAGTTCGACCAGCTGCCGCCGTGGAAGACGGTCAAGCAGAACGTGATGTTCCCGCTGCTCGCCTCCCGCACCCTCGGCAAGAAGGAAGCGGCCGAGCGCGCGCTGCACTACCTCGACAAGGTGGGGCTGTCGAAATTCGCCGACGTGCATCCGCACCAGCTCTCAGGCGGCATGAAGCAGCGCGTGGCGATTGCCCGCGCGCTGGCGATGCAGCCGCGCGTGCTGCTGATGGACGAGCCCTTCGCCGCGCTCGACGCGCTCACGCGCCGCAAGATGCAGCAGGAGCTGCTCGAACTGTGGGACGAGGTGCGCTTCACGCTGCTGTTCGTCACCCATTCGATCGAGGAAGCGCTGGTGGTGGGCAACCGCATCGCGCTGCTGTCGCCGCATCCGGGGCGCATGCGCGCGGAGATCAACAGCCACGGCTTCTCGCTCGACAGCCTGGGCAGCGTTGAATTCCAAGGCACGGCGCAGCGCATTCACGACATGTTGTTCGAGGAAGAGCCTGAAGTGGCCGTTGCTCCATGAGCACCCTCACGCCTCCCATCCGCCCCGAGTACGAGCGCACGCTCGAGCCTTTCACCGAACTGCCGGTCGAACGCACGCTGCCGCTGGGCACGCGCATCTGGTCGCAGGCCTGGCTGCGCAAGGGGCTGATCCTCGTCGTCATTGCCGTGCTGTGGGAGCTGGCCGCCCGCTGGCAGGACAACGATCTGCTGCTGCCCACCTTCACCGCCACGGCGCGCGCGCTGTTCGAGGGCCTGGCCAGCGGCGAGCTGATCGAGAAGGTGCGCATCTCGCTCGCGGTGCTGCTGCAGGGTTACCTGGCCGGCGTGCTGCTGGCCTTTGCGCTCACCACGCTCGCCGTGTCGACGCAGATCGGCCGCGACCTGCTGGACACGCTCACGTCCATGTTCAACCCGCTGCCCGCCATCGCGCTGCTGCCGCTGGCGCTGCTGTGGTTCGGGCTGGGCCGGGGCAGCCTGGTGTTCGTGCTGATCCATTCGGTGCTGTGGCCGCTGGCGCTCAATACCTACGCGGGCTTCCAGGGCGTGCCCGAAACCCTGCGCATGGCCGGGCGCAACTACGGGCTGAAGGGCCTGCGCTACGTGCTGCAGATACTGGTGCCGGCCGCGCTGCCGTCGATCCTGTCGGGGCTGAAGATCGGCTGGGCCTTTGCATGGCGCACGCTGATCGCGGCCGAGTTGGTGTTCGGCGCCTCGTCGGGCAAGGGCGGCCTGGGGTGGTACATCTTCCAGAACCGCAACGAGCTCTACACCGACCGCGTGTTCGCGGGCCTGGCGATGGTGGTGCTGATCGGCCTGATGGTCGAAAGCCTCGGCTTCAAGACGCTGGAGCGGCTGACGGTGCGCCGCTGGGGCCAGCAGCGCTAGCAGCCGGCGGATTCAGGCGCCGGCCCCCGGCGTGCCAAAGCGGCCCCGGCTCGGGTCTAATCGCAGGTTTTGGCACGCGTTTCCTTCTCTCCCATGAGTTCTTCCTCTTCCGACCTCTCGCCGATCGCCGAAGCGCTGGCCGATGCCGCCGCCGCCCAGTCGATGCATTACTTCCGCACCCCGCTGGACATCATCACCAAGGCCGACGAAAGCCCCGTCACGCTGGCCGACCGCGCCGCCGAGACGGCGATGCGCCAGATCCTCGGTGCCCGCGTGCCGGCCGACGGCATCTATGGCGAAGAGCACGGCCCCGAGCGGCTCGAGGCCGAACGCGTCTGGGTGCTCGACCCGATCGACGGCACCCGCAGCTTCATCACCGGCTCGCCGCTGTGGGGCACGCTCATCGGCGTGCTGCAGGGCGGGCGGGTGGTGTTCGGCATGGTCGACATGCCGGTGCTCAAGGAACGCTGGATCGGCGAAGCTGGCAAGGGCGCCACGCGCGATGGCCAGCCGGTGCGCGCCAGCAATTGCACCGAAGTGGCCAAGGCCCGCATCGTCACCACCTCGCCCGACATCTTCGCGCCGGCCGACTGGGCCGCCTTCGACAAGCTCAGCCGCCAGTGCGCGATGCGCCGCTTCGGCGGCGACTGCTACGGCTACGCCCAGCTGGCGGGCGGCACCATCGACCTGGTGGTCGAGACCGGCCTGCAGCCCTACGACTACCTCGGCCCGGCCGGGCTGATCGAGGCGGCGGGCGGCGTCATCACCGACTGGCAGGGCCAGCCGCTGGGCCTGAAGTCAGACGGAAGGGTCATTGCCGCTGCAACGCCCGAACTTCACCGACAAGCGATGGCCCTGCTCTCGGCCTAGACTCCTGGGCATGTTCCGCTGGCTGATCGTCGTCGTCCTTGCCCTGGTGCTCATGAGCGGGCTGACCGCCTGGCTGCGCCGCTTCGGGTTCGGGCGGCTGCCCGGCGATTTCGAGTTTCGCGCCTTCGGCCGCGAGTGGCAGCTGCCGATAGCGAGCACCGTGGTGCTCAGCATGATCGCGGCGCTGGTCGCGCGGCTGCTGTAGCGGCGCCCCTGACCTGAGAGAGAAGACCCCCGCAATGAGAGCCTGCGTAGACATCGGTGGCACCAAGGTGGCCGTGAGCCTTTCCCCCTCGAGCGACACGCCGCTGGTCGGCCGCCGCAGCGAGCCGACCGCCAAGACGGGCGACAACGACGCGGTGGCGCTGCAGATCATCCGCATGATCGAAGATGTGTGCGCGGAGCAGGGCGTCGATCCGGCCACGGTCGACCGGGTGGGGGTGTCGTCCACCGGTCCGTTCGAATTGCGCGACGGCCTGGTCGAACTTGCCACGCCCAACATCTGCGGCGGCATCGCCGGCCCCTCGCGCGGGCTGCCCAATTCCTGGATGACCGCCATCATCGAAGCGCCGCTGGTCAAGCGCTTCGGCAGCGTGCGCGTCGAGAACGACGCCGTCGCCGCGCTCGAAGCCGAGCGCCACTGGGGCGCGCTGAAGGGCCTGGACAACTGCGCCTACGCCACCTGGAGCACCGGCGTGGGCGTGGGCCTGTGCGTCGATGGCCGGGCGCTGCGCGGCAAGAACGGCAACGCCGGCCACGCGGGCCACAGCTTCGTGGTCGACGATGCCAGCGGCGCACTCTGCGGCTGCGGCAACTACGGAGACGTCGAGGCGCTGGTGAGCGGCAGCTCGATCGAGCACCGCTTCGGCCAATCGGCGGCCGAACTTTTCAGCGCCGCCGCGGCGGGAGAGCCGAAGGCCCTCGAGACGGCCGAGGCGCTGTGCCGCATCGTCGGCCGGATGCTCTACAACATGGTCATCACGCTCGACCTGCAGCGCATCAGCCTGGGCGGCAGTGTGTTCTCGCACAACAGCGACTTCGTGCTGCCGCGCCTGCAGGCGCAGATCGACGGCAGGCTGCTGCCGCTGACGCGCGGCGTGCTGCTGGTGCCCGCCGGTCTCGGCGACAAGGTCGGCGACTACGCGGCCCTGGCGCTGCTCGACTGAGCTGAGGAAGAAGAAGGCGCCTTGCGCCGCTCGGGCGTGGCCGGCGGCGCCATGCCGCAGCCCTCGGCCACGATGGCACCCAGCCGGCGCAGCCCGGCATCGACCGCGTCTGAATACGGCCAGCCGCAGTTGATGCGCAGGTAGTGGTCGAAGCGCGGCGAGTTCGAGAACTGCGCGCCCGGCGCCACCAGCATGTGCTCGCGCAGCGCCGCGTCGAACACCGAGACCGATGACAGCCGCTGCGGCAGCTCCACCCACAGCTGCAGCCCGCCGCGCGGCAGGTTCAGCCGCGTGCCCTGCGGAAAATACCGGGCGATGGCGTCCGCCGTCTGGTCGCGCTGCACGTGCAGCCGCTCGCGCAGCCGGCGCAGGTGGCGGTCGTAGGCGCCGCCCGCGATGAACTCGCCCGCCGCTATTTGCGCCAGCGCCTCGTTGTTGCGGGTCTGCGCGTACTTGAGCATTTCCACCTGCGCATGCCAGCGCCCGGCGGTGATCCAGCCCAGCCGCAGCCCCGGCGCCAGCACCTTGTGCAGCGAGGCGCAATAGATCACGTTGCCCGTGCGGTCCCATGACTTCAGCGCGCGCAGCGGCGTGTCGCTCTCGACCAGGTCGCTGTAGGTGTCGTCCTCGACCAGCGCGATGCCGTGGCCTTCGCACAGGTGCACCAGCCGCTGCTTGTGGGCGTCGGGCATCACGCTGCCGATGGGGTTCTGCAGGTGCGGCACCACCACCACGGCCTTGATGTCGTCGTAGGTCTGGATGGCCAGCTCCAGCGCCTCGATGGAGATGCCGGTCTGCGGGCTGGTCGGGATCTCGAGCGCGCGCATGCCCAGGCTTTCGAGCACCTGCAGCAGGCCGTAGAAGGTGGGCGACTCCACGGCCACCGTGTCGCCCGGCTTGGCGATGGCACGCAGCGCGAGGTTCAGCGCCTCGATGCAGCCGTTGGTGACGAGCACCTCGTCTGGCGCCACCGTCATGCCGATGCGCAGGTTGCGCTGCGCCACGGCTTCGCGGAACTGCAGGTGGCCCTTTTGCGACGAGGCTGTGGTCAGCAGCTCTGGCCGCTGGCGCAGTGCGCGCGTCATCGAATTGCGCAGCGCCTCGGCCGGGTACAGCTCCGGTGCCGCGCGGGCGATGGCGAAGTTGAGCTTGACGCCCGTATGCCGCCCGCGCGCCATGAAGTTGGCCATGCGCTCGCGCATGCTGACGAACTGCGCGGGGTCGGGCGGCACGTCGGCCACCGGTTCCTCCATCGGCGCGATGGCCAGGCGCTGCGGCCGCCGCACGAAGTAGCCGGAGCGGTCGCGCGCCTCGACCCAGCCGTCGCTCTCCATCGCGCGGCAGAGCTGAAGCGCGGTCGACAGGCTGATGTCGTGCAGCCGCATCAGGCTGCGCAGCGACGGCAGCTTGTCGCCCTGCTTGAGCGAGCCGGTGTGGATCGCATCCACGTAGTGCGCGGCAAGCTGGCGGTAGAGCGGTAGCGAGTCCATGGGGCTGATGTTCCCCCGATCGGGCATAGGAAAACAGATGCAGTTGCTCGGGAAAACCACCATAACAGATGCGCTGGCACGGCGGCTGTTATGGCTGCAATAGCCAGGGCGTGTGCCTGTTTTTCGGGCAGCCGAATTCCTACGATCGATGCCCGACCACCGCTCTTTCCGAAGGCACGCCAATGACCCTCACAGTCAATCCCGCACCCGACACCGTCACCATGGAGCCGGGCCAATCCTTGCGCACCGCCGTCGACGCCGGCGCATGGCTGCAAGTGGTAGAGGGCCGTGCCCGCATGCTGTCGCCGCCGAGCTGGTTCGGCGAGACGCTGTTCATGACCGAGGCGATGCTGGCCGAAGGCGATGTCCATCGGCTGGAGCGCGGCGGCTGGATCGAGGTGACGGCGCTGCATGCGCCGGTGTCGCTGCGCATCCACGCGCCGTACCTGCCCCATGTGCCGGCGCCGGCCGATCCCGAGCTGCGCCCGGTGATGCGGCTCATGCGCCTGCTGACGGGCTGAAGCGCCCGCCGGCTAGCGTTCGCTGTCCACCTCGCGCAGCGCATCCAGGAAGGTGCGGCGCCACCAGTGGATGTCCTGGTCGCGGATGCGCGACAGCAGCTTCTGGTGCCGCTCGCGCCGTTCTTCCAGCGGCATGTGCAGCGCCTGCTGCACGGTTTCCGCCGTGCCGTGCGTGTCGTACGGGTTCACCAGCAGCGCCTCTTTCAGCTGCTCGGCCGCGCCGGCAAAGCGCGACAGCACCAGCACGCCGGGGTCGGCCGGGTCTTGCGCGGCGATGTATTCCTTGGCCACCAGGTTCATGCCGTCGCGCAGCGGCGTCACCAGCCCCACGGCGGCCGCGCGGCACAGCCCCGGCACGCGCTTGCGCGCCACCATGCGGTGGATGTAGCGCACCGGCATCCAGTCGAGTTCGCCGTAGTCGCCGTTGATGGCGCCGCACAGCGACTCGAGCTCGCGGCGGATGTCGCCGTAGGCGTCGACCGTCTCGCGCGTGGGCGAGGCGATCTGTATCAGCGTCGCGCTGCGCCGGTTCTCCGGGTAGTGGGCCAGCAGCTCGCGGAACGCGCGCACGCGCTGCGGAATGCCCTTGGAGTAGTCGAGCCGGTCGATGCCCAGCAGCAGCCGGCGCTGCGAATACTCGCGCTTCATGGTGTCGTACATGTCGCGCGATTCCTTCGCATGCGTGAGCGCGGCGAACTCGTCCACGTCGATGCCGATAGGGAACGCGCTGCAGCGCACCGTCTGCCCGTAGGCGCGGTACATGTCGTCGCCCAGGTACTGGCCGCGCGCCTCGTTGCGCACGTAGTGCTCGAAGTGCTGCACGTCCTGCTGGGCCTGGAAGCCGATCAGGTCGTAGGCGAACAGCGAGCGCATCAGCCACTCGTGCTGCGGAATGGCCGCGATGATGATCTGCGGCGGCAGCGGAATGTGCAGGAAGAAACCGATGCGCTGCTTGCAGCCCATCGCGCGCAGTTCGGCCGCCAGCGGTATCAGGTGGTAGTCGTGCACCCAGATGATGTCGTCTTCCTTCAGCAGCGGCAGCAGCTTGCGCGCGAACAGCTGGTTCACGCGCCGGTAGCCGCCGATGAAGCCGGCGTCGAAGTGCGCCAGGTCGAGCCGGTTGTGGAACACCGGCCAGAGCACGTCGTTGCTGTAGCCGAGGTAGTAGCTGTCGTGGTCCTCGCGGCTCAGGTCGATGGTGGCTAGCGTGACCTTGCCGGCCTGCTGCCGGTGCAGTTCGCCTTCGCCGGTCGGCCCGCCTTCGATGATCTGCCCGCTCCAGCCGAACCACAGGCCGCCGCTTTGCTGCAGGCTCTCGCCCAGCGCCACGGCCAGGCCGCCGGCCGCCGGCTTGCGTGGGTCAGCCACGCGGTTCGATATGACGACGAGGCGGCTCATGGCGCCGCCCCCTCGGGGGGTGGAGTTACACGAGCGCAGCAAGTGAAAAGCCGGGGGGCGTTCATATGGCGGAGTCCCACGGCGCGGACAGGCGCACGGCCGCATTGATGATCCCGACCATCGAATAGGTCTGCGGAAAGTTGCCCCACATCTCGCCGGTGACCGGATGCGTGTCTTCCGACAGCAGGCCCAGCGGGTTGCGCGCGGCGAGCATGGTCTCGAAGATCTGCCGCGCCTCGGCCTTGCGGCCGATCTTGGCGAGCGCATCGATGCGCCAGAAAGTGCAGATGTTGAAGGCGGTCTCGGGCTTGCCGAAGTCGTCGGCGGCCTCGTAGCGGCGCATGTAGGGGCCGTCGCACAATGACTTTTCCATGGCGTCGACGGTGGATATGAAGCGCGGGTCGCGCGCGTCGATCAGGCCCACCTCCACCATCAGCAGGATGCTCGCGTCCAGCTCGTGCCCGCCGAAGCTCTCGGCAAAGGCCTGGCGTTCCTCGCACCACGACTTGGTGAGGATCTCTTCCTTCATGCGCGCGGCGTGGCCGTGCCAGTAGGCGGCGCGCTCGGGCAGATTCAGCGCGCGGGCGATCTTGCTGAGCCGGTCGCAGGCGGCCCAGCTCATCAGCGCCGAGCTGGTGTGCACGCGTGCGCGCGTGCGCAGCTCCCACATGCCGGCATCTGGCGTGCCGTACACGCGCACCGCCTGTTCGCCCACCGCCTCGAGGTGCGGAAACTCCGCCAGCCCCGCGCGGCTGAGCAGCCGGTGGTCGTGGAAGGCCTGCGCCGCGCCGAGCACGATGTTGCCGTACACGTCGTGCTGAAAGTGTTCTTGCGCCTGGTTGCCCACGCGCACCGGGCCCATGCCGCGATAGCCCGGCAGGCCGTCGACGAAGGATTCGGGCAGTTCGCGCTCCAGCCCGATGCCGTACAGCGGCTGGATGTGCTCGCCGTGCGAGCCGATAACCACGTTGCCCAGCCAGCGCAGGTAGTCTTCCATGGTGCCCACTTCGCTCAGCGAATTGAGCGCGCGCACCACGAAGAAGGCGTCGCGCAGCCAGCAGTAGCGGTAGTCCCAGTTGCGCTGGCTGCCCGGCGCCTCGGGAATGCTGGTGGTCATGGCGGCGACGATGGCGCCGGTGTCTTCATACAGCGAGAGCTTGAGCGTGATGGCCGCGCGGATCACCGCGTCCTGGTACTCGAAGGGAATCGCCAGGCGCTTGGTCCAGGTGCGCCAGTAGGCGATGGTCTCCTGCTCGAACTTGCGCGCGGTGTCGGCAATGCCGTCGAGCAGCGTCTCGTCCACGCCGAACATGAAGTTGTATTCGCGCGAGATCACGAAGGGCTGGCGCGAGAGGATGTGCGAGATCGAGGCGTCGGTGTTCAGCCGCAGCGTGAGGTCGGGTCCCACGTAGCGGATGTGGTTGCTGCCGCGCGTGACCTCCACCGGCGCCGATGCACCCCACTGGAAACGCGGATCGAGCGACACGCGGATGCGCGGCGCACCGGCAATGGGCCGCACGCGGCGCACCAGCATCAGCGGGCGGAAGTAGCGCGAGCGGCTGTAGAAGCGCGGCGCGAAGTCGGTGATCTCGATGCCCTGGCCCGCGCTGTCGAAGAGCTGCGTGCGCAGCACGGCGGTGTTCGGCTCGTACCACTGCCTGGCTTCGGCGAAGTCCTCGATGTCGATGCTCCAGGCGCCGGCTTCTTCGCCCGGGTGCAGCAGCGCATTGAAGACCGGGTCGCCGTCGAATCGCGGCAGGCAGCACCACACGGCGCGTCCGCGCGCATCGATGAGCGCGCTGTAGGCGCAGTTGCCGATCACGCCGACATCGAGCGAGGGCTCGGCCGGCGGCGCGAAGCTGCGCGGTCCGGGGGCGGCGGCGGCCTTGATGTCGACCGGTGCGCGGTCGTCGGGTCCGGCCGAGCCTGCCAGGGCTGCGCCGGCGTGCGCTTCGGGGGCCGTCGATAGTTGCTGTTCGCTCATCCGGGGTTCCTCGGGGATTCAGTGTCTGTTGTCTTGCCTGCCGCGGGCGCTACCAGCATGTCGCGTGCCCGCACCAGCCATTCGTACACTGCGCGCGGCGATTCGAGCCGGTGCAGCGCCAGGCTGGGGCCCGAGCCCACCTTCACGCCGATGCCGCCGCGCGGCTGCACCACCGCGAAGCCGCTCTCGTCGGTGGTGTCGTCGCCAAGGAACACGGGCGTACGCCCGGCGAACGGCGCCTCTTCCATGAAGGCATTGATGGCAATGCCCTTGTTGACGCCAGCGGGCTTCACTTCGAACACGAACTTGCCGTGCATGAGTTCGAGCTGCGGGTCGTGCGCGATGGCGCGCGACATGGCGTCGCGGCACACCGCCTCGAGTTGCGGCGCTAGCCGGTAATGCAGGGCGATGGCGGCATGCTTGCGCTCCACCAGCAGGCCTTCATGCACGCGCGCGAGTTCGTTGGCGATGTCGAGGATGGACGCAAGGTCGGGCGGGCGCTGCTCCTGCATGTGGCCCTTGGCGTCGCGGCGCTGCACGCCGTGCTCGCCGGCCGCCGGCAGGCGCAGCGGCGCCAGGAAGCGGTCGATGGAGTCGATCTGGCGGCCCGACACGACGGCAAGCGCGCCGTCGAGCTGGTCGCGCAGGTCGCTCAGGAGAGGAACGAGGGCCGGCGGGATCTCGATGGCTTCAGGCGTGGGCGCAAGCCCGACCAGCGTTCCGTCGAAGTCGAGAAAGAGGGCTGCATCCCGGCCCAGCGGAGGAGGCAACTGCAAGTTGCTGGAGGACTTTGGCATTGGGAAAAACCATAGCACGGGCGACCCGCCTCCCGTGTCGGCCAAAGCCGGCTGTGCAGCAGGGCCTTGGGCGCTTTCAGCCCGGCGATGCCGCCGCGGCCGCCACAGCCTCCACCCGGGCCTGGTGGATCGCCTCGCCGATCTTCGGGCCGGTGGCGCCCGCCTGCTGGGCGGCGCGCGCCACCACGTCGGTGGGCACGGCCGCCGCGATGGCCAGCACCGCCAGCAGCCTTGGGCGTTGCGGATAGGCCGTGTCCTCGAAGCCGAGCCGGCCGCGCGCGTCGCACTCGCAGGCCAGCAGCGCCTCGGCAAAGCGCGCGGGCTTGCGGAAGGCGTCGCAGCGCTCCAGCAGGCGCACCAGCTCCGCCGCATCGAGCGAGCCGCTGCCGTGGATGTGGCCGTGCTCGCGCGCCACCACCTCGGCCAGTTCGCGGATGTCCACTGGCACGCGCCAGCGTTCGCACACCTGCTGCAGCAACTCGACGCTGCGCTTCTCGTGGCCGGTGTGGCGCGGCAATACGTCGGCCGGCGTGGTGCCCTTGCCCAGGTCGTGCATCAGGCAGGCGAAGCGCACCGGCAGAGAAGCCTGCAGCCGCGCGGCGGTGTCGAGCACCATCATCAGGTGCACGCCGGTGTCGACCTCGGGGTGGTGCTCGGCACGCTGCGGCACGCCCCAGAGCCGGTCGACCTCGGGCAGCAGCACGGCCAGCGCGCCGCAGTCGCGCAGCACCTCGAACATGCGTGAAGGCCGTGTTTCCGCGAGGCCGCGAGACAGCTCCTGCCACACGCGCTCGGGCACCAGCGCATCGACCTCGCCGGCCGCCACCATCTCGCGCATCAGCGCCATGGTCTGGGGGGCGACGCCGAAGTCGTGGAAGCGCGCTGCGAAACGCGCCACGCGCAGGATGCGCACCGGGTCTTCGCGGAAGGCGTCGGTCACGTGGCGCAGCACCTTGTCGCGCAGGTCGCGCTGGCCGTGGAAGGGGTCGGCCAGCGTATCGGACGTGGGGTCGAAGCTGCCGTCGGCATTCACCAGTTCGGCGGGCAGCGCGATGGCGTTGACCGTCAGGTCGCGGCGCGCGAGGTCTTGTTCCAGCGTGACGTCGGGCGCGGCATGCACGGTGAAGCCGCGGTAGCCGGGCGCGCTCTTGCGCTCGGTGCGGGCCAGCGCGTATTCCTCGCGCGTTTCAGGGTGCAGGAACACCGGAAAGTCGCGCCCCACGGGCAGGTAGCCGCGGGCCACCATGGCTTCGGGCGTGGCGCCGACCACCAGCCAGTCGTGGTCGGACACCGGCCGGCCTAGCAGCCGGTCGCGCACCGCACCGCCAACGAGAAAAATTTTCATGAATGCAGTGTAGGGATACTCCGTACCTCAAAAATAGAACGGTCGTTCGATAATTTCCGGCGCGGAGCGGGCCACCATTCGTCCGGCGGGCAAATGTCAGCGGCGGCTACAAGCCGAGGCTGCGCTTCGCAGAGGGATTTCTCAATCAAAGGAGCTTTCACATCATGAAGAAAACAGTGTTTGCGTTGGCGGCTCTGGGCGCCCTGGCGTCCGGCAGCGCGATGGCGCAGCAGGCGGGCGACTGGGTCATCGGCACGGGCTGGTTTCACCTGTCGCCGCAGGATTCGAGCAAGCCGCTGACCGTGACCTCCCCGATCCCGGCGGTGCTGCCCGGCTCGGGTGCCAGCGTGAGCGACTCCGACACCCTGGGTTTCAATGCCACCTATTTCCTCGACAGCAACTGGGCCGTGGAAGGCGTTTTCGGCATACCGCCGAAGTTCAAGCTGAACGGCACCGGCACCCTGGCCCGCGTCGGCCAGCTGGGCGAGGCCCGCCAGTGGAGCCCGACCATCCTGGGCAAGTATTTCTTCAATGACGCCAACTCGGCGTTCCGTCCGTTCGTGGGCCTGGGCGCGACCTACGTCTGGTACAGCGACGTGAATCTCACGTCGAACCTGCAGGGCGCTCTGGCCCAGCAGTTCGGCGTGTCGCCCTTCGGCGTGAACACCACGGCCAAGCTCGACAGCAAGTTCGCGCCCGTGCTGAACGCCGGCGTGGCTTACCAGTTCGACAAGCACTGGGGCGTCTCGTTCTCGGTGTCGTACATCCCGCTGAAGACCACGGCCAAGCTGACGACCACCTCGATCACCGGCCTGCCGGTGGCCACGAGCCAGGCCAGCCTGAAGCTGAACCCGATCGTCACTTATTTAGCGGCCACCTACCGGTTCTGACCGCCATCCTCTGCGAGGACCTTACCGCCCCGTGCGGTAAGGCTCCTCGAACTGCAGGAAATCCTTCTCCGCCAGTCCGCCGTCGATCCAGGCCTTGACGCCCGGCAATGCCTGCACACGCTCGATGTAGGCCGTGATGTGCGGTGGCACCGGCAACCCGTAGGTCTTGATGCGCGTGCCGACGGGCGCGAAGTAGGCGTCGGCGATGCCGAACTCGCCGAACAGCATGGGGCCGCCATGTGCATCGAGCAGGCCGCTCCACATCTGCACGATGCGCGCGAGGTCGCTGGCGACCGTGGGCTCTTCCTTCATCAGCCGCGCGCCCACTTCGGGCAGCGAGGCTTCCAGATTCATTCCGCAATGGCCGCGCAAGCCGCCGAAGCCCGAGTGCATTTCGGCGCAGACGCTGCGGGCGCGTGCCCGGTCGGCCGCGTCGCGGGGCCACAGCTGCTTTTCAGGGAAGGTCTCGGCCAGGTACTCGGCGATGGCCAGCGTGTCCCAGATCGCCAGGTCGCCGTCGACCAGCACGGGCACCTTGGCCACCGGGTTGATGGCGGCGATGACGCTCTTGAACTTCGAATCGGCTTCGAAGGAGTCGAAGCGCACCATCACTTCCTCGAAGGGAATGCCGGCCTGCTTCATCAGCACCCAGGGCCGCATGGACCAGGACGAGTAGTTCTTGTTGCCGATGTAGAGCTTGCGCATGAGAGCCTCCCGGGCGTTGAGTGCAAAGTTTTAAATGCTAGCCGCGCGTCGCGGCGCGATTGATGACGAACGCGGCGCGAATTGATGCGCCGGCGCCTTCAGCGGCCGGGCGTGTCGTCGACCGAGGCAATCACGCGTGGCGCGGTGCTGTCCTTCGGGCCGACTGCACGCTCGATGAGCCCCACGAGGCGCGGCACCAGCGACAGCACCGCCAGCGCCAGCAGCGCGCTCAGCAGCGCGGTGGCTTCGCGCCCGAGGCCGCAGGCCATGCCGATGGCGGCCGTCATCCACAGCCCGGCGGCGGTGGTCAGGCCCTGCACGTGGCTCTCGTCCTTGCCTTGCTTGAGGATGGTGCCAGCGCACAGGAAGCCCACGCCCGCCACCAGCCCCTGGATCACCCGGCTCATGTCGGCCGGCACGATGCCGGTCTGCTGCGGTATCAGCACGAACATCGCCGAGCCGATGGCCACCAGCATGTGCGTGCGAACGCCGGCCGCCTTGCCCGCCTGCTCGCGCTCGAAGCCGAGCAGGAAGCCCAGCGCGGCGGCCAGCGTGAGGCGCAGCACGATGCGCGTGAGCTGCGCCACATCGGTCACGTCCGAGAATTCGGACACGATGGTGTCAAGGACCTCGTCGCGCCAGCTCATGCCGAGCGCCTCAAGGCAGGTCCTTGTTCGGTTCGGGCTCGGCGGCGTCGCGCGGGCCGACACGGCCCAGGCGCTCCTTCAGCGACTGCGGCCGGCCGCTGATGATGGCGGCGTAGTTGGTGGTGTTGGCCAGCACCTTCTTCACGTAGTCGCGCGTTTCGCTGAAGGGCACGTTCTCGGCCCAGATGGCGGCGTCGAGCACCGGGCCGTTGCGCCAGTTGCGCGGGCGGCCCGGGCCGGCGTTGTAGGCAGCGGCGGCCAGGGCCATGGAACCGTCGAAGTCGTCGAGCGCCAGCTTCAGGTAGTTGGTGCCGATGGTGATGTTGGTCTCGCGGTCGTTGATCTGGTTGGGCGAGAAGTCGGTCAGGCCGATCTTGCGGGCGGTCCAGCGCGCGGTGGCGGGCATGACCTGCATCAGGCCCGAAGCGCCGACGCCTGAGCGCGCATCCATGATGAAGCGGCTTTCCTGGCGGATCAGGCCGTAGACGTAGGCCGGGTCGAGGCCGATGTCCTGGCTCTTGCGCAGCACCGTGTCGTGGAAAGGCATGGGAAAGCGCTGATCGACGTCGACCACGCCCTTGGTGCGCTCGCTGGTGTTGATGCAGCGGTCCCACACCTCGCGCTGGCAGGCGAAGTCGGCCGCGGCCAGCAGGGCGCGGTCGTCCATGCCGCCCTTGTCGTGCAGGTTGGTGGCGTAGTTCCACTCGCGCGTGCCTTCGGGGCGCAGGCCGATCGCGATGGCATAGAGGCCGCGGGCCAGCGACGGGTTGGCACGCGCGGCGGCTTTTTCTTCAGGCGTGAGCGGGGCGGGGCGGGTGGGCACCATGGTGCGCTGGCCCAGTTCCTCGAGCGCCAGCATTTCGTAGAAGCCGCGCGAACCGGCAATGCTCTGGTAGAGCTCGCGGGCCTGGGCGCGGCGCTCTTCGCTGCCGCTGTTGGCCAGCGCGCGGGCCTTCCAGTAGACCCAGGTCGGGTCGAGCTGGGCGGTTTCGCTCATGGCGTTGATGGCGGGCGCCACGTCTTTCCACTGGCCGGCGCGCAAGGCGGAGCGCACCCGCCAGCCCAGCATGTCGTCGGACAGGTCGCTGTTCTTCGTGACGTTGGCGAAGTAGGCGCCGGCCTGTGGCGATAGCTTGGTCGCTGCCTGGCGGCCGATGGTGCCCCAGAGCCAGTTGCGCTCTTCGGCAGAGAGCATCGGGCCCCACTTGCCGTCGAGCTGCGATGCGGCCATGTCGGGATCGGCGATGGCCACCTTGATGAGCGCGAGCACCACCAGCTCCTTGCGCGACTTCGCGGCCACGAAGGCACGCCCGGCCAGGAACTTGGCGGAGCTGGCGTTCAGCTCCTCGAACAGCGGCAGCGCGTCGGGCGCGGCGATGGTGACCGCGCCGCGCGCGGCCTGCGGGCGATTGGCCTCGATGGCCAGGCGCGCCTTCTTCCAGGCGTCGGCCGGCGTCATCAGGCGGGCGGCGACCATGCGGTCGGCGGCGGTGAGGCAGCCGTCGTCGGCGTCTTTCTGTGCGAACCAGTTGCGGCGCACCTCGTCGGCCTGCGCCTGCGTGGCGGTGCCGCTGCGCAGCGTGTCGACCAGCGTGGCGTAGCAGCGCACCTGCGCGTCGTCGCCCATGCGGAAGCCGGCGATGGCGGCGGAGAAGTTGTCCCAGTCGCGGCGCTGGCCGGTGAGAAGCAGCCAGTCGTTGCGCAGGCGGTCTTCCTGGTAGGTGCCGGCGTAGCGCGCGAAGAAGTCCTGCACTTCGTTGGGCGAGGCTTCCTGCAGGCGCGCCTTGAGTTCCCAGTAGGCGGCCCAAGGTTCCAGTGCATGCCCGCGGGCCTGCGGCAGCAGGGCCGACAGGCGGGCCTTGTCGCCGCGCTGGAAGGCCTGCTTCATCTGGATGAGCACGTCGTCGTTGGTGTTGTTCTGGGCGGCGGCGGGTTGCTGCGAGAGCAACGCGGCGAGGGCCAGGACAGCGGAAAAAACGAGTGCGGGAGTTGCGCCGCGCGGGCGGCGGCGCTTGGATGCCAAAATGCTTGGGAACTGCATCGGGGGATTATGGACAAGTCAAAGGATGCCGACACCTCGGCGACCGCGAGTTTTCTTAAGGATCAGCTGCGAAAAGCACTGATCGAGCAGCGACTGGCAATGCCCGACCGCTTGGCGCGCGCCGATCTCCTGCAGCGCGTGATGCGGATCTGGCTGGTCGGCCGGCCCGACACCGTGATCGGCGCCTACTGGCCGATCAAGGGCGAATTCGATCCGCTGCCCGCTCTGCACCGCTGGAAGGAGGACGGTGAGCTCATGGAAGAGCCGCAGCGCCGCCGCATCGGACTGCCGGTGATCGACAAAGTTCACAAGACCCTGACCTTCCATGCCTGGTACCCGGGCTGCCAGATGGAAGAAGACGCCTACGGCATCCCCAAGCCCAAGGACACCGAGCTGATCGTGCCGACCCTGCTATTCGTGCCCTGCGTGGGCTACAGCGCCGGCGGCTACCGGCTGGGCTACGGCGGCGGCTTCTACGACCGCACGCTGGCGGCGCTGGAGCCGCGGCCGTTCACTGTGGGGCTGGGCTTCACTCACGGCTTCCTGGACGACTTCGAGCCCGAGGCGCACGACCTGCCGCTGGACGCCATCCTGAACGACAACGGCGTGGTCTGGCCGACCAGCTGAGCCCCCGGCTCAGTCGAGGTTGTCCACCGTGTCCGGGTCGGGCACCTCGCCGATGGTTTCGCGCGTGGTGATGGCCTGCAACTGCAGCCAGTCCCAGAAGGCCTTGATCTCGGGCCGCAGCGCGTTGCGCGGGCCGGCGATGAGCCAGTAGGCCATCGGCGAGTCCATGCGGTGCTGCGGCAGCACCTCGACCAGGTCGCCGTTGGCCAGGCTTTCCGCGATCAGCGAGCTGCGCGCCAGCGTCACGCCCTGGCCGGTGAGCGCGGCCTGCACCATCTGGTAGGCGTAATTGAAATAGAGCCAGCGCTTGGGCTGGGCGCGTTCCTGGCCGTTCACCTCGAACCAGCGGCGCCAGGTCAGCCACTCGAGGTGGGTGCGGTGGGCGTCGCCGGCCTCGATCAGCGTGAAGCGGGTGATGTCGGCGGGCGTCTTGATGGGCGGGCTGCTCTTCAGCAGCCAGGGGCTGGCCACCGGCGTCAGCGTTTCGCCGAACAGGCGCACCGCGCCGGCCGGCATGACCTCGCGCGGGCCGTAGCGCAGCGCGATGTCGACGTCTGCCACTTCGAGGTCGACCGCCACGTCGCTGGCGTCGATGCGGATGTCGATTTCGGGGTTGTCGCGCTGGAAGGCTTCCAGCCGGGGAATCAGCCACATCGACGCGAACGAGGCAAAGGTGGTCAGCGACACGCTCTTGCGCCCCGCGCTCTGCCTTATTTGACGCACAGCCATGTCGATGCGCGGCAGCGACTGCTGCACCGCCAGCAGCAGCTGCGCGCCGGCGCTGGTGAGCTCCACCGCCCGGGTGTGGCGCAGGAACAGCGCCACGCCCACTTCTTCTTCCAGCGACTGGATCTGCCGGCTGACGGCCGACTGGGTGAGCGCCATTTCCTCGGCGGCGGCGCGGAAATTCAGGTGGCGGGCGACGGCCTCGAAGGCGCGCAGATGCCCGGCCGAGATCGGCCGGGAGCGCAAGTGGGTTTGCGAATGTTGCATGGGTATGACTTCGAGCGGCAATCTGGCGGGCAGATGCATTGATGCGAAACGGGCATCAGTAGGCTACCTCCTTTTCATTGGACTGCCAACGGCCCAGGAACGATCATTCATTCCCGAACTGCGCAATTGCCTTCTGTCTGTCAAGCGCTTCGGCAAAGCCCAGGAGTCCTCATCATGTCCACCGCCGTCTGCACCACCGAATCGCTCTCGTCCCTGTCCGTTCCCGCCCGCACCGCCGCTGCCGCAGTGCCGCCAGCCGTGCGCCGTGGCGCCTGGCAGATCGCCCCCGGCGAGGCGATGAGCCTGAAGGCGCGTTCGACCAGCGTGCTGCGGGTCAAGCAGGGCCGCGTGTGGATCACCCCCGACGCCACGCTCGCCAACCCCAGCGAAGACCTGGTGCTCGCACCCGGTGAGTCACTCACGGTGGCGGCGGGCCAGCGCATCGTCATGGAAGCGTGGGACGGCTACGGCGCGACCTACAGCTGGGACAACGCCTGATCCTCGGCCAACCCTGCGCTGGCGAGAGGCGGCTTCGGCCGCCTTTTTCTTTGGCGCCTCAGCCGTTGATGTCGAAGCTGGGCCGCAGTGCCAGGAAATGCAGCAGGGCGGTTTCGCCCTCCAGGGCGTGCACACCCGACATCAGGTGCGGCCCCTCGCTTTCCGCCAGGCCCAGCCCGAAGCCGGTGTAGCGCCGGTTGCGCAGGGCGCCCTCGTAGGCGATGCGGACGTCGATGTGGCGCGGGTCGCGTTCGATCCGCCGCATCAGCGCCTCGACCGCCTCGCGCGGCCCCTCCAGGTGCTGGCAGAACCGCAAGCCGTCGAAAACCAGCAGTCCGGTGATGCCCCGCTCGGCGTTGCGTGCGCGCGCCTGGGCCACGATGGCGCCCACCGGCGGGGGCGCAAATTCCTGCACGAGAGTGCTGCAGTAGAGGATTTCGTAGAGTGGCTGGTCTTGCGTCATGCGTCTTCAGGAGAAAGCGCTGCGGAGTCTAGTGACGCGAAAGACGCTCCGAAATGTCAAAAGACACAGCCGGACGGCCTATAGTAAAGCGTGAAATTCGAGGACTACCCCGCCGCCGCAGCGCCCCCTCAAGGCATCAATCCATGCGACCAGTGCGCGTTGCGCCAGCTCGACGCCTTTCTTCCGGCCTCCGAGGAAGAACTCAAGACCATCCAGTCGTTCCGCGTCGGCGCCCGGCGCGTGGAGGCCGGCAACTCGATCATCGAGGAGCACCGGCCCAGCTCGCAGCTCTTCACTCTCTATTCGGGCTGGGCCTTTCGCTACAAGACGCTGAGCGACGGCCGGCGGCAGATCCTGAGCTTTCTCCTGCCCGGTGACTTCATCGGCCTGCAGGACGAGTTTGCCGACGGCCAGACGCACGGCGTCGAGGCCGTCACCGACGTCACGCTGTGCGCCTTCTCGCGCGACCGGCTCTGGGGCCTGTTCCACGCCCAGCCCAAGCTCGGCTACGACATCACCTGGCTCGCCGCGCGCGAGGAAAAGATGGTGGACGACAACCTCGTCACCTCCGGCCGGCGCAACGCCGGCGAGCGCGTGGCGATGCTGCTGATGCACCTGTACCGCCGCGCCGAGCGGGTGGGCATGGTGCGCGACGGCTGGGTCGAGTTTCCGTTCAACCAGCAGCACATCGCAGATGCGCTGGGGCTGTCGCTCGTGCACACCAACAAGACGATGCGGCGGCTGCAGCGGCTCGGGTTCTACAAGATCGACACCGGCTGGCTGCGCATCATGGAGCCGCACGCGCTGGAGACGCTGGGCGACTATTTCGAGCGGCCGATGCGGCCTACGCCGCTGATCTGAACTGGACCGGGTGCTTCAGCGCGCCGCCACCAGCTGCCGCAGATCGTCCTGGTAGGCCTGCAGCCGGCGCACCGCCTGCGCGCGCTGGCTGGCGGTAGTGCCGTTGTGCAGCGCGGCTGTGTTGCGGCAGCCTTCCTCCAGCAGCGCCTGCTGCTGGTCGCGCCAGGGGCCGGGCGGCGGCGCGGCGACGCGCTGGATATAGGCATGCAGCGCGGCGCGCGCCTCGGCCGCAGAAGGCTTGTCGGCGACAAAGCCGCGCAGCAGCAACAGCGCTTCCTGCTGGCGCTGGCGGCGCTCGGCGTCCGCCAGCCGCGGGTCGAACACCGACTGCGCGACCTGCTGTCTCAGCAGCTCGCGCTGCTCGGTGCTCAGGCGGCCGTAGAAGTCCTCGGTGCGGTCGAGGAACTGGTCGTAGCGCTTTTCCTGCACCTGGGCCGGCGTGCGGTCGAGCCATTCCTTGCGATAGGTGGCGTTGTTCTTGGCGTATTTGCGTTCCAGCTGCTGCAGCTGGGCGGCGGTCAGGCTCAGCGCAAGCTGGGCGCCGGCGGTTTCCGCCCGGTCGGCCACGGCCAGCAGGCGCTCGCGGATGCGATCGGCCATGGCGCAGACCTGCGCCGGCGTCACCTCGCCGGGCGCCAGTGCCTGTGCTTCCTGCAGCAGCGAGGCGATGCGCGGCAGCTCGTTCTGGCGGTGCCAGTCCAGCAACTGGGCGAGTTCGTCGCGCACCTTCGGGGCCTGCTCGTTGTCGAAATCCAGGTAGCCGTCCAGCCACCAGTAGCTCACGGTGGGCAGGTTGTTGTAGGCCAGCCGGATGGCGCTGCAGGCCCCCAGCGCGGCGGCCAGGAGCAGCACGCCGATAATCCGCGCCATTGCCGCGCAACGAAATCGGGAAGAAAAACGCATGAATCAGACTCCGCAACAGCACACGCCGGGACCGGTGGACATCGTCATCATGGCCGCCGGCAAGGGCACGCGCATGAAGAGCAAGCTGCCCAAAGTGTTGCATCGATTGGCCGGCCACGCACTGCTGGCGCATGTGACGGACACCGCCGGGCGCATCGGCGCGCGCGACGTGGTGGTGGTCACGGGCCATGGCGCCGCCGAGGTCGAGGCGGCCATGGCCGGCGGCATTGCCGGCGCCACGCTGCGCTTCGCGCGCCAGGAGCCGCAGCTGGGCACGGGCCACGCGGTGCTGCAGGCGGCGCCGCTGCTGCCCGACGACGGCACGGTGGTCGTGCTTTCGGGCGACGTGCCGCTCATCGGCGAGGACACGCTGCGCGCGCTGGTCGCGGCCAGCGCAGGCGGCAAGCTGGCGCTGCTGACGATCGAATTCGATGACCCCACCGGCTACGGCCGCGTGATCCGTTCGGCCGCCGCCGGCGACGTGACCGCCGTGGTCGAGCACAAGGACGCCACCGAGGCCCAGCGCGCCGTGCGCGAGATCTACAGCGGCGTGATGGCCGTGCCGGCACGCCTGCTCAAGGGCTGGCTCGCGCGGCTGGACAACAAGAACGCCCAGGGCGAGTACTACCTGACCGACGTGGTGAAGCTCGCGGCCGCCGACGGCGTGCCCGTGGTCGCGCACATCACCACCGACGCGCTGCAGGTGGCCGGCATCAACAGCCCGGCCCAACTCGCGGCGCTGGAGCGCGCCTGGCAGCTGCGCCAGGCCAATGCGCTGATGGAGCAGGGCGTGCGCCTGGCCGACCCCGCGCGCTTCGACCTGCGCGGCACGCTCGACTGCGCCGGCGACGTGGAGATCGACGTCAACTGCGTGTTCGAAGGCGCGGTGTCGCTGGGCGAGGGCGTGCGCATCGGTGCCAACTGCGTCATTGCCAATGCGCGCATCGAGGCCGGCGCAGTGATCCATCCATTCACGCATATCGAAGGCGAGAAGGCCGGCGTGACCGTGGGCGCGGGCGCGCTCATCGGCCCGTTCGCGCGGCTGCGGCCGGGCGCGCAACTGGGCGCGGAGGTGCACATCGGCAACTTCGTCGAGGTCAAGAACTCGACGCTGGCCGCCGGCGCCAAGGCCAACCACCTGGCCTACCTGGGCGACGCCACCGTGGGCGAGCGCGTCAATTACGGGGCGGGCTCCATCACCGCCAACTACGACGGCGCCAACAAGCACCGCACCGTGATCGGCGACGACGTGCACGTGGGCAGCAACTGCGTGCTGGTCGCGCCCATCACCCTGGGAGCGGGCGGCACCATCGGCGGCGGCTCGACCATCAACAAGTCGACCGAGCCTGGGGCGCTGACCGTCTCGCGCGCCAAGCAGGTCAGCTTTGCGAACTGGAAGCGCCCCAAAAAATAGGCTCGCCCCCAGGCTGCGCGCACTTCGTGTCGCTTCGCCAACCCCCTACCGGGGGCAACACCTGCGGCCCGGCAAAGCCGGTTCCGCGGTGTTTCGCGAAGGGACCGGGCGTCACGCCAGCGGCAAACGGGGCTCGAACTTGGCGCGCTTGAGGCTGAAGAAGGCCTTGACGTTGCGCACGTTCGCATCGGCCGTGAACAGGCGCTGCGCGAGCGCGCCGTAGTCCGGCATGTCGCGCGCCGCGACGATCAGCACGAAGTCGGGGCCGGGCGACACGCGCCAGCACTGCTGCACGGCGTCGTCGGCGATCACGCGCGTCTCGAAAGCGTCCAGCGAGCCGGCGTCCTGCCGGTCCAGCGAAATTTCCACCACCGCCTGCAGCCCGTGCCCCAGCACCGTGGCCAGCCGGTCGGGCGACAGCAGCGCGACCTGGCGCTCGATGAGGCCTTCTTCACGAAGCCGCTGCACGCGTCGCAGGCAGGTGGGCGGGGAAATGCCGACGTCGGCGGCCAGCCGCTGGTTGGTCTGCGAGGCGTCGCGCTGGAGGGCGTCCAGCAGGCGCAGGTCGGTTGAATCCAGGGTGATTGATTCCATATTCAAGTGAATTATGGAATAAATATCCAAATATGGAAAAACAAGAAATAAAAGTCCGAAATGAAATGAATTTCGAATGCATATTTCTTCAATGCCTTCCTACCATCGAGCCTCTTCTTCATTCAAAGGCAGATCACCATGTGCGGCATCGTCGGGGCAGCGTCCCATCGCAACATCGTTCCGGTCCTGGTCCAGGGCCTTCAGCGGCTCGAGTACCGCGGCTATGACTCGTGCGGCGTGGCGGTGCATGCCGGCGGCCTGACGCGGGCGCGCACCACCTCGCGCGTGGCCGACCTCGTGGCGCAGGTGCGCGACGAGAAGGTCGAAGGCCTCACCGGCATCGCCCACACGCGCTGGGCCACCCACGGCGCGCCGGTCGTGCACAACGCCCATCCGCACTTCAGCCACGGCCCCGGCGCCGGTGCGCAGGGCGCACGCCCGGGCCGCATCGCGCTGGTGCACAACGGCATCATCGAGAACCACGAGCCGCTGCGCGCCGCGCTCGAAGCCAAGGGCTATGTGTTCGAGAGCCAGACCGACACCGAGGTCATCGCCCACCTGGTCGACAGCCTCTACGACGGCGACCTGTTCGAAGCCGTCAAGGCCACGGTGCTGCAGCTGCACGGCGCCTACGCCATCGCCGTGATCTGCCGCGACGAGCCGCACCGCGTGGTCGGCGCGCGCGCGGGCTCGCCGCTGATCCTGGGCGCCGGCAAGGACGGCGCGGAGAACTTCCTCGCGAGCGACGCCATGGCCCTGGCCGGCGTGACCGACCAGATCGTGTACCTGGAAGAAGGCGACGTGGTCGACGTGCAGCCGGGCAAGTACTGGATCGTCGACAGGAACCACAAGCCGGTGACCCGCCAGGTGCGCACCGTGCACGCCCACAGCGGCGCGGCCGAACTGGGCCCGTACCGCCACTACATGCAGAAGGAAATCTTCGAGCAGCCGCGCGCCATCGGCGACACGCTCGAGGGCGTGGAAGGCATCGTGCCCGAGCTGTTCGACGGCATCGGGCAGGACGGCGCCACGGGCGCCAGCGCGCACCGCGTGTTCCAGGACATCGACAAGATCCTCATCCTCGCCTGCGGCACCAGCTACTACAGCGGCTGCACCGCCAAGTACTGGCTGGAGAGCATCGCGAAGATCTCCACGCAGGTCGAGATCGCGAGCGAGTACCGCTACCGCGACTCCGTGCCCGACCCGAAGACGCTGGTCGTCACCATCAGCCAGTCGGGCGAGACCGCCGACACCCTGGCCGCGCTGAAGCATGCGCGCTCGCTGGGCATGGAGCAGACGCTGACCATCTGCAACGTCGCCACCAGCGCGATGGTGCGCGAGTGCAAGCTGGCGTACATCACGCGCGCCGGCGTGGAAATCGGCGTGGCGTCGACCAAGGCCTTCACCACGCAGCTGGCGGGCCTGTTCCTGCTGACGCTCGCCATCGCGCAGAGCAAGGGCCGCCTGAGCGAAGCCGACGAGGCACGCTACCTGAAGGAAATGCGGCACCTGCCCGTCGCGCTGCAGTCGGTGCTGGCGCTGGAGCCGCAGATCATCGGCTGGGCCGAAGACTTCGCGCGCAAGGACCACGCGCTGTTCCTGGGCCGCGGGCTGCACTATCCGATCGCGCTCGAAGGCGCGCTCAAGCTCAAGGAAGTGACCTACATCCACGCCGAGGCCTATGCCGCCGGCGAGCTCAAGCACGGCCCGCTCGCGCTGGTGACGAGCGAAATGCCCGTGGTGGCCGTGGCGCCCAACGACGCGCTGCTCGAAAAGCTCAAGAGCAACCTGCAGGAAGTGCGCGCACGCGGCGGCGTGCTCTACGTGCTGGCCGACGGCGACACGAAGATCACCAGCAGCGAAGGGCTGCACGTGATCCGCATGCCCGAGCACTACGGCGCGCTCTCGCCGATCCTGCACGTGGTGCCGCTGCAGCTGCTGGCGTATCACACGGCGGGTGCGCGGGGCACCGACGTGGACAAGCCGCGCAACCTCGCGAAGAGCGTGACGGTGGAGTGAGGCCAGCGGCTGCGGTGCCGTCGCGGCGGGCCGTCAGAACTTCGCCTGCAGTCCCGCCACAACTTGCCGGCCCAGGCCGGGCAGCACCGTCAGGTTGTTCCACGAAGCGACGTAGAAGGTCTTGTCGAACAGGTTGTTGACATCGAGGGTGACCCGAACGCGCGGATTGATCTGCCAGTAGGCAGTCAGGCGCACGGTGGTGTAGGCAGGCAGCCGGTAGGTGTCGGTGGCGTTGCCGGTGCGCTCGCCCACATGCACCAGGCCGCCGCCGATGCCGTAGCGGCCGTCGAGCAGCCTGTCCTCGCGGATGGCGAACAGGCCGCCGCTGACGCGCGGGATGTTGGCCAGCCTGCGCCCGAGCATGGCCGGGTTGTTGTCGCGGGTGACTTCGGTGTCGGTATAGGCCAGGTTCCCGGTAAGGCGCCAGTGCGCGTCCAGCTGGCCGGCAACGTCGGCCTCGATGCCGCGGCTGCGCGCCTGGCCGGCGGCTACGTTGAAGTTGGGGTTGGTCGGGCTGCGGGTGAGCACGTTGCTCTTGCGGATGTCGAACACCGCCATCGTTGCGGTCAGCCGCTCGTCGGCCGACAGCCATTTGGCGCCGGCTTCCAGCGCGCGGCCCGATTGCGGCGCGAACGCGTTGCCGTTCTCGTCTCCGCCAGAGTTGGGCCTGAAGGACTTGCCGGCGCTGGCATAGAAGGACAGCCGGTCGCTCACGAGATAGGTGATGCCCACGCGCGGCGAAGTGGCCGAATGGCTCTGGGCGGCGGACTTGCGTGCCAGCAGGTCGTCGTAGTTCTGGTGGAAGCGGTCGAAGCGCACGCCGGCCAGCAGCTTCCATTGCGCCGACAGGTCGATCTGGTCTTGCACGAAGACGCCGGTGGCGCGCTGGTCGTCGCGTGTGTTGAACAGGGGCGAGAGCGGTGCCGTGCGGGCCTGGCCGTAGAGCGGCTGGTAGATATCGATCGCATATGGCGCCGTGGCCACGCTCGAATAGTCGCCGTACTGACCCATGAAGAGCCGCCAGGACTCCACCCCCGCCAGCAGCGTGTGGCCGATGCCGCCGGTACTGAACTTGCCCTCGACTTCGGCCTGCACCGACGTGTCGCGCGACGGCAGGCTGCGCCAGCTGTCCCGCCGGTTGAGGGTGCGGCCGTCGGCCCTCAGCGTGCTGTTGAGGTCGACCGCGTCGCCGAAGTAACGGGTCTCGCGGTAGGACGTGCCGACCCGGGCCCGCCAGCCCTGGCCCAGTTCGCGGTCAACCGTCAGTTGATGGGTGTCGCCCTCGATGTGCATGTTGTCCCGGTCGGGCTCGCCCAGGAAGCGGTCGCGCGGAAGGACGCCGACATTGCCGTTGATCTGGATCAGGCCGCGGTCGAGCGGCGCGCGGATGCGCACGAGTTCGGCCTCGTACTGCACCACCGTGCGGCTGTCGGGTGTCCAGGTCAGCGCCGGTGCCAGTACCTGCTTGCGGCTGTCGATCAACCCGCTGCGGCTGGCGCCGTCCTCCGCCACCGCGTTGAGCCGATAGGCAAAGCTGCTGCCCAGCGGGCCGGTGGTGTCCAGCGTCGTGCGCCGGAAGCCCAGCGTGCCGACCTCCACGCCGACGGTGTGCGCGGCGGTGAATTGTGGCTTCTTTGTCACGACGTTGATGGTTCCGCCGGGTTCGCTGCTGCCGTAGAGCGCCGCGGCCGGGCCTTTGAGGAATTCGACGCGTTCGACGCTCGCCACGTCGCGCTGCGGTCCGTAGCCCCGGCCCGAGGGAAAGCCGTTGAGCAGCGAGCCGCCTTCCGTGTTGCTGAAGCCCCGGATTGCGAAGTTGTCCCAGGTGCCGCCGAAGTCGTTGAGCCGCGCGATGCCGCTGACGTAGTCGATGGTGTCGCCCAGCCGCGTCGCGCCCAGGTCATCGATCAACTGGCGCGGCACGACCCGCACCGCCTGCGGCACTTCGATCAGCGGGGTCTCGGTGCGCGTCGCGGCGGTGCCGCCGCGAGGGCCTGCATAGCCGGAAGCCGCGCCCTCCGACTGGTCGTGGATCTCGGTCGTCTTGAGCGTGTTGGCGGAGCCGGCATCCGGCGCCTGCTGCGCGAGCAGGTCGGTGGCAGGGGCCAGCGCGAGCAGGGCGGCAAAAGCGCGCGCGAAAGGAAGAGGAGAAGAAGAGGTTGGAAAAATCACGAGAAAAGTTGCGCTGTAAGAGGGCCGATGGCCGGGCGACGGAAGATGCCCGGGTCGCGACGTCGAAACCACGCCGCGAAGGCCGTGATGATAATGAATCTCATTTGTGAATTCCTGTTATCAAGACAACTTGGTCGGCAACTGCAACGAGCCGGTGGCGCTGCGCGTGGTGCGTTGAAAGACAATCGGCTCGTGATGCCCGCCGAAGAAAAGAACCTGCCCTCCGCGGATGCCACCGTCGCCGTGCCGCGCCCGTTGCCATTGGCCGCCCGCTGGCTGTTGCTGGCGTTTGCCGCGCTGTGCCTCGTGCTGGCCGTCATCGGCGTGATCGTGCCGGGCATGCCGACGACGGTGTTCGTGCTGATGGCCGCATGGGCCGCCGCGCGCAGCTCGCCCCGCCTGCATCGCTGGCTGCTGGAGCATCGGCTGTTCGGCCCCATCCTGCGCAACTGGGAAAACGGCCGCACCGTGAGCCGCCGCGCCAAGTGGAGCGCCACCGCGGCGATGGCGTTCTGTGCCGTCGTCATCGCGCTCACCGCGCACAAGCCGTGGCTGGCGGGGCTCGGCATCGGCTCGATGGCCGTCGTGCTCGCATGGCTGTGGCGGCGGCCGGAGCCGGATGCCTGATGGCGATGGCCGCTCCACAATGCGGCCTTCGTCCCAGGAGATTGAATAGTGAAGCCACAACCCATCGAGTACGCCGCCGCCTCCGACGACGTCAAGGCCGTGTTCGACGACATCAAGACATCGCGCAATGTGCCCGACGTCAACAACTTCTGGAAGTACCTCGCCAACGACCCCGCCACGCTCAAGCGCACCTGGGGCAGCCTCAAGGAGGTGATGGCGCCCGGCGCGCTCGACCCGGTGGTCAAGGAAATGGTCTACCTCGCGGTGAGCGTCACCAACAACTGCGGCTATTGCATCGCCAGCCATCATGCAGGCGCGGCCAAGGCCGGCATGACGCCGCAGATGTTCGCCGAGCTGATGGCCGTGGTCGGCATGGCCAACGAGACCAACCGGCTGGTCAACGGCTACCGCGTGCCGATCGATCCGGCGTTCGACAAGTAGCGATCGGTCGGCCGGCCGGCGGCACTCAGCCGATGGTCATCAGGCTCGCGTTCCCGCCCGCTGCCGCGGTGTTGACGCTGAGCGCGCGCTCCACCACCAGGCTTTCGAGCGGAATGTCCGCATCGCCCGGCGCGAAGGCGCGCACGCCGACGATGGGGCCGGGGCGCGCGGCAATGCGCTGCATCGCATCGGCCAGGCCGCTTTCGTCGCCGTGGTGCAGCGCGGCGTCGAAGGCCACGGTCGGTGAAGACCAGTCGCTGGCGATGGCCACGCTTTGCCGCACTTCGGCGGGCAGCGACGCACGCAAGGCCTGCGTGTCGGCATCGGCCGGCCAGATGGCGGTGCTGCCCACCGACAGCACGGCCGCCAGTTGCGCCAGCCGGTCGGCCTCCGTGCCGGCCAGGCAAAGCACCGCCTCGCGGGGCAGCAGCGTGTAGACGTTGCGCTCGCCGGTCGGGCCGGCCAGCGTGCGTGAATCGCCGGCGCGCGACAGCGATGCAAAGCGTGCGCACTGCACGGCCAGCGCGTCGCGTCCGTTGTCCCGCGCCCAGCGGGCCAGCGCCGACAGCCCTGCGTTCGGCACCGCCTCGGAAGCGCCGTCGCCATCCATCGCCCGCGCCATCGCATCGTCGGGCCGCTTCGACAGCATGCGCAGCATGTACAGCGGCCCGCCCGCCTTCGGCCCCGTGCCCGACAGCCCTTCGCCGCCGAAGGGCTGCACGCCCACCACAGCGCCCACGATGTTGCGGTTGACGTACACGTTGCCCGCCTTGGCGTCCTGCACGATCTGCGCGATGGTCTCGTCGATGCGCGTGTGCACCCCCAGCGTCAGGCCGTAGCCCGTGCCGTTGATCTGCCCGACCAGCGCGCCAAGGTCGCGCCGGCGGTAGCGCACCAGGTGCAGCACCGGGCCGAACACTTCGCGCTGCAGTTCCGAAATGCTGTCGAGCTCGATCAGCGTGGGCATCACGAAGGTGCCTTGGCGCGTGTCCTGCCCATGCTCGCGGCCCTGGCGGTAGACCTTGTGGCCGCGCGAGCGCATGGCCGCGATGTGGCGCTCGATGCCGTCGCGCGCCTCCGCGTCGATCACCGGGCCCACGTCCACTGCCAGCCATGCGGGGTTGCCGATGCAGGCCTCGGCCATGGCGCCTTCGAGCATCTCGACGAGCCGGTCGGCCGCCTCTTCCTGCACGCACAGCACGCGCAGCGCGGAGCAGCGCTGGCCGGCGCTGTCGAAGGCGGAGGCCATCACGTCGGTGACGACCTGCTCCACCAGCGCGGAGGAGTCCACGATCATCGCGTTCTGCCCGCCCGTCTCGGCGATCAGCGGCACCGGCGCGCCGTGGGCACCGAGGCGCTGCGACAGCGTCTTCTGCAGGATGCGCGCGACCTCGGTCGAGCCGGTGAACATCACGCCCTGCACGCGCGCATCGGCGACCAGGCTGGCGCCCACCGTCTCGCCGCGTCCTGGCAGCAGTTGCACCGCGGCGCGCGGCACGCCGGCCTGCCACAGCGCGCGCACCGCCTCGGCGGCGACCAGCGGCGTTTGCTCGGCCGGCTTGGCGAGCACCGGGTTGCCCGCCGCGAGCGCGGCGGCCACCTGGCCGGTGAAGATCGCGAGCGGAAAATTCCATGGGCTGATGCAGACCATCGGGCCGAGCGCGCGGTGGGTGTCGTTCGAAAAATCGCTCCTGGCCTGCGCCGCGTAGAAGCGCAAGAAGTCCACCGCCTCGCGCACTTCGGCGATGGCGTTGGCATAGGTCTTTCCAGCCTCGCGCGCCAGCAGGCCGAGCAGGCGCGGCATTTGTTCTTCGAGCAGGTCGGCGGCGCGATCGAGCATGGCGGCGCGTTCGGCGGGCGGCGTGGCGGCCCATGCTGCGGCAATGCCGGCGGCTTGCGAGACGGCCGATTCGACATCGGCCGATGTGGCCTCCCGCACCTGCCCGACCACATCGCGATGGTCGGCCGGGTTCAGCACATCGGCCGGTTCGCTTTGCGTGTCGGCGCCCACCGCCAGCATCGGCTCGGCATGCCAGCCTTCATGCGCGGTGGCCCGCAGGGTCTGGCCCAGCAGGCGCAGGCTGTCGTCGTTCGCAAGATCGAGCCCGCGCGAGTTGCGGCGCTGCGTGCCGTACAGCGCCGCAGGCAGCGCGATGGCTGGATGCGGCAGCCCCACGGTGCCTTCCTGCGCGGCCATGTGTTCCACCGTTGCCACCGGGTCTTCCACCAGAGCTTCGAGCGAAATCGTCGGGTCGGCGATGCGGTTCACGAACGAGGTGTTCGCGCCGTTCTCCAGCAGGCGGCGCACCAGGTAGGCCAGCAGCGTCTCGTGCGTGCCCACGGGCGCATAGATGCGGCATGGCCGTCCGAGCGGGCCGACTACCTGCTCGTACAGCGGCTCGCCCATGCCGTGCAGGCACTGGAACTCGTACTGCCCCGGCTGGTAGCGCGACGGATCGGCCATCGTGTAGATGGCGGCCAGCGTGTGGGCGTTGTGCGTGGCGAACTGCGGGTACACCGCCTCCGGCGCGGCGAGCAGCCTGCGCGCGCAGGCGAGGTAAGACACATCGGTGTAGGCCTTGCGCGTGTAGACCGGGTAGCCGTCGAGCCCGTCGATCTGCGCGCGCTTGATCTCGCTGTCCCAGTAGGCGCCCTTCACCAGCCGCACCATCAGCCGGTGGCGGCTGCGGCGCGCGAGGTCGATCACGTAGTCGATCACGAAGGGGCAGCGCTTCTGGTACGCCTGGATCACGAAGCCGATGCCGTTCCAGCCCGCGAGCGCCGGCTCGAAGCACAGGCGCTCCAGCAGGTCGAGCGACAGCTCCAGCCGGTCGGCTTCCTCGGCGTCGATGTTCAGGCCGATGTCGTAGCGCTGCGCCAGCAGCGTCAGTTCGCGCAGCACCGGGTACAGCTCGGCCATCACGCGCGCGTGCTGCGCGCGGCTGTAGCGCGGGTGCAGCGCCGACAGCTTGATCGAGATGCCCGGGCCTTCATACACGCCGCGCGCATTCGAGGCCTTGCCGATCGCGTGAATCGCCTCTTCATACGCCAGCTTGTAGCGCCTGGCGTCTTCCATGGTGAGCGCGGCCTCGCCGAGCATGTCGTACGAATAGCGAAAGCCCTGCGCCTCCAGCTCGCGCGCATTGCCCAGCGCCTGCCCGATGGTTTCTCCGGTGACGAACTGCTCGCCCATCATGCGCATCGCCATGTCCACGCCCTTGCGGATCAACGGCTCGCCGCCCTTGCCGATCAGGCGCGTGAGCACGGCCGACAGGCCGGTCTCGCTGTGCGTGGCCACCAGCTTGCCGGTCAGCAGCAGGCCCCAGGTGGCGGCGTTGACGAACACCGACGGGCTGCGGCCCGCATGCGTCTGCCACTGGCCGTGGGCGATCTTGTCGCGGATCAGCGCGTTGCGCGTTTCGGCATCGGGAATGCGCAGCAGCGCTTCGGCCAGGCACATGAGCGCCACGCCTTCCTGGGACGACAGCGCGTATTCCTGCAGCAGCCCCTGCACGAGGCCGGCGCGGCCGCTCGCGTTCTTGCGCGAGCGCAGTTGCTGCGCGATGCGATGCGCCAGCGCATGCGCCTCTTCGGCCTGCCCGCGCGGCAGTCGGGCCTGTTCGAGGAGCGGCGGCAGCGCCTCGGGTTCGGCGCGGCGCCATGCCGCGGTGATCTGCTCGCGCAGCGGCGAAGGCCCGGGCGGCAGCGCGTCGGCGAATGCCGCGAACGAGGAGGGCAGGGGGTCGGAGTCGGTGGTGGTGCTCATGTGCGGCTCATGCTGGAGATATGTTGGATGATCTGCGCCTCATTGCCGAATTTGTGTTCGAAGAATTGTGCTTTGGCAGAGTAAATCGCTAGGTTGGGTCGGCCAGAGGCAGTCAGGTTCGCAGATGGCGGCAGGCAGAGAATCCGCGCTCCATCCTTGCAGTCTCGCGAACATGCCCAGCTACAGAAGGCTCTTTCTTTTCCTCGCGGCCGTGTGCCTGCCGGCGTGCTGGCCGGCATATGCGGCAGCAGCCGACTTCTCCGTCTGCACGTTTTCGGCGGCTGCGGACTGCCTGCGCAGCTTCACGCCGGCCGGTGCCGCAGGTGCACTGCACTACTACGCCTCGCTCGATCCCGATGCCCCGGCCGCGACGGCCGCAACTGCCACCGCAGCCGGGCCGACGAAGGCGCTCATCGCCATGCACGGCCATTCGCGCGATGCCAACAAGACCTTCGAGGCAACGCTGCGCACCGTCCGCAACGCCGGCACGCTGGGCGACACGCTGGTGATCGCGCCGCTCTTCCAGGTGCCCGCCGACAAAGCCGCGGCAGGCCGCTGCAACACGCCGGGCCTGCCCGCACCGCAGTCCGGCGACCTGTTGTGGACCTGCGGCTCCTGGCTCGAAGGCGGTCGTTCGGCATCGGGCAGCCGCATCGGCTCGTTCGCGGTCATGGACGCTCTCGTGGCCGAGTTGGTGCAGCGCTGGCCGGGCTTGCGCACCATCACCATCGCCGGCTTCTCGGCGGGCGGGCAGTTCGTGCAGCGCTATGCCGCCTTCGCGCAGATCGGCGGCACAGCGGGCACGTTGGGCAAGGTGGCCGTCCGCTACGTGGTTGCCGACCCGAGCACGTGGCTCTATTTCGACCCGGTGCGCCCGCAGTTCGCAACCGACGGCACGTCGGTCGCGGGATTCGCGGTGCCCGATGCCACCGCATGCCCCGAGATGAACCGCTGGAAGTACGGCACCGACGACCTGCCCGCGCACCTTGGGCGCAGCGCGGAGCAGGCGCGCCGGCAGTATGCGGAAGCCGACATCAGCTACCTTGAAGGCGCGCTCGACAGCAACGACGCCAAGGGCACGGCCTATCGCGTTCTCGACCGGTCCTGCGCGGCGCTCGCGCAAGGCTCGTTCCGCCTGCAGCGTGGCCTCGCCTATGCGCAGTACGACCGCGCGGTGCTCGCGCCCGGCAAGCAGCGCCAAGTTGTGGTCGTGCCGGGCTGCGCGCACGACGTGGCCTGCGTCTTTCCCTCGGAGGCCGCGCGCGCCGCATTGATCGGCCCTTCCCGGTGAGGGCGAACTGCCGGGAGGCTTGACGTAAATTCCCTCATGATGGATATTTCATCCAATATGAAGGAAAAAGAAGAAACCCTCTCCGGGCTGAACGACCGCATCGCGCAGCGCGTGCGCGACCTGCGCGCGCAGCGCGGCCTGTCGCTCGACGCGCTGGCCACGCACTGCGGCGTCAGCCGTTCCATGATCTCGCTGATCGAGCGCGGCGAAAGCAGTCCCACCGCCGTGCTGCTCGAAAAACTCGCGACCGGTCTCGGCGTGTCGCTGGCCTCGTTGTTCGAGGCGCCCGCGCCCGCCGCCGACCCGGTATCGCGGCTGGCTGGCCAGTTGCAGTGGCGCGACCCGCACTCCGGCTACGTGCGGCGCAATGTGTCGCCCAGCGGCTTCGCCTCGCCCATACAGATCGTCGAGGTGCTGTTTCCGCCCAAGGCGCGCGTGGCCTACGAAACCGCGGCGCGCGAGCCGCTCATCCACCAGCAGGTGTGGGTGCTCGACGGCGTCATCGAACTCACGCTGGGCGATGAAAACCACCGGCTCGCCACCGGCGACTGCCTGGCGATGGTGCTCGACCGCCCCATGAGCTACTACAACCCCTCGCGCGAGACCACCCGCTACGCCGTGGTGATCGCAACCCTGCCTTTTTCGTGGAGATGAACGACATGACGAATTTCGAAGCGCCCCGCATCCGACTTCTTTCGACGGTGGGCGATGGCCAGCTGCAGGCGCTGGCCGACCTGCTGATCGATTGCGTCGACGGCGGCGCGTCGGTCAGCTTCATGCATCCGCTCACGCCCGGGCGCGCGCAGGCTTTCTGGCGCAACGTGGCCGCGGGCGTGGCCGCCGGCGAGCGCGACTTGCTGGTCGCCGAGGACGCCGAAGGCATCGTCGGCACCGTGCAGGTGGTGCTGGCGCAGCCCGAGAACCAGCCGCATCGCGGAGAGGTTTCCAAGATGCTGGTGCACCGCAGGGCGCGGTGCCGGGGCATCGGCGAGCTGCTGATGCGGGCGGCCGAGCAGCAGGCACGCGAGCGCGGCAAGACGCTGCTGGTGCTCGACACCTCCAGCCCCGAGGCCGAACGCCTCTACGCCCGCACCGGGTGGACGAGGGTGGGCAGCGTTCCCGGCTTCGCGCTGCTGCCGCAGGGCGAGCCGTGCGCCACCACCTTCTTCTACTTGGAACTGGCCGGCGTCTAGCGCGCGCCGAAAGCCGCGTTCTCGAACAGGTCCTTGAACTCGCGCGGCTGCGAGCGCCAGTACTGGTGCGGCGCCTTCACCTGCGCGCCCAGTTCGGCCGCCGCGTGCCACGGCCAGCGCGGGTCGTACAGCATCGCGCGGGCCAGCGACACCGCATCGGCCTGCCCGTCGGCAATGATGGCCTCGGCATGGGCCGGCTCGGTGATGAGCCCGACGGCGATGGTCGGCAGCCCGACCTCGGCCTTGATGCGTGCCGCGAACGGCACCTGGTAGCCCGCGCCCAGCGTGATGGCCTGCTGCGGCGACACGCCGCCGCTCGACACATGGATGGCCGCGCAGCTGCGTGCCTTCAGCGCCTGCGAGAACGCGACCGTGCCGTCGAGGTCCCAGCCGCCGGGCACCCAGTCGCTGGCCGACACGCGCACCCACACCGGCCGCTCGGCCGGAAAGGCTTCGCGCACCGCGTCGAACACCTCGAGCGGAAAGCGCATGCGGTTCTCGAGGCTGCCGCCGTATTCGTCGTCGCGATGGTTGGCAATGGGCGACAGGAACTGGTGCAGCAGGTAGCCGTGCGCCGCGTGGATCTCGATGCCGTCGATGCCCAGCCGCGCCGCGCGCCGTGCCGCCGCCACGAAGGCGTCGCGCACGCGCCGCAGGCCGGCAGCGTCGAGCGCGATGGGCGGGTCTTCGGTGGGCGAATGCGGCACGGGCGAGGGCGCATAAGCCTTCCATCCGCCGGGCTCGCCGGGGCGGATCTGCTTGCCGCCTTCCCACGGCGCGCGGCTCGACGCCTTGCGCCCCGCGTGCCCCAGTTGCATGGCGATCTTGATGGGCGAATACGCGCGCGTGGCATGCAGCACCCGCGCCAGGCCTTCTTCATTGGCATCGGAATAAAGGCCGAGGTCACCGGGCGAGATGCGCCCTTGGACCTCCACAGCCGTCGCCTCGATGATCAGCAGCCCCGCGCCAGAGAGCGCCAGGTGGCCGAGGTGGATAAGGTGCCAGTCGCCCGGCGTGCCTTCCGTGGCGGAGTACTGGCACATCGGCGCGATGACGATGCGGTTGTCTATGTCGAGTTGGCCGAGCTTCAGGGGCTCGAACAGGCGGGGCGGGAATGTTGGTTGACTCATGACGGTGCGGCTCCACAGGAGCGGCAATTCTGCGGCTCGAGGGCGATTCGCACGGCCGACGAGGCAGAAGCCTTGCTGCTCGATGCGGTATCGAAGGCTTGTGTGTGGGATGTCTTCAGGGCGTGCTCACGCCGACGGGGTACCTTGCTCCGCGAATGTCCCCCGGCCTTCGGCCTCCTCCTCTATTTCGCTGCGCAAGGCACCCCGCCAGCGTGAGCGTTCAGTGCTGCTGCGGAAGCTGCATTTGTTGGCGGTAGTCGGGACTTCGTGCCGCATGGCGCGGCTATTTTGGCGGGTTCTTCTCTAGAGTGAATGCCCCTGTCACTCGAGACCCCACCAAGGGGGAAGGAAGGCGCAACACACCCACCACCCAGATGTTCGAAGGCTGCTTGCCTCGCGGCAGGTCGTCGGTGCGAAAGCAGCGATGCAGATGCGAGGTATCAAAAGGCGACGGCCGGGGTGTATCGAGCACCCCGACCGTCTAACCAGGTTCGTGCAACCACCTTGGAAGGAACCGCACAAAAATGGCTACCAAGACTATAGCCCGGCCTCGCACGCCGGTAGCTTCCGAAGACAACGCCCAGGGCCCGGCGGAGCTTCTCGAAAACACACTCTCTCAACTCGAAGCGCTCCTGTGGGTATGCCACGGCGAAGGCATCGACTGGCGCAGCGGCGAAGGGCCTCGGCAACTGGACAACCTGCTTTGGCTCGCGGCTGATATGGCTCGCAAGGCGGGGCAACTGTTTCAGCTGAACGAGAAGGCGCGACGCGCGGCGCCTGAGACCGGCGGCTAGCGGCTGGCGCGCCCTGATGGGTTGCCTAGCCGGGTAGCTTTGCCGCAAGCACGTCGACACTTTGAATGGACGGCGGCTCGGAGAACAACTCCCCCGCCTGTGCCATCAAGGCCGCCGCAACCTTGCCCGACAGATGCGCCTGGCGGCCTGCGTCATCCGGAAAGGCATCGAAGATTCCAAAGGTCGACGGCCCAAGGCGAATGCCGAACCAGGCGGTAGTGGCTGGCTCTTCCATGACGAGAGGAAGACCACCCTTGAGAAAACTCTCGACGTCTTTCTCTTTCCCGGGCTTCGCTTCCAGGCGAACGAACAACGCGACTGTGACCATGACATGCTTCCTTTCTTTCAAAGAACGCGACCGATCCTGGTCGCATAGGGCAGAGCAGTCTGCGCCATTTCAATGTCCATGTTGCCGACTATTTTTGGTTCATCGACGCTCGCCGTTCGTAAAAAGCTCAGCGGCGCACCCGGTGGCCTGTGCACATGCCCTGAACGAAGTGCGACTCCGGCAACCAACAAGCAATCCCATGGATTGACGGGATGGCAAGCCGCTCGACGCCCTGTCATCATTCGCCGCTGCATGACCATCGATCCGAACCCCCTAGTCGATTTGTTGACCCGAGCCAGGCGAGCCCTGGCGGACCCGGCGGGCATGCTGCCCGTAACGAACCCCGCCACCCCCGAGGCCGGATGCGTCGTGTTCTTCGCCACAGGCGAAGGCAGCAGCCGCGCCCGCGTGGCATCCGGCCGTGGCGCCGACGTCGAGGCCGCATGGCAAGCCGCCGCCGAAGCCATCGCAGTGCAGGCCGGCCGCGGCGAACAGCCGCCGCAACGCCTGCGCGCCGAACTCGTCGACAAAGTCACCCCCATGCGCTGGCGCGAGCTCAAGGCGAAGTTGGCGCAAACCAAGCGCAACTACTTCAACGAAGGCATCGCCTTCGACGCACGCTTCGAGCTGGCCCTGCTCGCGCAGGAAATGCACGGCGGCGCGGTGCTCTACAACGGCGACGTCGACCACGCCGAGCCCAACCCCGGCAACCTGCACCTGCTCAGCAAACGCCGCTTCGGCCGCGAGATCGACTTTCCGTCAGACGACGAGGCGCCCGTCTGGTGCTTCACCACCCGCGCCGTGTACGTCGACGCCAAGGGCGCATGGCCCATCACCGCCGAAGGGCAGGCAGCAGGCTTTCGCACCCTCTCCGACTGGAACGCGCCGCAGATACGCACCCTCATTGAAGACGCCAGCACCTACCTCGCCGCCCAGGTCAAGCCCACGGGCGAGTTCGACTACGGCTGGTTTCCCTGCTTCGACCGCCTCATTCCCACCTACAACACGCTGCGCCACGCAAGCTCGACCTACGCCATGCTCGAGGCCTGGGAGCTCACGCGCAGCGACGTGCTCAAGGCATCCATCGACCGCTCGATCGGCTTCCTCGCGGGCACGCTGATCCGCCCCGCCGTGCTGCCCGACGGCACGCGCGCCGCCTACCTGCTGGACATCGGCAACGAGATCAAGCTCGGCGGCAGCGCCGTGTGCCTGCTCGCGCTGGTCAAGTACACCGAGCTCATGGGCGACCGGCAGTTCCTGCCGCTGCTGGAGCAGCTTGCGCTCGGCATCCGCCACATGCAGGACGCGGAGACCGGCAGCTTCGTGCACGTGCTGAATGCGCCCGCGCTCGACGTGAAAGACAAGTTCCGAGTCATCTACTACGACGGCGAAGCCGCCTTCGGCCTGATGCGGCTGTACGGCCTCACGCGCGACGCGCGCTGGCTCGCGGTGGTCGAGAAAGCCTTCGAGCACTTCATTACGGCCGAGCACTGGCGCGCGCACGACCACTGGTTGAGCTACTGCGTCAACGAACTCACCCGCTACAGGCCCGAGACGCGCTACTACCAGTTCGGCCTGCGCAACGTGGCGGGCTACCTGGACTTCGTGCTCGAGCGCATCACCACCTTCCCCACGCTGCTCGAGCTGATGATGGCCGCGCGCGACATGGTGCTGCGGCTGGAAGCCGACCCCGCGCTGCGGCCCCTGCTGGCCGAGCTCGACCGCGACAAGTTCGACCGCGCGCTGGCCTGGCGCGCGCGCTACCTTGCCAACGGCCACTTCTGGCCCGAGCTGGCGATGTTCTTCCGCAACCCCGAGCGCATCGCGGGTTCGTTCTTCATCAAGCACCACAGCTTCCGCGTGCGCATCGACGACGTGGAGCACTACCTGTCGGGCTACGTGGCCTACCACCGCATGCTGAAGGCGAGCGAGGGCCAACAGCAAGGGCGGCGCGCAGGCACCGGCACCGTCGCATGGGGCGGCGACGTGAACCTGGGGCGGCGCCAGCACTTCCGCATGCAGGAACTGGGCGGCGCGCGCAGGATGCTCGGCGACATCGCCGCGCTGCGCGATGCCGACCTGCGCATCGTCAACCTCGAATGCGTGGTCGCGACCACCGGCGAGCAGGGCGTGGACAAGGGCGAAGCGGGGCCGTACTACTACCGCGCACGGCCCGAGATGCTCGCCGTGCTGACCGAGGCCGGCATCGGCATGGTCGCCACCGCCAACAACCACAGCGGCGACTACGGCGCCGAGGCGCTGCTGGAGCAGCAGGCGCACCTCGATGCCGCCGGCATCGCCTACGCCGGTACCGGGCGCACGCTGGAGGCCGCGTTGCGCCCCGCCTTCCGCCGCGCGGGCGGCGTGCGCGTGGCGCTGTTCTCGCTCGACGCCACGCAGCCGCGCTTTGCGGCCACCGCCGAGCGCGCGGGCGCGGCCTGGCTGCCGCTCGACGACCCCGCCGCATGGAGCGCCGAACTCGCACCGCGCATCGAAGCCGCGCGCCGCGAGGCCGACGTGGTGCTGGTGGCGGTGCACTGGGGCGCCAACCTGGAGACCGAGCCTTCGGCGGCCGAGATCGCCGTCGGCCATGCCATCGTCGATGCGGGTGCGGATGCGGTGCTCGGCACCTCGGCGCATGTGTTGCAGGGCATCGAGGTCTATCGCGGCCGGCCGATCCTGCATGACGCGGGCGACCTGCTGTTCGACTCCATCCGCAACGACTTCGGCGACTCCGGCGTGTTCACGCTGGCGCTGGGCCTGCGCGGCGTGGAGGCGGTGGTGTTCACGCCGGTCGGCGTCGGCTACGGCTTCTCGCGGCAGCTGGCGGGCGAGGAGGCCGAAGCGCTCGGCGCGCGCTTCGCCGCGCAATGCCGCGCGCTCGGCACGGAGGTGGCGGTGGTGCAGGGCGGGCGTTGCGCCTTGCGGCTGTCGCCGCCGGAGCGCCCGGTGTTCCAGGCCGACCCGGCCGCAGCCAAGGCGCCGCCTTCGCGGCCCACGCCGGTCGTCGGCCCGGTACGCACGCCGCGCCCCGAGTGGATGGTCGACGCGGTGCCCTTCGATGCGCGCATCACGCCGCTGCAGTTCGGCCCGCTGCGCCTGCTGGGGCTGCGCATCGCGCCCCGGCAGATCGCCGGGCGGCGCATGCTGTGGGTCGAATCTTTCTGGTGCGCCGACGAGCCCGTGGCGGCCGACCTGCGGCTGCAGTTCCGCGCGCTGCCGATGCGCAGCCGCACGATGCCGCCGTGGGGCGAGGGCATGGACCACGATCCCTGCGACTGGATGTGGCCCACCAGCCGCTGGGAGCCCGGGCGCATCTACCGCGACCGCTACGGTCTGCGCCCGCCGCGCCCCGGCCTGCTCGAAAGCGACGTGCTGCAAATCGAGGTGCGCATACGCGGCAGCCTGCCCGATCTGCCGCCAGAACTCTCGCGTGCACGGCGCCTGCCTGTGTGGTGCGGCCTGCGCGTGCCGGAACTCCCGGCGCCGCTGCCCGAGCGCCCCGCACCCGTGCTTGCTGTCGACCGCCCGGGCGAGGGCAACGAGCCCGCGCCGGTGTGGACCGCCGCGCAACTGCAGCAGATCACCGGGGGCCGCTGGCTGGTCGAGCCGCCGCCGGGCTGGTTCGTGAACTCGGTGGTGCGCGGGCCCATCCACATGTCGATGCTGCCGGGGCCGTCGCTCTTCGTGGCTTCCGACTACCGCACGCTCGCAGTGCACGAGAGCTACAGCAAGCCGCGCGCCGACAACTGGGACCGCCACCTCGAACTGCCCGGCCTGCAGCAAGCGCTGGCCGGCGCCGTGGTCGCGCACGAAGTCAAGGGGCTCGACGCGGCCTTTCCGCTGCTGCGGGTGGACGACCCGATTGCCGCGATGCTCGCGCTGGGCGCCGCCGCGCGGGCGCGCTACAAGGGCCTGCTGGTGGGCGTGACCGGCACGGTGGGCAAGTCCTCCACCATCGCCATGCTGCGCGACCTGCTGCCGGAACGCGCGCGCGTGCACACCACCATCGACAACTACAACTCGCGCGTCGGCGTGCCGGCCATGCTGGCCAACCTCGCGGCCGACGCAGACGTGTGCATCCTCGAAATGGCGCAGAGCAGCCTTTGGATGGAGCGCGGCCCCATATCGCTGGTGGCGCGGCCGCACGTGGCCGTCATCACCGAGATCGGCTTGTCGCAGACCCGGCAGGCCTCCACGCTGGAACTCACGGCCGAATACAAGTCGCGCATCTTCCTGGGGCTGGAACCCGGCGGCGTGGCCATCGTGCCCGACCACATCGCCTGCCTGCAGCAGGTTGTGCAGGCGGCGGCGCGAACGGCCGGCGCGATCTGGGTGGTGGGCCCGGGGCCCGACGCCAACATCCGCATCGTCGACACGCAGCCCGAGCCCGGCGGCGGCTGCCGCGTGCGCATCGCGATGGCGGGGCGCACGGTGGCGTATTCGTTCCCGCTGCACAGCGCGGGGCTGGTGCGCAATTCGGCGCTGGCCTTCGCGGCCCTGGTGGCCATGGGCTTCGACGCCGAAGCCGCCTGCGCGCGCATGCCGCATGTGCGCCTGCCGGCCTCGGTGATGCAGGTGCATCCGCTGCGCACGCAGGCCGGCGTGCAGGCCACGCTGATCGACGACAGCTGGAACGCCGAGGTCATGTCGATGCGCAACGCCATGGAGTTCGTGCGCGGCTTCCAGCGCGCGGCGCAGGGCCCTGTCGTGCGCAAGATCGGCGTGCTGGGCCGCATCATCAACCTCGACAAGGACGCCGAGGCCATGCACCGCAGCCTGGCCGCGCCGCTGCTGCAGTCGGGCATCGCGCATGTGGTGACGCACGGCGACGAGATGCGCTGGCTGCGCGAGGAAGTGCCGGCCGAACTGCTCGGCCCGCACTTCGACGACGCGGCGCAGCTCGCGGGCTACCTCGGCGGTTTCCTGCGCGATGGCGACCTGGTGCTGGTGAAAGGCGACCGCGTCGGCTCCGACTTCGGCGAGGTGCCCGTGCTGCTGCGCAAGCTATGAGCATGCTCGGCTTCCTGCGGCGGCATGCCCGTTGCGCCCTTGTGCTTTGCGCGCTGGCGCAGGCCGCCTGCGCGCAGCGCACCGGCCCGGACGTGCCGCGCCCCTTTGCCGCCAGCAACGACGAGGTGCTGCACTGGAACCAGCCCGCCGATCGCGCGAGCTGCCCCGACCGTGCCGGCTACCTGTGGGTGCAACCGGCCGAGGGGCCGGCCTGCATCCGCTACTTCGCGAGCGACGACATCGACGGCGCGCGCATCGCCATCGTGCAGTTCTCGGGCGACCGCGACAGCGTGATGGACCAGGCGCCCACGCGCATTCCCGGCAACACCGAGCCGCTGCGCACGCTCGACGCACAGCGCAGCCGCGACCGCGCCGGCGTGCCATGGGTCTTCGTCGCGCGGCCGGGCACCTACGGCTCGTCGGGCGATCACCGCAAGCGCCGCGAGCTGGTGGAGTTCCATGTGCTGGACGCCGCGCTCGATGCGCTCATGCAGCGCCACAAGCTGCAGCGCATCGTCATCCTCGGCCACAGCGGCGGGGCTACCGCGGGAGCAGCGCTGCTCACGCTGGGGCGCACGCGCGTGGCCTGCGCGGTGCTGACATCGGGCGCCTACGGGCTGCTGGAGCGCGCGACGCTGCTGGGCCGCTCGAACGGCGGGCGCACCGACACCACCGGCAGCGCGCAGTTCTACGACCCGCTCGACTACGTGGGCGGCATCGCGCGCGACCCGTCGCGGCGCATCGTGCTGATCGGCAACCGCGACGACCACAACACACCCTTCGCGCTGCAGCAGCGCTTTGCCGACGCGGTGGGCAAGGCCGGGCACCGCGTGGAGATCCGCACGCACGCGGCCGAGCCGCCCGAATATCACGACCTCACGGACCGCATCGGCCTGCGCACCGCCTCGCTGTGCGCGCGCGAGGCGCTGTTTCCCTAGCCTGCAGAACGCACACCCATGAGCCAATCCATCACCTCGCGCGCCTACGGCCGCATGCCCGACGGCCGCGCCGTGACCGAGTACACGCTCGACAACGGCCGGGGCCTGAGCCTGAGCGCCATCAACCTCGGCGGCATCGTCACCGCGCTGCGCGTGCCCGACCGGCACGGGCAGGCCGCGAACATCGTGCTGGGGCTGCCGTCGCTGGAGGAATACCTGAAGCCGCATCCGCACTTCGGCACCATCGTCGGCCGCTTCGCGAACCGCATCGCGGCGGGGCGCTTCACGCTCGACGGCGTGGCTCACCAACTCGTGCTGAACGACGGCCCCAATTCGCTGCATGGCGGCGCGAAGGGCTTCGGCACGCGCTTCTGGGACATCGTGCCGCTGACGGCGCAAGAAGCCGGCGGCGACATCGCCATCGAGCTGCGCTACACCAGCCCCGACGGCGAAGAAGGCTACCCCGGCGAACTGCGCGCCACGGTGCGCTACACCCTGAGCACGACGGCGAACACCTGGCGCATCGACTACAGCGCGCTGGCCGACCGGCCCACGGTGCTGAACCTGAGCCATCACGACTACTTCAATCTTTCGGGTGAAGGCTCGGTCATGGACCACCGGCTGATGCTGCCCGCGAGCCGCTTTTGCCCGGTCGACGCCACGCTGATCCCGACCGGCCTGGCCGACGTGGCCGGCACGCCCTTCGACTTTCGCGATGGCACGCTCATCGGCGAGCGCATCCGCCAGGGCCACGAGCAGCTGCTGCTCGCGCACGGCTACGACCACAACTGGGTGCTCGACCGGGGCCCCGCGCACCAGGGGCTGGCCCTGGCGGCGCGGCTCGCGCACGAGGCGTCGGGCCGCGTGATGGAAGTGCACACCAGCGAACCCGGCGTGCAGTTCTATTCGGGCAACTTCCTCGACGGCAGCCTGCTGGGCAGCGGCGGCGCGAGCCTGCGGCAGGGCGACGGCCTGTGCCTGGAAACGCAGCACTTTCCCGATTCGCCGAACCGGCCGGACTTTCCCTCAACAGTGCTGCGACCTTCCGAGGTGTTCCGCAGTGCGACCGAGCACCGGTTCGGCATCGGCTGAAGCAGCGAAGTTCAGCCCGCGAACAGCGCCGCCGGCACGCCGGGGCTGCCGATGCGCACCTTGAAGAGGCCTCCGGCCAGCGGTTCGGCGGCCTGCTGCTCGGGCGTGAGGCTGTTGCGCGCGGTCGTGATGTAGAGCGTGCGCAGGTCGGCGTCGCCGAAGGCGCAGTCGGTCACGTGGCTCGCGGGTATGGCGATGCGGCACAGCTCCGCCGCGCTCACCGGGTCGTGGCAGGTGACGCAGGAGCCGCCCCAGTGCGCGATCCACAGGCGCCCGGCGGCGTCGGTGGTCATGCCGTCCGGCAGGCCGTCGGGCTTGGGGAAGCGGTGCCATTCGCGGCGGTTCGACACGGTGCCGGCTTCCATGTCGAAGTCGTAGGCGTAGAGCTTGTTGAGCACCGTGTTGTTGAAGTACATGGTGCGGCCGTCGCCCGACCAGGTCGGTCCGTTGGTCACTTCGAAGCCGTCGTCGTGGCGGGTGCAGCGGCCGTCGGCGTCGTAGCGGTAGAGCGCGCCGGTGGGGGCCTTGCAGTCGAAGTCCATGCTGCCGGCCCAGAAGCGGCCGCGGGCGTCGCACTTGCCGTCGTTGAAGCGGTTGCCGGTGCGCTCGGTCTCGGGCTGGTGCAGGTAGCGCGGCTTCGCCTCGTCGCCGGGCACGGTGGTGTCGAACAACGCGAAACCACGCCGCAGCGTGATGAAGAGGCCCGGCGCCGAGGCGCGCTCGGCGATGGCGGTGATCTCCTCGTCGAAGCTCCAGGTGCGTTGCGCGCCGGTGGCGGGGTCCAGGCGAAACAGCCGCGGCGTGAGGATGTCGATCCAGTAGAGCGCCTGCTCGCGCTGCGACCACAGCGTGCCTTCGCCGAGGTTGGCGCCGGCGGGCCAGATGCATTCGGGCGCGCCTTCGACGACCGGTGCGGGGGAAGAAGAAGAGGTGTTTGTCTCGTGCTTGTTCATTTGTTGTTTCCGTTGCTCGGTGTCATGTCTTCTTGACGCGGCGGATCGTATCAAGGCATATTGATAACTGAAATTAAAAATACTGGCATCGATTGATATGCATATTGCAATGTCACTTGCCGGGCTTCTGGAGACCTTTTCTTGAATTCCCCACAGCTTTCCATTCATCCGAGCCTGAAGGACCGCACGGTGTTCGTCACCGGCGGCGGCAGCGGCATCGGCGCGGCCATCGTCTCGGCATTCGCGGCGCAGGGCGCGCGCGTGGCTTTCGTCGACATCGCCGAGAGCGCCAGCGCGGAACTCGCGCGGCAGATCGTGGCGGCCGGCCATGCGGCGCCGTGGTGGCGCACGTGCGACGTGCGCGACATCGCCGCGCTGCAGCAGGCCATTGCCGATGCGGCGGGCGAACTCGGCGACTTCGCGGTGCTGGTCAACAACGTGGCGAGCGACGACCGCCACACGCTCGAGTCGGTCACGCCCGACTACTACGACAACCGCATGGCCATCAACGAGCGGCCGGCGCTGTTCGCCATCCAGTCGGTGGTACCGGGCATGAAGCGGCTGGGCTTCGGCTCGGTGGTGAACCTGGGCTCCACGGGCTGGCAGACCAAGGGCTCGGGCTACCCCTGCTATGCGATTGCCAAGTCGTCGGTGAACGGCCTGACGCGCGGGCTGGCGGTGGATCTGGGCCGCGACCGCATCCGCATCAACACGGTGTCGCCCGGCTGGGTGATGACCGAGCGGCAGGTGAAACTGTGGCTCGACGAAGAAGGCGAGAAGGCCTTGCACCGCAACCAGTGCCTGCCCGACAAGCTGATGCCGGAAGACATCGCGCGCATGGTGCTGTTCCTGGCATCCGACGACGCGAAGATGTGTACGGCTCAGGAATTCACAGTGGACGCCGGCTGGACCTAATCAGGTACTCCCCCAGGCTTTGCGCACTTCGTGTCGCTTCGCCAACCCCCTCGCCCAGGGGCAATGCCTGCGGCCCGGCAAAGCCGGTTCCGCGGCATTCCTCGAATGAATCCGGTCAGTCGATCTCCATCTCCAGCTTGCGCCCGTAGACGCTGGCGCTGGCCGTCTTCAGCGCCTTCATCATCACCCTGGCCGCCGGCGACAGCAGCCGGTCGGTGCGCGTGATGATGCCGAAGGCGTCCATGTGGCAGGGCATATTCAGCGGCAGCAGCGACACGATGCCGTGCGATGCGTAGTAGCGTGCCACGTCGGTGGCCAGCACGGCCACCATGTCGCTCTGCTGCAGCATGCGCGTGATGAAGAGCAGGGCAGGGCTCTCGATGGTGTTGGTCGGCGGTGCCAGGCCTTCTTCCTGGAACATCAGCTCGAAGCGGTGGCGCAGCACGCTGCCAGCGGGCGGCACGATCCAGCCGGCGCTCACCACGTCGCGCAGCGTGAGACTGCTCACGCCCAGCAGCGGATGGCCCGGCCGCACCAGCGCACACACCGGCTCTTCGCTCAAAGCCTCGTAGCGCAGCTGCGACTTGTCGTGCTCGGCAAACAGGCGCGCCACCAGGATGTCGAGCTTGCCCTGCTCGAGCCGCTCGATCAGCACCGGGCTGGTCTCTATCTCCAGCGACACGCGCAGGTCGGGCTGCTCGCGCTTGACCATGGCCACGGCCGGCGGCAGCAGCGTGAGCCCCGGCGCGGTGATGGCGCCCACGCTCACCTGGCCGAATCGCCCGGCCTTGAGTGCGGTGAGTTCGTCGTGCGCCTGGTTCAGGCTCGCGAGCGCGACGCGGGCGTGGCGGATCATGGTCTCGCCGTACCAGGTCGGGCGCATGCCGCGCGGCAGGCGGTCGAACAGCGGCACCTCCAGCACGTCTTCCAGGTCTTTCAGCAGCTTGGAGGCGGCCGGCTGTGTCATGTTGAGCACCTGCGCCGCGCGGTGGATGTTGCCTTCCTCGGCCAGGGCCACGAGCAGCAGCAGTTGCCGCGTCTTGAGCCGGGCGCGGATGAACCAGTGGTTGTAGTTCGTCATTTTTCTTAAGACCAAGGACTGATCGGGTTTTCCAGAATCCAGCGATTGATATGCATTTTGCGTAAAAAACGATTGGATCGATATCGATTCTGTTCTTAGACTGCCCTCACTTCAAGAACAACAGAGACAAGGTCGACGCCACGGTGATTCACGGCGAGATTCATCTGAACGTGCGGCAGTACATCAATGGCCGTTGGGAAACCAGCGCGACCACCGGTGTGAGCGCCAATCCCTCGGACACCAGCGAAGTGGTGGCCGAGTACGCACGCGCCGACCGTCGCCAGGCCGAAGCCGCCATCCGCGCTGCCACCGAAGCCTTTCCGCACTGGAGCCACAGCACGCCGCAGCGGCGCGCCGATGTGCTCGACCGTATCGGCGCCGAGCTGCTGGCGCGCAAGGACGACCTGGGCCTGCTGCTGGCGCGCGAGGAAGGCAAGACGCTGCCCGAGGCCGTGGCCGAAGTGGCCCGCGCCGGCCAGATCTTCAAGTTCTTCGCGGGTGAGGCCATCCGTAGCGGCGCAGGCGGCGGTGGCGGGGAGAACGTGGCCTCGGTGCGCGCGGGCGTGCAGGTCGACGTCACGCGCGAGCCGGTGGGCGTGGTCGGGCTCATCACGCCGTGGAACTCGCCCTTCGTCATTCCCGCGTGGAAGATCGCGCCCGCCCTGGCCCACGGCAACAGCGTGGTGTTCAAGCCGGCTGAGCTGGTGCCGGCCTGCGGCTGGGTGCTGGCCGAGATCATCAGCCGCGCCGCCCTGCCGGCCGGCGCCTTCAACCTTGTGATGGGCAGCGGCCGCGAAGTGGGGCAGGCGCTGGTCGACAGCGCGCTGGTCGATGCGCTGAGCTTCACGGGCTCGGCGGCCAACGGCGAACGCATTCTGCAGGCCGCCGCCGCGAGGCGCGCGAAGGTGCAGCTGGAGACCGGCGGCAAGAACGCGCTGGTGGTGCTGGCCGACGCCGACCTGGACCGCGCCGTCGACTGCGCGGTGCAGGGGGCGTATTTTTCCGCCGGCCAGCGCTGCACCGCGTCTAGCCGGCTCATCGTCGAAGCGGCAGTACACGACGCCTTCGTGGCAAAGCTGCGGCAGCGGCTCAAGGCGCTGAAGATCGGCCATGCGCTGGAACGCGGCATCGACATCGGCCCGGTGGCCGACGAGGAGCGCCTGGCGCAGAACCTCGCGTGGGTCGGCATCGCGCGCGAAGAAGGCGCCGAGCACGTCTGGGGCGGCGAGGCGCTGGAGCGCGCCACCCGCGGCCACTACATGAGCCCCGCGCTGTTCCTGGCGAAGCCTTCGCACCGCATCGCGCGCGAGGAAGTCTTCGGCCCGCTGGCCTGCGTGCTGCGCGCCGACGACTACGACGAGGCCCTGGCGCTGTGCAACGACACGCCCTTCGGCCTGTGCGCGGGCATCTGCACCAATTCGCTGAAGCACGCCATGCATTTCAGGCGCCATGCCGTGGTCGGCATGACGATGGTCAATCTGCCGACCGCGGGGGTGGACTTCCACGTGCCCTTCGGCGGCCGCAAGGGGTCGGGCTACGGGCCGCGCGAACAAGGGCGCCACGCCGCGGAGTTCTACACGACGGTGAAGACCGGCTACATGCTGGCCTGACCTGACGGGGTTTCGTTCATCACTACCAACAGCCAACTGCAAGTCCTCGCGACATCAAGAAGGAGACATCCCATGACCATGAATCGCCGCACCCTCAACACCGCGCTCGCCGCCGCAGCCCTGGGCAGCATGCTGCCCGTGTCCGTCTTCGCACAGAAGAAGCTCGTGCTGGGCTTCGCGCAGGTGGGCGCCGAAAGCGAATGGCGTACCGCCAACACCGAGTCGATCAAGTCGTCCGCCAAGGACGCCGGCATCGAGCTGAAGTTCTCCGATGCGCAGCAGAAGCAGGAGAACCAGATCAAGGCCATCCGCTCCTACATTGCGCAGAAGGTCGACGTGATCGCCTTCTCGCCGGTGGTGGAGTCGGGCTGGGAAACCGTGCTGCGCGAGGCCAAGGCCGCGAAGATTCCGGTGGTGCTGACCGACCGCTCCGTCAACACCAAGGACGACTCGCTCTACGTGACCTTCATGGGTTCCGACTTCGTCGAGGAAGGCCGCAAGGCCGGCCGCTGGCTGGTCGAGAAGATGAAGGACCAGAAGGGCGACGTGAACATCGTCGAGCTGCAGGGCACCGTGGGCTCGGCCCCGGCCATCGACCGCAAGAAGGGCTTCGAGGAAATCATCAAGGCCGACCCGAAGTTCAAGATCATCCGCTCGCAGACCGGCGACTTCACACGCGCCAAGGGCAAGGAGGTGATGGAAGCCTTCCTGAAGGCCGACGGCAAGAAGATCAATGTGCTGTTCGCGCACAACGACGACATGGCCATCGGTGCCATCCAGGCCATCGAAGAGGCAGGCCTGAAGCCCGCGAAGGACATCGTCATCATCTCCATCGACGGGGTGAAGGGCGCCTTCGAGGCCATGATCGCCGGCAAGCTCAACGTGTCGGTGGAGTGCAGCCCGCTGCTCGGCCCGCAGCTCATGCAGGCGGTGAAGGACATCAAGGACGGCAAGACGCTGCCCAAGCGCATCGTGACCGTGGAGAGCATCTTCCCCATGGAAGTTGCCGCCAAAGAGTTTCCCAACCGCAAGTACTGAGGAAGCCCCGACATGAAACGCAACTTCCTCAAGGCCACGCTCGCGGGCATCGCGTTCGCCATCGTCGGCTTCTCGCCGCTGGCCAGCGCGCAGGACAAGGGCCTGATCGCGATCTCGATGCCCACCAAGTCGTCGGCGCGCTGGATCGCCGACGGCGCCAACATGGTCAAGTACTTCAAGGACAAGGGCTACAAGACCGACCTGCAGTACGCCGACGACGACATTCCCAACCAGCTCGCGCAGATCGAGAACATGGTGACCAAGGGCTCGAAGGTGCTGGTCATCGCGGCCATCGACGGCACCACGCTGTCCGACGTGCTGCAGAAGGCCGCCGACAAGGGCGTGAAGGTGATCGCGTACGACCGGCTCATCAAGGGCTCGAAGAACGTCGACTACTACGCCACCTTCGACAACTTCCAGGTCGGCGTGCTGCAGGCGCAGTCGATCGAGGCGGCGCTGGGCCTGAAGAGCGGCAAGGGGCCGTTCAACATCGAGCTGTTCGGCGGTTCGCCCGACGACAACAACGCCTTCTTCTTCTACAACGGCGCGATGTCGGTGCTCGACCCGTACATCAAGAGCGGCAAGCTGGTGGTGCGCAGCAAGCAGATGGGCATGGACAAGGTCGGCACGCTGCGCTGGGACGGCGCGGTGGCGCAGGCGCGCATGGACAACCTGCTGTCGGCCTACTACACCAAGGACCGGGTGGATGCGGTGCTGTCGCCTTACGACGGCCTCTCCATCGGCATCCTGTCGTCGCTCAAGGGCGTGGGCTACGGCTCTGGCTCGCAGCCGATGCCCATCGTGTCGGGGCAGGACGCCGAGGTGCCTTCCATCAAGTCGATCCTGCGCAAGGAGCAGACCTCGACCGTTTTCAAGGACACGCGCGAGTTGGCCAAGGTGACGGTGTCGATGGTGGACGCGATGCTCTCGGGCAAGACGCCCGAGGTGAACGACACCAAGACCTACAACAACGGCATCAAGGTCGTGCCCTCCTACCTGCTCAAGCCGGTAAGCGTGGATGCGTCGAACTGGAAGCAGGTGCTGGTCGACAGCGGCTACTACAAGGAAAGCCAGATCAAGTGAGCATCGAAGGCAGCCTCGCCGATGCCGGCGCCATCCTCGAGATGCGCGGCATCACCAAGACGTTTCCCGGCGTGAAGGCGCTGAGCAATGTCAACCTCGGCGTGCGCGCCGGGGAGATCCACGCCGTGGTGGGAGAGAACGGCGCGGGCAAGTCGACGCTCATGAAGGTGCTGAGCGGCGTCTACCCGTGCGACTCCTACGAGGGCGAGATCCGCTTCGAGGGCGAGGTGCGCCGCTTCCGGGGCATTGCCGACAGCGAAAAGCTCGGCATCATCATCATCCACCAGGAGCTGGCGCTGGTGCCCCTGCTGTCGATTGCCGAGAACATCTTCCTGGGCAACGAGATCACGCGCGGCGGCGTGATCGACTGGTTCGCCGCCTATGCGAAGACGCGCGAGCTGCTCGCCAAGGTGGGCTTGCAGGAGCCGCCGACCACGCTGGTCACCGACCTGGGCGTGGGCAAGCAGCAGCTGGTGGAAATTGCCAAGGCGCTGGCCAAGGAAGTGAAGCTGCTGATCCTCGACGAGCCCACCGCCAGCCTCAACGAGCGGGACAGCGACGCGCTGCTGATGCTGCTGCTGGAGCTCAAGCGCCAGGGCATTGCGTCGATCCTGATCTCGCACAAGCTCAACGAGATCGCCAAGGTGGCGGACTCGATCACCGTGCTGCGGGACGGCGCGACCGTCGAGACCATGGACTGCCGCGCGCAGCCTATCAGCGAAGACCGCATCATCCGCGGCATGGTCGGGCGCGACATGGCGCACCGCTATCCGCAGCGCGCGCCGAAGATCGGCAAGACCGTGTTCGAGGTGCGCGACTGGCGCGTGCACCATGCGCTGCACGCCGACCGCGAACAGATCAAGGGCGTGAGCCTGAACGTGCGCCAGGGCGAGATCGTCGGCATTGCGGGCCTCATGGGCGCGGGCCGCACCGAGCTGGCCATGAGCGTGTTCGGCAAGTCCTACGGCCAGCGCATCAGCGGCTCCGTGTTCATGCACGGCAAGCCGGTGGACGTGAGCACGGTGCGCAAGGCCATCGACCACGGCATCGCCTACGTCACCGAAGACCGCAAGGGACTGGGGCTGGTTCTGGAGGAAGACATCCGCAGGAACATCACCCTGGCCAACCTGGAGGCGGTGGCCGATTCGTCGGTGATAGACACCGGCCGCGAATTCAAGGTGGCCAACGAATACCGCAAGGCACTCAACATCCGCTGCTCGGGCGTGGAGCAACTGGTGGTCAACCTGTCGGGCGGCAACCAGCAGAAGGTAGTTTTGAGCAAGTGGCTCTTCACCAAACCCGAGTTGCTGATTCTGGACGAACCCACGCGCGGCATCGACGTGGGCGCCAAGTACGAGATCTACACCATCATCGACCAGCTCGCGAGCGAGGGCAAAGGCATTCTCATGATTTCTTCTGAACTGCCGGAACTGCTCGGCATGTGCGACCGCATCTACGTGATGAACGAGGGCCGCTTCGTGGCCGAGTTCACCGCGGCCGAGGCTTCGCAGGAACGCATCATGCATGCCATCGTGAGTTCAGGGAGTTCCGTTCATGTCGCAGCCTGAAGTCAACGCGATGAAGCCGGCGGTGCCGGTGCAGGAAGGGGCGGCCAGGCTGCATGCCGGCTTCCTGAAGAACAACCTGCGCGAATACGGCATGCTGATCTCGCTGGTCGCGATCATGGTGCTGTTCCAGGTGCTGACCGACGGCACGCTGCTGCGGCCGCTCAACCTCACCAACCTGCTGCTGCAGAACAGCTACGTTGTCATCATGGCGCTGGGCATGCTGCTGGTGATCGTGGCGGGGCACATCGATCTTTCGGTGGGCTCGGTGTGCGGCTTCATCGGCGCGCTGGCGGCGGTGCTGATGGTGGAATACGAGTGGCACTTCGTGCCGACGGCCATCGTGAGCATTCTTGCGGGCGCCATCATCGGCGCTGCGCAGGGCTGGTTCGTGGCGTTCCGCAAGATCCCCTCGTTCATCGTCACGCTGGCGGGCATGCTGGTGTTCAAGGGGCTCACGCTGGCCTTGCTGGCGGGGCAGTCGGTGGGGCCGTTTCCGGTGGAGTTCCAGCGGCTCAGCTCGGGCTTCATTCCCGATCCGCTGGGCGGAGACACACTGCGCCTCACATCGCTGATCGTCGGCGCGCTGGCCGCCGTCGCGCTGGTGTTCTTCAAGCTGCGCGGTCGCGCCAGGCTGGCGGCGCACGGCATGGAGCAGGAGCCGTATGCCTTCTTCCTGGTGAAGAACCTGTTCTTCGCGGCCATCATCCTGTTCTTCAGCTACCTGCTCTCCACCTACAAGGGCCTGCCCAACGTGCTGATCGTGATGGCGGTGCTGATCGTGGTGTACGACTTCGTCACCAACCGCACCACCATCGGCCGGCGCATCTATGCGCTGGGCGGCAACGAGAAGGCGGCGCGGCTGTCGGGCGTGAAGACTCAGCGGCTGGCGTTCCTCACCTTCGTGAACATGGGCGCGCTGGCGGCGCTGGCGGGCCTGGTTTTCGCGGCGCGGCTCAACACGGCCACGCCCAAGGCGGGCCTGGGCTTCGAGCTGGACGTGATCGCGGCCTGCTTCATCGGCGGCGCCTCGGCTTCGGGCGGCGTGGGCCGGGTGATGGGCGCGGTGATCGGCGCCTTCATCATGGGCGTGATGAACAACGGCATGTCGATCCTGGGCATCGGCATCGACTACCAGCAGGTCATCAAGGGCCTTGTGCTGCTGGCGGCGGTGTTCATCGACGTCTACAACAAGAACAAGTGACGGCTGCACATGGCTGACGACGACACTTCCTCGCCCGTGCTGGAACTCAAGGGCATCCACAAGCAGTTCGGCGGCATTCCGGTGCTGCGCGACGTGCAACTGCGCTTGTATCCGGGCGAGATCCATGCGCTGATGGGACAGAACGGCGCGGGCAAGTCGACGCTGATCAAGGTGCTGACGGGCGTGCTGCCCTCGAGCGGCGGCGAGATATTCCTCGACGGCCAGCCGATTCACCCGCATTCGCCGCTGGAGGCGCAGAAGCTGGGCATCAGCACGGTCTACCAGGAAGTGAACCTGTGCCCGAACCTGTCGGTGGCGGAGAACGTGTTCGCGGGGCGCTATCCGCGCTGCGGTGTGGCGCAGGGCTTTCGCATCGACTGGGCTTGCGTGAACCGGCGCGCCGAAGAACTGCTGGCGCGTATCGGGCTGGACATCGACGTGACGCGGCTGCTGTCGAGCTATTCGGTGGCGGTGCAGCAGATGGTGGCAATTGCGAGGGCGCTGGGTGTGTCGTCGAAGGTGCTGATCCTCGACGAGCCGACCTCGAGCCTGGACGACGACGAGGTCGAGAAGCTGTTCGAGGTGCTGCGGCGTTTGCGCGGCGAGGGCTTGGCGATCGTCTTCGTCACGCACTTTCTCAACCAGATGTACGCGGTGTCCGACCGCATCACGGTGCTGCGCAATGGCAGCTGGATCGGCGAATGGAAGGCGGCCGACCTGGGTCCGCAGGCGTTGATTGCCGCGATGCTGGGGCGTGAGCTGGCGGCGCAGTCGGCACGGCCTGCGGCGTTGCCTGCGTTCGATGAAGCCGCACCGGCGCTATTGCAGGCCGAGGGGCTGGGCCAAGCCGGGCAACTGCAGGCGACGGACTTGCGCGTGCGTGCAGGCGAGGTCGTCGGCATTGCCGGCCTGCTGGGCGCGGGCCGCACGGAGCTTGCGCGGCTGCTGTTCGGGCTGGAGTCGCCCGACCGTGGCGTGCTGAAGGTCGATGGCCGCTGCATCAGTTTCTCGAATCCGGCCGATGCGATCCGCGAAGGCCTGGCGCTGTGCCCCGAGGAGCGCAAGACCGACGGCATCGTTGCGGAACTGTCGGTGCGCGAGAACATTGCGCTCGCCCTGCAGGCGCGGCTGGGCGCGCGGCGCTTCCTGTCGCATGCGGAGCAGACCGAGATGGCGCAGCGTTTCGTCAAGTCGCTGGGCATCAAGACGGCGAGCGTCGAGACGCCCATCGGGCTGCTCTCGGGCGGCAACCAGCAGAAGGCCATGATCGCGCGCTGGCTCGCGACAGAGCCGCGTTTGCTGATCCTCGACGAGCCGACACGCGGCATCGACGTGGCGGCCAAGCAGGAGATCATGGAAGAGATCCTGCGGCTCGCGAAGGCGGGCATGGCGGTGATCTTCATCTCTTCGGAGATGAGCGAAGTGGTGCGCGTGGCGCATCGCATCGTGGTGCTGCGGGACCGGAAGAAGGTGGGGGAGCTGCCTGGCGGGGCGACCGAGGACGAGGTCTACGAAATGATTGCGGCAGCATGATGCATCTCCTTTCTTTCTCCCTCCCCTTCCGGGGGAGGGCAGGGGTGGGGGCAGGCGGCCGTCACCTTCGCGCGGCGTTCGACGCCGCATGCCCCCATCCCAGCCTTCCCCCGGAAGGGGAAGGAGCAAGGCAGAACACATGAACCGCCTTTCATCTCTCATGAGCCATCGCCTCGCCTGGCCCATCATCACCCTCGTGCTCCTGCTCGCAGTGAACACAGCCTTCAACGCCAGCTTCCTCCACCTCGAATGGCGCGACGGCCATCTCTACGGCAGCCTGATCGACATCCTCAACCGCGCCGCACCGCTCGTGCTCGTGTCGCTCGGCATGACGCTGGTCATCGCCACGCGCGGCATCGACATCTCCGTGGGCGCGGTGGTGGCCATCGCGGCGGCGCTCGCGGCCTGGATGATCGGCGGCTCCGTGGCCAGCGACGTGAGCCGCTTTCCCATGTCGCTCGCCATCGTCGCGGCGATCGGCATCGCGCTGTTGTGCGGGCTGTGGAACGGCCTGCTGGTCGCCAAGGTCGGCATGCAGCCGATCATCGCGACGCTGATCCTGATGGTGGCGGGGCGCGGCATCGCGCAGCTCATAGCCGACGGTCAGATCATCACGATCTACTACAAGCCCTTCTTCTTCCTTGGCAGCGGTTATCTGCTGGGGCTGCCGTTCTCGCTGTTCATCTCGGCGGCGGTGTTCGTGCTGCTGTACCTGGCCATCACGCGCACCGCGCTGGGGCTGTTCATCCAGGCGGTGGGCATCAACCCGACGGCGGCGCGGGTGGCGGGCGTGCAGGCGCGGCGGCTGATCGTCGGGGCCTATGCATTCTGCGGTGCCTGTGCCGGCGTGGCGGGGCTGCTGATCAGCTCGAACGTGAAAAGCGCGGACGGCAACAACGCGGGTCAGCTGATCGAGCTCGATGCGATCCTGGCGGTCACGCTGGGCGGCACGGCGCTGACCGGCGGGCGCTTCAGCCTCGTGGGCAGCGTGATCGGCGCGCTGATCATCCAGACGCTGACTTATGCGATCTATTCGCTGGGCGTGCCGCCCGAGATCAACCTGGTGGTGAAGGCGGGCGTGGTGTTCGCGGTGATGCTGCTGCAGTCGCCGGAGTTCAGGGCGCAAGTGCGGGCGCTGGTGCAGCGGCCTGCGCATGAAGGAGCGCGGTCATGAGCGCGGTGATCGACGTGACACCCTCACCCCAACCCTCTCCCGCGCGCGGGAGAGGACGCAAGAGGGGGCTCAACCCCAAGTACCTGCCGCTGGCGGCGACCATCTCGCTGTTCGTGCTGGTGGCCACGCTCGGCTCCGTTTTCTACGACGGCTTCTTCTCGGCGCAGGTGTTCCTCAACCTGCTGATCGACAACGCCTTCCTCATCGTCGTGGCCGTGGGCATGACCTTCGTGATTCTCTCGGGTGGCATCGACCTGTCGGTGGGCTCGGTGATCGCGCTGACCACCATGGTGTCGGCTTCGCTGGTCGAAAAGCACGGCTGGAGCCCCGGCTTGGTCATTCCGCTGGTGCTGGTGATGGGCACGGCCTTTGGCGCATTCATGGGGCTGCTGATCGAACGCTACCGGCTGCAGCCCTTCATCGTCACGCTGGCTGGCATGTTCCTGGCGCGCGGGCTGTGCTACCTCATCAGCATCGACTCGATCAGCATCACCAACGAGTTCTATTCGGAGGTCTCGCAGATCCGCATTCCGGTCTGGGGCGAGGCCTCGGTGTCCATCAGCGCGGTGATTGCGGTGGCGGTGCTGCTTGCGGCAATTTTCATCGCGCATTGCACGCCCTTCGGACGCGCGGTTTATGCCATTGGCGGCAGCGAGCATTCGGCCATGCTGATGGGCCTGCCGGTGCGCCGCACGCTCATCGGCGTGTACACGCTCTCGGGTTTCTGCTCGGCGCTGGCGGGCGTGATCTTCACTTTCTACATGCTCTCGGGCTACGGCCTGCATGCGGTGGGGCTGGAGCTCGACGCCATCGCGGCGGTGGTGATCGGCGGCACGCTGCTCACGGGCGGCGTGGGCTATGTGGCGGGCACGCTGTTCGGCGTGCTGATGCTCGGGATCATCCAGACGCTGATTTCATTCGACGGCACGCTGAGCTCGTGGTGGACCCGCATCGTGGTCGGCGCGCTGCTGTTCGTCTTCTGTTTGCTGCAACGCTTCTTTACCTCGCGCTCTCCACGGCGCTGATTCAACCCATGACAAAGAAACTTCGTTCGACCGAATGGTTCGGCTCGGCCGACAAGAACGGCTTCATGTACCGAAGCTGGATGAAGAACCAGGGCATTCCCGACCACGAGTTCGACGGCCGGCCGATCATCGGCATCTGCAACACCTGGTCGGAGCTCACGCCGTGCAACGCGCACTTCCGCAAGATCGCGGAGCATGTGAAGCGCGGCATCTCCGAGGCTGGTGGTTTTCCGGTGGAATTCCCGGTGTTCTCCAACGGCGAATCCAACCTGCGGCCCACCGCCATGCTCACGCGCAACCTCGCGAGCATGGACGTGGAAGAGGCCATTCGCGGCAACCCGGTCGATGCGGTGGTGCTGCTCACCGGATGCGACAAGACCACGCCCGCGCTGCTGATGGGCGCGGCGAGCTGCGACATACCGGCCATCGTGGTCACCGGCGGGCCGATGCTCAACGGCAAGCTCGACGGCAAGAACATCGGCTCGGGCACTGCGGTTTGGCAGCTGCACGAATCGCTGAAGGCGGGCGAGATCAACCTGCACCAGTTCCTCTCGGCCGAGGGCGGCATGTCGCGCTCGGCAGGCACCTGCAACACCATGGGCACGGCCTCGACCATGGCCTGCATGGCCGAGGCGCTGGGCACCTCGCTGCCGCACAACGCGGCCATCCCGGCGGTGGATGCGCGGCGCTATGTGCTGGCGCAGATGTCGGGCATGCGCGCGGTCGAGATGGCGAAAGAGGGGCTCACGCTGTCGAAGATCCTCACGCGCGAGGCTTTCGAGAACGCCATCCGCGTGAACGCGGCCATCGGCGGATCGACCAATGCGGTGATCCACCTGAAGGCGATTGCCGGGCGCATCGGCGTCGAACTGGAGCTGGAAGACTGGACGCGCATCGGCAGCCACACGCCGACCATCGTCGACCTGATGCCCTCGGGGCGTTTCCTGATGGAGGAGTTCTATTACGCCGGCGGGCTGCCCGCCGTGCTGCGCAGGCTGGGCGAAGCCGGCCTGCTTCCGCATCCCGGTGCGCTCACCGTCAACGGCCAGTCGATCTGGGACAACGTGCGCGAGGCGCCGAGCCTCGACGACGAAGTGATCCGGCCGCTCGACAAGCCGTTGATCGCCGATGGCGGCATCCGCATATTGCGCGGCAATCTCTCGCCGCGCGGCGCGGTGCTCAAGCCCTCGGCTGCCACGCCTGAGCTGTTGAAGCATCGCGGCAAGGCCGTGGTGTTCGAGAACCTGGAGCACTACAAGGCGCGCATCGTCGACGAAGACCTCGACATAGACGCGAGCTCGGTGATGGTGCTGAAGAACTGCGGCCCCAAGGGCTACCCCGGCATGGCCGAGGTGGGCAACATGGGGCTGCCGCCGAAGCTGCTGCGCCAGGGCGTGAAAGACATGGTGCGTATCTCGGATGCGCGCATGAGCGGCACGGCGTATGGCACGGTGGTGCTGCATGTGGCGCCGGAAGCGGCCGATGGCGGCCCGCTGGCGGCAGTGCGCGACGGCGACTGGATCGAGCTCGACTGCGATGCGGGGCGGCTGCATCTGGACATCAGTGACGAGGAACTGGCGTCTCGCCTGGCTTCGTTGTCGGCTTCGGACGCGCAGCCGATGAGCACGCGCGGCGGCGGCTACCAGAAGCTCTACGTCAACCACGTGCTGCAGGCCGACGAGGGCTGCGACTTCGATTTTCTTGTCGGCTGCCGCGGCGCCGCCGTTCCCCGCCATTCACACTGAATCACCAGCATGACCCCCAGATACCGCGGCATTTTTCCGGTGGTGCCCACCACCTTCACCGAACAGGGCGCGCTCGACATCGAGAGCCAGAAGCGCTGCGTCGACTTCATGATCGACGCGGGCTCGGACGGGCTGTGCATCCTCGCGAATTTCTCGGAGCAGTTCGTGCTGTCCGACGAGGAGCGCGAGGTGCTCACGCGCACGATCCTCGAGCATGTGAAGGGGCGGGTGCCGGTCATCGTGACCACCACGCACTACAGCACCAAGGTATGCGCCGAGCGCAGCCGCCGCGCGCAGGACATGGGCGCGGCAATGCTGATGGTGATGCCGCCGTACCACGGCGCGACCTTCCGCGTGCCCGAGCCGCAGATCTTCGAGTTCTATGCGCGGCTGTCGGACGCAGTGGGCATTCCGATCATGATCCAGGACGCGCCGGCCAGCGGCACGGTGCTGTCGGCGCCGTTCCTCGCGCGCATGGCCAGGGAGATCGAGCATGTCGCGTACTTCAAGATCGAGACGGCCGGCGCCGCGTCGAAGCTGCGCGAGCTGATCCGCCTTGGCGGCGACGCCATCGAAGGGCCGTGGGACGGAGAAGAGGCCATCACGCTGATGCCCGACCTCGATGCGGGAGCGACCGGTTCGATGACCGGTGGCGGCTATCCGGACGGCATCAGGCCGATCATCGAGGCGCACCGTTCAGGCGACCGCGACAAGGCTTTCGCGCTCTATCAGCAGTGGCTGCCGTTGATCAACTACGAAAACCGGCAAGCAGGCCTGCTGGCCTGCAAGTCGCTCATGAAGGAAGGCGGCGTGATCGCATGCGAAGCGCCGCGTCACCCGTTGCCGCCGATGCACCCCGACACGCGCGCCGGACTGATCGAGACCGCTAGGCGGCTCGATCCGATGGTGCTGCGCTGGGGGAAATGAAGAAGCGGGAAGAAGCGCGAAAAAACTAGAACGGCCGCTGGGGCCGTTCCGGTTCAGGCTTCGGGCGTGGTGCTGGTCTTTTCGAGTTCGCTGACCTGAAGGGACAGGTCGAACAGCTTGGACTTGCTGGCGTAATAGCGGTCGAGCCGCCATTCCTTCAGGATGTCCATGGCAAGCTGGAAGCTCTTGTAGTCGAGGTTGTAGAGCGTGATCAGCTCGAAGCTGCGTTCGGACTCGAGCGCCAACACGAGCTGGGCCAGAATCTTGGCCGATTCGTTGGCCGGGTCCGTTTCTATGAATCGGCGAGCGACCTTGATGGCATTCATGGGAGATGGTTCCTCGGTAGGCAGGGACCGAGAACTATAGCTAGCACCCCTTTGCCTTTTATGACAGTCTTGTGACAACGGAGGGTATCCATTGGGGTTTCCCCTCGATTGCACACCGGGCTGGTCCTGCTTTTGCGGAGGACCAGCCCGGAAAGCCGATCAGCGCATGGGCCGCATCGGCATCGGCATGGGCATCGGTTCAGGCGCCGGCGCGACCGGCACCATGGTTGTGGTGACCGATTCGCGGATCACGCCGCCGCCCATCACGCTGCCGTCGACCATGGTGCGGGTGTTGCCCATGCTGCCGAGCACGCGGGCTTCACAGGCCGAGCGTTCGGTCGGCGGCTGCAGGCTGCAGCGCGCGAGGGCATTGCCGCGGTAGTCGGGGGCGCTGGTCAGGCCGCCGCGGGCGGCCGCCTGGCGTGCCGCACCGGCTTCGCGGATGCAGGCGGCACGGTCCTGCTGGTTGTGGCCGCAGACCGCCAGTTCCTGCTGATAGGTGCGGGAGGATTCGCCTGCGGCCGAGGCGATCGTGGTGGCGGTCAGCCCACCTACGGCGAACAGGGCCAGGATGATCGAACGCGTATTGCTTTTCATGGACGGCTCCTTGGAGTGAGCTAAAAGAAAAACCGGGAAATATTGGACCGGCGGAAATGTGCCGGGTTCAACGTGCGGGCTGTGCCGGCAGCGGCGTCACGGTCTCGCGGATCACGCCGCCGCCCATCACGCTGCCTTCGGTGGTGGTGCGCGCGCCACCCTTGATGCGGGCTTCGCATTCGGGCTGGTCGGGGCCGGGCTGCTCGCTGCAGCGGGCAAGGGAGTTGACCTGCTCGCGCGGGGCGCTGGGCGTGGTCAGGCCGTTGCGCTTGGCCTCCTGGCGTGCCGCGCCGGCTTCGCGCAGGCAGGCGGCGCGGTCTTGCTGCACGCCGTCGCAGGTGGCGCGTTCCTTCTGCATCCGTGCATCGGAGCCCGGTGCCTGTGCGTTGGCCGTCTGGGCGCCGAAAACGATGAAGCCGCTGGCAGCGAAGAGTGCCGTGGCGGAGAGAAGGGAACGAACTGTTTTTGTCATGCGGGCTCCTTGGTTGGGCCACGCCCTCCGCGAAAGGAGGTGCGTGACCGGAGCCACAGTGTGGTGTCGGCGTGGGGTGCGCGTCTGTGGGACAGGCCGCACCCGGCGGCCGGGCCGGACGCGCCCATCGGTGTGGGACGTGTCCGGCAAGGCGGGCGTCAGCCCGCTGCGATGCGCTGTGCGAGGTGAGCGAGTGCTTCCTCGACCTGGTCGACGAGGATCAGCGAGAGATCGCCGGGCTGCAGGCGGGCCAGCGCGGTGTCGATGGCGACGAACTCGCCGCGGATCTCGTCGACGTAGCGCGTGCGCGCCGCGCCCTGCAGGCCCTGGCGCAGCAGCGCCATGACTTCGCCGTCGGCACGGCCGCGCTGCGCCGCGTCCTGGTAGAGGATCACGTCGTCGAAGGCTTCGCCGAGGATGGCGGTCTGGTCGCGGATGTCGGAATCGCGCCGGTCGCCCGCGCCGCTGATGACCACCGAGCGCTTCTTCGCGGGCATGGTGTCCACGGCCGACACCAGCGCGCGCATGGCATCGGTGTTGTGGCCGTAGTCGGCGATCACGGTGGCGCCGCGGTAGTCCATGACGTTGAAGCGCCCGGGCACGCCGGCGGCGTCGTTCATGAAGCTCGCGAGGCCGCTGCGGATGGTGTCCCAGTCCAGGCCCACGGCCCAGGCCGCGGCCACCGAGGCCATCACGTTGTCGACCTGGAAGCCGATGGTGCCGCCGCGGGTGATGGGCACGTCGCGCAGTGCGATGCGTTCGCGCCACGAGCCTTCGGCGGCCACCAGCGTGTCCTGGTCGACGTACACGGTGCGCTTGCCCTGCGCGCGGTGCGTGGCCATGACCGGGTGCATGCGGTCGGCGGTGAAGAAGATCACGTGGCCGGGGCAGCCCGCCGCCATGGCCGCGACGTTCGGGTCGGCGGCGTTGAGCACGGCGTAGCCGTCTGCAGCAACGTTGCGCACGATCACGCGCTTGAGCACCGCGAGGTCTTCGACGGTGGTGATGTAGTTCAGGCCCAGGTGGTCGCCGCTGCCGATGTTGGTGACCACGGCCACCTGGCAGCGGTCGAAGCCGAGGCCTTCGCGCAGCACGCCGCCGCGGGCCACTTCGAACACCGCCGCATCGACGTCGGGATGCATCAGCACGTTGCGCGCACTCTTGGGGCCGCTGCAGTCGCCGCTGTCGGTCTGGCGGCCGTCGACGTACACGCCGTCGGTGTTGGTCATGCCGGTGCGCAGGCCGCTGGAAGCCAGCAAGTGGTTGATGAGGCGCGCGGTGGTGGTCTTGCCGTTGGTGCCGGTGACGGCGACCACGGGGATGCGGCCGTCGTCGCCGTGGGCGAAAAGGGTGTCCATCACCGCTTCGCCCACCGCGCGGCCGCGGCCGAACGAAGGCGAGATGTGCATGCGAAGGCCGGGCGCGGCGTTCACTTCGACCACGCCGCCGTGCTGCTCTTCGAGCGGGCGCAGCACGTTCTCGCAGACCATGTCGACGCCGCAGATGTGCAGGCCGACCATCTGCGCCGCGTCGACGGCGCGCGCCGCGACTTCGGGGTGCACGGTGTCGGTCACGTCGGTGGCGGTGCCGCCGGTGGAGAGGTTGGCGTTGTTGCGCAGCACCACGCGCTGGCCGCGCGCGGGCACGCTGTCGGGCGTGAGGCCCTGCGATTCGAGCCGGCCGATGGCGATGTCGTCCAGGCGGATCTTGGTGAGCGAGGTGGCATGGCCCTCGCCGCGGCGCGGGTCGAGGTTCACGGTGTCGACCAGCTGGCGCACGGTGAGCACGCCGTCGCCGATGACTTGCGGCGGATCGCGGCGCGCGGCGGCCACAAGGCGGTCGCCCACCACCAGCAGGCGGAAGTCGAAGCCGGGAAGAAACTTCTCGACCATCACCTCGCCGTAGCCGGCGGCCGAGTCGTAGGCCGCGAACAATTCTTCGCGCGAGTTGATGTTGACCGTGACGCCCTTGCCCTGGTTGCCGTCCTGCGGCTTCACCACCACGGGCAGGCCGATTTCGAGCGCGGCGGCCCAGCCGTCTTCGGCGTCGCGCACGGGGCGGCCCAGCGGCACCGGCACGCCGGCGGCGTTGAGCAGCTGCTTGGTCAGTTCCTTGTCCTGCGCGATCGATTCGGCCACGCCGCTGGTGCTGTCGACCTCGGCGGCCTGGATGCGGCGCTGCTTGGAGCCCCAGCCGAACTGCACCAGGCTGCCGCTCGTGAGGCGGCGGTATGGAATGCCGCGCGCCACGGCGGCGTCGACGATGGAGCCGGTGCTAGGGCCCAGGCGCTCGGATTCGTCGAGGTCGCGCAGTTCGGTGATGGCGGCTTCGGCGTCGAAGGGGGTGTCGGCCTGGGCGGCGGCGATCAGCTGCTCGGCCAGTTCTGCGGCGCGGCGGCCCACGGCCTCCTCGGTGTACTGGAACACGACCTGGTAGACGCCTTCTTCCACCGTGGGCGAGGTGTGGCCGAAGTTGACGGCGCAGCCGGCCTGGGCCTGCAGCGCGACGGCGGCGTTCTCGAGCACGTGGGCCAGCGCCAGCGGCTGGCCCAGCACCATCGGGTGCAGCTCGCCGATGGTGGGGAAGCGGGCGCGCAGGCGGTCCTCGAAGCCGGCGAGCCGGCTGACGGCGTTCTCGTCGCCGTGGCAGGCCACGACTGCCTCGATGGCGGTGTGGCGGCTCCAGAGGTTGGGCCCGCGGAGGGCTCGGATGCGGGTGACTTTCATGGGCGGCGTGGGACTGCTTGCGGACTGGCGCGGTGGCTCAGGCCAGCTGGGGTTGAAGGGGCTGGGTCTGCGACAGCTGAAGCGAGGCCAGCGCGGCCTGCAGGTCGGCCTCGAAGGCCTCCACGCCGGCGCCGATCAGGTTCAGCGGAATGCCCATGGCCCAGGCCGCGGCCACTGCGGCCAGCAGGCTCTCGAGGCTCACGCCGGCATGGGTGGCGCGCCACACGGTCAGCCGGCCGAGGCCGGGCAGGAAAGACTCGCTGCTGCCGTTGGCCAGCACCACGCGGTCCTGCCGCACCAGCACAGCCTTGCCGCCGGCGGCCTGGTGCGCGGTGAGCGCGGCGGCCTGCGGGTCGGCCGCATAAAGGATGACGGCGCCGTCGCACAGCGGCGCGAGGCCGGCCACGCGGGCGTCGGCGGCATTGAGCACGGCGGTGCCTTCGGACAGCACCACGTCGACCTGAGTGCGCAACACCTTGACCATCTGGTCGCTCTCGGTGATGTCGTAGTCGGCCAGCGCTTCGCAGCCGTCGAGGTCGGTGACGATGCCGACTTCGCAGCGGTCGTAGGACAGACCGTCGCGCAGGATGGTCTCGGCGCCGTTCTCGATCACCACGGCCTGCACGGCGCGGTTCACGAGCAGCCGGTGGCCGGCGTCCCAGTTGGCGCTGTCGCGCGCGTCGACGCGGCGGCGCTCCAGGAACAGGCCGTCGCGGCAGGCCAGGCCGGTGTGGCGCCCGCCAAGGCCGACCAGCCACGCCACAAGGCGCGCCAGCACGGCGGTGTTGCGTGAGCCGGCCACGCCGACCACGGGGATGCGGCCGGGCGCGTCGTTGGGGAACAGGTGGTCGCAGATGGCGCGGCCCACCGGGCGCGGCGAACCGACGGCCGGCTTCAGGTGCATCAGCAGGCCGGGGCCGGCGTTGACTTCGACGATGGCGCCGCGCTGCGGGCCCAGTGGCTTGGAAATATCCAGCGCCACGAGGTCGATGCCGGCAATGTCGAGGCCCACCACGCGCGCGGCCAGAACGGCGGCGTGCGCGACTTCGGGGTGGACCTGGTCGGTGCAGTCGTTGGCCATGTTGCCGTTGCGCTGGATCGTGACCACGCGGCCGGCGGCCGGCACGGCGTCGGCGTCCAGCTCCTGGCGCTTGAGTTCGAGCTGCAGCTTGGCGTCGGTGTCGATGACGATCACGTCGAGCGGGAACTCTTCCTCGGCGCCGCGGCGCGGATCGCTGTTGAGCTGTTTTTCGATCAGTTCGCGCACCGTGGCCTGGCCGTCGCCGGTCACGGTGATGATCTCGCCGCGCGCGGCCGCCACCACTTCGCCACCCACCACCAGCAGGCGATGTTCGTGGCCGCGGATGAAGCGCTCGACCATCACGTCGCTGCCCTCGGGCTCGGCGACCGCGAAGGCGGCAATGACTTCCTCGCGGGTCGTCAGCTCGAGCGAGACGCCCCGGCCGTGGTTGGCGTCAGATGGCTTCACGACCACCGGCAGGCCGATGTCCTCGGCGGCTTCCCAGGCTTCTTCGGCGTTGGCGACCACCTGGCCTTCGGGCACGGGCACGCCGCAGCTCGCGAGCAGGGACTTGGTCAGTTCCTTGTCGCTGGCGATCGATTCGCCGATGGCGCTGGTGTAGTCGGTTTCGGCGGTCCAGATGCGCTGCTGGTTGGCGCCGTAGCCCAGTTGCACCAGATTGCCGCTGTTCAGGCGCATGTGGGGAATGCCGCGGTCGGTGGCGGCTGCCACGATGGCGGCGGTGCTCGGGCCGAGGTAGCAGTCTTCGACCTTGGCCTTGACCGCGTCGACGGCCTTCTGCACGTCGGCGGCGGTGAAGGGGTCGTTGTTGATGGCAGCCATGAGCAGGCGGTGGCCTTCGGCGAGCGCCACGCGGGCGACCTGCTCGTCGCGCGCCCGGAACACCATGCGGTACACGCCGTGTTCGGAAGTACTGCGGGTTTGCCCGAAGCCGGTCGGCATGCCGGCCAGGTTCAGCAGTTCGATGACCACGTGTTCGAGCACGTGGCCCGACCAGGTGCCTTCGGTCAGGCGCTGGATGAAGCCCCCGCGCTCGCCGACGCCGCAGTGGTGCTCGATGAGCGCCGGCAGCAGCCCGGTCAGGCGGTCGGTGAAGCCGTCTATCTTGTTGGAGGGGTAGTCTTCCAGTTGACCCAGATCGAGCCAGACTTCGAGCACCGGACGGTAGGTCCAGAGATTGGGACCGCGCAAATAATTGATGCGCAGCAATTGGATGTCGTCGAAACGGGTCATGCAAACGTTCGATGTGCTTTGGCCGAGCACTGTGGCGCCTTCAAGCGCGCCCATGGCGATCGGTCAGAATCGGCGCCCGACCAAGGGCGCCATGACGCGGTCCATGCGGCCCGCGACGGGCAAGAGTCAAAGAAACACAATGCAACATCACGATCCAGTCGGCACCCGGGAGGGCGAAACAGAGGCGGCTTCAGACGCGCTGAAAAACCGGCTCGCAGTCGCGGAAAACGTTCTGGTAATACTGTCGGTTGACCTCGACGACCAACTTCGCTTCGCTTCCGGCCTAGTCGCCCTCACTGACCGGCGCCTGATCGCGCTCGAGGCGGGTGGCGAATGGCGTGAGTGGCCACTGACGGATGCCTCCCTGGCGCTGCGTCTTTCAGACCATTCCGGCGTCGGAACCCTTGATTTGACGGGCTCCGCGGGCCGATTGGGCCGCTGGCGCTACACCCTGGCCAACCAGGTGGCGGCACTGCGCCTGCTCAAGCTTTTTGGCCAGCGCATGTCCGATGTCGCCAAGGCGACACCCGAGGTGGTCGAGGCCGCGGACGGCGACGACACGGCCGTTGCCGACACCGAACTCCAGACCCCACCCTCGACCTGGGTGCTGCTGCGACTGGGCCGTTTTGCCAAGCCGTATCGCAAGCAGCTGATCCTGGGGTTTGTCCTGACCCTGATTTCCACCGCCGCCACCCTGGTGCCGCCGTACCTGACCATCCCGCTGATGGACGACATCCTGATCCCGTTCCAGAACGGGCAGAAGATCGACTCGGGGCGCGTGGGCCTCTACCTGAGCGGCCTGCTCGGCGCTGCATTGCTGGGCTGGGGGCTGGGCTGGGCGCGCACCTATCTGCTGGCGCTGGTTTCCGAGCGCATCGGCGCCGACCTGCGCACCACCACCTACGAGCACCTGCTGACCCTGCCGCTCGACTATTTCGGCGGCAAGCGCACCGGCGACCTGATGGCGCGCATCGGCTCGGAAACCGACCGCATCAACGTTTTCCTCTCGTTGCATGCGCTGGATTTCGCCAACGACGTGCTGATGATCGTGATGACCGCGGCCATCCTGATCTCCATCAACCCGCTGCTGGCGGTGGTCACGCTGGTGCCGCTGCCCTTCATCGCCTGGATGATCCACGTCGTGCGCGACCGCCTGCGCACCGGCTTCGAGAAAATCGACCGCGTCTGGTCTGAGGTGACCAACGTGCTGGCCGACACCATTCCCGGCATCCGCGTGGTCAAGGCCTTCGCCCAGGAGCGCCGCGAAGCCGAGCGCTTCCGCATCGCCAACGCCTACAACCTGCAGGTCAACGACAAGCTCAACCGCACCTGGTCGCTGTTCACGCCGACCGTGTCGCTGCTCACCGAAATCGGCCTGCTCGTGGTCTGGGCCTTCGGCATCTGGCAGGTGGCGCGCGGCAGCATCACGGTGGGTGTGCTCACCGCCTTCATCGCGTACATCGGCCGCTTCTATACGCGGCTCGACTCCATGAGCCGCATCGTCTCGGTCACGCAGAAAGCGGCGGCCGGTGCCAAGCGCATCTTCGACATCCTCGACCACGTGAGCAACGTGCCCGAGCCGGCCAATCCGGTGAAGGTGGAGCGCGTGCAGGGCCGCATCGAGATGAGCGGGCTGGGCTTTCGCTACGGCTCGCGCGCCGTCATCCACGACCTGGACCTTGTCATCGAGCCCGGCGAGATGATCGGCCTCGTGGGCCACAGCGGCTCGGGCAAGAGCACGCTGGTCAACCTGATCTGCCGCTTCTACGACGTGACCGACGGCGCCATCAAGGTCGACGGCACCGACATCCGCCGCTTCGCCGTGGCCGACTATCGGCGCCACGTGGGGCTGGTGCTGCAAGAGCCGTTCCTGTTCTTCGGCACTATTGCGCAGAACATCGCCTACGGCAAGCCCGACGCCACGCGCGAGGAAATCGTGGCCGCCGCGCGCGCCGCGCACGCGCACGACTTCATCCTGCGGCTGCAGCATGGCTACGACTCGCTGGTGGGCGAGCGCGGGCAGGGCCTGTCGGGCGGCGAGCGCCAGCGCATCAGCATTGCACGCGCGCTGCTGATCGACCCGCGCATCCTGATCCTCGACGAGGCCACCTCGGCGGTGGACACCGAGACCGAGAAGGAAATCCAGAAGGCGCTGGACAACCTCGTGCAGGGCCGCACCACCATCGCCATCGCGCACCGCCTGTCGACGCTGCGCAAGGCCGACCGGCTCGTGGTCATGGACCGCGGCGAAGTGGTCGAGGTCGGGCCGCACGATGCCCTGATGGCGAAGCAGGGCGCCTACTGGCGGCTCTACCAGGCGCAACTGCGCCAGGCCGACGACGATGCGAGCGAAGGGGCCGCCGACGAGCGCGCCAGCGCGCAGGCACCTTTGCCCATTGCCCACGCAGCCCATCCGGCGGGGGACGCATGAATACCAACAGCAGCAACGACTTCCAGCTTGAGCGCGACGCGTTCGGGCGCCTCGTACTGACCGACGCGCAAGGCGAACGCCACGTCGGCGTCGTGCCGGTGCGGGCATTTCCGCTGAGCGCGCCGGGCCACGGCGTATCGCTTGTCGGCAGCGAAGGGCGCGAGCTGGTCTGGATCGACAGCGTCGATCAACTGCCGGCACAGGCCAAGGCGCTGCTAGAAGAAGAACTCGCGGTGCGCGATTTCGCGCCCACGCTGCTGCGCCTGCATGGTGTGTCGAGCTTCGGCGTGCCCAGCACCTGGACCATCAGCACCGACCGTGGCGACACCACCTTCGTTCTGAAGGCAGAGGAAGACATCCGCCGGCTCGAAGGCGGTGCGCTGCTCATTGCGAGCGCGCACGGCGTGCAGTTCCGCATTCCCGATGTGAAGACGCTCGACCGGGCCTCGCGCAAGCTGCTCGAGCGCTTTCTCTGAGCCCAAAGAAAAAGCCCCGCAGCCTTTTCAGGGGCTCGGGGCCATGCGTGGAGCACCGCGCAAGCTGGGCTGAACCCGGTCAGTCCAGCAAGTCCGAGTAGTCGCCGCGCTCGTAGGCCTCGATGGCCTTCCACGGCAAGGTCTTCGGCGCCGGGATGGCCGAGGCGGTCATCACATTGATCGAGGTACCGCGCGCGTTGCGCTGCTCGATCTTGCGTGCATACCGGCCGGCCGTGTCCCATTCGATCCGCAGCGTGCCCTCGCCCTGCTGCAGTTCGTAGCGTTGCACGCCCTTGCCGGCCGCGCCCAGGTCCTTCATGCGGGCGAAGCTCGCGGGATCGACCAGCCAGTAGGAGTTGGCCCACGAGCCGCTGTAGCCGACGTTGCCGTAGTTGGCCGCGTCGATGTCGATCAGCTTGCGCTGCTCGCGCAGCACCATGCCCACCTGCACCTTGCCTGCGGCGTCGCGGCGCACCCACAGCGGGGCGGCCGTGTTGTCCGCATGCGCGTGGCCGATGTGCACCTTGCCCTCGCGGGCTTCGTGGTCGTGGTCTTCGCGCAGCGCGGGCGGCAATTCGCGCTCGACCCACACCGAGCCGGCACGGCGGAACATCAGGTCGGCGTAGCGGCTTTCGCGTTGCACGCCGTCCTTGCCGATCGACATCATGTGGTGCTGGATGCGCAGGTTCTGGTCCGGCGCCTCGGCATCGCCCGCGGCGCTGGCCGCCAGCGGGAAGGCCACGAGGGCCGTTGCCGCCAGCAGCGTCTTGAGCGTCACGGATGCGGTCACAGGCCGGCCGCTTCCTTGACCTTGTTGAACACCTTGATGTTCTCCATGGTGCCCTTGAAGATCTTCGAGCCGGCGCCGCCGGCGAACAGCATCACGTCGCCGCCGCCGTGGGTTTCAGCGCCGGGCGAACCCAGGTTGATGCCGACTTCCTGCAGGAAGTTGTCGTCGGTGGTGTCCATGGCGGTCTGGTCGTCGCGCGAAGCGGCGCGCGCGGGCGCGATCCACTTCTTGTTGCTGTCTTCCGCGTTGACATCGCTGCCGGCGGTCGCGTTGGGCCGTCCGCCGTTGCCGAACACCAGCGTGGTGTACGGCTTTCCATCCGCCGCCTTCGTGGGCTTGCCGTCGGCGTAGCCGTTGACCAGGCCGAGGATCGGGTTGCCGATCTTCGGATAGCCGTTGAAGGCGATCGCATGGTCATGGTCGGCGGTGACCACCACCAGCGTGTTCTTCAGGCCCGGGTCTTTCTTGTTCATGAAGTCGAGCGCGGTCTGGATGGCTGCGTCGAAGGCCAGCGTGTCTTCCAGCGCGCGCTTGGCATTGGTGCCGTGCAGTGCGTGGTCGATGCGGCCGCCTTCCACCATCAGGAAGAAGCCCTTGTCGTTCTTGCTGAGCACGCCGAGCGCCTTCTCCGTCATGTCCGACAGGCTGGGCTGGTCGAGGTTCTGCTTGACGCGGTCCAGCTCGTAGGCCATTTCGCTCGAGGAGAAAAGTCCCAGCAGCTTGCCCGTGGCGGCCGTGTCGACAGCCTTGAGCTTGGTGCCGGAGTCGACATAGGTGTAGCCCTTGGCCGTCATCGCGGCCACGAGATCGACGCCGTCGGTGCGCTTGGTGCTTCCCGTCGGCAGGTAGTTGCGCTGGCCGCCACCCATCAGCACGTCGACACCGTCGAGCAGCTTCGGGTTGTAGTTGGCATGGCCCGGCACGCTCTGCTCGGCAATGGTGTTGTAGCCGTTGCGATTGCAGATGTGGGCATAGGTGGTGGCCGGCGTGGCATGGCCGACGCGCGTGGTCGACACCGCACCCACGGCGCGGCCCTTGGCCTTGGCCAGCTCGAGCAGCGTGTCGGCGGCCTTGCCGTTGGTCGGCGGGCAGGTGGTGTTCTCGCCGTTGTAGTACTGCTTGCCGGTGCTGTCGTAGGCCATGGTGTCGCTCGACATCGAGATCACCTCGTTGCGCATCTTGACGCCGGTCATGTAGGCGGCCATCGAAGGGGCGCTGTCTGTGGTCTGGCCGTCGAGCGAATAGGTCTTCACGCGTGCCGCATAGGGCAGCGACTGCATGACGAGGTTGGCGCGCTCCGGGCTCACCAGCGAGCCGGGCTTGGCTGCCAGTTGCTTTTCGCCCTTGTAGATGCGCGCGGCGGTCACGGTGACCGGGCCCATGCCGTCGCCGAGGAAGAAGATGACGTTCTTGGCTTCGCCGGCGGCGTGCGCGCTGCCGGCCAGGGTGCCGGCGGCGGCGCAGAAGAGGGCGGCGGCCAGGCGGGTTTTGCGGGTGATGCGGTTCATGGTCGTGTTCATGTTGGTGTTCGTCGATGAGCGCTGGTTGCCCCTCACAGGCCGACCGCCTTCTTGATCAGGCCGAACACGTCGGTGTTGGTGATGACGCCGGAGAAGTTGTCGGCGCCCAGGCCTTGTGCGCCGAGGAACACGTCGGCACCGCCGTGGGTTTCGGAGTCGCTGTTCGCCTGCGTCGGGACCACGGCTTCCTGCTGATAGTCGGGCTTGTTCAGATCGAATTCGTCGATTGCCAAGTCGCGTGCAGTGCGGTGTGGGCCGTTACCGAAGCCGATGATGGTGTACGGTTTTCCGTTCACGTCCGTGCTGTTCTTGCTGGCATCTGCGTAGTTCTTCACCAGCCCGAGCACGCCCGGCTTGCCCGGCTCGGTCTTGCCGGTACGCGCGGCATAGCCATTGAGCTGCAGCGTGTGGTCATGGTCGGCCGTGACCACCACCAGCGTGTTCTTCAGGCCCGGGTCGATGGCTTGCATCTTGTCGAGCGCGAGCTTGATGGCGTCATCGAAGGCGCTCGTGTCCTGCAGCGCGCGGCGTGCGTTGGTGGCGTGCAGCGCATGGTCGATGCGCCCGCCTTCCACCATCAGGAAGAAGCCCTTCTTGCGCGCGGCCAGGGCGTCGATGGCCTTGCCGGTCATTTCGGCGAGGCTCGGCTCCTCGGTGGCGTCGCGGTCGAGATCGTAGGCCATGTGGCTCTTGGTGAAGAGGCCTGCGATCTTGGTGGTGCCGTCGACGGGCAGCTTGTCGAACTCGCTCTTGTTGGCGGCGTAGCTGTACTTGGCCACTTTCAGTTCGGCGGTCAGGTCGCGGTCGTCGTTTCGCTTGCCGATCTTGTCCTTGTCGGTCTTGTTGACCTTGGGCAGGAAGTAATCCGTACCACCGCCGAAGAACACGTCGATGCCGTCGCCCAGCTTCGCGTTGTAGCCGGCGCCGCCGGGCACCAGCGCAGCGGCGATGGTGTTTTCGGCGTCGCGGTGGCACACGTGCGAATACGTGGCGGCGGGCGTGGCGTGCGTGATGCGCGTGGTGGTCACCACGCCGGTGGCGTAGCCCTTGGCCTTGCTCTGCTCGAGCAGCGTTTCCACGGCCTGGCCGTTGCCCGAGGGGCAGGTGCTGTCGAAGTTGGTGTGGTAGGCCTTGCCCGAGGCGTCGGTGGCCTTGGTTTCGGGGCTCATCGAGATGACTTCGTTGTTCATCTTCACGCCGGTCATGTAGGCCGACATCGACGGCGCGCTGTCGGTCACTTGGGCGTCGTTCGAATAGGTGTGGACGAAGGCCGTCTCGGGCAGCGTGTCCATCGTCAGGTCGCCGTCTTCGCCGACCTTGTAGATGCGCGCGGCGGTCATGGTGGTGATGCCCATGCCGTCGCCCAGGAAGAACAGAATGTTTTTCTGGGGCTGTGCGGCGGCGGGTTGCTGCGGAAGAATCGGCAGCAGTTGAGGGCCGTGGTTGCTGCCGCCGCAGGCGGACAGCAATAGCGAAGCGCCCAGCAGCGCTGGGGCAATGAAGCGTTGGGTCATGCGACTCCCTCCGGAGGGTTTGTTTGAGTAGTGCGCTTGATGCGCAGGTGTTCCGGAGGTGAAATCTAAAGACGTCACGTGACTCGGCCATGACGATGCATATCTGCCGAAAAAGTTCAGCGCATCTCAGGAGAAAAACACATCGGAAGACTTCGGCGTGTCATACCCAGCTTGTTGGAGTCTGGGCGGCAGAAGGATGACCGCGACAGTTGAAGTGCAGAAGCAATTGGCTACAAGCCCTTGTATGCTGCGGTGGATGGCAGCCGCATACAGGCCGTGACGACTTAGCGAGTGCGTGGTTTGATGGGCCCGCAGGCCATCACACTAGGATCTCAGGCCGGCAGCATCACTGCTATCCGTCGCAGATTCAGCGCCATGCAAACGAGTCTCCACTCGGCTTGCACTTTCTGCAGGCCACGCATGCGTAACTGCCAGAAAACCCCAGCACGTACTTGATCTAGCCATTGGGCGGCTCGACAAGCCATTTGCGTCGTGGGTAAGCCTGCTGGGCCTGGGGTCCTCATCTTCTGCGCCATCGTTCCAGTCAACGGCAGCGAGGCCTCGTTGATTGCCGGGTGCTTCTGGCCCTCTCGGCCCAAGGCTACAACTAACCAAGCCTATCAGGCTCTCAAGGCAAGCGAACACCGCCTCGTGCGATAGCTCGCATCGGCCAGGGTCTGCCGGGGTAGCTTTGCCGACGTCTGATGTACCGTTGCCAGCATTGCAGGCAACTTGCGCGCATACGAGGCACAGTTGACCGCCTCGGTGGCCACGATGATGTGAGCCGTCGTGTCGACGGCCAAGTCCTAATCGACCGATTCCTGGGGCGTTGTGCGGAAACCTCTCACAACCGCGTTGCTAATCGTTTGCGACCTTACTCTTCCGATGATTGAGTTACGACTGTCACTCGGCAGTCATTGGTTCGCAGCATTCCAGTCGCGCCATCGACATAATTTGTTCATTTTTTCTGCGTATCTTGATGTTTCAGAAGAACATTCGAGGGATTTCAAATGGGAATAGGGGTGGTCGTGCAGCAGCACGGGGAGGATGGCGCGCCGCCGCAAAGGGTCCCTGAAGCGGGAGTCGTTGCGCATCCGTCCCTTGCCGCGTTGTGCACAGTTGCACGATTCCACCAGATCGCAGCCGATGCTGCGCTTCTCGCGCATCAACTGGGCCTGACGCCTTCCGAGCCCATCGACACCGCCACGCTGCTGGGCGCAGCCCAGCACTTGGGCCTTAAAGCCAAGTCCTCCCGTACCTCGCTTGACCGCCTGTCCCTGACGCCGCTACCGGCCCTCGCGGTGCTTCGAGGCGAAGGCGGCGGTGAGCGTTTCGTCATCCTGGCCCAGTGCGACGCTCAACGCGTCCTGCTGCAGGACCCTTCTTCCTCGAACGGCCGCCCCGTCATCGAACCCCTGGAAGTCTTCGCTGCGCACTGGACGGGCGAACTCATCCTCATCACCAGCCGCGCCAGCCTCGCGGGCGAGCTTGCCAAGTTCGACTTCTCCTGGTTCATCCCCAGCCTCGTCAAGCACAGGAAGCTGCTGGGTGAAGTGCTCTTCATCTCCTTCATCCTGCAGCTGTTCGCGCTGGTCAGCCCGCTGTTCTTCCAGGTCGTCATGGACAAGGTGCTCGTGCACCGCGGCCTGACCACGCTGGACGTGTTGGTCATCGGCTTGGTGGTCGTGGTCATCTTCGAATCGTTGCTCAATGGTCTTCGCAGCTACGTCTTCAGCCACACCACGAACCGTATCGACGTCGAACTTGGTGCACGCCTGTTCCGCCACCTCGTGCAATTGCCCATGGCCTACTTCCAGGCCAGGCGGGTCGGCGATTCCGTCGCCCGCGTACGCGAACTCGAGAACATCCGCAGCTTCCTGACCGGCAATGCCCTGACAGTGCTGCTGGACGTCGTCTTCTCCATCGTCTTCGTGGCCGTCATGCTGTTCTACAGCGTGCCCCTGACCCTGATCGTGCTCGCGAGCATGCCGCTGTACTTCGGCCTGAGCCTGGCGGTCGTGCCCATCCTGCGCAGCCGCCTGGACGAGAAGTTCGCGCGCGGCGCCGAGAACCAGGCCATGCTGGTGGAGACCGTCAGCGCCATCCAGACCGTCAAGGCCACTGCGCTCGAGCCGGCCTTCGGGCGCCGCTGGGACAACCAGCTCGCTGCCTACATCTCGGCCAGCTTCCGCACCCAGAACCTTGCGAGCTGGGCGCATGAAGGTGTCAACCTCATCGGCAAGCTCGTCAATGCCGCCACCCTCTGGTACGGCGCGCACCTGGTGATGAACAACGACCTCACGGTCGGCCAGTTCGTCGCCTTCAACATGTTCGCGCAGCGGGTGTCACAGCCGATCATGCGCATGGCTCAGCTGTGGACCGACTTCCAGCAGACCGGCATCTCCATGGCGCGCCTGGGCGACATCCTCAACACCCGCACCGAAGTCCCGCCGAGCACCGCAGCCCAGCTCCCAGCCCTGAAGGGCCGTGTGACCCTGGACAACCTGACCTTCCGCTACCGTCCCGAAGCGGCTCCGGTTCTCAACGGCGTCAGCCTCGATGTGCGCCCCGGCGAAGTCATCGGCATCGTCGGGCGCTCAGGCTCCGGCAAGAGCACGCTGACCAAGCTCATCCAGCGCCTGTATGCCCCCGAGCAGGGACGCTTGCTGGTCGACGGCATCGACATCAGCCTCATCGACGCGGCACAACTGAGAAGGCAAGTGGGCGTGGTCTTGCAGGAGAACACCCTCTTCAACCGCAGCGTGCGCGAGAACATCGCCATCGTCGATCCGGCAGTGCCGCTCGAAGCCATCATCCATGCGGCCCAGTTGGCCGGCGCCCATGAGTTCATCAGCGAGCTGCCCGAGGGCTACGACACCATGGTGGGCGAACAAGGAGCCAGCCTCTCCGGTGGCCAGCGCCAGCGCATCGCCATTGCCCGGGCGCTGTTTACCCATCCGCGCATCCTGATCTTCGACGAGGCCACCAGCGCGCTGGACTACGAGAGCGAGGCCATCGTGCAGCGCAACATGGCGCACATCTGCAAGGGGCGCACTGTCTTCATCATTGCGCACCGGCTGAGTGCCGTGCGGCACGCCAACCGCATCATCGTGATGGACAAGGGCAAGATTGTCGAAGGCGGCACGCACGAGAGCCTGCTCAATCGGCCCAAGGGCATCTATGCGCACCTGTGGAACATGCAGGGTGGCGGGCATCCGACAGAGATGAATGACGGGGCTGGATCGGGAGCACCAGCATGACGCCGGAGGTTTCTACAACGGCGCCAGCAGCCAATGCGCCTCATGCGCGCGACATGCGGCACCCGGCCTTCGAGCTGCTGGGGCGCTACAAGGCCATCTTCAAGGCTGCCTGGAAGCACCGCCACGAACTGGCCGGGCCCAGGCGCCTGGCCGATGAGGCCGCCTTCCTGCCGGCGGCACTCAGCTTGCAAGACACCCCTGTACACCCCGCACCTCGGCGACTGGCCTATGCGCTGATCGCGCTGTTCCTCATTGCGCTGGCCTGGTCCATCTTCGGGCAGATCGACATCGTGGCCGTGGCACCCGGCAAGATCATCGTGAGCGAGCGCACCAAGATCATCCAGCCGCTGGAGGTCAGCGTGGTCAAGCGGGTGCTGGTCAGGGATGGCGACCATGTCGAAGCAGGGCAAGCGCTAGTCGAACTCGATCCCACGGTGGCCACGGCCGACAGGACGAACATCAATGAACTGTTGAAGTCCGCGCAGTCCGAGGTCATGCGTACCCGGGCGCTGCTGAAGGCCATGAATACTTCCACCGCCTCCGAGCTGCGCGCTCCAGACCTAGGCAATGCCATTCCTTCGGGGTGGACCGATGAAGACCTGAGCTCGGCCCGCGCGGAGTTGAGTGACGAATGGAGCGACATCACGGCCAAGCTGTCCAAGGCAGCCGCGGAGATCAATCGACGCCAGGCCGAGATAGCGACCGCGCGCGAAGTAGTCACCAAGCTGGAGACAACGCTCCCCATCGCAAGACAGCGGGAGGCTGACTTCCGTCAATTGGCGGATCAGGGCTTTATGTCCAGCCACGCGAACCAGGATCGCACGCGCGAGCGCATCGAGATGGAGCGGGATCTAGCGACGCAGCTGGCGAGATTGGCGGAGGCCAACGCCACGCTGAGGGAGAGCGAGAAGACGAAGGCGGCCTACATCGCCGAGACCAAGCACAGCCTGAGGGCGCGAGAAGCGGCAGGCGAACTCAAGCGGCAGCAAGGCACGCAGGACCTGGCCAAGGCCGGTCAGCGCGAGCAGCTGACCACGCTCAAGGCCCCCGTGACGGGTACGGTGCAGCAACTCGCCGTGCACACCGAAGGTGGGGTGGTCACGGAAGCGCAGCCCCTGATGGTGATCGTGCCCGACGGGGCGCAGGTGACGGCCGAGGTGACGCTGGAGAACAAGGATATCGGCTTCGTGAGCCCGAGGCAGGAAGCGGAGATCAAGCTGGAGACGTTCCCGTACACGCGCTACGGCACGGTGAATGCGACCGTGAAGACGATGACGGCGGATGCGGTGAATGACGAGAAGCGCGGGGCGATCTTCCCAGTGACGCTCAACCTCAACAGCACAACCATCGATGTGGATGGCAGGCCGATCAAGCTCTCCCCTGGGATGAATCTCACAGCGGAGATCAAGACGGGCAAGCGGCGAATCATCGAGTTCTTGCTCAGCCCGGTTCAGCGGGCGACCGGCGAAAGCCTGAGGGAGCGGTGAATTGCGCACCTCGAACTTTGCGAACTGTAAGGGCGTCGATTTTTAAAGAGCAAAGGAAAAATCAATGGGATACCGAATTTGGTGCTATCACGTGAAAAGATATCCTGCACTCCTGTGGCTGAGTGCGACAACCATGGGTGCCTGGGCTCAGGCGAATGAGTCAACCGCGCTACCTTCTCCCCAATTCAGCCTTTCCGGGCGAACGATGGCTGAGGAGCTTTCGCCGGAGATCAAGCAGATGATCGATGCAGCCCGGCAGCTGTACGAAACACCCGGGCTGATTCTCGATCGGCAAGCCATCTACAAGGCCGTCGATGCGCACCCTTTCAACACACGTACATTCAGGGATACGCAGGGCGCACGCTCGTTGAATGAGATCCTCGTACCCAACAAGCCTCACGAAGACCCACGTTGGCAAATCGAGCTCTCTTACTCCGAATTTCTGGAGTCGAACTCCTGGTCCATCCGGGTCAGGTTTGACGTCAGCAAAAGCGACAAGTGCTATTCGTCGCGTCTGGTGGAGGCCTATTGGGGAAGAGCCTTTGTTTACCGGCCCCTGGGAACTCACGAACAACTTCGCGAAATGATACGCCCCGTGGGCATGCCGCCTACTGGGCCGCACGACGGGAAGCCGTATGACGCAGATTTCCGAAATCCGCACCCCGATCGAGCCAATGTGAGCGTCAATTTGGGGTCAAGTGTTTGTTTACTTGGCCTTTCTGCGAGCAATCTTTTTAAATTCAAGGAGTACAGCGATGACCGTATTTACCACGAGTGACCCTATCTTCAAGGTTCTGAATGAGTCCGCTGGCGTGAATCAAGCAGCACTGCAAAACTTCGTCAATGCCATCAATCAGAATACCTATTCTAATGCGATGGTGACAGAGGCCGTGTTGCGCGGAACGGTTGTTTTTGAGTTGGTGACGGCTGAGCGACTCAAAGAAAATAGAGCCGGCGCTATGTACAGCAATGATCGAGGGTCGAACGAATACATAAGTAGAGGCAATAAATTCGCCATCCAACTCGACGAGGACTGGTTCAAGACGAATGGTGAAAAGCCTGCGTTCTTTGCCGATCCTCGCAACGCCAGGGCGGCCATGGGCATCGTGACGCACGAGGTTGAGCACAATGCCACTCAGGACATGTATGACGAGGCGTATCGCCTGAGGAATAGCACACCACAGTCCTATCAGCCCAATCTCGTCGGAGCGCAGCGTACCGCCGCCATCGTGGATCTGGTGATGCGGGCCGAGGTGCGAGGCTGGTATGCGGATCTGAACGCGCTGCGCGCGGAGTTGGCGGCTGGGCGAGTCTCGCAGGGCGAATTCATTGCCCGGACTTCGCCTGCGCAGTTGCCACCGACCGTTATTGGCAGGCTTGCGGAATTGGAAAGCGAGGGACAGAAGCGCGGGCTGACGGGGATGGCGTTGACAAACTACATCATGGACGAGGGCAAACTATACCTGCCCTCCAACTACGTGCCGGACTACATTCGCAAGTTTGGGCTTCCGAATTCCGATTCTGCGGCCGTGCGCGATGCGATGGGGTACGCGCTGAACGATCCCAACGGGTTGAAGAGTTTTTCGGAAGAAGTCGGTCCGGATGGGACCTACATATCGCGGGCCGACTACAACAACGGCCAGCGAGTCACAACAACGTTCGACGGCTACAAAGGTGGCCACATCGAACTGCATGAGGTCCTGCAAGCCAACGGGAGCTACAAAAAGACAGAAACCACCGAAGTGAAGTCGTACAACCCCGATGGTAGTTACGGCGACCAGATCGACAGGGTGTACGACTTCGACGGTCGGGTTGTTCGCTCCCGGGAGACCGACGGAGCGAGGGACAACGCTGACTATGCTGTGCGCGAAACAGTGTTCTTAGCCGGCGTTACCGAAATCATTACCGTCTCGGATGCGGATGTCGCCACTTTCACTTCCACGACCAGCGGAGGCATCAGCACGACTTACACCCAGAACGCCAACGGCAACTGGGTGCCAGTGTCTTGGAGCCAGGAGGGCCGGAGTTTCAGCGGAGGAGATCTCGGCGCCTTCATCACAAACACCGACAGCGCCTTTCAGGCCGGCAAGGCTTCGGCAGAACAGGGCGCAATGCAGGGGCGCTTGAATCAACTGACGGCAAATGCCAGCCAAGAAAGAGCAGGTGCGATGAACTTGGCCAAGGGAACAGCGGATTCGCTGGACTTCCTCGCACGACGGCTTGGAATGCCAGGAACTTCCGACAGGTGGATTCCAGCATTGCTGGGAGGCGAGGTGCCGACTGCGCTCCTGCTCTCCAGCGGTATGGCTGGGGCTGTCTCCCAAGCGCTGGGCTTTCACGCGGAGAGCCGCATAAATACGCTGCGACAGCAGTCCTCAATCTTCTCGGTGACGGTCAACGGCATCGGTTCCGGCTTCTCTTTGCCCTTGGTGCTTGACTTGGACGATCGAGGACTTGATCTCGTGTCCATGGACAAGAGCAAGGCACTCTTCGATGTCAACGTCACCGGCATCGCTCAGGCTGTGGGCTGGGTTGGACGCAAGAACGGGATTCTTGTCCTCGACAAGAATGGCAACGGTGCCGTGGATAACGCGAGCGAGTGGTTCGGCCAGAAATTTGCAATCTCTGGAGCCGCTGCAGCGAATCAGGATGGCTTCAAGGCGTTGGCACTTTTAAGCAAGCCAGGTTCAACGTCTCTTTCAGCCCAAACCTCGCTGGTCAACGCGGCAACAGGTAAGCTCTATTTCGACGAATTGCAAGTTTGGATCGATGCGGACCAAGATGGAAGGACCGATGCTGGCGAACTGCGCACATTGGCGAGTCTTGGGATCCAATCAATTGACCTTGTTTCGAAAGCCGTCAATAGCCAGGTGAACGGTAACCTCGTCGTTGCCAATGCAGGATACACGACCGCAGATGGCAAGCGACACGAGATCAGCGATGTGGGTTTTTCTACCAGTCAACCGATTTACGGCGGCAAAGTAGTTCCAGTCTCCGCTGCGGCGCTGGCGTTCACAGAATACGTCGCCAGCGGATATGCCGCCATGTCGGCTGGCCAAGCAAGGGCGATTATTGCAACGGTACAAAGCCTCCCAACGTACGACCACATTGTGGCTGCTCTGCAGCAGAAGTACGGGCTGCCATCGGGTGCGGGGCCTCTAAGCCCGGAGGCGCTTGAAGCGAAAGCCAAGCAAAGCTGGGCGGTCCAGGCAGGATTGGGGGCCAATGGATTAAATGGAACCATCACCTACTTTTACGGCCCGGATGGGAATCGCGCATCGATCCCTACTGAATGGCGCAGGATCAACTACGCACCTTGGAGTCTAAGCAACTACTTTGCGAATAACTACGGTGTGGAAGCCGCTCGCTACGGGGTACTGAGAACGGCAGAAAAAATCGACAACGCGGCGGCGATGTCAATCGACAGCCAGAGCAAAGCACAGGTGGCAAACGCGGTGCAGACGGATGCGGCTCGAAAGGCTGCGGTATATGCAGCCGCGACCATGACATTCGCATGGGATGAGGCGATATCCAAGTACTTGGAAACTCGAAGCGATGTAGCCGCGGCTGCTCAATGGCTGGACAGCATACGCACGGACCTTAACGAGTTGGTCCCAGTCAACTCATCCCTGACAGGGCACTTGTCGAGCGGAGGAACATTTCTCACGCGAACGGATGCCACACTCGCCGCTGAGGCGTTCCGTGCCTACGCCGCGGCAGTAGAGGCGACCAGCGCTGTAAAAGTTGCAGGAGATCAACTCCTCAGCTCAATTGCTCAGTCGCGTGGATACACCAAGGCCTACGTTGGAGAAAACGGGAAGACGACCGTTTTGGAGAACGGCAATAACCTGTTCATAGATAACGGTGGAACTCAGAACGTGATTCTTAGCTCGGGCGTTGATCAAATCTCTTTCGTCGGCGCGTACGCCCTCGGAAACACCACAGTCACCGGATTTCAGACAGGTGCCAATGGCGATAGGCTCGCATTCATGACCGGGGGAGGTGTTGCGATCTCCCGCGATGGTGATGGCAATGCCGTTCTGACCTCCAACAATCGCAAAATCACCCTGCTCGGCGTGTCACCCACCAGTCTCGATATCTTCGCCAACGTGATTGGTGCTCCTAGCATGTCATTCATAGGCGTAGGAACAGGAACTACGTGGAGTCTCGAAGGAAATGAAGTCTATGACGGCCAACGTCACGTAACCACTCTGTATGCTCCTGAGGAAGGGGCCACATTGATTGGCAGTGACCGAGGCAGCGTGCTCCGTGGACGAGGCGGAGACGACCGTTTCGTTGTGACTGGCAGGGACTACGAGATCGATGGTTGGTCTGGGCGGAACACTGTGTCCTACGCTCAGCTCTCCGCTGGGGTCAACCTAAGCCATGTCGTGACCTATCAAGAAACGCGGGTCGGCGACGATTTCGTCTCCTACCAAGTGATTACCGGAACGGACAACTTCGGAAGCAAAATCCAGAACGTACAGAACTTCATAGGAAGCAACTACAACGACGACATCTCGGGGCGCCCCGACGACAACATCATTGAAGGCGGGAAGGGAAATGATGTTCTTACCGGTGGCACAGGAAACGACACATACCGCTTCGAGAGGGGCGATGGTCGCGACACGATCATCGAAGATGACGCAACCGCGGGCAACACCGATATCGCGGCCTTCGGGGCAGACATCTCAGCGGATCAACTTTGGTTCCGTCGGGTGGGGGACCATCTGGCGATCAACGTGATCGGCGGCGATGATCAAGTCACCATTAAGGACTGGTATCGCGGAAACCAGTACCACGTAGAAAAGTTCAAGACCGGTGACGGCAAGATCCTGCTGGACACCCAGGTGCAGAATCTTGTGCAGGCGATGGCGAGCTTCGCACCACCCACGCCCGGGCAGACGACACTGCCGCCGAACTATCAAAGCAGCCTAGCCCCAGTGATTGCTGCAAACTGGCATTGATTGACTTAGTTGCTAGTGCCGATGCAATTTTGATCTGCTGGTCACGATTGCACTGGCGCTAACACGAGCTGCTCCAATTGCCGGAGTGCCCCCTCTACCTCACGATGCGTACGACCATGCGATGAGCGGTGTGACGCGGTGTGCGAATCCCATTTGGGTGAGTATTCTTGAAGGAAAGTCTGCGCGCTATAAGGGGCAGGCTTGTTGAGCTTGCCGACAAAATCAGAACCGTCGCCACTGCGAAAGCCAGCCGTGAGGAACAAGAAACCCAAATGGATGAACACGACAAAAATCTGCACGACCCGGAACAGATCGTCGCGCGCGAGCTTGCTTTGCAAGGTGACAGCGCTCCAGATGAGGGGCGAACTGAACCGAGGCCGGCGGCCCGGTCATTCGAGTGGCACCGGCAAACCGGTCGCCAAAGGATCACGCTTCCAACAGGTGGTGTCCTGATGGGGGCCACGATTATGACGTTTCCGAGCGCCAGATGTCCAGGGAGCCTGAGCGTCGGTCGATTGCGACCCGGAGTTTGACAGTTGGTCTGGCGTCTACAGATTCATCGCCGACGTCCCCAACGTTGCAGAAATAGGGTCATTGAAGAAGCGACGGGGTTTCCCCGAAGACGCTGGCGTTGAGGCTTGTGAGGCCTATAGGGACGGTGAATGGTATGGGGCGACCTAGTACCAGCTCTCCGATCTAACAGCTTTCGATTACGCGCGCGTCGTCCTTTGACTAACGGAAGAAGGTCAGCCTGACCGTTCGCGAGTTCTTGGGCGACGGCTACTTCGAGTCGCTCGACATCTTTGTGAAAACGGATACGTAGCGAGTCGTCTTATTCTTTTCAAGCTGAACCTGCTAGCGAGCACTGCAGCCGCTCAGCGTGTCGCCATCCAGCGCCAGGCCACCGCGCCAGCCGCCGCCGCCACGCCGCTCACCACCGTGCCCCAGGCGATGTCGATGAACGAAAGGGCCAGCGGCCAATTGCGGATCACCGCCAGGTTGGTCAGGTCGTAGGTGGCGTAGCAGAACATGCCGAAAAGCGCGCCCAGCACGGCCGCGCGAACCACGCTCTGTGCCTCGACGCCGGGCACGATCGCGAACAGCAGCAGGCCTATCGGGTAGATCAGGTAGAAGACAGCCGCGAAGGCCAGCCGCGGGTTCGGCGACATCAGGTCGCCCATGCCCTCCTGGTACATGCCCTTGGCGACGACGCCCAGCCAGATCATGTCGATCACCAACAGCACCACGAAGGTGACTGTCCATGCAACCAAGTGTTTAGTGCTCATTCGCGGCATGGTATCCGCGCAGCCGATGCGGCCTGCGAAAATTGCGCTTTTGGACTACAACGGCCCGCCGTTGACGGATATGCCCCTGCACACCACCGCCCTCGTTCTTTTCTCCGGCGGCCAGGACTCGACCACCTGCCTCGCCGATGCGCTCTCGAAGTACCAGCGCGTCGAAACCCTGGGCTTCGACTACGGGCAGCGCCACCGCGTCGAACTCGACGTGCGCGGCACCATCCTCGCGAAGATGCGCGAGCGCTTTCCCGAGTGGGCGCCCCGCCTGGGCGAAGACCACGTGCTCACGCTGGCGGCGCTGGCGCAGTTGGGCGGCTCCTCGCTGACCGAGGAGGTCGCCTTCGCGATGCAGGCCGACGGCCTGCCCAACACATTCGTGCCGGGGCGCAACCTGCTGTTCCTCACGCTGGCCGGCGCGCTGGCGTACCGGCGCGGGCTGCAGGTGATCGTCACCGGCGTGTGCGAGACCGACTTCTCCGGCTACCCCGACTGCCGCGACGACACCATGAAGGCCATGCAGCTCGCCCTGTCGCTCGGGCTGGAGCGCCGCCTCGTCATCGAGACGCCGCTCATGTGGATCGACAAGGCCGAGACCTGGCAGATGGCCCACCGCCTGGGCGGCGAGCCGCTGGTCGACCTGATCGTCGAGGAAACGCACACCTGCTACCTCGGCGACCGCACGCACCGCCAGGCCTGGGGCTATGGCTGCGGCGAATGCCCCGCCTGCGACCTGCGCAAGAAGGGCTGGGAGCGCTACGCCGCCGCCGGCTGAACGGCCGCGGTGTTCAGCCGGTAGCGCGGCCCGCCGCCGGCCGCGCCTTCTGCCTGCGGCACCATCATCCAGCGCTGGTTGTGGAAGTCGCCCACGGCCGCGCGGTGCGCGATCGACACCATCGCGCCGCCGGCCGCCTGCACCGTGGCCGCGAGGCGCTTGTACAGCACGCCCTCGGCCTGCGCGTCCAGGGCACTGGTGATCTCGTCGGCGAACAGCCACGCCGGTTTCTTCAGCAGCACGCGCGCAATGGCCAGGCGCTGCTGCTCGCCGCCGGAGAGTTTCTGGCTCCAGGCGTCGCTCTCGTCGAGGCGGTTCACCAAGTCGGGCAGCAGGGCGTCGTTCAGTGCCTGGCGAAGCTGGTCGTCGCTGAAGTTCGTGGCCGGGTTGGGGTAGGTCAGCGCGTCGCGCAGCTTGCCGTCGGGCACATAGGGCCGCTGCGGCATGAAGGCGACGTTGTCGGGCACCTGCAGACGGCCTTTCGAGAACGGCCAGATCCCCGCGAACGAGCGGAACAGCGTCGACTTGCCGCTGCCCGACGGGCCCTGCAGCAGCACGCTGTCGCCGGGCTTCACCGCCAGCGCGGCACCGGTGAGCAGCGGCGTGCCGTCGGGCAGCGCGACCCCGAGGTCATCGGTGTGCAGCAGCGCGGCGTGCGCGCGCTGCAGGCCATCGTCCTGCGCGGCATGGGCGGCCATGCTGTCGTCGAAGCTGGTGAGACGGTCGGTGGTGGCGCGCCACACGGCCACGCTGTCGTAGTTGTCGACGAACCAGCTGAGCGACTCCTGCACCTTGCCGAAGGCCGAGCCGATCTGCATCAGGTGGCCCAGCTGGAACGCGCCGCCAAAGTACTGCTGCCCCGCCACCAGGAACGGAAAGATCACGGCCGCCTGCCCGAAGAACGAGGTGAAGGTGACAAGGTTCTTCTGCTGCTTGATCAGCAGCAGGTAGTTGCGCAGCACGTTGCTGAAGCGCAGGTCGAGCTGGTCTCGCTCGACCTTCTCGCCGTGATCCAGCGCAATGGCCTCGCTGTATTCGCGCACTCGCACCAGGTGGTGCCGGAAGTCGGCCTCGAAGCGCTGCTGCCTGAAATTCAGGCCGATCAGCGGACGGCCGATGAAATGCGTGATGACGGTGCCCAGCACGGAATATCCCAGCGCCACCCAGACCATCGCACCGACGATCTGGTGGGTGGTGCCGTTGAACGTGAACGAGAAATTGCCTGACAGCCCCCACAGCAGCCCGATGAAGCTCATGAGCGTGACCACGGCGTTCAGCAGCCCCATGGAGAGAGACATCGTGGCGCTGGTGAAGATCTGCATGTCTTCCTGGATGCGCTGGTCCGGGTTGTCCGGCGTCTGGCCGTCCTTGCCGGCATAGCGCGCCAGCTCCAGGTGATAGAACGTGCGGTTGGACATCCAGCGCGACAGGTAGCTGCGCGTCATCCAGGTGCGCCAGCGCAGCTGCAGCAGCTGGGTCACATAGAACTTGAGCACCTGTACAGCGATGTTGGCGAAGGCGATCCAGCCGAACACGCCCACCTCGTGCCAGAAGACCACCGCGTTCTTGTTCTGCAGCGCGTCATAGAAGCGCCCGTACCACTCGTTGCCGAGCACGGCCACATACACGTAGAACAGGTTGAGCGCGACGATGGTCAGCAGCATCGCGCGGGCGCGCCATTTTTCCTCGGAGCTGAAGTAGGGCGCCGCAAGCTTGAATACCCGGCGCAGGACCTGGACCAGCGTGCCCGCGCGCGCGGTGATGGAGGGGGGTGAAGACATTCGGTTTTCCTCTCAGGCGCCCGTGCGCCGCTCGTCATGAGGAAAACATATGTTTCTTAGATGGGGCTGAATCGTGCCCGCTGCCTCAAAAGGTGCTCAGTTCAGCATCACCCGCGCCGCAATCGCCAGGAAGTGCGCCAGCGGTGGCGTCTTCAGGCCCTCCGCTTTCGCTGCTTCGTCCCAGAGCCGCAGCCGCACCGCGTCGTCGGCCCAGCGGTGTTCGGCAAAGCGCCGGGCCGCCTCGTCGTCCATCACGCCGCCCTGCAGCGCGAGGCTGCGCACCGAGTCCGGCGAGAGCTTCGAAAAATAGCCGGGCCGCGTGGCGCACAGGTAGCGCTTGGCGTCCACGTGCAGCCGGATGGGCTCGCGCACCTCGATATCGAAAGCGCCGCGCAGCAGCGGCAGGGCGATGTATTGATGGCGGTCGTCGATGCCGAGTTCGGTGGGAGAGTGCGATAGGGTCTGGTGCTCGGCGATCAGCAGGTGGCCCAGGTCGTGCAGCAATGCCGCGGTCACCAGGGAGTCGCTCGCGCCGGCCTGTTCCGCGAGCCAGGCGCATTGCAGCGCGTGTTCGAGTTGCGTGACGGGCTCGCCCGCATATGCGACCCCGCCCCGTTCGGCGAACAGGCGGGCGATCTCGGCGAGGTCGAGTGTCATGGAAGTGAAACGGAGCGGGCGGGAGCAGGAGCGAAAGCGCGGGTGACAGCGCGCGGAGTCTGCCGCGGGGCGGTGACACGCGGATGACGAAGCCGCGACGAAGCCCGTCGGCCTTGGGCGCTATTTTGGGGATTTGTGTGTTTTTGAGGCGTCTGACAAATCCCTGTCACATGCCGCTGCCAGCATCCTCGCATTCGTCGCCGTACAGGTTTTGCGTACTTTCGCTTGCCTGTCCGCATGTCCCGCATCGCGTTCTTTCTTTTCCACCTGGGGATCTCCACCATGCTGCACCGTCAACTCCGCCGCGCCTTCGTGCCGGCCGTCCTGTTCTCGCTGGCCTTCGCCGCATCGGCCCAGGGCCGCACCGAACTGCTGGTCTACACCGCGCTCGAAGCCGACCAGGTGCAGGCCTACAAGGCCGCATTCGAAAAGGAGAACCCGAGCATCGAACTGAAGTTCGTGCGCGACTCCACCGGCATCGTCACCGCCAAGCTGCTGGCCGAAAAGGCCAACCCGCAGGCCGACGTGGTGTGGGGCCTGGCCGCCACCTCGCTGATGCTGCTCGACAAGGAAGGCATGCTCCAGCCCTACGCGCCCAAGGGCCTGGACGCCATCAAGGCCAACATGCGCGACCCGGCCAACCCGCCCAAGTGGGTCGGCATGGACGTGTGGTCGTCGGCCATCTGCTTCAACACCGCCGAAGCCGCGAAGAAGAACCTGCCCAAGCCCACCAGCTGGGCGGACCTGACCAACCCGGTCTACAAGGGCCAGATCACCATGCCCAACCCCGCCGCGTCGGGCACGGGCTACCTGATGGTCTCGGGCTGGATCCAGATGATGGGTGAAGAAAAGGCGTGGAAGTACATGGACGCGCTGCACCAGAACATCGGCATCTACAGCCAGTCGGGCAGCAAGCCCTGCCGCCAGGCCGGCGCCGGCGAGTTCGCGCTCGGCATGTCCTTCGAATACCGCGCCAACAAGACCAAGCGCGAAGGCGCGCCCATCGACATCGTGCTGCCGAAGGAAGGCCTCGGCTGGGACATGGAAGCCACCGGCATCATCAAGACCAGCAAGAAGCAGGAAGCCGCCAAGGCGCTGGCCGACTGGGCCGTCACCAGGCAGGCCAACGAGCTGTATGCCAAGAACTTCGCGGTGCTGGCGCTGCCGGGCGTGCAGGAAAAGCTCGAGTTCGTGCCGGGCGACGTCGAGAAGCTGCTGGCCAAGAACGACTTCACCTGGGCTGCCGCCAACCGCGACCGCATCCTGACGGAGTGGTCCAAGCGCTACGAGTCCAAGTCGGAAAAGAAGCCCCTCTGATCCCCACGCCCAAGCGGTATCCGGCCATGACGAGCAGCAGCTTTCTTTCCCTTCGCGGCATCGGCAAGTCCTTTGGCGCCACCCGCGTGCTCGACGGCATCGACCTCGACATCGAGCCCGGCGAGTTCGTGTGCCTGCTCGGCCCCTCGGGCTGCGGCAAGACCACGCTGCTGCGCATCGTCTGCGGCATCGAGCGTGCCGACAGCGGCCAGATCCTTCTGGGCGGGCAGGATATCGCGGGCCTGCCGCCCGCGGCGCGCGGCTTCGGGGTGGTGTTCCAGTCGTATGCGCTGTTCCCCAACCTCACGGCCGCGCAGAACATTGCATACGGCCTGCATCCCACCGGCGCGCTGGCCCGCGAGATGGCCAAGCGCTCGCGCGAGATGCTCGACCTCGTCGGGCTGGCCGCGCATGCCGACAAATATCCGGTGCAGCTATCGGGCGGCCAGCAGCAGCGTGTTGCACTGGCACGCGCGCTTGCGCCCAATCCGCGCCTGCTGTTGCTCGACGAGCCGCTTTCCGCGCTCGACGCACAGGTGCGCGCCAGCTTGCGCAGCGAAATCCGCGCGCTGCAGAGGCGCCTGGGCATCGTCACCATCATGGTCACGCACGACCAGGAAGAGGCCCTGTCGATGGCCGACCGCGTAGTGTTGATGCACAACGGCCGCATCGAGCAGGCCGGCACGCCCGACGAGCTCTATCGCCAGCCGCGCACCCGCTTCGTGGCCGGCTTCGTGGGCCGCATGAACATGCTGCCCGCCACGGTGCTGGCCGACGGCAAGGTGCGCGTGCGCGACAGCGAACTTTTCTGCGCCCCCGGCAACCTGAGCGTCGGCTCGCAGGCCACCGTGGGCATTCGCCCCGAGCACGTGGTCGTGAAGCGCTACGGCACCGAACTCGGCGCCAACAGCTTCGCGGCGCGCCTGCTCGACACCGAATTCTTCGGCAACCGCACCTCGGCCCGCCTGGCCTGCGAGCCGCTGGGTATCGAGATCGAAGCCGAGCTGCCCGCCGACGCGCGCGGCGGTGGTGGCGAGCCGCTGGTGCCCAGCAGCATGGTGCACATCCAGCTTCCCCTGAACGCACTGTCCGTTCTGGCGCATTGAGCATGAGCAGTCTTCCCGGCGCCGTCGCCGTCCCGCCGGTGGCGATGGCGCGCAGCAGCGCGTTCGATCGCGAACGCTGGATCACGGGTGCGGCCGTTCTGCTGGTCGTGCTGCTTCTGGTCGTGATCGTCGCGCTGCCGGTCGGCGCGCTGGTCGGCCAGAGCTTCTTCGACCGTGCGGGAGCCTTCGTCGGCCTGGCCAACTTTGCGCGGTATCTCGACAACCCGGCGCTGGTGCAGTCGGCTTTCAACAGCCTGGGGCTCGCGGCCCTGAGCGCGGTGATCTGCACCGCCATCGCCTACGTCTATGCCTACGGTCTCACGCTGTCGTGCATGCCGGCCAAGGGCCTGCTGCGCGCGGTGGCGCTGGTGCCGTTGCTCGCGCCGTCGCTGCTGCCGGCCATCAGCCTGGTCTACCTGTTCGGCAACCAGGGCCTGTTCAAGGGGCTGATGGGCGACGTGTCGATCTACGGGCCGCTGGGCATCGTGCTGGGCTCGGTGTTCTGGACGCTGCCGCATGCGCTGCTGATCCTCACCACGGCCATGGCCACCTCCGACGGACGGCTCTATGAAGCCGCGCAGACACTGGGGGCCTCGCGCTGGCGCATCTTCCGCACGGTGACGCTGCCGTCCTCGCGCTACGGTTTGATCGTGGCCGCGATGGTGGTGTTCGTGCTGGTCATCACCGACTTCGGCGTGCCGAAGGTGGTTGGCGGCCAGACCGGCGTGCTCGCGACCGACATCTACAAGCAGGTGGTCGGGCAGCAGAATTTCCAGATGGGCGCGGTGGTCGGCCTGGTGCTGCTGATTCCGGCGGTGCTGTCGTTCCTGGTGGAGCGGCACGTGCGCGGCAAGCAGGCCTCGGCGCTGTCGGCACGCGCCACGCCCTACCAGCCCGAACCGGTGAAGTCGCGCGACCGTGCGCTGCTGGTGTTCTGCGCCCTCACGGGCTGCGCCATCCTCGTGATCATCGGCATGGCGGTGTTCGCGTCGCTGGCCACCTACTGGCCCTACAACCTTGCGCCGTCGTTCAAGAACTACGACTTCAGCAACATGGACGGTGGCGGCTGGGGCAGCTACTTCAATTCGCTGCGGCTGGCCGTGTGCGCCGCCGTGGCGGGTGCGTTCATCACCTTCGTCTCGGCCTACCTGGTCGAGAAGCCGCGCCACTTCGGCCTGCTGCGCGAGCTGCTCAACCTGCTGGCCAACCTGCCGCTGGCGGTGCCCGGGCTGGTGCTGGGCGTGGGCTACATCTTCTTCTTCATCTCGCCGTCCAACCCGCTGCGCGCCATCTACGGCAGCATGACCATCCTGGTGGTGTGCACCGTGGCGCACTTCTTCTCGGTGGCGCACCTGACCTCGCTCACCGCGCTGCGCCAGCTCGACCGCGAATACGAACTGGTGTCCGAGTCGATGGGCGTGCCGTTCTGGCGCACGCTGTGGCGCGTGCACCTGCCGGTGGCGCTGCCTACCGTGCTCAACGTGGGCGGCTATTTCTTCGTCAACGCGATGACGACCGTTTCGGCCGTCGTGTTCCTCTATTCGCCGCAGACCTCGCTCGCCGCCATTGCCGTGCTCAACATGGACGATGCCGGCGACGTCGCGCCCGCCGCGGCCATGGCCTCGCTGATCATGCTCACGGCCGCCATCGGCCGCGGGGTGTTCGCGCTGGCGGGGCATTGGGTGCTCAAGCGCACCCAGAACTGGAGACACCGGTAATGCCCGGTACCCAAGCCCATCATCCCGATCATTTCGACCTCATCGTGGTCGGCGCCGGCATCGTCGGCCTGGCCCATGCCTACACCGCCGCGCAGCGCGGCCTCAAGGTCTGCGTCGTGGAGCGCGACGCGGCCTGCATCGGCGCCTCGATCCGCAACTTCGGCTTCATCACCATCACCGGGCAGGCGCCCGGCGACACCTGGCGCCGCGCAATGCACTCGCGCGACGTATGGCAGCGCATCGCACCCTATGCGGGCATCGACATCGTGCATCGCAATCTCTGGCTCGCGGCCTACCGCCCCGAGGCGCACGACGTGCTCGAGGCCTTCATGCGCACGCCGATGGGCGAGGCTTGCGAGCTGCTCGACGCCGCCGATGCGCAAGCCAAGGCACCGGCGCTGAACCTGTCGGACGCGTGCTCGGTGCTGTACAGCCCGCACGAGCTGCGTGTCGAGTCGCGCACCGCCATCGGCCTGCTCGCCCGCTGGCTGGCCGAAGCGCACGGCGTGACATTCCGTTTCGGCGAGGCGGTGCTCGAGGTGGAGACGCCGCGCGTGCGCACCTCGCGCGGCACGCTGCATGCCGAACGCGTGGCTGTCTGCACCAACACCGACTTGCACGGCCTCTTTGCCGACCGCATTGCGGCTCACGAGCTCACGCTGTGCTGCCTGCAGATGCTGCGCGTGAAGCCCGAAGCGGGCTTCCAGTTGCCGGGCTCGGTGATGATGGACCTGAGCCTGGTGCGCTACGAGGGCTACAGCACGCTGCCCGAGGCCGCCGCGCTGCGCGCACGCCTGCAGCAGGAGGAGGCCGCCTCGCTCGAGCACGGCATCCACCTGATCGTGGTGCAGAGCGCCGACGGCTCGCTGGTGGTCGGCGACTCGCATCACTACGGCGACGCACCCGAGCCCTTCGCGATGGAAGAGGTCGACCAGCTCATCCTGCGGCACCTGCGCAGCACGCTCAACCTCGAGGCCGCGCGGGTCACCGAACGCTGGACCGGCGTGTACCCGTCGTCGAAGACCACGCCCTGCGTGATCGATGCGCCCGACGACGCCACGCGCGTGGTAATCGTCACCAGCGGCAGCGGCGCGAGCACCGGCTTCGGCATTGCGCACGACGTCTTCGAGAAATGGTGAAGCGCACGGCGCGCTCGCCTTCGCCCCCCCATCTTTTCATTCATGCAGCCATGAACGCCCACAACCATTCCCAGCTCCAGGCCGTCGTCTTCGACTTGGCCGGCACCATCCTCGACTTCGGTTCCTGCGCGCCCATGGGCGCCTTCGTGAAGCTGTTCGAGCAGTTCGGCGTCGACATCACCATCGCCGAGGCGCGCGGCCCGATGGGCGTGGCCAAGTGGGACCACATCAAGGCGCTCGGCACGCTGCCGCGCATCGCCGCCCAATGGGAAGCGAAGCACGGCCATGCGTTCAGCGACGCCGATGCCGACAAGCTGTACGAGGTGTTCACGCCGATGAACGCGGCCAGCGTGCGCGATCACGCCGACTTCATTCCGGGTGCGCTCGAAGCCGTCGGAGTGCTGCGCCAGCGCGGCCTGAAGATCGGCTCCACCACCGGCTACAACCGCCCGATCATGGAAGTGGTGTTGCCCATTGCGGCGGCCGGCGGCTATTCGCCCGACAACCTCGTGTGCGGCGGCGACCTCGCCGAAGGCCGCCCGTCGCCGCTCATGATGTACCGCTGCTTCGCCGACCTCGGCGTGTGGCCGCCGCACACGGTGGTGAAGGTCGACGACACCGGCGTCGGCCTGCAGGAAGGCCTGAACGCGGGCACCTGGGCCGTGGGCGTGGCCGTGAGCGGTAACGTGAACGGCCTCACGCTGGCCGAATGGCAGGCGCTCGACGAAGGGCAGCAGCAGGAGCGCCGTGCGCGCGCCACCGCCGAACTCGAAACCGCCGGTGCGCACTATGTGATCGACAGCGTGGCCGACCTGCCGAAGGTGCTCGAGGACATCGAGCAACGGCTGCAGCGCGGCGAGCGCCCCAAGGCCTGACGGAAGCCGCGCCGCCTCGGCACGCGGCGGCGTCCGACTTGACGCGCCGCGAGGCAGGCATAGCATGGCTCGCATGCGAAGCGCATCCTTTGTTCTTCTGTTCTGTCTTGGCCTGCTCGTGGGCGCCTGCGACGACAAGCCGAAGCCCGGTGTGCCGGTGCCGAAGGCTTCGGTGAGTGTCGCGGTGCCTGTGTTGGCCGAGGGCTGATCGAGTCGGTGGTTGCGGCGCTTTCGGCGCAGCCGCAGTGCAGGATGTTTCGACATTCGACGGCGGCACCGTGCCTGCGGCTGTCTTCCGCGAGAATGCCACACGACATGCACCGGCCCTTCCCGGCGCGGAAAAAACAATGACAACGACTCAAGAGACAACCGCCCACCAGGCGGATTCACGCTACGCCATGCTGCGCCTGGGCCTCACGCTGGCGATCATGACGATCGGCAGCAGCGGCATGTACGTGGTGTCGGTCATGCTGCCCGCGGTGCAGGCCGAATTCGGCATCGCGCGCGCCGATGCTTCGCTGCCCTACACATTGCTGATGCTGGGTTTCGGCCTTGGCGGCGTGCTGATGGGCAAGCTGGCCGACCGCGTCGGCGTGATGTGGCCGCTGCTGTTCGGTTCGGTGTTTCTTGGCGCGGGGTACATCGCCACCGGCATGTCGGGCGGCATCGTGTCGTTCACCATCGCGCAGGCACTGCTGGTGGGGCTGCTGGGCAGTTCGGTGGCCTTTGCGCCGCTGGTGGCCGATACCTCGCTGTGGTTCGTCAAGCGGCGCGGCATCGCGGTCGCGGTGTGCGCGAGCGGCAACTACCTGGCGGGCGCGGTGTGGCCGCCCATCGCACAGCACTTCGTCGAGCTGGTGGGCTGGCGCCAGACCTACATCGGCATGGGCGTCTTCTGCGGAATCACGATGGCGCTGCTGGCCCTGTGCTTCCGTGCGCGGCCGCCGGCCCTTGCGCAGGCGCCTGCCGAGGTCAATGCATCGAGAACGGTCCTCCCGCGAGACCTGGCGCGGCCCTTCGGCCTGAGCTTGGGCACGGCGCAAGGCCTGCTGTGCGTGGCCGGCGTGGCCTGCTGCGTGGCGATGGCGATGCCGCAGGTGCACATCGTGGCCTACTGCGGCGACCTCGGCTATGGCCCCGCGCAGGGCGCGATGATGCTGTCGCTGATGCTGGGCTTCGGCATCGTGAGCCGGCTGGTGTCGGGCCTCATCTGCGACCGCATCGGCGGGCTGCGCACCTTGCTGCTGGGCGGCGTGCTGCAGTGCGTGGCGCTGCTGCTGTTCCTGCCCTTCGACGGGCTGGTGCCGCTTTATGTGATCTCTGCGCTGTTCGGGCTGTTCCAGGGCGGCATCGTGCCTTCCTACGCGATCATCGTGCGCGAGCACTTTCCGCCGGCCGAAGCAGGCGCGCGCGTGGGCACGGTGCTGATGTTCACGCTGTTCGGCATGGCGCTGGGCGGCTGGATGTCGGGCAAGGTGTTCGACCTCACGGGCAGCTACCACGCGGCCTTCCTGAACGGCATCGGCTGGAACCTGTTGAACGTGAGCATCGCGTCCTTCCTGCTGTTCAGGACGCTTCGGCGATCAGGCGGCCGAGTGTTTGCATTGCCCGCTCGCTGAGCGCATCCCACGGGTGGCCGTAGTTCAGCCGCAGGCAGTTGCCGAAGGCGCGCGTGGCCGAGAAGATCGGCCCGGGCGCGACGCTGATGCCCTGTTCCAGCGCCTTGCGATGGATCTCCAGCGCGTTCGCGCCTGCCGGCAATTCCACCCACAGGAAGTAGCCGCCCAGCGGCCGCGTCGCTCGCGTGCCCGCCGGAAAGTAATGGCCCACGGCCTGCGCGAAGGTGGCCTGCTGCAGCGCCAGCGTCTGGCGCAGCTTGCGCAGGTGCTTGTCGAGCCCGCCTTTCTCCAGATAGGCCGCCAGTGCCTGCTGCGCGGGTGCCGAGGTGCTGAGCGTGGTCGTGAGCTTCTGCCGCGCGACCTGCCGCGCGAAGCGCCCGGCCGAGGCCCAGCCGATGCGGTAGCCCGGCGCCAGGCACTTGGAGAACGACGAGCAGTGCAGCACCAGCCCCCGTGTGTCGAAGGCCTTGGCGGGCGCGGGCCGGCGCTCGCCGAAGTACAGCTCGGCGTACACGTCGTCCTCGATCAGCGGCAGCGCATGCCGCGCGAGCAGCGCCACCAGCGCCTTCTTCTTCGCGTCGGGCATCAGGCTGCCCAGCGGGTTCTGGAAGTTGGTCATGAGCCAGCAGGCGCTGGGCTTGTGGGCCGCGATGGCCAGCTCCAGCGCATCGAGGTCGATGCCCTCGCCCGGATGCGTCGGCACCTCGATGGCGCGCAGGCCCATGCGCTGCAGCGCCTGCAGCGCGGCGTAGAAGGTGGGCGATTCGACGATCACCGCGTCCCCGGGCCGCGTGACCGCCGCGAGGCAGAGGTTGAGCGCTTCCAGCGCGCCGTTGGTCACCACGATCTCGTCTGCCGGCACCGGCATGCCGTCGGCCAGGTAGCGCAGCGCGATCTGCCGGCGCAGCGCCGCGCTGCCCGGCGTGAGGTCGTCCACCGTGCTCCACGGGTCGAGCGACTTGGCGCTGGCCGCCATGAACTGCCCGAGCCGTGCCAGCGGAAACAGCAGCGGGCTCGGAAAGGCCGAGCCGAAGGGCACGACCCTGCGCGACATGCTCGCTTCGAGGATGTCGAACACCTGGTCGCTCACGTCGAGCGACAGCGGGCCATCCGCCGGGCGCGAGGTGAGCGTGGATTCGGGCGGCGCGTCGCGCAGGCCGCCGCCGGTGACGTAGTAGCCGGAGCGGTCGCGTGCCCGCACCAGGCCGCGCGCCTCCAGCAGGTAGTACGCCTGGAACACGGTGGATGCGCTCACGCCCTGGCTTTGGCCGGTGTGGCGCACCGAGGGCAGGCGGTCGCCGGTCTTCAGGGTGCCGTTGCGGATCGAGGCCTCGATGCCGGCGGCCAGGGCTTCGTAGCGCTTCTGCTTCATCGCGGGGTTGCGTTCATTCGGCAGCACTTTATCTGCACCGGTCAATTGATGTGAATCTGCATCTGTTCTTTTTTGCCCGGCGGGTCCACACTAGTCCCCATGTCGAATCTGTTGGGCGCAGTGCGCGCCGTTCTCTGGAGTTTCATCGGGCTGGGCGGACGCCGTGCCGATGCCGACAAGCGGACCGCGCAGGTCGGCATCCTGCCGCTGATCGGCGTGGCGCTGGTCCTGGTGCTGCTGTTGATCGCCGGGCTGCTGGCCCTGGCGCACTTCGCAGCCAGCACATGAAGGCCCGCCTTCGACTCGCCGCGACCGCGCTGCTGCTTCTGTTGTCCGGCCTGGCGGGCATTGCAGGTGCCGCAACGCCCGCAGCCGTGCCCGACACCATCGAGCAGCGCGTGGCCGCATGCATTGCCTGCCACGGCCGCGAAGGCGCGACCACCAATGCCGGCTACTTTCCGCGTCTCGCGGGCAAGCCGGCCGGCTATCTCTTCAACCAGCTCGTGAGCTTTCGCGACGGGCGCCGCTCCAACAGCGACATGGCGTACATGGTGCAGCACATGTCCGACGCCTACCTGCGCGAGATTGCCGAGTACTTCGCGGGGCTCGACCTGCCCTATCCGCCGATCTCGCCGCTCAGCGACGCCAAGCCCGAAGTGCTGGAGCGCGGCCGAGTGCTCGCGCTGCAAGGCGATGCGGAGCGCCGGCTCCCGGCCTGCGTGCAGTGCCACGGCGCGGCCCTGACCGGCGTGCAGCCCGCCACCCCGGGCTTGCTGGGCCTGCCGCGGCTCTATGTGGCGTCGCAGCTCGGCGCCTGGCTCACCAACGAGCGGCATGCGACCGCGCCCGACTGCATGGCCGAAGTCGGCCGCCGCATGTGGACCTCGGACGTCAACGCCGTGGCGAGCTGGCTGGCAACGCAGCCGATGCCGGCCAACACGAAAGCGGTTGCGTCGCTGCCGGCGCCGATGCCGATCGCCTGCGGCGGTACCGCGAAGTGACGAAAGAAGCACCCATGAGCCTGCTGCGACGCACCGGATGGGTGGCGCTGGTGCTGATCGTGCTGCTGGCGCTGGTCTCCGGCGTCCTGGTGGCGATGAACCTGCGCGGCGAGGACGCGCTGCCCGGGCAGGCCGAGAGCTTCAATGCCACGCCGCAGCTGGTCGAGCGCGGCCGCTACCTTGCATTGGCCGGCAATTGCGCGGGCTGCCACACCACGCGCGGCGGCCGGCCCTATGCGGGCGGCCTGCCCATCGAGACGCCCTTCGGCACCATCTATTCGAGCAACCTGACGCCCGATGCGCAGACCGGCATCGGCAGCTGGAGCAGTGCGCATTTCTGGCGCGCGATGCACAACGGGCGCAGCAAGGACGGGCGCCTGCTGTACCCGGCATTTCCGTATCCCAACTTCACCAAGGTGACGCGCGAGGATTCGGACGCGATCTACGCCTACCTGCGCAGCGTGGCGCCCGCATCGGAGCAGAACCGTGAGCACCGGCTGCGCTTTCCGTACGACACGCAGGCCGCGCTGGCCGTGTGGCGTGCGCTCTCGTTCAAGCCCGAGGCCTTCGTTGCCAACGCGGGCAAGCCGGCCGAGTGGAACCGTGGTGCCTACCTGGTCGACGGGCTGGGCCATTGCATCGCTTGCCACGGCAGCCGCAATTCGCTGGGCGCCACCGAAACCAGTCGCGGCCTGTCGGGCGGGCTGATCGCGGTGGAGAACTGGTACGCGCCGTCGCTCGCCGATCCGCACGAGGCCGGCGTGGCCGACTGGCCGAGCGCCGATGTCGTCGCGCTCCTCAAGACCGGCGTTGCCCCGCGCGGCTCGGTCATGGGCCCGATGGCCGATGTGGTGTTCCGCAGCACGCAGTACCTGAGCGATGCGGACCTGACGGCGATGGCGAGCTACCTGAAGGACCTGCCCGACGTGCCGAAGAGCGAAGAGCCCGCCAGCGCCAAGACCCCGATCCGCCGCGATGCCGGCACGATGGCGCGCGGCGCGAAGATCTACGACCAGCGTTGCGCCTACTGCCACGGCGACCAGGGCCAGGGCGCAATCGGCGCCTATCCGCCGCTCGCTGGCAATCGTGCCGTCAACATGGCGCGGTCGACCAACCTGGTGCAGGTCATCGCGCACGGCGGCTTCCTGCCCACCACGGCGGGCAACCCGCGCCCCTACGGCATGCCTCCGTTCGGCCAGACGCTCGACGCGGCTGAAGTGGCGGCGGTGCTCACCTACATCCGGGGCTCATGGGGCAACGACAGCGCCCCCGTCACGCAGCTCGACACGATGCGGCGCTGAACGCCGCGCGGCTCAGGCGGTGTGCGGGTGCCGCGCGGCTTCGTACAGCGTGCGGGCGAGGTCGCGGTGCCTTGCCAGCAGGGGCGCAAGCTCGAGCCCGGTGAACTCGCCCCCACGGATGCGCACCGCGCCGCCGATCACGCTCAGCGACACCGATGCCGGCGTGCAGAACACCAGCGCCGCCACCGGGTCGTGTCCTGCGCCCGCATGCGCGACGCCGCGCATGTCGAAGGCCACGATGTCCGCCGACATGCCCGGCGCTAGCGCGCCTATGTCGTCGCGCCCCAGCACGCGTGCGCCGCCCAGCGTGGCGATCTCCAGCGCCTCGCGTGCCGTCATCGCCGCCGGGCCATGGCCCACGCGCTGCAGCAGCATGGCCTGCCGCGCCTCGCCCAGCATGTGCGCACCGTCGTTCGACGCGCTGCCGTCCACGCCCAGCCCCACCGGCACGCCCGCGCGCCGCATGGCGCCGATGGGCGCAATGCCCGAGGCCAGCCGCATGTTGGAGCACGGGCAGTGCGCCACGCCGGTGCCGGTGCGGCCGAACAGCGCGATGCCGGCTTCGTCCAGCTTCACGCAGTGCGCGTGCCACACGTCGCGGCCGACCCAGCCCAGGTCTTCCGCGTACTCGGCCGGCGTCATGCCGAACTTCTCGCGCGAGTAGGCGACGTCGTTGTCGTTCTCGGCCAGGTGCGTGTGCAGCGACACGCCGCGCTCGCGCGCCAACTCGGCCGACAGGCGCATCAGGTCGCGCGACACAGAGAACGGCGAGCAGGGCGCCAGCACGATGCGGCGCATCGAATGGCGCGAGGCGTCGTGCCAGCGGCCGATGAGGCGTTCGCTGTCGCGCAGGACGGCTTCCTCGGTCTCCACCACTTCGTCGGGCGGAAGGCCGCCGGCGCTGCGGCCCACGCTCATGCTGCCGCGCGCCGCGTGGAAGCGCATGCCCATCGCGTCGGCCGCCTCGATCGAATCGTCGAGCCGCGAGCCGTTGGGGAACAGGTAGAGATGGTCGCTGGTGGTGGTGCAGCCCGAGAGCATCAGCTCGGCCATCGCGGTCTGCGTCGACACGCGGATCATCTCGGGCGTGAGGCGCGCCCACAGCAGGTAGAGGTTGGTGAGCCAGCCGAACAGCTCGGCGTCCTGCGCCTCTGGCACCGCGCGCGTGAGGCTCTGGTACATGTGGTGGTGCGTGTTGACCAGGCCCGGCATCACCACGTGGCCGCGAATGTCGATGGCCTCGGCCTGGCCGCTGCGCAGGGCTTCGTGATACGCGATGGGCAGTTCGGCGGTGGGGCCTGCCCAGGCTATAGCGGGGCCGTCGCACACCACGGCGCCGTCGGCGATTTCGCGCCGCGCGGCATCCATGGTGACCAGGATGTCGGCGTGTCGGAGGATCAGCATGGCGGCATTCTTGCCCCGGTCAGGAGCGGGAGCAAGCACAAGGCCGGCCGAGGTTCAGGGCTCGTTGCTGATGCCGCTGCTCACATGCCCCGCGGGGACATGCCGCGAAGCCGCATCCACATGCCCCGTCTGGTCGTCGAAGAAGAAGTCGGGCTCGAACTCGCGCAGGAACTCGCCCTTGGGCAGGCCACCGAGGAACATGGCCTCGTCGACGCGGATGTTCCACTTCATCAGCGTGCGGATGGCGCGCTCGTGCGCCGGCGCGCTGCGCGCGGTGACCAGCGCGGTGCGGATGCGCATCTGCGCATTGCCGGCCATCTGCAGGCGATGCAGCGCCATCAACAGCGGCTTGAACGGGCCCTCGGGCAGCGGCAGGTCGGCCTTGCTGAGTTCGTGCGCCTGGAAGGCGTCGAGGCCCTCGGCCTGGAACACACGCTCGGCCTCGTCGGAGAACAGCACGGCGTCGCCGTCGAAGGCGATGCGCACTTCGTTCGGCCAGGCGTCGCTTGCCTTGACCGATTCGACCAGCACGCGCGCGGCCGGGAAGCCGGCGTTGAGCGCCTCGCGCACGTCCTGCGCATTGACCGACAGGAACAGGTGGGCGCGCAGCGGGCGCAGGTAGCCGAAGGGCGGGCGGCCCTGCGTGAAAACGCCGCGCTGCAGCTTGATGTCGGCGGCCGCGCTCGACCTGAAGATGCGCATGCCCGAGACCGGGTCGTTGCGCGAGAGGATCACCACCTCGACGCGCTGCACGCCGTCGTCGTTGAAGCGCAGCAGCTTGCGGATCAGCGAATACGCGATGCCTGGCGCGGCCGGCACGTCGATGCGGTCGAGCTGCAGCTTCATGTAGCCCTCGTTGTCCCCCGATTCGAAGAGCGTGTTTTCTTCTTCGAGGTTGAACAGGGCCCGCGAGGAGATCGCGACCACGAGCTTGTCTTCCAGAGTTACCGGCATGGCGCGCCTCCGTGGATCTGTCTTCTTCCGGCAGGTGCGCCGCGCACGGCCGCCCGAAGCGGCCGCACCGCCCCCTGCAAGGGGGTTGGAGGCCACACGAAGTGGGCAAGCCTGGGGGTTTGCCTCATTTCACGAACTGGTTCAACTGGATGATCGGCAGCATCACCGCCAGCACGATCAGCATGACCACGCCGCCCATCGCCACGATCAAGAGCGGCTCGAGGATGGTGGCCAGGTGCATCGCGCGGCGCTGTACTTCGGCACCCAGTTGGTTGGCCGCGCGCTGCAGCATCAGCGGCAGGGTGCCGGTCTGCTCGCCCAGGCGCGCGAACATCGACACGAGGCCGGGAAAGCGCTTCTTCTGCGCCAGCGCCGATGCCAGCGGCGCGCCTTCGCGCACCAGCACCAGCGCGTCGAGCGCGTCCGCCCGCATCGCGCGGTTGCCCAGCGTTTCGGAGGCCGCCTGCAGCGCGCGAAGAATGGGCACGCCGGCCGTGGCCAGCATGGCCAGCGTGCTCGCGAAGCGGGCCGCGTTGTAGCCGCGCGCGAGCTTGCCCACCAGCGGCAGCCTGAGCCAGGCCGCGTCGAACTTGAGGCGGAAGGCTTCCTGCGCCAGCGCCAGTCGCATGCCGACCGCGCCCAGCACGACGGCGCAGAGCATCCACCAGCCGTAGTTGCGTACGCCCGCGCTCAGCGACAGCATCACCGTGGTGAGGAAGGGCAGCGAGCGCTTGGTGCCCGCGAACACCTGCGCCACCTGCGGCACCACATAACTTACGAGGAAGATGACGATGACGATCGCCACCAGCGTGACGATGGCCGGATAAAGCGCGGCGCCAATGAGCTTCTGCTGCAGCGCCTGGCGCTCTTCGAGGTCGTCGGCCAGGCGGTCGAGCACCAGGCCGAGGTTGCCGCTTTGCTCGCCGGCGCCGATCACCGCCGTGTAGATGGGCGAGAACTCGCGCGAATGCGCCGACAGCGCCCGCGCGAAGGGCGAGCCCGCGTTGACTTCGGCGCGCAGCGAGGCGACGAGGTTGCGTTGCGGCTCCGATTCGGCCTCGTCGGTGAGGGCAGTGAGCGCGCGTTCCAGCGGCAGGCCGGACGACACGAGGCCCGCGAGCTGCCGCGTCCACACGGCCAGGCCGGTGGAGTTGAAGACCCGCTTGCCGCCGCCGAGCCAGCGCGACATGCCGCTGCGCTGGCCGGTGCCGTTGACGTGGTCGCTGCCGACAGGCTTGACCGACAGCGGAATGAGCGCCTGCGCCCGAAGCAGGCTGCGCGCGCTGCGAGCGGTGTCGGCTTCCAGCACGCCTTCGCGCGACTGGCCGCTGGCATCGATGGCTTCGAAGGAATAGGCGGGCATGGGGCGGCCGGGGCGCTGGTCAGTCGCGCGTGACGCGCAGCAGTTCGGCGCGCGATGTGATGCCGGCCTGCACCAGCCGCTCGCCGTCTTCGCGCATCAGGCGCAGTCCGCCGCGCGCGCCGGCCTGCAGCAGCTCGCTTTCGGCGGCCTTGCTGTGGATCAGCCCTTGCACGGTCTCGTCGGCCACCAGCAGCTCGAAGATGCCGGTGCGACCCTGGTAGCCGGTCTGGCCGCAGACCTCGCAGCCGGCGCCGGCGCACGCCGTGCAGACCTTGCGCACGAGGCGCTGCGCGAGCACGCCCAGCAGCGACGAACTCAGCAGGAAGGGCTCCACGCCCATGTCGGTGAGGCGGGTGACGGCGCTGACGGAATCATTCGTGTGCAGCGTGGCCAGCACCAGGTGGCCGGTCAGCGAGGCCTGGATGGCGATCTGCGCGGTCTCGAAGTCGCGGATTTCGCCGATCATGATGACGTCGGGGTCCTGCCGCAGGATGGCGCGCAGGGCCTTGGCGAAGGTGAGTTCGATCTTGGCGTTGATCTGCGTCTGGCCCACGCCCGGCAGCTCGTACTCGATGGGGTCTTCCACCGTCATGATGTTGCTGCGGCTGGCGTCGAGCCGGGCCAGCGCGGCGTACAGCGTGGTGGTCTTGCCCGAGCCCGTGGGCCCGGTCACCAGGATGATGCCGTGCGGCTGCGCGATGAGCTTCTCGAAGCGCTCCAGCGTGTCGCCCTGCATGCCCACCGATTCGAGCGTGAGCTTGGATTCGCTCTTGTCCAGCAGGCGCAGCACCGCGCGTTCACCGTGCGCGCTGGGCAGCGTCGACACCCGCACGTCGACCGCGCGCGTGCCGATGCGCAAAGAGATGCGCCCGTCCTGCGGCAGCCGCTTCTCGGAGATGTCGAGGTCGGCCATGATCTTCAGGCGCGAGATCAGCGCGGCGTGCAGTGCGCGGTTGGGCTGCACCACCTCGCGCAGCGTGCCGTCGATGCGAAAGCGCACGGACGAGGTGCGCTCGTAGGGCTCGATGTGGATGTCGCTGGCGCCGTCGCGCGCGGCCTGCGTGAGCAGCGCGTTCAGCATGCGGATGATGGGCGCGTCGCCGGCGCTGGCCAGCAGGTCTTCGACCGCCGGCAGCTCCTGCATCATGCGGGACAGGTCGGCTTCGTTCTGCACCTCGCTCACCACCGCGGCGGCGCTCGATTCGCCCTGCGCATAGGCCGCGCTGATGCGCTGCGCCAGCGGGCCGTCAGCCAGCACCTCGAAGGCCTGCACGCCGTACTTGCGCGACACCTCGCCGACCGCGCTGCGCGCCGGATGGCTCGACATCCACAGCGTATAGCTGCCGTCGTCGGTCTCCTCGAGCAGGAGTTGCTGGCTGCGTGCGAACGCGTAGGGCAGGGGATAGCGCATGGGCGGGATCAGCGGGGCGTGTGCGTGGTGCGTGGCTTGGCGAAGAGGAATGGTAGGGGCATCAGGGCAGTTCGCGCGCGGTGGCGGGGTCGGCCGTGGGCGGCAGCGTGCCGCGCAGCGGGCTCGGCGCCAGCCGGCGGTTGTCCGAAGCCGGGCGCGGCGGCGGAATGAGCTGGGTGCCTTCGATGCGCGACTCGACGCGCCGGGGCGGCTCTGCGCTGCGCGCCGGCGGGGCCAGCTCGGGCAGCACGTTCGCGCCGTCGACGCCGCGCAGCATCACGTTGGACGTGTCCGGCTGCGAGCGCTGCTGCATGCCGCGGATCTCGTCGTAGCGGTCGTAGGCAAAGGCCTCGGTGGAAACGGCATCGCGCATCACCGCCGGGCGCAGGAACATCATGAGGTTGAGCTTCTCGCGCGTGCGGGCCTGGCTCTTGAACAGGTTGCCGAGCACGGGAATGTCGCCGGCCACCGGCACCTTCTCGACCGTGTTGTTGTAGGTGTCCGACAGCAGGCCGCCGAGCATGACGAGGCCGCCGTCTTCCACCAGCACGCTCGATTCGATGGAGCGCTTGCTGGTGGTGGGACCGTTCGGGTTGTTGACGGTGTTCGGGTCGACCGTGGAGGTCTCCTGGAAGATCGTCAGCTTCACGGTGCCGTTCTCGTTGATGGTCGGGCGCACGCGCAGCGTCAGGCCGACGTCCTTGCGCTCGACGGTGGTGAACGGATTGACGCCCACGGAGCCCGAGGTGCTGGCGTACTGGCCGGTGACGAAGGGCACGTTCTGGCCGATCACGATCTTGGCCTCTTCGTTGTCCAGCGTCAGCAGGTTGGGCTTGGACAGCACGTTGGAGTCCTTGTCGCTGTCGAAGAAGCTGGCAATCGCGCCCAGGATGTACTGGCCGCCGATCTTGCCGGCAATGCCCAGGTTCAGGCCCGAGGTCAGGTTGAGGTTGGCCGGGTTCTTGGTGGCCAGCGCCTGCGTCAGCGTCAGCAGGTTGGCGCCCGCCACCGAGGAATTGGTGCCGAGCACGGCGTTGTTGCCCAGCGCGCTTTGCCACTGCACGCCGAACTTCGCGGCGGCGGTGTCGCCCACTTCGACGATCAGCGCCTCGATCATGACCTGCGCGCGGCGGCCGTCGAGCCGGTCGATCACGGCGCGCATCTGGCGGTACTGCGGCTCGGGCGCGGTGATGATGAGCGAATTGGTCGACGGATCGGCCTGGATCTGGCCGCCGGTCGAGGGCTGGTTGGCGTTGTTGAGCGGTGCGCTGGCGGCGGGCGAGCTGCCGCTCTGGCCGCCGCCGCTGTTCAGGTTCACCTGCATGGCCTGCGGCGCGCTCTGCTGCGGCACCGAGCCGCCGCCCGCCGCGCCGGGCTGCCCCGGGGTGCCGGACTGCTGGTTGGCGGCCATGGCCGCGCGCAGCGTGGCCGCAAGGCGCACCGCGTCGGCGTTCTTCAGATACACCACGTAGATGTTGCCGGCCGCGCCGTTGCTGCTTTCCGCGGCGGGGCGGTCGAGCTTCTCGACCAGCGTGCGCACCAGCTGCACGCGCGCCGGGTTGGCGGCGCGAAGGATCAGCGAGTTGCTGCGCGGATCGGCCAGCAGCGTTGTGCGGAACGATGCATCGGTGCCGCCCGGCGCGGCGGCGGCGCCCGGTGCGCCCGAGCCGCTGCCGTCGACCAGCCGCGTGAGCAGCGGCACCATGTCGGTGGCGACCGAGTGCTTGAGCTGGATGACCTCGACGTCGGACGCATTCGGCACGTCGAGCGACGCGATGATGCGGGCCAGCCGGCGCATGTTGTCGGCGTAGTCGGTGATCACGAGCGAGTTGTTGCCCGGGTTCACGTTGATGGTGTTGTTCGGCGGAATCAGCGGGCGCAGCACCGGCAGCAGGCTGTTCGGCGACTCGTAATTGAGCCGGAAGATCTGCGTGACGATCTGGTTGCTGCCGCTGGACGAGACGGCGCCGATGGAGGTGTTGACGGCGCTGCTCTGCAGCTTGGCGTCGGCTTCGGGCACCACCTTGTAGAGGCCGTCGGCCTCCACCACCGCGAAGCCCTGCAGGCGCAGCGCCGAGGCGAACTGGTTGAACGCGGCCGCCGGCTGGATGGCGCGGTCGGTGACGAGGTTCATGGTGCCCTTGACGCGCGGATCGACCACCACGTCGCGGCCCGTGACCACGGCCATGGTGCGGGCCACGGCCTCGATGTCGGCATTGGCGAAGTTGAGCGTGATCGGCTCTCCGCGGCGCGGCGCGTCGCCGGTCTGCGCGAAGGCCGCGGGCGCGGCCTGCAGGAACGTGGCCGCGATCAGCACACGCACGGCGAGCGCGACGGTGCCGGTCGAAAACAGTGGCTTCATCATGAGGATCAACCCAGGGTGATGATCGAACGCGCGTTGTCGCGCCGTCCGATGATGTTCAACAAATTGGAAAGTGCGTCTTCGCGGCCGGGCGCGGCATTGGCTTCGCCGTTGAAGCGGAAGGTGGTGCCGTTCCAGCTGCCGCTGCCGTTCAGTTCGAGGCTGCCTTCGCGCGTGCTGAGCAGCAGCGTGGGCCGGTTGCCGCCTTCGAGCGTGAGCCGGTAGCTGCCCATCGGACGCAAGGTCGACAGGCTGGAGGAAACGTCGGTGGCATCGAGCGTGGCCTGGCCCGCGATGCGCAGCGCGGGGCCGTCCCATTGCATTGCGAAGGCCTTGGTGGTGAGGTCGAGCGCACCGTCGAGCTTGAGCGTGTTCCAGGGCGCGCCCAGGCCGGTGAGCATGCTTGCGGGCCAGCGCGAGCGGCTGTCCTGCCACTCGAGTTGCATGCCGCCGGCGCGCGGGCTGGCGCGCAGCTGCAGCGGCTGGGCCGCGCAGCAGGGCAGGTCGAGGCTGGCGGAGATGCCGCCCCAGCCCGGACGCATGCGCCAGTGCAGCAGGCCGGGCAGCGACACCGCCTCGGCGCCGCCGGCACCGCTGGCGAACACCACGGCGGCCGTGCCGTTCCAGACGGTGCCGCGCGGATTGGCCAGCACCAGCCGGCCCTGGCTCCAGCCCGACAGCGCCGCCGACAGCCAGCGCGCCGGCGCGAACATCAGCACCGTCAGCACCACGCCGATCGCGATGCCAAGCAGCGCCCAGCGCCAGCCGCGACGCGGCGCGGGACCGGAGGAGAGAGGTCGGGTCAGCATGCGGGATGGCTCATCGTGCGGCGGGCAGCGCCATGACGACGGTGCCGTCCCAGCGGACCTGCGGCGTCGACGAGGCGTCTTTTTGGCCGGCGGCGGGCGTGGTGGCAACGGGGGCGCGGGTCAGGTGCGCCTCGCGCGGCACGGCATGGGCGTTGCCGCGTGCCTGCCCGAGCCACTGGGCGACGGTGTTCGCGGGCACCGAACGCAGCGTGACGGTGGCGGCGCCGTCGCCGCCGGTCGTCATGAGTTGGGCGTTGCCGTTGCCCAGGCCGTCGCGCACGGATGTTTCGAGAGCGCGCATCGCGTCGTCGCGGTTCAGCCGCGGCTGCGACTGCAGCGCCTTGGCGCGGTTCTGCAGGGTGGCCATCTGCTGAAGCTGGGCATCGAGCTGCGCGTGTTCGGCCGGTGCCGCGGCCAGCGTGCGCAGGGCGGGCGCGAGCGCGATCCACCAGAGCAGGGCCAGCGCCACGAGCGTGACGGCGATGGCGACCATGCGCCGCTCGCGCGTTTCCAGGGTGGCCCAGCGGGCCTTGAGCTGTTCGCTGAAGTTCATCGGGTGGCCTCGGCCTGGACCAGCAGCAGGTCGCCTTCGGTGCGCACGTTGTAGCCGCGCGGCGTCAGTGCGTTGGTGATCTGCGAGACCTCGGAAGGCTGCAGGCCGAGCCCGCGCAGGCGCAACTGGCCGGCGCTGTAGTCGACGGCGGTCGGGGTCTTGCCGGGCGGGAGGTTGGTGGCGAGCGCGCCGACCATGGGTTCGAAGTCGCTGCCGACCACGTCGCCCACGGCCTGCTGCAGCGCCGCCACTTCGCGCTGCATCTGCAGCGGGGCGTCGACCACGATCTTCACCGAGGGGAATGTCTGGGTCAGCATGGCCCTGGCGGCCTGGCGCTTGGAATCGAGCGCATTGCGCTCCTTCCAGGCCCAGGCGTTCAGGCCGATCAGCTGCGTCAGCAGCAGCACGGCCACGCCCCAGCGCGCGGCGCGCCATTCGGGGGCGTAGCGCAGCGTCTGCAGCACCGACGCGAATTTCTTGCCGGCGCGCGCGCGGCCGGTCGCGGCAAGGTCGAACTGCGCGAGTTCCCAGGGCGTGCGCGCGGCCTGCAGCCAGCGCTGCGGCGTCTGCACGATCGGCACGCGTCGCTCCAGCAGGTGCTCGGCGGCCTCGGCCACGGCGGGCTCGGTGGTGATGACTGCGGTGTCGAGCGGCAGGCCGTCCGACAAGGCCAGCCCCGCGCCGGCCAGCGGCAGCGAGACCACGCCGTCGGCGTCGCACACCGTGAGCTGCGGTGATTCGGGTTCGCCTGTGATCTGCAGCAGCGGCGGACCGTCGGCCGGCTGCGGTGCGAACTCGGGGACGATGCGCACCACGCGCCGCCCGGCCGCTTCGAGCCCCTGCACCACGCTGCGCAGCCAGATTCGGTTGCAGGCCGCGACCCACACGGGCGCGCCAGCCTTGGCGTCGGGTTCGAGCGCGAAGTGCAGGGCTTCGGGTTCGTCGAGCAGGTGTTCTTCTAGCAGGCCGTCCAGCACGGCGCGCAGCTTCGAGGCGCTGCCCATGCTGCCCTTGGGCAGGGTGACGCGGTGCCACGACAGCGCCGCGGAGGGAATGCCGAGCATGACTTCAGTGCTCGATGGCAGGAGCGCCAGCAGCGCGCGGCCTTGGTTGCGCAATGCAATGCCGTCGTCGCCTGCCTGGGCCCAGTCGTACTCGCTCGCGGCATCGGCCGGAGGGAGGGGGGCAATGAGCAGCAGGGGAGTCATGTCGATCTTGGAAAAGCCGATGATTGTAGGTGGGCGTCTTACAGGCTGACGCTCTAATTTCGATAGCGTAACGTGTTGATATGACGGGCGTTGTAAGGCTTTTCGTTCAGAAAAATGCCTTCCAAATCAGGGTTTGACCGGAGAGTTCGTTGCGCCGGCGCCCCGTGTGCGCCAGACCGTCGTCACCGTGACACCGTTGCGTTGTAGGAGCGAGTGCTCCTCGACCCAGGTGCGGTCGAGCCTCAGCTTGCCGTAGACCTCGAAGAACTGCGTTCCCACGCCATGCTGCGCGGCATTGAAGGGCGTGCCGCCGCTGGGCAGCGCGGCATTGGCTGCGGCCAGGTCCTTGAAGAAGGCGCGCGTGCGGCGCTCGACGAGCTGGCGCGCGTTGGCGATGCTGAGCGACTCCATGCTCGCGCTGATGGCTTCGGCGCTTGCCGTGTTGATATTGAGCGTGGTGCGTACCGGCAGGATCGTCACGTAGGGCTCCAGTGCCGCGGCGGTGGAAGGCGAGAGGCCGAGCCACACCAGTTGCGAGACCTCCTGCGGCATCAGCGGGGCGCCGCTGCCGTCTGCATCGCCGTCGCTGGACAGCGCGCCCACGAGCCCCGCCGTCATGCGGTTGAGCTCCGACAGCGGCAGGCCCAGCAGGTTGAACAGGCGGGTGAAGGTGGCCACGCTGGCCGGCACCGGCTTGCCGCCGTCGACCAGCGACAGCACATTGAGCTTGGACTGCGCGTCGACGATGCGTCCCGACAGGAACGCGTCGGGCAGGCCCTCGAGGTTGTCGCTGGCCACGTTCTTCTCGGCCGACAGGAAGCTGGTCAGCCGGGCTTCCTCGAGCGGCACGGCCCACGGTTCGCCCAGGTGGTCGGGGCCGCCGGCGCGCCCGTCTTCGGACAGGATCAGGCGCGACCAGTCGAGTGCGCCGATCAGCACCCACGCCGCCTGCACGCGCGCGCGCTCGGCGCCTTCGACCTCGGAAGCGCGCCACTGCTGCCACAGCGCGGCGGCCGCGAAGGTCGCGACGAGCATGACGGTGAGCATTGCCGCCAGCAGCGCGGCGCCCGACTGGTTGCGTTGGGTCGTCGTGCTCATGATTTGGGCGATCCCACGGTCGGCCGGACCCAGTCGCGCGTGAGCGTGCCCGAGAGGCCGTCGCCCGGAGGCAGGCTCAGCACCAGGCGCACGCCGTCAGGCATCGCGATGACGGGGCCCGCCGGGTTGTTGGGGTTGGGCGCGACGCTGGACAGCTGGCTGGCGGGCACCCAGCTGTTGTCACGGAAATAGAAGAGTTGCCATCTGTCGACGGGCACCAGCGCGGTGTCTGAGGCGCCACCGGTCTGCGTGCCGCCGTCCTGCGACCAGGCGGCGGCGAGGTTCCAGGCCTGCTGCCATTCGCCGCGCGTGGTGAAGGGCAGCGACTGCCAGCGCCTCCAGCGCATGCCGTCAGGGCCGGCCCGCAGCGCCCAGGCCACCACCAGCACCGAAGGCGACGTGGTGTCGCTGCCGCGGCGGGTGAGCCGCAGCACGCGGCCGTCCCAGTCGATCGGGCGGGTCTGCGCTAGCGTGGTCATGGCATCGAGGTCGGAGCCCCATTGCGCGAGGGTGGCTTGCAGGGTAAGGACAGCGTCGGCGCGCTGCTTGTTCTGGGTGGTGGCGCGCGACATGCTGTCGAGCCCGCGCCAGCTCACGAGCGAAAGCAGCGCCATCACCGCGATGGCCACCAGCAGCTCGATCAGCGTGAAGCCGCGTGAGGATGCGCCCGAACGGGCCTGGCGGGCGTCGTGCATCAGTAGCGTCCGACAACGGTGGAGATGCGCAGGATCGGCGCATTGGCCTCGTCGCGCACCTGCACGTCGACGCGGCGGAAATTCGGGTTGAGCGTGGGCGTGGTTGTCGTCGTCACGTTGAACGACAGGCCGGCCTGCGCGCAGATGGAGCCCGAATCACCCACGGCCGGCATCTGTCGCGCGAGGCGGGCCTTGGCGAGTTCGTTCTCGGCGCACAGGTCGGCCAGCACCAGGTCGGACTGGCGCTGCGCGTTGCGCGTGAGCGACATCGTGGCCTGCGAGCCGGCGGCAAGGGCAATAGCGACGATGCCGAGCGCGATCAGCACTTCGATCAGCGTGAAGCCGCGGTTGTGTGCCTTGCGCGAAGCGGGTGGGGCAAGCCTGCTGCGGGTCATGGTGCGTCGGCAAAGACGGTGAACGGGCGCAGCCCGTCGGTGGCGATGCGCAGCGTGCGAGCGGGCGGGCCGGCGGAATAGAGCGTGACCTGCTGCGCCGGAATGATCGGATCAGGGCCGAGCTGCAACACGGGCACCGGCGTGCCGTTGGCGAGCGCGGGCTGGGCCGTGATGCCTTCGGCGGCCCAGCCACCAGGCAGCGCGTCGGGCGGCAGGCCGTCGAACACGAAGCTGCCTTCCACCGGGCGCCAGCGCACAGCGACGCCGCTGGCCCGCGACTGCGCGCGGGCCGATTCGAGCAGGGCGGCGAGCCGGTCGGCTTCGCGGTCGAGCTTGGCGGCGTTGGTGTCGCGCATCGCGAAGCTCACGGCGGCGGTGGCGATCGCGATGATCGCGATCACGACGATCAGCTCCAGCAGCGTGAAGCCGGAGGATTGGCGGGGAGGCTGGTTGCGGCGCCGCGCGCCTGTGCCGCTACTGCCAGCTGCCGATGTCGGCATTCTTGCCTTCGCCGCCGCTCTGGCCGTCGGCGCCGAACGAAAGCACATCGACCTCGCCCTTGATGCCCGGGTTCATGTACTGGTAGGGGTGGCCCCACGGGTCGTTGGGCAGCTTCTCCACGTAGGGCTTCCAGTTGGGTGCGGCCGGCCCGGTGGTCGGGCGCGTGAGCAGCGCCTGCAGGCCCTGCTCGGCGGTGGGGTAGCGCTGGTTGTCCAGGCGGTAGAGCTTGAGCGCCTGCATGAGATTGTTGATGTCGGTACGCGCTGCGGTCACGCGGGCGTCGTCGGCGCGCTCGATCACGTTCGGCACGATCAGCGCGGCCAGCACGCCGATGATGACCAGCACCACCATCAGTTCGATCAGCGTGAAGCCGCGTTGGGCGGTGCGGGTAGCGGCACGAAGGAATTTGTTCATAGGTTGGACGACATGATTCGGAAAGCGCGCTGCATGATAATCCGCGGCCATGACAAGTCCTTACTCCGCCGCCCGCTGGCATGCCCCACTTGCAACCACCGGAGTTTGGGCGCTGGCCGCTGGTGCCGCGGTGTTCTGGGCACTCCGGCTGGCTTCGCCTGCGGATCCCATCGCCGCGGCGGCATCGATGCCGCGCGCTTCGGTGGCGGCCGATTCCGATGCGGTGGCCCGCCTGCTGGGCGTGCTGCCCACGTCGAGCACGGCGCCGGTAGCGCCGGAAGCCGCGAGCCGCTTCGCGCTGTCCGGCGTGGTCGCGGACCCGTCGAAGCAGGGGGCGGCACTGATTGCCATCGACGGCAAGGCGCCGCGGCCGTTCCGCGTCGGCTCCAAGGTGGGTGACAACTACGTGCTGCAGTCGGTGGGCCTGCGTTCGGCAACGCTAGGTGCACAGGTCGACGGGCCGGCGGCGTTCACCCTGCAACTGCCGGTGCGCGCGCCTATCAGCGTGAGTGCGTCGCCGGTGCTTCCGACAGTGACTTCGCCCACGCCGGTCGTCGTGACGCCTGTCGGACTGCCGCAGGCCGCCCCGCCCGCGGCGATGGCGCCGTCGCCGATGCCAGCGCAAGCGCAGTAACGCGCACCACGCGAACGACGAATCAAGCCGGTCTTGCGCCGGCTTTCGTTTTTCCGTCTTCCGCTCAGGCTTGCAGGAAGAGCCGGTATGCGGGGTTTGCCGTTTCCTCGACGTAGGGATAGCCCAGCGTTTCGAGGAAAGCCGTGAACTCCGTGGACTCGCCAGCCGGCACTTGCAGCCCGACGAGGATGCGGCCGTAGTCGGCGCCCTGGTTGCGGTAGTGGAACAGGCTGATGTTCCAGTTCGGCCGCATCAGGCTCAGGAACTTGAGCAGCGCGCCGGGCCGTTCCGGGAACACGAAGCGCAGCAGGCGCTCGTCGTGCGCGAGGCCCGTGCGTCCGCCGACCAGGTGCCGCAGATGCTCTTTCGCGAGTTCGTCGTGCGTGAGATCGAGCGAGTCGAAGCCGTGGTCATTGAAGGTTTGTGCGATGGTGGCCGACTCGCCGCGCGCCGAGGTAGTGAGGCCGACGAACACATGCGCCTTGGCGGCATCGCTGATGCGGTAGTTGAACTCCGTCACGTTGCGCGGCGCGCCGCCGCCTTCGGCATCGCTGGCTGGTATTTCGCTGATCAGCTCGCAGAAGCGGCGGAAGCTGCCGCGCTCTTCGGGGATCGTGACGGCGAAAAGCGCCTCGCGTTCTTCGCCGACCTCGGCACGCTCGGCCACGAAGCGCAGCCGGTCGAAGTTCATGTTGGCGCCGCAGAGGATGGCCGCGTAGGTCTCGCCCTGGCGCCCGTGTTTGGCCGCGTATTCCTTGATCGCGGCCACCGCGAGCGCGCCCGCGGGTTCGACGATGCTGCGCGTGTCGACGAAGATGTCCTTGATGGCTGCGCACACTGCGTCGGTATCGACGGCGATGTAGTCGTCGACGAGTTCGTTGGCGATGCGGAAGGTCTCCTCGCCAACGAGCTTGACGGCCGTGCCGTCGGAGAACAGGCCGACGTCCGGCAGATTCACGCGCCGGTGTGCCGCGACCGATTGCATCATCGCGTCGGAGTCGTTCATCTGCACGCCGATCACCTTGATCTCGGGGCGCACGGCCTTGATGTAGTTGGCCACGCCCGAGATCAGTCCGCCACCGCCGATCGCGACGAACACCGCATCGAGCGGCCCCTGGTGCTGGCGCAGGATTTCCATTGCGATCGTGCCCTGGCCTGCAATGACGTCGGGGTCGTCGAACGGATGAACGAAGGTGAGGTTTTGTTGAGCCTGCAGTTCGAGCGCGTGCAGATACGCGTCCGAATAGCTGTCGCCATGCAAGACGATTTCACCGCCGAAACCGCGCACTGCATCGATCTTCAATTTGGGTGTCGTCACCGGCATGACGATGACGGCGCGCGTACCGAGCTTGCGCGCGCCCAATGCGACGCCTTGTGCGTGATTGCCGGCCGATGCGCAAATCACGCCGCTCGCCAATTGCGCCGCGCTCAGATGCGCCATCTTGTTATAGGCGCCGCGCAGCTTGAAGCTGAAGACCGGCTGCTGGTCTTCGCGCTTGAGCAGCACTGTGTTGCCGAGTCGCTCGCTGAGCGCACGTGCCTTCTCTAGCGCGGACTCGACTGCGACGTCGTAGACCCGGGCGTTAAGTATTTTTCTGAGATAGTCGGCGGGCGTCAGCGCCGGAGTAACAGGTGCATTGCGCACGATTTTTTCCAAGGGAGTTTTCGGTTGTTAACTGTTGATGATAAGAGGCATCGGGATTGCATGCGGGATATGACATGGACACAAATGTCATAAACCTCTTCAACAAAGCCCCTGCCGCAAATGATTCGGGATTTTTTGGACGCACCTATCCCGCGATTCATACCACCGCCAATCAATTTACGATTGAGCAAAATCTGTTATCAATTTCTGTCAGTGATCTTTCAAAAGGGCTGATGCAGGCGGAGGCCGCACGCGTTCAACGAAAAGAAATTGGGCGTGCCACATGGCAGGTGATGGGCAACAGATTGCGCGCGCACATCGTTCCGCTGCTGGGTGATGTATCTGCGCAGTCGTTTGCAACTGCGGACGCGCAACGTTTGATCGATCACCTCGGAGAGCAGGGCTTCACCAGTACGACGATCGCCCAGTACCTCGTATTGCTGCGCAAGGTGGTCATGCACGGCGTGCACATCGGCGTGCTTCGCGACGCGCCTCCTTTTCCGAAGGTCAAGGTGCGCAGCCAGCCACGCGGGAGCTTCAGCGTGGCGGAGTACCGGACGATCATCGAAACCGCGCGCAGCTTGCGCGGGCACTCGCATCCGGTGCTCGAGCAGCTTGCAGCCGGCGAACGTTTCTGGATTGCGCGCGAGTTGCTTGCGATGCCGGACGAGTTGCCTTGGCTGATTCGCTGGATGGTCAACACCTTCGTGCGTCCGAGCGACATCAAGCTCATGAAGCACAAGCACATCGAGGTCGTGCGCGGCAAGCATGTCTATCTGCGGATGAACTTGCCGGAGACCAAGCGGCACAGCCAGCCCATCGTGAGCCTGCGTCCTGCGGTGCGCGTGTATGAATGCTTGCTCGCCTATCGCGGCGAGCATGGATACGGCGGCGCGGAAGACTACATCTTCATGCCGCAGTTGAAGAACCGCGAGCATGCGCTGGCGGTACTCAACTTCTTCTTTCACTGGGTGCTCGAAAAGGCCGGCCTCGAGAAGGGGCCGTTGGGTCAGTCGAGGACGCTGTACTGCTTGCGCCACACCGCGATCACGTTGCGGCTCTTGTACGGGCAAGGGATCGACATGCTGACCTTGGCGCGCAACGCACGCACGAGCGTCAACATGGTCGAGCGTTTCTACGCATCGGTATTGAGCGGAGAAATGAATGTGGGGCTGCTGCAAAGCCGGCGTAGCCGGGGCAGCTGAAGAAGCGGGAGAGACAGGACAAAAAGCCGCCCGGCGTGAGCCGGGCGACTTGAGGCTTTGCTGTTGACTCGAACTGGCAGGAGCCAGCATCGGGATCAGACCGAGAAGATCAGAAAGCGTGACGGATGCCGAAGTCGTAGCCCGTCGAGGTCTTCGGCGTGAACACGCGATCCGTAACCTTGTAGAAGCCAGGGCCGCCAACGGTCAGGGCGGCACCGTTCTTGTTGCTCACGCGAGCGACCGTTGCGTATAGGGCGGTGCGCTTCGACAGGTTGTGCACGTAGCCGATCGCCAGCTTGTTCGCCTTCGGGTCGAGGTTGTTGGCGGGGTTGAAGTAATCGAACGGCAGGTTGCGGTCGTACTTGACGGCCGAGTAGGACGCGCGGATCAGGCCGGCGCCGACGGGCACGGTCACGCCGATCATGTAGCCGGTCAGGTCGACGTCGGGACGCGCACCTGTGATTGGCGTGATTGCGTAATCGCGCGAGTTCTTGGCACGTGACAGCTCGCCGAACAGCTTCGCCGGGCCGAAGTCGTACGAGGCGCCCAGGTTGAAGGTCTTCACCGAGTCGGTGGTGCCGGCGTAGAACTGATCGCCGACCGTGCTGTTGCCATAGGCCATTGCCACGTCCAGAGGGCCGTTGGCGTAGCCGATGCGACCACCGATGTAACGGCCGGCGCGGCTCTTCGAGGTGGCGCTGTCCGCCGGGGTGAATTGGCCGCCGCTGTACTTGTCGTTCTCGTGGAACGCGTACATCACTTGGCCGTAGAAACCACCGAGGTTAGGCGGGAGGAAGTAGCCGATCGAGTTGCTGGCGCGAGAGTAGTTCTGGTTGCCGCCGAAGCCGCCAGTGTCCTTGGCGCCGCCCGTGGTGACGTTGTAGCCGTTGGCCGTGTTGATCAGATTGGAGCCCACGCCGTTGTTGCCGAACGGGTCGAACACGTTGTCGTTCCAGAACGTGGGGGTGTAGTCACGACCCAGGCGGATTTCGCCGAAACCGCCCGACAGGCTCGCGGTCGAGCGACGCGAGAAAGTCGAAACGCCAGTGGCGCCGTCGTCGTTGGAGATCGGAGCTTCGAGCCAGAAGCTGGCAGCCAGGCCACCACCGAGGTCTTCCGTACCACGGAAGCCGAGGCGACTGGTGTTGTAGCCAGAGTTGGCCAGAGCCGTGCGGCTGACCTTGACGCTGCCCCGATTCGTGTAGGTGGGAGCGCCGAAGTTGTTGTTCAGAACGGTGGGCTTCAGGTCACGCGAACTGTTCGAATAGCCGCTGATAGACGCGTCGACCACACCGAACAGGGTGACGGACGACTGGGCCGAGGCAACACCGGCGACAGCCAGGGCAGCCAGAGCAACTGCCCTTTCGGCGCGAAAACTAGAGTGGCCTCAGGGGGCGCTGGGGTGGCCCGGAAAGAAAAAAGCCCCGAGCTTTGCAGCTCGGGGCTAAATCCACCAATTGGAAGGGTGGAGGAGACAACTGGGTGCGCATACGTTTGCGCAATGAAATAAAGTATATCGGCTCTTTGTTGCGATGCAACAAGCGGGTGATGCTTTTCCCACACATAAACGGGTGTCGCCGTGCATTTTTGCCCGACATCCCTCACTGGAAACCCAAAAATTCATGGAATGCACAGTAAGTTGGACCGGCGACTCGGGTACCAGGTCGGCCATGGGCTTCGTGGCCGAGACAGGCAGCGGCCACGTTCTGATGATGGATGGCGCCCCTGACGCCGCAAAACCCGAGAACGGTGGCCAGAACCTGGCAGCCAGGCCCATGGAAACCGTGCTGGCCGGCACGGGCGGCTGCACCGCCTACGACGTGGTGTTGATCCTCAAGCGCGGGCGTCATCGCGTCGAGCGCTGCAGCGTCAAGCTCACCAGCGAGCGTGCTGAAAAAGATCCCAAGGTCTTCACCAAGATCCACATGCACTTCACCGTGGCCGGCAAGGGCATCCCGGCCTCTGCCGTGGAGCGTGCGATCGCGCTGAGCCACGAAACCTACTGCTCGGCCAGCATCATGCTGGCGAAGACCGCTGAAATCACGACCAGCTTCGACCTGATCGAGACCTGAAGCGGGGCGGTCGCCTTCAGATGCGGTGCGCCAGCGTGGTCATCACGCGCGATGCCATGCGCATCAACGCCTTGGCAGGGGCGGGCAACTCTGCGGCACCGGCATCGACGGCTTGCGCGGCGTGGCGCGCTTCGTCCAGCTTCATCTGCTCGACCACGGCCCTGGAAGCGCTGTCCGCGGGCGGAAGTCGGTCCAGGTGGCTGTCCAGGTGGGCTTCCACCTGGCGCTCCGTCTCCGCGACAAAGCCAAGGCTCAATGGGTCGCCAAGGCGCCCCGCGACAAGGCCGAGGCTGAACGCCCCGGCATACCAGATCGGATTCAGCAGGGAAGGCCGTGCCCCCAGGTCATCGAGGCGCTGCCGTGTCCAGGCCAGGTGATCCGTTTCCTCATGCGCGGCTTCAATGAAGTGCGCGCGCAGGGCGGGATCACGTGCCACGGCGGCCTGGGCCGTGTAAAGCGCCTGCGCGCAGACTTCACCGACATGGTTCACGCGCATCAAGGCGCCGGCTTCGCGGCGCTCCGTCTCGCTCATTTCGCCCGGTGCCTGGGAGGGCGCAGGCAGCACCCGGGTTGCGTGGGGACGGGCAAACAGGGTGCGCAATGCCGCGTCCGCCGCGGTCAGAACGGGGTCAAACAGAGCAGTCATACCCCTATTTGACCGCACACGGGAAACCCCGGATCGAACGGGCGTTGCATTTCATATAGTGGAGTGAAGCCGCCCTAAGACCTTTGTTGCAGGACTGCAACGAAACGCGCGGACCAGCCAACATTTCGGGCGATTTGTTTTGCCCTGCCGCAGCGGCTCTGGTGCAATAGCATCAACTTCCCAAAAGGAGGTTGGCCCGGGGTCCGGTGGGAGCACAAATGTGCCAGTCACGGTGAGCCCTTCGCACCGGAGCCCTATGTTTAACCTTGGAGAAACTTGCAATGAAAAAATCTCTAGTTGCTCTGGCTGCCCTGGCTGTTGCCGGTGTTGCCTCGGCCCAGTCGTCTGTCACCCTGTTCGGTGTGGTCGACGCGTCGATCAGCGGCTATTCGGCCACCGCGCGCGACAACCGTGCGACCGTGTTCCCCAACCAATTCGGCATTCCGACGTACCTGAACCAAGGTTCGGTCAAGACCAGCAGCACGCAACTGGCTAACTCGGGCTACAACTCCAGCCGTATCGGCTTCCGTGGTACGGAAGACCTCGGCGGTGGCCTGGCAGCCAGCTTCTGGCTCGAAGCTCCGATCACCAATGACGACGGCCAAACCGGTGTTTCGACGTTCGCTCGTCGTTCGACCGTGAGCCTGTCGGGTGGTTTCGGTGAACTGCGTCTGGGTCGTGACTACACCCCCACGTTCTGGAACGACACCGTGTTCGATCCGTTCGGCACCAACGGCGTTGGCACGAACCTGATCTTCACGGCTGCTAACGCGTTCGGCAATTTCGCGCCGACCGCAGCGGCAACGCCTGGCGTGGCCCGCATCCCGAACGTGTCTGGCAACAACACGACCCGCGCCAGCAACACCGTCGGCTACTTCCTGCCGCCGAACCTGGGTGGTTTCTACGGCCAAGTGATGTACGGTTTCAGCGAGCAAACCAAGTACGACAACGGCGTCTTCACGCCTAACGCGGCTAACAACTCGCGCGCTGGCCGTTACGTCGGCGGTCGCTTCGGCTACGCCAACGGTCCTCTGGACGTGGCGCTGGCTTATGGCAGCAGCACCGTGGGTGACCAGTACTTCGCTGGCGTTACCACCAAGGTCAACACGCTGAACCTCGGCGCTTCGTACGACTTCGGTCCCGTGAAGCTCTTCGGTGAAGTGTCGAAGATCAAGAACAAGAACGACTACGAAGTCACGCCTCTGCTGGGCGGCCGTCCTGACATCGATCTGACCGGCTACCTGCTCGGCGTGACCGTGCCGGTCGGCGCTGGCCTGATCCGTGCCGCGTACTCGCATGTCAAGTACGACACCAACCAGCCGTTCGACTACTTCAACCCGGCTAACAATCTGGACCCGAAGGCTAACAAGCTGGCAATCGGCTACGTGCACAACCTGTCGAAGCGCACGGCTCTGTACGCAACGATCGCTCGCATCAGCAACAAGAACGGTTCTAGCCTGACCGTTGGCGGCCCCGCTTTCTACGCTGCTGGCACGACCTTCACCCCGAAGAGCTCCACCGGCTACGACTTCGGTATCCGTCACGCTTTCTAATTTGACGCTGGCGTAAGCCAGCTTCGAATGAAAAGCCAGAAGCCACTCGGCGAAAGTCGAGTGGCTTTTTTTCGTCTGTGATTTTTATCCGGTCCTCGAGAAATCACGCCCCGCACCCCCGGGGAACCACCGTGCGGGCACGCACCTTGCACTGCTAGCATGCCCGTTCACTTTGCTTGATGAATGATTGCCTTTGTACTGCGCCGCCTGATCCAGGCCGTGATCGTGATGATCGCGGTCGCGTTCATCGCCTTCCTCTTATTCCAATATGTCGGGGACCCCGTCGTGTTCCTTCTGGGGCAGGACGCGAAACCTGACCAGATCCGTGAATTGCGCGCCGCATTGGGGCTCGACCAGCCCTTCTTCGTGCAGTTCTGGCACTTCCTCGTCAATGCCGCGCAAGGCGAGTTCGGGTTGAGCCTGCGCCAGGGCGCGAAGGTGTCGCGCCTGATTGGCGAGCGCTTTCCGGCCACGCTCGAACTGGCGCTCGTGGCTGCCGTGCTGGCGCTGTTCATCGGCATTCCGATGGGCGTCTACACCGCACTGCGCCGGGGCACCTTTCTGAGCCAGTTCTTCATGACGGTGTCGCTGCTCGGCGTGTCGCTGCCCACCTTCCTGATCGGCATCCTGCTGATCCTCGTCTTTGCCGTGACGCTGGGCTGGTTCCCGAGCTTCGGCCGCGGCGAGACCGTCAAGTTCGGCTGGTGGAGCAGCGGTCTCTTCAGCGTCGACGGCTGGCAGCACATCGTGCTGCCGGCGGTGACGCTGGCGATCTTCCAGCTCACGCTCATCATGCGGTTGGTGCGCGCCGAAATGCTCGAGGTGCTGCGCACCGACTACATCAAGTTCGCGCGCGCACGCGGCCTGTCGAACCGCGCGATCCATTTCGGCCATGCGCTCAAGAACACGCTGGTGCCCGTGATGACCATCACCGGCCTGCAGCTGGGCGGGCTCATCGCCTTCGCGATCATCACCGAGTCGGTGTTCCAGTGGCCCGGCATGGGCCTGCTCTTCATCCAGGCCGTGACCTTCGCCGACATTCCGGTGATGGCCGCCTACCTGTGCCTCATTGCCTTGATTTTCGTGGTGATCAACCTCGTGGTCGACCTGCTGTATTTCGTGGTCGATCCGCGGTTGCGCGTCGGCAAGGCGGGAGGGCACTGACATGACGGCAGCGACAGCAGAGGCGCCGCGCCTGAAGGCATCCGGCCGCGCATTCGCGCACATCGCCAGCTTCTACCCCGAGATCACGGCCTTCCGCCGCGACCTGCACGCTCACCCCGAGCTCGGCTTCGAAGAGGTCTACACCTCCGGCCGCGTGCGCGAGGCCCTGCGTGCCTGCGGCGTCGACGAGATCCACGAGGGCATCGGCAAGACCGGCGTGGTCGGCGTCATTCGCGGGCGCTCGACGGCCAGCGGCCGGATGATCGGCCTGCGCGCCGACATGGACGCGCTGCCCATGCGCGAGGACAACGACTTCGGCTGGCGCTCCGCCAGCGACGGCCTGATGCACGGCTGCGGCCACGACGGCCACACCGCCATGCTGGTCGGCGCCGCGCGCTACCTTGCCGAGACGCGCGACTTCGACGGCACCGCCGTGCTGATTTTCCAGCCGGGCGAAGAGGGCTTCGCCGGCGCGCGCGTGATGATCGAGGACGGCCTGTTCGAGCGCTTCCCCGTGAACGCCGTGTATGCGATGCACAACTGGCCCGCCATGCCGGCCGGCACCGTCGGCATCAACCGCGGCGCGATGATGGCCGCGGCCGACCGCATCACGATCAGCATCAAGGGCAAGGGCGGCCACGGCGCGCATGCCTACCTGACGGTCGACCCGGTCGTGGTCGCGGCGCACATCATCACCGCCGCCCAGACCATCGTCTCGCGCAACGTACGCCCGATCGACGCTGCCGTCATCAGCATCTGCGCGATGCAGGCCGGCGATCTCGGCGCGATGAGCGTGGTGCCCGGCGAGGCCACGCTGGTCGGCACCGTGCGCACCTTCAGCGCGCGGGTGCAGGCGCAGGTGGAGCAGCGGCTGAACGAGCTGTGCGCGGCCATCGCGTCGGGCTTCGGCGCCACCGCCACCATCAAGTACGAGCGCATCTACCCCGCCACCATCAACACCGCGCCCGAGGCCATGTTCGCGGCCGACGTGGCCGAGTCGCTGGTCGGCGCGAAGAACGTCGACCGCAGCATGGAGCCCAGCATGGGCGCCGAAGACTTCTCCTTCATGCTGCAGAAGAAGGCCGGCGCCTATCTGCGCATCGGCCAGGACGTGCGCGACGGCGCCTTCCTGCACAACAGCCGCTACGACTTCAATGACGAGATCCTGCCGCTGGGCGCCGCGTTGCACGCGGGCCTGGTCGAGCAGGGCATGCCGCTTGCCGCCACCCGCGGCGCGCAGCCAGGGAAAGCCGCCGCCACCGCGGCGTCGTGATGTGTTTGATTCCAACCCGAGGAGTGTTCCCATGAGTTTCAAGAAGAATGTGGCCGCGGCCGCCGTTTTGTGCGCCCTGAGCGCCGTCAGCATGGTCGCCGGCGCGCAGACCATCCGCATCGCGAACCAGGGGGACGCGCTATCGCTGGACCCGCACTCGCTCAACGAATCGCTGCAGTTGAGCGTCACCGCCAACGTCTATGAAACCCTCGTGGGCCGCAACAAGGACCTGAGCCTTGCACCGCTGCTGGCCACCAGCTGGAAGCAGACTTCGCCGAACGTCTGGCGCTTCGAACTGCGCAAGGGCGTGGTGTTCCACGACGGCACGCCGTTCACCGCCGACGACGTGGTGTTCAGCTTCGCGCGCGCCCAGGGCGACGGCTCCGACATGCGCGCCACGCTGAGCGACATCAAGGCCGTGCGCAAGGTCGGCGACCTCGCGGTCGAGATCGAGACCAACGGGCCGTTCCCCATCCTGCCCGACGTGATCTCGCTGACGATGATCATGAGCAAGAAATGGTGCGAGGAAAACCAGGCCACCAAGCCGGTCGACCGCCGCAAGGGCATCGAGAACACCGCCTCGTTCAAGGCCAACGGCACCGGCCCGTTCCGCGTGCGCGAACGCCAGCCCAACGTGCGCACCGTGTTCACGCGCAACGGCACCTACTGGGGCAAGATCGACGGCAACGCGCAGGAGATCATCTTCACGCCCATCGCCAACCCCGCCACCCGCGTGGCCGCGCTGGTCTCCGGCGAAGTCGACGTGATGGAGCCGGTGCCCGTGCAGGACATCGCCCGCATCAACGCGGCGCCCAACGCCCGTGTCATCACCGGCCCCGAGATGCGCACCATCTTCCTGGGCATGGACCAGAAGCGCGACGAACTGCAGTACTCGAACATCAAGGGCAAGAACCCGTTCAAGGACAAGCGCGTTCGCCAGGCTTTCTACCAGGCCATCGACATCGTCGGCATCCAGCGCACCGTTATGCGCGGCGCCTCCAGGCCCACCGGCCTGCTGGTCGGCCCCGGCATCAACGGCTGGACTGCCGAGCAGGACAAGCGCCTGCCCTACGACGTGGAGGCCGCCAAGAAGCTGCTGACCGAAGCCGGCTACCCGAACGGCTTCGAGGTGTCGCTCAACTGCCCGAACGACCGCTACGTGAACGACGGCCAGATCTGCCAGAGCGTGGCGTCCAACCTCGCGAAGATCGGCGTCAAGATCAACCTCGTGGCCGAGACCAAGGGCACCTACTTCCCGAAGGTGCTGCGCCGCGACACCAGCTTCTACATGCTGGGCTGGACCCCGACCACCTACGACTCGCACAACGCGCTGAGCTCGCTCACCTCCTGCCCCGACGACAAGGGCACCGGCCAGTTCAACCTGGGCGCCTACTGCAATCCCAAGCTGGACGAGCTGACCAAGCAGATCCAGTCGGAGACCGACAAGGCCAAGCGCAACGAGCTGATCAAGGAAGCCTTCAAGATCCACTCCGACGACATCGGCCATCTGCCGCTGCACCAGCAGTCGCTGGCCTGGGGCGTGAGCAAGAAGGTAGAGCTGGTGCAGCTGGCCGACAACTTCATGTACTTCAAGTGGATGAGCATCAAGCCGTAAGGATGCCTGTCCCCCGGCTTTTCACTCCGCTGCGCTGCGTGTAATTCGCCACCCCCCCAGGGGGTGGCACGGCCGCCCAGGGGCGGCCCGGCGGCGGCCTTACGCGGATTTGCTTCACGATGAAAAAAACACTTGCCCGTTGGCTCGACAGCGATGTCGGCTACAGCTTTCGCACATCGCCGGTGGCCATCGCCGCGGCGATCATCGCGCTGGTCTGCGTCGTTTGCGCGGTGTTCGCCGGCTGGGTGTCGCCGCACAACCCCTTCGACCTGGCCGCCCTCGAACTCGGTGACGCGCGGCTGCCGCCCGCCTGGAGCGCCGAAGGCTCGTCCAAGTACCTGCTGGGCACCGACGACCAGGGGCGCGACATTCTCTCGGCCGTCATCTATGGCGCGCGCATCTCGCTGATCGTCGGCCTCGTGTCGGTGGTGCTGTCGGTCGTGGTGGGCGTGGTGCTGGGCCTGGCTGCCGGATTCTTCGGCGGCTGGCTCGATTCGTTCCTCATGCGCGTATGCGACGTGATGCTGTCGTTTCCGCCCATCCTGGTGGCGCTGCTCATTGCCGGTGTCGGCCGTGCGCTCTTTCCCAACGCGCAGGAGTCGCTGGCCTTCGGCGTGTTGATCATTTCCATCTCGCTGACCGGCTGGGTGCAGTACGCGCGCACGGTGCGCGGCTCCACGCTGGTGGAGCGCAACAAGGAATACGTGCAGGCCGCGCGCGTCACCGGCGTGGCGCCGCTGCGCATCATGCTGCGCCACGTGCTGCCCAACGTGATGGGGCCGGTGATGGTGCTGGCCACGATCCAGGTGGCCACGGCCATCATCACCGAGGCCACGCTGTCGTTCCTGGGTGTCGGCGTGCCGCCCACCTCGCCGTCGCTGGGCACGCTCATCAGCATCGGCAACCAGTACCTGTTCTCGGGCGAATGGTGGATCACGGTGTTTCCGGGCCTGATGCTGGTGCTGATCGCGCTCAGCGTGAACCTGCTGGGCGACTGGCTGCGCGATGCGCTCAATCCACGCCTGCGCTGAAGACAAGTAGGAGAACGCCACCATGACGCTGCTCCAGGTCAAAGACCTCGTCGTCGAGTTTCCGCACCGCCGAGGCACGCTGCGCGCGCTCGACCGGATTTCCTTCGACATCGCGCCCGGGGAAATCCTCGGCGTGGTGGGCGAATCGGGCGCCGGCAAGTCGCTCACGGGCGCGGCCATCATCGGCCTGCTCGAGGCGCCGGGCCGCGTGGCCGGCGGTGAAATCCGCCTTGAGGGCCAGCGCATCGACAACCTCGGTTTCGATGCGATGCGGCCCATTCGCGGGCGCAAGATCGGCGCGATCTTCCAGGACCCGCTGACCTCGCTGAATCCGCTCTACACCGTGGGCCGGCAGCTGGTCGAGACCATCCGCGCGCACTTGCCGGTGACCGACGCCGAGGCCCGCAAGCGCGCCATCGGCCTGCTGCAGGACACCGGCATTCCCGCCGCCGAGCAGCGCATCGACCACTTTCCGCACCAGTTTTCAGGCGGCATGCGGCAGCGCGTGGTGATCGCGCTGGCGCTGGCCGCCGAGCCCAAGCTCATCGTGGCAGACGAGCCGACCACCGCGCTGGACGTGTCGATCCAGGCGCAGATCATTCAGCTGCTCAAGCGCATCTGCAAGGAGCGCGGCGCGGCCGTGATGCTGATTACGCACGACATGGGCGTGATCGCCGAGACCTGCGACCGCGTGGCCGTGATGTATGCCGGGCGCATCGCCGAGATCGGCCCGGTGCACGAGGTGATCCACCAGCCCGCGCACCCCTACACCTCGGGCCTGATGGCCTCGATTCCCGACATGACGAGCGACCGCGAGCGGCTCAACCAGATCGACGGCGCCATGCCCCGGCTCAATGCCATTCCGACGGGCTGCGCCTACAACCCGCGCTGCCCGCGCACCTTTGCCCGTTGCCTGACCGAGCGGCCGGAACTCATGCATGCCGGCGCCACCCGCGCGGCCTGCTGGCTGCACGACGCCACCGACCCGCACACCGGCCAGGCCGAACTGGCCGCCAAGCACCACGACGCACTGGCGGCCGGCGAACGCGCCACGCCCGAGGCGGCCGAACCCCTGAGCGAGGTGACGCGATGAGCGCAGCAGTGATCGAACCCCGCGGCAACGCACCCGCCGCAGCCGGCGAACCGCTGGTGGTGGCGCACGACCTGGCCCGCACCTTCGACGTTTCGCCGCCCTGGCTCAACCGCGTGCTCGAACGCAAGCCGCGCGTGCTGCTGCATGCGGTGGACGGCGTGAGCTTCTCCATCGAGCGCGGCAAGACGCTGGCGCTGGTGGGCGAGTCGGGCTGCGGCAAGAGCACGGTTGCGCGCCTGCTGGTGGGCCTCTATGCACCCACGCGCGGCGGCCTGCAGTTCGACGGGCAGGACGCGCATGCCGCGTTCAAGACTCCCGAAGGCCGCAAGCTGCGCCGCCGCATCCAGATGATCTTCCAGGACCCCTACGCGAGCCTGAACCCGCGCTGGATCGTGGAAGACATCATCGGCGAGCCGCTGCGCGAGCACGGCATCATCAGCGACAAGGCCGCGCTGCGGGAGCGCGTGGGCGAACTGCTCAAGTCGGTCGGCCTCTCGCCGCTGGACATGAGCAAGTACCCGCACCAGTTCTCGGGCGGCCAGCGCCAGCGCATTTCCATTGCCCGCGCGCTCGCCACGCAGCCCGAGTTCCTGGTGTGCGACGAGCCCACCTCGGCGCTCGACGTGAGCGTGCAGGCGCAGGTGCTCAACATCATGAAGGACCTGCAGCGCGAGCAGGGCCTGACCTACCTCTTCATCTCGCACAACCTCGCGGTGGTGCGCCACGTGGCAGACCAGGTCGGCGTGATGTACCTGGGCCGGCTGGTCGAGGTGGCCGACAAGCAGAAGTTGTTTGCCGCGCCGCAGCATCCGTACACGCGCATGCTGCTCGACGCCATTCCGCAGATGAAGCACACCGGCCGCTCGCGCACGCCGGTGCAGGGCGAAGTGCCGAACCCGCTGAACCCGCCCACGGGCTGCGCCTTCCATCCGCGCTGCCCGCATGCCAATGCGCGCTGCTCGGCGGAACGGCCGAAGCTGCTGGGCATCAAGGGCGTGCAGGTGGCGTGCCACGCGGTAGAAGAGGGGCGCATCTAGCGCGGCGCCCGCCGATCTTCGAAAAGTGTGCGCAAAGGCACCGCCTTGCGCCGAAAACCGTTGCAGAGTGCCCCCATGCCAATGACGACCACTCTTGCAACCTCCGAACTGGGTCGCCGCGGCTTCCTCATGGGCACCGCCCTCGGTGCAACCGCGGTACTGGCTTCCCTGGCCTGCAGCGTGCAGGCCGCCGGCGCAGCCACGCGGCGCATGCCGGTCGTCTTCATCGGCCATGGCTCACCCATGAATGCGATCACCGACAACGCCTTCACGCGGCGCCTGTCGGCATGGGGGCGGGAGCTGCCGCGGCCGTCGGCCATCCTCAGCGTGTCGGCGCACTGGCTGAGCCGGGGCGCCACAGGCGTCGGCATGCAGGAGCGGCCAAAGACCATCCACGACTTCGGCGGCTTCCCGCAGGCGCTGTTCGATGTCGAATACCCCGCGCCCGGCCACCCGGCGCTCGCGCGGGAAACCGTAGGCGCGGTGAAGCAGGCGCCGGTGATCGGCACCGACCAGTGGGGCCTGGACCACGGCACCTGGACAGTGCTGAAGCATCTGTACCCGAAGGCCGACGTGCCCGTGTTCCAGCTCAGCATCGACTACGACAAGCCGGCAGCCTTCCACTACGCGGTGGGGCGGGACCTGGCCGCGCTGCGCGACAAGGGCGTGCTGGTGATGGGCAGCGGCAACGTGGTGCACAACCTGCGCGCCACCGATCGCGGAACGCCGGACGGCCACAGCGCCAGCCGCCCCTGGGCGCAGTCTTTCGACGATGCGGTGAAGTCCGCGCTGGCCGGCCGCGACGACCGCGCGCTGGTCGACTACGCGAAGCTGGAAGGCGCGTCGACCGCGGTGGCCACGCCCGACCATTACTACCCCTTCCTTTACGCCCTCGGCGCCGCCGGCAGCGGCGAGCGCGCGAAGACGGTCTACGAGGGGTTCCAGTCGGGCACGCTCAGCATGCGTTGCCTGCAGTTCGGTTGAGCGCGGCCCGAGCGGGCGTTACTGCTCCTCGCCCCAGGCAAAGCCGTCGCGCGCGATCATCGCGCTCGACGCGCTCGGGCCCCAGGTGCCGGCCGCATAGGGGCGCGGGCCGCCGTCCGATTCCCAACTGTCGATCAGCGGCTCGACCCAGCGCCACGCCTCTTCCTGCTCGTCGCTGCGCACGAACAGGTTGAGCCGGCCGTCGATCACGTCGAGCAACAGGCGCTCGTAGGCACCCACGCGCTCGGCGCCGAAGCGCTTGTCGAAATCCAGGTCGAGCTGTACCGGCGCCAGCTGGTTGGCCGAGCTCTGGTTGCCGTTGGTGCGCTGGCGGTTGTCCTGGGCCTGCGCGAGCATGTGCAGCTCCAGCCCGTCCTTGGGCTGCAGGTTGATGACGAACTTGTTCACGTTGCCGGCCGGCGCGCGATAGATGGCGTGCGGCGTGGGCCGGAAGTTGACCTCGATGCGCGCGTCGCGCGAGGCCAGCCGCTTGCCGGTGCGGATGTAGAAGGGCACGCCGGCCCAGCGCCAGTTGGCGATTTCGGTGCGCAGCGCCACGAAGGTCTCGGTGCGGCTGTCGGGGTTCACGCCCGGCTCGTCGCGGTAGCCTTGCACCCGCTCGCCGTAGGCCGTGCCGGCCGTGTACTGGCCGCGCACCGCGTGCAGGCTCAGGCTTTCGGGCGTCCAGGGCTTGAGCGCGCGCAGCACCTTGAGCTTTTCGTCGCGAATGGCGTCGGCGTGCGAGTTGATCGGCGGCTCCATGCCGATGGCGCACAGCAGCTGCAGCGCGTGGTTCTGCACCATGTCGCGCAGCGCGCCGGTCTGGTCGTAGAAGGCGCCGCGCTTTTCCACGCCCAGGTCCTCGGCGATGGTGATCTGGATGTTGGCGATGTGCTCGCGGCGCCAGATGGGCTCGAACAGCGCGTTGCCGAAGCGCATGGCAAACAGGTTCTGCACCGAGGGCTTGCCCAGGTAGTGGTCGATGCGGAAGACCTGATTTTCCTGGAGCACCTTGCCCACGGCCGCGTTGATGGCGCGGTTGGACGCGAGGTCGTGGCCCAGCGGCTTTTCCAGCACGATGCGCGTCCTGGGGCCGTTCATGCCGGCGGCGGCGATCTGCTCGACCACCTGCGTGAAGAGCGCGGGCGCGGTGGCCACGTACATCACCACCGTGTCGGCGTCGCGTTGCTTGAGCAGTTCCGAGAGGCGCGCGTAGTCTTCCGTCCTGGACAGGTCCATGCGCAGGTAGTGCAGCATCGACGCGAACTTCTTGAACTCGTCCGGCGAGGGCCGCTTGGCGCCTTCGACCGCATTGAAGCGCGACTGGATGAGCTCGCGGTACTGGTCGTCGGAGTGATCGTCCCGAGCCACCCCGATGATTCGCCCGTCTTGCGGCAGGCTGCCGTGCCGGAATGCCTGGAACAGCGCGGGCATGAGCTTGCGCCACGCGAGATCGCCAGTACCGCCGAACAGAACGAGATCGAAGCTCATGAGAAAACTTTCCTTTGTCTGAGTGCCGAGCAGGCCGATGTGCCAGTCGCGATGGTACTTGTACCGATTCACGAGACCTGTACTAAAGCTACGCTGCACGATGGCCGCAAGGCCATTTTTTTATGCCGAGGTGGAGATTCCGAATGAAGAACAAGCTTTTTACCGCAGCCGCGCTGCTGGGTCTGTCGGCCGCCGCGTCGGCCCAGACCGTCAACGTCATCTGCTCGGTGCAGGCCGAGTGGTGCAACGTGATTTCCACCGTCTACGCGCGTACCACCGGCGTGCGCATCAACATGGCGCTCAAGGGCTCCGGCGAGGCGCTGGCCCAGCTGATCGCCGAGAAGGACAACCCCAAGACCGACGTCTGGTTCGGCGGCACCGGCGACCCGCACCTGCAGGCGGCCGAACAGGGCCTGACGCTCGAATACAAGTCGCCCACGCTGTCGCAGCTGCACCCCTGGGCCCAGCAGCAGGCCAGGCAGTCGGGCTACAAGACCGTGGGCATCTACTCGGGCCCGCTGGGCTTCGGCTACAACCCCGAGCTGCTGGCCAAGAAGAAGCTGCCCGTGCCCAAGACCTGGGCCGACCTGCTCAAGCCCGAGTACAAGGGCGACATCCAGGTGGCCAACCCCGCGTCGAGCGGCACCGCCTACACCATGATCGCCACGCTGGTGCAGATGATGGGCGAGGACAAGGCCTTCGACTATCTGAAGACGCTGCACAGGAACGTGGGCCAGTACACCCGCTCGGGCACCGGCCCGATCAAGGCGGTTGCGCGCGGCGAAACCGCCATCTCCGTCAGCTTCGTGCATGACGGCCCGGGCGAGAAGATGCAGGGCTTCCCGGTCGAGACCATCACGCCGAGCGACGGCACCGGCGCCGAGATCGGCTCCATGAGCATCATCAAGGGCGCGCGCAACCTCGACGCCGCCAAGAAGTTCTACGAATGGGCGCTGACGCCCGCCGCGCAGGAACTGGGCGCCGCCAACAAGCAGTTCCAGCTGCCGAGCAACGTGAACGCCAAGCTCGACCCGCGCATTCCCGACTTCAAGAAGATCAAGTTCATCAACTACGACTACGCCAAGTACGGTGCCAGCGCCGAGCGCCGCCGCCTGATCGCGCGCTGGGAAAAAGACGTCAATTCGCTGCCCCGCTAAGTGGAAGCGCGCGCTATCGAAGGCGCGCCGGTCAACCCGGCGTCCCTGGCCGCCGCCCGGCGTTCGCAGCGCTGGATCCGGGTTTGGGTCGCGCTGGGCCTGGCGGCCTATTTGCTGCTGCCCTGGTATGCGATCCAGGATTCGACCTGGTACGAAGCCGTTCCGCAGGTGTTCAGCCAGGCGGAGGGCGCCAACGGACTGATGCAGGCGGCCACGCAGGGGCGCGGCTGGCTCTTCATCGGTCTGGCGGGGCTGCTGCTGTGCGCCGTGGGTGCATGGCTGCCGGCCGGCAAGGCACAAGGGCGCTGGCTGCTGGCGGGCGGGCTGACAGGCGCGCTCGGGCTGGCGGTGGCGGGCTTCACCATCGGTGCGCGCGGCTGGAGCTTTGCCGCGCTCAATGCGCAGTTCGGCGAGCTGGCGGTCAACCAGTTCGGCATCGGCGCGGGCGGCTTCGTGGCGCTCACCGCGCTGGTGCTGCTGATGGCCTTCGGCATCGCGCGGCTGGGCCTGTTCAAGGGAGACCTGTTCGTGTCCGCTGCCGTCGTCGGCTGCGGCGTGCTGATGGCGTTGTTCATCGCCTACCCGGTGAGCAAGGCGCTGTCGGGTGCTTTCTTCAATGAAGACGGGCAGTGGTCGATCACGGCCTTCGTCGCCCGCGTGTTCACCGAGCGCATCTGGGGCCTGGGGTGCCTGAGCGGCGGCGTGCGCTGCGGCGTGGCCTGGAACACGCTGGTGCTGGCGCTGCTCACGGCCGCCGGCACCACCTTCCTGGGCACGCTGATGGCGCTGATGGCCGAGCGCGGCAGCAAGCGCGGGCAGGGCGCGCTGCGGGTGCTGGCGCTGCTGCCGATCATCACGCCGCCGTTCGTGGTGGGGCTCGGGCTCATCCTGCTGTTCGGCCGCGCCGGCATCGTCAACCAGGTGCTGGAGAGCGTGTTCGGCATCGAGCCCACGCGCTGGTTCTACGGCATGCCGGGCGTGCTGGTGGCGCAGCTGTTCGCCTTCACGCCCATCGCCTTCATGATCATGCGCGGCGTGGTGCAGGGCATCGCGCCCAGCCTGGAAGAGGCGGCGCAGATGCTGCGCGCCGACCGCCGCCGCACCTTCTTCACCATCACGCTGCCGCTGCTGAAGCCCGGGCTGGCCAATGCATTCCTCGTGGGTTTCATCGAGAGCATTGCCGACTTCGGCAACCCGGTGGTGGTGGGCGGGCAGTTCTCGGTGCTGTCGACCGACATCTTCTTTGCCATCGTCGGCGCGCAGTACGACCAAGGCCGCGCCGCGTCGCTGGCCTGGGTGCTCACGCTGTTCGCGCTCGGCGTGTTCGCGCTGCAGCGCGGCCTGCTGGGCAAGCAGAACTACACCACCGTGAGCGGCAAGGGCGACGCCGGCATCGCGATGGCGCTGCCCGACGGCGTGCGCCGCACCATCTACTGCATCGCCATGCCGTGGATCGCGTTCACCGCGGTGGTCTACCTGTTCGCCTTCGCGGGCGGCTTCGTGCAGACCTGGGGGCGCGACTACAGCTTCACGCTGAACCACTTCAAGAGCGCCTTCGCGCTGGAGTGGGGGCAGTTCGGGCTGGTGTGGGCGGGCACGGCGTGGAACTCGCTGATCACCACGCTCAAGCTCGCGGGCATCTCGGCGCCGATCACCGCCGCGCTGGGCCTGCTCATCGCCTGGCTGCTGGCGCGCAACGAGTTCAAGGGGCAGGGGCTCTTCGAGTTTGGCGCGCTGCTGGCCTTCGCGATTCCGGGCACGGTGCTGGGCGTGAGCTACATCCTGGCCTTCAACGTGCCGCCCTTCGAGCTCACGGGCACGGGGCTGATCATCGTGCTGTGCTTCATGTTCCGCAATTTGCCGGTGGGCGTGCGCGCCGGCACGGCGGCATTCAAGCAGCTCGACCGCTCGCTCGACGAAGCCTCGCTGATGCTGCGCGCATCGACCTCGCAGACGCTCTTCAAGGTAGTGCTGCCGCTGCTCAAGCCTGCCCTGGTGGCCGCGCTGGTCTACAGCTTCGTGCGCGCCATGACCACGGTGAGCGCGGTGATCTTCCTGGTCACGGCCGAGAACGAACTGGCCACCACCTACATCATCGGCCGCGTCGGCAACGGCGACTACGGCATTGCGCTGGCTTACTGCACGGTGCTCATGATCCTGATGTCGCTGGCGATTGCGCTGGTGCAGTGGGTGGTGGGGGAGCGCAAGCTGGGCAGACGCGGGGCGACGCCCGGACACCAGGGGCATCACAAAATGGAAAGCTTGGCACCATGAACGGCATCGAATTCCGCAACGTCACCAAGCGCTACGGCACCGACAAGAACGCGCCGCTGGCCGTCAAGGGCATCAGCTTCGAGGTGCCCGTGGGCACGCTCACCACCATCCTCGGCCCCTCGGGCTGCGGCAAGACGACCACGCTGCGCATGATCGCGGGGCTCGAATCGCCCACCTCGGGCTCGATCTTCATGGGCGGGCGCGACGTGACCACGCTGGGCCCGGCAGAGCGCAACGTCAGCATGATGTTCCAGAGCTATGCGCTGTTCCCGCACATGAACGTGATCGAGAACGTGGGCTACGGCCTGCGCATGAGCGGCGTGAAGAAGGACGAGGCCACGTCGCGGGCGCGCGAGGCGCTGCGCGGCGTGGGCCTGGTCGGTTTCGACGAGCGCCTGCCCAGCGAGCTTTCGGGCGGCCAGCAGCAGCGCGTGGCGCTGGCGCGCGCGCTGGTGCTGGAGCCGGCGGTGCTGCTGTTCGACGAGCCGTTGTCCAACCTCGACGCCCGCTTGCGGCGCGAGATGCGCGAGGAAATCCGCACCCTGCAGCAGCGGCTGAAGCTCACGGTGGCCTACGTCACGCATGACCAGAGCGAGGCGCTGGCCGTGAGCGACCAGATCATCGTCATGGACCACGGCGTGATCGCCCAGCGCGGCACGCCCGAGCAGCTCTACGGCCGCCCCGAAAGCGAGTTCGTCGCCGCCTTCATGGGCGAGGCGATGGTGTTTCCCGCCACGGCGCAGGCCGACGGCAGCGTGGCGCTGGGCCCGCTGCGCCTGCAGCCGCGCTACGCGGTGGCGCCCGGCACGGTGAAGGTGGCGGTGCGGCCCGAGGCCTGGCAGATCGGCGCCAGTGGCGCGGCAGACGGCCTGCCGGCCACGCTGCGCAAGTCGGCCTACCTGGGCAGCTTCTACGAATATGGCTTCGACACGACGCTGGGGCCGGTCTTCGTGGTGTCGAGCGACTTGTCCCGGCCGCTGGCCGCCGGCGCGCAGGCGACGCTGTCCCTCCGAGCCCATGGCGTGAGCGTGGTGCCCGGCGCATGAAACAATGGCGCCATGAACGTGGTTTTCGATCTTGGCGCCGTGCTGTTCGCATGGGAGCCCACCCGCCTGGTACAGACTCACCTGGCGTCCCATGCACCCACCGAGGCCGCCGCGGCCGCGATGGGGCGGGCGCTTTTCCATCACGACGACTGGACCGGCTTCGATTGCGGCACCCGCACGCTGGATGACGCCATCGCCCGCATGTCGGCCCGGCTGGCACTGCCGCCGGAGCCGCTGCACGCCATGCTGCAGGGGCTGGGCGAGCGGCTGGAGCCCATCGGCGTCACGGTCGGGATGCTCGAGCAGCTCATAGAACACCGCGAAGCCGGCCAGCCGCTGCGCCTGTACTACCTGTCGAACATGCCCGCGCCCTACGCCCGGGCCATCGAGCGCCGGCATGCTTTCATGCGGCGCTTCGACGGCGGGGTGTTCTCGGGCGACGTGAAATTCCTCAAGCCTGAGCGCGAGATCTACGAGGTGCTGGCCATGCGCTACGGCCTCGACCCCGAGCAGACGGTGTTCATCGACGACTCCGCCGCCAACGTGGAAATGGCGCGTGCCTTCGGATGGCACGCCATCCATTGCACCTCGCCGGCCATGCTGCCGTCGCAGCTGCAGCGTTACCTGCCGGTCAACACGACCTTGTCGGTGTCGAACCCCAGGCTGCGGGCGTAGTCGAGCTCGGCCTCCAGCACCGCGGCATCGAGCCGTGGCGCGCGCGACAGCACCCACAGGTACTGCCGGTCCGGCGTGCCGACCAGCGACACCTGGTATTCGCGGTCGAGCTTCAGGATCCAGTAGTCGCCCCACACCAGCGGCAGCCAGCTGAGCCATGCCGGGGCAAAGCGCACTTCGAGGCGGCCCGCGCCGGGCTGGCCCGCAACGGGCACCACGCGCGCGGTGCCGATGGCTTCGTCGAAATTGCCGTCCTCCCGCACGCAGCGGTTGAGCACCTGCACGGTGCCGTCGGGCTGCGGCGTGTATTCGGCGGTGACGGGGCCCGCGCATTGTTTCTGGAAGCGGTTGGGCAGGCGGGCCTGCTCATGCCACATGCCCGCATAGCGCTGCAAATCGACCGGCGCCACCACCTGCAGCGGCGCGCGCATCAACGGAGCGCCATCGGCCGGGCCGGCGGGCTGGGCGCGGGCGGTGCGCGCCGCGCCCAGCGCCAGCCAGGTCGCGACGCCGCCCACCACGAAGGCCGTGGCCATGGCGCCGATCGCATGGCTGGTGCGGCGGTCGTCGAAGGGTCGGACGGCGGGCGCCGTGGGGCGCGGGCGTTGGGTCATGGGGCACTCCTGGAAAGGATGGAAAAGTTCAGCATCCGCTTCAGGGTAAGTGGGGAGCGGGCGCCCGGCCGTCAGTCGCGGACCACAGCCGCTGTAGGGCGAGGAGGCCGGACGCGCCGCACGAGGAATCGGACAACCCCACGGGCATCAGGCTGATGGAGCCGCGCGGGAACCCGTGCTACGGTGCGCATGAAAACATCGGCCAACGCGCAACTGCGTGCAGGACTTGTCATAACCCGCACAGGATAATGATTTCATGAACCAACTCGATGCCCTCCGCCAGTGGACCACCGTTGTCGCCGACACCGGTGACTTCAAGCAACTCAGCGTTTCCAAGCCGCAGGACGCGACCACCAATCCGTCGCTGATCCTCAAGGCCGTGCAGAAGCCCGAATACCGCCCGCTGCTCGACGAGACCGTGAAGAAGCACGCTGGCAAGCCGCTCGACGAGGTCATCGACCGCCTGCTGGTGCGCTTCGGCACCGAAATCCTCTCCATCATTCCGGGCCGCGTGTCGACCGAAGTCGACGCCCGCCTGTCCTTCGACACCGCCGCGACCATTGCCCGTGGCGAGCGCATCGTGGCGCTCTACAAGGCCGAAGGCATCGACACCGAGAAGCGCCTGCTCATCAAGGTGGCTTCCACGTGGGAAGGCATCGAGGCCGCGCGCGCGCTCGAGCAGAAGGGCATCCGCACCAACCTGACGCTGCTGTTCTCGTTCGCGCAGGCCGTGGCCTGCGGCGCCGCCGGCGTGCAGCTCATCTCGCCCTTCGTGGGCCGCATCTACGACTGGTACAAGAAGTCGGCCGGCGCCAAGTGGGACGAGGCCGCCAGCGCCGGCGCGAACGACCCCGGCGTGAAGTCGGTGCGCGAAATCTTCAACTACTACAAGCAGCACGGCATCAAGACCGAAGTGATGGGCGCGAGCTTCCGCAACGTCGGGCAGATCAAGGCGCTGGCCGGCTGCGACCTGCTGACCATCAGCCCCGAGCTGCTGGCCGAGTTGGCCGCCAGCAACGAGCCGCTCGAACACGCGCTCGACGCCAAGGCCGCGGCCAAGGGTGACGCGCCGAAGGTGAGCTACGACGAAGCCGGTTTCCGCTTCGCGCTCAATGAAGATGCCATGGCCACCGAGAAGCTCGCCGAAGGCATCCGCGCCTTCGCGGCCGACGCCGTGAAGCTCGAAAAGCTCATGCAGGAAAGCGGCAAGTAAACATGGCCATGCAACTTCGCTGCGACCGTGCGCCGGCCTGGGCGCAGCTGCAGTCCGCCTTCGAAATCGCTGGCCGCCAGTTCGACGTGCGCCACGCCTTCGTCGACGACGCGGGCCGATTCGATCGCTTCAGCCAGGAGGCGCCCTACGTCTTCGCCGACCTGTCGAAGAACCTGATCGACGCGCGCACCGAAGAGCTTCTGCTCGCGCTGGCCCGCGAATGCGGCCTCGAGGCGCACCGCGACGCCATGTTCGCCGGCGAGCACATCAACAACACCGAAGACCGCGCGGTGCTGCACACGCTGCTGCGCGCACCGGCCGATGCGCCTACAGGCCCGAAGACCGCGAACGAGCTGCGCGAAGTGCACGCCACGCTCGACGCGATGCTGGCCTATGCCGAGAAGGTGCGTGCCGACCATACGATCACCGACGTGGTCAACATCGGCATCGGCGGCTCCGACCTCGGCCCGCAGATGGCGGTACTGGCGCTGGCCGAGTTCGCCGCGCCGGTCAAGCGCTTCCACTTCGTGTCGAACGTCGACGGCCATGAACTGGCGGGCGTGCTGAAGGGCCTGGCGCCCGAGCACACGCTGTTCCTCATTGCCTCGAAGACCTTCACCACGGCCGAGACGATGACCAACGCGCAGTCGGCCAAGCGCTGGTACGAGCAATCGGGCGGCACCGACATCGCTGGCCACTTCGCGGCGCTCACCACCAACGTGGAAGCGGCAAAGAAGTTCGGCATAGACACCACCTTCGGCTTCTGGGACTGGGTGGGCGGGCGCTATTCGCTGTGGTCGGCCATCGGCCTGCCGATTGCGCTGGCCATCGGTGCCGACGGTTTCCGCCGGCTGCTGGCGGGCGCGCATGCGATGGACGAGCACTTCCGCACCGCGCCGCTCGAGCGCAATCTGCCGGCGCGCCTGGGCCTGCTCGACGTCTGGTATCGCAACTTCCACAAGTTCACGAGCCGCAGCATCGCGCCGTATCACAGCGCGCTGAAGCGCGTGCCGGCCTACCTGCAGCAGCTCGAGATGGAAAGCAACGGCAAGCAGGTCGATGCAGACGGCAAGCCCGTGGCCTTCGGCACTTCGCCGGTGCTGTGGGGCGAGCCGGGCACCAACGGCCAGCATGCCTACTTCCAGATGCTGCACCAGGGCACGGACGTGATCCCGCTCGAATTCGTGGCGGTGCGCGACGCCTCGCATGACCTCGAAGGCCATCACCCGAAGCTGCTGGCCAACGCGCTCGCGCAGGCACAGGCGCTGATGGTCGGCAAGCTCGACGAGGGCGGCCACAAGAACTTCCCGGGCAATCGGCCGAGCACCTTCTTCGTGTTCGAGAAGCTCACGCCCGAATCGCTGGGCGCCTTCCTCGCGATGTACGAGCACCGCGTGTTCACCAGCGGCGCGCTGTGGGGCATCAACAGCTTCGACCAGTGGGGCGTGGAGCTGGGCAAGGTGCTCGCCAGGGACATCGAACCGCGCCTTGCGTCGGGTGACATCACCGGGCTCGACGCTTCCACGGCCGGCCTCCTCAAGCGCCTCGGTAGCTGAATCAACCGCTGAAAAATGCACTGGATAAGCCGTTTGTTTGCGAACGGATGGCTGTTTTTGGCTGTATTTGTGGTTGAAAGATGCGCCGATATGATCGGCCCAGGGAAATTCCCCTGGGGTCAATCAAGAGGAGCCGGTAAATGGATTTTCAAACAGCGGTCAAGACCTGTCTCAACAAGTACGTGGACTTCACCGGGCGCGCATCGCGCTCCGAGTTCTGGTGGTTCGTGCTTGCGCAGCTGGTGGTTCTCATCGTGGCAAGCCTGATTCATCGGTTCCTGTACGGCATCGCGGCCCTGGCCCTGCTGCTGCCCGCGCTGGCCGTGGGAGCGCGCCGCCTGCACGACATCGGCAAGAGCGGCTGGTTCCTGTTGCTGGCGCTCATCCCGCTCGTCAACCTCGTGCTGATCTACTTCTACGTGCAGCCGACCCAGCCCGAGCCCAACAGCTACGGCGAACCGCCGACCGCCTGAGTTTTCAAATGAAAGGGCCGCGCAAGCGGCCCTTTTTGTTTGGCTCACCCCACCGGCTTGCGCACAGGCGCGCCGCTGGCCATGCGCACGCACAGGTCGAAGGCCTGCTGCAGCCCCTCGATCTGCGCGATGCCCCGGCCCGCGATGTCGAAGGCGCTGCCGCTGGCCGACGTGGCCACCGGCACCGGCAGGCCGCCGTGCAAGGTCACGCCCTGCTCGAAGCCCATGAGCTTCATCGCGATCTGGCCCTGGTCGTGGTACATCGACACCACCGCGTCGACATCGCCGCGCCGGGCACCGATGAACACCGTGTCGGGCGAGAACGGCCCGCGCGCGTCGAAGCCTTCGGCGCGCAGCTGCTCGATGGCCGGCGCGATGATTTCTATCTCTTCCATGCCGATCGAGCCGCCGTCGCCCGCGTGCGGGTTGAGCCCCGTCACCGCGATGCGCGGATGCGCCACGCCCGAGCGGCGCAACGCGGCGGCGATGATCTTCACCGCGTCGCTCACGCCCTGCACCGTGATGTGGCTCGCCACGTCCTTCAGCGGAATGTGCGAGGTCACGCGCGAAGTCCAGAGCGAGCCCGTGAGGTTGAACTCGCAGACGAAGCCGGTGACGGCAAAGCGCTCCTGCATGTAGCGCAGTTCGTCCTCGTGCACGAGGCCGCCCAGGCGCAGCGAGTGCTTGTTGAGCGGCGCGAACAGGATCGCCTCGGCCTGGCCGCGCCGCACTGCCAGCGTGGCCAGCTCCAGCGCCTCGAACGACGCCCGGCCCGATTGCTCGTTGGATTCGCCGAGCACAGGTTCATGCCCTTGCATCCAGTCCTGCGCGAGCAGGGTGGGGCGGCCGTCCTCGAAGCGCAGCGTGTCGAGGCTGTCGGCCCGCAGCACGTCGAGCTTCGCGCCCGCCACCCGCTCGCCGGCCGCGAGCACGACCGGGTCTGCGATCAGCAGCACACGGGCCGCGTCCAGGTTTCGCTGGCGCGCCAGCAGCTTCACGGCCATCTCGGGGCCAATGCCGCTCGGGTCGCCGAGCAGCACGACGATGCGGGGTTTGGCGAGGGTCACGCCGGGGGTTGGGGATGAGGTGGGCATGTTGTCGGATGCGTTGTGAAAAAAAGGTAGCGGCCGGCTCACTCGGCCTTGATGTCGGCGTCGCGCACGAGCTGGCCGTAGTGCTCGAACTCCTGCCGGTTCATGGCCGCGAAGGGCTCGCCCGTCAGGGCGCCGGGTTCGCCGCCCAGCGCCTTGATGCGCGCCTGCACGTCGGCCAGCTTCAGCGTGTGGCCGAGTTCGGCGCTCAGCCGCTCGACCGCGGGGCGCGGCGTGCCGGCAGTCACGTAAAGGCCGTACCAGGTGGACACGTCGGCGCCCTTGACGCCCTGCTCGGCCAGCGTGGGCACGTCGGGCAGCTCGGGCGAGCGCTGGGGCGCGCTCACGGCCAGCGCGCGGAACTTGCCGGCCTTGATCTGGCCCATGGCCGAGGAGGTGCTGTCGAACATCATGTCCACCTCGCCCGCCATGATGTCGACGTGCGCCTGCGAGCTGCCCTTGTACGGCACGTGGATCGACTTCATGCCGGTGGCCAGGTTGAAGGCCTCGCCGCCCACGTGCTGCGTGCTGCCGATGCCCGAGGACGCGTACTTGAAGCCGCCCGGCCTGGCGGCCATGGCCGCCACGAGGTCCTTCACCGATTTGTAGGGCGAGCTGGCAGACACCACCAGCACGTTGGGCATCACCGCCACCAGCCCGATCGGTTGCAGGTCTTTGAGCGGGTCGTACTTGAGCTTGAGGATGTGGGGCGCCACCGCCTGTGCCGTGTTGGTGGCCAGCAGCAGGGTGGCGCCGTCGGCCGGCGCGCGGGCCGTGAGTTCGCCCGCGATGGTATTCGATGCGCCGGGGCGGTTCTCGACCACCACCGTCTGCTTGAGGGCCTGCGAGAACTTGTCGGCCAGCACGCGCGCCAGGATGTCGGTGCCGCCGCCGGGCGAGGCGCCGACCAGGATGCGCATCGGCTTGTCGGGGTAGGGCGCCTGCGCATCGGCCGTGAGCGGGGCCGTCGCGAGCAGCATGGCCGCCGCCAGCCCCGCCGCGCGGGCCAGGAAAGAAAGCTTCATCGGGTTGTCTCCAGCTTGTTATGGCGTTGAGCGTACGGAGCTTCGCGTTCGCGATCCAATCGAAAAAGCCCGGGAGTCCATATACTTTTGTGCATGACTTCCGGCCTGACCGACGCTTCGCTGATGCTCCACGTGCGCCCGCGCCAGCTGCTTCTGCTGGCCCGGCTCGACACCCACCGGCACCTCGGCCGCGCGGCGGAGGCCATGAACATCAGCCAGCCGGCGGCCACCAAGCTGCTGCAGCAGCTGGAAGACTCGCTCGGCGAACGGCTCTTCGAGCGCCTTGCGCGTGGCATGGAGCCCACTCCTTACGGCAAGATCCTGATCCGCTATGCCCACCGCGTGCTCAGCGACTTCGGCACCGCCCGCGAGGAGATGCTGGCGCTGCGCTCGGGCCTGAGCGGCGCGCTGCGCGTGGGCAGTGTGCCGGGCGCGGTGCCCGAACTGCTGGCGCCGGCGCTGGTGGAATACCACCGTCGCCATCCTCAGGTGGCCGTGTCGGTGGTGGTGGAGACCAGCGACGTGATACAGGCGCAGCTGGAGCAGGGCGACGTCGACCTCGTGCTGGGCCGGCTCACCGACGGGCACGACGAGGCGAAGTACGCGAGCGTGCCGCTGCTGGGCGAGTCGCAGGTGGTGGTGGTGCGCGCCGGGCATCCGGTGTTCGAGCGCGCCAACCTCGCGCTGGCGGACATGGCGCACTGGTCGTGGGTGCTGCAGCCGCCGGGCTCGCCGCAGCGCGGGCGCTTCGAGGCGGCCATGCGCGAGGCCGGCATCCGGGCGCGGCTGGACATCATCGAAACGGCATCGCCGATTGCGATCACGGCGCTGCTGGAGAACTCCGACATGGCGGCCGTGATGCCCGCCTCGCAGGCCAGCCACTACGCCCGGCTGGGCGTGCTGCGCACCGTGCCGATCGAGCTGCCGGTGCGCGTGCCGCCCATCTGCCTCATCACCCGCGAGGGCCGGCCGCTGTCGCCGGCCGCGGTGCAGTTCCGGCGCCAGTTGCTGGGCGGCGCCTGAGGCGGTAATTGAGGCCTTTGGACCGCCCCTCATGCATGCTGTATTGCGCTGACTAGGGAATCTCCCAGTCAACCGGTGCATGAAAGTACCAGCACCGACATTCGAAGTACCAAAACCGCAAGCGCGTTTCTCCAGAATTCGGCCACGGCGACCCGACAGGCACAACAGGGCGTCGCTCACCTCTAGGAGACAACATGAAGCGTTTTCTGAAAGCGGGCTTCGTCCTCGCACTCATCGGCACGGGCGTCGTTTCCCAGGCCGCCACCGAACTCGTGATCGCGACCGTCAACAACGGCCACATGATCGAGATGCAGAAGCTCACACCCTTCTTCGAGAAAGCCAACCCCGACATCAAGCTCAAGTGGGTCACGCTGGAAGAAGGCACGCTGCGACAGCGCGTGACCACCGACATCGCCACCAAGGGCGGCCAGTTCGACGTGATGACCATCGGCCTGTACGAAGCGCCGATCTGGTCGAAGAAGGGCTGGCTCAAGCCCATTGCCACCGATGCCGCCTACGACATCGACGACCTGCTGCCGGCCATCCGCAACGGCCTGTCTTACGAGGGCAAGCTCTACGCGGCTCCGTTCTACGGCGAAAGCTCGATGCTCATGTACCGCAAGGACCTGGCCGACAAGGTGGGCGTGAAGTTCTCCGACCAGCCGACCTGGGCGCAGGTGAAGGAGTTCGCCGACAAGGCCAACGACCCTAAGAACGGCGTGTACGGCATGTGCCTGCGCGGCAAGCCGGGCTGGGGCGACAACATGGCCTTCCTGACCACGCTGGTCAACACCAACGGCGGCCAGTGGTTCGACATGCAGTGGAAGCCGCAGATCGACACCAAGCCCTGGAAGGACGCCATCACCTTCTACGTCGACATGATGAAGAAGGACGGCCCTCCGGGCGCATCGGCCAACAGCTTCAACGAGAACCTGGCGCTGTTCAACGAGGGCAAGTGCGCGGCCTGGGTCGACGCGACCATTGCGGCTTCGTTCATCAGCGACCCGAAGCAGTCGAAGGTGGCCGACAAGGTGGCCTTCGCGCAGGCGCCGACCGCCGTCACGCCCAAGGGCGCCAACTGGCTGTGGTCGTGGAACCTCGCGATTCCCGCCAGTTCGACCAAGGACGACGCGGCGCAGAAGTTCATCAAGTGGGCCACCTCCAAGGACTACATCAACCTGGTGGCCAAGGAAACCGGCTGGGCCTCGGTGCCGACCGGCACGCGCAAGTCGATCTACGCGAACCCCGAGTTCCAGAAGGTCGCGAAGTTCGCCGAGGCCGAGAAGAAGGCCATCGACAGCGCCAACCTGACAGACAGCACGCTGCCCAAGTCGCCGTACGTCGGCGTGCAGTACGCGGCCATTCCCGAGTTCCAGGCCATCGGCGTGGCGGTGGGGCAGCAGATGAGCGCGGCGCTGGCGGGCAAGGTCACGGTGGACCAGGCGCTGAAGACTTCGCAGACGGCTGCCGAGCGCGAGATGAAAAAGGGCGGGTACTACAAGTAAGTCCTCGGGCTTGCTCCCTCCCCCGCTGGGGAGGGTAGGGGTGGGGGCTCGCGGTGCATCGTTCGGTGCCGCGCCTGATCGGCAGCCCCCATCCCAGCCTTCCCCCAGCGGGGGAAGGAGCCAGGGACCACAAGAAGGGATACCTCATGAAACGACTCCTGCCCCGCGCCCTCATGGCGCCCGCGGTGCTCACGCTCTTCCTCTGGATGATCGTGCCGCTGCTGATGACGTTGTACTTCTCGTTCGTCAACTACAACCTCATGCAGCCCGGCGAACACACGTTCGCGGGCATCGAGAACTTTCACTATTTCGTCACCGACCCCGACTTCTGGCCGGCCACATGGAACACGCTGCTGCTGATCGGCAGCGTGATCATCATCACCGTGGTTCTGGGCGTGCTGCTGGCGCTGCTGGTGAACGAGCCCTTCCCCGGGCGCGGCATCGTGCGGGTGCTGCTGATCTCGCCGTTCTTCGTCATGCCCGCGGTCAACGCGCTGCTGTGGAAGCACATGATGATGAACCCCATCTACGGCGTGCTTGCCGACCTGTGGCGCTTCTTCGGCGCGCAGCCGGTGGACTGGCTCACCGACTTCCCGCTGCTGTCGGTGATCATCATGGTGGCCTGGCAGTGGCTGCCATTCGCCTGCCTGATCTTCATCACCTCGCTGCAGTCGCTCGACCGCGAGCAGATGGAGGCCGCGCGCATGGACGGCGCGAGCTCGGTGCAGCGCTTCTTCTATCTCACCATTCCGCACCTCGGCCGCCCGATGGCGGTGGTGATCATGATCGAGATGATCTTCCTGCTCAGCGTGTTCGCCGAGATTGCCATCACCACCAACGGCGGCCCGGGCAACGCGAGCACCAACATGACCTACATGATCTTCAAGCAGTCGCTCATGAACTTCGACGTGGGCGTGGCCTCGGCCGGCGCGCTGTTCGCGGTGGTACTGGCGAACATCGTGGCCGTGTTCCTCATCCGGATCATCGGCAAGAACCTCGACTGAGGCACGCAAGCCATGCAACAACAACAAGCCCCCAGCAACTTCCTGCCGCAGGCCATTCGCACCGTGGGTGCGTGGGCCGTCACGCTCGTGCTGTTCTTTCCGCTCGGCTGGCTGTTCCTCACGGCCTTCAAGACGGAATTGCAGGCCATCCACGTGCCGCCGCTCTTCATCTTCGAGCCCACGCTCGACAACTTCGGCGAGGTGCAGCGCCGCAGCGACTACCTGCTGTATGCGCGCAACTCGCTCATCACCAGCCTGGGCTCGACCATCATCGGGCTGCTGATAGCGGCGCCGGCGGCGTATTCGATGGCTTTCTTTCGCACGAAGAGAACGCGCGACATCCTGATGTGGATGCTCTCCACCAAGATGATGCCGGCCGTGGGCGCGCTGGTGCCGATCTACGTGCTGGCGCAGACCGCCGGCATGCTCGACTCGCTGCCTGCGCTGACCATCGTGTTCACGCTGTCGAACCTGCCGATCATGGTGTGGATGCTCTACAGCGCCTACAAGGACATCCCCAACGAGATCCTGGAGGCCGCGCGCATGGACGGCGCCAGCCTGTGGACCGAGTTCCGCCACGTGGTGCTGCCGCTGTCGGTGGGCGGGCTCGCATCCACCGGGCTGCTGTGCCTGGTGCTGAGCTGGAACGAAGCCTTCTGGGCGCTCAACCTCACCTCCGCCAAGGCCGGCACGCTGGCCACGCTGATCGCTTCGTACTCCAGCCCCGAGGGCCTGTTCTGGGCCAAGTTGTCGGCGGCCTCGCTGATGGCCATCGCGCCCATCGTCGTGTTCGGCTGGTTCAGCCAGAAGCAGCTCGTCCAAGGCCTGACCTTCGGTGCCGTCAAGTAAAGAAAGGGAGACATCTCATGGCCTACCTCGAACTCAAGAACATCAAGAAGAGCTTTGGTGACATCCACATCATCAAGGGCGTCGACCTGCAGATAAAGAAGGGCGAGTTCATCGTCTTCGTCGGGCCCTCGGGCTGCGGCAAGTCGACGCTGCTGCGGCTGATTGCCGGGCTGGAGCCCATCACCAGCGGCAACCTGCTGCTCGACGGCAAGGACATCACCTGGACGCCTTCGGGCAAGCGCGACCTGGCGATGGTGTTCCAGAGCTACGCGCTCTATCCGCACATGAGCGTGTACGACAACATGTCGTTCGCGCTGAAGCTGGCGGGCGTGTCCAAGGCAGAGATCAAGACCAAGGTCGAGTACGCGGCCAAGACGCTCAACCTCACGCAGTACCTGGACCGCACGCCCAAGGACCTGTCGGGCGGCCAGCGCCAGCGCGTGGCCATCGGCCGCGCCATCGTGCGCGCGCCCAAGGTGTTCCTGTTCGACGAGCCGCTGTCGAACCTCGACGCGGCGCTGCGCGGCAACACGCGGGTCGAGATCCACAAGCTGCACCGCGCGCTCGGCGCGACCACCATCTACGTCACGCACGACCAGGTGGAAGCCATGACGCTGGCCGACCGCGTGGTGGTGCTCAAGGACGGGCTGATCGAGCAGGTCGGCACGCCGCTGGAGCTGTACGACCACCCGGCCAACCAGTTCGTCGCGCAGTTCATCGGCATGCCGTCGATGAACATGGTGGCCGCCAATGCCATTCCCAGCTTCTCGGCCGCCACCGGAGGCAGGCTGCCGAGCGACGGCTTCCTGGGCGTGCGGCCGGAAGGCCTGCGCGTGCATCCGAAGCAGGGCGCGCCGGTGAGCGATGTGCAGGGCCGTGTCGAACTCATCGAGGCGCTGGGCGCCGACACGCTCATCCACGTCGACGTGGGCGGCGTGCCGCTGATCGCGCGGCAGAACGACCGCACGCCGCTGCAGGCCGGCGACGACGTGGCCGTGGAGCTCGATCCGTCGGTGCTGCACCTGTTCAACCGCGAAGGCCGCTCGGTCGCCGCGTGATCGATCCAGATTTTTTCAACGCCTTTTCAACGGACATTCCCGTGACCATCGCGCAAATTCCACCGGCTCCCACGGAGTTCACGGTGCTTCATCTCGGCCTGGGCTCGTTCCATCGGGCTCACCAGGCGGTGTACCTGCAGCGGCTGATCGAGGCGGGCGACACCCGCTGGTCGCTGTCGGGCGCCAACATCCGGCCGGACATGGCCGACATCGTCGCGGCGCTGCAGGCGCAGGGCGGGCGCTACACGCTCGAGACCGTGTCGCCCGCCGGCGAATACCGCTACGAGCAAATCGACGCCATCCGCGAGGTTCTGCCGTGGGAGCGCTCGCTGGCGAACGTGGTCGCGCGCGGCGCGGCGCCGTCGACCCGCATCGTGTCCTTCACCGTGACCGAGGCCGGCTACTACCTCGACAACAAGGGCAAGCTGGACCTGTCGTTCAGCGACCTCGCTGCCGATGTGGAGCGTGCCCGCAAGGGCGAGGCCGGCGGCGACAACGTGACCATCTACGGCGCGGTGTGCGCCATCCTGCGCGCGCGCAAGGCGGCCGATTCCGGCGCCGTGACGCTGTTGAACTGCGACAACCTGCGCCACAACGGCGAGCGCTTTCGCGCCGGGCTGCTGGAGTTCATCGAACTCGCGGGCGATGCCGGCCTGTTGGCCTGGGTGAACGCGAACACGCGCTGCCCGAACGCGATGGTCGACCGCATCACGCCGCGTCCGCCGCCCGAGCTGCGAGCGCGAGTCAAAGCCGCCACTGGGCGCGACGACACGGCGGCCATCACCGGCGAGAGCTTCATCCAGTGGGTCGTCGAGGACAACTTCGCGGCCGGCCGCCCCGACTGGGGCCGCGTGGGCGTGGAACTGGTGGAGTCGGTGCAGCCGTATGAAGAGGCCAAGATACGCATCCTCAACGCCACGCACAGCTGCATTGCCTGGGCGGGCACGCTGGTCGGGCTGGACTTCATCCACGAAGGCACGCACGACGCGGCCATCCGCAAGATGGCTTTCGACTACGTGAGCGACGACGTCATTCCCTGCCTGAGCCCGAGCCCGATCGACCTTGCGGCCTACCGCGACGTGGTGCTCGACCGCTTCGGCAACCCCGCCATACGCGACACCAATCAGCGCGTGGCGGCGGACGGGTTCTCGAAGATCCCCGGCTTCATCGCGCCGACGGTGCGCGAGCGCCTGGCGGCCGTAAAGGGCATCGACAGCGTGGCGATGCTGCCCGCGCTGTTCCTGGCCTTCCTGCAGCGCTGGCACAAGGGTGCGCTGCCCTACGCCTACCAGGACCAGGGCATGGACGAAGCGGTGGCGCATGCGATCTGCGATGCGGCCGACCCGGTTGCTGCGCTGTGCGCCGATGCGGGGCTGTGGGGCAACATCGCGGGCGACGCCCGGCTGGTCGAAGCGGTGCGCCGCGCCGGCGAGCGCGTTGCGCGCTTCGTAGCAGAAGCAGGGAGCAAGCCATGAGCGCCCGCCTTCAAGACCGGCATGTGCTTCTTACCGGCGCGGGCGGCGGCATCGGCCTGGCCGTGGCGCAGGCCTGTATCGCCGAGGGAGCGCGCTGCACAGTCGTCGACCGCGCCACCGCCGCGCCCGACGCGGTGCGTGCGCTGCAGCAGGACCAGCCGGGCAAGCTCGCCTACATCGCTGCCGACGTGACCGACACCGCCGCCATCGTCCACATGCTGGCGCAGGCGCAGGTGGCCTTCGGGCCGGTGCACACGCTGTTCAACAACGCCGCGGTGTTCGACCTCGCGCCGCTGCTGGACAGCGACGAGGCATCCTTCGACAGGCTGTTCGCGGTCAATGTGAAAGGCATGTTCTTCGTGATGCAGGCGGTGCTGCGGCACATGGTGGAGGCGGGCACGCAGGGCGCGTCGGTCATCAACATGGCCTCGCAGGCCGGACGCCGGGGCGAGGCGCTGGTGTCGCACTACTGCGCGACCAAGGCGGCGGTCATCAGCTACACGCAGAGCGCCGCGCTGGCGATGGCGCCGCACGGCATACGTGTCAATGGCATTGCGCCCGGTGTGGTCGATACGCCGATGTGGGACCATGTCGACAGCCTGTTCGCCAAGGCCGAGGGCCTGCCGCCCGGAGAGAAGAAGCGGCAGGTCGGGCTGGCGGTGCCGCTCGGCCGCATGGGCGTGCCGGACGATATCGCGGGGGCGGCGGTGTTCCTCGCCAGCGACGAGGCGCGCTACATCACGGCGCAGACCTTGAATGTCGATGGCGGTAATGTCATGTCTTGAGCTGGGTTGTCGATGAGATCGGTTCTTGTTTTTCCGTGGCCTTGTTCGGGGGGCGCTCACGCCGGCGGGGTACCTTGCTCCGCGAATGTTCTCCGCCGGCCGGGGGAAATTCGCGGAGGGAGTACCCGGTGCCCTGTGCACGCACCCCGAAACAGCCCGGCTCGCCAGTAGGAAGCAACCCATGAACGAAGACTTCCACCTGTACCTCGACAGCGCCGACCTGGCGGAGATAGAGACCTGCCTGCCCCACCCGGTGGTGCACGGCGTGACGACCAACCCGACGTTGCTCAAGCGTGCGGGCGTCGGCCGCGCCGCCGTGCCGGGGCTGCTCGCGCGTTGCATCGAACTGGGCGCACGTCAGGTGCAGGCGCAGGTCTGTTCGGAACACCTCGACGGCATGCTCGAAGACGCCCGAGCGTTGTTGCAGCACTTCGACCTCGGCCAACTCGTCATCAAGATCCCCGCCACGCGGCAGGGCCTGGACGCCGGCGCGCGGCTCATCGCGCAGGGCGTGCCCGTCACCTGGACCGCCGTGTACGCGCCCGAGCAGGCCCACTTCGCGGCGCAACTGGGCGCGGCCTATGCGGCGCCGTACCTAGGGCGGCTGGAAGACGCGGGCATCGACGGGCTGGCGCTGATCGCGCAGATGCAGTCGCTGGTGGCGCGGCGGCCGGCCTCGGGTACGCGGCTGCTGGTGGCCAGCATCCGGTCGCGCGAGGCGTATCTTTCGCTGCTGGGGCTCGGCGTGGGCGCCATCACCATTCCGCCGCGGCTGTTTGCCGAACTGCTCGACCATTCCGCCACACTGTCCGCCGAGCGCGGCTTCCTGGCCGATGCGCGCACCTTGCCCTGACCGACGACACAAGAATCCCGACCCACACACCATGCGCATTGCACTCACGGGCGAAGCCCTGATCGATTTCACCGCCGGAGAGGCGGGCACCCTGGCATTCCTGGGCCATGAAGGGGGCTCGCCGCTGAACACCGCCGTGGCCTGCGCGCGGCTCGGGCAGCCGACCGGCTTTCTCACGCAGCTGTCGACCGACCTGTTCGGCGAACGGCTGATGGGCTTTCTGCAACGCAACGGCGTGGACACCAGCTTCATCCTGCGCAGCGGCGCGCCGTCGACGCTGGCCTTCGTCGAGCGCACGCCCCAGACCAACCGCTACGCCTTCTACACGCAGGGCAGCGCCGACGCCACCTGGGCGCCCGAGCCGCTGCCCCAGCTGCCGGCGGAGTGCCGCTTCCTGCACTTCGGCTCTATCTCATTGCTGCAAGACCCGGCCGCCACGCGCATCGCCGACCTCGTCGCCGCGAACCGGGGGCAGCGCGTGGTCGTGTTCGACCCGAACGTGCGGCCCAGCCTGATCACCGACATGGCCGCCTATCGCAAGCGGGTGACCGGCTGGTTCGGCATGGCCGACCTGGTCAAGCTGAGCGACGAGGATGCGGGGTTGCTCGCACCTGGCCAGCCGGTCGACGCGCTGGCCACCGACTGCCTGGCGGCCGGCGCGCGCGCCGTGATCGTCACGCGCGGCGGCGACGGCGCCACGCTCTGGCGCGCCGGGCACGCGCCGATCACCGTGGCCGCGCCGCGCGTCGAGGTGGTCGACACCATCGGCGCGGGTGACACCTTCACGGCAGGGCTGTCGGTGTCGCTGCTGGCGCACGGCGTCGAAAAGCCGGAGCAGCTCGGCGAACTGGGCGACGACTCATGGCGCGAGGTGATGGCCTTCGCCGCCACCGCCGCCGCCCTCAACTGCACCCGCGAGGGTGCCGATCCACCCACGCTGGAGGCGGTTCACGCCGCGCTGGCGAAGAAAGAAAATACGGCTGTTGCTTCCCGGTCCTGAACCGTGCCGCCATGACGACGTCCACACGCAAACGCTCGGTCCCCCGCCAGCGCCAGCCCGAACTGGAGCGCGACTTTGCGCGCTCCCCCTCGCTGGGCTACGAGGCGCCCGAAGAAACCGGCCTGGTGCGCTGCCTGGCGCACGGCTTCCCCAGCCCGCTGGTGCGATGGCACTTCCATGAAGACTATGAGCTGCACCTGATCACCGAGACCTCGGGCAAGGCCTTCATCGGCGACTGGATCGGGCCGTTCCAGCCGGGGCACCTGGTGCTGTGCGGGCCGCGCCTGCCGCACAACTGGATCTCGCTGGACGTGCCCGAAGGCGGCGCGGCGGGGCGCGACCGGGTGATCCAGTTCCGCCACGAACCCATCGAGAGCGCGGCCGCCGGCATTCCGGAGCTGCGCGAAGTGATGCAGCTGCTGGAGCGCGCGCGCCACGGCATCGAGTTCTTCGGCATGTCGCAGCAGGCGCAGGCGCACTGGGACCGCATCAAGGCCGCGCGCGGCGTGCGGCGCCTGGGCCTGTTCCTCGACTTCATGGCCGATCTCTCGCAATGCACCGACTACCGGCTGCTGTCGAGCGTGCAGATGCAGGGCGCACAGGGCGCGGACGGCGACGCGCAGGTCGACCAGATCAACGGCATCGTCAACCGCATCACCAACAACATGGCCGACCCGATCTCGATGTCCGACGTGGCGGCCGAGCTGGGCATGAGCGAGAGCCGCTTCAGCCGCTTCTTCAGGCGCTCCACTGGCAACAGCTTCACCGACTTCGTCAACCGCGTGCGCATCAACAGCGCCTGCCACCTGCTGATGCAGACCGACCACTACGTGACCGACATCTGCTACCAGGTGGGCTTCAACAACGTGGCCAACTTCAACCGGCGCTTTCTCGAGATCAAGGGCATGACGCCCAGCGAATTCCGCCGCCAGGCCGACACGCGCTTCGGCGGCGGCATTTCTTCCTAAGCTTCCCAAGCACGAAACCAGGGGCTCATCTTGTATCTGGGACTCGACCTCGGCACGTCCGAGCTCAAGGCGCTGCTGCTCGCCGACGATCACCGCATCGTCGGCGTGGCGCGCGCGTCGCTCACTGTCCAAAGGCCGCATCCGCTGTGGTCGGAGCAGGCGCCGGCCCAGTGGTGGCAGGCGCTCGAACAGGTCATGGCGCAACTGCGCGGGGCGCATGGCGAGGCGTTGTCGGCGGTGCGCGCCATCGGCCTGTCGGGGCAGATGCACGGCGCCACGCTGCTCGACGCAGCCGGCGAGGTGCTGCGGCCCGCGATCCTGTGGAACGACGGGCGCAGCGGTGCGCAGTGCGAGGCGCTCGCGCGGGCGGTGCCGCGGCTCGGCGACATCGCAGGCAACCTCGCGATGCCGGGCTTCACCGCGCCCAAGCTGCTGTGGGTGCGCGAGCATGAGCCCGAAGTCTTTGCACGCGTGGCGCGGGTGCTGCTGCCGAAGGACTGGCTGCGCTTCATGCTCAGCGGCGAGGCGGTCAGCGAGATGTCGGACGCGGCGGGCACGCTGTGGCTCGACGTGGGTGCGCGCGACTGGTCCGACGAACTGCTCGCCGCCACCGGGCTGACGCGCGCGCACATGCCGCGGCTGGTCGAAGGCAGCGAGGTTTCGGCGCTGCTCAAGCCCGAACTTGCGTCACGCTGGGGCCTGCAGGGCAGCGTGAAGATCGCGGGCGGCGCGGGCGACAACGCCGCCAGCGCGGTCGGCATGGGGCTGGTCGAACCTGGGCAGGGCTTTGTCTCGCTGGGTACTTCGGGCGTGGTGTTCGTGTCGACCGACCGCTTCTTGCCGAACCCCGCGCAGGCGATGCACGCCTTCTGCCATGCGTTGCCGAAGCGCTGGCACCAGATGTCGGTGATGCTCTCCGCCGCGAGCGCGGTGAGCTGGGCCGCGAAGACCTTCAAGTTTGCCGACGAGGCCGCGCTGCTCGAAGCGGCGGCATCGGTGCCGATGCTGCAGCGCGAGCGCTGCCCGCTGTTCCTGCCGTACCTGTCGGGCGAACGCTCGCCGCACAACGACCCCAATGCCCAAGGCGTTCTCTTCGGGCTCACGCATGCACACGGACCGGCGGAAATCGCCTACGCCGTGGTCGAGGGCGTGAGCTTCGGCCTGCGCGACGGCTTCGACACCCTGCGGCTGCCGGCCGATATGCCGCTGCGCGAAGTGGCGCTGGTGGGCGGCGGTGCACGCAGCGTTTGGTGGGGGCAGTTGCTGGCCGACATCTTCCAGGTTCCGCTCACGCTCTATGCGGGCAGCGAGACGGGCGGGGCGCTGGGAGCGGCCCGGCTGGCGTGGCTGGCCGACGGGGGCGAGGTCGGGAAGGTTTGCGCGCTGCCGCCGGTGAAGCAGCAGTTGGTTGCCTCGACCGAAGGAGCCGATGTCCACAGGGCGAGGCATGCGCGCTTCCAGGCGCTCTACAAGGCGGTGCAGGCGCAATTCCAGTAGCAGAGCGATCACGACCGCCCATGAAAAAAGCCCGGCGCAAGCCGGGCTTCTTTCATTTCGCGAGACACCGCGGATCCGGCTCTGCCGGTCCGCAGGTGTCGCCCCCGGTAGGGGGCAGGCGCAGCGGACACGAAGTGCCGCGCAGCCTGGGGGCGAGCAATTACATGCCCATGCCGCCCATGCCGCCCATGCCGCCCATGTCGGGCATGCCGCCGCCGGCTGCGGCTTCGTCCTTGGGTGCGTCGGCAACCATGGCTTCGGTCGTCAGCAGCAGCGAGGACACCGAAGCGGCGTTCTGCAGTGCGGTGCGGGTGACCTTCGTCGGGTCCAGGATGCCCAGCTCGAGCATGTCGCCGTACGTGTCGTTGGCGGCATTGAAGCCGTAGTTGCCCTTGCCGGCCAGAACCGCGTTCACCACCACCGAGGCTTCGCCGCCGGCGTTGTTCACGATTTCGCGCAGGGGGGCTTCGATGGCCTTCAGCACCAGCTTGATGCCGGCGTCCTGGTCGGCGTTGTCGCCCTTGACGCGGTCGCCCACGGCTTGCTTGGCACGCAGCAGAGCCACGCCGCCGCCAGCAACCACGCCTTCTTCCACTGCAGCGCGGGTAGCGTGCAGGGCGTCTTCGACGCGAGCCTTCTTTTCCTTCATTTCGACTTCGGTGGCGGCGCCAACCTTGATCACGGCAACACCGCCGGCCAGCTTGGCCACGCGCTCCTGCAGCTTTTCACGGTCGTAGTCGCTCGTGGCTTCTTCGATCTGCACGCGCACTTGCTTCACGCGGGCTTCGATGTCGGCAGCAGCGCCGGCGCCGTCGATGATGATCGTGTTTTCCTTGCCCACTTCGATGCGCTTGGCCTGGCCCAGGTCGGCCAGCGTCACCTTTTCGAGCGTCAGGCCCACTTCTTCAGCGATGACCTTGCCGCCCGTCAGGATGGCGATGTCTTCCAGCATGGCCTTGCGGCGGTCGCCGAAGCCAGGAGCCTTGACGGCCACGACCTTCAGGATGCCGCGGATCGTGTTCACGACCAGCGTAGCCAGGGCTTCGCCTTCGACTTCTTCGGCAATGATCAGCAGGGGACGGCCAGCCTTGGCGACTTGTTCCAGCGTGGGGAGCAGGTCACGGATGTTGCTGATCTTCTTGTCGAACAGCAGCACGAAGGGGTTGTCCAACAGCGCCGATTGCTTCTCGGGGTTGTTGATGAAGTAGGGCGACAGGTAGCCGCGGTCGAATTGCATGCCTTCGACGACGTCCAGTTCGCTTTCGAGCGACTTGCCGTCTTCGACAGTGATCACGCCTTCCTTGCCGACCTTGTCCATCGCGTCGGCGATGAGCTTGCCGATGGTTTCGTCGCTGTTGGCCGAGATGGAGCCGACTTGAGCGATTTCCTTCGACGTGGTGGTGGGCTTCGAAGCCTTCTTCAGCTCTTCGACCAGGGCCGTCACGGCCTTGTCGATGCCGCGCTTCAGGTCCATCGGGTTGATGCCTGCGGCCACGTACTTGAAGCCTTCGCGAACGATGGCTTGAGCCAGCACGGTAGCGGTCGTGGTGCCGTCACCAGCGTTGTCGCTGGTCTTGGAGGCCACTTCCTTCACGAGCTGGGCACCCATGTTCTGCAGCTTGTCCTTGAGTTCGATTTCCTTGGCGACCGACACACCGTCCTTGGTGACGGTGGGGGCGCCGAACGAGCGCTCGAGCACCACGTTGCGGCCCTTGGGGCCCAGGGTGACCTTGACTGCGTTGGCCAGGATGTTCACACCCTCGACCATGCGTGCGCGGGCTTCACCGCCGAAGACTACGTCTTTTGCTGCCATGTTTGTTTACTCCAGAAATTAGATCTAATCACTTGGGGACAGAGCAATCCGCGCTTCGCGTCGGCTTGGTCTGTCCCGCAAAATCACTTCGCTTCGACGACCGCGAACAGGTCGTCTTCCTTCATGACCAGCAGTTCGTCGCCGCCGACCTTGACGGTCTGGCCGCTGTACTTGCCGAACAGGACGCGGTCGCCGACCTTGACGGTCAGTGCGGCCAGCTCGCCCTTGTCGTTGCGCTTGCCCGGGCCCACGGCCAGGACTTCGCCCTGATCGGGCTTCTCGGCGGCTGCGTCGGGGATGACGATGCCGGAGGCAGTCTTGGTTTCGCTGTCAACACGCTTGACGATCACGCGATCGGCCAAAGGACGAAGTTTCATTGCATCTCCTGGATGTATGGATAAGAAACGGGTTTGTGGTCGGGCGCCGGACCGGAGGCCGGCAGCCCATCGACTGGAAGCGAGGCTTGTTAGCACTCGTCAGCAGCGAGTGCTAATCATAAGGGCAATCGATGACGTTTCAAGGGCAGCGTGGGCGCGGTCGGTTTGAAGGCATCCGGCAAAAGCGTACAATTGAGAACTATTCGTATTAATAACCGAGCGCAGTCATGGTGGCTGCGCGGAGATTCCACCCATGCCGGCCGGCGAGTTCGCGTTAGTTCAGCACGAGGTGCAAACGCTCTACAGCAACCATCACGGATGGCTGCACGCCTGGCTGCGCAAGAAACTGGGCTGCTCGCACAATGCCGCCGACCTGGCGCACGACACCTTCGTGCGCCTGCTGAGCAAGAGAGAGCCCGTTGCCGCGGCTGAGCCGCGCGCCTATCTGGCCACCATCGCGCATGGGCTGGTCGTCGACTTCCACCGGCGCCGGGCACTGGAGCGTGCCTACCTCGACACCCTCGCCGCGCTGCCCGAACCCCAGTTGCCGTCGCTCGAGGCGCGGGCCATCGTGCTCGAGGCGCTGGTGGCCATCGACGCCATGCTCGACGGCATGAAGCCGCCGGTGCGGCAGGCCTTCATGCTGTCGCAGCTCGACGGCCTGACCTATTCGGAAATAGCCGCCCGCCTGGGCGTGACGGTGCGCACGGTCAACAACTACATGCTCAAGGCGCTCGAGCATTGCTACATGCTCGCGCCGTGATGATGAAGTCCGGCATCGAGCTGACGCCCGCCGACATCGGCACGCCCCCGCGCAGCGAAGCCGAGGTCCGCAAGGAGGCCATCGCCTGGTACGCCCGGCTGTGCTCCGGCGATGCCACCGAGGCCGACCGCGAGAACTGGCGCCGTTGGCATCGCGCCCACCCCGACCACCAGCGCGCGTGGCAGCGCTTCGAAGCCATGCAGGCCACGCTGAAGCGCGTGCCGGCGCACCTGGCGGCATCCACGCTGCGCGCTGCGCACGCCGACCGGCGCCGGGTGCTGCGCGGCATTACCGTTTTGGCGGGCGGGGGCTCGCTGGCCTGCCTGTCGTGGCAGGCGACCGGCACCGACGGCGGCTGGCGCGCATGGCTGGCCGACTACCGCACCGGCACCGGCGAGCAGCGATCCGTCACGCTGGCCGACGGCTCGCTGCTGAAGCTCAATACCCGCACGTCGGTGGACGTGTCCATCGATGCCACGCACAGGCTTATCACCCTGCGCGAAGGCGAGATCCTGGCCGAGACGGCAAAGCACCGCCGCCTGCCGGGCGCGGCGCGCACCGATAGCCGCCCCTTCCTGGTCGCAACGCCGCATGGCCGAATCCTCGCGCTGGGCACGCGCTTCACGGTGCGCAGCGACGGCGCGCGCACGGTCGTGAGCGTGCTCGAAGACGCCGTCGAAGTTCGCGCCTCGCACGCACCCGGCAACGTGGTGCGGCTGGAGGCGGGGCAGCAGGTGGCTTTCACCGGCGAGGGCATCGATGCGCCGCAGCCGGCCGACCCGGCGTTCGTCGAATGGGAGCACGGCAGCCTGGTCGTCAATGACTGGCGGCTGGGCGACGTGGTCGCCGAGCTTGGGCGCTACCACCGAGGCCGGCTGGCCTGCGACCCTGCCGTCGCGGACATCCGGGTGTCGGGTGCCTTCCCGGTCATGGACACCGACAAGGCGCTGGCTGTCATCGTGCGGGCGTTTCCGGTGCGCGTGAGCGGCCTGACGCGCTATTGGGTGTCGCTCGTGCCCGCCTGATTCCGCATGCGGCCATGCGCCGCGGCGCATTTTTCCGGCCGCCGCCTTTCATCTTTTTCGATTTCGTTCGGCCTACCCATTGAGAGCCATGAATCCGCAATCAATGCCGAAGGAGTTCCGAAGAATGCACGCGCACCCCTCATCACCCCATCCTGTTCGCAAGGCGCTGCTGTGCCTGTTCGCAGCGACGATGGCCCTGCCGATCGCCGCCGTCGCCGCGGACCCCGCCGAGGGCGCACGCGCGCAGAACCAGGGGGTGCGCAGCTACCGCATCGACGCCGGCCCGCTGGCCTCGGTGCTCGGGCGCTTTGCCGCGGCGTCGGGCGTGGCACTGTCCTTCGACCCCGCGGGCACGCGGGCGCTGAACTCCGCCGGCCTGCAAGGCAGCTACACCGTGCGCGCGGGCTTTGCCGCGCTGCTGTCGGGCACCGGGCTCGAGGCGGTGGAAGGCGGCGCGGGCGAATTCACGCTGCGCAAGAGCGCCGTGGCGCCCGAAGCACTGGCGGGCGATTCGAGCGATGCCGACGGCACGCTGCCGGCGGTGCGAGTCGTGGCCCGCGCCGCACCGGCACCTGCCGACGCCGACGATCGCTACCAGCCCACGCCCGATGCATCCACTCTGCGCACCACCGCGCCGGTGCTCGAGATTCCGCAGGTGGTGAACGTGGTGCCCGCGCAGGTCATCCGCGACCAGCGCCCGCGCAACATCGACGACGCGCTCACCAACGTCAGCGGCATCAACCAGGGCAACACCCTGGCCGGCACGCAGGACACCATCATGAAGCGCGGCTTCGGCGGCAACCGCGACGGCTCGATCATGCACAACGGCATGCCGCTGGTGCAGGGCCGCGGCATGAACGCGGCGGCCGAGAGCGTGGAAGTACTCAAGGGCCCGTCGTCGCAGCTCTACGGCCTGATGGACCCGGGCGGCGTGATCAACGTGGTGAGCAAGAAGCCGCAACTGCGCCAGCGCACGAGCCTGTCGCTGCTGGGCTCGGGCTATGCGGGCGGGCGCGACGGCAGCGGCGCCACGCTGGACACCACCGGCCCCATCGGCGAGAACGGGCTGGCCTACCGGCTGATCGTCGACCACGTGGACGAGGACTACTGGCGCAACTTCGGCAAGCACCGCGAAACGCTGGTGGCGCCTTCGCTGGCCTGGTACGGCGACGACACCCAGGCCGTGCTCTGGTACGAGTACCGCAAGTACGTCACGCCGTTCGACCGCGGCACCGCGCTCGACCCGCGCACCCAGCGCCCGCTGGCCTTGCCCAGGACGCGCCGCCTCGACGAGCCCTCCAACGAGATGCGCGGCGAGACGCACCTGGGCCAGCTCTCTGTCGACCACCAGTTCGGCGGCGGCTGGGCCGGACACCTGAACCTCAGCTACAACCAGGAAACCTACGACGCCAACCAGCTGCGGGTGAACGGCATCAACACCACGCGCGGCACGCTCGCGCGCAGCAACGACGCCACCCACGGCGCGCTGAGCACCGACAGCTACGCCACCGCATATGTCGACGGCACCGTCGAGCTGGGCGGCATGCGCCACGACCTGCAGTTCGGCTGGGACGCCGAATACCGCAGGATCTACCGCGCCGACCTGCTGCGCCAGGCCACCAAGAGCACCTTCAGCTACCTGTTCCCGGTGTACGGCCTCGAGGCGCCGTCGAGCACCGTGTCGGCGAGCGACAGCGACCAGACGGACAGGCTGCACAACCAGTCCCTGTTCTTCCAGGATTCCATTCACCTGAGCGACCGCTGGATCGCGGTGGCCGCGCTGCGTTACCAGGCGTGGTCGCAGCTTGCGGGGCGCGGGCGGCCCTTCAAGGTCAACACCGACACCTACGGCTCCAAGCTGCTGCCGCGCCTGGGGCTGATCTACAAGTGGACCGACACCGTGTCGTTCTACGGCAGCTACACCCAGTCGCTCAAGCCGGCTTCGACCATCGCGCCGCTGTCGAGCGGCTACGTGCTCGATGCTTCGGTGAAGCCCGAGGAAGCCAAGTCTTGGGAGCTCGGCGCCAAGTTCGACATGCCCGGCGGCGTGACCGGCACCGTGGCGCTGTTCGACATCCACAAGCGCAACGTGCTGGTCTCGCAGTTCAACGACGTGACCAAGCTCACCGACTGGCGCACCTCGGGCGCGGCCCGTTCGCGCGGCCTCGAAGTGGACGTTGCGGGCCAGCTGAGCAAGAACTGGAGCGCGATCGCGAGCTACGCCTACATCGACGCCAAGACCACGGAAGACCCGCTGTACGCCGGCAACCGGCTCTGGAACGTGGCGCGGCAGACCGCGTCGCTCTCGGCCGTGTACGACTTCGGCCAGGTCTTCGGCGGCGAAGGAAGGCTGCGCATGGGTGCCGGCGCGCACTACGTCGGCAAGCGCGCGGGCGACTCGGCCAACAGCTTCGTGCTGCCGGGCTACACCACGGTCGATGCCTTCGCCACCTACGACACGCGCCTGTACGGCAAGAAGGTCAAGTTCCAGTTGAACGTGAAGAACCTGTTCGACAAGACTTACTACCCGTCGGCAGCGAACACCTATTTCATTTCGATGGGCGATGCGCGTCAGGTCTCGTTCCTGACGACCTTCGAGTTCTGAAATGAAACTCCCCCAGGCTTCGCGCACTTCGTGTCGCTTCTCCTTCCCCCTCGCGGGGGGCGACTCCGGCGGCCCGGCAAAGCCGGCTCCGCGGTGTCTCGCGAGCAGATTGCTTCAGTTGCATGCGTCGCCGGCAGTGCGAAGCGTGGTGGAGCAATCGGCATGAAGACCCTGCGCCAAATCATCCGCCGCGCGGCTGTCTTCCTTCTGATGGCGTGCGGCATCGCAACGGCAGGTGCGCAGTCCGCCGAACTGCCGGGGCAGGGCCGCAAGGTCGTGCTGCTGGTGCAGCGCGACGGCCCCAGCCTTCCGGTCGACGAGAAGGTCAAGGCGCACCTCGAGTCGCGTGGCTTCGCCGTGACGCTGCAGGACCAGTCGGCCGCGCCCTCGGTGGCGGCCGGCGCGGACCTCGTCGTGATCTCGTCCACCGTCGCCGCCAAGGACGTGAGCGGCGCGTGGCGCCAACTGCCGGTGCCGCTGCTCACCTGGGAGAACGACCTGCTCGACGACCTGGCCATGACCGGCAAGCGGCACGACACGGACTTCGGCGAAGCCGCCAAGGAGCGCCACCTGTGGCTGGTCAATGCGCCGCATCCCATGTCGGCGGGCCTGCCGGCCGGCGTGGCCAATGTTTACGCCAGGCAGGCCGGCATGAGCTGGGGCAAGCCGGGCCTGGGTGCCACCACCATCGCCACGCTGTACGGCCAGCCCGAGAAGGCGGCGATCTTCGGCTACGAGAAGGGCGCCACCATGGACTACGAGTCGCTCGCGCCCGCGCGCCGCGTGATGTTCTTCCTCGGCAACGAGACCTTCACCAACCTTTCGCCCGCGGGCCGGATGCTGTTCGACGCGGCCATCGACTGGACCGCCGGAATCCGCTGAAAACAAAGAATCGATGAAATTCCCCTCGCTGCGCCAGCTCTGGTTCCAGTTGCACTGGCTGATCGGCATCACGGCCGGCACGGTGCTGATCGTCATCGGCCTGAGCGGCGCGGTGCTGTCGTTCCGCGAGGAAATCATCGATGCACTCAACCCGCACGGGCGCCACGTGCCGGTGCAGGCCGTGCCCGCGCTCACGCCACCGCAACTGCTCGCGGCGGCGCGGCAAGCCTGGCCCGGGCGGCAGGTCGGCACGCTCGCGCTGTTCTCCGAGCCGGGCGCGGCCGCGCGGGTGATCTTCGCGCCGCCGCCGGGCGAGCGGCGCGGCGAGACCGTCTACCTCGACCCCTACGCGGGCACCGCACTGCCACCCCTGGCGGGCGCCGGCTTCTTCGAATGGGTCGAGTCGCTGCATCGCTGGCTGCTGCTGCCGCGCGAGCCGGGGCGCGTGGTGGCCGGCGTGCTGGCGATGGGCCTGCTGCTGCTGTCGCTCTCGGGCCTCTATCTGCGATGGCCGCGCCGTCCGCTCGACTGGCGCGCGTGGCTTACTTTCGATCCGGCGCTTAAGGGGCGCTCGTTTCTCTGGGGCCTGCATTCGGTGATGGGCACCTGCGCGCTGCTGATGTACATCGTGTTCACCACCAGCGGGCTGTACTGGGCCTTCGACGCGGTGCGCGACCGTGTCGATGCAATGGCCGGCCATCCTCGCGTGGCCGCGCAGCAGGCACGCACCGCGCCGCGCATGCGCAACATGGCGCGCGACGATGCCGCCGCGGTGGACGTCGCGCCCGCCTGGGCCACCTTCGAGCGGAAGGCCCGCGAGACCGGCGGCTGGAGCGAAGTCATCCTGCGCTTGCCCTCGGGCGCCGCGCCGTCGGTGCTGTTCACCTGGCTCGACGCGGCGCCCGCCCACGAACGCGCGCGCAACCGCATGACGGTGCGGCTGCCGGGCGGCGAGGTGACGCAGGACGAGCGCCATGCCGACAAGACGGCGGGCGGGCGCTTCCTGGCGGCGATCTATCCGCTTCATATGGGCACCTACTTCGGCATGCCGGGGCGCATCGCGATGCTGCTGGCGGCGCTGATGCTGCCGGTGTTTTCCATCACCGGCTGGCTGCTGTACCTCGACCGGCGCCGCAAGAAGCGCGCGGTGCGGGCCGAGCGCGCGGCGCTGGAAGCGGCGGTCCGGCCGTCCGGCGGCACGGAGCCTGCGTCCGCACGCGTGCTGGTGGCCTTCGCGAGCCAGTCGGGCACGGCCGAGGGCATCGCGATGCGCAGCGCCGCCGCGCTCGAAGGGGCGGGGCTGCCGGTGACCGTGGCGTCGCTGGCGCGTCTGGATCCCGAGCAGTTGCGGCATCACCAGCATGTGCTGATCGTCGCCAGCAGCTTCGGCGAAGGCGGACCGCCCGACGCCGCGCGCCGCTTCGCGCAACGGCTGGCGCAGATCGGAGGCGAGGCGCTGTCGCACCTGCGCTATGGCCTGCTGGCGCTGGGCGACCGGCACTACACGCGCTTCTGCGGCTTCGGGCACACGCTGGACCATGCGCTGGTCGCGGCCGGTGCGCAGTCGCTGTTTCCGATGGTCGAGGTGGACAACGGCGATGCGGGTGCGCTGGCCGTCTGGCGGCGGCACCTGGGGGCGATGCCCGGGGCTCGGGGCGACTCGGTGCCTGATGCGTTGACCGCCGTTCCAGAGGAGCAGCCTTTCGGCGCATGGACGCTGTCGGCGCGCCGCTTGCTCAACCCGCGCAGCCTGGGGCATCCGCTTTGCGAGATCGAACTGTTGCCTCCGGTGCAGGGCGGCCTGCCTTCATGGCGGCCGGGTGCGCTGGCCGAACTGCGGCCGCGGCATGCGCCGGAAACGGTGACCGCCCTGCTGCGCTCCGCATTGCTGGACGGCGATGCGGAGGTGCGGTTCGAAGGCCGTGCCGTCATGCTGCTAGAGGCCCTGGCATGCAGCGCGATGCCGGCGCCGGAAGAGCTGTCGCAGGTGCCGGATGCCCAGGCGCTGGCCGACGCACTCGTGCCGCTGGCGCCGCGGCGCTATTCGATTGCCTCGGTGCCTGCCGAGGGGCGCATCCGGCTGCTGGTTCGGCAGGCGCGCCATGATTCGGGCCTGGGGCTCGCTTCGGGCTGGCTCACGGTGCATGCGCCGCCGTCGGCGCAAGTGGAATTGCGCCTGCTGGCGAATCCCGGTTTCGAGCCTGTGGCGGATGAACGGCCTTGCATCTTCATCGGCAACGGTTCGGGCTATGCGGGATTGCGCGGGCACCTGTGCGAGCGCGTGGCACAGGGGTTCCATCGCAACTGGCTGCTGTTCGGCGAACGCCAGAGCGCCTGCGATGCCTTCTTCATGGACGAAGTCACGCGGTGGCGCGAGCAGGGTGTTCTTGCACGCATCGACCTGGCGTTCTCGCGCGACCAGCCCGAGCGCATCTACGTGCAGGACCGCCTGCGCGAGGCCGCGCCCGAACTGCAGCGCTGGATCGGCGACGGCGCCGTGGTCTTCGTGTGCGGCAGCCTGCACGGCATGGCGGCCGGCGTGGATGCCGTGCTCGAGGACGTGCTGGGGCGCTCCGCGCTGGAAGACCTCATCGCGCAGGGGCGCTATCGGCGGGACGTGTACTAGCCGGCCGCACGGCCGCGTTCGGCGAACATCGGGGGATGTCCCCATCCATTTCCATCCAGGCCGATCGCCTCTGGCATCGCCTCGAAACTCTTTCTTCCTTCACCCGTCCCGACGTTCCCTGGACCCGCCGCGCCTTCTCGCCTGAATTCGACAAGGCCAGGGAGTGGCTGCGCGAGCAGTTCCAGCAGGCCGGGCTCGCGGTCCATACCGATGCGGCGGGCAACCTGATCGGCCGGCGCGAAGGCTCCGAAGCCGGGCTTGCGCCGCTGGTCACTGGCTCGCATTGCGACACCGTGGTCGGCGGCGGCCGCTTCGACGGCATCCTCGGCGTGCTCGCGGGGCTCGAGGTGGCGCAGTCGCTGCACGAAAGCGGCGTCGTGCTGCGCCATCCGCTGGAGGTGATCGACTTCCTGTCCGAAGAGCCGAGCGACTACGGCATCTCCTGCGTGGGCAGCCGGGCCTTCGCGGGCACGCTGGACGCGGCCATGCTGGCCTCTTGCAACGAAGCCGGCGAGAGCCTGTCGCAGGCCATGCGCCGCATCGGCGCGCAACCCGATGCGCTGGCCGGCGCGGCCCGCGGTGCCGGCGGCGTCGCGGCTTTCGTGGAGCTGCACATCGAGCAGGGCCCGGTGCTGGAGCGCGAGGGGCTGCCGATCGGCGTGGTCACCGACATCGTGGGCATCCGCCGCGTGGCGCTCACGGTCAGGGGCCAGCCCGACCATGCCGGCACCACCCCGATGGACATCCGCCGCGACGCGCTGGTCGGCGCCGCGCGGCTGATCGACACGGCGCACCGCGAGGCCAGCGCCATGGACGGGCAACCGCACTACGTGGTGGCGACGATCGGCCGGATCTCGATGAGCCCCAACGTGCCCAACGCCGTGCCCGGCCGCGTCGACATGGTGCTCGAGGTGCGCAGCAACGCGCAGTCGGTGCTCGACGAGTTCCCAGAGCGGCTGCTGGCCCTGTGCGGCGACGAACTGAAGGCGCTGCGCGTCTCTTGCGCGATGGAGCCGCTGACCCGCACGCCGCCCGTTCAGTGCTCCGACCTGGTCATGCAGGCCGTGGCCGAAGCCGCCGATCGCCTGGGCCTGGCGCACCGGCGACTGCCCAGCGGCGCCGGCCACGACGCGATGCACGTGGCGTCCACCGGGCCGATGGGCATGGTCTTCATTCCCTGCCTCGATGGCCGCAGCCACTGCCCGGAAGAGTGGGCGAGCAAGGAGCAGGTGGCGGCCGGCACGCTGGTGCTGGCCGAGACGCTCAGGGCGCTGGACCGGCGCTGAGCCCGCCTAAAGCTGGTCGGTCGGCACGAACCAGGAGAACAGCAGCAGCTGCAGCCGGGTCAGCATGCTGGAGTCCGGTTCGCTGTCGAGCACTTCGTTGTCGACGTCGCCGGTGCCGACCCATTGCACGTTCTGGCCGTCGGGCTTGAGCGTGACGCGATAGACGCCTTCGATGTCGTCGAGCTGGTAGGCGAAGAGCAGGGCCTGCGTGAGGTCGAAGCTGCGCACGCGCACGCCGAACTCGGTGTTCAGCCGGGCCGAGCGCGGGTCGAGGTTCATCGAGCCGAGCAGCACCCACTGGCGGTCCACCAGCGCCAGCTTGGCGTGCAGGCGGCCGCGGGCCTTCTTGAGCAGGTCGCGGAACTGGCCGCTGCGCCGCAGCTGCTGGGTGCTGACCTCGTACAGGTTCACGCCCAGCTTGAGCATGTCTACGCGGTAGCGGTTGTAGTTGATGTTGACCAGCGGCTCGTCGCTGTCGGCCAGCGAGTTGGTGATGACGGTGATGTTCACGCCGTGCTCGCGGCCCATTCGGATGCGCTCCATGCCCTCGTCGCCCGGAATGAAGTAGGGCGAGATCACCACCACGTTCGACTGCGCCGTGGCCAGCATCTCGTGGAAGCGCTGCGCCAGCGATTCGGTGGGGTGCGCCATGACGCCCAGCGCCTTGTTGGGGCTGTCGGCCGAGGCGCTGGCCTCGGCGCGCATCCATTTCGCTTCGTCGATGTTGGCGAGCTGGGCGCCCAGGGGCAGGTCGCCGAGCAGGTCGGTGATGGGCAGCGGGCCGGGCGGCGGGGCGTTGGCGGGGGAGGTGGCGGCCTCGAAGTCGGCTTTCAGTGTCTCGGTCGAGCGGCTGGTGCTGGCGACGCGCTGCAGCGGGTAGACCACGTCGCTGTTCCAGTAGGTGTCGAAGATGGCCGCGGCCTCGGGCACGACCGGGCCGGCCAGCAGCAGTTCGAAGTCGATGAAGTTCGCGCTCTCGCTGCGCAGGAAATATTCGTCGGCGAGGTTGCGCCCGCCCGCAATGGCCATCGCGCCGTCGGCCACGAACAGCTTGTTGTGCATGCGGTGGTTGAGCCGGCGGAAGTCGGTGAAGAACTCCAGCCAGCGGCCCGAAGAATGGTCGCGCGCATTGACGAAGGGATTGAACAGGCGCACTTCGGCATTGGGTTCGGCGGCCAGTCCGAGCAGCAGGCGGTCCATGCCGGCGGTGTAGAAGTCGTCGAGCAGCAGCCGCACGCGCACGCCGCGCCGCGCGGCATTGCGCAGCTCGCGCAGCAGCAGGCGGCCGGTCTTGTCGTTGCCGAGCTGGTAGGTCTGCACGTCGAGCGAGGACTGGGCGCGCCGCATCAGCTCGAGCCGCGCATCGAGCGCGAACGACGCCTCGATCAGCGGGCGCATGCTCGTCAGGCCGTCCGGCGGCGTGTTCAGGGCAATGGCCGCGCGGCCGAGCTCCGTGGCCGGCGAGGCCGCGATGGATTTCACCGGCGGCTCGGGCGCGCGCGGCGGCAGGCCGGCGCAGCCGGTCAGTGCAAGGGCAATCAGCCACAGAGCCGGACCGCGCAGCGCGGGAAACAGAAAGGCAATGAGCTTGATGAGCATGGGGCCTGCCGACGCGTGAGAGGAAGCGTGCGGGCGGCATCGTAGCCTTTCGGCCCCTTTTTCGAAGACGCAATTTCGCAACGCAACGCCCTTCGAGCCTGTTGGAAATTGGGCGCCCCGGAACTTTTTGACAATTAGAATAAGAATGATTCTTAATTGTGTCTTGGAGCGGAGAAGGAATGTCGAGATTGGTAGCGCGGCGCAAGGCCGCATCGGTGCTGGTGGGGTGCCTGGCTATTTACACGCAGCATCAGGTGCTGGCCCAGACGGCGAATACGGGTTCCCTGCCGGAAGTGAGGGTGGATGCAAATGCCGAAGCCGAGACCGCGAAGATGTCCGTGATCGGCTACCGCGCAAAGAATGCGGTCACGGCCACCAAGACCGACACGCCGCTGGCCGAGACACCCCAGTCCGTGACCGTGGTCACGCGCGACCAGATGGTCGACCAGGGCGCCACCAATCTGCAGGACGCGCTCGGCTACGCCGCCGGCGTGCGTTCCGACGCCTACGGCATCGATTCGCGCTCTGACAGCTTCTCGGTACGCGGCAGCGATCCCTCCATCTACCTCGACGGCCTGCAGACCTATTCTTCCGGCTGGTACACCGCCACGGCGCGGCCCGACCCCTACACGCTGGAGCGCCTCGAAGTGCTGCGCGGGCCGGCCGGCATGCTGTTCGGCGCGGGTACCGCGGGCGGCGTGGTCAACATGGTGAGCAAGCTGCCGCAGCAGCAGGCGTACCGCGAGGTGGGCGTGCAGCTCGGCTCCTTCGGACGCAAGCAGCTCCAGGCCGATTTCACCGGTCCGCTGACCGCCGACGGCGAGTGGTCGTACCGCCTTGTGGCATTGCAACGCAAGTCCGACACGCAGGTCGACTACGTGCCGGACGACCGCTCGCTCATCATGCCGTCGCTCACCTGGCGCCCCAGTGCCGCGACCTCGCTGACGCTGCAGGCCCTCTGGCAGAAGGACAAGACCGGCAGCACGTCGCAGTTCTTCCCCTGGCAGGGCACCATCCTGCCGAACGTCAACGGCCCGCTGCCGTCCAGCCGCTTCATCGGCGAGCCGGGCGATGGCTACGACACCGAGCGCAAGACTTTCGGCTGGCAGTTCGAGCACAAGTTCAACGAGCGCTGGGCCTTCAGGCAGAACTTCCGCGCATCGCGCACCTTCAACGACTCGCACTACCACTACGCCGATTCTTTCTCCGTGCCCGGCGGCTGGTCGCTCGACCCGGCCGGCCAGCGCCTGCTCGGCCGCTACAACGACAAGTCGCTGGCATGGACCAGCATGAGCGGCATCGACAACCATGTCGAAGGCCATTTCGATACCGGTGCGCTGCGCCACACGCTGCTAGTGGGCGCGGAGTATTCGCGCCAGCGCCAGGACAAGACCGAGGGCTCCGTCTACAGCACCATCGACGCCTACGCGCCGGTCTATGGCGTCGGCTACGTGCCGGTCACCGAGCTGACGCGCAAGCCGCGCACCACCCAGCGCAATGCCGGTGTCTACGTGCAGGACCAGATGAAGCTGGACAACTGGATCTTCGTGGCCGGCCTGCGCTACGACCGCAGCACTGCCGGCACCGCGGGCAGCGCCTCGGAAACGACCAGCGCAACCTCGCGCCGGCTGGGCGTGATGTACACGCTGCCCTCGGGCTGGTCGCCGTACCTGAGCTACACCGAATCCTTCACGCCCCAGGGCGGCACGAACGCCGAGGGCAACCTGTTCAAGCCGTTGCGCGGCGAGCAGGTCGAGGCCGGCGTCAAGTACCAGCCCGCCGGCTCGGCGACGAGCTTCACCGCGTCGGTCTTCTCGCTGAAGGAAAAGAACCGCCTCGTCTCCGACAGCACCAACCCGAACTACGGCCGGCAGGTCGATGCGACGAAGAACAAGGGCGTGGAGTTCGAGCTCAAGACGACGCTGGCGCGTGACTTCGACCTCATCGCCAACTACACCAACATCGACGTCGACGCCAAGCTCACCGAGCAGCCGCGCAACCAGGCCTCGGTATGGGGCAAGTACCGCTTCTCCATCGCCGGGGTGCCGGGCTTCTCCGCCGGCGCCGGCGTGCGCTACATGAGCGGCTTCACCGACGTGGACGGCACCAGCGCCGGGCCGCGCGTGCCCTCGGTGACCCTGCTCGACCTGATGCTGGCCTACGAATCGGCCAGGTGGCGGTACGCGCTGAACATCAACAACGCAACCGACAAGACCTACTTCAGCACCTGCCTGTCGCGCGGCGACTGCTGGTATGGCGCGCGCCGCAATGTGGTCGCGAGCGCCACCTATCGCTTCTAGTTGCCACCCTTCGAGCAAAGCCACCACGCCATGAACAGCCGAACGATCAAGACCTGGGCCTGGGTGCACAAGTGGAGCAGCCTCGTGTGCACCGTGTTCATGCTGCTGCTCTGCATCACGGGCCTGCCGCTGATCTTCCACCACGAGATCGGCCACCTGCTCGGCACCGAAGTAGAGGCGCCTAAGATGCCGGCGGACACGCCGCGCATCAGCCTCGACCGCGTGCTCGAGATCGCCAAGGCCAAACACCCCGATCGCGTGGTGCAGTTCGCCTCGCAGCCCGAGGACGACAATGGCCTGTGGTTCGTCACGCTCACGCCCACGCCGGCGCCAACGGACGACTTCAAGTCGGTCGCGGTCGACGCGCGCACGGGCGACGTGCTCGCCCAGCCCAGGTTCGACGAGGGCTTCATGTACGTGATGTTCAAGCTGCACGTCGACCTGTTCGCCGGGTTGCCGGGCAAGCTGTTCCTCGGCTTCATGGGCCTGCTGCTGCTGGTGGCCATCGTCTCGGGCGTGGTGCTCTATTCGCCGTTCATGCGCAAGCTCGAATTCGGCACGGTGCGGCGCGACAAGCGCCCGCGCCTGAAGTGGCTCGACCTGCACAACCTGCTGGGCGTGGTCACGCTGGTGTGGCTGTTCGTGGTGGGCTCCACCGGCATGATCAACACATGGGCCGACCTGCTCATCAAGTACTGGCAGTACGACCAGCTCAGCGCGCTGCTGGCGCCATACAAGAACGAGCCGGTGGTGGCGGTGTCGCAGCGCGGCTCGGTGCAAAGTTCGATGGAAGCCGCGCTGCAGCGCGCGCCGGGCATGAAGCTGTCGTTCATCGCGTTCCCGGGCACGTCGTTCTCGAGCCCGCACCACAACACATTCTTCCTGCGCGGCAACGAGCCGTTCAGTTCGAAGCTGTTCCAGCCGGTGCTGGTCGACGCCAAGACCGCCGAGGTCACCGCGGCGCCCAGGCTGCCCTGGTACCTCACGGCGCTGCTGGTGTCGCAGCCGCTGCACTTCGGCGACTACGGCGGCATGCCGATGCAGATCCTCTGGGCGCTGCTCGACATAGCCACCATCATCGTGCTGGGCAGCGGGCTGTACCTGTGGCTCAAGCGCGGCAGCGCCGCACCCGCCGCGCAGCCACCCGACAGCGCCGCGGCAATGAAGGCCCGGGCATGAAACATCGACACGGCTTCTGGCGCATGTGGGGCTGGCCGATCGTGCTCGGCCTGCTCACGGCATTGGGCCTGGTCTCCGCGCTCTTCAGCGACGGCGGTTTCGGCGACATCGTTGCCTGGATCGCGTTGGGCGTTCCGGTGATCGTGTGTGTCTGGTTCGGCTGGCTGCGTTCTCACGATCGCTAGAACGCCCGGCTCGCGCTGGCACCCGGTGAAAGCCTGAGGTCGCAGGCGGACGGCATGGCCCCAGAATGGGCGCGATGAAACTCTCGCCCGTTGCCGCTGCCGCCGTTGCCTGCCTGTTGCTTCACGCCTCGTTGCCTGCCGATGCGCAGGAAGCGGCGCCGGGCGCGCTGCGCGAGATCACGGTTTCCACGCCGCGCGGCGAGGTCGCGCCGTTCAACGTGCCCGGTTCGGTGGACCGGGTCGACGGCGACGAAATGCGCGACAGCCGCCTGCAGGTCAATCTTTCCGAAAGCCTGGGCGCCGTGCCCGGGCTGCAGGTGCAGAACCGGCAGAACTACGCACAAGACTTGCAACTCTCCATTCGCGGCTTCGGCGCGCGCTCCACCTTCGGCGTGCGCGGCGTGCGGCTGTACGTCGACGGCATTCCCGCCACCTTGCCCGACGGGCAGGGCCAGACCTCGAACATCGACATCGGCTCGGTGGACCGTGTCGAGGTCTTGCGCGGACCGTTCTCCGCGCTCTACGGCAATTCTTCCGGCGGCGTGGTGCAGGCCTTCACTGCCTCGGGCGAGGGGGCGCCACGGCTGGCGTATTCGCTTGCGGGCGGCAGCTTCGGCACCTGGCGGCAGTCGCTGCAACTGAGCGGCTCGCAGGGCGCGGTCGACTACATGCTCGATGCCAGCCGCTTCCGCACCGACGGCTGGCGCGAGCACAGTGCCGCGCGGCGCGACATCGCCAACGGCAAGCTGGGCGTTGCGCTGGACAACGGCGACAAGCTCACGCTGGTCATGAACAGCGTGCGCATCGATGCGCAAGACCCGCTCGGCCTCACCGCCGACCAGTACGCGCTGGCGCCGCGCAACGCGCCGCTCGCCACCCAGTACAACACGCGCAAGACGGTCGAGCAGACGCAGGCCGGACTGCTCTACGAGCGGCGCATCGACGCCACCCAGGCGCTGCGCCTCATGGTCTATGGCGGGGAGCGCAAGACAACGCAGTACCAGTCGATTCCGCCGTCGGCGCAGCAGAACCCGCTGCATGCGGGCGGCGTGATCGACCTGTCGCGGCAGTACGGCGGCATCGACCTGCGCTGGAGCGCCGCGCTGCAGCTTGCAGACCGGCCGCTCGACGTGGTCGCCGGGCTGGGCTACGACAACCTGCGAGAAAAGCGGCGCGGCTACGAGAACTACCTGGGGCCGCTCGCCAATCCGGTCCTCGGCGTGCAGGGGCGCCTGCGCCGCAACGAGCTCAACACCGTCTGGAACCTCGACCCCTACGCGCAGGCGACATGGCGCCTTGCCGAGCGCTGGACGCTCGAGGCCGGCGTTCGCCGCAGCAGCGTGCACTTCGATTCGCAGGACCGCTACATCATCGGCACCAACCGCGACGACAGCGGCAGCGCGCGCTACAGCAAGACCTTGCCCGTGGCGTCGCTGCGCTACCAGGCCACGCCCGACCTCGCGCTGTACGGCTCCGTCGGCCGCGGCTTCGAGACGCCCACGCTCAACGAACTGTCGTACCGCGCGAATGGCGCCAGCGGCCTCAACTTCGCGCTGCGGCCGTCGGTGAACGACAGCCTGGAGGTCGGCGCCAAGGCCCGGCTCGCGGGCGGGTTGCTCACTGCGGCGCTGTTCCAGACCCGCACGCGCGACGAGATCGTGACCGACACCAACGTCGGTGGCCGCGCGACCTTCCAGAACGCGGGCCGCACCAGGCGCAACGGCTTCGAGCTGGGCTGGCAGCACGAGACAGCCAGCCATTGGCGCACGCAACTGGCCTACACATTGCTGGACGCGACCTACCGCGATGCTTTCTGCTCGCCGTCGCCTTGCGGCACTGGCAATGCCGTGGCGGCGGGCAACCGCATTCCGGGCATCGCGAGGCAATCGCTGTTCGCGTCGCTGGGCTGGGTACCACCCGAGGGCTGGCGTGCCGGCGCGGAAGTGCGCGCGCTCGGGCGCATCCTGGCCAACGACGTCAACACCGCCGTGGCGTCGGGCTATGCGGTCGCAGCGGTGTATGCCGGCTACCTGAAGAAGTGGGAGCGCTGGGAGTTCAATGCCTTCGCGCGTGTCGACAACCTGTTCGACCGCCGCTACGCAGGCTCGGTGATCGTCAATGAAGGCAACGGGCGTTTCTACGAACCCGCGCTTGGCCGGAACTGGACCTTGGGGCTGAGCGGGGCCTATCGGTTCTGACGTTGCGTTCGTTCGTTCGTGGCGCGATCCCGCCGACGGGGGACATTCGCGGAGGGAGCTACCCGGTGGCCTTCGCACGCGCCCCGAAAGCAAAAACGGCGGGCAACAAGCCCGCCGTTTTACACAACCGAGTCGAGAGGGTCAGAACGCAGCAGGCCGCCACTTCAACAGCCGCTTCTCCAGCGAACTGAGCAGGAAGTCAGCCGCCAAAGCAACCACAGCCAGCACGATCATCGCCGCGAACACACCGCTGGCATTGAACGCGCCTTGGGCCGTGGAGATCAGTAGGCCGATGCCTTCCTTGGCGCCGAGAAACTCGCCCACCACCGCACCCACCAGCGCAAAGCCGAAGCTCACGTGCAGGCTTGCCAGGATCCACGACATGGCCGACGGAATCACCACCGACATCGTCACCTGCCGCGGCGAGGCACCGAGGATCTGTGCGTTCGCGATCATGTACTTGTCGGCCTCGCGCACACCCTGGAAGGCATTGCCGAACACCACGAAGAACACCATCACCACCGCCAGCGCCACCTTCGAGGCCATGCCCAGGCCCAGCGCAATCACGAAGATCGAGCCCAGCACCACGCGCGGAATCGAGTTGGCAATCTGGATGTAGAGGCTGAACACATCCGACAGCAGCTTGTTGCGCCCCAGCACGATGCCGCACAGCACGCCGGCGATCGAGCCGATCAGGAAGCCGATCACCGTTTCCTCGAGCGTCACCGCCACCTGCATCCACAGCGAGCCTTGCGAGGTGCCGTCGCGCATCCACTCCACGAGCTGGTCGTAGATCATCGAAGGCATCGAATAGAAGAACGGGTCGATCCACTTCAGGCGCGCCGCAATCTCCCAGCCGCCGAGCGCGATCACCAGCACGGCCAGCCGCAGCCCGATGATCATGCGGCGCCGGCCGCGGATGGCCGCCTGCGCGACCTCGGATTCGCGCGCCAGCGCGGCGTCGCTGAGCGACGTGGGCAGCACCGCTGCCGTGGGGGTGGTGGTGGAGGGCGTCGTCATGGTTCTTGTCGTTGTTGTGTTCACTGGATCACCACTTCTTCGCGCAGGTCGTCCCAGATGCGCTTCGAGAGCTCGATGAACTGCGGGTCGTAGCGCACCTCGGACATGACGCGCGGGCGCGGCAGGTCGATCTCGTACACGCGCTTGAGCGTGGCGGGGCGCGCCGACAGCACGAACACGCGGTCGGCCAGGGCAATTGCCTCTTCCAGGTCGTGCGTGACGAACACCACGCTGCCGCCGTTGCCCGACCACAGCTGCAGCAGCTCGTCCTGCATCAGCGTGCGGGTCTGCATGTCGAGCGCCGAGAAGGGCTCGTCCATCAGCAGGATCTCGGGGTTGTTGATGAATGTCTGCGCCAGCGCCACGCGCTTGCGCATGCCGCCCGACAACTGGTGCGGGTAGTGCTTGCCGAACTTCGAGAGGCCCACGCGGTGGATCCACTCCTGCGCCAGGTCCATCGCTTCCTTCTTCGGCTTGCCGCGGAAGATCGGGCCGGCGGCCACGTTGTCTTCCACGCTGCGCCAAGGGAACACCGCATCGGCCTGGAACACGAAGCCGATGCGCGGATCGACGCCGGTCACGGGCTTGCCCATCACCTTCACGTCGCCCACGGTGGGCTTGAGCAGGCCGGTGATCATGTTCAGCGTGGTCGACTTGCCGCAGCCCGTGGGCCCGACGATGGCGACGAACTCGCCGCGCGCCACCGACATGCTGAAGTTGCGCAGCGCCACGGTGGCGTTGCCGTCCTGCGAGATGAAGCGCAGCGAGACGTCGTTGAAGTCGATCGCCGAGGTCACGGCGCTGCCGTTGCTGCTGGGGGGTGTTCCGTTGCGCATGGTCACTTCGCCGCCGCTGCCGCCAGGTAGGCGTTGGTGTAGGTTTTCGACAGGTCGATGTTCTTGCTCTTGACCAGCGGCTTGTAGGTGGCGAGCACCTTCAGCACGGTCTCGGGGCCGCCGGCGGGCATCTTGGCGTCGGTGGTGAACATCGGCAGCGAGGCCTTCAGCGCCTCGACGTACAGCGCCTTGTCGTTGCCGTAGTAGTCGCGCGGCACCTTCTCGGCGATCTCTTCGGCGCTGTGGGTGTGGATGTATTCCATGGTGCGCGCGAAGGCGCGGGCCAGCTTGGTGGCTTCGGCCTTGTGCGACTCGGCCCAGGTGTTCTGCACGTACAGGCTGGCCGCGGGGTAGAGGCCGCCCAGCGCCTTGATGGTGTCGGGCTCGGTGCGCAGGTCGACCAGCACCTTGGCGTCGCCGGTCTTGAGCATCTGCGACACGGTGGGCTCGGTGGTCATGCCGGCCTGGATGCGGTCCTGCTTCATGGCCGCGATGAAAGTGTTGCCCGCGCCCACGGGCAGCAGCGAGTAGTCCTTCGAGGCCACGCCGGCGCGGTCGGCCAGATAGCGCGTGAGGAAGTCGGTGGAAGAGCCCAGTCCGGTCACGCCCAGCGTCTTGCCGCCCTTGGCGTCGGCCATGGTCTTGAAGCCGGCGGCGGCAGCCTTGGTCGAGACCAGCTCGACTTCGCCCGGCACCTTGCAGAACACGGCGATGGCCTGGATCTCCTTGCCCTTGCTCTGCAGGTCGATGGTGTGGTCGTAGAAGCCCACCACGCCCTGCACGGCGCCGGCGATCAGCTGGTTCTCCGCGTCGACGCCGGCCGGCTGCGACTGCAGCTCGACATTCAGGCCTTCGTCCTTGAAGTAGCCCAGCGCGTCGGTGAGCTTGGCCGGCAGGTAGATGATCTTGTTGATGCCGCCCACCATGATGGTGATGGGCGCATCGGCGGCCTGCGCGAGCGGCGCGGTGGCGGCAAGGGCGGTGCACAGGGCGGCGGCCAGCAGGGTGCGGCGGGTGGCGAGCGTCGACAGGGACATGATGTCTCTCCGTATTGGTATTGAATTGGAAGTCCGCGCACATCTGCCGCAGGACGAGGCCAGTCTAGGAAGCGGCGTCTTTCGGCCAGCTTTCGGCCGCCTGCATGATTTGTCATGGTTATCCCTAGGACTTGCCGATGCTTCCTAGAATCCACGGCCACCACCCCCGACCCCATGAAGCTGCTGCTCATCGAAGACAACCCGCAACTCGCGCACTGGCTCTCCAGCCTGTTGCGCGAGCAGGAGTTCGTGGTCGACCACGTGGACAACGGCGACGCCGCCGATCGCCTGCTCATGCAGACGGCCTACGACGTGGTGCTGCTCGACCTGAACATCCCGCAGCTTTCCGGCAAGGCCGTGCTGCGCAGGCTGCGCGAGCGCGGCGACACGGTGCCGGTGATCATCCTCACGGCCACGGCGTCGCTCGACCAGAAGGTGCTGTGCCTGGAGATCGGCGCCGACGACTATCTCGTCAAGCCCTTCGAGATCCGCGAGCTGGTGGCGCGCATCAAGGTGCTGGTGCGCCGGCAGATGCCCGGCAAGGCCAACGACATCGCCTGCGGCGACCTGCGCTACGACCTGCGCACGCGCCAGTTCGCGCTGGCGGGCGAAGAGCTTTCCCTGCCGCCGCGCGAACGCACGCTGCTCGAGACGCTGATGCTGAAGGCCGGCAGCACCGTGTCGAAGCAGGCGCTGATCGACGCGATGTTCGGCCTGGACGACGAACCCAGCGCGGATGCGGTCGACATCTACATCCACCGGCTGCGCAAGAAGCTCGAGGCGAGCCAGGCAACGATCATCACGCTGCGCGGCGTGGGCTACCTGCTGCGCACGCGCCAGGAAGACTAGGGTGCCCAAGCGCGCCAGCCTTCGCCTTCGCCTTGCGCTGTGGCTGCTGCTGCCGATGTCGGTGTTCGTGGCCATCTGCGGATACCTCAACTGGCGCAACGCCGCGGAGGTGGCCGACTATGTGCAGGACCACGACCTGCTGTCCTCGGCCAAGGTGCTGTCGGACCGCCTGATCTGGGAAGACGAGGACGTGAAGGCCAGCGTGCCGCCGTCGGCATTGAGCCTGTTCGTGTCGCCCGAGCGCGACCGCGTGTTCCTCAGCGTGACGGGCGCCAACGGCGAGGTGCTGGCCGGCTCGGCCGACTTTCCGCTGCCCGCCGTGCGCAAGCCCGAGGGAATCGACCGGGCGCAGTGGTACGACACCCACTTCGCCGGCGTGCCGCTGCGCGCCGTGGTCACCACGCGCGCGATGTACGAGGCCGGCGGCGCGCGCGACATCACCATCGCCGTCGGCAAGACCGAAGGCAGCCGCGACCACATGCTGCGCACGCTCTGGTGGCCGTCGATGGAGTATCTGCTGGTTGCGCTGGCGCTCTCCATCGCGCTGGCCGTGGCGGCGTTGACGCTCGAGCTGCGCCCCATCGTGCGGCTGAGCCAGCAGCTCGCGCAGCGCGACCCGCTGCACCTCGACCTGGTGGTGGACCCCGGCGCATTGCACTCCGAGCTGCGGCCGGTGGCCGACACCATCAACCGTTTCGTGGCGCAGCTCAAGGCCCACTCCGAGGCGCAGCGGCGCTTCATTGCCGACGCGGCGCACCAGCTTCGCACGCCGCTGGCCATGCAGGCATCGCAGATCGAGTTCGCGCGCTACACGCGGCAGCACCGCGGCGAATGGGACACGCGCCGCGCCGACATGGACGCGATGTGGCAAGAGATGCAGACCAGCAACCGCCGGCTGGTCGACGTGACGAACAAGCTGCTGCTGCTGGCGCAGGCCGAGCACGGCGATGCGCACACGCGGCTGGAGCCGGTCGACCTTGGGGCGGTAGCGCTGCGCTGCGTCGAGCAACTCGCGGCGCTGGCGGACCACCGCGGCATCGACCTGGGTCTGGAGTCGGAGGCCGGGCCGGGCGAGGCCGTCGTGCAGGCCCAGCCGGCGCTGCTCGATGCGCTGGCCACGAACCTGCTGGACAACGCCTTGCGCTACACGCAGGAAGGCGGCAGGGTGACGGTCGGCGTGCGGAAGGTGGAAGGCATGGTCGAGCTGACCGTGGAAGACAACGGCCCCGGCGTTCCAGCCGAGGCGCGCGAGCGCGTGTTCGAGCGCTTCTACCGGGTGTCGCAGGACACCGAGGGAACGGGCCTGGGGCTGGCCATCGTGCGGGAGATCGCACGCGCCTTCGATGCGAACGTGGACCTGGCAGCCAATCCGCGCGAGGCGCGGGGGCTGCTGGTCACGGTGCGTTTTCCTTCAACTGCCGCCGCCGCCTGAAGAAGCGGCGGCCGGGGCCGATCAGCCCTTGATGCCGGCGGCTGCGCGCAGGGCGGCTGCCTGGTTGGTGGCTTCCCAGGTGAACTCGGGCTCTTCGCGGCCGAAGTGGCCGTAGGCGGCGGTCTTCTGGTAGATCGGACGCAGCAGGTCGAGCATCTGGATGATGCCCTTCGGGCGCAGGTCGAAGTGCTCGCGCACGAGTTCGGCGATCTTCTCGTCGGAGATCACGCCGGTGCCTTCGGTGTAGACCGTGATGTTCATCGGCTCGGCCACGCCGATGGCGTACGCCACCTGGATCTGGCACTGGCGCGCCAGGCCAGCGGCCACGATGTTCTTGGCTACGTAGCGCGCTGCGTAGGCGGCCGAGCGGTCGACCTTCGACGGGTCCTTGCCCGAGAACGCGCCACCGCCGTGCGGGCAGGCGCCGCCGTAGGTGTCGACGATGATCTTGCGGCCGGTGAGGCCGCAGTCGCCCTGCGGGCCGCCGATGACGAAACGGCCGGTGGGGTTGATCAGGTAGCGCGTGTCCTTGAGCCACTCCTTGGGCAGCACTGGCTTGATGATCTCCTCGATGATGGCTTCGTTGAACGATGCCTTCATCTTGGTCGGCGTCTCGCTCTGGTCGGGGCTGTGCTGGGTGGAGAGCACCACGGTGTCGATGCTGTGCGGCTTGCCGTCCACATAGCGCATCGTGACCTGGCTCTTGGCGTCGGGGCGCAGGAAGGGCAGGCGGCCGTCCTTGCGCAGCTGGGCCTGGCGCTCGACGAGGCGGTGCGCGTAGTAGATGGGCGCGGGCATCAGCTCGGGCGTTTCGTCGCAGGCGTAGCCGAACATCAGGCCCTGGTCGCCGGCGCCGGTGTTCAGGTGGTCGTCCGACGCGTGGTCCACGCCCTGGGCGATGTCGTTGGACTGCTTGTCGTAGCAGACCATCACGGCGCAACCCTTGTAGTCGATGCCGTAGTCGGTGTTGTCGTAGCCGATGCGCTTGATGGTGTCGCGCGCGACCTGGATGTAGTCGACGTGCGCGTTGGTCGTGATTTCGCCGGCCAGCACCACGAGGCCGGTGTTGGTCAGCGTCTCGGCGGCCACGCGGCTGCGGGGGTCCTGCTCGAAGATCGCGTCCAGGATGGCATCCGAGATCTGGTCGGCGACCTTGTCGGGGTGGCCTTCGGAGACGGATTCGGAAGTGAAGAGGAAATCGTTCGCCATTTGTTCAAAACTCCTTGAAGTGACTTGGCGCGTTGCCAACTCTGCGGAGCCCTGGCGAACGCTTTAGCAGATGCCGGCGGACCGGCGGGGCACAATCGCCTTCGCGCTTGTGTTTGTCGCCCTGCAAGTTGTTCCGTAACTCGGCGACAATTTGGATTCTATTCGAGCCGCGCCTACCATGCGCGCGCGTCCGTTTTTTGACCCCCTCCCGTCTTCAATGATCACCCTGTTTCGCCTGCTTGCCCGGTTGCCGATGCCGTTGATGCATCGCCTCGGCGCCATGCTGGGCTGGCTGGTCTGGTGGTGCGCGCCGGGCTACCGCCGCCGCTTCAAGGCCAATGCCGAGAGCGCGGGTTTCGCCCCCGGCCAATACCGCCCCGCCATCGCCGCCGCCGGCAAGATGGCTTCCGAGCTGCCCTGGCTCTGGCTGCGCCCGCATGGCCAGACCGTGCTGGACCGCGTGGTGCGCTGGGAAGGCGTGGAAGCCTTCGAAGCCGCCATGCAGGCCAAGAAGGGCGTGATCCTCGTCGCGCCGCACCTGGGCAGCTGGGAAATGTGCGGCCAGGCCATCGGCGAGCGCTTCCTGGCGGCCTACGGGCCCATCACGGCGCTGTTTCGTCCGGCGCGCAAGAAATGGATGGCCGACCTGATCGCCGCAGGCTCGCGCGACCGGCCCGGCCTGCAGACGCTTCCTACCAACAACAGCGGCGTGCGCGGCCTGATCCGCACGCTGCGCGGCGGCGGCTACACCGGCATCCTGCCCGACCAGGTGCCGCCGCTGGGGCAGGGCGTCTGGGCGCCGTTCCTGGGCCGCCCCGCCTACACCATCACCTTGCTTCCCCGCCTCGCGCAACAGACCGGCGCGGCCTGCTTCCTCAGCGTCTGCGAGCGCCTGCCCAAGGGCGCCGGCTACGTGATCCGCTTCGAGCCGATCGTCGGCACCGCGCTGACCGACCCCTCCGCCTCCATCGAGGAGGCCGCCGCTGCCATGAACGACGGCATCGGCCGGCTGATCCACAGCCTGCCCGGCCAGTATGTGTGGGACTACGCCCGCTACAAGGAGCCGCGCGCCGAGCGCGTGGCCGCCGCCACCGGGGAGGCCGCATGAGCTTTGGTTCCCGACTCGGCATCGGCTTCATGCGCGCGATCGCGCCGCTGCCCCTGCCGCTGGTGCGCGGCTTCGGCGCGTTCCTCGGCCGCATCCTGCACACCGTTGCCGTGCCGCGGCGGCGCGTGGTCGACACCAACCTCGCGGTCTGCTTCCCCGAGAAGTCGGAGGCCGAGCGCCGCGCCATCGCGCGCGAGACCTTCGTCTTCGTGGCGCAGTCGTGGCTCGACCGCGGCTGGCTCTGGCATGCCCCCGAGAAGGTGGTGGCGAGCCGGCTCAAGGTGATCGGCGCGGCTTCGGAGATCCGCGAGATCGCCGAGGGCGACGCGCCGATGATCCTGTTCGCGCCGCACTTCTACGGCCTCGATGCCGCCGCCACCGCGCTGACCATGCACACGGCGCGCCCCTCGGCCACCATCTACACGACCCAGCGCGACCCGATGGTCGACGCCTGGATCCGCGAAGGCCGCACGCGCTTCGGCGACGTGGCGGCGCTCAACCGGGTGGACGGCATCAAGCCCGTGCTGCAGGGCCTGCGCAAGGGCGGCCTGCTGTACCTGCTGCCCGACATGGACTTCGGCCGCGACCAGACCATCTTCGTGCCGTTCTACGGCGTGCAGGCGGCCACAGTGCCTTCGCTGTCGCGCTTTGCGCGGCTGGGCAAGGCCAAGGTGGTGCCGGTGGTGTCGAAGCTCACGCGCGACGGCTACGAAATACAGGTGCTGCCGACCTGGCAGAACTTTCCGACCGACGACGTCGAGGCCGACACGGCGCTCATGAACGAGCGGCTGAAGGGCTACATCGACACGATGCCTTCCCAGTACTACTGGGTGCACCGCCGCTTCAAGACCCGCCCGGAGGGCGAGCCTCCAATATATTGAAAGCCCCCCGGCTTTTCACTTCGCTTCGCTGCGTGTAACTCCACCCCCCATGGGGGAGGCGCGGCTCGCCTTGGGGGGCCCGGCGGCGGCCGCCTCAATTGCGCTGCAGGAAGCCTTCGATCTCGCGGGCGACCAGTTGCGGTTGCTCGTGCACGATCCAATGGGTCGCGTCCGGCACTTTCTTGATCTCGAGCTTCGGTACGTAGTCCTCCAGCCCTTCGAGCAGTCCGGGCAGCAGCGCCGCATCGTCGAGCGCCCAGAACACGAAGGTAGGAACATTCACCGTGAGCCGTTCGCGCGGCAGCACCGGAATGCCGTCGATGGTCTGGCCCGGCAGCGGCGGCTTCATCGGCGTCACGCGGTAGAGGTTGCAGGCGCCTGTGAGACCCGCGCCCCAGACTTCGCGGTACTTCTGCTTCACCTCTTCGGTGAGCCAGCCGAAGCCGTCCGGGCCGGCCTTCATCAGCGTGAAGAAGGGCCACATGCGTTTGAAGTCGTCGGCCGCGAGCAGCGCCTCGGCATCGGGGCGCGCGAGGAAGTTCATGTAGGCGCTGGCTTGCTGCTGCGCCGCGCTGTTGCGCAGTTCGCGGGTGAAGGTGCCCGGGTGCGGCGAATTGATGATGACCAGCTTGCCGACCTGCTGCGGGAAGGCGTTGGCGTAGCCCCAGCCGAAGGCGCCGCCCCAGTCGTGGGCCACCAGCGCGGCCATGGTGCCGTCAGCGCTCTCGGTGGCGACGAGCTGCTGGATGTCCTGGATCAGAAGGTGGGGCTTGTAGGCCGCCACATCGGTCGGCGCGCTCGACTTCTCGAAGCCGCGCAGGTTGGGCGCCACGCAGCGGTAGCCGCCGTGGGCGGGGTCCGCGAAGTATTCGAGCAGTTCGTCCCAGATGAACGCGGCCTCCGGAAAGCCGTGCAGGAACACCATCAGCGGCCGGCCCGGCTCGCCGGTGGCGCGGCAGCTCAGGCTGGTGCCGTTGGGCAGGCTGCGCTGGAATGTCTCGATCATGCTTCTTGTCTCCTTGGGTTGACTGTCGCTATTTTTTTGATAGTGAACTACGCAGATGGGACGCCCGGTGCAGCCTGCTTCCGGGTCAGGCCTCCGGCGGTGGCGCGGGGGGCTCCGGCGGCGCCTCGCCGCCTTCCGGGTGCACCCAGCGCCACAGCAGCTCGGCGGCCTCGCCGACGCCCTGCTTCTTCAGCGCGGAGAACAGTTTCACCTCGCCGCCGCCGGCGTTCAGTCGCGTAATCGACAGCACCTTGGCGGCTTCGCTGCGCGTGAGCTTGTCGGACTTGGTCAGCAGCACCAGGAACTTGAGGCCCTGCTCCACGCGCGGGCGGATCACGTCGAGCAGGATCTCGTCGAGTTCGGTCAGGCCGTGGCGCGGATCGCACATCAGCACCACGCCGCGCAGGCTCTCGCGCGTCATCAGGTAGTTGCCCATGACGCGCTGCCAGCGCAGCTTGGCCTCGCGCGGCACGGCCGCATAGCCGTAGCCGGGCAGGTCGGCCAGCACCGCGTCGTCGACCTTCTGCTTGCCGATGCCGAACAGGTTGATGTGCTGCGTGCGGCCCGGCGTCTTGGAGGCGAAGGCCAGGCGCGTCTGCTGCGTCAGGGTGTTGATGGCGGTCGACTTGCCCGCGTTGGAGCGGCCGACGAAGGCGATCTCGGGCAGGTCTACAGGGGGGAGGTGCTCCAGCTGCGGGGCGCTGGTGAGGAAGTGGGCGGTGTGCAGCCAGCCGAGCGCAACGCGCTCTCGTTCGGCGACCTGGGGGTCCGCGGCGGGCGCCGCGCGGGGAGGATAGGCAGCGGGCTTGGCGCGCGGGGAGGGCATCTACGGACTTTCGAAACTAGACCCACATTGTAGAATCGTGAGGTTTTGCGCCAATAAATTCGAAGCCCCCGATATGAAGTTGTTTGCCAATATTGTGCTTGCGGCCCTCGTGGGCCTCGCATCCAGCGTGAGTTTTGCAGCCGATGAACCCGCCGCGGCTCCCGCTGCGGCGCCGGCCAAACCGGCCAAGCCGGACCCCGCCAAGGGGGACACGCTGTTCAGCGCGAGCACGCCCACGGTCCAGAGCTGTGCCTCGTGCCACAACGCCGACGGCAACTCGACCATCGCCGCCAACCCCAAGCTGGCGCAACAACACCCCGAATACATCCTCAAGCAGCTGCAGGACTTCAAGTCCGGCAAGCGCAAGAACAGCGTCATGAGCCCCATGGCGGCCAACCTGAGCGACCAGGACATGCGCGACATCGCCTGGTTCGTGGCCTCCAAGAAGATCAAGACCGGCTTCTCGAAGAGCAAGGACACCGTCGCCCTGGGCGAGAAGATCTACCGCGGCGGCATCGGCGAGCGCTCCATTCCCGCCTGCGCCGGCTGCCACAGCCCCAACGGCGCCGGCCTGCCCGCCCAATACCCGCGGCTGGGCGGCCAGAACGCCGACTACACCGTGGCCCAGCTCAAGGCCTTCCGCGGCGACGGCACCCCCGTTCGCACCAACAGCGGCCCCATGACCGGTGTCGCCGCCAAGCTCAACGACCGCGAAATCGCCGCCGTTGCCGACTACATTGCCGGCCTGCGCTGATGACCACGCGCTCCAGAGCGTGAACTAACCGCCGACAACAACCCCAAACAAAGGGCGGGCCGATCCAGAAGGATGGCCCGCCCTTTTGCTTTTCTCCCGTCTTCCCTTACCTTTCGCCCCGATGTCCGTCTCCACCCATGGCCTTCGCGTTCATCGCGGCCCGCAAATGCTTCGCGCGGCGGTGGAGCTGCTGTCGTCGATGCGCTTCGCGATCGCGCTGCTCACCGTCATCTGCATCGCGTCGATCATCGGCACCGTGCTCAAGCAGCACGAGCCCATCAACAACTACATCAACCAGTTCGGGCCCTTCTGGGCCGAGCTGTTCCGCGCGGCGCGGCTCGACACGGTCTACAGCGCCTGGTGGTTCATGCTGATCCTGCTGTTCCTGGTGATCAGCACTTCGCTGTGCGTCGCGCGCAACACGCCGCGCATCCTGGTCGACCTCAAGACCTTCAAGGAAGACATCCGCGCGCAGAGCCTGAAGGCCTTCGGCCAGCGCGCCGAGAACCGCCTGGGCGAAACGCCGGAGGCCGCTGCCAGTCGCATCGGGCAACTGCTGGTGAGCGGCGGCTGGAAGGTCAAGCTGCAGCAGCGCGAGGCCACCAATGGCAGCCGCCCGACCGGCGCGGGCTGGATGGTCGCGGCGCGTGCCGGCGGTGCCCACAAGCTGGGCTACATCGCGGCCCACAGCGCGATCGTGCTGGTGTGCATCGGCGGCCTGCTGGACGGCGACCTCATCGTGCGCGCGCAGACCTGGTTCAACGGCAAGAGCGTATTCACCGGTGGCGGCATGATCGCCGACGTGGCGCCCGAGCACCGCCTGTCGGCCAGCAACCCGACCTTCCGCGGCAACATCCTCGTGCCCGAGGGCGGGCAGGGCAGCGTGGCCATCCTCAACCAGGCCGACGGCGTGCTGCTGCAGGAGCTGCCGTTCTCCATCGAACTGAAGAAGTTCATCGTCGACTACTACTCGACCGGCATGCCCAAGCTGTTTGCCAGCGAAGTGGTGCTGCACGACCGCGAAACCGGCGAGCAGGTGCCCGCGCGCATCGAGGTCAACCACCCGGCCAGCTACAAGGGCGTGGAGATCTATCAGTCGAGCTTCGACGACGGCGGCTCCAAGGTGAAGCTCAAGGCGGTGCCGATGGCGGCCGCGGCCAAGCCTTTCGAGGTCGAGGGCATCATCGGCGGCCCGAGCACCGAAATCACCAACGGCAAGGACAAGCTCACGCTCGAATACGCCGCGCTGCGCGTGATCAACGTCGAGAACTTCGCCGATGCCGGCGCCATGACCAGCGGCGCCGACGTGCGCAAGGTCGACCTGCGCCACGACATCGAGTCGCGCCTGGGCGCGGCCAACAAGGTCAACAAGCCGAAGGTGCTGCGCAACATCGGCCCGAGCATCGGCTACAAGCTGCGCGACGCCGCCGGCCAGGCACGCGAGTACCAGAACTACATGGTGCCGGTCGACACCGGCGATGGCCAGCCGGTATTCCTGCTCGGCATGCGCGAGAAGCCCGAAGACCCGTTCCGCTACCTGCGCGTGCCGGCCGACGAGCAGGGCTCCATGGACGGGTTCGTGCGCATGCGCGCCGCGCTCGCCGACCCCGACATCCGCGCGCGCGCCATCGAGCGCTACATCGCCAAGGCCACCGACCCGAAGCGCCCCGAAATGGCCGAGCAGTTGCGGGTGTCGGCCACCCGCGCGCTGGCGCTGTTCTCGGGCAGCGAGCGCGCCAGGCCGGACGCCACCACCGTGGGCGGCTGGCAGGCGATTGCGGAGTTCATGGAAGTCAACGTGCCCGAGGCCGAGCGCGAGCGCGCGGGCGGCGTGCTGGTGCGCATCCTCAACGACGTGCTGTTCGAGGTGCTCAACCTGAGCCGCGAAGGCGCCGGCCTGGCCGTGCTGCCGAGCGACGAGAAGTCGCAGGCCTATCTCACGCAGGCCGTGCTGGCCATCAGCGACGCGCATTTCTACCCCGCCCCGGTCGCGATGATGATGACCGACTTCACCCAGGTGCAGGCCAGCGTGTTCCAGGTGGCGCGCGCCCCCGGCAAGAACGTCGTCTATCTGGGCTGCCTGTTGCTGATCATCGGGATTTTTGCCATGCTGTACGTGCGCGAACGGCGCCTCTGGGTGTGGCTGACGCCCGATGGCAACTCGGCCGACGGCGCCACGACCGCCACGATGGCGTTCTCGGTCAATCGCAAGACCATGGACAGCGACCGCGAATTCGAGCACCTCAAGTACAAGCTGCTCGCCCTGAAAAAGACGGAACCCGAGACAACATGAACACCACGACCCTCACGCTCAATGAAAGCTGGCTCTCGCGCCGCAACCTGTTCGATTGGGTATTCGCGGCGCTGGTGCTGGCGGGCGGCCTGTTCGCGTTCACGCGCTATGCGGGGTCGATGGACTACTACGAGAAGCCGATCCTCGCCGCCGCGGTGATCTCGATGATCGCCATCGGCTGGTTCTGGCGGCCGCTGCGCGTGCTGGCCATCGTGGTGGCCGCCGCATCGCTGCTGGCCATCAGCTCTTACCAGGGCGACCTGGCGCGCGCGGACACGGTGTTCTGGCTCAAGTACTTCCTGTCGAGCCAGTCGGCCATCCTGTGGATGAGCGTGCTGTTCTTCATGAGCACGCTGTTCTACTGGCTCGGCTTCTTCGGCGGCAAGCAGTCGGACACCTTCGACATGATCGGCTCGCGCCTCGCCTGGGCCGCCGTCACGATGGCGCTGATCGGCACCATGGTGCGCTGGTACGAGAGCCACCAGCTCGGCCCGGACATCGGACACATCCCGGTGAGCAACCTGTACGAGGTGTTCGTGCTGTTCTGCTGGCTCACGGCAGCGTTCTATCTGTACTTCGAAGAGCGCTACAACACGCGTGCGCTCGGCGCCTTCGTGATGCTGGTCGTCAGCGCGGCGGTCGGCTTCCTGCTCTGGTACACCATCGTGCGCGAGGCGCACGAAATCCAGCCGCTGGTACCCGCATTGCAGAGCTGGTGGATGAAGCTGCACGTGCCGGCCAACTTCATCGGCTACGGTACCTTCTCGCTGGCGGCCATGGTGGCCTTCGCGTATCTCATCAAGGAACAGGCCGACGAGAAGCGCTGGTACAAGCTCACGCCGATCTGGCTGCTGGGCGTGGCGCTGTGCTTCGTGCCCGTGGCCTTCCGCCAGCGCGTGCAGGAAGCCGGCGGCAGCTACTGGGTGGTCTATGCGGGCATCTCGGCGCTGATTGCCGCTGGCATCCTGCTGGGGCGCAAGCGCATCGCGGCGCGGCTGCCGGCCAACGAGGTGCTCGACGACGTCATGTACAAGTCGATCACGGTCGGCTTCGCCTTCTTCACCATTGCCACCGTGCTCGGCGCCCTTTGGGCCGCCGACGCCTGGGGCGGCTACTGGAGCTGGGACCCGAAGGAAACCTGGGCGCTGATCGTCTGGCTCAACTACGCGGCTTGGCTGCACATGCGGCTCGTGAAGGGCCTGCGCGGCACCGTGGCGGCATGGTGGGCGCTGGGCGGCCTGGCGGTCACGACCTTCGCCTTCCTCGGCGTCAACATGTTCCTGAGCGGCCTGCACAGCTACGGAACGCTGTAGGCGCAAGCCCGCAGTCTTTCGCGAAGAATTGAAACCGCGCGCGGTGCCGGCGCGTAACCAAATCGGGGCCGGTCACGAACTACCCTGAGCACAACGATTCCAGCGAAAGGCTTGCCATGTCGTTTCATTCCCGTCCGCTTCGCCGCCATAGCAGCGACGACAACGGCTTCATCCACCCGGTGCCCAGCGAAATCACGCCGCGCGCTGCATACGAGAGCCGGCGCGACATGCTGAAACTCATGGCCGGCGGCGCTGCGGGCGCTGCTCTGGCGAGCTTCGCTGCGCGCGAGGCGTGGGCCCAGACGGCGGCGCCGGGCAAGCTCGCGGCGCTGCCGGGCGCCAAATCGGCCGTGCCGGGTGCCATGTCCATGGACAAGCTCACCGACTACAAGGACGCCTCCACCTACAACAACTTCTACGAGTTCGGCACCGACAAGGCCGACCCGGCCAAGAATGCCGGCACGCTCAAGACCCGGCCGTGGACGGTGGAGGTCGAGGGCCTGATCAAGAAGCCGGGCAAGTACGGCATCGAAGACCTGCTCAAGCTCAGCGCGCAGGAAGAGCGCATCTACCGCCTGCGTTGCGTCGAGGGCTGGTCGATGGTGATTCCGTGGGTCGGCTACTCGCTGGCCGAGCTGATCAAGAAGGTCGAGCCGCAGGGCAATGCCAAGTTCGTCGAGTTCGTGACGCTGGCCGACCCCAAGACCATGCCCTTCGTCGGCTCGCGTGTGCTCGACTGGCCCTACACCGAAGGCCTGCGCATGGACGAGGCGATGCATCCGCTCACGCTGCTGGCCTTCGGCATGTACGGCGAGGTGCTGCCCAATCAGAACGGCGCACCGGTGCGGCTGGTGGTGCCCTGGAAATACGGCTTCAAGTCGGCCAAGTCGATCGTCAAGATCCGCTTCGTCGAAAAGGAGCCGAGCACGGCCTGGAACAAGGCGGCGGCCAACGAATACGGCTTCTATTCGAACGTGAATCCGAACGTCGACCACCCACGCTGGAGCCAGGCCACCGAGCGCCGCATCGGCGACGGCGGCGGCCTGTTCGCCAAGCGCCGCAAGACCGAGATGTTCAACGGCTACGAAGCCCAGGTCGGCCAGCTCTATGCTGGCATGGACCTGAAGAAGAACTACTGAGCCTGCTTCGTCGTCCGGCCGTTGCCTCATGAACAAGCTGCTCATGCATCCGGCGACCAAGCCGGTCATCTTTCTGCTGTGCCTGCTGCCGTTCGCGCGGCTGGCCTACGGTGCATTCACCGACGGGCTCGGTGCCAACCCGGCCGAGTTCCTGATTCGCGCCACGGGCGACTGGACGCTGCGCTTCATCTGCATCGTGCTGGCCGTGACGCCGCTGCGCGTGATGAGCAAGTGGAATGCGCTTGCGCGCTATCGCCGCATGCTGGGCCTGTTCGCGTACTTCTACGTGGTGCTGCACCTGCTGTGCTACAGCTGGTTCGACATGGGCTTCGAGTGGGGCGACATCGTCAAGGACATCGCGAAGCGGCCGTTCATCCTGGTGGGATTCACCGCCTTCGTGCTGCTGACGCCGCTGGCGGCCACCTCGTTCAACCGCGCGATCAAGGCGATGGGTGCGAAGCGCTGGCAGATGCTGCACAAGCTGGTGTATGTGATCGCGGGGCTCGGCCTGCTGCACTTCTTCTGGATGCGCGCGGGCAAGAACAACTTCGCCGAAGTGTTTGTCTACGTGGCGATCATCGGGGTGCTGCTTGCATGGCGCGTGTGGGACTTCGCGAGCAAGCGGAAGGCAAGGGCCGCAGCCGTAGTGGCGGCCGCGGCACGCGGCGGCAACAAGCCGCTGCGCACCGGCTGACGGCCGGGCGAGGAAGGATCAGCCGTCGATCTCGGCGCGCAGCTGGTCTTCCATCGTCTCGCGACGGCGGATCAGCTTTGCGGTCGCGCCGCTCACCAGCACTTCTGCGGCACGGCCGCGCGTGTTGTAGTTGCTGGACATGCTCATGCAATACGCGCCGGCCGACAGCACGGCGAGCAGGTCTCCTGCCACCACGTTGAGCGCGCGGTCGCGGCCGATCCAGTCGCCGCTTTCGCAGACCGGGCCGACCACGTCATAGACCGGTGCGTCGCCGGCGCGGGTGCGCACCGGCACGATGCGCTGGAATGCCTGGTACATCGCGGGCCGCGGCAGGTCGTTCATGGCCGCGTCGATGATGCAGAAGTTCTTGTCTTCGCCGGGCTTGGTGTAGAGCACCTCGGTTACGCACACGCCCGCGTTGCCGACCAGCGAGCGGCCGGGTTCGATGACCAGCTTGCGCTGGCCGAAGCCGCGGGCGTCCAGCTTGGCGAGCAACTGCTGCCAGAGCGCATCGGCCTTGGGCGGCACTTCGCCGTTGTAGTCGATGCCCAGGCCGCCGCCGAAGTCCAGGTGATGGATCGGCACGCCCGCTGCCTCGATGGCTTCGACGAGGTCCAGCACGCGGTCGCAGGCGTCGAGGTAGGGAGAGGCTTCGGTGATCTGCGAACCGATGTGGCAGTCGATGCCGACCACCTCGAGGCCCGGCAGCCTTGCGGCGTGGCGGTAAGCCTCGACCGCGCGGTCATGCGCGATGCCGAACTTGTTGCCCTTGAGGCCGGTGGAAATGTACGGGTGCGTCTTCGGATCGACGTTCGGATTGATGCGGATGCTGATCGGCGCGCGCTTGCCTTCGGCAGCGGCCACTTCGCTGAGCACGTCGAGCTCGGCCTCGCTCTCGACGTTGAAGCAGGCGATGCCGGCCGCGAGGGCCTGGCGCATCTCGGCGCGCGTCTTGCCCACGCCCGAGAAGATGATCTTCTTCGGATCGGCGCCGACCGCCAGCACGCGCGACAGCTCGCCGCCCGAGACGATGTCGAATCCGCAGCCTGCCTCGGCGAACACGCGCAGCACGCCGAGCGACGAGTTGGCCTTCATGGCGTAGCAGATGAGGGCATCGCGCCCCTCGAAGCCGCGCTGGTAGGCGGCCAGGGCGTCGAGCATCCACTGCTTCGAATAGATGAAGAGGGGGGTGCCGTGCTCGCGGGCCAGCGCGTCGAGCGCGACGCCTTCGACGTGCAGTGCGCCGTCGCGCTCGGCAACGTGCGGTTGGCCTGGCAGGGGGGACGGGACGCTGCCGGTCATTTGCGGGTTCCGGTGCTGTCGTTGCTGTCGGTGGTGGTTCCGCTGGCCGGGGTGGCGGGCGCGGGAGCGGTGGTTGTGCTCGACGAAGAACCGGATCCGCCCGGCGTCAGCAACTGCGGCAACGTGGCCCGTTGGACGGCCGCGGGATCGGTCGGGAGGTACAAGGCTCCCTTCTGGCCGCAAGCGGCCAGACCGGTGGTGGCTGCGGCGAGGCAGACCATGAGCACAGCGCGGACGCGGGTGCTCACTAGAATTTGGCGAACGTTCAACATAGCGAAATTGTAATGACCGACATTGAGTACATGGACCGCGCCGAAGCCGCGCTCGCCGCCATCGAGGAGAGCTGCGACCGCATCAACGACGCGACCGATGCAGACATCGACAACCAGAGGGTTGGCGGGATGATCACGATTTCATTCCAGAACGGCAGCCAGTTGATCGTGAATCTGCAGAAGCCCCTGCAGGAAATCTGGTTGGCCGCGCGTTCGGGCGGCTATCACTACCGGCACGACGGCAAGGCCTGGGTCGACACCAAGACCGGCGAAGAACTCTTCGCCAATCTCTCGCGCGAAGCGACCTTGCAGGCCGGGCAGCCGCTGGAATTCGCGGCGGCCTGATCCACTGCGTCAGTTCCTGAAGAGGTCGAGGATGCGGCTGCGTTCCTCGGGCGGGGCCGGCGGGCTCACCGGTGCGCCGGTCAGGGACTCCACCGGCGCAGCGGGCGTGGCTTCCACGCCCAGGGTCGCTACGCCGCGGCCGGGCGCATAGTCGTCGTAGTACCACTCGCCGCCCACGTTCACAATGCCGGCGGGCGGTGCGGTCGCGATGTCGGTCACCGGCACGCCCTTGATGGCGGTTTCCATGTAGTTGATCCAGATGGGCAGGCTCAGGCCGCCACCGGTCTCGCGGTCGCCCAGGTTGCGCGGCGTGTCGTAGCCGATCCACGAGATGGCCGTCATGGTGGGCTGGAAGCCCGCGAACCAGGCGTCTAGCGAGTCGTTGGTGGTGCCGGTCTTGCCGTAGAGGTCGGGCCGCTTGAGCATGGCCTGTGCCTTGGCGGCGGTGCCGGCGCGCGCCACCGACTGCAGCAGCGTGTCCATGATGAAGGCGTTGCGCTGGGGAATGGCGCGCAGCGACTCGTTGAGCAGCGGCGGCTGCTTGTCTACCAGCACCTTGTCCTTGTGGTCGGTGATGCGGGTCACGAGGTAGGGGTTGACGCGATAGCCGCCGTTGGCGAACACCGAGTAGCCCACCGCCATCTGCATCGGCGTGACCGAGCCCGCGCCCAATGCCATGGGCAGGTAGGCGGGGTGCTTGTCCTTGTCGAAGCCGAAGTTGGTGATCCACTCCTGGGCGTAGCGCGTGCCGATGGACTGCAGGATGCGGATCGACACGAGGTTCTTCGACTTCATGAGCGCTGTGCGCATCGACATCGGGCCGTCGTAGCCGCCGCCGTAGTTCTTCGGCTCCCATGGCTGGCCGCCGGTGGTGCCGGCGTCGAAGAAGAGCGGGCCGTCGTTGATGACGGTGGCCGGGGTGAAGCCCTTTTCGAGCGCCGCCGAGTAGATGAAGGGCTTGAAGCTCGAGCCCGGCTGGCGCCAGGCCTGGGTCACGTGGTTGAACTTGTTCTTGCCGAAATCGAAGCCGCCGACCAGCGCCTTGATGGCGCCGTCGCGCGGATCCATGGCGACGAAGGCGCCTTCCACTTCGGGCAACTGGGTGATTTCCCAGGTGTTCTTGGGCGTCTTCACCACGCGGATCACCGCGCCGCGGCGGATCTTGATGTTGGGCGGCGCCTTGTCCGAGAGGCCGGACTGCGCGGGCTTGAGGCCTTCGCCTGTGATCTGCACCGCGTCGCCATTGGCGCGCACCGCGTCGATCTGCTTGGGCGTGGCCTTGAGCACCACGGCGGCCATCACGTCGCCGTTGTCGGGATGGTCGCTGAGTGCGTCGTCCACCGCTTCGTCGAGGTCCTTGGCGTCGGCGGGCAGGTCGACGAACTTCTCGGGGCCGCGATAGATCTGGCGGCGCTCGTAGTCCATGATGCCCTTGCGCAGTGCCTTGTAGGCGGCTGCCTGGTCGGCCGCCACCAGCGAGGTGTAGACCTTCAGGCCGCGCGTGTAGGTGCTGTCACCGTATTGCGCGTACATCAGCTGGCGCACCGTCTCGGCCACGTACTCGGCATGCAGGCGGTTCGGGTCGGCGGCGTCGCGCAGATGCAGTTCTTCTTTCTTGGCTTCCGCAGCCTGTTCGGCGGTGATGAAGCCGGCTTCCTGCATGCGGTCGATCACGTAGAACTGCCGGCCGCGCGCGCGCTGCGGGTTGTTGACCGGGTTGTTCGCGCCAGGCGCCTTGGGCAGGCCGGCAAGCATGGCGGCCTGGGCGATCGTGAGTTCCTGCAGCGGCTTGCCGAAATACGCTTCGGAAGCGGCGGCAAAGCCGTAGGCGCGGTTGCCGAGGTAGATCTGGTTCAGGTAGATCTCGAAGATCTGGTCCTTGGTCAGCAAGTGTTCCAGCTTGAAGGTCAGGAGCACTTCGTAGACCTTGCGGGTCAGCGTTTTCTCGGAGCTCAGGTAGACATTGCGCGCGACCTGCATGGTGATGGTCGAGGCGCCCTGGCTCTTCACCCGATTCAGGTTGGCCAGGCCGGCGCGCACCATGCCCTTGTAGTCGACGCCGCCGTGGTCATAGAAGCGCGAGTCTTCGGCGGCCAGCACGGCGTCTTTCACGACCTTGGGAATGGCCGAGATGGGCGTCAGGTTGCGGCGCTCCTCCCCGAATTCGCCGATCAGCGTGCCTTCGGCCGAGAACACCCGCAGCGGCAGCTTGGGCCGATAGTCCGACAGCTCGCTGATATCCGGCAGATTGGGATAGGCGACCGCCAGGGCCACCGCCACCACGCAAAGGACCGAGAGCACGCCGGCCGCGGCAATGCCGAACCCCCAGAAAAACAGGCGCAGCAGCCATCTCAGCCAGGCTGGGCGTTTGGGGGGAGGGGTCTTGGCTGGCCCTGTGGGGCTTGAAGTTTTTTCTTGCATGTAGGGCCGAGGAGTCACCCGTCATTATAAAAAGCCGTCCCCTTCGAACCATCCGATCTTTGTTACCCTCGCGACGCGCTAATTCAAAAGTTACAGAATGCGGCTTTGCCGTCAGGTTTTGACAACGCTCGGGAGCTTTGGCCCCTGGCGTCGCTTGGTTGCCGCTACGCCTGCTGCTAGCATGCAACCGAACGCAAATTTTTCCATTGGTTACAAATACAGGGGAAAAGGGACCTCACTTGGCTTCTCTTGGATCATTGTTTCGTCGTCAGAACGCTCCCTTGCTGGGGTTGGACGTCAGTTCGTCCAGCGTCAAGCTGGTCGAGCTCGGCCGTGAGGCCAGCGGCAAGCTGGTTCTGGAACGCTGTGCCATCGAGCCCCTCGAGCGTGGCTGGATCACCGACGGCAACGTCGAGAAATTCGACGAAGTGGCCGAAGCCGTGCGCCGCGTCGTCCGCAAGAGCGGCACGCGCACGCGCAACGTCGCTCTCGCCTTGCCTCCTTCGGCGGTGATCACCAAGAAGATCATTCTTCCGGGCGGCATGAGCGAGCAGGAGCTCGAGATTCAGGTCGAGTCGGAAGCCAATCAATACATCCCGTTCTCTCTGGATGAAGTGAGCCTCGATTTCTGCGTGACGGGCCCGAGTGCGACTTCGGCCGGCGACGTGGAGGTGCTGATTGCCGCCTCCCGCAAGGAAAAGGTCCAGGATCGCGAAGGCCTGGCCGAAGCGGCAGGGCTGAAGGCGATGATCCTGGACGTCGAGTCTTATGCATCGCGCCTTGCGACCGCACGGCTGATCGAGCAATTGCCCGGCAAGGGTGTGGATGCCGTGGTCGCGCTTTTCGAAGTGGGCGCTTTCACCACCAGCATGCAGGTGCTGCGCAACCAGGAAGTGCTGTATGACCGAGACCAGGCATTCGGCGGTGCCCAATTGACCCAGCTGATCGTTCGGCAGTACGGTTTTTCCGCGGAAGAGGCCGAGGCCAAGAAGCGCAGCGGCGACCTGCCCGACGACTACGGCTCCGGAGTGCTCAAGCCTTTCGTGGAAAGCATCGCGCAGGAAATCGCGCGTGCGCTGCAGTTCTTCTTCACGAGCACGCCGCACAACCGCGTGGACTATGTGTTGCTTGCGGGCGGTTCCTCTTCGCTGCCCGGGCTGACCAATGCAGTGACGCGCCAGACCTCGTTCGCCTGTTCCCTGGTGAATCCCTTCGACGGCATGGACTTCGGCCCCAACATCCGGGAGAAGAAGGTGCGGCGCGAAGCACCTTCATATCTCACCTCGTGCGGGCTGGCCATGCGGAGATTTCTGCAGTGATCCTGATCAATCTGCTCCCGCACCGCGAAGCCGCTCGAAAGCGGCGTCGCGAGGCGTTCTATGGAACCTTGGGTGCCGCGGCTCTCCTGGGTGTACTCATTTCCGCGCTGGGGTACCTCTGGTACGAAGCCCAGATTTCCGCTCAGCAATCGAAGAACAGCTTTCTCCAGGCGGAGATCAAGAAGCTCGAAGTCGAGATCAAGGAGATCTCGACCTTGCAGGAAGAAATCGCAGCCCTGCGCGCACGCCAGCAGGCGGTCGAAGACCTTCAGGGCGACCGGAATCTTCCGGTGCACCTGTTCAACGAACTGGTGCGACAGCTGCCCGACGGCGTCTACCTGACCAGCATGAAGCAGGACAACCAGACCGTCACGCTGCAGGGCATGGCGCAGTCGAACGAGCGGGTGTCCGAACTGCTGCGCAACCTGGGCAACAACAGCCCCTGGCTGGTGAAGCCGGAACTGGTCGAAATCACTTCGGCGAACGTCAACTTGAGCCAGCGTGACCAGCGACGCGTCGCCAACTTCACGATGCGCATCGGCCTTAAGCGCCCCACCGACGCCCAGAAGGCGGCCGCCGACAAGGCATTGACGACCTCCGCGGCGCAATCCAAGGGGTAACCGATCATGGCAAGCAAACGATCCTTACCCAAAGTGGATGTCAGCGCTGCATTGCAGCGTTTCAGCGAACAGTTCCGCGGGCTCAATCCGAATGACCCCTCGGTGTGGCCGGCCGTGCCGCGCTATGCGCTCTGCCTGGCGGTGACCGCACTGGTGCTGGTGGCCCTGTGGTTCGTCTGGCTGACCAATTCGAACGATGAGCTCGAGGCCGAGCGCAACAAGGAAGTCACGCTCAAGGCCGACTACCAGAAGAAGGTCGCGCAGGCGGCCAACCTCGACCTGCTGAAGAAGCAGCGCGAGCAGGTGCAGCAGTACGTGACCCTGCTCGAGAAGCAACTGCCCAGCAAGGCGGAAATGGATGCACTGCTCTCGGACATCAATCAGGCGGGGCTTGGCCGCAGCCTGCAATTCGAGCTGTTCCGGCCCGGGCAGGTGGTGGTCAAGGACTACTACGCCGAATTGCCGATCGCGGTCCGCGTCACCGGCAAATACCATGACATGGGCGCCTTCGTAGCCGACGTCGCCGGACTCTCGCGCATCGTGACGCTGAACGGCGTGACGATCACCCCGCAGAAGGACAAGGACACGCTGACGATGGACGCCACGGCGCGTACCTTCCGTTATCTCGACGATGACGAGCGGGCCGCCCAGAAACGCGCCGCAGCGCCAAAGGCGAAGAAATGAAAGTCGCCATCAAAGTCATCGGGGTCATGCTGGTCTCCGCGGGCCTCAGCGCCTGCGAGTCCGACCAGGAAGACCTGCAACGCTGGATGGCCGAGCAGCGCGCCCAGGTGAAACCTTCGGTGCCCCGCATCACGGAACCCAAGAAGTTCACGCCGCAGACCTACACCGAGGCTTCCTCGTTCGAGCCGTTCAACATGCTGAAGCTGACGCAGGCGCTGCGTCGCGAGTCGAACCAGCCGAGCACTTCGGAGCTGATCGCGCCTGAGCTGGCGCGCCGCAAGGAAGCGCTCGAAGCCTTCCCGCTCGACTCCATGGCGATGGTCGGCAGCATGAATCGCAACGGCCAGCCGGTGGCGCTGGTCCGTGTCGACAAGCTGCTCTACAAGGTGCGCGTCGGCGAATACCTGGGACTCAACTACGGGCGTATCACCCGTATCAACGAAACCGAAGTTGCCTTGCGCGAAATCGTGCAGGACGCCGCCGGTGAATGGATCGAACGCGTAGCCACGCTGCAGTTGCAAGAGAGTGCGAAATGAACCAGAAAAAATCAACGATGGCACAGTGGCTGCGCGCTGCCGGGCTGGGTCTGCTGACCTTGAGCGTCTGGGCCGTGGCCCATGCGCAGAACGCAATCGAATCCGTCACCAGCTCGACGCAATCCGGCGCGGAGTGATCCGCATCGATCTCGCGCAGCCGCTCACCGCGGTGCCGGCGGGATTCGCCGTGCAGACGCCTGCGCGCATTGCGCTTGATTTCCCGGGTGTCACGAACGCCATCGGACGCTCCGCGATCGAAGTGAACCAGGGCAACCTGCGTTCGGTCAATGTGGTCCAGGCCGGTGACCGCAGCCGCGTGGTGCTGAACCTGAAGCAGGCGACTGCCTACAAGGCCGAAATCCAGGGCAAGTCGCTGCTGGTAGTGCTCGAGCCCGTGGCCGGCACGGCGCTTGCCGTGTCTGCCGCCACCACCTTCGCCGAGAACCGCAACCGCGACACGCTGCCGCTGCGCGATGTCGACTTCCGCCTCGGCTCCGACAACACCGGCCGCGTGATCGTCGATCTGCCGAACAACCAGGTCGGTGTCGACGTCAAGCAGCAGGGCAAGAACCTCGTCGTGGAATTCACCAAGTCGACCTTGCCCGAAGGCCTGCGCCGCCGCCTCGACGTGGCGGACTTCGGTACCCCGGTGCAACTGATCACCTCGCAGCAGGCCGGTGACCGCGTGCGCATGACCATCGAGGCCAAGGGCGACTGGGAGCACAGCGCCTACCAGAGCGAAAACCAGTTCGTGGTCGAAATGCGGGCCCGCAAGGTCGATCCGACCAAGCTGACCCAAGGCGTCGGCTACAACGGCGAGAAGCTCTCGCTGAACTTCCAGAACATTGAAATCCGCTCGCTCCTTCAGGTGATCGCCGACTTCACGAACTTCAACATCGTGACCTCGGACTCCGTGACCGGTGCCCTGACGCTTCGCCTGAAGGATGTGCCCTGGGACCAGGCGCTCGACATCATCATGCAGGCGAAGAACCTGGGCATGCGCAAGAACGGCAGCGTGCTGTGGATTGCGCCAAAGGATGAAATCAATGCCAAGGAAAAGCTCGAGTTCGAGGCCAAGGCAACGATCGAGAATCTCGAGCCGCTTCGGACTCAGTCGTTCCAGCTCAACTACACCAAGGCCATTGCCATTGCGCAAGGCTTGACCGGCACGGGTGCCTCCAGCGGTGGTGGGGGCGGAGGTGGTACGACCACCCGTATCCTGAGCCCTCGTGGCAGCGTGATCGCGGAATCCCGCACGAACCAGCTGTTCGTCTCGGACATCCCGTCGCGGCTTGCACAGATCGCGGACCTTATCCAGAAGCTGGACATTCCGGTTCGGCAGGTGCTGATCGAAGCCCGAATCGTCGAAGCTTCCGACACCTTCGGCAAATCGCTGGGCGTCAAGCTGGGTGGTGGCGTGATCAACCGGAACAACTCGTTCGGCACCTGGCCCTCGGTGACTGGCGGGGGGACCACCTCGTCGTCCACAACGACCGGCGGTACCACGACGCTGAGCTCGACCACCACGAGCCCGACCGTCACGTTCGGCTCGCCGACCAGCAGCAATTTCATCAACCTGCCGGCAGGCGATGCGGGCGGCACTGGTAACTCGGCAGGTTCCTTTGCGTTCTCGCTCTTCAATTCGAGCTTCTCGCGCATGCTGAACCTCGAAATCTCCGCGCTCGAAGCCGATGGCAAGGGCAAGCTGGTTTCCAGCCCCCGCGTCATCACGGCCGACCAGACCAAGGCGCTGATCGAGCAGGGTGAGGAAATCCCGTACCAGCAGGCGACGTCCAGCGGCGCGACCTCCATCTCGTTCCGCAAGGCCGTGCTGAAGCTGGAAGTGACGCCGCAGATCACGCCCGAAGGCAACATCATCCTGACCCTGGACGTGAGCAAAGACGCCCGTGGCGTCAACACTTCCGCCGGCCCGGCCATCAACACCAAGCACGTGCAGACCGAAGTGCTGGTCGAGAACGGCGGCACGGTCGTCATCGGTGGTATCTTCGAACTCACCGAAACCAATGACGAATCGCGCGTGCCGGTGCTGGGTGAAGTGCCCTACCTGGGGGCACTGTTCCGCAAGCGCGAACGCGTTGCCAACAAGACTGAAATGCTCGTCTTTATCACCCCGAAGATGATTACCGACCGCAACGCCGCGCGCTGACGCGCGGGCGTAGCAGCCACCGCGTGGCGGTCGCACTCGTCGGCTTGCCCGGCGCCGGAAAATCCGCAGTGGGCCGGCGCCTGGGGATGCGGCTGGACCTTCCATTCGTCGATACCGACCACGTGCTCGAGCACCGCATCGGCTGCTCGATCCGTGACTATTTCGACCGGGAAGGGGAGGCCGCCTTCCGGGATCTCGAACAAACAGTGATCGCCGACCTGGCAGCCAACGCCCAAGGCGTGCTGGCCACCGGCGGCGGTGCGGTGCTGCGGGAAGCCAACCGCATCCAGCTGCGCGATCACTTCCATGTGATCTATCTGCGTTCCTCTCCCGAAGACCTGTTCCGGCGCCTGCGCCACGACGTCAAGCGCCCCTTGCTGCAAGTGGCCGACCCGCTGGGCAGGCTGCGCGAACTGCACGATGCACGCGATCCGTTCTACAGGGCCACGGCGCACGACGTGGTCGACACCGGCCGGCCGTCCATCGCCATGCTGGTGAACATCATCGTCATGCAACTGGAGCTGGCCGGGATCGTCGAGCCGGGCGCCCACCCGGAAGAGCCCTCCGACTGAGCCGGCGCCGGCCGCAGCGCCTAAACTCGCTGCCATGTCCCTGTCCGTACTTTCCGCTCCGCCAGAACGCGTCGACATCCAGCTTGGCGACCGCAGCTACCCGATCCTGATCGGTGCCGGCCTGCTGGACGACCCCGCGAGCTTTGCCGCCGCGCCGGCCGCAGCCTCCGCCCTGATCGTGAGCAACACCACGGTGGCGCCGCTCTACGCGAAAGCGCTGCAGGCCGCCCTGGCCGGCCGTTTCCGCGCCGTGCACCTGCTCGAGCTGCCCGACGGCGAAGTGCACAAGAACCTGCAGACCCTGAACCTGATCTTCGACGACCTGCTGGGCCACGGCAGCGACCGCAAGACCGTGCTGTTCGCCCTCGGCGGCGGCGTGGTGGGCGACATGACCGGCTTCGCCGCCGCGAGCTACATGCGCGGCGTGCCTTTCGTGCAGGTGCCGACCACCCTGCTGGCGCAGGTCGACTCCTCGGTCGGGGGCAAGACGGCCATCAACCATCCGCTCGGCAAGAACATGATCGGCGCTTTCTACCAGCCGCAGCTTGTTGTCTGCGACCTGGCCACGCTTCAGACGCTGCCGCCGCGCGAGCTCAGCGCCGGGCTGGCGGAAGTCATCAAATACGGCCCGATCCACGACATGGCCTTCTTCGACTGGATCGAGGCCAACATCGAGGCCCTGAACGCACGCGACCCCGGCGCGCTGGCCCATGCCGTCAAGCGCAGCTGCGAGATCAAGGCGCTGGTCGTCGGCCAGGACGAGCGCGAGACCGGCCTGCGCGCCATCCTGAATTTCGGCCACACCTTCGGGCATGCCATCGAATCAGGCCTGGGATATGGCGAGTGGCTGCATGGCGAGGCGGTCGGCTGCGGCATGGTCATGGCGGCCCATCTGTCGCAGCGGCTCGGCGGCGTCGACGCCGCCTTCGTCGAGCGCCTCACGCGGCTGATCGAACGCGCCGGCCTGCCGACCGTCGGCCCCGCACTCGGTGCGGAGCGCTACCTGGAGCTCATGCGCGTCGACAAGAAATCGGAAGCCGGCGAAATCCGCTTCGTGGTAATCGACGAGCCCGGCTCGGCCGTGGTTCGCAGCGCGCCCGATGCGCTGGTGCGCGAAGTGCTCGCGCAGTGCTGCGAGGCATGAGCCTCGCGGCCTATGCCTGCCAGCCCGCGCAGTCGCGCGGCAGGCGCCATTCGGAGCCGCCCGCGCCCACGCGCGACGCCTTCCAGCGCGACCGCGACCGCATCGTGCATTCCACGGCCTTCCGCCGGCTGGTCTACAAGACGCAGGTCTTCCTGAACCATGAAGGCGACCTGTTCCGCACGCGGCTCACGCATTCCCTGGAGGTTGCGCAACTGGGGCGGTCGATTGCCCGGGCCCTGCGCCTCAACGAAGACCTGGTCGAGGCGATCGCGCTGGCCCACGACCTGGGGCACACGCCCTTCGGCCACGCGGGCCAGGATGCGCTCAACGATTGCATGGCCGAGCACGGCGGTTTCGAGCACAACCTGCAGAGCCTGCGCGTTGTCGATGCGCTGGAGCATCGCTATCCGCAGTACGACGGCCTGAACCTGAGCTTCGAGACGCGCGAGGGCATCCTGAAGCACTGCTCGCGCGCCAATGCCGAGCGGCTGGAGGCGGCCGAACCCGACGGCGTGGCCCGCCGCTTCCTGGACCGCACGCAGCCCGGCCTGGAGGCGCAACTGTGCAACCTGGCCGACGCCATCGCCTACAACGCGCACGACATCGACGACGGTGTGCGTTCCGGCCTCATAGGCGTCGAGCAGCTTGGCGAGGTGGAACTCTTCGAGCGCTACCGCCGGGAAGCGCTTGCCGAATACCCCCAGCTGCAGGGCCGCCGCGTGCTCTACGAGACCATCCGGCGCATGCTCAGCGCGCAGGTCTACGACGTGATCGACGCGACGCGCGCGGCAATCGAAGCCGTTGCGCCGGCCGATGCCGACGCCGTGCGGCATGCCCCGCCTCTCGTCGCCTTCAGCGAGACGATGCAGGCGCAATCCGAGGAGCTCAAGCGCTTTCTCTTTCGCAACCTGTACCGCCATCCGCAGGTCACGCAGACCACCGACCAGGCGCAGCAGGTGGTGCGGGAGCTGTTCGATGCCTACATCGAGCGCGGCGGCGAGATGCCCGCCTCGTACGCCGACCGCCGCGACCGGCCCCGTGCGGTGGCCGACTACATCGCCGGCATGACCGACCGCTTCGCCGTGCGCGAGCATGAAAGGCTCACCGGACGGCGGGGGATCGCGTGAGCCAGGCCGTGCGTCCCCGCGTACCGGTTGCCGCCTTCGCCGTCCTGCTGGGCGGCGTCAGCGGCGCCTTGCACCTCGGCAAGCTGCCGCCCGCCGTGCCTGCGTTGCAGGCTTCGCTGGGCATCGGATTGGTCGAGGCAGGCTTCCTGCTGTCGCTGGTACAGGTCGCCAGCATGACGCTGGGGCTGATTGCCGGGCTTGCGGCCGACAGCATCGGCCTGCGGCGCAGCATGCTGACGGGGCTCGTTGTGCTGACGGTGGCCAGCCTGCTGGGCGGGTGGGTCGGCAGCGGCGCGGTGGAAGGCTCCCATGCGGTCCGGTGGCTGCTTGTGCTGCGGGCCGTCGAAGGCGTCGGCTTTCTGCTGACCGTCATGCCCGGCCCGGGGCTGATCCGCGCCTTGACGCCCCCGGGCGCCGACAAAGCCGCGCTGGGGCTGTGGGGCGCCTACATGCCGCTCGGCGTCGCGCTTGCGCTGCTGGTGGGGCCGGCCCTGATCGCCTGGGGCGGATGGCCTGACTGGTGGTGGGCGCTGTCGGTCGTTTCCGCCGTGGCCGCGCTCTGGCTCTGGCAGGCGGTGCCGCCGGACCGGCTGCGCCCGGTCGCGGCCGGCGGCGCTTCCACGGCATGGTCTTCCCGTCTGCGTGCCACGGTGGGCGCGCGCGCGCCCTGGCTGATCGCGCTGACCTTCGCCGTGTACTCGGCGCAGTGGATGGCGGTGATCGGCTTTCTTCCGGCCATCTACGCCGGCGCCGGCGTGCCGGCCGGCTGGAATGCCTTGCTGACCGCGCTGGCCGCCGCCATGAACATCGTCGGCAACATTGCCGGCGGCCGTTGGCTTCAGCGCGGCGTGGCGCCCGAGCGGCTGCTTCAGTGGGGTTTCCTCACGATGGCGCTGGGCGGCGTCGCGGCTTTTGCGCAAGCCGGGCAGGGCGCCGATGCGCTGAGCCTGCCGCCCGCGTTGCGCTATGTCGCGGTCTGCGCCTTCTCGCTGGGCGGGGGCATGGTGCCGGCGACGCTGTTTTTGCTCGGCGTGCGGTTCGCGCCCGGGCCGACCACGGTTTCCACCACTGTCGGCCTGATGCAGCAGGCCTCTTCGCTGGGCCAGTTCCTGGCGCCGCCAGCGGTTGCCTGGGTGGCGCATCGCGTCGGCGGCTGGCACTGGACCTGGACCGCCACGCTGGCCTGCTCGCTGGTCGGCATGACGATCGCGCGGCGCCTGGGGCGGATTCGCCCTGCGGCGGGGATGGCATGAGCGGCCCGGCGACAATCGGGGCCGCCCAGGCCTGCGCCGACATGCGGCGCTGGCTCGAACGCGCGGTGATCGGCCTGAACCTGTGCCCCTTCGCGAAGGCGGTACACGTGAAGGGGCAGATCCACTATGCCGTGTACGAACCCGCCGAAGAAGCCGACCTGATGGACGCGCTGCTGGCCGAAGCCAAAGACCTCGCGGCGCTCGACGCCGCCATGCGCGACACCACCCTTTTGATTGCACCGAACACCTTGGCCGATTTCCTGGATTTCAACGATTTCACGGCGCGTGCCGAGCGCCGGCTCGCCCGCGCAGGTTTCGACGGCGTGTTCCAGCTGGCGAGCTTCCATCCGCAATTCCAGTTCGCCGGCACGGAGCCCGATGACATCGGCAACGCCTCCAACCGCGCGCCGTATCCCACGCTGCACCTGCTGCGCGAGGAGAGCGTGGACCGTGCTGTCGATGCGTTTCCGGAGGCGGAAGCGATCTTCGAGCGCAACATCGACACGCTCGAAGCCCTCGGCCCGGCTGGCTGGGCGGCGCTCGACGTCGGCCCCGGGAGTGCCAAGCCATGAACACCAAATTCGCCCCCAAGGCGGCAAAGACGAACAAGCTCGCCAAGGCCGACGCCGAGCTGGCCGAAGTGCTGAAGCCGGGGCAGTCGGTGGAGCTGCTCAAGGAGCTGCACATCCTCACCCGCGAGGGCCGGCTCAACCAGGATTCGCGGCGCAAGCTCAAGCAGGTCTACCACCTGTTCCAGTTCATCGAGCAGCTGCTGCGCGAACTGCCGGAAGAGGGCGCCGGGGCCACGCTGGCCGACCATGGTGCCGGCAAGTCCTACCTCGGCTTCATCATCTATGACCTGTTCTTCCGCGCGCGGCAGGGCGGGCATGTCTACGGCATCGAGACGCGCAGCGAGCTGGTCGAGCGCTCACGCGCCCTGGCGCAGCGGCTGGGTTTCGGCCGCATGTCGTTCCTGAATCTCACAGTGGCCGAATCTGCTCAGGCGAGCGAGCTGCCGGCGCAGATCGACGTCGTCACCGCGCTGCATGCCTGCGATACCGCGACGGACGATGCCATCGCCTTCGGCCTCGCCAAGAAAGCACGCTGCATGGTGCTGGTGCCCTGTTGCCAGGCCGAAGTGGCCGCCTGCCTGCGCGAGACCAAGGCGCTGGCGCTCTCGCGCACCCCGCTGGCCGAGCTGTGGCGCCATCCGCTGCACACGCGCGAGATCGGCAGCCAGCTCACCAACGTGCTGCGCTGCCTGTATCTGGAGGCCAACGGCTACAGCGTGACGGTCACCGAGCTGGTCGGCTGGGAGCACAGCATGAAGAACGAGCTGATCCTGGCGCGCTACACGGGCCAGCGCAAGGCGAGCGCGGCGACGCGCCTGGGCGAGCTGCTGTCGCAGTTCGGGCTCGACGCGCTGGGCGACACGCGCTTCCGTCTCGGCTGAACGCCGGCGCGCAACTCGCGTCCGCTTGTCCCATGGCCCGTCTTCCCCGCCTTACCCTGGCAGGCATGCCGCACCATGTGATCCAGCGTGGCAACAACCGCCAGCCGATCTTCGTGGACCGGGCGGATCACGAGAAGCTGCTCGCGCTGATGGCCGAGAACGCCGTGCGCTTTCGCGTCGCGCTGCACGCCTATGTGCTGATGGACAACCACTTCCACCTGCTGGCGACGCCCGACAGCGACACCGGCCTGCCGCAGTTCATGCAGTCGGTGGGGCGCAGCTACGTGCGCTACTTCAATGACCGCCACGGCCGCAGCGGCACTCTGTGGGAAGGGCGCTACAGGTCCACGTTGATCCAGACCGACCGCTACCTGCTGACCTGCATGGTCTACATCGACCTCAACCCGGTGCGGGCCGGCATCGCGGTCGACGCGCGCGATTTTCCCTGGTCCAGCCACGGCCACTACGCCGGACTGCGGCACGACAAGCTGCTGACACCGCATCCCCTGTACTGGGAACTCGGCAACACGCCATTCGCGCGCGAGGCCGCCTATGTCGAGTTGGTGCGCGCCGGCGTACGCATGGCCGATCAGGATGCGCTGACCGAGGCCACGCTGCGTGGCTGGGCGGCAGGCGATGACGATTTTCTGGGGACCTTGCAGAAGTCGACTGAGCGCCGCGTGGTCAAGGCCAAGGCAGGCCGGCCGCCTTCAAGCACCACTTCCTGAAGCCGAATCGGCGTCAAGCCGCCGACAGTTCTCAGGCTTTTGCTACATTTTTTAATATGTCCCTAATTAAATTCTGACAAGAAAACTCAACATTTAATTCGAATCTGACCCCTATTAAAGTGTTTGGCATTCTTTGTGCATCGCAATATGCTCCCTCTCCCTGCGAAAACTGAAGGAGCGCGCCCATGACGACGGCTGCCGAGATTCAACATCTCCAAGAACACGGTCTGTATTCCGGTGCCGACGAGCACGATGCCTGCGGCGTCGGCTTCGTTGCACATATCAAGGGCGAGAAAAGCCATGCCATCGTGCTGCAGGGCTTGAAGATCCTCGAAAACCTCGACCATCGCGGCGCCGTGGGCGCCGACAAGCTGATGGGCGACGGCGCAGGCATCCTGATCCAACTGCCCGACCACCTCTACCGAGAAGAGATGGCCAAGCAGGGCGTCACGCTGCCACCGCCCGGCGAATACGGCGTCGGCATGATCTTCCTGCCGAAGGAACACGCCTCGCGCGAAGCCTGCGAACAGGAAATGGAACGCGCCATCAAGGCCGAAGGCCAGGTGCTGCTCGGCTGGCGCGACGTGCCGGTCAACCGCGACATGCCCATGTCGCCCACCGTGCGCGAAAAAGAGCCGCTGCTGCGCCAGGTGTTCATCGGCCGCGGCAATGACGTGATCGTGCAGGACGCGCTGGAACGCAAGCTCTACGTGATCCGCAAGACCGCCAGCGCCAACATCCAGCGCCTGAAGCTCAAGCACAGCAAGGAATACTACGTTCCCAGCATGTCCAGCCGCACCGTGGTCTACAAGGGCCTGTTGCTGGCCGACCAGGTCGGTACCTACTACCTCGACCTGCAGGACAAGCGCTGCGTCTCGGCCCTGGGCCTGGTGCACCAGCGCTTCTCGACCAACACCTTCCCCGAGTGGCCGCTGGCCCACCCCTACCGCTATGTCGCCCACAACGGCGAAATCAACACGGTCAAGGGCAACTACAACTGGATGAAGGCGCGCGAAGGCGTCATGTCCTCGCCCGTGCTGGGCGCCGACCTGCAGAAGCTGTACCCCATCAGCTTCGCCGGACAGTCCGACACCGCCACCTTCGACAACTGCCTCGAGCTGCTGACGATGGCCGGCTACCCCATCAGCCAGGCCGTGATGATGATGATTCCCGAGCCCTGGGAGCAGCACGCCACCATGGACCCGCGCCGCCGCGCGTTCTATGAATACCACGCCGCCATGCTCGAGCCCTGGGACGGTCCGGCCTCCATCGTGTTCACCGACGGCCGCCAGATCGGCGCCACGCTCGACCGCAACGGCCTGCGTCCTTCGCGCTACTGCGTGACCGACGACGACCTGGTCATCATGGCCTCCGAATCGGGCGTGCTGCCCGTGCCGGAGCAGAAGATCGTGCGCAAGTGGCGCCTGCAGCCCGGCAAGATGTTCCTCATCGACCTGGAGCAGGGCCGCATGATCGACGACGAGGAGGTCAAGGCCAACCTCGCCAACAGCAAGCCCTACAAGCAGTGGATCGAGAACCTGCGCATCAAGCTCGACAGCGTCAAGGCCGAGCCGGTCTCCGCGCCGCTGAGCCAGGTCGCGCTGCTCGACCGCCAGCAGGCCTTCGGCTACACCCAGGAAGACATCAAGTTCCTGATGAGCCCCATGGCGCAAGCCGGCGAAGAGGGCATCGGCTCCATGGGCAACGACAGCCCGCTGGCCGTGCTCTCCAGCAAGAACAAGCCGCTTTACAACTACTTCAAGCAGCTGTTCGCGCAGGTGACCAACCCGCCGATCGACCCGATCCGCGAAGCCATCGTGATGTCGCTGGTGTCCTTCATCGGCCCCAAGCCCAACCTGCTGGACATCAACCAGGTCAACCCGCCGATGCGGCTCGAAGTGAGCCAGCCGATCCTCGACTTCGCCGACATGGCGAAGCTGCGCGACATCGGCAAGTACACGCAGGGCAAGTTCAAGAGCTACGCGCTCGACATCACCTACCCGCTCGCCTGGGGTGACGAGGGCGTCGAAGCCAAGCTGGCCTCGCTGTGCGCCGAAGCGGTGGACGCCATCAAGGGCGGCCACAACATCCTGATCATCAGCGACCGCGGCGTGAGCCCGACGCAGGTGGCCATCCCCGCCGTGCTGGCGCTGTCGGCAGTGCACCAGTACCTGGTTCGCGAAGGCCTGCGCACCACCGCCGGCCTGGTGGTCGAGACCGGCTCGGCGCGCGAAGTGCATCACTTCGGCGTGCTGGCCGGCTATGGCGCGGAAGCCGTGCACCCGTACCTCGCCATGGAAACGCTGGTGGCCATGCATGCCGACCTGCCCGGCGACCTCAGCGCCGACAAGGCGGTCTACAACTACGTCAAGGCCATCGGCAAGGGCTTGTCGAAGATCATGTCGAAGATGGGTGTCAGCACCTACATGAGCTACTGCGGCGCCCAGCTGTTCGAAGCCATCGGCCTGAACAGCGAGACGGTGAACAAGTACTTCACCGGCACCGCCAGCCGCGTGGAAGGCATCGGCGTCTTCGAGATCGCCGAGGAAGCCATCCGCATGCACAAGGCCGCCTTCGGCGACGACCCGGTGCTCTCCAACATGCTCGATGCCGGCGGCGAATACGCCTGGCGCACGCGCGGCGAAGAGCACATGTGGACGCCCGACGCCATCGCCAAGCTGCAGCACAGCACGCGCGCCAACAACTGGAACACGTACAAGGAATACGCCCAGCTCATCAACGACCAGAACCGTCGCCACCTCACGCTGCGCGGCCTGTTCGAGTTCAAGATCGATCCCGCCAAGGCCATTCCCGTCGACGAGGTCGAGGCTGCGTCCGAAATCGTGAAGCGCTTCGCCACCGGCGCTATGTCGCTCGGCTCGATCAGCACCGAGGCGCACTCGGTGCTGGCCGTGGCCATGAACCGCATCGGCGGCAAGAGCAACACCGGCGAAGGCGGCGAAGACCCCGCGCGCTACCGCAACGAGCTCAAGGGCATCCCGATCAAGCAGGGCGACACGCTCAAGAGCGTGATCGGCGCGGCCAACGTCGAGGTCGACATGCCGCTGCGCGACGGCGACTCGCTGCGTTCGCGCATCAAGCAGGTCGCGTCGGGCCGCTTCGGCGTCACGGCGGAATACCTGCATTCGGCCGACCAGATCCAGATCAAGATGGCGCAGGGCGCCAAGCCGGGCGAGGGCGGCCAGCTGCCAGGCGGCAAGGTCACCGAATACATCGGCAAGCAGCGCTATGCCGTGCCGGGCGTGGGCCTCATCTCGCCGCCGCCGCACCACGACATCTACTCGATCGAAGACCTGGCGCAGCTCATTCACGACCTGAAGAACACCGCGCCGCACGCCAGCATCAGCGTGAAGCTGGTGAGCGAGATCGGCGTGGGCACCATTGCCGCGGGCGTTGCCAAGTGCAAGAGCGACCACGTCGTGATCGCCGGCCATGACGGCGGCACGGGCGCCTCGCCCTGGTCGTCGATCAAGCATGCGGGCAGCCCGTGGGAAATCGGCCTGGCCGAGACGCAGCAGACGCTGGTGCTCAACCGCCTGCGCAGCCGCATCCGCGTGCAGGCCGACGGCCAGATGAAGACCGGCCGCGACGTCGCCATCGGCGCGCTGCTGGGCGCCGACGAGTTCGGCTTTGCCACCGCGCCGCTGGTGGTCGAGGGCTGCATCATGATGCGCAAGTGCCACCTGAACACCTGCCCGGTGGGCGTGGCCACGCAAGACCCGGTGCTGCGCAAGAAGTTCTCCGGCAAGCCCGAGCACGTCGTCAACTATTTCTTCTTCGTCGCGGAAGAAGTGCGCCAGATCATGGCCCAGTTGGGCATCCGCAAGTTCGACGACCTGATCGGCCGTGCCGACCTGCTCGACATGCGCAAGGGCATCGAGCACTGGAAGGCCTCCGGCCTCGATTTCAGCCGCCTGTTCGCGCTGCCGAACGTGCCGGCCGACGTGCCGCGCTTCCATGTCGAGAACCAGGACCACGGCCTGGACAAGGCGCTGGACGTCAAGCTCATCGAGAAGTCGCGTCCCGCCATCGACAAGGGCGAGAAGGTGCAGTTCATCGAGGTGGCGCGCAACGTCAACCGCTCGGTGGGCGCCATGCTCTCGGGCGCGCTGACCAAGGTGCATCCGCAGGGCCTGCCCGACGACTCGATCCGCATCCAGCTCGAAGGCACGGGCGGCCAGTCGTTCGGCGCCTTCCTGGCGCGCGGCATCACGCTGTACCTGATCGGCGACGCAAACGACTACACCGGCAAGGGCCTCTCGGGCGGCCGCGTGGTGGTTCGCCCCAGCCTCGACTTCCGCGGTGAGGCGGTGCGCAACACCATCGTCGGCAACACCGCGCTGTACGGCGCGACCACCGGCGAGGCCTACCTGTGCGGCGTGGCCGGCGAGCGCTTCGCTGTGCGCCTGTCGGGCGCCACGGCGGTCATCGAAGGCACCGGCGACCACGGTTGCGAATACATGACCGGCGGCACGGTGGCCGTGCTCGGCAAGACGGGCCGCAACTTCGCGGCCGGCATGAGCGGCGGCGTCGCCTTCGTGTACGACGAAGACGGCCAGTTCGCCTCGCGCTGCAACCTCTCGATGGTGTCGCTCGACAAGGTGCTGACCTCGGCCGAGCAGACCGCCAGCGTGCACCGCAAGATCTGGCACGGCGGCGAGACCGACGAAGCCCAGCTCAAGAAGCTGCTCGAAGAGCACCACCGCTGGACCGGCAGCAAGCGCGCGCGCGAGCTGCTCGACAACTGGGCCGTGTCGCGCACCAAGTTCGTGAAGGTGTTCCCGAACGAATACAAGCGCGCGCTGGCCGAGCTGCACGACCGCAAGGTCGAGCTCACCAGCTCCGGCAACAACGCGCACATCGGCCTTGAGCCGCATGCGCTGACGGCCCCCGCACCGCAAACGGCCCCGGCTTCGGTCTGAGCGCCCACGAGTACAGAGAACAAAGGAAAGCACGATGGGAAAGATCACCGGCTTCATGGAGCATGAGCGCATCGAAGAGGGCTACAAGCCTGTTGACGAGCGCGTCAAGCACTACAAGGAATTCGTCGTCGGCCTGAACACTGAACAGGCCAAGGTGCAGGGTGCGCGCTGCATGGACTGCGGCACGCCGTTCTGCAACAGCGGCTGCCCGGTCAACAACATCATTCCGGACTTCAACGACCTGGTGTACCGCAACGACTGGCAGAACGCCTTCGCGGTGCTCGACTCGACCAACAACTTCCCCGAGTTCACCGGCCGCATCTGCCCCGCGCCCTGCGAGGCTGCCTGCGTGCTCAACGTGAACGACGACGCGGTCGGCATCAAGTCGCTGGAGCACGCGATCATCGACCGCGCCTGGGACGAAGGCTGGGTGGCGCCGCGCGTCGCCAAGCACAAGACCGGCAAGAAGGTGGCGGTGGTGGGCGCGGGCCCGGCCGGCATGGCGGCTGCCCAGCAACTGGCGCGTGCCGGCCACGACGTGACGCTGTTCGAGAAGAACGACCGCATCGGCGGCCTGCTGCGCTACGGCATTCCCGACTTCAAGATGGAAAAGTCGCACATCGACCGCCGCGTGGAGCAGATGAAGGCCGAAGGCGTGGTGTTCCGCACCGGCGTGATCGTCGGCGCAGCGAAAGACCCGCTGGGCAAGGGCTCCAAGGTCACGAACCTGGCCAAGGAAACCGTCACTCCCGAGCAGCTGCAGAAAGAGTTCGACGCCGTGCTGCTCACCGGCGGCGCCGAGCAGTCGCGCGACCTGCCGGTGCCCGGCCGCGACCTCGACGGCATCCATTTCGCGATGGAGTTCCTGCCGCAGCAAAACCGCGTCAACGCCGGCGACAAGGTCAAGGGCCAGCTGCGCGCCGACGGCAAGCACGTGATCGTCATCGGCGGCGGCGACACCGGCTCCGACTGCGTTGGCACCAGCAACCGCCACGGTGCGGTCAGCGTCACGCAGTTCGAACTGATGCCGCAGCCGCCCGAGGAAGAAAACCGCCCGCTGACCTGGCCGTACTGGCCCATCAAGCTGCGCACCAGCTCCAGCCATGAAGAGGGCTGCGAACGCGAGTTCGCGATCTCCACCAAGGAATTCATCGGCGAGAAGGGCAAGGTCACCGGCCTGAAGACCGTTCGCGTCGAATGGAGGGACGGCAAGATGCAGGAAGTCGCCGGCAGCGAGCAGGTGCTCAAGGCCGACCTCGTGCTGCTGGCCATGGGCTTCATCAGCCCTGTGGCCACCGTGCTCGACGCCTTCGGCGTGGAGAAGGACGCACGCGGCAACGCCAAGGCAACGGTCGATTTCATCGGCGGCTATGCCACCAACGTACCCAAGGTCTTTGCCGCCGGCGACATCCGCCGCGGGCAGTCGCTGGTGGTGTGGGCAATCCGCGAAGGCCGTCAAGCCGCGCGGTCGGTGGATGAGTTTCTGATGGGATTCAGCGACTTGCCGCGCTGATTTTTGTTTCAATTTCGCGGTCGCCGTCGCGGCCCCGTTATCATCCGCTGCAAAACCGCATGCCGGGATGCTTGAAAGAGCGCCCGGCTTTTTTATTGAGATGGACCCAGCTACACAGCCACATCCTTTCGTAGAGTTTCGCGACGTCACGTTCGGCTACGGTGCGCGCGCCATCCTCGACGGCGTGTCTTTCTCCGTGCCCCGCGGCAAGGTGACGGCGCTCATGGGCGCATCGGGTGGCGGCAAGACCACGGTCCTGCGATTGATCGGCGGGCAGCAGCGCGCACAACGCGGCGCAGTCCTTTTCGATGGTCAGGATGTCGTCAGGTTCGACGCGACGGCACTCTATGCGGCGCGTCGCCGCATGGGCATGCTCTTCCAGTTCGGCGCGCTGTTCACCGACATGAGCGTGTTCGACAACGTGGCTTTCCCGTTGCGTGAGCACACACAACTCTCCGAAGCGCTGGTACGCGACATCGTGCTCATGAAGCTCGACGCAGTCGGCCTGCGCGGTGCGCGCGACCTGATGCCCAGCGAGGTGTCGGGCGGCATGGCGCGGCGCGTGGCGCTGGCACGCGCGATCGCCCTGGACCCCGATCTCGTGATGTACGACGAGCCGTTTGCGGGGCTCGACCCGATCTCGCTCGGCACCGCCGCGCGGCTGATCCGGCAGCTCAACGACACGCTCGGGCTCACCAGCATCATCGTGTCGCACGATCTCGAGGAAACCTTCCGCATCGCCGATCACGTGATCATCCTTGCCAACGGCGGCATCGCCGCGCAGGGCACGCCCGACGACGTGCGCAACAGCGCCGATCCGCTGGTGCACCAGTTCGTGAATGCGCTGCCCGACGGGCCGGTTCGTTTCCACTACCCGGGCGTCAGCATCGAAGCCGATTTCGGCAATGTCGAAGGGGGCCGCTCATGAGTTGGTGGAAGCCTGCCGATGTCGGCTTCGGGGTGCGCCGCCATCTGTCCAACCTGGGCCATGGCGCAAAGCTCTTCATGCGCCTGGTCGGCCCTGGCGCGCGGATCATGCGGCGCTTCAGCCTGGTGCGCGACCAGATCCATTTCCTGGGCAACTTCTCGCTGGCCATCATCGGCGTGTCGGGGCTCTTCGTGGGTTTCGTGCTGGGGCTGCAGATGTATTACGCGCTGCAGCGGTACGGATCGTCCGAGGCGCTGGGCCTGCTGGTCACGCTGAGCCTGGTGCGCGAACTGGGTCCCGTGGTGGCGGCGCTGCTGTTCACCGGGCGCGCCGGCACTTCGCTCACCGCGGAAATCGGGCTCATGAAGGCCGACGAGCAATTGAGCGCCATGGAAATGATGGCGGTCGATCCGGTGCAGCGCATTCTTGCGCCGCGTTTCTGGGCCGGCGTCATCACCATGCCCTTGCTGGCGGCGGTGTTCAGCGCGGTCGGCATCATGGGCGGCTACGTGGTGGGCGTGCTGATGCTGGGTGTCGACCCGGGCGCGTTCTGGGGCCAGATGCAGGGCGGCGTCGATGTGTGGCGCGACGTCGGCAACGGCGTCATCAAGAGCATCGTGTTCGGCTTCACCGTCACCTTCATCGCGTTGCTGCAGGGCTACGAGGCCCAGCCCACGCCCGAGGGCGTGTCGCGGGCGACCACCAAGACCGTGGTCACCGCATCGCTGGCGGTGCTTGGGCTGGATTTTCTCCTGACCGCCATGATGTTCAGTATCTAAAAGGGGCCGGGCCCCAATCGTTCTAGAGAGTGCAAACCATGCAACGTTCCAACAACGACATCTGGGTCGGCCTGTTCGTCCTGATCGGCGCGGCGGCGCTGCTGTTCCTCGCGCTGCAGTCGGCCAACCTGCTGAGCCTGAATTTCCAGAAGACCTATTCGGTGACTGCGCGCTTCGACAACATCGGCGGTCTCAAGCCCCAGACCGCGGTAAAGAGCGCGGGTGTGGTGGTCGGCCGCGTGGAGTCGATCTCCTTCAACGACAAGACCTTTCAGGCCAACGTAACACTGGCTTTGCAAAACCGTTACAGTTTTCCCAAGGACAGCTCTCTGAAGATCCTGACCAGTGGCCTGCTCGGCGAGCAGTACATCGGGATCGAGGCGGGCGCCGACGACAAGAACCTGCAGGCAGGCGACACCATCACCGCGACCCAGTCGGCCGTGGTGCTGGAGAACCTGATCAGTCAGTTCCTGTACAGCAAGGCGGCGGAAGGTAATACCTCGTCGGCCGGAACAGCCAGCAAAAAATGAAAACACGATCAAATCTGTCAAACGCCGTGCAACGCATGGGTAGCGGCCTGCGCTGGGCAAGTGCCGCAGCGGTCTTCGCGCTCGTGGCCGGATGCGCCACCGGCCCCAATGCCAACCCGGCCGACCCGCTCGAGCCGTTCAACCGCGGTGTCACCCGCTTCAACGACACCGTCGACGACGCGGTGCTCGTCCCTGCAGCCACGGCCTACCAGAAGGCGCTGCCCTCCATGGTGCGTACCGGGGTGAGCAACTTCTTCGGCAACATCGGCGACGTCTGGAGCCTGGCCAACAACGTGGCCCAGCTCAAGCTGCAGGACAGCGCGGAAACCTTCATGCGCCTGAACGTCAACACGTTCTTCGGCCTTGGCGGCCTGCTGGATGTCGCGACCGAAGCGGGCATTCCCCGCCACGAGAAGGACTTCGGCCAGACGCTCGGCTACTGGGGCGTGGGCCCGGGCCCGTACCTCGTGCTGCCGCTGCTGGGCTCGTCGACCGTGCGCGACGCCGCCGCCAAGCCGCTGGACTTCTACGGCGACCCGCTGAACCACGTGCATGACATTCCCTGGCGCAATTCGCTGACCGTGCTGCGCGTGGTCGACACCCGTTCGCAGTACCTGAGGGCCGGCCGCCTGCTCGGCGATGCGGCGCTCGACAAGTATTCATTCACGCGCGACGCGTTCCTGCAGCGCCGCCGCAGCCAGATCTACGACGGCAATCCGCCCGACGACGGCAGCGGAAAGTAAGAGTACGGTGTGCACGGAAGGCGAAGCTGCTTGCATCCGGTTGCAAGGCTTCACCTCCCGGACAGGAACCCGGTAGGCCCGGCGCGGCTCGAATCCGTTCTTGTCTGTGCACGCCGCTGCTTCTACGTGCTTCGCAGATTTTCAAACTTGATTGAGGGACTCTCCATGAACAACAAGACCTTGCAACGACGCGATCTCGGCCGCCTGATGCTGGCCGGCGCCCTGCTGTTCGGGGCCGCTGTCGCCTTCGTGCAGCCCGCGCGCGCAGCCGACGAAGCGCCCGATGCGCTGGTGAAGCGCCTCTCGACCGACGTGCTCGAGACCATCAAGTCCGATTCGAGCATCAAGTCGGGCGACGTGAACAAGATCATGGTGCTGGTCGACAGCAAGATCATGCCGAACGTCAACTTCCAGCGCATGACGGCCTCCGCCGTCGGCCCGGCCTGGCGCACCGCCACGCCCGAGCAGCAAAAGCGCCTGCAGGACGAGTTCAAGACCCTCCTGGTGCGCACCTACGCCGGCGCGCTCGACCAGGTGACCGACCAGACCGTCACCATCCGCCCGTTCCGCGGCTCGCCGGACGACACCGATGTGCTGGTGCGCACCGAAGTCAGGGGCCGCGGCGACCCGGTCCAGCTCGACTACCGCCTTGAAAAGACCCCCGGCCAGGGCGCCGGATGGAAGGTCTACAACCTGAACGTGCTGGGCGTGTGGCTGGTCGATACCTACCGCACCCAGTTCGCGCAGGAAATCAACAAGAGCGGCATCGATGGCCTGATTGCCGCGCTGGCTGCGCGCAACAAGGGCAACGCCAAGGGCTGAGGGCCGAGCGATGTTGGTCCTGCCCACCCGGCTCACCCATGACGAGGCCCCCGCCTGCATGCGCATGCTGCAGCAGGGGCTGAAGGGCCAGACCGATTCGTCGTCCACCGTGGTCGACGCTACCGCGCTGGCCCAGTTCGATTCATCGGCGCTGGCCGTGCTGCTGGAATGCCGCCGCGAATCAAGCGCACTGGGCCGGGGGTTCTCGGTCAAGGGCCTGTCGCCCCGGCTGCGCGAACTGGCCACGCTGTACGGTGTTGCGGGTCTTTTGCCCGCCGCGCCTTGACTGTTGGCCCCCCGGCTTTTCACTTCGCTTCGCTGCGTGTAATTCGCCACCCCCCAAGGGGGAGGCGCGGCCCGCCTTGGGCCGGCCCGGCGGCGGCCGCATGAGGGCAATCAGCCGCTGCGCGGCAGCTTGTGGAGCCGCCCCGTAAAATCGCGGGCTCCCATGCCCGCGATCTCATTCCAATCGGTCTCCAAGACCTATCCCCCCTCCAAACAGCAGAAGGCCCAAGGCAAGCAAGGGCTGAAGGCTGTCGACGAGGTCAGCTTCCAGATCGAACCGGGCGAATTCTTCGGCCTGCTCGGTCCCAACGGTGCCGGCAAGACGTCCCTGATCAGCATGCTCGCGGGGCTCTCGCGCCCCACGTCGGGTGCCATCAGCGTCCACGGTTTCGACGTGCAGCGCGACTTCGCGCAGGCCCGCCGCCAGTTGGGCATCGTGCCGCAGGAGCTGGTGTTCGACCCCTTCTTCAACGTGCGCGAGTCGCTGCGCATCCAGTCGGGCTACTTCGGCATCAAGAACAACGAGGCATGGATCGACGAGCTGCTGCAAAGCCTGGGCCTCGCCGACAAGGCCACGGCCAACATGCGCCAGCTCTCGGGCGGCATGAAGCGCCGGGTGCTGGTGGCGCAGGCGCTGGTGCACAAGCCGCCGGTGATCGTGCTCGACGAGCCCACCGCCGGCGTCGACGTCGAGCTGCGCCAGACGCTCTGGCAGTTCGTCGCCAGGCTCAACAAGCAGGGAAGCACCGTGCTGCTCACCACCCATTACCTGGAAGAGGCCGAGGCGCTGTGCAGCCGCATCGCGATGCTCAAGCTGGGCCGCGTGATCGCGCTGGCCCGCACCAGCGAACTGCTGAAGTCGGCTGCGAGCAACGTGCTCCGGTTCAAGACCGACGCCATGCTGCCCTGGGAGATCGCGAAGAACGCGCGCATCACCGGGCGCATCGTGCAGCTGCCTGCGCAGAACGCCCATGAAGTCGAACAACTGCTGGCCGCGATCCGCGAAGCCGGCGTCGCGGTGGAAGACGTGGAAATGCGCAAGGCCGACCTGGAAGACGTGTTCATCGACCTGATGGCGGGCGAGCAGACGCCGCTGGAGGTCGCGAGATGAGCGCCGCGCCGGGCCGCCCCAAGCAAGCGAAGCTCCCCCTCGGGGGGAGGCGAGGACACGCAGTGCCGCGCAAGGGGGCTCCATGATGGCGGTAACGGGTTGGCGCGCGCTGCTCTACAAGGAAACGCTGCGCTTCTGGAAGGTCGGCTTCCAGACCGTCGGCGCGCCGGTGCTCACCGCGCTGCTGTACCTCATGGTGTTCGGCCACGTGCTCGAGGGCCGCGTGACGGTGTACGGAACTGTCGCCTACACCGCGTTCCTGATTCCCGGCCTCGTGATGATGAGCGTGCTGCAGAACGCCTTCGCCAACAGCTCGTCGTCGATCATCCAGAGCAAGATCATGGGCAATCTGGTGTTCGTGCTGCTCACGCCGCTGTCGCACTGGGGCTGGTTCTTCGCCTACGTGGGCTCGTCGATCATCCGCGGGCTGGCCGTGGGGCTGGGCGTGTTCCTGGTGACCATGCTCTTCGCCGTGCCCGACTTCGTGGCGCCGCTGTGGATCATCGTGTTCGCGCTGCTGGGCGCGGCCATGCTGGGCACGCTGGGCCTCATCGCCGGCCTCTGGGCCGAGAAGTTCGACCAGATGGCGGTGTTCCAGAACTTCCTGATCATGCCCATGACCTTCCTGTCGGGCGTGTTCTATTCGATCGGCTCGCTGCCGCCCTTCTGGCAGAAGGTGAGCCACCTGAACCCGTTCTTCTACATGATCGACGGCTTCCGCTACGGTTTCTTCGGCGTCAGCGACGCCTCGCCCTGGCTGAGCCTGGGCATCGTCGGCACCGCCTGGCTGGTGGTGAGCGCCATTGCCGTCCACCTGCTGCGCATCGGCTACAAGATCCGTAGCTAGATCATGGTTCTCCCCCAGTCTTCTCGCACTTCGTGTCGCTTCGCCAACCCCCTTCCGGGGCAACACCAGCGGCCCGGCAAAGCCGGTTCCGCGGTGTTCCCCAATAAATGCCCATCTCATGACCGCTGACCAGCTCCAGGCCATCATCACGTCCCATCTCCCGTGCGAGCACATCACGCTCGAGGGCGACGGCCGACACTGGTACGCCACCATCGTCTCGGCCGAATTCGAGGGCAAGCGCTCGATCCAGCGCCATCAGCGGGTCTACGCCACCCTCGGTGCGAAAATGCACACCGACGAGGTGCACGCGCTTTCGATGAAGACCTACACGCCGGCCGAATGGGCGGCAGTGGAAAAATAACTTTCCGGCCCTGGCGGCCCCCTGATTTCGCTGGAACTTCGATGGACAAACTTCTGATTCGCGGCGGGCGAGAGCTCCGCGGCGAAGTACTCATTTCCGGCGCCAAGAACGCTGCGCTGCCCGAGCTGTGCGCGGCGCTGCTGACCGACCAGCCCGTGGTGCTGCACAACGTGCCGCGCCTGCAGGACGTGTCGACCATGCTCAAGCTGGTGCGCAACATGGGCGTCGCGGCCGAGCGCGACGACAACGGCACCGTGCGCCTGAACGCCGCCGACCTGACCAACCCCGAGGCGCCCTACGAGCTCGTGAAGACCATGCGCGCCTCCGTGCTGGCCCTGGGCCCGCTGCTGGCGCGTTTCGGCCATGCCAGGGTGTCGCTGCCGGGCGGCTGCGCCATCGGTTCGCGGCCGGTCGACCAGCACATCAAGGGCCTGCAGGCCATGGGCGCCGAAATCGTGGTCGAGCACGGCTACATGGTCGCCCGCCTGCCGGAGGGCCGCACCCGCCTGAAGGGCGCGCGCATCCTGACCGATATGGTCACCGTCACCGGCACCGAGAACTTCCTCATGGCCGCTGCGCTGGCCGAGGGCGAGACGCTGCTCGAGAACGCCGCCCAGGAGCCGGAAATCGTCGACCTGGCAGAAATGCTGATCCGCATGGGCGCGAAGATCGAAGGCCACGGCACCAGCCACATCCGCATCCAGGGCGTCGAGAAGCTGCACGGCTGCGAGCATGCCGTGGTGGCCGACCGCATCGAGGCCGGCACCTTCCTGTGCGCGGTGGCGGCCACGGGTGGCGAGGCATTCCTGCGCCATGCGCGTGGCGACCACCTCGACGCCGTGATCGACAAGCTGCGCGACGCCGGCTGCACCGTGGCCTGCGAGAAAGACGGCGTGCGCATCGGCTCGAAGGGTCCCGCCTACGAACACCTGAACGCGCAGAGCTTCAGCACCACCGAATACCCCGGCTTCCCGACCGACATGCAGGCCCAGTTCATGGCCCTGAACGTGATCGCGCGCGGCGCCTCGATGGTCACCGAGACCATCTTCGAGAACCGCTTCATGCACGTGAACGAGATGGTGCGCCTGGGCGCCCAGATCCACGTCGAAGGCAAGGTCGCGATGGTCACCGGCGTGCGGCAACTGTCGGGTGCCACCGTGATGGCCACCGACCTGCGCGCCTCCGCCAGCCTCGTCATTGCCGGCCTCGTGGCCGAGGGCGAGACGCTGGTCGACCGCATCTACCACCTGGACCGGGGCTACGACCGAATGGAATCCAAGCTGCGCGGCCTCGGAGCCGACATCGAACGCGTGACGGGAGCCGCCGCATGATCACATTGGCGCTTTCCAAAGGCCGCATCTTCGAAGAGACGATGCCCCTGCTGGCAGCGGCCGGCATCGAGGTCACCGAAGACCCCGAGAAGTCGCGCAAGCTGATCCTCGAAACCACCCGTCCCGACGTGCGCGTGGTGCTGGTGCGCGCGTCCGACGTGCCCACCTACGTGCAGTACGGCGGCGCAGACCTCGGCGTGACCGGCCTCGACGTGCTGCTGGAGAACGGCAACCAGGGCATGTACCAGCCGCTGGACCTGCGCATCGCGGCCTGCCGCCTGAGCGTGGCCGTGCGCGCCGACTACGACTACGCCTCCGCCGTGAAGCAGGGTTCCCGCCTGCGCGTGGCCACCAAGTACGTGGGCCTGTCGCGCGACTTCTTCGCAAGCAAAGGCGTGCACGTCGACCTGATCAAGCTCTACGGCAGCATGGAGCTGGCGCCGCTCACCGGGCTGGCAGACGCCATCGTCGACCTGGTCTCGACCGGCAACACGCTCAAGGCCAACCACCTCGTCGAGGTGGAACGCATCATGGACATCAGCGCCCGCCTTGTGGTGAACCAGGCGGCGCTCAAGCTCAAGCGCGAGCCGATCCGCCACATCATCGACGCGTTCGCGTCGGCCATTCCTTCCGCCTGAACCCCACGAAACCCACGAACCCCACGCCCATGACTCTGAAAGCAGCACCCGCCCGACTGTCCACGACTTCAGCCAGCTTCGATGCTGAATTCAAGGCGCGGCTGCATTGGTCCGCGGACGACGACGCGGCCATCGAGAAGGTCGTGGCCGACATCCTCGCCGACGTGCAGAAGCGGGGCGACGAGGCGGTGCTCGAATACACCAACCGCTTCGACAAGCTGGGTGCGAAGACGCTGCCCGAACTGGAACTCACGCAGGCCGAGCTGAAGGCCGCCTTCGAATCGCTGCCCGCCGGGCAACGCGACGCGCTCGAAGCCGCCGCGCGCCGCGTACGCAGCTACCACGAGGCCCAGAAGAAGGCCAGCGGTGAAAGCTGGAGCTACCGCGACGCCGACGGCACGCTGCTCGGCCAGAAGGTCACGCCGCTTGATCGGGTCGGCATCTACGTGCCGGGCGGCAAGGCCGCCTACCCGTCGAGCGTGTTGATGAACGCGATTCCGGCGCATGTGGCGGGCGTTGGCGAAATCATCATGGTCGTGCCCACACCGAAGGGCGAGAAGAACCAGCTCGTGCTCGCCGCCGCCTACGTGGCCGGCGTGACGCGTGGCTTCACCATCGGCGGCGCCCAGGCCGTGGCCGCGCTGGCCTACGGCACCGCCACTGTTCCCGCAGTCGACAAGATCACCGGTCCCGGCAACGCCTACGTGGCCGCCGCCAAGCGCCGCGTGTTCGGCACCGTGGGCATCGACATGATCGCCGGGCCGAGCGAGATCCTCGTTCTGGCCGACGGCAGCACGCCGCCCGACTGGGTGGCCATGGACCTGTTCAGCCAAGCCGAGCACGACGAACTGGCGCAGAGCATCCTGCTGTGCCCCGACGCGGCCTACATCGACCGCGTGCAGGCCGAGATCGACCGCCTGCTGCCGGCCATGCCGCGCGCGGAAATCATTGCCGCCTCGCTCAACGGCCGCGGCGCGCTGATCCACACGAAGAGCATGGAAGAGGCCTGCGAGATCAGCAACCGCATCGCCCCAGAACACCTCGAAGTGAGCAGCAGCGAGCCGAACCGCTGGGAGCCGCTGCTGCGCCATGCCGGTGCGATCTTCCTCGGCGCCTTCACCAGCGAAAGCCTGGGCGACTACTGCGCCGGCCCGAACCACGTGCTGCCCACCAGCGGCACGGCGCGCTTCTCCAGTCCGCTGGGCGTGTACGACTTCCAGAAGCGCTCCAGCCTGATCGAGGTCAGCGAAGCCGGCGCCCAGGTGCTCGGCCCTGTCGCCGTCACGCTGGCCGAGGGCGAGGGCCTGCAGGCGCACGCCGAGGCCGCGCGCATGCGCCTGCGTAAGATCTGAGGCTCCATAACCCCTCAGGGAGGAGCCAGCAAGATGATTGATCGTCTCTATCGTTCGCGACTTTTCAAGTTCGCCACCGGCCTCGTCGCCGGCGCGGCATTGCTTGCCGCCTGCAGCCAGATGCCGCAGGCGGTCACCGCCAGCACCGCACCCAGCGCAGCGCCCGCGCCGCGGCTCGGCACCCAGTGGGGCGAGGGCCTGGAATCGAAGACGCGCACGGTCGTCGCCAAGCGCCTGTCCGAGCAACCGGACGACATGGCCTCCTTGGGTTACAACGAAGCAGGTGCCGTGCGCCGTGCGGTGGGCAACAACCCCGAGCGCCGCCTGAACCTGCTGCTGGCCGACGGCGACGTCGAATGGTCGGTGCTCGACGAAACCGGCAGCCCGCTGCCGCTGCAGCGCGCCCGCCGGGGCAGCGGCGGCGACGACACTTTCCGCCTCGCTGGTGTCGAAGGTTCGCGCTATACGCTGCGCTTTCGCAACCTCAGCGAGCGCAGCTACGAGGTGATCGCCACGGTCGACGGCCTGGACGTGCTCAACGGCAAGGCCGGCAGCCTGCGCAACGGCGGCTACGTGCTGCGCCCGATGCAGGCGCTGACCATCGAAGGCTTCCGCAAGAGCCAGAACGAGGTCGCCGCCTTCCGTTTCGCCACGCCCGGGCGCGCCTATGCCGCCAACACCGAGGCCGGCGACGTGCGCAACATCGGCGTGATCGGCGCCGCGCTGTTCGAGCTCGAAGAGCGCGACGTGCCGCGCCGCCAGCGCCGCGACGCATCGCCGCCGCCGCCCAGCGCCTTCCCGGCCGACGGCACCTACGCGCCGCCGCCGCGCTATCGCCAGTAACGCCATGAAACGTGCCGTCTTCCTGCTGATCGCGCTGGCTGCCGCCGCCGGCGCGCAGGCCATGAGCATCCGCGAACTGCGCACGCTCGAGGCCACCGAGAAAGACGGCAAGGCCTACGCCAGCTATTACCTGGTGGGCGTGCTCGAGGGCCTGCGGGAAGGCGTCGAATCTTCGCAGCGCAATGGGCTCAAGCCCGTGTTCTGCGTCGAGGGACGCCGCCTCGAGCCCGCCATGGCCCGCTCGCTCTACCAGACCGAGCTGACCCGCAACGCCGAAAGTTACGAAGCCGACATGCCTGTGCAACTGGTCATGGCCGGCGCCCTGAAGAACAGCTACCGCTGCACCAAATGACCGCTCCCGAATCCGCCCGCCCGCCGCTCGACCGCATCCGCTCCGACGTGCGGTCCATGCATGCCTACGCGGTGCAGGACGCGCGCGGCCTCATCAAGCTCGACGCGATGGAAAACCCCTTCGGCCTGCCGCCCGCGCTGCAGGCCGAGCTGGGCACCCGGCTCGGCGCGCTGGCGCTGAACCGCTATCCGGGCGACCGCGGCGCCGAGCTGCAGCGCGCGCTGGCCGCCCACGCGCAGATGCCCGAAGGCTTCGCGCTGATGCTGGGCAACGGCTCGGACGAGCTGATCTCGCTGCTGGCCATTGCCTGCGACCTGCCCGGCGCGACGGTGCTGGCGCCGCTGCCCGGCTTCGTCATGTACGCCATGAGCGCGAAGCTGCAGGGCCTGAAGTTCGTCGGCGTGCCGCTCACGGCCGATTTCGAACTGGACGAGGCCGCCATGCTGGCCGCCATCGCCCGCGAAAAGCCCGCCATCGTCTACCTGGCCTACCCGAACAACCCGACCGCCAATCTCTGGAACGATGCCGTCGTCGAGAAGATCGTCGAGGCCCAGGGCGCGCAGGGCGGCCTGGTGGTGATGGACGAGGCCTACCAGCCCTTCGCCGCGCGCAGCTACATCGACCGGCTGGCCCGGCACCGCCATGTGCTGCTGATGCGCACGCTCAGCAAGTTCGGCCTGGCCGGCATCCGGCTGGGCTACCTCATGGGGCCGGCCGCGCTGGTCGCAGAGATCGACAAGGTGCGCCCGCCCTACAACATCAGCGTGCTCAACTGCGAGTGCGCGCTGTTCGCGCTGGAGCACGCCGAGGTGTTCGAGGCCCAGGCCCGCCAGATCCGCGAGGAGCGCGAGCGCCTCATGACGGGCCTCGGCCGCCTGCCGGGCGTCAAGACCTGGCCCAGCGACGCCAACATGATCCTGCTGCGCGTGCCCGATGCGGCCAAGACCTTCGAAGGCATGAAGGCTCGCGGGGTTCTGGTGAAGAACGTTTCTAAAATGCACGAACTGCTCGCAAACTGCCTGCGCCTCACCGTCGGAACGGCCGACGAGAACGCGCGGATGCTCGCGGCGCTCGAAGCCTCACTATGACCACCCCCACCAGCCAGGACAGCGGCGACCGCATCGCGTCCGTCACCCGCAACACCGCCGAAACCAAGATCACCGTCAGCGTCAACCTCGACGGCACGGGCCGCGCCAAGCTCTCCACCGGCATCGGCTTCTTCGACCACATGCTCGACCAGATCGCCCGCCACGGGCTGATCGACCTCGACATCGACTGCCAGGGCGACCTGCACATCGACGGTCACCACACGGTGGAAGACGTCGGCATCACGCTGGGCCAGGCCGTGGCCAAGGCCATCGGCGACAAGAAGGGCATCCGCCGCTACGGCCATGCCTACGTGCCGCTCGACGAAGCCCTGAGCCGCGTCGTCATCGACTTCTCGGGCCGCCCCGGCCTGGTGATGCACGTGCCCTTCACCAGCGGCATGATCGGCACCTTCGACAGCCAGCTCACCTACGAGTTCTTCCAGGGCTTCGTGAACCACGCCTTCGTCACGCTGCACATCGACAACCTCAAGGGCGTCAATGCGCACCACCAGTGCGAGACCGTGTTCAAGGCCTTCGCGCGCGCCATGCGCGGCGCGCTCGAGCTCGATCCGCGTTCCGTCGGCGTCATTCCCTCGACCAAGGGCTCGCTCTGAACGCGTTCGTCCATCAGCTATGAAATCTGTAGCAAATACCGTCGCCGTCGTCGACTACGGCATGGGCAACCTGCACTCCGTGTCGCAGGCCGTGCGCCATGCGGCCGACCAGGTCGGCGTGGAGGTGTTCGTCACCTCCGACCCGGACGTGGTCCGCAAGGCCACCCGCGTGGTGCTGCCGGGGCAGGGCGCCATGCCCGACTGCATGCGCGAGCTGCGCGACTCGGGCCTGCAGGAATCGGTGCTCGAGGCGGCGGCCAGCAAGCCGCTGTTCGGCGTGTGCGTGGGCATGCAGATGATGCTGTCGCGCAGCGACGAGGGCCCTACCGACGGCCTGGGCCTCATTCCGGGCGAGGTCGTCAAGTTCGACCTGGCCGGGCGGCTGCAGGCCGACGGCAGCCGCTTCAAGGTGCCGCAGATGGGCTGGAACCAGGTGCGCCAGGCCCGTCCGCATGCGGTGTGGGCGGGTATTCCCGACCTGAGCTACTTCTACTTCGTGCACAGCTTCTACGCCCGGCCGGCCGACGCCCTGCACAGCGTGGGCGAGGCCGATTACGGCGCGAGCTTTACCGCAGCCATTGCACGCGATAACATTTTTGCCACCCAGTTCCACCCGGAGAAGAGTGCGGACCACGGGCTGCAGCTGTATCGCAACTTCCTCCACTGGAATCCATGACATGTTGCTCGCCCCCAGGCTGTGCGGCACTTCGTGTCCGCTTCGCCAACCCCCTACCGGGGGCGACACCAACGGCCCGGCCAAGCCGGTTCCATGGTGTCCTTGAAAAATTCCGCTCTCTTTTCTTGAACCCTCGCTCCTGCTGACCGGCACCATGCTCCTCATTCCCGCCATTGATCTCAAAGACGGCCATTGCGTTCGCCTCAAACAGGGCGACATGGACCAGTCCACCATCTTCAGCGAAGACCCCGCTGCAATGGCCCGCAAATGGGTCGAGGCCGGCGCGCGGCGGCTGCACCTGGTCGATCTGAACGGCGCCTTTGCAGGCAAGCCGCAGAACCACGCGGCGATCAAGGCGATCCTGAAAGAGGTGGGCGACGACATTCCGGTGCAGCTCGGCGGCGGCATCCGCGACCTCGACACCATCGAGCGCTACATCGACGACGGCCTGCGCTACGTGATCATCGGCACCGCCGCGGTCAAGAACCCCGGCTTCCTGAAAGACGCCTGCAGCGCCTTCGGCGGCCACATCATCGTGGGCCTGGACGCCAAGGACGGCAAGGTCGCCACCGACGGCTGGAGCAAGCTCACGGGCCACGAGGTCGCAGACCTGGGCAAGAAGTTCGAGGACTACGGCGTCGAGTCGATCATCTACACCGACATCGGTCGCGACGGCATGCTCTCGGGCATCAACATCGAGGCCACCGTCAAGCTGGCGCAGGCGCTGACCATTCCGGTGATCGCCTCGGGCGGCCTGTCGAACATGCTGGACATCGACAAGCTCTGCGCAGTCGAATCCGACGGCGTCGAGGGCGTGATCTGCGGTCGCGCCATCTATTCGGGCGATCTCGACTTCGCCGCCGCGCAGGCCCGCGCGGACGAACTGGCCGGCGCCTGACGCCTTTGCGCCCCTAAGCCCTGCAGCGCGTGCTTTCCGCGCTCGCCATCGCCAACTACCGCTCGCTGCGGCAACTGACGGTGCCGCTGGGCCGGCTCACGGTCGTGACCGGGGCCAACGGCAGCGGCAAGTCGAGCGTGTACCGGGCGATGCGGCTGCTGGCCGACATCGCCAACGGCGGGGTGATCCGTTCGCTGGTGCGCGAAGGCGGGCTGTCTTCCACGCTGTGGGCGGGGCCGGAGCGCTTCTCGGCCGCCATGCTGCGCGGCGAGCAGCCGGTGCAGGGCACCACGCGCAGCGAGCCGGTCGCGCTCAAGCTCGGTTTTGCCGGCACCACGGCCGAAGACTTCGGCTACGCCATCGACATCGGCCTGCCGCCGCCGGTTCCGTCGACGGCCTTCTCGCACGACCCTGAAATCAAGCACGAGGCCATCTGGAGCGGCCCGCTGCTGCGGCTGTCGACGCAACTGGTCGACCGCAAGGGCGCCGCGCTGCGACTGCGCGAAGGCAAGGGCTGGCAGGCCGTTGGCCGGCCGATCCCGGCTTTCGCCAGCATGATGACCGAGCACGCCGACCCGCGCGACGCACCCGAGATGCTCACGCTGCGCGAGCAGATGCGCTCCTGGCGCTTTTACGACCACTTCCGCTCCGACGCCGAGGCGCCCGCGCGCCAGCCGCAGCTGGGCACCCGCACGCCGGTGCTGGCCAACGACGGCGCCGACCTGGCCGCGGCCCTGCAGACCATCCGTGAGATCGGCGACGGCGAAGCGCTCGACCGCGCGGTGGACGACGCTTTTCCGGGCGCCCGCGTCGAGGTGCGCGCGTCGGGCGACCGCTTCGAGACGCTGATGCACCAGCACGGCCTGCTCAGGCCCCTGACGGCCGCCGAACTGTCCGACGGCACGCTGCGCTACCTGCTGTGGATCGCGGCGCTGCTCACGCCCCGTCCGCCCGCGCTGCTGGTGCTCAACGAGCCCGAGACCAGCCTGCACCCCGACTTGCTTCCGGCCCTCGGCCGCCTCATCGCGCAGGCCGCGCGCGGCTCGCAGGTGATCGTGGTGTCGCACGCCGCGCGCCTGATTGCCGCGCTGGAGGACAGCGACGGCGTGCAGCCCGTGGTGCTGGAGAAACGGTTGGGCGAGACGCGCATCGCCAACCTCGACATGAGCGAGATCCCGCGCTGGGAGTGGCCGGTACGGTGACGGCGGTCGCCGGGTGAAGGCTTACTCGGCCTTCACCGACATCGTCTGGATGATCGTCTGCAGCTGCGCGCTCATCGGCAGGTCGATGCTTTCCCCGGTCGGCAGCTTGCGCAGGAACCAGCGCTTGTACTGCCGCTCGATCTCGCCGTCTTCCGCGAGCACCTGGAAGGCGTCGACGACGACCTTGTTCAGCTGCGGATCATCCTTGCGGTACATGATCCCGTAGGGGTCGTAGGAGAGGAAGTCGCCGACCACCTCATAGTTGGCCTTGGCGGCGTCCTGCGCGATCAGGCCGTAGAGCAGCACGTCGTCGGTTGCGAAGGCGTCGGCCTGCCCGCTCTTCACGAGCCCGAACGACTCCGCATGGTCGCGCGCCACCAGCAGGTCGATGCCCAGCTTGAACTTCGCCGACAGGTCGCGCAGCGTCTTCTCGTTGGTGGTGCCGGCCGTCACCGCCACCTTCTTGCCGGCAAGGTCGCGAAACGACTTGATCGGCGAGCCCTTGCGCACCAGCACCTTGGTGCCAGAGACGAACATCGTCGGCGAGAAGCTCACGCGCTTCTGGCGCTCGAGGTTGTTGGTGGTCGAGCCGCACTCCAGGTCGACCTGGCCGCTCACGACCGCGTCGATGCGCGAGTCCGACGTGACGGGCACCCACTGGATGGTGAGGCTCTTGTTCACCGCGTCTTCGATGGAACTCACCAGCGAGCGGCACAGTTCGATCGAATAGCCGATGGGTTCTTTGCGCGTGTTGAGGAACGAGAACGGCACCGACGACTCGCGGTAGCCGATGGCGACGGAGCCGCTCGCGCGCACCTTGGCCAGCGTACCGGCGAGCGTCTGCGCCTGCGAGGGAACCGCCGCCGCGGCCAGCACCACGGTCGCGAGCAGCATGCCGATGCGCTTCATGGCGTCGCGGCTCATGCGTGCGCCGGATGGGCGAGGGTGGCGCTGGCCTCCTCGTCGAGCGCCTTGGCGTTGACCTCGGCGTCGCTTTCGGAGAGCAGTTCGCCTTCCCACTTGGCGACCACGGCGGTGGCGATGGAGTTGCCCACCGCGTTGGTGGCCGAGCGGCCCATGTCGAGGAAGGTGTCCACGCCCAGGATCAGCAGCAGCCCGGCCTCTGGAATGTCGAAGTGGTTCAGGGTGGCGGCAATCACCACCAGCGAGGCGCGCGGCACGCCCGCCATGCCCTTGGAGGTGAGCATCAGGATCAGCAGCATCGTGACCTGCGTGCTGATCGGCATGTGGATGTCGTAGGCCTGGGCAATGAACAGCACGGCGAAGGTGCAGTACATCATCGAGCCGTCGAGGTTGAACGAATAGCCCATCGGCATCACGAAGCTGGAGATCTTGCGCTTGACGCCGAAGCGGTCGAGCGCCTGCAGGATCTTGGGATAGGCCGCCTCGGAGCTGGCGGTGGCAAAGGACAGCAAGAAGGCTTCCTTGATGAGCACCAGCAGCTTGAACACACGCGGGCCCAGGAACACGAAGCCCGCCAGCGTCAGCACGCTCCACAGCACGAACAGGCCGAGGTAGAAGTCGCCCATGAACACCGCGAACTTCAGCAGGATGCCCAGCCCGTTGACCGCCACCGTGGCGGCCATGGCGGCCAGCACCGCGAGCGGCGCGAGCTTCATGACGTAGCCGGTGATCTTGAGCATGGCGTGCGACAGCTCCTCGATGGCCGCCACCAGCGTCTTGGCTTTGTCACCCAGCGAGGCGAGCGCCACGCCGAAGAACATAGAGAACACCACGATCTGCAGGATTTCGTTGTTGGCCATGGCCTCGACGAAGGACTTGGGCACCGTGTGGCTCACGAAGTCCTTCAGCGTGAACTTGGAGGTCGCGAGGTTGGCCGAGGCGCCGATGTCGGGCAGCGGCAGGCCCAGGTTCTCGCCGGGCTTGAGCAGGTTGGCCATGACCAGGCCGATCACCAGCGATACCAGCGACGCGGTCAGGAACCAGCCGATGGCCTTGCCGAAGACGCGTCCGACCGACTTGGCGTCGCCCATGTGCGCGATGCCCACCACCAGCGTGGAAAACACCAGCGGCCCGATCAGCATCTTGATGAGGCGCAGGAACACGTCCGAGACGATGGAGACGTAGTCGGCAATTTCCTTCGCGGCCTTCTTGTCCGGAAAGCTCGTGAAGATCATGTAGCCCACGAGGATACCGAGCACCATGGCGATCAGGATCCAGGCGGCCATCGGCAGCTTCTTTTTCATGCGTATCCCCTTTTGTCGTGTGTGAGTATTTCTTCGGCCACAGGGTATCGAAGAAGCCCCATGGCACGCAATGGCTCCCGGCGCCCAATTCCATGTGTCGGCCATGCGGCGGGCGCTGCCTACAATTCCTTTCATGGAAATCAGCTCGATCGAGTTTCGCGGCCAGCCCGCCGTCCGCGTCCGGGGCGCCGACGGTAGCACCATCACCGTGGCGCTGCATGGCGCGCAAGTGCTCTCCTGGGCCACGGCCGACGGGGTGGAAAGGCTCTACCTGAGCCCGCGCGCCATATTCGACGGGCAGGCGGCCATTCGCGGCGGCGTACCCATCTGCTGCCCCCAGTTCAACCAGCGCGGCATGCTGCCCAAGCATGGTTTCATGCGCAATCTGCCTTGGGAAACCCAGGCCGCCGAGGCGCCCGACACACTCCGGCTGACATTGCGCGACAGCGAAGCCACCCGCAAGCTCTGGCCGCACGCTTTCGAGGCCCGGCTCGAAGCCACCCTGGCCGCCGGCAAGCTGCGCACGGCGCTCACGCTGCTCAACACCGACCATGCGCCCTGGACCTTCGCCGCGGCGCTGCACACCTATCTGCGGGTCGACGACATCGCCCAGGTGCGCCTCGAAGGCCTGCAGGGCGCCAACCGATGGGATTCGCTGCGCGACGACCGCCATGTGGAAACCGCGCCGGCGTTGCACTTCAACGCCGAATTCGACAGCGTCTATGCCGCGCCCGCCCAGCCGCTGCGGCTGGTGCAGCCCGCCGGCACCCTCGAAATCTCGCAAAGCGCCAGTTGTACCGAAACCGTGGTCTGGAACCCCGGCGCCGTGCTCGGTGCGAAACTCGCCGACATGCCCGAAGACGGCTTTCGCCACATGCTCTGCGTCGAGGCGGCCCGCATCGACGAGCCGGTGCTGCTGGCACCCGGCGCCCAATGGCAGGGCTGGCAACAGCTTTGCGTTCCCTGATTCTTTTCCGGTTCATCCCATGCTTGCCAAACGCATCATTCCCTGCCTCGACGTCACCGGCGGCCGTGTCGTCAAGGGCGTCAACTTCCTCGAACTGCGCGACGCCGGCGATCCGGTCGAGATCGCGGCGCGCTATAACGCGCAGGGCGCAGACGAGCTGACCTTCCTGGACATCACCGCCACCAGCGACGGCCGCGACCTGATCCTGCCGATCATCGAGGCCGTGGCCTCGCAGGTCTTCATCCCCCTGACCGTGGGCGGCGGCGTTCGAACCGTGGCCGACGTGCGCCGGCTGCTCAACGCGGGCGCCGACAAGACCAGCTTCAATTCGGCCGCGATCGCAGACCCGAACGTGATCGACGCCGCTTCGCAGAAATACGGCTCGCAGTGCATCGTGGTGGCCATCGACGCCAAGCGCCGTACTCCGGAAGAAGCCGCCACCCGCGGCGCCGGCTGGGACGTGTACAGCCACGGCGGGCGCAAGAACACCGGCCTCGACGCCGTCGAGTGGGCCACCGAGATGGTCCGCCGGGGCGCCGGCGAGATCCTGCTGACCAGCATGGACCGCGACGGCACCAAGAGCGGCTTCGACCTGGCGCTGACCCGTGCGGTGAGCGACGCGGTCGGCGTGCCGGTGATCGCCTCGGGCGGCGTGGGCAGCCTGGACGACCTGGCCGACGGCATCCAGAACGGCGGCGCCGACGCGGTGCTGGCCGCCAGCATCTTCCACTATGGCGAATACACCGTCGGGCAGGCCAAGGCCCGCATGGCGGAGCGCGGAATTCCCGTGCGCAGCTGAGCTTTTGAGGGTCTTTTTCTATCCCCGACAATATCTCCATGAATTGGCTCGATGAAGTGAAGTGGGACGCGAACGGCCTGGTGCCGGTCATCGCGCAGGAACAGGGCAGCAACGACGTCCTGATGTTCGCGTGGATGAACCGGGAGGCGCTCGAAAAGACCGCCGAACTGGGTCGCGCGGTGTATTTCAGCCGTTCCCGCGGCAAGCTCTGGTTCAAGGGCGAGGAATCGGGCCATGTGCAGACCGTGCACGAGATCCGCCTGGACTGCGACAACGACGTGGTGCTGCTCAAGGTTACCCAGCTCGGCCACGAGCCCGGCATCGCCTGCCATACCGGCCGCCACAGCTGCTTCTTCAGCAAGTACGAGAACGGCAACTGGACCGTGGTCGAACCTGTCTTGAAAGACCCGGAGTCGATCTACAAATGACGGCCACCGTGAGCAACGACAACATCTCCGACGCCCTGGCTCGCCTGGCCGCGGTCATCGAGACGCGCCTTCCCGCCCGCGGCGGCGACCCCGAGAAAAGCTACGTCGCGCGCCTGCTGCACAAAGGCCCCGATGCCTTCCTCAAGAAGATCGGCGAGGAAGCCACCGAGGTCGTGATGGCCGCCAAGGACGCCGACCATGGCGGCGACCGCTCGAAGGTCGTGTACGAAGTGGCCGACCTGTGGTTCCACACCATGGTGGCTCTGGCGCACTACGGTTTTTCGCCGGCCGACGTGGTCTCGGAACTGGAGCGCCGCGAGGGCACCAGCGGCATCGAGGAAAAAGCCCTGCGCAAGGTGCAGCAGCGCAGCAGCGAAGAAAAAGGCGGGGTCTCCGAATGAACGACATCACGACGATCGACGACTTCTCCTCGGGCAAGACGCCCGAGCAGCTCGAGAGCCTGCGCCAGATCACGCTGGCGGTCTACGTGCTGTATGCGCTGTCGTGGTTCACCGGCGGCCTCACGGGCATCGTGGGCATCGTGCTGAACTACCTCAAGCGCGAAGATGCCGCGGGCACGCTCTACCAGAGCCACTTCACCTGGCAGATCCGCACCTTCTGGTGGGGCCTGTGCTGGTCCATCCTGGGGTTCATCACCATCTGGATCCTGGTCGGTTTCCCCATCCTCTTCGCCACGGCCGTGTGGATGATCTATCGGCTGGTCAAGGGCTGGCTGAACTGGAGCGAACGCAAGCCGATGGCTGTCTGAACATGTCACACGATCCCAACTGCATCTTCTGCAAAATCATCGAGGGCAAGATTCCCTCGCGCAAGGTCTACGAAGACGAAGAACTGTTCGGCTTCCACGACATCGCGCCGTGGGCGCCGGTGCACTTCATGCTGGTGCCCAAGAAGCACATCGCCTCCATGGCCCAGCTGGCGCCCGAGGACGCGGCCCTCATGGGCAAGATCATGACCCTGGCACCCAAGCTGGCGCTGGAGCAGGGCTGCAGGCCCTATCCGGAAGGCGGCTTCCGGGTCGTGATCAACACGGGCACCGAGGGTGGACAGGAGGTTCACCATCTCCATGTCCATGTCATGGGCGGCCCCCGGCCATGGCTTCGCGGCTGAGCCGCATTAAGCCAAACTGTCACATTACGCCCGACTAAAATCGGACACATTCTTAGGAGTCTTCCATGGGTTCTTTTTCTATCTGGCACTGGCTGATCGTGCTGCTCGTCGTGGTCATGATCTTCGGCACCAAGAAGCTGCGGAACATGGGCTCGGACCTTGGTGGCGCCGTCAAGGGCTTCAAGGACGGCATGAAGGACGGCAGCTCGTCCGATGCCGCCGCTCCGTCGGCCCCCGCCCAGCAAGTGACCGGCCAGCCGGCCAACGGCGACAAGTCGACGATCGACGTCGAAGCGCGCCAGAAGTCCTGAGCACGGTCCGCACGTGCTCGACCTCGGCATTGAGAAGCTGGCGCTGATCGGCGTCGTGGCGCTGATCGTCATCGGCCCGGAAAAGCTGCCGCGCGTGGCCCGCACCGTCGGCACCTTGCTCGGCAAGGCGCAGCGCTACGTCAACGACGTCAAGGCCGAAGTCAACCGCTCTATGGAGCTCGACGAACTGCGCAAGATGAAGACCACCGTGGAGGATGCGGCGCGCGACGTCGAGCACAGCATCCACACAGGTGCGAGCGACTTCGAAAAGCAGTTCTCCGGTTCGGGCGAAACCCTTTCGGCACTGGCCGAACCCGAGCCGCCACCGCCGCCGGAGTACAAGCACCCGCGCAAGAACTGGCGCCTGAAGCAGGGCGCCACGCCGCAGTGGTACAAGGCGCGCAACGGCGTGCGCACCAAGGCGCTATCGGGCGCGGCGCGCGTTGCGCGCTTCCGTCCGCACACGATCAACAAGATCAACTAGCGCATCCACAACACCGCGTTCTGCGCGCGCCGCACGCCGGCCGACGTCACGCTATCTTCTTTTCCAATGGCCGATTCCGACAACAAGAACAAAGACAAAGAAGACGAGCTGGCGGGCACCGAGCAGCCGTTCGTGGCGCATCTGGTCGAGCTTCGCGACCGTCTGCTCTACTGTGTCTACGGGCTCGTGGTCGCCGGCATCCTGCTGGCCATCTGGCCGGGTCCCGGCGGGCTGATCGACCTGATCGCCATGCCGATCAAGGCCCACATGCCGCACGACGCGAAGCTCATCGCCATCGGCGTGTTCTCGCCGTTCTTCGTGCCGCTCAAGGTGCTGATGATGGCGGCCGTGCTGCTGGCGCTGCCCTGGCTCATGTACCAGGCGTGGATGTTCGTGGCGCCGGGCCTCTACAGCCACGAAAAGAAGTTCGCGCTGCCGCTGATCTTCTTCGGCAGCCTGCTGGCCTATGCGGGCATCGCGTTCGTGCAGCTCTTCGTGCTGGACAAGATGTTCAGCTTCATCCAGCGTTTCGCGCCCGCGGCGGTGCAGGCGACGCCCGATATTTCGTCCTACGTGGAGGCCATTCTTTCGCTCTACATCGCGTTCGGCGTCGCCTTCCAAGTGCCGATCGTCGTGATGCTGCTGGTGCGCTTCGAGATGGTCACCATCGAGAAACTGAAGTCGTTCCGCGGCTACTTCATCGTGGTGGCCTTCGTGGTGGCCGCGGTGCTCACGCCGCCCGACGTGGTGTCGCAGCTGGCCCTGGCGGTGCCCATGTGCCTGCTGTACGAGGTGGGCATCATCGGCGCCAAGTATTTCGCGAGCAGCGGCAAGAAGCAGGAAGACGAAGAAAGCGCCGACTCCGCATCATCCAGCTGATCCGGTGAATCCCTGACCGGTGCTCGCCGAGGGCGGCCCCGAATTCCAGAACACCGAGGAACCGGCTTAGCCGGGCCTCAGGTGTTGCCCCCGGCAGGGGGAAGGCGAAGCGGACACGAAGTGCCGCGCAGCCTGGGGGCGAGCCTATTCATTCGGCACTTGCCGCACCGGGCTCTTCGGCCGCAGGCCCGGCGTCACGTCCAGTTCCATCTTGTCGCTGCCGCGTTGCAGCGCGAATCGCGAGGTGCTGCCCGGCTTCAGGCCGGCCACCGCGGTCAGCAGCGCCTGCACGTTGTCCGTCTTCTTCTCGCCCACCGAGGTGATCACGTCGCCCGGGCGAATGCCGGCCTTGGCCGCGGGGCCGTTCTGCAGCACCCCGGTGATGATCACGCCCGAGTCGGCTTTCACGCCGAAGGTCTCGGCCAGTTCGGGCGAGAGGTCGCTCGGCTCCACGCCGATCCAGCCGCGGCGCACCTGGCCTTCCTTGACGATGCCCTCGAGCACGATCTTGGCCATCGACACCGGAATCGCGAAGCCGATGCCCATGCTGCCGCCCGAGCGCGAGTAGATCGCGGTGTTGATTCCCTGCAGGTTGCCGTTCACGTCGATCAGCGCGCCGCCCGAGTTGCCGGGGTTGATGGCCGCGTCGGTCTGGATGAAGTTCTCGAAATTGTTGATGCCGAGCTGGTTGCGGCCCAGCGCCGAGACGATGCCGCTGGTCACGGTCTGGCCCACGCCGAAGGGGTTGCCGATGGCCAGGACCTGGTCGCCCACCTGCAGCGCGTCGGAGTCGCCCAGCACGATCACCGGCAGCTTGTCGAGCTCGATCTTGAGCACGGCCAGGTCGGTGTCGGGGTCGGTGCCGATCACCTTGCCGCGCGCGTGGCGGCTGTCGTTCAGCGTCACTTCGATCTCGTCGGCACCCTCGACCACGTGGTTGTTGGTGAGGATGTAACCGTCGGTGCTGACGATCACGCCGCTGCCCAGGCCCACCTGGGGCTGGTCGTCCTGGTCGCCGAAGAAAAAGCGGAACCACGGATCGTTGCTGCGCGGATGGCGCTGGGCCGCCTTGCTGGTGTTGATGCTCACCACCGCCGGCGATGCCTTCTTGGCCGGCGCGGCCAGGCTGCCGGGCGTTGTAGTGGCAGGGTTGCCCGTGGGCGCCTGCACGACCGAAACCACGCCGCCCAACGAGGTCGAGCGCTTGTTGAGCCATTCGGGCTTGAGCGTTGCGACGACGAAGTACGCCGCGAGCAGGACGGTCACGGCTTGGGCAAAAAGCAGCCAGGTACGTTTCATGAAAACTTGATGGGAAGACGTTCGAAGAGCGCCATTCCAGGCGCGGCACTGCCTGCGATTGTCCCTCAACGGCACGGCTCATAAACCGCGCCGGGCGGTCGAGATTGGGGCCGGCCGGCTGCGTGAATCCGGGATAACCCCTAGCATTCCGGGTCGGTTCCGATCCGGACCGTGTTTTCCAGGCCTCCCGCGCTGCCCACCCGGCGGATGCGGCCAGGCGTTTCGTCGGCGCGCCGCCTCCCGTTCCCACCCGGTCTTGCGGACCGGTGCGCGCAGCAACGATTTCTCCGTCAGCCATGACCCCAGAAGCAACCCTCCCGGACGGCGCGCAGCCGGCGCCGGCACGCACGCTCGGCACGAGCGACTACAAGACCCTGGCCCTGTCCGCCCTCGGCGGCACGCTGGAGTTCTACGACTTCGTCATCTACGTCTTCTTCGCCACCGTGCTGGGGGCGCTGTTCTTCCCGGTGGACATGCCCGACTGGCTGCGGCAGCTGCAGACCTTCGGCATCTTCGCGGCCGGCTATCTGGCGCGCCCGGTGGGCGGCATCGTCATTGCGCATTTCGGCGACATCTTCGGCCGCAAGCGCATGTTCACGCTCTCGATCTTCCTGATGGCGGCGCCCACGCTGGTGATCGGCCTGCTGCCGACCTACGCGAGCATCGGCGTGGCGGCGCCCCTGCTGCTGTTGCTGATGCGCGTGCTGCAGGGCGCGGCCATCGGCGGCGAAATGCCGGGCGCCTGGGTGTTCGTGGGCGAGCATGTGCCGGCAAGGCGCTACGGCTTGGGCATCGGCATGCTGACCTCGGGCATCACCGGCGGCATCCTGCTGGGCTCGCTGATCGCGGTGGCCATCAATCGCCACTACTCGTCCGAGCAGGTGAGCGACTTCGCCTGGCGCATTCCGTTCATCCTGGGCGGGGTGTTCGGGCTGGTGTCGGTGTACCTGCGCCGCTTCCTGCACGAGACGCCGGTGTTCAAGGAGCTGGCCGGCCGCCGCAGCGTGGCGCGCGAACTGCCGCTGCGCACCGTGCTGCGCGAGCACCGGCTGGCCTGCGTCTACGTCGCGCTGCTGACATGGGTGCTGTCGGCCGCCATCGTGGTGGTGGTGCTCTACACGCCCACCTACCTGCAGAAGGTGCATCACATCCCGGCCGCGCTGTCGCTCGAAGCCAACGCGCTGGCCACGCTGACCCTGACGCTGGGCTGCATGCTCGCGGGCTGGGCCAGCGACCGTGTCGGCACCCGCACCGTGATGCTCGTCGGCTGGAGCGGCCTGTTCGCCACGGCCTATCTGTTCTACACGGGCCTGCCCGGCACGCCGGCCACGCTGTTCTGGCACTACGGGCTGGTCGGCCTGTTCGTGGGCACCATCGCCACGGTGCCGATCGCTGGCGTGCGCGCATTCCCGGCGCCGGTGCGGTTCACCGGCCTTTCGTTCGCCTACAACATGTCTTATGCGGTGTTCGGCGGGCTCACGCCGGTGATCCTCACGCTCTGGCTGCAGCACGACACCATGGCGCCGGCGCACTATGTGGCGGTGCTGGCGGCCCTGGGCTTCCTGCTTGCGCTCCTGCCGCTTGCCGTGCGTGGCCATGCCATGCGCGACGGCGTGAAGCCTGCGGGGCGCGCGACAATGTCGCGATGAGCACCACCCGCCACGAACTGCTTCACGCATTCGACCTGCTGCTCGCCCCCGGGCGCTTCAAGGATTACGGACCCAACGGCCTGCAGGTCGAGGGGCGAACCGTGGTCCGCAAGATCGTCTCGGGCGTGACCGCCAGCCGCGCGCTGATCGAAGCCGCCATCCATGCCGAAGCCGATGCCATCTTCGTCCACCACGGCCTGTTCTGGCGCGGCCAGAGCGGCTGCGTTACCGGCTGGATGAAGCAGCGCCTGAGCCTGCTGCTCGGCCACGACATCAACCTGTTCGCCTACCATCTGCCGCTCGATGCCCACCCGGAGCTGGGCAACAACGCGCAGCTCGGCCTGCAACTGGGGCTCGTCGCCCATCCCGGCGCCACCGGGCGCTTCGGCGAACAGGAGCTGGGCTTCCTGGGCACGCGCGAAAACGGCGAGGGCTTTGCCGATGCCAAGGCGCTTGCCGCCCATGTGGAGGGCGTGCTGAAGCGGCCCGTCACGCTGCTCGACACCGCGCAGCGTCCCATCAAGACCGTTGCCTGGTGCACGGGCGGTGCCCAGGGCTACTTCGAGGCAGCCATCGCGGCCGGTGCCGACGCCTTCATCACCGGCGAGATCTCCGAGCCGCAGGCCCACTACGCGCGCGAGATGGGCGTGGCGTTCCTGGCCTGCGGGCACCATGCCACAGAGCGCTACGGCGCGCAGGCGGTGGCCGGGCACGTGGCCGCGCAACTCGGGCTGTTGCACGAGTTCATCGACATCGACAACCCGGCATGAGCGCGGTGAACACCCCCATCGCCATCACCCTGGGCGACCCCGCGGGCATCGGCCCGGAGATCATTGCCAAGGCCTTCCGCGAGGCGCCCGATGCCACTCGCGGCACCTTCGTTGCCGGCGATGTGGGCACGATGCGCCAGGCCTCGCAGGCGCTGGCCGCGCCGGGCGAGCTGGCTTGGCCGGTGCTCGAGATCGAATCCGTCGCCGAGGCTGCCACCGTGCCGCCGCGCTGCATCCCGGTGCTGCAGGTGATCGCGCCGCCTTCTGGCATCGAGATCGGCCAGGTCAGCGCCGAGGCCGGGCGCGTGGCGGGCGAATGCGTGGTCTGGGCTGCGCGGGCCGCGTTGCGTGGCGAGGTCGCCGCCATCGTGACCGCACCGCTGCACAAGGAGGCGCTGTCCGCCGCCGGCTTTCCTTACCCCGGCCATACCGAACTGTTGCAGGCCGAGGCCGCCGCGCACCTGGGGCGCACCGTGGCCGAGGTGCCGGTTCGCATGATGCTGGCCAACGACGAGTTGCGCACCGTGCTCGTCAGCATCCACGTGTCGCTGCGACAGGCCATCGAGGCCGTCCGCTTCGAGGGCGTGCTCGAGACGCTGCGCATCACGCACCGTGCCCTGACGCATGCGCTGGGCCGCGTGCCGCGCATCGGCGTAGCGGGCCTGAACCCGCATGCGGGCGAGGGCGGACTGTTCGGTTCAGAGGAGCGCGAGATCATCGCGCCGGCCATCGAGGCCGCGCGCGCCGAAGGCATCGACGCCCACGGGCCCTATGCGCCCGACACCGTGTTCATGCGCGCGCGCGCCAAGGGCGGTGTGCCTTCCAGTGGCGAATTCGACGTGGTGATTGCGATGTACCACGACCAGGGCCTGATCCCGGTCAAGTACCTGGGCGTGGAGAAGGGCGTGAACGTGACGCTGGGGCTGCCGCTGGTGCGCACAAGCCCCGATCACGGCACCGCGTTCGACATCGCGGGGACGGGGCAGGCCGATGCGTCCAGCCTCATCGAGGCATTGCGCATGGCACGAGCCCTCAGGGGCGCTTAAGGCTGTCGCGGATTTCGCGCAGCAGCACGACGTCTTCGGGCGTTGCGGGCGCGGCGGCCGGTGCCGGCTCTTCGCTGCGCTTCAGGCGGTTGATCTGCTTGACCATCATGAAGATGATGAAGGCCAGGATCACGAAGTTGACCGCGATGGTGATGAAGTTGCCGTAGGCCAGCACGGGAACGCCGGCTTTCTTCAGGTCGGCCAGCGTGTTCGCCACGCCGGCCGGCGCGGTGCCCAGCACCACGTAGAGGTTGGAGAAGTCGAGCTTCCCGAACACCAGGCCCACCAGCGGCATGATGATGTCGGTCACGAGCGAATCGACGATCTTGCCGAACGCGCCGCCGATGATCACGCCGACCGCGAGGTCGATGACGTTGCCCTTGACGGCAAATTCCTTGAATTCACTGAGGATGCTCATGATTCAAAAGGCTGCTGGAGCTCTGCTGTTGAAGGAGAGCCGAGTATGCCCGCGATTGCTCACTTCTCCAGCGGGCGCTGCGCGACATCGACGTGCGCGGCAGGTAACCCTTCACGACTGCGCGCGGCGATCTGCCTGAAGCCGTCCTCGAGATGGCGCACGAAGCGCGGCGTGTCGAAGTAGCCGCTGCGCGCCTCCTTGGCCGCCACCAGCCGCGCACGCAGCGCCGCGAGTTCGCCGGGGTGCGTGGCGTAGTGGATGGCCTTGCGGACGTATTCGTCATGGTTCGTGGCCACCAGCTCCGGCAGCCCGATGGCCCCCAGCAGGCTGCCCGCCATGCGCGACACCATCGTAGAGCCCGTGAGCGCCAGCAGCGGCACCCCCGACCACAGCACGTCGTTCGCGGTGGCGCCGCTGCTGTAGGGAAAAGTGTCAATGAACAGGTCGGCAAGGCCGATCCGCGCCAGGTGCTGGTCGACCGGCATGCGCGGCGACACGATCAGGCGCTCGGCCGCGAGGCCGGCCTTTTCCCAGTGCGCGCGCAGGTTCTGCTCGAAGCCGTTCGGGCCCTGCGCGAGCCAGAGCACCGAGTTCGGGATGCCCTGAACGATGCGAACCCAGGCTTCGAAGGTCTCGGGCTGGATCTTGAAGGACTGCGAGAAATTGCACAGCACGAACGCGTCTTCCGGCAGGCCGTGCGCCGCGCGCGTGGCCTTGTGCGGATTGACGGGGCGCTTCGTGTCGATCACCTGGAAGGTCTCGGGCAGGCGCAGCAGCTTCTCGGTGTAGCAGTCTTCCGTGCCTTGGGGCGAGAGGAAGTTGTCGGACACCAGGTAGTCGTAGTTGGTCGAGCCGCTGGTGCCCATGTAGCCGAGCCACATGAGCTGCGCGGGGGCCGTGTGGTAGGCCATGACCTGCGGCTTGGCGCCGCGCGTGTCGCCCGAGAGGTCGATCAGGATGTCGATCTCGTCCTCGCGGATGCGCTCGGCCATCTGCTGTATCGACTGGCCGTGCATGTCGACGAAATGCTCCGCCGACGCCGCGATGCGCGCGCGCGCCGGGTGGCCGTCGTCGGGGCCGTAGGAGTACACGAAGATTTCGAAATCCTTGCGGTCGTGCAGGCCGTAGAGCTCGGCCGTCAGGTGGGCCACCGGGTGGTTGCGGAAGTCGAAGGAGTAGTAGCCCACGCGGATGCGCGGCGAGGTGCGGCGCGCGCCGGCGTCGGCGAAGGGCTTGATGCTCGAGGCCTTGTGGGCCACCGTGGCGGAGCGCCGGGTCCAGTGCATCAGCCGGCGGGCGTCGTCGTAGTTCGACATCAGGATGAAAGACGACACCGCCTGGTCGTTGGCCGGGTTGTCCAGGTGCGAAGCAATGCGCGCGCGCAGTTCGGGCACACCATCCCAATGGGCGATATGCGCCTTCTCGCCGAGCATCCACACCATTGCGGGCATGAAGGCCGGGTCGTCCCGCAGGCATTGCTGGAACTCGGCAATTGCCGCTTCCGACTGGCCGGCCATCACGTAGGTCACGCCCAGGTTGCATCGTGCGAGCACCTGGCGCGGATGCGCCTCCAGCGCCTTCCTGAGCACTTCAATGGCCTTGTCGTAGTCGCCGAGGCGGAAGTTCACCGTGCCCAGGTTGTTCAGCAGCAGTTCGTTCTCGGGCAGGCTTTCGAGCGCCAGCTTGTAGAGCTCGGCCGATTCGTCGAAGCGCATCGACGCCCCTTCGAGCGTGCCGCACACGCCGTACAGCGCCGCGATGCCTTCGGGGTCCGACAGCACCTTGTGCCGGTCTTCGGCGGACCAGTTGCGCATGGCGTGCTGCATCGGCGCAATGGCTTCCTCGGCGCGGCCGCCGTCGAGCAGCGCCCTGGCCAGCAGGTACGACGCTTCGAAGTCCAGCGGGTCGGCCGCGGCCTGTGCGAGCGAATCCAGCGCGCCCGACCAGTCCTTCTGGTGCGCGCGGATCTTGCCGATGTTCTTGTGCGCGGTGGTGTACTTCGGGTCGAGCTTCAGCGCCTGCATGAACTGCCCGACCGCCTCGTCGAAGCGGTTCTGCTCCATGTCGATCGCGCCGGCGTTGTTCCAGGCGGCAGGCACCAGCGGCGCGAGGCGCGTGGCCTCCGATGCGGCTTCTCGCGCCTGGCGGAACTTCTTCTGCTGGCGATAGACCGCCGACAGGTTCACGTAGGCCTCGGGGTAGTGGGGCAGCGCCTTGATCGCGCGGCTCAGGTCCTGTTGCGCCTCGGGCAGCAGGCCCAGGTGCATGAAGATCGTTGCGCGTGTGTTGAAGTAGAACGGGTGTTGCGACTGCGCGATGGCGCGGTTCACGTAGTTCAATGCCAGCCGGGGGCGGCCCTGGCGGTACAGGGCTTCGCCGGTGAGGTGCAGCGCGTCGGCATGCTCCGGCACGCGGGCGAGCAGGTCGGCATAGATCTGCAGGGCTTCAGCGAAACGGCCCACGCGATGCAGCGTCAGGCCCTGCTCCAGCAGGCGACCGGCATCTTCCGCGGTCAAGGTGGGAGAAGGGGCGAGTGCAGATGAGTTCATGAAGCCGTGGAATGAACGGGTCAGGAGGTCAGCCGGGACACGCCGACCTCGATGCAGATGCAGGAAAGCCGGCTCCCCAGTATAGGGGCCGGCTTTCTTTTTTCATGGCTGGCGCGGGGAGGCGGACGCCATGCCGCCGCCGCGCCAGGCGCGCTTACCAGGACCAGGAAGCGCCGACCCCGCCGCCGATCTTGCCGCTCTGGCCGGTGCCGACGTTCACCTTGATCTGCGACGACTCGCCGAGGCGGAAGCTGATAGCGGCCGCGACGGCCGAGCGACCATCGTAGGAACCGACGCCGACACCCACGCCGAACTGCTTGCCGGCCTCCAGCGCAGGCACCGAGGCCGCCGCCAACGCAATCGCGGCACCAGTGCTGCCGGTCTTGCGCGCGTCCTGTGTCTCGGCCCGCACCTGGTTCAACTGCTGCATGTTCGCCGCATCCGTGGGCAGGATGCCAGGCGCCACGTTCTGCACGCGACCGTTCGCAACCACGCCATTGCCCGCCGTGATCGTGCCGCCGGCCGTTACGTTGCCCGTCACGTTGACCGTGCCCGCATTCAACGTCGTGACGTTGCCCGTCACCGCGTTGATCGTGGTGATGTTGCCGGTCTGCGTGTTGAGCACCGTGATGTTGCCGTTGGCCGCGGTGATCGTCTGGAAGTTGCCGTTGGTGGCGTTGACCGTGCCCGCATTCACCGTGCTTGCGTTCACCGTCGTGGCGCTCACCGAGTTGGCGGTCAGTGCGTTGACGGTGGCGCTGGCCGCCGACAGATTGGTCGTGCTGACGTTGGTGGCGTTCAACGTGTTGATCGTGCCGTTGCTTGCCGTGAGGTTCACGGTGCCGACGCTGGTGGCGTGCACGGTGCCGGCGGTGATGCTGGTGGAGCTCAGCGTGTTGATCGTGCCGTTGCTTGCCGTCAGGTTGACGGTTCCGACGCTGGTTGCGTTGACGGTGCCGGCGGTGATGCTGGTGGAGCTCAGCGTATTGATCGTGCCGTTGCTCGCAGTCAGGTCGACGGTGCCGACGCTGGTTGCGTTGACGGTGCCGGCGGTGATGCTGGTGGAGCTCAGCGTATTGATCGTGCCGTTGCTGGCAGTCAGGTCGACGGTGCCGACGCTGGTGGCGTTGACGGTGCCGGCGGTGATGCTGGTGGAGCTCAGCGTATTGATCGTGCCGTTGCTCGCGGTCAGGTCGACGGTGCCGACGCTTGTGGCGTTGACAGTGCCGGCGGTGATGCTTGCGGAGCTCAGCGTATTGATCGTGCCGTTGCTCGCGGTCAGGTCGACGGTGCCGACGCTGGTGGCGTTGACGGTGCCGGCGGTGATGCTGGTGGAACTCAGTGTGTTGATCGTGCCGTTGCTGGCGGTCAGGTCGACGGTTCCGACGCTGGTTGCGTTGACGGTACCGGCAGTGATACTTGCGGAACTCAGCGTATTGATCGTGCCGTTGCTGGCGGTCAGGTCGACGGTTCCGACGCTGGTTGCGTTGACGGTGCCGGCGGTGATGCTGGTGGAGCTCAGCGTATTGATCGTGCCGTTGCTCGCAGTCAGGTCGACGGTGCCGACGCTGGTGGCGTTGACGGTGCCGGCGGTGATGCTGGTGGAACTCAGTGTGTTGATCGTGCCGTTGCTGGCGGTCAGGTCGACGGTTCCGACGCTGGTTGCGTTGACGGTACCGGCAGTGATACTTGCGGAACTCAGCGTATTGATCGTGCCGTTGCTGGCGGTCAGGTCGACGGTTCCGACGCTGGTTGCGTTGACGGTGCCGGCGGTGATGCTGGTGGAGCTCAGCGTATTGATCGTGCCGTTGCTTGCAGTCAGATCGACGGTGCCGACGCTTGTGGCGTTGACGGTGCCGGCGGTGATGCTGGTGGAGCTCAGCGTATTGATCGTGCCGTTGCTCGCAGTCAGGTCGACGGTGCCGACGCTGGTTGCGTTGACGGTGCCGGCGGTGATGCTGGTGGAGCTCAGCGTATTGATCGTGCCGTTGCTTGCAGTCAGATCGACGGTGCCGACGCTTGTGGCGTTGACGGTGCCGGCGGTGATGCTGGCGGAACTCAGTGTGTTGATCGTGCCGTTGCTGGCGGTCAGGTCGACGGTGCCGACGCTGGTGGCGTTGACGGTACCGGAGGTGATGCTTGCGGAACTCAGTGTGTTGATCGTGCCGTTGCTTGCGGTCAGGTCGACAGTGCTGACGCTGCCGGCGTTGACGGTTGCGGCGGTGATGCTGCCGGCGCTCAGCGTCGGCGTACTGATGCCGGCCCCTGCGGTCAATACGCCGCTGTTATTGCTGGTGATGTTGAAGAAACCATTGCCCGGCGGGTCAACAACCACGGATGCATTGCCGATCGTTACCTGTGCATGCGCCAGAGGCAGCGTCATCACATAACCGGCCCCCACCAGCACGGACGCAAGAAGGCGGCTGGCGCCAGCTTTGCGCATGTTGGAAGAAGAGCGAACAGCAGAGCGCTTGGATGTAGTCATTTGGACCTTTTTTCCTTGATGTATCGATGGCAACGTCCGGGCTTCCATGCGCCCTCGTCGCGTGAAAGCAGGGTCGGGTTTCATTGCGTTACCCGGTGCAACCGATGCTAGGAATCGAGGTACTTGCTGAACATCACCGGGATCCGTAGTTCTGCGGTCCCGCGAGTGCTTCGAAGCAAGTTCGAAAAAAAGTGGAGTGGCCCGCAAAGCCAATGCCCATGCGGCTTCGCGGGCATCACATAAATCCGTGGGCGATGCGCCGACATGCGAAGTCGAGCGTGTTTCGCGTTGCGCGGTGCTACGTAACGCGCGCTCCAAACGCCACGTAACAACGGCGCAAAAACGGCCTTTTCCAGGTTGTCTCAAGACCGCTTTGCACGGTCTGTTCGGAGCAATTTTTTCAATGAAATCAAAGTACTACAGGCAATGGCACGCCTGTTCGCACGGTGCTGTCCCGCGCAGGCATCGTTCCTGCGACATCTGAAACGAAAGACAACATTTCGAAGCTACCCGTGGGTAGCAATGAGCCAGAGGGGATGTCGCGTGGTCAATCTGTTTTCGAGCTTTGCCAATGCCTACATGGACACGGTTTTCCGTGTCGCCAGGGGAGTGCGGTCATGGAAATGAATATGAGTGTCCGTAGCCAATCCGTGCGGCCGCTGTCTTCGGTTGCGCAGATGTATGGCGGGGTCTTTCATGCAGCGTTGATCGTCGCTGACGATCTCGCCGTTGCCGATCGCATGCGGCGCATACTGGCCGAGCTTGCGCCGCGCCGCCGCATCGTGGTGGCGTCGAGCCGCGCCGAAGCCTGCAACCTGCTGGCCGCACTGCCGTATGACCTGGCCCTGGTCGACATGCGGCTGCCATCGAAGGACGGCATCTCGCTGCTGCACCATGTGCGCCAGAACTATCCGGGCATCGAAAGCGTCGGCATGTCGGATACCGACGATCAGGAACTGGTGGGCGCCGCAATCGCCGCGGGTGCCATCGGCTACCTGCTGACTGAAGTGGACGACATCGAACTCGCGTACCTGCTGCGGTCGGTGGAGCGCGGCGGCGCGCCGATGGACTCGCGCATCGCGCGGCGCATCCTGGGTTCGATTGCCGCATCCGCCAAGGCACGCACGATCGAGCCGATCCGCGTACAGGAGCAGCGCGAAGAAGCTCCACCGGTCGAGAAGCTGCCGCGCGGTTTGCTGTCGCCCAGGGAACTGAAGGTGCTTCGGCTGATCGCACAGGGCTGGAGCAATCGCCAGATCGCCGATGCGGTCTACCTGTCGGTCAACACCATCGAGTTTCATGCCAAGAGCATTTATCGCAAGCTGTCCGTGAAGTCCCGAACCCAGGCGGTTCATGAAGCGATGCAGCACGGGCTGCTGAACTGAAGACAGCATCGGCGACGGCACTCGTCGCCATTCGGCGCACCACCTCGAACGGGCCTCTATGCTCGCCGGCAGGCGGGCAGGGGGTAATACGCCCGTTGAATTCTCCCCCAGCGCCCCGCTACAATCTCCGGTTGACCCTGTTCAAGCCAAGGGTTGGCCCTGCTCCAGCGAAGAAGACAAGAGGATCCCCATGAGTGACATGACCTCCGGCTCGCCCCGGATCGACACAGGCAAACGTACCTGGCTGATCGCGTCCAGTTGTGCCGGCGTGGTGGGTGGCGTGGCAACCGCCATACCCTTTGTGAGCACTTTCCAGCCTTCGGAGAAGGCCAAAGCCGCCGGCGCAGCGGTAGAGGTCGACATCGCGGGCCTCAAGGTCGGCGAGAAGATCACCGTCGAATGGCGAGGCAAGCCGGTCTGGATCCTCAAGCGCACCCCCGAGCAGGTCGCGGAACTTCCCAAGCTGGACGGGCAACTCGCCGACCCCCAGTCCAAGCGCCACCCCGACGAATTCACCCCCAAGTACGCACAGAACGAACACCGTTCGATCAAGCCCGAAGTGCTGGTCGTGGTCGGCATCTGCACGCACCTGGGCTGCTCCCCGAGCGACCGCTTCCAGGCCGGCCCGCAGCCCTCGCTGCCCGCCGACTGGGAAGGCGGCTTCCTCTGCCCCTGCCATGGTTCCACTTTCGACCTGGCTGGCCGAGTCTTCAAGAACAAGCCCGCGCCCGACAACTTGCCGGTGCCGCCGCACATGTACCTGTCGGACACCAAGCTCCTGATCGGTGAAGACTCCAAGAAGGCCTGAGGCGGAATAAGAACATGGCTGAATTCCACGAGATTTCCCCCAACGCTCCTGCCAGCGAGAAGCTGCTGAACTGGGTCGACAACCGGTTCCCGCTCAGCAAGCTCTGGAACGACCAGTGGGGCAAGTACTACGCGCCGAAGAACTTCAACTTCTGGTACATCTTCGGCTCGCTGGCCATGCTGGTCCTGGTGATCCAGATCGTCACCGGCATCTTCCTGGTGATGCACTACAAGCCCGATGCGAGCCAGGCGTTCGCATCGGTCGAGTACATCATGCGCGACGTGCCGTGGGGCTGGCTCATCCGCTACATCCACTCGACGGGCGCCTCGGCGTTCTTCATCGTGGTGTACCTGCACATGTTCCGCGGCCTCATGTACGGCAGCTACCGCAAGCCGCGCGAACTCATTTGGGTGTTCGGCTGCGCGATCTTCCTGTGCCTGATGGCCGAAGCATTCATGGGCTACCTGCTGCCCTGGGGCCAGATGTCCTACTGGGGCGCCCAGGTGATCGTGAACCTGTTCGCCGCCATCCCGTTCATCGGCCCCGACCTGGCCCTGCTGATCCGCGGCGACTACGTGGTGAGCGACGCCACGCTGAACCGCTTCTTCAGCTTCCACGTGATCGCCGTGCCGCTGGTGCTGCTGGGTCTCGTGGTGGCCCACCTGATCGCGCTGCACGAAGTGGGTTCGAACAACCCCGACGGCATCGAGATCAAGGCCAAGCGCGGTCCCGACGGCCATCCGCTCGACGGCATTCCGTCGCACCCGTACTACACGGTGCACGACATCTTCGGCGTGGTGGTGTTCCTCACCATTTTCTCGGCCGTGATCTTCTTCGCGCCTGAAGCCGGCGGATACTTCCTCGAGTACAACAACTTCATTCCGGCCGATTCGCTGAAGACGCCGAACCACATCGCGCCGGTCTGGTACTTCACGCCGTTCTATTCGATGCTGCGCGCGACCACCGACGACATGGTCAACGTGTTCTCGCTGATCATCGCCGCGGGCGCCATCCTGAACTTCGTCAAGGGCAAGTCGGGCACGGCCTTCAAGGTCGCGCTCATCGTGGTGGCCGCCGTGGTCATCTTCCTGCTCAAGTCCTTCGACGCCAAGTTCTGGGGCGTGGTCGTGATGGGCGGCTCGGTCATCATCCTGTTCTTCCTGCCGTGGCTGGACCACAGCGAAGTCAAGTCGATCCGCTACCGTCCGAGCTGGCACAAGTATGTGTACGGCGCCTTCGTTTTCTTCTTCCTGATCCTCGGCTACCTGGGCATCCAGCCGCCGGGCGTCTGGGGCAACCTGGTCATCGGGTCGTTCGCGCTCGACATCGCGCAGACCGTCTCGCAGATCGGCACGCTGGTCTACTTCGGCTTCTTCCTGCTGATGCCGTGGTGGAGCCGCAAGGGCGAGTTCAAGACCGTGCCCGAGCGCGTGGTCTTCGCCGCCCATTGAGACATGCTGCCCAAGAGAGCTGAGAGAAACACGATGAAGAAGAAAAGCATTTCCGGCTGGCTCGCGGTCCTGGGTCTGGCCCTGGGCCTGACCTTCTCCGCAGCCGCGTCGGCCGAGTCCGAAGGTATTGCCTGGGACAAGGCCAACACCAAGACCAACGACATGGCCGCGCTGCAGAACGGCGCCAAGCTGTTCGTCAACTACTGCCTGAACTGCCACTCGGCAGCGTTCATGCGCTACAACCGCCTGCAGGACATCGGCATCACCGAGCAGCAGATCAAGGACAACCTTCTGTTCACGACCGACAAGGTCGGCGAAACCATGAAGGCCAACATCGATCCACGCCAGGCCAAGGAATGGTTCGGCACCACGCCGCCAGACCTCACGCTGGTTGCGCGTTCGCGTGCCGGCCACGGCGGCACGGGTGCCGACTACCTCTACACGTACCTTCGCACCTACTACCGCGACGACACCAAAGCCACCGGCTGGAACAACCTTGCGTTCCCCAGCGTCGCCATGCCGAACCCCCTGTGGGAACTGCAAGGCGAACGCCGCCCGGTCTACACCAAGGTCGAACAGCACGGCCACGAAACCGAAGTGTTCAAGGGCTGGGAGCAAGTCACTCCCGGCACCCTGACACCCGTGCAGTACGACAATGCCGTCGGCGACCTGGTGAGTTACCTGCAATGGATGGCCGAACCGGCACAGAACACCCGCATCCGCATCGGCGTGTGGGTGCTGCTGTTCCTGGCCTTGTCGGTGGTTTTTGTGTGGCGACTGAACGCCTCGTACTGGAAAGACGTCAAGTAGTTCCGTCCACGCCGACCGGGCGCCACCCAAGGCATCCGGTCCCACAGAGTGGGTTGCCAACGCGACCCACTCTTTTTGATTTTTAGGAGTCTCTCGCCATGATGGTCTTGTATTCAGGAACGACCTGCCCCTTTTCCCACCGCTGCCGCTTCGTGTTGTTCGAAAAGGGCATGGACTTCGAGATTCGCGACGTCGATCTCTACAACAAGCCCGAAGACATCAGCGTGATGAACCCGTACGGCCAGGTGCCGATTTTGGTCGAGCGCGACCTGATCCTGTACGAGTCGAACATCATCAACGAGTACATCGACGAGCGCTTCCCGCATCCGCAGCTGATGCCCGGCGACCCGGTCGACCGCGCCCGCGTGCGCCTGTTCCTGCTCAACTTCGAGAAGGAACTGTTCGTGCACGTGTCGACGCTCGAGAACCGTACCGCCAAGGGCAACGACAAGGCGCTCGAAAAGGCCCGCTCGCACATCCGCGACCGCCTGACGCAGCTGGCCCCCGTGTTCCTCAAGAACAAGTACATGCTGGGCGACAACTTCTCGATGCTCGACGTGGCCATCGCGCCGCTGCTGTGGCGCCTCGACTACTACGGCATCGACCTGAGCAAGAACGCGGCGCCGCTGCTGAAGTATGCAGAGCGCATCTTCTCGCGCCCCGCATACATCGAAGCACTGACGCCGTCCGAAAAGGTCATGCGAAAGTAATTAAGATCGCCCCCAGGCTTCGCGCACTTCGTGTCGCTTCGCCAACCCCCGTCCGGGGGCAACACCTGCGGCCCGGCAGAGCCGGTTCCGCGGTGTTCCGCGAAGAGACAGTGGCCAATTCGAGGCCGCGATTTCGCGATTGCACGGTACCAATTTCATGATCAACGCGCTCGAGTCGTCTTCCACCCGCCCGTACCTTATCCGGGCGCTGTATGAATGGTGCACCGACAACGGGTTCACTCCCTATGTCGCGGTGCAGGTCGACGACACCGTCCAGGTTCCGCGCGAGTACGTGAAGAACGGCGAGATCGTGCTCAACATCAGCTTCGACGCGACCAGTTCGCTCAAGCTGGGCAACGATTTCATCGAATTCAAGGCCCGTTTCGCGGGCAGTGCGCGTGAAATCAGCGTGCCGGTGGGCCGTGTGATCGCGATCTACGCGCGTGAGAACGGGCAGGGCATGGCGTTTCCCGCGCCGGTGCCCGCCGCTTCCTCGTCGGACAGCGGCAACAGCCACGCCGATGCGCCGGCGCCTTCGCCGCAAGGACCCGCGCGCATGCCGCTGCGCGATGCCTCGCGCGGCACCGAGGGCGACGCCAGCAAGATCGTCCATCTGGTGACGGGCGACGATGCCGACGAAACGGTCGACGCCGGCCCCGCTACCGATCCCGCCGACGAGCCGCCGCGCCCGCCGGCCGGTGGTGGCTCCAGGCCGTCGCTGAAACGCATCAAGTGAGCCGGCCGGCCGGACCATGCCGGCCACGCCACTAGAATCACGCACTGAAGAAATTCACCAGCCGCTTTAGCTCAATTGGTAGAGCACCCGCCTTGTAAGCGGAAGGTCGTCAGTTCGATTCCGACAAGCGGCACCATTCGAAACCCCTGGCTCATTCGTGATCCAGGGGTTTTTTCATGTGCCGCGGGCGGAGCCGCCCGAATGCTCGCCCGCGAACGCATAAGCAGGCCCCATGCGTTGGCGCTTGCAGCGTTGCAGCGCCTCGCCCGCCGAAGCCATCAGGCTGGCGAGGGTGTCGCCGTCGGCGGGATGGCAGGCGATGCCCATGCTCAGCTCGCCGCCCGCCAGCAGCCTGCCTTCGTAAGCGACCGGCGTCGCGCCCGCGGTCTCGATGCGTATCGCCATCTCCGCGAGCTTCTGGCGGGTCGGGTTGCCGGCCAGCAGCAATGCGAATTCGTCGTCGCCCAGGCGCGCCACCATGTCGTCGGCGCGCACCTGCTGGCGCAGCCGCTGCGCGATGGCCGTGAGCACCACATCGCCGCCCGCGCGGCCGTGCCGTTCGTTCACGCGGCTGAAACCGTTCAGGCCGACCAGCATCAGCGAGAACGGCCGGCCTTCGTGCAGCCATTCGTCGCCACGGCTCTCGAAGCCGGCGCGGCTGGTGGCTCCGGTGAGGGCGTCGGTGCCCATGGCGCCCATCAGCGCGTGCGTGCGCGCCTCCAGCGCCTTTTCAGAGCGCAGCACATGCCGCAGGCGGGCGCCGACGGCCAGGGCGAGCATCACGAGCTCCGCGATCGCCGCGGCTTGCGCCATGTTCGGCCGTCCGGGCGTCCAGGGCGGCTCGCTCCAGCTCGGCAGGCGGGTGATGGAGATGCCCGCCAGCAGCAGCAGGGCGCCGACGCAGAAGAGCAGCGCTGGCCAGCGCAGGCCGCGCAACGAGAAAAGCGCGCCGGCCACCAGGACCACGGTGGCGGCGACCACCAGCCCCTGCACGGCGCGCAGCGTCCACGCCAGCTGTGTCTCGACCGAGGCGTACAGCAAGGTCAGCACCAGCGCGATGCCGACCCCCTGCGCGACCCGGTCCAGCCGTGGCGCGAAATGCCGCAGCCGCAGCAACTGTCGAGCGAATTGCAGCCGGAAGATCGCCCAGAGTGCCAGCGCCGCTGCCGCCCAATGCGCGAGCGGATCGCTCGGCGCCAGATTGTTCATTCCGGCGAAACCAAGCAGCGCGAAGCCGCAGGCCAGCACGTAATAGCCGTGGATCAACGTGCCGAACACCAGCAGCAGCACGAGGCCGCAGGCCATCAGGCCGGCCAGCAGGCCATAGCTCACGCCGTCGGTCATGGGCGAGGGCCTTTGATGAAAGGGGAGCTGGAGCGGGACAGAAACGGCATCCGGGCAGTTCGAGGCGAAAGTGCCTTGGAAAGGCGGGTAACCGATCGTATCCGCGAGGCCACGTCGTGCCATGCACGGTGTCTCACAAATTGTCGCTATCGCAACGCGCCGTGTGCTTTTCCCGCTAGAACTCCGCGCCTTCCACCAGGAAGCGCAGCCGGCGCACGCCCTGCCATTCGTCCGCGTCGAGCCGGAACGCCAGCTTGACCCTGGGCGGCAGTGGTTCGGTGTGGCTGAACCAGATGGCGTCGATCGGCTGGCCCTGGTGCCTGAGCTTGAGCGACAGGTGCTTTTCGCCAACCAGCCGCTGCGACACCACCTCGACCTCTTCACTGAAGGTCGGCGGCGCGAAGCCCTGGCCCCAGACCTCGCGGTGCAGCGTGTCGACGAGGTCGATGCGCATGTACTCGCGCGCTATGGGCCCGTCGGTCTCGATCTGCCGGGTGAGCGCGGTCTCGGCCAGCAGCTCGCGGGCGACCTGGGCGAAGCCTTTCTCGAAGGTCTCGAAATGCTCGCGCGCCACCGTGCAGCCGGCCGCCATCGCATGCCCGCCGAAGCGCAGCAGCACGCCCGGGTGGCGCTTGGCCACGAGGTCGAGCGCGTCGCGCAGGTGGAAGCCCGGGATCGAGCGGCCCGAGCCCTTGAGCTCCTGCTCCTTGCCCGGCGCGCCGCTCGCGGCGAAGACGAAGGTCGGTCGGTGGAAACGGTCCTTGATGCGCGAGGCCACGATGCCCACCACGCCTTCGTGGAATGCCGCGTCGAACACGCTGATGGCCGGCGGCGGTGCCGCGATGCCCTCGCCATCGGTGCTGGTGGAAAACAGCGACTCGGCCAGCAGTAGTGCCTGGTCGCGCATGCCGCCCTCGATGTCGCGCCGCTCGCGGTTGATGCCGTCGAGCATGCGCGCGAGTTCCTCGGCGCGGCCGGCGTCGTCGGTCAGCAGGCATTCGATGCCCAGCGTCATGTCGGCCAGCCGGCCGGCCGCGTTGATGCGCGGGCCCAACGCAAAGCCGAAGTCGAAGGTGGTGGCCACCGAGGCATTGCGGCCTGCCGCCTTGAACAGCGCGGCCACGCCGGCAGGCATTGCGCCGGCGCGTATGCGGCGCAGGCCTTGCGCCACGAGGCGGCGGTTGTTGGCGTCGAGCTTCACCACGTCGGCCACCGTGCCGAGCGCGACCAGCGGCAGCAGCGCGTCGAGCTTGGGCTGGGGTTTGCCTGCCCCCCGGCTTGCCAATTCGTGTGCTTCGCCACCCCCCGAGAGGGAGGCTGGCCCGCCTTGGGGCGGCCCGGCGGCGGGCGCAGGCGTGTCGAACACGCCGCGCCTGCGCAGCTCCGAACGCAGCGCCAGCAGCACGTAGAACATGACGCCGACGCCCGCGATGCTCTTGCTCTCGAACTCGCAGCCGGGCTGGTTCGGGTTGACCAGCACGTCGGCCAGGGGAAGCTCCGGGCCCGGCAGGTGGTGGTCGGTCACCAGCACCTGCAGGCCGCGCGCCTTGGCGGCGGCCACGCCCTCGACGCTGGCGATGCCGTTGTCGACGGTGATCAGCATGTCGGCGCCGCTGTCGCCCACGCGCTCGGCGATGGGCGGCGTGAGGCCGTAGCCGTCGACCACGCGGTCGGGCACGAGGTAGCTCACGTTCCTGGCGCCCAGCAGGCGCAGGCCGCGCACGCCGACCGCGCAGGCGGTGGCGCCGTCGCAGTCGTAGTCGGCCACGATGCACAGGCGCTTGTCCTGCGCGATGGCGTCGGCCAGCAGGACGGCGGCGTCTTGCGCGCCGCGCAGGGTGTCGGGCGGCAGCAGGCGGGCGAGGCCGTCGTCGAGCTCGTCCTTGGCGCGCACGCCGCGCGCTGCGAACAGGCGGGCCAGCAGCGGGTGCACGCCGGCCTGCTCCAGCGCCCAGACGGTGCGCGGAGGGATCTCGCGGTCGACGATCTTCATAGCGACTCCAGCACTTCGGCCGCGCGTTTGCGGTCGAACAGGCTCCTGGCCCAGCGGCTGAGCCCGCGCTGCTGCACGGTGTAGCGCTGCGCCGCGCGGTCGCCGCACAGCGTGAGCGATACATCGGCGCCGCGCGTGTAGTCGGCCAGCAGCGAGGCGATGTCGCCCGCGTCCAGCGCCTGCCAGGCGGCGGCCCAGCCGACGCCATCGTCGCGGATGGCGGCGACGCGCAGGGCCTCGCTCACGGTGGTTTCGGAGGCGGCGCTCGGCAGGGGCTGCGCCGCCAGCGCGCCGGTGCCGCTGAGCCAGAACGAGTTGATGGGTGGCACGCCGCGCGCGGCGCGGTCGTCGTTCACGCGCTGGGTGTAGAGCAGCATCTGCATTTCGTTCTGCAGGCGGCGCAGCGGCCGGGCCGCCTCGGCCAGCGGCGACCACTGCGAGATGGGCCAGCCCACGGCGCGGTCGATGGAGGCGGTGGCCAGCCCGTCGAAGATGTGCGCACGCGCCAGCCAGCGGCCGGGCACGGGCGAGGGGTGCAGCGCGATGCCGTCTTCCTCGAAGAAGGGGCGGGCGGCTTCCAGCAGCGCGGCCGATTCGCCGGCGTCGATCTCGATGGCGGACGGATCGCCCAGCACCACGTCGTCGATGCCGACCTGCCAATTGCACAGCGTGACCAGGCCCCAGCCCTCGGTGTCGCCGGCTGCGGCGATGCCCAGGCGCCGGGCCTCGAGCGCGGCCCAGGGAATGCAGCCGTCGGCGGCCGGAATGCCCAGCGCCCGCGCGAGCGCGCGTTCGTGGGGGGGGGAGCGCGTGCTTTCGTCCTGCGAATCGGTGTCCGCGAGGGTCAGGCGCAGCAGCAGGGTCTCGAGATTGGGGAGCCGCAATGTGGGCAGCGCCGCGCGGCATGCCGGGGAACCGCGGCCGGCAAAGGGGATCAACAGGTGACGTGGGAGGGTTTCGGCCATCTCCCTATTGTCCGGGAAGCCCTGAGGTCATCCGGAATGCCACAATTCCGACGTATGACCTACCCCCTCGCTCATCACTTCGCGTATTCGCTGCCCCCCGAGGGCGGGCAAATTTTCCTTGAGGCGGCTCGGCGGGAAATTTGATGCGATTCCCCTATGAACTGCAGCTCGGCTGGCGCTACACGCGCGCAGGCCGGGCAACGCGGCGCAACGGCTTCATCTCCTTCATCTCCGGTGTATCGATGCTCGGCATCGCATTGGGCGTGGCGGCGCTGATCATTGTGCTCAGTGTGATGAACGGCTTCCAGAAGGAAGTGCGCGACCGCATGCTCGGCGTGGTGTCGCACATCGAGATCTTCTCGCGCGACGGGCAGGCGCTGCCGCAGCTCGAAGAAATCATGGCGGCGGCGCGCAAGCATCCCGAGGTGATCGGCGCGGCGCCCTTCATCAACACGCAGGCGCTCATTGCGCGCGGCGAAGACATGAAGGGCACGGTGGTGCGCGGCATCGACCCCAAGCTCGAGCCCGAAGTGACCGATACCAACAGCATTGCCGCCCACGGCACCTTCGACAAGCTGGTGCCGGGCGAATTCGGCATCGTGCTGGGCGCCGAGCTGGCGCGCTCGCTGTTCGTGCAGCCGGGCGACAAGGTCACGCTGGTGGCGCCGGGCGGCCAGGTCACGCCGGCTGGAGTGGTGCCGCGGCTGAAGCAGTTCACCGTGGTCGGCACCTTCGACTCCGGCCACTACGAGTACGACTCGGCGCTCGCCATGGTCCACGAGCAGGACGCCGCCAAGGTGTTCCGCCTAGAAGGCCCGACCGGCATCCGCCTGAAGCTCAAGGACCTCAACGAAGCGCGCGAAGTGGCCGACCAGCTGGCCGTGAGCCTGCCGGGCGAATTCCTCATCCGCGACTGGACCCGCCAGAACAAGACCTGGTTCGCGGCCGTGCAGGTCGAGAAACGCATGATGTTCATCATCCTCACGCTGATCGTGGCGGTAGCGGCCTTCAACCTGGTGTCCACGCTCGTCATGACGGTGACCGACAAGCGCGCCGACATCGCCATCCTGCGCACGCTGGGCAGCTCGCCGCGCAGCATCATGGGCATTTTCGTGGTGCAGGGCGCGATGGTGGGCGTGATCGGCACCGTGGCCGGGCTGCTGCTGGGGCTGGGCATTGCCTACAACATCGACGTGATCGTGCCCTTCCTGGAGCGGCTGTTCCATGCGAGCTTCCTGCCGAAGGACATCTACCTGATCAGCAAGATGCCGAGCGATCCGCAGCAAAGCGACATCGTGCCGATTGCCATCATTTCCCTGGTGCTGTCCTTCGTGGCCACCCTGTATCCGAGCTGGCGCGCCAGCCGCGTGAACCCGGCCGAGGCCCTGCGCTATGAGTGAAATGACCCCCACGCTCGGCACTGCCGTGTCCTCGCTGCCCCCCGAGGGGGCCGCCATCGGCTTGGGGCGGCCCGGCGCCAATGGTGTTGTATTGAAGGCCCGAGGCCTCACCAAGCGTTTCCACGAAGGCCGGCTGGACCTGACCGTGCTGCATGGCGTCGACCTCGACGTGCGTGCGGGCGAAACCCTGGCCATCGTCGGCGCCTCGGGCTCCGGCAAGAGCACGCTGCTGCACCTGATGGGCGGGCTCGACGCGCCCACCTCGGGCAAGGTCGAACTGCTGGGCAAGGACATCGCCCATGCCGACGCGGCCGAGCAGGGGCGGCTGCGCAACCAGCACCTGGGCTTCGTCTACCAGTTCCACCACCTGTTGCCGGAGTTCAGCGCGCTCGACAACGTGGCGATGCCGCTGAAGATCCGGCGCGTGGAGCCGACGACGGCCGCGAATGCGGCATCGAAGATCCTCGAAAGCGTGGGCCTGGGCCAGCGCCTGCACCATCGGCCGGCCGAGCTGTCAGGCGGCGAGCGCCAGCGCGTGGCGATTGCGCGCGCGCTGGTCACGCAGCCCGCCTGCGTGCTGGCCGACGAGCCCACCGGCAACCTCGACCGCAGCACGGCGGACACGGTGTTCGCGCTGATGCTCGACCTGGCGCACCGGCACGGCACGGCGTTCGTGATGGTCACGCATGACCAGGAGCTGGCGAAGCGGTGTGACCGGGTGCTGCAGCTGGTGGCTGGGCGGTTGGCGGGCTGATTCTTTGTCTTTCTCCCTCCCCCGCCGGGGGAGGGCAGGGGTGGGGGCTCGGCGGCATTGAGCGCCGCGCAGCTTTTTGAAGGCCGCTTGCCCCCATCCCAACCTTCCCCCAGAGGGGGAAGGGGCTAATACGGCAGAGTTGCTTCCTGTTCTTCGTCCACCGGCCTCGCGTCTAGCGGCAGCACGCACAAGACCTTTCCTCCCAGCGTCAGCACCAGCCCGAGCCGACCACCGATCTGCACGACCTGGCAGGCGGTGCGCTGCGTCCGGGCGGGGGTAAAGGCAGTCGACATTGCAACGGCCCGTGTCGGCGGCTGCCGCAGCAGCGCAAGCAGCGTCCGCGCATCGCAGTCACCCAGCGCCTGCCGGTAGACGTGGAAGACCGCATCCGGTCCGGCTTCGTCTTCGTTCCTTTCATGGCGCAGCCGCAGCAGCGCGCGATGCAGTTGCTGCCGGCAGGCCGCCTCGGTCTTGCCGCTGGCCTCTGCAATTTCCTTGAAGCTGGCTTCGAAGACTTCGCGCAGCAGCACGGCGGCACCATCGGCCGGCGACAGCCTGGAGGCGATGAGGCGCAGCGCTCGTTCGATGGATTGGGCCTGCGCCGCATCGGCTTCCGCCGACGGCGCCTGGGCTGCCAGCCCTCCGGCTTCATGCAGCCAGCGCTGCATCCAGTTGTCGCGCCGCAGCCGGTCGATGGCCAGGTTCTGCATCACCGTGGTCAGCCAGGCCTGCGTCGAGTCGGGTCCGGGCTTGTCTCCCGCCTCGAGCGCGCGCAGGTAGGTGTCCTGCACCACCTCCTCGGCTTCCGCCACGCCGCCCAGCATGCGCGCCGCCGCGCGAACCAGCCGGCTTCTCAGTGCCGGGAATTGCGAGAGATAGCGTTCATCGAGCATCGCCGCAGCTTGCCATAGCCCGCAATGTCACGAAACTGTGGGCTTGTTCGTCAAGACAGTCCAACCACAGGAGCTTTCTTCATGCCCGACATGCCCATGTTCTCGATGGAATCCGATGACGACACCAAGCCCGCCGCCACTGCCGAGCCGCGCAACTCCTACCTGGAGGAAAAGGCGTTCAAGTCGCGCACGCTGCTGATCTTCGGCAGCATCAGCGATTCGGTGGCTGCCGACGTCACGCGCCGGCTCATCGCGCTGGATGCCGACAGCGCCGACAAGCCCATCGACATCCTCGTGAGTTCGCCGGGCGGGCACCTGGAGTCGGGCGACGCCATCCACGACATCGTGCGCTTCATCAGCGCGCCGGTGAACATGATCGGCACCGGCTGGGTCGGCAGCGCGGCCACGCACCTGTTCCTGGCGGCGCCGCGCGAGCGCCGGGTGTGCCTGCCCAACACGCGCTTCCTGATCCACCAGCCCAGCGGCGGCGCGGGCGGGCAGGCGACGGACATTGCCATCCAGGCGCAGGAGATCATCAAGGCCCGCCAGCGCATCGCGCACGAGATCGCGCGCGAGACCGGCAAGCCCATCGACGTGGTGCTGGCCGACATCGAGCGCGACCGCTGGCTGTCGGCTGAAGAAGCCGTCGAATACGGGCTGGTCTCGCGCATCATCCAGCGCAAGACCGAACTGCAGAAAGGCTGAGAGGCTGATCAGGCCTTGGGCTTGTACGCGACGACGTCGATTTCGACGCGCGCGTCGATCATCAGCCGCGCCTCGGTGGTCGAGCGTGCCGGCTTGTTCTCGCCGAAGTAGCCCATGTAGATGCGGTTGAAGGCACCAAAGTCGCGCGCATCCTGCAGCCACACGGTGCTCTTGCACACGTCGTCGAGCGTGGCGTCGGCCAGTGCCAGCACGGTCTTGATGTTTTCCATCACCTGGCGCGTCTGCGCCTCGATGCCGCCCGCCACCAGCTCGCCGTTCTTGTCGACGGGCACCTGGCCCGACACGTAGACGAAGTCGCCGGCGCGCACGGCCGGGGAGAACGGACGCACCTGGCGGTCGGAGGCAAGGGGCGGGGCGCCGAGGTATTCGAGAGGCATGGGGACTCCTGGAGGTTGAAGAACTGTCTGGCTATGTGGGTATGGGAAGCCGCAAGTATCCATCCAATCTGAAAATCTATTTCAGAAAAACCCTCAGGCAAGGGTTAACACGGATGATTTGGCATGGATAGTGCTTCAAAGTCCGGGCCGAAAAGAAAATTTCTTTCACAAACTCGCCCGCCCCATGAAGGAGTCCCCCATGCCCCACGTCGGTCTTGTCCAGCGCCTGCCCATGCTGTCGAAGCGCAGCCTGCTGGGCGCTTCCCTGCTCGCCATGCTGTGCGCCGCGCTGCCCCACCAGAGCGCCCATGCCCAGGGCCCGCGCAATTTCGCCACGCTGGCGATGGTGGCCGAGCCGCAGACGCTCGACCCGATGGCATCCACCGCAGACCTGGTCGGAACCATCATGCAGCACGTGTACGAGACGCTCTACACCTTCGACGCCAAGTGGAACGTGGTGCCGATGCTGGCCGAGGGCATGCCGAAGATCTCGGCCGACGGCAAGACCTACGCCATCACATTGCGCCGCGGCGTGATGCTGCACAACGGCCGAGAGCTCAACGCCGACGATGTGGTGGCCAGCCTGCAGCGCTGGATGGACCAGTCGCCGCGCGGCAAGGCCGTGGGCAAGGAAATCGACAGCCTCAAGGCCAAGGGCCCGCTGGCCGTCGAGGTGGTGCTGAAGGAACCCTATGCGCCGCTGCTCTCGCAGCTCGCGCTGCCCAGCGGCATGGCGGCCATCATGGCCAAGGACTCGATCGCCTCGCCGCTGAAGGACTTCGTCGGCACCGGCCCCTACAAGTTCAAGGAGCGCCGCCCCGACCAGTTCGTGCTGCTCACCCGCTTCGACAAATATTCGGCCCGCAAGGAGGCCCCGAGCGGCTATGGCGGCAAGCGCGAAGCGGCCATTGAAGAGCTGCGCTTCGTGCCTGTGCCCAACGCCAGCACCCGCGTCGAAGGCGCGCTGGCCGGCCAGTACGACTTTGCCGACCTGCTGCCGGTGGAAGCGCTACCGCGCCTGGAGAAGTCGGGCGGCAAGACCGTGCCGATCATGACGCCCTCGTTCGGCTTCCCGTACCTCGTGCTGAACACCAAGGAAGGCGTGGCCGCCAGCCAGCCGGTGCGCCAGGCGATCCAGACTGCGCTGGGCGAAGGCGAGATGCTCGCGGCCGGCTTCGGCGACACGCGCTTCTTCGTGGCCGAGGCCAATCACTTCCCCAAGGGCTCGCCTTTCTATTCGACGGCCGGCGCCGACCAGTACAACCAGCGCAACGCCGCCAAGGCCAAGGAACTCGCGGCCAAGGCCGGCTACAAGGGCGAGCCGATCCGCGTGCTCACCAGCCGCCAATACGACTTCCACTACAACATGGCGCTGCTGATGGCCGAGCAGCTCAAGCGCGCCGGCTTCAAGGTCGACCTCAACGTGGTCGACTGGGCCACGCTGGTGCAGCGCCGCAACGACGCCAAGCTGTGGGACGTCTACGTCACCCATTCGGGCCAGTTCCCCGAGCCCATGCTCTCGCCGCCGCAACTCGGCGACGGCGCGCCCGGCTGGTGGGATTCGCCCGCCAAGAAGTCGGCGCTGCAGGCCTTCAACGTGGAAAGCGATCCGGCCAAGCGCGGCGCGCTGTGGGGGAAGGTGCAGCAGGTGGTGTATGACGAAGTGCCGTACATCAACGTCGGCAAGTTCAACGGCCTCTCGGCCAGGAGCCCGGCGCTGGACAACTACACGCCCGCGACCTGGCCGTTCTTCTGGAACGCGAAGATCAAGTAAGGCGGGGAGTACAGCCATGCCGTCGCGTCGCCAACTTCTGCAAGCCAGCGCACTGGCCTCCGGCCTCGGAGCCCTTGGCCTCACAGCCTCCACCGTCCGGGCCGCAACCTCCGGCCCTGTCTACACCTACGTCGGCACCTACAGCGACGGCGGCAAGCCGTGGCGCGGCGGGCGCGGACTGGGCGTGCACCAGTTCGTGCTCGACAGCGCGACCGGCGCGCTGAAGCCCATTCCCGGCGCGCCGCCGGCCGTGGCCAGCACGGGCGAGGGCGCCAAGCTGCGCAACCCCGCGTCGCTGGCGCGCCACCCGAAGCTGCCGATGCTGTATGCGGCTAACGAGTTCGACGCCGGCTCGGTCTCGGCCTTCCGGATCGGCGCCGATGGTGCGCTGTCGTTCGTCTCCGAGACGGCCTGCGGCGGCAAGGACCCGGCCTACATCAGCGTGCACCCCGATGGGCGCTTTCTCTTCACCGCCAACTACGCCAGCGGAGACATCAGCGTGATCGCGCTGCGCGCCGACGGCACGCCCGACACCGACCGCGCCGCCGTCGTCTACAAGGATGCCGACGCCTGCGGTGCCACCGCGTGCAAGCCCGGCGCCGACGTGGTGCCGGCCGCCGCGCGTTCGCAAGAAGGCTTTGCCACCAGCGACCATGACGGCCCGCATGCCCACATGGTGCATGCCGACCCGAAGGGCAACTTCGTGCTGGTGGCCGACCTGGGGCTCGACCGCGTCATTTCGTACCGCTTCGACCGTGGCACCGGCGTGCTGAGCCAGCCCAGCACGGTGGCCGTGTCCGAAAGCTCGGGCGCGCGCCATTTCATCTTCCATCCGAACGGCAAGTGGTTCTACCTGGTGAACGAGGAGGCCTCGACCATCGCCTTCATGCGCTACGACGATGCCAGCGGCGTGCTCACGCCGGTGAGCGAGACCTCCGCGCTGCCCAAGGGCTTCAAGGGCACCAGCTACGCATCGGGCATCCGCATGCTGCCGGACGGCCGGCACTTCGTGTCGCTGAACCGCCTGCACGACTCGATCTCGCTCTTCAAGATCGACGCACGCTCCGGCGCGCCCACGCTGGTGCGCGAGGAATGGTCGCGAGGCAACTACCCGCGCAGCTGCACGCTCGACCCGAGCGGCCGCTTCCTCTATGTGTGCCACAACAAGCAGGGCGACAACGTGACGGTCTTCCGCGTCAAGGGCGGCGACATCCAGTTCACCGGCCAGTACGTTGCAGTGGGCAGCGCGGCAGCCATCGAGTTTTCCGCGTGATGAAGAAATCGCTGTTCCGCTACATCGCCTCCCGGGCGGCCGGCATGCTGGTTGTGCTGGCCATCGTGGCGGTGCTCGTGTTCGTGCTCACGCGCGCGGCCTCGGGCGATCCGGTCTCGGTGCTGCTGGGCGACCAGGCCACCGCCGCCGACATCGCCCGCGTGCAGAAAGAGTACGGCCTCGACAAGCCGCTGCCCGTGCAGTTCGGCTTCTGGCTGCGCGAGGTGCTGCAGGGCAACCTGGGCACTTCGATCTTCCTGCAGCGCCCCGTGACGCAGGCGCTGTGGGAGCGCTCCGAACCCACCACGCTGCTCGCGCTGATGGCGGTGGCCATCGCGGCGCTGATCGGCGTGCCGTGCGGCATCGTCTCGGCCGTGTTCCGCGGGCGCGCGGTCGACCAGCTGTTCACCGGCATCGCGATGCTGGGCGCGAGCATTCCGAGCTTCTGGCTGGGCATCGTGCTCATACAGATCTTCGCGGTGTCCTTCGGCTGGTTCCCGGTGTCGGGCTATGGCGCACCCGATGCGGCGCTGGCCGAGCGGCTGCATTCGCTGGTGCTGCCGGCCGCGGTACTGGGCCTGCTGAACTCCGCGCTCATCATCCGCTTCACCCGCGCCTCGATGCTCGATGTGCTCGGGGAAGACTACGTGCGCACCGCGCGCTCCAAGGGCCTGAGCGAAAGCACGGTGGTGCTCAAGCATGCGCTGCGCAACGCGCTGGTGCCCATCGTCACGGTGATCGGCCTCACGGTCGCGCTGATGATCGGCGGCGCCGTCATCACCGAGACCGTGTTCGGCCTGCCCGGCGTGGGCAACCTCGTGGTCAGTGCCGTGCTGCGGCGCGACTACCCGGTCATTCAAGGTGCGCTGCTCGTGATTGCCGCGATCTATGTGCTCATCAATTTCTCGATCGACCTGTTGTATGCGGTGGTCGATCCGCGCGTGAAGGTCTGAGCGATGCGTATGCCCCGAATGCTCCGCCAGCTGATGCACCGCCGCATCGTGATGGTCTCCGCGCTGGTGCTGCTGGTGATTGCCGTCATGGCCATCGGCGCGCCGCTGTTCGCCTCCGCCGACCCCAACGACACGGCCGTGCTGGAACGCCTGAAAGCGCCGAGCGCCGATCACCTGCTCGGCACCGACGAGCTGGGCCGCGACATGTATTCGCGCATCGTGCACGGCGCGCGCTACTCGCTGGCCATCGCGGCGCTCACTGCGCTGGGCGCGGTCGTTGCCGGCACGGTCCTGGGCCTGATGGCCGGCTTCTTCCGCAGGCTCGACACGCCGCTGATGCGCGTGGTCGACGCGATGATGTCCTTCCCCGACATCCTGCTGGCCATCGCGCTGGTGGCCATCCTCGGGCCATCGCTCATCAACACCGTGCTGGCGCTGGTGCTGGTGTACACGCCGCGCGTGGCACGGGTGGTGCGGGCCTCGACGCTGGTGGTGCGCGAACTGCTGTTCGTCGAAGCCGTGCGCGCGCTGGGCGTGCGCACCTCGCGCATCCTGTGGCGGCACATATTGCCGAACCTGATGTCGCCGATCCTGGTGCAGGTGTCCTTCATCTTCGCCTACGCCATCCTGGCGGAAGCGGGGCTCTCGTTCCTCGGCGTCGGCGTGCCGCCCGAGATCCCGACCTGGGGCACCATGGTCGCGGGCAGCCAGCAGTACGCGCACCAGGCCTTCTGGGTGGTGCTGTTCCCGGGGCTCGCGATCATCTTCACGGCGCTGTCGCTGCAATTGCTGGGCGACGGCGTGCGCGACCTGCTCGACCCGAAGCTCAAGAAAACATCGTGATGACGAACACAACTCCACGCCTCGCGGTCAGCAACCTGAGCACCAGCTTCCCCACCGAAGACGGCCTCGTGCGTTCGGTGGCCGACGTGAGCTTTTCCATCCAGCCCGGCAAGACGACGGCGCTGGTCGGCGAATCGGGCTCGGGCAAGTCGGTCACCAGCCTCACGCTGATGCGCCTGCTGCCCAAGACGGCGAACGCGCAGGTCAGCGGCACTGCGTCGTTCGTGACGCGCGAAGGCAAGACACTCGACCTGCTTCAGATCGGCGAACGCGAGATGCGCTCGCTGCGCGGCAACCAGCTGTCGATGATCTTCCAGGAGCCGATGACCAGCCTGAACCCGGTGTTCACCATCGGCGAGCAGATTGCAGAGAGCGTGCGCCTGCACAAGGGCCTGGACCGGAAGGCGGCGCTGGCCCATGCGCTGCGCATGCTGGAGCTGGTCGAGATCCCGGCCGCAGCACAGCGCATTCACGAGTATCCGCACCAGCTTTCGGGCGGCATGCGGCAGCGCGTGATGATTGCCCTGGCCATGGCCTGCGACCCGACGCTGCTGATCGCCGACGAGCCCACCACTGCGCTCGACGTGACCATCCAGGCGCAGATCCTGGAACTCATGCGCCGGCTGCAGGCAGAGACGGGCATGAGCATTCTCTTCATCACCCACAACCTGGGCGTGGTCGCGCACCATGCGGACGACGTGGTGGTGCTCTACGCAGGCCGCGTGGTCGAGAGCGCTCCCGTGCGGCCGCTGTTCGCGCAGCCCGAGCATCCGTACACGCAAGGCCTGCTGGCCTGCCTGCCGGGCAAGGCGCGGTTGCCGGGGCAGCCCAAGCCCAAGCGGCTGTTCGCGATTCGCGGGCAGGTGTCGAGCCCGCTCGCGCCGCCGCCGGGCTGCGCCTTCGAGCCGCGCTGCGACCTTGCGTTGCCAGAGTGCAGCGCGGCGATGCCACCGCTGATCGAAACCCATCATGGGCGCGAGGCGCGCTGCGTTCGGGTGCAGGCGGCGCAACCTTTGGCGAGGGTCGCATGACCCGCACGCTGTCTGGTGTGTTGCTCCTTCCCCTTCCGGGGGAAGGCTGGGATGGGGGCAAGCGGCGTTCGTTCGGCGCAGTGCTTCATCCAGAGCCGTCGTGCCCCTACCCCAACTCTCCCCCAGCGGGGGAGGGAGCCAAAACCAAGACCTCACGATGACCACCGCAGCTCCCCTCATCGAAGTCCGCGGACTCAAGAAATACTTCGGCAGCAGCGACCGCCCGGTGCGTGCGGTCGACGACGTGTCCTTCGCCATCCAGCCCGGCGAAACGCTGGGCCTCGTCGGCGAATCGGGTTCTGGCAAGAGCACCATCGGCCGCACCGTGCTGCGCCTGCTCGAACGCACCAGCGGCCAGGTGCTGTACCGCGGCGACGACATCGGCGCGCTGTCGGGCGAACGCATGCGCAAGCTGCGCAGCAAGCTGCAGATCATTTTCCAGGACCCGTACGCCAGCCTGAACCCCAAGATGCGCATCAGCGCCATCCTCGGCGAGGCGTTGTCCACGCACGGCCTGCACAAGGGCGCGGCCGCGCGTGACAAACGCATCGCCGAGCTGCTGGAAACCGTGGGCCTGCGCGCCGAGCATGCGAGCCGCTTTCCGCACGAGTTCTCCGGCGGGCAGCGCCAGCGCATCGGCGTGGCGCGTGCGCTGGCGGTGGAGCCGGAGTTCATCGTGGCCGACGAGCCGCTGTCTGCGCTCGACGTGTCTATTCAATCGCAGGTCATCAACCTGCTGGCCGACCTGCGCGAGCGCCTGGGCCTCACGATGCTCTTCATCTCGCACGACCTCGACGTGGTCGAGTACCTGTGCGACCGCGTGGTGGTGCTCTACCTGGGCAAGGTGATGGAAGTCGCCACCACCGACGAGCTGTTCGCGCGGCCTTCGCATCCCTACACGCAGGCGCTGCTGGCCGCGAGCCCGAAGCCCGACCCGGAGGTGGCGACCGAGCGCATCGCGCTGAAGGGCGATATTCCCAGCCCCATCTCGCCGCCCTCGGGCTGCGTGTTCCGCACGCGCTGCCCGCATGCCATCGAAGCCTGCGCCCAGACTGTGCCGCCGCTCGAAGAAATTTCAGCAGGACACTACAGCGCCTGCATCCGCAAAGAACTGCTCTCCAACATCGCCGCATGACCATGACCGACACGAACGTGACCGTCTCCAACGATTTCAACGACCCGCTGCTGGGCAGCAACTTCAAGGGCTACCCGCGCACGCAGTCGCCGCGCCGCCGCAGCGAAGTCGGCGCCGCCGGATGGAACGTGCTCGCCGGCGACCTGCCGCTGCCGCTGGCCGTGCTCAAGCGCGAGGCGCTGGAACACAACCTGGCCTGGATGCAGGCGCGCGTGCGCGAGTGGGGCATCGACCTCGCGCCGCACGGCAAGACCACCATGTCGCCGCAGCTCTTTCAGCGCCAGCTCGACGCGGGCGCCTGGGGCCTGACCTTCGCCACCGTCACGCAACTGGCTGTTGGCGTGGCGGCCGGCGCGCGCCGCACGGTCATTGCCAACCAGGTGGTGAGCGACGAAGACCTTGCGGGCATCCAGATGCTGCTGAGCCAGCATGCCGACCTGCGCATCGTGTTCCTCGTCGATTCGCTTGCGCAGCTCGCGCTGATCGAGGACTGGTCGAACCGCCATCCCGCCAGCGTGCCCTTCGAGGTGATGATCGAGATCGGCGTGGACGGCGCCCGCACCGGCTGCCGCACGCATGAGGAAGCCATCGCGCTGGCCACGGGGCTGCGTGCGAGCGAGGCTGTCAGGCTCGTGGGCATCGAATGCTACGAAGGGCAGGGCGCCACCGGCCAGAGCGAGCCCGACACAGCCTATGCCAAGGTGCTGATGGACCGCGTGGAAGCCGTGGCGCGCCATTGCGACACCCAGAAGCTTTTCGAGACCGACGAAGTGCTGGTCTCGGCCGGCGGCTCGGCCATCTTCGACCTCGTGGCCGGCCGGCTGAAGCCGGCGCTCGGCGCGCCGGTGCGCGGACTGCTGCGCTCGGGCTGCTACGTCACGCATGACCACGGCTTCTACAAGCGCATGGTGAGCGCGGTGGACGAGCGCTTGGGCTGCGGTTGCGGCGAGAGCCTGGTGCCCGCGATGGAAGTCTGGGCCACGGTGCAGTCGCGCCCCGAGCCCGGCCTGGCGATCCTGGCCGTGGGCAAGCGCGACATCTCCTTCGACCTCTCGCTGCCCGTGCCCATCGCGCGTGCGGCGCGCGGCGCCTTGCAACCGGCTGCAGTGCCTGCCGGCTGGAAGATCACCGCGCTGAACGACCAGCACGCCTACCTGCGCTGGGATGCGAGCGAGGAAGCCGAGGCGCCCAAGGTGGGTGACCGTGTCGGCTTGGGCATTTCGCACCCCTGCACCACCTTCGACAAATGGCACTGGATGCCGGTGGTCGAGAACGACTACCGCGTGAGCGACGCCGTCGCCATGCACTTCTGAGCGCGCACCGATGACACCCTCCCTGCTCCAGAAAATCGCGCAGATACGCAGCGACGCCCCGGCGACGCGGCGCGCGATTCTCGACCTGATCCTCGAAGACCCCGACCGCGTGCTCGAAGAAAGCTTCGAGCAGTTGGCCGAGCGCTCGCGCAGTTCGGTGCCGACCATCATGCGCACCTGCCGCGACCTCGGCTTTGCCGGCCTGCGCGAATTCAAGCTGGCGCTCGCGCAGGAACTGGCATTGGGCGGCTCGCCGCTGCACCGCCGCGTGAACATCGAGGACGCGGCGGACGAAGTGGTCGGCAAGATCGCGCGCAGCGCGGCGGCGTCGGTGTCGGGCGTGCGCGGCCAGCTCGACATGCAGGTGCTCGACGGCGCGGTGGCGGCCATCGCGGCGGCGCCGCACGTGGACCTGTACGGCGCGGGCGCTACCTCCTGGTTCATGGCCAACGACCTGCAGGCGCGGCTCTTCCGCCTGGGCCTGTCGGCCAATGCCTGGGCCGACTACCACCTGCAGCAGGTGGCCGGTGCTGCACAGCGGCCGGGCGGCGTGGTCATCGCCATCTCGCACGTGGGCGGCATGCCGTCGCTGCTCGATGCGGTGGACATCGCGCGTGGGCAGGGTGCCAAGGTGGTCGCGCTCACGCGGCCCGGCACGGCGCTCGCGGCCAAGGCGGACTTTCTTCTGGGCCTGTCGGTGCCCGACGACGCGGTGATGCACGTGGGCATCGACGCCTACCTGACGCACCTCACGGCCATCGAGATATTGACGGTGCTCGTGGCGCAGCGGCGCGGCGAACCCGCGGTGCAGCGCCTGCAACGCGCGCGCGACGCATTCCAGCGGCACGGCATCGATGCGACCACGCATCCGCTGCAGAGCTGGGACGGCGGAGGAGTCAAGCATGGCTGACAACAACACATCATCGAAGGCTGTGCTGCTCGAAGGCGGCCTGGTGGTCGACGGCTCGGGCGGCCCTTCGTGGCCCGGCGACGTGCTGCTGCAGGGCGACCGCATCGTCGCGCTCGGCGAGGGCCTGCGCGAGCGGCTGCCGCAAGGCCTGGCGCTGGCCAACATCGACATCGTCGACTGTCGTGCCAAGGTCATCGCACCCGGCTTCATCGACGCGCACACGCACGACGACGCCATCGTGCTGCGCGACCCTCTGTGCCTGCCCAAGGTGTCGCAGGGCATCACCACCGTGGTGACGGGCAACTGCGGCATTTCGCTCGCGCCGTACCGCACGCCGCAATCGCTGCCGCCACTTACGCTGCTGGGTGCCGATTCGTTCAAACACGCGACCATGACCGAGTACCGCGCCGCGGTCGATGCGATACAACCCGCGCTCAACGTGGCCGCGCTGGTGGGCCACACCACCCTGCGCTTTGCGACCATGGAAGCGCTCGACCGGCCGGCAAGCGGCGACGAACTGGCGCGCATGGAAGCGCTGCTCGACAGTTGCATGGCCGACGGCGCGCACGGCATGTCCTCGGGCCTGTTCTACGAGGAAGCCTTTGCCGCGCCCGCCGAAGAGGTCACGGCGCTGGCGCGCGTGGTGGCACGCCACGGCGGTGTGTACGCCACGCACCTGCGCAGCGAGATGCAGCAGATCATCGAGGCGTTGCACGAGGCCGGCGACTCGGCCTTCGCTGCCGGCGTGCCGCTGGTCATCTCGCACCACAAGTGCGCCGGCCCCGCCAACTGGGGCCGCACCAAGGAAACGCTGCCGCTGATCGAGTCGCTCGCGCAGCGCCAGAAGATCGCGATGGACGTGTATCCCTACGTGGCCGGCTCCACGGTGCTGCGCGAGGACCTGGTCGACGGCGTGATCGACGTGCTGCTCACCTGGTCCGACCCGCATCCGGAGATGACCGGCCGGCTCATTTCCGACATCGCGCGCGAGTGGGGCACCACCGAGCAGGAGGCCTGCCTGCGGTTGAAGCCCGGCGGCGCCTGCTACTTCCAGATGCAGGAGGAAGACGTGGAGCGCGTCATTGCGCATCCACTCACCATGATCGGCAGCGACGGCCTGCCGCACGACCGCCATCCGCATCCGCGCCTGTGGGGCGCGTTCCCGCGCGTGTTCGCGCGCTACTGGCGCCAGCGCCGGCTGTTCACGCTGGAACAGGCGGTGCACAAGATGACCGGCATGACCGCGCGCAACATGCGCATCGCCGACCGCGGCTTGCTGCGCGCTGGTGCAATGGCCGACGTGGTGGTGTTCGACCCCGAGACCATCGCCGACACCGCCACCTACGACAAGCCGCACGGCGTGAGCCTGGGCGTGGAGCGCGTGTTCGTGAACGGCGTGCTGGCCTATCGCGGCGGCGAGGCCGAGGCGCGCGTGCTGGCGCGCGCGGGGCGGATGCTGACGCGCGGGGCCTAGGCCGCTCGTCGGCTGGAGCCCTTTGCTTACGGTTATTCACAAAGTTGTCACCTTAAGTTCACAAAATCGGGCCGCTTTCAGCAGCTCCGGGTCAAGGCTTGTCCCGGCGTGTTCAGCCCCTTTCTGTGGACTCTCATGACAAAAATTAAATGGACTTGTGCTCGCGTCGCGGGCCTGGCCGGCATCGCGGCCATTTCGCTCGCTGCCTGCGGCGGCGGTGGTGGTGGAGGAGGTAATTTCTTTCCTGTTGCCGGTGCTTCGGGCAACGGCAACCAGGGCTCGCAGCCCTCGGCGCTGCAGCCGCTCGCGGGTGGCTCGCAATACACGGGCACTGCCAGCTTCGGCGACACCGTGTCCATCACGCTCGACCAGCCTGCCGCCGGCAAGCTCACGCTGCGCTTCGTCGATTCGCGCTTCGGCCTCGCAGGCTCGGTGAGCGCAAGCTACGCCACCCAGGCCGACGGTTCGCTGCTGGCCAGCAACTTCGCAGCCATCGCCGGCACCGGCGTGCCCGACGCACTGATCGCCGCGCTGCCCAAGCTCAGCCTGCGCTTCCAGCTCGACGGCAGCCTGCTCAGCGGTTCGCTGGCGCAGGTGCCCAACCTCAAGGCGGGCAACGGCGCGGTGCTGCAGGGCGAGATCGCCGCATCGAACCAGGGCGTGGCCGACATGGCGCGCCTGGCCGGCGTGTACAACTTCATCAAGCTCACCAGCGCGTACAACGCCAAGGGCATGGTGCAGGGCGCCCCCGCATCCGACTTCGGCCAACTGAGCATCAAGGCCGACGGCAGCGTACGTGCCTGCATGGGCCAGGCCTATGCCGACAGCTGCAGTTCGGGCCAGGCTGGCCTGCTCGCCGCCGAAGACGACCAGAAGACCTACCCCGGCGCATTGGCGCTGACCCTGGGCGGCCAGCGCATCGGCCGCGTCATGGTCAACGCGCAGTCTGGCGCGGCCACGCTGCTCGCCGACGAATTTGCAACCACCGCCGCCGACGGCAGCTTCCGTACCGGCACCTGGGTGCTGCAGAGCGCGACCACCGCGCTGGCCGCCACCGCGCTGGACGGCGAATGGCTGTGCAGCCAGCCCGAACTCGACGCCGCCACCGGCGTGCTCACTGGCCGCACGCAGCGCAACTTCGTGTCGATCGGCGCCAACCTGCTACAGACCGACACCATCGACAACGACGTCAAGCTCAGCGCCAACGCGGGCATCGGCGGCTCGGCGACCTCCCCCGTCACAGGCATGAACGGCCTCGTCGCCGGCCAGTGGGCCGACAGCCAGAAGATCGGACGCGTGCTGCTGCCCGTGGGCAAGCAGACGGCGTACTACATCGGCTCGGGTGCGAGCACGGGCGTGGCGGCTACGCATATCTCGGGTGTGTGCCGTGTGCTGCCGGTGCCTGCGGTGAGCAATACCTATGCGTCGGCCACCGTCGGCAGCGCCATGGACATCCGCATCGGCGACGCGCATCCCACGCAGCCGGCCATCGGCTACGACCAGATCTACTACAAGCAGGGGCGCTACCGCAAAACCAAGGATTCGGCCGGCAACGACTCGACGCAGTGGAAGAAGGAATTCGACGACTACTGCGAAGCCGTGGGCCTGACCGACGGTGCCAAGGGCTCGACGGTCATCGCGGGCACTTCCTTGCTGACCGACCCCGGCAGCTTCACCTGCTCGACCAAGAATGCCTTCGACATCACCGCGCTGAAGTCCGCCGTGGTCGGCCCGCGCGGCGCGCTGTACCTGACGGACGGCCACCATACCCTCACCAGCTTCTGGGAAGCGCCGAACGGCGGCGGCCCCGAAGTCAAGGTCAAGGTGGTGAAGAAGGGCCACTACATGGACCTGAACAACGCCAGCTTCTGGCGCACGATGCGCCAGAACAAGTTCGTGTGGCTCAAGTTGCCCGACGGCAGCCCCATCACGCCGGCCGAACTGCCGCCGCTGCTGGGCCTGAGCAACGGGCTGAAGGACGATCCGTACCGCGCGTTGCTGTACTTCACTCGCGACCTCGGCTACAAGCAGCCGGCAAACAGCACCGAGTTCCTGGAGTTCTACTGGTCTGAATGGCTGCAGGCCGCGCCGCAGAGCCTCAAGCTCTCGGCCTACAAGCTGACCGATGCGACGAGCTACCTGCAGGCCATCCAGACCGCCTCGGGCCTGATGAACGCGACCCCGGACGCCACCATCATCGGTTCGTCGGGCCTGACTGCGCTGCAGATGGGCAAGCTCTCGACGTTCGACACCACGACCTTCAATGACCTGAACACGCCGATGACGGCCGCCAAGCCCGGCAAGCTGGCGTACGCCCTGGACTACCGCTCTTCGCTCGCGGCGAAATAGGGCTCCAGTAACTCGCTGCGCGAGACCCAAGGCCGGGCATTGTCCCGGCTTTTTTTCTTGTGCGGCCCGTCAGGACACGCACGGCGCCACGCCGGCCGCCCCTTCCGCCTAGCCTTCAGCCGCCGCGCGCCTCGTCTTCCGCCGCCGGCTGCGCCTGGAACATCCTCGAGAAGTCGCAGCACTCCTGCGCCAGCATCACGATCGACGAGGTGAGGGCGCTGCGGTGCTCGCCCTTGTGCATCGCCACGTAGTGCACCAGCGGCAGCGCGGGCGTCACCTCGATCACCGCGAGCATGCCGGCCGCCACCAGCGGTTCCAGGCACTGGCGCGGCAGGTAGCTCACGCCCAGGCCCGACACGGTGAGCCCGGTCAGCGCCACCAGGTTGCTCACCACGATCACGTCGGCCGGCTGCACGCCCTGTTCCTTCATCCAGGTGTCGTAGGCGCGGCCGGTGCCGGAGCTGTTGCCCTGCACCAGCATGCGGTGCCGCGCCAGCTCGTGCAGCCGCATGGTGCCGGTGGCGGGCACCACCCCGGGCTTGCACATCCACATGCTCCTGACCTTGCCGATGACCTTGTGCGGCATGCGCGAGTCGGCGAAGGTCTCGGGCACGATGACCAGGTCCAGCTCGTCGGCCCGCAGCTTGTCGCGCAGCTTCAGGCTGTCGTCCACGTCGGGCTCCAAGATCACCTTGGGGTAGTGCTGGCGGATCAGCCCGACCAGCCGCGGCAGCCAGGTCATGGCCGTGAGCTCGGTCACGCCGATGCGGATGCGCCGCTCCACCACGCCGGGCTTGCCGAACTGCTCGATGGCCGCGTCGCGCTGCGCCAGCAGCTTCTGCGCGAGCACGTACATCTCCTCGCCCTTCTCGGTAAGCCGCGCGGTGCGCTGGCTGCGGTCGAACAGCTCGGTGTCGAACAACAGCTCCAGTTCGTGCACCCGCTTGGAAATGGCCGACTGCGAGGCATGCAGCTGGTTGGCCGCCTGGGCGAAGCCGCCCAGCCGGGCGATCCAGTAGAGGGCTTCGAGTTGCTTGAAGGTCATCACGGTGCGAGGCTCCCGGAAATTGGGCGAACGAATCTCTTTAATTCATGTAATTCGATCACAAAAAATCGCTTTTAGAAATTCAATGCGAGGCAGAAGATTCGCCCAAGCCAACGTCATCGACTCTTCAAGGAACCACCATGGACCTCAGGAAACTGCCCCTCGCGCTCGGCCTCACCCTCGCTTTCGCCTGCGGCGCCGCCAGCGCCCAGGAAGGCGGCACGCTTCAGAAGGTCAAGGACAGTGGCATCATCCAGATCGGCGGGCGCGACAGCCAGATCCCCTTCTCGTACAAGCTCGGCTCCGACAGCGCGTCCATCGGCTTCACCAACGACATCTGCCTGAAGATCGTCGACGCGGTGAAGGCCAAGCTGGGCCTGGCCAAGCTCGATGTGCGCTACACCATGCTCAACTCGGCCAACCGTATTCCGCTGCTGCAGAACGGCACGGTCGACCTCGACTGCGCGACCACCACCAACACCACCCAGCGCCAGCAGCAGGTCGACTTCGCGCCCAGTCACTTCGTGACCAACATCACCGCCGCGGTGCGCAAGGACTCGGGCATCAACACCTTCGCAGACCTGAACGGCAAGAACGTGGCCACCGTCACCGGCAGCACCTCGATCCAGTTGCTGCGCGGCGTGCGCAAGAACGGCGCCATCGAAGTCCACGAGATCGCCGGCAAGGACACATCGGACGGCTTCCTGCTGCTGTCCAGCGGGCGCGCCGACGCCTACGTGCTCGACGACGTGCAACTGGCCGGCATGATCGCCAGCTCGACCAACCCGGGCGACTACAAGATCCTCAAGGAATCTCTGCGCCAGGAGCCCTACGGGATCATGCTGCGCAAGGACGACCCTCAGTTCAAGGCACTCGTCGACGAGACCGTCACTGGCCTGATGAAGTCGGGCGCCATCGAACAGCTCTACACCAAGTGGTTCATGTCGCCGATCCCGCCGAAGAACGCGAATCTGAATTTCCCGATGACGGACGCGGTGCGCGAGATCTACAAGAACCCCAACAACAAGGGCGTCTGACCGATGGCAGCCGAACTCCAACAGCAATACCCGCGAGGCCTGGCCTTCTCCGACGAGCTGATGCGCGAGGTGCAGCAGCGCTTCATCGGCGTCGAGCATGACCACCACGGGCGCGAGCGCCTGTACTTCGACAACGCCGGCGGATCGTTCCGGCTGAAGGCGGCGGTCGAGCGCTTCGCGCAGGTCGACGCCATACCCGACAACGCCGAGCGCATCCACGCCACGGCCGTCGAGCTGCAGGACATCCAGGCCAGGGGCAGCGAAGACCTGCGCACCATCCTCAATGCCAAGGGCGGCAGCGTGTACGCCTCGTTCTCCGCGTCGGGCGCCATGTTCGACATGGTGCGCGCCATTGCCGAGAACGTGCCGGGCACGAACATGGTCACCACCGTGCTCGAACACCCTTCGGCCTTCGACGCGATGAGCCTCTACGCCGAGCGCCTGGGCCGCGAACTGCGGGTGGCGCCGAGCAACCCCGTTACCGGCGGCATCGACGTGGAAGAGATCGTGCGGCTGGTCGACAAGGACACCTGCCTGCTCAATGTGATCTACGCGTCGAACATCTCGGGCGCCAAGCTCGACATGGAGGCCATCGTGCGCCGCGCGCGCGAGATCAAGCCCGACCTCTACATCCTGGTCGACGCCGTGCAGCACGCGCCGCACGGCCTCATCGACCTGCAGAAGACGCCGGTGGACGGCATCAACCTCGCGCCCTACAAGTTCTTCGGCTGCCGGGGCTCGGGGCTGTCGTGGCTGTCCGAGCGTGCGGCGGTGCTGCCGCACCACAAGCTGGCCGGCAAGAAGGCCGGCTACTGGGACCTGGGCAGCTCGGCACCCTGGCAGTTCGCGGTGCTCACCGAGATCGTCGACTACGTGTGCTGGCTCGGCGGGCATTTCACCGACGCCACCGACCGCCGCGGCCTCTTCGTGTCCGGCATCACCCACATCGAGCTGCATGAGCGCGCGCTGCTTGCCGTGCTGCTGGACGGCAACGAGAACGCCACCGGCATGCGCGAGATGCGCGGCGTGGAGGTGTTCCTCGACCACGAGGACCTGACGAAGCGCGACCTGATCCTGGGCATCGGCTTCGACCGCATCGACTGCACACAGGCGGTGGTCGAGTATGCGAAGCACGGCGTGACCGTGTACGAGCGCGTGGCCACCAGCATCTATTCGAAGCGCATGCTCGAATCCTTCGGCATAGCGGGCACGGTGCGGGTGTCGCCGCTGCACTGCAATTCGGTGGCCGACGTAGAGAAATTCCTGCACATCACCGCCCGGATCGCCGCTGACACCTGACTGTCATATTTCGTCATATTGCGTCGGCAGAATGTTTCTCGACCCCCGCTCACAGGGGGCGAGGAGCATGAGACTTGGAAATTCGCAAGCTGATCGCGCCGGTGCTGGCCGCGGTCCTGCTGGCCGCGGTGGCGGGCGGCGTCTGGTACTCGAACACCCGCCTGCACGATGAATCGGCCACCGCCGCGGCGGCCCGCATCGAGCAAGAGAAACAGGTCACGCTGCGCGGCCTGATCGGCTCGGAGAAAGAAACCTTCTTTGCCGACTCGCGCGTGCAGAAGGCCCTTGCCGCGCAGGGCATTACGGTTGTGGTCGAGAAGGCCGGCTCCCGCGCCATTGCCAGCCGCTACGACGCCAGCAAGTTCGACTTCGGATTCCCCTCGGGCGCGCCTGCCGCGGCGCAGCTCAAGACGCTGGCCAAGGCGCCCAACGTCTTCAACCCGTTCTACACGCCCATCGTGCTGGCCAGCTGGCGGCCGATAGCCGAGATCCTGGTGGCCAACGGCATTGCGCAGAAGCAGGGTGACTTCTACTACGTGGTCGACCTGCCGGGCCTGATGGCCATGATCGAGAAGGGCACGCGCTGGAAGGAGCTCAAGGCGAGCAGCGCGTTCTCCACCAGCAAGTCGCTGCTCATCAACTCGACCGACGTGCGCACCTCAAACTCGGCAGCCATGTACCTTGCGCTGGCGAGCTACCTCGCCAACAGCCAGCAGATCGTGCAGAGCCAGCAGGACGTGGACCGTGTCATGCCGGTGGTCGCGCCGCTCTTCCTGCGGCAGGGCTTCCAGGAGCAGTCGTCGGCCGGCCCGTTCGAAGACTACCTGGCGCTCGGCATGGGCAAGGCGCCGCTGCTGGTGGCCTACGAGTCGCAGATGGTCGAGTTCTGGCTCAAGAACCCCGACCGGCTCAAGAGCGACATGGTGCTGATGTACCCCAAGCCCACCGTCTTCTCCAAGCATGTGCTGGTGCCCTACACGCCGGCCGGTGCGCGCCTGGGTGCGGCGCTGGAGAACGACCCGGCCCTGCGCGAGCTGGCCCACGAATACGGCTACCGCACCGGCGGCGACACCAAGGGCCCTGAGACCTGGGCCGCGCGCGGCGTGAAGGTGCCCGAGGTGCTGGTCGACGTGATCGACCCGCCGAGCTTCGAGTGGCTCGAACGAATGACCGCGGGCATCGAAGCCCGCTTCAAGTGAATCAGCAAGCGAACGAACAAACACACAACGAACGAACCGAGGATCGACCATGAACGCGCCTGTCACCACCGCAACCACCACCACCGCTGCCGCTCCCATCGACCTGCAGCCGCCCCAGGCTTTCACGCTGGAGCCGCCCGCGCCCGTCGCGCCGGTGCCGGTCGAATCGGCCAGCGGCAAGGTGCGCCTGAAGCCCGAGGACTTGGCCGAGCTCGACGCGCAGGTGGCGCGCTTCATCGACGACATCACCCAGCACGACAGCCAGCATCCGCAGTTCAAGGAAGCGGTGGAGCGCATCCATTCGATGGGCAGCAAGGACATCGAGGCCTCGGCGTCGGTGTCGAACCGCATGCTCGAACGGCCCGTGGGCTCGCTGCGAAACGGCCTGTTCGACAAGGGCGCGCAGATCGGCCAGTCGCTGATCGACCTGCGCCACCAGGTGGAAGACCTCGATCCCTCGAAGCAGGGCGACCTGTTCTCGGCGCGCAAGCTGCTGGGCATCATTCCGCTGGGCAACAAGCTGCTGGCCTACTTCGAGCGCTACCAGTCGTCGCAGTCGCACCTGAACGCGATCATCGAATCGCTCAAGCGCGGCAAGGACGAGCTGCTGCGCGACAACACCGCCATCGAGCAGGAAAAGGTCAACCTCTGGACGCTGATGGAGCGGCTCGAAAAGTACGTGCACATCGGCAAGGCGCTCGACGGCCAGCTCGACGCCAAGGCGCGCGCGCTGGAAACCACCGACCCCGAGAAGGCCCGCGTGATCCGCGAGGAAATGCTGTTCTACGCTCGCCAGAAGGTCACCGACCTGCTCACGCAGCTCGCGGTGAACATCCAGGGCTACCTGGCACTGGACATGATCCGCAAGAACAACCTGGAGCTGATGAAGGGCGTGGACCGCGCCACCACCACCACCGTGGCCGCGCTGCGCACCGCGGTGATCGTGGCGCAGGCGCTGTCGAACCAGAAGCTGGTGCTCGACCAGATCAGCGCGCTCAACGCCACCACCGGCAACCTCATCGCCAGCACCAGCGAGATGCTGCGCGACCAGAGCAGCGCCATCCACCAGCAGGCCGCCTCCAGCACCATCGAGATCGCCAAGCTGCAGCAGGCCTTTGCCAACATCTACCAGACCATGGACACGATCGCCGACTTCAAGAGCCGGGCGCTCGACTCCATGCAGACCACGGTGGACACGCTGACGAATGAAGTCGCCAAGAGCCGCACCTACCTCGACCGCGTGCGCCGCCAGGAAACGAACGAGGCGCTGCAGCAGCCGCGCGGCGAGGTCGCGCTGTGAGCCTGTGGCCGCGCCGGCTGGCGCTGACGCTGCTGGCGGCGTTGTCGCTGGGCCTTGCGGCTTGCGGCAGGGATGAACCGCAGGGCACCGCGGCGGCTGTAGCAGATACAGCCGCCTTCACCATCCTCGCGGGCTCGGAGCTGAAGGACCTGGAAGGCCCCATCGTCGATGCCGCCAAGGCTGCGGGCGTGGAGGTGAAGTTCTCGTACGCCGGCACGCTGGACATCGTCGAGCGCATCAACGCCGGCGAGCGCTTCGACGCGATCCTGCCGCCCAACGGCGCGTACCCGGCGCTGGCGCTGCAGACCAAGCCGCTGGCGCGCGACAAGCTCTTCTATTCGCGCATTGCGCTCGGCGTGAAGAACGCCAAGGCTGCGCAGCTCGGCTGGAACAAGAAGCCGCCGGGCTGGGCCGAAATTGCCAAGGCCGCGGGCTCCGGCCAGCTGCGCTACGGCATGACCAACGCCACCAGCTCCAACACCGGCATGAGCGCGCTGTTCGCCGTGGCCTCCGCGCTGGCCGGCAAGACGGAAGACCTGACGGCGCAGGACGTGGACGAGAAAACGCTCAAGGCCTTTCTTTCGGGCCAGAAGCTCACGGCGGGCAGCTCTGGCTGGCTGGCCGACGCCTACGTGAAAGACCCGTCCGCCATCGACGCGATGGTCAACTACGAGGCTGTGATCCTGCGCGCCAACGAGAAGCTGCCCAAGGCCGACCAGCTCGCGCTGATCTATCCGCGCGACGGCATGATCTCGGCCGACTATCCGCTGATGCTGCTCAACGACCGCAAGCGAGACGCCTATACCCAGCTGGTCGGCGCGCTCAAGGCCGCGCCGTTCCAGCGCGACGCGCTGTCGGCCGCCTTCCTGCGACCCGCCAACCCCGAGGTGCCCGCCGCCAGCGCGCTGCCCACCGCCGCCGTGGCCGAGCTGGGCTTTCCCAACCGGCTGGAGGTGATCGACGCGGTGCTCGGCACCTACCAGTCGCAGTGGCGCAAGCCCGCCACCTCGATCTTCGTGCTCGACCTCAGCGGTTCGATGCAGGGCGCGCGGCTGGAGTCGATGCGCGAGGCGCTCAAGCTGCTGTCCGGCGCCGATGCAGCCAGCACCGCCGCGGCCACCGCCAGCACGCGCTACAGCGCCTTCCAGAGCCGCGAGCGCGTGGTGCTCATCACCTTCGCCACGCAGGTGCAGGCACCGGTGTGGGTGCGTTTCGACGCCGACCAGATCGACAGCGCCCGCGCCGAGCTGCGCCAGCGCGCAGATGCCATGAAGGCCGACGGCGGCACCGCCATCTACTCGGCGCTGGCCGCCGCCGAAGACCTCGCGCGGCAGGAGCAGCAGAACGACCCCGGGCGCTTCGTCAGCATCGTGCTGCTGACCGACGGCGAGAACAACTCCGGCCTGCGGCCCGGCGAGTTCCGCGACCGTTACGCCGCAAGCGGCCTGCCGGCGCGCATCTTCCCGATCCTGTTCGGCGAAGGCAACGTGGACGAGATGCGGCAGATCGCGCAGCTTTCGGGCGGCCGCGAATTCGACGGCCGCAAGCTGCGGCTGGCGCAGGTGTTCAAGGAAATCCGGGGCTACCAGTGATGCCGGAGCGTTCGCTGAAGCTGCGCGCGCTGCTGTTCCTGTACGGCAACGGCAACATCCTGGGCTGCGCGCTGGCGCTGCTGGGGCCGGCGCTGCTGTTCGCGGGCGTGATCGACCGGGGCTGGCTGCTGATCACCGCCGGCCTGTACGTGGCCGGCTGGCTGATGGGCCGCAAGGCGCCCGAGCTGGAGCGCCGCATAGAAGACAGCCTCAGCGTGGAGCAGACGCTGGAGCGCCTCGACCGCGTGGTCGCGCAGGCGCAGCCGCACCTGACCGAGGACATGCGCAAGAGCCTGGACAACGTGCGCGGCTCGGTGGGCGAGGTGCTGCCGCGGCTGGTGGGCGCCGGCTCGCACGGCGACGACCTGTTCACCGTGCGCGAGACCGTGCTGCGCTACCTGCCCGAGACCCTCGCCAACTACGTCGCGCTGCCGCCGGCCTTCCGCATGACGCATGCGGTGAAGGATGGCAAGACGGCGCGCCAGTTGCTGGGCGAACAGCTGGGCTTGCTCGATGCCAAGCTGCGCGAGATCGTCGCGAACGTGGCGTCGAGCGATGCCGCCGCGCTGGTGGCCAACGGGCAGTTCCTGGAGAAGAAATTCCGCCAGCCCGACTTCCTGGCCAGCTGAAACCAGCCGCGCAGAAGCTCAGAACGGATAGTGGCGCGGCGTCGTCTGCACCGTGATCCAGCGCAGCTCCGTGAAGGCCTCCACGCCGGCCTCGGGCTTCGGCAACCTCTCGCACTCAGCCGCGTGTTTCGCGAGCACACGGGCGGCAGCCCTGGCGAGTTCAGGCGGCAGGCCGCATTGCGCTGACCGACCCGAATGCTGCGTCTGCGGTGACGCAGAAAAGCGGCAACTCGGGCCGCTACAAATCAAATGTTCGGGTCGATATCATCCTGGGCGGGCACATCGAAGCAAGCCTGCAGGTTGATGACCTGCATGTCCCGGAGTGCCCACATCAACAACGAGAAATTAATTTCCGGGAGGCCGTATGGCAATTCAAATTGACCCGGATGGAATGATCATTCACGCGAAAGTCCGCAATGCGCGTAGCCCTGCGATCGAACGCGGTAGGCGTACAAGCACGATCACAGGCATCGTCGTGCACCAGACCGATGCGGAAACTTCAGCATCCTCGCTGAACAGCTACACACGCCCAAAGGCCAATGGCGCGCACTTTCTTGTCGACACCGATGGCACTATTTACCAGACCGCCGCGATCTACCAGCGCACGAACCATGTCGGGCCGCTGAAGGCGAGGTGCCTGATCACCGGAAAGTGCTCTCCGCGGGACTACCCTGCGACCACCGCCCAGAACCAAGCACTTTCGTGGCATGTCAAGGCGCTCGAGGACTCAATGCAGATCGCACCGAGCGAGATATTCCGACATCCTGAAGCCAGCAGAAAAAATACGACAGAGGCACAAGGTGCGAATTGGAATTTGGTGGTCCCGACGCCATGAGAAAAGTCATCGCTCTTGCGGTAACGCTGGCTACCGTCTCTTTGGCCCCGTCGGTTCACGCGGCAGACAAGCGCTATCCGGCAGCCTTCGTAAGGTCGATCAAGATCGATAACCCGTCGGGGAGAACAGCGTGGGAGAACAAGGATCTTCTAGATTGTCACGATGTTGTCTTGACTGTCGAAGATGTGCTCTATGCGCTACGTCATATGCGCAGGGTCTCAAAGAGGTCGTATCTCGTGCCGCAGGCGCAAGAAACCGGATGTGAGGGCAGTGCGCTCGTTACTTTCAAGAACGGAAAAATCCTCGCTATCGGCATCGAGCCCACGGGGAGAATCAGTACCGCAGAGTTGGACGAGGCGCTTGGACCCACGACTGACCCTGGAAGCTACTACGACTGCGAGCCCTGCAACGATCGCAAGATGGCAATGCTCAAAGATGCTCTGAATCGGGCAGATGAACGGCGCCTCAAGCGACTGGAGGCAGAAGGTCAGATTCCACCAGGTCAGGCGGAACCACGGCTTAAAGCTCTGCGCGAAAGCCGCGAGCCGAAACCACACCCCAAGAACTGAAATCCACACGGTCTAACACGCGGCCTCCTGCGGCACGTGATCAAGAAGGGCGTGGTGTCCTGTTTTCTGGCTGCACCGCATCGTCCACGCTCCAAGGCGCATAGACATCAGCGTGCAGATCGGGCGAGTTCACCTTGGCCAGCAGGTCGCGCACGTCGTCCTTCACCCGCGCCAGCGACAGGCGCAGGCCGCGCACGCGCACGTAGGCCGCGAAGTCGCACAGCGCCTCGATGCTGGTGGCGTCCAGGTCGGGCGACTCCTCCAGGCTCAGCACCATGCGCCGCAGGCCCGGCGTGGCGTCGATGCGTGCGCGGATCGACGCGAACACCGCATCGGCATTGCCGAAGAACAGCGGCACCTCGGGCCGCGCGATCAGCACGCCCGGCGGCACCGCCGCCTCGGGGTGGCGGGCGGTGTCGACATAGTCGTGGCTCTGCCCCAGCCGGCCGAGCCAGCTCACCGTGGTCCGCGAGAAGCCGCGCAGCAGCAGCAACAGGCTCACGCCGATGGCCGCCAGCAGCCCGTCGAGCACGCCCAGCACCAGCACGGCGGCCACCGCCACCAGCGCCACCAGGCGGTCGCGTCGCCAATGGAAATACGGCCGCAGCGCCGAGGGGTTGAGCGAATGGCTCACCGCGTTGATCACGATGGCCGCCAGCAGCGGCTCGGGCGTGTGCGCGATCCACGGCAGCAGCGTGAACACCGCCACCCCCACCACCAGCCCCGCCACGATGCCCGCCGCGCGGCTCTGCGCGCCCGCCGATTCGTTGGCCGAGGTGGCCGAATAGCCCGCACCCACCGGCATGCCCTGGAACAGCGCCGACAGCATGTTCGCGCCGCCCAGCGCCAGCAGGTCGCGGTTGGCCGATACGTTGTCGCCGTGGCGCATGGCGAAGGTACGGATCGAGCCGTATGACTCCGCATAGAGGATCAGCGCCATCGCGAACGCGAGCCCGCCCAGGTTCTGCCATTGCGCGCGGTCGAGTTGCGGCACGCCGGGGTGCGAGAAGTCGAGCGAGATCGGCCCCACGGCGGCCACGCCCCACGCGTGACACAGTCCGCTCACGTCGAGCAAGATGCCGGCCACGATCACCAGCAGCGCCGCCGGCACCGCGCGCCAGCGCGAGAGCCCGCGCAGCAGCAGCAACGCGGCCAAGGCCATCGCCGCGCCGGCCAGGTTCCAGTGCCGCCATTCGCCGGCCAGTCCGGCGAAGAGGCGGAAGAAGTCGCTGTGCGCCGGCTGCACCGACAGCACCTTGGGCAGCTGCTTGACCACGATGGTCAGCGCCAGGCCCAGCGCAAAGCCGCGCAGCACCGGCTTGGCGATGAGGCTGGACACCGCGCCCAGCTTCGCGATGCCCGCGATCACGAAGAACACCCCGGCCAGGGCGACGATGGCGGCGCCCATTGCCAGCCGCGTGGCCGTGTCGATGCCCGGCATCGACGTGGTGGCCGCGAACAGCACCGCGGCCGAAGACGAGGTGGCCGAGACGATCGCGAAGCGGCTGCTGCCGAAGATGCCGTAGACCAGCAGGCCGGCGAAGAGCGCGATCACCCCGGCCTGGGGCGGCAGGCCCGCGATGCCCGAATAGGCCACCGCCTCCGGTAGCAGCAGGCCGGCGATGGAGACGCCGGCCACGAGGTCTGCGACGCCGGGGCGGCGGGTGGCGCCGGGCGGCGATGCGGCTTCTGCGGACATGGACATGGCCTTTTTGCTTTTTTGTTGTCGCGGGATGCTGGCAGCCGCTGGCGGACCGGAAGCTGACGATGAAAACTTTTGTTGGCGATTCCTGGCGGGTCTGGAAAAGCCCAAGCGCATTTTTCAAACTGGCGCTATGGTGCAGTGCCGACCCCCGATGAAACAAGCAGAAAAGGCAGGGCCCATGATTGATATCAACATCAACGGCCAGTCCGTTGCTGTCAACGCTCCCGACGACATGCCCTTGCTCTGGGCATTGCGCGACATCGTGGGGCTTACAGGAACCAAGTTCGGTTGCGGCATCGCGCAGTGCGGCGCCTGCACCGTGCACCTCGACGGCCAGCCCGTGCGCTCTTGCGTGCTGCCGGTCGGCGCGATCGGCAAGAAGGCCGTCACCACCATCGAAGCCATCGCGCAGACCCCGGCCGGCCAGAGCATCCAGAAGGCCTGGCTCGACGTCGACGTGGTGCAGTGCGGCTACTGCCAGTCCGGGCAGATCATGTCCGCCGCGGCGCTGATACAGCGCACGCCCAACCCGAGCGACGCCGACATCGACCTCGCCATGTCGGGCAACGTCTGTCGATGCTGTACCTACTCGCGCATCCGGGCGGCCATCAAGCAGGCCGCGACGGGCAAGCCCGAGGTGCTGCAGTCGGTGGTGACGATGCCGGCCAGGAGCGCATCGTGAGCGCCGCCGCCGGAATCAGCCGGCGCGCCGCCTTGCAGGCCGGCGGCCTGGCGCTGGCCTTCACCTGGGTCGGCGGCGGGAAGGCCTTTGCGGCCATCAGTGCGCGCCAGCAGCCCGCGGACGCGGCCGCCGCGCTCGCGGACGGCAACCCGGCTTTCGCGCCGAACGCCTTCATCCGGATCGACGCCGACGGCGGCGTGCGCCTCGTGATGCCGATGGTCGAGATGGGCCAGGCCATCTACACCGGCTCGGCGATGCTGCTGGCCGAGGAACTCGGCGTCGAGCTCGACCAGGTGCGCGTGGAGCATTCGCCGCCCAATGAAGCGCTCTATGGCATGCCGCTGCTCGGCGGCCAGATCACCGGCGGCTCGACCAGCACGCGCGGCACCTACGCCGTGCTGCGCGAGGCCGGTGCCGTCGCGCGCACGCTGCTGGTCGGCGCAGCCGCCGCGCAATGGAGCGTCGACCCCGCGAGCTGCACGGTCGCGCGCGGCGTGGTGAGCCACGCGGCTTCGAATCGGCAGCTCGGCTTCGGCGCGCTTGCAGCGGCAGCCGCGAAGCTGCCGATGCCGGCCAAGGTGGCGCTGAAGGAGCCAAAGGACTTCAAGCTCATCGGACAGCCGCTGCGGCGTGTCGACTCGGCCGGCAAGGTCAACGGCAGCACGCAGTTCGGCATCGACGTGCGTGTGCCGGGCATGAAGGTGGCGACTGTCAAGGCCAGCCCCACGCTCGGCGGCGTGCTGGCCTCGGTGGACGACAAGGCCGCGCGCGCGATTCCCGGCGTGATCGACGTGCTGCGCATCAAGGACGCGGTCGCCGTGGTGGGCGAGCATTTCTGGGCCGCGAAGCGGGGCCTCGACGCGCTGAAGATACGGTGGACGCCGGGGCAGAACGCCACGCTCACGACGCAGCAACTGCGCTCGGCGCTGGCCGATGCGCTCGCGAAGGACAAGGCGATCGTCGGCAAGGAAACCGGCAAGCGGCCCGAGGGCACGCTGGTGCAGGCCACCTACGACCTGCCGATGCTGGCGCACGCGACCATGGAGCCGCTCAACACCACGGTGCATGTGCGGCCCGACGGGTGCGAGATCTGGGTCGGCACGCAGGTGCCGGCGCGCTGCGTGAGCGTGGCCGCCAGGATCACCGGGCTGGCCGAGGACAAGGTCGTGCTGCACAACCAGTACCTGGGCGGCGGCTTCGGCCGGCGGCTGGAGACCGACTCGGTCGAGCAGGCCGTGGCCTTTGCGAAGCAGGTGGCGTATCCGCTCAAGGTAGTGTGGACGCGCGAGGAAGACATCCGCCACGACATCGTGCGGCCGATGTACCACGACGACATCTCGGCCGTGGTCGACGGCGACGGGCAGATCCTGTGGTTCGGCGACCGCATCTCCGGCGGCACCGTGCTGGGCCGCTGGGCCCCGGCCTTCATGGGCAAGGACGGCATGGACGGCGACCTGATCGAATGCGTCGCCGAGCCCTGCTACGACCTGCCGAACCTCAAGGTGGAATGGGTGCGGCACGACATGCCGAGCGGCCTGAACGTCGGCTGGTGGCGCGGCGTGGGGCCGACGCACAACCTCTTCGTGCTGGAGAGCTTCATCGACGAACTGGCGCAGCGCGCGAAGAAGGACCCGGTGGCCTACCGGCGCGCGCTGCTGAAGAAGAACCCGCGCACGCTCGCGGTGCTCGACCTGGCCGCCGACAAGATCGGCTGGGGCAAGGGCGCGCTGCCGGCACGCGTGGGGCGAGGCGTGGCCGTGGGCGACCCGTTCGGCAGCCGCGTGTGCGCCATGATCGAGGTCGAGGTCACGCCGCAGGGCGAGGTGCGGCTGCGGCGCGCGGTGGTCGCGCTCGACTGCGGCATTGCGGTGAACGCGGGTTCCATCGAGGCGCAGATCCAGGGCGGCCTGCTGTTCGGTCTCAGCGCCGCGCTGTTCAGCGAGATCACGCTGCGCGAGGGCGCCATCGAGCAGAGCAACTTCCACGACTACCGGATGCTGCGCATCAACGAGTCGCCACCGGTCGAGGTCCACACCGTCAAGAGCGGTGAGGCGCCCGGCGGGCTCGGCGAAGTCGGCACCGCCATCGCCGCGCCGGCGCTGGCCAACGCGATCTTCGCGGCCACCGGCGTGCGCCTGCGCGCGCTGCCCGTGAACCGCGCGCTGCTGGTGCAGGACAAGGAGGCGCTGAAGAAAAAGATCGCCGATGCCGCGCATACGGCACCGGGTGAAAGGAGCACGGCATGAAGCGACTCTTCAAGCTGCTGGTGGCCGTGCTGGTGGTGGGCGCGGCGCTGTACTTCTTTCTCAACCGCACCGACAAGTCGGAGGGCGAGGCGCCCGTGCTGGCCGGCGCGCCGGCCGATGCGGCGCTGCTGGTGCGTGGCGAATACCTCACCAAGGCCGCCGACTGCATCGCGTGCCACACGGTGCCCGGCAAGGGTGAGCCCTTTGCGGGCGGGCTGCCTTTCGTGCTGCCCTTCGGCACCATCTATTCGTCGAACATCACGGCCGACCCGGCCACCGGCATCGGCAACTGGAGCGACGACCAGTTCGTACGCGCCATGCACGACGGCGTGCGCGCCGACGGGCAGCGCCTGTACCCGGCGTTCCCGTACACCTCGTACACAGCGCTCAGCCGCAAGGACGTGCTCGCGATCAAGGCGTATCTCTTCAGCCTGCCCCGGGTGAAGCAGCCGAACCGCGAGGCCGACCTCGGCTTTCCGTTCAACCAGCGCTGGGCCATGGGCTTCTGGAACGCGGCCTTCTTCAAGAGCCGCCGCTTCGAGGCCGATCCGTCGCAGCCGCCCGCATGGAACCAGGGCAAGTACCTGGCCACCGCGCTGGGCCATTGCGCGGAATGCCACACGCCGCGCAACTTTGCCTTCGCGCTGGAGACCAGCAACAACCTGGCGGGCGAAACTGTCCAGGGCTGGCGCGCCTACAACATCACGTCGGACGCCAAGAACGGCATCGGCGGATGGAGCGACGCGGAGATTGCCGCGTACCTCACGACGGGGCACGCCGACGGCCGGGGCTCGGCCTCGGGGCCGATGGGCGAGGCGGTGGAACACAGCCTGCAGTACCTGAAGGCCGAGGACACCGCGGCGCTGGTGAGCTACCTGCGCACGGTGCCCGCGAAGTCCGGCAAGGAGCCGATCGAGATCGATGCGAAGGCGCCCTGGGCCGTGGCCTCGAGCGCGGCCGCGCCGGCGGCCAACACGGCCGAAGGGCATGAGCAGGGGCTCAGGCTCTTCGCCGCGGCATGCGCCAGTTGCCACCAGTGGAACGGGCAAGGGCAGCAGACCAACTACGCGTCGCTACTGGGAACGCGCGGCGTGAACGACCCCGGCGGCGCGAACGTCACGCAGATGATCTTGCGGGGCGTGAAGATGCGCTTGCATGACAACGAGGTCTACATGCCCGCGTTCGACAAGGCATACACGGACACCGAAGTCGCGGCGCTCGCGAACTACGTCATCGCGCAGTTCGGGAACAAGCAGGGCACGGTGACGCCGGAGTTCGTGGCGAAGCAGCGCGCGCAGTGAGTGCTTAAGCAGAGGTCAGGCAACGGCCCGCGCGGAACTTAAGTCTTCCTACCTATCGGCCCTGTCGACGCGGCGCCGATACCGGAAAAAAGAGCCCCGCGACGCCGTGCGCATGCGCGTTCGGACCGCATCGCGCTGTTAAGGTGTGCCCCTGCTTTTTTCGATCCACGCTCCCCGCCCGCTGTCCACGCATTGGGCAGTCCACATGCCTATCCGTCACGCCAGAATCTTTCCCCGCCACGCGTTCTACTGTGTGCTGGGCGGACTGGCCGTGGTCTATGCGTTGTGCGCGGTGATGCTGGTGCCCGCGCGGATCTTCATCCTGCCTTTTCTTTCCGATGGCGAACCGGTGTCCGACGAAGGCATGCTCTTCCTCGCGTCGATGGCGGTTCCGGTGGGGCTTTACCTGATCGTCTGGCGGGGCGGAGATTTCTTCGCGTGGTGGCGCACGCCACCGGTGCTGACGCTGGGCGCGCACGGCCTGCAGCTCGGCCGGCGCATCGTCGCCTTTGCCGACGTGACGCGGCTGCGCCATCGCCACGGCCGCAACCACATGCTGATCACCACGCGGCGCGGCAAGACCACGCGGCTGCGGCTCGGCCTTTGGGATCACGCGGACGCGCTGCGGGCCGAGATCGAAGAGGCGATCGGCAGGGTGCTGCGCGGCGAGGTCGAGCGGCGCATGCATGCCGGCGACACGGTGGACTTCGGCGCGCTGGGCATGAATGCGGAAGGGCTGGTGCACAAGGGGCAGCTCATCGCGTGGTCGAGCATCGACACGGTGCACACGCAATCGGAGACCGACGGCGTGCTGGTGGACGAGCATCTGGTGATCATCGCGAACGGCCGGACGCGCCGCATCGACCGCTCGAAGATCGAGAACGAACCGGTGCTGCTGGCCTGCCTGATGCAGCGCCTGCCGGCCGGCTGATGCGGGTTCGATAGACTGGAGGGGTGAAATCCTCCTCCGAGCCTCCCAGTAGGCCGCTGGCCTGCGCCAGCTTCCGCCTGTCTCCGTGCGCCGCGACCGACCTTTTCGCGGCTCCCGTCCATCCCGCCTTTTCCCCGTCGTTGCCCGACATGGCCCGCGCCATGCCGGGCCGCACGCGTTGCCGCGCCTTCTTCTTCCGCCATGATCGTTGAACTGCTCACCGACCCCGCCGCCTGGATCGGTCTCCTGACGCTGGTCGTCCTGGAGATCGTGCTGGGCATCGACAACCTGATCTTCATCGCGATCCTCGCGGAGAAGCTGCCGCCTCACCTGCGCGACCGCGCCAGGCGGCTGGGCCTGGGCCTGGCGCTCTTCATGCGGCTGGGGCTGCTGTCGGTGGTTTCGTGGCTGGTCACGCTGACCGCGCCGTTGTTCACCGTGTTCGGCCAGGGCTTTTCGGGGCGCGACCTGATCCTGCTGGTGGGCGGCCTGTTCCTGCTGTTCAAGGCCACGTCGGAGCTGCACGAGCGGCTCGAGGGCGTGACGCACATGGCCGGCGGCTCGACGGCCTATGCGAGCTTCGGCCTGGTGGTGACGCAGATCGTGGTGCTCGACGCGGTGTTCTCTCTCGACGCGGTCATCACCGCCGTGGGCATGGTCGACCACCTGCCGGTGATGATGGCGGCGGTGGTCATCTCGATCGGCATCATGCTGTGGGCGTCGAAGCCGCTCACGCGCTTCGTCAACGCGCATCCCACGGTGGTGGTTCTGTGCCTCAGCTTCCTGCTGATGATCGGCCTGAGCCTGGTGGCCGAGGGCCTGGGCTTTCACATTCCGAAGGGCTACCTGTACGGCGCCATCGGCTTCTCCGTGATGATCGAGGCGCTGAACCAGTGGGCCAAGCGCAATGCGCTGAAGCACGAGGCGCGCCGTCCGCTGCGCGACCGCACGGCCGAATCCATCCTGCGGCTGCTGGGCGGCCGCGCGCCGGGCGAACCGGCACTGGCCGGTGCCTCGGCCGAAGGGGCCATGCCGCTGCCGGAGCCGGCTTTCGCGGTCGAGGAGCGCAACATGGTCAGCGGCGTGCTGTCGCTGGCCGAGCGCAACGTGCGCTCGGTGATGACGCCGCGCGCCGACATCTCCTGGGTGGACCTGAACGACGACCCCGAGGCGGTGCGAGAGCAGCTGCTCGACACGCCGCACGGCATCTTCCCGGTGTGCCGCGGCTCGCTCGACGAGGTGGTGGGCGTGGCACGCGCCAAGGACCTGCTGGGCCACCTGCTGCGGCACGGAAAGATCGACGAGAGCGGCGGCCTGCGCGCGCCGATCTACGTGCCCGAGTCGACCACGGTGATCCGCCTGATCGACACGCTGCGCGGCGCGCGCGGGCAGCTTGCGCTGGTCAACGACGAGCACGGCACGCTGACCGGCGTGGTCACACCCATCGACGTGCTCGAAGCCATCGCGGGCGAGTTTCCCGACGAGGACGAGACGCTGGAAATCCAGCAGACCGCCGCCGACACCTGGACCGTGTCCGGCAGCGCCGACCTGCACCTGCTGGAGCAGGCGCTGCAGACGCACGGCCTGCTGAGCGACGACGACAGCTACACCTCGGTCGCCGGCTTCCTGCTCGCGCGCTTCGGCGGCCTGCCTTCGCCGGGCCGGAAATGGGTGCATGACGGCTGCGAGTTCGAGGTGACCGACGTTGACGCGCAGCGTATCCGCACGGTGGTGGTGCGGCGCCTGCCTGCGACAGAATCAGGGAACTGAACTGCTGTTGCAAGAGCCCATGCCATGAACGCCTCCCACCACCGCCTGCCCGTTCCCCTCGACAAGGCCTACCGCCTGCTGAACCACGGCCCCACCGTGCTGGTGAGCGCGGCGCACGGCGGCCAGCGCAACATCATGGCCGCGGCCTGGGCCATGCCGCTGGACTTCGCGCCGCCCAAGGTGGCGGTGGTGCTCGACAAGAGCACCTGGACGCGCGTGCTGCTCGAAGGTGCCGGCAGCTTCGCTCTGCAGGTGCCCACGCGCGCGCAGCTCGACCTGACGGAAGCGCTGGGCAACAGCTCCGGCCGCGAGATCGTCGAGCAGTCGGGGCACGACAAGTTCGCGGCCTATGGCCTGCAGACCTTCGCGGGCACGGCCACCGATGCGCCGCTGCTCGAAGGCTGCGCGGCGTGGCTCGAATGCCGACTGCTGCCCGAGCCGCATATCCAGCAGAGCTACGACCTGTTCCTGGGCGAGGTGATCGCCGCGCAGGCCGATTCGCGCGTGTTCGCCAACGGGCGCTGGAACTTCGACGGGCATGACGAGCTGCGCACGCTGCACCACGTGGCGGGCGGCCACTTCATCGTCGACGGGGAGGCGGTCGATGCGCGGCCGCAGACCTTGCAGCATCAACGTGTCTCCGCGACCAGCTGAGCATCGGCTCCGAAGCTGCCGGTAGTCCGAGCAATAGGGCTCTTTCGTGACAAAGGCCCGTGGTCCTCGCCCGTCTCACTCTCACAATCTCTCGCCTTTGAAACCTCGGCACACTCGCTGGCCGAATCCGCGAGCGACGGCTGCCTAACTGATATGAACAAGCATCTTGCACCTCGTCTGCCATCGGGCCGGCTTTTTCGCTCCATCGTGACTGCTTCTTGCACAGCCATCCTCGCAGCGTGCAGCAGTACGCCGCCAATACCGTACGCGCTCCCCGACGGCATACCTAGTGCTAATTTGCGGAGTGTTCTGCTCGGAGCTTCCGGGCGACATGAGTCGATCAGCGTGTGGATGTCGGGCGATCAGGCCCGTGGTCTAGGCTCCGGCAATCTATTCGACGTCCGGTCGTCCAAGAGCAGGCCCGAGGGCTATGTCAAAGTCCCCGCGAACGAAGAAATAACCCTCGTCTACTTCGAAATGGCGTCCGGCAATCGCACATGCAAGATTGCGATCAAGACGGTGCTGGAAGCTGGAAAGAACTACTCGCTTGACGGCGGCTTCGCCTACGAGGAGGGCGTGATCCCGATTCTTTTCGGCACACGCAAGTGCAGACTTGGAGTCATCGACGATGCGACGCGGCTGCCGGTTCCATTGCGGTCCGGCAAGTAGATGCGTCGACCCAACATGCGTGGCTCCGATCCGCGATCTAGGCCGACGTGCGCCGCGCCGGCCTGGCCACCAGCATCAGCCTCAGCACCAGCGTGCCGCACACGGCTGCGACAAGTGCAAGCAGCGCGACCCACAGCAGGCGTACCGGCGACGCGGCATCGAGCCAGTCCGCGAACAGCAGCGTGGCGCTGTTGTACGCGGCATGCAGCGCGATGCAGGGAATGAGCGAGCGCGTGCGCTCGTAGAGCCACGCGAGCACCGTGCCCATGATGAAGCCGACCACGAACTGGTAGATGTTCATGTGCGCGGCGCCGAACAGCAGGGCCGAGAGGAAGATGGCCTGCCAGCGCGGATAGCGCTGCAGGAAGCCGCGCAGCACGATGCCGCGGAACAGCATTTCCTCGAGCAGCGGCGCCACCACGCACACCGCCAGCACGGCCGCGACGCTGCCGTCGGCCATGCGGCTGAACATGGCTTCTTCCCAGGCCGAGAGCGGCGCGATGCGTACCAACAGGTTGAAGGCGGAAGTGATGGTCAGCAGCAGCGCGGGCACCAGCAGCAGCACAGGCGGCACCACCAGCAGCAGCGTGACGCCGGCGGAAGCGCGCGACTGGTGGAACAACTCGCGCCATGTGAGCTGCTGCGCATGCATCACCGCCGCGAACACGCAGCCGTTGCCCAGCACGGCAGAGAGCACGCCGATCTGCATGCCGTTCAGGCCGAGCCACCGGTTGGCATCGCGCAGCGCCGCACCCACGACGATCTCGCACAGGCACAGCGCGATGAACAGCAGTGCGGCTTGCGCCGCCGAGGGAAAGGCGGTGCTTTTCGGAGAGGGCATGGGAGAGTCGGGCTGCGCGGATGAGGAGGCGCGCATGTTAGCGCCCCCATGTTGCACATGGCAGTGGCTTGCCTACCTGGCCGGCGCCGCCACCCAAAGGAAGGCTGCCAGATAGCCGGCCCCGGCGAAACCGGTCCTATGCATGGGCGAGTTCGCCACGCCTGAAGACTTGCGACAGCGGCGTGATCGCGATCCCGCCTGCCTGCCCTCGAGGCGGCAGCGAGAGCGCGCGCAGCACCGCGTATTCGCGCATGCGCGCCGAGCCGTGCGGGTCGCCGGGCTGTATGCCGGTCGACGGGTGGCACATCAGCACGTCGCCGGTGCGGCAGGCTGCGAGCCATTCGGCCAGGTGCGCTTCGTAGCCCTGCACGTCGCCGGTGAAGTCGTACACGCCGAGCAGGCGCCGGCTCACCGGAATGCCGTGCTCCTTGGCGAGCGCCGCCAGCCGCGCGCCGCCCAGTGCGTGGATCACGCGGGCCTTCAGCCGGTCGGGGCCGTTACTGGCGCCCGGCGCGGTGTAGCGCACCCACGGCGGCGACTGGGGGTAGCGGCGCACGATCTCGTCGACCAGCAGTTCGCGCACCACCGGGAACTGGTGCACGTGCCGGTGGCCGTCGACGAACGCGGGCGCGCGGCCCATCGCGTCTTCGAAGCGGGTGAACTGGTCGCGGATGTCGGCGTGGAGCACGGGCGAGAACACGGTGCGCGTGTAGGTCCGCGCGATCAGCCCCGCGAGGCCGGGCTCGGGGCCGTCGGGCGTGTCGGGCCGCGTGAGGTCCAGGTGCAGGCCCACGTCCAGCCGCGCGGTGTCGAGCCGCCGCAGCGCCCGTGCGCCCGCGACCCATGCGCCGCGCCGCACCATGCCGCCGGTCGCGGAGATCTTGCCCAGCTCGGAAAGCTCGAGCACGGCGGCGTTGATGCCGGGGCTCATGCCGAAGTCGTCCGCGCACACGCAGAGGTGGCGCATCGTCGGCCCCAGCGGGCTGGATGTATCAGTCATTGCCATTCGTGGAGGGGACAGGCACGGGAGGGGAGGGTAGGGCGGCACCGGCAGGCGCGGGCGCAGGGGCAGGGGTGCCCAGGCAGTCCGGGTCGCGCGTGGCGCTTCCCTGGAAGCGCCATGCAGCCATGCTTTCGTTGACCGCCACCAGCTGCGCCTTGCCCAGCCAGGGGTTCGACAGCTGCGAGGCGATCGGCCCGACCAGCCAGGTGGTGCGCGGCACGCACAGCACGGGCGCGAGCTGTGTCCGGTCGACCAGCGTGGCGTCGGCGCGCGCGGGCTCGAAGCGGCTCGCATCGAAGATCTCCTTGCGCCAGTTGTCGCGGGTGTCGATGGCGGCGGCCTTCCAGTCGTCCGACACGAGCACCGGCTGGCGCAGGTTCCAGTAGAACGGGATCTCGTAGTAGTAGCTGTCGAGCATCATCACCTGGTCGCCCGGGGCCACCGACTGGCCCGCCGGCAGCCGCAGCCGCGTGCCCGGAGGCACCGAGTAGATGGCGACCGCGACCACGCACACCACGCACAGCGCGGCTGCAACCGCCGCCGTGGCGCGCATTCCGGGCAGCAGCTTCTCGACGACGCGGCCGGCCAGCACGCGCTGCGCGATCAGGCAGGCCAGCGGCGGCAGCGCGGGCAGCACGTAGCCGACCAGCTTGGATCGCGGCATCGAGAAGAACACCACGATCACCGCCAGCCAGATCCACATGAGCCAGTCGACGTCGGACAGGCGCGATCGGGGCGCGCTGTCCTTGTCGTCCTTGCCGCGCGGCACGAACACCCAGGCGAACCACGGCAGCGTGAGCACCGCCAGCACCGGTATGTAGAACCAGAAAGGGTGCTCGTTGTTGAACCCCGACGAAGCGAAGCGCCGGAAGTGCTGGGTGATGACGAAGTAGTCGAAGAACTCGGGATACTTCAGCTGCATGGCGACGAACCACGGGCCCGCCACCGCCAGCAGGATCGCCCAGCCCGGCAGCCACAGCGCGAGCTTCAGCACCACGGTCTTGCGCGTTGCTGCGCACCACAGCACCAGCACCGCACCGGGCAGCACCAGGCCGATCAGTCCCTTGGCCAGCAGCCCGGCCGCGGCCGTCAGGTAGGCGCCCGCGAGCAGTGCGCGCCACGGCTCGCCGCGCTCCCGCGCCAGCGCCGCGCCGGCGGCCAGCAGCACCGTGGCCGAGATGCACCCGGCCACCAGCATGTCGAGGTTGGCGAACTGCGCGCCCAGGAAGAAGAAGGGCGTGGTCACCAGCACCACGGTCGACAGCAGCGCCTGCCGCAGCGTCGACCAGCGCCGCAGGAACAGGAACAGCGCCGCCGCCGCAGTGCCCGCGCCGATGATCGAAGGCAGCCGCGCCGCCCATTCGACCGGGCCCGTGACCGACATCGCCGCCGCGCCGATCCAGTAGAACAGCGGCGGCTTGTGGAAGAAGGGCAGGCCGTCCAGCCGCGGCACCAGCCAGTCGCCGGAGCGCAGCATCGCGAGCGCCACGCCGCCGTAGCGCCCTTCGTCGGGCGCCATCAGCGGGCGCACCCATGCGGTCGCGAGCAGCCATGCGAACAGCGCGGCAATGAGCCAGAGGGGGCGGGGCGAGGTCCACCAGGAAGCACGTCGTCTCATGGTTTCCCGGTCTCGGACTCGAGTCCCTTGCCGTGTTCGCGCCGGACCACGTACAGCGGACGGCCCTTGACCTCCTCGTAGATGCGGGCGATGTATTCGCCCACGATGCCGGTGGAGATCATCTGGATGCCGATGAAGAACATCAGGCTCACGACGATGGTGGTCCAGCCGGACACGGAGTTGCCGAACAGCAGGTGGTCGATGGTCACGTAGGTGCCGTAGCCGAAGGCCGGCACCGCAAGCAGGAGGCCCACCACGCTCACCATGCGCAGCGGCCAGGTGGTGAAGGCGGTGAGGCCGTCGATGGCCAGGCCGATCAGCCGGCGCGCGTTGAACTTGGTGGTGCCTTCTGCGCGCGGCGCGGGCGTGTAGGGCAGCGCCACGGCGCGGAAGCCCACCCAGGCGTAGAGGCCCTTCATGAAGCGGCTGCGCTCGGGCATGGCCATGAGCGCGTCGACCACTTTGCGGTCCATCAGGCGGAAGTCGCCCGCGTCCTTCGGCACCTCGAAACGGTCCGACGAATTGACGAGGTTGTAGAAGAGCTTGCTGCCGAGCTGCTTGAAGCGGCTTTCGTCGCTGCGTTGCTCGCGCACCGCGTAGACCACCTCGGCGCCCGCCGTCCATTGGGCGAGCATCGCGTGGATCAGCTCGGGCGAGTGCTGCAGGTCACCGTCCAGCAGCACCACGGCGTCGCCGGTGGACGCCGCAAGGCCGGCGGTGAGCGCGGCTTCCTTGCCGAAGTTGCGCGACAGCGAGATGCAGCGAAAGCCCGCGAGCTCGCACCATGCCTCGGCCACGGCGGCGGTGTCGTCGGTGCTGCCGTCGTCCACCACGATGATTTCCCAGCGCAGCCGCGTGGCCCAGAGGATGTCCTCGAGCAGCGGCAGCATCAGGCGCAGATTGGCCGCCTCGTTGTAGCAGGGAATGACGCACGAGATGCTGCGCGCGTCGGCGGCGGGTGCGTCGGGCATGCCGGCCTGGGCCAGCGGCTCGGGGGCGCCGGAGGTGCCGGACGGGAAGGCCGTGTCAGGGGTGATGCCGGCGCCGGTGCGCGAATGTCTTGCGGTGGACGAAGAGATCATGAGTGCCTCCAGAGAGAGCTGGTCGCCGGGCTGTCGGCGGGTGCGCGGCCAGTTCGCGGGACGAAGAAGAGAAAGAGCCACCGCGCGATGGCGATTGCGCCGGCGACGACCGCGCCCAGCAGCAGGCCTGCGACGATGTCGGCCGGAAAATGCACGCCCACGTACACGCGCGCCCACCCGGTGGCGGCGGCCAGCGCGAGCAGCGGCATGCCGATGCGGCGCAGGCCGGGGCGCAGCATGAAGGCCAGCGCGACCATGAACATGACGGCCGCATGTGTGCTCGGCATCGAGCCGCGGCTCGCATGCTCGATGTATGACTGTCCCAGCCCCGCGGCGAAGGGGCGCGGAACATTGAGGGCCGTGGCGATGGTGTGCGCCAGCAGCGAGGTCACGCCGGCGGCGGCGGCCACGATGCACAGGTAGGCGCGGTCGGCGCGTTGCCGCCACAGCGTCACTGCGACGATGCCCGCGCCGAGCCAGCTGCCCCAGAGCGCGAAGGCGATGGCGACCGAAAGCACCCATGGCGTGGGATGGCTGCCGGCGTAGATCCAGTGAAAGAATGCGAGGTTCAGCGCGTCCATGGCGCCACTCCTTGCGGATGAATGCGAACAACAGGCGCAGGGCTGCGCAAGGTGCGGCAGGCGCACCTGAAAAATGTGGACATGTCAGTCCTTTAGACGAGGAAGAGAGGCCTGCTGCGCGGAGTCAGCAGGAGGACGCGACGCGCGCGGCGTCGGTTTCTCAGATCCCGTAGGGCGGGGCAGCGGTGGGCGGCAGGCGTCGCCAGGGCTGCGCGCAAGGCGGCGCGCCGCCGTGCGGTGGCACGTGTTCAGGCGCTTCGCGCACGATGGCCGTGGCAAGCCGTGCTATTGCCACGGCCAGCGGCAGCATCGCGAGCACCATGGCCATGAGCGTGCTCAGCCCGAAGTCGAAGGCGTCGGGGTGGTCGATGCTCGCCGGCGCCTGGGCGAAGACCGTGGTCTCGTGGTCGCTCGGATGGTCGGCGCGGTCGTCGGCCTCGAACTGCGTTGTGTCGCTGACGCTGCGCACCCGCAGCATCGGCTCGTCCTCCAGGCCGTCGCAGCGGAAGTGGGCCGCGATGAAAGGCTGGAGAAAAATCAGCAGCAGCCCCGCCACGCACCACCAACGGTAGTGCGCTCTGGCGAAATGGCGGACGCGTGCGAGAAGCATGTGCGAATGCTAGGAGGTTCGTGTGAACGGAACCTGATCGTGCGGGTCAGCATCCCGCAAGGTAGCGGCATGGGCCTGCGGTATAAGGCGCGCGCCCGCGCCGCGCAGCTACAGAACGAACGGAATGAAGCGCCGCGTGCGCCGCATGTAGTCGCGGTAGGCATCGCCGAAATGCGCGATGCATTCCTGCTCGTCGCGCAGCGCCGTCATGAACAGCAGCACCGTGGCCGCGAGCACCAGCAGCAGCGTGAGCCAGCTGAACTGCTTGAGAAACGCGCCCCAGGCCAGCAGCATCAGTGCCGTGTACATGGGATGGCGGATGTAGCGGAAGGCGCCGGTGCTGACGATGGCCGAGGTTTTCTCGAAGCCGTAGAGCGCGGGGTCGTCGTTGCGCGCCTCGGTCGGCTTGCCCTGCGCCTTGAGCAGGCGCACCGCATGGATCGGCAGCCAGATCGACAGCACGAAGAAGGTGCTGGAGATGATCTGCCTGGCCGAGAACGGATCGTCATGCCACCACGGCAGGTTCACCAGAGCCAGCACCAGCATGCATTCCCATGCGAAGAAGCGGTAGAAGCCGTGCGAGCCGGGCCGGCTCAGCGGGCCGCGTGACGCGTAGAGCAGCGCGGCGGTGCCGACGACGAAGGCGAAGATCTGGAACCAGAAGAGCATGGCGGCCGAATTTACACGGCCACGGTGAACTATCCGGCTATAGAAAACCCGCCGTCCACGGGAATCGCGGTGCCCGTCACGTAGTCCGACGCGGCGCTCGCCAGGAACACGGCGGTGCCGGCGATATCCGCGGGCTGGCCCCAGCGGCCTGCGGCGGCGCGGGCCACCACGCGGTCGTACAGGCCGGGGATCTGGCTGCGCGCGCCGTCGGTGAGCTCGGTCTCGAACCAGCCGGGCAGGATCGCGTTGACCTGGATGTTGTCGGGCGCCCAGGAGAGCGCGGTCGACTTCGTGAGCTGCACGATGCCGGCCTTGCTGGCAGCGTAGGCCGGCGCATAGGGCGCGCCGAAGATCGACATCATCGAGCCGATGTTGATGATCTTGCCGCCGCCCGCGGCCCTCAGGTGCGCATGCGCGGCGCGGCTGCACAGGAAGGCGCTGGTGAGGTTGGTGTCCATCACCTTGTGCCATTCGGCCAGCGCGAGCTGGTCGACGGGCTTGCGCACCGTGGTGCCGGCGTTGTTGACGAGGATGTCGAGCCGCCCGCAGCGCGCGGCGGCGTCGTCGAACAGCTTCTGCACCGAGGCTTCGTCGCTCACGTCGGCTTCGAGCGCGAAGCTGTCGCTGCCCAGCGCCTTCAGCGCCTCGACCGCGGCGGCCGACTTCTGCGCATTGCGCGCGGCCACGATGACGCGCGCGCCGGCCTTGGCAAGCCCTTGCGCCATGCCCAGGCCGATGCCTCCGTTGCCGCCCGTGACCAGCGCGACCTTGCCTGTGAGATCGAACATCGTCATGCCTGCACCGCTTCCGGCTTCTTGGAGACCAGCGTCAGGATGTCGTAGCTGGCGACCAGTTCGCCGTCTTGATTCGTCACCTCCACGTCCCAGGCCACCACGCCCTGGCCCTGGCCGCTCGCGTCTTTCTTGTTGCGGTCGATCTTGCGCTTGCAGGTCAGGCGCGCCTGGATGGTGTCGCCGATGCCCACGGGCTTGGTGAAGCGCAGCGTGTCCAGGCCGTAGTTGGCCAGCACCGGGCCGGGCGAGGGCGACACGAACAGGCCGGCCGCCGCCGACAGCACGAAGTACCCGTGCGCGATTCGCTTGCCGAAGGGCGACTGCTTCGCCGCCACTTCGTCGAAGTGCATGTAGAAATAGTCGCCCGAGATGCCGCCGAAGGCCACGATGTCGGCCTCGCCGACGGTGCGACGATGGGTGAGCAGCGAATCGCCGACACGCAGGTCTTCGAAATAGCGGCGGAACGGATGCACCTCGCTCTCGCGCACGGCCGCGCCGCGCACGTGCTCGCCGGTGATGGCGGCCAGCATGGTGGGCGATCCCTGCAATGCGGTGCGCTGCAGGTAGTGCTTCACGGCGCGCAGGCCGCCGAGTTCTTCGCCGCCGCCGGCGCGCCCCGGGCCGCCGTGCTTGAGCTGCGGCAGCGGCGAGCCGTGGCCGGTCGATTCGGCGGCGGCTTCGCGGTCGAGCACCAGCAGCCGGCCATGCCATGCGGCGGCCACCGGTATCGCCTTGGCGGCGATGGCCGGATCACGCGTGACCAGCGTGCCCACCAGGCTGCCGCGGCCGCGCGCGGCCAGTGCCAGCGCCTCGTCGATGCCGTCGTAGGGCATCAGCGTGCTGACGGGCCCGAAGGCCTCGACGTCGTGCGCGGCATCGTGTTCGAGCGGCTTGCGGCTCAGCAGCAGCGTGGGCGCGAAGAAGGCGCCTTCGCTCACGCCGTCGCCCACCGGCGAGAAGCCGTCGCGCTCGCCGTACACCAGCTCCGCGCCCTGCAGCAGCGTGGCCACGCGTTCGGCCACGTCGGCCTGCTGGTCGCGCGAGGCGAGGGCGCCCATGCGCACTTCTTCGCGCGACGGGTCGCCCACCACGGTCTTGGCCAGCCGCGCGCGCAGCCGCTCGGCCACCGCGTCGAGATGCTGGCGCGGCACGATCGCGCGGCGGATTGCAGTGCACTTCTGGCCGGCCTTGATGGTCATCTCGCGCGCAACCTCCTTCACGAAGAGATCGAACTCCTCGTCGTCGGGCGTCACGTCGGGCGCGAGGATCGCGCAATTGAGCGAGTCGGCCTCGGCGTTGAACGGGATCGACTGGCGCACGATGTTCGGGTGCACGCGCAGCTTGGCGGCGGTATCGGCCGAGCCGGTGAAGGTGACCACGTCCGGCCCTTCGAGCCGGTCGAGCAGGTCGCCCGTGCTGCCGATGACCAGCTGCAGGCTGCCTGCAGGCAGGATGCCCGACTGCACGATGAGCCGCACCAGCGCTTCGGTCAGATAGCTGGTGGCCGTGGCCGGCTTGCCGATGCAGGGCATGCCCGCGAGGAAGCTGGGCGCGAATTTCTCGAGCAGGCCCCACACCGGGAAGTTGAACGCGTCGATGTGCACCGCCACGCCGCCGCGCGGCACCAGGATGTGCGTGCCCGCGAAGCCGCCCTTCTTGCCGAGCGGGAATGCGGGGCCTTCGTGCACCAGGTTGCCCGAGGGCAGCTCGTTGGTGCCGATGCCGGCGTAGGCGCTCAGCGTGCCCGCGCCGCCTTCGATGTCGATCCAGCTGTCGGCGCGCGTCGCACCCGTGTGGGCGGAGATGGCGTAGAGCGTTTCCTTGTTCGCGGCGATGTACTTGGCCAGCGCCTTCAGGCGCTCGGCGCGCTGCTGGAAGTCGAGCTTCATGAGCTCGGGAATGCCGGTGCGGCGCGCGTACTGCAGGGCCTCGGCGAAGTCGATGGCCTCGGCGTGGGTGCTTGCCACGGGCTTGCCGTTGACGGCGCTGCGCAACTGCTGCGCGGCCTGCTGGCCGATCCAGCGGCCGGCGATGTAGCTTTGGAGGGTGGTGGTCATGGTGCGAGTCCTTTGCGTGTTGCTCCTTCCCCCGCTGGGGGAAGGCTGGGATGGGGGCAGCCCCGTCCTCGAAGGCTGCGCGGCGGTGGAGGCCGCCGTGCCCCCACCCCTGCCCTCCCCCAGCGGGGGAGGGTGAAAGTCAAGTCACTCCTTCTTGCCGATACCCAGGTAGGTATCGATGATCCGCTGGTCATGCAGCAAATCGCGCGCCTTGCCTTCGAGCGCCACGGCGCCCATCTCCAGCACGTAGGCGCGGTCGGCCACCTGCAGCGCGGCGCGTGCGTTCTGTTCGACCAGCAGCACCGACACGCCGTGGCTGCGCAACTGCGACACCACGCGCAGCACTTCGCGCACCACCAGCGGCGCCAGGCCCAGCGAGGGCTCGTCGAGCATCAACAGGCGCGGGCGCGCCATCAGCGCGCGGCCGATGGCCAGCATCTGGCGTTCGCCGCCCGATAACGTGGAGGCCATCTGCGGGCGGCGCTCCTTCAGGCGCGGGAAGATCTCGAAGATCTCGTCCATGCGCGCGCGCTGGTCGCGCTTGCCCTTGCGCCACTGGTAGAAGCCGCCGAGCAGCAGGTTGTCTTCGACCGACATTTCGCCGAAGAGCTCGCGCCGTTCGGGCACCAGCGCCACGCCGCGCGCCACCATGGTCTCGACGCCGGGGCGCGCGATGCGCTCGCCGTTCAGCATCAGCTGGCCGGTGGAAGGCAGCAGGCCCATGGCCGCGCACAGCAGCGTGGTCTTGCCGGCGCCGTTGGGGCCGATCACGGTGACGATCTCGCCTTCGTTCACCTGCAGGCGCACGCTGTGCACAGCTTCCACGGTGCGGTAGGCGACGCAGAAGCCGTCGAGTTGAAGCAAAGGATGGCTGTAGCGTGCCCCCACGCTTGCCACTTCGTGTGCTGCGCTTCCCCCCGAGGGGGCCTTCGCGTTTTGGGGCGGCCCTGCAACGCTCATCGTGCGTCCTCCAGTAGTTCGTCGTCGGCGCCGCCCAGGTAGGCCTCGAGCACGCGCGGGTTGGCCTGCACTTCGGCGGGCGTGCCGGTGGCGATGACGGTGCCGAACTCGAGCACCGTGATGCGGTCGGCCAGGTTCATCACGAACTCCATGTCGTGCTCCACCACCAGGATGCCGAGGCCTTCGGCGCGCAACTGGCTCAGCAGCACCGAGAGGGCGCGCTTTTCAAGGTGGCGCAGGCCGGCGGCGGGTTCGTCGAGCAGCAGCACCGAAGGCTGGCCGGCGAGCGCGCGGGCAATTTCCACCACGCGCTGCTGGCCGAGAGAGAGCGATGCGGCGGGCGTGTCGGCATGCGCGCCGAGGCCGCAGCGTTCGATCTGCTTGCGGGCTTCGGCCATCAGCGCGGCTTCTTCGGCGCGGTCCAGGCGCAGCATGGCGGCCAGCCAGCCGCGCTTTGCACGCAGGTGGGCGCCGAGCGCGACGTTCTCGACCACGCTGCGCTGGCCCAGCAGGCGCACATGCTGGAAGGTGCGGCCCAGGCCCAGCGCGGCAAAGGCGCGCGAAGGCCTGGTGGCCATCGGCTGGCCGGCCAGCTTCACCTCGCCCGAGGTGGGGTCGTCCACGCCCGAGATCATGTTGAAGAAGGTGCTCTTGCCGGCGCCGTTCGGACCGATCAGCGCGTGGATCTCGCCGGCCTTCAGCGTCATCGAGATGGCGTTGTTGGCGACGAGGCCGCCGAAACGCTTGCTCACGTCGCTGGCCTGCAGCAGCAGTTCGCCGCTGGCGGGCAGCGTGCGTTGCGCGAGCTGCACGGCCGGCGTCTTCGAGGCTGCGGCGGCGGGCTTCCTGGCCGTAGCGTCCTCGCGCACCCAGCGGCGCGTGATGCGCGCCAGAGTGGGCCACAGGCCGTCCGAGAATCGCTGCAGCACGAACAGCATCAGCAGGCCGAACACGATCACCTCGAAGTTGCCGCTGGTGCCCAGCAGCGCGGGCAGCACGTCCTGCAGCTTCTCCTTCAGCAGCGTGATGAGCGCCGCGCCCAGCACCGCGCCCCACAGGTGGCCCGCGCCGCCGACCACCGCCATGAACAGCAGCTCGATGCCGATGTTCAGGTTGAAGGGCGTCGGGTTCACGAAGCGCTGCATGTGCGCATAGAGCCAGCCCGACACCGCCGCCAGCAGCGCGGCCAGCACGAACAGCTTGATGCGGTGGTGCGCGGTGTCCACGCCCATCGACTCGGCCATCAGCCGGCCGCCCTTGAGCGCTCGGATGGCGCGGCCTTCGCGCGAATCGAGCAGGTTGTGCAACGCCCACAGCGCGAGCAGCAACACCGCCCAGATCACCACGCCCAGCGCGCGCGGCGTGGCGAGCGACACGCCCGCCATGACCAGCGGCGGCACGCCGGTGATGCCCGTCTGCCCGCCGAGGAACTCCATGTTGCCCAGCAGGTAGTAGAGGCTCAGGCCCCAGGCGATGGTGCACAGCGGCAGGTAGTGGCCCTGCAGCTTGAGCGTGACCGCGCCGAGCATCCACGCCAGCGCGAAGGTGAACAGCAGCCCCAGCAGCAGGCCGGCCCACGGCAGCAGGCCGGGTGCGACCATGCCGCCCAGCCATGCGGCGGCGGTGGGCGAGGTGCAGATCCATGCGGTCGCGTAGGCACCCATGCCGACGAACGCGGCCTGGCCGAACGAGGTCATGCCGCCCACGCCGGTCAGCATGACCAGCCCGGCCGCGACCAGCGCATAGAGGCCGATGTTGCTGAGCACCGAGACGGTGAATTCGGGCAGGAAGCCCCACGACAGCGCCAGCAGCACCACCAGCACCAGCGTGAGCTGGCGCGGCGTGACCAGCGGCTTGCCTTCGGGTTGGGCGGGAACGGCGGGATTGTTCGAAGACGGGTTCATTCCTCGTCCTCCACATGATGGCTGTTGAGCGAACGCCACCACAGCACGGGAATGATCAGGGTGAAGACCAGCACTTCCTTGAACGGGCTGGCCCAGAAGGAGGCGAAGGCTTCGAGCTGGCCGACCAGCAGCGCGCCGGCCAGCGCCAGCGGATAGCTCGCGAGCCCGCCGACGATGGCGGCCACGAAGCCCTTCAGGCCGATCAGGAAGCCGGTGTCGTAATACACCGTGGTGATCGGCGCGATCAGCAGGCCCGACACAGCGCCGATGAGCGCCGCGAGCGCGAAGCTAAGGTCGCCCGACAGCTCGGTCGGAATGCCCGACAGCCGCGCGCCCACGCGGTTGATGGCGGTGGCACGCAGCGCCTTGCCGACCATCGAGCGGCCGAAGAACAGGAACATGGCGATCACCAGCAGCAGCGTGACGCCCACCACCACCAGCGACTGCCCGCTGACGGGGATGCCGCCGATGTCCAGGCGCGCTTCGGAGAACGGCGCGGTGCGCGAGCCCTCGGCGCCGAAGAACAGCAGGCCCAGGCCGACCAGCACGCCGTGCAGCGCGACCGACACGATCAGCAGCATCAGCACGCTGGCGTCCGCCAGCGGCCGGTAGGCCAGTCGATAGAGCAGCGGGCCCAGCGGCATGATGAGCACCAGCGTGGTGAGCGTCTGGCCCGTCATCGACGTGGGCTTGAGCAGCAGCACCAACGCGGCCGCGGCCGCAGGCAGCACCACGCACCATGCGAGCGCGGAGGCCCAGTCGACCACCGCGCCGCGTTTCCAGCGCCAGAACTCCACCACCAGCACCGCCGCGGCCAGCGCCAGCAGCAGCCACAGCGTGGACGGCACGCGGCCGGCCTGCAGCATGGCCATGGAGAGCGCACCGAAGGCGACGAACTCGCCCTGCGGAATGAAGATCACGCGCGTGACCGAAAACACCAGCACCAACGCGAGCGCCATCAGTCCGTAGACCGCTCCGTTCACGATGCCGTCCTGCCCCAGCAACAGGGCAATCTGCGAATCCATAAAACAACCTTCGGGCGTCGCCCGTGATTCAGATCGGAAACACCGAGGAACCGGCTTTGCCGGGCCTCAGGTGTTGCCCCCGGTGGGGGGTGGGAGAAGCGACACGAAGTGCGCGAAGCCTGGGGGCGAGCCCAGGGATATATCAGGGCTGGTATTTCCAGGCGCCGTTTTCGATCTTCACCATCACGCGGGCGCGTTGGTCCAGGCCCAGGTGGTCCTGCGCGGTCATGTTGAACACGCCGTGCGCGCCGGACACATCCTTGGTCTGCTCCAGTGCGTCGCGCAGTGCTGCACGGAATTCGGGCGTGCCCGGCTGTGCCTTCTTCAGCGCGGCCGGCACGGCCGAGCTCATCAGCAGGCCGGCGTCCCAGGCGTGCGCGCCGAAGGTCGAGACCGAGCCCTTGCCGTAGGCGGCTTCATACGCGGCCACATAGGCGAGCGCGGACTTCTTCACCGGGTTGCTGGCCGGCAGCTGCTCGGCCACCAGCACCGGGCCGGCGGGCAGGAAGGTGCCTTCCACGTCCTTGCCGCCCACGCGCAGGAAGTCGGCGTTGGCCACGCCGTGGGTCTGGTACATCTTGCCGCCGTAGCCGCGTTCCTTCAGCGTCTTCTGCGGCAGCGCGGCCGGCGTGCCGGAGCCGGCGACCAGCACCGCGTCGGGCTTGGCGGCCATGATCTTCAGGGCCTGGCCGGTCACCGAGGTGTCGGTGCGGGCATAGCGCTCGTTGGCCACGACCTTGATCTTCTTCAGGTCCGCGGCCTTGGCGAATTCCTGCGACCAGCCTTCGCCGTAGGCGTCGGAGAAGCCGATGAAGGCGACGGTCTTCACGCCGTTGGCGGCCATGTGCTCGGCGATGGCCAGGGACATCATGATGTCGTTCTGCGGCGTCTTGAACACCCACTTCTTCTTGGCGTCCATCGGCTCGATGATGCGGGCCGACGCGGCCACCGAGATCATCGGCGTCTGCGCCTCGCTTGCCACGTCGATCATGGCGAGCGAGGCCGGCGTGGTGGTCGAGCCCAGGATCACGTCGACCTTGTTCTCGGCGATGAGCTTGCGCGTGTTGTTGACGGCCGCGGTGGTGTCGGAGGCGTCGTCGAGCACGATGTAGTTGATCTTCTGCCCGCCGATCGTCTTGGGCATCAGCGAGATGGTGTTCTTCTCGGGGATGCCCAGCGACGCTGCCGGGCCGGTGGCCGAGATGGTCACGCCGACATTGACGTCGGCCCACGAGGCGGCGGCGGTGGCGCACAGCGCTGCGATCAGCAAGGGCTTGAAGAATTTCATTTGGGCTTGTCTCCGGGTTGAAAAATTGTTGAGGACTGAAGTATCTATCACCGCTCGTCGAAAGAGAGGGTGACGCATTCGGTGAGGGGGTGCGCCTGGCAGGTCAGCACGAAACCGGCGGCCACCTCATTCTTGTCGAGAGCGAAGTTCCGCTCCATTCGGACTTCCCCGTCCACCAGCTTGGCGCGGCAGGTGCCGCACACGCCCGACGTGCAAGAGAACGGCACTTCCAGCCCCGCCGCCGAAGCCGCGTCGAGGATGCTGGGCTGGCCTTCGGTGAAGGTGATCTCGCGCTGCAGGCCGTCGCGCACGATGGTGATGCGCGACTGCTTGGCGTCGCCGGGCCGGGCCTCGTGCACCACCGCGCCGACCTGCGTGGCCGAGGGCAGCGCCACGCCGAAGCGCTCGATGTGGATGCGTTCCTCGGGCACGCCGGCCGCGAGCAGCGCGGCCTCGGCCTCGTCGTTCATCTGGAACGGGCCGCACACATACACATGGTCGATCTGCGCGGCCGGCACCACGCTTTGCAGGAACTCGCCGATCTTCTCGCGGTTCATCACGCCGAAGCCCAGCGGCGAATCGGTGTGCTCGTCGGAGAACACGTGCTGCAGCACCAGCCGGGTCATGTAGCGGTTCTTCAGGTCCTCGATTTCTTCCTTGAACATCGTGGACTGCAGCTGGCGGTTGCCGTAGATCAGCGTGAAGCGGCTCGCGGGCTCGCGCGCCAGCACCGTCTTCATGATCGACAGGATCGGCGTGATGCCGCTGCCGCCCGCGATGCCGACGTGGTGCCGCGCAGAGGAAGGCTCGATGGGCACGAAGAAGCGGCCCTGCGGCGCCATCACCTGCAGGGTGTCGCCGGGCTGCAGGTTGGCGTTGATCCAGTTGGAGAACACGCCGCCGCGCACCTTGCGCACGCCGACGCGCAATTCGCCGTCGTCGAGGCCGGCGCAGATCGAATAGGAGCGGCGCAGGTCCTGGCCGTCGATGTCCTTGCGAAGCGTGAGGTACTGGCCTTGCGTGAAGCCGAACACTTCCTGCAGGTCGGTGGGGACTTCGAAGGAGACGATGACGGCCTCGGCCGTGTCGGGCTCGATGGCCTTCACGCGCAGGGGATGGAAGAGGGTGCTCATCGCGGGGGTGCTTTTCTAGATCGGCTTGAAGTGTTCGAACGGCTCCTTGCACGCCATGCAGCGGTACAGGGCCTTGCAGGCGGTGGAGCCGAATGCGGAGAGGCGTTCGGTGCGCTCGCTCGCGCAGCGCGGGCAGGCGATGCGCTCGCCGGAGATGCGGCCGAAGAGCTTGATCGGCATGGCGGTGTTGGCCGCGGCTTCGGGTGTGAGGTGGGCGGGCGGCGCGATGCCGTAGGCCTTGAGCTTGGCGCGGCCTTCCTCGCTGATCCAGTCGCTCGTCCATGCGGGCGCGCGGCGCAGCGTGGCGCGGGCACGGCCCAGGCCGGCCTGCTCGATGGCGGCCAGCACGTCGTGCTCGATGGCTTCGGTGGCGGGGCAGCCGGAGTAAGTGGGCGTGAGCACGATCTCCAGGCCGTCGTCATGCTCGATCACGTCGCGCACGATGCCCAGGTCGCAGACCGACACGGCCGGCACCTCGGGGTCGGGCACGGTGTGCAGCACGGCCCACGCCGCATCGACGCGCGAGGCCAGCGCGTTCATCACCACACGCCTCCGGGAAAGCTGCGCTGCAGGTGCTGCATCTCGGCCAGGATGTAGCCCATGTGCTCGCTGTGCACGCCCTGCTTGCCGGTGCTGCGGAAAGCTGCTTCCTTGGGCATGGCGAGCCCGGCGGCGTCCAGCACCTGCTGCATGTCGGCGAGCCAGGGATCGCGCAGCTCGCTCCAGGCCGGGCCGAGGCCGCTGGCGCTGGCTTCGGCATCCACGGCGTCGCTCTCGAACAGCTCGGGCACGTAGAGCCAGAGCTGCTTCAGCGCTTTCTCCGTGCGGCGGCGCGATTCTTCCGTGCCGTCGCCCAGGCGCACGACCCAGTCGCCCGAATGCTGCTGGTGGTAGCGCGCTTCCTTCACCGCCTTGCCGGCGATGGCGGCCACCTCGGCGTCGCTCGATGCGGCCAGGCGCTGCCACAGCAGCTTGAGCAGCGTCGACACCATGGTGTTGCGCACCACGGCAAAGGCGAAGTCGCCGCGCGGCAGCTCGGCGATGGTGAGATTGAAGTAGTCGCGCTCCTCGCGCAGGTAGGCGAGCTGGTCTTCGTCATGCTCGCGGCCGGCTCCTTCGAGCTTGCCGGCGTGGGTGAGCAGCGCACGGGCCTGGCCGACGAGGTCGAGCGCGATGTTGGCCATCGCGATGTCCTCTTCGAGCACGGGCGCATGGCCGCACCACTCGCCCAGGCGCTGCGCCAGCACCAGGCAGGTGTCGCCGATGCGCAGCAGGTACTGCACGGCGGGCGTGCGGTTCAGTTCGATCGATGCTTGCATGATGTTCCCGTCAATGGCCGCTCACATGTGGTCCACGGACTTGGGCAGCGCGTAGAAGGTCGGGTGGCGGTAGACCTTGTCTTCCGCCGGATCGAAGAACATGTCCTTGTCGCCCGGGTCGCTCGCCACGATCTGCTCGGAGCGCACCACCCAGATGCTGCTGCCTTCCTGGCGGCGGGTGTACACGTCGCGCGCCATCTGGATCGCCATCTTCGAATCGGCCGCGTGCAGGCTGCCGCAGTGCTTGTGGTCGAGGCCGGCCTTGCTGCGCACGAACACTTCCCACAGGGGCCACTCTTGTTTCTGTTCGACGGTCATGCCGCCTCCTTCATTGGTTGCTTGTTGGCATGGGCCATTGCGGCTTCGCGCACCCATGCGCCGTCTTCCCAGGCGTCGACACGGGCCTGCAGCCGCTCGCGGTTGCAAGGGCCGTCACCGCCGATCACGCGCCAGAACTCGCTCCAGTCGATGGCGCCGAAGTCGTGCGCCTGGCGCTCTTCGTTCCACTTCAGGTCGGGGTCGGGCAGGGTCACGCCGAGGATGCGGGCCTGCTCCACCGTGGCGTCGACGAACTTCTGGCGCAGCTCGTCGTTGCTGAAGCGCTTGATGCCCCAGCGCATCGACTGCGCGCTGTTGGGCGACTGATCGTCCGGCGGGCCGAACATCATGATCGAGGGCCACCACCAGCGGTTGACCGCGTCCTGCACCATCGCCTTCTGCGCGTCGGTGCCGTGGGTCATCATGGTCAGCAGCGCCTCGTAGCCCTGGCGCTGGTGGAAGCTCTCCTCGCGGCAGATGCGGATCATGGCGCGCGCATACGGCGCGTACGAGCAGCGGCAGATCGGCACCTGGTTCATGATGGCCGCGCCATCCACCAGCCAGCCGATGGTGCCCATGTCGGCCCAGGTGAGCGTGGGGTAGTTGAAGATCGAGCTGTACTTGGCCTTGCCGCTGTGCAGCGCGTCGAACATCTGGTCGCGCGAGGTGCCCAGTGTCTCCGCCGCGGCATACAGGTAGAGGCCGTGGCCGCCTTCGTCCTGCACCTTGGCCAGCAGGATGGCCTTGCGCTTGAGCGTGGGCGCGCGGCTGATCCAGTTGCCCTCGGGCAGCATGCCGACGATTTCCGAGTGCGCATGCTGGCTGATCTGCCGCACCAGCGTCTTGCGGTAGTGCTCGGGCATCCAGTCCTTGGCCTCGATGAAGTCGCCGGCGTCGATGTGGGCGTCGAAGCGTTCCTCGAGCCGCATCTCTTCGGCGGAGCGCACGACCTTCTGCTTGCCGTCGCCTGCGTCCTTGCCCATGGTGTCCATTGCCTGGGTGTACATGTGCGTGTCCTTTTGCAAAGAGGGTTGAAACGGCGTGCGCGTTCAGCGCGGCCGGGTGTCGAAAACGCGCCGGGCCTTGCCGGTCTGCGTGCGTTCGATGGAGTCGGGGTCGAACACGCGCACCGTGGTCGAGATGCCGACCAGCGTCTTCACGCGGTCCTGCACCCAGCTCGCGATGGCCTTGCGTTCGCTCTCGTCGACGCTCGTGCGCGGCTGCAGCTCGCAGTGCACCTCGACCTCGTCGAGCAGGCCGTCGCGGCGCACGTGCACCTGGTAGAGACCCGACAGGCGCTCGTGCGCGAGCACGATCTCCTCTACCTGCGTGGGGAAGACGTTGACGCCGCGGATGATCATCATGTCGTCGCTGCGCCCGACGATCTTGCCCATGCGGCGGAACGAGCGCGAGGTGGGCGGCAACAGGCGCGTGAGGTCGCGCGTGCGGTAGCGCACGATGGGCATGGCCTCCTTGCTCAGCGAGGTGAAGACCAGTTCGCCTTCTTCGCCGTCGGCCTTCAGCTCGCCGGTCTCGGGGTCGATGATCTCGGGGTAGAAGTGGTCTTCCCAGATCACGGGGCCGTCCTTGCTTTCCACGCATTCGCTGGCCACGCCGGGGCCCATCACTTCGGAGAGGCCGTAGATGTCGACCGCGTCGATGCCGGCCTTGGCCTCGATGTCGCGGCGCATGGCTTCGGTCCACGGCTCGGCGCCGAAGATGCCGATCTTCAGCGAGCTGTCTTTGGCGTCGAGGCCCTGGCGCTCGAACTGCTCGATGATCACCTGCATGTAGCTGGGCGTGACCATGATGATGTCGGGCTTGAAGTCCTGGATGAGCTGCACCTGCTTCTCGGTCTGGCCGCCCGACATGGGGATGACGGTGCAGCCCGCGCGCTCGGCGCCGTAGTGCGCGCCCAGGCCGCCGGTGAACAGGCCGTAGCCGTAGGACACGTGGATCATGTCGCCGGCGCGCCCGCCCGCCGCGCGGATGGAGCGCGCGACCAGGTCGGCCCAGGTGTCGATGTCGTTCTTCGTGTAGCCCACCACTGTCGGCTTGCCGGTGGTGCCCGACGACGCATGTATGCGTGCCACCTGCGTGCGCGGCACGGCGAACATGCCGAAGGGGTAGTTGTCGCGCAGGTCGCTCTTCACCGTGAACGGAAACTTCGACAGGTCGGCGAGCGACTTCAGGTCGTCGGGGTGCACGCCCTTGGCGTCGAAGGCCCGGCGGTAGTGCGGCACGTTGTCGTAGGCGCGCTGCAGCGTGGCGCGCAGGCGGGTGAGCTGCAGTGCCGCGATCTCGTCGCGGCTGGCGGTTTCGATCGGGTCGAGTTCGCCGGGGGCTGGGTGTCTTGCTGTCATGGTCTGGATGTCTCCTCAGGCAGCGACGGCGGGGCGGCCCTTGGCTGTGTACGAGCGGCCGCGGAACATCGCGATGCGCTCGCCGCGCTGGTTGGTGATCTCGGTGTCGTACACGCCGGTGCGGCCGGCCTTCGACACCTCGTGGCAGCGCGCGGTGAGCAGGTCGCCCTCGCGCGCCGGGGCGATGAAGTCGATGGAAAAGCCCGAGGCCACGGTCAGCTCGTTGTACGAGTTGCAGGCGAAGGCGAAGGTGGAATCGGCCAGCGTGGCCATGAAGCCGCCGTGGCAGGTGGCGTGGCCGTTGAGCATCTCTGAGCGCACGCGCATCTCGATCGTGGCCTGGCCGGGGCCGACCTCGACGATGCGCATGCCCAGGCCCTTGGTGGCGTTGTCGTTGGCGAACATGCCGTCGCGGACGTATTCGGCCGTCTGCTGCGGCGTGCGTTGTGTGTCGGTCATGGCTCAGCGGTCCTTGAAGACGGGCGCGCGCTTGGCGCGGAAGGCCTCGACGCCTTCGCGGTAGTCGTCGGCGTTGCCCAGGTCGCGCTGGATGCGGGCTTCTTCGGCGAGGGCGGTGTCCAGGTCCATGTCCTGCGCGGCGGCCATGGCCTGGCGGGTGGCGACGAGTGCGCGGGTGGGCATGCCCGCCAGCTTCGTGGCGAGTGCGGCGGCCGTTTCGGCCAGAGCCGCGTCGTCCACGCACTGCCAGATCAGGCCGATGCGCGCAGCTTCCTCGGCGGACAGCTTGTCGCCCAGCATCGCGATGCCCAGCGCGCGCGCCGAGCCGACGAGGCGAGGCAGCAGCCAGGTGCCGCCCGTGTCGGGCACGAGGCCGATCTTGGTGAAGGCCTGGATGAAGCTGGCCGAGCGGCCGGCCACCACGAGGTCGCAGCACAGCGCCAGGTTGGCGCCCGCGCCGGCGGCCACGCCGTTGACGGCGGCAACCACCGGCACCGGCATCGAGCGCAGGCGCGCGACGAGCGGGGCGTAGTAGCTGGAGATGACGTGGCCCAGGTCCTTGGGCGCGGCACCGGGCGTGGGGTCGGGCGCGACCGACGGGTCGGCCAGGTCTTGCCCCGCGCAGAAGGCGCGGCCGGCGCCGGTGAGCACCACGCAGCGCACGACCTCGTCGTTCGCCGCCGCTTCGAGGGCGGCCATCAGCTCGGCATGCAGCCCGGTGGTGAAGCTGTTGAGCGCCGCGGGGCGGTTCAGGCTCAGCGTGCGCACCGCGCCCGCGTTGCTGATGAGTACCAAAGGCTCAGTCATTGCGTGTCTCTTTCGTCCTTCGTGGGAGGCGGCCTGGCGTGCAAACACTATTGACCGACCGTTCGGTTGATTTTAGGATCGACCTCGATTCCGACACAAGCGGGGTCGCTTCAGGGCAAACCCTGAGACCCGAAGACAAAGGAGACCGAATGCCCAGCTATTCCATCGACGGCGTGATCCCGGTCGTCGATCCGAGCGCCTACGTGCACCCCACGGCCGTGCTCATCGGCGACGTGATCGTCGGCCCCAACTGCTACGTGGGCCCCTGCGCCAGCCTGCGCGGCGACTTCGGCCGCATCGTGCTGGAGGAGGGCTCGAACGTGCAGGACCATTGCTGCGTGCACGGCTTTCCCGACAACGACACGGTGATCGAGGCCAACGGCCACATCGGCCACGGCGCGATCCTGCACAGCTGCATCGTGCGGCGCGACGCGCTGGTGGGCATGAACGCGGTGGTCATGGACGAGGCCGAGATCGGCGAGAAGGCCATCGTCGCGGCCTGCGCCTTCGTGCCGGCCGGCATGAAGGTGCCGGCGCGCTCGCTGGTGGCGGGCATCCCGGCCAAGGTGAAGCGCGAGCTGACCGAGGACGAGATCGCCTGGAAGCTGGAAGGCACGCAGACCTACCAGGCCCTCACGGTACGCAGCCTCGCCAGCCTGCACGAGGTGGCGCCGCTCGCCCGGGTGGAGCAGGGCAGGCCGCGCCTGCCGGCCACCGACGTGCGCTCGCTCATCGCGACCAGGCGCGGCTGATCTCGATCGCGCTTCGTGCAAGATCGCGCGTTGTTCCAACAGCCCAACCCAGGAAACCGACCCGATGCCGCGTGGAAGATCCGCCACCTACGACGACCAGCGTGAACTGATCCTCGCGCAGGCCGCGCAACTGTTCGCGCGCAGCGGCTACCCCGCCACCTCGATGAACCAGGTGGCAGAGGCCTGCGGCCTCTCGAAGGCCACGCTCTACCACTACTACAAGGACAAGAGCAGCCTGCTGATCAGCATCGCCGAGACGCACGTGTCCAAGCTCGCGGCCCTGGTGGCCGAGGAAGAGGCCTCGACGCACACCGACGAAGAGCGCCTGCGCCGCTTCATCTACCGCATCGTCGAGGAATACGCCGGCGCGCAGGACGCGCACCGCGTGCTGACCGACGACGTGCGCTTTCTCGAAGAGGCCGACCGCGAGCGCGTGCTCGACAAGGAGCGCGAGGTGGTCGCGGGCTTTGCGCGCGCCGTCTCCGCACTGCGCCCCGGCGCGCCGAGCGACGACCTCGCCAAGCCGCTGACCATGCTGCTGTTCGGCATGATCAACTGGATGTTCACCTGGATGAAGCCGGATGGGCGGCTAGACCACGCGGCCATTGCGCCGATCGTGGCCGATCTGTTCCTGGGGGGCATCGGGGCGGTGAAGTCGCCCCAGGTGCCTGCCGGCTCTAAAGAATCCGGTTGAACCAGAGCAGCGACAGCCCCGCCGACAGCAGCGTCAATACCGCTGCACCGAGCGCGAACAGTGCCGAAATCTCGGTTTCCTTCTTCTCCACGGTGAGCTTGGTGCTCAGCGTCTCGTAGACCTTCTTCAGGTCGCTCGCGGTGCCGGCGTAGAAATACTCGGCATTGGTCTTCTGCGCGATGGCCTTGAGCGTGTCCTCGTCGAGGCGCACGCGCATCGACCAGCCCTCGAAGCCGATGGTCTCGCCGTCGACCGTGCCCACGCCCACCGTGTAGATGCGCACGCCGCGGTCGGCGGCGGCCTTGGCGGCGTCGAGCGGATCGACGCCGGTGGTGCGCTGGCCGTCGGTCAGCATGATGATCGCGGCCGAGGTGAAAGAGCCGGGCGCCACGGGCGTGAAGTCCTTGAGCTTCTTCTCCGACGAGTCGATGGCCGCGCCGCGCTGGCGGCTCGGCGCGCTGAACTGCTCAACGTCCAGGCCGGCGTCGGGGAACAGCGTGGCCAGCGACACCACGATGGCGTTGCCGGTGGCGGTGGCGCGCTGCAGCTGGAAACTGTCGATGGCGGTCACCAGGTCTTCATGGTTGGTGGTCGGCAGTTGCGCCACCTGCGCGCTGCCCGCGAAAGCCACCACGCCCACCTTCACGCTGCGCGGCAGGTCCTTGATGAAGCTCTTGGCCGCGTCCTGCGCCGCCACCAGCCGGTTGGGCAGCACGTCGGCCGCGCGCATGCTGCCAGACACGTCCATCGCGAGGATGATGGTCTGCTGGTTCGACGGCAGCACCACCACCGCCATCGGCCGGGCCGCGGCAACCAGCATCGCGGCCATGGCCAGCAGGAACAGCGCGGGCGGAATGTGGCGGCGCATCGTCTGCCCGGCGCCCATGGCCTCGCGCACGATCGACAGGCTGGCATAGCGCACCGCCAGCTTCTTCTTGCGGCGTATCAGCCAGATGTAGAGCAGCACCAGCAGCGGCAGCGCCGCCAGCAGCCAGAGGAATTGAGGCCAGAGAAAAGTCATGCTGCCACCGCCTTCATGCCTGCGAGGCCGATGCGCGTGCGGCGCTTGCGCATATCGGCAAAACGGACGATGGCTTCCACCAGGTCGTCGCTGGTCGAGAGTTCGAGCGCGTCGACGCCGGCCTTGGCCAGCGCGCTGCGCAAAGCGGCTTCGCGCTCGGCCGCGATGCGGGCGAAGCGCTTGCGAAAGCCCGCATCGTGGGTGTCGACCCAGAGCTGCTCGCCGGTCTCGGCGTCGCGCAGCGGAACCAAGCCGAGATCGGGCAGCTCCAGTTCCAGCGGGTCGAACAGGCGCACCGCAATCACTTCATGGCGCTGCGCCAGTTGGCCCAGCGGGCGCTCCCAGCCGGGCTCGCTCAGGAAGTCGGACACCACGAACACGGTGGAGCGGCGCGGCATCAGCGTGGCGGCCGACTTGAGCAGGGTGTCCAGCCGCGTCATGCCTTTTTGCTGGGGCGTGCCCTCTGCCTTGTCGGCGCGCCTGTCCATCGCATGCAGCAGGTGCAGCACATGGCGGCGCCCGCTGCGCGGCGGTATCACCGCTTCGAGGTCGCTGCCGTAGACCAGCGCCCCCACCCGGTTGCCGTGCCGCGTGAGCAGCCGCGCGAGCACGCCGACGAAGCCGGCAGAGATCTCGCGCTTGGCCTTCAGGCCCGAGCCGAAGTCGACCGAGCGGCTCAGGTCGAGCACGAACCATGCGGTCATCTCGCGGTCTTCGGTGAACACGCGCACATGGGGCGTCTGCAGCCGCGCGGTGACGTTCCAGTCGATGTGGCGCACGTCGTCGTGGTGCTGGTATTCGCGCAGGTCGGCCAGGTCGAGTCCGGCACCGCGCATCAGCGTGCGGTAGTCGCCCTGCAGCAGGCCGTCGAGGCGGCGGATCACCGTCCACTCGAGCCGGCGCAGCGCGCGCTCCGCTCCGCCGGCTACAGCGGCGAGCCGTTCGTCGTTCGCGGCCGCGGGGGCCTTACGCCACCAGCTTTTCATGCGATTTCAGGGAACACCGCGGAACCGGCTTTGCCGGGCCGCAGGTGTTGCCCCCTGCAAGGGGGTTGGCGAAGCGACACGAAGTGCGCGAAAACTGGGGGTGCGCGCATTTCAGGCCACCAGCTTTTCATGTTCCAGGGGCTTCGGAGGAGCGGGCACGGCGCGCATGATCTTGTCGACAAGTCCGTCGGGCGTCAGGCCTTCGGACAGGCCTTCGTAGGACAGCGTCACGCGGTGGCGCAGCACGTCGGGCACCAGCGCGGTCATGTCCTCGGGCAGTGCGTAGCTGCGGCCGCGCAGCAGCGCCAGGGCGCGCGCGCCTTCGGTCAGGCTGATGCTGGCGCGCGGGCTGGCGCCGAAGGTGATGAAGCGGCGCAGGTCCTTCAGGCCGTGCTTCTCGGGCGTGCGCGTGGCCGACACCAGCTTCACCGCGTACTGGATGAGCGAGGGGTCGACATACACGCGCCGCGCCTCGGCCTGCAGCTCGGCCAGCTGCTCGGTGGTGGCGACCGGCGTGGCTGCCACGGGCGGTCCGATCACGCGCTGGACGATGACGAATTCTTCCTCGTCGCTCGGGTAGTCGACCATGACCTTCATCATGAAGCGGTCGACCTGCGCCTCGGGCAGCGGGTAGGTGCCTTCGGTCTCGATGGGGTTCTGCGTGGCCATCACGAGAAAGGGGCGCGGCACCTTGTGGGTCTCGCCCGCGATGGTCACCTGCCGCTCCTGCATCACTTCGAGCAGCGCGCTCTGCACTTTGGCCGGCGCGCGGTTGATTTCGTCGGCCAGCAGCAGGTTGGCGAACACCGGGCCCAGCGAGGTGCTGAACTCGCCGGTCTTCTGGTTGTAGATGCGCGTGCCCACCAGGTCGGCCGGCACCAGGTCGGGCGTGAACTGGATGCGCTTGAACTGGCCGCGCACGGTGTCGGCCAGCGTCTTGATGGTGAGCGTCTTCGCAAGGCCGGGCACGCCTTCCACCAGCAGATGCCCGCCCGCGAGCATGGCGACCATGACGCGCTCCAAGAAGCGGTCCTGGCCGACGACCACGCGCTTGACCTCGTAGAGGATCTGCTCCATCAGTTCAGCGGTGCCGGCGGGCGTGGGGGCGGCTGTCTCTGTGCTCATGCGAAGGACTTTCGAAGAAGAAAAGACGCTGGGTAAAAGATCAGAACGGCGGCGAACCGGCGGCCGAGGCGGCGTTCTCGATGGGCACCGCGAAGCCGATGCCGATGAAGGTGCGCTGCTGCGTCGGGTTCAGTATGGCGGTGACGATGCCCAGCACCTCGCCGTCCATGTTGATCAGCGGGCCGCCCGAATTGCCCGGGTTGGCGGCGGCATCGAACTGGATCAGGTTGCCCAGCTCCTGCTTGCCCTCGGGTGAGCGGAAAGAGCGCTTGAGCCCCGACACCACCCCGGCCGACACCGAGGGCCCGATGCCGAACGGAAAGCCCACCGCGGCCACCTGGTCGCCTGAGCGCAGGTCGGCGGTGGAGCGCATGGTGGCGGGAATCAGGTCGTCGGGCACGGTTTGCGCCTGCAGCACCGCGAGGTCGTTCTCGGGCTGCACGCCGGTGATGGTGGCCACGGCTTCCAGGCCGTCGTAGAAGGTGACCTTGATCTTGTCGGCACCCGCGACCACGTGCAGGTTGGTGAGGATGACGCCCTTGTCGACGATCACCACGCCGGTGCCCACGCCGCGCTCTACTTCGCCCGACGGGCCTCCGTCGTTCGGTGCTTCCGGCGACTTGCCCTTGGCCATGTTGCGGCCGCGCTTCTGGATCCTGGCTTCCGGCGTGTTCTTCTCTTCGCCATAGCTCACCACCCGCACCACCGACGGCCGGATGATGTCGGCCGCCTTGGCGGCGGGCGAGGGCAGGGTGTTGGTCTGCAGCGTGCGCAGCACGGCCGCGTCTATGTCTTTCTGAGCGAGCGCCTTGCCGCCGGGCCGGGGCGCCCACAGCACGGTGCCGGTGACGAGGGCGGTGCACAGCACGATGAGCAAGGCGAAGCTGCGGCGCCCGGGCTGCCAGCCCGTCCTCGCGGGCTGGGCGGGAACAAGCGGTGGTGCGGCGCGGCCAGCGTCGTGCGCTTCGGCCGATGCCGATGCATCCGCCCGATCGGCCGCATCGTCTGCGGCCGGTGGCAGCGTGCGGGGCGATCGGCTGTAGAAAGCAGGCCTGCGCATCGGAGCACCTCCGGCAAAAAATATCGCGTGAAGGAGTTCACAGTAGCACGCTTTCCGAGCCTGCGCATCCCTTCGGGCATCATCGCGCGATGGCTACCTTCATCGATACCCACTGCCACCTTGACGCGCACGAATTCGGTGCCGAGATGCCCGCCGTCCGCGCCCGCGCGGCCGAGCGGGGTGTGGCGATGTGCGTCATTCCGGCGGTGGCCGCCTTCAATTTCCAGACCGTGCGGGAGCTGGCCCACCTGCAGGGCGACGTCTATGCGCTGGGCATCCATCCGCTGTGCACCGGCCAGGCCGCCGACGCCGATCTGGAGGCGCTGGACGCCGAACTGACCGCACGGCGCGACGACCCCCGGCTGGTGGCGGTCGGCGAGATCGGGCTGGACTACTTCGTCGAGGGCCTGGACGGCGACAGGCAGGAGCGGTTTTTTCACACTCAGTTGCAACTGGCACGCAAACACGGGTTACCCATCCTCATCCACGTGCGGCGGTCGGTCGACAAGGTGCTCAAGCATCTGCGGCAGACGGCGGGCGGCAAGCCGTGGCTGGGCATCGCCCATGCGTTCAACGGCAGCGAGCAGCAGGCCGATGCGTGCATCGCCCTCGGGCTGAAGCTGGGCTTCGGCGGCGCGGTGACCTTCGAGCGCGCCCTGCAGCTCAGGCGGCTGGCGGCAAGCCTGCCCATCGAATCGATCGTGATGGAGACGGATGCGCCCGACATCCAGCCGCACTGGCTCTATCGCACGCAGGCCCAGCGCGACGCCGGCCAGGCGCAGGGCCGCAACGAGCCCGGCGAGCTGCCGCGCATCGCCGAAGTGGTGGCCGGGCTGAGGGGCATCGGCATCGAGGAGCTGGCCGCGGCCACCACGCGCAATGCGCTCGAAGTGCTTCCGCGGCTCCAGAGTCTCATGGCCATGTCGGAACGCGCGCCCCACATCGCGTAGGCCAATGTCCCGACCTGCATCCGTGTATGCAGAGGTTGCAAATTTGCTGTCATCCTTTGGGTTCGCTAGCTCGTTGCTAGACCAGTGGCAAGTCAGTCACTGCTAAAAACTTTATCCAACAAGGAGCCTTTTCATGACCACGTCTTTCATTCGCACGATGCCCGTTGTCCTCGCGCTGGCGCTCGCCTCCATCGGCGTGTCGGCTGTGGCCCAGACCACGGCACCCGCCACCGCCACGCCGGCCACCGCCCAGCCGAGCACCACCGAGAAGGTGAAGGAAGCCGGCAAGGACGCTGTGAACGCCACCGAGCGTGGAGCGGAAAAGGCATACGATGCCACCAAGCGCACGACCAAGAAGGCCGTGAACGCCACCGAAAAGGGCACCAAGAAGGCATGGAACGCCACCAAGCGCACCACCAAGAAGGCCACCAACGCCACCAAGAATGCCGCCGCCAAGACGGGCGAAGTCGTTGAGAACGCCGGCCACAAGACCGCCGACGGCATGCGCTCCACCGGCAAGGCCATCGGCGAGAAGATCCCCGGCACGGCCGAGAACGAAGCCGCCAAGAAGTAAGCAAGCCCGGACCTGTTCCGGCATTCGCAAAAAAACCCGCTCCGGCGGGTTTTTTCATTTTTGCTCGCTGGCGGAAGGCGGTGGCACGATACCGTCCATGAAGCTTCCCGTCGCACCCGATGCCGCCGCCAGCGCCGTGCTCACCGGCCTGCAGCCCATCGTTTCGCCAAAGACCGTCGTACTCATCCTCGGCAGCTTCCCCGGGGTCAAGTCGCTCGAGCGGCAGCAGTACTATGCACACCCCCAAAACCAGTTCTGGAAGATCCTGCAAGCCGTGTGGCCCGACATTCCCCTTCCCTCGGGCGCCGACAGCTACGGGCCGCGCTGCCGGTGGCTGCTCGATCGCGGCCTGGGCGTGTGGGACGTGTATGCGTCCTGCGAGCGTGAAGGCAGTCTCGACTCGGCCATCCGCGCGCCCGTGGTGAACGACATCGCCGGGCTGCATCTGCCTAAGCTCGCGGCCATCGGCCACAACGGCGGCGAGAGCTTCAAGCACGCGCGCCACACCCGAACGCTGGGCGTGCCGGTCTACCAGCTGCCTTCCACCAGCCCCGCCAATGCGTCATGGAGTTTCGAGCGCAAGCTCGGCGCCTGGCGCGAGGTCATGGCTGCCCACAATCTAGTCGTCTGATGGCATCGAGCAAAACCCCCGTCTCTCTTCCCGAAGTCAATTTTTCCGACTGGGGCGACATCCGTTATCTGCACCTCGGCACCGAATGGGTCCAGGGCTCGATGAAGATCGACGCGCCCTTCGAGATCGAGCTCGAGTACGTGCAGCGCATGATGGCCTGGCTGCTGTTTGCCGACGGCAAGACCGTGGCCAGCCGCCACGCGATGCAGCTCGGCCTCGGCGCGGCCACGCTCACCAAGTTCAGCCGCAAGATCCTGCGCATGCGCACCACCGCGATCGAGCTCAATCCGCAAGTGGTGTCGGCCTGCCGCGGCTGGTTCAAGCTGCCGCCGGACGACCCGAAGCTGCGCGTGGTGATAGCCGATGCGGCCGCCGAGATCCGCAAGCCCGAATGGCACGATACGGTCGATGCGCTGCAGGTCGACCTCTACGACCACGAGGCGGCAGCGCCGGTGCTCGACAGCGAAGACTTCTACGCCGACTGCCGCGCGCTGCTTACCGATGACGGTTGCATGACCGTCAACCTTTTCGGTCGCTCGTCGAGCTACGAGCGCAGCCTCGAGAAGATCGCGAGTGCCTTCGGCGCGGACGCGGTCTGGGCCTTCAAGCCGACGCGCGAAGGCAACACGGTGGTGCTCGCGCAGCGCACGCCGAGCCGCCCCAAGCGCGAGGTGCTTGCCGAGCGCGCCCAAACGATCCAGACTCGATGGGGCTTGCCCGCACCCAAGTGGCTGCGGGTGTTCAAACCCCAGAACCCGACACTCACCCGAACCACCGGCTCATGAGCGCTGTACCCGCTGCTTCCGCCCCCGCCCCCGCCCCCGCCCCGCTGGCCTTGCGCCACGAAGGCCCGCTCGAACTGCGGCGCCTGATCGAATGGCTCGCCTCCGACGGCGTGATCTCCCCGGTCGAAGCCAAGCGCACCATCGCGCGCTGCGCCCAGGCCGAAAGCCGGCAGGCACCGCTGGTGCGCCTGGCCAACGTGGCGATGACCCGCGAGAGCGACGGCAAGCCGCTCGACCTGGAAATGCTCACGCAGTGGCTCGCGGGCCGTGCGGGCCTCACGTATCTGCGCATCGATCCGCTCAAGGTCGACGTGGGCAAGGTGGCCGACACCATGAGCGCTGCCTATGCAGAGCGCCACAAGGTGCTGCCGGTGCAGGTGCTGCCCAACGAAGTGGTGGTGGCCACGGCCGAGCCCTTCCTCACCGACTGGATCGCCGAAGTCGAGCGCCAGTCGCGCCGCACGGTGCGCCGCGTGGTCGCCAACCCGGCTGACATCCAGCGCTACACGGCCGAGTTCTTCGCGCTCGCGAAGTCGGTGCGCGCCGCGCAGAAGGCCGGCGGCAACACCGGCGGCGCGAGCTTCGAGCAGCTGGTGGAGCTGGGCAAGAGCAACAAGCAGCTCGACGCCAACGACCAGAGCGTGGTGCAGGTGGTCGACTGGCTCTGGCAGTACGCCTTCGACCAGCGCGCGAGCGACATCCACCTGGAGCCGCGCCGCGAGCAGGGCGTGATCCGTTTTCGCATCGACGGCATCCTGCATCCGGCCTACCAGATGCCGATGGGCGTGATGAACGCGATGGTCGCGCGCATCAAGCTGCTCGGACGCATGGACGTCGTCGAAAAACGCCGTCCGCTCGACGGCCGCATCAAGACCCGCAACATGCGCGGCGACGAAGTCGAAATGCGCCTGTCGACCCTGCCGACCGCCTTCGGCGAGAAGATGGTCATGCGCATCTTCGACCCCGACACCGCCGTGAAGGACCTCGACGCGCTGGGCTTCGCGCAGCACGATGCGCAGCGCTGGGAACAGCTGGTCACGCGGCCCAACGGCATCATCCTGGTGACCGGGCCCACGGGCTCGGGCAAGACCACCACGCTGTACTCCACGCTCAAGCGCGTGGCGACCGAAGAGGTCAACGTGAGCACGGTGGAAGACCCGATCGAAATGATCGAGCCGTCGTTCAACCAGACGCAGGTGCAGCCGCAGCTCGACTTCGGCTTTACCGAGGGCCTGCGCGCGCTGATGCGGCAGGACCCGGACATCATCATGGTCGGCGAAATCCGCGACCTTGCCACCGCCGAGATGGCGGTGCAGGCCGCGCTCACCGGCCACCTGGTGTTCAGCACGCTGCACACCAACGACGCGCCAAGCGCCATCACGCGGCTCATGGAGCTGGGCGTGCCTTCCTACCTCATCAATGCGGTGATGCTGGGCGTGCTCGCGCAACGCCTGGTGCGCACGCTGTGCCCGCACTGCAAGCAGCCCGACGACACCGTCACGCGCGAGAGCCTGGAGACCATCGTCAAGCCTTGGCAGATCACGGGCTCGGTGCGCGCGTACAAGCCGGTGGGCTGTGTAGACTGCCGCATGACCGGCTACATGGGCCGCATGGGTCTCTACGAGCTGCTGAGCATCAGCGAGTCGTTCAAGACGCAGGTGACGAAAGAGCCGAACCTGGCGGGCCTTCGTCGCCAGGCCGTGATCGACGGCATGCGACCGCTGCGCCTGGCCGGCGCGCTGCGCGTGGCCGAAGGCGTGACCACCATCGAGGAAGTGCTCAGCGCCACGCCGCCGCTCGAATAGCCGCGCAAAAGCCGCAAAGGCCACGCAAAGGCCCGTGTGGCCTTTCGGGTTATCCCTAGGCCTTCGGTTAGTGGAACCCACATCGGGCTGACCGGAAGCTGACTCCACAATCGCCTCCATCGAAAATATTCGAGGAGTTCGGTTGTGAAAATCAAAAGTCAGAAAGACTTTTTCTCGGGTCTGATGTTCACGGTCGTGGGCGTGGCGTTCGCATGGGGCGCCACCACCTACAGCGTGGGCAGCGGCGCCCGCATGGGTCCGGGGTACTTCCCGTTGATGCTCGGCATCCTGATGGCTCTCATCGGCCTGGGGATCATGTTCAGCGGCCTCACCGTTGAAACCAACGACGGCGAAAAGATCGGCAAGTGGGCCTGGAAGCAGGTGGTGTTCATCCTGGGCGCCAACCTCGCATTCGGCATTCTGCTCGGCGGCCTGCCAAGCATCGGCGTGCCGGCCATGGGCATGATCATCGCGATCTACGCGCTGGTGATCATCTCGAGCCTCGCAGGCAGCGAGTTCGACCTCAAGAAAGTGCTGATCCTCGCGACCGTCCTGGCCGTGGGCAGCTACGTTGCATTCATCTGGGCGCTGAAGCTCCAGATCCAGGTCTGGCCGACCTTCATCACCGGCTGAGAAGAAAGCTGCTCACATCATGGAATTGGTTGAACACCTCTCGATGGGTTTTGGCGTTGCCTTTACCTTCACCAACCTGCTGTACTGCCTGGTCGGCTGTATTCTGGGCACGCTGATCGGCGTGCTCCCCGGCATCGGCCCGGTCGCGACCATCGCGATGCTGCTGCCCGCCACCTACGCGCTGCCCCCTGTGTCGGCGCTGATCATGCTGGCCGGCATCTACTACGGCGCGCAGTACGGCGGCTCCACTACCGCGATTCTTGTGAACCTGCCGGGCGAGTCATCGTCGGTGGTGACCGTGATCGACGGCTACCAGATGGCACGCAAGGGCCGCGCAGGTCCGGCACTCGCTGCCGCTGGCCTGGGCTCGTTCTTCGCGGGCTGCGTCGGCACGCTGATCCTGGCTGCCTTCGCACCGCCGCTTACCGAGCTGGCCTTCAAGTTCGGCCCCGCCGAATACTTCTCGCTGATGATCCTGGGCCTGATCGGCGCCGTGGTGCTGGCTTCGGGCTCGCTGCTCAAGGCCATCGCGATGATCGTGCTGGGCCTGCTGCTCGGCCTGGTCGGCACCGACGTGAACTCGGGTGTGGCGCGCTACAGCTTCGACATTCCCGAACTGACCGACGGCATCGGCTTCGTGGCCATCGCCATGGGCGTGTTCGGCTACGGCGAAATCATCGCCAACCTCTCGCGTCCCGACGACGAGCGCGAAGTGTTCACCGCCAAGGTCTCGGGCCTGTTCCCGACCAAGGAAGACTTCAAGCGCATGACGCCCGCGGTGCTGCGCGGCACCGCGCTGGGTTCGGCACTGGGCATCCTGCCGGGCGGCGGCGCGCTGCTGGCGGCTTTCGCGGCCTACACGATCGAGAAGAAGACCAAGCTGAAGCCGGGCGAAGTGCCCTTCGGCAAGGGCAACATCCGCGGCGTGGCGGCTCCCGAGTCGGCCAACAACGCCGGTGCGCAGACCTCCTTCATCCCGCTGCTGACGCTGGGCATTCCGCCCAACGCGGTGATGGCGCTGATGGTGGGCGCGATGACGATCCACAACATCCAGCCCGGCCCGCAGGTGATGACCAGCAACCCGGAACTGTTCTGGGGCCTGATCGCCTCGATGTGGATCGGCAACGCGATGCTGATCATCCTGAACCTGCCGCTGATCGGCATGTGGATCAAGCTGCTGTCGGTGCCGTACAAGTACCTGTTCCCGGCGATCGTGCTGTTCTGCGCGATTGGCGTGTACTCGACCAACAACAACACCTTCGACGTGTGGATGGTCGGCATCTTCGGTCTGGTGGGCTACACCTTCTTCAAGCTCGGATGCGAACCCGCGCCGCTGCTGCTGGGCTTCATCCTGGGCCCGATGATGGAAGAGAACCTGCGCCGTTCGCTGCTGCTGTCGCGTGGCGACTGGAGCGTGTTCGTCACGCGTCCGATCTCGGCTAGCCTGCTGGCTGCAGCTGCATTGCTGCTGATCATCGTGCTGCTGCCGGCTGTGAAGTCGAAGCGCGAAGAAGCTTTCGTCGAAGACTGATCTTCTGGTTTTGCTCGCTTCGAGACGGCGCCTTCGGGCGCCGTTTTTGTTTGTGCTGTTGTCGATGGTGGGGGCTGCTGTTCAGGGCGGGTGCGCAGGCCACCGGGTACTCCCCTCCGCGAATGTCCCCCGCCCTTCGGGCTCCTCCTTTATTTCGCTGCGGGGAGCACCCGGCGCCCTGCGCACCTGGGGCGAGGCTTGGGCGTTCAGGCCGGTCCTGGCTTGGGCGCTGCGCGCCTCGCCATTTCGTTCGACTGGAAAAGTTGGCCTGCCTAGCGGGCGAGATCGGCCGCTAGCCAGAGCAGGTTGTCGAGTTGTCGGGTCCGTCACCGCTGCACCGGTCGATCTCTTCACCGTGGCAGATCCACAGCAGAGCTTCGAGTTGCGAGAGGGTGTTTTCGAGAAGATCCGCCGGGTCTTTACCTCGCATCTGCATCGCTGCCTTCGCACCGACCGCGAGGCAAGCAGCCTTCAAAACTCTCAGCAGTGGGTGTGTTGCGCCTTTCTCGTCTCCTTGGTGGGGTGTGAAGTGACAGGGGCATCCACTCTAGAGAGGAACCCGACGAAATCGCCGCGCTGTGCGGCACGAAGTTTCGGCGAGCGCCAACAAATGCAGCTTCCACGACGGCGCTTCACGATCACGTCGATGGGGTGCCTTGCGCAGTGAAATAAAGGAGGAGCGGCGAAGCCGCGGGGGACATTCGCGGAGCAAGGTACCCCGTCGGCGTGATCGCACCCCGAACGAAAAAGAGTCAGGGCCTGATCGAAAGAGAACGCGGCGGCTTCATATGCTGGCGCGCCATCGCCAGGAAGGCCATCGCCGCCGGGCTCAGCGGATGCTTGGCCAGCCGTATGGCCACCACCGGGTATTCAAGCGTGGGCCGCGTGACGTTCACGGCGCGCAGGTTGGCCGGCATCAGCACCTCCACATAACGCGGTGCCAGCGCCACGCCCGCACCCGCCTGTATCAGGCCGAACGCGGTCGACAGCATCGACACATGGTGCACCACGTGCGGGTACACGTTGGCCGCGCTTGCAAGCTGTCGGCTCACGGCGCGCCATACGTTGGCGTCGGGGTTGACGTGGATGAAGGGCAGGCCCTCCAGGTGCCGGGCCTCGACCACCGCGTGCTGCGCCAGCGGATGGTCGTCGCGCACGAACAGCGCCATGCGCTCGGAGAACAGCGGCTCGGTCGCCAGTTCGGAGTGCTTCTGGCCGATGTCCGAGCCGAAGCCCAGGTCGGCCTCCTGCGAGAGGATGCGCGAGATCATCTGCTCGGCCGTGCTGTCGAGCAGCGTGGTCGCGAGTGTCGGGTGCTTCTGCGAAAAGCGGCCGAGCAGCGGCGGCAGCAGTGCGCCGGCCGTGAGGTGCCCCACCGCCAGCACGATGCGGCCCTCGCGCAGTTGCGACTGCGATCGGCAGGCGTCCACCGATTCGTCGATCAGCCGCAATGCGCGCACGGCGGTGTCGACCATCATCTGGCCCGCGTTGGTCATGCGGATGCGGCGCCCGCGCACCACCAGCGGCTGCGCCAGCTCTTCCTCCAGCCGCTTGATGAGGTGGCTGATGGCGGGCTGGGTGAGTTGCAGCGCCTCGGCCGCGAGGGTGAAGCTGCCTGTTTCGGCCACCGCCGTCAGCGCGCGCAGCTGCTGCAGCGAGATGTCTTCCGTGGCGCCCTTTGTCATAAACGGTGTTGATAGTTGAATAAGCGAAATTATCTGGCTTGATGCGCCGCTGCTGCATAGCATCCTTTTTTCTCCACAGGCACAGAATTCCGCACATGAAACGCCTCCGCTTCCTCCAGGTGCTTGCCGTTGCGCTCGGCATGGCCGCGTCTTCCGCCGCCCTGGCCCAGGGCTACCCGAACAAGCCGATCCGCCTGATCGTTCCGTTCCCGGCGGCCGGTGCCACCGACCTGTTTGCCCGCACGCTGGGACAGAAGATGAGTGAGAAGCTCGGCACCACCCTGGTGGTCGACAACAAGCCCGGGGCCGGCGGCGCCATCGGTTCCGACCAGGCCGCGAAGGCCGCGCCCGACGGCTACACCATCCTGCTGGCCACCACCAGCACGCACTCCATCGGCCCGGCCGTCAGCAAGCTGCCCTACGACACGGTGCGCGACTTCACGCCCATCGCCCACGTGGGCGACGCGGCCAGCATCATGCTGGTGCCGGTCAATTCGCCCGCCAAGACGGTGCGCGAGTGGATCGACTACGCCAAGAAGAACCCCGGCAAGCTCAACTACGCATCGAGCGGCAACGGCACCATCGTGCAGCTCACGGCGGAGCTGTTCAAGGCGCAGGCCGGCGTGTTCGTCACGCACATTCCCTACAAAGGCACGGCGCTGGCCATTCCCGACCTGATCAGCGGCAAGGTCGACGTGCTGTTCGACTCGCTGCCCACCGGCATGCCGCATGTGCGCGACGGCCGCCTGCGCGCGCTGGGCGTGACCTCGCTCAAGCGCAGCCCGCTGGCGCCCGAGCTGCCGCCCATTGCCGACACGCTCCCCGGCTACGAGTCGAACACCTGGTTCGGCTTCTATGGCCCGAAGAACCTGCCCGCGGACATCGTCGCGAAGATCAACAAGGCGGCGAACGACTCGCTGGCCGACCCCGAGGTGAAAGAAAAGCTCGCGCGCCTGGGCATCGAGCCCGCCACGCCGGGCACGCCCGACCAGTTCGCGAAGATGGTGGCGGTGGACGCCGCGAAGTGGAAAAAGATCGTGGTCGACCGCAAGATCACCAACGAGTAATGGGCTCGCCCCCAGGCTGCGCGCACTTCGTGTCGCTTCGCCTTCCCCCTGCCGGGGGCAACACCAGCGGCCCGGCAAAGCCGGTTCCGCGGTGTTCCTGAATTTGTTCAAGCTATCTTTGAAGGCACTGTATGAAGTTTGACTACGCCAACCCTTACCTCTCCACCCGCATCCCGATCTTCGCGCGCAACGTGGTGTCGACCTCGCACCCGCTGGCCTCGCAGGCCGGGCTGCGCATCCTGCAGCAGGGCGGCAACGCGGTCGATGCGGCCATTGCCACCGCGGCGGTGATGACGCTGGTCGAGCCGGTGAGCAACGGCCTGGGCAGCGACGCCTTCTGCATCCTGTGGGACGGCAAGGAACTGCACGGCCTCAATGCATCGGGCCCCGCGCCCAAGGCCTGGACGCCCGAATACTTCAAGGCCAAGTACGGTGCCGACGCCGCCAATCCGCCCATGCGCGGCATCGACTCCGTCACGGTGCCGGGCGCCGTGCGCGGCTGGGTGGCGTTGAGCGAGCGCTTCGGCAAGCTGCCCTTCGCCGACCTGCTGGCACCGGCCATCGACATCGCCGAGCGCGGCTACCTGGTGCCGCCGGTGGTGCAGGGCAAGTGGGCCGCCGCCACGCCGGTGCTGCAGTCGCAGCCGGGCTTCGCGCAGACCTTCCTGCCCTGGGGCCGCGCGCCCGAAGTCGGCGAGCTGTTCCGCTTCACCGCCGCCGCGCGCGCGCTCAAGGCCATCGCCCGCACCAAGGGCGAGGCCTACTACAGCGGCGAAATCGCCGAGGCGCTCGCGAAGTTCTCGGCCGAGCAGGGCGGCGCGCTCACCGTGGCCGACCTCGCGGCCTATCAGCCCGAGTGGGTCAAGCCCATCTCGCGCGACTACCGCGGCCACACGCTGCACGAGATTCCACCGAACGGCCAGGGTATCGCGGCACTGATCGCGCTGGGCATCCTGGAGAAGTTCGACATCGCTTCGCTGCCGGTCGACTCGGTGCAATCGCAGCATCTGCAGATCGAGGCCATGAAGCTGGCTTTTGCCGACGTGTACCGCTATGTGTCGGAGCGCAAGACGATGGAAGTCACGACCGAGCAGATGCTCGACGACGCCTACCTCGCCTCGCGCGCGCGCCTCATCGACGTGAAGAAGGCGCAGGACTTCAAGGCCGGCAACCCGGTGAAGGGCGGCACCATCTACCTCACGGCGGCCGACGAGAGCGGCATGATGGTGAGCTTCATCCAGAGCAACTACATGGGCTTCGGCTCGGGTTGCGTGGAGCCCGAGTTCGGCATCAGCCTGCAGAACCGCGGCCACGGCTTCAGCCTGAAGGCCGAGAGCCCCAACGTGGTGGCGCCGGGCAAGCGCCCGTTCCACACCATCATCCCGGCATTTCTCACCAAGGACGGCCAGCCGGTGATGAGCTTCGGCGTGATGGGCGGCAACATGCAGCCGCAGGGCCACATGCAGATGCTGGTGCGCATGCTCGACTACAAGCAGAACCCGCAGGCCGCCTGCGACGCGCCGCGCTGGCGCTTCAACGCGGGGCTCGAGATCAACGTCGAGGCCGCGATGAACGCAAGCACCGTGCAGGGCCTGCGCGACCTGGGCCACCACCTGGAAGTGATCAACGACTCGTACCAGGACTTCGGCGCGGGCCAGTTCATCTGGCGCGCGGGCGAGCCTTCGGTCGAAGGCTACGTGGCTGCCAGCGATCCGCGCCGCGACGGCGTGGCGGCGGGTTACTGAGCACAAGCGAGGGTTTGAGCTTGCCGCGATGATCGGGGGATGAACAAGACAGCCGCGACGGCCGGCATCCCCCCTCGACCCTCCCACGATGCCGCCAGGAAGGGCATCGCCACCGGCCTGATCCTGGCCACGCTGGGCGCCATCGCGTTCAGCGGCAAGGCCATCATCGTCAAGCTCGCGTACCGCTACGGCGTGGACGCGGTGACGCTCATCATGCTGCGCATGCTGTTCGCGCTGCCGCTGTTCGCGGTCATGGCGTGGTGGGCCGGGCGCGGCAAGCCGTCGCTCACCGCGCGCGACTGGCTCGGCGTGGTGGGGCTCGGCTTCTCGGGCTACTACCTCGCGAGCTTTCTCGACTTTGCCGGGCTGGCCTACATCTCGGCCAGCTTCGAGCGGCTCATTCTTTATCTCAACCCGACGCTGGTGCTGTTCTTCGGCTGGCTGTTGTACCGGCGCCGCCCTACGCGGCCTCAGGTGCTCGGCATGGTCGTGAGCTACGCCGGCGTGCTGCTGGTGTTCGGCCACGAGCTGTGGACCGGCGGCGGCAAGGGCGGCGGTGCGGCGGCCTGGGGCGCGTTCCTGGTGTTCCTGAGCGCCGTGAGCTATGCGGGCTACCTTGTCTACAGCGGCGAGTTCGTCAAGCGGCTGGGCTCGCTGCGGCTCGTGGGCCTGGCGACTACCGTGGCCTGCGTGCTGTGCATCCTGCAGTTCGTGCTGACGCGGCCCATGAGCGTGGCCTTCGGGCTCGCGCCAGAGGTCATCTGGCTGTCGGTGCTCAATGCCACGCTGTGCACGGCGGTGCCCGTCCTCATGGTGATGATGGCCATCGAGCGCATCGGCCCGGCGGTGGCCGCGCAAACCGGCATGATCGGGCCGCTGTCGACCATCCTCATGGGGGTGGTGATACTCGGCGAGCCGTTCACGCCGTGGATCGCGGCCGGCACCGTGCTCGTCATCGCGGGCATTTTCGTTTTCACCCGCAAGGGGCGCTGAAGCCTCTTGCCGGACTCACTGGAGAAACACAACATGGATCTGGGTATTGCAGGCAAGACCGCGCTGGTGTGCGGCGCGAGCAAGGGGCTGGGCTACGGCTGCGCCGAGGCGCTGGTGCGCGAGGGCGTGAACGTGGTGATCGTCGCGCGCGGCGCCGAGGCGCTCGAAGCCGCGGCGAAGAAGCTGGCCGAGGCTGCAGGTGCATCGGGCCCGTTCGTCAAGCACGTGGCGGCCGACATCACCACCGAAGCTGGCCGCGCCGCGGTGTTCGCGCTGGGGCACGACTTCGATATCGTCGTCACCAACGCCGGCGGCCCGCCGCCCGGCGACTTCCGCAACTGGGACCGCGAGGCGTGGATCAAGGCGGTCGATGCCAACATGCTCACGCCCATCGAGCTCATCAAGGCCACGGTCGATGGCATGGCCAAGCGCGGCTTCGGGCGCATCGTGAACATCACGTCGAGCTCGGTGAAGTCGCCGATCGACATCCTGGGCCTGTCGAACGGCGCACGCAGCGGCCTCACCGGCTTCGTGGCCGGCGTGGCGCGCACGCCCATCGCGGCGCAGGGGGTGACCATCAACAACCTGCTGCCCGGCTCGTTCGACACCGACCGGCTGAAGGGCACCATGGCCGGCACGGCGCAGAAAACGGGCCAGGATTTCGACACCGTGTGGGAAGCCCGCAAGAAGAACATTCCTGCAAAGCGCTTCGGCACGCCGGCCGAGTTCGGCGCCATCTGCGCCTTCCTGTGCAGCATGCATGCCGGCTACATGACCGGCCAGAACGTTCTCGCCGACGGCGGTGCCTACCCCGGCACGTACTAAAGCTCGCCCCCAGGCTGCGCGCACTTCGTGTCGCTTCGCCACCTCCCTACCGGGGCAACACCTGAGGCCCGGCAAAGCCGGTTCCTCGGTGTTTGCTTGAAGGGTTCGTACTTGGCTCAGCGCCGCGACGACACCACGATCCCGCCCACGATCAGCAGGAATGCCGCACCGTGGTACCAGTGCGGCAGTTCGCGCAGGAACGCGGCGGAGAGCACCGCCGCGAACAGCGGCGTGAGGTTCATGAAGATGCTCGCGGCCTGCGGGCCCGCGCGCTGCACGCCGGTGCCCCAGCAGCGGTAGGCGAGCACCGCGGGGCCGATGCCGATGAACAGCATGGCCGCAACGAGCGGCCAGCCGAGGTCGATGTGCGCGTCGGTCAGCGTCCATTCGCCGGCCGCCAGCGCGCCCGACCACGCAAGGCCGAACACCAGCTGCGCCATCAGGAAAGCGGACCAGTCCTGCCGCACGCTCCCGGGCTCGTGCGTGCGCGCCAGCATCCAGCTGTAGAAGGCCCACGCGATGGAGCCGAGGATCATGTAGAGATCGCCCGGCACCAGCCGCAGCGCCATCAACTGCCGCCATTCGCCGCGGCTGAGCACCAGCAGCACGCCCGCCATCGACAGCAGCGCGCCGCCGACCTCGCGTGCGCTGATGCGCGCACCGAAGAAAAGGGCGCCGGTCGCCAGGATCCACAGCGGCACGCTGGAGCCCACCAGTGTGACGTTGATCGGCGTGGAGGTCTGCAGTGCGAGGTACTGGAACGCGTTGTAGAGCCCGATGCCGAGCAGGCCCAGCAGCGCGTAGCGCCGCCAGTGCGGCCACAGCGGGCTGTCGCGGCGCAGCACTTGCGCGGCCAGCGGCAGCACGATCACGAATGCGATGACCCAGCGCACGAAGTTCAGCGTGAGCGGCGACACCAGCTCGCGCACGAGGCGCCCGACCACGGCGTTGCCTGCCCAAAGAAGCGGCGGAACGACCAGCATGAAAACGACGAGGGGTGTGAGGCGCTGCGGCTGTGTCTGCATGGGCGCCGACTCTAACGGGTGGCAATGCCCCGTGCTGTCGCGGGAAAGGCAAACATGGCAGGATGCACCTCTACTTTTTTCCTGCGCGTGGAGACTGCCATCATGAAGAGCAAAGCCGTTCGTATCGATCGCCCCGGCGGTCCCGAAGAACTGAAGATCGTCGAGGTCGAGGTCGGCGAACCCGGCCCCGGCGAGATCCGCATCCGCCACAAGGCGGTGGGCCTGAACTTCATCGACACCTACCAGCGCAGCGGGCTCTATCCATTTGCCATGCCGCTGCAGCTGGGCATGGAGGCCTCGGGCGTCGTCGAGGCGGTGGGCGAGGGCGTGACGCACCTGAAGGCCGGCGACCGCGCCGCCTATGCCAGCCCGCCGCCCGGCTCGTACTGCGAGCTGCGCGTGATGCCGGCCAAGTGCGTGTGCAAGCTGCCCGACGACATCTCCTTCGAGACCGGCGCGGCCATGATGCTCAAGGGCCTCACCACGCAGTACCTGCTGAAGAAGACGCTGCCGGCCGAAGGCCTGCAGGCCGGCGACTTCATCCTGTTCCACGCGGCCGCGGGCGGCGTGGGGCTCATCGCCTGCCAGTGGGCCAAGGCGCTCGGCCTGCAGCTCATCGGCACGGCAGGCAGCGACGCCAAGTGCAAGCTGGCGCTCGAACACGGCGCGGCGCACGCCATCAACTACAGCACCGAGAACTTCGCGGCGCGGGTGAAGGAAATCACCGGCGGCAAGGGCGTGAAGGTGGTGTACGACTCGGTCGGCAAGGACACTTTCGAAGGCTCGATCGACTGCCTGCGGCCCTTCGGCCTGCTGGCGGTGTTCGGCAACGGTTCGGGTCCGGTGCCGCCGGTGAACCTCGGCACGCTCGCCTCCAAGGGCTCGCTGTACGTGACGCGGCCCACGCTCTTCACCCACATGTCCACGCGCGAGAGCACGCAGGCCATGGCCGACGACCTGTTCGCGGTGGTGCGAAGCGGCGCTGTGAAGATCCCGATCGACCAGCGCTATGCACTGGACGACGTGCGGCAGGCGCACCGCGACCTCGAGGCGCGCAAGACCACGGGCTGCACGATCCTCACGCTCTGATAAGACGGAAAGGACAGTCTTGTCCTACCCGTGCAGTGGTGTCATGCCTTCGACTTGTGAGTGGCGCACTTTGTAGCCTTGGGTCAAAGCCAGAGGCAAAGCCGCATGAACACCGTTCGCACCTACATCGTCGAAGACAACCCCACCATTCGCGAGAACCTGGTGGGCACCTTGCGCGAGGTAGCGCGGGTGGACCCCATCGGCCAGGCCGAATCCGAAGCCGAGGGCACGCGCTGGCTCACGCGCAATCCGTCCCAGTGGGATCTGGCCATCGTCGACCTGTTCCTGAAGGACGGCACCGGTTTCCGCGTGCTGGAGGCCTGCCGCGACCGGCATCCGATGCAGAAAATGGTGGTCCTGAGCAACTACGCCACGCCCGAGATGCGCCGGAAGTGCGCCCTGCTCGGCGCCGACGCGGTGTTCGACAAGGCCACCGAGGTGGAGGACCTGATCGACTTCTGCGTGCGTCAGCGGCAGGCGCGGCTCAGCCATCCCTCTGTGTCGTCGAACCGGGCTCCGCTGACGCACTGAGCGCGGCTGTCTCGCGCACGATGCCCCACACCCGCTCAGCGAGCGGCGAAAGCGCCCGGTTGCGGCGGCGAATCAGCATGATCGCCCGCTGAACGCGTGGCACCAGCGGCCGCACCACGAGCTGCGGCAGACCCTCCGGCGGCAATGAAAGCTCCGGCATCACGCTGATGCCGATGCCCGCCTCGACCATGCGGAACACGGTGGTCGGATGGCCGAGTTGCTGCTTCACTTCGCAGTGCGCACCATGCCGCTCCAGCGCCTGGTCGATCAGCCGCCGGCTGCCCGAGGCATGGTCGAGCAACACAAGGGATTCCCCGTCGAGCGCCGTCCAGCGCACCGATGCCTTCTGCGCGAGCCGGTGCGCGGGGGGCACCACGAGCACGAAGGGATCGTCGAGGATCGCCTCGCAATGCAGGTCCTCGGCCTCCGAGGGCTCGATCACCACGCCGAAGTCGACCTCGCCGCTGCGTACGCTGTCGAGCACGTCCTGCTGGATGCGGTCGAGCAGCAGGAACTGGATGCCCGTCGCCTGCACCGCGCAGGTAGCGATGCAGCCGGGCATCAGGTTGGCCGACAGCGTGGGGCTGCTCGCCACCCGCACCTTGCCGCCACGCGCACTGGCCAGGCCGGCCACGTCCTGCAGGGTCTGGTCGAGGTCGTCGAGCACGCGGTCGAGCCGGGCTGCGAGCGACTGGCCGGCTTCCGTCAACACCACCTCGCGGGTGGTTCGGTCGAGCAGCTTGAGGCCGAGCTGCGACTCCAACTCCAGGATCGAGCGGCTGACCGCCGGCTGGCTCAGGCCGACCTGGTCGCCGGCGCGGCTGAAATTGCGTCCCTCGGCCACCGAGCGGAACACGCGAAGCTGGCGAAGCGTGACATTCATGCACTCGAATCATATATCCATCAGATAAATCCATTTCTCTTTTGAATGGAGGCGGCGTCCAATGCGTTCCATGGCCCGTTCACGCTTCCTCCCCGACAACTTCACGCTCGCCCTCGTCACGGTCGTGACCATCGCCAGCCTGCTGCCCGCCAGCGGGCGCGTGGCGCATTTCTTCGAAGGCCTGACCACGGTCGCCATCGGACTGCTGTTCTTCCTGCACGGCGCCAAGCTGTCGCGCGAGGCGATCATGGCGGGCATCACCCATTGGCGGCTGCACCTGCTGGTGTTCGCGAGCACCTTCGTCCTGTTCCCGCTGCTGGGGCTCGCGCTCAAGCCGGCGCTGTCGCCGCTGGTGACGCCCGAGCTCTACACCGGCGTGCTTTTCCTGTGCGTGCTGCCGGCCACGGTGCAGTCGGCCATCGCCTTCACCGCGATGGCCCGCGGCAACATGCCGGCCGCCATCTGCAGCGCCTCGGCGTCCACGCTGCTGGGTGTGTTCATCACGCCCGTGCTGGTGAACCTGGTGGTGCTGCCGCACAACGGCGGCGCCACCTCGTCCTTCGATTCGATCGGCCGCATCCTGCTGCAGCTGATGGTGCCCTTCCTGGCCGGCCACCTGCTGCGCCCGGTCATCGGCAAGTGGGTGCAGAAGCGCGCGGCGGTGCTCAAGTTCGTGGACCAGGGCTCGATCCTGCTGGTGGTCTACACCGCGTTCAGCGCGGCGGTGATCGAGGGGCTCTGGAAGCAGATTCCCGTGAGCGCGCTGCTGGGCCTGCTGCTGGTGTGCGCCGTGCTGCTGGCACTGGCGCTCACGCTCACGACCTTCACCGCGCGCAAGCTGGGTTTCGACAAGGCGGACGAGATCACCATCGTCTTCTGCGGCTCCAAGAAGAGCCTCGCGAGCGGCATCCCGATGGCGAAGGTGCTGTTCGCTTCCCACGCCGTGGGTGCCATCGTGCTGCCGCTGATGCTGTTCCACCAGATGCAGCTGATGGTGTGCGCGGTGCTGGCGCAGCGCTATGCGCGGCGGGGGCAGGAAGCTGCCCCGACGCTTGAGCCTGCCGGGCAGAAGTAGCTTCTTTCCGGCCGGGGCGCTGTCAGGTCAGCTCTCCGCCTGGCTCAATTGGGGATCCTTCAGCCGGCTCGGCGCCAGCGCCCCGGCCGACTCCAGGATCGGATACGCAATCGAGCAGATGTGCGAGTTGATGCGCTTCAGGTCGCTGATCAGGTCGATGTGCAGCGAACTGGTCTCGATGCTCAGCGTGGTCCGGTCGGACAGGCGGTCCAGGTGGGTGGTGGCGTAGGCCCGCTCCAGGTCGCGGAAGCGCACTTTTTCTTCCAGCAGTTTCTGGGCGTCCCGCACGTTGCCGTTCAGGAACACGCTCATGCTCAGCCGCAGGTTGGCGATCAGCCGGCCGTGCAGCTCCACGATCTCTGCCATGCCGGCTTCGGAGAAGTTGCGCTGCGGCTTGATCTTCTTGTCCTCGATGTCGATGATCACCCGCTCGATGATGTCGCCGATCTGCTCCATGTTGATCGTGAAGCTGATGATGTCGGTCCAGCGCCGGCTTTCTTCCTCGCCCAGCGCCTCGCGCGAGATGCGCGTCATGTAGTACTTGATGGCCGAGTACAGCTCGTCCACGGCATCGTCGAGCTGGCGGAGTTCCTGCGCCAGCCGCAGGTCGTTGTGGCGGATCACGTCGAGCGTGCCGATGAGCATGGTCTCCACGATGTCGGCCTGGTGCAGCGCCTCGCGCGCCGCGTTCGAAATGGCCAGCGAAGGGGTCGACAGCGCCGACGGATCGAGGTGGTGCAGCCGCATGGCGCCGGCCGGCTGCTGCGGCACCGGCAGCAGCCGCGTCACCAGCTTGGCCACCCATTGGGTGAGCCCGATGAACCCCACGCTGATGATGACGTTGAAGCCCAGGTGGAACAGCACCACGCCGTGCGCCTGGTTCGGCAGCTCGGGCTGCACGTAGCGGATCCACAGCCCGATGAAGGGTGCCACGATGGCCACGCCCAGCGCCTTGAACAGCAGGTTGCCGATCGTCACCTGCCGCACCGACACCGCCGACTTGGCCGTGGTCAGCACCGCCAGCAGGCCGCTGCCGAGGTTGGCGCCGAGCACCAGGCCCAGCGCCACGTCCAGCGGCACCACGTTCGAGGTGGCCATGGCCGCCACCAGCAGCACCACCGCGAGGCTCGAATAGGCCACGATGGCCAGCACCGAGCCGATGGTGATCTCGAGCAGCACGTCGCTGTTGATCGACGCGAGCAGCGCGCGCACGGCGGGCGACGAGAACAGCGGCTCGGTCGCTTCCACCACCAGCTGCAGCGCCAGCAGCATGAGCCCCAGCCCGATGAGAACCCGCCCCACGCGCCCCGCCACCGAGGCCGAGCGCGTGATGAACAGCACCACGCCCACGAAGATGAACATCGGCGACAGCCACGACAGGTCGGCCGAGAACAGCACGGAAATCAGCGCGGTGCCCACGTCGGCGCCGCGCATCACCGCCAGCGCCGCCGGCAGCGTGACCAGGCCCTGCCCGACGAAGGACGAGGTCATGAGGGAGGTGGCCGTGCTCGATTGCACCAGGGCGGTCACGCCGATGCCCGAGAGGGCGGCGGTGAAGCGGTTGCGCATGCTCTGCACGAGGATCTTGCGCAGGTTGGCGCCGAATACGCGCAGCACGCCGGTACGAACGAGGTGCGTACCCCACACCAGCAATGCGACTGCCGCCAGCAGGTTCAGAAGATGCTTCATGGGTGTCGGGTTCTATCCTTTTCGTTTTGGTTCGTTTCGACCCCATTTTCCACAAGATAGCGAATCAGTCGATAAGCGCTCCGTTGTCGTGGAAAGGATAAGGGCCTTCAAAGCTACCCGAAGCCGCCAGATGCGTCACCAGCCGGCGGTTGCGCGGCAGCCACGCATGGACACGGAAAGCGGGCGGTTCCAGCGTCCAGGCCGAGGGGGCGTCGGGCGCGAGATCGAGGCAGACCTGGTGCGCCTGGGCCGGCGAGGTCGAGGCAATGGTGCCGCCGAAGCGCACGTCGATGGCGCGGTGCAGGTGGCCGCAGATGATGCGCTCGACGTTCGGATGGCGCGAGACCAGCGCCTCGAGCGCTTCCGAGCCCTGGAGCAGGCCGATTTCGTCCATGTGGCCGATCAGCGTCTCGAACGGCGGATGGTGCATGGCGATCACCACGGGTTCGCCGCGGCAGGCCTCCAGCTGGGCTTCGAGCCAGGCCAGGCGCTTCTCGCACAGCGAGCCGTGGCTCGCGCCGGGCACGCAGGTGTCCAGCGTGAGCAGCCGCAGCGGGCCGACGCGCACCGAATACTGGATGAAGCCGTCGGTGTCGGCGCCCGTGCCCAGGTAGGCGTGGCCGGGGAAGCTGCGGCGCAGCTGGTCGCGGTCGTCGTGGTTGCCGGGCATCAGGTAGACCGGCATGTTCAGCGGGGCCAGCAGGCGCGCGAGGTGCTCGTACTCGGCCGCGCGGCCGAAGTCGGTCAGGTCGCCGGTGACGACCACCGCGTCGGGCGGCTGGCGCAGCGCCAGCACCGACTGCACGGCGCGCTCCAGATAGGGCGCGGTGTTGATGCGGCCGTAGGCCAGCCGGCCCGGCTCGCGGATGTGCAGGTCGGTCAGCTGGACCAGGAAGGTGGTGTCGTGGGGTGTGTTGCTTGTCGTCATGCGGTGATGGTCTCCTGCGACGTCATCAGGCGGTCAGGGTGAATGCGCAAGCCCACGGTGTCGCCTGGCTTGAAAGGTTTGTCGCGCCCCACGTCGGCCATCAGCAAGGGCTGGTCCTGCGCGAGCAGGTGCAGCTGGACGCGGTCGCCGAGGAAGGTGCGGCGCTCGACGATGCCGGCGGCCCAGTCCAGCTGGGGCGCGCCGACTTCGATGTCTTCGGGGCGCACCAGCAGGGTTGCATGGTCGCGCCAGGCGCTCGGGCAGGGCAGGGTGGTTCCGCCGATTCGGACGACGCCCTGGGCGATGGCGTCGGCCGTGCGCTCCAGCCGGTTGACCCGGCCCAGGAACTCGGCCACGAAGGGGTGCGCGGGGGCGCGGTAGAGGTCTTCGCCACGGCCCACCTGCACGATGCGCCCGGCGCGCATCACCGCGAGGCGGTCTGCAATGGCCAGCGCCTCCTGCTGGTCGTGCGTGACGTGGATGGCCGTGATGTGCAGGCGGCGCAGCAGTTCGGCCAGCTCGTCGCGCAGCGATTCCTTGAGCTTGGCGTCGAGCGCGGCCAGCGGCTCGTCGAGCAGCAGCACGCGCGGGCGCACGGCCACGGCGCGTGCCAGGGCCACGCGCTGGCGCTGGCCTCCCGAAAGCTCGGAGGGGCGCTTGTTCTCCAGGCCGCCCAGGCGCACCAGGTCGACCAGCTCGCCCACGCTGCGTTTTTCTTCTTCGGGCGAGACGCCGCGAATGCGCAGGCCGTAGCCGATGTTGGCCGCCACCGTCATCTGCGGGAAGAGGGCGTAGCTCTGGAACACCATGCCCACGCCGCGGTGTTCGACCGGGCGCTGCGTCACGTCCTGGTCGCCGAAAACGATGCGGCTGCCCGCGTCGGGCGCTTCCAGCCCGGCAATCAGCCGCAGCAGCGTGGTCTTGCCGCAGCCCGAGGGGCCGAGCAGCGCCAGCACTTCGCCGGCTTCCACCCGCAGGTCGGTGGGCTGCAGGCCGCGCGTGCCGTCGGCATAGGTTTTCGCGCAGTTGGCGATGTCGATGGTGATGCGTTCAAGTTCCATGGCGTTTCTGCATGAGGTTGGCAAGGTACTGCAAGGCCCACAGCACCGGAAGAATGACGGCAAAGAAAACCAGCGTGTAGGCCGATCCGATTTCGATGCGCATCGAGGCATAGCTGTCGGCCAAGCCCACGGGCAGCGTGCGCGTGAGCGGCGTATGCAGCATCCACGTGAGATTGAATTCGCCGACGGAGAGCGTGAAGACCATCAGGCTGCCGGCCACGATGGCGGGGAACACGGCCGGCACCAGGATGCCCATGAAGCGCTGGCGGAAGTTCGCGCCCAGCGAGCGCGCGGCTTCCTCGAGCGCGAGCAGGTCGTCGCGCTCGAAGGCCGAGCTGACGGTGCGCACCATGAAGGGCAGCGTGAAGATCATGTGGCCCACGAGGATGAAGGCGAAGCTCTGGCGGAAAGCCGTGAGCTGGCCGTAGGCGAGGATCAGCGCAAGCGCCGTGGCAAGGCCCGGCACCGCGACCGGCAGCGTCAGCAGCTCCTCGAAGATGCGTGCGGCGCGCGAGCGGCTGCGCGCCAGCGCATAGGCGCAGGGCACGCCGATCAGCACGGTGCCGATCACGCAGGCCACTGCCAGCGCGATCGACCAGCCGACGGTGCCGCCGTAGTTTTCCCACACCTCGCCGAGCCAGCGCAGCGTGAAGCCGCTCTTGAGGCCGGTGCTGTAGTTGTTGACCAGGCCCGCCATGACCGACAGGAGCATCGGCGCGATCATGAAGAGGCTCACGATCAGCGTGACGGCGAGCAGGAAGGGCGCCTTGGCCTGTGTGTTCTTTCGCATGATGGGTGTGCCTCAGCGTGCGACGGGATTCGCGCCGAAGCGGCGCGCCACGAACAGCACCAGCCAGGTCACGATGCCCAGCGAAATAGACAGCGACGCGGCGAGCGCGAAGTTGGCGTAGTTGGTGAACTCGTTGTAGATGGTGATGGGAATGACCTCGAACTTGCTGGCCAGCGTGAAGGCCGTGCCGAAGGCGCCCATCGACGTGGCGAAGAGGATCGCGCCGCAGGCCAGCGTGGTGGGTGCGAGCTCGGGCATCCACACGTCGCGTGCCACGCGCAGCCGCGAGGCGCCGAGCGAACGCGCGGCTTCCTCGAGCTGGGTGTTCATCGACTCGGCGGCCGCCGCGTAGGTGGCGATGGCGCGCGGCAGCGAAAAATACAGGTAGGCCAGGAAAAGCCCGAGCAGGCCGTAGGCGAAGGTGACGCGCTGGCCGATCAGGCTGTCGCTCAGGTCCGCGACCACGCCTTGGCGCCCGCCCAGCAGGATCACGAAGAAGCCGATGATGACGCCCGGGAACGACAGCGGCAGCGTGAGCAGCGACAGCAGCATGCGCTTGCCGACGAAGGCATGTCGCGCGAGGTAGATGCCCACTGCCGCGCCCAGCACCAGGGTGGCGAGCGTGACCGTGATGGAGAGCACGACCGTGTTGGCCATGCTCGCGAGGTAGCGCGAATCAGTGAGCACGGCGAAATAGGTTGCCCAGCCTTTGTCGGCGGGCAGCGTCAGCAGGCGCACGACCGGCAGCAGCCAGAAGGCCGCGAAGAAGGCGGCAGCGGGCGCTGCGCAGGCCAGCAGGCGCCAGCTTGGGTTCCAGGCGGTTTTCATTTTTTGCCCATCGTTGTGTTTTGGTCGGCTTTGTTCGGGGTGCGTGCACAGGTCATCGGGTACTCCCCTCCGCGAATGTCCCCCGCCCTTCGGGCTCCTCCTTTATTTCGCTGCGGGGAGCACCCGATGCCCTGTGCACAAGGCACCCCGTCGGCGTGAGCGCGCCCCGAAAAGAGCGCGCCCAGAGCGACGAAGCGAGACTTAGCGCACTTCCTTCAAATACTCATCGGAGAAAGCGCGTTGCGCGGCTGCCATGCGCCCGTAGTCCACGCTCTTGGCACGGGCGTAGTCGCTCGCAGGCAGGAACTGGGCTTCGATTTCCTTGGGCATCGCGTTCGCGCGCACCGGCCGCAGATAAGCCTTGGCCCAGATGGCCTGGCCTTCGTCGGACAGCGTGAAGTCGAGCACCTTCTTGGCGTCGGCCGCGTGCGGGGCCTTGGCGACCAGGCTCATCACGTAGGGCACGGCCAGCGTGCCTTCGCTCGGGATCACGAAGGCCACGTTGGCCTTGTCCTTGTACTTGGCGCGGTAGGCGTTGAAGTCATAGTCGAGCAGGATCGCGATTTCGCCCGACAGCACGCGCGCATACGACGTTTGCTTCGGCACGATCGGCTCGTTCTTCTGCAGCGCCTTGAAGTAGTCGATGGCCGGCTTGAAGTTGTCGAGCGTGCCGCCGCGCGCTTCGTTCACCGCGACCGCGCCGACGTAGCCGACGAAGGCCGAGGCCGGGTCAAGGTAGCCGATCAGGCCCTTGTATTCAGGCTTGAGCAGGTCGGCCCACGACTTCGGAATCGGCTTGCCCTTGAGCGCGTCGACGTTGACCATGAAGCCGAGCGTGCCCGAGTGGATGGTGAACCAGTTGCCGGCCGGGTCCTTCAGGCCGTCGGGAATGTCTTTCCACGCAGCGGGCTTGTAGGGCTCGACCAGGCCGTCCTTGGCGGCCTGCACCGCGAAGGTCACGCCGAGGTAGGTGACGTCGGCGACGGGGCTGGCTTTTTCGGCCGCCAGTTGGGCCAGCGACTGGCCCGAGTTCTTGTTGTCGGGCGGCACGGTGATGCCCGTCTTGGCCTTGATGGCCTTCAGCTGGGTGCCCCAGTCGGCCCATTCGGTCGGGCAGTTGTAGCAGATGGCGGTCTGGGCCATGGCGCTGCCGGCGGCGAGCGTGGCGGCGATCAGGCCCAGGCGGGCCAGGCGATGGAAGCGAGAGGACATGCGGGAGCTCCTTGGAGGATGAGTCGGAGAACGAGGTTGGTGAGGTCAGAAAGTCGCGGCGTTGTTGTCTTCGCGCGCCGAAGCGCACGACTCGCCGTCTCGGAAGGAATGGGGAAGCAGCAGGCTCGAATCGGCCTGCAGCGTGGTGCCGCCGGAGATGGCCTGGATCAGCAGCTCGACGCCCTGGCGGCCGATGTCGCTGTTGGGCTGGGTAATGGTGGTGAGCGCGGGCGTGAGGTCTTCGCCGAGCGCAATGCCGTCGAAGCCGACCACGCTGAGGTCCTCGGGCACCGAAAGGCCGCTGAGGTGTGCGGCGCGGATGCTGCGGATGGCCAGAAGGTCGTTCGAGCAGATCAGCGCGGTGGGGCGCTGGCGTGCCTGCAGGTGAGGGGAGAGCGCGTCGATGGCGGTCTCGACGAAGGGCACTTCGATCAGCGGCTGTGCGTCGAGCCCGGTGTCGGCCATGCCCTTGAGGTAGCCGCGGTAGCGCTGCTGCGCGCGGTCGGATGCGGCCAGCGTGCCGCTGACCATCGCGATGCGCCGGTGGCCCAGCAGCACGAGCCGGGTGACCGCGTCAGCCACCGCGCCTTCGCTGTCGACCGATACGCAGGGGTGGTCCGCATGGCGGTTGTAGGCCAGCACGTAGGGCACGCCGGCGGCCTGGAGCCGGGGCAGCGTGGCCGAGGTGGAGGGGTTCGACACCACGAGGATCAGCCCGTCGACATTGCCCGCCAGCAGCAGGTGGACGGCGCGTTCTTCCTCGTCGAGCCGGTAGCCGGTGGTGACGGGAATGATCGCGTAGCCGCCCGCGACGGCCGCCCGCGCGATGCCCTGCAGGCACTCGGCGAAGGTCGGGTTCAGCAGCGTGGGGAGCACGATGCCGAGCACGCGGCTGCGTTGCGTGCGCAGGGTGCGCGCACTGGCGTTCGGCAGGTAATTGAGTTCCTGCGCCACGCGTTCCACCAGTTCGCGGGTGGCGGGCGTGACCTTGTCGGGAAAGTTGAAAGCGCGCGAAACCGTGGCCACGGAGACCCCGGCTTTGGCTGCTACGTCTTGAATGCTCATCGTGCGGTGTTCATGTAATCGATTACATTGGACCGCCGCAGTATGACTTTGTTATGACATCGTTCGAAAGCGGGAAAAACCCGAAGGGCTTTGGCGAGGGGTGGACAGCCCCAAGAAGAAGGGGCCCCGCGGGGCCCCTGAGAAAACTTACTTGCCCCGGCGAACCCGCCGGATCTCGTCCAGGATCAGGCAGATAGCCCCGAGGGTGATCGCACTGTCCGCGGCATTGAATGCCGGGAAGTACCAGTTCCCCGCATGGAAGCTCAGGAAGTCGACCACGTAGCCGTGCATCATCCGGTCGACCACGTTGCCGATGGCGCCGCCCAGGATGCAGGCCATGGAGAACGAAAACAGCTTCTGCCCCGCGTGCGACTTCAGCATCCACACGATGAACACCGCCGCCGCCACGCCGATGGCCGTGAACAGCCAGCGCTGCCAGCCCGAGTGATCCGCGAGGAAAGAGAACGCGGCCCCCGTGTTGTGCGCGCGCACGACATTGAAGAAGCTCGTCACGTAGGTCGCGTCACCGAGCTTGTAGTAGCCCAGGATCAGCGTCTTGGTGAACTGGTCGATGATCACGATGATCACCGCCAGCCCCAGCCAGGGCCAGATGCTGCCGCCGCGCGAACGCGAGGCCGACATGGAGCGGGCGGCGGCCATCAGGCAAAGCTCCGCGATTCGCCGGCGCCGAACAGGTTGCTGGTGCAGCGCCCGCAGATCGTCGGATGGGCCGCATCGTGGCCCACGTCGTCGCGGTAGTGCCAGCAGCGTTCGCACTTCTGCGCGGCGCTCGGCGTCACCACCGTCGACAGCGTCTCGCCGGCCGCCAGCGCGATGGCCGAGGTGATGAAGACGAATTTCAGGTCATCGCCCAGCGTATTCAGCAGCGCGAAGTCGTCGGCCGGTGCCGTCAGTTGCAGGTTGGCCTGCAGCGACGAGCCGACCTTGCCTTCGCCGCGAACCGTCTCGATGTCCTTGTTCACCACGTCGCGGATCTCGCGGATGCGGTTCCACTTGGCGAGCAGGGCCTCGTCGGGCGCGTCGAACTTGCTGTAGGTCTGCGTGAAGATCGATTCGCCCGGCTTGCCGGTGCCCACGAACTTCCATGCCTCTTCGGCCGTGAAGCTCAGGAACGGCGCCATCCAGCGCAGCATGGCTTGCGAGATGTGCCACAGCGCCGTCTGCGCGCTGCGCCGTGCGAGCGAGCCCGGGGCCGTCGTGTAGAGCCGGTCCTTCAGGATGTCGAGGTAGAAGCCGCCCAGGTCTTCCGAGCAGTAGATCTGCAGCTTGGCCACCACCGGATGGAACTCGTACACCTTGTAGTGCGCGAGGATCTCGGCCTGGAACTGCGCCGCGCGCGACAGCGCGTAGCGGTCGATCTCGAACAGCTGGTCGAGCGGCACCGCATCCTTGGCGGCGTCGAAGTCGCTGGTGTTCGCAAGCAGGAAGCGCAGCGTGTTGCGGATGCGGCGGTATGCATCGACCACGCGCGCCAGGATCTTGTCGTCGCCGGCGATGTCGCCCGAGTAGTCGCTCGCGGCCACCCACAGGCGGATGATTTCCGAGCCCAGCTTGTTGCTGATTTCCTGCGGGTCGATGCCGTTCTTGAGCGACTTGCTCATCTTGATGCCCTTGGCATCGACCGTGAAGCCGTGCGTCAGCAGGCCGCGGTACGGCGCGCGGTCTTCCAGCGCGCAGGCGATCAGCAGCGACGAGTGGAACCAGCCGCGATGCTGGTCATGGCCTTCGAGGTACAGGTCGGCTTCCGGCCCCGTGTCGTGGTGCACCGTGGGGTGCGTGCCGCGCAGCACGTGGGAGAAGGTCGAGCCCGAGTCGAACCACACCTCGAGGATGTCGGTGCTCTTTGTGTAGTGCGGCGCATCTTCGGCGCCGAGGATTTCCTCGACCGTGACGCGGCTCCAGGCCTCGATGCCGCCCTTCTCGACGATGTCGGCGGCCTGGTCGAGGATTTCCATGGTGCGCGGATGCAGCTCGCCCGAATCCTTGTGCAGGAAGAACGGGATCGGCACGCCCCAGCTGCGCTGGCGGCTGATGCACCAGTCGGGCCGGCCGGCGATCATGTCGTGCAGGCGCGCGCGGCCGTTCTCCGGGTAGAAGCTGGTCTGCTCGATGGCGTCGAGCGCGGTCTGGCGCAGCGTCTTGGGCGCCTTGTCCTTGGTGAACACGCCTTCGCCCTCGTCCATGCGCACGAACCACTGCGCCGCGGCGCGGTAGATCACCGGCGTCTTGTGGCGCCAGCAGTGCGGGTAGCTGTGGGTGATGGTCTCGGTGGTCAGCAGGCGGTTGGCATCGCGCAGCGCGGCGATGATGACCGGCACGGCCTTCCAGATGTTCTGGCCGCCGAACAGCGGGAAGTCGGGCGCGTAGCTGCCGTTGCCCTGCACCGGGTTCAGGATGTCGTCGTACGCCACGCCGTGGGCGATGCAGGAGTTGAAGTCGTCCACGCCGTAGGCGGGCGAGGAGTGCACCAGGCCCGTGCCGTCGGTGGCGGTGGCGTAGTCGGCCAGGTACACGGGCGACAGGCGCCTGTAGCCGGCGTCAACGTCGTACAGCGGGTGCTCGAATTCGAGGCCGCCCAGCTTCTCGCCCTTGACCGTGGCCAGCACCTTGCCGTCGAGCGCATAGCGCGTCATGCACATCTCGACCAGCGAGTTGGCAAGGATGAGCAGGCCGCGCTCGGTGTCGACCAGCGAGTACTCGAGCTCGGGGTTGAGGTTGATCGCCTGGTTGGCCGGGATGGTCCACGCGGTGGTGGTCCAGATCACGGCGAAGATGTCGCCGAGGATCGTGTGGTCGGTGCCGAAAGCCTTGAGCACCTTCTCGCGCTCGTGAGCCTTGAAGGCGACGTCGATGGTCTGGCTCTTCTTGTCGGCGTATTCGATCTCGAATTCGGCCAGCGAGGAGCCGCAGTCGAAGCACCAGTACACCGGCTTCAGGCCGCGGTAGACGAAGCCGCGCTCTATGACGCGCTTGAACGCGCGCAGCTCGCCGGCCTCGTTGGCGAAGTCCATGGTCTTGTAGGGATGGTCCCATTCGCCCAGCACGCCCAGGCGCTGGAAGTCGGCCATCTGCTGGGCGATCTGCCCGGTGGCGAAGGCGCGGCTCTTGGCCTGCATCTCGTCGCGGCTCAGGTTGCGGCCGTACTGCTTTTCGATGGCGTTCTCGATCGGCAGGCCGTGGCAGTCCCAGCCGGGCACGTAGAGCGCGTCGTAGCCTTCGAGCTGGCGCGCCTTGGTGATCATGTCCTTGAGGATCTTGTTCACCGCATGGCCCATGTGGATCTGGCCGTTGGCGTACGGCGGGCCGTCGTGCAGGATGAACTTGGGCGCGCCGTGGCGGGCGTCGCGCAGGCGGTGGTAGCGGCCTTCGTCGTTCCATTCCTTCACCCAGCCCGGTTCGCGCTTGGGCAGGTCGCCGCGCATCGGGAAGGGGGTGTCGGGCAGGTTCAGCGTGGAACGGTAATCTTTGGGGGAAGCAGCGTCAGACATGTTGGGGTGCGAAGCGGAAGGCTTCTAGGGGGCTTCGACAGGCTCAGCCCGAACTGCATGAAGCGTGTCGGTGCGGAAGGTATAGCCGTTCGCCCTGAGCTTGTCGAAGGGCGGCAGCACGGGCGTGCAGGGCTAAATTCGGTCGCGCGTGGTCTGGCGGTGGGTTTCGGCGTGGGTGGATGCAAAGAACGCGCGTGCGTCGCGCCCATCCTTCGCGATGCCCGCAGTGAGGGCCTCGAGGCTGGTGTAGCGCAATTCGTCGTGCAGTTTGTGCAGGAGTTCCACGCGCACGATTTTACCGTAGGCCCCTTCGGTACCCAGATGCGAGGGCCACTCCAGGCAATGGGTTTCCAGCAGAACCCGCCCGCCGTTGACGTCATTGGCGTCCAGCGAGGGGCGCACGCCCAGGTTCGCCACGCCCGGCAGGGGCTGGTCGGCCAGGCCGTGGACCAGCACCGCGAAGATGCCGCTGGCGGCCGGTTTCCAGTGCTTGAAGCGCAGGTTGAGGGTGCGGAAGCCGTCGTCCAGGCCTGGTGCCGAGGCCCCCAGCGCGCGGCCTAGCTTGCGGCCATGAACCACGTGGCCCGAAATCGTGTAGGGCCGCCCGAGCAGCGTCTGGGCGTCGGCCATGCGGCCTTCGGCCAGTGCTTCGCGCACGGCGGAGCTGGAAACCCGCAGGCCGTGCACTTCATAGCTGTTCATGCGCGCCACGTCGAAGCCGCGGGCGTCACCTGCCGCGTCGAGCATGGCGTAGTCGCCGGCCCGCTTGGCGCCGAAGCGGAAGTCGTCGCCCACCAGCACGTAGTGCGCGCCCAGTCCGTCGACCAGCACGTTCTGGATGAATTCTTCCGGCGTCTGGGAGGCCAGCCGGCTGTCGAAGGGCAGCACGATGGTCTGCGCCACGCCGCAGGCGGCCAGCTCGCTGAGCTTGTCGCGCAGCGTGCCGATGCGCGCCGGCGCCAGGTCGGGTTTTCTGGTGAGCGCGGCGAAATAATCGCGCGGGTGGGGCTCGAAGGTGAGCACGCAGCTCGGCAGCCCGCGCTGGCGGGCCTCGGTCTGCAAAAGCGCGAGCATGGCCTGGTGGCCACGGTGCACGCCGTCGAAATTGCCAATGGTGAGGGCGCAGGCGGGGGCTACGCCCGGGTGCCGGAAGCCGCGGAAAACCTGCATCGGTGAGTATCTTTTTGATAGCGCCTTTCGCCCGTCAATTGGGCGAATCAGGCCGATTTGTCACAAAGCCGGTATATTGTGACGCAGTGCGTTGATTGGCGTGGGTCTCCAACGCGCTCCGTGTCCCTGGTCTTTCCGTGTTCTCTCCCTTTTCGAGGAGGCGTGTGTGAAGGTCTTGAAGCTGTCGGCCCAAGGGCTGCCCCAGTCATGGATTTCGCTGGAACAGGCGGTGATCCACTATGCGGCGGACGAAGTTCGCTGGGAGGTGGGCGCGCAGGTGGCTGTGTTCCGTGGCGGCCACAACGCCATCACGGGCGAGCAATCGCAGATCGCGATCAACAGCATCATCGGCACCAAGGGCGTGCCGCGCATCAATCCCTTCACGCAGCGGCCGGGGCTTACCAACAGCAAGCTGTTCTCGCGCGACCGCAACGTCTGCGCCTATTGCGGCGGGCACTTCCATGAAGACGAGCTCACCCGCGAGCACATCATTCCCTTTGCCCAGAAGGGCATCGATACCTGGATGAACGTGGTCACGGCCTGCAAGCCGTGCAACCACCGCAAGAGCAGCCGCACGCCCGAGCAGGCCGGCATGCCGCTGCTTTACGCGCCGTACGTGCCCAGCCTCTGGGAAGATTTCATCTTGCGCAACAGGCGCATCCTGGCCGACCAGATGGAGTTCCTGATGGCGCACCTGCCGCAAAGCTCGCGGCTGCACGACACCTAGCTTCAACGCTTCCAGGAAGGCGGGCGCTTCTCGATGAAGGCCTGAACGCCTTCAAGCGCGCTTTCGTCCATCATGTTGCAGGCCATGGTCTGGCTGGCGTCGGCCAGGGCGGCCTCGATGCCGGTTTCGAGCTGGCGGTAGAACAGGGCCTTGCCCAGCGCCAGCGCCTTGCGCGGCTTGGCGACGATGCTCGCCACCAGCGCTTCGACGGCGGCGTCGAGTTCCGCGGGCGCCGCCACCCGGTTGACCAGCCCCTTCTCGCGCGCTTCTTCCGCGCCAATGAATTCGCCAGTCACGAGCATCTCGAAGGCTTCCTTGCGCCCGAGGTTGCGCGACAGCGTGACGCTCGGCGTGGCGCAGAACAGCCCCACGTTCACGCCGCTGACCGCGAAGCGGGCTTCGCTCGACGCCACCGCCAGGTCGCACACGGCCACCAGCTGGCAGCCCGCCGCGGTCGCGATGCCGTGCACGCGCGCGATCACCGGCACATCGAGCTTCTGGATCGACAGCATCATCGCCCCGCAGCGTTCGAACAGCTGCTGGTAGTACTCAAGCGAGGGCTCCGCGCGCATTTCCTTCAGGTCATGGCCGGCGCAGAAGGCCTTGCCGGCCGCCGCGATGACGACGGCGCGCACGCCCTCGTCGCCCGCGATGTCGCCCAGCGCCTGCTCCAGCGCGCCCAGCATGCCTTCCGACAGGGCGTTGAACGAGGCCGGGCGGTTCAGCGTCAACGTGATCACGCCGCGCGCGTCGCGCGACTGCAGCACGAAGGGAGTGGCGGGGTCGGTCATGGCGGGTGCCTCTTCAGTAGGTCAGCTCGAGCACCGTCACGTGCTCCTGTGCGGCCGGCCACGTCAGGCCGGTGATGCGCTCGCCGTTGAATTCGCCGGTCACAGCGCGTGGCGCGCCGCCGCCTTCCAGGCGCAGCCTGGAAGTGGCCACGCCCGCGCCCTTGGGTGGCACGCCGGGCGGCGGGCTCTTGCCGTCGAAGCGCATGGTGTCGCGCTGGGCATCGAAATACCCGCGCGGACGCGTGAAGACGACGACCGAACTCGCGCCGTTGTCGGCCGGCGTGACGCGTTCCGGCCGCAGGTGCACGAAGCCGCCGCTGCGCGGGAACGGGCTGCGGTAGATGTGCGTGGTGCCGTAGCCCGGTGCGCTCAGGACGAATTCATAGGCGGTGTCGCCGCGTGCGTTGAACGGGCCCCAGCGGCCATCGGCGCCGACCGACTTGGTGTGCGCGGCCTCGCCGCGCCGCGCGCCGGTTGCCGGGTCCACCGCATAAATCGTTACTTGCGCGCCATTGAGCGCGAGGTTTTCGGCGCCGATCGCCCGGCCGTCGAGCACGACCTTCGTGTCAGGCACCACGGCGGTGGTGCGCGGTGCTTCTCCGCTCAGGAACTGCCATGTGGCCGCGAATGCCGCGGGCGAGAACGAAGTCTCGCGGTGGTCCACGCGCGGCAGCACGACGTTGGTCGCGCCCTTGAGCGCAGGGCCGTCGAAGCCGATGTTGGTCGGCTTGCCTGGGGCGCCGATCCACACGCCGTCGGGCTGCGCGTATTTGTCGTTGTTGTCGGAGCGCAGGGTCATCCACTTCACGCCCGGCGTGACTTCCTGGCCGTCCGGGCCTTTGGGCGCATTGAGCTGCTGCATGAAACCCGACAGCCCCGAGAACTCGTTGTTCTCGCGGAAACCCTTCACCGCCCAGATGCCGTGCGCGGGGTTGCCGCCCAGCACGACGTGGCTCACCACGGCCGCGCCGCCACCGTTCTGCACGTAGTTGCGGATGGTGTTGCCGCCGCGCGAATTGCCGATCAGCACCACCTTGGAAGCGCCAGTGGCCTTCAGCACCTTGTCGACCTGCGCCTTGAGGAACACCGCCGATTCGGCCGTGGAGCTGCGTCCCGGCTGGGCCACGGCATCGTCGTCGCGCGCGAGCGGGTTCGGCTGGTCGAAGGCAAACAGCCGGTCGGCCGGCCAGCCGTTCGACTCGAAGCGCCAGATCGTCGTCTGCCAGAGCGCGGCCGAATCGCCGTTGCCGTGAACGAACACGATGGGCGGTCGCTCGGCATACGACGGCGAGGGCGACGAAGAGGTGGCGCAGGCGGTCAGCATGGCGGTGGCGGCTGTCCCGATGACGGCCATGGCTAGAAGGGTGCGGCGGGATTGCATGTTTCGTTCCTGGGGCTGGAGTCCACGTGAAAACGCCCGCCGGCGCAAGAGCGGGCGGGCGTTGGATGCTATCGGAACACCATGAAACCGGCGTTGCCGGGTCGCAGGTGTCGCCGTCGTTGTCAGGCGAAGACGCCGGCGGTGTCCTGCATGCGGGCCGACACTTCACCCAGGTGATGCAGCGTGTCGCCGAAAGTCAGCTCGAGCTGCGTGAGCTTGCGGAAGTAGTGGCTGCCGATGTACTCGTCGGTCACCCCGATGCCGCCGTGCAGCTGCACTGAATTCGCGGCCACGTAGCGCATCGACACACCGAGCTGGTACTTGGCGCGCGCGAGCGCCTGGCGGCGTTCGTCGGCCGGGGCGTTGAGCTTGAGCGTCGCGTAGTAGCTCATCGAGCGCGCGAGTTCGAGCTGCATCTTCATGTCGGCGACACGATGGCGCAGCGCCTGGAAGGTCGAGATGGTCACGCCGAACTGCTTGCGCTGGTTCATGTAGTCGACGGTGAGCGCCACGGTCTTGTCCATCACGCCCACTGCTTCGGCGCAGGTGGCGGCAATGCCGACGTCCACCGCGTATTCGAGCGCTGCCAGGCCGTCGAGCGTGACCAGCGTGGCGTCGGCCTTGTCGAACACCACTTCGGCCGCGCGGCCGCCGTCCTGCGTGCCGTAGCCGCGGGCTTCGACGCCGCTGGCGCTGCGCTCGACCAGGAAGAGGGCGATCTTGCCGTCGACCTTGGCGGGCACGAGGTAGGCGTCCGCTTCGTCACCGACCGGCACCACGCTCTTGGCGCCGTTCAGCGACCAGCCGTTGCCGCTCTTGGCGGCGTGGGCGTCGCACACGTCCAGGCGGTAGCGCGCCTTGCGCTCCTGGTAGGCCAGGACCACGATGGCCTGGCCGCCGGCGATGCGCGGCAGCCAGCCTTCCTTGGTGCCCGCGTCGGCATAGCCGCTGAGCACCGCGCCGGCGATCAGCGTCTGCGCGAAGGGCTCCAGCACGATGCCGCGGCCGAGTTCTTCCATGACGACCATGCCGGCCACCGGGCCCATGCCCAGGCCGCCGTCGTCTTCGCTGATGTACAGGCCGCCCAGGCCGAGTTCGGCCAGCTCGTCCCAGGCTTCCCGCGAGAAGCCGCCCTTGGCCTCGATGCCGCGGCGGCGCTCGAAGTCATAGCCCTTGTCGACCCACTTGCGAACGGCGTCGCGCAGTTGTTCCTGGTCGTCGGAAAAATTGAAATCCATGTTCGTGTCTCCTCAGCCCAGAACCGTCTGCGCGACGATGTTGCGTTGCACTTCGTTCGAGCCACCGTAGATGGTGGTCTTGCGCATGTTGAAGAAGGTCGACGTCAGCGGCGCGAGCGCCGGGTTGCCGCCCGGGAAGTTGCCCTGCCAGCCGGCTTCCATCGCTTCGCGGATCAGCGGCAGCGAATACGGGCCGCCGGCCAGCATCATCAGTTCGCTGTAGCGCTGCTGGATCTCGCTGCCGCGGATCTTGAGCAGGCCGGCCACGTCGAGCGAGTTCTTGCCCGAGGTTGCAGCGGAGAGCACGCGCAGCACCATCATCTCGAGGGCGACGATGTCGACCTCGAGCTTTGCAATCTCGTCGCGGAAGCGCTGGTCTTCATACACGCCTTCGCTCTTGGCGATGCGCTTCAGGCGCTCGAGTTCGCGCTTGGCGCGGTTCACGTCGGCGATGTTGGTGCGCTCGTGCGAGAGCAGGTGCTTGGCGTAGGTCCAGCCCTTGTTCTCTTCGCCGATCAGGTTCTCGGCGGGCACTTCGACGTTGTCGAAGAACACTTCGTTCACTTCATGGCCGCCGTCGAGCAGCTTGATCGGACGCACGGTGACGCCGGGCGACTTCATGTCGAGCAGCAGGAAGCTGATGCCGGTCTGGGGCTTGCCTTCGTTGCTGGTGCGCACCAGGTTGAACATCCAGTCGCCGTACTGGCCGAGCGTGGTCCAGGTCTTCTGGCCGTTGACGATGTACTTGTCGCCTTTGCGCTCTGCCTTGGTCTTGACCGAGGCGAGGTCGGAACCCGATCCGGGCTCGCTGTAGCCCTGGCTCCACCAGACTTCACCGCTGGCGATGCCGGGAAGAAAGCGCTTCTGCTGCTCGGCATTGCCGAAGGCCATGATCACCGGTGCCACCATGACGGGGCCGAACGGAATGATGCGCGGCGCGCCGGCGAGGGCGGTTTCTTCCTCGAACAGGTGGCGCTGCACGGCAGTCCAGCCCGGGCCGCCGAATTCCTTCGGCCAGCCGTAGCCCAGCCAGCCCTTCTTGCCGAGGATCTTGGCCCAGCCTTGCAAATCGTCGCGCGTGAGCTCGAGCGCGTTGTGCACCTTGTGCGAAATCTCTTGGGGAAGGTTTTCTTTGACCCAGGCGCGAACCTCTTCGCGGAACTTCTGTTCTTCGGGTGTGAAGCTCAAATCCATGCGTGCCTCGCTGTGTTGATCGGTTCACCGCAGACGCGGTGTGTCTCCGGAACCGTGAGTTTTAGCACGGTCGTGCTGTGAAACGGTGTCCGCGTCGCGACAAGCACGGCGCGGATAATCCCGCCTCCCATGAAGAACATCGTGATCCTGATCTCCGGCGGCGGCTCCAACATGGCGGCCATCGTGCACGCCGCCGAGCGCGACCGCTGGGCCGAGCGCTTCGGCGCCCGCATTGCCGCGGTCATCAGCAACAAGGCCGAGGCCGGCGGGCTGGCCATTGCCCGTTCGCACGGCATCGACACCGCCGTGGTGCCGCACAAGGAGTTCGCGACCCGCGAGGCTTTCGACGAGGCCCTGGCGACAGCGGTGGACGCTCATTCGCCCGCGCTGGTGGTGCTGGCCGGGTTCATGCGCATCCTGACGCCCGGCTTCGTCGGGCGCTATGCGGGGCGGCTTATAAATATCCACCCCTCGCTGCTGCCCGCGTTCCCGGGGCTCCACACGCATCAGCGCGCCATCGAGGCGGGCTGCAAGGTGGCCGGCGTGACCGTCCACCAGGTGACGACCGAACTCGACCACGGCCCGATCCTGGCGCAGGCCGCGGTGCCGGTGCTGCCCGACGACACGGCCGCCACCCTGGCTGGCCGGGTGCTGGCGCAGGAGCACTTGTTGTATCCACGAGCGATCGCCGGATGGCTGGTTGATACATCGAGTCACAACCCTTGAAGTTGTTTTATATTCGCGGGTTTTGGGGAGTTCGAAGTGAAAACCAAATCGCTGCTGCTGACCGTTGCCGGCGCCGTCGCCCTGCTTGCAGGCTGCGCCGCCCCGGCCCCCGCACCCGCGCCGGCACCCGCCGCGCCCGTGCCACCCCCGGCGCCGGTCTATCAGTGCAACGCCGATGGTGCCCGCTTCGCGGTCGGCCAGCCGCTGACGCCGCAGCTCGAAGCCGCCGCTCGTGTGCGCGCCGGAGCAGGCTTGGTGCGGGTGCTGAAGCCCGGCGAGGCAGCGACGATGGAACTCAATGGCGGACGCCTGAACCTGGACGTCGACGCGCGCAACCGCGTGACCGAGGTTCGCTGCGGCTGACGCGCTTCGTCAAGCGGCCCCGGGCCGGGCCTTCTTGACTAGATCGGAGTGAATCTTTGCCGCGGCACGCCGTCGATCTCGACGGTCTCGCCGAACATGGCGGCAGGGCGCACCCAGAGTCCGTGGGCTCCATACAAGGCGCGGTACAGCGTCATCGGCTCCAGGGTCTCGCTGTGGCGGACGGTGCCGAGCACCTCGTATTCGCCGCCCTTGTAGTGGCGGTAGCGTCCGGGAGGTGTTTCGATCAGGGGAGGGAGGTCGTCGTCGTTGTTCAACGGGGCTTCTTTCTTCAAAAACTGTCGTGGCTTGATTTGACGGGAGTCGGATGGATCGCGCTGATTTTGTTCACCTGGTTCGACTGAGCGAGCATGCCAGCGCGGACGACAGTGCGCGCTATCGGCGCAGCGTGGCGGCCTTTGCCGCGCTCGGCTACCTGTGGGTGCTCGGCTGCCTGGGGCTCGCGGTAGGCCTCATCGCCTGGGTGCTGCTGCCGGTCCGCGAAGAACGCTTCACCTTCACCCGCGGCTGGCTGCTGCTGTTCGCAGGCGGCCTGCTCTGGGCTACGCTGCGCGCGCTGTGGGTGCGCTTCGACGAGCCCGAGGGCGTGGAACTGCAGCGCGACGACGCGCCCGCGCTCTTCGAGGCGCTTGACCGCATCCGGGCCAGGATCAAGGGGCCGCCGGTCCATCACGTCTACCTCGACGACGAGTTCAATGCCAGCATCCGCCAGGTGCCTCGCTTCGGGCTGTTCGGCGGCGCCGTCAACTCGCTGAACGTCGGCCTGCCGCTCTTGATGATGCTCGACCGCCGGCGGCTGCTGTCGGTGCTGGCGCACGAATACGGCCACCTGCGCGGCAATCACGGCAAGCTGAGCGCATGGATCTACCGCACGCGGCTGTCGTGGCTCAAGCTCGATGCCAGCCTGCAGCGCGACGAGGGCGTGATGGCGCTTTTCTCGCAAGCCTTCTTCCGCTGGTACTTCCCGCGCTTCGCGGCCAAGACCTTCGCGCTGGCCCGCCAGGACGAATACGAGGCCGACCGCATTTCCGGGCGTCTGCTGGGCACCTCGGTGGCTGCCGCCGCGCTGACCGAGATCGCGATCAAGGGCAATTGGTACGCCAACGAGTTCTGGCCCTGGCATTGGGCGCGCGCTGAGCGCGAGCCGCTGCCGCCCGGGCCGTTCGCCGCCCTGCGCAAGCGGGTGCGCACGCCGCCGGCCGACGACTTCGCGCGCCAGGCGTTGCGCGAGGCGATGCGCCGCGTGAGCGACCTGGAGGACACCCACCCGGTCCTGCGCGACCGGCTGGAGGCCCTCGACCAGAAGGCGGCCTTGCCCGAGTGGTCGGTGCGCCCGGCGCTCGAACTGCTGGCAGACCGGAAGAAGTGGATTGAATATTTCGACGACCGCTGGTGCCGGGCCCACGCCGCGGACTGGAAACAGCATCACGCGCACCGTGCGCGCATCCGCGAACGCATCGACGTTCTGGCCGCGCGCGGTGAACGCAACACGCCGGACGAAATGGTCGAATGGGCCGATTCCGAGCGCCGGCTCAACCCCTTGGCGCCGGTGCGAATCCGCTATGAGAGCGCCTTGCTGATCGCGCCCGAGCATCCCGGCGCGCTGCGCGGGTTGGTCCAGATGCTGCCCGCAAGCGACCGCGCAGCCCGGCTGGTGGTGCTCGAACGGCTGCACGGCTCCGGCGCGGCCAGCCGCTGGTGGGCCGCCAAGAGTGCCGTGGCCTCGCTCGAAGACCCGGACGCCGGGCCGCACGACGAGATGGCGCTCAAGCTGTGGCGCGGCCGGCTCAAGGACGCGGAGGAAGCCGAGGCGCGTGCCTGGGAAGAAATCACGGGTACGCCGTTTTTCAGCCAGATATCGCGGCATGACCTGAACGACTACGAACTGGGCGAACTGCGCGCCGACCTCGTGCGCTGCCTGCCCGCGTCGCGGGCATGGCTGGTCCGCAAGAACCTTCGGGAATTTCCGTGGCGCCGTGCGTATGTCGTGTTCGTCGAACTACCCGGGCTGGACGACGAAGACCGCTGGCACATGTGTCGCCAGCTGGAGCAGACGCTCACTTTGCCCGGCGCCACGCTGGTGCTGTGGGCGGGCCATTCGCCCACTTTGGAAGACATCGAGCGCGAGGCTTTCGGGGTCGTCTGGGCGCGCAGCGCATAGCCCTTCGGTCCGAGGGTCCGGCTGGCTGAGACAATCGGGCCATGCACCCCAAAGCCCTGTTGGAGGCCACCGCCGATCTGGTCGGCCTTGTCCTGAAATTCGATCACCCGGCCGACCAGGTCGTTTCGCGGTTTTTCCGCGACCACCGCGAGTTCGGCCCGCGCGAGCGCGCGACACTTGCCGAAACCGTCTACACCGTGCTTCGCAAGAAGCTGTTGTTCGACCATCTTTCGCCTTCGGGCACCGGCTCCAAGGAGCGCCGCATGGCGATCCTCGGCTTCTACGGCCCGCGCGATTTCCTGAAAAGCGCGCTCAACGACACCGAAAAGCGCTGGCTCGACAACTGCGACGCAGTGAAGCCCGACGACCTGCTCGAGCGCCATCGCCACAACTTGCCGGAATGGCTGGTCGCGCCGCTCAAGGCGCAACTTGGCGACGGCTTCTGGCCGCTGGTCGAGAGCCTGCAGCAACCGGCGCCGCTCGACCTGCGCGTCAATGCGCTGACCGACAAACGCGCGGACGTGAAGGCTGAGCTTGCGAAGGCTGCTATCAAATCGGAAGCAACGCCGTTCTCGCCCTGGGGCTTGCGCATCGAAGGCAAGCCGGCGCTGACCAAGCTGGACGCCTTTGCCCGCGGCGCCATCGAGGTACAGGACGAAGGCTCGCAACTGCTGGCGCTGCTGCTGGACGCCAAGCGCGGCGAAATGGTGGTCGATTTCTGTGCCGGCGCCGGCGGCAAGACGCTGGCCATCGGCGCGACGATGCGCAACACCGGCCGGCTCTACGCCTTCGATACGTCGGCGCACCGGCTCGACGCGCTCAAGCCGCGGCTGGCGCGCAGCAAGCTGTCGAATGTGCATCCGGCCGCCATTGCCCACGAGCGCGACGACCGCATCAAGCGCCTGGCGGGCAAGATCGACCGCGTTCTGGTCGATGCGCCTTGCTCGGGGCTGGGCACGCTGCGGCGCAATCCGGACCTGAAATGGCGTCAGTCGGCCAAGGCGGTAGAGGAATTGACGCTCAAGCAGACCGCCATCCTGCAGAGCGCGGCGCGGCTGGTGAAATCGGGTGGGCGTCTGGTTTACGCCACATGCAGCGTGTTGCCGGAGGAAAACGAGGCCATTGCCGAGGCTTTTGGCGCCGCGAACCCCGATTTCGTGCCTCTGGACGCCGCCGAGCTGCTCCAAGGGCTCAAGGTCGAGGGTTTCGAGGCCCTGTGTGCAGGCGGGGAGCGCGGCCAGCGCTACCTGCGGCTGTGGCCGCATCGCCATGCAACCGACGGTTTCTTCGCCGCCGTATGGAACCGCAAATAGGGATTGCACTCCAAACTAGGGTTAATCTGCGCATTTCTTGAAGGTTTAAAGGGCTTGTTCTAGGCCCTCGCCTTTAAAATCGCCTGTTATCTGAAGGCTGCACCTTCGTGTGGCCATGGAGTACCTGATTCAATGTTGCTTCCTGACTCCGCCGTTTTGAACGCGGCCATCGAATGGCTCGGACACGGCCTGTGGGACATTGCATGGTGGCAAGTCGTGCTGTACACGCTCGTCACCACGCACATCACGATTGCCGCGGTCACCATCTTCCTGCACCGGACGCAAACGCACCGGGCCATGGATCTGGGCCCTGTTCCCTCGCATTTCTTCCGTTTCTGGCTCTGGATCGGCACCGGCATGGTGACGAAGGAGTGGGTTGCCATTCACCGCAAGCACCACGCCAAGTGCGAAACCCAGGACGACCCGCACAGCCCGCAGGTCAAGGGCATCGACGAAGTGCTCTGGCGCGGCGCCGAACTCTATCGCGCCGAATCCAAGAACAAGGAAACGATGGAGCGCTACGGTCACGGCACGCCCGATGACTGGATCGAGCGCAACCTGTATTCGCGCTACAGCTGGCAAGGCGTGGGCCTCATGCTGATCCTGAACCTGGCGCTGTTCGGCACGCTCGGCATGGCCGTGTGGGCTGTCCAGATGCTGTGGATTCCCATCACCGCCGCCGGCATCATCAACGGTATCGGCCACTACTGGGGCTATCGCAACTTCGAGGCGCCCGACGCCAGCCGCAACATCATGCCCTGGGGCCTGATCATCGGTGGCGAAGAGCTGCACAACAATCACCACACCTACCCGACCTCGGCCAAGTTCTCGGTCAAGAAGTACGAGTTCGACATCGGCTGGATCTACATCCAGGCGCTGCAGAAGCTGGGCTGGGCCAAGGTCAAGAAGGTGCCGCCGAAGATGCTGATGGGCGACATCCAGCCCGTGGCCAATGAGAAGACGCTCGAAGCCGTCATCGCCAACCGATACGAAGTCATGGCTGGCTATGCGCGCGAAATGCGCCGCGCTACCAGCCAGGAACTGGAAGCGCTGAAGACCAAGGGTGCCGACCTGTCGGTGCTCAAGGCCGCCAAGCGCTGGCTGCACCGGGACGACGACAAGGTGCCGGCTTCGGCCCGCACGCACGTCTCCCAGGCGCGTGCTGCGCACCCGGTGCTGGACAAGATGGTCACCATGCGCGAAGAGCTGCGTCAGCTCTGGCTGAACACCTCGCAGTCGCGCGAGCAACTGGCAGCCGATCTGGCGGCCTGGTGCCATCGTGCGGAAGCCAGCGGCATTGCCGGCCTGCGCGACTTCTCTACGCGCCTGCGCGCTGCGCGCGCTTAACGCCTCACGCGCTCAAATCAAGAAGCCGACCTCCGGGTCGGCTTTTTTGTGTCCGTCAATTGCGATTCGACGGGCAACAAAAAACCCGCTGGGTAAGCAGCGGGTTTTTGTCTTGGAAAACCAGGGCTGAATTACTTCAGCTTGATTTCCTTGTATTCGACGTGCTTGCGCGCCTTGGGGTCGAACTTCATGATCGACATCTTTTCAGGCATCGTCTTCTTGTTCTTGCTGGTCGTGTAGAAGTGGCCGGTACCCGCGGTGGATTCCAGCTTGATCTTTTCGCGTCCGCCTTTGCTCGTTGCCATGATTCAGCTCCTTAAGCTTGGCCGCGTGCGCGCAGGTCTGCGAGCACGGCGTCGATACCGTTCTTGTCGATCAGGCGCAGTGCGGCGCTCGAAACGCGCAGGCGAACCCAGCGGTTTTCAGTCTCGACCCAGAAACGGCGATATTGCAGGTTCGGCAGGAACCGGCGCTTGGTTTTGTTGTTGGCGTGGGAAACGTTGTTTCCGACCATCGGGCCTTTGCCCGTTACGTCGCATACGCGTGCCATGTGGACACTCTTTCTTGAACAGCTGGCACCGGCGCAACCGCGGCGATTGCAGGTGTTTTGCAGCTTGACCTCGCCAGAAACGGGTGGCGGTACCCCGACTTTGCCGTGACTCGTGAGAGAGCCCTGTTTCGGCAAAGCCTCGGATTATAGCCCTTTTGGGCAACCGGCCGCTCAGAGCGTGCCGTCCTGCTCCAGGAAGCGCTGTGCGTCGAGTGCAGCCATGCAACCGGTGCCCGCGCTCGTGATGGCCTGGCGGTACACGTTGTCCTGCACGTCGCCAGCGGCGAAGACGCCCGGAATGCTGGTCATCGTGGCGAAGCCCTGCAGGCCGGAGCGGGTCAGGATGTAGTTGTCCTTCATTTCCAGCTGGCCCTGGAAGATGTCGGTGTTGGGATGGTGCCCGATGGCGATGAAGCAGCCCTTCAGGTCGATCTGCTCGGTGGCGCCGGTCTGCGTATTCTTGATGCGGATGCCCGTCACGCCGGTGTCGTCGCCCAGCACCTGGTCGAGTTCGCTGTGCAGCTTCAGCACGATCTTGCCTTCGGCGACCTTTTCCTTGACCTTGTCGATCAGGATGGGCTCTGCGCGGAACTTGTCGCGGCGATGCACCAGCGTCACCTTGTTGGCGATGTTGGCGAGGTAGAGCGCTTCCTCGACGGCGGTATTGCCGCCGCCGATCACGCAGACCTCCTGCTCGCGGTAGAAGAAGCCGTCGCAGGTTGCGCACGCGGAGACGCCACGGCCCATGAATTTCTGTTCCGAATCGAGGCCCAGGTACTTCGCCGAAGCACCCGTGGCGATGATCAGCGAGTCGCAGGTGTAGGTGCCGCTGTCGCCGGTCAGCGTGAACGGGCGCTTGCTCAGGTCGACCTTGTTGATGTGGTCGAACACGATCTGAGTCTTGAAGCGCTCTGCATGCTCCAGAAAGCGCTGCATCAGCTCCGGCCCCTGCACGCCATGAACGTCGGCCGGCCAGTTGTCGACCTCGGTGGTGGTCATCAGTTGGCCGCCCTGGGCGATGCCCGTGATGAGCAGCGGCTGCAGGTTTGCGCGGGCTGCGTAGACGGCGGCGGTGTAGCCGGCGGGGCCGGAGCCGAGAATCAAAACCTTGGCGTGTTGAGGAGCGGACATGAGTAGAAAACCTAGGATATACGCTGATTCAGCGTGTACATTTTCAGGGTGGTAGCGATATATATGGAGTATCACCGCCCGGTTCAACACCGGGTGAACGGTGTTTTCAATGCGCGCGATTGTAGTAATCCATTGGCTTGCTTTTGGACCGCTCCGCGTGCTGTAGCAGGGATTGATAAATGTCGATGCTGTCCAACCTCGAATTGCTTCGGCGCGTTCCATTGTTCGCGTCGCTGACGGCCACGCAGTCCGCCAGCATCGCGGACGCGATCATCAAGAAGCGCTTCAAGCGCGCCGAAGTCGTCGTGGAGCAGGGCAAGAAGTCCGATGCGCTCTACATCATCCTGACCGGGCGTGCCCGCGTCACCAGCGCCGACAGCCGCGGCCGCGAGGTCATCCTGGCCACGCTGCACCCCGGCGACTACCTCGGCGAGATGAGCCTGATCGACGACGAGCCGCACTCTGCCACCGTGCGCACCGAGATCCAGTGCGACGTGCTCATGCTGGGCCGCGACGCCTTCGCGCGCTGCCTGCCCGAGAACTCCTCGATGGCCTACAACATCATGCGCGGCCTGGTGCAGCGCCTGCGCCACGCCGACCGCAAGATCGAATCGCTGGCTTTGATGGACGTATACGGCCGCGTGGCCCGCTCCCTGCTCGAGTTCGCCATCGAAGACGGCGCGGGCAACCTCAAGGTGCGCGACAAGATCTCCCGCCAGGACCTGGCGAAGATGGTCGGCGCCTCGCGCGAAATGGTGAGCCGCGTCATGAAGGACCTCGAAGAGCGCGGCTTCGTGCAGACCCTGGACGACGGGTCGATGATCGTCAAGGAACGGCTCCTGTCCCTGGCTTGAGCTTCCGGGGCCGGGTCCGCTGCGGGCGGCTCCGGCCTTTTGTTGTAGTGTTCGTGTGTCCGGCCCCCGATTTTCTGGACCGGGCGCCGTGTTTTTCATGACCTATTCGCTCAATACGCTTCAATCTTCCTCTGCCGCCGATGGGCAACCCGTGCGCACGCGCGCCATGCGCTTCGCCCACGAAATCACGCTGATTGCAGGATTCGCAGCGCTGTTGTTCTGGCTGCTTTCAATGCTGAGCTTCACGCTTTCCGATGCCGCCTGGTCGACATCGGGCACCGGGGGCGAAATCAAGAACTGGGGCGGCCGTTTCGGCGCCTGGCTGGCCGATGGCAGCTACTTTGCCGCGGGCTATTCCGTGTGGTGGTGCCTTGCAGCCGGGCTGCGCGCCTGGCTGTCGTCGCTGGCCAGCTGGCTGCGCGGCGGCGAACCGACCTCGGCGGCCGAGCAGGCTCCGCGCGGCCGCTTCAACCGCAGCCGCCTTGCCTTCTGGTTCGGTCTCGCGCTGCTGCTGTGCGCGAGTGCGATGCTCGAATGGTCGCGCCTGTACCGTCTCGAAGGCCACCTGCCGGGCGGCGCCGGCGGCGGCGCGATCGGTGCCCTGGTGGGCCCGGCCAGCGTGCGCTGGCTTGGCTTCACAGGCTCGGCGCTGGTGGCCATTGCCGGCGGCGTGATCGGTTCGGCACTGGTGTTCCGCTTCTCGTGGAGCCTGATCGCCGAGCGCATCGGTGCACGTGCCTACTCGCTCTTCGAGTCGCGCCGCGAGAAGCGCGAAATGGCCGCCGACATTGCCATGGGCAAGCAGGCCGCTCGCGAGCGCGCCGAGGCCGACGAGCCCGCGTTCACGCGCGGCGGCGACACGGCGGACAGGGGCGGCGAGCCGTCCATGCCCTCCGCGTCGGCCGCCTTCGCCGACGACGAGGACGAAATCCGCATCGAGCCGCGACCCAAGCGCCGCGTTCCGTCGCCGCCCGTGCAGATCGAGCCCGCGATGACCGAGGTGCCCAGGAGCGATCGCGTCGTCAAGGAGCGCCAGAAGCCGCTCTTCAAGGAACTGCCCGACAGCAAGCTGCCGCAGGTCGACCTGCTCGACGCCGCGCAGGCGCGCCAGGAAACCGTCTCTTCCGACACGCTCGAGATGACCTCGCGCATGATCGAGAAGAAGCTCAAGGACTTCGGCGTCGAGGTGCGCGTGGTGCTCGCTTCGCCGGGCCCCGTCATCACGCGCTATGAAATCGAGCCTGCCACCGGCGTCAAGGGCTCGCAGATCGTCAACCTCGCCAAGGACCTCGCGCGTTCGCTCTCGCTGGTGTCGATCCGCGTGGTCGAGACCATCCCTGGCAAGAACTACATGGCGCTCGAACTGCCGAACGCCAAGCGGCAGTCGATCAAGCTCAGTGAAATCCTGGGCTCGCAGATCTACAACGAAGGCAAGTCGATGCTCACCATGGGCCTCGGCAAGGACATCATCGGCAACCCCGTGGTGGCCGACCTCGCGAAGATGCCGCACGTGCTGGTGGCCGGTACCACCGGCTCGGGCAAGTCGGTGGGTATCAACGCGATGATCCTTTCGCTGCTCTACAAGGCAGAGGCACGCGACGTCCGTCTGCTGATGATCGACCCGAAGATGCTCGAAATGTCGGTCTACGAAGGCATCCCGCACCTGCTGGCGCCCGTGGTCACCGACATGCGCCAGGCGGCCCACGGCCTGAACTGGTGCGTGGCCGAGATGGAGCGCCGCTACAAGCTCATGAGCAAGCTCGGCGTGCGCAACCTGGCGGGCTACAACACCAAGATCGACGAAGCCAAGGCGCGGGAGGAGTTCATCTACAACCCCTTCAGCCTGACGCCCGACGATCCGGAACCGCTCAAGCGCGAACCGCACATCGTCGTGGTGATCGACGAGCTGGCCGACCTGATGATGGTGGTCGGCAAGAAGATCGAAGAGCTGATCGCCCGCCTCGCGCAGAAGGCGCGCGCCGCCGGCATCCACCTGATTCTTGCCACGCAGCGCCCCAGCGTCGACGTGATCACCGGCCTGATCAAGGCCAACATCCCGACCCGCATCGCGTTCCAGGTGTCGAGCAAGATCGACAGCCGCACCATCCTCGACCAGATGGGCGCCGAAGCACTGCTCGGCATGGGCGACATGCTCTACATGCCCAGCGGCACCGGCCTGCCGATCCGCGTTCACGGCGCCTTCGTGAGCGATGAGGAAGTGCACCGCGTGGTGGCTTACCTCAAGAGCCAGGGCGAGCCCGACTACATCGAGGGCGTGCTCGAAGGCGGCACGGTCGATGGCGACGGTGACGGCGACATGCTCGGCGGCGGCGATGCCGAGAAGGACCCGATGTACGACCAGGCGGTCGAGGTCGTGCTCAAGAACCGCAAGGCCAGCATTTCGCTGGTGCAGCGCCACCTGAAGATCGGCTACAACCGCGCGGCCCGCCTGGTCGAGGACATGGAAAAGGCCGGACTCGTCAGCGCCATGAGCGGCAGCGGGCAGCGCGAAATCCTGGTGCCGGCGCGCGCGGCGGAGTAATTCGCGGGGACGAACCGGTATTTCAGGTTACGGGCTGAAAGGAAATTTGCAAAAAGCCATCCGGCATTGCAAATCTTCATCAAGGCCTACACCTGCCGCAATTCGTGGCGGGTAGGGTCGAAGTTCAGTGTCACGTCCCGTGCCACAGCCCGAAAAGCTATTGCGAGGAATTCAAATTGAAATTGCGTCATTGGCTATTGATCGGCCTCGTGTGTTCCGCCAACGCGTGGGCGGGCGGGCTCGAAAGCCTCGAAACCTTCGTCAAGACGGTCAAGTCCGGCCGTGCCGATTTCACCCAGACCGTGACCGCGCCGTCGCGTGAAGGCCAGCCGGGCCGCACCAAGACATCGACCGGCACCTTCGAATTCCAGCGCCCCGGCAAATTCAAGTTCGACTACCAGAAGCCCTTTGCGCAGAGCATCGTGGCCGACGGCAAGACGCTGTGGCTATACGACGCCGACCTGAACCAGGTCACGCAGCGCGCACAGGCTCAGGCATTGGGCTCCACGCCCGCTGCGCTGATTGCCGCCGCGCCAGACCTGAAGGCGCTGCAGGCCGATTTCTCGCTCGAGGCCACGCCCGACCGTGACGGCCTGCAATGGGTCAAGGCCACGCCGAAGAACAAGGACGGCCAGTTGCAGAGTGTGCAGGTGGGCTTCCAGGGAGACGCGCTCGCGGCGCTGGAGATTCTCGACAGCTTCGGCCAGCGTTCGGTGCTCAAGTTCAGCAAGGTCGAAGTGAATCCGTCGTTGCCGGCCGGCGTGTTCGACTTCAAGGCTCCTGCTGGCGCCGACGTCGTCAAGCAGTAGGCCGGGACGCACCACAGGTTTGGCCACGAGCGCGCATCAACCCCTCGCCGAGCGCCTGCGTCCGCGCACGCTTGGCGAAGTGATCGGCCAGCAGCATCTGCTGGGGCCGGGCATGTCGCTGCGTATCGCGTTCGAGTCGGGCCAGCCGCATTCGTGCATCCTCTGGGGGCCGCCCGGCACCGGCAAGACCACCATCGCGCGGCTCATGGCCGATGCCTTCGACGCGCAGTTCCTCAGCATCAGCGCGGTGCTCGGCGGCGTGAAGGACATCCGCGAAGCCGTGGACCTCGCCACCGCGGCCCGCGACGGGCTCACGCAGCAACGCACCATCGTCTTCGTCGACGAAGTGCACCGCTTCAACAAGAGCCAGCAGGACGCGTTTCTGCCGCATGTGGAGTCGGGCCTTTTCACTTTCATTGGCGCGACCACCGAGAACCCGTCGTTCGAGGTCAACTCCGCTCTGCTCTCGCGTGCCGCCGTGTACGTGCTGCAGTCGCTCAACGAAGACGACCTCAAGCAGATCGTGACGCGCGCGCAGGACATCCAGGCCGTGCCCGCCATCGATGCCACGGCGGTCGACCGCCTCGTGGCCTATGCCGACGGCGATGCACGCCGGCTGCTCAACACGCTCGAAACACTGGCTGTCGCGGCGCGCGCCGAGAAGCTCTCGAACATCTCCGACGAATGGCTGCTGCGTGTGCTGGGCGAGCGCATGCGGCGCTACGACAAAGGCGGCGAGCAGTTCTACGACACCATCAGCGCGCTGCACAAATCGGTGCGCGGCAGCGACCCCGACGCTGCGCTCTATTGGTTCGTGCGCATGCTGGACGGCGGCGCCGACCCGCGCTACATGGCTCGCCGGCTGGTGCGCATGGCGAGCGAAGACATCGGCCTGGCCGATCCGCGCGCGCTGCGCCTCGCGCTCGACGCAGCAGAGGTCTACGAACGACTGGGTACCCCCGAAGGCGAACTGGCGCTTGCCGAGTGCGTGGTCTACCTCGCGATCGCGCCCAAGTCGAACGCGGTCTACAAGGCCTACAACGCAGTGCGCGCGCTCGTGAAGAAGGACAGCACGCGCCCGGTGCCCATGCACCTGCGCAATGCACCCACCAAGCTCATGAAAGAGCTCGACTACGGCAAGGGTTACCGCTATGCGCACGACGAGGAGGGCGGTTTCGCCGCCGGCGAGCGCTACCTTCCCGACGGCCTGGAAGGCCAGGTTTTCTACGAGCCGGTCGATCGCGGACTCGAGATCCGCATCGGCGAAAAGCTCCGGGAACTGCGTCGCCTGAACGCTGAAGGCAACGACTGATACGGTCTTGCAACATGCGCGCAAGCCGTGCATGAACTCACGCACATACAGCATGAGGTGAGCGGGTAAACCCCGGTCAACACGCACCAAATCAGCGCTGGCGCGTGACTACAATCCCGCCCACAAATCCGCCGGCGACACATGTTGGCTGGTTTTTTGCTTATCAAGCTGGGGGCGCCAAACCGGTGCCCCGGTGGGTGAATGGCACCCCGCAACGGTGCAACACATAGGGAACGAGATATGGACATTTTGCTGCAGCAGATCATCAACGGTCTGGTTCTCGGCAGCATGTATGCCTTGATAGCCTTGGGCTACACCATGGTGTACGGCATCATCAATCTGATCAACTTTGCGCACGGAGAAGTATTGATGGTGGGGGCTCTTACGAGCTGGACCATCATCGGCCTCATGAAGGACGGCATGCCCAACACACCGGGCTGGCTGGTTCTGCTCATTGCCCTGATCATTGCCTGCATCGTCGCGGCAACCCTCAATTTCGTGATCGAGAAAGTGGCCTACCGGCCCCTGCGCAACAGCCCCAAGCTCGCGCCGCTGATCACCGCCATCGGCATGTCGATCCTGCTGCAGACGCTGGCGATGATCATCTGGAAGCCGACCAACAAGGCTTATCCCAACCTGCTGCCGACCGACCCCATCCACGTGGGCGGCGCGGTGATCTCGCCCACGCAGGTGATGATCCTCAGCGTCACGGCGTTCTCGCTCGTGGTGCTCATGTGGCTGGTCAACTACACCAAGCTCGGCCGCGCGATGCGCGCCACCGCGGAGAACCCGCGGGTGGCCGCCCTCATGGGCATCCGCCCCGACATGGTCATCTCGGCCACCTTCATCATCGGTGCCGTGCTTGCGGCCATCGCCGGCGTGATGTACGCGTCGAACTACGGCATCGCGCAGCACGCGATGGGTTTCCTGCCCGGCCTGAAGGCCTTCACCGCCGCGGTGTTCGGCGGCATCGGCAACCTCGCGGGCGCGGTGGTCGGGGGCATCCTGCTGGGGCTCATCGAGGCCATCGGCTCGGGCTACATCGGCACCATCACCGGTGGCGTGCTGGGCAGCAACTACAGCGACATCTTCGCGTTCATCGTGCTGATCGTCATGCTCACCCTGCGTCCGTCGGGCCTGCTCGGCGAACGCGTGGCGGACCGTGCGTAAGGAGCGAGACATGAAGAACAGCAAGAACCTCGCGCTCTACATCATCGGCGCCATCGCCGTGCTCGCCCTGCCGCTGCTGCTGCAGATGCAGGGCAACGCATGGGTGCGCATCGCCGACATCGCTCTGCTCTATGTGCTGCTGGCACTGGGCCTGAACATCGTGGTCGGCTACGCCGGCCTGCTCGACCTGGGCTACGTGGCCTTCTTCGCGGTGGGTGCCTATCTCTTCGCGCTCATGGGCTCGTCGCACCTGACCGAGACCTTCCCGTGGTTCGCGCAGATGTTCCCGAACGGCATGCACACCTCGCTGCTGATCGTGATACCGCTGGCGCTGGTGGTGGCGGGCTGCCTGGGCGTGCTGCTGGGTGCGCCTACGCTCAAGCTGCGCGGCGACTACCTCGCCATCGTCACGCTGGGCTTCGGCGAAATCATCCGCGTGTTCCTGAACAACCTGGACCAGCCCGTCAACATCACCAACGGGCCCAAGGGCATCACGGCCATCGACTCCATCAAGTTCTGGGGCCTCGACCTCGGCAAGGCATGGAAGTTCGACGGCTTCACGATCTCCTCGGTGTCGCTGTACTACTACCTGTTCCTGGCGCTCGTGGTCGCGACCGTGATCATCTCGCACCGCCTGCAGACCTCGCGCATCGGCCGCGCCTGGATGGCCATCCGCGAAGACGAGATCGCCGCCAAGGCCATGGGCATCAACACCCGCAACATGAAGCTGCTGGCCTTCGGCATGGGCGCGAGCTTCGGCGGCGTGTCGGGCGCGATGTTCGCGGCCTTCCAGGGCTTCGTGTCGCCCGAGTCCTTCAGCCTGATGGAGTCGGTGATGATCGTGGCCATGGTGGTGCTCGGCGGCATCGGGCACCTGCCCGGCGTGATCCTGGGCGCCGTGCTGCTGGCAGCGCTGCCCGAGGTGCTGCGCTACGTGGCCGGTCCGCTGCAGGCGGCCACCGACGGGCGCCTCGATGCGTCCATCCTGCGCCAGCTGTTCATCGCGCTGGCCATGATCATCATCATGCTGGTGCGCCCGCGCGGCCTGTGGCCGTCGCCGGAGCATGGCAAGTCCCTGACGAAGAAGGGCGGCGTGCCCGTCGACCCGACCCATGCCGCGGTGGCCCCGGGCTCGCTGCAGACCCATGCACCGGGCATCGATACGCCCGCCGACGAGCTGCCGGGTGCGGCCTCGCGTCCCATGTCGATCAATCCGTGAACGCCGAAGGAGAAATCAACATGACGACGACAACGGACACCATCCTCGACGTGCGCGGCATCTCCAAGCGCTTCGGCGGCTTGCAGGCGCTCTCGGACGTGGGCATCACCATCAAGCGCGGCCAGGTCTACGGACTGATCGGCCCCAACGGCGCGGGCAAGACCACGTTCTTCAACGTGATCACCGGCCTGTACACGCCCGACAGCGGCACCTTCGAGCTGGCCGGCAAGCCCTACCAGCCGACGGCCGTGCATGAAGTGGCCAAGGCCGGCATTGCGCGCACCTTCCAGAACATCCGCCTCTTCGCCGAGATGACGGCGCTGGAAAACGTGATGGTCGGGCGCCATATCCGCACCAACTCCGGCGTGTTCGGCGCCATGCTGCGCACCGGCAGCTTCAAGGCCGAGGAAGCCGCCATCGCCAAGCGCGCGCACGAGCTGCTCGACTACGTTGGCATCGGCAAGTTCGCCGACTACAAGGCGCGCACGCTGAGCTACGGCGACCAGCGTCGCCTGGAAATCGCGCGCGCCCTGGCCACCGATCCGCAGCTCATCGCGCTGGACGAGCCTGCCGCGGGCATGAACTCCACCGAGAAGGTGGCATTGCGCGAGCTGATCGACCGCATCCGCCGCGACAACCGCACCATCCTGATCATCGAACACGACGTCAAGCTCATCATGGGCCTGTGCGACCGCGTCACCGTGCTGGACTACGGCAAGCAGATTGCCGAGGGAACGCCGATGGACGTGCAGAAGAACGAGAAGGTGATCGAGGCCTACCTCGGCACCGGAGGCCACTGAAATGACGACAGCAACGATGACGAGCGAACAAGACACCATGGCCAGCGCCGCGCAGGCCAAGGCGGCCGGCAAGACGCTGCTGAAGGTCAGCGGCCTGAAGGTGGGCTACGGCGGCATCCAGGCCGTCAAGGGCGTGGACTTCGAGGTGCGCGAGGGCGAGCTGGTCTCGCTGATCGGCTCCAACGGCGCCGGCAAGACCACCACCATGAAGGCGATCACCGGCACGCTGCCGGCCGGGGCCGGCAACATCGAGTTCCTGGGCCGCAGCATCAAGGGCCGCGGCGCCTGGGACCTGGTGGCCGAGGGCCTGGTGATGGTGCCGGAAGGCCGCGGCGTGTTCACGCGCATGACCATCACCGAGAACCTGCAGATCGGCGCCTACATCCGCAAGGACAAGGCCGAGATCGTGAGCGACATGGAGCGCGTTTTCGTCACCTTCCCGCGCCTGCGGGAGCGCAAGGACCAGCTGGCCGGCACCATGTCGGGCGGCGAGCAGCAGATGCTGGCCATGGGCCGCGCGCTGATGGCGCGCCCCAAGGTGCTGCTGCTGGACGAACCCACCATGGGCCTGTCGCCGATCATGTGCGACAAGATCTTCGAGGTGGTGCAGACCGTGGCCTCGCAGGGCGTGACCATCCTGCTGGTGGAGCAGAACGCCAACCGCGCGCTGCAGCTGGCCGACCGCGGCTACGTGATGGAGTCGGGCCTGATCACCATGAGCGGCGAGGCCAAGGCCCTGCTGAGCGACCCGCGCGTGCGGGCCGCGTACCTGGGCGAATAGACAAAGGCCCCCGAGAGGGGGCGGCTTCAGTCGACCTTGGCGCCAGTCGCCTTGACGACGGCTTCGTACTTCGCCAGTTCGCTCTTCATGAACGCACCGAACTGCTCCGGCGAACTGGCCACCGGCTCGGCCAGCAGCCCGGCGAAGCGCGTCTTCGTTTCCGGCGCATTGAGCGCGGCCACGAACGCCTGATTCAGCTTCACGACCACGTCGTGCGGCGTGCCCGCCGGTGCCACCAGGCCCCACCAGGTGTCGATGGAAAAGCCCTTGAGCGTTTCGGCGATGGGCGGCACTTCGGGCAGCGAACTGCTGCGCTGCAGCGTCGTCACTGCAATCGCCTTCAGCTTGCCCGAGCGGATGTTCGGCGCGGCGGTGGCGAGGTTGTCGAAATTGAAGTCGACCTGGCCCGAGATCAGCGCCAGCTGCGCCGGGCTGCCGCCGTTGTACGGAATGTGCACCGCGAAGATGCCGGCTTCCTTCTTGAACAGCTCGCCAGCCAGGTGCCCCGCGCTGCCGTTGCCGCCGCTGCCGTAGTTGAGCTTGGCGGGGTTGGCCTTGGCGTAGCGGATGAGGTCGGCCACGCTGTTGATGTTCAGGCGCTTCGCGGTGTCGGCGTTCATCACCAGCACGTTGGGCACGCGGACCATCTGCGTGATCGGCGCGAAGTCGGTCGCGGCGTTGAACGGGATCTTGTTGTAGAGCCACGGATTCACCGCGTTCGTGGCGGTGGCCGCGATGCCGATGGTCAGGCCGTCCGGCGGTGCCTTCGCCACGATGTCGGCGCCGATGTTGCCGCCCGCACCGGGCTTGTTGTCGATGATGACCGGGCCCAGCGTGTCCTTGACGCGCTCGGCCAGGATGCGCGCGGTGTTGTCGATCGGGCCGCCGGCCGCGTAGGGCACGACGAGGCGGATGGGGCGCTGCTGTTGCTGTGCCATGGCGGTGCCGGTGCCCAGCAGGGCGGTGGCGCTGGCGAGCAGGGTGAGAAGGAAATGTCTCGTCTTCATTTTTTGTAGTCTTCAGGGAACGGCCTTGTCGGCCTCGGTGGTGAACGCGTCTGCAAAGAACTCTTCTTCGGGCAGCCCGGCCTGCGCCACGTAGTCGCGCTTGGCCGAATCGACCACGATGGGCGCGCCGCAGGCATAGACCTGGTGGCCCGACAGGTCGGCGAAGTCTTCCAGCACGGCCTGGTGGACGAAGCCGGTGCGGCCGGTCCAGTTGTCCTGCGGCGTCGCGTTGGAGATGACGGGCACGTAGCGCAGCTGGGGCATGTTGGGCATCTGCTCGCGCACCCAGGCGTCCATGTACAGGTCTTCGGGGCGGCGGCCGCCCCAGTAGAGCGACACGGGCCGCGTGATGCCCTTGAACTGCATGTGCTCCAGCAGCGCCTTGATGGGCGCAAAGCCGGTGCCCGAGGCCAGCAGGATCATCGGCTTGTCGGAGTCCTCGCGCAGGAAGAAGCTGCCGAAGGGGCCTTCGATGCGCAGGATTTCCTTTTCCTTCATCGTGCCGAACACGTGGTCGGTAAATTTGCCGCCCGGCAGGTGCCGCAGGTGCAGCTCGATGCCCGTGCCCGGCACGCCGACGGTGTGCGGCGCATTGGCCATCGAATAGCTGCGGCGGGCGCCGTCTCGCAAGATGAATTCCACGTACTGGCCCGCGTAGAACTGCAGCGGCTCGCCGGCCGGCAGTTGCAGGCGCAGCAGCATCACGTCGTGCGACTGGCGCGTGAGCGCCATCACCCGCACTGGCATCTTGCGGATCGGCAGCGCGCCGGCTTCCGTGACCTGGCGCGACTCGAGCACCACGTCGCTGGTGGCGTGGGCGCAGCAGGTCAGCACGAAGCCGGCCAGTTGTTCTTCGGCGCTCAGGGCCTTGCTCTGGTGGGGGCCGAGCGTGACCTCGCCCGACAGCTTCTTGCACTTGCAGGAGCCGCAGGCGCCGTCCTTGCAGCCATAGGGCAGGCCGATGCCTTGCCGGATGCCGGCCGCGAGGATGGTTTCGTCGCCCTGCGCCACGAAATGGCGCCCGCTGGGCTCGACGGTGATGGAAAAGCCCGCCTCATGCGGCGCTGTAGCAGTCATCGGTATTCTTCGGGGGGTAATCTCCTGGACGCTGCGAACAGCGCGGGAGCAACTGAATTGGGACAGGAACAGGATTTTGCCTTCAATCAATAGCCCCTCCGGCGCTCTGCCGGCGCGCTTCCGGCGCGAGCGCCTTCTCATCGTGGGCTGCGGCGACGTCGGCCAGCGCGTCGCGCGCGATCTTTCGGGCCGCATGCAACTGGTGGCGCTCACTTCCTCCAAGGACCGGGTGACCGCCCTGCGGGCAGCCGGCGTGCGCCCGCTGGTGGGCAACCTGGACGACGCGGCCACCCTGCGCAGGCTGGCGGGCATCGCGACCCGGGTGCTGCACCTGGCGCCGCCGGCCCGCGACGGTGGCGCTGCCTGGTGGCGTGACCAGCGCACTACCGCGCTGGCGCGCGCGCTGCGGCTGCGCTCGGTGCCTTCGACCTTCGTCTACGGCTCGACCAGCGGCGTCTATGGTGACTGCGAAGGCGCCCGCGTGTCCGAAACGCGCGGCGTGCGGCCGGACACGCCCCGCTCGCACCGCCGCGTGGACGCCGAACGTGCCGTGCGCTGGCTGGGCCGCAGTGCCGGCATCCGGGCCAGTATCCTGCGGATTCCCGGCATCTACGCGCCGGACCGCGAAAACGGCACGCCACGCGGGCGCCTGCAGCGCGGCACCCCCGTGCTGCGGCATGAGGACGACGTCTACACCAACCACATCCACGCCGACGACCTGGCGCGAGCCTGCGAGGCCGCACTGTTCCGCGGCAAGCCGCAGCGCGTCGTGCACGCATCGGACGACACCGAACTGAAGATGGGCGACTACATGGACCTGGCTGCCGACCTGTACGGCATGCCCCGCCCGCCGCGCGTGGCCCGCGGCGAGGCCGAGCGGCAGCTGCCGCTGCAGTTGCTGAGCTTCATGGGGGAATCGCGACGGCTGGACAACACGCGGCTCAAGCGCGAGCTGCGGGTGCGGCTGGTGCATCCGACAGTGCATACAGGCCTGATGGAGGCCAACGAGCAGTCGTAGTTGGGGGAGGCCAATTCCAGGAACACCGAGGAACCGGCTTTGCCGGGCCTCTGGTGTTGCCCCCGGCAGGGGGAAGGCGAAGCGGACACGAAGTGCCGCGCAGCCTGGGGGCGAGCCAAAGTTTGGTGCCCGGGGCCGGAATCGAACCGGCACACCTTTCGGTGGGGGATTTTGAGTCCCCTGCGTCTACCAATTTCACCACCCGGGCAGGGTTCTGAACGAAGCCCAAAATTATGGCACAGTGGCTGCCATGAATTATCCGACGATCGAAGATGCCATCGGCAAGACCCCCCTGGTCGCCCTGCAACGCATCCATGCCGCAGAAAACGCCAAGCGTGGCAACGTGATTCTCGGCAAGCTGGAAGGCAACAATCCAGCAGGCTCGGTGAAAGACCGGCCGGCCCTCTCGATGATCAAGCGCGCCGAGGAGCGCGGTGAAATCAAGCCCGGCGACACGCTGATCGAAGCCACCTCCGGCAACACGGGCATTGCCCTGGCCATGGCCGCGGCAATCAAGGGCTACCGCATGGTGCTGATCATGCCGGAGGACCTCTCCGTCGAGCGTGCCCAGACCATGAAGGCTTTCGGCGCCGAACTGGTGCTCACGCCCAAGAGCGGCGGCATGGAATACGCGCGCGATCTCGCCGAGCAGATGGTCGCGCAGGGCAAGGGCCTGGTGCTCGACCAGTTCGCTAATCCGGACAACCCGCGCATCCACTACGAGACCACGGGCCCCGAGATCTGGGCCGACACCAAGGGCAAGGTCACCCATTTCGTGAGCGCGATGGGCACCACCGGCACCATTACCGGCGTCTCGCGCTTCCTGAAAGAGAAGAACCCCGCCATCCGCATCATCGGCGCGCAACCGGCCGAAGGCTCGCGCATTCCGGGCATCCGCAAATGGCCGGCCGAATACATGCCGAAGATCTTCGACCCGAGCCGGGTCGACCAGGAAATCAGCGTGAGCCAGGACGACGCGGAAGAAATGTGCCGTCGCCTTGCGCGCGAAGAGGGCATCTTCGGCGGCATCTCGGCCGCCGGTGCGCTCTGGGCTGCGCTCGAGGTGTCCAAGACGGTCGAGAACGCGATCATCGTGTTCGTGGTCTGCGACCGCGGCGACCGCTACCTCTCCACCGGCGTGTTCCCGGCCTGATCGTCTTCAGCCAACCCGCGGCCCGACTCCACGCGGGCGGCGCCATAAAAAGAAAAGAGACCCCATGCCCCATCCCAAGTTTTGCCAGGTCTGTGCCACGCCGCTCGAGTGGATCGCGCTGATGGAAGACGGCGGCCCCAAGGAGCGCCTGCGCTGCCCCAACTGCGGCCACACGCACTGGAACAATCCCACGCCCGTGCTCGCGGCCATCGTCGAGTACCGCGGCCAGGTGCTGCTGGCGCGCAATGCGGCCTGGCCGGGCAAGATGTTCGCGCTGATCACCGGCTTCATGGAAGCCGGCGAGACGCCGGAGGAGGGCGTTGCGCGCGAGGTCAAGGAAGAAACCAACCTGGACGTCAGCGCCCTCAAGATCGTCGGTGCCTACGACTTCCAGCGCATGAACCAGGTCATCATCGCCTACCACGTGGTGGCCGACGGCGAGGTGAAGCTCTCGCCCGAACTGGTCGACTACCGCCTCTACGACCTGCCCGACCTGAAGTGCTGGCCTGCCGGAACCGGCTATGCGCTGGCCGACTGGCTGCGAACGCGCGGCCACGAGCCCGTGTTCTTCACCGCCGCGGAAAACGAAGAACGCCGCCGCGGCCTGAACCTGCCGCCGGAGCCCGAGGAGCGTGGAAGTGCAAGTTGACCGCGAACTCGACACGCGTGGGCTGAACTGCCCGCTGCCCATCCTCAAGGCGAAAAAATCGCTCAACGAGATGGCGAGCGGGCAATTGCTGAAGGTGGTGTCGACCGACCCCGGGTCGATCCGCGACTTCCAGGCCTTTGCGCGCCAGACGGGCAACGAGCTGATGGAACAGGAAACCATCGGCACCGACTTCATCCATGTGCTGAAGCGCCGCTGACAAAGCCAAAAGAAAAGGGCCGCAGCAGCGGCCCTTTGCACAAGCGCGATGCGCGCCGTGCGTTGTTTACAGCTTCAGGCTCTTGAGGTACTCGCGGAACTCCGCGCCCACTTCGGGGTGCGCCAGCGCCAGTTCCACCGACGCCTGCAGGAAGCCTTCCTTGCTGCCGCAGTCGTAGCGGATGCCCTTGTACGAGTACGCGTACACCGATTCCTTCTTCATCAGCGCCGCGATGCCGTCGGTCAGCTGGATCTCGCCGCCCGCGCCCTTGGGCTGGTTGCGGATCTCGTCGAAGACGCCCGGCGTCAGGATGTAGCGGCCCGCCACGCCCAGGCGCGAGGGGGCGTCTTCTGGCTTCGGCTTCTCGACCATCTTGCTGACCTTGACCAGGCCTTCCTCGACGGCGTCGCCGGCCACGATGCCATAGCGCTTGACGTGCTCCAGCGGCACTTCCTGCACCGCCAGCAGCGAGCCGCCGAGACGGGCGAAGGCCGCGGTCATTTGCGCCAGCACGGGTTCGCCGCCCTTGGGGCCGACCATCAGGTCGTCCGCCAGCAGCACGGCGAAGGGCTCGTTGCCCACCAGGTGCTCGGCGCACAGCACGGCATGGCCCAGGCCCAGCATGCGCGGCTGGCGCACGTAGGAGCAGGTCATGTCGTCGGGCATGACAGAGCGCGCAATGTTCAGCAGGGCAGTCTTGCCGCTGGCCTCGAGCTGGCTTTCGAGCTCGTAGGCGGTGTCGTAGTGGTCCTCGATGGCGCGCTTGTTGCGGCCGGTGACGAAGATCATGTCGCGGATGCCCGCGGCGTAGGCCTCTTCGACGGCGTACTGGATCAGCGGCTTGTCGACCACCGGCAGCATTTCCTTGGGCTGTGCCTTGGTGGCGGGCAGAAAGCGGGTGCCAAAGCCCGCAACGGGAAATACAGCCTTGCGGATACGTGTCGATGGTGTGGACATGGGCAGTTCGGCGTCGGTTCGTTGGAAGAAGGAAAGGGGGATGTCCCGGGAGTGGTCGCAGGAGCGGCAAGCAAGTGCCGAACCAGCATCCTAAACGCCCGGTATTTACTCCGTCTGTCAGCCGAGGCGCACAAGCTGGTCGCGCAGGCGCTCCAGCGTGGCGGTGAAATCGGCCAGGCGCTTGCGCTCCTGCTCGATCACGGCAGGCGGCGCCTTGGCCACGAAGGCCTCGTTGCCGAGCTTGCCGTGCACCTTGGCGATCTCGCCCTCGATGCGCGCGATTTCCTTGCCGATGCGCAGCTTCTCGGCTGCCTTGTCGATTTCCATGTGCAGGCACAGGCGCGCGGCACCCACGACCGCCACCGGCGCCGCTTCCGCGGCCGCCTGCCATGAGGCCTCGTCGTCGAAGACCTTCACTTCCTTGAGCTTGGCCAGCGCCTGCAGCACGGGCGCCGCCTCGCGCAGGAAGGCAGCGCCCTCGGCGTCGTCGGCCACGGCGTACAGCGGCAGGCGCATCGCGGGCGACACGTTCATTTCGCCGCGCAGCGTGCGGCATGCGTCGACCAGGCTCTTCAGCCGCGCCACGTAAGCCTCGGCCGCCTCGTCGATCTTTTCCGGCTGGCTCTGCGGATACGCCGCCACCATGATCGACTCGCCCTCGCGACCCGCAACCTTCGACACCTTCTGCCACAGCTCTTCCGTGATGAACGGAATCACCGGGTGCGCCAGGCGCAGCAGCGTTTCGAGCACGCGGATCAGCGTACGGCGCGTGGCTCGCTTCTGCGCGTCGTCGCCGGTCTGGATCTGCACCTTGGCGATTTCGAGGTACCAGTCGCAGAACTCGTCCCAGGCGAACTGGTAGATCGTGTTGGCCACGTTGTCGAGGCGGTATTCCTCGAAGCCCTTGGTCACTTCGGCCTCGACGCGCTGCAGCTGCGACACGATCCAGTAGTCGGCGCGGCTGAACTTCAGGTAGCCGTGGGCCGGGCCGCCGACCTTGCAGTCTTCCTTCGTGTGCTCCAGCAGGCCGCAGTCCTGGCCTTCGCAGTTCATCAGCACGAAGCGCGTTGCGTTCCACAGTTTGTTGCAGAAGTTGCGATAGCCCTCGCAGCGCTTCGAGTCGAAGTTGATGCTGCGGCCCAGCGAGGCCAGCGAAGCGAAGGTGAAGCGCAGCGCATCGGCGCCGAAGGCCGGAATGCCGTCCGGGAACTCCTTCTGCGTGTTCTTGCGCACGGTGGGCGCGGTCTCGGGCTTGCGCAGGCCCTGGCTGCGCTTGTCCAGCAGCTCGGGCAGCGCGATGCCGTCGATCAGGTCGACCGGGTCGAGCACGTTGCCTTCGGACTTGCTCATCTTCTTGCCCTGCGCGTCGCGCACCAGGCCGTGGATGTAGACGTCCTTGAACGGCACCTTGCCGGTGAAGTGCTTGGTCATCATGATCATCCGGGCGACCCAGAAGAAGATGATGTCGTAGCCCGTCACCAGCACGGTGGAAGGCAGGTACAGCTCCAGCTCCCTGGTCTTCTCGGGCCAGCCCAGCGAAGAGAAGGGCACAAGGGCCGACGAATACCAGGTGTCGAGCACGTCCTCGTCGCGCGTGAGCTTCCTGCCCGGCGCCTTGGCCTGCGCGGCGGCTTCGTCTTCCGCCACGTACACGTTGCCTTCCTCGTCGTACCAGGCGGGAATCTGGTGGCCCCACCAGAGCTGGCGCGAGATGGTCCAGTCCTGGATGTTCTCCATCCAGTGGTTGTAGGTGTTGACCCAGTTCTCGGGCACGAAGCGCACCTCGCCCGACTTCACCACGTCGATGGCTTTCTGCGCGATCGACTGGCCGTCGGCGCCGGGGCGGGTCATGGCCACGTACCACTGGTCGGTGAGCATCGGCTCCACGATGGCGCCCGAGCGCGCGCAGCGCGGCACCATCAGCTTGTGCTTCTTCACTTCGACGAGCAGGCCCAGCGCGTCGAGGTCGGCCACCACGGCCTTGCGCGCCACGAAGCGGTCCATGCCGCGGTATTTTTCGGGCGCTTTGTCGTTGATGGTCGCGTCCAGCGTCAGCACGCCGATCATCTCGAGCTTGTGGCGCTGGCCGACCGCGTAGTCGTTGTAGTCATGGGCGGGCGTGACCTTGACCACGCCGGTGCCGAATTCCTTGTCCACGTAGTCGTCGGCAATGATCGGGATCAGCCGGCCCACCAGAGGCAGCTTCACGCGCTGGCCGATCAGGTGCTTGTAGCGCTCGTCCTCGGGGTGGACCATGACGGCCGTGTCGCCGAGCATGGTCTCGGGCCGGGTGGTGGCTACTGTCAGCGCGCCGCTGCCGTCTTCCAGCGGGTACGACAGGTGCCAGAGGAAGCCGTCTTCCTCCTCGCTCTCGACCTCGAGGTCGCTCACCGAGGTCTTGAGCACCGGGTCCCAGTTGCCCAGGCGCTTGCCGCGGTAGATGAGGCCTTCTTCGTACAGCTTCACGAAGGTGTGCATCACGACCTTCGACAGGTCGTCGTCCATCGTGAAGTACTCGCGGCTCCAGTCCACCGTGTCGCCCATGCGGCGCATCTGCTGCGTGATGGTGTTGCCCGACTTTTCCTTCCACTCCCACACGCGCGCCACGAAGTTCTTGCGGCCGAGCTCGTGGCGGCTGACCTTCTGCTCCTGCAGCTGGCGCTCCACCACGATCTGCGTCGCGATGCCCGCGTGGTCGGTGCCCGGCACCCACAGCGTGTTGGCGCCCTTCATGCGGTGGTAGCGCGTGAGGCTGTCCATGATCGTCTGGTTGAACGCATGGCCCATGTGCAGCGTGCCCGTCACGTTGGGCGGCGGCAGCTGGATCGCGAACGACTCGGCCCCTTCCTTGGGCTGCTGAGTGCCGCGGAAGCCCGCCTTGGCGTAGCCGCGCTTTTCCCATTCCGGGCCCCAGTGCGCCTCGATGGCGGCGGGTTCGAAAGATTTCGACAGGCTGTCGAGGCCGGGTTGGGCGGGGGAGGTGGTGGGTTCGCTCATGGGGAATGCAAAACGGCACCCTCGGGTGCCGTCGTAACGAGGTGGGATTGCCGGTGATTTTACCGGCGCTGCCTCCGGTCACTTCGGCCACTCATAATTCCGGGATGCTGTTCCTGCTCTCCCCTGCGAAGTCGCTCGACTACGACACCCCGGTCCCCTCCGAAATCCCCGCCACCCAACCCCATTTCGAGTCCCCGCGCGGCCCCTCGGTCGAACTCATCAAGCTGCTGCGCGAGAAGTCGCCGCAGCAGATCGCCGAGCTGATGCACCTGTCGGACAAGCTCTCGGCCCTGAACGTGGCCCGCTACGAGGCCTGGTCGAGCAAGAGCACCGCCAGGAACGCCCGCCAGGCCGCCTTCGCCTTCGACGGCGACGTCTACGGCGGCCTCGATGCCCGCACGCTTACCCGGGCGCAGCTCGACTGGGCGCAAGACCACGTCTGCATCCTCAGCGGCCTCTACGGCCTGCTGCGCCCGCTCGACCTGCTGCAGCCCTACCGGCTCGAGATGGGCACCGCGCTGGCCAACCGCCACGGCAAGGACCTGTACGCCTTCTGGGGCTCGCGCATCGCCGAGCACCTGAACGAGCGCCTTGCGGCCGACCGCACGCCGGTGGTCATCAACGTGGCTTCCCAGGAGTACTTCAAGTCGGTCGACAGGAAGGTGCTCAAGGCCCGTGTGGTCGAATGCGTGTTCGAGGAGTGGAAGGGCGACAAGTACAAGATCGTCAGCTTCTTCGCCAAGCGCGCGCGCGGCCTGCTGGCCCGCTGGGCTGTGCAGCACAAGGCAGCCACGCCCAAGGCACTGGAAAAGTTCGACCTCGAAGGTTATGGTTTCGACGCTGGCGTGTCCAAACCAGACAGGCTGGTATTCAGGAGAAAAGTCTGATGTCGCAAGCGATCAGTCCGGAACTGCGCGAATGGCTGGTGGCCCAGCTCGCGGCCGGGCACTCGGTGCCGGCGCTGCGCGCGTCCATGCGCGCGGCCGGCTGGCATGACGCCGCCGCCGACACGGCGCTGGCCCAGCTCGAAGCCGGTTTCCCCAACGTCGAGGTGGCGCTGCCGCCCGTGCGCACCGAAATGCCCGGCCCCGACCTCGACGGTGCGCCGCTGTACCTCGATGCCGGCGATCGCTGCGTGCAGGTGCTGCAGACCATGCGGCATCCGCGCGTGGTGGTGTTCGGCAACCTGCTGTCGGGGGAGGAATGCGAAGGCCTGATCGCCGCCGCGCGGGTGCGCCTGGCACGCTCGCTCACCGTGGAAACGCGCACCGGCGGCGAGGTGCTCAACGTCGACCGCACCAGCGACGGCATGTTCTTCGAGCGCGGCGAAAACGAGATCGTCGCGCGCCTGGAGCAGCGCATCGCCATGCTGCTGCGCTGGCCGCTCGAGTTCGGCGAGGGCCTGCAGATCCTGCGCTACGCCCCCGGCGCGCAGTACCGCCCGCACTACGACTACTTCGATCCCGGCGAGCCCGGCACGCCCACCATCCTCAAGCGCGGCGGCCAGCGCGTGGCCACGCTCGTCATGTACCTGCAGGAGCCCGAGGGCGGCGGCGCCACCACCTTCCCCGACGTGGGCCTCGAGGTGGCCCCGGTGCGCGGCACCGGCGTGTTCTTCAGCTACGACCGGCCCGACCCCGTCACCCGCACCCTGCACGGCGGCGCGCCGGTGCTGGCGGGCGAGAAGTGGGTCGCCACCAAGTGGCTGCGCGAGCGCGAGTTCAAGTAGGCAAAAAGAAACCGATGAAAGTCACCGCCAACGGGCTGCAGATCGAAGTCGACGACACCGGAGGCGAAGGGCGTCCCGTCATCCTGCTCATCATGGGCCTGGGCATGCAGCTGGTCGCATGGCCGAACGGCTTGGTGCAGCAGCTGGTGGACGCAGGCTTTCGCGTGGTGCGCCACGACAACCGCGACATCGGCCTGAGCCAGGGCTTCGACCACGCGGGCACCGGCAACGTCGTGTGGCAGACCATCCGCCACCGCCTGGGCCTCAAGGTGCGCTCTGCCTACACGCTGCAGGACATGGCGCTCGATTCGCTCGGCGTGCTCGACGCGCTGGGCATCGCCAAGGCCCACATCGTCGGCGCCTCGATGGGCGGCATGATCGCCCAGCGCATCGCCGCCTTCGCGCCGCGGCGCAGCACCAGCCTCGTGAGCATCATGAGTTCCAGCGGCGCGCGCGGCTTGCCCGGGCCGCGCCGCGAAGTGACGACCATGCTCATGCGCCGGCCGCTGGGCAAGAGCGAGGCCGAACTGGTGGCGCACAGCATCAGGCTGCTGCGGCTGATCCAGAGCCCCGCCTACCCCCAGACCGACGAAGAGCTGGCCGAGCGCCTGACCTTCAGCATGCGGCGTTCGTACCACCCGGCCGGCCTGATGCGGCAGATGCTCGCCATCGGCGCCGACGACGAGCGCCCCCAGGTGCTGCCGCGCATCCAGTGCCCGACGCTGGTGCTGCACGGCGACGCCGACGCGCTCGTGCCCATGGCCTGCGGCGAAGACACCGCCCGGCGCATTCCGGGTTCGCGCTTCGTTTCCATTCCCGGCATGGGCCACGACCTGCCGCCCGAGGTGTGCGCCATCCTCGCCAACCACATCGCACCGTTCGCGCACGCGGCCGAAGCCCGAGATTCAAAGCCATGAGCACAGACCACAACCCCAATACCCCCGAGCAATCGCAGCTGGGCCGCGCCTCGGCCTACGCCGACCACTACGACCCCTCGCTGCTGTTCCCCATCGCGCGCGCCACGCAGCGCGAGGCCATGGGCATCAAGTCCGGCGCCTTGCCCTTCTTCGGCGCCGACCTGTGGACCGCGTTCGAGGTGAGCTGGCTCAATGCGCGCGGCAAGCCGCAACTGGCCATCGCGCACTTCACCATCCCGTGCGAGACGCCCAACATCATCGAAAGCAAGAGCTTCAAGCTCTACCTGAACAGCTTCAACAACAGCACCTTCGCGAGCATCGACGCCGTGCGCGAACACCTGCGCACCGACCTCGCCGAGGCCGCCTGGCGCGGCAGCGACCAGTCGGGCGGCATCGGCGTGAAGCTGCTCACGCCCGAGCTGTTCGACCGCGAACCGGTGCATGAGATCGACGGCCTCGACCTCGACCGGCTCGACATCGAGTGCACCCGCTACCAGCCCGCCCCCGATCTGCTGAGCAGCGACACCACGCAGGTGCACGTGAACGAAACCCTCACCAGCCGCCTGCTCAAGAGCAACTGCCTCGTCACCGGCCAGCCCGACTGGGGCAGCGTGCAGATCCGCTACAGCGGCCCGCCCATCGACCAGGCCGGCCTGCTCGCGTACATCGTGAGCTTTCGCAATCACAACGAATTCCACGAGCCCTGCGCCGAGCGCATGTTCACGGACATCTGGAGCCGCTGCAAGCCCACCAAGCTCGCGGTGTATGCGCGCTACACGCGACGCGGCGGGCTGGACATCAACCCGTTCCGCACGAGCTGGCCGCAGGCGCTGCCCGCGAATATCCGTACTGCGCGGCAGTAAGCCGAAGTCTTTTTGTCCGGCCGCAAGAAAGAAGAAAAATGCGTTCAGTGCTTTCACACGCGGCCGCTGGCGCGTTTCTCTTCATGGCAACGGCGTATCCCGCAATCGCGGGCGAAGACGTGGCCGTCAGGCAGCTTGGCAATGCGGCGTATGAGCTGACGCTCAAGGCGAGCGAGCCGCTGGAAATAGCGGCCGGGCAAGCCCAATTGACGCCCGCAGCACAGAAGCTGTGCGGCGAAAACAAGGTCACATTCGGGCGCTACAGCTTCGCGCGCCAGGAACCCATCGAGCCGGCGTCCTCAAGAGCCCCCGGCGAGCTGGTGCTCCGGCAGGAAATTCAATGTGGATCGGTCGCCCAGGAGAAAAGCGCTGCCTCCCCCGCAAGGGAGCGGCCATCGACGCCCGAAGAAGACCAGAAGCAGGTCGAGTTGCTGACGTACCAGTACCTAAAGGCCAAGGATGCCGGTGATTTTGCGAAGGCCTATGGCTTCTTTGCCGATTCGATGAAGGCCACGGCTTCGCAAGAGAGCTGGAGCGGCGCCGGAAGAAAGTTCAGCGCGATTGCCGGGCCAGCCACGAGCCGCCGCATCCGGAAGATCACGCGTTACGACAACCCACCGTCTGCACCGCGGCCCGGTGTCTACATCGCAGCCGATCTGGTGAGCCAGTTCCAGAACATCGACATCCATTGCGGCTACGTCGTCTGGCGCGGTCAGCCTGATGGCTCGTTCCAGGTCATTCGCGAAGAAGCCAACTACATCGACAGGGCCACGCAGCAGCGAATGACGCCCGAGCAACTGGCGGCGTTCAAGGCCAGCGCCCGCTGCTGAGCCCGTGCCGGGGCGAAGCCCCTCTTCGGAAATCCGAAACCCGCAGCCCGCTCCCTGTGGCATTCTGGAATCGACCCGCGAACCGCGGTCGAACGAGCATCCGGAGCACAGACAAGCATGGTTGAAGGAAAAGTGGTCGTCGTCACCGGCGCTGGCGGCGGCATCGGGCGCGACATCGCGCTGGCGATGGCGGCGCATGGCGCGAAGGTGGTGGTCAACGACATCGGCGCCGCGCTCGACGGCGAAGGCGGCAGTGCAGGCCCCGCGCAGCAGGTGGTCGACGAGATCCGCGCGGCCGGCGGACAGGCGGTGCCCAATACCGACAACGTGGCCGATGCCGCCAGCGCCGCACACATCGTGCAGTGCGCGCTCGACAGCTTCGGCCGCATCGACGCGGTGGTCAACAACGCGGGAATCCTGCGCGACCGCTTCTTCCACAAGATGTCGGTCGACGAGTGGGACTCGGTGCTCAAGGTCCACCTGTACGGCTCCTACTACGTGAGCCGCGCGGCGGCCACGCACTTCAAGGAGCAGAACTCGGGCGCGCTGGTGCACATGACCTCGACCTCGGGCCTCATCGGCAACTTCGGGCAGGCCAACTACTCGGCGGCCAAGCTCGGCATCGTCGCGTTGTCGAAGTCGATCGCGCTGGACATGCAGAAATTCAACGTGCGCTCCAACTGCATCGCGCCCTTTGCCTGGAGCCGCATGATCGGCGCCATTCCCACCGACACCGACGAGCAGCGCGCCCGCGTCGACAAGATCAAGCAGATGACGCCCGCCAAGGTCGCGCCGCTCGCGGTTTATCTGGCGAGCGATGCGGCCGGTGCGGTCAACGGGCAGATCTTCTCGGTGCGCAACAACGAGATCTCGCTCATCAGCCAGCCGCGCCCGGTGCGCTCCATCCACCGCTCCGAAGGCTGGACGCCGCAGAGCATTGCCGAGCACGCCATGCCCGCGATGCGCGCCAGCTTCTTCCCGCTGGACCGTTCGGCCGACGTGTTCAGCTGGGACCCGGTCTGAGGACAAACCCGCAGGAGGCCGGGCGCAGCTTCGGCGTCATTCGCCGGACAATGCGCGTTCCCTTCTTCCTTCGTGCCCGCGCCCGGTGAACCTGCACTTCGACCTGTTCGACCTGAAACTGTTCGTCTACGTGGCGGACGCGCACAGCCTCACGCGCGGTGCCGAGAAGGCCTGCATCTCGCTGGCCGCAGCCTCCACCCGCATCAAGCAGATGGAAGAGGCCGTGGGCGGCAAGCTGCTGCACCGCAGCGCGCAGGGCGTGAGCCTCACCGCCGCCGGGCAGGCCGTGCTGTATCACGCCAAGCGCGTGATGCAGCAGATGGAGCACCTGCGCTGCGACATGCAGGACTTCGGCAAGGGCATCAAGGGGCACGTGCGGGTGTTCGCCAACACCACCTCGATCACGGAGTACCTGCCGCAGAAGCTGGCCGGCTTCCTTACGCAGCATCCTGCCGTGCAGGTGGACCTGCGGGAATACCTGAGCGAGGAGATCGTGCGCGCGGTGGCCGATGGCGAGGCCGACATCGGCATCCTCGCGGGCGACGTGCACACGGGCGACTTCGATGCGCGCCCCTTCGGCAGCAACCAGCTCGTGCTGGTCGTGCCGGTCGCGCACCATCTGGCGGGCGCACCGTCGGTAGCTTTCGCCGACACGCTCGACGAGCAGCACGTGGGCCTTCACCACGGCAGCGCCATACACCGCTTCCTGCAGCGCCGCGCCGAGCTGGCCGGCCGGGGCTTCAACCCGCGCATCCAGGTCAGCAGCTTCGAGGCCATCTGCCTGATGATCGAGGCGGGCGTGGGAGTCGGCGTGCTGCCTGCATCTTCCGCGCAGAGACTGTCGATGGCGATGCGCATTTCGACCGTGGCGCTCAGCGATGCCTGGGCCGAGCGCGAACTGAAGTTGATCGCGCGCAATCGCGAGCAGCTGCCGGCCTCGGCGCGCGAGCTGTTCGATCACCTTGTTTCGCACTGAGGGCGCGCACGCCATGTCCGCCGACCTGAAGTCGCTGCGCCTGTTCGTGACCGTGGCCGACCACGGCAGCATCAGCGAAGGCGCCAAGCGTTGCCACATCGCGCTTGCGGCCGCGAGCAAGCGCATCTCCGACCTCGAGGCCCGCGCCAGGCTGCCGCTGCTGGTGCGCCATGCGCGCGGCGTCACGCTCACCTCGGCGGGGCACGGGCTGCTGCTGCATGCGCGCGCCGTGCTCTCGGCCATGGACCGCCTCGGCGCGGAGTTCGACGATTTCCAGAACGGCGTGGCGGGCGTGGTCAGCATCACGGCCAACGCGTCGACCATCGCGCAGTTCCTGCCGGCGCAGATCGGCTCCTTCCTGCGGCTGCACCCGGTGCTGAAGATCGACCTGCAGGAGCGCGCCAGCACCGAGGTGGTGAAGGCCGTGCAGGCGGGCCTGGCCGACATCGGCGTGATCGAGAGCCACACGCCCGCCGAAGGCCTCGAATGCCTGCCGTACCGCAACGACGAACTGGCCGTGGTGATCGCGCGCGACCACCCGCTCGCGCGGCGCAAGCGCATTGGCGTGGAAGAAGTGCTGCGCTACGACCATATCGTGGTGCGCGAAGGCACCGCGCTGCACCGGGTGCTGCTGGCCGCCGCGCTGGAGGCGCAGGTGCCGCTGAAGGTGCGCATGCAGGTGGGCAGCTTCGACATGGTGTGCCGCATGGTGGAGCAGGGCGTGGGCATCGGCGTGCTGCCCTACGCGGCCATCCTGCCGCAGCTGCAGATACTGCGGCTGCGCTGCCTGAAGCTCGACGCGCCCTGGGCGCTGCGCCGGCACCTGCTGTGCGTGCGCAGGCAGCAAGACCTGACCGTGGCCGCGCGCTCCGTGCTGGAGCACCTCGGCCGGCCGGACTGAACGCGAGGGCACGCGAGGCTTCGCGCCGCGCGAAGCCTCGCGCTCGCCAAAAACGAATTGTTCTCCGGCGGCCCACGCGCAAAGATCGCGCAAACCAAAGGAGACACTCTTGAAGATCGTTCGCGTCAGCGCCACGCCGCTGAACATTCCCGTCACCATCGACGTGGTCGGCCTGAACAAGCAGACCTCGCTGTCGCTGTGCCTCACAGAGATCGAGACCGACACCGGCCTCGTCGGCCACGGCATGACCGCCATCACCGAAGAAGAAATCATCGCCGCCGCCGTGCGCGAGGTGGCCGGCCCCGCGCTGATCGGCGAAGACCCGATGGCCACCGAGCGCCTGTGGGAGAAGCTCTACTGGCTGCTCTCGCCGCGCGGCCAGACCGGCTATGCAAGCCACACCATCGCCGCGCTGGACATTGCGCTGTGGGACATCAAGGCCAGGGCGCTCGGCCAGCCGCTGTGGCGCCTGCTCGGCGGCGCGCGCGCCAGGGTGCCGGTGTACGCCACCTTCGGTTTCGGCTTCTTCGAGCGCGACCAGCTCGCGGCGGCCGCAAGGCTGTGGGTGTCGCAGGGCTTCCAGCGTTTGAAGATGACCGTCGGCAACCATGCGCTCGCACGCCGCGACGAGCTGCGCCCGCTCGACGAGGTCATCGCCGAAGACGTGCGCCGCGTGGCGGCGGTGCGCGAGGCCGTGGGCCCCGACGTGAAGCTGTACGTCGACGCCAACTGCGGGCTCGACCTTTTCCACGCCACCGAGCTGGCGCACCGCATCGAGCCCTACGGCATCAGCTTCTTCGAGGAGCCGCTCACGCAGAACGACGTGCGCCAGATGGCCCAGCTGCGCACGCGCACCCGCATTCCGCTGGCCTGCGGCCAGAACGAGGGCCTGGCCTTCCGCTTCCGCGACCTGCTGGTGAACCAGGCGGTCGACGTGCTGCAGCCCAACGTGACCATCTCGGGCGGCTACTCGCAGGTGCTGAAGATCGCGGGCATGGCGCAGGCTTTCAACGTGCCCATCGACAACGGCGGCGCCTGGCCCTTCCACAACATGCACCTGCATGCGGGCGTGTCGAACGGCGGGCTGGTCGAGTACCACTACGTTGCGGTGCAGATGCTCAAGCAGATCTTCGACGGCCTGCCGGTACCCGACCAGGGCTGGCTCACGCTGCCCGAGACACCGGGCCTGGGCTTCGCGCCCAATGCCGACCGCGTGCGCGAGCTGGCGAAGCTGCCGACCTCGCACGGCAAGGGGAAGGCCTGAGCAGCCGGCCGGCTGCTGCCTTCCGGCGACACTTTCCTTCACGACCAGGCCGCGACAGACGGCCGGCGATTCCGACCAAGACAACGGAGACAAGATGAAAGCCAGACAAGCGATTCGACCCGCGCGCCGCCATGCACTGCGCGCAATGGCCGCCCTGGGCCTTGCGAGCGCCTTCACCCTCGCGGCGCCCGTGGCCTGGGCCCAGAAGTACCCCGACAAGCCGATTCGGCTCGTGGTCGGTTATTCGGCCGGTGGTGGTGTCGATGCGGTTGCCCGCCTGCTCGGCGTGCGACTGTCGGCCGTGCTGGGCCAGCAGGTGCTGGTGGAGAACCGCACCGGCGCGACCGGCCTGATCGCGGCCGAGTTCGTCGCCAAGGCGCCGCCCGACGGCTACACGCTGATGATGGGCGACAGCGCCTTGCTCATTGCCAAGCTGCTGCAGCCGAAGATCGGCATCGATCCGCTCACCAGCTTCAAGCCGGTGGCGGGCGCGTTCATCTCGCCGCTGATGATCGTCGCGGGCAACGACTTTCCCGCGAAGACGCCGGCCGAGCTGGTGAAGGAACTCAAGGCCAACGCCTCGCGCTATTCGTACGCCACCTCGGGTGTGGGCACGGTGCAGCACCTGGGCTTCGAGATGCTCAAGCAGGCCAGCGGCAGTTCGGTGGTGCATGTGCCGTACCGCGGCGCCGCGCAGATCGTGCCCGACGTGATCGGCGGGCAGATTCCTCTTGGCGTGGTGAGCGCCACGGCCGGCATGGCGCAGGCCAAGGCGGGCAAGCTGCGTGCGGTGGCGCTGATGAACACGGCCAAGCTCGAAGGCGCGGAGAGCGTGCCGCCATTGGCCGATGCGTTGCCGGGGTTCGACGTGGCGCCGCGCATCTTCGTGCTGGCACCCGCGGGCACGCCCAACGATGTGGTCGAGAAGCTGTCGGCTGCGGTGAAGTCGGTGCTCGATACGCCGGAGGCCGGTGCGGCAGCTGCGGCGCAGGGCACGCTGCGTGCCTATTCAACGCCTTCGCAGCTTGGGAAGGACATGGCTGCGGAGACTTCGCGGTGGAAGAAGATCATTTCTGACCAGCGCATCGTGGCTGAGGGGAACTGATTTCTGCTGTTTCAGGGCTCGCTCACGCCGACGGGGTACCTTGCTCCGCGAATGTCCCCCGGGGCTTCGCCCCTCCTCCTTTATTTCGCTGCGCAAGGTACCCCGCCAGCGTGAGCGTTCAGAGCACTTGTTGATCGGCTCGCACAAGCGCCGCGCCCATCGTGCACAGGGCGCCGGGTGCTCCCCGCAGCGAAATAAAGGAGGAGGCCGAAGGCCGGGGGACATTCGCGGAGGGGAGTACCCGGTGGCCTGTGCACATACCCCGAACAAGAGCCAGAAAAACATGGAGCCATTGAAATGACCACACCTCACCTGGGCCTGATAGTCCCCCCCGCAGCCGGCGCGGTGCCGGTAGACGGCCCGCTGCTCTACGGCGAACGCATCCGCTTCAGTGCCAAAGGCCTGGGCCTTGGAGAAATCTCGACGCGCGGTTATCTCGACGTCATCGACTCGGTGGTCGAGAAGGCCGTCGCGCTCAAGGAGGAGGGCGTGAGCGCGGTCTCGCTCATGGGCACCTCGCTGAGCTTCTTTCGCGGCGCGGCCTTCAACCGGCAACTCGAAGCCGAGATGACACGCGCCACCGGATTGCCCTGCACCACCATGAGCAACGCCATCGTCGGCGCACTGCGGCACCTCGGAGTGCGACGCGTGGCGGTGGCCACCGCGTACATCGACGAAGTCAACCTGCACCTGCGCAAGTACCTGGAGCAGAGCGACTTCGAGCCCCTCGCGCTCGAAGGCCTTTCCATCTCCGACGTGAAAGCCGTGGGCGAAGTGCCGACGCAGGTGCTCGTCGATTTGTGCCTGAAGGTGTTCGATGCCCAACCCGGCGCCGACGGCATCCTCATCTCGTGCGGCGGGCTGGTCACTCTGGATGCGGTGCGCGAAGTCGAAGCGCGCCTGCGGGTGCCCGTGGTGTCGAGTTCGCCCGCCGGCTTCTGGGACCTTGTCGGCACCGCCGGGCTCGATCCGCGCGTGCCCGGTCAGGGGCGCCTGTTCGCCTGACCCAGTTCAGCTCAGCCGATCAGCCAGCGCCCCACGCGCGGCGTGTCGGCCAACCGCCAGACCCGCTCGCACAGCGCCTTCGCTTCGTCGGCGGTAGCGCCTTCGCCGTAGTGCGCCAGGCGCTGCATCTTGTCCTCGATCTCCGCGCGGTCCAGGCTGTTGCCCGGGTCGCCTTTAGGCTCGTCCACACGGCCCTGCAGCCTGCGGCCGTCGGTTGTGTGGACGCTGACCTTGCCTATCCAGCGCGCCGGGTAGGCGGTGTCGACTTCGTCGTCCAGTTCCATCGTCACCTTCTCGCGGAAGGCCGAGACCTCGGGCGCGAGGAAGTCGCGGTCGAACTCGCCCAGGCCCGCGCGGCCGTGCACCGCGATCAGGCCCAGCACCGTGCCCATCGAGAACTTGCCCTGGTGCACAGTAGCCGGCACGTCCACACGGCCCAGCACGTCGATGGCGCCCTGGTGCACGTGCGTGGTCACGCGCGACACGTCGGCGGGCTTCAGGTCGTTCTGCTTCATCACCTGCAGCAGCGCGTCGGCGGCGGGGTGGGTGTGGCGGCAGGAGGCGTGGTACTTGAAGGAGGTCTCGGCCAGCGTCCAGCGCGTGCCGAGGCCGTCGGTGAGCCTGGCCGGGTCGGCGTCGCTCGACATGCCGACGCCAAGGCCCTGCGCGCCTTCGAGGATCTTCGCGGCGCCGGTAAAGCCGTCTTGCGCGAGGTAGGCCGACATGAGCCCGCTGGCCGCTGCATGTGCGCAGTGCAATTGCTTGGAATCGGCCGCGTCGCGCAGGAACTCCCATACGCCGGCCGATTGCGTGCCTGCCGAGCCGAAGGCGTGCAGCATTTGCTGCGGCGTGAGTTCCAGCAGGCGGCCCACGGCGGCGGCAGCCGCGAGCGTGCCCGCCGTCGCGGTCGTGTGGAAGGTCTTGTAGTGCGAGCGGCCGAGAAATTCGCCCACGCGAATGCCGACCTCGTAGCCGGCGACCACCGCCGTCAGCAGTTGCGCGCCGCTCGCGCCGATGCTCTGCGCCACGGCCAGCGCCGGCGCAATGACGACGGCGGCCGGGTGGAACACCGAGCCGTTGTGCACGTCGTCCTGCTCGACGAAGTGCGAGGCCGCCGCGTTCACCATCGCGGCGAACAGCGGTGAACTGGTCTGGCGCGAGGTCAGTATTTCACTTGGCCCTTCGGCCGGGCCCATCAACCGGGCGAAGCGCTCGATGCTGCGGATGGGGCGCGCAGTGCGCGCCGCAAGCACCGAGCCGAGCCAGTCGAGCATCAGGTCTTCGGTGCGGCGCAGCACGGGGGCGGGAATGTCTGCGAACCGCAGTTCGGCGGCGAAGGTCGCGAGCGTCTTGCTCGGGTGGTCGATGGAGTTCATGCGATCAGGTCCTTCAGAACGAACGGGGCAGGCCGAGCATGTGTTCGGCCACGTAGCTCAGGATCAGGTTCGTCGAAATGGGCGCCACCTGATAGAGCCGCGTCTCGCGGAACTTGCGCTCGATGTCGTATTCGCAGGCAAAGCCGAAGCCTCCATGGAACTGCAGGCATGCATTGGCGGCTTCCCAGCTCGCCTTGGCCGCAAGGTACTTCGCCATGTTGGCCTGCGCGCCGCAGGGCTGGTGCGCATCGAACAAACGGCAGGCCTCGTAGCGCATCAGGTTCGCGGCTTCCACCTCGATGAACGCCTCGGCAATCGGAAACTGCACGCCCTGGTTCTGCCCGATGGGCCGGCCGAACACCACGCGCTCCTTGGTGTATGCGGTAACCCGGTCGATGAACCAGTAGCCGTCGCCGATGCACTCCGCCGCAATCAAGGTGCGCTCGGCGTTGAGCCCGTCCAGGATGTACTTGAAGCCCTGGCCTTCCTCGCCGATCAGGTTCTCGGCCGGGATCTCGAGGTTCTCGAAGAACAGCTCGTTGGTCTCGTGGTTCACCATGTTCAGGATGGGCTGCACCGTGAGTCCCTTGCCGATGGCCTCGCGCAGGTCGACGATGAAGATCGACACGCCTTCGGACTTCTTCTTCACGTCCGCCAGCGGCGTGGTGCGCGCCAGCAGGATCATCAGGTCCGAATGCTGGATGCGCGATATCCACACCTTCTGCCCGTTGACGACGTAGCGGTCGCCCTTCTTCACGGCGGTGGTCTTGATCTTGGTGGTGTCGGTGCCGGTGGTGGGCTCGGTCACGCCCATCGACTGCAGGCGCAGCTCGCCGTTGGCGATCTTCGGCAGGTAGTTGCGCTTCTGCGCCTCGCTGCCGTGGCGCAGCAGCGTGCCCATGTTGTACATCTGGCCGTGGCAGGCGCCGGAGTTGCCACCGCAGCGGTTGATCTCTTCCATGATGACCGAGGCCTCGGTCAGGCCCAGGCCGGAGCCGCCGTACTCCTGCGGAATCAGCGCGGCCATCCAGCCGGCTTTGGTGAGCGCATCGACGAACTCGGCGGGGTAGCCGCGCGCCTCGTCGATCTTGCGGAAGTAGGCATCGGGAAACTGCGCGCACAGGTCGCGCACGGCATCGCGTATGTCGGGGTAGTTCTTGTCGTTGGCGTTGTTCATCGGTCTTTGCTCAGTCCTGGCGCGGGCCGCCGGCTTCCTTCTCCACGCGCTGCCAGATCTCCACCGCCATCGGGTCGTCGATCTCCTCGAGGATGTGGCCCACCAGGCCGATGGCGCGTGCCATCACGCCGAAGCCGCGAATGATCTTCCAGGGAAAGCCGAACTCGGCCGCAATCGCGCCGATGGCCCCCGTGGCGTTGATCGGCAGCGACTTGCCCGACACGCGCTCGGCTTCTTCCTGCACCGCCTGCATCAGCGCGACGTAGTGGCTGGAGAGCCCGTTCTCCGCCGCGATCTGGAACAGGCGCGGCGTGCGCGGATCGATGGGCTTGTGCAGCGGATGGCCCAGGCCCGGCACGATCTGCTTGCGCGCGCGGTGGTCGGCGACGATGTCTTTCGCCATGTCGGCGAGCGGGCGCGTGGGCTTCTCGCCGAAGGGAATCGCTTCGTAGAGCATCCTGGCCGCGCCTTCGGTGCTGCCTACGAACACCGTGCCCAGTCCGCAGAGGCCGGCTGCCACGGCGGCCTGCAGTGCCTCTGGAGCGCCCGCATAAGTGAGGCGCGCCGCCAATGCACTGGGCGTGATGCCGTGTTCCACCAGCGTCACGACGATGGCATTGAAGGTCACCGATTCCTGCGGCGTCGGGATGCGCCCGGTCAGCTCCAGGAACGCCATGTCGCCGAGGTTCAGGTGGCCGAGGATTTCCGAAGGCAGGTCGCGCCCGCGCACGGTGATCTTGTCGGGGGTGCTGTGGCCCAGCTCCGTATGCAGGGATTTCTTGATCTTGGTGGTCATGCGCCGAATCTAGCCCCGCCTCGCGCGGGGTGGCTCTCTGATTGCGAAACCCTCCCTTCGGCAAATGCAAATGCTCGGCGGCGGGGTCTTCAGGCACGCTGCTGCGATGGACCTTGAATCACTTTCGGCGGTGCGCGAATCGGCGCTCGACTACTTCGTTCGCAGCCGTGCCACCCAGCGGCGGCGCCAGCGCATGGAGCAGCCGGATGCCGACGAGGCCGGGGGCTGGCGCGACATCGCCGCACTGGGCTGGCCCGGCATGCTGGCGCCCGAATCGGCCGGCGGCCTCGCGCTGGGGCTGGCCGGTGCCGCGGAAATTTTGCGCGCGGCCGGCGAGCACGTGGCGCCGGAGCCATTGCTGGCCGTGGCCGGCCTCAGCGCGCTGCTGCTGTCGGAGCTGCACACCCCGCGCGCCGATGCGCTGCTGGCCGAGCTGGTCGCGGGTAGCAGCCTGCCGGCGCTGGCGTGGCAGGAGAGCGCGGGCGACCTCAGCGCGGTGCCACTGGCCTGCGGCTGCGAAGCGCTTGCAGGCGATGCGGGCGGCGTGCTGCTGCAGGGCGAAAAGCTCATGGTGCTGCCCGGCGCGGCCGCCAGCGGCTGGCTCGTGTCGGCGCGTGGCGAAGACGACGCGGTGCTGCTGTGGATGCCGCGCGGCACTGCGGGCGTGAGCGAAACGTTGGTCCCGCTGGTCGACGGCAGCCAGGCGTCGAACCTGCGCTTCGAGCAGGTCAGGCTACCGGCCGATGCGGTGCTGGCCGAAGGCCCGGCCGCGCAGGAGGCGCTGCGCCGGGCACTCGCTGGCGGGCAGATCCTGCAGTCGGCCGAACTGCTGGGCGCGGGGCAGGCCATGCTCGCGCAAACGCTGGCCTACCTGCGCACGCGCTCGCAGTTCGGCAAGCCCATCGGCAGCTTCCAGGCGCTGCAGCACCGCTGCGTCGACATGTTCATCCACCTGGAAGTGGCGCAGGCCACGCTGGATGAAGTGCTGGCGGTGGCGGCACAGGGCTTGCCGGCGGATCGACTCGAGGCCGAGGCCAGCCGCGTCAACGCGCGCTGCACGGCTGCCGCGCTGCAGGCCTCGCGCGCCTCGGTGCAGCTGCATGGCGCCATCGGCTACACGCAGGAATGCGACCTGAGCCTGTTCTACAAGCGCGTGCTGTGCCTGTCGGCCTGGCTGGGCAATGCCAGCGCGCATCGGCTCCGCCATGCCTCGCTGTCGCGCGATGCGGAGGCTGCTGTGGGAAGCGCGGACTGGCAGGGCGGGTTTCCCCGCACCGCTGACTGGGCGGCGATGCCCGAGGCCGATTTCCGCCGCATGGTGCGCGCCTTCCTGCAGCAGCGTTATCCGGCACAGCTGCGCTACCTGTCGCACCGCGCGCGCTGGAGCGAGATGCGCGAGTGGTATCTCACGCTGTCGGCGCAAGGCTGGATCGCGCCCGCGTGGCCGCAGGCACACGGCGGCATGGGCCTGCCGGCAGACAAGCTCATCGCGTGGATCGAGGAACTGGAGCAGCACGGCGTGGCGCGCGCGCCCGACCAGGGCATCGTGATGATCGGCCCGCTGCTCATACAGCACGGCACGCCCGAACAGCAGCGGCGCTTTCTGCCGCGCATCCTGAGCGGTGAGCATGTGTGGTGCCAGGGCTATTCCGAGCCCAATGCCGGCTCTGACCTCGCGGGCCTGCGCACCGAGGCGATGCCCGCGCGCGACGCGCAGGGCGAGCACTTCGTGGTCAACGGCCAGAAGATCTGGACCACGCTTGCGCAGGACGCCAACCACATCTTCATGCTGGTGCGCACCGACAAGGACGCGCGCAAGCAGGAGGGCATCAGCTTCCTGCTGTGCGACCTGCGCACGCCGGGCATCACCATCCGGCCCATCCGCACGCTGGCTGGCGAGCCGGAGTTCTGCGAGGTGTTCTTCGACAACGTGCGCGTGCCGGCGGAGAACCTGGTCGGCAAGCTGCACGGCGGATGGGCCATCGCGAAGGCGTTGCTGGGCTTCGAGCGCATCTTCCTGGGCAGCCCCAAGCAGTCGCAGTACGCGCTGGGCCAACTGGCGCGGCTGGCACAGGCGCGGCGGCTGTTTGCCGACCCGGTGTTCGCGCAGCGCTTCGCGGCGCTGCGGCTCGACGTGCTCGACCTGTCGGCGGCCTACACCGGCTTCGCGAACATCGTGCGGGCGGGCAAGCCGCTGCCCGCGTCGGTGTCGCTGCTGAAGATCTGGGCCAGCGAGACCTATCACCGCATTGGCGCGCTGCTGGTCGAGGCAGCCGAAGAGCAGGGTGCCGTGGCCGGCGACCAACTGCTCGACGGGCAGAGCTTCAACGTGCTCTCGCCGCTCATCGGCTCCACCGCCGCAATGATCTACGGCGGCACCAACGAAATACAGCGCAACATCCTCGGTCGGCAGGTCCTCGATTTGCCTGTATGAGGCTCGCCCCCAGTCTTCGCGCACTTCGTGTCGCTTCGCCAACCCCCTGCCGGGGGCAACACCTGCGGCCCGGCAAAGCCGGTTCCGCGGTGTTTCACGAAAGAACAGTCCTGCTTGGCTTTTGAGCTTGACTTGTAGATCAACAACAGGAGACAACGCTCATGACATCGAATCGCTTCTCTCGCCGCCAGTTCGTCACCGCGCTGGCCGGCAGCGCGGCACTTGGCGCACTGCCGCACCGCGCTTTCGCGCAGCAGCCATTGCCGCCGCTCATCAAGCTGGTGGTCGGCTATTCGGCCGGCGGCCCGGTGGACGGTGCCGCGCGCCTGCTCGCGCCCGCGCTGAGCCAGGCGCTGGGCACGCAGGTGATCGTGGACAACCGCCCCGGCGCGAGCGGCTCGCTCGGCGGCGACGCGGTGGCCAAGGCCGCGGCCGACGGCACGATGCTGTTCTTCGGCGCGAGCCCGACCATCACCATCAACCCCAACGTGCAGCGCCACATGGCCTTCGATCCGATGAAGGACCTCGTGCCCATCGCGCCGCTGGTGGACTACACCAATGTGCTGGTCGTCAACAACGACGTGCCGGTGCACAGCGTGGCCGAGCTGCTGGCCTATGCGAAGGCGCGGCCCGGCAAGGTGTTCTACGGGTCGGCGGGCGTGGGCGCGTCGAACCACCTGAGCGGCGCGCTGCTCGAGAAGATGACCGGCGTGCAGCTCACCCACGTGCCTTACAAGGGCAGCGCGCCCGCGCTGGCCGACGTGATGGCGGGCACGGTGACGATGATGTTCGACATCATCGCGACCTCCAAGCCCTTCATACAGACCGGCAAGGTGCGCGCGCTGGCCGTCACCTCGCGCCAGCGCAACCGCATGCTGCCCGATGTGCCGACCATGATCGAGTCGGGCGTGGCGGGCTACGACGTGGGCGGCTGGTTCGGCCTGTACGGCCCGGCGCGCATGGACCCGGCACTGGTCGCGCGCATGAACGCCGCCGCGCAGAAGATGCTGGCGCGCGAAGACATTGCCAGCCGCCTGCGCGAGCAGGGCTATGACGTGTGGGCCGGCGCGGCAGACCTGCTCGCGACCAAGGGCAAGTCCGACCGGCAGCTCTGGGCCACGGCGTCCAAGGGCATCGAGGCGGAATAGGCGATGCAGCCACCACGCATTCACGACCTGCTGGAGACGCGCGCGGCGCGCACGCCTGAGGCAGCCTTTCTGCTCGAGCCCGGCGCAACGACCACCTGCGCGGCGCTGCAGGCGATGGCCGAGACCGCCACGCAAGACCTGCGGGACGCCGGCGTGCGGCCGACCGACCGCGTGGTGCTGGTGGCCGAGAACTGCGCCGCGCACATCGCACTGCTGATGGCGTGCAGCCGCATCGGCGCATGGTCTTGCGGCGTGAACGCGCGCATGTCGCCGGGCGAGATAGCGGCGATCGTCGAGCGGGCGGACGCGCGTCTTTGCTGCTTCACCACCGGCGCTTCGCAGGCGGCCGAACAGCACGCCCGGCGCGCCGGTGCGGTGCCGTCGGCACTTGCCGGTGTGATGCGCTCGGCAACCCGTGAACAAGCACGCACCGAGCCCGACCCGGCCCTGGCGGACACCGCCGCCATCATCTTCACCTCCGGCACGTCGGGCACGCCGAAGGGCGTGATGGTCTCGCACCGCGGGCTGCTGCACTTCGGGCGGGTATCGGCTGGTGTGAGGGCTTTGAGCGAGCACGACCGTGCCTACGCTTTCCTGCCGATGACGCACATCTTCGGCATCGGCACCGTGCTGATGGCCGCGCTCACCGGCGGCGCTTCGCTGGTGCTGCGCGGCAGCTTCTCGCCGGCCGACATGCTGCAGGCGCTGGCGCACGAGCAGGTGTCGAACCTGCTCGGCCCGCCGACCATGTACGCGCGCCTGCTGGCCCACATCGACAGCGAGCGCGTGGTGCCGCGCTTTCCGCATCTGCGCTACGTGTACACCGGCTCGGCACCGCTCGACCCCGCGCTCAAGCAGCGCGTGGAGCGGCTGTTCGGCCAGCCGCTGCACTACGGCTACGGGCTCTCGGAGTACGCGGGCTCGGTGTTCCTCACGCGCACCGAGGCGCCTCGCTCGGACACGGCGGCCGGCCATGCGGTGGAGGGCGGCGAGGCCCGCATCGTGTCGATCGAGGGGCAAGACGTGCCGCAAGGCGACACCGGCGAAATCTGGCTGCGCGGGCCCGGGCTCATGCTCGGCTATTTCCGCGATGCGGCCGCCACCGCGCAGGTGATGCGTCCCGGCGGCTGGTATGCCACCGGCGACCTCGGGCGCTTCGGGCCCGACGGCGCGCTGTTCGTGGCGGGCCGGCTGAAGGAAATGATCATCCGCTCGGGCTTCAACGTGTATCCGGCGGAGGTCGAGGCGGTCATCGGCCGCTTCGACGGCGTGCACCTGTGCGCGGTGGTCGGCGTGCCCGAGGCGGATGGCAACGAGCAGGTGGTCGCCTTCGTGGAGCTGAAGCCGGGCGCGGTGCTCGACGAGGCGGCGCTGCGCGCGCACCTGGTGGAGCACCTGTCGCCGTACAAGCGCCCATCCCGCATCGAGGTGATCGACACCATGCCGACCACCGCCAACGGCAAGCTGCTCAAGCGCGAATTGCAGGCGCGCTCGCGCCTTGCGTAGGCAGGTGTGCCGCCGGGCGCTTCACGTTTTCCTGCAAGCGGGCGCGCCGCAGTCCTTCGGCCCGTCTTTGGGGGGCGCCGCATCGTGGTGTCTTCTACAAAGGAAAGCACCATGGCCGATGACTTGAGCAAGCGCGGGCCGCAAGACGCCACCCGCATCAACGTGAACGAGGCGCACGAAGTGCGCTACTGGACCCAGACGCTGGGCGTGACCGAGGCGCAGCTGCGCTCGGCCATCGCCGCCGCCGGCGTCGAGGTGAAGGACGTGCGCACCTACCTGGGCAAGCCCTGAGTCTCGTAGGCTCGTTCCTACACCCGGCGCGGTAACCGGGCACGATACTTGTTGCTCCCTCTCGTTTCAGGAAGTACCCGTGACCGTGTCGATGAACCTCACGCCGCTGGCAGCCGCGCCATGAAGTCTTCTCCCAGCGCGCGCAGCTGGATCGCCGCAGGCGTGCGCCACGAGCTGCTCACCCGGGCCCTGCCCGCCCTCCGGCACGACATGGCGGCACCGGTCTCGGTGATCCGCATGGCGCTGTTGATGCTCAAGCGGCAGGTCAGCGCAGCCACCGTCGACGCCGCCGCCTGCGAAGAGCGGGTGGCATTGATCGACAACCAGGTGGCCGAACTTGTCGCCGCCATCCGCTCGCTGCGCGACTGGGAATTGGCGACCACCGACGACGGCATCGCCCGCAGCGCGCTGGTGGCGCAGTGCACGACGTTGATGCGCGCGGCCTTCGACCTGCACGGCGTGACGGTCGACATCGACCCCGCCCTCGAACCGAGCGAGGACGAAGCACGCTGGCCCGCCGCGGCGGCCTTGCGCTATCTGTTCCTCGGCGTGCTCGGTTACCTGCACGACAGTGCCGACGAAGCCGGCACGATCCGCGTGCAGGCGGAAGGTGCCAATGCGCTGCGGCTTTCGGCCCTGGCGCGCGAAGCGGGCGGCACCGATGCCGTGCTCGATGCGCATCGCGCGCCGCGTGCGCTGGCCATCGATGCCGTCGCGCTGCAGAACCTGGCCGAAGACCTGGGTTACGTCGTTGCCGTGGACGGCGACAGCGTGCGCTTCGCGCTCGCCACCGCGGCCTGAGCCTTCCTGCCGCTTCGGCGGCTGCTGCCCGCCGCCGCGCGCGCCTGCCCTTGCCGGTGCGTGCGCAGGAAGGCCAGCAGCCGGCGTTCGGCCGCATAGAGCCCGCGTGAAGGCCGCGCGGTCTTGCGGCCCGCGATCTTCTCGAACAGCGCGGTGGCTGCGTCTTCATCGTTGTCCGAAAGCGCGCTGCCCAGCGCCAGTACGGCCGGGTGCACATAGGCCTTCTTGCACACAGCGGGCGTGTTGCCGAGCTGCTTGGCGACGGCCGCGAGGATGTCCTTGGCGCTGTAGCGGGTGCCGTCCGCCGCGCTGCGCCCCGGCTCGCAGGCCAGCCGCGTGAGCTCCAGCGCCTGAACCGTGCCGTGCCAGGTGCGGAAGTCCTTGGCGGTGAAGCGCTCGCCGGGCGAGGCTTCGGCAAGGTAGTCGTTCACGTCGGTGGACGACACGCTGTGCAACTCGCCGTCTTCGCCCGCGTACTGGAACAGGGCCTGCCCGGGCAACTGCTGGCACTGCCGCACCACCTTGGCCACGCGCGGGTCTTCCAGCCTGGCCTCGTGCATCACGCCGCTCTTGCCCTTGAAGCGCAGCCGCAGCGCCGTGCCCTTCACGTCCACATGCCGGTTGCGCAGGGTGGTGAGGCCGTAGGAGCCGTTGCTGCTTGCGTACTCTTCGTTGCCGATGCGCAGCAGGGTGGTATCGAGCAGGCGCACCAGCGCAGCCAGCACCTGGCTGCGGTCGGGCGCCTTGTTTTTCTTGTCCGGCTGCAGGTCGCGCGCCACGCGGGCGCGGATGCGCGGCAACGCGAGCGCGAAGGCTTCGAGCCGCTCGAACTTTGTCTCGTCCTTCATCACGCGCCAGTCGGCGTGGTAGCGGTACTGCTTGCGTCCGCGTGCATCGATGCCGGTGGCCTGCAGGTGGCCGTTGGGCAGCGGGCAGATCCACACCTGGGTGTAGGCCGGCGGAATGGCCAGCATGCGGATGCGCGAGATTTCGTCCACGTCGCGCAGCCATTGGCCCTTGGCGTCGCGGTAGCGAAAACGCTCGCCGTGCTTCAGGCGGCGTATGCCCGGCATGTCGGGGTTCACGTAGACCAGCCCGTTGGCGATGGGTGTTGGCTTCGAAGGCGGCCTCGAGGACGGCTGCGACGCGGGAGAGGTGGAAAGAGCAGTAGCCGGCATGGGGTTTGCGTGGTGGTACGCACCGTTTTTGCCAGCGCCGACAATCGGCGCCTGTAGGACGCCGCAAATGCGGCCCGTCTGTTCTTTGCCTTATCGAGCTTCCGGAGCTTCCCAATGTCTTTCCGCCCCTCGTCCTTCCGTAGCCGCTGGCTCCTGCTGCCGGCCGCCGCGCTGCTTGCCACGGGCTGCGCTTCCACCTCTTCCACCTCGGTGCCGGCCACGGCTTCGGCCACGCCGGTGAAGGTCAAGGTGTTCGTCGCCGCCATGTTCGAGATCGGCCAGAACACGGGCGACCGCGCCGGCGAATTCCAGCACTGGTACGAGCGCTACTGGAAAGACGCCAAGCCCATCGCCGTGCCGGGCGCGCTGCAGCCCGTGTACTGCAACACCGACGGCGTGTGCGGCGCGGTGCTGGGCATGGGCAAGGTCAACTCGTCGTCTTCGATGCAGGCCATCCTGCTGAACCCGCGGCTCGATTTTTCGCAGGCCTACTACGTCATCTCCGGCGTGGCCGGCACGCCGCCCTCGCGCGGCACCATCGGCGAGGTGAACTGGGGCACCTGGCTGGTCGACTACGACCTGGGCCACCGCTGGGCCCCGGAAGAAAACAAGCCCGGCCAGCCGACCTTCATGCCGCGCAAGGGCTACGAGGAGTACCGCCGCTTCCAGCTCAACCCCGACCTCGTGCGCTGGGCCATGAAGCTGTCGGCCGACACGCCGCTGAAAGACTCCGAATCCGCCCGCAAGTACCGCCTGCGCTACCCCGACGCGGCGGCCCGCCGCGCACCATTCGTCGGCACCGGCACGCACATGACGGGCGACACCTTCTTCCACGGCCCGGGCATGTCGAAGCAGGCGCAGTACATCGCCAAGCTCTACGGCGCCGACGACTACGTCATCACCGAGATGGAGGCGGCCGCCATCACGCTGGTCATCAAGCGCACCCACGGCACCGACCGCGTGATGAGCCTGCGCGGCGCGGTCAACTTCGACCAGGGCAATCCGAAGGAGACCACGCTGCAGCACCTGGACCCGGCCCCCGGCGAAACGGCTGGCGGCTTTGCCGAGACGGTGGAAAACGTCGAGCGCGTGGGCAGCCGCGTGGTCGACCACATCGTGGCCAACTGGCCGCAGTGGCAGGGCGGCGTGCCCAAGCCCTGAGCCTGCCCGGTCAGGGCCGCGCCGGCTTCAGGTGCCAGGTCACGGTGAAATCGAAGGGCGTCCACCGGCTCACCGTGACGCCCGCCTGTCGCAGGCCGCGGCCGATCCAGGTGTTGCAGGTCTCGAAGAGGTTGTAGGCGCCCTCGGCTTCATAGAAGGCGTCCTGGCTGTCGTAGTGCGCGCCCGCGATGGGTTGCGCCGGCCCCGGCGGCAGGCTGGCGCGCACATGGCCGACGAGCTGCGCGTACCGGGCCTGCGACAGCGGCAGCTCGAATGCGCCGCGGCCCAGTTGCCCGCGCCGCAGGTAGCTCACGTGCAGCAGCGAGCGGTTGCCGCCCGACAGCGCCCCGAATGCACGCGAGGCCGTCAGGTCGCCCCAGGTGGGCGTGTTCAGGTAGAACTCGCGGTCGCCCCAGCCGATGGCGATGAACTCGGCATCGGGCGGCGGCGCCTTGAAGTCTTTCAGCGGAAACACCTGCAGCCAGTCGATGCTGGCCGAGCGGACCGGGAACACGTAGTCGGTGTGCACCCCGTTGCTCAGCACCCAGGCCTGCACTTCGGCGGGCGCATCGCCGGCCGGCTTCGCGCCGTTGGCCGGCAAGAACACCAGCGCGCACGCGACCGCGACATACAGCCCGATCAGCGCGGCCAGCCCCAGCAGGGTGAATGCGATGCGCCGGAGCCAGCGTTTCAGCATGGTGGTGGCGCCCTTCAGAATAGAGACGCCGTGGTCGCCACCGGCTCCGATGCCGCGCGCTGCGCGCCGCCGGCAGGCGCCAGCGCCTCGGGGCTGCCGGCCTTGGCCAGCGCGCCCACGCGCACGCCCAGCAGCCGCAGCGGCCGTTCCAGCGGCACGCGCTTCAGGCACTGGCCGCCGGTCTGGCGGATGGTCTTGGCGTCGGCGGTGAAGTGGCCGATGGTCTGGTCGCGCGTGGCGATCTTGAAGTCGTCATAGCGCAGCTTGATGCCGATCGTCTTGCCTACGTAGCCCTTGCGCTGCAGGTCGGCGGCCACCTGCTCGCACAGCCTGGTGAAGATCGCGCCCAGTTCGGCGCGGTTGCGCACCGCATGCAGGTCGCGGTCGAAGGTGGTTTCGCGGCTCATCGACACGGGCTCGCTCTGCGTCACCACCGGGCGGTCGTCGCGGCCCCAGGCCACCTCGTGCATCCATGCGCCGGTGGCCTTGCCGAAGTTGGCGATGAGCCAGTCGCGGTCGCGCGCCGCGAGCTGGCCCACGGTCTCGATGCCGAAGCGCTTGAGCTTCTCGTCGGCCTTGGGGCCGATGCCGTTCACCTTGCGGCAGGGCAGCGGCCAGATGCGCGATTCGAGGTCGTCTTCATAGACCACCGAGATGCCGTTGGGCTTGTTGAATTCGCTCGCCATCTTGGCGATGAGCTTGTTGGGCGCCACGCCGATGGAGCAGGTCAGCCCGGTCTCGCTGACGATGGCCTTCTGCAGCAGCCGCGCCAGCGAGCGCCCGCCGTCGCGCTGGCCGCCGGGCACGTCGGTGAAGTCGATGTACACCTCGTCCACGCCGCGGTCTTCCATGAGCGGCGCGACTTCCAAAATGACCTGTTTGAAGGCGCGCGAGAAGCGCCGGTATTCATCGAAGTCCACCGGCAGGATGATGGCCTGCGGGCACAGCTTGGCGGCCTTCATGAGCCCCATGGCCGAGCCGACGCCGAACTGGCGCGCGGGATAGGTGGCGGTGGTGATCACGCCGCGGCCGGTGTAGTCCTTGAGCCGCGGGAACGAATCGACCGGAATGTCGGCCAGCGTGCCGCCTTCGGGCAGGTCGCGGATGGCCTCGTCCACGCGCCGGCGCCCGCCGCCGATCACCACCGGCAGGCCCTTGAGCTGCGGATAGCGCAGCAGCTCGACGGACGCATAGAAGGCGTCCATGTCGAGGTGGGCGATGCGGCGGATCGGCGGGGCTGACGGGGGCTGGGAACTCACGGCAACGATTGTCTCGCGGGTGGGGTGGTTTTGCCTGCTGAAGGTTGAGTTCAGGGCGTGTGCACAGGCCGCCGGGTACTCCCCTCCGCGAATGTCCTCCGGCGGCGTGAGCGCCACCCTGAAAACCCCTCAGCGCGTCTCGACGGTCCTGAGCAACGGCGACTCGAACATCGCCACCGGAGAGATCACCGGCTCGTCCATCGGCACCCTGTCGCCGTAGCGCTCGCGCATCTTGGCGCGCACCGCCGGGTCCGTCAGGTTGAATTCGCGGATCTTCTGCAGCTCGCCGATGCGCACGCCCAGCGCGCGCTGGTAGAGCTTCCACACGAGTTCGGAGCAGTAGATGCGCTGGTCCGACCATTCGAACGTCAGGTCGTAAGGGCGGCCCTCGAAATCGGCGGTGCGGGCGCGCAGCGTGGCCACCGCGCCCGGCGTCAGCAACCGGTCGGCATCGCGCAGCCGCTTGACCACGTAGTGGCCGCCGTTGCCGCGTGCGGTCCATTGCGCGAGCGGCGTGTAGCGCACCGTCGACACCGCCTCGAACACGTAGGGCTTGCCGCCCCGCATCAGCACGATGCCCATGTGGCTGTAGCGCGATCCGGTGGCGCGCTGCACCGCCACGCTCTGCGCCGAGCGCGAGGTGTGGAAGACGATGTCGCCGTCTTTCAGCGCGGCCGCGGCGTGGCCGGCGCCGCAGAAGAAGACGGACAGGAGCAGCGCGAGCGCCGCGGGGAGCTTGGTCATGGTGCCGGGCATTGTCCGGCATGCACCGGCGGCCATTTTTCTTCGGCCATGACGAAGGGACAAGGCTTGCGCACTGCAGCATGCCGGTCCATCATCCGCGCCATGCAAACCGTCGCCTCCATTCTCTGGCGCAGGCTCGACGCACCGGGTCACGACGCCTGCCGCCTCGAACGCAATGCCTCTGCCTGGCAACTCGACGGTGCCGCCGTGTTCCGCATGGAAGACGGCCGCATCGGCCAACTGCACTACCGCGTGCGCTGCGACCTGCACTGGCACACCCAATGGGGCACCGTGCGCGGCTGGCTCGGCGGCTCGGCCATCGACCTGTCGATCACGCGCGACGCACGAGGCCACTGGAAGCTCAACGACGAAGCCGTGCCCGACATGTCGCATTGCGTCGATCTCGACCTGGGTTTCACGCCCGCCACCAACCTGCTGCAGCTGCGGCGCCTCAACCTCGAGAAGGGCGAGAGCGCCGATGCGCCGGCAGCCTGGGTCGACCTGGACGGCGGCGGCGTGCTGAGCGAACTGGCGCAACGCTACGAACGGCGCAGCGAGACCGAGTACGCCTACGAGGCAAGGCGCTTCGACTACAGCGCGGTGCTGGTCGCCACGCCCGACGGCTTCGTGAAGGACTATCCGCGTCTCTGGGCCGAAGGCTGAACTGCGCGGCTGCCGCCGCGCTCAGTCGAACTGCGAACGGTCGCCCGCCACCAGCTCGCGGTTGCGCCGCCGGTCGATGACGATCTCGCGAGCGAAATCTTCTGTGCTGCCGCCTGCCGGCAGGTTGTAGGCCTCACGCAGGCGCGCACGCACGCCGTCGCTCTCCAGCACGCGGTTGATCTCTGCATTGAGCCGCTGCACCACCGCGGCCGGTGTGTGTGCCGGCGCGAAGATGCCGAAGAGCGAATCGCGGTTCGCCTTCTCGAAGCCCAGCTCCGCCAGCGTCGGCACCTCGGCCAGCGCCTCGATGCGCGCGGGCGCGCCCACCGCCAGCGGCTGGAAACGGCCGCCCTCGATGTACTGCAGCTGTTGCGCGGCCACATTGGTGGACAGCACTTCGAACTGCCCGCTGAGCGCATCGTTGAGCTGCGGGCCGCCGCCCTGGTAGGGGATGTGCGTGATGTCGGTGCGGCTTTGCATGCGCACCTGCGCCAGCACCATGTGCCCGATGGTGGCCACGCCAGAGGTGGCCCAGCGCACAGCGCCCGGCCGGCTGCGCGCCTGCGCGATCAGCGCGCCGAAGCCGCGCCCCGCGAATGCCGGCGTGCCGACCACCAGCACCGGCGTGCGCATCACGCTGGCCACGGGCACGAAGGCGTGCTGCGGGTCGTAGGGCACGCGCGCGAGCAGCGGATGCAGCGTGAGCGGGCTGATGGCCGAAAAGGCCAGCGTGCAGCCGTCGGGTGCCGAACGCGCGAGCGCGTCCATGCCCAGGCTGCCGCCAGCGCCGGGACGGTTTTCGATCAGCACCGGCGTGCCGATCGCCTGTGCGAGCGGTTCGGCCAGCACGCGGGCCATGCCGTCGCTCACGCCGCCGGGCGGGTACACCACGATCAGCCGCACCGCGCGGCGGGGCCAGGCGGAAGGGGCCGCGCGCAGCAGGCCCGGTGCCGCGCAGGCGGCGGCGAACAAGGCGCCCGCACCCTGCGCAAAGCGGCGCCTTGCCTGCGCGCTCATGGCGCCGCCGGGTCCTTGTTCGCGTGCTCGCCTGCCAGCTTGCGCAGCAGCGCCGCGAAATGCTGCGCGGGCAGGTTGTCTTCTTCCGCGCGCGACACCAGCGTGAGCGGCGCGTCGAGCTGGCCGCCGTCGGCCAGCCGCATGTAGGCGATGGCGTGCGCGTGCACGCCAGTCATCGAGGCGGGCACCACCGACAGGCCGACACCCGCGGCCACGAGGTTCAGGTTGGTCATCATGCGATCGACTTCGGCCACCACGCGCGGGCGCAGCCCCTTGGCGTGGCACAGCGCGAGCAGTTCGGCATAGAGGCCGGGCGCACCCGGCCGCCGCACGAGGATGATGCCTTCCTCGCACAGCCTGGCAAGCGGCAGCGGGCGTGAAGCCTTGGAGCGGGCGAGGGCAAAGTGATGGTCGCTGGGCATGGCCACCAGCACCGGCTCGCGCAGCAGCGTCTCGAACACCAGCCCCTCGGGCCGCGCCACCGGCACGCGCAGCAGGCCGCAGTGCAGCCGCCCGGCGGCCAGTGCCTCGGTGAGCTCGGCCGCGTTGTCCTCGCGCAACTGCAGCTCCACCAGGGGGTAGGCGCGGCGGAATGCGCGCAGCGCCTCGGGCATGAAGCGGTGCGCCGCCGCCGAACTGGTGAAGCCGACCGCGAGCGTGCCGGCCTGGCCCTTGGCCACGCGGGCCATGCGCTGCTTCATGGACTCCATGTCCTGCAGCATGCGCAGCGCCTCGGCCTGGAACAGCCGGCCCGCGTCGGTGAGCGCCACCCCGCGCGGATGCCGGCGAAACAGCGGCATGCCCAGCTCGCGTTCCAGCGCCTTGATCTGCAGGCTCAGCGGTGGTTGCTGGATGCCGAGTTGCTCGGCCGCGCGCGTCATGTGGCCGGTGCCCGCGACGGCCACGAAGTAGCGCAGTGCCCTTATGTCCATATATTTTTGGTATTGAAAGTGCCTTGTTATTTTATTTGACCCTAAGTCACACCGAATCTATCGTCCGGCCGCCCATTCAAGAACAAGCGGCCCGACGAGGCCGCATGCCGGAGACAAACCCATGCGCACAAAGCGCCCTGCCTCGATGATTCGTGCCGTCCTGCATGCGATCGGCCTTTCGCTGGTTTCACTGATCCTTGCTGCCTGCGGTGGTGGCGGAGGCGGGGGAGGCGGTAGCGTCGGCCTGCTGCCGACCACGCCGCCCGCCAGCGGTAACCCGCCCGCCAACGATCCGCCGGACAACCAGCCGCCCCCGCCGGTGCAGCCGGTGGTTGCCTGCGCCGACCTGAACGGCAAGAGCCTGCCGGCCTCGCTGATCAGCCTGCCCACCCAGGGCGCCACCGTCACCAGCGCCACGCCGGTTGCAGCGGGCGATGCGGGCAACACCCTCGGCGACTACTGCCGCGTGCGCGGCACCATACAGCCGGTCGACCCGAGTGCCTCGGTCATCAACTTCGCGGTGAACCTGCCCGAGAAGTGGAACCAGAAGACCATCCACTTCGGCGGCGGCGGCTTCGACGGCGTGCTGATCGACGGCACCGAGCTCATCCGCTTCGGCCCCGCCGGCAAGCCCGCGCCGCTGGCGCTGGGCTACGCCACCTACGGCGACGACTCGGGCCACCAGTCGAGCAGCATCACCGACGGCAAGTTCGCGGCCAACGACGAGCAGCTTGCCAACTACGGCGGCAACTCGCTCAAGAAGACGCGCGACGTGGCGCAGGCGCTGGTGTTCGCGCGCTATGCGGTGAAGCCGAAGCACGCCTACTTCCTGGGCACCTCGACCGGCGGGCGCGATGCGCTCAGCTACATCCAGCGCTGGCCCGAGGACTACGACGGCGTGATCGCCAACGAACCCGCGCTCAACTACACCGGCACGCGGCTGTCGAACGTGGCCGTGGGCCGCGCGCTCTACTACAACAACGGCATTGACGGCTGGATGGACCTGAGCGAGACGCTGATGGTGCAGAAGGCCGCGATGCAGGCTTGCGACAAGCTCGACGGCGCGGCCGACAATATCGTGAGCAACGTCGAGAGCTGCCGCATGCTCAATGCGCAGATCGTGGCTTCGCTGCGTTGCCCCGATGGCACCAAGACCAGCAAGACCTGCCTGTCGGACGCGCAGATCGACACCGTGCACGCCATAGAGTTGCCGCTGGACTTCACCACCTATTCGCTGGCCAACGGCGTGAAGCGCGCGGGCGGCTACAACCTGCTCGAAGGCGCGCTGGTGGCGGGGCCGTACACCACGCGCGACCTCGGCACGCGCAACGTGCCGGGCAATCCCGCCACGTCTTCCGACGCCAACATGTACGTCACCGGCGACCAGTGGGTGAAGTTCTTCGTCAAGCGCGATGCCAGCTTCAACACGCTGACCTTCGACCCATTTAACCCGGGCAGCGATGCCGTGCGCGTGACCGAGGTGTCGAACCTCACCGACGCGACCAACCCCAACCTGGCGCCGTTCTTCGCGCATGGCGGCCGGCTCATCATGCTGCACGGCCTGGCCGACGAGGTGATCAGCCCCAACTCGACCATCGACTACTACAAGCAGCTCATCGCCACGGTGGGCCAGGCTTCGGTCGACCAGAACGTGCGCTTCTACACCGTGCCCGGCATGGGCCACGGCACCGGCAGCTTCATTCCCAACTGGGATTCGCTGGCCGCGCTCGAAGGCTGGGTGGAGGGCGGGCTCGCACCCGCCACCGGCGTGGCGGTGGACGCGGTGGCCGGCACCTACGGCCGCACGCGTCCGCTGTGCCAGTTCCCGTCGTGGCCCAAGTACCGTGGCAGCGGCAGCCTCGATGCGGCGGTCAACTACAGCTGCGTGACAGAAGTCGGCGACCCGCTGGCCTGCCCGAACCTGCCCGCCTCCGTGACCAGCTACAAGGGCGGCAACAGCTTCGGCGAAGAACTGCGCGTGCAGATTGACCCGGCCACCATGGCCTATACCGTGACCATCGACGCAAGCCTGCAGCGCGCCGCCGGCACGCTGCGCACCGGCTCGCTGGTGTCGGAGGGCAGCTGCAGCTATGCCAGCGGCGAGAGCGGGGCGGTGTTCAGTTTCGGCGCGGGCGGCGTGCTGTCGGGCGGCGTGAATGCGCCGAGCGGCGGCGGCTTCGCGCCATTGCTGGCCTTCCAGAAGACCTACGACAACGCGGCCTCGCCCGCCGATTTCAAGTCGATCGCCAACACCTTCAACGCGGCGGGTGTGCTGCAGCAGGATCCGGGCGGCGCCACTGCCTACGGCGCGGCCGTGAAGCTGCGCAACGCGGGCACTTTCCAGTACTGCCGCGACCCGGTCTCCGGCAGCTTCATGACCTACGACGCCAACTGCGCGCAGACCGAGAAGGGCTACATCACCTACGACGCGAGCCATGGTGCGTTCAACGTCTTCACCACGCCGCCTGAAGGCAATGCCGTCGTCACCGGCGGCACGCGCAGCGGCTCGATGGTGATCGGCCAGGTCAACGGCGCGACAGTGCCGCTGCACCTGGTGCGCGTGTCGGCGACCAGTTCGGGTATGCGCGTCCTTGCATTGCAGCAGAGCCTGATGGCCGGCGTTGCCGACGGAAGCTTCGCGATGCTGAGCGTGAAGGGGGAGAACCATGATGCGACGGTGGCCGGCAGCGCGTTCAATCTGGGTGGCGCGACCGCCGCCCTGGGCTACGACGCCCCGGTGCCGGGCGTAGCGCAAGCCGATGCGGGCCGCCCAGGCAATTTCATCTTCAACAGCGGTGTCCTGGCATTCGTCTCCACCCCGGGAGCGAACGCGGCGCTGGAACTAGGAGTACGCCATTGAAAAACCGACTCTCGCAGCTCGCTGCATTCGCCCTGATTGGCGCGGCGCCGCTGCTGTCCGCGCACGCGGCATCGACGGCGCCGAAGGCGGCGACCTGCCCGTCGCCCGTGCCCGACGCCGCGCGCTGCTACACGGGTGAGGACGGCACGGGCGCCCTCTACTGGATAGCGATTCCGAAAGACTGGAACCACGTGCTCGTGATGCACGCCCACGGCGGCCCCGAGACCGGTCCGCCCAAGCTCGAGCGCAGCGAGGAAGACCTCAAGCGCTGGGCCGTCACCGTGAAGGCCGGCTATGCCTGGGCCGGCTCCACCTACCGGCGCGGCGGCTATGGCGTGACCATGGCGGCCGAAGACACCGAGCGGCTGCGCCAGATCTTCGTGCGCCACTTCGGCCAGCCGCATCGCACGCTGCTGCACGGGCAGAGCTACGGCGCGGGCGTGGCGGCGAAGGCGGCGGAACTGTATGCGCCCGCAGGTGGAGCGAAGAGTCCCTACGACGGCCTGATGCTCACCAGCGGCGTGCTCGGCGGTGGCAACAGCGCCTACGACTTCCGGCTCGACCTGCGCGTGGTGTACCAGTACGTCTGCCACAACCATCCGAAGCCGGACGAGCCGCAATACCCGCTGTGGATGGGCCTGCCGCTCGATTCGAAGCTCACCCGCGCCGACCTTGCCGCGCGCGTCAAGGAATGCACCGGCGTTGGCCTGCCCGCCGCGCAGCGCACGCCCGAGCAGGCCGCGCGGCTGAAGACCATTCTTTCGGTCGTGAAGATCCAGGAGCGCTCGCTGCTCGGCCACCTGACGTGGGCCACCTGGCTGTTCCAGGACCTGGTGCAGAAGCGTCTCGGCGGGCGCAACCCCTTCGGCAACATCGGCGCGGTCTACAGCGGCTCGGCCGACGACGCGGCACTCAATGCCGGCGTGCTGCGCTACGCAGCCGACCCGCAGGCCAAGGGCGCGCTGGCGGCGGACAGCCAGCCCACCGGCCGCACGTCGCTGCCCACTGTGGGCCTGCATGCGATCGACGACCCCACGGCCTTCGTCGAACTGGAGAACTCGTACCGCCGCATCCGCGACGCGGCCGGCACCGGCCGCCTGCTGGTGCAGAGCTTCAGCAGCGAGCGAGAGCACAGCTACCTGAGCGATTCGGAATACCCGGCGCTCTTCACCGCGCTGCTCGACTGGATCGACAAGGGCGAGAAACCCACGCCCGAAGGCCTCGCGCAGCGTTGCAAGGCATTGATGCCGCGCTACGACACCGACGGCAAGAACGGCTGCCACATCCAGCCCGCGTGGCAACCGCCCGCGCTCGAAAGCCGCGTGCCTTCGCGTGCACCCTGATTTCCCTTTATCTCAACTCGACGGAGACTCCATGAAAAAACTGTTCGCCCTCGCGGCGATCGCCATTGCTGGCGGCGCTCATGCGCAAGACTTTCCGGGCGGAAAGTCGATCACCATCGTCGTGCCCTTCGCGGCCGGCGGCCCGACCGACCGCGTGGCCCGCGACCTGGCCGAGGCGCTGCGCAAGCCGCTCGGCGGCGGCACGGTGATCATCGACAACGTGCCCGGCGCCGGCAGCTCCATCGGCGCGGCCAAGGTGGCGCGCGCCACGCCGGACGGCTACACGCTGTTGCTCAACCACATCGCGATGGCCACCGTGCCGAGCCTTGTGCGCAACCTGCCGTTCAAGGTGGAGAGCGACTTCGAATACCTGGGCATCGTCAACGACGTGCCGATGACGCTCATCTCCAAGCCCAGCATTCCGGCCACCAACTACAAGGAGCTGACGAGCTGGATCGCGGCCAACAAGGGCAAGATCAACATCGGCAATGCCGGCGTGGGCTCGGCGTCGCACCTGTGCGGCCTGCTTTACCAGAGCGCCACCAAGACCGAGATGACAGCCGTTCCCTACAAGGGCACAGCACCCGCCATCACCGACCTGATCGGCGGGCAGATCGACCTGCTGTGCGACCAGACCACCAACACCACGCCGCAGATCCAGTCCGGCAAGGTCAAGGCCTTCGCCGTGACCACGCCCAAGCGTCTCGCGCTGCCGGCGCTGAAAGACCTGCCCACGCTCGACGAGGCCGGCCTGAAGAACTTCCAGGTCACGATCTGGCACGGCCTGTATGCGCCCAAGGGCACGCCCGCGCCGGTGCTGAAGAAGCTGAGCGACGCGGTGAAGACGGCGCTGAAAGACCCCGACTTCATTCACCGCGAGGAACTGCTGGGCGCGGTGGTGGCGACCGACGGGCGCATCGAGCCCGCGGGCCACAAGAAGTTCGTGGCGGAAGAAATCGCCAAGTGGACGCCCATCATCAAGGCGGCCGGCGTCTACGCTGACTGAGCGGCGGCCATCAGCGACAGATCGCGCGCGGCCTGCAGCATCAGCTCGCGCGCGCGGTCCAGCGACGGAATCGCGTGGCGGTCGATGCGCCGGATGTACGGCGTGGTGAGCACCGCCAATGCATGCCCGCGCGGCCCGAGGATGGGGCACGAGATGTCGATCACGCCGAAGTACTGCAGGCTTTCGCGCTGCCTGTAGCCGGTGGCGCGCACGGCTTCGAGCATGTGCTCCAGTTCGTCGGGCGGGATCTGCACTTCGCCGTCGAGCGCCACGTGCTCGGCCAGCATCTGCCTGCGGCGCTCGGCCGACTCGCAGGCCAGCAGCACCTGGCCCGAGCCCGTGTCCAGCAGGTTCACGCGCGTGCCGGGCCGCACCGTCATGTTGCTCGCGGCCGGGCTGTTGACCTGCGCAACGATCTGCACGTTGCCCCGGTCGTACACGCCCAGGTGGCATGACTGCTCGGCTTCCTTCACGTAGCGGTCCATCACCGGCAATGCCTGCGTGACCAGCCGCTGCGCCGGCGGATAGCGGTGCGCCAGGTCGAACATTTTCAGGCTCAGGCTGTAGCGGTCGCCCGCCAGCGAGCGCAGCACGTACTGCCGTGCCACCAGCCGTTCGAGCATGCGGTAGATCTCGCTCGGGCCACGGTCCAGCGCCTTCACGATTTCGCCGCGCGTCAGGCCGTCGGGCTGGTCGGCCAGCAGCTCCAGGATGTCAAGCCCCTTGTCCAGCGCGGGCGCGCGGTAGCGGTCCTGCTCGTCGGTGGCCTTGGACGAAAGCTCAGTTTGCATTGTTTTGTTCACTGGTGAATTTCATCAGCAGATTGGAGCGATTGCAAGTTTCGTATTACGGGTAAGCACCGAGCGCGCCTTATTGACGCTGAACATTCGCATGTAAATACTATGTTCACTCATGGACTAGAGGGGCAAGGCGTTCCGCGGCAAAAGCGGCGGACGACGCGAGATGATCCAGCGCATCGACTCCCATCAGCACTTCTGGCGGCCCGCACGCGGTGACTACCAGTGGCTGCGCGCCGACGAGCCCGCGGTTGCGCCGCTGCTGCGCGACTTCATGCCCGAAGACATGGCGCCGCTGCTTTCGGCGCATGGCGTGAGCCAGACGGTGCTGGTGCAGGCCGCCGAGTCGAAGGCCGAGACCGAATTCATGCTCGACCTGGCTTCGGCTCATGGCTTCATTGGCGGCGTGGTCGGCTGGGTCGAGCTGAGCCGGCCTGGCGCGGGCGCGGTGCTCGAGCGCATGGCGGGGCATCCGAAGTTCAAGGGCGTGCGGCCGATGCTGCAAGACCAGCCCGACGACGCGTGGATCGCATGCCGCCCGCGCCCCGATGCCATCCGCACGTTGCAACGGCTCGGCCTGCGCTTCGACGCGCTGGTGAAGCCACGGCACCTGCCGCCGCTGCTGCGCTTTCTCAGGCACTGGCCCGAGTTGCCGGTGGTCATCGACCATGCGGCCAAGCCGCCCGTGGGCGCGAACGACGGCGAGGCCTTCGCGCAATGGCGCGCCGACATCGCGGCGGTTGCCGCAATGCCGCAGGTGTGCTGCAAGTTCTCGGGGCTGTGGGGCGAGGCGCCGGCCGCGATGCATGGCGATGTGGAGGCAGCGTTGCGCGCCGTGCGCCCGGTGTGGGAGCACCTGCTGGACGTTTTCGGGCCGTCGCGCCTCATGTGGGGCAGCGACTGGCCGGTGCTCACGCTGGCCGGCGACTACGCGGGCTGGATCGCAATCAGCGAGGCATGCATCGGCGGGCTCGCGCAGAGCGAGCAGGACGACGTATGGGCCGGGACCGCGCGGCGTTTCTACGGCCTTGCCAGCGAATGAACGGAGCCCTCATGCAACCCATCGTCACCATCCGCGACCTCTGCAAGTCATTTGCCGGCGTGCGCGCTCTCGACAAGGCGCAGTTCGATCTTCTGCCCGGCGAGGTGCATGCACTCATGGGCGAGAACGGCGCCGGCAAGTCCACGCTGATGAAGGTGCTCGCGGGCGTCTACAGCAAGGATTCCGGCGAGGTGTTGCTCGACGGCCGGCCCGTGGACATCGATAGCCCGCGCGCCGCGCAGGCACTGGGCATCGGGATCATCCATCAGGAGCTGAACCTGATGAATCACCTGAGCGCGGCGCAGAACATCTTCATCGGCCGCGAGCCGCGCGGGCGCCTGGGCCTGTTCATCGACGAGGAGGCCATGCGCGCGGAGACGCAACGCATATTCGAGCGCATGAACCTGCGGCTCGACCCGCGCACGCCGGTGGGCGAACTCACGGTGGCCAGGCAGCAGATGGTGGAGATCGCCAAGGCGCTGTCCTTCGATTCGCGCGTGCTCATCATGGACGAGCCCACCGCCGCGCTGAACAACGAGGAAGTGGCCGACCTGTTCCGCATCATCGGGCAGCTCAAGTCGCAGGGCGTGGCCGTGGTCTACATCTCGCACAAGATGGACGAACTCAAGCGCATTGCCGACCGCGTGACCGTAATGCGCGACGGCCAGTACATCGCCACCGTGCCGATGGCCGAAACGCCGATGGATTCGCTCATTGCCATGATGGTGGGGCGCCAGCTCACCGATGTGGAGAACGAATTTCCCGACACCTCGGGCAACGAGATCGTGCTTGAGGCCAGGGGCATCAACCGCGGCTCGATGGTGCGCGATGCAAGCTTCGTGCTGCGCAAAGGCGAGATCCTTGGCTTTGCGGGGCTCATGGGCGCGGGCCGCACTGAGCTTGCGCGCGCCGTGTTCGGCGCCGACGCCATCGACTCGGGCGAAGTCCGCGTGCGCGGCAAGAAGGTGTCGATCAGGTCGCCGCAAGATGTCGCACGGCATCGGCTACCTCTCGGAAGACCGCAAGCACTTCGGCCTGGCGACGGGCATGGACGTGGAAACCAACATCGTGTTGCCCAGCATGAAGAAGTTCGTGTCGATGGGCGTGTTCCTCGACCAGGCGGCCATCGAGGCCGCCGGCCGGCGCTACGTGAAGCAGCTCAACATCAAGACGCCCTCGACCCACCAGCAGGTGCGGCTGCTCTCGGGCGGCAACCAGCAGAAGATCGTCATCGCCAAGTGGCTGCTGCGCGACTGCGGCGTGCTCTTCTTCGATGAGCCCACGCGCGGCATCGACGTGGGTGCCAAGGCCGAAATCTACCGCCTGCTCAACGCGCTGGCAGAGCAGGGCAAGGCCATCGTGATCATCTCGTCGGAGTTGCCCGAGATATTGCGCATGAGCCACCGCGTGCTGGTGATGTGCGAAGGCCGCATCACCGGCGAACTGGCGGGGCGCGAAGCCTCGCAGGAAAAGATCATGCAGCTCGCCACCCGCCGCGAAGCCGCCACCGCCCCCTGACGACGACTGGAGACACCCCTTGACGAACCCCACCGCCACCACCGCTGCCACGCCCGGCTTCTCGCTGAAGGCGCGGCTCTTTCGTCCGGCCACGCGGCAGAAGATGCTGGCCTTCGCCAGCCTGATCGTGCTGATGGTGTTCTTCAGCATCGCGTCTCCGCAGTTCCTGCAGGCCGACAACCTGGTGAGCATTCTTCAATCGACCGCGGTGAACGGCGTGCTGGCGATTGCCTGCACCTTCGTCATCATCACTTCGGGCATCGACCTGTCGGTGGGCACGCTGATGACCTTCTGCGCCGTCATGGCCGGCGTGGTGCTCACCTACATGGGCATGCCGCTCGCGCTCGGCATTGCGGCCGCGATCCTTTTCGGCGCGGTGGCCGGCTTCGTGTCGGGCGTGCTGATTGCCAAGCTCAAGATACCGCCGTTCATTGCCACGCTGGGCATGATGATGCTGCTCAAGGGCCTGTCGCTGGTGATATCGGGCACCAAGCCGATCTACTTCAACGACACGCCGGGCTTTACAGCCGTCTCGCAGGATTCGCTGATCGGCTATGTCATCCCGTCGCTGCCGATTCCGAATGCGGTGCTCATCCTGTTCCTGGTGGCCGTTGCCGCGAGCATCGTGCTCAACAAGACCATCCTGGGGCGCTACACCTTCGCGCTCGGCAGCAATGAAGAAGCGGTGCGGCTCTCCGGCGTGAACACCGATTTCTGGAAGGTCGTGGTCTACACGGTGAGCGGCGGCATCTGCGGCATTGCGGGTCTGCTGATTGCCTCGCGCCTGAACTCGGCGCAGCCTGCGCTGGGGCAGGGCTACGAACTCGATGCGATTGCTGCGGTGGTCATCGGCGGCACGTCGCTCAGCGGTGGCACCGGCACCATCGTCGGCACGATCATCGGCGCCTTCATCATGAGCGTGCTGACCAACGGCCTGCGCATTCTTTCGGTCGCGCAAGAGTGGCAGACCGTGGTCACGGGCGTGATCATCATTCTTGCCGTGTACGCGGACATTCTGCGCCGGCGCGGCGGCAGCAAGCATTGAGCTGATTTCACAACCACAGGAGACATCGCATGATCCAGAGAAGAGCAGTCACCACCACTTTGGGTGCGGCCCTCATCGGCCTGTCGGGCTTTGCGGCGCACGCGCAGCAGGCACAGGAGGTCTACATCCCGCTCGTGTCCAAGGGCTTCCAGCACCAGTTCTGGCAGGCCGTGAAGTCGGGCGCCGAGCAGGCCGCGAAGGACTTCAAGGTCAAGGTCACTTTCGAAGGCCCCGAGACCGAGGCCATGGTCGACAAGCAGATCGACATGCTCTCCGCCGCGCTGGCCCCAAGAAGCCGCAGGCCATCGGCTTTGCCGCGCTCGACAGCCAGGCTGCCATCCCGCTGCTGAAGAAGGCCCAGGCCGCGAAGATACCGGTGGTGGCCTTCGACTCCGGCGTGGACAGCGACATACCCGTGACCACCACGACGACCGACAACAAGGCCGCCGCCGCGCTGGCCGCCGACAAGATGGCCGAGCTGATCGGCAAGAGCGGCGAAGTGGCGCTGGTGGTGCACGACCAGACCAGCCGCACCGGCGTGGACCGGCGCGACGGCTTCGTCAACCGCATCAAGTCGACCTACCCGAACATCAAGATCGTGAGCGTGCAGTACGGCGGCGGCGACCAGCTCAAGTCGACCGAGATCACCAAGTCGATCTTGCAGGCCTCGCCCAACCTCAAGGGCATCTTCGGCGCCAACGAGGGCTCCGCCATCGGCGTGGTCAACGGCGTGAAAGAGATGAAGCGCAACGGCAAGGTCGTGATCATCGGCTACGACTCCGGCAAGCAGCAGAAGAACGCGATCATGGACGGCAGCATGGCCGGCGCCATCACGCAGAACCCGGTGGGCATGGGCTACAAGACCGTGGAGATGGCGGTGAAGGCGATCAAGGGCGAGAAGCTGCCGAAGGTGGTGGACACCGGGTTCTTCTGGTACGACAAGACCAACATTGCCGACCCCAAGATCGCAGCCGTGCTGTACGACTGAGCATGACCACAGTCCGATCGATGCGCGTGCTCGACGTGCGCTTTCCCACCTCGCAGCAGTTGGACGGCTCCGACGCGATGAACCCCGACCCGGATTATTCGGCGGCGTATGTCGTGCTCGAAACCGACCAGCCGGGGCTCGAGGGCCACGGCCTCACATTCACCATCGGGCGCGGCAACGAGATCTGCTGCGCGGCCATCGAGGCCATGCGCCATCTGGTGGTGGGGCTCGACCTTGCATGGGTGGCAGAGGACATGGGGCGCTTCTGGCGCCACGTCACCTCCGACAGCCAGCTGCGATGGATCGGCCCCGACAAGGGCGCGATCCACCTGGCCACCGGCGCTGTGGTCAACGCGATGTGGGACCTGTGGGCCAAGTCCGAAGGCAAGCCCGTGTGGCAGCTGGTGGCCGACATGAGCCCCGAGGAGTTCGTGCGCTGCATCGACTTCCGCTACATCACCGACTGCATCACGCCTGAAGAGGCGCTGGCGCTCGTCACCGAAGCTGCGAAGGGAAAGGCCGGGCGCATCGCCACGCTCAAGGCCGAGGGCTACCCCTGCTACACCACGTCGGCCGGATGGCTCGGCTACTCCGACGAGAAGCTGCGCATGCTCGCGCAGGAGGCTGTGGACGCCGGCTTCAACCACATCAAGCTCAAGGTGGGACGCGACCTGCAGGACGACATCCGCCGCCTGACGGTGGCGCGCGAAGTGCTCGGCCCCGACCGCCACCTGATGATCGACGCCAACCAGGTCTGGGAAGTCGACCAGGCCATCGACTGGGTGCGACAACTGGCCTTTGCCAAGCCGTGGTTCATCGAGGAGCCCACCAGCCCCGACGACGTCGAGGGCCACCGCAAGATCCGCGAAGGCGTGGCGCCCGTGAAGGTGGCCACGGGCGAGATGTGCCAGAACCGCATCATGTTCAAGCAGTTCATCATGCGCGGCGGCATCGACGTGGTGCAGATCGACGCATGCCGCCTTGGCGGCGTGAACGAGATCCTTGCCGTGATGCTCATGGCCGCGAAGTACAAGCTGCCCGTTTGTCCGCATGCCGGCGGCGTGGGCCTTTGCGAGTACGTGCAGCACCTGTCGATGATCGACTACCTCTGCATCTCCGGCACGCGCGAAGGCCGCGTGGTCGAGTATGTCGACCATCTGCACGAGCACTTCATCGAACCCTGCGAGATCCGCAATGCGGCCTACATGCCGCCGAAGGGCGCGGGCTTCTCCATCACCATGAAACCCGAATCGCTCGAACGCTACCGCTTTCGGGGCTGAGACCGGATCACACCAAACGAAAGGCATCTCCCGACCATGGACCTGCATCTGAAAGACAAGGTGGTGCTCGTCACCGGCGGCGGCAGCGGCATTGGCGCTGCCATCTCCATGACGCTGGCGAGCGAGGGCGCGGTGCCGGTGATCTGCGGCAAGAATCCGCTCGATGCGCCGTTCGAAGAAGCGCTGCGCGCGCTGCAGCCGCGCATGCGGTTCTTTCAGTTCGAGCTGATGGAGGAGGCGGCTTGCGCCAAGGCCGTGGCCGACACCGCCGCGGAGTTCGGCCGCATCGACGGGCTGGTCAATAACGCCGGCGTGAACGACAGCGTGGGCCTGGAAGCAGGGCGCGAGGCCTTCATAGGTTCGCTCGAGCGCAACCTCATCCATTGCTACGTGATGGCGCACTACTGCCTGCCGCATCTGAAGGCGAGCAGGGGCGCGATCGTCAACATCTCGTCGAAGACCGCAGTGACGGGGCAGGGCAACACCAGCGGCTACACGGCGGCCAAGGGCGCGCAACTGTCGCTGACGCGCGAGTGGGCCGCGTCGCTGCTGGAAGACGGCGTGCGCGTGAACGCGGTGATTCCTGCCGAAGTGATGACGCCGCTTTACCAGCGATGGATATCGGCCTTCGACGAACCCGACCGCAAGCTGGAAGAGATCACCAGCAAGATCCCGCTCGGGCACCGCATGACCACGCCGCAGGAGATTGCGGACAACGTCGTGTTCCTGCTGTCGGAGCGCGCTTCGCACACGACGGGACAGTGGGTGTTCGTGGACGGCGGGTATACGCACCTGGACCGGGCGTTGACCTGATTTTCTTGGACTGGAGTTTTCATGCGCCATTGCCTTGCCCTCGATCTGAAGGACGATCCGGCGTTGATTGCCGAGTACGAGGCGTATCACCGCGAGATATGGCCCGAGGTGCGGGCGCATCTTGTCGCGCATGGCGTGACTGCGATGGAGATCTATCGGCTGGGTACGCGGATGGTGATGCTGATGGAGACGGACGACGCGCGGTATGACGCGGAAGCGATGGCGCTGGCTTCGAAGAATGATCCGAAGATCAGGGAGTGGGAAGAACTTATGTGGAAGTTTCAGGCGGCTACGCCTTGGACGCCTGTGGGAGAGAAGTGGGTGGGGATGGGGAGGATATTTGAGTTGTAGGTGCTGGTGATTTGTTCGCGACAGTTTGGGTATTGCCGGTCCATATGCTCAAGCGCTTGCTGAAATCGCTTTGTCATTGATCTGCCGTTGTCTGCCTGCGGTCTTTCGGCTAATCTGAAACAACTTGTAGGGAGCGCGCAGTGAGTCGGCGCGCGTCACTTGAGGGGTGATCCGTGCAAGAAAAAAGGAAGTCGGGGCGTTGCGCTAAGTGCGAAGCCGCGACCACAGAATCTTTGCAGAACGAGGGAGGGTCTGGGAATGCTGAGACTGCTGCAGTGGGCCATTTGTTCCACGCTTTGGCCTGTAAGAACATTTGCACGGGCGCAGCGAGGCGTCATATATGTCTCTGCGAAGCCTAGCACTCAGGAGCATTCGTCAGCTCGACGGGCTATCGCAAACAGAGTGCTCTGCTCCGCTGTCGTCTTTATCGCGGTGCTCGGCCGGACGGCGACGGCCGCGTTCCCCGGCGAAGAAGTAGGATATTTTCAGTACAACGGTGTTGCCATGCCGGTCAATGGATCCTATGTGTACACAAAATCGGCAGGCACCGCGATGGCAATCGCAAGGCATCAATGGGTACAAGCCAGCGCTTGGAATCCACATATGCCGTCCTGGACGAACAGCTGGGGCTTTCAGGTCTGCACTCGATTCGACCATCCAGCAAACCCTCAATGCGGAAGCGGTCCATGGCTGGATTGGGGCGGAGGTGCTTCGTATTGCGCAATTGGCCAACTCAATACGGGGTGCGCATGGGTCTACAACTATGGATGGAAGTATGGTGGCGCTATCTGCCCGTCAAATAGTGCGTTGAGCTCGAACGGCTGCGAATGCAATCGTGGCTATCAAGAGGATGGCACTCAGACCGGCTGCATACCTGCTACCCCTGAGCCTCAGGCTTGTCGCATAGACGGGCAGAGCACGGCGACTCCGATATTCCCTGCCAGCGCAGAAAAATACCGCTCGGAAACCGACTGGTTCGACGCTGGCGCCGGCGCCTTGTCCTTTACTCGCACCTACCGAAGCAATTGGGCCGGCGATCCGACCCGGGCCAGCAACCCACTTGGCCAGGTCTGGTCACACAACTTCGGCACCAAGCTGGTCTCCACGCCTAGCGCGGACCCGTTGGGCGTTGCCATCACCACAGGTGAAGGGTACGTGCGCACCTTCGGCCGGGCGCCTGGCGCCACCACTTGGACTGCCGGCAACAGCACGGACACTCTGATCCAACTCCCATCCGGCACATGGAGCTATCGCCGCGCCGATGACGACAGCACGCTCAGCTTCGATGGCTCAGGCAGGCTGCGGGTTGCGATGGACCGCAATGGATGGGCCACTACTTACAACTACGATGGTGCAGGGCGGCTGGCCACCGTTACGAACAACTTCGGTCGCACCCTCGCGTTTGGGTACAACGGTGCTGGCCAGTTGACCACCATCGCGACCCCGGATGGGCGTTTCATCGCTTACGCCTACGACGGTGCAGGCCGCCTGTCCTCGGTCCTGTACCCCGACGGCAAGGGCCACAACTTCGTCTACGAGAACGCGTCGTTCCCTCAAGGGCTGACCGGCATCTTCGATGAATCCGGTGTTCGCTGGGGCACGTTCGCGTATGACAGCACAGGCCGTGCAATCAGCACCCAACTGGCGGGCGCCGTGGACAATTACCAGGTCAGCTATCCGTCCTCGAGCTCCGCCACGGTGGTCGATCCGCTGGGCACGAGCCGCAACTACAGCTACGGCACCACGCTCGGTAAGCTTGCTGTGACTGGGGGCTCGTTGCCCTCTGGCGAAGGCAAGAGCGACGCAGCCAGTCGCGTGCAGGATGCCAATGGCCTGATCACCAAGGAGACCGACTTCAAGGGGGCGGTCACCACGACGACATGGGATGTCGCCCGCCGTTTACCTACGACCGTGGTCTACGCCTCTGGCACTCCCGATGCCCAGACGGTGACCACTCAATGGCACGCGACCTTTGCGTTGCCTGTGCTCGTGACGGAAGCCGGTCGTACCACGGCCTACACCTACGATGCCTTCGGCAACACGCTGTCGAAGACCATCACGGATACGGTGACGAACAAGGCGCAGGTCTGGCAGTGGACCTACAACGCCCAACAGTTGGTCGCTACAGCCACCGAGCCCAACGGCGCAGTCACCAGCTACACCTACGACGTGCGAGGCAACGTACTCACATCGACGAATGCACTAGGTCACGTCACCAGCTATGGCTACGACAACGCCAACCGCGTCGTGAGTTCGACGGCCCCCAACGGCCTCGTCACCACCTACACCTACGACGCCCGCGACCGTCTGCTGACCCAGACAGTGGGCGGCCAGACCACCGTCCTCACCTACAAGCCCTACGGCACGGTAGAGACAGTCTCCCTGCCCACAGGCCTTGTCCTCACGTACACCTACGACGCAGCCCACCGCCTCACAGGCTGGAGCAACAACCGCGGCGAGTCCGGCACCTACACCCTCGACGGTATGGGCAACCGCACCGCTGAGCAGATCAAGGACAGCGCCGGCAACGTGGCCTGGAGCGTGGCCCGTGCAGTCAACAACATCAACCGGCTGTCCTCGAAGACTGAAGGCCCCAACCAGACCAGCACCTTCGGCTACGACGCGAATGGCGAACTCACACGCAACACCAACGGCCTGAACCAGAGCACCCAGTACGGCCTGGACGGTTTGCGCCGCGTCAAGGCCGTGACCGACGCGGCCAACGCCACAGCCACCCTGAAGTACAACGCCCTGGACGCCATCACCGAAGCCAAGGACTTCAAGGGCGTCGTGACTGCGTATGGGCGCGACGCCCAAGGCAACGCCACCACCGAAGCCAGCGCCGACGTCGGCACCGCCAACACCCAGTACGACAACCTCGGCCTGCCCAGCCAGATCACCGACGCCCTGGGCCAGGCCACCACCATCACCCGCGATGCCCTGGGCCGCCCCACAGGCCTGGTCTTCGCCGACGGCAAGACCACCACCCTGCGCTACGACCTCACGGCCAACAGCAAAGGGTATCTGTCGGAGATCATCGACCGCAGCGGCACCACCGAGTACACCCGCGACGCCTTCGGCCGCGTCACTCTCAAGAAGCAGACCCTGATCAACGGCAGCGTGCAGCAGGTCAGCTACGCCTACAACGCCAACGGCACGCTCGCGAGCATCGGCTACCCCAACGGGGGAAGCCTCTCGCATGTCTACGACAGCACCGGGCGCCTGACAGGCCTGAACTGGAACGGCACCCCGCTGGTCAGCGGCATCGCCTGGAACCCGCTGGGCCAGCCCACGGCGTGGAGCTGGGCGTTCTCGAGCCCGGCCATCGCAGCCAGCCGCGCCTACGACACCGCAGGCCGGCTGACCGGCACCGAGTTCAGCAGCTACGTCTACGACGCAGCCGGGCGCATCACCAGCCTGACGCAGAACCTCTACCAGCCCGGCGACAGCGACCCGACGCACAACACTATCGCAAGCGGCAACATCACCTGGAGCGTGGGCTACAACGCGGTGGGCCGCATCGTGAGCTTCAACGCCACGGGCAACACCGCAGGCTTCGGCTACGACGCCAACGGCAACCGAAGCAGCAGCACCCGGGCCCTGAACGGCCAGACCACCAGCCGCACCTACACGGTGGGTGCAACGAGCAACCGGCTCACGGGCTTCAGCCAGACCATCAACGGCGCGAGCAACACCAGCGTCACCTACGGCTACAACGCCAACGGCGACATGATGACGGATGGCCTGCGCAGCTACACCTACGACGCCGAAGGGCGCCTGGCGGCATCGACCACAGGTGCCACGGACACCAGCCCGACCACGCGCTACGCGCACAACGCGCTGGGGCAGCGGGTGTTCAAGACGGAGCCGCTGTATCCGCCGAGCCAGGGCAATGCGGCCGACCCGGGGTTCATGCAGAGCCTGATCGCGTTCTTCACGAAGCTGTGGAGTCCAACGACAACACAGGCGGAGCAACTGGGCTATGCCTACGTCTACGACGAGCAGGGCACGCTGATCGCGGAGGTGGGCAGCGGTGGCACGAACAGTGCGGGGCAGAGCCAGTACATCTACCTGCCGACGGGCAACGGGCCGATGCCGATTGCGGCCATCGTCAATGGCAACACCTATGCCGTGCACAGCGATCACCTGAATACGCCACGGAAGCTCGCGAATGCGAATGGGCAGGCGGTCTGGCAGTGGGGCTACAGCGCGTTCGGGGAAGACAAGCCCACCACGGCAAGGAGTAGGTTCGCCAACACGGAGACAACACCGAACCCGGGCACCACGAACATCGCGGAGGTGAGGTTCAACCTGCGGTACCCGGGGCAGTATGGAGATGAGGAGTCGGGGCTGTTCTACAACTACTTCAGGAGCTATGACAGTAGGACGGGGCGGTACAGCCAGCCTGATCCCATCGGGCTGGATGGCGGGTGGAATCCATTTGCCTATGCCGAACTGAACCCGCTACTCTTCATGGATCCATTGGGCCTCGTTGCAAGTGCCGATCCATGGTTTGGGTACGGCAGGGATCAGGGTTTCAAGGATTGGTGGCACAAACAAAAACCGTACTACGGGGGAGTCGACATTCCCAACAAGCAGGTCTGCGATGCCCTTTATCAGGACTACAAAGAGTCTGGTGAGCGAGGAAAAGGGAGCAAAAGCGGTCGAGGCGGAAAAAGCAAAGGCGATAAACGGCCCAATGTCAATGAACTGATTCGGGGCGGCGGCGGTGGGTATGGACGTGGAGGAGAAGAGTAGTCATGCGAACTTACTGTTCTTTAGTTATTAGCAGCGATACAGATGACCAACTCAGCGTTACTGCACAGAGAGTGCTTGGCTTGGTATCCAACGACGTTGTTGACACGCAATCCCCGGAATTGATCAAGCGACGCGCCAGGTTGGGAGGCATGCTGCGAATTACTCCGGCGGTTCCTTCCCGCTACTTCTGGCGTCTCTCCTCCAAAGATATGGTCGAGAGTTTGGAGCTTGGAGATCACATTGCGTGGTTGTTGAAGCAGCTGGCGCCGAATCGATCAATCGACGATATGCACGCCTTCGGAAGCAGAGCGTTCATTTCATGCTTCTGGGCAAGCAGCGGGCGTGGCGGCGGCCCAGTTCTTCCGCCCACGTTGATGCGAATGCTTGCCGAGCATGGTGTTGAACTACAGTTCGATGTCTATGTTGAGCCCGATGATTCGCAAGAGTAGTGCTGCGTCTGCGGACGTGGTGCTAGCTGCCGTGTCACCCCTAATACCTTATGCGCGCACTGAAATTACTAGTTCTTGCTCTGCTGCTGATTGCGATTGTTTCGTGTGAGAAAAAAAGTCCTCTCGCGGAAGACAACATCCGACAAAAGTTGGTCGGTACGTGGCTTAGTGAGATCGACTTCGAAGGAACCAAGACTCGTGCCGTCACAAAGGTTGATCAAGATGGTGCATTCCGCGAAATCGAAAAATTCGTCGACTCAAAGGGAGAAGCCGTAGAGGTATCGTATGCTGGCGAGTGGTCATTTGATGGCACGAACTTCAAGAGAAAATATATGAGCAAGGACGGTCGGCCGCTCCCCAGTTCCAAGTTCGAGTACGCGACGTATGCTGTCAGTATGGTCGGGGAAGGTGAATTTGTGGGGGTAGACAAAATTCAGCAAAGGACGGTGAGGTTCGCTCGTGCTGACGAGGGTGCGCGGCCATAATCTGTTGGAGATCATCGACCGCAGCGGCACCACCGAGTACACCCGTGACGCCTTCGGCCGCGTCACCTTCAAGAAGCAGACTCTGATCAACGGCAGCGTGCAGCAGGTCAGCTACGCCTACAACGCCAACGGCACGCTCGCGAGCCGCATCGCCAGTTCGCGGCGTCAGATAGCCAATCTCAAAAAACAGCTAGAAGAATCTGAGCGAACAAATGGCACTTGAGATAAATCTCACCGAACTCCGGTTGGTGATCAATCGAATTTTCGATCACATGGAACATGACCTTGGGCAGATCAGTGTCAAGCTCGAAAACGACGGCTACTGGGACGTGGCCGAAGGAGAGCGGTATGACTTCGCTAAGAAGCCAGAAAGCTTTGATCACGGGCAACTTTATGACGACTGGGAGTTTTTGTCGGCAATTCTTGATGACAAAGATCAAGCCGTCTCCATCATGCTGGCCCATGTTGCTCCGCTGCTTCGCTATGTCGGCGAGAAAGTTGGGCAATGAGATGCCTTTGCTTTGCAAAAGTCGAGATAGGCTTTCAATGAGCAGAGATGCTCTTAACCACATGGCGTAGAAGGTTGACCTCGGCTTTAGGCGCAGCGATTTCAGCGAGAGCCCGTCGATTTAAAGCTGGACCGAACTCCTTGGGAGGAAAGTTCTTTGCAGTAAGGACAGAGAGCCCTCGTGGAAGCAGGATCGCGGTCGTAAACAACGAGGAGATTGGTGATGAGTGAACGAGAACTGAGTGACTTCGCTACGAAGACTGCGTACTACTACAGCATCCGATTGCTGATAAAAAATACGAACATACCGGTGAGCGAAATCACGGCTGTGCTGGGGATGGAGCCCGATTACTCCTGGAATGCAGGTGAGGGTGGTCACGGAGACACCATGTGGGGGCACGTCTCATGGACGGAGGGGCAGAGGCTATTTTTTGACGAAGTCGGCGAAATCCTCGGATGGTTGGAAGGGCGAAAAGATTTCGTTTCTCGGCTGCTGTCATCCGGTGGTGAGTTGCATGTGATCGTGCAGTTACCTGGGGTGCTCAATATCGGCAGCGATCTCATGCCCGAGCCTATGCTTTTGGCGTCAAGACTCGGGGTCCGCATCGGCATCGAGGTGCTTCCAGACTTGCAAAGGCCGAAGTAAATTTGCAACGGCCAGTTTGTCGCGAACCTTCCTCGGACCCGGTCTCCTCTTCGGATCTTGTTTATCACCGCCATGAATCGCCCCGGCTTTCAAGGGGGCGGTTGGTGTAAACCATGCCACCGTGGTGGCTTAAGTTCTTGCTCAGCAGACCTTCATCCTCATTTCAGCGGAAGACCGTAGGATGAATGCATGACCCACTATGCAGCCTGTTTTCTTATTGGCCTGCGCCGTGGTTGCCAGCTTCCAGGCAGCGCTCGTGCTGGGGATGCCCTGGGGGGAATTCACCTGTGGTGGCAGATGGCGCGGGCGATTGCCTTTGCTTGCCCGAATCATTCCCTTGCTTTCGATCTTGCTGTTGGGCCTAGCCAGTCTGGTCATCCTGGCCCGGGTGCAATGGGCGTTGCCGGAATTTCATGCGGGATCACGCTTTGGCGCGTGGATCGTCGTCGGCTATTGCGTGCTGGGTTGCGTCGCCAATGCAATGACACCCAGCAGGCGCGAGCGGCGATTGTGGTTGCCTGTGTTGGGCGGCATGCTCGTTTGCAGCCTGCTGGTGGCGTGGCATTGAAGGCTGCCCGTGTTCATTGCAAACAGCCTTCACCCAACAAGGCACGTAGCGCCTGAACCGTGGTGTCGGCCTTTTCGATCCGCCGCTGCAGCTCGTCATTGACCACTCGCACCAGCGCGCTGAGTTCGGTGCGGGTCGGATGAATCTCTTCCGTGTCGGTCACTGCCTGTGAAGCGATGAGCTTCTCGAGGCCCGCATACGCACGCCGCACCTCGTGAAGGCTGTCGATGTCGTCGCATGCCTGCAGGGCAAGCGATTCGACGCTGGCGGTTTCTGAGGATGCGGGGAGCGAAGGGATGTGCGCGGACGCGCGAGCAAATGCAGCCATGTTTGGCCTCCAAGGGTTTCGGTTTGCTGAAACCGACGCACCCGAGGCCAATCGGAGGCGGCGGCTCGACGGGTTGGCCTACCGGGAAACCACTTGCGTGAAACCGGCCGGGCTCGCGCCCGCCCATCGAGCCGCCAAAACTGGAGGCACGAACGACGAAGCCGCAGACCCTGCGGGGTGACTGCGGCTTGCGTCGCAGTGATTTCAGCGGGAGGCCAATCCCGATCACGCCTGTTTTTGACATGACGGCGGCAGTATAGCCACGCGATGTTTGCAGCCCCGGCCTCAGCCCAGCGCCACCACTTTCTCCGCCTCGGCGACTTCCATCCGAAACGCCTCCATCGGCGGCTTCACCAAAGCACTGGCCTGCTCTGCAAACTCCTTCACCGGCGCCCACTTGTGCCCCCGCCCATCGAGCGACAGGTCATATGCCCGCTGCAGATGCGCCAGCAGTTTTCTCGAAGCCGCCTGCGCCGCCAGCAGTGCGTCGATCGCACGCGGGGTCTCGAAACGCAGGTGGTCGACGTTCGCCAGCGCGGACGTGATGCCTTCGACTTCGAGCGACAGGTGAAGCAGGTCGAGCGCGGTTTCGTCGGGGTGCGACTTGACCTTCTCCGCGACCACATAAACCGCGTTGATCAGTTGCAGCGCCCCCTGGTGCACTGAAAGCCGCGCCGCCAGCTTGCGTGCCTCGCGGCGCTGCATTTCCAGCGTGTGCTGCCGCTGCACGACCCACAGCCCCAGGCCAATGGCGGTGACCGAGCCGAAGGCCTGGGCCCATGCGGCCCAGTCGCCGGTGGCGGCTGGTGGATAGGCCGCGAAGACGCCGATCAGCGCGCCGTAGACGAGCACGGCAACGCCGCACACCATGGCTGTTTCCAGCTTTGACTTCATGCCTCTTTCCTCTTGGAGGCCGGAAGTATGTCCCGTCGCTTCGGGTCTGAATTGCCCGAACAAAGGGGTTTTGCGCCCTCAGTGATCGTGATGCAGGTAGCTGGCCTGCCGCGGCAGGCGCAGGCTGACGACGAAGGCGAGGACCATCATCGCGCTCACGTACCAGAAGAAGGCCGACTCGTGGCCCAGCGACTTGAGGCCCAGCGCCACGTATTCCGCCGAGCCGCCGAAGATGGCGTTCGCTACCGCGTAGGCCAGCCCGACGCCCAGTGCGCGCACTTCGGGCGGGAACATCTCGGCCTTCACGATGCCGCTGATGGAGGTGTAGAAGCTCACGATGGCCAGGGCCACGATGATGAGCACGAAGGCCAGCACCGGGCTGGTGGTGTGCTGCAAGGCCGTGAGAATGGGCACCGTGGCCAGCGCGCCGAGTCCGCCGAACAGCAGCATGTTGTTGCGCCGCCCGATGCGGTCCGACAGCGCGCCGAATACCGGCTGCATGCACATGTAGACGAACAGCGCGCCGGTCATGACGTAGCTCGCTGTCTTGATGGGCAGGTGCACCGTGTTCACCAGGTACTTCTGCATGTAGGTGGTGAAGGTGTAGAAGATGAGCGAGCCGCCGGCCGTGTAGCCCAGCACCGTCAGGAAGGCCGGCGTGTGGTGCTTGAAGAGGCTCGCCATGCTGCCGGCCTCCTTGTTCTTGCGGGCCTCGGCGCTCTGCGTTTCATGCAGCGTGCGGCGCAGCAGCAGCGCGACCACGGCGGCGATGGCGCCGATGACGAAGGGAATGCGCCAGCCCCAGGCCTTGAGTTCGGCTTCGGTCAGCAGCTGTTCGAGCGCCACGATGACCAGCACCGCCAGCAGTTGCCCGCCGATGAGCGTGACGTACTGGAACGACGAGAAGAAGCCGCGCTGGCCGCGCAGCGCGACCTCGCTCATGTAGGTGGCGGTGGTGCCGTATTCACCGCCTACCGACAAGCCCTGGAACAGGCGGCAGATGAGCAGCAGGAAGGGCGCCCACGCACCGATCTGCGCATAGGTGGGCAGCGCCGCGATGACCAGCGAGCCGCCGCACATCATGGTGACGGAGATCAGCATCGAGGTCTTGCGCCCGAGCCGGTCGGCCACGCGGCCGAACAGCCATCCGCCGATGGGCCGCATGAGGAAGCCGGCCGCGAACACGCCGGCGGTGTTCAGCAATTGCGCGGTGGGGTCTGACTTGGGAAAGAAGGCCGGCGCGAAGTACAGCGCCGAGAAGGCATACACGTAGAAGTCGAACCACTCGACCAGGTTGCCCGACGAGGCCGCCATGATCGCGAAGACGCGGTGGCGTTTTTCTTCAGCGCTGTAGTGCGGTGGGGACGAAGAAGACGAAGAAGAGGAAGCCGTCTGGCCTCCATGGGTAGGCGTGACTGCGCTCATGGTGCCTTTGCCGCCGTGCAGGCGATGTTGTTGTTGCCAAAACATTCTGCGCCCGCACGTGGGTGCGCCGTGTCAGCCGGCGCCGCATCGGCCTACCCCCGAAGTGGCCTTCGCACAGGCCACAGGCCCTAGAACGTGCCGGGCAGCAGGATGCTCGAATCGACGTCGTCGATGTTCGTGCGGCCGCAGAAGGCCATGGTGATGTCGAGTTCCTTCTGGATGATCTGCAGCGCGCGCGTCACGCCGGGCTGGCCGTAGGCGCCCAGCCCGTACAGGAAGCTGCGGCCGATGAGCGTGCCGCGTGCGCCCAGCGCGCGGGCCTTGAGCACGTCCTGGCCGCTGCGGATGCCGCCGTCCATCCACACCTCGATCTCGCTGCCCACCGCTTCCACGATGGCGGGCAGCGCCGCGATGGAAGAGGGCGCGCCGTCGAGCTGGCGGCCGCCGTGGTTCGACACGATGAGCGCATCGGCGCCGCTGTTGGCGGCCAGGCGCGCGTCTTCCACGTCCATGACGCCCTTGAGGATGAGCTTGCCGCCCCAGAGCTTCTTGATCCACTCCACGTCGGCCCAGCTGAGCGCGGGGTCGAACTGTTCGGCGGTCCACGACGACAACGAGGACAGGTCTTTCACGCCCTTGGCATGGCCCGCGATGTTGCCGAAGGTGCGGCGCTTGGTGCCCAGCATGCCCATGCACCAGGCCGGCTTGGTGGCGAGGTTGATGAGGTTCTTGATGGTGGGCTTGGGCGGCGCGGTGAGGCCGTTCTTGATGTCCTTGTGGCGCTGGCCCAGGATCTGCAGGTCGAGCGTGAGCTGCAGGGCCGTGACGTTGGCGGCCTTGGCGCGCTCGATCAGGCGCTCGATGAAGTCGCGGTCCTTCATGACGTAGAGCTGGAACCAGAACGGATGTCGGCCGGTGTGCTCTGCGATGTCCTCGAGCGAGCAGATGCTCATGGTCGACAGCGTGAACGGAATGCCGAAGGCCTTGGCCGCGCGGGCGCCGAGGATCTCGCCGTCGGCGTGCTGCATGCCGGTGAGGCCGGTGGGCGCAATGGCCACCGGCATGGCGGTTTCCTGGCCGACCATGGTGGTGCGCAGCGAGCGGCCTTCCATGTTCACCGCCACGCGCTGGCGCAGCTTGATCTTCTGGAAGTCGCTCTCGTTGGCGCGGTAGGTGCCCTCGGTCCAGGCGCCGGAATCGGCGTAGTCGTAGAACATCTTCGGCACGCGCCGCTTGGCGATCACCCGCAGGTCTTCGATGCTGGTGATCTTGGAAAGGTCGGGCACGGGGCGTCTCCTGGATGGTCTTTGTGGGTTGGCGGGGGCTAACCGGACATTATCTGCAGCTGCCCAGCCCGGCCATCTGAAAAAAGCCGGGGCTTCTGCTGAAAAGAATTCAGTCCCGCAGCGCCTGCCGCAGCCACTCGACGAAGGTGGCGCATTCCCAGCGTTCCATGGTGCCGGGCCGCCAGCACAGGAAGTAGGCGTTGGGCGAAGGCACGCTGCGCTGCGACAGCCGCACGAGCCGGCCGTTGTCGAGCCAGGCGCTGCCGAGCTTCAAATGCATCAGCACCACGCCGAAGTCTTCCGCCGCCGCATCGAGCGCCAGGCCCAGGTCGGTGAGCTGGTGGCCGGTGGCGGGCTCGGGCAGGCCGATGCCGCAGGCCTTGAACCAGGTGCGCCACGACTCCAGCGGCGTGCGCAGCAACTGCGAGCGCGACACCTCGGCATCGGTCGAGAAGCCGCCCTCGAACGGGCCGTGGCGCTGCAGGTAGGCCGGGCTGCACGCGGGCGACACCTCGTCGGCCAGCAGCTGGCAGAACTCGCGGTCGTGAAAGGGGCCGGTGCCGAAGCGCAGCTCCAGGTCGACCTCTTCGAGTGTGGAATTGCGCACCGGCGCCGTCACCTGCAGCATCAGCTCGATGTTCGGGTAGGTGTCGCGAAAGCGCGCGAGGCGGGGCAGCAGTATCTGCCGCGAGAAGGTGGGCGTAACGGCCACGCGCAGCCGCCGCATCTGCGACGCCGGCTCGCGGCCGGGCACTTGCTGCAGTGCCGCAATGGCCTCGCGCACGCGGGCCAGGTAGGCCATGCCGTCGGCGCTGAGGCTGAAGTCGCTGCCGGTGAAGAACTTGAGCTCCAGCAGAATCTCGAGCTGGCGAATGCGGTGGCTCACCGCGCTGGGCGTCACGCTGAGCTCTTCGGCCGCCAGGTTGACGCTGCGCAGGCGCGCTACGGCCTCGAAGGCCTGGAGGCCCTGGGTCGAGGGGAGACGCGGTGAAACCATCTTCTTGTCGGCGAAAGCAGCGGGGTTCGATGGTATCGAACGCTTCCTGGTGCCGATGTCGGGGCCTAACTTGCGGCGAGCGTGGCCGTCAGTGCCTGAAGCAGCCGGCGCAGGTCGTCGACGGCTTCGCGCGCCAGTGCCGCGTCGCCCATCTGCGCCTTGACGATGGCGCCGTCCACGCCCAGCGCCGCCGCCTGCGCGAGCGCCATGCGTTGCGGCCCGTCGGGCAGCAGGCCGGCGATGACTTCGACCATCTCGCGTTTGTGCTCGCGCGCGATGCCTGTGGCTCCGGGCACGCTGGCGCCGATTTCCACCACCGAGTTGATGAACGCGCAGCCGCGAAACACCGGGTCGGCGAACCACTCGGCCATCACGTCGGCCAGCACCATCAGCGCCTGCCCGCCCTCGATGCGCTGCTGCGCGCCGCGCCGGCCCAGCGCGTCGACGAACCAGGCCATCCACAGGCCGTGGCGGTGGTCGAGAAAGGCGCGCACCAAGTCGTCCTTCGACGGGAAGTGCCGGTAGAACGTGACCTTGGTGACGCCTGACGCGGCAATGACGCGGTCGATGCCGGTGGCGCGGATGCCGTCGGCATAGAAGAGGTCGTGCGCGGTGAGCAGGATGCGCTCGCGCGCCGGCAGTGCGGAGATGTCCATGGTGCGATTGTAGGCATGTAGACAGGTCTGTCTACATGTGGCACATTGCGGCGCATTCCCTCTTGCCACTTCATTGAAAGACCCTCATGGAATCACGCCCGCCGCTGCCGCCCTTCACCCTCGAATCCGCCATCAAGAAAGTCCAGGCTGCCGAAGACGCCTGGAACTCGCGCGACCCCGTGCGCGTGAGCCTGGCCTACACGCCCGACACCGAGTGGCGCAACCGCGCCGAGTTCGTCAACGGCCGCGAGCAGGTCGTCGAGTTCCTGTCGCGCAAGTGGGCGCGCGAGCTCGACTACCGGCTGAAGAAGCAGCTGTGGGCCTTCATGGACAACCGCATCGCGGTGCGCTTCGAGTACGAATGGCACGACGACGCGGGCCAGTGGTATCGCAGCCACGGCAACGAGAACTGGGAGTTCGCGGAGAACGGCCTCATGCAGCGCCGCTTCGCGAGCATCAACGACCAGCCCATCAAGGAAGCGGAGCGCAAGTTCCGATGACCTCCGGCACGGCTGTTGCTTGCTCCGGACTGTTCAAACAGGAGACCGCATGAACCGCAACGACGTCACGGAGAAGATCATCACCGTCAAGGTGAGCAAGGGCATCCAGTGGGCCGACGTGGCCAGGAAGGTAGGTCTCTCCAAAGAGTGGACCACCGCCGCCTGCCTCGGCCAGATGACACTCGACGACAAGCAGGCCAAGGTCGTCGGCAAGATCTTCGGCCTCACGCCGGAAGAGCAGAAGTGGCTGAAGGTGGTGCCCTACAAGGGCTCGCTGCCCACGCCGGTGCCGACCGACCCGCTCATCTACCGCTGGTATGAGGTGGTGAGCGTGTATGGCACCACCATCAAGGAACTGATCCATGAAGAGTTCGGCGACGGCATCATGAGCGCCATCGACTTCAGCATGGACATCCAGCGCCAGGCCGACCCGAAGGGCGACCGGGTCAACGTGGTGCTGTCGGGCAAGTTCCTGCCCTACAAGACGTACTGAATCACTGCACGTACACGGCGGGATGCGGCTTCTGCCTGTAGGGCAGCCGCATCGTGTCGACAGTGATGCCGTAGCCCTCGATGGCGCCGGCAATCGAGCGGGCCACCGCATCCACCGGTACCGCGATGCGCCGGTTGGTGCGCATGCGCTCGCGCGAGTAGCTGGCCGCGATGCGTTCGGCCAGCGGGTCGCCAGGGCCGTTCACGTCGGGGCTGATCATCGTCACGTGCAGGCGGCCGGCGTGCTCCTGGCGCAGCCCTTCGGAGATCGCGTTCACCGCGTACTGCGTGCCGTGATAGACGGCGGAGGAGGGCGACACGCCCTGCATCGCCACCGGCGCCACATTGACGATGTGGCCCCAGCCCTGCTCCTGCATCGTCGGCAGCACGGCCGCAATGCCGAGCAGCACGCCGCGCAGGTTCACGTCGATCATGAGTTCCCACTCCTCGATCTTGCGGTTCCACAGCGGCGACATCGGCATCACGCCCGCGGCGTTCACCAGCACGTCGATGTGCTCGTGCGTCTCGAGCGCGAACTCGGCAAATGCTTCCACGTCGGGCCGGTGCGTCACGTCGAGGCGCTGGAAGCTGGCGGTACCGCCGGTGGCCTCGATCTCGGCCGCGAGCGCCGCGAGTTTGTCGGTGCGACGCGCACCGAGCACCACCTTGGCGCCGCGCCGCGCAAGCAGCCGCGCGGTCGCTTCGCCGATGCCGCTGCTCGCGCCGGTGATGAGGACGACTTTTTCCTGGATTGCGGTCATGGAGAACTCCTTGTGCTGGTCGGTTTGCCGTGGGGCGCACACCAGAGAAGAGCGTGTGCCGGGCATGGAGAGAAGTTTCTCGCGGCAAGGGCCGCAGGCGGTATCCGGATCGAACGCGGTTTTTGCCTGATCCTGCAAAACCTGGGGCGGGGGCAACCCTGGATCGGGGTGCCGCTTGGTACTTTCGCGCTAGGGCGGCACGCGGGGCTGTGCAATGTGGCGATTCTTCAGAAAAGCGCGGGCAGGGTGGTAGCCGGTTCGTACGTATTTCTTGCCCAATCCGCCACGAATGAAATTGGCAGCCGGTTGCTTCCCGTCACGCCGCCGGGATTGAGCCCGGCCCGGAAATCGCCGATGCTTTGTCGATGCAAGAAGCTCCCGACATCGCGCCACGCCCGCGCGTCTACCTGGCCGGGCCGGATGTCTTTCGCCCTGACGCGAAGGCGCATTTCGTCCGCATGGCCGCCGCTTGCGATGCGGCAGGCCTCGACGCCCTGCCGCCGGCCGATGGCAGCGAAGACCCGTCTCCCATTCCCCTGGAACGGAAGATCTACGAAGCCAACATGCGGCTGCTGCGCAGCGCCGATGGCGTCGTTGCCAACCTCGAATGCTTCCGGGGCCTGGAGCCGGATTCCGGCACGGTGTTCGAGGTGGGGGCGGCGGTTGCGCTGGGGATTCCCGTCGCGGCCTACGGCGTGCCGGAGGGCAGCTATGCGGCCCGGGTGCGGGCAGCATTGCCGTGCGAGCAGGACCCGAGCGGCATGCTGCGCGAGCGCGGTACCGGCATTGCCGTCGAAGACTTCGGCCAGCCGCTGAACCTGATGCTGGCCTGCTCGATCCACATCGAGCCCACGCTGGAAGCGGCCTTGAAGAAGATGGCCGGGCTGCTTGGGGTTCGCTGCGCGCAAGAAGCTGGAAAGCCCTGATCACCGCTGCGCCCGCCACCCCCTAGGATGGCGTTCCCTTTTCAATGGAGCACTGCATGCCGAGCACAGAGACGCACTTCGACCTGACTTCCAACGACGGCATCGCGATCGAAGCGCATCGCTGGCAGGGCCCGACGCAGCGCGCCGTGATTCAACTGGCGCACGGCATGGGCGAGCATTCGCTGCGCTACCGGCATCTGGCCGAAGCGCTGGTGCAGGCCGGCTATGTCGTCTACGCCAACGAGCACCGGGGCCACGGCAAGGGCGCCGCCGCGCGCGGCGAGTTGGGTGAGTTCGGTCCACGCGCTTTCGCCGGCCTGGTGGACGACATGGCGCTCCTGAGCCGCCATGTGCGCGGCGTGCATCCGGGCCTGCCGCTGATCCTGCTGGGCCACAGCATGGGATCGTTCGCCACGCAGTACTACCTCGTCGAGCACAGCGCACTGCTGGCGGGTGCCGTGCTTTCGGGCACCTCGGCGCTCGACCTGCTGGGTGCCGCGCTGCAGTCCGGCTTCAAGCTGGAGGACATGAACGCCGCGCTGCCCGATGTGCGCACGCCGTTCGACTGGCTCAGCCGCGACCCGGCGCAGGTCGATGCCTACATCGCCGATCCGCTGTGCGGCTTCACCGTCTCGGCCGAGGGGCTGGGCTCGATGTTCGCGAAGCTGGCGGACCTGACGCCCGAGGCGATGCGAAAGCGCATCCGCCCCGATCTGCCGCTGTACCTGTTCATCGGCGACCAGGACCCGGTCAGCAACAAGGCCGAGTGGTTCTATCCGCTGGTGCAGCGCTACCGCGAGGCGGGCCTGAGCGATGTGTCGAGCCACGTTTTCGGCGGTGCGCGCCACGAGACGCTCAACGAGGTCAACCGCGACGAAGTCGTCGCCGTGCTGCTGGCGTGGATCGCGCGGGTGGTCAGTGCGGCGCGCCCGACGAAGCCCTGAATTCCTGCGGCGACATGCTGTAGGCCCGTCGGAAAGCCCTTGTGAAGTCCGACGGGCTCTTGAACCCGACGCCATAGGCCACGTCAGTCACCATCATGTGCGGATAGCGCACGAGGTCGTCGGCCGCATGCCGCAGCCGCAGGTGGCGTATGTACGCACCCAGGCCGCCTTCATGCTGGAACAGTCGGTACAGGGTCGGCCGCGGAAGGTGCAGCGCCGCCAGCACGTTCTCCGGCGACAGGTCGGCGCGATGCAGGTTGGCCTGCACATAGCGTCGCACCTGCCCGAACATCGCCGCGCGGGCGGCTGCACGCGCGCCGCCGCTCAGGCGCGCCTGCTTGCCGAAGCCCGCGATCAGCAACTGCACGGCGTCGCGCACGGCGCTTTCGGCGGCCGGGGCGCTCAGCGTCGCAATCTCCCGGCCGAGGGCGGCCGTATGGTCCAGCGCCAGCCGCGCGATGGGCGAGTCGGGCTGCATCGTGCGGGCGTGCACTGCCGCGGGGTCCGGAAAGACCTCCTGCACCATCGTTCCCGGCACGAAGAAGGTCAGCACATGGCAGGCGTTGCGATGCATGCGCACCGGCTGCCCCATGTCGAGCGCCACGAACTTCGCGGCGGCCGGCGCGTCGCGCTGCGCCGAGGAGCGCACGGTCACGCTGTCGACATCGCCTTCGGCGAACACATGGAAGGCGTAGTTGCGGACGTTGTCGGTGGAGATGCGCGCGAGCGAACGCTCGAGCAGCATGGCGTCGGAGCGGCAGTCGGTGAAGACGATGTCGCCGACCTCGTACCGGTCGATGGACGCGTGGAACGGCTTGCCGATGTCGGCCGACGAGGGCACCACGTCGATCACATGGCCGACGCGCTCACGCCAGGCCAGGAATTGCCGCTGTGGGGGTTCCGCAGCCACGTCGAAATGGCTGTGGGAGATGCGGTTCCCCAGCGGGGAACGGACGCCGGTTTCTAGCTCGCGCAAGCCCATCAAAAACACTCCGAATCAGGCGGAGAGGCTCTCAGAAAACCTGAAAATAAACCAAAAGTGCCAAAAAATAACGGATTTCCGGCGGATTCTCGCAAGAACTGAGACGCACGGTCAAGGCCGTTTGTCATACGAAAGCAATCTTCGGGGTGACGTGGTTGCAGGGCCACGCGGAGGCTCCCAGCCAAGGGGTCTCGCAGTTTTCCACCCTTCCCGAGCGAGCGCCGACACATGCTGTCCGATAAAAAGACAAAGAGGATCCCCACCGAGCCTATGCGCGAGGGCAAGCGCGGCATCGAGCCGGCCGCGCTGTCCATGGCCGCGCAGGCGCTGCATACGGACTCCGTGGCCGCGGCGGGCGCGGTGGGTTCGCTGTTCTCCGAGGCGAACGAGGTCGAGCTGGCCTTCCTGATGCGGCTGGTCGCGGAAGGCGACGCGGCGACGGCGTCGCGGATCGCGCAGCGCATTCTGGATGCGCGCCAGATGCACGAGGTCAAGGTCGACGTGCCTTCGGTGCGGACGCCCGCCAAGCCAAGGCGGGTGCGCAGCCTGCAGCCGGCAGGCCCGGACTGCGGGCGGTCTTCGCTGTCCCCGCGAGAGATCAACGTGCTGCGGATGGTCTCCCAGGGGCTGAGCAACAAGCAGATCGCCGAGACGAGCTACCGCTCGCCCCACACGGTCGATGCGCAGGTCAAGAACATCTACCGCAAGCTGGCAGTGAAGTCGCGTGCGCAGGCCGTGCGCGAAGGCATGCAGATGGGGCTGCTCGGCCTGGAGGCCCGGGGTAGCTGATCCGGCGGCGTCGTGCTACGGCTGCTTTTTGCAATCGCCGCCGACGGACACGGTGCCGTCCTTGCATTCGGTGAGGATCGGCTCGCTGCCGCTGGACGGCGCCCCTGAAGCAGGCGCGGGAGCAACGCCTTCCCGCACCGGTCCCACGTCGCGCTCGTACACGACCTTCTTGCCGCCGAGTTCGCAGCTGCCCACCACCTGGCCGGCCGCCGTTGCGCTGGCATCGACGACGGTGACGGCGAAACGCGCGACACCGGCCGCGGCGATCTTCGATTCGATCCGGGTACGCAGTGCCTCGCAGTCTTCGGCGCCGTGGGCGGCGCACGCGAAGGCCAGCGTGAGTGAAATCAGCAGACGGTATTTCATGAGGGGCCTGCCTGGAAGAGCTGAGGGGGCGAACAGTCTAGTTCCGTCCCTCGCTCTGCGCGAGTGAGCCGGGGACGGCGCTTGCCGCCGTCCCGCGGGCTCATCGCCTCGTCAGCGCATCAGCCTTGCGCGGAAGCCAGCGCCGCGTTCAGCGTGGCGCTCGGGCGCATCACCGCCTCGAACTTCGCCTTGTCGGCCAGGTAGTAGCCGCCGATGTCCACGGGCTTGCCCTGCACGGCGGCCAGTTCTTCGACGATCTTCTTCTCGTTGCTGGTGAGCGATTCGGCCAGCTTCACGAACAGGGCCTGCAGCTCCTTGTCTTCGGTCTGCGCGGCCAGCTCCTGCGCCCAGTACATGGCCAGGTAGAACTGGCTGCCGCGGTTGTCGAGCTGGCCGGTCTTGGGCGACGGGTTCTTGTTGTTGTCCAGCAGCTTGCCGGTGGCGGTGTCGAGTGTCTTGGCCAGGATGGCGGCTTTCTTGTTGCCGGTCTTCAGGCCCAGGTCTTCCAGGCTGACGGCCAGCGCGAGGAATTCGCCCAGCGAGTCCCAGCGCAGGTGGTTTTCTTCCACCAGCTGCTGCACGTGCTTGGGGGCCGAGCCGCCCGCGCCGGTCTCGTACAGGCCGCCGCCGGCCATCAGCGGCACGATCGACAGCATCTTGGCCGAGGTGCCCAGTTCCATGATGGGGAACAGGTCGGTCAGGTAGTCGCGCAGGATGTTGCCGGTGGCGCTGATGGTGTCCAGGCCGCGCACGACGCGCTCCAGCGTGTAGCGCATGGCGCGCACCTGGCTCATGATCTGGATGTCCAGGCCCGAGGTGTTGTGCTCGTGCAGGTACATCTTGACCTTGGTGATCAGCTGCGCCTCGTGCGGGCGGTAGGCGTCCAGCCAGAACACCACCGGCATGCCCGAGTTGCGCGCGCGGGTGACGGCCAGCTTGACCCAGTCGCGGATCGCGGCGTCCTTGACCTGGCACATGCGCCAGATGTCGCCTTGCTCCACGTTCTCGCTCATCAGCACTTCGCCGGTGTCCAGGTCGGTGATGTTGGCGACGCCGTCTTCCGGGATCTCGAAGGTCTTGTCGTGCGAGCCGTACTCCTCGGCCTTCTGGGCCATGAGGCCCACGTTGGGCACCGTGCCCATGGTCTTGGGGTCGAAGGCGCCGTGCCACTTGCAGAAGTTGATGATCTCCTGGTAGATGCGGGCGAAGGTCGATTCGGGCATCACGGCCTTGACGTCCTTCAGGCGGCCGTCGGCGCCCCACATCTTGCCGCCGTTGCGGATCATCGCGGGCATGGATGCGTCGACGATGACGTCGTTGGGCGAATGGAAGTTGGTGATGCCCTTGGCCGAGTCGACCATGGCCAGCTCGGGGCGGTTCTCGTGGCAGGCGTGCAGGTCGCGCTTGATCTCGTCCTGCGTGCTCTGGGGCAGCGTGGCGATCTTGGTGTACAGGTCGACCATGCCGTTGTTGACGTTGATGCCCAGTTCGTCGAACAGCTTGCCGTGCTTCTCGAAGGCTTCCTTGTAGAAGATCTTCACGCAGTGGCCGAACACGATGGGGTGCGAGACCTTCATCATGGTGGCCTTGACGTGCAGCGAGAACATCACGCCGGTCTTGTGCGCGTCCTCGATTTCCTTTTCATAGAAGGCCAGCAGCGCCTTCTTGCTCATGAACATGGAATCGATGACCTCGCGGTCGAGCAGCGCGACCTTGGGCTTGAGCACGATGGTCTTGCCGCTCTTGGTGATCAGCTCCATCTTGACGTTGCGCGCGCGGTCCAGCGTCATGGATTTTTCGCCGTGGTAGAAGTCGCCGCCGTGCATGTGCGAGACGTGCGAGCGCGAGGCCTGGCTCCACTCGGCCATGCTGTGCGGGTTCTTGCGTGCGTATTCCTTGACGGCCTTGGGCGCGCGGCGGTCGGAGTTGCCTTCGCGCAGAACCGGGTTCACGGCGCTGCCGGTGCACTTGTTGTAGCGCGCGCGGATGTCCTTGTCCTCGTCCGAGGTCGGGTTCTCCGGGTAGTCGGGGATCTTGTAGCCCTTGCCTTGCAGTTCCTTGATCGCCGACTTGAGCTGGGCGACCGAGGCGCTGATGTTGGGCAGCTTGATGATGTTGGCTTCGGGCTTGAGCGTGAGCTTGCCCAGTTCGGACAGGTTGTCGGGCACCTTCTGGTCGTCGCTCAGGAATTCGGGGAATTCGCCCAGGATGCGGGCTGCCACCGAGATGTCGCTGGTGGTGACGTCGATGCCGGCCGGGTTGGTGAAGGCGCGGATGATGGGCAAAAACGCGTAGGTCGCCAGCAGGGGCGCCTCGTCGGTGAGGGTGTAGACGATGGTGGGTTGCTTCGAGCTCATGCGCTTGCGTCCGTAAATCCTGGGTTGTCGGGTGGCGTGAACTTCAGGGATAAATCAGTTCACGAAGGTGGCGATTGTCGCCGGGCGGAAGGAGGGTGGCCGATCCGGGGTGCGATCTCCCCGCAGCAGGCTCTGTCAATCCAGCGGCAGGGCGATGGTAGCGGCCAGCGGCACGGTGTCGATCAACGCCGCGCTGGCGACCAGCACGGCCTGGCGCCCCTGCCCGGCCACGTCCGTCAGCGCCCGCCAGAGGCAGCGGGTGGAGCCGGCGTCGAGCCCGGCGGTCGGCTCGTCGAGCAGCACCAGCGGCCGGCCCGAAGCGAGCCCGGCGGCCATCCAGACCTTGCGCTTGGAGCCGGTGGAAAGCATGAACAGCTTCTTGTCGAGGTGCGGCTCGAGCGAAAAGCCGTCGACCAGCGCCTGCCAGGCGGCCGGGTCGAAGCCGCTGTCGCCCTCGGTCAGTTGCCGCGTGCACTCGCGGGCGGTGAGCTGGTCGAAGCGGTCGGTGGCGGGGTCGACGAAGAAGACCTGGCGGCGGTAGGCCTCGGGCGAGGCGTCCAGGCGGGTGCCGGCCACCGTCAGCCGGCCGCTGGCGGGCAGCACGCCCGCGATCACCTGGAGCAGGGCCGACTTGCCGGCGCCCGTGTCGCCATGGAGCAGCGTCACGCCGGCGCCGATCGATGCGGTCCAGCCGGACGCGATGGCGCTCTGGCCGGGGTAGGCGAAGCCGATGTCCTGCAACTGCAGGATGGGAGTAGAGGTTGGGGCGGAGTTCACGGCCCGCGTTTTACCATCGGCCCCATGAAGAAAATGCCCATTGCCGCGGCGCTGCTGGCCGCGCTGCCGTTCGCGGTGCCCGCCGTTGCCGCCCCGGCGGCGCAGGTTTTCGTCGCGGTGAAGCAGCCCGAGTCGATAGATGCCGACTGGCGCGCCCACCTGTGCGCCTTGCTGCCCCAGCCCTGCGACGCCAAGGCGCTGACGCTCCATCGTCCTCGCGGCGGCGCACCCGGCGACTACGTGGTGCTGTCGGAAGCGCCGCTGGCCCTGGGCCGGCTGAAGCGCGCGGCGGATGCCACGGATTGGAAGCTCGATCGCGTGTACGACTTCACCGGGTACGCCGGTTCCGTCAAGGAAGGCGAGGCGGGCAACCGCGAGGTCCAGCGCGCGCTCGCGCCGGCTCTTTATCCGCTGGCCGACGGGCGCTGGGCCGTGGCGGTGCTGCAGCGCCAGTTCGAGGGCTATTCGGGCGGCGGCGCGTCTTTTTCCACCGCCGACTTCGTGCCGCTGGACGCCGATCCCGCGTCCGCCAAGGCCGCGTACGAGGGCATTCCGTTCTCTTGCAGCAAGATGATCCGCGCCTGCTTCTCCGAGAAGGAATACAAGACCTCGAAGCACTGCCACGACGAAAGCAGCGGCAGCCTGCGCATCGCCTACGGCGAGCCGGCAAAGGCCGGCGGCCCCTACGGCTGGCAGTTCACCTGGCTGCAGAGCGACTGGGCCGCGCACGTGCCGGCCAGGGCCACCGTCAGCACGCGCTCGCGCTTTGCCGCCGATGGCAGCGGTGGCGGCTCGGCCGACTTCTGCGGCGGCGGGCCGCAGTAGACAGCAAGAAAGATCAGGCGCCGCGCGGCACCGTCACCGCGCCCACATGCTTGGTGCGGCCGGCGCCGAGGCCCGCGATCACCAGCGCGATGCCCAGCCCGATGAACAGCCACGACGAGGCGCGAAAGCTCCCCGTCCAGCCGTGCAGCAGCCCGGCCACCAGCGGGCCGAAGGCGGCCACCATATAGCCCACGCCCTGCGCCATGCCCGACAGGTGCGCGGCCACGTGCGAGTCGGGCGAGCGCAGCACGATCATCGTGAGCGCCAGCGCGAAGGTGCCGCCCTGCGCGATGCCCAGCAGCACCGCCCACAGCCATACGCCGCCGAGCGGCGCGAACAGCATCGCCAGCATGGCCGCCACCGTGAGCACCGCCAGCACCACGGCCAGGCCGCGCTGGTTGCGCAGCTTCACCGCCAGCGCCGGCACCACGAGGCAGGTCACCACCTGCGTCATGACGGACAGCGAAACCACGTAGCCGGCAGTCTCGCTGCCGAGCCCGCGCTCGCGCAGGATCGGCGCGAGCCAGCCCATCACGATGTAGGCGAGGGCGGACTGCAGCCCCATGAAGAAGGTGACTTGCCAGGCCAGCCTGTCGCGCCAAAGCCCGCGCACGGTGAAGCCCGATTCGCTCGCCACCGCTTTGACCGGCAGTGCCTGCGGTGCCCAGATCAGCGTGACCACCGCGGCCGGCAGCGCCCACATGGCCAGCGCCATGGTCCAGCCGCCGCCCAGCGCGTGCTCGATGGGCACGGTGAGGCCCGCCGCGCTGGCGGCGCCGCCGCACACGGCCATGGTGTAGAGGCCCATCATCAGCGCCGCCTGCTTCGCGAAGTCGCGCTTCACCAGGCCCGACAGCAGCACGTTCGACACCGCGATGCCGCTGCCCGCGATGGCCGACGCGAGGAACAGCAGCGGGATGTTGCCGGTGCCGCGCAGCACCGTGCCCAGCAGGATCAGCACCATGCAGCCGAGCAGCGTGCGCTCGGTGCCGAAGCGGCGCCCGAGCCCCGGCGCCAGCGGCGCGAACACGCCCAGGCAGACGATGGGCAGCGTGGTCAGCAGGCTCGCGGCGGTGGCCGAAAGGCCGGTGGCCTTGATGATTTCCGGCAGCACCACCGAGAGGCTGGCGAACACCGGCCGCAGGTTGAACGCGATCAGCACCACGCTCGCGCCGAGCAGGATGCGCCGTCCCAGGTTGGGCGCGGGCGTGGGCAGCGGCGCGGGCCGGTTGTCGGCTTCGGTGTCGATCAGCAGGTCTTCGGCCGCGCCGCCTGCGCCGGGCTGCGGCGGCCGGCTGCGTTGAACGGCGGCGTCGCGTGAGAGGGCGGCGGCGCTCATGCCGTGCCCAGCGCCAGCGCGTCGATCATCGGCGCCATGAATGCGCGCACCGCCGCGGCGGCGACGTCCGGGTCGCGGCTGGCGATGCCGTCGATGATGGCGCGGTGCGCGGCCTCGTCGGGTTCGGGCAGCGCGGTGCCCATGGTGCTGGCGATCGTTTCCTTGATGTAGCCGGTGATGAAGCGGCAGGTCTCGGCCAGCGCGAGGTTGCCCGACACGTCGACGATGGCCAGGTGGAAGGCCAGGTCGCGCTCGATGAAGCCGGCGCCGTCGTCGCTGCCGTCGGGCACGCCGCGCTTTTCGAGCAGCGTGTTCAGCCGGCGCAGGTCCCGGGCCGTGTGGCGCACCGCCGCGAGCCGGGCAGCCTCGACCTCGAGCGCGCGGCGCACTTCGAACTGGTCGCGCAGGCTGGCGCGGCGCATTTTCTGCAGGCTGGAAGAGGGATCGAAGCCGGAGCGCACATAGGTGCCCGAGCCCTGCCGCACTTCGAGCAGGCCGCGCGACACCAGCGTCTTGACCGCCTCGCGCACCGTGCCGCGGCTCACGCCCAGCAACAGGGCGAGCTGGGGCTCGATGGGAATGCGGCTGCCGACTGCCCAGCGGCCGCCGGAGATCTCGGCGCGGATGCTTTCGGCGGCGGCGTCCGCCAAGGAGGTACGAGGGGCTTGAGCAAGCATCAGATGGGCCTATTCATTCAATGATTGGACGAATTTTGCCCGCTGTACAAAAACCGGGCTGCGAGCGCGGTGGTTGCTCGCTTTCGCAGCACGCAACGGTCGTGAAGCCTGTTCGCTCGATTGTGCAAGCTGGATTCGAAGATTTTTGGCAAAACGGTGAACTTTTCCCCACCTTCGGGAAACGTTGAGTCAAACGTTACCAATTGTCTGCTCGCTGTCCGAAAATGAAACTAAAGGTCACTTATGAATCTTTAAGTTGCTTTTGCTCGGTGTTCGGCACTCCCGCCAGCACGCCAACAGGGAGCGCCCAGGGAGATAACAAGAAAAACGGATCACGTCGAATCTGAAATGAAGGACTTTTCTTTGTCGGACGTGCGGCTGTTCACCAAAGCCGCGCAGTTGGGGGGGCTGACCCCAGCCGCCGATGTGCTGAACGTACCCAAGGCCTCCGCCTCGCGCCAGCTCCAGCGGCTGGAAGCCACGGTGGGCCATCTGCTGCTGCATCGCGGCTCCACGCGATTCGCGCTCACGGAAGAGGGGCGCGAATTCCTGGTGGCGGCGCAGCATGTGCTGACCATCCTCGACGACGTCATGCTCAAGCTGTCTTCGGGCGGCAGCGCGGTGACGGGGCGGCTGCGCATCGTGGTGCCGCACTACTACGGCAGGGCGCTGCTCATGAGCCACCTGCCGGCATTCATGACGTCCTATCCGCAGCTCGAGGTGGTGGTCGAGACCGGCAACGACCGCGCCGACCTGTTGCGCGACGAGGCCGACGTGGCCATCCGCCGCGGCCGCGACGGCTGCGACGAACTGGTCGCGCGCCACTTGAAAGACGAGGCGCTGATGCTGTGCGCCGCGCCGGACTACCTGGCGCCGCATCCGGCCATCGAGAGCCTGCAGGACTTTTCCCGGCATGTTTTCCTGACCACCGGCGCGGAGGGGCGCAAGCGGGAGGTCAACCTCGCGGCCGTCGAGAAGACCCATCGCATCCGCGTGCAAAGCGTGTTTCGGTCGGATGACCTGGAATTGATCCTGCAACTGGCGCTGTCGTCCCGCGGCATTGCATTGGTGCCAGTGTCGCTGGCCCAGCCGCAGGTGGACAGTGGCCTGCTGCTGCCGGTATTGCCGCAGCTGAAGCTGAAGCCGCAGGAAATCAACCTGGTCTATCTGCCGTCGCGCCGGAACTCTCCAAAGATCAAGACCTTCGTCGATTACGTCCTGGGCATCTTCAGGGCGTTCTAGTACGGGCTACCAGCTGCCCGAAGCACCACCGCCGCTGCTGGAGCCGCCGCTCGAGGACGAGGAGCTGTCCGACGAACTGCTGCCGCTCGACGAGCTGCTGCTACTGCTCCAGCCGCTGTCGCGGTCGTCGTCATCGCCACCGCTGCCGTTGCCAGTGGCGGGGAAGAACCCGAACACCAGCGCGATGAAGCTCACCAGCGCCATGACGAGCCAGGTTTCGTCGGGGTCCGGGCCCGGCCGCAGCTGCACGAACGCGAAGCCGATGACGCCCGTCACCAGCGCGAGCCGCACCATGAAGCCGAGCACGCCGCGCTTCCAGTGAACGCGCACGCCCGCCACGATCACCGCGAGGCCGATACCGACGATGCCGGTAGCGAGCACGCCCGCGACGATCCAGGGCACCTTGTCGGCGCCCAGGTAGAAGCCCAGGCCGATGAGCCCCGCGATCGCCAGTGCAATGCAGATGAACACGTAGCGCGCGGTCTTGAACCGCCCCGACAGGTAGCCGACCCCATACATGAAGCCCACCGGCATGAAAAGGACGAACGGCATCGCGAGGTTCATCAGCGCCAGCGTCGCGCCCACCGGGCCGGCCGCGAGCAGGCCCAGCACCGTTGGCCAGCGGCGCTGATCGGGCGACGGCGGCTCGGTCTTCAGGTCGGCCCATAGTGCGCCCGCGCCCTCGCGCTGCGCCCGGTGCGCATCCACGCGCCGCCCCTTGCGGCCCCGCTTGCCGCTGCCTTGCGACACCGCGCGCGGCGCGGCCGGGCGCGGCCGGCTTCCGTGCCACACGCCCACGCCGATGGTCCAGAGCATCACCGCGAGCAAGGTCATGTTGATGCGCGACTGGCTGGACTCGGTAGAGAACGCGTCGATCACGCGGTGCAGCAGCGAGGACTCCTTGTCCCGCGGCTCGGCCTGCGGCTCTTCGTCCACGACCTGCAACTGCGGCGCGCTGATCAGCTCCGACAGCGATTGCACCGCCGCCTTCACGCCGCCCGCGAAGTCGCCGTTGCGAAAGCGCGGCATCATCTCGCCGTCGATGATGCGGGCCGCCTGGATGTCGGTGATGCGGCCTTCCAGGCCCGTGCCGACCTCGATGCGCATGCGGCGGTCTTTCAGCGCCACCAGCAGCAGCACGCCGTCGTTCTCGTCCTGGCGGCCGAGCTTCCATTGCGCGAAGACGCGCGTGGCGAACTGCTCGATCGAATCCTCCCCCGTGGTGGGCACGATCAGCACCGCGAGCTGGGCCTGCGTGAGTTGCTCGATGGTGGAAATGTCTTCGCGCAGGGAACTGGCGTCTTCGGCGTTCAGCGTCTTCGTGAGGTCGACCACGCGCGAGGTCATCGCGGGCACCGGCACCTGCCTGGCCTGCGCGGGGAGGCACAGCGCGAACGCCGCGGCCACCGCCATCAACAAGGCGACCAGGCGAAGCCAGCCGTGCGCAGCGGGATTGGCGAAGCCCGCTCTCATCGGCGCGCGCTCTTGGTCACGACGCCAGCGCCGCGCACTTCGATGCGGCGCTGGTCGACCACCTTGCCCGTGCTGTCGACCAGCTCGATCACATGGCGCCCCGGCCAGGGCAGCCATTGCGCGCTGTTGCCTCGCGCGAAATGCTTGCCGTCGATGCGCCACTGCACGCCGCGCCCTTCGGACTCGAAGCGCACGCGCTGGCGCAGCGGCGGAATGTCGGGGTCGACCGCGATGATGGTGCCGTCGGACGGCGCGGTGATGCGCGCCGACGCTGCACTGCCGGCCATGCCGGTGTCCAGCGCGAACAGCGGCTGCTCGGTGCCCTGCAGGAACCATTCGTCGCGCGCGGCCTCCAGAGCGCCGCCGTCGGCGCCGGGGCCGAACTCCACGTGCGCCTGCACCACGCCGGGCGGCGGCGCGGGCGCGCGGCTGGGCTCGCGCGCGTGCAGGAAGCGCATCACCTCGGCCCACACCGGCGCGGCGCCGCTGGTGCCGCTCACGTCCCACATCGACGCGCCGCTGGCGTTGCCGACCCACACGCCGACCGTGTAGCGCTGCGACCAGCCCACGGCCCAGTTGTCGCGCATGTCCTTGCTGGTGCCGGTCTTCACGGCGGTCCAGAAGCGGGTGGAGAGGATGCTGTCCAGGCCGAAGGTGCGGGTGCGGGCGTTAGGGTCGGAGAGGATGTCGCCGACGATGAAAGCGGCGCCCGCATCGAGCAGGGGCGGCTCGGCGGCCCGGGCCTTGTTGGCCGCGGCGGATGCAGCGGATGCAGGCCGCGCGGTCAGCGTCGTCGTGCCGTAGCGCCCGCCGTTGGCCAGCATGCGGTAGGCGTTGGTGAGCGACAGCAGCGACACCTCGGCGCTGCCGAGCGCTAGGCTGTAGCCGTAGTAGTCGCCGCTCTCGCGCAGCGGCAGGCCGGCGGCGCGCAGCTCGCGCGCAAAGGCCTCGGGCGAAACCATCACCAGCGTGCGCACGGCGGGCACGTTGAGCGACGCGGCCAGCGCCGTGCGCGCCGACACCGGGCCCTTGAAGCGGCGGTCGTAGTTCTGCGGAATGTAGAGGCCGCTGGCGGTGCTGATCTGCGCCGACGAGTCCTCGATCAGCGAGGCGGCGGTGATGCGCCGCTCGGCAATGGCCTGGCCGTAGAGCAGCGGCTTGAGCGTGGAGCCGGGCTGGCGCAGCGCGGTGACGCCGTCGACCTCGGCGGCCTGGCTCAGCGGGCCCGACGAGCCGACCCATGCGAGCACTTCGCCCGTGGCGTTGTCTAGCACCACGAGCGCGCCGTCTTCGACATGGCGGTCGCGCAGTTCGCGCAGGTGGCGCTGCAGGGTGTCGAGCGCAAAGCGCTGCAGCGGCGCGCGCAGCGTGGTGCGCACGCCGGCTTCCACCTTCGTATCTTTCGCATCCCTCAGTTCCCGCAGCACACGCCGCGCCGCATGCGGCGCGATGCCCTCGTTCGGCTCGAAGGCCCGGCGCTGCACCGCTGCGCTCGTGAACATATCCAATGCCTCGCAGTCGACCTTCTGCTGCGGCTCCATGGTGCGCAGCACGTCGCAGGCGCGTTGCGCCACCAGCGCGGGCTTGGCATTGGGGGCTCGCACCAGCGCCGATGCCACCGCCGCTTCGCGCGCATCGAGCCCGCTCGGCGCCTTGCCGAACAGCGTGCGCGAGAGCGCGTCGATGCCCACGATCTCGCCGCGGAACGGCACGGTGTTGAGGTATGCCTCCAGGATCTGGTCCTTGCGCCAGTTGCGCTCCAGCTGCGCGGCGGCCACCGTCTGGCCGATCTTCTGCGTGAAGCTGCGGCCACCCGAGGCGCGCCGCAGATCGTCGTCGAGCAGGCCCGAGAGCTGCATGGTGATGGTCGAGGCGCCGCGCGTGCGCGTGTTCCACAGGTTGCCCCAGGCCGCGGCCGACACGGCGCGCCAGTCGATGCCGCTGTGTTCGTAGAAGCGCTTGTCCTCGCTCAGCACCATGGCCGTGCGCAGGGCCGGCGACACGTCGGCCAGCGGCGTCCATTGGCCGCGCCGTACGGTGGGGTCGGTGCGCACGCGCTGCAGCAGTTCGCCGTTGCGGTCGAGCACGGCGGTGTCGGAGGAGCGGAAGTCGCGCTTCACTTCCTCGAAGCTCACGAGCGCCAGCGCCGGTTGCGCGCAAACCGCTGCGAGCAGCGTGAAGGCCAGGGCCTTTCGGTCGAAGGAAAAGGGCGCGAACTGCATGAAAGAGAGCGTCGTTTCGGAAAGTATGTGGCGGTGACATTCTCCGCGAAGCACCTCGGGGTGCCGGCCTACCTGTGGACGGGGTGCGGGCCTCATGGCGGCGACGCACGCTTCATTCCAAAGTTCGCACACCCCGGCTCGCAGGAGGCGACGCCGGTTCCACGAACATTACTAGGAGAGCTTTCATGACAAAGAAAACACTGGCGCTGCTACTGGCCGCCTCGGCCATCCTGGCCGGCTGCGTGACCCCGGTCTACGACCGCCCGCCGCCGCCGCGCCCACATGCCGGCGACCGCGATCGCGACGGCGTGCCGAACCGCTACGACCGCGACAGGGACGGCGACGGTGTGCCCAACCGCTACGACCGCGCGCCGAGCAATCCGAACCGCAACTGACCCAACTGAGCTTGCGCCGCTTCAGCCGGGCCTGCGGGCCATCAGCGCCCATATGCCCGCAGCGCTCAGCAGCGAGCCACCGGCAAGGTTGAAGCGCCGCTGCGCGCGCGGCGACGACAGCAGCTTGCGCGCCGAGGCCGCGAACACCGCATAGAGCGTGGCGTTGGTTGCGGCCAGTGCCACGAAGGTGAGTGCCAGCACCGTGATTGCGCAGGGCGCGTTTGCCGCTCAGGTACCGATGGCCGTGCGCGCGACGTGCCAGGTGCCCCGGTGCCCGTCCACGTAGCTGATGGGCGAGTTGGCGAGGTCGTCGAGATCCGCGTCGTCCAGGCAGGTCACGTTCACGCCGTAGGCGGTCGCGCCGGTCTCGGGCGAATGGCCCACGCCGAAGGAGCGCACGCTGCAGTGCCTGCAGACGATGTAGTGGCTGTTGCGGGTGTCGAGCATCTGCTCGCTGAGTTCGGATTCGCCTTCTAGAAGCCGGAAGGCATCGGTCGCGACGATGGCGGGCCAGAAGCGTGTCTGGGTGCAGATGGCGCAGTTGCACCGAAGGGTGCCAAGGCTCAGGTCGATGTCGGCTTCGAATCGCACGGCGCCGCAGTGGCAGCCGCCGGTGTAGGTCTTTTTCATGTGCTTGTTCGCTGCTCCCGATCGGTTGGAGCGGCCGGCAAACACCATATCAAATGCCGCGCCGGCGGGCAGCGGCGGGGCTTTTTCCTGCCCTCAGCCGGGCACCGCGCCGAACCGGGCCGCCGAACGGGCCCTGGCGCGTTCGGCCTCGACCGCGCGGTCTTTGGGCTCGGCCGTGGTGACCATCGATTCGAGCAGCCGCGCTGCTGTTGCCGCCACCTCTTGAACGGCCCGTTCGAAGGCTTCCTCGTTGGCCTTCGACGGCACGCTGAAGCCGCTGAGCTTGCGCACGAACTGCAGTGCGGCGGCGCGGATCTCCTGTTCGGTGGCGGGAGGCTCGAAGTTGTAGAGGGTCTTGATGCTGCGGCACATGGGCGCTCTCCGTTCGGTGACGACCTGGTTCCAGTCTAGCGAAGCAGGGCCATCGCGTGGGCATCGTGGTAGACGCCGTCGATCAGGCTGGCGCGGCGCACGATGCCTTCGTGCTCGAAGCCGAGCCGCTCGTACAGCGCCTTGGCATTGAGGTTGTCCGCGCGCACGTTCAGCGCAATGCGGGTCAGCCCGCGCGCCCACGACTTGTCGATGGCCGCCTGCAGCAGCCTGGCACCGAGGCCCTGGCCGCGCGCCTCGGGCAAGAGCGCGATGCCCAGGACGCCGATGTGCGCCCGCGAATGCCCGAACACCGGCGACACGTCGCACCAGCCGACGACCCTGTCGCCATCGACCGCCACGAAGTGCGGGAAGTCGCTGGCGATCACGTTCCGGTAGAAGGCCATCGATTGCGCCAGCGGCGGCGCCTCGGTCAGCGCAAGGTACTTGTGCTCGCGGGCGACGACATCGAGCGCGCGGTGCAGGCTCTCGAAATGGGATTCGGCCGTGGGGACGACGACGACAGGGCTCATGCACAAGACGATAGCCGAACCGGGCACCGCGGCGCCAGCGCGGTGCCCCTTGGCTGCTGCCGCACTCAGCTCGGCTGCTGCCGCACTCAGCGTGCGTGCAGCGCGGATTCCACGGCCAGCGCCACGGCCGCCAGCCGTGCGTCGTCGCCGCGCACCGAGGCCAGCATCAGCCCCACCGGCAGTTCGCCCGGCGCATGGCAGGGCAGGCTGAAGGCGCAGCCGTCGAGCAGGTTGATAGCGAAGGTGTTGCGCAGCAGCAGTCCGTTGGCCTTGAAGAAGGCCGCGTCCTCAGCCAGCGGCGGCAGGGTGATGTCGTCCGCCATGCGCGCCGCCCCGGCAGATGCATTGCTGGCCACCATCACCGCGGCCTCCTGCGTGGCCGGCGCGAACACCAGCAGCGCGCGGTAGCCGCCGGTCTGGCCTGTATGGAAATAGAGCCTGCGTCCGGCGTTCTCGCGGATGCGCACGGCGTAGCCCAGCTCGTAGATGTCGCTGTGGCCCTGCGGGGTGAGCGCGCGTTCCGCCGCGGCGCCCAGCGGACCCTTGCGACCGGCCATGAGCGCACGCGCGAACACCAGCAGGTCGGCGGCCGTGGAGCGCAACGCGCCGGCACCCGCCAGCGCATCGAAGTCCCATGGCGCGCGCGGTGTCCTGTCCTCGTAGCCGGGCGCCAGGCGGCCTGTCTCGGGGCCGAGGTGCTGCATCGTGTCCTTCATGCCCAGCGGCACGGCGATGTTCTCTCGCACCAGCATTTCCCAGGGCTTGCCGTAGCGGTCCGCAAGCACCTGCCCGAGCAGGCCGAGGCCCAGGCTGCTGTAGGGGCCGTTGCAGGGCGGCACACGGTCGAGCCTGAGCGTCGACAGGCCAGCGAGCAACCGTGCGCGATCGGTATGCGCGAACGGGTTGCCGCCATCGGCAACCGGGGAGGCCGGCAGCATGCCGGGCAGGCAACCCGTGTGCGTGACCAGTTGGCGAAGCGTGATGCCCGCTGTCTCCCGCGGCAGCGTCGCCTGGCCGGCCAGCAGCGTGCCGAGCGTGTCGTCGAGCGACAAGTCGCCGCGCTCGACCGCCTGCGCCAGCAGCACGCCCGTGAAGAGCTTGCTGATCGAGCCGACTTCGAAGATCGGCTGGCCATCGGCGGCGATCTCCCGGACCGGGCCCGCCTGCGCGACGCTGTTGCGTTGCATCGCGAAGCGTGTTTCGCCCTGGCGCAATACGCCGACCACGATGCTGCCGGGCGCGTCGCGCATCACGCGTGCGGCGATCTCGGCCGGCGGCGTGGCGAAGCTCAGCGGCTCGGCTTGCGCGCAGGCCGCGGTGAGCAATGGTGCAAATGTGGCAAATGTGGCAATGGCCCATGCGATGAGGTGAAGGTGGCGCATGTCGTGTCGCCTCAGCGCGATGTGTCGGGCATCACGCCCAGGTCGGCCAGCAGCGCACGTCCGATCGCGATGCGCTTCGGCGCATCCTCGTCGCGGCGCATGTCCATGTTGAGCGCGAAGCTCTTCACGCCGCCGTCCGCGCCCGCGACCCAGCCCACCCACCAGCCGAGAGATTCCGGCGGCTTGTAGTACCAGCCGGTCTTGGCGTGCAGCGCATGGGTGGGCGTTTTTTCGACGAGGGTGATGTCGTGCACCATGTCCTGCGTGCGCGCCGACAGCGGCAACTGTCGCTGCCCGAGCCGCGCAAGAAAGCGCGCCTGCTCGATCGCGGAAATCTTCAGCGGCCCGTCGAGCCAGAAGCGGTCGGCCACGTCGCCCAGCGCTTCGTTGCCGTAGTGCAGGCGCGCGATCCACTCTTTCATGCGCGCCAGGCCGATGCGCCGCGCCACGCCCTGGTAGACCGGCAGGTTCGACACGCGAATCGCGTCGCGCAGGTTCATGTCGTGCGCCCACTCCGCGCGGCGCTGCGGCTTGCCGCCGTAGGGCAGCACTTCGTCGATGTCTTTCACCGCGCCGGTCTCCAGCGCGATCAAGCTGTTGGGAATCTTGTAGGTCGATGCGGGCACGAAGCGCTGGCCGGCGCGCCTGGCATCGACCAGCGTGAGCTTTGCCGTGGCGGCGTCGAACAGCGCGAAGGTGCCGGGCGTGCCGGCGGCGGTGAAATGGCGGGTGAGGTCCGCGCGCTCCTGGGCGGCAGCGTCGGGCGCGGTCGCTGCACGGGCCAGGCCGCCGTGCCACGCGGTGGCGAGTGCGGCGACGGTCGCGCTGCCGCGTACCAGCAGTGCGCGGCGGTGTTCGTCGGGTGTGGAAGAGGGCATGAAAGCACGAGAGCGGAAGTTGTGACGGCGCGAATCATCCGGCCGCCCTCGCGCCGCGACAACGCGGGCGGCGATGCCTGTCGTCACTGCCGTAACCGGCGTAACCGTTACGCCGGTTACGCCGGTTATGGGAGGCAGCTACGCGCCCATCGAATAGAAGAATTCTTCCCGCACGATCGCGCCGTCGCGCACCGTGTACAGGCCGGCTTCTTCCATCTTGAAACGCTGGCCGGTGGCCTTCATGGTCACGTCGAAATCGAAGCCGACGATGAAGCGGTCGTCGTGCGGCCACGGGCCTGTGACCTTGAACGAATGCACCTCGTGGTTGTCGCTCCACCACTTGCCCTTGGCCTCGATGGCCGCAAGGCCCACCGCCTCGCGCTGCTGGCCCGGCGGGGCACCCGCCTCGACGCTCACGGCGTCATCGGCATAGAGCGATTTCGCGTCTTCGAACTTTCCCTGCCGGCACAACGCGACGAGCTGGTTCGCGATTTCAAGCGTGGTCATGGCCTGTCTCCTGAGGAAGAGGGGAAGGCAGTTTAGGCCGATGCGGCCGATTCAGGCGGTTACCAGCTGCACTTCCTGCCGTCGTCGGCCCCGACATCCTGCGAGAACGAATACTGCTTGCCGCTGCGCAGGTTCTTGTAGTCGAAGCCGTAGATGTTCGCGCCCTGGGTCGTCACCACGTACTGGCCCGCGATGCGGCCGTCGACGATCTCGGCCCAGGTGGTGATGTATTCCCACGGACGGCCTTCGGGCTTGTCGCCGACTTCGTTCTTGACCGGGACGATGGTGATCACGCGCGACGAACCCTTGTACCTGACGTAGCCACCGGACCAGTTGCTGTTCGGGTCGGAAAACACCCGCCATTCCAGGCGGATCGATTGCGCGGAGGACTCCGTCAGGCAGCGGTAGTCGACGGACACCGGCGCATCGCCCGATGCGGCCAGTGCAGACAAGGGCAGCAGAAGTCCTGCGAGCGCGAGGCGGATGTTGTTCATTTCGTCGCTATGCGTCGTCGTTGGGTTGGATCAGGTCCCATTTGTTGCCGCAGAGGTCCTGGAAGACCGCCACGGTGCCGTGCGGCTCGTGGCGCGGCTCCTCGAGGAAGCGGCCGCCGTGCGATGCCATGCGGGCGTGGTCGGACGCAAAGTCCGAGGTGTGAAGGAACAGGAAGACGCGGCCGCCGGCCTGCTTGCCGATGCCGGCTTCCTGGTCGTCGGTCACCGCCTTGGCCAGCAGCAGCGCCGCACCCGCATTGCGCGCGGGCGCGACCACCACCCAGCGCTTGCCGGGTCCGCGCGGTGTGTCTTCGAGCAGCTCGAAGCGCAGCGCCTCGGTGAAGAAGCGGATGGCTTCGTCGTAGTCGCGCACGAGCAGGGTGACGGTGGCAAGTCGGCGTGCGGCGAGGGATGGGCTCATGGTGTCATTGCGCTCTTTGAAATGAAGGCTGCCTTGCTCGACAGCGATGCAGAGGTCTTGCATTGCCGCGGCATGCATCTGCTCCGGCGTGTCCACCCAGGACACGTTCTTCCGGCAATCACCGCAGTATCGAATGCCGGGCGAGGCCGTTTCTTCGAGCGTGTCCCACGGCTTGGTGCACGCCAGGGCCTCGTCTTGCGGCGTCGTCGGCGTGGAAGCCGGATGAAGAGGCGCGCGGCCGATGCGGACGGGCTTCTTCATCTTCATGGCCTCCGGGGTCGCTCAGGTAAAAACAATCGCGGTCTTGTGCGCAATGCTCAGCCGGGCCGCTTCGTACAGCCTCAGCCACGAAACGTATTCCCGATGGAGGCCTTCGTCAGCGTCGATCAGGCGGCCGATTCGCGCCACTTCCTCGTCCAACAGCTGGCCGTCGGTGAGGGTGATGCCGAGCGCGGGTGCCACCAGTACCAGCTCGTCGCGCAGGCGGTACGAAGAGCCGAGCATGCCGCCGGCCAGTTGCTTGTCGTCATCCGGTTCGGAATACAGCACCTCGTCGAAATCGACCGGCACATAGAACCCCTCTGCGTCCGAGTGGCAGACCAGGTGGCTCTCCGAGCTATAGAGCACGTCTTCGACCGCCGGATCTTCCGAGGGGTCGATACCGTCTTCCACCGGCGTTGCCATCCAGTCGGGCGAGTTCGCGCGGTGCGCATAGGCCCGGCGCAGGTAGTGGATGAACGAGTACGGGAAGCCGCCGATCGCCGCACGCGAGTGCAGTGGCGGCAGTTCACGGGGCTCGGCGTGCGGCGGAAGGCCCGCCGCCGCCAGCACCTTGTTCACCACCGCGAGTTCCTCCTGGAGCCATTCGGCCCCTTCGGTGTCGTTCTCCAGCAAGTAGGCAAGCGTGCCGACGCTGATGGCAAGGCCCATGGTGTATTTCTCCCTTGGCTTCGTCGATCGGTCGCGATGCGGCTACTTCGCCGCCTCCACCTTCACCCGCGCATTCGGCGTCTCGCCGAACATCTCCGGCGCGTACATGGCTTCGACGCGGCTCGGCGGCAGCGCGAAGTCGCCGACGTTGTTCAGGCGCACGGTGTATTCCATCTTCACCACGCCCTTGGGCAGGTACTCGTAGTAGCTGCGGAAGGCCTCGAAGCTGCGTTCCTCGAACGCGGGCCAGCCCGCGCCGCTCTTCTTCTCGCCCTGCGTGGCGATCTGCGAGTCGCGGCCCAGGCCGCTGCCGAGGATGGTGGCGCCGCCCGGAATCGGGTCGCTGATGACGACCCAGGTCATGTCGGCGCTGGCGTTGACTTCGATGCTCACGCGCAGCACGTCGCCGCGCGTGTACTTGCCGGCCACTGCCTGCTCGACCGGGGTGACGGTTTTCTTGATGGCGTAGCCGGCCGCGAACGGTGCCTTCAGCTGCACGGCGGCAATCGACTGCAGCGTGAGCCACGGCTTGCCGGTGCCCTGCTGGGTGACAAGCAGCGTGTCGCGCGTCGGCGCGCCCGATGGCGATGCGGCCCACGGCAGGAACATGGTGTTGTTCTTCAGGTTGCCCGGCGAGGCGGGCGCGCCGAAGAAGGTGGTCTGGTTGGGCGCGCCGGCCGGGTCGCTGGCCTTCACGCGCTCGACCTTGCTCCAGTCGACCTGTGCCTTCACCGCGCCCAGCGTGGCGGCGGTAACGCCGGACACCGGCGTGCTCTCGAACACCTTGCTGAACTTCTCCAGCGCCAGCCCGCCCCACAGGTTGGCGGTGGTGGTGTGCCACGCGCCGTTCTGCTGGCGGCCGATGAAGCCGTTGGCGAGCTTGCCGATGTCGTCCTTCCAGCCCGGGTCATCCATCACGCTGAGCAGCAGGCGGGCGGTGTTGACGTCGCCGTTGGTCATCAGCCACCACCAGTAGTCGTCCTGCTCGGTGCTGAAGATCAGCTTGGTGCCCTGGTATGACAGGCGCGCCTTCAGCACGTTGTTGGCTTCGTCCAGGCGCTGCTGGCGCTGCGGCACGTCGTTCACGCGCTTGAGGATGTTGAGCCAGTCGATCACCGCGCTGGTGGGCCACTGGTTCGGCGCGATGGTGATGCTGCCGAGCATGCTCCCCTTGGCCTTGCCGTAGCGCGAGAGCGCTTCGAGCGCGGCGAGCTTGCGCACGTCCAGGTCCTTGCGCGGGCTCCAGAAATCGCGCGTGATACGGCCTTCGACGAAGGCGATCAGGCCCGACTCCATCGGCGCGCGCACGTCGTCGGCGAGCGCGAAGGCGGGGTCGAGCGCGGCGGCTTCGTTGGTGGCCGCGAGCAGGTACGACGTGAGGATGTCGCTGCCGCGGTTGGCCTCGCCGTCGCGCGGCGGGAAGTAGTTGGCCAGGCCGTCGCTGTCCAGGTAGGTGGGCAACTGGGCCAGCACGCCCTGCCACATCTTCGCGTCGCGCAGGCCGACCGACTTGCTGGTCTTCTGTTCGAGGCAGATGAAGGGGTAGTTCGCGAACCAGTCGCGTACGCCCGGCAGGCCTTCGGCCAGCTTGGGTTGCAGGGCGAGCTTCAGGCCGCCGCGGCCGGGGAGGGCGTCGGCGGGCGGGGCCACGTCGAGCGTGAACGGCCCGTCGAGCTGCACCAGCGTGGCCTGCTGCACCGTGAGCGGCACCGAAGGCACGATGCGCTGGCGAACCTTGAGGGCATCGCGCGCGCCGCCGATGGTGTCCTTGGCCTCGATTTCCCACAGGATGGCTTCGGCGCGCGTCTGCGCGAGCTGCGCGGGCGCGGTCACGTTCCAGGCGACTTCACGCGCTTCGCCGGCCGGGATGTCCACGGTCTGCGGCTCCAGCGTGAGCAGGGTGGCGCGCGGCGTGGCCTCGACCTTCATCGGCTTCTGCGTGGTGTTGCGCAGCGTGATCTGGGCACGGAACTGGTCGTCCTCGCGCACCAGCGGCGGCAGGCCGCTGATGATCTGCAGGTCCTGCGTGGCCTGGATGCTCGCCTGGCCGGTGCCGAACAGGCCCACGCCCGAATCGGCCACGGCCACGATCTTGAAGGTGGTGAGCGCGTCGTTCAGCGGCACCGTCACCACGGCCTGGCCGTTGGCGTCGAGCACCACCTTCGGGTTCCACACCAGCAGGGTGTCGAGCAGCTCGCGCGTCTGGCCCTTGCCGCCGCCGCCGCCCGCGGGCACGGCCTTGCGACCGTAGTGGCGCCTGCCGACGATTTCCATCTGCGCCGTGGAGGTGCTCACGCCCCAGCTGCGCCGCTGCAGCATGGCGGTCAGCAGGTTCCAGCTGTCGTTGGGCATCAGCTCCAGCAGGGCCTGGTCGACCGCGGCCAGCGCCACTTCGGCGCCGGCGGCGGGCTTGCCGTCGGGCAGCTTGGCGCTGATGGTCACCTGGGCCTTGCTGCGGATCGGGTAGCTGGGCTTGTCGCTGGTGACGGTCACGTCGAGCTGGTGGGCCTGCGTGCCCACGCGGATCTCGGCCATGCCCAGGCGATAGGCGGGCTTGCTCAGGTCGACCATCGCCGTGGGCGCGACGTATTCCTTGCCTTCGTACCAGAAGGCCGTCCACCACTCGCGCGGCGACTTGAAGCCCCAGGTGAAGAAGCTGTACCACGGCACTTCGCGCAGGCGGCCGCGCAGGGCGAGCACGCTCACGTAGGCGTTGGGGCCCCACTCGGGCTTGACCTCCAGGGTGACGGTCGGGTCCTTGCCGTCGAGCTGCACCACGTGCGTCTCGATGATGCCTTCGCGTTCCACGGCGACCAGCGCGGTCGCGAAGCGGAACGGGCTGCGCACCTGGAACTTGGCGACTTCGCCGGGCTGGTAGCTCTTCTTCTCGGGCAGCACGTCGATGCGGTCGTTGTCCTCGCCGCCAAACCAGAGTTCGCCCTGCTTCGTCACGTAGACGGAGCTGACGGCCTTGGCGTCGCGCCCTTCGCTGTCGGTGGCGCTGGCGATGAGTTCGACTTCGCCCGCTTCCTTCAGCTCCGACTCGCACAGCAGCAGGCCGCGCGCGTCGCTCTTGCCGCTGCAGACGGTGCCGATGTCCTTGGTCTCGGTCTTGTTGTCGTAGGTGTAGAAGCCGCCCACCATGCGCTTGCGGCTGGTGGTGGTGATGCGCGCCACGGCGCGCACGTTGAGCGTCACGCCGGCTTGCGGCTTGCCCGCGAGGTCGAGCGCGAGCGCCTGGAACTTCAGCTTCTGGGCGGTGGAGACCCAGCCTTCGGTCTTGATGCCCGCGATGACGGAAGCCGGCCACAGCGTCTGCGTGCTGCGGATGGTCTGTACCTCGCCGTTCGGGTCGGCATAGGTGGCTTCGAGCAGCAGTTCGCGCGCCGACTTGACCTTGGGCACCTTGTCGATCGTGACCTTGCCGGCGCCGTCCTTGTTCAGGGTGAGCGGCAGCTTGTCGGCGATCACGCGGGTGTCGTTCACGCTGTTGAGGTCTTCCTCGCCCGCGTTCGAATCCGACGCGGGCGCCGCGGCCTCGCTGCCGTCGGCCTGCGTGGCGCGCGGCGGGTTGAAGCTGAAGGCGTCGTAGTCGGAGAAGCTCAGGCTCTTGCCGCGCACCATGGCCGACACGCGCACCGGCAGGTTGGCCGCGCCGCCGCCGGCGACGTAGTTGATCTGCACGTCGGCCGGCACGCTGGTGGCAGCGACCAGCGGTTTCTTTTCGGTGGGCGCGATGCGGCCTTCGAGCACGGGCAGGCGGAATTCCTCGACGCGGAACATGCCGGTGCTGAAGCTGCGGTCGTAGCCCCCGTCGCCGTCACCTTCGCTGTCGCCGTCCTTGCCGCCGCCGGAGCGCAGCATCACCTCGTACACACCGAGCTTGGCGGCGGGCGGAATGGCAAAGCTGTTTTCCGCGCTCAGGCCGCCGGTGGCGGTCTTGCGCCAGTTCAGCGGCTGGGTGAAGCGCTGGCCGCTGCCCACGTGGGTGATGACCAGCGTGTCGGGGCGGTTCTCGGGCAGGCCGAAACCCTTGCTGGTCTGCGTGCGGATCAGGCTCTTCATCGACACCGTCTCGCCGGCGCGCAGCAGCGTGCGGTCGAAGATGGTGTGGGCGATGCGGTCGGGCTCGGCCTGCAGGTTGGTCGGCACGTTGAAGCGCCAGGGCTCGATGCCGCGCTGCCAGTCGCTCCAGGTGAAGGCGAGGTCTTCCACGCCCTTGTCGTCCTTGGCGCGGGCGCTGACGAACCAGGCGCCGCTGTCGTATTCGTTCGGGCCGTTGCACGACGGCGCCTGCGGCGAGATGCCGTTGAGCATGACGATGCCGTTGGCGTCGGTGGTGCCGCTGGCCACGGCCTTGCCGTCGCAGCTGGACACGCGCACTTCGGCGCCGGCCACGACCTTGCCCTTGTCGAGCGTTGTCACCCAGGCCATGGAGTTCTCGCGGCCCAGCTTGAAGTGCACGGCCAGGTTGGTGGCCAGCGCGGTGGTGCGCACGTACATCGTGCGCCCGGCGTTGTAGCGCTCGTCGAGCAGCGCCTCGCCCAGCTTCTGCGAGGCGATTTCCAGCACGTGGAAGCCCGGCGTCAGCGGCACGCCGATGACTTCGAAGGGGCGCGGATCACCGGCGTCCGACTTGGGCATGTCCAGCGTCTTCACGCCCGCCTGGCCCGACAGCAGCGACAGCATGCGCGTCTGCAGCGTGGTGCGGTCGTCCTTGTCGATCACCGGGGGCAGCGGGCCCTTGACGTCCTTGCGGGCCTGTTCGCGCGAGATGGTGAAGCTGTCGTAGCGGCGCACCTTGCGGAACCACGCGATGATTTCCGCGTCGGTCTTCGGGTTCATGTCGCTGACCTTGCCGGGCGTGAGGGCCTGCACCATCAGCTGCGGCTCCACGCGGCGCACGGTGACCGGCATCATGGCCGGGGTGTCGGGCTCGGCCAGCCGCTCGACCACGCCGAAGGGCGAGGCGGCGAACTTGGCCAGCGGCGGCATCATGCCGGTGGCCACCTTCATCGGGAAGCTGCCGGGCGAGGCCAGCGGGCGGCCAGAGGCGTCCTCGAACCTGGAAGGCAGCTCGATGGTGAACTGCGTGCTCTCGCTCAGCGGGGGCTCGAAGCTCACGCTGTTGACCACGTCGTCGTCGCTCTGCGTGCCGCCGTCGTTGTCGAGCTTGGCCTTGATGGTCTTGTCGCCCTTGAGCTGGATCTGCGAGGCCAGCTTGCGCGTGACCGGCGCATTGAACTGCAGCTGCATCGGGCGCAGCGGCAGGCAGGCGGCCTGCGCGTTCTCGCGCTCGCAGGTGAACGACGCCGCGAAGGGTTCGCGCACCTGGAACTCGAGGCGGCGTTCCACGTTGTTGGGCACGCCGGAGGGCGTGGCCACGCCCTTGCCGTAGACGATCTGCACCTTGGCACCGGGCGTCAGCGTGCGGTTGCACTGCATGGTGACGAAGCGCAGCGGCTCTTTCTCGGCCGCCTTGTCGCGGCCGAAGGCCTTGAGCAGCCCGGCGCGCTGGTCGCCGTCGAGCAGCTTGACCGGAATACGCTCGCCCACGCCGTCGGCGGAGCACCAGACGTTCTGGCGCACGCTGTCGAGCGTGGCCGCGCCGTTGAGCTCGAGCACGAACATCTGCTGTTCGTCGATGCGGCTGTAGCTGCCCGGCATATAGCCGCGCACGAACGGGCCGCCGCTGTTGAACTGGTAGCGCTCCGGGCCGGTCAGCTCGCCGCTGGCGGGCTTGAACGTGGGAATGCGCGTGACGGTGCAGCGCACGCCGGGGGGCAGGTCGTTCTCGAAGTCGTAGACCCAGGCCTTGGCGTCGGTCCAGCGGCCGGTGCCCTTGCCGGCCTGCGCGTCGGTGCAACTGACCGACAACGGCGCGGGGGCCTTGGGGTCGCCGAAATTGATGGCGGGCTGGTCGAACTTGGCAACGATCTGGCGCACGCGCGCCACTTCGCCCTGGGGCGTGAGGCTGGTGATCTGGAGGGCATGGCCCGGGCCGGACAGGAGCGCGCCGCCGGCCAGGAGCAATGTTGGAAGGAAACGGTTCACTTTTTTGTATCTCCACCTAGAGGCAGCGCGCAGCGTAGCCGATTTGAACGACGATTCGACAGTGCCAAGGGTCATATGTCCTTCGCTTTCGCAGCGCGGGTACGCCGGTCTTCTTACAATCGAGGCCCTCGTGCGTGCGCCGCGCGGACCGCCACCAAGACCTCGCCGCCGACCGATGAAACGCTACTGGGAAATAGACGCCTTGCGCGGGCTGATGCTCGTGCTCATGACCGTCACCCACCTCCCCACGCGACTGACCGACCCGCTGGGTCAGCCTTTTGGTTTCGTTTCCGCCGCCGAGGGCTTCGTTCTGCTGTCGGCTTTCGTGGCCGGGCTGGTGTACAGCCGCATCGGCTATGCGCGCGGCGTGGACTCGATGCGCCAGGCCTTCTGGCGCCGCGTGCTCAAGGTCTACCTGTGCCAGGCGGCGATCCTGCTGTTCCTTTTCACCGTGATCGCGGCGCTCGGCCTGCACATCGACCAGCCGGCGGTGAAGAACCTGGTGTCTTACTACCTGGCCGAGCCGCGCGACGGCTTCCTGTACGGGCTGCTGCTGATCTACGAGCCGGCGTTGCTCGACATCCTGCCGATGTACATCTTTTTCATGCTCATGAGCCCTTGGGTGCTGGCTTTTGCCATGCGCCACGGCTGGTCATGGGTGATGGCGGTGAGCGCGACCGTGTGGGCCGCGGCGCAGTTCGGCCTCAGCGAATGGGTGTACGGGCTGGCCGTGCATTACCTCGGCGTGCCGGTGCCGTTCCATGAGATGGGCGCGTTCAACACCTACGCGTGGCAGTTCCTGTGGTTCGCCGGCCTGTGCATCGGCGCTACCCGCAACGGGCCGGGCGCGAAGCCCTTGAACTTTCCGGTGTGGGTGCTGCTGCTGGCGGCGGGCATTGCGCTTTACGGCCTGTACTGGCGCCACCACGGCATCAACGGGCAGGCGCCGTTCGGCGGCGACGTCGAGCTGAACCTGCTGTTCGACAAATGGCAGCTCGGCCCGCTGCGGCTGGTGAACCTGGTGGCGCTGGGCATCCTGGCGGTGCGCTTCGGACCGTGGCTCATGCGTCGCATACCGCGGCTGCACTGGCTGGAAGCGATGGGCTCGGCGTCGCTGCCGGTGTTCTGCGCGCACCTCGTGGCGGTGCTGCTGGTGCTGGCCTTCTACGGCGACAGCCAGACCGCGCGGCCCTGGTGGGGCGACGGCCTGCTGCTGCTGGCGGTGTTCTCGGGGATGTACTTCGTGGCGCGCTTCACGCGAGGGGCCGACGTGCCGCCGCCGGCCGACGACGTGCCGACGGAGCCGGAACGGGCCTGAGGTCTTTTAGAGAAACACCGTGGAACCGGCTTTGCCGGGCTACCGGTGTTGCCCCCGGCAGGGGGTTGGCGAAGCGACACGAAGTGCGCGGAGCCTGGGGGCGAGTCAAGGATTCGGCAGGTGCGGCGCTATCACCGAGTGCCACAGCCGGTAGCCCTCGTCCGTCATGTGCAGCTTGTCGCCTCGGAACAGCTCCATGCGCGGGCGGCCATCAGCGCCGAGCATGGGGGTGTAGATGTCGATGAACTCGCTGTTGGGCAGCAGGTTGAGGTAGGCCGAGATCACGTGGTTGGTCTCGCGGATCTGCGGCAGCAGCTGTTCGCGCGAGGGGCTGGGCTTGACCGAGACGAAGCTGATGCGCGTATCGGGCAGCTCGGCGCGCACCGCGTTGGCAAAGCGCGCGAAGCTGTCGAGCACCTGCAGCGGGGTGCGGCCCTCGGCCAAGTCGTTGTCGCCGGCGTAGACCACCACCTGGCGGGGCTTGTAGCGCACCACGAGGTCGCGTGCGAACAGGCTGCAGTCGTTCAGCGTGGAACCGCCGAAGCCGCGATTCACGACGCCGCCGGGCACGCGGGCGAAATCTTGCGCGAGGCGGGTCCACATGCGCACCGTGGAGCTGCCGACGAACACCACGCCGCCGGGGGCGGGAAAGCGCTCCTGGTCGGCGCGCGCGAAGGCCGCGAGCTCGTTGTGCCAGCGCTCCTTGGCGGCCAGGTAGTCGCGCGCGGAAGCGGCCTCGGCCGCGGCCGTCTCGGACTCCTGGGGGAAGAAAGCGGGCTGGGCCTGGGCGGCGAGCGCCGCCGTCAGCAGGGCGACCGCGGCGAGCGCGGTTTTCATCGAAGGCATCGGAAGGACGGGAAGAAGTACGAAGGGCGGGCGGGGTTTTCTACCACGACGCCCCAGGGCCCGTGGCCGTTGACAGGCAAGCCGCCCGGCCTAGATGGTTTTCTCGATCAGCGCGCCCTTGAACACGACCGGTCCCTTCGGTCCGCTGCCCGGCGGCACGCCGCCCTTGGCTTCCAGCGTGATAGCCAGCGTGGGCACGGCATGCACGTCGGACTCCGATGCGGCAAGGCGAAGGCCCGGCGCGTTGTCGAGCACGCCCAGCGAGCGTGGCGCGCCGCCCGGCGGCAGCGCCCAGAGCTGCAGCGACTTGTCGTTGCCCTCGTTGAAGCCACCCACGCGCTGCAGCACCAGCTGCTTCTTCCTGGGGTCGAAGGTCACGAGCATCGAGGCCGCGTCCTTGTCGTCGTTCAGCACGGCCACGTACTGCACCGCGGGGGCGTTGTGCAGCTGGTCGCGCAGGTTGAGGCCGACCGTCACGGCCAGCACGGTGGCCAGCGCGCCGGCCGCCGTGGCGCCGCGCCAGAGCGTGAGGCTGCGCAGCCAGCCGCCCTGTTGCGGCTGCCGGGATTTGTCGGCGTCGCGTGCATTGGCGGCGTCGCGCTGGCGTCCGATGGCGATCTTTGCCTGCTCGGCGTCGATCATGTTGCGGATACGGGTCCACACCGCGGGGTCGGGCGTGACGGAGGGCTGCAGCTCGGTCATGCTGGCGAGCCGGCCTTGCCAGACCAGCGCCGCGGCGCGCACCGGCGCCTGCTCGCGGGCCAGGGACTCGAAGCGGCGGCGGGCGCCTCCGCGCAGGGTGCCGAGGGCGTGGCTCGCGGCCAGCAGCTCGAGCAGTTCGGGATGTGCGATGAGATTCATAGGAGGACCGCCTTCGTCGTCGTCATCGCTTTCATGCAAAGCGCCCCATGCAGACGCGCAGTTTCTCCAGCCCGCGCCGAATCCATGTCTTGACCGTGCCCAGCGGCAGCTTGAGCTGGTCGGCCAGTTCGCCGTGGCTCATTTCGCGCAGGTAGGCCAGGCTGACCACCTCGCGCTGCCGGCCCTCGAGCTGGCTGAGGCACTGGTGCAGCGCCCACGCCTGCTCGCTGGCATCGGCGGTATCCGCCGGGTTGGGGGCATCCGATTCGAGGGTGTCGGCCATCAGCTCGTCGAATTCCTGGGTCAGCTGGGCGCGGTCGGCGGTGCGCCGGCGCAACAGGTCGAGCGCCCGGCTGCGAACGATCAGGCCCAGCCATGCCAGCGGCGGACTGAGCGAGGAGCGATAGTCGCTCGCGACTCGCCAGACAGTCAGAAAGGCTTCCTGGAGAACGTCCTCGGCCCACTCGCGTTGCCGTACGACGCGCATCGCCAGGCCCATGAGCTTGGGCGAGGTCCGGTCGTAGAGCAGGCGCAGTGCGGCTTCGTCGCGATGGCCGATCCGGTCGATCAGCGCCATCAGTTCGGCGTCGGGGCTGGGTACTGTCATCGACGGATTGTCGGGCATGGGGGCGCATGCCTGATATACGGGCGTCTCCCCGGGTCGGATTCAGACAAGAGGCCGTCCGCGTGTCAGGCGCATGAAAGCAAGCAGTCGAAACTTTTGTGTGCTTGTGTGACCGTATACTGCCGCGAAAACAGGGGAGCCGCGGGCGGCGCCATGAGCCAGAGCGACTTCTTCAAATAGACACAGCCATGATCATCCGAGATGTGTTGCCGCCGCCTCCGCCGTTCTGGCACCGCCTCAACAGCTTCTTCGCCTTTCCCTTCCAGCTGCGGCCGCTGGCCTACGGCCTGCTGCTGTCTTTCTGCAGCCTGCTGTTCGAGGGCGTGTTCTTCCTGCCCGACGCGCTGGCGCTGGTCATCATCGAGATCGGCATCATGCTGGCGGCCAGCCGCTACAGCTTCAAGATCATCGCGCTGGGTGCGCGCGGCATCCGCGATTCGGCCGACTTCGGGCGCGACTCGAGCGACGAGTGGACCTACCTGCCGTGGAAGCTGTTCGCCATCACGCTGGTGCAGGCCTTCCTGATCGGCTGGCTCGGCTGGTACGCGCCGATCCTCGGCACGGTGGGGCTGTTCGTCATGTCCTTCACCTTTCCGGCGGCGGTGATCGTGCTGGTGCAGTCCGGCAGCTTCTTCCAGGCCATGAACCCCGGCCACGTGATGGACGCGATGCGCATCATCGGCTGGCCGTATGCGCTGCTGTGCTTCTTCCTGTTCCTGCTGAGTTCGGGCGCGCAGGTGGCGCTGGCACTGGTGCTGCCCATGTTCGACGGGCGCATCGTGCTGCCGATCGCCAACTTCGCATTCATCTACTTCGGCTGGGTCATGGCGAGCCTGCTGGGCTACGTGATGTTCCAGCACCACGACGCCTTCGGCTTCGATGCCGCGCCGGGCAGCGAGCTCGACGGCGGAGCCCCGGCGGACCGCCGCACCCCGGAGCAGATCGCCGCGCAGCGCACCGACGCCGAGGTGGCGCAGCTGATCACCGAGGGCGACCTGGTCACCGCGCTGGGCACCGCCTACGAAGCGCAGCGCACTGCCGCGTCGGACGACCTCTCTGCACAGCGCCGCTACCACCGCGTGCTGGCCATGATGCCGGAGAAGAAGGACACCATGCTCGACCAGGCGCGGCGCTTCATTCCACTGCTGATGCGGCGCGACCTCGCCTCCGAGGCGCTCAAGGTCTTCAAGGCCTGCCGCGAGCGCGAAAAGACCTTTTCGCTCGACGACCCTGCCATGGTGATCGCGATGGCGCGGGCCGAATGGCGGAACGGCGACGCGCACGCCACGCTGGCGCTGCTGTCGGGTTTCGACAAGCGTTTCCGCGGCCACGAGGCGATCCCGCAGGCTTATGAACTGGCGGCGCGCGCGCTGGTGCAGGGCCTGGGCCGCGCCGACATGGCCCGGCCCATCCTCACGACGATGGAGGCGCGCTACCCGAACAGCGAGCAGACGCAGGAAGTGCGCTGGCTGCTGCGGCCCACGCCGGCTGCCTGACTCGCCTAACTCTCTTCCCAGCCGCCGCCGAGCGTCTTGTAGATCGTCAGCCGGTTGGTCTGCTCCGTGAGCTGCAGGCCGATCAGCGTCTGCTGCGCCGCGTAGTAGGCACGCTGGGCATCGAGCACGTCGAGGTAGCTGCTGGCGCCGCTCCTGAACAGGGACTGCGACAGCTCGAAGCTGCGCGAGGTGGCGCCCAGCAGCGAGCGCTGCGCGTCGAGCCGCTCAGCCAGCGTGCGCCGCTCGGCCAATGCGTCGGCCACTTCGCGGAAGGCGGTCTGCACTGCCTTTTCGTAGGTGGCGATCTGGATCTTCTGCTGCGCCTCGGCCACGCGCAGGTTGGCGCGGTTGGCGCCGCCGTCGAAGATCGGCACGCTGATCGAGGGCGCGAAGCTCCAGGCCTTGCTGCCGCCCGTGAACAGGCCCGACAGCGTGCTGCTCGCCGTGCCCGCCGACGCGGTGAGCGCGATGCGCGGGAAGAACGCCGCGCGCGCGGCACCGATGTCGGCATTGCTCGCGCGCAAGGCGTGCTCGGCGGCGCGTACGTCGGGGCGCCGGTGCAGCACGCTCGAGGGCAGGTCCGGCGGCGGAACCAGCAGCTGTGCGGCGGTGGCCGGTGCCGCGGTGTCCGAAGCGGGCGCTGCAGGCAGCAACTCGGCCGGCGGCATCGCACCAACCAGCAGTGCGAGCGCATTGCGGTCCTGCTCGACCTGGCTGTCGAACGCCGCCGCGTCGGCACGCGCGGCATCCACCGTGCTCTGCGCCTGCGCGAGCGCCAGGCCCGACTGCGCGCCGAGCCGGTGGCTGCGCTGGACCAGGTCGAAAGATTTGCGCTGGCTCTCCAGCGTGTTGCGCGCTAGCAGCAGGCGCTGCTCGTCGGCCGCCAATTGCAGCCACGCGGTCGCGACCGATGCAATAAGGCTGATCTGCGTGCTGCGCCGTGTTTCCTCGATCTGGAAGTAGCTCTGCAGCGCCGATTCGCCGAGGTTGCGCACGCGGCCGAACAAATCGATCTCGTAGCTCGTGAGGCCGAGGTCGGCGCTGTACTGCGAGCTGATGCGCGCTTCTCCGCTGGTGGACAGGCTGCCCGGCGTACGCGAGCGGCTGCCGCCCGCGCCGGCTTCCACAGTGGGGAACAGACCGGCGCGCGCAATGCCGTACTGCGCCCGCGCGCGCTCGATGTTGAGCGCCGCCACGCGCAGGTCGCGGTTGTTGGCGAGCGCAAGCTCGATCGTGCCGCGCAGCCGGGGCTCGACGAAGAAGTTGCGCCAGCCCACGTCGATCGGCGTTGGCGCCTCGACGCCGGAAGAGGGCAGCGCCTGCGGCACCGGCGATGCGGGCGCCTTGTATTCGGGCGCCAGGTTGACGCAGCCCGCGAGCACGGCCGAGGCCATGGCCGACAGGGCCAGCGAGCGAAGGGGGAGTGCGCGCTTCATCAGTGGCCTCCCTGTTCCGCCGTCGTGCCGGCAACGGTTTCCCGCGCGGGCTTCGCCTTGCGCCGTCCCTCCAGCCAGCCGCGAATCAACGCGAAGAACAGCGGCACGAAGAAGATGCCCAGCGCGGTGCCCACCACCATGCCGCCCAGCACTGCGGTGCCGATCGACTGGCGGCCACCCGCGCCCGCGCCGGTGCCGATGGCCAGCGGCAGCACACCGAAGCCGAAGGCCAGCGATGTCATGAGGATGGGCCGCAGCCGCAGGCGTACCGCCTGCAGCGTCGCCTCGATCACGCCCTTGCCCTGTTCCTGCAACTGCTTGGCGAACTCCACGATCAGGATCGCGTTCTTCGACGACAGACCCACCGTGGTCAGCAGGCCGACCTGGAAGTACACGTCGTTGCTCAGCCCCCGGAAGCTGGTGAACAGCAGCGCCCCCACGATGCCCAGCGGCACCACCAGGATCACCGAGAACGGCACCGACCAGCTCTCGTACAGCGCGGCCAGGCACAGGAACACGAACAAGATCGAAATGGCGTAGAGCAGCGGCGCCTGCGCGCCCGAAAGCCGCTCCTGCAGCGACGCGCCGGTCCATTCGTAGCCGATGCCGGGCGGCATCTGCTTCATCACCGCGTCCACCGCGGCCATGGCGTCGCCCGAACTCACGCCGGGCGCGGCGTCGCCCACGAACTCGTAGCTCGGGCTGCCGTTGTAGCGCTGCAGTTGCGGCGAGCCGTAGCTCCAGCGCGAGCTGGAGAACGACGGGAACGGCACCATCTGGCCCAGGCTGTTGCGCACGCTCCAGCGGTCGATGTCGGCGGGCAGCATGCGGAAGTCGGTGTCGCCCTGCATGTAGACGCGCTTGACGCGGCCCTTGTCGAGGAAGTCGTTGATGTAGGTGCCGCCCATGGCGCTCGACAGCGTGCTGTCGATGTCCGACGTGGCCAGGCTCAGCGCGCCGGCGCGCGCGTCGTCGATGTCCACCGCGAACTCGGGCGTGTCGTCGAGGTTGTTGCTGCGCACGTTGGCCACTTCGGGCCGCTGGCCCAGCAGCTCGATGGCCTGGTCGCGCGCCTTCACCAGCGCATCGTGGCCCAGGCCGTTGATGTCCTTCAGGTGGAAGTTGAAGCCCGCGTTGGCACCCAGCCCGCGCACCGCCGGCGGCAGCAGCACGAAGACGCGCGCATCGCGCACCGTCGACAGGTCCTTGTTGGCGCGCCGCGCCAGCTCGGCCGCCGACTGGCCCGCGCCGGTGCGCTCGGACCAGTCCTTGAGCTTGACGAAGGCGCGCGCCGAACTCTGGTCGCCGTTCTGCCCGGTGATGACGTTCACGCTCAGCACCTCGGCCTGCTTGCCGAAGTACTGCTGCACCTGTTCGACCACCGGCTGCAGCCGCGCGTTCGATGCGCCCGGCGGCAGGGTCACCTGCACCTGCAGGAAGGCCTGGTCTTCGTCTGGCAGGAACGAAGTGGGCAGGCGCATGAACAGCAGCGCCATCACGCCCGCGATCAGCAGGTACACCACCAGGCTGCGCTTGCCGCGCCGCACGATGCCGCCGACGATGCGTTCGTAGCGATTCGCGCTCTTGTCGAAGCCGCGGTTGAAGGCCGCGAAGAAGCGGTCAAGCCGCCCCAGCAGCCCGCGGCGCGCCACCGCGCGTTCGCCCTTGTGGACCGGCTTGAGCAAGGTGGCGCACAGCGCCGGCGTGAGCGTGAGCGCCACGAACACCGACAGCGCCATCGCCGAGACGATGGTGATCGAGAACTGCCGGTAGATGACGCCGGTCGAGCCGCCGAAGAAGGCCATCGGAATGAACACCGCCGACAGCACCAGCGCAATGCCCACCAGCGCCGGCGTGATCTCGGCCATCGACTTGCGCGTGGCCTCCTTGGGCGAGAGGCCTTCCTCGTGCATGACGCGCTCGACGTTCTCCACCACCACGATGGCGTCGTCCACCAGCAGGCCGATGGCCAGCACCATGCCGAACATGGTGAGCGTGTTGATCGAGTAGCCCGCCAGCGACAGCACGCCGAAGGTGCCCAGCAGCACCACCGGCACCGCGATGGCCGGAATGAGCGTGGCGCGCATGTTCTGCAGGAACACGTACATCACCAGCACCACCAGCAGCATGGCCTCGAGCAGCGCCTTGACCACCTCGTCGATGGAGGCGCTCACGAAGGGCGTGGTGTCGTAGCTCACGAAGGTCTGCAGCTGGTTGGGGAAGAGCGGCTTGAGCTCCTCGATCCTGGCCTTCACCGCCTCGGCCACCTGCACCGCGTTGGCGCCGTCGGCCAGCACCACGCCCAGGCCCGCGCCGGGGCGGCCGCCGAGCTGCGAGCGCACGGTGAGGTTCTCGGCGCCCAGCTCCACGCGCGCCACGTCTTTCAGGCGCACCACGGCGCCGTCGGGCGTGGAGCGCAGCACCACGTTCTCGAACTGCTCGGCGGTCTGCAGCTTGCTGCGCGCGGTGATGGTGGCGTTGAGCTGCTGGCCGGCGGCCGCGGGCAGGGCACCCAGCTGGCCGGCCGAGACCTGTGCGTTCTGCGCGGTGATGGCCGCGCTCACGTCGGAGGGAATGAGCGCGTACTTGCGCAGCTTGTCGGGGTCGAGCCACAGGCGCATGGCGTAGCCGGTGCCCAGCGTCTGCACCTCGCCCACGCCGTCGATGCGGCTGATCACGTCCACCAGGTTGCTGGAGATGTAGTCGCCCACGTCCACCGCCGATGCGCTGCCGTCGCCGGAGTACATCGACACGATCATCAGGAAGTCGTTGCCGCCCTTGGTGACGGTGACGCCGCGGCTTTGCACCTGCTGCGGCAGGCGCGACATGGCCTGCTGCAGCTTGTTCTGCACCTGCATCTGCGCCACGTCGATGTTGGTGCCGGCGTCGAAGGTGAGCGACAGCCGCGCCACGCCCGACGAGTTGCTGGTCGCCTGCATGTAGAGCAGGTTGTCCAGGCCCTTCATCTGCTGCTCGATGACCTGCGTGACCGAGTCTTCGACCGTCTTGGCCGAGGCGCCGGTGTAGGTGGCGTTGATGGACACGCGCGGCGGCGCGATGTCGGGGTACTGCTCCAGTGGCAACGTGCGGATGGCCATCAGGCCCGCGAGCATGACGACGATGGAAAGCACCCACGCGAAGATGGGCCGGTCGATGAAAAACTGAGCCATGCCCGGACCTCAGCGCGCCACGGGGCCGGATGCCGCGTCGGCGGCGTCGGGCTGCACACTGGCCACGGGGCCTGATGCCGGGCTGGCGGCCTTGGCGCCTAGGTCGACCACCTTCACCTTGTCGCCCACCTTCACCCGCTGCGCGCCTTCGGTCATCACGCGGTCGCCCGCGGCCAGGCCTTCGAGCACCTGCCAGCGCGTGCCGACCGCGCGGCCGACCTGGATGGGGCGCTTGGCGACCTTGTTCTCCGCATCCACCACCAGTGCCGATGCGCTGCCGTCGGGCGCGCGCGTCACCGCCTGCTGGGGCACCAGCAGCGCGGTGGCATCGGTGCCTTCCTGCAGCACGGCGCGCACGTACATGCCGGGCATCAGCAGCTTGTCGGGGTTGGGCACCACCGCGCGCAGCGTGACGCTGCCGGTGCCGGCATCGACCGTCACGCCGCTGAAGGTGAGGCGGCCGGCATGCGGGTACTTGCTGCCGTCTTCCAGCACCAGCTGTATGCGGGCTTCGGCGTCGCTCGCGCGCTGCAGGCGGCCGCTGGCGAGTTCGCGCTTCAGCCGCAGCAGCTCGCGGCTGGACTGCGTGACATGCACATGAATGGGGTCGAGCTGCTGCACCGTCGTCAGCACCGCTGTCTGGTTGGCCGTGACCAGCGCGCCGGGCGTGACCGTCGACAGCTCGGCCCAGCCGGCGATCGGCGAAGTGATGCGCGTGTAGCCGAGCTGGATGCGCGCGGTCTGCTCGGCGGCGCGGGCCACGCCTAGGTCGGCTTCGGCCTGTTGCTCGGTGGCCTGCGATTCGTCGAACACCTGGCGGCTGATGGCGTCGATCTTCACCAGTTCGGCATTGCGGCGCGCCACCGTGCGCGCGGTGGCCAGGGCCGACTCGGCCTTGCGCACGCCGGCCTGCGCGCTGGCGTGTGCCGCCTGCAGCGGTGCCGGGTCGAGCTGGTAGAGCACCTGGCCGGCCTTGACCTGCGAGCCTTCGGTGAAGAGCCGCTCCTTGAGGATGCCGCCGACCTGCGGGCGGATCTCGGCGATGACCGGCGCGGCGGTGCGGCCGGGCAACTCGGTGCTCTGCGCCAGCGTCTCGTGCTTCAGGGTGACGGTGCCGACTTCCTTTTCCGGTGCGGCGACTGCTTTCGATGTACCGGATGTTTCCACGCTGGTGCGCGAGCAACCTGCGAGCGCGGCGATGGCCATGGCCGTGAACAGCAGGGCGAAGCGGGAGTGGGTTGGGTCAGGCATCAGACAGGTTCTGGAGGTAGGGAAATCGGGGGGCCTCCGGATGGAGCAGCCGAGCGCGCTCAAGTTCAACGAGGCATCGGGGGCGGAGGGCGGCTTTACACGCGGTTTACTGCAATTGCAGTGCCACGGCTGGAGATTGCGTGACAGCCCCGAGACAGGGCGCGAGGTGACGGCCGGAGCCGCCGCCGTGCCGCGGTCAGGCGCGCTGCAGGGCGCGCGTCACCATGTCGTTGGGCGCGAGGCGCAGCAGGTCGGGCAGCAGGCTCACGGCACGGTCGCGCTCGCCCGCGTGCAGCAGGCCGTTGGCGCAGGCCGAGAGCGTGTCGGGCAGTTCGGCATGGTCGGGCGCTGTCTTCAGCAGGATGCGGCAGAGCTTGTCGGCATCGCCGAACTCGCGGATGCGCGCGAAGCGGCGCGCGAGCCGCGCCATGTCGTCGGGCTTCAGGCGCGCGCCGGGCCTGGCCTGGTCGAGGTAGGTCTTGTAGCTGGCGTGCTGCAGCGCGAGCGTTGCCGGGTCGGTGGCGGGCAGGCGGAAGATGCGGCGCGCGGCATGGTGGAAGTCGTCGCTCGCGGGCTGCAGCCGCGCCGTGTTGAACCAGGCGCGCAGCGTGCCGGCGTCGGTGGGGCGCAGGGCGGCGGCGGCGCGCCACTCGGCGCAGGCGCGGTCGAAGTTCATCGCGGCGCCGTATTTCTGCGCGGCGGCCACGTGCTCGTCAAAGCGGTCGGGCTCGGGGGCGGATACCGCTTCGGGTGCCTTCACGCGGCGCAGCAGCAGCGCGCCGGCCATCAGCGCGGCGCCGCTCAGCAGGCCCCCCAGGTGGGCCATGTAGGCAATGCCCTGGCCGCCGAGCCAGTGCTGCATCAGCTCGTTGACGATCCATGCCGGCAGCAGCAGCAGGGCCGGTGCGGTGACGTAGTTGAAATAGAAGAACAGCTGGTAGAAAAAGCGGATGCGCTTGAGCCGGTACATCACCGCGTACATGCCCATCAGCGCCGAGATGGCGCCCGAGGCTCCGAGCCCGTAGCTGCCCTTGCCGGCGTAGGCCCAGCCGGCCAGCAGCGAAGAGCCCAGTGCGCCCAGCAGGTAGAAGCTCAGGTAGGTGCCGCGCCCCAATGCCAGCTCGACCGAAAAGCCGAACAGGAAGAGGAACAGCATGTTGCCCAGCAGGTGGCCGGTGCTGCCGTGCAGGAAGGCCGAGGTGATCCAGGTCCAGGGCTTGAACTCCGCGTCCTTGCCGTGGTCGTGCGACCAGCGCCTGGTGAAAGGCGCGGGCAGCATCGCCTCGTACTGCTGGCGGTCGCGCTTCCATTCACCGTATTGCGGGTTGGTGGGCGTGACGACTTCGTCGGCCTGCAGCTTCTGCAGGAATTGCCTGTCGCCCTGCAGTCCCTCGAGCAGTTGCGGGTAGGCCTCTTCGTGCGCCAGCATGCGCCGGGCCAGCTTGCCGCGCCTGGGGTCCGTCTTTTCCAGCCATTCGACGAAGGGCGGCAGCTCCAGCGCGGGCAGCACGCTCTTGACGTAATAGTCGGCGGCGCGCTCCCGCGCGTTTTCCTCGCTGCGCTGCGGCCCCCAGAACACGATCATGTTCAGGAGGATCAGCAGCACCGTCATCCACGGCGGGTTGCGCCAGCTCGGTTTGTTTTCGAGCGGGATGGCGTAGAACACGGTGCTGCCTGGAGTGCGCTCAGCCCAGGCGGGCGCGGTGGCGCGCCACTTGCGCCTTCACCTGCGCCGGGGCGGTACCGCCCAGGATGTTGCGTGCGTTCAGCGAGCCGCGCAGGCTCAGCACGTCGTACACGTCCTTCTCGATGCCCGGGTTGAACTGCTGCAGCACGGCCAGCGGCAGTTCGGCAAGGTCGACCTTGTGCGAGGTGGCGGCCTTCACGGCATGGGCCACGGTTTCGTGCGCGTCGCGGAAGGGCAGGCCCTTCTTCACCAGGTAGTCGGCCAGGTCGGTGGCGGTGGCGTAGCCGCGCAGCGTGGCGGCTTCCATGGCCTCGGGCTTCACGGTGATGCCGCCGATCATCTCGGCAAAGATGCGCAGGGTGTCCTTGAGCGTGTCGACGGTGTCGAACAGCGGCTCCTTGTCTTCCTGGTTGTCCTTGTTGTAGGCCAGCGGCTGGCCCTTCATGAGCGTGATGAGCGCCATCAGGTGGCCGACCACGCGGCCGGTCTTGCCGCGCGCCAGCTCCGGCACGTCGGGGTTCTTCTTCTGCGGCATGATCGACGAGCCGGTGGTGAAGCGGTCGGCGATCTGGATGAAGCCGAAGTTCTGGCTCATCCACAGGATGAGTTCTTCGCTCATGCGGCTCACGTGCACCATGCACAGGCTGGCCGCGGCGGTGAATTCGATGGCGAAGTCGCGGTCGCTCACCGCGTCCAGGCTGTTCTGGCAAACGCCGTCCATGCCCAGCGTCCTGGCGACCAGTTCGCGGTCCAGCGGGTAGCTGGTGCCGGCCAGCGCGGCGGCGCCCAGCGGCAGGCGGTTGACGCGCCTGCGCACTTCGCCCATGCGTTCGGCGTCGCGGCTGAACATTTCCACGTAGGCCAGCATGTGGTGGCCGAAGCTCACCGGCTGCGCCACCTGCAGGTGGGTGAAGCCCGGCAGGATCACGTCGACGTTCTTCTCGGCGATGTCCACCAGTGCCTTCTGCAGGTCGACCAGCAGGTCGCCGATGAGGTCGATTTCGCCGCGCAGCCACAGGCGCACGTCGGTGGCGACCTGGTCGTTGCGGCTGCGGCCGGTGTGCAGGCGCTTGCCGGCGTCGCCCACCAGCTGGGTCAGGCGGGCCTCGATGTTCAGGTGCACGTCTTCGAGGTCGAGCTTCCACTCGAAGGCGCCGGATTCGATTTCGGCGCGAATCTGCGCCATCCCGCGTTCGATCGCGGCGTGGTCCTGCACGCCGATGATCCCCTGCGCGGCCAGCATGCCGGCATGGGCCAGGGAGCCCTGGATGTCGGCCTGCCACAGGCGTTTGTCGAAGAAGACGCTGGAGGTGTAGCGCTTGACGAGGTCGCTCATCGGTTCTGAGAACAGGGCCGACCAGGCTTCGGATTTCTTGTCGAGTTGGTTTTGGGTCATGGGAGCCGTCCAGGAGGCAATAATGGGTTGGTCACCCGATGTAACTGATGTCTGCGATGCGCAACCCGGCGATTTTATCGGCCAGCTCTTCAACCACGTCCCCGCCATCGTCGGAAAGGGCGCGCAACGCCTTGCGCGGGGCGCCGTCGTTGTTCGACGCCTGCCGCATCGGCGTGGTGCTGCGCACGGTGGTGTTCGTCGAGGCGGTGGTGGCCATTGCCACGCTGTTCGTGGTTTCCTCGCCGGCCGAGTGGCTGGTGCAGGCGGCCACCGTTACCGGGGGCGCCTTGCCCGCGACGCTGCTGTGGCTGGTGGCGGCCTGCGGGCTGAAGAAGCCGCTGCGTCGGCTGCCGCGCCAATGGCAGTACGCGGCGGGCGGGGTCCTCGGTGCCGTCGCGGCGCTCTATGGCTGCGGGCTGCTGCGGCTCACCGGGGTGCTTTCGAATGCGCCCTGGCTGGCCAGCGCGCTGACCGGCGCCCTGTTCGCGGGGCTGGTGATGGCCGCGATGGTGCTGCGCGCGCAAGGGCAGACGCCCGCCGCCACCACGGCCCGGCTCGAGGAACTGCAGTCGCGCATCCGCCCGCACTTTCTGTTCAACACGCTCAACAGCGCCATCGCGCTGGTGCGCGAGGAGCCGGCCAAGGCCGAGACCATGCTGGAAGACCTGGCCGAGCTGTTCCGCCAGGCGCTGGCCGACCCGGGCGAGTCGTGCACGCTGGCCGACGAGATCGCGCTGGCCGAGCGCTACCTGGCCATCGAGCAGGTGCGCTTCGGCGACCGGCTGCGCATCCGCTGGGACCTGGACGCCGCCGCCAGCAAAGCGCGGCTGCCGCCGCTGCTGCTGCAGCCGCTGGTCGAGAACGCCATCAAGCACGGCGTGGAGCCCAGCCCCGAGGGCGCCAGGCTGCGCATCCGCACCGAGCGGCGCGGCTCCATGGTGGTGATCGAAGTGGTCAACAGCCTGCCGCCGCTGCGCTGGGCCGACGAGCCGCTGCCGCGCGGCCACGGCATTGCGCTGGCCAATGTGAGAGACCGCCTGCGGCTCCTGCACGACATGCAGATGCAGTTCAGCGCCGGCATGGACCAGAAAAACTACCGGGTGCGCATTGCGATCCCGGCTGAATCATGAACATGAGCACACTGAAGACACTCATCGTCGACGACGAAGCCCTGGCCCGTTCCCGCCTGCGCACCTTGCTGCGCGACTGCAGCTCGCCCGGCGCCGAGGTGGTGGCCGAAGCCGCGCAGGGCGCCGAGGCGCAGCAGCAGCTGGCCACGCTGGCGCTCGATCTCGTGCTGCTCGACGTGCACATGCCCGGCATCGACGGCATCGAAGTGGCACGCGCGCTGCGCAGCCGGGCCGACGCGCCTGCGGTGGTTTTCGTGACGGCGCATGCGGCCCATGCGGTGACTGCCTTCGACCTCGACGCGGTCGACTACCTTACCAAGCCCGTGCGCGCCGAGCGCCTGCAGCAGGCGCTGCAGAAGGCCGAGCGCTTCCTGAAGGAGCGCCGCGCCCTGCAGGCCGAGGCCGCGCCGGAAACCGTGCTCATCCAGGACCGCGGCCGGGCCGAGCGCGTGCCGCTGTCCGAAGTGCTTTACCTCAAGTCCGAATACAAGTACCTCACGGTGCGCACCGCCACGCGCAGCCACATCCTGGACGGCTCGCTCAACGAGTTCGAGGAGCGCTATCCGCACCGCTTCCTGCGCGTGCACCGCAACGCGCTGGTGGCGCGCGCGGCCATTCGCGCGCTCGAGAAATACGACGACGGCGAAGACGCCGAGGGCTGGGCGCTGAGGCTCGACGCCATTCCCGAGCCTGTCGCGGTGTCGCGCCGCCAGCTGGCGGCCGTGCGCGAAGTGATCAAGGAAGCGCGATGACCGCCGAGCACGACGCATCCGCGGGCGAGGCCCCGAAGCCCGCGCCGGAGCCTCCGGCCGCCGAGCCCGCGCTTGCCGCGGCTGCGGTGCCCGCCCCGGAGGCAGCGCCGTCCCCGGAAGCGCCGGCCTCCGCGACCGCGCGCAAGCGCGAGCGCGAACGCCTGATGCTGCACATGCCCGTCGACGTGCGCAGCGCCTCGCTGGTGGTGCTCGCGGTGCTGGCCAGTGTGTTCGCGCTGCAGTGGGGGCAGGCCGTGTTCATTCCGCTGATGCTGAGCCTGCTGCTGACCTACGCGCTGTCGCCGCTGGTCGACATGCTGCATCGCTGGAAGCTGCCGCGCTGGATCGGTGCGGCGCTGATCCTCATGGGGTTGTTCGGCGGGCTCGGCTGGACCGGCTATTCGCTTTCGGGCAGCGCTTCGCAGCTGCTCGATTCGCTGCCGGTCGCCGCGCAGAAGCTGGGCCAGGCCATGCGGCGCGACAAGAACGCCAGCGCCACGCCGCTCGAGAGCGTGCAGGCCGCCGCCGCGCAGCTGGAGAAGGCCGCCGAGGAAAACTCGGCAAAGGTAGCCTCGCGCCGGGGCGTGGCGCGCGTCATCATCGAGCGGCCCGGCTTCAACGTGCGCGACTACCTGCTCAGCGGCACCGTCGGCCTGCTGAGCGCGATGGGGCAGCTCACGCTGGTGGCATTCCTCACCTACTTCGCGCTGTGCTCGGGGGACACCTTCCGCCGCAAGCTCATCAAGATCACCGGCTCGAGCCTGCAGAAGAAAAAGGTCACGGTCCATGTGCTGGACGACATCACCCGCAACATCGAGCGCTACCTGCTCGTGCAGATCCTGGTGAGCGTGGTGGTGGGCGTGGCCACCGGCCTGGCGTTCTGGGTCATAGGGGTGGAGAACGCGGCCGTCTGGGGAATCATCGCGGGCGTGACCAACCTCATTCCGTACATCGGCTCGGTGATCGTGCTGGTGGCTGCGGGGCTGGTGGCCTTCCTGCAGTTCAACAGCCTGCAGATGGGCGTCGTGGTAGCCGGCGTGTCGCTGGGCATCCACACGCTCATCGGCAACCTGCTGATGCCCTGGCTCACCAGCCGCACCAGCCGCATGAACCCGGTGGCGGTGTTCGTGGGCGTCATCTTCTGGGGCTGGCTCTGGGGCATCTGGGGGCTGCTGCTGGGCATTCCCATCACCATGGTGATCAAGGCGATCTGCGACCGGGTGGAAGACCTGCAGCCGATTGGGGAGCTGCTGGGGGAATAGGCAGCGGCGGGCCCGCGCCCGGCGCGTCGCCGGGTTACCGTGGTGTCTCGGCCCTTTTCTCGCCGGCAGCCAACGGAGCCCCGACATGCCCTACCTCCAACTCGACGTGAACGGCCACCACGCCGTGGCCGACAAGAAGCGCCTCGCCAGGCAGCTCAGCGAAACCTGCGCCCGCATGATGAGCGTCGACATCCGCCGCATCAGCATCGCGATCCGCGAGGTGGGCGAGGGCGGCGTGTGGCGCATGGTCGATGGCGAGCCGGTCGAGGTGTCGGTGCTGATGTGCGACATCCGGCGCGGCCGCTCCGCCGAGCTGCGGCTCGAGGTGGCCAAGGCGCTGTGCCGCGACTGCATCGACATCCTGGGCCTGCGGGAAGACCGGCTCAACGTCGAGTTCACCCAGCATTCCGGCGACGAGATGTACCACCCGACGCTCGGCGGCTACAGCCCCGAGTGGTCGGAAGACGAGTCTCGGTGAACGGCCAGGCGCGCGCGGTGCGGCCGCGAGAAGCGCGCAATCATCCACGGCCCCGGCAGCGCACCCAGGCCGACCGAGCTCCACGTCGCCACCCAGCCAGCCCTGCGTGCTGCCGATGCCGAAGCGCGTCTGGCCCCAGTCGGGCGCGAGGCCGAAGCCCATCACCGAGCGCACCGAGAAAGCGATGCCCAGCCGGTGCGGCGCCGCCACGTTGCGACGGGACAAGCCCGTGAGCAAGGCCTTGCGCGTGGTGCTCGATGCCATCGTGGCGGCCGGCAAGCCCGGCCGCCGCCAGGCACAAGAAGTTATTCCGGAATCGCGGCCAGCGGCGCACCGCCGCGCGCACGGCCCAGCGTGCCGACGATCAGCGCCGCGATCAGCACCAGGGCGCCGCTGAGCACCATCGCGCTGGAGATGCCGTGGTTGTCGACCGTCACGCCGCCGATCAGCGCGCCGGAGGCAATGGCCACCTGGAAGCCGCTCACCAGCAGCGCCTGGCCGGCTTCGGGTGCGTCGGGCACGGCTTCCATCATCCAGCCGGTGAGCGCCACCGGGATCAGGCCGAAGGCCACGCCCCAGATCACGACCACCACCGCGCCCGGCACGAAGCCGGTGCCGATCACCGTCGACAGCAGCAGCGCCGTCGCGAGCATCAGCGCCGCCATCAGGGTGGTGGCGCGCACGCTGCGGGCCACCAGGCTGCCGCCGAGGAAGGTGCCGATGAAGCCCACCGCGCCGTAGACCAGCAGCAGCGTCGACACCGAATTGGGCGCGAGGCCGAACACCTGCTGCAGCAGCGGCTTCAGGTAGGTGTAGGCCGCGAAGTGGCCGGCAATGAAGAACAGCACCGCGAGCAGCCCGACCTGCGCCATGCGGCGCGTGAGCGGCGTGAGCAGGTCGCGTGCGCCGATGGCGCGCAGCGGCGGAATCGCCGGCAGCAGCCACAGCTGCACCAGCAGCACCACGGTGGCGAGCGCGCCGGTCACCGCGAAAGAGGCGCGCCAGCCGAACAGCGTGCCGAGGAACGATCCGGCCGGCACGCCGAGCACGGTGGCGGCCGACACGCCGGCCAGCACGTAGGACATGGCACGGGCCTGCGCCGCATGCGGCACCAGCTGCGTGGCGGCGGCCGGCGCAAAGGTCCAGAAGCCGCCCACGCACAGGCCGAGCAGCAGGCGCGCGACCAGCATGGTGGCGAAGTTGGGCGCGAACGCGGCCAGCAGGTTCGACGCGATGAGCAAAGTGGTGAGCGCGATCAGCACGGTGCGCCGGTCGAGCTTGCCCGAGGCGACGATCAGCGCCGGCCCGGCGAAGGCGGCCAGCACGCCGGGCATCGTGACCATCAGGCCGGCCGTGCCGTCAGATACGTTGAGGCCGCGCGCGATGTCGGTCAGAAGACCGATGGGCATGAACTCCGTCGAGACCATCGCAAAGGTGCCGACCGCGATGGAGCCGACCGCGAGCCATGCGGAGCGGGTGGCCGCCACCGCTGGCGCTGCCGGAGCCGCCGGCACTGCGCCGACGTCGTCGATGCACGGGTTGCTGCTGGGTGAATTCATCATGGAATGCTGTCCTGGAGAAGCACCGGCGGCGCACGCGCCAATGCTGGTGAGAGGGCATTGGAGTGTGCGAGGCGTCGCCTTCGCGACAAAGGGGCCGGCCAGCAGTAGTCAGTTTCCCTGCGGCGAACAATAGGGGGTTCTGGTGGCTATCGCCACCCTGTTGCAGGCCTCAGGGCTCTGCCCGCAGCACGCGGCCGTCGGCAATGAACGAATCGCCGATCAGCACGCGGAAGGCCGTGCCTTCGGGAAAGCGCGGCCGTGCCTGGGCCGGGGACAGGAATTCGATGGCCAGCGATGCGGGCAGCCCGCGCTCCAGCGCGTCGCCGGGCGGCACCACCCAGCGTGCCGAGAAGCCTTCCTTGTCGAGCACCAGCGCGCAGCGGTATTCGCCCGGCGCCACCGGCACGTCCTGCGATGGGATGGCCGGCTTGCGGAAGGTGAGCTCGACCAGCGCATGCGGCGTGAAGGCGCCCAGCGCGTCGAAGCTCGGAGGCGCATCGGTCACCGGCTTCGGCGCGCGGCGCGGCCGCTTGCCGATGAGCCACGCAATGACGTTGCCGATGATCGGCACCCACAGCACCATCAGCAGCGTGGCGATGTCGCGCGTGGTCGTGCCGGGCGCCGCATAGTGCCGCACCACCGCGCCGCCGACGGCCACGCACAGCAGGATGGCGACGATGAGCTTGCGCCGGAACTGGATCTTGGTGGTGCTCATGCCTTGGGCGGCGCCGCTTCCGGGTAGGAGGGAATGTCGGTTTCGTGGTCAAGCCATGGTTGCTCGTGCGAGGTCCAGATGTGCATCGACGGCCGCTCGCCCGGGTCTTCGTCGAGCGAGCCCACGCGCAATATCACCTGCGGCTGCGCCACCCATTCGGCGATCAGCTGCGTGCCGCAGCGGGTGCAGAAGTGGCGCAGCTTGCCCGGCGTCGATTCGAAGGAGCCGATCGCTTCTTCGCCCGTGGTCCAGCGGAAGTCGCTGCGGTCGGCGCGCGCGGTGGTGGTGAAGGCCGCGCTGTGCGCCTTGCGGCAGGTCTGGCAATGGCAGTGGACGATGGGGCCGGCGAGGCGCGTGGCCTCGTACCGGACGGTGCCGCAGAGGCAGGAGCCCTTCATGGCTTTTCCTTTATCGGTCGCAGGATGGGAGTGGGGTTGCGAGTCTAGGCCAGCGCAGGGCCCGTCACGCGACCCGCAGCACCGCACCCGCCGGCAGCGCCTGCCAGTCGATCCATTCGCCAGCCGCCAGGTGCTGCGTCGGCGCTGCGGCGCCCGGCACGTCGCCCCACTGCAGCGTGAGCGTGCGCGCGCCCAGCCGCAGCGCGATCTCGAAGCCCGGCCAGTGCGCCGGCACGTGCGGCGTAAGCGAAAGCAGCCGGCCCTTCACGCTCAGGCCCAGCAGCGACTCGACCGCCGCGCGGTGCAGCCATGCGGCCGAGCCGGTGTACCAGCTCCAGCCGCCCCGGCCGACGTAAGGCGCGGAACCGTAGATGTCGCCCGCCATCACGTAGGGCTCCAGTTCGTAGGCCGGCCCACGCACGGGATGGCGCGCGCGGTGGGCCGGGCTCAGGCCCTCGAAGCTCTGCCATGCCGCCTCATGGTCGCCCTGCTGCGCCTGCGCCATCAGCGCCCATACGGCGCCGTGCGAATACTGGCCGCCGTTCTCGCGCACGCCCGGCGGATAGGCCTGGATGTAGCCGGGGTTGTTGGGCGAGTTGGCGAAGGGCGGTGTCAGCAGCCGCAGCAGGCCGGCCGGTTCGTCGTGCAGCAGCTTCTTCACCGATGCCATCGCCGGCCGGGTGTGGGCATCGTCAGAGGCGCCAGAAAGCACCGACCACGCCTGCGCGATCAGGTCGATGCGGCACTCGTCGTTGGCCGACGAGCCCAGCGGCGCGCCGTTGTCGAAGAAGGCGCGGCGGAACCAGGCGCCGTCCCAGCCGGCGTCGTGCAGCGCGGCGATCCAGCCGGTGCGCGCGGCGGTCCAGCGCGCGGCGCGCTCGTGGTCGCCGCGGGCCTGGGCGAGGGGCACGAACTGCTCGACCACGCGGCACAGGAACCATGCGAGCCACACCGATTCGCCGCGGCCTTCGTTGCCGACGCGGTTCATGCCGTCGTTCCAGTCGCCGGTGCCCATCAGCGGCAGGCCGTGCACGCCGGTCTTCAGGCTGCGGTCGATGGCGCGCGCGCCGTGCTCGAACACGCTGGCCGTCTCGCCGCTGCGCTGCGGTGCGTAGTAGGCGTCTTCGGCACCGTCCGGAATGGCGGGGCCTTCGATGAAGCCGGCCATCTCGTCGAGCAGCGAGGCATCGCCCGTCACTTCGACGTAGTGCGCCGATGCATACGGCAGCCACAGCAGGTCGTCGGAGAAATGCGTGCGCACGCCGGCGCCGCCGGGCATGTGCCACCAGTGCTGCACGTCGCCTTCTGGAAACTGCCGCGCCGCGTTCAGCAGGATCTGCTCGCGCAGCCGCGCGGGATCGGTGAGCGCGAAGGCCATCGCGTCCTGCAGCTGGTCGCGAAAGCCGAAGGCGCCGCCGGCCTGGTAGAAGCCGGCCTTCGACCAGAGCCTGCAGGCCAGCGTCTGGTACACGAGCCAGCGGTTGACCAGCGCGTCGAACAGCGGATCGGGCGTGCGCACCTGCAGCCGGCCGAGCAGGTCGTCCCAGAAGGCGCGCACCTGCGCCAGTGCCTCGGGCACGTCGCGCTGGCGCCATCGGCGTGCAAGACCGAGCGCGGCCTCGGCGTTGTCGGCGTGGCCCAGCACGAAGCTGAAGCTCGCCGTTTCGCCCGCCGCCACGACGAATTCGCCGCCGATGGCCGCGCATGCGTCGAGCCCGCTGCCCGCACGCTGGGCCAGGGTGTCGGGCACCTCGACGATGCCGCGCCCGGCAAAGAACTCATTGCGGTCGCAGGTCCATTGCGTGGCACCGGGCAGGCCCGCGAGCAGCAGGAAGGCCGCGCTGCCGCCGAAGCCCGCGCTCGACTCGCGCTGCTGGCCGAACACGGCCGGCTGGTCCTCGGGCTTCCAGCAATGCACCGTGCGGCGCTCTCCGCGTGCCGAGCCCATTTGCCACTCGACCATCGAGAGCGCGCGCAGCCGGCGCTGGCCGCTGCCTTCGTTGCGCACGCGCACATGAACGATCTTCACGGCCTCGTCGCGGTCCGCGAAGAAGGTGGTTTCCAGCATGAGCGAGCCCTGGCGGCACTCGAACACGGTGTAGCCCTGGCCGTGCCGCACCCGGTGCAGTGACTCGCCGTCGCCGCTGCCGGCGGGCGTGAGGGGCAGCATCTTGCGTGTTGCCACGTCCTGCAGCAGGTAGTGCTCGAAGGCCGGGTCCTGCACCGGGTCGTTCGCCCACGGCGTAACCTGGTGCATGCGGCTGTTGCCGGCCCAGGTGAAGCCCGTGCCCCACTCGGACACCTGGAAGCCGAAGTTCGCGTTGGCGATCACGTTGACCCAGGGCCGCGGCGTGCGGCGGCCCGCGCCGACCTCGAAGTGGAACTCGCCCGTTCCGGCGTCGAAGTCGCCCGTGGGCGCGCCGGCCGAAGGCGTGGCGGCGGTGTGCGACAGCAGCGGCACGCCGCGCGGCGCAGCGGCATCGTCGGCGACCGGTGCCGTGTCGTTGCGGGCCTCGTTGCGGGCTTCGTGCAGCGCCGCCACCTGCATTTCGAGCGAGCGCCCCTCGGCGGTGAACACCACCCGCGCCAGGCTGGAAAGCGCGGCCTTCTCCGAGGGCACCACGTCCTGGTCGCGCAGCAGGTAGAAGCCGGCCGTGTCGTTGCGCGGAAAGCTGTTCTGCGTCTGCTGCGCCACGCGCGAGCGCAGCGTCTCTATCTCGCGCTGCAGCGGCATCAGGTAGGAGTTGGGTTCGCTGTTGAGCACCACCAGGTCGCAGGCCACGCCGCCGAAGCCCCACCAGGGCTGCGCGCGCAGCAGCGTGTTGATCAGCCCCATGCCGATCATCGAGTGGATGTGCACCAGCAGGATGGGCTTGTCGCCGGAAATGCCGAAGCGCCAGATCTGCCGCAGGTCGATCAGCCCGCGGTCGCTCATGACGCGCGGCGTGGTGTAGGTGAGGATGGTCGTCAGGTCCTGCAGCGCCACGTTCTGGGCGGGCGCGATGCTCAGGTCGCGCAGCCGCACCTGTGCCAGCGTGGCGGCCATGCGGGTGGCGCGTTCCACGTGCATCGGCTGCATGTAGCGGTCGATGCCGGGCATCAGCGCCTCGATGCTCTCCGCGGCGGCGGTTGCAAAGCTCAGGCGCGCGGTGGCGCCCGGCGCGAGCGACAGGCGCACCCGCAGGCAGGCGATGGGGTCGAGGCCGTTCACCGGCCGGCCGTTGTGCGCGAGCGGCTGCGCATCGAGCGCCGGATCGGCCAGCGTGCGGTTGCGGCCGATGAAGGCGCGCCGGTCGGTCATGCAGTCGACGGACAGCACGTTGGCGTCCACCGAGGCCAGGAAGTGCGCCGCCGCGGCCACCGCGTCGCCGTGCAGGCGCGGCTTGCGCGACAGCAGCAGCGCGCGCCATGCGGGCTCCCAGCGCGACTCGACGAACAGGTTGGCGAACGCCGGATGCGCCTCGTCGGCCTTGGGGTTCGACAGCACCGGCTCGAAGTACGACAGCAGTTCGAGCGTGCGTGTCTCGTCGCCCGAGTTGTGCAGCGTGATGTTGCGCAGCTCGGTGTCGTCCTCCGGGCTGATGAGCACGGTGGTGCGCACCTGCAGGCCCGGGCCGGCGGCGTCGAACTGCACCTGGTCGGCCAGGAAGCGGGTGCGGTAGCGCCAGCCATCGCCGGGGGCGGGCAGGGCGGTGAGGGAGGTCAGCGCCTGCTGCCCCTCGTCGCGCAGGTAGAAGAAGGTGCCGTAGCTGTCGCGCAGCGGGTCGTCGCGCCAGCGCGTGACGTTGAACGCATGCCAGCGGCTCACCCCGGCGCCGTTGGCGCGCAGGGACACGGTGTAGCGGCCGTTCGACAGCAGGTGCGTGGGCTGGAAGCCGGGCGCCATCGGGTCGACCACGCGTGGCTGGAACAGCGGCGCCAGCTCGGCCTGGCCGGGCTCGGGTGGTGTGCGCGGATCGGCGCTGCCGATGATCTGGCGCGGCGTGCGTTCGTGCAGCAGCGACTCGTGCGCCTGCACCAGCGCGGCGCTGCCGAACCAGCGGCGCGGCGCGTCGGCGCACAGCAGGTTGCACAGCGCCACCAGCGACATGCCCTGGTGGTGCGCCATGAAGTTGCGCACCACGGTGAAGTCCTGGCCTTCGGTCTGGCGCGAGACGGTGAAGTCGATCGCGTCGTGAAAGCCGAACTCGCCGCGCGCGCCCAGCGATTCGAGCAACTCCAGGTTGACCACGGCGGCCTCGGGCGCGAACGGCGCCGCCATGACGCTGGCATAGGGCGCCACGACGCGGTCGGCCGGCGGCGTGCGCCGCAGCGCCAGGCGCGGCACGCCGAAGGGCGAGTACTGGTAGGCCAGCGAATGGTCCTGCCCGAAATAGGCCGACTCCGAGACGCCCCACGGCAGGTTCTGCGCGCGGCCGAAGGCCTGCTGCTCGGCAATGGCGGCGGTGTTGGCCACCTGCAGCAGGCCGTCTTCGGGCTCGGTCATCACGAGCGCGGGCATCACGTACTCGAACATCGAGCCCGACCACGACTTCAGGCTGGGCTGGAAGCCCACCAGCAGGAAGGGCCGGCCCAGCGCCATCCAGTGGCGGCGCGGCACGTCGCCCTTGGCGATCGCCAGGAAGCTCAGCAGCCGCGATTCCGAGGCCAGCAAGTCGTAGTAGCTGGCGTCGAGCACGTTCTCTTCCACGCGCAGGCCGATGTGGAACAGGTGGCGCTTGGCGTCGTAGAGGCCGCTGAAGTCCATGCCGTCGTGCAGCAGGTCGCAGCGCCGGGCCAGCGCTTCTAGCGCCGCCGCTTCCTGCGGATGGCCTCCTTCGGCAGCGAATGCGCGGCAGGCCTGTGCCACCGTCACCAGGTGGCCAGCGAAGTTGCCGCTGTCCACGCTCGACACATACTGGGGCGGCAGCGGCGCGAGCGTCTGCGTGTCGTACCAGTTGAACAGGTGGCCCTCGTGCTTCTGCAGGCGATCGACGGTGTCCAGCGTGGCCGCCAGGCGCGCCAGCAGCGCGGTGGTGTCGATCCAGCGGAACTCGCGCGCGCAGCAGGCGGCCAGCAGGTACATGCCGATGTTGGTCGGCGATGTGCGGTGCGCAATGGTGGGCTGCGGTTCCAGCTGCAGGTTGTCGGGCGGCAGGTGGTTGTCCTCCGGTCCCACCACGCGCACGAAGAATTGCCAGGTGTCGTACGCGAGCTTGTCGAGGTAAGTGCGCTGCCCGGCGCCGAGCGGGTCGGCCGCCTTCGGTTCGACGCGGCTGCTCCACCAGGCCGCGACCGGCGCAAGCGCCCACAGCAGGAACAGCAAAGGTCCGACCACCGGATACGCGCTCCAGTGCGCGGCCACCGCGAGCACGAGGCACAGCACGCTGCTGACGGCCGCATTGCGCAGGAACGGAGCCAGTTGCTGGCTGGCTTGCGCCTGCGCCTGCGCCGCCGTTGTCCATTCGAGCAAGTGCCGCCGGCTCACGACCAACCGCCACGTCGCGCGGAACCAGGCATCGAGCAGCAGCCGCGTCTGCGCAGCCAGTTGCACGAACTGCCATGCCGCGCCCGCCATGGAGCGCAGCAGCTCGACCGCGCCCACGTCGAAGAAGTGGCGCAGCTCGATGGCGCGCCGCGTCGGCACCAGCCCGGCCAGCGCGCCGAGCAGCGGGCCCAGCGTGAGCGCCGAAGCCACTGCCGCCAGCGCCCAGCCCAGCGGCATGGCCTGCGTGAAGATCACCAGCGCCAGCAGCGCGAAAGAGGCGGGCACGACCAGCGAGCGGCGCAGGTTGTCGCTCATCTTCCAGAGGCCCAGCGCGTCGATGCCGAAGCGGTGCGCGCGCCACATCAGCGGCAGCAGTTGCCAGTCGCCGCGCACCCAGCGGTGCACGCGCGACGCCGCAACGCCGGCATGGTGCGGATGGTCCTCCACAAGAACCACGTCGCTCACCATCGCGCAGCGCGCCACCGTGCCTTCGAGCAGGTCGTGGCTGAGCACCGCGCCGTCGGGCAGGCGGCGGTCGAGCGTGGCGTGCAGGGCGCGCACGTTGAGCAGGCCCTTGCCGGTGAAGGAGCCGCTGCCGAACACGTCCTGGTAGATGTCCGAGGCGCCGCTGCCGTAGGGGTCGAGGCCGCACTGGCCCGCGAACATCCAGTGGTACGGCGAGCGCTCGTTGCGCATCGGGAACGGCGTGACGATGCGCGGCTGCAGGATGCCGAAGCCCGCGACCACGCGCCGGCTTTGCGCATCGATCTCGGGGGCGTTGAGCGGATGGGCCGCGATCGACACCAGGTCGCGCAATGCGCCGGGCGGCAGGCCGGTGTCGCTGTCGAGCGTGAGCACGTAGGGCGTGCGGCCGGCGGCGAGCTGCTGGCCAGGCGCGAGCGGCAGGAAGCCGCTGGCGTCGCCGGCCGCGAGCAGGCGCACCAGCATCTCCAGCTTGCCGCGCTTGCGCTCCCAGCCCATCCAGCGCTGCTCGGTGTCGCTCCAGCTGCGCGGGCGATGCAGCAGCAGGAAGCGCGGGGCGGCACCTTCGGCCGGGGGGTACTTGGTGTTCAGAGCGGCGATGCGTTGCAGTGCGTCGTCGAGCAGCGGCGTGTCGGTGGGCAGCAGGGCCTGGGCGGCGTCGGCCCAGTCTGTCAGCAGCGCGAACTGCGCGTGGGCTTCGCGGTTGGAGAGCCAGTGCAGTTCGAGCCGGTGAACCAGCTGCGCGTTGTTGGCGGTCGAGCTCAGCAGCGTGGGGATGACGACGAGGGCGCGGTGCCGTTCGGGAATGCCGGTGGCGAAGTCGAGGCGCGGCAGAGCCTGCACGCGCACCGATTCCGCCATGATGCGCTGGGCCAGCGCGATCAGCGCCTCGGACAGCGGCCACGCCAGCAGGACCAGCGCCAGGACCGTGGTCCAGTCTTCGCGGTGCGGCAGGCTGTGTACCACCCAAGCCAGCAGCAACGCGGTGCCGAGGGCCACCGCGCTCACGTAGACGGGCAGGCGCCAGCCGCGACGGCCGCGCGCCCGGCCCAGGCGCTCGGTGCGCGGAGTGGCGCGGTCCGCCGGGCTGCCTGCCTGCAGCGCGGCAATCAGCGAGGGGCGCCCTTGTCCGAAGAGGTAGTAGCCCGCCGTGCCGTCGGCCCGGTCGGTCTCCGCCCCGGCGTCTTCGGCCGGCGCGGCGGCGGCCAGCCGCACCACGGCCTGTGCCACTTCGCGCTCTGGCCGCTCGGTGCCGCGCGCCACCTGCTCCATCGCATGCGTGATCTGCTGGCGCGTGATTTCGCTTTCGTTCGCGAAGCTCGGCAGCTCGCGAAGCACGCGCAGCGAACGGCTCACCGGCTCGATCAGGTCGCTCCACTCGACCTGGCCGATCATGCGCAGCGTGGTGATGATGTTGCCGACCGTGAGGTTGGCGGCCGCCTGCGCGTTCTGCGCGTCGCCGATCAGCGCCGGGCCGTTGGGGCAGTGCTGTTCGGTCCAGCGCACCAGCGCGGGCGTGTCCTCGCTGCGCTCCACCGGCAGGCGCTGCCACAGTTGCGTGAGGTAGTTGTCCTGCAGGCCGTGGCTTTGCAGCGCGCGGTAGAGCACGTCGAGGTCCTGCTCGGAGAGCTTGGCCGCGCCGTCCCAGGCGGCATGCGCGACTTCGCGCGCGACCTTGTTCTCGGCGATGCTCTCGGCCATGCGCCGCAGGTTCTCCAGCAGCACCACGCGCAAGGTGGTGGGCAGCGCCCACAGCTCGCCGAGCGTGAGTTCGTCGATGTCCTGGTAGGCGTTGAGGAAGGCGGTGAACAGCGTCTTGTTGAGCACGCTGTCGGTGTGGGCCACGTAGGCCCAGGCAATGCCGTACACACGCGGCAGGCCCGCGAGCGGCGGCGTGGCCAGCTTGGGCAGCCGCGCGTAGTAGCTGCGCGGCACGCCGTCATGAATCTGCTGGAGCTGCGCCTCGACCAGGTGGAAGTTGTCGAGGAGCCATTCGGCGGCCGGCGACACGTAGCGTCCGCTGAGCGATGTCAGCGCGATGTAGTCGAAGGCGCTGCGCAGCGAGGCGAGGTTCTCGTCCACGCGCGGAAAAAAAGGCGCGCCCTGGCGTGTGCGGCGGTGCTCGTCTTCAACCACCTGGGCACGGGCCAGGCTGTGGCCGTGCTGCTCGAAGCGTTGGGCGCCGAAGAGTTCGGCTCTGATCGGAGGTGCTACCGGGTCGTGCGGGCCCAGCAGAAGGGTCCGGGCGTAGTGACTGAGCCCCTCGAGGCGGTCGACAACGGCTGCGGCGCTCAAGTGAGGGCGAACAGGCCAACGCCCAGAACGACGGCCACGCAGGCCATCGTGACGATGCGCCCGGCAGCCAGTGCACGCACTCGCTGCATATGGCTGCGCACCGAGAACCATCGCCCGTGGGCGCGCGCGCAGTGGCGCATGTGGGAAGCCAGCGCTTCGAAATCGCTGCCGACGAAATCGATCTGCGAATGGGTAAGGGACTGCGGGACTGGCATGGCAACGGGCTCCTTGTAACGACTTCGAGCTGCCGCGCGATTGCGAGAACTTTGACCGTGTCCGACCGTACCCCTTTAAATGACCTTACGGGTGCCTCATTGCCTCGTGTTCACGTAGGAAGGGGCGCACAAGGCGCCCCTTTCGACAGCGAAGCGCCGCGACGCGTCAACCCGTGTTTCGCAGCCCCGCAGCCACCCCGTTGATCGAGATGTGGATACCGCGCTGCAGCCTCTCGCCGCCGTCGCCCGCGCGGTAGCGGCGCATCAGCTCGACCTGCAGGTGGTGCAGCGGATCGATGTACGGAAAGCGGTGGCGCACCGAGCGCTGCATCTCGGCATTGCCCTCGAGCCGCTGCTTCGCGCCGGTGATGAGCGTGAGCGCGTCCGACGTGCGGTGCCATTCGGCGTCGATCATCGAGAACACCTTCTGGCGCAGCTTGCGGTCGGTCACCAGTTCGGCATAGCGCGAGGCCAGCGCGAGGTCGCTCTTGGCCAGCACCATGTCCATGTTCGACAGCAGCGTGCGGAAGAACGGCCACTGCTCGTACATGCGCTGCAGCAGCGCCTGGCGTTCTTTCTTGCCGGCTGCGTTGCCCGCCGCGGCCAGGAACTGCTCGACGCCCGAGCCGAAGCCGAACCAGCCCGGAATGGTGAGGCGGCACTGGCCCCAGCTGAAGCTCCACGGCACCGCGCGCAGGTCGTCGATCTTGTGGCTCGGGTTGCGCGAGGCGGGGCGCGAGCCGATGTTGAGCTCGGCGATCTCGCGGATCGGCGTGGAGCCGAAGAAGTAGTCGCCGAAGCCCGGTGTCTCGTACACCAGCTTGCGGTAGGCGGCCATGCTGGCGCTCGAAAGCTCGCCCGCGGCCGACAGGAAGGCGGCGGGCGCCGACTTGCCCTGCGGCAGCAGCGTGGCTTCGAGCGTGGCGGCCACCAGCGTCTCGAGGTTGCGCCGGCCGATCTCGCGGTTGGCGTACTTCGAGCCGATGACTTCGCCCTGCTCGGTCAAGCGGATCTGCCCGCGCACCGTGCCGGGCGGCTGCGCGAGGATGGCCTGGTAGCTCGGGCCGCCGCCGCGCCCCACCGTGCCGCCACGGCCGTGGAACATGCGCAGGCGGATCGGGTTGGCCTTCTTCTTGTTGAGCTCGTCGAACAGCGCCACCAGCGCGATGCCGGCGCGGTACAGCTCCCAGTTGCTGGTGAAGATGCCGCCGTCCTTGTTGCTGTCGCTGTAGCCGAGCATCACGTCCTGCTCGGCGCCCGAGCGTTCGATCAGCGCCTGGATGTTGGGCAGCGCATAGAAGGCGCGCACGATGGGCGCGGCGTTGCGCAGGTCTTCGATGGTCTCGAACAGCGGCACCACGATCAGGTCGCAGGTCGCGTTGCTGGTCATCGCGCCGCGCAGCAGGCCCACTTCCTTCTGCAGCAGCAGGGCTTCGAGCAGGTCGCTCACCGTTTCAGTGTGGCTGATGATGTAGTGGCGGATGGCCGCCGCGCCGTAGCGCGCACGCGCGGCGCGGGCGGCGGCGAAGATGGCCAGTTCGCTCCTGGCGAGCGGCGAGTAGTCGGCGTCGGGCACGCGCAGCGGGCGGGCGTCGTCGAGCAGCTTCAGCAGCAGCGTCTGCTTGGCCTCTTCGGCCAGCGATGCATACGAGGGCTCGATGCGCGCGGTGGCCAGCAGTTCGGCGATCACGGCTTCGTGCTTGTCCGAACTCTGGCGCAGGTCGACCGTGGCCAGGTGGAAGCCGAACACCTCGACCGCGCGGATCAGCGGACGCAGGCGTGGCTCCGCGAGCACGCTGCCGTGCTTCTCGTCGAGCGACTCCTCGATGGTGCGCAGGTCGGCCAGGAACTCTTCGGCCGTGGCATACGGGTTCTGCGGCGCGACCGCGTGGCGCGCGGCCTCGCCTCCGGTGAGCTCGCGCAGCGTGGCCGCCAGGCGCGCGTAGACGCCGGTGAGGGCGCGGCGATAGGGCTCGTCCTTGCGGTGTTCGCTGGTGTCGGGCGAACGCTCGGCCAGCGCCTGCATTTCGACCGTCACGTCGACCAGCGTGGCCGAGAGCGACAGCTCGCCGCCCAGGTAGTGCACTTCGGTGAGGTAGTGGCGCAGCGCCAGTTCGCTCTGGCGGCTGAGCGCGTAGTTGAGCGTATCGGCGGTGACGTTGGGGTTGCCGTCGCGGTCGCCGCCGATCCACTGGCCCATGCGCAGGAAGGGCGCGACCGAAGGCGCGTGGCCGCCTTGGGCCAGCGCCTTCTCGAGGTCGGCGTACACGCGCGGGATCTCGCGCAGGAAAGTGGCTTCGTAGTAGCTCAGCGCGTTCTCGATCTCGTCGGCCACGGTGAGCTTGGAGAAGCGCAGCAGGCGCGTCTGCCAGATCTGCGTGACGCGGATGCGCATCTGCGTTTCGTTCTCCGCGAACTCGAGCGGCGAAAGAGTGTCCTTGCCGCCGGCATAGGCGCTCTGGCGCAGCCTGATTTCGTCGCGGGTGGTGAGCAGCAGCGCGATGGCGCGCTCGGCATCGAGGATGCTCTTGCGCTGCACTTCGGTCGGGTGCGCGGTGAGCACCGGCGACACGTAGCTGTGGGCCAGCGAGGCCACGATCTCGTCGGGCTTCACGCCGGCCTTGCGGATGCGGGCCAGCGCAGTCTGCAGGTCGCCTTCGGCGCTTTCGCCGGCGCGCTCGGCCTCGGTGCGGCGGCGGATCTGGTGGCGGTCTTCCGCCAGGTTGGCCAGGTGGCTGAAGTAAGTGAAGGCGCGAATGACGCGCACGGTTTCCGCGGCGCTCAGGCCCTTGAGCAGGTTCTTCAGCGCGCGGTCGGCGGCGTGGTCGGCGTCGCGGCGGAACGCCACCGACAGCGTGCGGACCTTCTCGACAAGCGCATAGGTTTCTTCGCCTTCCTGCTCCCGGATCACGTCGCCGAGGATGCGGCCCAACAGTCGGATATCGTCGATCAGCGGCTGGTCTTCGGCTTGGCGGCGCTTGGGAGGAGCAGTTGTCTTGCTGGCTTTCATTCGATTTTTTTCCTGGTCTTGAATGGGTGCGCCGCCTGCGTTGTTGCGGCGCAACATGCTAGCATTCCAGCGGTTTGAAACATGTACTTTTGGGAACGGCCTTGAGCAATATCGTGATCGCCACGCGCGAAAGCCGGCTGGCCTTGTGGCAAGCCGAACACGTGCAGGCGCTTCTGCAGGAAAGAGGCCACACGGTCAGCCTGCTGGGGCTCACCACCACCGGCGACCAGATCCTCGACCGCACGCTGAGCAAGGTGGGCGGCAAGGGCCTCTTCGTGAAAGAACTGGAACTTGCGCTCGAAGAAGGGCGCGCCGACATCGCCGTCCATTCGCTCAAGGACGTGCCGATGGAGCTTCCCCAGGGCTTCGTGCTTCCCTGCGTGCTGGAGCGCGAAGACCCGCGCGACGCGCTCGTCTCCCCCCGCCATGCCTCGCTCGACGAACTGCCGCACGGCGCGGTGGTCGGCACCTCCAGCCTGCGCCGCGTGGCATTGCTGCGCGCGCTGCGGCCCGACTTGCGCATCGAACCGCTGCGCGGCAACCTCGACACCCGCCTGCGCAAGCTCGATGAAGGCCAATACGACGCCATCGTGCTGGCGGCAGCCGGACTCAAGCGGCTGGGGCTCGAAAGCCGCATCCGCGTGGCCTTCGATCCCGACACCATGCTGCCCGCGGCCGGGCAGGGCGCCCTGGGCATCGAGGTGCGGGCGGATCGCGCCGACCTCATCGAACTGCTCGCCTCCATCACCCACAGGGGCGACTGGCTCTCCACCGCCGCCGAGCGCGCCGTGAGCCGCGCCATGGGTGGCAGTTGCTCCATGCCGCTCGCGGCCCATGCCCGCTGGCAGGCCGACGGCACGCTGCGCATAGACGCCGCCTGGGGCGACCCCGAAGGCAGGGTGCCGCTGGTGAAGGTGCACGCGCTGGCGCAGGCCGGCGACTTCGCCCAGGCCGATGCGCTCGGCCAGCAAGCCGCCGCCTTGCTGCGCGACGCCGGGGCCCACTGATTCCGGTGGTCATCGCATGACCGCCCGTCCCGTCATCGTCACGCGCCCCGAGCGCGAGGCGGCGCAATGGGTCGATGACCTGCGCGCCGCCGGGCTCGACGCGGTGGCACTGCCGCTGATCGTGATCGCGCCGGTGGCGGATGCCGAGCCGCTGCGCGCGGCCTGGCGCCGCCTCGACGGCTATGCGGCGCTGATGTTCGTGAGCGCCACCGCGGTCGAGAATTTCTTCCAGCATGAAACACCGGGCATGACGGCCGGGCGCCGTTTCTGGGCCACGGGCCCGGGCACCACGCGCGCCCTGCTGCGTGCGGGCGTGCCGCCGGAACAGATCGACGCACCGCCGCCCGAAGCCACGCGCTTCGATTCCGAGGCCCTGTGGGAGCGCGTGCACGGCCAGGTGACTACCGGCGTGCGCGTGCTGATCGTGCGTGGCGGCGACGAGTCCGGGCAACCCGCCGGACGCGACTGGCTCGCCAGGGAAATCGACGCCGCGGGCGGCCAGCGCGACACCGTGGTCGCCTATCGGCGCCTGCCGCCGTCGCTGGACGTCGTACAACTCCGCATCGCGACGGACGGCGCGCAGGGCCGCGCGATCTGGCTCTTCAGCAGTTCCGAAGCCATCGGCAATCTGCAACGCGCGATGCCCGGCACCGACTGGCATGCGGCGCGCGCCGTCGCCACCCATGCACGCATCGGCGAAGCCGCGCGCGCCGCGGGTTTCGGGGCGTTGCGTGTGTGCACACCGTTGCAGGATGCGTTGATCGCGTCGATAGAATCCCTCGCATGAGCGCCGCGTCCCCGTCCGACGACCTTTCTCCCCCTTCCGCCGCAACGGTGCCCGTGCCTGCCACTGTCGCCCCCCACCAGACCCCTGCCGCCCAGGCTGCGGGCGCAGTGATCCTGTCGCGTCTCGGATTCGGCCTCGTGGCCTTCATCGCGCTGGTGGCGCTGATCATGGCGATCGCGCTGTGGCAGAAGGTCAGCGGCATGAAGGAACAGCTGGCGCGCCAGAGTGCCGATGCCCTTTCGCAGTCGATGGAAGCGCGCACGCTGGCGCGCCAGGCCAGCGACACCGTGCGCGACGCCTCGGCCCGCGTGGCATTGGTCGAGACGCGGGTGGCAGAAGTCGCGCTGCAGCGTTCGCAGCTCGAAGAACTCATTCAAAGCCTCTCGCGTTCGCGCGACGAGAACCTCGTGATCGACATCGAGTCGGCCGTGCGCCTCGCGCTGCAGCAGGCCCAGGTCACCGGCAGCGTGGAGCCGTTGCTGGCCGCGCTGAAGGCCGGCGACGTGCGCATTTCGCGTGCGGCGCAACCGCGGCTCGCCCCATTGCAGCGCGCCATGCAGCGCGATGCCGACCGCCTGCGCAGCAGCGCCAGCACCGACAACGCCGAGGCCCTGCAAAGGCTCGACGAACTGATGCGCGGCGTGGACGACCTGCCCACGCTCAATGCGGTGGCCCTGCGCGGCACCGGCGCCAATGCATGGCAGGCCGAGCCGATTCCCGCCGACGCGCCCTGGTGGCAGCGCATGCTGCTGGCCATTCGTGGCGAGGCCCGCTCGCTGGTGCGCGTGGGCCGCATCCAGAGCCCGGAAGCGGTCCTGCTGGCGCCCGAACAGTCTTACTTCCTGCGCGAGAACCTCAAGCTCAAGCTGCTCAACGCGCGGCTGTCGTTGCTGTCGCGCCAGGTCGATGCCACCCGCACCGAACTGTCCCAGGTCGCGGCATCGCTCAACCGGTACTTCGACCCCGCATCGCGCCGCACGCAGGCTGCCGCCACGCTGCTGCAGCAATTGCAGCAGCAGGTGAGGACGACCGAGCCGGTCCGCATCGACGACACGCTGGCCGCCCTGGCTACCGCCGCCGCAGGACGTTGACCAGCAAATGCGCGCAGCAATCTGGCTCCTCGCACTGTTCGCCGTCGCCGCGGCAGTCGCTCTTTTCGCAGGCAACAACCAGGGCACGATCACTGTGTTCTGGCCGCCGTGGCGTGTCGATCTCTCGCTGAACCTGGTGCTGGTGATCCTGCTGGTGGTGTTCGTGCTGCTGCATGCCGCGCTGCGTGCCCTGGCGGCGTTGTTCTCGCTGCCCAAGCAGGCGCGCCAATGGCGGCTGCAGCAGAAGGAGCGCACGCTGCATGCGGCGCTGCTCGATGCGATGGTGCAGCTGATCTCCGGTCGTTTCTCGCGTGCGCGCAAGGCCGCGCAGGCCGCGCTGACGCAGGAAAAAGCGCTGTCGGCGCTAGGCGCCAGCCTGCCGCAGGCGCAGCAGGTGCGCGTGCTGTCGCACCTGCTCGCGGCCGAGAGCGCGCAGGCATTGCAAGACAAGCCGGCGCGCGATGCCCATCTGCAGCAGGCACTGAACGAAAGCGCCGACCGCACCGTGCTGGCCAGTCCGGAAACGCGCGAAGGCGTGCAGTTGCGCGCGGCGCGCTGGGCGCTCGAAGACCGCGATGCGGCCGCTGCGCTCGCCCGCCTCGAAGAACTGCCGCAGGGCGCGCAGCGCCGCACGCTCGCTTTGCGGCTGCGGCTCAAGGCGGCCCGGCAGGATCGGCGGACGCTCGAGGCACTCGAAACCGCGCGCCTGCTCGCCAAGCACCGCGCTTTCTCGGAAGCCGCCGCACAGAGCATCGTGCGCGGCCTCGCGACCGAACTGCTGGCGGGCGCGCACGACCCGGCGCAACTGCAGCGCGCATGGTCCGAACTCGATGCCAACGAACGCCAGATGCCCGAAGTCGCGATCCACGCGGCCCAGCGCATGGTCGCGCTGCGTGGCGACCTGGTGCTCGCGCGCGGCTGGCTGCTGCCGGCCTGGGAGCAGATGGTCGGCAATCCGCGCAGCCTGGGTGATGCGCTGCGCGTCAAGCTGGCGCGCGCGCTCGAGGCGGGGCTGGACTCGGTCGATGCGGAATGGCTGGCGCGCATCGAGAGTGCGCAGCGCAACAATCCGCGCGACCCCAATCTGCAGTACCTCGCAGGCATGGCCTGCATGAAGCGGCAGCTGTGGGGCAAGGCCCAGCAGCTGCTCATGCAGGCCGGGCTGGGCTTGCAGGACACGGATCTGTACCGCCGCGCCTGGCTGGCGCTGGCCTACCTGGCCGAAGACCGCAACGACACCGCGCAGGCCGCCGAAGCCTGGAAGCGCGCGGCGCAGGTCGAGAGCGCCTGAGCGCGCCGCGCGGCGGCTTCAGGAGCGGGCGGATTCCTTCGCCGCCTTCAATCCACCGGCCGGCACCGGCAGCCGGCCGCTGCCGAAAATCAGCAGGCTGACGCCGGCCAGCACCCACACGCCGATACCGCCGTAGAGCATCACCCAGCCGAAGCTCTGCACCAGTGCCGCGTGCACCGTGGCACCCGACGGGTCCGCCTGCGACAGCGCCGGAAAACTCTCGCCGAGCGATGCGAAGCTGCCGGCCGCGATCTTCTCCGCCAAAGCGCGCAGCTGCGGCGCGTCCAGCGACGCGGACAGCGCGGCTTTCAGGTGCGCGTGAATGCCCTCGAGCAGGATGAAGCCCATCAACGCGATGTTGATGGCCAGCGTGATCAGGCGCGCGCTCATGTCCATGCCCGACGCCGGCCAGCAGGCAGCCGGGAAGCATCGTGACCCAGCTCGCATAGGCCATGCCACTGCCCAGCCGCATTGCCATGTAGCCCAGCCCGATCACGAACAGGCCCATGGGAATGACGGCGCCGGGCTGCCAGCGCAGCGACAGCCGCTCCGCCAACGGCGGCAGCACCAGCGTCGGCAGCGTGTACGCCAGCAAGGCCGAGCCGGCGGTGACGGCGTCGTAGCCCAGCGCGCCCTGGAAGTAGAGCGGCAGGTAGATCATGAAAGGCCAGAAGCTGAAGTTCATGCCGACCGATCCGATCATCGAGCCCGAGAAGTTGCGGATGTGGAACACCGAGAAATCGAACATCGGGTGCGGGTTGATTTGCGCGCAATGATCCGCGCGAGCGAACTTGATCTGGCGGTGGTGATGTCCCCGCCCGACTGCGTGGAAGGCACGCGCCTGCGTCGCTCGCAGTTGGTCTGGGTGGCAGCGGAAACCTTAGAGCCGCCGCCGGGCGCATCGCTGCCGATGGCGTTTTCTCCCAAGCCCTGCGTCAACCGGGAGGTGGCGGGCGCCGCGCTCGACGCCGCACCGTTCGAATGGCATGTCGTCTTCACTTCGGTCAGTCCGCACGGCATTCGCGCGGCAGTGCTGGCAGGTTTGGCGGTCACGGTGCTGGCGCGCGAGGACGTGGAGCCGGGCATGAAGATCGTCGACGGCCGCTATGGGCTGCCGCCGCTGCCCAGCGTGGATTTCTCGCTGATCTGGAGCGAGGGTGGGCGCACGGAATGCGCCTGCCGCTTCGGCCAGTTGATTCTCGAAATGCCGGACCTGCCGGTGTACGGGAAGGCATGAAAAACGTCGCCCGAACAAGCCCTGCAAACAGCCCGCGTCGGGTCCGAGACAAGTGACTGTGTTCGTCCGCTCAACCGTGACTCAGCGCGTCGCGATGGGCATCCTCACTGAAGTAGTCGCAGACGAAGGCGACGAATGCGCTGACCTTGGGGCTCACCAGTCGATGCGACGCATGAAGCACCCAGATTTCGGTCGCGACCGCCGTCGACAAGCCCCAGCTCACCAGCCGGCCTGACGCGAGAGCGTCGACCGCGATCGTGCGCGGGATCATGGCGGCGCCCGCACCGCCCAGAACAGCGTCTCGCATCGACAGCGGCGACGCCAGGCGCAGCACCGCCTGCGGATGGAACACCCTCTCCAGGCCGGTCTCCTCGTCGATGACGCGCCACGTCTCGTCGTGCGACGCTCCCGTGCGCATGACCGCCGGGAAGCGGTCGGGCCGATCCGGTTGAGCGTCGACGGCGGGCCGCGGCAAGCCGGGCGGCGCGACCAGCATCAGCCGATTGCGCAGAAAGCATCGCCCCACGAGTTCGCTGTCCGGGCGAGGGTTCACGCGGATGACGGCGTCGACTTCGTCGGCGACGAGGTCGACGAAGCGGTCGTCGGTAGTGACCTCAAGCAGCACCTCCGGAAAAGCGGCCAGGAACGCGGCGGCCACCGCACCCAGGCTCGTCTGCGCGAACAACAGGGGCACGCTGACGCGCAGGCGGCCACTCGGTCGACCCAGCCCGGCCCTGACGTCCTGCAAGGCCTCTGCAATCTCGCCCATGTGGGAGCCGGTGCGCGCGTGCAGGGCCACGCCTTCGTCCGTCAGGCGCAGCGTGCGCGAGCCGCGCTCGATCAGCCGCACTCCGAGGCTTTTCTCGAGTTCTCGAACGCGACGGGACAGCGTTGCCTTCGGCTGGCCGCTTGCGCGACTGGCGCGGCCGAAACCCCCGTGGGTGGCGACGAGGTGGAAATCGGCGAGGGCATGAAGATCCATGGCTGTTCCGGATATGAGACGAACCGTCTAGATGCTGGAGTCTATGCGCCGGAATAGAGACAACCTAATCTTCAGTCACGGGAACAGAACGCCATGCCGACCCCGCCGGGCCGACAGCGGAAAGATCCCTTCCAACCCAGCGCAGCCATCCGCCGCGCTTCACTTTCGGAGCAAATCATGTCCATCCTCGTCACAGGCAGCACCGGCCGCATCGGTGCCCAGGTCGTCGCCCAACTCGCCGCGAGCGGCGCCAGCGTCCGCGCGCTCACCCGCACGCCGCAGAAGGCCGGCTTTCCCGCCGGCGTCACCGCCGTCCGCGGCGACCTGCTGGACGCCGACGCGATGCGCCTGGCCCTCGCTGGCGTGAACACGCTTTTCCTGCTCGTCAGCAACGCGCCCGACGAACTGACCCAGGCCATCAACACGCTCGGGCTGGCCCGAGAGGCGGGCGTGAAGGGCATCGTCTACCTGTCGGTGACGCGAAGTGCCGAGTACACCGATGTCTCGCACTTCACCGCCAAGTACGCCGTCGAGCGGATGATCGAACAGATGGAACTGCCCGCGACCGTGCTGCGCCCGTCCTACTTCTTCCAGAACGACGCAACGCTCAAGGATCCGCTGACGAAAGCCGGGCTCTATGTCTCGCCGGTCGGCGACAAGGGTGTGTCGATGGTCGACGTGCGCGACATCGCGGATGCGGCCGTCGTCGAGCTGCTGCGGCGCGATCGCTCGCCAGCCGCGCTGCCACGCGCAACCTATGAGCTGTCGGGCCCCGACGCGCTCACCGGCGCCTCGCTGGCCAACCTCTGGTCAGACGCGCTGGGCCGCGACGTTCGCTACGCGGGCGGCGATCTCGACGCGTTCGAGAGGGCCGTCAAGACCCAGGCGCCGGCCTGGCTGGCGTATGACCTGCGCGCGATGATGCGTCGCTACCAGGTCGACGGCGCGGTCGCCACGCCAGCAGACATCGAGCGGCTGACGACCCTGCTGGGCCGCCCGCCGCGCAGCTACCGCGACTTCGCGCGCGAGACGGCCCTCGGCTGGCAGGCGTGATCGACTGTCCGTCCACGGCACTTCATTTCTTCAACGAACCAGCAGGAGATTTTCATGACCTCGTCCATTGCCCCCAAGCGCGTGCTGTTCATCGGCCAGCAGCCCGAGACCGTCGATTTTTCGGACCCGGCGCTGCCGCCCGGCTTCGACGCCGCGAAGATCCATGCCGGCATCGCCATCGGCATGCAGCAGATGGCCGATCGCGGCTGGGCCGCCGAGCTGTGCCTGGTGCCACCCGACGCCTCGGCGACCGAGATGGTGAAGAAGCAGCTCGCCGGCCAGGCCTACGATTGCGTGGTGATCGGCGGCGGCATCCGCATCCCGCCGAAGAGCCTGCTGCTCTTCGAGCAACTGGTGAACGCCGTGCACCGGGCCGCACCCGGCACGGCCATCGCCTTCAACACGACGCCGCAGGACACGGCGGACGCGGCGGCGCGATGCTTCGGGACTGACTGAAGACGGCGCGGGCGTCTTGCGCGCTCGATCACGAGACCATCGCGCAATTCGCTCGCCCAATGAAAAATGCCCCGCTCATTGCGGGGCATTTCGATTCAAGCGACCAGCAGACCGGTTACACGGCCTGCGGGTGCCGCTCAGAGGGGATGTTGCTGCTGTTGCTGTTCGAACGGCAGCGACATCGAACCGAGGTCGCGACGGGTCTCGACCAGCACCAGCGGGCCTTCGTCGAGCACCACCAGCGGCGGACGCTCGCGCGGCACATGCACCGGCTTCGGCTCGGCGGCAATGGCGGCGCGTGCCTGCGCAATGCGTTCGGCATCGGAGTTGACCCACTGCAGGCCCGAGTTCCGGGCGATCTGCGCGAGTTCGTCCAGCGGCAGTTCGAAGGGCTGAACCTTCGGCAGCGCGCGGCCGTTGGCGACAGGTACCGCAGCGGCTGCAGGCACGACGGCCGGCGCGGGGCGCTCGGCGCGCACCGGCTGGGGCGCGGGCTCGCGTGCTTGCGGCGCGGCGACTGCGGCTTCGGCCACGACGGCCTGCTCCGACGCGATCGGCAGTTGCTGCTGCTGGCGGCGCTGCGCCGGGGCTTCTTCCTGCACCTCGGCCGTCGGTGCGGCTTCCGCCACGGCGACTTCGGCGGCATCGGCGGTTGGTGCGCCGGCTTCGTTTTCGTCGCGCGGACCGCGTTCGCGGCGATCGCGGCCGTAACGGTCACGCGAACGGCCACGGCGCTCGTCGCCTTCGCGGCGAGGTGCCTGCTCGTTGCCGCCGTCGTTGGTCTGTTCGACGTCGGCTGCTGCCGCCTCGGCACCGCTTGCATCGGCTTCGGCCTGCGGCGCGTCGTTGCGGCGCTCGCGGCGGCCATCGTTGCGCTCGCCACGTTCACCACCACGTTCGCCGCGCGGAGCGCGCTGTTCGTCGCGGCCGTTGCGCGGCTGGCGCTCGCCCTGGGCGGCTTCTTCGCCGGCAACGGCGGTTTCGCCGCGGGGCTGCTGGGCGTCGCCGTTGCGTTCGGCGCGGTCGTTGTTGCGCTCGCCGCGTTGTTCGCCACGCTCGTTGCGCTCGCCACGTTCACGGCGTTCGCCGCGGGCGCGCGGTGCGCGTTCGCCTGCATTGCCTTCTTCGCCCGAGACCAGTTGCTGGGCTTCGAGGTTCAGGTTGCCTTCGAGTGCTTCTGCCGGTGCGTTGCGGCCATCGCGGCCTTCGCCTTCGCGGCGCTCGCCACGGCCGTTGCGGCGTTGTTCGCCGTCGCGCGGTGCGCGTGCTTCGCGCGGCTCGCGGGGTTCACGCTGTTCGCGCGGCTCGCGTTGTTCACGCGGTTGCTGCGGGGCGCCGTCGGCGCGCAGTTCGCTGCTGTTGCGACCTTCACGGCCTTCGCGTCCTTCACGGCGCTCGCCGCCGCGGCCGCCACGGCGTTCGCCGTCGCGACCACCCGAACGTCCGCCGCCTTCGCCGCGGCCTTCCGCGTTGCGACCTTCACCGCGGCCTTCGCCACCACGGCCGCCACGGCGCTGTTCGCCGTCACGCGAACCGCCGCGTGCTTCGCCGTCGCGGCCGGGGCGGCCATCGCGACGGGGCTTCGGTGCCTCGACCGGAATCGCGGACGGGGCCGGCGCCGGAGCAGGGGCCGGCGTGCCGCCGAACAGGTTCTTGATCCAGGCGAAGAAGCCGGTCTGTGCCGGAACCGGCGCGCTGACCACGGGCGGTGCGACCGGCGCGGGTGCTGCGACGGGCGCGCGCACGGCTTCGGGCTTGGGCGGCACCACGGGCGCGGGCGCATCGGGCAGCACGCCCTTGATGACCGGCGTCTGCTTGTTGGTGGGTTCTTGCGAACGGCGCGTGACCGAGGTCGGGTCTTCGATCTCGTCGGCCATCTTGTAGCTGGCTTCGATGTGGTCGAGGCGCGGATCGTCGTGCTTCAGGCGCTCGAGCTTGTAGTTCGGCGTTTCGAGCGTCTTGTTGGGCACCATCAGCACGGTGACGCGCTGCTTGAGCTCGATCTTGGCGATTTCGGGGCGCTTTTCGTTCAGCAGGAACGAGGCGACTTCCACGGGCACCTGCACATGCACGGCGGCCGTGTTGTCCTTCATGGACTCTTCCTGAATGATGCGCAGGATCTGCAGCGCGCTCGATTCGGTGTCGCGGATGTGGCCCGAGCCACCGCAACGGGGGCAGGGGATCGACGAACCTTCCGACAGCGCCGGCTTCAGGCGCTGGCGGCTCATTTCCATCAGGCCGAACTTGCTGATCGAGCCGAACTGCACGCGGGCGCGGTCCTGGCGCAGTGCGTCGCGCAGGCGGCTTTCGACTTCTCGGCGGTTCTTCGACTCGTCCATGTCGATGAAGTCGATGACGATCAGGCCGCCCAGGTCGCGCAGGCGCATCTGGCGGGCCACTTCGTCGGCGGCTTCGAGGTTGGTGCGGGTGGCGGTCTCTTCGATGTCGCCGCCCTTGATGGCGCGGGCCGAGTTCACGTCGACCGAAACCAGTGCTTCGGTGTGATCGATCACGATGGCGCCGCCCGAGGGCAGCTGCACGGTGCGGGCGTAGGCCGATTCGATCTGGTGCTCGATCTGGAAGCGGCTGAACAGCGCGGCGTCGTCGCGGTAGCGCTTCACGCGGGCGGCATGCTCGGGCATGACATGCGCCATGAACTGCTGCGCCTGGTCGTAGATGTCGTCGGTGTCGATCAGGATGTCGCCGATGTCGTGATTGAAATAGTCACGGATGGCGCGGATGACGAGCGAGGATTCCTGGTAGATCAGGAAAGCGCCCTTGCCGCCCTTGGCGGCGCCGTCGATGGCGCTCCAGAGCTTGAGCAGGTAGTTCAGGTCCCACTGGAGTTCGGACGCGATGCGGCCGATGCCGGCGGTGCGCGCGATGATGCTCATGCCCTTCGGGTACTCGAGCTGGTCCATCGCCTCCTTGAGTTCGGCGCGGTCGTCGCCCTCGATGCGGCGCGAAACGCCACCGCCACGGGGGTTGTTGGGCATCAGCACGACATAGCGGCCGGCCAGCGAGATGAATGTGGTGAGGGCAGCGCCCTTGTTGCCGCGCTCTTCCTTTTCGACCTGGACGGTGAGTTCCTGGCCTTCGCGGATCGCGTCCTGGATGCGGGCCTGGCTGGCCGACACGCCTTCGGCGAAATACTGCTTGGAGATTTCCTTGAACGGCAGGAAGCCGTGGCGGTCTTCGCCGTAGTCGACGAAACAGGCTTCGAGCGACGGCTCGACGCGGGTCACGACCGCTTTGTAGATGTTGCCCTTGCGCTGTTCGCGCCCTTCGATTTCGATTTCGTAGTCGAGCAGTTTCTGCCCGTCGACGATGGCCAGGCGGCGTTCTTCGGCCTGCGTGGCATTGATCAGCATCCGCTTCATGATGCGTTGTCCTTATATGTATCGTTCTACCGGCTCTTGACGAGCCAACGATGCACGGACGACGCCCGCGAAACCAGGGAATTGCCGCTTCGGCCCCGAATGCTGTTCACTGCCGCGCCAGGCGCGAGCAGGCCTCTAGAGCGCTAGCTCAAGAAGACAGTCGGGGTGGGGGCGCGTGGATGGGCGCGAGCCAGATTCGGTGTTGAGTGGCTATCTTTTTGATAGCCGGTTGCGCAATGGTGGCGCGCGCTGCGGGCGATCCAATGCCTGAGGCCACTGGCATCAGCCAGTGCAGGCACATTTGAATCAGCAGCATCAACACAACAAGGGACTCGCTTCGATCCGCCGGCAGCTTGGACAGCTGCAGGCTGGTATTCCGTATCGGTGTTTCGTGGGTGTCGGCTTGACTCGGGTGCCGGGCCTGCCACTTTGCGCAATTGCGCGGGGTTTGCAGCTCGGCGCCAAAGCGGCATCGACCTCACAGCGCCGCCCTGGGTATTTGATGGCAGTGGACTAAACTTCTGTCTAATCAAGCACTTACATGACCGCGCTGGTGAAAAACATTATAGGTGCGAAGCAGAGCCTCGCGGCTGCTCCAAATCCCGCAGGCCAAAAAGCCTCAGGCGAGTCCGGGGCGCCGAATGCCGCCATCAAATTCCTCACGGTCGATGCCGAATCCGCCGGGCAGCGGCTCGACAACTTCCTGTTCCGCCATCTGAAAGGCGTGCCCAAGACGCATGTCTACCGGATCATCCGGTCGGGCGAGGTGCGCATCAACAAGGGCCGTGTGCAGGCCGAAACCCGTATTGAAGCCGGCGATGTGCTGCGGCTGCCGCCGATCCGTATTTCGGCGCGCGCGGAAGAGGGCGCGGCCCCGCCCGCGCCGGCGCGCGAATTTCCGGTGCTGCTGGAAGACGACGCCGTCCTGGCCATCGACAAGCCGGCCGGCGTGGCAGTGCACGGCGGCAGCGGCGTGAGCTTCGGCGTGATCGAGCAACTGCGCACGGCGCGGCCGGGCGCCAAATTCCTGGAATTGGTGCACCGGCTCGACCGCGAGACCTCCGGCATCCTGCTGGTCGCCAAGAAGCGCAGCGCGCTGGTCGCCCTGCAGGACCAGTTCCGCGAGCGCGAGACCGGCAAGACTTATCTGGCGCTGGTCGAGGGCGACTGGCCCGCCAACAAGAAGGTGCTCGATGCGCCGCTTGCCAAATACCTGCTGCCCGACGGTTCCGGCGCCGGTGCCGGCGAGCGCCGCGTGCGCGTGGTCGCCAAGGATCATCCGGACGCCATGCGCGCCGTGACGCTGGTGCGCGTACTGGCGCGGCTCACGCTGCCGGGCGATGCCGCGCCGGTGTCATTGCTGGCCGTGACCATCAAGACCGGGCGCACCCACCAGATCCGCGTGCACCTCGCGTCAGCGGGCCATCCGATCGCCGGCGACGACAAGTACGGCGAATCCGACCGCCAGCGCGCCCTCCAGAAACTCGGCCTCAAGCGCATGTTCCTGCATGCCTGGCGCCTGCAATTCAACCATCCGGCCAGCGGAGAACGCGTGGCGCTGCAGGCTGGCCTGCCGCCCGAACTGAATACGCTGATGCCACCCGCCGCCCTCGAGGCGATGGCCCAACACCCCACTCCCACGGCCCATGACTGACGCTTCCCGACCTCCCCGTTTCGACCTGATCGCCTTCGACTGGGACGGCACCCTCTACGACTCCACGCGCCTGATCGTGCGCTGCATCCAGGCGGCGGTGATCGACGTCGGCGGCGCCAAGCCGAGCGAGAACGACGCCGCCTGGGTCATCGGCCTGGGGCTGGCCGAGGCGCTGGCGCGCGCGGCGCCCGACGTGCCGAAGGAGAAATACCCCGAGCTGGGGGCGCGCTACCGCTACCACTACCTGCAGCACCAGGACGACCTGGTGCTGTTCGACGGCGTGCTGCAGATGCTCGATGCGCTGCGCGCGCGCGGCCACAAGCTCGCCGTGGCCACCGGCAAGTCGCGCCGCGGCCTGAACGAGGCGCTGAAGTCGGTCGCCCTGCGCGACCGCTTCGAAGCCTCGCGCACCGCCGACGAAACCTTCGGCAAGCCGCACCCGCGCATGTTGCTGGAGCTGATGGAAGAACTCGACGTCACGCCCGAGCGCACCCTGATGATCGGCGACACCACGCACGACCTGCAGCTGGCGCAGAACGCCGGTTGCGCCAGCGTGGGCGTGAGCTATGGCGCCCACGAGCCCGCCAGCTTCGACGAATTCAAGCCGCTGCACGTCGCGCACTCGGTGGCCGACCTCGAAGCGTGGCTCCTGGGCAACGCCTGAACAACAAACCAGAGTGCTTCCATGAGTGAAGAACGCATCCCGCTTTGCAATGCCTCGGACCTGGTCGAGGGCGGCCTCGCCGTGCCTTTCGACGTTGTTCATGGCGGTGAAACCTGCCGCGCGTTCGCGGTGCGTTTCGAGGGGCAGCCGCATGCGTTTCTCAACCGGTGCAGCCATGTGGCGATGGAGATGGACTTCCAGCCCGACCGCTTTTTCGACGACACCGGCCAGTGGCTGCTGTGCGCCACGCACGGTGCCGTCTACAGGCCCGATACCGGCGAATGCGCGGGCGGCCCGTGCCGCGGCGGCCTCGTGAAGATCGCACTCAGCGAGCATGACGGCGTAGTGCACTGGCATACTGACTGGAACCTCCACCCCCTGACTTTCTGACATGACCGACCCGAACAGAACAGAACCCGCCGGGTTCGAGCCATTTGAGCCGGCCACCCCCAGCAACATGGCCAAAGATCCCACGCAGCGCCCCGGATGGGAGCGCGCCACCCTCGAGAAACTCGCCTTCGCATCGCTGAACGAGCAGAAGGCCACGCGACGCTGGAAGACCTTCGTGCGGCTCTCGTGGCTGGCCTTCTTCATCTTCCTGGCCTGGCTGGCGCTGTCGCGCAGCGCGCCGAGCACGGCCAAGACCACGGCCCACACGGCGGTCGTCGAGATCAAGGGCGAGATCGCCAATGGCGGCGACGCCAGCGCCGAATTCGTGGTCGCGGCCATGAAGACCGCCTTCGAGGACGAAGGCGCCAAGGGCGTGATCCTGCTGATCAACTCGCCTGGCGGCAGCCCGGTGCAGGCCGGCATCATCAACGACGAGATCAAGCGCCTGAAGGCCAAGTACAAGAAGCCCATCTACGCCGTGGTCGAAGAGACCTGCGCGTCGGCTGCCTACTACATTGCCGCCGCCACAGACAAGATCTACGTCGACAAGGCCAGCATCGTGGGCAGCATCGGCGTGCTGATGGACGGCTTCGGCTTCACGGGCGTGATGGAAAAGGTCGGCGTCGAGCGCCGCCTGCTGACGGCCGGCGAGAACAAGGGCTTCCTCGACCCGTTCAGTCCCATGAGCGATGCGCAGCGCGCCCATGCGCAGACCATGCTGAACCAGATCCACGCGCAGTTCATCAACGTGGTCAAGACCGGCCGCGGCGACCGCCTGAAGCTGGACACCCCAGGCCTGTTCAGCGGTCTTTTCTGGAGCGGCGAGCAAGCCGTCGAATACGGCCTGGCCGATCAGCTGGGCAACGTCGACTACGTGGCGCGCGAAGTGATCAAGGCCGACGAGGTGATCGACTACACCCGGCGCGACAACGTGGCCGAGAAGCTGGCCAAGAAGTTCGGCGCCTCGATGGCCGAAACCACCGTGCGCCTGATGCACACCGCGCCAGCACTGCGCTGACGCTGAGCTTCTATTTGCTTTCGCCGCTGGCGGTGTAGCGCGCGGACGCCGCCAGCGCCACGGCGAAGGCCACCACCACATAGAGCGCGGCGGTCAGCGAGGTCGCCCGCGCCAGCAGGCCGATCACCGCAGGGCCTGCCATGAACCCCAGATAGGCCACGGCCGAGACCGACGCAATGCCGCGCGCCGGCTCGACGCCCGGCACCTTCGCAGAAGCCGAGAACAGGATCGGCACCACGTTCGCGAAGCCGACGCCCACGCCGGCGAAGCCCACCAGCGCCAGCCAAGGCATGTCGGTGACGAGCACCAGCGTCATGGCCGCCGCGGCGAGCAGGCCGCTGCCCAGCAGCAGCGTGGCCGGCGCGAAGCGGGCGCGCATGGCATCTCCGCCGAAGCGCGCCGCGGCCATCGCTGCCGAGAAGCTCGCGTAGGCCAGGGCGGCCTGCTGCTGCGGGCTGCCGATCTCCTGCTGCATGTAGAGCACGCTCCAGTCGTAGATGGCGCCTTCGGCGATCAGGCCCAGTGCGGCGAGCACGCCCAGCACCGCCAGCGTGCCGCGCGGCAGCAGGAAGCCGTGGTCGGCTCCGCTCGCGCCGCTGGTGGCGGGGCGGGGAAGCATTCGCCGAGACGCCACGGCAACGAGCAGCACCATCGCTGCGGCGATCAGCAGCAGATGCGCCTGCGCGCCGAGCCCGGCCGCGAGCGCCGCACTGCCGCTCGCGGCGCCAGCCATGCCGCCCAGGCTGAACATGCCGTGCATGCCGCTCATCAACGGCGTGCCGCCGTGCAGTTCGAGTTGCGCGGCCTCGGTGTTGATCGAGACATCGAACACGCTGGTCACGAGGCCGAAGGCCGCCAGCAGGCCCAGCAGCGCCACATAGCCGGGCATGGCGATCAGGCCGGCCAGCAACAGCGCGTAGATGCAGCCGCAGATGCCGGCGATGCGGCGCGGGCCGTAGCGGCCGATCCAGCGGCCCGCGCTGGTCAGGCCGACCATCGCGCCGGCACCGGCCGCGAGCATGGCGAGGCCGAGTTGCGCCTCGTCGATGCCGTAGTGCGCCTTGACCGTGGGCACGTGAACGCCCCAGGTCGCGAAGATGAAACCAGCGGAAAAGAATTGCGCGCGCGATGCCCAGCGCGTGGCGGCGGTGATGGCCACCATGGTCAGCGCCCGATCGCGAACACGGCGGGCAGGCGTTCGTCTGTCGTGGGTTGCGGCTTGGCGCGCCAGGACTTCACCGTTTCGCTGCGCACATGCGCCGTGGCCAGCGTGAGGCCGCGCGCCACCGCAAGACGGGTGTTGTGCTGGAGCGTCTGCATCAGTGCTTGCAGCAAGGCGGCGTTGCGATAGGGCGTCTCGATGAAGAGCTGCGTCTGTCCCGACTTGAGCGCAAGCGCCTCGAGTTCGCGGATGCGAGTCTGGCGTTCGCCGGCGTCCTGCGGCAGGTAGCCGACGAAGGCGAAATTCTGGCCGTTGAGCCCGCTCGCCGCCAGTGCGAGCAGCAGCGAGACCGGGCCGGTGAGTGGAATCACCGTGAGACCCAGGTCGTGCGCGGCGCGCGCCACCGAGGAGCCGGGGTCGGCCACCGCCGGCATGCCGGCTTCGCTGAGCAGGCCGATGTCGTGGCCCTCCAGTGCGGCGGCGAGCAGGGGGCGGGCGTCGAACTGCCCGGCGTGGTCGCCTTTCTTGTGCACTTCGCGCGGCAGTTCCTGGATGTCCTGTGCCTGCAGCGGTGCGGCCAGCGGCGTGACGGCGTCGATGCGCTTCAGGTAGGCGCGTGCAGACTTTGCGTTCTCACAGATCCAGTGGGTGATGCCGGCGGCAGCCTGCAACGTGCCCAGGGGCAGGGCGTCCTGCAGCGGTGCCTGGGTGTCGCAGCCGAAATCGAGCGGCGCGGGAACGAGGTAGAGCTTGCCGTGTGTCACAGGAGTTCGACTCCCGCGGCACGCAGCATGCGGCAGGTGCGGATCAGCGGCAGGCCGACCAGCGCGGTCGGGTCGTCGCTGTCTATGGCGTCCAGCAGCGCGATGCCAAGGCCTTCGCTCTTGGCGCTGCCGGCGCAGTCGTAGGGCTGTTCGGCCAGCAGGTATTGTTCGATGGCGGCGTCGCTGAGGTCGCGGAACACCACGCGCACGGGGGCGATGTCGCGCTGGACGAAGCCGGTGGCGTTGCAGACCACGGCCACCGCGGTCTGGAAGATCAGCGTCTGGCCGCGCATGCGGCGCAGCTGCGCCGTGGCGCGCTCATGGTCGCCGGGCTTGCCGAGCGCCTCGCCGCCGAGGTCGGCCACCTGGTCGGAGCCGATGACCACGGCTTCGGGAAAGCGGGCGGCGACGGCGTCGGCTTTTTCGAGCGCCAGGCGGACGGCCAGGGCATGTGGCGTTTCGCCGGGCAATGGCGTTTCGTCGACTTCAGGGGACTGCACGTCGAAAGGCAGTCGCAGGCGGGTGAGCAGTTCGCGGCGGTAGCGCGAGGTCGAGGCAAGAATCACAGGGCGTTGCATGGGGACGATTGTGCGTGAGTCGCATGGAATCCTCAGGCATGCACCATGCCGGTGAATCGTCGGGCGCGCTAGACTGGCGCGGATGAAGAGAGAATTTGCCCCCGAACGGCTCAATGTGCCCGCCTTTGCCGCGGCCGCCGCGACCCTGGAAGCCGCCGACCCGGTGCCCAACTACCTGCGCCTGAGCGCCGAACTGGCGGTGCCCGCGCCCGATGCGGCGGTCGATTGGAAAGCCAGCGCGGAAGAGCGCCCCGGCGCCGACGGCAAGGCCGTTCCCTGGCTGCACCTGGATGCCGAAGCCACGGTTCCGCTGGTTTGCCAGCGCTGCCTGTCGCCGGTCGATACCCTGTTGACGGTCGACCGCTGGTTCCGTTTCGTGGCCGACGAAGCCACGGCCGAGGCGGAAGACGAGGAATCGGAAGAAGACCTGCTCGTCGTGAGCCGCGATTTCGACCTCCATGCCCTGATCGAAGACGAACTGCTCATGGACATTCCCGTCACGCCCGTCCATGACGTCTGCCCCACGCCCGTCCAGCTTTCATCCAGCGACGACGACTTCAAGGCCGCCGAAGAAGCCAAGCCGAACCCGTTCGCGGTGCTCGGAGCGTTGCGTTCGCGCAAGCCGGAAGACGGGTCGGAAGAGGGCAAGTAGCCCTTTTGCTCAGGCTGGGCTATAATCATGGGCTTCGCGCGCGCCGCCGTGAGCAGCAATGCAGATACAGGGATGCCAGTCATTCTTTCTCATTGCCACCGCTTGAGCCCGCATCCCATCACTCACCTAACAGTCCAGGAGCCATCATGGCCGTCCAGCAAAACAAGAAGTCGCCTTCCAAGCGCGGCATGCACCGTTCCCACAATGCGCTGGTCGTGCCCGGCATCGCCGTGGAGCCGACCACCGGCGAAACGCACCTGCGCCACCACATCAGCCCCAACGGTTTCTACCGTGGCCGCCAGGTGCTCAAGAACAAGTCCGAAGCCTGATCTCGCATCCCAAGGCCAAGGCCCGAAGCTACTTCTGCCGTAGCGTCGGGCCTTTGTTTTGATGGCTACGCCTTCTTCTCCCGAATTCACTGCTGCGCCCGCCGCAATCACGCTCGCCGTGGATTGCATGGGGGGTGACCATGGGCCGCGCGTCACGCTCGCGGCCTGCCGCGCGTTTCTCGAGCGGCACAGCGAAGCTTCGCTGCTGCTGGTCGGCGCGCCGGCCGCACTCGCGGGTTTCGCCGCGCATCCACGTGCCCGCATCGTCGCAGCCAGCGAGGTTGTGGGCATGGACGATCCGATCGAAATTGCCCTGCGCAAGAAGAAGGACTCTTCGATGCGCGTTGCGATCCAGCAGGTCAAGGATGGTGCCGCCCAGGCTGCCGTGTCTGCCGGCAACACCGGCGCATTGATGGCCATTGCGCGCTATCTGCTCAAGACCCTTGATGGCATCGACCGCCCGGCCATTGCGCCGCAGCTCCCGAACGTCAAGGGTGGGGCGACGACCGTGCTTGACCTTGGCGCGAACGTCGATTGCGACGCCGAAGACCTGCTTCAGTTCGCCGTGCTCGGTTCGGCATTGGTCTCGGCTCTGACCGGCAACGAGGCGCCCTCGGTCGGCCTGCTCAACATTGGCGAAGAAGCCATCAAGGGCAGCGAAACGATCAAAAAAGCCAGTCAACTGCTGCGTACGGCTGCCAATTCCAAAGATCTGAATTTCTATGGCAACGTGGAAGGCAACGATATCTTCAAAGGCACGACCGACATCGTCGTCTGTGACGGTTTTGTCGGAAATGTGGCGTTGAAGGCCAGCGAAGGCGTTGCATCGATGATCGGTGAGTTCATTCGCGTCGAGTTCTCGCGAAGCCTCTTCACCAAACTGGCTGCAATTGTTGCCTACCCAGTTCTAAAAGCTTTCAAAAGCCGCCTGGATCACCGTCGTTACAATGGGGCGGCCTTGCTGGGCCTGCGTGGCCTGGTTTTCAAGAGCCATGGCTCGGCTGATGAAGTGGCTTTCGGGCATGCGCTCGATCGCGCTTATGATGCCGCTCGCAACAACCTGCTCGATCGCGTGCGGGCCCGCATCGCCCACGCCGCGCCTTTGCTCGCGCGGCAGGAACCGGCGGCGCCGGTCGACGCGACGGCCCTTCACGTTTGATGACGACCCCTTACTCACGCATTACCGGCACCGGCAGCTATCTGCCCCCACGCCGCGTGACCAATGACGATCTCGCCAAGGAATTGGCGACACGCGGCATCGAAACCTCCGATCAGTGGATCATCGAGCGCACTGGCATCCACGCGCGCCACTTCGCTGCGCCGGAAGTCACGAGCAGCGATCTTGGCTACGAGGCCGCCAGGCACGCCCTGGAAGCTGCCGGACGCAAGGCCAGCGATATCGACCTGATCATCGTCGCGACCTCGACGCCCGACATGGTGTTTCCTTCGTCGGCCGCCATCCTCCAGCACAAGCTCGGCATTGCCGGCTGCCCGGCGTTCGACGTCCAGGCGGTCTGCAGCGGCTTCGTCTACGCACTGACCGTCGCCGACGCCATGATTCGCACCGGCTCCGCGCGTTGCGCGCTGGTGGTGGGCGCCGAAGTGTTCTCCCGCATCCTCGACTTCAACGATCGCACCACCTGTGTGCTGTTCGGCGACGGCGCGGGCGCGGTGGTGCTCGAGGCGAGCGAAGAGCCTGGCATCCTGGCCAGCGACCTGCACGCGGACGGCAAGCACGTGGGCATTCTTTGCGTGCCGGGCCACGTGTCCGGCGGCAAGGTGCTGGGCACGCCGCTGCTGCACATGGACGGCCAGGCCGTCTTCAAGCTCGCGGTTCGCGTGCTCGAAGAGGCGGCGCGCGCCACGCTGGCCAAGGCCGGCAAGACCGATGCCGACATCGACTGGCTGATTCCGCACCAGGCCAACATCCGCATCATGGAAGGCACGGCCAAGAAGCTGAAGCTTCCGCGCGAAAAGCTCATCGTCACTGTGAACGAGCACGGCAACACGTCCGCTGCGTCGATCCCGCTGGCTCTCGACGAAGCCGTGCGTTCCGGCAAGGTGAAGAAGGGCGAAACACTCATGCTCGAAGGCGTGGGCGGCGGCTTCACCTGGGGCGCGGTGCTATTGAATCTGTAGTGTGTTGCGCCGTCCCGGGAAGGGCGGCGGCAATGCCGAGACAACGCATAAACAATGAAATCCTTTGCTTTTGTTTTCCCTGGCCAGGGCTCGCAGGCTGTCGGCATGCTCGACGGCTGGGGCGATCATCCGGCCGTGGTCGAAGCCCTGCGCGAAGCGTCCGAAGCGCTCGGCGAAGACATCGGCGCGCTGATCAAGAACGGCCCCAAGGAAGAATTGGCGCTCACGACCAACACCCAGCCCGTGATGCTGGTGGCAGGAGTCGCGGCCTGGCGCGCCTGGCTGGCTGAAGGCGGCGCAACGCCAGCCGTGGTGGCTGGCCATTCGCTGGGCGAATATTCTGCGCTGGTCGCTTCCGGTGTGTTGACGCTGGCGCAAGCCGCGCCGCTGGTGCGCTTCCGCGCGCAAGCGATGCAACAGGCTGTGCCGGTGGGCGTCGGCGCGATGGCTGCTGTTCTGGGCATGGAATCCGGCAAGGTGGTCGCGGGCTGCGCGGAAGCCACTGCCAGCTTTGGTGCAGGCAGCGCCGAAATCGTAGAGGCGGTGAATTTCAACGACCCGATGCAGACAGTGATCGCCGGCAGCAAGGCTGCTGTCGACAAGGCCTGCGAGCTGCTCAAGGCCAACGGCGCCAAGCGTGCATTGCTGTTGCCGGTGTCGGCGCCGTTCCATTCGAGCCTGATGAAGCCTGCCGCCGAGGCGCTGCGCGAGAAACTGTCCTCCATCACGCTGGCTGCGCCGCAGATCCCGGTGCTGAACAACATCGACGTCGCCATCGAAACCGATGCCGACCGCATTCGCGACGCCCTGGTGCGCCAGGCTGCGGGTCCGGTTCGCTGGGTCGAGAGCGTCCAGGCCTTGAAACTGCGCGGTGTAGCCGCCATCATCGAGTGCGGTCCCGGCAAAGTGCTGGCCGGCATGGTGAAGCGCATCGCCCCCGATCTGGAAGCCGCGTCGGTGTACGACCCGGCCACGCTCGCGGACACCCGACAATCGCTCGCCGGCTGACCGGCGCAAGGCCCCGATACTTTTTCTTATGAGCATTCCCAAATTCGAAGGGCAAGTCGCCCTGGTCACCGGCGCGACGCGCGGCATCGGCGCAGCCATCGCGCTGGAACTGGCGCAGCGCGGACTGAAGGTCGTGGGCACCGGCACCACCGACGAGGGCGCGGCCAAGATCACTTCGGCCCTGAGCGCCTACGACGGCCGCGGCCGTGCGCTCGACGTGAACGACGGCGCAGCGGTAGAAGCCCTGGTAGACGAGATCGTCAAGGCCTACGGCGCGATCCATGTGCTGGTCAACAACGCCGGCATCACGCGCGACACGCTCGCCATGCGCATGAAGGACAGCGACTGGGATGCGGTGCTCGACACCAATCTCAAGGCCGTCTTCTCGCTCTCGCGCGCCGTTATCCGCCCGATGATGAAGCAGCGCTATGGCCGCATCATCAGCATCACCAGCGTGGTCGGCGCCTCCGGCAATGCCGGCCAGGCCAACTACGCGGCCGCCAAGGCCGGTGTCGCGGGCATGACCCGCGCGCTGGCCCGCGAACTCGGCAGCCGCAACATCACCGTCAACTGCGTCGCACCCGGTTTCATCGAAACCGACATGACGGCCAGCCTGCCCGAAGCCCAGCAACAGGCGCTGCTTCAGCAGATTCCGCTGGGCCACCTGGGCAAGCCGGCCGACATCGCGCACGCAGTGGCTTACCTCGCATCGCCCCAGGCGTCCTACGTCACGGGGCAGGAGCTGCACGTCAACGGCGGCATGCACATGTAGCCGCAAGGCGCAAGTTTTTCCCGTACCGGATGCGCGGCAAATGCCACAATGCGCCCGGCTAAAATCCACCGATTACCTACAACCCTCAGAGGGAACCAAATGAGCGATATCGAAGCACGTGTCAAGAAAATCATCGCCGAGCAACTCGGCGTGGAAGAGTCCCAAGTGACGAATGAAAAGGCTTTCGTGGCCGACCTCGGCGCCGACTCTCTCGACACGGTCGAACTCGTGATGGCACTCGAAGACGAATTCGGCATCGAAATTCCCGACGAAGATGCCGAGAAGATCACCACGGTGCAAAACGCCGTCGACTACGCCACCAAGAATCAAAAGGCCTGATCGGCCAGCTGACAAGATTGCAACTGCGGCCGGCGGCTTTTACTTGAACCGCACGCGCCGACAGGCAACTGTCCAGCGCTTCCAGAAAGGTTTGCCGGCATGACCAAACGCCGCGTCGTCGTGACCGGGCTCGGTTGCATCGCTCCTGTCGGAAACACCGCAACCGAATCCTGGGCCAACTTGTTGGCCGGGAAGTCGGGCATTGCGAACATCACCGCGTTCGATGCAAGCGCCTTCGCTTGCAAGTTCGCCGGTGAAGTCAAGGGTTTCGACATCACCCAATACATCTCGGAGAAGGAAGCGCGTCACATGGACCGCTTCATTCATCTGGGTCTCGCCGCCGCCATGCAGGCGGTGCAGGACAGCGGACTGCCGACCGGCGAAGCGCTGTCCTATGAAAAGGCCGTGCGCATTGGCTGCAACATCGGCTCCGGCATCGGCGGCCTGCCGATGATCGAAGAAACGCACGGCGAATACGCGAGCCGCGGCCCGCGCCGCATCTCGCCATTCTTCGTGCCGGCTTCGATCATCAACATGATCTCCGGCCACGTGTCGATCAAGTACGGCTTCAAGGGCCCGAACATTGCCGTCGTGACCGCCTGTACCACCGGCCTGCATGCCATCGGCACATCGGCCCGCATGATCGAGTACGGCGATGCCGACGTGATGATCGCCGGCGGCGCCGAGTCGACCATTTCCCCGCTCGGCATCGGCGGCTTCACCGCGCCTCGCGCGCTGAGCACCCGCAACGACGATCCCGCCACGGCTTCGCGTCCGTGGGACAAGGACCGCGACGGTTTCGTGCTGGGCGAGGGCGCCGGCGTGCTGGTGCTTGAGGAGTACGAACACGCCAAGGCGCGCGGCGCCAAGATCTACGCGGAAGTCGCCGGCTTCGGCCTGACGGGCGACGCGTATCACATGACGGCACCCGACGTCGACGGCCCGCGCCGTTCGATGGCCATGGCGCTGTCCAATGCGGGCGTCAATGCCGACCAGGTGCAATACCTCAATGCACACGGCACCTCGACGCAGATCGGCGACGTCAACGAGACCAATGCGGTCAAGCTGGCCTTCGGCGATCACGCGAAGAAGCTCGTCGTCAATTCGACCAAGTCCATGACCGGCCACTTGCTGGGCGGCGCGGGCGGCATCGAATCGGTGTTCACGGTCCTGGCGCTGCACGAGCAGAAGAGCCCGCCGACCATCAACATCTTCAACCAGGATCCGGAGTGCGATCTCGACTACTGCGCCAACGAGGCGCGCGATCTGAAGATCGATGTCGCGGTCAAGAACAACTTCGGCTTCGGGGGCACCAACGGCACGCTGGTGTTCAAGCGCGCTTGAGCATTGCTCTGTCATGCACAGCGCACCGTCGGTGAACTACCCGGTGGGGCGCTCGCGCGGCGCAACCCGGATTCTCATTGTCCTGTGGGCCCTTGGCGCCTGCTGCGCGGGCGCGTCCTGCTATCTGTTCGATAGCGCCGGATGGCGTCAGTTGTTGCTGGTGCTCAGTGTTGTGTTCGCGGGTGTCGCGGCGGGCTTCGGCCTGCGGCGCGACGGCGCGGGCGTGCTGCACTTCGATGGCCTCCAGTGGTCGTTGTCGAGTGCCGATGCGGCGCGCGGCGTGCGCAACGCGCGTGTGCTGGTGGCGCTCGATTTCCAGTCGCTGATGCTGCTCCGGCTCGCCGAGCCAGGCCGCGCCCGGCGTTGGATCTGGATCGAGCAGCGAGCCATGCCTGAGCGCTGGCGCGACGTGCGCCGTGCGGTATATTCGCGCCCCCCATCCGCGGAGCCGGCGGGCGACTCGTGGCGTGCGACGGCACCTGCCGACGCGCCCTGAACCTTTCTCGATGACCACTTCTCCGCCGCCAGTGCCGCCGGATTCCGGCCTGACCGATGCGCCCGCGGAAGCGCCGCGTCCGGGCGAGGTCGACTTCCAGCTGGTCCAGCGCACGGTCGCGGGCGACCAGAAGGCATTCGAGCTGCTGGTCATCAAGTACCAGCGCCGCATCGAACGCCTGATCGGGCGCATGGTGCGCGATGTCGACCTGATCGAGGACATCGCGCAGGAAACCTTCATTCGGGCCTACCGCGCGCTGCATCAGTTCCGCGGAGAGGCGCAGTTTTATACCTGGCTCTACCGGATCGCCGTCAACACCGCCAAGAAGGCGCTGGTGGACATGAAGCGCGACCCGACCGTTTCCGAAGCCGCCCTGAGGTCTTCTTCTGAGGACGAAGATGAAACTTACCGTCCCGGAAACGAACCAACCACCGACGAAACCCCCGAATCGGTACTGGCGGCGAACGAAATCGCCAGTGCCGTCGAAGCTGCCATGGAAGCACTCCCAGCCGAGTTGCGCCAGGCGGTCACGCTGCGCGAAATCGAGGGCATGAGTTACGAAGAGATCGCCGAGGTCATGGATTGCCCTATCGGCACGGTGCGTTCGCGTATTTTCCGGGCGCGCGAGGCCATTTCGGCCAGGGTCAAGCCGCTGCTGGACAACCAGTCCGGCAAACGTTGGTAAGTAAGCAGGTGAATGAAATGAATCAGACGATGACGGTTCGGGAACAGGTGTCCGCACTTGCGGATGGTCATTTGCAGGGCGAGTCGTTCGCGCAGGCGATCGAGGCCATCTGCGCCGACAGCGAGTCGCGCGCGACTTGGCAGGCCTACCACGTGGTGGGCGACGTGCTGCGTTCGGGCTCCCATTCGCCGTGCAGCGACAGCTCTGCCTTCCTGGCGCGCTTCCAGCAGCGCCTGGCTGCCGAGCCCGTGGTGCCTGCTCCGGTGGTGGCGCCGGTCGCCGCTCCAGTGGCACTCCCGGTGCAGCGCAGGGCCGAGGCGGCCAACGAGCCGGTGTTCCGCTGGAAGCTGGTGGCTGGCGCGGCCTCGCTGATGGCGGTGGCCGCCATCGGCTGGACGCTGGTCGGCAACGGCGCCGCCATTCCTCAGCCTGGCGCGCAACTCGCGTCGATCCAGCAACAACAGCAGCCGGCCGTCAACTCGGTGCTGGCCTCCGCAGCCCTGAACGGCCCGCAGCAGCCCGCCAGCGGCACGCTGACGCCCACGCGCGTGATTGTCGGCAACGGCAGTCCGCAGGTCATGCTGCGCGACCCCCGGCTTGACCAACTGCTCGAAGCGCACCAGCAAGCCGGCGGCGCTTCGCAAATGCCTTCGGGCTTCCTGCGCAATGCCACTTTCGAGGGACCAACGCGCTGATCGCGCGCCCTTAGCCGCCCGCCCCTAATGACCGTTCAGATGCCGATCTCCGCGCGCGCCTGCATGCTCGTGTTTGCAGCTTTCTGCCTGGCGCAGGTTTCCACCGCGCAGCCTCGTTCAGGCGCGGCGAATTCCAAGAACGCAACCGCGGCGCAGACGGACGAGCCGCCGGCAATGAGCGTCACAGAGTGGCTGCAGCGCATGCACGCGGGAGCCCGGCAGCGCAATTACGTGGGCACCTTCGTGGTGTCGGCGCCGGGCGGCGACCTTTCGAGCGCGCGCATCTGGCACGTACGCGATGGCGAGCACCAGATCGAGCGCATCGAGGCCCTCTCGGGGCCGCCGCGTTCGACCTTCCGGCGCAACCGCAACGTCATGACCTTCCTGCCGGAGGCGAAGGTCGTCAAGGTCGAGAAGCGGGAGAACCTCGATCTCTTCCCCAACCTGCCCGACAAGCCCGATTCCTCGATCGGCGAGTTCTACGACGTGCGCGCGATCGGCAAGGACCGCGTGGCGGGCTTCGATGCCGACGTGGTGCAACTGGTGCCGCACGACGCGCTGCGCTTCGGCTACCGCGTCTGGAGCGAGCGCCGATCCGGCCTTGTGGTGAAGCTGCAGACCATCGACAGCGAATCGCGCGTGGTGGAACAGTCGGCGTTCTCCGAGCTGCAACTCGACGCGCCCGTGAAGCCGCAGGCGTTGGCACAGATGATGGCCAACACCTCGGGCTACCGCATCGAGAAGCTCGAGCTGGAGCGATCCAGCGCACAGGACGAAGGCTGGACCCTCAGCACGCCGGTGGCCGGCTTCAAGCCCCGCAGCTTCTTCCGTCGCCCCCCGAGCGGCGACAGCGGCAGCAGCAACAACGGCGGCAAGCAGAAACAGCAGGACGCGACCACGGTCCAGTGGACCTTCTCCGACGGACTGGCCTCGGTGTCGCTCTTCATCGAGCGCTACGATGCCGCGCGCGCGCCCCGCGACGGCGTGCTGACCATCGGCGCCACCAATGCGATCCGCCGGCGCCTGCCGGAACCCGCCAGCGACTGGTGGCTGACGGCGGTCGGCGAAGTACCGCAGCAGACGCTCAACGCCTTCGCCCAGAGCCTCGCACGCACGCGCTGATTCGACGCATTTGCCGCGCAAGGCCGGTTGCGCTGAACCAAGCCTGTGCAGCAGACTCATAGCACTTGTTTTTTAGCCGCTCTGCTCTTTTGAAAGAAAACCGATGATCTTCAAAGTCGAGGGACACAAGCTTCGTTCCGGTGTTTTGGCTTTCGCGCTTGCGCTCACGGCTGGCGCCACCTTCCTGCCGGTTGAGCCCGTACACGCGCAGACGCGCACGCTGCCCGATTTCACCGATCTGGTCGACCAGGTCGGCCCCTCCGTCGTCAACATCCGCACCATCGAGAAGGTCACGCCGCGCGCCGGCAACGGAGAGATGGACGAGGAGATGCAGGAGTTCTTCCGCCGCTTCTTCGGCCAGCCGCTGCCGGGCGCGCCCCGTTCGGGCCCGCGCCAGAACCGGCCGCAGCAACCGCAGGAAGAAGAGCGTCCTCGCGGTGTCGGCTCCGGCTTCATCCTGACGGCCGACGGCTATGTGATGACCAATGCGCACGTGGTGGAAGACGCTTCCGAGGTGTTGGTCACGCTGCCCGACAAGCGAGAGTTCAAGGCCAAGATCGTGGGCGCCGACAAGCGCACCGACGTCGCGGTCGTCAAGATCGAGGCCACGGGCCTGCCCGCCGTGAAGGTGGGCGACATCTCCAGGCTGCGCGTCGGCGAATGGGTCATGGCCATCGGCTCGCCCTTCGGCCTTGAAAACACCGTCACCGCCGGCATCGTGAGCGCAAAGCAGCGCGACACCGGCGAATACCTGCCGTTCATCCAGACCGACGTGGCCATCAACCCCGGCAATTCGGGCGGCCCGCTGATCAACATGCGCGGCGAAGTGGTCGGCATCAACAGCCAGATCTACTCGCGTTCGGGCGGCTTCATGGGCATCTCGTTCTCGATCCCGATCGACGAGGCGATCCGCGTGAGCGACCAGCTGCGCACCTCGGGCCGCGTGTCGCGTGGCCGTATCGGCGTGCAGATCGACCAGGTGACGAAGGACGTGGCCGAGGCCATCGGCCTTGGCAAGGCGCAAGGCGCGCTGGTACGCGGCGTCGAAGCCGGATCGCCGGGCGAGAAGGCCGGCGTGGAGCCGGGCGACGTCATCACCAAGTTCGACGGCAAGGCCATCGAGAAGCCGAGCGACCTGCCGCGCCTGGTGGGCAACACCAAGCCCGGTACGAAGAGCACGCTCACGGTGTTCCGCCGCGGCGCGTCGCGCGACCTCAGCGTGACCATCGCCGAGATCGAACCCGACAAGCCCGGCAAGCGCGCAACCGACCGCGACGAAACGCCGGCCAAGCCGCCGGTATCCGCGGCCGCCAAGTCGCTCGGACTGGCCGTGAGCGACCTCACCGACGCCCAGAAGAAAGAGCTCAAGCTGAAGGGCGGCGTGAAGGTCGATGCAGCCAGCGACGCTGCTGCGCGTGCGGGCCTGCGCGAGGGCGACATCATCCTGGCCGTGGGCAATTCGGACATCTCGAATGCGCGTGAATTCGAGTCCGCCATTGGCAAGGCCGACAAGAGCAAGGCGCTCAGCGTGCTGTTCCGCCGCGGTGACTGGGCGCAGTACGCCCTGATCCGCCCCGCACGCTGATCTGACGCTGGCGTCAAGTGGCCCCACCCGGCAGTCGGGTTTGGGGCCGTTTTTTTGAGGTGTTTACGACGTTCTGGCGCCGCGCCCGAAAAAAATCTGCGAGGCCAAAAGCCTCCGAATTTGTTTGCGCCTACTAACTTATAAAAGGGCTAAGGACGGATTTCGGTAGAATAGAGCACCCTCGACAGCCGGTCAGCGCATAAGGAGTGCGCTGACCTTCACGATGCGAGATGTCAGACAGCAGTCCACCGGTGCTCCACAGATCGCCCACAAGTTGTTCAGTAACTGCTCCACCGATCCTGTTGATAACCTGTTTATATCTTTGATGTTGTGGACCTGCAACGACCCCTTTGGAGCCTGTTCCCGGATGTACGTGCTTCCCTTTTTGCCTACAATGAAGTTCCAACTACTGCAGTTGCCATTGCTTGTTGGTTCAGGGCGCGTCTCCAGAAGACGCGCCCTTTTTTCTTGCCTGTCGCCCTCTGCGCACGAGCCAATTCAAGTACTTAAGCGTTCCCGTTGATGAATCACATCAGAAATTTTTCGATCATTGCGCACATCGACCATGGCAAGTCGACGCTCGCAGACCGTTTGATCCAGCGCTGCGGCGGCCTCGCGGAACGCGAGATGGAAGCGCAGGTGCTCGACTCGATGGACATCGAGAAAGAGCGTGGGATAACCATCAAGGCACAGACCGCAGCGCTGCACTACAAGGCACGCGATGGACAGGTCTACAACCTCAATCTCATCGATACGCCGGGCCACGTCGACTTCTCGTATGAAGTGAGTCGCTCGCTGTCCGCATGCGAAGGCGCACTGCTCGTCGTCGATGCATCGCAAGGCGTCGAAGCGCAGACGGTGGCCAACTGCTACACCGCACTCGACCTCGGTGTCGAAGTGGTGCCGGTGCTCAACAAGATCGACTTGCCCAACGCGGACCTCGAGAACGCGCGCACCGAGATCGAAGACGTGATCGGCATCGACGCGACCGACGCGATTCCTTGTTCCGCCAAGACCGGTGTCGGCATCGACGACATTCTCGAAGCCATCGTCGCACGCATGCCCGCGCCGCGCGGCAACCCCGACGGTCCGCTGCGCGCGATGATCGTCGACAGCTGGTTCGACCCGTACGTCGGCGTCGTCATGCTGGTGCGCGTGGTCGACGGCCGGCTCGCGAAGGGCGAGCGCATCAAGATGATGGCGTCGGGCGCGATGTACAACGCCGACAGCGTCGGCGTGTTCACGCCGGCCAACGAGCCGCGCGCTTCGCTCGAGGCAGGCGAGGTGGGCTACATCATCGCGGGCATCAAGGAACTGCAGGCCGCCAAGGTCGGCGACACGGTCACGCTCATCAAGCCGGGCACCGGCGGTGCGGCGGCCACGGCAACCGAGGCTCTGCCCGGCTTCAAGGAAATCCAGCCGCAGGTGTTCGCGGGTCTGTACCCCACCGAAGCGAGCGAGTACGACTCGCTGCGCGACGCGCTCGAGAAGCTCAAGCTCAACGATTCGTCGCTGCGCTACGAGCCCGAAGTGAGCCAGGCGCTGGGCTTCGGCTTCCGCTGCGGCTTCCTCGGCCTGCTGCACATGGAAATCGTGCAGGAGCGCCTGGAGCGCGAGTTCGACCAGGACCTGATCACGACCGCACCCAGCGTGGTCTACCAGGTGGTCAAGAACGACGGCGAGGTGATCATGGTCGAGAACCCGTCCAAGATGCCCGACGTCGGCCGCATGGCGGAGATCCGCGAACCGATCGTCACCGTGCACCTCTACATGCCTCAGGAATACGTCGGCTCCGTCATGACGCTGGCCAACCAGAAGCGCGGCGTGCAGATGAACATGGCCTACCACGGCCGCCAGGTCATGCTGACCTACGAGATGCCGCTCGGCGAGATCGTGCTCGACTTCTTCGACAAGCTGAAGTCGGTGAGCCGCGGCTACGCCTCCATGGACTACGAGTTCAAGGAGTACCGCGCGTCCGACGTGGTGAAGGTCGACATCCTGCTGAACGGCGACAAGGTCGACGCGCTGTCCATCATCGTGCACCGCAGCCAGTCGCAGTACCGCGGCCGGGCGGTGGTGTCGAAGATGCGCGAGATCATTTCGCGCCAGATGTACGACGTGGCGATCCAGGCGGCCATCGGGGTCACCATCATTGCGCGTGAGACAATCAAGGCCCTTCGCAAGAACGTGCTGGCCAAGTGCTACGGCGGCGACATCTCCCGCAAGAAGAAGCTGCTCGAGAAGCAGAAGGCCGGCAAGAAAAGAATGAAGCAGATCGGCTCCGTCGAGGTCCCGCAAGAGGCCTTCCTCGCGATTCTGCAAGTCGAAGACTGATCAAAAAATGGCATTCATCACCTCCCTGGTACTCGCGCTTTTCGCCGGCTATGTCGGTGCCTGGTATTTCGGCGCGATCGAAGGCAACTTCGCGCTGCTGCTGTTCCTGGCGACGGTGGTCACCGGCCTCTACTGGCTGGCCGAGCGCTTCTATTTCCTGCCGCGGCGCGAGCAGGCGGCAGCGAAGCTCGAGGCCTCGCTGGCCGAGCGCAACGAGCGGCTGGCCGGCCAAGGCATCAAGCAGGTCGACACCGCCGACGCCAAGGCGAGCGAACGCCTGCTGATGCAGCCCTGGTGGCTCGACTGGACCGCAGGGCTCTTCCCGGTGATCCTGGTGGTGTTCCTGCTGCGCTCGTTCCTGTACGAGCCCTTCAAGATTCCCTCGGGCTCGATGATGCCCACCCTGCTGACCGGCGACCTGATCCTGGTCAACAAGTTCACCTACGGCCTGCGCCTGCCGGTGATCAACACCAAGATCACCGATGGCACGCCGCTGGCGCGCGGCGACGTGGTGGTGTTCCGCTACCCGCCCAAGCCCAGCATGGACTACATCAAGCGCGTGGTCGGCATCCCGGGCGACGAGGTGTCCTACCTGAACAAGAAGCTCATGATCAACGGCCAGCCGGTGTCCAAGGAGCCGGACGCCGACTACCTCGACGGCGAATCGATGCGCCTGCTCAAGCAGTACACCGAGAACCTCGCCGGCAAGCAGCACAAGATCCTCAACGACGATGCCGCGCCCAACTTCGTGCCGGGTGCCAGCGACTTCCCGGGCCGCGAAAACTGCCGCTATTCGGTCGAAGGCGTGGTCTGCAAGGTGCCCGCCGGCCAGTATTTCATGATGGGCGACAACCGCGATAATTCGGCGGATTCGCGTTTCTGGGGCTTCGTCCCCGACCAGAACATCGTCGGCCGGGCGTTCTTCGTCTGGATGAATTTCGGCGACCTGGGACGCATCGGTCCGTTTCAATAAGCCGTCATCGGCATCGTTCGAGGGGTAAGAGGGCATGAGAACACATCGGTCTGTCGCCAGCAGGGCGTCGCAACAGCGCGGCATTTCGTTCATCGGCCTGGTGTTCGTAGCGGTCGTGCTCGCGTGCGTGGGCGTGGTCGTTGCGCAGGTCATTCCGACGCTGATCGAGTGGCAGGCGATCGACAAGGCCGCCAACAAGGCCAAGGAAGGCACGACCGTGCCCGAAGTGCGTGCCATCTTCGACCGCGCGCAGGCCATCGACGACTTCAAGTCGGTCAGCGGCAAGGACCTGGACATCAAGAAGGTCGGCGACAAGGTGGTGGTCTCGTATGCCTACGAGCGCGAGATTCCCCTGTTCGGCCCGGCCTACCTGACGCTCAAATACAAAGGCGAGACCCGCTGAACGCGGCGCTTAAAAAGGTGGACGGCAGCCTTGTCGCGCTGCAGGCGCGTCTCCAGCACACCTTCTCCGATCCGCGGCTGCTCCAGCTCGCGCTCACGCACCGCAGTTTCTCGGCCGACCACAACGAGCGCCTGGAGTTTCTCGGCGATTCGGTGCTGAATCTCGCGGTTTCCCACCTGCTTTACATCCGTCTTTCGGCGCTGCCCGAAGGCGACCTGTCGCGCGTGCGTGCCAACCTCGTCAAGCAGGACACCCTGCACCGCCTGGCGGTGGGTCTGGCGCTGTCGCCGCTGCTGAAGCTCGGCGAAGGCGAGGCCCGTTCCGGCGGCCCCAACCGCCCGTCGATCCTGGCCGATGCGCTCGAGGCGTTGATCGGCGCGGTCTATCTCGACGCCGGTTTCGCGGCCGCCCAGGCACTGGTGCACCGGCTCTACGAGGCGGTCGAGATCAACCCGCGCATGGAAGCCGCGGCGAAAGATCCGAAGACCGAATTGCAGGAATGGCTGCAGGGTCACAAAATGAAGCTGCCGGTGTACCGCGTGGCCGCCACACTGGGCGCGGCGCACAAGCAGACTTTCGATGTCGAGTGCGAGGTGCCCGAGTTGGGCCTTCGCGAACGCGGCATCGGCGGCTCGCGCCGCGCCGGCGAGCAGGCTGCCGCGGCCGCCATGTTGATCCGGCTCAAGGCACGCGGCGCCGCGTGAAATCAGAATGAACGATGCTATCAATCCCGTAGCGGGACCCGAAGACACCGCAGGCGATGCGCCTGCAACCGGGCCGCAGCACTGCGGCCTCATCGCCATCGTCGGCAAGCCCAACGTGGGCAAGTCGACGCTGCTCAATGCGCTGGTCGGCCAGAAGATCAGCATCACCTCGCGCAAGGCGCAGACCACGCGCCACCGCATCACCGGCATGCGCACGCTGGGCGCCACGCAGTTCGTGTTCGTCGACACGCCGGGCTTCCAGACCCTGCATGCCAACGCGCTGAACAAATCGCTCAACAAGACCGTGCAGGGCGCGGTCGGCGACGTGGACCTGATTCTTTTCGTGGTCGAGGCGGGCAGCTTCACGCCGGCCGACGAGCGCGTGCTCAAGCTGCTCGGCAAGGGCATTCCGACGGTGCTGCTGGCCAACAAGCTCGACAACGTGCACCGCCGCGGCGACATCGCACCCTGGCTGCAGACCATGCAGGAGAAGCACAGCTTTGCAGAGTTCGTGCCGATGTCGGCCAAGAACGCCAAGGACGTCGAGCGCCTGTTCGACATCTGCAAGAAGTACCTGCCCGAGCAGCCCTGGTTCTACGACGAGGACGAGCTCACCGACCGCAGCGAGAAATTCCTCGCGGGCGAACTGGTGCGCGAAAAACTGTTCCGCCTGACCGGCGACGAGCTGCCCTACACCTCGACCGTCATCATCGACAAGTTCGAGGAAGAGCCGCCCCAGAAGAAGGGCCAGAAGCGCCTGCTGCGCATTGCCGCCACCATCGTGGTCGAGCGCGACGGCCACAAGGCCATGGTGATCGGCGACAAGGGCGAGCGCATCAAGCGCATCGGCATGGAAACCCGTGTCGAACTCGAGAAGCTGGCCGATGCCAAGGTGTTCCTCGAACTGTGGGTCAAGGTGCGGTCGGGCTGGGCCGACGACGAAGCCCGAGTCCGTTCGTTCGGCTACGAATAACAAACAGGCAAACCCCCAGGCTGGCTCGCTTCGCGTAGCCGCCAACCCCCTTGCAGGGGGCAACGCCAGTGGCCCGGCAAAGCCGGATCCACGGCGTTTGCCGGCCTCAAGCCTCGATGCTCCATAGCGCACTGACATGGCCACCCACCGCGTTTCGCACGAACCGGCTTATGTGCTCCACCGCTACGACTGGAGCGAGTCGAGCCTGATCCTCGAGGTCTTCACCCGGCACCACGGGCGCATCGCGCTGGTGGCCAAGGGGGCGAAGCGGCCGAGTTCCAACTTCCGGCCGGTGCTGCTGCCGCTGCAGCCGCTGCAGCTCAATTACGGTGGCGACGCCGAGATCCGCACGCTCAAGGGCGCCGAGTGGATGGGCGGCCACGTCATGCCGACCGGCGAGGCGTTGCTGTCGGGCTACTACGTCAACGAACTGCTGCTGCGCCTGCTGGCGCGCGACGACGCCCATGAAGCGCTGTTCGACGCCTATGCCGGCGTGGTGCAGGTGCTGGCGGGCGACCACGCCGGCGCCCAGGCGGCCACCCATGCCGCCGCGTTGCGCGCCTTCGAACTGCTGCTGCTGCGCGGAGTGGGGCTGCTGCCGTCGCTCGAGGTCCAGACCCTGACGCTGGAGCCGCTCGTGTCCGATACCCGCTACAGCCTCGTGCCCGAAGCCGGCCTGCGCCAGGCGGACGGCAAGGAGGCCGCGCTGGCCGGCGCCGACTGGCAGGCCTTGCAGTCGGTGCTCGACGACCGCGCCCCGTTCACCGCCACGCTGCGCGAAGTGGCCACCATGAACGCCGGCAGCAACAGCGCTTTGCGGAACCAGCTGCGCGCCTTGCTCAACTACCATTGCGGCGTGTCCACGCTGCGCACGCGGCAAATGATGAGAGATCTGCAAGCACTATGAGCACCTCAGGCAACGTCACCTCGCTGTCCGTCAACCTCAACAAGGTGGCCCTGGTCCGCAACACACGCCACCTGGGCATCCCGAGCGTGGTCAAGGCCGCGCAGGTCTGCCTGGCCGCCGGCGCTCAGGGCATCACCGTGCACCCCCGCCCCGATGCCCGCCACATCCGCGCGCACGACGTGAGCGACCTGTCCGAGTTGCTCGCCAGGGACTGGCCCGCCATCGAGTTCAACATCGAAGGCAACCCGTTCCAGAACCTGATGGACTTCGTGCGCACGCTGAAGCCGCACCAGGCCACCTTCGTGCCCGACAGCGAAACCCAGTCGACCAGCGACCACGGCTGGACTTTCCCCGACGATGCCGAGCGCCTGCGTCCGCTGATCGCCGAGGCCAAGGCGCTGGACGTGCGCGTCAGCCTGTTCATGGACCCGATTCCCGAGATGATGGCCGCCGTCAAGGCCGTGGGCGCCGACCGCGTCGAGCTCTACACCGAAGGCTATGCCGCCTCGCGCGGCAAGCCCGACGAGCAGGCCGTGCTCCAGCGCTATGCCGACACGGCGCGCGCGGCCCATGCCGCCGGCCTGGGCATCAACGCCGGCCACGACCTGAGCCGCGACAACCTGACTGCATTCCTGCGCGCGGTGCCTGGCGTGCAAGAGGTGTCGATCGGCCATGCCTTCGTGGCCGACGCCCTCGAACTCGGCTATGCCGCCACCACCCGCGACTACCTGCGATGCATCAGCGAGGCGCAGCAGTGAGCGCCGGCGCCGAATGATCTACGGCATTGGCACCGACATCTGCGACCTGCGTCGCATCACCGCGACTTTCGAGCGCCAGGGCGAGCGCTTCGCCCGCAAGGTGTTGAGCGACGCCGAGTTCGCGGTCTGGAAGGCCCGCAGCGCGCGCTGGCCCAAGCGCGGCATCAGCTACCTCGCGACCCGCTTTTCCGCCAAGGAAGCTTTCAGCAAGGCGATCGGCATGGGCATGCGCATGCCCATGAGCTGGCGCTTGTGCGAGATCGCCAACCTGCCCAGCGGCAAGCCCGTCATCGTGCTGCACGGCGGCCTGAAGGACTGGTTCGAGGCGCAAGGGCTCACGGCCCACGTGACCGTAACCGACGAAAACGAATACGCCGCGAGCTTCGTGGTGGTGGAGAAGGTATGACCCCCGAGCTTGCTGCTCGCCCCCATGCGCCGCTGATCATCGATGTGGCCGCGACCGAACTCAATGCGGCCGACCGCCGGCGCCTTGCCAATCCGCTGGTCGGCGGCGTGATCCATTTCGCCCGCAACTGGCAGGACCGGGCGCAGATGACCGCGCTCAATGCCGAGATCAAGGCGATCCGCCCCGACCTGTTGATCTGCGTCGACCACGAAGGCGGCCGCGTGCAGCGCTTTCGCACCGACGGCTTCACGCGCCTGCCGTCGATGCGCGCCTTGGGCGAACTGTGGATGCGCGACGCCATGCGCGCCACGCAGGCCGCGACGGCCGCCGGCCAGGTGCTCGCGGCCGAGCTGCGCGCCTGCGGCGTCGATTTCAGCTTCGCGCCGGTACTCGACCTGGACCACGGCGGCAGCGGCGTCATCGGCGACCGCAGCTTCCACCGCGACCCGCGCGTGGTGGCGCTGCTGGCCAAGAGCGTCATGCACGGCATGCTGCAAAAGGGCATGCGCAACTGCGGCAAGCATTTTCCGGGGCACGGCTTCGTCACCGCCGATTCGCACGTCGAGATCCCGGTCGACAAGCGCAGCCTCAAGGACATCTTGTCCGACGACGCGCGGCCTTACGACTGGCTGGCCGGCACGCTCACCGCAGTGATGCCGGCGCACGTGATCTACCCCAAGGTCGACAAGCGGCCGGCGGGGTTTTCGTCGAAGTGGCTCAAGGCGGTGCTGCGCCAGCGCTTCGCCTTCGACGGCGCGGTCTTCAGCGACGACCTGAGCATGGAAGCAGGGCGCTATATCGACGGCGAACTGCTGAGCTACACCGACGCCGCGCTGGCGGCGCTGGCGGCGGGTTGCGACGTGGCCCTGCTGTGCAACCAGAGCATCGGCGACGGACGCGTGCTCGACCAATTCCTCGACGGCTTCGAGGCGGCCTCGCGCAGCGGGCGCTGGCAGCCCGACGCCGACAGCGAGGCGCGCAGGCTCGCACTGTTGCCGCAAGAGGCCGCGCCCGACTGGGACGCGCTTTCCGCATCGCGCACGTACCGCGACGCGCGGCGCCTGCTCGCCGCGATCTGAGCGGCTGGAGCGGCAGTACCAGGCTTTTCTTCAGGTAGGCGTGTCGTCTGCGCCCGAGGGGCGCCAGAGCCGTTCCCCACCCGTTTCCAGATGGGTCAGGTACAGCCGCAGGTCGAATTCGAGCTGCTGGTACTCCGGCTCCATGTGCATGCACAGCGAATAGAAGGCCTTGTCGTGGTCGCGCTCCTTCATGTGGGCGAGTTCGTGCACGACGATCATGCGCAGCCAGGGAAGCGGCACGTCCTTGAACAGGCTGGCCACGCGGATCTCCCGCTTGGCCTTGAGCTTGCCGCCCTGCACGCGCGAGACGGTGGTGTGCGTGCCCAGCGCGTTGCGGATCACGTGCAGCTTGCTGTCGAACATCACCTTGGACAGCGGTTCGGCCTTGCGCATGAAGTCGCTCTTGAGCTCGCTCACGTAGGCGTACAGCGCGCGGTCGGTCTGGATGTCGTGCGAGCCTTCGGGGTAGCGCTTGAGCAGCAGCCCGGCGAGCCTGTCTTCGGCCATCAGCTGGCGGACCTGGTCCAGCAAGGGTGCCGGATAGCCCGCCAGGTATTTCATCAGCGTGCCGCGCGTCCGGTGCGCGCCACGCAGGCCAGGCCGGTGGCGACGCCGCCGAACAGGTCGCCTTCGACCAGGTTCACGCCCGCGAAGCTCTTGCGCAGCGCATGCTGGAACGGGCGCAGGGCCGACGAGCCGCCGGTGAGGTAGATCGCGTCGAGGTCGCCGCTGCGAAGGCCCGCGCGCTTGACGCAGGCGTGGGCGCAGGCGATCACGTTCTCGAGCGGGCCGGCCAGCTGCTGCGCCATGTCGGCGGGAGACAGCGAAGCCACCAGCCCGCGCTCGGCGCAATCGAGGTCGATGGCGGTTTCCGCGTCGGTCACCGAGGCATCGATCTTGGCCGCTTCCACGGCGCTGGCGATGCGGTGGCCGTGCCGTTCTTCCAGCACGTTCATGAGCCGGTCGTGCAGCCGCGTGTCGCTGTAGCTTGTGCGCAGCTCCTTGGCCTGGCGCACTGCCTTGGCGGCGTAGAGCCAGTTGATCAGGTGCCAGGACGACAGCTCGAAGAACACCTTGCTCGGCACCTCGCGCCCCTGCGGGCCATGGTGGCGAAAGCCGAAATGCGGCATCACGCGTTCGAGGTTCAGGCGCTGGTCGAAGTCGGTGCCGCCGATGTGCACGCCGCTGGTGGCCAGCACGTCGTCGCCGCGGTCCTCGCGCGCCGCGCGGTCGGGGCCCACGCGCACCACAGTGAAGTCCGAGGTGCCGCCGCCGATGTCGACGATGAGCACGATCGATTCTTTGCTGATGCGCTGCTCGTAGTCGAAAGCCGCGGCGATCGGCTCGAGCTGGAAGGCGATTTCGCGGAAGCCCGCGGCGCGCGCCGCGACGCGCAGGCTTTCCTCGGCGCGCTCGTCGCGCTTCGGGTCGTCGTCCACGAAGTGCACGGGCCGCCCGATCACCACGCGCTCGGGCAGCTGGCCCAGCTCGCGGCTGGCACGCACGGCCAGCTCGCGCAGGAAGCGCGCGATGATGTCCTCGAAGCTCACGAGGCCGTCGTAGATGGCCGTCTTCTCCTGCATCAGCGCACTGCCGAGCAGACTCTTGAGCGAACGCATCAGGCGGCCTTCGGTGCCCGAGAGGTACTGCGCGATGGCATCGCGGCCGAAGTGGGTCGTGCGGTCTTCCGAGTTGAAGAAGATCGCGGTCGGCAGCGTGGTGGCCGCGCCTTCGATGGGCAGCAGGCGGGCGACGCCGTCGACCCGGCAGGCCACGGCGGAGTTGGAGGTGCCGAAGTCGATGCCGATCGTCGGCAGCGACGACGGTGACGACACGCTCAAGATTCCCTGCGCAGGGCGGGGAACAGGATCACGTCGCGGATGCTCGGCGAATCGGTCAGCAGCATCATCAGCCGGTCGATGCCGATGCCGCAGCCGCCGGTGGGCGGCATGCCGTATTCGAGCGCGCGCACGAAGTCGTGGTCGTAGTACATGGCTTCGTCGTCGCCGCCGTCCTTGGCCGCGACCTGCGCGTTGAAGCGTGCGGCCTGGTCCTCGGCGTCGTTCAGCTCGCTGAAGCCGTTGCCGAACTCGCGGCCGGTGATGTAGAGCTCGAAGCGCTCGGTGACTTCGGGGCGCTCGTCGTTGGCGCGGGCCAGCGGCGAGATCTCGGTCGGGTGCTCCATGATGAAGGTCGGCTGCCAGAGCTTCTCTTCGACGGTTTCCTCGAAGTACATCACCTGCAGGCTGGCCAGGCTGCGCTGCGAGAGCTTGTCCTTTTCTTCGCTCAGGCCGATCTTGCGCAGGGCGGCGATGAGCCAGGCGGTGTCGTCCACGCCCTGGGCCACGCCTTCGGCATCGGTGTGCTTCAGGATGGCCTCGCGGATCGTCAGGCGCTCGAAGGGCTGGGTCAGGTCGACCGGCTTGCCCTGGTAGGTGAGCTGCTGCGTGCCCACGGCCTTGTCGGCGATGGTGCGGATCAGCGTCTCGGTGAAGTCCATCAGGTCGCGGTAGTTCCAGTAGGCCGCGTAGAACTCCATCATCGTGAACTCGGGGTTGTGCCGCACCGAGATGCCCTCGTTGCGGTAGCTCCGGTTGATTTCGAACACACGCTCGAAGCCGCCGACGATCAGGCGCTTGAGGTACAGCTCGGGCGCGATGCGCAGGAACATTTCCTGGTCGAGCGCGTTGTGGTGCGTCTTGAACGGCTTGGCGTTCGCACCGCCCGGAATGGGGTGCAGCATGGGCGTCTCGACCTCGAGGAAGTCGTTGGCCACCATGAACTCGCGCAGCGCGCTCACGGCCTTGCTGCGCGCGGTGAAGCGCACGCGCGCCGACTCGTCGGTGATCAGGTCGACATAGCGCTGGCGGTACTTCTGCTCCTGGTCGGCCATGCCGTGGAACTTGTCGGGCAGCGGGCGCAGGCTCTTGGTGAGCAGGCGCAGCTGCGTGACCTTGACCGACAGCTCGCCGGTCTTGGTCTTCATCAGCGTGCCTTCGGCGCCGACGATGTCGCCCAAGTCCCAGCGCTTGAATTCGGCATAAGCCTCTTCGCCCACCGCGTCGCGCGTGACGTAGAGCTGGATGCGGCTGGTGGCGTCCTGCAGAGTTGCGAAGCTGGCCTTGCCCATGATGCGCTTGAGCATCATCCGGCCCGCTACGCTCACGGCAACGGCTTGCGCCTCGAGGGCTTCGGCTTCGGTGGCGCCATGTGCCTCGACGAGTGCCGCGGCGCGGTGGCCGGGCTTGAAGTCGTTCGGGAACGCAACGCCTTTGCCCTCGACCTGCGCGGTGCGCAGCAGCTTGAGTTTTTCGCGGCGTTCGGCGATGAGCTGGTTTTCGTCGACGGCGGGCGTGGGAGGCGTAGGGGTCTTTTGATCGGACATGGGGGGCGGATGGCGCGCAACCGGGAGCGTGCGCGGGGCTGGCATTTTAGCCCATCGGGTTTGAACGGAGACCGCCCCTGAATGCCCGTCAATCCTGCACAAAGCGCTACAAAAAAAGTAGCTGCCAAATGCGGTGTCTATTCAGTGATGCCCGTGCGCGCCAGCAGATCGCTCACCAGCTCCAGGCGCATCAGCGGGCTGTCGAGCTCCATCAGCCGCTGCCGCAGCTCGAGCTGCATCGGCACCAGCTCGCACCAGCGGTTGGCCACCCAGCCGCAGTCGTCGAGCCGGTAGGGTGCGCTGATAGGCAGCCGCACCGATTCGCCTTGCGCGCGGCGCCGTTCTTCCAGCGTGTCGAGCAGGCGCCGCAGCGCGGTGGCGGTGTGCTCGAGGTCGTCCGGAATCTCGAGCGCGACGTCGTCGTTCACCGCCTCTACCTCTGCCACCCACAGCCCGTGCTTCTGCAGTTCGGTGCGGCGCACGCGAAAGCGCTGCGTGCCGATGCATTCGATCTGCAGCAGGCCGCTTTGCGGCGACTCGAACTCGCGGATCATGGCCAGCGTGCCGATGCCGGCGAAGCTCTCGGTGTCGGCGCCGGCCTTGCGCACTTCGCTGCCGCTGGTGAGGCTCACCACGCCGAAGGGCGCATCGGCCTTGCGGCACTTGCCGATCATGTCGAGATACCGGACCTCGAAGATGCGCAGCGGAAGCAGGCCGCCCGGAAAGAGAACCGTGCCGAGCGGGAACAATGGCAGTGAATGCAAAAGGGGTTGTGTCGTCATCGAAGAGCCTTGCGTGGCTATCATCGCATTCCGCTCACGGCTGCGCCCCATGCTCTATCAGATTCCCTCGTTCCTTCTCGACGTGATCGTCGGCCTGCTCGGCGGCGCCTGCCTGCTGCGCCTGTACATGCAGTACCACCGCGTGCCTTTCGGCAACCCGCTCGGCCGCTTCATCTTCGCCATCACCGACTGGATCGTGCTGCCGCTGCGGCGCATCGTGCCGCCAGTGAAGCGTTGGGACCTGGCGAGCCTGATCGCGGCGTGGCTGCTGGTGCTGGTGAAGTTCCTGCTGCTCTGGCTGCTGATCGGCAACCTCGGGCGGATCGCGACCTTGCCGCTGGTGTCGCTGGTGGGGCTGATGCAGCTGGCGGTCTCCGGGCTGACGGCGCTGCTGGTGGTCTATGCCGTGCTGTCGTGGATTCCGGGTGCGTCGCCGATGCTGCTCGACCTCATCTCCCGCCTGGCCGAGCCGCTGGTGCGGCCGTTCCGGCGCTTCATCCCGCTGATCGGCGGCATCGACCTGTCGCCGCTGGCGGCCATCGTGGTGCTGCAGGTGGTGGCGATCGTGCTGAGCAACCTGCTGGTGTTCGCCTACCAAATGACGTTCTGAACGAGCCCAACGAAAAAAGGGCCCGGGTGCATTGCACCCGGGCCCTTTTTTCTTGTCGGCGCCTGTCTGTCAGCTGACAGCGTCGGCCGGCTGGCGCAGCAGCATCGCGAGCGTGTTGGCAATGGTCTTGCGCAGTTCGCGGCGGTCGCTGATGAAGTCGATGGCCCCCTTGGTCTGCAGGAACTCGGCGCGCTGGAAGCCTTCCGGCAGCGTCACGCGCACGGTCGATTCGATCACGCGCGGGCCAGCAAAGCCGATCAGCGCCTTGGGCTCGGCGATCACCACGTCGCCCACGAAGGCGAAGCCTGCCGACACGCCACCCATGGTCGGGTCGGTCAGCACGCTGATGTAGGGCAGGCCCTTTTTCGCCAGGCGGGTGAGCGCGGCGTTGGTCTTGGCCATCTGCATCAGCGAGAGCAGGCCTTCCTGCATGCGCGCCCCGCCGGTGGCGGTGAAGCAGATGAAGGGCACCTTCTGCTCGATGGCGGTCTCGACGCCGCGCACGAAGCGCTCGCCCACCACGCTGCCCATGGAGCCGCCCATGAACTCGAACTCGAAGCAGGCCACGACCACGCTGATGCTGTGAACCGAACCGCCCAGGACGACCAGCGCGTCGGTCTCGCCGGTGTTTTCTAGGGCTTCCTTCAGGCGCTCGGGGTACTTGCGGCTGTCCTTGAACTTCAGGGCATCGACCGGCAGCACTTCCTGGCCGACCTCGTAGCGGCCCTCGGCGTCGAGGAACGCGTCCAGGCGCGCGCGGGCGCCGATGCGGTGGTGGTGGCTGCAGCTGGGGCAGACGTTCTGGTTGTGCTCGAGGTCGGTCTTGTACAGAACGGTCTCGCAGGCGGGGCATTTGATCCACAGGCCCTCGGGCACCTGGCGGCGCTCGGACGGGTCGGTTTGCGCGATCTTGGCGGGTAGCAGTTTTTCAAGCCAGCTCATAAGGGGCTCCTTGTGTTGGCGGTGATTATCGACCAGCCGCGTTCTTGGCCGTCGCGGCGGGCAGCGCGTCGAGCGCCTCGCGGATGCCCGCGAGGAATTCACGTACGGCCGGCACGACCTTGTCGCGGGGCTGGTCTTCGATGAGTTGAATGATCTTGGTGCCGATGATGACCGCGTCGGCGGCCGATCCGACCGCCTGCGCCGTGCGCGCGTCGCGGATGCCGAAGCCCACGCCGACCGGAATGCCCACGTGCTGGCGGATGCGCGGAATCATCTGGCCGACCGCTTCGGCGTCGAGGTGGCCGGCGCCCGTCACGCCCTTGAGCGACACGTAGTAGACGTAGCCGCTGGCGATTCGGGCGACCTGGGCCATGCGCTCGTCGGTGCTGGTGGGGGCGAGCAGGAAGATCAGGTCGATGCCGGCGGCCTGGAGGTCGGCGGCAAAGGCTTCGCATTCCTCGGGCGGGTAGTCGACGACCAGCAGGCCGTCCACGCCGGCCGCGGCGGCGTCGCGGATGAAGGCCTTCTTGCCGTGCACCAGGTCGTAGCGCTCGACCGGGTTCGCATAGCCCATCAGCACCACGGGCGTGGTCGCGTCCTTCTGGCGGAAGGCGGCCACGATGGCCAGCACCTGCTTCATGCCGACGCCCAGCGCCAGCGCGGCCTCGCCGGCCTTCTGGATCACGGGGCCGTCGGCCATCGGGTCGGAGAAGGGCACGCCGAGTTCGATCACGTCGGCGCCGGCCTCGACCATGCCGTGCATCAGCTCGGGCGTGATGTCGGCAAAGGGAAAGCCTGCCGTGACGTACGGCACGAGGGCGCGGCGGCCGTCTTTCTTCAGCGCGGCGAAGGTTGCTGCAATACGGCTCATCACTTGCCTCCCTTTACGCTCAGGCCGCGCATCGAAGGGCGGTCGTAGAAGTCGACGCCCGACAGGTCGGCCACGGTGCCGATGTCCTTGTCGCCGCGGCCCGAGAGGTTCACCAGGATGGATTGGTCGGGACGCATGGTCTTGGCGAGCTTCATCGCATGTGCCACGGCGTGGCTGGATTCGAGCGCGGGAATGATGCCTTCCGTGCGGCACAGGTAGTGGAAGGCGTCGAGCGCCTCCTTGTCGGTGACGCCGACGTACTCGGCACGGCCGATGTCCGCCAGGTAGGCGTGCTCGGGGCCCACGCCAGGGTAGTCGAGGCCAGCGCTGATGCTGTGGGTTTCGGTGATCTGGCCGTCTTCGTTCTGCAGCAGGTAGGTGCGGTTGCCGTGCAGCACGCCGGGGCTGCCGCGCAGGATGGAGGCCGAGTGCTTGCCGCTGTCGAGCCCTTCACCCGCCGCCTCCACGCCGATCAGGCGCGTGCCCGCGAACGGGATGTAGGGATGGAAGATGCCCATCGCGTTGCTGCCGCCGCCCACGCAGGCGACGACCACGTCGGGCTGCCTGCCCTCGGCCTCGCCGGTGATGCCGTCGGCGGCCAGCATGGCCGGCATCTGCGCGATGCATTCCGTGCCGATCACGCTCTGGAAGTCGCGCACCATGGTCGGGTAGGGGTGCGGGCCGGCGACGGTGCCGATGATGTAGAAGGTGTTTTCCACATTCGTGACCCAGTCGCGCATCGCCTCGTTGAGCGCGTCCTTCAGTGTCTTGCTGCCGGATTCGACGGGCACCACGGTCGCGCCGAGCAGGTTCATGCGGTAGACGTTCGGGCTCTGGCGCTTCACGTCCTGGCTGCCCATGTAGACCACGCATTCGAGGCCGTAGCGCGCGCAGATGGTGGCGGTGGCCACGCCGTGCTGGCCCGCGCCGGTCTCGGCGATGACGCGGGGCTTGCTCATGCGCCGGGCGAGCATCGCCTGGCCGATCACGTTGTTGATCTTGTGCGCGCCGGTGTGGTTGAGGTCTTCGCGCTTCAGGTAGATCTGCGCGCCGCCCATTTCGCGGCTGGTGCGCGCGGCGTGGTAGATCGGCGAGGGGCGGCCGACGAAGTGCTTCAGCTCGTAGTGGAATTCGGCCAGAAAGGCCGGGTCGTCCTTGAACCGGGCGTAGGCGTCGCGCAGTTCGTTGATCGCGTGGGTGAGCGTTTCGCTCGCGAAGGTGCCGCCGTAGTTGCCGAAGTGGCCGGTGGCATCGGGTTGCTGGTAATCCTGGAATTGGCTTTGCATGGTTCTCGATCGGTGGGCCGCAGCCCGACGAACGATCGGCTGCGGCGGCTAACTTGAGAAGGACGCGTCTGCGGCCCTGACGGCTGTGACGAACTGCCGGATCTTTCCGGCGTCCTTGAGGCCCTTGTTCCCGGGACCGTCGATTTCGACGCCCGAGCTCACATCAACGGACAGCGTCTTGCAGCGCGTCCGCAGGATGCGAATGCCATCGCTCACGTTTGCAGGTGTGAGCCCACCACTCAAGACGAGGTGAGCGTCGACGGCGGGTGGAAGAAGTGACCAATCGAATGCCTTGCCGCCACCGCCATAACCTTCGACATGGGCGTCGAGCAGGATGGCCTGGGCGTGGGAGTAATCGGACGCGTATTTTACGAGGTCGAAGCCGGCTCCGGCAGCCCCCATCGGAATGCGGGCCGCGCGCATGTAACGAAAGCGCTCCGGGCCGGTCGATTCCTCGCACTGTCCGGACGTTTCCTCGCCGTGGAATTGGGCGATGGCGCCCCGCACGCGGGCGAGCGACGCCATGACTGCGGAGGCGTCTTCGTTCACGAACAGCAGCACCGGCGTGACGAAAGGCGGCAGCCGCGAGGCCAACTCCGCGGCGCGCTCGAGGGTTACCGCGCGGGGGCTCTTTTGGTAGAGCACGAAGCCGATGGCGTCGGCGCCGGCTTCGACCGCCGCGTCCACGTCGGCCTCACGGGTCAGGCCGCAGATCTTGATGCGGGTACGGGTGGGGGCGCTCGGGGAAGTCATGGCGGACCATCATACGGAGCCCCACCGGCCTGCAGCGTTGCCTCGGGCGGCAGCCCCCACTTCGCGTCGTACAACGGGCCCAGGAAATAAAGGCCGTCCGCCGAGAAGGTGGGCGCCGCGACCTTGCGGCTGCGCGCCTCCAGTACCTGAGAGATCCATTCGACACGCTCGTCGCCCCGGCCGATGCGCACCAGGCAGCCCATCAGGTTGCGGATCATGTGGTGCAGGAAGGCGTCGGCCTCGAACTCGAAATGCCAGCGGCAGCGCTCGCCGTCGCCGACGCGGGTGATTTCGATGCGCCGCAGGTCTTTGACCGGCGAGCGGGCCTGGCAGGCCGAGGCGCGGAACGAGCTGAAATCGTGCCGGCCAACGAGCAGTGCGGCGGCTGCGCGCATCGCGTCGCCGTCGAGCGCATGCATCGACCAGCCGACCCGGCCCGCATCCAGGCTGGGCCGCACTGGCGATTGAGAAAGCACGTAGAGATAGCGGCGCGCCAGGGCGCTGGCGCGGCAGTGGAACTCGTCGGGCACCGGCTGGGCCCACTGCACGGCGATGTCGTCGGGCAGGAAGCGGTTGGGGCCGCGCATCCAGGAGAAGGGTTCGCGCTCGACGGTGGTGTCGAAATGCACTACCTGCATGAGCGCGTGCACGCCGGCGTCGGTGCGGCCCGCGCACAGCGTGCCTATGGGCTGGGCCGCGAACTTGGAGAGGGCCGCCTCGAGCTTGTCCTGCACCGTGCGGCCCGAGCGCTGGCTTTGCCAGCCCTCGTACGCCTGGCCGTTGTAGCGAATGCCGAGCGCCAGCCTCACGAATTCAGGAAGGGGAACAACGACAACCGCTCAGCGCAGTTCCGCGAGCAGTTGGCGGGCTTGCGACTTGAGGTCGCCAGCGCTTTCGGCTTCGACTTCCTCTACCAGCGAGCGGGCGCCTTCGACGTCGCCGATGGCTTGCAGTTCGCGAGCGAGGGACAGCTTGACGGCGTGGGGGCTGTCATCGCCTTCGTCGTCGTGCGTGGCGACAGAGGGGCGTGCCACGGGCGTTTCGGCGGTGCGAGCGGGCAAGCCTGCCAGCGCGCTCATGTCGAACTCGATGAAGCCCGAGTCCGCCGGCAGCGTGTTGCGCAGCATGGCGGGACGGGTGTTGTGCTCCGTGTCGCTCAGGCTCAGCGAGGACGGGCGCGTGTCGGGCGTCAGGGCGGTCAGGGCACCGGGCGCGGTGTCGAAGTCGTTCTCGAGATCGACGGGCGTCGCGGCGTGGCCGTTCGACAGCGGGGCAGCGGGGCGCGCGGTCGTCGGTGCGGGGGCGTAGACCGACTTCGGCAGGCTGGCGCCGACCGGCGCATGGCTCGGGGCCGGGGCTGGAGCTGGTGCAGGCGGCGGCGGGGTGGTCAGGTCGAGGTCGAAGTCCAGTGGTGCCACCGACGGAACGAAAGCAGGCGGAGCGGCAGCCGCCGGCGGCGCAGCGGGAGGCGATGCCACCGGCTTGGCGGCTGCGGCGAGGGCGCCCGCGAAGGCGGCCGTCTCGGCGGCGCTGGCACCACCGCCGCTGCGGCTGGCGCCGGATTCGTACAGCGGGTTGCCCGGATCGAGGTCCTTGCCCATGTCGACCACGCGCGTCCATTCGGAGCCCAGGCCGCCGGTCAGTTTGTGGACTTCGGTGGCAAGGCTTTCATAGGCCCGCACGTCGCGGCGCTTGGCATGGATTTCGAGCAGCTTGAGGTGGATTGCCGTGCGGTCGGGGTTCAGGCGCAGCGCTTCGCGCAGGATTTCCTCGGCCTGCAGGTCGCGGCCGTAGGCGAGGTAGACGTCGGCTTCGGCCACGGGGTCGACATCGCCTGCGTCGAGCTGGCTCGGCGAGTACGACAGCGACGACACGGTGGAGTCGCCGCGGTTCTTGGTATCGACCGATTCGCCGCCGCTGGCGCCGAAGAACGAGTCCTTGGGAATGCGGCTCTCGAGGAACACGCTTTCGCTCATTTCCTCGCGGCGGCGGCCCAGCACGCGGTACAGCAGGAAGCCGACCAGCAGCGCGATCAGCGCAGCGCCGGCCAGCATCAGCGGGTTGTCCAGCAGTTCTTCGAAGAAGGTGGGCTCCGGTGGGGGTGGGGGCGGTGCCACCACTTTCTTTGGGGCCGGCTTCGGCGCGGCGGCTGCCGCGGCGTCGCCTGCGGGAGCGGCAGGAGGCGTGGTGGCGGCATCGGCTGCGGGTGTTGCCGCAGGCGTCGTGGCTGTTGCTGCTGCGGGCGCGGCGGCTGCAGCCGTTGCTTCGGGGGTGGGCGCGGCGGGGGCTGCCGCAGGGGCGGCGGCTGGCGTTGCAGCTGCCGGTGCTGCCACCGCAGGTGCGGCGGCGGCTGGGGCCGCTGGCGCTGGTGCAGGCGCAGCAGCCGGTGCCGGTGCGGGGCTCGCGGGTGCCGTCGTGGCTGCGGTGGACGGAGCCGGAACAGGAATGCCCGGCGTGGCGGGTGCGGCTGCCGGTGCGGCTGCGCCGGTACCGCTCTTGAGCTTGTTCAGGTCGTCGATGTTCTTCGACAGCTCGGCGACGCGGTTGCTGGCGTCCTGCGCCTGGCGGGCCTGTGCGACCTTTTCATCGGCGGCACGGGTGGAGGCGCTGCCCTGCGAGATGGTGAGCTTGTCGGGGGCGCTGGCCGCGGCGTTGCGGTCTTCGACGTTGGCCTGCAGCTTGCCCGAGGCATTGCGGCTGGCGGCCGCGACGTTCGACGTCGGCGCGTTCTCGGCCAGGCGCTGGCGGTAGGAGCCGAAGTCGCGGCTTTGGGCCGTGACCGTGCGGCGCGCCTCGGCGGCCGGGGTGGCTGCTGCTTCGGCTGCGGTCGGCAGGTCGAGCACGGCGCCCGCGCGCATGCGGTTGACGTTGCCGCCGATGAAAGCATTGGGGTTGGCGGCCAGCAGGGCCACCAGCATCTGGTCGAGCGACACGTCGGCCGGCTTGTAGGCGCCGGCGATCTTGCTGGCGGTATCACCGCGCTGCACCGTGACCTGTTCGCCGCTGCTGCCGCCGCCGGCACGGGCGGGTGCGCTGGCAGCTGCAGGAGCCGAAGCGGCGGCTGCCGGCGCGGGCGCCGCAGCGACCGGAGCCGAAGGTGCGGCGGCCACCGGCGCACGCTCGCGGCGCGCGCGCGCGGCCGGGCGCTCGACGGGTGTCGTGATCTGCGGGGCAATCGGGGTTGCCGGCACGCTCGCTGCTGCCGCCTGCCGTGTGGTCGGCGGGTCGAGCAGCACGGTGTAGTCGCGCACGATCCGGCCCGACGAGCCGTTGGCTTCCAGCAGCAGGTCGATGAACGGGTCGTTGAGAGGGCGGTTGCCGCTCAGGCGCACCACGTACTGGCCGCCAGCACGACGCTGCAGGGTCGCCCTGACATCGCTGAGTGCCGGGTTGTACGGCACGCCGGCGTTCTTGAAAGCCTCGGCCGTGGCGATGTTGATCTTCAGGCCGTCAGCCTCGTTGGCGGCTATCTCGGTCACGTCGATCTCGGCGCGCAACGGCTCGCCCAGCGCCGATTGGACCTTCAGCTGGCCCAGCGCGAATGCGCTGGCGTCGGTGCTGGCGAGGCCCAGAGCCATGGCGGCCGCCGCGCCCAGAATGGAAAGGCGCCAACCGTTCGATGGCAGAGGCGGGCGAGCGGCCGATGGACTGGCCGCAGGCAACAGATGTCTTGTCATGCTGATAGGGGGCGGCTCAGGCCCAGAATTTGTAAGAGGACGTTAGCACCATCACCAGGCACTGACAAGGCAATGCGCCCGTTCTACCCAGTGCGCGCATACTTACGATCACACCTTATGTCGCCTTTCGGCAACAATTTGTGTTTCAAAAGGCCCTGAGCACCCCGCATCAGGCTTCGAGCAGGATGCGCAGCATGCGGCGCAGCGGTTCTGCCGCACCCCACAGCAATTGGTCGCCGATGGTGAAGGCGCCGACGTATTCCGGACCCATCGCCAGCTTGCGGATGCGGCCGACCGGAATGTTCATGGTCCCCGTCACTGCCACCGGCGTGAGATCCTTGACCGTCGCTTCGCGCGTGTTAGGCACGACCTTCGCCCACGGGTTGTCGGCGGCGATCATCGCTTCGATGTCGGCCAGCGGGACGTTCTTCTTGAGCTTGAAGGTCAGCGCCTGGCTATGGCAGCGCATGGCGCCGATGCGCACGCAGAAACCGTCGACCGGCGTGGCGGCGGTGCCGAAGCCCGCGCCCTGGCCCAGGATCTTGTTGGTCTCGGCGCCGCCCTTCCATTCTTCCTTGGACATGCCCCATTCGGCGTCGTCCTGACTCTTGCCCAGGCCCAAGTCCTTGTCGATCCAGGGGATCAGCGAGCCGCCCAGCGGCGCGCCGAAGTTGGCCGTCTCGGCGGCGCTGAGGTTCTGCTGCTTGTGCAGCACCTTGCGGTCGATTTCGAGGATGGCCGACTTCGGGTCGTCCAGCAGTGCGCGCACTTCGGCGTTGAGCGTGCCGAACTGGGTCAGCAGTTCGCGCATGTGCTGCGCGCCGCCACCCGAGGCTGCCTGGTAGGTCATGCTGGTCATCCACTCGACCAGGCCGGCCTTGTAGAGGGCGCCCACGCCCATGAGCATGCAGCTCACGGTGCAATTGCCGCCAATCCAGTTCTTGCCGCCCTTGGCCAGTGCGTTCTCGATGACCGGCAGGTTCACCGGGTCGAGCACGATGATGGCGTCGTCCTTCATGCGCAGGGTGGAGGCCGCATCGATCCAGTGGCCGTTCCAGCCTGCGGCGCGCAGCTTGGGGAACACCTCGCTGGTGTAGTCGCCGCCCTGGCAGGTGATGACGATGTCGCACTTCTTCAGTGCTTCGATGTCGTTCGCATCCTTCAGCGCGGTCTCGTTCTTGGCCATGGCCGGGGCCTTGCCGCCGGCGTTGGAGGTCGAGAAGAAGATCGGCTCGATGAGACCGAAGTCGCCTTCGGCCTGCATGCGGTCCATCAGGACCGAGCCGACCATGCCGCGCCAGCCAACGAGGCCGACCAGAGGTTGAGATGCGTTCGCCATTTCAGTTTGCCCTTATGAAAAAAGAAAAAGTTGTCTTTTTTTGCCCCCGACTCGTCGAGCCGGGGAGGGGCGTGACGAAGCGGGCTGCGGTTAGCCGGTAATCGTCTTTTTGGTGATTGCTGCAACGACCGCGTCGCCCATCTCGCGGGTGCCGACGCGCTTCGTACCTTCTGACCAGATGTCACCCGTGCGCAGGCCGGAGGCCAGCACGTCCTTGACCGCCGACTCGATACGGTCGGCAGCCTCGGCTTGGTTGAGTGAGAAGCGGAGCATCATGGCAGCGGACAGTATTGTAGCCAAAGGATTGGCAACCCCTTTGCCGGCAATGTCTGGGGCGCTGCCGTGGCTGGGTTCGTACAGGCCCTGGTTGCTCGAGTTGAGCGACGCCGAGGGCAGCATGCCGATGGAGCCGGTGAGCATTGCGGCCTCGTCCGAGAGGATGTCGCCGAACATGTTGCCGGTGACCACCACGTCGAACTTCTTGGGCGCCTTCACGAGCTGCATGGCCGCGTTGTCGACCAGCATGTGGTCGAGTTCGACATCCGGATATTCCTTCGCGATGTCGAGCATCACGTCTTTCCACAGCTGCGAGGTTTCCAGCACGTTGTTCTTGTCGACGCTGGTCACGCGCTTGCTGCGCTTGCGTGCCGCCTCGAAGGCCACGCGCGCGATGCGCTCGATCTCGGGGCGCGAGTAGCGCATCGTGTCGAATGCTTCCTCGGCACCCGGGAAGTGGCCGTCGACGGCGGTGCGGCGGCCGCGCGGCTGGCCGAAGTAGATGTCACCGGTCAGCTCGCGGATGATCAGGATGTCCAGGCCCGCGATCAGCTCGGGCTTCAGACTCGATGCGTCCACCAGCTGCTCGTAGCAGATGGCGGGGCGGAAGTTCGCGAACAGGCCCAGGTTCTTGCGCAGCCCCAGGATGGCCTGCTCGGGGCGCAGCGGGCGGTCGAGCTTGTCGTACTTCCAGTCGCCGACGGCGCCGAACAGCACAGCATCGGATTCCTTGGCCAGCTTGAGCGTCGATTCGGGCAGCGGATGGCCGTGCGCCTCGTAGGCCGCGCCGCCGACCAGCGCCGATTCCATCTCGAACTTCAGGTCGAGGACGTTGAGCACCTTGACCGCTTCGGCCACGATTTCGGTGCCGATGCCGTCACCCGGGAGAACTGCGATTTTCATTTTTGTCGTTTGTAGAAGAGAAGAAACGGAACGCGTTCAGGCGTTGGCCAGCATCGTATGCGCGAGCCACGGCTTCTGCGCCAGGCGCTCGGCCTCGAAGGCCTTGATCTTGTCCTTGTGGCGCAGCGTGAGGCCGATGTCGTCCAGCCCGTTGATCAGGCAGTACTTGCGGAAGGCCTGCACGTCGAAGGCGAACTCCTGTCCGTCGGGCTTCACCACCACCTGGCGCTCCAGGTCGATGGTCAGCGTGTAGCCGGGGAAGGCGAAGGTCTCGTCGAACAGCTGGCCCACTTGCGCTTCGGACAGCACGATCGGCAGCAGGCCGTTCTTGAAGCTGTTGTTGAAGAAGATGTCGGCGTAGCTCGGCGCGATGATCGCGCGGAAGCCGTACTGGTCGAGCGCCCACGGCGCATGTTCGCGCGACGAGCCGCAGCCGAAGTTCTTGCGCGCCAGCAGCACCGAGGCGCCTGCGTAGCGCGGCTGGTTCAGCACGAAGTCGGGGTTCGGCTTGCGGCTGGCCGGATCCTGGCCGGGCAGGCCCGGGTCGAGGTAGCGCCATTCGTCGAACAGGTTCACGCCGAAGCCGGTCTTCTTGATCGACTTGAGGAACTGCTTGGGAATGATGGCGTCGGTGTCGACGTTCTCGCGGTCCATCGGTGCCACGAGGCCCTTGTGCACGGTGAATTTCTGCATGTGATGTCTCCAGGTCAGGCCAGATCAGGCAAAAGTGCGCACGTCGACGAAGTGGCCGTGCACGGCGGCGGCGGCGGCCATGGCCGGGCTCACGAGGTGGGTGCGGCCGCCGGCGCCCTGGCGGCCTTCGAAGTTGCGGTTGCTGGTCGATGCGCAGCGCTCGCCGGGTTCCAGGCGGTCGGCGTTCATGGCCAGGCACATCGAGCAGCCGGGCTCGCGCCATTCGAAGCCCGCGGCCTTGAAGATCAGGTCGAGGCCTTCGCGCTCGGCCTGTTCCTTCACCACGCCCGAGCCGGGCACGACCATCGCCAGCTTCACGTTCTTCGCGACCTTCTGGCCCAGCTTCTTCACCACGGCGGCGGCTTCGCGCATGTCTTCGATGCGGCTGTTGGTGCACGAGCCGATGAACACCTTGTCGATGAAGATGTCGTTCATGGCCTTGTTGGGCTCCAGGCCCATGTAGACCAGCGCGCGCTCGATGGCGCCGCGCTTGCTCGCGTCCTTTTCCTTGTCGGGATCGGGCACGCGGCCGTTGATCTCGACCACCATCTCGGGCGAGGTGCCCCAGGTCACTTGCGGCTGGATCTGCGTGGCGTCGAGCTCGACCACGGCGTCGAACTTCGCGCCGGGATCGGACTGCAGCGTGCGCCAGTAGCTCACGGCCTGCTCCCATTCCACGCCGGTGGGCGCGAGCGGGCGGCCTTTGACGTAGCTGATGGTTTTTTCGTCCACGGCCACCAGCCCGGCGCGCGCGCCGGCCTCGATGGCCATGTTGCAGACCGTCATGCGGCCTTCCATGCTCAGGTCGCGAATGGCCGAGCCGGCGAACTCGATGGTGTAGCCCGTGCCGCCGGCCGTGCCGATCTTGCCGATGATGGCCAGCACGATGTCCTTGGCCGTGCAGCCGAGCGGCAGCTTGCCTTCGACCTTCACGAGCATGTTCTTCGCCTTCTTGCCCAGCAGCGTCTGCGTAGCCATGACGTGCTCGACCTCGCTGGTGCCGATGCCGTGCGCCAGCGCGCCGAACGCCCCGTGCGTGGAGGTGTGCGAGTCGCCGCAGACCACCGTCATGCCCGGCAGCGTTGCGCCCGATTCGGGGCCGATCACGTGCACGATGCCCTGGCGCTTGCTCAGGAACGGGAAGAACGCGGCCGCGCCGAACTCGGCGATGTTGTGGTCCAGCGTGGTGACCTGTTCCTTGCTGGTCGGGTCGGCAATGCCTTCGTAGCCGCGCTCCCAGCCGGTGGTCGGCGTGTTGTGGTCGGCCGTGGCCACGACCGAGCTGATGCGCCACAGCTTGCGGCCGGCTTCGCGCAGGCCTTCGAAAGCCTGCGGGCTGGTGACTTCATGCACCAGGTGGCGGTCGATGTAGAGGATCGCGGTGCCGTCTTCCTCGGTGTGGACGACGTGTTCGTCCCAGATCTTGTCGTAGAGCGTGCGTGCCATGTCGGTCTCTTTGTCTTTCGTGGGGAAATGGATTGTCTGTGTGTGCGGCTGCAATGTGGGTTCAGGCCGCGAGTTGTTCTGTCGCATCCGCGGCGGCGTGCAGGTGGTTCACCAGCGAGCGCGCTGCCACCGGCAGGGTGGAGAAATCGCGTGCCACGAGGCGGATCTCGCGCGCCGCCCAGGCGTCGTTCAGGGCGACGCTCACCAGGCCGCGTCCGATGCCGTTCTGCATGAGCTCGAAGGCGCGCTGCGGCATCACGCCGATGCCCAGGCCGTTCTCGATCATCCGGCACATGGCGTCGAGGCCGGTCACGTGGATGCGCAGCTTGATGCTGCGCCCGGCATTCAGCGCCGCCTCGTGCATGGCGACGTAGATCGAGCTGTTGGTGTGCAGGCCGACGTGGTCGAAGTCGAGCGAGTCGATGAAGTCGATGGCGCCCTGCGCGGCCAGCACGTGGCCGGTGGGCACGATGAGCGCCAGGCGGTCGTGCCTATAGGAAAGGCTCTGCAGCTCGCCCGCGCCGCCGGCCACGTGGCACACGCCGAGGTCGGCCGCGCCTTCCTGCACTGCGCGGATCACCTCGCTGCTCAGGTGCTCCTCGAGGTCGATCTTGATGGCCTCGTGCGCCCGCGTGAACACGCCCAGGTCTTCAGGCAGGAACTGCACGATGGCCGAGATGTTGGCATGCACCCGCACATGGCCGCGCACGCCGTCTGCGTATTCGCTGAGCTCGCCCTGCATCTTCTCGAGGCTGTAGAGCACCGAGCGCGCATGGTGCAGCAGGCTTTCGCCCGCCGGCGTGAGGTCTACGCCGCGCGCATGGCGGTAGAGCAGGGTGGTGCCCAGCGTGGCTTCGAGGTCGGACAGCCGCTTGCTGATGGCCGACGCCGCGATGAACTCGCGCTCCGACGCGCGGCCGATGCTGCCCAGTTCGCACACGGCCACGAATAACTGCAACGACGTGAGGTCGATGCGGCGGGCGAAGTTGCGTTCTGACGTGCTCATGGGGCTTGGGCATCGCGTCTGGCGATGAGTTGGCTATTTTCTTCTTGTTTTTCTCTTGAAGCCATCGTGATATGCGATGACCTCAATGCCCGTCGGCGAAGAGCGCCGGCCGGCATTCGGCCTCCAAACGAAAAAAGCTGCCCGCAGGCAGCTTTCTCAAGAGGGAGCAGCGCTCGATCAGCGAGCCGAGATCGGCTTCACGTCACGCTTCGGCGAGCCTTCGAACAGCTGGCGCGGGCGGCCGATCTTGTACTCGGGGTCGCCGATCATTTCGTTCAGCTGGGCGATCCAGCCGACCGTGCGGGCCAGCGCGAAGATCGCGGTGAACAGCGGCACCGGGATGCCGATGGCGCGCTGCACGATGCCCGAGTAGAAGTCGACGTTCGGGTACAGCTTGCGCGACACGAAGTATTCGTCTTCCAGGGCGATCTTTTCCAGTTCCTTGGCCAGCTTGAACAGCGGGTCTTGTTCCAGGCCCAGCTCGGTCAGCACTTCGTTGCAGGTTTCCTGCATCAGCTTGGCGCGCGGGTCGTAGTTCTTGTACACGCGGTGGCCGAAGCCCATGAGCTTGACGTTCGAGTTCTTGTCCTTGACCTTCTTGATGAACTCGCCGATCTTCTCGACGCCGCCTTCCTTCTGGATGTCGTACAGCATGTTGAGTGCTGCTTCGTTGGCGCCGCCGTGGGCCGGGCCCCAGAGGCAGGCCACGCCGGCCGCGATGGCCGCGAAGGGGTTCGTGCCCGACGAGCCGCACAGGCGCACCGTCGAGGTCGAGGCGTTCTGCTCGTGGTCTGCGTGCAGGATGAAGATGCGGTCGAGCGCGCGCTCGAGCACCGGGTTCACCTTGTACTCTTCGCACGGCGTTGCAAACATCATGTGCAGGAAGTTGCCGGCGTAGCTCAGGTCGTTCTTCGGGTACATGTACGGCTGGCCGATCGTGTACTTGTAGGCCATGGCCACGAGCGTGGGCATCTTCGCGATCAGGCGGATCGCGGCGATCTCGCGGTGCTCGGGATTGTTGATGTCCGTGCTGTCGTGATAGAAGGCCGACAGGGCGCCCACGAGGCCGGTCATGATGGCCATCGGGTGGGCATCACGGCGGAAGCCGCGCAGGAAGAACTGCATCTGCTCGTTCACCATGGTGTGGTTCGTCACGACCTTGGTGAAGTTTTCCTTCTTGGCCTGGTCCGGCAGTTCACCGTACAGCAGCAGGTGGCAGGTCTCGAGGAAGTCGCAGTTGGTGGCGAGTTGCTCGATGGGGTAGCCGCGATACAGCAGTTCGCCCTTGTCGCCGTCGATGTACGTGATGGCCGACTGGCAGGCGGCGGTCGACATGAAGCCCGGGTCGTACGTGAACATGCCGGTCTGTGCGTACAGCTTGCGGATGTCGATCACGTCGGGGCCCACGGTGCCCTTGTAGATCGGCAGGTCGACGCTGTCGCCGCCGTTGCTGAACGACAGCGTGGCCTTGGTATCGGATGCTTTCATTTCGGTTTACTTTCAGAGGTGGATTCAGGACGAAGGAGAAATTGCGGGCCGCTGCGCACCGTCAGTGCGCATCAGCTGCAGCAATGCGACCACCTCGGCCCCGGCCCATTCGGGCTCGGGCTCCTTTCTGCACAGAAGGAGGTCGAGGAGATCGTTGTCCGACAGGTCCATCAGTGTCTCCATCGCTCCCGCTTGACCCACGGTCATGCGGGATTCGTGTCGCTCGAAGAAGCGGGCGATGAACAGGTCGTTCTCGAGCAGTCCGCGCCGGCAGCGCCATTTCAGCTTGCTCAGCGCACGTTCGCTGAGCGGCTGGTCGAGGTCGGCGGCGGGTTGCATGGTGGCGTCTCTTGGCAATGGATCAGGGATCAGATGGCGCGGCGCACCATCAATTCCTTGATCTTGCCGATGGCCTTGGTCGGGTTCAGGCTCTTCGGGCACACGTCCACGCAGTTCATGATCGTGTGGCAGCGGAACAGGCGGTACGGGTCTTCCAGGTTGTCCAGGCGCTCGGCGGTGGCTTCGTCGCGGCTGTCGGCGATGAAGCGGTAGGCCTGCAGCAGGCCGGCCGGGCCCACGAACTTGTCGGGGTTCCACCAGAAGCTCGGGCAGCTCGTCGAGCAGCTCGCGCACAGGATGCACTCATACAGGCCGTTGAGCTCTTCGCGCTCTTCGGGGGACTGCAGGCGTTCCTTCTCGGGCGGCACGCTGTCGTTCTGCAGGTACGGCTTGATCGAGTTGTACTGCTTGAAGAACTGCGTCATGTCCACGATCAGGTCGCGGATGACGGGCAGGCCCGGCAGCGGCTTGAGCACGACGGTGCCCTTGAGCGTGTTCATGTTGGTCAGGCAGGCCAGACCGTTCTTGCCGTTGATGTTCATCGCGTCGGAGCCGCAGACGCCTTCGCGGCACGAACGGCGGAACGACAGCGTCGGGTCCTGCGCCTTGAGCTTCATCAGGGCGTCGAGCAGCATGCGCTCATGGCCGTCGAGTTCGATCTCGACGGTCTGCATGTAGGGCTTGGCGTCCTTGTCCGGGTCGTAGCGATAGATCTGGAATGTGCGCTTCATCGTATGTTCCTAATTTTTAGAATGTCCGGACCTTCGGGGGCACCGAGGCGACCGTCAGGGGCTGAAGCTTGACCGGCTTGTACGACAGGCGGTTGTCTTCGCTGTACCAGAGCGTGTGCTTCATCCAGTTGGCGTCGTCGCGGCCGAGCGGTGCGACAGGATCGTCCGCCGGGCGTTCGTAGTCTTCCACCGTGTGCGCGCCGCGGCATTCCTTGCGGGCTGCTGCGGAAACCATGGTGGCCTGCGCCACTTCGATCAGGTTGTCGACTTCCAGCGCTTCGATGCGGGCGGTGTTGAACACCTTCGACTTGTCCTTCAGGCCAATGGCCTTGACGCGCTCGCGCACGGCGGCGATCTTGGTCACGCCTTCGTCCATCGAGGCCTGCTTGCGGAACACGGCGGCATGCTGCTGCATGACGGCGCGGATCTCGCCGGCCACGTCCTGGGCATATTCGCCGGTGGTGGTCGACTCGAGGCGGTTCAGGCGCTCCAGCGTGCGGTCGGCCGCATCGTTGGGCAGGGGCTTGTGTTCCTTGAGCTTGTCGTTGAACTCGACGATGTGGTTGCCGGCCGCGCGGCCGAACACCAGCAGGTCGAGCAGCGAGTTCGTGCCCAGGCGGTTGGCGCCGTGCACGCTCACGCAGGAGCATTCGCCCACCGCGTAGAGGCCATTCACGACGGCGCTGTTGTCTTCGCCCTTCTGGATGACGACCTGGCCGTGGATGTTGGTCGGGATGCCGCCCATCTGGTAGTGGATGGTCGGCACGACGGGGATCGGCTCCTTCGTGATGTCGACGTTGGCGAAGTTGACGCCGATTTCATACACCGAGGGCAGGCGCTTGTGGATGGTGTCGGCGCCCAGGTGGTCGAGCTTGAGCAGCACGTAGTCCTTGTTGGGACCGCAGCCTCGGCCTTCCTTGATTTCCTGGTCCATGGAGCGCGAGACGAAGTCGCGCGGCGCCAGGTCCTTCAGCGTGGGCGCATAGCGCTCCATGAAGCGTTCGCCGTTGCTGTTCAGCAGGATCGCGCCTTCGCCGCGGCAGCCTTCGGTCAGCAGCACGCCCGCGCCGGCCACGCCGGTCGGGTGGAACTGCCAGAACTCCATGTCCTGCAGCGGAATGCCTGAGCGGGCAGCCATGCCGAGGCCGTCGCCGGTGTTGATGAAGGCGTTGGTAGAGGCCTGGAAGATGCGGCCCGCGCCGCCGGTGGCCAGCAGCACAGTCTTGGCCTGCAGGATGTGCAGGTCGCCGGTTTCCATTTCGAGGGCGGTCACGCCGACCACGTCGCCTTCTTCGTCACGGATGAGGTCGAGCGCCATCCATTCGACGAAGAACTGGGTGCGGGCTTCGACGTTCTTCTGATAAAGCGTGTGCAGCATCGCGTGGCCTGTGCGGTCGGCCGCGGCGCAGGCGCGCTGCACGGGCTTCTCGCCGTAGTTGGCGGTGTGGCCGCCGAACGGACGCTGGTAGATGGTGCCGTCGGGGTTGCGGTCGAAGGGCATGCCGAAGTGTTCGAGCTCGTACACGACCTTCGGTGCCTCGCGGCACATGAACTCGATCGCGTCCTGGTCGCCGAGCCAGTCGGAGCCCTTGATCGTGTCGTAGAAGTGGTAGTGCCAGTTGTCCTCGCTCATGTTGCCGAGCGATGCGCCCACGCCACCTTGAGCGGCGACGGTGTGCGAACGGGTCGGGAACACCTTGGAGAGCACGGCCACGTTGAGGCCGGCACGTGCGAGTTGCAGCGAGGCGCGCATGCCGGAGCCGCCGGCACCGACGATCACGACGTCGAACTTGCGCTTGGTGATTTTTTCTTTTGTGTAGGTCATGGTGGGTCAGATCTTCCAAAGCACTTGAATGGCCCAACCCGCACAACCGACAAGCCAGACGATGGTGAAAATTTGCAGCACGAGACGGATGGCGACGGGCTGGACGTAGTCCATCCAGACGTCGCGCATGCCGACCCACACGTGGTAGAGCAGGGCGACGATCACGGAGAACGTCAGCACCTTCATCCACTGCGCCGCGAAGATGCCGGCCCAGAGGTCGTAGCCGATGGGGCCGCGGGTGAAGATCAGTTGTGCGAGCAGCACGATCGTGAAGAGCGCCATCAGGCCGCCCGTGATGCGCTGGCTGAGCCAGTCGCGAAGACCGTAGTGCGCGCCGACGACGATGCGCTTGGAGCCGTAGTTCACAGACATGGTTGGCTCCTTCTCAGTACAGGCCGAACAGCTTGGCGCCCAGCACCAGCGTGAGGATGATGCTCGCGCCCAGCGTGAAGAGGGCGGAGGTGTGGCCGAATTCCTTGGTCACCGCGGAGTGGCTCACGTCCATCCAGAGGTGGCGCAGGCCGGCGATGAAGTGGTGCAGGTAGGCCCAGATGAGCGCGAGCGCGACGAGCTTGAAGAACCAACCCGGAGCGAAGCCGATGCCGACGTTGAAGGCGCCCTTGAATTTAGCGAACGAATAGTCGGATGACAGCGAAGTGTCGAACATCCAGATGATGAACGGCAGCAGCAGGAACATGAGCACGCCGCTCACGCGGTGCAGGATCGAAACGATGCCCGCCGGCGGAAGCCGGTAGGTCGTCAGATCGGTGAAGGCATTGATGTTCCGGAATTCGCGGCGCGGTGGCCGGGGAGGATTTGCAAGCTCTGTCATGGGGGGAGGGCTTTCGTGGCTTGGATGACTTGTTCTGAGAGCGAACGCTTTTGTTTCTTATGCGGAAGTGCAAACAACGCAAAATTCTATTGCAATGCACCATCGGGCAGCGGACGCGCATTAGTCAGCGCACCATTGCAGTCGGATGCTATTGACTTCGTAGCACGTAGTGCATGTTGCGCGCGCACGCTGGCGCGCCGTGATTCGGCCTTTGTCTGCATCGGGGTCAGCCCAGCTGGTTCCTGTAGTGGTGCGTGTCGGTGCGATAGAGCCCGCGGCGCAATTCCATGGGCATGTCATGGTAGGTGTGCGCCACGCGTTCCACGCTCAGCAGGGGCATCTGCTGCGTGACGTCGAGGAGCGCGGCCTGCTCGGCATCGGGCAGCACGGCGCGGATTTTTTCTTCGGCCCGCACCATGCGCACGCCGAACTCGGTTTCGAACAGCGCGTACATCGGCCCCGGCCACGCGCGCAGCCGCTCGGCCGTAAGGCCCTTGAAGGGCGTGCCGGGCAGCCAGAGGTCTTCGAGGATGGTCGGCACGCCGGCATAGGCCAGCACGCGGCGCACCTGCAGCACGGCGTCTCCGGTGCGCAGGCCGAGCGCGCGGGCCACGTCGGCCGACGCGCGCAGGCGCTTGCAGTCGACGATGGTGCGCACGGCGGGGCCTTCGCTGCTGGGGTCGCCGGCATCGGGCACGAGCTTGAGGAAACGGTACTGCACATGCTGCTCTGCATGCGTGGCGACGAAGGTGCCCTTGCCCTGGCGGCGAACCACCAGGTTTTCGGCCGACAGTTCGTCGATGGCCTTGCGCACCGTGCCCTGGCTCACCCGATAGCGCACGGCCAGGTCCATCTCGCTGGGGATGGGTTCGCCCGGCTTCCACTCGCCCGCCTGCAGGCTCTGCAGGATCAGGGTCTTGATCTGCTGGTAGAGCGGACTGAAGGACGGCGTCGCGGGCTCGTCGAGTGTTGTGGGCGTGTTCATGGCAGCGGTGGGGTGCGCCGTGGCGGCGCCCCCGAGGATATCTTATATAAGACATAAGACGGGGCTTATTGAATCGGCTTAAAATGCGGCCGGTCTCGCGCTGCGGGAGGGTATTTCACCCCGCAGAACCCTGGCGCCCCACGAGAGCGCCGACACCGTTTCATCACCTTCTGGAGTCTTCCCATGAGCAAAAAACCCGTCCGCGTTGCCGTCACCGGTGCCGCCGGCCAAATCGGTTACGCCCTGTTGTTCCGCATTGCATCCGGCGAAATGCTCGGCAAGGACCAGCCGGTCATCCTGCAACTGCTCGAAATCCCCGACGAGAAGGCCCAGAAGGCGCTCAAGGGCGTGATGATGGAACTCGACGACTGCGCGTTCCCGCTGCTGGCCGGCATGGAAGCCCACGGCGACCCGATGACCGCCTTCAAGGACGCCGACTACGCACTGCTGGTCGGTTCGCGCCCCCGCGGCCCCGGCATGGAACGTGCCGAACTGCTGGCCGTCAACGGTGCCATCTTCACGGCACAAGGCAAGGCCCTCAACGCCGTCGCCAGCCGCAACGTCAAGGTGCTGGTGGTCGGCAACCCGGCCAACACCAACGCCTACATCGCCATGAAGAGCGCACCTGACCTGCCGCGCAAGAACTTCACCGCCATGCTGCGCCTGGACCACAACCGCGCCGCCAGCCAGATCGCCGCCAAGACCGGCAAGGCCGTGGCCGACATCGAAAAGCTCACCGTGTGGGGCAACCACTCGCCCACGATGTACGCCGACTACCGCTTCGCCACCATCAACGGCGAAAGCGTCGCCAAGATGATCAACGACCAGGAATGGAACGCCAACGTGTTCCTGCCGACCGTCGGCAAGCGCGGCGCGGCCATCATCGAAGCACGCGGCCTGTCGTCGGCTGCCTCGGCCGCCAACGCCGCAATCGACCACATGCGCGACTGGGCCCTGGGCACCAACGGCAAGTGGGTCACCATGGGCATCCCGTCGGACGGCCAGTACGGCATTCCGAAGGACGTGATGTTCGGCTTCCCCGTCACCTGCGAAAACGGCGAATACAAGCTGGTCGAAGGCCTCGAGATCGACGCATTCAGCCAGGAACGCATCAACAAGACGCTGGAAGAGCTCGAAGGCGAACGCGCCGGCGTTGCCCACCTGCTGTAAGCCATCCGCAGCATGCTCGACTGGAACCCAGCGCTCTACCGTCGCTACGAGGACGAGCGCACCCGGCCCGCACAGGAACTCCTGGCGCGGGTGCCGCTGGCGGAGGCGGCCCGCGTGGTCGACCTCGGCTGCGGCCCGGGCAATTCCACCGAGCTGCTGGTTCACCGGTTCCCGAAGGCGCAAGTCATCGGGACCGACAACTCCGAAGCCATGCTGGCCAGCGCGCGCGAGCGCCTGCCGCAGGCGCGCTTCGAGTTGAGCGACATCGCGACCTGGGCGCCGCGTTCTCAGGAAGAAGCGCCCGACCTCATTTATGCCAACGCGTCCCTGCAGTGGGTGCCCGATCACGAAAAGCTGATCCCGCGCCTGTTCGACGCGCTGGCCCCGGGCGGCGTGCTCGCCGTCCAGATGCCCGACAACCGCCAGGAGCCCACGCACCGGCTCATGCGCGCCGTGGCCGCCGAAGCGCCGTGGGCCGAGCCCATCGGCGACGCCGACAGGCTGCGCACCCGGCTGCTCGACCTCGGCGGCTACTACGACCTGCTGGCGCCGCGCGCCGCGCACGTCGATGTCTGGCACACCATCTACCAGCACCGCATGGCCGATGCCGCATCCATCGTCGAATGGGTACGAGGCACGGGGCTGAAGCCTTTCGTCGATCGCCTCGAGCCGGCACTGCAGGCCAGCTACCTGGCCGAATACGAACGCCGCGTGAACGAGGCTTATCCGCCCCGCGCCGACGGCAAGCGGCTGCTCGCGTTTCCGCGCATGTTCTTCGTCGCCCAGAAGGGCGGCAACGCATGACGAACACCGTCCACCCCGCGCAAGTGCTGCTCGGCGCGCAGGCCGGCGCGGTGACGCTGCCCGTGTGCGACCACTACAGCGGCGTCGAGGCACGCATGAAGAAGAGCCTCGCGCTCCAGGCCGAGATGGCCGAGGAGTTCGGCGCCTGCGTGTTCGACGTGACCCTCGATTGCGAGGACGGCGCGCCCGTGGGCGGCGAAGCGGAGCATGCCGCGCTCGTCACCGAGCTCGCGCTGGCCGCCAGGCCCGGCATGCGTGTCGGCGTGCGCGTGCATCCGGTCGACCATCCGGCCTTTGCCGGCGACGTGGTCACCATCGCCGGACGCGCCGGCCATCGCCTGAGCCATCTGATGGTGCCCAAGGTCGAATCGGTGACCGATGTGTTGCAGGCTGTTTCCGCGCTCGAGGCTGCCGACGCCGGCGCGTTGCCGCTGCACGTGCTGATCGAGTCGCCGCTGGCCGTGCACAACGCCTTCGAGATCGCCGCGCATCCGCGCGTGCAGTCGCTGAGCTTCGGCCTGATGGACTTCGTCTCGGCCCACGCCGGCGCCATTCCCGCCGACGGCATGGGCGCGGCGGGGCAGTTCAGCCATCCGCTGGTGGTGCGGGCCAAGCTGGCCATCGCATCGGCCGCGCATGCCTGCGGCAAGGTGCCGTCGCACTGCGTGGTCACCGAGTTCAACAATACCGATGCCATGCGCACCGCAGCCCGCAAGGCGGCCACCGAATTCGGCTACACGCGCATGTGGAGCATCCACCCGAACCAGATCCGGCCCATCCTCGAGGCTTTCGCGCCCGACGAGGCACAGATTCAAATTGCCACAAAAATCCTTGTAAAGGCGGCAGCCGCAAATTGGGCTCCGACACAAATTGATGGCACATTGCACGACCGCGCGAGCTACCGCCATTTCTGGCAGGTTCTGACACGTGCCCACGCAACAGGGCGCGCGTTGCCCCCCGAGGCGAAAGCCTGGTTTGCGCTCGCGGCCTCCTGAAACCACCCGAACCCAGCCTCAAGGAAACCCACACATGAAGAAAATTGCCCTGATTGCAGCTGTCGCACTGGCTCTGCCCCTGGTCGCAATGGCCCAGGACGCTGCCAAGCCGGCAGCAAAGCCCGCCGCCAAGGCAGCTTCCTCCAGCACGGCAAAGGCCCCCGCCAAGAAGCACCAGGTCACCCGCAAGGCCGCCAAGGCCGTCGAGGAAGTCACTCCCATCAACACCGACACCGACGTGACGCTCTCCGAGGCCGACCTGGCCGTGGCCCAGCGCGTGTCCGTCGGCAAGGCCCAGTGCGAACTCGGCGCCGACGTGACCGTCACGCCCGACGACAAGAAGCCCGGCTTCTTCACCGTCAGCACCAAGGGCGCGAAGTACCGCATGCACCCGGTCGAAAGCCGCACCGGCGCCATCCGCCTCGAAGACCCGCGTGCCGGCGCCATGTGGCTCCAGCTCGGCAACAAGTCGATGCTGATGAACCAGAAGGCCGGCCTGCGCCTTGCCGACGAATGCCAGACCGAAGCCCAGGTCGCCTTCGCCGCAGAAATGAAGAAGAACCCACCGAAGGCGCTGTTCGACGGCGCCGACGGCGAAAAGAAGTAAGCGTACCGAACGCCGGATGCGGTGCGGCTCTTGCTAGGCCGCACCGTATTCCTGCAAGACCAGTTTCCGGAGAAAAGAAGATGTTGCAAGCCTACGTTGATCATGTTGCCGAACGCGCCGCGCTCGGTATCCCGCCGCTGCCCCTGAGCGCGAAGCAGACCTCTGAAGCGATCGAGCTCCTCAAGAGCGCGAACGCAAAGGACGGCGCTTTCCTGCTGGACCTGCTCACCTATCGCGTGCCCGCCGGCGTCGACGACGCGGCCAAGGTCAAGGCGAGCTACCTCGCGGCCGTGGCGCACGGCACCGAGAAGAGCGAGTTCATTTCGCGCGCCCGCGCGACCGAACTGCTCGGCACCATGCTCGGCGGCTACAACATCAGCCCCATGATCGACCTGCTCGACGACGCCGAAGTCGGCGCCGTGGCTGCAGAGGGCCTCAAGAAAACCCTGCTGATGTTCGACCAGTTCCACGACGTCAAGGAAAAGGCCGACAAGGGAAACGCCCACGCCAAGGGCGTGCTGCAGAGCTGGGCCGATGCCGAGTGGTTCACCAGCCGCCCCGAAGTGCCCGAAAGCATCACTGTCAGCATCTTCAAGGTGGCTGGCGAAATCAACACCGACGACCTGTCGCCCGCACCCGATGCGACGACCCGTCCCGACATCCCGATGCACGCCCTGGCGATGCACAAGAACGCACGCCCCGGCATCGTTCCCGAAGAAGACGGCAAGCGCGGCCCGGTGAAGTTCATCGAGGACCTGCGCGCGCGCGGCCACCTCGTGGCGTATGCCGGCGACGTGGTCGGCACGGGTTCGTCGCGCAAGAGCGCCACCAACTCGGTGCTCTGGTTCACCGGCGAAGACATTCCCTTCGTGCCCAACAAGCGCTTCGGCGGCGTCTGCCTCGGCGGCAAGATCGCTCCCATCTTCTACAACACGATGGAAGACTCGGGCGCGCTGCCTATCGAACTCGACGTCACGCAGATGAACATGGGCGACGTGGTCGAACTGCGTCCCTATGAAGGCAAGGCGCTGAAGGACGGCAAGGTCATCGCCGAATTCCAGGTCAAGAGCGACGTGCTGTTCGACGAAGTGCGCGCCGGCGGCCGCATTCCGCTGATCATCGGCCGCGGCCTGACGGCCAAGGCGCGCGAAGCGCTGGGCCTGCCCGTTTCCACGCTGTTCCGCCTGCCGCAAAGCCCGGTCGACACCAAGAAGGGCTTCTCGCTCGCACAGAAGATGGTCGGCCGCGCCTGCGGCCTGCCGGAAGGCCAGGGCGTTCGCCCAGGCACGTATTGCGAACCCAAGATGACCTCGGTCGGCTCGCAGGACACCACCGGCCCGATGACGCGCGACGAACTGAAGGACCTGGCCTGCCTGGGCTTCTCGGCCGACCTCGTCATGCAGTCGTTCTGCCACACGGCGGCGTACCCCAAGAAGGTCGACGTCAAGATGCACCACGAACTCCCCGAGTTCATGGCCAACCGCGGCGGCGTGTCGCTGCGTCCGGGCGACGGCGTGATCCACAGCTGGCTCAACCGGCTGCTGACGCCCGACACCGTGGGCACCGGCGGCGACAGCCACACCCGTTTCCCCATCGGCATCAGCTTCCCCGCGGGCTCCGGCCTCGTGGCTTTTGCGGCCGCCACCGGCGTGATGCCGCTGGACATGCCTGAATCGGTGCTCGTGCGCTTCAAGGGCAAGATGCAGCCGGGCGTCACGCTGCGTGACCTGGTCAATGCGATTCCGCTGTACGCCATCAAGGCGGGCCTGCTGACCGTGGCCAAGCAAGGCAAGAAGAACATCTTTTCGGGCCGCATCCTCGAAATCGAGGGCCTGCCCGACCTGAAGGTGGAACAGGCTTTCGAGCTGAGCGACGCTTCGGCCGAGCGTTCGGCCGCCGGCTGCACGGTGCACCTGAACAAGGACCCGATCATCGAGTACATCAACAGCAACATCACGCTGATGAAGTGGATGATTGCCGAAGGCTACGCCGATGCCCGCACGCTGCAGCGCCGCATCGCCGCGCAGGAAGCCTGGCTTGCGAACCCGCAACTGCTCAAGGGCGACGACGATGCCGACTACGCCGCCGTCATCGAGATCGACCTGGCCGAGATCCACGAGCCCATCGTGGCCTGCCCGAACGACCCGGACGACGTGAAGACGCTGAGCGACGTGGCCGGCGCCGCGATCGACGAAGTGTTCATCGGTTCGTGCATGACCAACATCGGCCACTTCCGCGCGGCGTCGAAGCTGCTCGAAGGCAAGCGCGACATCCCGGTCAAGCTGTGGATCGCTCCGCCGACCAAGATGGACGCGCAGCAGCTCACCGAAGAAGGCCACTACGGCGTGTTCGGCAATGCCGGTGCCCGCACCGAAATGCCGGGCTGCTCGCTGTGCATGGGCAACCAGGCACAGGTGCGCGAAGGCGCGACGGTCATGTCGACCAGCACGCGCAACTTCCCGAACCGCCTGGGCAAGAACACGAACGTGTACCTCGGCTCGGCCGAGCTGGCCGCCATCTGCTCGCGCCTGGGCCGCATCCCGACGCGCGAGGAGTACATGGCCGCCACGGGCGTGCTCGACGCCTCCAGTGCGCAGATCTACCAGTACCTGAACTTCGACAAGATCGAAGACTACAAGGGCGTGGCGGACTCGGTCACGGCCTGATCTCCGCGGCTTGGCCCGCACCATTGAAGAAGCCCCGCCAGCCGGGGCTTTTTCTTGCGCGCTCCATTCATGGGTGCAACGGCTGAAAGCGGAAATAAGCCACCAAAGCGGGCAACCTCGCCACTGCCGTCCGCGTCATCGGCGAGAGCGCCTTTCTTTTTGCTCGACACTCGGCGCGATGCGCATCGGCATTTCAATCTTCACTCACGCGGGGCAGGGCATCCGGCACCTGCTGCCCGCTCTGGCCGCATGGGCCACCGCTGGCGCGGCGATCGCGCAAGGCGCGCCGGCACCCCAGGCACTCCCCTTGCAGCAAGACACACTTGCACGTGCAGCCGCCAGCGTGGGCGTCGGGCGTTGCCTGAGCGCCATCACGCGGCTTTCCACACTCGCGGTGCAGGGCAGCCGCGGCCACGACGTGCTGCTCGACTGGGACCGAAAGCGCCCCGATGCGGGACCGATGTTCTCGCTGATCGGCATCCAGTACCCGAATGCCGGCGTAGCCGCCTCGATCACCGCCGTGCCCGACGACACCGGCGGCTGCACCATGTCGGCCGAGCGCATCTCGGTCGCACCTTTCACCTGCGCGAGCGTCGCGCAGCAGGAGCTGGCAGGCTACAAGGTGACGCAGTTGCTGCCCATCTACGCGGTCTACACCGACGACAGTGAGCCCGCCTCGTCGGTGTCATTGATCGATTCGCCGCCGGGCTGCCTGGTGATCCGGCGCTATGTGGAGTACGGCTGGAAAGACCCCGCGGCCGTCGCCAGGAAGCGCTAGGCGCGACCGTCTCCGACACACGGCTTCGCCCTCCGCCGTCCCGCGCGGCCGTCTACAGGCCTGAAAAATGGTGTCAATCCGCGCACGTTCGTCGCGGAAGGAGACGCACCATGCCGCTGGCGACACTGATCGGCCGATGGGCCATGAAGCCATTCTCGAAGGCGCTGCCACCGCTCGGCGACACCGAGCGGGCCGCGCTCGAGGCCGGCACGGTCGGATTCGAGGGCCAGTTGTTCGCGGGGCGACCTGATTTCGACGCGCTCTCGGCCATGGGGCCGAACCGGCTCACCGAACGCGAGCAGGCTTTTCTCGACAACGAGGTGCGCACGCTGTGCCACATGCTGGACGACCACGCCATCGATCAGGCGCGCGACCTGCCGCCCGATGTGTGGCGCTTTCTTCGCGAGATGCGCTTCTTCGGGATGATCATTCCCGAGGAGTTCGGCGGCCTCGGCTTCAGCCACTTCGCGCACGCCACCGTGGTGACGCGCATTGCCACCGTCAACACCGCCACGGCCGTCACGGTCATGGTGCCCAACTCGCTCGGCCCGGCCGAACTGCTGCTGCGCTACGGTACCGACGCACAGAAAGACCACTACCTGCCGCGCCTCGCGGATGGCCGCGAGCTGCCGTGCTTCGGCCTGACTTCGCCCTACGCGGGGTCGGACGCGGCGTCGATTCCCGATCGCGGCGTGGTGGTCGAGCGCGAGTTCGACGGCCGCATGACGCGCGGCTTCCTGGTCGATTTCGACAAGCGCTACATCACGCTCGCGCCGGTGGCCACCGTGGTCGGTCTGGCCTTCCATGCCGTGGACGAAAGCCGGCCCGACGGCCAGCGCGACCTCGGCATCACATGCGCGCTGATTCCCGTGCCGCACGAGGGCATGGAGATCGGCCGGCGTCACCGGCCGATGGACAGCGCCTTCATGAACGGCCCCATCCACGGGCGGCAGGTGTTCGTGCCGATGGACTGGATCATCGGCGGCGAGAAGCAGGTCGGCCAGGGCTGGCGCATGCTGATGGAGTGCCTGGCCGCGGGCCGCGCCATCTCGCTGCCTGCGCTGGGCTCGGCGATGCAGCAGACCGCGCTGTACGTGAGCAACGGCTACGGCCAGATCCGCGAGCAGTTCGGCATGCCGGTCGGCAAGTTCCATGCAGTGGCGGGGCTGGTGGCGCAGATGTCGGCCGAGCTGTATGCGACCGACGCGGCACGCCGCTATACCGCGGCGGCGCTCGACAAGGGCGAGCGGCCCAGCGTGGCCAGCGCCATCCTCAAGGTGCAACTGACCGAGGCGGGGCGGCGCGCGGTGAATCACGGCATGGACATCCTGGGCGGCAAGGGCATCATTTCTGGCCCTTCCAACCTGCTCGGCGTGGCCTACCGGCAGGCGCCGATCGCGATCACGGTGGAGGGCGCGAACATCCTCACGCGCGCGCTCATCGTCTTCGGGCAGGGCGCGGTGCGCTGCCACCCGCACGTGCTCGACGAAATGGCTGCCGTGCAGGCGGGCGACGAAACCGCCCTCGGCAAGGCGCTGATGGCGCATGGCAGGCACGTGGCCGTCAACCTGTGGCACAGCCTGTTCGGCGCGCCGGTGCTGGGCAAGCCGCCTGAAGAGCTGTTGCCGGAGGCACGGCTGGTCGCGCGCATGAGCGCCAAGTACGCGCTCACCGCCGACCTCGCGATGGGCATGCTCGGCGGCAAGCTCAAGCGCATGGAACTGCTGTCGGCAAGGCTCGGCGACGTGCTCGCGCACCTGTACCTGGCCAGCGCGTGCATCTGGCGCTACCGCGTCGACGGGGCACCCGAGCTGCTGCCGTTCGCGCAGGCCGCAATCCGGCTGCAGCTCGACGAGGCCGGCAAGATACTGCGCGACCTGTACGCCAACCTGCCGACCTCCGGCCGGCGCGTGATCGGCGCGCTGGTGTTGCGCCGCACCGCGCACCTGGCGCCGTTGCGCGATGTACAGCTCATTGCGCTGTCAGATCTGCTGCGCAAGAACCCTCGCATCGTGGAGCGCCTCGCACCGGACCTCAGCGAGCCCGCGCCCGGCGGCCTGCGCGACCTGATGTATGCGATGGAACTCTCGGTGCAGCTCGGAGACACCACCGCCGCGCTCAACAAGGCGCTGCGCCGCACGAATTCACTGGAAGATGCGGCCAGCTCGGCGCCCGATCCCGAACTGGCGCTGGCCTACCTGAAGGCGGCCGACAAGGTCATCCAGGTGGACGACTTCGAAGGCCCGCCGCGCGGCGCGGACGGCAGGGCCGATCTCAATCCGCCTGCGGCGTCGACTGCGCCAGCTGCGCCGCCAATGCAACCAGCGCCGCAGCTGTCTGCTCATCGGCCGGAAAGAACGATTCCACCGCGAGTTCCTGCAATGTGACGTCGACCGGCGTGCCGAAGATCGTGATGGTGCTGATGAAGCTCAGCACGCCGCTCGGCATGACGACCTGGAAGGGCACCGCCACCGCCGACAGCGCGGTGTCGAGCACGGGGGCGTCGTGGCTCACGGCGGGCGCGGGGTAGGCCGCGAGTTCGTCGTGCAGCGACTGCAGCACCGCGTCTCCGGTGGCGGCGATCTGCTGCTGAAGCCGCTCGAGGAGGTGGGTGCGCCACTGCGCGAGGTTGGCGATGCGCGGGGCCACGCCGTCGGGGTGCAGGCTCAGGCGCAGCACGTTGATGGGCGGCTTCAGCAGTTCGGGCGCGGCGCCTTCCATCAGCAGCGGCACCAGCGCGTTGTGTGCGACCAGGTTCCAGTGGCGGTCCACGGCCAGTGCGGGAAATGGCTCGTGCCCCTTCAGCACCAGGTCGATGGCGCGGCGCGCGGAGGCCATCGCCGGGTCGTCGAGCGAGCGCTGCCGGTACATCGGCGCGAAGCCCGCAGCCACCAGCAGCGCATTGCGCTCGCGCAGCGGCACTTCCAGCCGTTCGGCCAGCCGCAGCACCATTTCGCGGCTGGGCGCGGCGCGGCCGGTTTCCACGTAGCTCAGGTGGCGCGTCGAGACCTCGGCCTCCTGCGCCAGGTCGAGCTGGCTCAGGCGGCGGTGGGTGCGCCAGTGCCGCAGGTGGACGCCGAACGGGTCGCGAGCGCCGGGGCGGTCGGCCTTGGACGAATGGGAGCGGATGGTGTTCATGGAGCCGCATTCTGGCGCGGTGGCGGCGCCGCGCCATGACCTCGGAGGTCATCGACGCGATGCGGTGTCGCCGGAATCATTGGCGCCGTACCACCCCGGTACTACACCAAGGAGAACCGCATGTCCGTCTTCGCATCCCCCCGTTTCCTGCCCAACGTGATGTGGGCCGATGCCGCCTCATGCGCCGCGACCGGCGCGCTGCAGGTGGCGTTCGCCGACGCGCTGGCGCGGCTGACCGGCCTGCCGGCGCCGCTGCTCATGGGCACGGGCGTCTTCCTGCTGGCCTATGCGGCAATGGCAGCCTTCATGGCCAGCCGCCCCACGCCGCCGCGCGGGCTGATCGGTCTTGTCGTCGTGGGCAATTTCGGCTGGGCCGTGGCCTGCGTCGCGCTGCTGGTGAGCGGCGTGTTCGCGGTCAGCGCGCTGGGCATGGCGTGGGTGCTGGCGCAGGCGGCCTGCGTGGTCGTGCTGGCCGAGCTGCAATGGACCGGCCTGCGCCGCACGCGTGGCGGTGCGCGAATGGCCATGGCCTGAAAGACCGGCTGCTCATTCGGAAAAATGGGGGTGAGCCTAGTCCCCCGACTACAGCCACTGACATTGATCCCTGCTATCTTTGAGAGGCTTCCACGAACCAACAGGAGTCCCTCTATGGCCAAAGCACCGGCGCATGCCTTTGCGTCCACCCTCAAGACCTTCAAGACAGCATCTGGCAAGTCCGGCAAGTACTGGTCCCTGAAGGAGCTGGCCAAGCAATACCCGACCGTCGACAGGCTGCCGGTTTCCATTCGCATCGTGCTCGAATCGGTGCTGCGCAACTGCGATGGCCAGAAGGTTTCGGCCAAGCACGTCGAAGAGCTGGCCCACTGGGCGCCCAACGCCGAGCGCACCGACGAAATTCCCTTCGTCGTCACCCGCGTGGTGCTGCAGGACTTCACCGGCGTGCCGCTGCTGGCCGACCTGGCCGCCATGCGCAGCGTGGCCGCCAAGCTGGGCAAGTCGCCCAAGACCATCGAGCCGCTGGTGCCCGTCGACCTGGTGGTCGACCACTCGGTGATGGTCGACTACTACGGCACGCCCAAGGCGCTCGACCTGAACATGAAGCTGGAATTCCAGCGCAACAACGAGCGCTACCAGTTCATGAAGTGGGGCATGCAGGCCTTCGACACCTTCCGCGTGGTGCCGCCGGGCTTCGGCATCGTGCACCAGGTGAACCTCGAATACTTTGCGCGCGGCGTCTACAAGAGCCCGTACGACAACGGCGACAAGCCCACCTACTACCCCGACTCGCTGGTCGGCACCGACAGCCACACCACCATGATCAACGGCATCGGCGTGGTCGGCTGGGGCGTGGGCGGCATCGAGGCCGAGGCGGCCATGCTGGGCCAGCCGGTCTACATGCTGACGCCCGACGTGGTGGGCTTCGAGCTCACCGGCAAGCTGCGCGAAGGCGTCACGGCCACCGACCTGGTGCTTTACGTCACCGCCATCCTGCGTGCCGAGAAGGTGGTGGGCAAGTTCGTCGAGTTCTTCGGCCCCGGCGCCGCGTCCATCGCCGTGCCCGACCGCGCGACCATCGGCAACATGGCGCCCGAATACGGCGCGACCATGGGCTTCTTCCCGGTCGACGAAATGACCGTGGCCTACTTCGAAGGCACCGGCCGCACCAAGGAAGAGGTCGAGCGCTTCGAGGCCTACTACAAGGCGCAGGGCCTGTTCGGCATGCCCGCCCCCGGCGACATCGACTACACCAAGGTGGTGCGCCTGGACCTCGGCACCGTGTCGCCCAGCCTGGCCGGCCCGAAGCGCCCCCAGGACCGCATCGACCTCGGCCACCTGGCCACCAAGTTCTCGGAGCTGTACAGCAAGCCCAACGACGCCAACGGCTTCAACCAGCCGGCGGACAAGCTCAAGGTGCGCTATCCGCTGGTGGCTGCCGGCAAGGGCAGCGATGACGAAGCCGCGCCGCCGCCCGCCGGCGCGCCGCTCGACGTGGTCGAGATGGTGGCCAACCGCTCCACCAAGGCGGCTGCGCACGTGAGCGCCACCGCGCCTTCGGCGCCCAAGGGCGAAGTGACCATCGGCAACGGCGACGTGCTGATCGCCGCCATCACCTCGTGCACGAACACCTCCAACCCGAGCGTGATGCTGGCCGCCGGCCTGCTGGCCAAGAAGGCGGTGGAAGCCGGCCTCACCGTCAAGCCGCACATCAAGACCTCGCTGGCCCCGGGCTCGCGCATCGTGACCGAATACCTCGAGAAGGCCGGCCTGCTGCCGTACCTCGAGAAGCTGGGCTTCTACCTTGCCGGATACGGCTGCACCACCTGCATCGGCAACGCCGGCGACCTGACGCCCGAGATCAACGAAGCCATCACCAGGAACGACCTGATCGGCGCGGCCGTGCTGTCGGGCAACCGCAACTTCGAGGCGCGCATCCATCCGAACCTCAAGGCCAACTTCCTGGCCTCGCCGCCGCTGGTGGTGGCCTTTGCCATCGCGGGCAACGTCATGACCGACCTGATGACCCAGCCCGTGGGCAAGGGCAAGGGCGGCAAGGACGTGTACCTGGGCGATATCTGGCCCACGCCGAAGGAAATCGACGACAACCTGCGCTATGCCATGAACGCCAAGTCGTTCCGCGCGAACTACGAGAAGGTGAAGACCGATCCGGGCAAGTTCTGGACGAGCATCAAGGGCACCAACGGCCAGGTCTACGACTGGCCCAAGTCCACCTACATTGCCGAGCCGCCGTTCTTCGAGGGCTTCAAGATGAAGCCGCACGCGTCGGACGCGGGCTTCAAGGGCGCGCGCATCATGGCGCTCTTCGGCGACTCGATCACCACCGACCACATCTCGCCGGCCGGCTCCATCAAGGAAAGCTCGCCCGCGGGCATCTGGCTGAAGGCGAACGGCGTGGCCAAGGCCGACTTCAACAGCTACGGCTCGCGCCGCGGCAACCATGACGTGATGATGCGCGGCACTTTCGCCAACGTGCGCATCAAGAACCTCATGATTCCGCCGGACGCCAACGGCACGCAGGAAGAGGGCGGCGTCACGCGGTTCCAGCCCGGCAACGAGAAAATGTTCATCTACGACGCCGCCATGAAGTACATGGAGCAGGGCGTACCCACCGTGGTGTTCGGCGGCGAAGAGTACGGCACCGGCTCGTCGCGCGACTGGGCCGCCAAGGGCACGCAGCTGCTGGGCATCAAGGCCGTGGTGGCGCGCAGCTTCGAGCGCATCCACCGCGCCAACCTGGTCGGCATGGGCGTGCTGCCGCTGCAGTTCCGCGGCGCCGATTCATGGCAGACGCTGGGCCTCACGGGCGACGAGAAGATCGACGTGGTGATCGGCAGCGAACTGAAGCCGCAGATGGACGTGAAGCTGGTGGTGCACCGCCCCGACGGCACGCACCAGGAGGTGACGGTGCGCCTGCGCATCGACACGCCGATCGAGGTCGACTACTACAAGCACGGCGGCATCCTGCCGTTCGTGCTGCGGCAGCTTCTGGAATAACCCCCGGGGCCCCCTTGCAGGGGGCGCCCGCCTGCTACTTCGCGATGCCGTCGAGGCGCTGCGCGAGGCGGTCGAGCACGGGGCGGATCTTTTCGCCGACGCTGATCTGCGGGTTCGAGAAGCCGTCTTCCTTGCCGGCATCGATCTCGCGCTGCTTGATCAACGGCGCTGCCGCCGCGAAGGCGGTCTCGAAGGAGCGGGTCTTGCGCAGCTCCTCGTTGAACATCGCACGGCCGAAGAAGGTCAGCTCGGACAGCCGGCCGCATCCGTACGAGGTGTGGGTGGCGTCGGCGGCGGTCATCACCAGCGTGTCGTCGTTGGCCAGCGGCTCGATCCACCCTCCCGAATAGCAGGCCGAGACCGCGACCACCCTGTGGCGGATGCCGGCCTTGTCGAGCGCCTCGCGCAGTTCTTCCGGCGTGAGCCAGGGCACGGACAGCGGCCAGTGCGCGGCTGCCAGCTTGTGGTCGCGCGCGCCGTGCGAGGTGAGGTAGATCACCAGCACGTCGTTCTCCCGGTCCATGCGCTCGGCCAGCGCGGCGATGGCGCGCTCCAGGTTCAGCGGCGTGGCCCAGGGCAGCGTTTCGGCGGTGGTCGCATGGTTCATGAGGTGGATCACGCGGCCCTTGGCGTCGAAGCGCTCTTCCAGCAGTGCGGCGACCATGCGGCTTTCGCGCAGGAACACGTCTTCCGACGCGTAGGGCGCGAACACGAGGCCGTAGACATCGGCCTGCCCCGGCGTGCCGGCGGCAAGGCTATCGACCGTTTGGTCCCACAGCGCCTGCTGTTCCTCGAAGAGCTCCTGCGTCAGGCGCATGCGCGGACGCTCGGGCTCGGCCGATGCACTGGCGTCGGCCTGCCAGACGCGCTCCTGCGTGTATAGCGACTGCCAGAAGGTCAGCGCGAGCATGGCCACGAATGCGGGTACGAAGATCGCGAGCCGCCAGCGCGCACCGGCTTCGCGTGCGGTGAAGCGCGCGAGCGCCAGCACGATCCACGCGCAACCCAGGCCGAAAACGATCCAGTAGCCGGGAGAGGTGGCAAGCTTTGCCGGCAGCCAGCCGCGCGTATAGCCCAGGGCCAGCAGGCTGAGCATCAGGTTGGCCGGAAGCATCGCCCAGGTGGCCAGCACGAACCAGCGCGCCAGCCCGTTGTTGCCCGCCCGGCCAGACAGCGCGAACCAGCCCAGCCACGCGAGCACGCCGAGCGACCAGAGCGTGTTGAGGTTGACGGTGGCGTAGAGCCGCGCGGGGCCGTCTATCTCCAGGCGCGCCAGGCCGGTCCATGCGAGTTCGGGCAGCAGCACGAGCAACAGCAATTGCCAGGGCGCGGGCCGCGCATCGACGCGCGGCTCGAGCAGCACGGAGGCACGCAGGCCGCCGGCGATCCATCGCAGCAGGCCCACGCGCGGCTGCGGCGTGGCCGCAAGGGGTTCTCCTGCGTTTTCGGAAGGGGTCGGCGATGCGATGATGTCTTCGGGCATGGCGCCGATGATGCCTTTGCGTGCCGCGCTTTTCGCGGGTCTTGCGGCCACCCCGGGTTTGCCTCCATAACTTTCTTCTTCCCATGCTTCGCATCGGTCTTGTCTCCGACACGCACGGCCTGCTGAGGCCGCAGGCGCTCGCGTTCCTGAAGGGCAGCGATGCCATCGTGCATGGCGGCGACATCGGCAATCCGGGCATCCTCGATGCGCTGCGCGAGCTGGCACCGCTGACGGTGGTGCGCGGCAACAACGACCGGGAAGCCTGGGCCGACGGCATCGCGGAAACCGAACTCGTCGCGTTCGGCGGCGTGCATCTCTATGCGATCCACGATCTTTCGCAGCTCGACATCGACCCGGCCGCTGCCGGCGTGCGCGTGGTCGTCTCGGGCCATTCGCACAAGCCGAAGATCGAGGAGCGCGGCGGCGTGCTGTACGTCAACCCCGGCAGTGCGGGGCCGCGCCGCTTCAAGCTGCCCATCGCCGTGGCCGAATTGCGGATCGACGGCGGTGCGGTCACGGCTCGCATCCACGAAGTCAGCGCCTGACACATGGCTTTCATTGCCATTCGGTAATCAAAGCCATCAAATGAGAATGGATCTTATTTGATGGGGTATGCTCATTGGCTCCGGGGCTTTCTACGCCCTGAATCCAGAAGCCGATGCTCATTCCCTTTCTCATCATGCTGCGCGAAGGCATCGAAGCCGCGCTGATTGTCGGCATCGTTGCCAGTTACCTCAAGCAAAGCGGACGCGGCGCGTTGATGCCCGCGGTGTGGGTCGGCGTGCTGCTGGCCGCCGCGCTTTCGCTGTTCGCGGGCGCGGGCCTGCAATTGCTCGCCGCGGAGTTTCCGCAGAAGCAGCAGGAGCTGTTCGAAGGCGTGGTCGGGCTCATCGCGGTGGTCATGCTGACGTCGATGGTGTTCTGGATGCGCAAGGCGGCGCGCTCGATAAAGGGCGAGCTGCAGGCCTCCATCGACAGCGCGCTCGCCAGGGGCGCCGACGGCCAGGGCTGGGCGCTGATCGGCATGGTGTTTCTCGCGGTGGCGCGGGAAGGGCTGGAGTCGGTGTTCTTCCTGCTGGCCGTGTTCCAGCAGAGCAGCGGCTGGGAGGCACCCGTGGGCGCGCTGGCCGGCATCGCGGTGTCGGTGTTGGTCGGCTGGGGGCTCTACTCTGGCGGCGTGCGGCTCGACCTGCGCCGCTTCTTCCGCTTCACCGGCCTGTTCATCCTGATGGTGGCCGCGGGCCTGCTGGCCGGCGTGCTGCGCAAGCTGCATGAAGGCGGCGTGTGGAACCACCTGCAGACGGTGGTGTTCGACATGAGCGACAAGCTGCCGATGGACAGCCCCGTGGGCGCCGTGCTTTCGGGCCTGCTGGGCTATCAGGCCGCGCCCGTGGTGGGCGAGGTCATCGTCTACCTGGCCTTCCTGGCCGTCGCCCTGTTCTTCTTCCTGCGTCCGGCGCCCGCGCCGGCGCCACGCGCGGCCGCCGCCCGCTGAAACCCGCAATGTCTTCTTCTCCCTCCGACAACAAGCCCTCCACCTCGAACCTGATGCGCGCGGCGGTGGCCGGCTCGGCGCTGCTGGTCGTCGCCGGCCTCGCGGCCTTCTGGTATGCCTCGAACGAGGCCCGCAAGGCGCCGCCCAGGACGGCCGACAACGCCGTCACCGTCACGATCCAGGGCAACGCCTGCGATCCCAACGAGATCACCGTGCCCGCGGGGCGCACCACCTTCACCATCGTCAACAAGTCGAACCGCGCGCTCGAGTGGGAAATTCTCGATGGCGTGATGGTGGTGGAAGAGCGCGAGAACATCGCGCCCGGCTTCTCGCAGACCATGACGGTCAAGCTGCAGCCGGGCGAGTTCGCCATCACCTGCGGCCTGCTGAGCAACCCGCGCGGCAAGCTGCGCGTCACGCCTTCGGCAGCGTCCGATGCCGAAGCGGCGCGGCCGTCGCTGGTCAACTACGTGGGCGCGCTGGCTGAATACCAGACCTTCCTGCGGCTGGAGGCTCGCTCGCTCGAAGACGCGGTGGGTGCGCTGTCCGATGCGATCAAGGCCGGCAACCTGCAGCAGGCGAGGGTGCTCTACACGCCGGCGCACCAGGCCTACAAGCGCATCGAGCCGATGGCCGAGCTGTTCGCCGACCTCGACACCCGCATCAACGCGCGCGCCGACTACTTCGAGAAGCGCGAGGCCGACCCCGGCTTCACCGGCTTCCATCGCATCGAGTACGCGCTGTACAGCCAGGACGACGTGAAGGGCCTCGCGCCCGTGGTCGACAAGCTGAAGGGCGACATCGGCACCCTCAAGGAGCGCCTGCGCGGCCTCGACATGCCTCCGGAGCGGCTCGCGGGCTCGGCCTCGAAGCTGCTGCGCCGCATGGCCGACAACCTGCCGGCCGGCGGCGAAGACCACTACGGCCACGCCGAAGTCGCCAACCTGCAAGGCACCTACGAAGGCACGAAGAAGATTTCCGAACTGCTGCAGCCGCTGCTGGTGAAGGCGGCGCCCGCGCTGCAGAAGAGCGTGGACGAACGCTTCGCGGCCTTCGACGCCGCGCTGGCCCCGTACCGCGAGGGCGAGGGCTTCAAGCCTGCGCCGCTCGACGAAGCGCAAAGAAAGGCACTGGCCGAACCCGTGCGCGCGCTGGCCGAGGAACTCGGCAAGGTCAACGCCGCGCTCGGCCTGGAATGACGCGAGAGCAAGTATCCCCATGGAAAAGTCGAAGATCAACGAAGTCGTCCCGCCCGAGGGACGTCCCGAATCCCCGCACCGCCGCCGCATGCTTGGTGCAGCCGGTGTCGCCTTTGCAGGGCTGGCCGCCTCGGCCCGTGCCGGCGCCGCGCCTTCGGGCCCGCCCAATTCGCCGGAAAGCGGCGCGCAAGTGACCGACGCGCCGCAGAGCACCCACACGCAAGACCGTGTGCCCTTCCGCGGCAAGCATCAGGCCGGCATCGTCACGCCGCGCCCGGCGGCCGGCATGATCGCCTCGTTCTACGTGCTGGCCGAGAACCGCACCGACCTGGAGCGGCTGTTCCGCACGCTCACCGAGCGCATCGCCTTCCTCACGCAGGGCGGCCCGCAGACCGACCCCGATCCCAAGCTGCCGCCCGCGGGCTCCGGCATCCTCGGGCCGGTGGTGCAGCCCGACGGGCTGACCGTGACGGTGTCGGTCGGCACTTCGCTGTTCGACGAGCGCTTCGGCCTCGAGAAGAAAAAGCCCCTGCGGCTGAACCAGATGCAGCGACACCCGAACGACGCGCTCGACGCCGCGCTGTGCCACGGCGACCTGTCGATCCAGTTCTGCGCCAACACGCCCGACACCAACATCCACGCGCTGCGCGACATCATCAAGAACACGCCCGACCTGCTGGTGCTGCACTGGAAGCAGGAAGGCACCGTGCCGCCGATTCCGGCGGTGCCCGGCAAGCCGGCCGAGAGCGCGCGCAATTTCCTCGGCTTCAGGGACGGCTCCGCCAACCCCGACTCGGCCGACGACAAGCTCATGGACAACATCGTGTGGGTGCAGCCCGGCGGTGACGAGCCGGCCTGGACGGTGGGCGGCAGCTACCAGGCGGTGCGCATCATCCGCAACTTCGTGGAGCGCTGGGACCGCACGCCGCTGCAGGAGCAGGAGGCCATCATGGGCCGCCTGAAGCCCACCGGCGCGCCGCTGGACGGCGGCAAGACCGAGCACGACGTGCCCGACTTCACCAAGGACCCCGAAGGCAAGGCCACGCCGATGGACGCGCACATCCGCCTGGCGAACCCGCGCACCAGGGCCTCGGACAAGAACCTGATGCTGCGCCGGCCCTTCAACTATTCGAACGGCGTGACCAAGTCCGGCCAGCTCGAGATGGGCCTGCTGTTCATCTGCTACCAGGCCAATCTGGAGAACGGCTTCATCGCGGTGCAGAAGCGCCTGGACGGCGAGCCGCTCGAGGAATACATCAAGCCCATCGGCGGCGGCTTCTTCTTCACGCTGCCGGGCGTGCGGGACGAGCGCGACTGGCTGGGGCGCAGCCTGATGGCCGCCTGAGGCGGCATCGGGCGCACAAGTTTTTTCATCACTGCCCAGAACAAGGAGATCCATGACCGTGCAGTTCCGCCGCCACTTCCTCGCCACTTTCGTCGCAGGCTTCGCCGGGCTCTGTGCCCTTGGCGCACAGGCCGCCGTGTCGCCGCTCGAGCTGGTCGGACCGATCTCCGACTACAAGATCTACGTCGCCGAGAACGTGCGCAAGCTGGCCGCGGACACGCGCGCCTTCACCGCCGCGGTGAAGGCCGGCGACATCGAGAAGGCGAAGAAGCTGTATGCGCCCACGCGCACCAGCTACGAGCGCATCGAGCCGGTGGCCGAGCTGTTCAACGACCTCGACAAGGCGATCGACTCGCGCGCAGACGACCACGAAAAGGCCGAGAAAGACCCGGCCTTCGGCGGCTTCCACCGCATCGAATACGGCCTGTGGGTGCAGAAGAGCACCAAGGAGCTCAACCCGGTGGCCGACAAGCTGCTGGCCGACGTGCTCGAACTGCAGAAGCGCCTGGTCGCGCTGACCTTCCCGCCCGAGAAGGTGGTGGGCGGCGCCGCGGTGCTGATGGAAGAAGTCGCCGCGACCAAGATCTCCGGCGAGGAAAACCGCTACAGCCACACCGACCTGTGGGACTTCCAGTCGAATTTCGAGGGCGCTTTCAAGATCGTCGAACTGCTGCGCCCGCTGGTCGTGAAGGAAAACAAGGCCTTCTCGGACAAGACCGACGCCAATTTCAAGGTGGTGTTCGACACGCTGGCCAAGTACAGGACGGCCGATGGCGGCTTCGAGACCTATTCGAAGCTCGCCGAGCGTGACCGCAAGCTGCTGGCAGGCCGCGTGAACACGCTGGCCGAAGACCTTTCCAAGCTGCGCGGCATGCTGGGCCTGAACTAGGCGCGTGCCCCCGGCAGGGCCAGTTTCGCGGTGTTTCCGGCCCTGCAGCCCCCCATTTTTGACGGTGGTCAGGTTTTCGCGAGTGAGAATTGCTAGCATTCGGGTATTGCTTACTTGGCGCGCCGATATTCAGGGCGCACTCTCACCGTGCACACCAAAGACAACGGCGCAGCGCCGGCATCCGCCGTCCTGCACCTCGACCAGCTTCCGAACAACCAGTGGGCCACCGTGCTCGACGTGGCGCGCCCCGAGAGCGCCGATGACCGCGAACTCGTGCTGCGCCTGACCGAAATCGGCTTCGTGCCGGGCGAAGCGGTGCGCATCGTGGCCAGCGGCATTCCCGGGCGCGAGCCGCTGGCGGTTCGCCTGGGCCACACCACCTTCGCGCTGCGCCGCCACGAGGCCGCGCTCATTCACGTCACGCCGGGGGCTGCCAACCATGGTTGAGGCCGTCATCCAGGGTCCCGGCGGCTTTGCGCCCACCGCGCAGCCGGGCCGCATCGCCTTGCTGGGCAATCCCAATTGCGGCAAGACCGCGCTGTTCAACCTGCTTACCGGCAGCCGCCAGAAGGTGGCCAACTACGCCGGCGTGACCGTCGAGCGCAAGGAAGGCACGCTGCGCACGCCCTCGGGCCGGCGCGTGTTCGTGCTCGACCTGCCGGGCGCCTACAGCCTGAACGCGCTGAGCGCCGACGAGGCCGTCACCCGCGACATCGTCACCGGCCAGAGCAAGGAAGCCCTGCCCGATCTGCTGGTGTGCGTTACCGACGCCACCAACCTGCGGCTGAACCTGCGGCTGGTGCTCGAAGCCAGGAGGCTCGGCCTGCCGATGGTGGTGGCGCTCAACATGACCGACATGGCCCGGAAGCAGGGCATCGTGGTCGACAAGGCGGCGCTCTCGCGCGAGCTGGGCGTGCCGGTCATCGAGACCGTCGGCGTGCATACCGGCGGCGCGCAGGGCCTGCTCGAAGCGCTCGACACCCCCGTGGCCGCCGCCGCGCCGCAGCCCTGGCAGGCCCCCGGCCTGGACGACGTGCTGGCCACGCAGCGCGAGGTACGCCGCATCCTCGGCCTCACGGTGAAAGAGCCGGTCGGCAGCCTCGCCACCAGCGACCGTATCGACCGCCTGGTGCTGCATCCCGTGTGGGGCATGCTGGTGCTGGCCGTCACCATGTTCCTGATGTTCCAGGCGGTTTTCAGCTGGGCCAATGTGCCGATGGACGCCATCAAGGCCGGCACCGAGGCGCTCGGCGGCCTCATCAAGGCGCACATGGGCGAGGGCATGCTGCAGAGCCTGCTGGTCGACGGCGTCATCGCGGGCGTGGGCGGCGTCGTCGTCTTCCTGCCGCAGATCCTGATTCTTTTCCTGTTCATCCTCGCTCTGGAAGACTCCGGCTACCTGCCGCGCGCGGCCTTCCTGCTCGACCGCGTGATGGGCACCGTGGGCCTGTCGGGCCGCTCGTTCATTCCGCTGCTGTCGAGCTTTGCCTGCGCCATTCCGGGCGTGATGGCCACGCGCACCATCAGCAACTGGCGCGACCGCATCACCACCATCATGATCGCGCCGCTCATGACCTGTTCGGCGCGGCTGCCGGTGTATGCGCTGCTCATCGCGGCCTTCATTCCGGCGCGCACGGTGGGCGGGGTGTTCAACCTGCAGGGCGTGGTGCTGTTCGCGCTGTATGTGTTCGGCATCGTCTCGGCCATGGCCGTGGCCTGGGTGATGAAGCGTTTCCGCGACAACACCGCGCATTCGCCGCTGATGATGGAGCTGCCCGCCTACCGCTGGCCCAACCCGCGCAACCTGGCGCTGGGCCTGTACGAGCGCGCATGGATCTTCCTGCAGCGCGTGGGCACGATCATCCTCACGCTCACGATCCTGCTGTGGTTCCTGTCGACCTTCCCGTCGCCGCCCGAAGGCGCGACCGGCCCGGCCATCCAGTACAGCCTGGCCGGCATGATCGGCCGCGGTCTGGAGCACATCTTCGCGCCCATCGGCTTCAACTGGCAGATCTCGATCGCGCTGGTGCCCGGCATGGCCGCGCGCGAAGTGGCCGTGGGCGCGCTGGGCACGGTGTACGCGCTGTCGGCCACCGGCGACGACGTGGCGGGCCAGCTGGAGCCGCTGATCGCCGGCAGCTGGTCGCTGGCAACGGCGCTGTCGCTGCTTGTCTGGTACGTGTTCGCGCCGCAGTGCATTTCGACGCTGGCGGCTGTGAAGCGCGAGACCGGCTCGTGGAAGTACGTCTGGATCATGGCCGGGTACCTCTTCGCGCTTGCCTATATGGCCTGTTTCATCACCTACCGCGTTGCGGTGGCACTCGGAGCAGGGTAAAAAACAAACCCCCAGGCTTGCCCACTGCGTGTGGCCGCCAACCCCCTTGCAGGGGGCAATACCTGCGGCCCGGCAAAGCCGGTTCCGCGGTATTCCTGGAGTAGGCTTGGGGATTGGAGTATTCGAGATATGACGCAACAACTGATCGTCGGATTCATCGTCGCCGCCGCCGCGTTCTACGCGGTCTGGCGCTGGATGCCCGCAGGCTGGCGGCGTGGTGCCGCGCAGAAGCTCGCGGCCGGCACGCACCGCGCAGGCTGGGTCGACGAAGAGCGCGCCAAGGAACTGGCCGCCTCGCTGGCCAAGACATCGGGCTGCGGCTCGTGCGACAGCTGCGGAAGCTGCGCTCCCAAGACACCCCTCAAACCCACGGAAGCCGACCAGGCCACCACCCGCCCGTCCACGCAAAGCCGCTGAGACCGATGCCCGCGCACATCCTCGTCGCCGGGGGCGGCATCGGGGGGCTGGCCACCGCGCTGGCGCTTTCCCGGCATCGGCACCGGGCCGACGTTTTCGAGCAGGCCGCCGTCTTCGGCGAAATCGGCGCCGGCGTGCAGCTCGGCCCCAACGCCACGCGGCGCCTTCAGCAGTTGGACCTGGGGCCGGGGCTCGCGGCCATCGCGGCGCGGCCCGATGCGCTCGTGGTCCACAGCGCCGACAGCGGCTCCGACCTGGCCCGCATGCCGCTCGGCGACGCCATGCAGCAGCGCTACGGCGCCCCTTACTTCTGCGTCCATCGTGCCGACCTGCACGGCCTGCTGCTCGACGCCGTGCGTGCGCGCGGCATCGGCAACCTCGTCACCGCCGCACGCATCACGCAGGTCGAAACCAGCGACGACCTCGTCTGCATGTCGAGCACCGACGCACGCGCCTGGGAAGGCGAGGCGATCGTCGGCGCCGATGGTCTCTGGAGCCTGGTGAGGCGCCAGCTCGACACCGCATCGGCAGCGCAATCGCCCCGTGTCACCGGCCACACGGCGTGGCGCGCGCTGATCGAGCAGGCGAAGCTGCCTGCTGCCCTGCGCCGCCGGCAGGTCGACGTGTGGCTCGGCCCGCGCCTGCATGCGGTGGCGTATCCGGTGCGCGGCGGCGACTGGCTCAACGTGGTCGTGATCGCCGAATCCGCGCCGGCGGGTGATGCGCGCGACTGGGACCAGTCCAGCAGCATCGCCGCGCTCAGGCAGGCCATGGGCCGCAGTTGCGGCGCTCTGCAGTCGCTGCTCGACGCCATGCCCGCCTGGCGCGCATGGTCGCTCGGCGACCGCGCGCCCATGACCTCCGCAGCCGACATGGCCCACGAGCGCGTCGCGCTGGTCGGCGACGCCGCGCACCCGATGGTTCCGTACCTTGCGCAGGGCGCGGGCATGGCCATCGAAGACGCGCTGGCGCTGGCCGATGCGCTGGGCGAGGGCAACGCGGCAGCCGTGCCCGCCGCCTTCGCGCGCTATGCCGAGGCGCGCTGGGCGCGCAATGCGCAAGTGCAGGCCAGGGCGCGCCGCAACGGCGAGATCTTCCACGCGACCGGCGCGGTGCGGCTGGGCCGCGACATGGCAATGCGCCTGCTGGGCGCCAAGCTGCTCGACCAGCCCTGGCTCTACGGCGGGTAGAACTAGAGCCTGAACGCCTGCAGGTGCTCGATGCGCTCGGCGATTCCTTCCTGCCCCAGGTAGTGGCCGAGCTTGCCGTCCTGCATCTGCGCAAGCGTGGTCTCCAGCTCCAGCAGCATCGCATCGCGGTCCGCGACGAAGGCCGGCGCCACGTCGATGCCTGCCTGCTCGCAGGCTTCCGCGATCAGGTGCGCGCTCGCGGGCGCGCCACAGGCCGCGCACTTGACGATGGCCGCCACGTTGGGCTCCGCGCCGTTGGCCAGCAGCGCGGCCGTGAGCTCGGGCGCGATCTGCCCGTCGATGCTGCCCAGCGCATCCGCAGCCACCGGCGCACCGGCACGCACCAGCGCCGCCGCGGCGGCGAAGGCGTCATTCCCCACCGCGACATCGACCGCGAGCGCGCTGCCTTGCAGCGGCCCTTCGAAGCCCACGCCCGCTGCGGCAAGCTGGGCGACCATATCGGCGTCGTCCGTCGCGATCGCGTGGCGCAGCGCCACGCGTGCGAGCGAGGGCTTGTGGCGCAGGGTGCCTTCGGCCAGCGGCGTGCGCCAGTCGACCACGGCGCGCGAATAGAAGGCGATCAGCTTGTCCATCAGGTCGAGATCGAGCCCGTGTTCCTCGTGCCGGTCGTCGAGATATTCGAGCAGTGTCTGCCCCGCGAAATAGTCGCTCGTGGGGGCCAGCGGGTCTTCGTCCAGGTGCACCGCAGCGAAGGCGCCCATCAGGTCGGAGGCGATGGTGTTCACGCTGTCTTCGTGCAGCGCGTGCGTCCAGGCCGGCGGCAGGCCTTTCTTCCAGGCAACGATCTGCCCGTGCTCGGCGCCCGGCTCGACCACCGCGTAGATGCGGTCGGTGTACTCGAAGCCGCCGAAGGGCAGGTGCGTGAGCTTGCCGCTCCACGGTTCGCCGCTTTCTTGCGCGGCTTCCCCGGCCAGTTCCAGTTCGTGGTCGATCCAGCCCTGCAGGTCGTGATAGCCGTCGCTGCCGTTCCAGAACAGCTCGGTCCAGCTGATGCCTTCGAGGTTGCCGTTCATCTCGAGCGACAGGTCGTAGTCGAGCCGCCCGCCCGCGGTGACTTCCCACAGCGCCAGCAGCCCGCCGGGAATCGGGCCCGCGCACAGCGACTGCACGGCGGCAATCTGTGCCTGGGGCATCGGCGGCTGCGCGTCGAAGATCACGCGGTTCGCGAACAGCACGACGCCGTGTTCGCGCAGGGTGGAAAGCTCTTCGGGTGTGAACCGGATGTCGTGCATGGCGGTGGCCTTCGTTGTTTCCAAAACTGTAGCGCTTTGCGCCGAAGGAACAATCCGGACCACCCCAGCCTCATGAGGGCGTTTGCACGGCGAGGCTGAGTTCTACAGGTCGGTGCGCAGCTTCCAGATCTCGGGGAACAGCACCACGTCGAGCATCTTGCGCAGATAGCTCACGCCGCCGGTGCCGCCGGTGCCGCGCTTGAAGCCGATGACGCGCTCGACCGTCGTCACATGGCGGAAGCGCCAGAGGCGGAAGGCGTCTTCCAGGTCGGTGAGCTTCTCGCCGAGCTGGTACAGGTCCCAGTGGTCGTGCGGGTTGCGGTAGACGGTGAGCCATGCCGCTTCGACACCGTCGCTCGATTCATAGGGCTGCGTCCAGTCGCGCTCCAGCCGGTCGGCGGGCACGGGCAGGCCGTGGCGCGCGAGCAGGCGCAGCGACTCGTCGTACAGCGAAGGCGCGCGGTAGGCCGCCTCTACCTGCGCGAGCAGGTCGGCGCGGTGCGCGTGCGGCTTGAGCATGGCGGCGTTCTTGTTGCCCAGCGCGAACTCGATGCAGCGGTACTGCGCGCTCTGGAAGCCGCTGGAATTGGCAAGGTATGGGCGCATCGCCGTGTACTCGGGCGGCGTCATGGTCGACAGCACGGTCCAGGCGCTCACCAGCTGTTCCATGATGCGGCTCACGCGGGCCAGCATCTTGAAGGCGTCCGCCAGTTTTTCTTCGGCGATGCAGGCGGTGGCGGCGCGCAGCTCGTGCAGCATGAGCTTCATCCAGAGCTCGCCGGTCTGGTGCTGCACGATGAACAGCATCTCGTCGTGCGCGGGCGAGAGCGGATGCTGCGCGTTGAGTATCTCGTCGAGGTGCAGGTAGTCGCCGTAGCTCATGGACTTGCTGAAGTCCAGCTGCGCCTTCTCTTCGTGAACGATGTTCTCGGGGCTTTTCGAGGAGCTGTTGTCGGCGGTCATGTCACTGCGTTCTTGCGGTTGAATTCAGCGCGTCGCCAATCGCCGGTCTCGAGCACCTGCACCAGATGCTCGACCGAGTTCCACACGTCCTCGAAGCCGATGTACAGCGGCGTGAAGCCGAAGCGCAGGATGTCGGGCATCTGAGAGTCGCCGGCGCGGTAGTCGCCGATCACGCCGCGCGCGATCAGCGCCTGCACGATGGCGTAGGCACCTTCTTCGCGGCTCAGGCACACCTGCGAGCCACGTTGTGCGTGATCGCGCGGCGTGACCAGCGAGAGGCCTTGTCCGGCGCAGCGCTCTTCGACCAGCGCGATGAACATGTCCGTAAGCGCGAGCGACTTGGTGCGCAGCGCCGCCATCGCGCCTTGGTCGCGGTTGAAGGGTTCGGCCGCGAGCACGGTGTCGATCCCGCATTCGAGCCCGGCCAGCGCGATGATCGGCTGCGTGCCGCAGAGATAGCGGCCGACACCTGGGGCAGGGCGGTAGTGCGGCGTGAACTCGAAGGGCGCCGCATGGCCCCACCAGCCGGACAGCGGCTGCTCGAACTGCCCTGCGTGCTTCGTGTTCACCCATGCGAACGCCGGCGCGCCGGGGCCGCCGTTCAGATACTTGTAGCCGCAGCCGATGGCGTAGTCGGCGTTGCTGTCGTTCAGCGCAACCGGCACGGCGCCCGCGCTGTGCGCGAGGTCCCATACCGTGAGCGCGCCCACGGCATGTGCGGCGGCGGTGATGGCCTTCATGTCGTGCATGGCGCCGGTGCGGTAGTTGACGTGCGTGAGCATCAGCACGGCCACGTCGTCGGTCAGCACGCCGGGCAGTTCGCTCGCGTCGATCAGCTTGAGCGTGAAGCCGCGCTCGCGGCACAGCGACTCGGCAATGTAGAGGTCGGTCGGGAAGTTGCTGCGCTCGCTCACCACCAGCTTGCGTCCGCTGTCCTTCTGCTGGGACAAGGCGGCGAACAGCACCTTGTAGAGATTGACCGAGGTGCTGTCGGTGCACACCACTTCGCCGGGCGCGGCGCCGATCAGGCGGGCCACCTTGTCGCCCAGGCGCTGCGGCAGGTCGAACCAGCTCGCGGTGTTCCAGGAGCGGATGAGGCCTTCGCCCCATTCCTTGGTCACGACTTCGGCGATGCGCGCCGGTGCGGCCTTCGGCATCACGCCGAGCGAGTTGCCGTCGAGGTAGAGCACGCCCTCGGGCACGATGAATTGGTCGCGCAGGGCGCGCAGCGGGTCTTGCGCGTCGAGCGCGCGGCAGTCTGCAAGGGTCGTCATGGTGGAGGTTTCAGCGAGGAAGTTCGCGCAGCACGGCGCGAACGGGGGAGGCATCGGCGCTGACCAGCTTCAGCGGCAGCGCGATGAGTTCGTAGTCGCCTTCGGGCACGTCGTCGAGCACGAGGTTCTCGAGCACGCGCAGGTCGAGGCGGCGGATGCGTTGGTGGCTCTCCAGCGTCTTGCTGTCGGCCGGGTCGATGCTGGCGGTGTCGATGCCGATGAGCTTCACGCCCATGGCCGCGAGGCGCTCGACGGTGGCGGGCGCATAGGCCGCGAGCTGCGGGTCCCAGTGGCCGACCGGCATGCTGTCGTAGGTGCGCACCAGCACGCGCTGGGGCAGGTGGCTGTCGATGGCGTGGGCGATGTGCTCCCACTCGATCAGCGGGCCCTTGTCGATCGCATGGATCACGCGGCAGGGGCCGAGGAAGGGCGTGAGGTCGACGTCGCCGATGGTCTGGCCCTCGGGGTCGTAGTGCAGCGGGGCGTCGGCGTGCGCGCCGACGTGGGGCGAGAGCTTGATCTCGCTGACGTTCACCGGGCAGCCGGGCGAGATGGTCGCGGCCCAGCGCTGCTGGTAGGGCGTGTCGCCGGGAAAGACCGGCGCGCCCTCATGCACGGGCGGCGAAATGTCCCAGATGCGATGCTGATGTGATGGAGCCATGGCGCGAAGTTAGCGCCGGGCGAGGGGTCGTGGTGTCGGTTATTTCCAACACACTGCGTGACGAGTTGAAGCGAAGGTTCAGTGCGGCGACGACAGCGCCGGCAGCCCATGCCGGGCCCGCGCACGCTCGCAGGCGTCGCTGCCCGATTGCAGTTCATGGCAGGGATTGGGCCGCCATTCGTAGATGCCGCAGCTCACGGACTGGCCGATCTTGCCGGTGAGGGCGGCGCAGCGCATGGGTGTGTGATCGGTGCCTCGCATGCGGCAGAGGCTGTCATTCACCTCGACCGCAAGGCCGGACGGCACCTTGCCGCCGTTGTCGTCGAGTTCATGCACGCTGAAGTCGACTCGGTAGCTGGCGCAGCAGGCGCCGCATTTCTGGCAATCGGACATGCGGCTGCGCCTTGCTTATGCTTCAGGGAATGGTCAGAGCCTGCCCAGAAGCAGGAACTCCATCAGCGCCTTCTGGGCGTGAAGGCGGTTCTCTGCCTCGTCCCACACCACCGACTGCGGTCCGTCGATGACCTCGGCCTGCACTTCCTCGCCGCGGTGGGCGGGCAGGCAGTGCATGAAGAGGGCGTCGGGCTGGGCGGCGCGCATCATGTCCTCGTCGACGCACCAGTCGGCGAAGGCCTTGCGGCGTGCCTCGTTCTCGGCTTCGTAGCCCATGCTGGTCCAGACGTCGGTGGTGACGAGGTCGGCGCCGCGGCAGGCTTCCATCGGGTCCTTGAAGACCTTGTAGCTGTCGCCCGAGCGGATGCCGGCGATCGACTGGTCGACCTCGTAGCCGCTGGGCGTGCTCACGTGCACCGTGAAGCCCAGGATCTCGGCCGCCTGCAGCCAGGTGTTGGCCATGTTGTTGCCGTCGCCCACCCACGCCACGGTCTTGCCCTTCAGGCAGGAAAGTGCGTCGCCTCCGGCGCCGCGTGAACCGCGATGCTCGATGTACGTGAAGATGTCCGCCAGGATCTGGCAGGGGTGGAACTCGTTCGTCAGGCCGTTGATGACCGGCACGCGCGAGTGCGCCGCGAAGGCGTCGATCTTGGTCTGCTCGTAGGTGCGGATCATCACGATGTCGACCATGCGGCTGATGACCTTGGCGCTGTCCTCGATGGGCTCGGCACGGCCCAGCTGGCTGTCGCCGGTGGTCAGGTGGACCACGCTGCCGCCGAGCTGGTACATGCCGGCCTCGAAGCTCACGCGGGTGCGCGTGCTGGCCTTCTCGAAGATCATGGCCAGCGTGCGGTCGACCAGCGGCTGGTGCTTCTCGTAGGTCTTGAACTTCTTCTTGATGACCGCCATGCGGTCGAAGAGGTAGGTGTATTCGTCGGCCGTGAAGTCGGCGAACTGCAGGTAGTGCCGGATGTTGGTGTTCGCGGTGGCGGTCGTCATTGGGGTGCAGGCTCCGACAGGAAGGCTTTGACGATGGGCGCGAGGATGGCGACGATCTCGTCGGCCTCGGCGATGGTCAGGATGAGCGGCGGCACGAGGCGGATCACCTTGTCGGCCGTCACGCTCAGCAGCAGGCCGGCGTCGCAGGCGCGGTTCAGGATCACGCCGCAGGGCCGGTCGAGCTCGATGCCCAGCATCAGGCCCTGGCCGCGCACTTCCTTCACGCCCGGCAGGCCGCCGATTTCGCGCTCCAGCGCGGCCTTCAGGTGGGCGCCCACGGTGGCGGCGTTCTCGAGCAGCTTGTGCTCTTCCATGATGCGGATGGTCTCGACACCGGCGCGCATGGCCAGCGGGTTGCCGCCGAAGGTGGTGCCGTGGTTGCCGGGGCCGAAGATGCTGGCGGCCTTGGGGCCGGCCACCACGGCGCCGATCGGCACGCCCGAGCCCAGGCCCTTGGCCAGCGGCATCACGTCGGGCTTGATGCCCGCCCACTGGTGGGCGAACCACTTGCCGGTGCGGCCCATGCCGCACTGCACTTCGTCGATCATCATGAGCCAGTCGCGCTCGTCGCACAGTGCGCGCACCTGCTTGAGATATTCGACGCGCATCGGGTGGATGCCGCCTTCGCCCTGGATGGTTTCGAAGAACACGGCGACCACGTTCGGGTTGCCTTCGGTGGCCTTCTTCAGCGCCTCGATGTCGTTCAGCGGCACGCGGATGAAGCCCTCGACCAGCGGGCCGAAGCCGGCCTGCACCTTGGGATTGCCGGTGGCCGACAGGGTGGCGATGCTGCGGCCGTGGAAGGCGGCTTCGTAGACGACGATCTCGGGGCGCTCGATGCCCTTGTCGTGGCCGTACTTGCGGGCCAGCTTCAGGGCGGCTTCGTTGGCTTCGAGGCCGGTGGAGCAGAAGAAGACGTTGGTGAGGCCCGACAGTTCGGTCAGCTTGGTGGCGAGCTGTTCCTGGCCGGGCACGTGGTAGTAGTTGGAGCTGTGGATCAGCTTGGTCAGCTGGTCCTGCAGCGCGGGCACCAGTTCGGGGTGGTTGTGTCCCAAGGTGTTGACGGCAATGCCGCCGAGGCCGTCGATGTAGGCCTTGCCCGCGGTGTCCCAGACTCGGCAGCCCTGGCCGTGCGACAGTGCGATCGGCAGGCGACCGTAGGTGTTCATGACGTGGGGCGAGTTGGGCTGGGCGGTAGCGCTCATTCGGGTTCTCCAGATAGGGAACGCGGATTCTAGGCGTGCGGTTTGACGCCTTCGTTGAGGATTCCGCATTACAGCAATGCCCCATGTTCAGGATGCAAAAAGTGGCGCAGATAGAATCTCGTGTTGCACCGCAGCACCTGCTCGGGCGCCTCATTCAACGATGATTTCCCCCACAGCCAAAGAAATCTTCATCCAGGGCATCACCAAGGATGGACGGACCTTTCGCCCGAGCGATTGGGCCGAGCGCCTTGCCGGCGTGATGAGCTCCTTCCGCCCCGGCGGCGCCTTTCCCGGCAGCTACCTGAGCTACTCCCCCTGGTGCGTGCCGACGACCATCAACGGCGTGAAGTGCGTGGTCGTGAACCGCGCGCTGCGCGATGCCGAGCCCATGGCCTGGGACTTCTGCGTGAACTTCGCGAAAGACAACGACCTGCAGGTAGCCGAGGCCTGCCTGGTGCCCGACACACCCATCCCCCCCAAGAAGGCCTGACAGACAGGTCTTTTTCTTTTTGCGAGCCGAGCAGGCATGAAAAAACCGCCCGAAGGCGGTTTTTTACACTTTGCTGCAGCGCACCCCGATCAAACGGCGGACCGGAGAATTCCGGTCCGGGCTTGCCTGACAGGTGTCAGGCGGCGGCCTTTTCAGGCGCCAGGGCGAGGGCCTTGACCTTGGCCGACAGGCGGCTCTTGTCGCGGGCTGCCTTGTTCTTGTGGAAGATGCCCTTGTCGGCGACGGTGTCGACGATGCTCTGGGCCTTCGCGAAGAGTTCGCTTGCCTTGGTCTTGTCGCCAGCCAGGACAGCCTTTTCGACGTTCTTGACAGCGGTACGGTATTTGGAGCGCAGCGAGGTGTTCGCAGCGTTGAGCTTGGTGTCCTGGCGGACGCGCTTACGGCCGGAGGCGAGGCGCGGGTTCTTTTTCTTGGGCTTGGCGGATGCCATGATTTAGTTCCTTAGGTGTCTGAGGATGATGCAGCAAAGCCCTCCATTATAGGCCGGGTTGGCCCTTTCGCCCAATTCGCGCCCGAATCCGCCCGTTCCGGCGGCCGGCGGGGCCTACACTCGGCCCCCGTGTCCCTGCTCAAATCCGCCTCCACCGTCTCCCTGCTGACTCTCGCTTCGCGGATCACGGGCCTTGTGCGCGACGTGCTTTTCGCCTCGGTTTTCGGCGTCAGCGCGCTGACCGACGCCTTCAACGTCGCCTTCCGCATTCCCAACCTGTTTCGCCGCGTGTTCGGCGAAGGCGCCTTCAGCCAGGCTTTCGTGCCCGTGCTGGCCGCGCGCAAGACCGAAGACGGCCAGGAAGGAGCGCGGCAACTGATCGACCATGTCGCCACGCTGCTGACCTGGACGCTGGTGATTGTCTGCGTGGCCGGCGTGGTCGGTGCGCCCCTGATGGTCTGGGCCATGGCGAGCGGGTTGCCGGGCTTCGACTCGGCCGTGGTCATGACGCGCTGGATGTTTCCGTACATCGGCTTCATGTCGCTGGTGGCGCTGGCGGGGGGCATTCTCAATACCTGGCGCAAGTTCGCGGTGCCGGCGGCTTCGCCGGTGCTTTTGAACATCGCGCTGATCCTGTCGATCGTGATCGGCGCACCGCTTTTTCGCAGGTATGGCATTGAGCCCATCTACGCGCAATGCGTGGGCGTGCTGGTGGGGGGCGCGCTGCAGTTGGGCCTGCAGATCCCGGCGCTGCGCAGGCTCGGGTTGCTGCCGCGCATCGGCGTGAGCCTTCGGGCGCTGCGCACCGCGTGGACCGACCCGAACACGCGCAAGGTGCTCAGGCTGATGCTGCCTGCGCTGCTGGGCGTGAGCGTGGCGCAGATATCGCTGCTCATCAACACGCAGATTGCCTCGCACCTCGCGGTGGGCAGCGTGACCTGGGTGACCAACGCCGACCGCCTGATGGAATTCCCGACCGCCATGCTCGGCGTAGCCCTCGGCGTCGTGCTGATGCCTCAACTGGCCGGCGCCCGGGCCGCCAAGGACGATGCGCGCTATTCGTCGCTGCTCGACTGGGGCCTGCGCCTCGTGGTGCTGCTCTCCGCGCCGTGCGCCGTCGCACTGCTGCTCTTCGCGCAGCCGCTGGTGGCCGTCCTGTTCCATAATGGCGCTTATCCCGACGACGCCGTGCGGCGCACCGCCCTCGCGCTGACGGGCTACGGCGTGGGTCTGATCGGCATCGTGGCCGTCAAGGTGCTGGCGCCCGGCTACTACGCCAAGCAGGACACGCGCACGCCGATGCTCATCGCCGTGGGCGTGCTGGTGCTGACGCAGGTACTCAATGTCTTCCTGGTGCCGGTGCTGCAGCACGCGGCGCTCACGCTGACCATCGCCATCGGGGCACTGGTCAATTCGGCCTGGCTGCTGGCCGGCCTGATCCGCCGCGGCAGCTACAAGCCCGAGCCCGGCTGGGGCAAGTTCGCTTTGCAGGTGCTGGCCGGCACGCTGGTGCTGGCGGCGCTGCTGGTGTGGGGCTCGGCCCATTTCGACTGGATCGGCCTGCGCGAGCAGCGCCTGTTGCGCATCGGCCTGCTGGCCGCGCTGATCGCCGCTTCCATGGTGCTGTACTTCGGCGTTCTGGCGGCGGTGGGCGTTCGCTTGCGCAGTTTCCTGCGCCGCTGAAAGCGCTCTCCGAGGGCGGCTGCAATACCCTGACGCCACGCCTTGACGCCCCCGGCGGGCTCCTCTACAAAGACACATGACGTTCAGCTTTCAGGTTCCCACCGCGCTGGAATATTTCGAATCGCTGGTCCGCAGCGACGATCACTTTCCGCTGCTCGAAGCCGCCGCCAGCCTGGCGCAGGACGAGTACCCCGATCTCGACGTGCAGCAGGTGCTGGGCGATGTCGATCAGCTCCTTGCCCGCCTCAGGCGCCGCCTGCCCGCCGACGCGGCCCCGCTGGCCAGGCTGCGCGCGCTGAACCAGTTCTTCTTCAACGACCTGAACTTCGGCGGCAACCTCAACGACTACTACGACCCCGACAACAGCTACCTGAACGCCGTGCTGCGCACCCGCCGCGGCATTCCCATTTCGCTGGCGGTGCTGTGGATGGAACTGGCGCAGGGCCTGGAACTGCAGGCGCGGGGCATCGGTTTTCCGGGCCACTTCATGCTCAAGGTGACGCTGCCCAAAGGTCAGGTGGTGATCGATCCGTTCACCGGCAAGTCGCTCTCGCGCGAAGAACTTGGCGAGCGGCTGGAGCCCTACAAGCGCAGCAACGGCCTGGTGGGCGACTTCGACGTGCCGCTGGGCCTGTACCTGCAGCCGGCCAGTTCGCGCGAGATCATCGCCCGCATGCTGCGCAACCTGAAGGAAGTGCACCACGCGCAGGAAGACTGGCTGCGCGTCATCGCCGTGCAGGACCGGCTGATCGCCTTGCTGCCCGGCGCCTGGGGCGAATACCGCGACCGCGGCATCGCGCATGCGGAGCAGGGCAACACCACGCAGGCCGTGCGCGACCTCGAGACCTACCTGGCAAAGGCCGAAGACGCCCTGGACATCGACGCGATCGCCGAGCGCGTCGCCGCCTTGCGCCGCATGGCCAACTGAAATGGACACCAAGGCCGGTGTGAGTCCGGCGCCCGACCTGGGCACCCTGCATGAGTTCCACGGCGTGCAGCCGGTGCTGCCGGTGTCGGACGTGTCGCGGGCCGCGCGCTGGTTTCGCGACGTGCTGGGCTTCGAGCTCGATTTCATCGCCGGTGAGCCGCCCAGCTATGCCCGCGTGAAGAAGGGCGACCGCAGCTACGGCGACCCGGTCTACCTGCGGCTGTGGCAGTGCAACACCCGCGGAGCCGTGCCCTGGCGCGGCGAAATCGTGATCCACGTGGGCAAGGACATCGACGGCCTGCATGCAGCCTACGTGAAGCGCGGCGTGACGGTTGTCGAACCGCCGGTGTCCCAGCCCTGGGGCCTGCGCGAATTCGCGATCCGGGAACCCGACGGGCACGTGTTGCGCTTTTGCGGCTATTTATGACCCACCCCCAGGCTTCGCGCACTTCGTGTCGCTGCGCCAACCCCCTTGCAGGGGGCAGCACCTGCGGCCCGGCGAAGCCGGTTCCGCGGTGCTTCTGGCCTTGGTCGCGCCAGACTCAGAATTGATACACGAATTTACAAATAGATCGATGCGATCGTGTCGATCCGACTTTCGCCCGTCCGACGTGTGAACAGGAGCAGGCAGTTTCCAGCAGCTCCCAGCCTCATCAACTTCAGGAGAAAAGACATGCGATTCATGATTCTGGTCAAGGCCAATGCAGATTCCGAAGCCGGCGTGATGCCCAGCACCGAAATCCTCACCGCCATGGGCAAGTTCAACGAAGAACTGGTCAAGGCCGGCGTGCTGTTGGCCGGCGAGGGCCTGCACCCCAGTTCCAAGGGCGCCCGCGTGCGCTGCGAAGGCCCGACCAAGCGCACCGTCATCGACGGCCCCTTCGCCGAGACCAAGGAACTGCTGGCCGGCTTCTGGCTGTTCCAGGTCAAGTCGAAGGAAGAAGCCATCGAGTGGATCAAGCGCAGCCCCTTCCAGGAAGGCGAGATCGAGATCCGCCAGGTGTTCGAGGCCGCCGACTTCGGCGATTCGATGACGCCCGAGCTGCTCGCCCAGGAAGACCGCCTGCGCGCCGAGACCGAGGCCCGCGGCAAGACCGGCGGCTGACGCCTCCCGGCGTATCGCGGGAGTCGCCGTGACCGCAGAAGAGGGCCGCGAAGACGCCATCCGCCGCACCGTCGAGGCGGTGTGGCGCATGGAGTCCGCGAAGATCATCGCCACCGTCGCGCGCATGGTGCGCGACGTGGGGCTGGCCGAGGAACTGGCGCAGGACGCGCTGGTCTCGGCCCTCGAGCAGTGGCCCGGCGAAGGCGTGCCCGACAACCCCGCCGCCTGGCTCACCGCCGTGGCCAAGCGCCGCGCGCTCGACCGCCTGCGCCACCTGCAACTGGCAGAGCACAAGGCCGGCGAGATCGGCCGCGAACTCGATGCGCAACACGAAATGGCGCAGGCCGACTTCACCGACGCGGTCGATGCGGCGCTGGTCGACGACATCGGCGACGACCTGCTGCGGCTGGTGTTCACCGCCTGCCACCCGGTGCTGTCGACCGAGGCGCGCGTGGCGCTCACGCTGCGTCTCATGGGCGGCCTCACGACCGACGAGATCGCCCGCGCGTTTCTCGTGCCCGAAGCCACCGTGGCGCAGCGCATCGTTCGCGCCAAGCGCACGCTGGCCGAGGCGCGCGTGCCCTTCGAGGTGCCGCGCCGCCGCGAGCTGGAAGGCCGGCTCGCTTCGGTGCTCGAAGTGATCTACCTGATCTTCAACGAAGGCTATTCGGCCACCGCCGGGGACGACTGGATGCGCCCCGCGCTGTGCGACGAAGCCTTGCGCCTCGGCCGCATCCTGGCCGAGTTGGTGCCCAGGGAGGCGGAGGTGCACGGCCTCGTCGCGCTGATGGAAATCCAGGCCTCGCGCACCGCCGCGCGCGTGGGCGCCTCGGGCGAGCCCGTGTTGCTGCTCAAGCAGAACCGCGCGCGCTGGGACCACATGCTGATCCGCCGCGGCCTGGCCGCGCTCGCACGCGCCGAGTCGCTGGGCGGCGCGCTCGGCCCCTATGCCCTGCAGGCCGCCATTGCCGCCTGCCATGGCCGTGCGCGCACCGCCGATGAAACCGACTGGGCGCGCATTGCCGCGCTCTATGACGCACTGGCCGAGCTTGCGCCGTCGCCCATCGTTGAGCTCAACCGGGCGGTCGCGCTGTCGATGGCCTTCGGACCGGCGGCGGGGCTGGAGGTGGTCGACGCACTCATGGACGAACCCGCGCTCAAGGGCTACCACCTGCTGCCGACGGTGCGCGGCGACCTGCTGTTCAAGCTCGGCCGCCACGACGAGGCGCGCAGGGAGTTCGACCGCGCCGCCACGCTCACGCGCAACACGCGCGAACGTGCGTTGCTGCTGGCGCGTGCGCGGGCCTGCATGGCCGAGTGAACGCCTGGCGCCGAGCGCAGCCGGTCAGGTCTTGAAAGCCTGGCCGGCCTCCGAGGGCGAACCCGGCAACCCGAACTGGTGCCACGCACGGCGCAATTGCGTGTCGGAGCCGAACCCCGACTGCTCCGCCGCCCGCGTGACGCTTGCACCCGAGGCCAGCGCGAGCTGCGCCGCCGCCAGCCGCAGCCTGCGCAGGTAGGCCAGCGGCGCGACGCCCGCATGCTCCATGAACAGCCGCGTGAGATGCCGCGCCGAGGTGTGCGCCACCTCGGCCATGCGCGGCACGCTCCAGTCGGCCTGCGGCTGTTCGCTGACCGCGTCCTGCACGCGGTGCAGCGCGGCATGCAGATGGTTGCGATAGGCCAGGAAGGGCGACAGCTCCGGGTCTTGCGGGCCGCGCCGCAGCGCCACCACCATGGTCTGGGCGACCTGCGCCGCCAGCGCCTCGCCGCAGAGTTCGCCGATGCGGTGCAGCACGAGGTCGATGCCGGTCGTCACGCCCGCGCTGCTGTAGACCGGCGGGTCGATCACGAAAACCCGGTTGGCGACCACGTCGCAGCGCGGCTCCACCGTGCGCAGTTCACCGAGGTGATGGTGGTGCGTGGTCGCGCGCCGGCCCGCGAGCGCGCCGGCATGCGCCGCCAGCACTGCGCCGGCGCAGATCGTCACCAGTTCCAGGCCGCCGCGCTCGAAGCGCTGGCCGCGCAGCCAGTGCAGCAGGTCTTGCGCCTCCGGGGTGTCGACGGCGATGGTGTCGCCGGGCAGCCCGACCAGCACGACCCAGCCAGGGCCGTCCCACTGCGCAGGCAGCGGCGCGAGCCCGGAAAGCGCGACGCCGACCGAGCCCATCGCGGTCGGCCGGGGGCTCGCGAACTCGATGGCGAAGCGCTCCGGCTGGCCCAGGGCGCGCAGCCGCTGGTTGGCGATGCGCAGCGCCTCGGCCGGGCCGGCCCAGTCGAGCACGAGGCTGCCGGGCAGGAGGACGAAGACTACGCGGATGGGCCGGTGCTGGCGGGGTTGCGGGTCCATGCGTAGTCCATCTGGCGCGCGGTGCGCTCGGCCAGTTCGCGGCCGGCCAGCCGCTCCACGAGGTGCAGGCTCATGTCGATGCCTGCGCTGATGCCGGCCGAACTGACGATGCGGCCGGTGTCGACCCAGCGCACGTCTTCGCGCACGTCGAGCGCGGGGAACTGCGCGCGCAGGTCGGCGATGTCTTCCCAGTGCGTGGTGACGGCGTTGCTGGTGACCACGCCGCTTGCCGCGAGCAGGAAGGCGCCGGTACAGACCGAAGCGACCACCTGCGCGCCGGTCGCGTTGCGGGCGATCCACCCCAGGGTGTCGGGGCTCGCCAGCGGCGCATCGACCACGCCGCCGGGGACGACCAGTACGTCGGCTTGCGGGCTGTCCGCCAGCGTGTGGCTGGCCAGCAGTTGCAGGCCGGCGCGCGCCTGCACCGGCTGGTCCACGGCGGCCGAGACCACCTCGAAGGGCGCAGCCGTGCCGGGGCGCATCCGCTGGCTGACGCGGCTTGCGGTGGTGAACACCTCGAAGGGGCCTGCGAAATCGAGCGCTTCCACGCCGTCGAAGGCCAGGATCACTACACGCAGGCTGCTCATGCCACGGCTCGTTCCAGCGCCTGCGCCACGGTGCAGACGGCGGCGAAGCGCCCGTGCAGCACGGTGGCGGTTCGGGCCTTGATGTCGGCGGCCGACAGCGGCTTGCCGTCGGGCTGCACCATGTCGAAGGTGAGGGTAGCGTCGGTCACGTAGTCGACCTGCCAGCCCAGGTCGGAGGCGTGGCGGGTGGTGGTTTCGCAGCACTGCTCGGTGCGGATGCCGCTCACGATCAGCCGGCCGATGCCGTTCTGCGTGAGCCACACGTCGAGCCCGCTGTTGACCAGCGCGCTGTGGCGGTGCTTGGTGAAGGTGGCGGCGGCTTCGAAGTGCGCCAGCCCGGTGATAGAACGCACATGGCTCGATTCGACCGCGAAGGGGTTGCTCGCATCCGACGGCCCGTCGGTGTGGAAGACCCGCACGACCGACAGGCCGGCGGCGGTGCAGCCCTCGATCAGGGCGTTCTGGGCGCCCAGATAGGCGGCGGCCAGGCTTTCGTTCCAGTAGGGGCGATGGCGGAACGACTCCTGTGCGTCGATCACAATCAGACAGGTTTTCATGGCGGAGGCTCGCAAGGGTGCGGAGTGGATGATGCCCCCGATTCTTTCTCGCGGCCGGTCGAAGGGCCGCTCGGTGCCGGACCAGAATCGATCAGATCCGGACATCGCTGTCCGGCCGGCCGGTCAGACCAGCGCAGCCGCCTGCAGCTCTTTCTTCAGGTACGCGTAGTACAGCGGCGCCGCCACCAGCCCGGCCGGGCCGAACACTGCCTCGGCCACGAACATCACGGCCAGCAGTTCCCACACGCTCATCTGCGTGCGTGCGCCGACCACCTTGGCGTTGATGACGTACTCGGCCTTGTGGATCACGATCAGGAAGATCAGGCAGGCCGCCGCCGTGACCGGCGACACCGACAGCCCCACCAGCGTGATGACCGAGTTGCACACCAGGTTGCCCACGATCGGCACCAGCCCCGCGAGAAAGGTGAGGGTGATGAGCGCCGGCGTGTAGGGCAGGTGCGCGCCCCACATCGGCATGATGAACAGCAGGAAGATGGCCGTGAGCAGCGTGTTGAAGGCGGCGATCCAGAACTGGGCCGCGACGATCTGGCCGAAGGCCTCGCCGAAGGTCTGCACGCGCTGGTGCAGCTGGTCGGCCAGCGGCAGGCGGCGCAGCGGCGCATGTGCCACGGCCGCCAGTGCTCCCACGATCAGCCCCACATAGGAAAAGAGGAGCCCGTGCAGCCAGGCGCGGCCTGCCATGGCCAGCGAACCGGCCTGCGCGCGCAGGTAGTTGGCGATCACGCGCTGGATTTCGGCCGCGCCCTCGGGCAGGTAGGCCGCGATTTCGCCGGGCAGCTTGGAGCGCAGTTCGAGCACCGTGCGCGCCGTGTAGTCGAGCAGCTCGCGGTACTGGTCGGGCGCGTCGACGATGTATTCGCGGGCCTGCGACAGCAGCAGCGTGAGCAGCGCGATCGGCCCCACCAGCACCAGGATCACCGCCAGCACGTTGGCCCAGCCGCCGGCCCGTTCAGGGCGCCTGCCTAGCGGCGGAATGCGCTGCAGGCCGCCGGTGAGCACCCGAGCGAACCAGCGCGTGGCCAGGAAGCCGATGCACACGCACAGCAATCCGGGCAGCAGGTGCTCCCACATCACCAGCAGGAGCGCAGCGAGCATCAGCAGGTAGCTCGCGATCGTCACCCCGCGCGAGGCCGGGGGGCGTTGGATGGGGGCCGTCGCAACGGCGGGGGTGATGGGTTGCGGCTTCTTGGCCATCCGGTGGGTGTCGCGTGCTCTGCTCAGGGAATCGGACGGAGCAGCCGGCGGTCAGCCGACGACCACCGGGGCGCCTTCGCCGCGCGGGGCGATCACGCCGATTTCATGCACCGTCTCGCCGGCGGCGCGCAGGGTGGCGGCACAGGCGGCGGCTTCGGCCGCGTCGATGACCACGACCATGCCGATGCCGTTGTTGAAGGTGCGGTTCATCTCGATGTCGTCGATGCCGGCCACCTTCTGCAGCCAGGCGAACAGCTCGGTCTGCGGCCAGCTGCCCTTCTTGAGGTGGGCAGCCGTGCCTTCGGGCAGCACGCGCGGGATGTTTTCCAGCAGGCCGCCGCCGGTGATGTGGGCCAGCGCCTTGATCGGGTGCTTGCCCAGCGCTTCGAGCACCGGCTTCACGTAGAGGTGGGTGGGCTCCATCACGGCTTCGCGGAAGGGCTTGCCGTCGAGGGTTGCGGGCAGATCGGCGCCGGCGCGCTCGATCACCTTGCGCACAAGGCTGAAACCGTTGGAATGCACGCCGGCCGAGGCCAGGCCCAGCACCACGTCGCCGGGCTTGACGTTCTGGCCCGTGAGGATCTTCGATTTTTCGACCGCGCCGACCGCGAAGCCCGCCAGGTCGTATTCGCCGGCCGGGTACATGCCGGGCATTTCAGCAGTTTCGCCGCCGATGAGGGCGCAACCCGACAGTTCGCAGCCGCGGGCGATGCCGCCGACCACGGCAGCGGCCGTGTCCACGTCGAGCTTGCCGCAGGCGAAATAGTCGAGGAAAAAGAGCGGTTCGGCGCCTTGCACCAGCACGTCGTTGACGCTCATGGCCACCAGGTCGATGCCGACCGTGTCGTGCATGTTCCATTCGAAGGCCAGCTTGAGCTTGGTGCCCACGCCGTCGGTGCCGCTGACCAGCACCGGTTCCTTGTAGCGCTTGGGCACCTCGAACAGGGCGCCGAAGCCGCCGATGCCGGCCAGCACGCCTTCGCGCATGGTCTTTTTGGCCAGGGGCTTGATGCGGTCGACCAGTGCATCGCCGGCATCGATGTCGACACCTGCGTCCTTGTAGCTGAGCGGGGTGGGCGTGGAGGAGGTCATGGATGGTCGAGGTCGGAAGGACGCGAAAGGATGCGAGGAGTAGGAGCGGAAGGCGGCCCCGGTAACCATGTTGGCCGGGCCGATAGAATTCCTCACGATTTTAAGGGCCCTCGCGGCCCCCTCCATGAACCTTCCCGGGATGAAACAGCTCGCGCTCGATATCGGCATTGCGACGGGCCCCAGCTTCGACGCCTTTTTTGCCGGCCCCAACGAGGCGGCGCTTCGGCACCTGCAAGTGTGGGTGGGCGGCGCCGGCGGCCCCGCGCTGCACTCGCCGGTGCCGACCTATCTGTGGGGCGACGGCGGCAGCGGCAAGACCCACCTGCTCGAATCGGTGCGTGTCGCACTGCGCGAGCAGGGCGCCAGCGTGGGCTGGCTGCATGCCGGCCTGCTGGAGCCGCCCGAGTTCGACGAGCGCTGGGGCGCCGTCCTGCTCGACGACGTCCACCTCTACACCGCGGTGCAGCAGCACGCGGCCTTCAACTGGTTCGTCAACGCCCAGACCCTGCAGCGCGGCGTGGTTGCCGCCGGCGCCTTGCCGCCGGCCGACCTGCCGCTGCGCGAAGACCTGCGCACCCGCCTCGGCTGGGGCCATGTGTTCCACCTGCAGGTGCTGAGCGAAAGCGAACGCCGCGCGGTGCTGCGCCAGGCGGCCGATGCGCGCGGCGTGATGCTGTCCGACGACGTGCTCGACTACATGCTGCACCGCTTCAGCCGCGACCTCGGCAGCCTGATGGAGCTGCTCTCGCAGCTCGACGGCTATGCCCTGCAGACGCAACGCGCGATCACCATTCCGCTGATCCGCTCCATGCTCGAGAACGAATAAAAGAGCGAACTAGGCTTTCAACCAACAAATGATCAAGAAATTCATCGACAAGCTGCTCGGCAAGACCGCCGGCGGCGCACAGGGCAAGAGCCGCTTCGGCAAGCGCCAGGAGGTGCCGGCAGAGGTTCACAAGATCGATCCGGCCCTGGTCGACGAACGCGCGAAAAACGTGGTCACCACGCTGCAGCAGGCCGGCTACGAGGCCTACGTGGTGGGCGGCGCGGTGCGCGACCTGCTGCTGGGACTGCGCCCCAAGGACTTCGACGTGGCCACCAACGCCACGCCCGAGCAGGTCAAGTCGCTGTTTCGCCGCGCCTTCATCATCGGGCGGCGCTTTCGCATCGTGCACGTGGTGTACGGCCGGGGGCGCGAGCACGAGGTGATCGAGGTATCGACCTTCCGCGCCTACATGGACAACGCCGCCGCCGAGCAGGTGTCGGGCAACGAGCGCACCAGCAAGGGCGAACTCGCGAGCATGAAGCACGCGGTGGACGCCAGCGGCCGGGTGCTGCGCGACAACGTCTGGGGCCCGCAGGAAGAAGACGCTGCGCGCCGCGACTTCACCGTCAACGCCATGTACTACGACCCGGCCAACCAGGTCGTGGTCGACTATCACAACGGCATCAAGGACGCCCAGAAGCTCACGCTGCGCATGATCGGCGACCCGGCCACGCGCTACCGCGAAGACCCGGTGCGCATCATTCGCGCCATCCGCTTCTCGGCCAAGCTTGCTGCCCTGGGCTTCAAGATGGAAGCCAAGACCGCGGCCCCGCTGGTCGAGTCGAGCAAGCTGCTGGCCGACGTGCCGCAGAGTCGCCTGTTCGACGAAATGCTCAAGTTGTTGCAGACCGGCCATGCAATTGCCACGGTCGAGCAGCTGAAAAAGCTGGGGCTGGCCAGGGGCATCTATCCGCTGCTCGACGTGGTGGTCGAGCGTGCCGACCAGCCTTTCGTGAAGGCCGCCCTGCAGGACACCGACCGCCGCGTGGGCGAAGGCAAGCCCGTGGCGCCCAGCTTCCTGCTGGCCTGCGTGCTGTGGGCCGACGTGCGCGACGGCTGGGCCCAGCGCCAGGAAGGCCAGCGCGGCCAGCGCCCGCAGGCGCCGTTCCCGGCTCTGCAGGACGCCATCGACGACGTGTTCAACGCCCGCATCGGCGACGTGTCGGGCCGCGGCAAGCTGGCCGCCGACATGCGCGAGATCTGGATGATGCAGCCGCGCTTCGACAAGCGCACCGGCTCCACGCCCTACAGCCTGGTCGAGCAGGCGCGTTTTCGCGCGGCCTTCGACTTCATGCGCCTGCGCGCCGACGTGGGCGAGGTCAGCGAGGCGATTGCCGAGTGGTGGCAGGAATTCAGCATCGCCGACGACGTGCGCCGGCAAGACCTGCTGGAGCAGGTGCGCGAAGAACAGAAGGTGCGCCAGCGCGTGCGGGTGCGCGACACCGCCGCGCCAGCCAAGCTGCGCAACGAGCCCGCGCCTCGCCAGAACCCGGCCCAGAACCAGAGCCGCGGCCAGGATGCGGAGCCGGACGACGAGGTCGAAGTCGAGGCCGGCGCCGTTCCGCCCGATGGCGAAGCCGCGGCGCCGCGCAAGCGCCGGCGCCGCCGCAAGCCGCGTCCCGCGGGCGGTGGCGAGGGTGGCGGCAGCGCCGCAGCCGAATGAGCGCGTCCGACCAGCCGAAGGACGGCAAGAAAAAAAGCCCTGCGGCCAAGGCAGGCAAGCCAAAGGCCGCGCCGGCGCGCGCCGCGGGCAAGCCGCCGGCAGCCGGTGCCAGGAGCGGCCCGCCCGCACGCCGCGCACCCAGCCGTGCCCCCTCGCGCAGCCCCCGCGGTCCGCGCGAGGACTACCCGACCGTGCAGGCCTTCGTCGCCATCGGCGCCAACCTCGGCGATGCCGAAGCGGCAGTGAAGGCGGCCATGGCCGCGATCGGCGCGCTGCAGCGAACCCAGGTGACGGCCCGTTCGTCGCTCTATCGCAGCGAGCCGGTGGACGCCGAAGGCCCTGATTTCATCAATGCCGTGGTGGCCGTGCGCACCGGCCTGGATGCCGAGCAGCTCCTGGTGGCATTGCAGCGCCTTGAGACGCAGGCCGGCCGCGAGCGGCCCTTTCCCAATGCGCCGCGCACGCTCGATCTCGACTTGCTGATGCACGGCAATTCGGTGATCGACACGCCGACCCTGACCCTGCCGCATCCCCGCATGCGGGAACGCGCCTTCGTGCTGAAGCCGCTTGCCGAAATCGCGCCCGACAAGGTGCCGCGCGCGGCGCTGGCGCGCGTCACGGGCCAGGTGGTCAAGCGCATCGTCTAGACGGCCGTGCTGCTCTACGTCCTCGATCTCGCCGGCGTGGCGGTTTTCGCGGTCAGTGGGGCATTGGCGGCCGGCCACGCGGGCCTCGACTGGCTGGGCGTGGTGGTGATCGCTTCTGTCACCGCGGTGGGCGGCGGCACGCTGCGCGACCTGCTGCTCGACCGGCATCCGGTGTTCTGGATCCGCGACACCCGCCATGTCTACGTGATCCTGGCCGCGGCGGTGTTCACCATCGCCTGGGTGCACTGGATGCCCCTGCACGAGCATTCGCTGGCCGTTGCCGACGCACTGGGGCTCGGCCTGTTTGCCATCACCGGCGCGCAGGTGGCCGAGGAAAGGCGCCTGCCGGCCGTCATCGTGATACTTGTCGGCACCATGACCGGCGCGGCCGGCGGCCTGCTGCGCGACGTGTTCACCGCCCGCATTCCGCTGCTGCTGAGCAGCGGCATCTACGGCTCGGCCGCCATCGCGGGCATTGCGGCCTACCTGCTGCTGCAGGCCGCCGGCACGCCGCGCCGCTGGGCCTTTCATGCAGGCGTGCTGCTGATCGTGGCGCTCCGCATGGGCGGCATTTATGGCGGCTGGCACCTGCCGGTGCTGCGCTTGCCGACCTGAATTTCCGGCGTTCCGTCGGCCTCGAAAAGCCTGTCGGGCCGGATTGGACTCGCGCGCCCGTTAAACTTCGCCGGTTTTTTCATGAAGGCGTCATGAAATTGTGATTGGCGCACCCCAGGAGTTTCCATGTTCGGCAAGCTGCTGCCCCGCGAGGGCAATTTCTTCGAGATGTTCAACCAGCACGCCGAGCGCATCGTGGAGGCGGCCAGGGCGTTCGAGCAACTGGTCGCCAACTACAGCGACGTGCACCTGCGCGAGCAGTACAACCGCGACGTCGACAACGCCGAGCGCGCCGCCGACCGCGTGACGCACGACGTCAACCGGCTGATCCACAAGACCTTCATCACGCCCATCGACCGCGAGCAGATCCACAAGCTCATCAACACGATGGACGACGTGGCCGACCTGATCCAGGACTCGGCCGAGACCATGGCGCTGTACGACGTGCGCCACATGACCGACGAGATCGTGCGCCTCACGGCCCTGAGCGTGAAGTGCTGCGACCGCCTGAAGGACGCCGTCAAGTTCCTCGGCAAGATCGCCGACCCGGCCGTGGCCGAGGCGACGCTCAAGACCTGCGAGGAAATCGACCGCCTCGAGTCGGACGCCGACCGCGTCATGCGCAGCGCCATGAGCAAGCTGTTTCGCGAGGAGCCGGACGTGCGCGAGGTCATCAAGCTCAAGGCGATCTACGAACTGCTGGAGACGATCACCGACAAGTGCGAGGACGTGGCCAACGTGATCGAGGGCATCGTCCTCGAGAACTCCTGAGCGGGTAGCGACCGATGGCAACGGTTCAGGTCGCCCTCTGGGTGGTGATAGTGCTGGTCGCGCTCGCGATCCTGTTCGACTTCATGAACGGGTTCCACGACGCCGCCAATTCGATTGCGACGGTGGTTTCCACCGGGGTGCTCAAGCCGGGGCAGGCCGTGGTGTTCGCGGCGTTCTTCAACCTGATCGCGATCTTCGTCTTCCACCTGAGCGTGGCGGCCACGGTGGGCAAGGGCATCGCCCAGCCGGGCGTCGTCGACGTGCACGTGGTGTTCGGTGCGCTCGTGGGGGCCATCAGCTGGAACCTCGTCACCTGGTACTACGGCATTCCGAGCAGCTCGTCGCATGCGCTGATCGGCGGCATCGTGGGCGCCGTGATCGCCAAGACGGGCACCGGCGGCCTGGTGGCCTCGGGCATCTGGAAGACGGTGGCCTTCATCTTCGTGTCGCCGCTGCTGGGCTTCCTGCTCGGTTCGATGATGATGGTCGTGGTGGCCTGGGGCTTCCGGCGCGCCACGCCGTCGCGCGTGGACCGCTGGTTCCGCCGGCTGCAGCTTGTGTCTGCCGGTGCCTACAGCCTGGGCCACGGCGGCAACGACGCGCAGAAGACCATCGGCATCATCTGGATGCTGCTGATCGCCACCGGCTACGCCAATGCCGGCGACGCTAATCCGCCGACCTGGACCATCGTGAGCTGCTACGCCGCCATCGCGCTGGGCACCATGTTCGGCGGCTGGCGCATCGTGAAGACGATGGGCCAGAAGATCACCAAGCTCAAGCCCGTGGGCGGCTTCTGCGCCGAGACCGGCGGGGCGCTGACCCTGTTCCTGGCCACCGCGCTGGGCATTCCGGTGTCGACCACGCACACCATCACCGGTGCCATCGTCGGCGTGGGCTCCACGCAGCGCGCGAGCGCGGTGCGCTGGGGCGTGGCAGGGAACATCGTGTGGGCGTGGATCTTCACGATCCCGGCGTCGGCCTTCGTGGCGGCGATTGCCTACTGGGTCAGCATGCAGCTGTTCTGAGCGGCTGCCGTTACTGCAGTCACTGCGAAATCTTTCGCCCCTCTTCGACCTGGTGCTCGAAGTAACGCTGGAAACTGAAAACGATGCTCGCCATCAGGATCGTGCTGCCGAAGAAAAGCGACAGCACCACCGCGCCGATGGTGAACCAGTTCGTGCGGCCGGGCGCTGCGTCGGCTGCGGCGCTCGAGTTGAAGCGGGCATTCCACTTTTCCGGCGTCATGAGGCCGTAGACGATGGCCGTCAGCGCGCAGCCGGCGATGGTGAAGCCCAGCAGCGGAATGAGTGCCCAGCTGACGCCATCGTCCACGCCGTACATGCGCACACGCTCGATGCCGTAGATGCCCAGCGCCGTGGGAATGGGCAGCAGCCAGCCGAGCCAGTCGCCCATGCCGCGCAGGTAGAAGCGGTGCAGGCCGAGCGGGCCGCCGAGGAAGGTGAGCCAGGCGGCGGTGGTCTTGTTTTTCATGCGGGTTTTACTCGGGTCGGGTGGTGCTGCCTTCGCCGAGCACTTTTTCCATCAGTACGACATCGCGCCATTCGCCGAACTTCCAGCCGCAGTCCTTCAGCACGCCCACGTGCGTGAAGCCCTGGCCGCGGTGTACGCCGATGGAGCCCGCGTTGGCCGAGTCGCCGATCACCGCAATCAGCTTGCGCACGCCGGCCGCCTCGGCAGCCTGGGACAGCGCGGCGAGCAGCTTGGCGCCCAGACCCTTGCCGCGTGCTGACTCGGACATGTAGATCGAGTCTTCGGCCGAAAAACGGTAGGCCGGGCGTGGCTTGAACCAGTTGCAGTAGGCAAAACCCAACACTTCGCCGTTTTCTTCCGCGACCAGGTACGGCAGGTTCTTGCCCAGTACGTCGGCGCGACGAGAGGCCATGTCGGCAGGGGAGGGAGGCTCCGTCTCGAAGGTGCCGGTGCCGTGCAGCACGTGATGGGCGTAGATGGCCGTGATGGCTGCGACGTCTTCGTCGCGGCTGGGGCGGATGGTCAGGGGCATGGGAGAAAAACGGATGGCGCGAGGCCGAAATTCGGGGAAAACGCGTGTCGGGCTATAATCGCGGGCTTTTCAGCGTGTCGCTGGCCGGGTGGCCATGTCGCGTGTCTCGACGCTGGAAGAACATTGTGAGCAGGCCTTTTCTTAATCCACAAGGCTTGCTGACCACCCAAGGATAAATCATGGTCGTCATTCGACTCTCCCGCGGCGGCTCCAAAGGCCGTCCGTTCTTCAACATCGTCGTGTCGGACAAGCGCGTTCGCCGCGATGGCCGCTTCATCGAGCGCCTGGGCTTCTACAACCCGACCGCCAAGGAAAACGAAGAAAGCATCCGTATTGCCCAGGACCGCCTGGCGTACTGGAAGAGCGTCGGCGCACAAGCTTCGCCCACCGTTCTGCGCCTGATCAAGCAAGCTGCCGCGGCAGCTCCCAAGGCGGCGGCCTAAGCCGCCCCGCACGGCGATGCTGCCCACACTCGAAGCCGCCGAATTGCCGGCGGATGCGATCGAAGTAGGGCGCATCGCCGATGCATGGGGAATCAAGGGCTGGTTCAAGGTCCTTCCCCATAGCGCCCAGCCCGAGGCGCTTTTTTCTTCCAAGCGCTGGTTCCTGCAGGCTCCCGGAGCCTCTGCGAGCACCGCTTTCCGGCTTGCGATCCGCGAAGCCAAAGAACATTCCGACTGCATCGTCGCCACGTCCGAGGACGTGCCCGACCGCACTGCAGCCGAAGCCCTGCGAGGCGCACGAGTTTTCGTGCCGCGCTCCAGCTTTCCCACCGCCGGCGAGGACGAGTACTACTGGGTCGACCTGATCGGCCTGTCCGTGGTCAACCGCGAAGGCGTGGTGCTTGGCACGGTGCGCGAACTGCTCGCCACCGGCCCGCAGACCACGCTGGTGCTTGCCGCCGAGGAAGACGGCAAGGCCGTCGAGCGCATGGTGCCCTTCGTTTCCGTCTTCGTCGACAAGGTCGACTTGCCCGGCCGGCTCATCACGGTCGACTGGCAGCCCGAGTTCTGATCGGCGCTCGCGCGGCATGCGCTTCGACGTCATCACTCTGTTTCCCGAGCTGTTCGCGCCTTTCCTGGCCAGCGGCGTGACGCGCCGCGCCTACGAATCGAAGCAGGTCGAGGTGGTGCTCTGGAATCCGCGCGACTATGCGCAGGGCAACTACAAGCGCGTGGACGACCGTCCGTTCGGCGGCGGCCCTGGCATGGTGATGATGGCCGAGCCGCTGGCTGCCTGCCTCGACGCGGCCTTGGCTGCGCGCGGGGTGCAGGCGCCTGTGGTGCTGTTCTCGCCCATCGGCGAGGCCTTGCGGCACGAAGCCGTCGAGCGCTGGTCCGCCAGCGAAGGCGCGGTGCTGGTCTGTGGCCGCTACGAGGGCATCGACCAGCGCTTCATAGACGCGCGCATCACACACCAGGTCAGCCTCGGCGATTTCGTCCTCTCCGGCGGCGAGATCGCGGCGATGGCGTTGCTCGACGCCGTGGCCCGCCTGCAGCCGGGCGTGCTGGGCGACGAAGCAAGCCATGTGCAGGACAGCTTCAACCCCGCGCTCGACGGCCTGCTCGACTGTCCCCACTACACCCGTCCCGAGCAATGGAACGGGCAGGGCGTGCCGGCACCGTTGCTTTCCGGCCACCATGCGCAGATCGAGCGCTGGCGACGCGACCAGCGCCTCGCCATCACGGCCGAGCGGCGCCCCGAACTGATCGAGGCGGCCCGCGCCGCCGGCCGCCTTGGGAAGGCCGATGAGGCCGTGCTGAAAAAAAAGCTATAATCGTCGGCTCCCCGATCCTCTGCCCGGCCGCGCCCGGTCTTCTCACGGTTCTTCCGTGAAAGCCAAAGCGCCTTTTGTGTAGCCCGACACGATCGAATATCAGGAAATCATGAACCTCATCCAGACCCTCGAGCAGGAAGAAATTGCCCGTCTCGGCAAGACCATCCCCGATTTCATGCCCGGTGACACGGTCATCGTCAGCGTGAACGTCGTCGAAGGCACCCGCAAGCGCGTGCAGGCTTACGAAGGCGTCGTGATCGCCAAGCGCAACCGTGGCCTCAACAGCGGCTTCACCGTGCGCAAGATCTCCAGCGGCGAAGGCGTGGAGCGTACGTTCCAGACCTACAGCCCGCTGATCGCCGGCATCGAAGTCAAGCGCCGTGGCGATGTGCGCCGCGCCAAGCTGTACTACCTGCGCGACCGCAGCGGCCGTTCGGCACGTATCAAGGAAAAGCTGCCGAGCAAGTCGACGGCTGCGTCGGCCGCTTAATCAGCTGCCTTCCTGCCGTGCAAGAAAAGCCGCCGCTCTGGCGGCTTTTTGCGTTGGTGCTCCGCACGGGACACGGCCCGAAAGACAGCACCGCGTTTTTACGCTCTACTCCCTCCAGCCGGTTCCCCGCCACTTCATCTCTTGACCAACATCGCCGTCCCCATGCAATCCGCGCCCCTCGAACCCGTCAATGCCGTGGTGCCGCCCACGCTGCTGCAGTTCGATCCGCGCGAGGCGCCTTTCGTGGATGGCAGTGATGGCTTGCCCGCCGTGTCGGCCGGGCAACTGACGGCGCAGGCCCTGCGCGCGCGTTTCGTCAACCCGCCGGAATGGACGCCCGAGCTGCGCCGCGAGCCAACAATGATCGACCGCGCACCCGCGCAGGCCGCCGTACTGGTGCCGATCGTGCAGCGTCCCGAGGGAGCGACCGTGCTGCTCACCGAGCGCACCACGCACCTGTCGAACCATTCGGGACAAGTCGCGTTTCCAGGCGGCCGTGTCGATCCGGAAGACGCCAACATCTCCGCCGCCGCGTTGCGCGAGGCCTGGGAAGAGGTAGGTCTCTCCGCGCAATTCATCGAAGTGCTCGGCAGCCTGCCGACCTACACGACCGTGACCTCGTTCATCGTCACGCCCGTGGTCGCGCTGGTGCAGCCCGACTTCGAACTCACCATCAACCCCTACGAAGTGGCGCAGGCCTTCGAAGTCCCGCTTGCGTGGCTGATGGACCCGGCCAACCACCGCCGCCACGCCGTGAGCGCAACCGACGGCCGCAAGCGCGAGTGGTATTCGATGCCCTACCAGGACGGGCCCGGCGAGCGCTTCGTCTGGGGCGCGACGGCCGGCATGCTGCGCAATCTCTATCGTTTTCTTGCGGCCTGAACCTTCAGGCTGGATCGCTATCATCGAAGGATGAGCTTCTTTGCCATCCTGTGCGCGCTGCTGATCGAGCAGGTGCGGCCGCTGGGCCCGCACAACCCCGTGTACGGCAGCGTTCTGGCGTGGACCCGCTGGACCAGCCGCAACTTCGACGCGGGCAAGCCGCATCACGGATGGATCGCATGGGGGCTTGCGGTGTTCGTGCCCACGCTCATCGCGCTGGGCGTGCACTGGCTGCTGGTGCTCACGCTGGGCCTGCCGTTTGCGGTGCTCTGGAGCATTGCTGTGCTCTACGTCACGCTGGGCTTCCGGCAGTTCAGCCACCATTTCACCGACATCCGCGACGCGCTCGACGAGGGCGATGAGCCGCTCGCGCGTTCGCTGCTCGCGCACTGGCAGGGCGTCGATGCGGCGGACCTGCCGCGCAGCGAAATCGTGCGCCACGTCATCGAGCATTCGGTAATCGCCGCGCACCGCCATGTGTTCGGCGTGCTCGCGTGGTTTTCGATCATCGCGGCCATCGGGCTCGGGCCGGCCGGTGCTGTGTTCTATCGCATGAGCGAGTTCGTGTCGCGCTACTGGGCCCACAAGAACGGCGCCGCGGTGCAGCCTTCGAGCGTCGCGGTGCAAGAGGCGGCCGACCGCGCCTGGCATGCGGTCGACTGGCTGCCCGCGCGCATCACGGCGCTCGGCTTTGCGGTCGTCGGCAGCTTCGAGGAAGCGATCGATTGCTGGCGCAACGATGCGCAGCGCTTTCCGAGCGAGAACGACGGCGTGATCCTGGCCGCCACCTCCGGCGCGGTCAACGTGCGGCTCGGTGGCGGCTCGCTGCGGCCCATTCCCACGCTCGACCCGCTGTCGCGAGCCCAGGCCGGCGACACCATCGCCGACGGCCGCGCGCCGGACAGCGGCAGCACGCCCGGGCGCGAGCCCGAGCCCGGCCACCTGCGCAGCGTCGTCGGCCTGGTCTGGCGTTCGGTCGTGATGTGGATGGTGCTGCTGGCACTGCTCACGCTTGCGCGCCTGCTCGGCTGAGCCGGCGAGGAACCCTTCATGACCACCCAAGTACCGGCTTTCTGGAGCCCGCGCATCGGCGCGCTCGAACCCTACGTGCCCGGCGAGCAGCCGCGCATCGCGAACCTCGTCAAGCTCAACACCAACGAGAACCCGTATCCACCTTCGCAGGGCGTCGTCGAGGCCACCCAGCGTGCCGCGGCGAACGGCCTGGAGCTCTACCCCGACCCGACCTCGCTGGCGCTGCGCGAGGCCGTTGCGAGGCGCCACGGCTTGCGCGTCGACCAGGTGTTCGCGGGCAACGGCTCCGACGAGGTGCTGGCTCATGCCTTCTTCGCGTTCTTCCAGCAAGCCGAGCCGTTGTTGATGCCCGACGTGAGCTACAGCTTCTACAAGGTCTATGCGCAGATCTACGGCATCGCCTGCGAGCTGCAGCCGGTCGACGAGGGCTTGCGAATCGACATCGACGCGCTCGCGGCGCGTGCCCGCAAGGGCTGTGGCGGCATCGTCATCGCCAACCCGAACGCGCCCACGGGCATCGGCCTGCCGCTCTCGCGCATCGAGCAATTGCTGCAGGCGTGCCCTGACCGCGTGGTGCTTGTCGACGAGGCCTATGTCGATTTCGGCGGCGAGAGCGCGCTGTCGCTGGTCGGCAAGTATCCGAACCTGCTTGTGGTGCAGACGCTGTCCAAGTCGCGCTCGCTGGCCGGCCTGCGGGTCGGCTTCGCATGCGGCCAGTCGCATCTGATCGACGGGCTGGTGCGCGTGAAGGACAGCTTCAATTCGTACCCGATCGACCGGCTCGCGTTGGCCGGCGCGGTGGCGTCACTCGAGGACGAGGCCGCATTTCGGACCGCATGCGACAAGGTCATCCACACCCGCGAAGGCCTCACGCTGCAGCTCGAGGACCTGGGCTTCGAAGTGCTGCCTTCGCAGGCCAATTTCGTCTTCGCGCGCCATCCGCAGCGCGATGCGGCCGAGTTGGCCGCACTGCTGCGCGAGCGCGCGGTGCTGGTGCGGCATTTCAGGCAGCAGCGGATCGCGCAATACCTGCGCATCAGCATCGGCACGCGCGAGCAGTGCAGCCTGCTCGTCCAACATCTGCAAGACATCCTCCACACTCCCGCGCCATGAAGGAAGCCCCGGCGATGCCGACCCTCGACACCGACCCGCGCTCAACAGCCTGCGCCAGCTTCTGGCAAGCCGTGAGCGGCCAGCTCGAGAGCCTGCGCGCATTGCCTGGCCGTGAGCTGATGGAGGCCCTGAACGGGCTGCTGGAGCCCTCCTTTCCGAAGCTTGCAGTGGAGGTGGCGGGTGATTCGCCCGCGTTCACGTTCGTGGTCACGGCGCATGGATCGGTGGAAGACTTCGACGACGTGATGGTGCTGGTGCAGAGCGCCCCCGCGCTGCCTCAGGTGGAGGTCGAGGCCTTCCGGCAGCGCATGGGCAGGGGCTTCAGCATCCGCATGGACGACTTCGAGCTATCGAGCGCGGACGTGCTGGTGAAGCACGAGCGCTACAAGGGCCTCGTGGCGCTGGAGATCGGCTTTGCCAAGCCCATCCCCATGGACATGCAGGACCACGCCCGCCACATGAGCCTGATCATGCTCGACCACATCCTGGGCGAGTACGACACGGCCATCAAGGTCGGGCCGGTCGACTATGTCGAGGCCGGCGAGCAGGCTTCTTTCGACGGCGTGCCGCTCGATGATTTCGTGCCGCTTTTCGACAGCTGCTGGCGCGAGGAACTCGGTCACACCGGCTTGTTTCCGGTGGGCGAACATGCATGGTCCGCACTGAGCGCCACCCGAGACACCGAGGACGGCGGCGAGGTCGAGCTGATCGTCATGCGCAACGACTCCGCCGCCGCGCTGGTGGGGCGCGCCGACCTGTGCCACCGGCTCTCGGCCGCGGTGCCGGTTGAGTCTGGCGAGGAGCTGGAAGAAGCGCGCCTCTTCGGCGACCAACTGACGGCACTGCTGCAGACGCACGAGGACGGCTGCTGCACGCACGTCGTGCTGGAGGAGGGCGTGCGCACCATCAACTTCCATGTGGCGCACCCCGAGGCGGCAATTGCGCATGCGCAATCCATCCAGGAGAACTCGGAGCTGCCGGTGACGCTCGACCTGGCTTTCGACCCGACCTGGAATTCGTACCGGACCTGGGTCAACTGAGGGGCGGTTTCAGTACCGCTTCTGGCTCAGTTCGGCGAAGAGTTCGCCATAGATCTTGTAGCGGCTCGCGCTGATGGCGCCTTGCCCATCGGCCGAGGCGACATTCGCGATCACGCCGCAGCCCGGCTCGTGCAGATGGGTGCAGTTGTAGAACTTGCAGTCGTTCGCGTGCTCGGCAATGTCGGGCATGAGCCCCGCGAGCTGCATCGGCGCGATGTGGTTCAGGCCGAATTCCTGAAAACCCGGAGAGTCGATCAGGCCCGTGGTGCGCGCTTCGTCGATCCAGTACCAGGTGGTGCTGGTGGTCGTGTGCTTGCCCGAATTCAGCGCCTGAGAAATCTCCTGGGTCAGCACGCTCGCGCCCGGCACCAGCAGGTTGGTCAGCGTGCTCTTTCCCGAGCCCGATGGACCGAGCACCAGTGTCGACTTGCCCGACAGCAGCTTCATCAGCGAGGCGTAGTCGGCTTCGCCCGAGGCCTTCAGCGACAGCGGCAGTACGCCGTGGTGCATGCGCCGGTAGGGCGCCAGCTTGGTCCAGGCGCGCTCGAAGGGCTCGACCAGGTCGCTCTTGTTGAGCGCGATGATCGGCGTGATGCGCTCGGCCTCTGCCGCGATCAGCGCGCGGGCCAGCTGATGTTCGGAAAACTCCGGCTCGGCCGCGATCAGGATCAGCACCTGGTCGAGGTTGGCCGCGAAAGACTTGGTGCGGATTTCGTCCTGCCGGTAGAACAGGTTGCGGCGCGGCAGCACCTGCTCGATCGTGCCTTCGTCTTCGCTGGCCTGCCAATGCACGCGGTCGCCAACCACGGCCTGGCTCTTCTTGCCGCGCGGATGGCAGATCAGCCGCTCGCCCGTGGGTGTCTCGACCAGGCAGTGACGCCCGTGGCTGGCGACGACGAGGCCGTCCTGGAGGGCCTTTGCAGCAGTTGCGGCTGCTGCTGGCGCGGCGCGGCGGCCCGGCTTAGCCAAGGGCAGGTACCGTCATGCGGCAGCGGCGGCCGGAGCGGCCACCAGCGCGTCCGCCTGGCGCGCGCAGTCGAAGTCCGTGGCGGACAGTCCGCTCACGTCGTGCGTGTTGAAGCGCACCACGCAGCGGTTGTAGTGCACCGACAGGTCGGGGTGATGGTCTTGCGTATGCGCCACCATGGCCAGCGCGTTCACGAAGGCGATGGTCTCGAAGTAGTTGGAGAAGGTGAAAGTCTTCTCGATGGCGACGTCGGCGCCGTCGCCGGTGAGCTTCCAGCCGTCCAGGCGCGCGAGGCCGGCGACGATCTCGGTGGCGCTCAGCGCCTTGCGGGGAGGAAGATTCTTCCAGTCTTTGGGCTTGAACATGCTGCTCATGGGAGGCTTCTTCTGAATGAGGTGAAGGGATCAGGCGGCCGTCATGCGCGCAAGGCGCTCCGAGGCCGGCGGGTGCGAGTAGTAGAAGCTGACGAACACCGGGTCGGGCGTGAGCGTCGATGCGTTGTCCTGGTAGAGCTTGAGCAGCGCGGCCGACAGGTCGGCACCGCTGGTCTGCGCCACGGCGTAGGCGTCGGCCTCGAATTCGTGCTTGCGCGACAGGCGCGCTGGCAGCGGCGCCACGAAGAAGCCGAACACCGGCACGGCGAGCATGAACAGCAGCAGCGCGAGGGCGCTGTTTGGCGCCGCCATGTTGGGCTGCACGCCCAGGCCGGTGTAGAACCAGACCTGCGTCGACACCCAGCCCAGCAGCGCAAAACCGGCCAGGCTCAGCGCAAACATGGCGATCAGGCGCTTCACGATATGACGGTGCTTGAAGTGGCCGAGCTCATGCGCGAGCACGGCCTCGACCTCGCTCGCGTTGAGCTGGCGCAGCAGCGTGTCGTAGAACACCACGCGCTTGCTGGCGCCGAAGCCGGTGAAGTAGGCGTTGGCGTGCGCGCTGCGCGTGCTGCCGTCCATCACGAACAGGCCCTTCGCGGCAAAGCCGCAGCGCTTCATGAGGGCAGTGACACGCGCCTTCAGCGTGGGGTCGTCGAGCGGCTTGAACTTGTTGAACAGCGGGGCGATGAAGGTCGGGTAGATCAGCATCAGCAGCAGGTTGAAGCCCATCCACGCACCCCAGGCCCAGAGCCACCACAGCTGGCCCGCGGCGCCCATGAGCCAGAGAATGAGCGCCGCAATCGGCAGCCCGATCACCGCGCCCAGCAGCGTCGACTTGACCGTGTCCGCCAGCCAGAGCTTCCAGGTCATCTTGTTGAAGCCGAATCGCTCTTCGAGCCGAAAGGTCTGCCAGAGCGTGAAAGGCAGCTCCAGCAGCCCGCCGATGGCCGCGAATGCCGCCAGCAGCGCCAGTTGCTGCACCATGCCGCCGCCTATCCAGGCCAGCAGCAGCTTGTTGAGCATGTCGAGCCCGCCGAGCAGCGTCCAGCCGAGCAGCAGGGCGGTGCCCCAGGCCATTTCGATCAGGCCGAAGCGCGCCTTGGCGATGGTGTAGTCGGCCGCCTTCTGGTGGGCGGCGAGCGTGATGGTTTGCGCGAAAGCGGCCGGCACGGTGCCGCGATGCTGCGCCACATGGCGCACCTGCCGGGAGGCGAGCCAGAACTTCACGAGGAGCCCCGCAACCAGCGCGACCGCGAAAGCAATGGTGAAGATGAGCGAATAGGACATGGGAGCGGCGAGTTTAGCCCTCGCTATCTTGGGGCGCAGACCTTCGACGACAATCCTGCGATGCCCGAATCACTTGACCCGACGCTCCCGGCCGCCGTGCCCACCCTCAAGAAAAGCGACCAGAACCTGGTCTGGCTCGACTGCGAAATGAGCGGCCTCGACCCCGAGAAAGAGCGCCTGCTCGAAATCGCGGTGGTCCTCACCGGCCCCGACCTTACGCCCCGCATCGACGGCCCCGTGCTCGTCATTCACCAGAGCGACGCCGTGCTCGACGGCATGGACGCCTGGAACAAGGGCACCCATGGCCGCAGCGGCCTGATCGACAAGGTCAAGGCCTCGACGCTCGACGAGGCCGCCGCCGAGCAGCAACTGCTGGAGTTCATCGCCAGGTACATCCCGCGCAGCGGCTCGCCCATGTGCGGCAACACCATTGGCCAGGACCGGCGCTTCCTGGTCAAGTACATGCCCAAGCTCGAGGCGTATTTCCACTACCGCAACCTTGACGTCAGCACGCTGAAGGAACTGGCCAAGCGCTGGAAGCCCACGGCCTACAGCAGCTTCAAGAAGCAGCAGGCGCATACCGCGCTGGCCGACGTGCACGAGTCCATCGAGGAGCTGGCGCACTACCGCGAAACCTTCCTGCGTTTGGCAGATTGATTTCGATTAGGTAAAAACCCGGATTCGTGCCATAATTGCGGGCTTCGCTGATCGGGCCCAAGTGTTTCAAGCCCGGCCAGCGTCTCTTGCATCTCCCTATCTTGCACACCGCGCCCGATCGCATCCGCTGATCAAAAAGGGCCGCAGCCCCAGGCGAAAGCCTGAAGCTGAATGTCGTTGGATGGTTGATGTTTTTAACCACCAACGGGGCGCCGCCCACGGCAGCGCTCGCGTTTGAGATTGATATACATGACCGACGCTTTTGAAGCGCAGGGCGACTTCGCGCCTGTGCAATCCGCTACCAACAACGAGTTCACCGCTGTCGTGGACACCGTTTCCGAGGCTCCCATCCTCGAGGCGCTCGACGCCGCCGCTCCCGAAGCGGCCGTGGCCGAAGAGCCCGCCAAGCCCAACGGCTTCATCAAGCTGGGCCTCGCGCCCGAACTGATCGCCGCCGTGGCCGACATGGGCTTCACCCAGCCCACCACCGTCCAGGAAAAGGTCATCCCGATCGCCATGGGCGAGCAGGCCGGTACCGCCCAATCGGCGCGCTTCGTCGACCTGATGGTGTCCAGCCAGACCGGCTCGGGCAAGACCGCCGCCTTCCTGCTGCCCGTGCTGCACACGCTGATCAAGCGCCAGGCCGAAGCCGAAGCCGAAGCCAAGGCCGAATTCCAGCGCCAGGCCGCCGAAGCCGCCGCCCGCGGTGAAACCGTGCCGAAGAAGCCGAAGCGCAAGGACCCGACCAACGCCCGTCATTTCAAGGCCGCCACCCCCGGCGCCCTCATCCTGTGCCCGACGCGCGAACTCGCGCAGCAGGTCGCGCATGACGCCATCGAACTGGTTCGCCACTGCCGCGGCCTGCGCATCGCCAACGTGGTGGGCGGCATGCCCTACCAGCTCCAGATCGCCCGCCTGCAGAACGCCGACCTCGTCGTCGCCACGCCGGGTCGCCTGCTCGACCTGCAGCGCTCGATGCAGATCAAGCTCGATCAGGTCAAGTTCCTGGTGGTCGACGAAGCCGACCGCATGCTCGACCTCGGCTTTGCCGACGACCTGGCGGAAGTCAACCAGCTCACCATCGAGCGCCAGCAGACCATGATGTTCAGCGCCACCTTCGCGCCGCGCATCCAGCAACTGGCCACCCGCGTGATGCGCGAACCGCAGCGCGTGACCATCGACAGCCCGCAGGAAAAGCACGCCAACATCAAGCAGGTGCTGTTCTGGGCCGACAACGCCCAGCACAAGCGCAAGCTGCTCGACCACTGGCTGCGCGACACCAGCATCAACCAGGCCATCGTGTTCGCGAGCACGCAGGTCGAGTGCGACGGCCTCGCCAACGATCTGCAGCAAGACGGCTTCAGCGCCGTGGCGCTGCATGGCGCCCTGAGCCAGGGCCTGCGCAACCGCCGCCTGATGGCGCTGCGCCAAGGCCAGGTCCAGATCCTGGTGGCCACCGACGTTGCCGCCCGCGGCATCGACGTGCCGACCATCACCCACGTCTTCAACTTCGGCCTGCCGATGAAGGCCGAGGACTACACCCACCGTATCGGCCGTACCGGCCGTGCCGGCCGCGATGGCCTGGCCATCACGTTTGCCGAGTTCCGCGATCGCCGCAAGATCATGGACATCGAGCAATACAGCCGCCAGCAGTTCAAGGCGGAAGTGGTGCCGGGCATGGAGCCGCAGCAGCGCATGCCGCAATCCCGCCCGCAAGGCGACTTCGGCGGCCGCGGCCGTGACAACCATTCGCGCGACCGCAAGTTCGGTGGCGGCGGTGGCGGCCATCGCGGTGGCAATGCCGGCGGCTTCGGCGGCGGCAACAGCAACTACGCCGGTGCCAGCGGCTTCAACGACCGCGGTTCGCGCGCTCCGAGCCCGCGTACCGGCGGCTTCGGCGGCCAGAACGCCGGTTTCGGCGGCGGCCGTGACGAAGGCAACGGCGGCGGCGGTTATGGCCGCAAGCCGGGCTGGGGCGACAGCGCCCCGCGCGGCGGCAACGGCGGTGGCCGTGGCGACTTCGCTCCCCGCGAAGGTTTCGCGCCGCGCGAGGGCTTTGCGCCCCGCGGCAATGGCGCCGGCCACGGCGGCCCGGGCAAGGTGTTCGTCCCCCGCGACGCGCAAAAGCGCGCGTTCAAGCCCACCCGCTGATCCCGCTTGCCGAGCGGCCTGATGGCCGACTCTCCAAGAAAGCCCGCGCTTCTCACGAACGCGGGCTTTTTCATTTCGGGTTTCCGAGCAGCCCGGTGTCGTCGAATTTGATTGACACCTGAATCGATGAAAAGTAATGTAATAGCGCATTGCTTCCCCGGGTCCGTCCTGCGGCCGCCGGTTCATCGACACCTGCTTTTCGACTTTCGACATGAAAATTGCGATTCTTGGGGGTGGTCACGGCGCCTATGCGGCCGCCGCCGACCTGTCTGAAACCGGCCACGAGGTGCGCCTGTGGCGCCGCGACGCCGCGGCGCTGGAACCCGTCGTCCGCGCCGGAGCGATCACGCTGAAAGACGCCGAAGGCGTGCGCGAAGTGCCGATCACGCTCGCCACTGCCGACATCGGTGCGGCGCTGAAGAACGCCGAACTCATCGTCATCCCCACGCCCGCCATCGCCCAGCACGACATCGCGCTGGCGATGGCTTCGCACCTGGTCGACGGCCAGGTGGTGTTCCTGCCGCCGGGCACCTTCGGCAGCTACGTGATGGCGCGAGCGGTGAAAGACGCCGGCAGCCATGCCGACGTCGCCTGGGCCGAGACCGGCACCTTGCCCTACCTGGCGCGCAAGCACGGCGAGCGCGAGGTCAACGTCACCATCCGCGCGATCCGGCTGCCCACGGGCGTCTATCCGGCCCGCAAGGAGGCGCAGGCCATCGAGGTGATCCGCCGCGCCTACCCGTCGGTGCATGGCTGTGGCGATGCGCTCTCGGGCGCACTCATGAATGCAGGCCCCGTCATCCATCCCCCGCTGATGGTGATGAACGCCGCGCCGCTGCAGCACTTCGAGCGCTGGGACATCCACAACGAAGGCACGCAGCGCGCGGTGCGCGACGTGACCGACCGGCTCGACCAGGAACGCATCGCCGTGCGCGAAGCCTTCGGGCAGGGCGCGCCGCACTATCCGCTGGCCGACCACTACAACAACGACCGCTGGATGTACGGCGATGCGCACAGGCAACTGGTCAAGTCGGGCGACTGGCGCGAGAACATCGACCTGCACACGCACCGCTACGTCACCGAAGACACGGAGCTTGGGCTGGCCTTCCTGGCCTCGGCGGCGCGCCATGCGGGTGTCGATGCGCCCATTGCGCACGGGCTGCTGGCCATCGTCGGCGGCTTCCTCGGCCGTGACTTGCGCAAAGGCCCGCGCACTTTCGAGAGCCTGGGCCTTGCCGGCCTGAGCGCGACGCAGCTCAAGCAGAGGCTGCACGATGGCGAATGACGCCGCGCCGCCCCGATTCGCCGCCGTCGGCGCAGGCCGCATGGGGCGCGGCATCGCGATCGCGTTCGCCTATGCCGGCCACCGCATTTCGCTGATCGACCTGCGCCAGCGCAGCGACGAAGCCTGGCAGCGCCTGCGCGACGAAGCGAAAGCCGAGATCGAAGCCAGCCTCTCGGGCCTGGCGCAGCTCGGCGTGATCGATGCTTCGCAGATCGAGCGCATTGCCGCCCGCGTGGATTTCGTCGACGCCGCATCTGCCCCGCGCGCGCTGGCCGGCGCCGAACTCGTGTTCGAGGGCGTGCCCGAAACCATGGAGGCCAAGCGCGAGGCCTTCGAACACATCAACCGGCATTGCCGCGACGATGCCATCCTCACCTCGACCACGAGCAGCATCCTCGTGACGCAACTGGCCGCGTTCGTGCGGCTGCCAGAGCGCTTCCTCAACATGCATTGGCTCAACCCGGCCTATGTGATCCCGGTGGTGGAGCTGAGCTGCCACCCCGGCACCGATGCCGGCGTGCTCGCGCGCACCAAGGCGCTGATGGAGCAGATCGGCAAGCTGCCCGTGGTCTGCGGTGCGTCGCCCGGCTACATCGTGCCGCGCCTGCAGGCCCTGGTGATGAACGAGGCCGCGCGCATGATCGAAGAGGGCGCTGCCACAGCCGAAGAAATCGACAAGGCCACACGCTACGGCCTGGGCTTGCGCTTCGCCGCGCTGGGCGTGGTCGAGTTCATCGACTTCGGTGGCTGCGACATCCTGCACCACGCGAGCCGCGAGATGTCGGCCTCGCTCGACAAGGGCCGCTACACCGCACCGGCCATCGTCGGCCGCATGGTCGAGGAAGGGCGGCTGGGGCTGAAGAGCGGCAGCGGCTTCTACGACTACGAAGGCCGCGACATCGGCGCCTACCGTCGCGACGTGCTGTCGCGCACGCTTGGTGAACTGCGGCATGCGGGTCTGTGGCGCGCACCTGCCGACGACACGCTGTCATGACCACCATCCGCCGCGCCTTCGCAGACCTGTCGGTGGGGCAGGTGCACTACGCGGCATGCGGCGAACCCGATGCGCGCGCTGTTCTCCTGCTGCACCAGTCGCCGCGCAGCTGGGCCGAGTACCGCGCGGTGCTGCCTCTGGTGGGCGCGCATCGGCACGCCATCGCGATGGACACGGCCGGCTTCGGCGACTCCTCCGATGGCGGCGTGCCGGCGAGCATCGAACAATGGGCGCGCGTCGCCTGCGAGCTGCTCGATGCGCTGGGCGTCGCGCAGGCCGATGTGGTCGGCCATCACACGGGCGGTGTCGTGGCGGTCGAGCTTGCGGCGGCGTTCCCTGATCGTGTTCGCAGCCTCGTGCTTTCTTCGACACCCTATACCGACGAGCCGTTCCGGCGTGCGCGTGCGCAGCGCCCGCCCATCGACGAAGTCGCGCCCAGCGAAGACGGCACCCATCTCGCCGCGCTGTGGCAGAAGCGCCAAGGCTTTTATCCGGCGGGGCGGGCCGATCTGCTCGAGGCCTTCGTGCTCGATGCATTGAAGGTCGGCCATCGTGTCGAAGAAGGCCATCGCGCCGTGGCTTCGTATCGCATGGAAGACCGCATCGGCCGCATCGCGCAGCCCGCGCTGATCGTGCGCGCCACCGACGATCCCTTTGCCGCGCCGCATGCGGCGGAACTGCAGCACCATCTGCCGCAGGCCCGCATCGTCGATATCGAAGGCGGCATGGTGCCGCTGCCCGACCAAATGCCCGAGGCCTTCGCGCGCACGGTGCTCGAATTTCTCTCTACCCTGCCATGAAGGCTGTTCGCATCCACGGCTTCGACGCAGTGCCGGTGCTGGAAGAAGTTGTCGACCCTGTCGCGAGGCCCGGTCGCACTCTCGTGCAGATGGAGGCCGCAACAGTCGGCCACATCGACCGTACGGTGTGGCGCGGCAGCTTCCTGCGACATCCGCCTTTGCCGTATACGCCCGGTGTCGAGGCGGCGGGCATCGTCGTCGCGAGCGGGTGCTACCAGGTCGGCCAGCGCGTGTGGCTGCGCGGCAGCGGCCTGGGCACGCTCTTCGACGGCACCTGGTGCGAACGCATCGATGCGCCCGACGAAGCGCTCGGACCATTGCCGGACGAGGTGCCGATGGCGCTGGGCGCTGCATTCTTCTCGCCGACGACTTCGGCCTGGGTGGCATTGCACGAAGTTGCGAAGCTGCAAGCCGGAGAACAGGTGCTGGTGACAGGCGCGAGCGGCGCCGTGGGCTCGCTCGTGATGCAGCTTGCGCGCGAGGCCGGATGTGCCGCTACGGCGGTGATGCCGGATGCAGACTCACCGCCCGTGGCCAGTGCGGACCTGCTGATCGACACCGTCGGTGGCGATGTCCTCGCGAAAGTCCTGCCGTGCGTGCGGCCGGGCGGGCGCGCCGTGCTGGTCGGCTACACCGCCGGCCCGACGCTGCAACTGGACATCGCTCACTTCCTGCAACGCGATGTTGCGCTGTTGCCTCTGAACATGCTTCGGCGTGAAGCAGCGGGCCGTGCCGCCGCACCTGAACTGCTGGCAAGGCTCGCCGATGGCCGCCTGCATCTTGACGTGCAGCCGTTCGCACTGGCGGACGCGGCCCTCGCGCTCGACTGGATCGCGCAGCGAGGCCACCGAGGACGGGCTGTTCTCGTGCCTCGCCTCTGAGCCGTTGAAGAGGCGCGCCTCGATCCTTCAGTCTTCCTCTGGCCCTTCGACGGGTACGTGCACGTGCAGCTCGATCATCTGCCGCAGTGTCTGCTTGAGTTCCTCGGCACGGCGCAGGCCGAAGGGCTCCAGCACGCGCCGCTCGTGGTCGCGCGCCAGTTCCATCAGGTGCTCGACCGCCTTCAGCCCCTTGCGCGTGATGCGCACCAGCGTGATGCGGCGATCACTTTCATGGGGCAGGCGTTCGACCTGCCCGCGCGATTCCATGCGGTCCAGCAGCCGCGTCACCGTCGGCTGCTTGGTGACGGTCACCTGCGCGAGCTGGCCGATGCTGACCGGCTCGCTGCCTGCAAGAGACGCCATCACGCGCCACTCCGACACGGAGAAACCCTGCTGCCGCGCCACCTCGTGGAACTCCGAAGAGATCAGCTGGCTGGCCTGCGCCAGCAGCGCGGGCAGGTAGTCGTCGACGAAGCGGTGGGACTCGACGGGTTGTTCTTCAGCCATGAAGGCACCTCACGGTCGCCGCGGGCACGCAGCTTGCATGTCTAGGGTAATTCATGATTGTGGATACATTCATTTGTCAACATTATAGAAAGCGTGATGTGGCAACTGATGCCCATCCTCCCACGATAGAGAACAAGGACCCACATGGCTGAGCGTTCGTTCGTCGAAGAAGTCAAGAAGCTGCGGCTTTCTGGCGGAGAGGTGTTCCGTGGAGAGGGCATTCTGGCCGTCACCAAGGCCCTGCTCGAATCCGGGGTTTCCTATGTGGCGGGCTACCAGGGCGCGCCGATCTCCCATCTGATGGACGTGCTGGCCGACGCGCAGGACATCCTGGCCGACCACGGCATCCGCTTCGAGAACAGCGCGAGCGAAGCCACTGCAGCCGCCACGCTGGCCGCCTCCGTCAACTACCCGCTGCGTGGCGCCGTCACCTTCAAAGCCACCGTCGGCACCAACGTGGCGTCCGATGCGCTGGCCAACCTCGCCTCGGGCGGTGTGACCGGTGGCGCGCTCATCATCGTGGGCGAGGACTACGGCGAAGGCTCGTCGATCATGCAGGAGCGCAGCCATGCCTTCGCGATGAAGTCGCAGATCTGGCTGCTCGACCCGCGTCCCAACCTGCCGAGCATCGTCGACGCGGTGAAGCAGGGCTTTGATCTCTCGGAGGCCAGCAACACGCCCGTGATGCTCCAGCTGCGCATCCGTGCCTGCCATGTGCACGGGCACTTCGTGGCTGGCGACAACAAGCGCGCGAAGTTCACGCTGAAAGACGCGCTGGAGAATCCGCAGCGCGACGTCGGCCGCATCGTGCTGCCGCCTGCGAGCTTCGTGCACGAGCAAGAGAAGGTGAAGGACCGCTGGCCCGCCGCTGTGCGCTTCATCGAAGAGCGAAAGCTCAACGAGTTCTTCTCGGAAGACGCCGACGACATCGGCATCATCGTCCAGGGCGGCAGCTACAACACGCTGCTGCGCGCACTCGAGCGGCTGGGCCTGGCCGATGTGTACGGCAACACGCAGGTGCCGCTCTACGTGATGAACGTGGCCTACCCGGTCATCGAGAGCGAAGTGATCCGCTTCTGCAAGGGCAAGCGCGCGGTGATGATCGTGGAAGAGGGGCAGCCCAACTTCGTCGAGCAGAACCTCGCGACCATCCTGCGCCAGGCCGGATCGACCACCGCGCTGCACGGCAAGGACATGCTGCCGGTGGCCGGTGAATACACCGCCGCCGAGTTGCTCAAGGGCGCGCGCAGCTTCTGCGAACGCTACGGGCGCCTGGCGCCGCTGCCGGTGCCCGCGCCGGTGCGCAAGGTGATTCCGCTGAAGGAAGTCGCGGCCATCGGTGTCGATGCCGCGCCCGAGCCCGTGCAGCCATCGACCGCGCTCGGCGACGTGGTGCATGCCCGTCCGCCGGGCTTCTGCACCGGTTGCCCCGAACGCCCGATCTTCAGCGCGATGAAGCTGGTGGAGCGCGAACTCGGAGCGCACCACGTGAGCGCCGACATCGGCTGCCACCTGTTCTCCATCCTGCCGCCCTTCAACATCGGCAACACCACCATGGGCTACGGCCTGGGCGGCGCGGGTGCCGCGGCGCTCAATGCGCCCGACGGCAAGCGCGCGATCTCGATGATGGGCGACGGCGGCTTCTGGCACAACGGCCTCACCAGCGGCGTGGCCAACGCCGTCTTCAACAAGAGCGACAACCTCACCATCGTCGTCGACAACAACTACACCTCGGCCACGGGCGGGCAGGACATCCTCTCCTCGCATGCCGTCAACAAGACGCGCAGCACCGGCCATGAGATCGAGCGTGCCGTGCGCGGCGTGGGCGTAGAGTGGGTCAAGACGCTGCGCCGCACCTACGACGTGGCGGGCATGCGCGATGCGCTGAAAGACGCACTCACCACGACGAAGAAGGGCCCCAAGGTCCTGATCGCGCAATCGGAGTGCATGCTCAACAAGCAACGCCGCGAGAAGCCGGTGGTGCGCAAGGCCATCGCCGACGGCAAGCGCATGGTGCGCGAGAAGTTCGGCGTCGATTCCGACACCTGCACCGGCGACCACTCCTGCATTCGCTTGTCGGGCTGCCCGTCGCTGTCGATCAAGCCCAACCCCGATCCATTGCGCACCGACCCGGTCGCGACTGTGCTCGACAGTTGCGTGGGCTGCGGCGTGTGCGGCGAGGTCTCGCATGCCGCGGTGCTGTGCCCGTCGTTCTACAAGGCCCAGATCGTGAGCAACCCCAGCCGCTGGGAAGTGCTGCGTGAACGTGTGCGTGCCGCTGTGATCGGCTGGCTGCAGCGCGGCGAGGCGCGCCGCCGTGAAGCCTATGCCTTCTGAAGCAATGACGAGCAACGCACAACCCATAAAGGTTGCCATCCTCGCCATGGGCGGGGAGGGCGGCGGCGTGCTGGCCGACTGGATCGTCGACATGGGCGAAGCGAACGGCTACGTCGCCCAGACCACATCGGTGCCGGGCGTGGCCCAGCGCACCGGCGCGACCATCTACTACGTCGAGCTGTATCCGGTGGCGCAGGCCGAGGCCGACGGCGGCCTGCCGGTGTTGGCGCTGATGCCGCTGCCGGGCGACGTCGACGTGGTGTTGGCGTCGGAGCTCATGGAGGCCGGGCGCGCCGTGCAGCGTGGCCTTGTCACGCCCGACCGCACCACGTTGATCGCCTCCACGCACCGCGTCTTCTCCATCGCGGAGAAGAGTGCGCTGGGCGATGGCCGCGTCGACAGCGATCAGCTGCTCGCACACACCGCCAAGGCGGCCAAGCGTTTCATACGCTTCGACATGGCGCAGGCGGCCGAAGCTTCGGGCAGCGTGATCAGCGCGGTGCTCTTCGGCGCGCTGGCAGGTTCGGGCGTGCTGCCGTTCAGCCGCGCGCAGTTCGAGGCAACCATCGAACGCGGCGGCGTGGGCGTGAAGCCCAGCCTCAAGGCCTTTGGCGCGGCGTTCGCTCGCGCTCAGCGCGGTGACGACGGCGAGCCCGCGAAGGAAGCACCGGTCGTGGCACCGGCGCCGCAGCCGCGCCACCCGGCCGTGCGGGCACTGGTCGAGCGGGTACAACGCGATTTCCCCGTGCAGGCGCAAGACTTCCTGCTCGAAGGCGTGCGCCGCCTCATCGACTACCAGGACACGGCCTACGCCAACCTGTACCTCGACCGCATGGCAGCCGTTGCCGCGCTGCCCGGCAACGACGACCATCGCCTGCTGCGCGAAACCGCGCGCCACCTCGCGCTCTGGATGTCCTACGAAGACACCGCCCGCGTCGCAGCCCTGAAGACCCGCGCCACCCGCTTCGAGCGCGTGCGCGGCGAGGCAAGCGTGCAGCCCGGCCAGGTGCTCGCCATCAACGAATACATGCACCCGCGGCTGCAGGAGATCTGCGAGACGCTGCCCGGCGGCATCGGCCGCTGGCTCATGAATTCGACGCTGCCCAAGAAGCTCGTCGAGCGCTTCACGCAGCACGGCCGGGTGATCCAGACCAGCTCGCTGCGCGGCTACCTCATGCTGCGCATGGTGGCGGCATGCAGGCGCTGGCGCCTTTCCACCATGCGCTATGCCGAGGAAAACCGCCGCATCGAGGAATGGCTGCAACGCATCGCCGCGACCGCGCAGCGCAACCCCGAACTGGCAGTGGAGCTGGCCCAGTGCCAGCGCCTGGTCAAGGGCTACAGCGACACGCACGAGCGCGGCATCCGCAATTACGACACCGTGATGCGCGCCGTCGAGCGTGCCGGCACCGCGCTGGCGCCGGCCACGCTGCGCGAACTGCGCGACGCGGCGCTGGCCGACGAACACGGCCACAAGCTGCAGGCCGCGCTGGCGCAGCACGCACTGGCCTGAAGAGACAACGAAGATGACCGCACCCTCAGCCACCCTTTCACTGCGCGTCGTCGAGGCGCAGGCGTTGAATCCGCTGATCCGCATGCTGCGCCTGCGCGCCGAAGACGGCCGCGCGCTGCCTGGCTTCTCGGCCGGTGCCCACATCCGCGTGCAGGTGTCGCTGCCCGGCGGCAAGACCGACTGGCGCCACTATTCGCTCATCAACTTCGATACGGCACGCAACGCCACCAACGCGCCTGCGGAATACGTGATCGCCGTGCGCAAGGAAGCCGAAGGCCGAGGCGGCTCCCGCTTCATGCACGAGCAGCTGAAAGAGGGCGACACCCTCGCCATCGAGGCGCCCAAGAACGACTTCCCGCTGCACACCGGCCCCGGCGGCACCGTGCTGGTGGCCGGCGGTATCGGCGTGACGCCGCTCGCCACCATGGCCGCCCGCCGCCGCGCCGAAGGTGCCCCCGTGCGCATGCACTACGCCGGCCGCAGCCGCGACCTGATGGCCTTCCTGCCCGAACTGCAGGCGCTGCTGGGTGACGACCTGCACGTGCACGCCGATGCGGAGGCCGGTGCGCCGCTCGGCATCGATGCGATGCTCGACGGCGTTCCCGCCGGCGACCGGCTCTACGTCTGCGGCCCCAAGGTCATGCTCGACGCCGTGCTCGAGCGCACCCAGGCGCGCGGCTGGGAACACGACCGCGTGCACTTCGAACTCTTCACCGAGCCTGTCGCCGAAGAGGGCGATCAGCCCTTCGAAGTGGAGCTTGCGCAGTCGGGCCAGCGCTTCACCGTGCCGGCCGACCAGAGCATCCTCGACTGCCTGATCGAGCACGGCTGCGACCCGATGTTCGACTGCAAGCGTGGCGAATGCGGCGTGTGCGCCGTACCCGTGCTCGAAGGCGAGATCGAACACCGCGACTACGTGCTCACCGCCCGCGAGAAGGCGGAAGGCAACGTCATGCAGATCTGCATCTCGCGCGCCAAGGGTGCGCGGCTGGTGCTGGACATCTGAAGCCAGGAGCCCAGGAAACCATGACCTCTTACCGAGACAACCCCGATGCCGTCCGTGCGCTGGTGCAGCACGACCGGGTGCACCGCGACCTGTACACCAGCCAGGAACTGTTCGAGCTGGAGCAGGAGCACTTCTTCGCCAACACCTGGAACTACGTCGGCCATGAAAGCCAACTGCCCAAGCCCGGCGACTGGATCAGCAACGAGATAGCGGGCCGCCCGCTGATCGTGGTGCGCCACTCCGACGGCAGCGTGCGCGTGATGATGAACCGCTGCGCACACAAAGGCTCGCGGCTGGTCAACGGTGCGTGCGGCAATACCGGCAAGTTTTTCCGCTGCCCGTACCACGCCTGGACTTTCAAGACGGACGGCGCGCCGCTCGCGATTCCGCTGAAGACGGGCTACGAGCACACGCAACTGCACGAATGCGAATCGGGCAAGGGCCTCACCACGGTGAAGCATGTGCGCAGCCATCGCGGCTTCATCTTCGTGAAGATCAACGACGCGGGCCCCGGCTTCGACGAATACTTCGGCGACTCGCTGAGCTCCATCGACAACATGGCCGACCGTTCGCCAGAAGGTGAACTCGAAATCGCGGGCGGCTGCCTGCGCTTCATGCACCAGTGCAACTGGAAGATGTTCGTCGAGAACCTCAACGACACCATGCACCCGATGGTGGCGCACGAGTCTTCGGCCGGCACCGCCAAGCGCATGTGGGCCGACAAGCCGGAAGACGAGCCCAAGCCCATGGCGGTGGAGCAGTTCGTGCCCTTCATGTCCGACTACAAGTTCTTCGAGGACATGGGCATCCGCACCTACGACAACGGCCACAGCTTCACGGGCGTGCACTTCAGCATCCACAGCAAGTACAAGGCGATTCCCGCGTACGACGACGCCATGAAGGCGCGCTACGGCGAGGAGAAGACGGCGCAGATCCTGGGCATGGCGCGGCACAACACCGTGTACTACCCGAACCTCACGATCAAGGGCGCGATCCAGGCGATCCGCGTGGTGAAGCCGATCTCCGCCGACAAGACGCTGATCGAGAGCTGGACCTTCCGCCTCAAGGGCGCGCCGCCCGAGCTGCTGCAGCGCACCACCATGTACAACCGGCTCATCAACTCGCCGTTCTCGGTGGTGGGCCATGACGACCTGCAGGCCTATCGTGGCATGCAGGCAGGGCTGCATGCGAGCGGCAACGAGTGGGTGAGCCTGCACCGCGACTACGACCCCTCGGAGCTGAAGGGCGGCGAGATCACCACCGGCGGCACCAACGAGCTGCCCATGCGCAACCAGTACCGAAGCTGGGTGCAACGCATGACGGAGACCATGTGATGGCCCGCACCGAAGTCACCCGCCAGGGCCTGATCGACTTCGTAGTGAACGAAGCGCACCTGCTCGACACGCGCCGCTACGAGGAGTGGAACGCGCTCTTCACCGAAGACGCCTTCTACTGGATTCCGCTGGTGCCCGACCAGGAGGACGGCGTCAACCACACATCGCATCTCTACGAAGACAAGCTGCTGCGCGACTTGCGCATCGAGCGCCTGAAGAGCCCGCGCGCCTTTTCGCAGCAGCCGCAGAGCCGCTGCCACCACCTGCTGCAGGTGCCGGTGGTCGAGCAGTTCGATGTTGAAGCTAATCGCTTTGTGGTGCGTACCGAATTCCACTACACCGAATCGCAGGGCGACGAATTGCAGTTCTACGTCGGCACCTTCTTCCATCACCTCGCGTTGCAGGACGGTGCACTGCGCATGACGCTCAAGCGCGTGAACCTGCTCAACTGCGACGCGGCGCTGCCGGCCGTGCAACTCTTCATCTAGGGACGCGATGCCACACGACACCGTCCATCAAGTCTTTGAGGCCACCGCGGCGCGCACGCCGCAGGCCGCGTTCCTGTTCACCGAATCGGTGACTGCCGCCGCCTATGGCATCGAGGCAGGCGCCATTCGCTGGGGCGAGGCTGCCGCACAGATTGAGCGCCTGCGCGCGGCCTATGCGCAAGCCGGCTACGGGCACGGCCACCGCGTCGGCCTGCTGCTGGAGAACCGGCCGGCCTTCATCTTTCACTGGCTCGCGCTGAACGCACTGGGCGTGAGCGTGGTGCCCATCAACGCAGAGATGCGTTCTGCCGAACTGGTCTACCTGATCGGCCACAGCGAGATCGGGCTGGCCGTGACGCTGCCGGGCCGCGCCGCCGACCTGCGTGCGGCAGCGGTGCAGGCGGGTGTCGAATTCGAGACGATGGGGCCTGAAGACACAGTGCCGCCGGCTAAGACCGCCGCCCCGCGCGCCCATGAGCCCATCGGCACAGACACCGAATGCGGCCTGCTCTACACATCGGGCACCACGGGCCGCCCCAAGGGCTGCATCCTGAGCAATGCCTACTTCCTGCGCGCTGGCGAGTGGTACGCCGCGCTCGACGGCGTGTGCGGCATCCGGCCCGACACGGAGCGCGTGATCACGCCGCTGCCGCTGAACCACATGAACGCGATGGCCTTCTCCACCATGGTGGTGCTGGCCGCTGGCGGTTGCCTGGTGCAGCTCGACCGCTTCCATCCGAAGACCTGGCTGGCCAGTGCGAAGGAAAGCGGCGCGACCATCGTGCATTACCTGGGCGTGATGCCGGCCATGCTGCTGTCCGCGCCCGCATCGCCGGCCGACCGTGACCATGCCATCCGCTGGGGCTTCGGCGCAGGCGTGGACCGCAAGAACCATGTGCCCTTCGAGGAGCGCTTCGGTTTCCCGTTGGTCGAGGCCTGGGCCATGACCGAGACCGGCGCGGCCGCCTGCATCATGGCCAACCGCGAGCCGCGCCTCGTGGGCACGAGCTGCTTCGGACGGCAGGAAGATTTCGTCGAGATCCGCCTCGTGGGCGAGGACGGCAGCGACGTCGGCGTCGATGCTCCGGGTGAACTGCTGGTGCGTTCCGCCGGCACCGACCCGAAGCGCTATTTCTTCTCCGGCTACCTGAAGGACGAGGAGGCCACGCGCGAAGCCTGGGCCGACGGCTGGTTCCACACCGGCGACCTGGTGCGCCGCGACGCTGAAGGCAATTTCTTCTTCGTCGACCGCAAGAAGAACGTGATCCGCCGCAGCGGCGAGAACATCTCCGCCGTCGAGGTCGAGAGCGTGCTCAACCAGCATCCGGCAGTAAAGGCGTCGGCCGTGGCCGCCACGCCCGACGCGGTGCGCGGCGATGAAGTGCTGGCCTGCATCGTGGTGCGGGAAGACGTGGATGCCTCGCAGCGCACGCAGATCGCCGCCAGCATCGTCGAGCATGCGCTGGCACAGCTCGCCTACTACAAGGCACCCGGCTACGTCGCCTTCGTCGATGCGTTGCCGCTCACGCCTTCGCAGAAGATCCAGCGCGGCCAGTTGCGCGAGATGGCGCAGTCGCTGCCGGCCCAGGGCCATTGCATCGACACGCGCGCCATGAAGAAAAGGCAGCCATGACCACGAAACGACGACTCTCCTACGAAGGCGTCGCGGTCGCGGTGCCCATCACCGTGCCCTATGTGCGCTACTCCACGCGCACCGCGCACTGGTTCATCGGGCAGGCCATCGAGGCGCTGGTAAAGACCAGCGGCGTGCCAAAGGAGCAGATCGACGGCCTGTGCCTCAGCAGCTTCTCGCTCGCGCCCGACACGGCCGTGGGCGTCACGCAGCACCTGGGCATGTCGCCGCGCTGGCTCGACCATGTGCCCACCGGCGGTGCGTCGGGCGTGATGTGCCTGCGCCGTGCCGCGCGGGCGGTGCAGGCGGGCGATGCCGACATCGTGGCCTGCGTGGGCGCCGACACCAACCATGTCGACTCCTTTCGCCAGACGCTCGGCAGCTTCAGCAACTTCGCGCGCGACGCGAGCTACCCGTATGGCTCGGGCGGACCGAACTCGATCTTCGCGTTCATCACCGCCAATTACATGCGCACCTACGGCGCGAAGCGCGAAGACTTCGGCCGCATCTGCGTCGACCAGCGAACCAACGCGCTGGGCAATCCGAACGCGATGTTCAAGAAGGGCCTGACGCTCGACGAGTACATGGCCGCGCGGCCCATCTCCGACCCGATCCACCTGTTCGACTGCGTGATGCCCTGCGCGGGCGCCGATGCCTTCCTGGTGATGAGCGAGGAGCGCGCACGCGACCTGGGCCTGGCGCACGTCGTCATCCGCGGTGCCATCGAACGCCACAACGCCTACGCCGAAGACCCGGTGATGGTGCAGGGCGGCTGGCGCAAGGACCGCGACGACCTGTACACACAGGCCGGCATCCAGCCAGCGGAACTCGACTTCGTGCAGACCTACGACGACTACCCCGTCATCGTGATGATGCAGTTCGAAGACCTGGGCTTCTGCGAGAAGGGCGAGGGCCCGGCCTTCGTCCAGGCCAACACCATGATCTTCGACGGCAGCTTTCCGAACAATACGAGCGGCGGGCAGCTGTCGGCCGGGCAGGCCGGTGCGGCGGGCGGCTTCCTCGGCATGGTCGAGGCGATCCGCCAGTTGACCGGTGAAGCCGGTGCGCGCACCGTGCCCGATGCCCGGTTGGGCCTCGTCGCCGGCTTCGGCATGGTGACCTACGACCGCTGCCTTTGCACAGGCGCCGTCATCCTCGGGAGACCGGCATGATTTACCCCCACGTTTGCCGCTTCGCGGCTGCACTGCCCCCCGAGGGGGCCGCGCGCCTGCCTTGGGGCGGCCCGGCGGAGGCGCCATGACCATGCCCCTGATGCGCCCCCCGCGCAAGAACCCGGTGCTGCGCACCCGGCAGATGAACCTGCCGCCCGGCGCGCGTGGCCGCGTGGCGCTCGGCCTTACGGCCGCAGCCGCCGAGGGCCGCTTCGAGCTGCAGGCCTGCGAGGACTGCGGCACGGTGCAGTACCCGCCGCGCGAGGTCTGCCACAAGTGCCTGTCGGCCGCGTTGCGCTGGCGCGAGCAGAGCGGCGAGGGCGAGCTGCTCGGCAGCACCACGCTGCATCACAGCAACGACCTGTTCTTTCGCGAGCGGCTGCCCTGGCGGCTGGGCCTGGTGCACCTGGATGCCGGCCCCACGCTCATGGTCCATCTGCATGGCGAAGTCGGCGACGCGCCGCAACGCGTTCGTGTCGGCGCCCGGCTCGACCGCGCTGGCCAGGCCGTTCTCATTGGTTTTCCGAATGAAGGGAGTCCCCACATGGCCGACGACAAGATGCTGCGCGAAATGACCAGCGACCCCAAATTCCGCAAGGTGCTGGTGACCGACGGCAAGACCGAGACCGGCCAGGCCATCGTGCGTGCGCTGGTGAAGGCTGGCGCAGACATCGTCTGGGTCGGCCATGCCGAGCCCTGGAAGAAGATGGGCGACGGGCTGGACGACATCTCTGCGCTGCCGCAGGTCACGCTGGTGCCGCTGGACCTGACCAATGGCCGCCAGGTGACGGAGCTTGCGGGCTCCATCGGCGGCAAGGTCGACATCGTGATCAACAACGCCGAGGTGCACCGCACCTTCGGCATAGGCGCGCGGCGCGGCACCGACGTGGCCAAGGCCGAGATGGACATCAACTACTTCGGCCTGCTGCGGCTGGCGCAGGAGTTCGGGCCCGCGCTCAAGGGCCGTTCGGCCGATGGCGTGACGGGCGCTACGGCATGGGTCAACCTGTTGTCGATCTATGCGCTCAGCAATTTCCCGCCGCACGGCACCTTCAGCGCCTCGAAGGCGGCGGCGCATTCGCTTGCGCAGTGCCTGCGCGCAGAGATGCGGCCGGCCGGCATCCGCGTGATCAACGTGTTCCCGGGCCCCATCGACGACGAATGGAACCAGCACACGCCGCCGCCCAAGCTCGCACCCACCGCGCTGGCCAACGCCATCGTGAAGGCGCTGCGCGACGGCGTGGAAGACGTCTACCCCGGTGACGTGGCGCAGGAGTGGCTGGAGCGCTGGCGCGACAACCCCAAGGTGCTCGAGCGCGAGCTCGCGGCGGGCGGCTGAGACAGGAGCCATACGAATGACCACGACAACCGAACTGATGTCCGCCGCCGAAATCCTCAGCGGCCTGGTGACCGCAATGGCCAGTGGCCGCATCCGCGTGATCGACCTCACGCAGACGCTCACGCCCGAGTTCCCGCAGATCGCGCTGCCGCCCGAGATGGGCCAGTGCTGGCCTTTCCGCATCGAGGAAGTGTCGAAGTACGACGAGCGCGGCCCGGGCTGGTACTGGAACAACTTTTCCTGCGGCGAGCACACGGGCACCCACTTCGACGCACCGATCCATTGGATCTCCGGGCGCGACCTGCCGAACAATTCCGTCGACACCATTCCCGTGCAGCACTTCGTGGCGCCGGCCTGCGTGATCGATTGTTCGCCGCAGGTGAAGGACGACCCCGACTACCTGCTGACCCTCGAGGACATCGAGGCCTACGAGGCGGCGCATGGCCGCATCCCCAAGGGCGCGTGGGTGCTGATGCGCACCGACTGGTCCAAGCGCACCGACCCCGAGGCGTACCAGAACTTCGACGAGACGGGCCAGCACACGCCGGGCCCGAGCACCGCGGCCGTGCGCTTCCTGGTCGAGCAGCGCGACGTGCTGGGCTTCGGCTCCGAGGCCATCGGTACGGATGCGGGCCAGGGCTATCACCTGCGGCCGCCGTATCCGTGCCATTACTACATGCATGGCGCGGGTCGATACGGCCTGCAGTGCCTGAGTAACCTCGACCTGCTGCCGCCGGCCGGCGCCGTGCTGATCTGCCCGCCGCTGAAGATCGAGAAGGGCAGCGGCAGCCCGCTGCGTGTGCTGGCGTTGGTGGGAGGCTCGTCATGAACAACGCCGCACCCAAAGTCGCGGCCGTTACCGGAGGCAGCGCGGGCATCGGCAAGGCGATCTGCGAAGACCTGCTCGCGCAGGGCTATGAGGTGGTGTCGCTCGCACGCCGCAAGGCCGAGATCGACCACCCGAAGCTGCACAGCATCGAGGTCGACCTGAGCGACCGCGCCGCCACGGGCGAGGCGGTGCGCGAACTGGTCGAACGCTTCGCACCGACCACCATCGTGCACAACGCAGGCGTCATCCGCGCCGCGCTGTTGCCAGACGTGAAGCTCGACGACCTCGATGCGCTGGTCGACCTGCACCTGGGCTGTGCGATACAGCTCGTGCAGGGTGCGCTGCCCGCGATGCGCGCGCAACGCTTCGGCCGCATCTTGCTGCTGTCGTCGCGCGCCGCGCTGGGCCTTGCCACGCGCACCAGCTATTCGGCCACCAAGGCCGGCATGCTGGGCATGGCGCGCACCTGGGCGCTCGAGCTGGCGGCCGACGGCATCACGGTGAACGTGGTGGCCCCGGGGCCGATCCGCACCGACATGTTCTACGACGTGGTCGAGGCCGGCAGCGAGAAGGAACGCGCGCTCGCTGCCTCGGTGCCTGTCAAGCGCCTGGGCGAATCGGCCGACGTGGCACGCGCCGTGCGTTTCTTCGCCGATGCCGACAACAGCTTCGTCACCGGGCAGGTGCTGTACGTGTGCGGCGGCACCAGCGTCGGAAGCCTCGCCCTCTGAATTTCCAGTTTTCCTCACGTCCAACCAAAACCACCTCTGGAGCATCGCCATGAAAGTCATGAACCGAATTCGCACACTCGCGGCAGTGGCCGTGGGTATCGGCGCGCTGGGCGCCGCGAGCGCCTGGGCCGCCGATCTCAAGGTCGGTTTCATCACTTCGCTGTCGGGGCCTGTGTCGTCGCTGGGCATTCCCTACGACAAGGGCATGAAGGCCGCAGTCGCCTACAAGTCGGAGGTGGGCGGCCGCAAGGTGCAGGTGATCCAGCTCGACGATGCGTCCGACCCGTCCACCGCCGCGCGCAATGCGCGCAAGCTGATCGAGGAAGACAAGGTCGACGTCATCATCGGCACGGCCGGTGCGCCAGGCTCTCTGGCCATCGCCGGCGTGGCGCGCGAAACGAAGACGCCGCTCATCTCCATCGCCAACGCCGACCTGGCCGGCGAGGAGGGCGCGTGGATGGTGACGCTGCCGCAACCCGCGCCGCTGATGATGGGCGCGATGGTCGAGAAGATGAAGCAGGCCGGCGTGAAGACGGTGGCCTACATCGGCTACTCCGACGCCTGGGGCGACCTGGTGTACGACGCGCTCACGAAGTCGGCGCCCGCGGCCGGCATCAAGGTGGTGAGCAACGAGCGCTATGCGCGCAGCGATTCTTCGGTGGCGGGGCAGGTGCTGAAGATCGTGGCGCTGCGGCCCGATGCGGTGATCACCGGCGCCTCGGGCACGCCTGGCGCGCTGCCCTACCTGGCGCTGGCCGAGCGCGGCTACAAGGGAAAGATCTACGGCATGCACTCGCTGATCAACCCCGACTTCATCCGCGTCGGCGGTCCCTCGGTCGAAGGCCTGCTGGCGCCTACCGGCCCCGTGGTGGTGGCCGAGCAGTTGCCCGACAGCAACCCGATGAAGAAGATCTCGATGGACTTCCGCGCCGCTTACCAGAAGGCCAACGGCGCACCGCCCACCGACACCTTCTCGGCCTACAGCTTCGATGCGTGGCTGATCTACCTCGACGCCGCGCAGCGTGCGCTGGCCGGCAAGGCCGAGCCCGGCACGCCGCAGTTCCGCCTTGCATTGCGTGACGCCATCGTCAGCACCAAGGAGCTGGTGGGCACGCACTCGGTCTACAACTTCAAACCCACCGATCGCTATGGCTCGGACGACCGCTCGCGCGTCGTCGTGAAGCTCGAAAAAGGCCAATGGAAGCTGGTGCCCTGACATGAAGCAGAAGCTCACCCACATCCTCGGCGCCACGGCGCTTGCACTGGCCGCCACGCAAACCATGGCAGCCGACCTGAAGATCGGCTTCATCAGCTCGCTCTCAGGCCCGGTCGCCGCGCTCGGCATTCCGTACGAGAAGGGCATCCGCGCGGCGATTGCCGAGCATCCCGAGATCGCAGGCCGCAAGGTCCAGCTGATCGTGCTCGACGACGCCTCCGACCCCACCACCGCCGGGCGCAACGCGCGCAAGCTCGTGACCGAGGACAAGGTGGACGTGCTCATCGGAACCTCGGGCGTGCCCGGCGCGATGGCCATCGCCGCGGTGGCCAAGGAACTGAACACGCCGCTGATCTCGCCCACGCCGGTCACCATCGCAGGCCCCGAGGGCGCGTGGACCGTGACGGTGTCGCAACCGTTCCCGCTCATGGTCGCGGGCGTGGTCGACCGCATGAAGAAGTCGGGCGTGAAGACGGTGGCCTTCATCGGCTTCTCGGACGCGCTCGGCGACCTGGCCTACGACTCGCTGGTGAAGAGCGCGGACGCGGCCGGCATCAAGGTGGTGGCGAACGAGCGCTATGCGCGCAGCGATTCGTCGGTGGCCGGGCAGGTGCTGAAGATCGTCGCGGCGCGGCCTGACGCGGTGTTCGCGGGCAACTCGGGAACGCCCGGCGCGCTGCCATACATCGCGCTGGCCGATCGCGGCTACAAGGGCAAGATCTACGGCACGCACGGCCTCATCAACGCGGACTTCGTGCGCGTGGGCGGTGCTTCCATCGAAGGCCTGCAGGTGCCCAGCGGCCCGGTGCTGGTGGCCGACCAACTGCCCGACAGCAACCCGATCAAGAAGGTGTCGATGGCCTTTCGCAGCGCTTACCAGAAGGTCAACGGCGTGGTGCCGACCGATGCGTTCTCGTCATATACCTACGACGCCTACCTGCTGCTGGCCGACGCAGCCTCGCGCACCAAGGGCGAGCCGGGCACGCCGCAGTACCGCACGGCGCTGCGCGATGCCATCGTGAGCACCAAGGAGCTGGTGGGCACGCATGGCGTCTATACCTTCAAGCCCGACGACCGCTATGGCTCCGACCAGCGCGGCGTGGTCATCGTGCAGATGACCAAGGGCCAGTGGAAGCTGGTCCCGTGAGCAAGCTCGCCCCCAGGCTGCGCGCACTTCGTGTCGCTTCGCCCACCCCCTACCGGGGGCAACACCGGTGGCCCGGCAAAGCCGGTTCCACGGTGTTCCGCGAATTGACGTGACGCGACCTGAATCAGGAGCACGTCCATGAACATTTATCGCAATCGCCCCGATCTCGTCGCGGCGCTGGTTCGCGACGACCGGGTGCACCGCGACCTGTACCTGAGCGAAGAGCTTTTCGCGCTGGAACAGGAGCACCTGTTCGCCAGCACCTGGGTCTTTCTCGGCCACGCGAGCCAGGTGCCCGAGCCCGGCGACTTCGTGACGCAGGACATCGCGGGCCGGCCGCTGCTCATGGTGCGCCAGCCCGACGGAGAAGTGCACGTGCTCTACAACCGCTGCGCCCACAAGGGCACGCAGCTGGTGACCGACGAGTGCGGCAACACCGGCCGATTCTTTCGCTGCCCCTACCACGCGTGGACCTACAAGCTCGACGGCGCGCCGCTCGGGCTCCCGTTGAAGAACGGGTATGAAGGCACGCAGCTCAAGGCTTGCGAGTCGGGGCAGGGGCTGTCGGTGGTGAAGAACGTGAAGGTGTATCGCGACTTCGTGTTCGTGCGGCTCTCGGACAACGGCCCCTCGTTCGAAGACTATTTCGGCGAAGTGCTGGGCGCCATCGACAACATGGTCGACCGCTCCCCCGAAGGCAAGCTGACGGTGGGCGGCGGCGTGCTGCGCAACATCGTCCACTGCAACTGGAAGATGTACCTGGAGAACATCAACGACACGGTGCACCCGATGTCGACGCACGAGTCGGCCACCAAGGCGGCCGAGGCACTGTGGGAAGGCCGTGCGCCCACCGACCCCAAGCCGATGGCGATGGAGCAGATACTGCCCTTCGGCTCGGGCTACGAGTTCTTCGACAAGATGGGCGGGCGCGTGTTCGCCAACGGGCACAGCGTGCTGGGCGTGAACTTCAGTATCCACTCCAACTACGCGCAACTGCCCGAGTACGAGGCCGCGATGCGTGCCGCGCACGGCGAGGAGCGTGCCACCGAGATACTGCAGCGCTCGCCGCAGAACTCGGTCTTCTATCCGAGCCTGTCGGTCAAGGGCTCGCCGCAGGCCATTCGCGTGATTCGCCCGCTGGCGGCCAACCGCACGCTGATCGAGGCCTGGAGCTTCCGTGCGGCGGGCGCGCCGGCACTGCTGTTCGAGCGTGCCATGAGCTACAACCGGCTCGTGTTCTCCCCGATGTCGGTGGTCGCGCATGACGACGTGCACCTGTTCGAGAGCATCCAGCAGGGCCTGCGGGCTGGCGGCAACGAATGGGTGAGCCTGCATCGCAATTTCGACCCTGCCGAGACGCAGCAGGCCACGGTCACCACCAACGGGACCAATGAGCTGCTGATGCGCAACCAGTTCCGCGCATGGGCGAAGTCCATGGCGGCGGGCATGGAGGCCACGCAATGACGGACCCACGCGATTTCGTCGCCCACGAGGCGGCCCTGCTCGACGAGCGTCGCCTCGACGAATGGCTGGCCCTGTTCGCCGAAGACGGCCACTACTGGGTGCCGCTGCTCGGCGCGGCGCAGGCCGACCCGTTCTCGCACAACTCGCTGGCCTATGAAGACCGGCTGCTGCTGCAGCTGCGCGTGGACCGCCTCAAGAACCCGCGCGCCCATTCGCAGCACCCGGCCAGCCACAGCCAGCATGTGCTGCAGCCGTCGCGCATCGAGCGCGAGGAGGGTGACGAGGCATGGCTGCGCACGCCGTTCCTCTACGTCGAGGCGCGCGGCGAAGACCAGGTCCTGCTGAGCGGCACCGCCCGCCATCACCTTGTCCGCACGCCCGTCGGCTGGGCTATCCGCCAGAAGCGTATCGACCTGCTCAATGCCGGACGCGCGCTGCCGGCCATCCAGTTGTTCATCTGAGTTACCTGTTCATTCCAACAACCATCCTCACCGGAGCTACGACATGAAGAGCCTGATGCAGACCTTGACGCGCGGCACACTCGCCGCGGTGCTGACCGCCTGTGGCGTTGCGAGCGCGCTGGCGGCCGACCTCAAGGTCGGCCTGAGCGTGTCGCTGTCGGGGCCGAACTCCTCGCTGGGCGTGCCCTATGCCAAGGGCATGCAGGCCGCGCTGGCCTACAAGGGCGAGGTGAACGGCCGCAAGATCCAGCTCGTCGTGCTCGACGACGGCTCCGACCCCACCACGGCCGGGCGCAATGCGCGCAAGCTGATCGAGGACGAGAAGGTCGACGTGCTCATGGGCACCTCTGGCGTGCCCGCGGCAATAGCGATGGCGCAGGTGGGCAAGGAAGCGAACACACCGATGATCGGCCTCACGCCGATCCTGCTCGACCCCAACGAGAACCCGTGGGTCATGACCGTGGCGCAGCCCACGCAGCTGATGATCGACGCGGTGGTCGAGCGCATGAAGCGCAACAACGTGAAGACGGTGGGCTACATCGGCTTCTCCGACGCCTGGGGCGACCTGGTGTACGACGCGCTCATGAAGGCCGCGCCCGGCGCCGGCATCAAGGTGGTGAGCAACGAACGCTATGCGCGCGCCGACGCATCGGTGACCGGCCAGGTGCTGAAGATCGTGGCGCTGCGGCCCGACGCGGTGATGACCGGCGGCGCCGGCACGCCCGGCGCGCTGCCGTTCCTTGCCCTGCAGGAACGCGGCTTCAAGGGCGGCGTGTACGGCCAGCATGGCCTGATCAACCCCGACTTCGTGCGCGTGGTCGGCGCGGCCGGCCAGAACGCGCTGATGCCCACCGGCCCGGTGATCGTGGCCGAGCAGTTGCCCGACAGCTATCCGACCAAGAAGATCGCGACCGATTTCCGCGCCGTCTTCCAGAAGGTCAACAACGCACCGACCAGCGATGCCTTCTCGGCCTATTCTTTCGACGGCTGGCTGGTGTTCGCCGATGCAGCCTCGCGCGCCATGAAGAAGGCCGAGCCGGGAACGCCCGAGTTCCGCGTGGCGCTGCGCGACGCCATCTTCAGCACGAAGGAAGTGGTGGGCACGCACGGCGTGTACACCTTCAAGCCGGGCAGTCTCTATGGCGTGGACGAACGCGCCCGCGTGATCGTCAAGCTCGACAACGGACAATGGAAGCTCGCACCTTGAACCGCTCGCCTTTGCTTTACCGGAGGGCCGCGCGATGACATGGGACGTGGCGCTCATTCTTCTCACCGACGGCCTGGCCAACGGCGCCGTCTACCTGCTGGCCGGCCTCGGGCTGGTGCTGATCTTCTCCGTCACGCGGGTGGTGTTCGTGCCGTTCGGCGACATCGCGGCCTTTGCGGCCCTGTCGCTCGCGGCCTTCGAAACCGACCGTGTGCCGCCGACCATCGGCATGGTCGCGGTGCTGGCCGCGCTGGCGCTGGCCACCGAGATCGGCAGCCTGCTGCGTCGCGGCGAGGCCGCGCGCATTCCCAAGGCGGTGCTGATGTGGGGCGTGCTGCCCGCCATTCCGTGCGTGCTCGCGTGGCTGGCGGCGCGGCCCGGGGTGCCGGTGGCCGTGCACATCGCGGTGGCCGTGCTGCTGGTGGTGCCGATCGCACCGCTGCTGGCGCGGGTGGTGTTCCAGCCGATCGCGGATGCATCTGTGTTGGTGTTGTTGATCGTCTCCCTGGCGCTGCACTTTCTCCTGTCGGGCTTGGGCCTGCTGTTCTTCGGGCCTGAAGGCTCGCGCACCACGCCGCTCACCAGCGCCGTGTTCACGCTGAGCGACGGCTTCACCGTCAGCGGGCAGGTGGTGCTGATGGTGGGGGCGGCCATCGTGCTGAGCGGGCTGTTCTTCCTGGTGTTCGAGCGCACGGTGGCTGGCAAGGCACTGCGCGCCACGGCCGTGAACCGCGTGGGTGCGCGGCTGGTCGGCATACGGCCGGTGCGCACGGCGCTGCTGGCGTATGGCTGCGCCTCGCTGCTGGCGGGGCTGATCGGCGTGCTCATCGCGCCGGTGACGACGATGTATTACGACTCGGGTTTCATCATCGGCCTGAAGGCCTTCGTTGCCGCGATCATCGGCGGGCTCGTGAGCTATCCGATGACGGCAGTGGGTGCGTTGGCGGTCGGCGTGGTGGAGAGCTTTGCCTCGTTCTGGAGCGGCGCGCTGAAGGACGTGATCGTGTTCAGCCTGCTGATTCCCGTGCTCATGCTGCGTTCGTTCATGGCGGCGCACGCCGAAGAGGAAGAAGACGAGGTGGACCAATGAACGGCAACCGCAAACGCATGGCGTGGATCGCCGGACTGGTCGTCGTGCTGGCGCTGGTGCCGGCGGTGGCGGGCAGTTTTACCGTCTCGCTGCTGAACGACATCGGCATCGGCGCGCTGGTGGCGCTGGGGCTGGTGCTGCTGACCGGCGTGGGCGGCGCGACTTCCTTCGGGCAGGCGGCCTTCGTGGGTATCGCGGCCTACGCGACCGCGTGGCTCACGACGACGCAGGGCATGTCGCCCTGGATCGGGCTGCTGTTCGCATTGCTGCTCACGGGACTGTCGGCGCTGGCCATCGGCATGCTGACGCTGCGGCTGGGCGGGCACTTCCTGCCGCTGAGCACCATCGCGTGGGGGTTGTCGATCGCGATGCTTTTCGGCAATGTCGATGCGCTGGGGCGGCACACGGGGCTGTCGAACATTCCGGCGCTGCAGGTCGCGGGCTGGTCGCTGGCCGATCCGCGCGCGATGTACTACCTGATCTGGGTGGTGGTCGGGCTGGCCTGCCTGTTCAGCTACAACCTGCTGCAGTCGCGGCCGGGGCGCGCGATTCGCGGGTTGCGCGGCGGCGCGACGCTGCTGGCGAGCGTGGGGGCGGATGCATACCGCTTGCGGCTCTCGCTGTTCGTCACAGCCGCGCTGTTCGCGGGGCTGGCGGGCTGGCTCTATGCGCACATGAACCGTTTCGTGAGCCCGTCGCCCTTCGACGTGCGTGCAAGCATCGAGTATCTGCTGATGGCGGTGGCCGGCGGGCTGGGCCAGCTTGCCGGCGCGCTGGTGGGCGCCGCGCTGGTGCTGGTGCTGAAGAACGGACTGCAGGACGTCTTGCCCATGCTCACGCAGCGCGCCGGCCAACTGGAGGCGGTGGCCTTTGCGGCGCTGTTCATCCTGCTGCTGCACTTTGCGCGCGGTGGCGTGATGGGGCTGCTGCGCCGCTGGACGCGCCGGCGCGGCGGCGCCCAGGGGCCTTCGCGCCACGATGCGCCGCCTGTGGAGCCGCTGCCGCACCGCACGCTGCCCGAGCGCGGCTCGCAGGTGCTGTCGGTGAACGGCGCGGTCAAGCGCTTCGGCGGGCTGGTGGCGGTGAACGACGTGAGCTTCGACGTCAAGGCCGGCGAGATCGTCGGGCTCATCGGCCCCAATGGCGCGGGCAAGTCGACCATGTTCAACCTGCTGACCTGCACGCTGCCGATGAGTTCGGGCCAGGTGCGCTTCCTGGCCCACGACATCGCAGGCATGCCGCAGCGCGAAGTGGCACGGCTGGGCCTGGCGCGCACCTTCCAGCACGTGAAGCTGCGCCCGCACATGAGCCTGCTGGACAACGTGGCGCTGGGCGCGCACTCGCGCACACGCTCGGGCATCCTGAAGGCCGGGCTGCGGCTGGACCGCACGGAAGAGCGGCAGATCCTGCAGGAGGCACAACGCCAGCTCGACCGCATCGGGCTGGGCGACCGCGCGCACGAACTCGCGGGCAGCCTGCCGCTGGGAACCCAGCGCATCCTGGAAATCGCGCGCGCGCTGGCCGCTGACCCGGTGCTGCTGGTGCTCGACGAGCCCGCAGCGGGCCTTCGCCGCAAGGAAAAGATGGCACTCGGCGATCTGCTGCGCAAGCTGCGCGAGGAAGGCGTGACCATCCTCATCGTCGAACACGACATGGACTTCGTGATGAAACTGGTGGACCGGCTGGTGGTGATGAACTTCGGCTCCAAGCTCGTGGAGGGCGTGCCGTCGGCGGTGCGCGCGGACGAGCGCGTGCAGGCGGCTTACCTGGGGAGCGTCGTATGAGCGCCGCACGGCCGCCCGAAGGCGCAGGCCCCCTTCAGGGGGTGCGCGAAGTACACGAAGTGACGAGCCTGGGGGTGTCGAAATGACCGCGATGCTGGAGATTGGCGATCTGCACGTTTCGTATGGGCAGGTCGAGGCGGTGCGCGGCGTGTCGCTCGACCTGCAGCCGGGGCAGATCATTTCGGTGATCGGGCCGAACGGCGCCGGCAAGACCACGCTGCTGGCGGCGGCGATGGGCCTGCTGCCCTGCAAGGGCACGCTGCGCTTCGAGGGCGAAGACCTGCAGGGGCTGGACGTGGAGGCGCGCGTGGAGCGCGGCCTGTGCCTCGTGCCCGAGAAGCGCGAGCTGTTCGGCGAACTCACCGTGCTCGACAACCTGCAGCTCGGCGCCTACGCGAAGCGGCTGCGCGGCGATGCAATGAAGAAGCGGCTGCAGTCGGTGTACGACCGCTTCCCCCGGCTGGCCGAACGGCGCTCGCAGCGCGCCGATACGCTGTCGGGCGGCGAGCGGCAGATGCTGGCCGTGGGGCGCGCACTGATGTCGGCGCCCCGGCTGCTGATGCTCGACGAGCCCAGCCTGGGCCTTGCGCCGCTGATCGTGCGCGACATCCTGACCATCGTGCGCAAGCTGCGCGATGACGGCGTGTCGATCCTGCTGGTGGAGCAGAACGCGCGCGCGGCGCTGGAGAGCTCGGACCAGGGCTACGTGCTCGAGACTGGAGAGATCGCGCTGTCGGGTGCGTCGGCCGAGCTGGCCAGTGACCCGCGCGTGCAGGCGACCTATCTGGGCGGAGGCACGCACGATGACGACTGACGCCCGCGCCGTGCCGCCCGCCCGGCGCACGCTGCCCGCGATACTGCAGCGGCAGGCCGATGTGTTCGGCGCGCGCGCGCTGCTGCGCATCGGCGCGCATGCCTGGACCCACCGCGAAGCGGCTCGGGCCGCCGCCGTTCGTGCCGGTGCACTGGCGGCCGCGGGCGTGGCGCGCGGCGACCGCATCGCCGTGATGTGCGGCAACCGCATCGAGTTCCTGGAGAGCTTTCTCGGCGCGGCATGGCTGGGTGCATCGACCGTGCCCGTCAACACCGCATCGATGGGTCCGCAGATCGAATACTTCCTGGCGAACAGCGAGGCGAAGCTGCTGGTCATCGAGGCCGCGTTCGTCGGGCGGCTTGCAACGGCGGACCTGGGGCGAACGGCGCTGCGCGAGATCTGGGTGGTCGGAGAGACGCAAGCTGCCGAATGGCGGGCGCCTGCCGGCGTGCGCATGGTGCCTTACCCCGAGGCAGGAGACGCGCTGGAGCCGGCGCCGGTGCAGCCGGGCGATCCGCTCGCCATCCTGTACACCTCCGGCACCACCGGGCCGGCCAAGGGCGTGATCTGTCCGCATGCGCAGTATTTCTGGTGGGGCCTGAACAGCGCCGAGGTGCTGGGCGTTGGTGCCGACGACGTGCTGTGCACCACGCTGCCGTTGTTCCACATCAATGCGCTCAACACCTTCGCGCAGGCTGCGTTGACCGGTGCCGAGGCGGTGTTCGAGCAGCGCTTCTCCGCATCGGGCTTCTGGCCGGCGATGCGCGCGAGCCGCGCCACTGTGGTCTACCTGCTGGGCGCGATGGTGCCGATCCTGCTCGCGCAGCCTGAAGGGGCGGGGGAGCGGGATCACCGGGTGCGCATCGGGCTCGGGCCGGGCGTGCCTTCCGCCGCGGGTGCGGCGTTCAAGGCGCGCACAGGCGTGTCGCTGCTCGAAGGCTACGGCTCTACCGAGACCAACTTCGCCATCGCCACCGCGCCGGATTCGCCGCGCGGCGGCGTCATGGGCTGGTTGCGCCCGGGCTTCCAGGCGCGCGTGGCAGACGAAGACGACGTGGCGCTGCCGCCCGGCGAGGCCGGCGAACTGCTGCTGCGCGCGGACGAGCCTTACGCCTTTGCGAGCGGCTACTTCAACATGCCGGAGAAGACGGTCGAGGCCTGGCGCAATCTCTGGTTCCATACGGGCGACCGCGTGGTGCGCGATGCCGATGGCGCGTTCCGTTTCGTCGACCGCATCAAGGACGCGATCCGCCGACGGGGCGAGAACATCTCGTCGTTCGAAGTCGAGCAGGTGCTGCTGAGCCACCCGGGCGTGGCCTCTTGCGCGGTGTATCCGGTGCGCTCCGAACTGGCCGAAGACGAAGTGATGGCCGCGCTGGTGGCGCGCGAGGGCGTGCAGGTCGATCCTGCGGAGCTTGCGCGTTTCTGCGAAGGCCGCCTGCCTTATTTCGCCGTGCCGCGCTATATCGACGTGCTGGCCGACCTGCCGCGCACAGAGAACGGCAAGGTGCAGAAGTTCAAGCTGCGCGAGCGCGGCGTGGGGCCGCTGACCTGGGACGGCCGGCCCGCACGGAGCTAGATGCATGACGAGCGCAGCGCAACCCCTTTCCGGCCGCGCGGCGTTCGTGACGGGCGCGGGGCGAGGGCTCGGCTTGGCGATTGCGCGCGGGCTCTGCCAGGCGGGGGCTCGCGTGGCGCTGGCCGACATCGACATTGCCAGCGTGGAAGTTGTGGCGAAAGAATCCGGCGGGCTCGCGCTGGAACTCGACGTGCGCGACGAGACCGGCTTCTCCGCCTGCTTCGACAAGGCCGTGGCGCACTTCGGCGCGGTCGACATCATGGTCAACAACGCGGCCCGAACGCCAACGACCTCGCTCTGGGACATCACCCCCGAGGAATGGGACGACGTGCTCGCCGTCAACCTGCGCGGCAGCTTCTTCGGCTGCCGCATCGCCGGGCGGCACATGCGTGGGCGCGGCGCGGGCCGCATCGTCAACCTTGCATCGATGGCGGGGCAGCAGGCCAGCGCGGCGACCGGCGCGCACTACGCGGCCAGCAAGGCGGGGCTGCTGGCGCTGACGCGCTCCTTCGCGCAGGAGCTGGCGCCGCACGGCGTCACCGTGAATGCGCTGGCCCCGGCGGCCATCCAGAGCCCCTTGCTCGAGTCTCTGGACCCCGCGCGACGGCAGGCGCTGCAGGCCGGCATTCCGATACGTCGCTTCGGCTTGCCGGAAGAAGTTGCGGCCGCCGTGGTCTATCTCGCGTCCCCGGCGGCAGCCTTCATGACCGGCGCCACCCTGGACCTGAACGGCGGCCGTTTCATGCGGTGACAACCGGCATCCCTCCGCGCCGCTAAAATGATTCAGAACTAAAACATTCAGGTATGCACTCAAATTCATTGACTGGCCGCCACGCACTCGTGACGGGTGCCGCACGTGGCATCGGCGCCGAGATCGCCCGCACCCTTGCCGCCGAGGGCGCCGTCCTGACCCTGCTGGGGCGTGACCGCGAGGCACTGCAGCGCGTTGCAGATTCGCTGGAGGGTACCGGGCACGGCGCAGCTGCTGCCGATGTGGCGAATCCGGAGGCGGTGCAGGCCGCTTTCGCCGAAGCGCGCGCCGCGCGCGGGCCGGTCGCCATCCTCGTCAACAACGCGGGCGCGGCCGAGAGCGCGCCCTTCCTCAAGACCTCGTTCGATCTCTGGCAACGGATGCTGTCGGTCAACCTCACGGGCAGCTTCCTGTGCGCGCAGGCCGCGCTGCCCGACATGCTCGATGCCGGCTGGGGCCGCATCGTCAACATTGCGAGCACGGCCGGTCAGAAGGGCTACGCATATGTGGCGGCCTACACCGCGGCCAAGCACGGCGTGGTCGGCCTTACGCGCTCGCTGGCGCTGGAGGTGGCACGCAAGGGCATCACGGTGAATGCGGTGTGCCCGGGCTATACCGACACCGACATCCTGCGCAACAGCGTGGCCAACGTGGTCGGCAAGACGGGGCGCAGCGAGGCCGATGCGCTGGCGGAATTCTCGAGCGTCAACCCGCAGCGCCGCATCGTTCAGCCGGCCGAGGTGGCCGATGCCGTGCGCTGGCTGTGCGGTGCAGGCGCCGCGTCGGTCACGGGGCAGTCGATCTCGGTTTCCGGAGGAGAAGTGACATGACACGCAACGACGCTTCCCACGCCGCGCTGAGCGATGCCGAAGAACTGGGCCACGAGGCGCGCGCGGGCCATGAGGATCACGCGATGCTCAAGCTGTGGCTGCGCATGCTGGCCAGCACCACGCAGATCGAGGCCGAGATCCGGCGCCGGCTGCGCGAGCGCTTCGGCATCTCGCTGGCGCGCTTCGACTACATGGCGCAGCTCTACCGCTACAAGGACGGCCTGAAGATGCGCGTGCTGTCGCGCTACCTGATGGTGACCGGCGGCAACGTCACGGGCCTTACCGACGAGCTGGAACGCGAAGGCATGGTGGCGCGCGCCCCCAGCCCCGACGATCGACGCGCGTGGATCGTGAGCCTCACGCCCACGGGCCGCCGCACCTTCGAGACCATGGCGAGCGAGCACGAGCAATGGATCCTCGAGATGTTCTCGGGGCTCGACATGAAGACGGTCAAGCAGCTGCACACGCAGCTCGGCCTGCTGCGGGTGCATGTGATGCGCGGCGAGCCTTCGGGCGAGGAGGGCTGAGCATGGGCGAGGGCACCGAGTTCTGCCGGCCGCGGCTGATTCGCTTCTCGGATTGCGATCCGGCGGGAATCGTCTTCTATCCACAGTACTTCGTGATGCTCAACGGCCTCGTCGAAGACTGGGTGAACGAAGGCCTCGGGCTCAGCTATCACGGACTGGTGGCGCAGCGGCGAATCGGCCTGCCCACCGTGAAGCTCGAAGCCGACTTCCGCGCGGTGAGCCGCATGGGCGACCAGGTGATGCTCGGTCTGACCGTGGAGCGGCTGGGCTCGCGCTCAATGACGTTGCGCGTGCGCTGCTTCGATCCGGTCGACGGTGAAGTGCGCATGCAGATGCAGCAGGTGCTGGTGACTACGTCGCTCGAAACCCATCGCGCTGTTGCCATTCCGGACGACATGCGCGCGGCCATCGTGCGCAACGCGCCGGAATTGGGCTGAGCCTTCGCTCTCAGGGCGCGGGCTCGCTGCCGGACGCGGCGTCCTGCGCGCGCTTCTTCAGCCAGCCGGTGAGTTCCTTCTTGCCCTTGGCATTGGCGCTGCGCCATGCCTCGCGTGCCGCCGCGATGAAGCGCTCTTCCGCCGCGTCGGGCACTTCGCTGGGGCGGTCTTCCTTGTCGAGCCAGCCGGCTTCCACGTCGCAGTGTCGTTCGATCTGCCGCGCCAGGTTGTCGCCGATGGGCCGCGAACTCTTGATCTGGCTCCACATGCTGGGAGAGATTTCGATCTTCTTGGCGAACGCCTGATCCAGCCCCTTGGCGGGCAGGCCCGCGGCAACGGCCTCTTCGAGAAAACGGCGATGAAGCGCGAGGGCATTGCGGCGACGCGCGACGGTGATATTGGGCACTGTTCAAAAACAACAACAAGACAAAAAAAGATTGTCCCGGTTGTTGACGTCGCCGTAAACACTATTTACAGTTGTCTTCATTCGCGGTCCAAGCCGTACCTTTTTTCCAACCCCTAACGGCCGACAGCGGCAATTTTTGACCCAGGAACCATCGTGAACATCGCATTGACCTTCACCAGCATTCGACCCGCCTCGGGCCGATCGCTCGTGCGCGTCTGGGCGTGCGGTGGTTTCGGCGACATGCCGTCGATCCGACTGAATCAGCACCAGAGCCACGTGTATTCCACGAAAGCCGCAGCCAGCCTGCGCGTTGGAAAAGTCGAGGATCAGGTGCTACCGGGTGGAGGTTGCGCGTAGGCGCATACCTTCCAAGCTCTCTCATGCAGAGGCCCGGACACCGAAAGGTTCCGGGCCTTTTTTGTTTTGTTTGTTACCGGCCGTGCTTGGCCATTCCGGGTGTGCCTTCACCACACCGCCAGAGCCCACCGCGTAGACGGTCTGGCGGGATGTGCAGGACTTGATCACTCCTGTGCAGCGACGTCGTACGGGGCAGCGCCCAGCGCTGTCCGTCGCGTGAGGACACAACCGGAATGGAAAGCGGGCGGGCAAATTTCGATCCCTGTTTTCAACCCGCGTTAGCTCAATGGATCAGAGCACTTGCCTACGAAGCAAGGGGTTGCACGTTCGAGTCGTGCACGTGGGGCCAGTTTTTCTGTTTGCTGTCACATCAACCAAGGAGCCGTCATGCGCAAGCGCAATACCCCGATCCGGATGATCACCGTGCGTCCCGCACAGCCGCGCAAGCGCATGGTGCTGGCCTTGGCCCGCCGATTCGGCATCGTGACCGATGCACGGCGTCTCCCGGAAGGCGCGGATGCATCGCCTGGTCGCGAGCCTCGACTGGAGGGCCTCGATCTCGATCAGCGCGTGCGCGCAGTCGGCGAGTGGTAGAGGCTGCCTGACAGCAGGCCGCTCATGTTTCATGGTGCGCGTAGCTCAATGGCAGAGCCGCGGGTTGTGGTCCCGCTGACGACGGTTCGATTCCGTTCGTGTACCCCATCGTTTTCTGGATTTCATTCAACGTCGTCAAGACGACCATCGCCGCGAAAGGAGGCGATATATGCATCCTCACGTCCTGCAACTCGACATTCAGGGCACGCCGCAAGCCTGGATCTCGCTGGAGCAGGCGGCGTTGCACTACGCCACCGGCTCCGTGGCTTGGGAAGACGGCGACCTGCCGCTGGCGACGCTGCGCGGCGGCTTCAATGTGGCGCGCGGCGTGCAGTCTCGCGTCGAGGTGGCGCCCATCATCGCGCTGCGCGGTGCCTCGAAGATCAATCTCTTCGACGTGGTTCCGAGCGTTACCAAGAGCAAGCTGCTTCGCCGCGACCGCCACACCTGCGCCTACTGTGCGGGCGTGTTCCAGGAGCGCGACCTGCAATGCGAGCACGTAATGCCCGAATCACGCGGCGGCCCGTGGACATGGACCAACCTCGTGAGTGCGTGCGCTGTCTGCAACAACCGCAAGGCCGCGCGCACGCCGGAGGAAGCCGGCATGCCGCTGGTGTATCTGCCTTATGTGCCGAGCCGCTTCGAGAACTTTCTGCTCGAAGGCCGCAACATCCGTGCGGACGTGCACGAGTGGCTGGCGAAGCGGCTGCCGAAGGGTTCGCGGCTGCAGTAGGGGCTCGGCCGTGATGCTTGCTCCAGCCCGCGCCCATGAAAAAAGCCCGCTGTCTTCGAGGCAGCGGGCTTTGCCATAAGCAGTGTGCGGTTCAGCGCCCGACACCGAAGAAGCGGTATGCGATCACTCCTGCGGCTGCAATTCCCCCCACGATGACGGCAATAACCTTGGCGGTGCGGCCATTGCCGCGCCGCGAGCGAGGCCAATGGTCCGGGCCGATCAAGTCGATGGGTACCGTGGGTTTGCCTATGTCGGAAGCCTTTTCCATGGCAAGAAATATAGCCGACGCCCGAAGCCGCTTGCCGCTGCCGGTCCGTTCTGTGGTTCCCTGGCGTCGTTGCCGATGCAGGCTGCGAGCAGGCAAAAAAATACCCGCATGAGCGGGTCTGAACGAGCTTTTGAGCTTCGAGTTTGTTTCCCTGTCGTAATGTTCTTGTGATGCGTGACAGCCATTACAAGATGCCATGCGACGTAGGTGGCTTTTGTAGGTTGCGTCCCGACGGGGCGTAAGAAGTCGACAAATATGTGGAATATTTCCTTATGAACAAAAAAATCGTTCTCGAAAGTTTGGCTAAAGCACTCGAGAGTTGGGCCCGCAACGCCTCGGCGGCGCAGTTCTGGCAGCTGCATCAATCCGGTGGTTTGGGTGCGTCCATCGATATGGACGAAGACATCGTCCGGGTTCGCGTCACGCTGGGCGGCCCGCGCAACGCGCTGTCGGATCTCGGCAAGACCGACGGGCGCTTGCCGGTGACAGAGGCTTTTCTTGGCAGCAGCAACGCGGCTTGGGGCACGCCGCGATTGCAGGGCAGTCTTGCGCGCGAGCAGTGGTTCCTTTCGAGTGAACTCGCTCGGGAGCACGCACGCCAGTACCTCGCGGCTGAGATCGGTGAGCAACAGGAGGCACTCATGCGATTTCTCGATGACTGGGCCGCCGGGCAAGGCGCTGCGTCCTGAGTTTGTCGGTGCGCGCGATGTGACTGTCTTTTCTCTCGGGCGCGAGTCACATCGCGGGGATGTGAACCTCCTCGACGCGCAGGCTCGTGAAGGGCCCTGTTCTTTGCGGTTGATGTGTCGGCTGCGAAACTCGTCCCAGTTCATAGCCGCGCCCATACACCGTGTGCAGGATGAAGCCGTTCTCTCTGGACAGGGCGAGCTTGCGGCGTATGCCCGACATGCAGACATCGAGCACGCGGCTGTCCTTGCGCGTCACGCCGGTACTCCAGAGCAGCGAGAGTATCCAGTCCCGCTCCAGCAACTGGCCGCTGTTGCGGAAGAGCAATAGCGCGAGTTCGAACTCGCGGGGCTTCAGTCGCACCTCCTGATCGTCGTTCATGACCACGCGGTTGGGTCCGAGAAAGCGATAGCAGCCAAACACGAGATCGACGGTGCGCGCAGGCGGCGCGGGCGACACCTCGACGCGGTGGACGAGGGTGCGTATGCGCCAATCGAGGTCGAGATCGCTGATTGGCCAGACGATGAAGTCGATGGCGTGATTCTTCGAGGCTTCTTCCCGCACCGCGACCAATTCGTCGACTGGCATATCGCGCTGTGCTTCGTTGACGACCAGGAGTGCTGGAACATGAAGCACCTTGCACATGGCGACGAGACCTGTCCATCCTCCCTCGCCCTGCAGCGTCAGCAGGAGCAGGCCGAATTTCCTGCCGCTCCCCAGCGCTACGAGGAAGTCAGCACCGCTGTCGAATGTCGCGGATGCATGCCCCATGGACCGAAGCTTTTCGGTAAGCAACACCGCCTGTACCTTGTCGCAGCCCACGAGCGCGATGGGCTTCATTTCCGCCAACTGGTTCATTGCCAGTTCCCCCTGTCAATAAGTTTTCGATCGAGCCATGCCGGCGTGCGGTTTGCAGCACCGGGCCTATATCGACTGCTTTCGAGGAAGCGGTCGATGGCTTGAATCTCCACTTTTCATTGCGTTCGGAAAAGGTTGGGACGAGACAGCAATGGGTTCCATTCGGCCAAACGCTCAGACTTGTTCAGTAAGGTCTGAGCGTTTGTGAAGAAAGTCATGCCTGGCGGGAGGGACCCATGCGACGAGACCTGGAAGGCAGAGGGGCTCAGGACTCTTGGCGCTGGTGCGTACATCACCCACCACCGAATACGGCGGCATGCTGCTGGCCTTTATCCCCGGCTGGACAACTCGACCCGAGCAGCTTCGACGCCTTCCCCTTTCACCATCAACGTGGCCAAGCAGGGCGCGTGCGAGCCACGCGCGGCGCCCATCGCTGCCGGTGGAAGGCCACCCCAGCTGAAGCTGCCTTCGATTTGCCCGCCAGCTTGTAGCTAGGACGCTGGCACGAGTTGTACGTCTTGCGCGGGATCCTGATGGAGGATCATTGCCCAGGTCAATTCGAAGCCCATCAGTGCCTTGTCCGATACGAGACTTGCTTCAAGATGAGCCTGAGAAAACTGCCGCTGTTGCACAAGTTCTTGTGCGAGCAGGTTGGGCTGGGGGTGAGTCTTGATGAGCGCTCTCAGAGCTGCCGTAAGCGCCATCTCTGTTCCGAGAAGGTTCGCAGCTGAAGCGGTTGCAGTTGCCTCTTCCGGTGTGGCCATTTTGTCCTACCCTTGCGGGCTCCGTGTTGAGGACTTATGACTGTACTCCAAGAGCAGGCCCGAGCGGTGCACCCGCTTTGCGACTGCTTGGCAGTGCCGACCGGCATAGCACGCACGCCAATGAAAAAGCCCGCACAAGGCGGGCTCTGAGAATGTGGTCGTGAACTCTTACGCGGTCCACGCTACGGCAAATTCTTTTGCATGAAGTCATTTTTGTTTTCTTCGTCGTAGTGACTTCGACGCGCTGGTATGGGGTTCAGCTTGCCCGGAGGACAGCGCTCAGAACCATTGAGCGTCGCAGGATTGTACCCGACCGCCAGTCTTTGATCGGGTTGGGCGTCAGCGTTGCCGGTAACGTAGTCCATGGTGCCGGACTTCACGGCAATCATCGCGTCATCGAGCAAGGGGTACTGCCCGCTGCCTCGGCTGATTGCGCCACCTCAATTTGAGGCCGCCGTTGCGTTGTGATGCGCGGCTTTCAGATAAGCCGGAAAAGAAAAAACCTCCCAGTCTTTCGACGGGAGGTTTCTCTGTTTTGCGGAGCACGTTTCGCTATCGCGGAACAGTGCTTCTTAAGAAATAGCGCGAGAACCGCGCAGTTCCTAGTGTTGGTGGTGGGCCCTGAGTGACTCGAACACTCGACCTACGGATTAAGAGTCCGCTGCTCTACCAACTGAGCTAAGAGCCCTTGCTTTGAAAACGTTTAGTGTTTTCTGGCAAGACCACGAGTATATCCCAGATTTTGATCTTGTCCAAAAAATTTGTGAGTCGCAGCGTTAGGATTCGCCACACCCGACGGGCGAGGCCCTTCAACCAGGAGAATTTCGATGAGCGATGCAAGCACCACGTCCCATGTCTTGATCACCGGCGCCGCTGGCGCACTGGGCCGCGCAGTGGCCCAGCATTTCCTTGGCCAAGGCGCGCGCCTTGCGTTGGTCGACCATCATGCAGACCGGCTCGCCGAGGTCTTTCCGGGCCTCGACAACTCGCGGCACCTGCTGCTCGCGGGCGACGTGACCTCGGCGTCCGGCATGGCCGGCCTTGCCGCGCAGGCGCTCAAGTCCTTCGGCCACATCGATGCGCTCGTGCACATCGCGGGCGGTTTCGAAATGGGCGAGGCCACGCATGCGCTCTCGCGCGATAGCTGGGACCGGATGATGAATCTCAACGCCTGGTCGTTCGTTGCTGTGACTCAGGCTGTGCTGCCTTCGATGATCGAACGCCGAGCGGGCAGCGTCGTGGCCGTGACGGCGAAGGTCGCCGCGCGCGGTCTGCCGGCAATGGCCGCGTACATCGCTTCGAAGAGCGCGCTGCAGCGGCTGGTGGAAGCCATGGCGGCCGAAGCGGCACCGCACGGCGTCAGCGTGAACAGCGTGGCGCCGAGCGTGCTCGACACGCCCGCGAACCGCCAAGCCATGCCCGACGCCAATCCGGCCGAGTGGGTGTCGACCTCGGTTGCCGCTCAGACCATCGGCTTTCTCGCGTCGCCGGCGGCCGCCGCGCTGCACGGCCAGCACCTGACGCTCGACACCTGAGCCGCAAAAGGAAAAGGCCCTGGCGGATGCCAAGGCCTTTTCAGTATCGGTTGGTGGAGAGGATGAGGATCGAACTCACGACCTCCGCATTGCGAACGCGGCGCTCTCCCAGCTGAGCTACCCCCCCAACGCAGGCAAATTTTAACCAGAACCGCGGTTTTGGAACATGCCGCCGTGCCAAGATTCGCGCCTTTCGAAGCACTGAGAAAAGAACCGCATGGCCTCGTACGAACCCGCCTGGCTGGAAGGCATGTACAACAACCTTGCGCGGGTGAAAGACCACCCCGCGTACTTCCAGCGCTGGGCGCGCGACTCCGCCGCCGCGCGCGACAACTTGCCCGCCCGGTTAGACATTCCCTACGGCAGCGGCACGAACGAAACGCTCGACGTCTTCCCGGCTCCCGTGCCCGACGCGCCGGTGCTGGTGTTCATCCACGGCGGCTACTGGCGCGCCATGGACAAGAAGGACCACTCTTTCATCGCCCCGGCATTCAACGACCGCGGCATATGCGTGGTCCAGCCCAACTACGCGCTGTGCCCCGGCACGCCGGAGCAGCCGGTGACCGTGCCCGGCATCTTGATGCAGATGGTGCGCGCGCTGGAATGGACGTGGCGTCGCGTTGCGGCCTACGGCGGCGACCCTTCGCGCATCACCGTTGCGGGCCATTCGGCCGGCGGCCACATGGCGGCGGCTTTGCTGTCGTGCGACTGGAAAGCGGTCGCGCCCGATCTGCCCGCGCAACTGGTGCGCAACGCGCTGTCGATCTCCGGCCTCTACGACCTGCGTCCGTTGCAGCACACGCCGTTCCTGGTGAAGACGCTGAAGCTGACCGATGCCGACGCCCTGCGCGCCAGCCCGGCGCTGTGGCCCGCGCCGAAGCGCGGCCAGCTCTATGCAGTGGCCGGCGGCGAGGAGAGCGAGGAGTTCATCCGCCACAACGCGATGATCCGCGAGGCGTGGGGCCGCAACACCGTGCCGGTGTGCGAAGTGCTGCCGGGTCTCAACCACTTCGGCGTGGTCGATGCGCTCGCCGAACCGGCCCACGCATTGCACCGCCATGCGGTGCATTTGCTAGAAGCCTGACCGGCGTGGCGAGGCAGCGCAGGGCGCTTACATCAGCAGATGTTCGCCCGCGTTGTCGCCGCCCAGCGTGACGTAGTTGACCTTGCGGATGTCCATCAGCGTGCGGCCGCCCGCATAGCTGATCGAGCTTTGCACGTCCTGCTCCATCTCGACCAGCGTGTCGGCCAGCTTGCCCTTGATCGGCTCGAGGATGCGCTTGCCTTCGACGTGCTTGTATTCGCCCTTGTTGAAGTCGCTGGCGGAGCCGTAGTACTCCTTGAATAGCGTGCCGTCGACCTCGACCGTCTTGCCCGGCGATTCTTCATGTCCCGCGAACAGCGAGCCGATCATCACCATCGACGCGCCGAAGCGCACGCTCTTGGCAATGTCGCCGTGGTCTCGGATGCCGCCGTCCGCAATGATCGGCTTGGTCGCCACGCGGGCGCACCACTTGAGCGCCGACAACTGCCAGCCACCCGTGCCGAAGCCGGTCTTGAGCTTGGTGATGCAGACCTTGCCCGGGCCGATGCCGACCTTGGTTGCGTCCGCGCCCCAGTTCTCGAGGTCGATCACCGCTTCGGGCGTGCCGACGTTGCCGGCAATCACGAAGGCCTTCGGCAGCTTCTGCTTCAGGTAGCCGATCATGTTCTTCACGCTGTCGGCGTGGCCGTGCGCGATGTCGATGGTGATGTATTCGGGCGTCAGGCCCTCGGCCACCAGCTGGTCGACGGTGTCGTAGTCGGGCTTCTTCACGCCGAGCGAGATCGAGGCGAACACGCCCTTGCCCTGCATGTCCTTGACGAACTTGAGGTTGTCGAGGTCGAAGCGGTGCATCACGTAGAAGTAGCCGTTCTGCGCCAGCCACAGGCAGATCGACTCGTCGACCACCGTCTTCATGTTGGCGGGCACCACCGGCAGGCGGAAGCTGCGCTCGCCCAGCGTCACGCTGGTATCGCACTCGGAGCGGCTCTCCACGCGGCATTTGCGCGGGAGCAGGAGAATGTTGTCGTAGTCGAAGATTTGCATGGCCAGGCTCCAGAAATGAATCGTTGAAGGGAACGAAAGAGCGCTTGGTCCGGCCGGTTTTCGTGGTGCGTTCAGCAAAGAAAACGCCCACAAAAAACCGGGCGCAAGAAACTTGGGCCCGGTGATTGATTTTACGCGGTCTTGCGAAGCCGGGTCTTCCGCTTCTTCGTATAACCCGCATACGCGGTGGTTTCTACAATCGGAGGATGTTGTTTAACGATCCTGCGGCTGACGCCCACTCCCCGAATCCTTCGGACCTGCCGCTGCTCAAGAACCTGAACGCGGAGCAACTGGCCGCGGTCACGTTGCCCGCAGGCAACGCGCTGATCCTCGCGGGCGCCGGTTCCGGCAAGACCCGCGTGCTGACCACCCGCATTGCATGGCTGCTCCAGACCGGGCAGGTGTCGGCCGGCGGCATCCTCGCCGTGACCTTCACGAACAAGGCCGCCAAGGAAATGATGACGCGGCTGACGGCCATACTGCCCGTCAACGTGCGCGGCATGTGGATCGGCACCTTCCACGGCCTGTGCAATCGCCTGCTGCGTGCGCACTGGAAGCTGGCCAACCTGCCGTCCACCTTCCAGATCCTCGACACGCAAGACCAGCTCTCGGCCATCAAGCGGCTGATGAAGCAGTTCAACGTCGACGACGAGCGCTTCCCCGCCAAGCAGACCCAGTGGTTCATTGCCGGCGCCAAGGAAGACGGCCTGCGCCCCGGCGACGTAGAAGTGCGCAGCGACGACGACCGCAAGAAGGTCGAGCTCTACCAGCTGTATGAAGAGCAGTGCCAGCGCGAAGGCGTGGTCGACTTCGGCGAACTCATGCTGCGCAGCTACGAACTGCTGCGCGACAACGAACCGGTGCGCGAGCACTACCAGCGGCGCTTCCGCCACATCCTGATCGACGAGTTCCAGGACACCAACCGCCTGCAGTATGCGTGGATCAAGATGCTCGCCGGCAACACCGTCGGCGGCCAGTTCGAGCCCGGGCGCGACAACAGCGTGATTGCCGTGGGCGACGACGACCAGAGCATCTATGCGTTTCGCGGCGCGCGCGTGGGCAACATGACCGACTTCGTGCGCGAGTTCGACGTGCGCCACCAGATCAAGCTGGAGCAGAACTACCGCAGCTACAGCAACATCCTGGACTCGGCCAACGAGCTCATCAGCCACAACAAGAAGCGCCTGGGCAAGAACCTGCGCACCGACCAGGGCCCGGGCGAACCGGTGCGCGTTTACGAGTCGACCACCGACCTGGCCGAGGCGCAGTGGATGGTCGAGGAAATGCGCCAGCTCGCGCGCGACGGCTTCGAGCGCAAGGAAATGGCCGTGCTCTACCGCAGCAATGCGCAGAGCCGGGTGATCGAAACCGCGCTCTTCAATGCCTCGGTGCCGTACCGCGTGTACGGCGGCCTGCGCTTCTTCGAGCGCGCCGAAATCAAGCATGCGCTGGCCTACCTGCGCCTGCTCGAGAACAAGGACGACGACACCAGCTTCCTGCGCGTCGTGAACTTCCCGCCGCGCGGCATCGGCGCGCGCACGCTCGAAACCCTGCAGGACGCGGCACGCGCGGCCGGCCGTTCGCTGCACGACGCGGTGAGCGTGGTCGGCGGCAAGGCGGGCGCCAATCTCACCGGCTTCGTCGCCAAGATCGACGTGCTGCGTGAGCAGACGCAGGGCGTGAGCCTGCGCGAAATCATCGAGCTGGTGCTCGACCACAGCGGCCTCGTCGAGCACTACAAGGCCGACCGCGAAGGCGCCGACCGCATCGAGAACCTGGACGAACTGGTGAATGCGGCCGAGAGCTTCGTCACGCAGGAGGGCTTCGGCCGCGACGCCGTGGCGTTGCCGGTCGACGAACTGCGCCAGTCGCCCGCGAGCCAGGGCATCGACCTGACGCGGCCGGTGATCGACGAGCCGCTCGCGCCCGACGCCGAAACCGGCGAAACGCTGAGCCCGCTGGCCGCGTTCCTCACGCACGCGGCGCTCGAGTCGGGCGACAACCAGGCGCAGGCCGGGCAGGACGCGGTGCAACTGATGACCGTGCACGCCGCCAAGGGCCTGGAGTTCGATTGCGTGTTCATCACCGGCATGGAAGAGGGCCTGTTCCCGCACGAGAACTCGATGAGCGACTTCGAGAGCCTCGAGGAAGAGCGCCGCCTGATGTACGTGGCCATCACCCGCGCCCGCAAGCGCCTGTATTTGAGCCACTCGCAGACTCGCATGCTGCACGGCCAGACCCGCTACAACGTCAAGAGCCGCTTCTTCGAAGAGCTGCCCGAGGGCGCGCTCAAGTGGCTCACACCGAAGAACCAGGGCTTTGGCGGCGGCACTTCGGCCTTTGGCTACGGCGGCGGCTATGGCAGCACGCGCGGTGGAGGAGGGGGCAGTGGCGGCTATGGCGCCAACAGCTACGGCGGCGGCAGCCGCGAGAAGGACACCTTCGCCAGCCCGCCGGTACCACCGCAGAAGACGGCGCCCTCGCACGGATTGCGTTCGGGCATGCAGGTGTTCCACAACAAGTTCGGCGAAGGCACGGTCACCGCGCTCGAAGGCACCGGGAACGATGCGCGCGCGCAGGTCAAGTTCGCGCGGCATGGCATCAAATGGCTGGCCCTGTCGGTGGCCAAGCTCACGCCAATCTGAGGTTGCTACTAAAGCTATAGCTAACAATCCAGGCTGCTCGCGGCGCCGTGCCGCCCCGGCTGCTGAACCGCCGTAAACTCCGCACTCGCCAAACAAGGGGAGTCAGGATGTGGTTCATAGGCATCATTGCCGGCCTGTTCATCGGGGCGCTGTTCGAATCGGTTCCCGTGGCGCTGGTGCTCGCGGTGGCTGGTGCGTTCCTGTTGCCGCGGGTGATCGGCAAGAAGAAAGCCCCGCCGCATCGCACAGAAGCTGAACGCATCCCGGGCCAGGCTCCCGCGGACCCAGCAGTCGTCGACGGCGGCATGATGAAGCTGCAGCGGCGCGTGACGGAACTCGAAGAGCGGGTCGCCATGCTCGAGCGGCGGCTGACGCAAGGCGCGGGCGATATTGCGGTGCAAGCCACTGAACTGCCTGCGGTGCCGGAAGTCACGCTGGCCGAAGTGCCATTGCCGCCAGCCCAGCCCTTGGAGGTGCAACGGCCGCAAGTCGCCGTCGTGCAGGTTCCGAGGCCGGAGGCCGCACCCGGGCCGGCCGCTCCGGCAATTCCGGTCGCCAAGCCGCCGGTAGCCGCCCCCGCACCCGTGCGCCGCCCGCCGCCTCCACCCCCGGTCCCGCTGCGAGACCGTCTCCCCGCGCCGATTGCCAACCTGATCTTCGGCGGCAACATGCTCGTCAAGCTCGGCGTGCTGATCCTGTTCCTTGGCCTGGCTTTCCTGCTGCGCTACACGGCCGAACGCGTGACCGTGCCGATCGAATTGCGCTACGCGGCGGTGGCGCTGGTCGGTGCCGGCTTGCTGGTGCTGGGTTGGTTGCTGCGCAACAAGCGCGCGGGCTATGCGCTGATCCTGCAGGGCGCGGGCATCGGCATCTTCTATCTCACGACGCTCGCGGCCATGAAGCTCAGCGGCCTGCTGCCGGCCAGCGTCGGCTTCGCATTCCTGTTCGGCGTGGCGGTGCTGAGCGCCGCGCTGGCGGTGCTGCAGAACTCGCCGGTGCTGGCGATCGTCGCGGCGCTCGAGGGCTTCGCCGCGCCGGTGCTGGCGTCCACCGGCTCCAACCAGCCGGTGGGGCTCTTCACCTACTTGCTGGTGCTCGACATCGGCATCGTGCTGATCGCCTGGTTCCGGGCCTGGCGCGTGCTCAACCTGATCGGCTTCGTCGGCACCTTCACGCTGGCCGCCGGCTGGGCGCACAAGTACTACACCGACGACCAGTACGCGACGGTGCAGCCCTTCCTGATCGTCTTCTTCCTGCTGTTCACCGCCATCGGCCTGCTGTTCGCGCGCCGCACGCTGTTCGACGCGCCGGTGCAGCCCGCCCAGCCGCTGGCTACCCGCGCGCTCGACACCCTGCGCCGTGCGGGCCGGGTCGACAGCTCGCTGGTGTTCGGCACGCCGATGGTCGCGTTCGGCATGCAGGTCCTGCTGATGCGTCCGTGGGAATACGGGGCCGCGTTCTCGGCGATGGCGCTCGCGGCCTTCTACCTCGTGCTGGGGCGGCTGGTGTTCGCCACCCAGCCCAAGGGGCTGGCGCTGCTCGCGGAGGCCTACGCCATCGTCGGCGTGATCTTCGGCACCCTCGCGATTCCGCTGGGCCTCGAAGGGCAATGGACCGGCGCGGCCTGGGCGGTCGAGGCCGCTGGCATGTACTGGCTGGGCGCACGGCAGCAGCGGGCGTATGCGCGCGCTTTCTCGTTCGTCGTGTTTGCCGGCGCCGTGCTGAAGCTGCTGGAGGCCACGCGGCTCGACGCAGCGCCGGGCCATCCCTTGCTCGATGGCTCGGTGATCGGCCCTGTGCTCGTGGCCGTCAGCGCATTCGCGATGTGGGCCATCCATCGCCGCGCGAGGCTCGACGAAGGCAAGGGCGTGGAGGCCGTGGCCGGCGGCGCCTTGCCGTGGCTCGGCATGGCCGCGCTCACGCTGCTGCTGTGGCAGTGGTGCACGCCGCCGTGGGCCGCCGCCGCCACGGCAGTGCTCGCCTCGGTCACCTTTGTGGTGGCGATCCGCTTCGCGTTGTCGCCGCTCGCGCAGGTGAGCTTCGGCATGCAGGCGCTGGCGGTGGTGGGTTTCATCGCGACGCTGCACCGCACCGGCGAGATCGTCGACGGGCGCGTGCTCGAAAGCGGATGGCAGGGGGCCGTGGCTGCCACTGTCATCGCGCTCAGCGTGCTCGGCAGCGCCGCGTGGTCGATGCTGCAGGCGCATCGCGCCGCGTTGGCGCGCGGCGTGCAGCCGGCGTGGTCGACTGGCAATGTGGTCGGCGTGCTGGCCGGCGTGAGCCTGCTGCATCTGGCGATGCTGTTCCAGTTGAGCCTTGCGCAAGCCGCGCTGCTGTGGCCGCTCACCGCCACGGTGGTGCTGTGGGTTGCACTGCGCATGGCGCATTTCCCGCTCGCCGCGCTGGCCGGGGTGCTGCAGGTGATCAGTGCGCTCGCATTCGGCGCGACCCAGTCGGCCGAGCTCGATGCAGCCGGCGCACCGGCCTTCGCCAGCCTGAGTTTCTGGACGCCCGTGGTGCTCGGCCTGGCCGCACTGCTGGCAGGCGACTGGCTGCGCGACGAGGCAAGGCCTCGCGTGAGCGAGCCTGCCGGCTCGGCGCGCAAGCGCTGGGCCAATGCGTGGTGCGCCATTCCGGTGGTGCTGTGGGCGCCGGTGGTCTGGGGGCTCGGCTGGTGGCTGTTCGGCATGCTGGACGAAAGCGTCCGCGTGCTGGATCGTCATGGCCTTTCGAGCCATGTGCCCGCCGCCGCGATGGCCGTGGTGCTCGTCACCTCCGCGCTGGCAGCCTTGGTTGCGCACCGCCGCGACTGGTCGCAGCTCGGCAAGGCGACCATCGCCACCTTGCCGGGCTTCGGCCTGATCGCGGCCTGTTGCATCGTGGGTGGCCCGACGCTGTTCTACGTGCCGTCGAGCGCGCTGGGCTGGATCGCCTGGCCGCTCGCGCTCGCCTGGCATCTGCGCTTGCTGCGCGCGCAGAAGCAGTGGTTCGAGGCCTGGGTGCTGACGCCGTTCCATGTCGCCGGCTTCTGGCTCTTCCTGCTGCTGGCCGCGCGCGAATGCCAATGGCAGCTCGGCCGCGTCGGCGCCGAGTGGTCGAGCTGGCAACTGCTGGGCTGGGCGATCGTGCCGGCGCTGGTGCTGTGGGCGATGCGCTCGCGCGCGCTTCTGCAACGCTGGCCGCTTTCCGAGTACCGCCCCGCCTACCTCGAGCTGGCCGCGACGCCGGTGGCGGCGTACCTGCTTGCCTGGGTGTGGGTGACGAACGCCGTCAGCCCTGGCGACGCTGCACCGCTGCCTTATGTGCCACTGCTGAATCCGCTCGAACTCGCGCAATGGCTCGTGCTGTTTGCGCTGGTGCTGTGGTGGCGTGCGCTGCCGACGGCGTCGTTCGCACGCGTGCAGCCGATGGTCGCGAAGGGCGCGGCCGGCTTCACCGGGCTTGCGCTGCTGACCGGCATGGTGCTGCGCACCTGCCACCACTATGCGGGCGTCGAATGGCGCTTCGATGCGCTCTATGCCTCATGGCTCACGCAGGCGGCGCTGTCCATCACCTGGGCCGTCTGCGGCGTGGTCGCGATGGTGCTTGGCCATTCGCGCCGGGTGCGCACGCTGTGGGTGGCGGGCGCGGCGCTGCTTGGCGTGGTGGTGCTGAAGCTGTTCTTCGTCGAGCTGGCGGACCGGGGCGGCCTGTTCCGCATCGTGTCGTTCATCGCGGTCGGGGCCCTGCTCCTGCTGGTGGGGTACTTCGCGCCCGTACCTCCGAAGCGGGAAGAGCCACAGGATGCGTCGGAGAAGGCGCCAGCGGAAGGCGGGGCGGCATGAGCCAATATCGTTCATCGATGCGGGTGCTCCGCACAGGCACCGCGCTCCTGGCCGTGATGGCCGGGAGCGCCGTCGCACAACCTGCAACCACGGCGCCCATCACGCTGCAAGGCTCGGGGCCGTATCACCGCCTCACGCTGCCGCTGTCCATCCATAGCCGCGCCGCCTATGCCGACTTGCGCGACCTGCGGGTGCGCAATGGCGCCGGCCATGCCGTGCCCTATGCATGGCTGCGCAACGAAGCCGCGACACCGCGAACCGCTTCGCGGAACGTGCCGATCTTCGCGTTGCCCGGTGTCGATGCCAGTGCGGCGTCCGGCGATGCGGCGCTCGCCTTCACTGTGCGCCCCGACGGCTCGCTGGCGCTTGAAGGCAAGGCCGCCAGCCGGAAGGTGACCGACGCGGCCCAATGGCTCATCGACCTGAGCCAGGTCAAGGGCAGCCTGCTGCAGGCGCGCTTCGAGATTGCGCCCGACGCGCGCGGGCTGTTCGCTTTCCATCTCGAAGCCAGCGACGACCTGCGGCGCTGGCGCCCCGTGGGCGGCGAGGAGCAGCTCGTGCGGCTGTCCCACGGCGGCCAGGCCATCGAGCGCCTCGCGGTCGACCTGGGCAACCTGCGCGCGCGCTTCCTGCGCTTGCGCTGGAGCGATCCGCAGCACGGCGTGGCGCTGACCGGCGTGGGCATCGACAGCGTGCAGGAGGTCGAGCCGGTCGCGCCGCTCGAATGGTCTGCTTCGCTGAAGCCCGAGCGCTGTGCCACCGACTACTGCGACTACCTGCTGCCGCGCGGCCTGCCGGTGCAGAGCCTGCGCATCGACCTCGCCGACATCAACACCTTGGCGGAGGTGGCGATTTCGGGCCTGTCCGATCCGGTGCCCGCGTCATCCGCCGTGCCGCCGCGACCTGTGCCGCTCAATCCGCTCTATGCACTGAGGCATCGGCAGCGCCAGCCGGTGCAACGCCCGGCCCTGGCGGACGAAACTCCGCTGGTCGATACCGTGGTGTACCGGCTCGCGCAGGCAGGCGGTGAAGCGCGTTCACCGGTGCTGGCGCTCGATGGAGCGGTACATGCGCGGCTGCGGCTGCGGCTGCGCACCTCGGGCCCGGTGAGTGTGCTGGGTGCCACGCCGCCGACCATCGCCGTGGGCGCGGTGCCGCGCACGCTGGTGTTCCTGGCGCAAGGCGCGGCGCCGTTTTCGCTGGCATGGCGCTCGGCGCCGGAAGCCGCGGGCACCGTGGAAGGCGCGGAGCCCGGCGCGCCGCTGGCGCTGTCCACGCTGATTCCTGGCTATGCGGCGGACAAGCCCGTTGCCGCCGACGGTGCATCGGTCGAGCTGCCCCTGATGAGTGTTGCCGCCGCCGTGGCGCCAGCGGTCCGGGCGCAAGCCGCTCCCGTACGGGAGTCGTCGCGCAAGTGGTGGCTGTGGGGGGCTCTGGGTGCCGGCCTGCTGCTGCTGGCCGGAATGGCGTGGTCGCTGTTCGCGAGCCTGCGCAAGGAGAAGGAACGGGCCGCGGCCGACTGATCCGATCCGGCGATGGCCGCAGCGGGCCGTCTTCAGTTCGGATCGAAGGTGTCGCGGAAGGTGAACCAGGTGGAGCTCAGCGACATCGCCGCGAGCACCAGCGCCGTGCCGATGATCAGGATGTTGCCCACCGCCAGCGCGGCACCGCCGGCGCCCAGCGCGCCCACGCCGACCAGCACAGTGGCCACCAGCCCCATGCCGATGCCGGCACCAGGAACACGCCGAACCACGCGATGCCGAACAGCGCATAGGCGCCGAAGTTGCGGAACAGCGCGACGATGCTGAAGAAAATGCTCTTCACCGGCTCCACGCGGTGCCAGTGCACCAGCGCCGGCGCGTGCCACATGGCCAGCGACAGCGGCAGGTTCAGGCACATCAGCAGCATGCGCGAGAGCTGGAAGTCGCTGCTGGCAAACACCTCGGGTGTCAGCGGGTCGTCGAGCAGGTAGGCCTTTGCGAGCAGGCCGCCGTCGACCAGCGTGGTCACCAGCACGGCCAGCACGAAGTACACGGCGGAAATGACGCCAAGCACCAGCAGCGCGCGCCATTCGGCGCGCATGGCGGAGAACACCGCCACGAGCATCGCGGAACCCGTGGGCCGCCGCGCGTCACCGGCGCGGCCGGCGCCTTCGGCGTTGTCCGTGTAGGCCACCGACGTGGCCACCATCAGGCCCAGCGTCATGAACGGCACCAGCGCCGGCGCGACGATGCTGCCGATCACCGGCAGGATCGACACCGTCGACATCATCGCCATCAGCAGGAAGAACAGCGAGATGAAGGCCAGCGGCTGCCGCCAGAAGGTCTTGAGTCCGAGGCGGACCCATTCGGCGCCGGTTCGCGCCGGCACGAGGTTGAGTTTCATGGGTGAGGGTCAGGCTGCCATGAGCGGCGCGAGCGCCTGGGCCATGGCATGCGGGTGGGTGGCGCGGTCGCGCAGCACGCGCTCGAAATGCGCGGGGTCGTGGGGCTTGAGCATGCTCGCCTCGCGCGGCAGGTGGAAGTCCCAGAGGCGGGAAATCCAGAAGCGCAGAGCGGCGGCACGCAGCATCGCGGGCAGCAGCGCGCGTTCAGCCGCGTTCAGCGGGCGCACGGTTTCGTAGGCCGACAGGAGGGCGTCGGAACGCTCGGCGTCGTGGCGGCCGGTCGGCAGGTCGATGGCCCAGTCGTTCAGGCACACGGCCAGGTCGAACAGCCAGGTGTCGGTGCCGGCGAAATAGAAGTCGAACACGCCGGTCAGGCGGGGCGGGGCGCCTTCGTCGCTGCCGCCGGTCGCGAACATCACGTTGTCGCGGAACATGTCGGCATGCACCGGCCCGCGCGGCAGCGCCGCATAGGCAGACGATTCGGCGACGTGGTTCTGGTAGGCCAGCTCGGCGCGCAGCAGCGTCGCCTGCGATTCCTCGATGTACGGCAGCACCACCGGCACCGTCTCGTTCCACCAGGGAAGGCCGCGCAGGTTGGGCTGGATGCGGGGGTAGTCGCGGCCCGCGAGGTGCATGCGCGCGAGCATTGCGCCCAGTTCGGCGCAGTGGGCGGCGCCGGGCGCCAGCTCGCTGCGTCCGGAAAGCTTCTGGACCACCGCCGCTGGCTTGCCGGCGACGGTGTGCAGCAGGTCGCATGCGGCTTCGGCAGTGCCTGCCGCGGGGGACGGCCCCTTCCTGGCAACCTTCTCGGGTGCGGGCGGCTCGGCCACCGGCGCGGGCACCGGCAGGCCGGCACTCGCCAGATGCTTCATCAGGCAAAGGTAGTAGGGGAGTTGCTCGGCGTTCAGGCGCTCGAACAGCGTGAGCACGAACTCGCCGGACTCGGTGGTCGCGAAGTAGTTGGTGTTCTCGATGCCGCCCTCGATGCCGCGCAACTCGCGCAGCGGGCCCAGGCCCAGGCGTTGGACGAGCGCGTCTGCCTCGCCGAATTCGACTTCGGTAAAAACTGCCATGACGGGGCTCAGCGCCGCGTTGCGCTTGCTGCTGCGGAAACGGAGAAGCGCACGGTCAGAACTTCATCACGTTCCAGACGCGGGGGCCGTTGGCGCCCGTTTCCGTGGAGCCCTGGCGTCCGGTGGCGGCATCGGCGGGGAGCACTTCGTAGCCGGGCATGTTCGACTTGGGCTTGACGTTGATGCTCTGCGTACGGCCGCCGTAGCGGACTTCATCGACGGTGGCGGCGCTGTCCTCGGTGTGCAGGTTCTCCACCTTCTGGTTTCGGCGGCCTTCGGCGGCTTGCTCCTGATTTTGTAGCGGTTCGCCCGGCGGTGCGGCTGCCGGTGCGGGCGCGGGCTGTTGCGCATGCACGGTGGCGGCAAACGGGGTTGCGAAAGCCAGCGCCAGCAGGATGCGGCGGGCGACCAGGAGTGTGGAGCTAGGCATGCGCTCATTGTAGGCGTGCGCCTGCACGGGGGTGTCGGTTTGCACCTCGTCCCGGTGTGGTTCCGCAGGCCAGGCCGGGCACGGCAAAATGCCTCGATGACCGACAAGAAAACGCTGCTGCTCGTGGATGGCTCGAGCTACCTTTACCGTGCCTTCCATGCCATGCCCGACCTTCGGGCCGTGCCCGGCGACCCGAAGAGCCCGGCCACCGGCGCCATCCGGGGAATGATCAACATGATGACCGCGCTGCGCCGCGAGGTTCGCGCCGACTACGCGGCCTGCATCTTCGACGCACCCGGCAAGACTTTCCGCGACGACTGGTACCCCGAATACAAGGCCAACCGCTCGCCGATGCCCGACGACCTGCGCAGCCAGATCGACCCCATCCATGAAGTGGTCAGGCTGCTCGGCTGGCCCGTGCTCAGCGTGCCCGACGTGGAGGCCGACGACGTGATCGGCACGCTCGCCAAGATCGCCGCCGCGCAGGGCGTCGAGGTGATCGTCTCCAGCGGCGACAAGGACCTGAGCCAGTTGGTCGACGAGCACATCACCATCATCGACACGATGAACGGCAAGAAGCGCGACGTGGCCGGCGTTACGGCCGAGTTCGGCGTGCCGCCGCACCTGATGGTCGACTACCAGACGCTGGTGGGCGACTCCGTCGACAACGTGCCCGGCGTGCCCAAGGTCGGTCCCAAGACAGCAGCCAAGTGGCTGCTCGAATACGGTTCGCTCGACGCGCTGGTCGAGCGCGCCGCCGAAGTGAAAGGCGCCGCCGGCGAAAACCTCCGCGGGGCGCTCGACAAGCTGCCGCTGAGCAGGCGCCTGGTGACGATCCGCACCGACTGCGACCTCGACGGCCACGTCGCCGGCCTGCCGTCGCTCGAAGGCCTGCCGGTCGGCGCGCCGCAGACGGCCGAGCTCAAGCCCTTCTACGAGAAGTTCGGCTTCAAGAGCCTGGTGAAGACGCTCGAGGCGCAGGAAGTGCCGCCCGAGCTGATCGAGGAAAGCATCAAGAAAAAAGCCGGTGCCAAGGCCAGCAAGGACCAGGGCGGCCTGTTCGACGAGCCCGCCGACCTGTCGGCGCTGGAGGCGGCCGCCCCCGCGAGCAATCTCAAGTACGACACCATCATGACCTGGGAACAGTTCGATGCGTGGCTCGCCAGGCTCGACGCATCGGAACTGGCCGCCATCGACACCGAGACCACCTCGCTCGACGAGATGGTCGCGCAGATCGTCGGCGTGAGCTTCAGCGTCACGCCCGGCGAGGCGGCCTACATTCCGCTCGCGCACAACTACCCCGATGCGCCCCGGCAGCTGCCCATCGACGAAGTGCTCGCCAAACTCAAGCCCTGGCTAGAGAACGGCGACAAGAAGAAGCTCGGCCAGCACATCAAGTACGACCGCCACGTGTTCGCCAACCACGGCATCGAGGTGCAGGGCTACGCGCACGACACCATGCTGCAGAGCTACGTGCTCGAAGTGCACAAGCCGCACGGCCTGTCGAGCCTGGCAGAGCGCCACCTGGGCCGCAGCGGCATCTCGTACGAAGACCTGTGCGGCAAGGGCGCGCACCAGATCCCCTTCAGCCAGGTCGACATCGCCAAGGCGGCTGAATATTCCTGCGAAGACAGCGACCAGACGCTCGACGTGCACAACACCCTCTGGCCCCAGCTGGAGCGGGACGAAAAGCTGCGCTTCATCTACCAGCTCGAAATGGATTCGAGCGAGGCGCTCTACCGCATCGAGCGCAACGGCGTGCTGATCGACGCGCCCACGCTGGCCTCGCAGAGCCATGAACTCGGCACGCGCATCATGGCGCTCGAGCAGGAGGCCTACGAAATCGCCGGCCAGCCTTTCAACCTCGGCTCGCCCAAGCAGATCGGCGAGATCTTCTTCACCAAGCTGGGCCTGCCCGTGGTCAAGAAGACGCCGAGCGGCGCGCCCAGCACCGACGAGGAAGTGCTCGAGAAGCTGGCCGAGGACTACCCGCTGCCGGCCAAGATCCTCGAGCACCGCGGCCTGTCGAAGCTCAAGGGCACCTACACCGACAAGCTCGGCCAGCTCGCCAATCCGCGCACCGGCCGCGTGCACACGCACTATGCGCAGGCCGTGGCGGTCACCGGGCGCCTGAGCAGCAACGACCCCAACCTGCAGAACATCCCGATCCGCACGCCCGAAGGCCGCCGCGTGCGCGAGGCCTTCGTGGCCCCCGCCGGCAGCGTGATCGCCAGCGCCGACTACTCGCAGATCGAGCTGCGCATCATGGCCCACATCAGCGGCGACGAGTCGCTGCTGCGCGCCTTCACCGAGGGCATCGACGTGCACCGCGCCACCGCGGCCGAGGTGTTCGGCTCCACGCCCGGCGAGGTGTCGAGCGAGCAGCGCCGCTATGCCAAGGTCATCAACTTCGGGCTGATCTACGGCATGAGCAGCTTCGGGCTGGCCAAGAACCTCGGCATCGAGACCAAGGCCGCGGCCTCGTACATCGAGCGCTACTTTGCGCGCTACCCGGGCGTGAAGGCCTACATGGACGAGACCAAGGCGCTGGCCAAGGAGCAGGGCTACGTGGAGACCGTGTTCGGCCGGCGCCTGTATCTGCCCGAGATCAACTCGCCCAACGGCCCACGCCGCGGCGGCGCCGAGCGCGCGGCCATCAACGCGCCTATGCAGGGCACCGCGGCCGACCTCATCAAGCTGAGCATGGTGAAGGTACAGAACGTGCTTGACGAAGAGAAGCGCGGCACGAAGATGATCATGCAGGTGCACGACGAACTGGTGTTCGAAGTGCCCGAGGCAGAGGTCGAATGGGTGCGCACGGAAGTCCCGCGCATCATGGCCGGCGTTGCCGCGCTGAAGGTGCCGCTGCTCGCCGAGATCGGCGTCGGCCCCAACTGGGACAAGGCGCACTGAAAACCACGCTCGAAGACAAGACGAAAGAAAAAGCCTCCCCAATGAAATTCCCCCATCGCAAGCTTCTGCACACCGCCGTCTTTGCCGTCTGCGCCGCCACGCTCGGCACCGCCTTCGCCGCCCCGGACGCCCGCATCGCCGCGCTCGCCGCCAAGGAAAAGCCGGCGCTGCTGGAGACGCTGAAAGACCTGGTCTCCATCGAGTCGGGCAGCCGCGACCTCGAGGGGCTCGAGAAAATCTCGAACCTCATCGCCGACAGGTTCAAGGCACTGGGCGGCGAGGTCGAGCTGATCGACCCGAGCGCCGAGGCCTACCGCATGGAAGACACGCCCGAAAAGATGGGCCGCGTGGTGCGCGCCACCTTCAAGGGCACCGGCAAGAAGAAGATCCTGCTGATCGCGCACATGGACACGGTCTACACCGTCGGCATGCTCAACAAGCAGCCGTTCCGCATCGAGGGCGACAAGGCCTACGGGCTGGGCATTGCCGACGACAAGCAGGGCGTTGCCGTCATCACGCACATCGTGTCGATGCTGCAGGCGATGAAGTTCAAGGAATACGGCACGCTCACCGTGCTGATCAACGGCGACGAGGAAATCAGCTCGCCCGGCGCCCGCGCGCTCATCACGCGCATGGGCGCGGAGCACGACGCGGTCATGTCCTTCGAAGGCGCCTACGTCAAGGAAGACAAGCTCTCGCTTGCCACCGCCGGCATTGCCTCGGTCACGCTGCATGTCACGGGCAAGGCCTCGCACGCGGGCTCCGCGCCCGAACTGGGCGTGAACGCGCTGTACGAGCTGTCGCACCAGATCCTGCAGATGCGCGACCTGTCCGACCCGGCCACGGGCCTCAAGATGAACTGGACCATCTCGAAGTCGGGCAGCAACCGCAACGTGATCCCGGCCAGCGCCACGGCGGGCGCGGACGTGCGCGTGCTCAAGGTCAGCGACTACGACCGCATCGAGCAGCAGGTGAACGAGCGCGTGAAGAAGCAGCTGATTCCCGAAGCCAAGGTCCAGCTGAATTTCGAACGCCGCCGTCCGCCGCTGGAAGCCACCGACGCCTCGCGCGCCATGGCCCGGCATGCGCAGCAGATCTACAAGGACGAACTCGGCCTGCCGCTGGGCGCGGACGACAAGGCTGCCGGCGGCGGCACCGACGCGGCCTTCGCGGCGCTGAAGACCAAGGCGCCAGTCATCGAGCGCTTCGGCCTGCAGGGCTTCGGCGCACACTCGGCCGACGCCGAATACGTGCTGCTCGACTCCATCGAGCCGCGCCTGTACCTGGGCACCCGCATGGTGATGGACATCGCCCGCGGCAAAACCGCCAACGGCAACTGAAGACCCGCCCGCCGCCCGCGATGCGCCTGCGCCACATCGAAGTCTTCAACGCGATCATGCTCACCGGCAGCGTGAGCGCGGCGGCGCGGCTCATCAACATCACGCAGCCGGCGGTCAGCCGCACCCTGCAGCATGCGGAGCTGCAGCTGGGCTTTCCGCTGTTCCAGCGCGCCAAGGGGCGGCTCACGCCGACCACCGAGGCGCTCACGCTGTATCCGCACATCGAGCGCCTGTTCGCGCAGCTCGACGAGGTGCAGCGGCTTGCCTCCAACCTGCGCACGGCGGGCGACTCGGGCGAGCTGCGCATCCTGAGCGTGCTGGCGCTGAGCTACGAGATCCTGCCGCGCGCGCTCAAGGCCTTTCGCGAACAGTACCCGGGCTATGCGATCACGGTCGAGTCGCTGCACTCGCCGCAGATCATGTCGGCGCTGCTGCTGCAGGAGGCCGACGTGGGTTTCGCTTTCAGCCCGGCGGTGCATCCTTCGCTCACGCAGGAGTCGCTGGCCGACAGCCGCATGGTGTGCATCGCGCCCAAGGGCATGCTGCCTCGCGCGCTGCTGCGCAACGGCTCGGTGGCGCTGCATGACCTGATCGACCGGCCGGTGATCGGCCTGGACAGCCGCGACCCCGTCGGCACCAGCCTGAGCCAGGCTTGCCGGCAGGCCGGCGTGGGCTTCCAGCAGGCGGTGGTGACGGTGCAGACCTACCACGCAGCCTTGGCCATGGCGCACCACGGCATCGGCATCGCGCTGATCGACGGCTGCACCGCGCGATCGGCAGACCGCGAGAAGGTCGACGTGCTCATGCTGGAGCCGCACATCCCGGTGCCGATAAGAGCGCTGCGCTTCGCGGGGCGGCCCGATTCGGTGGTCGTGCGCGGCATCACGCGCTGCATGCAGCAGGCGCTGCAGGACGCCGTCTAGCGCGCTGTTCCGTTCGTGCCGGTCATTCCGCCAGCGCCCGCGCAATCCTCTGCGCCGAGCCGAAGGCCAGCGTGAACCCCAGCGCGCCGTGGCCGGTGTTGAACAGCATGTTCGACGGTGCGCTGGCCAGCCGGCCGATGATCGGCAGGCCGGTCGGCGTGGCGGGCCGCATGCCGGTCCAGGGATGCAATTCTTCGAATCGGCTCGCATGCGGGAAGAGGGCGCGCGTCGCTGCCTCAAGCGTTTGGATGCGCGTGGCCGGAATGCGCGCGTCGTGCCCCACCAGCTCGGCCATGCCCGCCACGCGCAGGCGCGAGCCGATGCGTGCGAACACCACCTTGCGCGCGCTGTCCGTCACGTTCACGCGCGGTGCCGCGCCGGGTGCCGGATCGACATCGACCGTGATGCTGTAGCCCTTGAGCGGATACACCGGCAGGTAGGCGCCGAGCAGGCGGCCCAGCTTGTGCGAGGCGGCGCCCAGCGACATCACGAAGGCATCGGCCTCCACGTCGCCGCCGCTGGTGCGCGCGGCGGCGATGCGCTTGCCGTTGCGCGCGAAGCCGTGCACGTCGGTGCCGAGCATGAAGCGCACGCCGCGTGCGCTGAGGGCGCGCATCAGCTCGGCGCACACCTTGAGGCAGTCCGCCGCGCACTCGCTCGGCGTGTAGACCGCACCCGCCATCTGTCCGCGATAGCCTGCCAATGCAGGTTCGATGGCGACGCATTCGTCGGGCGTCACCAGCCGCTGTTCACTGCCCATGGCGCGCTGGAGTTCGAGCTGCGCACGCGCGCCTGCCAGCGATGCCGCACTTGCATAGAGCACCAGCTTGCCCGTGGCGGAGAAATCGCAGTCGGGCGAAATGCCGGCCTGCATCGCCTCGAAGCCTGCGCGGCTTTCGGCTGCAAGCGTCAGGAGTTGCGCCGTGGTGTGCTGCGAGGTTTGCGCGTTGCAGGCGGCCAGGAACGCCATGCCCCAGCGCCACTGCAGCGGGTCTAGCTGTGGCCGCAGCTTGAGCGGCGAGGTGGGCGAGAGCAGCAGCTTGGGCAACTGCTTCCAGATCGACGGATCGGCCAGCGGCTGCACGTAGGAATAACTGAGCTGCGCGCCGTTGCCGCCGCTGGCACCGGCCCCCGGGCTTGCGCGATCGATCACCGTGACCTGGTGGCCCTGGCGTTCCAGCTGCCAGGCCGTGGCCAGGCCAACGATGCCGGCACCGAGCACACACACATGCATTGGGACAACTTTCCGGGAGTGATGAAGAAAAAAGAATGAGGCGCAGCGCAGACTTTAGAGCCGCGCGGCGCCCGCCGTCCATGCCAATAGCACGCTGCCCCATAGCCAAAGTGCATGCCCGAGAGACCTCGTTTTGCACCCATAACCTTTGGGCATGGCCCGGGTTTCAATTGGAATTGTTCGCCTGGGCCGGTCCTTCCTACACTGACCTTCTGTTCAATTCAAACGAACGAAGGCTCGAATGAAACTCTCTGTCCTGATGGCTTCCATGGCCGCGGCGGTGCTCTTCACCGCCACCGGCGCGCAAGCCGCCGACACGCTGGCCAAGATCGCCGAGTCCGGCAAGATCACGCTCGCCTATCGCGAGTCGTCGGTGCCTTTCAGCTACCTCGAGGGCCCCGGCAAGCCGATCGGGTTTTCGGTCGATCTTTCGAATGCCGTGGTCGAGGCGGTGAAGAAGAAGCTGAACAAGCCCAACCTGCAGGTTGCGCTGATGTCCGTCACTTCGCAGAACCGCATTCCGCTGATCACCAACGGCACCGTCGACCTGGAGTGCGGTTCCACCACCAACAACACCGCGCGCGGCAAGGACGTGGCCTTTGCCATCAACCATTTCTATACGGGCACGCGCCTGCTGGTGAAGAAGTCCTCGAAGATCAAGGACTACGCCGACCTTGCGAGGAAGACCGTGGCCAGCACCACCGGCACCACCAATGTGCTGGTCATGCGCAAGTACAACAGCGAGAAGAACCTCGGCATGAACATCGTGCTGGGCAAGGACCACGCCGACTCCTTCCTGCTGCTGGAGAGCGACCGCGCCGTGGCCTTCGCGATGGACGACATCCTGCTGTTCGGCCTGATCGCCAATGCGAAGACGCCGGCTGACTTCGAGGTGGTGGGCGAGTCGCTGCAGGTCGAGCCCTATGCCTGCATGCTGCCCAAGGACGACCCGGCCTTCAAGAAAGTGGTCGACGACACCTTCGCCGCCATGATGAAGAGCGGCGAGTTCGAGAAGCTCTACGACAAGTGGTTCATGCAGCCGATTCCGCCGAAGGGCGTGCCGCTGAACCTGCCCATGAGCCCGCAGCTGAAGGACAACCTCAAAGCACTGAGTGACAAACCGGCGACCTGATTTCGGTGCCGTGGAAAGAAGAGAACAGAGAAGGACATGGCAGTGACGCAGGTGGTCGGGATTCTTGGGGGCATGGGCCCCGCGGCGGGCGCCGATTTCGTCCGGCTCTTCGTGCAGGCCTGCGCGCAGCAGATGCGCGCGCGCGGCGAGCCGGTGCGCGACCAGTCGTTTCCGGAGCACTGGCTCGCGCAGGTGCCGGTGCCCGACCGCACCGAGGCGCTGGCCTCGACCGAGCAGGGCGCGCACCAGCCGCTGGAGCCGATGCTGCAGGCGCTGGGCCGGCTGGCCGCGCTCGGCAGCCGGGCCGTGGCCATCGCCTGCAATACCGCGCACGCCTGGCATGCCAACCTGCAGGAGCGCTTTCCGCAGGTCGAGCTGCTGCACATGGCGCGCGAGACCGCTCGGCAGCTGTCGTCGCAGGGCGCGACCGGCGTGGCGCTGATGGCCACCGAGGGCACCTACCGCGTGCGCCTCTATGAGCAGGCGCTGGCCGAAGCGGGCCTGGGCTGCCACATCCCGCTGGCGGAAGAGCGCCGGACCATCACGCGCGGCATCTTCGACGGCGTGAAGGCCGGCAACATGGCGCTGGCCGAACAGTGCTTCTCCGAAGTGGCGCTGCGGCTCGCCGAGCGCCACGGGCCGGTGACCATCGTCATGGGCTGCACCGAAGTGCCGCTGGGCCTGCAGGGCTCGGCCGCCGTGGCGGGGCTCGACCTGATCGATCCGGCACAGGTGCTGGCCGCCGCGCTGGCGCGCCGCGCCTACGGCGTGGACCAACCCCACTGAATTTCCGGGCATGGAGGCCGCCGGCCGAGCATTGCCTGCATTGCGGCGGTGCGTTTTTCGCGCATCGCCTTGTCTGACCAGCAAGGCCGGCTGGTCGGCCAGCCCGGCGAACTGACCCGGCGGAAAAGATCAGGGGATCCCCCTTGACACGGTTGATAAGATGAAAGCTGCTCTGGCCAACGGGACTCCGGCGGCCAGGGCTTCGAGCTTCGTCGTGTACCCCGAAGCAGGCCACGCATTCCATGCCGACTACCGCCTCAGCTACCTCAAGAGCGCGGCGGACGACGGCTGGCAATGCGCCACGGCCTGGTTCAAAGCCAATGGGGTCGCCTGAACACGGCGCCCTGTAGCCACCCCCGCCGAAGGCCGTCCGATGTGACGGCCTTTTTCTTTTTTATGATCGGGCAACGGCCCCGAGACTGTCTCGGTGGCCGTCCCTCTTGCGCAAGCAGCTATGAATTTGATAGTCATCATCGTGGCAACCCTGGTTGCCGGTATCGGGAGCGTCTGGCTCGCGGCCCTGTTGCTGAAAGTGGGCGTGCGCAGTGGTTCGGGCGGCGTCAACCCGCAGCACCTGCTGAGCCTCGCGGCGGGCGCGCTGCTTGCCACCGCCTTCATGCATCTCCTGCCCGAGGCCTTCGAAAGCGGCATCGAGCCCGCGCTGCTGTTCGCGGTACTGCTGTTCGGGCTGGTCTTCTTCTTCCTGCTCGACAAGGCCGAGCTGTGGCACCACGGCCATGAACATCACCACGGCAGCGAGGCCGACGCGCATGCAGGGCACGACCATGGCCACGATCACGGACATGCCCACGGCCATGGCCACAGCCACGACGACACCCCGCGCACCGGCGGCTGGGCCGTGCTGACCGGCGACAGCGTGCACTGCTTCGGCGACGGCATCCTGATCGCCTCGGCCTTCACGGCCGACATCCGCCTGGGCCTGGTGGCCGCCATAGCGGTGCTGGCACACGAGATCCCTCACCACATCGGCGACCTCGTGGTGCTGCGCCAGAGCTCGGCCAACCAGCGCGCCGCGCTGGTGAAGGTGTCGCTCGCCGGCACCATGACCACGCTCGGCGGCATCGTGGGCTGGTGGCTGGTCGACCAGTTGCATAGCTGGCTGCCGTATTTCCTGGTGCTGGCCGGCAGCAGCTTCGTCTACGTGGCGCTGGCCGACCTGATTCCGCAGTTGCAGAAACGCCTGCCCGCCCGCCAGACCGCCGCGCAGATCCTGTGGCTGGCCGCTGGCATCGTGCTGGTCACCGGCGTGAGCCGCCTGGCGCACGGCGAGCATGGCCACGATCACGGCCACAACGACCCCGGGCACGGCGAACACGGCCACGTGCACAAGGACTGACACGCCGGGCGGGAAACTTTCCGACACCGACGCTGCGTGCCGGATGAACCGGAACGGCTGAAACAGGCGCACCATAGGGGGCCTGTCAGCAATCAGCCGAGGAACCGAATCATGAACAACGTCGACGCCACCGCGCGCTCCGCTTCGCCCTCCGACGACGATGAGGACAACACGCCAGCCGACGACTTCGAAGAAATCGAGAGCGATGCCTCCGACGACCTGTCGGACGAAACCGGCATCGATCTCACCGATGCGAGCGAACTCGATGCCGACAACGTGCCGGCGGACGAGGAATTCGATCGCGTGATGAACGCACCGGATTGACCCTGGAGGCGGTGCCCCGGGCGGCTACGCTCGGTGCATGCGCCTTTTTCACTTCAGCGACGACGCTGGCATCGATCGCTTCGACCCCCGCCCTGTCCGCACGCCGGCCCAGCGCCGCCCGGGCATGGAATGGCTCAACGGCCCGCTGGTCTGGGCAATTGCCGAAGACCACCAGCAGCTGTACCTCTTTCCCAGGGAGTGCCCGCGCATCGTGATGTGGGCGCACGCCGGCACCAGCGCGAGCGACCGGCAGGCATGGCTTGGCGATGCGCCACCCGACATCGCGGCCGTTGCATACGTCGAAGCGCGCTGGCTGGAACGGCTCGAGCACGCGGTGCTGACGCGCTACGAATTGCCGCACGATCACTTCGTGGACATCGACGACGTCGGCATGTGGGTGTCGCGGGCCGCGGTAGTGCCGCGCGAGGTCACCCGTTTGTCCGATCTGCGGGCCGAGCTGGCCGCATGCCGCACCGAACTGAGGGTGGTCGACTCCCTTCTTCCACTCAAGCCCGTATGGCAATCGTCGATGCACGCCAGCGGCATCCGGTTGCGGAACGCTGTTGGCTGGGCATAGGCGCGTTTGCTCCTGCTCCTCAGGAAGCGGCATCCCGCCGCGTGATCACCTGCCCATTGCGTGCCCCGCTGTGCACGCCGTCGCGCCAGGTCACGGCGCCATTCACGATAACTGCGTCAATGCCTTCGGCCGGCTGCATCGGTGTTTCGTAGTTCGCTGTGTCGCGCACCGTCGCGGCGTTGAAGATCACCACGTCGGCGTGGTGGCCCGGCTTCAGCGTCCCGCGTTCGTGCAGGCCGAAGTTGCGAGCGGTGAGGCCGGTCATCTTCCACACGGCAGTTTCGAGCGGGAACAAGCCGATGTCGCGGCTGTAGTGGCCGAGCACGCGCGGGAAGGTGCCCCACAGGCGCGGATGGGGCTTGTCGCCTAGCGGAATGCCGTCGGAGCCGATCATGGTGTCGTCGAACGCGAGGATGCGCTGCACGTCTTCCTCGTCCATCATGAAATAGATCGCGCTGCCGGGTTGCAGCCGCTGCGCGGCTTCTTCGCCCGACACGCCCCATTCGGCCGCGATGTCCTTCAGGTCGCGGCCGGCGCACTCTGGGTGCGGCACGCTGGACGCGATGAGCACGCGGCCTTCCATCATTCCGCGGTCGGTGCGGATCATGGTGGAGCCGGCGGTGTAGGGGTAGCAGTCGAGCCCGATGCACTGGTGCTGCATGGCCTCCTTGATGAAGGGCAGCGTGACCTTGGTCTTGCCGAAGTTACGGGTGTTCTGCACCTTGTGGTGCGATACGACCACCGGGATGTCGAGCGCGCGGCCGATCTGGAAGGTTTCTTCCAGCGACTCCATCACGCGGTCGCTCTCATCGCGCATGTGGGTCACATACAGCGCCTTGCGCGCGGTGAGCGGGCGGCCGACTTCGATGATTTCCTCGGTCGTGGCTTTCACGGCGGGCGGGTAGAAGGTGCCGGTCGACATGCCGATGGCGCCGGCCTGCATGGCTTCTTCGACCAGCGCCTGCATGGCGGCAATTTCGCTGTCGTTGGCGGGGCGGTCGAGGTCCGCCATGACGACAGCGCGCAGGGTCGAGTGGCCGACCATCGCGGCGACGTTGACGGAAGAGGGCGTGGCGCGCAGTGCCTCAAGGTAGGCGGCGAAGCTGGTGAAGCGGCCTTCGGCGGGCGAGTCGAGCAGGCTCAGCGGCATCGGCAGGTCCATGTCGATGCGCAGCGGCGCGGCGCTGATGCCGCAGTTGCCGGCGACCACTGTGGTCACGCCCTGCGAAACCTTGAAGGGCATTTGCGCCTGGGACAGCACGGCTTGGTCGTCGTGGGTGTGCGAGTCGATGAAGCCGGGCGCGACGATGCGGCCGGTGGCGTCGATGGTCTGTTTTGCGGTGTGGCCTGAGAGCTTGCCGATGGCGGCGATGCGGCCTGCCGTGATGCCTACGTCGGCGTCGAAACGCGGCGCCTTGGTGCCGTCGATGACTGTGCCGCCGCGGATCAGGAGGTCGTAGTGGGGAAGGGGTTCTGTCATGTCGATCCTTTCGTGTGATTTTTCCGGGCCGTCTTTTTTCAGGGCGCATGCACAGGTCGCCGGGTACTCCCCTCCGCGAATGTCCCCCGTCGGCGTGATCGCGCCACGAACAACTGACCTGAGCAACAAGCAGAGTCATCTCAGCGAAAGTGGCAAGCAACCCAATGCCCGCCGTTGGAAGACGAAGGCCGTTCGCTCAACTCGGGCACCTTCTCCTTGCACACCGCCTGCGCCATCGGGCAGCGCGTGTGAAAACGGCATCCCGAGGGTGGATTGGCGGGGCTCGGTGGATCGCCCTGCAGCAACATGCGTCGCGCGGGCGTGCGTGGGTTGGGTACGGGCACGGCCGACAGCAGGATCTCCGTGTACGGGTGCAGCGGCGCCGAGAACAGCGTGTCGCGGTCCGCGATTTCCACGATGTGCCCGAGGTACATCACCGCCACGCGATGGCTGATGTGCCGCACCACGGCAAGGTCGTGTGCCACGAAGAGATAGGCGATGCCGAACTCCGCCTGCAGGTCCATCAGCAGGTTGACCACCTGCGCCTGCACCGACACGTCGAGCGCGGACACCGGCTCGTCGCACACGATCAGCTTCGGGTTCAACGCCAGCGCGCGTGCAATGCCCAGCCTCTGCCGCTGGCCGCCCGAGAACTCGTGCGGATACTTCCTGGCCGCCTCCGGCCGCAGGCCCACGCGCGAGAACAGCCACTGCACCCGCTCGCGCCGCTCGGCCGCGCCGCCCGTGCCAAGGCTGCTGAAGTTGCGCATCGGCTCGGCCACGATGTCGCCGGCCGTGAGGCGCGGGTTCAGCGAGGCGTACGGGTCCTGAAAAATGATCTGCAGGTCGCGCCGGCGCATGCGCATGTCTTCGGAAGAGAGCGTCAGCAGTTCCTCGCCTTCGAGCTGCACCGAGCCTCCGCTGGGCTCCACCAGCCGCAGCACGGACTTGGCCGTGGTCGTCTTGCCGCAGCCCGACTCGCCGACCAGCGACAAGGTCTCGCCGCGCGCCACCGAGAAAGACACGCCGTCGACCGCCTGGATCGGCGGCTTGCGCGGGCTGAGCCAGCGCTTGGGCGCGGTGTAGTGCTTGCGCAGGTCGCGCACCCGCAGCAGCGGTGCCGTGGTCGTCGTCGTCATGCCGTCACCTCTTCCACGCCTGACCATTGTTCTTCGACGGCGAAGCAGGCGACCACATGGTCGCCGCCTTGCCGGGTGAGTTGCGGCGCCTCGGCGCGGCAGCGTGCACGCGCATGGCTGCAGCGCGCCGCGAAGGCGCAGCCGCGCCCCAGTTCGTGCGCGGCCGGCACCAGGCCCGGTATCTCGGTGAGCCGCGTGCTCGCGGTGTTCATCGCGGGCATCGAGGCCATCAGCGCGCGGGTGTAGGGGTGCAGCGGGCGGTCGAACAGGTCGACCACGTCGGCTTCTTCCACCTTCTTGCCGGCATACATGACCACGACGCGGTCGCAGCTCTCGGCCACCACGCCCAGGTCGTGCGTGATCATCACCACGCCCATGCCCAGCTCCTTCTGCAGCCGCTTGATGAGGTCGAGGATCTGCGCCTGGATGGTCACGTCGAGCGCGGTGGTCGGCTCGTCGGCGATCAGCACCTCGGGGTTGCAGGCCAGGGCCAGCGCGATCATCACGCGCTGGCGCATGCCGCCCGAGAGCTGGTGCGGGTATTCGTTCACGCGGCGTTCGGGCTCGGGGATCTGCACCACGCGCAGCATCTCGACCGCGCGCTTCATCGCATCGGCGCGGCTGGCCTTCTGGTGCAGCTGCACCGTCTCGGCGATCTGCCGGCCCACGGTGAGCACCGGGTTCAGCGATGTCATCGGCTCCTGGAAGATCATCGAGATGCGGTTGCCGCGGACCTGCCGCATCTCGCGTTCGCTGAGCTGCATCAGGTCGGTGCCGCGCAGCCGCACGGCGCCCATGTGGCGGCCCGGCGGCGTCGGCACCAGCCGCAGGATCGACAGCGCGGTCACGCTCTTGCCGCAGCCCGATTCGCCGACCACGCCCAGCGTGCGGCCGGCGCGCACGGTGTACGAGACACCGTCGACCGAGCGCACCACGCCCGCCAGCGTGTGGAAGTGGGTGCGCAGGTTGTCGACCTCGAGCAGCGGCTCGCCCGGGGCGAGCGCGGTGTGGGACATGTTGATCGTCATTGCATGCCCTTCACAGTTGCCGTGCCAGGCGCGGATCGAGCGCGTCGCGCAGGCCGTCGCCGAGCAGGTTGATGGCCAGCACCGTGGCCGCCAGCAGCAGCCCCGGGTACAGGATGATGTGGAAGGCCACGGTCACGAAGTTGCGGCCCTCGGCCATCATGTTTCCCCAGCTCGGCGTCTGCGAAGGCACGCCCACGCCGAGGAAGGACAGGGCCGCCTCCGTCAGCACCGCGGCGGCGGCCACGAAGGTGGCCTGCACCACCAGCGGCGCCACGATGTTCGGCAGCACGTGGCGCACCAGGATGGTCGGCAGCCGCGTGCCCACCGCATGCGCAGCCTCCACGAAAAGCTGCTCGCGCAGCGTGAGCGCCAGCGAGCGCACCAGCCGCACCACGCGCGGAATCTCCGGCACGGTGATGGCGATGATCACCGTCGTCAGGCTGGCGCGCGTCACGGCCATCAGCGCGATGGCCAGCAGGATGCCTGGGATGGCCATGAGCCCGTCCATCACGCGCATCACCGGCCCGTCGGCCCAGCGCACGAAGCCCGCCACCAGCCCCAGCGCGATGCCGAAGAAGGTAGCGAGTACCGCCACCGTGGCACCCACGATCATCGACACCTGCCCGCCCCATACGGCGCGGCTGAACACGTCGCGGCCCAGCGCGTCGGTGCCGAACCAGTGTTCGGTCGAGGGCGGCTGCATGCGCGCGAGCGGGTCGATGTCCTGCGGGTCATGCGTGGCGATCCACGGCGCGGCAATGGAAAGAGCGGCAATCGCGATCAGCAGCAGCGCGCCGATGATCAGCGTCGGGTGCTTGCGCACCCAGCGCCAGCGCGGCGGCACGAAGGGCGCTTCATCATCGGCCGGGGCAGCCGCGGTGGCGGGGGCTTGTGCGGTGTTCAAGGGGAGGACCGTGGACATTGCGTGGGGCTCTTCTTCGTCAGTACTGGATACGCGGGTCGAAGAGCCTGTAGCTCAGGTCGATCAGCAAATTGATCAGCACGTACACGCCCGCCGACAGCAGCAGCACGCTCTGGATCACCGGGTAGTCGTGCCGCTGCACCGAGTCGATCACCAGGCGGCCCACGCCGGGAATGGCGAACACCGTCTCCGTGACCACCACGCCGCCGATCAGCAGCGCGATGCCCGCGCCGATGGTGGTGGCGATGGGAATGGCCGCGTTGCGCAGCGCATGCCCCAGCACCGGCAGCACGCCCAGGCCCTTGGCGCGGGCGGTGCGGATGTAGTCTTCATGCAGCACCTCGAGCACGGTAGCGCGCGTCATGCGCGTCACCAGCGCGATGTACACCAGCGCCAGGTTCACGCAGGGCAGCACCAGCGAGCGCAGCCATTCGCCGGCGCCGTCAGTGAAGCGCACGTAGCCCTGCACCGGAAACCACGGCAGCTGGATGGCGAAGCTGTACACCAGCAGGTAGCCCACCAGGAACACCGGCACCGAAAAAGCCAGCACCGCGAACAGCATCACCAGCCGGTCGATCCAGCTTCCCGCGCGGTAGGCCGCGAGCGTGCCCAGCGGCACCGCCACCACCAGCGTGATGAGCATGGTCAGCGCGGCGATCGACACCGTGGGCTCCAGCCGCTGGCCCAGCAGCTGCGCCACCGGCACCTGCGTGAAGATCGAGGTGCCGAGGTCGCCGGTGAACAGCTTGCCCAGCCACAGCGTGAACTGCTGCCACAGCGGCAGGTTCAGCCCGAGCGTGGCGCGCAGCTTCTCGATGTCCTCGGTGGTGGCGAGGTCGCCCGCGATGAGCGCGGCCGGGTCGCCCGGCGACAGGTGGATCAGCAGGAACACCACCACGGCCACCACCGCCATGACCGGAAGGGTCGAGAGAAAACGTCGAACGATGTAGCCCATGGAGTGACCTGCGTGCGCTGTTCGTGCGCGTTACTTGTCGAGCGCCCAGAACACCGGCATGCCGGCCCAGAGCTTGTCCAGCCCCTTGAGGCTCGAGCGCGCGGCATACGCGGCCGAGTACTGGCCCGCGTTGATGTACGGCACGGCCTGGTAGGCGCGGGCCTGGAAGGCGTCCAGCAGTTCCTTGCGCTTGGCGGGCACGGTCTCTTTCAGCCAGGCGGTGCGCAGCTCGTCGAGCGGCTTGTCGCAGGGCCAGCCGGGCAGCGTGTTGCCGCAGGCCGCGCCCAGGTACGCGTTGGCGATGGGCGAGTTGGCGTCGAACTCGCCGGCCACCGTGACGTACATGTTCCAGCCGCCGGCATCGCCCGCGTCGCGCTTGGCGCGGCGCGCGCCGATGGAGGCCCAGTCCATGGTCTGGGCGTCGACGTTCAGGCCGATGCTTTTCATGGTCTGCGCGGCCATCAGCGCCTCGGCGTTGAGGTAGGGCACGTCGCTGGGCACCATCAGCACCACCTTCTCGCCCTTGTAGCCGGCGTCGGCGAGCATCTTCTTGGCCTTGGCCACGTCGGCCTTGCGATAGGGCTCTGCGCCGGCGGACGTCTCGTTGGGGCTGCCGCAGATGAAGTAGGTGGCGCAGTAGGCCATGCGCATGTCCAGCGGGAAGCCCATGCCGGCCATGAAGCGTTCCTGGCTCACCCCCTGCAGCAGCGCCTGGCGCACCTTCGGGTTGTCGAAGGGCGGGTGCAGCTGGTTCATGACCAGAAACGCCTGGTAGGCGCCGCCGGAGCCGATCTTGATGTTGGAATCGGTGCGCAGCGGTGCGATGTAGTCGGGCGGCAACTGCTCGATGAAATCGACCTCGCCGCGCTTGAGCGCCGACACCGCGCTGTTGGCGTCGGGCAGGTAGAGCCATTCGACGCGCTCGAAGTTGCTCTTCTTGCTGCCCGCCAGCCCGTTCGACGGCTCGCTGCGCGGCACGTAGTTGGGGTTGCGCACGAACACCGTCTTGTTGCCCGGCACCCATTCGTCGCGCTTGAAGATGAAGGGGCCGGAGCCCAGCACTTCGGGCAGCGGCGCGGAGGCGGGCATCCTGGCCAGGCGCTCGGGCAGGATCACCGGCGGAAAGCCCGAGGGCTTGGCCAGCGCGTCGAGCACCATGCCGAAGGGCTCGTTCAGCGTGAGCGCGAGGGTGCGAGCGTCGGTGGCCTTCCATTCGGCGCCGACGGCCGTCATGGCGCGGCCCAGGCTGTCACGCGCGGCCCAGCGCTGCAGCGAGGCCACGGCGTCGGCCGCCGTCACTGCGCTGCCGTCGGAGAACTTCAGGCCCGGGCGCAGGGTGAAGCTCCACTGCTTGCCGTCCTTCGAGGTGGTGTATTTCTCGACCATCTGCGGCTGCGGCTTGCCGGTCGAGTCCTGTGCGAACAGGGTGTCGTAGACCATGTAGCCGAAGTTGCGCGAGATATAGGCCGTGGTGAAGGTCGGGTCGAGGATCTTCAGGTCGGCGTGCGCCACCACCTTCAGGGTCTTGGGCTGCGTCTGGGCGATCGCCGGGAAGCTCGCCGCGCAAGCGGCAAGGGCCATGGCAGCGAAGGCGGCAAGCGTTCGTCGTTTCATCGTCGGTTCTCCGGTAAAGGCTGAAAAGAAGCAAGCCACACCAACTCGCGAAACGCCGCGGAACCGGCTTTGCCGGGCCGCTGGCGTTGCCCCCTGGAAGGGGGTTGGAGGCCACACGAAGTGGGCAAGCCTGGGGGTCATGCTGTGATCGGCCACTTGGGCAGGCGTGCCTTGCGGTAGGGCAGGGTCGTGAGGTCGAGCGTCACGGCGCCCGGCGCGCCCGCGTAGATGACGTGCTTCGCCACCTTGGAGTACGACGCGTAGAAGTGCTGCGAAGACTTCACGACCACGATCTTCTTCGCGGCCAGGTCGCAGCCCAGTTGGGTGAACAGGTCGGTGCCCATGGCCTGGTTGCGCCGCGTGATCAGCACGATCTCGATGCCGCCCGCCTCGACCAGCGCGCAGTCGCCCATGGCCGTGGGCGTGTTCGACAGGCCGGTCATCACCAGGTCGTGCATGAGTGCCTTCACGGTGCAGTCCAGGTCCAGCGGGTCGCCCGACAGCGGGCTGATCTTGCCGCCGATGCGCATCTGCAGCCTGGCGCCCACGCCCGCGTCGAACGCGATGCGCACCGCGATCGGGTCCCACATCGGGCCGAGTGCCGCGTTGGTGATGCCGCGCTCCAGCATGCGGCGCAGGATGAAGGTGGAGTCGCTCGCCGCGCCGCCGCCGGGGTTGTCGGCACCGTCGGCCAGCACCACCGGGCCGCCGTCGAAGGCCAGTGCTTCGTCGAGCGAGGCGTCGATGCTGGGGTAGTTGACCGTGAGGCCGTCGCGCATGGCGATGACTTCGTCTGCCAGTTGGCGTGCCAGCGCATCGGCCTTTGCCTGGTCGCCGTCGGTGTACACCAGCACCTTGGTGCCCATCTCGGGCACGTCGCCCCACGAGAAACCGTGCGTGAGCGAGACCGAGAGCACGCCGTCTTTTCCTTCGAGCGCCTGCATGCGCTCGACGAAGCTGCGCGCCGGCTCGCGCGAGGTGTGCACGGTGACGATGATGTCGCAGTCGACCATCGCATGCACCGGCTTGACCTTGCCTTCGACCGCCGCGGCGCAGATGTCCACCAGCTCCAGCCCGCGCTCGAGCACGTCGGTGTGCGGATATTCCTTGAAGGAGACCATCACGTCGGCGTTGTCGACCATCGCGGGCGTGAGGTGGTTGTGCGGATCGAGCTCGGCGCCGATGACCACGTCGGGCCCGACGATCTGCCGCACGCGCTGCAGCATGTCGCCTTCGCAGTCGTCGTAGCCGTCGGCCACCATCGCGCCGTGCAGGCCGAGCAGCACCATGTCCACCGGCAGCGCGGCGCGCAGGTCGGTGAGCATTTCGTCGCGCAGCGTCTCGTAGGCGTGGCGCGTGGTGATGCCGCTGGGCTGTGCGCCGGCCACCATGCCTTCGAGCAGCGTCCAGCCCTTTTCCTTGCCGCGGATGCGCGCTGCCCACAGCGGGCCCGAGTAGATCGTCAGCGCATCGGGATGCTGGCCGGCGGGGAAGTAGCCGCGGTCCTTGAAGGAGGCGAGGCCGGTCGGCATCGGGCCGAAGGTGTTGGTCTCGGTGGCGAGGGAGGCGCTGAAGACACGCATGGATGGTCTCTTTTGTGGTTGTGGGTTTTTTCTGCTCAGGCCGCGGCGGCAGTGCGCAGCCGCTGCGGGCCGAGCATCTCGGCGGTGAGCCCGAAGTCCGCGATGCGCTGTGGCAGCGGCAGACCGCGCGCCAGTGCGGCGCAGGCCTCGCCCATGGCAGCCGAGGTCTGGATGCCGTAGCCGCCCTGCGCCGCCACCCAGAAGAAGCCGGGCGCGGCGGGCTCGAAGCCGCCGACCAGGTCGCCGTCGGCCACGAAGGAGCGCAGGCCCGCCCAGGTGCGCGTGGGCCGGCGGATGCTGAGCGTGGTGGCTTCCTCGATGTGGTGGATGGCGTAGGCGATGTCCAGCTCTTCGGGCTGCACGTCCTGCGGTTCCACGGGGTCGGCGTTGGCCGGCGAGCCCAGCAGCATGCCGGCGTCGGGCTTGATGTACCAGCTCTCGTCGGCGCCGAACACCATCGGCCAGTGGGCCACGTTCTCGCCCTCGGGCGGCGCGAAGATGAAGGCCGAGCGCCGGCGCGGCTCGATGCCCAGCGGCGGCACGCCGGCCAGCCGCGCGATGGTGTCGACCCATGCGCCGGCGGCGTTGAGCACCACGGGGGCTTCGTACACGATGCCGCCTGCGGTCACGCGCCAGACATCGCCCGTGCGCTCGATGGCCGTCACACCCGCATCGCACACCAGCTTGCCGCCGGCCTGCCGCATCCCGCGCAGGTAGCCCTGGTGGATGGCGTGCACGTCCATGTCGGCGGCGTCGGGCTCGTACACGGCGCCCTGCACTTGTTCAGGCCGCAGCGCGGGCACCAATTCGCGGGCCTGCTCGCCGCTCAGGCGCGAGGCGCCGGTGTCCATGGCGCGGAGCACTTCCCAGTGGGCTTCGAGCTCGGCCATGTGCTCGGCGCCCGCGACCATCATGGCGCCGCGCGGCGTGAGCAGCGGGTGCTCGGAGAAGCCTTCGGGCGGATGTTCGAGAAAGGCGCGGCTGGCCATGGTGAGGGCGCGGACCTGCGCCGTGCCGTAGCTCTCCATGAAGAGCGCGGCCGAGCGGCCGGTGGAGTGGTAGCCCGGCTGGGACTCCCGCTCCAGAAGGATCACACGGGCGTGCGGCGCGAGCCAATGGGCCACCGAAGCCCCGGCAATGCCGCCGCCAATCACAAGGTAGTCGGCCACGAGGGGCGTTGGTGTGTTGGAAGTCATCGGCGAAAAGTGTAGGAACAAATTTGCGGATACGCAAATTAAAAACGACCAACCAAGGGGAAACCATGGTGCACCATGGCGGTGAAATTTGCGTTCACGCAATTTGCGGATACGCAACTTCCGGGCCCGGCAAGCGTCTGCCCGCATGGATGGCGCGGCTGCGGGCTGGCAGAATCTCCTTGCATCACAAGAGAAAGCCAAGCGTGAATCCACACACAGGGACCAAGCCGGCGACCAGGCCGAAGGACGAGCCGCCCACGCTGGACCGCACCACTTTCGGTCATCGCCTGCGCAGCGCGCGCAAGCGGTTCGGCTGGACGCTGGCGCAACTGGCCGAGCGCTCGGGGGTTTCGATCACCACCATCTCTCGCGCCGAGCGCGGGCAGCTTGCGCTGGGCTACGAGAACTTCACCGCGCTGGGCCGCGCGCTCGAGATGGACATGAACGCGATGTTCGCGGGCGCCGGCGTCAAGCCCGCGCAGCTCGACGGCCCGGTGGTCACGCGCGCGGGCAAGGGCGTGGTGTACCGGGGCTTGTCCATTGCCTACGAGTTCCTGGGCACCACGGCAGCCGGCAAGCAGATGAGCCCGATCGTCGGCACAGTGCATGCGCGCCGCATCCACGGGCCGGAAGACTTCGTGCGGCATGCGGGCGAGGAGTTCGCCTATGTGCTGTCGGGCGAGATCGACGTGCACTTCGACAACGGCGAAGTGCTGCGCCTGTCGCGCGGCGACTCGCTGTATTTCGACAGCCGCCTGGGCCACGCCTACGTGAGCGTGAGCCGGCAGCTCGCGCGCATCGTCGGCATGACGATCGGCGAGAGCGGGCACATGAAGTCGGCGCGAGAGGCTCCGGCGTTGAAGCCGCCGCGCATCGTCAGGGCGAAGGCCGAGCCACCCGCGAAGAAGCGGGCGGCACGCGGCAAGGGTTGAGGGGCGAGGCGAGGCGGCGGGTGTCGCCGATTTGCTGGCGAACCTCAACGCCGCCGATATGCTGTGCGCCGCTCATCAACCAGAGTCGACAACGCACATGACCAAGCACTCCCCCTTCTTCGCACTTCGTTCCGTCGCCGCTGCATGCGGCCTCGCATTCGCAGCCATGGTTGCCGCGCACGCCGCACCCGACGCCAGGTTGCTGGCCGCCGCCGAGAAGGCGCAGCCGGCAGTGATCGACAACCTCAAGGAAATGGTGCTGATCGAGTCGGGCAGCCTCAACGTCGACGGCCTGCTCAAGATGGCCGACGTGGTGGAAGGGCGCCTGAAGGCCGCCGGCTTCAAGACCGAGCGCCGCAAGGCGACGGCCGGCGCGGGCGCAGACATCGTGATCGCCACGCTCAAGGGCACTGGCAAGCGCAAGATCATGCTGCAGGGCCACATGGACACGGTGTACCCGGCCGGCATCCTGAACGGCCAGCCCTACAAGGTCGACGGCAACCGCATCTATGGCCCCGGCATCGCGGACGACAAGGGCGGACTTGCGGTCATCATGGCCTCGCTGAAGATCCTGGCCGACGCCGGCTGGCGCGACTACGACACGCTCACCGTGGTGATGAACCCCGACGAGGAAGTGGGCTCGGTCGGCTCCGGCGAGCTGATCGCCACCATGGCCGACCAGCACGACACGGTGCTGTCGTTCGAGCCGACGGCGGCCAAGTCGGTGGCCAAGGGCGAATCGCTGTTGCTGGGCGCAGCCGGCATCGCCACCGCCACGCTGGAGGTGAAGGGCCGCGCGGCACACGCTGGCGCCGCGCCCGAGCTGGGCCGCAACGCGCTGTACGAGTTGTCGTACCAGATGCTGCAGACCAAGGACCTCGCCAAGGACATCCCCGGCGTGACGCTCAACTGGACCGTGGCGCGCGCCACCGGCCCGCTCAACCAGATCACCGAGAAGGCGCAGGCGCAGGGCGACGTCCGCATCACGCAGCCCGGCGCGGAGAAGAAACTCAACGAAGCGCTGCAGGCGAAGGTTGCGGCCGGCAAGCTGATTCCCGACACCGAGACCACCGTGAAGGTGGAAGTGGGCCGCCCGGCCTTCATTGCGGGCGAGAAGGGCCGCGCGCTGGCCGAGAAGGCGCAGGCCATCTACAAGGAAATCGACCGCGACCTCGCGCTCACGCCCATGACCGGCGGCGGCACAGACGCGGGCTATGCGGGCCGCTCTGGCAAGGCCACGGTGGTCGAGAGCTTCGGCCTCGCGGGCTTCGGCTACCACGCCCGCGACGAATACATCGAAGTCGATTCGATCGTGCCGCGCATCTACCTCGTCACGCGGCTGCTGACCGAAATCGGAAAGAACTGAGCAGCGAGCGTTGCTGAAGAAAAGAGCCGGCCTGCGCTAGCAGCCGGCTCCCCGCTCAGGGATGCTGTGGCGGTTGCCCCGGCTCGCCGGGGCGGGGTGGGCGATGGGCGGCTGCGGCCGCCGCTGCAGCTGCCACGCGCTGTTGCTGCTGTGCCTGTTGCTGGGCGTGCTGCTGCTGCTGCGCCTGTTCTTGCTGCATGCGCTGCTGCTGTTGCTGTTGCTGTGCCTGCTGTTGTTGGCGTTGCTGCTGCATCTGCATCGCTTGTTGCTGCTGTTGCTGGCGGGCCTGGTTCTGCGCCTGTTGCTGCTGCAGTTGCTGTTCGCGCTGGTGCTGCATCTGTTGCTGCTGCTGTTGCGCCTGGGCCTGCTGTTGCGCACGCGCTTGCTGCTGAGCCTGCCGTTGCTGCTCCATCTGCTGGCGCCTTGACTGCTCCTGCGCCTGCTGTTGCTGGCGGGCCTGGTTCTGCGCCTGTTGCTGCTGCAGTTGCTGTTCGCGCTGGTGCTGCATTTGTTGTTGCTGCTGTTGCGCCTGGGCCTGCTGCTGCGCATGCGCTTGTTGCTGAGCCTGCTGTTGCTGCTCCAACTGCTGGCGTCTTGATTGTTCCTGCTGCGCCTGTTGTTGCTGGCGTTGCTGCTCCTGTTGCTGCACGCCTGGAGGCTGGCCCGCGAGGCGCGCAGGCTGGTGCTGCTGTTGTGCCTGCTGCTGACGGCGCAGTTGATCCTGCTGTTGCTGCTGCTGGAGTTGTGCTTGCTGCACCTGCTGCCGCTGTTGTTGCTGCAGTTGTTGCGCGTGGAGCTGCTGTGCCTGTTGCACCTGCTGTTGCTGAGCCTGCGCTTGCTGCTGCGCGCGCTGCTGTCCCTGTTGCTGCATCTGCTGCTGGCGCAACATGGCTTCCTGCTGGCGGGCCTGCTGTTGTTGCTGCTGTTGGGCCAGCGCAGCTTGCTGCTGCATCTGCTGTTGCTGCTGCGGCGCAAAGCCCGGAGCGGCCGCGAAGTTGGGTGCGCCAGCGCCTGCCGGGAGCCCGCGCGGCGCACCGTTATTGTTGTTGTAGACGTTGCGCACGTTGGTCACACTGTTGACCACGGTGGTCGAGCGCGAGACGTAGGTGTTGTTGTTGTAGACCACGGCAGGGCGGTAGGCCGGCGGCGGCGGTGCGCCGGTGTCGCGGCCGCGCCAGCCCGGTGCGCCCCAGTTCATGTTCCATGAATGCCAGCCCCAGTCGTGGCGCTCCAGTGCGGCACCGACCACGATGCCGGCACCGAAGGCAAGTGCGCCCGCCGCGATCACCTGCCCCTGGCTGTAGCCCGGCGCCACTTCGACCGCCGGTGCGTAGGCGTAGCCCGGGTACACCGGCTGGGGCGTGCCGTAGATCACTTGCGGGTCATAGGCGGGCACGTACACCACGTCGGGCTGCACCGGTTCGATGGTGATGTACTGCGGCGGGGCCTCGATCACGGGCGGGCCGCTGTAGTACACGGCCTGCGAATCCGGCGCGGGTGCGTAGTTCTGCGGCGTCGTCGCGGCGGTGGCCACGCGCAGCTTGTCGTTGTTCTTGAGGCGACCGGCCTTGGCCGCGCGTTGCCGCATGACCTGGATGGCGTTCATCACGTCTGTCGGGTCGTTGTAGTAGGCCTTGCCCAGCGATTCGGTCCACGGAATGTTCGCGGCCATCTGGTTGACCACGCTGCGGAAAGCGGTGAGCGACTTCACGCTCGGATCCCATGGTTGCTGGTTGGCCGCGTCGGCCAGCGGGCCGGCCTTGAGGTTGGGGTTCCGCGCAAGCCAGTCGTGCGCTGCGGTGATCTGTTCGGGATAGGTTGCGCCGGCCAGGATCTGCGCTATCAGCTTGTCCGGATAGAGCGCGATGGGCGCGACCATTTCATAGAGCTTGTCGGCCGACGGCGGCGTGTAGGCCACCGGCACCGCCGCGGCGGGTGCATTGGTCTGCGGGACCGAGGGTGCTGGAATCGAAGAGGCGGCGGGGTCGATGGCGGCAGCCGTCGTGCCGGGTGTCTTGTTGTCGCAGCCGGCGAGGGCAATGGCCCCTATGCACAGCGAGATCGTAAGGAGCCGCGGGACCGTTGGGCGATGGTTTCTTGTCATCTGGAGTTCCTTGTAGCGCCGGTGTCGTGCCCGGAACTCTTTCAACGGCGCGCGGCAACAGGCGATGACAGAGCCTGCGCCGTGGATGCAACGGTCTGTGTCGGCGACGCGCCGTCAACCCTGTCGGCGCGGGACCACAGTCCGCTGCTGTCGGCCCAAAGACCTACTTGGCGCCGCCCGTGTACTTGGTCACATTGGCCGCGCTGACGTGGTAGCCGCTCACGCCCATCATGGAGTCGTTGCGCAGCGTCTGCAGCTTGCCGGTCACCCACACGGTGTCCATGGCGCGGAACTTGGCGCCCTTCTGCGGCACCACGTGCAGGATCTGGTTGGCCGGCGGCGGCGGCGTGTGGATGCAGGCGCCGAAGTAGGGCACCAGCAGGAACTCGGTGACCTCGCCCTTGGCTTCTTCGAGCGGCACGATGAAGCCCGGGATCTTGACCTCCATGCCATTCATGGCGGGGTTGGTCGGTGCGTTGTTCGACACCTCCTGCATCTTCATGAGCAGCTCGTTGGCGCGCGGGTCGCCGTCATCAAGTGCGCTCAGGTCCATGCCCTTGAACTCCTTGGCCGGGTCCCAGTCCTTGGGCACCAGCTCTTCCCAGGTGATCTGGCGCGGCTGGCCCGGCGTGGCCTTGGCGGCCGCCGGGGCTGCTGCCTTGCCGCCGAGCGGGTTGGTGGCCGTGGTGTCCTTGGGTGCCGGGTCGGCGGCCCAGGCAGCGGCCGCGAGGCCGGCACCGGCGAGCAGCATTGAAAGCCGCATGAAAGGCTGGACCGTGGGTGTCTTCTTTGCGATGCGCATGTTCATATCCTTGGGGAAAGGCCGTCCGCCAGCGAGAGGCGGTAGGCGCGGATGCCAGGCAAGAGGCTTGCCAGCCAGCCCGCGACCAGCAGGCTCGCCATCAGCAGCCATTCGTTCAGTGTAGGTTCGGAAAGGCTCAGTGTCAGCCCGAACTGCGCCTGCAGCCATGGGGAGAGCAGGGCGATGCCCAGCACTGCCATCACCACGCCGAAGGCAACGCCCAGCACCGTGACCATCGCGCCTTCGAGCGCGAGCAGCGCCAGCACGTGGCGCAGCCCTGCGCCCACGGCGCGCAGCACGGCGAGTTCGCGGCGGCGCTCGTTGAGGCCCGCCATCACCACCGACACCAGCCCCGCGAGGCTCACCAGCGCGACCAGCGCCGACATCAGCAGCAGCGCGTTCTCGCCGATGCCGATCACGCTCCACAGTTCGTCGAGCGCCACGCCGGGCAGGATGGCCATCAGCGGTTCGCCGGTGTAAGTGGAGATCCAGCGCTGCACGCCGAACACGGCGGCGCGGTTCTTCAGGCCCACCAGCGCGGCCGTCACGTTCTTGGGCGTGAGGTCGAACTTGCGCACCTGCTCGGCCGGAATGTGCACGCCGGGCATCGGCGCGCCGCCCACCCATTCGAGGTGGATGGCTTCCATGGCCGGCAGGCCGATGTGCACCGTGCGGTCGACCGGCGTGCCGGTTCGCGCGAGCACGCCCACCACGGTGAAGGGCTTGTCGGCATGCTCGGCCACGTTGAGTTCGCCGCTGCCGTGCGCGAGCGTGATCTTCTGGCCCACGTGGTAGCCGAGCTTGTCGGCCACTTCGGCGCCGACCACCGCGTCGAAGAGCTCGCTGAAGGGCTTGCCCTCGCGCATCTTCAGCAGTTGCCTGTCGCCGTAGCGAAAGCGCGTGAAGTACTCGGGCGAGGTGGCCAGCACCGCGAAGCCGCGATGCGAATCGCCCAGCGACAGCGGCACCACCCAGTCGACACCGGGGTGCGCCTGCAGCGCCTGCACGCTCTTCCACGAGATGTTGTTGGTCGCCGCGCCGATGCGGAACACCGAATACAGCAGCAGCTGCGTGGAGCCGGTGCGCGCGCCCACGATCAGGTCGGTGCCGGAAACAGAAGACGCGAAGTTCTCGCGCAGCTCGGTGCGGATGCGCTCCACGCCCAGCAGCAGGAAGGTCGACAGCGCGATGGAGAACACGGTGAGCGCGAGCGTGAAGCGCCGGTTCCATGCACTGCGCCAGGCAATCGAGAACAGGGCCTTCATGCGTCCACCGCCATTGCGCTGGCGGCCGCGCGGTTGATCTCGGGCAACAGCACGTGCCGCACGAAGCGCTGCGCGATGCGCTGGTCATGGCTCACGAACACCAGCGCGCTGTTGTTCTGCGCGCAGGCCGTCAGCAGCACGTCGAGGAAGGCCTCGCGGCGGTCTTCGTCGAGCGCCGAGGTGGGTTCGTCCGCGATCACCACTTCGGGCTGGCCGATGAGCGCGCGCGCCGCGGCCACGCGTTGCTGCTGGCCGACCGACAACTGCAGCGCCTGTCGCTTCCAGAGGTTGCGGTCCAGGCCCATCTGCGCGAGCAGGTGCTCGGCCTCGTCGCGGGCGCTGCCGTTGCGCGCGGCCTGCGCCTCGCGCCGCGCGGAGAAGCGGCAGGGCAGCAGCACGTTGTCGATCACGCTCAGGTACGGCAGCAGGTTGAACTGCTGGAAGATGTAGCCCACGTGCGCCACGCGGCTGCGGTCGCGCTGGGTGCCCGAGAGCTTCGACCAGTCGTGGCCCAGCAGCGTGACGCGGCCTTCGTCGGCCACCAGCACGCCGGCCAGCAGCGACAGCAGCGTGCTCTTGCCGCAGCCGCTGGGGCCGTGGAGGAACACCGATTCGCCGGCGGTGATGCGAAAGGCCTCGATGTCGATGCATGGCGTCTTCACGCCGGGCCATGAGAAGCGCAGCGCTTCTGCAGCGAGAACGACGCGCAATGCCGGCGTCTCGCCCTGCGGGGAGTTGCTCACAGCGTCACTTGCCCCAGCTCAGCCGGACCGGCTGCGACGCCTGCGCGCCGGCGGGGCGCTTGAGCTGGCGCTTGAACTGGCCTTGCGCCGAGGCGATCTGCGAATCGATCTGGCGCAGTCCCTTGAACGCGCCGAACAGGTTCACGTCGATGAACTTCGCGGCGGCCGCATTGGTGCAGTTGAAGGAGAAGGTGGCGTCGAGGTCGGCATGGCCGACGGGTTCGGCCGGGTCGGGGTTGCCCAGGCCCAGTGCGCCCGAGCGCAGGTCGACCGGGCCCAGCTTGCAGTTGGCGGCCGGGTCGACGATGAAGAGCTTGTCGGCCGCGCGCAGCACGGCCACGGCGTCTTCGACGGCTTTCTTCTCGGCGTCTGTCTTGGGGGCGCGTTCGAAGCCGACGATGTTGTCCAGCGGCGACTCCATGTCGATCACCACCGTGGGCCCGTCGACGGCCACGTCGAGCTTGAGCTGGCCGTGCACGTGCGCATGCTGCTGCTGTGCCTGCGCGGAAAGGAACGGGGCGGCCGCGAACAGCGCGGCTGCGATTGCGAGACCGGTGGTGCGTCGGAGTCGGGTGTGCTTCATGGTTCAGCGCCTTGCCGGGTCGGCAGCCCCGGCGTGTTGCTCCATTCGCTCCAGCTGCCGGCATAGAGCGCGGTCGTCCCGAACCCCGCGATCTGCATCGCGAGCAGGTTGGGCACGGCGCTCACGCCACTGCCGCATTGGTGGACGACGGTCGCCGGGTCGCGTCCCGCGAGCAGCGATTCGAACTCGGCACGCAATTGCGATGCCGGCTTGAACTTGCCGTCCGGGCCGATGTTCTCGGCGAAGGGCCGGTTCAGGGCCCCGGGGATGTGACCGGCGATCGGGTCCAGAGGTTCCACCTCGCCGCGGTAACGTGCGCCGGCGCGTGCGTCGATCAGGTTCTGGTCAGGCTGGCCGAGCCGGCCCAGCACGATGTCGGTGGTCACGAGCTTCGCAATGGGCTCGCCCGCCACGAAGTTCGACTGGAAGCGCGCGGGCTCCTCGCGGTCGGTCACCTCGCCGCCCGCGGCCTGCCAGGCCTGCAGCCCGCCGTCGAGCACGGCCACTGCGTCGTGGCCCATCCACTTGAGCATCCACCACAGGCGGCCGCAGTAGTTGGCGCCGTTGCGGTCGTACACCACGGCCTGCATGTCGTTGGCAAAGCCGATGCCCGAGAGCCATGCCGCGAACTTCTCGCGGCTCGGCAGCGGGTGGCGCCCGCCCGATGCGGGAACGCCGTCTTCCTGCGCTGTCACGACTTCGCCGTGGGCGCCCGGTGCGCCGTGCTTCGCGCTGAGGTCGGTGTCTAGGTTGGCGTACAGCGCGCCCGGGATGTGCGCGGCGGCGTACAGCTGCGCACCGGCTTCGGGCTTCATGAGGTCGAAGCTGCAGTCGAACAGCATGAAAGGCTTGTCGCCGGCCTGCAGTTGCCGCAGCTGGTCGACGGTGACGAGGGTGGTGTACATGGCGTTTGTCCTTCGTTGCCGGGGCCGCGCGGGCCCGCTGTTTCGATTCAGTTCAATGTTCTTCGGCAGGTGCCTTGGGCACCGCCCGTTGCCGCAACACAGTTGCGGCAATGCCGCTTGCGATGATAAGAGCCATGCCGCCCCAGCCGGAGGCGTCGATCCGGTCGTTGAACAGCACCACGCCGTAGAAGGCCGCGAAGACGATGCCCGAATACTGCAGGTTGGCCACCACCAGCGTACCGGCCTGGGTCTTGGCGGTGGCGTAGGCGCGGGTCATGCACAGCTGTCCGAGGGCGGCGAGCAGGCCGATCGGCAGCAGCCACAGCGCATGCTGCCATGTCCACGAGGCACCCCCCGAAAACCCCGTGGCCGCCGTGGCGAAGGCACCAGCCACTGCCGAGCCGACCGCGAAATAGAACACCGTGCGCAGCTCGGGCTCGCCGATGCGCGACAGCGCCACCACCTGCATGTAGGCAAAGGCGGCGGTCAGGCCCGACAGCAGGCCCAGCATGCCGGCGAAGCCTTCGTTGCCGCTGACCGTGGGCTTGAGCATGAGCACGACGCCCGCGAAGCCCGCGAGCACCGTCATGGCCAGCGTGCCCTGCAGCGGCGGGCGCTCAACCCGGCCGTCGCGCCCGGGCACCGGCACCCAGGCCAGCAGCGCGCCGCCGACCAGGAAGGCCGCGACCCACACGCTGCTCATGTAGTTGAGCGTGACGGCGGTGGCCAGCGGCAGGTGGGCGATGGCATAGAACCACGCGCCCAGCGAGATCACGCCGATGGTGCTGCGCCAGGCGTGCATGCCGGGGTACCGGGTGGCGAGCGAGACGCCGCGGTTGCGTGCCAGCAGCCACAGGAACACGATGCCGATGAGGCCTCGGCCCAGCACCATCTCGCCGCTGTTGAACCACTCCGAGGCGATTTTCACGACCACGCTCATCGTGGCGAACAAAAAGGCGCCGAGCACCATCCAGAGCGCTTGCATCGTCAGTCAGTCTCGAAAACTAGAAGGAAATAAAAAAGCCCGATGGTTTCATCGGGCCGGAGGCGGCAGGGGCTCAGGGCTGCTGCATTGCAGCCTTGTACCACTCGTGGAACTGCTGCATGCCGTCTTCCATGGGGCTCTGGTAGGGGCCGGTCTCGTTGTCGCCGCGCAGCATCAGTGCGCGGCGGCCCGCGTCCATGCGCTCGGCGATTTCGTCGTCTTCCACGCAGGTTTCCATGTAGGCAGCCTGCTGGGCTTCGACGAATTCGCGCTCGAAGGCGACGATTTCCTCGGGATAGAAGAACTCGACCATGTTGAGCGTCTTGGTCGGGCTGACCGGGTGCAGGGTCGACACGGTCAGCACGTGCGGATACCACTCGACCATCACGTGCGGGTAGTAGGTCAGCCAGATGGCGCCGTACTTCGGTGGCTTGCCGTCGCGGTACTTGAGCAGCTGCTCCTGCCATTTCTGGTAGATCGGGCTGCCCGCGCGGCCCAGGCGGTTGGCCACGCCCACCGTCTGCACCGAATAGCGCGGCTTGAACTCCCAGCGCAGGTCATCGCAGGTGACGAAGCTGCCCAGCCCCGGGTGGAACGGGCCTACGTGGTAGTCCTCGAGGTAGACCTCGATGAAGGTCTTCCAGTTGTAGTTGCACTCGTGCAGTTCGACGCGGTCGAGCGAGTAGCCCGAGAAGTCGAGGTCGGCCTGCGGGCCGAGACCGGCCATGTCGGCGGCCACGTCGGGGCCGGAGCCGTCGGCGTTCTTCTCGAACAGAAGGCCGTTCCATTCGGTGAGCGGGTAGTTGTGCAGGTTCAGGCAGGGGTCCTGCTCGAAGTGCGGTGCGCCGATCAGGGTGCCGGTGGTGCGCGAGTCGCTCGCGGCGTAGGTCCAGCGGTGCAGCGGGCAGACGATGTTGCCGCCGGTCTGGCTGTCGAGCTGGCCCCGGCCCTTCAGGATCAGGGCCTGGCGGTGGCGGCAGACGTTGGAGATCAGCTCCACGCCCTTGGGCGTGTGGACCAGCGCACGGCCCTGGTGCTCCTGCGGCAGGGTGTGGAAGTTGCCCTGCTCGGGCACGGCCAGGCGATGGCCGACGTAGCGGGGCCCTCGCGAGAAAAGGTTTTGCATTTCGCGGGCATAGAGCGCCTCGTCGAAATACGCGGAAACTGGAAGTTGGCTCGCGGCCTGCTGCAGTTGAAGACTTAAATCAGACATGGATGACCTGACCAAGCTCCCCACAGGGAGAAAAAGGAAAAAGAACGGAAAGGCGCCGCCTGGATGGCTCGGCGGCCCGAAGAATGTGCTGGCGTTGCCAACGAGAGAAGTTCGCATTGTACCCGGGGGGCATCTTTTGGCTCGATCCGTGGCGGGGTGGCCCGCAGGCGCTGGCCGCTTGTTCCCGTCCCAGTCCTAAAATGCCCGGTTTCACCCACGTTTCGCTTGCATGCCCAAGGTGCCAACCCCTTCCTCGTCCAGCCCGGCGGCAACGCCTGATACGGGCCCGCTGCCCGCCAGTTACGAAGCCGGGCTCCAGGAGCTGGAAAAGCTGGTTGCGGAACTCGAATCAGGCCAGCTCCCCCTCGACCAGCTGCTCGTCAGCTACCAGCGCGGCGCCGCGCTGCTCGCCTTCTGCCGCGACAAGCTGCAGGCGGTCGAAGACCAGATCAAGGTGCTCGATGCGGGCAGCCTGAAGGTCTGGACTTCCGAATGAGCACGGCCACGATCACGGCTTCCCCCCGCTGGGACGCAAAGACCCTGGCCGCCTGGTGTGATCCCCACCTGGCGAACGTCGAGGCGGCGCTGTCGCGCTGGGTCGGCGTCGACGCCCCCGTGCTGCTGGGCGACGCCATGCGCTATGCCGTGCTCGACGGCGGCAAGCGCCTGCGGCCGCTGCTGGTGCTGGCCGCCAGCGAGGCCGTCGGCGGCAACAAGGCCGCCGCGCTGCGCGCCGCATGCGCCACCGAGCTGATCCACGCCTATTCGCTCGTGCACGACGACCTGCCCTGCATGGACAACGACGTGCTGCGGCGCGGCAAACCCACGGTCCACGTCAAGTTCGGCGAGGCCGACGCCCTGCTGGCCGGCGACGCGCTGCAGGCCCTGGCCTTCGAGCTGCTCACGCCCGAAGGCGACGAGGTTCCCGCTGCCACCCAGGCCCTGCTGTGCCGCCTGCTCGCACGTGCCGCTGGCAGCCAGGGCATGGCCGGCGGCCAGGCCATCGACCTGGCCAGCGTCGGCATCGCGCTCGACGAGGCGCGGCTGCGCGAAATGCATCGCCTGAAGACCGGCGCGCTGCTGCAGGGCAGCGTAGAGATGGGCGCCGCCTGCGGCGCCGTGACGCCCGCCGCGCTGGCCGCACTGCGCGACTACGGCGCGGCCATCGGCCTCGCATTCCAGGTGGTCGACGACATCCTCGACGTCACCGCCGACTCGCAAACCCTCGGCAAGACCGCCGGCAAGGATGCCGCGGCCGACAAGCCCACCTACGTATCGCTGCTCGGCCTCGACGGCGCGCGCGCCCAGGCCCGCCAGCTGCTGGCCGACGCGCTCGCCGCGCTGGAAAAGAGCGGCCTGGCCGACACTGCCGCCCTGCGTGCACTGGCCCACATGGTGGTCGACCGCGATCGCTGAGAGAAAAGAACAAACCTCCCCCATGGCTGCTCCGCTGCTTCCCACACTCCACGACCCCGCGCCGATCCGCAAATACGACCGGGCGCAGCTGCGCCAGCTGTCCGACGAGGTGCGCGCCTGCGTGCTCGACAACGTCTCGCGCACCGGCGGCCACCTGAGCTCCAACCTCGGCACGGTCGAGCTGACGGTCGCGCTGCACCACGTGTTCAACACGCCGCACGACCGGCTGGTGTGGGACGTGGGCCACCAGACCTACCCGCACAAGATCCTCACGGGCCGGCGCGAGCGCATGCCCACGCTGAGGCAGATCGGCGGCATCTCGGGCTTCCCGCAGCGCAGCGAGAGCGAGTACGACACCTTCGGCACCGCCCACTCGTCGACCAGCATCTCGGCCGCCCTGGGCATGGCCATGGCCGCCAAGCAGAAGGGCGAGGACCGCCACACCGTGGCCATCATCGGCGACGGCGCGCTCACCGCCGGCATGGCCTTCGAGGCGCTGAACAACGCGGGCGTGTGCGACTGCAAGCTGCTCGTGATCCTGAACGACAACGACATGTCGATCAGCCCGCCGGTGGGCGCGCTCAACCGCTACCTCGCGCAGCTGATGAGCGGCAATTTCTACGCCGCCGCCAAGAGCGTGGGCAAGAGCGTGCTGCGCAATGCGCCGCCGCTGTTCGAGCTGGCCAAGCGGCTGGAGCAGCATGCCAAGGGCATGGTCGTGCCGGCCACGCTGTTCGAGCAGTTCGGCTTCAACTACGTCGGCCCGATCGACGGCCACGATCTCGATTCGCTGGTACCCACGCTCGAGAACCTCAAGCATCTCGAGGGTCCGCAGTTCCTGCACGTGGTCACCAGGAAAGGCCAGGGCTACAAGCTGGCCGAGGCCGACCCGGTGGCCTACCACGGCCCCGGCAAGTTCGATCCGCAGGTGGGGCTGGTCAAGTCCACCGCCGCGGCCAAGCAGACCTTCACGCAGGTGTTCGGCCAGTGGCTGTGCGACACGGCCGCCGCCGACGGCCGCCTCGTGGGCATCACGCCCGCGATGCGCGAAGGCTCGGGGCTCGTGGAGTTCGAGAAGCGCTTCCCCGGCCGCTACTACGACGTCGGCATCGCCGAGCAGCACGCCGTGACCTTCGCTGCCGGCCTGGCCTGCGAAGGGCTGAAGCCGGTGGTCGCGATCTACTCGACTTTCCTGCAGCGCGCCTACGACCAGCTGATCCACGACGTGGCGATCCAGAACCTGCCGGTAGTGTTCGCGCTCGACCGCGCGGGCCTGGTGGGTGCCGACGGTGCCACGCACGCGGGTGCCTACGACATTCCGTTCCTGCGCTGCATACCGAACATGAGCATCGCGTGCCCGGCCGACGAGCGCGAGTGCCGCCAGCTTCTGACCAGCGCCTACGAGCAGAGCCATCCGGTGGCGGTGCGCTATCCGCGCGGCTCGGGTGCCGGCGTGGCGCCGCATCTGACGCTGGACGCGCTGCCTTTGGGCAAGGGCGAGATCCGCCGCGAGGGCAAGCGCATTGCGATCCTCGCCTTCGGCACGCTGCTGTATCCGGCGCTGACGGCGGCCGAGTCGCTCGATGCGACGGTGGTCAACATGCGCTGGGCCAAGCCGCTGGATGTGGAACTGCTGCTGCAGGTCGCGCGCACGCACGATGCCATCGTGACGCTGGAAGAGGGCGCCATCATGGGCGGTGCCGGCAGCGCGGTGCTCGAGGCGCTGCAGGCTGCCAACGTGCAGAAGCCGGTGCTGCAGCTGGGCTTGCCCGACCAGTTCGTGGAGCACGGCGATCCGGCGAAGCTGCTGGCCGGCATCGGGCTCGATGCGGCGGGTATCGAGAAGTCCATCGCGGACCGCTTCGGCCGCGCCTGACCCGGATTCGCTCCTTCCCCCGCTGGGGGAAGGCTGGGATGGGGGCAAGCGGCCTGAAAAAAGCCGCAGCATTTCAAAGGCCGCCGTGCCCCCGCCCCGACCCTCCCCCAGCGGGGGAGGGAGGAATACCGAAGACCCGTCAGCTCCCCAGGTACGCGTCCTGCACCTTCGGGTTGCCCAGCAGCTCCCGCCCGGTGCCCGACAGCACGATGCTGCCCGTCTCGATCACATAAGCCCGGTCCGCGATCTTCAGCGCCTGGCGCACGTTCTGCTCCACCAGGAAGATCGTCAGCCCCTGCTTGTTGATCTCGCGCAGCGTGCGGAAGATGTCCTGCACGATGATCGGCGCCAGGCCCATCGAGGGCTCGTCCAGCAGCAGCACGCGCGGCTTGGCCATCAGGGCGCGGCCGATGGCCAGCATCTGCTGTTCGCCGCCCGAGAGGTTGCCGGCCAGGCCATCGGCCCGGTCCTTCAGCACCGGGAACAGGGTGTAGATGCGTTCCAGGTCGGCTGCGCGCGCGGCCGCACCGTCGCGGCGCGTGTAGGCGCCGAGTTCCAGGTTGTCGCGCACCGTGAGCGTGGTCAGCGTGGCGCGGCCTTCGGCCACCTGTACCACGCCGCCGGCCACGATCTTGTGGGGCGACAGCGCCGTGATGTCCCGGCCCGCGAACAGCACGCGTCCGCTCGTCTTCTTGACGAGGCCCGACAGCGCCAGCAGCGTGGTCGACTTTCCCGCGCCGTTGGCGCCGACCAGCGTGGTGATCTGCCCTTCGTGCAGTTCGAAATCGATGCCCTTCACCGCCTGCACATGGCCGAAGTTCACCTTCAGGTCCTGCACCTGCAGCAAGGGGTTGCTCGTCTTACCGGCGCTCATGCCGCGGCCTCCTGGTCGTTCGTGGCTTCGTCGTCCTCGCGGCCGAGGTAGGCCTCGATCACCTGCGGGTCGTTGCGGATCTGCTCGGGCCCGCCGCGCGCGATGATGCGGCCGAAGTTCAGCACCGCGATCTGCTGGCACAGCCCCATCACGAAGCGCATGTCGTGCTCGATCATGAAGACCGTGAAGCCGCGCGCCGCGATGTTCTCGATCTCGACCATCAGCTCGCTCTTTTCCGTGCTGTTCATGCCGGCCACCGGCTCGTCGAGCAGCAGCAGCGTGGGCTCGGTGGCCAGCGCGCGCGCCAGCTCCAGCTTGCGCTGGTCGCCGTACGAGAGGTTGTCGGCCACGTCGTTGGCCTTGTGGTCGAGCTTGACCCAGCTCAGCAGCTCGCGCGCGCGGTCGCGGGCGCGCTTTTCCTCGCTGCGGAACAGGCCAGTGCCCGCCAGCAGGCCCAGCGGGCCGTAGCGCAGCTTGGCGTCCATGCCGACCGTGACGTTCTCCAGCAGCGACATCTCCTTGAAGATGCGGATGTTCTGGAAGGTGCGCGCGATGCCGCCACGCGTGATCTGGAAGGGCTTGCGGCCCGCCAGGTCCCGGCCCTGGAAGTGGATCGTGCCGCTGGTGGTGGGCAGCAGGCCGGTGATGAGGTTGAACACCGTCGTCTTGCCCGCGCCGTTCGGGCCGATGAGCCCGAAGATGCCGCCCTTGGGAATGTCCAGGTTCACGTCCTGCAGGACCTTGAGTCCGCCGAAGTGGCGAGACACGTTCTTCAGCGTCAGAAGAGTCTGTTCGCTCATGCTGCGCTCCCCTTGCGTCCGAACCACTGGCGGATGCGCGCCGGGTCCCAGATGCCCTTGGGCAGGAACAGCACGATCAGCACCAGGATGAAGCCGTTGACCACGAGGCGGAACGCGCCCAGGCCGCGCAGCATTTCCGGCAGCAGCGTGAGGATGGTGCCGCCCAGAACCGGGCCGGTGAGGCTGCCGATGCCACCGAGGATTGCCATCGTCAGGATGTCGACCGCGCGGTTGAAGCCGTACTCGGCCGGGCCGATGAAGAAGGTCAGGTGCGCGTTCAGCGTGCCCGCCAGGCCTGCAATGGCGCCGCCCAGCACGAACGCCAGCATCTTGTGGCCCGCCACGTCGATGCCCATCAGGCCGGCGGCGGTTTCGTCTTCCTTGATGGCCTCGAAGGCGCGGCCGACCTTGGAGCGGCGGATGCGCCACAGCACCAGCAGCACGAGCGCCAGCGCCAGCGCCACGTGCCACCACTCGGTGGATTGCGGAATGCCGTTCAGGCCCAGCGCGCCGCCCGTGAGCGACTCGGCGTTCAGGATGGCGATGCGCACCACCTCGCCGAAGGCCAGCGTGGCCATGGCCAGGTACACGCCCGACAGCCGCAGCGTCGGCTTGCCGATGATGAAGGCGACCAGCGCCGGCGCGGCCATGCCCGCGGCAATGGCCACCGGGAACGGGGCGCCGTAGTTCAGCGTGAGGATCGACGCGGTGTAAGCGCCGATGCCCATGAATGCGGCATTGGCCAGCGCCAGCATGCCGCAGGCGAGGGTGAGCCAGATCGAGAGTGCCAGCAGCCCGTTGATGCCCAGCGAGAGCACCAAGTTGCTGTAGACCGACCAGAAGTTGTCGAGGGCTTCCATGTCAGACCTTGCGCTCCTTCAGCGAACCAAAGAGGCCCTTGGGACGAACCAGCAGCACGAGGAACAGCAGGCCGAAGGCCACCGCGTCGCGCATGTTGGAGCCCACGTAGGCCACCGACAGCACCTCGGCGAAACCGAGGAACAGGCCGCCCAGCAGCGCGCCGCGGATGTCGCCCATGCCGCCCAGGATGATGACCGCGATGCCCTTCTCGAGCATCGGCTGGCCCATCAGCGGGAAGAGCGCGTTCGAGTACAGGCCGATCAGCACGCCCGCCACGCCGCCCAGGCCGGCCGCCACGAACGAGGTCAGGAAGAACAGGCCTTCGACGTTCACGCCCACCAGGTAAGCCGCCTTGGGCGACTCTGCGATGGCGCGCAGCGCGCGGCCCAGTTGCGTGCGCTGCAGCGACAGCATCAGCACGCCCATCAGCACGAACGACGCGAGCACGATGCCCAGTTCGAGCACGGTGACATGGATGCCGGCGAACACCAGCGCGTCGTCGGGAATGGTGCCGGGCGGGAAGCGCAGGTTCTCCGCGCCGAAGATGCCCTGGATGCCGTTGTTCAGGATGATGGCCACGCCGATGGTGGCGATCATCGGAATCAGGTGGGGTGCGTTGCGCTTGCGCAGCGGTTTGAGCACCAGCACGTCGATCAGGAACCCCATGACGCCGCAGAACGCGAAGGCGAACGGCAGGCCGACCCACAGCGGCATGCCCGACACGCGCATGAATTCGGCCGCGGCATACGCACCGACCATGAACACCGCGCCGTGCGAGAGGTTGATGACGCCGAGCACGCCGAAGATGAGTGTGAAGCCGAGCGCGAAGAGTGCGTAGACGCACCCCAGCGACAAGGCATTGACAAGCTGCTGATCGAGCACGATGGGCTTTCGTCAAGTCAAAAAAGAAAACGGCGCAGTGACTGTCCTGCGCCATATGCGGGAGGCATGGCGGGCCGCGCGGCCCGCCACCGGGACTGCTTGCTTACTTCTCGATCACGAACGCGGTGCCCTTCGTGACGCTCACGATGGCCGTCTGCTGCGCGTCGTAGCCGGCGGGCTTGCCGGCCTTGTCCTTGGCGCGTGCGAAGGCGAAGGCGCCGGTGGCGCCGGTCCACTTCACGCTGGGCAGCGCGTCGCGCAGGGCGGTGCGGTCGGCCGCCAGGTTGCCCGACAGCTTCACGCCCTTGAGCGCCTGGGCCACCACGTACAGGCCGTCGTAGGCCTGCGCGGCGAACTGGTCGGGCGCCATCTTGAACTTGTCGTTGTAGGCCTTCTGGAACTTGGTGTTCTCGGGCGTGGCGTTGCTGGCCGACCAGGGGCTGCCGACGTACAGGTTGTCCGAGCTGCCCTTGGCCAGATCGAAGATCTTGGTCGAGTTCATGCCGTTGCCGCCGATGACCGGCACGTTCAGGCCGAGCTGGCGGGCCTGCACCATGATCGGCGCGCCTTCGGCCAGCAGGGCCGACAGCACGATGGCGTCGGGGTTGGTGGCCTTGATCTTGGTGAGCTGGGCCTTGAAGTCGACGTCGCCCTTGGCGAAGGTCTCGGTCGTGGTCACGGGCAGCTTCAGGTCTTCCAGGGCCTTCTTGAAGTTGTCGTAGCCGCTCTTGGTGAACACGTCGTCGTTGCCGTACAGCACAGCGACCTTCTTCACGTTGGCGTGCTTGATGGCCACGCGCAGGGTCTCGGGCAGCACGTCGGCCTCGGTCACGGAGTTGCGGAACACGTAGTCGCCGATCGAGGTGATGCCGTCGGCCGTGTTCGAGGTGCCGAAGGCCACCGTCTTGGCGGCCTGGGCGATCGGGTCGGCCGCCTGGGCCGAGTTCGACAGCGTGGGGCCGAAGGTCATCAGGACCTTGTCCTGGAAGATCAGCTTCTTGAAGACGTTGATCGCGTCTTCCTTCTTGCCTTGCTCGTCTTCGACGGCCAGCACGATCTTGTCGCCGTTGATGCCGCCGGCGGCGTTGATTTCGTCCGCGGCCAGCTGGAAGCCGTTGCGGATGGCGGCGCCGTACTGGGCGGCACCGCCGGACAGTGCGGCCGCGACGCCGATCTTGATGTCGGCGGCTTGCGCGCCGAAAGCGGTGGCCGCGGCGAACGCGAGCAATGCGGGCTTGAAGGAATTAGGGAGTCTCATGTCTTTGATGCCGTTTTCGGGGGGTGTATGTAAGGCGATATAACATTTTATGCCTCGTCTACACGAGACCGGGTTCGTGCGCGATAGGGGAAGGCGCCGGGCGCAGGGTAAACCCCCGCCGGAGGCTGTAAGCGCGTTTTTACAATCCCCCGGGCTTATACAAAAGTCCCCAACGCGGTCACAAGCCGCGTTTTGTTTTTTCAAAGAACTCGGAGAGCTATCAATGGATCGTCGTTCCCTTATCAAAAACGCCGGCATCGCCGGCGTTTTGGCTGCCGGCATTGCGCCTGCCGTTCATGCGCAAACCGCAGTCCGCTGGCGCCTGGCCTCGAGCTTCCCGCGCTCGCTCGACACGATTTTCGGCAGCGCCGAAATGCTGTCGAAGACTGTCAAGGCGCTGTCCGGCGGCAAATTCGAAATCTCGGTCCACCCCGCCGGCGAATTGATGCCCGCATTCGGCGTGGTCGACGCACTGCAGGGCGACACGCTCGAAATGGCGCAGACCGCCGCCTATTACTTCACCGGCAAGGATCCGATCTTCGCGTTCAGCTGCGCAGTGCCCTTCGGCCTGACCGCGCGCCAGACCGACTCGTGGAAAGAGTACGGCAACGGCCGCAAGCTGCTCGACGCCTTCTTCGCGCAATACAACTTCCGCACGGCCAGCGCCGGCAACACCGGCACGCAGATGGGCGGCTGGTACCGCAAGGAAATCAAGACGGTCGCCGACCTCAAGGGCCTGAAGATGCGCATGGGCGGCGGCGTGTTCGGCGAGGCCATGGCCAAGCTGGGCGTGGTGTCGCAGAACATGCCCGCCGGCGACGTGTACCAGGCGCTCGAAAAGGGCACGCTGGACGCAGCCGAGTTCGTCGGCCCCTACGACGACGAGAAGCTGGGCTTCAACAAGGTGGCTCCGTACTACTACTACCCCGGCTGGTGGGAAGGCGGCGCGGACCTCGAGTTCTTCATCAACAACAAGGCCTTCGCCAAGCTGTCGGACGAGAACAAGGCCATCCTCGACGCGGCCACCAAGGTCGCCGCGCGCGACATGATCGCCAAGTACGACGCCTACAACCCGGTGGCGCTCAAGCGCCTCGTGGCCGCCAAGACCGAACTCAAGCCGTTCCCCAAGGCCGTGATGGACGCGGGCTTCAAGGCTTCGATGGAAGTCTTCGCCGAGCACGAAGCCAAGTCGCCCGAGTTCAAGAAGATCCACCAGGACATGCGCGCCTTCCAGCGCGACCAGATCCTGTGGAACCGCTTCTCCGAGTACCCGTTCAACCAGTACATGAACTCGGTCAAGATCTGATCCCGACGCGACTCGCATGAAAAAGGCCGCCCCGTTTGCACGGGGCGGCCTTTTTACTTGCGGGGTTGCTCAGGGCTTCTGCTGCTGCTTGAGCGCGTCCTGCATGGCTTTCATGGGGTCGGTCTCGCCGCTTTCGGCCGGCGGGGCCTCGGGGGCTGGTGCCGGCGCGGCGCCTTCCGCGCCCGGCTGCGGTTCGGCGCCCGGCGTGGCCTCCTCGGGTCCGCCGTAGGGGTCGGCGGCCGGTCCGCCGTCCTCGGGCTTCAGGCTGTCGCGCATCTGCGCCCCGATGTCGTCGAGGTTGACCTTGACTTCCTTGTCGAGCGCGCCCGTCACGATCTGCGGGAACGCGATCAGCACGCCCACCATGGTGAGCTGGATCAGCACGAAGGGGATCGCACCCTTGTAGATCTGCATCGTCGTCACCGGCTCCATGACCTTCTGGGTCACGCGGTCCACGTACTGCTTGTCGGGTGCGACCGAGCGCAGGAAGAACAGCGCGAAGCCGAAGGGCGGGTGCATGAACGAGGTCTGCATGTTCACCGCCAGCAGCACGCCGAACCAGATCAGGTCGATGCCCAGCTTGTGGGCCACCGGCGCCAGCAGCGGCACCACGATGAACGACAGCTCGAAGTAGTCCAGGAAGAACGCCAGGAAGAACACCAGCACGTTCACCGCGATCAGGAAGCCCACCGGGCCGCCGGGCAGGGACGACAGCAGGTGCTCGACCCAGATCGGGCCGTCGGCGGCCTGGAACACCAGGCTGAACACGGTGGCGCCGATCAGGATGAACATCACGAAGCTCGACAGCTTGGTGGTCGAGGCCAGCGCCTGCTTCAGCAACGAGAAGCTCATGCGCCGGCGCACCCAGGCCATCACCAGCGCGCCCATTGCGCCCATTGCGCCGCCTTCGGTGGGTGTGGCAACGCCCAGGAAGATGGTGCCCAGCACCAGGAAGATCAGCAGCAGCGGCGGAATCAGCACGAAGGTCACGCGCTCGGCCAGCCGCGACAGCAGGTTGAGCTTCAGGCCCTTGTTGATCAGCGCGATCACCAGGGCCACGAACACGCCGCCGCACATGGCGACCACGACCTTCTCGTCGGTGGCCACCGAGGTCACTTCCTGGCCCTGGAACCAGGTGTGGACGGCCGCCATGTTGCGCGCCAGCCAGACCGCCACCACGGCCGACAGCGCGGCAAGCGCCACCAGAGACGTGTAGCCGCCGCTGCCGTTGGGTTCGCGGAAGGTGCGCGCCTCGGGCGGCAGCGCCGGCACCTGCGCGGGCCTGAAGATCGCGAGGAACACGACATAGACGACGTACAGGCCCATCAGCATGAAGCCGGGCAGGAAGGCGCCCTTGTACATGTCGCCGACGCTCTTGCCGAGCTGGTCGGCCATGATGATCAGCACCAGCGAGGGCGGGATGATCTGCGCCAGCGTGCCCGAGGCGGCAATGACGCCGCTGGCAAGCCGCCGGTCGTAGCCGTAGCGCAGCATGATCGGCAGCGAGATCAGGCCCATCGAGATGACCGAGGCCGCCACCACGCCGGTGGTGGCCGCCAGCAGCGCGCCGACGAAGATCACCGCCAGCGCCAGGCCGCCGCGCATCGGACCGAAGACCTGGCCGACCGTGTCGAGCAGGTCCTCGGCCATGCCGCTGCGCTCCAATATGAGCCCCATGAGCGTGAAGAAGGGCACCGCCAGCAGTGTGTCGTTGGCCATGATGCCGATCAGCCGCTGGGGCAGCCAGGCCATCACCGACGACTGGAACACGCCGAGCTCGATGCCGACGAGACCGAAGAACAGGCCGCAGGCCCCGAGGCTGAATGCGACGGGATAGCCCAGCAGCAGGAAGCAGATCAGCCCCGCGAACATGATCGGGGCGAAGTTGGCAACAATGAATTCCATGGTGTCTGTGCTCGGCCGTTCAGTGTTGCGGGCCGGTAGCGGCCGTGCCGGCCTTGGCGGCGTCTTTCTCGGCCTGCAGGCGCAGGGCTTCGATCAGTTCGGCCTCGGCCGTCTTGTCGGTCAGCCGGCCCATGGGGTCGGGGCCTTCGCCGCGCAGGAACGCGATGCGCTTGATCAGCTCGGACCAGCCCTGCAGCATCAGCAGCAGGAAGCCGGCCGGCAGCGCCGCCCACACGGGCCAGCGGATCAGCCCGCCCGAGTTGCCGGACATCTCGCCCGACTGGTACATCTGGATCACCACGGGCATCGACAGGTAGAGCACCGTCAGGCACAGCGGCGTCAGGAAGAATGCGAAGCCGATGATGTCGATCCACACCTGCTTGCGCTTGGACAGGCGGCTGTTGAGCACGTCGATGCGCACATGCTCGCGATGCAGCAGCGTGAAGCCGGCGGCGATCAGGAACGACCAGGCGAACAGATACCACTGCACTTCGAGAAACGCGTTGGAGCTGGTGTTGAATATCTTGCGCACCACCGCGTTGAGGGCGCTGATCACCGTGGCGGCCAGGATCAGCCAGATCGCGTATTTGCCCACCTGGGCGTTGAGCCAGTCGATGGCCCGGGAAAGCTTGAGCAAGCCTTGCATTTCATCTCCATTTTTGTATTGGATGCCCCACATACGACCGCACCCGACGCACTGGCCTTGTGTGCCAGCGGGTCGGGTGCGTGAGGCGGTGCGGATTCTATCGATGTAATCGAAAGTGTCTTCTGGGGGCTACCCGGAGGCTGGGCTTGGCCATAATGTTTCATGGCCCAGACACCGCGACCCACTCCGGCCCCGGCCGTGTCGACGTCCCAATCGATCGATTCCCCCGACATGAGCCGGGCCGGCCGGGAGCTGCTTTCCCTGGCGCTGATCGACGCGCGCAACCACACGCTGCACCTGCTCTCGCTCTTCGAGCAGGCGCTCGGCGAAGGCATGCCGACGCCGCGTGGGCCCGACGTCGTGCCGCCGATCTGGCTCGCCGGGCACATCGGATGGTTTGCCGAATGGTGGATCGGGCGCAACACCCAGCGCGCCTTCGGTGCCGATTGCCCGGTGCGGCCCACGCGGCTGGCGGCCATCGAGCCCGGCGCCGACAGTTGGTGGAACCCGGCGCAGGCCGCGCCCGACCAGCGCTGGTCGCCCGAGCTGCCCGACCTCGCCCAGACCAAGGCCTACCTGCTCGAGACGCTGGAGAGCACGCTCGAACTGCTGGAGCACGCGGCCGAGACCGACGCCGGCCTTTACTTCTACCGGCTCGCGCTGTTCCATGAAGACCTGCGCGGCGAGCAGTTCGTGGTGATGGCGCAGACGCTGGGGCTGCCTCTGGGCGTCGAGCAGGCGCCCATCGCCGTCACGCGCGAGCCGCTGCTGCTGCCGGCCACCCGTTGGGAACTGGGCGTGCCCGACAGCGGCTTTGCCTTTGCGCAGGAACGCGCCACGCACCGCATCGACGTGCCGGAGTTCGAGATCGACGCCCAGCCCGTCACCTGGAACCAGTACGTCGAGTTCGTCGACGACGGCGGCTACGACCGCGAGGAGCTGTGGCGCGGCGAAGGCTGGCGCTGGCTCGGTGCCCAGATCGAAGGGCGGCGCGGGCCGCGCCACGTGGAGCAGATCGGCGCCGCGCGGCACGGCTCCGGCGGCTCGGTGCTGCAGCATCGCTTTGGCGCGACGGTACGCGCCGCCGGCCATCACAGCGCGGTGCACCTGAGCTGGTGGGAGGCCGATGCCTGGGCGCGCTGGGCCGGGCGCCGCGTCGCGACCGAGGTCGAATGGGAGATCGCGGCACACACTGCCGCGCGGCGCGGCTTCCGCTGGGCCGACGTGCACGAGTGGACCGCCGGCACGCTGAACCCCTGGCCCGGCTACCGTGCCGACCCGTGGAGCGCGGGCGGCGAGTTCGATCCCGCTGCGGCATTCGGACGTGCGCGCGTGCTGCGCGGCGCGTCGTTCGCGACACGCGCGCGGCTGCGCTCGCCCAAGCGGCGCGGCTTTGCATTGCCGGAGCGCGACGACGGATTCTTCGGCTTCCGTACCTGCAGTCTTTGATTCGCCCCCAGGCTGCGCGCACTTCGTGTCGCTTCGCCAACCCCCTTCCGGGGGCAGCGCCTGCGGCCCGGCGAAGCCGGTTCCGCGGCGCTCCACGATGGGGTGCGGCGGGGTGGTCTCAATCGTTTTCGGAGACGATGCCTTGGTCTGCCGCCAGCGGCGGCGCCACTTCTTCCAGCGGCTTGCGTTCAGCGTCGGCCGCATAGCGCAAGGCCAGCAGCCCCGCCACGATGACCAGCATCGCGCCGATGCCGTAGCCCACCATCACCGCGCCACGGCTGCCGGTCTCGATCAGCAGGCCGAACAGCACCGGCGCCACGAAGCCGCCCGCGCCCATGCCGACGGCGTAGAAGATGGCGATGGCCATGGCGCGCATCTCCAGCGGGAACACCTCGCTCACGGTGAGGTAGGCCGAGCTTGCGGCCGCCGAGGCCAGGAAGAAGACCGCCGACCAGCACAGAGCCTGGCTGCGCGCATCGAGCCAGCCCATCATGAAGGCCCAGCCGGTGAGCGCCAGGCCCACGCCCGCGAGCACATAGGTCAGCGCGATCATCTTGCGCCGGCCCACGCTGTCGAACAGCGGGCCCAGCAGCAGCGGGCCGAGCACGTTGCCTAGCGCGAACGGAAAGATGTAGAGCGCCACGCTGGCTTCAGGCACGCCGTAGAAGCGCGTGAGCACCAGCGCGTAGGTGAAGAAGATCGCGTTGTAGAAGAAGGCCTGCGACACCATCAGCGCAAGCGCGACCACGCTGCGCTGCCGGTAGCGCTTGAACAGCACGCGCGCCACCTCGCGCATCGACGGGCTGGTCCGGTGCGCATCGGTGTAGTTCACATGGCCTTGCGGCGCGGGCAGCGTGCCGTGCTGCGCCGAGACCTCCGCCTCGATCTGCTCGACGATGCGCCTGGCTTCGTCCGCGCGCCCGTGCGCAATGAGCCAGCGCGGGCTTTCGGGCACGTCGCGCCGCACCAGCAGGATGGCCACCGCCAGCACCGCGCCCAGCGCGAAGCCCACGCGCCAGCCCCACACCGGGCCGATCACATGGGGGTCCAGCAGCACAAGGCTCAGCCCCGCGCCGAGCGCCGCGCCGATCCAGAAGCTGCCGTTGATCGCGAGATTGACGCGCCCGCGCACGCGCGCCGGAATCAGTTCGTCGATGGCCGAGTTGATGGCTGCGTACTCGCCGCCGATGCCCAGCCCGGTAACGAAGCGGCAGAGCGCGAAGAAGGCGAAGTCGGGAGAAAAAGCCGTGGCCAGCGTGCCCACCGTGTAGACCACCAGCGTCACGAGAAAGAGCTTCTTGCGCCCGAGCCGGTCGGTGAGCCGCCCGAAGAGCAGGGCGCCGATCACCGCGCCCGCCACGTACACCGAGCCCGACAGGCCGATCTCGCTAGCCGTGAGGCCCAGCGTGTCGGGCCGCTCCAGCACTGCGCCGATGGAGCCCACCAGCGTGACCTCCAGGCCGTCGAGCACCCAGGCCACGCCCAGCGCGATCACCACGCGCCAATGCCAGCGCGACCACGGCAGGCGGTCCAGGCGGGCGGGGATGTCGCTGCGCAGAGCCGTCATGCGCGAAATTATGTGAAGCACGCCGCCTCCACGGTTGTAGGACCGGCGCTGCAATGCGCCGGTCCAATGGCTCCGAAGTTCAGGCTCTGGCGTTCAGGCCGCGACAGACACCGACACCTGCCGGATGCCCATGGCCTCGAGCGTGTCGGCAATGGCCGCCACCGCGCCCGGAATGCCCGCATCGCCGAAGTGCCCCATGCAGCCGACGCGGAAGGTCTCCACCTGCGTCAGCTTGCCGGGGTAGAGGATGTAGCCGCGCTTCTTGACCTCCTGGTAGAAGGTCTTGAAGTTGTAGTTGGCGTCGTCCGGTGCGTGGAAGGTGATGATGATCGGCGCCTGGATGGCCGGGTCGAGGAAGCTGCGGAAGCCCAGCGCGGCCAGCCCGTCGATGAGCCCCTTGCAGTTGCGCGCATAGCGTGCGCCGCGCGCCTTCAGGCCGCCTTCTTCGATGTACTGCGCAATGGCGGTGTCGAGCGCCGCGACCACGTGCGTGGGCGGCGTGAAGCGCCATTGCGTTGTCTTTTCCATGTACACCCACTGGTCGTGCAGGTCCATGCTCAGGGAGTGGCAGTTGCCTTCGCATTTTTCGAGCGTGTTGCGCTTGATGACCACGAAGCCCATGCCCGGCACGCCTTCGAGGCACTTGCCCGAAGCGGCTACGACCGCATCGAAGGGCGTCTTGCGCGCATCGATCTCGATGGCGCCGAAGGAACTCATGGCGTCGATGATCAGCCCGCAGCCGTGCTTCGCGACGACCATCGCGATCTCGTGCAACGGGTTGAGCACGCCGGCGCCGGTCTCGCAATGCACCACCGCGACATGGGTGATGCTCGGGTCGGCCGCGAGCGCGCGGTCGACGTCCGCGGGCGAGACCTGCTTTTCTTCCGTGTAGTCGATGGTGCTCAGCTTGCGCCCGAGCACCTTGCAGATCTTGGCCAGGCGCTGGCAGTAGGCGCCGTTGCTCGGCACCAGCACATGGCCGTCGCGCGGAACCACGGTGCCGATGGCCGCTTCCACCGAGAAGGTACCGCTGCCCTGAAGCGGAACGCATTCATGCGTGCCCGTGCCGTGCACGATGTTCAACACTTCCTTGCGGATGCGCGCGGTGATCTGGTTGAAGTCGGCGTCCCACGATCCCCAGTCGCGCAGCATCGCATTGCGCGTGCGGTCCGAAGTGGTCAGGGGGCCGGGGGTGAGCAGGATGGGGTAGTCGGCTTGACTCATGGTGTCTCCAGGCAAGGAAGGGAACGGGGCAGGGGTTGTCGTGGGTTCAGCCGCGGCTCAGGTTGCGCCAGGCCTGCGTGCGCGACAGCAGCACGCGGGTGAGCAGCGAATAGGCGATGCACACGACGGTCGAGGTGACGACGATCAGGCTGGCCAGCGCCGCGGCCGGGCCGATGTCGCCGGCGTCGTCCAGATGCATGATCGCGACCGAGGCCAGGATGGTCTCCGGCGTGTAGAGAAAGATGGCGCACGACAGGCTGGCCATCGACACCACGAAGAAATAGCGCCCGATGTCCAGGATGGCCGGCAGGCACACCGGTACCGTCACCCGCAGGAAGGTCTTGAAGAACGGCACCTTGAGCGAGGCCGACACGGCTTCGAACTCGTTGTCGATCTGCTTGAGCGCGGTGACGGCCGTGAGGTGGCTCGACGTGTAGTAGTGCACCACCATCGAGATGATCAGGATCGCCATCGTCTGGTAGAGAAAGTTCAGCGGGTTGGCCGGATGGTTGAAGAACATCACGTAGCCCAGGCCGAGCACCAGGCCGGGCACCGCCATCGACAGCACCGCCATCAGGTGCATGCCCTTGCGCATCAGGCCCAGGTTGCGCGTCTTCTCGATCAGGTAGGCACCCACGAACACGATGAGCGAGCCGGCCACGGCGGTGGCCATGGCGACGATCAGGCTGTTGGTGTACGCGTTGGCCATGTCGCTTTCGATCAGCACGAAGTGGTAGTGCTTCAGCGTTAGCGAAAGGTCATAAGGCCACAGCGAGATCAGCGAGGTGTAGATCGCCATGCCGATGGTGGCCAGCAGCAGGCCGCACACCACCGTGCAGAACAGCGTCAGCAGCGGATCGGCGAGCTTGCGGCGCTTGGGGCTGTAGGGCACCGAACGAGCCGTGAGCTGCGCCTTCAGCTTGCGCCGCACCACGTAGTCGATGACGAAGGAAATGATCGACGGAACGAGCAGCAGCATGCCCACCACCGCGCCGATGGAGAAGTTGTGCTGGCCCACCACCTGCTTGAACACGTCGACCGACAGCACGTTGAAGTTGCCGCCGATCACCTTGGGTGCGCCGAAGTCGCTCACCACGTAGGTGAAGACCACGGTGGCCGCGCTGATCAGGCCGTACTTGCAGGACGGCAGCGTGATGGTCATGAACTGGCGGAACGGCCGCGTGCGCAGCGCCGTGGCCGCCTCGTACAGCCGGCCGTCGGCCAGCGACAGCGCGGTGACCAGGATCATCAGCGCATGCGGAAAGGTGTTGTAGACCTCCGCCATGATGATCCCCGGCGCGCCGTAGATCGACACGCCGCCCAGCAGGAACTTGAGCGCGCCCTGGTTGCCGAACCACTGCACGAAGGAAATGGCCGACAGCAGCGAGGGTGCCAGCAGCGGGATCAGCGCGATGAGGCGGAACACCGCCTTGAGCGGCGTCGGCATGCGGCTGCGCGTAAGCGCATACGCGAAGACGAAGGCGGTGGGCACCGAGATCATCACCACGGCCGCCGACACCCAGATCGAGTTCCATGCCGCGCGCAGCAGGCTGGGCGTCTGGAAGTAGGTGATGAAGTGGGTGAGGCCGACGAAGCGGCCTTCCTTGTCCTGCACCGCATGCGCCAGGATGGTCAGGAGCGGCGCGATCAGGAACACGAACAGCATCACCATCACCACGAGCAGGATCGCGCGGGCAATGGTTTCGTCGCGGCTCCAGCGCATGACGGGGCGTGCGTTGAACGCAGCGAGTGCGGGAAGAGGGCGGGCCAGCGTGTTCATGGCTTCGGTGCGCGGGCGGAGAAGGCGCGGATGCGGTTCGCTCGCAGCGCGATGTCGATGGTGTTGCCTTCGCGGATGTCCAGGTCGTGCAGCTGGTTGAGCGAGAAGTGCAGGCCCAGCGCCTGGCCGTGCAGCGCATCGGCCGTGACCTCGGCGATGCAGAGTCCGCCGAGGAACTCCACCTTGGTGACCAGCGCCCGCAGGCGGTTGGCCGTGTCGTCATTCAGGTGCTCGACCGCACGGTCTTCGGGGCGCAGGTAGAGATTGATGGCTTCTCCGGGCTCGAAGGCGCCGTCGCAGGCATCGCACTGCAGTTCCATGTCGCCTACCTTGAAGCGCTGGTTGCCCAGCGCAACCGCGCGCAGCACGTTGACCTTGCCGACGAAATCGGCAACGAAGGGCGTGGCCGGCTGCTCATAGACTTCCATCGGCGTGCCGACCTGCTCGATCACGCCGTGGTTCATGACCACGATGCGGTCCGCCATCGACAGCGCTTCTTCCTGGTCGTGCGTGACCATGATGGTCGTGATGCCGACCTGCTTCTGCAGCCGGCGGATTTCGCCGCGCAGCCGTATGCGTTCCAGCGCATCGAGCGCCGACAGCGGCTCGTCGAGCAGCAGCAGGCCGGGGCGCGTAGCAAGGGCGCGCGCCAGCGCCACGCGCTGCTGCTGCCCGCCGGAGAGCTGGCTGGGGTATTTGTTGCCCGAGGTCGGCAGGCCGACCAGCTTCAGCAGCTCTTCGACGCGGGCCTTGATCTCGCCGCGCCGGGCACGGCTGTTGACCAGGCCATAGCCGATGTTCTCGGCGATCGACAGGTTGGGAAACAGCGCATACGACTGGAACACGATGCCGTAGTCGCGCCGGTCGGGCGGCAGCCACGAGACGTCCTTGCCGTTCTGCAGGATCTGCCCGGAGGTCTGCGTCTCCAGCCCCGCGATGATGCGCAGCAGCGTGGTCTTGCCGCAGCCGGAGGGGCCGAGAAAGCACAGCATCTCGCCCGGGTTCACCCGCAGGTGCACGTCGCGCAGCGCACTGAAGGATTCGAAGTCCTTGCGCACGCCGATGATCTCGAGCGCTGCGGGAGCGCTCGCAGGCACCGGGCTGGCAATGAACTTGGTGTCGGTCATATCCATTTTTCGCACTCGTCGTTGGCGCACGCCTCGGGAATGGGCGTCGCGGGTTGTGAGAGGGACTACGGGCCTGTCGAACCGATTCGTGGGACACCGCGGAACCGGCTTTGCCGGGCCGCAGGTGTCGCCCCCGGCAGGGGGTTGGCGAAGCGACACGAAGTGCGCGCAGCCTGGGGGCGAGCCCTATTTCGGTTCAGCCTTGCCTTCGTAGCGCTTGCTCCACTCGGCCAGGATGCGTTCGCGGTTCTTTGCAGCCCAGTTGATGTCGTTCTTGGCCAGCAGCTTTTCGTAGTTGTCCGGAATGCCTTCCAGCTTCGAGGCCACGCCGGGATAGGCCACCACTGCCCACCATGTGGAGGTGATCTGGTTGGCCTCCTTGCTGGCCATCCAGTCGGCGAAGCGCTTGGCCTGGTCCAGCTTCTTGCTCGTCTTCATGACGCTGGTGGCCTCGATGTCCCAGCCCAGGCCTTCCTTCGGGAAGATCAGGTCGACCGGCGCGCCCGACTTCTTGACCTGGTGCGCGCGGAACTCGAACGAGATGCCGATGGGGAACTCACCCGCGCCGGCCTGCTTGCAGGGCTTGGAGCCCGAGTGCACGTACTGCGCGATGTTCTGGTGCAGCGCATCCATGTACTTCCAGCCCTCGGCATCGCCCATGTTTTGCAGCCAGGAAGACACGTCGAGGTAGCCCGTGCCGCTGGAGGCCGGGTGGGGCATGGTGATCGTGCCCTTGTAGACCGGCTTGGCCAGGTCCTGCCAGGTTTCCGGCTTGGGCAGGTTCAGCTTCTTCGCCTCGACGCGGTTGAAGCAGATGGTGGCCGCCCATACGTCCATGCCCACCCAGGCCGGCGGGCGCGCGGCGTCGGAGTAGGCCGGGTTCAGCTCCTTGAAGCCCTTGGGCTCGTAGGGCAGGAGCATGCCTTCCTGCTGCAGCAGCGCGAGGCTGCTGGCGGCCAGGCCGGCCACTACGTCGGCCTGCGGGTTGGCTTTTTCGGCCAGCAGCTTGGCGGTGACGATGCCGGTGGAGTCGCGCACCCACTTCACTTCGATGTCGGGGTTGGCTTTTTCGAAGGCGTCCTTGTAGAGCTTCATGGCGTCGGTTTCGAGCGCCGTGTAGACCAGCAGCGAGGTCTTTTGCGCCCATGCGGCGCCGCTGGCCGCAAGGCCTAGCGCGGCCGCACACAGAACCGCCGTGAGACGGCGCGTGCTTTGTTTCATCGTCATCTGTTTCTCCTGAGAGGGCTTGCTGTCACTGGAAGAGGTGAGTGGCGGGCTCCGGCAATGGGTGTACCAAGCTCCGGTGAGCAAAATGTAGATTGGTGATTGAAGACTGTCAATAAAAAATTGTTGACAGTTTTCAATTCATCGGGAAAATACGCCCCATGGTCACCAGCAATCACTCCGCCGCCCTCGCATTCCTCCAGTCCAGCTCGCTGCCGATGCTGATGCAGGAAGAAATCGAGCGTTTGATCATGACGGGCGAGCTTCCCGTCGGTAGCCGCATCAACGAGAGCGAGCTCTCGCAGCGCTTCAACACCAGCCGCGGCCCCATCCGGGAAGCGCTGCGTGCGCTGGAAGAGGCCGGCCTCGTGCGCAACGAAAAGAACCGCGGCGTCTTCGTGCGCGAGATCGCATTCGAGGAAGCCGACGAAATCTACGAACTGCGCGAGGCGCTGGAAGAAGTCATCGGCCGGCGCGTGGCGCTTGCCATCAAGCACGACGCCATCGAGCGCCTGCGCGCCATGCTCGACGCGATGCGTTCGGCAGCCCAGGCCCAGGACGTGGAGCAGTACGCGCAGCTCAACCTGCAGTTCCACGAGATCCTGCTCGACACCGCAGGCAGCAAGAAGCTGACCGAAACCTACAAGCGCCTGGTCAAGGAACTGCACCTTTTCAGAATGCGCGCGCTCGACAGCGGCGGCGGCCTGCGGGTTTCGGCCGACGAGCACCGCGCCATCGTCGACGCCATTGCCAGCGGCAACCCCGACATCGCGGGGCAGGCGCTGCGCAAGCACGTCGCCGGCAGCCGCGCACGCATGCACAAGGCCTTCGGCCGCGCCGATTCCGCTCCCATTGAAGCCCCGAACAACCCACCCCAAAAGGAAGTCTGAAATGACACCGGAGACACTCGAAGTCAATGCCCGCAGCTACCGCTGGATGTCGCGCCCCGTCGTGGTCGTGTGTGTCGACGGCTGCGAGCCGGCGTACCTGGACGCAGCCATCGCCGCGGGCGTGGCCCCGTACTTCGACCGCATGAGGAAGTCCGGCGCCAACCTGCTGGCCGACTGCGTGGTGCCCTCGTTCACCAACCCCAACAACCTGTCCATCGTGACCGGCGCACCCCCGGCGGTGCACGGCATCTGCGGCAACTACTTCTTCGACCGCGAGCTCGGCCAGGAAGTCATGATGAACGACCCCAAGTACCTGCGCGCGGGCACCGTGCTGGCCGCCTTCGCGGATGCGGGCGCCAAGGTCGCCGTCGTCACCGCCAAGGACAAGCTGCGCAAGCTCCTGGGCCACCGCATGAAGGGCATCTGCTTTTCCTCCGAGAAGTCCGACCAGGTCACGATGGAGGAGAACGGCATCGACAACGTGCTCGACATGGTCGGCATGCCCGTGCCCTCGGTGTACAGCGCCGAACTGTCGGAGTTCGTCTTCGCCGCCGGCGTCAAGCTGATGGAGTCGCGCCGCCCCGACCTCATGTACCTGTCGACCACCGACTACGTGCAGCACAAGGCCGCCCCCGGCAGCCCCGCCGCCAACGCCTTCTACGCCATGATGGACGGCTACCTCGCGCAGCTCGACGCCCTGGGCGCCACCATCGTCGTCACCGCCGACCACGGCATGAACGACAAGCACGGCGCCGACGGATCGCCCAACGTCATCTACCTGCAGGACGTGCTCGACGGCTGGTACGGCGCTGGAGCCGCACGGGTCATCCTGCCGATCACCGACCCGTACGTGGTCCACCACGGCGCCCTCGGCTCCTTCGCCACCGTGTATGCGCCCGACGAAGCCAGCGTGCCCGGCTGGATCGAACGCATCCGGCAGGTGCCCGGCATGGAGTCGGTGCTCTCGCGCAAGGACGCCGCCGCGCGCTTCGAGCTGCCGCCCGATCGCATCGGCGACATCGTGGTCGTCAGCGAGCAGAACACCGTCATCGGCACCTCGGCCAGCCGGCATGACCTGTCGGCGCTCGAAGTGCCGCTGCGCTCGCACGGCGGCGTCTCGGAGCAGCGCGTGCCGCTGATCTGCAACCGCCCGGTCACGGGCATTGCCAGCACGCGCCGGCTGCGCAACTTCGACGCGCTCGACATCGCGCTGAACCACGCCCAGTAACGACAACGACTTCCGGAGCACTTCCCCATGAGCCAAGCCATCCTGAAGCCGGGCACCGTCCACCGCGAGGCCCTGCGCATTGCCGGCGAGCGCGTGCACCGCGACCGCACCATCGAGGTCACCTACCCCTACACCGGCGAAGTCATCGCCACCGTGCCCAAGGCCACGCTGGACGACGTGCGCCATGCCCTGCGTGTCGCGCGCGACTACAAGCCCACCCTCACGCGCTACGAGCGCTACAAGATCCTGATGCGCGCGGGCGAGATCATCGCCTCGCGCCTGGACGAGATCTCGCGCGTCATCACCATGGAGTCGGGCCTGTGCCGCAAGGACTCGCTGTACGAAGTGGGCCGCGCCTCCGACGTGCTGCTGTTCGCCGCCAACCAGGCCCTGGTGGACGACGGCCAGGTGTTCTCGTGCGACCTCACGCACCACGGCAAGAGCCGCAAGGTCTACACGCTGCGCGAGCCGCTGCAAGGCGCCATCACCGCCATCACCCCGTTCAACCATCCGCTGAACCAGGTGATCCACAAGGTGGCGCCGGCCATTGCGACCAACAACCGCATCGTGCTCAAGCCCAGCGAGAAGACGCCGCTCACCGCCTTCCTGCTGGCCGACATCCTGTACGAGGCGGGCCTGCCGCCGCAGATGCTGTCGGTCCTCACCGGCGATCCGGCCGAGATTGCCGACGAGCTGCTGACCAACGCCGACGTCGATCTGGTCACCTTCACGGGGGGCGTGCCCATCGGCAAGTACATCGCGGGCAAGGCGGTCTACAAGCGGCAGATCCTGGAGCTGGGCGGCAACGATCCGATCATCGTGATGGAGGATGCCGATGTCGAGGAGGCGGCGACGCTGGCGGCCAGCGGCTCGTACAAGAACTCGGGCCAGCGCTGCACGGCGATCAAGCGCATGCTGGTGCACGAGTCGGTGGCCGATCAGTTTGTCGAGCTGCTGGTCGCAAAGACAAGAGCGCTGAAGTACGGCGACCCGATGGACCCGGCCACGGACATGGGCACGGTGATCGACGAGGCGGCGGCAGTCCAGTTCGAGTCGGTGGTCAACGAGGCCATCAAGGCGGGGGCGAGGCTGCTCTATGGCAACGAGCGCCGCGGAGCGCTGTATTCGCCGACGGTGCTCGACCATGTGGACCCGCAGATGACCGTTGCCAGGCACGAGACCTTCGGGCCGGTGTCGCCGGTGATCCGCTTCAAGAACATCGAAGAAGCGATACGCATCTCCAACGGCACGGCCTATGGCCTGTCGTCGGCGGTGTGCACCAACCGCATGGACTACATCACGCGCTTCATCCGCGAGCTGAACGTGGGCAGCGTCAATGTGCGCGAGGTGCCGGGCTACCGGCTGGAGCTCACGCCCTTCGGCGGCATCAAGGACTCCGGCCTGGGCTACAAGGAAGGCGTGCTCGAGGCCATGAAGAGCTTCACCAACTGCAAGACCTATTCGCTGCCCTGGTAGACAAAGATGAGCCTGAGCATTCCCGACATCGTCGGCCTGTTCGAAACCAAGGGCGGCGCGCAGTACGACGGCGAGCCGGTCACGCAACTGGAGCATGCGCTGCAGTCGGCGCACCTGGCGGAGCAGGCGGGCGCCGGCAGCGAGCTGATCGCCGCCTCCCTGCTGCATGACCTGGGCCATCTGCTGCACGACTTCGGCGGCACGCCGACGCAGCAGGGCCTGGACGACCTGCACCAGTACCGCTGCCTGCCGTTTCTTCGTGCGCTGTTCGGCCCGGCCACGCTGGAGCCGATCCGCCTGCATGTGGATGCCAAGCGCTTCCTCTGCGCCAGGGAGCCCGGCTATCTCGAAGCGCTCTCGCCCGATTCGAAACGCAGCCTGCAGCTGCAGGGCGGCGTGTTCGACTCCGCGCAGGCCAGCGCTTTCGAGGCCCTGCCGTATGCAATGGATGCGGTCCGCCTTCGGCGCTGGGACGACACGGCCAAGTGCTCCGATGCGAAGACGCCAGACCTGGCGTACTACGCTCGTCACCTGGCGATCGCGTCCAAGCCCGTTGCCACGGCACCGGCATGAGCGCCGCGACACCGGTCGCCCTGACCAGACGCCCGGCAACGGCGCAGGACATTCCCTTTCTGCTCGCGCTGCGGCAGCAGACGATGAACGGCCACGTCATAGCTTCCGGGGCCGAAGTCAGCGACGCGCATCACATGGCGCGGCTGATGCATCGCTTCGAGTGCGCCGAGGTCCTGCTGCACCAGGGGATGCCGGTCGGCCTGCTCAAGGTGTCGCGCGATCCGCATGAATGGGTCGTCATACAGATCCAGCTGGCGCCCGTCTGCCAGGGTGGCGGCATCGGCACCGGGCTGCTGGCCGAAGTCATCGACCAGGCTGCAAGCGCCGGCGTCGACCTCACGCTCAGCGTGCTGAAGGCGAATCCCGCGAAGTCGCTCTATGAGCGCTTCGGGTTCGTCGTCGAGCGCGAGTCCGAGTTTTCCTGCGAGATGCGGCGCAAGCCCTGAAAAAACTGCGAGCCCGACATGCGCCCTTTCTGGATCGAACAGGCTCTCTTCAACGAGGGTGAGCTCGCGCCCGCGCTGCAAGGCGAGCAGAGTGCCGATGTCTGCATCGTCGGCGGCGGTTTCACCGGTCTCTGGACGGCCATCCAGGCAAAGCTGCAGTCGCCCGCGCTCGACGTCGTCATCCTCGAGAGCGATCTCTGCGGCGCCGGCGCGAGCGGCCGCAACGGCGGCTGCCTGCTCACATGGTCGGCCAAGTTCCTCACGCTGCGCCGGCTGTTCGGCGAGGACGAGGCGGTGCGCCTCGTCAAGGCATCGGAGGCCGCGGTGCAGCACATCGCCGACTTCTGCGCCGCGCACGGCATCGACGCCGAACTGCGGCAGGACGGCACGCTCTACACCGCCACCTCGCAAGCGCAGATCGGCACCCTCGATCCGATGATGCAGGCGCTGGAGGCGCGCGGCATCCATTCCTATCGCACGCTGCCGCCGGAAGAGGTGGCGCGCCGCTCCGGCTCCGCGCGCAACCTGGCGGGCGTGTATTCGCCGATTGCCGCAACCGTGCATCCCGGCAAGCTGGTGCGCGGTCTGCGGCGCGTGGCACTGGCCATGGGCATCCGCATCCACGAGCGCACGCCGATGCTGGACTTCAGCACCGGCCATCCGGTCGTGGTGCGCACGCCCACCGGCAGCGTGCGTGCGAAGAAGCTGGTGCTCGCGATGAACGCATGGATGGCCAGCACCTTCCCGCAGTTCGAGCGGACCATCGCCATCGTGTCGAGCGACATGGTCATCACCGAGCGGTGCCCTGAGCTGCTGCAAAAGATCGGCCTGACCGACGGCGTGTCGGTGCTCGATTCGCGCACCTTCGTCTATTACTACCGCAGCACGGTCGACGGCCGCATCATGCTGGGCAAGGGCGGCAACACCTTCGCCTGGGGTGGCCGCATGGCCAAGGTGTTCGACGAGCGCTCACCGTACGAAGCCGAGCTGACGCAGGCCCTGCGTTCCTTCTTTCCGGCATTGAGCGACACGCCGATCACGGCCAGCTGGAACGGCCCGTCCGACCGCTCGGTGACGGGCTTTCCGTTCTTCGGCAGGCTCGATGGCGCGCCGCACATCTACTACGGCTTCGGCTACTCGGGCAATGGTGTCGGGCCGACCTACATGGGTGGCCAGATCCTGTCGTCCCTGGTGCTCGACCAGGACAACGCATGGACCCGCAGCCCGATCACCCGGGGGCCGCTGGGCTACTTTCCACCGGAGCCGGTGCGCTACGTGGGCTCGATCGTGGTGCGCAACGCGATCCGCCGAAAGGAACTGGCCGAGGACCAGAACCGCCAGCCGTGGCTGGTGGACCGCATGCTCAGCAAGCTGGCCAACGCCGCGGGCAAGGCCGACAAGGCCTGATGCCCCGCGGGGGGCCTGTTCTGCTTCAGTTGGTTTCGGCGAGTGCGTCGGCCAGTGCGTTGACCATGCGGTCGATCTCGGCCTTCTCGGCAATGAAGGGCGGTGCCAGCTGGATGGTGTCGCCGCCGTAGCGCACGTAGAAGCCCTTCTTCCAGCAGTTCATAGCGATCTCGTACGGACGGCGTGCAGGCTCGCCCGGCACCGCGGCGATGGTAAGGCCGGCGGCCAGGCCGAAGTTGCGGATGTCGGTCACGTGCTTGCTGCCCTTGAGGCTGTGCACCGCGTTCTCGAAGTGCGGCGCCAGCGCCTGCACGCGGCCGATCATGTCTTCCTTCTGCAGCACGTCGAGCGCTGCGATGCCGGCGGCGCAGGCCACCGGGTGCGCGCCATAGGTGTAGCCGTGCGGGAACTCGAGCATGTAGTCGGGGCCGCCGGCTGCCATGAAGGTGTCGTAGATTTCCTTGCTGGCGACCACGGCGCCCAGCGGCTGCGCGCCGTTGGTCACCTGCTTGGCTATGTTCATGATGTCGGGCGTCACGCCGAAGGCTTCCGAGCCCGTGAGCGCGCCGCAGCGACCGAAACCGGTGATCACTTCATCAAAAATCAGCAGGATGTTGTTGGCCGTGCAGATGTCGCGCAGGCGCTTCAGGTAGCCCTTGGGCGGAATCACCACGCCGGCCGAACCGGCGAAGGGTTCCACGATGACGGCTGCGATGTTCGATGCGTCGTGCAGTGCGATCAGGTCGAGCAGGCGGTCGGCCAGTTCGGCGCCGTTCTCGGCCATGCCGCGCGTGAAGGCGTTGGCGGCGAGCTGCGTGTGCGGCAGGTGGTCGGCTTCGACGCCCTGGCCGAACAGCTTGCGGTTGGCCGCGATGCCGCCGACCGAGATGCCGCCGTAGTTGACGCCGTGGTAGCCCTTCTCGCGGCCGATCAGGCGGGTCTTGCTCGCCTGGCCCTTGGTGCGCCAGCAGGCGCGCGCCATCTTCAGGGACGTGTCGGCGGCTTCGGAGCCCGAGCCGGTGAAGAACACGTAGTCCAGCCCGGCGGGCGTCAGTTCCTTGATCTTGTTGGCCAGCTCGAACGAGAGCGGGTGGCCGAACTGGAAGGCGGGCGAGTAGTCGAGCTTGGCGATCTGGCGGCTCACCGCCTCGGTGATCTCGGGGCGGCCGTGGCCCAGGCCGGAGCACCACAGGCCCGAGAGGCCGTCGAAGATCTTGCGGCCGTCGATGTCGGTGAAGTAGGCGCCCTTGGCCTCCACGATGATCCGCGGATCGGCCTTGAAGTTGCGGTTGCCGGTGTAGGGCATCCAGTGCGCGTCGAGCCAGGCGGCGTCGGTGCGCAGTGCGGGCGTGGGTTCGATGGCGGGGGCTGCAAGGGTCATGGCGTTCCGCGCGGGCGGGCTCCGAAGGGGGTTGTGAATGCGCCGATTGTTGGCAGACCCTTCAGTGTGGAGAATGGCGCAATATCAATGTTCACTTGACACTTCATGCAAGTAAAGGCCAAGGCCCAAAACAGTGCCCAAAACAGCGCCCGTAATCGCGCCGTCCTGGGGCAGCTCAGCGACATGGACCTGCGGCTGCTCAAGGTTTTCAAGAGCGTGGTCGACTGCGGCGGCATGGCGGCCGCCGAGCTGGAGCTGAACATCGGCACCTCCACCGTGAGCCGGCATGTGAAGGACCTGGAAACGCGGCTGGGCCTGGTGCTGTGCCGGCGCGGCCGGGCCGGCTTCGCGCTCACCGCCGAGGGCCAGCGCGTGTACGACGAGACCCTGCGCCTGCTGGCTTCGGTAGACGCCTTTCGCGGCAGCATCGACGACATCCACAACCGCATGGGCGGCCAGCTGGAGGTGGCGCTGTTCGACAAGACCGCGACCAACCCGAAGGCGCGCATCGGCGAGGCCATTGCGCGCTTCACCGATATAGCGCCGGAAGTGAGCCTGGCGGTGCACGTGGGCTCGATCAACGCCATAGAGCAGGGGGTGCTGGAAGGCAATTTCCAGATCGGCATCATCCCGGCGCACCGCGCCTCGCAGAGCCTGGTCTATGCGGACCTGTTCGACGAAACGATGCTGCTGTACTGCGGCAAGGGCCATCCGCTGTTCGACAGCTCCCATGCCAAGCTCACCTGGCCGAAGCTGGGCGAGCATCATTTCGCGGGCCTTGGCTATCACTCGCCCAACATGGAGCTGAGCCACAGGGCGCGGCTGTCGCGCAAGGCGACGGGCTTCGACCAGGAAGCCATTGCCACGCTGATTCTGTCGGGGCGCTTCCTGGGCTTTCTGCCCGACCACTATGCGCAGGTGTTCGAGCAGCGCGGGCTGATGAAGGCGGTGCTGCCGGCGCGGTTCAACTACGCGTGCCGCTTTGTCAGCCTGCTGCGGCGTTCGCCGAAGCCGTCACGGGCGGTGCTGGCGTTCCAGGCTTGTCTGGAGCAGGTCCACGCCTGACGGTCGTTGTGCACACCCCCTGAACGGACCGGCCTAACGCTGCCCGCTGGGCAGCAGCAGATGCTTGGCCCCGATGTGCGCCTCCATCTCGTGCATGTGAGCCTCGGCATCGACCATGTGCTCGGCCATCAGCCGGCGCACCTCTTCGGCGTCCTCCTTGCGGTAGGCCGCCAGAAGTTGCGTGTGATAGTCGACGTTGGCCTCGCCGAAATGATGATGTTCCAGCGCCTTCTTGTAGACCACCAGGTCACGCAACAAGTCGTTCAGAAAGCGGCACATGAATGAGAGCACCGGATTGGGGCAGCTCTCCGCCAGCATGGTGTGGAAGCCGAGTTCCGCCTCGCGCTGCATGCGCAGTTCGTCCTCGTTGCTCGGCTCGATGGTGCACAGGCGGATGTTTTCCTCGAGCTGCTCGAACTGCTCCGGCGTCAGCTTGCCGACCACGCTCACGGCCAGTTCGGGCTCCAGTGCCTTGCGCAACTGATAGATATGGTGCCCGTCCAGGTGATGGAAATGCAGGAAGTTGCGCAGCGGCTCCGACGCATGGTCGACCGACACCTGCTGCAGGTACGCCCCACCGCCGGGCCCCGTGCGGATAGAGACGAGGCCGCGCACCTCCAGCGCCTTCAGGGCCTCGCGCACCGTGCTCTTCGAATAGCCGAAAAGCTCGATCAGTTCTTTCTCGTTCGGTAGCCGGTCGCCGGGCTGCTTGCGCTCCGCCACGATCCAGCGCTTGACGTCTTCGACGATGACGTCCGAGAGCTTTTGCCGTTTAGGACGGTTCTGCCCCACTCTCATTGAAACGCTCCATGCCCATCGGGAGATGCGCGGGATGCGCAACAGCGGGCGATCTTAAACGGCGTCACGCGGCGGGGCAGTGTGGTATTGGGCACAAGGATTGCTAGCGGGTTTTTACCAGCATATTAATCCTATTTATCCGCTTAAATTCGCCGGCGATCGCAGGCACCACCTTTTCCTTACTTCCCACCACGACCGGAGAACTCATGCAACGCAGACACCTTCTTCACCTGGCCGCCCTGTCGGCTGCCCCCGCTTCCCTGCTGGCTGGCCGCGCCGCCTTTGCCCAGTCGGCGGAGGCGATCCGCTTCGGCTGCCCGGTCCCGATGTCGGGCGCCTTTGCGGCGAACGGCAAGTACGCCGACCTGGGCATGAAGCTGGCCATCGAGCAGTACGGCAGCGTGCTCAAGCGCCCGCTGGCCTACACGGTGCTCGACACCGAAGGCAAGCCCGCCACCGCCGTGCGCAAGGTGCAGGAGGCCTCGCAGCAGCAGGGCGCGAAGTTCTTCGCGGGCGGCATCCTGTCGTCGGAAGCGCTGGCCATGGGCAAGGAGGCCGAGAAGGCCGGCGGCCTTTTCATCACCACCGCCGGAGCGGACGAGATCACCGGCAAGGACTGCAACCCTGCCACCTTCCGCTGGTCGGTGCCCACTTTCGGTGCCATCGAGCAGACGGTGCGCCCGCTGATCGCCACCATGCCGAAGGCCAAGCGCTGGTACACCATCACGCCGCAGTACGTGTTCGGCGACGGCCTGCTGAGCGCGGCCAAGAACATCTTCCAGGAGAAGGGCATCGAGCATGTGGGCAACAGCTACCACTCGCTCAACGAGAAGGAGTTCAGCGGCTACCTCACCAACGCGATGGCCGCCAAGCCCGACGTGCTGCTGCTGTTGAACTTCGGTGCGCAGTCGTCTGCCGCGCTGCGCCAGGCCATCAGCTTCGGCATGCACAAGAACATGACGATCCTCATGGCCTGGGCCTCGGGCCTGGAGCAGTTCGACGAACTGGGCGCCGACCTCTGCGAAGACGTGTACTTCGGCGCGCAATACTGGCACACGGCCGACACCGCGCTCAACAAGGACCTGGTGAAGCGCACCGCCGACAAGCTCAAGATCGTGCCCAACTACAGCCTCGCGGGCTCGTACATCTGCACCAAGATCCTGATCGACGGCATCGTCAAGGCGGGCACGGTCGACCAGAAGGCGGTGATCGCGGTGCTCGAGGGCATGAAGTTCGACGGCCTCACCGGCACCGAGGAAATCCGCAAGGCCGACCACCAGGTCATCAAGGACTACTACCTGCTCAAGGGCAAGGCCAAGTCGAAGATGAAGAACGCCGCCGACTACGTCGACGTGGTGAGTTCCGGCAAGTCCTTCCTGCCGGCAGACAAAACCGGCTGCAAGCTGGCCTGACGCAACGCAAGCCAACGAGCCCATGACCGTCTACCTGCTCCAGACCATCAACGGAATCGGCATCGGCATGCTGTATTTCCTGCTGGCCGTTGGCTTGTCCATCGTGTTTGGCCTGCTGCGTTTCGTGAACTTCGCGCACGGCGCTTTCTATCTGCTGGGCGCCTACCTCTGTTACCAGGCCATGCAGTGGGGCCTGAACTTCTGGGCCGCGCTGGTGCTGGTGCCGCTGGGCGTCGGCGCGCTCGGCTGGCTTGCCGAAAAGCTGCTGCTGCGCCGCGTGTATGCCAAGGCGCACGAGTTCCACATCCTCGTGACGGTGGGCCTCGCGCTCGCGGTGCAGGAGATCGTCATCGTGTTCTGGGGCCCGCTGGGCAACAGCGTGCCCACGCCCGACCTGCTGCAGGGCGTGGTGATGTGGGGCAGCTTCGTCTATCCGAAGTACCGGCTGTTCGTGATCGGCTTCACCGCCGTGCTCGCGGTGCTGCTGTGGTGGGTGCTCGAAGGCACGCGCCTGGGCAGCGCGGTGCGCGCGGGCAGCGAATCGACCGAGATGGTGTCGCTGCTCGGCATCAACGTGTTCCGCGTGTTCAGCCTTGTGTTCGCGCTGGGGGCGGCCACTGCCGCGCTGGCCGGCGTGCTGGCTGCACCCATTCGCGGGGCCGAGCCTTTCATGGGCGTGGAGGCGCTGAGTGTTGCCTTCGTGGTGGTGGTGATCGGCGGGCTCGGCAGCTTCGGCGGCGCGCTCGTGGGCGGGCTGGTGATCGGCATCGTGCAAAGCCTCATGAGCACCATCTGGCCGCCGGGGGCGAGCTTGATGATCTACATCGCGATGGCGGCCGTGCTGCTGCTGCGCCCGCATGGCCTGCTCGGCCGGAAAGCATGAACGGACACGCCATGCCGAGAAAAATCACATTCCTCCTGGCGCTGATCGCCGCGCTGGGCCTGCCGCTGGTGCTGAGCTCTGGCTCGCTCGCGAGCGAGGTGCTCATCTACGCGCTGGCGGCACTGGGCTGCAACCTGCTGCTGGGCTACACGGGGCTGCTGTCCTTCGGGCAGGGCATCTTCTTCGGACTTGGCAGCTACACCATCGCGATCCTGCTCACGCGCCTGCACCTGCCCATGCCGCTTGCATTGCTCGCGGCCATGGCCATGGGCGCGATCGGTGCGGCGGTGGTCGGCTGGGTCGCCATCCGCCAGCGCGGCACTTACTTCGTGATGCTCACGCTGGCCTTCGCGCAGATGTTCTATTTCATCGCCTACACCGCGACCGACCTCACGGGCGGCGACAACGGCCTGCTCGACGTGCCGCGCCCCGGCTTCATGGACACGCCGTGGAAGTACTACGCCTTCGTCGCGGTGGTCTTCCTGATCGCCTTCGGCCTGCTGCTGCGCGTGACCGATTCGATCTTCGGGCGCACGCTGCTCGCCATCCGCGACAACGAAGACCGCGCCGCCGCCGTGGGCTACGACCTCAAGCGCTTCAAGCTGCTGGCCTTCATGATCTCGGGCGCCGTCACCGGACTGGCGGGCGGGCTGCACGCCATGATGACCGGCATCGCGCCGCTGTCGAACGCCGAGTACCACACGAGCGAAATGATCCTGGTCATCACCGTGATCGGCGGCACCGGCAACCTGTTTGCCTCGGTGCTGGGCTCGGCCTCCTATGTGCTGCTGGCCGACTGGCTCTCCACGCTGTGGCCGCGCTGGCTGCTGCTGCTGGGCCTGCTGCTGATCGGCGTGAGCATCGGCATGCAGCGCGGGCTCTGGGGGCTGGGCGAGGGCATCTGGAAGCGCATCTTCCGGCGTGCGCCACAGGCGGCTTCGAACGCACCCGCCGCGCAAGGAGAAAAGGCATGAGCGACGTTCTCATCGAAGCCATCGGCGTCACCAAGCACTACGGCAAGTTCGCCGCGCTCGGCGGGGTCGACCTGAAGATCAGGCGCAACACCGTGCACTCGGTGATCGGCCCCAACGGCGCGGGCAAGACCACGCTGTTCCACATGCTCACCGGCACTGGCACAACCACCGGCGGCCGCATCCTGTTCGACGGCCACGACGTCACGCGCGAGCCCGACCACCGGCGCGTGCAGCGCGGCATGGCGCGTTCGTTCCAGGTCACGGCGCTGTTCCTGAGCCTGTCGGTGCGCGAGAACCTGCGCGTCGCGGCACAGGGTGTTTCGCCGCGCCAGGCCATGAACTGCTGGCGCGCACCGGTCGGCGAACTGGCCTGCACGCAGACGGTGGACGAAGTGCTGCAGCGCGTCGGGCTCGAACGGCTGGCGAACACGCCGGCCAGCGAGCTTTCGCATGGCCAGCAGCGCCGCCTCGAAGTGGGCATGGCGCTGGCCGCCAGGCCGAAGGCCATCTTCCTCGACGAGCCGACTTCGGGCATGGGCATCGACGACCTCGACGACATGAAGCAGCTCATTCGCAGCCTGCGCGACCGGCACACAGTGGTGCTGATCGAGCACAACATGAACATCGTGATGGACATCTCCGACACCGTGACCGTGATGCAGCTGGGCCGCGTGCTCGCCGAGGGGCTGCCAGGCGATATCCGCGCCGATGCGCGGGTGCGCACGGCCTATCTGGGCAACATGATCACCGGAGGCAAGGCATGAGCGGCGGGAAGAACATTCTCGAAGTCGAAGCGCTCCATGCGCACTACGGCAAGAGCCACGTGCTGCAGGGCATCTCCATGCGCGTGGGCGAGGCCGAACTCGTCACGCTGCTGGGCCGCAACGGCGCGGGCAAGTCGACCACGCTCAAGAGCATTGCCGGTGCGGTCACGCCCACGAGCGGGCGCGTGCGCTTCCAGGGAGCGGACATCGCGGGCATGCCGCCGCATCGCATTGCCACGCGCGGCGTGTGCCTTGTGCCCGAGCACCGCGGCGTCTTCAAGCTGCTGACGGTGGAAGAAAACCTGCTGCTCGGCCTGCGGCGCGAGTCGCCCTGGCAGCTGGCCGACATCTACCGAATCTTTCCGCGCCTCAAGGAGCGGCGGCGCAACGGCGGCGGGCAGCTGTCGGGCGGCGAGCAGCAGATGCTGGCCATCGGCCGCGCGCTCATGAACCATCCGCGCCTGCTGATCCTCGATGAGCCGGTCGAAGGCCTGGCGCCGGTGATCGTCGAGGAGATCGTCGCGCAGCTGAAGACCATCAAGGCGGCCGGCGTGGCCATCCTGCTGGTCGAGCAGAACCTCGAAGTCTGCGTGCAGCTGGCCGACCGGCACTACATCGTGGAGCAGGGCGTGATCGTGCACGAGGCCGGCAACGCAGCCTTCATGGCCGACCATGAAGTGAAGGACCGCTATCTGGGTGTGGGCCTTGCTTGAGGCTTCCCGCAACACTTATCCATATCGCAAAGCCATGAACTCACACACTGAACTCCGCATCGACGGCCAGCGGCTCTGGAATTCGCTGATGGAACTGGCGCAGCTCGGCGCCACCGAGAAAGGCGGCGTCTGCCGCATCGCGCTGACCGACCTCGACCGCCAGGGCCGCGACCTGTTCGTGCGCTGGGTGCGCGAGGCAGGCTGCGAAGTCCGCGTGGACGCCATCGGCAACATCTTCGCGCGCCGCGCCGGCCGCAACAACGCGCTGCCGCCCGTCACCACCGGCAGCCACATCGACACGCAGCCCACAGGCGGCAAGTTCGACGGCAACTACGGCGTGCTCGCGGGGCTGGAGGTGATCCGAAGCCTCAACGACGCGAAGATCGAAACAGAAGCGCCGCTCGAAGTGGCGGTCTGGACCAACGAAGAGGGCTCGCGTTTCGTGCCCGTGATGATGGGCTCCGGCGTGTTCGCAGGTGCGTTCACGCTCGAACATGCGCTGGCGCAGTGCGACAACGACGGCGTCAGCGTGTCCGACGCGCTCGCTTCCATCGGCTACGCGGGCAGCACGCCCGCATCGGCAACGGCATCGCCGGTGGGCGCGTACTTCGAGGCGCACATCGAGCAGGGCCCGGTGCTCGAAGCCAACGAGCGCGTGATCGGCGTGGTGGAAGGCGCTCTAGGCCAGCGCTGGTACGACGTGGTGGTGCAGGGCATGGAAGCCCATGCCGGCCCCACGCCGATGGAACTGCGCAAGGATGCGCTGCTGGCAGCCTCCGAACTCGTGATCGAGGTCAACCGCATTGCGCTCGCCCACGCGCCGCATGGGCGCGGCACGGTCGGCTGGATCGACAACTATCCCAATTCGCGCAACGTGATCCCGGGGCGCGTGAAGCTCAGTGTCGATCTGCGCGCGGCCGACGACGTGGTGCTGTCGGCCATGGACGCCGAACTGAAAGAGGCCGTGCAGCGCATCGCGACGAAGGGCAAGGTCGAGATGTCGGTGGAGCAGGTCGTGTATTTCCAGCCGCAGCCTTTCACGCCGAAGCTGGTGTCCGCCGTGCGCGAAGCCGCGCAGGCGCAGGGCATGACCTGGATGAACGTGATCAGCGGCGCGGGCCACGACGCGGTGTACCTCGCACGCGTGTGCCCCACGGCCATGATCTTCGTGCCCTGCCTGGACGGCATCAGCCACAACGAGATCGAGGACGCGCAGCCCGGTCACCTCGAGGCCGGCTGCAATGTGCTGCTGCAGGCCATGTTGCAAAGCGCCGGAGTCGCGCAATGAAAGTACTTATCGCGCGACTCAACCACGAGACCAACACCTTCTCGCCCGTGCCCACGCCGCTCTCGGCCTTCGGGCCCGACGGGCCGACCTTCGGCGAGCAGGCTTACCGCGACAACAAGGGCATGCGCACCGCGATGTCTGCCTTCATCGACCTGGCCGAGGCGGCGGGTGCCGAACTCGTCACGCCGGTGTCGGCCTCGGCCAACCCGAGCGGGCCGGTCGATGCGCAGGCCTACGCGCTGCTGACGCAATGCATCGTCGATGCGGCTGCGGGCTGCGACGCCATCCTGCTCGACCTGCACGGCGCGATGGTCGCGCAGAACAGCGTGGACGGCGAAGGCGACCTGCTCGTGCGGCTGCGCGTGGCGGCGCCGGGCGTGCCCATCGGCGTGGCGCTCGACCTGCATGCCAACGTCACGCCCGAGATGGTTGGGAACGCCGACGTGATCGTCGGCTTCAAGACCTATCCGCACATCGACATGTACGAGACCGGCGCGCACGCCGGCCGCCTGCTGTTCGACATGCTCGCCGGGCGCAGCAAGCCGGCGATGCGCTGGCACCGGCTGCCGCTGATGGCGCACACGCTGCGCAGCGCGTCGTTCACCGGTGCGATGCAGCGCGCCATCGAGGCGGCGCGCGAGGCGGAGAAGTCGGAGTCGCTTGCGGTGTCGATCCTGGCGGGCTTTTCGCTGTCGGACATAGAAGCGCCGTGCATGAGCGTGATCGTGGTCGATGCGCATTCGCCAGAACGCGCGCAGGCCACGGCCGACCGCATCGCCGAGCAGATGTGGAACGAGCGCGAGTCCTTCGTCTACCGCAGCGAGCCGATGGTGGAATCGATTGCGCGTGCGAAGCTGATCGCGGAAGGCGCCACGCGCCCGGTGCTGCTGCTGGACCACGGCGACAACTGCATGTCCGGCGGCAGCTGCGACACCATGGACGTGCTGCAGGAGGCGCTGGCGCAGGGGCTGCACGGCATCGGCGTGGGCCCGCTGTGCGATCCCGAGGCGGTGGCGCAGCTCATTGCGGCGGGCGAGGGCGCCGAGGTGACCGTGGCACTGGGCAACAAGGTCTCGCTCGAGGGCATCGGGCTGAAGAAAACGCCGGTGCGCCTGACGGGCATGGTGCGTGCCGTGAGCGACGGTGAATACACGATCACCGGCCCCACCTACACCGGCCAGCGCAGCAGCATGGGCCGCACGGTGCTGTTCGACATCGGCGCCGCCCGCATCGTGGTGACGGAGCGCACGCAGGAGCCGTGGGACATCGGCGTCTTCGAATGCGCGGGGCTCGATCCGCGCAAGGAGCGCTTCCTGCTGCTCAAGTCGCGCATGTACTGCCGGCCGGTGTTCGAGCCGCTGTCGGCCGCGCTTGTGGAGTGCGACAGCCCCGGCGTGACGAGTTCCGACTACAGCCTGTTTCCGTTCAGCAAGGTGCGCAGGCCGGTGTTTCCGCTCGACGCGGATGCGGAGATGGCACGGGCGGCATGACCTCCCAGATGACCTCCCAGGTCATCGACGCTGTGCGCGTGCGGCGCGACCATTCATTCACCCCGCGATGTTGCGGGTCGAAACTCCCGAAAGGAATGGCCATCATGAACACTGCCGCACACGACGCCGCCACGATTGCCCAACGCTACATCGCCGTCTGGAACGAGACCGACGCCGCGCGCCGCGCCGCGCTGATCGAAGCCGGCTGGACCGCCGATGCCCGCTACGTCGACCCGATGGCGCAGGCCAGCGGCCGCGAGCAGATCAGCGCGCTGGTCGGCGCGGTGCATCAGCGCTTTCCCGGCTTCCGCTTCAACCTTCTGCGCAAGGCCGACTCGCACGGCGACCATCTGCGCTTTTCGTGGACGCTGGGCCCGAGCGGCGCCGAGGACCTGATCCAGGGCACCGACTTCGCGCAAGTGGAGGCGGGCAAGCTCAGCTCGGTGACCGGCTTTCTCGACAAGGTCCCGGTCGGCGCCTGAACAGGAGCTGAACAGCGAGGCTTCGGCTCGTAGGTCCGTCAGTCCGGCGCGCCGGTCGGCCGGCCGCGCCACAGCTTGCGGTACACGGTCGCGCGGCTGATGCCCAGCGCCCGCGCGGCCTCCGCCACGTTGCCGCGGGCATCGGCCACCGCCTTGCGGATCAGCGCGGTTTCCACGTCGCGCAGCCGGGGCCGGCTGTCCGTCGCCGGCAGCCCACCCGGAGTGCCGCGGCCGCCGTGCTGGGGCTGCACCTGCACCCGCAGGCCCGACCACAGCGGCACCTCGAGCATGGCCTCGCCGCGCCGGGCTGCATCGAACATCATGTGCAGGGGCAGGGCGAACAGGTCGTTGAAATGCAGCGCCTGCTGCTCGCGCGCCAGCGGCTGGTGCAGCATCTGACGGGCCACCGCGTTGGCGCCGGTGACGTGGCCTTCGCCATCGATGCACAGCAGCCCCTCGGTGGCTTCGCTGGCGGTGCTGCCGGGCCAGGCCAGGCGCAGCAGCAGCTCGCAGGGCTCGCGCAGCACCAGCATGTTCTCGATGCTGCGCGCGGACAGGGTGGCCAGGTGCCGCAGTTCCGGGCGTTCCACCACCTGCACGCCGGTCAGGTCGAGCATGCCGATGCAGTCGCCCCGGGGGCCGAACAGCGGCGCGCCGGCGCAGCTGTAGACGCTGGTGTCGTCGAAGAAGTGCTCGCCGCGGTGCAGCCACACCGATTCCTGCTCGGCCAGCGCGGTGCCGATGGCGCTGGTGCCGATCGCCGGCTCAGACAGGTCGACGCCGATGCGCCCGATGTCGCGTGCATAGCGGCTGGCGGCATCGGTACCGTCGGGCAGGTTGCCGACGTCCACCACGATGCCGTCGGCGTCGGTCAGGATGGCGAAATAGCGGGTGTCGGCGATGGCGCGCGAGAGCCGCTCTATCACCGGCCGCGCGGCCGCGACCAGCACCCGGTTGCGCTCGGCGGCATCGCGCTCCGCGGACTGGCTCACCGGGTCGAAACTGACGCGCTGCTGAGGGCGGCGGCCGGCCTCGATGCAGCGCTGCCAGGAGCGGCTGATCCAGGAGTCGACGCAGGCCGTTGCGCGGGCCCGGGGGGATTCGCCGTGGATCAGCTCGCGGCGGGCCTGGGCGATGGCCAGCGAACGCTCAGGGGCTGGCGAAACGATTGAAGCAACAGGCATCGTGGGGTGTTCGCGCGGTGTTGGGGCTTTTCCCGGCTCGCAGGATGGCAAGCTGTTTCATTTTGAGAATTTCGCGCCGTCTGTGCAAGTGTCAAGGGTTTTGCCTAGGATAGTGCGGGAGGTCGGCATCCAAGATGCTTTTGCTGAATTAGCCATCACCTTTCACGGAGACAGCCAAATGCAGGTTGCTTTCAAGATCAACGGCCGTCAGGCCACGGTCGACGCTCCTCCCAACACCTTTCTCGTGCATGCCATCCGGGAGCACCTCCATCTCACCGGCACCCACGTCGGCTGCGACACCGCACAGTGCGGCGCCTGCACCGTCCACGTCAATGGCCGTGCCGTCAAGTCCTGCAACATCCTGGTCGCCCAGGCGGCCGGCGCAGACATCACCACCATCGAGGGCATCGCCGATGCCGACGGCGCCATGCACCCCATGCAGGCCGCCTTCAAGGAGTGCCACGGCCTGCAGTGCGGCTTCTGCACCCCGGGCATGGTCATGAGCGCCATCGACCTGTGCACCCACCACCCCAAGTCGAGCGAATCGGAGATCCGCGAGCTGCTCGACGGCAACCTGTGCCGCTGCACGGGCTACCAGAACATCGTGAAGGCCGTGAAGATGGGCGGCGAGGCCATGGCCTCGGGCACGCCCGTCAAGACAACGGCAACGGCCTGAGGAGAGCGACATGGGCGCATCCGACTTCTCCAACCTGCCGCACATCGGCGAGGCGCTGCGGCGCAAGGAAGACTACCGGTTCCTGACCGGCGCGGGCAACTACACCGACGACATCACGCTGGCCAACCAGAGCCACGCCGTTTTCGTGCGCTCGCCGCACGCCCACGCCACCGTCAAGTCGGTCGACATTGCCGAGGCCATGAAGATGCCCGGCGTGATCGGCATCTTCAGCGGCAAGGACATCGAGGGCAAGATGGGCGGGCTGCCCTGCGGCTGGCTCATCAACAACCCCGACGGCACCCCCATGAAGGAGCCGATGCACCCGATCCTGGCGATCAACAAGGTGCGCTACGTGGGCGACCACGTGGCCATGGTGGTGGCCGAGACGGTCGAGCAGGCCAAGAACGCCGCCGAGGCGGTGGTGGTCGACTACGACGTGCTGCCCGCGCTCGTGAGCGTGGCCGACGCGGCCAGGAAGGCCGGCGGCGTCACCCTGCACGACGAGGCGCCCGACAACCAGTGCTACAAGTGGGCGCTGGGCGACAAGGCGGCGGTCGACGCGGCCTTTGCGAATGCCGCGCACGTGACCAAGCTCGACCTGGTCAACAACCGGCTCATTCCCAACCCGATCGAGCCGCGCGTGGCCATCGGCAGCTACAGCCGGGGCACCGACGACTACACGCTCTACGTGTCCAACCAGAATCCGCACGTCGAGCGGCTCTTGATGACGGCCTTCGTGCTCGGCCTGCCCGAGCACAAGGTGCGCGTGATAGCGCCCGACGTGGGCGGGGGCTTCGGCTCCAAGATCTTCCTGTATGCGGAAGACGTGTGCCTGACCTGGGCCGCCAAGCAGCTCAACCGCAACATCAAGTGGACCGCCGAGCGCTCCGAGTGCTTCCTGTCGGACGCCCACGGCCGCGACCATGTGAGCCACGCCGAAATGGCGATGGACAGTCAAGGCAAGTTCCTGGCCATGCGCGTGCACACCGACGCCAACCTCGGCGCCTACCTGTCGACCTTCTCCACGGCGGTGCCCACCATCCTCTACGCCACCCTGCTCGCGGGCCAGTACACCACGCCGCAGATCTACGTGGAGGTCGATGCCTGGTTCACCAACACCGCGCCGGTCGATGCCTACCGCGGGGCCGGGCGGCCCGAGGCCACCTACCTGCTGGAGCGGCTGGTGTCGCGCTGCGCCTGGGAAATGAACCTGGGGCAGGACGAGATCCGCAAGCGCAACTTCATCACCACCTTCCCGTACCAGACGCCGGTGGCGCTGCAGTACGACACCGGCGACTTCCATGCATGCATGGACAAGGCCCGGGTGCTGGCCGAGGTCGACGGCTACGCGGCGCGCAAGGCGGCCAGCGAGGCCAACGGCAAGCTGCGCGGCATCGGCTACTCGAGCTACATCGAGGCCTGCGGCATCGCGCCGTCGAACATTGCCGGCGCGCTCGGTGCGCGGGCCGGCCTGTTCGAGTGCGGCGAGATCCGCGTGCATCCGACCGGCAGCGTGACGGTGTTCACCGGCTCGCACAGCCACGGCCAGGGCCACGAGACCACCTTCGCGCAGGTGGTGGCGGCGCGGCTGGGCATCCCGGTCGACAACGTCGACGTGGTGCACGGCGACACCGGCCGCGTGCCCTTCGGCATGGGCACCTACGGCTCGCGCTCCATCTCGGTGGGCGGCGCGGCCATCATGAAGGCGCTCGACAAGATCGAGACCAAGGCCAAGAAGATCGCCGCGCACCTGATGGAGGCGAGCGACGCCGACATCGAGTTCGCCAACGGCGAGTTCACGGTCAAGGGCACCGACAAGAAGATCCCCTTCGGCCAGGTGGCGCTCACGGCCTACGTGCCGCACAACTACCCGCTCGACAAGCTGGAGCCCGGCCTGAACGAAACCGCCTTCTACGACCCGACCAACTTCACCTTCCCGGGCGGCACCTACATCTGCGAGGTCGAGATCGACAAGCAGACCGCCGAGGTGCGCGTGGACCGCTTCACCGCGGTGGATGACTTCGGCACCATCATCAACCCGATGATCGTCGAGGGCCAGGTGCACGGCGGCCTGGTGCAGGGCATCGGCCAGGCGCTGCTCGAGAACTGCGTGTACGACAAGGAAACCGGCCAGCTGCTCACCGGCAGCTTCATGGACTACGCCATGCCGCGCGCGGCCGAGTTCCCGCAGTTCAAGCTGGACACCGTGTGCACGCCGTGCACGCACAATCCGCTGGGCACCAAGGGCTGCGGCGAAGCGGGCGCCATCGGCTCGCCGCCGGCGGTGATCAACGCCGTGCTCGACGCGCTGGCGCCGCTGGGCGTCAAGGATTTCGACATGCCCGCCTCGTCCAGCCGTGTCTGGGAAGCGATGCAGGCCGCCGCCAACCATTGATCGACAGATCGAACATACAGAACAAAGAAGGAAGCACACCATGTATGCCTTCACACTCGAACGACCGGCCACATTGGCCGACGCGGCCCGGCTCGTTGCAGCAGGCGCCAAGCCGCTGGCGGGCGGCCAGACCCTGCTGGCTTCCATGAAGCTGCGGCTTTCCGCCCCTGAACAGCTGGTGGACCTGAGCGGCATCAAGGAACTCACGGGCATCCGCAAGGACGGCAACACGCTCACCATCGGCGCCATGTCGCGCCACCTCGACGTGGCCAACAACGCCGACGTGAAGGCCGCCTTCCCGGCGCTGGCCGACCTGGCCTCGCGCATCGGCGACCGGCAGGTGCGCGCGATGGGCACCATCGGCGGCTCGGTGGCCAACAACGACCCGGCGGCGTGCTATCCGAGCGCGGTGCTGGGTTCGGGCGCCACTGTCGTCACGTCAAAGCGCGAGATCGCGGCCGACGATTTCTTCCTCGGCCTGTTCACCACCGCGCTGGAAGAAGACGAGCTGATCACCGCGATCCGCTTTCCGATTCCGAAGCGCGCCGTCTACGAGAAGCTGCGCCAGAAGGCTTCGCACTTTCCGCTCGTCGGCATCTTCCTCGCCCAGGCCGACAGCGGCGCGGTGCGCGTGGCCGTCACCGGCGCGGGCAACGGCGTGTTCCGCCATGCCGGGCTGGAAGACGCGCTGAACCAGAACTTCACCGCCGCGGCCGCCTCCGCCGTGAAGATCGACGCGAGCGACCTCAACAGCGACCTCCATGCCTCGGCCGCCTACCGCGCGAACCTGATCAGCGTGCTCACCCAGCGCGCCGTGACCAAGGCACTGGCTTAGGCTTACCCCCAGGCTTCGCGCACTTCGTGTCGCTTCTCCAACCCCCTTGCAGGGGGCAACACCAGCGGCCCAGCGCAGCCGGTTCCGCGGTGTTCTCGAAGAGGAGGCGCGGCGCACGCTGGCCTGCTCTGGCTCTCCGCTACGCTTCGCCATGATCTTTCCGACCATCGATTCCCTCTCCGACGGTTTGATGCAGGCCGGCTACTTCGCCGACCGACGCCTGGCGACGGCCGTGTTCCTCGCGCTCAAGCTGCAGCGGCCGCTGCTGGTCGAAGGCGAGCCCGGCGTGGGCAAGACCGAGCTGGCCAAGGCGCTGTCGAAAGCGCTGAACCGCGAACTGCTGCGCCTGCAGTGCTACGACGGGCTGGAGCAGCGCGAGGCCCTCTACGAATGGAACTACGCGGCGCAGCTGCTGCACATGCGCGCGGCGGAAGCCTCCGGCGCGCTGAGGGCCCCCACGCTCGGCGCTGACGCGTCCTCGCTGCCCCCCGAGGGGGCTCTCGCGCCTTCGGGCGGCCGGGCGGCGCTCGTGCGCGACGTGGAAGCCGAGGTCTACCAGCCGCACTACCTGATCCGCCGCCCGCTGCTGCAGGCGCTGCAGACGCCCGCGCCGGGCGCGGTGCTGCTGATCGACGAAGTCGACCGCGCCGACGAGCCCTTCGAGGCCTTCCTGCTCGAGTACCTGGGCGAGTACCAGGTGAGCATTCCGGAGCTTGGCACGGTGCGCGCCGTGGTGCCGCCCGTGACCATTCTCACGAGCAACCGCACGCGCGAGCTCAACGACGCGGTCAAGCGCCGCTGCCTGTACCACTGGCTCGACTACCCCGAGCGCGAACGCGAGCTGGCCATCGTGCGGGCCCAGGTGCCGCAGGCGAGCGAGAAGCTGTCGGCGCAGGTGTCGGCCTTTGTCGCGCGGCTGCGCGAGGCGCCGTTCGTCAACGCTTTCCAGCGCGCGCCCGGCATTGCCGAGAGCGTGGAGTGGGCGCGCGCGCTGATCGCGCTCGACACGGTCGAGCTCGACCCCGAAGTGGTGGTCGACACCGCCGGCATCCTGTTCAAGCAGCGCGACGACGTGGCCGCGCTCACGCAGGAGCTGGCGTCCGACCTGCTGCGTCCCGAGGAGCCGGCCGCGCGCTGAGCGCGCTGGACACGCATGGCCGGCATCCAGCAACTCGGCGACGCCCGCAGCGGCAAGCTCGCCGGCAACATCACCGCCTTCGGCCGTGCGCTGCGCCGCGCCGGCGTGCGCACCGACGCCGCCCGCATCGCGCTGGCCGCCGAGGCCGCCACGCTGGTTGGCGTTGAAGACAAGCTCGACCTGGGCGCGGCGATGGAAGCCGTGATGGTCAGCCGCGAGCAGGACCGCATGGTGTTCCGCGAGCTGTTCGACGCGTGGTTCCGCGACCCGGAACTGGCCAACAAGCTGCTTGCGCAGATGCTGCCCAGCGCCGAAGGCAAGGCCGAGCCGTCGAAGCGCCGCCCGCGCGTGCGAGAGGCGCTCACCGCGCCGCGCAATGCCGCCAGGCCGGCCGAGCTGGCCAAGCCCGACCGCGAGATCGAGTTCGACGCCGCCATGACGTCGAGCGACCGCCAGCGGCTGCAGCACGCCGACTTCAACGCGCTCGGTGCCTCCGAATACCGGCTGGTGGAGCGGCTCGCGCGCGACATCGCGCTGCCGGTTCCGTCGCTGCCGTCGCGCCGCCTGCGCGCCGCGGGCGATGCCGGCCAGCAGCACGCGCGCATGCACTGGCCCGGCGTGTTGCACGAGGCGGCGCGCACCGGCGGCGAGATCCTGCGGCTGCCCCGGCTGGCGCGCCGCGAGCAACCCTTGCCTCTGCTGGTGCTGGTCGACGTCTCGGGCTCGATGGAGCGCTATGCGCGCTTGCTGCTGGCCTTTCTTCATGCAGCGACCCGCCGTGCCGGCCGGCGTGACGTGTTCGCCTTCGGCACCGCCCTGACCGACCTGACGCCCGCCTTCCGGCTGGCCGACACCGACGACATGCTGGTCGCCGCCGGCGTGGCCATCGACGACTTTGCTGGCGGCACGCGGCTCGGCGCTTCGCTGGCCGAGCTGCGCCGCGCCCACGCCCGCCGCCTGACTGGCCGTCGCACGCTGGTGCTGGTGATCAGCGACGGCCTGGACACCGGCGAGCCTGAAGTGCTGGAACAGGAACTGCTCTGGCTCAAGCGCCATTCGCGCCGGCTGCTGTGGCTCAACCCGCTGCTGCGTTTCGACGGCTACGCCCCTCTGGCCCGTGGGGCCGGCGTGCTGCACCGCCATGCGGACGCGATGCTGGCGGTCCACAATCTCAACGCGCTCGAGCAGCTGGCCGCCAGCCTCGCCGCCCTGATGCGAGCCGGGCGTTAAAGCGCCCGGCAGAGCCCCAAAAAAAGGAAGCCCACCATGGAAATGCTCGGAAACCGCCGCCTCGGCATCACCCAACAACAAGCCTGGGAAGCGCTCAACGACCCCGAGACGCTGAAGAAATGCATTCCCGGCTGCGACAAGTTCGAGCTGACGGGCGACAACACCTACAGCGTCGCGCTCGCGGTGAAGATCGGCCCGGTGTCGGCCAAGTTCAACGGCAAGGTGGTGCTGTCGGACATCGTGGCGCCCAACGGCTACAAGCTGAGCTTCGAGGGGCAGGGCGGCGTGGCGGGGTTCGCCAAGGGCTCTTCCAGCGTCACGCTCAAGCCGGTGGCGGGCGACGCCGCACCGGCTGAAGAGGCCGCGGCACCCGCTGCCGGCTGCGAGCTCGACTACACGGTGCAGGCCCAGGTCGGCGGCAAGATCGCCCAGCTCGGCCAGCGGCTGATCGACGGCGCGGCCAAGTCGACCGCAGACGATTTCTTCAAGCGCTTCGAGGCCGAGATGCAGAGCCGCTACGGCCCGCCGCCGGCCGCCGCCTCGGAGACCGCCGACGCGCCCGCGGAGAAGACCAGCGTGATGTCGGGCCTCATGAAGAAGATCGGCCTCGGCAAGAAGGACGACCCGGTGCCGCCGGGTGACGCCGCCTGAGGGGCCGAGGGAGCGAGCCATGGAAAACCTCGACGTCATGGTGCTGCGCACGCTGCGCGATTGGCGGCGTGCCGGCAAGCGCGCGTTGCTGACCACCGTGGTGCGTACCTGGGGCTCGTCGCCGCGGCCCGTGGGCTCGATCATGGCCCTGGCCGAAGACGGTGCGGTGGTCGGCTCGGTCTCCGGCGGCTGCATCGAGGACGACCTGATCGCGCGCTACAGCCATGCCCACGGCAAGGGCGAAGACGTGCCGCTGGGCGCGCCGCCCGCGCTCGTCAAGTACGGCATCACCGCCGACGAGGCGCACCGCTTCGGCCTGCCCTGCGGCGGCACGCTTGAGCTGCTGCTCGAATACGCGCCTGATGCCGACTCGCTCGACCTGCTGGTGGCGCAACTGGAACAGGGCCGGCTCATGCGGCGTACCGTCACGCTCGCCACCGGCGCGGTGCGGCTGGCTGAAGCCAAGGCGCCCGACGAGCTCACGGTGAACGACACCGAACTGACCAACACCTTCGGCCCCGAATACCGCATGTTGCTGATCGGCGCCGGCCAGCTTGCCGAGTACCTTGCGACCATGGCCAAGTTCAGCGGTTTCGCGGTCACGCTGTGCGATCCGCGCGCCGAATACCGCACCGCCTGGTCGCTGCCCGGCGTGCACATCACCACCGAGATGCCCGACGACGCGGTGCAGGCCTTCAGGCCCGACCGCCGCAGCTGCGTGGTGGCGCTCACGCACGACCCCAAGCTCGACGACCTGGCGTTGCTGGAGGCGCTGCAGAGCGAGGCCTTCTACGTCGGCGCCATCGGCTCGCGGCGCAATGCCGACGCGCGGCGCGATCGCATGATCGAGCACTTCGACCAGACCGACGAATCGCTCGCGCGGCTGCGTGGCCCCATCGGCATCTACATCGGCAGCAAGACGCCGCCGGAGATCGCGGTGAGCGTGATGGCGGAGATTCTCGCGGTGAAGAACGCGGTGACGCTGCCGCGCGAAATGGAGGTCGCGCGGGCCAAGGAGATGCAGCAGCTGCAGCCGAGCTGAGCGTGCGGGCGATACAGGCTAGTGCTGTGGAACCCCGGTGATGATCTGCGCCATCACGCCGAAGCCGCCGCTGACCGTCGGCACTCCGTTTTCATAGTCCTCATTGGAATTCAGGTCGATGCCGACTGTGGGTGCCGTGCTGGATGCCGCGACGTTCAGCGAATCGTAGGGACCGGTCACACCGAGCGGCGAGCTGCCGAAGTGCTGAGTGTTGAATGCCACTTCGTAGCGCACCGTATCTGGCAACGTGACGTTCAGGTCATGCAGGTCGAACGCGACCTTGACGGAGCGCCCCGAGCGGCAGTTGCCGTCGTCGCCGCGCCAATTGGTAGGCGTGGCACACGTCGGATCGGTGCTTGGCCGGTAGGGGATCGTGACCGTCTGGGTGCGCTCGGCAAGCAGCAGTCCTGCAGCATCGCGGATGCGAACAGTCACAGGATGAGTGAATGTGGCGCCAGGTGTCGTTGCACAGGCGCCGGTCCACACGCCGGTCTCGCAGGCCCAACTGACCAGCACCACTTCCATGCCGAACGCGCCGCGCGGCGTGCTCGCGTCCAGCGTGACCAAGTCGCCGACGTTCGCAAGCTGAGAAGCCTCGAACGAGAAGCTGGGTGCGCTCAGTGGCAGGGGTTTCGGGATCGTGTCGAATGCGACTGCGCCAACGTTCACCTTCACCTTGGACGGCGCGCTGTTGACCTTGCCGTCATTCACGACGAGGGCGAATTCATAACTGCCCGCGACATCGGGAGTGAATGTGGGCGCGGCAGCTGCAGCGTTGCTGAACGCAGCATGGCTGCCGCCCGGTGCGGACACCACGGTCCAGCTGTACTGCAAGGCGTCGCCGTCGGCGTCGCTGCTGGCACTGCCATCCAGCGTGGCGGCCACGCCCTTGAGGCCGAGGGCGTCGGCGCGGGCGCTCGCCACAGGCGTCTGATTTTGTGGAGCGGCGGGTGCCGGTGCCGGTGCTGTGGGCGTGAACGGGAGGAGTGCGCCATTGGATCCGCCGCCGCCGCCCCCGCAAGCGGTGAGTGCCGCGGTAGCGGCAATGGCCAACAACGAAGCTGCATGGAGAGGGCGCGGCGTCGAGAAAAGTGAAGGCATTTTGAAGGTCGTCGCGGTTGCAGAACAATGGCCCGGTCAGATGCGGTGCTTGCGACGAATCGCCTCACCGCTGCCTGAACCGGCAGATCCCGCCTATACAAGCGGCCTCTTTGGCATCGATCTGCGGGCATGTCGGCCCGCCTGCAGCGCTGACGCTGAAGTGAGATCGGCCAGTCAAATCTTAGGAATGGCGACCGACCTCGGCTATCACGGATTCCGGTAGAAATGGGGCACGCAAACACCAACTCGAGCTTGGCGTGTCGGTGCCATCACCCGCACGTCTCCTCTTGTGCAGGGACTGCCGGTGAAGGCGTCAGCGGTAATGCGACAGACAAGGGCACGGACACCGGTGCCGATGCAAGCCGTCGCCGCTTGCGCGCAGGTTCGCGTTGAGGCCATGCGCCATCGCGATATTCGCGCAGCAGAGTACCCCGTCGAGGGGACCCGTGCCCGTGAAGAGCGATGCAGTCAGTTCGACTTGGCCTCGGGCGGCACGTCCCCGCCCTTTTGCCGTTCGCGGAACAGCGCCGCGCGCATCAGGAAGATGGTGGTGATCGGCGCGGTGAGCGCGATGAACAGCACGATCAGCACCGCGTGCAGGAACAGGCTGAAGCCCTGCACCGAGAAGTACACGATGGTGGCGACCGTCATGCACCACACGCCCACCGTCGCGCCCAGCGTGGGCGTATGGATGCGGCGAAAGAAGGTCGGCATCCGCAGCAGGCCGAAGGAGCCGATGGCCGCGAAGGCCGCGCCCAGCACGGCGAACACGGCGGTGATGATCTCGGCCCACAGCGGCAGCGGGCCAATGATGAAATCGTTCATTCGATCACCTCCCCGCGCAGCAGGAACTTGGCCATGGCCGTGGAGCCGACGAAGCCGAACAGCGCGACCAGCATGGCCGCCTCGAAGTAGACGTTGCTCGCGTAGATGATGCCGAGCACCAGCATCATGAGCATGCCGTTGATGTAGAGGCAGTCGAGCGCCATGACGCGGTCTTGCGCGGTGGGGCCGATCAGCAGCCGCGAGAGCGCGCACAGCATGGCCACGGCCAGCAGGAACAGCGCGAACTTCAGGGCCCAGAAGAGGACGGGTGTCATGACTCGAAGATCTCCATCAGGGGGCGTTCGTAGCGCTGCTTGATCATCGCGATGAAGGCGGCCTCGTCGTCGAGGTCGAACACGTGGATCAGCAGCGTGCTGCGGTCGAACGACACTTCGCCCCAGGCGGTGCCGGGCGTAAGGCACATGATCATGGCGAGCACGGCCAGGCCGTTGGGGTCGCGCATGTCGAGCGGAATCTGCACGAACCTGGAGGCAATGCCGCTCGTGCGGCGCGTGAGCAGCAGCCGGGCCACGTCGTACGCCGACTTGAGCATGTCGAAGGTCACCAGGAACGACAGCCGCAGCGCGACCCCGGGCCTGCGCATGCGCACTGCGGCCGGACGCAGGCTCTCGGTCAGCAGCGGCACGGCGATGGCCAAAATCACGGCCGAGACCAGCGTGCTCGCTTCGAGCGACTGGTTGAGCAGCAGCCAGACGACGAAGAGCGCGAACGACAGCGGCGGGGAAGGAAGCAGGCGCTTCATGGGGCCGCGCCTTCCTGTTTCTTGTCAGCCGCGGGCACGGGGTTGGGCACCTGCCTGGCGCCGAACACCGCCTGGCGATAGGCCACCGGGTTTTTCAGGCCCTGCGCAGTGGCCATGGCATGGCGCATCACGGGTTCGGCCCACACGGTAAGCGCCACGCAGGCCGCGAGCAGGCCGGCCACGGGCAGCACCTCGAGCGCGGGCAGCGAGGGCATGGTGGCGTGCGGCTGGGTCCAGAAGTGGCGAATGCCGGTGCGGCTCAGCGCGATGAGCGACAGGAAGCCCGAGACGATCAGCAGCGCAAGGAAGGTCCAGCCGGCGGTGCCGAGAGTCGTGCCCCCGAGCAGGCCCGAGAGCATCGCGAACTTGCCGATGAAGCCGGACAGCGGCGGCAGGCCCGCCAGCAGCAGCGTGCAGCCCATGAAGCTCAGGCCCAGGAAGGCCACGCCGGCCGGAATGGCGCGGCCGTAGAGCGCCTGCGCCTCGTCGTCGAGGTTCACGTCGGCGAGCGCGCGCAGGTCTTCGGCAAGAAAGGGCGCATTGCCCGCAGCCTCGTGCGGCGCGACGCTCATGCCGGCGTTGCGCCAGCGCTCGATCATGTCGGTCAGCAGGAAGAAGGCGCTGACCGCGAGCGTGGAGCTCAGCAGGTAGTAGAGCGCGCCGGCCCACACGGCGGGCTGGCCGAGGCCGACCGCCGCGAGCAGGGTGCCGGCGGACACCAGCACGCTGAAGCCCGCAAGGTTGGACAGGCGCTGCGTACCGACGATGCCGATGGCACCCACGAACAGCGTGGCCAGCCCGGCGGCCACCAGCGCGGCCTGGCCGAAGGCGGCGGAGTCGCCGGTGTCGGGCGCGAACAGCGTGGTCCACAGCCGCAGGATCGTGTAGATGCCGAGCTTGGTCAGCAGCGCGAACACCGCACCCACGGGCGAGACAGCCGCGCTGTAGGCCGGCACCAGCCAGAAGTTGAGTGGCCACGCACCGGCCTTGGCGAAGAAGGCGGTCGCCAGGATGGCCGCCGCCGCGTGCACAAGGCCACGGTCGCCTGGCGAGAGTTCGGCGATGCGCATGCCCAGGTCGGCCATGTTCAGCGTGCCGGTCACGCCGTAAAGAATGGCCGCGCCGATAAGGAACAGCGAAGACGCCGCGAGGTTGATGGCGATGTAGTGCAGGCCCGCCTGCACCCGCAGCCGGCCGGAACCGTGCAGCAGCAGGCCGTATGACGCAGCCAGCATCACCTCGAAGAAGACGAACAGGTTGAACAGGTCGCCGGTGAGGAACGCGCCATTCAGGCCCATGAGCTGCAACTGCAGCAGCGGATGGAAGTGCACGCCCGCGCGGTCCCAGCGCGAGGTTGAATAGATCGAGGCCGCGAAGGCGATGACCCCGGTGAGCGCGACCATCATGGTCGAGAGCCGGTCGGCCACCAGTACGATGCCGAAGGGTGCGCGCCAGTTACCCGGCAGGTACACGCCGATGGAGCCGGGGCCGCCACCGGTTTCGGGCGCGTTCACCCAGCGCAGCAGCGCCAGCGCCGCCAGCAGGCCGACCAGGCCAGAGACCACGCTCAGCGCCGACTTGGCGCGGCGGCGGTTCTCGCCCAGCAGCAGCATGAGCGCGGCCGTGAGCATGGGCACGAGGATCGGCACCGCCACCAGGTGCGGCATGCTGAACTCGAGCAGTTCGTCGAGCAGGTGAAAAACGTCCGTCACTCTGCCTCCTGCCGTTCTTCACCGTCCACATGGTCGGTGCCGGTGAGGCCGCGCGAGGCGAGCATCACGACGAGGAACAGCGCAGTCATCGCGAAGCCGATCACGATGGCCGTGAGCACCAGCGCCTGCGGCATCGGGTCGGCCGTGTTGGCCAGCGTAGCTTCGAAGCCCTTGATGAGCACCGGCTCGCTGTCGACCTTGAGCCGGCCCATGCTGAAGATGAACAGGTTGACCGCGTAGGAGATCAGCGTCAGGCCCATGATGACCTGGAAGGTGCGCGGGCGCAGCAGCATGTAGACGCCCGAGCCGGTGAGCACGCCGATGGCGAGTGCGAGCACGGCCTCCATCAGCGGGCCCCTCCGGCGGCGAGGGCGGCCGCTTCGGCTTCTTTCTCGGCCTGTTCGTCGGCCCAGCGGTGGCTTCGTATGGACTGGTGGGCCAGCGCGGTCAGGATCAGCATGGTGGCGCCGAGCACCAGCGCGAACACGCCGATGTCGAAGAAGAGGGCGCTGGGCACGTGCACTTCGCCCAGCAGCGGCAGGTGCAGGTGCGCGGTGTGCGTGGTCAGGAAGGGGTAGCCGAACACCACCGCGCCGCTGCCGGTGGTGAGCGCGAACAGCAGGCCGATGGCGATCCAGCGGCGCGGGTAGATGCGCAAGTGCTCTTCCACCCACTCGGTGCCCGACACGATGAACTGCAGCACCAGCGCGACCGACATCACCAGCCCGGCGACGAAGCCCCCGCCCGGCGCGTTGTGGCCGCGCATGAAGAAGTAGACCGACACCAGCACCGCCAGCGGCAGCACCAGCCGCACCAGCACGGCCGGCACCATCAGGTAGCCCACGGCGGTGTCCTTGGCGCGGCGCGGGTTCAGCAGGTCGCTGCTGCCGTCGTCGACCTGCAGGCGTTGCTGTATCGGCAGCGCCATCGATTCGATCGCGGGGCGAAAGCGCCGCAGCAGCGCATAGACGGTGAGCGCCACGATGCCCAGCACGGTGATCTCGCCGAAGGTGTCGAAGCCGCGGAAGTCGACCAGCATCACGTTGACGACATTGGTGCCGCCGCCTTCGGTGAGCGCGCGTTCGAGGAAGAAGGGGGAGATGCTCTGCGGGAAGGTCCGCGTCATCATGGCCCAGGCCAGCGCGGCCATGCCGCCGCCGGCGATGGTGGCCACCAGCAGGTCGCGCCCGCGCCGGCCCCACGGTCGCAGCCGCGCGCGTGCAGTTTGAATGACGTCCTTGCTGCGCATCGGCAGCCAGCGCAGGCCCAGCAGGATCAGCACCGTGGTCACCGCCTCGACCACCAGTTGCGTCAGCGCGAGGTCGGGCGCGGAAAACCAGATGTAGGTCACGCACGAGACCAGCCCCGCGCCGGAGGCGAGCATCAGCGCCGCGAGCCGGTGGAACTTGGCCTGCCAGGCGGCGGCCACCGCGCAGGTGCCGCCGATGAGCCAGGTCATTGCGAACATCGGCGAGAAGGGCAGCGGCTCGCGCGTGCCGGGCGCTGCGGGCGTGGCCCATAGTGAGGCGGCCGCGCCCGCCACGGCCACCACCACGAGCAGCAGCAATTGCCACTGCATGCGCTTGGTGCCGAACAGGCGGCGGCTGCGGCGGCCGGCTTCGCTCAGCAGCGCGAGCAGGTGCTCGAAGATGACCTGGCCGTCGAAGCGGTGCAGCAGCGGTGTGTTTTCAAGGCCGCCGCCCGCGCGCTGGCGGCGCTGCAGCAGGTACAGCATGGCGCCGCCCAGCAGTGCCACGAAGCTCATCACCAGCGGCAGGTTGAAGCCGTGCCACACGGACAGGCTGTATTCCGGCAGCGTGCCGCCGACCACGGGCGATGCCGCGGCCGCGAGCATCGGGCCGACGGACCATGCCGGCGCCACGCCCACCACAAGGCACACCAGCACCAGCAGCTCGACCGGCACGCGCATCCAGTGCGGCGGCTCGTGCGGGTGCTTTGGCACCTCGTCGCCGCAGGGCGGGCCGAAGAACACGTCGAACACGAAGCGCGCCGAATACGCCACGCTGAAGATACCGGCGATGGTGGCGATCACCGGCAGGCTGAAATCGACCCACGGTGTCGCCTGGATGAACACCGTCTCGGCGAAGAACATTTCCTTCGAGAGAAAACCGTTGAGCAGCGGCACGCCGGCCATCGAGGCGCTGGCGATGATGGCCAGCGTGCCCGTGATGGGCATGAGCCGCATCAGGCCGCTGAGCTTGCGGATGTCGCGCGTGCCGGTCTCATGGTCGATGATGCCGGCCGCCATGAACAGCGAAGCCTTGAAGGTCGCGTGGTTCATCACGTGGAAGACGGCGGCCACGGCAGCCAGCGGGCTGTTCAGCCCCAGCAGCAGCGTGATGAGTCCGAGGTGCGAGATGGTCGAGTAGGCCAGCAGCGCCTTCAGGTCGCGCTGGAACATGGCGATGAAGCCGCCCAGCAGCAGCGTGATGGCGCCAGCGCCGCCCACCAGCCAGAACCATTGCTCGGTGCCCGAGAGCACGGGCCACAGCCGCGCCATCAGGAACACGCCCAGCTTCACCATGGTGGCCGAATGCAGGTAGGCCGACACCGGCGTGGGCGCGGCCATGGCGCGCGGCAGCCAGAAGTGGAACGGGAACTGCGCGCTCTTGGTGAAGGCGCCGAGCAGCACCAGCACCAGCGCGGTCGGGTAGAGCGCATGCGCGCGGATCAGGTCGCCCGAGGCCAGCACCACGTCGAGTTCGTAGCTGCCGACGATGCGGCCCAGCACCAGCACGCCGGCCAGCAGGCACAGCCCGCCCGCGCCGGTCACGGTGAGCGCCATGCGCGCGCCGCGCCGCGCGTCGCGGCGGTGGTGCCAGTAGCCGATCAGCAGGAAGGAGAACAGGCTGGTGAGCTCCCAGAACAGCACCATCTGGATGAGGTTGCCCGAGAGCACCACGCCCATCATCGCGCCCATGAACGCGAGGAAGAACGAGAAGAAGCGCGGCACCGGGTCGGAGGCCGACATGTAGTAGCGCGCGTAGAGCACCACCAGCGCGCCGATGCCCAGCACCAGCATGCAGAACAGCCATGCGAAGCCGTCCATGCGGAAAACGAGGTTCAGGCCGAGAGCCGGGAGCCATTCGATCTCTTGGCGCAGCACATTGCCGTGCGCGATCTGCGGAAAGAACCATGCGGCCTGGATGGCGCAGCCCAGCGCGACGAGCCCCGCGAGCGTCGACTCCCTGTTGCGCGCGTTGGAGGGCATCAACGCGGCCAGCACGCTGGCAATGAATGGGAGTGCGACGAGAAAGACCAGGGGCATTGTGGTTGATTCTATCGGCGGCCCCTATCAAAGGCCTTATCTATAACCGCAAGACATAAGGCAGTTTTCAGGTTTTCATGAAGGGGTCAACCCGAGAACGCCTGCACTGTGCGTATGCCGAGCCATGTCAGGAAGAGGGAGCCTCCAAGATGCGCCGCCGCGGTGAGCATTGCCACGCCGAGCCGGCCTTCGAGCAGCATGGTCGTGACTTCGGCCGAGAAGCTCGAGAAGGTGGTGAGGCCGCCCAGGAAGCCGGTCACCAGGGCCAGGCGCCAGACTGGATCGAGGTTGGGCAGGAGCTGGAACGTGGCAATGGCCAGCCCGATGAGGTAGCCCCCGATCAGGTTGGCGGCCAGGGTGCCCCAGGGCATGAGCCCGCCGGCGCCGAACCAGAGGGCAAGGCCCCAGCGCGACAGGGCGCCCAGCGAGGCGCCGACACAGATGGCAAGAACCGGAAGCAGCATCTGGCTATTGTCGCGCCGCTCCACGGGCGCCTCAGGGCGCCATCTGCTGCGGCAGCCAGGTCACCAGCTGCGGCACGAAGTAGATGATCAGCACGGCCGCCACCATCAGGAAGAACATCGGCAGCGTCACGCGCGCGATGTAGAGCAGGTCCTTGCCCGTCATGCCCTGCAGCACGAACAGGTTGAAGCCTACCGGCGGTGTGATTTGCGCCATCTCGACCACAAGCACGATGAAGATGCCGAACCAGACCGGGTCGATGCCGGCCGCGGTGACGGTCGGCATGATCACGCCCATGGTCAGCACCACCATCGAGATGCCGTCGAGGAAGCAGCCGAGCACGACGTAGAAGGCGGCCAGCATCAGGATGAGCTGGAACTTCGACAGGCCGAGCGAGCCGATCCATTCGGCCAGGTGCCTCGGCAGGCCGATGTAGCCCATGGCCAGCGTGAGGAAGGCAGCGCCCGCGAGGATCAGCGCCATCATGCAATACAGCCGCGTGGCGCCGAGCAGCGCTTCCTTGAAGCTGTGCCAGTTCAGCGAGCCCTGCACGCCCGAGATGACCATCGCGCCGACCACTCCCACGGCAGCCGCCTCGGTTGCCGTGGCGATGCCCGCGTAGATCGAGCCGAGCACCGACAGGATGAGCAGGGCCACCGGAATCAGCGACATCGAGGCCTTGAGCTTTTCCACGAAGGGCAGCTTCGCGTCGGCGGGCGGCACCCGGTCGGGGTGGCGCAAGGCCCAGAACACGATGTAGCCCGAGAACAGCACCGCGAGCAGGATGCCCGGGATCACGCCCGCGATGAACAGCCGCGCGATCGACACGTCCGCGCTCACCCCGTAGACGATCATGATGATCGACGGCGGAATCAGCAGGCCGAGCGTGCCGGCGCCGGCCAGCGTGCCGATGACCATGTCGTCGGGGTAGCCGCGGCGCTTGAGTTCGGGCAGGCTCATCTTGCCGATGGTGGCGCAGGTGGCCGCGCTCGAGCCCGACACGGCCGCGAACACCGCGCACCCCACCACGTTGGTGTGAAGCAGCCGCCCCGGCAGGCTTTGCATCCAGGGCGCGAGGCCCTTGAACATGTCTTGCGAGAGCCGTGTGCGAAACAGGATCTCGCCCATCCACACGAACAGCGGCAGTGCGGTGAGCGTCCAGCTCGAGGCCGATCCCCAGATGGTCACGGCCATGGCGTCCCCGGCTGGGCGGGACGAGAAGATCTGCATGGCGATCCATGCCACGCCCGAGAGCGTGAGTCCGATCCAGACGCCGCTGCCCAGGATGAGGAACAGCGCGGCGATCAGGAGGCCTGCAACGGCGATGTCACTCATGGCGAAGCGCCTCCGTCTCGGCGGCCTTGGCGGGGCGGCCGCGCCACTCGATCACGAACTCGTCCAGCGACGCAACGGCGAACACGATGGCGCCGAGCGCCATCGACAGCTGGGGCAGCCACAGCGGCGTGGCGTCGTTGCCGGTGGAGATGTCGTGGTAGTCGAACGATTGCCAGGCCAGGCGCACGCTGTACCACGCAAAGAGCAGCGCGAGCAGTGCTGCGGCACCCATGGCCCAGCGTTCGAGCCAGCGCTGGGCTGCGGGCGGCAGGTTCTGCAGCACCAGCGTCACGCGGATGTGCTCGCCGCGCTTGAGCGTGTGCGAGAGCGCCAGGAAGCCCGCGCCGGCCATGAGGTAGCCGGCGTAGGCGTCGATGCCGGGAATGTTGAAATGGAGTTGGCGGCCAAGGATGGACAGGAGCACCATCGCCAGCAGGCCGACCATGAAAAGCGCCGCCAATGCGGCGGCGCTCATGTAGAGAAGATCAAGCGTCTTGCGCATCGGGTGCAGCTCGAGCCCGCCTCACATCTTCTTGTAGGCGTCGACGACAGCCTGGCCTTCGGCGCCGGCCTTCTCGGTCCACTCCTTGATCATGGTGTCTCCGACCTTCTTCATGTCTGCCTTGAGCTGCGCCGAAGGAACGTGCACCGTCATGCCGTTCTTCTTGAGCAGGTCGAGGTATTCGAGGTTCTTCTTCTTCGACAGGTCCCATCCGCGCTTCTCGGCATCCGCCGCGGCCTTGAGCACCGCGTCTTGCGTGGGCTTGTCGAGCGCGTCGAAAGCCTTCTTGTTCATGAGCACCGCGTTCTTCGGCAGCCAGGCCTGGGTGTCGTAGAAATTCTTGATGTATTCGTAGGTCTTGGTGTCGTAGCCGGTGGAGCCCGAGGACATGTACGACTCGATCACGCCGGTGGCCATGGCTTGCGACAGCTCCGCCTGCTGGACCGTGACGGGCTGCGCGCCGACGAGTTCGCCGATGCGTGCGGTGGCGGGGCTGTACGCGCGCCACTTCACGCCTTTCAGGTCGGCCGCCGATGCGATTTCCTTCTTCACGAAGATGCCTTGCGGCGGCCAGGCCACCGTGTAGAGCAGCACGATGCCTTGCTCGGCCAGCTTCTTCTCGAGCGCAGGCTTCTGTGCCTGGTAGAGCTTCCATGCGGCGTCGTAGCTGTCGGCGAGGAACGGAATGCCGTCGGCGCCGAACATCTGCCATTCATTCTGATAGTTCACCAGGAGGATCTCGCCGAGCTGAGCCTGGCCGCCTTGCACCGCGCGCTTGATCTCGGGCGCCTTGAACAGCGAGGCGTTGGAGTGCACCGTGATCTTGAGCTTGCCGCCGCTGCCCTTGTCCACGTCGCTCGCGAACTGGGTGATGTTCTCCGTGTGGAAGTTGCTCGCCGGGTAGGCGGTAGGCAGGTCCCACTTGGTTTGCGCGAAGGCTGCGGCGCCGAGGGTCAGGCCAACGAGGGCAATGCCGAACTTGTGATTCATGAGCGCTCCGGAACGTATGAAAGTGAAAACGAAAATGAGCATACGTGCAAATTCCGGGCCATCTCTGAGGCATTTCCCTGCCTCGGCGCGCGCATGAAAAAGCCGCCCGGAGGCGGCTTTGCTCTGCATGGATGCGAGTGCGGGATCAGGACTTGGCGGCCTTCGGCGCCTTCGTTTCCTTCGAGGCCGCGGGAGCGGCGCCGTCGAAGCTCTTGCCGTTGACTGTCAGGCCGTCTGCCGACAGCTTGGCGGCCTTCTTTTCCTTCACGCCCTTCACGCGCTGCATGAAGTCGGGCCAGTCCTTGAATTCCTTTTCCTTGCGCGCGTCGATGATGCGCTTCGACATGGAGGGCCCGACACCCTTGAGGCCGTCGAGTTCGGCGACGGTGCCTTTGTTGGCATCGACCGCTGCGAACGAGGTGATGGCGAACAGCATGGCCGTGGTGGCCAACAACTTCTTGAACATTTGAAAACTCCCTGTGATTTGTTGATGTGACAGACAGCCGACAAGCACGTCGGCCCGGGCACAACGGGGTCAGGGAGCGGAGCGTTGACGCCCTTGGACCGCAATGGCCTCAGGGTGACTATTGTTCTGAATTGTGGTCAGAGTTCTTCCACGCGGCGGGGTGGATAGCTGTCCCACGCCTGGCAACCTGGGCAGTGCCAGAAGTACTGGTGCGCCTCGAAGCCGCAGGCCGCACAGCGGTAGCGCATCAGCGGGCGGGTGGCTTGGTCGAGCGCACGCTGCACCTGCGGATGGAACTGCTCGTGCTCGAAGCGTTCGCCAGCGAGCCAGCGCGATGCGGCCACCAGCGAAGGCTGCTGCGCGAGGTGGGCAATGTAGCCGTCGCGCGGCGTGGGCTGCGGATCTTCGGCGGTGGCGGAGGGCGTGCCGCCGAGTGCGATCAGCGCCTCGAGCACGTCGATCGATGGCGATTCGACATAGCGCCGCTGCAGCAACGCGAGCGCCTCGCCTTCGCGGTGTGCGCCGACGGCCGCCTGCTGCAGCGTGGCGGCATAGAGCGGCAGCGCGAGCGGCGCGGTTTCGCTGAGCGCCACGAGGGTGTCGAAGGCCGCGGCCGGTTCGCTCTTGCGCAGCTGAAGATTGGCGGTGTCGATGGCGGGACGCGGCGCCTGCGGCGCCAGCTCGACGGCCTGCGCGAGCAGCTTGGTGGCGCCGGGCAGGTCGCTGGCAGCGACGCGTTCGGTGGCCTGCTCGCAAAGGTGGTGCGCGCGTCGCGTGGCGTAGCTCGCCTGATCGGACTCGTCGAGCTTCTGGGCCACGTCGGCGGCTTGCGCCCATTCGCGCGAGCGCTCGTAGATGGCCAGCAACGACAGCCGGGCCTCGTTCTCGTAGCGCGTGCCTTCGAGTTTCTGCAATGCGGCTTCGGCGCGGTCGAGCAGGCCGGCGCGCAGGAAGTCCTGCGCCAGCGCGTGCTGCGCTCGTTCGCGGTCGCTGCGGCTGAGGTCGCCGCGGCCCAGCAGGTGCTCATGCACGCGCACGGCGCGCTGGTATTCGCCGCGGCGGCGGAACAGGTTGCCGAGGGCGAAGTGCAGCTCCTGCGTGTCGGGGTCGTTCTGCACGGCCTCGATGAAGGCGTCGATGGCCTGGTCCTGCTGCTCGTTGAGCAGGAAGTTCAGGCCGCGAAAGTAGGCCTTGGGGGCTTGCCTGTTCTCGAGCTTGAGCTGGCGGATGTCGAAGCGCGATGCAAGCCAGCCCAGCACGAAGGCGATGGGCAGGCCGATCAGCAGCCAGCTGGGATCAAAGTCCATGTTGACGTACGGCGGGAAGGTCGGGGGCGGAAGTGGGCTGGGCCGCTGCAGGGGCGGTCACGGCCGCCGATGCCACGGCGGGGGACGGTGTTTCGGAAGGAACGGCAGGCAATTGCGCCGCCGCTGTGCGGTGCTTCCACCAGCCCGGCAGCATGCCGAGCGCGCCCACCACGAGCCCGCCGGCAAAGGCCGCGAGCACGACGAGCACCAGTGGTGCTCGCCAGTAGGTGCCGAAGAAGAAATAGACGGTCGCGTCGTGCTGGTTGTTCAGCGCGAAGGCGAAGAGCGTAAAAAAAATGGCTGCCTTGAGCAGCCACAGGAGGTATTTCATAGCCGTTCCCGTTGCCGGGAGCATTCTACGTTTGCAGGCATTCTCATCGTCTGCGATTCAGGCCTTGCGGGCCTTGGCTTCCTTGCCCGCGTCCAGTTCGGCTGTCTTGGCATCCACGGCCTCGCGCAGCGCCTTGCCGGGCTTGAAGTGCGGCACCCGTTTTTCGGGAATCTGCACGCTCTCGCCCGAACGCGGGTTGCGGCCGATGCGCGGCGGACGGCGGTTGACCGAGAAGCTGCCGAAGCCACGGATCTCGATGCGGTGCCCGCGCACCAGTGCGTCGCTCATCGCGTCGAGGATGGTCTTGACGGCGTATTCGGCGTCGCGGTGCGTCAGTTGCGCAAAGCGGGCTGCGAGTTCTTCGACGAGGTCTGAGCGGGTCATAGGCCAAACAAAAACGTGGACGAAAAAAAAGACAGAGCGGCCCCAGGGCCTGCTCTGTCTCCGGACTCAGCTTACTTGTTTTCGCTGTTGTCGAGCTTGGCGCGCAGCAGTGCGCCCAGGCTGGTCGTGCCCGCGTTTTCGCGTGCCGACTGCTGGCTCAGGCTGGCCATGGCGCCTTGTTCGTCGACCATGTCCTTCTGCTTGATCGACAGCTGGATGTTGCGGGTCTTGCGATCCACATTCACGACGATGGCGGTGACTTCGTCGCCTTCCTTCAGCACGTTGCGGGCATCTTCGACGCGATCGCGCGAGATTTCCGAAGCACGCAGGTAGCCGATGATGTCTTCGCCGAGGTCGATTTCAGCGCCGCGGGCGTCAACCGTCTTGACCTTGCCGGTCACGATCTGGCCCTTGTCGTTCACGGTGGTGAACGTGGTGAACGGGTCGCTGTCGAGCTGCTTGATGCCCAGCGAGATGCGCTCGCGGTCGACGTCCACGGCCAGCACGATCGCTTCGACTTCCTGGCCCTTCTTGTAGTTGCGAACGGCGGTTTCGCCGGCTTCGTTCCACGAGAGGTCGGACAGGTGAACCAGGCCGTCGATGCCGGCAGCCAGACCCACGAACACGCCGAAGTCGGTGATCGACTTGATCGGGCCCTTGACGCGGTCGCCACGCTTCGTGTTCTGAGCGAACTCTTGCCACGGGTTGGCCTTGCACTGCTTCATGCCCAGGCTGATGCGGCGCTTGTCTTCGTCGATTTCCAGGACCATGACTTCGACTTCATCGCCCAGGGAGACGATCTTGTTCGGAGCGATGTTCTTGTTGGTCCAGTCCATTTCGGAGACGTGCACCAGGCCTTCGATGCCGGGTTCGAGTTCGACGAACGCGCCGTAGTCGGCAATGTTCGTGACCTTGCCGAACAGGCGGGTCGATTGCGGGTAGCGGCGCGAAACGCCCATCCACGGGTCGTCGCCCATTTGCTTGAGACCCAGCGAGACACGGTTCTTTTCGGTGTCGAACTTGAGGATCTTGGCGGTGATTTCCTGGCCGGCCTGAACGACTTCGCTCGGGTGGCGGACGCGGCGCCATGCCATGTCGGTGATGTGCAGCAGACCGTCGATGCCGCCGAGGTCCACGAACGCACCGTATTCGGTGATGTTCTTGACCACGCCGCGCACGACTGCGCCTTCCTTCAGCGTTTCCATCAGCTTGGCGCGTTCTTCGCCCATGCTGGCTTCGACCACGGCACGGCGCGACAGCACAACGTTGTTGCGCTTGCGGTCGAGCTTGATGACCTTGAATTCGAGGGTCTTGTTCTCGTACGGGGTCAGGTCCTTGATCGGACGCGTGTCGATCAGCGAGCCCGGCAGGAACGCGCGGATGCCGTTGACCAGGACCGTGAGGCCGCCCTTGACCTTGCCGCTGGTGGTGCCGGTGACGAAGTCGCCAGATTCCAGCGCCTTCTCCAGGGCGAGCCACGAAGCCAGACGCTTGGCGGTGTCGCGCGAGAGGATGGTGTCGCCGTAGCCGTTTTCAACGCTGCCGATGGCAACGGAAACGAAATCGCCGGCCTGAACTTCGAGTTCGCCCTTGTCGTTCTTGAACTCTTCGATCGGCACATACGCTTCGGACTTCAGACCGGCGTTGACGACGACGTGGTTGTGTTCGACACGCACGACTTCGGCCGTGATGACCTCGCCGGTGCGCATTTCGGAACGCTTCAGGGACTCTTCGAATAGGTCGGCAAAAGATTCAGACATTTATGGTTCCTTCCGTCAGGCAGGGTTGGCAGGCGCTCATGCGAAATTGCGTGCGGCTGCTGTGGGTCTGTAGACGGCGGTTTTGTGGGCTTTTTGGATATAAACCCGGGTTGGTTGAACAACCAGCAGGCCGGTGCGCTGTCGCGCGAAGAGAGCCTGCTGGAGCGGTATGCGCCTTTGGATATTCCGTCTGGCGCCAGCTTTTCAAGCGGACTTGAAAGGCTGTACTTGCTGCCACCAGTCCAACACCTGATCGATCGATTGCTCGATGGACAGCTGGGAGTTGTCGAGATGGCGGGCGTCCTGCGCCGGCTTGAGGGGGGCGACGCTGCGGGAGGAATCCCGGGCATCACGCGCTTCCAAGTCGGAGCGAAGACTGTCGAGTGTAGTCGAAATACCCTTTGAAATCAACTGCTTATGGCGCCGTTCAGCGCGCTCGGCGGCGCTGGCCGTGAGGAACACCTTGAGCGCCGCATCGGGGAAGATCACGGTGCCCATGTCGCGGCCGTCGGCCACCAGGCCGGGCAGCTGGCGAAAGCGCTGCTGCAGGGCCAGCAGCGCCTCGCGCACGGCGGGCAGCGTGGAGACGCGGGAGGCGTCCATGCCGGCAGCCTCGGTGCGGATCTCGTCGCTGACGTCTTCGCCGGCCAGCAGTACCTTGCCTTCGGTGAACTGCAGGGGCAGGCCCGCGGCGAGGGCGGCGATCTGCGCTTCGTGCTGGCTGTCGGCGCTCAAACCGGCGCGGCGCATGGCCAGGCCGGTCACGCGGTAGAGCGAGCCCGAATCGAGGTAGTGGTAGCCCAGCAGCCGCGCCACTTCGGCCGCCAGCGTGCCCTTGCCGGAGGCGGTCGGACCGTCGATGCAGATCACCGGCACCTCCGAGGCCTCGGCCACCGAGAACAGGGTCTCGAAATAATCGGGGAAGGTCTTGGCGACGCAATGCGGGTCGAGCACGCGCACGGGTACCCCTGCCGGGTTGAACGCCGCGAGCGAGAAACACATGGCCACGCGGTGGTCGTCGTAGGTGTGGATGCTCGCCGGACGCCAGCCGGCCTGCGCCAACGGGTGCACGCGGATGAAGTCCGGCCCGGCCTCGACGGCGGCGCCGAGCTTCTTCAGCTCGTTGGCCATGGCATCGATGCGGTCGGTTTCCTTCACGCGCCAGCTCGCGATGTTGCGCAGCGTGGTCGGGCCGTCGGCATACAGCGCCATGACGGCCAGCGTCATCGCCGCGTCGGGGATGTGGTTGGCGTCGATGTCGATGGCCTTGAGCGGCCATGCGCCGCGGCGCACCTCGAGCCAGTTGGGGCCGCTGTCGACCTGCGCGCCCATCTGGCGGGCAGCGTCGATGAAGCGGATGTCGCCCTGGATCGAATCGGCGCCCACGCCCTCGATGCGGACGCCGTTCTTGCCGGAAACGCCGGTTGCAATGGCGCCCAGTGCTATGAAATAGCTAGCAGAAGAGGCGTCGGCCTCGACGTGGATGTCGCCGGGCGAGCTGTAGCGGCTGCCGGCCGGAATGGTGAATCGCTCCCAGCCGTCGCGCCGCACCTGGATGCCGAAGCGCGCCAGCAGGTTCAGCGTGATCTCGATGTAGGGCTTGGAGATCAGCTCGCCGACCACCTCGATCACGATGTCGTCAGCGGCGGCCAGCGGCAGCGCCAGCAGCAGCGCGGTCAGGAACTGGCTCGACACGTCGCCGCGCACGCGGATCGGGGCGTCGAGTGCCAGCTCGCCGTGCGGCACCGGGTGGATGCGCAGCGGCGGGTAGCCGGGGTTGCCGAGGTAGTCGATGCGGCAGCCGAGCTGGCTCAGCGCATCGACCAGGTCGCCGATGGGGCGCTCGTGCATCCGCGGCACGCCGCTCAGCTCGAATTCGCCGCCCAGCAGCGACAGGGCGGCCGTCAGCGGGCGCATCGCGGTGCCGGCATTGCCGAGGAACAGCGGCAGCAGCGTCTCGTTGGGCTTCAACTGGCCGCCGAGGCCGGTGATGCGCAGGGTGTTGCCGTCGGGATCGATGCCGCAGCCGAGCGCGCGCAGCGCGGTGAGCATCACGCGCGTGTCGTCGGAATCGAGCAGGTCGTGGATGGTGGTGGTGCCGCTCGCGAGCGCCGCCAGCAGCAGCACGCGGTTGGAGATGCTCTTGGAGCCCGGCAGCCGCACCGTGCCGGCCGCGCCCGCGAGGGGCGGGAGGTCGAGGAAGGTGGTCGAGAACATCTCAGTTGTCCTGCTGCTGCGACGAGGTGTCGGTGGCCGGCTTCCAGGCTGCCCGGGCCTTGCTGGCGGTGGCGATGGCTTGCTCCAGCGCTTGCAGGTCGCCCGCGGCCATCAGCGCTTCGAGATCGTCCAGTGCCTTGCGGAAAGCCTGCGACTGCTGCAGCACCTGTTCGCGGTTGGCCAGCAGCACGTCGCGCCACATGACCGGGTCGCTCGCGGCGATGCGCGAGAAATCGCGGAAGCCCGGGCCCGCGAGGCTCAGGAAGCGGTCGCCCTGGGGCTGGGTGGCGATGGCATTGGTGTATGCGAAGGCCAGCAGGTGCGGCAGGTGGCTCACGGCGGCGAAAGCGGCGTCGTGCTCTTCGTGCGTCATGGTGACCACTTGCGCGCCGATGCCGCTCCACACTTGGGAGGCCCGCTGCACGTTGGAGCGCAGCGTGGTCTTCACGGGCGTCAGCACGACCTGGCGGCCGGTGAAGAGCGAGGCCTCGGCATGCTCGATGCCCGACAGCTCCTTGCCCGCGATCGGGTGCGCCGGCACGAAGTTCGCGAATTGGCGCTGCAGCCCGTTGCGGGCGGCTTCGATCACGTCGCCCTTGGTCGAGCCGACGTCCATCACGAGCGTTTCGCTCGCGATGCCGTGGCGGATGGCCTTGAAGGTGGCTTCCGACGCGGCCACAGGCACCGCCAGCAGCACGATGTCGGCGCCCGACACCGCCAGCAGCGCTGAAGGCGCCGCCACGTCGATCACGCCGAGCTGGCGTGCCCGCTCGGTGGTGGAGGGCGACTTGCTGTAGCCCACCACGCGTTTCACCAGCTTCGCGCGCTTGAGCGCGAGCGCGAAGGAGCCGCCCATCAGGCCGCAGCCGATCAGTCCCAGTTGTTCGAACATGCTGTGTGTCTGCCTGCCGCTCAGGCTTTGACGGGGTAGGCGCCCAGCACCTTGTAGAAGGCGCAGAGTCCGCGCAGCTCGGCCAGCGCCGCGGCCACGTTGGGCTGCGAGGGGTGGCCGTCGAGGTCGATGTAGAAGTAGTACTCCCACTGGCCGGTGCGCGCGGGGCGCGACTCGAAGCGGGTCATCGACACGTTGTTGGCCTTCAGCGGAACGAGCAGGTCGTGCACCGCGCCGGGCCGGTTCGGCACCGAGACGATCAGGCTGGTGCAGTCGCGGCCCGAGGCCGGAGGCATGGCCAGGGTCTGCGGCAGGCAGATGACGGAAAAGCGGGTGCGGTTGTATGAGTCGTCCTGGATGGCGTGCGCCACGATATGCAGGCCGAAGCGGGTGGCGGCGCGTTCGCCGGCCAGCGCGGCCCAGGCCGGATTGGTCGATGCGAGGCGAGCGCCTTCGGCGTTGCTCGACACGGCGCGCCGTTCGGCATTCGGCAGATGCTTGGACAGCCAGGTCTGGCACTGTGCCAGCGCCTGCGGATGGGCCAGCACGGCTTCCACGCCTTCGAGCGAGTTGCTGCTTCGCAGGAGGTGGTGGCGCACCAGCAGGCTGACTTCGCCGACGACATGGGTGGGCGAGTGCAGGAACAGGTCGAGCGAGCGCGTCACCACGCCTTCGGTCGAGTTCTCGACGCCGACCACGCCGTACTGGGCGCTGCCGGCGGCCGTGGCGTGGAACACCTCGTCGAAGCTGGCGCAGTAGATCAGGTCGGCGGCACCGCCGAAGTACTCGATGGCGGCCTGTTCGCAGAAGGTGCCCTCCGGGCCCAGAACGGCAACGCGCTGCGGTGATTCGAGCGCCAGGCAGGCCGACATGATTTCGCGCCAGATGGCCGCCACATGGAGGTCCTTGAGCGGACCGCCGTTGCTCTTCTGCATCTTGTCGATGACCTGCGCCACGCGATCGGGGCGGAAGAACGGCGTGCCCTCGCGCTTCTTGACCTCGCCGACCAGCTCGGCCACATGGGCCCGCTCGTTGAGCAGGCTGAGCAGGCGCTGGTCCAGCGAGTCGATCTGCACGCGCAGATCGGACAGGCTCTCGGAGTTATCGGAAGAAGAGGAGGGTGGTGTGGAGTCGGAGGCGGTCATCGGTGCGGGCAACTGAGCGGAGCATGCGCCTAGGCATGCGATCGCTCGAATTCTCGCATGTAGCCCACCAGCGCCTGCACCCCTTCCAGCGGCATGGCGTTGTAAATGCTGGCGCGCATGCCGCCGACCGACTTGTGGCCCTTGAGCTGCAGCAACCCGGCTTCGCGTGCACCGGCCAGGAAGGCTTCGTTGCGGCCTTCGTCCGCCAGGAAGAACGGCACGTTCATGCGCGAGCGGCAGCCGGCGTCGATGCGGTTGGCGTAGAAGTCGGAGCCGTCGATGAAGTCGTACAGCAGCTTCGCCTTGGCGATGTTGCGCTGCTCCATGGCCGCGACGCCCGTGAGATCGCCTTCCTTTTGCTGCAGCAGCCACTGGAACGTGAGCCCAGCCATGTAGATGCCCCAGGTCGGCGGGGTGTTGTACATGGAGTTGTTGTCGGCCACGGTCTTGTAGTTGAACGCGCTCGGGCAGATTTCGAGGGCATGGCCGAGCAGGTCGTCGCGCACGACGACGATGGTCAGGCCGGCCGGGCCGAGGTTCTTCTGTGCGCCGCCGAAGGCCAGACCAACGCGGCTCCAGTCGACGCTGCGCGAGGCGACGTGCGACGAGAAATCGATGACCAGCGGGGCATTGCTGCCGAGCGCTGCCAGGTCGGGTAGTTGCTGGAACTCGATGCCGTTGATGGTCTCGTTGGAGCACACATGCACGTACGAGGCGTCCTTGGACAGCTGCCAGGTCGCGGGATCTGGCAACTTGGTGTGCTGGTCGTCGGCATTGCTGGCAACCACGCGCGCGGTGCAATAGCGCTGCGCTTCCTTGTGCGACTTGGCGCTCCAGCTGCCGGTGATGACGAAGTCGGCGGTCTTGCCGCGCGACAGGTTCAGCGGAACGATGGCGTTCTCGCCGAGGCCGCCACCCTGCATGAACAGGATGTGGAAATTGGAGGGCACGGCCAGCAGCGCACGGATGTCGGCTTCGGCCTGTGTGCAGATCGAGCCGAATTCCTTGCCGCGATGGCTCATTTCCATCACGCTCATGCCGCTGCCGTGCCAGTCGAGCATTTCGGAAGCGGCGCGTTGCAGCACCGCCTCCGGCATGGCAGCCGGACCGGCCGAAAAGTTGTAGGGGCGCTTGCCGGCCGGCGTCTGCTGCTGGGTCACGTTGCTTTACTTCTTGGCTGGTGCCTTGGCCGGGGCCTTGGCGGCGGGGGCGGGAGCATCGGTCGGGGCGCCGAGGGCCTTGGCGACGTTTTCGTCGAGAGCGCGCATCTTGGGCTCGATGGTGGCGCGCGTGTCGGCCACCAGCTTTTCCGTCAGGGCGGTCTGCATCTTCGGGTTCAGTTCCTGGTACTTCTTGCTCAGGGGCGAGTTGATCCAGGCCAGCAGTTGCTTGAGCTCGTCTTCGCTGAAGTTCTGCTCGAGCAGGGGGGTCAGGGCGCCAGGAGCCAGTTGCACTGCCTTGTCGCGCACGATCGGGTAAGCGTCGTCGAAGTACTTCTTCAGCTCGGCGTCGGCGGCCTTGGCGGCTGCCTCACGCTTGGCTTCCGGCACCTGCGTCTGCAGGTACTGCGAACCCGCCTGTGCGATCGGAGCGCTCGATTGCTCGACCAGGCCGCGCGCCAGCGATTCGATGCCGGGGCGCTGGATGTCGATGAACTGCTTGATGAGCGTGGCCTTGTCCTGGGCCATTGCGGCCATCGAACTGCTAGCCAGGGCGACCGTCAGAAGTGCGAGTTTGATTTTTTTCACTGAGGATTCTCCGTTGAAGATGAGGAAGTATCGTCCGCGTCAGGCTCGATTTCGCCATTCGCGTCGTTTTCGACGATACGTTGCAGCCCGCTGAGTTTGGCGCCTTCGTCAAGCCCGATCAGCGTGACGCCTTGCGTCGCACGACCCAGTTCGCGAATTTCGGCAACCCGCGTGCGTACAAGCACGCCCTTGTCGGTAATGAGCATGATCTCATCATCCGAATGCACGAGTGTGGCGGCAACGACCTTGCCGTTGCGCTCACTCTGTTGAATCGCGATCATGCCTTTGGTTCCGCGGCCGTGGCGCGTGTATTCCGTAATGCTTGTGCGTTTTCCGTAACCGTTTTCGGTCGCGGTGAGCACGCTTTGCTGCTCGTCCTCGGCCACCAGCATGGCGATCACGCCCTGTCCCGGATCGAGCGACATGCCGCGCACGCCGCGTGCATTGCGACCCAGCGGGCGGACGTCTTCCTCGTCGAAGCGCACGGCCTTGCCGCCGTCGCTGAAGAGCATCACGTCGTGCTTGCCGTCGGTCAGGGCGGCGCCGATCAGGTAGTCGCCCTCGTCGAGGTTCACGGCAATGATGCCGCCCTTGCGGGGGTTGTTGAACTCGTCGAGCGCGGTCTTCTTGACCGTGCCCATCGAGGTCGCCATGAACACGTACTGGTCGGCCGGGAAGGTGCGCTTTTCACCGGTGAGGGCGAGGGCGACGTTGATCTTCTCGCCTTCCTGCAGCGGGAACATGTTGACGATCGGGCGGCCGCGCGAGCCGCGCGAACCCGCCGGCACTTCCCACACCTTGAGCCAGTACAGCCGGCCGCGGTTCGAGAAACACAGGATGTAGTCGTGCGTGTTGGCGATGAAGAGCTGGTCGATCCAGTCGTCGTCCTTGGTGGCCGTGGCCTGCTTGCCGCGGCCGCCGCGCTTCTGGGCACGGTACTCGCCCAGCGGCTGGCTCTTGATGTAGCCGCTGTGCGAGAGCGTCACCACCATGTCGGTCGGGGTGATCAGGTCTTCGGTCGAGAGGTCGTAGGCGCTGTGCTCCACCAGGCTGCGGCGCGCGCCGACCTTCGACTGGCCGAACTCCTGCTTGATGGTGCCCAGCTCGTCGCCGATGATGGTCGAGACGCGCTCGGGCTTGGCCAGGATGTCGAGCAGGTCGTCGATCTCGGCCATGACGTCCTTGTACTCGGCCACGATCTTGTCCTGCTCGAGGCCGGTCAGGCGCTGCAGGCGCATCTGCAGGATTTCCTGGGCCTGCGTGTCCGAGAGGCGATAGAGGCCGTCGCCGCCCATGCCGTACTGGCGCTCGAGGCCTTCGGGGCGATAGTCGTCGGCGTTGATCACGCCGCCGTCTGCGCGCGAGCGCGTGAGCATTTCACGCACCAGCTTGCTGTCCCAGCTGCGCGTCATGAGCTCGGCCTTGGCGACCGGTGGCGTGGGGGATTCGCGGATGATGCGGATGAACTCGTCGATGTTCGCCAGCGCCACCGCCAGGCCTTCGAGCACGTGGCCGCGCTCGCGTGCCTTGCGCAGGTTGAAGACGGTGCGGCGCGTGACCACTTCGCGGCGGTGCTGCAGGAAGACCTGGATCAGGTCCTTCAGGTTGCACAGCTTGGGCTGGCCGTCGACCAGCGCCACCATGTTGATGCCGAAGGTGTCCTGCAGCTGCGTCTGCTTGTAGAGGTTGTTGAGCACCACTTCAGGCACTTCGCCGCGCTTGAGCTCGATCACCAGGCGCATGCCCGACTTGTCCGACTCGTCCTGGATGTGGCTGATGCCTTCGATCTTCTTCTCGTGCACCAGCTCGGCCATGCGCTCCTGCAGCGTCTTCTTGTTGACCTGGTAGGGGAGCTCGTCGACGATGATCGCCTGGCGCTGGCCGCGGTCGATATCCTCGAAGTGGCACTTGGCGCGCATCACGACCTTGCCGCGGCCGGTGCGGTAGCCGTCCTTCACCCCGTTGATGCCGTAGATGATGCCGGCGGTGGGGAAGTCGGGCGCCGGCACGATTTCCATCAATTCGTCGATGGAGGCTTCGGGGTTGCGAAGCAGGTACAGGCAGGCGTCGACGACCTCGTTCAGGTTGTGCGGCGGGATATTGGTGGCCATGCCGACCGCAATACCGCCGGAGCCATTGACCAGCAAATTGGGCAGCTGGCTCGGCAGCACCTTCGGCTCTTTCTCGGAGCCGTCGTAATTGTCCTGAAAGTCGACAGTTTCCTTGTCGATATCGGCCAGCATTTCGTGCGCAATTTTGGCCAGCCGGATTTCCGTATAGCGCATTGCGGCCGCGTTGTCTCCATCGACCGACCCGAAGTTGCCCTGGCCGTCGACCAGCATGTGGCGCATGGAGAAGTCCTGGGCCAGCCGGACGATGGTGTCGTAGACCGACTGGTCGCCGTGCGGGTGGTACTTACCGATCACGTCACCGACGATACGGGCCGACTTCTTGTACGGCCGGTTCCAGTCGTTGTTGAGTTCGTGCATCGCGTAGAGCACGCGCCGGTGCACCGGCTTGAGGCCGTCACGGGCGTCGGGAAGCGCTCGGCCGACGATCACGCTCATGGCGTAATCGAGATAGCTACTGCGCATTTCCTCTTCAAGACTGATGGGCAGGGTTTCTTTTGCGAAGGAGGTCATGAACGAGGTGCTGGCGGCAGGAAGGCGAAATTTTACGCTGTGAGGGGTGTCGCACCGCCGCAACACAAGGCCTCTATTCCGCCTCCGTCCTACGCTTCGGGGCCGTCCGGCGGCCTGTTTGCCAAAGACCCTATGGCACAATCGCCTCAACGTTTTGGGTGGTGGTCACTTAAAGCGTCCTTGATTCGCAGCGCGGCTGCGGCTTTTTCCCCAAGAGGAGAACCATGAAGAAACTGAATAAAGTGGCGATGATGTTTGCAGTCGCTGCGCTCGCCACTGCCGCCGGCGCGCAGACCCGTGTCACCGCTGCGGACGGCGGTCCTACGATCGACAACTGGCAAAACGGCACCGGCGAACTGGTTTGGAAGAACGGCACGAATGAACTGTGCTGGCGCGATGCCAACTGGACGCCCGCAACGGCTGCTGCTGGTTGCGACGGTGCTCTGGTTCCTGCCGCCCCGGTTGCTGCGACGCCTACGCCTGCTGCTCCGGTTCCGCCGACCCCCCAGCAAGTCGCCGCTTCGAAGGTTACCTTCGCTGCTGACGCCTTCTTCGACTTCGACAAGTCGGTTCTGAAGCCTGAAGGTCGCGCGAAGCTGACCGACTTGGTCGAGAAGATCCGTGGCGTCAACCTCGAAGTGATCATCGCTGTGGGCCACACCGACTCGATCGGTACGGTTGCCTACAACCAGCGTCTGTCGGTCCGTCGCGCTGAAGCCGTCAAGGCCTTCCTGGTCTCGAAGGGCATCGAACGCAACCGCGTCTACACCGAAGGCAAGGGCAAGTCGCAGCCTGTGGCTGACAACAAGACCAAGGAAGGTCGCGCCAAGAACCGTCGCGTGGAAATCGAAGTGGTCGGCACCCGCGCCAACTAATCAATCGATTCCATCGATCATGAAAACCCCGCTACGGCGGGGTTTTTTTATGCCCGCGAATTCTTGGCGGCTCATTCAACAAAGCCTCTTCTGGGTTTGCCGGGTATCGCTCGTTTCATAATCACTGCATGACAGAAAACGTGAATGCCGATCCGGCCGAACTGGCCAAGTTTTCAGAACTCGCGCACCGTTGGTGGGATTTGGAAAGCGAATTCCGACCGCTGCACGAAATCAATCCATTGCGCCTGGAATGGATTGACGGTATTGCGCCTATTTCGCAGCGCCGAGTGCTCGATATCGGCTGCGGCGGTGGCATCCTGACCGATTCGATGGCCCGCAAGGGCGCGGAAGTGCTGGGCATCGACCTGGCCGGCAAGGCGCTCAAGGTGGCGCAGCTTCATGCGCTCGAAGCCGGTACGCGCGGCGTGAAGTACCGCGAAATCAGCGCAGAGGCTCTGGCCGCCGAGCAGCCGGGGAGCTTCGATGTCGTCACCTGCATGGAAATGCTCGAGCATGTGCCGCAACCGGCTTCGGTGATTCAGGCCTGCGCGGACCTGGTGAAACCAGGCGGATGGGTGTTCTTCTCGACCATCAACCGAAACCTGAAGTCCTTCATGCTGGCGATAGTGGGCGCCGAATACGTGCTTGGCATGCTGCCGCGTGGGACGCATGAGTACGCGAAATTGATCCGCCCCAGCGAACTGGCCGCCTACTGCAGGGCCGCCGGGCTCGACCTGCGGCACACCCGGGGCATGGAGCACAACCCGCTGAGTCGCCGCTACTGGCTCAGTGGCGACACCAGCGTCAACTACATGTTCGCCACCCAGAAGCCGGGCACTCCAGCATGAGCAGGGTGCTGAAGACACAAGCCGTGCTGTTCGACCTCGACGGCACGCTGATCGACAGCGCCCCCGACCTGGGCGCCGCAGCCGACAAGATGCGTACCGATCGCGGCCTGGCGTCGTATCCGCTCGAAAGATACCGACCGATGGCGGGCGCCGGTGCGCGGGGCATGCTCGGCGTGGCCTTCGGCATCACGCCGGAGTCGCCCGAGTTCGACGAACTGCGCGAAGAGTTCTTCGTGACCTACGAGCGCCGCATGCTGCTCAACACGCAGGTGTTCGACGGCGTTCATGCGTTGATCGAGGCGCTGCGCGGGCAGGGGCTGCTGTGGGGCGTCGTGACCAACAAGTCGATGCGATTCACCGATCCGCTGACGCGTGCCATCCCGCTCTTCGAGACCGCGGGCGCGGTGATCAGCGGCGACACCACGCCGTTCGCCAAACCGCATCCCGAGCCGCTGCACGAGGCCGCACGCAGGCTCGGCGTGCCTTCCGACGCCTGCATGTACGTCGGCGACGACGAGCGGGACATCATCGCGGGCCGGGCGGCAGGCATGCGCACCGTTGCCGCCACCTACGGCTACATGGGTTCGCAAGCCGATTCGGCCCTCTGGAAGGCCGACGCATCAATATCTTCGCCCATGGAGCTCTTGAAGTTACTCAATAGCGCCTAAAATGGGTCGCTTGGGGCTGCACTGGTTTCGACGTGGGTTCGGAGTCGCAGCGGGGCATGTCGAGCTGAATGCGCTCGTAAAACAGATTCAAACAAACTAACTGCAAACGACGAACGTTTCGCACTCGCTGCTTAATTGCCAGTGAGCCTTGTAACAGTTGGCCGATGGGCTGGGCAAGGGGGTCTGGAGCAATCCTGACCTCCCGGCTACAAGGATAATTACATGGGCTGGCTTCGATCCGGGTACCTTGGGTCGAGGCGAGAAAATAGGGTGCTGGCGTCCGGTTTAGCGTGTGACTGCGCGGTTCCGGAAGCGAGACTTAAATCAGATCACTAAACATGTAGAACTGCGCGATGAAGGCTTGCGGACGGGGGTTCAAATCCCCCCAGCTCCACCATATTCGCTCACGCTAAGTCCAACAAAATCAAGGACTTAAGCGATCTGGCAATCAGCGCAACGCTTCGACCAGGTCGAGCACCATCCGGTCGCCGCCGAACTTCTCGACACCTTGCGTCAGCAGCGCATCCACGGCCTGCGCAATGCCATGGCTGGAAGACGACTGCTCCGCCATGTCGTTGTAGTAGCCCAGGTCCTTCTTGGCATTCGCCATCGAGAACTTCAGCGAGTCGGTGCCGCCCGTCAGCAGCTTGGGCTTGACGCGTTCCAGCGCCACGCCGTTGCCGCCGCCCTTGGCCAGCACATCGACGAACACTTCGGGCTTCACGCCGGCGCGCTCCGCACATGCCGCGGCCTCGCACAGCAACGCCACGGTGCCCAGCGACACGAAGTTGTGCAGCAGCTTCATCGCGTGGCCGGCGCCGATGCCGCCCACGTGCGTGATGTTCTCGGCAAAGCAGCGCAGCAGCGGCAGGCACGAGGCCAGCACCTCGGCGTCGCCGCCCACCAGCAGGTTCAGGCGTCCTTCGGCGGCTTCCTTGGCGGTGCGCGTCATGGGCGCGTCGATGAACTTGCCGCCCTTGGCGCTCACCGCCTCGGCCACCTTGGCGGTGGAGGCGGGCACTGCCGTCGAGCAGTCGATCACGACCGTGCCGGTGCGCAGCGCGGAGAGCGCGCCCTTGTCGCCCAGCATCACGGCCTCGACCTGCGGCGTGCCTGTCACGCAAAGGATCAGCACGTCGACCTGCGCGGCCAGCGCGGCCACGTCCTTCACCGAAGTGGCGCCGGCCTTCAGCAGGCCGTCGATCGGCTGGTTGCCCGCGTGTTCCAGCACGGTCAGCTGGTGGCCGTGCTTGACGATGTTGCTGGCGATGCCGTGGCCCATCAGGCCGACGCCGACGAGGCCGACCTTGCGCGGCGTTTGCTGTTCAGTGGTTGTCATGTGTTGTCTTCATCCGTGCTTGATTGCGATGGTCTTGAGGGTCGTGAATCCGAGCAGGGCCTCGAAGCCCTTCTCGCGGCCGAAGCCGCTGGATTTCACGCCGCCGAAGGGCAGTTCTACACCACCCGCCGCACCGTAATTGTTGACGAAGACCTGCCCGCAGTGCAGCTTGTGCGCCATGCGCAGCTGGCGCGCGCCGTCGCGGGTCCAAACGCCGGCCACCAGTCCGAAGTCCGTGCCGTTGGCCAGGCGCACCGCCTCTGCCTCGTCGGCGAAGGGCATCACGACCAGCACTGGGCCGAAGATTTCGCGCTGCGCCAGATCGCTGTAGTGCGGCACGTCGCGGAACAGCACTGCCTCCTGGTAGTAGCCGGTGGACGATGCGTTGGTCGACACCGTGCCGCGCGCCGCCACTTTCAGGCCTGCGGCCTCGGCGGTCGCGACCATGTCGCGCACCTGGCGGAACTGCTTTTCATTGATGAGCGGGCCCATGTCGAGGTCTTCGGCGGGCGTGCCCGCGCGCACGGCGGCGAAGCGCTTTGCGAGCCGCTGCACTACCTCTTCGTAGACCGACTGTTCCACCAGCACGCGGCTGCCGGCCGAGCAGGTCTGGCCCGCGTTCTGGATGATGGCGTTGAGCAGCACCGGCTCGGCCGCGTCGAGGTCGGCGTCGGCGAACACGATCTGCGGCGACTTGCCGCCCAGCTCCAGCGTCACCGGGCAGTGGCGCTCGGCGGCGGCCAGGCCCACGCTGCGGCCGGTCATGGTCGAGCCGGTGAAGGAGATGTGGTCGATGCCCGGGTGCGCGCACAGCGCAGCGCCGGCTTCCTTGCCGTAGCCCGTCACCACGTTGAGAGCGCCGGCCGGGAAGCCGACTTCCGTCGCAAGCTCGGCGAGCCGCAGCAGCGACAGGCTGGCGTCCTCGGCCGGCTTCACCACGCAGGCGTTGCCGGCGGCGAGCGATGCGCCCACGCTGCGGCCCGCGATCTGCATCGGATAGTTCCAGGGAATGATGTGGCCGGTCACGCCGTGCGGAATGCGCACCGTCAGCACCGTGTAGCCGCGCTCATAAGGCAGCGTGTCGCCGTGCAGCTTGTCGCAGGCGCCGGCGTAGTACTCCATGTAGCGGGCCAGCGCGGTCGCGTCGTTGCGCGCCACGCGCAGCGCCTTGCCGGTGTCGCGGGCTTCGAGTTGGGCCAGCTCTTCGTGGTGCGCCATGACGGCGGCGCCTAGCTTGCTGAGCAGGCGGCCGCGCTGCAGCGCCGTCATCTCGCCCCAGGGACCGTCGAAGTTGTCGCCCAGGGCCCGGCGCGCCGCGCGCACGGCCGTGTCGATGTCGGCGGCGGTGCCGCGCGCGATCTCGCCGAATTTCTGGCCGTCGCTCGGGTCGATCACGTCGATGGTGGCCTTGCCTTCGGACGCCGCGCGGCGTCCGTCGATGTAGTGGGTGGCGTTCATGGGGTCAATGTCTCCTTGCGGCGGATCACTTGGGTTCCGGCCAGGGTTTCTGTGCTTCGCGGATCTGCTCGAAGGCGCGGCTGAACTGCAGCACGCCCAGGTCGTCGAAGCGGCGCCCGGCAATCTGCAGGCCGATCGGCATGCCCTGCAGGCCTTCGGCCGAGTAGCCGCAGTTGATGGACGCGGCCGGCTGTTCCGACATGTTGTAGGGCACCGTGAAGCCGATGTGTTCCAGCGGCAGCATCGGATCGTTCGTCGGCGAGGCGTGGTCGGCAGGCGCCGGCAGGTTGGGCGACACCGGGGAGATCACGAAGTCGTAGGCCTTGGTCGCGGCGACCGTGGCCGCGCGCGTGGCAATGAACTGGCTGTAGGCGTCGAAGATGTGCGCGCCAGAGAAGCCTGCCGCGCTCTCGGCCCAGTCGCGGATGTACGGCAGGATCTTCGCGCGTTTCTCGGCCGGCATCGCCTGGATGTCGATGCACGAGCGCATGCGCCAGAAGTGGTCCATGCCCTGCAGCATCTTCGGCGTCATGAAGGCAGGGATTTCCTCGACGTGCGCGCCGGCGGCTTCAATGCGCTTGGCTGCACGGCGCACCGCCTCGGCGATCTGCGGATCGAGCGGCAGGCCGCAGCCCGCGTCCATGTGCAGCGCCACGCGCTTGCCCTTGAGGAACGACGGATCGACCTCGAAGGCGTTCCAGTCGATGACCGGCGGCGGCAGTTCCGAGTAATCGCGGTCGTCGGGTTGCGCCACTGACGCCATCATCAGCGCCGCATCGGCCACCGTGCGCGTCATCGGACCGGCGCAGCGGCCCATGTAGGGCGTGCTCAGCGGAATGCGGCCGAAGCTGGGCTTGAGCGTGTAGATGCCGCACCAGTTGGCTGGCAGGCGCAGCGAGCCGCCGATGTCCGTGCCCACGTGCAAGGGGCCGTAGCCTGCGGCAGCCGCCGCACCGGCGCCCGCGCTGGAGCCGCCTGGCGTGCGCGAGAGGTCCCACGGATTGCGAGAGAGTTCATGGAAGCTCGACAGGCCCGACGACAGCATGCCCAGGTCGGGCATCGTAGTCTTGGCGACCAGCACCGTGCCGTCTTCCTTCAGGCGAGCGGCGGGCGGGGAGTCCTGCGCCATCGGCACCAGGTCGTAGGCGGCGGTGCCCAGCGGCATCGGGTCGCCTTCGGTGGCGAGGTTGTCCTTGATGGTCACTGGCACGCCGTCGAGCGTGCCGCGCGGCTTGCCGGCCAGCCAGCGGGCCTCGGAGGCGCGCGCCTGCTCGAGCGCAAGCTCGGGGCGGAACAGCCAGGTTGCGTGCAGCTCGGGCTCGTAGGCGGCGATGCGCTCGTTGACCGAGCGCGCCACTTCCACCGGCGACAGTTCCTTGGCGGCATAGGCCGCGTGCAGCTCCTGCACGCTCAGCGAATAGAGGGGCTTGGTCGTCATCGCATCAACCCCACGAAATCGCTGCCAGGTCGTTCACCACGATCGGCATGCTCGGCCACAGGCCCTTCACTTCCTTGCGCGCGATGGTCGGGAACACCGCCTGGTAGAGGAAGCCGTTGACCGCATCGGTGGCCAGCATGCGCTGGGCGTCGGCCAGCAGGTCGGCGCGGCGCTTCTTGTTCTCTTCGTTCTGGATGGTGACGAACAGGTCGCGGAACTTCTTCGAGTCGTAGCCCCAGTAGTAGTCGGGCTCGGTGTACTTCACGAGGTCGAAGGGCTCCACGTGCGCGACCATCGTCAGGTCGAAGTCATGTGCGCCGCCGAAGGTGCCGCTGAGCCACTGGGCCCATTCCACGTTCTGGATCTTCACGTTGATGCCGATCTGCGCCAGTTGCGCGGCGATCATCTCGCCGCCCTGGCGTGCATAAGAAGGCGGGGGCAGTTGCAGGCGCAGTTCGAGCGGCGTCTTCACGCCGGCTTCTGCCAGCAGCTTCTTCGCCTTCTCGATGTCGAAGGGGTTCATCGCCGTGGTGTCGACGAAGCCCGGCGCGCCCATGGCGTAGTGGCTGCCGATGGGCTTGCCGAAGCCGTCCGCCGCGCCCTGGATGATCGCGTTGCGGTCGATGGCCGCCAGGATGGCGCGGCGCACGCGCACGTCGTCCAGCGGCTTCTTGCGGTTGTTGATGGTCAGGATCACCTTGCCGCGCGTGCCGACCTCGATCACCTGGAAGCGCGGGTTGCCCTTGAACTGCGCGACCGAGCGCGTGCCTGCGCGCGGGAAGATGTCGATGTCGTTGGCCATCAGCGCGGCGGTCTGCGCGGCGGTGTCGGACATGAAGCGGAACACGAACTTCGGAACCTTCGCGATGTTCGGGTCGCGGTAGCTCGGCGACTTGACCAGCGTGCACGAGGCGCCGCGCTGCCATGCGCTCAGCTTGTACGGACCGGTGCCCACCGGCGCGGTGGCATTGGTGTCGGCGCTCTTGGGCTCGACGATGCAGGCGGTCGACTGCCCCAGCATGAAGGGCAGGTCGGGGTTGGGCAGCGTGCTGTTCACGCCCACCGTGTATTCGTCGAGCACCACGGTGCCGATTTCGCTGAAGAAGCGCTTGTCCTTGTTGGTGCTCTTGGCGCCGCCCGCGCGGTCGAACGAGAACTTCACCGTGTGCGCGTTGAAGGGCTGGCCATTCTCGAAGCGCACGCCCTTGCGCAGCTTGAAGACGAAGGTCTTCATGTCTGGCGACGAGGACCAGCTCTCCGCCAGCATCGGCGTGACCGAGCCGTCGGCGTTCACCTTGGTGAGCGTCTCGAAGATGTTGTACTGCGTGATCTCCGCAATGGCCGATGCGGCACCGGTGGTCGGGTCCAGGCCCGGCGGCTCGAGCGGCATGCCGATCGTCAGCGTGTTCTTGCCGGCCTGGGCGCGCGCCTGGGGCAGGAAGACACCCGGGATTGCCGCGGCCATGGCGGAAGTCATGAGTGTGCGTCGCTTCAACATTCGATAGTTCCTGGAGGTGAGGGAGAAATTGGGAGCCGGCCTTGCCTAGCGGGACGGCGTGTGCAGCACGGCGGAAAGCAGCGTGCGGGTGTACTCGTGCTGCGCATGCGCGAAGAGATCGGCCGGGCGGCCTCGCTCCACGATGCGGCCCTTGAACACCACGCACACTTCGTCGCACAGGTGGTTGACCACCGCGAGGTCGTGGCTGATGAGCAGGTAGCTGATGCCGAACTGCTGCTGCAGGTCCTGCATGAGGTTGAGCACCTGGGCCTGCACGGACACGTCGAGCGCGCTCACCGGCTCGTCGGCCACGATGAGCTTGGGCCGCGTGATCAGCGCCCGCGCAATGGCGATGCGCTGGCGCTGCCCGCCCGAGAACTCGTGCGGGTACTTGTCCATGTCGGTGGTGCGCAGGCCGACGGCGGCGAGTGCTTCCGAGGCGCGCTCGCGCTGCTCGGCGCGGCTGGTCTCTGCCAACGCTTCCAGCGGCTCGGCGACGATGCGCGCCACGGTCTGGCGCGGATCGAGCGAGCCGTACGGGTCCTGGAACACCATCTGGAAATCGCGCCGCGCCGCGCGCAGTTCGGCCTTGGGCAGCGCATGCAGGTCGCGCCCTTCGAGCGAGACGGTGCCCGACGTGGGCGTGTCCAGCGCCATCACCAGGCGCGCGATGGTCGACTTGCCAGAGCCCGATTCGCCGACGATGCCCACGCTCTTGCCGGCCTGCACCTCGAAGCTCACGCCATTGAGCGCCTTCACCGTAGGCGGCGGGCCGAACAGCTTTTCGCGCGGCAGCGCGTAGTGGCGGTAGAGGTTCTTCACGGCCAGCAAGGGCTGGCCGGCGGTAGTGGGCTGGCTCATGCGGGGAGGGCGGCGGCCTTGGCGTTCAGCGCTGCGATCTCGCCGAGCCGCAGGCAGCGCACCGTGTGGTCGTTCGGCAGCAGCGTGGCCTGGGGCCGCGTGCTCTGGCACAGGTCGATGGTGTGGGCGCAGCGGCCCGCGAAGGCGCAGCCGCGCGGCATGTCGACCAGCTCCGGCACGCTGCCGCGGATGGTCGGGAGCCGGCCGGCGCGCACCGCGCCGAGAGCGGGGCGCGCCGCGAACAGGCCGCGCGTGTACGGATGCGCGCGGCCAGCGAAGACCGTGTCGGTCGGCCCGCTTTCCACCGCGCTGCCGCCGTACATCACCAGCATGCGCTTCACGCTGTTGGCGATCACGCCGAGGTCGTGCGAGATCAGGATCAGCGCCATGCCCATTTCCTTGACCAGGCTCTGGATCAGGTCGAGTACCTGCTTCTGGATGGTCACGTCGAGCGCCGTGGTGGGCTCGTCGGCAATCAGCAGGTCGGGTCCGCAGGCCAGTGCCATCGCGATGCCGATGCGCTGGCGCTGCCCGCCCGAGAACTGGTGCGGGTACGCGTCGAGGCGCGAAGCCGCGTCGGGAATGCCCACCCGGTCGAGCAGGCTCAGTGCTTCCTTGCGTGCCTGTGCCTTGGTCAGCCCGCGGTGCAGTTGCAGCGGCTCGCCGACCTGGCGCGCGATGGTGTGCACCGGGTTCAGCGCCGTCATCGGCTCCTGGAAGATCATGCCGATGCGATTGCCGCGGATCTGGCACATCTGCTTTTCAGGCAGGCCGACGAGCTCCTGCCCGTCGAGCTTGATGCTGCCCGTGACCTGCGCGCTGGAGGGCAGCAGGCCCATGAGCGACATCACGGTGATCGACTTGCCGCAGCCCGATTCGCCGACGATGCCCAGCGTTTCGCCGCGCTCCAGCGAAAACGAAATGCCGCGCACGGCCTGCGCCGGACCGCGCTGGGTCTGCAGGCCGATCTGGAGATTGTTGACTTCGAGGAGGGGCATCTTGGTCTCAGCGTGCGCGGGCAAGGCGCGGGTCGAGCAGGTCGCGCAGGCCGTCGCCCAGCAGGTTCAGGCCCAGCACCGCCAGTGCGATCGCCATGCCGGGGAACACCGCCAGCAGCGGCTGCTGGAACATCAGGGTCTGCGCTTCGCTGAGCATGCGGCCCCACGACGGTTGCGGCGGTTGCGTGCCCAGGCCGAGGTAGGAGAGCGCAGCCTCCGCGAGGATGGCGATGGCGAAGCGGATCGTGATCTGAACGATCAGCACCGCCGAGATGTTCGGCAGCACATGCTGCATGGTGATGGCAAAGGAGCCCTTGCCGCAGGCACGCGCCGCGGCCACGTACTCGCGCGACCAGATCGCGTTGGCCGACGCGCGGGTGATGCGCGCGAAGGTCGGGATGTTGTAGATGCCGATGGCCACGATGGCATTCACGATGCCCGCGCCGAACACGGCCGTCATCATGATGGCCGAGAGAATCGCGGGGAAGGCCAGCGTGAAGTCCGACAGGCGCATCACGGCTTCCTCGACCCAGCCACGCCTGGCGGCCGCGAGCAGCCCCAGCGCGGTGCCGACCACGAGGCCGATGCCCACCGCGATCACGCCGACCAGGATGGATGCGCGCGCCCCCACCAGCAGCAGCGAGGCTACATCGCGTCCGAATGCGTCGGTGCCCAGCCAGTGCGAGCCCGTGGGCGCCTGCATCTTGTTGGCCATGTCCATCGCATACGGCGACCACGGCGTCCAAACGAAAGACACCAGCGCCGCGACAAGCAGCAGCGCGGCCAGCACGCCGCCGATGACGAAGCTGCGGTGCTTCACCGCGCGTTGCCAGAAGCCGGGGAGCTTGAGCGCCGCGGCGCTGGGGGCCGGGGCCGTGATGGCGTTCATATGTCGCTGGCCTTGATGCGCGGGTCGATCACGGCATAGAGCACGTCGACCACGAAATTCACGATGACCACCATGGCCGCGAGCAGCATCACGCAGTTGCGCACCACGATCAGGTCGCGGTTGCTGATGGCCTGGAAGATCAGCCGGCCGAGGCCGGGAAGATAGAACACGTTCTCCACCACGATGGTGCCGGCCAGCAGTTCGGAGAACTGCATGCCCATCACCGTGATGACGGGGATCATCGCGTTGCGCAGCACATGGGTCCAAAGCACCATGCGCTGCGACACGCCCTTGGCCCGCGCGGTGCGCACGAAGTCTTCGCGCATCACCTCGAGCACCGCCGAGCGCGTGATGCGCGCGAGGATCGCGGCCTGCACCACCGCAAGGGAAAGGGCAGGCAGCAGCAGCGACTTGATGCCCGAGAAGAAGCCGTCACCCCAGCCCTCGAAACCACCGGCGGAGAACCACTGCAGCTTCACAGAGAACACGAGGATCAGCAGGATCGCGAACCAGAAATTGGGAATGGCGATGCCGACCTGGGCCATGCCCATCAGGCCGACGTCGCCGAGCTTGTTGTGGCGCGCCGCGGCGGTCACGCCCACCAGCAGCGCGATCACCGTGGTGAAGAACATCGCCAGAAGGGCCAGCGGCATGGTGAGCGCGAGGCGCTCCAGGATCAGGTCGAGCACCGGCGAGCTGTAGGCGTAGCTGTCGCCGAGGTTGCCGGTGAGCAGGCCGCCGATCCAGTGCCAGTAGCGCGTCCATGCGGGCTGGTCGAGGCCGAGCTTGGTGGCCAGCGCTGCCACGGCTTCAGGCGAGGCATCCGGCCCCATCAGCATCTGCGCCGCGTTGCCCGGAAGAATCTCCAGCACCAGGAACACGATGATCGACGCGCCGACCAGCGTGCCGATCAGCGTCAGCGTGCGCTTCAGCAGGAACAGGCCCATCTCAGTGTCCCCGGCCGCAAAGGGATGAGGGGCTGGCCGTCATGCCGAGATGCAATCGGCGATTGCGCGGCCCACGTCCACCGTGTTCGCAGTGCCGCCCATGTCGCGCGTGCGCGGGCCTTCGCTCAGCACCGTCTCGATGGCCGAGATGACGGCGGCCGAAGCCTGCGCGTACACCGGGTCGTTGTTGCCCAGGTGGTCGAGCATCAGCGCGGCCGACCAGATCTGGCCGATCGGGTTGGCGATGCCCTTGCCCGCGATGTCGGGCGCCGAGCCATGCACCGGCTCGAACAGCGACGGAAACTTGCGCTCCGGGTTCAGGTTGGCGCTCGGCGCGATGCCGATGGTGCCGGTGCAGGCCGGGCCCAGGTCCGACAGGATGTCGCCGAACAGGTTGGAGGCCACCACCACGTCGAACCAGTCGGGGTGCTGCACGAAGTGCGCGCACAGGATGTCGATGTGGTACTTGCTGGTCGCGATGTCCGGATAGCGCTTGGCGATCTCGGCCAGGCGCTCGTCCCAGTAGGGCATGGTCACCGAAATGCCGTTCGACTTGGTCGCGGCCACCAGGTTCTTGCGCGGGCGGCGGCTGGCCAGCTCGAATGCGTATTCGATGATGCGGTCCACGCCGACGCGGGTGAACACCGCTTCCTGGATCGCCATTTCGCGCGGCGTGCCCTCGAACAGGCGCCCACCCACCGAGGTGTATTCGCCCTCGGTGTTCTCGCGCACCACCAGGAAGTCGATGTCGCCGGGCTTGCGGTGCGCCAGCGGGCCGGGCACGCCGGGCATCAGGCGCACGGGGCGCAGGTTCACGTACTGGTCGAAGTCGCGGCGGATCTTGATGAGCAGGCCCCACACGGCGATGTGGTCGGGCACCTTGTCGGGCGCGCCCACCGCGCCGAAGTAGATGGCGTCATGGCCCTGGATCTTTTCGGCCCAGTCGGCCGGCATCATGAGGCCGGTGCGCACATAGTGGTCGGAGCCCCAGTCGAAGTGGTCGTAAGAGAAGTCGATGCCGAAGCGGCGCCCGACCGCATCGAGCACGCGCAAACCTTCGGGCATGACCTCGACGCCGATGCCGTCTCCGGGAATGACGGCAATCCTGTGCTTTTTCTGCATTGACTCAACCTGTTCCAAATTCGTTTCGATGGGGCGAGCGCGCTCGTGACGCAAGGCCGTTGAAAAATTCTAGGAGCCGGGGCTGCGCGAAAGGTCGGGGTTGGCACCCACTTAGTGTTGACAAAATAAGAAGGCGTGGCGAAGCCGTTTGCTTTGTTGGACAAGGATTTTGGTGTCATGAAAATGTCTTTGGCTTCTAAAAATTAGAAGGCCTGGCGTGCCGCTCCAGGTCGCCCGAGGGTCCGCAAGCGGCTTCATGAAGGCTTGCTGAATTCCGGCTTGCAGACTCGGCAGATACTTCGGCCGCTCGCGGCACCCATTCCGGAGCGAGCGGCCGCCAGGAGACACATGAATTCTTTGCCTGTCCAGGACAACGCCGGCTCCGGCGTGGGCGCCGCCATGCGCGCGGGGTGGCGGCACGCGCTCGGGCAACGTTGCCGGCGCTGGGTTCAGCCCTCGCTGCTGCGGCGATTGCTGCTGGCGCAAATTTCGGTGGTCGGGCTGCTGTGGGCCTGCATCGTCGGCCTGTTCCTGCACGACTCCAATCGCTTACCCGAACTCGTGCGCTATGACACCCTCTTCGCCTGCATCATCGCCGCCGCGCAGAATCTCGCGGCCTCGCCGGACCGCCAGCAAGCCACGCTGCGTGCCTTCGACATGGCGCTGCTCGAGACCTCGGGCGACTTTTCTTCCGAGGTGGACAAGGCGCCGGTCATGCAGGTGTGGCAGCGCGGCAAGCTCATCTACAACTCGACCGAATCGGTGCCGCCTATCGTCAACCAGACCATCGGCAAGGTGGAGGTCATCCGGCTGGGCGAACGGTCGCTGCGCGCGCGGACCATGGTTTCGCCGCTGCTCGACACCCGTGTGATGCTGGCCGAGCCCAAGTTCCTGCGGCTGTACTTCAACGTCGACCACCGCAGCTACTACTTCCTGCCGTTGCTCATCAGCCTGCCGTTCCTGGTGTTTCCCGCATGGCTGGCCGTGCTGCTCGCCTTGCGGCCTTGGCGGCAGGTGACGCGGGAGACCGCCGAGCGCGGCCCCGCCGACCTCACGCCGCTGTCGTTCGAGCCGCAGCACAAGGAACTGCGGCCAATGGTGCGCAGCATCAACGGCCTGCTGCGCAGCGTGCGCGACCGCGGTCTGCGCGAACGCGGGCTGATCGCCGACGCGGCCAATGAACTGCAGGTGCCGCTCGAGGCGATGCGCGTGAACGTCGAGACACTGAAGGCGCAGACGAACGACGAAGGCCAGCGCGAGCTCATGGCCAACCTGCTGCGCAGCAATGACCGCGCGACGCGGCTGGTCGGGCAGTTGCAGCAACTGATGCGCAGCGACGACATGTCGCAGGGCGCCGTGCCCGAGGCGCTCGCGCTCGATGCCTTGGCACGCGAGCGCATCGCGCTGCTCGGGCCGCTGGCGCAGGCGCGCGGCGTGAAGTTCGACTTTGCCTTGGATGACGAAGGCCCGGTGCCGGTGTTCGGCGAGCGAGAGAGCCTGATCTCGATGGTGAGCAACCTGGTCGAGAACGCCGTCAAGTACAGCCCCGACGGCGGCACTGTCGGGGTGCGTGTCGGCCGCGAAGGCACACGCGCGGTGCTGCGCGTGGCCGACCAGGGCCCAGGCATTCCGCCGGCGCTGCGCGAGCGGGTGTTCGACCGCTTCTTCCGCAACCCCGACCAGACGCAGTCCGGCAGCGGGCTGGGGCTGGCCATCGTGAAGTCGGTGCTGGACAAGCACCACGGACAGATCATTCTGGAGGCGAGCGAAGACGGGCGAGGGCTGCTCGCGACCGTGTGGCTGCCGTTGTCGGCAGGCTGACAGGGGTATCGGCCGCATCTACCATGTGCCGATGCGAACACTTTCACTCCCCACCGGCGGCGAGATGCCGGTACTCGGCCTGGGCACCTGGCGCATGGGCGAGGACGCGAGCCGCCGCGCGGCCGAAGTCGCTGCCGTGCGCGAGGCCATCGCCCTGGGCTACCGGCTCATCGACACCGCCGAGATGTATGGCGAAGGCGGCGCGGAAACCGTCGTGGGCCAGGCCGTTGCCGATGCGCTGCGCGCAGGCGACGTGCGCCGCGAGGCGCTGTTCATCGTCAGCAAGGTCTACCCGCACAACGCAAGCCGGCGCGGCACGCGCGAAGCCTGCGAACGCAGCCTGAAGCGGCTGGGGCTCGACGCCATCGACCTCTACCTGCTGCACTGGCGCGGCAACCACCCGCTGCGCGACACCGTCGCCGCAATGCAGTCGCTGGTGGCCGACGGCCGCATCGCCCATTGGGGCGTGAGCAACTTCGACACCGACGACATGGAAGAGCTGGAGCCGCTCGCCGGCAGCGGGCCGGGCTGCGCGGCCAACCAGGTGTACCTGTCGCTGGGTGAGCGCGGACCCGAGTTCAGCCTGTTGCCCTGGCAGCGCGAGCGCGGCATGCCGCTGATGGCCTACAGCCCTATCGACCAGGGCGCGCTGGCGGGAGACAAGGCGTTGGGGGAACTGGCTGCGCGGCTGGGCGTGACGGCCGCTCAGCTGGCGCTGGCCGCGGTGATCGCCCGACCCGGCGTGGCAGCGATCCCGAAGGCGGTGCGTGCTGCGCACCTGAAGGAAAACCTGGCCGCCGCGGAGTTGAAGCTCGACGCGGCGACGCTGGAAGAAATAGACCGCCTGCACCCGCCGCCGCGGCGCAAGGGGCCGCTGGCGATGATCTGACCCGGGAAGGCTCAGTGCGCCTCGGCCTGCTTGGCCGCGGCGATCACGGCCTGCTCGTCGTGCTTCGCGCCGTTGAGGAACAGGTTCAGCAGCACGGCGGCAATCGAGGCCAGCAGGATGCCCGACTCGATCAGCGAGTGAATCGCATGCGGCATCCATTGCTTGAAGTTGGGCGCGATCAGCGGAATCATGCCGATGCCGATCGACACCGCAACGATCATCGCGTTGTGGCGGTTGTTCTTGAAGTCCACGCCCGACAGGATTCGGATGCCGGTGGCGGCCACCATGCCGAACATCACGAGGCCCGCGCCGCCGAGCACCACCGTGGGCAGAGACTCCACCAGCGCGGCCATCTTCGGCAGCAGGCCCAGCACGATCAGGATCGCGCCGCCGGCCACGCACACATAGCGGCTGCGGATGCCGGTGACGGCCACGAGGCCCACGTTCTGCGAGAAGCTGGTGTACGGGAAGGTGTTGAAGATGCCGCCGATCAGCGTTCCCAGGCCGTCGGTGCGCAGGCCGCGCGCCAGGTCTTTCTGGTCGATCTTGCGCCCGGTCATCTCGCCGAGCGCGAGGAACATGCCGGTCGATTCGATCATCACCACGATCATGATGAGCGTCATGGTGAGGATCAGGATCGGGTCGAACTGCGGCATGCCGAAGTGAAAGGGCAGCACGACGTCGACCCATGCGGCCTTGCCCACCTTCTCGTAGGTCATGAGGCCGGTAATGGACGCCACCACCGCGCCGATCACGATGCCCAGCAGCACCGAGATGTTGGCGACGAAGCCCTTGGCGTACTTGACGATCAGCAGGATCGACACCAGCACCAGTGCTGCCACGCCGAAGCCCGAAAGATCCGCGTACTTGGGGTTGGGCACCGTGGGCATGATCGCGAAGCCCTTGGGCACGGCCGGAATCGAGCTGCCCGGCGACGTCACCTCGGCGAGCCACTTGGCGTAGACCGGGTCGACCAGCGCGGGCGCGGTCGGGCCCACCGGGTTGCCGAAGATCCAGTTGATGCCCACGCGCATCAGGCTGATGCCGATGACCGCGATGATCGTGCCCGTGACCACCGGTGGAAAGAAGCGCAGCATGCGGCTCACCAGCGGCGCGATCAGTATCGACACCACGCCCGCGCCGATGATCGAGCCGAACAGCAGCTGGGCTCCGTTCTGCCCCGGGTTGGCGTTGGCGATGGCCACCATCGGCGCGACCGACGCGAAGGTCACGCCCATCATCACCGGCAGCTTGATGCCGAACCACTGCGTGGCGCCGAGGGCCTGGATCAGCGTGGCGATGCCGCAGCAGAACAGGTCGGCAGAGATCAGCAGCGCGACCTCGTCGGGCGTGAGCTTGAGCGCGCGCCCGACGATCAGCGGCACCGCGACGGCCCCCGCATACATCACCAGCACATGCTGCAATCCGAGGGCCGCGAGCTTGCCCGAAGGCAAGCGCTGGTCCACGGGATGGACTTGGGAAAGTGTGGCGTCGGCCGTCATCGTTGTCTCCTGCTGCGCAAGGGAAGAGGCGGGGCGGCGTGGCTTGCCACGGCGCATGCCTCAATGTGTACGCGAAACTGTATACAACTTATGCGACAATCTTGACCCGGAAAAACCCGAAGCAGGCCGGGTTCATTCCGCCAGGAGTCGCTCAGGCGGCGGGATACGGCCCTTCGTCGAACACTTCGCCGTGGTAGCCCTTGCTGCCCACGTCTCGTGCCGGCTGGCTGCGGAAGTCGCGGCCTTCATGCATCGGCAGGTCTTCCTGCGTGAAGGGCGTGGTGGCCGAGACGATGTAGCGGCCGAAGCCGATAGCCGGTGCTTGCCTGGCCGCCAGCAGGTGCGCGTCGACCACGTCCTCGATGTCGACGCGGCGATGCAGCAGTTCGTTGGCCTGCGCGTTGTGCGGCGAATAGAGGCTTCGCACAGTGGCATCGTCGTCTTCCTCGGGAAAGAAGCAAGAAGTCTTCAGCACGATCACGCAGTGCGCACGCCGCGCATGCAGTCGCGCACGAAGGCTCGGTCCGTGATGGAACCTGTGCGGTCGGTGAAAGGGGGAGGGCGCGATGTCGATACCGCGTGAGTCTTGCGAACCCGCGCGCAGCGTGCGCATCAGGGCCTCGCCGAGGTGGCCGGCGCTGCCGGTGATCAGGATGGTCATGGCTGCAAGACTATCGGCCGACGTTGAGGGCGTCCACGCATGAGCTATGCGCGCATCGGGCGCCCGCGCTCAGGCGATGGTGGATTCGACCAGCCGCTTCAATGCCGCGTCCTGCTGCGCGGCGGACAGCGCGAGCTGCCCTCGCTCCCAGCGCGACACAGTCGCCTGGTTCACGCCCATCAGTTGCGCGAAATGGGTTTGCTTGATGCTGCGCAGCAGGCGCATCCGGCGCAGGGCCGTGCCCAGGCCCGGATGGTTCGGGCTGTGATGCACGGCGTCAGCCTCAGGCCAGCAGTGCCTTCACCAGGTCGAGCTGGCGGTCGGGCTTCTCGGTGTCCAGCGAGAGGCTGGCCTCGATGCGCTCGAGGTGTTCGATCATGCTCGTCACCGCGGCTTCCGGGTCGTCCTTGCGGCACAGGCGCAGGAACTCGGCGTGCTCGTCGGACGAGCAGTGCGGGTCGTTCGACGAGTGGTACAGCATCGCGATCAGCGAGCTTCGCGCCACCAGCTCGCGCACCAGCTCGGCCAGCGTGCGGTTGCCCGTGGCCTCGGCCAGCGCCACGTGGAAGTCGCCGAGCAGCTTCTCGCGCACGGTGCCCATGGTGGTGGTCTGGCGCAGCGTGGTGCGCTCGAACTTGATGTGCTGCTCGAGCACCTGGTAGTCGCGCGGCCGTGCGTTGGCAATGAAGAGGCGCACCACCTCGCTCTCGAGGATGCGGCGCACCGCGAACACCTCGCGTGCTTCTTCCACGGTGGGCTGGCAGACGAAGGCGCCCTTGTCGGGAATCATCTCGATGAGCTTGTCCTTCGACAGCATCAGCAGCGCGGCGCGCACCTTGGTGCGGCTCACCGAATAGACGCGGCCCAGCGCTTCTTCGCGCAGCCAGGTGCCGGGCGGCAAACGCTTCTCGACGATGGCGGTGGCGATGTCGTTGGCAATGCTCTCGATGGAGCTTTGCTTGTCCGCCGGTGCGGCGCCGTCATCGGGCGGCGCGGCTGCAGCGGAAGAGGCGTCGGAAACGGGAGGTTTGGAACTGGCGCGGGGCATGCGCGGATTGTGGCCTAGCGCGGCAGGGTGAAGCCTTCGAGCGCGCCAATGATGGGCTTCGGCAGGGGCTTTGCCAGTTCGCCGCGCTTGCTGGTGCGCAGTTTCAGCGTCACCAGCGACTCGATGAGCTTGGTGCCCGCGGCCACGCCGTCGATCACCGGCACGCCCAGCAATTGTTCGATGTGCGCGCACAGGTCGGTCATGCCGGCGCAGCCGAGCACGATGCAGTCGGAGCCGTCTTCCTCCAGCGCGAGCCGGCATTCGTCGACGATGCGCTCGCGGGCCCGCGAGCCGGGTTCCTCGAGTTCGAGCACCGGCAGTTCGCAGGCGCGCACGTTGGCGCAGAAGCGCTCCATGCCGTAGATCTCGGCCAGGTGCCAGGCCTGGCCCATGGTGCGCCCCAGCGTCGTGACCACGCTGAAGCGGCTGCCGACCATGCTGGCCAGGTGCATCGCCGCCTCTGCGATGCCGACCACGGGTCCGCTTGCCAGTTCGCGCGCGGCTTTCAGGCCCGGGTCGCCGAAGCAGGCGATCACGTAGCCGTCGATGCCTTCGCGTTCGCCCGCCGCTATCTCTTGCAGCAACCCCGGCACGGCCAGCGCTTCGTCGTAGTGGCTCTCGATGGAGACCGGGCCCATGGCCGGGCTCACAGCCACGATCTCGGTGCCGGCGTGCGCCACCGCGCGGGCGCACGCGCCGATTTTCTCGGTCATGCTCCAGGTGGTGTTGGGGTTGATGATCTTGATGCGCACGGCGCGGTCCCTTTCTTTCTCTTTCAGTGTTTCAGGTCTTGCTGTTGCGGTTCAGCAGCGCGTACAGGATGAAGCCCAGGCCCATGCCGATGAACCACGCATAGTTGGCGGCGCCGCGCAGCGTCGGCACCATCACGCAAAGAATGGGCACGATGGCCGACGGCACCAGCGCCTGGATCGCCTTCGGGTTGTAGCCGCCGCTGTACCAGTACTCGCCCTTGGGGCTCATGGTGTAGAGCGCGTCCACGTCGATGCGCTGCTTGCGCACGATGTAGTAGTCGGCAATGAGGATACCGAACAGCGGCCCGATGAACGAACCCAGCACGTCGAGCGTGTAGTGAATGACCTCGGGACTGTTGTAGAGGTTCCAGGGCGTGAGGAACACCGAGCCCACAGCGGCGATCATGCCGCCCGTGCGCCAGCTGATGTGCTGCGGCGCCACGTTCGAGAAGTCGAACGCCGGCGACACGAAATTGGCCACGATGTTGATGCCGATGGTGGCGATCATGAAGGTCAGCGCGCCCAGCACCACGGCGGTGGTGCTGTCGATCTTGCCCACGGTGTGCACCGGATCGGTGATGAGCTCACCAAAAACGGGCAGTGTGGCTGCCGTGGTGATGACGGTCAGCAGCGAGAAGAACACGAAGTTCACCGGCAGGCCCCAGAAGTTGCCCTTCTTCACCGCGTCGAAGCTCTTGCCGTAGCGAGAGAAGTCGCCGAAGTTGAGCATCGGTCCGCTGAAGTAGCTCACCACCAGCGCGATGGCCGAGAGCATCACCGGCAGCGCGTCCCAGCCCTGGAACTTGATGCCGCCCAGGTTCAGGTCGATCTTGCTCCAGCCGGCTTTCCACACCAGCCAGCCGCACAGGACGGCCATGACCACGTACACCGCCGGACCGGCCCAGTCGATGAACTTGCGGATGGCGTCCATGCCGTGCCAGAAAACGAAGGCCTGCAGCACCCACATGACCATGAACGCGACCCAGCCCAGGGCCGACAGGCCGACGAAGCCGTGCTGCGCCACGTCGGCGTAAGGCGCCAGGCCCGGCGCCATGTGCAGCGCCAGCACCATGAAGGCCGCCGACGCGAGGTACGTCTGCACGCCGTACCAGGCCACCGCGATCAGCCCACGGATGATGGCCGGGATGTTGGCGCCCAGCACGCCGAAAGGCGCGCGGCACACCACGGGGTAGGGCACGCCCGTCACCTGGCTGGGCTTGGCCACGAGGTTGCAGAAGAACTGCACGATCACGATGCCCACCAGCAGCGACACCAGCACCTGCCAGCTCGACAGCCCCAGCGCGAACAGGCTGCCGGCGGTGATGTAGCCGCCCACGCTGTGCACGTCGGACATCCAGAAGGCAAAGATGTTGTATTGCCCCCAGGTCTGTTTCTTCAGCGGCGCGAGGTCTTCGTTGGTCAGCCGCGGGTGGTAGCCGGGCTTGATGACTGCGTTCGACTCGCCGTGCGGCGCAATGCCGGCTTCGCTTGTCCCCGTGGGGGCCTGGCTGACGACTGTGCTCATGGTCTTCTTTCCTTGTGCGGATAGGTAGGGGTTGGGAGCAGTTTTTGACGCAAATTTCGCGCCGTCTTTCGGATGCGTTATTTGTATACAAAAACTGCACGCAATCAAGACCATTCAAGGAATCATATATCCGTAGATTCCCTGATGAGCGGGGGCCGGGCGAGGGCGCTCAGGCCCGGAATCGGTAGCCGGTGCCTCTGACGGTGTGCAGCGGCAGCGAAATGCCCGCCGCGAGTGCCTTGCGCCGAAGGCGGCTGATTACAACGTCCACGCGCTGAAGATCGAAATGCTCGAGATCGCCGCCGAGTGCGGCCGCGAGTTCCGTGCGGTCGACAGGCTTGTCGCGCCGCTTGAACAGGCATCCCACGATGGCTCGCTCGGACATGGTGAGGCGCAGCATCCGGTCGCCGGGGTCGCAGAGGATCCAGTCTTCTTCCCTGAGCTCCCAGCGCCCTGTACCTCTTGTGGTCTCGGCCTGCAGGGGGGTGGCACGGGAACTGCGCTCGGACACCTTGATGCGCCGGTGGATGGCCTGCAGCGAAGCGGCAAGTTCTTCGGCATGCACCGGCTTCACGAAATAGGCATCCGCACCGTCACGCAGGCCGCGAACCCGATCGCTGAGTTCGTGGCGTGCGGTCGCAAACACGATTCCCACGTTGCTGGCCGAACGCAGGTGCTGCGCAATTGAAAATCCGTTTTCGTCCGGAAGCCCGATGTCGATGACCACGATGTCGCATCGGCGGACCGCGTAGGCCCGATAAAACGCGGACGCCGTGGAAAAACCATAAGCCTCGATGTCCATCTGATTGAGGCTATATACGAGTGCCTCTTGCAGGTCCTCTTCATCTTCGATCAGGTAGACGATTATTTTTTCGTCGCTGTCGATTTTCGTAATGTTCATGGTGCATATTTCCTCGGCCTCGGCGATAGTTTCGACGGCGAGCCAGACAAATCAATGAAATGAAAAAAAATCGCTGCCTGTTTTTGATATTCGGACTGATTTTTTGGCTGTCGTGCCAGGGCGCGGAAGGAGTCGTTCTCAAGAAGGGGCAGGGCGATGATGGTCCGATTTCGTTGGCGAAGGAGGTGGAGGTGTTTCGTGACCCTACCGGGAAGGTCACTATGAACGATATCGTCTCAGAACCGCAAAAATACAGCTTCGTCCGTGAAGATATTCGCTCTCAGGACAGATATTCCAACGATGCCTTGTGGATGCGGGTCTCGCTGCAGCACGAAGTCGGCACTCCGATTGACTGGGTCGTGCAAATATTTCCGGCCTGGATCGATGAAGTCGAGATGTATTTCGTGGCTCCCGACGGAAAAATTTCATCCAACAAGGTGGGTGATCAATTTTCCTTTCTGGAAAGGGAGATTCAGTCCAGCATCATGGCATTCCCGCTCGTCGTGGATTCAATGCCGAGAACGTATTATTTCAGGGTCAAGACCCACGGAGTGACCATCCTCGATCTGAATCTTTGGCAGAAATCAGAATTCAAAAAAGTCGAACTGAAAAGAAGTCTTTTCTTTTCTGCATTTTTTGGATCCGTTGGTGTCATGGTGCTGATGAATCTGATTTTCTGGAAATGGACCCGGGACAGCAATTATTTTATATATTCGCTGTTCCTGATCGTGATGCTGGCGGCGGTGTTTGCACTGCAGGGATATTCCAGCTCTCTGTTTTTTCCGGACAATCCGGTGTATGCAGATCGTTTCGTTGATGCGACCGCCTGTGCACTCATGTCGATTTCCGCCGTGTTCGTATGCCGGTTTTTCACCTATGCGGAATATTCGGATTGGGCCGCCAAGCTCATGTATCTGGTGGCATTCATTTTCTTCCTGGCAGTCATATTTGCCTTGCTCGGGGTAATAGAAAATGCAATCGGATGGTTGCTCTATCTTGAAATTGCTGTCGGTGTTTTCAATACAATATTCATCGCCTGGGTCATTGCGCATAGAAAGGCTCTTCATCAACTGTTCGCTGCGTTCTTGTTCTTCGTCGTAAATTCGTCGTGGCTCTTCTACTCCATGGTGCTGCTGGGCGTCGTGAGACTGGAGCAGTCGTTCGTCACGGAGTCATTGATGCAGTTCACTCAGGTGGCGAATCTGGCAGTACTCAACATTGCAGTGGTGAGTCGCTCCAGGCAGTCCGAACTGAGGTTGAGGGCGGAGAGAAAGCGGGCTTTCAATTCGATGAAAGTCGCAAAGCTTGCACTGGAGGATCGTGTACGCCAGCGCGAATTTGTCGCAATCCTCTCGCATGAATTCCGTACGCCACTAGCCATCATCGATGCAGTGGCCCAAGCGCTCGGGTTGTCACCATCGGGAAGTGACGAGCGCGTAAAGCGCAGTACGGAGAAAATCCGCAAAGCCACTCGCCGCCTCACCACGCTTGTAGAAAATATCTTGTTGGACGATGCTCTGGAATCCGGGGTGCGCGCAACCTTCCGAAGCTTCGATCTTTGTAGCGTGATTGAAAACGTTCGTAATGTAGGCTTGCCTGATGAGCATGCGCGTTTGAATATCAATGCGGTCCGCCGGCCAATTTTGTTTGAAGGAGATCAGGCAAAAATAGAAATGGCAGTTCGAAATTTGCTTTTGAATGCCATCAAATACTCTCCGGCGGATTCGATTGTAGATGTGCAATGCGATGCAGGCGCCAATATTTTCAGTGTGACAGTCTCAAACAAAGGAAATCCGATTCCGGATTCCGAGAAGGGCGAGTTGTTCGAGCGCTATTTCAGAGGCGGTAATTCTTCGCTGGTGCCGGGATCCGGTCTTGGCCTTCATATTTCACGTGCGATCACCCGTTTGCATGGCGGCGATGTCGTGCTGGTCTCCAGCAACAGCACCGGTACGGTGTTTCGCCTGACGCTGCCCTTGCCGCCCCAGAGAGTCTCCGACTAACGATTTGTGTATACAAAAGTGGTAGATCGTACTTTTCCTGCTCAAGAAGTTACCACTATAGCGTGAACTAGTTCACGGTTTTCGTGAAATTTGTGGCGACTTTGCTGTGCCATAAGCTAGGAATCATTGCTGCGGCATGAAATTTTCTCGGGAGCAGTAACGCACAGATTTGGTGCAAATATTGTTCTGCAGATGCTCCTCAGGCTCCGGCTCGAGCTTGGGTAAACAATTCCTCCGGATTGCGAACTGCCTTTTAATGACATTAATTGCAAAAACATGTCATTAATTGTGCTGGTAATAAAACGATACATTCCGCTGGCCGAACGGTCTTAGCGGAGTGCAGCCACAAGCCTCTCTAGACGTTCACCTTTGAACTTGAGAGGTTGGAATGATTTCCCCAGAGTCTTGTAGCCGATCCCCGAACCTGGAAGCACAGGGCCACGTCCCTAACATCGGAATGGCGCCAGGAACAAAACAGGAGGGCGAATGCCTCGGCGGGGCTGGTGTGCACCCCGCCCTGTTGTCCCAAGCCAGTTCCACTTATTCCGGCTATGGCCGATTGCCGTCAGCCTTGGAGATGCTCTCTCCTGATGGGCCCGGCGCTGCGAGCGCTTCCGTGGGCACAGCAGCCGGTGCAGCAGCCTTGGTTTCGGGCGAACCGCAGTTTCCTATTGTTGCCCTCGACGATTCCGGTACCAGCTGCCCTGATTTGCGAAAGAGCATTGATAGGCTGGGTTGCGCGTCGGTGGCGTTCGACACGTTAGGCGATCTCATGAAGGCCCTTCAGGCGGGCGACCGCTTTGGTCTGCTGCTTTTGAACTTGCCTGCGGACGTAAATATCAATTGGCTTAAAGCCATTCGCAGCCTTTCGAGCGCGCCGGTTTTGTTTGTGGTCAACGAAAGCAAAGCCGCGTGGCAATTGCGCTCGGGTGGAAAACTCCATGCGGAGAGCAATTTCGACTTTGTCTTTCCTCCCTTTGATGCTGCGGAAATACGGCTGAGGGTAAGGAATTTACTCAGCCGCGGTGCCTCGACTAAATCTGCTACGACGGGCAAAGGGGTTCTGGCCTTTAAAAACTACAGGTTCCAGCTCGACGAAAGAAAAGTTTTCTACGAAGAGCGGGAAATCGCCTTGCAGCGGCGCGAGTACGATCTGGCGCTCCATTTTTTCCAGAACATGGATTTGCCTTTGGCCAGGAGCAGTCTCAATTTCCTGCTTCGCCGCGATCTTTCTGCTTCTCGCTCTCGCGTGCTTGACGTCTATGTTGCAAAACTTAGAAAAAAGCTGCGCATAGAACCCGCGAACGGGCTGATTTTGAAAGCAGTCTTTGGGTACGGCTATGAATTACGTACCACCTTCGCCCAGGAATTTTCCAGTCGATGGTAATTTCCCTGGTGGACGAGCTTGTCGCATCTACTGGTCCCGCGAATTGGCGGGGGCAATCGAATCTCTGTAAATGAGATGGGGGCAAGGTGATCTCCTGTGATCACGATGGCGATGGCAACAGCCACGTTTCTGCCCGTTGCCGAATGCAGGCACCGTACCGGCGGCCCAGGCTTTGTCGCCCCCGTCCGCCCTTGAACCAAAACACATGAACAAAGAACTCATTCATCGGCGGCTGGCAGCGGCGTGTCTGCTCGCGGCCTGCTCGCCTGCTTTCGCGCAAAGCGACTACAGCGAACTGAAGCTTTCACGACGGCTGGCCCCCAGCGCGCTGGCCAAGGAATTGGGCGTCAAGCCCGGCCCCGCATTGCCCGAGGCTGCCGAAACCACGACGCCGCTGGAGCTGGCCGATGCCGTGCGGCAGGCGGTGGCGCGCCATCCGTCCATCTCTGACTCTATTGCCATGCTGGCCCAGCAGTCGGGTGGCGTGGACGTGGCACGCGCCGGCTATTACCCGTTGGTGCGTGTCGGCATGGGCGCGGGCGTCAACGGCCGCGGTCCCGCAGGCCAGGGGCGCAGCAATGGCGCGCTCGCCACCGCCTCGGTGTCGCAGATGCTGTACGACTTCGGCAAGGTCTCCGGTGCGGTCGGGCAGTCGGAGGCACAGGTGCAGCGCCAGCAGGCGGCGATCCTCAAGCAGATCGACGCCGTCGCACAGCAGGCGGCCGAAGCCGTGGTCATGACGCACCGCTACCAATCGCTCGTCGCCATTGCACAGGAGCAGGTGCAGGCGGTCGAGAAAGTGCTGGAGACCGCGCGGCTGCGCGCCAATGCCGGTCTCAGTACGAAGGCCGACCCGATCCAGGCCGAATCGCGCGTGGACAGCGCTCGTGCCAACCTTCTGCAAGTGAAGTCGCAACTGGCGCAGTGGCGCGAGCGCCTGGGCACGCTGCTGGGGCGTTCCGTGCCGCCGCGCATGGCCCCGCTGCCGGAGCGCCTGGCGAGCGAACTGCGTGTCGACCTGCAGCCCGACACCAGCCTCATGCCCGAAGTGCTGGCCGCCGAAGCCGAACGCCGCGTCGCCACCGCCCAGCTCGAAGTCGCCAGGGCCCAGCGCTATCCCACCCTCAGCCTCGACGCTTCCGTCAACAGGCCCCTGGGCGGCATGAACTCCGGCGTTCCGGAGCGCAGCGGTGGCTCTCACTCGGTCATGCTCAACCTCTCCAGCGTGCTGTATCAGGGCGGCGCGCTCGAAGCCCAGGTCGACGCCGCCGTCGCCGCCGAGGAGGCCGCACGCATGCGCATCGAAACCGCTCGCCTCAACGCCGGCGACCAGGTGCGCAATTTCCGCGAGCAGGTCATCGGCGCGCAGGCGCGCCTGGGCGTGCTGGCCGACCGGCGCCGCAGCATTGCCGAGGCACGCGATCTATACCGCGAGCAGTACACGCTCGGCACCCGTTCCATCCTCGACCTGCTCAATGCCGAGCAGGAAATTCACCAGGCCGCCGCCGACCAGGAGGCCGTGCTGCACGACCTCTGGGCCAGCCGCATCGGCTACATAGGCGCCACCGGCCAGGCCCGCGCGTACTACGGCTTGAACAACACCACCGTCCAGGGAATTGAACTGCTTCCATGAAGTTGCCTTCGCAGTACACGAGCTGGCTCGACGCCATGCTCTTCGTCGCCCGCCACTACGGCATCGGCGCCTCGGAAGAAAGCGTGCGCGTCTCGCTGGCCTGGGAGCGTGGCGCGCCGCTCGACACGCTGCTCGATCACATGGCCCGCCAGCTCGGCCTGACGCTGCGCCTGGGCGAGTTCTCCGAAGCGATGCTCGACCCATGGCGCCTGCCGCTGGTGGTGGAGTTCGACAACGGGGAGGTCGGCGTGGTGCGTGCCTCCAACGGACGTGGGCAACTGGGCGTGCTGCTCGGCGGCGACCACGGGCTCGAGACGGCGCTGCCGCTCGATGAACTGCGCCGCCGCGCGAAACGCGTGGCCGTGCTGCGGCCGAACACCGCCGTGCCCGATGCGCGGGTGGACGACTACATCAAGCCCTACAAGGCGAACTGGTTCTGGGCCATCGCGCTGCGCGACTGGCGGCGCTACGGCGACATCATGCTGGCCTCGGTGTTCGCTAACGTGCTGGCACTTGCGTCGATGATCTTCTCGATGCAGATCTACGACCGCGTGGTGCCCGCGCAGTCGGAGTCGACGCTGTGGGTGCTGTTCGGCGGCGTGATGCTGGCGGTGGCCTTCGAGTTCATGCTGCGCGTGTCGCGCACGCACATCTCCGACGTGGTCGGCAAGCGCGCCGACCTCAAGGTATCGGATGTGGTGTTCGGTCATGCGCTGCGTGTGCGTACGGACGCTCGCTCCAAGTCCACGGGCTCCTTCATCGCGCAGGTGAGGGAGGTGGAGCAGGTGAGGGAGCTGCTTACCTCCACCACCATCTCCGCGGTGGCCGACTTGCCGTTCTTCCTGCTGTTCCTCGTCGTTCTGTGGCTGGTGGCCGGGCCACTCGCGCTGGTGGCCTTGGCGGCAGTGCCGTTGCTGGTCATTCCGGGGTTGCTCATCCAGAAGCCGCTGGCACGCCTGGCGAGCGAAGGAATGCGCGAATCGGCGTTGCGCAATGCCTTGCTGGTCGAAGTGGTCGAAGGCATCGAGGACATCAAGCTCATGCGCGCCGAGCCGCGCTTCCAGAACCAGTGGAACCACGTCAACGACGTGTCCGCCGGCGTCAGCATGCGGCAGCGCTTTCTCACGAGCCTGCTCATGACCTGGACGCAGGAAGTGCAGAGCATCGTGTATGCCGTGGTGCTGCTGGCAGGCTGCTTTCTCGTTATGCGGGGCGACATGACGACGGGCGCGCTGGTGGGCTCGTCGATCCTCGCATCTCGCATGATTTCGCCGCTGGCGCAGCTGTCGGGCGTGTTCGCGCGCTGGCAGCAGGCCAAGGTGGCGCGGGGCGGGCTCGACCAGCTCATGCAGCGCCCGGTCGACCAGGCCGACGGCGCACGGCTGGTGCATGCGCCGGCGCTGCAGGGGCATTACGCCCTGGCCGGTGTGGAGTTCCGCTACGGCAAGGACGACAAGAGCCCGGCGCTCACGGTCGCGCAACTGCAGATTCAGGCAGGCGAGAAGGTCGCGTTGCTGGGCCGCATGGGCGCGGGCAAGTCGACGCTGCTGCAACTGCTGGCAGGCCTGCAGTCGCCGCAGCAGGGCCACGTGGCGCTGGATGCGCTCGACCTGTCGCTGATCGATCCGGCCGACCTGCGCCGCGACATTGGCCTGCTCACGCAGAACGCACGGCTCTTCCACGGTTCCATCCGCGAGAACGTGACCATGGGCATGCCGCTCGCCACCGACGACCAGGTGTTCGAGGCCATCGCGATGGCGGGTGCATTGCCCTTTCTTCAATCGCGCGCCGAGGGGCTGGACGAGCTCATCCACGAGGGCGGCCTGGGTCTCTCGGGTGGGCAGCGGCAGGCACTGCTGCTGGCGCGCACGCTGATCCGGCAGCCGTCGATCGTGCTGCTCGACGAGCCGACAGCGCACTTCGACGAGGTCTCCGAACGGCAGGTGATCGATCTGGTGGGCAACTGGATGGGGCCGCGCACGCTGGTGGTGGCAACGCATCGAATGCCGGTGCTGCAGTGGGTGGACCGCATCGTCGTGATCGACGGCGGCCGCATCGTGATGGACGGTTCGAAGGACCAGGTTCTTGGAAGGCTCTCCCATGGCAACGCCTGAGAAAATCCGGGTGAAGGCGCCAGCCACGGTCGGCATGACGATGCCGCCCGGTCTTGCCGCAGGCGCTAGGCCGCCGCGCGCGAAATCTCCTTTCCAGAAGACGGAACGCTCGAAGACCGCGCCCGCCGCCTACTATTCGCCGCCCGAGCCGCCGCTGCCGCGCGCATCGCTGCTCGTGTGGATCATTGCGGCGCTGCTGCTCGCGCTGCTGGCATGGGCCTGGCTTTTCAGGCTCGACGAGGTCTCCACCGGCGCGGGCAAGGTCGTGCCTTCATCGCGCGAGCAGATGATCCAGTCGCTCGAGGGCGGCATCCTGGTCGACCTGAAGGTGCGCGAGGGCGACATCGTCGATGCGGGAGAGGTGCTCGCGCAACTGGACAGGACCAAGACCGAATCGACCGTGGAGGAAAGCGCCTCGCGCGTGCGCGCCGCGCTGGCCATGTCGGCGCGGCTCACGGCCGAAGTAGGCGGCACGCCGCTGGTGTTTCCCCCGGAAGTGAGCTCCGACACCGACCTTGTGCGCACCGAAACTGCGCTTTACCAGTCGCGCCGCGAGCAGCTGTCGAGCAGCCTGGCTGGCGTGACCCAGGCGCTGTCGCTGATGCGCCGCGAGCTTGCGCTGACCGAGCCGCTGGTGTCGCGCGGCGCCGCAAGCGACGTCGAGGTGCTGCGCCTGAAGCGTCAGATCAACGAGGCCGAGACCAAGGCCGCCGACCTCAAGAGCCAGTACTACGTGAAGGCACGAGAAGACCTCGCCAAGGCCAACGCCGAGATCGAGGCACAGCGTTCGGTGACGCGCGGGCGTTCCGACTCGCTCACGCGGCTGACCTTTGTCTCGCCGGTGCGCGGCATCGTGAAGGACATCGCGGTGACCACGGTGGGCGGTGTGCTGCCTCCGGGCGGCAAGCTCATGGCGATCGTGCCGCTCGACGAGAAGCTGCTGGTCGAGGCGCGCATCTCGCCGCGAGACGTAGCCTTCATCCACCCGGGCCAGGAAGCGGCGGTGAAGCTGACGGCTTACGACTACGCCATCTTCGGCGGCTTGCCGGGCAGGGTAACGACGATTTCGCCCGACACCATCCAGGACGACGTGAAGCGCGACGTGTACTACTACCGCGTGTACATCCGCACAGATGTCGATCACTTGAAGAACAAGAGCGGGCAGAGCTTCCCTATCGTGCCCGGAATGATCGCCACGGTGGACATCCACACGGGCAGCAAGTCGGTGCTGGACTATCTGCTCAAGCCGCTGAACAAGGCTCGTGAAGCCTTGCGCGAGCGCTGAGAGGCCCGAATGAAAAGAGTGCCCATTCCGCGCCGCGGGCCTGCAATCTCGCAGCCTGCCCTGAACCAGTTGGGCGAGCAGTTTCGAACCGCCTTCGAAGTGGGCGACTTCACCCGGGCGTTGGCGTTCGCGACGCAGGCCTGGCAGGCCACCCGCAGCCCGCAGCCACTGGCCGATGTCGCGCTGTGCCGAATGCGGCTGGGTCAGCCGGAGCAGGCTTACGACATCTATCGCGGCGTCGCCGAGTACCTGAAGACCGCGAACGTCTATGACGGCTTGGCGGAGGCGGCGGGGCATCTGGGCAAGTGGAGCGAAGTACGGGAGGTCGGGACGATCTCGCTCGAGCTGAAAAAGCTGGAGGCCGACAAGGAGGCGGCAGCCTCCACCGCCGACTCTCCCGTGCTGCCGCGATTCGACGAAAGGAACCGCGAGCGAAACGTCATCGCTTTCAGCCTGTTCGGCGGCGACCCGCGCTACTGTGAGATGGCCGTGCTCAATGTACGGGCCGCGCATGAGTTCTTCCCTGAATGGGTCTGCCGCTTCTACGTCGACGGCTCGGTGCCCACGGCGGTGTGCGAGCGCCTCGTGGCGGCGGGCGCATCGGTCATCGAGGCGCGCTCGGTTGGCGGCCAGGACCTGCCGGGCACCCTGTGGCGCTTTCTCGCACTCGATGATCCCGGGGTCGACCGCGTGCAGTTTCGAGATGCCGACTCGCTGTTGTCCACCCGCGACCAGGCGGCGGTGCGCGCATGGTGCGCCTCGGACTGCTGGTTTCATGTGATGCGCGACTATCACTCGCACACCGAGTTGATGCTGGCCGGCATGTGGGGCGCGTGCCGCGGCGTCTTCACCGACATGGCGGGCGACATCCGCGAATATCTGAAGAGCCGGCCGTTCTCGTTGCGCTATGCAGACCAGCACTTCCTGCGCCATCGCGTCTGGAAAACGGCGGCGACCAGCATGCTCACCCATGACGAGTGGTTCGGCCTGCCCGGCAGCCAGCCATTTCCGCCGCATGTGCCGATGACCGTGGATGCGCGCTACGCCCACGTGGGCGCCAACATCGGTGCGCCTTCGATGGAGGTGGTGCATTCGGCGCCCGACGGCACGCAGGTCTGGTGGACGCTCCACGACGCCACGGGCCAAGCCGTCTGCAGCTACGGCGCCGTTGTCAGGAGCAACAGCTACAGCGTCAGCATCCCCGCCCCTTATGCCGCAGAGATTGCGGCCGGCCGCTGGAGAGTCGTCTCTCGCGGCCTTCCCTCATCAGATCTGGAGAAAACTCGATGTCCCTTGAAAACCTGAGTGGCGTAGACAGGCAGTTGCACAAGGAAATTGGCGACTTCAACCTGATGTACATGCTTCTGGCGCAGAAGCTGGTGAAGGAGGACGGCGCGGCGGCGATGCACCGCCTGGGTATCGGCAAGGATCTCGCCGATCTCCTTGCCAACATGTCCTCCGCGCAGATCGCGAAGCTGGCCGAGACGAACCTGATGCTTTGCAGCTTCCGGCTCGAGAACACGACGATCTCGCCGGCACGAGACATACGTTCGATCAAGAACTGAGCTCCTTTGCAACTCGGGTTTGCCGAGGACTCGCCGCGCGCCGGTGTGCCCGCTGCCCTCGACGACGACACGGGTGATCCCGAAGATTCAGCATTTGTGAGGCTTCATGAAGCCGGCCGGGAAGAAGTGTGAGGCGCGGGTTGCACCCCCTTCCTTCCTCGGCCGGCAATGCGCTTCAGACCAGTACAAGCTGATGGTTGGCGAGCAGCGTTGCCAGGTCGGTGGCTACGCCGTTGAGCGTGACAAGCGGCGTTTCCGAATAGGCGCTGCCGGATCCGTCGCGGTCGATGCTCAACGTCGTGTTGCCGTCGCTCACCGTCGCGCTGAGGTAGTCGGCGATGTTGTCGCCCGCGTCCGCCTTGTAACCGACCAGCAGTTCCCTCAGGTCGATGCGGTCCGCATCGGGTGTTGCTTCGAAGGCGCCAACCGTGAACCCGTTGACAGAGTCGAAGCCGTTGCCGCCGGTGGCGTCGCTGGAAGCCAGCAGCTTGTACAGCACCGTGTCGCTGCTTCCGCCCACGAGATCGAATACGTCGTTTCCGCTACGCCCTTCGAACTGGTCGCCGATATCGTAGGTCCAGGCGGTTGCATTCGCCCCCGTCATGCTCATCTGGGCGATTCTTGTTTCGCCCTGCTGAGAGGCTTGCCGATCAACGGCAATGCCATCCTGGACCCACAGGGACGCAGCGCTGTCCAGCCGGTTGGTGTAGACGTTGTACGTTTCCCCGCGCCACTCCTGCTTGGCAGCCAGCGACCAGGTGTCCTCGATCACCACCTGGTCGGAGCGACCACCCTGGACGAGAAGGGTGTCGGTCGTGTCCGATGCGCCAAGCACGTCTGCGAGCGTCAGCTTCAGGATGTTGGCGTTCTTGTCACCGAGGTGGATGGTCTCGATGTTCTTCACCTTTGCGGCGATGTCGCTGAAGTTGAGGTTCTGCGTCGAATCCCAGATCAGGGTGTCGTTGCCGGCGCCACCATCGACCGACGTGAAGCTGGTGTCCTTGATGATGATGTAGTCGTTCCCGCCGCCGGCGTTGAGCACGCTGGCACCTTTGCGTCCATCGAGCGTGTTGACGGCATCGTTGCCGCTCAGCGTGCCCGAACCATCGATGTAGCTGGCAGTCACCGGGTAGCTCTGGGTATCGCCCGCGCCCCGGATCGATCCATCGGCATTCACTATGATGGTCTTGATATCTCCTTGGAATCCATAGGTGGAGCCGCCTCTGTAGCCCCAATAGTCGAGTGCCAGGGTCTTCGTCCAACTCACCACATAGCCGCCGTCCGGCAGCGCGGTCACCGCAGGCTCCAGATCATTCGACCATCCTCCGGCTGATATTTGCGTTTCGCCACCCAGCTTGTTGCCGGCTGCATCGAACGTCTGGCCGTAAATCTCGGATGTCGAGGGACTGGTGGACTTGCTCCACACCACCACGTAGCCGCCATGGGCAAGAGCCGCAGCGCCAAGCTGAACAACCATGCCGTCGAACCCGACGCCGTTGACGCCGCTCGTCGTGGTGTTGACGCGTACTTCCTCGGGATCGCTGGCCGTGATCGACTGGCTGGAATTGTTCCAGGCGAAGCGTCTTGCATAGACGTTGAACTCGTCCATTGATCCATTTGAGGTCCCGGCGGTGTGGTTGGACGCCCAGATGGTGACGAAGCCGCCTTCCTTGAGTGACACGACTTGCGCGCCAACCTGATAGCCGAGGAATTTTGTGTTCGCCGGCACTTCGCTCCCGACCATTCTTCCGGTGTTGAAGTCGTAGACGCGCACAAACATGTCGGTCTTCGCCCAGCTGGTCGTCGTGGCACCCTTGTTGCTCATGTAGAGCATCGCGTACCTGTCGTTGTCTATGGCAACTGCCGCGAGGCCTTGAGTGCAGACTCCGGTTTGATCCCCGGTTGGCGCACCGAGGTTGCGCACATTCTGGGCAAAGCCGTTCATCCAGTTGGTACCGGAGGTCAGTGCTACAGGATTCATGTCGATATCCGATCCGTCGGCTCTGAATCGCATCTGATAGATGTTGTAGTTGTGTATCGTTCCTGAGGCATAGAGCAGCGCATACCGGCCGTCCGGCATGGCGACATAGGTTGGCTCCACTTCGTACGGATCGGGATTCCTGAGATTTTCCGTCGGGCCAAGAGCCGTGCCGCTGCTGTTGAATCTCTTGATGTGCGGAACCATGCTGTTGTTCGACGAATAGAACACGTTGAACGATCCATCCGCCTTGAATGCAACATCGTAGGATTTGATGTACTGCAGCAGATCGTTCGTCGAATACCCGTCCGTTACGTTCGATGTGGCGGAAATGGTGACTTGGCCGCCGATCTTCGCGCCCTGCTGCGAGAACTTCTGGGCAAACAGGTCATAGTCGGCGTACATCTGGGTGGCCCGCGCGCCCTTCGCCGAAACATAGAACAACCAGTAGCTTCCGTCAGAAAGCGCGTAGGCCTTCGACGCGGCATCATCGCCATAGCTCGACACCGCGTCGTTGATGACCGGCTTCACGATCCTGAAAGTCTCCACCTCGGAAACCTGGCCGCCCGAGCCATCCGCAACGTTGACGTAAGCCTTCACGGTGTAGGAGCCGCTTCCCAGCCGGGTCGATCCCCATGCCGAGGAGGCGATCTTCCAGCCGCCCAGGTTCGCGTCCATCGTCACGTCGCTCGCGCTGCTGAATGTCTTCACGACCTTGCCGGTGCTGTCGGCCACCTCGACGGTCAACTTCTCGCCGGCTCCAATCTTGCCGCGGCCGATGAGGGAGGGCTGGACCTCCGCCATGTAGTCGAAGCTCTGCGAACGAATCACGGTTGCGTCGCGATAGATCACCACGCCCGGATTCGAAGCAGCACTGACGCCATTGCCGGCCACGTCGACGATCCTGGCGTCCACATTCACGACGAGATCCGATGAACCGTTCCAGTTGATCCGATTTGCTTGAGGGATGGAAAGCGACCAGGTCGAACCCGTCACCTTCAAGGCAGCGTCGATTCCTTGCTTGTAAGTCACGCCATTGCAGGTAACCCACACGCTGTCGCCCGCAGCAAGGCCGGAGACGGTGCCGGTGATCGTGGGCGTGGTGTCGGCCGTGCTCAATGCATTGACCGTGATGCTGCCAGCTGGCGGCGTGACGTCGATCGTCACAGCCTTCGTCTGTTCGGCTCCGATGTTGCCGGCGGCATCGACGACGCGAACCTGGTAGGTATGCTGTCCTTCGCTCAGCACCGGGCCGCCGGAGTAGCTCCACGCCGTACCGGTTGTGGCTACGTTGACCCAGGTTCCGTTGTCGAGGCGGATCTGCACCGTCTCGTTGCTTCCAAGCGTCCTGCTCAGCGATCCGTTCACCGTCAGGGTGTTGTCCGTGGTGATGAAGTCGGTGGAGCTGACGCCGTTGTCTTCCGAGATCGAATCGATGCTGACCGAGATCGACGGCAGCGCGAGGCTCACGGTCAGGCTGAACGGTGCGGATGCCGTGCCGGCGTTGCCGCTGGCGTCGGTGATCACGGCTTTGTACTCATGCAAGCCCTTGCCTACGCCGCTGAGCTGCTGCGTCCAGGTACCGTTGAGAACCGTCGCGTCGCCAAGGAAGGTCGAGCCTTCGTAGATCTTCACCACGTCGCCTGCGTTCAGGCCGCTTACCGTGCCCTTGAGCACCGGCGTGGTGTCGTTTGTGCTCGTGCCGCTCGCGTAGTCGCCTGTGTTGGGCGCCACGTCGTCGGTGTAGGCGGTGATGGCCACGGCGTTGCCGGTGGTCGGGGCGGTAATGTCGATGAGCACGGCCTGGGAGGCGGACGCCGCCAGATTGCCCGCGGTGTCGACCACACGCACCCGGTAGTCGTGCCTGCCTTCGGTCAGCACTCTGCCGTCGACGTAGCTCCAACTGCCGTTGGTGACCGTCAGGTTGGTCCAGCTGCTGCCGTCGGCGCTGATCTGCGCTACCTCGTCGGCTGCCATCTTGCCGGTCAGCGTGCCGTTGATGGTCAAGCTGGTGTCGTTGGTGATGAAGTCACCGGCGACTCCGGTGTCGGTGGTGATCGACCCGATGCCGATCGAGACGCCGGACGAAGACTGGGTGTCGATCACCACACGCTGGCTGGTCGGGCTGCCGGTGTTCCCGGCAGCGTCGATGACGCGGGCCATGAAGGCATGTTCGCCCGGCGCAAGCGCCACGCCGGTGTTGTCCAGCTGGTAGGTGCTGCCGGAGACAAGGGTCGTGTCCTTCCAGGTTGTGCCGTTGTCGAGCGATATCTGCACTTTCTCGCCCGCGCCGATCGCGGCGTTGACCGTTGCCGTGACGACGAGGGTCGTGTCGCTGGTGATGAAGTCGGTGGCGCTCAGGCCGGTATCGGCGCTGATGGCGGTGATCGTTGCCAGTTGCGACGGTGCGACCGTGTCGACCGTGAAGTTCAGCGGCGACGACTTCGGCCCTTCGTTGCCGGCCGCGTCGACGCTGCTTGTCGTCAGGCGGTGAGCGCCGTTGGCCAGTTCCTTGCCGGCTTCGGGCGTGAAGCTCCACTTGCCCGCGCCGTCCGCGGTTGCGGTGCCGATCAGCGTGCCGTTGTCGTAGATCCTGACAGTGCCGTTGGGCTCGGCCGCGCTGCCCTTCAGCACGGGGCGGATTTCGTTGGTGGTGCTGCCCGAGGTGATGGCGCCGGTGACCGGTGCAGTCTCGTCCATGACGCTTTCGACGGAAGGTGCCGTGGAGGGCGCAACCGTGTCGACCGTGAAGTTCAGCGGCGACGACTTCGGCCCTTCGTTGCCGGCCGCATCGACGCTGCTTACCGTCAGGCTGTGCGCGCCGTTGGCCAGTTCAGAACCCGTTGCGGGCGTGAAGCTCCACTTGCCAGCACCGCCCGCCGTCGCTGTGCCGATGAGCGTGCCGTTGTCGTAGATCCTGACCGTGCTGTTCGGCTCCGCTGCGGAGCCTGTCAGGGCGGGCCGGGTGTCGTTGGTCGCACCGCCCGGCGTGATCGCACCAATGGCAGGGGCCGTGTTGTCCGTGACGCTATCGATGGAAGGCGCCGCCGCGGGCGCGCTCTGGTCGATGCTGAGTGTGAAGACCGCAGAGGCGCTGCCCCGGTTGCCCGCCGCGTCCTCGACGCGGGCGACGTAGCGGTAGCGGGTGCCGTCGACGAGGCCAGAATCCTGGAAGGTCCACGCCGAGGCGCCGGTCATGGTGGCGGCGCCGAGGCGTACGCCGTCGCGATAGATCGCGACCACTTCACCCGCGTCCAGTGTGCCTCCGACCGTGCCGTTGAGTTGAGGTGCCCCGTCGTTGGTGGTGCTGCCCGATTCGAATGTGCCTTGCAGCGGGTCCTGGTTGTCTGTGTAGCTCTTGATCGTCGCCGTTTGGGTCGGTGCGTCCTGATCGAGCTTTATCGCGTAGGCCGCGCTCTGCGCGCCCTGATTGCCGCTCGAGTTCACGACGCGGGCCGTGTAGCTGTAGGTCATGCCGTCGACCAGCCCCGTGTCGCGGAAGCTCCAGGCGGTGCCGGTCACGGTGGCGGTTCCGACCACAGTGCCGTCGCGCAGCACCTGGACCACGTCGCCCGCGTTCAGGGCGGTCGAGATCGAGCCACCGAGCGTTGGCGTGGCATCGTTGGTCGCGCCGCCGTTGGGCACGTTGCCCTGTACAGGATCCCTGTCGTCCTGTACCTGCAGGATCTGCACCGCCTGCGAGACGGCCGAGGTGTTGACGGTGAAGCTCAGGCTGTTGGAGGCGGCACCGGCGTTGCCGGCAGCGTCCATGACCCTGGCCTCGTAGGTGTAGGTCGACCCGCTCGCGAGACCTGCGTCGTCGAAGGTCCATGTCTTGCCGGAGACCTTCGCGATGCCGACGTTCAGGCCGTTGCGGAACACATACAGCTGTTCGGTACCGCCGAGCGCGGAGGAGAGGCGGCCTTCCAGCGTGGGCGAGTCGTCGTTGGTGCTGCCGTTGGCCGCGATGTCGCCCGAAACCGGGTCGACGTTGTCGATGGCGCGGGTAAGCACCACCGTCTGCGTCGGCGCCGTGGTGTCGATGCGAACGGTATAGGCGCTGGAGTAAGGCCCCGGGTTGGAGGCCGCGTCCTGTACGTGGGCGACGTAGGCGTAGGTCGTACCGGTGGCAAGGCCGCTGTCGGCATAGGTCCAGTGCGTTGCATCCGTCATGGTCGCGGTGCCGGCCACCATGCCGTTGCGCAGCAGGACGACCTTCTCGCCCGACCGCAGCGCGGCCGATATGGTGCCGGTCAACATCGGTGCCGTGTCGTTGGTATAGCCGTTGTCAGCCACGGTGCCTTGTTGCGGATCGACGTCGTCGATCACGGCTGTGACCACGGCAACGGTGGTCGGGCCGGTGGTCTGCAGCGTGATGGCATAGGGCGAGGAGGCCACGCCGGCATTGCCTGCGGCATCTTCGACCCGGGCGGTGTAGCTGTAGCGTGTCGCGTTGACGAGGCCGGTGTCGTCGATGAAGAACCAGCCTGTGCCGGAGACCGACGCGCGACCGATCTTCACGCCATCGCGATAGACCGCGACCACTTCGTTGCTGCCCAGGCCGGCCGACAGCGTGCCTCGCAACTCGGGCTGCGAGTCGTTGGTGGTGCCGCCATTGGCAATGTTGCCCTGGCCCGGATCGACGTTGTCGAACACGGTCGAGATCGTCACCTGCAGCTCCGGCGCTGGAGGCGAGGCGTCGACCGTGATGGTGTAGCGGTTGGAGATGGCGCCGCGGTTGCCCGCAGCGTCTTCGACGCGGGCGGTATAACGGTAGCTGGTGCCGTCGGCGAGGCCTGCGTCATCGAAGCTCCAATGGGTCGCGTCGGTCATCGTTGCTGTGCCGACGACCACGCCGTCGCGCAGCACGGCAACCTTCTCGCCGGCCTGCAGCGCGGCCGAGATGGTGCCTTCCACCTGCGGCGCCAGGTCGTTGGTGTAGCCGTTGTTTGCCACCGTGCCCTGCTGGGGATCGATGTTGTCGTTGACCGCGGTCACGACCGTCGATTGCGTTGGCGCGTTGGTGTCGACCGTGAAGTCCAGCGTCTTCGATTGCGGCCCCTCGTTGCCGGCCGTATCGACGCTGCTCGCCGTCAGGCGGTGTGCGCCTTCGGCCAGTTCCTTGCCGGCCTCGGGCGTGAAGCTCCACTTGCCGGCGCTGTCCACCGTGGCGGTGCCGATGAGCGTGCCGTTGTCGTAGATCCTGACCGTGCCGTTCGGCTCCGCGCCCGCACCTTTGAGCTGGGGTCGGGTGTCGTTGGTCGCACTGCCCGATGTGATCGGCCCGGTGACCGGTGAAGTGTTGTCCGTCACGCTGTCGATAGAGGGCGCCGTCGCAGGCGCTGTCCGGTCGACGGCGAGCGTGAAGACTGCCGAAGATCCGCCCTGGTTGCCCGCCGCGTCCTCGACGCGGGCGGTGTAGCTGTAGCGGGTGCCGTCGACGAGGCCTGAATCCTGGAACGTCCAGGCCGAGGCACCGGTCATGGTGGCGGCGCCGAGGCGGACGCCGTTGCGATAGATCGCCACCATTTCACCCGCATCGAGCGTACCGTCCAGTGTCCCGTTGAGCTGCGGCGTCGCGTCGTTGGTCGTGCTGCCCGACCCGAAGGTGCCCTGCGTCGGGTCCTGGTTGTCCGTGTAGCTCGTGATTGCCACCGACTGGGTCGGCGCCTTCAGGTCGACGGTGATCGCATGGGCCGCGCTTTGCGCACCCTGGTTGCCGGCCGAGTTCACGACACGGGCGGTGTAGTTGTAGGTCATGCCATCGGCCAGGCCCGTGTCCTGGAGGTACCAGGCCGTCCCGGTCACGGTGGCGGTGCCGATCACCTTGTCGTTGCGCAGTACCTCGACCACATCGCCTGCATTGAGGGCGGTGGAGATCGAGCCGCTGAGCAATGGCCGGGTTTCGTTGGTCATGCCGCCGTTGACCAAGTTGCCCTTCGCCGGCTCGGTGTCATCCAGCACCCGCAGGATCTGCACGGTCTGGGAGACACCCGAGGTATTGACGGTGAAGCTCAGGCTGTTGGAGGCGGCGCCGGCGTTGCCGGCAGAGTCCATGACCCTGGCTTCGTAGGTGTAGGTCGTGCCGCTCGAGAGGCTGGCGTCCTCGAAGGTCCAGGCGGTGCCCGTGACCTTCGCGATGCCGGCGTGCAAGCCATTGCGGAACACGTGCAGTTGCTCGGTGCCGCCGAGCGCCGCCGAGATCGTGCCCTCGAGCGTCGGCGTGTCGTCGTTGGTGTGGCCGTTGGCCGGGATGTCTCCGGAGACCGGGTCGACGTTGTCGATGGCGCGGACCAGCTTCACCGTCTGCGTCGGCGCGGTGGTGTCGATGCGGATGGTATGGGCGTTCGACTCGGCCCCCGGATTGGAGGCCGCATCCTGCACGCGGGCGGTGTAGACGTAGCTGCGGCCATTGGAGAGGCCGCTGTCGGCGTAGGTCCAGTGGGTCGCATCCGTCATGGTCGCGGAGCCGATTTCCTTGCCGTCGCGCAGCACGATGACCTTCTCGCCCGCCTGCAGCGCGGCCGAGACCGTGCCCGTCACCTTCGGCGTGGTGTCGTTGGTATAGCCGTCGTTGGCCACCGGGCCTTGCTGCGGATCGACGTCGTCGGTCACGGCCGTGATGGTGGTAGTGGTGGGCGGGCCGGAGAGCTTCAGCGTGATGACGTACGGCGACGAAGCCGCGCCGCCGTTGCCCGCGGCATCTTCGACGCGCGCGGTGTAGCTGTAGCTCGCGGCATTGGCGAGGCCGCTGGTGTCGGTGTAGGACCAGCTCGTGCCCAGGACCGTTGCGGTGCCGATCCTGACGTTGTCGCGATACACCGCGACGACCTCGTTGCCGCCCAGGCCGCCCGTCACCGTTCCCCTGAGCTCCGGCTGCGAGTCGTTGGTGGTGCCGCCGTTGGCGACGTCGCCCTGCACCGGGTCGGCGTTGTCGAACACGGTCGAGATCGTGGCCTTCTGCATCGGCACGGAGGTGTCGATGGTGACGGCATAGCCGCCCGAGATGGCGCCCCGGTTGCCGCCGGCGTCCTCGACGCGCGCGGTGTAGCTGTAGGTGCGGCCGTCGCTCAGGCCGGCGTCGTCGAAGGTCCAGCTGGTGGCGTCGGTCATTGTCGCGGTGCCGATGACGGCGCCGTCACGCAGCACGACGACTTTCTCGCCAGCCTGCAGCGCCGCCGAGATCGTGCCCGCCACCTGCGGCGCGGCATCGTCGGTATAGCCGCCGTCCGCCACCTTTCCACGCAGCGAGCCCTGGTCGTCGTTGATCGAGACGATGGTCGTCGATTGCGACGGCGCGATGGTATCGACCGTGAAGGCCAGCGGTGCGGAACGCGGACCCTCGTTGCCGGCCGCGTCGACGCTGCTCGTCGTGAGGCTGTGGGCGCCGTTGGCGAGTTCCCTTCCGGCCTCTGGCGTGAAGCTCCACTTGCCGGCGCTGTCCACCGTGGCCGTTCCGATGAGCGTGCCGTTGTCGTAGATCCTGACGATGCCGTTGGGTTCGGCACCCGAGCCCTTCAGCTCGGGGCGGGCATCGTTGGTGGTGCCGCCCGCGGCGATGGAGCCGGTGACCGGTGCGACGTCGTCGAAGGCGCTTTCGATGGAAGGCGCTGCCGTGGGTGCACGCTGGTCGACGGTGAGCGTGAAGGACGCCGAGGCGCCGCCCCGGTTGCCCGCTGCGTCTTCGACACGCGCGACATAGCTGTAGCTGGTGCCATCGACGAGGCCGGCGTCCTGGAAGGTCCAGGTGGAGTCACCGGTCAGGGCGGCGGCGCCGAGGCGCTGGCCGTTGCGATAGATCACCACCGCGCTGCCGGCATTGAGCGGGCCGGTGAGCGTGCCGTTGAGCAGCGGCGATGTGTCGTTGGTCGTGCTGCCCGATGCGAAGGTGCCCTGTTGCGGGTTCTGGTCGTCGATGAAGTTGAGGATGGTCGCCGACTGGATCGGCGTCTCCGTGTTCACGGTCAGCGAGAAGTCCGCGGAGGCTGTGCCCTTGTTGCCTGCCGCGTTGGCAATTACCGCCTTGTAGGTGTGCGTGCTGCCGCTGGCCAGGGCCGGCAGCGCGAAGGTCCAGGCGTTGCCGTTGACGGTGGCCGTGCCCAGCAGCGCGGTGCCTTCGAGGATCTGCACGATGTTGCCGGTCTTCAGGCCCGAAACCGTGCCCTTGAGCACCGGCGTGGTGTCGTTCGTGCTCGTGCCGCTGCCGTAGTCGCCGGTATTGGGCGCCACGTCGTCGGTGTAGGCGGTGACGGCCACCGCGTTGCCGGCGGTGGGGCTGCTGTTGTCGATGACCACGACCTGCGAGGTCGGCTGCCCCGCGTTGCCGGCCACGTCCACCACGCGCGCCAGGAAGGTATGGCTGCCGTCGGGCAGCGAGGCGGCGGTGTTGTCGAACTGGTAGTTGCCGCCGCCGACGGGCGTGGCCTTGTTCCAGGTCTTGCCGTTGTCCAGCGAGATTTCCACCGTGGCGCCGGGCTCCAGCGCCGCGTCGACCGTGAGCGTCGCCACGAGGGTGCGGTCGCTGGTGACGAAGTCGCTGGCGCTGGTGCCGGTGTCGGTACTGATCGCGACGAGCGTGGCCTTGGCCGTGGGCGGCGTGACGTCCACGTTGACCGTGAAGACGCTCGACTGCGGGCTCTCGTTGCCCACCGGGTCGGTGGCCGTGGTGGTGAGCTTGTGCGCGCCCTCGGTCAGCGGCGTGGTCGGCGTGAAGCTCCAGCTGCCGTCGGCCTTCACCGTCGTGGAGCCGAGGAAGCTGCCGTTGTCGTAGACCTTGATGACGTCGCCGGCCGTCGCGCCGCTGCCGCCGAGCGTGGGCGTGGTGTCGTCGGTGAAGCCGCCGTTGGCGAGCGGGCCCTGCACGAGGCCGACGTCGTCGCCGACACCGGCGATCTTCGGCGAGTCAGGTGCGGTCGTGTCGATGGTCAGCTCGATGGCGGCTTCGCCCTTCTTGCCTGCGGCATTCACCGCCGTGGCCTTGTACTCGTGCCTGCCTTCGTTCTGCGCAGGCAGCACCAGGCGCCAGTTGCCGCCGGCATCTGCCGTGGTCGAGCCGAGAACCGGTCCGTTCGCACCGTCCGTCACGGTCACGAGGGCGCCGGCAGTGGTCTTGCCAACGAGCGTGGGCGTGGTGTCGTCGGTGCGCGAGCCGGATGCGAGGTCGGCCTTGATGCTGCCCTGGTTGTCCTCCGCATGGCCGATGCTGACGACGACGTCGCTGGTGTCGACCGTGAACGCCAGCGGCGCGCTGGCGGCGCTGGTGTTGCCGGCGGCGTCGGTGATCGTGTGCTTGATGCTGTGCGCGCCTTCGCCCAGCGGCTTGCCCGGCGTCATGCTCCATGCGCCGTCGTTCGCGGCCGTCAGGCTGGCGATGAGCGTGTCGCCGTCGTACACCTTGACGGTGTCGCCGGCCTTGAGGCCGTTGCCGCTGAAGGTGGGCGAGGCATCGTCGGTGGTTCCGCCTGCCGCGATCGGGCCCTTGAGCAGCCCTTGGCCATCCGTGACGACGACCACGGCCGGCGTGGCCGGCGCCGTGGTGTCGAGCATGACCGGGTACAGGCCGGTCGACGGGCTGGCCTGGCCCGCGCCGTCAACCGCGACCGCGCGCAGGTTCTTGACGCCGTCGCCGCTCAGGGGGCTGGTGGTCACGCTCCAGGTACCGTTGGTGGCCACGCTGGTCGAGCCCACGGCCACGTCGTTGGCATACACCGTCACGACCGTGTCGGCCTTGGCCGTGCCGCCGAGCGTGAGGGTCGTGTCGTTGGTGCTGGCATCCTTGGCGAGGCTGCCCTTGTCGTCGCTCACGCCCGTGATTGCCGGTGCCGGCGGTGCATCGCCCAGCAGGGTGAATGTGGACGCGAGCGTGGACGCGCCGATGTTGCCGGCTGCATCCACCGGCCGTGCGGTGAAGCTGTGCGGGCCCTGGGCCAGGGGCTGGCCGGGCGTGAAGCGCCAGCTGCCGTCCGCGCGAACCGCCGCGCCGCCGATCAGCATGCCGTTGTCGTAGACGTTGACGCTCGCAACCTGGTTCGGGTCCGCCTTGCCGGCGTACTCGGGCTTGCTGTCGTCGGTCTGCGCGCCCGCGGCCAGCGGGCCGGTCATGGCGCCCACGTCATCCAGAACCTGGATGAGCGAGGCGTCCAGCGCCGGAGGCGGCGTGGTGTCCACGGTGAGCCTGAAGTCGTTCGCGCGCGGGCTCTCGTTGCCCGCCGCGTCGGTGAGCGTGTAGCTGACGGTGTGAGCGCCTTCGCCGAGCGGGAAGGTCGGCGTCAGCGTGCCGGTGTTCGGGTCGTAGGTGGCGGCGACCTTGGCGCCGTCGACATACAGCGACGGCGTCTGTCCGGCCGCGACGGAGGCGATCCTGAAGCCGGGCGTGGTGTCGTCGGTGGAAGAGGCCACGCTCGCCGGGTCCTGGGTGGCGCCGGTGCTGTCGACGTAGCTCGACACGGCGTCGGGCCTCGCCGGGGGTGTCGTGTCGACGTTGATCACGAAGGGCGCCGAATGCTGGCTCCGGTTCCCCACTGGGTCGGTGGCCGTTGCGGTGAGCTTGTGCTCGCCCTCGGCAAGCTGCGCGGTCGGGGCAGCCGTGGTGAAGCTCCATCGGCCGTCTGACTGCACCGTGGTGCTGCCGATGGCGCTGCCGTTGTCGTGGATCGTGATGATGTCCCCCGGCGTCGCGCCGCTTCCGCCGAGCGTGGGCCTCGTGTCGTCGGTGGCGGCACCGCTGGAGAGCGGACCCTGGACCGTGCCGACATCGTCACCGACCGCGGCGATGACCGGCACGGCCGGCGGCGTGGTGTCGATGGTGAGCGTGAATGCGGTTTCGCTGCTGTTGCCGGCCGCGTTCACTGCCGTGGCCTTGTAGCTGTGCGCGCCTTCTGCCTGCGCAGGCAGCATGAGGTTCCAGTTGCCGCTGGCATCCGCCGCGGTGGAGGCAAGGACGGCTGCTCCTTCCTTGATGGTCACCACTGCACCTGGGGTCGCCGTGCCCACGATCGTCGGCGTGGTGTCGTCCGTAGATCCGGTGGGGCGGGTCTTGATCTGCTGCCCTTGCCGGGTTTCGCCCGCCTTGGTGACGCTGACGGCAACCGCGCCGGTGTCGACCGTGAAGCCCAGCGGTGCGCTGGCGGCGCTGGTGTTGCCCGCGGCGTCGGTGATGGTGTGCGTGATGCTGTGCGTGCCCGGGACCAGGCCGGCGGGCGTGAGCTCCCAGCTGCCGTCGGACTTGACTGTCGTGCTGCCGAGCAGCGCGGCGCCGTCGTACACCTTGACCACCTCGCCCGGCGTTGCGCCGCTGCCGGCGAACGTAGGCGTGGTGTCGTCGGTGGAGCCGCCATTGCCGAACGCGCCCTGCACGGTGCCGAAGTTGTCCGTGGCTGAAACGGTGGCCGGGGTGGCCGGTGCCGTGGTGTCCAGCACCGCGCTGTCGTTCGCCGTCGGCCTTGAGACGTTGCCGGCGACGTCTTTGCTGATTGCGCTGACGCGGATCGGCGAGCCCTCGGCCGGGTTGGGGAAGGAGAAGTCGACGAAGCCCTTGGCAACATCCGCTGCGGCCAGCTTGACGTCGTACATGCGGGTGCCGTCGGTGACGCTGATTTCGTCGCCCACGTCGGCGCCGGACACGAGGGTGACCCGCGCTGTCACGTCTGCTCCCTTCTCCTTGGCGTTGATGAAGCCGTCGTTGTTGGCGTCGTTGACGATCGCGATGGCGATGACGGGTGCCACGCTGTCGACCGTGGCCAGGCCGGGCTGGCTGGCGTTGCCGGCGGCGTCGGTAGCGACGACTCGCAGCTGGGTGCCGTTGATGGCGGGTGTAGCGGGTGCGATGCGGTACTCGCCATTGCTGCCCGCGGTCGTGCTGCCGATGAGATTGCCTGCGCTGTCCCTGACGGTGACGACGGAGTCTGCCTCGGCCGTGCCGGCAATCGTGCTGCCCGAGGTTGGCTTGATGGTCGGCATATCCGGAGCCTTGCTGTCGACCGTGGTCCTGGCGGACGGGCCGGTGTTGCCGGCGGCGTCGGTGGCGGCGACTTCGAGCACGGTGTCGTGCTTCGGAGCATTCGCCGGCTTGACGGTGTAGTTGCCGCTCGCGTCAGCCGCGGCGCTGCCGACCAGGTTGCCCGCGCTGTCCTTCACCGTGACCACCGAGCCGGCCTCTGCCGTGCCGGCGATGAGGCCGCCACTCGTGGGTTTGACGGTGGGCATTGCCGGGGCTGAGCTGTCCACCGTGGCAGTGGCTGCAGGGCCGGTGTTGCCGGCGGCGTCGGTTGCGGAGACGCCGAGCGTCGCGCCATGCGCGGGAGGAGTCGCGGGCTTGACCGCATAGTTTCCGCCGGCGTCGGCTGTCGCGCTCCCGATCACCTTGCCGGTCTGGTCCGCGACCGTGACGATGGAGCCTGGCTCTGCCTTGCCGGTGATGGTGCTGCCGTTCGTCGGGTCGACCGTAGGCCTTTGCGGAGGCACGGCGTCCACCGTTGCCGTGGTTGCTGCGCTGACGTTGCCAGCCGCGTCGGCGGCCACCGCGCTGATCTTCGCGCCGTCTTCCGGCGGCTTGGCCGGCGTGATGGCGTAGGAGCCGTCGGATGCCGCAGTGGCGCTGCCGATGACCTTGCCCGTGCCGTCGCTGATGGTGACGGTCGAACCGGACTCTGCCGTGCCTGTGATCGGATTGCCATGGTTCGGGGCAATCGTCGGCGCTTCGGGCGCCTTGCTGTCGACCGTGGCGCTGGCGGGCGAGCTGGCGTTGCCCGCCGCGTCGGCGGCCGTGACCTCGAGCACCGTGCCGTGCGCCGGACGGGTCGTGGGCTTGACGGTGTAGACGCCGTTCCCGTCGGTGGTGGCGCTGCCTACGAGGCTGCCCGCCTTGTCCTTGACGGTGACGACCGAGCCGGGCTCGGCCGAGCCGGTGATCGTGTCGCCGTTCGTTGGTTTGACCGTGGCGGTGGCCGGGGCCGCGCTGTCTACCGTTGCCTTGACTTCGGGGCTGGTGTTGCCGGCGGCGTCGGTAGCGGTGGCGTGCAGTACGGCGCCGTGCGCCGGGGTGCTCGCCGGCTTGATGGAATAGCTGCCATCGGCTGCGGCGGTTGCGCTGCCTACGACCTTGCCCGCATCGTCCTTGACGGTGACGACCGAGTTGGCCTCCGCCGTACCGGCGATCAGCTTGCCGTTCGTCGGGTTCACCGAGGGCTTTGCCGGAGGCATGTTGTCCACCGTTACCGTGGCCTCCGGACTGGCATTGCCGGCGGTGTCGATGGCCACGGCCTTGAGCGTCGTACCGTCTTCCGGCGGCTTGGCGGGGTTGATGGCGTAGGTGCCGTCGGCCCCGACGGTCGCGCTGCCGATGACCTTGTCCGAGCCGTCCTTCACCGTGACCACCGAGCCGGCTTCAGCCGTGCCCGTGATCGAGCTGCCGTTGGTCGGGTTGAGCTTCGGGGCGTCCGGGGCCTTGCCGTCGACCGTGGCCGAAGCGGGCTGGCTGGCATTGCCCGCCGGGTCGGTGGCGACGATGCGCAGTTGCGCGCCATCCGCCGGCCTGGCCGTGGGCTTGATGCTGTACTTGCCGTCGCTCGCTGCGATGGCGCTGCCGATCGCGGTGCCCGCGTCGTCGAAGACCGTGACCAGCGCGCCGGCCTCGGCTGTGCCTGTGATCGGGTCGCCGTTGGTCGGGTTGGCGATGGGCGCTGCCGGGGGCACGCTGTCCACCCTGGCCGTGGTCGCCGGGCCGATGTTGCCGGCCGCATCGGTGGCGGCGACGTTGAGCGCCGTGCCGTTCGCGGGAGTGTTCGCCGACTTGACGGCATAGCTGCCGTTCACCCCGGCGGTTGCGCTGCCGATGAGGTTGCCTGCGCCGTCTTTCACCGTGACCACCGAGCCGGGCTCGGCCGTGCCGGTGATCAGGTTGCCGTTGGTCGGATTCACCGTGGGCCTTGCCGGAGGCAGGCCGTCCACCGTTGCCGTGACTTCAGGGCTGGCATTGCCTGCCTTGTCGGTGGCTGCGACCTTGATCGTCGCGCCGTCTTCCGGCGGCTTGGCGGGATTGACCGTGTAGGTGCCATCGGCCGCGGCGGTCGCGCTGCCGATGACCTTGTCCGCGCCGTCCTTCACCGTGACCACCGAGCCGGGCTCCGCCTTGCCCGTGATCGAGCTGCCGTTGGCCGGGTTGACCGTGGGCGCGTCGGGTGCCACGCCGTCTACCCTGGCCGTGGCGGGCTGGCTGACGTTGCCGGCCGCGTCGGTGGCGGCGACGCTGAGCAGCGTGCCGTCGGCGGGCTTGCCGGCCGGCTTGACGGCATAGCTGCCGTTGGCTGCAGTGGTCGCGCTGCCGATGACGTTGCCCGCGCCATCCTTGACCGTGACGATCGAGCCGGGCTCGGCCGTGCCGGTGATCTGGTTGCCGTTGGTCGCATCGACGGTGGGCGCGACGGGTGCTTCGCCGTCGACCGTGGCCCTGGCTTCGGGGCTGGCGTTGCCTGCGGCGTCGGTGGCGACCGCGCGCAGCACCGTGCCGTTCGGCAGGGTGGCGGCTGGCGCGATGCTGTAGGCGCCGCTCGCGGCGGCGGTCGCGCTGCCGATGAGGTTGCCCGCGCTGTCCTTGACCGTGACCACGGAGCCGGCCTCGGCCGTGCCCGCGATGCTGTTGCCCGCGGTCGGGGCGATCGTCGGTGCCGGGGGCAGCACGCGGTCGACTGTTTCCCGGGCTTCAGGACTGGCGTTGCCCGCAGCGTCGGTGGCCACGGCGCGCAGCACGGTGCCGTGCGCCGGAATGGCTGCGGGCTTGATGCTGTAGGTGCCGTTGGGCGCGGCGATGGCGCTGCCGATGAGCCTGTCCGAATCGTCGGTGACCCGGACCACGGCGCCGGCTTCCGCGGTGCCTGTGATCAGGTTGCCGTTGGTCGGCTCGACGCGCGGCGCATCTGGCGCCTGGCTGTCGACCTTGGCCGTGGCCTCGGGACTGTTCGTGCCGGCTGCGTTGGTGGCAACGACGTGCAGTACCGTGCCGTGTGCCGGGGTGGCGTCAGGCGTGAGGCTGTAGGTGCCGCCGGCATCCGCCGTCGTGCTGCCGATGAGGTTGCCTGCGTCGCCCTTCACCGTGACCACCGAGCCGTGCTCGGCCGTGCCCGTGATCGGGTTGCCGTCGGTCGGGCTGATCGTGGGCGTCGCGAGCGCGGAGCGGTCGATCCTGGCCGTGGTTTCAGGGCTGGTGTTGCCGGCGGCGTCGGTGGCGACGGCATGAAGCACCGTACCGTGCGCCGGTGCGGCTGCGGGCGTGATGCTGTAGGCGCCGTTGGCGTCGGCGGTGGCGCTGCCGATGAGCGTGCCCGCGTCGTCCTTGACGGTGACGACGGAACCGGCTTCGGCCTTGCCAGCGATGCGACTGCCGTTGGTCGGGTTGACCGTGGGCGCGGTGGGCACCACGCTGTCGACCATGGTCCTGGCTTCGGGGCTGGCGTTGCCGGCGGCGTCGGTGGCAACGGCGCGCAGCACCGTGTCGTTCGCCGCTACGGTGGTGGGCTTGATGCTGTAGGCACCGTTGGCGTCGGCCTTCGTGCTGCCGACGAGGTTGCCGGCACCGTCCCTGACGGTGACGATCGAGTCGGACTCGGCCGTGCCGGTGATCAGGTTCCCGTTGGTCGGATTGAGCGTGGGCGCGGGAGGCGGCACGCTGTCGACCGTGGCCGTCGCGGGCTGGCTGGCGTTGCCGGCGGCGTCGGTGGCAATGACCTGGATCTGTGTGCCGTGCGCCGGCAGCGTGGCGATGTCGACGGCGAAGTTGCCGCCGGATGCGACGGTCGCGCTGCCGATGACCTTGCCCGCGCCGTCCCTGACCGTGACCACGGCGCCGGCTTCGGCCGTACCCGTGACCGTGCTGCCGTTGGTCGGGTTGACCGCCGGCGCGCCGGGCGCCTTGCTGTCGACCGTGGCGCTGGCGGGCTGGCTGGTGTTGCCGGCGGCGTCGGTGGCAGTGACGCTGAGCACCTCGCCGTGCCCCGGAGTCGTTGCCGGCGCGATGCTGTAGGCGCCGCTGGCTGCAGCGGTGGCGCTGCCGATGACATTGTTCGCGCCGTCCTTGACCGTGACGACGGACCCCGCCTCGGCCGTGCCCGTGATGAGGCTGCCCTTGGTGGGATCGACCTTGGGCGCGGAAGGCAGTTCGCCGTCGACCGTGGCCCTGGCCTCGGAGCCGGTGTTGCCGGCCGCGTCGGTGGCGGTCGCTCGCAGCACGGTGTTGTGGGCCAGAACGGTCGCGGGCTTGACGCTGTACACGCTGTTGGCGTCGGCGGTGGCGCTGCCGATGGCGTTGCCCGCGCCGTCCCTGATGGTGACGACCGATTTGGGCTCGGCCGTGCCCGTGATCAGGACGCCGTTGGTCGCGTCGATGGTGGGCCTGGCCGGAGGCACGCTGTCGACCGTGGCGCTGGCGGCCTGGCTGGTGTTGCCTGCGGTGTCGGTGGCAACGACATTGACCGTCGTGCCGTTCGCCAGTGTGCCGGCCGGGGTGACGATGTACGTGCCGTTGGGCTCCACGGTGGCGCTGCCGATGAGCTTGCCTGCGCCGTCCTTGATGGTGACCACCGAGCCAGGCTCGGCGGTGCCCGAGATCGCGCTGCCGTTGGTCGGACTGACCGTAGGCGCATCGGGGGCTTGGCCGTCGACCGTGGTCGTGGCGGGTTGGCTGGTGTTGCCGGCAGCGTCGGTGGCGGTGACGCTCAGCACCGCGCCGTTTGCCGGAGGCGTTGCCGGTGCGATGCTGTAGGCGCCGTTGGCATCCGCGGTGGCGTTGCCGACGACATTGCCCAGGCCGTCCTTGATGGTGACGACCGAGCCGGCCTCGGCCATGCCGGTGATCCGGCTGCCGTTGGTCGGTGCGACCTTGGGCGCGGAGGGCAGTTCGCTGTCGACCGTGGCCCTGGCTTCGGGGCTGGTGTTGCCGGCGGCGTCGGCGGCGGTCGCGCGCAGCACTGTGTTGTGGACCGGAATGGTCGAGGGCTTGATGCTGTAGGCGCCGTTGGTGTCGGCCGCCGTGCTGCCGACGACATTGCCGGCACCGTCCCTGATGGTGACGACCGATTGGGGTTCGGCCGTGCCGGTGATCAGGAGGCCGTTGGTCGCATCGATGGTGGGCTTTGCCGGCGCCAGGCTGTCGATGGTGGTGGTGCCGGGCTGGCTGGCGTTGCCCGCGGCGTCGGTGGCAACGGCGCTGATCTTCACGCCGTGTGCCGGGAGCTTGGCAGGCGTGATGCTGTACACGCCGTTGGTGCCGGTCGTCGTGCTGCCGATGAGGTCGCCGGCGTCGTCCTTGACCGTGACCACGGAGCCGGGCTCCGCGGTGCCGGTGATCGGGCTGCCCGAGCTTGCGTTGAGCACCGGCGCAGGCGGCGGCGTGCCGTCGACCGTGGTCGTGGCCGGCTGGCTCGCGTTGCCTGCGGCGTCGACAGCAACGACGCTGATCTGCGTGCCGCCTGCCGGCCGCGCCGAGGGGTTGATGCCGAACTTGCCGTTGACGTCGGCGGTGGTGCTGCCGATGAGGTTGCCCGCGTTGTCCTTGATGGTGACGACCGAGCCGGCTTCGGCGGTGCCGGTGATCGCATTGCCGTTCGTTGCATCGACGGTGGGCGCCGGCGGAGGCGCGCTGTCGACCGTTGTCTTGGCTTCAGGGCTGGTGTTGCCGGCGGAGTCGGTAGCGGTCGCGCGCAGCACGGTGCCGTGCGCAGGAGGGGTGGCCGGAGCGACGCTGTAGGCGCCCGTGGAGGGCGAGGCGGTCGTGCTGCCGAGGAGCTTGCCCGAACCGTCCCTGATGGTGACGACGGAGCCGGGTTCGGCGGTGCCCTTGATCAGGCTGCCGTTGGTCGCGTCGATGGTGGGCCGTACCGGAGGCACGCCGTCGACCGTTTCGCTGGTTTCGGGGCCGGTGTTGCCGGCGGCATCGGTGGCGGCGACACGCAGCACCGTGCCGTTGGCCGGCGAGTTCGTCGGCGTCACTCTGTAGGTGCCGTCGGGTGCGGTGACGGCGCTGCCGATGAGCTTGCCCGCGTCATCCTTGATCGTGACGACCGAGCCGGCCTCTGCCGTGCCCGTGATCGGGTTGCCGTGGGTCGGATCGACCTTGGGCGCGAGGGGCGGCACGTTGTCTACCGTGGCCGCGGCCTCGGCGCTGGTGTTGCCGACGGCATCGGTGGCGGCGACGCGCAGCGTCGTGCCGTTTGCAAGCGGCGCCGCCGGAGTGATGCTGAACTTGCCGCTGGCATCTGCCGTGGTGCTGCCGATGAGCTTGCCCGCGCCGTCCTTGATCGTGACGACCGAGTCGGCCTCCGCGTTGCCCGTGACCGAATTGCCGTTCGTCGGGTTGACGACAGGCGCGTCGGGCGGCCTGCTGTCCACCGTCGTCGTGACCGGCCGGCCGACGTTGCCGGCAGGATCCTTGGCCACGATCTGGATCACCGTGCCGTCCGCCGGCGGCGTGGCCGGGGCGAGGGCATAGGTGCCGTTGGCTGCGGTGACCGCACTGCCGATCAAGCTGCCGTTGCCGTCGGTGATCGTGACCATCGAGTCCGGCTCGGAGGTGCCCGCGATCAGGCTGCCGTTGGTCGGGCGCACGGTCGGCGTAGGCGGCGTGCCGTCGATGGTGGCCGTGGCTGGTGCGCTGACGTTGCCCGCGGCGTCGGCAGCGACGACCTTGATCACCTCGCCGTTCGCCGGGCGCTTGGCCGGCGTGAAGTTGTAGATGCCGCTGGCCGCGGTGGTCGCGCTGCCGATGACGGCGCCATTGGCGTCGGTCGCGGTGATCACCGACCCCGGTTCCGCGGTGCCGGTGATGGGGCTGCCGTCGGTCGGGTTGATGGTGGGCGCGTCGGGCGCTGTGCTGTCGACCTTGATGATGGTGGGCAGGCTGGTGTTGCCTGCGGGGTCCGTGGCCACGACGCTGATCGCCTCGCCGTCGGCCGGTCGCTTCGCCGGAGCGACGCTGTAAGCGCCGTCGGAGCCGGCGGTTGCGCTGCCGATGATGTTGCCCGCGCCGTCCTTGATGGTGACTCGTGCACCAGGCTCGGTTGTACCCGTGATCGTGGTGCCGTCGGTCGGGTGGACCGAGGGCCCGGTGGGAGCCGAGCTGTCTACGGTGGCCGTGGCCGACGGGCTTGCGTTGCCGGCGACGTCCGTGGTCACGACGTGGATCACGGCACCGTCTGCCGGTGGCGTGGCCGGCGTGACGCGGTAGGTGCCGTCCTGGCCGGTGATCGTGCTGCCGATCAGGTTGCCGCGTTCGTCGGTGACTGTGACCACCGAACCCGGCTCCGCGGTGCCGGTGATGAGGCTGCCAGCCGTGGGGTCGACCGTGGGCATGCGGGGCGGCATGCTGTCGACGGTCGCCCTGGCTTCGGGGCTGACGTTGCCGGCGCGGTCCACCGCGACGACGAGAAGTTCCGTGCCGTGCGGCGGCGGCGCGGCGGGACGGACCTCGTAGGTGCCGTCGGGCGCGACAGTTGCGCTGCCGATTTCCTTGCCTGCGCTGTCGGTGACCCTGATGACCGTTCCGGGCTCCGCCGTGCCGGTGATCGAAATTGCGTTGGTCGGATTGATGGTGGGTCTGGCTGGCGGCATGGCGTCGCCGGGCGAGGTGAGCCGGGATGCCGGCATCGATGCACCGCTGCCGGCCCCTGCGTCGTCCGCCCCGCCGCTGCCACCCCCGGCAGCACCCGCCGCGGCCAGCCCACCGCCGACCAGCCAGGGAAGCATGCCGAAATTGAAGTCCTGATGCAAAAGCAAAGGCTCGATGGAATCGATGTCCGAATAATCGACGGCCAGATCGCCTTGGCCTTCGGCGAGCTTTGCCAGTTCCAGGCCGCCCTGGTCGTCGTTCACTACCAGATCGCTCTTGTTCCCGTCGAATGAAGTGAAGAAGCCGTGAACGATCACGACCTCGCCTGACACAGCGGTGATGACCAGATCGTCGCCAACGCGGCGCATTCCCTTGATCTGGTCCTTCGAGAGGCCGATGCGGACAACCGATGCTGCCTTCAGGGAAATCTCGTTCATCAGGATCTGGCTGATTTCTCCACCACGCTTAGCAATCACTTCCAACGAAAACATCTTCGCTCCTTGTCCTTGAATTGATTGGTCTTTCAAGGCTCTGTAATAAAAATTTGAACCAGGATGGGATGGTCGAATTCTGGAATATCTCAAAAGAACGGACAAATTGATTTAATTTGGCGTTCAAAAATCAATGAAACTTATCGACCATTTGCAGGTTGCTGGAAGGAGGCCCGTGGGCTGAACGCCTCGGTACCTTTGCCAGCACTGCTTGGACGGTGCAATGTAATGGTTTACATTGCGCGTAAAACATTTCAGTGTATGAACGCAGGTGTCAGTCGCCACCTCGAGAAATATTCTTCTGTTTGTATTTTTTAAAATGGATGTGAGAAAAGTCACGCGTTTAATAGGTCTTGAGAGGGTTCGGGGTTTTGTTAATTTCATATTTATTGCCATGGAGAGAAATGATCTAGAAAACCCCTTGAAAAGGCGGTCGAATCAATTTGCAGGAGGTTTGCGAAAAAAATCACGTCATCAAGACGGACGCGCGAAGCCCTCCGGAGCAGCTCGGATGGCGGGGCAGTTGTCGGTGGGGAGAGTTGAGGGCGCGTCGGCGCGAGCGACCCTCGTTCAGGCTTCCGGCCGGAGGCCGATTGGTTCAAGTGCGTTTCGCAGTCGAACTCGATCGTGCCCGAGCGGATGAATTGCTCATCCGCCGCCCGGCGAGTGGATCAATATGTGCGATGCGCAAATGAAGCGCGCGTCGCTTGGGACGTTTTGAAGTTCCGTCGATCGCGCCCGTCGACGAAATGGTTCCCGGTAATTCAAAGGCAGCGCTCAAGGGCGCCGCCAATACGCACGCTCAGCTCAATCGGGCTCGATCACGCCTTCGTCCAGATAGCGCTGGTACTCGGCGATCGGGATCGCCGTCGTCTGCGCGCTTCCGCCGTCGCCCCAGCTCAGCACTGCGCTGTCGGGTGCCAACTGGACCTCGATCGGTCCCTGGGGGATCAGGATGAGGGGGCCGTCACCGGCCCTGTACTCGACATCTCCGGTGACTTTCGCGTTCGCTGGCATGGGGTGCATTCCTTGGGCTGGGTGGCGGGAGTTGTCAGCTTACAGCGCCTGTGCCGATGACGGGGCGTCGCGCCACAACGAATCTTGTAGGTCTGCCGGCCGTTGGCGATTGGTCATATCGGCGTCATGCGTCGCGTGGCACGCTCACGCCCGTTTCCCCCAACGGATTGAAGTCGAGAAATTGCGATGAAGCCACTGCATATAGTCGCCGCGCTGGCCGCCTGCCTGCTGGCTGTCGTGTCGGTCGTGCTCGTCGCATGGAACCCCGCAACTGAAAAAACTGCCAGCGCAAGCGACGCCGCATCAGTTCCGTTGCTCGAAATCCGCTGGCATGGCGGCGGCATCGTGCTGCAGGGCGCGGTGCGTGACGCGGCCACGCAACTTGCGTTGGCACAAGGCGCGGCCGAGCGTCTGGGCGGGGAGACGGACCAGGTGACCGACTGGCTCGACATCACGCCCACCGGGCTTGTCGTGGCCGACCCGGCGGCGCTCGCGCAGCTCATCCGTCTCGGGCAGGAAGGCTGGCACCTGCAGCGGCGGCCTGCCGAGGCGCGGCTCGCGGTGCAGTCGCTCGCCGACACGCGCAGCGCACAGGCCCTGTCGTTGTTGCAAACCGCCTTTGGCCCGGGCGTCTCGGCCCGCTTGGTCCAGCTGCCCTGATCTTCGTGAAACCTTCAGGGGCCGAAGGGATTCACGGCGCCGTCATGCGCCTTGACCAGCATCCGCTGCACTCAAAACAGAGGAGAGGTGCCATGCAAACATCATTGAAACAGCTCGCCCTGGCGAGCGTCGTACTTGCCACGTTGACCGCCTGCGGCGGCAGCAACAATTCGAACAGCCTCCTGCCTTTACCGGCGCCCACCGCTTCCAACCCGCCGGCGCCTGCGCCCGCGGTGCCAGGCACGGTGGATGTCAAGCTCATTGCCTTCAATGACCTGCACGGCAACCTCGAGCCGCCGAAGCTGACGATCTCCGCGCCCGCCAAGGGTGGCGGCACTGTGGCGGTGCCGGCCGGCGGCGCGGCCTACATGGCCTCGGCCATCGCCGCGCTCAAGGAGAAAAACCCGAACAACGCGGTGGTCTCGGCCGGCGACATGATCGGTGCGTCGCCGCTGGTGTCCGCGCTCTTCCTTGATGAGTCGACCATCGAGGCCGTCAATGCCATGAAGATCGACTTCAACGCGGTCGGCAACCATGAGTTCGACAAGGGCCAGACCGAACTGCTGCGCATGAAGAACGGCGGCTGTGCGAAGAACACCGCACTCGAGCCTTGCCGCGTCAACAAGGACTTCCCGGGTGCGAATTTCGGCTTCCTGTCGGCCAACACGGTGAAGACCGACGGCAACACGCTGTTCCCCGCCACCGGCATGAAGACCTTCACCAAAGATGGCGCCACGGTCAAGGTGGCGTTCATCGGCATGACGCTGAAGGGCACGCCCAACATCGTCACGCCCGCCGGTGTCGCCGGCCTGAGCTTCAAGGACGAGGCCGACACCGCCAATGCGCTCATCCCGCAACTGAAGGCTCAGGGCGCCGACGCCGTGGTGGTGGTGATCCACGAAGGCGGCACCACCACCGTGGGCTACAACGACAAGAGCTGCACGGGCTTGAGCGGCGACATCCTGCCGATCCTGAACAAGCTCGATGCCGCCGTCGACGTCGTGATCTCGGGCCACACGCACCGTTCCTATGTGTGCGACTACAGCAAGACCAATCCGGCCAAGCCCTTCCTGCTGACCAGCGCCGGCCAGTACGGCACGCTGCTCACCGACATCAACCTGACGATCGATACCCGCACGCGCAAGGTCACGGCCAAGGCGGCCGACAACGTGATCGTGCAGGGCGAGGCCTATACCAGCGGCTCCAATACCTATGCGGTGACCGACCAGTACCCTGTGTTCGGCAAGAACCAGCAAGTGGCTGCGCTGATCAGCCAGTACCTCACCATCGCGGGGCCGCTGGTGCAGCGCGTGGTGGGCCAACTCACCACCACTGCCACGCGCACCCAGACGGCATCGAAGGAGAGCGTGCTGGGCAACCTGATCGCCGACGCTCAACTGGCCGCGACCAAGGCCGCTGACAAGGGCGCCGCGCAGATCGCCTTCATGAACCCGGGCGGCGTGCGCGCCGACCTCGCGCCCGCTTCCGACAGCAGCGTGACCTACGGGCAGATCTTTGCGGTGCAGCCCTTCGGCAACAGCCTCGTGGTCAAGACGATGACCGGCGCGCAGATTCGGGCGGTGCTGGAGCAGCAGTTCAACAGCGGCGCCAACACGACCGCAGCACCGAAGGTATTGCTGCCGTCGGCCGGCTTCACCTACACCTACAACCTCTCGCAGCCCGCGGGCTCGCGCATTACCAACATGGCGCTCAACGGCACCGCGATGGTCGACGCCACCAGCTACCGCGTCACGATGAACAGCTTCCTGGCCACGGGCGGCGACAACTTCACCGTGTTCAACCAGGGCACGAACACGCTGGGCGGTGACCAGGACGTGGACGCGCTCGAGGCCTACATCAAGGCCGGCAGTCCGTTGGTCCCGCCGGCAACGGACCGCATTACCAACGCCACGCCGCCCTGAGAGGCCGGCAGCGCGGGCAGGCGCATCGGTTGTGGCTCGCCTTGGACCAGGCTTTGCCACACCCACTCGGCCGGACCGAAGCGGAAGCGGCCCAGCCACCAGCAACTGAACAGCGTCTGCAGACCGAAGATCGCGAGAGCGGCGAGCGCAACGCCCGCGAGTCCGAACTGCGGCCCCGGGCCCAGCCCGATGCCGTAGAGCAGGCCAAGGCCGAACAGTGTCTGAGCGAGGAAGTTGGTCAGCGCCATGCGGCCCATCGGCGCCAGCTTGCGCAACCATCGGCGCCACGCGGCTTGCTGGAACAGCAGCACAAAGCCCGCCATGCAGAAAAGGCCCTGCGCCAGCGGCGCGATTTCCCGCAGCAGGCGTGCCAGGACGAAGCCCGCGCCGTCGTGCAGCCATGAGGCGGCCGTGCCGGTGCCGTGGTAGTTCCGCAGCACCAGCAGCGTGCCCGCAAGCACGCTGACGCCAAAGCTCGCGCGCAACAGCCGGACCCAGAAGCGCCGGTGCGTCACCGACTCCTGCAGCACCCTCGCGCGGCCGACGGCCATGCCGATCAGCAGCGGACCGAGCAGGAAAAGAGGAAGCGACCACGCGGCAGTGCGCATGCTGATGTCGCCCCACCAGAAGAGACAGGCGAGCGCAAGGCCGATTGCCGGCAGCATGCGCCGCATGCAGAGCCGCGTGCCGTCGAGCTGCATCGTGAAGCCGACGCCGAAGAGCAGCGTGAAGAGGGTGATCGACCTCGCGTCGACCAGCAGCACCCCGAGCAGCGCGAAGCCGCGCAGTGCGTCGAGAAGTTCAACGCGCCGCGTGAAGGGCGCAGGCCCGGGCGTGGATGAGGTTCGCGCGCGCGGGACGGCGGTGTTCGAATGGCTCAGGGAGCCGCCCGCGGCTGAATAGCGCGGCAGCCTTGCAGGATCGAATGTCATCGGAGTTCGCAGGGTCGGGTCGGGTGCCGTATGTCGGGCGGCTGCAGCGAGCCGCCCGTGCCAGACCTGCGATGCTATGAATCAGCATTGCGCGAACATTGCGTTGTTCGGCGCATGCGCCGCGCGCTCAGACGGCCAGGTTCTGCTCCACGTCCAGCGCCTTGCGGCGCGCCAGCGCGAGGTTCGACTTGGCCTTGTCGAGCACGAGGTAGACGAACAGGCCTTCCTTCTTCTGCATCGGCCGGATGATGTGGTACTGCCTGCCGAGGGTGATGAGGATGTCCTCGATGACATCGTTCAGGCCCAGGTCGCGCATGGTGCGCAGCTTGGCGCGGACCACTTCGGTGTTGCCCGCCGCCGCCACCTCCAGGTCGACACCCGAGCCGATCTGGCCCAGGATCATGCCGCTGCTGGAGTCGACCAGTGCCGCGCACAGCGCGCCGTCGCAGGTCATCAGGTCGTCCATGGATTGCTTGATATTTGCCATCGGAATCTTTCCTAGTACCTCGCCCCTGAAAGTCGGCAGCCACCCGGGCGAAGAGGTGGGCGGCTGCCGGAGTCGAACCGATGCGGCCGGGGCGGGCCCTCAGGCCTGCTGCAGCGACAGCGTCGCCTGCTTCGCGAAGTAGAGGACCTGGCCGATGATCGCGTCCTTGCCCGTGACGACGCTCACGATGAGCGTGATCTCCGGGTGGCGCGCCTGCAGCATCAGGATGTGGCCGTGGGTTGCTTCGATGGTCACGTTGTCGCAGGCGCCGAGGTTGCTTTCCTCGCCAGCGACCGCGCCCAGCGCCGCCAGAGAACTGGCAATGGCCGAGAGGCGGGCCACTTGCGCGGTGTTCTCGACGCGCGCGGCCAGCTCCAGGCCGTCCTCGGTCGAGATCACCACCGCTTTCACGCCCTTGATCTCGCGCATCAGCGTGTCGATGGCGGATTCGGCGGCGAGCTTGATTCTTGGCGTTATTTGCATGGCGGCTCAGGAATGAGGAAAGAGGGATGGCTCAGGTTTCGAGCTGAAGCAGCAGCAGCTCCAGCAACTCGACCACCTGCCGCGCATCGGTGACGTTGGCGGGCAGTACCGGGCACAGCACGCCCCGGGCTTCCATTCGCTGCGCATAGGCATCGATGTCGGGCTGGGGGTGGGCCTCCATGCGGCCCACGGCGACCACGCAGGCGGTCCTGGCGATCAGTTCGGAAAAGCCGTCGAGATAGACATCCAGGTCGGCCAGCGGGTCGGGGCGGCTGTTGTCCACCAGGATCACCAGGCCGAGCGCGCCGCGCGCCAGGATGCGCCACATGAAATCGAAGCGCATCTGGCCGGGCGTGCCGTACAGGCGCAGCTTCTCGCCGTTGTCGAGCGTGAGTTCGCCGTAGTCCAGGCCCACCGTGGTGGTGGCCTTGGCCACGGAGGTGTCGCTGTTGCGCACGTCGGTGCTGACCGGTGGTATCTCGCTCACGGCGCCGATGGCGGTGGTCTTGCCGGCGCCCATGGTGCCGGTGAAGAGGATCTTGTGTTCGACAGTCATTTGTGCCCTGTCGCCAGCAGGCCGAGTCGGTTGCGGATGCGCGCCAGCAGGCCCGGTTGCACGGGGTCGCGCGCCAGGGCCTGCGGACGGCTGTCGAGCGGCAGTACCGAATCGGGCGCGGACGGCGTGGACAGCGCGATAGGCGGCGCGGCGGCGGCAACGGGCGCAGGCTGGCGGGCGCTTTCGAGCAATTCGGCGCGCCGCAGGTCGGCGAGGAAGTCGAGGCAGTCCTGCGGCGCGAGGCCCGAGCGTTGCCGCAGCAGCAGCAGGGAAGTCGGCCGGCCGGTCATGAGGGTGGCCAGGCGAACGCGCGCGGGCGTCTCCAGCAGGGCGGCGGGCGGCCAGCGCAGCAGGCGGAATTCTTCGTCGTCGGCGATGTGGGTGTCGGGCGCCGCAAGCCCCAGGCCGCGTGCATGCACGACCATCGCGCCGAGCCGGTTGAGCGTGTTCTCCAGCTCGTCGGCATGCAGCGGCAGCGCCAGGAAATGGCCGCCGCGCTGCGGATCAGGCTGGCCGATGGCGAGTACCGGCACTGCCGTTGCCGGATCGTCGGTTTCGGCGGAGGCTTGCCCGCCCACCACCCGGAGGTCGGCCTGGCCGGCTTTCCAGGCCCAGTGCTGGTGCGTGCGGTGGTCGAGCAGGCGGACCAGGGACTTGAGAAGCAGCTCTTCCCGGGGCGGCAACCCCTCGACGCTGAAGCTCAGCAAGGCGCGTTGGCCTTTGATCGCGGGGTTGGCGGCGGTCGTCATGGCTCGTGTGCGTGACTGCGATGCGCCTCGAAGGAGGGCTGCAGCGTGGGGCGGATATGCCGGTTTGGATGCAACTCAGGCTCGCTGGAAAGGGTTGTATCAATATGTGTGACGATAAAAATATAACACCTGTTGCAAATAAAAACACAACATTACGGCGGAAGTTTTGGGTCGACAAGCAGGCTGTTCATCGACGCCGTGTCTTCACGTAGGCCGATTCCCCAAGCCAGATTTGCCCCGGTTTTGCGGACTTAGCATGGGCGCACCTGCCGAGGGAGGCAGTGATTTGTTAGTCGAACCATGTTTTTTCCAAAGGAAGACGCCATGAACAACCTGAATCTCCGCACGCTTGCCGTTTCGTCCGCTGTTGCCCTGTGCAGCATCGCGTTTGTCGGCTGCACCACCACGAAGCCGCAGGATCAGGCCAGCAGCCCGTCGTCGCGCGCTTCGGTCGACGCGCAGGTCGACGCCTCGATGTCCAAGCTGTATGACTCCGTGAAGGGCTCGCGCGAACTGGTCGCGCGTTCGAGCGGGGTGCTGGTGTTTCCCGCCGTGGTGGGGGCCAGCATGGGCGTGGGCGCCGAGTACGGCCGCGGCGCGCTGCGCGTGAACGGGCGCACGCAGTCGTACTACAGCACCACTTCGGGTTCGCTGGGCTTCCAGGCCGGTGCGCAGTCGAAGGCGGTGGTCTACGTGTTCACCACGCAGGCTGCGCTGGACAAGTTCCGCAACAGCAAGGGCTGGACCGCCGGCGCCGACGCCACCGTGGCCGTTGCAACCATCGGCGCCAACGGCAGCATCGACACCAATACCCTGCGCCAGCCGGTGGTGGGCTTCGTGATGACCAACGTGGGTCTGGAAGCCGGCGTCTCGCTGTCGGGCGCGAAGATCACCGAAATCCAGCTGTAACCCGGCCGCGCGCTAGAGCAGTTACTGGCCGAGCCGCGCCTGCAGCTCGGCCACCTGCTTGCGCAGGGCGTCGTTTTCGGCGGTCAGCTGAGCGACGCGTTCCTTCAGCAGTTGCACCGTGTCGGCGTCTGACGACGACTGATCGTCGCCGGCCGCGGTCTCCGCTGGTTCCTCGCGCGGCTTCTTCTTCGACTCGCGCACGCGCTTGGCCGCCTGCTTGAGTTCGTCCTTGCCGGCGTTCGCGGCCGACACCTGTTCGTCGGCCGGCAAGGTGGCTACTGCCGCGGCGGTGTTGATGGAAATCACGCCCGACTTCACGGCCGCCACCAGTTCAGGTGCGGCCTGCTTCTGGATCTTCTCGATCATCACGACCTGGCTGCTGCTCAAGCGTGCGGCCCTGGCAATGGCCTCGCGGCTGTTCAGCGGGGCAGGCGGCGGCAGGGGCACGGCGCCGTCTTCGGCATTCGCGTCTGCCGGTGGATCGACGTCGAAGGGCGCATCGCTCGCCGATGCCGGGGCGGCAGAGGCCGTGCGGGCGCGCTGCTGGTCCACGATGTCTTTCTTGCGCAAGGCGAGCACGCCGCGCAGGAAGTCCGAGATGCTGCGCCGGCCCAGGTGCTGGTCGATCATCCACAGATGCACGTCGTCGATGGTCTTGAAACGCGTGTTCTGCACGGTCTGGAATGGCAGGCCGTGCTTCTGGCAGATGCCGTAGCGGTTGTGTCCGTCGACCAGCACGTCGCCCCACAGCACCAGCGCGTCGCGGCAGCCCTCGGCCAGGATGCTGCGTTCCAGCGCTTCGTATTCCTCCGGCGTCAGTGGGTCGATATAGGCTTTGAGTTCTTCGTTGACGACGATGTTCATGGGTGCGGGATCGGGGAGAGGGGCGGAATTCTAGATGCCCGCCGATCCACCGCTGCGCACCGCCCGGATATCGAGGGGCCTCTCCCAATGCAGCGGCGCGATGTCGCGGCACACGAGACGCATGCCGCTGCCCTCGGTGGCGGCGCAGACGGCAACCAGGTGCTCGGGCGTAGGCCTCAGTTGCCAGAAATGCCGATGCGGTGCGCTGTCGCCGCGTGCGTCGCCCCAGAGCGCGAATCCGATGCTGTCGTGGGCATCGTCCAGCGCAAAGCCGAAGCTGTCGAGCGGGATCTGCAGGCCCATTCCGCGCGCCTTGATGTAGCTCTCCTTCAAGGTCCACAACTCGAAGAAGCGATGTGCGCGCCGTTCAGGGGGCAACGCGGCCAGCGCCTTCGCCTCGGCCGGCGAGAAGAAGTGGTCGGCGAGCTCCAGTGAGGCGGTGCGGCCGAGGTTCTCGGCATCGACACCCATCTCGAGATTTCGCGCAAGCGCCAGCACGATCAGCCCGTCGGTATGGCTCAGGTTGAAATCCAACCCGTCGGCGGCCTGCGTCATCGGCTCTGCGATACGGGGGCGGCCGAAGCCGCCCTCGGCAAAGCGCCAGTCCTGCGGCCGCACCGTCGCATAGCGCGACAGGACCGTGCGCACCAGCACCCGCGTCAGCAGGTGGCGATACCGGTCGCGCTGAAAGTGGAAGCGCGCGGTCCGCGCAAGTTCATGAGGTTCGAGCAGCGCACGGCAGGCCGCCTCCAGCGCAGGATCGCCGGATTCGCCGTGGCGGCAGAACCAGAGGTGGATTTCGCCCGGAGGAAGGGGAAGGGGGGCGTCGGCTGGTGACATGAGGGCGCCGATGAGCGCTGCCCGTTCAGCCGCGCTTGGGAATGCCCAGTCCCTTGACGACGGCGGGCCGCGCCACGAAGGCTTCGAGCACGCGCGCGACGTTCGCGAAGTCCTTGAAGCCCACCAGCTCGCCGGCCTCGTAGAAGCCGACGAGGTTGCGGATCCACGGGAAGGTGGCGATGTCGGCGATGGTGTAGCTGTCGCCCATGATCCATTCGCGGTTCGCGAGGTGCTTGTCGAGCACGCCGAGCAGGCGCTTCGACTCACCCACGTATCGGTCGCGCGGGCGCTTGTCCTCGTAGTCCTTGCCGGCGAACTTGTTGAAGAAACCGAGCTGGCCGAACATCGGGCCGATGCCGCCCATCTGGAACATCACCCACTGCAGGGTCTGGTAGCGGCCGGCGGCGTCCTGCGGAATGAACTTGCCGGTCTTCTCGGCCAGGTACACCAGGATCGCACCCGACTCGAACAGCGCCAGCGGCTTGCCGCCCGGGCCTTCGGGGTCGAGGATGGCGGGGATTTTGTTGTTCGGGTTGAGCGAAAGGAACTCCGGCGACATCTGGTCGTTGGTCTCGAAGCTCACGAGGTGCGGCTCATAGGGCAGGCCGGTTTCCTCCAGCATGATCGACACCTTCACGCCGTTGGGCGTGGGCAGCGAATACAGCTGCAGCCGCTCGGGATGCTGCGCGGGCCATTTTTTCGTGATGGGGAAGCTCGAGAGATCGGTCATGGGTGATGTCCTTGGGTTCGCGGAAACTGCAAGCGCCGGATTCTGCCCGGGTCAGGCCGTCGGCGTGCGTGCGTGGCCTTGCAGCCGCGGCAACACCTCGCGCCCCAGTTCCTCGACCACCTCCCTGGCGGGCCGAGGTCCGCGCACCACGTTCATCAGCACGTGCGCGACGCCAGCGTCCTCCATGCGGTCGAGATAGGCCACCAACGCATCGCGCCCGGTGCGCAGGCCGAGTTCGATGGGCTCGGCCGGCGCGGCGGGGTCTTCGAGCAGGTCGATCTGCAGCGACTGGATGAAAGGCTTGGCCTCGCCGTCCGCGCGCTCGCGCAGCGCGGTCTGCCAAAGGCCGATGCGGCCCTGCTGGCGTGCTTCGTCGCGGTGGTAGGTGGCCCAGCCGTCGGCATGGGCGGCGGTCCATTGCAGCGACTGGCGCGCCGAGCCCACCACCAGCATGCCGATGCGTTCGGCGGGCGGGGCCATCAGGTCGTGCCCGCCGGTGGCTTCGCGCAGCGCAGCGCGGCCGGCTTCATCGGGCGAGAGTGCCGAGCGCACCAGGTTCCAGCGCTCGCGGAAGGCGTCGCCGCGCAGCGCGATGTCCTGCTTGAAGATGGCGAACTCGGCCTCGCGGTCGCCGGAGCCCAGCCCGAGGATGAAGCGCTCGCCGGACAGCCGGTTCAGCGACAGCGCCGCCTTGGCCACATGCAGCGGATGGCGCAGCGGCAGCACCGCCGCGGCCGTGCCCAGCGCGATGCGCCGCGTGGCGCCGGCCAGCGTCGCGAGCCACACGAAGGGTTCGTCGAGCACCGAGATCTCATCGCCCTGCGGCACCATCACCGGCACATCGCGCGTCCATAGCGCGGCAAAGCCGAGCCGGTCGGCGAGGGCGGCAACTTCGCGCTCCGCCTCGGGGTCGGCCATGGCGCCGTTGGCGCGGGCCACGGGCGTCATCAGGCCCAGGGTGAGTCGGCCGGCAAGCAAAGTCTGCCGGTAGGCGGCGTTGAAGGGAGGCATGTACGGAAGGCGCGAAGGCGCACGTGAGGTTCTGAAAATGATCGCACGGGCAATCTCGTTCGGAGATGCACCGATCTTCAATCCATATGAATCTTGCGTGTAAACCCGCAGCGGCGATGCCGGGCCGCCCGCGACCATCGGTTGCCGACAACACGAATACAGACCGAAGCAAGGAAAGAGAGAAGCGCCCATGAGTTCCACCTCCACCGCGGCCGAGCCCTATGGCGGGTACTTCGACAGCACTGCGGATGCGGTCTACCGCAAGGTCGGCTGGCGGCTGATTCCGCTGCTCTTTGTCTGCTACATCGTGGCGTACCTCGACCGTGTGAACGTCGGCTTCGCCAAGCTGCAGATGCAGGGCGACCTGCAGTTCAGCGAGGCGGTCTACGGGCTGGGCGCGGGCATCTTCTTCATCGGCTACTTCCTGTTCGAGGTGCCGAGCAACGTGGTGATGCACCGGGTGGGGGCGCGGCGCTGGATCGCCCGCATCATGATCACCTGGGGCGTGCTGTCGGCGGCCACCATGCTGGTGAGTTCGCCGATGTCGTTCTACGTGATCCGCTTCCTGCTGGGCGCGGCCGAGGCGGGCTTCTTCCCCGGCATCATCATGTACCTGACCTACTGGTACCCGGCCGCGCGCCGCGGCAAGGCGACCTCGCTGTTCCTTGCGGCGATTCCGTTCGCGGGCATCCTGGGCGGCCCGCTGTCGGGCTGGATCCTGCAGGGCATGAGCGGCGTCCACGGCTGGGCCGGCTGGCAATGGCTGTTCCTGCTGCAGGGCCTGCCGACCGTGGCGCTGGGGCTGGTGGTGTGGCGCTACCTCGACGACCGCGTGAAAGACGCGCAGTGGCTCACGCCCGCCGAGCGCGAACTCATCGCGCGCGACATCGCCCGGGAAGACGCCGGCAAGGCGCAGCCGCGCATCCTCGGCGTGCTGGGCAACGGCCGCGTGTGGCTGCTGGCGCTGGTGTACTTCGCCTATACCTCGGGGCTTTACGGCATCTCGTTCTGGCTGCCGAGCATCATCAAGGCCATCGGCGTGACGGGGGCGCTCGACATCGGGCTGCTCAGCGCGATTCCGTGGACCTTCGGCGTGATCGCGATGTACTTCATGGCGCGCAGCGCCGACCGCCGGCTCGAGTACCGTTGGCACAGCGCGCTGGCCGCCGTGGTCGGTGCGCTCGGCCTGGTGCTGAGCGTGGTCTTCCACGGCAACACGGTGCTCGCGATGGCCGGCCTCACACTCGCCACCATGGGCATCATGTCGACGTTCCCGGTTTTCTGGGGCATGCCGACGGCTTTTCTCGGCGGTGCCGCTGCGGCGGCGGGCATTGCGCTCATCAACTCCTTCGGCAACCTGTCGGGCTTCAGCGCGCCGTTTCTCATCGGCCTCATCAAGGATGCGACGCGCAGCACCGATGCAGGCCTGTACATGCTCGCTGCACTGCTGGTGACTGGCGCGGTGCTGGTGTTGTTCGTCAAGCCCGGGCGCGCTTCGGCGCAGCCCTGAAGGAATCTCCATGGACTCCGTCGCAGGCACTCCCGCGCGTTCCAGAATGCGCCGTTCCCCGTCGCCCGAGTTGCTCGCCCTGTTGCAGCGCAAGTTCGCCGATCGCTTTTCCACCAGCAGCGCCGTGCTGCAGCAGCACGGCACCGACGAATCGACCTACCCGCCGCAGCCGCCCGACGCGGTCGTGTTCGTCTGCAGCACGGAAGAAGTGGCCTTCGTGGTCCGGGCCTGCGCGAGCGAGCGCGTGCCGGTCATCGGCTTCGGCGTGGGCTCGTCGGTGGAAGGGCACTTGCTGGCGGTGGAGGGCGGCGTGTGCATCGACTTCTCGCGCTTGAACAAGGTGCTGGCGATCCGCCCGGGCGATCTCACGGCCACGGTCGAAGCAGGCGTGACGCGCGGGCAGCTGAATGCGGCGCTGACGGAGAGCGGCTTTTTCTTCTCGGTCGATCCCGGCGCGGATGCATCCATCGGCGGCATGGTGGCGACGGCCGCGTCGGGCACCAACACCGTTCGCTACGGCACGATGCGCGACAACCTCGTGAGCCTCACGGTGGTCACGGCCAACGGCGACGTGGTGCGCACTGCCTCGCGGGCGCGCAAGAGTTCGGCGGGCTACAACCTCACGCAGCTCTACTGCGGCTCGGAAGGCACGCTGGGGCTCATCACCGAGGCCACGGTGCGGCTGCATCCGCACCCTGAGGCATATGCCGCGGCGGTGGTGAACTTTCCGTCGGTGCGCGCCGCGGTCGATTGCGTGATCGAGTCGATCCAGATGGGCGTGCCGCTCGCGCGCGCCGAGATGCTGGACGCGCTGACCATTCGCGCCGTGAACGCGCACAGCCGCACCACGCTCGGCGAGAGCCCCACGCTGTTCCTGGAGTTCGGCGCGAGCCGCACGCAGATCGACGAACAGGCCGGCATCGTGCGCGAGATCGCGGCCGGCCACGGCGGCGGCGAGTTCCAGTGGGCCAACCGGCAGGAAGAGCGCTCGCGCCTGTGGACGCCGCGCCATCACGCCTACTTCGCCTGCCTGCAGCTGAAGGCAGGCAGCCGCAGCCTGACGACCGACGCCTGCGTGCCGCTGTCGGCGCTGGCGCAGTGCATCGACGAAACGCAGGCCGACATCGCCGAGCATGGCCTGCTGGTTCCGGTGTTCGGCCATGTCGGCGACGGCAACTTCCATTGCCTGGTGCTGGTGGACCCGCACAACGCGGCCGAGAACGAAGCCGCCGAAGCCTTCAGCCACCGGCTGGTGCATCGCGCGCTGCGCCACGGCGGCACCTGCACCGGCGAGCACGGCGTGGGAATGCACAAGATGAAGTACCTGGCCGAGGAACACGGCGAGCACGGCGTGGCGCTGATGCGGTCGATCAAGCAGGCACTCGACCCGCACGACATCTTCAATCCCGGCAAAGTCGTCGGCGCATGAGCGCACGCGCTACCGAGGCCCGCATACCCCCGACCTAGAATGACCGGCCGCGCTCCGCACCCCCGCAACGCGCGGCCGGAGATATGCGGATGGAACTGCGCCAGTTCAGGTATTTCGTCGCCATCGTGGACTGCGGCAGCCTCTCGCGCGCGGCGCAGCAACTCTTCATTGCCCAGTCGGCGCTGAGCAAGCAGATGGCCGAGCTGGAAGGCGAGCTCGGCGCCTCGTTGCTGCTGCGCAGCCGCAACGGCGTGGCGATGACCGAGGCGGGCAAGGTGTTCTACGAGTACGCGCAGGGCATCACCAAGCAGGTCAGCGACGCCAGGGCCGCGGTGCATGTCGCGGCTGATTCGGTGGCCGGCTCCGTGGTGGCGGCGCTGCCGCAGAGCGTGTCGCCCATGATCGCGTTGCCGCTCATGCGCGCGGCGGCCCGGCGCTACCCCGACGTGGTGCTGCACCTCAACGAAGAGCTCACCGGCAACATGGCCGACCAGTTGCTGCGCGGCCGGGTCGACGTGGCGATGTTCTCTCCGACCATGCCGGCCGAAGACATCGCCTTCACGCCGCTGGTGGAAGAAGACTTCGTGTTCCTCGAATCGCCGCAGAGCCCGCATGCGCTGCCGCCCGGCGACGTGAGCATCGAGCAGGCCACTGCGCGCCCGCTGGTGTGGCCGGCCAATGCGCACGGCCACTGCACGCGCTGGCTGGTGGACGGGTTGCTCGAGGCGGCGGGCCATCCACCGGCGCGCGTGGCGGCGGAAATCAATTCGGTCTACACGCTGAAGGCAGCGGTCGAGGCGGGGCTCGGGCCGACCATCATGCCGCTGGGCCTGGTGCAGCGCGAAATGAAGGAAGGGCGACTGGCGGCCCACCGCATCACATCGCCTGCGATGTTTCGCACGCTGGGGCTGTGCGTGTCGGTGCACCTGCCCACGACCAATGCGAAGCGCGCGGTGTGCGCGCTGATCGGCGAGGTGGTCCGCACGCTGTGCGAGAGCGGCGAGTGGCAGGGCGCGCGCTTCGTGGCGGGCGCGGCTGCCGCTGCAGCTGCGAAAAAACCGAAGCCCTAGAGCGCCTTGGCGGCGGCAGTGCGCTTGCGTGCCGCCGGCGCGGCCTTGGCGGGCAGCGAGAACAGCCGCACGATGGACTGCCGCACGTCGGCCTGCATGGCGGCCACGGCGCCGGCGTCGCCCGAAAGATGCTTGAGCAGCGCCTGCTGGAACAGCCCGTCGAACAGCGCGTAGGTGGCCGAGGGCGTCATGCCTGGGTCTTCGCCGGACAGCTCGGCGAAGCGGCTCATGATGCGCCAGATCATGTCTTCCAGGCTCTTGTCGATCTGCACGACATCGGAGCGGAATGCTTCCTCGAACAGCGCCTGCGAGCGCAGGTCGTACCAGAGGCGGTGCACATGGCCTTCGTCGCGCAGCGTGTCGGCCAGGCTCTGCAGGAAGCCTTCCATCAGCTCTTCGCAGGTGTTCGCGCTGTCGACCGCATGGTCGTAGCGGGTGACGCAGCGTGCCTTGTATTGCTTGACGCTGCAGATGATCAGGTCGATCTTGTCGCTGAAGTAGTAGTGCAGCACGCCGTGCGAGAACTCGGAGTTCTGCGCGATCTCCCGCAGGCTGGTGCGCGCATAGCCCAGCGCGGCCAATGTGGTGAGCGCGGCCTCGCCCAGTTCCGCACGCCGCTCCGAGAACTTGTCGATCCTCGCCTTGGGCACCCGCTCCGCTTGCTTCTTTACGCGTTGTTCTGTCGTCATTTCAAAACGGGCCGCATGCATGCCGGCCCCCTGTACCCGTGTTGATTGCAAACCATAGCACGCAAGCGGGAGAACCCGCATCCGGCGTGTCACGCATGCCATTCTATGGAGTCTTGACACTCGTCAAATAAATCCTTGACACACGTCAAGTCGATTTCTAGCATGGCCGTTCCATCTCACAAACATACCCACAGGAGACAAGTGATGGCCAAGTTCGACTTGAAAGGGCGCCGTGCGCTCGTGACGGGCGGTGCGCGCGGCATTGGCGCGAGCATTGCAGAAGCGCTGGCTGCGGCAGGTGCGTCCGTGATGATCGGCGACGTGCTCGCCGACCTGGGGCGGGAAACAGCCACCCGGCTTTCTTCCTCAGGCGCGAAGGTGGGCTTCGTCCCGCTCGACGTCACGAAAGACGGCGACTGGGCCTCGGCCACAGAGACCACGGTGAAAGAGCTCGGCGGCTTCGACATTCTCGTCAACAACGCGGGCATCGAGATCACCTCGCTGGTGATCGACGTCGACGGCGACGACCTTCGCCGCATGCTCGACGTCAACGTGGCCGGCACGCTGCTCGGCATGAAGCACGCGTTCCGCGCGATGCGCCCCGGCGGCAGCGCGGGCGGCGGCGGGGCGGTGGTCAACATCGCTTCGGTCGCGGCCACCATCGCGTTTCCGGCCATCGCCGGCTATTCGGCCACCAAGTCGGCGGTCGACCGCGCCACGCGCGTGGCGGCCATGGAGTCGGGCAAGCTGGGCTACGGCGTGCGAGTGAACTGCATCTACCCCGGGCTGGTGCCCACCGACATGGGCATGAAGCTCGCCAACGACATCGTGGCCGCGGGGCTCGCGCCCAGCGTGGAGGCGGCCGTGGGCGACGTGGTCGGCCAGACGCCGCTCGGGCGCCTGGGCGAGGTCGGCGACATGGCCGACGTGGTGGTCTTCCTCTGCAGCGACGCGGCCCGGTTCATCACCGGCGCCGGCCTTGCGGTGGACGGCGGCATGGGCATGTGAACGGCACGAACAAGGAGACACAGCATGAGCAGCAGCAAGAAGAAACCCGTCGTCGTCTACGGCGCCTCCGGCTACACCGGCCGCCTGATCTGCGAGTACCTGCGCGAGTACAACATCCCCTTCATTGCAGCGGGCCGCAGCGCGCAAAAGGTGGAAGAAGCGATGAAGTCGAACGTGCCCGGCATCGAGACCGCGAACTACGAGGTGGTGGAGGTGGCTCATTCGGCAGGCGCACTCACCGAGCTCTTCACCGGCGCATCGGTGGTGCTCAACACGGTGGGGCCTTTTGCCAGGTTCGGCGCCGAAGTCGTCGAAGCCTGCCTGGCCGCCGGATGCCACTACACGGACACCACCGGCGAGCAGGACTGGCTCATCACGCTCGAGCGTGAATGGGGCGACAAGTTCGCCAAGGCCGGCCTGTTGCTCTCGCCGGGCCTGGCGCAGATGTACACCACCGGCGAGATCGCAGCGCAGCTGTGCCTGGAGACGCCAGGGCTCGACACGCTGGACATCGCTGTGTTCTGGGGCGGCAGCCCGACCATCGCCTCTACCCAGACCATCCTGGTCAATGCGGCCACGTCCAAGGCCTACTACCTGGAGCAGAACGAGTACGTTGAATGGCAACCCGACGCGGGCCTGTACCACCTGTCGATTCCGGGCCAGCACGAAGCGGCGCTGGCATTGCCATGGGGCGGCACCTCGCACCCGGTGTGGTTCAAGCGCGATCCGCGCGTGGCCAACGTGAAGGTGCTCGGTGGTGTCTTCAACAAGGCGCTGATGCAGGGCGTGCCGCAGATCGTCGCCGCCGCGCTCAAGGCCACCGAAGGCATGAATGATGAAGACCGCTACGCCGCCCTGGCCAAGACGGCGGCGGGCGTGATGAACACCATGCCTCCGCGCGAGAACCCGCGCATCAACAAGTCCGTCGATTCGGTGCATGCCTCCGGTCCGCTGGGCCGTGTGCATTGCGTGATCTTCGGCAACTGCAACTACAAGCAGACCGGCTTGCTGCAGGCCTATGCCGCCGCCTCGCTGCTGCAGCAGCCGCCCAGGCGCGCCGGCTTCGCTTCGGGTTGCCAGGCCTTCGGGCATCGCGAGCTGCTGGGTGCGCTGCGCAGCTTCGGGCTGGTGCAGGAGCCGGCGCTCACGCGCCTGGGCTGACTCCATGCGCCTCGTCGACTACCTCGACAAGGGCGCCCAGCTGGGCGCCCATGCGCCGTGCCTGACCCTGGGCGCCACCGACTTGAGCTATGCCCAGGTGCAGCGCATCAGCTGGCGCGTGGCACGCGGCCTGCAGCGCGCCGGCGTGCGGCCGGGGGACAAGGTGGCCGTGCTGTCGAGCAACGACGCGACGGCCTTCGCCACGGTGTTCGGCATCTCGCGCGCGGGCTGCGTGTGGTGCCCGATCAACCCGCGCAACGAGGCGAGCGAGAACGCCTTCGTGCTCGACGCATTCGACTGCGCATGCCTGCTCTTTCACGGCAACTACGCGGACATGGTCGGCCAGATGCGCCCGCGGCTGCCCAAGCTGCGGGCGCTGGTGTGCCTCGACGGGCGGCAGCCTTTCGCGCCCTCGCTGGACGACTGGCTCGAAGGGCTGGACGACTCGCCCATCGACATCCCGCCGCCCGACGACGTGGCCATGATCGCCGGCACCGGCGGCACCACCGGCCAGCCCAAGGGCGTGATGCTCTCGGGCCGCAACCTCGAGGCGATGTCGGCGCTGACGCTCATGGGCTATCCCTTCGAAGGCCGGCCCGCCTACCTCGCGCTTGCGCCGCTCACGCACGCGGCCGGCGTGCTGTGCCTGCCGGTGATGGCGCTGGGCGGGCGGGTGGTGATCATGCCCAGGCCCGACCTGGGCGAGTTCCTCGGGCTCATCGAGTCGCACAGCATCACCCACACCTTCCTGCCGCCCACGCTCATCTACATGCTGCTGCAGCATCCGGAGCTCGCCTCGACGCAGCTCGATTCGCTGCAATGCTTCTGGTATGGCGCCGCGCCCATGTCCGCCGCGCGGCTCGAAGAGGCGCTGCAGAAGATCGGCCCCGTCATGGCGCAGCTATTCGGCCAGACCGAGGCGCCGATGATGATCTCGATGATGTCGCCGCGCGAGCACTTCAACGCCGACGGCACGGTCGCGCGCCATCGGCTTTCATCGGCCGGCCGTCCAGGCCCGCTGGTGCAAGTGGGCGTGATGAATGGCGACGGCGCGCTGCTGCCCGCCGGCGAAAGCGGCGAGATCGTGGTGCGCGGCTCGCTGGTGATGCAGGGCTACTACAAAGACCCGCGCGCCACCGAGGAAGCGCGGCGCTTCGGCTGGCATCACACGGGCGACATCGGCTATCTCGATGCCGACGGCTACCTGTACATCGTCGACCGCGCCAAGGACATGATCATCTCGGGCGGCTTCAACGTCTACTCCGCCGAGGTGGAACAGGCGCTGATGCAGCACCCCGACGTTCAGGACAGCGCGGTGGTCGGCCTGCCCGACGAGAAGTGGGGCGAGCGCGTGGTGGCCGTGCTGCAGCTGCATGCGGGGCGGCAGGTCGACGTGGAAGAGATCAAGGCCTTCGTCAAGTCGCGCATCGGCAGCGTGAAGGCGCCCAAGCAGATCGAGGTGTGGCTCGACCTGCCGCGTTCCAAGGTGGGCAAGGTGCTGAAGAAAGACGTGCGCACGACGCTGCTGCAAGCCGCCGGTCAGCCGCGCGTGTAGTTGTCCCGGTGCGCCTTGCGCAGTTCGAACTTCTGGATCTTGCCGGTGGACGTCATCGGCAACGCGGGCAGGAAGATGATCTGCTTGGGCACCTCGAAGCCGCCCAGGTGCTCCTTGCAGTGCGCCGTGAGCGCGTCTTCGGTGAAGTCCGCGGGCGCGTCGGGCCGGCGCGTCACGAAGGCGGTGATGGCCTCGCCCCAGTGCTCGTGCGGCAGGCCCACCACGGCGGCGTTCATCACGCCCGGGTGGCGCAGCAGTACTTCCTCGACCTTGATGGAGGGCACGTTCTCGCCGCCGGACTTCACCATGTCCTTCAGCCGGTCGAGGAAGATCAGTTGCCCGTCGTCGTCCATCTTCCCGAGGTCGCCCGAGTGGTGCCAGCCGAAGCGCTGTGCATTGGCTGTGGCCTCCGGATCCTTGTAGTAGCCCAGCATCACGTTGGGCCCGCGAAAGACGATCTCCCCGACTTGCCCCGGGCCCAGCAGTTCGCCGTCGTCGCCCATTACCGCGACCTCGTTCACCAGCGTGCCCACGCCCCAGTAGGAGCCGAAGCGCTTGCGCTGCTCGCTCGCCTCGAAGATGGTGGCGCCGGGGTACATCTCGGTCTGGCCCGACACCAGCGCGAAGTCGGGGCAGAACTCGTCGAGCAGGCGCAGCAGCAGCGTGCGCGACATCGGCGCCATCGCATACACGCAAAGCCGCAGGCTCGACAGGTCGCGTGCCGCGCGCTGCGGATGGGCCAACAGCGCGCCGTACATCATCGGCAGGCCCACGGCCACCGTGATCCTGTGGCGCTCGATGGCGGCGAGCATCGCGCCGGGGTCGAAGCCGCGCAGCACGACCACCGCGCCACCCACCGACAGCGCAGACATGAGCACCGTGTGCTGGCCGCAATGGAACAGCGGCAGCACGCTGCTCCACACATCGGCGCGCTCCGGGCTGCTGCCCCACTCGACCATGTTGCTGAGCAGCACCGAATGCACCGACGCATGCGAATGCATCACGCCCTTCTGGCGTCCGGTGGTGCCGCTGGTGTACATGATGAGCGCGAGGTCGGTGCTGTCGATGTCCACGTCGGGCAGCGTTTCGGGCCCTTGCGCGATGGCCTGTGGCACGGTCGGGATGCCCGGCGGCGGTGTGTCGCCGTCGAGCACGCACAGCAGGGCAGACACGCCCGTGGACTGCAGCAATTCGCGCAGCTCGGGCTTCGCTTGCAGCGCGGTGTCGATCACCACATGCCGCACTTCGGCATGCGCAAGGATGTAGCCGATGGCGTCCACCGAGAGCGCGGTGTTGATCGGCACCCACACCAGCCCGGCCTTCTGGATGCCCAGCATTGCAACGACCATCTGGATCGAGTTGTTGCACAGCATGCCCACGCGCTCGCCCTTGGGGAGTCCCATGCCCAGCAGGTGGTGCGCGAAGCGGTTCGAAGCTGCGTCGAGTGCGCGGTAGGACAGGCGATGTTCGCCCTCTATCAGCGCCGTGCGCTCGCCGAAGCGGCGCGCGCAGCGGTGGATCACATCGCCCAGCGCGATGCGCGAAATGCGCGCATGAAAGCGCGGGGCCGACGAGGGCGCGAGGCCGGTGACGGCCGTGGTCGTGGCTGCAGGCATGCTGTATGTCTCCGTTCTTCGTTCGTTGGGGCGCAGCCTAAGGCTGGCCCCGACGTCGCGTCTTGCGAAGACTGGCTGCGCGCAGCCGCCCTGGCTGTGCCTAGAAGCGGGCCTTCAGGAAAGCCGACGGGCCTTGCAGCCGCACCTTCAGGCGCGTGTCCGCAAAGTCGGCGTCGCGGGTGAGGTCGATGTTGGTCACGTTGTAGGCGAGCACCACGCCGACGTTCTTCACCGGGAACCACTCCACGCCCGCGGAGGCGTTGTAGATGTTGCCGTGGAAGCGGCCGCCGTTCTTCCACACGCCGGAGGCATCGGCAAACAGCCGCAGGTCGGGAGTGATGGCATGGCGCACGCCGATTTCCAGCAGCGGCGCGATCGCGTTGTCGCTCGAACTCTGGCTGTAGGTGCCGACCTGTCCGTTGACGATGGCGCTGGCGCTCGCACCCAGCGTGGCGCGGTAGTAGGCCGCGCCGGCGCCCAGGCCCAGCACCGTGTTGCCCGTGCCGATCCACCACTTGTACGACAGCTTGGCGAAGTCGAGCTTGGTGCTGATGTTGGCGTTGCCGAAAGTGTTGAGCGAGCCGAAGCTGCCGAAGGTGTTGTTGCTCGCGATGCCGCCCGAGTAGTCGCGCTTGTACTGGTAGTAGTCGAAAGAAATGCCCTGGCTGTCGCCGATCAGCATGTCGGCACTGACGCGCGGCATGGTCACGCGGCCGGGCTTGAGGTCGCCCGACTGCAGCGAGCCGTAGGGCGTGTTGACGGAGGCATTGAACTTGGGATCGGCGTTGTAGCCGCCCACGGAGAAGCTGAAGCGGTCCAGTGCCGGCGACGGATCGGCAAGGGCGGGCGAGGCGGCAAACAGAAAGCCGGTGCCAAGCAGGGCGCCGATGGCGCCGAAGCGGACGGTCCAGTCGAAAGGACGGGAGTGGAGCTGCAACATGAAATGGATCCTTCGGATGGAAAAGAAAAGCCTCGGGCACATGCGCGTTGGCGGGGGTTTTAGTTAAGACGCATGTGGCATCCGGGGGCGGCTCCCTGGAGTCGACCGACAAATTAATAGCGGCGCGTGTTCGATTACATGCGCGCAATGCGGCTGTGCGTGTAGGACTTTCTTGACGGTAGCTGAATGCGCGTTTTTTGCCGGCACATGCGCGTGTACGGCGCTACAGTGCCCGCATGAAAGAACACCTCTCCACCACCACCGGTCCGCAGCGTCTTCTGTACGGCGGCCTGGTGGGAGCCGCGGTCGCGATGGTGCCCTGGCCCATGAGCGGCATGGCGCGCGGGCTGGCCGGCTGGTGCGCCGGCGTGCTGGTCTACCAGGTGCTCACCTGGTGGCTGGCCGACACCTTCGACGCGCGCCGCACGCGCGAGCGCGCGCAGTCGCTGGACCAGCCCAACGTGGTGATCCTGGTGTCGATGCTGGTGGCGGTGGGCGTGAGCGTGGTGGCCATCGCCATGCTGCTGCAGCAGGTCAGGCAGCTCGACGGCTGGGAGCGCGTGGCGCACGTCGCGCTGGGGCTGGTGGCGCTCGCGGGGTCGTGGCTGATGATGCATTCGATCTACGCGTTCCACTACGCGCACCGCTACTACATCGACCAGAAGAGCGGCAGGCCCGACGGCGGCCTCGACTTTCCGGGCAAGGACGACGCCCCCGACTACTTCGACTTTCTCTACTACTCCTACGTGATCGGCATGACCTCGCAGGTCTCCGACGTGCAGGCCACGTCGAAGGAGATGCGCCGCATCACGCTGATCCACAGCGTGCTGGCGTTCACCTTCAACATGATGGTGCTGGCGCTCTCGGTCAACGTGGTGGCCGGCGCCTTTTCCTGAGCGCGCCCGGTGCGGACGTTCAGGCCGCGGCCTTGCGCGGCCAGCCGAGCTTGACGATGCCGGTCGACAGTGCCACGCCGCACACGATGACGGCGGCGCAGATCAGCATCCACTGCGTGATGTGCTCGTCGAGGAACACCGCGCCATAGAAGAGTGCGAACACGGGCACCAGGAAGGTCACCGTCAGTGCTCGTGCGGGCCCGGCGCGCTCGATCAGCCTGAAGAACAGGATGTAGGCGATGCCCGTGCAGGCGATGCCCAGCGCCAGCAGCGCAAGCCATGCGCGCAGGCTCGGCATCTGCGCAGGCCACAACAAAAAGGCGGGGATGGCCAGGAACAGCGTGGCGCCGATCTGGCTGCCGGTTGCCGTGGTCAGGGCCGGTACGCCGCCCAGGTGGCGGCGCGTGGCGCTGGCCGAGATGCCGTAGCACAGGCACGCGCCCAGGCAGGCCAGCACCGCCCACAGTGCCGCATGTCCGCTGGCGCCCGCATGCAGGCCGGCGCCGCGGCTCGCGAGCATCGCGACGCCGGCAAAGCCGATCACCAGGCCCACGATGCGCGAGCCCGCGGGGCGTTCGCGGAACCAGGCCCAGGCCACCAGCGCGCCGAACATCGGCGTGGTGGCGTTGAGCACCGCGGCCAGGCCGGTGTTGATGGTCAGCAGCGCGAAGCAGAACAGCGCGAACGGCATGCCCGAATTGAAGACGCCGACCGCGAAGCTGGCCTTCCAGTGCTTCGCGATGCTCGGTCCCTGGCCGCGCAGCAGTGCGATCGGCAACAGGAACAGCGCTGCGATGGCCACCCGCACGGCCGCAGTCGGCAAGGCCCCGAACTCGGCCGCGCCGATGCGCATGAAGAGAAAAGACGCTCCCCAGAGCGCCCCCAGCAGCACCAGGTCGACGAGCCACCCTGCGGAGGTGGCGGGCGCGATGGTCTTGGCGGAGATGTTGTTGTTCGTTGTGCTCATGCGTTTCTCGTTCTTCTTCGTGGTTGCCTTACAGCGCGCCTTCCAGCTCCAGCAGGGCGGTCTTGCGCTCGAGCCCGCCAGCGTAACCGGTCAGCGAACCGTCGGCGCCGAGCACCCGGTGGCAGGGCACGATCACGCTGATCGGGTTGCGCCCCACGGCCGCGCCCACCGCGCGCACCGCGGTGGGGTTGCCGAGCTTGGCGCTCAGCGTGCCGTAGGTCAGCGTGGCGCCTGCCGGAATGGCCAGCAGCTGCTGCCATACGCTCTGCTGGAACGCGGTGCCGTGCGAGAGGTCGAGCTTCATGTCGAAGTGGTCGCGCTTGCCGGCAAAGTAGTCGCGCAACTGCGCGGCCGCCTCGACCAGCGCGGGGTGGTCGTCTTTGGCGATCCAGCCCGTTGTGTCGGGCCAGTGGCGCTGCTGGTCGAACCAGACGCCGGCCAGGCCCAGGTCGGTGGCCGCCATCGTGATGCCGCCGAGCGGCGTGTCGATGTGCGATGTGTAGATGAGCTTGCTCTTGAACTTCATGGCATTTCAGGCGGGGAGGCCTGCCGTGGTGATGAGGGGAGATGCAGCCGTGGCTGCGATACCGGTATCGGGAGCCGAGGGCGCGTGCCATGCGCGCAGCACCGCATAGCTGCGCCAGGGGCGCCAGGCTTGCGAGGCTTCGCTGGCGGCGCGCGCGGTGGTCACGCCCAGCGCCTTCTGCAGCGCGACGTCGCCTGCCGGGAAGGCATCGGGCCAGCGCAGTGCGCGCATCGCGATGTACTGCGCGGTCCATGCGCCGATGCCGGGCAGCTCCTGCAGCGCCGCGATGGTCGAGGGCACGTCGGCCCCTGCATGCAGCGCCAGCTTGCCGTCCGCGACCTCGCGGGCGATGGCCTGCAGCGCGGCCTGCCGCTGGCGCACGATGCCGAGCTGGCCCAGCGCGTCGCCGCTTGCCTGCGCAATGGCGGCCGGCGTCGGGAACAGCCGGTCGAGTCCTTCGACGGGCGTGGCGATGGTTTCGCCGAATGCCGCCACCAGCCGCGAGCCCAGCGTGCGCGCCGCGGCCACCGTGATCTGCTGGCCCAGCACCGCGCGCACCGCCAGCTCGAAGCCGTCGACCGCGCCGGGCACGCGCAGCCCGTCGCCGTGCGGGAAGGCCGCATGCAGCGCGGCGTTGATGGCCATCGGCTCGGCGTCGAGGTCGAACAGCGCGCGGGCGCGGCTGATGACGATAGGCAGCACCGCCGCCAGCGAGTCGCTGACCGACAGCAGCACCTGTTCGCGCTCGAGGTCGAAGCGCAGTTGCAGCCAGCCGGCGTGCGCCTGTGCACCCTGCTGGATGCGCAGGGTGCGCGCCAGCTTCACATAGGCGGGCGTGCTGCCCTTGGCCGGCTCCTTGCCGTCGGCCGTCGCCACCACTTCGATGCCGCGCAGCGCACGGCGCGCGAAGAAGCCGAGCATGGCGTTGTCGTCGTAGGGCGGCCTGAAGCCCAGCCGCACCTCGATGGCCCGCCCCGCGCCGTTCTCGACGGCCGCGCCGCCGGCACGGCGCAGTGCGCTCGGGTTGAGGCCGTAGTGCTCCACGAATGCGGCATTGAAGCGCCGCACGCTCGCAAAGCCGCTGGCCAGCGCGACCTGCGTCATGGGCAGGCGGGTGTCGGCGATCAATTGCTTGGCGGCCAGCAGGCGGCGCGTCTGCAGGTACTGCAGCGGTGACACGCCGAACTGCGCCTCGAAGATGCGGCGCAGATGGCGGTCGCTCACGCCCAGGCGGGCTGCGATCTGCGCCGCGCCGGGGCCGTCTTCGGACCAAGCGTCGGGCTCGTCGATCAGCCGCGCGGCCTGCAGCGCGAGGATGCGCGAGGCGTCTTCGGTCGACCAGCTGGCCGCGCGCGGCGCCAGTTCGGGCCGGCAGCGCAGGCAGGGGCGAAAGCCCGCGGCCTCCGCCTGCGCAGCGTGGCGGAAGAACCGGCAGTTCTCGCGCCGCGGCAGCTTGACGCGGCAGACCGGGCGGCAATAGATGCCGGTGGAGGTCACTGCGGTGAAGAACGACCCGTCGAAGCGCGCATCGTGCGTCTTCATCGCCAGGTAGCAGGCGTCGCTCTCGAGCGCTTCGGTGGGGGCGTGGTTGGAAGGCATGGGGAAATGATACGGTTTCGACTCGTTTCAACTGGCCGTTTTCGGACATGTGGCACCCCGGGGCGTTGCCTACAATGGCCCGTTTACAAATCCAGCAGGGAAACGCCTTTCATGCAGCTCAGCGCGTCGATCTTCAAGGCCTATGACATTCGCGGCGTCGTGCCGGTCACTCTCGACGCCGAAGTGGCGGAAGCACTCGGGCGGGCCTTCGGCAGCGCCGCCCGTGCCGCCGGCGAAAAGTCGGTGGCCGTGGGACGTGATGGCCGCCTGTCGGGCCCGATGCTGGTCGAAGCACTGGTCAGGGGCCTGGTGGCCACCGGCGTCGAGGTTATCGACGTGGGCGCCGTCACCACGCCCATGCTGTACTTCGCGGCCCACACGCTGGCCTCCAGCGGCATCCAGGTCACGGGCAGCCACAACCCCAAGGACTACAACGGCTTCAAGATGGTGCTGGCCGGCCGCGCCATCTACGGCGACGAGATCCAGGGCCTGCGCAAGACCATGGAAGCCGGCACCGCGCAACTCGCCCCCGGCGGCAGCGTGCGCAAGGTCGACGTGACCGAGGCCTACGTGAAGCGCATCGCCGGCGACATCAAGCTGGCCCGGCCCATGAAGATCGTGGTCGACTCCGGCAACGGCATCGCGGGTGCATCGGCTCCGGCCATCTTCCGCGCCATCGGCTGCGAGGTGACCGAGCTGTTCAGCGAGGTCGACGGCGACTTCCCCAACCACCACCCCGATCCCAGCAAGCCCGAGAACCTCAAGGACCTGATGGCCGCGCTGGCCTCCGGCGACGCCGAACTGGGCCTGGCCTTCGACGGCGACGGCGACCGACTGGGCATCGTCACCAAGGACGGCCAGAACATCTTCCCCGACCGCCAGATGCAGCTGTTCGCGCAGGACGTGCTGTCGCGCGTGCCGGGCGGCACCATCATCTTCGACGTGAAGTGCTCGCAGCGCCTGGCGCCAGCCATCGAGGCCGCGGGCGGCAAGCCGATGATCTACAAGACCGGGCACTCGCTCATCAAGGCGAAGATGAAGGAACTCGATTCGCCGCTGGGCGGAGAAATGAGCGGCCACATCTTCTTCAAGGAGCGCTGGTTCGGCTTCGACGACGGCACCTATGCGGGCTGCCGCATGCTCGAAATCCTGAGCAAGAGCCCCGACGCGAGCGCGGTGCTCAACGCCTTGCCCACCAGCTTCTCGACGCCAGAGCTGAACGTGGCCTGCGCCGAGGGCGAGCCCCACGCGGTGGTCGACAAGCTCGTGAAGAGCGCCGATTTCGCGGCGCCGGCCAAGGTGTCGACCATCGACGGCCTGCGCGTCGACTGGCCCGACGGCTTCGGACTGATCCGCGCGTCGAACACCACGCCCGTGCTGGTGCTGCGCTTCGAAGGCCAGACCGATGCCGCGCTCAAGCGCATCGAGGCCGAGATGCTGGCGCTGCTGCGCACCGCCAAGCCCGACGCCCAACTGGCGGCAGCCGCCCACTGAGCCTGTGCGTTCGCTACTGCTGCGCCTCTACGGCGTCTTCACCACTGCCGTGCAACCGCTGGTCCGCCGCAAGCTGCGCCGCCGTGCCGTGGCCGAGCCCGGCTATGGCGTGGCCGTCGAGGAGCGCTTCGGCCGCTACGACGAGTCCATCACCGGCCATGCCCAGTGCTGGGTGCACGCGGTCTCGCTTGGCGAGACGCGCGCGGCCGCCATCCTCATTGCCGAATTGCGCCGGCAGTACCCGGGCGTGCCGATCCTGCTCACGCACGGTACCGCCACCGGACGCGAGGAGGGCGCCAAGCTGCTCGAGCCGGGCGACACCCAGGTCTGGCAGCCGTGGGACACGCCGGGTGCCGTGGCGCGCTTTCTCGACAAGTTCCAGCCGCGCATCGGCGTGCTGATGGAAACCGAGGTCTGGCCCGAGATGGCCGCCGCCTGCGCCGAGCGCCGCATTCCGCTGGTGCTGGCCAATGCGCGCCTCAACGAGAAATCGCTGGCCGCGGCCGAGCGCCTCGCATGGCTCTCGCGGCCCGCCTACTCGGCCCTCACCGCGGTTTGGGCGCAGACCGAGGCCGATTCGCACCGGCTCGTGTCGCTCGGCGCCAAGGTGGCCGGCGTGTACGGCAACCTCAAGTTCGACGCCACGCCCGACGCGCGCCAGCTCGGCACCGCCATGTCGCTGCGCGAACGCCTGCCGCGTCCCATGGTCGTGCTCGCAAGCTCGCGCGAAGGCGAAGAGCGGCTGCTGCTCGAAGTGCTCAAGCGCTTCGGCGCGACCTCGCCGGTGCCGCCGGAGCAGGGCGCGGTGCGCTCCATCGCCAAGCGCGTGCATGAGGTGCAGTGGATGATCGTGCCGCGCCATCCGCAGCGCTTCGACGAAGTGGCGGCGCTGATCGAGGCCGAAGGCTTCGCGGTAGCGCGGCGCAGCGCGGCGGGGCAGCCGGCCGAATCGGAAATCTGGCTCGGCGATTCGCTGGGAGAGATGGCGCTCTACTACGGCCTGGCCGACGTGGCGCTGCTCGGCGGCAGCTTCGAGCCGCTGGGCGGACAGAACCTCATCGAACCGGCGGCCTGCAGCTGCCCAGTGATCATGGGACCGTCGACCTTCAACTTCGCCGAAGCGGCGCAGCTCTCATTGGCGGCAGGCGCGTCGCTGCGCGTCGAGGGCATGGAGCAGGCGGTGACGGCGGCGCTGAAGCTGGTCGAGAACCCCGAGCGCCGTGCGGCGATGGCGCAAGCCGCGCAGGCCTTCGCCTCGTCGAACCGTGGCGCCGCGGAACGCACGGCCGCGGCGGTGCTGGCAATTGCGCAGGCGGCCGAGCCCGTGGACACGGTGAACGCGCCGCTGGAAGTAGATCAGCCGCCGCGCGCGGAACCCACGCTGGACTGAAGAGCAGCCTCAGCGCACCGGCGGGTTCAGGATCACCGGTGGCACGGGCGGCGTCGGCATCGTCGGCGCGGGCGGATTGAACGGCTGCACCGGTACCGGGGGAATCACGGGAATGCTCGGCGGCGCGACCACCGGTTGCTGCTGCTGCGCGCGGTCCGGTGCCGTGGCCGAGGGCACTGCCGGCACGCTGCCGTTGCTCGCCAGCGTGGCGTTGATCGCATTCATGTCGTCGGTGGTCAGCGTGCCGTTGGCCTGGCGCAGCTTGAGGTTGCCCAGCAGCACGTTGTAGCGCGCCTGCGCGAGGTCGCGCTTGGTCTGGAACAGCTGGCTCTGCGAGTTCAGCACGTCGATGTTGATGCGCACGCCCACCTGGTAGCCCAGCCGGTTCGCATCGAGCGCGCTCTGGCTCGACGATTCGGCGGCTTCGAGCGCCTTCACCTGCCCCGCGCCCGAGACCAGCCCGAGGTAAGCCGCGCGCGTGGCTTGCGCCACGTTGCGGCGCGTGCCCTCGAGCACGCTGCGCGACTGGTCTTCGAGTGCCAGCGTTTCCTTGATGCGGTTCTCGGTCGCGAAGCCGGCGAACAGCGGCAGGTTGAACGTGACGCCGACCGTGGCCGCATTGGCGCGCGTGCCCACCGTGCTGGTGGTGGTGCCGGTCGGATTGCGCGTGACGTTGTAGCCGAGGTTGGCGTCCAGCGTGGGCTTGTGGCCGGCCTTGGCCTTCTCCACTTCGAGCCCGGCCACGTCGACGCCCAGGCGCGCCTGCTTGATTGCCGGGTGCACTTCGTCGGCCTGCGAAACCCAGGCATTGATGTCCGCTGGCATGGCCGTGGGCAGCACCACCGGCACCGCCAGCGGCACCGGCACGCTGCCGGGGCGGCCGACCAGCTGGTCGAGCACCACCTTCTTGACCTGGAGGTCGTTTTCGGCCGAGATTTCCTGCGCGATCACCAGGTCGTAGCGGGCCTGCGCTTCGCGCGAGTCGGTGATGGTCGATGTGCCGACCTCGAAATTGCGCTTGGCCGACGCCAGCTGTTCGGCTACGGCCACTTTCTGCGCGCGCACCAGCGCCAGGTTGTCCTGGCTGGCGAGCACGTCGAAGTAGGCCTGGCTCACGCGCACGATCAGGTCTTGCTCCGCAATGGTGAACACCGCCTGCGCGATGTCGGCCTGTCGCTTGCCCTGCTCGTAGGTGGCCCAGTTGGCGGGGCGGTACAGCGGCTGCGTGGCGTTGATGCCGACGTTCTGCGTGTTGAAGTCGCGCGGCGTGCTGGTGCCGCGGCCGGCGCCCGTGAGGGTGTCGATCTCGATGTCGCTGCGCGTCACGCCGGCCGTGAGGCCGACCGCCGGCAGGATGCCGGCCTTGGCCTGCGCGGCGCGCGCCACGTTGGCGTCGTACTGGGCTCGCGCGCCCTGGTAGGTGGCGTCGTAGCCGCGGGCGGCGTCATACAGTTCGTTCAGTGTCTGGCCCTGGGCCGGCAATGCGAGCAGTGCTGCGAAGGTGCTTGCGAGCGCTGCGGAAAGTGGCGAAAGCCGGGGCCTGGAGGGCATGAACGTCCTTGGAGAAAGAATCAGTAGCGTGGGACCGTGGGGTCGTGTGAAGACCAGGCGTCGATGCCGCCGGCCACGTTGGCCAGGTCGGCAAAGCCGTTCTGGCTCAGGAACGCGGCCACGCGCTGGCTGCGCGCGCCGTGGTGGCAGAGGCAGGCGATGCGTTTGCCTTCGCCCAGCTCGGCCAGGCGCCCGGGGATCTCGTTCATCGGGATCGCGACCAGGGTGAAGCCCTGGGGCACGACGCTCGCCGTCTGCAGCTCCCAGGGCTCGCGCACGTCGAGCAGAACCGGGGCCGCGTCGGCGTCCTGGGCGAACCAGGCGGCGAGGTCGGCGGGGCGGACTTGGTCGATCATGGGTTGTGCCGTCCGCTCAGAACGAGAAGCGCGAGGGCTCGGGGAAGTTCAGCAGGCGCGGGGCCACTGTGTCCCAGGGCTGGATGGTGTCCCACTTGCTTTCGCTGGTGCGGGTGACGAAGTGGGCGCGCATCATGGGCTCGTCGCCCACGATGGCCGACAGGCGGCCGCCGACCTTGAGCGAGCCCAGCAGGTTCTGCGGAATGCGCGCGACCGAGCCGCTGAGCACGATCACGTCGAAGCTCGGGCCGCTGGCCAGGGGTATGGAGCCGTCGGCGTGGCGCACTTCGACGTTGGTCACGCCGTTGCGGCGCAGCGTCTCGGCGGCGCGGGCGGCCAGCACGGGGTTGATTTCCAGCGACAGCACCTGGGCCGCGCGGGCGCCGAGCAGGGCGGCCATGAAGCCGGAGCCGGTGCCGATCTCGAGCACCGATTCGTGCTTCTGGATGTGCAGGTCCTGCAGCGTGCGGGCCTCGACTTTGGGCGACAGCATGAATTCGCCGGGCACGGAGCCGTCCAGCAGCGGCAGTTCCATGTCGAAGAACGACAGGGTGCGGTGCTCGTCGGGCACGTAGTCCTCGCGGTGGATTTCAGCCAGCAGTTCGAGGATGTCGGTCTCCAGCACATCCCAGGGGCGGATCTGCTGTTCGATCATGTTGAAGCGCAAGCGCTCGAGGGTGGGGGTGGGGTTCATGGCGTGGCTTTCCTTGTGGGCTCAGGACAAACCTTCAATTTTAGGTGGCGCCGATGACACCCGCGGCCCGGTCGGCCTTCCGCGACGCTTCATGCCTTGTCTCCGGGGCGAACGGTGAGGCCGTAAAGCACGGTTTCGGCCTGCGTCGCGAGGTATTTCTCGGGGTCGAGGGTCGAGGCGCCGTCGACGCAGACCATGGCCGAATGCTTCCAGAGCATGAGGAAGACCATGGGTGCGACCACCGAGTAGATCGCGTGGTCGATGTCGACCTTGGCGAACTCGCCGCGGTCGATGCCGCGCTGCAGAATGCGCCGCAGCAGGTCGTGGCCGGGGCGCACCACCTCCTGGCGGTAGAACTCCGCGAGTTCGGGGAAGTTGGAGCCCTCGCACATCATCAACTTGGTCAGGCCCGAGGCCTTGGTCATGCCGACGCGTTCCCACCACACGTTCATGCAGTAGCGCAGCATTTCGGCCGAGGTGCCCTCGAACGCTTCGAATTCGGCATTCCACTCGGTGAAGCGGCCGCCCAGGCTTTCCATGACCACGGCCTTGAACAACTCTTCCTTGCTAGGGAAGTACAGGAAGAGGGTGCCCTTGGAAACGCCGGCCCTTGCCGCCACTTCTTCGGAGCGGGTGGCGGCGAAGCCCTTTTCCACGAACAGGTCGAGCGCGGCCGCCAGCAATTCGCCGGGGCGCGCTTCTTTCCGGCGTTCACGCTTGGCGCGTACCGGACAGATCTTGTCGACAAAGGATCGGGGCGTGGGCATGATTTTAATGACTCGCGGGTTAGTAATGTAGTGAGCGGCATCTGTCACGTCAAGCCGCGACAATATCGGGTTCGTCTTTTTCCAACCTTCCGGAGCAGTGCAATGACCTCTTCATCGTCGCCCACAGAAACCATCGTGCTCGGTGGTGGCTGCTTCTGGTGCACCGAGGCGGTCTTCGACCGGGTGCAGGGCGTGCTCGACGTGGAGTCGGGTTATTGCAACGGCCAGGTCGTCAAGCCGACCTACGAACAGGTCTGCACCGGCCGCACCGGCCACGCCGAGGTGGTGAAGCTCGAATTCGACCCCGCCCGGATCAGCCTGCGCGAGATCCTCGAGATCTTCTTCGTGGTGCATGACCCGACCACGCTCAACCGCCAGGGCAACGATGTCGGCACCCAGTACCGCAGCGGCATCTACTACACCGACGACGCCCAGAAAGAAGTGGCCGAAGGGGTCATCCGCGAAATCGAGGCCAGCAAGACCTACCGTTCGCCGGTCGTCACCGAAGTGGCCAGGCTCGACAACTACTCGGCGGCCGAGGCCTACCACCAGGACTACTTCCTGAACAACCCGAACCAGGGCTACTGCGCATTCGTCGTGGGCCCGAAGGTCGAGAAGTTCCAGAAGACCTTCGCCTCCCGCCTGAAGGCCTGATAGCCCTTCGCCCCGTGCACATCGTCCGCCAGTCTCCCTCCCGTTCGTCGCGCGCGTTGATCGTCGCGCTGGCGTTCGCGTTGTGGATCGCGGGCACGCTCGGGGTCATGCACCGGTCGCTGCACGTGCCGGGCCTTTCGCAGGCCGCGGCGGCGGTGCAGCAGGCATCGCAGAGCGGCGTGCACAAGCATGCGGCTCATGGGCTGGGCAGCCTGTTCGGCGAGCACACCGACGCCGAGTGCCGGCTGTACGACCAGCTGGAGCACGGCTCCACGGCGCCCAGCGTGCCGCTGGTGGTGCTGCCGATACTGCTGCCTTCGGCCACCTTCGCCTATCTGCAGGGCGAGGCCATCGCCCGCTGGATCGCGCTGTTCGACGCGCGCGGTCCGCCTTCCACTCGCTGAATCCCCCCGTGTTCCGGCCGTGGCTGCCCGCATTGCGCGGGCGGCTGCGGATCGTTCATCGATTCAACGAGTGTCCATTCATGATTCCCAATTTCCGTCGCAATGCCGTTGGCATTGCCGTTCTTTCCCTGCTGTCCTGGCCGGCCTTCGCCCAGGACGCGACCACCACCACGACAACCACCACCGTCGCTCCCAGCAGCGCCGAGGGAACGCTGTCCACCGTGGAGATCCAGTCCGAGCGCCTCAAGAAGGCGCGCATGGAGCTTTCACCCGAGGTCGGCGCGACCGTCTATCGCATCGACCGCGCGGCCATCGACGCGCTCGGCAAGGGCGACGCCACGCCGCTCGACGACGTGCTGCTGACCCTGCCAGGCGTGGCCAAGGACTCCAAGGCCTCCGGCTCGCTGCACGTGCGCGACGACCATGGCAACGTGCAGTACCGCGTCAACGGCGTGCAGTTGCCCGAAGGCATCTCGGGCTTCGGCCAGTCGCTGGACACGCGCTACATCGACTCGGTCAACTTCCTGACCGGCGCCTTGCCGGCGCAGTACGGCCTGCGCACCGCCGGGGTGGTCGACATCCAGACCAAGCAGGGCTTCGGCAAGCCCGGCGGCTCGCTCGGCTTCACCTTCGGCAGCCACAACACGCTGGAAGAAAGCGGCTCCGTCTACGGCACCACCGGCAACCTGAGCTATTACCTGTCGGGCAGCCTGGTGTCCAACACCAACGGCATCGAGAACCCGCAGCCAACGCTCAACGCGCAGAACGACCGCACGCGGCAGGGCAAGACCTTCGGCAACCTGTCTTACTACCTCGACGCCGACACCCGCCTGGGCTTGATGTTCGGCACCTACAACGGCAAGTTCCAGATCCCGACCAACCCGAACCAGACGCCGGCCTTCTCGCTGGCCGGCTACAGCGACCTGGGCACGGGCTACAACGGCCTGCCATCATCCGACGTGCGCGAGCGCCAGACCGAGGCCACGCGCTTCGTCGCGTTGTCTTACCAGAAGACCGTGGGCGCGCTGGATTTCCAGATATCGGCCTTCCACCAGTACTCGAACCTGCACTACGTGCCGGACGCCGTGGGCGACCTGATCTACAACGGCGTGGCTTCCGACACCCTGCGTTCCAACTCGTCGAACGGCCTGCAGGCCGATGCGTCGTACAAGCTGAACGACGCCCACACACTGCGCTTCGGCGGCGCCTACACGCGCCAGAGCACGCGCAGCATCAATGCGGTGAACGTGTTCCCGGTCGACGACACCGGCGCGCAGATAGGCAACACGCCGGTGCTCATCAACGACAACTCCGGCAAGGTCGGCCAGCTCGCCAGCCTCTACGTGCAGGACGAATGGCGCATCGACCCCAGGCTGACATTCAACTACGGCCTGCGCTACGACAGCGTCGACGCGTTCACCAAGGAGCACCAGTGGAGCCCGCGGCTGAACCTGGCCTACAAGCTCTCGGACGACACGGCGCTGCACGCGGGCTATGCGCGCTACTTCACGCCGCCGCCGCAGGAGCTGGCTTCGCAGCAGAGCATCAACCTCTACACCGGCACCACCAACCAGCCTGAAATCGCCAATTCCGACCCGGTGAAGGCCGAGCGCACCCACTACTTCGACCTGGGCCTGGACCACAAGGTGAACGACAACCTGTCGCTGTCGGCCGACGTGTACTACAAGAACATCACCAACCTGCTGGACGAAGGCCAGTTCGGCCAGGCGCTGATCCTGTCGCCGTTCAACTACGCCAAGGGCTTCGCGCGCGGGCTGGAGCTGTCGGCGCGCTACAACGACGACCACTGGTCGGCCTACGCGAACTTCGCCTACCAGAAGGCGATGGGCAAGAACATCGTGTCGAGCCAGTCGCTGTTCGGTGCCGACGAGCTGAGCTACATCGCCAACCACTACGTGTACCTGGACCACGACCAGACCTACACGCTGTCGGGCGGTGCAGCCTACCGCTTCGGCGACAACCAGGTCAGCGGCGACCTGATCTTCGGCAGCGGCCTGCGCCGCACGCCCGACGGCGGCGCGCCCAACAGCGCGGCGCTGCCGCACTATGCCGTGGTCAATGCCGCGTACTCGCACACCTGGAAGGAGTCTTCGGGCGGCGACATCGTCGGGCGCATCGCCATCCTGAACCTGTTCGACAAGAGCTACCTGCTGCGCGACGGAACCGGCGTGGGCGTTGGCGCGCCGCAGTACGGCACGCGGCGCAGCCTGTACGTGAGCATGACCACGCACTTCTGATGCAGGCCTGGCACGCAAGATGAACCCGAGGCTGTCGCGCACCGTCGCACTCATGCTGCTCTTCGCAGTGTGGGTGACGTCTACGCTCGGCCTCGTGCACGCCACGCTGCATGTGCCAGGCGACCGCGCGTGGGCCGTGGCGGCCGCGACCGCCGCGGCCGACCCCTCGGCAAGGCACTCCCCGGCGCAGCGGCATGGCTGGATCCATGCGCTGTTCGGTGACAAGACCGACGCCGAGTGCCGGCTGTACGACCGCCTGTCGCACGGCTTCAGCATGCCCGGCGTGCCGCTGGTGGTGTTGCCGATGGTGCTGCCGTCGGCCACCTTCGCCTATCTGCAGGGCGAAGCCATCGCCCGCTGGATCGTGCTGTTCGACGCACGCGGTCCTCCACTCGCTCGCTGATTTCTCACGTGTTCCGACGCTGCCCCCGTCCGCTTCGAGCGGGTGGTGGCCGGTCGCCCATTGATTTCAACGAGTGTTTTTCATGACCCCCAATTTCCGTCGCAACGCCATCGGCGCTGCCGTTCTCTCGCTCGCCGCACTGGCGGGCGCGGCGCAGGCGCAGACCGCGCCTGCGCCTTCCACCGCCAATGACGCCAGCCTGCGTGAAGTCACCGTCACCGGCAATCCGCTCGGCGCCAGCGACCTCATTGCGCCGACGACTTCGCTGTCGGGCGACAAGCTGCTGCTGCGTTCCGAATCGACCCTCGGCGAAACGCTGAACAACCTGCCGGGCGTGAGCAGCAGCTACTTCGGGCCCAACGCCAGCCGGCCCAGCATCCGCGGGCAGGACGGCGACCGCATCCGCATCCTTCAAAACGGCGGCGGCGCGCCCGACGCCTCGGCGCTGAGCTACGACCACGCGGTGCCGGTCGACGCGCTCGTCACCGAGCGCATCGAGGTGCTGCGCGGACCTTCGGCGCTGCAGTACGGCGGCAGCGCCGTCGGCGGCGTGGTCAACGTGATCGACAACCGCATTCCGTCCGAACCCGTCAACGGCTTCGGCGGCCGCGCCGACCTGGGCTATGCCACCGGCAACAAGGAAAAGAGCGGCGGCGTGGTGCTCGAGGGCGGCAACGACCGCATCGCGGTGCACGTCGACGCCTTCAACCGAGATTCGAAAGATGTGTCGGTGCCCATCAGCCTGGAATGCAGCAAGCCGGGCTCGCCGTGGATGGCGCGCAAGATCTGCAACTCGGCCAACCAGGCGCACGGCGGCGCCCTCGGCGGCACGGTGTTTTTCGATCAGGGCTGGGTCGGCGCGTCGGTCAGCACCTACCGCAGCACCTACGGCACCGTGGCCGAGGACGACGTGACCATCGGCATGAAGTCCGACCGCCAGGCGCTCGAAGGCGAATGGCGCCCGGGCGGCTTCATCAGCAGCATCCACGCCAAGCTGAGCCACACCAACTACCGCCATACCGAATTCGAGGGCCGCGAGCCGGGCACGACCTTCTCGAACATGAGCAACGACCTCCGCCTCGAGGCGCGCCACGAGAAGATCGGCAACTTCGAAGGCCTGGTCGGCTTCAGCAGCGAGACCAACCGTTTCGCCGCCGACGGCGAGGAAGCCTTCGCGCCGCACAGCCGCACGCGCTCGACCGCGCTGTTCGTGCACGAGGAGTACGGCACCTCGTGGGGCCGGCTGAGCTTCGGCGCGCGCACCGAGAAGGTCCGCGTGCGTTCGCTGGGTTACCCGGAAGACCCGAGCGTGACGCGCTTCGCCGTCGGCGAGCGCACCTTCAATCCGCACAGCGCAGCCTTCGGCGCATTGGTCAACCTCACGCCGCAGTGGCAGCTGACCTCGAACATCGCCTACACCGAGCGCGCGCCGAAGGACTACGAGCTGCTGGCCAACGGCCCGCACGTGGCAACGGCCGCGTGGGAGGTGGGCGACCCGAAGCTCGATAAGGAAAAGTCGACCGGCTTCGACCTTGGCGCGCAGTGGAAGGACGGCGCCAACACGGGCCGCGTCAACGCGTATGTCACGCGCTTTCGCAACTACATCGGGCTGACCGCCTCGGGCCGCGAACTCGATGCCGAAGGCAACGTGGCCGAGCCCGGCACCCCCGACACGCTGGCCGAGTACCTCTACGGCGGCGTGCGCGCGCGCTTCACCGGCATCGAGGCCAACGGCAACCTGCGCCTGCTGGGCGCCGACGGCTTCGCGCGCATGGCCGATGCCGGCACGCTCGACCTCGAGTGGCGCGGCGACATCGTGCGTGCGAAGAACCTCGACACCGGCGAGCCGCTGCCGCGCATCGCGCCGCTGCGCCTGGGCGCCACGCTGGCCTACGGCAACGGCCCGTGGACCGCGCGCCTGGGCTTCGACTACAACGCCGCGCAGCACCGTGTGCCGAGCGTGGGCGCGCGCGAGACCGATGCGTACACGCTGTGGAACGCGGCCATCACCTACCGCATGAAGGTGCAGCGCGCGAACCTCACCTGGTATGCGCGCGTGGACAACATCACCAACAAGCTGGCCTACAGCCCGACCTCGATCCTCACGACCACGGTGTACCCGAACGCACCGCTGCCGGGGCGGACGCTGAAGGTCGGGCTGCGCGTGACGTTCTGACCCTGCCTTGCTCCCTCCCCCTCTGGGGGAGGGCAGGGGTGGGGGCTGGCGGCGTATCCAATGTCAGTGGCTTTTCATGCGCCGCTTGCCCCCATCCCAGCCTTCCCCCAGAAGGGGAAGGAGCAAGACAACGCAAGACCCTCGGCTATCCTCGCCGGGTGAATTCGTTCGTCATCTCCTCGCTTCTTCCCGTCGTCCTGCTCATCGCCGCGGGCTACCTTGCCGGAAGGCGCCGCTGGATCGGCGGCAATGCGGTGAAGGACCTGTCGAACCTCATCTTCCTGCTGCTCGCGCCCGCGCTGCTGTTCCGTGCCATGAGCACCGTGCATGTCGAGCAGCTGAGCCTCAAGCCGGTGGCGGCGTACTTCATTGCCTCGGGCCTGCTGTTCGCGGGCACGATGGCGCTGCGCGGCTTCAATCGCACGGCGGCCGTGATCGCTCTGGCCAACACCTACAGCAACACCGTGATGATCGGCATCGCGCTGATCGGCCTGGCCTACGGCGAGGACGGCATGGTGGTGCTGCTCACCCTCATTTCTTTGCACTCTCTGGTGCTCTTGACCAGCGCCACGGTGGTGCTGGAGCTGGCCGTGGCGCGCGAGCACGCGGCGGCCGGCGGCGTGCAGAAGCACTCGATGGCGCGTACCGTGCTGCGCGCGCTGCGCAACGCCATCATTCATCCGGTGCCGCTGCCGATCCTGGCCGGGCTGCTGTTCGCGCAGACCGGGCTCGTCATGCCCGAGGTCATCGACAAACCCATCCAGCTGCTGGGGCAGGCCTTCGGACCGGTGGCGCTGGTGATGGTGGGCATCACGCTTGCGCTCACGCCCATCGGGCGGCACTGGCGCGGCGCGCTGACCCAGGCGCTGGTGAAGAACCTGCTGCACCCGCTGCTGGTGGCCGCCATCGGCTGGGCGCTTGGTGTGCGCGGCATCCCGCTCACGGTGATGGTGGTGGCCGCGGCGCTGCCGATCGGCGCCAACGTGTTCCTGTTCTCGCAGCGCTACCGCACCGCCGAAGACCTGGTGACGGCCAGCGTCGCGGTGTCGACGGTGCTGGCCCTCGGCACGCTGACGCTGGTGATGGTCTGGGTGCAGTGGCTGCCCTGAAGCAGGGCCTGACGATGCGGCTCAGGGCGCGAGCCGCTCGCGCACCCAGTCCGTGCCTTCGAGCCGGTAGCGCAGCCGGTCGTGCAGCCGGCTCTTGCGGCCCTGCCAGAACTCCCAGCGGTCCGGCACCAGCCGGTAGCCGCCCCAATGCGGCGGACGCGGGGGAGAGAGCAGATGCCTGGCGGCGAACAGGGCTGCGTTCTTCACCAGCACGTCGCGTCCGCTGATCACCTCGCTCTGCGGGCTGGCCCAGGCGCCGATGCGCGAATCGAGCGGGCGGCTGGCGAAGTAGGCGTCGCTCTCGTCGGCGCCGGCCTTCTCTACGCGGCCCTCGATGCGCACCACGCGCTCCAGCTCGACCCAGTGGAACTGCAGCGATGCATACGGGTTGCCCGACAGCTCGCGGCCCTTGCGGCTCTCGTAGTTGGTGTACCAGACGATGCCGCGCGCGTCGTAGCCCTTGATGAGCACGATGCGGCTCGACGGCCGCAGGTCGCTGCCCACGGTGCACAGCGTCATCGCGTTGGGCTCGGGCACCTGCGCGTCGATGGCCTCGGTGAGCCAGCGTTCGAACTGCTTCAGCGGGTCGCCGGCGCTGTGGGCCTCGCCGAGCTCGGCGCGCTCGTAGCTCTTGCGCAGCGCGGCCAGCGCGTCATTGGAAAGAGGGGAAGTCATGACGGGATTGTTGCGCACATACTCCGCCCATGACGACCAAGAAGGCGAATTCCCCGGTGGTGATCGTGCTGGCCTCGGGCCGCGGCGAGCGCTTCATCGCGGCCGGCGGCACGGGCTCCAAGCTTCAGGCGCCGCTGGCCGGCAAGCCGGTGCTGGCACGCACGCTGGACGCGGTGCGCGCCAGCGGACTGCCGTGGCACCTGGAAGATGCCGGGCACCCCGGCATGGGCGATTCGATTGCGGCTGCGGTGCGGGCCACGCCCGATGCCGCCGGCTGGCTGATCCTGCCGGGCGACCTGCCGCTGGTGCGGTCCGAAACGCTGCTGGCGGTCGCTGCCGCGCTGGGCATCGGCGTAAATGCAGTGCAGCCGCAGTACCGGGGAGAGCGCGGGCACCCGGTCGGCTTCGGGGCCGCCTGCCATGCACAGCTCGCGGCGCTGGAGGGGGGCCTGGGCGCGTCGTCCGTGCTGCGGGCGATGCGTGCGGCCGGTTCGGTCGTCGACCTCGCTGTGGACGACGTCGGCGTGGTGACCGACATCGACACGCCCGACGCCCTGGCGCACGCCGAGGCGCTCTGGCTCGCCGGGCCGGGCAGGCTCAGCGCGTGATCACTGCGCAGGCGATGCGCGGGCCCGAGTTGCCCGAAGGCTGGGTCGTGAAGTCGTCGCGGTCGCGGTGAACGACGAGCGCGCGGCCGACCACGTTGTTGGCGGTGCCGTCGGTCAGGGAGATCGAGTGATCTTCCACGCTGAAGCGCGCCACGCCGCCGGCATCGGCCACCAGGCTCGGCAGTTCGCCGGCATGGCTGCCCGGCGCGGCGAACTTGCCGTGCGTGGCGCCTGTGGGGTTGAAGTGGCCGCCGGAAGCATCGCCGTTGTTGCCGCAGTCGCCCTTTTCGTGGATGTGGAAGCCGTGCTCGCTGCCTGGCACCAGGCCGCGCACTTCGCCCGACACGCGCACGCCGTGGTCCAGCGCGGTGAAGGTCACCGTGCCGCGGGTCGGGTTGGGCGTGATCGCGCCGGTCGGCATCAACTCCACGACCGTGCTGGGCTTGCCGCCCATGCTGCCGCAGGCGGCGAGTACGGCGCAGGCGCCCAGGGCGGCGGCGATGGCGGAGAGACGACGATGGTTCATGTGTTTTCCTTGGACGGTCCGGAAGAGGGGTGGGAGGGTTTGTCTGGAGACCCCGGAACATATACCGGAGCCTGCGGCGCATCGCAATCGGCGGCGGACTGCTCCTGCTGTTCTTGCGCGGCGGCCAGCGCCACCAGCCGGGCCAGCGCCGCGTCGTGAATGGCGTGGCGGCGCAGTTCCGCCAGCGTCTGCTGCGCGTAGTCGAGCGAACTGCCGTAGCGCCCCACCGCGTTGGCGAAGATGTGGCGGTAGTGCTCGTCGCTGAGTTCGCCCGTGAAGTTGGGGCTGCGCCGCGAAAGCGTGAACGCCAGCGCCCGCACCGGACCTTCGGCCGTGCCGCAGCGCAGCCACTTGGGGTCGTACACGCCGGTCGGCATTTCGCGCAGCCAGAGCCGGCGCAGGGTATCGAGCCCTTCGGCCTTCGGCACCCGGAACACCATGCCCCGCACGCTGCCGCCGGAGAGCAGGCCGAACACCAGGCCGGGCACCTGCACGCTGCCGCGGTTGACCCGGCTCCACATCTTCAGCGCCCGGTGCCAGCCGCGCACCCAGGCCGGGCGCCGCTCGATGAAGTCGAACTCGGGTCGCCAGATCAGCGAGCCGTAGCCGAACAGCCACAGATCCTCATGCCCGCCCCAGTCGGCGATGGCGCGTTCGAGCATCGGTTGCGGGTCGCGCAGGGGCTTGGGCATGGGGTCGAGTCCCGGCGGACCGGGGTTTGGCGCCGGGTCCGACACGGGCGTGCCGGGGCCGGAGCCTACAATTTCGTGATCATGGTTCACCGCACCATTATTTACCGTCCCCTTTCCTACGGAGCAAGACCCGCAATGAGCGAAGACGACAGCCAGCAAAATTTCATCCTCGGCTTCCTGATGGCGTTGATCGCTCTCGTGATCTTCTTCGTGATCGGCATCGTGCTCTGGCACAAGTCGCACAACCCGGCCACCGCGCTGGCCGGCGCCAAGCCGCCGGCGGTGGTGATCTCGGCACCCGCGCCCGGCGCGGAGCCCAAGCTGGCCGAAGTGACCGAAACCGTCACGGTCACGATCCCCGACGGCGCCAGCATCCGCGTGGTCAACGGTGTGGTGAACTTCTACTTCGCAACCGGCAGCGCCGACCTGGCGCCCGGGGCCGCCGAGGCGCTGGCTGCGGTCATCAAGGGCGTGGAAAGCGGCCGCAAGGCGGTGATCTCCGGCTTCCACGACACCACTGGCGACACCGCCATCAACGAACAGCTCGCCAGGAAGCGGGCCGAAATGGTGCGCGACGTGCTCGTGGGCCTGGGCGTTCCGGCCGCCAAGGTCGACCTGCAGAAGCCCGCGGTCACGGCCGGCACGGGCAACAACGCGGAAGCGCGCCGCGTCGAGGTCAAGCTGGTCGACTGACCGCCTTGCCGCCTTCGCAAGCCAAAGATAGCCCGGTCCGCCGGGCTTTTTTCATGCGCGCCGCCTCGTGGGGCATGACTGAGTAAATTCGTATCGTCCGGCGCCCTGATTTCATCAGCCCGCGGCGCCCGGCTTGGTACCATGGGCCTCCAGGCCCACAGTCGCCCCGGCGACACGCAGCAAGAGCCAATATCCCCATGAGCAGCAGCACACACCCCACTGTCCGCGACGTCACCGATCGCATCCGCGAGCGCAGCCATGGGCCGCGCAGCGCCTACCTCGCCCAACTGGCCGAGATCCGCAACCGAGACCGCGGCTCCGACCGCATGGGCTGCGCCAACGTGGCGCACGCCGTGGCCGGCATCCCGGCCAACGACAAATTCCGCGTGGTGGCCGAACGCGCGCCCAACATCGGCATCGTCACCGCCTACAACGACATGCTCTCGGCCCACGCGCCGTACCAGGGCTACCCCGACATCATCAAGCAGGAGGCCCGCCGCCTCGGTGCCACCGCCCAGGTGGCCGGCGGCGTGCCGGCCATGTGCGACGGCGTCACCCAGGGCACGCCCGGCATGGAGCTGAGCCTGTTCAGCCGCGACGTGATCGCCATGGGCACCGCCATCGCGCTCACCCACGACATGTTCGACGCCGCGCTGATGCTCGGCGTGTGCGACAAGATCGTGCCGGGCCTGCTGATCGGCGCCTTGCACTTCGGCCACCTGCCGACGGTGTTCGTGCCTGCCGGCCCCATGCCTTCGGGCCTGTCGAACGGCGCCAAGTCGAAGGTGCGGGAGCAGGCGGCGCAGGGGCTCGTCGGCCGCCAGGGGCTGCTCGACGCCGAAATGGCGGCCTATCACACGCAGGGCACCTGCACCTTCTACGGCACCGCCAACAGCAACCAGATGCTGCTGGAGGCCATGGGCCTGCACGTGCCCGGCACGGCCTTCATCCAGCCGGGCGACGCGATGCGCGAAACGCTCACGCGCGAGGCTGTGCGCACGGTGCTGGGCAAGGCCGGCGACGCCGCCTTCCAGTGCCCGCCCATCGGCGAGATGGTCGACGAGCGCTGCATCGTCAACGCCATGGTCGCGCTGCTGGCCACGGGCGGATCCACCAACCACCTGATCCACTGGGTGGCCGTGGCGCGCGCGGCCGGCATCGTGATCGACTGGGACGACTTCTCCAGGCTCTCCGACATCATTCCGCTGCTGACCCGCGTGTACCCCAACGGCAGCGCCGACGTGAACGAATTCCAGGCGGCCGGCGGCCCCGGCTTCGTGATCGGCGAACTGGTGGACGCGGGCCTGATGCACGGCGACGTGCTCACCGTGCGCGCCGGCGGCATCCGTGAATTCGCCAACGTGCCCGAGCTTGACGGCGAGCAACTGCGCTGGACCTCTGCCGCGCCGTCGAAGAACGACGCCGTCGCGCGGCCGGTGAGCAGCCCCTTCAGCGCCACCGGCGGCTTGAAGCTGCTGAGCGGCAACCTCGGCCGCAGCGTCATCAAGGTGTCCTCGGTGCCGGACGACCGCCATGTCATCGAGGCGCCCGCGCGCGTGTTCGACTCGCAGGCGGCGCTGCACAAGGCCTTCACCGCTGGCGAGCTGGAGCGCGACGTGGTCTGCGTGGTGCGCTGGCAGGGCCCGCAGGCCAACGGCATGCCCGAGCTGCACAAGCTCACGCCGCCGCTGTCGGTGCTGCAGGGCAAGGGATTCCGCGTGGCGCTGGTCACCGACGGCCGCATGAGCGGCGCGTCGGGCAAGATTCCGGCCGCCATCCACGTATCGCCCGAAGCGGCCTCCGGCGGCCCGCTCGCCAAGGTGCGCGACGGCGACCTGATCCGGCTGGACTCGGTGGCGGGTACGCTCGCCGTGTTGCTGCCCGAAGACGAATGGGCCGCGCGCGAAATCGCGACGCTGCCCGAAGCACAGCGCATCGCCGACGGACGCGGCCTCGGCCGCGAACTGTTCGCCGGCATGCGCAGAAACGCATTGACTGCTGAAGAAGGAGCCTGCTCATGGCTGTGATCAGGCTCGCCCCCAGGCTGCGCGCACTTCGTGTCGCTTCGCCCGCCCCCTGCCGAGGGCAACACCAGCGGCCCGGCAAAGCCGTTTCCGCGGTGTTTCTGGAATCGAGCCCTGCGCAGTTCGAGGCTGCGGGCTGTACGAAACATATGGAGCCATGAGATGACAGAAAAACTCACCCCTCTCGACGTGATGCGCGACGCACCCGTCATTCCGGTCATCGTGCTGAACGACGTGAAAGACGCGGTTCCGCTCGCGCGCGCCCTGGTGGCCGGCGGCATCCGCATGCTCGAGGTCACGCTGCGCACGCCGCAGGCGCTGCAGTGCATCGAGGCCATCGCCAAGGAAGTGCCCGAGGCCGTGGCCGGCGCGGGCACCATCCGCAGCGCGGCCGATGCGCAGGCGTCGGCGCTGGCCGGCGCGAAGTTCGGCGTGAGCCCGGGCTATACGCGTTCCGTCGGCAAGGCCTGCCATGACATCGGCCTGCCGCTCCTGCCCGGCGTGGCCACCGGCAGCGAGATCATGACCGCGCAGGAAGACGGCTACACCCAGCTGAAGTTCTTCCCCGCGCTCCAGGCCGGCGGCCTGCCGATGCTCAAGGCATGGCAAGGCCCGTTCGGCGACGTCACCTTCTGCCCCACGGGCGGCATCCACGCGGGCAATGCGGCCGAGTTCCTCGCGCTGTCGAACGTGGCCTGCGTGGGCGGTTCGTGGATCGTGCCGGCCGACGCGATCCGCGACGGCGACTGGGCCCGCATCGAGCAGCTGGCACGCGCCGCGAGCCAGCTGCCGCGCTGACCATGCGCGCCGGGTTCGACGCGAGCGACCTCAAGGTCATCGCGTTCGACGTCTTCGGCACGGTGGTCGACTGGCACAGCGGCATTGCGGCCGAGGCCGAAAGCGCGCTGCCGGGTGTCGATGGCGCCGCCTTCGCGCTGGCCTGGCGTGCGGGCTATCAGCCCGCAATGAAGGCCGTGATGGAGCGGATCGCCGCGGGCGAGGGCGGCTTCACGCTGCTCGACGAGCTGCACCTGAGCATGCTCGAGCAGGTGCTGCACGATTTCAGCCTGGCCGACCGTCTCGACACCGCCGCCAAGCGCGACCTGAGCCGCGCCTGGCACCGGCTGCCAGCGTGGCCCGATTCGGTAGCCGGGCTCACGCGGCTCAAGAAAAAGTTCACCATCTGCACCTTGTCGAACGGCAACATCGGCCTGCTCACCGAAATGGCCAAGCGCGCCGGCCTGCCCTGGGACTGCGTGCTGTCGGCCGAGGTGTTCAAGGCCTACAAGCCCGACCCGCGCACCTACCTGGGCGTGGCGGGCGTGTTCGACGCCACGCCCGGCCAGGTGATGCTGGCCGCGGCGCACCACGACGACCTGGCCGCCGCGCGCACCTGCGGGCTGAAGACCGCGTACATCGAGCGCCCGCATGAGTTCGGCCGCGCCAGGCCGAAGGACGTGTCGCCGCAGCCGGACAACAACCTGCATGCGCGCGACATCGACGAACTGGCCGATCTGCTGGGCTGCTGATCAGTCCGTGAGCAGTTTCTCCACCGTGCGCAGGTTGCGCGAGGTGGTGCTCGATTTGTAGCGGGTCTTCGCCAGCAGCTTGGCGACCGGCGTGTCGGTGCTTTCGCCGCGCGGGCATTCCCAGTACAGCACGCCCTTGCCGCGCTTCAGGCGCTCGACCTTGGCGTCGACGGTGCCGGCTTTCTCGATGATCTCGTCGAGCATGGCGGCGTCGGAGCCGAACACGAGGTACGGGTGGCGCTCTTCGTCGATGCGCTCGAAGGGGTAGCCCGCGGCCATGTCGGCCACGGCTTTCTGCGTGAGCAGCACGATCCAGGCGTCGTAGCCGAAGCGCTTGCGCAGGGCCTGCTCGATGCGGGTGCGCAGTGCGCCGGCGTCGCTTTCGTCGGTGTCGAACAGCACATTGCCGCTGGCGAGCACGGTGCGCACCGCGCCGAAGCCCAGTTCGACGAACAGCGCTTTCAGGTCGGCGCTCTTGATCGTGATGCCGTTGACGTTCACGCCGCGCAGCAGCGCGACATGGCGGGTCGTGCTTGTCGCCTTCTTCGTGCCTGGCATGGAGCAGCCCCGCCCGGGTTCAGCGCAGGCCGCCGCCGGCGGCGCCTTCGTCGCGCTGGATCAGCTCGATCTTGTAGCCGTCGGGGTCCGTCACGAAGGCAATGACGGTGGTGCCGCCCTTGACCGGACCGGCTTCGCGTGTGACGTTGCCGCCCGCCGCCTTGATCTTTTCGCAGGCCGCGTAGGCGTCGGGCACGCCGAGCGCGATGTGGCCGTAGGCGGTGCCGAGTTCGTAGCTCTCGGTGCCCCAGTTGTAGGTCAGCTCGATCTCTGCCTGATCGGGGTTGCCCCTGCCGTAGCCGATGAAGGCGAGGCTGTATTTGTATTCGGGGTTTTCCGATGTGCGCAGCAGGTTCATGCCGAGCACCTTGGTGTAGAAGTCGATGGAGCGCTGGAGGTTGCCGACGCGCAGCATGGTGTGAAGAAGTCGCATCTCGTGGTGCCTTGTAGTTATGAAAGGGGAGGCCGCTATTGTCGGCTTCCGCGCGTGGCGATCAAGCCGCCAGGGTCAGCAGGTGGGCCTGGTGCTTGCGCAGGAAGGCCATGAGGTGCTGCGGATATTCGGGCACCACCGCATCGCGCACGCTGGGGCGAGCCGCGAGTGCCTGTCGCCATGCGTTGAGCCTGGGCTTGCCATCGAACACGCGCGAGTCGCTGATCGCGTCGAACACCTCGAAGTAGCGGAACACCGGCGCAAACACCGCGTCGACCAGGCTGAAGCTGGCGCCCGCGAAGTAGGGGCCTTCACCGAGCGTGGCTTCGACGCGTTCGAACTTGGCCGCGAGCGCAAGGCGCTTCTGTTCGAACACGGCGGCGTCCTGCGTGGTCTCGTAGCCCCAGAGATCGGCGAGGATGGCCGATCCGAACTCCATCCACGCGCGATGTTCGGCGCGTGTGAGCGGGTCTTCGGGGTGCAGGCGTGCGCCGGGCTGTGTTTCTTCGAGGTACTCGCAGATCACGTTGCTCTCGAACAGCACCGCCTCGGAGCCGTCGGGCTGGCGCACTTTCAGCAGCGGCACCTTGCCCAGCGGCGAGATGTCGAGAAACCACTGGGGCTTGTTCGCGAGGTCGATCACGACGCGCTCGAAGGGCACGCCTTTTTCATGCAGCGCGATCGCGGCGCGCTGGACGTACGGGCACAGCAGATGGCTGACGAGGGTGAGTGTGGGGGACATGGGGCTTTCCGTTCTCGAAAAGGATGTTTCGGATCGCCGCGATTCTTGCGGGGCCGAACAACCTTTTCCCGAAAAGCCCATTCGGAAAAAGACGCCCTTGTGCTAAGCCGCCGCAGTGCCTTGCCAGTGCGTGATGCGCCCGCCATGCATCACGCCGATGCGGTCGGCCATGGCATGCGCCTCGGCCTCGTTGTGCGTCACCAGAATCGCGGTCTGGCCCGCCTGCTTCAGGATGCCGCGCACCTGTGCAGTAAGGCGCTCGCGTGTGCCGCCGTCGAGGTTGGAAAAAGGCTCGTCGAGCAGCAGCAGGGCGGGCGATGGCGCGAGCGCGCGGGCCAGCGCGATGCGTTGCTGCTGGCCGCCAGAAAGCTCGTGCGGATAGCGCTCCGCGGCATCTGCCAAGCCGACCAGCGCGAGCATCTCGGCCACCCGCTCGTGCTGCGTGTTGCGCGGCAGGCGGCGCAGCCCGAAGGCCACGTTCCTGGCGGCCGACAGGTGCGGGAACAGCGCGTATTCCTGGAACATCATGCCCACGCGGCGTTGCTCGGGCGGCAGGTGAGTCTGGCCGGACGACAGCAATGTTTCGCCCAGGCGTATGGTGCCGCCGCGCACCGGCTCGAAGCCCGCGATGGCGCGCAGCACCGTGGTCTTGCCGCAGCCCGAGGGGCCGAACAGGCAGGCGATGTCGCCCGCGTCCAGCGCGAGCGAGAAGCCGTCGACCACGGTGTGCGGGCCGCGCGGCGTATCGTAGGCGAGCCTTAGCGAATCGAGGTGCAGCGAAGAACTCATGGCGTATCCGGACTGAAAGTGGCGGTGGGCGTGCCCAATTGGTTGCGCGCCAGCAGCACCACCGGCAGCAGGCCGGCCAGCACGATGGCGAGCGCGGCAATCGCGCCTTCTTCGTAGGTGCCGCGCGCGGCCTCGGCGTAGAGCCAGGTGGCGAGGGTGTCGAAATTGGCGGGCCGCAGCAGCAGCGTGGCGGGCAGCTCTTTCATTGCGTCGACGAACACCAGCAGCGCACTGGCCGCCAGCGCGGGGCGCAGCAGCGGCAGGTGCACGCGGCGCAGCGTGCCGCCGGTGGTTTCACCGAGCAGCCGGGAGGCCTGTTCGATGGCTGGGGGAATGCGCGAAAGACCGGCCTCGATGCCGCCCACCGGCATTGCCAGGAAGCGGATCGTGCAGGCCACCACCAGCACCACGCCCGCGGCCATCAACGGCAGGCCCTGCCAGCCGAAGGCCGTGGCCAGCGCCGCGTCGAAAGCCAGTGCGGGTGTCAGCAGCCCGATGGCGAGCACCGTGCCCGGCACCGCATAGCCCAGCGTGGCGACGCGCGCCTGCCAGCGCGCACGGTTGATGCCGGAGCCCTGCGCGCGCGCGGTCCATGCGACCACCAGCCCCGCGGCCACGGCCGCCACGGTAACGCCCGCCGCCAGAGCCAGCGTGTTGCCCAGGCTGGCGAGCAGGCCCTGCGAAATGCCGCCGCCCTGGCGCAGCCGCTTGGCACTTTCCCAGACGAGGTACAGGGCCGGAGCCACGAAGCCGATCAACACCGGCAGTGCAGCGGCAGCGGTCGCAGCCCAGGCCGCGCCTCCGCGCAGACGGCGCGGCTGCACGGCGCGCATGCGTTGCGCCGAGCCGAAGCGCTGGTGCCGGCGGCCGTTGCGTTCGAGCCAGACCAGCGCCACCACCATGAACAGCATGGCGCATGCAATCTGCGCGGCGCCCGCGAGGTCGGAGCGCGTGATCCATGTGGTGTAGACCGCTACCGTGAGCGTGTTGACGCCGAGGAATTCGGAGGCGCCGATGTCGTTGAGCGTTTCGAGCAGCGCCAGGCTCAGGCCCACGGCCAGCGCCGGTCGTGCCAGCGGCAGCGCCACGCGGAAGAATGCGCCGCGCCGGTTCTCGCCGAGCATGCGCGCGGCTTCCATCAGATGGGCCGGCTGCGTCATGAACATCGCGCGCGCCGTCATGTAGACGTAGGGGTACAGCACGAAGCCCAGCACGAAGATCGCGCCCGGCATGGAACGCAGGTCAGGCAGGCGGAACTGGCGCGGGCTGTCGAAGCCCAGCATCCAGCGGATGGCGCCCTGCACCGGGCCGATGGGGTGCAGCAGGTCGAGGTAGGCGAAGGCGACGATGTACGTCGGCATCGCCAGCGGCAGCAGCAGCGCCCAGTGCAGCACGCCGCGCCCGGGAAAGTCGTGCGCCGTCACAAGCCATGCGCAGCCGGTGCCGATCAGCAGCACCAGCGTGCCGACACCGGCCAGCAGCAGGGCAGTGTTGAGCGCCGCCTGCGGCAGCACGTGCGCAAACAGCGGCCCCCAATGCCCGACGCCCGAGCCGAACGCGATCCACGCGAGCGAGAGCACCGGCGCGAGCACGCCGACGGCGATCAGGAGCGACGCGCAGCGCCAAGCCGGGCCCGCGGCGTGCAGGCCTCCATACCGATCGACGATGTTCATGCGAAAAACAGGGCGCCCATTACGCGCGCCTCTGCTTCAGCGAGGAACACCGTGGAACCGGCTTTGCCGGGCCAACGGTGTTGCCCCCGGTAGGGGGTTGGCGAAGGCGACACGCAGTGCGCCGCAGCCTGGGGGCGAGCCAACGCTACTGGTCGAAGCCGACCTTGTCGACCAGCGCGCTGGCCTGCTTGCGGTACTTGGCGATCTCGGTCAGCGGCAGCGGATCGACCTTCAGCTCGCCGATGGTCTGGCCGATGATCGGGTCGAGCGCCACGCCCTTGCGCACCGGGTATTCGTAGTTGGCCTGCGCGTAGAGCGCCTGGGCCGGTTCCGACACCAGGAACTCGAGCAGCTTGACCGCGTTGGCGCGCTGCGGCGCGTTCTTTGCCACGGCCGCGCCGCTGATGTTGACGTGCGTGCCGCCGCTCTTGGCGTTGGCGAAGGTCGGGCGGATGACCTTGATGGCGTCGCCCCACTTGCGCGCGTCGGTGCCTTCCTTGGCGCTCTTCATCTGGCCGACGTAGTACGAGTTGGCCAGGCCGACATCGCAGATGCCGCCCAGGATGTCGCGCGCCACGTCGCGGTCGCCGCCGGTGGCCTTGCGCGCCAGGTTGGCCTTGACGCCGCGCAGCCACTGCTCGGCCTTGGCTTCGCCGTCATGCGCGATCAGCGAGGCGACCAGCGCGGTGTTGTAGGGATGCTGGCCGGCGCGGATGCAGACCTTGCCCTTGTACTTCGGGTTGGCCAGGTCTTCGTAGCGGAAGCTGGTGATCGGCAGGCTCTTGTCCGCGTAGAGCACGCGGGCGCGCATGGAGAGCGAGAACCACTGGCCGTCGGCGCCGCGCAGGTTGGCGGGAATGGCCGATTCGAGCGCGGCCGACTTCACAGGCTGCGTCACGCCGCCGTCCACCAGGTCCATGAGGTTGCCGATGTCCACCGTCATCAGCACGTCGGCCGGCGAGCGTGCGCCTTCGGCCTTTACTCGCTCCAGCAGGCCGTCCTTCACGAACACGGTGTTGACCTTGATGTTGCTCTGCGCGCTGAAGGCCGAGATGAGCGGCTGGATCAACGCCGGCTCGCGCGTCGTGTAGAGCGTGAGTTCGTCGGTGGCGGCTTGTGCGGGCAGGGCGGCAACGGCCAGCCAGGCGGCGCTGGCGCCGAACAGTGCGCGCGCGGCGCGGCCTCGGACGCTTTTGCGTTCGGTGAACATGAAGAAATCCTCCGGGAAACGGCTGTGAAATATTCTGGAAACGCCGCCGCCTGTTGCTTTGGCAACGGCGGCGATGAGAATAATTATCACTGGGCCTGCTAAGGCCGACGCCTTTGGACTTACAGGTCGAAGGCCTACTCCGATTCCGGGCAGGTCGGGGTCAGCGCGCCGGCGGGATCTCGAAGACCAGGCAGGTGGTCGTGGCGTGCGCATACAGCGTGCCGTCGGGTCCGTACAACCGCGCTTCGGCGGTGGCCAGTTGCTTGCCGCAATGAATCACCTTGCCCTCGGCGCGCACGCGCTGCACCTTGGGCGTGAGGCCCTTCACGTAGTTCACGCCCAGCTCGGCGGTCGTGTAGCCCCGGCCGGGCGGCATCATGGTGTGCACCGAGCAGCCCAGTGCGGAGTCGAGCATGGTCGCGACCCAGCCGCCGTGGATGGTGCCCAGCGGATTCAGGTGCTGCGGCAGCGGCGTGCCCTGGAAGATGGCCACGCCGGCGCGCACTTCCACGATCGTGAACTCCAGCGTCTTGGCGATGGCCGCGTAGGGAATCTCGCCGGCCAGCATCGCCTGCATCACTTCGAGGCCGGTCTTGCCCGCGATCTGCTCGGGGCGGGCGAGGCCGGGGCCGGGGCCCGCGTCGAGGCGCTCGGTGATGCGGCGTTCTTCGGCGATCCAGCCTTCGAGCTGGTTGGGGTTCTGTGTCATGCCTGTGTTCCTTCTGGGGGCTTTGCCGGGTGGTGTTGATTGCATATGCAATAGTTGCACATACAATAATATCCCATGGACACACCCACCAAGCCACGCGGCTGCACCAGCTTCAAGGTGCGCCAGCTGTCGCGCCGCCTTTCGCAGCACTACGACGCCGAGGTTTCGCAAAGCGGCCTCAAGACCACGCAGTACTCGCTGCTGTCGAACCTGGCCCGCCTCGGCCCCTGCCGCCCGGTGGACCTGGCTGCCGAACTCAAGATGACCGCCTCCACCCTGAGCCGCAACCTGCAGCCGCTGATCGCCGCGGGCTTCGTGGCGCAGACCGCGGGCGCCGATGCGCGTAGCCGGCTGGTGCAAGTCACGCCCGAGGGCGAGGCCAAGCGGCGCGAGGCCCTGGGCCACTGGAAGACCGCGCAGCAGAAGCTCAATGCGCTGCTGGGCGTGGAGCGCGTGCTGGCGCTGCACCTGCTGATCGACGAGTCGATGGAACTGCTGGGCGCCGACGACGCACCCGACGCCGACGACTGACCCCGCCACCCACCGCTTTCCCACGCCTTCACATCACGCGCACGGCCGCGCGCTGCCCCGTTTTCTTCGTCCTCCACATCGCATTCCAACATCCGAGGTCCCATGTTCGCCAACCAAGTTTCCGCATGGCTGCAGCGCCGCGGCATCCACTACGGCTGGATCGTCGCCGCCATCACCTTCCTGACCATGCTGACCATGTCGGCTGCGCTGGGCCTGCCGGGCGCCATGCTCAAGCCGCTCGGCCAGGAATTCGGCTGGAGCACCGAGCAGATCTCCTCGGCGCTCGCGCTGCGCTTCGCGCTGTTCGGCCTGATGGGGCCGTTCGCCGCGGTGCTCATGGAACGCTACGGCCTGCGCGCAGTCATCTGCACCGGCCTCGCCCTGGTGGGCCTGGGCATGGCGCTCGTCACCATGGCTTCGCAGCTATGGCAGCTGTTCGTGCTGTGGAGCCTGATGCTGGGCCTGGGCACCGGCATGACCGCGCTGGTGCTTGGCGCGGTGGTGGCCAACCGCTGGTTCGTGGCGCGGCGCGGCCTCGTCATCGGCATGCTCACGGCCAGTTCGGCCACGGGGCAACTGGCGTTCCTGCCGTTCGCGGCCTGGATGATCGAGCACTGGGGCTGGCGCTCGGCCATCGTGCCGATCGTGATCGGCAGCATCCTCATCGGCCTGCTCGCGCTGTGCCTGATGCGCAACCGTCCGTCCGACATCGGCCTGCTGCCCTATGGTGAAAAGCCCGGCACTCAACCGGCGGCGCCCGCCGCCGCAGCGCCCGCCATGAACTTCGCCACGCCGTTCCGCGTGCTGAAGGAAGTCTCGACCAACCGCACCTTCTGGATCCTGGCGGGCACTTTTTTCATCTGCGGCCTGAGCACCAACGGCCTGGTGCAGACGCACTTCATCTCGCTGTGCGGCGACAACGGCATGGGCGCCGTGCCCGCCGCGTCGGTGCTGGCGATGATGGGCGCCTTCGACTTCGTCGGCACCATCCTCTCGGGCTGGCTGTCGGACCGCTATGACAACCGCAAGCTGCTGTTCTGGTACTACGGCCTGCGCGGTCTGTCGCTGTTCTGGCTGCCGCATTCGGAGTTCACCATCTACGGCCTGGGCATCTTCGCGATGTTCTACGGCCTCGACTGGATCGCCACCGTGCCGCCCACTGTCAAGCTCGCGGGCGCTGCCTTCGGTCCCGCCAAGGTGGGCCTGGTGTTCGGCTGGGTCTTTGCCGCCCACCAGTTGGGCGCCGCCACGGCAGCCTATGGCGCCGGCTTCGCACGCACGCTGCTGCTGACCTACACCCCGGCGCTGTACGCGGCCGGCGCGGCCTGCCTGGTGGCCGCGTTGATCGTGCTGATGATCCGCCGCCCGGCCGCCAAGGCCGGCAACCCGGGCACCCCCGTGACGCCCGCCGCGGCACGCGCCTGACCCGAACCCATCGAGGCCCCGCCATGACCGCTTCAGGCAACACCGCCGATCTCGACCCACGCACCCGCCGCCTGCTCGAGGCGCCCATCGTTCCCACGCTGCTGCGCCTGGCCGCGCCCAACGTGCTGGTGATGGTGGCGCAGGCCTGCGTCGGCCTGATCGAAACCTACTTCGTCGGCAAGCTCGGCACCGACGCGCTCGCGGGCATGGCGCTCGTGTTCCCCATCGTCATGCTGATGCAGATGACCTCCAGCGGCGCGATGGGCGGCGGCATTGCCTCGTCCATCGCCCGTGCGCTGGGTGCGCGGCGCCGCGCCGATGCCGATGCGCTGGTGTGGCATGCCATCGTCATCGCACTGGGCTTCGGCCTGTGCTTCACGCTTGCGCTGATACTGGGCGGGCGCTGGCTCTACGGGATCATGGGCGGCACTGGCGCGGCGCTCGAAGCCGCTCTCACTTACTCGCACTGGGTGTTCTCGGGCGCTGTGCTGGTGTGGCTGTTCAACTCGCTGTCGGCCATCATCCGCGGCACCGGCAACATGTCGGTGCCGGCCAACGTGACGGTGGTGGGCGTGGTGTTCCTGATTCCGGCGTCGCCGCTGCTGATCTTCGGCATCGGTCCGCTGCCGGGCATGGGCATCGCCGGCGGCGCGATGGCGCTGCTGCTGTATTACCTGCTGGGCTCCATTGCGCTCATCGTCTATCTGCGCTCGCCGCGCAGCCTGCTGCGGCCCACGCTGGCCGCGCTCAAGCTGCGCTGGCCGCTGTTCCGCGACATCCTGCGCATCGGGCTGGTGGGCGCGGTGTCCACTGTGGCCACCAATCTGTCGATCGGCATCGCGACCGCGCTCACCGGGCATTTCGGCTCGGGCGCGCTGGCCGGCTACGGCACGGCCTCGCGACTCGAATATTTGTTGGTGCCGCTGGTGTTCGGCCTGGGCGCGCCGCTGGTCGCGATGGTCGGCACCTGCATGGGCGCGGGCCAGCGCGAACGCGCGCTGCGCGCCACCTGGGCCGGCGCGGCACTGGCCTTCGCGCTGACCGAGACCATCGGCCTGGTGGCGGCGCTGTTCCCGCGTCCGTGGCTGCTGCTGTTCGGCAACGACCCTGCAATGCTCGAGACCGGCGCGCACTATCTGCGCGTGGTTGGGCCGCTCTACGGCTTCTTCGGTGTGGGGCTGGTGCTGTATTTCGCGTCGCAGGGCGCGGGCCGGCTGCTGTGGCCGATGCTCGGCAACATCGCGCGTCTGGTGGTGGCGGGCACCGGCGGCTGGCTGGCGCTGAGCTGGGGCGTCGGGCTCACAGGCGTGTTCGCTGCACAGGGCACCGCGCTGGCGGTGTACGGCATCGTCACTGCGTCGGCCATCGCAGGCGGTGCCTGGTTCGGCCGTGTGGGCTGGCCGCGCACCACCAACGGCTTGCTGCGCCGCATGGCGCAGGCCTGAGGCCTCAATTTGACAAATCTCTCAATCAACCCCAAAGGCACATCATGCAGATCAAGGACTCCGTCGTTTTCATTACCGGCGCCAATCGCGGCCTCGGCCTCGCTTTTGCGAAGGCAGCACTGGCGGCGGGCGCGCGCAAGGTCTATGGCGCGGCGCGCGACCCCAGCTCCGTCACGCTGCCCGGCGTGACGCCGGTGGCGCTCGACGTGACGCAGCCCGCGCAAATCGAGGCGGCCGTGCGCGCCTGCGGCGACGTGTCGCTGCTGGTCAACAACGCCGGGATTTCGCGCGGCTCCAGTCTGCTGGGTTCGCCCGATGCGATGGCTGCGGCGCGCGCGGAATTCGAAACGAATTTCTTCGGTCCCTGGGCCGTGACACAGGCTTTCGCGCCGGTGCTCGCGGCCAACGGCGGTGGCGCCGTGATCAACGTGCTGTCGGCCCTGAGCTGGACCACCTTCCCGAGCGTGGCGACCTACAGCGCGACCAAGTCGGCCGCATGGTCGCTGAGCAACGGGCTGCGCAACGAATTGGCGGGGCAGGGCACGCAGGTCACGAGCCTGCACGTAGCCTTCATGGACACCGACATGGCCGCGCACGTGCCCGGTGCCAAGGCTTCGCCCGACGACGTGGCGCGGCAGGCGCTGGAGGGTGTGGAAACCGGCAAGGCCGAGGTGCTGGCCGACGCGGTCACGCGCCAGCTCAAGCAGGGCCTGTCGAGCGACGCGCCGCCCTATGCCGCGGCGCCTGCCCGATAGAGGCTCGCGGCCTCAGTAGCGGTACGGGTTGTTTGGCCGGCGGTCGTAGCGGTTGGGCACGCCGTCGCCGTCGTTGTCGCGGCGGCCGTGGCGACGGTCGTCCCAGCGGCGGTCGCGGTAGTAGCGATCACCACCGTGGTAGTGGCGCGGGCCGTGGTAGTAGCGCGGCGGGGGCGGCGGTGCGTAGTAGCGCGGACGCGGCGGAGGCGGCGGCACGACGTAGACCTGTGCCTGGATGAAGCTGCCGCCAGGCTGTGCCTGGGCCGGCGCGGTGAATGCGGCCAGCGACAGCAAGGCCGCTGCACCGAATGCCAAAGTAAGCTTTTTCATCTCTGATCCCCATCTTTGTGTTCGAGTCCTCATCCTCGCTGCTTTTTGTTAATTTCTTGTAAGGCTGGAGCGAAATCCGATGAAGAGCTGTAACCCGTGCGCGTAGGACGCGGCACCAGCCGGGCACCAAACTGAAGCAGCTTGGCGCTCAGCCGCGCGGCGCCGGCAGCATGCGGCGCAGCGCCTCGAAGAACAGGTCCGACTGCTCGCGTTCGCCCTGGATCTGCGCCGCCACGTGCGCGGCCAGCTTCGGATCGACCGGCGCCAGCGGCCGGCCGGTCGATTGCGCGATCACCTGGTGCAGGCAGGCCCGCTCGAGGTAGTAGAGATCGTCGTAGGCATGGGCGATGGTCCCGCCCGCCACGATCACGCCGTGGTTCGCCAGAAAGGCCACGTCCTTTCCCGACATCGCGCGGGCGATGCGCTCGCCCTCGGCGTCGTCCAGCGCCAGGCCGTTGTACTCGGCATCGATCGCGATGCGGTTCATGTAGCGCATCGCGTTCTGGCTCGAGGTCGGGTCGAGCGCGCGGTCGACCGTGATCGTGAGCGCCGTGGCGTAGGGCATGTGGCAGTGCAGCACCACCGCATGGCCGGTGAGCCGGTGCACCGCGCCGTGGATGAACAGGGCGGTGGGCTCCACGCGGTGGCGGCCGGCGAGCACTTCGCCGTGCACGTCGATCAGCACGATGTCGTCGGGACCGATCTCGCTCCAGTGCAGCCCGCGCGGGTTGATGAGGTAGCGGTCTTGCGCGCCCGGCAGCATCACGCTGAAGTGGTTGCAGACGCCTTCGGACAGCCCGTGGTGGGCGGCGGCGCGAAGGGCAAGTGCGAGGTCTTCGCGCAGCTTGCGCACGGCGGGGCTGGCGTAGTCGGAATCGGCGGACATCGTGCGAGTCTCTCCTGGTTCTTGTGGGTTGGCCGGTGTCAGGCCTGGATCACTCCGGTCCAGGCCGCGATGAATTTCTTCGCGTCTTCGCACACTGCCGAGGCCTGCTTGCCCGGCTTGTAGAGCGCGGAGCCGATGCCGAAGCCGGCCGCGCCGCCCGCCCGCCATTCGGCCATGTTCATGGGCGTGATGCCGCCCACGGGCATCACCGGCGTGCCGGCCGGCAGCACCGCCAGCAGCGCCTTCACCACGGCGGGCGATGCCAGTTCGGCCGGGAACAGCTTGAGCCCCGTGGCGCCGGCCGCGAGCGCACCGAAGGCTTCGGTGGGCGTCATCACGCCCGGCAGGCAGACCATGCCGAGCCGCGCGGCTTCGGCGATGACATCGGCGTTGTAGTTGGGCGAGACGATCAGCTCGCCGCCGGCCGCGTGCACGTCGCGCACCTGCTGGGCGCCGAGCACCGTGCCGGCGCCAACCAGCGCCTGCGGAAAGCGCTTGCGCATCAGCGCGATGCTCTCCAGCGGTTGCGGCGAGTTGAGCGGCACTTCGAGCAGCCGGAAGCCGGGCTCGACGATGGCGTCGCCGACATCCGCGGCCTCGGCGGGCGTGAGGCCGCGCAGGATCGCCACCAGGGGCAACTCGCGCATCGCGGCGTTGAATTTTTCGAGGGGAGTGGTCATGCGGCTGCAGTTCTGTCGGTGTCGAGAAAGCCGGACAGCGCGTGCAGTCCGGCCCAGGTGGCTTCCGCGCCCAGCGTGCGCGTGGTGACGCCGGTGGCGCGCAGCGCGAGCGTGTAGCGCTGGGTGAGGGCGGGCGAGCCGATCAGCACCACTTCGCCGACCGCCTGCAGCGATTGCGTGCGCAGCTCTTCGCCTATCAGCAGGCCCGAAAGGTAACTTGCAAGCTCCTGCTTCGGCATGCGCTCGAACAGCGCCAGCGTGCGCGCGCCGAAGGCGTTGTGCAGCAGGCCGTGGCCGTTTTCGCAGAGGGTCACGCCTTCGAGGAAAGCGGCTTCGTCGAGCGGCGCCGACGCGTCGAGCGTGCGCGCGAGGATCGAGTGCTGGCTCAGCAGCGCATAGAACTCGCCCGTCATGTAGGTGCGAAAGCCCGCCACGCGGCCCTTCTTGACCGTGGCCCACTTGTTGTGGGTGCCGGGCAGCACGAAGACGCCGTCGTCCAGTCCGGTGATAGACATGGCGCCGAAGATCTGTACTTCTTCGCCGCGCATCACGTCGGGCACGCCGTCATGCTCGTCGCTCAGGCCGGGAACGATCGCGATGCGCGCACCGGGAATGGCGTCGATGTCGATGATCTTGCGGCCCACTTCGACGCGGCCCGCCGGGCAGGCGCAGTAGGGTGCCTCGACCCAGCCCTGCTTGCTGCCGGCCATGCCGGAGATCAGGCAGCGGGTGCCTTCGGTCCGCATCCAGTCGCCGAACAGCGTCTCGAAGACTTCGGGAAATCCGCCTTCAGGCACGGTGAGGATGCCGCGCGCGTCGCTGCGTTCTTCCAGCACCTTGCCGTCGGTATCCAGCAAGGCGCCGCGCAGGGAGCTTGTGCCCCAGTCGATGGCTACCAGTCTCTTCATTTGTCCTTGTCTGTCTTGTCGTGTTTTGGTTCAGGGCGTGCGCACAGGCCACCGGGTACTCCCCTCCGCGAATGTCCCCCGGCCTTCGGCCTCCTCCTTTATTTCGCTGCGGGGAGCACCCGGCGCCCTGTGCACAACGAGCGCTGCCGTTGTGCCGTTCGATCAAGGACCGTTCTGTCCAACGATCACGACGGCGGGGTGCCTTGCGCAGCGAAATAAAGGAGGAGGCCGCAGGCCGGGGGACATTCGCGGAGCAAGGCACCCCGTCGGCGTGAGCGCGCCCCGAACAACAACCAGCCTGAATCCTAGTGGCTAGTGATTGTCGCGCGGCACGAAAGACCCGCGACGCCCACGCAGGAACGCCAGGTCGGCCCCCTGGTCGGCCTGCAGCACCGTGTCGACGTACAGCTTCCAGTACCCCGAATCCAGCGGTGCCTTGGGCGCAACCCACTTTTCGCGCCGCTTCGCCAGCTCTTCGTCGCTCACATGCAGATGCAGCCTGCGGTTCGGCACGTCGAGTTCGACGATGTCGCCGTCCTGCACCAGTGCCAGCGGCCCGCCGGCCGCAGCCTCGGGCGCCGTGTGCAGCACCACCGTGCCATAGGCCGTGCCGCTCATGCGTGCGTCGCTGATGCGGACCATGTCGGTGATGCCCTTGCGCAGCACCTTCGGCGGCAGCGGCATGTTGCCCGCCTCTGCCATGCCGGGGTAGCCCTTGGGTCCGCAGTTCTTGAGCACCATGATGCAGTGCTCGTCGATGTCCAGGTTCTCGTCGTCGATGCGCTTGTGCAGGTCTTCGGCACTCTCGAACACCACCGCGCGGCCCTTGTGCACCAGCAGCTCGGGCGTGGCCGCGCTGGGCTTGATGATCGCGCCGTTGGGCGCGAGGTTGCCGCGCAGCACGCAGATGCCGGCCTTGTCCTTGAAGGGCTCGGCCTGAGTGCGGATGACCTGCGGGTTGAAGTTCTCGGCGTCCTTCACGTTCTCCCACACGCTCTGGCCGGTGACGGTGAGGATGTCCTTGTGCAGGTGGTCGGCGATTTCCTTGATGACCACCGGCAGGCCGCCCGCGTAGCAGAAGTCTTCCATCAGGTACTGGCCCGATGGCTGCAGGTTCACCAGGCATGGCAGCTCGGCGGCAAGGCGGTCGAAGTCGTCGAGCGTGAGGTCGACACCCATGCGGCCCGCAATGGCCAGCAGATGGATCACGAAGTTGGTGGAGCCGCCGATGGCCGCGTTGACCTTGATCGCGTTTTCGATGGCCTGGCGCGTGAGGATCTTCGACATGTTCATGTCTTCATGCACCATGCCGACGATGCGCCGGCCCGCCTGCCGTGCGAGCACGTTGCGGCGGCCGTCCACGGCGGGGTAGGCCGCATTGCCCGGCAGGCCGATGCCCAGCGACTCGACCATGCTGGCCATGGTGCTCGCGGTGCCCATCGTCATGCAGTGGCCGTGGCTGCGGTGCATGCAGCTTTCGGCCTCGAAGAATTCCTGCAGCTTGAGCGTGCCTGCGCGCACCTGCTCGCTCATTTGCCACACGCCGGTGCCGGAGCCCAGCTCCTGGCCGCGCCACTTGCCCGAAAGCATCGGGCCGCCCGACACGCCGATGGTCGGCAGGTCGACGCTGGCCGCGCCCATCATGAGAGCCGGCGTTGTCTTGTCGCAGCCCATGAGCAGCACCACGCCGTCGAGCGGGTTGCCGCGAATGCTTTCTTCAACGTCCATGCTCGCGAGGTTGCGATACAGCATGGCGGTGGGGCGCAGCAGTGTTTCGCCGAGCGACATCACCGGGAACTCGAGCGGGAAGCCGCCCGCTTCGTACACGCCGATCTTCACCTGCTCTGCGAGCGTGCGGAAGTGCGAGTTGCAGGGCGTGAGTTCGCTGAATGTGTTGCAGATGCCGATGACCGGGCGACCGTCGAACTGGTCGTGCGGCACGCCCTTGCCCTTCATCCAGCTTCTGTAGATGAAGCCGTCGCGGTCGTTGCGGCCGAACCATTGCTGGCTGCGAAGTTCGCCGGGTTTCTTCTTGGGGATTGTGCTCATGGGGTTTGTCTCCGAGTACCGTTTTTGTGGTGACAAACCTCAGGGTTTGTCCTGCCGGGCTGCAGTTTCAATCATCATATGATAAGCGCGGAGAGCCTGCCAGAGCCTCTGTTTTTTGGATTGGCGGGATACCGGAATTCACATCGCACATGATCAAGAACATCCACGGTCGAACGCTCGAGCTGCTCGGTGAAGCCGTGGTGTCGGGGCGTTACGCCATCGGTGCTTCGATCCCCGCCGAGCCCATGCTCGGCGAGGAACTCGGTGTGAGCCGCACCGTGGTGCGCGAGGCCATCAAGTCGCTGGCGGCCAAGGGCCTCATCGTCACCGGGCCGAAGGTCGGCACGCGTGTGCTGCCCAAGGACAAGTGGAACTGGTTCGACCCCGACGTCATCACCTGGCAGGCGCGGGCAGGCCTCACGCCCGAGTTCCTGCGCGACCTGCAGGACCTGCGCCGCGTGGTCGAGCCCGCGGCCGTGCGGCTCGCGGCGGAACGTGCGAGCGACAAGGACATCGAGGAGATCGAAGCCGCCTATGCGGGCATGAAAGAGGCGGTGGAGAACGGCGGCGACTACGTCACCTTCGACCTGCGCTTTCACAACGGCCTGCTCGCAGCTGCCGGCAACCGCATGATTTCGCAGATGAGCAAGGTGCTCAACGCGCTGCTGCGCACCAGCTTCGAGATATCGACCACCAAGCCCGACGGTCCCGCGCTGTCGCTGCCGTTGCATCGCGCGGTGCTCGACGCCGTGATCGCGCACGACCCCGCGAAGGCCGAGCTGGCCATCATCAGGCTCATCGACGGCGCGCGGCAGGACATCGATGACGTGCTCGCCTCGCGACGGCGCCTGCCACGCCTGAGCCGGCCGCCGCCAAGGCTCAAGGCCAGCTAGCAGCTTCGGCGCCGACCACGCGTTTTCCCGCAGTTCGCATCCGGTTCTTTCCACCCTGGCTCGTGCCCGAGCCGATTCCACCGAAGAAGAGAAGGAGACAACAAGCATGAAACTCGTCAAATCGCTGATCGCGCCGACGCTGGTCGCGCTAGGCCTGATAGCGGCGGGCAATGCCGCCGCTCAGGAAAAACTCACCGTCTGGTGGGTCAAGGGCTTCTACAAGGCGGAGGACGACGCACTGTTCGCCGCCATCAAGAAGTTCGAGGAGAAGAACAAGAACGTCAAGATCGAGCTGTCGCAGTACCCGATCCAGGACATGATCCCCAAGACCGTGTCCGCGCTCGACTCCGGCAGCCCGCCCGACGTCGCCTACGCCGACGTGTACGACTTCCAGGTCACCGGCAAGTGGGCCTACGACGGCAAGCTCGAGGACATCAGCAGCGTGCTCACGCCCATGAAGGACCGCTTCGCGCCCAACACGCTGGAGACCACCTACCTCTACAACGACCAGACCAAGGCCAAGGCGTACTACGCGTTCCCGATCAAGCAGCAGACGATGCACATCGAGTACTGGCGCGACATGCTGGCCGAGGCCGGGTTCAAGGAGTCGGACATCCCGACCACCTGGAAGGAGTACTGGTCGTTCTGGTGCGACAAGGTGCAGCCCGCCAGCCGCAAGGAAAGCGGCAAGCGCACCTTCGGCATCGGCCAGCCCATGGGCGTGGATTCGAGCGACGCCTTCTATTCGTTCCTGACCTTCATGGACGCATACAACGTCAAGCTGGTGGACGACAACGGCAAGCTGCTGGTCGACGACCCGAAGGTGCGCACCGGCCTGATCGGCGCCATGACCGACTACACCGCGCCCTACACCAAGGGCTGCACGCCGCCTTCTTCCACCAGCTGGAAGGACCCGGACAACAACGTCGCGTTCCACAACAAGACGACCGTGATGACGCACAACGCGACCATCTCCATTGCCGCCAAGTGGCTTGACGACTCGAACAATGCGTCGCTCACGCCAGAGCAGCGCGAGGAAGCGCGCAAGAACTACACCGAGCGCATCCGCACGGCCGGCTTCCCGAGCAAGCCCGACGGCAGCAAGATGGTCTACCGCACCGCGGTGAAGACCGGCGTGGTGTTCAAGGATGCGAAGAACAAGGCTCGCGCCAAGGAGTTCGTCGCCTTCCTGATGCAGGAGGACAACCTCACGCCGTACGTCGAGGGCTCGCTGGGCCGCTGGTTCCCCGTGACCAAGGCCGCGCAGCAGCGCGACTTCTGGAAGGCCGACCCGCATCGCCTCTCGGTCTACAACCAGTACGCCGCCGGCACCGTGACCTTCGAATTCACCAAGAACTACAAGTTCACCGTGCTGAACAACGAGAACGTCTGGGCCAAGGCCATGAGCCGCGTCGTGACCGACAAGGTGCCGGTGGACAAGGCCGTTGACGAGATGATCGCGCGCATCAAGACGGTGGCGGGGCAGTAAGCCGCGCACGCACGGCACCCGTCAACATCAGCAGCTGCACACCATGAGCGCCACTGCCACCGCCGCCGCGTCGACCACACCGGCGCCTGTCGTCAATCTCGGAGCGCGGCATGCGCGCTGGCAGTTCTGGGGCGCGGTCATGGTCGTGCCCTACCTGCTGGTGTTCGTGGTGTTCGTGCTGTACCCGGTGGGCTACGGGCTTTGGCTCGCCCGCCATCCGCAAAGCTACGTGAAGCTGGTCGAAGATCCGATCTTCTTCCGCTCGGTGATCAACACGGCCATCTTCCTGGTCGTGGCGATCAACCTCAAGATGCTCGTGGCACTCGTGCTGTCGGGCTTCTTCGTAACGTCTCGCTGGTGGATCAAGATCATTGCGGCGATCTTCATCCTGCCGTGGGCGATGCCCTCCATTCCCACCATCCTGTCGATCCGCTTCATGCTGAACCCGGAGTGGGGCGTGATCAACAGCACCATCTTCCGCCTGACCGGCGCCGACGGCCCCAACTGGCTCAACGATCCCGCGCTGGCGCTGGCCTTCGCGATGCTCGTGCACGTGTGGAAGTCGCTGCCGTTCTGGACGCTCATCCTCGTGGCCGGGCGCCTGGCCATTCCCACCGAGCAATATGAAGCGGCCTCGGTCGACGGCGCTTCTTCCTGGCAGAAGTTCCGCTTCGTGAGCTGGCCCGCGCTCAAGACGCTCTACATCACCTCGCTCATCCTTTCGATGATCTGGACGCTGGGCGACTTCAACAGCGTGTACCTGCTCACCGGCGGCGGCCCCGCCGACCTGACGCACGTGCTCGCCACGCTGGGCATCCGCTACCTGCGGCTCGACCAGGTCGACCTGTCGATGGCATCCATCGTGGTGGCGATGCCGCTGGTGCTGCCGCTCGTGTACTTCATGATGAAGAGGCTCTCGAAATGAAACGCTGGACCCCCAAGGCCATAGCGACCGAGGCCAAGCTGCTGCTCATCGGCATTCCGGTGCTGCTGTGGACGCTGATTCCGGTCTACCACATGGTGCTGTTCGCGATCTCGTCGAAGGACTCCGCGACCTCCGGCCACCTGTGGCCCAAGAACCCGACGCTGGACAACTTCCGCATCGTGTTCCAGCAGAAGCATTTCTACCTCGACCACTTCTGGCTGCAGCTGTGGAACTCGCTGGTGATCGCGCTGTCGGTAGGCGCGCTCACGCTGTTCGTCGCCACCACCGCCGCCTTCGCCATCAGCAGGCTGCGGGTGCGCGGCGGCCGCACGGTGATGAACCTGGCGCTGTTCACGTATTTCATTCCGGCGGCCTTCCTGGCCGTGCCCATGTACAAGACCATGGGCAACTACGGGCTGCTGAACAGCCAGTGGGCGCTCATCCTGGCAATGGTGACCATCGCCTCGCCGTACTGCATCTGGGTGCTCAAGCAGGCGTCGGACAAGCTGCCCTATGAACTCGACGAGGCTGCGCGCATGGACGGCGCCTCGCCGCTGCAGCTGTTCCGCCTGGTCTACCTGCCGCTGATGGTGCCGTCGCTGGTGGCGGTGGGCACCTATTCGCTGCTGCTGGCGTGGAACGAGTACCTCTATGCGTTCCTGCTGCTGTCCAACGACAAGAGCGTGACGCTGGCGGTGGCGCTCGGCAACTTCCTCTCGGCCGACGACTCGCCGTGGGAACTGCTCATGGCAACCGGCCTCATCTACGCGCTGCCGCCCGCGGCGATCTACTACACCTTCAAGCGCTACATGGTGGGCGGGCTCACCGCCGGCGCCGTCAAGAGCTGAACGAACGACTCAGGGACAACACGATGGCATCCGTTTCCTTTCGCAATATCCAGAAATCCTTCGGCAAGGTCCAGATCATCAAAGGGCTGGGCTTCGACATCACCGACGGCGAGTTCGTAGTGCTGGTCGGTCCGTCGGGCTGCGGCAAGTCGACCTTGCTGCGCATGCTCGCGGGCCTGGAAGACATCAGCGGCGGCGAGATCATGATCGACGGCCGCGTGGTCAACGACCTCGAGTCGAAGGACCGCGACATCGCGATGGTGTTCCAGAGCTACGCGCTGTATCCCCACATGACGGTGGGCGAGAACATGGGCTTCAGCCTGCGCCTGCGCAGCGCCGAGAAGTCGGTGACCGAGGAGCGCGTGGCGCGCGCCGCGAAGATCCTCAACCTCGACGCATTGCTCGGCCGCTATCCGCGCGAGCTCTCGGGCGGCCAGCGCCAGCGCGTGGCCATGGGCCGCGCCATCGTGCGCGACCCGAAGGTGTTCCTGTTCGACGAGCCGCTGTCCAACCTCGATGCCAAGCTGCGCGTGGCCATGCGCGCCGAGATCAAGGCGCTGCACCAGCGGCTGAAGACCACCACCGTGTACGTGACGCACGACCAGATCGAAGCCATGACCATGGCCGACCGCATCGTGGTGATGCACGACGGTATCGTCGAGCAGATCGGCACGCCGCTGGATTTGTACGACCGGCCCGACAACCTGTTCGTGGCGCAGTTCATCGGCTCGCCTTCGATGAACGTGATCGAGGGCACGGTGCGCCGCGCGGGCGGCGAGTGCTGGGTCGAGGCGCAGGGCGCGCGCTGGCCGGTGCCGGCCACCACATCGGCGCCCGACGGCCAGCCGGTGCACTACGGCGTGCGACCCGGCGACATCACGCTCGGCGGCGGCCCGCAGTCGGTGGCCGCCAAGGTGATCGTGGTCGAGCCCACGGGCGCGGAGACCGAACTGCTGGTGCAGGTCGGCGAAGCCCGGCTGGTGCTGGCGGTGCATGGCCGCGTCGATGCCCGGCCCGACGAGATCGTCAACCTGGCGATCGACACGCCGCGCGTGCACCTGTTCGACCGGCAGACCGGCCGCCGCATGGGCTGAGCGGCCCTGGGTTCAGTCCGTGCGCAGCCTGAGCAGGGCGCGCACGAAGCCGTGGTCGGAGCGCGAGCGGTCGCGCCCCTCGTGCAGGTGGTCGTTGAAGTAGTCGACCCGCCGCACGTCGCCCAGGCTGTGGCGGCTGGTGGCGACGAATTCCTCGCTCACCAGGATCTGGTCGAGCACCTCCGGATAGCCCTGGTGGATGTGCGAATACGCCACGTCCTTCTTGAGCGCCGACTCGCCCTGCATCTCGTAGGCGTTGAACAGCGCCACGTCGCGCGCGGCCTTGTCGTAGGCGACCTCCGAGGTGGCCGCCACGAGCTGCGTGGTCACGCTGTGCGGGTTGTCGTTGAAGTCGCCCATCACCACGAGCGGCACGTTCGTGCCCTGCAGCAGGTCGATGACGATGCAGCGCAGGGCCGCGGCTTCCGCGCCGCGCATCAGCAGCGAGCGCAGCGACGCCATCACGCCCACCTTGCGGTCGTCGCGGTCCTCCAGGTGGTTGCCTTGCGCATCCTGCAGGAACTTCGGGCGCTTGGACTTCAGGTGCACCGTCAGCACATGCACCTGCTGGCCGTGCTTCATGCGCACGGTGGCCAGCAGTGGCGGGCGTTCGAAGCGCGTGTGCGCGCCCAGGCCCGGCACCTCGACGCCGAAGCCTGGCGGGAAGTCGACGAAGGAGCGGACCTCGTCCACCTTCAGCCGCGTTGCGATGCCCACGCGCGGCGTGCCCTGTGCGCCCGGTCTTACCGGCGTGCCGGCGGGGCTGCCGGGCGGCGGCGTATTCTCGGCGCCGGGCACGGACACGAAGTCGTAGCGCAGGCCGCTGCGCGCGATGGCGGCCTTCAGCGCCGCTTCGTCCCACACCTCCTGCACCGCCAGTACGTCGGCATTGAGCGCATGGAATCGCTCGCCGGTCCAGTCGATCTTCCGCTCGTACTCGCGCTCGGTGTAGGTGTCCTGGTTCTCGTAGTACGCGCGGTTCGGGTTCGCAAGGTTGAGAAGGTTGCAGGTGGCTACGAAGAGGGTGGCGTAGTTTGGTGGGATGTATTGCATGGCGTAACGATTGTGGCCCGGGCAGGGCGGTGCCGCGCCACCAATGAAAAAGGGCACCGAAGTGCCCCTGTTCTGGTTCCGGGCAGGCGTGCCGCCCGGATATGTGTGCTTCTTGCCTCAGCGGCCGAAGGAACGGCCGCCGCCGCCACCGGAACGGCCGCCACCGCCACCGCCACCGCCACCGTAGCCACCACCGCCGCCACCCGAGCGGCCACCGCCGCCCGAACGGTTGCCGCCGTAGCCACCGCCGCCGCCGCCCGGACGACCGCGTCCGCGGCCGCCACCCATGTGGTCGACGCTGGTGCGCAACGGATCCGGCTGGCCCGCGCCGCCTGCGACCGCTTCGGCACGCAGGTGCGCGACCTGGTTGGCTTGCGTCGGGCTGTGGCTGTTGCCGTGATGGCGCGGCTGGCGCTCGTCATGCGGCTGATGGGCTTGTTGATGCGGTGCATGGTGCGGTGCGCGTGCCGGACCTTGCGGGCCGCGGCCTTGCGGTGCGCGGGCACCCGGGCCGCGCGGGCCTTGGCCTTGTCCACCGCCGTTGGCATTGCGGGCTTGGCCGCCACCCTGGCCCTGGCCGCCGCCGCGGCGCTGACCGCCGCCATTGCCGCCGCCACCGCCGTTGCCGCCACCCTGGCCGGCCTTGTTCTCGCGGATGCGTTGCAGCATCTCGGTGCGGGCGGCCTTGGCGGCTGCCTGCATCACGTCGCGGCTCGGCGGACGGCCGGCGCCGCCCCAGATCGTCTGGCGACCCATGGCGATGGGCTCGGCGCGTTCGCCTTCTTCGGGACCGAAGCCCTCGACGATCTGCACGGGAATCGTCTGCTTGGTGAAGCGTTCGATTTCCTGCATGAAGCCTTCTTCGTCCAGGCACACGAAGCTCACTGCCTCGCCGCTCGAGCCGGCACGGCCGGTGCGGCCGATGCGGTGAACGTAGTCTTCGCTGACGTTCGGGATCTCGTAGTTCACCACGTGCGGCAGCTCGTCGATGTCGATGCCGCGGGCAGCGATGTCGGTGGCCACCAGCGCGCGGATGTCGCCGCTCTTGAAGCCGGCCAGCGCCTGCGTGCGGGCGCTCTGGCTCTTGTTGCCGTGCAGCGCCATCGCCTCGATGCCGTTCTTGGTGAGGAATTCGGCCACGCTGTTGGCGCCGAACTTGGTGCGCGTGAACACGAGCACCTGGCTCCACTTGTTCTCGTTGATGATGTGCGCGAGCAGCGCCTTCTTCTTGCCGCGGCCCACGGGGTGGATCACCTGGGTGATGCGCTGCACGGTGGTGTTGCGCGGCGTGACCTGGATGCTCTGCGGGTTCTTCAGCAGCGTGGCGGCCAGGTCGCGGATTTCGTCGCTGAAGGTGGCCGAGAACAGCAGGCTCTGCTTTTCCTTGGGCACCAGGGCCAGGATCTTCTTCACGTCGTGGATGAAGCCCATGTCGAGCATGCGGTCGGCTTCGTCGAGGATCAGCATCTGGACCTGGCTCAGGTCGAGCATGCCCTGCTGCTGCAGGTCGAGCAGGCGGCCGGGGGTGGCCACGAGGATGTCGACGCCCTTCTTGAGCTTGCTGATCTGCGGGTTCATGCCGACGCCGCCGAAGATCACGGTCGAGTCGAGCTGCAGGTACTTGCCGTAGGTGCGCACCGACTCTTCGACCTGGGCCGCGAGTTCGCGGGTGGGGGTCAGCACGAGGGCGCGGATGCCGACGCCGCCGAACTTGTTGGTGGCGCTGCGGCTCATGCTGAGCTTGTGCAGCATCGGCAGCGTGAATGCAGCGGTCTTGCCGGTGCCGGTCTGTGCGCCGCCCAACAGGTCATGACCTTCGAGCACCGCGGGGATGGCTTGCGCCTGGATGGGGGTGGGCGAGTCGTAGCCGTGCTCGTGCACAGCCTTCAAGATGGCGGGGGCCAGCTTCAGTTCGTCAAAATTCATTGGAAACAATAAGCGCCATACACGGCGCAGTGGCATCGGCCCGCTTGGCGTCTTGTTGACGCCGAGCCAGTCAAGGCAGATGAAGGTCAGGGGTGGGAGCCGGAAAGTCCGCCCTTGCAAAAGGGTTGTTGGATTGGAGCTTTCTTCGTCCCCGGCAGAGAGCCGGTGTTGCGGGCAACTGGACCCGGCAACGGTGCCTATTGTCGCATGAGTCGATAATCGGTGGTTTGCCGCGCCCGAATGCTCCTTTCTGGCGCCCGCGCTTTTCCCCGAATCTTTGTACCCAAGGTAACTACTCCCAGATGGCTCAATACGTCTATTCGATGAACCGTGTCAGCAAGACCGTGCCGCCCAAGCGGCAGCTCTTGAAAGACATTTCGCTGTCCTTTTTCCCCGGCGCCAAGATCGGCGTGCTCGGCCTGAACGGCTCGGGCAAGTCCACGCTGCTCAAGATCATGGCGGGTGTGGACAAGGAGTTCGAGGGCGAGGCACTGCCCATGCCGGGCATGACGATCGGCTATCTGGAGCAGGAACCCAAGCTCAACACCGAGCACACGGTGCGCGAATCGGTCGAGGAGTCCATGGGCGCGGTGTTCGCGGCCAAGGCGCGCCTCGAAGAGGTGTACATCGCCTATGGCGCCGAAGACGCCGACTTCGACGCGCTGGCGGCCGAGCAGGCCCAGCTCGAAGCCATCATCGCCACTGCCGGCACCGATTCCGAACATCAACTGGAAATCGCCGCCGACGCGCTGCGCCTCCCGCCGTGGGACGCGAAGATCGGCCTGCTGTCGGGCGGCGAAAAGCGGCGCGTGGCGCTGTGCCGCCTGCTGCTGAGCAAGCCCGACATGCTGCTGCTCGATGAGCCGACCAACCACCTGGACGCCGAATCGGTGGAGTGGCTCGAAGTGTTCCTGCAGCGCTTCACGGGCACCGTGGTGGCCATCACCCACGATCGCTACTTCCTCGACAACGCGGCCGAGTGGATCCTGGAAATGGACCGCGGTCGCGGCATTCCCTGGAAGGGCAACTACAGCACCTGGCTCGAGCAGAAGGGCGAACGCCTGGCTCAGGAGCAGAAGAGCGAAGAAGCCCACGCCAAGGCGCTGAAGAAGGAACTGGAGTGGTCGCGCCAGAACCCGAAGGCACGCCAGGCCAAGAGCAAATCCCGCCTGGCCCGCTTCGAAGAGCTGAGCGACATGGAGTACCAGAAGCGCAACGAAACGCAGGAAATCTTCATTCCTGTGGCGGAGCGGCTGGGTCAGCAGGTGTTCGAGTTCCACGGCGTCAGCAAGTCGTTCGGCGACCGCATGCTGATCGACAACCTGAGCTTCACCGTCCCGCCGGGCGCCATCGTCGGCATCATCGGCCCGAACGGCGCCGGCAAGTCGACGCTGTTCAAGCTGCTCGCTGGCAAGGAAAAGCCGGATTCGGGCGAAGTCGTCATCGGCCAGACCGTGAAGATGGCCTTCGTCGACCAGCACCGCGACGAACTGGCCAACCAGAAGACCGTGTGGGAAGACATCTCGAACGGCCTGGACATCATCAACGTCGGCAAGTTCCAGATGGCCAGCCGCGCGTATGCGGGGCGCTTCAACTTCAACGGCGCCGACCAGCAGAAGAAGGTCGGCACCCTGTCCGGCGGTGAACGCGGCCGCCTGCACCTGGCCAAGACGCTGATCGCCGGCGGCAACGTGCTGCTGCTTGACGAACCGTCGAACGACCTGGACGTGGAAACCCTGCGCGCCCTCGAAGACGCGCTGCTCGAGTTCGCGGGCACGGTCATGGTGATCAGCCATGACCGCTGGTTCCTCGACCGCATCGCCACCCACATCCTGGCCGCCGAGGGCGACAGCCAGTGGACCTTCTTCGACGGCAACTACCAGGAGTACGAAGCCGACAAGAAGAAGCGCCTTGGCGAAGAAGGCGCAAAACCGAAGCGCATGCGCTACAAGGCGCTGAAGTAAGGCTCAGGCGGCTTCGGCCGCTTCAGCAAGAGCGCGCGGTTCCGCAAGGGGCCGCGCGCTTTTTTCATCGTCCGCCGCAAACACATCGCGTGCGGCGAAGAGTCCGTTCAATGCCGCCGGAAAGCCTGCGTATACCGCCATCTGCATGATGATCTCGATCACTTCGTCGCGCGTCACGCCGACGTTCAGCGCGGCCTGGATGTGCACCTTCAGTTGCGGCGCGGCATTGCCCATGGCGGTGAGCGCGGCTACCGTGGCGATCTCGCGGGAGCGCAGGTCGAGGCCGGGGCGCGAGTAGATGTCGCCGAACGGAAACTCGATCAACAGGCGGCCGAAGTCGGGCGCGATGCCGGCCAGGCTCTCGACCACCTTGACGCCGCCTTCACCGTCGATCTCCTGGAGCTTGGCCAGGCCACGCGTGTAGCGCAGGTTTTCGTTGTGGCCCTGGTTCTGTGTGTTCGTCATTGCTCGTCTTTCCTTCCCGGGCTTTGCCCGACAGAGGAGGACGCTTCTTCGTCTTCTCGACCTCGCGGTAGTGGTCGATCTTGAGCGACAGCGCCTGCATGGATTGCTGCAGCGCCGCCACCCGGGCCTGAACTTCGGCAAGGTGCTGTTCGAGCATCTCGCGCCGTTCGCCGACGCTGGCGTCCCCCTGGCTTCGAAGCCTGACGAAGGCCTGCATGCCCTGGATGGACATGCCGGTCTCGCGCAGGCGCAACAGGAAATCCAGCAAGTCCATGTCGGCGCTCGCATAGCGCCGCTGACCGCCCGGTGCACGCGGCACCGCGGCAATCAGCCCGATGCGTTCGTAGTAGCGCAGCGTGTAGGCCGTGAGGCCGGTTCGCTCTGCGACTTCCGCAATGGTCAGACTGGTTTCCATGGCGTTGATTCTCGAAATTAGAGCGCGCTCCAAGTCAAGCGCTTCGTTGAACTATTTTTGAGGAAGCTGCAGATCGGCATCGAGCCAGCCGCGCAGGCTGTTCACGAAGGCCAGGGCCTGCACGCGGGGCAGATCGTCCACCCGCACGACCGCTTCGGCAAGCTGGCCGCTGCGCAGCCGGCTGGCGCGGCCTACGCCGCCCAGCAGGCCGCAGTGCAGCGCAGGCGTGACCCAGCGGCCGTCCAGCAGCAGCGCGATGTTGCCGCGCGTGCATTCGGTGATCTCGCCGTCGCGGTTCCAGAGCAGCGTGTCGAACATGCCCGGCGCCGTGGGCGCGAAGGCCTCGTAGTGGGCACGGCGGGTGGTCTTGAAGCGGGTGAAGTCGCTTTGGGCCTCGTCGAATGCGCGGTCCGCAAGCTGCAGTTGCACGCGTGAGGGTGGCGCTTCCATGGCAAAGGCTTCGGCGCGGGGCGTGCCTTGCGCGTCGAGCAGCAGGCGCACGCGCCATGTGCCGCCCGCGTGGCGTGCCTGCAGGTCATGCAGGCACGCGGCCACGAGCGCTTCTTTCCACGGGCGGCCGAAGTGCCTTGCGGCGCCGGCCATGCGTTCGAGATGCGCTGTTGCATCGCGCAATTCGCCTTCCACCAGCGCCAGGGTCTCCAGCAGATCGAAATTCTGTTCGTCGTCGCGCCGTGCACGCGACAGGAAGGCGCGCTTGTGCCGCCATTCGTCCCACTCCGCATCGGCCCGCGCATCGGCGGTGATGCCGCTTCCGATGCCGCAGCGAGCTTCTCCACTGCGCAGCGTCACCGTGCGGATCGGCACGTTGAAAGTCGCATGGCCGCCGGGCCGCACCACGCCGACCGCGCCGCAGTACACGCCGCGTGCCTCGGGCTCCAGTTCGCGGATCAGCCGCATGGCGCTGACCTTGGGCGCTCCGGTGATCGAGCCGCACGGGAACAGCGCCGCGAACACATCGGCCAGCGAGGTGCCGTCGCGCACCAGCGCCTCGACGTCCGAAGTCATCTGCCACACGGTGGGCAGTGCCTCGGTGTGGAAGAGCCGTGGCACCCGCACCGAGAAAGGCCGCGCCACGCGCGACAGGTCGTTGCGGATCAGGTCCACGATCATCACGTTCTCGGCGCGCTCCTTGGCCACCGTACGCAGCCGCTGCGCCAGCGCCTCGTCTTCCTCCGCAGTGACGCCGCGCGGCGCCGTGCCTTTCATCGGCCGAGCGAGGATGTGCTCGCCCTCCCGGTCGAAGAACAGTTCGGGCGACACCGACAGCACCTGCTCTTCGCCGCTGTCGATGAAGGCGGTGTAGCCGCCGGGTTGCGCTTGCCGCAGCGCGAGGAACCAGTCGCGCGCATCGCCCTGGAAGCCGGCGCGCAGGGCGGCGGTGTAGTTGATCTGATAGAGCTCGCCATCCGCGATCGCGCGATGGATGGCCTGCATGCGTTGGTCGAAGGCCGCGCGCGGCAGGCTGCATTGCCAATCGACAGAAGGCGGGGAGGGCGCTGAAGGTGCTGAAGGCGCTGAAGGCGCGGCATCGGGCCAGGGCAGCGCTTCGTCGTGCACGCCGAACCATGCCAGCGGACCGTCGGCGTCGTGCACCGCGAAAGCGGGGTCGAAGGCCGCGGCGGCTTCGTAGCGCAGGTAGCCCACGCACCAGCGGCCCTCGCGTGCCATTGCCTCCACCGCCTCCAGCACCGGCCGCACCTCGCTGGCAGTCCGCGCCACCAGCAAGCGCGACGGCGCGCCGAAGGCCATGCGCAGCCGGCTCGTGCCGTTGCTGCGCGGCTCCACGAAGTCGATCAGCGCGCTCAGGCCCGAAAGCGCCTTGCCGTCACCCAGCATTGCTCGTGGCGGCTGCCACCGGTTCGGCCTCGGGTGCACTTCGCGCCAGCACGCGCTTGCGCACCGCATAGATGTTGTTGCGCAGCGCATAGAGCTCGTCCGCATAAGACAGCGGCACCGCCACCTTGTTGACGGTGCGGTCGAGTTGGTCGAGGTCGTCCAGAAGCGCCTTCGTCTCGCCCTTGTGCGCATCGACCTTGGCCTCGATGTCGCGCAGCCGCGCATACCAGCGGAACACGCGGCGGCGCACGCGGAACTGGTAGAGCGGGGGCACCACGCGGCTAAGCGGCAGCATCAGCACCAGCAGGCCGCCGAGCACCAGCCACATGCGCTCGACCAGGTTGCTGGCCCAGAACGGCAGGTAGCGCTGCCAGGCCGGCGGCGTGCCGTTGATGGCGCGGTCGCCCTCGGGGCTCACCGGCAGTTCGCTGGTGCGCGTGTTGGGAAAGTCGCGCGCCCGGTTGAACCAGCCGGCGCCGCTGTGCAGCGTCTGTGCGGACTGCGCGAACAGCTGCCGCAGGGCGGGGTGCGTTTCGTCGCGAGACAGCAAAGAGGTTGTGGCCGCCAGCAGCGACACGTCATGCGGCGGCAGGTCTTTCGACAGGTCGACCACGCCGCGCGGCAACGTCACGGCCGACAGGAACGGGAAGCGGCGCGAATAGGCGTCGGCCTGCCCGAAGTCCATGAGCTTGATGTCGTCCGAGCGCAGCAGGTGCTGCACCTGCGGCGACTGCGGCGCCGACGACAGCACGATGGCGTCGAGCAGCCCCGCCTGCAGCGCCTCTGCGGCGGCGGCCTGCTCGAGGTTCGACAGCAGCAGGTCGTCGGGGCCGAGCTTGTTGGCCTTGAGCATGCGCTCCATGATGTCCGGCAGGCCGCTGCCCGGCAGGTCGACGTTCACGCGCAGGCCGCGCAGTTGCGTGAGCGATGTCAGCGTGCCGGTCTTGCGGTCGATCTTCTGCGCAGTGTCGGCACGATAGAACAGCCAGATCGGCTCGTAGAACAGGCTGCCGAGCGAAGTGAGCCCGGCTTCCTCGTCGGCCACCGGGTCGGCGCTGCCGCCGCGCACGAAGCCCACGTCGGCACCGCCGGTGCGCAGCAGCTGCAGGTTCTCGGTCGAGCCTGAAGTGGGCTTGAGTTCCACCTCGATGCCGGCGCGCTTGAGGGCTTCCGCATAGTGCTTGCCGAACTGCGCGTAGGCACTGCCCGTGGGGCCGGTGGCGAGCGTGACGTGCTTGGGCGGTTGCGGCTGCAGCCACCAGTAGGCGGCGACCAGGAGGCCGATCACGATGAACACGATCGGCCCCGCCGAGGCGATCAGGTCGCGGATCGACAGCAGGATGAGCTTCAAGGTCCTGGGGAACGCCATGGTGATCTTTCCCGTATTCAGCCGCGCGTTGCTGCGATGTCCGCCGCGCAGGGAATGTGCAGCTCGCCCACCGTCACCGTGCGCGCCGCTTGCACCGCGCGCAGCGTGGCTATGGCGACAGCCTCGGCGGCCATGGTGCTGAGCACCGTCATGCCCGGGGCGTTGCCTTCCAGCGGCACGCGGCCGGTGGCCAGCGCGAACAGCGTGTCGCCGTCGCTCATGGTGTGCACCGGGTTGATGGAGCGTGCCAGCCCGTCGTGCGCGACCATGGCAAGCCGGTTGGCCTGCACCTTGGTCAGCACGGCGTCGGTGGCGATCACGCCGATGGTGGTGTTGGTGCCCGCCAGCAGCGGCTTGGGGCTGTCGCCGCGCAGCAGGGCGCGGCGGGTGTCGAGCAGTGACTTGCCGTCTTCGGTGCGCGCGCCGGCCACGGGCTGGCCGGTGTTGTGGTCGATCACGTCGCCCAACGGATTCACCGCGATCAGCGCGCCCACCGTGACGCCGCCGACCGTGACCGACGCGGTGCCGATGCCGCCCTTCATCGCGCGGTGCACGCCGAAGAGCTTGCCCACCAGCGCGCCGGAGCCCGCGCCCACATTGCCTTCGGCGGGCGGCGCTGTGCTCGCGGCTTCGCAGGCGGCGTAGCCGGCCGCGGCGTCGGGGCGGATGCGCGCATCGCCCATCGGCAGGTCGAACAGCACGGCGGCGGGCACGATGGGCAGCGTGCCGAAGCGCACGTCCATGCCGATGCCGCGTTCTTCCATCCAGCGCATGGCGCCTTCGGCCGATGCCAGGCCCCAGGCGCTGCCGCCCGCGAGCATCACCGCATGCACCTGCTGCACCAGGTTGCCGGGCGCGAGCAGGTCGGTCTCGCGCGTGCCGGGGGCCGCGCCGCGCACGTCGACACCGCCCACGGCGCCGTCGCGCGCCATGATCACGGTGCAGCCGGTGGGGCGGCGGGTGTCGGAGAAATGGCCGACTTCGATGCCGGCGACGTCGGTGATGGAGCCGGCGGAATGGGAAGAGGTGGAAGAGGGGGCTGACATGGCGGCCGATTATGAGACCGCACCCTCTACGATCGGCACCATGACAGTTGCAAGAAGTTTCTCCCCCGACGGCGGGAGCCGCCATGTCGTGGTGATCGGCGCGGGCGCGGTTGGCAGCGCCACCGCCATCGAAGCCCTGCGCGCGGGCCTGCGCGTGACGGTGGTGGAGCCCGGCGAACCGGGCGGTCCGCAGGCCACGAGCTACGGCAACGCCGGCTGGCTGTCGTCGCATTCCGTGGTGCCGCCTGCGTTGCCGGGGGCATGGCGCAAGGTGCCGGGCTGGCTGGCCGACCCGCTCGGGCCGCTCGCCCTGCGCTGGCGCTACCTGCCGCACGCCCTGCCATGGCTGCTGCGCTACCTGGCCTCGGGCTGTACCGAGGCGCGCGTGCAGCGCACCGCCGACGCACTGCGCACGCTGCTGGCGGACGCGCCGGCGCTGCATGCGCAACTGGCCGCCGAGGCCGGCGTGCCGCAGCTCATCGAGCGGCGCGGGCTGCTGCACGCCTACCGTTCGCGCGCCGAGTTCGACGGCGATGCGCTGGGCTGGCGCGTGCGCCGGCGTGTCGGCGTTCAGTGGGAAGAATGGCCGGAGGACGAACTGCGCCGCCGCGAGCCCGATCTCGATGCGCGCTACACCCTCGGCATCTTCGTGCCCGAAGCCGGCCACTGCCGCAACCCGGGTGCCTATGTGGCGGCCCTTGCCCGGCGTGCGCTCGATGCGGGCGCCGAACGTGTAGCCGCTCGCGCAACGGGGTTTCGCATCGAGGGCGGCCGGTTGCGCGCCGTGCGCACCGAGGCCGGCGAAATCGCCTGCGACGGCGCCGCCATCTGCGCCGGTGCCCGCTCGGGCGCGCTGGCCGCGGCCGCCGGCTCCGCGGTGCCGCTGGAATCGGAGCGCGGCTATCACGTGGTCGTCGAAGACGCCAAGGCCGGCCCACGCACGCCGACCATGGTGGCCGATGGCAAGCTCATCGCGCACTGGATGGACGGCGGCCTGCGCGCGGCAGGGCAGGTCGAGATCGCGGGCCTGGAAGCCGCGCCCGACTGGCGCCGCGCCGCAATCCTCCACGAGCATCTGCAATCGATGTTTCCCTCGCTTGCACGGCCCGCGCCTGGCGCGCCTTCCGTGAAGCATTGGCTCGGACACCGCCCCAGCCTGCCCGACGGGCTGCCCTGCATCGGCCCGTCAGGTGCCAGCGCCGACATCGTGCTGGCTTTCGGGCATGGCCACGTCGGCCTGTGCGGCTCGGCGCGCACGGGGCGACTGGCGGCGCAGCTGCTCGCGGGCGTTGCCGCGGAGATACCGGTGGCGCCCTTCGACCCGGGGCGCTTCAAGTCCTGACGCCGGTCGCTGAATCTCAGTTCGCCGGCGCTATCGACAGCACCGTGAGCGCGCCGTCTACCTTGTCGGCCGTGAACTTCACCTTGTCGCCGGGCTTCACCTTCGTGAGCAGCGCGGGGTCGCTCACGCGGAAGACCATCGTCATGCCGGTCATATCGAGGTTGGGAATGTCGCCGTGCTTCAGCGTGATCTTCTTCGCGTCGGCGTCGACCTTGCGGACCTCGCCTTCGACGGAAGGCAGTGCAGCCTGCGCGAAGGCTGCTGCGGCGAGCAGGGCGGCGGAGAGTGCGGTGAACAGTTTCTTCATGATGAGTTTGCTTTCCTGGGTAGTCGTTTGATTCAGCGATAGCTTTGATAGACGCGCGTGCTGCCGTCGGCCAGCACCAGCAGCACGTCGTAGGGATCGCGCCGGTCGCCATAGGCCGGGCCGTCCATGCCGGGCGAGCCGACAGGCATGCCGGGCACGGAGAGACCGATGGCCTTGGGCTTTTCCTTGAGCAGCCGTTGCATCTCGCGCGCGGGCACATGGCCTTCGATGGCGTAGCCGCCGACGAGGCCCGTGTGGCACGAGCCCAGCTTGGCGGGCACGCCCAGGCGGGTGCGCGCGGCGGTGTTGCCTTCGTCATGCACGCGCGTGGCAAAGCCGTTCTTGTCGAGGTGCCTGACCCAGTCCTGGCAGCAGCCGCAGTTCGGGTCTTTCCAGATCTCGACCATCGGCGCCGCGGCCATCGCAGTGAAAGGTACGGCGGTAGAAGCCAATGCCAGCAGCAGCTTTCTTCTTTGCATGGTTTCTCCTTCAGGATTTGCCGGCGGCAGGCAGCACACGGATGCGGCCCGCCATGCCGAGCTCGTAGTGGTCCTTCACCAGGCAGGCGAAGTCGAAATCGCCGGCGCGGTTGAAGGTCCGGACCATGTCGCCGGTCTTGCCCGGGGGCACGTGAACCATCCACGGCTCGTCGTGCTCCATGCCCGGGAATTTCTTCATCATGGCCGCGTGCGCCTCGATCTCGGCGGTGGTGCCCAGCACCAGTTCGTGCAGGTCCTTGCCGCGGTTCTTCAGGCGCAGGCGGATGGTGTCGCCTTCGCGCACTTCGATGACCGAAGGCGTGAACGTCATGTCGTCGGCCATCGCGATGTCGATGGTTCTCTTCACTGCGCCGGCCTTGCCCGCGATGCCCCAGGGCTTTTGTTCCGGGGCGAGCGTGGCGGCGCCTTGCGGCTTGGCTGCGTGGTTCTCATGGGCCTGCGCCGCGGTGGCGGCTGCCGCAAGCGCAAGGCAGGCGGCGATGGATGCGAGTGTCTTGTTCATGAGGTGGGTTCCAGGAAAAGAGATCAGTGGTTGTGTGCGCCCGGGCCCGAAGGCTTGCGCACGGTGGCGTCGGTCTTGTCGTTGCCGTTCTTGGCGGAAGGGGTGCTGCGCGTGGCCGGTGGCACGGCCGCGCCGGGCACTTCGCGCGCTACGGTGCCCGCCGGGTGCCTGAACCAGCCCGGGTCGCGGTAGTCGCCGGGCTTCTGGTCGCGCCGCACCTTCAGCAGCGTGAACATGCCGCCCATCTCGGCCGATCCGAAGGGGCCGGTGCCGGTCATCATCGGCACGGTGTTGTCGGGAATGGGCATCTCCATCTCGCCCATGTCGGCCATGCCCTTGTCGCCCATCACCATGTAGTCGGGCACGAGCTTGCGGATCTTCTCGGCCACGCCTTTCTGGTCGACGCCGATCATGGTCGGCACCTCGTGGCCCATCGGGCCCATGGTGTGGTGCGCCTTGTGGCAGTGCAGCGCCCAGTCGCCTTCCTCGTCGGCGATGAACTCCATCTGCCGCATCTGGCCCACCGCCACGTCTACCGACACCTCCGGCCAGCGCGCGGTGCGCGGCACCGGGCCGCCGTCGGTGCCCGTCACCTCGAACTCGTGGCCGTGGATGTGGACGGGGTGGTTGGTCATCGTGAGGTTGCCCACGCGGATGCGCACCCGGTCGCCCTTGCGCACGTTCAGCGTGTCGATGGCCGGGAACACGCGGCTGTTGAAGCTCCAGATGTTGAAGTCGGTCATGGTGTTGACCTTGGGCGTGGCGCTGCCGGGCTCCACGTCGAAGCTGCCGAGCAGGAAGCAGAAGTCGCGCTGCACCGGCTCGATCAGCGGATGGCTGCGGGCCTCGCGCGGATGCGTGACCCAGAAGCCCATCATGCCCATCGCCATCTGCACCATCTCGTCGGCGTGCGGGTGATACATGAAGGTGCCGGGCCGGCGCGCGGTGAATTCGTAGACGAAGGTCTTGCCCGGCGGGATGTGCGGCTGCGTGATGCCGCCCACGCCGTCCATGCCGTTGGGCAGCCGCTGGCCGTGCCAGTGCACGGTGGTGTGCTCGGGCAGCCGGTTGGTCACGAAGATGCGCACGCGGTCGCCCTCGACCACCTCGATGGTCGGGCCGGGCGACTGGCCGTTGTAGCCCCACATGTTGACCTTGAAGCCGGGCGCCATCTCGCGCACCACGGGTTCGGCGACGAGGTGGAATTCCTTGACACCGGCGTTCATGCGCCAGGGCAGCGTCCAGCCGTTGAGCGTGACGACGGGGTTGTAGGGCCGGCCGTTGGGTGGGGTGAGCGGCGGCGCGGTGGCGCTCGAGCCTTGCGACACCGGCTCGGGCAATGCGGCCATGGCCGCGCGGCTCACGGTGGTGGCGGCAACGGCCGTGGCCGCGCCCGCAAAGAAATTGCGGCGGTTCATGTCAGTGGCCTCCCGCGGCGGGTGTTTCGCCGGCCGCGGCGGTCTGCAGCGCGGTCATGCCGCCGGGCGAACTGCCGGTGAGCACCAGTTGAAGATCGGTGTCCGCCAGCCAGAAGTCGCGCTGCGCCTCGATGCCCGCGTTCACCGCAAGCACGCTGGCGCGGGTTTCGCCCAGCAGCTCCCACACGCTCGCGAGCATGCCGTTGTAGCGCAGCACCATTTCCTCGTTGACCTGCTTGCGCAGCGGCAGCACCTCGTCGCGGTAGCGGCGCGCGATGGCGTAGGCGGTGTTCCAGCCCCGCCATGCCTCGCGCGCCTCGCTCGCGGCCAGCACGCCCACGTCGCGCACGCGGGCGGCCGACTGCAAATACAGCGCCTCGGCGCGGCCGTTGCGCGCCTGGCCCCAGTCGAAGACCGGAATCGGAAGGTCGAGCTCGAAGCCGCGCTTGGTGCTGCGCGAGCGGTCCGCGCCGTTGTCGAACTTCGTGTTGCGCACCACGCCCAGTTCCATCGCATTGATCACGCTGGTGGCGTGCGTGAGGCCGAGCGAGCCGGCCACCGCCGCGTTCTGCGCCGTGGCCGAACGCACGTCGAGCCGGTCGCGCAGCGCCAGCGCCTGCACGTCGCCGAGTTCGGGCGCTGCATTGGGCAGCGGCGGCAGGCGGTCGGGCAGGGTGTAGGCGGTGTCGCCGCCGCTCAGGCCGAGCAGCCGGGTGAGCTGCTCGCGCGAGGCGACGGCCGCCTGTTCTGCGCGAGCGAGCTGCGCCGAGGCGTCGGCCAGCAGGAGCTGTTCGCGCGTGCGCTGCAGCGTGCTCCAGTTGCCGGCTTTGGCCATGCGGTGCGCGAGTTCGGCGCCGGCTTCGGTGGCCTCTTTCGCGTCGCGCAGATAGGCCACGCTTTGCTGCGCGGCCACCGCGCGCACCCAGGCGCGGCGGGTGTCGGCGGCCAGCACCAGCACGCTCTGCGCGGCCTGCAGCTTGGCCGACTCATGCCGCTGGCCGGCCCAGCGCGCCTGCCACGGCAGCGTGAGCAGGCCCACCACGTTGAAGCTCAGCATGCGCTCGAACTCGCGCTCGCTGCCTTCGCTCAGGCGGCTGAAGGCGAACACCGGGTTCGGCAGGCTCGCGGCCTGCACGCGGTCGGCGTCGCTCAGTTGCAGCGTGGCGAAGGCGTCCTGCACGCGCGGGCTGTTGAGCAGGGCGATGCGCACGGCCGACTCGGCATCCAGCGGCTGCGCGAGCAACTCGCCGATGCGCTTGCGCGAGGCCTCATCGGGCGCGCGCTGGGCCGTGGCGCCGGCCACCAGCGGATTGCCGGCCGTCAGCGCCTGCACGTCGGCGCTGCCGCCGTCGGACGAGAGGCTGGCGCAACCGGCCAGCACCAGCGCGGCGGCCAGCGCGGCCGTGGTGCGGACGAATGAAACAGAAGAAGAGGAAGAAGAGGAAGAAGAGGAAGAAGAAGTGCGGCCGGCGCACTGCCGGCCAAAGATGGGGTTCACGCTCGATCTCCATGAGCAATACAACGGACACCGCGAGCCGGAACAGGCTCACCGCGGACGGACTACGGGCAGGGAGATCAGGAAATGGGCGGCTTCAGGCCCGGGGCGGGCTCCGCGCTGGCAAAGCGGCTCGCGTGCGCGGCGGGCGGTGCCTGCGGCGCACTGTGCACGATGCCGAGGAGGGGCATGCCGCCGAGTGCCACCGTGTGGCAGACCTGGCAGGCGGTGCAGGTGCCGCAGCCCTGGTGGCTGCCGGCGTCGTTGTCGTCGTGCGAGCCGGCGTGATGGTCTGCCGTGGACATGGCCATGTGGTCCATGTTCCCGTCGGCTTCCATCGCCCCCATTGCCTCGTGGCAATGGGTTTCGGTCGCCGCCGTTGCCATCGAAGCCGCGGAGGCCGCCGGGAGCGAATGCCGCACCATCTCCAGCGCCATTGCATCGCCGAGCCAGCCGTGGATGGGCAGCAGGGCGATCATCAGGGCGAGCAGCAGGGTGCGCATGGCGCGGGATGATAAACCGGCGACTTATGCCACCAGCTGGCCCCGGGCCTTGTCGGCCCACACCTGCAGGTTGTCGAGCAGGTCCTTCTGGCTGAACGAGCAGCTTTCCTCGCTGAAGAGCGCGCTCGACTCGCGCCGGTCGAGCAGGTTCAGCAGCACCTCGCCGTAGCGGGGCGGCAGCGCGGCAAGCAGTTCGGCGCTGCCGCGTGCATCGTTCGACAGCGCGGTGACGAAGCCGCCACCGCCGCCGCTCAGCGCCGCGATGCGCGCGGCCAGGGCGTCGAGCTGGGCCGCGGCGAGTTCGCGGCTCATGGCGTGGCCTTTCCGGGTGGCGGCAGGGCCAGGCCGCGTTCGCGCATCAGGTCGCGCAGCATGTCGGGGTAGTCGGTGATGATGCCGTCGGCGCCCCAGTCCATCAGCCGCTGCATGTCGGCGCGCTGGTTCACTGTCCAGGGCAGCACGGTCATGCCGAGCTTCTGCGCCTCCTTGATGACGGCGGGCGACAGGTCGGCATAGGCCGGCGACCAGATCACCGGGCCGGTTCCGTTGGCCGACGCGGCCTTGACCATCTGCGGCACCGAGGCGAAGCTCGAAAGTGCCAGGCCCGCGGTCCAGCGGGGGTCCTGCAGCGTGCGCGGCGTGGTGAGGTAGGCGCGCGGCAATTGCGGCGCGAGCTGGCCGACCAGCGCCAGCGTGCGCCAGTCGAAGCTCTGCACGGTCACCCGGCCCGCCATCTTCGCCTTGTCGATCTCGGCCAGCAGTGCGCGCACCATCGGCTCCGGCGCAGCGGTTTCGCCGGGCTTGGCCGGATCGATCTTGGTCTCGATGTTGAAGCGCACCGTGGCCGCATTGGCGCCGCGTGCCTGCACCCGCTCGAACAGCGAGGCCAGCGTCGGAATGCGTTCGCCGTCGCGCGGCTGCTGCAGCGCGAACTGCTTGCCGTAGTTGCTCGACGGGTTCAGCCGGCCCACGTCGTAGGTCTGCAGCTGTGCCAGCGTGAGCGAGCGGATCGCCGCGCCGCTCCTGGGCGCCAGCCAGGCGCCGCTGGCGTCTCGGGTGTGGTCGGGGTTGAGCGAGGTGTCGTGCGAGATCACGACCACGCCGTCGGCCGTGAGCCCGATGTCGAGTTCCAGCGTGGTCACGCCCAGGTCGATGGCGTTGTCGAACGCGGCCAGCGTGTTCTCCGGCGCCAGGCCCCGGCCGCCTCGATGGGCTTCGAGGTCGAAATGCTGCCTGGCCGTGGGCATGATGGCCGCGCAGCCGGCGGCGAGCAGCGCGGTGGCGGCGAGGAGCGTGAATTTCATCTTCATTTGAGTTGCACCTTGATGCCGTTGTCCGACACGGTGATGTCGCCGATTTCGTAGGTCTTGCGCCCGACCGTCAGTTCGTCCGCCGTGAAGCTGCGCAGCACCTGGCCTTGCAGCAGTTCCTGCGCGACCACCGCGCCGACCTTCTGCAGCCGTTCGGCGTCGCGCCCCTCCACGCCTTGCAGCTCGAGCCGCTCGGCCTTGGGCTGGTCGAGCCGCAGCGCGCGCGTGGCGGCGTCGTACTTCAGCGCGCTGCTGACCGACACCAAGCCCTGCACCGGCGAGGCGGCCAGCAGGGGGCTCGCGATGGTCAGCGTGGCCGTGATGGCCGCGCGGTTGCTGCGCGCGTCAAGGCCCAGTTGCGGATCGCGCAGGCCGACCATGAAGATCTCCGCGTAGCGCTCGGCCACCGGAAAGCGCTTGGCGATCTGCGCCTGCAGCTCGTCGCGCGTGGCGGTGTATTCGCTGGTGAAGAAGTTGAAGCCGGCCAGCGCCGCGAACGGCGCCTGCAGGGCCGCGGCGCCCAGCAGCGCGCGCAGCATCCGGCGGCGGGTAGTGAGGGGGACAGAAGAGCGGATGTGCATACCTCGCCGAGCTTGCCACAGGCCAAAACGTTCCCAGCCAAGGAATGTTGCCGGCACGCTCGTTTCTTCGATCAATTAACGCTTTGTAGTTAAATGCGCGACTGTGGGCACTACCCGCCGCCGAGCGGCAGCTCATAGCGCGCGAAGACACCGCTCTGCTTGCGAACCTCGCTGTGCAGCGAGAACCCGAATCCCTCGTACAACCTGCGAAGCGGTGCCCGGTCGGCCACGCAGTCGAGCCGCAACCAGGGCCGGCCGAGCCCGCGCGCACGCTCGCGCGCAAAGCCCAGCAGCGCGATCGGCACGCCTTGCCCGGCCCACGCCCTGCGCACCGCCAGCTTGTGCACGAACACCGAACTCCCGCTTTCGATCTCGGGCCAGAAGTGCGGGTCTTCGAGGTCGAGCCTGACGACGCCGGCCACCTCACCGTTCTTGCGTGCGATGAAGTAGCTGCCGGCTTCGGTGTCGCGCCGGATGCGCTCGGGTGCGATGTCGGTGGCCGTCCACAGCGGGCGGCCTTCGGCTGCGATCCATTGCGCGGCTTCATTCAATACGCCCGCCACGGTGGCGGCTTCCTCGGGGAGGGCTTGCTCGATCTGCATGGGGGCCGAGCTTAGCGGCTCATGCATGCCGCATCACCTCGAAGCCTTCGTCCGGCGCGGGCGGCACGAAGTGGCTGCTGATCAGCTCGAACTGGGCGTCCGAGGTCTCGAAGGCATGCGTGCCCGAGGCATTGCGCGCCCGCAGCCGCTGCTTGCAAACCTCGTCGGGCACATCGAGAAAATGCAGCCGGTGTGCCGCGCCGGCCTTCTCGAAGATTCCGCGCGCCCAGGCCCGGTTGGCGACGGTGTTGGCGGGAAAGTCGAGCACCACCGACACGCCGGCCGCAAGCAGGGCAGCCACGTGGTCGGCCATGGCCGCCTTCAGCCGGCCGGATGCGCGCACGTAGTCGGGCAGCTCGCGGATCTCGCCCGGGTACAGCGCGGCGAGCCAGGCGTCTTCGCTGATGAGCACCGTGGCGGGCTCGGCGGCCAGGCGCTGGGTGAGGGTCGACTTGCCCGCGGCGATCTTGCCGCAGACCATGTGAAGCACGGGACGAAGGACGGGGCGGGTGGCGTTCAATGACATCGTTCTATCTCCTGTCGTGGTCTTGAAGAAAACCCCAGGAGACAAAAAACCCGCCTCGTGGGGCGGGTTGCATGGCGTGAAGTCTGTAGAAGAACCGCGCGCTAACCCACCATCTCTCGGATGGTGCGAATAATCGACGCGATGTGCAGGCAGGCCATGGGCAGAGGATAGCCCATGGTGGCGCCCTCAGTCAGTCATGCAGCGACGACAGGAACTGCTTCAGCTCGGCCGTCTGCGGGTTGCCGAACAGCTCCGCCGGCGGCCCCATCTCGTGCACGCGGCCCTGGTGCATGAAGATCACGCGGTCGCTGACCTTGCGCGCGAAGCTCATCTCGTGCGTCACCATCAGCAGCGTCATGCCCTCGTCGGCCAGCGACTCCACCACGCGCAGCACCTCGCCCACCAGTTCGGGGTCGAGCGCCGACGTGATCTCGTCGCACAGCAGCACGGCCGGCTCCATCGCCAGCGCGCGGGCGATGGCCACGCGCTGCTGCTGGCCGCCGGAGAGCTGGTCGGGCATGGCGTCGAACTTCTCGGCCAGGCCCACGCGCGTGAGCAGCTTGCGCGCCTGCGAGGCGGCTTCGAGACCGGCACGCTTCTTCACCAGCGTGGGCGCGAGCATCACGTTCTTGCCGACCGTGAGGTGCGGGAACAGGTTGAAGCTCTGGAAGATCATGCCCACGCGCTGGCGCAGCTCGCGCATGGCCATGGCGCTTTCATGCAGCAGCGGCTTGCCGTCGACGGTGAGCGATCCTTCCTGGAACACCTCGAGCCCGTTGATGCAACGCAGCAGCGTGCTCTTGCCCGAGCCGCTCTTGCCGATGATGGCGATCACCTCGCCGCGCTTCACGTCGAGGTCGATGCCCTTGAGCACCTCGTTGGTGCCGTAGGACTTGCGCAGCGCGGTGATGCGCACGATGGGCGCCCCCACCGAGGTGGCGGGCTGTTGTTGCGGTTCAAGCACGGCGGCCATGGGTTTTCCTCTCGAGGGTCTTGGCGTACAGGCTCACCGGGAAGCACAGCACGAAATAAAGCAGGGCCACGCAGCTGAACACCACGAAGGGCTTGAAGGTGGCGTTCGAAATCATGCTGCCGGCCTTGGTGAGCTCGACGAAGCCGATCACCGAGGCCAGCGCCGTGCCCTTGATGACCTGCACCAGGAAGCCGACCGTGGGCGCGATGGCGATCTTCACCGCCTGCGGAAGGATCACGTGGCGCATCTGCTCGCCGAAGCTCAGCGCCAGGCTTCCCGAGGCTTCCCACTGGCCCTTGGGGATGGAAGCCACGCAGCCGCGCCAGATCTCTGCAAGGAAGGCGCTGGTGTAGAGCGTGAGCGCCACGCTGGCGGCGGTCCATGCCGACACATCGATGCCGAACAGCGCAATGCCGAAGTAGGCCAGGAAAAGCTGCATCAGCAGCGGCGTGCCCTGGAAGAGCTGCACGTAGAGGCCCACGGCCTGGTTCGCGAACCTGCCGCCGCGCAGCCGCAGGAACAGCAGCAGCGCCCCCACGATGCCGCCGCCGATGAAGGCGATGAGCGACAGCACGACGGTCCAGCGCAACGCCATCAGCAGGTTGCGCAGGATGTCCCAGAGAGAAAAATCGACCATGGTGAAGGGCCCCGTATTCGGTCAGCGGCCGAAGAAGAACTTCGGCCCCGCCCAGTCGAGCAGCCGGCGCAACGCGACCGACAGCGCGAGATAGATGAGCGTGGCGACGATGAAGGCCTCGAAGGCGCGGAAGTTGCGGCTCTGGATGAGGTTGGCGGCGTAGCTCAGCTCCTCGGTCGAGATCTGGCCGCACACGGCGGAGCCCAGCATCACGATGACGATCTGGCTCACCATCGCGGGCCACACCTTCTTCAGCGCCGGCGGCAGCACCACGCGCAGGAACACTTGCGACTTGCTCAGCGCCAGGCTCACCGCGGCTTCGATCTGCCCCTTGGGCGTGGCCTCGATGCCGGCGCGGATGATCTCTGTGGAATAGGCGCCGAGGTTCATGACCATCGCGATCACCGAAGCCACCTCCGGCGAGAGCTTGACCCCCGCCGCCGGCAGCCCGAAGAAGATGAAGAACAGCTGCACGATGAAGGGCGTGTTGCGGATCAGCTCCACATACGTGCCCACGGCGATGCGCAGCCATGCCGCCCCGTTCGCGCGCGCCCAGGCGCAGAAGGTGCCGACGATCATGCCCAGCACGGTGCCCACGGCCGTGAGGCCGATGGTCCACGCCACGCCGCGCAGCAGCAGCGGCCACTCGGAGAGCACCGCACCGAAATCAAACTCGATGTTCATAGGTCAGTCTGTTCGTGGAACGCCGCGGAACCGGCTTCGCCGGGCCGCAGGCGTTGCCCCCGGCGAGGGGGTGTGCGCAGCGACACGAAGTGCGCGAAGCATGGGGGAGTGCCTATTCAGACGGGCAGGTCGCCTGCGGCTTTGCCGAGCCACTTCTTCGACATGGCGTCCAGCGTGCCGTCCTTCTTGGCGGCGGCGATGATCTCGTTGACCTTGGTCTTCAACGCGGTCTCGCCCTTGGCGATGCCGACGAAGCAGGGGCTGTCCTTGAGCAGCAGCTTGAACTCTGCGCTCACCTTGGGGTTCTTGGCGAGCATGTCGCCGGCGACCGCCGCGCTGGTTGCAATGGTTTGCGTCTGGCCGGCCACGAAGGCGGCGATGGTCGCGTTGTTGTCCTCGAAGCGGCGGTAGTCGACGTTCGGCGGCGCCACCTTGTTCAGCTCCTGGTCTTCCATCGCGCCGCGCGTCACGGCAACGGTCTTGCCCGCCATGTCGGCGAAGCTGGCCAGCTTCATGCTCTTGGCGGCGTACACGGCCTGGAAGAACGGCGCGTAGGCGGAAGAGAAGTCGATCACCTTCTCGCGCTCCGGGTTCTTGCCGAGCGTGGAAATCACCAGGTCGGCCTTGCGGGTCTGCAGGTAGGGAATGCGGTTGGCGCTGGTCACGGGCACCAGCTCGACCTTCACGCCCAGCTTGGCGGCGATGAGCTCGGCCATTTCCACGTCGAGGCCTTGCGGCTTCATGTTCTTGTCGACCGAGCCGTAGGGCGGGTAGTCGGTGGGCACGGCGATCTTGATGGTCTTGGCCTTGAGCACGTTGTCGAGTGCGTTCTGGGCGTACGCGCCGCCGGCCGAAGCCAGCATGGCGACTGAAGCAAGCGCAAGGGCGAGGTGACGTTTGGATGCAGAGAAGGTCATAGCAAGGCTCCTAGGTAAGTCGAAGAATCTGAATCGGGGGACGCGGCGTCGGCGGCCTTGCGGCGCTTTTTGGCCTTTGGCGCCGGGACGGCATTGGTGTTGTGCAACGGCGCCAGCGCATCGCGCAGCTGCGCGAGCGGGTCGGTGGGCGCCTGCACGCGCAGGGCCGACTGCACCGTGCCGATGTGCTCTGCCATCAGCGCCTCGGCGGCGGCGTGGTCGCCGCGCTCCAGCGCCGCGACGATCTGCACATGGTCTTCGCACGACTGAACCGCGTCGTGCGTGGACTGGTAGAGCATCGCGATCAGCGTGGTGCGCGCGGTGTAGTCGCGCAGCGTGTCGGCCAGCAGCGTGTTGCCCAGGCATTCGGCCAGGCACACGTGGAAGTCGCCGAGCAGGAAGCTGCGGTTGCCGACGTCGCTCTCTTTCAGTGCGGCTTTTTCACGCTGCAGGTGCGCCTTCAACTGGCGCAGGGCGGTCTTCTCGATCTTCCCGGTGCGGCCCGCGCTGCCTGCGCTCCGAATGAGCCCCAGTTCGATGACGCGCCGCGCCTCGAAGGCTTCGCGCGCCTCGTCCTGCGAAGGCTCGATGACGAACCAGCCGCGCCGCGCGCTCACCGTGACGATGCCGCGCGCCGCCAGCCGGGTGAGGGCCTCGCGCACGATGGTGCGGCTGCAGTCGAACAGCATCGCCAATTGCTGCTCGCCCAGGCGCGAACCCGGCGCGAGCTTCTGCGCCATCACCGCTTCAACGATGCGTGCACTGATTTCGGATGCGGAAATGGCCATAGGCCTGCATACCAGCAGCTTCTGTGCCAACTGGTATGCAAGGCGTGTGCACCAAAAAGAGGCTGTGGCTCGACCCGCTACGGCGTGCAGGACTTCGGTTCGCCTTGCGCTGCGTCGTGTAGGGGCCGATGTCGTTCACTCATCTTGCTGAAGGCTGTCCGGCATGAAGGTCGCGCGGTCGAAGCCATACCGGGGAAGTAGTGCATCAAAGGGCGGTTGTCCCAGCGAGACGAGCCACCGCGCACGATCGCCAGGCTTGACTTCGGTGCCCAGCAATTCTTTGGCGCGTTCGAGGTCCTTCCTGGCCAGTTCTCGCCTCCCCTGAGCGTCGTATGCGAGGGCGCGGTACATGTAGGCCCACACATAGGTCGGCTGATAGCTGAGGCCTTCGGTGAAGGCTTCGGTCGCTTCGGGCCATTGCTTGAGCTCGCTCAAGGTCCGGCCCAGGTGGTAGTAGGGCGCCATGCCCGCAAGGCCAAGCCGCTGGTCCTGCATCTTGCGCAGCAGTTCGAGTGCCTTTTCGGGTTGTCCTGCATCTCTGTACAGTGACGCGAGAGTCATGAAGTCCCAGCTCTCGCGGGGTGGCATCAGGCGCTGCGATGCTTCGAGGTCTTGAATGGCCTCGCCGTATTGTTTGAGCTGTCCTCTCACCAGGCTGCGCATTTTCAGCGCTAGGCCTTTCAGGATCGCGGTTTGCGGTCCGCTATCTACACAACGGGTCCAGAGCGCCAAGGCCTTGTCTGGTTGGGCATATGCGGTCTTGTCGGCGGTCAGTGGCAGGTTGCCGGCGACCCGGCACGCGCCTTGGCCCGTGAGGGGCACCGACGCGCAGCCCGCGATGGCCAGGCCCAGCGCGGCGGCCAGGACGAGTCTGATGACGGCTTTGCTCATTGCTGCAGCGACGTTGGAAGGTCGGGACGCACGCGTTCCAGCAAGGGCGGCGTGACGGAGCCTTGCAAGGCGCAGGAGACCTTGGTCCGGCCGGGCGCCTCGTCGGCTTCGATGAGCAGCACGCGCTCGACCGTGCCCTTCTGCGCCACGGATCCGGACTGTCCACCACGGCGCCATGCGTCCATGGGATCGCCGATCCGGCGGTTTTCCGCGCGAGCCCATTCGGCGCCTGTCTTCACGACACGCTGGGCTGGCTGCAGAAGACGGTTGAGTGCGTCCGCGGCCTTGTCGGGCGTACCCTCGACGTCGAAGCCCCACCAGAGAAATGCGCCCATCGTCGCGTCGTAGCTCACCTCGTTGCGCCAAGCGAGCAGGCGCAGGCCTGCCACGTCGATCGGCCGAGCGAAGGACTGCCGCTGTCCTTTCTCCGACCGTGGATCGGCCACCGTGGGGGCGGCCACCGTGCCGTTCATGGCGATTTCGATGCCTGACCCGAATAGCTGGGGCTTCTGACCCAGCAAGGTGAAAAACGACGCATCGCATTGCGCGAATGCCGTGAGCGCCGTCTTCGCGGCATCGAGGTCGGGCGCCGTGTCGGCGGCGCCGGCCGAGAAAGACATGGCCGTGAAACAAGCCAGGGCTGCGATGCGGCGGCCGAAGCCGGTGTGGTCTTGATGTGTGCGCATTGCGCGATTCCTCCCGTTTGATTGCGTTGCCCTTGTCGTCTCCGGCGACGCAGGTCGCCCTCCACGCGACAAGGTGCGGCACTATATCCAAGAGACTTGGCAATGCGCGGCCGACGCGCCTGCGCATCGGCCAAGGCAATCGCAAAAAAGTTGGCGCCGGTGTTGGCGCAGGCGCGCAACCGGACCGGCCGGCGGTCAGTCCATCCGCGCGCCGGACGCCTTCACCGCCTTTTCCCAGCGTGGCGTTTCCGTTGCCAGGAAACGCGCGAAGTCCTCGCTGCCCAGGTAGGCCGGGTCGGCGCCCTGGCTGACCATGCGGTCGCGCACCTCGGGGTTGTTCAGCACCTGCTTGAAGGCGTCGCTGAGCCTGGCGACCACGTCTTTCGGCGTGTCTTTCGGGGCGAGGAAGCCGTAGAAGCCAACCACCTCGAAGCCCTTGACGCCCGACTCGATCACGGTCGGCACGTCGGGCAGGGCGGGGTTGCGTTCGCGGCTGGTCACGGCCAGCGCGCGCACCTTGCCCTGCTTGTGATAGTTGGCCGCCTGCGGAATCGATTCGGCCATGAACTGCACCTGCCCGCCCATCAGGTCGGTGAACGCCGGGGCGCTGCCGCGGTAGGGAATGTGCACCATGAAGATGCCGGTCGCGGTCTTGAACATCTCGGGCACCAGGTGGCTGATGCCGCCGTTGCCGGCCGAACCGTAGTTGACCTGGCCGGGCCGCGCCTTGGCGTAGTCGACGAACTGCTTGAGGTCCTGCACCGGCAGCCTGGGCGTGACCAGCAGCGCCAGCGGTTGCATCGCGGTGCGCGCGATCGGCACGAAGTCGCGTTGCGTGTTGTAGGGCAGCTTGCTGTAGAGCGCGCCGTTGATCACCGCCACGCCGGTGTTGGCGAGCATCAGCGTGTAGCCGTCGGCGGGGCTCTTGGCGACCGCGTCGGCGCCTACCGAGCCGCCGGCGCCCGGCTTGTAGTCGACGATCAGCGGCTGGCCGAGCACGGCCTGCAGCTTGTCTGTCAGCAGGCGCGCATGCTGGTCGAGCGGGCCGCCGGCCGGAAAGCCGATGACGAGCTTGATCGGCTTGTCGGGGTAGGCGGCCAGCGCGGCGGTGCCGAGGCCGAAAGAAAGGACCGCCAGGGCGGTCCGGATGGGCTTGTTCATGATCCGTCTCCTCTTCTTGTTTGCAGGGAGACGATCATAGGCAGCCCGGTCAGCCGGCCAGCGTGGCCTTCAGCGTGATTTCGGGCACGCTCGCCAGCGCCTTCGACAGCGGGCAGCCGGCCTTGGCTGCGGCCGCGATCTGCTGGAACTTCGCTTCGTCGAGCTTCGGCACGGCGGCGTCGAGTTCGAGCGCGATGCGGTCGATCTTGAAGCCCTCGCCGTCCTTGGCCAGCCGCACTGCGGCTTTGGTGTCGATCTTCGTGGCGGTGAAGCCTTCTTTTTCGAGCGCGAAGGCAAAGGCCATCGTGAGGCAGGCCGCGTGGGCCGCGCCGACGATTTCCTCGGGGTTGGTGCCGCGCTTGTCGTCCTCGAAGCGGCTTGCGAAGCCGTAGGGGTAGTCCTTGAGTGCGCCGGTCTCGGTGCTGACCAGGCCCTTGCCGGTCTTGCCGGCGCCTTCCCAGTGAACGCTTGCGTGCTTGTCTGCTGCCATGTCGACTCCTTGGTGCGGTGGGTGGGGGGAAGGGCAGGTATCGCCGATGGCGGGTGCGTTGTCTGTAGTCGCATGGCGCATGCGTGCGTTCCAGCGGTGTCAGAAAAATTGGCGTCACCTAGGCGACGCCCCGCGGGCTTCCCCGATGGGAGCGGCGCCATTGGCGGCTTAGGCTGCGTGCAGCCGCTTTTTCTTCTCCCTTCTGCTTTCCCCGCCTGTTCTCACCATGCAACAACGCCCGCATTACAAGTTCTGGCCCAAACGCCTTCCGCATTCGATCACCGTCCCCGCCACCTCGCTCTGGCACAACCTGGCCACCTCCGCCGCCCGCTACCCGGAAAAGCCGGCGCTCGTGTTCTTCGGCCGTGTGCTCAGCTACCGTGAATTCGCCGACCAGGCCGAGCGCCTGGCAGGCGCGCTGCATGCGCTGGGTGTGAAGCGCGGCGACCGCGTGATCCTTGACATGCAGAACTGCCCGCAGCTGGTGATCGCGCATTTCGCGATCCTGCGCGCCAACGCGGTGGTGGTGCCGGTCAACCCGATGAACCGGGCCGAGGAACTCAAGCACTACATCATCGACCCCGACGCCAAGGTGGCGATCATCACCGGCGACCTCGCGCCCGAGCTTGCCAAGGCCAGCGACGCGCTGCCGCCCGAGCAGCGGCTTTCGCACATGATCGTGACCCAGTTCACCGACGCCTTCGACGCCGACGTGTCGGGCGAGGACGCCCCGGCACCCGCCTGGAAGGAATGGCTCACCACCCGCCATCCGCTGCCCGCGCTGGCCGGCGGCCAGGCCCTGGCCTGGACCGACGTGCTGGCCGCCGGCCATCCGGCGCCCGCGCATGTGGTGGGCGCCAACGACATGGCGCTGCTGCCCTACACCAGCGGCACCACCGGCCTGCCCAAGGGCTGCGTGCATCACCATTCGAGCCTGATGCACAACGCGGTGGCCGGCCAGCTCTGGGGCGGCTCGACCTCCGAGACGGTGGTGCTGGCGGTGGTGCCCATGTTCCACATCACCGGCGTGGTCAGCATGATGCACACCGCCATCCTGGCGGCAGCCACGCTGATCATCATGCCGCGATGGGACCGCGACGTGGCCGGCCGGCTCATCTCGCGCTGGAAGGTCACTGCCTGGACCAACATCCCGACCATGGTCATCGACCTCATGGCCAGCCCCAACTTCGCGAGCTACGACCTCTCGAGCATGACCTACATCGGCGGCGGCGGCGCGGCCATGCCGCAGGCAGTTGCACAGCGGCTGCTGGAGCAGTACGGGCTGAAGTACCAGGAAGGCTACGGCCTGACCGAGACCGCCGCGCCCTCGCACACCAACCCGTCGGACCACCCCAAGCAGCAGTGCCTGGGCATTCCGTTCATGAGCACCGACGCGCGGGTGGTCGACCCCGACACGCTGGCCGAAATGCCCATCGGCGAATCGGGCGAAATCATCATCCACGGCCCGGAGGTGTTCCAGGGCTACTGGAAACGGCCTGATGCCACGGCGGCGGCCTTCGTCGAGTTCGAGGGCAAGCGCTTCTTCCGCTCGGGCGACATGGGCCGCATGGACGAGGACGGCTATTTCTTCATCACCGACCGCCTGAAGCGGATGATCAACGCCAGCGGCTTCAAGGTGTGGCCGGCCGAGGTCGAACTGCTGATGTTCCGCCATCCCGCCATCCAGGAGGCCTGCGTCATCTCGACCAAGGACGACTACCGCGGCGAATCGGTCAAGGCGGTGGTGGTGCTGCGCGCCACGCACAAGGACACGACAGAGCAGCAGATCATCGACTGGTGCCGCGAGAACATGGCGGTCTACAAGATCCCGCGCAAGGTGCAGTTCGTGGATGCGCTGCCCAAGAGCGGCAGCGGCAAGGTGATGTGGCGGCTGCTGCAGGAAGACGAGAGCCGCGCGAAGTGAGCGGAGCGGGCCTTACTTTGTGAGGCCCAGAGACTTCAGCAGCGCCCCCGCCTCGGTGCGTCCGTTCGGCGTGATGGACTGCGAGGCCACCGCCTTGCCCAGGTAGTCGACCACCTTGTGCCGGTTCTGGTTCGGCCCTTCCCACAGGAAGAGCCGGCCCAGCTCCAGTGCCGCGTCGCCGTCGCCTTGCGCATAGGCTTTCTCGAACCAGAAGCGCGCCCAGCGGAAGTTGCCTTCGTCGCGATAGCAGATGGCGAGGTTGGCGCAGCCCGCCACGTCGCCTGCCTTGGCGGCTTTGCGATACCAGTCGCGTGCGGCAGCGGGGTTCTTCTTCACGCCGATGCCGTGGTCGAGGAAATAGCCGACGCTGTTGAGCGCGTGGGTCTCGCCCGCCGCCGCGGCCTTGAGGAAGAGCGAGAGAGCCTTCTTGTGCGCGCCGGCGTCCCATGCGTCGTTGGCCGCGAGGAACCAGTCGTCCTGGGTGGGTTCTTGCATGGTGCGTGCTCTCCTTCGAAACGTGGTTCAAAAGAAAAAGTCTGTGTACCGACCAGTTCCGGCGAGCGGATCACTTAGCCTCGATCGGTCCCGCATTCTGCCTATCTCCCGCTTCTTCATGCATTCGCGCGCGCTGCTGCTCTCCTTCCTTCTTGCTTTCTTTCCCCTCCTGACCCAAGCCGCCCCGCGTTCCTGCCTCGTCGTGGGCATCAGCGACGGCGACACGCTCACCGCGCGCTGCGGCCGCATCGGCGCCTACGAACGCGTGAGGGTGCGCATCGCGGCCATCGACGCACCCGAGAAAGCGCAGCCCTACGGCCAGCGCAGCCGCCAGGCGCTCGGCAACCTGTGCTTCAGCGAGATCGCGCTCATCACCGAAGTCGACACCGACCGCTACGGCCGCACCGTGGCCGACGTCAGCTGCAACGGCGAGGACGTCGGCAGCCGCATGGTGTCCGAAGGCTGGGCCTGGGTCTACGACTACAACAAGCTCGCCACCAGGCGCGGCGGCGGCCTCTTCAAGCTGGAGGCCAGGGCCAGAGGCAAGCGCCTGGGCCTGTGGGCCGACCCGAGGCCGACGCCGCCGTGGGAGTGGCGCCGCAGCGAGCGCGACTCGCGGCACCACGGCTTTTTCTTCTGAGCCGAAGCAATCAGGCGCCGACCCAGAAATCGATCTCGCGCAACGCCGCGCCACCGGGCTTGAGGTAGCCCTTCTGCCAGCTGTCGCCGTCCTCCAGCCCCTTCCATTGCTTCGACGGCTTCTGCACCGCGCGCCGGAAGCGCCAGCGGTACTGGTTGTAGATCGACATGATGTTCGTAGCGTACGCCGAGGCCAGCCCCGGTGCGTCGCGCACGATCAGCAGGTTCTCGTCGTTGGTGCCGCTGGCCTTGGGGCCCAGGTTGTGCGAGCCGGTCAGCAGCACCGGATGGTCGGAGAATGGGTCGACCAGCACGACTTTGCTGTGCACCATGGCAAAGGTGCCAGGCAGCTTCTTCAGTTCGCGGCAGAACCACTTCGTCTGCGCGTCGATGGCGGCGGGCAGCACCACGTCGAAGTCGGCCTTCTCGGAGTTGGCCTGGTCGAACAGCTCGACGGGGTGGGCGGTGGTGCTCGGGTCCTGGTTGATCACGCCCTTGATGTAGAGCCGGTGCTCGCCGTCGCCTGCACGCGCGGTGTCGATGATTTCGTTGAGCAGCGTGTCGGCCGGGCCGGGGTTGAACATCAGGAACAGCACGGCCTGCCGTGCACCCTGCACGATGGCGCGGGCCTCTTCCAGGTCGACCTGGCCCACTGTGGGCGTGAACCACAGGCGCGTGGGCGCGGGGCCGACCTTGGTGGCGCGCGGCCGGCTGTTCTCGTCTTTCAGTTCCTGCGGTGTCTGGTCGCCTGCTTCCTTGAGAAGGTCCCACTGCTTGCGGTACTCGCGGGCCAGCTCGAAGTCGTCGAGCAGCAGCGAATTGTTGGCCTGCGTGCAAAGGCCGGTCTTGGTCCAGTTCTGGCTGCCGGTCCACACCCAGCGCGGCTTCTGTTCTTCGTCGCAGATGACGAGGAATTTGTTGTGCCCCAGTGCGCGCGGCGACACCATGCGGTCGTGCAGGTCGATCTTCGCGGCGAGCCGTTCGCGGGCGGCGGCGTTCTGGTCTTCGCCTTTCTTCTTCACGCTGCCGTTGGCCAGCACCACGTGCGCGTGCTTGCGGAATTTCTCCAAGGCGGTTTCCAGCGCCTCGTCGTCCAGCTCGTAGAGGGCCGCGTACACGTCGCGCTTGTCGCTCGCGGCCTTGGCCAGCAGCTCGAACAGGCGTTCTCCCAGCGGACCCATGAGGTACGCGCGGAAGAGATCGCCGGGCGTCTCGATGACTTTGCGCAGTTTCTTCGTCTTCAGGTCTTCGGCCGTGATGCCGAGCCGCCGCGACACCCACTGCGAAGCCACGATGCCGCGGTTGAAATAGGCCTCGATCTTGGGCGAGACCTCGTGGTTCAGCACGATCTCGTCGGTCCAGCCGCTAGCGTCGTTGCTGTCGGCGCGCAGGTTCTTGCGGTCGGGGCCGACCATCGGCACCACGCGGTACTGCAGGCGGTCGCCGGGATGGGCCATGTAGTCGGTCCACTGGTACTTCTGGATCGGCCAGTTGGTGGATGCGCGGCGATCGCCGTCTTTCTGCTTTTCATCGGCGAAGCCGACCCAGGTGCTGACCACTTCCTCGACGCCGTTGCGACGCCGCATGAGCGCGAAGCCCCGGCAGTCCTTGATGAAGCCTTCGGGTTTCCAGGCGATGAACGCGTCGTCGCCGTTGTGATGGACCTTCACTTGCATGGCGTGCTCCTTGTGAAGCCCGCATTGAGTGCAAGCGCCATGACATGGCAATGACAGCGCCTGGCACGCGGCCCGGGCGCCTCACATCGCGGCGTCCGCCTCAGGATTCGCCCTTGCCCTGCACGTCGGCCACCACGCGCGCATTGCGCTGGAAGCTCCAGTAGGCGCCGGCCCAGTCCATCATCACGACGATGCGGTTGCGAAAGCCGATCAGGAAGTAGGCGTGCGCGAACAGCCAGAACAGCCACGCCAGGCGGCCGCTGAAGCGCAACGGACCGAAGGGCGTGCCCAGGTCGACCACGGCCGAGTTGCGTCCGATGGTGGCCAGGTTGCCGTAGTCGGCATAGCGGAACGGCAACGTCGGCTGGCCCGCGATGCGGCGCAGAATGTTGGCCGCCGCCGCGCGCCCCATCTGCTTGGCGCCGGGCGACACGCCGGGCACCGGCTTCGGCGGCTTGCCGGGCGCGTGGCTCATGGCGGCGGCAAGGTCGCCGACCACGCTGATCGATGGGTAACCCGCCAGGCTCAGGTCGGGCTCGACCTTGATGCGGCCCGCGCGGTCGCATTCGACGCCGGTGGCGGCGCCCAGCATGCGCCCCAGCGGCGAGGCAGCGACACCGGCGGCCCACACCACGCAGCTGCTATCGATTCGGTAGCTGGCCGCGGGCGCGCCGCCTGCGCCGCCGCCGGTCTGCACTTCGAGGCCCGTGGGGTCGATGGCGGTGACGCGGGCGTTCAGCCGCACCTCGACGCCCAGCTTCTCCAGCTGCTCCAGCGCTTTCTGGCTCAATGACTCGGGCATGGCCTGCAGCACGCGCGGGCCGCCCTCGACCAGCAGCACCTGCGCGCTGGCGGGGTCGATGTGGCGGAACTCGCCCGACAGCGTGTGCTTGGCGATCTCGGCCAGCGTGCCTGCCATCTCTACGCCGGTCGGCCCGGCGCCGATCACCACGAAGGTGAGCAGTGCGCGGCGGCGGTCCGGGTCGGTGGTGATCTCGGCCGTCTCGAACGACAGCAGCACGCGGCGGCGGATCTCGAAGGCATCGGCCAGCGTCTTCAGGCCCGGTGCCACGGGCGCCCACTGGTCGTTGCCGAAGTAGCTGTGCGTGGCGCCGGCCGCGACGATCAGGTGGTCGTAGGGCACGCTGTCGCCGTTGGACAGCTGCACCTTGCGCGCGGCGGGGTCGATGCCGGTCACCTCTCCCAGCAGCGTGGTGATGCGCGGCTGCTTGCGGAAGAGGGCGCGCACCGGCGCAGCGATCGACGGTGCCGCGAGCCCGGCGGTCGCCACCTGGTAGAGCAGGGGCTGGAACAGGTGATGGTTGGTCTTGTCGATGACCGTTACGTCGACGTCCGCGTGCTGGAGCTTGCGCGCCGCTTCGAGTCCGCCGAATCCGCAGCCGACGATGACGATTCGCGGCCTGCCCGATGGGTTGGTCGTTTGCATTCGACGGATGATACGCAGCCCGCCATGCAAGCCCTTGCGTCTTGTGCCACAGTGCCTGTCCGCCGATTTTTCGGCTGCGAGCCCGCGGCGTTTTGTCCTACGCGCTTTCTTCACGCGAATGGGCTACAAAGTGCGGCTGACCCGACTGGAGACCCCATGACGCTTTCCCGGCCGATCACACAAGCGGCGAGCGCATTGCGCGACAAGTTCCGCGAGGTGCGCGCCACCAGCCTGGCGCTTGCCGCCCCGCTCTCCGCCGAAGACCAGTGCATCCAGTCGATGCCTGACGCGAGCCCGACCAAGTGGCACCTCGCGCACACCACGTGGTTCTTCGAGACGGTGCTGCTGCAGCCGCATGCAACGGGCTACCAGCCTTTCGACAGGCGTTTTCATTATCTTTTCAACTCCTACTACGAGGCGCTCGGCCCGCGCCATCCGCGCCCGCAGCGCGGCCTGCTGACGCGGCCTTCGGTGGACGAGGTGCATGCGTACCGCAGGCATGTCGACGAGGCAGTGGTCGCGCTGCTCGAAGAGGGCGGCGGCGATTGGGCGGCCATCGAGCCCATCGTCACGCTCGGGCTGAACCACGAGCAGCAGCACCAGGAGCTGCTGCTCACCGACATCCTGCATGCGCTGTCATGCAACCCGATGCTGCCCGCCTACAAGACCGCGAGCGGGCCGGCGCTGCGGCTGGCCGCCGTGCCGCCCGCCATGCGCTGGATCGAACAGCGCGGCGGTCTGGTCGAGGTGGGCTTTGGCGGCCGTGAGTTTTCTTTCGACAACGAGACACCGCGCCACCAGGCCTTGGTGCAGCCGCATGCCATTGCCGACCGGCTTGTGAACTGCGGCGACTTCGCGCAGTTCATTGCCGACGGCGGCTACCAGCGGCCCGAGCTTTGGCTGTCCGACGGATGGGCGGCTGTGCAGGCGAACTGCTGGCGCCATCCGGCGTACTGGCTCGCGCCCGACGATCCGCGGCTGGGCTTCGGCCTGCAGCAAACGCAAGGGCCTTCCGCCGGCTGGAATGTGTTCGGCCTGCATGGCGTGCGGCCGATGGAGGCCGATGCGCCCGTGTCGCAGCTCAGTTTCTACGAAGCCGCCGCGTATGCCGAATGGGCCGGCGCACGGCTGCCTACAGAGTTCGAATGGGAGGCCGCGTACGACGCTCCCGGCATCACGCAGATGACCGGACACGTCTGGCAGTGGACGCGTTCGTCGTACGACCCATATCCCGGCTTCCGGCCGATGCCCGGCATCGCGGCGGAATACAACGGCAAGTTCATGGTGGGGCAACTGGTGTTGCGCGGCGGCAGCGTAGCCACCCCGGCCGGGCACACGCGGCCCAGCTATCGCAACTTCTTTCCGCCGGCGGCGCGCTGGCAGTTCTCGGGGCTGCGGCTCGCGAAAGACATCTGATCATGCGAAATCCGACTTCCTCTTCCTCGCTGTCGTTCGTTCCCGCGAAGACGCGTGCCGTTACCGATGCTTCCGAAGCCGCAGCGCCGCTGTCGGAGTTCGGGCGCGAGATGCAGGCGGGGCTTGCGCGCTCGCCGCGCAGCATTTCGCCGAAGTTCTTCTACGACGTGGCGGGGTCGCAGCTGTTCGACCGGATCTGCGAGTTGCCCGAGTACTACCCCACACGCACCGAACTGCGCATTCTTGGCGAGTGCGCGGGCGAGATCGCGCAGCAGGTCGGGCCGAATGCGGAAATCGTGGAGTTCGGGGCCGGGTCGCTCACGAAAGTGCGGCTGTTGCTGGATGCGCTGGAGACGCCCAAGCGCTATCTGCCCATCGACATTTCGGGTGAGCACCTGGAAGCGGCTGCGGCGCGCTTGAAGGCGGACTATCCGGAGCTTGTGGTGCAGCCCATTGCGGCCGACTACACCATGCCGATGGTGCTGCCTGCGCCGCTGGCCGGCGCGGGGCGGCGAGTCGGTTTCTTCCCGGGGTCGACCATTGGAAATTTCGAGCCTGACGAGGCGTTGGCCTTTCTGCAGCTGGCTGCGCGGATGTTGCGTGGCGGAGGGCTGTTGATCGGTGTCGACCTGGTGAAGGACCCGGCGCGGCTGCATGCGGCTTACAACGATGCGCAAGGGGTGACGGGCGAGTTCAACCTCAACCTGCTGCGTCGTGCCAACTCGGAGCTGAACGCGGACTTCGATCTGGATGGGTTCTCGCATGCGGCGTTCTACAACGCGCCTCGGCGACGGATCGAGATGCATCTGGTGAGCCGGCGGGCTCAGAGCGTTTGTCTGAATGGAGAACGGTTTGGGTTCGAGGAGGGCGAGACTATTCATACGGAGTACTCGCATAAGTTCACTGTTGAAGGGCTTCGGGCTCTGGCTGCTCGGGCGGGGTTTCGTCCGGGGGCTGTTTGGACGGATCCTGAGAGGCTCTTCAGCGTGCACTGGTTGGCTGCCTAGGTTTGGTTCCGGGGCCGGGATATCCGCCCGGCGGCGGACTCACTTTCTTTTGCTTCGCCAAAAGAAAGTAAGCAAAGAAAAGGCGACCCCACTGTCTGCGACCCTCGGCGCGGCTTTGCCATTCGCGCCGAGCGTAGCGATGGCGCGTTCGGTTTCCAACCCCCTTCTGGCTGCGCCGAGGAGCGCAGACGTAGGCGGGATCAGGGCCGCAGCTGTTTGAGCGAAGCGAGTTCTGCGGACCCCCGTCTACGTCGAGCACCGCAGGTTGCCCGTAGCGAAGCGAAGGGACGCAGACAGCAGGGTCGCCTTTCTTTTGCCTACGTTTCTTTGGCGAAGCAAAGAAAAGTAGGTCGGCCGCCGGGCCGAGACCCGGCCCCGGAAAACAAAGCCCCAAACAAGGTGGATAAACACAACGAAGAAGGCTCAAGCCGCAGCAGCGGCACAATACCCCTCGCCCCGTGCGGCAGCGCAACGGCCAGCGCCCCGCAACCCTCCCCCTGGAGACCAAGACCATGAAAGCAACCTGGAACGGCGTCACCATCGCCGAAAGCGACGACACCGTGCTCGTCGAAGGTAACCACTATTTCCCGATGAGTTCGCTCAACCGCGACGTCGTCACCTTCAGCAACCACAAGACCACCTGCCCCTGGAAGGGCACCGCAAGCTATTACTCGCTGCTGGTCAACGGCGAGCTCAACACCGACGCCGCCTGGTACTACGCCGACCCTAAGCCCGAAGCAGAGGAGATTCGCGACCGCGTCGCGTTCTGGAAGGACGTGAAGGTCAGCGCGCAGTGACCACGGCTGCTTTCACACCTCCCTTCATCGCTCCTGCAGACCTCCCGGACGCACTGCGTGGCCAGGGCTATGCGGTGCTGAGCCCCCAGGGGGTCAGCGAATGGCTAGGCGCTCCGCTGCCGCAGCTCGAGGTGCTGCACGCCGACTGGAACGAACTCCCGCCCGACGAGTACCTGAAGGACGGCGGCCGCTACCGCACGCGGCGACACGCCTGCTTTACCGTCGAGGCCGACGACCACGCCACGCTGGCACAGGTGCCGCATCGCGCGCACTGGCAGCCGGTCGAATACAACGCGCTGCACGGCGGCATGCAGCGCTGGTTTGCGCCGATGCTCGACGCCACGGTGGCGCAGCCGGTGTGGCAGCGCCTTTTGCAGCAGCTGGGCAAGACCAGCAGCGACATGCGCGGCGCGCCGCAGCGCTGGTTCGTGGAAGCGCACCAGTTCCGCATCGACACCGCAGGAGGCATCGGCCGTCCTACCCCCGAGGGCGCGCACCGCGACGGTGTCGACCTCGTGGCTGTCGCACTCATCGGTCGCCAAGGCATCAAGGGCGGCGAAACGCGCGTGTTCGAGGCCAACGGCCGGCGCGGCGAGCGCTTCACCATGACCGAGCCGTGGACGCTGCTGCTGCTCGACGACGCGCGCGTGATCCACGAGTCCACGCCCATCCAGCCGCTCGAAGAGGGCGGCGAAGGTTGGCGCGATACGCTCGTGATCACCTGCCGGGCCAAGGGTTTTCAGGGCGACTGACAAACCCGCGCGGCGCTGAGTGCGCGAACGCGTTGCGCCGCCGCTGGTACGAGTCCTACAGTCCGCCCACCCGAACAGCGGTTAAATTCGAGCCCCGGCTCTTTTTGAGCCGGGTCTGTCTGCGAACGAAAGCGAGGTCCCGCCATGTTCAATCACATCCTGGTTCCGATCGACGGCTCCGAAACTTCCATGCTCGCCGTCAGCAAGGCCAGCGGCCTCGCGCTGGCCTTCGGAAGCCGCATCACGTTGATACACGTGATCGACAACTATCCCTTCATCGGCGTCGGCGCGGACTATGCGCTCGGCCAGAACGAATACCTCGCCGCCGCGACGGCCAGTGCCAACGCGGCACTCGCGCGCGGCGTGGCTGCGCTGGCGGCCGAAGGCCTGCACAGCGACCAGCGCGTGATCGACGGCCACGTGGTGCACGAAGGCATCGTCGACACGGCCATCGCCATCGCGGCCGATCTCATCGTGATGGGTTCGCACGGCCGCAGCGGCATCGAGAAACTGCTGCTCGGCAGCGTCACGCAGCGCGTGCTGCAGGACGCGAACATGCCTGTGCTGGTCGTCAAGGGCGGCTGAGGCCCAGCCAGCACTCAGCAGCTCGAAGAAACGAAATCGGGCGGCCGACTTAAGCGGAGCTCCTGCCGCGTCACCGGATGCACGAAGCCCAGCTCGCTCGCATGCAGCAGCAGGCGCGGCGCACGTGCCTGCAAGGCGGCATCGCCATAAAGCGCGTCTCCCAATATCGGATGGCCGATCGACAGCAGGTGCACGCGCAACTGGTGTGATCGGCCGGTCAGCGGCTCCAGCAGCACGTGGGTGGCGGCCGGCTCGCCGGGCCAGGCTGAAATCGCCTTCCAGCGCGTGACGCTCGGCTTGCCCCCCGGGTCCACCTTCTGCAGCGGGCGGCGCGGCCAGTCGGCCATCAGCGGGGCGTCGATCACCGACCAGTCTTCGTGCAGCGGCATCGTGCCGTCGACCACGGCTTCGTAGCGCTTGTGCACGCGGCGCTCGGCAAAGGCGGCGCTCAGGGCGCGCTGCATCTCGATGCCGCGAGCCATCACCACCAGGCCGCTGGTGCCCATGTCGAGCCGGTGCACGATCAGCGCGTCGGGCCATTGGCGCAGGGCGCGTGCGCTCAGGCAGTCCTGCTTGTCCTCGCCGCGGCCGGGCACGCAGAGCAGGCCGGCGGGCTTGTCGAACACCAGCAGGTGGTCGTCTTCGTGAACGGGGTGCAGGGGGGCTGGCAGGGTCATGGAGGCACCGAGTTTAGAGAGCGCGACAAAGGGCGCGCAGGGGGCGTTGCCGCGCCTCACGGCCCGCTCATGAAGCCTCGGATATCCTTGAGCGGATGTCCGGCCCCGACCCCGCTCCCGCTTCCTTTCCCCCCGCAGCCTCCGCCGTTCCGGCCGGCGCTGCTTCCTCCCCCGGCTTTTCCGACCTGACGCGCGAACGTCCCTTCATGCAGATGTGGACGGCGCGGCTCTTCGGCACCGCCGCCTCGCAGATGCTGCTGGTGGCCATCGGCTGGCACATGTACGACCTCACGAGCAGCGCCTGGGACCTGGGCCTTGTCGGCCTCTACCAGTTCGTGCCCGCGCTGCTGCTGGCGCTGCTGGCGGGCCACATCGTCGACCGCCATCACCGGGGGCGCATCGTCGCGGCCTGCTTCGCGGTGCAGGGGCTGGTCGCATTGGTGCTGCTGCTGGCGGTGATGGGGAAGCACGACACGCGCGGGCTGCTGCTGGGCCTGTCGCTGGTGCTGGGCGCGGTGCGTGCCTTCCAGATGCCGGCGCAGCAGGCGCTGACGCCGCTGCTGGTGCCGCCGACCATGCTGGCGCGCGCGATGGCCTTCAGCTCGGCCGGCATGCAGGGCGCGATCATCGGCGGGCCCGCGCTGGGCGGGCTGCTGTTCGTGGCCGGCATGGCGGTGGTCTACGGCGCCAGCGTGGTGTGCTTTGCCCTGGCCTGTGCGCTGGTGCTGCGGCTGCGCTACGCCTACACGCCGGCCGCGCGCGAGCCGGTCACGCTGGCCACGGTGTTCGCGGGCGTCGACTTCATCTGGAAGCGCAAGCCGGTGCTCGGCGCGGTCTCGCTCGACCTGTTCGCGGTGCTGCTGGGCGGCGCGGTGGCGCTGCTGCCCATCTACGCCAAGGACATCCTGCACACCGGCCCCTGGGGGCTCGGCCTGCTGCGCGGCGCGCCCGCCGTGGGGGCGCTGGTGATGTCGATCGCGCTCACGCGCCGGCCGGTCGAGCGCCACGTGGGGCGCACGCTGCTGATGGCCATTGCGCTGTTCGGGCTGTGCATGGTGGTGTTCGGCATCTCGAAGAGTTTCGTCGTGTCGCTGATCGCGCTGGCGGTCTCGGGCGGGGCCGACATGGTCAACGTGGTGATCCGCCAGACGCTGGTGCAGCTGGAGACGCCCGACGCCATGCGCGGGCGGGTGAGCGCCGTGAACTCGATCTTCATCGGCGCCAGCAACCAGCTCGGCGAATTCGAGTCGGGCGCAACTGCGGCGCTGCTGGGGCCGGTCGGCTCGGTGGTGGTGGGCGGCGTGGGCACGATGCTGGTGGCGCTCACGTGGTTCAAGCTTTTCCCGTCGCTGGCGCAGCGCGACCGGCTGGCGGTGGCGGTGCCTGCCGCTGCCAGGCCCCTGTCTTCGTAGCCCGGCCGGCGAACTCAGTCCGGGAAGAGGGAGCGCGCGCCCGGCACGTCGAGCGTCAGGTCGCCCAGTGCCTGCGCCACGCAGGGCAGGATCCAGCCTTCTTCTTTTTCGTCGATGCTCAGGCCCGGCCACTCGATGGTGTGGCGGGTCTCGCCCGACAGCCGCCGGCAGATGCAGGTGCGGCAGGTGCCGTTGCGGCACGAGCTGGGCAGCTCGATGCCCGCGGCCTCGGCGGCCTGCAGCAGCGTGGTGCCGGCGTCGGCCTCGAAGCCGAGGCCCGACGGTTCGAGTCGAACCTTCATCGTTGCGGGATCAGGGGGTGTTTGGATTTTGCTGCTGCTGCTGTTCGCGGCGTTGCTCGCGCAGCATGAAGAGATACAGGCTCTCGACCTTCTCGCGCGCCCAGGGGGTCTTGCGCAGGAACTTGAGGCTGGAGCTCACGCTCGGGTCGATCGCGAAACAGCGGATGGGAACCAGCTCCGAGAGCTGTTCCCATCCATAGTGGCCGGCCAGTGCCGTCACGATGGCTTCCAGCGTAAGCCCGTGCAGCGGATTACGCGGCTGCGAGGGCCTGGCCGGGGCCGGTGCTGCGTCGGTCACTTGTTCTTGAGCTTGCCGCGCGGGATCACTGCCGTGGTGACCGTGCGGACCGGTTCGATGCCGCCGGTGCCGACGGGCTTGGGCGGCGAGGTGTCCTTCTTCGGTTTCTTCGCTTCCTTGGTGCTGCGTTGCTGACCCTTGGCCATGTCGATTTCTCCTGTTGTTACGACGGATGCAGCGGGCAGTTTAGCGGTGCGGCGACAATACGCGGTTCCATTGATTTCCCCGCATTCATGTCAGATTACGAAGTTCGCCCCGCCACCCTGCGCGACGCCAAGGCCGTCGCCGAAGTCCACGCCCTGGCCGCCAAGGCTGCCTACGAAGGCATCCTCCCCGAAGAAGAGCTGCGCACCCTGGCCCCGGCGTCGCGGGAAGCCAAGTGGCGCGAAGCCATCGAATACAGCGAACCCCAGGTGCACGTGGTCACGCACGGCGGCCAGATCGTCGGCTTCGTCGGCTTCGACCGCTCGCGCGACCCCAAGACCCCGCCCACCACCGGTGAAATCTGGGCCATCTACGTCAAGCCCGAGCACTGGGGCAAGGGCGCCGGCGTGGCCCTGTGGGACGCCGCGCGCGAAGGCCTCGAGGAAGAGGGCTGCACCACGGTCACCATCTGGGTGCCCATTCGCAACGACCGCGCCATGCGCTTCCACGAACTCGCCGGCTTCAAGCGCGAGATGAAGACCGCCAAGACCACCGCCTTCGGCACCGTGCGTGTCGAGGAAATCCGGCTCAAGCGCGACGTTTCCTGATCCCCGCTGCCATGGACCACGACAGCAGCATCCTGGGCCACGCCGCGCGCGTGCGCTCCCACCAGCGCCGCACGGCCACCGTGCAGTGGATCCGCCGCATGCACGGCTGGATCGGCCTCTGGGGCGCGGTGCTGGGGCTGCTGTTCGGGTTCAGCGGCATCTGGCTCAACCACCGCAATGTGCTGAAGCTGCCGCAGGCACAGGAGCGCACCCGCGCCCAACTGGCGCTGCCCGAGCCGGCGCCCGAGACGCCCGAGGCCATGAGCCGCTGGCTGCAGGAGGCACTGCGCATGAGCGGGCCGCCCAACTCCACCCGCATCGAGCCCGCCAAACCCGTGGCATGGGCCGACAAGGGCGACCACGGCGCCCCCGCGCTCACGCAGCCGGCGCACTGGGTCTTCAATTTCGGCGGGCCGAACGAAATGGTGCAGGCCGAGTACTGGCAGGGCAACCGCTCGGTCGGCGTGGCCACCACGCACAACGGCTTCGTCGCCACGCTCACCAACATGCACAAGGGCGGCGGCATGCCGATGCCGTGGATCCTGCTGGTCGACACGCTGGCGGGCAGCCTGATCTTCCTTTCGATGTCGGGCGTGGCGCTCTGGATGCTCACGCACCGCCGCCGCCGCGTGGGGCTGGCGGTGTTCGGTGCCTCGCTGCTGGCTGTGCTGGCACTGGCGCTGAGCGCGCTCTGAACCGGCCCCGTATGGGTATTGCGGAGCAGCCCGAAGGCAACGACTAAGCTCGCCGATTCTCTTTTTCTCCGACCTGCCCATGGCCACCAGCCTGCTCCTGCTGCTCGACGACATCGCGACCGTACTGGACGACGTGTCGGTTCTCACCAAAGTGGCCGCCAAGAAAACGGCCGGCGTGCTGGGCGACGACCTCGCGCTCAATGCGCAGCAGGTGTCCGGCGTCAGGGCCGAACGGGAGATTCCCGTGGTGTGGGCCGTGTGCAAGGGCTCGTTCATCAACAAGGCGATTCTGGTGCCGGCCGCCCTGGCCATCGGCACCTGGCTGCCCTGGCTGGTGACGCCGCTGCTCATGGTCGGCGGCGCATTCCTGTGCTTCGAGGGCGCCGAGAAGCTCGCCCACAAGTTCCTGCACAAGAAGGAACACGCCGAAGACATCGGGCGCCATGAACAGGCCGTGGCCGACGCCTCGGCCGACGTGGTCGCCGTCGAAAAGGACAAGATCAAGGGCGCGGTGCGCACCGACTTCATCCTCTCGGCCGAAATCATCGCCATCACGCTGGGCACGGTGCAGGGCCAGCCATTCACCACGCAGCTCACCGTGCTGGCGGGCATTGCGCTCATCATGACCATCGGCGTGTACGGCCTGGTGGCCGGCATCGTGAAGCTCGACGACGCGGGCCTCTACCTGAGCCAGCGTGCCAGCGCGGGTGCGCAGGCTTTGGGCCGCGGCATCCTGGTGGCGGCGCCGTGGCTCATGAAGGCGCTGTCGGTGGCCGGCACCGCCGCCATGTTCCTGGTGGGCGGCGGCATTCTGGTGCACGGCGTGCCGGCACTGGGCCATGCGGTCGAAGACTGGGCCAAGGCCACCGGCGGCGTGTTCGGCACGCTGGGCTCCATGGGCGTGAATGCCGGCGTGGGCGTGGTGGCCGGCGCCATCGTGCTTGCCGTGGTGGAACTGGTCGGCAAGCTGCGCGGCAAGAAGGCCTGACCGAGCTTTCGAGGCCTGCCTGGGCTACTGGCACTACTGGCGCGGCTTGCCGCGCTTGAACAGCTCGACCACCACCAGCCCGGTTCCCAGCGCCAGCGCGAACCAGCCCACCAGATAGGCGCCCGCCACCATCTCGAACCAGCGCGTGCCCTGCAGGAAGCGCGGCGCCAGCAGAACGGCGGCGCCGATCACGAGGCAGAGGATGCCGCGTTCGAGCGTGCGGAGTTGTCGTTTGGGTTGCGCCATGGCTTCTTCTTCGTTCGGGAAAAGTGGATTCAGTGCGTCATTGTCCCGCGCATCGCGGCCGGATGGCCTTCCAGCGCGAATGACTTGCCCGTAGGCACCAGCGTGTCGCCGTCGAGCCGCAGGATGGTGATGTCCTTGTCGATGAAGTTGCCCACGTAGAGGTACTTTCCGTCGGCGCTCCACACCGCGCCTTCCGGCAGGCCGCGCACCACCACCTCGTTGGCGCGCGTGACCTTCTTGCCGTCGATCCTCAGCAGCACCACCGAGCCGTTGCGGTTGTAGAAGTAGGCGTTCTTCGCCGCGTTGCTGCCGCGCAGGATCACCGCCACCGCATGCCTGCCGGTCGGGCTCACGGCCAGTCCCTCGGGGCCGTCGCCGACCACCACCTTGTCGATCACGCGCGGCGGCGCGGCTTCCATGTCGATCACGCTCACGGTGTCGACCTGCCCGTCGGACGCGCCGGCGTTGCCGTTGTCCGCCGTGAGCGCGAGCTTGCCGTCGGGCGTCACGTCGACGTTGTAAGGCCACAGGCCCGCCGCGAGATCGACCTTGTTGTAGCTGACCTTCTCGCCGTCCACGTCGAGCAGCGCGATCTTGTGGCTCGGGAACTTGGCCGCCAGCGCGCGCCTGCCGTCTGGCGTGAAGCGCACATGCGCCACCGATTCGCCCATGGCCACGGTGTCGATCAGCGTGACCTTCTTGCCCGCGATGCGCAGCACGCTCACCGAGTTGTCGGCGCGGTTGGCCACCAGCGCCAGGTTGCCCGCGCGGTTGATCGACAGGCCCGAGGGCTGCTTGCCGACCTGCAGTGTGTCCAGCAGCCTGGGCGGGCTGGAGGTCAGGTCGATCACGAACAGGCGGTTGTCGGGCACCTGCTTGCGCACGCCGTTTTCCTCGACCACGTTGAGCGAGTTGGCGACCAGCGCGAGCGTTTCGCCGGGCGTGATGGCCAGGTTGGTCGGCGGGCCGGCGATGGTGTTGTCGAGCTGCAGCGTGCCCAGCACCTTGGGCGCGAGCGGGTCGATGCCGATGTCGAGCACCTGCACGGTGTCGCGCCCCATGGGGCCGAGAATGACGGCGCCGGCGTCGTTCCAGGACTGCTTCTCGTCATTGGCCACCAGCATCAGCTGGCGCTGCGCCACGGTGGGCGTCATGGAGGTGCAGCCGGAAAGCGAGGCGAGGGCGGCCAGGGCAAGGGCCGCGAGTGCGGCGGGGCGGATCTTCATGGTGTCTGTCTCCGGTTCCGTGTTGTTGTGGCCGCATGGTAGCGAACGGCCGGTCGCGGCCGCGCCCGCGCCCGGCACAATCGATCGACTCCATCCCTGAGAGACAGACATCCATGACCATCGAGATTTCCAAGGAAGCGCGCCAGCAGGCCATCACGTCCATCGAGCGCTATTTCCGCGAGAACATGGAAGAGCCGATCGGCAACATCGGCGCCGGCGCGCTGCTCGGCTTCTTCCTCGAGGAAGTCGGCCCGCTGGTCTACAACAAGGCCGTGGCCGAGGTGCAGGAACGGCTGCAGCTGCGCATTTCGGAGATCGACCTCGAAGTGCACGAAGACGAGTTCCAGTACTGGCGCAAGTACGACAAGCAGAAGAAGGGAAAGTAGGCGTCGTCGCGCCCACGCATCGCCGGGAATTCAAAAGTGCTTCAAAACGTTGCAGAATTCACGGCCATGCACCTTCAACGCCTGTTCCTTCGTTCCGCGCTCGCTCCGGCCTTGCGCATCTTCGCTGCCTTGCCTCTCGTGCTGGCCGCATCCATGGCCACGGCGCAGCAGAACCCGTCCGACTTCCCGCTCGATTCGGTCGGCTACCTGAACGAGGAACTGCCGCGCATGGAAGCCGCCATCGCCGCGAAGGACCGCAGCTTCTTCCACGACGCGATGGCGCGCACGGTGGAGTTCTCGGACCGCTGGGGCTTCAAGGTCAAGGCCAACCCCGAGCTTGCGGCCTACCCGATGTGCACCGCGGCGGTCATGGACTACGTGGTGGTCGGCATGTGCAGGCTCACCCCCGGCGACGATGCATGCGAGCCCGGCCTCGCGGCGCGCTTCGACAGCAACGTGCGGCGCTGCCGCGAAATCGCCGCCAAGAAATAGAAACACGGATTCGCCATGGACTACACCCGCTATCAAACCCTTGCCATCACGCGCCGGGGCGCGAACGGCGCGGTGCTCGACATCCAGATGCGCGCGGCCAACGGCAAGCTGCCGACGGCCGGGCACGACGGCCACCGCGAACTCGCCGAGATCTGGCGCGACGTGTCGGCCGACGACACGGTGCGCTGCGCGGTGCTGCGGGGCGAGGGCCAGGGCTTCTCGGGCGGTGGCGACCTCGCGATGGTGCAGGACATGACCACAGACGACGCGGTGCGCCAGCGTGTGTGGCGCGAGGCACGCGACCTGGTCTACAACATCATCAACTGCGACAAGCCCATCGTCAGCGCCATGCACGGCCCGGCCGTGGGCGCGGGGCTTGTGGCGGGCCTGCTGGCCGACATTTCCATTGCCACCAAGAGCGCGAAGATCGTCGACGGCCACACGCGACTGGGCGTGGCGGCTGGCGACCATGCGGCCATCGTGTGGCCGCTGCTGTGCGGCATGGCCAAGGCCAAGTACCACCTGCTGCTGTGCGAGCCGGTGAGCGGCGAGGAGGCCGAGCGCATCGGCCTCGTGTCGCTCGCGGTGGACGAAGCCGAACTGCTGCCGCGCGCCTACGAGGTGGCCGACCGGCTCGCGGCCGGCAGCCAGAGCGCGATTCGCCTGACCAAGTACGCGCTGAACAACTGGCTGCGCCAGGCCGGCCCGACCTTCGACGCTTCGCTGGCGCTCGAATTCATGGGCTTCGCAGGCGCCGACGTGCGCGAGGGCGTTGCCTCGCTGCGCGAACGGCGCGCGCCGAACTTCGGCTGAAAGAGCCCGGCGCGGCGCCTGCCTCGTCAGGCCTTGCGCAAGCCCTGAAGCGTCTGCAGCAGAACCACGCGGGTCTGCCCCAGCACCATGCCCTTCCATTCTTCGTTGTCGCAGTAGAAAGCGTCGCGCAGCTGCTGGCGAATTTCGCGCTTCTGCGCGTCGGGCGCCTCGGGGTGGCGGCGCAGCCAGGTGTCGGCGCGCAGGCGGTTCAGCACTTCCAGGTCGGGCAGCGTGCCGAACTCCAGGCCCATCGGCGCCACGCGGGCGTTCGGGCATTCGTCGTAGGCGGTCGAGATGACCGGGCCCGACACGTCGGCCGAGGCCGAGTCGCCCGCGAACGGCGCGAACACGTCGGCGCCCCACCAGGCGTGCGCCAGCGCCAGGTCTTCGGGCGTGTTGCGGCCCGGGTAGATCTTCTCGCCGTGGCCGTAGGGGCCCAGGCCGGTGTGCACGTCGATCCAGCCCAGGTACGTGGCCGAGGCCGCGTACTTGCGCAGGATCTTGCGGATGGTCCTGTTGCTCCACGACGGCGCGGTGCCGCCGTAGAACAGACCGTCGAGCGAGGTGTACTGGCCCTTGGTCACGGCCGCGCGGAAGGCGGTCATGCCGTGCTTCTGGATGTAGGCGCCCACGGCGGCCTCGTCGGCGGGCGTGGGTGGCCAGCTGGCGGGCAGCACCAGCGGCTCGACTTCGGCATAGGCGGCGTTCACCGGCAGCGGCGCATTGAAGTCGATGTGGTTGCGGTTCAGGTCGATGTTGTCTTCGTTGGTGCGGTGCAGGTGCGAAAAGCCGTGCGGGTTGACGGCATGCACCAGCAGCAGCGCCACGCCGGCCTGCTCCAGGCGCGACAGCAGGTCGGCGTCGTTCAGCGTGGCGATCTGCGCGCCGGAGCCGCTGAAGCCTTCGGGGCCGTGCGTGCCGGAGGTCACGAGCAGCAGCTTCTTCGCGTCGATGGCGCCGATCAGCGCGACGTCGGTGGCCAGTTCTTCGCCGAGCGCGCCGCGGTGCGCATCGAGCACGAACGACTCGACGGCCGCGCCGCGCTGGGCGGCGGCCTCGAGGAACTTGGCGCGGGCTTCGGCATACGTGCCCGAGAAATGCCGCGTGGCGGCGGAGCGTTGGGTTGGCATGAGGTGGGGACTCCTGTCTGTGTTGGCTTTGAGTTTGAATTTAGGGGGCCGTCGTCAGCCCGCCGCGTGGGCGCCCGCCGCGTCGATGTCGCGGCCCGTATGGTCGCGCAGCCAGAGCAGGCCGAGCAGCGAGACGACCGTCATCGCCACCAGGTACCAGGCCGGCGCCAGCTTGCTGCCCGTGGCGTTCAGCAGCCAGGTGCTGATGAAGGGCGCGAAGCCGCCGAACAGGGCCACGCCCACGCTGTACACCAGCGACATGCCGCTCGCGCGCACCGCCTTCGGAAACATCTCCGGCAGCATCGTGATGCCGGGCACCGTCTGCACCACCAGGCCCAAGCTGAAGACACCGAGCACCACGAACAGCACCGTGGGCGTGGGCGAGGCGTTGAGCCACAGGAAGCCCGGGTAGATGAGCACCGCCAGCGCGATGCGGCTCCACAGGATGAGCGGCTTGCGGCCCACCACGTCCGACAGCTTGCCCACGAAGGGCGCGAAAGCGAACGAGATGAGGCCGGTGAGCGCGGCGCCGAACAGCGCCACCGACGGCGTGAACCCGAGTTCGCGCACCGCATAGGTCGGCATGTAGAACGTGACCACGTAGGCCGCCGTGGTGCCGCCCACCAGCGTGAGGATGGCGGCCAGCACCGTCTTGCCGTGCTGCGTGCAGACGATCTTCAGGCTGCTTTCGCGCGGCGCGGCGGCTTCGGCCGGCGAGATGTGCAGCGACTCTTCCAGGTGGCGGCGGATGTACATGCCCACCGGCGCGATCAGCATGCCGATCACGAAGGGCACGCGCCAGCCCCAGCTCTGCATGGACTCGGCCGAGAGCGCGGTCGTGAGCACGCCCACCACCACGGCGCCCATCAGCACGCCCAGGCCCTGGCTGGCGAACTGCCAGCTCGCCATGTAGCCGCGGTTGGCCGGCGTGGCGTGTTCCACCAGCAGGGTGGTCGAAGCGCCCACCTCGCCGCCGGCGGAGAAGCCCTGGATGAGCCGCGCCAGCACGATGACGATCGGCGCCGCGACGCCGATGCTCGCGTAGGTGGGCGTGAACGCGATCAGCGCGCAGCCCAGCGCCATGAGGAAGATGGTGAGCGTCATGGCCTTCTTGCGGCCCGCGCGGTCCGCATAGGCGCCGATGACGATGCCGCCCAGCGGCCGCATGATGAAGCCCACGCCGAAGCTCGCCACCGTCAGCAGCAGCTGCCCGTAGGAATTGAAGGTCGGAAAGAAGAGCTTGCCGATCACGAGCGCCAGGAAGCCGTAGACGGTGAAGTCGAAGAACTCCAGGCCGTTGCCGATGGTCGTGGCAACGATGGTCTGGCGCCGGCGCGCGGGGCTCGAAGCCGGCGGGTTGCTTGGGATGCTCATGTCTCTCCAGTGTGTGCTTGCTTTGTATGGATGTCTGCCAAAGGGTATGTATGCCCCTGGCCGCGCCGGATGCTAGAGACTCGCCGCTGTCATGAAAAGACAATAATTGGGCCATAACGATAACTTTTGGTTGTCATGAAACCCAATCAGTTGCACGCCTTCGTGGCGGTGGTCGAGCAGATGAGCATCCGCGCCGCGGCCCGGGTGCTGGGGCTGTCTCAGCCGGCGGTGACGAAGATCGTGCGCGAGCTGGAGCGCGAGGTCGGGGCGCCGCTGGTGGAGCGCAGCGTCAAGGGCGTGCGGCTCACCGAGTTCGGCCAGGCCTTTGCGCCGCGCGCGCGGCTGCTGCTGGCCGACATGCAGCGCGCGCGGGACGAGATCGCGCAGATCCGCGACGGCGCCACCGGCACGGTGTCGATGGCCGTGAGCGCCTCGTTCGCGCTCACCGTGCTGCCCCCCGCGTTCAAGGATTTCCACACCCGCCTGCCAGCCGTCGACGTGCAGTTCAGCGAAGCGGTGCTGCCATGGATGCTGGCGCGGCTGCGCGACGGCTACCTCGACTTCGCGGTGGCCCACGTGGTGCCGGGCACGCTCGATCCGCAGTTCGAGGCGCTGGAGCTGTTTCCGGTGCAGCTGGTGGTGGGCATGCGCAACCGCCATCCGCTGCGCGGGGCGCGCTCGCTGCTCGACCTGTACCCGGCCGAATGGATATTGCCGGGCGACGACGACCGCGGACGCGAGTCGGTGGCGCCGCTGTTCACGCCGCTGGGGCTGCCGCCGCCCTCGCGCATCATCCAGGGGCAGTCGGTGACGGTGGCGCTCGGGCTGGTGGGGAACATGGACCTGATCGGCCTGTTCGTCGAGCCGCTGGTCAAGCTGACTTTCAAGCGCCACGGCATCCGCCGGGTCGACGTCGACGAGTCACTGCCCATGCTCAATGTGTGCGTGCTGCGGCGCAGGGGGCAGTTGTCGACGCCGGCGGCGCAGCACTTCATCGAGTGCATCCAGCGTGCGTCCGCGGCGGTGATGTCTGGCTAGAACCGGGCGCCGGCCTCGCCGGTCTTCCAGGGCTCGTACTTGTGCATGACGCGTTCGAACAGTTCGGAGCCGGTCCAGCCGTCTAGCCATGCCTGCAGGCGGGGCCACGGCTGCGCGGCGAACCATGCGGCGTCGACCATCGCGAACTGGCGCACGAAGGGCATCAGCGCGGCGTCGGCCAGCGTGGAACGGCCGCCGGTGAGCTGCGGCGAGGCCGATAGCCGGTCTTCGATGCCGCGCAGGAATAGCGCGCCCCGGTCGCGGGCCGGCACGCCGCCGTCCGCATGGCGGTCGGGGTACTTGTAGCGGTCGAGCAGAGGCTTGAAGCCCTCGTCGCATTCGGCGACCAGCGCGAGCATGTCCGCGAGCGTGCCGGCCTCGGGCGCGAGCCAGCGCAGGGGATCGTTGCGGCGCAGGGCCCAGAGCATCACGTCCAGGCTTTGCTCCAGCACCGTGCCGTCGCCGGTCAGCAGCACCGGCACCGTGCCCTTGGGCGAGGCGGCGAGCATTTCGGCGGGCTTGTTCTTCAGCACCACTTCGCGCAGTTCGCAGGCTTGCTCAGCGGCCACCAGGGCGAGCCGGGCGCGCATGGCGTAAGGGCAGCGGCGGAAGGAGTAGAGAACGGGGAGGGCGGTGGCAGGCATGCGGGAGAGGAGAGGGGGAGCGAACAAGGCGAACGGCCGATTTTCAGCGAGCTCCAGCCGGCACGCCCACCAGGGGCGTTTTTCAACACAATCGGCATCCATGGGCGAACGCCTTTTCCTCCGGCTCGAAGACGACCCCCTGCACGGGCCGGAATCGGCCATGCCTGCCGGCACGCTGCGCGCGTTTCCGGTGGGTGCCGCGCTGCGCGGGCACGTGTCGCACGTCATGCTGTACCGCGAGACGTTTGCAGAAGGCCACGAGATGAGCGAGCGCGTGCTGCCAGACGGCGCGGTGCGGCTGGTCTTCAATTTCGGCGATGCGCCCTCCGCGGGGAGCGGCGGCGGGCTGGCGGTGGAGGCCATCGGCGCCTCGGCCGCACCGGTCGTGGTGCGCATGCGGGGCAAGGTCGAGGGGCTTTCCGTCACGCTGCGTCCCGGCGCCGCCGCCTGCTTGCTCGGGCTGCCGGCCGGCGAGATCGGTGGCGGCGCGGTCCACCTCGATGCGCTGTGGCGGGGGGAGGGAGCGGCGTTGCTCGAGCGCATGGCCGAAGCGCCGGACGACGCACAGCGTGTCGCGCTGCTTCACGCGGCCCTGTCACAGCGCTTGCGCGACGGCCGCATCGCGGGCAACGACATCGCCATGCATGCGGCGCGGCTGATCGCGGCGTCCGAAGGGCGGCTGCCGCTGCGCGAGGTGGCCGCGGCAGTCGGTGTCGGCGAGCGGCGCCTGCAACAGCTCTTTCATGCGCACGTCGGGCTGTCGCCGCGCGCCTGGAGCCGGCTCGCGCGGATGCATGGCTGCCTGCGCGCGCTGCGGCAGCGGCCGGCGCCGGACTGGGCGGACCTTGCGCTGGAAGGCGGCTTCTACGACCAGTCGCACCTCGTCAACGAGTTCCGCGCGCTGTGCGGCGTCACGCCGACCGAGTTCCTCGGACGCGCGGCTTCGGTTTCTTCCAAGACGGGCGATTGAGCGCGGGATATCTTCGTTCGCTCTCAAGCAAGGAGCCGAAAAGATGCAGAAACAAGAAAGCACAGACCGTCCGTTGAAGGACTGCGTGGCGGTGGTAACGGGTGCGAGCAGGGGCGCCGGGCGCGGCATTGCGATCGAACTGGGCGCGGCCGGCGCCACCGTGTACGTCACCGGACGCAGCACGCGCGAACAGCCTGCCGCCAGCTACGGCCAACTGCTGGCCCTGTCGGACCTGAAGGCGCTGCCCGGCAGCATCGACGACACCGCCGACGAGGTCACGCGCCAAGGCGGCCGGGGCATCGCCGTGCAGTGCGACCACACCCGCGAAGCCGAGGTGGCCGCGCTGTTCGCACGCGTGGACAGCGAGCATGGCCGACTCGACCTGCTCGTCAACAACGCCTGGGGCGGCCACGAGAGCTTCAACGGCGTATTCGAGGCGCCGTTCTGGGAGCATCCGCTCTCCAACTGGGACGCCATGTTCGACCGCGGCGTGCGCAACCATCTGGTGGCCAGCCGCTGCGCCGCGCCGATGCTGGTGCGGCAGAAGAAGGGGCTGATCGTCACCACCACCTTCTGGGATCGGGGCCGCTACCTGCGCGGCAGCCTGTTCTACGACCTGGCCAAGGCCTCGATGACGCGGCTGGCCTTCGGCATGGCGCATGAGCTGAAGCCGCACGGCGTTGCGTCCGTCGCGGTGTCGCCGGGCTGGATGCGCACGGAATTCGTGCTGGCCGGGCACAAGACCGACGAGGCGCACTGGCAGGAAAGGCCCGAACTCGCGCGCACCGAATCGCCGCGCTACCTAGGCCGGGCGGTGGCCGCGCTGGCGGCCGACCCTGCCGTCATGGACAAGACCGGCGAGGTGCTGCGCGTGGCCGACCTGGCGCGCGCCTATGGCTTCACCGACATCGACGGGCGGCAGGTCGAGGCTTTCGAGATGTAGGGCGGCGTAGGACAACTCCAGGCCCGGCAGGGGAAAAGCGCGTACTGGCGCGGAGAGATATTCGGCAGCAAGATGGCGTGGCGATCAACGTCAATCCCCATCTCTCGGGCTTCAGGAGGTGATCCGCCATGTCTTCCAGTGCAGAGTCCTTGGGCCTTGCTTCGGCAAGCCAGCTCGCAAGGTCCAACCCCGTCCGCTTCCCCGGCGAAAGCGCCGAGTACCGCAAGGCGCGCACCGAGCTGCTCGCCGAAGAAATCGATCTGCGCCGCCGCATCGAGCGCGTGGCCGAGATGCGCCGCGCGCTGCCGCCGGGCGGCGTCGTGCCGCAGGACTACCTGTTCCAGGGCGCCGATGGACAGGTGAAGTTCTCCGAACTGTTCGGCAAGCACGGCACCCTCATCACCTACAACTGGATGTTCGGCCCGAAGCGCGAGCGGCCATGCCCCATGTGCACGTCGCTGCTCAGCGCCTACGACGGCGAAATGCCCGACATCCTGCAGCGCGTGGCGTTCGCGGTGATCGCCACCTCGCCCATCGACCGCATGACGGCGTTTGCGCGGGAGCGTGGCTGGCGCCATCTGCCGCTGTACTCGTCGGGCGGCAACGACTTCAACCGCGACTACGCCGGCGAGAAGCCCGACGGCGGCGACAACTCGGCGTTCAACGTGTTCCGGCGCGACGGCGACACCATCCGCCATTTCTGGGCGGCCGAGATGAGCCCCGGCACCGCCGACCCCGGGCAGGACCCGCGCGGCGCGCCCGACCCGATGCCGATCTTGAGCCTGCTGGACATGACGCCTGAAGGCCGGGGCAAGGACTGGTATCCGCAGCTTCAATACTGAGCGGCGAGACCGCGCGGGCGAACTGCGCGAAAGGCAAACGCAACCAAGTTGCGTTGATCCATATAATGCAATCCTGTTGCATATATGGAGCCTGCCCCCATGGCCGATCGCCTCCCCGTCACCGTGCTCTCCGGCTTTCTCGGTGCCGGCAAGACCACGCTGCTGAACCACATCCTCCACAACCGCGAAGGTCGCCGCGTGGCGGTCATCGTCAACGACATGAGCGATGTCAACATCGACGCTGCGCTGGTGCGCGACGGCGGCGCGCAGCTGTCGCGCACCGACGAGAAGCTGGTCGAGATGAGCAATGGCTGCATCTGCTGCACCTTGCGCGAAGACTTGCTGGTGGAGGTGGGCCGGCTCGCCAAGGAGGGGCGCTTCGACCAGTTGGTGATCGAGTCCACCGGCATCTCCGAGCCGCTGCCCGTGGCCGAGACCTTCACCTTCGCCGGTGAAGACGGCAAGAGCCTGGCCGACGTGGCGCGGCTCGACACCATGGTGACGGTGGTCGATGCCTTCAACTTCCTGCGCGACTACAGCTCGGCCGACAGCCTTGGCAAGCGCGGCCAGTCGCTCGGCGACGAGGACACGCGCACGGTGGTCGACCTGCTGATCGAGCAGGTCGAGTTCTGCGACGTGCTGGTGGTCAACAAGATCGACCTGGTCACCGCCGAGGAGCGCGAGCGGCTGATGGCGATCCTGCACAGCCTGAATCCACGGGCCCGCATCGAGGTGTCGGAGTTCGGCCGCGTGGCGCTCGACCGGGTGCTGGACACCGGCCTGTTCGACTTCGAAGAGGCCGAGCAGGCGCCCGGCTGGCTGGCCGAACTGCGTGGCGAGCACCTGCCCGAAACCGAGGAATACGGCATTCGCAGCTTCGTCTACCGTTCGCGCCTGCCGTTTCACCCGATGCGCTTCTGGAAGCTGGTGCAGAGCGAGTGGGAGGGCGTGGTGCGCTCCAAGGGCTTTTTCTGGCTCGCCAGCCGCGCCACGCGCGCGGGCTCGTGGTCGCAGGCCGGCGGCGCCTGCCGCTATGGCGCGGCAGGCTTCTGGTGGGCGGCGGTGCCGCGCGAGCACTGGCCGACCGACCCACAGGCGCTGGATCTGATCCGCAGGAACTGGGACCCGGCCACGGGCGACGCGCGGCAGGAGCTGGTGCTGATCGGCATCGGCATGGATGAAGACGCGCTGCGCGCGCGGCTGGACGCCTGCCTGCTGACGGAAAACGAGATGCGCTTCGGCGCGTCGTGGTGGCAGAACTTTCCCGATCCGTTCCCCTCCTGGAACGCGTGAACGGCTGAAGCTACCGTGCGCACTCTCCGCAGGTGCCGTGCAGGGTGAGGGCGGTGTGGCGGGTGTCGATGCCCTGCTTGCGCAGCGCCTTGCCCAGCCTGCCCATCACCTTCGGCAATTCCGGGTCGGACGGCAGGGCCAGCACCTTGTGGCACTGGTCGCATTCGAAGGTGTTGCCCGAGGCGGCCTCGACGTGGCGCGAAAAGCGGTTGACCCGGTCGGCGCCCACCCGGCGGTCGCACAGGCCGGCCTCGACCAGCCGGTCGAGCACGCGGTAGACCGTGACGCGGTCGGGCGCCTCGCCGGCCGCGGCGGTGTAGGCGGCGGCTACTTCCTCGTGAGTCAGCGGCTGGGAGCTGTGTTCGAGCAGTTCGAGCACGGTCTGCGCGGCGCGCGTCACGCGCAGGCCGCTGTCGCGCAGCAGCCGTTCGCTGTCGAACGGCGCCGCGGCGGCAGGCGCGGCAAGAGGGGGCTTCGGTTGCGAGGTGGTGGTCTTCATGCGAAACGCCATTGTGTTGCATCCGGGGTGCCCGTGTCCCCGTCGGGGGCGCAGGGAGGCGGGGGGCATATGCCCGAACGCACCTAAGCATCTGACAAATGGGTCGTTTGCCTGCGGGCGGTGGCGCTCCAGAATCGCGCGCTTTGTCTTACGCTAACGAAAGTTCACTATGCGCGCCCGTTTCCTGCTGACTCCGATATTCGCCCTGGGCGCGTTGTGGGCCGGCGTATCGCTTCCCCTGGCCGCGCAGGCGCAGCAGCCTGCTGCAGTGGCCTACCCGTCGAAGCCTGTGCACATCACGGTCGCGAACACGCCCGGCAGTTCGCCCGACGTGCTGGCGCGCTTTCTGGGGCAGCGGCTTTCGGAACAATGGAAGCAGCCGGTGGTCATCGACAACCGCGCCGGCGCGGCGGGCATCCTGGCGGCCGACGGACTGGCCAAGGCCCAGCCCGACGGCTATTCGCTGCTGGTGGGGGCCGACGGGCCGATCACCATCCTCCCCAACATCCAGGCCGGCCTGCCCTACGACGCGCGGCGCGACCTGGTGCCGGTGGTGTCGCTCGGGCAGATCGACTTCGTGCTGGTGGCCAACCCGAAGACGGGCTTTCGCACGGTGGCCGACTTCGTGCGCGCGGCCAAGGCCCATCCGGGCCGCATCAACTACGCCTCGGCCGGCAACGGCAGTCCGCAGCAGCTCAGCATGGAACTGCTCAAGCAGAAGGCGGGCATCTACGTCACCCACATCCCGTACCGCGGCGGCCCGCTGGGCATGCAGGACGTGATTGCAGGGCAGGTCGACGTGATGTTCATCGCCGTGGGCCCGGCGCTGCCCCAGATCCGCAGCGGCCGGCTGGTGGCACTGGGCACCAGCGGCGAGAAGCGCCATGCGCTGCTGCCCGAGGTGCCCACCGTGAGCGAGACCTATGCGGGTTACCGTTCGGGCACCTGGTTCGGGCTGTTCGCGCCGGCCCGCACGCCGCAACCGGTGGTCGACGCCATCGCGGCCGAGGCCGGCCGCATCGTGCAGACACCGGCTGCCCGCGCCGAACTCGCGGCACAGGGCATCGAGGCCACCGGTCATCCGCAGCGCCAGTTCCAGGCGCAGGTGTCGAGCGAATACGAGCGCTATGCGCAGATCGTGAAGGCGGTCGGCATCAAGGCCGAATAGCCCTCGTTGCCTGCTTTACTTGACGGACCGGGCCAGCGCCTTGGCGAAGGCTTCCACGTCTTCCTGGTGGCACGCCTCGGCGGCCAGCGGGGCATGGCCCTGCGCCACGGCAGCTAGCGCGACGGCCTTTCTGGGACACAGGCCGAGGCAGCTGCACTGCACCACGCGCAGGCGCACCGGCAGGTGCGCAAGGCCATGCTTCAGTTCCTTGCGGACCTGCCTGGCCCTGAGCTTCGTGGGGCCGTCCTTGCGTTCTTCGCAGTCGCCGCAGACCAGCACGACGCCGGCCAGCTTGGTCTCTACCAGGGGAGGGGAATGGCTCACTCGGGGTTTCCTTGCTGTCTTTGCGAACCATGTTGGGCGCGGCGCAACCATGTGCAAGTCAGCCAACCGGCCGTTTCCATGCCTCCGGCAGGCCCCGAATGCGCTAAGGTCCGGTCATTCGCGTTCCTGAATACCTTTGCCCGACCATGTCCCGTCCCCCCATCGAGATAGAAACCGCCCCCAACCCCACCGCCACGGTGATCGTGATGCACGGCCTCGGCGCCGACGGCAACGACTTCGTGCCGATCGCCAATGAACTCGACCTGGCGGCCGTGGGCCCCGTGCGCTTCGTGTTCCCCAACGCGCCCGTCATTCCCGTGACCATCAACGGCGGCTACCAGATGCCGGCCTGGTACGACATCGCCGTGGCCGATCTCGCGGCGCGCGAAGACGAGGCCGGCCTGCGCCGTTCGCAGGCCACCATCGAGGCGCTCATCGCCGGCGAGAAGGCCCGGGGCATCGCCGCCAGCCGCATCGTGGTGGCGGGCTTCTCGCAAGGCTGCGCCATGGCCCTCATGACGGGCCTGCGCCACACCGAACGGCTGGCGGGCATCGTCGGCCTCTCGGGCTACCTGCCGATCGCGGCCACCACCGCGGCCGAGCGCCACGCCGCCAACCACGAGACGCCGGTGTTCCTGGCGCACGGCCGGCAGGACCCGGTGGTGCCCCTGGCCGGCGCCGTGCGCTCGCGCGACGCGCTCATCGCCCTGGGCTACACCGTCGAGTGGCACGAATACACGATGGCGCATTCGGTGTGCACGGAAGAAATTGCCGACCTCAACCGCTTTCTTTTGCGGGTGCTCGGCTGAAGGAGACGACCCCATGATCCTGGTCATCGGACACGCGCTGGCAAAGCCCGACACCCTGCAGGCGATGCTGGCCATCAGCACCGAGCACGTGCAGCGCTCGCGCGCCGAGCCGGGCTGCATCTCGCATGAAGTGACCACCGATGTGCTGCAGCCGCTGCGCCTGACCTTCGTGGAGCGCTGGAGCGACATGGCCGCGCTGCAGGCGCACTTCCGGGTGGACGCCTCGCGCGCCTTCGCCAAGGCGCTGGCGGCCATGGCCGAGGGCACGCCGGAGATGCATGTCTACCAGTCCGACGAGATCGACCTCTCGGCGGGCCGCGCCAAGGCCTGATTCCGGCCGGTATCAAGGTACGGTCGAGCCGTTCAACCCGCTTGGCAGCTATGCGTGAAGCTATCAAAAAAGTAGCGCCCGGCAGGCTAGCCGAATGCGGGATTCCCTGCGCAAGCAACGTGCGCGCGCCCGTGCTACCTTCCAGCCCCTCAGAAGATTGATGGGTCATAACAATATGAGCAACAGATTGCAGGAGAGGTTGGGTGCTCTTTCAGCGACACGACTGAAAGGCATGCGACGCGGAATCGAGAAGGAAAGCCTGCGGGCGTTGCCGGACGGCAAGCTCGCGCTCACGCCGCATCCGCTGGCGCTGGGTTCGGCGCTCACGCATCCGCACATCACGACCGACTTCAGCGAATCGCAGCTCGAACTCATCACGGGCGTGCACGGCGGCGTCGAGTCGGCGCTGGAAGAGCTCACGCGGGTGCACCAGTTCACCTACCGGGTGCTCGACACGCTGGGCGACGAGCGCCTCTGGGTGTCGAGCATGCCCTGCGGCCTGCCCACCGACGAAACCATTCCGATCGGCCGCTATGGCTCGTCGAACGTGGGCCGCGCCAAGAGCGTCTACCGCATGGGCCTGAGCCACCGCTATGGCCGGCGCATGCAGACCATCTCGGGCATTCACTACAACTGGTCGCTGCCCGAGGTGTCCAGCGAACAGTACTTCGCGCTGATCCGCAATTTCCGCCGCCACGCCTTCCTGCTGCTGTACCTGTTCGGCGCGTCGCCGGCGCTGTGTTCTAGCTTCGTGGCGGGCCGCCCGCACGAGCTGCAGCCGCTGGGCGACGGCAGTATGTTCATGCCGCACGGCACCTCGCTGCGCATGGGCCGGCTGGGCTACCAGAGCGACGCGCAGGCCTCGCTGGCGGTGAGCTACAACAGCCTGGAGGGCTACGGTGCCTCGCTGCAGGACGCGCTCACGCGCCCGTGGCCGGCCTACGAGGCCATCGGCATCCGCAACCTCGGCGGCGACTACAACCAGCTCGCCACCAGCCTGCTGCAGATCGAGAACGAGTTCTACGGCACCATCCGCCCCAAGCGCGTCATCAACCCCGGCGAGCGCCCGCTGCATGCGTTGCGCGAGCGTGGCGTGGAATACGTCGAGGTGCGCCTGATGGACCTCGACCCCTTCGAGACCGTCGGCATCAACGCGCAGACCATGCGCTTCATCGACGTGTTCCTGCTGCACTGCCTGCTGAGCGACAGCCCTGACGACACCCCGCAGGAAATCGCCGACCTCGCGCGCAACCAGCACCTCACCGCCGCGCGCGGCCGCGAGCCGGGCCTGCGCTTGTTGCGCGGCGGCAGCGAAGTTTCGCTGGCCGACTGGGGCGTGGAGCTGGCCGAGCAGTGCCTGCCGATTGCCGCTGCGCTGGACGCGGCGCATGGCGGCGGCACGCAGCATGTCGATGCGGTGCGTGCCGCGCTGGCCGCGCTGCAGGACCCCGACAGCCTGCCTTCGGCCCGCGTGCTGGCGGCCATCGAGCAGCAGCACGGCAATTCCTTCGTCGGCTTCGTGCGCGCGCAGTCGGAGCAGACCCGCGCCGCGCTGCTGGCGCTGCCGTTCTCGGCCGAGCAGCAGGCCGCCTTCGAGCGGATGACGGCCGAGTCGATCCAGGAGCAGAAGCGCATCGAGGCGGCCGACACGATGCCCTTCGAGATCTATCGCGAGCAGTATGTGTCGCCCGCGCGGCTGGGCATGACGCGCGGCCGCGTGGCGGCGCTGGCGGCCTAGCCCGACGCGGGCACCTGGGCGGGCCCCGCGCCTCGCATGCCGACAGGCGTGCTGGCCGATGGCCTACAGGCATTGGCCCGCATGGCTCACCGTGAGCGGCGCCCGGGTGGCGAGGATGTGGTCCATGCATCGACCACCTTCGTCCTCCAATACTTGCCGGCCAGCCGCCGAGCCGGGGTTGTCGCCATGAGTTTCAGGGCCTACCTCGTCGAAGACAGCCCCGTGATCCGCGACAACCTCGTCGGTTTCCTGCAGGACGTGGCCGATGCCGAGGTCGTGGCCTCCGCCAGTACCGAGGACGAGGCCGTGACCTGGCTGCGCCTGCACAGCGACGAATGGGACCTGACCATCGTCGACCTGTTCCTGAAGCGCGGCAACGGCCTCGGCGTGATCCAGGCCTGCCGCAACCGCGCGCCGCACCAGAAGGTGGTGGTGCTCAGCAACTACGCCACCACCGACATGCGCCAGCGTTCGGAGCAACTGGGCGCAGATGCCTTCTTCGACAAGTCGGCCGAGCTCGACCAGCTGGTGGCGTACTGCGAGCAGGTGCGGGCTTCCCACGGCTGACGCGCGCAGGACTGCGCGCCGGCGCCTTTCTGGGGTAAAACGCCACGCTGCCGCCTTCCGGGCGGCAACGAACAACGGCAAGCAACTCCCTAGGAAAGCGACAACGAGACATGAGCAGCAGCAACAGCAGCATCGACTTCAAGGGCCGCGTGGCCATCGTGACCGGCGCGGGCGGCGGGCTGGGCCGCCAGCATGCGCTGGCGCTGGCCGCGCGCGGCGCCAAGGTGGTGGTGAACGACCTGGGCGGCGCGCGTGACGGCTCCGGCGGTTCGGTGAGCGCCGCGCAGGCGGTGGTCGATGAGATCAAGGCGGCCGGCGGCGAAGCCATTGCCAACGGCGCCTCCGTGACCGACTTCGAGGCGGTGCAGGCCATGGTCAAGGAAGCGGTCGACGCCTGGGGCCGCGTCGACATCCTCGTCAACAACGCCGGCATCCTGCGCGACAAGAGCTTCGCGAAGATGGAACTGGCCGACTTCAAGCTGGTGGTCGACGTGCACCTGATGGGCGCCGTGAACTGCACCAAGGCCGTCTGGGCGCTCATGAACGAGCAGAAGTACGGCCGCATCGTGATGACCACGTCTTCTTCGGGCCTGTACGGCAACTTCGGCCAGAGCAACTACGGCGCCGCCAAGCTGGCGCTGGTGGGCCTGATGCAGACCCTGAGCATCGAAGGTGCGAAGAACGACATCCGCGTCAACTGCCTGGCCCCCACCGCCGCCACCCGCATGACCGAGGACCTGTTTCCCAAGGAAATGCTCGAGGCCTTCCGCCCCGAGGCCGTGGTGCCCGCCATGCTGGTGCTGGCCGCGCAGGACGCGCCGAACCGCACCATCCTCTGTGCCGGCGCCGGCACCTTCGAGGCGGCGCACATCACGCTGACGCAAGGCGCCTGGCTGGGCATCGAGGCCGACACGCCCGAACAACTGGCCGCGCGCCTGTCGGAGGTGACGGAGCGCGAAGGCGAGATCGTGCCGCAGAGCGGCGCGGCGCAGGGCTCCAACGAAGTGGCCAAGGGCATGGCCAGCGCGAAGCGGGGCTGAACGTACCACTTGTCGTTCGTTCATGGCGCGCTTGACCTTGAGTGCACTCGAGCATTTCCAATGAATTCACCGGCGTCCCCTGGCGCTCGGTTCATTCATTCAACCAAAGGAAATCAAGCCATGAACACGATCGACAACAAGGCCCTCGTCCAGCACATCCATGACGAACTGGACAAGGGCAACGGCCAAGCCTTCGTCGACAGCCTCGACGACGATGCGAGCTGGAAACTCGAAGGCAGCACCGCGTGGTCGCGCACCTACCAGGGCAAGAAGGCGATCCGCGAGGAGCTGTTGAACCCGCTCTTCGCGCAGTTCGCGGCGCCCTACCGCAGCAGTACCGAGCGAGTCATCGCCGAGGGCGACCGCGTGGTGGTGCTGTTCAGCGGCGACGTGCCCACCAAGGCTGGCAAGCGCTACAACAACCGCTATTGCTACGTCTACCGACTCGAAGGAGGCAAGGTGAAAGAGCTGACCGAATACTTCGACACAGCGCTCGTGCAGGAGGCGCTGCAGCCGCCTTCCGTCGCAGCCCATGCCGGCTGAGAGCAGGGGCGCGCCCTTCCATATCGGCGAGCTGGCGGCCCGCACCGGCCGCACGGTGCACGCCATACGCTGGTACGAGACACAGGGGCTCGTGCCCGGCGTGGCGCGCGACGAGGGCGGGCGGCGCCTATACGGCGAGCCGCACGTCGGCTGGCTCGACCTGATGGAACGGCTGCGCCGCACCGGCATGTCGATTGCCGAGATGCGCGAGTACACGGCGCTGGCAGTGCAGGGCAAGGTCACGCTGCGCCAGCGGCGCGACATGCTCGCAGCGCACCGTGAACGCGTTACCGGCACCATCGCCGAATGGAAGAAGGCGCTGACCCTGGTCGAGCGCAAGATCGGCTTCTACGACGAGTGGATGTCCAGCGGCCGCCGCCCACCGCCGGTCTCGGCCGATTCACCCGGCCCGGCAACAGCTGCGGGGCCTCGCGCACGCAGGCGCAAAGCCGCCGCCGCGCCGGCTACTCCGCGATGAACGTGGGGTCGGTGCGGATCGAGCCCCGGTCCCGGTGGTTGTGAAGACGGCCCAGGGTGCTGTCGAGCAGCCGCTTGAGCTTGTCGGCCGCGCCGCGGAAGGCCTCGTCGAGGGTGGCCGCGTGCTGCTTCACCGCCAGCGGCTGGTGGTGCGCGAGGCGCGCCTCCATCACGCAGCACTTGTCGGCGCCGCCGGTCTTGTCGTGGTTCTCGTCGCTCAGGTGTACCTCGACGCGGGTCACGTCGTCGACGAAACGGCTCAGGTGTTGCTTGATCTCGGTGTCGGCCCAACGCTCCAGCGCGTCCTTGTTGGTGATGCCGTTGCTCGTGTTGACCTGAATCTGCATGCAATGTCCCTGCTGGATGGTTGAACGAAAGCCCACTGTGCGCCCGGATGCGCCACACCGTGCGTAGGTCTATTCCCTACCCACGCGCCGGGCAGGGTCCGCAATGCGGCGGTTTCTCAGCTCTGGATGTACGTGGTCAGCTGCTCGATGGTGGCCTCGTGGTCCGAGATGATGTCGTCCATCAGGTCCTGGATCGAGATCATGCCGACCACCTTGTCGCCATCGACCACCGGCAGGTGGCGGAACTTGCGCTGGCTCATGAGCGTCATGCAGGCGCGCGTGCGGGTCTGCGGGGTGACGGTCATCACGTCGGGCGTCATGATCTCGCTGACGCGCACTTCCTTCGAGTTCTTGCCCTGCAGCGCCACCTTGCGGGTGTAGTCGCGCTCGGAAAGAAAGCCGACCAGCTTCTCGCCCTCCATCACCATCAGCGCGCCCACCTCGAAGCGCGCGAGGGTGGCCAGCGCGTCGAACACCGTGGCGTGGGGAGAGGTGCGCCAGGCCGCGGAATCGTGGCGCTTGAGCAGTTCGGAGACGGGTTTCATCGCGGTAACTCCATAAAAAAGTTTTCGATTCGACCGACGCTCATGCGCCGCGCTCGCTCAAATGATAGGGGCGGACGTGCCTCAGGCGGCGCAAAACCCTCTAGGGGATTGCGCGTGTGTGCAATGCACGCGCAATCCGCGAAAACTCAAGGCTGTGCCGGCGCGGCGGCGAGCACGCGGCTCAGGGCCACGGGGTCGCCCACCACGGTCTTCACCAGGCCCTTGTCGTCGAACTGCACCTGGAACTCCGACCAGCTGTCTCGCCAGTAGCGCCACACCGGTGCGTCGAGGCTGGGGTTCTCGCTGGCCACCGGATAGCCGATGGCCATCAGCACCTGTTCGCGCGTCATGCCGGGCATCACCTTGGCCGCCAGGATGGCCTCGCGCACGGCGGGCGCGAAGGCGGCCATCTTCTGCTTCGGATCCTGGGTGACGACATAGCGCTGTGCAAACTCCGGCAACGTGATGTTGCGGCTGTAGTCGTTTTTGATGCGCTGCGGCTTGCCGCCCAGGTCGAGGCTGAACCAGCGGAAGTCGTAGGCCGTGATGCGCGCCGGGGTGCCCACGGCGACGATGCTCGTGCCCTGCTCGTCGTAGTTGATGTCGCTGATCGACTCGCCGTACGTGCGCATGTTGCAGCACAGGTAGCCGTTGATCATCGGGCCGGGCGGCGGCGACGGGCGCTGCGCATGGACGACGGTCGCGGTCAGGGCGGTGGCTGCCAGCAAGGTGGCGGCCGCAAGGCGGTTGAGCATGGATTTCCCTCGGAGTCTTGTTGGAATGGCTGCGGTTTGCAGCGGGGAAATTCTAGGCAGAATGGCCGTGCGTAGCTATCGAAAACGTAGCACGCAGCTACCGTTCAGGTTCCCGGTTCACAATTCGCACCCCGGCCCGAAGGCCGGTCCGTTTCCCCGAATTCCAGTCAGCGCGAAAAGAAAGAGCCTACCGATGGCGATCCAGTGGTTCCCCGGTCACATGTATGCGACCCAGAAGGCCATCACCGAACGGGTGAAAGACATCGACGTGGTCATAGAACTGCTCGATGCACGCCTGCCCGGCTCCAGCGCCAACCCCATGCTGGCGGAGCTCACGGCCGGCCGGCCCAGTCTCAAGGTGCTCAACAAACAGGACCTGGCCGACCCCGAGCGCACCGTGCACTGGCTCGCGCACTACAACGCGTTGCCCGACACCCGCGCCATCGGCCTGGACGCGAGCCAGACCACGCCCGCGCAGCAACTGGTGAAGGCCTGCCACCAGCTCTCGCCCAACCGCGGCGGCATGGCCAAGCCGATGCGCGTGCTGATCTGCGGCATTCCCAACGTGGGCAAGTCGACCCTCATCAACACGCTGACCGGCGGGCGCAAGGCCAAGACCGGCGACGAGGCCGGCATCACCAAGCTCGAACAGCGCATCACGCTGGCCGACGACTTCTACCTGTGGGACACGCCCGGCATGCTGTGGCCGCGCATCATCGTGCCCAAGAGCGGCTACAACCTGGCCGCCAGCGGTGCCGTGGGGCGCAACGCCTTCGACGAGGAAGAAGTGGCGCTCGAGCTGCTCAACTACCTCAAGGTGCACTACGGCGCCGGCGTGGCCGCGCGCTTCAAGCTGGTGGAGCTCGACGCCGCCACCATGGCCGAAATGAAGGACGAGGCGCTGCTCGACACCATCGGCCGCAAGCGCGGCGCGCTGCTGGGCAAGGGGCGCGTCAACCTGCAGAAGGCGGCGGAAATCGTCATGCACGAGTTCCGCGCCGGCAACCTCGGACGCATCACGCTCGAAACGCCGGAAGAGTTTGCCGAGTGGCTGGCCGAGGGGCAGCGCCGCGACGCCGAGCGGGCCGCGAAGAAGGCCGCGCGCAAGCAAAAGGGCAAGCCGAAGCCCGAGACCGCGCCGGGGCAGGAAGCCTGAGTCAGTCCAGCGCGAACAACGCCGCGGCTGCCTCGTTGAGCGCCACCGTGCGGCGCGAATCCGGGTGCGGCCCGGCCGCCTTCAGCGCGCGCTGGTAGAGCGCGACGCGCGTGGCCGATACCGGCCGGCACAACGGCCGGCTCACGAAGCGCGTGAGGCTGAGCCCCGGCACCACGTAGCGCCCCGGGTTGAGCCGCGCGAAGCGGATGTACGCCTGCAGCGCATAGAGCATGTCGGCATGCAGCGCGTCCATGCGCTGCTCGGCGTCCTTGCCGATCTGCGCGCGGCCCTTGGCGTCTTTCTTCAGCGGCATGCCGAGGATGTCGGCCATGTCGATCTCGAAATGGGTGAAGTCGCCATACGGGCGCTTGCAGTCGATCATGAAGGTGCGCCAGTTCGCGCGCTGCAGCAGGCGGATGTGCTCGTCGGTCACGTCGAAAGCCTCGCGCTGGCCGAAGGGCGGCTGGAAGGCGTAGTGCCCCTGCGCAAAGCTCGCATGCAGGAAGAAGGCCGAGGCCACGGTGGTGAAGCGTTCGACTGCCGGCGACGCGGCGCCGTCGAGCGCTTCGCCGAATTGCTCGAGCGTCAGGTCGGGCGGCACGATGCTGGGTGCGCCGGATTCGCAGTCGATCCACTCGGCCTTGCTGCGGCGGAACCAGTCGATGTCTTCCTGCGTGATCTCCACGCTGCCGATGGCGGTGGCCGGCAGGGCGGGTTCCGGCGGCGCGGCGGCAGCGGCGGGCGCGCTTTTCCGTTCGCAGCCCGAGACGGCGAGCAGGGCGGACGCCGCGCACGCGGCCGACAAGGCCAGCGCGCCTCGCCGATGAATCCTTCTCACGTTTTTTCTCCCATGGAAAAGCAGTTGGGTCCATGAGGATGCCACGCCGGCCTGACTCGGATCTGAGGACGCGTTGCAAGTGCCGGTGCCACCCGGTAGCCCGGCCGCCCGGCCGCCCGGCAGCCCGGCAGCCCCGCCGGAGGCTCAGCGCATCTGCAGCCGCGCGTCCTTCGGGTAGCCGATGGTGTAGTCGGCCGCCACGCGGGCGGACTTGCCGGCGTCGAGGTCGAAGCGCCACATCGTCAGGCCGGGCTGCTTGTTCCACGACAGGTCGTCGGGCCTGGGCGCGAACTGCGAGCTCACGCGCACCTGCTCGTCGACCGACACCGGCGCGGCCTCCAGCACCTCCACCGTGATTGGCGTGCGGTGGCGGTTCTCGACCACATAGGCGCGTTGCACCTTGCGCTCGGCGCGCGAACCGGCGAAGCCGCCGGTGCCCTGGTTGTCGCGCTCGGGCTCGGCCTGCACGCGCACCAGCTCGTCGCGCCCGAAGGACAGCGTCAGGCGGGCATCGGTGGGGGGACTCCAGCGGCCATTGCCGACGAATGCGCCGTCGCGGTACAGCAGCATCGGGCCGGCCGGCCAGACGCCGTCGGGCTGCGCCATGTCGGCGACCAGGAAGGCGCTGGCATCCACGCGCGGGCTGGTGCGTGCGACCAGCCTGGCGGTGTCTTCGTGCTGGCCCAGCGCCAGGGTCACGCGCTGGCCGTTGGAGGGCACGTCGATGCTTTGCGGCACTGAAAACTCGGTGGCGAAGCTGCTGTCGAACGCGCTCACGTCGAACAGCGGTGCGCGGCGCTCCCGCAACTGCTTGGCGTTCTCGGGGGGCGTGGCTATCGGCGCGGCGGCTGGCATCGGCGCCATCTCGTAGTTGCGCGGGCGCGCCGGCGGTGGCGGCTCCACGCCGATGCGCCATGCCGAAGGCAGGCGCCCCGTGGTTTCGCGGCGCGGCTGGCCGGTGGAGAGCACCAGCTTCACGCCGCGCCAGTCTTCGCCCGTGGCCTGCGCCACCAGCGCCTGGCGTTCGATGCGGACCTTGCCCGTGCCGCTGTCGAGCAGCGCGCGGTAGCTGGGCGTCCAGCCGGGGCCGTTGACCTGGTAGCTGAGTTTGACGTCGGCGTCCGCGCTGGCTGCCAGGGTGACCGTCACGGCCATCACCTGGTCGCCGCTGCTTTGGGTGCGGGTGCGCTCGGCGAGAAGAGGGTTGAGCTGGCGGTCGATGTCGGTCTGCCGGCGCTGGATCTGGTGCTGCTTGAGCAGTGAATCTTGTCCGGTGCGGCGCATCGCCTCGGTCATGGCCGCGAGGTTGCGCGCATCCATCGGCGCGCGGGCGCCCTGGGGCGCGTCGCCGCCGCTGCCGGCCAGGCCCTTGAGGTAGCCGTTGACCATGCCGAGCGCATCGCTTTCGGCCTGCAGCGCGGCCTTCTGGTCTTCCAGCTCGCGGATGCGGCCGTCGAGCGCGCTGCTCGCGCACTGCGCGGAAAGCTCGCGCGCCTCGCCGAGCACCGAGGTCTCGCCGACGCGCACCGATGCGTCGGCCGACACCTGCAGGCTCTGCACGTCCAGCCCGGCGGGCAGGCAGGCGAAGGTGACCGAGCGGCTGCCGGCCGCCACCCGCGCCACGCGATCGATGGTGGCGCTGCCGGGATAGACCTTGACCTGGGTAATGCGCGAGCCGGAAAAGCCGGCCGGCTGCGTGGCGGCTTGCCCCTGCGCGCTGAGACTCAGCACCAGCAGGACGGCGGCGCCGGCGGTGGCGCGAAGGAAGACGGAGGTCGATGCTTTCATGGGATGCCTTCGAAGAAAGTGGGACAGACCCCCACTGCTACGGACTGGCCTCGCGAACGGGGTTAAGGCATCGCAAGAAAATTTTCGGCCGCTGTCGCCAAGGCAACCGCCGGCGCGCGGGCGGTCACGCGCGCGACGACGAATGCGCGGGGTGGTTCGTAGAGTGGGCCGCAACACTTTTCCAAGGACCTGCACGCCATGCTCGACACCATCCAGGCCATCAACAAGACAGCCGCCTTCAACCGCTGGGCCGGCTTCGAAGTCACGAGCGCCGCCAACGGCGAAGCCGAGCTGCGCATGGACTTTCGCGAGGAAGACATGGGCCAGTACGCCGGCTTCCTGCATGCGGGGCTGATCGGCGCGCTGCTCGACACCGTGAGCGGCTTCGCGGCCGCCAGCGTGGCCGGCCGCGTGCTGGCGTCGCATTTCTCGGTGAACTGCATCTCGCCCGCCGTGGGCCGCGCCTTCGTGGCGCGGGGGCGGGTGGTGAAGGCCGGGCGCAAGCAGGTGTTTGCCGCGGCCGAGCTCTATGCGCAGGGCGAGGGCGATGCCCTCAAGCTCGTGGCGACGGGGAACGCCATTCTGGTTCCGGTGGAAGAGGCTGCCGCGAAGCCGGCCGCCTGAGCTTCAGCCCGAACAGCGGCCGCAGGAAGTCGACGCGGCGAATCAGCCCGTCGGTCAGCGCCCAGCAGCCGAAGATGGTCAAAGCCACCAGCAGCGCGGGCTCGACCGCCGGGCCGAGAGCAAGCGGGGCCAGCAGTACCACGCCTACGATGATCAGCGTCTGGTGCAGCACGTACCACGGGTACACCGACTCGTTGGCCCAGCGCAGCCAGGGCCAGGGCCGGTTCAGGTACCGGTGCCCGTAGCCCAGGATGGCCGAGACCGTCAGCCACAGGTAGAGCACGCGCAGCACGTCCATCGACAGCCCCGAGGGTGGCCCGCTGGTGACGGCGCGCAGCGCGAAGAAAGTGGCGATCACCGCGAGCGCCGATGCAAGGGACACCCGGCGCAGCCGCTCCAGTTCCTTCCAGACGCCGGTGTCCACGCCCATCCAGTAGCCGTAGAGGAACATCGTGAAATAGATGCTGTGCAGATGGAAGTCACGCACCAGGTTGTGGGTGGCCGGAAAGCGCGAGGCCAGCAGCATCGTCCACAGCAGCAGCGGCACCGCCGGCAGCAACAGCAGCTTCCAGCCGCGCAGTCCGTTGAAGCCGCGCCGCACCCGCTGGCCGGCGGCGGACTTCCACAGCGGCAGTGTCAGCGCCACCAGCGCCGTGTAGGTGAACAGGTAGGGCAGGTACCAGAGGTGGTTCCAGGTGATGCCGAAATCCGCGCCGTCGAAGGCCTGCTTCGGCCACGGCGCACTCATCGACAGGTAGCGCAGCAGGAAGGCGCCGAAGCCCGGCGCCACCATCCCGTTGGCCACACCCTGCGCATAGGCCTGGTAGGGCACGATCACCGCCATGCCGAAAACCAGCGGCAGCATCAGCCGCAGGCCCCGGCTGCGCAGCAGCCCCCAGGTGCCCTGGCCCCGGCTCAGGAAGCCCAGCGACACGCCGGAGATGAGGAACACCAGGTCCATGCGCCAGAGGTTGAGCATTGCCATCGGCCAGCGCAGCCATTCGGCCTCGTGAGGGCTCTTGAGGTGCCAGTGCCAGCCGGCCACGTAATACATGCCCACGTGATAGAGGATGACGAAAAGGAAGGCCAGCGCACGCAGCGCGTCGATGTCGTGGCGGCGATGGTCTGGCGGGGTGTGGTTGGCGGCGTGCATCTTGGGGCCTCGAAGCTGGAAGGCCGCGATGTTCGGCCGCACGGCGCTGCAGCCGCGCACCGCAGGGACGGATTGCCCCCGCTTTGTGACGAGCGGTGGCCGCCAGGGACGAAATCCGCCGGCCCCAGGGGCGATTTCGCGAGAATTCCGGGCATGGGCGATCCACGCAAGAACCTGTACGAACGCTACGAGCCGATCCGCCGCTATGTCGAGGTGGGCTTCTGGATCGTGCTGATGACGCTGCAGGCCGTGTTCAGCACCCTGGTCGCGATTGCCGACGTCGGCACGCGCGCCGTGCCGCACGCCCGCTGGGAGGTCGTGACCTGGGAGGTGTCGAGCCACCTCATGCTGTTGCTGCTGGTGCCGGCGCTGGTGGCCATCGAGCGCCGGCTGGCGCCGCTGGCGGGCAGGCACTGGGTCCGGTTCCTGGCCTGGCACCTGGCAGCCAGCGTGGCGGTCAGCGTGGTCCATGTGGCCGGCATGTTCGGGCTGCGCTCGCTGGTCTATTCGATGGTTGGCGAGCACTACGGCTTTTCCAGCTGGACCGCCCAGTGGGGCTATGAGTACCTGAAGGACGTGCGGGGGTACGCCAGCATGATCTTCGGCATCTGGGTCTACCGGCGGTTCTTGCTGCGGTTGCAGGGGGAGGCCCGGGTGCTCGATGCGCCGGAGGAGGGCGTGACAGAGGCGGCGCCCTCCATGCCGCAAGCACCCCCACCGCCGCCCCCGCGTCCCGAACGCTTCCTCGTGCGAAAGCTGCGCCGCGAATTCCTCATCGCCGCCACCGACATCGACTGGCTGCAGGCCGAGGGCAACTACGTGGGCCTGCACGTCAACGGCCACGATTACCTGCTGCGCGCCACGCTCACCGACTTCCTGACCCAGCTCGACCCCGACCGCTTCGCGCGCGTGCACCGCAGCCACGCGGTGAACCTGGGCCGCATCAAGGAAATCGAGCCGCTGGACGGCGGCGACGCCCGGCTGCACATGCACGACGGCACCACGGTGCCTTGCAGCCGCCGCTACCGGGACGCGCTGCGCGCCGGCGCGGGCTGATCCGGTGCGCAAGCGGGCTTGGGAAGCCCGCTATTGGTTCGTACTGCACCATCAAAGAGCTTCCAGGCACCTTTTTTGCTTGCTTGTAGCGCCGCTCCGAGCAATTCGGGTGCGTTGCACCAAATCAAACCAAAAACTGCAAGAAGCTTCAATGGACGCACTCAAACAGGGCGCAGACGCGCTGTTCATCCTTCTCGGCGCGATCATGGTGTTGGCCATGCATGCCGGTTTTGCCTTTCTGGAGCTCGGTACCGTCCGAAAGAAGAACCAGGTCAATGCGCTGGTGAAGATTCTGGTCGACTTCTCGGTGTCGACCATCGTGTACTTCCTGGTGGGCTACGGCGTGGCCTATGGCACGCATTTCTTCGTGAGCGCTACTGAACTGTCGGCAAGAAGCGGCTACGAGCTGGTCAAGTTCTTCTTCCTGCTGACCTTTGCCGCAGCCATTCCGGCCATCATCTCGGGCGGCATTGCCGAGCGCGCCAAGTTCTGGCCGCAGCTCATCGCCACGGCAGTGATCGTCGGTTTCGTCTATCCGCTGTACGAAGGCATCGCCTGGAACAAGCACTTCGGCATCCAGGGCTGGATCGCCTCGCTCACCGGCCACGAGTTCCATGACTTCGCGGGCTCGGTGGTGGTCCATGCCGTGGGCGGATGGCTCGCGCTGCCGGCCGTGCTGCTGCTGGGCGCGCGGCGCAACCGCTACCGCGGCGACGGCTCGCTGAGCGCGCACCCGCCGTCGAACATCCCGTTCTTGGCGCTGGGCGCATGGGTGCTGTGCGTGGGCTGGTTCGGCTTCAACGTGATGAGCGCGCAGAGCATCGACAAGATCTCCGGCCTCGTCGCCGTCAACTCGCTGATGGCGATGGTCGGCGGCACGCTGGTGGCGCTGGCCATGGGCAAGAACGACCCCGGTTTCGTCTACAACGGTCCGCTCGCGGGGCTCGTGGCCATTTGCGCCGGCTCCGACCTGATGCACCCGCTGGGCGCGCTGGTGGTGGGCGGCGTGGCGGGCGCGATCTTCGTCAAGATGTTCACGCTGGTGCAGAACAAATGGAAGATCGACGACGTGCTCGGCGTGTGGCCGCTGCACGGCCTGTGCGGCACCTGGGGCGGCATCGCGGCGGGTATCTTCGGCACGCAGGCGCTGGGCGGCATGGGCGGGGTGAACGTGTGGGCGCAGCTCATTGGCACGCTGATGGGCGTCGTCTGGGCCGGCCTGGCGGGGTGGGCGGTGTACGGCGCGCTGAAGAAGGCGGTCGGGTTGCGGCTGACGCAGGAAGAGGAATACGACGGGGCGGACCTGTCGATCCACCATATTTCGGCCACGCCGGAGCGTGAAGTGAACTGGTAATGGGCCCTGGCGGCGTGCGAGGCGCGAAACGGCCATCTGTAGCAAACTTGCCGGCTGCTTCGCTCACTCCCTACAGCCCCATGACCCAATCGCCCCCTGCCCTCGAAGTCCTCCCCCGCGACCTTTCCGCCTACCGCAAGGGCAACGTCGGCATCGACTACGTGCACCGCTTCGAGTCGGGCAAGCCTGGCCCGCACGTGCTCATCAACGCGCTCACGCATGGCAACGAGATCTGCGGCATGACCGCGGCCACGCACCTGCTCGACAACAACGTGCGTCCGAAGATCGGCACGCTCACCGTGGCCTTCGCCAACATCGAGGCCTACGAGTCGTTCAAGGAAGAGGCGCCCTTCGACAGCCGCCAGATCGTGCACAACCTGAACCGCATCTGGTCGCCCGAGTGGCTCGACGGCACGGAAGACAGCCCCGAGCTGCGCCGTGCGCGCATCCTGCGCCCGGTGGTGGAGGCGGCCGACCACATCCTCGACATCCACTCGACCAGCCAGCCCGTGGTGCCGTTCTGGGTGTACCCGGCGTTCGAGCGCAACGCCAAGGTCGCGCTGGCCATCGGTCGCCCGTCGGTGCACCTGGTGATGCCCGACGGCCTGGGCTCGGGCACGCCGCTGATCCAGTACGGCAGCCATGGCGGCCCGGACGGTAAGGGCGTGGCGATGGTGGTCGAGTGCGGCCAGCACTTCCTGCGCTCCGCGTCGGAACTCGCGACCGCCGTCACCTATGACTTCCTTGCGTACTTCGGCCTCGTCGACAAGGACCCGGCCACGCCGCCGCCCGAGGCGCAACGGCGCTTTCAGCTGCTGCAGACCTACGTCATCAAGTCGGAAGACTTCGCCTTCGTGCGCCCGCTGATCGGCTTCGAGACCTTTGCCAAGGGCGAGCTGATCGCGACCAACGGCGACGAAGAGATCCGCGCGTTGTGCGACGACTGCACGATCTTCATGCCGGCGCAGCGCACGATCGTCGGGCGCGAGGCGGTGTACCTGACCAAGCCGCTGTGAGGCTGGCTGTTCGATGACCACGATGCCTGCCATGAGCCGTTGGCGCGTGGCGGGGCTGGTGTTCGTCTTCCTGTGGTTCGCCATCGGCGGCGTCGCGCATTTCGTGGCGACCGAGGCCGAGATGCAAATCGTGCCGCCGTGGATTCCCTGGCCGCGCGAGACGGTGTGGGTGAGCGGCGCCTTCGAACTGCTGGGCGCGGCCGGGTTGCTGTGGTGGCCGACACGGCGGGCTGCGGGGATCGGGCTTTTCCTGCTGACCCTGGCGGTCACGCCCGCGAATGTCTACATGCTGCAGCGCGCGGACTTGTTCGCGAACGTGCCGTATTGGGCGCTGGTGGCGAGGCTGCCTTTGCAGGTGGTGCTGCTGGCCTTGATTGCTTGGAGTACGGCGCGGCCGAAGGCAATTTAGGCGACCAAGGCCAACTTGGCTATCTGCACGCGAAGCGGCCGCAAGTCGTTCTGAACTGTCTGCCAGACGATGGTGTGATCGACAGTGAAGTAGCCATGCGACAGCGCGTTTCGCATTTCGTATGCGATGCGCCAGGGAATTTCAGGGTGCATCGACGAAAACTCCGGATGGTGCTTGACGACGTTGTTGCTGGCCTCGCCGATCACTTCCAGGTTCCGGACGACGGCGTCCTGTGTCTTCCGGTCTCCTAGATAGCCTTCCAGCGTGAAGCCGGCCGTGTATTCGAGGATATTGTCGATGGCCTGAAGAATGTGGCCCAGATAGTCCGCAACGCGCCGCGGATCGCTGCGACTCATAGAGGCACCGCTTCGCGCAGAACACGCTCACGGAACCTTGGAGGCAGGCCGGCAGGGGTGAGTACATCCACCTCGATCCCGAGCAGCGCCTTCAGTTCGTGGCGAATGGCGCCAATGTCCATGAGCGTGGTTTGCTCGGTGGGGTCCACCAGCAGATCCAGGTCGCTGTCTGCACCGTCCTCGCCGCGCGATACGGAGCCGAACACCCGGACTCCGCTGACATGGTGGCTCAGCGCGATCTCGCGAATGCGAGCGCGATGCAGGGACAAGGCTTCCGAAGGGCGCATGGTCGCAGTGTAGTGCCGTGCGGCGATGCCTCGAACGCCTCAAGCCGCAACAAACAACGCCGGATCCACCATCGCCCGATTCAGCATCACCGACCAATGCAGGTGCGGCCCGGTCACCCGCCCGGTTGCGCCCACCGCGGCCAGCTTCTCCCCGGTCTTCAGCACATCGCCGACCTTCACGTCGACCCGGCTCAGGTGGCAGTACATCGTGAGCAGTCCGCCGCCGTGGTCCAGCCACACCGTGCCGCCGTTGAAGAAGTAGTCGCCCGTGTCGATCACCTTGCCGGGCAGCGGCGCCAGCACCGGCGTTCCCGTGCCTGCTGCGATGTCCATGCCGCTATGCGGATTGCGCGACTGCCCGTTGAACACCCGGCGCAAGCCGAATGAGCTGGAGCGGCGGCCCGGCACGGGCACGCGCATCTGCAGTGCTGCATCTGGGCGCATGTCGGTGAGCGTGGCCATCACGGTGGTGAGGTGCTCGCGTTCGCGCTCGTAGCGGGCCTGGTCTTCGGGGGCCAGGTCGACGGTGCGCGGGGCGACTGTCAGGCGCTGTTCCCGGTATTGCTTGGGCGCGATGGTGTAGGCGATCTGCCTTTCGGCGCGGCCTTCGGGGCGCACGGTGATGCTGGCCTCGCCCGGCTCGGCAGAAAGAGGAATGCCGACCAGCGCGGTCCATTCGATGGCATCGCCCACCACGAGCAGGGGCACGTCGCCCGCGAAGGCTGCGGGCCGCTTTGCAGCCGGGCCGAGCGACAGGCGGGCCACGCCGCCCGGCACCTGGGATGCGTGTGGCCAGACATCGGCGTGCGCGGGTTGCTGCGCTTTTTTGGGCGACGCGGCGTTGGCGAGCTGTGAAGCAGGCATCGCGAGCAGGCCGAGGCCGCCGAGCAGGGCAGAGCGGCGATTCAGCATGTCGAGAGGACGGTCGGAAAAGACGAAATTGGTTGGCATGAGCAAATGTTCGATGAAGGTTCTTGGATGCGTGGCGGGTTCAGCCGAGCCAACTGCCCGGCGCCAGCCCTTCGAGCGTGTGCGGCCCGATGGCGGCGCGGATCAGCCGCAGCGTCGGCAGCCCTACGGCTGCCGTCATGCGCCGCACCTGGCGGTTGCGGCCTTCGCGGATCGCCAGCTCCAGCCACGCGGTGGGGATGCTCTTGCGCTCCCGGATCGGGGGCTGGCGCTCCCACACCTGGGGCGGCGGGTCGAGCAGGCGCGCCCTTGCGGGGCGCGTGGGGCCGTCGTTGAGCTGCACGCCGCCGCGCAGCGCCGCGAGCGCCTCTTCGGTCGGCGTGCCTTCCACCTGCACCCAGTAGATCTTTTCCATCTTGAAGCGCGGATCGGCAATGCGCGCCTGCAGCCTGCCGTCGTCGGTGAGCAGCAGCAGGCCTTCGCTGTCGGCGTCGAGCCGGCCGGCCACATAGACGCCGGGGATGTCGATGAAATCTTTCAAGCCGCGCCAGCGGCCCTCGGCCGTGAACTGGCTGAGGACGCCATAGGGCTTGTTGAAGCGGATCAGGCGGGAAGAAGGGCTCGGAAGGTTCATGAGCCGACAGGATAGCCCGGGTCTGTCCTGCAACATTCGATGCAGTGCGTGGCTCCAATGGGTTCATCACCAAGGAGAACCCGGAAATGACGATGCGAAGCTTTATTCATCTCGCTTGCGTGGCGGCGGCGGGTTTTCTGATGGCGGCCTGCAGCAGCACGTCATTGCGCGTCGGCGGGGCGCCTGATGCGAGCGTCAAGAATTGCGTTGCCGCCGCCGCGCGTGAACTGCGGGTGTCGCCGGCGAGCATCGTGGTGGACAGCGGTTCGACGCCGCGCGACGGGGTCTACACGATCAACCTGAAGGTCGGGCCGCAAGCGCGGCCAGCCGTGTGCACCACCGATGAGAACAGCGCGGTGCTGGGCGTGGTCTACAAGCGGGCGGGCGCGTACTGATAAAAGAAAAAGCCGGAGCCCTGGAGGCCCCGGCTTTCGCCTTGTAGGGACGCGGGAAGCCTTACTTGCCCCAGCTGTCCCGCATTCCCGCCGCGCGGTTGAACACCAGCTTGCCATCGGCGCCGCCCTTCGAATCGCGCACGAAGTAGCCGTGCCGCTCGAACTGGATCCCGACGCCCGGCTCGGCCTTGGCCAGCGAAGGCTCGACGAAGGCCGAGCACACTTCCAGGCTGGTCTTGTTCAGTTCGTCCAGCAGCTCGCCGCTGCCGGGGTTGGCTTCGGCGAAGAGCCGCTCGTAGAGCCGCACTTCGGCCTGTACCGCATCGGCGGCGGCCACCCAGGTGATGTTGCCCTTCACCTTGATCGCGTCCGCGCCGGGCGTGCCGCTCTTGGTGTCGGGCACCAGCGTGGCCTGCACTTCGACGAGCTTGCCGTCGGCGTCCTTGGTGCCGCCGGTGCATTCGATGACGTGGCCGTACTTCAGCCGCACCTTGTTGCCGGGGAACAGGCGGAAGAAGCCCTTGGGCTGCACTTCTTCGTAGTCGGTGCGCTCGATCCACACTTCGCGGCCGAGCTTGAATTCGCGCTTGCCCATTTCGGGGTGGTGCGGATGCACGGGGGCGGAGCAGTCGTCGAGTGTGTCGTCGCCGCCCATCAGTTCGCCCCAGTTGGTGATGACCAGCTTGACCGGGTCGAGCACGGCCATGGCGCGCGGGGCGATGGGGTCGAGCGAGTCGCGCAGCGCAGCCTCGAGGCTGGCGTAGTCGATCCAGCCGCCCGACTTGGTGGTGCCGCTGCGCTCGCAGAACAGGCGCAGCGCCTCGGGCGTGTAGCCGCGGCGGCGCAGGCCGGCGATGGTGGGCATGCGGGGGTCGTCCCAGCCGTCGACGTATTTTTCCTCGACCAGCTGGCGCAGCTTGCGCTTGCTGGTCATCACGTGGGTGACGTTGAGGCGCGCGAATTCATATTGGCGCGGATGCGGGCTGGCGATCAGGCCGCCTTCGGCGAGGCGGTCGAGCAGCCAGTCGTAGAAGGGGCGCTGGTCTTCGAACTCGAGCGTGCAGATGCTGTGGGTGATCTGCTCCAGCGCGTCTTCGATGGGGTGCGCGTAGGTGTACATCGGGTAGATGCACCACTTGTCGCCGGTGTTGTGGTGATGGGCACGGCGCACGCGGTACAGCGCGGGGTCGCGCATGTTGATGTTGGTGCTGGCCATGTCGATCTTTGCGCGCAGGATGGCGGCGCCGTCGGCGACCTGGCCGTCGCGCATGGCACGGAAGCGCGCCAGGTTTTCGTCTGGCGTGCGGGTGCGGAAGGGGCTGTCGGTGCCGGGCGTGTTGAAGTCGCCGCGGTTCGCGCGCACCTCGTCGGCGGTCTGCTCGTCCACGTAGGCGAGGCCGGCTCCGATGAGGTATTCGGCGGCCTCGTACATGAAGTCGAAGTAGTTGCTCGCGAAGTACTCGTGCTCCTGCAGCGTGCCGGGCGCGCTGGGGCGGTCGGCCAAGTAGGTTTCGTAGCCGAGCCACTTCACCGCGTCGCGGATGGAATCGACGTATTCCTGGTCTTCCTTCTCGGGGTTGGTGTCGTCGAAGCGCAGGTGGCACACGCCGCCGTATTCCTTTGCCAGCTCGAAGTTGAGCCAGATGCTCTTGGCGTGGCCGATGTGCAGGTAGCCGTTGGGTTCGGGCGGGAAGCGCATGCGCACCTTGGCCGGATCGGCCATGCCCTGGGCATGATGGGCGGCGCTGCCGGGCGATCCGCCCCACTTGCGGCCTGCGTAGGCGCCCTGTGCGAGGTCGTTCTCGATCACGTGGCGCAGGAAATTGCTCGGTGCAGCGGTCGTTTTGGCGCCGTTTTTGTCGGTCGGGGAGGTCATTGCGGCATTCTAGAGGGCGCCCTTTGGGCGTTACCTTTGGCAACTCTCTTCACATTGGAGGGTGCACCCCGTTTGCATTTGCCGCGTTCAATACGTACATGGGCGGTTCAGACCCGAACGCAGCCCCCCAAACAAGGAGTCCACATCATGAGCCTCACACGTTCTACTTTCTTCAAATGGGCCGCCGCAGGTGTCGTGGCAGCCGGTGCACTGTTTGCGGCCACCTCGGCCAGCGCTCGCAGCGACGTGAGCTGGTCGATCGGCGTCGGCGTGCCAGGCGTGGCTGTCGGCGTGGGCAACCCGGGCTATTACCCGGCTCCGGCCCCCGTGTACGTGCCGCCGGCACCCGTCTACTACGCGCCGCCGGCCCCGGTCTACTACAACCCGCCGCCGGTGTATTACCGTCCGGCCCCGGTCTACTACGGCCCGCCGGCCTATTACGGCCCGCGCTACTATGGTCGTGGCTACTACCGCGGTCATGGCCACTGGCGCTAATTTGCAACGGCTTTTGTGACTGAATGAAAAACCGGCCCTCGTGAGGGCCGGTTTTTTTGGGGTGCGCCGTATGCCGGCTTTTCACATGGCGCGAAACAGGTGCGCATAAAGGCGGCTGACCGGAATCTTCTCGGCCCGCCCGCGCAGCACGAGGTGCATCTTGCCGGCCTCGTCGCGGTGCACCGACTCGATGGCTGCGCTGCGTACCACCACCGCCCGGTGCACCTGCCAGAAGGTGTCGGCATCGAGCTGGGGCAGCAGCTGCTTCAGCGGCGTGCGGATCAGATATTCATGCGTGGCGGTCAGCACGCGCAGGTATTTGTCCGCTGCTTCGAAATACAGAACCTCGTCGATGGGCACCATGCGCACGGTGCTGCCGCCGGCGTCGCTGGCGGCAATCATGCGCAGCGGTGCGGCCGGCGGCGCGACGGCTTCGGCGCCCGCGCCCGCGGCGGTCAGCACCTGGCGCCATTGGGCGAGGGTGCGTTCGAGGGCTTCGTCCGCCACGGCGGGCGTGGCCGCGGGCTGCCGGGCGGCCAGCGCCTGCTTCAGCCGGGCCACCGTTTTGCGCAGCCGCTCCGGCTGCACCGGCTTGAGCACGTAGTCGATGGCCTGGGCCTCGAAGGCGCGGGCGGCGTATTCGTCGTAGGCCGTGACGAACACCAGTTGCGGCATCGGCGCCTGGTCGGCAGGCCAGCAGTCGGCCAGCTCGGCGACGGCGCCCAGGCCGTCCAGGCCGGGCATGCGGATGTCGAAGAACAGCACCTGCGGCAGCAGGCGCAGCGCCTCGCGCACGGCGCTGCGGCCGTCGCCTGCGATGGCGACGACCTGCAGTTCGGGCCAGGCGGCGGCCAGTTCGGCCTTGAGGGCTTGTGCGAGCAGGGGCTCGTCTTCGGCAATGAGGGCTGTCGGGGTCATCTTGGAATCTCAAACAGGCAGGGGGAAATTCAGCGTCGCGCAGGTGCCGCCGGCACCGGTGGGCGCCAGACGCAGGGCGCCTTGCGCGCCATACACAGTGGCCAGCCGCTCGCGCACTTGCTCGAGCCCGAAGCTGCTGCCTTCGGAGGGCGGCGCGCCATCGAGGCCGACGCCGGTGTCGATCACCTCGATGACCAGCTGGCCGGCATCCTGGCGCGCGCGCACGGTGATTTCCCCGCCTTCCACCTTGGGCTCGAGCCCGTGGCGGATGCTGTTCTCGACCAGCGGCTGCAGCAGCAGCGGCGGCACGGGCGTGTTGCGCAGTGCCTCGGGCAAGTCGAGCGTGTAGCGCAGGCGGTCGCCCATGCGCACGGACATCAGTTCGAGGTAGTCGGCCAGCCGGTCGAACTCGGCCGACAGCGGATGCGACAGCGCCCGAGAGCCGCTGAGCGTCATGCGCAGGTAGCTGTTGAGCCGGTCGAGCATGGCCACGGCGCGCGGCGGGTCGACGGTGATCAGCACCCGCAGGTTGGCCAGCGTGTTGAAGAGCATGTGCGGCTCAAGCTGCGTCTCGAGCAGCTTGAGCCGTGCCTCGGTGGCGTTGCGCTGCGCCAGTTCGACCTGGCTTTGCAGGTGCTTGCTCCTGCCGAGGCTGTAGAAGAAGAAGCACATGCAGACTGTGGCGACGATGGTGATGACGACGCCGGTGGCCAGCTTGTGGCCCCGGATGTCGAGAAAGTCGAATGCAGGCGCGCCGACCCACGCGTCGCCGATGAGGTTGCCGACGAAAAAGCCGACGAACACGCCCGCCGCCACCAGCAGGAGGCCCCAGGGGCCGCCGGGCCAATGGACTTCGTGGCGCCCTGTGAGGAGAAGCCGGCCGCAGTCGATGAACAGCCAGCTCACCGTGCCGATCGACAGCGAATAGACCAGGTGCGCGGCCCAGCCGCCGCCTTCGGTGATGGTCAGCGCAATGGCAATGAGGCAGCAGAAGACGGCGGTGATCAGGCCATGCCGAAGCATGTCCCGCAGGTTTTCGGACCCGAACCGGGGAAGTGGCGGTGCCTGCTCCAGGCTCACCCGCGGTCCCCGGCGCCCAGCGCGCGGCGCTCGCGTTCGACCAGGCGGTCGTAGAAGCCGCCACCGGGGGCGATGAACCAGACCACGGCACCATGGATCAGCAGCCCCAGGCCCCAGCCCATGAGCGGATACATGGCCCAGTTGCGGCCGTTGGCGGCCGAGATCGTGACCAGGCCCACGTTGACCAGCACATAGACAAAAGCGTGGATGTACCAGCCCATCTTGGCGCCGGCGCGGCGGCGGGCGAGGCGTTCTACGTCGGAGAAGCGGGCGTTGTCGGGCGAAGATGGGCTCATGACAGCTCCTTGTTGTATTGGACAGGAATGAAATCGGGGGTGGCCGAGGGGGCCGCAGGCGTTGCCTGCAGAGCCGCGCGCTGCCGCAGTTCTTCCGTGGTGTCGCCGGGGCCGTCGGGCTTCCAGCCCGGCGGCTTCACGAGATAGCCCAGGAAAGCCCGCACCGAGCGCGCCGAGGCCAGGTCGCGCAGCAGCGCACGCCATTGCGAGAACTCGATCTCGAAGATGTTGTTCGTGGTGATCGGGTTCACCAGCCCGTAGCGGCAGGGGAGGTCGGCGCGCTCGGGAATGTAGGTGCCGAACAGCCGGTCGAACACGATCAGCACGCCGCCGTAGTTGCCGTCCAGGTATTCCAGGTTCGACGCATGGTGCACCCGGTGTGCCGAGGGCGTGTTCAGAAACCATTCCAGCGGGCCGAGGCGCGGAATCCAGGTCGCGTGGATCCAGAACTGGTACAGCAGGTTCAGCGTGAGCATCAGCAGGATCACCTTTGGCGGCATGCCCAGCAGCGGCGCCAGCATGAAGAAGGCCAGGGTGCCGGTGAGGCGGCCGGTCCAGCCGAAGCGGTAGGCGGCCGACAGGTTCAGCTGGTTCGGCGAATGGTGGATGGAGTGGGTGCACCAGAACCAGCGCACCCGGTGCGCCGCGCGGTGGTACCAGTAGTAGCAGAACTCCTGTCCGATGAAGCAGGCGGCCCAGCCGGTCCAGTGGTCCATCGGCAGCGTGAACAGGCGGTGGGCATAGAACCAGTCCATGGCGCCTGTCCAGAAGGCCAGCGGCAGCAGCCAGCGCAGCGGGTATTCGCGCACCAGGAAGTCGACCACCGAGATGCCGGACGCCTTCCAGTCGTAGCTGCGCCAGCCGTTGCGCAAGGCAAGCACCAGCGCCTCGGCAATGGAGGCGACGAGCACCACCGTGACGGAGATCTTGAGGATGAGCAAGAGCACGTTCATGGTGGCGGTTCCTTGGGGCTGGGGCCGGAAGCCGATCTGGAGGCTGGGGCCGGAAGCCGATATTAGGCGGCGCGCACGCCAGCCGACATGGCGTCAGTACGGATGGCGAGCTTCCACAGGCGTGCCGCGCGGGCCGCGAAGACGCCGGTGAAGGCACCGTACAGCGTCGGCACCACGATGCCGAAGGCGGCCTGGTGGCCCAGTTCGGGGTGCATGGCCAGGGCCGCGCCCACCACGTACTTGGTCAGGAAGATGCCCATCATGAGCATCAGCGGCACCGGGCTGCCGGCCACGTGGAAGCGGCGCCCGGCGGCGTCGTAGCGGGTGGTGGCGGGCAGCGGGCGCTGCAGCACCAGCGCCAGCAGCACGACCGCGGCGACGGCCCAGCCGAGCAGCGCGCCGAACGATTCGCCGAAGACCGAGATCACGCCGTACAGCGACAGGCCGCCCATGGCGACGGGCATCAGCGTGACCCTGCTCAGGCTCACGTCGTTGGTGAGCAGTTGCCTGGCGCCGAGCCAGAGCAGGAGGAAGAAAACGGCGAACACCCACTTGGGCGTATGGAGGATGACTTGCATCAGCATGGTGGCGCTCCGTTGAAAGATAAGGAAAAGCCGAAGGGCGGGAGAGGAATCGATGGAGCGGACTTTGCCGGGCCCGACCCCTGCCGGCCACCGGCGTGCGACGAAACGCCGGGCGGCGGCGCGAATTGCGGCAGGCGGGCGTGAACTGCGGCCCGGGCGTCAGCTTTACCGACGCTTTACGGCCCAGCAAACTCCGGGGCTACCATTCCGCGCTGTACTCTAGGTCGACCCTCGCACCCCCTTCGCACGCACAGCCCATGGAACAAGAAAAACCGCCCGAGCCCCTGCCCGCCAACGTGTCTCCCACACATCCACCGGTGCGCAGGCGTCGCTGGGTCGGGGCGTTGCTGACTCTGCTGTTGCTCGCGGTTCTGGGGGGCGGTGCCTGGTATCTGATCCAGCGCGCGAAGACGCCCGCGGGTGCGCCGGGCGCGGCCCCGGGCGGCCGGCCGGGCGGTCCCGGCGGCGCGGGTGGCCCGGGAGCACGCGGCGGTGGCGGTCTCGGCGGCCCTGGCGGCGCGGCCACCAGCACGGTCGGCATTGCAACCGCCAAGCAGGCCGACATCCCGGTGCAGCTCGAGGCGCTGGGCACGGTCACGCCGCTGGCCAACGTGGTGGTGCAGCCGCAGGTGTCGGGCGTGCTCACCGCGGTGCTGTTCCAGGAAGGGCAGATGGTCAAGAAGGGCGACGTGCTGGCCACCATCGACCCGCAACCGTTCCAGAACGCGCTGGCGCAAACCAGCGGCGCACGCCAGCGCGACGAGGCCCAGCTGGCGGCGGCGCGCGTCACGCTGTCGCGCTACCAGACCCTGCTCGGGCAGGACTCCATCGCCCGGCAGGACGTCGATACCCAGGCCGCACTGGTCAAGCAGCTCGAAGGCACCGTGGCCATCGACCGCGCCAACGAGAACACCGCCAGGCTCAACCTCACCTGGAGCCGCATCACCGCGCCGGTGAGCGGGCGCATCGGCCTGCGGCCGGTGGATGCGGGCAACTACATCTCGACCGGAGCCACCAACGGCATCGCCACCATCACCCAGATCGCGCCGATCGACGTCGAATTCGCGATTCCGCAAGACCGCGTGCCCGAGGTGCAGGACCGACTGGCACAGGGCGCGAAGCTCGACGCCACCGCCTTCGACCGCACGCGCACGCGCAGGCTCGCCACCGGCACCTTCGCCACGCTCGACAACCTGGTCGACACCGCGACCGGCACCGTCAAGGCAAAGGCCCGCTTCTCCAATGCCGACAACACGCTGTTCCCGAACCAGTTCGTCAACCTGCGGCTGCTGCTGCGCACCGTGAGCGGCGCGGTGGTTGTGCCGGTGACGGCGCTGCGCCACGGGCCCAACGGCGACTACGTGTATGTGCTGAAGGATGACAGCACCGTGGCGCAGCGCACGGTGACGCGCGGCGAGTCGAGCGTCGACAACGTCGCGATCATGTCCGGCCTCGCGGCCGGCGAGCAGGTCGTGACCGAGGGCGGCGACCGCCTGAAGGACGGCGCGCGGGTGCAGACCACGGTCGACCGGCCGGCGGCACCGCCGGCGGGCGCGGCCTCCGGGGAGCGCCGCGTGCATCGCGGCGAGCGCGGCGGTGCTGGCGGAGGTGGCCGGCGAGAAGGCGGCGCGGGCGGCGCGGAAGGCGCGGGCACGCGGCAGCGGCCGGCTTCGTCCGACTCGGCCACCCCTTCAGTGCCTCCGCCCGCGCCCGCGGTGCAGCCGGGCACGCCGCCCGCCGCGCCCGGCGGCACGATGCGCTGACAGCTGGCGCGCCAACCAGACAGACCGACCGCAAGCGCCGCGACCGATGAGTCCCTCACGCCCGTTCATTCTCCGACCGGTGGCGACCTCGCTGCTGATGGTCGCCATCGTGCTGGCCGGCCTGGTGGCGTTCCGCTTCCTGCCGCTGTCGGCCCTGCCGCAGGTCGACTACCCGACCATCCAGGTGCAGACGCTCTACCCCGGGGGCAGCCCCGAGGTCATGAGCAACACCGTCACCGCGCCGCTGGAGCGGCAGTTCGGCCAGATGTCGGGGCTCGACCGCATGAGCTCGACCAGCGCGGCCGGCGTGTCGATCATCACGCTGCAGTTCTCGCTCGGCCAGACGCTGGATGTGGCCGAGCAGGAGGTGCAGGCCGCCATCAACGCCGGCGGCTCGCTGCTGCCGGCCGACCTGCCGGCGCCGCCGGTGTACGCCAAGGTCAACCCGGCCGACGCGCCGGTGCTCACGCTGTCCATCACCTCCGACACGCTGCCGCTCACCGAGGTGCAGAACCTGGTCAACACCCGGCTCGCGCAGAAGATCAGCCAGGTCTCGGGCGTGGGGCTGGTGTCGCTGAGCGGCGGGCAGCGCCCGGCGGTGCGCATCCAGGCCAACACGCAGGCGCTGGCCACCAACGGCATCGGGCTGGACACGCTGCGCACCGCCATCGCGGCGGCAAACTCCAACGGCGCCAAGGGCAGCTTCGACGGCCCCAAACGCTCCTACACCATCAATTCGAACGACCAGCTGCTCACGGTCGATGACTACAAGAACCTCATCGTTTCGTACAAGAACGGCGCGCCGATCCGCATGGTCGACGTGGCCCAGGTGGTCAACAGCGCCGAGAACACACAGCTCAGCGCCTGGGCCGGCAGCAAGGTAGACGGCAGCACCAAGCTTATTCCGGCGATCATCATGAACGTGCAGCGCCAGCCCGGCGCCAACGTGATCGCCACGGTCGACGCCATCAAGGCGCAACTGCCCGAGCTGCAGGCCGGCCTGCCCACCGGGCTGAACATCTCCGTGCTCAGCGACCGCACGGCCGGCATCCGCGCCTCGGTGGAGCACGTCGAGATGGAGCTGGTGCTGGCCGTGGTGCTGGTGGTGCTGGTGATCTTCGCCTTCCTGGGCAGCCTGCGCGCCACCGTCATCGCCAGCATCGCGGTGCCCATTTCGCTCATCGGCACCTTCGGGCTGATGTACCTGCTGGGCTACAGCCTCAACAACCTGAGCCTGATGGCGCTGACCATCGCCACCGGCTTCGTGGTGGACGACGCGATCGTCATGATCGAGAACATCGCACGCTACATCGAGGAAGGCGAAAAACCGCTGCAGGCCGCCTTCAAGGGTGCCACGCAGATCGGCTTCACCATCATCTCGCTGACGGTGTCGCTCATCGCGGTGCTGATTCCTCTACTGTTCATGGGCGACGTGGTTGGCCGGCTGTTCCGCGAGTTCGCGGTGACGCTGGCCATCACCATCCTGATTTCCGCCGTGGTGTCGCTCACGCTGGTGCCGATGATGTCGGCGCGCTGGCTCAAGCACGAGCCGAAGCGCGACGCCGCCAGCCAGGGCCTCGGCGCGCGCGCGCAGCGCTTCTTCGACGGCGTGATGGTGCGCTACGACCGCTCGCTGCACTGGGTGATCGACCACCAGCCGCTCACGCTGCTGGTCGCGCTGCTCACCATGGTGCTCACGGTGGTGCTGTACCTCTCGATCCCGAAGGGCCTGTTCCCGACGCAGGACACCGGGCAGCTGCAGGCGCGCATCCAGGCCGCGCAGGACGTGTCCTTCGACCGCATGTCGCAGCTGCAGCAACAGGCGGCGCACGCGATCCTCGAAGACCCCGATGTGGAGAACCTCAGCTCCTTCGTGGGCGTGGACGCGGCCAACAACACCATGCTGCACACCGGCAGCATGCTGATCAACCTGAAGCCCGGCCACGACAACCAGCAGAAGATCATGGACCGCCTGCGCGAGCATGTGCGCGGCGTGGCCGGCGTCACGCTCTACCTGCAGCCCACGCAAGACCTGACCATCGACGCCGAGACCGGCCCGACCGAATACCGCGTGTCGCTCGAAGGCGTGGACAGCGCCGCCATCACCGAATGGATGACGAAGCTGGTGGCGCGGCTGCAGACTTCCGACAAGGTGCGCAACGTGAGCAGCGACGCGGGCGCGCAGGGCCTGGCGGCCTTCGTGAACGTGAACCGCGACACGGCCGCGCGGCTGTCGATCACCGCGAGCACGGTGGACGACGCGCTCTACAGCGCCTTCGGCCAGCGCATCGTCTCGACCATCTTCACCGAGACCAACCAGTACCGGGTGATCCTCGAAGCCATGCCCGGCATGGTGAACACGCCGCAGTCGCTGGGCCAGCTCAGCCTCATTGCCGGCTCGGGCACGGCCACGCCGCTTTCGGCCATTGCCAACATCAGCGAGCAGCAGGCGCCGCTGCAGATCACGCACGTGGCGCAGTACCCGGCCAGCACGCTGAACTTCGACACCGCGCCGGGCGTGTCGCTCGGCTCCTCGGTCGATGCCATCCGCGCGGCGGCCAAGGAAATCGGGCTGCCCGGCAGCATCACCATGAGCTTCCTCGGCGCCTCGGGCGCCTACGAGCGGTCGCTGTCGAACCAGCTCTGGCTCATCCTGGCTGCGGTGGTGTGCGTCTACATCGTGCTGGGCGTGCTGTATGAAAGCTACGTGCATCCGCTCACCATTCTGTCGACGCTGCCCTCGGCCGGCGTGGGGGCGCTGCTGGCGCTCATGATCACCGGCAACGACCTGGGGGTGATCGGCATCATCGGCATCATCCTGCTGATCGGCATCGTCAAGAAGAACGCGATCATGATGATCGACTTCGCCATCGACGCCGAGCGCAACCAGGGCAAGTCGGCGCGCGAGGCGATCCACCAGGCGGCGCTGCTGCGCTTGCGGCCCATCCTGATGACCACGCTGGCCGCGCTGTTCGCCGCCGTGCCGCTGATGCTGAGCTTCGGCGACGGCGCAGAGCTGCGGCGCCCGCTGGGCCTGGCCATATTCGGCGGCCTGATCGTGAGCCAGCTGCTCACGTTGTTCACCACGCCGGTGATCTATCTCGCGTTCGACCGGCTGGGCGGGGGAAGCACCCGGCGCACGATCGAGGAGGAAGCGGCTTGACGTTGCGCGCCGTCCAATCTGCCGGGGCCGGGCGATGAACCTCTCGCTGCCCTTCGTGCGCCGCCCCATCGGCACGGTGCTCCTGACCATCGGCGTTGCGCTGGCCGGCATTGCCGCGTTCTTCGTGCTGCCGGTGTCGCCGCTGCCGCAGGTCGACTACCCGGTCATTTCCGTCAACGCGTCCATTCCGGGCGCGAGCCCCGAGACCATGGCCACCAGCGTGGCCACGCCGCTGGAGCGGCACCTGGGCACCATCGCGGGCGTCAACGAGATGACCTCGACCAGCTCGGTCGGCACCTCGCGCGTCACGCTGCAGTTCGACCTGAGCCGCGACATCAACGGCGCCGCGCGCGAAGTGCAGGCCGCCATCAGCGCCAGCCGGGTCGACCTGCCCGCCACGCTGCGCAGCAACCCGACCTACCGCAAGGCGAACCCGGCCTCGTCGCCGGTGATCATCCTGGCGCTCACCTCCAAGACCAAGACGCCGGGCCAGATCTACGACGCGGTCTCCAACATCGTGAGCCAGCGGCTGTCGCAGGTGGACGGCGTGGGCGACGTCGAGATCGGCGGCGGCTCGCTGCCCGCGGTGCGCATCGAGCTGCTGCCGTTCGCGCTCAACCGCTACGGCATCAGCACCGAGGACGTGCGCGCCGCCATCCAGGCTTCCAACGCCAACCGGCCCAAGGGCATGGTGCAGGGCGAGGGCCGCAAGCTGCAGATCTACACCCAGACGCCGGCCCTGCGCGCTAGCGACTACGCCCCCATGGTCATCGCCTGGCGCAACGGCGCGGCGGTGCGGCTGCAGGACGTGGCCGAGGTGCTCGACGGCGTGGAAGACACGCGCACGCTGGGCCTGTTCAACGGCGAGCCCGCGATCATCGTGCTGATCACGCGGCAGCCCTCGGCCAACATCATCGAGACGGTCGACAGCGTGCGCGCGCTGCTGCCCGAACTGCAGGCGCAGCTGCCGCCCGACGTCACGCTGCAGGTGGCCTCTGACAGCACCAACTCCATACGCGGCTCGCTGCGCGAGGTCGAGCTCACGCTGGTCATCTCCGTCATCCTGGTGGTGCTGGTGGTCAGCCTGTTCCTGCGCAGCGTGCGCGCGACCATCGTGCCTGCCGTGGCCACGGTGGCGGCGCTGCTGGGCACCTTCGGGGTCATGTACCTGCTGGGCTTCAGCCTCAACAACCTGAGTCTGATGGCGCTCACGGTGGCCACCGGCTTCGTGGTGGACGACGCCATCGTGGTGCTGGAGAACACCAGCCGGCACATCGAGTCGGGCATGACGCGCATGAAGGCGGCATTGCTGGGCGCCAAGGAAGTCGGCTTCACCGTGCTGTCGATCAGCGTGTCGCTGGTGGCGGTGTTCATTCCGCTGCTGTTCATGGGCGGGCAGGTGGGGCGGCTGTTCCGCGAGTTCGCGGTCACGCTGTCGGCGGCGGTGATGATCTCGCTCGTCATCTCGCTGACCACCACGCCCATGATGTGCGCCTGGATGCTCAAGCCCGGCGGCGAGCACGGCAAGAACAAGCCGCAGGGCCGCTTTGGTCGCATGGCCGCGCGCAGCTACGACTGGGTGCTCAAGCGCTACGAGCACAGCCTCGACTGGGCGCTGGACAGCAAGGGGCTGGTCATGCTGATCCTGGTGGCGGTGGTGGGGCTCAACGTGTACCTGTTCAGCGCCGCGCCCAAGGGCTTCTTCCCGCAGCAGGACAGCGGCCAGCTCAACGGCGGCCTGCGCGCCGACCAGAGCATTTCGTCGAAGGCCATGGCCGCCAAGCTGCGCGAGGTGGTCGACATCATCCGCGCCGACGAGGCGGTCGACACGGTGGTCGGCTTCACCGGCGGCAGCCGGGCAGGGGGCGGCTTCATGTTCGTCAACCTGAAGCCGGCCAGCCAGCGCAAGGACAGCGGCCTTGCCGTGATCGCGCGGCTGCGGCCCAAGCTCAACGCGGTGGCCGGCCTGCGCGTGTTCCTGGGCACGGTGCAGGACGTGCGCTCGGGCGGACGCTCCAGCAATTCGACCTACCAGTACACGCTCAAGAGCGACAGCCTGGCCGACCTGCGCACATGGGCCTCCAAGCTGGCTGACGAATTGAAGCTGCAGCCGGTGCTGACAGACGTCGACACCGACCAGACCGAGAACGGCGTCGAGACCATGGCGCAGGTCGACAAAAACACCGCGAACCGGCTCGGCGTGACCTCCACCGCCGTGGACAACGCGCTCTACAACGCCTTCGGCCAGCGGCAGGTGGCGACCATCTACACAGAGCTCAACCAGTACCACGTGATCATGGAATGGGCGCCGCGCTACACGCAAAGCCCCAATTCGCTGAGCGACGTGTACGTGCCGGCCACCAGGACCACGGTGGTGGCGGGGCAGGCGGTGACCACGCAGGTCGCGGCGCCGACCACCACTTCCAATTCGGCGCAGTCGGGCAGCAAGACCGGCGCGGGTTCTGCCGCCACGAGTTCGTCGAGCACCGCCGTGCCGGTCTCGGCCAACCCGGCGCTGCGCAATGCCTCGTCGGGCAACGTGTTGAGCAACACGGCCACGTCCCTGGTGCCGTTGTCCGCGGTGGCGAAGTTCCAGGAGAGCTCGGTGGCGACCTCGGTCAGCCACCAGGACGGCGAGCTGGCGACCACCATCTCGTTCAACCTCGTGGAAGGCGCCAACCTGGGCGACGCGCGCGAGGCCATCGCCAAGGCCGAGGCCAACATCGCCATGCCCATCAACGTGCGCGGCGCTTTTGCGGGCACGGCGGCGAGCGCGCAGCAGTCGCAGAGCCAGCAGGCCATGCTGATCCTGGCGGCGCTGGTCGTCATCTACATCGTGCTGGGCATCCTGTACGAAAGCCTGGTGCATCCGATCACCGTGCTGTCGACGCTGCCTTCGGCCGGCGTGGGCGCGGTGCTGGCGCTGCTGATGTTCCGCATGGAGTTCTCGATCATTGCGCTGATCGGCGTGTTCCTGCTGATCGGCATCGTCAAGAAGAACGCCATCCTGATCATCGACTTTGCGCTGGAGGCCGAGCGCTCGCGCGGCCTCAGCCCGCTGGAGGCGGTGCGCGAGGCCTGCCTGCTGCGCTTCCGCCCCATCCTGATGACCACCCTGGCCGCCGCTCTCGGCGCGCTGCCGCTGGCCATCGGCTTCGGCGAAGGCGCCGAGCTGCGCCGGCCGCTGGGCGTGGCCATCATCGGCGGGCTGATCGCCAGCCAGATGCTGACCCTGCTGACCACGCCGGTGGTCTACCTGCTGCTGGACAAGCTGCGCCGCCGCAGCGCCCACGAACACGAACTGAGCCGTGCCACGACCGCCTGAGACCATCGCCATGAACGCACTGCTTTCTTTTTCCTCTCGCGCGCCGGGGCGCCTTTCGCTCCCGGCGCTCGCGCTGGCCGCGCTGCTCGCGGGCTGCTCGGTCGGCCCGCTTTACCACCAGCCTGTGACCGCATTGCCGAACGACTGGAAAGAGCAGAAGGCCGCCGAAGGCTGGCTGCCCGCCGCGCCGGCCGATGCGCTGGACCGCGGCGAATGGTGGAAGCTGTTCGGCGACCCGACGCTCGACGAGCTGGCCTCGCGGGTGCAGGTGTCGAACCAGAACATCGCCGCGGCGGTCGCCAACTACGCCAATGCGCAGGCGCTGGTGCGCGGGCAGCGCGCGGCGCTGTTCCCGCAGGTGTCGCTCAACGGCTCCGGCAAGCGCTCGGACACGGGCAGCACCAGCCCCTCCAACTCTTTCTCCGCCACGCTCGACGCGACCTGGGCGCCCGACGTCTGGGGCCGGCTGCGCGAGTCCGTGAACAGCGCATCGGCCAACGCGCAGGCCAGCGAGGCCGATCTTGCGTCGGCGCGCCTGTCGGCCATAGGCAGCCTGGCCACCAACTACCTTTCGCTGCGCGAAGCCGACGTGGAAATCGGGCTGCTCGACCAGACCATCGAGGGCTACGAACGCGCCTACACCATCACCAGCAACCGCTACAAGGCGGCCATTGCCGCGCAGTCGGACGTGCTGCAGGCGCAGAGCCAACTGGCCACGGCACGCGCCACGCGCCTGACGCTGGTGCGCAACCGCGCCACCTTCGAGCACGCCATCGCGATGCTGGTGGGTGCGGTGCCGGCCGATTTCAGCCTGCCGGCCGCGGCCTGGAAGCAGACCGTGCCAGGCATTCCGACCGGCGTGCCTTCGACCCTGCTGCAGCGCCGGCCCGACATCGCGTCCGCCGAGCGCTCGGTGGCCTCGGCCAATTCGCAGATCGGCATCGCGCGCTCGGCCTATTTCCCGAGCTTCAATCTCAGCGCGGCAATCGGCGGCAGCGCCAGCCGGGTCGGCGACCTGTTCAACGCGTCGAATACGCTCTGGTCGCTCGGCCTCTCGGCGGCGCAGGTGCTGTTCGACGCGGGCGCCATCTCGGCCAGTGTCGACGCGGCCAAGGCCAGCTACGACGCCAGCGTGGCGCGCTACCGCCAGACCGTGCTTGCCGCATTCCAGGGCGTGGAAGACCAGCTCACCGCTGGCGCCACGCTGGCGCAGCAGGAGGGCATGTACCGCGAGGCCTCCGCGGCCGCGGACAAGACCGAGCAGATCCTGCTCAACCAATACCGCTCGGCGCTGGTGGCCTACACCGACGTGGTCACTGCCCAGGTGTCCGCACTGAACGCGCGGCGCACGCTGGTGCAGGTGCAGCTCAACCGGCAGCTCGCCGCCGTTTCGCTGATCCAGGCGCTGGGCGGCGGCTGGCATGCGGGCTGGATGGAGGGCGAGGCGCAGCCGGAGCAGCCCGCTGCGTCACCCGCGTCACCCACCAGGCCGTGAGTGCCTGACGGCCCGGCCGCCGCCCAGGGCGCCGGCTCCTGTTCCGATGAAGCGTCGCCGGTCAGTGCGCCGGACGGTCCATCGCCTGGCCGAGATAGTCCTTGTCCGTCACCAGCACCCACAGCGCCAGCACCAGGATCACCGCGGCCACGAGCACCGCGTTGATCAGCGCCGTTTCCAAGCCACGGAACCCGACCAGCCAGGGAGACACCGCGAGCCAGGCCGCCAGCGCGACCTCGGTCCATTCTTCCCACTGTCGCGGCACGAAGGTCGCGCCCAGCGCCACTGCGCCCAGCACGATGCCGGTCGCCACCATCGTCCACATTGCGGACGACATGTCCGAAAAGCCCAGGACCCAGGGCGAGACGATCAGCCACGCGCCGGCGACGGCGTTGACGGGGTCCTGCCAATGCTTGACTTGCTTCATGGTCGTTACTCCTGTCGCGACAAGGCGCCGCGACAAGTTTTTTGACTTCCATTTCAGAACGCGGTTCCGTTCCATGGACCGTTCCTGAAATAAACATGAAAAAAGCACCCAAAAGGTGCTTAGGTAGTACTTCCCAAGTAGGACTACAGTGTTTATTCTTAAATGTGTTAGTAAATGTTAAGAGATTTTCCCTATTCATCGAAAAGGTCCGAAATCGGATTTTTACGGAAATCGGGGATATGAAGCTTTGATAGCGGGCCGTACCATCCGCGCGGCCTGATCCCGGGCGCACCCGTTTCCGATTTCCGATGACCCCCCCAGATACCTCCCGGACACGCGCGTTGTCCGTGGCCGATACGCTGCGCAATCGCATCTTCGACGGTGTGATCGCACCCGGCTCCCACCTGATGGAGATCACCCTCGCCAACGAACTGGGCGTGTCGCGCACGCCTGTGCGCGGCGCGATGGCGCGGCTGGCCGACGAGGGGTTGCTGGTGTATCTGCCCAACAAGGGTTTCCAGGTGCGCCGCTTCAACGCCAAGGACGTGTTCGACGCCTTCAGCGTGCGCGCCACCCTCGAAGGCATGGGCTGCCGCATCGTCGGCGAGCGCGGGTTGGACGGCACCGCGCTGGAACGGCTGGTGGCCATGCTCGCAGAGCAGCACGAGGTGATGCGCTCCGACGGCTGGAGCGACGAGCGCGCCACGCGCTGGCACGACCTGAATCTCGAATTCCATCGCAAGCTGCTGATGCTGGCCGACAACCGCTGGCTGAGCGAGGCGGTAGGCCGCGCCTACCAGTTGCCGATCATCTTCGACAGCAACTTGCGCCCGCACAACCGCGACGCGTCGACGCCGCTCTACCACCGCGCCCAGGCCGAGCAGGCGCTGGAAGAACACCGGCAGATCGTCGAGTCGCTGAGCCGCCGGGAAGCCGTCGACGCCGAAGCGCTCATGCGCGAGCACATCACCGCCAACCGGGACCTGCTGGTGCGCCACCTCGGCAAGCAAAGCGGCAGGGTGCGCGCGCTGGCCTGACTGCGCAGGCGACTGGGCTTCAGCCTCCGCGCACGACCGGCGGCACCAGGTACGCACCCGATTCGAACAACTGCGCCTCGGCCTGGTCGATGCGCCGGATACCCGGCTTGCCCGCGCGGCTGGCCAGCAGTTCGACCAGCGCTTCCGTCAACGCCACGCCGGCCGCCACCGACGGGAAGAACGAAGGGCTGTGGATAGTGAACAGCAGCGTTTCGTCCGCCAGCAGCGACAGCGGCGAGGCTGCGCTGTCGGTGATGGCGACGATGCGGCAGCCCGCCGCCTTGGCCGCCTCCGTCACCTGCAGCGCCTCGCGCGAGTAGGGCGCGAAGCTCGCGACCACCAGCGTGTCGCCCTTGGCGAAGGCGCGCTGCTGCATCTCCAGCGAGCCGCCCTGGCCATCGACCAGATGCACGCTGTCGCGGAACAGCCGATACACGTAGACGAACGAAAAGGCGATGGGAAAGCAGGCCCGGAAGCCCGCCGCATGCACGGCGGGGGCCTTTTCTATCAGCGAGCAGGCCTTCTGCAGCGCCTGCTCGCTCTGGCGGTGGGTGGCCTCCAGGTTGCGGCGCTGCACCTCGAACATCTCGCCGGTCAGGCTCTGGTCCCTGGCGCGGCCGACCAGTTGCTTGGCGCGCTCGCCATAGGTGTCGGCGTCCAGCCCCATGTCGGTGGCGACCGCCTCCTTCAGCTGCGGCCAGCCCTCGAAGCCCAGGGTCTGCGCGAAACGCACGAGCGTGGCGGGCGTGCTCTGCGAGCGTGTGCCCACGTTGCGCATCGAGCCGGTGACGACCTCGTTCGGGTGGTCGAGCACGTAGCGCGCCACTTGCTGCAGCGCAGGGCTCAGTTCGTTGAAGCGTTGGCGTATCAGGTCTCTGGCGCCCATGGCGATGTCTCTTCTCGATGGCTTCTGTTGCTGTTGGAACAAATGTACCGGAGCAGGCATTTGGCGACAGTTGACGGAACAAATGTTCCAAACAATAATTCAGTCGAAACGTTAGTTCCAAAAAATCCACTGACTCCGCCCGACATGACGCACGTCTTCCACCGCCATCTCCGCCAGACCCCGCCCGTTGCCGCCGGCTCGCACGGCATGTACATCCGCGACACCGAAGGGCGCGAGTACCTCGACGCCTCGGGCGGCGCGGCCGTGTCTTCGCTCGGCCATGCGCATCCGGAGGTGCTGGCGGCCATGCATGCGCAGATCGACACGCTGGCTTATGTCCACACCAGCTTCTTCACGAGCGACGTGGCCGAGCGGCTGGCCGACGAGCTGATCGGCTCGGCGCCCGAGGGCATGAGCCACGTGTACCTGGTGAGCGGCGGCTCCGAGGCGGTGGAGGCGGCGCTCAAGATGGCGCGCCAATACTTCGTGGAAATCGGCCAGCCGCAGCGCACCCATTTCATCGCGCGGCGCCAGAGCTACCACGGCAACACGCTGGGCGCGCTGGCGGTGGGCGGCAACGCCTGGCGGCGCGAGCCCTTTGCGCCGATCCTGGTGCCGGCCACGCATGTGTCGCCGTGCTACCCGTATCGCGAGCAGCGCGCCGATGAAAGCGCCGAGCAGTACGGCCTGCGCCTGGCGGCCGAACTGGAGGCCGCCATCCTCGCGCAGGGCGCCGACCGCGTGATCGCCTTCGTGGCCGAGACGGTGGGCGGTGCCACGGCCGGCGTGCTGACACCGGTGCCCGGCTACTTCAAGGCGGTGCGCGCGGTATGCGACAAATACGGCGTGCTGCTGATCCTCGACGAGGTGATGTGCGGCATGGGACGCACCGGCACGTTGCACGCCTGTGAGCAGGAAGGGGTGGTGCCCGACCTGATGACCATCGCCAAGGGGCTGGGCGGCGGCTACCAGCCGGTGGGCGCGGTGCTGGCGCAGCGCCGCATCGTCGAGGCGATGTCCAAGGGCAGCGGCTTCTTCCAGCATGGCCACACCTACCTGGGCCATCCGATGGCCTGCGCCGCCGCGCTCGCGGTGCAGCGGGTGATCCGGCGCGACGGCCTCGTCGCCAAGGTGCGCGAGGACGGCGTCGCCTTCGGTGCCATGCTGGCCGAGGCGCTGGGCGCGCATCCGCACGTGGGCGACATCCGAGGCTGCGGATTCTTCTGGGGCCTCGAGCTGGTGGCCGACCGCGCGGGCAAGACGCCGTTCGACCCGGCACACAAGGTCAATGCCGCCGTCAAGAAAGACGCGATGGCGCGCGGCCTGCTGTGCTACCCCTTCGGCGGCACGGTCGACGGGCGGCAGGGCGACCACGTGCTGCTGGCACCGCCTTTCATCGCCACCCGGCAAGACCTGCAACGGATCGTCGAGCGCCTGGCCGAATCGATCGACGCCGTGACGCGCGCCGCCGCGCGCTGAGCACCGCCTTCCCTTCGTTTTTTTCTTCAACCGTCGTTCCGAGGAGCGTTTCATGCCCAAGCTTCGTCCGCTGTTTTCCTGCGGTGCCGCCGCGTTCGCGCTGGTTTTCGCGTTCCTGCCGCCCCTGGCCGCAGCGCATGCGCAGGAGAGCGACACGCTCGCCAAGATCAAGGCCAGCGGCGCCATCACCTTCGGCTACCGCGAGTCGTCCTTTGGCTTCTCCTACCTCGACGGCAACCTCAAGCCGATCGGCTACAGCATCGACATCTGCCACCGCATCGTCGACGCGGTGAAGACGGAACTGAAGATGCCGAACATCGACATCAAGTACCAGGCCGTGACCTCGGCCAACCGCATCCCGCTGGTGCAGAACGGCACGGTCGACATCGAGTGCGGCTCCACCACCAACCTGCTCGAGCGGCAGAAGCAGGTGGCGTTCTCGCCGGACATCTTCCGCTACAACGTGCGCATGCTGGTGAAGGCCGATTCGGGCATAAAAAGCATCGCCGACCTGCAGGGCAAGACGGTAGCCACCACCAGCGGCACCACCTCGTTCAGGCTGCTGCGCGAAGCCGACCGGGGGCGCGGCCTCGACGTGACCAACCTGGCGGGCAAGGACCACAGCGATTCCTTCCTGCTGGTGGAAAGCGGCCGCGCCCAGGCCTTCGTGCTCGACGACATCCTGCTGGCCGGCCAGCTCGCCAATGCGCGCAACCCGAAAGACTTCGCCATCACCGGCGAAAGCCTGCGCACCGAGAACCAGTCGCTGATGTTCCGCAAGGACGACCCGGCCTTCAAGGCGCTGGTCGACCGCGTGGTGTCGGGCATGATGAAGTCGGGCGAGATGGAACAGCTCTACGCGCGGTGGTTCATGTCGCCGATTCCGCCGAAGGGCATCAACATCAACTACCCGCTCAACGCAGAGACGAAAGACGCGTTCGCGAATCCCTCGTCCAAAGGCATCTGAACCAAACGACCCCATGACCCGCATTGCCCTGATCCACGCACTCTCGCACTCCGTCGCTCCGATCAACGAGGCCTTCGCGCGCGACTGGCCCGAGGCGCAGCGCATGAACCTGCTCGACGACAGCCTCTCGGCCGATCTCGCGCGGGGCGGCAAGGGGCTGGACGATGCAATGCACGAGCGCTTCCAGCGCCTGGCGCAGTACGCGGTGGATACCGGCGCGCGGGGCATTCTCTTCACCTGCTCGGCCTTCGGGCCCTGCATCGAGGCGGTGGCGCGGCGGCATGCGGGCATTCCGGTGCTCAAGCCCAACGAGGCCATGATCGACGAGGCGGCGCCAGGGCAGGGCCGGCTCGGGCTGATCGCCACCTTCGCGCCCACGCTGGCGTCGATGCCGCCCGAATTCCCGCAAGAAACGCCGCTCGAACTCGCGCTGGCCGAAGGCGCGCTCGAGGCGCTGAACGCCGGCGACGCGCAGCGGCACGACGCGCTCATCGCCGCCCAGGCCGTCGCGCTGCGCCAACGCGGTTGCACGCGGCTGGCGCTGGCGCAGTTCAGCATGGCGCGCTCGCGCGCCGCCTGCGAGTCGGCCAGCGGCCTGCCGGTGCTGACCACGGTCGACAGCGCGGTGCGCGCGCTGCGCCGGCGCTCAGCGTGAGGCGCGCGTGCTTTCGATGACCGAGAACAGCGCCGTCATCGCGATCTGCGCCGCGTCGCTGCGGCCCAGCCGGCGCGTGACCAGGCTCTCGCGGTCGGTGCCCTCCAGGCCCTGCGACAGGCGCCGGTAGATATCCGCCGAAGGCATGGTCGCCGACGTGCCCAGCGCGTCGCAGTAGGTGTCGGTGAGGATGCCGGTGAGCTGCTCGCTCTGCGCGTTCGACAGCTTCATCGAGTCGCCCGCGAAGACGGCGGCGATGCAGTGCATCAGGTAGGCCTGCGTCTCTAGCGAGAACGACTGCTGGCGCACATAGCACTCGAAGGCGCCCCAGAACAGCGCCTCGGAGGTGCGGCGCCAGCTTTCGAGCACCTTGCGCGCCTTGGCAACCAGGTCGGCATGCGCGTCGCCCGGCTCGGTCGGCCTCAGTGCCAGTCCCTGCAGGGTGAGCGAGACCTCGGGCGCGGAGGCGCCGAGGATGAAGCTCCAGAACTTCCAGCGGGCGTACCACTTCTTGTCGTGCGCCGGGTCCAGCGGCTCGAGCAGCCAGAAGTCGATGCTCTGGGCCGCGTCGGTGCGCTGCCCGGCGGCGATGCCGTCACCGAGGTCCAGCTCCTGCATGACCGATTCCATGCGGTCGGCGGCAATGTGCCCCTGCGCCACGATGCCGGTACTGTGGCCGCTGCGGTCGATGTCGAGCAGCCGTTGCATCAGCTGGCGCAGTTCGCCGGCCGAGGCGCCGGTGGCCTCGACCACCCGCCGCATCGAGGCGCATTGCTCTTTCTCGATGTCCTGCATGTTCTTGCGGCGGTCTTCACCGTGGTCGTCGGCAGTCGAAACATGCTCTTCGAGGCGGTCCCCGAGGGTCAAGGTGGGCATCGGCAAAACTCCGCCGGATCACAACCTGTCCGGCCGGTTTCCACTATGGGTCAACGCGGCGGGGCGGCATATCACCTGAACTGGGTATCCTGCCGCGCTACCTGAACGCTGGCTGACCAGTGCCATCGTGATAATTGCTGCTCTTTCAAGGAGTACGCGTGGACATCGTTTTGCTGGTCAAGGCCGCCATCATGGGCATCGTGGAGGGGCTGACCGAATTCCTGCCGATCTCGTCGACCGGCCACCTCATTCTTGCCGGCTCGCTGCTCGGCTTCGACGACGACAAGGCCAAGGTCTTCGACATCGCCATCCAGACCGGCGCGATCTTCGCGGTGGTGCTGGTCTACTGGGAAAAGATCAAGTCGACCGTGGTCGCGCTGCCCCGGCAGCCCCGGGCGCAGCGGCTGGCGCTGAACATCTTCATCGGCTTCCTGCCGGCGGTGGTGCTGGGCCTGCTGTTCGGCAAGGTCATCAAGGCGCACCTGTTCATCCCGACCGTGGTGGCAAGCACCTTCATCATCGGCGGCTTCATCATTCTCTGGGCCGAAAAGCGGCCGCCGGGCTCGGTGCGCATCGAGCACGTGGACGACATGACGCCGTGGGACGCGCTCAAGGTCGGCCTGGTGCAGTGCTTCGCGATGATCCCCGGCACCAGCCGCAGCGGCTCGACCATCATCGGCGGCATGCTGCTGGGCCTGTCGCGGCAGGCGGCGACCGACTTCTCTTTCTTCCTGGCCATCCCGACGCTCATCGGCGCGGGCGTGTACAGCCTCTACAAGGAGCGTGCGCTGCTGTCGGTGGCCGACATTCCGCTGTTCGCCGTGGGGCTGTTGTTCTCGTTCGTGAGTGCGTGGCTGTGCGTGCGCTGGCTGCTGCGCTACATCAGCACCCACAACTTCGTGCCGTTCGCCTGGTATCGCATCGTGTTCGGCATCGTGGTGCTGGTCACGGCGTGGACCGGCACGGTGGTCTGGGCCGACTGAGGCCGCTGAGTTCAGGGCTGCGCGGCCAGCGGCATGCGCAGCAGCACCTGCGTTTCGCCGGGCCGTGACTGCAGCTGCAGCTGCGCCCCGAGCCGCCGCGCCCGTGCCTGCAGGCTGCGAAGGCCCGCGCCGGTGGCCTTGTCGATGCTCTCCACGGCAAAGCCCCGGCCGTCGTCGCGCACGCTGAGCCGAAGCTCGGCACCGGCGCGCGCGACGGTCACGTCCACGCGCCGGCTGGCGCTGTGCTTGAGCACGTTGGTCAGCGCCTCCTGCAGGAAGCGCATCAGGTCGAGGCTCTGTGACGCGGTCAGTTCGAGCGTCTCGATGTTCGACACGCTCCAGCGGCAGTCGATGCCGTTGGCTTCCAGCAGCTGCGCGCTGCGGTAGCGCATCGGTGCCAGCAGTTCGCCCAGCGCGCGGGCGCCGTCGTCCCGGCCGGTGGCATCGATGATCAGCCGCAGGTCGTCGCGCAGATGCTTGAGCATGGCGAGCAGCTCGGGCGCGCCGAGGTTCTCGGGCGTGCGCTCCAGCTTGGCGATGCTGCCCACCAGCATGCCGCCGAGCCCGTCGTGCAGGTCGCTCACCAGATTCACCCGCTCGCCGATGCGCGCATGCGTCAGCTCCAGCGCATGCCGCTGCGCCAGCGTGGCGGCCAGGTCGGCCTTGGCGGCGTTCACTTCCTCTATCAGCTCGGTGTTGAAGTTCTCGATGCGCTTGAGGCTCTTCACGAACTGTGCGGCCAGCGTCAGCGCCATGCCCAGCAGCAGGATGTACGAGGACATCGTCGTGTAGTAGGTGTTGCTGTCGATGATCTGCGTGAACACCAGCAGGTCGTGCGCATCGGTGAGCGCCGACACCGCCATGAACGGGGCGAGCGAGCGCATCGGGCTGTCTCGGTGGCGCAAGGCATGCACGATGGAAGTGCCGTTCACCGCAATGACGGTGAGCCCACCCACCAGGGTCCAGACGGCTCGATGCGCGATCAGGTCGGCGCCGGGCGCCAGCCAAAGGTCGAGCACGCCGGCCGTCGCCAGCAGCAGCGCCGCGGCCTCCAGGCGCGGCATGCGCCGCCCGCAGAAGCGCAGCGCGAAAACGACGTACGACACGCCGAAGACCAGCAGCAACGAAACGTTCAGCGCCTGCCAGCTGTGGTTGCTGGCAAAGGGCCAGGGGCTGGTCGCGATCTGGTTGTAGCCGAACAGCAGCCACAGCACCGACATCAGCGCGAACCAGCCATAGGCCGTCTCGCGCCGGCGCAGCAGCCACAGCGCGGCAAAGAAGGCCGAGGCCGCCGCGCTCACCGCCAGGCCCAGCACCTGCAGGTCGCGGCGGATCAGGCGCTCGCGCTCGAAATCCGCCTGCATCGCGGCCGGCGTGCCCAGGCTCACCGGCCCCAGCCCCGCCTGGTAGGCGAACAGGCCCGACACCCGCACCAGCAGCGTGTTGGTGCCGGGCCTGAGCAGCGGCGGTGCCAGCAGCCAGTAGCGCGGCGTGTTCCAGGCGCGCGTGAGCGGCTCGACCAGGCTGTCGTCGCGCGAAATCGGCGTGCCGTTGAGCGACACCTCGCCGGCCATGTTCAGGTAATGCAGCAGCAGGCCGGCTTCACGCACCTGCCCGGGCTGTTCCCAGGTCAGCCTGTACCAGACCACGCCGTCGAAGCCCGGCCAGCGCGCGGCCCAGCTGTCGGGCAGGGTGACGGGTGTCCAGCCCTCGGCGGGCGGGGCCGTGTCGTGCCAGCCGGTGGCGCGCACGGCCTCCACGCGCAGCGCGGGTGCCTCCGCGCCGGCCTGGGCAAAGGCCGCGGGGGCCGCAAGAAGAAAAAGAAGCAGCGCGCCCGTCAGCGCAGCAAGCCATGCCGCCGCGCCTGGAAGACGGCTTCGGTGCGCGAGTTGACGGCCAGCTTGCGGTAGATGTTCTTGGTGTGGCATTCCACGGTCAGTCTGGAGATCGACAGCGACTCTGCCATGTCGCGGTTGCTCAGGCCTTGCGACACGAGCTCGAGGATCTTGTGCTCGCGGCGCGTCAGCGCGGCCGGCGCCGCTTCGCCGGGGGCGCTTGCCTGTGCGTCGGCCGGCGCCTGCTGCGTCGCGAGCCACCCGAGGATATGGCGCGCAATGCTCGGATCGATGGGAGCGCCACCCTGCTGGATGCTGCGCAGCGCGATGCCCAGTTCGACGTCGTCGCGCTCTTTCAGCAGATAGCCGATGGCGCCCGCGCGCAATGCCGCGAAGATGATTTCTTCTGTGCGCCAGGCCGATATCACCACCGCCGGAATGCCCGGGCGGTGCGCCCGCAGCCAGCCGATCAGCTCCACGCCGCTGCCGTCGGGCAGGCCGATGTCCACCAGCACCACGCCGTAGTCATGTTCGCCGAGCAGCTGCCGCGCCCCGGCGACGCTGTCGGCCACCGCGATACGGTTCTCGTCGCAGCCTAGCGTGGACAGCACATGGCGCAGGCGCTCCTGCATGGCCGGGTCGTCCTCGACGATGAGGGCGGGGCTCAGCGAGACGGGTTCGGCGTCTTCGGTAGGGACTCGGGACATTCGGCGGTTCTTCGGCCAGTGCGGCGCGAGGGTTGGAACGGTCAGCTATTTTCCGGGCTGGTTGCCAAGTATGTCCCGGGCGGGCGGCACATGATCGCGTACGGTGAACGCGTGACCGGCTCCAGGTGCTCCGCCGCCGTGCGAAAGCCCAGCCGCTCGTAGAACGCCACGCTGCGCGGCGTGAAGGTTTCCAGGAAGCAGGGCACGCCCGCCGCATCGGCCTCGGCCAGCGTCGGCGCGAGCAGCCGGGCGCCCAGCCCGCGCCCCTGTGCGGTGGGAGAGATGCCCAGGATCGACAGATACCAGGCACCCTCCGGCACCACGGCCGGGGCACGCGCGGCCATGAATTCGACGATGCGGTGGTAGTTGCCGTGGCCTCGCGGGCCCAGCGTGGCCGAGAGGAATTTGTTCTTCGCCGCCGATTCGGCCGCATCTACCGCCTCCGCGCGCGGCAGCAGCCAGGCGGCCGCGCCGAGCCGGCCGTCTTCGGTCGCCAGGCAGCGCCCGGTCCGGGCAGCCTCGCCGAGCGAGTAGGCGAAGTAGGAGGCCAGCACTGCCTTGCGGGCGGCCATGTCGTGCTCGAAATCGACGGAGATCGCGAGATAGAAGGGATCGACGATCAATGCGTCGGCCAGCGCGGGGGTGGAGGGGAATTCGGATTCGGGCTTCTTCATGACCCGCGCGATTCTAGGCAGGGCACCCCTTATTCGGAGTTTGCCGCCTTTGCCTCATGCCGGGTCCTCCTTGGCCTTGGAACGCAGCCTTTTCGCTTCTTGCGCCAGGAAGCGATACAGCTTCGGGTCGTCGGCGTAACCCACGTTGAAGCGCAGCCACGGCGTGGGCCGCAGATCGGTGCGAAAAAGGTCGCCCGGCGCCAGCAGAAAGCTTTCGGCAATGGCGCGTTGCGCCAGCGCGCGCATGTCGACGTCGTCGCGCTCGAAGCGTGCCCACAGAAAGGGCCCGCCCGCCGGCCGAGTGAACAGCTGCATGCCGGCCGCCTCCAGCCGGTCGCACACGGTGCGCTGTGCCGCCTGCAACTGTTCGGCCAGCTTTGCCACGTGGGCCCGGTAGCGGCCTTCGACCAGTACGCCGTGCAGCAGCCGCTCGGTGAGCTCCGAGGTGGTGAGGCTGTTGACCATCTTCTGCAGGATCATCTTCTCGGCGAACTCCTCGCTGCAGGCGACGAAGCCCACGCGCAGCGCGGGCGACACCGTCTTGGAGAAGCTGCCGACATGGATCACGCGGCGCAGGCGGTCGAGGCTCGCGAGCGGGGTGGCCGCGCCCGGCGGCTCCAGGCCCGCCATCACGTCGTTGTCGACGATGTGGAAGTCGAGCTGCTCGGCCAGCCGCAGCATCTGGTACGCCACGGCCGGCGTGCACTGGCTGCCCGTGGGGTTGTGCAGGTTGCCGGAGGTGAAGAAGGCCTTGGCGCCGTGGCGCTGCGCCAGCGCCTGCAGCGCCGCGAGGTCGGGGCCGTTCACGGTGCGCTCCACGCCCACCAGCTTCAGGTCCAGCGAGCGCAGCATCGCGTACAGGTTGGTCGAGCCGGGCTCGTCGACCAGCACCACGTCGCGCGGCTGCAGCAGGCAGCGCGCCACCAGGTTCAGCGCCTGCGAGGCGCCGTGCGTCAGCACGATCTGGTGCGGCGCGGTCTCGATGCCCTGCTGCGCGAGCAGCGTCTGTATCTGCTGGCGCAGCGGCAGGTAGCCGTAGGGCGTGCCGTAGCTCGCGATGCCGGTGCCCGGCTTGCGCGACAGCGCGGCCAGCGCGCGGCGTACGCCGTCCATATGCAGCATCTCGGGCGGTATCCAGCCGCAGCCCGCGTTCAGCAGTGTGCGGTCGTCTTCATACACATGCTTCAGCAGCCACAGCGAGTCGACCGAGGTGCGCCCCAGGAAGGGCTTGCGCCGCGTGGCCGAGCGCTCGGCCTCGGCCACGTAGTAGCCGCTGGCGCGCCGCGCCTCGACGTGGCCCTCGGCCACCAGCCGCTGGTAGGCGTTGGTGACGGTCATGGTGCTCACGCCGCAGTCGGTGGCGAGCGCGCGCACCGAAGGCAGCTTGTCGCCGGGCTTCATGGCGCTGGATGCGATCTGCGCCAGCAGGGCGTCGTAGAGCTGGCGAACCAGGGGCGCGGGCAGCGAAGGATTGACAGTGATCACGGCAAGGCGTGCACGCTTCGTGTGCACGAAAAACCCCAACACGGGGACAAACACGGGACAGGCGAGCGACTGTTCTACTACAGACGATTCAAACTGTATATATGCATTTGACCTGGCAGATGACTCAATGGAGCCCTTGCCGTCTTCAGGAAATCACATGCAACCGCAGCTCTTTTCGCCTTCGCGCGCCGTGTTGTCGCGCCGCCTTGCCCGATGGGGCGCAGCCGTGCTCCTGGCCGGCGCGGCCGTCGTTCCCGCCGTGGCGCAGACCACCACGCTCAAGATCATTCCGAGCAGCAACATCACCGTGCTCGACCCGATCTGGACCACGGCCTACGTGACGCGCAACTTCGGCTACATGGTGTACGACACGCTCTTCGCCACCGACCTCGAAGGCCATATCAAGCCGCAGATGGTCGACAAGTGGAAGGTGTCGCCCGACAACAAGACCTGGACCTTCACGCTGCGCGACGGCCTGGAGTTCCACGACGGCAAGCCCGTCACCAGCGAGGACGTGGTCGCCTCCATCAAGCGCTGGGCCAGCCGCGACACCTTCGGCGCGCAGCTCGCCAAGGTGACGGAGCGCTACGAGACGCCCGATGCCAAGACCTTCTCCATCGTGCTGAAGGAGCCCTTCGGCCTGGTGCTCGAAGCGCTGGGCAAGCCCTCGTCGAACGTGCCGTTCATCATGCCCAAGCGCATTGCCGACACCTCGGGCGACACGCAGATCAAGGAGTCGATCGGCTCCGGGCCCTACGTCTTCAAGGCTGACGAGTTCCGCCCCGGCGAGCGCGTGGTGTTCACCAAGAACATGCGCTACAAGCCGCGCGCCGAGGCACCCTCGGGCACGGCCGGCGGCAAGAACGTGTATGTGGACCGAGTGGAGTGGCTCATCATCCGCGACGCGCAGACGCAGATGAATGCCCTGCTCAACGGCGAGGCCGACATCCTCGAGCAGCCTGCCTTCGAACAGTACGCCACGCTGCGCACCAACCCCGACATCAAGCTGATCGACGCGCAGCCCGCGGGCAACCAGTTCATCCTGCGCTTCAATTTCCTGCAGCCGCCGTTCAACAACGAGAAGGTGCGCCGTGCCGCATTGCTGGCGCTGGGCCAGGAAGCCTTCCTGCGCACGCAGGTTGGCACGCCGGGCCTCACGCGCTACTGCAAGAGCATGTTCCCGTGCGGCACGCTGTTCGAATCGGAGCAGACCGGCGACTACACCGGTGTGGCCAACCCGCAGAAGGCCAAGGCCCTGCTCGAGGAGGCCGGCTACAAGGGCGAGCCCGTGGTGCTGATGCGCCCGACCGACAACCCGACCATCGGCAAGCTGCCGCTGGTGGCCAAGCAGCAGCTGGAGCAGGCGGGCTTCAAGGTCGACATGCAGTCGATGGACTGGTCCACGCTGGTGGCGCGCCGCGCCAAGAAAGACGCCCCTTCGGCCGGCGGCTGGAGCGCGTTCATGACCTCGTGGACCGCCTCGGACATCCTCAACCCGATCACCATGGCCATGATGAACGCCAGCGGCGACAAGGGCTGGTTCGGCTGGCAGAACGATCCCAGGCTCGAAGAGATCAAGGTGCAGTTCGCCCAGGCCAAGACCGACGCCGACAAGAAGAAGCTGGCGCAGGCCGCCCAGCTGCGCGCCTTCGAGACCGCCACGCACGTGCCGGTCGGCCAGTACAACCAGCCCGCCGCGGTGCGCAAGAACGTGAGCGGCCTGGTGCCGGCCGGCGCGCAGGTGTACTGGAACATCAAGAAGCAATAAGCCCATGCTCACGTTCCTCGGCAAGCGCCTGCTCGCCACGTTGCCGGTGCTGCTGGTGGTGGCGCTCGCGATCTTCATGATCGTGCGCCTCACCCCCGGCGACCCGGCCGCGGTGATCGGCGGCAACAGCGCCACCAACGAAGACCTGGACCGCATCCGCGTGCAACTGGGCCTGACCCGCCCGCTGTGGGAGCAGTTCGCGATCTGGTGCAACGGCGTGCTGCACGGCGACCTGGGCTTCTCGTTCTTCCTGAACAAGCCGGTGACGGAGCTCATCGGCCAGCGCATGGAGCCCACGCTTTCGCTGGCCGGCGGCACGCTGCTGCTGGCGGTGGCCATCGCGCTGCCGCTGGGCACGCTGGCCGCATGGCGCATGGGCGGCTGGCTCGACAAGGCCGTCATGGCGTTCTCGGTGGCCGGCTTCTCGGTGCCGGTGTTCGTGGTCGGCTATGTGCTGATCTACCTGCTGGCGATGAAGCTGCAGTGGTTTCCGGTGCAGGGCTACCGGCGCATCGCCGACGGCGTGGGGCCGTGGCTGAACCAGCTGGTGCTGCCGTGCCTCACGCTGGCCATCACCTACGTGGCGCTGCTGTCGCGCGTCACGCGGGCGGCGGTGAGCGAGGCGCTGACCGAAGACTACATCCGCACCGCGCGCGCCAAGGGCATCACCGAGCTGGAAGTGCTCAAGCACCATGCGCTGCGCAACGCGGCGGTGCCGGTGGTCACGGTGATCGGCGTGAGCGCGGCGCTGCTGCTGGGCGGCGTGGTGGTCACCGAGACGGTGTTCGCGATTCCGGGGCTGGGGCAGCTCACGGTCGATGCGGTGCTCAACCGCGACTTTCCCGTGCTGCAAGGCGTGGTGCTGTTCTTCGCGGTGGTGTACGTGGCCGTCAACCTGCTGGTGGACCTGAGCTATCTCTTCATCGATCCGCGCATCCGCTATTGATTGACTGACTGACATGAGCACCCTGAAAAGACTCTGGCGCAACGCCGCCGTGCGCGGCGGCGTCGTCGTGCTGGCCGTGCTGGCGCTGCTGGGCGTGTTGGCGCCCTGGCTCGGCACCTTCGATCCGTCCGCGATGGACCCGAGCTTCATCTCGGTAGGCGCCGGCACCGCAGGGCAGGTGACCATGCCCGACGGCGCCCAGTTCGCCCACACCTTCTGGATGGGCAGCGACAGCGTGGGGCGCGACGTGTGGAGCCGCGTGCTCTACGGCACCCGCATCTCGATGACGGTGGGCCTGTTCACCGCCTTCGTCGCCATTGCCTTCGGCTGCCTGCTGGGCATGCTGGCCGGCTACTTCCGCGCCGTCGATGCGGTGCTGATGCGCGTGATGGACGGCGTGATGGCCATTCCCGCGGTGCTGCTCGCCATCACGCTGGTGGCTGTGCTGGGCGCCAGCCTGCCCACGGTGATCCTGGCCATCGCGGTGCCAGAGGTGCCGCGCGTGACCCGGCTGGTGCGGGCGCTGGTGATGAGCCTGCGCGACGAGCCCTTCGTGGAGGCCGCGCGTGCGCTGGCCACGGCCGACGCGACCATCCTGTGGCGCGACATCCTGCCGAACGCGCTGGCGCCGCTGATCGTGCAAGGCACCTTCATCGCGGCTTCCGCCGTGCTGACCGAAGCCATCCTGAGCTTCCTCGGCCTGGGCCTGCCGTCGGACGTGCCGACCTGGGGAAACATCATGGCCGAGGGCCGCGTACAGTTTTCGCAGAGCCCGGGCAACGTGCTGTTCCCCGCGCTGTTCCTGGTGCCCACGGTGCTGGCCATCAACATGCTGGGCGACGGCCTGCGCGACGTACTCGATCCCAAGTTTTCCAAGCGCGTGTGAGGCGCCGATCCAATGACTGATTCCAATCGAAGCGCCGCCATTCTCGAAGTGCGCGGCCTGCGGGTCGCGCTGCCCTCCGATGCCGACCGGCCGCATGCCATCGAGCATCTCGACCTGCGCATAGAGGCGGGGCGCACGCTGTGCATCGTGGGCGAGTCCGGCTCGGGCAAGTCGGTGCTGGCCACCACCGTGATGGGGCTGCTGGCCAAGGGCCTGGTGCTCGCGGGCGGCGACGTGATTCTTTCGGGCGAGAAGCTGGTCGACAACGGCCGCTTCACTTCCGACAAGCGGCTGCGCCAGTTGCGCGGCACCGGCATGGGCATGGTGTTCCAGGAGCCGATGACCGCGCTGAACCCGGTGCTGACCTGCGGCGAGCAGGTCGACGAGCTGCTGCGCACGCACACCGCGTGGGGCGCGGCCGAGCGCAAGGCGCACATCCTCTCCATCTTCGAGCGCGTGCGGCTGCCCGACCCGGCGCGCATCCACGGGAGCTACCCGCACCAGCTCTCGGGCGGGCAGCGGCAGCGCATCGTGATCGCGATGGCCATCATCCTCAAGCCGCGCCTGCTGATCTGCGACGAGCCGACCACCGCGCTGGACGTGACCACGCAGGCCGAGATCCTGAAGCTCATCGCCGAGCTGCAGGCCGAGCAGGGCAGTGCCGTGCTCTTCATCACGCACGACATGGGCGTGGTCGCCGAGATTGCCGACGACGTGATGGTGATGCACCGCGGCGCGCTGGTGGAACAGGGCCCGTGCGAACAGGTGCTGCGCAAGCCGCGCGAGGCCTACACCCGCATGCTGCTGGACGCCGTGCCCGGCATGACGCCACCGCCCGCGCGCGAGCTGCCCGGCGGCAAGCCGCTGCTGGCGGGCCATGGCGTCGGCAAGATCTACACGCGGCGCGACTGGCTCGGCCGCGCCAGGCACAACACAGCGCTGCAGGACGCCAGCGTGGCCGTGCATCGCGGAGAGACTGTGGGCGTGGTGGGCGAATCGGGCTCGGGCAAGTCGACCTTCGCGCGCTGCATGATCCGGCTGATTTCGCCCAGCGCGGGCAGCATCCTCTGGGGCGACGCCGAAGTGCGCGACCTGCCCGAAGGCCGGCTGCGGCCGCTGCGCTCTCGGGTGCAGGTGGTGTTCCAGGACCCGAACCGTTCGCTCAACCCGCGCCGCACCGTGGGCTCGTCGATGGTCGAGGGCGCCATGAACTTCGGCCTGAGCAAGCTGCATGCGCGCCAGACCGCCGAGGAGCTGATGGACCGCATCCAGCTGCCGCGCACCGCGCTCGACCGCTATCCGCACCAGTTCTCGGGCGGCCAGCGCCAGCGGCTGGCCATTGCGCGCGCCATTGCCTGCCAGCCGCAGGTGCTGGTGGCCGACGAGGCCGTGTCGGCGCTCGACGTGTCGGTGCAGGCGCAGATCCTCGACCTGCTGCGCGAGATCCAGCGCGACCTGGGGCTGGGCATTCTGTTCATCACCCACGACCTGCGTGTGGCGGCCCAACTGTGCGACCGCGTCATCGTGATGAGCCAGGGCCGCATCGTGGAGCAAGGCCCCACGGGTCAGGTGTTCGGCGCGCCGGCCAACGACTACACGCGGCGGCTGCTGGCGGCCGCGCCGCGTGCGGAACTCGCGAGCGCCCGGTGAGCCGGTGGAGCGCCCGGCGCGCATCGATGGCCGACCCCGTCTGGCGCGGCGCCTTCGCCGAGGGGCGACGAGACATCGCGGGTGCCGCGCTCGGCACCATGGCCATGGGCCTGGTGGCGGGCGTGGCCATGGCCAAGAGCGGCGTCGGGCTGGGCGTGATCCTGGCCATGTCGCTGCTGGTGTTCGCGAGCGCGTCGCAGCTGGCCTGCCTGCCGCTCATCGCGGCCGGAGCGCCGTTGTGGGTGATCGTCGCGACCGCGTGCGTGCTCAACCTGCGCTTCGTGGTGTTCAGCGTGAACTGGCGCCGCTATTTCGGCGGGCATCGCAGGATGCAGCGCGTGCTGCTGTCGTACCTTGCGGGCGACCCGGTGTATGCGCAGTTCGTGCAGCGCCACCCGCAGCCTCCGGCTTCGGGGCGCACAACGACGCGCCAGCAGGGCTACTTCCTCGGCCTCGCGCTGACCAACTGGGCGGCGTGGCATGTGGCGTCGCTCGCGGGCATCTTCCTGGCCGACGCGATTCCTGCCGCATGGGGCCTGCGCTTCATCGGCGTGCTGGCGCTGCTGGCCCTCGCGCTGCCGATGCTCACCGACCGCGCGGTGCGCTGCTCCGCTTTGGCCGCCGGCATGGTGGCGCTGGCCACGGCCTCGTGGCCGATGGGCCTCAATGTGGTGGCGGCCATCGTCACGGCTTTCGCAGCCGGCACCTGGGCCGACCGCCGGTGGGGTACGCGCTGATGCACTTGGGCCACGATGTGTATGTGTGGCTGGCCGTGGGCGCGCTGGTGGCGGTGACGGTGCTCACGCGCAGCTTCTTCCTGCTGCCCGACAGCGAACCGAAGCTGCCGGGCTGGCTGTGGCGCGGATTGCGCCATGCGCCGGTGGCGGCGCTGCTCGCTATGGTGGTGCCCGACGTGTTCCTGAGCAACGGGCGCATGCTGGCCGACTGGCACGATGCGCGGCTCTTTGCAGTGGCCGCCGCATTGACCTACTACCTCGTTCGACGAAACGACGTGACCGGGACGATTCTTGTCGGCACGGGTACGCTGATGCTTCTGCGACTGGGGTTCGGGTGGGCTTGATGTATTTTTTGCGTCGTTGTTGTTCGGGGCGCGATCACGCCGACGGGGTACCTTGCTCCGCGAATGTCCCCCGCCCTTCGGGCTCCTCCTTTATTTCGCTGCGCAAGGTACCCCGCCGGCGTGATCGTTTTACAGAGCGATCGTTGTTCAGCCACACACCAGCAGCGTGCCCTGTGCGCAGGGCGCCGGGTGCTCCCCGCAGCGAAATAAAGGAGGAGGCCGAAGGCCGGGGGACATTCGCGGAGGGGAGTACCCGGTGGCCTGCGCACTCGCCCTGAACCAACAAACCTATCTTGAACACAAACGGAGAACGAAGAAATGACTTTGGCAATGAGCTGGGACGAATGGGCCTCGCATGACGGCATCGGCCTGGCCGAACGGGTCCGCAAGGGCGAAGTGACGGCGGCAGAACTTGCAGCACAGGCCGCCGCCGGCATCGCGAAGGTCAACCCGCAACTGGATGCCGTCGTCGAAGTGTTCGACGACGTGGTGGCCGATCCACTCAAGGACGGCATGAACCCCGAAGGCGTGTTCGCGGGCCTGCCCTACCTCATGAAAGACCTGGGTCCCACCCTCAAGGGCCGGCTGCAGGAATTCGGCTCCATGATGATGCAGGGCCACCGCCCCGCGGCCGACAGCTTCCTCACGCAGCAACTGCGCAAGTCCGGCCTCAACATCGTCGGCCGCAGCACCACCCCCGAGTTCGGCGTGTGCAGCTCAGCCGAAAACTCCATCAGCGTCACCCGCAATCCGTGGGACCTCGAATACACCACCTGCGGCTCGTCCGCCGGCACCGCGGCGGTGGTCGCGGCGGGCGTGCTGCCACTGTCGCACGCCACCGACGGCGGCGGCTCCATCCGCATTCCGGCGGGCGTGAACGGCAACATCGGCCTGAAAGTGTCACGCGGCGTGTTCTCGCTGGCGCCGGGCCTGTCGGACCTGTCAGGCCTGGTGTCGATCCAGGGCTGCCACAGCCGCACCGTGCGCGACACCGCCGCCTTCGTGGACAACGCACGCGGCGGCGCGCCGGGCGAGTTCATGCCCTTCTGGTCGCCGGCCGAGCCGTACAGCGAGCTCATCAAGAAAGACCCCGGCCGCCTGCGCATCGCGCTGTCGCACGAGTGGGGCGATTTCCGCGCCACGCCGCATTTCGTGGCCGAGCTGGAGCGCGTTGGCAAGTTCCTCGAAGGGCTGGGCCATCACGTCGAATGGGCGCTGCCCGAGGTCGACTTCCAGACTGCCTTCGCGGCGCAGACCACCTGCTACATCAGCAACTTCGCTCAGGTCATCGACGGCCACCTGCACCGCCTGGGGCTGGAGCGCCCGCCGGCCGAACTGCTGGAGCCGATCAACATCAAGATCTGGGAAGCGGGCCTGCACACCTCGTACACCGAGCGATCGAAGATGCAGGCGGTGTTCAACACCACCTCGCGCGCCTTCGGCAATTTCTTCCAGCAGTGGGACATCATCCTGACGCCCGTGACCGCGCTGCCCACACCCAAGGTAGGCACCAGCGAGTACCTGACGACGAGCACCAACCCGTCGGTCTACGACTGGTTCGCCAACCTGTGGAAGAACTTCGCCTACACGCCACTGGCCAATCTCTGCGGCATGCCGGGCATCTCGCTGCCGATGGCCTCGCAGGAAAACGGCCTGCCGCTGGGCATCCAGGCGCAGGCCGCGCAGGCTAACGACGGGCTGCTGCTTCAGCTGGCCGCGCAGATCGAGCGGGCGCTGGGTGGCAAGTGGAATGCGGGCGAGCGGCCCGGGGTGCACGTCACCAAGGGCTGACGACGCGGGTCACAGCAGGTTGCGCAGCGCGGCTTCCACGGCCGCGGCTGTGGCCAGCGGCTTTTCCATGGGGAACAGGTGGGTGCCGTCCAGCATGGCGATGCGGCCCTTGGTGACCTGCTGGGTCATCGCCATGCCCACGCGCTTCATCTCAGCCGACTGGCGCCCGCCGATGAATGCGGCCTTGCACTTGAGCGGGTGCGCGCGCAGCAGGGCGCCCAGGTTGTGGGGCAGGGTGTTGTAGATGGCGGTCTCGACGTCGCGGTCGAAGCTCAGTGCCCGCGTGTCGTCGCTGTCGAAGGTGCCGTGGTCGATGTAGTCGTGCAGCACCTGCTCGTCCCACTTCGCGAAGGCCTTCTTGCTGCGGAAGTGCTCGAACACCGCCTCGCGGTGCTCCCAGCTGTTGCGGCGCTTGCGGCTGACGGCGCCGGGCGAAATGCTCTTCATGAGCGGCGTGCGCTTGACCATGTTGAGCGTGTTCGCACGCCAGCCGCCGAGGATGGGCGAATCGATCAGCACCACGCCGCGCGCCAGCTCGGGATGCCGCGCCGCGCACATCAGGCTCAGGAAGCCGCCAAGTGAATGGCCGACAAGAAACACCGGGCCGCCCGCCCGGTCGGCGCGTGCCTTGGCGAAGTCGGCCAGCTGCTGCACCAGGTGCGGCCAGTTGTCGGTAACGGGGTACTTCGGGTCGTGCCCGAATTTCTCGATGGCGTCGACTTCGAAGCCGCGGTTGCGCAGGCTGTCGAGGACGACGCGGTAAGTGCTCGCAGGAAAGCTGTTGCCGTGCGAGAAAACGACGGGAGGCACGGGGTTCAGATGAGCTTTTCGTCTGGCGTGGAAATCTTGCGCAGCGCGCTGTGGCGCGTGGCCGGCATCTTCAGCGGATGCTCGGTGTGGCTGTCGTCCCACACAGGGTCTTCGATGCTGTCGAACACCTCGCGCAGCTTCTGGCCCCAGCTGCTGTGCACCATGCGGTAGTAGGGGTTGTCGGCGTCGATGCAGATCACGCGGTCGGTCTCGAGCTTGTTGGCCTCGTACACCACCAGGTCGAGCGGCAGGCCGACGGACAGGTTCGATTTCATGGTCGAGTCCATCGACACCAGCGCGCACTTGGCGGCTTCGTCCAGCGGGGTCTCGGGGGTGAGCACGCGGTCTAGCACGGGCTTGCCGTATTTCGACTCGCCGACCTGGAAGTAGGGCGTCTCGGTGGTGGCCTCGATGAAGTTGCCGGCCGCATACACCAGGAACAGGCGCATGCCTTCGCCCTTGACCTGCCCGCCGAAGATGAAGGACACGTTGAAGTCCAGCCCCGCATGCTTGAGCGCCTCGGCGTCGCGGTCGTACACATGGCGCACCGCCGAGCCCAGCACGCGGGCGGCGTCGAACATGCTCTTGGCGTTCCAGATGGTGATGGGGTCGCCGGGCGTGCCGTCTTCGCGGGTCTCGCGCAGTTCTTCGATCTGCAGGATTTCGCGCACCGACTGCGAGATGCTCAGGTTGCCCGACGACAGCAGCACCATGACGCGGTCGCCCGGCTGCTCGTAGACGATCATTTTGCGGAAGGTGCTGATGTGGTCCACGCCCGCATTGGTGCGCGAGTCGGAGAGAAACACCAGGCCGGCGTTGAGTTTGATGCCTACGCAGTAAGTCATGGGTTCGTCTTGCATGAACGGTGCCCGATCACGCGGCACCGAGTTCACGTTTATTCAGTTTTTGAAGGGCATACAGGGCATCGAGGGCTTCGCGCGGACTCATGGCGTCAGGGTCGAGCGCAGCCAGCGCGGATTCTACGGCGCTGACCAGCGGCGTCTCGGCCACCGGGGGCGGCGCGAACAGGTCGACCTGCGCGCGGGTCTGCGCATGCTGCGACTCCAGCGCTTCCAGCGCCTGCCGGGCATGGTTGACCACCGCTGCCGGCATGCCGGCGAGCCGCGCCACCTGGATGCCGTAGCTCTTGCTGGCCGGGCCGGGCTGCATTTCATGCAGGAACACGATGTCGCGGCCCGCTTCGGTGGCGCTCACGTGCATGTTCACCGCGCCGTGGTGCGTGGCCGGAAACTCGGTCAGCTCGAAATAGTGGGTGGCGAACAGGGTGAAGGCCTTGCTGCGGTCATGCAACTGGGCCGCGATGCCCGCGGCCAGCGCCAACCCGTCGAAGGTGCTGGTGCCGCGGCCGATTTCGTCCATCAGCACCAGCGACTGGGCCGTGGCGCTGTGCAAGATTTGCGCGGCCTCGGTCATCTCCAGCATGAAGGTCGACTGCGCATTGGCCAGGTCGTCCGCCGCGCCGATGCGGGTGTGGATGGCGTCGATCGGTCCCAGCCGGCAGGCGGCCGCCGGCACGTGCGAGCCGATGGAGGCCAGCAGCACGATGATCGCCACCTGCCGCATGTAGGTCGACTTGCCGCCCATGTTGGGGCCGGTGATGACCTGCATGCGCTGCTGCGGCCCGAGCTGCGTGTCGTTGGCGATGAAGCCGCCCGAAGACTTTTCCGCCAGCCGGGCCTCCACCACCGGATGGCGGCCCTGCGAAATCTCGATGCAGGGGTGCGACACGAAGCTCGGCGCGCGCCAGTGCAGCGTGTGCGAGCGCTCGGCCAGCGCGCACAGCGCGTCGAGCGTGGCAATGCCGCCGGCCAGCTGCGTGAGCGCGGGCACCGAGGGCTGCAGCGCGTCGAGCAGCTGTTCGTAGAGCCACTTCTCGCGGGCCAGTGCGCGGTCTTGCGCGCTCAGGGCCTTGTCCTCGAAGGCCTTCAGCTCCGGCGTGATGAAGCGCTCGGCGTTCTTCAGCGTCTGGCGGCGGCGGTAGTTGTCGGGCACCTTCGAGAGCGCGCTCTGCGTCACCTCGATGTAGAAGCCGTGCACCCGGTTGAACTGCACCCGCAGGTTGCTGATGCCGGTGCGCTCGCGTTCGCTGACTTCGAGCTTGAGCAGGAAGTCGTCGCAGTTCTCGCTGATGGCGCGCAGCTCGTCGAGTTCGGCGTCATGCCCGGTGGCGATGACGCCGCCGTCGCGCACCAGCGCCGACGGGTCGGGCTTGATGGCGCTCGCCAGCAGGTCGGCGCAGCCCGGAGGCGGCGCCAGGCGCTCGGTGATCCGGGCCAGCAGCGCGGCGCCGCCGGGCAGCAGGGGCGCCAGTTGCTCCGCCTTTGCCAGCGCCAGGCGCAGCGCCAGCAGCTCGCGCGGGCGCACCTGCCGCAGCGCGATGCGGGCGGCGATGCGCTCCACGTCGCTGGTGTTCTTGAGCTGCTCGCGCAGCGTGCGCCAGGGCGCCGCCGTGGCGCCGAGCACCGTGGCCTGCAGCGCGCCGATGGCTTCGAGCCGTTCCTGCGCCTCGGAGCGCTCGCGCCGGGGCGACAGCAGCCAGCGCTTCAGCAGCCGGCTGCCCATGCCCGTCATGCAGGTGTCGAGCAGCGAGAACATGGTGGGCGACTCTTCGCCGCGCAGCGTCTGCACCAGCTCGAGGTTGCGGCGCGTGGTGGGCGGCAGCTCGATCAGGTCGCCGTCGCGCTCGACCGAAAGGCGCTGCACGTGCGAGAGCGCGCGGCCCTGCGTGTGCTCGGCGTATCCCAGCAGCGCGGCGGCGGCGGCATGTGCGTTGGTCAGCGATTCGGCGTTCCAGGCGGCCAGGCTGTTGCTGCCCATCTGTTCGGCCAGCTTGCGCTCGCCCAGTCCGCCGTCGAACTGCCACGCAGGGCGGATCGACAGCGTGAAAGGCGTGGCGCTGCGCGCGGCCTTCAAGCGCTGCTCGAAAGCCGGCGTGACCTCGGCGCTGTAGAGCAATTCGCTCGGCGCGATGCGTGCGATCCAGGCTTCGAGCGTGTCGGCCGGACATTCGGCCAGCCGCAGTTCGGCCCCGGTCACGCTGAGCCACGCCAGCCCGCAGAAGTTGCGCGAGCCCGCATGCACCGCGAGCAGCAGCGATTCGCTTTTGTCGTTGAGCAGTTCGGAATCGGTCAGCGTGCCGGGCGTGACCACGCGCACCACCTTGCGCGCGACCGGGCCCTTGCTGGCGCCGACCTCGCCCACCTGCTCGCAGATGGCGACCGATTCGCCCAGCTTGATGAGCCGCGCGAGATAGGTGTCGACCGCGTGAAAGGGCACGCCGCACATCACCACCGGCTGGCCGGCCGACTGGCCGCGCTGGGTGAGCGTGATGTCGAGCAGGCGCGCGGCCTTCTCGGCGTCGCCCCAGAAGAGCTCGTAGAAGTCGCCCATCCGGTAGAACAGCAGGGTGTCCGGATGGTCGGCTTTCAGGCCCAGGTACTGGGCCATCATGGGCGTGTGCGCAGAGACGTCTGTCTTGTTCATTTCAATCAATAACTTGCGATCCGTGCCACCGGTGTGCGGGGCCGGCAGGGCCGGGCGCCATGGAGCGGTCGCCCGCCGCCTCGGGACTGGGGGGCTTGCAGGGGGAGTGCATGGGGAGCGCAGCGCCGGAGCCCGCATGTGCACGGGTGTGCACGGGTGTGCACGGGTGGAAATGCCGGGGCATTTTACGTTCGGCGTGCCTGACCCCCAGGCCGCCGCCGGTGTCAGGCGGCCTGCCGGCCACCCAAGGGCTCTTCATGCCCCATCGCGCGATTGCGCCCGCCTTCCTTGGCCCTGTACAGCGCGCGGTCGGCGGTTTCGATGAGCCGCTGTTCCGCCCCGCTCGCCTGCATGCCCCGCAAGCTGGCCGCGCCGATGCTGAGGGTGACTCGTTCGTGCGGGCTGGCGCCGTGCCGGATGTCGAGCGCGCGAACCCGTCCCAGCAGCAGTTCGGCGACGCTCATGGCGCCCGGCAGCTCGGTGTTGGGCAGGATGATCGCCATTTCCTCGCCGCCGTAGCGCGCCACCAGGTCGCCAGGGCGCTTGACGCCCAGCTGCAATGCATCGGCGACGGCTTTCAGGCATTGGTCGCCGGCCACGTGGCCGTATGTGTCGTTGAAGCGCTTGAAGTAGTCCAGGTCCACCAGCAGCAGCGAAAGGCTCGCCCCTTCCCGGACGGCGCGGCGGCATTCCAGTGACAGCACTTCGTCGAAGCTGCGGCGGTTGGCCAGGCCGGTGAGCTGGTCCTGCGTTGCCAGCACCGCCAGCCGGCGGTTGGCTTGCAACAGGTCCTCTCGCGCTGCCACCAGCGAGGCCTCTGCACTGATCCGGCGGCCGATGTTGACGATCAGCCGCCAACCCACCGCCGCCATGGCCGCAAGCAGGGCTCCCACGACGCCGGTCGTGAGCAGCGCCTGGTGCCTCCAGGCTTTCAGCGCCTCGTCGCGGCCGAGCGTCACGCTGGTGAGCACCGGGTAGCGGTCGCTCTTGCGGAATGCATAGAGCCGTTGCAGGCCGTCGAGGCTGGAGCGGAAAGAGGCCGTGCCCACCGTGCCGGCAAAATGCCGCTGGAAATTGGCCGACCCGGAAAAATCGAGTCCGATGTCTTTTTCTCGATAGGGATAGAGCACCAGCATCTTTCCGTTGTCGGTCGTCAGGCCGATGGTGCCGCTGCTGCCGAGCGCGATGGCGCCGAAGGCGCGCAGGAAATTCTGCAGGCCCAGCCCGACGACGACAACGCCGGAGAACTTTCCCGCGCTGTCTTCAAGGCGCCGGCTCACCGTGATTCCCCATTCGCCGCTGAACGGGTTGCGAAGCGGCGGGCTGATGAAGACATCGTTCGAGCGGTTCTCGCGATGGTGCTTGAAGTAGGCCTGTTTGGCGCTGTTGGTGCCCGCTGGAACGTGCCCCTTGGAGTACAGCAGCCAGTTGCCCTGGGCGTCGAGTACGGCGACGCCGTCGAGCTGGTCGAGCAAGGGCTTCTGGCGTTCGATCAGCGACTGCACGCGCTGCAGATGCTCGTGCCGGTCGTCTTCCGCCTTCAAGGTTTCGGCCACGCCCTGAAGCAGCATGTCGCTTTGGGTGAAGACACCTTCGGCATAGATGTTCAGCGCCTTGGCCAGGTTGAGGTTGTTGGTGTCGGCCATGGCCAGTGTCTGGTCGCGCGCCACCCAGAGCTGCCAGACCGTGGCGGTCGATACTGAAACCATGACGGCCAGCAGCAGCGTTTTCGCAAGACGAATGTCCCGCTTCACTTGTTCGATTCCTCGAACGAACTTGCTTCCATGGCTTTCTCCCCCTCATATATTTATATGTCCATTTGCCAGACGGACGAACGTGAACTCTAGCCGACCAGTCTGAATCCGCCGTGGCACCCGCGCCGGAAGCCGCCGCCGCCTCGTGGCACCATCCAGAACTCCACCAACGTGAATTCCGGGGGTACCGATGCTCATCAACTGCGTCGCCTATGAAAACGGCTCCAAGCTCGCCGACATCTCGGTCGAGGACATCAGCGACTACATCTCCCGGCCCGGCTGCTTTGTCTGGGTGGCGCTGAGCGACGCCTCCGACGAAGAACTCGGCGAGATGCAGAAAGAATTCGGCCTGCACCCGCTGGCCGTGGAAGACGCCCACCACGGCCACCAGCGCCCCAAGGTGGAGGAATACGGCGATTCGCTGTTCGTGGTCATGCACCTGGTGGAGCCCTCGCCCGAGGGCGAGCACTGCACGAACGTGGGCGAGGTCGACGTGTTCGTGGGCAGCAACTACGTGCTGTCGGTGCGCAACCGCAGCCAGCAGGGCTTTCTGGGGGTGCGCGAGCGCTGCGAACGCGAACCCGAGCTGCTGCGCAACGGCGCGGGCTTCGTGCTCTATGCGCTGATGGACGCGGTGGTCGACCGCTACTTTCCGGTGATCGACGCGCTGGAAGTGGAGCTAGAGGCCATCGAGCAGCAGATCTTCGGCCAGGGCGGCGCGGCCCGCGACAAGATCAAGCAGCTGTATGACCTGAAGCGCCGCAGCATGATCCTGAAGCGCGCGGTGGCGCCGCTGCTGGAGGCGGCCGGCAAGATGCACGGCGGGCGGGTGCCGCAGATATGCATGAGCTCGCAGGAATATTTCCGCGACGTGGGCGACCACCTGGGCCGCATCAACGGCTCCATCGACGCGATGCGCGACACCATCGCCACCGCCATCCAGGTGAACCTGTCGATGGTGACCATCGAAGAGAGCGAAGTCACCAAGCGGCTCGCCGCCTGGGCCAGCATCTTCGCGGTGTGCACCGCCTTCGCCGGCATCTGGGGCATGAACTTCGAGAACATGCCGGAGCTGAAATTCCGCTACGGCTACGCGGTGGCGCTGGGGCTCATCCTCAGCACCTGCAGCTACCTGTATTACCGGTTCAGGCGGGCCGGCTGGCTATGAGTCGGCGGGTGCTAATGCCAAACTAATAAACATGTAGATAATCCAGTCCCTTATGAAAAGGGACTTCACCCAGCGTTTCGGCTTCCTCGTCAAGAGCGTGGGCAAGCTCTACAGCGAAGAGTTCGACCGGCTCGCGCGCGAACGCATCGGACTCACCAGCGCCCAGTGCCGCCTGCTCGGCGCGCTGGCCATGCATGACGAAGACGAGCCGCTGTCGCAGGCTGAACTCGCGCAGCGCCTCGACCTCACGCCGATGGCCGTGGCCGGCCTGTGCGACCGCATGGCCGCTGCCGGCTGGATCCGCCGCGAACCCAGCCCGACCGACCGCCGCGTCAACAAGATTCACCTGGAGCCCAGCGCCGAAGAAGCGCTCGACGCCGCGCTGAGCATCAGCGACGGGCTCAACGCCCGCGTGATGGCGGTGCTGTCCCAGGCCGAGCGCGCGCAGCTGCTGGCCCTGCTCGCCAGGGTGCACGGCAGCCTGGTGGACATCACCGCGGGCGGGGGGCAGAAGCCATGAGCGTCGCTCCCGGAACCACGGTGCCGCACCGCGGCATGATCACCATCTCGATCATGCTGGCGACCATCATGCAGGCGCTGGACACCACCATCGCCAACGTGGCGCTGCCGCACATGCAGGGCAGCCTGCAGGCCTCGCAAGACCAGATCACCTGGGTGCTGACCTCGTACATCGTGGCCTCGGCCATCGCGCTGCCGCTGACCGGCTGGCTCTGCGGGCACTGGGGCAGGCGGCGCGTTTTCATCATCTCGGTGATCGGCTTCACCGTGGCTTCGGCGCTGTGCGGGCTCGCGACCTCGCTGGTCGGCATCGTGGCGGCGCGGCTGCTGCAGGGCATCTTCGGCGCGGCGCTGGTGCCGCTTTCTCAGGCGGTGCTGCTCGACATCAACCCGCGCGAGAAGGTCGGCCAGGCCATGGCGATCTGGGGCGCGGGCATCATGGTCGGGCCCATCCTGGGGCCGCTGCTGGGCGGCTGGCTCACCGAGAACTTCGACTGGCGCTGGGTGTTCTTCATCAACCTGCCGGTGGGCATCTTTGCCTTCTGGGGCATTGCGCGATATTTGCCGGAGAGCCGGCCGAAGGGCGAGAAGCTCGACATCTTCGGCTTCGTGACGCTGAGCCTGGCCATCGGCATGCTGCAGCTCTTTCTGGACCGGGGCGAGCAGCTGGACTGGTTCGACTCCTGGGAGATCAAGCTCGAAGCCGCCGCCGCGCTGGTGGCGTTCGGCTTCTTCGTGGTCCACACGTGGACGGTGCAGGGCGTTTCCTTCTTCGACCGCGACCTGCTGAAAGACCGCAACTTCGTCACCGGGCTGCTGTTCGCCTTCATCGTCGGCATGATCCTGTTCGCGACGATGGCGCTGCTGCCCAACTTTTTGCAGGGCCTGATGGGCTACCCGGTGGTCTACACCGGCGAGGTGACGGCGCCGCGCGGCGTCGGCACCATGATCGCTATGATCATCGTGGGGCGGCTGGTGCAGAAGGTGGACGTGCGCGCCATCATGGCCGTGGGCTTCAGCCTCACTGCGTTCTCGCTCTACCAGATGACGCGGCTCACGCTGCAGATGGACAGCACGCTGATCGTCGTCTCGGGCTTCATACAGGGGCTGGGCATCGGCTTCACCTTCGTGCCGCTGTCCACCGCCACCTTCGCCACGCTGGCGCCGAGGTTGCGCAACCAGGGCACGCCCATCTTCAGCCTGCTGCGCAACATCGGCAGCAGCGTGGGCATCTCGATCGTGCAGGCGCTGCTGACCGAAGGCTCGAGCAAGGCGCATGCGCAGATCGCCGCCACCGTGGCGCCGGGCAACCAGGCGCTTTCCACGCTGCCGCAGATGATGTCGCCGGACACGATGACCGGGCTGGCGCTGCTCAATGCCGAGGTGACGCGGCAGGGGGCGCTGGTCGGTTATCTGGACGACTTCGCGATCATGATGATCATCACGGTGCTGGCGATTCCGCTGCTGCTGTTGATTCGCAGCCCCAGGCGGAGTGCGGCGGCGTCGGGCCCGGCGGAAGTGCCGCATTGAATTTCTCCCTCCCCCGCTGGGGGAGGGCAGGGGTGGGGGCATGGCGGCCTATGAACGGCCAGCGGCTTATCGAACGCCGCTTGCCCCCATCCCAGCCTTCCCCCAGCGGGGGAAGGAGCAATACCAGCAGGTCACTCGTCGTGGGAGTCGTGCGTCGCCACCGCGCCGAGGCGCCAGTAGCCCGAGGCCCGCGTCCATTTCGGATTCGCGCCGCGCTCGCCCACCAGATGCGCGCGCAGCGCCTTGGCGATGGCCGATTCGCAGCCCACCCACGCATGAAAGTCGCCGGCCGGCAGCTTCGCGGCCTTCAGCGCGTCGAGCAGCGCAGGGCTGGTGCCCGGCTCGGCGCCGCGCCGGTGCACCCAGTGCAGCGTGAGTTCGGCGCGGGTCTCGAAGGGCAGTTCGTCGGCTTCGCTGTCGACCTCCGCCAGCACCACCACGCGCGCGCCGGCCGGCAGCTCGGCCAGGCGGCGCGAGATGGCGGGCAGGGCGGTGTCGTCGCCGATCAGCAGGTGCCAGTCGAATTCTGTCGGCACGATGAACGAGCCGCGCGGGCCGCCCACGCCGAGGACGTCGCCGGGCTTGGCCTGCTCCGCCCACTGCGTGGCGGGGCCGGCGTCGTGCAGCGCGAAGTCGATTTCCAGCGTGCCGGCCTTGGCGTCGTGGCGGCGCGGCGTGTAGTCGCGCATGGTGGGGCGGCCGCTTGCGGGCCACACCGGGCCTTCGGGGCCGGCGGTCGGCAGCGTGAGCTTGCCGGTGGCGGCGTCGGGAAAGAAGATCTTGGCGTGGTCGTCGAAGCCGGGGCTGTTGAAGCCCGCGAGGTCGTCGCCGGCGAGCGTCACGCGGATCAGGTGCGGCGTTACGCGTTCCACGGTCTTGACCGTGAGCTGGCGAAAGCGCAGTTCATGCCGCACCCGGCGCGGCGTGCGGTCGGGTGCGGAAGTGGTTGGCGAAGTACTGAAGTCAGTCATTGCATGAATCCTGTGGGAACAGGGCGGGTTGAGATTCGGTGGTGGCTCAGATCTTGTCGATCTGCTGTGCGGCGCTGTCGAGCACGGCGGCAAAGTCGTGCGCCTGCTGCTCGGTGAGCGGCGCGCCCGACAGGCGCATGCGCATGGCGAGCTTGAGGTTCTCGATGGCGCGCGTGACTTGCGGCGGGCGTCCGCCGCGCGGGCCGGCGCCGTCGACGCCACCGCTCATGCGGGCCATCATGGCGTCGGCCATCTCGCGGTTGGCCGCAAGAAATTCCTGCCCGCTGGCGGTGATGCTGTAGCGCTTGCGGCCGCCGTTGTCGGCGGTTTCCACGCTCAGGTAGCCCAGCTCCTCGAGCAGCGTGAGGGTGGGGTACACCACGCCGGGGCTCGGCGCGTAGCTGCCGCCGAGGCGGTCTTCGATGGCCTTGATCAATTCGTAGCCGTGGGCCGGCTTGTCGGCAATGAGCTGCAGCAGCACGAAGCGCAGGCCGCCGTGGCCGAACACGCGGCCGCCGGCACCGCCGCCGCGCCCGCCACGGTGTCCGCGACCGCCGGAGAGGCCGTCTTCATGCTCGCCGCGCGCGGTGCGGCAGTGGTGGTGGCCGAAGTGGAAATGTCTCATGGTGGGCATCCTTTTCGATGTATGTCGGAAATTATTTTAGATATATCTAAATAAAAGTCAAATCGATACCCGACACCGGGTTGCGGCCTCGTCCGGAGCGCTGGAACGAAGAATTCATCGGATGTCCGACAGCCCGTTCTGGTTAACATCTGCCGTTCCTTGGGCTGCGGCGTGCCCGCCACGCCAACCCGGTCCATTTGGCTTCGATCACAGGGAGGTTCAATGGGGATGATGGAGACCCTCGGCCACGCGCTGATGGACAACGACAAGCTTCACTTCGACACCGCCGAGGTGCTCACAAGCGAAGAGCAATGGCTGGTCACACTCAGTGCGCCGCTGTCTGCTTTCAACGGCGACTTCGTGAACGCGGTGGCTACCGGCAAGGACAGCGACGTGCTGCGCGAGGGCATCGCCGACGTCTGGAGCGTGCACGACCGCGCCAGCTTCGAGCAGACCGCCCGATGGCTGGTCGACGAGGGCCAGCGCTCGGCCTACCGCCCGCTGTGGAATGCCGTGGCTGCCATCGACACCGCCACGCGAGAAACGCCCATGCTGCTCCGGATGGCGATGGAAGCCTTCTTCCCCGCGTTCTTCCAGATCAAGGCGCGCAAGAGCCTTGACTATCGCCAGCTCGCCGCGCAGAGCGGCAAGTCGACACAGGAGCTGGCAGCGTTGATGACGGGCAGCCCGAGCTGGGTCGAGGCCCTGCGCAAGCACTTCCAGGTCTCCGCGGCCGATGTGCCCAATCTGGTCGCCTGGGACGCCGTGCGCCTTGCCAGCCTCTCGCGCTGGGCGGTGCAGCTCGGCTACATCGAGCGCGCCGAGTTCGCGGGCTTCGCCGGCGGCCTGGCCGCGCAGGTGCGCGAGGCCTACACCAGCTGGTCGCAGGTGAGCGCCGCATACATAGCGGGCGGGCTCATCTGGAAATACTCCGATGCGCGCGAAGAGCATCTGCTTCGCACCAACCGCATGCTGCTGAGCGATGCGCGCAGCCCCTACCGCAGCGTGCCGTTCGCCGGCTGAAGCGGCGCCTGATGCACCCACGCCCGCATCCACCGGCAGCCTTGCCGGGCGATGCGGCATACTCCCCACCCCCTCAAACTCACCAGAATTCCACTGAATGGACAAGGAAGTCGACCCCCGCGTACTCACTGTGATCGACGAGATGCGGCTCTCGGGCCCACGGCTCACACCGGTCGAAATCGTTGCAAAAATGGGTGTGTTCGACGCTCGCGACAAGCCCTTCGAGCATGCCTGGCTGGCCACCGGCGACAACATCATCGCCACCATCTGGGCCGAATGGGTGAACGTGGCGGCCAACGGGCGCTGGTTCTACCTCGAGTCGCTCGACGTGCACCACCGCGCCGGCGGCGGCGAACGCAACGCACAACAAATACAGCGCGCCAAAGACCGGCTCGCGCTGCTCAAGCGCAGCTATGACAGCGGCAGCGGCTTCCGCGCCGTGGTGCAGACCAACCGCATCGCCATCCTCGAAGTCGAAAGCAACAAGGACGCCAAGGTGTCCACCCGCGTGCGCGACGACGACGAATGGCACGTCGCCAGCTGGGAGCCCGAGCACAAGCTGGCCGTGCTCGTGCGCGGCCCGCAGGGCTGGACGCCCACCGACGCCGAAGTGCAGGCCGCCAGGGCGCGCGGCAACGTGCCGCAGCCCATCTCGACCACGGCCAATGCAGCCGCGGCAGGCGGCGGCGACAAGGCATCGCCCGAGCAGGTGCAGGCTGCGGCTCTCGAATACGTCGTCAAGCACTTCACCGGCTACGGCTACAAGGCCGAGAACATGACCGGCAAGGGCTTCGACCTCGAAGTGTCCAACGCCAAGGGCCAGACCCTGTTGCGCGTGGTCGTCAAGGGCACCGCGCCCGGCGTGCCCAGCTTCAAGCTCAGCAAGGAAGAAAGCGACTGCTCCGTGCGCGAGGCGCTGTGGCGCCTGCTGGTGGTGACCGATGCCGGCAGCGGCGTGGCGCAGCACAAGATCTACAAGCCGACGGAGATCAGTTCGGCGCCGGGGTTTGATCCGGCTTGATCGAAGAGCAAGCTAGATCGCTCACTCCTCCATTGAATACCACGATTGATAGCGACCGGAGGTGATTGCTCCACCATCTCGCTTCTCGTGCTGATTGCACGGCGCACATAGCAACTGCAAGTTTGTGATGTCGTTGAGGCCCCATCCCGACAATGGGACGATGTGATCGAAATTCTCGAAATTTTCGAGGCTCACCAGTCCGCTGAGATCCTTTCCACAAAGGACACACTGGCCACGATCTCGAAAAAACACGGCGCGCTGGGCCCACCTCGGTGGGCGCACTCTCGCCAACGTTCCGCTGGGAGCGAGAAGCGATCGATCAAGCCCTTCGACACGATCCCAATGTCCCTGACTTAGGATTCCTGATGCATAGTCGTTGAACATCAACATGAGTTCGCGGTTCTGAAAAAGGACATGAAAGACCTCATCGACCGTCTGCTTCATGAGGTCCTCGTATGCCGCTGATATCCAGATCTCGTTCATGAAGTCATAGATGTCGTTCGCATCGGCATCTTCGAATGCCTTGCCAATGTCGGCCAAGTATTCAAAGAAGCTTTGATGATCGATCCCGTGATGACTGAAAGCCTCTTCGATCGGCAATTTATGGGGCTTGAGATCGGAGATCGCTGCAGGAATCCCCTTTAGAGACTTATATATCCGCTTGTTCTTGTCGATGTCGAACTCGTCGGCTTGATCGGAGTGAAAGCCACGGACAACGTACTCGATGAACTGATGGAAGACTGAATACCGCTGATAGGGTGCCAACCAGCTCGCCCATTGCTCATCGCAATGAAAGCCTTCTAGCAGCAAGGCGTTGTCCAACGTGTTTTTTAAGAACTCGTCCACGACAGCGCACATGTTGTAGGTCTCGTAGAACTTGGCGACTATGTGCATGGTTTTCTCCTGCTCAGCTAGGGATTGTCTGCAAAACGCGATTTGCGATCGCGGCTGAATGAATAGTGTGGTGGCGAGCCATTGCGGCCATCAGATCGGGCAGCCCCAGCATCGATCTGCTGCGTCAGACGCTCCTCATGCGGGCTTGGCGAGCCCGATTCGAGTGTTGCAGGCGCACTCATCCCCGGGCCTGTATCAACCGCTTGCGCGCCATCCACAGGTTCGACAGCGCGAACAGCGTGACGATCTGCGCGGTGTTCTTCATCAAGCCTCGGTAGCGAACCTTCGTGAACCCGAACTGCTGCTTGATCACTCGGAACGGGTGCTCGACCTTGGCTCGGATGCTGGCCTTCATCTTCTCCACTCGCTCGGCCACGAACTCGGGTTCGATGAACGGATTCAGCAGCCTGCGTTTGCCCGGGCGCATCGCCACGTGCCAGGTCGGCCCCGCGGCCTCCGGTCGCTTGTGCACGCCTTGATAGCCCGAGTCACCGAATGCCGCGTGCTCATCGCCGTGCAGAAGCGCACCAGCGACGTTGATGTCGCTGACGTTCGCCGCTGTCCCCACTACCGTATGCACCAGGCCCGACGCGGCGTCTACACCAATATGCGCCTTCATCCCGAAGTACCACTGGTTGCCCTTCTTGACCTGATGCATCTCGGGATCACGTTCGCCTTCGGCGTTCTTGGTCGAGCTGGGCGCCGCGATCAACGTAGCGTCCACGGCCGTTCCCGTGCGCAGCATCAGGCCCTTGGCCTGCAGGATGTCGTTGACCACGCGCAGCATGTCGACGGCCAGGTCATGAGCCTCCAGCAGATGACGGAACCGCAGGATGGTGGTCTCGTCGGGCAGACGGCTCGCGCCATCCCCCAGGCCGGCAAACTCCCGATACAGGGGCACGTCGTGCAGCGCCTCTTCCATGGCTGGATCACTCAGCCCGAACCACTGCTGCAAGTAGTGAATCCGCAGCATCGTCTCGATGGCAAAGGGCGGGCGCCCCGTCTTGGCCCGTGGACTGTGCGGCTCGACGATCTGCACCAGCGCGCCCCATGGAACCACCCGATCCATTTCATCGAGGAACTCGCGCTTGCGCGTCTTCTTCGTCGACAGGTTCAGGCCCAAGCCGAGTTGACTCGGCGGCACTACGCGTTTAGCAATCATGGGTTCAGATCATGCAAGGCTCGGGCCGGTTTTGCAGACCATCCCTAGAGGCGATAGCGCATTGACTCAGGCCAGCCTCCGACCGACTGGCGTTGCTGCCAGTGTCGTTCAAAGTCCCGTTCAGGGGGCGGATCGTCGCTGCTGGCCTTGTTGTCTGCATGCTTGACTCGTGTTGTTCAGCCAACGATTCGGCGAATGCAGCTGAATCAGGTCTACGAACCAAGTCGTTGCAGATGGCCAGCTGCGAGCGGTCATGGCCGCGGAACGCGCGCTAACTGTCATAGCTTTGTGTCTCGCTGTAGTCCCCGGCAGATATCTCGCCGATTCGAGAAGTCCTCGACGAATTCTTTTCTCTTGCGCGGCTTCGCTTCTCTACAGTGAATGCCCTGCCGCAAGACGCCCCTCCTTGTGGGCTACGAACACTGATCGTGAAAGGAGCTCTCCCCAACAGCTGACCAAGTGAACTGATGAACCGCCTACCTCACGGCGGGTTGCCGGTGCTCCTCGGTGCACTGGTGCGAACGTGAGGCACAAAAGGCGACGGCCAGGGTGCGGAAACACCCTGACCGTCTGACCACATGACGTGCACCAACTTTCGAAAGCAAGCACACCAAATGGCTAAGCGAATTATGGCCGGGCGTTCCACGCCCAAATCTTCCCGCCGCAGCACACTCGGCACCACCAAGCCCACCGCGCCCACCCCGACGCCCGACGAGGCAAGGGAACTACTCGAAATCAAACTAGCGCAGCTGAACTCGCTGCTGTGGTGCTGCTATGGCGACGGCAATGGATGGTTCGAGGAGGCGGGGGAGAGGCATCGGGATCACATGCTTTGGATTGCTGCGGATTTGGCAAGGGATGCGGAGATGTTGTTGCAAGAGAGCGGACTGGGATAAGGCGCTCGGGATCGGCTGATCGGAAGGGCATCCCACAAAAGCGGGATGCCCCAGAACTTTCCTCTCAGCTAACGTGCGCCGAGGAGGGTTCCTATGCCGATCCCAAACTTGTTCTATGGGCATCAAGATGCCCTGATGCGCGGTGCGTCTCCAACAGCACTCGCTGTGGGCGACTCCTGGTTCTGGTATCCGTTCGACAACCTGCTCGGCGAGATTGCGACGCGCCGCGTTTTGCAGTCGATAGTCGTGGCTGGCTACAACGGCTCAGAGGCTTCGGAGTGGCAGAGCAAGTACGCCGATTCGATCAAGGCCACTTTCCATTTCTATGCGCGCGGCCCTCTGGTCAAGGTGCTCTTACTCAGCGGTGGCGGAAACGACATCGTGGGGCAGAAGAATTTTCCGAAACTGATCAAGGCCAATTGCTCGGCCTGTCAGACGGTTCCGTCTTGCTACTCGGATGGGCAGCCTTCGACAGCACTCGACAAGATCATCGGCCATTACCGTAGGCTGATCAAACTCTTCAGAACCTATAACCAAACTGCCGCAGTCGTACTCCACAACTATGACGACGCTTACGCGACCGGTGAGGGCGTTTTTGGTCCGGCGGATTGGCTCAAGGTGCCGATGGAGAAATGCCAAGTCCCTACCTCCTTGCGCAGGGAACTCTTCGCAGATCTTGTAGCTGCCTTTGGTAAAGCGCAGGACGTATTGGCGGCAGAGCCTGGATTGGGAAAGATTGTCGCGCTGAAGACGACAGGTACTTTGGCGGAGGATCAATGGGCCAATGAGTTGCATCCCACACCTGAGGGGTTTCAACGACTCGCAGAGTTGAAGTTTTTGCCAGTGCTGGATGCCGTTTGGCAGTAGTCAGCGCAGGGCTGTAAAAGAAACGCAAAGAAGTACGGAGACTGAAAGATGCACGGGACAGCGGCAAGCCTAGCCATAGCGGCATTCCTGTTGATGCCGGGTGCATCTTTTGCCTTTGAGCTATCCCCGGACGGAACATCCTTCGAGAAAAAACTTGCGAAGAAGGGGCAGCCGACCGGAGATAAGTTGCTCAGCAAGATCGCAGACTTGGGCGTTCGAAAGTTCGGAAGTCCGGTCCACGAGGAGATTGCAAACCGGTCATTGGATTGCGATGGTGACGCCGACATTTGCGCCGACCCTGATTGGGATCCGGCGCAGGCCTATGTGCTCTCTGGAGTGCGTTGGAATGACGACCCGCCATTCCGGTTCGAGTCTTCATTTGGCAAGTATGGAGGATGCAAGCCCGGAGACACGGTGCGTCTTGTAGTGCAACCGGAGTGCTGGGGGCGAGTGTTCTATGACGGTAAGAAGAGGGCTGCTCGCGGTGAAGTATTGAACGCCAAGACGGCGCCGCTACTTGTGCGGTCCCACTTCGGAGACATGCAGTTTCTTCACGCAATGGGCTCGGTCGATGGTGAGTCGCCGGACATCACCTACGCGCGCATCATGATGTGGGCCGAGTTCACGTGGAAGGTCGCGACCAAAAAGATCCCCGCCAATGGCATCGTTGCGAATCAAGGCGTGGTGGGCATTCGCGATGTCTTCGGTATGAACGGCTGGAGCGTGCAAGACCTTTTTGCACTAGGCAATCCGAACATCAGAAAACCTTCCTATCTAGGTGCGGTCGCGTTTGGAAGTCTTCTGCACACTGTTCAGGATTCGTTTTCTCGCGCGCATGTCGAGCGGGAACAAGTCACGAAGGGGGCAAAGTGCTCGGGCGCCGCAAGTGACTACGCAGCGCCAGGGCAGATCAGAGAATTCCACTCCTACAGCCACCAGGATGCAGACAAGCATTCCGCGGCAGATGTTCGCGCTGCGTTCTCAGTCCATTGGTCTTCTGGGCCGCCGACAGCGGTAGATGTTGGAAGAGTTCTTGCGCAGTTCTATGACCGTCAAGCGGATTGGCTTGAGGTTCAGCCGTATGTCGAATGCGTGTTTCGGTTGGCCCCAACTGTGACGGTTGCGTCGCCCGGTGATTATGTGACTGATTGATGCAAATTCATCAAACACTCAAATTATTTGAAACGACTGTTCGGGAGTCACGCATTCAGTCTGGCTAGGAAAAATAAAACGGATTGAAAAATTTTTGTCGAAGGGAAAAGTGGTGGACGCTAATAGATCAAAGCTCGTACGAATGACCGTCCGAAACATTGGGTGTATCGACAATGAAGGGCTAGTCGTCGAGTTGGACAATATCGTTTGTTTAGTGGGGCGGAACAATGCAGGTAAATCCACAGTCCTTCGTGCGTATGAGCTTGCTCGAGGCTCTGTAGCGTTCGACCTTAGTCGTGATCGACATCAGCACGCGACAGAAGAGCAACCTTCAGAGATTGAACTTGAGGTTCACATCCCCGAAGGCATTGGCAATGTTGATGCGCGTTGGAAGACTCAACAGAATGGCTTGCTAATTGTCAAGAGTCGCTGGCAGTGGGCGGCGCCCGGCTTCACGAAGGTGCGGGAGACGTGGGATCCGAAGGGCGGCGCAATGGAGGGAGGCGAATGGGCGGAGGACAAGGCGGGCGGCGCGGATGCTGTTTTCAGTTCCCGCTTGCCTCGACCGTTGCGGATTGGGTCGTTGGAAGACATCGGAAAGACCGAGGGGAGTTTGCTTACTTTGGCATTGGCCCCGCTGCTCGCAACCCTGGAAAAAGCTCGTAGTGACGACGGGTCCGCTCTACACAAGTCAATTTTAAGTGTTACCACTGAGATTCAGTCGCTGAGTGGGAGTCACCAGGAAGACTTCAACACAGTGTCTGCGCGCGTGACAAGCGGCTTTCAAAAGGTTTTTCCTAAACTCGATGTCAAACTGGAATTTGGGGCTGCACCTCTCGTGCCGAACATCAGTGACTTGGTCAAATCAGGTTCGGGGCTGAAGATAAAAGATGGGAAAACCGATTCGTCTTTGGGGCAACAAGGCACGGGTGCGCGACGTGCTCTATTCTGGGCGATGCTTCAGGTCCACAATGAGCTGACGCGGGACAAAGAGATTCGCGAAGAGCATCGGAAGAAACTGGTAGCCGAGATCGCCGAATTGGAAAAGAAGAAGAAACCGAAGAAGAAGGAGTTGAGTGCGGAGCAACTGGCTGAAATCGAAACGGAAATCGCAGGCTGTGTCGCCCGCTTGGCGGCCCATGATGAAGGGGGTGCGATTCCGGAGAACAGCGATGACCCGGCGTTGCCCGGCTATCTGCTGCTAATCGATGAGCCTGAGAATGCCTTGCACCCTTTGGCCGCGCGAGCCGCGCAGCGTCACCTTTATAAGTTGGCAGAGAGTCCTGACTGGCAGGTCATCATGACTACGCACTCGCCATACTTCATCAATCCATTTGAAGACCATACAACGATTGTCCGATTGGAGCGCGATGCGGATATAGAAAAGAGTTCGATCGCGCCACGAACCTATCGCTCCGACGACATCACATTTGAGGGGGACGATAAGGCAAGGCTGCAAGCGCTCCAGCATATCGATCCCAGCTTTGCTGAGGTCTTCTTCGGTTCTTATCCGGTTCTTGTTGAAGGTGACACGGAACATGCAGCATTTATCGCCGCAATCGTGGAGAAGGAGGATGAACTGCTAGACCGAGTCACAGTGGTGCGAGCTCGTGGAAAGGCCATCCTGCTTCCACTTATCAAGGTGCTCACGCACTTCAAGATCAACTTCGGTGTCGTACATGACTGTGACCCGCCGTTTAACAAGAACGGTGGCGGAAACGGCATGTGGACGGAAAATGGGAAAATTCGTGCCGCCTTGCTTACGGCGCGCGCGCAGGGTCTTGAGGCACGCCATCGGGTGAGTGTTCCGGACTTCGAACGCTTCCTTGGTGGAGACGAGGAGTCCAAGGACAAACCTTTGAATGCCTACATGCGAGTCACTGCCGACGATGGGCTTCGGACAAAGGTTCAGGGATTGCTGGCCGAACTAATGCAATCTGCACAGCATGATCCTTTCGACGCAGCGACTCTGCACGGGGACGTCGAATATTTAGACGTCTTAAGCACGAAAGTTAAAGAGTGGGCGGCTGCCAGTGGCGTCGGCAGCGAGCTTCGATTTAAGGGCAAGTAGAGGCAGTCTGACTGTACTAACCGGTTTGAGCTTTGGTGTCTCGAAGGCCGTATGCAGTTCGTTCCTGCATACCGTGTGGGGACTGCAGTTGAGTTTTATCTCTGCGGCATATCCTTTACCGAATACCCAAGACTCACAGTCGCATCCTCAGGAATAGCCGGCATGGTCGCATTCCAAGCCGCCCAATCCGCCCGCATCGCAGCCAGCCTCTCCGGCTCCTTCTTCGCCAGATTCGCCCGCTCGCGTTCATCCCCCGGGATGTTGAACAGGTACTCGTTCCCGTCCACCTTCAGGTACTTCCAGTCGCCGTCGCGCAGCGCTTCCTGCCCGCGATGGTTCATGCGCCAGTGCAGTGGCCGGCGGAAGCTTTTGGTCGCGTCCTTGAGCACGGGCATCAGCGAGACGCCATCCAGCGGATAGTCCGGGTGCGCCGCCACGCCGGCGGCGTCGAGCATGGTGGCGGACCAGTCCATGGTCATGCACAGCTGCGGGCTCTCGCCGCCCTTGCCGATCACGGCGGGCCAGTGGGCGATCCATGGCACGCGGATGCCGCCTTCGGTCAGGTCCATCTTGCCGCCGACCAGCGGCCAGTTGTCGGAAAAGCGTTCGCCGCCGTTGTCGCTGGTGAACACCACCAGGGTGTTGTCGGCCATGCCGTGCTTTTCCAGCGCGGCCATGATCCAGCCGATGCCTTCGTCCATGTGATGGATCATGCGGCGGTACACATGAATGTTGCCGCCGGCCAAGTCGAACAGGTTGTCTTTGATGTTCGGCGCCTTGGCCGCGTCGTCGCGGGTTTCCCACGGCCAGTGGGGCGCGGTGTAGTGCAGGCTCAGGAAGAAGGGCGCGTCGTCCTCTTTCTTCTGGAGTTCTGCCATGCGGTCGACGTAGTCGACTGCGCGCTTCGAGAGGATGTCGGTGAGGTAGCCCTCTTCGACCTTGTCTTCTTCGCCAAACCACAGGTCGTGGCGGCCGGTGGAGTCGCAGTGCGTGAAGTAGTCGACCCCGCCCGACATGGGCCCGAAGAACTCGTCGTACCCCGAGCGCAGCGGCCCGAAGGTGGGCGGGTAGCCCAGGTGCCATTTGCCGATGAGGGCGGTCTGGTAGCCGCTGGCCTTCAGCAGTGAAGGCAGGGTGGGGTGGTCCGTCGGCAGGCCCAGGGTGGTGCTGCCGCGGCTCTTGCTGTTGATGGGCTCTTCGGCCGCGCCGCGCAGGCGGTACTGGTAGCGGCCGGTGATCATGCCGAAGCGCGTGGGCGAGCACACGGGCGAGTTGGCGTAGCCCTGCGTGAGCTTCAGGCCGTTGGCGGCCAGGCCGTCGAGCACGGGCGACACGGGGCCGAAGGCGGCGTCGCGGCCGCCGTAGCAGCCCAGGTCGGCATAGCCGAGGTCGTCGGCCACTATGAAGATGATGTTGGGTCTGGTCATATATCTCCTGGAGTTCTTCTTCAGGGCTGGTAGCCCGACTTCTGGACCACGGGCGCCCACTGCGTGCGGTAGGCCTTGAGCATGGCCACGGTCTGCGCCTGGGTGCTGACCACCGGCGTCATGCCGGAGTCCTTGAACTTGCGTTGGGTGTCCGGGTCTTGCATGACTTCGCGGATGGCGGTGGCCAGTTGCTCGACCTTGGCCTTGGGCATGGTGGTCGGCGCGAAGAAGGTGTTCCAGCCGGTGGCGGCCAGGTCGAGGCCGGCTTCCTTGAAGGTGGGAATGTTCGGCGCGAACGGCGAGCGCTTGGCGCCCGACAGCGCCAGGATGCGCAGCTTGCCCGCCGCGTGCTGCGGCAGCACCACGTCTTCGGTGTCGACGGCAATGGGCACCTGTCCGCCGATCAGGTCGTTCAGCAGCGGCGCGGAGCCGCGGTAGCCGATCACCTGGGTCTGCACCTTGGCCTTCTCGCCCACCATGAGCCCGAAGAAGTGCGGCAGGCTGCCGGTGGCGGGCACGCCCACGTTGGCCTGGGCGGGGTTGGCGCGCATCCATGCGAGCAGGTGGTTCAGCTCGCGCACCGGCAGGGTGGGCGACACGGCGAGTGCGAAGTCGTAGTCGTTGACGTGCGACACGGGCACGAAGTCGCGGTCGGGGTCGTAGTTGTTGTCTTTGAAGACCAGCGGCGCCACCACCATTACGGCGGGGTTGGCGAGCATCAGCACGTTCTGGTTGGCCGGCGTGACTTTCACCTGCTGCGCCGCGAGGCGGCCACCCGCGCCGGGCTTGTTGTCGACGATCACCGCCACGCCCAGCTTGGTGCCGAGCTTGTCGGCCACCACGCGCGCCACGCGGTCGGTGGCGCCGCCGGGCGCATAGCCGACGACGATGTGCAGCGGGGTGTCGAGCTTGGCCTGGGCGGCTGCACCGGTGGCAAAGGCCGCCGTGAAGCCGGCTACAGCCAGCATGCCGACGAGGCGGTGGGTGGCGCGGCGGGTGAGGGAGTGGGTCGGCAGCATGATGTGCAGGTCCTTGTCGTTTCAGGCAATGGCCAATGAGTGTGACCGCGAGGTCCGCGGTTGCGGACGATTCTGAAGACGCTGCATTCGATTGTTCAAATCAACCATTGCCCTGGTTTACCCAGGTGTGGCGCTCCTGCCCTGTTCAGTCGACCTTCATGCCGGTGGCCTTGACGATACGGCCGTAGCGCGCAAGGCTGGCGGCCAGGTGGTCGCTGGCGGCGGTGCCGGTTTCTCCGAGGGGCACCATGTCGAGCGTGGCAAGGCGCGACTTGATCTCGGGCAGCGCCATTGCCCTCTGCAATGACGCGCGCAGCGTCTGCATCACCGGCTCGGGCGTGGCGGCTGGCACCATCGCGAGGTAGAGCACCTCGAACTCCAGGTTCTTCAGGCCCAGTTCGCCCACGGTGGGCACTTGCGGCAGCAGCGGAGAGCGCTGGCGGCCGGTCACGGCCAGGGCGCGCAGCTTGCCCGACTGCACCTGCGGCAGCAGCCCCGGCGTGGCGAGGATGCCGGCCTGCACTTCGTCGCCCATCAGCGCCAGCACCGCCGGCGCGTTGCCCTTGTAGGGCACGTGCGTGATCTTGGCGCCGGTCTCGTTCGCGAAGATCTCGGCGGCGATGTGGCCGGGGCTGCCGTTGCCGGCCGAACTGAAGGTGGCGGGCTCTTCCTTGGCCTGCGCGATGAACTCGGGCAGCGTCTTCGCCTTCACGTTGCCCGCCACGCCGAAGCTCAGGCCCGACGAGCTGAAGATCATCAGCGGCTTCAGGTCCTTGGCCGCGAAGGGCATCGACGCATAGAGGTGCGGGTTGATGGTGAAGGTGGTGTCGATGCCCAGCAGCACCGTGTAGCCGTCGGCCGGGCTCTTGGCCACCAGGTCGGCGCCGATGTTGCCGCCCGCGCCGGGGCGGTTGTCGACGATGAAGGGCTGCTTCAGGTCTTTCTGCAGCGCATCTGCCAGCGCGCGGGCGAGGATGTCGATGGGGCCGCCCGCCGGGAAGTTGGTGAGCAGCTTCACCGCCTTGGTGGGGTAAGGGGCGTCGGCTGCCTGCGCCGCCGTGGCGCAGAAGCCCAGGGGCAGCAGCGCCGCGCAGGCGGCGGCCACGGCAAAGCGGCGGCGCGCGCCGCCCAGGGCGTTCTTGAAAACGGTGGTCATGTCTTGGCTTGTCTCCTTGTCTGAGGCAACTCTAGGGCGGCGGCAAGGCCGGCACAACTGAAAGCTCTTCTGCCAGGTATTCCGGTTGGTTATATTTCAAAGCCCGTCTCCCACAGAGAAACCCGATGTCAGCCATGAACTTTGCGCGCCTGAAGCTGCGCCACCTGCAATGCCTGGTGATGGTGGCGCAGGAGCGCAACCTGGTGCGCGCCGCCAAGGCGCTGTCGCTCACGCAGCCGGCGGTGTCCAAGACCGTGGCGGAGCTTGAAGAAATCATCGGCCGTCCGCTGCTGCTGCGGCGCCGTCGCGGTGTCGAGCTCACGCCGGCCGCCGAGGTGCTGGTGCGCCATGCCGTCTCGGCGCTGCGCGGGCTGAGCGAAGGCCTGGGCCTGGCCATGGACATGCCCGAGGCCGACCAATTGCACGTGGCCGTCGGTGCGCTGCCCAACATGGTGGCCAACCTGCTGCCGGAGGCGGTCGCCTTGCTGCATGCCTCGCATCCGGCGCTGCGCGTGCGGGTGGTCAGCGGCATCAACGCGCAGCTGATGACGCAGCTGCGCCAGGGCGAAATCGACCTCGTGCTGGGCCGCCTCGCGCAGGCCTCGGCCATGGCCGACCTTGCCTTCGAGCATCTCTACAGCGAGCCCTTGCTGCTGGTGGTGCGGCCGGGGCATCCGCTGGCTTCGCGGCGCAAGCCGGCGCTCGATGCGCTGGCCGGCTATCCGCTGGTGCTGCCGGTGTCGGGCTCGCTGATCCGCCACACGGCGGACGCCTTTCTCATTGCGCAGGGCGTGGCCTTGCCCAACCGGCTGGTGGAAGCGACCGACACCAGCTTCGCCATCGGGCTGCTGCAGCGCTCCGACGCGGTGTGGTTTGCGCCGCAGGGGGCGGTCGAAGGCTTCCTGGTGCGCGGCGAGCTCAGGCGCGTGGCCATCGACACCGCCAGCACTGAAGGCCCGGTGGGGCTCACGGTGCGGCGCAACAGCGAGCCGGGCGAGGGCGCGCGCCTGTTGATGGAAACCATCCACGGCATCGTGCAGAAGCGCAAGCCCGTCGTGGGCCTGCACCCGGTGGAGGCGGCATGAGCACGGTGGCTTCATCGCACGAGCGCCAGTCGCTGGTCGATGCACTGCGCGGCTTCGCGCTGCTCGGCATCCTGGTGGTGAACATCGCGACCTTCTCGTCGCCTTTCTACGGCATGGGCGTGCCCGACCCGATGGCCCAGACGGCGGTGGAGCGCGCGGCGCTGTTCGCGCGTTCTTTCCTGTTCGAGACCAAGTTCTACCTGCTGTTCTCGTTCCTGTTCGGCTACAGCTTCACGCTGCAGATGCAGTCGGCCGAACGCGACGGCAAGCCTTTTGCGCCGCGCATGCTGCGGCGGCTGGTGGGGCTGTGGGTGCTGGGCCTGCTGCATGCGGTGGTGCTGTACCACGGCGACATCCTCACGACTTACGCGGTGATCGGCGGCGTGCTGCTGTTGCTGCGGCGGCGCGGCGACGGCGTCATGGCGTGCTGCGCGGTGAGCCTGGTGCTGCTCACCTCGCTGCTGTGGGCCAGCCTCGGTTTCTTGATGACGCGCGCGGGTGTCGATGCCGACACGCGCAGCCTCTATGCCGAAGCCGTGGCCGCTCTGCACGCCTACCGGGGCACGCCGGCCACGGTCATCGCCCAGCATGTGCGCGAGCTGGCGCAGGTGTGGGTGGTGCTCGCATTCGCGCAGGCACCGACGGCGCTGGCGATGTTCCTGGCGGGCTTCATCGCCGGGCGGCGCGGCCTGCTGGCCAACGCCGGCGCGCACCGCGCGTTGTTCGAGCGCCTGTTTTTCTGCGGGCTGCTCATCGGCGTGCCGGGCGCCATGTTCTATGGCCTCTCGACCATGCGCAACAGCGACAGCGGCGGCCGCGAGGTCATCGGCCTTGCGCTCGGCCTGCTCACCGCGCCTTTCCTTACCGCCGCCTATGCGTCGGGGCTGGTGCTGCTGTTCCAGACGCCGCGCGGGCGAGCGCTTGTCGCATGGCTCGCGCCGGCGGGGCGCATGGCGCTGTCCAACTATCTGCTGCAGTCGCTGGTGTGCGCGTGGATCTTCCTGGCTTACGGGTTGCGGCTGATGGGCTCGGTAGGGCCGCTTGCCAGCTTTGCGTTTGCGTTCTCGATCTTCGCGGTGCAACTGCTGCTGAGCCGCTGGTGGATGCAGCGCTTTGCCTACGGCCCGGTCGAATGGCTGCTGCGTGCGTTCACGCTGCTCGAGCTGCCGTCGATGCGCAAGACTCAGCGCATGAACAGCGTCGAGAGCTGATACGCCGCAAAGCCCACCAGCACCACGCCTGAAAACCGGTTGATGCCCTGCATGGCCCTGTCGCTGAGCCGGTGCCGCACCATCGACACCGCGCTCGAAAGCCCGAGCCACCACAGCGCGGAGCCGAGGAACACGCCGAGCACCACGGTTGCGGCGGCCGGCGCGCCGCTCACGTGGCCGGTGGCGATGGAAGCGAACACCGCAATGAAAGACAGGATGGTCATCGGATTGGCCAGCGTCAGCAGGAACACCGACAGCATCGCCTTCAGCGGCGTGGTCGCGTCGGCGGCCTCGCGCGCCTTGGTGGCGGCGGGCGCGCGCAGCAACTGCACGCCCATCCACGCGAGGAACGCCGCGCCGCCCAGCGCCAGCGGCACGCGCGCCGCCACCATCGTGGCAATGACGGCGGATACACCCAGCGCGCCGATGGCGCCGTAGAACGCATCCGCCAGCGCGGCGCCAAGGCCGCTCATGAAGCCGATGAGGCGGCCGTGCGCGAGCGTGCGCTGGATGCACAGCAGGCCGATGGGGCCGACCGGCGCGGCAATCGAAAGGCCGATGACGAGGGACTTGAGGAAGAGTGCGGAATCCATCCGGCAATTGTCCCGAGCCGCCCCGTTGTAGAGAATGGCGAAGCGCAGGCCGATCGGCCCGTTGGCCTGAAATCGGAAGCCTGCGCCTCACTCACGCCTGAAATCCATGGAAATCGACAGCAAGAACTGGCAGATCCTCGACGTGCTTCAAGAGGACGCGCGAACCTCGCTCACCTCGCTGGCGCGGCAGGTCGGCCTGTCGGTGCCGTCGACGTCGGAGCGCGTGAAGCGGCTGGAGGAGGCCGGCGTGCTGGAGGGCTACCGCGCCGTGGTGCCGCCGCGCAAGGTGGGCTACACGGTGACGGCGCTGGTCGGCATCACCACGCTGCAGCCAGACAAGCCACGGCTGCTGAAGCTGCTCGAGGGCAAGCCCGAAGTGCTCGAATGCCTGCACGTGACGGGGCAGGACTCGTACGTGATGAAGGTGATCGCGCGCGACATCGAGCATCTGGAGAGCTTCGTCGGCAGCATCAACCACCTGGGCGAGACGCGCACGTCGATCGTCATGTCGGTGCCGATTCCGGCGCGCGCGGTGCAGGCACCGGCCGGACTGGCCGATCAGCGTGCGGTGGGAACCGCAGGGGCCGCGTAGGCCTGCTCCTGCGTGCCTTCGCTCTCGATGCGCATCTTGGGCAGGAACTGCGGGTACTCGCGCTGCATGAAGTCGATCAGCCCTTCGCGCACGTTGCAGCGCAGGTCGAAGGCCAGGCCCGAAGTGGCGGCGGTGCACAGCACGCGGATCTGCATGGTGCGCTCGGTGGCGTCGGTCACGCGCAGGTTGAAGAAGCGGCCGTCCCATTCGGGCGAAGACTTCACGATGCGCTCGACCTCTTCACGCAGCGGCGCGAGCGGCATGCCGTAGTCGGCGTAGATGAACACCGCGCCCAGCAGCTGCGACGAGTGGCGCGTCCAGTTCTGGAACGGCTTTTCGATGAAGTAGGTCAGCGGCAGGATCAGCCGGCGCTCGTCCCAGATCTTGATGACGACGAAGGTGCCGGTGATTTCCTCGACGCGGCCCCATTCGCCTTCGACCACCAGCACGTCGTCGATGCGGATCGGTTGCGCCAGCGCTATCTGCAGGCCGGCGATGAGGTTGCTGAACACCGGCTTGGCCGCAAGACCGGCCACGATGCCGATCACGCCGGCGGAAGCCAGCAGGCTGGCGCCCACCTGGCGCGCGCCGGGGAAAGTCATGAGCATCATCGCGCCGCCGGCCACCAGCACCACCGTCATGGCGGTGCGCGCGAGCACGCGGGTCTGGGTGAGCACGCGGCGCGCATGCAGGTTGTCCGCCACGTCCGAGGGGTTCTGCGCGAGCACGCCTTCGGCGAAGCCGCTGATGGCCCTGACCGCGAGCCAGGTGGTCGAGGCAATCAGCAGCAGCCCTGTGAAATGCCGCACGTTGCCGATGAAGTGAAGGTCGTCGGGCGCGCCCTGCCACACCACGTTGAGCGCCAGCAGCGGCAGCACGACCCGCGCCGCGGAATTGCAGCTGACCACCATCGAATGGATCGTCGGGGCAGGGCGGGTGATCCGCCTCAACACAAGGCCGCCGATACGGTGCGCAAGAAGAGAAAGGGGAACTGCGATCAGGGCGGCAATCCATGTGCCGAACCAGGGGTGGGCGAGTATCTCTTTGATCATCAGGCGGTGGTCGTCTTTGCTTGTGCTGCGGTTTCGTTCAGTGGTTGAAGAATGCGGGCCGCGTCGTCGCGCAGCTGCGTGGCAAGTGCCGTGGCCAGATCGAGGCGGCGCAGCAGCCAGGGGCTGATGTCGTTGTCGAACGGGTCGGGCAGGGGGATCGGGCCGCCGACGGTGGTGGAGCCGGCGCTCTCGGGGTGAGAGGGGCCGGTGGTCGGCATAGTTCCAATGGCGGCCTCGATTCGTTGCGAAGTGCGGCTGATGGGGCCTTCGACTTCGCCCGGCGTGAGGCGGTCGCGCCGCAGCACGAGCATCGATTTGACCGCGCTCAGTTGCGCGAGCAATTGGTAGCTGTGGGCCTGTAGGTGTTCGAGCGGCTCCAAGGGCGGCTGCACCGCGCGCGGTTCGGAGAGCGAACGCTGCGTGGCCTGCACCAGCGCCGAGAGGCTGTCGTAGGCCTCGCGGCGCGCGAGCCGCCATTCGAGTTCGGGACTGCTGTCGATGGCCTGCAATTGGCCCAGGCCGAGCGCCAGGCGCGCATGGCGGGCCTGCGCCGTGAGCACGCGCGCCACCAGCGCCGGAAGCTGCGTGCGCTCCCATGACGGCAGTACATAGCAGAAGCCCCAGGCCAGCGCTGCGCCGATGAGCGTGTCGGCAATGCGCTCGAACAGCGCGAAGATGGGCGCCACGCCCACGTTCAGCATGTGGGCCTGCACCAGGCCCAGCACGGTGGCAGCCACGGCGGTGATGAGGTAGCGCCGCACCGCGAAGCTGTGCGCAATGGCCTGCGCCACGGTCACGATGGCCAGCAGCGCCAGCGCCGACGGATGCGCCGACAGCAGCCCCACCGCGAGCACGCAGCCCAGCAGCGTGCCGGCCACGCGCGCGTTGCGGCGCTCCAGCGTCTGCGAGAGGCTGCCGCGCAGCACGACCACGATGGTCAGCAGAATCCAGTAGTCGTGCGAACCCCACGGCATCGACACCGCAATGGCATAGCCGGCAGCGATGGCCAGCGACGCGCGGATGGCGTGGCGCAGCGGCGGCTGGTCCCAGCGCCACAGCGTGAAGAAGGGGCGCCAAGACCAGTCGGTCGGGCTCACGAACATCTGCCAGTTGGCGCGCACCACGGCGAGGTTGGGCTCGGCGTCGCCGCGGGCCATGGCCGACAGGCGCAGCACCTCGTCGTTGATGTGGCCGATGCGGCTGGCCAGCCCGCGCGCCAGCATGGCGGCGGTGGGGCCGATGTGGCCGCCGCCCCCGTGGGTGTTTGCGCTGTCGTCGGCCGACACGTGAATGGCCGCGAGCCGCGGGCGCCGGTCCGCCACGGCGGGGGGATGGCGGCGCATCAGCAGCGCATCGGCCAGCGCGATGGTCTCGTCGGCGAGTTCTTCGAGCACCTGGCGCATTTCGACGAGCGCCGCGGCATGCGCGGGGTGGGCGCGCAGGGTGTCGAGGTCGAGCTCGCTCGCGAGCAGCTGGTCGCGCATTTCGAGCACGATCACCAGCATGGCGGCCAGCCGCTGGCGGCGCGGCGTGCGGGGCGATTCGAGCACGATGTCGCGCGTGGCCTGCAACTGGTCGGCCAGCGCGGCCTGTTCGCGCAGCAACTGGCCGAGCACCGGCGCGGGGGTGTCGCGCACGTCGCGGGTGTCGTCGTGGGGAAGGAACTGGCCCGCCTCGGTGCGCATCAGCGCGGCCAGCGAATACAGCACGTCGGCCATCGACTGGGTACGAAAGCGCCCGTTGAGCAGCAGGTTGGCGAGCGTGGCCCAGATCACGTAGAGGCCAGCGCCCAGCCCGAAATGCCAGGTGCGCTCGAGTGCATCGGCCATGTCGCGCGGGGTCTGCGTGGCCATGGAGAAGATCATCGAGAACATCACCGCAATGGCGATCGGGATGCCCCGCTTGCCCCAGGCCATGGCCAGGAAGGCCATGAAGGTGGCGGGCACCAGCAGCAGCCCGAGGCGGATGGGCGCGGTGTGCAGTATCTGCACCGCAAAGAAGAGCGGCAGGCCGATGAGCGGCGCCGGCAGCATCTGGAAGAACTTGCCGCGGCGCGGGCCGGGCAGGTCGGGCGGCGCGGTGACGATCACGCCGGTGGCGGCCGTGGAGGCCGCCAGGGTGCCCAGCCACAGGTGGATGCCGCCCGAGATGAACAGCAGCCCGAGCGCCACGGTGAGCCCGCTCGCGACATAGTGGCTCAGCGCAATGCGCAGAGCGGCGCGAACTCGGTGGGCGGCGCGGGGCCCCAGCATCGTCACTTGGCGGAAGCGTCGCCCTCGGAGGGCGCTCCGGCGGCGGGAGCGGCGTCGCGGCGCACGCGCGTGAGCTTGCGCGGCGCGGCAGGGACGGCCACGGCGGGCTTGTCGCCTTCAGCGGTTTCGTCCGCGAAATCGACCACCGTGCTGCGGGCATAGAGGTCGACCGACGCGTCGTCGGGGTTCGACTTGGTCGAGGCCGACACGGCGCGCATGCGGTCGCTGGCGCGCAGCTTGTCGTCGACGTTGGCGAACTTGGAGTACTTGGCGAGCAGCGGCACCAGCTGGCCGTAGATGCGCGGTGCGGCGGCCAGGCATTCGCGCTGTTCGAGGAATTCGGGCTCGCCCGTGAAGTTGCCGATCAGGCCACCGGCTTCGGTGACCAGCAGCGAACCGGCGGCCACGTCCCAGGGATTCAGGCCGGTTTCGAAGAAGCCGTCCGTGAAGCCTGCGGCGACGTAGGCCAGGTCCAGGGCCGCCGCGCCGGGGCGGCGCAGGCCGGCCATGCGGGGCATCATGTCCGCCATGATGGCCAGGTACTGCTTGAAGTTGTCGCCCGTGCGGAACGGGAAGCCCGTGGAAATGAGGCACTCGGTGAGCTTGGTGCGCTTGGACACGCGGATGCGGCGCTCGTTCATGTAGGCGCCGCGGCCCTTGGTGGCTGTGAACAGGTCGTTGCGGCTGGGGTCGTACACCACGGCCTGCTCGATCTTGCCGCGCACGGACAGCGCGATCGACACGCAGTACACGGGGAAGCCGTGGATGAAATTGGTGGTGCCGTCGAGCGGATCGATGATCCAGACGTAGTCGGAGTCTTTGGCGCCATGTTCGGTGCCCGATTCTTCGGCCAGGATGCCGTGCCCCGGGTAAGCGCCGAGCAGCGTTTCGATGATCGCTTGCTCGCTCGCGTGATCGACTTCGGTGACGAAGTCGTTGACCTGCTTCTGCGAAATGCGCACGGCCTCGACGTCGAGGGCAGCGCGGTTGATGATCGCGCCGGCGGCGCGTGCGGCCTTGACGGCCACGTTGAGCATGGGATGCAGGTTGGGGGACGACATTGGATTGTGAGAAGAACGGTGGGGAGGCCCCGGAGACGGCCCGGCGATGCGGGCAGCGAGAATCGTGGCATTTTACCGGCTCCGCCGTTCCGTGTCTCCCGAACCCGCCATGCGCACCCGTTTCATCCTGATCCAGACCAGCCACGCCGGCAATGTGGGCGCCGCCGCCCGCGCCATGAAGACCATGGGTTTCTCCGACCTCGTGCTGGTGGCTCCCCGCTGGGCCAACGTGCTGCGGCGCGAGGAAACCATCCAGCGCGCGAGCGGCGCGCTCGACGTGCTGACCAACGCCCGCATCGTCGAAACGCTGGACGAAGCCCTCGACGGCGTGACCCACCTGTGCGCCACCGCCATGATCCCGCGCGACTTCGGCCCGCCCACCCGTACACCCAGAGAGCACCTGGAGCCCCTGGCCCAACAGGGAGACCAGCACGTCGCCTTCCTGTTCGGCTCCGAGCGTTTCGGCATGCGGAACGAGGACGTCTACCGGTGCAACGTGGCCCTGACCATCCCGACCGACCCGAAATTCGGCTCGCTCAACCTGGGCGCGGCCATCCAGGTGATCGCCTACGAATGGCGGCTGGCGCTGGGCGGCTACGAAGTGCGCGAGGCCGTCAACCCGGTGCAGGCGGCCGACGCGCAGGCCGTGGCCGGCATGCTCGACCACTGGGAGCGCTCGCTGGTGGACATCGGTTTTCTCGACCCCGAGGCGCCCAAGAAGCTCATGCCGCGGCTGCAGCAGCTGTTCAACCGGGCCCAGCCCACGCCGGAAGAGATCCACATCCTGCGCGGCATCGCCAAGGCCATGAGCGACGCGACCAAGCCGCCCCGCGGCGCCCTGCCCGAATAAAACCTTATCGCCCGTAAGCGATGGCGGCGGGCTATAGACTGCCCGCCCCATATAGATATAACGACAAAAGGCAGCGATGTTCTCTCGACTGCGCGCCGACATCCGGTGCATCCTCGAACGCGACCCGGCCGCCCGCAGCGCCTGGGAAGTGATCACGGTCTACCCCGGCTTCCATGCCGTGGTGCTGCACCGTTGGGCGCACGCCTGTTGGACCCGCGGCTTCAAGTGGCCGGCGCGTTTCATCGCGCACTGGGCGCGCTGGATGACGGGCATCGAGATCCATCCGGCCGCCAAGATCGGCGAGCGGGTGTTCTTCGACCATGCGATGGGCGTGGTGGTCGGCGAGACCGCCGAAATCGGCGACGGCTGCACCATCTACCAGGGCGTGACCTTGGGCGGCACCTCTCTCTACAAGGGCACCAAGCGGCACCCGACGCTGGGCCGCAACGTGGTGGTGAGCGCCGGGGCCAAGGTGCTGGGCGGCTTTGTCGTGGGCGACGGCGCCAAGATCGGCAGCAATGCGGTGGTCATCAAGCCGGTGCCCGCGGGCGCGACGGCGGTGGGCATTCCCGCGCGCATCATCCCGTCGAAGGCCGGCGAGAGCGCCGACGTGGCCGCGCCGCAGAAGTTTTCGGCCTACGGCATCACGCAGGAAGACGACCCGCTGAGCCAGGCCATGCGCAGCCTGATCGACAACGCATCGAGCCAGGAGCACCAGATTGCGCTGCTGTGGCAGGCCATCGAGAAGCTGTCGGACCGCTCCGGCAGCACCAAGGACTGCGTGCCGGGCGACGCGGCCCGCGACGAGTGCTTCGAGGCCGAGAAGCTCACGCAGCTGATCGGCAAGTAAGTCCGTCGCTTCAGGCGGCGCGCTTGGCCGGCGCGTGCAGCGCGCCGTGCACATGCCCCGCGTGCTGCCCGAAGGTTTCGGGCGCGAGCGCCGCGGTGTCCAGCTCCTGCAGGATGCCGCAGTTGCTTGCCGACTCCGGCCCGCCGCATTGCTGGCGCAGCGCCTTCAACTGCTTTTCCAGCGTCTTCAGCTCCGCGATGCGCGCAGCCACGTGGCCGATGTGGTCGTCGAGCAGTTGGTTGACCTGGCCGCAGTCTTCCTGCGGGGCGTCGCGGAATTTGAGCAGGCTGCGGATCTCGTCGAGCGTCATGTCGAGCGAGCGGCAGCGGCGGATGAAGCCGAGGCGCTGGGCATGGTCTTCGTCGTAGATGCGGTAGTTGCCGTCGGTGCGCGCGGGCTCGGGCAGAAGTTGCTCGCGCTCGTAGTAGCGGATGGTTTCGACGGGGGTGTTCGCGACCTTGGCCAGCTCACCGATTTTCATGATGCGGCAAATGAACGAGTGGAAATGAGCGTTTGACTCTACACCTGCTTCAGGGTTTCCAATCGATTCCATGACGAACGAAAACGCTCTGACCCGGCCCGTGCCGCACGCCCATCCTCATTCGCATGGCGATGACCACGGCCACAGCCACAGCCACAGCCACAGCCATGACCATGCCGAAGACGCGTGCTGCGGCGGCGGCAGCCACGGCGGCGCGATTCCATTCGCGGCAAATACCGCCGATGTGCCGAAGGGCGCCTTGCTCTTCCGCATTCCCACCATGGACTGCGCGGTGGAAGAGTCTGAAATCCGCCGCGCGCTGGAGCCGGTGGCGGGCGTCAAGGCCCTGCGGTTTCGCCTCGGCGAGCGCACCATGGCCATCACCACCGAAGACGGCGCGCTGCCCGAGGCACTTGCCGCCATCCGCAAAGCCGGCTTCAAGCCGCAGCCGCTGAACGCGGCGGGCGGCCCCGCATCGGGCACGCAGGCCACCCCGGCTCCCGCGCAGATCGCCGGCATGAACATGGGCCTCGTGCGCCTGATCGCGGCGCTGGTGCTGGCGGTGGCTGCCGAGTCGATTTCGTTCATGGCACTGGACGGCATGGGCTTCAAGGCCGTGGAAATCGCGCTCGCCCTTGGCGCCATCGGGCTGGCCGGCCTGGACACCTACAAGAAGGGATTTGCCGCGCTGGTGCGCGGGCGCCTGAACATCAACGCCCTGATGGCGGTGGCCGTGACCGGCGCCTTCATCATCGGTCAGTGGCCCGAAGCCGCGATGGTGATGGCGCTCTATGCCATTGCCGAGCTGATCGAGGCGCGCGCCGTGGACCGCGCGCGCAACGCCATCCAGAGCCTGCTGGCGCTTGCGCCCGAGCAGGCGGAGGTCAAGCAGGCCGACGGCAGCTGGCAGACCGTGATGGCCAACACCGTTGCGCCGGGCGCCGTGGCGCGCATCCGCCCCGGCGAGCGCGTGCCGCTCGACGGCGTGGTGACCGAGGGCACCAGCGCCATCGACCAGGCGCCCGTCACCGGCGAGAGCATTCCCGTCGACAAGACCGTGGGCGACCCGGTGTTCGCGGGCACCATCAACCAGACCGCCGCGCTGGAGTTCCGCGTGACGGCGGTGGCGTCGAACACGACGCTCGCGCGCATCATCCACGCGGTCGAGGAGGCACAAGGCTCGCGCGCACCCACTCAGCGTTTCGTCGACAGGTTCGCGGCCATCTACACGCCCACGGTCTTCGTGCTGGCGCTGGCTGTGGCGGTGCTCACGCCGCTGTTCATGGACTGGACGTGGATGCAGTCGGTCTACAAGGCGCTGGTGCTGCTGGTCATTGCATGCCCGTGCGCGCTGGTCATCTCCACGCCGGTCACCGTCGTGAGCGCGCTGGCCTCGGCCGCGCGGCGCGGCATTCTCATCAAGGGCGGCACGTACCTCGAAGAGGCGCGCAAGCTCAAGGCGATTGCGCTCGACAAGACCGGCACCATCACCGAAGGCAAGCCCAAGCTGGTCGAGTCGGTGCTGGTGGATGCATCGGGCAACGAAGCCGTCGTGTTCGCAGTGGCCGCCAGCATCGCGGGCCGCTCCGATCACCCGGTGTCGAAGGCCATTGCCGAAGGCCTGAAGAGCCAGCGGCAAGAGGTCGCCGACTTCACCGCGCTGCCCGGCCGCGGCGTGGGAGCCACGTTGGCGGGCCAGGCCTATGTGCTCGGCAACCACCGGCTGATCGAGGAGCGCAGGCTGTGCTCGCCGGCGCTCGAAGCCGAGCTCAAGCGGCATGAAGAGGCAGGCCGCACCGTCACGCTGCTGGCATCGGACGAGGCGGTGCTCGCGCTGTTCGCGGTGGCCGACACCATCAAGGAATCGTCGCAGGCGGCGGTGGCCGAACTGCGCGCGCTGGGCGTGACGCCCGTGATGCTCACCGGCGACAACACCGCCACGGCAAAGACCATCGGCGCCCACGCCGGCATCGATGACGTGCGCGGCAACCTGCTGCCCGAGGAAAAGCTCGACGCCATCAAGGCCATGCAGCAGCGCTACGGCGCAGCCGCCATGACCGGCGACGGCATCAACGACGCACCCGCACTGGCACAGGCCGACATCGGCTTCGCCATGGGCGGCGCGGGCACCGACACCGCCATGGAAGCGGCCGACGTGGTCATCATGAACGACGACCTGCGCCGCATTCCCGAGACCATCCGCCTGTCGCGCCGCGCGCACTCGGTGCTGTGGCAGAACATCACGCTGGCGCTCGGCATCAAGGCCGTGTTCTTCGTGCTCGCGGTGTTCGGCAGCGCGACCATGTGGATGGCGGTGTTCGCGGACATGGGGGCCAGCCTGCTGGTGGTGGCGAACGGGCTGCGCCTGATGCGCGTACCCAAGTGAGCGCGCAGCCGGGTTGAGCCGATCATTGGCTGGCACTAACATGGGCCGCAATTCCGTCGGCTTCCAGGTTATCGCTACGCCATGTCCGCAACGTCCCTGCTGCTGCAACTCATCGTCATCCTGACCACCGCGCGCGTCTGCGGCTGGGTTCTCCGCCACGTCGGGCAGCCCGGCGTGGTGGGCGAGATGGCCGCCGGCCTGATGCTGGGGCCGGTGGTCTTCGGGGCGCTGTTTCCGTCGCTGCACGCACAGCTGTTCTCCAAGGCCTCGCTGCAGGGGCTGTCGTCGCTGTCGACGCTCGGGCTGGTGCTTTTCATGTTCGTGGTTGGCCTGGAGCTGCGGGCTTCCAAGGGCGTGCGCGAGCAGTTGCGTTCGGCGGGCTACGTGGGCGTGCTGAGCGTGATCGTGCCGCTGGCGCTGGGCATCGCGATCTCGCCGGCCCTCTACCCGACGCTGGCGCCGGCGGGTGTCGGCTTCTGGCCGTTCGCGCTGTTCATGGCGGCGGCGCTGTCGATCACGGCATTCCCGGTGATGGCGCGCATCCTCAAGGACCGCGGCATGACCCGCACGCCCTTCGGGCAGCTGTCGCTCGGCGCCGCCGCCGTGGTCGACGTGTTCGCGTGGATCCTGCTGGCCTTCGTGGTGGCGCTGGTGGGGGCGGGCGAGGGCTACCAGGGCCTGCTCAAGACCACCGTGGGCATGGCGGTGGTGTTGTGCGTGCTGTTCTTCGGGCTCAAGCCGGCCTTCGCGTGGCTGTTGCGCACCAAGGCGCCCGAGGGCGAGCCCTCGACCACCGTGATGGCCTCGCTGATGATCGGCCTTCTGGTCACGGCCCTGGCCACCGAGTTGCTGCACCTGCACGCGGTGTTCGGCGCTTTCCTGTTCGGCGCCTGCCTGCCGCGCGACGACCGGCTGCTGAAGTCTCTGAGCGAGCGCATCGAGCCGATTTCCATCGTCGTGCTGATGCCGTTGTTCTTTGCGCTGGCCGGGCTCGGCACCACGTCCAACGCGTTCTCGGGCGCGGGCTTCGGCGCCATGATGCTGATCCTGGGCGTGGCCGCCTTCGGCAAGATCGCCGGCGGCGCGGTCGGTGCCCGCATGGCTGGCTACGGCTGGCGCGACAGCCTGGCCACGGGCTCGCTGATGAACGCGCGCGGGCTGATGGAGCTGATCGTCATGAAGATCGGGCTGGACGCCGGCCTCATCGGCCCCGAGCTGTTCACGATGCTGCTGGTCATGGCGCTCGCGACCACCGCCATGACCGGGCCGCTGATCAACCTGTTCATCGGCCGCCGGGCGCCTGCCGTGGCCGATGCGGCGCACGCCAAGCCTTGATGGCTCACCGCTGCAGCGTGAACCCGATGCGCGTCTCGCCGCCCTGGCTGGCCGCGAACACCCGCCCGCCGTGCATGCGCGCAATGGCCTCGACGATCGACAGCCCCAGGCCGTGGTGCCGGGTGGAGCCGTCGCGCGCCTGGGCGGCACGGTAGAAGCGCTCGAACAGGCGCGGCAGCGCGGCAGGGTCGATGGGCTCGCCGCGGTTGACCACCGCGATGGTGAATTCCTCGCTGTGCTGGGCAATCTCGATGCGGATGACCGAGGCCGGCGTCGCGAAGCGGATGGCGTTGCCCAGCAGGTTGAACAGCGCGCGCCGTATCAGCGCGGCGTCCACGTCGGCCATGGCGTCGCCCGCCACCTCGGCGCGCAGGCCGGCTTCTTCCAGCATGGCGTCGTAGAAGTCGATCACGTCGGCGGCCTGCACGGCCAGGCTCGTCACCGCGCGCGTACGCATCGGCGTGCCGCGCTCGGCCTGGGAGAGAAACAGCATGTCGGTGACGATGCCCGAGAGCCGGCCGATCTCTTCGAGGTTGGACGCGAGCACGGCCTGCAGCTCCTCGTTGCTGCGCTGGCGGGTCAGCGCGAGTTCGGTGGAGCCGATCAGGTTGGCCAGCGGCGTGCGCAGCTCGTGCGCCACGTCGGCGTTGAACGACTCCAGCTGCACGTAGGCGCGCTGCACGCGCAGCAGCAGGGCGTTGAACTGCGTGATCCAGGGGCGCAGCTCCTCGGCGAAGTCCATGGCGTCGATCGGCCGGTTGGCCTTGTCCGGCGCCATGGCCGCGGTGCTCTCGGCCAGCCGCTTGAGCGGACGCAGCCCGCGCCGCACCAGCCACATGCCGGTGAACGAGACCAGCGCCGTGCCCAGTACCACCGCGCCCAGCAGCGTCCAGGCAAGGCGCCGCAGCAGCCGCGCTTCCTGCGCGGTGTTCACGCCGATCTGCACCGACAGCTGCGTGCTGGTGGCGCCCTGCGTCCATGGCACCTCGATGTCGCGCAGCATCCAGAGCCCGCCGAGCGCGGGCGTGGACTGGAACAGCGTCTGGCCCGCGTGCGAGATCGACAGCGTCACGTCGTCCTGCATCGAGAAGAAGTCGTCGAGCTTGTGCCGCAGGAAGGGCAGGTCGCCGCCTTTCTCGGCCTCTTTGAGCAGGTGTTGCACCAGCACGGCCTTGTGGTCGAGTTCCTCTTCCTGCTTCTGCCCGAAGTTCCAGGCGGTGACGAAGTAGATGGCAAGGCAGATCACACTGAGCCCGAACAGGGTCTGCGCGGCGATCCAGAGCGACAGCCGGCTCTGGATGGAGTGCGGCCGGCCTGGGGGCTGGCTCATGCCCAGGAGCGGTCTTCGAGAACGTAGCCCATGCCGCGCACCGTATGCAGCAGCTTCACGTCGAACGGGTCGTCGAGCTTGCTGCGCAGGCGGCGGATGGCCACTTCCACCACGTTGGTGTCGCTGTCGAAGTTCATGTCCCACACCTGCTCGGCAAGCGTGGTGCGCGACAGGATCTGGCCGCGCCGTCGCAGCAGCACCACCAGCAGCGTGAATTCCTTGGCCGTGAGGTCGAGCCGCGCGCGGTTGCGAAAGCACTTGCGGCTGATGAGGTCCAGCTCCAGGTCGGCCAGCCGCAGCGTGGTCGATTCCTGAGGCTTGCCCCGGCGCAACAGCGCCTGCACCCGCGCCAGCAGCTCCGAAAACGAGAACGGCTTGACGAGGTAGTCGTCCGCCCCTTGCTGCAGGCCCTGCACGCGGTCTTCGACCTTGTCGCGCGCCGTGAGCACCAGCACCGGCACGTTCCTGGTGCGCCGTATGGCCTGCAGGACGGCAAAGCCGTCGATGCCAGGCAGCATCACATCGAGCAGAACCAGTGCGTAGTCGCCCTCGGTGGCGAGGTACTTCCCCTCGATCCCGTCGCGGGCAATATCGACCACGTATCCGTTCTCTTCGAGCCCCTTTTTCAGGTAATCGCCCAGTTTGGGCTCGTCTTCGATGACAAGAATTCGCATTACCGAATAGTAACGAAGCACTTACGCTGCCCTGGTTACGTTTTGGTAATCCTATTGACGGACAAACGCCCGACCTGGTGTCATACATTCCGCAGGGCGTGCACACCGCAAGGGCATTGCCAAAAGTCTTGCCACAGGCCCCCGATATACTTTTTGCTCCATGCGCCGCTGGTTCCTGATCCTCATGCTGTTCCTGCTTCCGTTCCAGCTCAGCTGGGCGGCGGCGTCAGCCTATTGCCAGCACGAGCGCGACACGCAGCCCGGGCACTGGGGCCACCACGAGCACGAAACCCGTGGCACCGACCGCAGCCACAGCGGCGAGGGCGCGCAGAAGAACTCCAGCACCCAGCCCAACGCCGTCATCGGCGACTGCGCGGTCTGCCATTCCGGCTACGCACAGCACGTCGAAGGCGCGCCCGAGCCCGTGCTGTCCGCACGGCGCACCGCACAGCCGCTGCGCGTCATGGCAGCCGAGCGCTTCGATTCGCACATCTCCGACGTTCCGGTCCGTCCCGACTGGTCTCTCGCCCTCTGATTCGGCGAGAGAACATGCACAACTTCTGATCCACACCATCAGCTGAGCTCTCGCCGAATTCGTCCGTCCGTTGTTTCGCAACCCAGGAGAATTCGATGCGCACGCTCTTCGTGCCGCTGGCCGCATTGGCCATGGCGGTGCCCCCGGCATATTCACAACAAGTCACGCTGCCCGTTCAGGCTCCGGCCGGTTCCTCGTCAGCTTCGCCGCAGGCGTCTTCGCGCGCGGCCACCAGGACACAGGAGCCTGCGGGCCCCCTGACCCTGCGCAGCGCCGTCGCGATGGCACTGCGCGCCAACCCCGGCCTTGCCGCCGCATCGCGCGAGCAGGACGCCACCGAGGCCGCCATCGTGCAGGCCGGCGCCTGGCCCAACCCCACGCTCGACGCGCAGCTGGAAGACCTGCGCCGCGACAACCGCACCACCACCTTGCAGCTGAGCCAGCCGATCGAGCTCGGCGGCAAGCGCTCTGCCCGCGTGACGGCCGCCGAGCGCGCGCGCGACCAGGCCGCGTCGGCACTGGCGGGGCGCCGCGCCGAGATCCGCGCCGCGACCGTCACCGCCTTCTTCGACGTGCTGACCGCGCAGGAGCGCCTGCGGCTCGCGCAGGATTCCGTGGGCCTCGCGCAGACCGCGACCCGCGCGGCCACCAACCGCGTGGCCGCCGGCAAGGTGTCGCCGCTGGAAGAAACCAAGGCGCGCGTGGCCGAGGCCGGTGCGCGCGTGGAGCTGCTGCAGGCCGAAGGCACGCTGCGCTCGGCCCGCCAGCAACTTGCCGCGCTGTGGGGCAACCCCGATCCGCGCTTCACGCAGGTGGAGGGCGCGATCGACCAGTTGCCCACTATGGCGCCAGCGCAAGACCTGGGCGTGCGCCTGGCCGCGGCACCCGTGGTGGTGCAGGCGCGGCTCGAGGTCGAGCGGCGCAAGGCACTGTCCGACCTGGAGCAGGCCAAGCGCATTCCCGACGTGACCGTGTCGCTCGGCGCCAAGCGCGTGCCGGCTTCCGACGCCGAAGTCGGCGGCAACCGGCGCAACCAGGTGGTGGTGGGCCTGTCGGTGCCGCTGCCCATCTTCGACACCAACCGCGGCAACGTGGCCGAGGCCCTGAGCCGCGAGGAAAAGGCGCGCGACGACCTCGCCGCCGCCGAGCTGCAACTGGGCACCGAGGTGGCGCAGGCCACCGAACGCTTGCGCTCCGCACGCGCCACCGCCCAGACGCTGCAGCACGACGCGCTGCCCGGCGCCGAGACCGCCTACAAGGCCGCGACCAAGGGCTTCGAACTGGGCAAGTTCAGCTTCCTGGAAGCGCTGGATGCCCAACGCACGCTGTTCCAGGTGCGCGCGCAGTACCTGCTCGCGCTGGCCGATGCGCACCGCGCGGCCGGCGAACTCGACCGGCTGCTCGGCAACGAAGGCGACGACATCTCTCCCATGACACCCGCGGCGCCCGTGGCGCGCTGACAAGGAAGGCAACAGATCATGAACACAGAAAACCGCGGCTCTTTCGCAGAACGCGTGGGCAAGAAGCAGTGGATGGCCATCATCGTCGTCCTCGTCGTGGGGCTCAGCGCCAGCGCGATGATTCTTCGCTCCGCACCCGCCAAGCCCGAGGCCGCCGGCCATTCGGAAGAGGCCGGCCATGGCGACGGCGAACACCACGAAGAAGGCAAGGCCCACGGCAAGCCGGAAGCCAAGGAAGAGGCCAAGGACCACGACCACAGCCACGGCGAAGCCAAGGGCCACGCCGACAACGAGCACCACGAGGAAGGCAAGCAAGAAGCGAAAAAGGAACCCGCCGGCCAGGAGGAAGAGGAAGAAAAGATCGGCTTCACCGACGCGCAGATCAAGGCGGCCGACATGACCATCGAAAGCGCGGGCCCCGCGCGCATCAAGTCGTCGCTGCAGTTGCCCGGCGAGATCAAGTTCAACGAAGACCGCACGGCTCACGTGGTGCCGCGTGTGGCGGGCGTGGTCGACAGCGTGTCGGCCAACCTGGGCCAGGAGGTCAAGCGCGGCCAGGTGCTGGCGGTGATTTCGAGTCCGGCGCTGTCGGAGCAGCGCAGCGAGCTGCAGTCGGCGCAGCGCCGGCTCGCGCTGGCGCGCACCACCTACGAGCGCGAGAAGAAGCTCTGGGAAGAAAAGATCTCGCCCGAGCAGGACTACCTGCAGGCTCAGCAGGCGATGCAGGAGGCGCAGATCGCCGTGGCCAACGCCAACCAGAAGCTGCTGGCGCTGGGCGCCACGCCATCTTCGTCGGCGCTGGGCCGCTACGAGCTGCGTGCGCCCTTCGACGGCATGGTGGTCGAAAAGCACATCTCGCTCGGCGAATCGGTGGGCGAGGCGGTCAATGTGTTCACCATCTCCGACCTGTCGACGGTGTGGGCAGAGATCAGCGTGGCGGCCAACAACCTGAACCTGGTGCGTATCGGCGAGCCGGTGAGCATCCGCTCCAGCGCCCTGGGCCAGACGGCCACGGGCAAGGTGTCTTACGTGGGTTCGCTCATCGGTGCGCAGACGCGCACCGCCACCGCGCGCGTCACGCTGACCAACCCGCAGCGCGTCTGGCGCCCGGGGCTGTTCGTGAATGTCGAGCTCGTGGCCTCCGAAGTGGACGCGCCCGTGACCGTGTCGGCCGAGGCGGTGCAGACCGTGGAAGACAAGCCCACCGTGTTCCTGCGCGTGCCCGGCGGCTTCGTGCCGCAGCATGTGCAGACCGGGCGCAGCGATGGCCAGCGCATCGAGATCACCGGCGGCCTGAAACCCGGCGCGGCCTATGCCGCCACCGGCAGCTTCGTCGTGAAGTCGCAGCAGGGCAAGAGCTCCGCCACGCACACCCACTGAGGAAGCACGCATGTTCGAACGAATCATCCGCTTCTCCATCGAGCAGCGCTGGCTGATCCTGCTTGCCGTGCTGGGCATGGCGGCGCTGGGCATCTTCAGCTACCAGAAGCTGCCCATCGACGCGGTGCCCGACATCACCAACGTTCAGGTGCAGATCAACACCGCCGCGCCCGGCTACTCCCCGCTGGAGACCGAGCAGCGCGTGACCTACCCGATCGAAACCGTCATGGCCGGCCTGCCGGGGCTGCAGCAGACGCGCTCGCTGTCGCGCTACGGGCTCTCGCAGGTCACCGTGATCTTCAAGGACGGCACCGACATCTACTTCGCGCGGCAGCTCGTCAACGAGCGCATACAGTCGGCGCGCGAGAGCATGCCCGGCGGCATATCGCCGGTGATCGGGCCCATCTCCACAGGCCTCGGCGAAATCTATCTCTGGACCGTCGAAGCGGAAGAGGGCGCGAAGAAGGCCGACGGCAGGCCCTATTCGCCCACCGACCTGCGCGAGATACAGGACTGGATCATCAAGCCGCAGCTGCGCAATGTGGCGGGCGTGACCGAGATCAACTCCATCGGCGGCTATGCCAAGGAGTTCCAGATCGCTCCCGACCCGGCCAAGCTGCTGGCCCATGGCCTCACCATGACCGACGTGGTCACCGCGCTGGAGCGCAACAACGCCAACGTGGGCGCGGGCTACATCGAGAAGCGCGGCGAGCAATATCTCATTCGCGCGCCGGGGCAGGTGAAGTCGGTGGATGACATCGGCAACGTCATCCTCGGCAACGCCAACGGCATTCCGCTGCGCGTGCAGGACGTGGCCGAGGTCGGCATCGGCAAGGAACTGCGCACCGGTGCCGCCACCGACAACGGCCGCGAGGTGGTGCTGGGCACCGTGTTCATGCTGATCGGCGAGAACAGCCGCACCGTGTCGCAGGCCGTCGACAAGAAGATGCAGGAGATCAACCGCACGCTGCCAGCCGGCGTGAAGGCGGTGACGGTGTACGACCGCACGGTGCTGGTGGACAAGGCCATCGCCACGGTGAAGAAAAACCTGTTCGAGGGCGCGGTGCTGGTCATCGCGATCCTGTTCCTGTTCCTGGGCAACATCCGCGCGGCACTGATCACCGCGCTGGTGATTCCGCTGTCGATGCTCTTCACCTTCACCGGCATGGTGAACCAGAAGGTCAGTGCCAACCTCATGAGCCTGGGGGCGCTGGACTTCGGCATCATCATCGACGGCGCGGTGGTGATCGTGGAGAACTGCGTGCGAAGGCTGGCCCATGCGCAGGCACACAAGGGCCGGCCGCTGACGCGCAGCGAGCGCTTCCATGAAGTGTTCGCCGCCTCGCAGGAGGCGCGCCGGCCGCTGCTGTTCGGCCAGCTCATCATCATGATCGTGTACCTGCCGATCTTTGCGCTCACGGGCGTGGAGGGCAAGCTGTTCCACCCGATGGCCTTCACCGTGGTGATCGCGCTGCTGGGCGCGATGATTCTGTCGATCACCTTCATCCCTGCTGCCGTGGCGCTGTTCATCGGCAACAAGGTGAGCGAGAAGGAAAACCGCCTGATGGTGTGGGCCAAGCGCGGCTACGAGCCCCTGCTGGCGCGCGTCATGTCCGCCAAGCCGCTGGTGATCACCACCGCGGTGGTGGCGGTGCTGCTGTCGGGCCTGCTGGCCACGCGGCTGGGTACCGAGTTCGTGCCCAGCCTGAGCGAAGGCGACTTCGCCATTCAGGCGCTGCGCATTCCGGGCACCAGCCTTACGCAGTCGGTCGAGATGCAGAAACAGCTCGAACGTACGCTGAAGGAGAAGTTTCCCGAGATCGAGCGCATCTTCGCTCGCACCGGCACGGCCGAGATCGCTTCGGACCCGATGCCGCCGAACATTTCGGACGGCTATATCATGCTCAAGCCCGAGAGCGAGTGGCCCAAGCCACGCCGCTCGCGCGCCGAGCTGCTGGCGGCGGTGCAGGAAGAAGTCGAGAAGCTGCCGGGCAACAACTACGAGTTCTCGCAGCCGATCCAGCTGCGCTTCAACGAGCTGATCTCCGGCGTGCGCAGCGACGTGGCGGTGAAGATCTTCGGCGACGACATGGACGTGCTCAACAAGACCGCGGCCGAGGTGTCGGAGGCGCTGGGCAAGATCCCCGGCGCGGCCGAGGTGAAGGTCGAGCAGACCACCGGCCTGCCGATGCTCACGGTGAACATCGACCGCAACAAGACCGCGCGCTACGGCCTGAACGTGGGCGACATGCAGGACGCGATCTCGGTCGCGGTCGGCGGGCGCGAGGCGGGCACGCTGTTCGACGGCGACCGCCGCTTCGACATCATCGTGCGCCTGCCAGAGAACCTGCGTACCGACCTCGAGGCCATCAAGCGCCTGCCCGTGGCGCTGCCCAAGGGCGCGGGTGCCGAGAGCGCGCGCACCAGCTTCATCCCGCTGGGCGAAGTGGCCACGCTGGACATCGCGCCGGGTCCGAACCAGGTGAGCCGCGAAGACGGCAAGCGCCGCATCGTGGTGAGCGCCAACGTGCGCGGCCGCGACCTGGGCTCCTTCGTGGCCGAGGCCGAAGAGGCCATGCGCAAGGTGAGCATTCCCTCGGGCTACTGGACCGTGTGGGGCGGGCAGTACGAGAACCTCGCGTCGGCCACGCAGCGGCTGCAGGTCGTGGTGCCGGTGTCGCTGCTGCTGGTGTTCACGCTGCTGTTCGCGATGTTCGGCAACCTCAAGGACGGGCTGCTGGTGTTCACCGGCATTCCGTTCGCGCTCACGGGCGGCATCGTGGCGCTGTGGATGCGCGGCATTCCGCTGTCGATCTCGGCGGCGGTGGGCTTCATTGCGCTGTCGGGCGTGGCGGTGCTCAACGGGTTGGTGATGATCTCGTTCATCCGCAACCTGCGCGAGGGTGGGCTGCCGCTGGATGCGGCCATTCGCGAAGGCGCGCTCACGCGGCTGCGGCCGGTGCTGATGACCGCGCTGGTCGCGTCGCTGGGCTTCGTGCCCATGGCCATCGCCACCGGCACGGGCGCCGAGGTGCAGCGGCCGCTGGCCACCGTGGTGATCGGCGGTATCCTTTCGTCGACCGCGCTGACGCTGCTGGTGCTTCCGCTGCTCTACCGCATCGCGCACAGGCGCGACGAAGACGAGGTGCAGCAGGAAGACGCCCGCGAGCAGAACCACGGCGCGCCGCTCGACCCTGCACCGCAAGGATTCCATGGCACATGAGCATTCGCATGCCACAGGCAGCAATGAAAAGGCGCTGCGCTGGGCGCTGCTGCTGACCTCCGTCTACCTCGTCGCCGAGGTGGTCGGCGGGCTGGTGTCGGGCAGCCTCGCGCTGCTGTCCGATGCAGCCCACATGTTCACCGACACCGTGGCGCTGGCGATTTCCCTGGCCGCCATCTGGATCGGCAAGCGGCCCGCCGACAGGCGCCGCACCTTCGGCTACTACCGCTTCGAGATCCTGGCGGCGGTGCTGAACGCGGTGCTGCTGTTCTTCGTGGCGATGTACGTGCTGTACGAGGCGTACCGCCGCATCTCCGCGCCGGCCGAGATCCAGTCGACCATGATGATGCTGGTGGCCGCCGGCGGGCTGGTCGTCAACCTCGTCGGCATGCGGCTGCTGGCGGCGGGCAAGGACGAGAGCCTCAACGTGAAGGGCGCGTACCTGGAGGTGTGGGCCGACATGCTGGGCTCGATCGGCGTGATTCTCGGCGCACTGGTCATTCGCTTCACGGGCTGGGCATGGGTCGACTCGGTGATCGCGGTGGCCATCGGGCTGTGGGTGCTGCCGCGCACCTGGCGGCTCCTGCGCGAGAGCCTCAACGTGCTGCTCGAAGGCGTGCCCGACGAGGTGGACCTGCCGGAGATCGAACGGGCGCTGCTGGCGAGCGAAGGCGTCGCCAGCCTGCATGACCTGCACGTGTGGGCACTCTCCAGCGGCAAGGTGAGCCTGAGCGTGCACGTGGTGGGCAAGCCGGATGTGGGCGATCTCGCGCCGTTCACGCAGCGCCTGCGCGCGCTGCTGGCGGAGCGCTTCGACATTCACCACTCCACCGTGCAGGCCGAGCGCGTGCCGTGCGAGCAGGCGGCCGAAAGCCATGGGTTCGGGCCGGCGGCGGCCTGAGTGATGCCACTCGGCTTCAGGGGCCGATCGATTGCGGCGGGGCGGGCGATGAGGCTATAAAGCTCGCGTCCGAGCGCCGGAGACCGCGCGGCGAATGACAAGCAGGGCCAGCTTGCGCTATCGCTGGAATTGAGTGCTTCTATTCGCCCCACGGCGGCTTCTGTCAGAGAATTTGCCTGATCCCCTCGCAGCACAAAACCAGGAGTTCCCATGAGCAGTGACAAGACCGAAGCCAAGTGTCCCTTCAGCCAGGCAGCAGGTGCCGGCACCACCAACCGAGACTGGTGGCCCAAGCAGCTGCGTATCGATCTGCTTCACCAGCACTCGTCGAAATCCGATCCGATGGACAAGGATTTCGACTACGCCGCGGCGTTCAAGAGCCTCGATCTTGCAGCGGTGAAGAAAGACCTCGCCGCGCTGATGACCGACTCGCAGGACTGGTGGCCGGCGGACTTCGGCCACTACGGCCCGCTGTTCATTCGCATGGCATGGCACAGCGCGGGCACCTACCGCATCGGTGACGGACGCGGCGGCGCCGGTCGCGGCCAGCAGCGCTTCGCACCGCTGAACAGCTGGCCCGACAACGTGAGCCTCGACAAGGCACGGCGTCTGCTCTGGCCGATCAAGCAGAAGTACGGCAACAAGATTTCGTGGGCCGACTTGTTGATCCTCACGGGCAACGTCGCGCTGGAAACGATGGGCTTCAAGACCTTCGGCTTCGCGGGCGGCCGTGCCGATGTGTGGGAACCCGACCAGGACGTGTACTGGGGCCGCGAGACCACCTGGCTCGGCGGCGACATCCGCTATTCGCAAGGTTCGCCGGGCGTCGAGAAATCCGGCGCGGTGCTCGTGAAGGACGACGACAGCAAGGTGCCGCACACACGCGACCTCGAGAACCCGCTGGCCGCCGTGCAGATGGGCCTGATCTACGTGAACCCCGAAGGCCCGGACGGCAACCCCGACCCGCTCGCCGCGGCGCGCGACATCCGCGACACCTTCGCGCGCATGGCCATGGACGACGAAGAAACCGTGGCGCTCATTGCCGGCGGCCACACCTTCGGCAAGACGCACGGCGCTGGCCCGGCAACCAACGTCGGGCACGAGCCCGAGGCAGCGGGCATCGAAGACCAGGGCCTGGGCTGGAAGAGCAGCTTCGGCACCGGCAAGGGCGGCGACACCATCACCAGCGGCCTGGAAGTCACCTGGACCACCACGCCCACGAAGTGGAGCAACAACTTCTTCGAGAACCTGTTCGGCTTCGAATGGGAACTCACCAAGAGCCCCGCGGGCGCGCACCAGTGGGTGGCCAAAGGCGGTGCCGGCGCGGGAACCATTCCGGACGCGCACGACCCGTCGAAGCGCCACGCGCCGACCATGCTCACCACCGACCTGTCGCTGCGCATCGACCCGGCCTACGAGAAGATCTCGCGCCGCTTCCTTGCAAACCCCGACCAGTTCGCCGACGCGTTCGCCCGCGCATGGTTCAAGCTCACTCACCGCGACATGGGCCCGCGCGCACGCTACCTCGGACCGGAAGTGCCGGCCGAAGAGCTGATCTGGCAAGACCCGATTCCGGCAGTCGACCATGCGCTGGTCGATGCGCAGGACGTGGAGGCGCTCGCCAAGAAGGTGCTGGCCTCGGGCCTCACGCCGGCGCAGCTCGTCTCGACGGCATGGGCTTCGGCATCGACCTTCCGCGGCTCCGACAAGCGGGGCGGCGCGAATGGAGCGCGCATTCGCCTGGCGCCCCAGAAGGACTGGGCGGTGAACGAGCCGGCGCAGCTGGCCAAGGTGCTGCAGGTGCTCGAAGGCATCCGCGAGGAGTTCAACGCCGCGCAGAAGGGCGGCAAGAAGATCTCGCTGGCCGACCTGATCGTGCTGGCCGGCGGTGCCGGCGTGGAGCAAGCTGCGCGCAATGCCGGACGCGAACTCAAGGTTCCGTTCTCGCCGGGCCGTGCCGACGCGTCGCAGGAACAGACCGACGTGCAGTCTTTCGAGCCCCTGGAGCCGGTGGCCGACGGTTTCCGCAACTACACCAAGGCGCGGTTCAGCGTGCCGGCCGAAGTGCTGCTCGTCGACAGGGCGCAACTGCTGACGCTGACAGCGCCGGAGCTGGCCGTGCTCATCGGCGGCCTGCGCGTGATCGGCGCCAATGTCGGCCAGAGCCAGGACGGCGTCTTCACCAAGAAGCCGGGCACGCTGAGCAACGACTTCTTCGTCAACCTGCTCGACATGGGCACGGAGTGGAAAGCAGCTCCGGCCGGCAACGAGAAGTACGAAGGCCGTGACCGCAAATCGGGCGAACTGAAGTGGACCGGCACGCGCGCCGACCTGGTCTTCGGCTCGAACGCGCAGCTGCGCGCCATCGCCGAGATCTACGCGAGCTCGGACGCGCAAGAGAAGTTCGCGAACGACTTCGTGGCCGCGTGGACGAAGGTGATGAACCTCGACAGGTTCGATCTGGCCTGAGCCTGAAGAGCCCCCGGCGCGTCGCGGCGGGGGCTGCCGATTCGCGGACAATCAGGTCGATGGGCAGTTACGACAAGTCTTCCGCACGCACCACTACCACCGCCGAGCCGCGCGCTCCGCAGCGCCGCCGGGTCCATGGCGGCTCGCCTTCACATCCTCCAATGGCGTTCGACGTCGGCCCTGCGGCCGAGCCCGCTGCGCCCAGTGCGCGGACGTGGCGCTCGACGGTGGTGGGCATGTCGCTCGGGCTGGGACTCGTGCTGGCGCTCTCCATGAAGTGGCTCATGAGCTACCAGATCGACAGCGCCGAAGAGCGGCGCGTGCAGCAGAAGGCGGCGCGTGCCGCGGCCGCGCGCTGCTACGAGCAGGCGTCGCACGCGGCGGTCAGTTCGTGCCTGAAGGACGTCGAGGCCAGGAGCCTTCCGCCGCAGTAGCGGCCGCGAGTCGACGCCGCTCAGGCGCGAGTGCGGATGGCCGACTTCGGCCGGAAGGCCTTGCAGACCGAATCGTCGGTTTCCAGGTACGGCCCGCCGATCAGGTCGATGCAGTAGGGCACCGCCGCGAAGATGCCGGGCACGAGCTGCGCCCCGTTCGCGTCCTTCAGCCCCTCGAGCGTTTCCGCGATCGACTTGGGCTGGCCCGGCAGGTTGATGATCAGGCTCTTGTCGCGGATCACCGCCACCTGCCGCGACAGGATCGCGGTAGGCACGAAGCGCAGGCTGATCTGGCGCATCTGCTCGCCGAAGCCGGGCATTTCCTTGTGGGCGACGGCCAGCGTGGCCTCGGGCGTCACGTCGCGCAGGGCGGGGCCGGTGCCGCCGGTGGTCAGCACCAGCGAACAGCCGGCGTCGACCAGCTCGACCAGCGCGGCGCTGATGCGCGCGGCCTCGTCGGGAATCAGCCGGGGCTCGAATTCGATGGGGTTCTTCAGCGCCTTGCCCAGCCATTCCTTCAGCGAGGGCAGGCCCTTGTCTTCGTAGGCACCGCTGGAGGCACGGTCGCTGACCGAGACGATGCCGATGCGCACCGGCTCGAAGACAGCTTCTGCGCTCATGCGTCCTCTTCCCGGTCTTGTTCCGCCGCGGCGGCTGCGTGGTCGTCGCCGCCGTGCACCGCCAACTGGGCGCGCACGAGTTGGAAGATCTCGCGGTAGGCCTTGCCCTGTCGGGGCGCTTCACCGGCCGGGCCGGTCTTCATGTCCTTGCGGGCCTGGCGCACCAGGGCGCGCAGTTGCTGGGAGTCGGTGGCGGGGTGGGTTTCGATCCAGCCGCCGAGGGCGTCGTCGTCGGCAATCAGCCGGTCGCGCCAGCGCTCGGCCTCGTGCAGGGCGGCGGTTTCGGCTGCCGGCACGCTGGCCTGCTCCGACAGGGCCTGCCTGACGGCCTCCAGCACCTCGGGCTCGAGCTTGCGCATGAGCTTGCCGATGAACTGCATCTGGCGGCGCTTGCCCTCGAAATTGGTGATGCGCTTGGCTTCGGCGATGGCGTCGACCAGCTTCTCGTCGAGCTGGAGCGCGTCGAACAGGCCGGCGCGCAGCGTGAGCAGTTCGCCGCCCAGCTTCTGGAGTTCGTCGCTCTCGCGCTTGAGGTCGGTGCGGCTGGCGTCGTCGGTGCCCTTGAGCTCGCGCTTGAGCTCCAGGTCGAGTTCGCTGCCTTCAGCGACGAACTGGCCACGGACGAAATAGCCTTTTTTGGGTTTGCGGGACATGGGATGGATTCTGGGCCGCACCGTGCGGCGTTGCAACGCATGCAATGCGCGGTGGGAAGCAGGGGGTAAACGGGGATTGGGGGGCGCAAGTATCATAGCCACCACATGACGACATCCTCCTCGCGCGCCGATTCCGGCTTCGCCTACAGCCGTTCCTTCTTCGAAAACCTGGTCGACTCGGCCTTGGCGCACGCCAAGAAGCTCGGGGCGACCGATGCCGGCGCCGAGGCGTCCGAGGGCTGCGGCCTGAGCGTCTCCGTGCGCAAGGGCGAGCTCGAGAACGTCGAGCGCAACCGCGACAAGTCGCTGGGCATCACGGTCTACGTGGGCCACCGCCGCGGCAACGCCAGCACCTCCGACTTCTCCGAAGGGGCCATCAAGCAGACCGTCCAGGCGGCCTACGACATCGCCCGCTTCACTGCCGAAGACCCGGTGAGCGGCCTGCCCGACGAGGAAGACATCGCCAAGGAACACCCCGAACTCGACCTGTTCCATCCCTGGGACGTGACGAGCGAGCAGGCCGCCAGGCTGGCGCTTGAATGCGAAGCGGCTGCCCTGTCTACCGACAAGCGCATCACCAACAGCGAAGGCGCGGGCGTCTCGGCCCAGCAGAGCCACTTCTTCAGCGCCCACACGCACGGCTTCCGTGGCGGCTACGCCAGCTCGCGGCACTCCATTTCGGTGGCGCCCATTGCCGGCAAGGGCGACGACATGCAGCGCGACGCCTGGTACAGCTCCATGCGCTCCGCCGACGAACTGGCCAGCCCGCAGGCCGTGGGCCGCTACGCCGCCGAGCGGGCGCTGAGCCGCCTGAAGTCGCGCAAGATCAAGACCACCGAATGCCCGGTGCTGTTCGAGTCGCCGCTGGCCGTGGGCCTGCTGGGCGGCCTGGTGCAGGCCGTGAGCGGCGGGGCGCTGTATCGCAAGAGCAGCTTCCTGCTCGATTCGCTGGGCAAGCCCGTGCTGCCCAAGCACATCGACGTGGCCGAAGACCCCCACGTGATGCGCGGCAAGGGCAGCTCGCCCTTCGACGACGAAGGCGTGACCACCCGCGCGCGCAAGGTGGTCGATGCCGGCCGCCTCGAAGGCTACTTTCTCTCGACCTACTCGGCCCGCAAGCTGGGCATGAAGACCACCGGCAACGCCGGCGGTTCGCACAACCTGACGCTGAGCTCGCGCCTGACGAAGCACACCGACGACCTCGACGCCATGCTCGCCAAGCTGGGCACCGGCCTGTTCGTGATCGAGCTGATGGGCCAGGGCGTGAACTACGTGACCGGGGACTACTCGCGCGGCGCCAGCGGCTTCTGGGTCGAGAAGGGCAAGATCGCCTTCCCGGTGCAGGAGATCACCATCGCCGGCAACCTGAAGGACATGCTCATGGGCATCGAAGCCATCGGCGCGGATGCCTACACCTTCGGCGCCAAGACCACCGGGTCGGTGCTGGTGAACCGCATGAAGGTGGCCGGCGCCTGAGGTCCCGGGTCAACCGGGTCGGGCTTCTTCCGCGGCCCGCCGCGGCCTGGCGGTTTCTTCCATCGGCGCGATCAGGTGCTCGAGCATGCGCCTGGCATTGAGCGGCAGGTCTTCCGACGAGCGCACGCAGGCCATCAGCGTGCGCTCGGCCCATTTGTCCGCAAGCGAGGCGCGCGCGATCTTCATCGAGCGGGCACAGCGGTCGGCCGCCGTCTGCGGCACGATGCCCACGCCGATGCCGTACTCGACCATCCGGCACACCGCCTCGAAGTTGCGCACCCGCACCCGGTAGGCGAGGTGCTTGCCGAGCGCTCGCACATGTTGGGTGATCAGCTGCTGCAGCGCACTGTCCGCCGGCAGGCCCACGAATTCGTTGTCGACCACCTCGGCCAGTTTCAGGCGCCGGCGCCCGGCCAGTGCGTGGCCGCGCGGCATGACGAGCACGAGGTCGTCGCGGCGGAAGGTGTGGCATTCGAGGCCCTCGCTGTCGATGGCGTCCGAGACGATGCCGATGTCGCACAGGCCGGCGCGCAGCGCTTCCACCGTGTCGGGGCTGGCGCGTTCCTCCAGGTCCACCGAGATGCGCGGATGCTGCGCGAGAAAGCGGCTCAGCACCTCGGGCAGGTGCTCGGTCAGCGCCGAGGTGCCGCACATGAAGCGCACATGGCCCTTGAGGCCCTGGCCGTATTCGCCGAGTTCGCCGCGCAGCCGCTCCATCTGCTGCAGCACGACGCGCGCATGGTGCAGCAGCGTGCGGCCGGCCTCGGTGGCGCGCACGCCCTGCGCGTGGCGCGTGAGCAGCGGGGTGCCGAGCGCGTCTTCCATCCCGCGCACCCGCTGGCTGGCGGAGGCCAGCGTCATGTGCGAGCGGCCGGCGCCGCCCGTGAGGCTGCCGGCCTCGACCACGTTGAGGAAGAGCCGCAGGTCGGTGAGATCGAATCGCATGATCCGCCGGAGTGTGCACCAGGAGCCTCAGGCCCAGCCTGAGGCCGGCTGCGCGAATGCCGCATTTCCGGGCGCGGGCTTCATCGGCAGACTCGGCCGCGATGACGACGCCAACGAACGACGCGATGAGTTTCTGGGCCGCCGCCACGGCGGTGTACCTGCTGGCCGGGGTGATCAAGGGCGTGGTCGGCCTCGGGCTGCCGACGGTGTCGATGGGACTGCTGGCGCTTTGGATGTCGCCGGTGCAGGCGGCGGCGTTGCTGATCGTGCCGTCGCTCGTCACCAACATCTGGCAGACCGGGCCGCGCGCGACCTTCATGCCGGTGCTGCGGCGCATCGGCGGCATGCAGGTGGGGGTGGTGATCGGCACGCTGGGCGGGGCGCTGTGGCTGGGCGTGCCGGCGGGGGCCTGGGCTTCGTTCGCGCTCGGGGTGGCGCTGGTGGTCTACGCGGTCTGGGGGCTGACCGGGCGTCAGCTGCATGTGAGCGACGCGCGGGCGCGCTGGCTGGGGCCGTTGGTGGGCATCGTCACGGGGCTGGTGACTGCGGTGACGGGTGTGTTCGCGGTGCCGGCCGTGCCGTATTTGCAGGCGCTCGGGTTCCAGCGCGATTCGCTGATCCAGGCGATGGGAATCTCGTTCACCACCTCGACGGTGGTGCTGGCCGTCGGGCTGATCGGAAACGGGGGCTATCCGGTGTCGGCGCTCGGTGGCTCGTTCGCGATGCTGGTGCCGGCCATCGGCGGCATGGTGCTCGGGACCTGGCTGCGGCAGCGGCTGTCTGTGGCCGTGTTCAAGCGCTGCTTCCTGATCGGGCTGGCGCTGCTGGGGCTCTACATGGCCGCGCGCGCCGGCTTGTGAGCCGAGGTCAGGCTGCGAGCAGCAGCGCGGCGCGGACGCGCTCGATGGTCTGGCGGTAGGGCAGGGCGAAGTCGTCCAGCGCGTCGCCGGCTTCGAGCCAGCTGAACAGGAATACCAGGCCTTCCTCCTCGGGGCTGCCCGTTGCCGTGTGCGTGAAAGTCTCGGGCAGCGGGCTTTCGGCGCGCATCAGGAACAGGTGCCACAGCTGCGGGTGGCGATGGGTGTTGCCTTCGACACCGGCCTCGCATTCGCGGTCCAGCGTGCCCAGCGACCGCAGCGGGCCGCGGTGGTCGATGCCCGATTCCTCGAGCAGTTCGCGGCGCACCGCCTCCTCGGGCGATTCACCGGGCTCGATGGTGCCCTTGGGGAGCTGCATGTTGCCATCCTCGGGATGGCGGAACACCAGCAGCCGGCCCCGTGCGTCGACCAGGCAGGCGCAGGCCTTGGGAATGGCGACGGAGGGGCTGCCGGCGTTCATCGGCATCAGGCGCCCGTCAGAGCGGCCTTGACCGCTGCGCTGACCTGGCCCATGTCGGCCTTGCCGGCGAGGCGGGTCTTGACCACGCCCATCACCTTGCCCATGTCGCCGGGGCCGCTGGCGCCCAACTCGGCCACGATGGCCTTCACCGCGGCCACCGTTTCATCGGCGCTCATGCGCTGAGGCAGGTAGACCTCCAGCACCTTGATCTCTGCGGCTTCCTTGTCGGCGAGGTCGGCGCGGCCGCCGGTGGTGAAGGCGGCGATGGAGTCCTTGCGCTGCTTGACCATCTTGTCGACGATGGCGACGACCATGGCGTCGTCGAGCTCCACGCGCTCGTCGACTTCCTTCTGCTTCATGGCGGCCAGCAGCAGGCGGATGGTGGCCAGGCGCTCGGAGTCCTTGGCGCGCATCGCCGTCTTCATGTCTTCGGTGATCTGTTCTTTGAGTGTCATTCGGCAACCTTTCGGAAAAACAAAAGCCGCGGCAGGTTTCCCTGGCGCGGCTGAAGCAACTGGGCGGCGGTGCTGACTTTCGTCTGGAGCCGGCCGCCCTGGGGGTTGCTTAGTACAGCTTCTTGGGCAGCTGCATGCTGCGCACGCGCTTGTAGTGGCGCTTGACCGCGGCGGCCTTCTTGCGCTTGCGTTCGGCGGTCGGCTTTTCGTAGAACTCGCGGGCACGCAGGTCGGTCAGCAGGCCGAGCTTTTCGATGGTGCGCTTGAAACGGCGCAGTGCGACGTCGAAGGGCTCGTTTTCTTTAACGCGGATGGTGGTCATTGATGAATCGTTGAAATGAATTTGGCCTGGAGAGATCGAGGCCCCAAGCCGGGGTTCCTCAACTGAAAACTGTTTGCGGCCGTTGAGGGGAGGCCAGAGTTAGCCCGCGAGTATAGCACTCCCCCAGGCTGCGCGCACTTCGTGTCGCTTCGCCTTCCCCCTCGCCGGGGGCGGCACCGGTGGCCCGGCAAAGCCGGTTCCACGGTGCCCTGGAAGGGAGTCCGTGGGGGTCAAAAGGCCTGTGCGCACGCATGTGCGCTCGCCCACGCCCATTGGAAGTTGTATCCGCCGAGCCAGCCCGTGACATCGACCACTTCGCCGATGAAAAACAGCCCGGGCTGCTTCGATTCCATGGTCTGGGAGGACAAATCCCGGGTGTCGACGCCGCCGGCCGTGACCTCGGCTTTCTTGTAGCCCTCGGTGCCGCTGGGGGTGATCTGCCAGCGGGCGATGCGCTCCGACAGCGCCGCCAACGCCTTGTCGGCCGCTTCGTTCACCGGACGCTGCAGTGCCGGGTCCTGGCCGACCCAGGCGTCTGCCAGCCGGGAAGGCACCAGCGTGGCCAGTTCGTTGGCGATGCGCTTCTTGGAGCGGAGCTTGGCTTCGCCCAGCGCCTCGGCCACGTCCACGCCCGGGGCGAAATCCAGCGTCAGCGGGGCGCCGGGCTTCCAGTAGCTCGAAATCTGCAGTACCGCCGGGCCCGAAAGCCCGCGGTGGGTGAACAGCAGGTCTTCGAGGAAGGCCATTTTTTCTTTCTTGGCCCCTGTTTCGATGCGCACCGGCAGCGCGAGCCCGGCCAGTCCGGCATAGGGCTCCCAGGCTTCGCCGCCGAAGGTCAGCGGCACCAGCGCCGGCCGCGGCGTGACCACACGCAGGCCGAACTGCTCGGCGATGCGGTAGCCGAAGTCGGTGGCGCCAATCTGCGGGATCGACAGGCCGCCCGTGGCAACCACGATCTTCGACGTCTCGATCAGGCCTCGGCTGCTCTCGATTTGATAGCTGCCGGAGCCTGTCAAAGCTATGTTCCCGATCTTGCACGGCTGCCACCGCTCGACGCCGCCAGCCGCGCATTCGGCCAGCAGCATGTCGACGATCTGCTGCGACGATCCGTCGCAGAACAGCTGCCCCTTGTGCTTCTCGTGAAAGGCGATGCCGTGCTTCTGCACCAGCTCGATGAACTGCTGCGGTGCATAACGCGACAGCGCCGAACGGCAGAAATTCGGGTTGTCGCCGATGAAATGGCGCTGCGGCGCCCGCACGTCGAGATCGCGATTGGTGAAGTTGGCGCGCCCGCCGCCCGAGATGCGGATCTTCTCGCCCACCTTCTCGCTGTGGTCCAGCACCAGCACCTTGAGCCCGCGCTGGCCCGCCACGCCGGCGCAGAACAGCCCGGCCGCGCCGGCGCCGATCACCACGACATCGAAGCGGGATGAAGCTGCCGCGCTCAAGGGCCATCCGCCGCGAGCAGCGGCGGCGGGTTGTATTTCAGGTGACCCACATAGCGCAGCGGCTGCGTGGCGGCAATCGAGGGAACGTCGCCTTCGCGCATGTGCAGCAGGTCGGCCGGACTCACCCAGCGCGGGTCGGCGCGGGTGATCGGCAGGCCGGCCTGCCTGTAGGCCTCCAGCACGAACTGGGAGCAGAAGAACTGGTCGTTGCGGCTCGCGCCCAGTTGCACCATCGCCAGGCCGCTCATGCAATAGCTGCTGACTGCCTCCGGCATCAGCGGCAGTTCGCAGAGGCGGCGGTTGAGCACGAAGGGCGCGTTCAGCAGCACGCCCACGGTGTTGTAGCGCGTGCCGACCTGCGACATCGCCCATTCGCGCAGGCGGGCGGCACCGGCTGCATCGACCCCAGGCACCCGAAAGGCCACGACCATCTGTTCTTCGTCGACCACCTCGGTCAGCGGCCGGGCGCGCACGCCCGTGCCCACGGCTTCGGCGATCTGGCCGTCGCCCAGGTAGAGCACCGCGTGGCTCACCGGCGAGAAGGTGCCCAGCCGGATGCCGAAGGAATTGACCGTGGCGATGGAGGTCAGCAGGATGTCGCCCGGCTCCAGCGCATCGGCCGCGATGAGCTCGCCGCCATTGCCCGGCGCGATGACCGAGCTTTGCACGCGCAGGCGCAGCCCGGCGTCCTTGGTCGGCAGGTCGAGGCGGGTGGCGCAGGCCGTGAGCAGCAGGGCGGCGCCCGCGGCAATGACGACCGCGGCGGTCTTGAACGTGGCGCGCATCAGCCCTTCCAGACGAACGGGAACTTCAACTGCTTGAAGAAACCGTTGGGCACGTAGTCGCCCAGCACGCCGTATTTCTCGGGCCAGAGCTTGGTGCTCTTCACGGCCGTGCCGAAGATGTAGTCGAGGAAGGCGTAGTGCGCCGCGTAGTTCTTGTCGAGCGCCTCGATGTCCTGGCTGTGGTGCCAGTGGTGGAAGTTGGGCGTCACGATCAAATAGCGCAGCGGGCCGAGCCGCACGCTCACGTTGCAGTGGTTGAACACCGCCTGGAAGCCGACCACCACGATGTACGCGTCGATCACTTCCTTGCTGAAGCCCAGCACGTAGATGGGCGCCAGCACCAGCGTGCGGGTAATCAGCAATTCGAGGATGTGCTGGCGCGAGCCGGCCATCCAGTCCATGCTCTTCACGCTGTGGTGCACCGCGTGCAGGCGCCACAGCATGGGCACCTCGTGGTAGGCGCGATGCGTCCAGTACTGCACCAGGTCGGCCACCAGGATGATCAGCAGGATGCCGGCCCAGAACGGCAGGTTGCCCACCCAGCCCCGGATTCCGTCGTTGGCGGCCCAGCCGAAGAGCTTGTGCACCATGAGGTTGGTGGCCAGCAGCACGAAGCCCACGATCATGTGGTTCACCACGAAGTGGTGGAAGTCGGTCTGCCACTCCTCGCGGAACACGGGCTGGTCCTTGCGCAGCGCAAAGAGCTTCTCGATGAAGATGAAGATCAGCGACGAGCCCAGCAGGTCGAGAATGAACCAGTCGAGCCCGATGTACGGCGTGTTGTCCGCGAAGTCGTGCACCGGCACCTTGTGCCCGCCGAGCAGCGCCGACGCCACCACCAGCAGGAACGCCGCCGACGAGAGCCAGCGCGAGCGGTTGAAGATGATGTTGACCAGCGACAGCCCGCCCGAAATGACCAGCGCCGCCAGCAGGATGATCCGCATCACGTCGACGTTGTAGCTCTTGCGCAGCTCGGGCGTGGTGAGGTATTGCGGAAAGTGGAAGGCCAGTACGCCGAGGAAGCACAGGATGGCCAGGCTCAGCGCGATGGTGCCGGTGACCAGGCCTTGGCCGCGGCGCAGTTCGCCGTGGTTCTGGGTGAATTCATTGAGTTTGTCGATGTCGAGCATGCCCGCCTCTCTCGCTTGTACTTTGTGTTGGAGCGCGATTTTAGAGGGGGCTGTAGGAAAAAGCTCACCTGGGCCGTACCGCCCTTCGGCGCAGCAGCGCGGCCGCACCCAGTGCCACGGCCATGACCAGCAGCGACACGATGGTGGTCACCGTGCCCAGTGCGTAGATCGACGGCGTGGTGACGGTCGAGGTCAGGCCCTGCAACTCGAGCGGCAGGGTGTTGACGTCGCCGATGGCCTGCGAGGTGCGGGCGATTTCGTCCCAGGAGAGCGTGAAGCCGAACATGCCGATGCCCACGATCGAGGGGCCGATCAGCGGGAGCACCACGAAGCGGAAGCTCTGCCACGGGCTGGCGCCGAGGTCGCGGGCGGCTTCTTCGTAGGCCGGGTTGAAGCGGTTGAATACGGCGAACATGATGAGCAGGCCGAAGGGCAGCGTCCATGTCAGGTGCGCGCCGAGGGCGGAGCTGAACAGGCCGAGCGCGGTGCCGTAGCCTTCGAGCAGCGTGGTGGCGTCCATGGCTGTCAGCATGCTCTTGATGCCGGTGTCGATGAGGCGGAACTGCAGGCCGATGCCGAGCGAGATGATGATCGACGGCATGATGAGGCTGGCCACGGTGACGAAGAAGAGGGCGTTGCTGCCCGCGAGCTTCTTGCGGAATGCCAGGCCGGCCAGTACCGACAGCACGACGGTGAAGGCCATGACCACCGCGCCCAGCGCGAGCGAGCGCCTGAAGGCCGCGCCGATGTCCACCGTGCCCAGCCCTTCGGCCAGTTTGTAGAACCAGTGCAGCGAGACGCCGCGCAACGGGAAGGTGAGGCCGCCCTCGGGGCCCTGGAAGCTGAGCACGAAGATCGTGATCATCGGGCCGTAGAGGAACAGCACGAAAAGCCCGAATACGGTTGCCAATGGCCAGAAGCCTGGGGCGCGTTGTTCGCCTATGCGGTGAGTCATTTCTTGTTGCGCTCCATTCGGGTGTGTGCACAGGCCACCGGGTACTCCCCTCCGCGAATGTCCCCCGCCCTTCGGGCTCCTCCTTTATTTCGCTGCGGGGAGCACCCGGCGCCCTGCGCACGGCAAGCGCTCTGCTTGTGCCGCAGGACATTCGCGGAGCAAGGTACCCCGTCGGCGTGAGCGAGCCCTGAAAAGCAAGAGCCCACCTCAGAGCTCCTTTCGAATATCGACCAGCCGGGTCAGCCCCCAGATGATCATCAGCACCACCGCCAGCAGGATCATCGCGTTGGCAGCCGCCAGCGGAAACTGCAGGTACGAGGTCTGCACCTGGATGATCTTGCCGATGGATGCGATCTGCTGGCCGCCCATCACGCCGATGGTGACGAAGTCGCCCATGACGATGGTGATGACGAAGATCGAGCCGATCAGGATGCCCGTGCGCGACAGCGGCACCACCACGTTCCACAGCGTCTGCCAGCCCGAGGCGCCCGCGTCGCTGGCCGCCTCGAGCAGCGAGCGGTCGATGCGCATCATGCTGTTGAAGATCGGCACGATCATGAACATCGTGTACAGGTGCACGAAGGCCAGCACCACCGAGAAATCGGAGAACAGCAGCCATTCGAGCGGCTGGTTCACCAGGCCCAGGCCCATCAGCGCCTGGTTGACCAGCCCGTTGCGTCCCAGCAGCGGCACCCACGAGATCATGCGGATCACGTTCGATGTCCAGAACGGTACCGTGCACAGCACGAACAGCACCGTCTGCATGGTCGACGAGCGCACGTGGAACGCCAGGAAGTACGCAACCGAAAAGCCGATCAGCAGCGTGATGCCCCAAACCAGCACGCAGAACTTGAACGTGCTCAGGTAGGTGTTGAGCGTGACGCACAGGTCGCCGTTGTCGGTGAGGCGCGAGCAGCCTTCGAACAGGCTGAGGTAGTTGCGCAGCGTGACGGCCGGTATCAGCTCGTATTCGTTGAAGTTCCACAGGCTGACCATCGCGACCAGCGCCAGCGGAATCAGGAAGAACAGCAGGAACACCAGCGCGAACGGCGCCGCCTGCCACCACGCCTTGACGGCGTGGATGGGCGTGGCGGCGGCGGACGCGCGAGTGGTGGGAGCGTTCACAGGCTAGGGTCGAAGGTCAGGCCGCGACGAACTCGTTCCACTTGCGGACCATGTACTCGTTCTCGTCCATCACTGCGTTCCAGCAGGCGATGCCGCCCATGCGCTGTTCGTAGCTGCCGCCGTCGCGCACCGAGCCTGCCTTGGCGATCACGTCGCCCTGCGGGCTCTTGATGTCCTGCGCGGCGGGCTTGCCTTCCATCCAGTAGGCCCATTCGTAGGCTTCCATCTTGGTCTTGGCGGTGTCGAGCACGGCGCTGTAGTAGCCCTGGCGGTTGAGGTACGCGCCGGCCCAGCCGTCGAGGAACCAGTTGATGAACTCGTAGGCGCCGTCGAGCTTCTTGCCCGACAGCGTGGCCGGCAGGCCGAAGCCCGAGGCCCATGCACGATAGCCTTCCTTGAGCGGCTGGAAGGTGCAGTCGATGCCCTTGCTGCGCACGGCCGTCACGGCGGGCGACCACATCGACTGGATCACCACCTCGCCCGAGGCCATGAGGTTCACCGACTCGTTGAAGTCCTTCCACAACGCGCGGAACTGGCCGGCCTTCTTGGCCTCGATCAGGGTCTTGATCGTCAGGTCGATCTCGGCCTTGGTCATGTTGCCCTTGTCGGCGTATTTGTGGATGCCCTTGGCCTCCACCACCATCGCGGCGTCCATGATGCCGATCGACGGAATGTTCAGGATCGCGGTCTTGCCCTTGAACTCTGGGTTCAGCAGTTCGGCCCACGAGCCGATGGGGCGCTTGATCAGGTCGGGGCGGATGCCCAGCGTGTCGGCGTTGTAGGTGGTGGGAATCAGCGACATGTACTGCGTGGCCGACTTTGCGAAGGCCTTGCTCTTCTCGCCCTCGAGGTAGATAACCTTCACCGGCGCCGTGCCCTGGTCGCCGACCTTCTTGCCGGCCACTTCGCCCTTGGTGAACAGCGAGGTGATCTTGTCGGCGTTCTTCACGCGCCTGGTGTCGATGCCCTTGAGGTTGCCGGTCGGCACGATCTTCTTGAGCGAGAAGAACTCGGTGTCGATCAGGTCGAAGCTGTTGGGCGCGGTGACGGCGCGCTTGGTCACGTCGTCGGTGGTCACGGCCACGTACTGGATCTCGATGCCGGTGTCGGCCTTGAACTTCTCGGCAATGGCCTTGTCCTGGTTCACTGCCGTGCCGAGGTAGCGCAGCACGACCTTTTCCTGCGCATGCACGAAAGGCGCGATGCCCGTGGCCAGGATGCCGGCCGTGCCCTGCAGCAGGGTGCGACGCTTGAAGCCGGCGGACGAGTCGATGGGGTCGGTCATGGTGAAGTCTCCGTGGAAGAAACAGTGGAAAGGAAAGGAAAGGGAAGAAAAAAGGGTCGGCTCAGAGGGTCATGGCAAGCGCGGCCATGTCGTCGCGCGGGGCGCTGCCGGCGGGTGCCGATGCCCGCTCGCCCGGCGGCTTGGCGCCGGGGCCGAGCACGCGCGCGTCGGCCGCGGCCCATGACAGGTGCACTGCCTCGCCCTGCACATAGGGCCGGGCTAGAAAGGCGGCTTCGCCCAGCAGCACCGAAACGTTCTGGCGGCCTGGAGCGGCGCCGCCGAGCGACAGGCCGAGCAGCACGTAGGTGCCCTGGTATTCCACGTCGGTGACGGTGGCGCCCAGCGCATTGGGCGCGGCGCTCGCTTCGTCGGAAACCGCGGCGATCCGCATGCGGTCGTTGCGCACCGCGATCGGGCCGGCCGGCGTGTCGAACACGTTGTGGCCGCCCATGAAGCGCGCCACGAATTCGCTCGCCGGGTGGTTGTAGACCGCGTGCGGCGAGCCGACCTGCTCGATCACACCGTGGTTCATGACCACCATGGTGTCGGCCAGCGCCATGGCTTCTTCCTGCGAGTGCGTCACGTGCACGAAGGTCAGGCCCAGTTCCTTCTGCCAGCGCCGCAGTTCGGCGCGCATCTGGATGCGCAGGAATGGGTCGAGTGCCGACAGCGGCTCGTCGAGCAGCAGCACGCGCGGTTCGGTGATGAGTGCGCGCGCCAGCGCCACGCGCTGCTGCTGGCCGCCCGAAAGCTCACCGGGCTTGCGGTTGGCCAGGTGGCCCATCGCGACGCGTTCGAGCAGGTCGTTGGCACGCTTGTGGCGCTCGGCCTTGCCGACGCCTTTCATCTTGAGGCTGAAGGCCACGTTGTCGGTGGCCGAGAGGTGGGGGAACAGCGCGAAGCTCTGGAACATCATCGCCGTGCCGCGCGCCGCCGCGGGCAGGTCCGTGATGTTGCGGTTGTCCAGCAGGATGTCGCCGCTGGTCACCGACTCGTGGCCCGCGATCATGCGCAGCGTGGTGCTCTTGCCGCAGCCCGACGGGCCGAGCAGGCAGCAGTAGCTGCCGCTGGCAATGCGCAGGTCGATCTGGTCTACGGCGGCCGGCGTGCCTGGCGCATAGCGCTTGGTCAGCGCGACGATTTCGACGGCGGCGGGTTCAGGCGTGACGGCTGCATTCATTGCCGGTGGCACAGCACGATCCATGCCACGTTGTGGTGCGCGGCGCCCGCGCCGCTCGAACCGTCCTCGCCCCGGTCAGGTGCCGATCAGGCGCCGATCAGGTACCGAACTTGTCCGCGCGCACCGGCAAGGCGGCTGCGGCGAGCCCGCGCAGCACGTCGCCCACCACGATCACCGCCGGGCTGGCGAGCCCCGCTTCGGCGATGCCGCGCTGCAGCTTGTCGAGCGTGGTCGCGATGTGCCGCTGGTGCGGCAGGCTCGCATGCTGGATGACGGCCACCGGCGTGTCTCCCGGCAGGCCCTGCAGCAGTTCGCGCTCGATGTGGCCCGCGCCCGCCACGCCCATGTAGATCACCAGCGTGAGCCGCGCGTTGTACGCCGTTGCGGCCAGCGCGCGCCAGTCGGTCGGGTCTTCGGCCGCGCCGGCGCCGGTCTTGGCATGGCCGGTGACGAACACCACCCCCTGTGCATGGTCGCGGTGCGTGAGCGGCACGCCCAGCGCGGTCACGGCCGCGAGGCCGGCGGTGATGCCGTTGACCACGGTGCATTCGATGCCGGCTTCGCGCAGGTGCTCCACCTCTTCTCCCCCGCGTCCGAAGATGAAGGGGTCGCCGCCCTTGAGGCGCACCACGTTCTCGCCTTCGCGCACCGCGGTGATCATCAGCCGCTCGATGAAAGCCTGCGGCGTGCTCTTGCAGCCGCCGCGCTTGCCCACGTGCACGATGCGCGCGTCGGGCCGGGCGTAGGCCTGCACGATCTCGTCGTTCACCAGGTCGTCGACCAGCAGCACCGTCGCGGCCTGGATCGCCTTCACGGCCTTGACGGTCAGCAGTTCGGGGTCGCCCGGGCCGGCGCCCACCAGCGTGCAGCGGCCGGCGATGAGGGAGGTGGGGTTGTCGTTGTTCATGCGTGGGATGCCAGTTGCGTGATGTGCCTGACCTGCGCCGCAATGGCTTCGGGCACGGGAAGCTCGCCGGCCAGCACGCGGCGCGTGTAGTCGGCGGTGGTGGCGACGTCGATTTCCTTCGGCAGGCCCGGCACCTCGGCGGTGGTGCCTGCCTGTTGCGCCTGCAGTTCGGTGCGCACGCCGCGCACGAAGCCGTCGATCTGCGCGGTGCGGCGCGGATCGGAAACCACTTCGCCTTCGAGGCCGCGCGAGAGCAGGGCCGTCATGCCCGTGAGCTCGAAGGTCTCGCCCATGGTGCGGGCGTATTCGGGATGCGTGTAGCTGGCCACCACCACACAGGGGCCGGCGGTAGGCTGCATCAGCTTCACCACGCTGTGGCCCGGGTTGCGCAGGCCGACCACGCGGCGCACGTCGAGCAGGCGCTTGAGCGCGGGGTTCAGCAGTTCGGTGGGGGCAAAGGCAGTTTCGCCGTTGGCGACGGGGCGGACGGCGTCCAGAGGAGCGATGCCAAGCGCCGAGAGCACGTTGGACGCCAGCACGCGCGAGCTTTCGCTGGCGCTGCCGTGCACCAGCACCGGCAGGCCTTCGCGCGCCAGCAGCAGCGCCAGCAGCGGCGTGAGCACCGGCAGCTTGCGCGCGCCGTTGTAGCTGGGCAGCACGACCAGCGCCCGGTCGCCGGCCGGAATGCGGTTCAGCCGCGCATGGGTGGCATCCAGAAAACCAGCCATCTCCTCGGGTGTTTCGCCCTTGATGCGCATGGCCAGGCAGAAGCCGCCGATTTCGAGGTCGGTGACGGTGCCGTCCAGCACCTGGCCGAACAGGTCGGTGGCCTGCTCGCGCGTGAGCGGCTTGGCGCCTCGCGCGCCGCGGCCGATTTCCTTGATGTATTGGCTGATTCCCATGGGTGGGTGGATTGTCCTGCAACGCTTATGCCGGAATGTCATTCGGCTTATGCCTGTGTCTTGCCCCCACCCCAAACCTCCCCCAGAGGGGGAGGGAGCGAGACACGGGGTCATGGCGCAACTGCCTCCGCCTCGGCCGGCGTCGCCCGCACCATGCGCTTGAGCTCCGGAATGCACGAGCCGCAGTTCGTACCGCACTTGAGCGCGCCCTGCAGCCTGGCCAGCCGCTCGTCGGCGGTGCCGGTGCAGCGGCCCAGTTCGGTCTGTATCGCCACGTCCGCCACGTTGAAGCAGGTGCACACCGTCTTGCCGCGCGATTGCACCGCCACCGGCGCTTTCGAGCCCGGCGACAGCAGCAGGCGGCCGTAGCTTTGCGCCGGCAGTTCCTCGCGCAGCAGCGTGGCGATCCAGGCTTCGGCGCTGGTGTCGCCGCCCAGCAGGAAGGCTTCGAGGCCGGCGCTGCCGTCGGCGCGGCGCACCAGCCGGGCCGAACGGCGCTGGCCGCGGCGGCGGTCGGCGTAGCGCAGTGTGTCGGCGGTCTGCAGCCCGAGCAGGGCTTCGATCTTCTCGATCAGTGCGTCGTCGGGCGCATCGTGCGCGGCGGCGCGAAAGAGGAGGCCGCTGCGTTCGGCGTCCTGCGTGTTGCCGGCAAACGGCACGCAGGTCGCAAAAGGAAACAGCGCCATCATCGGCTGCAGCGCGCGGTGCGCGGCCAGCGCGTCGCCATCGGGCAGCCAGGCCATGGCCAGCAGCGACCACGGAAGCTCGGCCTTGAGGATCTTCACCGGCGTGTGCTTCAGCTCCGGCTGCTTCGAGGTCGGGCAGTAGGCCGGCGTGGTGAGCGCGTTGATGCCCGCCAGCCGCGTGCCGTTCGACGAGCAGCCGCTCAGGTATTCCTCGCCCCAGTGCATGGCAACGAATGTCTGGCTCAGTCCCACCTCGGCGCTGGCGCGCGCGGGCAGCAGGATCGAGCCGCGCCTGGAGGTCAGGTGCACCAGGTCGCCTTCGCGGATCTGGCGGCGCGCCATGTCCTGTGCGTTCATCTGCACCACGGGTTCGGGCACGTGCCCGAATAGACGCCCGGCCGTGCCGGTGCGGCTCATGCCGTGCCACTGGTCGCGCAGCCGGCCGGTGTTCAGCGAAAAGGGGTAGCGGGCCTCGCGGGCCTCGGCCACCGGCTTGTAGACCGTGTCGACGAAGCGGGCGCGGCCATCCGGCGTGGGGAACACACCGTCTTCGTAAAGGCGCACGCGGCCGGTGCTTTCGCCTTCCCCCAGCGGCCATTGCTGCGGGCCGGCGGTTTCCAGCATCGCGTAGCTCAGGCCGGTGATGTCGAGGTCGCGCCCGCGCGTGGATTCGCGATGCTCGTTCCAGACCGATTCGGCCGTCTCGTACGGGAACAGCGTGAAAGTGCGGTCCAGTTGCCTTTCGAGCCGGTGCGCGAAGGCCACGGCAATCGACCAGTCGTTGCGCGCCTCGCCGGGCGCCGGCACGGCCGGGCGCACGCGCGAGATGCGGCGCTCGCTGTTGGTCACGGTGCCTTCCTTCTCGCCCCAGGTGGTGGCGGGCAGCAGCAGGTCGGCAAAGGCGCAGGTTGCGGTGGTGGCAAAGGCTTCCTGCACCACGACGAACTCGGCGCGTTCCAGCGCGCGGCGCACCGTGGCCTGGTCGGGCATCGACTGCGCCGGGTTGGTGCAGGCGATCCACAGCGCGCGGATCTCGCCGTCGGCCGCGGCCTGGAACATCTCGACCGCTGTCTTGCCCGGCTTCTCGGGCACCGAGGGCACGCCCCACAGCGCGGCCACTTCGGCGCGGTGATCCGGGTTCGCCAGGTCGCGGTGCGCGCTCAGCAGGTTGGAGAGGCCGCCGACTTCGCGCCCGCCCATCGCATTGGGCTGGCCGGTCAGCGAGAACGGGCCCGCGCCGGCGCGGCCGATCTGCGCGGTGGCCAGGTGCAGGTTGATGAGCGCAGCGTTCTTCGCCGTGCCGCTCGACGACTGGTTCAGGCCCTGGCAGTACAGGCTCAGCGTGGCAGGCGAGGTGGCAAACAGCCGCGCCGCTTCGAGCAGGTCTTCCTTCGGGATGCCGCACACCTGTGCCACCTTGTCCGGCGTGCATTCGCGCACCGTCGCCTTCAGCGCGTCGAAGCCGTTGGTGTGGGCAGCGATGTATTTCGCGTCGATCCAGCCTTCCCACAGCATCAGGTGCAGCATGCCGTTGAACAGCATCACGTCGGTGCCGGGCTGGATGGGCAGGAACAGGTCGGCGATCTCGACCGTGTCGGTGCGGCGCGGGTCGGCCACCACGATCTTCAGCGCCGGGTTCGCGGCCTTCGCGTCCTCGATGCGGCGGAAAAGAATGGGGTGCGCCCACGCCGTGTTGCTGCCCACGATGAACAGGCACTGCGCATGCTTCAGGTCGTCGTAGCAGGCCGGCGGCGCGTCGGCGCCCAGCGTCTGCTTGTAGCCGGCCACGGCGCTGCTCATGCACAGGCGCGAGTTGGTGTCGACGTTGTTGGTGCCGATCAGGCCCTTGGCGAGCTTGTTGAAGACGTAGTAGTCCTCGGTGAGCAGCTGGCCAGACACGTAGAAGCCGACCGAGTCCGGGCCGTGGTCGCGGATCACCTGCGCGAACTTGCCGGCCGCGTTGTCCAGCGCGGTGTCCCATGTCACCGCGCTGGGTGCTTCTGCGCGCACGAGGCGCTGCATGGGCTGCAGCAGCCGCGTCTGCCGCGTGACCGTGGCACTGGCCGTGAGGTGCAGCGTCGAGCCCTTGGTGCACAGGCGCCCGAAGTTCGCTGGGTGCTCGGGGTCGCCGCGCACACCGGTGATCTCGCTGCCCTGCGATTCGATGATGACGCCGCAGCCGACGCCGCAGTAGGGACAGGTGGAGCGGGTCTCCCGCATTACTCCCTCTCCCTAGCCCTCTCCCAGGGGGAGAGGGGACAACACGGCGAAAGCCCCCGGGCCGGCGATCGGGCGCGGCAGGTCTGTGGCATGCGTCGCCAGTTCGCCAGCGTCCAGGTGCACCACGCCGTCTTCCACCTTGACCGCGAACTTCGGCGTGCAGCCTTCGTCGGGCGACTTGGCGCAGCCGTCGTCCAGCCCGATGGCCCAGTTGTGCAACGGGCAGGCCACGCTGGTGCCGAACACGATGCCCTGGCTCAGCGGGCCGCCCTTGTGCGGGCAGCGGTCGAGCAGAGCGAACACTTCGTTGTCGGCGTTGCGGAACACCGCGACGTCCACGCCCACCGGCCGCGCCACGCGGCGCGAGCCGAGCACGGGGATGTCGTCGATGCGGCAGATGACTTTCCAATCGCTCACGGTGTCTCCTTTCAGGCTGTCTGGTGGGTGTCGCTCGGCGCCGTCAGCGGCGTGAACTGCCGCACGTCCACCGAAGCCTGCGCCGATTCGAACCACGGGTCGGGTTCGCCGTCGAGCGCGAACTGCAGGCGCTCCCACAGCGCCTTGCGGCCCTCGGCGTCTTCCAGGATCTTCTTCTTCACGTAGTCCAGCCCCACGCGGCCGATGTAGTGCACCGTGCGCTCCAGGTACCAGCCCTCTTCGCGGTACAGCTGCAGGAAGGCGCCCGAATACTCCATCACTTCTTCGGACGTCTTCACCTTCACGAGAAACTGCGCCACTTCGGTCTTGATGCCGCCGTTGCCGCCCACGTAGAGTTCCCAGCCCGAGTCGACGCCGATCACGCCCACGTCCTTGATGCCGGCCTCGGCGCAGTTGCGCGGGCAGCCCGACACCGCCAGCTTGACCTTGTGCGGCGAGTACATGGCCCACAGTGCGCGCTCCAGGTCCTTGCCCATCTGCGTGCTGTCTTGCGTGCCGAAGCGGCACCACTCGCTGCCCACGCAGGTCTTCACCGTGCGCAGCGACTTGGCATAGGCAAAGCCGCTGGGCATGCCGATGTCCTTCCACACGCCTTCCAGGTCTTCCTTCTTCACGCCCAGCAGGTCGATGCGCTGGCCGCCCGTGACCTTGACGGTCGGGATCTTGTACTTGTCGGCCGCGTCGGCAATGCGGCGCAGTTCGTCGGGCGTGGTGTGGCCGCCCCACATGCGCGGAATGACGGAGTAGGTGCCGTCCTTCTGGATGTTGGCGTGGCTGCGCTCGTTGATGAAGCGGCTCTGCGGATCGTCCTTGGCCTCTTTCGGCCAGGTGCTGATGAGGTAGTAGTTGATGGCCGGGCGGCAGGTGGCGCAGCCGTTGGGCGTGCGCCAGCCGAGGTTGCGATACACCTCGTCGTGCGTCAGGTAGTGCTCCTTGCGGATCGCGTCGCGCACGTCCTGGTGGCTTGCGTCGGTGCAGCCGCACACGGCCTTTTTCTTGGGCGTGGCCGAGTAGTCGCCGCCCGCGGTGAACATCAGTATCTGTTCGACCAGCCCGGTGCACGAGCCGCAGCTTGCGCTGGCCTTGGTGTGCTTCTTGACCTCGTCGAGCGTGAACAGGCCCTTTTCCTTGATGGCCTTGCAGATGGTGCCCTTGTTCACGCCATTGCAGCCGCAGACCTCGGCATCGTCCGGCATGGTCGCGGCCTTGTTGTGGCCCTCGTGGCCGGTGTCGCCGATGTTCGATTCGCCGAACATCAGCTTGTCGCGGATGTCGTGCACGCTGCGGCCGTCACGCAGCAGCTTGAAGTACCAGCTGCCGTCCACCGTGTCGCCGTAGAGGCAGGCGCCCACCAGCTTGTCGTCCTTGATCACCAGCTTCTTGTAGACGCCACCGAAGGGGTCGCTCATGACGATCTCTTCGGTGCCTTCGCCGCCCTGGAAGTCGCCCGCGCTGAACAGGTCGATGCCCGTGACCTTGAGCTTGGTCGAGGTGAGCGAGCCCATGTAGCGGCCGATGCCGAACATGGCGAGATGGTTGGCCGCCACCTTGGCCTGCTCGAACAGCGGCGCGACCAGGCCGTAGGCAATGCCCCGGTGCGCCGCGCATTCGCCCACCGAATAGATGCGCGCGTCGGTCACCGTCTGCATGGTGTCGGTCACCACGATGCCGCGGTTCACGTGCAGCCGCATGCTCTCGGCCAGCGCGGTGTTGGGGCGGATGCCGACCGCCATCACGACGAGGTCGGTCGGCACTTCGAGGCCGTCCTTGAAACGGATGGATTCGACGCGGCCGTCTTCACCGCCCACCAGTTCCTGTGTCTGCGCGCCCATCAGGAACTTCATGCCCCGGTCTTCCAGCGACTTCTGCAGCAGCTTGCCGGCCACCTCGTCGAGCTGGCGCTCCATGAGCCAGGGCATGACGTGCACCACCGTCACCTGCATGCCGCGCTTCATGAGGCCGTTGGCCGCTTCGAGGCCGAGCAGGCCGCCGCCGATGACCACCGCATGCCTGTGCGTCTTCGCGGTCTCGATCATCAGGTTGGTGTCGGCGATGTCGCGGTAGGCGATCACGCCTTCGAGCTTTGCCCCGGGCACGGGCAGCATGAAGGGGTTGGAGCCGGTGCACAGCAGCAGGCGGTCGTAGGCGGCTTCGGTGCCGTCCTCGGCGCGCACGATGCGCTTGACGCGGTCGACCGACGCCACCTTCTTGCCGGCGTGCAGGGTGATATTGTTTTCCTCGTACCAGCTCCACGGGTTGAGGATGATTTCGTCCACCGTCTGCTCGCCCGCCAGCACCGGCGACAGCAGGATGCGGTTGTAGTTGGGGTGCGGCTCGGCGCCGAACACCGTGATGTCGTACAGGTCCGGCTCGACCTTGAGCAGCTCCTCGATGGTGCGGACGCCGGCCATGCCGTTGCCGACCATCACGAGCTTCTGCCTTGTCTTCACGCGCATGTCCATGGTGTGTGCTCCTGCGGTCGCGGTTCAGGCCGCGGTCTTCTCCACATGGGCCTGGCGGGTATAGAGAAAGTCGATCACGGCCTTGCGGGCGTGAACGTACGCGGGGTCTTCGGCCAGCTCCACGCGGTTGCGCGGCCGAGCGATGTCGACGCTCAGCACTTCGCCGATGGTGGCGGCCGGGCCGTTGGTCAGCATCACGATGCGGTCGCTCAGCAGCACGGCCTCGTCGACGTCGTGCGTCACCATGACGACGGTGCTGTGCGTCTTCTGCACGATGGCCAGCAGCTCGTCCTGCAGCTTGGCGCGGGTGAGGGCGTCGAGCGCGCCGAAGGGCTCGTCCATCAGCAGCACCTTGGGCTCCATCGACAGAGCGCGCGCAATGCCCACGCGCTGCTTCATGCCGCCGGAGATTTCGCCGGGCCGCTTCTGCGCAGCGGGCGTGAGACCCACCAGCGCCAGTGCCGCATCGGTTCGGGCGCGCAGCTGCGCCTTGTTTTCGGTGGCCGCGAACACGCGCTCGACGGCGAGGTACACGTTCTCGAAACAGGTGAGCCAAGGCAGCAGCGAGTGGTTCTGGAACACCACCGCGCGCTCGGGGCCGGGGCCCTTGATTTCCTTGTTGGCGCACAGCAGCGCGCCCTGCGTAGGCGTGGTGAGCCCGGCGATCAGGTTCAGCAGCGTCGACTTGCCGCAGCCCGAATGGCCGATGAGCGTGATGAACTCGCCCTTGGCCACGTTCAGGTTCACGTCGCGCAGCGCGACGAAGCGGCCCTTGGGCGTCTTGAACGCTTGCTCCACGCCGTGGATCTCGATGTACTTGCCATCGTCGGTCATTGGAAACCTCCGCGCAGCAGCGCTGCGGTATTCGCCTTCGGAGCGGCCGTGCGGCTCATGACTTCACCTCTTCGAACGTGAACGCGGTAGCGAGTTTGATGAGCGCGAACTCCAGCACCAGGCCGACAATGCCGATCACGAAGATCGCGATGATGATGTTGGCGACGTTGAGGTTGTTCCACTCGTCCCACACCCAGAAGCCGATGCCGACGCCGCCCGTGAGCATCTCGGCCGCCACGATCACCAGCCACGCGGTGCCCACTGCCAGCCGCACGCCGGTCAGCATGTAGGGCAGCACGGCGGGGAACAGGATCTTGGTGAGGATCTTCCACTCGCTGAGGTTCAGCACCTTGGCCACGTTCATGTAGTCGCTGGGCACGCGCTGCACGCCCACCGCGGTGTTGATGACCATCGGCCAGATCGAGCAGATGAAGATGGTCCAGATGGCGGCCGGGTTGGCGCCCTTGAACACCAGGAGGCCGATGGGCAGCCACGCCAGCGGCGACACGGGGCGCAGCAGGCTGATCAGCGGGTTGAACATGCGCGACAGGAACTCGAAGCGCCCGATGGCAAAGCCGGCCGGAATGCCGACCAGCGCGGCCAGCCCGAAGCCCAGCGCCACGCGCTGCAGCGACGAGAGCACGTTCCAGCCCACGCCCTGGTCGTTGGGGCCCTTGCTGTAGAACGGGTCGCTGAACACCGTCACTGCCTGCTGCCAGGTGGCGGCCGGTGTCGGGAAGCCGGTGGTGCTCTTCATTGCGACGATTTCCCAGACCAGCAGCAGCAGGCCGAAGCCCGCCAGCGGCGGCAGCACGCGCATCCAGAAGGCGCGCAGGTCGATGGGCGTGCGTTGCTTTGGCTCCCTCTCTCCTTTGGGGAGAGGGTTGGGGTGAGGCGCTGCTTCGGCGCGAGGCGTACCCTCACCCCGGCCCTCTGCCGCACGCGGGAGAGGGAGGGATGCTTCGAGCGGCGAGTGAAAGACTGCGCTGACCATGGTGTTCTCCTCAGGCATGCAACTTGAACGACTCGGCGTACTTCTTCGGATCCTTCCCGTCCCAGACCGAGCCGTCGAACAGCTTGCTGGTGCGCATCGGGTCTTTGGGCACCGGCGTCTGCGTGGCGGCGGCGGCCTGCTTGTAGATGTCGATGCGGTTGATCTCGGTGGCCACCTTCAGGTAGTCGGGGTGCTCCTTCAGCAGGCCCCAGCGCTTGTGCTGCGTGAGGAACCACATGCCGTCCGACAGGTACGGGAAGTTCACGGCGCCGCCGTTGTAGAACTTCATGTGGTTGGGGTCGTCCCAGCTCTTGCCCAGGCCGTTGACGTAGCGGCCCAGGATGCGCTGGTTGATGGCGTCCACGCTGGTGTTGACGTAGCTCTTGTCGGCGATGGTCTCGGCCATCTTGTTCTTGTTCTGCAGGCCGGCGTCGATCCACTTGCTGGCTTCGAGGATGGCCGCCGTCACGGCGCGCGCGGTGTTGGGGTACTTCCTGGTGAAGTCGGCGGTGCAGCCGAGCACCTTCTCGGGGTGGTCCTTCCAGATGTCCTGCGTGGTGATGGCAGTGATGCCGATGCCGTCCATGATGGCGCGCTGGCCCCAGGGCTCGCCCACGCAGTAGCCGTCCATGTTGCCCACGCGCATGTTGGCCACCATCTGCGGAGGCGGCACGGTGATGTTCTTCACGTCCTTGAACGGGTCGATGCCGGCCGATGCGAGCCAGTAGTAGAGCCACATGGCGTGCGTGCCGGTGGGGAAGGTCTGAGCGAAGGTGTATTCGCGCTTCTCGCTGGCGATGAGCCTGGCGAGCGATGCCGCATCGACCGCGCCCTTGTCCGAGAGCTTCTTCGACAGCGTGATCGCCTGGCCGTTGTTGTTCAGGGTCATGAGCACGGCCATGTCCTTCCTGGGGCCGCTCAGGCCCAGGTGCATGCCGTAGACCAGGCCGTAGAGCACGTGCGCCATGTCGAGGTCGCCGTTGGACAGCTTGTCGCGCACGCCGGCCCAGCTGGCTTCCTTGCTGGGGACGATCTTCACGCCGTACTTCTTGTCGATGCCCAGCACCGAGGCCATGACCACGCTGGCGCAGTCGGTCAGCGGGATGAAGCCGATCTTGACTTCTTCCTTCTCGGGCTTGTCCGAGCCCTGGGCCCAGACGGCCGCGCGCAGGGCGGGGTCGATGCCAACGGCGCCGATGGCGGCGGCTTGCAATACGCGGCGTCGGCTGAGGCGGGTTTTGAGCAGGTCGGTCATGGGGCGGGGCTCCGGTTGAAGACAAACAACAAACAAGAAAGACAAAAACGAAAAGGCGTCCGCACCGCGCAGGGGCTGCTCGAGAACGAGCCCTTGCGGGATGGGGACGCCTTTGTCCGGTTCGGTGGGTGGCACCCGCCTTTGGGTGCCGCCTGCCTGAAGACCCTTTTGGGTCTATGCGCTGGCTGCTTGCAAGCGTTGTGCCAGCCTTTCCATGCAGTGTGTTGCTATCAGGAAAGTAGCTGGAGCGCCTTGCACGGCAAGGGTCGGGCTCCATCCGGACGATGGATGCGCGGCAGGCACGATTGTTGTGCGGCGCACCAAATTGAACGCCGTCAGCGGGGCGGCGTGCGATCCGGCATGGGCAGGTAGTCGGCCATCGCAAGCACCGACTCGGCCACTTCGACGAGCCGGCGGCCCTGGTTCATGGCGGTCTCGCGCAGCATCTTGTGCGCCTCCTGCTCGCTCATGCGCCGGTGCGCCATCAGCAGGCCCTTGGCGCGTTCGACGAGCTTGCGCTCGTTGAGCGAGGCACGCACGGTCTGCAGTTCGTCGCTCATGGCCTGCAGCCGTTGCGACTGCTCCTGCACCATGTCGAGCACCGATCGTTCGAGGTGGCGGCCGAGCTGCGCGGGCGTGGCGGCCTGCGCGTCGGTGTCGTCGAAGAACAGGGTGGCGTCGGTCTGCGGCGCCAGCGTGTCGAGCACCTGCCGGTAGGCCTGCAGTTCGCTGCGCGCCCGGGCGGTCTTGCGGCTGCAAAGCGCGCGCAGGTCGGCCTCGAGGCGGTCTTCGACGGTCCGCATGGCGTCGATGCGGCGGGTGCAGCAGTCGAACCAGGCCTGGCCCAGCGCGGAGTCGGCGGGCGCGGAGGTGACGCCCCGGCGGCGCATGCGTTCAAGCTCGGCCAGGGTGGCGTCGGACTGGCTCTCGCGCCAGAGGGCGAGTACCGCGTCGCCGGAAAAGTCGATGAACACCTGGAAGCAGCGTTCCTGCGATTCGATCAGGTGTTGCCATTGCAGGCGCCGGGTTTCGTCGCTGCGGCCCTGGGCCAGTGCGGCGGCGCCGAATGCGCGCTCCTGGCCGGCGAACTCCTTGCCCTGCATGAAGTTGAACATCGCCACCAGGAGGCGGGAGATTTCAGGGTCGGTGGCGCCGTCGGCCGCCTCGAACACCACCGAAAGCAGGCCGGCGATGAGCTTGACGAAGGCGGCGGTCGACTGCGACGGCTTGAGTTCGCGCGCATCGATGCGCCGGCGCAAAGCGGGCAGGGCGTCCAGGCCGGGCAGCACCCAGGCAATGCGGCTGAACAGCCGTGCGCCGTTGCCGGAGCCGACGCCGCGATGGTGCTCGGCCTCTAGCTGGTCGAACCCCGCGCGCACTTCCTGCTCGAGCGCCAGGCATTCGGCGATCTGCGGGGCGCGCTGGTCGGCCAGGCGCATGCCGTGCGAGGCGAGGAAGACGTTCGACATGCCGCGCTCGCGCTGCAGCGCATGCACCAGCCGCCCGATCATGCCGACCAGTTCGCTGGTGCGCGCGAGCTGGTCCAGCTCGTCGATCTCGCAGCGGCGGGCGGCGATCAGAAAACTCAGTCCGGACTTCATGGTGGGTGCGTTCGCCTGCGGGGAGCCTTGCGGGAGCATTGCAACATCCGTGCCTCTCGGGCCAGCCTCTCGCCCGCGCTTGCCCCTTCGCGGGCGCCTGCGGCGGGCGCCACCTACACTCGGCGGCATGCTCTTGTTGGGAATCGAATCATCCTGCGATGAAACCGGCGTGGCGCTGGTGGAGTCGCACGGCAACGCGCTGCCGGTGCTGCGCTCGCATGCGCTGCACAGCCAGATCGCCATGCACCAGGCCTACGGCGGCGTGGTGCCCGAACTGGCCAGCCGCGACCACATCCGCCGCGTGTTGCCGTTGACCGAGTCGGTCATGGCCGAGGCCGGCCGCTCGCTCGGTGAAATAGACGTGGTGGCCTACACGCGCGGACCGGGCCTTGCGGGCGCGCTGCTCGTGGGCGCCGGCGTGGCCTGCGCGCTGGGCGTGGCGCTTGGCAAGCCGGTGCTGGGCGTGCATCACCTCGAAGGACATCTGCTGTCGCCATTCCTGAGCGCCGATCCGCCGGAGTTTCCGTTCGTGGCGCTGCTGGTGTCCGGCGGCCATACGCAGCTGATGCGGGTGGACGGCGTGGGCCGCTACGAGCTGCTGGGCGAGACCATCGACGACGCGGCCGGCGAAGCCTTCGACAAGAGCGCCAAGCTCATGGGCCTGCCGTACCCCGGCGGGCCGTGGCTCGCGAAGCTGGCCGAAGGCGGCGATGCCGCGGCTTTCAAGCTGCCGCGTCCGCTGCTGCACAGCGGCGATCTCGACTTTTCGTTCGCCGGCCTGAAGACGGCGGTGCTCACGCAGGCCAAGAAGCTCGGCGACCAGCTCGAGGCCAGCAAGGCCGACCTCGCGGCGTCCACGCAGGCGGCCATCGTCGAGGTGCTGCTGAAGAAGTCGCTCGCCGCGCTGGACCAGACCGGCCTGAAGCGGCTGGTGGTGGCGGGTGGCGTGGGGGCGAACAAGAATCTGCGCGAGCAACTCAATGCCGCATGCGCAAAGCGCAAGGTGCGGGTGCACTACCCCGAGCTGCACCTGTGCACCGACAACGGCGCCATGATCGCCATGGCCGCCGCGATGCGCCTGCAGTCGGGCCTGTCGCAGGCGACCGAGCGCTATGCCTTCGACGTCAGACCGCGATGGCCAATGGCATCGCTGACGACCGAGGCGTCAATGCCGCAGGCTGCTGCATAGCAGGCTGCTGCTGGCGCGAGCGGCCGATGGCCGGCAGCGGCAGCACGTCCAGCACGTTGCGCCAGAGCTGGCGCCACTGCGGCCAGTCGTGGCCGCCTTCAGTCGTGAACACGCGGCCCGGCGGCAGCGCATCCGCCAGCAGCTTGTGGTTGCTGGCAAAGCGATCTTCGAGGCCGAATCCCAGGTAGAGCGGCGGCAGGTTCTTCGAAGGCTGCGCCGCAAGGTATTGCTGGAAGAAGGGCCAGAGCTTGCGGTCGGGCTCTTCGTCGGGCTGCGGCCCGGTGGGTGCCTGCCATGCGCGCAGGCCACCGGCCTTCTTGATCTCCGCCCCGAGCACACGGCGCCCGAGGTAGGGCGCCAGCGCCACGATGCCGTCGACCGATCCTGGCCTTGCCAGTTCGTGGATCAACGCGCCGAAGCCGCCGATGGAAATGCCCACCAGCCAGATCGCCTTGTAGCCCTTGGCACGCTGCGGCTCGATGACGTCGGCGTGCAGGCGCTCGCTGAGGGTCTGGTCGTAGTAGTACGACACGTCGGCGTCCACCAGCAGCGCATCGGCTGCGAGGTGGCGCTCCCGGACGGCGCTGATGAAGCCTTCGCGCTCGAACTCGTCAGGCTTGAGGTACGCGCCTGGCAGGAAGACCAGGAGCGTGTCGGATTGTTCGGTGGGGTTTGCGGGTTGAAGGTGAGTTTTCATGGTGCCGTGAGGGGCACCCTATCCGCACCGTCATGATTTCGATGCGTTTACAAGACGCCCACGAAGAAGAAAGTACTAAGAAAACGTCACATCATGTGACGTTATGCGGCCCTATTGTGAATAGGGAGCATGTTCAAAGTCAAAAGCAACCCTTTACTGACACTTTCTTCTTGTGGGCATAGGCCGGACTAGTTGATTTGCAAGCTCGTGGCCTGGCTCACCGGCACCAGTTTTCCGAGCTTCAGCGTGAGCACGCCGTTCTCGAGCTTGGCTTCGCTGGTGGCCACGTCGATGTCCTGCGGCAGCTCGTAGGCGGCCTTGAACTGGCGCTTGGCTTCGGCCTTGCTGTCGATGCGCAGCACGGCGCCTTCGATGCTGATGGCGAGGTCTTCACGCGAGAAGCCGGGCACGTCGAGCGAGAGGGTCCAGCTCTTGTCGTCCTGTTCCACGAGCGGCGAGCGGCGAGTGCCGGCGAAGGCCTCGCTGGCGAAGCGTTCGAAGGCGCGGTCATAGGCGCGCGGAGCGAAACGGGCGGTGCGGAGGGTAGGTGCGAAAAACATGTGAAGAACTCCTGAGTGAACACAACGGGGACAAGGAATGTGTGTCCCTTACACTGCGCGGCCGTTCCATCGTGTGAGTGCCGCTTGACACCTCATCTAGGCCCACCGGCAAGCGTTTCAAGACAATGAATCCCCCCTTTAATTTGCGTCGCGAGACCTTGAAATTCGCGGCGCTGGCGCTATGCGCGAGGCCTTTCGCAGCGCTCGCGCAGACCCCGCCCGCACCCATCCGCCTCGCGCTGATCGAAAGCATGAGCGGCCCCTTCGCCAACACCGGCGAGGCCGTGTTCCGCAACCTGCTGTGGGCCGTGGAGCGTGTGAACGCGCGCGGCGGCATCAAGCTGCCGGGCGGCGCGCGCATGCTGCAGCTCGACCGCTACGACAGCAAGGGGCAGAACGAAGAAGCGCTTTCCGCATTGCGCGCCGCCATGGACGACGGCGCGCGCATCGTGCTGCAGGGCAACTCGTCCGCCACGGCCGCGGCGCTGGTCGATGCCATCGACAAGAACAACGAGCGCGACCCGTCGCGGCGCGTGATCTTCCTCAACTACGCTGCGGTCGATCCGGTGCTCACCAACGAGCGCTGCAGCTTCTGGCACTTCCGCTTCGACGCCCATGCCGACATGCGCGTGGCGGCGCTGATGGATGTGGTGAAGGACGACGCCGCGCTCAAGCGCGTCTACCTGATCGGCCAGGACTACAGCTTCGGCCAGTCGGTGCTGCGCGAGGCGCGCCGGCAGCTCGGCGCGCAGCGGCCCGACGTGGAGATCGTCGGCGACGAACTGCACCCGATGGGCAAGGTGAAAGACTTCGCGCCCTACGCCACCAAGATCATCGCGAGCGGCGCGCAGGCCGTGGTCACGGGCAACTGGGGCAACGACCTCACGCTGCTCGTGAAGGCGGCGCGCGAGGCCGGCTTCAACGGCACCTTCTATACCTTCTACGGCAATGCGCTCGGGGCACCCGCAGCCATCGGCGACGCCGGCATCGGCCGCGTGGTCGCGGTGGCAGATTGGCTGCCCAACGTGCAGACGGCGCAGTCCGCGGAGTTCTACCGCGCCTTTCGCGCACGCTTTCCGAAGCCGGCCGAAGACTATGTGCACATGCGGTTGGCGCTGATGATCGAAGCGCTTGCACAGGCGATCGAACGCGCGGGCAGCGTGGACGCGGTGCCGGTCGCACGCGCGCTGGAGCAGGCCGACGTGAGCCTCCATGGCCAGCGCGGCCGCATGCGCGCTGCCGATCACCAGTTCCAGCAGCAGCTGGTGGTCGGTGTGATGGACAAGCAGGGCAGGCCGGGCGTGCAGTTCGACGTGGAAGGTTCGGGCTACGGCTTCCGCGTGGTCAAGACCATTCCCGCCGAACGCGCCGAGCTGCCGACCTCGTGCAAGATGAAGAGACCTTGATCGATTGATGAAAGAGAACAGGACCCAAAGACATGCGTGAAGCCATCCACAACCTCGAAGCGTCGAAGATCCGCGAAGTCGCCAACGCCGGCATGGGGCGCGACGACGTGCTGGCCTTCTGGTTCGGCGAAAGCGACGAAGTCACGCCCGAGGTGATCCGCCAGTCGGCCATCGAGTCGCTGCAGCGGGGCGAAACCTTCTATGCCCACAACCTCGGCCTGCCCGAGCTGCGCGAAGCCATCGCGCGCTACACCAGCGGGCTGCATCCGGCGGTCGATGCATCGCGCATCGCCGTCACCTCGGGCGGCGTGAGCGCGCTGATGCTCGCGGTGCAGGCGCTGGTCGACGCGGGCGACGAAGTGGTCGCCGTGACGCCGGTGTGGCCCAACCTCACGGCGCAGCCCGCGATCATGGGGGCGTATGTGCGCACGCTGCCGCTGGTGCCGGTGAACGGCCAGTGGACGCTCGATCTGCCCGCGCTGCGCGCAGCGGTCACGTCGAAGACGAAGCTGCTGATCGTCAACGCACCCAACAACCCGACGGGCTGGACCATGACGCGCGACGAGCAGCAGGCCGTGCTCGACCATTGCCGCCAGACCGGCACCTGGATCCTGGCCGACGAGGTGTACGAGCGGCTGTACTACGAGCCGACGCCCAACGGCTGCGCGCCGAGCTTCCTCGACATCTCGAAGCCCGACGACCGCCTGGTCGTGACGCACAGCTTTTCGAAGAGCTTCCTGATGACTGGCTGGCGCCTCGGCTGGCTGGTTCTGCCGCCTTCGATGGTCGACGGCATCGGCAAGCTGATCGAGTTCAACACCTCGTGCGCCAGCGTGTTCACGCAGCGCGCGGCCATCACCGCCATCGAGCACACCGCCGAGATCACGCCGCGCGTGGTGGCGCACCTGAAGTCGTGCCGCGACACGCTGGTGCCGCTGCTGGCGGCGGTGCCGGGCGTGCAGGTGGCGCCGGCCAAGGGCGGCATGTATGCCTTCTTCCGGCTCGAAGGTTTCGGCGATTCGCTCGAAGTGGCCAAGCGGCTTGTGGCCGAGGCGGGCCTGGGTCTCGCGCCGGGCAACGCCTTCGCGCCCGAGGCGCAGGGCTGGCTGCGCTGGTGCTTTGCCTCCAAAGACCCGCAGCGGCTTGTGAAGGGCGTGGAACGCCTGCGCAACTGGCTGGCGGAGCAGCCTTCGTACAAGGCCTGATCGAGGCGCTTGGCCCCGCTGCAATTTCGTTCAATACGCGGCGCGCGCCGCCCGCGAAGCTTGCCCTTTTCTCGAAAGCGAAGGGGCTTGCATGTCGGAACGGTCGAAGGGCATGGCGCTGTGCGCGCTGGCGATGGTCACGGTGGGCAGCACTGTGGTGGCGAGCAAGGTCATCGCGGGCGGGCTGCCGCCTTTCACTGCGACCGCACTGCGGTTCGCGATGGCACTGCCGGTGTTCCTCTTGCTGATGCGGCTGACCCGCACCCCGTGGCCGAGGCCCGGCCGGCGCGACATGGCGCTGCTGCTGTGTCAGGCGGGGCTGGGCAGTGTCGGGTACACCGTGCTGCTGATCATGGGCGTGCGCTGGGCGCCGGCGGCCAGTGCGGGTGTGGTGGCGGGCACCTTGCCGGCGGTGGCGGCGCTGGTGGCAGTGATTGCGCTGCGCGAGCGGCCGGGACGCTACCTGGTGGGCAGCATCGCGCTGGCGACGGCAGGGGTGCTGGCGATCAGTTGGCCCGGGGCAGGAGCCGTTTCGGCAGGGGACTCGAAATCTCCCGCGGCCTTGTTGGGCAACCTGCTGGTCCTGGGCGCGGTCGTCTGCGAGGCGATGTTCATCCTGCTCAACAAGCGGCTGCGGGTGCCGGTGCGCCCGCTGGCGCTCTCGACGCTGATGGCCGCCTTCGGACTGCTGCTGTCGCTGGTTCCGGCCCTGTTCGAGCGAGCCTGGGAGCATGCCTTGCCGATGCAGGCGCTGGCCGGTGTCGCGTACTACGCGCTGGTGCCCACCGTGCTGGGCTTCGTGCTGTGGTTCGCCGGCTCGTCCCGGTTGCGCGGGGCGGAGGCGGCGCTGTTCACGGCCATCCTGCCGGTCTCGGCGCTTGTGCTGGCGGCGCTCTGGCTGGGCGAAAGCATCAGCCCGGCCCAGATTGCCGGGGGCGTCTGCGTTCTGGGCGCGGTGGGGCTGGCTTCCCTCGATGGAAGGGGTTCCAGGGGGCATGAAAGCCCGGTGAAAGTCGTCGAGCTATAATCCCGAGGCTTTGCATGCCGCAAGGCGCACGGTGGGTGCAGTTCCAGCGCACACCGCAAGTCAAACATCCCGGAACAAGGAAATCAACATGATCGCAGCCTCCATCAAGGCCGAAGTCGTCAAAGACAACGCCCGCGCCGCCAACGACACCGGCAGCCCTGAAGTGCAAGTCGCACTGCTGACCGCCCGTATCAACGAGCTCACCCCCCACTTCAAGACGCACGCCAAGGACCACCACGGTCGCCGCGGCCTGCTGCGCATGGTGAGCCGCCGCCGCAAGCTCCTCGACTACCTCAAGTCCAAGGACGCCGACCGTTACACCGCGCTGATCGCCAAGCTGGGTCTGCGCAAGTAAACCAAATCGCATGAAAAAACGCCTGGGTTAGTCCGCTAGCTCAGGCGTTTTTTACTTCGCGATCCACTTTCGGAGTGCCAAAACAGAGCGAAGCTGTGTCATTCCAATGAAGTTCTCCCCGAGCTTCGCTGGAATGGCATCGTGTTCTGAGAAGCCTCCGTCTCTTGCGGACTCTGTGTAGTCCGCTATCAAAACAGGAGCAAAACATGAGCCTCTTCAACAAAGTCACCAAGTCGTTCCAGTGGGGCGACAAGACCGTCGTCATGGAAACGGGTGAAATCGCCCGCCAGGCCAGCGGCGCCGTGCTCGTCGACATCGACGGCACCGTCATCCTCGCGACCGTGGTCGCTTCCAAGTCGGCCAAGGCCGGCCAGGACTTCTTCCCGCTGACCGTCGACTACATCGAGAAGACCTACGCCGCCGGCAAGATCCCCGGCAGCTTCTTCAAGCGCGAAGCCAAGCCCAGCGAACACGAAACGCTGACCAGCCGCCTGATCGACCGCCCGATCCGTCCGCTGTTCCCCGAAGGCTTCCTGAACGAAGTGCATGTGGTCATCCACACGATCTCGCTCAACCCCGAAGTCGACGCCGACATCGCCGCCATGATCGGCGTGAGCGCCGCGCTATCGATCTCCGGCGTGCCGTTCAACGGCCCGATCGGTGCGGCCCGCGTGGGCTACATCAACGGCCAGTACGTGCTGAATCCGGGCCAGACCGCCCGCAAGGATTCGCAGATGGACCTCGTCGTCGCCGGCACGCAATCCGCCGTGCTGATGGTCGAATCCGAAGCCCTGCAACTCAGCGAAGAAATCATGCTGGGCGGCGTGGTGTTCGGCCACGAACAAGCCAACGTCGCGATCAACGCGATCCATGAACTCGTGCGCGACGCCGGCAAGCCGGTGTGGGACTGGAAGGCCCCTGCCGAAGACGAAGCCTTCGTCGCCAAGGTCAAGGGCCTGGCCGAAGACAAGCTGCGCGCCGTCTATCAAATTCGCAGCAAGCAAGCCCGTACGCAAGCCCTGCGCGAAGCCAACGCCAGCGTGCTCGAGGCACTGAAGGCCGAAGGCACCGAATTCGACTCCGGCAAGGTCAGCGACCTGCTGTTCGCCATCGAATCGAAGATCGTGCGCAGCCAGATCCTGTCGGGCGAGCCCCGCATCGACGGCCGCGACACGCGCACCGTGCGCCCCATCGAGATCCGCAACTCCGTGCTGCCCCGCACCCACGGTTCGGCCCTGTTCACGCGCGGTGAAACCCAGGCGCTGGTCATCACCACGCTCGGCACCGAACGCGACGCGCAGCGCATCGACGCGCTGGCCGGCGAATACGAAGACCGCTTCCTGTTCCACTACAACATGCCTCCCTTCGCCACCGGCGAAGTGGGCCGCATGGGCTCGACCAAGCGCCGTGAAATCGGTCACGGCCGCCTGGCCAAGCGCGCCCTGGTCGCCGTGCTGCCGAGCAAGGAAGAATTCCCGTACACGGTTCGCGTGGTGTCGGAAATCACCGAGTCGAACGGCTCGTCGTCGATGGCATCGGTGTGCGGTGGCTGCCTCTCGATGATGGACGCCGGCGTGCCCATGAAGGCGCACGTGGCCGGCATCGCCATGGGCCTGATCAAGGAAGACAACCGCTTCGCGGTGCTGACCGACATCCTGGGCGACGAAGATCACCTGGGCGACATGGACTTCAAGGTTGCCGGTACCACCAACGGCATCACCGCGCTGCAGATGGACATCAAGATCCAGGGCATCACCAAGGAAATCATGCAGGTCGCACTGGCGCAGGCCAAGGAAGCGCGCATGCACATCCTGGGCAAGATGCAGGAAGCCATGGGCGAGGCCAAGGCCGAAGTCTCCAGCTTCGCTCCGCGCCTGACCACGCTGAAGATCAACCCCGAGAAGATCCGCGACGTGATCGGCAAGGGCGGCTCGGTCATCCGTGGCCTGCAGGAAGAAACCGGCACGACGATCAACATCGACGAAGACGGCACCATCACCATCGCCTCGACCGATCCGGAAAAGGCCGAGCTGGCCAAGAAGCGCATCGAGCAGATCACGGCCGAAGTCGAAATCGGCAAGGTCTACGAAGGCCCGGTCACCAAGATCCTGGACTTCGGCGCGCTCATCAACCTGCTGCCCGGCAAGGACGGCCTGCTGCACATCAGCCAGATCGCGCACGAACGCGTCGAGAAGGTGACCGACTATCTGAGCGAAGGCCAGATCGTGAAGGTCAAGGTTCTCGAGACCGACGAAAAGGGCCGCGTCAAGCTGTCCATGAAGGCCCTGACCGAGCGTCCGGCCGGCATGGAATTCAGCGAGCGCCCGCCGCGTGAAGACCGTGGCGATCGCGGTGACCGTGGTGGCGAGCGCCGCGAGCGTTCGGACCGTGGTGATCGCGGCGACCGCGGTGGTGATCGTGGCGAGCGCGCACCGCGCTTCAACGACCAGCAGCAGCAACCGCGCAACGAGCAGCCGCAGGCTCCGGCCGGCGAGCAGCACCAGCAAGCCCCGCGCGAGCCTCAGGAGTAAGAAGGGCGCAACGGCGGTCCAGTGCCGCCGTTGCCATCTTTTGAACAGCAAGCTTCGCCCCATCTGCGGGCGCAGGAGGCCGAAAGACCATGAAAGCCATTGAAATCACTTCGTTCGGCGCCCCCGAGGTGCTGCGCGTGGCGGAGCGCCCCGATCCGGTTGCCGGCGCTGGCGAATTGCTCATCCGCGTTGCGGCGAGTGGTGTCAATCGCCCCGACGTGCTGCAGCGGATGGGCAACTATCCGGTGCCGCCGGGCGCATCCGATCTGCCGGGCCTCGAAGTGGCCGGCGAGATCGTGTCGGGCGATGCCGCGGCATTGGCCGAGGCGGGCTTCAAGGTCGGCGACCGTGTCTGCGCGCTGATTGCGGGCGGCGGCTATGCGCAGCTGTGCGTGGCGCCTGTCGCGCAGTGCCTGCCGGTGCCCAAGGGCTGGAGCGATGTCGAGGCGGCTTCGCTGCCGGAGACCTTCTTCACCGTCTGGAGCAACGTGTTCGAGCGTGGCCGACTGCAGAAGGGCGAAACGCTTCTGATCCAGGGCGGCTCGAGCGGCATCGGGGTGACGGCGATCCAGATCGCCAAGGCGCTCGGTGCGACCGTGATCGTCACGGCCGGCAGCGACGACAAGTGCGAAGCCTGCAAGAAGCTGGGCGCGGACCATGCCATCAACTACCGCACGAGCGACTTCGTCGAAGAGGCGAAGAAGCTCACGGGCGGGAAGGGCGTGGACGTGGTGCTCGACATGGTCGCCGGCGACTACGTGGCGCGCGAGATCGAGTGCCTGGCCGAAGATGGCCGGCTCGTGATCATTGCGGTGCAGGGCGGCGTGAAGAGCCAGATCAATGCGGGCCTCGTGCTGCGCAGGCGCCTCACGATCACCGGCTCGACGCTGCGTCCGCGGCCGGTGGCATTCAAGGGCGCCATTGCCAAGGCGCTGCGCGAAAAGGTCTGGCCGCTGCTCGAGAGCGGCGCGATCAAGCCCGTGATCCACAGTACTTTTGCGGCAGCGGGTGAACCGAGCGGCGCCGCCCAGGCTCACACGCTGATGGAATCGAACCAGCACATCGGCAAGATCGTGCTGTCATGGTGACGAGAAGAACGCGATGACAACCAAGAAGAAACTGATCGCCGGCAACTGGAAGATGAATGGCAGCCTGGCTGCCAACGAGGCGCTGGTGAAGGCGCTTCAGCAAGGCCTGGCTGCCAGCCCGGCCGCGTGCGACGTGGCGCTGTGCGCGCCCGCGCCGTACTTCGCGCAACTGCAATCGCTGCTGGCGGGCTCGCCCGCATTGGCATTGGGTGCGCAGGACATTTCGGCGCATCCCCAAGGTGCTTTCACCGGCGAGCAGTCGGCGGCGATGCTGAAGGATTTCGGCGTGCGCTATGCAATCGTCGGTCACTCGGAGCGTCGCCAGTATCACGGCGAGACCGATGAGGCCGTGGCTGCGAAAACCGCTGCCGCACTGGCCAACGGCATCACGCCGATCGTCTGCGTCGGCGAAACGCTGGCACAGCGCGAAGCAGGGCAGACCGAAGAAGTCGTCAAGCGTCAGCTGGCGGCGGTCATCCATGTGAACGGCCATTGCATCAGCGAGATCGTCGTGGCCTACGAACCTGTCTGGGCCATCGGCACAGGCAAGACGGCCACGCCGGAGCAGGCCCAGGCAGTGCATGCCGTGCTGCGCGCGCAGCTGCATCACGCAGCGAGCGAGCACGCTGCGGCCATCAATATCCTCTACGGCGGCAGCATGAACGCGGCGAATGCCGCGGAGCTGCTGGCACAGGCCGACATCGACGGAGGCCTCATCGGCGGCGCGTCGCTGAAGGCGCCCGACTTTTTGCAGATCATCTCTGCCGCTGCTCGCTGAACGCGGGCAACGGTGGCAATCAATTAGGAGTAAGAACGAATGAATGTGGTCCTCAACCTTCTGGTCGGCGTGCAGATGCTGGCAGCCCTCGTCATGATCGGCCTGATCCTGATCCAGCACGGCAAGGGCGCCGACATGGGCGCAGCTTTCGGCAGCGGCAGTGCCGGCAGCCTGTTCGGTGCGAGCGGCAGTGCGAACTTCCTGTCGCGCACCACGGCGGTGCTTGCCGCGGTGTTCTTCGCATGTACGCTGCTGCTGGCCTATTTCAGCCATTCGCGTCCTGCTGGTGGTGGCAGCCTGCTCGAGCGCGCTGCTGTCGGAGCGCCTGCTGCACCCGCTGCACCTGCTGCTCCTGCAGCCGGCGAAATCCCTGGTGCAGCCGCTCCTGCAGCCCCTGCGTCGGCTCCTGCCACGCCCGCTCCGGCGCCCGGCCAGATTCCCAGCAAGTAATCAACTCGTTTTCATGAGCTGTCAGTGAAAAACGGCTCGTTTTCAGGGTAAACTCTAAATCTGTTCGGAAAGCCAAATACCTGTTGCAGGTACCTCATGCCATCCGAACAGTAAATACCGCGGTCGTGGTGAAATTGGTAGACACGCTATCTTGAGGGGGTAGTGGCGAAAGCTGTGCGAGTTCGAGTCTCGCCGACCGCACCAAATCTCATCGGCAGAAAGCCTCATCCAGGGGTTCTTCTTGCCGGTGGCAAGCGGTGAAAAACTCTCGATGAATCTCGACTCCTACCTCCCCGTCCTTTTGTTCATTTTGGTCGGAGTCGGCGTAGGCGTCGCCCCTCAGGTCATCGGATACATTCTCGGTCCCAATCGGCCCGACGCCGCAAAGAACGCTCCCTACGAGTGTGGCTTTGAAGCCTTCGAGGATGCACGCATGAAGTTCGACGTGCGTTATTACCTCGTCGCGATTCTCTTCATCCTGTTCGATCTCGAAATTGCCTTTCTCTTTCCGTGGGCCATTGCGCTCAAGGAGATCGGTGCTGTCGGCTTCTGGGCCATGATGATCTTTCTCGCCATCCTCGTCGTGGGCTTCGCCTACGAGTGGAAAAAAGGCGCGCTCGACTGGGAATGACAAGGAAGCTACACAATGGCCATTGAAGGCGTTCTCAAAGAAGGTTTCGTCACCACGACCTATGACTCGGTCGTGAATTGGGCGAAGACCGGATCTCTCTGGCCGATGACGTTCGGCCTTGCATGCTGTGCCGTGGAAATGATGCACGCGGGTGCTGCCCGCTACGACATCGACCGTTTCGGCATGCTGTTCCGTCCCAGTCCGCGCCAGTCCGATCTGATGATCGTGGCCGGCACGCTGTGCAACAAGATGGCTCCGGCATTGCGCAAGGTCTATGACCAGATGCCCGAACCGCGCTGGGTGTTGTCGATGGGCTCGTGCGCCAATGGCGGCGGCTACTATCACTACAGCTATTCCGTCGTGCGCGGCTGCGACCGCATCGTGCCGGTCGACGTTTACGTGCCGGGTTGCCCGCCCACCGCCGAAGCTCTGCTTTACGGCGTGATCCAGTTGCAGCAGAAGATTCGCCGCACCAACACCATTGCCCGCGCCTGAGAGATTGCCGACGATGACTGACTTTGCAATTTCGCCGGAGGTGCTGCGCGCCACCATCGCCGAGACGCTCGGCGACAAGGCCAAGAGCGTGACGATCGCACTCGGCGAGGTGACCGTCGTGGTCGATTCGACCGACTACATCGACGCCGCGCTGCTGCTGCGCGACGCGCCCGGCTGCCGTTTCGAGCAACTGATCGATCTCTGCGGCATGGACTATTCCGACTACCGCGAAGGCGAGTGGCAGGGCGAGCGCTATGGCGTCGTCACGCACCTGCTTTCCGTGAGCCTCAACCAGCGCGTGCGCCTCCGGGTGTTCGCGCCGAACGAAGACCTGCCCGTGGTCGATTCGCTGCAGCCTGTCTGGAATGCCGCGACCTGGTTCGAGCGCGAAGCGTTCGACCTCTATGGCATCGTGTTCGAAGGGCATGACGACCTGCGCCGCATCCTGACCGACTACGGCTTCATCGGCCACCCGTTCCGCAAGGACTTCCCGGTGTCGGGTCACGTCGAAATGCGTTACGACGAAGAACAGAAGCGCGTCGTCTACCAGCCGGTATCGATCGAGCCGCGAGAAATCACCCCGCGCGTGATCCGCGAAGACAACTACGGCGGCGGTTTGCACTGACTGATATGGCCGAAATCAAGAACTACACACTCAACTTCGGTCCCCAGCATCCGGCGGCACACGGCGTGCTGCGCCTGGTGCTGGAGCTGGACGGCGAAGTCATCCAGCGCGCCGATCCCCACATCGGCCTGCTGCATCGCGCGACCGAGAAGCTCGCCGAATCGCGGACCTTCATCCAGTCGCTGCCGTACATGGACCGTCTCGACTACGTGTCGATGATGAGCAATGAGCACGCCTATTGCCTGGCCATCGAACGGATGATGGGTCTCGAGGTGCCGGAGCGCGCGCAGTACATCCGCGTGATGTTCGCCGAGATCACCCGCCTGCTGAACCACCTGCTGTGGCTCGGCGCGCACGGTCTCGACTGCGGCGCGATGAACATGCTCATCTACTGCTTCCGCGAACGCGAAGACCTGTTCGACATGTACGAGGCCGTGTCCGGCGCGCGCATGCACGCGGCGTACTTCCGTCCGGGCGGCGTCTATCGCGACCTGCCGGACGCGATGCCGCAGTACAAGGTCAGCAAGATCAAGAACGCGAAGGCGATCGAGAAGCTCAACGAGAACCGCCAGGGCTCGCTGCTCGACTTCGTCGACGACTTCTGCAAGCGCTTCCCGAAGATGGTCGACGAGTACGAGACGCTGCTCACAGACAACCGCATCTGGAAGCAGCGCACCGTGGGCATCGGCGTTGTCACGCCGGAGCGCGCGCTGAACCTCGGCTTCACCGGCCCCATGCTGCGCGGCTCTGGCATCGAATGGGACCTGCGCAAGAAGCAGCCCTACGACGTCTACGAGCGCATGCAGTTCGACGTGCCGGTCGGCAAGACTGGCGACTGCTATGACCGCTACCTGGTTCGCGTGGAAGAGATGCGCCAAGCCAACCGGATCATCCAGCAGTGCTCGGCCTGGCTGCGCGCCAACCCTGGTCCTGTCATCACCGACAACCACAAGGTTGCCGCGCCCGCGCGCGAATCGATGAAGGCGAACATGGAGGAACTGATCCACCATTTCAAGCTCTTCACCGAAGGCTTCCACGTGCCCGAAGGCGAGGCGTATGCCGCCGTCGAGCATCCGAAGGGCGAGTTCGGCATCTATCTCGTGAGCGACGGCGCCAACAAGCCGTACCGCCTGAAGATCCGCGCCCCTGGTTTCCCGCACCTCGCCGCCCTCGACGAAATGTCGCGCGGTCACATGATCGCCGACGCTGTCGCGGTGATCGGCACGATGGATATCGTGTTCGGCGAGATCGACAGGTGAGAAAGAGCGAATGACTTCCTCGACCCACCATGACACGGCGCCTTCGGCGCCTTCTTCCCCTCTGCAGCCGGCGATCCTCGATCGCTTTGCTCGCGAGGTGGCCAAGTACCCCGAAGCAGGCAAGCAATCCGCGGTGATGGCCTGCCTGGCCATCGTCCAACAGGACGAGGGCTTCGTCAGCCTGCAGCGCGAGCGCGAGATTGCCGAGTACCTCGGCATGGCGCCCATCGCCGTGCACGAAGTGACGACCTTCTACAACATGTACAACCAGCACCCGGTTGGCAAGTTCAAGCTCAATGTGTGCACCAACCTGCCTTGCCAGCTGCGCGACGGCGTCACCGCCCTCGTGCACCTCGAGAAGAAGCTCGGCATCAAGATGGGCGAGACCACGGCCGACGGTCTGTTCACGCTGCAGCAGAGCGAATGCCTCGGCGCGTGCGCCGACTCGCCCGTGATGCTGGTCAACGACCGCACCATGTGCAGCTTCATGAGCAACGAAAAGCTCGACCAGCTCATCGACGGCCTGCGCAATGCCGCGCCGGCCGCCAAGGGGGAGGCTTCGTGATGTCACCCGAACAAGTGCTTCAGCAGTTCCAGGCAACGGGCGTCCAGACCTGTTTCCATGACCGCCACATCGAGCCGCAGATCTATGCGGGCCTCGACGGCACCAACTGGCGTCTGGCCGACTACGAGGCGCGCGGCGGCTACCAGGCCCTGCGCAAGATCCTCACCGAGGGCCTCACGCCCGACCAGGTGATCGCCGAAGTCAAGGCTTCGGGCCTGCGCGGCCGTGGCGGCGCGGGTTTTCCGACCGGCCTGAAGTGGAGCTTCATGCCCCGCCAGTTCCCGGGCCAGAAGTACCTCGTCTGCAATTCCGACGAAGGCGAGCCGGGTACGTGCAAGGACCGCGACATCCTGCAGTTCAACCCGCACATCGTGATCGAAGGCATGGCCATCGCCGCGTATGCGATGGGCATCAGCGTGGGCTACAACTACATCCACGGCGAGATCTTCCAGACCTACGACCGCTTCGAGGAAGCCCTCGAAGAAGCGCGCGCCGCCGGCTACCTCGGCGACAAGATCATGGGCAGCACGTACAACTTCCAGTTGCATGCCGCCCACGGCTTCGGCGCCTACATCTGCGGCGAGGAAACCGCGCTGCTCGAATCGCTCGAAGGCAAGAAGGGCCAGCCGCGCTTCAAGCCGCCGTTCCCGGCCAGCTTCGGCCTGTACGGCAAGCCGACCACCATCAACAACACCGAGACCTTCGCGGCGGTGCCCTGGATCATCCGCAACGGCGGTCCGGCCTACCTCGAATGCGGCAAGCCGAACAACGGCGGCACCAAGATCTACTCGGTGAGCGGCGACGTCGAGTTGCCCGGCAACTACGAAGTGCCCATGGGCACGCCGTTCTCCAAGCTGCTCGAGCTGGCTGGCGGCGTGCGCAAGGGCCGCACGCTGAAAGCAGTGATTCCCGGCGGATCGTCGGCGCCGGTGCTGCCGGCCGACATCATGATGGCCTGCACCATGGACTACGACTCCATCGCCAAGGCCGGCTCCATGCTGGGCTCGGGCGCGGTGATCGTCATGGACGACAGCCGTTCGATGGTCGAGTCGCTCAAGCGCCTCTCGTACTTCTACATGCACGAGTCCTGCGGCCAGTGCACGCCGTGCCGTGAAGGCACCGGCTGGCTCTACCGCGTGGTGGACCGCATCCATAACGGTCAGGGCAAGCCCAGCGACATGCAACTGCTGGACTCCGTCGCCGGCGACATCATGGGCCGCACCATCTGCGCGCTCGGCGATGCCGCGGCCATGCCTGTGCGCGCAATGATCAAGCATTTCCGTCACGAGTTCGAAGCCCTGATTCCGGGCCACGTTCCGACGGCGCCCGTCAAGGCCTGAGCGCGAGAAGAAACATACTCATGATCGAAATCGAACTCGACGGCAAGAAGGTCGAAGTGACCGAGGGCAGCATGGTGATGCATGCTGCCGACAAGGCGGGCACGTACATCCCGCACTTCTGCTATCACAAGAAACTCAGCATCGCGGCCAACTGCCGCATGTGCCTCGTCGACGTGGAAAAAGCGCCCAAGCCGATGCCGGCCTGTGCCACCCCCGTCACGCAAGGCATGATCGTTCGCACCAAGAGCGAGAAGGCCATCAAGGCGCAGCAGTCGGTCATGGAGTTCCTCCTGATCAACCATCCGCTGGATTGCCCCATCTGCGACCAGGGCGGCGAATGCCAGTTGCAAGACCTGGCCGTGGGCTACGGCGGTTCTTCCTCGCGCTACGAGGAAGAAAAGCGCGTCGTGTTCCACAAGGACGTCGGCCCGCTCATCAGCATGGAAGAAATGAGCCGCTGCATCCATTGCACGCGCTGCGTCCGCTTTGGCCAGGAAGTGGCCGGCGTGATGGAGCTCGGCATGTCGCACCGCGGCGAACACTCCGAAATCGAGACCTTCGTCGGCGACTCGGTCGACTCTGAGCTGTCGGGCAACATGATCGACATCTGCCCGGTCGGCGCGCTCACGAGCAAGCCGTTCCGCTACAGCGCCCGCACCTGGGAACTCTCGCGCCGCAAGTCGGTGAGCCCGCATGATTCCACCGGCGCCAACCTGATCGTCCAGGTCAAGAACAACCGCGTGATGCGCGTGGTGCCGCTCGAGAACGAAGACGTCAACGAATGCTGGATCGCCGACCGCGACCGTTTCTCGTACGAAGCGCTCAACGGCACGGAACGCCTGACGCAGCCCATGCTGAAGCAGGGCGGCCAATGGCAGCAGGTCGACTGGCAGACGGCGCTCGAGTACGTCGCCAACGGCCTCAAGCAGATCAAGGCCGACCATGGCGCGCAGAGCATCGGCACGCTGGTCAGCCCGCACAGCACGCTCGAAGAGCTGCAACTCGCCACCATGCTCACGCGTGAACTCGGCAGCGACAACATCGACTACCGCCTGCGCAACGCCGAATTCACGGCGTTCGAAGGCGTGCGCTGGCTCGGCACCTCGATCGCCTCGCTCACGCAAGTGCAGCGCGCGCTGGTCGTGGGCTCGAACCTGCGCAAGGAACATCCGCTGTTCGCACAGCGCATCCGCCAAGCCGTGCGCAAGGGCGCCGCGCTGTCGGTGATCACCTCGGCCAGCCTCATGGCCGACCGCAACGCCTGGGCCATCGACGTGGCGCAGTCGTCCATCGTCGAAGCCGACCAGTGGGTCGAGGCGCTGGCCGCCGTGGCTGCGGCCATCGGCGAGACCAATGGCGCAGCCGCGCCGCTGGCTCCGAAGAATGCACCGGACGCCGCCGCCAAGGCCATCGCGGCCTCGCTGCTCAGCGGCGAAAGCAAGGCCGTGCTGCTCGGCAACGCCGCCGCCCACCACGCCCAAGCCAGCAGCCTGCTGGCGCTGGCGAACTGGATCGGCGCGCAAACCGGCGCCACCGTCGGCTACCTGACCGAAGCCGCCAACACCGTGGGCGCGCAGCTCGTCGGTGCGTTCCCGAAGAACGGCGGCCTCGATGCCGGCCGCATGCTCGCCGCGGGCTCCGGCCTGAAGGCCGTGCTGCTGCTGAACACCGAGCCGGTGTTCGACTCGGCTGCCGGCAAGGCCGCTGCCGATGTCATCGGCAATGCGCAAATGGTCGTCACGCTCAGCCCGTTCAAGGCCAACCTCGAGTTCAGCGACGTGCTGCTCCCGATCGCTCCATTCACCGAAACCCCTGGCACCTTCGTCAATGCCGAAGGCCGCGTGCAAGGTTTCCATGCCGTCGTGAAGCCTCAGGGCGAAACGCGTCCGGCGTGGAAGGTGCTGCGCGTGCTGGCCAACCTGCTGGGCCTGCAAGGCTTCGCGTTCGAATCGACCGCTGAAGTGCTGGCCACCGTGGGTGACAAGGGTGCCGTGCCCGCGAACGCACTGAGCAACGCGACCTCCGCCAATGCAGTCGCTTCCAGCGGCGTGGTTGCCGCGCCCGTGGTCGCGAGCATCTACCAGCTCGACTCGATCGTGCGCCGCGCGCCGTCGCTGCAACTGACCGCCGACGCGCGCAACGCATCGGCTGGTTCGAACGTGACGGCTCGTGCCGAGGAGGCACTGGCATGATCGTCGACACCATTCATGGCTTCGGCCAGGGGCTGGTTGCCGCAGGCTGGTGGACCGGCGTGGTCTGGCCCGTGGTCTGGACGCTGATCAAGATCATCGTCGTCGTGATCCCGCTGATGCTGGCCGTGGCGTACCTCACGCTGTGGGAGCGCAAGGCCATCGGCTTCACGCAGATCCGTATCGGCCCGAACCGCATCGGACCACTGGGCCTGCTCCAGCCGATCGCCGACGCGCTCAAGCTGATGACCAAGGAAATCATTCTTCCGACGGTCGCCAACAAGGGCCTGTTCCTGCTGGGCCCGATCATGACCATCATGCCGGCGCTCGCCGCATGGGCCGTGATTCCCTTCGGCCCCGACGTGGCGCTGGCCAACATCAATGCCGGCCTGCTGTTCGTGATGGCCATCACCTCGCTCGAGGTGTATGGCGTGATCATCGCCGGCTGGGCCTCGAACTCGAAGTACGCCTTCCTGGGCGCGTTGCGCGCCTCGGCGCAGATGGTGAGCTACGAAATCGCGATGGGCTTCTGCTTCGTCGTGGTGCTGATGGTCACCGGCAGCCTGAACATGAGCGAGATCGTGAATGTTCAGGGCAAGGGCATGTTCGCCAACATGGGCGTCGGCATCCTGTCGTGGAACTGGCTGCCGCTGCTGCCGATCTTCGTCGTGTACTTCATCTCGGGCCTGGCTGAAACCAACCGCCACCCGTTCGACGTGGTGGAAGGCGAGTCCGAAATCGTTGCCGGCCACATGATCGAGTACTCGGGCATGAGCTTCGCGATGTTCTTCCTGGCCGAGTACGCCAACATGTGGCTCGTCTCGATCCTGACCGTGGTGCTGTTCCTCGGCGGATGGCTGCCCCCGTTCGAGTTCCTGAGCTTCATTCCGGGCTGGATCTGGCTGGGCGCGAAGACCTTCTGCGTGGTCACCATGTTCCTGTGGGTTCGCTCGACGTTCCCGCGCTTCCGCTATGACCAGATCATGCGTCTGGGCTGGAAGATCTTCATTCCCGTCACCCTCGTGTGGCTGGTCGTGGTCGGTGGCTGGATGCAGACGCCGTTCAACATCTGGAAATAACAGGAAGCGCCAACAATCATGTCTGCTGCGCACACCGCAACCCCGTCCGCGCCGTTCTCGCTCAAGGACTTCCTGGGCAGCTTCATGCTGTTCGAGTTGTTCAAGGGCCTGGCCATCACCGGCAAGTACGCCTTCGCCCGCAAGATCACCGTGCAGTTCCCCGAAGAGAAGACGCCGCTGTCGCCGCGCTTCCGCGGCCTGCATGCACTGCGCCGCTACGAAAACGGCGAAGAGCGCTGCATTGCCTGCAAACTCTGCGAAGCCGTCTGCCCGGCGCTGGCCATCACCATCGAATCCGATGTGCGTGACGACGGCTCGCGCCGCACCACGCGCTACGACATCGACCTGACCAAGTGCATCTTCTGCGGCTTCTGCGAAGAAAGCTGCCCGGTGGACTCGATCGTCGAGACGCACATCTTCGAATACCACGGCGAAAAGCGCGGCGACCTGTACTTCACCAAGGACATGCTGCTGGCCGTTGGCGATCGCTACGAAAAAGAAATTGCAGCGAACAAGGCGGCCGACGCCAAGTACCGCTGATCCGACCAGCCCGAACCCCGTACCAATTCGAATTCCAATGGACGTCAAGACCGGTCTGTTCTATCTGTTTGCCGCGGTGCTGCTGTTCGCAGCGTTCCGCGTCATCACTTCCCGCAACCCCGTGTACGCCGCGTTGTACCTGGTGCTGGCTTTCTTCCAGGCATCGGCCATCTGGCTGCTGCTGCGCGCCGAGTTCCTCGCGATCTCTCTGGTGCTGGTGTATGTCGGCGCCGTGATGGTGCTGTTCCTGTTCGTCGTGATGATGCTGGACATCAACGTCGACAGCCTGCGAGAGGGCTTCTGGAAGCACTTTCCGCTGGCGGCGGGCGTAGGCGCGCTGATCGCGCTCGAAATGGCAGCCGTGCTGATGGGCGGCTTCCGCCTCGGCGAAGCGCGCGTCACCAGCGGCGCCATGGCCGCCGACAGCTCGAACACGCTCGAACTCGGCAAGCTGCTGTACTCGCAATATCTGTATCCGCTCGAAATTGCCGCTGTCATCCTGCTCGTGGCCATCGTGGCCGCCATTGCCCTGACCCTGCGCACTCGCAAGGACAGCAAGTACACCAACCCGGCCGACCAGGTTCGCGTGAAGGCGCGTGACCGCGTGCGCATCGTGCAGATGCCCGCGACGCGCGCAGCCGAACCGGTGGCTGAAGCAGCAACTGCGGACGCGGCAAAGGAAAACAAGGCATGACGCTCACGCTCGGACACTTTCTTTCGCTCGGCGCGATGCTCTTCGCGCTCTCCGTGATCGGCATCTTCCTGAACCGCAAGAACCTGATCGTTCTGCTGATGGCCATCGAGCTGATGCTGCTGGCGGTCAACATGAACTTCGTGGCGTTCTCCCACTTCCTGGGCGACATGCACGGACAGATCTTCGTGTTCTTCATCCTGACCGTGGCAGCGGCCGAGTCGGCCATCGGGCTGGCGCTGCTGGTTCTGCTGTTCCGCAACAAGTCGAACATCAACGTGGACGAACTCAACTCGCTCAAGGGTTGACAGCAACATGAGCGCAACCCTTTCCGCATCCACCTTGCTGGCCGTGCCCCTGGCACCCCTGGTCGGCGCAGCCATTGCCGGCCTGTTCGGCACCAAGTTCGGCGGCAATCACATCGGCCGCAAGGTCACGCACTCGCTCACCATCCTGGGCGTGCTGGTCGCCTTCATCATCTCGGCCATGACGCTCAAGAGCGTGATCGTCGACGGTGCCCGCTTCAACGCCACCCTCTACGAGTGGATGGTCGTGGGCGGCCTGAAGATGGAAGTCGGCTTCATGGTCGACGGCCTCACGGCCATGATGATGTGCGTCGTGACCTTCGTGTCGCTGATGGTCCACATCTACACCATCGGCTACATGGAAGAAGACGACGGCTACAACCGCTTCTTCGCGTACATCTCGCTGTTCACCTTCTCGATGCTGATGCTCGTCATGAGCAACAACATGCTCCAGCTGTTCTTCGGCTGGGAGGCGGTGGGCCTGGTGTCGTACCTGCTGATCGGCTTCTGGTTCAACAAGCCGACCGCGATCTTCGCGAACATGAAGGCCTTCCTGGTCAACCGCGTGGGCGACTTCGGCTTCATCCTGGGCATCGGCCTGATCGCTGCCTACGCCGGTACGCTGAACTACACCGAAGCCTTCGCCAAGGCAGGCACGCTGGCCGGCATCACCTTCCCGGGCACCGAGTGGATGCTCATCACCGTGATCTGCATCTGCCTGTTCATCGGCGCGATGGGCAAGAGCGCGCAGTTCCCGCTGCACGTGTGGCTGCCCGACTCGATGGAAGGCCCGACGCCCATCTCCGCGCTGATCCACGCTGCAACGATGGTGACCGCCGGCATCTTCATGGTGGCGCGTATGTCGCCGCTGTTCGAGCTGAGCGACACGGCCCTGAGCTTCATCCTCGTGATCGGTGCCATCACCGCGCTCTTCATGGGCTTCCTGGGCATCATCCAGAACGACATCAAGCGCGTGGTCGCGTACTCGACGCTCTCGCAGCTCGGCTACATGACGGTGGCGCTCGGTGCCTCGGCCTACTCGGTCGCGGTGTTCCACCTGATGACGCACGCGTTCTTCAAGGCGCTGCTGTTCCTCGGCGCAGGCTCGGTGATCATCGGCATGCACCACAACCAGGACATCCGCTGGATGGGCGGCGTGCGCAAGTACATGCCCATCACCTGGATCACCTCGCTGCTGGGTTCGCTCGCGCTGATCGGCACGCCGTTCTTCGCCGGTTTCTACTCGAAGGACAGCATCATCGAAGCGGTGCACGAAAGCCACCTGTGGGGCGCGAACTTCGCGTACTACGCGGTGCTGGCCGGCGTGTTCATCACGGCGTTCTATTCGTTCCGCATGTACTTCCTGGTCTTCCATGGCAAGGAACGCTACGACCAGAACCCCGACGCACACCATGACGACCATGGGCACGGTCATGACGATCACGGCCACGGCCATGACCAGAAGCCGCATGAGTCGCCCTGGGTCGTCTGGCTGCCGCTGGTGCTGCTGGCCATCCCCTCGGTGGTGATCGGCTTCATGACGATCGAGCCGATGCTGTTCGGCGAGTTCTTCAAGAACGCGATCTTCGTGGACGGTGCCAAACACCACGCCATGAAGGAGCTGGAGGAGGGCTTCCATGGTCCTGTGGCCATGGCCATCCACGGCCTGACGACGGCGCCGTTCTGGCTGGCGCTGGCCGGCGTGGTCCTGTCCTGGTACATGTACATGATCAACCCGGCGCTGCCGGCCGCCATCAAGCGTGCCTTCGGCCCGATCTACCGCCTGCTCGAGAACAAGTACTACATGGACTGGTTCAACGAGAACGTCATCGCCCGCGCCACCCGTGCCCTCGGCACCGGCCTGTGGAAGGGCGGCGACCAGGCCCTGATCGACGGTGCCGTCGTGAACGGTTCGTGGAAAGTGATCGGCCGGATTTCGGGTGTGGTGCGCTGGATGCAGTCGGGCTACATCTATCACTACGCCTTCGCGATGCTGCTCGGCATCTTCGTCCTGATGACGTACTTCGTCTGGTTCAAACGCTGAGCCTAAGCGCTGGAGAAAAAGAAAAATGGGTTTGTTGAGCCTTGCCATCTGGGTGCCGATCGCATTCGGCGCCGTGCTGCTGGCGTTTGGCCGTGACGAGCACGCCAGGGGCGTTCGTTGGGTCGCGCTCGTCGGTGCCATCGTGAGCTTCCTGGTCACGGTGCCGCTGTTCACGCGCTTCCAGAACGGAACCGCCGCCATGCAGTTCGTAGAGAAGACGAGCTGGATCGCTCGCTTCAACGTCAACTACCACCTCGGGGTCGACGGCTTGTCGCTCTGGCTGGTGCTGCTGACGTCGTTCATCACGGTCATCGTCGTCATTTCCGCCTGGGAAGTGATCACCGAGCGCGTGAACCAGTACATGGGCGCGTTCCTGATCCTGTCGGGCTTCATGATCGGCGTGTTCTCCGCGCTCGACGGCGTGCTGTTCTACGTGTTCTTCGAAGCCACGCTGATCCCGATGTACCTGATCATCGGTATCTGGGGCGGCCCGAACAAGATCTACGCGGCGTTCAAGTTCTTCCTGTACACCTTGCTCGGCTCGCTGCTGATGCTGGTGGCGCTGATCTTCCTGTACAACAAGTCGGGCGGCAGCTTCGACATCCTGGCCTGGCACAAGCTGCCGCTGGGTTCGACCGCGCAGACCTTCCTGTTCTTCGCCTTCTTCGCCGCCTTTGCCGTGAAGGTGCCGATGTGGCCGGTCCACACCTGGCTGCCTGACGTGCACGTCGAGGCGCCCACCGGCGGCTCCGCCGTGCTGGCCGCGATCATGCTGAAGCTGGGTGCCTACGGTTTCCTGCGCTTCTCCATGCCGATCGCGCCGGACGCCTCGCACGAGTGGGCCTGGCTCATGATCGCGCTGTCGCTGATCGCCGTGATCTACGTGGGCCTGGTTGCGCTGGTGCAGCAGGACATGAAGAAGCTGGTGGCTTACTCGTCGGTCGCCCACATGGGCTTCGTGACGCTCGGCTTCTTCATCTTCAACGAGCTCGGTGTGTCCGGCGGCATCGTGCAGATGATTGCCCACGGCTTCGTGTCGGGCGCCATGTTCCTGGGCATCGGCGTGCTGTACGACCGCGTGCACTCGCGCCAGATCGCCGACTACGGCGGCGTGGTCAACACCATGCCCAAGTTCGCCGCGTTCGCGCTGCTGTTCGCCATGGCCAATTGCGGCCTGCCGGGCACCGCCGGTTTCGTGGGCGAGTGGATGGTGATCCTGGGTGCCGTGAAGGCCAACTTCTGGATCGGCCTTGGCGCTGCCACCGCACTGATCTTCGGCGCGGCCTACACCCTGTGGATGTACAAGCGCGTGTACCTCGGCCCGGTCGGCAACGACCACGTCAAGGAACTCAAGGACATCAATGCCCGCGAATTCCTGATGCTGGCCCTGCTGGCAATTGCCGTGCTGTGGATGGGCCTGTATCCGAAGCCCTTCACCGATGCAATGGATGCCTCGGTGACCGAGCTCCTGCGCCACGTGGCAGTTTCCAAGCTGCCCTCCTGATGCCACGCTGAAGAAGAGAACGAGATGATTGACAAAATCAGCTGGGTCACGATCTACCCTGAAATCGTGTTGCTGGTCATGACCTGCATCATTGCACTGGTCGACCTGTCGGACACGAGCCCGCGCCGTACCCGCACCTATGTGCTGACGCTGCTCACGCTGGCGGTGGTCGCCGTGCTGTCGGGCCTCCAGGCCTACGACGGCAAGACCGCCTACGGCTTCGGCGGCATGGTCGTCAGCGACCCGATGGGCAACTGGCTCAAGTGCTTCGCCACCGTTGCCTTGATGGTCACGCTGGTCTACGGTCGCCCTTATGCGGGCGACCGCGAGATGCTGCGCGGCGGTGAACTCTTCACCATCAGCATGTTCGCGCTGCTGGGCATGTTCGTGATGATCTCGGGCAGCAACTTCCTGCTGATCTACCTGGGCCTCGAGCTGCTCACGCTGTCGAGCTACGCGCTGGTGGCGCTGCGCCGCGACAACGCGGTGGCCAGCGAAGCCGCCATGAAGTACTTCGTGCTCGGCGCCATGGCCAGCGGCTTCCTGCTGTACGGCCTGTCGATGATGTACGGCGCGACCGGCTCTCTCGACGTCAATGAAGTCTTCAAGACCATCGCGAGCGGCAAGGTGAACCACCAGGTGCTGGTGTTCGGCCTGGTGTTCATCGTGGCCGGGCTGGCATTCAAGGTGGGCGCAGCGCCGTTCCACATGTGGGTGCCCGACGTCTACCAGGGCGCACCGACCGCGATCACACTGCTGATCGGCGCCGCGCCTGAGCTGGCTGCCTTCGCCATCATCATCCGCCTGCTGGTCGACGCGCTGCAGCCGCTGGCCATCGACTGGCAGCAGATGCTGGCCGTGCTCGCCATCGCCTCGCTGCTGGTCGGTAACCTGGCGGCCATCGCGCAGAGCAACCTGAAACGCATGCTGGCGTATTCGACGATCTCGCAGATGGGCTTCATGCTCCTCGGCCTGGTCGCAGGCTCGGACCAGCAGGGCACCTACAACGCCCAGTACGCCTACAGCGCCTCGATGTTCTACATCGTGACCTATGTGCTGACCACGCTGGCCAGCTTCGGCATCATCCTGCTGCTGGCACGCGAAGGCTTCGAGAGCGAAGAGATCACCGATCTCGCCGGCCTCAACCAGCGCAGCCCGCTGTACGCAGGCGTGATGGCCATCGCGATGTTCTCGCTGGCCGGCCTGCCGCCGCTGGTCGGGTTCTACGCCAAGCTGGCGGTGCTGCAGGCGCTGATCGCCTCGGGCCACGCCATCTATATCGGCCTGGCGGTGTTCGCGGTGATGATGTCGCTGATCGGCGCGTTCTACTACCTGCGCGTGGTCAAGGTCATGTACTTCGACGCACCGGTCACGGCCACCACCGTGTCTGCACCGCGAGATGTACGCACCGTGCTGACCATCAACGGCGCGCTGATCCTGATCCTGGGCATCGTGCCCGGCGGACTGATGACGCTCTGCTACGACGCGATCGTGGCCACGCTGGCCCACTGACGCGGCCGACCACGGGTGTCGCAAACCGCGTCTGTCTGGGTCGTGTTGCTGGTGGCCCTCGTGGCCGCCAACCTGCCGTTCTTCAACGACCGCCTTTTCGGCGTCGTGCCGCTGCCGACGAATCCCAAGTCGCTCGCGGTACGCCTTGCCGAACTGGTGGTCTTGTACTTTCTGGCCGGTGGCATCGGGCTGCTGTTCGAGCGCAGGGCAGGGCAGATCGCGGCGCAGGGCTGGGAGTTCTACGCGGTGACGGGCTCGCTGTTCATCGTGCTCGCCTTTCCGGGGTTCACCTGGCGCTACCTGATGAAACACAGGCACTGACGACATGACTGCATCTTCCACCTCCGATTCGCACCTGAGGGAAGAACTCACGAAGAGCGAAGACCTCTTCAAGGGCAACTTCCTGAAGGCCAAGCGCGACACCATCCGCCTGCCCGACGGCAACACCGCCACGCGCGAGTACGTGGTGCACCCCGGCGCGGTGGTGGTGATTCCGATGTTGGACGACGGCCGGGTGGTGCTCGAGCGCCAGTTCCGCTACCCCGTCGGCCACGTGATGGTCGAGTTCCCGGCCGGCAAGCTCGACGCGGGCGAAGACCCCTTCGTCTGCGGCAAGCGCGAACTGCTCGAGGAGACGGGCTACACCGCGCGCGAATGGGCGCATGCGGGCGCCATGCACCTGGCGGTGGCGTACTCGACGGAAATCATCCACATCTATTTCGCGCGCGGCCTTTCGCTCGGCGAACGCCAGCTCGACCACGGCGAATTCCTCGACGTGTTCACGGCCACGCCCGAAGAGCTGGCCGGCTGGTGCCGAGACGGCACCGTCACCGATGCCAAGACGCTGACCTGCACCCTCTGGCTGCAGAACGTCATTTCGGGCGCATGGGCACTGGACTGGACGGCCCTGGGCTCCCAAGGCGGCGCGGGATAATCCGCGCATGAAGGTTCTCGATCTCCGCTGCGCACACGGCCACGGCTTCGAAGGCTGGTTCGCGTCCAACGAAGCCTTCGACAGCCAACTGGCTAGCGGGCTGGTCGAATGCCCGGTCTGCGGCGACACCGCCATCGTCAAGCTGCTGAGCGCGCCGCGACTGAACCTGGGCAATGCCAAGGCGCCGGAAGCCGCGGCGCCCGCGGCTGTCGCCCAGAACGCTCCCGCCGAACTTTCGCCTGAAGCCCGCTGGATGCGCGCCGTGCGCGAGGTGCTGGCCAAGACCGAAGACGTCGGCGAGCGCTTTGCCGACGAGGCTCGCAAGATGCATTACGGCGAAGCCCGTGAGCGCGGCATCCGCGGGCAGGCGACGCCCGAGCAGACCGAAGCGCTGCTTGACGAGGGCATTCCGGTGATGGCGTTGCCGATTCCCGCCGCGCTGAAGGAAACGCTGCAGTAGCAGCAAGCGGCCTGCTCAGGCCGTGAACTGGAGCGCCGCGAGGCGCGCATACACGCCGCCTTGCGCTACCAGCGTCGCGTGCGTTCCCTGTTCGACGATGCCGCCGTGGTCCAGCACGATGATGCGGTCGGCTTTCTGCACCGTTGCCAGCCTGTGCGCGATCACGAGCGTCGTGCGGCCTTCCATCGCTGATTCGAGCGCGGCTTGCACCATGCGCTCGCTCTCCGCGTCGAGCGCGCTCGTGGCTTCGTCGAGCAGCAGCAGCGGCGGATTCTTCAGCATGGCCCGCGCGATCGCGATGCGCTGGCGCTGCCCGCCCGACAGGCGCACGCCGCGCTCGCCGAGGAATGTGTCGTAGCCCTCGGGCAGGGCCTGCAGGAAGTCGTGGGCGAAAGCGGCGCGGGCGGCTGCGTGCACTTCTTCGGCGGTGGCTTCGGGGCGGCCATAGCGGATGTTTTCGAAAGCGCTGGCGGAGAAGATCACCGCATCCTGCGGAACCAGGCCGATGCGGGTGCGCAGGTCGGGCAGGGCGAGCGACGCCAGCGGCGCGCCGTCGAGCATCAGCCGGCCGGACTGCGGGTCGTAGTAGCGCAGCAGCAGCTGGAACACCGTGCTCTTGCCGGCACCGCTCGAGCCGACCAACGCCACTGTTTCGCCCGGCGCGATGTCGAGGCTGAAGTCGCGCAGCGCCGGGGTGCCCGGCCGCGAGGGGTAGTGGAAGGTCACCGCATCGAAGCGGATGGCGCTGCCGGCGGCAGGCACCGGCGTGACCGTCGGGTTGGCCGGGGAGACGATGGCGGCGGGCGCATGCAACAGCTCCATCAGGCGCTCGGTGGCGCCGGCTGCGCGCAGCAGGTCGCCGTAGACCTCGCCGAGCACCGCGGTGGCGCTCGCAAGAATGGCGACGTACACGACGGTCTGGCCCAGGTGGCCGGCCGTGATGTCGCCGCGCAGCACCGCCTGCGTGCCCTGGTACAGGCCCCAGAGCAGCGCAGCCGAGGTGGCGATGATGATGAAAGCCACCAGCACGGAGCGCGCCTTGGTGCGGCGCACGGCGGTGCGGAAGGCGTTTTCGGTCGAGCCGTTGAAGCGCGAGGCTTCGCGGTCCTCGGCCGTGTAGCTTTGCACCACGGGAATCGCGTTCAGCACTTCGGCGGCGATGGCGCTCGAATCGGCCACGCGGTCCTGGCTGGCGCGCGACAGCTTGCGCACGCGGCGGCCGAACCACATGCTCGGCAACACCACCAGCACCAGGATGCCCAGCACCTGCACCATCACATAAGGATTGGTCCAGACCAGCACCGCCAGCGCGCCCACGCCCATCACCGCGTTGCGCAAGCCCATGCTGAGCGAGGAGCCGACGACCGTCTGTACCAGCGTGGTGTCGGCCGTGAGACGCGAGAGCACTTCGCCGGTCTGCGTGGTCTCGAAGAACGCCGGGCTCTGCTTCAGCACGTGTCCGTAGACCGCATTGCGGATGTCCGCGGTAACGCGCTCGCCCAGCCAGCTCACTGTATAGAAGCGCGCGGCGGAGAAAAGGCCCAGCGCCACGGCCACTGCGAAGAGGGCGCCGAAGTGGTCACGCAGCGCCATGGTCTGCGCGCCCTTGTCGGGGTTGACGAAGCCGCCGTCAATCAGGCTGCGCAAGGCGATAGGGAAAGCCAGCGTCGTGACTGCTGCCATCACCAGAAACACCCCCGCCAGGACGATCTGGACCCGGTAGGGGCGAAGAAAAGGGCTCAGGCCCGACAGCGACCGGGGCGAGCCCTTGGCCATGGAAGACGGAGGGGTAGAAGCCATCGGGTGATTCTACCGAACCCTTGCCCCTACAAAGGCGGCCTTGACAATAATTGCCTCGGCAGCTAATATTTTGCCCATGAGCGATGCAAACACCCCAGAAGCCGTGCCGGCCTCCGCCGGCGCAGAGCGTCGCCCGCCTGTTTTCTACCGAGCGGAGACGTACTTGACCGAAGACAGCATCGGCTACCTGATGCGCCGCATCGTGACGGCAGTAGGGCAGGCAGTAGAAACCCGCATGTGCGAGCCCGGCGGGCCGACCTATCCGCAATGGGTGCCGCTGTACAAGTTGCACGTCGGCGCCGCCACCACCGTGGCCGAACTGGCCCGTGCCTGCGAACTCGACACCGGCGCCATGACGCGCCTGCTCGACCGCCTCGAGGCCAAGGGCCTCTGCCGCCGCGTGCGTTCGCTGGAAGACCGCCGCGTTGTCAACATCGAACTCACCGACGAAGGCCGTGCCGCCGCCAAGGAAGTGCCGTACGTGCTCAGCCGTGTGCAAAACGAACATCTTGCAGGTTTCACAACCGAGGAATGGGAGCAGCTCAAGGGTTACTTGCGCCGCATCCTCGACAACGCACAGGCTCTCGCGGCCCGTGGAGATAAAAATGACTGATTCCCTCGCCGTGCGCGCGCTGCGTCGCACTCCCGTGGTGGCTGCCGCACTGCTGGTGGTCGCATTGGCAGGCTGCGCCGACATGGCCGGCATCGGCTCCCAGGCCAGGCTGCGCGACGCGTCGTCGCTGGGCATCGCCCCCGACAGCGCCGCAGTGCCGGTCTCCCGCCTCGACAGCCAATGGTGGCTCGCCTTCGGCGATCCGCAGCTCAACACGCTCATCGACCAGGCCGTGGCCGGCAACCCTAACCTGCAGGTCGCGCAGGCCCGCCTTGCGCGCGCGCAGGCTTCCGCCGACATCGCCGGTGCCGCCCTCAAGCCCAAGGTCAACGGCGAGCTCGACCTGAACCGCCAGAAGTTCAACAGCAACTACATCTATCCGGCACCGCTGGGCGGCTCGATCCAGAACATCGGCCTGCTGCAGCTCGGCGCGAGCTGGGAGCTCGACTTCTTCGGCAAGAACCGCAGTGCGCTCGACACCGCCATCGGCGCGGCCAATGCAGCCGCCGCCGATGCCGACGCGGCCCGCGTGCTGCTCGCAAGCAACGTGGCGCGCAGCTACTTCCAGTGGGCCCGCCTGAACGACCAGCTCACCGTGGCCAAGCGCACCCTGGCGCAACGCGATGAAACGCTCAGGCTCGTGCGCGACCGCGTCTCCGCCGGCCTCGACACCCGCCTCGAACTGCGCCAGAGCGAAGGCGGCCTGCCCGAAGCGCGCCAGCAGATTGAATCGCTCAACGAGCAGATCGCGCTGCAGCAGCATGCGCTCGACGCGCTCGTGGCCCAGCCCAACGTGTCGCAATCGCTCAAGCCGCCGCTGCTGGGCGAGGTCAAGCCGATCGCGCTGCAGGCGAACATTCCGGCCGACCTGCTGGGCCGCCGCGCCGACATCGCCGCCGCGCGCTGGCGCGTCGAGGCCGCCACCAGCGACGTGGCCAATGCCAGGACGCTGTTCTATCCGAACGTGAACCTCACGGCCTTCGCCGGCTTCCAGGCGCTGGGCTTCGGCAAGCTGCTGAAGTCGGGCAGCGAGCAGTGGGGCGTGGGCCCGGCCATCAGCCTGCCGATCTTCGAAGGCGGCAAGCTGCGCGCCAACCTGCGAGGCAAGTCGGCCGACCTCGACGTGGCCATCGAAAGCTACAACGCCACCGTGATCGACGCGGTGCGCGACGCCGCCGACCAGGTGACGAGCGCGCAGTCGATCGCACGCCAGCAGACCGAACAGCGCGCCGCGCAGACCGCGGCCGAAGGCGCCTACGACATCGCCGTGCAGCGCTACCGCGCCGGCCTTGGCAACTACCTCAACGTGCTGACGGCGGAAACTTCGGTGCTGCAACAACGCCGCCTGGCGGTCGACCTCGCCGCGCGGGCGCTCGACACGCAGGTGGCGCTGGCTCGCGCACTGGGTGGCGGCTGGCAGCCGCCGGCCACCACCACGGCTTCAGCCCCGGCCGCACAGAACTGAACAGACCCGATTTTTTCGTCTTCGGAAAGAACTTCATCATGAGCGATAACAACACTCCGACGCCCGCTGCAGCCGCAGCTCCCGCTGCCCCGGAGGCGCCCGCCGGCAACGGCAAGCGCCGCCGCGCACTCACCGCGCTTGCCGCCGTGGTCATCGTCGCCGGTGGCGGCTGGGGCCTGTACGAGTGGCTGGTGGCCAGCCACTACGAGGACACCGACAACGCCTACGTGTCGGGCAACGTGATCCAGATCACCCCGCAGATCGGCGGCACCGTCATGGCCATCAACGCCGACGACACCGACTTCGTGAAGGCCGGCCAGCCGTTGGTGCAGCTCGACCCGGCAGACGCCAAGGTGGCGCTCGAGCAGGCCGAGGCCGCGCTCGCGCAGGCCGTGCGCCAGGTGCGCACGCTGTACGCCAACAACGGCTCCCTGGCCGCGCAGGTCACGCTGCGCCAGTCGGACATCGTGAAGGCGCAGAGCGACATCGCCAAGGCGCAGGACGACCTGCAGCGCCGCCGCGCGCTGTCGGGCAACGGCGCCGTGTCGAAGGAAGAACTCAACCACGCCGAGACGCAGCTCGACACCGCCAAGAGCCAGCTCGCAGCGGCGCAGGCCGGCGTGGTCGCCGCCAAGGAAGCGCTGGTCAGCAACCAGTCGCTGACCGAAGGCACCAGCGTGGCCCAGCACCCGAGCGTGCTGGCCGCCGCCGCCAAGGTGCGCGAGGCCTACCTCGCCACCCAGCGCGTGGCCATGCCCGCGCCGGTAGACGGCTACGTCGCCAAGCGCACCGTGCAGCTCGGCCAGCGCGTGGCCGCCGGCACGCCGATGATGTCGATCGTGCCGCTCAACCAGCTGTGGGTCGACGCCAACTTCAAGGAAGTGCAGCTGCGCAATATCCGCATCGACCAGCCCGTGAAGCTCACCGCCGACGTGTACGGCAAGAAGGTCGAGTACACCGGCAAGGTCGCCGGCCTGGGCGTGGGCACCGGCAGCGCCTTCGCGCTGCTGCCCGCGCAGAACGCCACCGGCAACTGGATCAAGGTGGTGCAGCGCGTGCCCGTGCGCATCGCGCTCGACCCGGAACAGCTGAAGGCCAATCCGCTGCGCATCGGCCTGTCGATGGACGCCGAGATCGACATCTCGTCCAAGAGCGGCAAGATGCTGGCCGACGCGCCGCGCCCCGCCGCGCTGGTGCAGACGCAGGTCTACAGCCAGCTCGACCGCGGCGCCGACGCTGAAGTGGACCGCATCGTGGCGGCCAACCTCGGCCGCAGCGCGCCCGCCACGGCCGCGACACCGGCCAAGGCCGCGCCCGCCGGCGCTTCGGTGGCCGTGCAAGGCCAGCCGGGCTGATCGCCCGCACGGCCTTCTTCAGGTAATCAGCTCAGTTCGCGCGACCCGCAATGGCCACCGCTGCTCCTGCTTACATTGCGCATCCGCCGCTCGAGGGCGCAGCCCGCGTCTGGGGCACGGTCGCGCTGTCTGCGGCAACTTTCATGAACGTGCTCGATTCGTCGATCGCGAACGTGTCGTTGCCTGCCATCTCGGGCGACCTGGGCGTGAGCACCACGCAAGGCACCTGGGTCATCACCAGCTTCGCGGTGGCCAACGCCATCGCGGTGCCGCTCACCGGCTTCATGACGCAGCGCTTCGGACAGGTGCGCCTGTTCATGGCGAGCGTGATCCTGTTCATGGTCGCCTCGCTGCTGTGCGGCCTGGCGCCGAACATGACGACGCTGATCGCGTTCCGCGCGCTGCAGGGCTTCGTTGCGGGGCCGATGATCCCGCTGTCGCAGACGCTGCTGCTGTCGAGCTACCCGCGCGCCAAGGCGGGCCTGGCGATGGCCATGTGGTCGATGACCACGCTGGTCGCGCCGGTGATGGGGCCGCTACTGGGCGGCTGGATCACCGACAACATCTCGTGGCCGTGGATCTTCTACATCAACATCCCCGTGGGCATCGTCGCGGCGGCCATCACCTGGGCGCTGTATCGCAAGCGCGAGAGCAGCACGCACAGGGTGCCGATCGACGCCATCGGCCTTGCGCTGCTGGTGCTGTGGGTGGGCTCGCTGCAGCTGATGCTGGACAAGGGCAAGGAGCTCGACTGGTTCCACTCGGCGCAGATCATCACGCTGGCGGTGGTGGCCGTGGTCGGCTTCGCGTTCTTCCTGGTCTGGGAGCTGACCGACAAGCATCCGGTGGTCGACCTGTCGCTGTTCAAGCGCCGCAACTTCTGGTCTGGCGCCGTTGCGACGGCCGTGGCCTACGGCCTGTTCTTCGGCAACGTGGTGCTGCTGCCGCTGTGGCTGCAGCAGTGGATGGGCTATACCGCGACGCAGGCGGGGATGATCATGGCGCCCGTGGGGCTGCTGGCGATCTTCTTCTCGCCGGTGGTCGGGCTCACGGTGGCCAAGATCGACCCTCGGCGCTACGCGACCTTCTCGTTCCTGGTGTTCGCCCTGGTGCTGTGGATGCGGTCGAACTTCAACACGCAGGCCGACTTCGTCACCATCATCATCCCGACGGTGATCCAGGGCATCGCGATGGCGTTCTTCTTCATCCCGCTCGTGACCATCACGCTGTCGGGCCTCACGCCGGACCGCATCCCGGCCGCATCGGGGTTGTCCAACTTCCTGCGGATCACGGCGGGCGCGATGGGTACTTCGATCACCACCACGCTGTGGGAAAACCGCGCTGCGCTGCATCACTCGCAGCTGTCCGAGGCGGTGAACCAGGGCAACAACGCGGCGACCAGTGCGATGTCGGGCCTGGCGAGCAGCGGCTTCAGCACCGAGCAGGTGCTGGGGCAACTGAACCGCATCGTCGACCAGCAGTCGTTCATGCTGGCCACGAACGACATCTTCTATGCGTCGGCGCTCCTGTTCCTGCTGCTGATCCCGCTGGTGTGGCTGGCAAGGCCGCAGAAGGGCGGCGCAGGCGGTGATGCTGCCGCAGGCGCACACTGACAGGCAGACTACCCAGCAGCCCCCAGGCTTCGCCAAGAAGACTTGGGGGTTTTTACTTGGCGGGCGTGTTCAGCGCGCGCAGCACGTCGTAGCAGGCGCCCATGGTGTGATAGTCGGTCTTGCCGGCCGGGCTCTTCTCGTCGTTGATCTTCTTGTTGCGCGGCGAGAGGATGCGATACCAGGCCCCGTGCCGGTGGTCGACGAAGTGCTCCCAGCTGTACGCCCAGATGCTGTCGTACCAGTCCCAGTAACCAGATTCGCCGGTACGCACCGCAAGCAGCGCGGCGGCCGCGAAGCTCTCTGCCTGCACCCAGAAGTACTTGTCGCCGTCGCACACCGTGCCGTCGGGCGCGAAGCCGTAGACCAGCCCGCCGTTGTCCGCGTCCCAGCCGCGGAACATGGCGGTGTCGAAGAAGTGCTGTGCGCGCGGCAGGATCCAGCCGGCCTTGCGGCCGGCGCTCGCAAGATGGCGCTCCAGCTGCAGCAGCAGCTTGGCCCATTCCGTCAGGTGACCGGTCTGGAAGCCCCAGGGCCTGAAGATGTTGGTCTTGTCTTCCCGGTTGTAGTCCCAGTCGATCGACCAGTCCTCGCGGTAATGCTCCCACACCAGCCCGTCCGCCAGCGCGGCCTGCCGGCCGGTGATGGATTCCGCCAGCACCAGCGCGCGGTCGAGGTAGCGGGCTTCCTGCGTCGCCTCGTAGGCGGCCAGCATCGCCTCGCAGGCATGCATGTTGGCGTTCTGCCCACGGTAGGCGCCGACGCGCCAGTCGGCCGTGGCCTCGTCGGCGTAGAGCTGGTGGTGCGGCTCCCAGAAGTGCCGTTCCATCAGGTCCCAGGTGTGGGTGAGGCCGGCATGTGCTTCTTCCATGCCGGCCATCAGTGCATGCGCATGCGCCAACAGCACGAAGGCCAGCCCGTAGCAATGGCAGGTGCTGTCCTGCACGGTGGCGCGTTGCTGGTGCCAGTCGATCTGCCACGCATAGCCGCCGCCGGGCTGTGCATGGCCGTGCTGCAGGAAGGCCATGCCGTGCCGCACCGCCGCCAGGTGCGCCGGGTTGCCGAAGTGCCGGTAGGCCATCGCGTTGTTGAATATGAAGCGCGTGCTGCTCACCAGGTGCCGCGTGCGCTGGTCGTACACCGTGCCGTCGTCCTTGTAGAAATGAAAGAAGCCGCCCGAAGCGTCGATGCAGCGCGGCTCGTAGAACGACAGCGTGTGCAGCACGTGATCGGTCAGGAAATCGGGAGAGCGGAAATTCAGCATGTTCGCTTCAGTCTACGCAGCCCCCTGCGAACCCCGCTCGGGGTTTCCCGCAGAGGTCTTAGTGTTGCCAGGGCGTGCTTTGTCGCTGCAACGACAGTCGCGGATCGGGCTGTTGCGCCGCCCTGCGCAGGTTGCACTGCAGCATAGGCATTTGCCCCAGTATCCAAGCGAAGGGCGCCCACCAACAATCAGGCCGCGCCCGATGGCGGCGCATTGAGATGGACTGCATGACCCACTTTATTTTTCCGCACCTGGGCGACTCCGCGAGATGAGCGACGTCATCCTCGAAACACGCCAGCTCACCAAGGAATTCAAAGGGTTCACCGCGGTCAGCAAGGTCAACCTGTCGGTGGTGCGCGGCTCGATCCATGCGCTCATCGGTCCCAATGGCGCCGGCAAGACGACCTGCTTCAACCTGCTCACGAAGTTCCTCGAGCCGACCACCGGCTCGATCCTCTTCAACGGACAGGACATCACGCGCGAGCGTCCGGCGCAGATCGCACGGCGCGGCATCATCCGCTCGTTCCAGATCTCGGCCGTGTTCCCGCACCTCACGCTGCTGGAGAACGTGCGGCTGAGCCTGCAGCGCCGGCTGGGCACCTCGTACCACTTCTGGAAGAGCGAGAAGTCGCTCAAGCCTCTGGATGCCAGAGCCCGCGAGCTGCTGGCTGAAGTCGGCCTGGAGGATCTTGCCGACGAGCAGACCGTGAACCTGCCCTACGGACGCAAGCGCGCCCTCGAGATCGCGACCACGCTGGCGATGGAGCCCGAACTCATGCTGCTCGACGAGCCTACGCAGGGCATGGGCCATGAAGACGTGCACCGCGTGGCCGAACTCATCAAGCGTGTGTCGGCGGGCCGCACCATCCTGATGGTGGAGCACAACATGAGCGTGGTCTCGACCATCGCCGACACCATCACCGTGCTGCAGCGTGGCGCCGTGCTGGCCGAAGGCCCGTACGCCGTAGTCTCGAAGAACCCGCAGGTGATGGAAGCCTACATGGGCACCACCGACGGCCAACTCCAAGGGGCCCACTGATGACCGCCGCATTGGAGATCAAGGGCCTGCAAGCCTGGTACGGCGAATCGCACGTGCTGCACGGCGTCGACATGGTCGTGCAGCCGGGCGAAGTCGTCACGCTGCTGGGGCGCAACGGCGCGGGCCGCACCACCACCTTGCGCGCCATCATGGGGCTGACCGGTGCGCGCAAGGGCAGCATCGAGGTCAACGGCAAAGAAACCATCGGCATGCCGACGCACCGCATCGCGCACCTGGGCATCGGCTATTGCCCGGAGGAACGCGGCATCTTCGCCAGCCTTTCGTGCGAGGAAAACCTGATGCTGCCGCCCGAGCTGAAGGGCGCGGGGCAGGGCATGTCGGTCGACGAGATCTACACCATGTTTCCCAACCTGGCCGAGCGCCGTCACAGCCAGGGCACGCGCCTGTCGGGCGGCGAGCAGCAGATGCTGGCCGTGGCGCGCATCCTGCGCACCGGCGCCAAGCTGCTGCTGCTCGACGAGATTTCAGAAGGCCTGGCGCCGGTCATCGTGCAGGCGCTGGCCCGCATGATCACCACGCTGCGCGCCAAGGGCTACACCATCGTCATGGTGGAGCAGAACTTCCGCTTTGCCGCGCCGCTGGCCGACCGCTTCTACGTGATGGAGCACGGCCGCATCGCGCTGACTTTCGGCGCGGCGGAGCTAGAAGCCAGGATGCCGGTACTCACGGAGTTGCTCGGCGTCTGAAACGCATCAAGTCCACAAGACCTGTTCCTTCCATCCCACAAAGATTCCTTCAGGAGACAACAGCATGAACAAAAAGAAACTCGGCCTCATCGCAACCGCCGTCGGCATCCTCGCAATGAGCGCGGGCGCCGTGCAGGCGCAGGAGAAAGTCAAGATCGGCTTCGTCACCGACTTGTCGAGCCTGTATGCCGACCTCGAAGGCAAGGGTGGCGCCACCGCCATCCAGATGGCCATCGACGACTTCGGCGGCAAGGTGCTGGGCCAGCCCATCGAGCTGCTGACGGCCGACCACCAGAACAAGGCCGACATCGCCGCCTCCAAGGCGCGCGAGTGGATCGACACCGCCGGCGTGACGATGGTCTTCGGCGGCACCAACTCGGGCGTGGCGCTGGCCACCGCCAAGGTAGCGGAAGAAAAGAAGCGCGTGTATTTCAACAACGGCGCGGGCAGCTCGGTGCTCACCAACGAGCAGTGCAGCCCCTACACCATCCACTACGCCTACGACACGGTGGCGCTGGCCAAGGGCACGGGCGCGGCGGTGGTAGACCGCGGCGGCAAGAGCTGGTTCTTCCTGACGGCCGACTACGCCTTCGGCCATGCGCTCGAAGCCGACACCACGAAGGTCGTGAAGGAGAAGGGCGGCACCGTGTTGGGCGCGGTGCGCCATCCGCTGAACGCGTCGGACTTCTCGTCCTTCCTGCTGCAGGCGCAGAACTCCAAGGCGCAGATCCTGGGCCTGGCCAATGCCGGCGGCGACACCATCAACTCGATCAAGGCGGCCAAGGAATTCGGCATCAACAAGACCATGAAGACCGCCGGCCTGCTGGTCTTCCTGAGCGACATCCACAGCCTGGGCCTGAAGAACACCGAAGGCCTGCTACACACCACCAGCTGGTACTGGGACCTGAACGACGAGTCGCGCAAGTTCGCCAACCGCTTCTTCGAGAAGACCAAGCGCATGCCGACCGACGTGCAGGCCGCCGACTACTCGGCCACCATGACCTACCTGAAGGCCGTGGCCGCCGCCAAGACGACGGACTCCGACAAGGTGATGGCGCAGCTCAAGAGCATGAAGATCGACGACTTCTACGGCAAGGGCCAGATCCGCGCCGACGGCAGCTTCATCCACGACATGTACCTGGTCGAAGTGAAGTCGCCCGCCGAGTCGAAGAAGCCGTGGGATTACCTGAAGGTGCTCAAGACGCTGCCGGGCGACCAGGTCTTCACCACGAAGGCTGAAACGAAATGCGCCCTCTGGAAGTAAACGGCTGAAGCCGCGCCAGACCTTTTCACCGAAGTCAAACAAGAGGATCACTCCATGAAACGCACGCTCATTGCTTCTGCCTGCCTCGCTGCTACCTGCCTCGTGGCCGCCGGTGCCGCGCAGGCCCAGGAGAAGGTCAAGATCGGTTTCATCACCGACATGTCCAGCCTCTACGCGGACGTGGAGGGCAAGAACGGAGCCCTCGCGATCCAGATGGCCATCGACGACTTCGGCGGCAAGGTCAACGGCATGCCCATCGAGCTGCTGCAGGCCGACCACCAGAACAAGGCCGACATCGCCGCCTCCAAGGCGCGCGAGTGGATCGACACGCAGGGCCTGACGATGCTGTTCGGCGGCACCAGCTCCGGCACCGGCCTGGCCATGGCCAAGGTGGCGCAGGAGAAGAAGCGCGTGTTCATGGTGAACGGCGCGGGCAGCTCGGCGCTCACCAACGAGCAGTGCAGCCCCTACACCGTGCACTACGCCTACGACACCGTGGCGCTGGCCAAGGGCACCGGCAGCGCCGTCATTGCGCGCGGCGACAAGAGCTGGTTCTTCCTGACGGCCGACTACGCCTTCGGACAGGCCCTGGAAGCCGATGCTTCCAAGGTCGTGAAGGAGAAGGGCGGCACCGTGGTGGGCAGCGTGAAGCATCCGCTGAACACCTCCGACTTCTCCTCTTTCCTGCTGCAGGCGCAGAACTCCAAGGCCCAGGTGCTGGCCCTCGCCAATGCGGGCGGCGACACGCAGAACGCCATCAAGGCCGCCAAGGAATTCGGCATCACCAAGACCATGAAGATGGTCGGCCTGCTGGTGTTCGTGACCGACGTGCACAGCCTGGGCCTGAAGAACACCGAAGGCCTGCTGCTGACCACCAGCTGGGACTGGAACCTCGACGACAAGACGCGCGCCTTCGGCAAGCGCTTTTTCGAGAAGACCAAGCGCATGCCCACCGACATCCAGGCCGCCGACTACTCGGCCACCATGACCTACCTGAAGGCGGTGCAGGCCGCCAAGAGCGTGGATGCCGATACGGTGATGGCGCAGATCAAGAAGACGCCCATCGACGACTTCTACGCCAAGGGCTATGTGCGCGAGGACGGCCGCTTCGTGCACGACATGTACCTGGTGCAAGTCAAGTCGCCGGCCGAATCCAAGCAGCCGTGGGACTACTACAAGGTGGTCCAGAAGCTGAAGGGTGAAGACGTCTTCACGACGAAGGCCGAAAGCAAGTGCGCGTTGTGGAAGTGATCTCCTGCGGGCGCTGCTGCAGCGCCCGGGTTCGTTGAAACGCTTATGAACATTTCCCTACCCGGCCTGCTGAGCCAGCTCCTTCTGGGGCTGGTCAACGGCTCGTTCTACGCCATCCTGAGCCTCGGGCTGGCGGTGATCTTCGGCCTGCTCAACGTCATCAACTTCGCGCACGGCGCGCTGTTCATGCTCGGCGCCGTCCTGACATGGATGGCGATGGAGTATTTCGGCATCAACTACTGGGTGATGCTGATCGCGGCGCCCATCGTCATCGGCATCTTCGGCGTGCTGATCGAGCGGCTGCTGCTGCGCTGGATCTACAAGCTCGACCATCTCTACGGCCTGCTGCTCACGCTCGGCCTCACGTTGCTGATCGAGGGCGTGTTCCGCTCGGTCTATGGTGTTTCGGGGCTGCCTTATGACGCACCCGATGCGCTTTCGAGCGCCACCGACCTCGGCTTCATGGTGCTGCCCAACTACCGCGCCTGGGTGGTCGTGGCGTCGCTGGTGGTGTGCTTCGCTACCTGGTACGTGATCGAGAAGACCCGCCTGGGCGCCTACCTGCGCGCCGGCACCGAGAACCCTCGCCTCGTGGAAGCCTTCGGCGTCAACGTGCCGTTGATGATCACGCTGACTTACGCCTTCGGCTGCGCGCTCGCCGCCTTCGCCGGCGTGCTGGCCGCGCCGGTGATGCAGGTCTCGCCGCTGATGGGGCAGAACCTCATCATCGTGGTGTTCGCCGTGGTGGTCATCGGCGGCATGGGCTCGATCATGGGCGCCATCCTCACCGGCCTGGGCCTCGGCGTGATCGAGGGGTTCACCAAGGTCTTCTATCCGGAGGCATCCTCCACCGTCGTGTTCGTGATCATGGTCATCGTGCTGCTCATTCGCCCAGCCGGCCTGTTCGGCAAAGAAAAATAAGGCGGACGGCATGAACATGAAAAAGATATCCACCGTCGTCTACGCGCTGCTGCTGCTCGCCCTGGTGCTGGCTCCGTTCTTCGGCGCCTACCCGGTGTTCGTGATGAAGCTCATGTGCTTCGCGCTGTTCGCCGCGGCCTTCAACCTGCTGCTGGGCTTCACGGGGCTGCTGTCCTTCGGGCACGCGGCGTTCCTCGGCGGCTCCGCGTACGTCGCGGGCCATGCGATGAAGGTCTGGGGCCTCACGCCCGAGCTGGGCCTGATCGCCGGCACGCTCACCGGCGCATTCCTGGGCTGGATCTTCGGCGTGCTGGCCATCCGCCGCCAGGGCATCTACTTCGCGATGATCACGCTGGCGCTCGCGCAGATGATGTTCTTCGTCGCGCTGCAGGCCAAGTTCACCGGCGGCGAAGACGGCCTGCAGGGCGTGCCGCGCGGCAAGCTCTTCGGCCTGATCGACCTGTCGAGCGACCTCACGATGTACTACGTGGCGCTGGTGATCGTGGTGGCCGCGTTCCTGTTGATCGTGCGCACCATCCATTCGCCGTTCGGCCAGGTGCTCAAGGGCATCAAGGAGAACGAGCCGCGCGCGCTTTCGCTGGGCTACGACGTGAGCCGCTTCAAGCTGCTGGCCTTCGTGATCTCCGCCGCGCTGTCGGGCCTGGCCGGTTCGCTCAAGACGCTGGTGCTGGGGTTTGCCACGCTGTCGGACGTGCACTGGACCGCCTCGGGCCAGGTCATCCTGATGACGCTGGTGGGTGGCCTCGGCACGCTGTCGGGCCCGCTGGTGGGCTCGGCCGTGGTGGTGCTGCTCGAGAACAAGATCGGCGAACTCGGCAACTTCCTCGCGCGCATCACCACCATCGACTGGTTCAACACCCTGGGCGAATCAGTGACCATGGTCACGGGCCTGATCTTCGTGATCTGCGTGCTGGCGTTCCGCAAGGGGATCATGGGGGAGATCATTGCGTTCATCGAGCGGCGCAAGGGGCGCGGCAGCTCGCATTGATCAAATGTCGAGTGGGTGAAGACAGCTTTTGACAATTATGTTTTCTCAATTTAACATTGCGTTGTTTTTGATTCCATAAGCCCTAACTTCTTTCGTCGTTTTCGACAAAAAGCAGGCCGCCACGATATCTTCCGCTGACTTGAACCGCAGAGTTCAGCAGAGGGAGAGAGTTAATGACGAGCACGATGGGGGCGCCGGCCGGGGCCGGTCCACAGTCAGACGCGCATGCAGGTTCAACAGGAGATGAGCTTTCGCCTATGGCGATGGCGTCTCTTGTTGCACTGTGCACATTAGCGCGCTTTCACCAGACTGCAGCCGATGCCTCATTGCTGGCTCATCAATTGGGCCTTGCTTCTACTGAGGCTGTCGACACCCCTAAGCTGCTGGGCGCAGCAAAGCACCTGGGCCTGAAGGCCAAGTCCTCTCGCACGACGCTTGATCGCCTGTCCCTGACGCCACTGCCGGCTCTCGCAGTGCTTCGAGGCGAAGACGGCGCTGAACGCTTCGTCATCCTTGCTCAATGCAACGCTCAACGCGTCCTGCTGCAAGACCCTTCCGCCTCGAACGGCCGCCCCGTCATCGAACCCCTGGAGGTCTTCGCAGCGCACTGGACAGGCGAACTCATCCTCATCACCAGCCGCGCCAGCCTCGCGGGCGAGCTCGCCCAGTTCGACTTCTCCTGGTTCATTCCCAGCCTCGTCAAGCACAGGAAGCTGCTGGGCGAGGTGCTCTTCATCTCCTTCATCCTGCAGCTCTTTGCGCTGGTCAGCCCGCTGTTCTTCCAGGTCGTGATGGACAAAGTGCTGGTGCACCGCGGCCTCACCACGCTGGACGTGCTCGTCATCGGCCTGGTGGTGGTGGTCATCTTCGAATCGCTCCTGAACGGTCTGCGCAGCTACGTCTTCAGCCACACCACCAACCGCATCGACGTCGAGCTCGGGGCAAGGCTGTTCCGCCACCTCGTGCAGTTGCCCCTGGCCTACTTCCAGGCCCGGCGCGTCGGCGACTCGGTCGCGCGCGTGCGCGAGCTCGAGAACATCCGCAGCTTCCTGACTGGCAATGCCCTGACGGTGTTGCTGGACGTCGTCTTCTCCATCGTCTTCGTGGCCGTCATGCTGTTCTACAGCGTGCCCCTCACGTTGATCGTGCTGGCAAGCATGCCGCTGTACTTCGGGCTGAGCCTGGCGGTGGTGCCCATCCTGCGCAGCCGCCTGGACGAGAAGTTCGCGCGCGGCGCCGAGAACCAGGCCATGCTGGTAGAGACCGTCAGCGCCATCCAGACCGTCAAGGCCACTGCGCTCGAGCCGGCCTTCGGGCGCCGCTGGGACAACCAACTTGCTGCCTACGTCTCGGCCAGCTTCCGGACCCAGAACCTCGCCAGTTGGGCGCACGAAGGCGTCAACCTCATCGGCAAGCTCGTCAATGCCGCGACCCTCTGGTACGGCGCGCACCTGGTCATGAACAACGACCTCACCGTCGGCCAGTTCGTCGCCTTCAACATGTTCGCGCAGCGTGTGAGCCAGCCCATCATGCGCATGGCCCAGCTGTGGACCGACTTCCAGCAGACCGGCATCTCCATGGCGCGCCTGGGCGACATCCTCAACACACGCACCGAAGTACCGCCGAGCACCGCGGCCCAACTGCCCGCCCTCAAGGGGCGCGTGACCCTGGACAACCTGAGTTTCCGCTACCGTCCCGAGGCTGCGCCCGTGCTCAACGGCGTCAGCCTCGATGTGCGCCCCGGCGAAGTCATCGGCATCGTCGGGCGCTCGGGCTCCGGCAAGAGCACGCTGACCAAGCTCATCCAGCGCCTGTATGCCCTAGAACAAGGACGCCTGCTGGTCGACGGCATCGACATCAGCCTGATCGATGCGGCGCAACTGAGAAGACAGGTGGGCGTGGTGCTGCAGGAGAACACCCTCTTCAACCGCAGCGTGCGCGAGAACATCGCCATCGTCGATCCGGCGGCACCGCTCGAAGCCATCATTCATGCGGCCCAGTTGGCCGGTGCCCATGAGTTCATCAGCGAACTGCCCGAGGGCTACGACACCATGGTGGGTGAACAAGGGGCCAGCCTCTCCGGTGGGCAGCGCCAGCGCATCGCAATTGCCCGGGCGCTGTTCACCCATCCGCGCATCCTGATCTTCGACGAGGCCACCAGCGCGCTGGACTACGAGAGCGAGGCCATCGTGCAGCGCAACATGGCGCACATCTGCAAAGGGCGCACGGTCTTCATCATTGCCCACCGCCTGAGTGCTGTGCGGCATGCCAACCGCATCATCGTGATGGACAAGGGCAAGATTGTCGAAGGGGGCACGCACGAGAGCCTGCTCACTCGGCCCAAGGGCATCTATGCGCATCTGTGGGCGATGCAGGACGGGGGGCTGCCGACCGAAGGGGCAGGAGCAGGTGTGGGCACTGGGGCTGCGGTATGACGCAGGAAGTCTCTACCACCGCTCCTACGGCCAATGCGCCAAGCGTGCGACATCCGGTCTTCGAACTCCTAGGGCGCTACAAGGCCATCTTCAAGGCCGCCTGGAAGCATCGCCACGAACTGGCCGGACCGAGGCGCTTGGCCGATGAAGCAGCCTTCCTGCCCGCGGCACTCAGCTTGCAAGACACCCCCGTGCACCCTGCACCCAGGCGACTGGCCTATGCGCTGATCGCCCTGTTCCTCATTGCGTTGACATGGTCCATCTTCGGGCAGATCGACATCGTGGCGGTGGCGCCGGGCAAGATCATCGTGAGCGAGCGCACCAAGATCATCCAGCCGCTGGAGGTGAGCGTAGTCAAACGGGTGCTGGTCAGGGACGGAGATCACGTCGAAGCGGGCCAACCGCTGGTCGAACTCGACCCCACCACTGCGAACGCCGACAAGACCAGCATCGACGAGCAGCTGAAGTCCGTGCAATCCGAGGTGCTGCGCACGCGCGCGCTGCAGCAGGCGCTCAACGCGACAACCGCCTCCCGCGCACCCGAGCTGGTCAAGAACATCCCCGGCGGCTGGTCGGAAGTCGACATCAACGCCGCCAGAGCCCAGTTGAGCGACGAGTGGAGCGACATCACGGCCAAGCTGGTCAAGGCGGCATCAGAGATCAACCGGCGCCAGGCCGAGATCGCCACGGTGCGCGAGATGGTCGCCAAGCTGGAGACCACGGTGCCGATTGCCAGGCAAAGAGAGGCCGACTTCCATCAACTGGCCAACCAGGGCTTCATGTCCAGCCATGCGAACCAGGACCGCACGAGGGAGCGCATCGAGCTGGAACGCGACCTGGCGACGCAGCGGGCGAGATTGGCCGAGGCCAATGCCACGCTGAGGGAGAGCGAGAACACAAGGTCTGCCTACATCGCAGAGACCAAGCACAGCCTGAGAACGCGGGAGGCAGCAGCCGAGCTCAAGCGCCAGCAGGGCACGCAGGACCTGGCCAAGGCCGGCCAGCGCGAACGCCTGACGACGCTCAAGGCGCCGGTGGCCGGCACGGTGCAGCAACTGGCCGCGCATACCGAAGGCGGCGTGGTTACGGAAGCGCAGCCCCTGATGGTGATCGTGCCCGACGGGGCGCAGGTGACCGCCGAGGTGACGCTGGACAACAAGGACATCGGCTTCGTGAGTCCGACGCAGGAAGCGGCGATCAAGCTGGAGACGTTTCCGTACACGCGCTACGGGACGGTGAACGCCACGGTCAAAACGGTGACGGCGGATGCGGTCAATGACGAGAAGCGTGGGGCGATCTTCCCGGTGACGCTCAGCCTCAACAACACAACCATCGATGTGGATGGCAGGCCGATCAAGTTGTCTCCGGGGATGAGCCTGACGGCGGAGATCAAGACGGGCAAGCGGCGGATTATTGAATTCCTGCTCAGCCCCGTTCAAAAAGCTACCAGTGAAAGCTTGAGGGAGCGATGATTAAAAATCGATCAAGTTAAAACGAAAAAACTACTCTCGTCATTGCCGATCTCGTTGGGGTTTTGTGTTGGCAAATTCGGGGGGTGAATTTGAATAAATCGGATTTTGTTGAAGATGGTTTTTGTTGGCGAATCTAAAGACTCGGTATTGAGGAAATGAATTTGGAGATTTTGACCGTTTGGGCGTTAAAAGTAAAAATATTTTCCAACAAAAAAGCCTGCCTCAATATTTGAGTATGTTGAATTGCGAATCATATTTCAATTTGAAGGCGAAAGGATTTTGACCATTTGGGTCAAAGAATTTAGTCATTCGAGTTAAGGTTTTGGTTGTGAAATAAATCAACGTTTATTGCAAAAGAGTCGGCGAAATCTCCGGGATCGTTTATTGCCATGAATACATGGTGTATACAAATTCCAATGGGGAGATTTTTTGCACGAATAGTGGGGCTGGAAAATTAGTGGCGCAAAATTTTATTTCAAAAGCATCTGCTGGATTGGATGCTGAATTTGGAACTTACCTCAAGCACGCCTACAAATTCAGCGACGAGGAGTTGCCCCTGCGTTGGGCCGAGAACGTGGTCTGGCAGTACTTCAGCGGCATGACCTTCTGCGAGTCGCTCCAGTGACGCTGAACCCTGAAGACAGCCATCGACGTGGTTGGCAGGCGGATCAAGTTGAATCCGGGGACGAATCGCGCGGTCAAGGTCAAGGCGAGTAAACGGTGGGTCATTGAATTTTTGCTGAACACCGCTCGGAGCGGTAGCGGTTGAAATTCCGAGAAATTGGTGAATTTCCCTCGAATTAAATGAATTTGAAATTAATGAAATCCGTTGCCTTGAAAAAGCCAAGGAAAACAATGAAATATCATCTAATATTTAGATTTTCTGTACTGGGAATGTTGTTGACTTTTTCAATGGCTGCCACGGCACAGAAGTTTCTTTCTGCGGAAGAGGAGATTGCCGAAGGAAAGATTCGCAGAGGAAAGCAAATTGAGGTTCTGAGAAAAATAATAAATTCCAGAAACGACCCTGAAATGGATTGGTGGAAAAAAGAGCATGACGTCAAATTTGTGGTTAAATCTATTGAGTCCGATGTATTTTATCGTTGGTCTCGAATAGAGATTCTCAAAATGGCGAAAGGTGATGTTCGTGGAATTCAACCAATTCCCTCAATTCTTTCTGATAAATTGTTGAAAGACTTTGGGTTGAAAGGTTTTGGCAGTCAGAATCGAGGCTCAATACATTCTTCTAAAGGCGTGAGCGAAAAATTGGAAGAAATCGGGATATTTGGGTTGTCGATTGAAAATTTCGTTAAGGAAAAAGGCTACACCGAAGAGCCAAAAACTTCGCTGTTTCATGTTTCCTTCACCATGTGGTTTTTCAATGTCTCGCATGCAGAAGGCTGGATGAGCGATATTTGGGGGCGCGTTCACCCGGAAAATCCAATGGCCATGACCGATCCCCTGGTGTTCTATGAAAAATTAAATACAAACGAAAGTGAGGATTTTTTTGTGATCAGCATTCCAAATACTGTTTGGGATGAAAAAAAATGCACTTCTTCGGAAATTGTCGTTGCTAAATGCATTCCGTTTTTTGGTGGATTTGACGTGGACTACTTTCATCTCGGGGAATGAGCTTATCTGATTGATTGCAAAGATTTTTTCTGGAGGTTTGTCGGTATTTTGGATTTTTAGGGTGATTATTTTAATACAGGGAGTAAAATGACTGAAAAAAACAATCTGCAGAAGCCACTTACGGTTGACATGCCATTATTTGATAAGAAGTACATCAATCAGGTAATGGTGGATGCGCTCAATCTCAATCCTTCTCTTGTTGAAAAGATTAATTCTTACAACAGCGATGTAATAAGAGGGTACAGAACGGATCCGTCAACGGGAAAAAAGTGGAGTGATCCGGAGAATGGTTCTGCTTATCGCATCGCACCGTTCGAATTTACCAATATGGCAAACGGGTCGTCGCCGCGTTGGCGAAGCCTGCAACCTGGTGTTGGGGCAATTGTATTTGGTCAAAATTCTAATTATTTGAATGCATCCACGCCTGTGGATATCGCGAAATTCATAGCTTACCTAGCGCATGAAATTGATCACTATTATCGGGGGGTGGAGCATTTTAATCAGGAAAGAAGGCTTCTTAAAAGTCTCAACTCCGATGAAAATTTGACGCCCAAAGAAAAGGTGGCTGCGCTCGCAGGGTTGATTGCTAGGCGGGAAGGGGAGGGTATCGCTGCGAATTACGAGACTTCAAAATTTTATGCAAGCCTGAGTGAAGATAAAAGATTGAATATACCAATTTTGACGTCTTCCAAACAAGATTTCAAAGGAATTTTGGATAAGGCCTCTGCGAATGATATTTCCGATCTGATCGCTCAGGCTGCTCGATTCAATTCTGATTTCAATCAAGCTGGCAATGCTGGGGGGCGCATCCATATTCTAAACTTCAAACGGATGAGGCCCTGAGGCTTCTGAATCTCAAGCTCACGTCGCTCGAGAAACTCGAACTTCCAAACACCGTTACTCGGTCTCTGCCAGATGGAATTTATGTAGTGGAGTCAGGGAAAATAGGTGGGACAGAGTTGCCCCAGTCGATAAAAACCTACACACCTATGCCAGACCTTGGCACGACGGTCATTCGCGAAAAAAGATATCAACTGGACTCAAATGGAAAACCAGTTCTGACTTCCGAGACCTTGAGGTCGACCGTCCCTGACAGCGATCAGACGGACAAGTACTACGACTTCGATGCACGCCCCATCAAGAGCATCAATACCGCCCCGGCAGGGGGCGGCGATAAGATTTCAACGACCAGTAGCTATTTGCCTGGCACCTCGCAGTTGGACCAGATCAAGGTCCAGCGATTCGATTCCAAAGGCGTCGCCGTGGAAGCGCCTCGATCCAACGGCACCGAAGTCAACATCGTCAGTCTGAACACCGTTACCCTGCATGGCCCCAGCCAGACACCCCCGCCCGATGGCACCAGCCTAGGTCCGAGCGCGATCAACAACAACCTGCTGTCAGCCGGCAGCTATACCGCCGGCATCAACAGGAGTTTCTGGGACGTCAACACCGCCAGCGGCAACCAGGCATTGATCAGCTATGCGATCACCGACGGTCTTCGCCCGGGCAACGGCAATTTCGGACTGAACATCCAAGCATCCAGCGGCTTGGGTCTTCCGATTCTGCGCACTGGCGCCATCGGTAATACCGATTCAATGGCCGGCTCAGTCGACTACGGTCTGTTCGGCAGCAGCCTGAACAAGGCCTCCCGCTACAACTTCGAACTTTTTCCCGCCGATCCCTTGGTGCTCGACCTCAACGGTGACGGTGTCAAGCTCACCAGCTACGGCACTTCGCCCGTTCTCTTCGATGCGGACAACGATGGCGGCTCGCTGGAGCAGACCGGTTGGGTCAGTGCGCAGGACGGCATTGTCGTGCATGACCTCAACGGCGACGGCAAGATCAACAACATCAGCGAGACGCTGAGCGAGTACTACAACGGCGTGACCGGCTCCAACGGTGTTGGTGGTACCAAATCGTATGCGAACGGCTTCGCCGCCCTCAAGAGCCTCGACAGCAACGCCGACAACCAGTTCACCGCGAAAGATGCGGCTTGGAGCAAACTGCGCGTGTGGGTCGATGCCAACCATGACGGGAAGACCGATGCGGGCGAACTGAAGACCTTCGAAGAACTGGGCATCACGGCCATCAACCTGGCGACCGCCGCGCAAAGCGGCGAAGTGCGCGACGGCAACGAAGTCCTGGCTCGGGGCACGTTCACGCAAAACGGCATTGCCAGGGAGGCCATTGCGGCTAACTTCCTCGCCAATCCAGCCGGCAGCAGCATCACGCAAAAGGGCAATGGTGTCACCGTTGTCACGGAGAACACGGCCGGCGGCGCGGGTGCGACGACCGCCTACGTGTCGACGAACACCAAGGCCTCGATCCACGAGACCCTCGATGCGGCCGCTCTCAAGGCGCTCAACCTGACAGGCGGCGCGGGCAACGACATCCTGACCGGCGATGCAGGCGACAACTGGCTGGCCGGCGGCACCGGCGCCGACACGCTCCTTGGCGGCGCTGGCGACGACTTGTTGCTGTTCGATGCCGGGGACAAGCGCATCGACGGCGGCGATGGCTTCGACGTTGCCCAGGTCGTGGGGGCCCAGGGCGTCTCGCTCAACCTGACCCGGAGCAACATCGAGATGGCGATCGGCGGCGTCGGGAACGACGTTTTCGTGGCGGACGGCCACACTTCGGTGGTCGTACGCGGTGGCGCGGGGGATGACGTGATCGTTGGTGGCGCCGCCAACGACGTGCTTTCGGGTGAGGACGGCGACGACATCGTGGATGGCGGCGCCGGCAACGATCTGATCCGCGGCCATCGTGGGCGGGACAAGCTGCTGGGCGGCGCCGGTGACGATGTGCTCGACGGCGGTCTGGACGACGACGACCTGGATGGCGGCACGGGCAACGACGTGCTCATCGGCGGCGGGGGCGACGACAACCTGAACGGCGGCGGCGGTATCGATGTCGCCCAGTACTCCGGCAGCTACGCCGACTACCGCATCACCAAGCTCGATAACGTCAACGTGAGCGCGCGTTACCGCGTGGTCGATACCCGCACCGGGCGGGACGGCGCCGACACGCTGACCGGCATCGAGAAGCTGAGCTTCGCCGACGTCAGCCACGTTGACCTGACCATTGGCAGTCCATTGCCGGTCAAGGATGTTCTGACCGTCAATTCGACGGGACAGGTGCTGAGTCGAACCGCCGCTCACCTGCTGTCCAAAACTCAACTGTTGCTCAATGACCGTGATTGGGACAGCAGAATCGACCAGTTCAGGATCACCGAGGTTCTGGACGCGAACGGGGGCACCGTCGCACTCACCGCCAGTGGTGACGTGCTTTTCACGCCCGATCTGAACTACACCGGAGTGATGGGCTTCAAGTACAAGGTGAAAGATGCCGAGGGGTATTTCACGGAGGTGAGCAACAGCACCACCGGCCAGACGGAGCCCATGAAGGCGGCTGTCTACCTGCAGACGGGTGACCTGCCGAGCGACCCGCTGGCTGTAGAGCAGTGGTACCTGAGCGATGTCAATGTGATGCCTGTGTGGAAGGACTACACCGGCAAGGGCGTCAGGATCGGCCAGTTCGAGCCAGGCGGTGCGTTCAGCGCGGGGCCCGAGGTGTTCGACTACCGTCACCGGGATCTCCAGCCCAATGTCGACAAGGCTTGGCTGAACACGCTGGACGCGAATGGCAGAAACGACACGCCTCAGACCTTCAGCAGCCATGCAACCATGGTGGCTGGCGTCATGGTCGCGGCGCGGAATGGCGAGGGCGGCGTCGGCGTGGCCTACAACGCAACGCTCGCGGGTCATTACATCCAGGGCGAAGGCCTGGAAGTCGGCAAACTCGGCCAGGAAATCACCAACGCGCTGGCCAAATTCAAGAATTTCGACGTGGTCAACAACTCGTGGGGCGCTTCCACGAGTTTCGGGCTGAACGTGGTGCCAACGGGCACCGTCGAGACCGGGATTCTTGAGGCCATTTCCCGCGGTCGAAACGGGCTGGGCACGGCCATCGTGATGGCTGGCGGCAATGATCGCGCGACGGGCGCCAACACCAACTACAACGCACTCACCGCCAACCGGGCCGTGATCGTTGCGGGAAGCATCAACGCGCCAGGCGATCTGGGCACGCTGCAACAGGGGAGCAAGCCTTTCAGCAACCCGGGCGCTTCCATTCTGGTGTCGGCACCTGGCAGCAACATCGGTTCGACCAGTCGCGAACTCATTGGGGACAACGGCTCGACTTTTGGAAGCAACTACGGCACCAGCCAGGGCACAAGCTTCGCAGCACCGATCGTGTCGGGGGTTATTGCCCTGATGCTCGAGGCCAACCCTGCGCTTGGCTATCGCGACATTCAGACCATCCTGGCGATGACGGCCACGAAGGTGAACGATCCCAATGGAACCGACTGGGTCACAAACGGAGCCAAGACCTGGAATGGTGGGGGCATGCATGTCAGTCACGACTTCGGCTTCGGCAAGGTCGATGCCCGTGCCGCGGTACGGATGGCCGAATCCTGGACCGAACAGAGCACGTACGCGAACGAGTTCGTTACGAGCGCATCCAGCGGCGCTCTGAGTGCTGCGATTCCCGACGGCACCGGTATGGTGACACGCACACTCGCCGTGGGGGCGGGCGTGGAGGTCGAGAGTGCCCAAGTAACGCTTGACCTGGATCATCAGCGTTGGGGTGATCTGATCATCAAGCTCATTTCTCCCGGGGGGACCGAGAGCGTCCTGGTCAACCGGCCCGACAAGGCGCCGGGCAGTGCGGCCACTGATGTGGGCAGTGCCTCGTCGGGTCCACTGAGCTTCAGCTTCAACACCACCCATGTGCGGGGAGAACAAAGCGCGGGCGACTGGAAACTGCAGGTCATCGACGCAGCCACCGGGAATGCCGGGACGCTCAAGAGCTGGAAGCTGGATCTGTACGGCAAGAAGACTGGCGCCGACGATGTGTATGTCTACACCGATGAATTCGGCGGCAAGGAGCAGTTCATCCGCGGCATCCGGATGCCCAATCTCCAGATCGCCAGCATGTTGGTGGACAGCAATGGTGGAACTGACACCATCAACGCCAGCGCTGTAACGAGCAACAGCACGATCAATCTGCTCAGCGGCAGCACCAGCACCATCGCGGGCCGGGAGCTGAAGGTCGTCATCGGCGACATCGAGGTTGCGATTGGTGGTGATGGCAACGACACCCTGACGGGGAACGGGCTGAACAACGTGTTGATGGGGGGGCGTGGCGCGGATGTCATCAGCGGTGGCGGCGGCAACGACACGCTGGACGGCGGCAAGGGCAGCGACGTGCTCACGGGCGGAGAAGGCAGCGATCTTTTCGTCATCGGCAAGGATGCAGGGTCGCAGGATGAGATCGTCGACTTCGGAGTCGGCGACAGCGCGGAGGCTCCGGAAGCCATTGCATTGGTGGGCTTCGGCAACCTGAACCTCGCCTCGCTCGTTCGCACTCAGGTAGGGGCGGATGTCCGCTTGGACCTGGGTGACGGCCAGAGCGTTCTTGTGCGCAATCGGCAGGTGGCTCAGCTCGGTTCGGCGCAGTTGCAGTTCTTTGCATCGCAGGCAGCGCTGCAAGCTTGGCAGAAGGCGGGTCGAAAACCGGCCGAAAGCGTCGAGAGCAAGGGAGTCGTGCTTCAAGACACAGCCCTGCTGATCGGTGGCGGCGGTAACAACACCTTGCTGGGCACCGACGGCAACGACAGGCTGGTGGGTAGTGCGGGGGTTGACACGCTGAATGGTGGGGCCGGGGACGATGTCCTCGTGCTGGACGGTGACCAAGGTCGTGTTTCGTACTCGACGGGGCGGGCCGGTGCAGGCACGCGGACGGGTGGAGCCGGCGCAGACCGCTTCGTGGTTGCACCGGGTGGCGGCGGTTCGAGGTCGATGAGCTTCATGGGCAGCGACATGGGCGCCAGCAATCTGATCGCGGATTTCGAATTGGCGGCGGACAAGATCGACCTGAGCCAATTTGCCTGGATCAAGGATTTCAGCCAGCTCAAGATCAACAAGGCGATGAACATCAACGGCAAGTTCATCACGCGCGTGCTGGCCGAGACGCCGGGACAGTCACTGGTCTCGGTCGGACTCTTTGCCATCGAGCCTGCAGCCCTTACGGCCGCTCACTTCATCTTCGCAGGCAGCGCGGACGCAACGCCGCTGCCGCTGCCGGTAATGAAGGCGAGTGGTGTCACGGTGCCCGGTGCTGCGCCTCTGGGAACTGTCGCTTCCGCAGCGACTGCCGCTCGCCTGGCGCAGCCTTTGCCCATCGCGGGCACGAGCGGGAACGATGTGCTGACCGGCGATGCGGGTGCCAACACGATCAATGGCCTGGAAGGCGCAGACAGCATGACCGGGCGCACCGGCGACGACACCTACATCGTCGACAACGTGGGCGACACGGTTAACGAACTGCCGGGTGGCGGCTACGACACTGTGCAATCCAGCGTGAGCTATAGGGTGCCGGACGATGTCGAAGTGCTCGTGCTCACGGGCACCGCGAACATCGATGCAACCGGCAACGGTCAGCGCAATCGCCTGGTGGGCAACGCCGGCGACAACCGATTGGACGGGGGCGCCGAGGCAGACGATATGGCGGGCGGAGCGGGCAACGACACATATGTCGTGGACGACCAGTTGGATGCAGTCCATGAAGATGTCAATGCCGGCATCGACACTGTCGAGTCTTCCGTTTCGTGGACGCTGGGCAAGAACCTGGAGAGCCTCACGCTGACCGGCACGCGCAACATCAACGCGACCGGCAATGAGCTTGCGAACGTGTTGACAGGGAATGCCGGCGACAACATCCTGGACGGTGCGCAAGGGGCTGACAGTATGACGGGCGGCGCCGGTAACGATACCTACTATGTCGACGACGTCGGCGATACGGTGACGGAGGCGGTGGACGGCGGGTTCGACACGGTCTATGCCAGCGTGAACACGACGTTGGCTGCAAATGTGGAGAAGGGGGTGTTGTTGGGGGCGGCAACGGCACTTACCGGCAATGCTCTGGACAACACCCTGATCGGCAATGAACAAGCCAACTGGCTGAATGGAGGCGCGGGAAGCGACTTGCTGAATGGGGCGGGAGGCGACGATACGCTGGATGGCGGTGCCGGGAACGATACCTATGTGATGGGGCGAGGTTATGGCGTCGACCGTATAAGCGAAAACGATGCAACGGTCGGAAATAGAGATACTGTGCTCTTTGATGACACCGTCGACATCAGTCAGCTGTGGTTCCGTCGCGCGGGAAATGATTTGGAGGTCAGCCTGATCGGAGCCGGGGACCGGTTGGTTATCAACAGCTGGTATTTGGGGAGTCAATACCACATCGAACAGTTCAAGTCAGCGGGCGGCAAGACACTGATGGACGGTCAGGTGCAAAACCTTGTTCAGGCCATGGCGAGTTTCTCGCCGCCAGTCTCGGGCCAAACTACGCTGCCAGCCAACTACCAAAGCAACTTGGCGCCAGTCATTGCTGCCAACTGGCATTAGGCCGGCAACACGTGGTGCTACCAGGGGGCCTGGGGCATCAAAGCCGCAGTGGCGCGGCGTACCCTGTCATCTCAAGGTACCCGCGCCCCACGCGTCGCCCCTGCGCTTCGAGCAGTTCGCTCACGCCTTCCCAGTACACGCCGCCGGTCGTGCCGTGGCTGTCCAGCTCTTGGTCGTCGAGCAGCGCGCGAACTTCGAAGCTGCCTGCTGGCGTCTGCACGTGCCACCGCGTCGGGTACTTCGCCTGCGTGCGCGGGCTTTCCCATGTCTTGAGGCTTTCGAAACGCACTTCGTCATTCTTGAAGATGCGCGCCACGCCGTCGCGCGGACGGAACGAGCCGCCTGCCCACAGGCCGCTGCCGTCGGCGCGGCGCAGGTGGAAGGCGGTGAGGGCGCTGCCGTCATCGAGGTTCATGCCGATCCAGTCCCAGCCGACGGCCTCGGGGTGCATCAGCGCTTCGCTCCATTCGTGGTCCAGCCACGCTGCGCCATCGACCTCGAAGGCCTGGCCCTTGAGCGTCAGCTTGCCCTGCGCCTTGAGCTGCGGCTCGCTGTAGTAGTAGCTGGCCTGCGATTCGTCCGGCCCCTTGCGCGAAAGGCCGGCATTGCCCTGCAGCAGCACGGGCTGCGTCGGCGTGAAGCGCAGGTCGAGTGAAAACTCGCCGGCTGGAATGCGCGCCACATAGATGCCGCCTTCTCGCGCCAGCGACCAGTCTCGGATGCGCACGCTGGTGTCGGCCTCGCCGGCTTCCGCCACGCCGAAGCCAGCGCGTGCGATGCGCTGGTCGTGCAGCAGCACTCGGCCTTCGAGGTCGGTGACGGCCGCATGTGCGAACACGAGGTTCTTCGCCGCGAAGGCCGAGCGCATGCCCTGTGTGGCTTCGACGCGCGAACGGAAGAAGGTCACCTGGAAGCCGAACTCGCGTCCGGCCGCCGTCTTCGCATGACCGGTGATGTACCACCACTCGGTATGCAGGTCGGGGTGGCTGCCGAAGTCGCGTGGGAACTGCAGCGTTCTCGGCGGCAGCGCCCACGCGGCCGGTGCGGCGCACATGGCCGCCAGCAGCAGCGTGCGACGTGACAGCGAGGAGAGAGAGGAGGGCGAGGGCAGCATCGTCATCACGCAGCCACGAACGCGTCGATGCGTTGCTGCGCCGGCCCGATGTCGCCGAAGGCGTTGCGCACCCAGGCCGCATCGTGATAGCTCGGCAGATAGCGCTCGCCGGCGTCACACAGCAGCGAAAGAATGGAGCCCTGTTGCCCGGCCGCGCGCATCTCCTGCGCGACGGCGAGCATGCCGACGAAGTTGGTGCCGGTCGACGGGCCGACCTTGCGGCCGAGCATGGCCGAGAGCGCATGCATCGCAGCCACCGATTCGAGATTGGGCACTTCGATCATGCGATCGACCAGCGCGCGGATGAAGCTGGGCTCCACCCGCGGCCGGCCGATGCCCTCGATGCGCGAGCCCGCCGCCGTCAGCGCGGCGTCGCCCGTGCGGTGGTAGGCAGAGAACACCGAGCCCTCGGGGTCGGCCACGCACACCTGGGTGTCGTGGCGGCGGTAGCGCAGGTAGCGCCCGATGGTCGCGCTGGTGCCGCCCGTGCCCGCACCCACTACGATCCACTTCGGTACCGGATGCCGCTCGCGCGCCATCTGCTGGAACATGCTCTCGGCGATGTTGTTGTTGCCGCGCCAGTCGGTCGCGCGCTCGGCATAGGTGAACTGGTCCATGTAGTGCCCGCCGGTGCGCTCGGCCAGCGAGCGGGCCTCTTCGTACACCTGCGCCGCATGGTCGACGAAGTGGCAGCTCGCGCCGTAGAAGGCGATCTGCGCGATCTTTTCCGGTGAGGTGGTGCGCGGCATCACCGCGATGAACGGCAGCCCCAGCAGCCGCGCGAAGTAGGCCTCGCTCACGGCGGTGGAGCCGCTCGACGCCTCCACGATGGTCGTGCCTTCGCGCACCCAGCCGTTGCACAGCGCATAGAGAAAGAGCGAACGTGCAAGCCGGTGCTTGAGGCTGCCGGTCGGGTGGGTCGACTCGTCCTTCATGTACAGGTCGATGCCCTGCGCCGCGAGGGCGGGAAGGGGCAGCGGAATCAGGTGCGTGTCGGCGCTGCGCTGGTAGTCGGCCTCGATGCGGCGGATGGCGCTGTCGAGCCATGCGTTGCAGGACGAGGAAGAGGGTGTTTGCTGCATATCGGTCCCAGTCTACAAGTCATGGTTGGCGCCCGGCGTGGGCAACTGGAGCGGGCCGGCCCCGCCGCCTACCAGTCTTCCTTCACCGCCAGCACCACGTCCCGCCCGGCCGCAGCCCGCCCCGCGAGCCACGCGGTGACGGTGCCCGCCACCACCACCGCGCCGCACAGCCCCAGCAGCCGCAGCCACGGCACCAGCAGATCCATGCTCCAGTGGAAGCTCTGCGGGTTCACCACCTTCACCAGCACCACCGACACCGCCAGTCCCAGGCCCAGCCCGGCGACGGCGCCGATGGCAGTCCACGCGGCGCCTTCGCCCGCCACCACCGCCAGCACCTGCCGCCGCGTGAAGCCCAGGTGCGCGAGCAGGCCGAACTCCTTGCGCCGCGCCAGCACCTGCGCGCTGAAGCTGGCGGCAATGCCGAACAGGCCGATGGCGATGGCCACCGCCTGCAGCCAGTAGGTCACGGCAAAACTGCGGTCGAAGATGCGAAGCGAGGTCGTGCGGATCTGGCCCACCGACGCAATCTCCACCGATTCGGCGGAGCCGCCGCCCTGGCGCGCCGCCAGTTGCCGCACCTGCGTCTGCACCGCGCCTTCGGACGCGCCGGGCGCGAGCCACAGCGCCACGTCGCTCACGTTGCGCTCGCCGGTGATGCGCTCGTAATCGCGTGCGTCCATCGTGATGGCGCCGAACTGGCGAGCATAGTCGCGCCACACGCCGGCCACGAAGAACGCCTGCGGTTTCCCTTGCGTATTCGTCCCCGGGTTCACCGCCGGGCTCACCGCCGGGATCATGGCGGCCGAGAGCGGCGCAAACAACGTGCCCGGCTTCGCACCGTACAGCTCGACCATCGGCTCGCTCACGTAGATGCCGACCCGCCCCTCTGGCACCGGCAGCGCGGTGCCCACCAGCGGCAGCGACTGGGTGGCGCCGCCTTCGAGGCTGCGCGCGATCAGCGTGACGGCGGGCCGTGTCGCGTCGAGCTGCAGCGTCTGCGTGCGCAGCGTGCCGGTGCGCGCCACGCCGGGCAACTGCGCCAGCGCCTGCACGAAAGCTGGCGGGAAGGTCGCGGTGTCGGTGCTGTTGCCGTTGCCGGCGTTGCCGCCGCGCCCGCCCGAGGTGGCCCGCACATACAGGTCGGCCGGCAGCACGACGTCGAGCCAGTGCGTGACCGAATCGCGGAAGCTCGCGACCATCACGGTCAGCGCGACCGCCAGGCTCAGGCTGGCCACCACGCCGCTCACCGCCACGGCCGCGGTGCCGCGCATGCGGCGTGCGCGCTCGATGGCCAGCATCGGCAGCAGGCGCTGCGCGAACACCGGCGCAATGCGGTCGTACAGCAGCGCGATGAGCCAGGGCAGGGCGGTGATGCCGCCCACCAGCAGGCAGGCCACCGACAGGTACGCCGCCACCGGAATACCGCCGATGGCCGGCACATTGGCCAGCACCGCGCCGAGCGCGATCAGCCCCAGCGCCAGCCAGTGGCTGTTGCCCCGCGTGGGTGCCGCGCCCAGGCCCTTGAGCGTCTGCGCCTCGGGCAGGGCCTGCGCCGCGCGCGCGGGCCACCAGCCGCCGACCAGCGCGGCCAGCACGCCCAGCCCGCCGTAGAGCGCCGCGGCGCCGGTGCTCCAGTGCAGCTTGGGCGCGACGCCTTCGAAGTAGCCACCGCCCAGGTCCCCGCCGAGCACCCGCAGCGCGAAAGCCGCGAGCGCGGTGCCTAGCGCGAGCCCGGCCGCGCTGCCGATCAGGCCCAGCACCAGCGATTCGGCCAGCACCAGCCGCAGCCGTTCGCGCGGCGTGAGGCCCAGCACGCCGAGCAGCGCGAACTGCTGCGCGCGCTTGGCCACGCTGAGCGCCAGCACCGAGAACACGAGGAAGGCGCCGGTGAACAGCGCGACCAGCGCCAGCACCGTGAGGTTCACGCGGTAGGCGCGCGAGAGGTTGCTCACGCGTTCCGCCGCATCGCCCGGCTCCGCGAACTGCACGCCCGCCGGCCAGTCCGGCGATTGCCGCAGCGAGGCCATGAAGGCGGCCCGGTCGGTGCCGGGCGCGAGCCGCAGGTCGATGCGGCTCAACTGGCCGACCTGGCCGAACAGCTCCTGCGCGGCGGCGATGTCCATCACCGCGAGTGCCGTGCCGCCTGCGGCCACGTGGCCTGCCACGTCGAGCCGCTGCCACGCGTCGCCGCTGCGCAGTTGCACCGTCTCGGCCGTGCCGCCGGCCGCTTGCGCCGGCAGGCCCAGCGCGGTGCGGGCTGCATTGTTGAGAAACACGTGGCCGGGCGCGAACAGCGCGAAGCGGTCGGCGCCAACTGCGGCTTGCGGCATGAGCGCGGGCGCGATGGTGGGCAGCACCAGCGCGTCGATGCCGATCACGCGCATCGGCACCTGGCGCTCGCCGGCGGCCAGCGCCAGGCCCTGGAACTCCAGCACCGGGCTGGCGAGCGTGACCTGCGGGTGCTGCGCGATGCGCGCGAACACCGCCTCGTCGAAGCCGCCCTGCACGGCGCGCACCTCGAGGTCGGGCTGGCCGTTGACCGAACGCACCGCGCTGGAGAACTCGTCCAGCGCCGAGGCGTTGATCAGCTGCACCGAGAACGCCAGCGCCACGCCCAGCATCACCGCCAGCACGGCGGCTGCGTTGCGCCAGGGGTGGTGGCGGAGTTCCTGCCAGGAGAAGGTCGTGAGCAATGCGCGCATCCGTCGATTGTCGCGGCGCGCACCTTGTTACACAGCCGTGGCACGATGTCACCTCTTCGACGACGCCTGAGGAACCCTCCGATGCGGCTCTTGCCCCGCGCCACGACCCGCGCCACGACCCGCGTTATTCCCCGCCGCTGGCTCGCGGCCTGGCTCCTCGCCCCGCTGCTGGCCGGCACTGCGGCCGCGCAACTGCAGCCGCTGACCCTGGCCAGCGATCCGGCCTTCATCGCCAGGGCCGCGCTCGGCGCGGAGCGCGGCACGCTGGTGGTCGGCACGCTGCGCAACGGCAAGCCCGCCTACGGCGCGGCCTACAACCCGGAGCCGCCGTCGCCGCCGCGCGCCATCGAGCCCAACAGCGCGGAGCAGCCGATGTTCGAGATCGGCTCCATCACCAAGGTCTTCACCGGCCTGCTGCTGGCGCAGGCGGTGGAGCGCGGCGACCTCAAGCTCGACGACAGCGTGGGCAAGCTGCTAGCGGGCAAGGTCGAGGGGCTGTCGCCCGCCGTGGCCTCGGTCACGCTGCGCCAGCTTGTCACGCACACCGGATGCATGCCAGTGATGGCCGACGGCGTGGGCGGCGGCGCGCCGCTGGCGGAGCAGTTCCGCAGCTTCGACAAGCCGATGTTCTGGGCCGCGCTCACGCGCATCAAGCTCACCGCGGCGGCGCCGCCGTGCGAGGGCGCGTACAGCAACTTCGGCATGGCGCTGCTCGGCCAGTTGCTGGCGGAGCACTACGGCACCTCGTGGGGCGAACTGGTGCGCGCGCGCATCACCGAGCCGCTGGGCATGAACGACACCGTCATCACGCTCGGCGACAAGGCTTCGCGCATGGCGCCGGCCTTTGCCGGCGACCGCCGCCAGCCGCTGCTCGACATGCAGGCCTATGCGCCGGCCAGCGCGCTGCGCTCCACCGCCGCCGACATGATGACCTTCAGCCGAGCCATCATCGCGGGCGCCGGCGGCCCGCTGGGGCCGGCCGCCGTGCGCATGCTCACGCCGCTGGCGCATTACGAGGGCGCCGAGATCGGCTACGCGGTGATGGTGCGCGGCCCCGAGGGAGGCCGCCGCACCTACTGGCACGCAGGCCTCACCGAGGGCTACCGCACGCTCTGGCTGATCGCGCCCGACACCAACGAGGCGATCGTCGTGCTCGGCAGCAACGCGCGCGCGCCGCTGCAGCCGGTGATGCTGGCCATCGGCAAGAGCCGCTACCCGGTGCCGACGACCGAGGTGCCGCTCGACCCGCAACGGCTGGACGACTACAAGGGCGATTTCCGCATCACCAGGACCAAGGCGCTGAGCTTCACCGTGCGTGGCTCGAAGCTGCTGGTGCGCGAAACGGGGCGCGGCTACAACGCGTTGACGCCAACGGGCACTGATCGCTTTGCCGTGGTGGGCATCGGCGCGCAGTTCGTGTTCCGGCGCGACGCGGCGAATGCGGTGGTCGCCGTGTCGCTGACGCAAGGGGGCAGCCAGCTCGATGCGCGGCGCGAGGGCGCTGCGGCGGCGGTTCCGTTGCCGCAGTGAGCGTGCGGGGCGTTCAGCCGGCCAGCGCCAGAAGCCGGTCCGCCATCTGTTCGATCTCTTCGCGCATCACCAGCGGCCGGAGCCAGTCCGCCGGAATAGCGCCAGCGCCATAGAAGGCGCCCGCCAGTTGGCCGCAGATCGCCGCGGTGGTGTCGGCGTCGTCGCCCAGGTTGGTTGCGGCGAGCACGGCTTCCTCGAACGACCGCGTGTGCGCGAAGCACCAGAGCGCCGCCTCGAGCGACTCGACGCAGTAGCCCGATCCCTTGATGCGCTCGATGCGCTTCGATGCGTAGTCGCCGCGCGCCAGCGCCGCGACCTTTTTGCTCATGGGCGCCAGCGGGGCGGCCGCGAGAATCGCTTCCTTGCTTTCACCGCGCAATGCCGAGCGCAACTGCAGCGCGAAGAGCTGCGAGCATTCGATGGCCTCCAGGGCGCCGTGCGTGGTGCGCGTGCTTTCTCCGGCCTGCTTCCAGGTGGCCTGCGCACTGGCCGCGTAGAACATCGGCACCGGCGCTAGCCGCATCAAGGCGCCGTTGCCGGCCGTGCGCGGATCGGGGTCGCCCGCGAACGGATCGCCGGACGCGAGATAGCGGGTGAGGGCGCGCGACACCGTGAGGCCGATGTCGAAGCAGTTGCCGGTGCTGCTCATGTAGCCCACGCTGCGCCAGTTGCAATAGCGGTTCATCTGGTCGACCGCGTCGAAGCCCTTGCAGTGGACCAGGCTCGCGGCCAGGCACAACGCCATCGAGGTGTCGTCGGTCCATTCGCCGGCAACAAGCCCGAACGGGCCGCCGCCCTGCATGCCGGTGACGGGCGTGAAGCTGCCGCGAGTGCGGAACTCGACCGCTGTGCCCACGGCGTCGCCGCAGGCCAGGCCGAGCAGGCAGCCGCGGTAGCGGTCGATGCCGTTGTTCATTGCGCCTGCCTCAGCGCATCGCGCGCGGCCATCAAGGCAAAGCCCAGCAGGTTGAGGCCCTTCCATTCGCGCGGGTCTTGCGCCGCGGGGTCGGTCGCGGCGCGGCCGATGCCCCAGATGGGATCGACCGGGCTGGCTTCCACCAGCACCTGATGGCCCGTGCCCAGCAGGAAGGCACCGAGTGCCGGGTTCTGCGCAAACTTCGCGATGTTGCCGCGCGTCACGACGTCCAGGCGAGCGGCCACCCATGCGGCCTCGTCGAAGTTGCGGATCTCGCGGCCCAGCTTCTTGGCTTCGCCGGGCGTGCGGGCCGCGAGGATGCGTTCGGAGGTTTCGGCGTCGTCGAAGAGGCGCGCCTTGCCGGCCATCATGAAGTGCTCGGCGGTGCGATAGCGGATGCCGTCGACGGTGAATTCCGCTTCGAACCACTGGCTGAAGCAGCTCTTGTTGACGCCGCTCTTCGGCGCCTGGTGGCCCCAGAACAGAAGGTATTCGGGGCGGTGGCCCTGTGCGAAGTACGCGGGCAGGTCTCGGGTGCAGCGGGGTGTCGTGGTCATTTTTCTTTTCTTCTTTTGGAGTTGCTCTGTACAACTAATTGAAGGTTGTATAGTACAACTAACAGATCCGGCGTCAAGCCTTTCCCGTGAACACACCCAAGCCGAACTTCCCGCCGCTGACTTTTCCCCGCCCGCTGGTCACTGTCGACGTGGTGATGTTCACCGTGCTCGGCGATGCCCTGCAGGTCTTGCTGGTGAAGCGGCCAGCCGACAGCGACGAGCCCTTCCCCGGCAAGTGGGCGCTGCCTGGCGGCTTCGTGAACATCGAAGAAGACGCCACGCTGCTCGACTGCGCCCTGCGCAAGCTGCGCGAGAAAACCGGCGTGATCACACCCTACCTCGAACAGCTCGGCAGCTGGGGCGGGGCGCAGCGCGACCCGCGGGGCTGGTCGGCCACGCACTGCTTCTATGCGCTGGTTCCGGCGCAGGCGATGCAATTGCGCAGCGGCGCCAACGCGGCGGATGTGACGTGGTTCGAGGTCGATGCCGCCTCGCGCAAGCGGCTGGCCTTCGATCACGGCGAGCTGCTCGATGCGGCCGTCGCCCGGTTGCGCAGCAAGGTCGAATACACCTCGCTGCCGGCCTTCCTGCTCGAAGAGCCTTTCACGCTGCCGGCGCTGCAGCACGTCTACGAAGTGGTGCTGGGCCGCGACGTCGACAAGAGCGCGTTCCGCAAGCGCATGCTCGACGGCGGGTTCATGGAAGAGGCCGGCATGGTGACGGGCAGCCTTGGCCGGCCGGCCATGAGCTACCGGTTGCGCGATCGTTCGCAGGCGGCATTGTTTCCGCGCACCTTCAACAGCACGAAGTAGGGCCGCTCAGAGCCGCTGCGACATCGTATTGAGATAAGCCCGCACCACCGCGCTGGTGCTCAGGCCGATGGCCCGGTCGTATGCCTGCCGCGCCGCCGCGCGTGCGCCGCCGGCAGCCAGCAGATGGGCACGCGCGGCCCAGAACGGCTGGTAGTTGGTGACATCCGCCGCGGGGATCGCATCGAGCGCCTGCAGGCCCGTCTCCGGTCCGCGTGCATTGGCCAGCGCGCAGGCGAGGCTGACCTGCGCGCCGATGCTGGGGCGCAATGCCAGCAGGCCCTGGTACAGCGACACCAGGGTTTCGGGCGGCACGGGCGCACCGGCGCGGCGTTCGCAATGCGCCGACTGGATGGCCGCCTCCAGCTGGAAGGCGCCCAGCGACTGCATCGATGAAGCGTGCCGCAGGTGGTGCTCGGCCTCGGCCAGCAATTGGTGATTCCAGCGCGTGATGTCCTGCTGGTCGAGCGGCACGTACGCGCCCGCATCGTTGCGGCGTGCGGCGGTGCGTGCCTCGCAGAACAGCATGAGCGCGAGCAGGCCCAGCGGCTCGGGTTCGCGCGGCATCAGGTTGCACAGGATGCGGGCCAGGTCGATGGCCTCGGCCGTGAGGTTGCGCGGAATGGCATCGGCGCCGTCCACGTCGTCCCAGCCTGTGCCGTAGGCGGCGTAGATGCCGTCGAGCACGTCCTGCAGCCGCTGCGGCAGTTCGCGCGCCTGCGGGTATTCGAAGGAAATGCCGGCGGCGCGGATTCGCGCCTTGGCGCACACCAGCCGCTGGCCGAGCGTCGAGGGCGAGGTGAGGAAAGCGCTGGCCATGCGCGCCGCGTCCAGGCCGAGCACGGTCTGGAGCATCAGCGGAGCGCGTGCCGGCGCGTCGATGGCCGGGTGCGCGCAGACGAAGAGCAGGCGCAGCCGCTCGTCGGGCACGGCCGCGCCGTCGGTGGCGCTGTCGTCGATCTCGCCCGCCAGCAGCATCAGCGCCTGCGTGGCCTCGTCCTGCACGCGGGTGTGGCGCCAGGCATCGAGCTTGCGATGCCGCGCGACGCTCAGCAGCCAGGCATCGGGCCGGGCCGGGATGCCGTCGGCCGGCCAGCGTTCGAGCGCCCGGGCAAAGGCATCTGCCAGAGCGTCTTCCGACGCTGCGATGTCGTGCGTGCGGGCCGACAGGATGGCCAGCAGCCGCCCGTACGAATCCCGCGCCGCACGTTCGGCGGCTTGGTGAGCCACCGGGCTGTTCATCATGCGGCGACGGCAGTGGCCACGAACACGGGCCTCACTTCGACGCCGCCGCTGGTCGCGCACGGTGCGCGCGCCGCCCATTCGAGCGCCGCGTCGAGGTCGGGCACGTCGATCACGAAGTAGCCGCCGAGCTGCTCCTTGGTGTCGGCGAAGGGGCCGTCCTGCACCTGGCGCTTGTCGCCGCGCACGCGCAGTGTGGTGCCGGTCATGGGCGGGAACAGGCCGTGGCCGCCGAGCGAGATGCCGGCCTCGCGCACCGCGTCGGCATAGGCGACCCAACTCGCGCGGTAGGCCTGGGAGGAGGCGTCGTTGCGTTGTTCGAATTCGGCCGCGGGTTGGTAGAACATCAACATGTATTGCATGGTGTCTCTCCGTCATGGAAAAGCTTGCAGAGCAGGATCGCTCACCACAATGACGGCCCGCGTGCGGCCATTTCGACACGCGGTTGCGCGTCGGGGCAAATATTTTTTCCGTTATGGCGCGCGGGCGCAATGCATCATTTCGCATTCACCCGCGGTTCGCGCTCACGCCACCCGCGCTTCCATCGCCGGTGCGAACATGCCCTCCATTTCGCCGCGAAGCTTGTACGCAGCGGTCGAAGTGTCGATGGCCACGTCGGCCCAGCTCAGGCTCTGGCCCTTCTTCACCGGCCGCAACAGGCGGATGCCGTGCGCCAGCCCCAGCGGCAGGCCGCCCATGCGCAGCGAGCGGTCGGCCGGCAGCAGCTTGCCCCAGACCGTGTAGCCGCCTTCGCCGTCGAGCACCTCGCCCACCGCGAGGTCGCGCTTGGCGGTGGCTACCACGTCGGCGTTCCAGCAGGTGGCCGCGCCGGTGGGCTCGCCGCGCAACGCCACGCTGGCCACCGACATGCCCACCTCCAGGCCGATCAGGTGCCAGCGCTTGTACAGCGTGAAGTAGCGCCCGCTCGGGTCGGTGTGGGCGTTGTACTCCTCGAAGCAGTTCTTGATGTACTCGGTCTCGGCCTCGACCGTGACCCACACGCCCATGCGGATGTCGTAGGGAATCTTCCGCCCGTCGGCTTCGAGCGAGGAGACCACCTCCACCATGCCCTTGCGCTCGAGCACGCCGCCTTCGCTTCTGGGGCGCGTGACGAAGGGAATGTCTTCCACGCTCGCGGGCGGATAGAGCAGGCCGTCCGACGGCACGGTGAGGCCGGTGGCGTTGGCCACCGCCGAGCTTTCTATGGACGGCTTGGAGCCGTCGAGAAAGCTGTTGAACATCTTCGGGTTGAGCCCGCCGCGCTTCGCCTGCTCGGGCGTGAGGCCGTAGTTGCCCCACACCGTCTCGGGTGTCGATTCGGTGAAGTGCGGCAGCCACTTGTGGCCGCGCCCGGCTGCCACCACCGGAAAGCCGCAGGTGCGGGCCCAGTCGACCAGGTCGCAGATCAGCGCCGGCTGGTCGCCGAAGGCCAGCGAATAAACCACGCCGGCCTGCTGCGCCCTGTGTGCGAGCAGCGGGCCGCAGAAGGCGTCGGCCTCCACGGTCACGTTCACCACGTGCTTGCCGTGCGCGAAGGCGTCCAGGCAGTGGTCGACTGCGGCGATGGGGTTGCCCGTGCACTCGACCACGATGTCGATGGACGGTTCGCGCGTCACGGCTTGCCAGTCGTCGGTGATCCAGGTGGTGCCGTTCTTCAGCGCTTCTTGTACGGATGAGGCCGCAGCACGTTCGCGCTGCCAGCCCACGCGCTCCAGGTTGACGCGGGCCGCATCTGGCGAAAGGTCGGCAATCGCCACCAACTGCACCCCGGGCGTGCGCGGAATCTGCGCGAGGTACATGGCGCCGAACTTGCCGGCCCCGATCAGGCCGATGCGCACGGGGCGGCCTTCGGCGGCGCGCTGCTGCAGGCGTTTGTGCAGGCTCATGGGGTCAGGCCTCCGCGGTGTCGAGCACGTCGAGCGAGGTGCGCAGCGCGCTCTCGGGCAGGCCGTTCTTCCATGGCACCTCCACCGGATAGGGCTTCAACAGGCAGTCGTCGGGCAGCATCTCGATGGGCGTGAAGTCGCGGTGCGCGATGTACTCGGGCCGCTTGTGGCGCCGGATGTGGTTGCTGACCGCGCACAGGCTCAGGTACACCGCCACGCGGTTGAAGGGCGAAAGATTGCTGCCCGAGGCATGCACCAGGCAACTGTGGAAAAGAATCATCGAGCCCGCCGGCCCCTTGGGCGAGACGATGCCGCCGTGCTTGCCGCCGGCACGGTCGACCAGCTGGCGGATCAGGTCGTTGTCGACCGTCCACAGCGGGTAGCTGGTGGTGGTCAGGTCATGCCTGGCATCGACCACGCCCTTGCGGTGGCTGCCCGGAATGAACATCAGCGGGCCGTTGTGCTCGCTTACGTCGTCCAGGAATATCGCGACATTCATCGCGCGCTCGGTGGGCATCAGGTCGTCGTTGAGCCAGGTGCCGTAGTCCTGGTGCCACTGCCACACGTCGCCTTCGAAGGCCATCTTGCCGTTGATCTTGAACTGGTGCATGTAGACCTCTTCCTCGAAGAGGTCGGTCACCGGGCCCACCATGCGCGGGTGGCGCGCCAGCCGCGCGAACGGCTCGCTGATGAGGTGCGCGGCGAAGTTCGTGCGAACCGCGTCGGAGCCTTTCTCGCGCACGTTGAAGGCCTCGCGCCGGTCGTAGAGGTCCGGCACCGCGTCGGTCAGCGCCTTCGTCTCTTCGGCCGAGAAATGGCCAGGGAAGAACAGGTAGCCGTCGCGCTCGAACTGCGCGCGTTGCTCCGGGGTCAGCTTCATGCCTTGTCTCCTTTTCTTGTCGGTGGGGTCATGGATGCGGCGCGCGCCTGTTGCTGCGCGAGCCGCTCGCTCAGTGCCTCGCTGGCCCGCGAGACGTGTTCTTCGCTCAGGCGCGCCGCGCGCTCCGCGTTGCCGGCCGCGATGGCGGCGGCAATCGCCTCGTGTTCGTCCCAGAGCGATTCGCGCTGCGGCTCGGCCTGCAGCACCGCGCCCATCGCGCGGCGCAGGTGACGCCAGTGCGCGTCGGCGCTCTGGCCGATCAGCGGGTTGCCCGAGGCCTCGTAGATGGCCTGGTGGAAGGCCACGTCGGCGTCGAGCATGGCTTCCACGTTGCGCCCGCGCGCGGCGCGGCGGCCACGCTCGATGAGCTTGGGGTCGATGCGAAAGCGCTGCTGCGCCGCGAGCCGCGCGGCCAGCGCATCGAGCGCGCCGCGCACCTGGTAGACCTTGCGCATCGCCTCGGCCTCCAGCGGCGCGACCAGCACACCCCGGCCCGGCGCGTCGAGCACGAAGCCATCTTTCTTGAGCAGCCGCAGCGCCTGCAGCACCGGCTGGCGCGACACCGACAGGCGCTGCGCGATGTCTTCCTGCGTGATGCGCTCGCCCGGCGCGAGCGTGCCGCTGCTGATGGCGCCGAGCAGGGCGCGGTAGACCTGGTCGACGAGGTCGGGGGCGGCTTCGATGCTGACGAGCTGAGCTGGCATGGGCGGGCTCCGAATCTGAACTCTGTATACAGAGTACAAACTTCAGGGCGTCCGCGCATCCCGGGTTTTTACCCATCGGGGCTGCAAAAGATTGCAAGCCGCCGCTAAGCTCGGCGCATGCAACTCCCTACCTACGACGACGTCATCGCCGCTGCCGCGCGGCTCGAGGGCCATGCCCATCGCACGCCGGTGCTGCGCTCGACCACCGCCGACGAGCGCTGGGGCGCCAGCTTCTTCTTCAAGTGCGAGAACTTCCAGCGCATGGGCGCCTTCAAGTTCCGCGGCGCGTTCAACGCGCTGTCGAAGTTCGATGCCGAGCAGCGCAAGGGCGGCGTGATCGCCTTTTCTTCGGGCAACCATGCGCAGGCCATCGCGCTGTCGGCCCGCCTGCTGTCGATGCCCGCCGTGATCGTGATGCCCAAGGACGCGCCCGCCGCCAAGGTCGCGGCCACGCAGGGCTACGGCGCCGAAGTGGTGATGTACGACCGCTTCACCGAAGACCGCGAGGCGCTGACCAGGCGGCTCGCGCAGGAGCGGGGCATGACCATGATTCCGCCCTATGACCACCCTGACGTGCTCACCGGGCAGGGCACGGCGGTGAAGGAGCTCATCGAGGAGACCGGCCCGCTCGACCATCTGTTCGTGTGCCTCGGCGGCGGCGGGCTGCTGTCGGGCTCCGCGCTTTCGGCACGCGCGCTGTCGCCCCGGTGCAAGGTCTACGGCGTCGAGCCCGAGTCGGGCAACGACGGCCAGCAGTCGTTCCGCGCGGGCAAGATCGTGCACATCGAGACGCCCAAGACCATCGCCGACGGCGCACAGACCCAGCACCTGGGCGAGTACACCTTCGGCATCATCCGCCGCGACGTGGACGACATCTTCACGGTGACCGACGCGCAGCTCGTCGACGCCATGCGCTTCTTCGCCGAGCGCATGAAGATGGTGGTGGAGCCGACCGGCTGCCTCGCCTTTGCGGGCGCCATTGCGGCGGGCAAGGCCATAGCCGGGCAGCGCGTGGGCATCGTGATCAGCGGCGGCAACGTCGACCTGTCGCGCTACGCGGCGTTGCTCGCCCCGCAGTCATAAGGCCTCAGGCGGCGCGCAGCGAGCCGAAGAGCCCTTCGGTTTCGTCCTGCGGGCCGGCCGCGAAGTACAGCGCGTTGCTGTCGCCCAGCGCCACGCCGTTGCCGAACTGCAGGCCCCAGAGGCCGGCGATGGCGACCGGCTTGTCCTGTGCGTCGCGCAGGTCATCCACATACTGCCCGCTGCCCAGGTCGAAGGCGCAAATGCGGCCCGCACCGCCGAAGTTGCCGGCCAGCAGCCGGCCCGACAACGCACCGAAGTCGGCCGGCGCGATGGCCACGCCCCAAGGGGCGTTGAGCCGGTCGTCGTCCGCGTAGATGCGCAGCAGGCGGCCGTCAAGATCGAACTCGGCCAGCTTGCCCCGCGCGGGCCGGTTGCCCGTGGCTGCTTCGGCGGCGGCATCCAGGGCATCTTCCTCGCCGGCGTGAAAGGCATTGGCCTGGGCCGGGTCTGCCTGGCTCAGGGCATACAGCACGAACACCCGGTCCCGGGTTCCGTCGTTCACCACCTGGATGTTGAACGGCACAGGGTCGCCGGGCCGCGCCATGCCCGCCGGCCCGCTCGCGAAGGGATTGGCGAAGCCCTGCGTCGGCACCGGTTGCCACTGTGCATCGAGCGTGCGTATTTGCGGCTGCGCGCCGAAGTCAGCCAGCCACAGGCGGTCCCATCGACCGGTGTGGATGGCGGCGCCGAAGAAGGCCATGCCCTGATCCGCGCCGTTGAAGACTTCCACGGCCGGGCCGTCGACGCGCACGATGGCGCCACTGTCCGCATCGCGCTCGGTCCAGGCGCTTACGCTGCCGCTGTCAGTGACGAAGATGAAGCGCGCCGAGCCATCGAGCATGCGCGTGCCAGCCGGCTGGCCTTGCACCCTGAACAGGTCCGAGCTCAGGGCCGCGCCGTTGAATACGACGCCTGTGACCTTGCCGAGGCTGTCATCGCCCGTGCCGGCGTCGGCGGCCGGCACGGTCACCCCGCGCAGGCCGTCCTGTTGCAGCGTGTGCAATGACGGGTCGGTGGAACGCGTGACGTCGCCGAGGTACTGCCAGGAGATGCCGCCGCCGCCGATCCAGAAATGGCCGCCGGCACCGGCCGGGCGAATGGCGATGCCCCAGCCGTTGATGAATTCCGGCTCCGTGAAGCGGGCGCCGTAGCGCGTGTGGCTGGCCAGCAGATTGGCCTGGCGGTATCGGTTGATGGCTGTGGCGGCGCCGCTGCTGCCGGCGCAGGCGATTGGCACCGAGGAGCACTGGCTGAAAGCGGTGTCGCCGCTTCCGCCGCCGCCACAGGCGACCAGCGCGGATGAAGCGAGTGTGCCTAGAACGAAGTTTCTTCTGTCGAGCATGGATGATCCCCCTGATTGCGTTGCAAAGCCGTTTTTGAGTTGGCTGGGCACGCGGGACCACCATGCCTTTGAAGCAGATGAACTGCAGGCGTCGGTGTGTTCGCAGATGGCTTGGCTACGGGCCGCCGAATGCTATGAGAACCCGTCCTGGGGGCTCGGAAATCCGGCGCTGTTTCTGCCAACTTTTGCCGTACTCGGCGATGGCATTGAGCGCAGTCCGGAAATCTCAGGCAGCGATGCCGTCGGCGCGCAGATGCAGCAGGCGGTCTGCCCGGGCCGCCGCGCTCTCGGAGTGCGTGACCAGCACCAGCGACGCGCCGTGCTCGCGCGTCTGGCCGATCAGCAGTTCCATTACCTTGGCGGCGGTGGCCGGATCGAGGTTGCCGGTGGGCTCGTCGGCCAGCAGCAGGGCGGGGCGGTGCACCAGCGCGCGTGCGATGGCCACGCGCTGCAGCTGGCCGCCCGACAGCGTTTGGGGCAGCCGCGCGCCCATGCCGGGCAGTCCCACCGCTTCGAGCATCTGCGCCACGCGGCCGTCGTCGCGCTGCTGGCCCAGCAGCATCAGCGGCAGCGACACGTTCTGCGCCACGTCGAGATGCGGCAGCACGTGGAAGGCCTGGAACACGAAGCCCACGTGGCGACGGCGCCAGAGCGCGCAGGCTTCGCCGCCGAGCGCGCCGATGTCCGTGCCGTCGTGCGTGACCGTGCCCTGGTCCCAGCTGTCCAGGCCGGCCATGCAGTTGAGCAAGGTCGACTTGCCGACACCCGACTCACCCACGATGGCGACGAACTCGCCGGGCTCGACGGCGAGGGTCACGTTCTCGAAGACGGGCGATTCGCCGTAGTGCTTGCCGAGGTTTGAAATGCGCAGCGTCATTCGGGGCTCTTGGGGCTCATGGGGCTCATGGCCTTTGCAATCAGTTGAACGGCGTTCTGCACCGCGTAGGGCGCGTCGCAGGCAATCACGGTGCGCTGCGTCATGCTGCGCAGCCAGGTGACCTGCCGCTTGGCGAGCTGGCGCGTGGCGGCGATGGCGCGTTCGCGCAGGTCGGCCATGGCCCGGGCGTCGGGCTGCGATGCGCCGCACGCGTCGAGCGTTTCCCACGCCTGGCGGTAGCCGACGCAGCGCATCGAGGGCAGGTCGGTCGACAGGTCGCCGCGTGCGCGAAGCGCCTTCACCTCGTCGAGGAAGCCGGCTGCCAGCATCGCGTCGAAGCGCTCGGCAATGCGCTTGTGCAGCCACGCGCGGTCGGCGGGTTCGAGCGAGAACAGCACGCCGCCTTCGACGGGCCTGGCTGTCTTGTTGTCGCTCGCATGAAAGCTCGACAGCGGCTGCCCGCTGCTTTCCCACACCTCCAGCGCGCGCTGGATGCGCTGGCTGTCTTGCGGTGCGAGCCGCGCGGCCGTGACCGGGTCGACCTGCGCGAGCCGCGCATGCATGGCGGGCCAGCCGAGCGTGGCCGCTTCGGCGTCGATGCGCGCGCGCACGGCGGCGTCGGCGGCGGGCATCGCGTCGATGCCGTCGAACAACGCCTTGAAATACAGCATGGTGCCGCCCACCAGCAGCGGCATCGCGCCGCGCGCGCGGATCTCGCCGATGAGCCGCGTGGCGTCGGCCACGAAGGCGGCGGCACTGTAGCTTTCGCGCGGGTCGAGGATGTCGATCAGGTGGTGCGGCACGGCGGCGCGCTCTTCGGCGGTGGGCTTGGCGGTGCCTATATCCATGCCGCGGTAGACCAGCGCTGAATCGACGCTGACGATTTCCACGGGGCGGACCATCGACATGGCCAGCGCCACCGCGGTCTTGCCGGACGCGGTGGGGCCGGCGAGTGCGACATAGCGCGGTGAATCTGGAGGGGGCGCGGCGCCCGGCGAGGCCGGGGAGGCAGCCGCGTTGGCCGCGGCGGCCGGAGGGAAGCTGGGAGACATGATGCGCCGAGGGTAGCAAATGGCGCGGGGGGCTTCGGCGCCTCGGGGCTTGCCCGCGGACGCCGTTGCGCGGAATCGTCGATCAGATGGCCGCGGGTACCGGCGAAGGTGCGGCGCCGCGCACGTCTTGGGCAGCGGGCGCGGCGGCGGCTGGCGGTGCGAGCCGTGGCGTCGGCCGGGCCGGGCCGCCGTTGCTGGCAAGCGTGGCCTCCGGCTTCATGCGAAACAATTGCCCCAGCGCCGCGCGGTACTGCGCCTCGCCGACAGAGTTGGTGTCGTGGTGCGAGCCGCCCTCGACCAGCACGAACAGCTTGGGCACCGTGGCCGCGTCATACAGCTTGCGGCCCAGCGTGGGGTTGATCAGGCTGTCGGCCGTGCCGTGCACCACCAGCAGCGGCGCGGTGATGTTCTTGACCGTGTTGATCGCCTCGAAGCGCTGGGTGATGAAGGGGCCGAAGGGCAGCCAGCCCCACTTGAAGCCGCTCACCACGTCGGCGATCGACGTGAAGGTGCTCTCCACGATCACGCCGCTCTCGTCGTTCACGTGTGCCGCCAGGTCGATGCCGATGGCGCCGCCGAGCGAGTGGCCGAAGATGTAGCGGTGTTGCTTGGGGTGGCGCGCGGCCAGCCACGTCCAGGCGGCGCGGGCGTCTTCGCGGGCCGATTCCTCGGAGGGCAGGCCCTTGGAGCTCTTCCCGAAGCCGCGATAGTCGATGGCCAGCACCGAGAAGCCCAGCTCGTGCATGCGTTGGATGCGCGGCGCCGAGCCGGCGACGTTGTAGCGGGCGCCGTGCAGGTACAGCAGCACGGGCGTGTCGGTCGTCTCGGGCTTGCCACCCAGCCACAGGCCGTGCAGGCGCGCGGGCTCGCCGGTGAGGGAAGACTGGAAGTCGATCCACACGTCTTCCATGCCCTGGGCCATGGAGGCGGTATTGCCCCAGCTGCGGTCGCTGGGCTGGAAGATCCACTGGCGCTGCTGTTCGTCGAGCGTCGAGCAACCGGCCGCCAGCAGGGCGCAAAGCGAAAAGACTGACGCGAGGAGGGTCCAGCGTTTCATCATGAGGTTGAGGGACAGCGAAGTCGGCGGAAAAGTTCACCTGCTCTGGCCGCGGCGTGCCGACATTGCGCCGCGGTTAACTCCCTGAAACAACGCTCGCAGGCGCTTTGTGGAGCCTATGCAACGTGCGTGCCTGCGCTGTGGATGACCGCCCAAACCCCTCGAAAACCCTCTGAAAGGCGCTTTCCGGGCTATCGACCGCGCATGAACAGCGAGTCCAGCTCGCGGATGGAGAGCTGGCGCCAGGTGGGCCGGCCGTGGTTGCACTGGTCGGAACGCTCGGTCGCCTCCATCTGGCGTAACAGTGCGTTCATTTCGTCGATGGTGAGCTTGCGGTTGGCCCGAACGGCGCCGTGGCAGGCCATGGTGGAGAGCAATTCGTTCTGGGCACGCTGCACGACGGTGCTTGCGTCGTGCTGGCCCAGTTCGGCCAGCACGCTGCGCGCCAGCTCCACCGGGTCGCCGTCCGCCAGCGTTCCGGGCACGGCGCGCACCGCGAGCGTGCGCGGCGAGAACGGCGTGATCTCCAGCCCCAGCGTCGGCAGCACCGCCGCGCAGGCCTCGGCCGTGGCCACTTCCTGCGGCGTGGCCGCGAAGGTGGCGGGAATCAGCAGCGGCTGGCTGGTGATGGCCGCGCCGTCGAGCTGCGTCTTGAGCCGCTCGTAGACGATGCGCTCGTGCGCCGCGTGCATGTCGACCACCACCAGGCCCTGGCTGTTCTCGGCCAGGATGTAGATGCCCTGCAGCTGGGCCAATGCCCGGCCGAGGGGCCAGGCCTCGTCATTGGTGGCGATGGGGGCCGCGGCGGGGCTTGCTGGCAGGCCTGGGCCGGCGGGCGGGCGGAAGGCCAACGGCGCGGTCGATCCGCCCAGAGGCCAGTTCGAGGGCTGTTCGAAGGCCGTTTCATTCCGTTGCGGCTCGTTATCGGCGCGCTGTTGAGGCCACAGCGCCTCGAAATCCCCGGCACCACGCTCCTGAGCTACGAAATTGATAGCAGGCTGCGCCCAGCTGGCGTTCGGCGGCAGCGGCGTCTGCTTGAAGAAGGGCTGCGGCGGGCTGGAAGCGGCCACGGCATCGCCGGCGCGCGGCGCCGCCAGCGCGTCCTCGATGGCATGGCGCACGGCCTGGTGGATCTCGCGCCCGTCGCGAAAGCGCACCTCGATCTTGGTGGGATGCACGTTCACGTCGACCCGCGACGGATCGATCTCGAGGTACAGCGCGTAGATCGGCTGGCGGTGGCCGTGCAGCACGTCTTCATAGGCGCTGCGCACCGCGTGCGACAGCACCTTGTCGCGCACGAAGCGGCCGTTGACGTAGAAGAACTGCTGGTCGCCGCGCGAGCGGGCCGCATCGGGAATGCCGGCACGGCCGACCACGCGCACCGGACCGCCGACGCGGTCGACGGCCACGCTCTGCGCCACGAACTCGTCGCTCAGCGCATCGGCCAGCCGCTGCTCGCGGATATCGGCGGCGCGCCATTGCTCCACCAGCTTGCCGTCGTGCCAGATCGAGAAGCCCACCTCGGGCCGCGCCAGCGCATGGCGGCGCACCGCCTCGATGCAATGGGCCAGCTCGGTGGCATCGGTCTTCAGGAACTTGCGGCGCGCGGGCGTCGCGAAGAACAGCTCGCGCACCTCGACTGTCGTGCCGGTGGAGCGGGCCACCGGCCGCAGTTCGCCGGTGCGGCCGTCGAGCGCGAAGGCCGTGTCGGCACCGGCAAAGCGCGAAAGAATGCTGAGCTCGGCGATCGCGTTGATGGCCGCGAGCGCTTCGCCGCGAAAGCCCATCGTGCCGACCGTCTCGAGGTCGTTGAGGCTCGCGATCTTGCTGGTGGCATGGCGGCGCAGGGCCACAGTGAGTTCTTCGCGCGGAATGCCCATGCCGTCGTCCTCGACGGAGATCAGCCGCACGCCGCCCGATGCCAGCCGCACCGTGACCTGGCGGGCGCCCGCGTCGAGCGCGTTGTCCAGCAGTTCGCGCACGACCGAGGCGGGCCGCTCGACCACTTCGCCGGCGGCGATCTGGCTGATCAGCTCGTCGGGCAGTTCGCGGATGGGGCGGCGTTCGGTGGGAGAGGGAAAGGTCGGGATGGCACTCACCGCGTCATTTTAGGAGGGGTGCCGCCGAGCCTGATGTTGGGGGGATTCAGGGTGCGTTCGGGTTCAGCAAGGATAATCCGCGCCCATGGAAATCATCAGCTTTCTCGTCGACTTCATCCTGCATGTCGACAAGCACCTCGAGCAGTTCGTCATCGCTTATGGCCCGTGGGTCTATGCGCTTCTCTTCCTGATTGTGTTCGTGGAAACGGGGGCGGTGGTGATGCCGTTCCTGCCCGGCGACTCGCTGCTGTTCATCGTCGGCGCGCTTTGCGGCGCGGGGCTCATGAGTTTTCCGCTGGCCTGCGGCATCCTGATTGCGGCGGCCATTTTGGGCGACCAGTGCAACTACTCGATCGGCCGCTACTTCGGGCCGAAGGTGTTCCAGTGGGAGAGTTCGCGCTTCTTCAACCGCAAGGCCTTCGACCAGGCGCATGGCTTCTACGAACGCTATGGCGGCATCACCATCGTGCTCGCGCGCTTCATGCCCTTCATTCGTACCTTCGCGCCCTTCGTGGCTGGTGTGGCTCAAATGAACCGCGGCAAGTTCACGGCGTACAACGTCGCAGGCGCACTGATCTGGGTGCTGGGCATCGCGACCGCCGGCTACTTCTTCGGCAACCTGCCGTTCGTGCGGCAGCATCTCGACAAGATCATCTGGGCGCTGATCTTCATTCCGGGTCTGATCGCGATCTACGGCGCATGGCGCGCTTCCAAGGCCGAGAAGGCGCGTGCTGCGCAACTGCCCGCGGCCTGATCCGCGACCCATTCAACTCAAAACGTAAAAAGCGCGCCACGAGGGCGCGCTTCTTTCATCCCTGGGCCTGAAGATCAGTAGTTCGGGCCGTTGCTCGGGTAGTAGCCGCTGCCTTGCGGATAGCGCTGCCGGTTGTAGTTGCGTTCGTCGGCATTGCGGCCCACCTGGTTGCCGATGATGCCCCCGATGGCTGCACCGCCGACGGTGGCTGCAGTGTTGCCGCCGATGGCATTACCCACCAGCGCGCCGCCCACCGCACCCACACCAGTTCCGAGGTTCTGGTTGGGGCCGCTTGCGCAACCCGCGATAGCCATGACGGAAGTAGCTGCAGCCGCTGCGATCCAGAGTCGTGTCTTCATGATGTGCACCTTTCGAGGAGTGATGACTCATCATGTCCAGATTGCTCTTTGGCGCGGTGTAGGAGCCTGCCGCGCCTCCCTGTGCGCTGTCACGGGCCGGCCCGCGTGGGACAGCAGGGCATGCTTTGGCTTTACAAAACCCCTCGCTGGCGGCCTAGAGCTGGCGGCTGCGCGCAAGCGGCGGGTTCTGCGCAAAGTAGCGCTGGATGCCGCGCATCAGCGCATCGGCCAGGCTTTCCTGGTATTCGACGCGGCGCAGGTTCGCCTCTTCTTCCGGGTTGCTGATGAAGGCGGTTTCGACCAGCACGCTGGGAATGTCGGGCGCCTTCAGCACCGCGAAGCCGGCCTGCTCGACCTGCCCCTTGTGCAGCCGCGCCCCGATGTTCTTGATCTCGCCGAGCATCGCGCCGCCGAGCTTGAGGCTGTCGTTGATCTGTGCGGTCGTGCTCATGTCGAGCAGCGCGCGCTGCACTTGCGCCTCGTGGCCGCCCACGTTGACGCCGCCGATCTTGTCGGCCTCGTTTTCCTTGTTGGCCATCCAGCGCGCGGCGCTGCTCGACGCGCCGCTCTGGCTCAGCGCGAACACGCTGGCACCGCGCGCGGCGGGCGTGGTGAAGGCGTCGGCATGGATGCTCACGAACAGGTCGGCCTGCACGCGGCGGGCCTTCTGCACGCGCACGCCCAGCGGCACGAAGAAGTCGGCATCGCGCGTGAGAAAGGCGCGCATCGGGCTGCCGTTGACGCTGCCCGCGTTGATGCGCTCGCGCAGCCGGTGCGCGACCTGCAGCACGATGTCTTTTTCGCGCGTGCCGTTGGGGCCTATGGCGCCGGGGTCTTCGCCGCCGTGGCCGGGGTCGAGCGCCACGATGATGATGCGGTCGGTGCGGCTTGCCGTGGCGGCGCCGCCGCGGGGCGCGGCCACCGGCGGCGGTGATGGAGGTGGCGCGACGGGCCTGACGGGCGCGGTGCCCACGACGGGCGGCGGAGCGACGATCACCGGCGCTTGCGGGCGATCGTTGCCGGCCACCACGGCGGGCGGCGGCGTCTGCGGGCCGGGGCGCATGGCCTGCTGCGCCATCAGGTCGCCAAGCGGGTCGCCCGCCGGCGCGGTGGGGTTCGAGGGCACGATGCCGGCCACGGGCGGGTTGCTTCCCTGCGGCGTGCGGGGCGCGTCGCGCAGGCGCTCGGCGATCAGCGCTTCCATCGGGTCGACGGCCTGCTCCGGGTACAGGTCGAGCACCAGCCGGTGCTTGTACGCGGCCACCGGTGCGAGCGAGAACACCTGCGGCACCACGGCCTGCTTCAGGTCGAACACGATGCGCACCACCTTCGGCGCGTTCTGCCCGACACGCAGGCCGTTGATGTACGGGTCGCCCGGCTTGATCTTGCCGACCAGTTCGCGCAGTTCGGGGTTCAGGTCGATGCCTTCGATGTCGACCGCGAGCCGCGGCGGGCTGCCCACCACGAGCTGTTGCGAATTGAGGCGCGCGTCGGACTCGATGGTCACTCGGGTGTAATCGGCGGCGGGCCAGACGCGCACTGCGAGGATGGTCGCGCCGCGCGCGATCTGGTGCACGCCGAGCATCAGCGCGATGCTGCCGCCCTGCAGCAGCACGCGCCGTTTCAGGCCGACCGCCTTCATGCGGCGATGCGCGCCAGCAGATCGCTGCCGCGAGGGGTGTTCGCGAGGAGGGTCACGCTGCGTGTGTCGTCAGTCATTGCTTCTATTTTAATAGCGAGGTCGGCAATTGGTGTGCGGCCCGCAGCGTTTTCGGGCCATTCGGCCAGCTTGAGGCCCGGGCCAGCGAAGATGTCGCGGAAGCCGGCGTCGTCCCATTCGCGCGGGTCGGCGAAGCGATAGAAATCGAAATGGAAGATCTGCAGTCCGTCGGGCGCGTCGTGCGGCTCGACCACCGCATAGGTGGGGCTCTTGATGCGCCCCGCGATGCCGAGCGCGCGCAGCAGGTGTCGAACGAAAGTCGTCTTGCCGGCGCCGAGGTCGCCATGCAGCGCGATGAAGGCGTCGCGCAACGCGGGCGATGCGGCAAGCGCCTGCGCGAAAGCGTCAGTGTCGTCTTCGCTGCGCCAGCGCAGGATGCGGGTGCTCGTTTGCGTTTCTACAATCGGCAAGTGATCGTCAGCCATCCACTCGTTGTTCGTATTCAGGCTTTGGCCCGGGAACTCGGATTCTCCCAAATCGGAATCGCGGGCGTCGATTTATCGAGCGCCGAGGACGGTCTGATGCAGTGGCTGGCCCACGGGTTCCATGGCGAGATGCAATACATGGCAACACACGGCACCCGCCGCGCCCGCCCGGCCGAGCTGGTGCCGGGCACTGTGAGCGTGATCACCGCGCGCATGAACTACCTGCCGCGCGACACCGCCCCCGAGTGGCAGGCCGTCGAGTTCGACCGCCTCACGCGGCCCGGCGAAGCCATCGTGTCGGTCTATGCGCGGGGCAGGGACTATCACAAGGTGCTGCGCAACCGGCTCGCGAAGCTGGCCGAGCGCATCGCCGAGGAGGTCGGCCCCTTCGGCCATCGCGCCTTCACCGATTCGGCCCCCGTGCTCGAGGCCGAGCTGGCCTCGCGCAGCGGGCAGGGCTGGCGCGGCAAGCACACGCTGGTGCTCGACCGCGACGCGGGCTCGATGTTCTTCCTGGGCGAGATCTACGTCGACATGGCGCTGCCGCCGAGCGAGCCCGTGACCGCGCATTGCGGCAGCTGCAGCGCATGCATCGACGTGTGCCCGACACAGGCCATCGTCGCACCCAAGCGGCTCGATGCGCGGCGCTGCATTTCCTACCTCACCATCGAGCACGGCGGCGCCATTCCGCCGGAGCTGCGCCCCTTGATGGGCAACCGGATCTACGGTTGCGACGACTGCCAGCTGATCTGCCCCTGGAACAAGTTCGCGAAGAAGAGCGAGCTGCCCGACTTCGACGCGCGCGAAGGGCTCACCGGGCGTTCGCTGGCAGAGCTTTTCGCGTGGACCGAGGCCGACTTCCTGCGCCGCACCGAAGGCAGCCCGATCCGCCGCATCGGCCATGAGCGCTGGCTGCGCAATATTGCGGTGGCGCTGGGCAATGCGGTGCGCGCGGGCGAGGACGGCGCGAAAGAAGCGCTTGCCACGCGCGTGGAGCACCCCAGCGAGCTCGTGCGCGAGCACGTCGCGTGGGGCCTCGAGCAGGAAGTGCCCGTCTAGCTTTTCTTCGCGGGCAGGATCTCTTGCACGCGCTGCCACGGCCGGCACATCAGCGTGCCGCGCGGCGACACCACGATGGGCCGCTGAAGCAGTATGGGATGCGCCGCGATGGCGTCTAGCAGCTGGTCGTCGCTCAGTTTCTCGTCGGCCAGTTGCAGTTCTTCATACGGCGCTTCCTTGGCGCGCAGCAGGTCGCGCGCGCCCAGGCCCATGGCCTTGGCCAGCTCGCGCAGCTTCTTCTTGCTCGGCGGCGTTTCCAGGTAGAGAACGATCTCGGGCTCCACGCCGCTTTCGCGGATCAGCTGCAGCACGTTGCGCGACGTGCTGCAGTTGGGCTTGTGGTAGATCGTCATCGGATAGTCGGTGGTGGGGGTGCGTGCGGTCATGGCGCCGATTATGAAAAGAACCGGGCACCACGCCTCGCGGCCGTCGTCACGCGGCCAGCAGCGCGTCGACCTGCTTGAGCGCTTCGAGCGTCTTGAAGCAGGCCTCGGCCACTTCCGTGCCCTTGACCGCGAAGTGGCGATGGAAGTACTTGCGGTGCTCCACGTGCTCATGGAAGTGGTGCGGCGTGAGCACGGCCGAGAAGATCGGCACGTCGGTCTCCAGCTGCAGCGACATCAGCGTGCTGACCACCGTGTTCGCGACGAACTCGTGGCGGTAGATGCCGCCGTCCACCACCAGCGCGCAGCCGACGATGGCCGCGTACTTGCCGGATTTGGCGAGCCGCTTGGCATGCAGCGGGATCTCGAAGGCGCCGGGCACGTCGAAGATGTCGATGAGCTCGCGCGCCACGCCGAGCCGCGTCATCTCTTCGAGGAAGGCGTCGCGTGCCTGGTGGACGATGTCGGAATGCCACTGCGCCTCGACGAATGCGATGCGCGTGCCGCGCGGCGAATCCGACGCGGCAATGGCGGAGAGGGGAAGGTCGTTGATCTGACTCATGGTGTGCCTCTTGAAAGCAGGTTTCCTGAATCAGGGCGCACGAAACCACGAGGCCACCCGCGCGCCTGCATGGCAGGGCACGCGGGTCGTCCCGCATTTCGCGCTCTCTTTCATCCGGACTGTGACCGTCGGCTTCGGAATCGCACCGAAATCTGCTGACCCTGGAACCCTTTGAAGGCGCCAGGCGCTCGCGGGCTTGTGCAGCATCTCTTTCAGAAAAGCCGCCATCACCGCCGGTGGGGAATCGCACCCCGCCCTGAGAACGCTTGCCGTCCGGCAGGCCGGACGACGGCGCGATTCTAGGAGCGCGCCGCGGCCGGGCTTGTCACCCGCGCGCCAGACCTTCGCCCGCGCGGGGATTTTCTTCAGAAGCGATACGTGGCGGACGCGGTCACTGTACGGCGCTGGCCGTAGAAGCAGTCGCCTCGCGCCAGGCACGTGGTGAGCTGCACCTTGTCGGTGAGGTTGGCCACGTTGAGCGACAGGCGCAGCGGGCCGTTGTCCCACGCGAACATTGCGTCCAGCAGCGTGACCGCCGGCACCGGGTTGGCGTCCATGCCGTCCCACGACTTGCCGACGTAGCGCAGGCCGGCGCCGGCCGAGAAGCCTGGCACGCCTCCGATCGAGAAGCGGTGCGTCACCCATGCCGAAGCCGCGTGCGTGGGCACGCCCGAGATGCGCTTGCCCAGGTCGGCGGCGTTGCTGCGCGAAACGCGCGCGTCGGTGTAGGCGTAGGTGGCGATCCAGTCCCAGTCGCGCGCGATGCTGCGCTTGTACTCGAGCTCCAGTCCCTTCACGTGCACTTCGCCGAGCTGCACGCTGTTGAGCGGGTTGGTCGGGTCGGTGGTTTTGCGGTTGGTGTCGCGCAGGTCGTACACCGCCGCCATGAACGAGCTGCGCTGGCCTTCGGGCTCCCACTTGACGCCGGCTTCCCACTGCTTGCCGCGCTGGGGCTTGAAGGGCGTGTTGTTGAGATCGACGCCGCCCAGCGGCAGGAACGATTCCGCATAGCTCAGGTATGGTGCCCAGCCGCCGTCGGCCAGGTACACGAGGCCGGCTCGCTTGGTGGTGGCCTTGGCGTCGATGCCTTCCGCAGGGCGGCCCTGAGTGTCGGTGGTGGCCTTGTCGTGGCGCAGCCCCAGCACGCCGATCCAGCGGCCGTACTTGACCTGGTCCTGCACGTAGATGCCGGCCTGCTTCTGCACCACCTCGGGCGAGCGCGTGTAGCTGGTGGGCGGCGTGTAGTTGCCGTACACCGGCGCGTAGACATCGATGGCGCTGGCGCGCCCGCGGCCCGACAGCTTGGAGGTGGTGTTGCGCTGGAAGTCGGCGCCCAGCAGCACCGTGTGCTCGACATCGCCGGTCTTGAAACGGGCCTCTGCCTGGTTGTCCAGCAGCAGCATCTTGCCGCCGTTGATTTCGCTGCTCAGGTCGCGTTCGAGCGTGCGCTGGTCGGCGTTGAACACCGGGCGGGCCGGGCGGCCGGTGAGCCGGTTGGCGGTGAAGCTGGTGTACGAGGTGTTGTAGACCACCTTGGTCTCGGTCGAGCGCAGGTTCTGGCGGAAGGTCCAGGTGTCGTTCAGGCGATGGCTGAACAGGTAGCCCAGCGAGGTGTTGCGGGAGTCGAAGCGGTCGAAGCCCGGTTCGCCCATGAAGGTCGAGGTGGGAATCGGCCCGTAGCGCGAGGGCAGCAGCGTGCCCTGCCACGGGAAGAAGCCGATCAGCGAGCCGCTGTTGTCCTTCTGGTAGAGCGCCTGCAGGGTGAGCGAGGTGTCCGCGTTCGGGCGCCAGGTGAGCGAGGGCGCGACCAGGATGCGGTCGTCCGGCACATGGTCGACCTGCGTGCCGCTGTCGCGGTTTACAGCCACCAGGCGGTAGAGCCACTTGCCTTCGGGGTCGATCGGCCCGGTGAAGTCTGCCGCGACCTGCTTGCGCGCGTTGCTGCCCAGCTGCAATTGCACTTCGCGCTGGGTCTCGGCCTGCGGCCGCTTCGACACCATGTTCAGCACGCCGCCGATGCCGCCTTGCCCGTACAGCACCGATGACGGGCCGCGCAGCAGTTCGACGCGCTCGAGCATGTACGGATCGAGCTTGGTGGAGTTGTATGTGCCGTAGGTGCGCTGCAGCCCGTCGAGGTACTGGACGGCGTCGCCGCCGCGCACCTTGAACGAATCCACGCGGCTGTCGAAGTAGCTCGACACCACGCCGGCCGTGTAGTTGGTGGTCTCGCGCAGAGTGAGCGCGCCCTGCGCCTCCATCTGGTCGCGCGTGACCACCGAGATGGCCTGCGGCGTCTCGATCAGCGGGGTGTCCGTCTTGGTGGCGGTGCCGCCGCGCCTGGCGACGAAGCCGGTCACCGGCCCGGTCGCGGTCTCGCCGGCGTCGCCCGACACCGTGACCGTGGGCAGCGCCTTGCGGGTTTCGGCGGCGTCGTCCTTCTCCTCGGCGTAGGCCGGCACGGCGGCGCCCAGCGCCAGGGCGGTTGCCGCGAGCGTGACGCGGCGGGTATGGAAATGGCGCCAAGCGGGGCGCCGATGCTTCTTCGATGTCATGTGCAGCTTCTCCTGTGTCCTGCGTTTGGGGGGAGTGGCTGCGGCGCGCGCCGAATGCGGGCGCGCCATGGCTTCTCGTCTCTGATCCGGTCGATTCGGTTTGGACGAGCGCAAACCGGCGGCTGGCTTCGGGCTGGCGGCCGGTGGGTTTTATGGGTTCTTGTTGCGTCGTCGCGGGCAGCTGTCGAAGCTGCGGTCTTCGTTCCTTCGAAGACGGCTGGCGCCCGTTGCGGGCAGCTGGCTGAGGCCCGCGATTATAGGAAGAAAGGCATCATCGTCCCGCGAGAAACTGCGTCATGCGCTGCAGTTCGTCGTCCAGCGCCGCGCGGAATGCCGCGTCGCGCGGCCTCCCGTCGGCATAGCCGAACATCGGCTTCAGCCGTCCCTCGGCCGAGCTGCCGAAGTTGGCCCAGCCGATCACCCGGTCGTGCCACAGCATCGGCAGCGCGTAGTAGCCGAACTGGCGCTTGGGCGCGGGCGTGTAGGCCTCGAACTTGTAGGTCCAGTCCCAGAGCAGCTCGAAGCGGCGGCGGTCCCACACCACCGGGTCGAAGGGCGCGAGCAGGCGCACCGCATCGTCGGGCGCATGGCGGCGCGAGGCAGGGTTCTCGTCTGCGGGCCAGTACCAGGTCGTGCCGTCGATGCGGCAGCTCGCGAGTTCTTCCCGCGCGATGCGCAGCGCTGCCTGCGTCTGCGCCGACAGATGCGGCGCGCCGTAGCCGAGCAGGCGCACGAGGTAAGTGAGGCTCGCGGCCGGCAGCGGCGCGTATTTGCGCACCACCAGTTCGATCAGCGCGGCAGCGCGTTGTGCGCGGCCGGCGGGGCTGTCGTCGGCGGGCTGGTGCGTCACGGCTTCGTAGACGCGCGTGCCGCTGTCGCGCCGCACCACGCGAAGCATGCCGCGGTAGTGCATGTCGTCGAGCAGGTGCGTGGTGGCGTTGCTCGAGCCGCCCCAGTAGTTCTTGATGCGGCCATGCGCGAAGTGCTGTTCGACTTGTCGCGGATGCACCTGGCCGTGTTCCTGCACATAGGCCAGCACGTCGGCCGCCTTGCGCCGTGTGTCGGCATCCCATGCGCGCTTGGCCTCGCGCGGATGCATCAGCGCCAGGTGTTCGCGCGGCAGGAAGCCGTAGTTGACGAGGCAGTCTTCTTCGATGGCGAGCCGTGTGTAGCGGCTTTCGAGATCGCCCGCGCGGTAGTCCTTGACGCGGTGGCGCAGCGTCAGGTCTTGTGCACGCGCCGGGGCTCGGATCGGGTCGGCTTGCACGAAGCCGAGTTGGCGGATCGCTGCCGGCAGCGTGGTCGGCTTGAAGAGGGTGCGCGCCACGGCGTAGCGGCGCAGGTCGTCGAGGGTCGGGTCAGCCATCGGCGAATTGCAGCACAGGTGGCGGGATTTCGCTTTGCTGCGTTGTTCAGGGCGCGATCACGCCGACGGGGTACCTTGCTCCGCGAATGTCCCCCGGCCTTCGGCCTCCTCCTTTATTTCGCTGCGCAAGGCACCCCGCCAGCGTGAGCGTTCAGTGCCGCTGCGGAAGCTGCATTTGTTGGCGGTCGTCGGGACTTCGTGCCGCGTGGAACGGCTGCTTTGTCGCGTTCTTCTCTAGAGTGGATGCCCCTGTCACTTCACACCCCACCAAGGGAAGCAACACACCCAAGCCACCTACATGTTTGAAGGCTGCTTGCCTCGCGGCAGGTCGTCGGTGCGAAAGCAGCGATGCAGATGCGAGGTATCAAAAGGCGACGGCCGAGGTGTTACCAGCACCCCGACCGTCTAACCAGGTTCGTGCACCAACCTTGGAAGGAAACGCACAAAAATGGCTACCAAGACTATAGCCCGGCCTCGCACGCCGGTAGCTTCCGAAGACAACGCCCAAGACCCGGCGGATCTTCTCGAAAACACCCTCTCTCAACTCGAAGCTCTCCTGTGGGTTTGCCACGGGGAAGACATCGACTGGTGCAGCGATGACGGGGCTCGACAACTGGACAACCTGCTCTGGCTCGCGGCGGAACTGGCTCGCAAGGCGGCAGAGCTGTTTCAGCTGAGCGAGAAGGCGCGACACGCAGCGTTTGAGACTGGCGGATAGCGGCCGGTCTGCGGGCCGCAGGTTTCTCGGCCCGCGTGAAGCCTTCGTGGTGAAGGGAATTCGGGGCGATTGGGGTTTACGGGGTCTGGCTCAATGGCAGCTCTGTGTTCAGAGGTGATCGGCGGTCGTTCACCTGGCCCGCCACCGCCGATTCAATCCTCGAAAAACTCGCTCGACGCTGCGGGCGAATTAATGCGACAGGACAATAGCTGGCAACGTCTAGTGCCTGTGTGGAGGTGGACAATCGAGCAGGAGCAGGACAAGAAGCGAGGGACAGAATGAGCGATTGGGATTTTCTTCACGAGATGTACGACCGGGGCTACAGCGCGGAGGACATAGCGGATGCTGCGGCCTGCGGCGTAGCACCTTGGGAGTGGGAGCACATCGACAGGGAGTGGGCCGAGGATCAACTTGAGGGCGAGCCTGAGGAGGATGCCTCCTCAGTTCAGCCTGTCCGAAGCAGGGAGGGCTTTCCGTTCAGCATCCTGAAGCAGACGGACATCTTCCAAGACCTGGTCGAGTGCGCGGCTCGGCACTTCGAGAACACTGGCCGATATCTCCAAGTCTGGGGCGAGCTTGGCGAAATCTACGCAGAAATCAAGTTTGGGCTTCGCCGCAATGCGACTCACACGCCCGGCTCTGACGGCACGATTGACGGCGAGCGGGTGGAGGTCAAGACCATCTCGCCCGAGAAGACCAGCGACCACGTACTGGTCAAGAGCCAGGGCAACTTCGAGAAACTGCTTATTGTCCGTATTGATCGGGACTTCCACTTTCAAGGCAAGCTCATCGACCGCAGCGAGCTCTCAGGTGGCGCGGGCAAGTACCTTAAGGGGCGGCTGGGGGCTGTCTGAATTTTTGTGTTCGAGGCGGATGTTGATCTGCTCTCGATTGATTTCTCTTATGTCTTCAGGCCCCTGCCGGGCCGCCGGAGGCACCTCGGTTGAGCCCATGTATTCATAGTTCAACCTCCTGCCTTGCTGGCGCCATGAGCCGGCTGCGTGTCAACCTCCTGCCTTGCTGGCGCCATGAGCCGGCTGCGTGAAGCGATCTTCATAGAGTATCGCGAACTGGTTCATTGCCTCTTTCCAGTCTTTGGCTGCCCGCCCCCAATCGGCCGTGATGTTGCGCAGCGCCAGCCAGATCAGCTTGGAGGCCGCATCGTCACTGGGGAAGTGCCCGCGCGTCTTGATGATCTTTCGCAGCCGCGCGTTGATGCTCTCGATGGCGTTGGTCGTGTAGATGACCCGGCGGATCGAAGGTGGGAACGCGAAGAATGGAATCACCCTGTCCCACGCCCGGCGCCAAGCTGCCACCACCGTGGGGAACTTGGTGCCCCACGGGCCCTGTTCGAAGGCCTCGAGTTCGGCCTGTGCCGCCTCGGCGCTGGCCGCCGTGTAGATCGGCCGGATGGCCGCGGCCAGCAGTTTGCGGTCCTTCCAGCTCGCGTAGTCCAGCGAGTTGCGTATCAGGTGCACGATGCACGTTTGCAGCGTGGTGGCCGGGTACACCGCAGCCAGCGCCTCGGGCATGCCCTTCAGGCCGTCGGTGACGGCAATGAGGATGTCATTGACCCCGCGGGTCTTCAGGTCGTTGAACACCTTCATCCAGAACTTGGCACCCTCGGTGCCCTCGATCCACAGTCCCAGGATGTCGCGCGTGCCGTCGGGCAACACGCCCAGGGCCAGGTAGATGGCCTTGTTGCGCACCACCGCATCTTCCTTGATCTTCACACGCAGGGCATCGAAGAAGACCACCGGGTACATCGGCTCCAGCGGGCGCGCCTGCCAGGCAGTGACTTCGACCATGACGGCGTCGGTGACCGAGCTGATGAACTCGGGCGACACCTCCACCGCGTAGCTCTCCTGCAGGAAGCCCTGGATCTCGCGCATGGTCATGCCGCGCGCGTACATGGCCACGATCTTGTCGTCAAAACCGGTGAAGCGGCGTTCGTGCTTGGGGATGAGCACCGGCTCGAAGCTGCCGCCACGGTCGCGCGGCACTTCGATGCGCAGTGGCCCGTCGCCTGCCAGAACGGTCTTGGCACTCCTGCCATTGCGCTGGTTGCCGCTGCCGGTCTCGGGCTTGCTGGCGCCGCTGGGGTAGCCCAAGTGGTGCGACATCTCAGCGCCCAGGGCGCGCTCGATGAGCGCCTTCTTGAACGCGGCTGTCGCTTCGTTGACCGCCTCGCCGGTCATGGGACCGGTGACGAACTGGTCAATCAGTTCTTTCGGAATCGATGGCAAGGCCGCCATCCTGGCGGCGATCGCCGCGTTCTTCATCTTCGTCTTGCTCACTGGCATACATGCTCCTTCTCGTCATGCTATGCCTCGAACACAAAATTCAGGACAGGCTCGGCGGCTGCCATGAACGAACTCTCTTTCAGAAGCAATCTCCCGAGCATCGAATCGACCTCGTGGGTCTAGGCCTTCGCCAGCGTCATCGCAATCGGCGCAATGGGTGTCGATCGCGGCCAGCACCAACCCTTTGGACCTCCACTTGTCCCCCGCGTGTCTCTCAAAAAGCTGGTTGATACGCCTCTGCACGTCTATCTGAAATTCGCAGCAGAGGTCAAACCGCTAGCGTTACAGCCGCGCTCATCGTGCACAGGGCGTCGGGTGCTCCCCGCAGCGAAATAAAGGAGGAGGCCGCAGGCCGGGGGACATTCGCGGAGGGGAGTACCCGATGGCCTGTGCACGCGCCCCGAACACGGCGAACAGCAGCGCTAGACAGCCCGCTTGTGCCGCTCGATGCAGACTTCCAGAGTCTCGCTCCCAGGCCGCTGCCACCAGTCGAGACTCGAAAAGATCTCCACCTCGCTGAAGCCGGCGAACCCAGCGTCCTCGACCCACCCGCGGATCTTCTTCAGCTCGACCACCCCGTCACCCATCATCCCGCGGTCGCTCAGCAGATCGCGCGTGGGCGTGAGCCAGTCACAGACGTGATACGCCAGCAGCCGCTCGCGGCCTGCGCGGGCGATCTGCTGCTGCAGCTTCGGGTCCCACCACACGTGATAGATGTCCAACGCCACGCCCAGCATGCCACTCTTGCCCGCGTCGAGTTCGTCGCACAGGTCGAGCGCATGCTCCAGCGTGTTGATGCATGCGCGGTCGGCCGCCTGCATCGGGTGCAGGGGCTCGATGGCGAGCGGCATGCCGACTTCCCGAGCGTATTCAAGTGACGCGGCGATGCCATCGCGCACCTCGCCGCGCGCGCGGCCGATGTCCTTGTAGGCCGCCTTGCCGTCGAGCGCGCCGGGCAGGGCGCCGACCACCAGCACGAGGCAGGGCGCATCGAGCGTCTTCGCTTCGTCGATGGCGCGGCGGTTGTCTTCCAGCGCAGCCTTCAGGCCCGCTGCATCCGGCGCGGGGAAGAAGCCGCCGCGGCAATAGCCCGAGAGGCCGATGCCGTGCGCCCTCAGTTGCTTAGCCACCTTGTCGAGACCGACGGCCGCCACCTGGTCGCGCCACGGGCTGATCGCGCGGATGCCGCGCTCGGCGCACTGGTCGATGATCCGGTCCAGCGCCACCTCGGCGCCCAGTTGCTTGCGCACCGTGGCGGTGTTGATCGACAGCCAGTCGTGGTCTTGTGAAAAATCACGCATGGGGTGGCTTCAACCTTCCACGCCGTGCAGCGCGAGCAATGTCTTCATGCGTCGGACAGCCAACTCCGGCTGCTCCAGAAGATTGGCCGCATCGGCCAGCCGGAACAGCTCCGCAAAGTGCTGCAGCGAGCGCGTGCTCTGCTGGCCACCGACCATCGTGAAGTGCTTCTGGTGGCCGTTGAGCCAGGCCATGAACACCACGCCGGTCTTGTAGAAGCGCGTGGGCGCCGCAAAGATGTGGCGCGACAGCGGCACCGTGGGGCCGAGGATGTCGTGGAACTTCTCGTTGTCGCCTTGCGCCAGTGCGCCCAACGCGGCGCTCGCTGCCGGCGCGATGGCGTCGAAGATGCCCAGCAGCGCGTCGCTCTTGCCGTGCGTGGGCTCCTCACCGAAGCCGTCGCCTGCAATCAGCTCGGCGTAGTTGAAGTCGTCGCCGGTGTACATGCGAACACCCGGCGGCAGTCGGCGGCGCATCGCAATCTCCTTGTCCTTGTCGAGCAGCGAGATCTTGATGCCATCGACCTTGTCCGGATGCGCCGCGATGATGCCCAGCGCGGTGTCCATGGCGGCGTCGACATCCTTGGTGCCCCAGTAGCCGGCCAGCGCCGGGTCGAACATGTCGCCCAGCCAGTGCAGCACCACCGGCTGCTTCGCCTGACTCAGGATGCGGTCGTAAACGCGCTCGTAGTCGGCAGGGCTCCTGGCCACGCGGGCCAGCGCCCGGCTGGCCATCACGATCAGCTTGCCGCCGAGCGCCTCGATGGCGGCCATCTGCTCTTCGTAGCCGCGGATCACGTCGTCGACGCTCTTCACGCTGTCGATGTCCAGGTGGTCCGTGCCGCAGCCCGAGGCGACCAGCGCGCCGGGCACGTCCTTCGCGGCGTCGAGCGAACGGCGGATCAGCTCCAGCGACGTGGGCCAGTCCAGCCCCATGCCGCGCTGCGCGGTGTCCATGGCCTCGGCCACGCCCAGGCCCAGCGAAAACAGGTGGCGGCGGTAGGCGATGGTGGTGTCCCAGTCGACCGCGCATTGCAGCCACGGGTCGATGGCGGCCAGCGGGTCGGCCACCACGTGCGCGGCCGAGTAGGCGATGCGGTTGAACTTCACGCCCGCGTCGGGCTTGACCGGCGCGGTGCCGCGCAGCGCGTAGGGCGCGAGCGCGCCGCCCACGGTGGGGAGAGTGAGAGAAAGCGCCATGCCTGCCTCAGACCTTCAGCGCGGGCACGTCGACCCAGCGGCGGTCCTGCCACGATTCCAGCGCGGCCTCGACCAGCTGCACGCCCTTGGCGCCTTCGGGCAGCGTCCACTTGTAGGGTGCGTTCTCGACCACGTGGCGAATGAAGTGCTCCCACTGGATCTTGAAGCCGTTGTCGTAGACCTGCGAGTCCGGAATCTCCTGCCACTGGTCGAAGAAGTTCATGGTCTGCTTCTCGTCGGGGTTCCACACCGGGCGCGGCGTGGCCACGCGCGACTGGGCGCGGCAGCTCGACAGGCCGGCCACGGCCGAGCCGTCGGTGCCGTCGACGTGGAAGGTCACGAGGTCGTCGCGGCGCACGCGCGTGACCCAGCTCATGTTGATCTGAGCGATGACGGGCTCGCCGTTGTGGCCGGTCAGCTCGCAGGTTGCGTAGGCGGCGTCGTCGGCGGTAGCTTCATAGGGCTTGCCGGCCTCGTCCCAGCGCTTGGGGATGTGGGTGGCGCCGATGCATGACACCGACTTCACTTCGCCGAACAGGTTGTCCAGCACATAGCGCCAGTGGCACATCATGTCCAGGATCATTCCGCCGCCGTCCTCCTTGCGGTAGTTCCAGCTCGGGCGCTGGATGGGCTGCAGGTCGCCTTCGAACACCCAGTAGCCGAACTCCAGGCGCACGCTGAGCATGCGGCCGAAGAAGCCGGCGCGGCGCAGCATGTCGAGCTTGCGCAGGCCGGGCAGGAAGAGCTTGTCCTGCACCGCGCCGTGCTTGAGGCCCGAGCCTTCGGCCAAGCGTGCGATTTCGACGGCCTCGTTCAGGTTGGTGGCAATCGGCTTCTCGCAGTACACATGCTTGCCGGCGCGGATGGCCTTGGCCAGCAGCGTGGGGCGCATCTGCGTGGTGCCGGCGTCGAAGAAGATGGTGTCGTCCTTGTTCTCCAGCGCCTTGTCGAGGTCGGTGCCCCAGCGCGGGATGTTGTGCGCCTTGGCCAGCGCTTCCATCTTCTCGGCATTGCGGCCGATGAGGATCGGGTCGGGCATGACCTTGTCGCCGTTCGACAGCGTGACTCCGCCTTGCGCGCGGATCGCGCAGATCGAGCGGATCAGATGCTGGTTCATGCCCATGCGGCCGGTGACGCCGTGCATGATGATTCCGAGACGTTGGGTGGCCATCGTTTTCTTCCTTGAGATGCGAGAGAGATTGAAGAGGGTGCTTCAGTAGACGGAACGCATGGCGTCCCACGAGATGCCGGCGCCGGGTTTGCCGGTGGCAAAGCCGGGCGCGTTGGCGAGCGAGGACAGATCGAGCTGCCCTTCGCGGATGGCGAGGCGCACTGCGCCGTCGCTGGGTTCGTACAGGCCGGGATGCAGCTGCAGCAGGGCCTGCTGCTCGGCCTCGGGCACGGCCGCGAGGCCGTTGACGTAGTGGTGGCCGTTGCGCTCGACATGCGAGAGCCCGAGCCACGCGACCAGCGCCAGGTCCTGCTGCACGCCGAGGCCTGCCTGCATGGTGAGGTCTTCACCGGACAGGAAATAGCGTGCCGTGTCGCCGGCCGTGTTCCATTGCGCGCAGCGCGCGGCATTGACGATCGATTTGTAGAAGCCCTTGCAGCTCTTGCTCGACACCCCGGTGTAGCCGAGCACACGGGCCTGCACGAAGGCGTCGAGCGTGCTGTCGGATTCGTCGATGAGCAGCGGAATGCGCTTGCCCAGTGCCGACACGTCGCGCTGCAATGCGGCGTCGCGGCGGATCGGCTGCTCGACGAACACCGTCTTCTGCACCAGCGTGTGCAGCGCGGGCGTGGACAGCATGCGGTCGAGGAACGCGCCAAAGGCGTCAGCGTCGGCGTACTGCTCGTTGCCGTCGAGCGTCACGAGTTGGGCGTGGCCATCGATGACGCGGGCGATGCGTTCGAGCCGCGCGATGTCCTGCGCGGTGTCGCCGCAGAGCTTGAGCTTGAAATGCGTGAGGCCGTAGCGGCGCACGGCGGCTGCGAGGGTGGTGGGCAGGCCGTCGGCAGGCGCGTCGGGCAGGGCGTCGCTGTCGTCGATGGCATCGGCCAAGCCCACGGTGTGGCGCGCGGCAATGCGGGTTCGCGGCGATTGCTTTTCCAGGAAGCCCTGCATGTCGAAGGCCGCGAGGTCGTCGGCCAGGCCGCTGCCCGCGATGTCGATGCCTGCAAGGTTGGCGCTCATTGCCGTCGCGAAGCTCACGCCGCTGTGCAGGCACAGCGCGTCGAGCAGGGCGCGGTCGATCAGCGCGGGGCCGTAGCTGGCCACCAGCGGCTGCAGGTCCTTGGCCCTGGCGCGGCTTTGCAGCGCGGCGTAGTTGGAGGCGAAATGCGTCCACGCGGTCTGCGCGTCGGCCTCGGCGGTGTAGGCCTCGCGCGCATCGCGCAGGGCGAAGCGCAGTTGCTCGAAGTTCTGTTCGTTGGTGAGCGCGGGGTTCTTGTCGAACCATTTGGGAACCATCATCTCGGCGGCGCAGCCCTCGGCCGTGCGGCCGTCCGCGAAACGGATGCGGGCCTTCACGTAGACCTGCGGGCAGGCCGTGACCGTGGCCGCGCCGAAGCGGAACGGCAGCCTCAGCACCACGTTGCGCTCGGTGAAGCGGATCTCCTCGACATGAAAACGGATCGCGTCCATGGCTGTCGCCTTCAGTGGTCCAGGATGCCCTGCGAGAAGAAATGCGCGCGCACCAGCTTCGTGTAGGCACCGAACTCGGGCGAGGCCATCATGTCGAGCGTGCGGGCGCGCGGCAGGTCGATGTCGTACACGGCGGCAATGGAGCCGGGCCGCTCGCTCATCACGATCACGCGGTCCGACAGGAAGATGGCCTCGGGAATGCTGTGGGTGATGAGCATCACCGTCTTTTTCGACGCCATCCAGATGCGCTGCAACTCCAGGTTCATCTTCTCGCGCGTCATGGCGTCCAGCGCGCCGAAGGGCTCGTCCATCAGCAGCACCGACGGGTCGTGCAGCAGCGCACGGCAGATCGATGCGCGCTGCTGCATGCCGCCCGAGAGCTGCCAGGGGTACTTGCCCTCGAAGCCCTTCAGGCCGGCCATCTCCATCAGCTCGCGGGCGCGAGCCCTGGCGGCGTCCATGGGCAGATGGCGCATCTCGGCCTGCAGCAGGATGTTGTCTTCCACGCTGCGCCAGGGCAGCAGCACCGCGCTCTGGAACACGATGCCCACGTCCTTCTGCGGCCCCTTGATCGGCTTGCCGGCCAGCGTGAGGCTGCCGCCGCTGATGGGCAGCAGGCCCGCCACCATCTTCAGCAAGGTGCTCTTGCCGCAACCCGAGGGGCCGACGACGGAGACAAACTCGCCTTCCTCGATGGCGAAGTCGAGCGGCTTGAGCGACTCGACCGGGCCATCCTTGCTTTGGTAGATCTTCGAGACGCCGCGCGCTTCGATCAGGTTGACTTGGGACATGGAGTGCGTAAGAGATGGCGGCAGCGGAAAGCGCGCGGGTTCAGGGGCAAGGGCGGGTCAGGGGAGAAAGTCGAGCGTCACGTAGTCTTCAGGCTTGCCGCGCGTCGATGGGTCCATGCCGCCGTACTGCACCAGCAGGTCGAGCGAGTCGCTGACGTTCTTCATGGTGACGCGGAACGGGCGCTGGTTGGCCGTTTCCTTCGTGTGATAGAGGGCGATGCTCTGCTTCATGCCCACGATGAGCGTGTCGCGCACGCCGGCCTTGGCGTTGGCCTTGAGCATGGCGTCGACCGCCGCCTCGGGGCTCTTCTCGGCGGCTTCGGCGGCCTTGGTGGAAGCGCGCATGAAGCGCTTCACCAGGTCGGGGTTCTCCGTCAGCAGGTTCTTGTTGGTGATGATCCCGGAGCTGATCTGGTTCACGCCCGAGTCGGCGAAGCGGATCGGCGTCACCGGCTTGCCGGTGGCGTCCTGCAGCTTGATGGCCTGGTCCATCACGTAGCCCAGCAGCAGGTCGGCCTGGCCGTTGGTCACGGCATTGAGCTTGGTCTGGCCGTCGCCCGAGACGATCTTCACCTGGTCGGGCTTGATGTCGTTGACCTTCAGGAACAGCGGCCACATCTGCGACATCGAGTCGCCGGGCGTCACGGCCACGGTCTTGCCGATGATGTCCTTCGGCGTCTTGATGTTCTTCTCGGTGAAGCCCATGACCGACATCGGGCTCACCTGGAACAGCACGCCGGTCGACTTCAGCGGCGCGCCCTTGGCGGCGGCCTTGATCATGGTGGTGACGTCGATGTAGCCGAAGGTGGCCGACTTGGCGGCCACCGCCTGCGCGGTGACGGCGGAGCCGCGGCCCTCCTGGATGTCGAGGTCGATGCCCTCGTCGGCGTAGAAGCCCTTTTCCTTGCCGAGGAAGAAGGGCGCGTGCTCGCTGTACAGATACCAGTTGAGCATCAGCGTGACCTTGTCCTTGGGCTTGTCGCCCTGGGCATGGGCCGGCGAAATGGCGAAGGAGGCGAAGGTGGCGAGCGCTGCCGCGGCGAGCAGCGAGGGAAGCAGTTTCTTCATGGTGTTGTCTCCAGGAGTTGTCGGTTTTTGCGAAGGAACTCAATGCGTGTGGCGCTGCGAGGCATGCCACGGAATCATCACGCGCTCGACCAGGTCGACCGCGACGAAAAGAATCACGCCGATGCTCGACAGAACCACCAGCGCGGCAAACATCAGCGGCAGGTCGAAGTTGCCGTTGGCCACCTGCAGCACATAGCCGATGCCCGAGTTGGAGCCGACGAATTCGCCGACCACCGCGCCCACCACGGCCAGCGTGACCGACACCTTCAGGCCGCTGAAGATCTGGGGCAGGGCCTGCGGCAGGCTGATCTTGAAGAAGGTCTGCAGGCGGCTCGCGCCCATCGAGCGAGAGAGATCGAGCATGTCGGGCTCCACCGACTTGAAGCCCATCACCGTGGACACCACCACCGGGAAGAAGCCCAGCAGGAAGGCGCTGATCACCTTGGGGAATATGCCGAAGCCGAACCACACCACGAACAGCGGTGCAATTGCCACCTTGGGAATGCTCTGCGAGAACACCAGCAGCGGGTAGACATACGACTCGACCACGCGCGAGTAGGCGATGACCATCGCAATCGGAATGCCGATCAGGATCGTCAGGCCGAAGCCGCCGAGCGTGGCGAGCGTGGTCTTCCAGCTTTCGGCGAGCAGGTGCGGCCATTCGGCGACGAGCTGCTTCACCACCTCCCACGGCGGCGGAATCAGGTAGGCCGGAATCCTGAAGAGGCGGATCGCCAGGTCCCACAGCACCAGCAGCATCAGGATCAGCAGGAAAGGGCGCAGGGCGGGGGAGAGCAGGAGCTTGCGGAGCATGGAGGGGCCGGGGCTTTCTGGCTTACTGTTGGACCGACAGGCCGGCGGCCTTCACGAGTTCGGCGTTGCTGGCGATCTCTTCCTTGATGTAGGCGTCGAACTGCGCCGGCTTGAGCGTCCACGGATCGGCGCCCAGCTTGGCGAAGCGCTCCTTCACCTCGGGCGTGGCCAGCGCCTTGGTCACCTCGGCGTGCAGCCGCTCGACGATGTCGCGCGGCGTCTTGGCGGGCGCCATCATTCCGATCCAGAAATTGAACTCGGAGCCGGGCACGCCGGCTTCGGTGGTGGTGGGCACGTCTGGCAGGGCGGCGGCACGCTTGGGCGAACCGACGGCCAGCGCCAGCAACTGGCCTTCCTTTATCTGGCCGATGACCGGCGCGATGGGCGAGAAGTAGTAGTCGACGCGGCCCGAGAGCACCTCGGTCACGGCTTCGCCCGATCCCTTGAACGGGATGTTGGTCGCGTCGATCTTCGCGGCGAGCTTGAATTTCTCGGCGTTCAGGTGCGTGGCGCTGCCCTGTCCGGCCGAGGCGAAGTTCATGCTGCCAGGCTTGGCGCGCGCGGCGGCCAGCAACTGCGGCAGCGTCTTGATGTTCTTCGACGGCGAGATCACCAGCGCGTTGGGCAGCGACGAGATCGGCGTGATGCCGGCGAAGTCGTGCACCGTGTCGAAGGGCAGCTTGGCGAATGTCGAGGGGCTGACCGTGTGCGACGACGAGTGAATCATCAGCGTGTAGCCGTCGGGCGCGGCCGTGGCCACTGCCTGCTGGCCGATGGTGCCGCTGGCGCCCCCGCGGTTGTCGATGACCAGCACCTGGCCCATGCTGGCGCCCATCTTGTCGGCGATGGCGCGGGCAATGATGTCGGTGGTGCTGCCGGCAGCGAAGGGCACGATCACGCGGATCGGCTTGGCCGGGTAGCCGTTCTGCGCCGAGGCCATGCCCGGCAGAAGGGCGGCGATGCAGGTCAGCGAGGCAAGGACGGTGGTGCGTGCAGTGCTGGCAAAGAACTTCATGGACGTGTCTCCGCGCGGTCGGGCCGCTTCTTGTATCAATCAATTCACCAATGAGTGAATTAAAGATTGTAGAAACGGCTGCGCCGCAGCGTCAACGGCCGCTGCCTAGTGAATACCCGGAGAGTTGGAGGGCGCGCCGCAGCCTTGCGCGCCCGGTGTCAGTGCAGTACGTAGCCCAGCACGAGGTCGGTCATGTGCGAAAGGCGTTGTGCCATCGCCTTGGGTGCGCGCAGGTCACGGCCGAAGATGGCCGACAGCGTGTGGTTGTTCGACAGGTAGAAGTAGCACAGCGACGCGATAGAGATATAGAGCTGCACCGGGTCCACGCCCGCGCGGAACAGGTTGTCGCGGCGGCCGCGTTCGAGCACGGTGTCGAGCAGCTGCACCAGCGGCGAGTTCATTTCCTGGATGCGTTCGGAACGCTTCAGGTGCGCCGCGCAGTGCAGGTTCTCGCTGTTGAGCAGCGTGATGAACTCGGGGTGCTCGAGGTAGTAGTGCCAGGTGAACGACACCAGCTGGCGGATGGCCTCCACGGGGTCGATCTCGTCGAGGTGCAGGCGCTGCTCGGCCTCGCGGATGTCGGCGTACACGCGCTCCAGCACCGCGAGGAACAGGTCGTCCTTGCTGCCGAAGTAGTAGTAGATGAGGCGCTTGTTGAGCCCGGCGCGCTCCGCGATGCTGTCCATGCGCGCGCCGGCGAGCCCGCGCGCGGAGAACTCGTCGCGCGCCGACTCGAGGATGGCGAGCTGCGAGCGATCGGCATCGCGCGAGCGTGGCTCGAGCGTTTCGGTCGCGTCGAGGGCGTCGGGCGTGGAGTCCTTGGGGGGCTTCATGTCGCGAATTTAACCAATTGGGGAATTAACGCAAGGCGTCTGGGGCGGGCGCTCATAATTGCCGGAGACATTCGTAGCGAGGTTCTTCTTCACATGAGTACATCACAACCCGCAGGCCACCTGATCGTCGAGTGCCTGGTCGAGCAAGGGATGAATATCGCGTTCGGCGTGCCGGGCGAGAGCTTCCTGGCGGTGCTCGACGGCTTTCATGCCTACCGCGACCGTGCGCGCTTCATCGTCAACCGGCAGGAGGGCGGCGCGGCCTTCATGGCCGAGGCTCACGGCAAGCTCACGGGGCGCCCGGGCGTGTGCTTCGTGACCCGCGGCCCGGGCGCGACCAATGCGTCGATCGGCGTGCACAACGCCTTCCAGGACTCGACGCCGATGGTGCTGTTCGTGGGCGACGTCGGGAGCGACTTCCGCGATCGCGAGGCTTTCCAGGAGGTCGACTACGGCAGCTTCTTCGGGCCGAGCACCAAGGGCTTCGCCAAGCGGGTGGAGCGCATCGACGACGCCAACCGCATTCCAGAGTACGTGGCGCGCGCCTTCGCCACCGCCATGAACGGGCGGCCGGGGCCGGTGGTGCTGGTGCTGCCCGAAGACATGCTGCGCAGCGAGACCAGCGCCCGCCCGCTGGCGCGCGTGGAGGCGGTCGAGCCGTGGAGCGACCCCGGCGCCCTGCGCACGCTGCGCGAACTGCTGCTGAAGTCGCAGCGTCCGCTGGTCATTGCCGGCGGTGGCGGCTGGACGACGCAGGCCGCGCAGGCGTTGCAGCGCTTTGCCGAGAACTGGCGGCTGCCGGTGGCGAATGCCTTCCGCTTCCAGGACACCTTCGACAACCACCATCCGCTGTATGCGGGCGACGTCGGCATCGCCATCAACCCGAAGCTCGCGCAGCGCGTGAAAGATGCCGACCTGATCCTGGCCATCGGCCCGCGCCTGGGCGAGATGACGACCAGCGGCTACACGCTGCTCGAGGCGCCCAAGGCGAAGCAGACGCTGGTGCACATCCATGCGAGCGCGGAAGAACTCAACCGCGTCTACCAGGCCGACCTGGCCATCAACGCCGGCATGAGCGCCGCCGCGCGCAGCCTGGAGGTGCTGAGCGCGCCGCCGACGCTGCCCTGGGAAGAATGGACGCTGCAGGCCCATGCGGACTACGAGGCCAACCTCGTGCCTCAGGCGCTGGTCGGCATGCCCGCCGAGACACCGCGCGGGCCGGTCGACATGGCTGCGGTCGTCGCGCTGCTGCAGAAGCACCTGCCGGAAGATGCCGCCATCACCAATGGCGCGGGCAACTTCGCGAGTTGGGTGCACCGCTACTTCCGCTATCACGGGCTCGCCAAGGGCGCCAAGACGCAGCTGGCGCCCACCAGCGGTGCGATGGGCTACGGGGTGCCGGCCGGCATCGCGGCCAATCTGGCGACGGGGCGGGTGGCGTTCACCATCGCGGGCGACGGCGATTTCCTGATGACGGGGCAGGAGCTGGCAACGGCTTCGCAGCACGGCGGCAAGAGCATCATCGTGCTGCTGAACAACGGCATGTTCGGCACCATCCGCATGCACCAGGAGCGCGAATACCCGGACCGCACGAGCGGCACGGCGCTGCGCAACCCCGACTTCTGCGGGCTTGCTCGCGCCTACGGCTATGCAGCCGAGCGCGTGACGGAGACTGCGCAGTTCGAGGCCGCGCTGCTGCGCGCGCTGGCGGCCGACACGGGCACGCTGATCGAGATTCCGCTCGACCCCGAGGTGATCACCACGCGCGGCACGCTGGCGTCGATCACGCGCGCGGCGAGGCAGCAGCAACAGGCGCGGGGCTGAGCGCCGCGCGATGACGTGCCACCTCGGCGCGCAAGGCGGGCGACCGCAGCTCGAACACGTCGAACAGGCCCAGCGCGTCGAGCGTGGGGATCAGGGCAACCAGGTCTTGCTCGGCGGCTTGCCTGTCGGCGGCCGGCGTGCTCGCGTCTTCGAGGATGCGCACGTTGGCGAGGAAGGCGCCGACCGATCCCTTGCGCAGGGTGTGGCCGTCAATGACGGCGAAGTCCTGGCCGTCGGGCAATACGTCTTGGGCTCTCATCTTTGTTCCTTTGAAGGGGTAGTGCAGATGAGACCGATGCTAGGCAGCAGCAGGCCTTCGGGCTTGCGGCGCGGGGCCGATCGATACCGCCGGCGGGCCACCCATGGCTGCTGATGCCCCTGTGAAGCTCTGGATCAGCGCCTACGAGGCGCCGCGCGTCACGGGCTACCACGCCCACGAGGACGGCCAATTGTTCGCCTTGCGCGAGGGTTTGCAGGTTATCGAGACGCCTTCGGGCCGCTGGGTGCAGCCGCCGGGGTGGATAGGCTGGATCGCGCCGCGGTGCGCTCACGCGGCGCAGAGCTTCGGTCCTACGGCCGGCTGGAGCCTGCACGTCGATGCTCGCGTGGCCGCACTCCTGCCTGATGGGCCGCATGTTTTTGCCGCGACGCCGCTGGTGCAGGGGCTGGTCGACCGGCTGACCTCGCTGGATGCTTCTGCCGGTTCGCTCGATGCGCGCCGCGCGCGGTTGGTCGGCGTGCTGGTCGATGAACTCGCGGCGGGCGAACTGCCTTCACTGCACCTGCCGATGCCGCAGGACAAGCGTCTTGCCACGATGGCCGCCGCGCTGGCAGACGACCCGTCGCTGCCCGACCGCATCGACGATTGGGCCGATCGCATCGGCATGGCCCGCCGCACGCTCACGCGCCGCTTCGTCCTCGAGACAGGACTGAGCTTTGCGCAGTGGCGGCAGCAGGCGCGGCTGCTCAAGGCGGTGGAGCTTCTGAGCTTGAAAGAGCCGGTGACGGCGGTGGCATTGACGGTGGGCTACAGCTCGATCAGCGCCTTCATAGAGGCCTTCCGCAAGCACTTCGGGCGAACGCCGTCGCGTTTCTTCGAGTGGTGAAAGGCACCTGAAAGGCCTCGCATGCGGGCGAAAAAAAGCCGGCTGGAAGCCGGCTTCTTGATTCAGGAGCGCGAGGCCCCTGGACGCTTACTTGACGTGCTTGCCGATCAGCGCGGCCAGTTCGAACATCGACACCTGGGCCTTGCCGAAGATTTCCTTCAGCTTGGCGTCGGCGTTGATGTTGCGCTTGTTGGCCTTGTCTTGAAGGTTGTTCTTCTTGATGTAGTCCCACAGCTTGCTCACGACAGCGGTACGCGGCAGCGGCGTGGAACCGACCACGGCAGCCAGTGCGGGGCTGGGGGTCAGTGCCTTCATGAACGCTGCGTTGGGCGTGCGCTTCTTGGCGGGAGCAGCCTTCTTTGCGGGAGCGGCCTTCTTTGCAGGAGCAGCCTTCTTCGCCGGTGCGGCCTTCTTGGCGGGAGCAGCGGCCTTCTTTGCCGGTGCAGCAGCCTTCTTCGCCGGAGCGGCTGCCTTCTTTGCAGGAGCCGCAGCCTTCTTTGCCGGAGCTTTCTTGGCCGGAGCCTTCTTTGCAGTTGCCATGGTTGATTTCCTTTTTTGGTTGAACACTCACCAATGAAAAACTTGCGTCTCCAGTGGCATTGCGGATGCTAAATGAGAAGAAACGCGTTTCCAAGGGAAAAAGCGCTTTTTTCATTGGGAGTTGTTGTTTTTTCAGAGGGGAGAAGCCTCGTTTTCACCTCCGGCGCCCAGGCCACGTCGCCAGCACCACGCCCACGAGTGCGATCACGAACGCGAGCAGCTGTGTCGAAGAGAGGCTTTCGCCCAGCACGAGCACGCCCACGAGGGCTGCGCTGACCGGCAGCAGCACGGCGAAGACACCCGCTTGTGCGGCTGGTACGTTGCGAAGTCCGGTCATCCAGAGCCACACCGTCCAGATGCTCGCGGCAAGCGCGTAGGCCACGAGCAGTGCCCAGGTGCCTAAGCGCACGGCGGTGAAGTCGAACTGCAGCGCGAACCAGATGCCGAAGGGCATCGACAGCGCGAAGCCCCAGAGGTTGATGAGCGATGCGATGCGCTTGGGGCCGAGGCGTCCGGTGAGCGACTTGCCGATCACCGCATAGGCCGTCTCGCAAAGCACCGCGCAGAACACCAGCAGGTTGCCTAGCCAGGGCATCGACGCCGGCGAGGACGAGGGCGTCGCCGACGCATGCGCGGGCGAGAGCGCCAGCAGGCCGATGCCGAGCGCTGCGCACGCAATGGCCAGGCCGATGCGCACCGTGATCCGTTCGCGCAGGAAGAGCCAGCTCGCGACGGCCACGCACGCGGGGATCGACGCCATGATCACGCCGGCCGACACAGCGCTGGTCAGGCTCACGCCGAACAGCATGCAGATCGAGAACAGGAAGTTGCCGAGGAACGATTCGAGGAACACGAGCCAGCGTGTGTGCGCTGTCATGGGCGGCTCATCGGGCGTGCGCTTGAGCCAATGCGGCATTGCCAGGGCGGCGATGCCGAAGCGCAGCCATGCGAGCAACAGCACCGGGAAGGCGGCAACGAGGGGCTTGGAGAGGGCAACGTAGCCGCCGACGAGCGACATGCTCAAGGCCAGGCAGCCGTAGGCCACTAGGCGGCCTGGTGTGGGGGCGGCGGAGTTCAATAGACTGAAGTTTTTGTAGTTGCTGGGAAGGCGGTTCGATGATGCCCCACGTTTTTGTTTACGGCACGCTGCGCTGCGGCGGACGCAACGACATCGCGCGCTACCGGCCCGCGCCTGTGCTGGTGGGCGAGGGGGCCATCGGCGGCACGCTGTACGACCTGGGGGCGTATCCGGGCGTCGTGCTGGGCGGGGCAGGATGCGTGAAGGGCGAGGTGTATGTGATCGAGCCCGCGGTAGAGGCCGCGCTCGATCTGCTCGAGGAGGTGGCCGACGATGACTCGGGCGAGTACATCAGGCGGCGGGTGCGCGTGGAGGTTGGCGGGCGGTGGATCGATTGCCTGGTGTACGAGATCCATCCGTCGCGCATCGTGGGCCGGCGTGTGATCGAAAGCGGGGATTGGATCGCGCATGCGGTGCGCATCGGTGCTTGATTTTCACCACCGAAAGATCGATTGCGCATTGCGAAATTTGCTGCTGCTGCGGCGCAATATTTTTTCTCAATATGAGAAAATTAATTTTGCATTGAGAAATATCTACGTAAGTTGATGATTTTGTTGAGTGAAAAATATGTCTTATATAAGACATAAGAGTCTTAGGCCGGATTAAAGTAACTCCACGGCCGCAGCGCCCAACCTTCAACCAACCTCACGGAGTGACCATGCCCCAGACCCTCACAGAACAACTCAGCCGCGAACAGCAAATTGCCGCCCTCGAAAAAGAGTGGGCCACCGATCCTCGCTGGAAGGGCGTCAAGCGCGGCTACAGCGCGGCCGACGTGGTGCGCCTGCGCGGCTCTTTCCCCATCGAGCACACGCTGGCCAAGCGCGGCGCGGAGAAGCTCTGGGACAAGATCAACGGCGGCGCCAAGAAGGGCTACGTGAACGCGTTCGGCGCCATCTCGGCGGGCCAGGCAATGCAGCAGGCCAAGGCCGGCCTGGAAGCCGTATACCTGTCGGGCTGGCAAGTCGCTGCCGACGGCAACACTTCGGAAACGATGTATCCCGACCAGTCGCTCTATGCCTACGACTCGGTGCCGACGATGGTCCGTCGCATCAACAACACCTTCCGCCGCGCCGATGAAATCCAGTGGGGCCGCGGCATCAACCCGGGCGACAAGGAGTTCATCGACTACTTCCTGCCGATCGTGGCCGATGCCGAAGCCGGCTTCGGCGGCGTGCTGAACGCCTTCGAGCTGATGAAGAACATGATCGCCTCCGGCGCTGCCGGCGTGCACTTCGAAGACCAGTTGGCCGCAGTGAAGAAGTGCGGCCACATGGGCGGAAAGGTGCTCGTGCCGACGCAAGAGGCCTGCGAGAAGCTGATCTCGGCCCGCTTCGCCGCCGACGTGATGGGCGTGCCCACCATCGTGCTGGCCCGCACCGACGCCGAAGCCGCGAACCTGATCACGTCCGACCACGACGCCAACGACAAGCCCTTCCTGACGGGCGAACGCACGCAGGAAGGCTTCTACCGCGTCAAGAACGGCCTGGAGCAAGCCATCAGCCGCGGCGTGGCTTACGCGCCCTATGCCGACCTGGTGTGGTGCGAAACCGGCGTGCCGGACATCGGCTTCGCCCGTGAGTTCGCGCAGGCCGTGCACGCCGCATGCCCGGGCAAGCTGCTGTCGTACAACTGCTCGCCTTCGTTCAACTGGAAGAAGAATCTCGACGACAAGCAGATCGCCTCGTTCCAGGAAGACCTGTCGGAGCTGGGCTACAAGTACCAGTTCATCACGCTGGCCGGCATCCACGTCAACTGGTTCAACACCTTCCAGTTCGCCCACGCCTATGCCCGCGGCGAAGGCATGAAGCACTACGTCAACATGGTGCAGGAACCCGAATTCGCGGCACGCGACAAGGGCTACACCTTCGTGTCGCACCAGCAGGAAGTGGGCGCGGGTTACTTCGACGACGTGACCACCGTGATCCAGGGCGGTTCGTCCAGCGTGAAGGCGCTGTCGGGCTCGACCGAAGAAGAACAGTTCCACTGATCCGCGAGCTATTCGCTGTCACTTTCAGCCCGGCCGAGCGCCGGGCTTTTTTGCGCCAGTGCCGTGCCTTGGGAATGTCGCGCCCGCATCCCGAGCGGGCAGCGGCTAGAATCGCGGACTCTGCACTCAACAAGAGCGAGAAAGGCACCTTGGTTATGACACCGCGAACTACTCCGCAAGGATTCAGCGGCTTTTTCTTCACTGAAGGAAAAGGCCGGTAGCCCCGCGCACGCTGGTTTCTGCCAGCTCTACAACCAAGCAAAGCGCGGTCTTCCACCGCGCTTTTTTGTTTTTCTCCCCGAGGTTTTCACATGATCCAGATCACGCTCCCCGACAACTCGCGCCGCGAGTTCCCCGGCCCGGTTTCGGTGGCACAGGTTGCCCAGTCCATCGGCCCCGGCCTGGCCAAGATGACGGTGGCCGGCAAGGTCGACGGCAAGCTCGTCGATGCCAGCGACGTCATCGACCATGATGCCAAGCTGCAGATCATCACGCCCAAGGACGACGAGGGCCTGGAGATCATCCGCCACTCGACGGCCCACCTGGTCGGCCACGCGGTGAAGCAGCTCTATCCGACGGCCAAGATGGTGATCGGCCCCGTGATCGACGAAGGCTTCTACTACGACATCTCGTTCGACCGCCCGTTCACGCCGGAAGACATGGCCGCCATCGAGGCGCGCATGCGCGAGCTGATCGCGCAGGACTACGACGTGATCAAGAAGATGACGCCGCGCGCGGAAGTCATCGAAGTCTTCAAGTCGCGTGGCGAAGACTACAAGCTTCGCCTCGTCGAGGACATGCCCGACGAGCAGGCCATGGGCCTTTACTACCACCAGGAATACGTCGACATGTGCCGTGGCCCGCACGTGCCGAACACACGCTTCCTGAAGGTCTTCAAGCTCACGAAGCTGGCCGGTGCCTACTGGCGCGGCGACGCCAAGAACGAGCAGCTCCAGCGCATCTACGGCACGGCCTGGGCCGACAAGAAGCAGCTCGACCAGTACATCCAGCGCATCGAGGAAGCCGAGAAGCGCGACCACCGCCGGCTGGGCAAGGAACTCGACCTGTTCCACATCGACGAAGTGGCTCCGGGCGTGGTGTTCTGGCACCCGAAGGGCTGGGCGATCTGGCAGCAGGTGGAGCAGTACATGCGCGGCATCTACCGCGACACGGGCTACTGGGAAGTGAAGGGCCCGCAGATCCTCGACAAGAGTCTGTGGGAAAAAACGGGCCACTGGCAGAACTACCGCGACAACATGTTCACGACGGAGTCGGAGAAGCGCGAATACGCGCTGAAGCCGATGAACTGCCCGGGCCATGTGCTGATCTTCAAGAGCGACCTGCGCAGCTACCGCGATCTGCCGCTGCGCTACGGCGAATTCGGCCAGTGCCACCGCAACGAGCCCAGCGGCGCGCTGCACGGCATCATGCGCGTGCGCGGCTTCACGCAGGACGACGGGCACATCTTCTGCACGGAGGACCAGATCCTCGACGAGTGCATCGCGTACACGGCGCAACTGCAGAAGGTCTACGCCGACTTCGGCTTCACGGACATCCTCTACAAGGTCGCCACGCGGCCTGAGAACCGCGTGGGCTCCGACGAGCTGTGGGACAAGGCGGAGCATGCGGTGATGGAATCGCTGCGCCGCTCGGGCGTCGACTTCGTCATTGCGCCCGGCGACGGCGCCTTCTACGGCCCGAAGATCGAGTACACGCTGCGCGACGCCATCGGCCGCCAATGGCAGTGCGGCACGATGCAGGTCGACTTCAACACGGCTGAGCGGCTGGGCGGCGAATACGTGACGGAATCGAGCGGTCGTGCGCACCCTGTGATGCTGCACCGCGCGATCGTCGGCAGCCTGGAGCGCTTCATCGGCATGCTGATCGAACACCACTCCGGCGCGATGCCTGCCTGGCTCGCTCCGGTGCAGGTGGCGGTGCTCAATATCAGCGAAGGACAAGCCGATTACGCTGCGCAAGTTGCGAAAGCGCTGCAAAATCAAGGGCTTAGGGTTCAGCTAGATCTGCACAACGAAAAGATTACGTATAAAATACGGAAGCATTCGTTGCAAAAGCTCCCTTACATCGTTGTCGTGGGCGACAAGGAAAAGGAAGCAGGTGCCGTCGCAGTGCGCGCCCGGGGAAATCAAGACCTCGGTGCAATGTCCCTCGAATCGTTTGCACAACGGCTCGTCCAGGATGTTGCTGACAAGCGTTGATTTGTCTCTGAAACACCTTATATGTTTCCCTGCCAGATCGTGCCGCTTGTCCGCGAGGACTGACCGGCGTTCGCTACAGATTTTGTAGCAAATTTTGAAGGATTCTGACCATCGCTACTGCATTTCGCGACCGCCGCCACCGCGAGGAACGCCAACACCGCCTGAACCGGGAAATCATGGCCCCGGAAGTCCGCCTAGTCGGCCCGGAAAACGAGCCAATGGGTGTTATGAGTCTCTCGGAGGCCTTGCGCCTTGCTGGCGAGGCTGACGTGGATCTGGTTGAGGTCGTTGCTGCGGCCAACCCGCCGGTTTGCCGCCTGATCGAGTACGGCAAGTTCAAGTACCACGAGCAGAAGAAGGCGGCCGAGGCGAAGTCGAAGCAGAAGGTCATCGAGGTCAAGGAAATCAAGTTCCGCCCCGGTACCGACGATGGCGACTACAACATCAAGATGCGCAACATCAAGCGCTTTCTTGAAGACGGCGACAAATGCAAGATCACGCTGCGCTTCCGTGGCCGCGAGATCACGCACCAGGAGCTGGGTCTGGCACTGCTGCAGCGCATTCGCGACGAACTGGGCGACCTGATCATGGTCGAGCAGTTTCCGAAGCTCGAAGGCCGGCAGATGATCATGATGATCGCGCCGGGCCGCAAGAAGGCCGGTGGCGGAGCGCCAAAGCCTGCGACGGACGCTGCACCGGCGGCGACGCCCGCAACGGCCTGAGGGCTGCGGTAGAGAGGTTTTGAAGGGATTTCGCCTTTGCCGGTGCTTCGAAAGAAGGACTGGCAGGGGCGAGATAAAGAAGTGTCTCGGGGCCAACAAGTCCGTGGAGCATCCATGGCGCCTCACGAGCACAAACTAAAGGAGCATTCACATGCCCAAAATGAAGACCAAGAGCAGCGCGAAAAAACGTTTCCGCGTTCGTCCCGGTGGCACCGTCAAGCGCGGTCAAGCCTTCAAGCGTCACATCTTGACGAAGAAGACCACCAAGAACAAGCGTCACCTGCGTGGTGCAGTCGCAGTGCATGAGACCAACATGGTTTCTGTCGCCGCCATGCTGCCCGGCCGTGGCATTTAACTCAGACGAACAAGGAGTACACACATGCCTCGCGTCAAACGTGGTGTAACGGCTCGCGCCCGCCACAAGAAAGTTCTCGCACTCGCCAAGGGTTTCCGCGGTCGCCGCGGCAATGTCTTCCGCATCGCCAAACAGGCGGTGATGAAGGCAGGCCAATACGCCTACCGTGACCGCCGTACCAAGAAGCGCGTGTTCCGTCAGCTGTGGATCGCGCGTATCAACGCCGCCTCGCGTGAACTGGGCCTGACCTACAGCCAGTTCGCCAATGGCATCCGCAAGGCCGGTATCGAGATCGACCGCAAGATGCTTGCGGACATCGCCGTGCACGACAAGGCCGCATTTGCCGGCATCGTGGAGCAGGTCAAGGCCAAGCTGGCTGCTTGATTCTGCACAGCAGGCTGCCGCCTCCGGGCGGCTTCCTGCGCCCACGGCTCAAGGGCTGGCGCTTGAAAAAGCTCCAGCTCTTTTTTATTTCCCCTCGAAGATTTTTGTTGCTATGAACGAGTTGGACTCCCTTGTCGACACCGCACGCGCCGCATTCGCCGAAGCGAAAACGCCCGCAGAGCTCGAAAACGCCAAGGCCCAGTTCCTCGGCAAGTCGGGCCGCATCACCGAGCTGATGAAGGGCATGGCCGCGCTGAGTGTCGAAGAGAAGAAGTCCCGCGGCGCCGCGATCAACGTGGCCAAGCAGGCCATCGAGGCCGCGCTGACCGATCGCCGCCAGCAACTCGCTGACGAAGAGCTCTCACTCCAGCTGCGCGCCGAAGCCCTTGACGTGAGCCTGCCCGGCCGCCGCCGCATTCCGGGCGGCCTGCATCCCGTGAGCCGGACTTTGGAGCGCATCGAGGAAATCTTCTCGAGCATGGGCTTCGACGTGGCCGACGGCCCCGAAGTCGAGAGCGACTGGCACAGCTTCACCTCGCTCAACAACCCGCCGAACCATCCTGCGCGTTCGATGCAGGACACCTTCTACGTCGACATCAACGGCGACGACGGTATTCCCTACAACCTGCGTCCGCACACCAGCCCGATGCAGGTTCGCTATGCGCATCAGCACATCAAGAAGTGCGCAGCCGAATTCGCAGCCGCCGCGGCCGACACCACCGGCACCGTGAAGGCGCCCGAGATCCGCGTGATCGCACCGGGCCGCACCTACCGTGTCGACAGCGACGCCACCCATTCGCCCATGTTCCACCAGTGCGAAGGCCTGTGGCTCGGCGAGAACGTGAGCTTCAAGGACCTGAAGGTCGTCTTCACCGATTTCTGCCGCACCTTCTTCGAGCGCGACGACCTCGTGCTGCGCTTCCGCCCGAGCTTCTTCCCCTTCACCGAGCCGAGCGCCGAAATCGACATCCAGTTCGCGAGCGGTCCGCTGGCCGGCCGCTGGCTCGAAGTGTCGGGCTCGGGCCAGGTGCACCCGAACGTAGTGCGCAACATGGGCCTCGATCCCGAGCGCTACATCGGCTTCGCCTTCGGCATGGGCCCTGACCGGCTCACGATGCTGCGCTACGGCGTGAACGACCTGCGTCTGTTCTTCGACGGCGACCTGCGTTTTCTCTCGCAGTTCCAGTAAGCCCCTCCATACATAGAAAAACCAGATCGAGATCGAAGAGATGCAATTCCCGGAATCCTGGCTGCGCGAGTTCTGCAACCCGCCCCTTGACAGCGCCGCATTGGCCGAAACGCTCACCATGGGCGGCTTCGAGGTCGAAGAGCGCCGCCCGGTCGCGCCGCCTTTCACGCGCATCGTGGTCGGCGAAATCAAGGAAGCCGAGCAGCACCCGAATGCCGATCGCCTGCGCGTGTGCCAGGTCGACGCGGGGCAGGGCGCCTTGCTCAACATCGTGTGCGGCGCGCCCAATGCGCGCGTTGGCATCAAGGTGCCTTGTGCACTCGTCGGCGCCGAACTGCCGCCGGGTGAAGACGGCAAGCCGTTTCTCATCAAGCTGGGCAAGCTGCGCGGCGTCGAGAGCCAGGGCATGTTGTGTTCGGCGCGCGAACTGCACCTGAGCGAAGACCACGGCGGCCTGCTCGAGCTCGCTGCCGACGCGCCCATCGGTGCCGACGTACGTGAAGTGCTCAAGCTCGACGACTCGCTGCTCACCCTCAAGCTCACGCCCAACCTGGCGCATGGCCTGAGCGTCTACGGCGTAGCGCGCGAGCTCGCCGCGCTCACCGGCGCGCCGCTCAAGACGCCGGCCATCACGCCTGTGGCTACGTCGTTCAGCGACGTGCTGCCCGTCAAGGTCGAGGCGCCCGAGCTTTGCGGCCGCTTCTCGGGCCGCATCGTGCGCGGCGTGAACACCAAGGTCGCCACGCCGGCATGGATGGTCGAGCGCCTTGCGCGCTGCGGCCAGCGCAGCGTGACGCCGCTGGTCGACATTTCGAACTACGTGATGTTCGAGTACGGCCAGCCCAGCCACATCTTCGACCTCGACAAGATCCACGGCGGTCTCACGGTGCGTTGGGGCAAGGCGGGCGAGCAACTCAAGCTGCTCAATGGCACGACCATCACGGTGGACGACAAGGTCGGCGTGATTGCCGACGACCGCGAGGTCGAATCGCTCGCCGGCATCATGGGCGGCGATGCCACCTCCGTCTCGGACGACACGCAAAACATCTACGTCGAGGCCGCGTTCTGGTGGCCTGCCGCCGTGCAGGGCCGCTCGCGCCGCTTCAACTTCTCGACCGACGCCGGCCATCGCTACGAGCGCGGCGTCGATCCGAGCCGCACGGTGCAGATCATCGAGCGCATCACTCAGCTGATCGTCGAAATCTGCGGCGGCCAGGCCGGTGCGATGGACGACCAGAAACTGCACGTGCCCGAGGCCGTCCCTGTCACGCTGCGCGTGGCTCGCGCCGCGCGCGTGATCGGCATGCCGCTGACGCAGGCCCAATGCGCCGAAGCGCTGAACCGGCTCGGCTTTGCCATCACCGAAGGCGAAGGCACGCTGACCGTGACCCCGCCGCCGCATCGGTTCGACCTGCTCATCGAAGAAGACCTGATCGAAGAAGTGGCGCGCCTGATCGGCTTCAACAACCTGCCGACCACCGCACCGCTCGCGCCGATCACGGCCCGTGTGCGGCCCGAGGCGCAGCGTGGCCGCTTTGCGGTGCGCCGCGCCGTTGCGGCGCTGGGCTATCAGGAAACGATCAACTTCAGTTTCGTCGAGGCGCATTGGGAGCAGGACCTTGCCGGCAATGCCAATCCGATCAAGCTGCTGAACCCCATCGCCAGCCAGATGAGCGTGATGCGTTCGTCGCTGCTGGGTTCGCTGCTGCAGGTGCTCAAGTTCAACCTCGATCGCAAGGCGCCGCGCGTGCGCGTGTTCGAACTGGGCCGCGTCTACCTGCGCGACGACAGCGTCGCCACCACCGACAGCACCGTGCGCGGCGTTCATCAGCCGATGCGCGTGGCGGGCCTCGCATGGGGCGACGCCGACGAAGCGCGTTGGGACGGCAAGCCCGAGCGCATCGACTTCTACGACGTCAAGGGTGACGTCGAAGCATTGCTCGCGCCGCTGGTGCCGAGCTTCGAGGCGGCCGAACATCCTGCGCTGCACCCGGGCCGTTCGGCGCGCGTGCTGGTCGACGGCAAGGCCATCGGCTTCGTCGGGGAACTGCATCCGCGCTGGCGCCAGAAGTGGGACTTTGCGCAGGCGCCGGTGCTGTTCGAACTCGATCTAGACGCAGTGACGGCGCGGCCCGTGCCTGTGGCGCAGCCAGTGCCCAAGCACCAGGCCGTCGAGCGCGACATTGCCGTCGTCGTGGCCGAAGCCGTCACGCACGACGCGCTGATGCAGACCATCCGCGCGGCCACGGCAGCACAAGGCCTGCTGCGCGATGCGACGCTGTTCGACATCTACCGTCCCCAGCCGCTGCGCGATGGCGCGGTGGCCGCACCCGGTGCGCTGGCACAGGGAGAGAAGAGCATGGCGGTGCGCCTGAGTTTCCAGAGCGACATCGCCACGCTGACAGATGAGCAGGTCGAGCCTGCGGTGCGTGCCATCGTCGAACAATTGGGCGCCAGGCTCGGCGGCCGCTTGAGGGGATGAAGAGAATGAATGCTGCCGATTTCACGCTCGAGGCCCTGGAAACGCCTGCGCTCACCAAGGCGCACCTGGCCGACCTGCTGTTCGAGCAGATCGGCCTGAACAAGCGTGAGTCTAAGGACATGGTCGAGGCGTTCTTCGAGCTCGTGGCCAGCAGCCTCATCGATGGCACGGACGTGAAGATCTCGGGTTTCGGCAACTTCCAGATCCGCGTGAAGGCGCCGCGGCCGGGCCGCAATCCGCGTACCGGCGAAGCCATTCCGATCGGTGAGCGCCGCGTGGCCACCTTCCACGCGAGCGCCAAGCTCAAGGAACAGATTCACGGCAGCATCGAGCCGCAGGGCGGTGGGTCGACCGAAGTCGAGTGGAGCCTGGGCACGGAGTGAATGAATAGTGCTTGGTGCTGTGCGCTTGCGTAGAGTAATCTCTAAGGTTTCCCGCGCACAGTCTTGATTTCAATGGAGAAAACGCTCCCGCCGATTCCTGTCAAACGCTACTTCACCATCGGTGAGGTCGGCGAACTCTGCGGCGTCAAGCCGCACGTGCTGCGCTATTGGGAGCAGGAGTTCACGCAACTGCGGCCCATGAAGCGGCGCGGCAACCGCCGTTACTACCAGCACCACGAGGTGCTGATGATCCGCCGCATCCGCGACCTGCTCTACGACCAAGGCTTCACCATCAGCGGTGCGCGCAACAAACTGCAGGAACTGGTGCAGGGCGAACGTGATCGCCGCAAGGCCGGCGGTGAACTGCCGCTCGAAGGCATGGAAGCGATCGAAATCGAACAGGAAGAATTCGATGCGGCCGTGGAGGATGCGCCAGCACCTGTGGCTGCTGCGCCGAAGACGGTCGATCTGTCGCAACTGCTGAACCTGCGGCGAGAACTCTTTGAAATTCGTGAGCTGCTGACCGTCGGACACTGAATTTTCACAGCTATAATCGAGAGCTTCGGTGTGTGGCGCAGCCTGGTAGCGCACTTGCATGGGGTGCAAGGGGTCGAAGGTTCGAATCCTTTCACACCGACCAAAATCAGTAGATAGAACAACGGCTTACGCTCACAAGGCGTAAGCCGTTTTTCTTTGCGCGTGACAAACAGAGAGTCTGGGCATGGCTTTTCTGCCGGCATGAAAAAAGCCCTCGCAAGGAGGGCTTCGTCACCGCAAGAGCAGCCTGGTCGGGGCGGTCTTCAGCAGGCCTTGCCGTGAGCTGCATGGGCGCCTTTGGCCTTGGCGTCAGCCTCGGACATATACGAGCCGTGCTTGGTCTTGCCGAAGTACTTGTCGCTAGAGCAGTGATAGACCTTGCCATTCACCCAGACCTGACCAGCGGTAGCACCGGCTGCCGCTGTCGTTGTTGTTGCTGCGGCTGCGGCCGGCTTGGCGGCGGGTGCTGCCGCAGGCGCTGCCTGCGCGGCGGGAGCGGGGCTCGGTGCCGCTGCCGGTGCGGCAGCAGGCTTCTGGGCAAGCGCCGAAACGGCAAAAACGCTACCAGCAGCCAAAAGGATCAGAGCTTTTTTCAAGATGGGCACCTCGAAGGTCACACGAAAACACGTGCATGTTGCTGCCAACGCCCTCGCCGGGCGGGGGTTGACTGGGGGGGGCTCCTGCAGCAGTCGTGGACGAGATGTTTTTCACGATTGGCAAAGGTTGTGAGCGATTCTCAACGAGCAAATTAACGCTTGTGAACTAGTTCCTGTGCCTATGGGGCAGGGCCTTTTATCCTCGGGACCATGATGAAAGCACCAAGCCACATTCTTGACCTTCCTGACGGTTGGACTGCGGATTTCGAGATCGTCCGCACCCTTCATGGCTCCTATGCCGGCATCGCCAGGCTGAGCCTCAGTGGTGTGCAGAAGTGCGCGCTGGTCATCACCCAGCAACTGACCTGGGACGGCGCCTTCGAGCGTGCATGTGCGCGAGCCGCGCACTTCGTGCGGGAATGGATCTCCAGCGCCCGGGAGTGATGCAGGCCCTTGTGTGGCCAACCGACGGGTTGCAGCCTCTGGCCGCAACCCGTTTTTCTTTGATGCGCACGAGCATCGATGGCATCGTTTTGAAAACTTTATAGCTAAAAATTGACGAGAACTGCCAAAAAGTGCCGAATCGGAAAAAGTCCAGTCTCAGGACTGAGACGCGCGGTCAAGTCCGCAGATGACGAGCCAGCACTCTCGGTATCCGCCCCGCGATGCCAAGTTCGCGGCGGCACCAGATTCCGCTTCCCGTCATGTACCTGCATCCTCTTCTTGCCAAGTTGCCTGCCGTCGATCGCGACGCGCTTGTCCAGTCCAGCGAACTGCGCTCCTATCGCCGCAATGCCGCGGTTCTTGTCGCCGGTCAATGGACAGGCCACATCTACTGCGTCGCGAATGGCCTGCTGCGCGTGGTGGCCCCAGGCTGGGAAGATGGCATGGACGTCACGACCGACTTTATTCGTCCCGACGACTTCTTCCTCGGCCCATCCTTGAGCGAAGGCCAGTACCAGGCCAGGCAGGGCTTGATTGCGGTGTTGCCGTCGTCGGTGTACCTCGTGCCGGCGGCCGCACTGCGCAAGCTGTGCGCGAAGCACCCAGAGGTGGCGCTGGGCCTCCTGGGGCTCGCGATGAATCGCATGTCCGGCATTCGTGGGCAGATGCGCAGCGTGTCGGAACTGTCGACCGAAGACTTGGTGAGCCGCGTGCTGCACCAACTGACCTATTTGGCGCCGGCCGGTGCTGGCAGCTACGACAGGCGCATCACGCAGTCGGTGATCGCCTCTTACTCGGGACTCTCGCGCGAGGTGGTCAACAAGACGATGCGCGATCTGGAGAGCAGGGGACTTGTTCGGCGCGACGAGGACGGAATTCATGTCTTGCCGCAGGTCGGGGAGGCTCCAGTGCCGCCTCGTGTATTCGGTACATCGACCGGATGCAGCCAGCGCGTGTAGTGCGGAGGGCCGGCAGGCGACGAGGGAGGTGAGAGAAGCGATCGCGCCGCTCGAGAATCTTCTTCTCATACCAAGGAATTAGTTCCTTGGTGTGACATTACCCCCCGGCCTATTCTCGAAGCATGAGTTCAACGCAACAACAACTTCTGGTCGAACTGCCCGACGGGTGGTCGAGCCGGATCGATATCAAGCAAACCACCAATGGCCGCTACGCGGGTGTCGCCGAATTGAGCCTGCAGGGGCTCAAGTGGGGCGTTCTGGTCTTCATGCAGCAGCCGTCGCTGGAAGCCGCGCTGGCACGTGTGCGGCTGCGGGCCAGCCAGTTCGCCAGGGAGCGGCTTTCGCTGCTGGACGTCGAAGCGCAGATGCAGCTGCACTGAGGCGGAAATGAAAAAGCCCGCGCAAGGCGGGCTTTGAAATGTGGTCGTGAACTCTCACGCGGTCCACGGTTACGGCAAATTTTCACTTGCGGAAGCCACCTGTTATTTTTCTCGTCGCAGTGACTTCGACGCGCCGGTGTGAGATTCGGCTTGCCTGGCCAGGCAACGTTCGAAGCAAGTCCGAACGAGGCGCGAGTATATCAGGGCTCGTCACAGCCCATTTTTTTCCTATCCCGTGCATGAAGTTTGCCAAACCACGAGCGATGGCAACCGCGGCACCATCGATGTTCTCCTTGAACAAGCTTGGTAGAACATCATGAAGACATTCAGAAAGCTCGTCGGCGGCGCCATCTCTCTCGCAGGTGCCGTGGTGATCGTTGCTCAGCACCTTTGAAAGGCCTGCGTGCCACGCACGCGAATGCGGCAATCGACCGGTGAAAGCCATCGAAAAACCGCTCCCGCTCTTCGTGTGATGGCGCCCCCGGCCTGAAGCCCGCATCGGCCAGCTGATCGGATGCGTGGTAGCGGAACGGCTCCTGGAGCCGTTCGCGCAGCTATGGCGCCAGCTCGGTCCCGTGGGCCATCCGGTGTTCGTCAAACATTGTTTACAAATGTGAGCTGGAACACATACACGGGCCGAAAACGAATGCCAACGGCTACTGTAATCCGTAGTATTCATTTTGTTTCAAATGTCCTACGGAGCTTGCAACGTGATGGTTCAAAGATCCTCGTTCTTCCGAACGTACAAGCCACGGCGTGCCGTGCGCGGGTCTGCCTCACGAACGCGTGGCGCCGATGAGTCGAGGGCCACGTCCATGCCTTATTCCTAGCCACCGCAGCGCAAGCGCAGGCGTTCTCCGCCTGACGCCGCGCCCCCCCCTCGCCGTGACCCGATAGCCGATCGCGAGGCCTCCTGAAAAGAAGGCCCCAGCCTGTGGCGGCTGTCGCCTGCGCGTCGAGTTTCCAGTGTCCGGTTCGAGCCCGCGTTGCGACGTGGGGTGGCCGACTGTTGCCGCAAGAAACGCGGTGGCTCCTTCTTCCCTTGTGTGAATTCGACGCAGAAATTTTCGACCGAGGATGCAATGCCTGCTCTCTCTCCGCTGACAACCTGGCCTCTCGGCGCGGACATGCCCGCCGACTGGGCACCGCGTGCGTCGGCGGCGGGCGACGCGGCAAACGACCGCCCGCCTCGCGATGCGAACGACGCGCAGGACACGATGCGCATTCCCTACGCGGACTCGGTGCCCTTCGTTTCCACCGTGCCCGCCGAACTCTTCGCGCGCCAGCCGCGGCACAGGCCTTGTGCCTACGTCTTCATCGCGAACCTGCCGCACCTCGCCGAGGCCTACGGACAAGACTTCGCATCGAGCGCTAGCCGCGAAATCCAGCGCCGCCTGTGCGCGAACTTCCTGTGTTCGGCCGAGACCGATCTCGCCCGCCTGCGCGACGACTGCTTCCTGCTCTGGGCCAACGATGCCTTTGCGGCCGGCACCGTGCGTGCCGGGTCGTCCGTAAGCCGCGAACTCGAGACGCTGCTGTCCGAGCTCGGCGCGGAGCCGGTGCGCGTCAAGGGCATCACCGCGATGGCGCAACTGCATGCCGACTGGATCGAGGTGCGCCCGCCCGAGCAGCTCGGCGACGCCGAGATCGAACTCACGCTGTGGACCGCGCAGCCCTTCCCTGATTTGGGCGAGAGCAGGGCGGATGGATGGCGCCAGCGCTACCGCGCCGACATGGACGTCGCCGTGCGCGTCAGCGAGGCTGTGCTGGCCGAGGGACTGAGCTTCGGATGGCAGCCCGTGGTGCACGCGGGCGGCATCGCCACCATCTTCTATCGCGAAGGCCGCCCGCGCATTGCGCCGGGCCGCGGAGAGCCCGCATCGCTCGCGCCGGAGGTGTTCCTGCCGTGCCTGCAACGCCTGGGCCTTGCGCGCGCCTTCGACCGCCTCGTGCTGCGGCGCGCGATGGAGGCCTTGAGGCTGCGGCCTTCGGCGCACATCGGGGTGCGCATCAGCGCGCAGAGCGCAAAGCCCGATCACTGGTGGGCTTCGCTGCTGTCGGCGCTCGACGAAGAGTTCGCGTTGGCCTCTCGCCTGGTGATCGAGATCATCGGCAACAGCGGCCTTCCCGACCTCGAAGCGGCGCGCGATTTCTGCGTGCAGCTGCAGTTGCGCGGCTGCCGCATCGCATTGCGCGACTTCGGCGGCGGCGGCGACAACCTGGCCGCGGTGCAGGCCTGCCGCCCCGACATCGTGAAGCTCGACGCGTCCTTCCTGCGTCGTGCGCGCAGCAGCGCCTTCGGCCGCGAGTGCCTGCAGGGAATGGTCTCGATGTGCAGCCACTTTGCGACGCACGTGGTGGTCGACGGCGTCGAGCGCGAGGACGACGTGCACATCGCCCTGGCTGCGGGCGCGCAGTGGCTGCAGGGTTACAGCGTTCGCGGCAGCGAGCCGCAAAGCCACGCCGAGGCGCCCGCCGCCCGGCGCCAACAGGTGGACTTCTCATGAACATGCCTACGGACCTGCACCTTCGCCTTGCCCGGTTGAACACCGAGCTGCTCCAGCTGCAACGCGCAGTGCAAGACCTGATGCAGCAATGCGTCATGCACTCGGACAACGCGAGTGCAGACGACATCGTCGCCAAGGCCCAGTACCTGGCGCTCGAAGCCGCGTTGCGCATGCCCGATGCGCGCAGCACGACGCGCGCATGACACCGCTTCACCTTTCAACGTTCCCTCTCTCCCGCAGAAATCCTATGCCTAACCAACTCGTCCAGGTTACCCCCGGCGCGCGCGACCTCCGGTTGCGCCAGCGCTTGTCTTTCGTCTCGTTCAGGCACTGCACGCGATTGGGGGTGCATGCATTCTTCGTGGTCGCGGCAGTGGGGGCTTCGGCCAACAACGTGGGCGAGAACAGCGCCTGGCAGTTCCAGACCTCCGCCGACAAGGCCAACCAGGCCGCGGTGCAGGACATGATCCAGCGCAAGAAGGCCGGCAGCTACGGCGCGGCCAACTACACCACCAACACCTACATCGGCAAACAGTACAACTGCGACGTCACGGCCACGGCGCAGGGCAACCAGGGCACCAACAGCACGGTTGCCAATTCGCCCAGCACCAGCGGCGCCGCCGCCAACTCCACGGGCAATGCCAACACCGGCTACGGCGGCGCGGGCACGGTGACAACGGGCCAGGCCAACACCGGCACCGTCGGCTCGTTCGTGAACGGCTCCACCAGCAGCAACGTGCAGGGCTGGTCCAGCCAGGCCCTGAACTCCAACCAGACCAACACCGGCAACCAGAGCGCCAGCGTCAGCGGCAGCTCGGCATGCGCATTCGGCGCGCTCAACTGACAGGGAAGAAAAAAGAATGATCACGTTCGAGTCGATCCGCGCATTACCGCGCGCCAAGAAAACGGCTGCGTCGCGCGGCCTGCTGGCGGCAGCCGCCGTCATGAGCCTGGCCGGTTGCGTGACCGCGCCGCAGCAGCAGCTCGCGCCGAAAGAGGCGCCCATCGTCCTCGGCCCCGCCGTGCGCGAGAACATCACGCCGATGGAGCCCGTGCTCGCCTGCTTCGGCGATCACGTGGCGGCCATGCAGCGCCCGCCCATCGTCATCACCGTGGGCGACGTGAAGGACTACACCGGCAAGTACAGCATCAACGAAGGCAATGCCATCACCCAGGGCGGCGCGCTGATGGTGTATTCGGCACTCGGCAAGCTCGGCGGCGCGGTGCAGGTGGCCGAGCGCTTCGACCCCGTCATTGCCGAACGCGAACTCGGCTATGCCGACCGCCGCCAGCTCGGCGACGGCCGCTCGCACCAACTGGCCGGCCCCAACGGCGGGCAGGTGGTGCCTTGGCTGCCGTACTTCGGCGGCTCCATCAACAAGTCCGACTACTTCATCGTCGGCGGCATCACCGAACTCAACTACAACATCAACTCCGGCGGTGCGGAGGTCGCGGTGAACCAGGTGGGCATCAAGGCGCGCACCTTCAGCCAGTCGGTAGGCGTGGACCTGCGCATCGTCGACACCAAGACGCTGATGATCGTCAAGACCGTCAGCCTGACCAAGCAGTTCAACGGCTACGAGGTCGGCTTCAACGTCTTCCGCTTCTTCGGCAGCAAGCTGTACGACATCGACGTCGGCGCCAAGGGCCAGGAGCCGGTGCAGATGGGCGTGCGTGCCGCGCTAGAAGAGGGCGTGGTGCGCCTGGTGGCCGCCGTCTCCAAGGTCGACCCCGAGCCCTGCCTGGGCATGCGCATGAACGACCAGCTGCAGATGGTGCCGGCCGAGAAGCTGCGCAAGGTCGCCAACCCGCTGGTCGATTCGGCCGGCACGCCGGTGCAGCAGGGCGAGGCCGTCAACGCGGCCAGCCAGACCGGCGCCAGCCTGTCTGGCTCCAGCGTGCAGATCCCGTTCGAGTTCGGCGCCGCCGCGCTCACGGGCGGCACGCTGAATCTGCTCGACCAGATCGCCGCGGCCGCAGCCAAGGGCCCGACCGAAGTCGTGCTCGTGGCGCGCGACACCGAGAACTGGGACGCCGGCAAGCGCGACATGCTGATCGACCAGCGCATCGGCGTGGTCACGTCCGCGCTCGCATCGCGCGGAATCGCGCCCGGCGGCATCAACGTCACATGGCGGCCTGACAAGGCGGACACGTCGATTCATCGCGACGGTGCCGGCCTGCAGGAGATCGCCAAGCTCCGCGTGCAGGGCGCGGGGAGGGGTGGACCGGCCCGCACGGTCCGCGAGGAGAACGCAACCGGAGGGAAGTAACCGACACCGAGTCCCCAACCGCACCACCACCACAACGCATCACGTTTCCAGATCGATCTCGTTCGGGATCGAGTCAGTCATCCGATCCAAAAAGGAAAATCCATGAAGAAGAATCGCAAGAATCACGGCGCCGGTACCCCGGCGCTCGGCAGCGTCGGCCTGGCAGTGCTCGCCATGCTGATGGGCAGCGGCGCGCAAGCCGCCGATGTGAGCTTCGGCACCCCGGCCACAGTGACGGTCACTGGCCACAAGACCGTGCAGAGCGTGCAGGGCAACACCGTCGGTGTTACCGCTGACACCTCGGACACGACGACCGGCGTCACCGTGGTCGGCCCGCAGGCCGGCACCAGCAACACGACGACCAACAACCAGGTCAAGCCCACCGCCATCGGCAACACCTTCACCAACTCGATCGACCTGTCGCTCACCGGCACCGCTCCCGACTCGAGCGCCGAAGGCTCGGCTTCGCTCGGCGTGCAGACCAACAGCGGCGTGGTGTCCAGCACCGCCAACAACAACGTCGTGAAGGTCGACCTGACCGGCTTCACCAGCGGCAGCGCTTCGAACACGGCCAACACCATCGCGGCCAGCACCACGCTGAACAGCGGCTCCTCGACCATCGCCGGCACGGTGCCGAACGACTACGCCTCCGGGACCTTCGGCTCCACGAACATCAGCTACGCGCCGACCGGCAACTTTGCCAACTCGCAGGGCAGCATCGCCATCACTTCGGCGCAGATGGGCACGGGCGCCGCTTCCAGCGCGACAGCCAGCGGCAACGAGGTCACGCTGAGCCTGACCTCGCCCACCAACGCCACCGTGACTGCCGGTCCGGTGCTCGACAACAACACCGTCTCGGCCACTTTGAAGGGCAACGCCGCGACCAGCACGGCCAGCATCCAGCCCGGCGGCGCGCCCACGTTCGTCGGCTCGGCCGTCGTGTCGAACCTGCAGCTGAACCAGGCTGCCGGCGTCGGCGTGACCCACAGCGCTGTCACCGAAGGCACGACCATCGGCGCGACCGTGAGCGGCAACGCCGTGGGCGTGACCAACACGCTGACGGGCGGCCTCTCGGTCCAGGGCAACACTGTGTCGAGCGCGGCCACCGGCAATGAGTCGCTGGGCGCGGCGGGCGTGGCGGGCAACCGGATCGTGCTGGGCGACGGCATGTCCGTCACCGGCTCCGGCGCTCCGGTCATCAACACGGCAAGCTTCAACAGCGGCGCCTTGTCGACCGTCGTGGCGGCCGACATGGCGATTCTCAACAGCCAGGGCAACGTCGGCGTCTCGCTCTCCAGCCAGAACCTGGGCACCTCCGTCAGCGCCGCTGTGCAGTCGATCGACAACGGCTCGGTCAACCTGTCGGGCAACAGCGTGACCTCGGCAGCCACCGGCAACGCGGCTTCCAGCGCCATTGCCAGCGGAAGTAATGCGGCTGCGTTTGCAGCTACCGCCGCTCTGGCCAGCCAGCAGAGCAACTACAGGGTCAGCGTGGACGCCGTCACCGGTCCGTCGGTCGTCGGCGTGACCTCCGGTTCCGAGAACGGCACCAACAACGCCAGCACCGTGACCGTGGGCAACAACCGCACCGCGGCCACCGCTTATGGCAGCAGCGTGAGCCAGAACCTGTCGCTCGAAGCGAATGCAATGCCCCTGGTCGGTTCCGCATTCCTCAACGGCGGCAGCACGCCCGACGGCAACGTGATGGCCAACGGCGCGGCAACGGTGTCGAACCTGCAAGGCAACTATTCGGGCGCGGTCAGCGCCACGAACGCTCTCTCCGTCATCGGCCTGAGCGCAGATTCGCGCGGCACCGGTGGCGACACCATCAAGGCCAGCGCCTTCGCTGTCACCGGCAACACCCAGGAAGCCGTGGCCGTCGGCAACAGCGCGGGCAACGCGCTGTCGCTGACCGGCACCAGCGTGGGCTCGGGCGCCGGCGTGGCCAATGTGCAGATCGTCGACGGCAACTCGCCGGTGCAGGCCGAACTCGCCGGTGCAACGGCCACCGCGTACATCGGCACGCATTCGACCGACACCAGCGTGGCGCTCACCAACAACCTGCAGCGCGCTGTCGGCTACGCCAATTCGGCATCCAACACCCTGAACGTCGCGGCCAACGGCGCCAACGTGGCTGCGGCGGGCGGAACCGCTTCGGTCGTGTTCCCCGTCGGCGGCAACGTCAACGTCAACGCCGGCTACGGTGTGCTGAGCAGCCAGTCGGCGCTCGGCGACGTGACCGCCAGCGCATCGGGCACTGCGCAGATCCTGCCGGTGAGCGCACTGCAAGTGCTGGTTGAAGGCAACGTGACGCGCGGCACCGTCACCAACGAAGGCAACGCCTTCGTCGGCGCGGCCTACGGCAACGACGTGGCCAACGGCGCGAAGCTCGCGCTGGGCACCGGCGTGACGACCACCGGCTTCTCGTCGGTGGCGAACGTGACCAGCGTGCAGAACGCGGCCGGTGCCGTCGAGGCAGCCGCGTCCGGTGGCTCGGTGGTGAACACGAGCATCGAGGACAACCTTGCGAACTCCTCGGTCTCGACCTCGACCAACCAGATCCAGGCGCTGGCCTACGGCAACCGCGCGAGCGGCAACACGCTGTCGGTGACGGGCAATTCGCTGTCCACCGCAAGCACCGCCGGTGCTCGCCAGGGCGCCGTGTCGAACGTCGGGCAGCTGATCACCGATGCTTCGTTCAGCGTGCAGAACGTGCAGACCGGCTCGGGCTCCGTCACCGCCACCCAGCGTGACACGACCACGAATCCTGGTTCGCCCCTCGCCGCACAGGTGCGCACGGACATCGGCGGCTCGGTCACGGGCTCCACGGTCGCGTCCAACGGCAACAGCTCCAGCGCTTCGGCCACGAGCAACAGCGCCACCAACGGCCTGACGCTTGCCGGCACCACGATCGCCACCTCGGGCGCGCTGCAGAACTCGCAAAGCACCAGTGCCGACGTGAATGCGCTGATTGGTCTGGCGGGTACGCCTGGCTCGCCGGCTACGCCTTCGACGCCGTTTACTTACAACGCGCACGTGCTGGATCCGGACGCCCTCGGTGGCAACACCCTTGGCAGCAGCACGACCATCACGAGCGGCACGCTTGGTGTGTCGCAGGCTAGCCTGGACTCTTCGGAGATCGCCTATCTGACCGCGCACGGCTGGTCGGCGGGCACCGGCCCGAACGCCGGCCTGCTGACGGCCCCCGCCAGCATTCTGGGAACCGTCTCCACGACCACATACAACAGCTTGCTTGCTGCACAGACGGTGCCTTTCGGTGCGACGATTCCGGGCACCACCGCAACGGCAGCCGTCGCGAACCAGGGCGGCGTCACCGTCGCCGTGGCCGGCGCGGTCACCAACTCGCAGCTGAGCGTCAACGGCAACACCGCCAACGGCGCGGTCACCGGCAACACCGCCACCAACAGCGTGTCCGTCACCGGCGGCAACATCGCTGCGGGCAGCGGCAACACGGTGGCAGCGGCAGGCACGCTGCCGCTGCCTGACGGCACCGGCGCGAAGGCCGACCATGCGCTGTCGAACGTGCAGCAGGTGAACGAAGGCGCAAGTCTCACGACCAGCGTGTTCGGCACCTATGCCATCGACACCACCGCGGGCGCGGCCGTCTCGGGCTCGACCCTGAGCGTGTCGAACAACAGCCAGCGCGGTAGCGCGGTCGCCAACACGGCGGCCAACAGCGTCGCGCTGAGCGGCAACAGCGTGCAGGCCACCACGGCCCTGGCGTCGCAGCAGAGCAGCGCGGCTGCGGTGTCGGCCGGCTCGGCACTCGAGCTGTACGCACCGGGTGCGGTGTCGAACTCGTCGGTTGCTCTTTCGGGCAACAAGAACGTGTCGCTCGGCGTGATCAACGACGTGACCAACACGCTGGCCGTCACCGGCACCAACGTGACGCCTGTGGGCGCTGCCGTCAACGCGAACCTGAATCCGGCCACCGCTACCGGCGACCATGTGCTGAACAACAGCCAGGTCGCTTCGACCAGCGTGAGCAGCACGGCCAGCACGCGCCTGTACAACCAGGACCAGGTGGCAGCAGCCACCACGGGCCTGGCGAACAGCAGCGTGACCGTGACCGGCAACAGCACCACGGCCGAAGCCTCCGCCAACCGCGCCGACAACAGCGTGGCCCTGAACGGTGCGGCGCTGCAAGGCGCCAACGCCGGCCTGGTCAACACGCAGAGCAGCTCCGCGGCAGTGGCGTCCAGCGCCACCACCTCGGCCACGTTCCAGCTGAACGGCACCGCACCGGCCTCGGCCGCGGCGCTGAACAGCGGCGTCACGATCGACGGCAACAGCACCACGTCGCTGGCTCGCGGCAACGCGGCCACCAACGCGCTGAACGTCGCGGCAGGCAGCAGCTACGGTGCTTCGACCGCGGGTACGGCCGGCAGCACGCTGGGTGCCACGCAGGCCACGGCCGCGGTGCTGAACACCCAGGGCAACACGGGTGCGGTGACGTCGAACGCCACGGGGACCTACCAGGTCGCGCTCAACGGCCAGGCCGTGGGCACCGTGCCGGGCCTGACCAGCGGCACGGCGGCTGTCACGGGCAACACCGTGGCTGCACAGGCGTACGGCAACAGCGCGACCAACACGCTGACCGTGACGGCACCGGCCACCGGCCGCCCGACCGCTGCCATCGGCAACTACCAGACCAACAGCGGCGCCATCGTCGCGACGGCCACTGGCGTGAACTACGGCGTGGGCGTGACGGGTGCGACCAACGGCAGCACCCTGCGCGCCGCGGGTAACCAGGTCACCGCCACGGCGGTGGGCAACTCCGCCGTGTCCACGATCGCGTCGGCCCGCTAAGGGTTGCCGCTCCAGCCCCGGCGAGATTTCTCTCGCCGGGGCTTCTTGTCCGCCCGGGCCGCTTGCGCGGCCCGGCGTCGCAGGCCCCAAAACCTTCAGCCATGTATCTGCATCCCCTCATAGCCAATGTGCCGCCCGCCGAGCGCGCGGCCCTGGTCCAGTGCAGCGAGTTGCGCTCGTACCGGCGCAACGACGTCGTGCTCACCGCCGACGAATGGACGGACCGCATCTACTGTGTGGCGGGCGGCCTCTTGCGCGTGGTCGCGCACGGCCGCGAAGACGGCGGCGACGTCACCACCGACTTCATCCGCCAGGACGATTTCTTTCTCAGCCCCTCATTCACCGAAGACCGCTACCAGGCCATGCAGACGCTCGTCGCGGCCTTGCCGTCTTCGGTCTACCTCGTGCCCGTGGCGGCCGTGCGCAAGCTGTGCAGCCAGTACCCGGAAGTGGCCATCGGCCTGCTGGGGCTGGCCATGAAGCGCATGTCGGTCATTCGCGGGCAGCTGCGCCGCATTTCCGCGCTGTCGTCCGAAGACCTGGTCAGCCGCGTGCTGCACCAGCTGACCCAACTGGCCCCGGCCGTCACCGGCGGCTACGACAAGCGCATCACCCAGTCGGTGATCGCCTCTTACTCCGGCCTGTCGCGCGAGGTGGTCAACAAGACCATACGCGACCTGGAGAGCCGCGGCCTCGTCCGGCGCGACGAGCACGGCGTGCACGTCGATGCCGATTTTGCGGCCACGGATTTCGGCGGCCTGCTGCCATTGGAAGAAAACCTCTCGCACATCGCGCCGCACCAAGGCAATCCGATGTTCGCGCCGGACATGCTCGAAGTGTCGCGCGGGTCGTCCGGCTGCGCAGGCAAATCCGGGCTGCCCTGAGCCGCCCGGCGAGCGGACGTTCTTCTTCAGGGTCAGGGACGCGGAATCAGCGGCGAAGAAGGCACCACCGGCGGCGGACGCTGCGGATAGACCGAGGTGCCGAAGGTGTTGCCCATGCGATTGCTGGTGGCCGCCTGGTTGAACAGGCCTAGCTGGTTGGACGGCCTTTGCGTGATGGCCTCCGAGGCAAGGCCCGGCTGGGCGCCGTCGGGGCCGCGTGGCGCCGACGCAGGTTGCAGCTTTTGCGTCAGGCAGGCATAGGAGGGTGTGCGTTCACCGTTGACCACCACCTCCACGCAACTGTCGGCGCCCGCCGCCGTTGCCGGCTGTTGCGCCGGTTCGGCCGCGGCCGCACCGCCGAGGCAGCATGTCGCCAGGGCGGCGACGCCATACAACAAGAACTCGCGCATCCTCGCATCTCCATGTTCGTTCTGGTCGTCTGCCGCAGCGGCGACGAGCCGGCCAGTCTAGGCAGGGCACAAGTCATCGGAAAGACGCCGGCCCTGCGACCTCGCCGATCGGGCACGGTCGCTCGCAACGCCGCGCAAACCAAACGTCACATATCGGTCATGCGCGCCGGATAGGCTCGCCCGCACGCCAGACAGGCCGCAATCGACACACGCGGCCGCACTCCCACAGATTCCTTCGTTGCCGACTCCCCGCCACATGACTCGTACTTCCGCATCGGGCGGTGCCCTGACACTGTCCTGGTGTCTTGTCATGGCGTTGTGGATCGGTGCGGCTCATGCAGCGAATACGACAGCCGGAGACGGCGGCGCGGAGCTGCTGCGCTTCGACCTGCCGGTGCAGCCGCTCGAAATATCGCTGGCCGTGTTCGGCCGCATCACGGGTTATTCGGTGCTGGTCACCAGCAGCCTCACGGCCGGCCGCGAAGCCGCCGCGGTGCAGGGCGACTACGCACCGCGAGACGCGCTGCAGCACATGCTGGCGGGCACCGGCCTTGCTGCGCGCTACACCGCGACCAACGCATTCACGCTCGTGCCGGTGCCGGCCGAATCGGCCGCCGAGGAAGCGCGCAACGCGCGCGCATCGAAGGCGCAGGCCGAGGCGGAAGGCCTGCGCATTCAGGCCGGCTACGCAGCCGTGCTGCAGTCGTCCATCACCCGCGTGCTCTGCGCCGTGCAGCCCGACACCTTCGGCCGCTACCGGCTCGGCATCCAGCTGTGGATCGACCCCGCCGGCCTTGTCAGCGGCACGCGCCTGCTCGAGAGCAGCGGCCAGGGCACCCGCGACGCCACGGTGCTCGCCAGCCTGCGCACGCTCGAGATGGACGCGCCGCCGCCGCCTGGCATGGCGCAGCCCGTCACCATCTTGCTGACCCCGCGTGCCGACCCCGCGCGCGACTGCCGGCCGTACCGCGTCCGCTCGGCCGGCTGAGGCGACGCATCGCATGCCCGAATCGATCAAGGCCGCGCTGCGCGCGCTGTTCCTTGCGCGCTACGCGCAGTTCAGGAAGCATCTGCAGATTCGACTCGGCTCCGAAGACCTGGCCAACGACGCGCTGCAGGAGGCCTATCTGCGCGTGGAGAACACCACCGTGCGCGGCGCGGTGCGCTATCCGTCGGCCTACCTGTTCCGTATCGCGCTCAACGTGGCGGAAGACCAGCGCAAGAGCAACTCGCGCCTGCTGAGCGTGGGCGAGGTCGAGGAGCTCTACGACATGGCCGACGAAATGGCCGACCCCGCGCGCGGCGCCGAGGCCCGCAACGAGCTGGAGGCGCTGGAGCGCGCGCTGGCCGAGCTGCCGCGCCGCCGCCGCGCCATCGTGCTGGCGGCGCGCGTGGACGAAATGCCGCACAAGGACATCGCGGCGCGCTACGGCGTGTCGGCGCGCACCGTCGAGAAAGAATTGCGCGCTGGCCTCGAGCATTGCTGCGAGCGGCTGGGAAGAGATTTCATCCAGCGCTTCGGTCCCGGCGCGGGAAAACAGTCTAAGCGTGATGGCAGCTGAAGAATCCGGGGAAACCGAAGCGATGAAGACCATGCAACGCGAAGCACAGGCCTGGGTGGTGCGGCTCGGCTCGCAACAGGCCACCGAAGACGACGCGCACGCTTTCCGGCGCTGGTGCGCGCAGAGCCGCGCCCATGCCGATGCCTTCGTGCGCGCCCGCGAGGTCTGGCAGGCGATGGCCCCGGCCGCGCTGCGCGTGCGGCAGCAGGCCGAGCGCGAGGCGCGTCGGCGCATGCCGGTCGCGGGCCGGCGCGCGCTGCTCGGCGGCGCGGTCGCGGCGTCGGTCGCTTATCTGGCGGTGTCGCCGCCGCTGGGGCTGTGGGCCTCGGTCACCGAATGGGGCGCCGACTACCGCACCGCCACCGGCGAACAGCGCGAGGTGGCCATGGCCGACGGCGCGGTGCTGCAGATGAACACGCAGACGCGCGTCAACCTGCAGCGCAAGACGGAGGGTGGCGAGAGCATCGAGCTGCTGGCGGGCGAGGCCGAGGTGGTCACCGAGGCCTCCGCCGTCGCGCGCGTTACCGTGGCCGCGGCGGGCGGCACGGTGTCGGCGGTGCGTGCGCGCTTCAACATCCGCAACATCGACGGCGAGGTCTGCGTCACCTGCCTCGCGGGCCAGGTCGATGTGGCACGCGGCACGCAGCAGGCGCGGATCGACGAAGGGGGCCAGCTGCGCTACGGCGCGGCGGGGCTCGGCAGGGTGGCGGCGGTCGACACCGGGCCGGTGAGCGCATGGCGACGCCGCCAGCTGGTGTTCAACCAGGTGCCGCTGTCGGAGGTGGTGGCCGAGGTCAACCGCTACCGCCGCGGCCGGCTGGTGCTGACCAGCGAGGCGCTCGGGCGCAGCAAGGTGCAGGCGAGCTTTTCCATCGACCGGCTCGACGACGTGGCCATGCTCGTGCGCGACGTGTACGGCGCGGAGCTGACGCAGCTGCCCGGCGGCATCGTGCTGCTGGGCATGGCCAAGGCCTGAGCGCGCCGCGAAGCCGCTTCATGAAGATTTCGTGACATGGTGCAGTCGCGTCGCGCCTTCGCTGTCATAGCTCGGTAGACCACGGGCCGTCCGCCTTCCGGGCGCGTGCTTCGTGGCATCGATTCGAGCAATGAAACACGAACCCATGGAAGTCCGCATGCAACGCAGCAGCACGGTGTCCCGGCGCAATCCGGATTCTTCTTCGTCCTTCTTCTTTCCGCAGGCCCGGCTCACGCCGATGGTTCATGCGATCGCGCTGATGCTGGCTGCGGGCGCCTCCGCCCAGAGTGCGCAGGCGCAGCAGGCCTTCAGCGGCGCGTGGATGGCGCAGAAGAACATGGCGCAGGGCACCGCCCTGGCCACCGGCCGGCTGCCCAACGGCATGCCCGCGTCGATGCTCACCAGCCCGCAGGCGCAGCAGCAGCGCGCGAACGAGCAGCTCGCGCGCTCCATCGGCAACCTGAACATCGCGGCGCGCGGCATCGCGGCGCAGCAGGCCGCGCAAGAGGCGGCCCGGCGCGCGGCGCTGGAGAGCGGGCAGGGCGTGCCCGACGGCCTGGCCGAAGGCGGCCTGAAGGTCGACACCGCCAGCCTCACCGCAGGCTGGGCTAACGCCAATGCGCCGGTGCAGACGCAAGCCGGCGGCCGCACGCAAGTGACGGTCGCGCAGACCGGCGCGCAGGCCATCCTCAACTGGGAGACCTTCAACGTCGGCAAGAACACCACGCTGAAGTTCGAGCAGCAGCCGAGCTGGGCCGTGCTCAACCGGGTGAACGACCCGAATGCGCGGCCGTCGCAGATCCAGGGGCAGATCCAGGCCGACGGCACGGTGCTGGTGGTCAACCGCAACGGCATCGTGTTCAACGGCAGCAGCCAGGTGAACACGCGCAACCTCGTGGCTTCTGCCGTGGGCCTCAGCGACGCGCAGTTCAAGAAGGGCCTGTACAGCGACCCGCAGGCCTCGGCCTTCATTCCGACGTTGGCCAACGACCTGTCGACGACAGCCACCGGCTTCACCCACGGCGCAGCCACGGCCGACGTGACGGTGGAGGCCGGTGCGCGCATTGCCACGCACAAGCCAACCAGCGTGACGGAAGGCGGCGGCTACGTGCTGCTCGCGGGCCGCGAGACGGTCAACCGCGGGCGCATCGAGACGCCTTCGGGCCAGACCGTGCTGGCCGCTGGCGATGCCTTCGTGATCCGCAAGGGCATGGGCACCGACGCCAACCAGACCTCCAGCACGCGCGGCAACGTGGTTACGCCGCTGTACCTGGCCGACTCGGCCGCCGGCCGCGTGGTCAACAGCGGTCTTGTGCAGGCGCCCACCGGCGACATCACGCTGGTCGGTCGCCAGGTGCACCAGGAGGGCGTGCTCGAAGCGACCACCTCCGTGCACACGCGCGGCACCATTCACCTGGTGGCCGACGAGAAGCAGGCAGCGGCTACGGTCACGCTCGCGCCCGGCAGCATCACCGTGATCCGGCTCGACGCCGAGCCCGCCACTGCACTCGATGTGCAGCGCGAATCGCTCCTGATGGACAGCGACAAGACCGGCGGCGACGGGTTCAACCGCCGAGACCAGTCGCTGGTGCGCATTGCGAGCGGCGGCAATGTCGACTTCCAGGGCGAATCGCTCACGCTCGCCACCGGCGGCCAGGTGATGGTCGACGCGGTGCGTCGCAGCCATGTGGCCAGCGGCGCGCGCATCGATGTTTCGGGCGCGGTGGGCGTCAGCGTGGCCATGGAAGCCAACAACGTGCAGGTCGACGTGCAGGGCAACGAGCAGCGCGACGCACCGGGCAACCGTGACAGCAAGCGGTTGAACAACAGCAAGCTGTGGATCGACCGGCGCACGCTGGTGCGCGTGCCCAAGGGCACGCAGGGCAACGACAGCGACCGCTGGTACACGGCCGGCGGCCTGCTCGAAGTGGGCGGCTACCTGGGAACCAATGGCCACGGCATCGGCGAATGGGCGGCGCAGGGCGGCACGGTGCAGTTCGGCGGCGGCGAACTCGTGACGCAGGGCGGCTCGAACATCAACCTCTCGGGCGGCACGATCGACGTGCAGACCGGCAACATCCGCCAGAGCTACCTGAAGGGCCGCGACGGCCGCCTCTACGAAGCCTCGAAGGCACCGGGCGACCTGCTGTACGACGGCGTGTACAAGGGCTTCGAGTCGGTGCACAAGCGCTGGGGCGACTCGGCCACCGACCTTTTCTACAACCCGTTGATCGCACCGCAGCAGCGGCTCGAAAGCGGCTACACCGTGGGCCGCGACGCCGGCCGGCTGGTGGTGTCCACCCGTGCCGCGGTGCTCGAAGGCGAACTCACGACTACTGCCTTCCAGGGGCCGCGCCAGCAACGCGCACGCGACGCCGGCATCGACGGCTACCTGCAGGTGCAGACCGCCGTGGCGAAGCAGGGGCAGCTCGTCATCGGCGCGCTGACGCCGTACTACGACAAGGCCCTGCAGAACCTGCGCAACAGCCCCGACGCGATGGCCGAGAAGGTCGAGATCGGCACGCATTCGCGCCATCTGGCCGACGACCTCGCACTCGCGCAGCCGCTGCCTGAAGCGGCCACGAAGAGCCTGCAGCTCGACGCCGGCTGGCTCAGCAGCCTGGGGCTCGGTGAGCTGCGCGTGTATGCGGCGGGCGACATCCAGGTGAACGGCGCGGTGAGCGTTGCCCACGGCGGCACGCTCGCGCTGCACGCGACCGAGGTGAAGGTCAATGCCGACCTCACGGCGCGCGGCGGCAGCATCCTGCTGGGCAACATGATCGAGCGCCACACGCCCTTGGCCCAGCCCTGGCTGGAGCAGCCGATCGAGAAGATGCCGCCCGGCGGCTACCTCGCCCAGACGGGGGTGGCCGACGGCGTGACGCTCGACGCGCGCGGCCTCTGGACCAACCTGAAGGTCGACCGCAGCAACATTGCCGGCCTGCCCTACGTGGACGGCGGCAACGTGTCGGTGCGCAGCACCGGCAGCGTGGCGCTTGGTACGGGCAGCCTGATCGACGTGTCTTCGGGCGCGGCGCTGATGGAAGACGGTTCGCTGCGCGGCGGCAAGGGCGGCAACGTGACGTTGGGTGCCAGCCAGAACCTGGGCGCCGGCGCGCTGACGCTGGACGGCGAGCTGCGCGGCTACGGCGTGCGCGGCGGCGGCAAGCTGAGCCTGGAACACGGCACCACCGTCAGCATCGGCGGCGTGCTGATCGATGCCGACAAGGTGCTGCAAGGCGGGCTGGCCAGCGCGCAGCCGCTGCGCCTGGCAAACGACTACGTGATCGGCGCGGGCGCGTCGATCCCGATGGATTTCTCCGTGACCAGCGACAGGCTGGCGCCGGGACAGGTCGTGCGGCAAGACTCGCGGCCGCGGCTGAACGAGCAGAACCCCGTGATCACCGCTGCGCCATGGGTGAGCACGTCGTCCGTGCAGTTGGCTTCGGGCAAGCTCATTGCCGCCAATCAGGTGGTGCCCGCGGGCAGCGCCGTGGTCGTCATCGCCAACATTCCCGCGGGCTATGTGTTGCCGGCCGACGTGTTCCCGAAGGGCCTGCCCACCTTCGAGCAGACCACCGTCTACAAGGCGGGCACTGTGGCCCGGTACCCGACCATGGTGCCTGCAGGCACGCGCATCGCCACCGGCACGGTGTGGCCCGACACGGTTGCGGTGGCGCCTTCTCTAGCGTTGGACCCCGGCCTTCTCCAGCGCGGTTTCAGCCGCTACGCGGTGAGTTCGCCCGACGGCATCTCGGTGGTCGACGGCGCGCAGTTGCAGGTTGTCATGCCGGTGCTGCGCTTCGACCCGGCCGCGGGCCGCATGCTGGCGACCGGGGGCGACACCTCGCGGGCGCTGCAGGCCTGGCTGCCGCCGCTGCAGCAAGAGAACGCGGTGCGCCGCACGCTCACGATGCGCGACGGCGCCGACCTGTCGCTGAAGGCGGGTACGCTGGAAGCGGAAGGGACGCTGACCATCGGAACCGGTGCGCGCATCCAGGTCGACCCGGGCCGCACCATTGCGCTCGAAGGCAATGCGCAAACCACCATCGATGGGCTGCTGCAGGCCGCGGGCGGACGCATCTCGGTGCTGCGCGGGGCCTACAACGAGGTCGGGCCGGCAGGCGTGGCCAACGGCGGCGGCGACAACCGTTCGATCTGGATCGGCGAGCACGCCGAACTCGACGTGTCCGGGCGCGCCTTCACCGCCACCGACTCGCTCGGCCATGCCTACGGCAAGGTCAGCGCGGGCGGCACCATCGAGATTGGCGTGCCCTTCGACCTCGATACCCGCAAGTCGGCGCAGGCCGACGCCTTCGTGGTGGTGCGCCCCGGTGCGCGGCTCGACGCCTCGGGCGCCACGGCCACGCTGTACCAGCCGGGTGCGGGGCCCGTCGAAGCGCCCAGCCAGGGCGGCGTGATCTCGCTGACCTCTTCGCGCGGCCTGTACCTGGACGGCCAGATGCGTGCCGCTTCGGGCGGCGCTGGCGCGGCCGGCGGTACGCTGGCCCTGACGCTGGAGACGCCGATCTACGGCCCGGTCGCGAACTTCACCTTCGCGGGCCCGAATGTGACCGACACGGTGCGCCAGACGCGTGAACTGGTGCTGGCACAGACGCAGGGAGACGGCGTGCTGGCGGCCGGCCTGCGGGCCGGCGCTGCCGATCCCGCGCTGACCTACGGCCGCGCGCGCGTCGGCGTGGACCGCATCCAGGCCGGTGGCTTCGACAACCTGGCGCTGGGCGTCAACGGCGTGTTGAGCTTCGACGGCTCGGTGGAACTACGGCTGGGCCAGAGCCTGCGCCTGACCGCCAGCAGCCTGGGCCTGGTCGAGAACGCCCCCATCGACAGCCGCATCGTGCTGGGCGCCCCCTACGTGCGCCTTGGCGGCTCGGCCAACCGCCAGGTCGACAACACGCTCATGCCCAACCCCGTGACCGGCGTGCGCAACGCCGGCCAGGGCAGCGGGGAACTGGGCATTCCGAAGGTGGCGGCAGGCAGCAGCCTGCGGGTGGATGCCGATCAGATCGACATCGCCGGCGACGTCATGACCGGCACCCGCGGCCTGATCTATCTGAACAACGACAAGAAGGTGGCCGTGGAGCGCTTTGCCTTCGACGACATGCGCTTGGCCAGTCAGGGAGACATCCGCTTTCAAGACCGGGGCGGGCTCTATGTGGCCGGCAACCTCACGCTCGCGGCGGCGCAGATTTATCCGGCCAGCAACGACATCGGCACCGTGGCGGTCGGACGCTACAGCAATCTGAGCCCTGAGTTCGGCACGTTGCAGGTCGCGTTCGACCCCCAGCGCACCCTCACCGTCGAGCGCATCGGCGACGCATTGCCGGGCATGCCGCAGAGTGCGTTCGGCCAGCTCACGCTGTCGGCGGCCAAGGTGGTGCAGGGCGGCGTGCTGCGTGCGCCGCTGGGCAGCATCACGCTGGGCAGTGCAACGGGCAGCGGCTACACCGGGCTTGTCGAGCTGATGCCGGGCAGCGTCACGTCGGTCAGCGCGGCCGGGCTGCGCATGCCCTATGGCGGCACGTCGGACGGGCTGAACTATGTAGTCAACGGCAAGGACGTGGTGTATCGGGGCGTGGGCTGGGACCCGTCGGTCAACTTGGTGAGCCACGCGGTGGACGTGCACGCGGGCGCGGTGGTCGACCTGTCTGGCGGCGGCGAACTCACAGGCACGGCCTTCCTGCCGGGCCGTGGCGGCTCGGTCGATGCGCGCATGAACCCGCTGATGCAGCGCGGCGTCGACGGCCGCGGTTTCGTGTTGCCGGGCCTTGCGACCAACCCGGTGTATGCCATCGTTCCGGGCATGTCGACTGCCTATGCGCCGGTGAATGGTGAGAACGGCGAGAAGGGCGCAAGCAGCGCTGCCGTGGGTCGCCAGATCACCATCGGCGCGGGCGTGCCGGGCTTGCCTGCGGGCACCTACACGCTGCTGCCTTCCACCTATGCGCTAATGCCGGGTGCGTTCCGCGTCGAGCTGAACGGCCTGGCGCCCAGCGTGGGCGCCATGGGCACGGCCAACGCCATGCGCAACGGGTCGTGGGCGGCCTCGGGGCAGCTCGGCACGGCCGGTACTGCGTTTCGCGATGCGATGCCCACGCAGGTGATCCTGACGCCGGCCGACACGCTGCGCACCTACTCGCAGTACAACGAGATGGGCTACAGCGCCTTCGCACAAGCGCAGGCCCTGCGCGAAGGCGTGCCGCGCGCGGTGCTGGAGCGCGACGCCAAGTCGATGCGCTTGGACCTGTTGCCGCCCACGCAAACCGGCTCGTTCGGACGGCCTCAGCAACTGCGCTTTGCCGGCACGGTGCTGGCCGCGCCGGCCGAGGGCGGGCGCGGCAGCACGGTGTCGGCCGGCGGCGGCAGCGACTTCGAGATCCTGCCCGACGGCGCTTTGCGCACGCCGGGTTTCACCGGCGTGTCGATCAACGCTTCCGAGCTCAACGCCATCGGCGCCGCACGCCTGGTCATCGGCGGCCAGCTCACGGCTTCTTACCTCGACAGCAAGGGCAGCCTGCAGCAGGCGAACATGGTCAATGCCGCGGCGCAGTCGCGCTCCGTCGTGTTGCGCGCCGGCAGCGAACTGCGCGCGGCAGAGGTCTTTCTGATCACCAGTTCGCGCGCCGGCGGCATCACCGTGGAGCAGGGCGCGAGCATCAACACACTGGGGCGCGGCAAGGCCGCCTACGACTCGACGGACGGCTTCGCCTTCGCGCCCGGCCCCAACAGCCTGGTGGCCGTGTCCAACGGCTGGCTCGACATGCTGGCGCCCACCTTGCCGACCGAAGGCGACGGCAAGGGCGCGGGCGCGATCCGGATCGGCGTCTGCACGCTCACGCCGTGCGGCGGCGTCACGCGCCTGTACTCCGAAGGCACCATCACGGCCGCGACCGACAACGCTTTCAACCTCGGCGAAGCGGTGCGCTACGGCACGCGCAACCTGGTGCTGGCCGTGGGCGGCGTGAACGTGGGCAGCGAGCAGTCGCTGGCCGACGCCGCCACGCGCGGCGCGCTGCCACCGGGCCTCACGCTCAACCAGGGCGTGCTCGACCGGTTGCTGCGCGGCGACACCGAGGCGGGCGCGCCTGCGCTGGAGAACCTGGTTCTCACGGTGCGCGATTCGCTCAACCTCTACGACACGGCCACGCTCTCCACCATCGACCCCGCCACCGGCCGCTCGTCGGTCGAGCGGCTGGTGCTGGGCACGCCCGCCATCTATGGCCACGGCAGCGCCGACGCGCTTGCGCGCATCCAGACCGACACGCTGGTGTGGAACGGCGCGACCACGCCGGCCGGCAACGTGGTGGCCGGCGGCGCGGGCACCGGCAGCGGGCGCCTGGCCATCGACGCGCGCCGCATCGAGTTCGGCTTCGGCCCCGGTGCGCGCGTCGATTCCGTCCACACCTTCGATCGCACGACGCTCGGCTTTGCCGACGTGAGCCTGAACGCGAGCGAGCGCATCACGGCCAACCGCAGCGGCTCGCTGTCGGTCTACCAGAGCCGTGGTGCGTGGGACGACACCCTGAACGACTTCAGCTACAGCGGCGGCACGCTGCACCTGCGCACGCCGCTGCTCACTGGCCGCGCGGGGTCGGTCAACAAGATGGTGGCGGGCGGCAACATCGAAGCGGTGGCCTTCCCCGGTGCCCGTGCAGGCGTGCCCGACAACGCGGCGCTGGCCGACGCGCTCGGCGCCGAGCTGTCGCTCGACAGCCGCAAAGGCAGCCTGCGCCTGGACACTGCCGTGCTGCTGCCCAGCGGCAAGCTCAGCCTCGCGGCGCAGGGCGACCTGCTGCTGGGAGCGGGCGCGCAGGTCGACATGGCAGGCCGGCGCATCGACTTCTTCGACAGCGCCAAGCACAGCTGGGGCGGCGACGTGCTGCTCGAAAGCCGTGCAGGCAATATCGCGCAGGCGGCGGGCTCGGCCATCGACGTGTCGGCGGTGGAGAACCGCGCCGGCAAGATCGTGGCAATGGCGCTGGGTGACACCGCGGGCACCGTGTCCCTCGCTGGCACCCTGCGCGGTGCCAGCAGCGGCCATTACGACGCGGGCGGCACCGACGTGCCCTACGCTGCGGGTCGTGCCGACATTCGCGCGCAACACATCGACGACTTCGCTGGCCTCAACCAGCGCCTTAACGACGGCGGCGTGGTCGGCGGCCGCAGCTTCCAGCTCAAGCAGGGCGACCTGCGCATTGGCAACGAGCTGCGCGCACGCGAGATCAACGTGTCGGTCGACAACGGCCAGCTCACGGTGGCCGGCACCGTCGATGCCAGCGGCGAGCAGGTGGGCAGCATCCGCCTCGCGGCGAAGAACGGCGTCACGCTGGCCGGCAACGCCGTGCTCGACGCGCATGGCAGCGTGCTGCGCGTGGACAGCTACGGCCAGGCCATCGACGCACCGAACCGCGCTGTGATCGAGATCGACGCGGGCAGCGGACGCCTGCGCATCGAACCCGGCGTGCGCATGGACCTGCGCGCGGGAAGCTCGGGCCGCATGTTCGGCACCGTCGCGCTCAACGCACCACGCCTGGGCGGCGCGACCGGCAACGACGTCGGCATCGACGCCGCCGGCGGCATCACCATCGACGGCGCCCGCTCGATCATGCTCAACGCCTTCTGGCGCTACGACGATGCGCCGGTCGGCACCGACATGGGTGTGGACGGCCGCAGCTACCAGTCGGTCACGCAGGCCTACCTGGATACCAAGCACGCCGACAGCACGGCCTTCATGGCCAATGCGCTGGCCAACGGCACGCTGATGAACACCCGGCTGCAAGGCCTGCGCGCGTACGGCGATGCCTTCCATCTGCGCCCGGGCATCGAGATCGCGAGCCGCACGGCCGACGGCGACCTGCACCTGGACGGCGACATCGACCTGTCGGGCTACCGCTACCAGGGCATCAACCCCCACACGCCGCGCACCGGCGTCGCGGGCTCGGGCGAAGCCGGTGCGCTGGTGTTGCGCGCCAAGGGCCGGCTGGACGTCTTCGGCAGCCTGAGCGACGGCTTCGACGGCGCGCGCCTGCCGGTCACGCCCGACGACAAGGGCTGGGTGCTCCCGAGCGGGCGCATCCCCCTGGGCGGCGACGTGGTGCTGCCGCAAGGCGGGCGCGTGACGTTGGACACCGGCACCTTCTTTCAGTCGGGCCGCGTGCTGAACTACGACCTGCCGATGCAGGCCATGAGCCTGGCGCGCGGCACGTTGCTGCCCGTCACGGTCAGGCTGAGCCAGCCGCTGGCAATGGCCAAGGGCATGGTGCTGGGCGGCGCGGTGCAGGATGCGGCCGGCAACGTGCTGTATGCCGCGGGCACGGTGCTCCCGTTGGACGTGACCCTGCCCGCCGGCGCCCGTCTGGGCGCGGGCTTCCGCCTGAACAGCGTCGCCAACGTGGCGGCCATGACCTGGCCGCACGGCGTGGCGCTGCCTTTCCCCGAAGGCGACATCCGCGACGAGGCCTTTCCGGGCGCGCCTCTCAACGGCGTACTGCTCGCGCGGCCGCTCGCGCTGGCCAAGGGCGCGGTCATTCCGAGTGAAACCCTGGTGCGCCTGCCGGGCGGTATCAACTTCGTCGACCTGCGCAATCGCGAGGCCGACGGCACCCAGGGCCGCACCTGGGCACTGGCGCCGCTGCTGGCGCAAGGCTCGCAGTCGTGGGACCTGCGCCTGGTCGGCGGCGCCGACCTGTCGGCTGCGGACACGCGCCTCACGCAGCCGCATGCCAGGGCCGGCATCCGCCTGTCCGACACGCACTACGGCTCCAACTTCATCAGGGTTGAAATTCCCGGCACCGCCACACCCGGCGAGTTCATGTGGGCGATCGATGCCGACGTGGCGCTCTGGAACGAACAAGGCCTGGGCTTCGACATCCACCCCGGGCAGGCGTTGACACCGGCGCAGGTCGAGGAGGTCATGGGCTGGGGCGGCCTGGAACTCAACGACTTCGGCGCCGGCCCGCTGCTGGTGCAGACCGGACCCGGGAAGCCGCCGGAGACCCGGCTGGAAGAAAAGCCGCTGCGCGAGCCGATCTTCAGCGTGCTGCGCACCGGCACCGGCGACCTCGACCTGGTCTCCGGCGGCGATATCCTGATGACCTCGCCGTATGGCGTCTACACCGCCGGCACGCCCTCGGCCTCGTTGGCCGCGCCGGGCAAGGCCGATCTTCACAACCTGCCCCGCGGCCGACAGGCCGACGGCAGCGTGCTCGGTTCGCTGGGCAACACGCTCGCGCCCTTCGTCGACGGCAGCGGCAGCCAGAGCCTCTACCAGGCGTGGTACCCCGAGCACGGCGGCAACCTGCTGCTGCGCGCGGGGGGCGACGTCATGGGCGACCAGATCGGCAGTGCCGGCGGCTTGATCCGCACGGAACCGCTGCGCGTGCGCGGTGCGATGACGGGCTCCAGCTCCGTCGGGCAATGGCTCTGGCGCCAGGGCGGCGGCACCGTGGCCCAGGACGTCCCGACTGCCTGGTGGATCAACTACGGAACCTATGTGGCCGGCGCCGGCAACGACAGCGCACCCTACCTGGCGGGCTTCACCGGCTTCGGCACGCTCGGCGGCGGCAACCTGGTTTTCGAGGCAGGCCGCAATGCGGGCATGCTCAACATCCTCAGCGACTGGAACGCCGCCTTCGTCTCGCGCAGCCAGGGCCTGAGCCTGGCCGTGGGCAGCACCGGCCGCGTGACCTCCACAGGCGAGCTGGTGCTCACCGGCGGCGGTGACCTCGACATTCGCATCGGTGGCGGCCTCAACCCCGTGGCCGAAACGCGCAGCTTCGCCCCCAACGGCAACAGCCAGTTCGCGACCGACCTGCGCCGCACCGAACAGCGGCAGGACCTGAACGGCACCTTCACCAACTTGCGCGGCGCGTTGCGCCTGGACGCGGGCTCGGTGGGCGGCATCGAACTGCGCTACGACCGGGCCGACCCGACGGAGTCGCGCGCGCTGCGTGTCAACGTGTCGAGCTCCGGCATTGCCGGCGGCGGGCCGGTGCTGGTGCTGGGCGACAGCGGCCTGCGCATGGAAGCGCGCGGCGACCTGGTGATCGGTACCGTGACCGATGCCGGGCGCGTGCCCCAGTTCAACAGCGGCGTGCCGTTCACCTCCAGCGGCTCGCATTTCGCCGGCGGCGGCATCGGCTGGTTCTCGCTGTGGACGCCGTCGACAGCGGTCGACCTGTTCTCGGCCGGCGGCAACCTGACGCCGGGCATGGCCTGGACCGACAACCGCGGCATGAGCGACCAGGTGGCGAGCGGCGACCGATTCATCTACCCCTCGGTGTTGCGCGCGGCGGCGGCCAACGGCAGCCTCTACTACGGCAACGCCGTGACCGGCACGTCCAACCGCAGCAACGTGCCGGACCAATCGAGCACCAGCATCCTGCTGGCACCGACACCGGTCGGCGCGCAATTCGTCCGCCAGGGCAAGCCGCAGCTCGAACTGCTGGCCGGTGACTCGATCTACGCGAGCGGCTACGCCGTCACGCCCTCGGGCGTCGATCCGGCGATGCTGCCCACGCCGTTCAACCCGGGCTTCGTCGGTCTGGGCCAGGCCGTCTGGTACGGGCCGCTTCGCATCACCAACGTGCACGCCGATGCGATCGCACCCTCGGTGCTGGTGTCGGGCAGCTCCGTGCCCAATTCGACTTCCCAGAGCTATCCGCTGTTCAGCTTCGTGTCGCCCACGGCTTCGGGCTACAGCGTCACGAGCCAGGCGCCGTCGCGCTTTTACGCGGTCCAGGGAGACATCGTCGGCCTGCGCACCGGCTCCATCATCTCGCGCTCGGAGGTCACCGGCGCGATCGACACCTGGTACGAAGGCAGCGGCCCGGTCGCGATCCGCGCCGGCCGCGACATCGTGAATGCCGGCACACCGCTGGGCGTCACCGAGACCCTGCCGGCCGATGCCCTGGGCTGGACGCGCGTCCGCGGCGCCGACAGCAATGCGCCGTACCGGCCGGGGCCCTCGCTGGGGAGCGGTTTTGCCACGGGCAACCTGATCGTGCACAACAACATCGACGACGTGTCGGTGGTGGAAGCGGGCCGCGACATCCGCTACAGCACCTTCTACGTGGCCGGGCCCGGCCAGCTCGAACTCACGGCGGGCCGAGACGTGTACATGGCCGACAAGGCCGAGCTGCGCAGCATCGGTTCGGTGGCGCGCGGGCCCGGCGTGGTGCCGGGCGATCGCCGCAGCGGCGCCGGCATTGCGGTGACTGTGGGCGCGGGCCGCGAAGGCGCCGACTGGGCTGCTTTCGCCGCGCGCTATCTCGATCCGAAGAACTTGGCGAACGCCGGGCAGTCCTTCGCCGAGCAGCCGGGCAAGGCGTTGCGTACCTACGAAGGCGCGCTGTCGCTGTCGCAATGGCTCGCGCGCGAGTTCGGCTACGGCGGCGACGAGGCGGGGGCCCCCGCGTACATGGCGAGCAAGCAGGCCGAGCTTGACGGTGCGCGTCAAGGCACAGGCACCGGCAACACCGGCAGCGGCGCGGCCATCCGCACGCTGGAGCGCGAGTACCGCCTGGAAAGCGGCTTGCACCTGGTCAACTGGCTCACCGAGCGCTTCGGCGGCGCCAACGGCCTGGGCCTGCACTTCGATGCGCGGACGATGGACGCGCGCGCCTTCTTCGACGCCTTGCCGCAGCCGCAGCAACGTGCCTTCCTGCGCAACGTGTACTACGCCGAGCTGAAGGCCGGCGGGCGCGAGTACAACGACCCGAAGAGCCGGCGCAGCGGCAGCTACCTGCGCGGGCGCGAGGCCATCGCCACGCTGCTGCCGTCACACGATGCGCAGGGCAACCCGCGCAGCTACATGGGCGACCTGACCATGTTCAGCAGCGCCCAGTACTTCGAGCAGAGCAGCGCCGAGCCGACCAAGCGCCCATTGCCCGGCAAGACCTACATGCGCTACGACGAATGGCTGGCCATGGGCAGCGCGGGCTCCAGCCTGCCCTACTACAAAGTGCTCGACGCCGGCATGCACACCGACTTCGGTGGCGACATCAGCCTGCTGGTGCCGGGCGGGCGCGCGGTGGTGGGCGTGGACGGCGGCTTCACGCCGGGCGAGGGCTCGGGCCTGCTCACGCAGGGCGAGGGCGACATCAACGTCTACACGCACGGCAGCCTCCTGCTCGGGCAGAGCCGCATCTTCACCACCTTCGGCGGCAACGTGCTGGCGTGGTCGGCGCAGGGCGACATCAACGCGGGTCGCGGCGCCAAGACCACCATCGTCTACACGCCGCAGCGGCGCGCCTACGACAACGTCGGCAACGTCGCGCTGTCACCCAACACGCCGAACACGGGCGCCGGCATCGCCACGCTCAACCCGATTCCGGAGATTCCGCCGGGCGACGTCGACCTGATCGCGCCGCTGGGCACCATCGACGCGGGCGAGGCGGGCATCCGCGTGTCGGGCAACGTGAACCTGGCGGCGCTGCACGTGGTGAACGCCGAGAACATCCAGGTGCAGGGCAAGTCGGTGGGTATTCCGGTGGTAGCGGCGGTGAACGTGGGCGCGCTCACCAACGCGAGCGCCGCCGCGTCGCAGGCGGCCGGCGCCGCGCAGGAGGTGCTGCAGCGCGAGCGCGCGGCGCAGCGCCAGTCACTGCCGTCGGTGTTCACGGTGCGCGTGCTCGGCTTCGGCAACGATGCGCCCGAAGGCGGCGCGGGCAACGGCAGCGGCGGCGCGCGCGAACGCGGCGTGACCGGCGCGGCCTACGACCCGAAGGGCGTGGTGCAGGTGCTGGGCGCGGGCGCGCTCACTACCGCGCAAATGCAGTCGCTCACGCCGGGCGAGCAGCGTGCGCTGAAGCAGTGAATGGCGCATTGAACACGCGCTGCATTCGGCGCTGAATTTCATCGCCGTGTCACAAAGAAAGGGCCTCCCATGTGGAGGCCCTTCTTCTTATGCGCAGAAAAACCCGTCAGGCGGACTTCATGTCTTTTTCTTGATGAAGTTTTTGTGACAAATGGCAGTCGCCGTTAACGCCGCGCGTCTAGATAAGCGTACGCAGCAGCGACATGGCGTCTCTCCGACATGCCCTGCTGCCAAGCGAGCTTCATCTTTGAGAACGAGCTGTAAATGCATGACATGAAGAATGGCCCACCGATGTGTTGGAGAGCGGTGTGGCTGGCAGTGGTGGCGATGAGCGCCCAGGGCGCGGTGTTCGCCCAGGCCCCGGCGCCGTCCACACCCGCATCCACACCCGCGGCAGCCCCGGCCGCCGCGGCAGCACCCGAGTCGACCCGCAAGGTCGACATTGCCGAATACATCGTGCGCGGCAACACCGTGCTCGACGCCCGTGCCATCGAGAAGGCGGTCACGCCCTTTCTCGGCCCCGAGCGCACGCTGAAAGACGTGGAGGGCGCGCGCGACGCGCTGCTCGCGGCCTACCAGGCGGCCGGCTACCAGTCGGTGTACGTCGACCTGCCCGAACAGCAGGTCACGCAGGGCATCGTGTTCCTGCAGGTCAACGAGACCCGCGTGGGCCGCGTGCGCGTGGTGGGTGCCGAGTACAACTCGCCGCTCGACGTGCGCGACCAGGTGCCGGCGCTGAAGGAGGGCGGCGTGCCCAACTTCAACACCGCGCAGGCCGAGCTTTCCGCGCTCAACCGCAGCCCCAAGCGGCAGGTGATGCCGCTGGTGCGCCAGGGCAGCATGCCGGGCACGATGGACGTCGACCTGAAGGTGGACGACAGCAACCCCTGGCGTGCCAGCGTCGGCCTGAACAACGACTACAGCGCCGACACGCGCAAGCTGCGCGCCACCGCATCGCTGGGCCACGACAACCTCTGGCAGATGGGCCACAGCGCATCGATCAGCTTCTTCGGCGCGCCGCAGGACCTGAGCCAGACCAAGGTCATCTCCGCAAGCTACAACGCGCCGCTGGCCGGCACCAACTGGAGCCTGGAAGGCAACGCCTACGTGTCCGACAGCGACGTGGCCACCACCGGCGGCACCAACGTGCTGGGCAAGGGCCATTCGTTCGGGCTGAAGGCGACCTACACCGTGCCCAACACCGGCAACTGGTGGCATGCCTTCAGCGTGGGCGTCGACTTCAAGAACAACGAGGAAGCGCTGCGCCTGAAGGGCAGCGGCGACACCGTGCCGCTGAAGTACGCGCCCATCACGCTGTCTTACTCGGGCTTCCGCCAGAGCGACAAGAGCCAGTACGGCGTGGGCGTGTCGCTGGTGGTGGGCACGAGCAGCTCGTTCGGCTACACCAGCGACTGGGCCGCCTTCGACTACAAGCGCTACAAGGCCTCGCCCAGCTTCATGGTGCTGAAGACCGACCTCAACGGCACCTACACCTTCGACGGCGGACAGCAGCTGGCGGCACGTTTCAACGCGCAGATGACCGACTCGCCGCTGGTGTCCAGCGAGCAGATCGCAGGCGGCGGCATGAACTCTGTGCGCGGCTACCTGTCGGCTGAAGTCACCGGCGACTACGGCGTGGTCGGCTCGCTCGAGCTGCGCAGCCAGCCCATCACCCTGCTGGGCCCGCTGGTGGAGAACTGGCGCGTGTATGCCTTCGCCGATGCGGCGCGCCTGCGCCTGAAGAGCCCGCTGCCCGAGCAGAACGACAAGTTCCAGCTGGCGTCCGTGGGCCTGGGCACGACCTTCAAGGTGGGGCAGTACTTCTCGGGCCGCGTCGATTTCGGCTATCCGCTGAAGGACGGGCCCCGCACCAAGCGCCACGACCCGCGCGTGAATTTCAGCCTGACCGCGAACTACTGACGACGCGGCTTCCAGTTTCCTTCTTTCAATTTTTCTCTCTACGAGCTTTTCGGAGACCCCTGTCATGCGACGCATACTTTTCATCGTGCTCACGCTGCTGAGCACGCTCTTGCCGGGCCTGGCCCACGCCTGGTGGCAAGCCGAGTGGTCCTACCGCAAACCCGTCACCATCGACGGCGGCCCGCAGGCCGGCGCCATCGGCAGCGATGCCGGGCGCGTGCCCGTGCTGGTGCGCCTGCACACCGGCAACTTCAAGTTCGAAGGCGTGAGCGAGACCGGCGCCGACCTGCGCTTCGTCGCGGCCGACGACAAGACCGTGCTGAACCACCAGATCGAGCAGTTCGATCCGCTGCTGGGCATGGCGCTGATCTGGGTCGACGTGCCCAACGTCTCGGCCGGCACGCCGCAGAAGCTTTGGATGTACTACGGCAACCCCAAGGCCCCGGCCTCGGGCAACGGCCAGCGTACCTTCGACCCCGACTACACGCTGGTCTACCACTTCGCCGAAGGCGCAGTGCCCCCGCGCGACACCACCGCCTACGCCAACAACGGCCAGACCGCCGTCGTGCCGGTCGAAGGCACCGTCATCGGCAAGGGCGCGCAGCTGGGCAACGGCGCGCTGATGCTGCCGGCCACGCCGTCGCTCGCCGTGCAGGCCGGCGGCGCGCTCACCTTCTCCGCATGGGTCAAGCCCGACCAGCTCGGCGCGCGCCAGGCCATCTATGCCCGCCGCGACGGCGCCGGTGAACTGGTGGTCGGCATCGACCAGGGCGTGCCCTTCGTGCAGGTCAACGGCCAGCGCAGCACCCCGGGCCAGCCGATCCAGGCCGGCCAGTGGTCGCACATTGCAGTGAAGGCCGAAGGCGAGAGCGTGGCGCTCTACGTCGGCGGCCGTCCCACCGTGTCGCTGGCCGCCAAGCTGCCCGCGCTGAACAGCGCCGCCGCGCTCGGCGCCGACGTGGCGCCCACCGCGCCCGCCGCCGCCAATGCACAGGCTGCCGCCGCTGCCTTCGCACCGTTCACCGGCGCGATCGACGAAGTGCGCGTGTCCAAGGTCGCCCGCGCCGACGCGCTGCTGCTGGCCGATGCCGTCTCGCAAGGCGCCGAGTCGCGCCTGACCGTGTTCGGCGCCGACGAGCAGCAGGCCGGCAAGAGCCACTTCGGCTTCATCCTGGCCGCAATGCCGCTGGACGCATGGGTCGTCGTGGGCCTGCTGGGCCTGATGATGGCGCTGTCGTGGGCCATCATGATCGGCAAGGGCCGCAGCTACGGCGCCACCTCGCGCGCCAACGCCGCCTTCATCGAGCACTTCCGCGAAGCCGCCGGCGCGCCGCTGGACCGCCTGGCCGTCAACAACACCGTGCCGCAGGACGTGCGCGCCGACTCCTCGCTGTGGCGCCTGTACGAAGTGGCCATCGACGAGATGCGCCGCCGCCACGACCGCGGCTACGACCTGAACTCCGTGTCCACCGCCACCATCGGCGCCATCCGCGCGGCCATGGACGGCGTGATGGTGCGCGAGACCGAGCGCATGTCCAAGCGCATGAACTGGCTCTCTACCACCATCGAAGGCGCGCCCTACGTCGGCCTGTTCGGCACCGTGATCGGGATCATGCTGGTGTTCGTCGTGGCGGCCATGGCCGGCGCGGTGGACATCAACTCGGTGGCGCCCGGCATGGCGGCCGCGCTGCTGTGTACCGCCGCCGGCCTGGGCGTCGCGATTCCCGCGCTGTTCGGCTACAACTGGCTGGCCTCGCGCTCGGACGCCATCGGCGCCGACATGGCCGTGTTCGTCGACGAGTTCGTCACGCGCCTGGCGGAAGAGCAGGGCGAAGGCCGCTCGGTGCCGCAGGCCGTCGCGCGTCGTGCCTGAGGACGGGGCACCATGGCAAACACCGCAGCCAAGTTCGGCACCCGCAAGCGCGCGGGCGGCATCAACATCACGCCCTTCGTCGACGTGCTGCTGGTGGTGCTGGTGATCTTCATCCTCACCAGCAACGCCAGCATCCCGGGCATCAAGGTCGACCTGCCGAAGGCCAGCGCCTCGGTGGCGCTCGAGAAGCCCAAGACCAAGGCCATCACCATCGACAACGCGGGCAACGTGTTCCTCGACGCCTACCCGGTCACGCTGCCGGAGCTCGAAGAGCGCCTGCGCACCGAGAAGGCCCTGTCGCCCGACTTCCCCGTGATCGTGCGCGGCGATGCCAGCGTGCAGTACGCGAAGGTCGTGGACGTGCTTGACCTGCTGCGCCGCATCGAGCTGAACCAGATCGGCCTCGTGACCGGCAAGCAGAAGTGAGGAACGGAGAGTGAAACCTCGCGACCCGAGTTCTCCTGCTTTCGCGCCTGGCGCGGGCGTCAAGGCGGGTGGTGCAGGGCTTTGGCGCCGCTGGGGCGGGGTGGCCATCGGCCTGGCGATCGTCGCCGCGCTGGTGGCCCTGGTATGGCACCTGCTGTCGGACACCGCGAGCACCAAGCGCGTGGTGGCTGACGCGCCGATGCTGATGCTGCCACCCCCGCCGCCACCGCCGCCCGAGCCCGAGAAGCTGCCCGAGCCCGAACCGGAAAAGATCAAGCCCGAAGTGGTCGAGAAAGAGCCCAAGCCGGTCGAGCCGCTGGAGCCGCCCAAGGACGACGCGCCGCCCAGCCCGTCGAAAGACCTCGGCGACCCCGTGACCATGGACAGCGCCGGACAGGCCGGCAACGACGCATTCGGCATCCAGGCCGGCAGCGGCGGCGGCATGAGCGGCACCGGTGCCGGCGGCGGCCTGGGCAGCGGCTCTTATGCGCGCTATGTGTCGAGCGTGCTGCAGCAGGCGCTGTCGCGCGATCCGCGCACGCGGCAGCTGGTGTTCGACGACATCCAGGTCGACATCTGGCTCGGCGCCGACGGCAAGACCACGCGCGTGCAACTGGTGCGCAGCACCGGCACGCCCGACAGCGACGAAGCGGTGCTGGCCATGTTGCGCGGCCTCGACCGCATCGACGAGAAACCGCCGGCCTCGCTGCGCTTTCCGATGCGCGTTTCCATGAAGGGGCGCCGGCCATGAACCAGCACCGCCACCACGCCGCCGCCCCGCAAGCCCTGCCTGACCCATTCAATCCTGTGAACGAAGCGATGAACCATCTCAAGAACATCTCGAGCCGGGGCGCCATGCCGACCCTGCGCAAATGCGCGCTCGCGGCGGCCGTGGCCTCCGCGTTCGTCTTCGCGGCCGGCAATGCCTCCGCACAAACCGCCGCGGCACCCGGCGAATCGGCCATGGTCAAGCTGATCCGCGGCCTGATCCAGAGCGGCACGCTCGCCAAGGATGTGGGCGAAGCCCTGCTGGCCCAGGCGCAGACCGAAGCGCTGGCCGCGCAGCAGGCGCAGCGCATGTCGGCCGCCACCACCGCCGCGTCGGCCAGCAACGCCGGCGGCGTGCGGCTGGAGCCCGGCGACGTGCGCGTGCCCTACATCTCGCAGACCGTGCGCGACCAGATCCGCGACGAGGTCAAGGCGCAGGTCATGGCGCAGGCCAAGGACGAAGGCTGGGCCGCACCCAACGAAACGCCCGAGTGGAGCAAGCGCATCCGCGTGGAAGGCGACGTGCGCGTGCGCAACGAGTCGCGCGGCTACGCGGGCAACAACAGCAACATCGAGATCAACTGGGCCGAGCTCAACAAGGGCACGGGCTACGACGTCAACCCCAACACCAACCTGGCGCTGCCGTCGATCCTGAACACCCGGCAAGACCGCCGCAACCTGTTCCGCGCGCGGGCCCGGCTGGGCGTGTACGCCGACATCACCGAGAACACCAAGGCCGGCGTGCGCCTGGCCTCGGGCAGCGACGAGAGCCCGGTCTCGACCACCCAGACGCTGGGCGGCGGCCTGAGCAAGAAGAGCGTGTGGCTCGACCAGATGTGGATCTCGCACAAGCCGGTCGACTGGCTCACCGTGACGGCGGGCCGCTTCGGCAACCCGTTCATGTCGACCGACCTGCTGTATTCCAGCGACCTGAACTTCGACGGCATTGCCGCCCAGTTCGAGAAGAAGCTCGCGGCCAACCGCGACCTCACGCTGTTCGGCACGCTGGGCCTGATTCCGCTGGAGTATTCGTCGGACAACGCACCGAGCCGCAGCCAGACCAAGATGAAGAGCGAGAACAAGTGGCTCTTCGGCGCGCAGGCCGGTGCCGAGTGGAAGCTCGACGAAGAGAACCGCGTGCGCGGCGCGCTGGCGTACTACAACTTCCGCAACATCAGCGGCCAGGTCTCGCAGCCTTGCGCGCTGTATGCAGGCGCCGACGGCTGCAGCACCGACTGGTCGCGCCCTGCCTTCATGCAGAAGGGCAACACGCTCATGCTGCTGCGCGACATCTCGCTCGACCCGCTCAACCCGGCCGGCACGCCGCAGCCGCAATACGTGGGCCTGGCATCGAAGTTCCGCCTTATCGACCTGAACCTGCGCTGGGACACCGCGGTGGCGGGCAACAACCTGCGCCTGGACGCCAACTTCGTGAAGAACACGGCCTACGACGCGCGCGACATCTGGAACCGCGCGGGCATCCGCGGCGCCATCGTCAACAACTTTGGCGCCACCGGCGGCACCAGCCAGGCCGACTTCAAGAGCGGCGGCAATGCCTACATGCTGCAGGCCACCTACGGCAAGCCGGCACCGACCGCGCGCGGAGACTGGAACGTGCTGGCGGGCTACAAGCGCATCGAGCCCGATGCGATGCCCGACGGCTACAACGACTCGACCTTCCACGGCGGCGGCACCAATGCGCGCGGCTACTTCCTGGGCGGCTCGTATGCGATCGACAAGAACATGTGGTTCACCGGCCGCTGGATCTCGACCAAGGAAGTCTATGGACCGCCGCAGTCGATCGACACCCTGCAGCTCGAATTCAATGCGCGTTTCTAAGGAGCCATCCGTGTCCAGAAAAATCTTCCCGGCGCTGCTGCTGGCGACCCTGGCCGCCACGGCCGGCGTGACCCACGCACAGCAGGCCCCGGGCGGCCAGAGCATGGAAGAGCGGCTGCGCGCGCAACTGCGCGCCACCACCACCCAGCTGCAGCAGGCGCAGAACGAGCTGGCCGCGCTGAAAGCGGGGCAGCCCGCGGCGGCGCCGGCCAGGCCGGGTGGTGCGGCGGCGGGTTCCTCCGAAGTCGAGGCACTCAAGAAAGAATTGGCGCAGAGCCAGTCGCAACTGGCGGCCGAGCGCCGCGCGCGCGAGCAGGCCGGCGCCGGCAGCCAGCAACTGCGCCAGCAGGCCCAGGCCACGAACGAGAAAGCCACCGCGCAGATCGCGCAGTACCGCGGCGCCTACGACGACCTGCTGAAGATGGCGCGCGCCTCCGAGGCCGAGCGCCAGCGCCTGGCCACCGAAGCCGCGACGCACCGCACCGCCATCGCGCAGTGCGAGGCCAAGAACGCGCAGCTCTATGCGGTGGGGCAGGAGATCCTGAAGGCCTACGAGACCGTCGACCTGGGCAGCGTGCTGGCTTCGCGCCAGCCCTTTGCCGCGCAGAGCCGCGTCAAGTTCGAGCAGATCGCGCAGCAGTACGGCGACAAGCTGTACGAAGGCAAGTTCGACGTGCGCGCGGTGAATGCACCCGCACCCGCCGCCGCGCCCGCTGCCGCCGCACCCGCATCGGGAGACAAGCAATGAGGCGCTTCAAGCCTTCTTCCGCCGCGCTGGTGCTGCTGATGTCGGCCGCCGGCATGGCTGGCGCGCAGGCGCCAGCCGCCGGCAACGCGGTGGTCGCCCGCCTGGGCGAAGCCACGGTGGCTCAGGACGAGATCGAGCGGCTGCTGCAGTCGCTGCCCGAAGCCGAGCGCACCGCCATCAAGGCCGACCGCACCGTGCTCGACAACTGGCTGCGCCAGCGCCTGCTGAGCGAAGCCGTGCTGCGTGATGCGCGCGCCAAGGGCTGGGCCGAACGTGCCGACGTCAAGGCCAAGGTCGATGCCGCCACGCGCGAAGTCACTTCGCGCATCGTGAGCACCAGCTACCTCGAGTCGGTGAGCCAGGTGCCCGCGGGCTACCCGTCCGACGCCGAGGTGAAGACCGCCTACGAGCAGGGCAAGGCCAACTACAACCTGCCGGCTGCCTACCGTGTTGCGCAGATCTACCTGGCAACGCCAGACCGCGACGCGGCCGCCGTGGCCAAGGTGCGCGAAGAGGCCACGAAGCTCGCGCGCCAGGCCCGCACTGGCGACTTCGCGGCCGTGGCTCGCGCCAGTTCGCAGGACAAGCGCAGCGCCGAGCGCGGCGGCGAGGTCGACACGCTGCCGCTCGCGCGCATTCTTCCGGAGCTGCGCGACACCGTCGCCAGGCTCAAGCCGGGGCAGGTCAGCGAGCCCGTGCAGGCCGAAGCCGGCTTCCATGTGGTGAAGCTGCTCGACATCACGCCGGCACGCACCGCCACGCTCGATGAGATGAAGCCGCAGCTGCAGGCCGCGCTGCGCCAGCAGCGGCAGCAGCAACTGGTGCAGGCCTATCTCGCGCAAGTGGCGCCGGCCACCAACCTGAGCATCGATGCAGCGGCGCTGGACGCCGCGATCAGGAAAACCAACTAACCCATCACCATCATCCACAGGGTCACCATGAACAACACAACCACAAGCAACACCGCCGAAGCCGCTGCAGTTGCAGCCGCTCCCCTCAATGACCTGCTGGACGCCGTCACGCCCGAGCAGGTGTCGGACGCCATCAAGGCCGCCGGCGGCGCCGTGACCACCATCGAACAGGACGGCGTGGTGCGCCTGCACAGCGCCAGCCACGGCATCGGCTTCCAGGTGCTGTGGGGCAACCCCGTCACCACCACCCAGTACACCGACTTCACCCTGAGCTGCCCGCTGCATGTGCAGGGCGGCACGCTGCCGGAGGCTGTGCTTGCCTCGTGGCACCGCACCAAGCGCTTCGCGCGCGTGGCGCAGCACGGCGACTTCGTCGTGCTGGAGATGGACGTGGTCGTGGCCGGCGGCGTGAGCCCTGCATACCTCACTTTTGCCGTGCGCCTGTGGATGCAGATGATGGGCGAGTTCTTCCTGCACCTGCGCAACTACGGCCCCGCCGCCGAGACGCGCGGCGACGCGGCGAATGCCGAAGTCGGCGCTGAAGTGGCCGGCGCGGTTGGTGGTGCCCAGGGCGTATCCGCCGCTGCGTGATCCGCGCGATGCCAGCGAGCGCAGCATCCGGCGGTCCGGCGGCGGACCTTCACGATTCGCCGACCGGCCGCGCCATCCAGGCCGCCGCGCGGCAGGCCCAGCGCGCGCGCCGCGCCGAGACCGTGCGCCTGCGGCAGCGCGCCGCGCTGCTGGAGCTGCTGGTGCAGACCATGGCGGACCTGCACATCTCGATGGCGGAACTCAATGCGGCGCGGCGGGCGATGGCGCCCGCGTGGAAGACGCCGGACGACGGGGCGTCCTGAGCCGACGCGACCCCAACCGGTTGCGCTCGGCCTTCTATGGGATGGACTTGGGCCATCGAAGGAGTTTCATCGACAGTCGCCACTTCGGCGCGCGCGCCGTATCCTCGACGCCGCTCTGCACGACCTCAGATGAAAACTCCAAGACACCCACTTCTTCGCCAGTTGGTCGCGCGGCCACGGCTCTTCATTGCCGCGGCCATTGCCATCGCTGTCGGCATCCTGCTGCCCTCGGCCATCGAGGCCCATCTGGTCACGCGCCTGCTCATTGCATGGAACACCGGCGCATGCCTCTACGTGGCCCTGGCCGCGACGATGATGATCCGGTCATCGCCGCAGCACATGCGCTACCGCGCGCAGCTGCAGGACGAGGGGCAGATCGTCATTCTGGTGCTGGTGGTGGTGTCGGCCATCGCGAGCCTCGCGGCCATCGGCGGCGAGCTGGCTGTGGTGAAGGACATGCACGGCCTCGAGAAGATCGCGCACATCGCGCTGGCCGGGCTCACGGTGATGTCGTCGTGGGCCTTCACGCAGATGATGTTCACGCTGCACTATGCGCACGACTACTACGCGGCAGTCAGCAAGGGGCGCAAGCCGGGGCTGCAGTTTCCCGATGACGAGGCGCCGACCTATGGCGATTTCTTCTACTTCTCGGCGGTGATCGGCACTTCGGGGCAGACGGCGGACGTGTCCTTCGTGTCGAAGCCCTTGCGGCGGATCGGCTCGGTGCATTGCATCCTCGCGTACCTGTTCAACACGACGGTGCTGGCGCTGCTCATCAACATCGGCGCAAGCCTGTTCTGAGCAGGTCAGGGAGGGGAAATGCGGGCGTGCCAATAATGTCGCCATGCTTTCTTCGAACCGCCTTTCCCCGACCCGTTTCCTTCTGTTGCTTGCGTTGCTCCTGGCCCCCTTGATGGGTTGGGCGCAAAGCCGTGCGGAAGCGCTGCTGCAGTTCGAGGGCGTGCAGGCGCGCTACCAGGCTTCGTATGCGCCGGGCGCCGTCGCACGCGGTGCACGCGAGCTGCTGGACCCCGACGACCAGGCCATCGCCGACAAGGCACTGAAGGCACTCGACGCTGCCTCCAGCCGCGCATTCAGCGCCAAGGCTTCCCTGGCCGTGATCCAGCAGGAAGTGGCATCGGCCGGCAACGGCGGTGCCGCGCCCAGCCCGCAGGTGCTGGCCGCCGTCGCCCGTTTCGCCAAGCTGCGCGCCGACTACGCCGCGATGAGCGAGGCCGGCAAGGCGGAGTTCTTCAGCCGCGAACGCGCCAAGCCGGCCGACCCGGTGCGCACCGAACTGCTCGAACGCATGGCCGTGGGCGATGTGCGCGAAATCGATTTCTCGAGCCAGCTGCTGATGAGCGCGGTGGTCAAGCAACTGGCGCGCGGCAACGGCGGCCAGCTCAGCGCCTTGCCCGACAGCACGCTCGACATGGCGCTGGACACCCTGTGGTCGCGCGGCGTGACCTCGACGCGCCCGCGCAACCTGATGATCGTGGCGCGCGAGTTCGAGAAGCAGATCACGCAGGCGCTGCTGGCCGCATCGCCCGGCGAAGACGTGGCCGCCTTGCTGGCCTGGCGCAACGAGCCGCAGGCGGCAGCCGAGCGCGAGGCGCTGGTGGGCACCTACCGCGCAGAGGTCAAGGGCAGCGGCGGAGTGGCGCTGCGCACGCTGATACGCGGCTGGCCGCGCTCCTGAGCACAGCTTCGCCGCGGGCCATCCCCTGCGGGCGCTAGGACAAATCCCGAGGGCCAAAACCCGTTCCAGGGCGTGCAATGCCCGGTGTCTGCATCGCGCAGCCGCGCCATCAATTTCGGGAACAACGCCAGCATGAACATCGACCGCCGCAGCTTCTCCGCATTGGCCCCCGCGGTGGTGCTCGCCGGAGCCGGCGGGCTGGTTTCCCGCACCGCTCGGGCGCAGGCTGCGGCGTTTCCGTCCAAGCCCATTCGCATCGTCTGTCCGTTCGCACCGGGCGGCGGCTCGGACTTCATCGCGCGGCTGACGGCCGGCAAGCTCGGCGAGCGCATCGGCCAGTCGGTGCTGGTCGACAACAAGCCCGGCGCGGGCGGCGTGCTGGGGACCGAGATCGGCGTGAAGTCGGCGCCCGACGGCTACACGCTGCTGCTGATAGCGGGCAGCTACACGGTGAATCCGGCGCTCTACAAGCTCAACTTCGATCCCGTCGCCGACATCACCCCCGTGGTGCAACTGTCGCGCGGCGCGTACGTGCTGTGCGTGAACGCGCGCGTGCCTGCGCGCAACCTGCAGGAGCTGCTGGCGCTCGCGCGCAAGGATCCGGGCAAGCTCACATTCGCATCGAGCGGCGCCGGCGGCCACCTGCATGTGGTGACCGAGTACATGTTCGAGATGGCCAAGGCCAAGGCCACGCACGTACCCTACAAGGGCACCGGCCCGGCAGTGAACGATCTGCTGGCCGGCAACGTCGACATGCTCTTCGCGGGCACCGAGGCGCTGATGCAGCACGTGAAGGCGGGCAAGCTGCGCGCGCTGGCGGTGAGCACGGCGAAGCGGCTGCCGGCCTATCCCGACATTCCATCGGTCGCGGAGAGCGGCTTGCCCGACTACGACGTGGTGGCCTGGCACGGGCTGGTGGCGCCCAAGGGGCTGCCGCCGGCGGTGCTCGCCAGGCTCAGCACCGAACTCAACGCGATGCTGCGCGCCAAGGACGTCGAAGAGCGCCTCGAGCCCACCGGCGTGGGCGCGGCCGGCGGCACGCCGGAGGAGTTTGGCGCGCTCATCCGTGCCGAGCTGGTGCGCTACGGCAAGGTGATCCGCGAAGCGGGCATCAAGGCCGAGTAGCCTGGCGTGCCGGGCTTTTTCTTCTTCTTCTTCATACCTCACAACAACACAGGAGAACCTCACTCATGTTTCCCATCCGCATTGCTTCATTGGCCATCGGGCTTGCCGTATCCGTGATCGCGCAGGGCGCCGCCGCCCAGGCGTGGCCCACCAAGCCGATCCGGCTGGTCGTTCCCTTTTCCGCGGGGGGCGCCAATGACCTGATGGCCCGTGCGGCGGCCGAGGGCGCGTCGAAGCAGCTCGGCCAGCCGGTCATCGTCGACAACAAGCCCGGCGCGGGCGCGATCCTGGGGGCCGACGTGGTCGCCAAGAGTGCGCCCGACGGCTACACCTTTCTTGTGAGCGCGGCCGGCGTGGTTTCGAACAGCATGATCAAGAAGAGCATGCCGTACAAGGACGATGCGCTGGTGCCGGTTGCCATGATCGGGCTTGCGCCCTCGGTCATCGTGGTGCCTGCCAATGCGCCCTACAAGGATTTGAAGGAGTTCGTCGCTGCCTCCAGGAAGTCCGGCGGCGGCTTCCACTGGGCCACCGCGGGCACGGGCAGCACGCCGCATTTCGTCGAGGGAATTCTCGAGACGAAGTACGGCAGCAAGCTCGACGTGGTGCCCTACAAGAGCGGCTCGGAGTCGATCACCGCGGTGCTCGGCAGCCAGGTCGAGGCCACCTCGGAAGCCAGCATCGTGGTGCTGCCCTATGTGAAGAGCGGCAAGCTGAAGGCGCTGGCCGGCACGTGGACGCAGCGCATTTCGGCATACCCCGACCTGCCGACGGCGGCGGAAGAGGGCTTCCCCGAGATCCGCATCGCCCACTGGGCCGGCGTGCACGCGCCGCGCGGCACGCCCGACGCGATCCTGGACAAGATGGCCGCCGCCCTCGACGCCGCGATGAAGACGCCGGCCACGGTCGAGCGCCTTAAGGGCATGGGCATCGAGCCCATCGGCGGCACGCGGGCGAGCTTCACCAAGTTCGTCGACGAAGAGCGCGCCCGGCTGGGCGGCGTGGTCAAGGCCACGGGCATGAAGGAAGACTAGGAGCTGGCACGCGATGTGCATGCGGATGTGTGCCGCTTGGCAAAGCAGGAAGAAGGTACGCAAACTCGGCTCGTCTTGAGCGAATGAAAGGGCACTTGCGTTAGCGGAGTCAGAAAGTTCCTCGTCATTGTTTCAATTTCATGAACACTGCGATTCGATTGCATAGGGTTTTCCCTAGGAATCGTGGTGCACACTGGAGGCACTCAAAAGCCCAATGAAGAAGGAATTGAAATGAAGACCTCGAACATCCTCGCCGCCGCCGCTCTGTCCCTGCTCGCCGCCGCTGGCGCCCATGCAGAAACCTACGAAGGCGTGCAGCCCCTGACCTCCGGCTACAGCCGAGCCGACGTGGCGCCCCAAGCCGTGGCAGCCGCCCGTGCCGGCAACGCTTATGGCGACAACGAAGGCGCTGCATCGACCGCAACGCCCGTCCTGGCCGCGTCGGTCGACCGCGCCACCGTCCGCAGCCAGGCTGTTGCCGCTGCACACGCACCGGGCCAGAACCTGCGCCCCGAAACCTTCGCTGGCAGCGTGATCCCCGCTCAGGCCAAGAGCCTGAGCTTCACGCGCCAAGCCGGCCTGTAATCGAATGAAGGCGGCGCAAGCCGCTTCAGTCACAAGCCCAAAAAAGAACCGGACCTGCGAAAGCAGTGTCCGGTTTTTTCATTGGGGCCTGGCTTTGTGCCTTGCGCCGTGACGGTGGCAGTCCTCCGCGTGGTCGTCGACGATGCCGGTGGCCTGCATCCATGCGTAGACGATCACCGGCCCGACGAACTTGAAGCCGCGCTTTTTCAGTGCGGCGGAGATTTCTTCCGACAGCGGTGTCTTCACAGGCACGCTTCCGGTGCGGTTCACGATGGGTTTGCCGCCCGCCATGCCCCAGATGAATTCAGAGAAGTCTTCGCCCGCCGCCTGCATGGCGAGATAGGCACGCGCATTGCCGATGGTGGCCTCGATCTTCGAGCGCGAGCGCACGATGCCGGCGTCCTGCATGAGCCGCTCGACGTCGGCCTCGGTGAATTTGACGATCTTCTCGGGCACGAAGCCCTTGAAGGCTTTGAGGAAGGCATCGCGTTTGCGCAGGATGGTGAGCCACGACAAGCCGGCCTGGAAGCCGTCGAGCATGAGCTTCTCCCAGAGCGCGCGGCTGTCGTGCTCGGGCACGCCCCATTCGGCGTCGTGGTAGGCGGCCAGAAGCGGGTCGGTCTGGGCCCAGGCGCATCGGATCTTGGGGGGCTGTTGGCTCATCTCGGGATTCTCGCTCGGCTCGCCTGGCCGGACGAGCCCGGGAACCGAATAAGGGCCTGCCTAGCCCAGCCTGTGCGCGTGCAGCATCGCCTTCAGCCGCCGCACCTCGTGCTGCAGGTCGAGGATCAGCGCGGCCGCGTCGAGTCCCACGCCAAAGTCGCGCTCCAGGCGGCGCGCCTCTAGCGCGTATTGCAGGTCGGCGCTCGAGAACTGCCAGCGCTCGGGCTGGGTCTCGGGTGTCTCGATGCGAAGGATGCCGACCTCGACCAGTTGCACCACCCAGGCGGTGTCGGCGCCCACGGCATGCGCCAGGTCGCTGGCCGCGAGCGGGTGCGAGGCGCTGATGGCGGTGGCGGTCGTGAGTGTGAAATTCACCATGCTCAGACTCCCAGATGCTGGCGTGGGTTGAACGATGCCGTGGCTTGCGCCAGCTGCTCGTAGGCCTTGCGGGCATCGTCGCTGTCGGCGGGGGGCAGCGCGATTTCGATCAGCAGGTACAGGTCGCCGGGCGTCTTGCCCGCGAGGCCCCGGCCCTTGAGCCGCAGTTTCATGCCGCCGCGCGCATTGCGGGGCACGGTCACCTCGACCACGCCGCCGGTCGGCGTCGGCACTTGCACTTGCGCGCCCAGCGCCGCCTCGGCGGGCGTGACGGGCAGCGTCATGTACAGGTCGCGCTCTTCCACGCGGTAAAGCTTGTGCGGCGCGATGCGCACTTCGAGGTACAGGTCGCCCGGCGGCTCGCCGCCGTGGCCGGGCATGCCTTGGCCCGCGAGGCGGATGAACTGGCCCGGGTGCATGCCCGGCGGGATCTTCACGCTGAGCGTGCGGTTCTCCCAATGGGGGTGGCCCTGTGCATCGACCGTCTGCGCGCGCAGCGTGATCTCGCGCTCGGCACCGTTGAGCGCGTCTTCGAGGGCGATCTCGATGGCCGCGTGGTGGTCTTCGCCGCGCGCCTTGTAGTTCTTGCGCGCGGCGCCGCGCCGCTCGGCCTCGCCGAACAGCGACGAGAAGAACTCGCTGAAGTCGGCGTGGTCCGCGGGCCCCTGGTTGGGGCCGCGGTGGAACTCGAAACCTTCGTCCCAGCCCGGCGGCGGCTGGAAATGGCCGTCGGGGCTGCCGCCGCGCGCGACGCGCTCGGCCAGCGCGTCGTAGGCGGCGCGCTTCTCCTTGTCGCCCAGTACGTCCTTGGCCTCGTTGATGTCGCGCATGCGCTTCTCGGCGTCGGGCTCCTTGCTGACGTCGGGGTGGTACTTGCGGGCGAGCTTGCGGTAGGCCTTGCGCACCTCGTCGTCGGACGCGGTGCGGTCGATGCCCAGAGCGCTGTAGTAGTCCTTGAATTCCATGCTGTGTGGCGGTTCGTTGAGTGGACGGCTTGAGCGGGTTCCGGGCGCTTCGCGGGGTGCCTAGGCCAGGGCCGCCTCGCCGTTTGTATCTGCATGCCGCAGCAGCGGCGTCACGGTCCATGTGGGGCCGCTGCGTTCGAAACGCAATGGCTGCGCATTGCCCAGGAGCTTGAAATCGACCGGCACGCCCAGCAGCGCGGCCAGGGCGTACAGCGTGCCGCCGTGCGCCACCACCAGCACCGGGGCGGGCTGGCGCAGGGCCGCGTCGAGCGCGGCGCGCTTGCGCACGACGAACTGCGTGAGCGTCTCGCCGCCCTCGGGCTCGCAAGCCCAGTCGATGTTGGCCGACGAAGTGCCGATCAGCGCGCCGAAATTGCGCTCGCGCAGCGCCTCTTGCGCCGAGGGCGTCAGGCGCAGCGCGGCGGCCACCGTGTTCGCGGTGTCGAAGGCGCGCCGTGCATCGCTGCAGACGACGGTGCGGATCGGCTCGCCCACCAGCAGCCCGGCGGCCCGTGCCGCCTGCTGCAGGCCGAGCTCGCTCAGCGGCTCGTCGGGCGCCTGGAAGATGCGCTGCGCGTTGCGCCCGGTCTGGCCGTGGCGCAGGAAGTAGAAGTGGTCGCAGGCCGGCGCGAGCGGCTGCGCCGCCGCGATGCGGATCAGCTCGTCGAGCCCGCTTGCGGCGGTGTGGGAAGGGGAAGTCTGTTGCGGCATGGACGGGATGATGTCAGTACGCGAGCTGCAGCGGCGTGCCCTCGCGCTGTGCCCGCACGTCGGCGGGGTGGAACGGCAGCGGGTGCCACTGCTTGGCCGCGAACAGCGGCAGCTGGTCGTAGGCGCGCGGCGAGGCCGGGTCGCTGCTCTGGCCGTAGGTCAGCAGGCCTTGCGCCACAGGGCCGTTGGCGTCGAAGGTCACGACCTGCATGTAGCTGCTGCCGTAGTTGACGTTGTAGCCCTTCGGGTCGATCAGCGACTGGCCCTGCGACTCCAGCTTGTTGAGCACGCCCTCGAATTCGTCGCCGCCGTGCAGCGCGATCTTCTGGCCGCGCACCAGGCGCGACTGCGGCACGCCCAGCGGCACGTCGGCCGCGAAGCCGGCGGTGCGCAGGATGCCGACCGCCTCGCCCAGCGCCTTGAACACGGCGTCGCGCGTGGCGGGCGTGGCCATGTCGAGGCCGGCCGGCGTTGCCACGGGTTGCGCGGGGTCGAAGGGCACGCGCCAGACCTTCGGCACGTCCTTGGTCTTGCGCCAGAACTCGCGGAACAGCGCCGCGCCCCTGGAGTCGGCATTGCTGGTGCGGTCCCAGGCCGACAGCACGCGGCAGCCCAGTGCCTGGTCGGCATTCAGCGCGCTGGCGCCGGCCTGGCAGGCGGCCTGCAGGTCGTCCATCACCAGCATGCCGGCGAGGTTCTTGTCGCGGAAGATCACGCTGCGCAGTTCGGCCGCGCCCATGCGGTTGCCGGGCAGGCCGTCGTTGCCCGCCAGGCGGCCCCGGATTTCCATGATGGCGCTGCGCGTGCGCAGCCGCTGCGGCACGCCCATGGGGCCGACCAGCGGAGAGACGCCCGCCATCGGCGCGGTCTCGGGGTTGCTGAGCCAGAAGCTGTCGTTGCTGTTCTGCACGTAGTCCGGCGTGATGACCACCGGCATGCGGGCCGGCGCGATGACGCCGGGCGCGGCGGCCGCGCTGTCGCGGCTCCAGGCGCAGGCGCTGCGCGAACCGTCGAGCACCGGCAGCCCGGCCGCATTGAGCAGCGCGGCGGCGGCAGGCGAGGGCGCGCAGGCCTTGAGCATGTCGGCCGAAACATCGGGCACCACCGACAGGTCTGCGTACATGGCGTTGCCGTCGCGGTCGGCCGCGATGGTGTTGATCCAGGGCATGCCCTGGTTGCCCATGGCGGCGCGCAGCTCGGCCACGTTGCGGGCCTGGGCCATCTTCATCCAGCTCTCGGCCGAGCGCACGTTGAGCGTGTTGGCGTCGCGGATGGCGTAGGCCTTCTGCGCGGTCCAGCCCAGGCCGGCGCGCGGCAGCGAGATCACCGGGCCCCAGTCGGTCGAGTAGAAGGTGTGCTGCGCCGGCGCGGCACCACCGCCCGTTGCCGCGGCCGGCAGCACCACGGTGCGCGCCACCATCTTTTTCGGCTGGCCGTCGACCAGGTATACGGTCGGGTCGTTGGGGTCGAGCTTCAACTCGTACAGCGTGAAGCGCTTGCCGGTCGACACGGTATGCGTCCAGGCCACGTCCTTGTTGAAGCCGATGGCCACCACCGGGCTCAGGCCGCCGGTGGCGCCCATCACGTCGACCTTGCCGGGAATGGTGAGGTGCATTTCCCAGAAGCGGTTGGTGCCGGTCCACGGGAAGTGCGGGTTGCCCAGCAGCAGGCCGCGGCCATCGGGCGTGGCGTTGCGGCCGAAGGCCCAGCCGTTGGAGCCGAGTTCGCCGCCCTCGGGGTTGGCGTTGAAGCTGTGGCGGCCGATTTCGGCGACGGCTTCCTTCGGGTCGAGCGGGGCGGCGCCCGTCTTGGTGCCGGGGCTGGGCGGTACTGCAGCCAGCACCGCGCCGGCCAGCGCGCCCAGGCCGCCCTGGATCATCGACATCTCGGTGGCGCGCGACAGGTCGGCCGCCGTCATCGGCCGCACCCAGGGCTTGCCGCGGCAGGGTTCGGGCAGCCCGTTGACGCCGGCGTCCTGCAGGTAGCGGTTGTAGCCGGCCACGTAGCCGCGCAACGCGGCCTGCACGTCGGGGCTGGTGGTGGCGCCTGCGCGCGCCAGGGCCGCGTCATCCATGTGATAGCGGATGAACAGGTCGATTTGCGCATTCGGCGCGCGGCCCAGGCCCAGGTCGCCGGTGTTCTGCGCGCCCAGGAACTGCGAGCGCTCGCCGCGCAGCGTGAGCAGGTGCTCGGCGGTCTGGCAGACGTTGTCTTGTGCATGCGCATAGGCGCTGCCGTACGCCAGCCCTTCGTAGTCCGGCGCCGTGATGTGCGCGATGCCGAAGGTGGTGCGCTCGATGGTCACGCTGCGCCCGCCCGGCGGCGGTGTGCTCGCGCAGGCGGCGAGCAGGGCGGCCAGGCCCATGGAAAGGGCAGTTAGAGCAAAGCGGGAGGGCGTGGCGTTCTTCGATGTCATGCGGGCGTCTCTCTTCTTGGAATGGAACAAGCAAGCCGATTAAAGGACGAGCCTTTGCCGCGCGATGTCACCAGCGCGGCACGCCGCGCCGTGTTCAGCCGAACTTCATGCCCTTGGGGCGGGCCTGCAGCCGGTTGATGTAGGCGTCGATCTTCGGGCGGTTCGAGCGGCCGCCGAACGCACGGTGCCAGATGAACATAGAGCCGATCATCACGTCGGCCGCCGTGAACTGCGAGCCGAACAGGTAGGGTCCGTCGCCGAGTTCGCGTTCGACCGCGTCCTTGGCGCCTTCGAAATCGGTCCAGCCGCGTGCGCTGTTGTTGCTGCGGATCTTCAGCAGGCTGTCGCCCATCGCGGGCTCGAGCTGGGAGGTCGAATAGACCATCAGCGACAGGTAGCGTCCGCGATCGGGCGAGCCGACGGCAGGTGCCAGCCGCTTTCCGGGAAACTTCTCGGCCAGGTACATGCAGATGGCCGCGTTCTCGAACACGCGCGTACGGCCGTCCACCAGCGCCGGCAACTTGCCTGCCGGATTGATCTTCAGGAACTCGGGCGTCTTGTGCGCCTTCTCGCGCAGGAGCGTGGTCACGATCTCATAGGGGGCGCCGGTCTCGTCGAGCATCCATTTGGCAACCCGCGAGCGGCTTTGCGGGTCGAAGTAGAGCTTCATGGTCATCGACGTGTCTCCTGTGTCTGGGGGAACTCAGAACTTCGGAATGCGCAGGGTCTTGCTGATCATCAGCGTGCCCGAGAGCGCGAACATCAGCACCAGCGGATGCAGCTGCCACGGGCCGATGGTCCAGGCGCCGCCCCACACCGATGCACCAATGCTGCCCTGCCACGCGGCATAGGCCAGCACGGCCACCAGCACCACGCTGGTCGGGATGGGCGTGCCCTCGAAATACTTCACCTTGTCGGCCCCGGCTGACAGCGCCTCGGCCGTCACGTTGTAGCGCGCGAGCCGGCTCACGCCGCAGCCCACGAAATAGATGAGCAGCACGCAGTCCCAGCCGCCGTTGAGCCCGGCCGCAAAGCCCAGCGCGGCCGGCGCCACGCCGAAGGAAATGATGTCGGCCAGCGAGTCGAGTTCGCGGCCGAGGGCCGATTGCGTCTGCCGCCAGCGCGCGATGCGCCCGTCGAACACGTCGAAGATGAAGGCCGCGGGCGCCAGCGCCGCCGCCCACAGGAACTGCGGGAGCGACTGGCTGGCCATGAAAGCCATTGCCAGGAACACCCCGCCCACCCCGCATGCCGCATTGCCGAGCGTGAAGACGTCGGCCAGGTGGAATTCCCGGATCATCGAAAAATGCTTGCGGGCCGGCACGGGCGAGGGAGTGGTCATGAAAGAAGTGTGGAGCGAAAGGCGGATGGCCCGCACCTTAACCCAAGCGCCGGATGCTCCTTGTAGTCGCGGTCCGACGGCTTGCGGGGGCCGCGATGGACCTCGATGCGGCTCAGACGCCCTGGCGTGCCTCGGCAATCCGCGCAAAGCGCCCGAGCAGGCTGGCAGCCGCGCCGGTCTCGCTCACGCTATCGCGCAGTGCTGCGGGGTCGGCGCCCATGGCGGTCAGCTCGCCGCGCAGGTTGTCGATGTAGCCGCGCATCGCCTCGGCGTCGAATTCCGGATGGAACTGCACGCCCCAGGCATGCTTGCCGGCGCGAAAGGCATGCACCGGCTCATGCGCGCTGGCGGCCAGCGGCACCGCGCCTTCGGGCAGACGCAGCGCGCTCTGCCAGTGCACCGCGTTGGCCGGAAACTGCGCGGGCAGGCCGCCCAGCAGCGGGTCGGTGGCGGCGGCCTCGGTGAGCGACACCGTCACGGTGCCGACCTCCGCGCCGCCCGGGTGGTTGCCGGCCTCGCCACCGAGCGCATGCGCCAGCAACTGGTGGCCGTAGCAGATGCCGAGCACCGGCGTGTCGAGCGCCACGGCCTGCGCCAGCCATTCGGCCGTGGTTTCGCTCCACGGTTCGCGGTGCGACACCATCGCATGCGAGCCGGTGACGACCACGCCGGCCACCTGGCCGGGGTCGGGCAGGGTGTCGCCTCGGCGTGGGTCGATCACCAGGATGGGAAGCGTCTGCGTGCCGAGTCCGTCGGCAACCCAGTGTTCGAAATCGCCACGGCGGGCGCGCAGCGCGTCGAAGGTGCCTCCGACCTTGACGATGACGAGGGGGAGCGGGGGGCTGTTGTCCATGACGCGATCATGCCGCAGGTGCGCTGCGGCCCTGCTGCGGCTACAGTGGCGTGATGCGCGCATTGGCATTCCTTATTCCGGCGATCTTTGCCGTGGCCGCGGCGGTGTCCCCCGGCGGCGCCCGCGCCGAAGTGACCCGCTGCACCGATGCCAGCGGCGCCATCTCTTACACCAACGTCGAATGCCCGGCGGGCAGCAAGCAGGCGCGGCAGGTGCCGATCCTCGAATCGCCGCCGCCCGACCCGGCGCGCCGCGACTATTCAGCGGCGCCACAGCGCTCCGCGCCGCCAGCCCCGCCGCCCAGCCGGGTGGCGAGCAACCCGCCCTCGGGTCCGGCCATCATCCCGCGCTACCCCGCCGAGCCGCAGCCAGCGGCGGAACCACCGGGCGTCGTCGTCCTGAGCCCCGATCCGTACTACGACCCCTACTACGACGGCGCGCGCCCCATCCGCAGGCCACGGCCGCCGCATGCGGTCGACCCCGGCCCGCCGCCCGGCCAGCGGCCTTGCCAGAACCTGGCTGGCATCAAGCGCTACAACTGCTGAAGACGATCGAATGAGCGGCGACGGTTCCGTGGCCCCGGGACTCCCGTGGGTGATTCACTGCGACGGCAGCGCCATGCCCAACCCGGGACGCATGGGCATAGGCGCCGTCATCACCGCGCCCGATGGCAGCCGCCACACGCTGTCGCAGGCCACCCACGCCATCGGCTGCAACAACGAGGCTGAGCTGCTGGCGCTGACCGCCGCGCTTCACGCACTGCGCGACAAGGGCGCCACCGCCGTGCTGGCCTACAGCGACAACAGCACGCTGGTCGACCAACTCGCCATGCCCGACGCCAAACCCATCGAACGCATGGCCTCGCTGTTCGACGATGCCCGCGCGCTGCTCGGCAGCTTCGCGCAGGCGCGCGTGCAATGGATTCCGCGCCACCGCAACGGCGAAGCCGACGCGCTGGCCCGCGCCGCGCTCGGCTTCGGGCCCAAGCCGCCGCCCAGGCATGGGAAGAAGAAGCGCCGTTAGAGCACCGTCAGGGGAGGGGGCCAGCCGGAGCCCCTATCATCACGCGCCATGACCGAAGCCACTCCCACTCCTTCTTCTTCCCTCCCGCCTCTTCCCGACCACCTGTCTTCCGATCCGCGCAGCCCCCACCACCTGGCGGCCGCCTTCGAAGGCGACATCGGCATCCGCTTCAACGGGAAGGAGCGCCTCGACGTCGAGGAATATTGCATCAGCGAAGGCTGGATCAAGGTTCCCGCCGGCAAGACCCTCGACCGCAAGGGCAAGCCCCTGCTGCTCAAGCTCAAGGGCAAGGTCGAGGCGTTCTACAAGTAAGCGTCAGACAACTGGCGCGTTCTTTCAGCGCCACTGCAGCAGCAGCGACCACGGCTGCCTGCTCATGTGGCGGTCGATGCACCCCGCCGCGCCGGGCGTGCATCCCTCGGGCAGATAGCTCGGGTCCAGCCGGCGCGTGCCCGGCGCAAAGTCCAGCCGGCGCCGCGTGACCGACTGCAGCACATTGCCACCCACCGCGTCGAAGCCCGTCGCATCGACGGCCACCACCACGTCGCAATGCATCGGCAGCGCATCGCCGCCGGTGGGCCGTGTCGCCAGGACCTCGCCGATCTTGTCGAAGGTGTCGAGGTCCGCACCCGCACCGCGTGCCTGGCAAACCAGATCGCCGACGCGCGGCGGCGTGCGCGTCAGGTCGCAGGCGCGCAGGGCATAGCGCGTCGGGCGCCCGGCCTGCTCCTCGATGCCTGCCTGCCACGCGGCACCCGCGTAGTCCACGTGCGCTTCGGAAAAGACGAACTCGTCGTCCGCCAGCCCCGCCTGCCGCGCGAGCCAGCTGATGAAGGCCGCCGACCACGGCGTGTCGATCACCGCGACCCGCTTCAATGCGACATCGACCGCGCGCAGCTCCGGTGAGTCCAGCCCCTCGTCGGGCCCCACGCCCATGCCCTGCAGCCGCGCGGCCGAGGCCTCGTTCAGCGACTGCATCAACGACTGCCGGTAGGCCGGCCGCAGCCCGCCATAGCGCACCCGCGAAGGCAACAGCGGATCGACCGCCTGCCAGTAGCCGACCACCCGCTCCCAGGGCGCAAGGCCCGGAACCGTGCGGCGCGTGTCTTCGGCTTCGGAGTCGCCATCCATCGTCATGCGGCCCTCGGCATCCGTCGTCTGGCCGCCGAAGGCTTCGTGCTCCTGCGTGGCGAAGGTGGCCATGGCGAGGGCCCGGGCGGGGGAGGGGGATTGGAGGGCGGTGTCGAGGCAGCCTGGGGCGGCGAGTGCGGTGGCGGAGGCGCCGGAGAGGCAGAAGGCGGCCAGGGCTGACGTGGCCCAGCGTGGGAGAGAAGAGGGGGATGCGTTCCGTCGCTGCATGTGTGGCCGGGGAGCATAGCCCGGTGCGTCGCGCAGGGGTGTAGGCAGAACGTCGACACCGGCGCCGGCCTTTCCTTCTGCGGCAATCACCGGCCGGCACTCTGCATGGTGAGGCCGGCGTGTGTTGGCGGATCTTGCGGCGCAGACTTGATGGTGCGGACGGCGGCGGAGGTGGCGGGCTTTGGTGCCTAAGGGCAGCTTTGCCAGCGGTTACAGCCTCTCGTGGTAGGAGGCTGAGCTCACGCTGAATGGCATCAAGCGGTCGCTGGGGACAGCGGCGCATACTGCCGTCAGCTAGCTTGAACCTGACTGAACTGTTTCCCTAGCGATAACTACAAATGACCTTGATTACAGGCTATCGTTTAAAAAATGGAGCGTTCCTCCAAGCAGACATTCTGCTCACCGCACGTAAGACCACCAGGATGCGCGCTTTACCGATTCCGTCGTTTAGCACCGATGGTGACAGCACGTCGCTGAGCGCTCACACCGTAGCAGGGCTCTGCCAAAAGATCTTGGTAGTCAACAAACACTTCGCAGTGGCTTTTGCAGGGAGGGTTGCCGCAATCCAGGAGGCTGCACGGTTGATTGATTCGCTCCTCGCTCAATGCCCCGACTTGACCGGCAAGCGCTTCGCGGACGCTCTCCTGTCAGACGAGCGATTAAAAGACGCTCAGTTGAGCACTATCGCACTCAGTGTCGATGGCGATGAAGTTCTGATCACGAACCACCGCACGGCGCTAGGAATTTCCAACGAGCACTTCGAACTGCACGTAGGTGGTTCGGGGGCGCAATACGCCATTCAGCACTTTAAGAAGTACCCTCCTCATGCATTCGATGTTCCTTGGGAGGACATAGCTGCACAAGGCACCTGCATGGCTCTCGATCAGTTCGCAGTTCACGTGATTCACGAGTTCGAAAACAAATTTGATTCCGAGACCATTAATGACCTGTTCGGAGGGGGTTACGAGATAGTGGCATACCACGGTGGCCAGTTCCACAAGATCTCCGACGTGGTTTACGTCTATGCAGAGGCAGAGGTCGACGCTGATGGCATTCTTCAGGTCGAACTACCAAAATTCCTGCTCAAGTCCACCTATCGTGGTGATGACCTAAAAATCAGGAGTATGGAAATTCACTGCGACGGCGAAGATAATAATCACACAACCAAAAATGACCGGACGTTCACCATTGCCCCCATCACACGCTACCTTGAAACCTGCGTTGAAGAAGGCTGCGAGGATGTCAAACTTTCAGGGGAATTTCTTTGCTTTGTGATCAAAGTGAAGCATCCGACTGGCAGCTTCACGATTCCTTTCATCAGAAAGTACGATGGTCCTTTGGGCTTTGCGGTAAAAGCCTTCATTGTCATTGCAAGTAGGAGTCGTGTGTATTTCTACTACTCGGATATCTTCAGGAGCGAGCTACAAGCTCACGTGCTGAAATACATGCGACTGCGCCACCCCTAAAAAAGTAGACAGGCCCTGCTTATCTATGGGCTGCCCATAAGGACCACTCTCGAGTTGCGACACGGGCTGCTATAGAACGCGTTTGAGCGCGTCGATGACGCCCTTGTGAGGGAGATAGCCAACAATGCCATGGGCGTTGAAGGTCTTGTTATCCACGGTGCCATCGTTATTGATGTTGATTGCGAAATTATCCTCGTTCAATGGCTTTCCAAGCGCAACAAAGTCGGATGGGTCATAGAAGTTTATCCACTGCTTCACAAAGGCCGGCTTTCGCCGCGGCACTCCAAGTTTCGCCTTGAACGCGTCTAGGCCGAGCGGAGACCCCATGGTTATAAGAAGTGGAATATGAACTTCAGTGCCCGTCGCTTCCATCTCGCGCAGCAACTTGAAAGCAATAACGGTTCCGAGCGAGTGAGTAATCAGCACCTGAGGACTTCTTTGCAATAATGGCCGCACGATGCCATCGACAGCCTTTGCTGCCCCGGGTGAAGAAAGGTAGGTATGTCCCTGCCTAATGACCCGAAGAAGGAGTGAACCTTTGGCTGGAGAAATCTTCTCGATCACGCGCAGTAAGCCAACGAGACGCCTTGCGATCAAGTTGTCCATCGGTACTGCAGAATTTCCCGCTGCCTCTATCGCGGCCTCAATCTCAGCCTCCTCGATACCATGGTCGCTGGCGAACTCATTCATTACGGCACTAAGGAATTTCAATTCATCAGCATCACCGACATCAACCGTCGTGGACTCAGCGCCCATACCGACTGCATTCTTTGCTTTGCCATTTGTCCAGTCGGCAAGTGTCGTGCCGTAATATGCCATCTCGACCAATGCCCCATCGAGCAAGCCTAGCTGATTGGAGTGGAGAGAATCTGTCCATTTCTGGAGGAGTTCATCCTTGGTCGAAGCCTCTTGACCAATTCCATGAATCATCAGAACGTTCATTCTCTTGCCTCCAAGTGAAATCTATCTATCAGTATTCTCGCCCCTTGTTCCCTGAATGAAGAGAATTGCGATGGCAACAGAAATTTGGCGACATCACGCAATCCTTTCGCGGCCGCTTTTTCTTGCGGCGCTGGATCCTCCATGAATTGCCATCCCTGGCGGAGCCAGGGCCATAGGCCCGCAACCTGCCCCATCCCTCCATCCGTCGCTCTCGTAACCCATTCCGGCAACCTACCATTTGCCAGCGACTGCTGCCTTGCTGGGATCGGCGGCACGTCAGCCACAATAGCCCCCCGTCCCATATCTTTGGTTGAGAGCAGCCCCATAAAGGCCACGTCGAACGGCATGGGTTGAGCGTAGATGCAATAGAAGAACGCCATGCGCCGTATGCTATCGATGTCCCCCGTGTAGTCGTACAAGTAGCTCGCGATGGCGCCCAAGGTAGGATTGATGTGTTTTGCTTCTCGCAGTTTTGCCGTGATGTCGTCCACTTGGTCAGCAGAGAGATTACCCGCCTGAAGATCCTTGATCACGTTGATAGACGTGTTCAGACCATCTGTGAATTCGGACCATCTAGAAACACAGGTCCAATTTATCTCACCATTTTCATCTCGACTTATCAGCGTGATGAGGTCCTCATATACTACGGCCGATGCGAATACGCCATCGTCAAATTCGACGAGGATTTGGATGGCGCTATCTGTAATGCCTCGTACTCGGTAGGCTGCTTCATCAGCATTGGTTAAGATTTTTTCAACTGGGAATGTGCTCCATATCTTCTTCGGCACTGCGCCGCGGATAGCCAAGTTTAAGCTACGCGGAGCGAGATAGGAATGCAGCGACAGGCTATCTCGGAAGTGCTGCTTAAAGGCTCGGAATTTGATATCGAGGGGGCTCGCCTGCAGATCTTCGCCGTTGTTGTCAGGTGCGTGAACCAGAGGGGAAGGCGGCGCAGGCCATTGAGGAATAGGGATGTCGGCTGGATTCTCACCGCGCCTGAAATAAATCGCATGCTCCCTAGGGATGCCGGTAGCGTAATCGGGAGAACATTTCAGATCGTATGTCTCACCAATTTCCTTTAATCTATCCCTCGAGAACAATGCAAGCGACTCGGGAATCACGCAATCCGGATTATGCTTGTCAAATGCCTCGTCTTTGAGACCGCACAGCCCTTCGATCAAAACAGTGGAAAAAACGCACCTGGGCGGGGCAACGCCATCTCCTTTAAGCATGTACGCTTGCTGACCATCCCCAACCGCGTTGATGCGATCAATGATGGGGGCCACTGCATCGTACGGCCCCCTCGGGAGTACAGGGTCACCGAAAATATCCGCAGTGTCGATGTCCGTAGGTAACGATCGGCAGGCATCACCGAAGATCGACAGGCTCTTTATTCCATGCCTGTAAAGCTGCCTTTTCAGTCCCTCCACAGATATGGCGCGCATTTCCTTGTGCCAATCGCTAGGGAGCCAGGTGTTTTGCTCTGCTCCAGATCGAAATCCATGCCCGGCGAAGTGCAGAATAAAAAGCTCCACTTGGTCATTAGCCGGAAGCATTCCGAGCAGCGTTTCACGAATACGCCCGATCGTTACCGGATTTTTATTTTCATCAGTAATCACTTCCGTGATAAATCCGGAATTTCGTGCCCAATCGCCCATTTCGCGAGCGACTGTAATTGCTCCCGGCAAATGCGAAAGCGGTGGTGCCTTGGAAACCCCGATAGTCAAGAATAACTTCATAACTCCCCCTAAATTGCTGTGCGATTGGATAGAGCGCTATCTTTAGTCTTGTATATGCCCCAGCGCTGCCGCGGAAAACCTACGGATGATAGCGATGGTGCAACGTAGAGTTACTGAAGCAGATCGCGATCCGCGCAAGACTCCCGATTGAATGTCCGGGCACTGCCACTAGCGGACACCCGACCTGCCAACAGCGAATGACTCAAATCAGTCTAAAGCTGACTTTGCACTGCATCTTCTTTTGATGCGAACAAACCGCAGTTTTTGATGTTAAGAAAGACTCCTATCCATACCTGCGGACCAGCACTTGCAATCGTTCCCTCGCTGGCGCTTTCAACTGTTCAGACTTCGCGATTGCATCGGCTTTCGCAATCAAGCTGCTCTTGCTCGTAGCCTGATTCGCCTTCTCGATTTGGCCCGCATTCGCCAGTTTCGCCGGCAGCAAACTCAGCATCGCGAGTTGCACTCCAATCGTCTCGACGTATTCGTCCTGATACCACTTCCCCTGGCTCTTCTCATAAGCCTGTTCATACCGCTGCAGCATCGTTGGCAGCGTTCTCAGAATTTCGCTCGTGATCCGTTCATTGCCTGGCCCGCCGTTGGCGAGCGCGTAGAACACCATTGCGGCGTTGTCGGCGTTCAGCGAGGTGTCTACGCTGCGGCCGCCTTCGTCGCGCAGCCATAGGGGCTCGTCGGGGTAGGCGATCTGGCGTTGTTCCGCGGCGCGCAATGCGTACACGTATTGCGTCAGCAGGCTGGAGCTTTGCATTGCGGGATAGGGCAGGGTCGTTCTGACGACATTGCCGCATGCAGCGGTAAACGCGAGCGCGCTGAGTGCGAGAGCGAGGCGGGGTCGAATGAACAATTGCATTCGACAAGTGTAAATTTCAGTTACCTGAATAACATCCCATATTCAGGCCAGGTGCTCGGTGAAAACACTTAACCATTTCCAGTGATTGGGGTGCCCGTCGCGCAATGGCGCCGGGCCTTCTGCGGGCATTGCCGCGTCAGCGCAAGTCCTCAGCGCCCCGCGTGCCGCGCAGCCTCGCTGCGCTGATGCAACTCCTCGGTCTCCACCGCCAGGTCAGCCACGAGCCACAGCACGTTGTCCAGGTGTTGTGGCCCTGCGCCGTCGAGCCAGTCGATGCCGCCGCCGTAGCAGACCCATGTGAGCGATCTCAGTTGCGCCAGCTTGTTTTCCAGAAGATCTCTGGGTTCTTGCGCATTGACGTTGGGGGAAGGTGCCGGCGCGGGGCGTCGGGCTATATTCGGTCCAGCCATTTGGTGTGCTCCTTTTCGAGAGTTGGCACGTCAATTGGTCAGACGGCTGAGGTGTTACCGCACCTTGGCCGTCGCCTTTTGGATACCTCGCGTTTGCATCGCCGCGTGCTGCGCGCCGACAACCCGCCGCGAGGCGAAGCGGTTGGTTCGTCACTTGTTGATCTATGCGGTGGGTAGATGATGCCTTCCATGTCCCCTTGGCGGGGTGTCGATTGACAGGGGCATTCACTGTAGAGAAGAGCGGGGCGGCGTGGCCTCCGGGCGCGGCACGAAGTCTCGATTCGCGCCAAAAAATGCAGCTTTTGCCGAGCGCGCGGTGTGTGCGCTACGGTTCAGCGGATGTGCGTTTCGTAAACAGCCTCGACCGCCTCCAGCCCCGCCCAGAAGCCCTCGGGCTTGTGCCCCTGCAGTACTTGATCGAGCACATCGATGTGCGCATGCCACCCGCTCGCAACGCTGACAGTCGCCTTGCGGTCCCGCAGCCGCCGATGCGTGAGCACGAGCCGCGTGGCGTCCTCGCCCTGCGGCGCAAGCTCGAAGGTCACTTCCGACGCATTCGGGCCTTCGTCCCAGTTGATGACCAGCAATGTCGGTGCCTCGATGCGCATCAACTTCGACTTCTGCAGATGCGGCTTGCGGTAGCCGGCAAAGCGTTCTGGCGCTTCTTCGTCGGTCAGCTTGGTGTGCTCGAAGCGCATCTCGGAAACTTCGCCGGGCTGCCGAGCCATGGTGCCGCCCGCAAGCCATGCTGCGCGCCTGGCGGGGTCGGTGAGGTACGCCCACACGCGGTCGATGGGGGCAGGCAGGTTGCGTTCCATGCGCAGGGTACCGGGCTCGGTCTGCTGGCCGAGGCTGTGCTTGATGGCTGGGGTCATTGGCTGTTGCTCCTTGGGGTGAAAAGCCGTTGTGGTTACTTGGGCCGGGCGGCGTCGCGCCGCAGTTCGTTTTCCAGTGCGTCGAGGTGCGTGGTCCAGAAGCCTTCGTAGTAGCGCAGCCATGCATCGGCAGTGGCCAGTGCGGCGGGCTCCAGCCGGCACACGTGCGCGCGGCCTTGCACGGTGCGCGACACCAGGCCCGCGCGCTCCAGCGTCTTCACGTGCTTGGACGCACCCGCAAAGGACATGCGAAAGGGCGCGCCGAGTTCGCCCACGCTGCACTCGCCGTGGGCCAGCAGTTGCAGCATGGTGCGGCGGGTGCTGTCGGCCAGGGCGTGGAATACGGCGTCGAGCCGTTCGTCTTCTAGTTCAACCATGAGGTTGAATATAGACGGATTCCGAATTTTATTAAGCCTTTCGGTTGAGCAATTTTCCGGCGTTACAGCCGATACACCCGAGACGCAAAGCAGCGGCGGCGCACTGGAGCGCTAGGCACCGCGCTCCTACGATTGCCGGCGTTCCATTCACTCCACTCGCCAACAGAAAGCAAAGAAGAAATGAACTCACCCGTCCAGCGCCGTACCCTGTTGCTCGCCGCCTCCGTGCTGCCGCTTGCCGCTGCCTGCACCGCATGGTCGCAAAAGGGGCCGCAGGCTTCCGCCGAGGCCCAGCTCGCCGAACTCGAACGCGCCTGTGGCGGGCGCCTTGGCGTGGTGGCGTTCAACACGGCAAGCGGCGCACGCCTGCAGCATCGGCCGCATGAACGCTTTCCGTTCTGCAGCACTTTCAAGCTGATGCTGGCGGCCACGGTGCTGGAGCGCAGCGCCAAAGACCCGAGCCTGCTGTCGCGCCGCGTCGGCTACAGCAAGGCCGACATCATTCCCAACTCGCCCGTCACTGAAAAGCACGTGGCCGACGGCATGACGGTGGCCGCGTTGTGCGCCGCCACCATCCAGTACAGCGACAACGCAGCCGCCAACCTGTTGATGAAGATGCTGGGCGGCCCGGCCGACGTGACCGCCTTCGCGCGCACCATCGGCGACCAGGCCTTCAGGCTCGACCGTTGGGAGACCGAACTCAACACGGCCATTCCCGGCGACCTGCGCGACACCACCACGCCCGCGGCCATGGCCGACAGTGTGCAGCGGCTGGTGCTGGGCGATGCGCTGGGCGCCGCGCAGCGTAGCCAGTTGCAGGCCTGGCTGCAGGGCAACACGACCAGCGCCGAGCGCTTCATGGCCGCCGTGCCGCCGGGCTGGAAGGTGGGCGACAAGACCGGCGCGGGGGCTTACGGCACCAACAACGACGTCGGCGTGATGTGGCCGCCGGCCGGCGCACCGCTGGTGGTCGCCGTCTACCTGACCTTCCCCGACAAGGACGCGAAGAACCGCAACGATGTGGTGGCCTCTGCAGCACGCATCGCGGTAAGGGCGCTCGCGGGCTGAGACCGGTGCGTCGCGATCAGTTGCCGCCGGTGCCGAAGCCGAACAGCCGCATCGGCGTGTCGACGAGGATGGTGCGGCGGTCTGCCTCCGAAGGCACGCTGCGCTCGAACACGCCGAGCAGCGTGCCGTAGTCCAGCCGCCGGGTGGCGCGAATGTTCGGCCAGTCTGAACCCCAGAGGCAGTTGGCGGGACCGAAGGCCGACAGCAGCACATCGGTGAAGGGCTGGGCATCCGCGAAGGGCAGCGCCTCGCGCGAGAACTTGTCGTAGCCCGACAGCTTGACGGCGCAGCGCCCGCTGTCGGCCATTCGCAGCAGTGCGTCGAAGCCGGGGCTCGCAAGCCCGCGCGAGATGTCGGGGCGGCCGTGGTGGTCGACCACGATCTGCGCGCCGCAGCCCAGCAGGCGCGGTGCCAGTTCGGCCATCTGGTCGTCCTGCACCTGGACCTGCACGCACATGTCCAGCGCGGCGATGCGTTCCCACAGCGCATCGGCATTCGCATAGTGCGCAAGGCCCAGCAGCGCCATGTTGAAGGCGATGCCAACTACGCCCTGGGCCTGCAGGTCTTGCAATTGCGAGGCCGATGCGTCGTTCTCGACCACGGCAATGCCCTTGAAGCGATGGCCGCCGCGCCTGATGGCGTCGAGCATGCAGCGGTTGTCGGTGCCGTAGCCCGAGTTCGGGCCGACGAGCAGGGCGTGCGACACGCCGTAAGCCGACATCACCTGCATGAAGTAGTCGGCGGTGGCGATCTCGCCGCCCGACGGCGCGTAGAAAACGCCCGGCGCGTACGGAAAGGATTCGGGGTCGAAGATGTGGCAGTGGCAGTCGATCTTCGGGGCGGAAAAAATAGAAGCGTCCATGGGGTGCCGAGTGTGGCATCGCCACGCCGCTGGCGGCACCACGCCAGCTACAGTACGAACCAGCCGACAGCGATGTAGTGGCTGATCGTGCCCGCCAGCACGAACAGGTGCCAGGCGCCGTGCGCATGGCGAAAGCCCTGCCGGTTCCGGTAGAAGATGGTGCCCACGGTGTAGAGCACGCCCCCGATCAGCAGCCACGCCAGCCCGGCACCGTCGAGCCGCGCGGCCAGCGGCACGGCAGCCAGCACCCCGAGCCATCCCATGCCGATGTAGAGCGGCAGCGAGGGCTTGGCCGAAGCCCCGGGCTTCGGCGGCCGCAGCTCGCGCCATATGCCGAACAGTGCCACGCCCCATATCGCCGAGAGCAGCAGCCAGCCCCACTTGCCGTGCAGCGTGACGAGCGCGAAGGGCGTGTAGGTGCCGGCGATCAGCAGGTAGATCGCGCAGTGGTCGGCCCGCTCCCACACGCGCTTGAGGCGGCCGCGTGTGCTGTGGAAGAGCGTGGAGGCCGCGTACAGCGCCACGGCAGAAAGCGAGAACACCAGCGCCCCCGCAATGCGCGCGGGGTCGCCGGTGGGCACGGTCTTGATGAGCAGCAGCGCGGTGGCTGAGAGCGCCAGCAGCAGGCCCAGCAGGTGGCTGTATCCGTTGAGTCGTTCGCCCGGGTACATGGTGCCGTTCAGCCGGTTGCCTGCGCCGCGTTGCGCATCAGCGGCCCGTTTCCTTCAGGTAGGTCTTGCGCGCCGCGACGGCCGTGTTCGCGAAGTCCGAGAACACGCCGTCGATGCCGGCGCGGAAATACGCGAGGTATTCGGCCGTCGGGTCGCCCTTGTAGATGCCGGCCAGGTACTTCGACTCGTTGCGGAAGGTGTAGCTGTGCACGAACAGGCCGGCCTTGTGCGCGTCGGCTATCAGGCTGGTGGGCTTGATGGTGTTCACGTCGGCCATGCCCTTGTTGGTCGCGGCGAAAGGCACGATGGTGTGGGCCATGACCTGTGGCTTCCACGGGCCGATGCCGTCGGCGTAGGTCTTGATCTCGGCCAGGCCTGCAGGCTTGAGCATCTCGCCGAAGAACTTCGGGTTGCCGGCCAGTGTCCAGCTGTAGGGGCGGCCGTCGACGAAGGTGTAGACGTCGTTGGTGACGTAGATCATTTCGCCGGTCTGGTAGTTGATGTCGTTGCCGTCCACCAGTTGCACCGCACGCGCCTTCAGGCCGGCCGAGCGCAGGTACTTCAGGCTTTCGGGCTCGAAGCTCTGCACGAAGATCGGCGCGTCCTTGCGGTTCAGGTCATTGAAGTTCATGACCTTCAGCAGCGCGTCTTCCAGCGGGTGGCTGCCCGCCGGGCCGCAGCCGTTGGCGATGGCCTGCGCGTTGTTCCAGATCGGGTTCTTGGTTTCCGGGTACACGGAGAACGTGCGGCCGGTGGCGGCGCTCTTGGCCTTTGCGATGTCGATGAGCTCCTGGAAGCTGATGATCGGCAGCTTGCCGTTGAGATCGGTGGGGCGTTCGTCCCTGGCGTCGTAGGTGGTGCCGCGGATCCACTGGCGCAGCTCGTCCATCGTGAAGTCGGTGATGGACCAGTCGTTGGTGTGGTTCTCTCCGTCGACGATGAGCGACTTGAGCACCGACTTCGGATCGTTCGGATCGGTCAGGTCGCTCAGATACTGGGCGGGGCCGTTTTCCGGGATGGCGGGGTACTTCACGTTGACCAGCACGCCGGGCACGGTGCGCTTGCGCGCGGCCACGGTGGGATTGGTTGCGGCGACATCGGCGATGTTGGTGTTGTCGCTGAGCCAGGGGTTGTGGCGTGCGACCAGCACGCAATCCTTGGTGAGGTGCAGGTCGGTCTCGAGCGAATCGGCGCCGGCATCGGCCGCGGCTTCGTAGGCGGTCTTGGTCTCTTCGGGAAACAGGCCGGGCAGGCCGCGGTGAGCAATGACGAGCGGCACGGAGCCGTCGAGGGTGCCCAGCGCGGCGGGGGGCGGCGGCGCAGGTGGTGCCGGTGCCGGAGCCGGCGCGGGCGGAAGAAACGGAATCGAGGGGCCTCCACCTCCGCCGCCGCACGCGGCAATCATGAGGCCGCCTGCAACGGCCACCAAGGCAGCGCGCATGGGGCGGGGAGCGGGTGCGGGAACAGCTTTTTTCATTGGGTCCTGGCGTCCGTTGCAAGTAGATTGAAAGCTGGCGGATGCTAGGTTTGGCCCATGACGGTACGGTGACCGGTAACCTCCAGGCGATCAATCCTTTCAGGCCCGTGTGCCCACCAGCACAGGCTGGAAGAACGCGCCGTCGATGCGCCGCACGTTCTCCAACCCCGCCTCGCGCATCAGCTCGCACAGCCGCGTGGTCGACACGGCGTAGTAGCGCGAGCGCATCACGCGCGTGCTCACCTCGTGCGTGGCCAGGTTCTCGGTGACGAAGAAGAAGCCCAGGTCGTAGTGCTCGCCCTTGCCTGCGTCCGTGAAGTCCCACACCTGGAACAGCACGTGGCGCAGGCCGTTTTCGACGCGCGCGCCGTAGTGCTTCACGAGGTTGCTGCCGCGCTCTTCCTTTGCGTAGTCGCGCACGCTCACCACGCAGCCGCCGCCCGGGCGCAGGCATGAGGCCATCTGTCGGAAGGTGAGCAGCAGGTCTTCGTCGGTCTGCAGGTGCGGCATCGAGTTGTCGCACGACATCACGATGTCGAAGCCGCCGCCGTGATGCGTGTGCGCCTCGCGCATGTCGCAGACCGAGAAGGCGACATCGAGGCCGCGCACCTGCGCCTCGTGCCGCGCGCGTTCGATCTCCTGGGGCGACAGGTCCGATGCCGTCAATGCGTGGCCCAGCGCAGCGAGCGCCAGTGTCTGCGTGCCGATGCCGCAGGACACGTCGAGCACCCTGCGCCGCGCGCCGCCGCCGGGCCACTCGGTATCGATCAGTTGCGCGAGCTTGTCGCCCTGTGCGCGGATGCTCTCGTTCCAGTCGGGATAGATCAGGTGATAGAGCGGTGCGAGGTCGTCGTAGAAGTCGTTGGTCATGCCAGTGCTGCCTCGTAGACCGCGAGGTCGCCCATGGAGAAGCAGCAGAAGACGACCTCCTGCACCGATGCCGCTTCGTTCGCGGCGTCGCGTACCGTGTCCACGGCCACCTTCGCCGCCAGTTCGACGGGGTAGCCGTAGATGCCCGTGCTCACGCTCGGAAAGGCGATGCTGCGCACGCCTTGCGCGCCCGCCAGCGCCATCGAACGCCGGTAGCACGACGCGAGCAGCTCGGGCTCGCCCGACGTGCCGCCGCGCCATACCGGGCCGACCGTGTGGATGATGAAGCGCGCGGGCAGGCGGTAGCCCTTGGTGAGCTTGGCGTCGCCGGTCTTGCAGCCGCCGAGCAGCCGGCATTCGTGCAGCAGGTCCGGCCCTGCCGCGCGGTGAATGGCGCCGTCCACCCCGCCGCCGCCAAGCAGCGAAGAGTTGGCGGCATTGACGATGGCGTCGACCTGCAGTGTGGTGATGTCGGCGCGAAGGGCGCGCAGCGCGGCGGTCATGGCGTGTTCCTTTCTGGTGCGGCCTCACGATAACGCCCCGCGAACCCCAGCAAACCCCAGTCGGGCAAACCCGCTCCCGGCGGCTGTCGCTACTCCTTACGATGCGCTCGCCGGGCCCGATGGCCTGGCGTCGGACCCGTAGCAGTGGCGTCGATCTTGCATGGGGCCGATTGTTCTCAACTCGAGGGAGAGTCCATGAAAAGCTTCTTGCCGTGGCGCCGCGCCGCATTCGCGCTGGTGGCGCTGGGATGCGCAATGGCCGTGCAGGCGCAGCAGGTGTTGCAGTTCAAGTGGGGCCATGTCTACGAGCCCACGAGCATCTTCCATCAGCAGGCCGAACTGGCGGCGCGCAAGATCGCGGAGCAGTCCGACGGCAAGATCAGGATCGAGGTGGTGCCTTCGTCGAAGATGGGCCAGGAGGCGGACTTTCCGCTGATGCTGGCGAATGACTCGATGCAGATCGCCTACGTCGGCGACGCCACGCTGGCCGAAGGCTATCCGCCGCTGAGCCTGGGCAGCTACCCCTTCGCCTTCAAGGATCTCGACCACATGCGCAAGTACCTGGCGAGCCCGTTGCTGGCCGACCTGATGAAGGGATACAACGAGAAGAGCGGCAACCGCATGGTGGCCACGGTGTATTACGGCGCTCGGCAGGTCACTTCGGCCAGGCCGCTGGCAAAGCCCGAAGACTTCCGCGACCTGCGGCTGTATGTGCCCGCCGCCGCCGCTTATCAGCTCTTTGCCACCGCGCTCGATGCCAAGCCGCTCACGCTGCCTTTCATGAGCCTCTACGGTGCGCTCAAGAAGGGCGAGGTCGAGGCGCAGGAAAACCCGCTGGGCATCGTCAGGTCGAAGAAGCTCTATGAAGTGCAGAAATACGTGCAGCTCACCGCGCACGTCTACGACACGCTGGGCATCGTGATCGGCAAGGCGGCATGGGCCAGGCTCTCGCCGCCGCAGCAGGCGATGGTCGAGAAGGTGCTCGTGGAAACCGCGAAGTGGACCAACGTCGGCGTGATCGCCGGTGAGCTGGAAGACGAGCAGTTCCTGCGCAGCAAGGGCATGACGGTGACGCCGGTCAATCGCCAGTTGTTCCTCGAGCGCATCGTGAAGCGCGCGACGCCGGAGCAGCAGGGCGCGCGGCCGGGAGACTACGCGAAGCTGCAGGCACTGGCGGCTGGCGCGAACTGAGGCGCTTCAGGCCTGCTCGAAGGCTTGCAGCAGCTGGCTCGACAAGTCGGCGACCAGGGCTTCGCGTTGCGGCGACGGTCGCCAGAAGGCGCGGCTCGTCACGCCGGTTGCTTCCCAGTCGCGGTGGTTGCGCGCGGGCTGCACGGCGCGCACGGCCGCGGCGGCGGCCTGCGTGGGTGCATCGCCGTCGGCGGGCGCCTCGGCGGCAATGCGCTGCGTGGCCGCATGGCCGCGCACTTCCAGCGCCTGCGTGAGCTTGAGCTGCCATGCGACCAGCGCGAACAGCACGCCGTCTTCTACCGTCAGTTCATGCACGTCGCGCAGCTTGTTGGCGATCTTGCGGCCCAGCGGACCCCAGCCCTGCGACACAGCACCGCCAATCGCGCCACCCAGCGCAGCGCCCGCGCCCAGCGAGATGCCGGCCAAGGCCAGGTCGGCCACCACGCCCACGGCGGCGCCGATGACCGCGCCCTTGCCAAGGCGCAGGCCGGCGTCCTTCATGGCTTCGGGGCTGAAGAAGTCGAGCGCCCAGCGGCCTTCGATGATCGGCAGCGGCGCTTCGTCGGCATCGCCCTGGCGAAAGCCGTAGAGCGCGAGCAGGTCGTCGGTGCAACGCTGGGCCTTGTCGAACACGGTCTTCTGCAGCGCCGCGACCAGCGTCTGCCGGCGCGCGGCATCGGCGAACTCGGCCGCCTGCACCGTGCGGCGCACGGCGGCGGCATCGACCAGCAGCGCGGCGATGCGCGTGCAGGCCGAACGGCGGCGGCCGGCGGCTTCGGTGTCCAGCGAATCGACCACGCCGCGCAGCAGTTCGCGGCGATCGCGCAGCAGGGTGGCGAGGTCGTTGTACAGGTCTTGTTCGGCACCGACGAACGGAGCCGCCGCGTCGAAGCGCACCTGCACGTGCAAGCCGTAGGCCGACAGCAGTTCTTTCCAGGCCGCCTCGCGGCTGGCGGCGTCGCGCACGAAGTTCAGCACCGGCAGCACCGGTCGCGCGCAGGCGTTGAGCAGTTCGATCTCGTCGCGGAACTTGGGCAGCACCGGTTCGCGCACGTCGATGACGAGAAACGCGGCGTCGATGTCGAGCATGGTGCGCAGCACCTTGGCCTCCTGCTCGAATACGCCGTGCGCCTCGGGGCCTTGCAGGAACTGGCGGATGCGTTCGGGCGGGGTGGCTTGCGGGTCGAAGCGCGCGAGGTGCTCGCGCAGCGCGACGGCGTCTTCGAGGCCGGGCGTGTCGAAGAAGCGCACGGCGGTTTGGTCGTCCACCTCGAGATCGGCCGACTCGACATGGCGCGTAGTGCCGGGGCGCTGCGACACCTCGCCGAAGTCGATGCGCCGCGTGAGCGTGCGCAGCAGCGAGGTCTTGCCCGCGTTGGTGTGGCCGACGACCGCGATGCGGATGGGCTGTTGCTGCTGCTGCGTCATGGGGCGGTTGCCTCGTTCGGCCGCAGGGCGAGGGCGAGGTCGATGCGGTCGCTGGCGGCGATGCTTTCCAGGCCGCAGTCGCGAAGCCAGTCGAGCCAGCGCTGCGTGGCGGCGGCATCGGCTGCGCCCGCGAGCCACAGGCGGCATTCGCCGCAATGCGCCAGCACTTCGCGCAGGAAGCGTTCGGTGCCGCGGTCGGGGCTCGATGCGGCATTGCAGGCCAGCAGCACGGTGCGCGGGCGGGCGTGCACGAGCTGGTCGAGCAGCGCGCGGCGTGCCGTAGCGCTGCCGTCGATGCGCTCCACCTGCGTGGCCGCGTCGTGCGGGATGGCGGCCGGAGGCCATGGCATGTCGGGCGGCAGCTCGAAGCCGATGACGAAGAGGCCGTCGTGCAGTGCCGATGCGGGCAGGCTCGTGGGCGCGCCGGTGCGCGTGCGGCCCGGGTCGGCATCGACGATGGCGGCGGGCGCCAGCGCCGCGAAGCGCGCTAGCAGCTTGCGGTAGTAGGGCTCGTGCCAGTCGGGCTGCAGCGCCTTGCGGCGGCGCTTCCAGACGGCGGCGCTCAACAGCGCCAGCGCGACGCGCGGCAGCAGGCCGTAGACGGCGATGCAGCCGGTGAGCCACAGCGCCCAGGTGCGCTGGCCTGCCGCTGCGGGCGTGGAGGCCAGCACGGTGGCTGCATCAGGCACCGGAAAGCCGAGCTGCGCCGGCGCCCAGCCCAGCACCTGTACCGCCCGCACGAAGAAGGCGGGGTCGAGAATCGTCGTTTCCCAACTCAGCGTGTAGTTGCGGAAGGCGAGTGCGAAGAGCATCGAAGCCAGCACCACCGCGAACGACAGTGACCAGATGCCGTGGCTCACGAGCCCGAAGGCCCAGGGCAGCAGCCTGGCGCGCGTCAGCAGCCCGGTGATCGAGCGCAACAGCACCGGCGCCTGCCCACGCTTGCCGCCGGCCACGCGTGCAGTGAGCGACAGCCAGATCCAGCCGAGCGATGCGGTCCCGAAGGAACCCAGCGGAAAGCAGAGCCCCACCAGCCACAGCAGCAGCGTGAGCGCGTGCAGGCCCAGCAGGCTTACGAGCGCGACGATCACGTTGATGTGGCGCTCGCCACCGCCCACCACGTTCCCCGCGAGGCCGAGGCCGGCCGTCACGATCAGCGCCACGAGTGCGATCAGCACCCAGGGCGCCCATTGCCGGGCGCGTAAAAGTTCAGGCTGCAGGCCGATGCGTTCGCCGAGCTGGCGCGCGCGTTCGATGATTGGCGCGTGAGCGTCGGGCGTGCGCGAGGCGAGGGCGGCGCGCATGGCCTGTGCGTCGTCGAGCGGGCCGCTCTGTTCGACCCACCGGATCGCCTCGGTGATCACCGCATCTGTAAAGGCATGTTCGCGCAGCGCGGTGTTGGTCAACAGGGTCCCTTCGCAAGTGAGGCCCCGCACGGTGCCGGGGCGCGCGAATTATGCCCGGCGCGCCGCGGGCTCCCCACGAGAAACGGGGCCGCGAGCGGCCCCGTTCTGCAGGTGTCGGAGCAGGGGCGTGCCCGGTCTCAGCGAAGGCCGAAGAACGAGAGCACGGCAACCACGACCACGACCAGACCGACGATGTAAATGATGGAATTCACGCGAGACTCCGTTGTTGACGACGATGTCAGCATCGCGCCGCGCAGGGTGCGCGAATGTCGGCGGCAGGCGGCGTGTGATGTAGGACTTGCGAAGCGCCAGCCTGTACTGCTTGCCCCCGGGAGTGGCGTTCAGCGCTTCTTGTCGGGCCCCAGCGCCTGCTCGACCAGCCAGCGCATCGCCGCGCGGACCTCTTTCGCATCGGCGCCCGCGTCGATCTCCAGCGCCGCACGGTCGAAAGCGGCCGACAGCAGTTGCGACAGCGCATCGACCGAGACTTCGCCGCGTCCCATGCCGGCGCGCGTCAGGCCCTGGCGCAGCGAGTGTGCCGCGTTGGCATCGTCGATCGCCATGATCTCCGCCATGCCCAGCACGGCAGGGCCGTCGACCAGCAGCAGCCGCGTGCGGCCCGGCACGGTCATGGCGTCCAGATAGGCCTCGCTGCCTTCGAGCAAGGCTTCGCGCGGGCCCAGCCGCTCGGGCGTGGCGGCTTCGATGTCGGCCGCCACGGCCATTGCCTCGCGTGCCAGCACCTGGCGGAACAGGCCGCGCTTGTCCGCGAAGTGGTGATACAGCGCGCCTCGGGTAATGCCGGCTGCGAGGGCGATTTCAGGGGTGGAGGTGTCGCCGTAGCCCTTGCTGACGAAAAGCGCGCGTGCTGCTTCGAGCAGGGCGAGCTGGGTGCTTTCGGTGCGTTCGCGGTTGGTGGCCATGACGGCTAATTTACATGCAGGCTGTCTGTAGGTTAGTATTTAAAGTACGTACAGCCTGTATGTTTTATGAAAGGGCCGATTCCATGAAAGTCACGAGCTACTACCCCGTCGTCATGACCGAAGACGTGGCGGGCACCGCCGCCTTCTATCGGTCGCATTTCGGCTTCGTGCCGCTCTTCTCCAGCGACTGGTACGTGCATCTGCAGCTGGAGGGGCAGCCCTCGGTGAACCTCGCCGTGCTGGACGGACGCCACGAGACCATTCCGGAGCCGGCGCGCGGGCAGGTGGCGGGCGGCCTGCTGCTGAACTTCGAGGTGGAAGATGCCGATGCGGTGCACGACCGGCTGAAGGCCGCCGGCCTGCCGATCCTGCTGCCGCTGCGCGACGAGGCCTTCGGCCAGCGCCACTTCATCACCCGCGACCCGAACGGCGTGCTGATCGACATCATCAAGCCGATCCCGCCGTCGGGGGAGTTCGTTGCGCAGTACGAGGCGGGGGCGTTGCCGGCCGCCTGAAGGCGATCAGGCGCGCAGGGCCTCGTCTTCGTCGAGGCTGTCGCCCAGGAAGCCGCCGCTCTGGTGCGCCCACAGCCGCGCATACAGCCCGCCCTGTGCCATCAGCGTGCGGTGGTCGCCTTCTTCCACCACGCGGCCTTCGTCGAGCACGATGAGCCGGTCCATCGCGGCGATGGTCGACAGCCGGTGCGCGATGGCGATCACCGTCTTGCCTTCCATCAGCGTGTAGAGGCTCTGCTGGATGGCGGCCTCGACCTCGGAGTCGAGCGCGCTGGTGGCTTCGTCGAGCAGCAGGATCGGTGCGTCCTTCAGCATCACCCGCGCGATGGCCACGCGCTGGCGCTGGCCGCCCGAGAGCTTCACGCCGCGTTCGCCCACATGCGCCTCGTAGCCGCGACGGCCGCTCGCGTCGCCCAGCGTCTGGATGAATTCATGGGCTTCGGCCCGCTTGGCGGCAGCCTCGATTTCCTCGTGCGTGGCGTCGGGGCGGCCATAGGCCACGTTGTCGGCCACCGAGCGGTGCATCAGCGAGGTGTCCTGCGTGACCATGCCGATGTGGCTGCGCAGCGAGTCCTGCGTGACGTGCGCGATGTCCTGCCCGTCGATCAGGATGCGGCCGCTTTCCAGGTCATGGAAGCGCAGCAGCAGGTTCACCAGTGTCGACTTGCCCGCGCCCGAGCGGCCGACCAGGCCGATCTTCTCGCCGGGCTTCACGGTGAGGTTCAGGTCGTCGATGACGCGGCGACCGCCGTCGCCATAGCGGAAGCTCGCATGCTCGAAGCGCACCTCGCCTTGCGGCACCTGGAGCACGGTGGCGTCAGCCGCGTCGAGCACGGTACGCGGGCGCGAGAGCGTCTTCATGCCGTCCTGCACGGTGCCGATGTTCTCGAACAGGCTGGTCATCTCCCACATGATCCAGTGCGACATGCCCTGCAGCCGCAGCGCCATTGCAGTGGCCGCGGCCACCGCGCCCACGCCGACCGCGCCCTTGGACCACAGCCACAGCGCCACGCCCGCCATGCCGGCGGTCAGGCCCATGCTGAGTGCATGGTTGACGATCTCGAAGGCGCTCACCAGCCGCATCTGGCCGTAGCCGGTCTTCATGAACTCGCGCATGGCGTCGCGTGCGAAGCCGGCCTCGCGCTGCGTGTGCGAGAACAGCTTGACGGTCGCGATGTTGGTGTAGGCGTCGGTCACTCGGCCGGTCATGAGGGCCCGGGCGTCGGCCTGCGCCTTGCCGACCTTGCCCAGGCGCGGCACGAAGTAGATGAGGGCGCAGATGTACAGCGCCAGCCAGATCAGGAACGGCCACACCAGCTGCGCGTCGAGCAGGCCCACCAGGATGATCATGGTGGCCACGTACACGCCCATGGCCACCAGCACGTCGGCCAGCACGAAGATGGTCTCGCGCACCGCGAGCGCGGTCTGCATCACCTTGGCCGTGATGCGGCCCGCGAACTCGTCCTGGTAGAAGGCCATGCTCTGGCCCAGCATCAGCCGGTGGAAGTTCCAGCGCAGCCGCATCGGCAGGTTCACGGCCAGCGTCTGGTGCTTGACGATGGTCTGCAGCGCCACCACGCCGATGCTGATCACCAGGAAGGCGGCCAGCCACATCAGCGTGGTGCCGCGCTCTTCCCACAGGCGCGAGGGCACCTGCCCGCCGAGCCAGTCGACGATGCGCCCGAGGATGGCGAACAGCACCGCCTCGAAGGTCGACATGACGGCCGTGAGCGCGGCCATGGCAGCGATCTTGCCGCGCACGCCGTGCGTGCAGGCCCAGAGAAAGGCAAAGAAGCCCTGCGGCGGCAGCGAAGGCTCGGCGACAGGGTAGGGATGGAGAAGTTTTTCGAAGAAGCGGAACAAGGCGAACGGTCTCCCGGAGAGCCTTCGACTGTAGCCGCGCATGCATGACCTTGCCCCGAAAAGGTGCGTTGTCCAGGTGTCGCCCCTGGAACAGTCCGGCTAGGGTTGTCACTCTCCGGAGCCGAATCGTTATCGACTATGTTTTGGTGACTTCGCGCTTGCGCGTCGTCGCTTTCGGTCCGACCCAGAAATTTCACAACAACGTTGGAGACGTTTTCCATGCATTTTCGTTTCAAGCTGCTGGCGCTGACCAGCGCGCTCGCCCTTTCGGTCAGCGCCTTCGCGGCCGATCCGATCAAGATCGGCGTGGACGGCCCCTTCACCGGAGGCTCGTCCTCCATGGGCGTGAGCATGCGCGACGGCGTTCGCCTGGCCGCGGAGGAAATCAACAAGTCCGGCGGCGTGCTGGGCCGGCAGATCCAGCTCGTCGAGCGCGACGACGAAGCCAAGAACGAACGCGGCGTGCAGATTGCCCAGGAGTTCGTCAACAAGGAAAAGGTCGTGGCCGCGGTGGGCTACATCAACACCGGCGTGGCGCTGGCCTCGCAGCGCTTCTTCCAGGAGGCGAAGATCCCGGTGCTCAACAACGTCGCGACGGGCTCGGTCATCACCCACCAGTTCGACAAGGACCCGGAGAACTACGTCTTTCGCAATGCCGCTCACGACAGCATCCAGGCGCCGATGATCGTGGAAGAGGCCGTCACGCGCCGCGGCTACAAGAAGGTCGCGATCCTGGCCGACTCCACCAACTACGGCCAGCTCGGGCGCGAAGACCTGGAGCGCGCGCTCAAGAACAAGGGCATCACGCCCGTGGCGGTCGAGAAGTTCAACATCAAGGACGTCGACATGACGGCCCAGCTGCTGAAGTCGAAGGAAGCCGGCGCCGAGGCCGTGCTCACCTACGGCATCGGCCCCGAGCTGGCCCAGATCGCCAACGGCATGACCAAGCTGGGCTGGAAGGTGCCGATCATCGGCAGCTGGACCCTGGCCATGGCCAACTTCATCGACAACGCCGGGCCCGGCGGCGACGGCGCGCGCATGCCGCAGACCTTCATCCAGGAGCCGACCACGCCCAAGCGCAAGGCGTTCATCGACGCCTTCGTCGGCAAGTTCAAGCCGAAGAACAACCGCATGGATTCGCCGGTGTCGGCGGCGCAGGGCTACGACTCCATCTACCTGCTGGCCGCCGCGATCAAGCAGGCCGGCAGCACCGACGGCCCGAAGATCAAGGCCGCGCTCGAAGACCTGCAGGCGCCGGTCGAAGGCGTGGTGACGACCTACAACAAGCCCTTCACCAAGACCGACCATGACGCCATCACCGCCAACATTCCGGTGTTCGGCGAGGTCAAGGGCGGCCGCGTGGTCTTTGCCAGCGCCGACGACCAGAAGAGCGCCGGCACCGTCCGCCTGAAGGACGTGGCGGCCAACGACGCGCTGCTGAAGAAGTAGCCACCGGATCGAGCGCCGACGCCGCCCCGGGACCTGTTCCTGCGGCGGCGCATTTTTTGGTCCAACGCCTTCTGCGAGCCGCCATGCAAATCCTTACCCAACTCATCTTCAGCGGCATTGCGCTGGGCATGATCTACGCCGTCATCGCGTTCGGCTATCAGCTCACCTTCGCCACTTCGGACACCCTGAACTTCGGCCAGGGCAACGCGCTCATGCTCGGCGCGATGGTCGGCCTCACGCTGGTGAACATGGGGCTGAACTACTGGCTGATGATCCCGCTGGTGTGCGTGTTCGGCGCCTTCCAGGGGGCGGTGGTGGAGCGCATAGCGGTGCGCCCGGCGATCAAGATCAAGTCTGAGTTCGGCTGGATCATGTCCACCATTGCGCTGGGCATCATCTTCACCAACGTGGCAGAGAACGTCTGGGGGCGCGACGACCTGAAGTTCCCGTCGCCGCTGCCGGAGTCGCCGATGCACTTCCTGGGCGCCAACGTGTTGCCGATGGAAATACTGGTGGTCATCGGCGCGCTGCTCATGATGCTGGCGGTCGAGCTGTTCAACCGCCGCTCGATCTACGGCAAGGCGGTGGTCGCGACCTTCAACGACCGCGATGCCGCCAAGCTCATGGGCATCAACACCGGCCTGGTCATCACCTTCTCGTATGCGCTGTCGTCCATGACGGCGGCCTTTGCCGGCGTGCTGATCGCGCCGCTCACGCTGACCGGCGCCTCGATGGGCGCGGTGCTCGGCCTGAAGGCCTTCGCGGTCGCCATCATCGGCGGGCTCACCAGCGGCATGGGCATCGTGGTGGGCGGGATCATCCTGGGCATTGCCGAGACCACCACCGGCTTCTACCTGAGCACCGGCTACAAGGACGTGCCCGGGCTTGTGCTGCTGCTGATCGTGCTGGCCGTGCGCCCGTCGGGCCTGTTCGGCAAGGCCGCCATCAAGAAGGTGTGAGCGCGTGGCCATGAATTCCGAAAAAATGAAAACCAGCCATCTCCTCCTGGCGATAGCGGGCGTGGCGGCACTGCTGCTGTTCCCGATCGGCATCGACAACCCGTACTACATCCACCTGCTCGAGACCATCATGATCTACGCGATCCTGCTGTTCGGGCTGGACATCGTGGTGGGTTACACAGGCCAGGTTTCGCTGGGCCACGCGGGCCTGTTCGGCCTGGGCGCGTACGCGGCCGGCGTGCTGGTGTTCAAGCTGTCGGCGCCGTTCTGGATCACGGTGCCGTTCGCCATCGTGTTCACGGCCGGCTTCGGCGCGCTGCTGGCGTTGCCGGCGCTGCGCGTGTCGGGGCCTTACCTGGCCATGGTCACGCTGGCCTTCGGCACCATCATCCAGATCCTCATCAACGAGATGAGCTTCCTGACCGACGGGCCGATGGGCATCAAGCTCGAGAAGCCCGCGCTGTTCGGCCACAAGCTCGACGACCGCGAGTACTACTGGGTGGTGGCGGTGCTGATGGTGCTGTCGCTGGTGGTGGTGCACCGCATCCTGCGCTCGCACCTGGGGCGGGCTTTCGAGGCGCTGCGCGGCAGCCCGGTGGCCTCCGACTGCATGGGCGTGTCGGTGTACCGCTACAAGGTCTATGCCTTCGTCATCAGCGCCGGCTTTGCCGGGCTCGCGGGCTGCCTGTATGCGTACTCCGAGCAGTACATCTCGCCCAACTCCTACAACTTCGAGCTCACCGTGCTGTTCCTGCTGGCGGTGATCATGGGCGGGCGCAAGAGCCGCATCGGCTCAATGCTGGGCGCCACCATCATCGTGCTGCTGCCCAAGCTGCTGGACGACGTGGTGCTGTTCCGATACGTGTCGGTGGGGCTGGCCGTGCTGGTGCTGGTGGCGGCGGTGGTCGCCGTGCGGCGCCAGCGCGCCACGCCCGGGCAGATGGCCATTCCCGTGGTCGGCAGCATCGCGCTGGCGGGCCTGGCCTTCTGGCTGGACGCAATGACCGACTGGCGGCTGTCGATCTTCGGGGTGATCATGCTGTTCGTCATCTACTACCTGCAGGACGGCATCGTCGGCTTTGTGCGCAAGGCGCTGAACATGCGCCGGCCCGTGGCGTCGGTGGTGGCGGCGGATGTCGATGCGGCACCGGTCGATGCGGTGTCCACCGCGGCCCACGCCGGCGGCACCGAGGACGTGCTCGAGGCCTCCGGCGTGCTGATGCAGTTCGGCGGCCTGAAGGCGCTCAACAACGTCGACCTGCGCATCAGGCGCGGCACCATCCACGGCCTGATCGGACCCAACGGTTCCGGCAAGAGCACCATGATGAACGTGCTGACCGGCATCTACGTGCCGACGGCCGGCGCCATCTCATTCGGGGGGCGTTCGCTGGTGGGGCGTACCTCTGCCGACATCGCGCTGTCGGGCATTGCGCGCACCTTCCAGAACGTGCAGCTGTTCGGCGAGATGACCGCGCTGCAGAACGTGCAGGTCGGCCTGCATCACAGCTTTGCGAGCAACCTGCTCGACGTGGCGGTGCACACGCCGCGCTACCGGCGCGAGAGCGCGGCGGCGGTGCAGCGCGGGCTGGGGCTGCTGAAGTTCGTCGGCCTGGAGTCGTTTGCCGCCGAGGAGGCGCGCAACCTGCCCTATGGCAAGCAGCGCCTGCTGGAGATCGCGCGGGCGCTGGCGCTCGACCCGCAGCTGCTGCTGCTCGACGAGCCGGCCGCCGGGCTGACCGCGCCCGACATCAAGGAGCTGCTCACCATCATCCGCAAGATCCGCGAGCACGGCGTGACCGTGATCCTGATCGAGCATCACATGGACGTGGTGATGAGCATGTGCGACACCGTCTCGGTGCTCGACTTCGGCCAGAAGATCGCCGAAGGCGAGCCGGCCAGGGTGCAGGCCGACGAGAAGGTGATCGAAGCCTATCTGGGCGGCGGCGCATGACGGGCGCCGGCAACGCACGACCAGGAACCCCAACATGCTGACCATCCAGAATCTTTTTGCGGGCTACGGCAAGGTGCAGGTGCTGCACGGAATTTCGATCGAGGTGCCCAAGGGCAAGGTCGTGACGCTGATCGGCTCCAACGGCGCCGGCAAGACCACCACCATGCGCGCCGTGTCGGGAATGATCGCGCCCACGGCCGGCGAGATCACGCTCAACGGCAAGCGCATCGACGGGCTGGAGTCGTTCCACATTGCCAAGCTGGGCCTGGCGCATTCGCCCGAAGGCCGGCGCGTGTTCGCGACCATGACCGTCACCGACAACCTCACGCTGGGTGCCTTCCCGCGCCTTACGGGCAGCCGCCCGCGCGGCGACGTGGCGGGCGACCTGGAGCGCGCGCTCGAACTCTTTCCGCGCCTGAAGGAGCGCCGCACGCAACTGGCCGGCACGCTGTCGGGCGGCGAGCAGCAGATGCTGGCCATGGCGCGCGCGGTGATGCTGAACCCCGAGGTGGTGCTGCTCGACGAGCCTTCGATGGGCCTGGCGCCGATCCTGGTGGCCGAGGTGTTCCGCATCATCGAGCGGCTCAAGAGCGAGGGCGTGACGATGCTGCTGGTGGAGCAGTTCGCCGCCGCCGCGCTGGGCGTGGCCGACTACGGCTATGTGCTGGAGAACGGGCGCATATCGCTGCACGGGCCGGCAGCCAGGCTGCGCAGCGACCCGGCCGTGAAGGCGGCCTACCTGGGCGGCGGGCACTAGACTCCCCGTGTGAAATTTGAAGGAACCGAGACCCCCGAGCCTGGCCTCTTGCGGAGACGCCCATGGATCGCATGACCAGCCTGCGGGTGTTCCGCGAAGTGGTCGAGGCGGGCAGCTTCGTGGCCGCCGCCGAGCGCCTGGGCATGTCGCCGCCGATGGCCAGCAAGCACGTGGCGCAGCTGGAGAAGTCGCTCGGCGCTAGGCTGCTGCACCGCTCCAGCCGCCACCTGAGCCTGACCGAGGCGGGCACCGCCTGGTACGAGCAGAGCCGCCGCGCGCTCGACCTGCTCGACGCGGCTGAAGCCGCCATCGGCCAGACCCACGACGCGCCGCGCGGCCAGCTCAAGGTGAGCGCGCCCGTGTGGTGCGCCACGCCGCGCTTCGCGCGCATGCTGGCCGACTACCGCGCGCAGTACCCTGAGGTGCTGGTCGACATGCACCTGGAAAACCGCAAGGTCGACCTCGCGGCCGACGGCTACGACCTGGCCCTGCGCGCCACGCAGGAGCCATCGCCGGCGCTCATCGCGCGGCCGCTGTGCAGCGTGCCTTTCCATCTGGTCGGCACGCCGGCCTGCGTCGAACGGGCGGGCGGGTTGCCCGCGCTGCCGGCCGACCTGGCGAAGCTGGGCGCCATCGTGCCGAGCTATGTGAACCTGGAGAACCTCGCGCTCAAGGGCCCGGGCGGGCGAATGTTCCCCCTGCGGCTGGTGCCGGCCATGCGCTCCGACGACACCACGCTCACGCTGCACGCGGTGCGCTCGGACATGGGCATCGCCTACATGCCCTCGTGGCTGGTCGAAGAGGACATCGCCAGCGGGCGGCTGCTGCGGCTGCTGCCGGAGTTCCATTCCCAGCCAGTCACGCTGTTTGCGGTGTACACGAGCCGGCAGTACATGTCGTCGAAGCTGCGGACCTTCATCGACTTTCTGAGCGAGCGGCTCGGGTAGGGCGCGCCACCAAGGCTGCCGCTTCAATGTTTCCTGTGGGGAACTGATTCGATGCATCGGTGCCTGTCGATTTCCTTGCAGGAAATGTCTACAGTCGATGCAACGCTTTCAAGGAGCATCGACTTGACTCACGACGACACCCACGCTTCGCGCCTGCCGACCTATTTCATCTCCCACGGCGGCGGCCCCTGGCCCTGGATGAAGAAGGAAATGGGCCCGACCTACGACAAGCTCGCCGCATCGCTGGCCGACATGCCGCGCCAACTCGGCCGCAAGCCGAGCGCCATCCTCATGGTGTCGGCGCACTGGGAGGCGCCCGCCTTCACGGTGCAAGGCAACCCCAAGCCGCCCATGATCTATGACTACGGCGGCTTCCCCGCCCACACCTACGAAGTGCACTACGACTCGCCCGGCTCGCCCGAACTCGCGCAGCGCGTGCAGTCGCTGATTGCCGCCGCCGGCCTGCCGGTGCAGATCGACCCCGAGCGCGGCTACGACCACGGCATGTTCTCGCCGATGGCGGCCATGTATCCGCAGGCCGACGTGCCGGTGGTGCAACTGTCGCTGCGGCGCGGACTCGACCCGGCGGAGCACCTGGCGCTGGGCCGCGCCGTTGCACCGCTGCGCGACGAGAACGTGCTGATCGTCGGCAGCGGCCTGAGCTATCACAACCTGCGCAACTTCGGCCCGCAGGCGCACGGCGTGTCGAAGGCCTTCGACGACTGGCTCGACGAAGCGGTGGTGAAAAGCGACGCCGCCGGGCGCAGTGCGCAACTGCTCGACTGGGCTTCAGCCCCCGCGGCGCGCATGGCGCATCCGCGCGAAGAGCATCTGATTCCGCTGATGGTGGCTGTAGGCGCGGCCGAAAGCGAAGCCGGCGAGCGGGTCTATCACGAGGATGCCTTCATGGGCGGGCTCGTGGTGTCGAGCTTCCGCTTCGGCGCCTGAGCGGGTCCGCCCCCGGCGCCGGTCGGCGGCTCAACCGGGCGCGCCGAGCGCCAGATAGCTGTCGTCGCCATTGAGGCTGCAGTCGAGCGTGCTCGGCGCCACGTCGCGCTCGAGCACCTCGAACATGCTGTCGACGAAGTCCATCAAGCGGTCCGATGCCGCGATGGCCGCGTCCACGTCGCCGTTGGCCACGGCCTCTATCACTGCAATGTGGCCTTCGACCGTGTCCTTCAGCTGCACGTTGTCAGGCTTGTGCATGTGATAGATCCAGCCGATGCGCCGGAAGATCGTGTGCAGCGGCCGCAGCGTGCCTTCCACGAAGGGCTCCTGCGCGGCCGCCAGAAACAGCTGGTCGATCAGGCGGTCTGCCACGTTGAATTGCTCGATCGACATCTGCGCGCCGTGCTCCACCAGCTGCCGCTTGATGTGCTGCATGCGGTTGCGCTCCGATGCGCCGGAGCGCTCGGTGGCGAGCCGAATGACGAAGCGCTCCATGTCCCGGCGCAGCCGCAGCAGCAGGCGGTCGCGCGTGAGGTCGATGGGTGCGATGCGGATGCCGTGCCGCGGCGTGATCTGCACCAGCGTGTCGGCCGCCAGGCGATTGAGGGCCTGGTGCACCGGCGTGCGGCCATAGCCGACCATGGCCTGTAACTCGTGCGTGGCAAGAAAGCGGCCCGGCGCCAGCTTGCAGCAGATCAGCAGTTCTTCGATGCGTTCATAGGCCTGGTCCGACTGGTTGGCGGCGCTCTTGGGCGACGCGGCCGGCGCGCCGTTGTCGACGGAAACCAGCTTGGACCTGGCGGGGGAACGGGTGGCCATGGAACTCCTTGATTCGTCGGTCGAGCATAGCTGATATGCAAGGGAAATCACAGCGCCATGGTCAGTCCCTCCAATGCAGAAGGTGCATCCAGGGTTCTCCCGGAGCAGAGGGTAAGTACGAATAAATATCGTGAAATATCACGATATTCTTGCCACCTTTCACCGAAGAACCTGCGGCCCCGGCGCCGCCTCCTGGAGACCTGAATGAGAAAACTCTCGAGCCACCCGAGCCTTTTCGCCGGTACCGTTGCGTTGGCAGCCGCGGCTGTGTTCGCCTGGACCCTGCCAGGCATCGCGCATGCGCAGGCCAAGGAAACGCTGAGCTTCGCGGCGGCGACCTTTGCGGAATCGGGGCGCGGCGACAAGCTCAAGCTGTGGGTCGACAAGTTCAACAAGAGCCAGACCGCCATCGAAGTGCAGCCGCTCGCGCTGCCGTTCTCCACGTTGGCAAAGACCGTGTTCACCCAGATGGGCGGCGGGGCGGGGCCGGACCTCATCCGCTTCGACCTGATCGACTACTACGCCGCCGCGCAGGCGCAGCGCATCGTGGCGATCGACGGCGACATCAAGCCTGGCGACTACCGGCTGACGGACCCCAACAAGTACCTGGTGATCGGCGGCAAGCGCTACGGGGTGCCCTTCGAGATCAGCAACTACCAGCTGATCTACAACCCGCAGCTTCTCAAGGGCGGCAAGCCGCCCGCCACCTTCGACGAGTTCCTTGGCGCGGCCAAGGCGGCCAGCGGCGACAACGTGTTCGGCTTCGCCTATCGCGCCACCATGGCCGAGAGCAACGGTTTCTGGCAGGACCTGTGCAACTTCGTCTACGGCTTCGGCGGGCGCTGGAGCGACGACAAGGGCAACCTCACGATCAACAGCGCCAAGGTGGTGGAGGGCGTGGTTGCCTACAAGAAGATGTACGACCTCGGCGCCACGCCCAAGGGCGCCGACGCGGCCACCTACCGCCGCATGTTCTGGGAAAAGAAGCTCGCGATGGAGATCGACAACGGCGGTGTGGCGGGCATCTTCAACCAGCAGGCCCCCGACCTGCCGCTGGGTGCCGCGCCGTCGCCGTTCCCGACCCGCACCCAGGGCCTGATCCTCGCGCCGCTGGCCATCAACGCCAACACGAAGCACAAGGCCGCGGCCGTCACCTTCGTCAAGTGGATGATGCAGCCCGACAACCAGAAAGAGCTGCAGGCCATCCTTGGTGCGGCCAGCGTTGCCACAGTCGTCGAACGCACGCCTGAGGAGCTCAAGGCCAAGCCCTGGCTCAAGGTCTTCGACGACCAGGCGCCGTACAGCGTGCCGCAGCTGGTGCAGGGCTTCGAGGCGCGCACGCCCGAGATCCAGCAGGTGATCCTCGAGCAGGTGCTGCGTGTACTGCAGGGCGGCGCCGACCCGCAGAAGGCCATGGACGACGCGCAACGGCTCGTCAGTGCCCGCGTCCTGCGCAAGTAAGCCGGGCCAGGGCACTTGCAATGACTGCCAACAAGCAAGCCGCCTCGGGCGGCGTGGGGTGGGCGCCGTACCTGTTCTGCGCGCCCGTCATGCTGTACCTGCTGGTCTTCCAGGCCTACCCGCTGGTGCAGGAGCTGTACCTGAGCTTCACGCAGACTTCCCTGCTGTCGCCGGGCCAGCACGATTGGGTCGGGTTGCGCAACTACGCGGACCTGTTCGGCCAGGCCGAGTTCAACCAGGTGCTGCTCGTCACCGCGGTCTATACGGTGGCATGCGTGGTGTTTTCGATCGGCATCGGCCTGGGCACGGCGCTGCTGTTGAACATGCCGTTTCGCGGACGCGGCATCGCGCGCTCGCTCATCACCATTCCCTGGGCGGCGCCGCCGGTGGCGGTGGCTTTGATCTTCATCTGGATGTTCAACGGCCAGTACGGCGTGCTGCAGCACGTCTTCAACTTTCTCGGCCTGTCGTCGGGCATGGAAGGGTGGCTGGACAACCCCTCGCGGGCCTTGCCGGCGGTGCTGCTCACCACCGTGTGGCAGATCTTTCCCTTCACCTCGGTGGTGATCCTGTCGGCGCTTCAGGGCGTGTCCAGCGACCTCCGCGAGGCGGCGGTCATCGACGGTGCCGACAGGCTGAGCGTCTTCGGCGCGGTCGTATGGCCGGCCATCCGTCCGACGGTGATGCTGCTGACGCTGTTCATCACGATCTGGTCGCTGCGCCGCTTCGACCTGATCTGGCTCATGACGCAGGGCGGCCCGATCGGCTCGACCAACACCCTGGTGATCGAGCTGTACCGCCGGGCCTTCACGTACCGCGAGCTGGGCGAGGCCGCTGCGGTCGGCATGGTGGGGCTGTCGCTGGCGCTGGTCATCACGGTGGTCTATTTCCGGTTGACGGTGCGCGCCGAGCGCGCGGCGGGGCACTGATGAAAACAACGACGCTCGACTGGCGCCAGGCACTGCTGATGATCGTGATCCTCGGCATGCTGGGCATCACGGCCTTTCCGATCTACTGGATGCTGGTCACCTCGACCACGTCGTCGGCCGACCTCTTCGCGACGCCGCCGCACCTGCTGCCGGGCCTGGCGCAGTGGCACGTGTTCCGCGACGTGTTCGGGAGCACCGACGTCGGCACCTGGCTGGTCAACAGCGCGATCGTTGCGGTCGGCACCACGGTGCTGAGCCTGGCCCTCGCGGTACTGCCTGCGTATGCACTGTCGCGCTTCAGGTTCGCCGGCATCGCCATCGTGGGGCTCGCGCTCTTCGTCACGCAGATGCTGCCCGAGGCGATGCTGGTGGTGCCGCTGTATGCGATCTTCGGCCAGCTCTCGCTGCTCAACACGCTCACGGGCCTGATCCTGGTGAACACGGCCTTCACGGTGCCGGTGATCACCTGGATCCTGAAAGGCGCCATCGACGGCGTGCCGATGGACATCGAGGAAGCGGCCAGCATCGACGGCTGCTCGCGCCTGGGCACGGTGTTCATCGTCGTGATTCCGCTGATTGCGCCGACGCTGGCGGCCACCGCGGTGATCGCCTTCTTCCACGGCTGGAACGAATACGTGTTCGCGCAGACCCTGGTCAGCGCGCCCGAGCTGCACACCGCCTCGGTGGGCCTGGCCGGCTTCGTCGGCGAACTGAGCACGCCGCTGCACTCGGTGATGGCCATCGGCCTGATGTACACGCTGCCCGCCGTCTTCTTCTATCTCCTCGTGCAGCGCTACGTCGTTGCCGGCATGACCGCCGGCAGCGTCAAGGGCTGACCGGTCACGCAAGGATTGCATCGTGTCATCCATCTCCCTGAAAAACGTCACCAAGACCTTTGGCGCCAAGACGGTGCTGGGCAACATCAACGTCGAGGTGCCGGCCGGCGAGTTCCTGGTGCTGCTGGGTCCTTCGGGCTGCGGCAAGTCGACCCTGCTGCGCATGCTGGCGGGGCTTGAAACCGTGAGCGACGGCGAGATCCACCTGGGCTCGCGCCGCGTCGACACGCTGCCGCCCAGCGCGCGCGACATGGCGTTCGTGTTCCAGTCGTATGCGCTCTATCCGCACATGACGGTGCGGCGCAACATCACCTTCCCGCTGATCATGCGCAAGTTCCGCTGGTGGTTTCACATTCCGCTGCTGGGGCACTTCGCCAAGCGCCGCATCGAGAGTTCGCCCGAGGTGCGCGAGTTGGTCGATCGCACGGCGAAGATCTTGTCGCTGACCGAGATGATGGACCGCCACCCGCGCACTCTCTCGGGCGGCCAGCGCCAGCGCGTGGCGCTGGGCCGCGCGATGGTGCGCCAGCCCGAGGTGTTCCTGATGGACGAGCCGCTGTCGAATCTCGACGCCAAGCTGCGTTCGTCGATGCGTGCGGAAATCATCAAGCTGCATCGCGACCTGGGCGGCACCTTCGTCTACGTGACGCACGACCAGATCGAGGCAATGACGATGGGCACGCGCATCGTGCTGATGCACGCCGGCGAGGCGCAGCAGATCGGCACCCCGCGCGAGATCTACACCAACCCGGCCAACACCTTCGTGGCCCGCTTCATCGGCACGCCGGCCATGAACCTGGTGCACGCCCGCCTGGAGGGTTCGCAGCTGAGCATCGGCGAACTGAAGGTGCCGCTGCCGGCGCATCTGGGCGTTCGGGGCGCCGACAGCGGCGCAAACGTGCTGGTCGGCGTGCGGCCGAACGCGCTCGCCATCGGCGCCGATCCGACACAGCCGGGCATCGCAGGCACCGTGGGACTGGTCGAGCACGTGGGGGCCGAATCGATCGTGACCGTTCGCCTGGACACGGCCCGCACCGCGCACGACCGCGACGGCGGCACGGCCGACGAAATCATGGTGACCGAGGCGGGCTACAGCACGCTGAGCGCCGGCAGCAAGGTGCGCATTTCGCTCGACCTAGACCAGGCCGTCCTGTTCGCGGCCGACTCGGGCAAGCGCATCTCGAACGACATTCCGCTGCCTGCCGGCACGGCACACCCGGCCTTGCAACTCCAACCCCAGCACTGACGCATCCGCACATGGCAACACTTATCTCCGACGTGAAGGTCATCCTCACGGCACCCGAGGGCATCAACCTCGTGGTCGTGAAGGTCGAGACCAACCAGCCCGGCCTGTACGGCCTTGGATGCGCGACCTTCGCGTACCGCCACCTTGTCGTGCAATGCCTGGTCGAGCAATACCTCAAGCCACTGCTTGTCGGCCGCGACGTGAGTGCGATCGAGGAGCTGTGGCAGCTCATGCACCAGAACGCCTACTGGCGCAACGGCCCGGCCGAGAACAACGCGATCTCCGGTGTCGACATGGCGCTGTGGGACATCAAGGGAAAGATGGCCGGCATGCCGGTCTACCAGCTGTTCGGCGGCAAGGTGCGAGAAGGCGTGCCCATCTACCGCCACGCCGATGGCCGCGACCTGGCCGAGCTGTGCGACAACATCCAGGGCTACATGGCGCAGGGCATCACCCACATCCGCTGCCAGAGCGGCGGTTATGGCGGCGGTGGGTTCGGCAAGGCTCCCTCGACCGCGCCGCGCGGCGCGCCCGATGGCGTCTACCTGGACAGCCGCAGCTACATGCGCGACACCCTCAAGCTCTTCGAGGGCATCCGCGGCAAGGTGGGTTTCGACGTGGCGCTGTGCCATGACGTGCACGAGCGCCTGAGCCCGATCGAGGCGATCCGGTTCGCCTGCGAGATGGAGCGCTTCGAGCTGTTCTTCCTGGAAGACGCGATTCCGCTGGAGGAGGGAAAGTGGCTGCGCCAGCTGCGCGAGAAGACGCGCATTCCCCTGGCGCAGGGTGAGCTTTTCAACAACCCCTATGAGTGGAAGACGCTCATCGCCGAACAACTCATCGACTTCATCCGAGTCCACCTGAGCCAGATCGGCGGCATCACGCCCGGGCGCAAGCTGCAGCTCTTTGCCGAGCAGTTCGGCGTGAAGACCGCGTGGCACGGGCCCGGCGACATGTCGCCGGTGGCGCACGCGGCCAACATCCACATCGACCTGGCCGCGCGCAATTTCGGCGTGCAGGAATGGTCGGGCGTGCAGCCGCCGAACTTCGTGATCCAGGACCTGAAGGGCCCGCCCGGTGCATTGCTGGACGTGTTCCCCGGCTTGCCTGAATTCAAGGACGGCTATGTCTACGCCAACGACAAGCCGGGCCTGGGCGTGGACATCAATGAAGAAGAGGCGCGCAAGTACCCCTGCGAGAACGTCATCACCACCTGGACGCAGACGCGACTGGTCGACGGCACGCTCCAAACCCCCTGAGGAATCCATCATGTCCACCCAACTCTTCAGCCTCGCGGGCAAGACCGCGCTCGTCACCGGTTCGTCGCGCGGCCTTGGTTTTGCCATTGCCGACGGGCTGGCCGCCGCGGGTGCGCGGCTGGTGCTCAACGGTGTCGACGCGGCACGGCTCGAGACTTCCGCCGCGACATTGCGCGACAAGGGCTACGTCGTCGAGGCTTGCGCGTTCGACGTGTGCGACGAAGCCGCGGTCGTGGCCGCCTTCGAGAAGCTCGATGCGGCGGGCATTGCCGTCGACATCCTGGTCAACAACGCCGGCGTGCAATACCGCAAGCCGATGGTCGAGCTGGCCACGGACGACTGGCGACGCGTGATCGAGACCAATCTCACCAGCGCCTTCGTGGTGGGGCGCGAGGCAGCCAGGCGAATGATTCCGCGCGGCTGCGGCAAGGTGATCAACATCGGCTCTCTCACCAGCGAACTGGCGCGGGCCACGGTGGCGCCGTACACGGTCGCCAAGGGCGGCATCAAGATGCTCACCCGCGCGATGACGGCCGAATGGGCGAGCCACAACATCCAGGCCAACGCCATCGGTCCGGGCTACATGCTCACGGACATGAACCAGGCGCTCATCGACAACCCGAGCTTCGATGCGTGGGTGAAAGGGCGCACGCCGGCGGGTCGATGGGGCAAGCCGGAAGAACTCATCGGCACCGCCGTCTTTCTGGCGTCGGAAGCATCCAACTACGTGAGCGGGCAAATCATCTATGTCGATGGCGGCATGGTGTCCGTGCTCTGACGGTCATTGAAGGAGACATCAACATGAAGCGCTTTCGCCTTCCCTGTGCCGCCGCCGCGACTTTCGCGGGCGTGCTGCTGACCTCGTCTGCCGTGCATGCGGCCGACTACCCCACGCGGCCGATCGAAGTGATCGTGCCTTCGTCCGCCGGCGGCGGCACCGACGTGATGGCCCGGATCTTTGCCGACGCCGCGAAGAAGAACGTGCCTCAGCCGCTGATCGTCGTCAACAAGCCCGGCGCGGGCGGCGGCATCGGCATGACCGAGGCGCAGCGCGCGCCGGCCGACGGCTACAAGATCGGCGTGATCATCTCGGAGCTGGCGATCATTCCGCACCTGAACATGACGAAGGTGACCACCGCCGACTTCATCCCGATCGCGCGGCTCAACGGCGACCCCGGCGTGATCGCTGTGCGGGCCGAATCACCCTACAAGACCATCGACGACCTGCTGGCCGCGGCACGCAAGCAGGAGGGCGTGGTGTCGATGGGCAATGCCGGCACCGGCACGATCTGGCACCTGGCGGCCGCGGCCGTCGAGCAGAAGGCGCAGGTGCGCTTCAACCACGTGCCGTTCCAGGGCGCGGCGCCCAGCGTAGGCGCGCTGGTCGGCGGGCATGTGGATGCGATCACCGTGAGCCCGGCCGAGATCGGCTCGCACGTGGCTGCGGGCAAGGTGCGCGTGCTGGTCGCAATGGCCGACCGGCGGCTGCCCGCGCCCTACGACAAGGTTCCGACATTCAAGGAGAAGGGTGTCGACCTCGTCGTGGGAACCTGGCGCGGGCTGGGCGTGCCGCTGAACACGCCGCCCGAAGTCGTCAAGTTCCTGCGCGACGCGACCCGCAAGACAGCCGAAGACCCGGCATTCCGGGATGCGCTGCTCAGGGCCAACCTGCAGCCGGCCTACATGGAGGGCGAGCAGTTCCAGGTCTTCATGAACAGCCAGTCCGCCTACTTCAAGTCGCTGCTTGCCAGCGTCGATCTCAAGAAATAACAGGCCATCACCATGGAAGCTCTAGTCATACATGCCCCCGGCGACCTGCGCGTGGAGGAATTCGAAACCGCCGAGCTGGGTGCGGGCCAGTTGCAGGTGCGTGTGCGTTGCGGCGGCATCTGCGGGTCGGACCTGCACTACTACCAGCACGGAGGCTTCGGCGCCATCCGCATCAAGGAGCCGATGGTGCTGGGTCACGAAGTGGCCGGGGTGATCGAGGCGGTCGGCGCGGGCGTGACGGACTTCAAGCCGGGCGAACGCATCGCGATCAGCCCGAGCCGCCCGTGCGGCCTCTGCAGCTATTGCCAGCAGGGGCTGCAGAACCACTGCCTGGACATGCGCTACTACGGCAGTGCGATGCGCACGCCCCACGTGCAAGGCGCGTTCCGCCAGCAGATCGTGGTCGAGACGCACCAGGCGCACCGGCTGGCCGATTCGCTCAGCGATGCCGAAGGCTCCATGGCCGAGCCTTTCGCGGTGGCGCTGCATGCGGTGCGGCGTGCCGGCTCATTGCTTGGCAAGCGCGTGCTGGTCACGGGCTGCGGCCCGATCGGCGCGCTGGCGATCATTGCGGCGCGGCGCGCCGGCGCGAGCCACATCGTCGCAACCGATGTGGGCGCGCATACCTTGGGCAAGGCGCTCAAGGTCGGCGCGGACGAGATCGTCAACGTTGCGCAAACCCCTGACGGCCTGGCGCGGTTCACAGCCGACAAAGGCAGCTTCGACGTGCTGTTCGAGGCCAGCGGCAATGCCCGCGCGCTGGTCGGTGCGTTCGATGCGCTGCGCCCGCGCGGCGTCATCGTGCAACTGGGCCTGGGCGGTGACATGAGCTTGCCGATCAACACCATCGTGGCCAAGGAGTTCGATCTGCGCGGCGCGTTCCGCTTCCACGAAGAGTTCGCGGTGGCGGTCGAGTTGCTCAACAAGGGCCTGGTCGACGTGAAGCCATTGATTTCCGCAACGCTGTCCTATCGCGATTCCGCGCGGGCGTTCGCGCTGGCGGCGGACCGGTCCCGGTCGATGAAGGTGATCCTGAATTTCGACTGATGCCCTCGGGGCGTGGCGGCGCTTTTCTAGCTGCGCCGAACCCCGTCGGCATCCACCAGCCCCACGCGCGTCTGCCGCCCCCAGGTTCCGCGCCCGGTCAGGAAGCTCCACCATCCCCAGGCCGCACCCGTGTGCCGCAGGATCTGGAAGGTGAAGGGCTCGACCAGCGCCGCCAGGAAGGCCTGCGCCATGTTGGCTTCGCTGCGCTGGCCGATCCAGCGGCGGTACAGGAACACAGACCACAGGTGAAAGACCAGGTCGAGCACGATCTTCGCGCCGATCACGCCGGCCACCGGCGCCAGCACGCCGAAGTTGCCGCGCACCAGGTACATCAGCAGCAGGCCGAAGGCGGCCAGCCCGTAGAGCGGCTGCAGCGTGTCGATGGCCTTCACGGGCAGCATCGCGATGCCGAGCCAGCCATAGCGCCGGTCGCCGACCATCGCGCGATACCAGTACTGGGTCTGCAGGAAGCCGCCGAACCAGCGGCGGCGCTGGCGCAGGAAGGCACCGGTGCTGCTCGGCGCGTCGGTGTGGGCCTGCGCGTCGCCCAGCACGCGCACGGTCCATGGCAGGCCGTGCGCCTGGGCGTGGCGGTGCAGGCGGTGGATGAGTTCGTAGTCTTCGACCAGGCAGTCGGTGTCGAAGCCGCCCACTGCGCGCACCGCATCGGTGCGAAAGCCGGCAAAGGCGCCCGAGATCAGCAACAGCCCATTGACGCGCATCCACGCATAGCGCGACAGGAAGTTGCGGATGTACTCGTACGTCTGGAACCACTGGAAGCAGCGCCCGGCCAGCGTGCGGCTGCACACCGGCGTGATGACGCCGGTGGCCGCCACGAGGTCGGGTTCGTCGGAAAAAGCCTGGCGGACCGCGCCGATGGCCTTGCTGTCGAGCAGCGTGTCGCCGTCCACCGTGAGCACGGTGTCGGTGTCGATGCACTGGATGGCCGCGTTCAGCGCCACCGCCTTGCCGCCGTGCGGCAGCCGCAGCCAGTAGAGCGCCGGGTGCGTGGCGCTGGCTGCGCTCAGCTCGCCCAGGGCCGGCGCGACAAGGCCGTAGCGCGTGGTGAGAAGCTCGGCGGTGCCGTCGCTCGAGCCGTCGTCGGCGATCACGATGCGGTCGGGTACGTCGGTCTGGCCGAGCAGGGCGGCCAGCGTGACGGGCAGCACGGCGCACTCGTTGTGCGAGGCGACGATCACGCCCAGCGTGGTGCGGCGGCCGGTGCCGTCCGGTTGGGAAGGAGGGCGGGGGCGCAGGATCGGCAGCGTCATCCACCCGACGAACAGCAGCAGCACCGTGTCGTAGAGCACATAGGCCACGCCCACCGACCATGCGCCGACGTTGCCGACGCGGAAGGCCATCGCGAAAAGCAGGCCCCACAGCACGAGCACGCCGCCGTGGATCAGCCAGCTTCGCAGCGGGGTGGCGGGGGGGGACAGGCGCGGCGATGCGGCCAGAAACGCGGAATGAAGGGAATTGTTCAAGAGAAGATGCCTGGGCGACGAACGGTCATACGCAAGAACATGGTCAGCGGTTTCGGAAAAGCCCGGATACAACCGGGACAATCGCAAAAGTCACTGACAGACTCGGCCCACGCCTGAAAATTCCCCGCATGCTCCCACAAACCCGCTACACCCGAACCGCGATGGCCTTGCACTGGCTCATCGCCGTGCTCATGGCCGTCAACATCGCGCTGATCCTGCTGGTCGACCAGTACCCCGACGACTGGGTGCGCCCGGCGGTCGACACCCACAAGTCGATCGGCATCACGGTGCTGGGGCTGGTCATTCTGCGAATCCTCTGGCGCTTCACGCACAAGCCGCCGGCCATGCCGGGCTCCTATGGCGCGTTCGAACGCTTTGCCGCGCACGCGGCCCACGGCGTGCTGTACCTGCTGATGGTGCTGCTGCCGTTGTCGGGCTGGATGCACGACTCGGCCTGGAAGGACGCCGGCACCCACCCGATGTACCTGTTCGGCCTGTTCGAGTGGCCGCGCATCGGCTGGATCATGGCCATCGAGCCCACTCTCAAGGAAACCTGGCACACCGTTCTGGGCGGCGTGCACGCCTGGGCCGGCTATGTGCTGTACGTGATGTTCGGGCTGCACGTGCTGGGCGCGCTGAAGCACCAGTTCCTGGACGGCGAGCGCGAGCTGCAACGCATGTGGCCGGGAGCGCGCGGATGAGCGGCGACATGAATGAAGAAGAAGCGCGCGCAGCCATCGCGCGCGTCGATGCGCTCTCTACCCATCACGACCCGGTTCACGCCGGCGTGCGCGTGCGCTGGCGCCGCTTCGGCACCGACACCAGCCGGCCGCCCCTGGTGCTGCTGCACGGCGGCCACGGCAGCTGGATGCACTGGCTGCGCAACGCCGAGGCGCTGTCGGCCGGCCGCACGCTGTGGCTGCCCGACATGCCGGGCTTCAACGAATCCGATGCGCCGCCGCGCGTGGCACCCGGCGAAGACTCGCTGCCGCCCTTGCTCGATGCGCTGGGCGGCACGCTCGACCAGCTGATCGGCGCAGGCACGCCAATCGACCTGGGCGGCTTTTCCTTCGGCGGACTGACGGCCGCGCGCTTCGCCGTGCGGCGCGGCGCCATCCGCCGGCTTGCGCTGGTGGGCAGCGGCGGCCACGGCACCCTGCGGCGCATGACGGTGCAGATGATCAACTGGCGCTCCGCCCCCGACCGCGAACACGAGCGCGCCGCGCTGCTGCACAACCTGGCCGCGCTGATGCTGCACGACAAGGCCGCCATCGACGCGCTGGCCTTCGAGATCCACGACATCTCCTGCCACGGCACGCGTTTTCGCAGCAAGGAGGTGTCGCTGTCGGGCGGCCTGCAGCAGGCTATCGGCACACTCGGCGTGCCCACGCTGCTGCTGTGGGGCGAGTTCGACGTGACCGCCGATCCGCGCCCGCTGGTGGCGCGGCTGGTGGCGGAAGGCCCGGGGCGCGAGGGCGCGGTGATCGACGGTGCCGGGCACTGGGCGCAGTACGAGCGCGCCGACGAGGTCAATGCGCGCTTGCTGCGGTTCCTGGCCTGACGCTTCCCAAGCGCGTCACTGCTGCTGCTTCACCAGCCCCAGCTTGCGGATGATGTCGCCCCACTGGTCATAGGTGGCGCGTGTCAGTTCGGCCAACTGCTGCGGGCTCGACGACTCGGCTTCGTAGGCGCCCTGGCGGAAGAAGTCGCGCGTGGCCGGCATCGCCAGCACCTGCGCGAGCGCCGTGTTGAGCTTTTCGACCACCGGCGCCGGCATGCGCGCCGGCCCGTAGAAGCCGAGCCAGCTGGGCATGTCCACGCCGCTCACGCCCTGTTCGCTCATGGTGGGCACGTCGGGCAGCATCGGGCTGCGCCTGGGCGCGGCCACCGCCAGCATGCGCACCTTGCCGGTGGCCGTGTTCTGGATGGCGTTGGGCGCGGCGTCGAAGTAGTACTGCACGCGGCCCGCAAGAAAGTCTTTCGCGGCATCGGCGCCGCCCTTGTACGGCACGTGCACCACGTCCAGCCCGGCCTGCCGCGCGAAGGCTTCGCCGTAGATGTGCGACGAAGTGCCGGTGCCGAAGGAGGCGTAGCTCATCTTCCCCGGGTTGGCCTTGATGTACGCCACCAGCTCCTGCACCGTGCGCGCCGGCACGCTCGCATGCACGGTCAGCACCAGCGGGCCGCGCGCGCCGAGCGAGATGGGCGTCAGGTCCTTGAACGGGTCGTAGCGCACCTGCGCCAGCGTCTGCGGGTTCTGCGCCACCACGGAAGAGGGCGCGTACATGAAGGTGTAGCCGTCGGGCGCGGCGCGGATCACTTCTTCGGTTGCCAGGATGAAGCTCGCGCCCGGCCGGTTTTCCACGATCACCGGCGTCTGCAGCACTTCGGCCAGCCGGAGCGCCACGAAGCGCGCCTGCGTGTCGGACGCGCCGCCGGCCGCCAGGCCCAGCACGATGCGGATGGGGCGCCCCTTCTCGGGGAACGGCGCGGCGGCGCGGGCGGCCAGCGGTGCCAGGGCCGTGCCGAGGGCACCGGCCGCGAGCGCGGTATTGAAGCGGCGGCGATGAAGCATGGTGTGCATGCCGCTCATTGTTTGGCCAGCCCGACTTGCTGCACCATCGCGCCCCAGCGGTCGTAGGTCGAGCGCGTGATGCGGGCGAATTCCTCGGGCGTGGTGGCGCCGGCCTCGTAGCCGCCGCTTCGGTAGAACTCCTGCACCTGCGGCATCGCCAGCACCTTCGTGAGTGCGGCGTTGAGCGTGGCGATCACCGGCGCGGGCATGCGCGCCGGCCCGTAGAAGCCCAGCCAGCTCGGCAGGTCGAGCCCGGCATAGCCCTGCTCGGCGAAGGTGGGCACGTCGGGCAGTGCCGCGATGCGAGCGCCGGCGGCCACCGCGAGGATCTTCACCTTGCCCGTGGCCGAGGTGATGACGGCCGACGAGGCCGAGTCGAACATGTACTGCACGCGCCCGCCGATCAGGTCTTTGGCCGCGTCGGAGCCGCCCTTGTACGGGATGTGCACCGCGTCGATGCCGGTCTTCTTCACGAAGGCCTCGCCGTAGATGTGCGATGAGGTGCCCGCTCCGAAAGAGGCATAGCTCACCTTGCCCGGATGGGCCTTCACGTAGGCGACCAGTTCCTTCACGTTGTTCACCGGCACGGTGGTGCTCAGCGACAGCACCAGCGGCCCGCGCCCGCCCATCGAGATGGCGGTGAAGTCCTTGAACGGGTCGTAGGGCACCTGGCTGAAGGTGTGCGGGTTCTGGGCCATGGTGGACGAGGGCGCGTACAGCAGCGTGTAGCCGTCTGGCAGGGCGCGCGCCACCTCGTTGGCCGCGAGCATGGTGCTGGCGCCGGGCTTGTTGTCGACGATCACGCTGGTTCCCAGCACCTCGCCGAGCTTCTGCGCCACGATGCGCGCCTGCGCGTCGGTGCCGCCCCCGGCGGTGAAGCCCACCACGATGCGTATCGGCTTGCCGCGCGCCGGAAAGTCCTGCGCCAGGGCCAGGGGCGCCAGGCCCAGGAAGGCCGCGGCACCAAGGGCCGAACTGAAGGCACGGCGTGTGCCCCGAAGTTTCTTCATCAATGTCTCCGTTGGAATGTTTCTTTTATATTGATCTTCAAATCCATAAAAATCCATATCTTCTAGGGAATACCCCAGAAGATGCACTTTTTGTTTTGACAAAATGGAAAGTGAAATCAAAATACGACGAAACAAGCCAAGCCGAGACCGCATCCATGAAAACTGTCGTCCGTACCGACGAGCGCATCCTGTCCTCCGACATCTTCGACCGCGACAGCCGCGTCAAGCGGCCCGACCACGGCAGCTGGGCCGAGCCCGGCAAGCGCATTCCCGTCTACCACCGCTGCGGCGTGCTGGTGGTGGGCGGGGGCCCGTCGGGCACGGCGGCCGCTGCAGCCGCCGCCCGCGCGGGCGCCGACGTCGCGCTGCTGGAGCGCTACAACCACCTGGGCGGCCTGTCGACCGGCGGCCTCGTCATCTGGATCGACCGCATGACCGACTGGGAAGGCCAGCTGGTGATCCGCGGCTTTGCCGAAGAGCTGTTCGACCGCCTGCCGGCCGATGCCATCGCCGGCCCGGTGCGCGAAGACTGGGGCTCGCAGGACACCGCCAAGGCCGCGCACTGGTCGCAGCGCACGGCGGCCTACCACGGCGTCGTCACCTGGTCGCCCACCATCGACCCGGAGCGGCTCAAGCTGCTCTCGCAGGAGATCGTGCTGGAGCGCAAGGTCAAGCTCATCTACCACTCGTGGGCCGCCATTCCCATCGTGCAGGACGGCACCGTGAAGGGCGTGGTGTTCGAGAGCAAGGAAGGCCGCATGGCCATCATGGCCGACGTGGTGGTCGACGCCACCGGCGACGGCGACCTGTTCGCCCGCGCCGGCGCCGACTATGTGAACGACATCGAAGAAGCCGACGTGCACCACTGCATGAACACCTCGTGGCTGTTCGGCGGCGTGGACATGAACCGCTGGATCGAGTTCAAGGCCGGCCAGCCCGAGGCATTCACCGCCTTCATGGCGGGCGGGCGCGAGCAGTGCGGCCTGTTCGAGCGGCCCTTCGTCTCGTGGCGCAACGACGTGGCGCTGTTCATGGGGCCGCGCCAGTCGGGCTATTCGGCGCTCGACGTGGACGACCTCACCGCCGTCGAAGTGCGCTCGCACCGCGCCATGGCCGCGCACCTGGACTACTTCCGCGCCCATGCGCCGGGCTTCGAGAACGCCTACCTGATGCTGAGCGCGCCGCAGATCGGCGTGCGCCATGCGCGGCGCCTCGTCGGCGTGGGCTCCGTGCTGCGCAGCCAGTGGCCCGACGGCGTGCCGCTGGCGGACGAGATCGGCGTGTCACCCGCGGTGTCGCCGAAATTCCCGAACATCTCCATTCCCTACGGCGCGCTGGTGCCGCAGAAGCTCGACGGCCTGCTGGCCTGCGGGCGCCACATTTCCTGCGACCGCAACTCGCACGGCTTCATGCGCGAGATTCCGCAATGCTGGATCACCGGCCAGGCCGCGGGCGTGGCGGCGGCGCTGGCATCGCGCGGCGGCATCGCGCCGCGCTTCATCGACGTGGGCGCGCTGCAGGCCGAGTTGCTGAACCAGGGCGTGTACCTGCGAGCCGGTGCAGGGCAGGTGGTGGCGGCGTCGCCCGCGGCGGCCGAGGCCGGCGTGTGAGCCTGCGGCCATGAGCCCGAAAGCCCTCTCTTCGCAAGCCTCTACATTGGAGAGTCCTGAGAAGAGTCTTGCAAAGGGTCCCTCCATGTCCACTGAAAAAAACGACACCTCCTTTTCCGCGGCCGAGCCGGCCGACGCGCGCGGCGAGCGTTCCGACACGGTGAGCGCGCTGGAGCGCGGCATCTCGGTGCTGCGCTGCTTCAGCGAAGAACGCCCGGTGCTGGGCCATGCCGACATTGCACGCATCACCGGCATTCCGCGTCCCACGGTCAACCGGCTGGTCGCCACGCTGCTCTCGCTGGGCATGCTCAAGGCGGCGCAGGCGCCCGACCGCTTCATGCTCGGGCCGGGCGTGGTGTCTCTGTCGCGCGTGTTCCTCGGCAGCCTCGACGTGCGCGCCGCCGCGCGGCCCAGCATGCAGGCGATGGCGGAGGAGGTCGGCGCCTCGGTCTACCTGGCCGTGCGCGACGGCATGGAAATGGTGCTGATCGAAGCCTGCCGCCCGCGCTCGTCGATGCTCTCGGCGCGGCTCGACGTCGGCTCGCGCGCGCCGCTGGCCAACTCGGCGCTGGGCCGCTCGTACCTCTCGGCATTGCCCGAGGCGCAGCGCAACCAGCTGGTCGATTCGATGCGCCTGCTGCGCGGCCCCGAGTGGGACAGCATCGCGCCCGGCATGAACCGCGCCATCGGCGAGTCGAAGCGGCTGGGCTACTGCCTGTCGCTCGGCGAGTTCCACCGCGAGATCAACTCGGTGTCGGTGCCCCTCATCGGGCCCGATGGCGAGGTGATGGCGCTCAACGGCGGCGGCGCCGCCTTCGTGTTCACCGAAGACCGGCTGCGCAACGAACTCGCGCCGCGCCTGCACGACATCGCACTGAGCATTGCGCGCGACATCGGCGGCCACGTACCCACGCCCTCGCCGGGTTAGCAGCCCGGCCGGGGTTCATTCCCCATGACGACAGAAGAACGGAGACACAGGCCATGCACCTGAGCGATGAAGAAAAAGCCATGTACGACGGCCGTGACGGCCCGGCCGTGCAGAAGGCGATGGACCTGCTGATGCGCTACGGCGAAGCACTGGGCGCCGAGCGGCTGGTAGAGACGCGCAACGTGTGCGCCACCATCACGTCGACCACGCCCTTCCAGCGCGACTTCGCGCTTGCCAAGGGCGGCGGCATGGACGCGGTGTTCTCCGAGTTCAGCCTCGACAGCCAGGAGACCGTCGAGATCCCCAAGTTCAAGGTCTTCACCAGCCACCTGCAGCTGGGCTTCGACCCCGGCCAGCCCGAGCGCATGGGCGTGAGCGAGGAAATCGTCCAGTTCTACAACAGGAGCGAGCGGCACGCCGCCGGCCTGGGCGCGCAGATCATGAACACCTGCACGCCGTACCAGGTCGGCAACATCCCGACGCGCGGCGAGCACTGCGCATGGATGGAATCGTCGGCGGTGGTGTATTGCAATTCGGTTCTGGGCGCGCGCACCAACACCGAAGGCCGCGAGAGCACCGGCGCCGCCATGCTCACCGGCCGCATTCCGTACTGGGGCTACCACCTCGATGAAAACCGCCGCGCCACGCACGTGGTCGAGCTCGACATCGAGGTCGAGTCGGTGCAGGACTGGGGCCTGCTGGGCTACTACATCGGCGAGCATGTGCAGGAGCGCGTGCCGGTGGTGCACGGCCGGCGCGGCATTTCGCGGGTGCCGAACCTGCCGCGGCTCAAGCACTTCGGTGCGGCGGCCTCGTCGTCGGGCGGCGTGGAGATGTATCACATCGCGGGCGTCACGCCCGAGGCCCTGACGCTGGAGCAGGCGCTGGGCGGAAAGGCGCCCGTCGAGGTGCTGCGCTACGGCGAGGCCGAGCGCCGCGCCACCTACGAGAAGATCAACACCACGGGCAAGGACGCCGAGGTGCAGTACGTGATGCTGGGCTGCCCGCACTACACCATCGAGCAGATCTGGGAAGCCGCGCAGCTCATCGAAGGGCGCAAGGTGCATCCCGATTGCGAGTTGTGGATCTTCACGCCGCGCGCCATCAAGTCGCTGGCCGACCGCAACGGCTACACGAAGATCATCGAGGACGCGGGCGGCATCATCATGAGCGACAGCTGCTCCGCCATGAGCCGCGCCGTGCCCAAGGGCACGAAGACCGTGGCGCTCGACTCGGCCAAGCAGGCCCACTACCTGCCCGCCATCCTCGGCGTGCAGGCCTGGTTCGGCAGCACGGCCGAATGCATCGATGCCGCTTGCACCGGCCGCTGGAACGGAGGCTACGCATGAGCGCCGCAGTCGTCACTGGACAAACCATCGTCATCCGCGGCCGCAAGGTGGTGGGCGGCGTGGCCGAAGGCGAGGCGCTGGTCACGCGCGACCGCATTTCCGGCTGGGGCGGCATCGATCCGCGCACCGGCACCGTCATCGAGACGCGGCACGAGCTGCGCGGCCGGAGCTTTGCCGGCAAGGTGCTTGTGTTTCCGGGGGCCAAGGGTTCCTCGGGCTGGTCGGCGATGTTCCACATGACGCGGCTCATGAACTCGGCCCCCGCCGCGTTCCTGTTCAACGAGATGACGACCAAGATGGCGCTGGGCGCCGTGGTCACGCACGCGCCTTCGATGACCGATTTCGAGCGTGACCCGCTCGAATGCATAGCGACCGGCGACTGGGTGCGCGTGGACGCCGACCGTGGCGTGATCGAGATCACGAAGAAGAAGGCCGGAGGTGCCGCATGACCCGACCCCTGCGCAGCAATTTCCCGCGCGGCTCCTACCTGTGGTCGGTGCGCAATGCGCACTGGCGCGCGCTCGGCATTCCGGAAGAGGACTGCGAGAAGCCCAAGATCGCCATCGTCAACAGCTCCTCGGAGCTGGCCGCCTGCTTCAGCCACCTCGACCGCGTGGCGGCGGAAGTGAAGGCCGCCATCCGCGCCGCGGGCGGCGTGCCCTTCGAGATCCGCACCGCCGCGCCCAGCGACTTCATCACCGGCGCCGGCGCACGCGGCGCCTACATGCTGGCCGCGCGCGACCTGGTCACCAACGACATCGAGGTGGCCGTCGAAGGCGCGCAGCTCGACGGCATGGTCTGCCTCACCTCCTGCGACAAGACGGTGCCGGGGCAGCTCATGGCGGCCGCGCGGCTGAACATTCCGACGCTGCTGGTGCCCTGCGGCTACCAGCCCAGCGGCGAGTACCGGGGCCACCACATGGACATCGAGGAAGTGTTCATTGGCGCGATGCATGCCGTCACCGGCAATCTTCCGGTCGAGGAACTGGTGGGCATGAGCCGCGAGGCCATTCGCGGACCCGGCGTGTGCTCGGGCCTGGGCACGGCCAACTCGATGCACATCGTGTGCGAGGCGCTCGGCATGGCCTTGCCGGGCAGCGCGCCGGTGGCCGCCTTGAGCCCGAAGATGATGGCTGACGTGCGCGCGGCAGGCACGCGCATCGTGCAGATGGTGCTGGACGACCTGAAGCCGCGCGACATCCTCACGCCCGGTGCCTTTGCCAACGCGGTGCGCGCCGTGCTGTCGATCGGCGGCTCGCTCAACACCGCCAAGCACTTGCAGGCGGTGGCGACCGAAGGCGAGTGCGGCGTCGATGTGTACGGCCTCTTCGAAAGCCTCGGCCCCACCACACCCGTGCTGGCCGGCGTGCGGCCCATCGGAAGCAATTCCATCGAAGCCTTCGAGGCGGCGGGCGGTTGCCGTGCGCTGATGAAGCAGCTCCAGCCTCTGCTTGATACCGCCGCGCCGACCGTCACCGGCGGCACGGTGGCCGACAACCTGCGCAACGCAGAAGTGGCCGACGCCGAGGTGATCCGCCCCATCGGCCGCCCGGTCGCGCCGCTGCCGGCCATCGTGCTCTTGCGCGGCAATCTCGCGCCGGAGTCCGGGCTCATCAAGACCGGCATCATGGAGCGCAAGGTGCGCCGCTTCACCGGCCCGGCCGTTTGCTTCTGGACTTCCGACGCCGCCATCGGCGCGCTGAAAAAGGGCGAGATCGTGCCCGGCCAGGTGGTCGTGATGCGCGGTGCCGGCGCCTGCGGCGGCCCGGCCATGGGCGGCGGCGCTTCGCGCGTGGTTTTCGCCATCGACGGTGCCGGGCTGGGCGACCAGGTGGCGCTGCTCACCGACGGGCATCTCTCGGGCCTGGTCTGCAAGGGGCTGGTGGTGGCCGAGGTGTCGCCCGAAGCCGCGCTGGGCGGCCCGCTCGCGCTGGTGCGCGACGGCGACACGATCACCATCGACCTCGATGCGCGCCGCCTCGACATCGCGCTGACCGACGCCGAACTCCGGGCCCGCCGCGCCGACTGGCAGCCCCCGCCGCCGGTGCATGACACCGGCTGGCTGCAGCAGTACCGGCGCAACGTGGGGCCGCTTTCCAAGGGCGCCGTGCTCGTGCGCACCGAGCGCCCCGAGCCCGCGGGCTAGACCTCTTCGACCCCGGCCTTCGCCAACCGGTGCGGACCCCCGTTCGCATCCGGTGGCGCAGCCCTGCGCGCGTCACGTCCGTTCCGAGTTTTTCAACCCAAGAAAAGAAGCAGGAGACAAGAAACCATGAAGAGATTTTTGATGTGGTCGGCGCTGGGGCTGGCCGGCAGCGGCGCGGCGCACGCGCAATCCAGCGTCACGATGTTCGGCGTGATGGACCTCGGCATCCAGTACACGAACGGTGCCGGCAACGGCTCGGTGAGGGCGCTGTCGAACGGCGGCCTTTCCACCAGCCGGATCGGCTTTCGCGGCACCGAAGACCTGGGCGGCGGCCTGCGCGCGGGCTTCTGGCTCGAAGGCAGCCTGAACCCCGACCTCGGCACCGGCCGGCCGAGCAACACCAACAACCAGACCAGCGGCGCCGGCACGGCGGGCCCGATCACCTTCGACCGCATGTCCTTCGTGAGCATCTCGTCGGACACGCTGGGCGAGCTGCGGCTGGGCCACGACTTCATTCCCACGCACTACAACAGCATCTACTTCGACCCCTTCAACGCCAACGGCGTGGCGCGCGCGGGCAACCTCACTTTTGCGGGCGCGGGCACCGGGCCGCTGCCCACGGCCATCACCGGCAGCAACACCGTGAGCTACTGGCTGCCGCCCAAGCTCGGCGGCCTCTACGGCATGGCGATGGCGGGCACCGGCGAGAACGACTCCACCGCCGCGAACCGCGACGATGGCAACTTCGCCGGCGCGCGCCTGGGCTTTGCCTCCGGCGCGTTCGACATTGCGGCGGCCGTCACGCGCTCGCATTTCGATTCGACCGCCACCATCGGCAACTACACGCACGCCAACATCGGCGGCTCGTGGGACGCGGGCTTTGCGAAGTTCTTCGCGCTCTACAACATGGTGCGAGTGAAGATCGTGGCCGGCACGGTGCGCAAGAACACCACCGAGATCGGCGTGCACATCCCGGCCTTCGAGGTCGGACGTATCCGCATCAGCTACGCCTACCTGGACGACCGCAGCGACGACAGCGTGCGCAACGCCGACGGCACGCCGCGCAACCGCGACGATGCGCGGCAGTTCGGCATCGGCTATGTGCACAACCTCTCGAAGCGCACCGCGCTCTACGGCACCTACGCCAGGCTGATGAACAGCGGCCAGGCGCGCTACGTGGTCAGCGGCGGCCTGGCCCCGGCGGCCGGGCAGCGTTCGACCGGCTGGGAATTCGGCGTGCGCCATCTCTTCTGAAAAACGAGGTCCGTCATGCAACGCAGAACCCTGACCCTGGCGGCCGTCTCGGCCCTTGCCGCAACGGCGCTGCCCGGCACTGCCGCATGGAGCGCCGAGGCGTATCCCAACAAGCCGCTGCGGCTGATCGTCGGCTTTGCGGCGGGCGGCGGCGCCGACTCGCTCACGCGCATCATCGCGGAGGGGTTGGCCAAGCAGCTCGGCCAGCAGGTGATCGTGGAGAACCGTCCCGGTGCCGACGGCGTGCTCGCCGCGCAGGCCACCTCGTCGGCCAAGCCCGACGGCTACACGCTGCTCATGGGCACCAACACCGCGATGGTGGCCGCGCCCACGCTGCGGCCGACGCCGCCCTACGACCCGTTCAAGGCTTTCACGCCGATCAGCTCGGCCGGGCAGTTCTCGATGTTCCTGGTGGTGCCGGCCAGCCTGCCGGTGAAGAGCGTGAACGAGTTGCTCGCGCTGGTTGCGGCCAAGCCCGGTGCGCTCAACTCCGCGTCGAGCAACAGCGCCTCGGAACTCGCGATGCTGCAGCTGCTGGGCGAGCGCAAGGTGGTCAACGCGCGCTACAAGGGCGACATGCAGGCCATGACCGACCTGCTGGGCGGGCAGATCCACATGATGTTCACCACCGGCACGCTGGCGCCGGGCTTCGTGAAGGAAGGCCGGATCCGCGCGCTGGTGACCCTGCTGCCGCAGCGCAGCGGCCTCTTGCCCGAGGTGCCCACCGGCGGCGAGCTGGGGCTGGGCAAGCTCACCATCACGCCGTGGGCCGGCTTCTTCGGGCCGCCGGGGCTGCCGCAGGCCATTACCGACAGGCTCTCGCTGGAGTTGCAGAACACGCTCAAGCGGCCCGAGGTGCATGCCCAACTGGTGCAGCAGGGCTTCGAGGGCTACGGCATGAGCCCTGCCAAGTTCACCGAGTTCTTCCGCACGCAGTACGACGCCTTCGGCGCCACCGTGCGCGAGCACAACGTCAAGTTCGAATAGCGTCGGCCTCGCGGCGCCAGAACGCCGCATCGGGAAAGGTGCCGATGCCGGCCGCCGCGTTGTCCGCCATGTGCTCGGCGCGGCTCGTGCCCGGGATCACGCAGGTCACGGCGGGGTGGCTCAGCACGAACTTCAGCAGCACCTGCGCCCAGCTCGTGCAGCCGATCTCGCCGGCCCACGGCGGCAGTGGCTTGTCGCGCAGGCGGCGCAGCAGCCCGCCACCGCCGAAGGGCAGGTTGACGATCACCGCCACGCCGTGCTCGGCGGCCAGCGGCAGCAGGCGCTGTTCCGCCTCGCGGGCGTCGAGCGAGTAGTTGATCTGCAGGAAGTCGAGCTTCTCCGCCTTCAGCACCGCTTCCACCTCGCCGTAGGCCGAGGCGGTGTAGTGCGTGATGCCGATGTAGCGCACGCGGCCCTTGTCCTTCCAGCCGCGCAGCGTGGCCAGGTGGGTGCGCCAGTCGACGAGGTTGTGCACCTGCATCAGGTCCATGCGCTGCGTGCGCAGCCGTGCGAAAGATTGCTCCATCTGCGCGATGCCGGCCTCGCGGCCCGAGGTCCAGACCTTGGTGGCGAGGAAGGCCTTGTCGCGCCGGCCTGACGCGGCCAGCAGTTCGCCGGTGGTTTCCTCGGAGCGGCCGTACATCGGCGAGCTGTCGATCACCGTGCCGCCGGCGGCAAAGAGCGCATCGAGCACGCCGGGCAATCGCTTGTATTCCTCGGTGCCGGGGCGCTGGTCGAAGCCGATCCAGGTGCCGCAGCCGATGACGGGCAGGGCTTCCCGGGTGGAAGGAATTGGGCGGGTGTTCATTGCGGGCATGGGTGGTCGTTGCGCGAAGGCGGGGAGCACGGCGCCGGCGCACAACGCGGCGCCCAGGCGCAGCAGTTCGGCGCGGGTGAGGGGAAAGTCCTTCGGAGGCGGCATGGCTGGCAGTATCCGGTGGAAGGCGTGGGCGGCATCGGCAGGAGCGCTCTGGAGCGCCAGTTTCTTCCTCCTGGCCCCCCGTGACGAAGAAAAACAGCTTTTTTCCCGCAGCCCATGAAATACTGTATAAAAATACAGTTAACAGTCTTTGCCATGGGCCTTCCTTTCCTTGATTCCTTTTCCGCTGCCGCGGGCCGCGGCGTCTGGCATGCCGACGAACTCGGCCTGGCCGACGCCCAGGTCGTCGCGACCGGTCACGCCGCGCTCGACGCGGAGTTGCCGGGTGGCGGATGGCCGGTCGGCGCGATGACGGAATTGCTCCAGGCCGCGCCCGAAGCCCATGTCTGGCGGCTGCTGCTGCCGGCGTTGGCACAGGCGGTGCAGGTGCGCGGCGGGCCGGTGGTGCTGGTCGGCCCGCCCTTGGAGCCCTGTGGGCCGTCGCTTGCGGCGCAGGGGCTGCCGGTGGAAGCGCTGATGTGGGTCCGCAGCGAGGCGCCGGCCGCGCGGCTGTGGGCCTGCGAGCAGGCGCTGCGCTGCGCCGACGTGGCGGCCGTGGTGGCGTGGCTGCCGCAGGCGCGGGTGGCCGAACTGCGGCGGCTGCAGCTGGCGGCGGCGCAGCATGAACTGCTGCTGTTCGTGTGCCGGCCCGAGTCGGTCGCGTTGTCGGCATCGCCCGCGCGGCTGCGCATTCGCGCCGACCGCTGCGAGGCCGATGCCTCGCAGATCGCGTTGCACATCCTCAAGCGCCGCGGGCCGCCGCTGGCCGCGCCGGTCATGCTGCCCGCGCGCAACGAGCGCATGGCCGCGCTGCTGGCCGCCGCCCGGGTGCGCCGCAAGCTGCGGCTGCAGCAGCAAGGCACCGTGGACGCGGGCGAGACGGCAACCTCCGCCAAGGTGGTGCGCATCGACGCATGGAAAGGAGGCCCCAGTGCACTGGATCGCCTTGCGGTGGCTACTTGACGACGCCGGCACGCCCGATGGCCCGGTCCTGCCCACGCCCGAGGCCCTCGGCTGGTGGGCGCTGCGCTACACGCCCCACGTCGCCTGGCAGGACGAAGCGCTGATGCTCGAGGTCTCGGCCTGCGAACGCCTCTGGGGCGGCCGGCTGCAACTGATGCGCCTTCTGCTGGCCGACAACCCCGCGCCCGACGCGCGCATGCTGGGTACGCAGGGCGCCACCAGCCTGATCGCGCTGGCGCGTCTGCGGCTGTTCGCACGCGAAGAGAAGCGACCGCAAGATATGCCCGCCGGCCTGCCGCTCGACACCCTGAGCGCGGCGCGCGCGCACCTCGAGCTGCTCGCGCGCCTCGGTTGCCGCACCTGGGGCGACGTGGCTGCGCTGCCGCGCGGCGGCCTCACGCGGCGCTTCGGTGCCGAGTTGCGCGATGCGCTCGACGCCGCCTGGGGCTTGCGCCCCGAAAGCCACGCCTGGCTCACGCTGCCCGACGTGTTCGAGCAGAAGCTCGAACTGCCCGCGCTGGCCGAAACGGCGCCCGAACTCATGTGGTCGGCCAACCGGCTGCTGGCTTCGCTGCAGCTCTGGCTGCGTGCCCGCCAGCGCGGCGCGCGCGCGCTCGAGCTGCAATGGACGCTCGATCTCAAGCGCTTCAACGGCGTGAACCTGCCGCCGCACCAGCAGGTCACCGTGCGCACGGCCGAGCCCACGCAGGACATGGCGCATCTGCGCCGGCTGATGTCCGAAAAACTCGCGCTCACCACGCTCTCGGCGCCCGCGAGCTGGCTGCGGCTGCGCACGCTGGAGACCGATCCGTGGGCCGGCGCCAGCACCAGCTTCCTGCCCGAAGACAACCGCAAGGGCGACAGGCTGCACGAGATGGTCGAGCGGCTCAGCGTGCGGCTCGGCCCGTCGCAGGTGCTGGTGCCCTCGGCACAGGCCGACCACCGGCCGGAGCGCAAGCAGGCGTGGCGGCCCGCGCTGCACAAAGACACGGCCCCGCCCGACAAGGCGCGCAGGCAGGCGCAGGCGGCCGCCTCGCAGCCCGACGCCATCTACCCGCCGTGGCTGCTGCCCGAGCCGCTGCGGCTCGAGATGGACGGCGAGCGCCCGTGCTATCGCGGCACGCTGAACAGGCTGGTCGGGCCGCAGCGCGTCGAGGCGGGCTGGTGGGGCGACAAGGAAGAGGGCGGCCAACCCGCGATGCGCGACTACTACGTCGCGGAAAGCCCCGAAGCCGGGCTGGTGTGGATTTTTCGCGAGCGGCCTGCGGCGCGCTTTTCTTCGGGCGAGGTGCGCTGGTATCTGCAGGGGTTCTATGCCTGAACTGAGCGGCAAGCAGGAAAGCAGGCGCCAGCCTGCCAAGGTGCATGCGCTGCCAGTGCCGCTGCGCAAGCCGCCCGCGTTCACGCTGCCCGATTACGCGGAGCTGCACTGCCTGACCAACTTCAGCTTCCAGCGCGGCGCATCGACGCCCGAGGAGATGGTGGAGCGGGCCTATCAGCTCGGCTACACGGCGCTGGCGATCACCGACGAGTGCTCGGTGGCGGGCATCGTGCGGGCGCATGTGGGCTTGCGCGACTTGCCCGCGAAGCTCGACGAATATGAGCGCGAAAACCCCGACGAGCCGAAGATCCCGCGCAACCCCGGTTTCCGCCTGCTGTTCGGCAGCGAGTTCCAGTTCGAACGCTTCAGGCTCGTGGTGATCGCCAACGACACCGAAGGCTGGGGCAACCTGTGCGAGTTCATCACCGCCGCGCGCAACACCGAGTTGCCCAAGGGCGAGTATCGCGTGGGCTGGGAAGAGAGCGACGTGGCATCGCTGCAGCATTGCCAGATCCTTTTCGTGCCGGACCGCAACCCCGGCGGCGCAATGGACGCGGCCACGCTGCATGAAGACCTGATGGCTGCCAAGGCGCTGTATGGCGAGAACCTCTGGCTGGCCGTGGAGCTGTTCAACGAACTCGACGACGACCTCTGGCTGGTCACGCTGATGCAGGCGGGCGAGGAGGCCGGCGTGCCGTTGGTGGCGGCCGGCGACGTGCGCATGCATAAGCGCGGATGCAAGCCGCTGCACGACGTGTTGACGGCCGTACGCGAGGGCAAGACGGTGGCCGAATGCGGTTTTGCGCTGCAGTCGAATGCCGAGCGGCACCTGCGATTGCGGGTTCGACTGGCCGAGCTTTATCTGCCGGAGATGCTCGCGAATACGCAGACAGTGGCGCGGCTTTGCAAGTTCGACCCCAAGGTGATCCGCGAAAACTACAAGTACCCGCTCGAGACCGTGGGAAGCAGCGAGACCGCCGCGCAGACGCTGGTGCGGAAGACGTGGGAGGGAGCGCTCAAGAGGTATCCGCTCGAAAGATATGCCTCGGGCATTCCCGAGAACGTCTGCCGGCAGGTGCACAAAGAGCTGAGCCTGATCATCGAACTCGAATACGAGATGTTCTTCCTCACCGTGGAAGACATCGTGCGCTTCGCCAGGTCGAAGGGCATTCTTTGCCAGGGGCGAGGCTCGTCGGCCAATTCCGCGGTCTGCTATTGCCTGGGCATCACCGCGATCAACCCTGAAAAGGGGCATCTGCTGTTCGAGCGTTTCCTGAGCCGCGAGCGCCATGAACCACCGGACATCGACGTCGACTTCGAGCATCAGAAGCGTGAACTGGTCATCCAGTACATCTACGAAAAATACGGGCGGCATCGCGCAGCCATCGCCGCTGTCGTCATCTGCTACCGCTCGCGCAGCGCATTGCGCGACGTGGGCAAGGCCATCGGCATCGACGAGCGGCTGATCGACGAGTTCGCGAAAGACCACTACTGGTTCGACGACACCGTGCTCGGCGAGCAACTGTGCCAGGCTGCCGCGCGTGCCGGCGTGGAAGAAGACGAACTCAAGCTGACCCAGTGGATCGAGTTCACGCAGAAGCTCAAGGGCTTCCCGCGCCACCTGAGCCAGCACGTGGGCGGCTTCGTGCTCACGCACACCAAGCTCACGCGGCTGGTGCCGGTAGAGAAGGCGTCGATGAAAGACCGCTCCGTCATCCAGTGGGAGAAGGACGACCTCGAAGCGATGGGCATGCTCAAGGTCGACGTGCTGGCGCTCGGCATGCTCAGCGCCATTCGCCGTGGGCTCGAGCACATGAACCGCTGGCGGGGCTCGATGGTGGAGATGCACCAGATACCGAACGACGACAAGAAGGTGTTCGACATGATCTGCGACGCCGACACCATCGGCGTGTTCCAGATCGAGAGCCGGGCGCAGATGTCGATGTTGCCGCGACTGAAGCCGCGCACCTATGAAGACCTGGTGATCGAGGTGGCGATCGTGCGGCCGGGGCCGATACAGGGCGGGATGGTGCATCCGTACCTGAAGCAGCGGGAGCGGGTGCGCAAGGGATTGCCGATTCACTACGAGAAGGAAGAACTGCGCCCCGCGCTCGAACGCACGCTGGGCATCCCGATCTTCCAGGAGCAGGTGATGCAGATCGCCATGATCGCGGCCAAGTTCACGGCGGATGAAGCCGATCAGTTGCGGCGAGCCATGGCCGCATGGAAGCGCAAGGGCGGCCTCGGCAAGTTCCACGACAAGCTCGTGCGCGGCATGGTCGACAACGGCTACAAGGAAGCCTTTGCCGAAGCCATCTTCAAGCAGGTCATGGGCTTCGGCGACTACGGCTTCCCCGAAAGCCACGCCGCCAGCTTCGCGTTGCTGGTCACGGTGAGCAGCTGGCTCAAGAACTACGAGCCCGCCTGCTTCCTGGCCGCGCTGCTCGATTCTCAGCCGATGGGCTTCTACAGCCCGTCGCAGCTGGTGCAGGACGCGCGGCGGCATGGCGTCGAGGTGCGCCCGGTCGATGTGACGAGAAGCGACTTCGACACCACGCTCGAAGCGCGGGACCCCGATGCACCGCGTCCCTCCGGCATCGACGAACGCTATGCCGACCGCCTTGGCAACGAGAACCAGCCCGCGGTGCGCCTGGGCCTGAACCGCATTGCCAGCCTCAGCGCGGGCGGCGCCGAGCGCCTGCTGCAGGCCCGCGCCGCGGCACCCTTCACCAGCACCGAAGACCTCGCATTGCGCGCCGAACTCGACGGCAAGGACATGGCCGCGCTGGCTGCGGCCGATGCGCTGATGTACCTCTCCGGCCACCGTCGCCAGCAGGTGTGGGACGCCACGGCGCAACGCCGGGCGCCGGGCCTGCTGCGAGGCGTGCCCATCAACGAGCAGGCACTGCTGCTGCCGGCCGCGTCCGAAGGCGAGGAAATAGTCGGCGACTACGCGGCGCTCAGGCTCACGCTGCGCCGCCATCCGCTCGCTCTGCTGCGCCCGCGGCTGGCACGCATGAAGCTCATGAGCGCGGCCGAGCTGCGTTCGGTGCCCAACGGCCAGACCGCGCGCGCCTGCGGCATCGTCAAGGTCCGGCAGCGGCCGCAGACGGCCAACGGCACCATCTTCGTCACGCTGGAGGACGAAACCGGCAACGTCAACGTGATCGTCTGGAGCCATGTCACCGAGGCCTGGCGCGAGCCGCTGCTCAAGTCGCACCTGCTCGCGGTGCAGGGCACGTGGCAGCGCGACGACGAAACCGGCGGCAAGGTGCAGCACCTCGTGGCCACCGGCTTCAAGGACCTGACGCCGCTCATGGGCCGGCTGGCGCAGAGCAACACCAGCCGCGACTTCCATTGAAGGATCGATTGATGCAACCGATCGTTCCATGCCTCGCGTTCCGAAAGACTTTTCGCTAACCTGCCAGAGCCATGCCCGAACTCGTCCTTGACCCCGTCATCGCCACGCCCATCGGTCCGCCACCGCCCGCACCCGACGTGCCGGTGCCCATGCCGCCTCCGCCCATGCCACCGCCCGAAGGCGATCCGCCGCCGGTGGTGCCGCCGGTGACCGACCCCGGTTTTCCGCCGCCGGTGGTCGAGCCGCCGCCGATGCAGACCGCCTCCTGCGAAGTGATCGAGGTGCCCTTCGGCAAGCTGCACGCACGGCGCCTGCGCGAGATCTACCGCTCCGCCGGCTGGCCCTGTTGCGACGGCATCGAGGTCGAGCTGCTGGCGGGCGGCTTCCTCGAGCGCGTGCGCAGCATGCACGGCCACGAGACGCTGCGCGTGACCGACGCGGGCATTGCGCGCATCGCGACCACGCTCACCATCAACCGCGCGGCCATGTCGCCGCACGAGGCGCTGGTCGAGCGCGTGGCACGCGAGATGACGCGCGGCGGCCGCATCGCATGGCGCGGCCTCGGGCTGCGCGCCCGGCTGCCGCCGCTGGAAGAGGGCGGCAAGCCGCGCTGGTGCATTGCGCGGCCCGATGTGTTCTCGATCCGCAATACCAGCGTCGAGGCCTACGCGCACCCCATCGTGCACGAGGTGAAGGTGAGTCGCGCCGACCTGCTCGGCGACCTGCGCAAGCCCGACAAGCGCGCGGCGTACCTCGACCTGGGCGGCGAGTGCTGGTACGTGCTGGGCAACGACGCCAAGGGCCGCTGCATCGCCAAGCCCGAGGAAGTACCGGCCGAGTGCGGCGTGATGGTGCTCGAAGGCGAGCGGCTCGTGGTGGCGCGTGCGGCCGTGCATCGCAGCTTCGAGCGCATTCCGTTCGGGGTGTGGCTGGCGCTGGCCAAGGCGCGGCCCATTGCCGGCTTCGAAGACGACGCACAAGACCTGCTGATCTGACGCGTTGCCCCTTCGCCTGCTTCAGGTCACGGCGTCGTAGCTCTGGTGAGCGATGGCGACGACGCCGTTCGGCAGGAACAGGCTCTGCATCCGGCGCAAGCCTTCTTCGCGCTCTTCAGTGCCGGCCTTGGCGCTGTCGAGTATCCGGTCGCAGAGATCGAGCACGTCCTTGGTGATGCGCTCGTAGCGGTAGTAGGCCAGCGCGACTGTGTCGATCTCCGACGGGCCGTAGCCCTCGTAGAAAAGCGTTTGCTGCCGAGGCTGGTTCCACGCGTTGCCGACGCTGCCGCCGATGAACATCAGGTCGCGCTCCTTGGGCGCGAGGAGCGGCGCGTGCCAGCCGACGATGGACAGCCGGTCGCCGTCGCCCACGAGGACGTTGCCCGCGTGGATGTCCGAGTGGCACGGCACGAGCAGCGGCGGACGTTCGAGCAGGATGGAAGCCAGTTGCTCGCTGCGGTAGACGACGGTGTCGATCTCTTCGGCGTGCTCTTCCCACAAGGCGAGAAAGCGCTGGACGATGCCGTCGCCAGCGGTGCCGTTGATGAAGCGGCGCTGATAGCGGCGCACGCCTTCGCGCCATTGGTGCGCGTAGCTTTCCTTGGGGAGGCTGGCGAGCAGGGCTTCTGAGAGTTCGGTGCAGTGGATGGCGACGAGTGCCTGGCCGAGTGCGATCCACTGCCGGTCCGACAGGGCGCTATCGAAGCCGTTCTGTCCGTCGAAGAAGGGGTGGAGCGTCCAGTTGAAGCCGTGGCTTTGAGTGCTCAGTGCGCCGTCTGCGGTGGGTATGGGAGCCATCACGGCTTCGATGCCCTTGTCGTGATGGAGAAAGGCGGGGAGGGCGAGGGTGGATGGATTGAGTTCGCCCTGCTGCAGCTTCAGGAAATATCGCGTCTCGTCATCCGCAATGACGCGAAAGGCCGCGGATGTGGCGCTTGTGCCCGTCGGCAGGAGTTCGGACCGGGCAACGCGAAGCCGATAGGCCTGCGTGAGGTGCTGGGCGATGGTCTCGTGCGAGATGGCTGAGGGTGTCGGCATCCGGCCACTGTAGTGCCTTGCGAATGCCTCGTCTCAATGCAGAGGATATGAGTCCAGCAACTCGTGGCGGAACGGGCGGGTGAAGTGCGAGCGGACCAGGCGGAATTCACGGGCGGTCCAGTGGATGGGCTCAAGGGGCATGGGGCCGGCGGCATGCTCTGAATTGCGTGCGATCGTGATGTGCGGCGTCCACCGGCCTGAGAGCAACAAGGAAAAGCCCGAGCGCCGCAGCGCAAGGCTGATGTCGTATTGGAGGCGCCGCAATCCCTCGTGCGTGGAGGGCTGCACCACCGAGACGTCATTGGGCCATGTGCATGAGCTGTCGAGCTTGATGTTCAGCGGCCGCGTGGGCACTTCGGCGAGCGCGGCACGCAGTCGCCGCTCGGCTTTGCCCTGCTGATCGTCGAGGGACTGAAGCGTCAGGTGCAGGCGCTCTTCCGGCGGAAACGAGCAATCTCTTGGCCACCACCAATCCTGGCGGTGTGCCTGGATTTCAGCTTGCACGTCTGCGGTAGGGAAAAGTCCGATGAGAAGCCTTTTGCTTTCGGTCATGGTCGCTCCTTCAGGAAACCGACGGCCACCAACTCTCTGCCGTCGTGCGGATGACGCGCGACGCCTGAACGCGAACGTCGTCCTTGTCATGGCTTTCGCCGTAGCCTTGCTCTCGGGCCACCTTGAAGGGCCAGGTCGAGATCCGGCCCTTGCGGGAACGGGGCTGCAACGCATGCAGCCTCGAGAAGAAAAGGGCCTGCGCGGAGGGCGCGGGCGGGTTGGCGGTGGTCATCGGCGTCGCCTCGATGTTGTTCTTGGAGACGACAAATTCTAGAGAAATACTGTATGTATGTACAGTATATTTGCGAGCTTACGGCGCCGTGCCCAGCAGGGCTTCCAGGTCGACGGCGGCTGCCATCGCCTTGTAGCCGGCATCGCCCGGATGCAGGTGGTCACCCGAGTCCATGGCCGCCTTCAGGCGCGACGGACGGGCCGGGTCGCGCAGCAGGGCGTCGAAGTCGACCACCGCGTCGAATGCGCCGCTCTCGCGGATCCAGCGGTTCATGGCCTGGCGCACCTTGTCTTTTTCGGGGGAGTAGTGGCCTTCGAGTGGTGTGCCTTGCAACGCGCCTTCGTTCGGGGTGATGGTTCCCGCCACGATGCGCACGTTGTGGGCATGGGCCATCTCGATCAGTTGCCTGAAGCCCTGGATCAATTCTTCCGCGCGAATCGCGGGCTCGTCGGGCGCGAACGGTCCGCCGGGCCAGCCGATGTCGTTGGTGCCCAGCAGCACGACCATGGCCCGCACGCCCGGCTGCGCGAACACGTCGCGGCCCGCGCGCTCCAGGCCGGCGCGGCCCATGCCGTCCTTCAGCAGCCGGCCGCCGGAGATGCCGGCGTTCAGCACGGCGATGTCGCGGTTTGCGAGCCGCTCGGCCAATGCATCGGGCCATCGGGTGTTGGCACCGGGCGTGGCGCCGTTGCCGTCGGTCAGCGAATCGCCGAAGGTGACGACGGTGACCGGGGCCGTGGGCGCTTCCACGATCAGCCCGCTGACGTAGACGCGGGTGCTCCACTGGCTCGCGGTGGCCGGCATGCGCGAGGCGCCGGTCAGGTCGCCTTCCGCCACATAGGCGACCTGGCGGGCGTCGAAATGAAAGCCCGCGGGCTGGCTGGGGCGCGGCAGGTAGAGCGACACCGCAACCTCGCCGAGCGCGGGCAATGCGATGTCGACCGGATCGCTGACGAGCCGGACGCCGGGCGGCACGGTCACTTCGGCCTGTCCGCCGAAGCGTAGTTGCCGGTCGCTGCCTTCGACGATCCCGGAGCCCTCCGCATGGCGTGCCACACGAGCCGCGCCGATGTGCAGTGGCGACGTGCCGCCTTCATTGCTGATCGACACGCGCAGCCGCGTGCCGCCGATGCTCAGGCGCGCCACCTGGCGCACGGTCTGCCGGTTGAACTGGAAGGGCAGGCCCGAGGGCAGCACGAAGTCGCCGCTCCAGATGGGCTGCGTGCTGGCGATCCAGCTGGGGTTCCAATAGGTGGTTGCGGGTCCGGCCGCGGACGCGGCGGCCGCGCTGGCCAGCGAAAGCGCCAGGGCGCCGTGACGGATGAACGATATGAGTGAAGAGGCTCTCATGTGCATGTCCTTGGATGAAAAGCGAATCGGTGGCCCGACTTTCATTCATGCAGATATGGATGGGTAGAAGGCAGAATGGCATCCAGGCCATTCCACATTCGAATACATCCGCCATGGACACCTTGCGCGCCATCGAAGCCTTCGTGCACAGCGTCGAGCTGGGCAGCCTGTCGGGCGCCGCGCGTGCGCTCGACACCACACAGCCCACCGTCAGCAAGCTCGTCGCGGGGCTCGAGCGTTCGCTCGGCGTGCGGCTGTTGCGGCGCACCGCCGCGGGCCTGAGCCTGACGGAGGAGGGCCAGCGCTTTCACGAGCGCTCGCGGCGCGTGCTGGAAGACTACGGCGACGCGGTGGCCGATGCGCGCGAAGGCATCCAGCAGCCGCGCGGCCTGCTGCGCGTGAGCGCGCCGGTGACGCTGGGCCAGCGGCATCTCAATGCGATGGTGCTGGAGTTCCTGGCGCTGTACCCCGACATCGAGCTGGAGCTGGTGCTCGACGACCGATTCGTCGATCCGCTGGAGGAGCGCATCGACGTGTCGCTGCGGGTCGGCGGCACGCTGCCGCCCGATCTCGTTGCCCGGCACCTTGGCACATGGCCGCGCGTGCTGGTCGCGTCGCCCGAGTACATCGCCGCGCGCGGCAAACCGCGCAAGCCGCAGGATCTGCTGACGCACGACTACCTGCGCTATGCGGGCGGAGACGACGGCGTGCTGCTGCAGGGGCCGAACGGGCCGGAGACGGTTCCGGTGCGCAGCCGCTATCGCGTCAACAACGCCGTGGCGCTGCTCGACAGCGTGCTCGGCGGCGCAGGCATTTCATTGCAGCCGACGTGGATGGTGGCGGACCTGCTGGCGCAAGGCCGGCTGGTGCGGGTGCTCGGCCGGCACACAGGGCCTGCGCAGGAGCTTCATCTGCTGTATGCGCCGCGCCGCCATCTGCCGCTGCGTGTGCGCGTGGCGGTGGACTTCCTGGCCGAGCGGGTGTCGCGCTTGCCAGGAGCCGGTTGCCGCGGCGAGGCTGATCGCCGTCAGTCGATGCGGATTTCGAAGTACGCCTCGTCGGTTTCGCCCAGATCGCGAAAGCCGGCGGTTCGCGCGGCGTCGTAGGCCTTTGCCCAGCGCTTGGCCATTGCGATTTCTGCCTTCGAGAGTTCGCTCTCGCTCGACTCGCTGGCATTCTGGAAGGCTCGCAGCGCGGGGATGACATCGTCGCCCAGTTGCCGATCGATTTCGCGCCGGAAGCGCTGCTCGGCCACTCTCGCGGCGTCGGCCGATGGCAGTGCGTAGTCCGCCAGCCGCACGGTGTAGGCGTCTGGTGGCGAGGCATCGGCTTGGGCCGCTGCTTCGACCTCCACGAAGTGGAGCGGGGCATCGAATTCAGGCAACGATGCGACAGGCACGGGTGCCGGCGCGGTTGCGCGGGGGAAGAACAGTTCAGCTTGGTTCATCGTCCTGGTGTGCTTGGGGCAATTGACCGGGATTGGGAATTTCAGAACTCCCGTGAAGTACTGTTTGAATATACAGTATCTTGACGTGCAAGCAAACAACCCAGCGCCCCGCCGGTGAGGCTCAGACAGCCGAGATCGCGGCGCTTTCCATGAGGCCGCGGTCGAAGATGGGCGGTGTCCTGACGATCGATGTCAGCGCAGGCTCCGCCGCTCTCAGCGCTGCCAGGTCGGGACGTGGCCTGCGCAGCTGCGCATCGCGAGAGAACGCCGCCTCCATGGCATGCGCCGCACCCAGCACCTGGTGGTCCATCCTGAATCCGCCCACGACCTGCAGTCCGAAGGGCATGCCTGCGTGGTCGACGCCGCAAGGCAGCGAAATCGCCGGGTGCGTCGTGAGCGTGACCACGTAGGTCAGCGCCAGCCAGCGGTAGTAGTTGGCCTGCGTCTCGCCGTTGATGGTGTCGGCATACGGCTGCGTCCAGGGGAATGGCGAGACCGGGGTGGTCGGCGACAGCACGAGGTCGTAGTCGGCGAATGTCGCCTGGAAGCGCTTGAGAAGGCGGGTCTGCTCGGCCTGCGCCCAGGCACTGTCGAGCAGGCTCATCCGCGCGCCCATTTCGTAGTTCGCGCGCGAGTGGGGGCCCAGGCTGTTTGGGTCGCGCTCGTAGGCTGCCTGCATGCCCGCCACGAAGGCCTCGGCGCGCAGCACGTCGAAGCAGCGATGCGCTTCGCCCATGTCGAGTTCGACCTTGTCGCAGCGCCGGAACAGGTGCCGCATGGCCTCGATCTTCCGGCGGAAAGTGGCGCGGATGCCGTCGTCCACCGCGCAGGTGCCGAAGTCTTCGGTCCATGCCACGCGCAGATTGGCCAGGTCGACCGGAGCCGGCTTGAGAAAGGACAACGGGTCCAGCGGATGGCTGAGCGGGTCGCCCGCGTGCATGCCGGCGGATGCGGCCAGCTGAAGGCAGGCGTCTTCCACGGTGCGGCCCATGGGACCGACGACCGAAATCGGGGTCCAGCCCAGCGGCTTGCGCACGCTCGGCACGATGCCCGGCGAAGGCCGGAAGCCCACCACGCCGCACTTGGCCGCAGGAATGCGCAGCGAGCCGCCGGTGTCGGAGCCGGTACACACGGGCAGCATGTCGCAGGCCAGCGCCGCCGCCGAGCCGCCCGAAGAGCCGCCCGCATTCAGGTTCGGGTTGAAGGGGTTGCCGGTGGCGCCCCACACTTCGTTGCGCGAGTTGGCGCCCGCGCCCATCTCGGGCACGTTGGTCTTGCCCGTCACGATGGCGCCCGCGCGGCGCAGGCGAGCCACCAGTTCGATGTCTTCCGCCGGCACGTGGTCGCGGTAGATGGCGGAACCCCAGGTCGTGAGCAGGCCCTGCGTGGGCTCGAGGTCTTTCACGCCCAGCGGCAGTCCGTGCAGCAGTCCGAGCGGGTCGCCGCGCATGACCGCGCTTTCCGCGTCCCTGGCTTCGGCGCGCGCGCGCTCGAAGCAGGTGGCGGTCACTGCGTTGACAAAGGGGTTCACGCGTTCGATTCGCGCGATGCATGCTTCCAGCAGTTCGACCGGCGAGATTTCCTTGCTGCCGATGAGGCGGCGCAATTCGATGGCGGATTGCTCGACGAGTTCGGCGGCGGGTGGCGATGTGTTCGGTGTTGCGTTCATCAGTCGCTCTTCAATCGGCCGTGATGCTCGCGCGCGCAGCCACGGCGCGCATCACCGGCAGTTCGCGGTTGATGAGTTCGCTGGCCGCGGCGGCGTTGCTGTAGGCCGGCTCCAGCCCCTGGCCCAGCAGCTTGGCGCGTGTGTCGGGGTCGGCGATGGTCGCCGCAAGGGCTTTCTCGAGCTTGGCCTTCACATCTGCTGGCAGCCCCTTCGGCGCCGCCAGCATCAGCCAGGTGTCCATGTCGATGTCGGCATAGCCGCTCTCGGCCATGGTAGGCACGTTGGGAAGCAGGGCGGAGCGCTTGGCCGTGGTCAGCGCAATTGCCTTGATCTTGCCGCTCTTGAGTTGCGGGATCGCTGCGCTCACGGTGTCGATGCTGAAGGGAATCTGCCCGCCCATCAGGTCGGTCATGGCCGGAGCGCTGCCCTTGTAGGGAACGTGCGTCATCTTCAGGCCGGCAGCGTGCAGGATGCTTTCGCCGGCGAACTGCGAGGTGGTGCCGGTGCCGAAGGAACCGTATGAGTATTTGCCCGGCGACGCCTTCACGTAGTCCACGAACTGCTTCACCGTCTGCACCGGCACATCGCTGTTGGCCAGCAGGATCAGCCCGGTGCGCCCGGCGATGCCGATCGGGTCGAAGCTCTTGACTGGGTCATAGGGCAGGTTGGCGCGGATGGCGGGGTTGACGGTGAACGTGGTGCCCGAACTGACCAGGAGCGTGTAGCCGTCGGGTGCCGCCTTCGAGACGTAGCTTGCACCGATCACCGTGCCGGCGCCTGCGCGGTTCTCGATGATGACGGGCTGGCCAAGCTCCTTGCCGAGCCGCTGCGCAATCACGCGGCCGTTGACGTCTGTTGCGCCCCCTGGCGGGAAGGGAATCACGAGTGTGATCGGGCGCGAGGGGAATGCCGTCTCGGCGGCGGGCGCGGTCAGCGGCACGGCGGCAAGGCCGAATCCGTACAACAAGGCGAGGGCCGCGCGGGCCATGAGCGGAAGACGGTGCATCGGGGCTCCTGATGGTTCGAGAGGGTGCGTAACAAAGCCATCCTAGGAGTCAGGGGTCGATGCAACAAGCGCAATGTTTAGAATCTTTCGTTGCTGAATCGGCAATCGAGAACCGGAGAATTCAATGTCACTTCGTGCCTTGCAGGAGACCGCGGTCCGCTATTTCCTCGAGGTCGTGAAAACCGGCTCGGTGAAGGAAGCGGCGCTCAAGCTCAACGTCGCGCCTTCGGCGGTGAGCCGGCAGGTGGCGCGCCTGGAGCGCGAACTCGACACGCTGCTGTTCGATCGGCATGCGCGAGGCATGGTGCCCAATGCCGCCGGCGAACTGCTGGCGGCGCATGCCAAGCGGGCGCAGCAGGACATCGAACGGGTCGCGAACGACATTGCCGGCTTGCGCGGACTGCGCAGCGGACATGTGCGCGTGGCGAGCACCGAGGGCTTTGCCTTCGACTTCATCCCGACCCTGATCGCCCGCTTCCGGCGCAAGCACGAGGGCGTGCGCTTTCATTTGCAGGTCTGCTCTCCGTCCGACATTTCCCGGCATGTGCGCGATGGCGAAGCCGACGTCGGCATCACCTTGAGCGCCGTGCCCGAACCCGGCATCGAGATCGAGCTGCGGCACCCCAGCCCCATCCTCGCCGTGATGAGCAAGGACCATCCGCTGGCGTCACAGCGGCAGTTGTCGCTGCGCCAGGTGGTGGCGTACCCGCTTGGGTTGCCGCAGGAAGACAGTTCGATACGGCGCCTGCTCGACGCCAGTTGCAGCCGGCAGGGGCTGAGCTATGTTCAGGCCATGTCCAGCAACCACGCGAGCGCGCTGCTGAGCTTCGTGGCGGAGGGCGGGGACAGCATTGCCTTCTATGGTGCGTTGTCGATGCGCCCGTTGCTGCAGAGCAAGGCGCTGGTCGTCATTCCACTCAAGGACCGCGAGATGAACGAGCGCCATCTGGAGATAGAGACCATGGCGGGCCGCTCGCTGCCCGATGCGGGAAAAGCCTTCGTGCGGTTTCTGGTCGACGCGGTGAAGGCTACGTGATGCGATCTGGGAAGAGGGGGAGTGGAGCGGGTGAAGGGAATCGAACCCTCGTATGAAGCTTGGGAAGCTGCCGTTCTGCCATTGAACTACACCCGCATCTGCAACTCGTTGATTGCCAACGAGCTATTGCCTCAAGCGCCGGATTCTACAGAGGAAAAGAGCCCTTTCGCCCGCGACGAGATCCTCCCGTCACTCCTGCATCTTCGTCTGTCTCAATCGCGCAGCCGCCGAGCGATTGGCTTCCACAACGCCCTGCGTCGTCCCAGCCCCTCCGAGCCCGAACGCCGGCATGTTGACGTAGATGTTCTCGTAGGTGCCCGGCGATACCGCGTAGGTTTCGTGCCAGATGCCCACGGAGCCATCCGTGCCGATCGCCTTGTTGAAGGCCCTCCATGCCGGAAGATGTTCGGCTTCCTTGTCTTTCGCATAGGCCAGCAGTTGTTCCATGGAGCGCCAGTACTGAAGGACCATGATCGTCCTTGAGAACCACATTTCGGCATGCAGGAGGCCGCGCTCCGGCTGGCGACCGAGTTCCTTGAGCATGCGTGGCATGGCGCTTGCGACAGGCAGCCACTTGTGGACTTTCAATGGCTGGTTGATGCGCATGCCGATGAGGAACACGACGAAGTCGCCCTCGAGTTTGGCGGTCAGGCGTTCTCGGTGAATCATGGGCGGGGCATCCTGTTCGGCGGCGGTGAAGTCGATGGGTGGACTGTGTCAGTCCGCTGCATCGGCTGCCACTCGAATGCGACGAAATGCATGTTCGAGGTGCCAAGTGCGCCTGCTGCGGATCGAATCGCAATGCCGGTTCGACGCTGCTTTTCATGGGCTATGCTGCGCGGCACAACGCAATTTTTAGCTTGGAAATCAGACAATGGAAGATGTGAAGATCCTGCAGATCATGCCCGCCGAAGGCTGGGTTGCCGTGTATGACGGAGGCGACGACGGCGAGATGGAAGAGCCCCTTGCCTGCTTCGCGCTGGTTCAGGTCGACTACAAGAATGGCGACGGCCCTCAGACCGAAGTTCGCGGCATGGCGCCTGACGAGAAGCTCATGGCATTCGTGGAAGATGCCGAAAACTTCGTGACGGTTCGCCGCGCCGAAGAGAGCGAAGACGACGAAGAAGAAGACGAAACCGATACCGAAGACTGAGCGCCTTTGGCCGGCGGGGCAGGCGCCCTCATTGGAGTTTGCGTTTGTAGGGTGTATCGCGATTCGTCGAATTCCTAATCTGCGGGATCGCTGGGAAGGTACCAACGGCTCACCATCGCTGCATGTACCTTCACCCTCTTACGGCTAATCTGCCGGCCGCGGAGCGCGAGGCGCTCCTCAAGTGCAGCGAAATGCGCCACTACAAGCGCAACGACACTTTGCTGAACGCGGGTGAATCGACCGATCAGATCTATTGCGTGGCAAGCGGTCTGCTTCGAGTCGTCACGCCACTGCGCGATCAAGGCACCGAAGTGACGACCGAGTTCGTCGCACGCAACGACTTCTTCTTCGATCTGTCGATCCGCGAAGACCGCTACCAGTCGATGCATACGCTCGTTGCCGCACTGCCTTCGGCGGTCTATTTCGTGCCCATATCCAGCATGCGCGACCTGTGCGCCAGGCACCCCGAGGTCGCACTCGGCCTGCCGGGCCTCGCGATGAAGCGAATGGGCATGCTGCGTACCCAGATGCGCCGCATCTCGTCGCTCCCGCCGGAAGCAGTGGTGCATCGCGTGCTGCATCAGGTTACCGACTTGGCCCCGTCGAGCGCGGGGGGGCTGACGATCAAGCGATGCGGGCTTTGGCGGTTGCTCAGGCGCCGCCGCGTGTAGGCGCTGCGCTGTCGTCGCACGGCGTGGAAAGAGGTCTCTCGGCCGCTTCGCCGTATTCGACATAGTTGGGCTCGACCGGGTGGACGATAGCCGCGGTTTCCTCGTCGTCAAACTTGACCAGCAGGTATTCGCCGCTCGATCCCCTGATGGTGCCGAATCGGCCCTGAAGTTCGACGCGCCCACCACGTCGCGCGGGAACCCTGAAGCGCGTTCGTATGTAGGGAAGACCAACCTTGAAATATTCGACCACGGAAAACTCTCTGTTCTGCTGCGGGTGCCACGTCGGAATGTCATTGGCAGCGCCTCCCTGGCTGGCACGAATCCGGCGACTGCATGGTCGCAATTTCCCGGGAGGCTGTGGGGTGGCTTGTCAGCCAGAACCGACCGTTGCTGACAGCCGTTGGGTGTCTGGAAGCACTTGAGCGTTGCGGGAAAGCCCCGAATTCAAACCAATCCGAAGATTTTTTCAAGTGCTGCCTCTTTTGCGGGCACCGCGTTGCAGGCCACGCCGGGCAAGGCTTCCGAGCGCTGCGCACAAGGTTTTCCACAACATTGTCCCCATCGGGAAGGGAAAACGTGTCATTGCCGTGTGGTAGGCGGTCATGACCGTGGAAGACCAGGTTGAAGGGCGGCTGGATCCGGGCAAAAAAATACCCGCCGAAGCGGGTGGCGAGGAGCCCGTATGGGCGCTCTAAGAAAAAACAGAGAGCTCTTCTTCTATTGCGGCCCTGTTGCGTGACAGCAATTGCATGGTCCAGGGAGGCCGGCTGGAGGCCTGTCAGCCGGAAACAGTCAGCAGCCGTAGGACACTTATTAAAACGTGAACTATTTGGCAGTTTCTTGGGGTGCGAAGTTGTTGTGCCACAGCAGCAAATTGGAATTGTCGGTGCCGTCCGACAACGCGGCGGCGCATGAAGCCCTAGATTTTGTTTGCTCGCTTCGAAGTGCGAGTTCTCTGTGTGTGACAGCACTCAAGAGGTTCAGCCCAGCCTAGTGCTGGGTTTTTTTTGTTCAATTTCTGTTCAAAGCAGCTCGAAGTGAAATTTCGTGTTCCGAGGATGGCTCAGCAGTGGTGCCGCCACATCGATGGCGTGGTCCCAGGCTTCGCGCCATACGCGGGCATTGGCAATCTGCGTGTCCGTCATCGACTCCGTGCCCCATTCGAGCTGGCTCGACCAGGCCCGGTAGCACTTCACCACGCGCGTCGGCGGCCCGATGCGCTGCTCGAGCATTCGCAGGAAGGTGAAGCGCACTTCCATCAGGTCCCGTATGGAGAGGCTCTTGCCTTCGAGGCGCACTGTGTAGGCTTGGTCGCGATTGGCTTTGTGTTCGAACATCGGACTCGCATGCAGAGACTGCGAGCAACTTGCCAGGAGCGCAGGGCGCTCGTCCGAAGGTCTCCGCCCCGCCGCTAGAGGTGTGAGTGCAAATACTAACGAGACGCCGGTTGCCGGAAACGAGACGGCCGTCCCGTTTTTCTGCTTTGCGCAGGCTTGCAGTTTCGACGTGGCCGTTGTAGGTGGGCGTGCCGCGTCGGCGCGGGCGCACTCAGCGCAGGAACACGTGCTGCATGAACTGCTTGATCGGGTACTGGATCACCGTCTGCACCCGCGCCGGCAGTTCCAGCGGCCGCATCAGCATCTTGAGCGTGGTGCCGGCGCTCAGGTTGGTGCGGATGGTGCTGTTCATCTTGGCGCTCAGTTGCTGCACGTAGGCCGTGTCGCTGGCGCGGCCGGGCGAGCGTGCTTTCACCACGTGGCGGATGGCGCAGTCGGCATCCTCGCTCTTGAGCTCCAGCGTGCGGCGGCCGATGGTGCCGAACACCCGGAAGCGGCTCAGCTTTTCCTGCTCGCGGTAGCGCCGGAAGAAGCGGTAGAAGTGCTTGTAATGGTTGACCTCGTCGGTCGCGATGCGGCTTGCCAAGTCGTGCAGTACAGGCTCCGTGGTGCTGCGGGCCATGGCCCGGTAATAGGTGGCGGTGCCTGTCTCGACCACGCAGCGCGCGGTCATCTCGAGGGCGCGGGTGGGGGCCAGCAACTCGACCTTGCAGTAGGTCGCGTATTCCGCCAGGAAGCCTGCGTAGGCCGTGTCCCACTCGAACTCGGGCCACACGTGGCGCACGTAGGCGCGCAGGGCCTTGCCGTGCTGCAGTTCTTCTTTCTCCCAGTGGTTCGACAGCCAGTCGGTGACCTCGTCGTCGCCGGTGAAAAAATCGACCAGGTTCTGCGTGTAGAGGTCCGAGCCGCTTTCGATGAAAGACGCCGAGGCGACCAGGTAGAAGAGGTTTTCGTCCGCACGGACTTCATCGAGCGCAATGCGCGAGAAGTCCAGATCTTCGATCTTCCAGTGTTCCGCCTCTTGCCTTGCCATGCGCGCTCCTTGCTTCAAGTCCGTACAAGTACGGATGACGTCGCCCGTATCTGGTTCTCTTTTCCGTCAGGGCTGCATATTAGCCGCGGTGCCAGGATCATGCTGTTTTACCCCGGACAGCCCGGGGACCGTGGCCAAACCTATAATCGTTTGTCCAAGCAAATCAAGCAGTTAGGCCGGTTCGCCGCAGTGGGTTCGACAAGAGGGTCGCCATCGCCCGCGCCGCCCTCGACAGAAGACGAATCCAAAGATGAGCCAGCCCACATTCACGGTCGCGGACATCCGCAAGACCTTTCTCGATTTCTTCGCTTCCAAGGGCCACACGGTGGTGCCGTCCAGCTCGCTGGTGCCCGGCAACGACCCCACCCTGATGTTCACAAACTCGGGCATGGTCCAGTTCAAGGACGTGTTCCTCGGCGAAGACAAGCGTCCCTACGTGCGCGCCGCCTCGGTCCAGGCCTGCCTGCGCGCCGGCGGCAAGCACAACGACCTCGAGAACGTGGGCTACACCGCGCGCCACCACACCTTCTTCGAGATGCTGGGCAACTGGAGCTTCGGCGATTACTTCAAGCGCGAATCGCTGAAGTGGGCCTTCGAGCTGCTCACCGAGGTCTACAAGCTGCCGGCCGAGAAGCTCTGGGCCACCGTCTACATCGAGGACGACGAGGCCTACGACATCTGGACCAAGGAAATCGGCCTGCCGCCCGAGCGCGTCGTGCGCATCGGCGACAACAAGGGCGGACCCTACATGTCCGACAACTTCTGGATGATGGCCGACACCGGCCCTTGCGGCCCGTGCTCCGAGATCTTCTACGACCACGGCCCCGAGATCCCCGGCGGCCCGCCCGGCAGCCCCGATGAAGACGGCGACCGCTACATCGAGATCTGGAACAACGTGTTCATGCAGTTCGACATGCAGCCCGACGGCTCGGTCAAGAAGCTGCCCGCGCCCTGCGTCGACACCGGCATGGGCCTGGAGCGCCTGGCGGCGATCCTGCAGCACGTGCACAGCAACTACGAAATCGACATCTTCGATGCGCTCATCAAGGCCGCCGGCCGCGAGACCGGCACGCAAGACCTGTCGAACAACTCGCTGAAGGTGATTGCCGACCACATCCGCGCCACCTCGTTCCTGGTGGCCGATGGCGTGATCCCGTCGAACGAAGGCCGCGGCTACGTGCAGCGCCGCATCATCCGCCGCGCCATCCGCCACGGCTACAAGCTGGGCCAGAAGAAGCCGTTCTTCCACAAGCTGGTGCCCGACCTCGTGAAGCTGATGGGCGACGCGTACCCCAAGCTCGTGGCCGATGAAAAGCGCATCACCGATACGCTGAAGGCCGAGGAAGAGCGCTTCTTCGAAACGCTGGCCAACGGCATGGAAATCCTCGACGCGGCGCTGGCCGGTGGCGCCAAGACGCTGCCGGGCGAAGTGGCGTTCAAGCTGCACGACACCTACGGCTTCCCGCTCGACCTGTCGGCCGACGTGTGCCGCGAGCGCGGCGTGGGCGTAGACGAGGCCGGCTTCAACGCGGCCATGGAAAAGCAGAAGGCTGCAGGCCGTGCCGCCGGCAAGTTCAAGATGGACCGCAACGTCGAATACGCCGGCGCGGGCAACGTCTTCACCGGCTACGAGCACCTCGAAGAAAACGCCAAGGTCGTCGCGCTGTACCTCGAAGGCGCTGCTGTGCAGGAACTCAAGGAAGGCCAGAGTGGCATCGTGGTGCTCGACACCACGCCGTTCTATGCCGAGAGCGGCGGCCAGGTCGGCGACCAGGGCGCGATCGTGTCCGAGGGCGTGCAGTTCGGCGTCGAAGACACCCAGAAGATCAAGGCCGACGTGTTCGGCCATCACGGCACGCAGACGCAAGGCACGCTGAAGGTGGGCGATGCGGTGAAGGCCGCGGTCGACACCGCGCGCCGCGCCGCCACCATGCGCAACCACTCGGTCACCCACCTGATGCACAAGGCCCTGCGCGAAGTGCTCGGCGACCATGTGCAGCAGAAGGGCTCTCTGGTCGATGCCGACAAGACCCGCTTCGACTTCGCGCACAACGCACCCGTCACGCGCGAGCAGATCCTGGAGATCGAGAAGCGCGTGAACGCCGAAGTGCTGGCCAACGCACCCACCCAGGCCCGCGTGATGGACATGGAGTCGGCCCAGAAGACCGGCGCCATGATGCTGTTCGGCGAGAAGTACGGCGAGACCGTGCGCGTGCTCGACATCGGCACCAGCCGCGAACTGTGCGGCGGCACCCACGTGAACCGCACCGGTGACATCGGCCTGTTCAAGATCGTCAGCGAAGGCGGCGTGGCCGCCGGCGTGCGGCGCATCGAGGCCGTGACCGGCGCCAACGCGCTGTCCTACCTTCAAGATCTCGAATCGACCGTGCACAGCGTGGCCGCCACGCTCAAGTCGCCGGCCGCCGAGCTGCAGGGCCGGCTCACGCAGGTGCTCGAGCAGGTGAAGGCGCTGGAGCGCGAAGTGGGTTCGCTCAAGGGCAAGCTCGCCTCGTCCAAGGGCGACGAGTTGCTGGCGCAGGCGGTCGACGTCAACGGCATCAAGGTGCTCGCTGCCAAGCTCGACGGCGCCGACGCCAAGACCCTGCGCGACACCATGGACAAGCTGAAGGACAAGCTAAAGACGGCAGCCATCGTGCTGGCTGCCGTGGACGGCGACAAGGTGCAGATCGCGGCCGGCGTCACCGCCGACAGCACAGCCAAGGTCAAGGCCGGCGAGCTGGTCAACTTCGTGGCCCAGCAGGTCGGCGGCAAGGGTGGCGGCAAGGCCGACATGGCCATGGCCGGCGGCACCAATCCGGCGGGCCTCGCGGCCGCGCTGCAGTCGGTGCAGGCGTGGGTCGCGGAACGCGCCTGACGGCACCACGGTCCCTTCGAGCCGCAAGTACTTCATTTCATGCCAGACGCGACGCCCGGTGAAGTGCTCGTGATGGGGGCGGGCACCATCGGGTGCTTCATCGGCGGCCGCCTTGCGGCGGCGGGTGTGCCCGTCACCTTCGTCGGTCGTCAGCGCGTGCTCGAGAAGCTCGCTTCACACGGGCTGACGCTCTCCGACATGGACGGCGGCAGGCACAAGCTGCCGGCTGCCGGACTGCGGCTGTGCGAGCAGGTGCCCGTGGGCGCCAGGCCCGCGCTGGTGCTGCTCTGCGTGAAGAGCGGCGCCACGGCCGAGGCTGCAGGCGAACTGGCCTTCGCATTGCCCGCGGGCACGACGGTCGTCTCGCTGCAGAACGGCATTTCCAACAGTGCCGCCGCATCGCAGGCGGGGCCTTCGCTCAACGTGCTGTCGGGCATGGTGCCCTACAACGTGGCCGAGATCGGCCCCGGCGCCTTCCATCGCGGCACGCCCGGCCGGCTGGCCGCGCAGGACGACGTTGCCCTGCGCCCCTGGCTGCCCGTGTTCGAGCGCGCCGGCGTGCCGCTCGACCTGCATGCCGACCTGTTGCCCGTGCAGTGGGGCAAGCTGCTGCTCAACCTCAACAACCCGGTCAACGCGCTCTCCGGCCTGCCGCTGCGCGAAGAGCTGATGCTGCGCGGCTACCGCCGCTGCTTCGCGTCGCTGATCGACGAAGCATTGAGCATCCTCAACGTTGCCGGCATTGCGCCGGCGCAGGTGGCTGCGGTGCCGGCGCGGCGTTTGTCGAGCCTGCTGCGTTTGCCCGACTGGGTGTTTCGCATCGTCGCCGCGCGCATGCTGCGCATCGATGCCAAGGCCCGCTCCAGCATGGCCGATGACCTGGCACTTGGCCGTCGCACCGAGATCGACGCGCTCAGCGGCGAGGTCGTGCGTCTCGCGCAGGAGCATGGCTTGAGCGCGCCGCGCAACGCGCGCATGGTTGGCTTGCTCGGCGCTTGGCCGGAACAGCCCCGGCGCTGGTCGGCACGCCAGTTGCAGGACGCGCTGGGCCTGTAGCACCGGCAGCGTGCCCGAGCGCATGAGGCCTCGGGTTCGCAGCTTTCACGCATTCGGGGGCGACACGAACCTTCGTACTGTGGCGATGCACGCACAGTGTTCGCCCTCGAGATTTGTCATCTGCGTGAGCATGTGTTGCCGCGGCTGAACCATCTTCGTAGCGCGCGTGGCCCGCTGTGGTCCATGACTCCATTCGGCCTATGGCGCGCGAACATTTTGAGAGAGAAAAGTTCCGGCAGTCGTTGAGCCGTCGCATTCGATCAGCTAAAACTGGCGCACTTCAATGGACGAGGGAATGCGCGTGAAACCAACGAGAAGAGCCGCAAAGATTCTTGCCATCGCCAGCATGGCCTGTGCCGTTGACGACACGCGCGAACGCGCCTTGTCGATCTCCTGGCGCTGAACGCACCCTCCGCGCCGCCAGCTCCCGCTTCGCATCCGATCAACCCGCTTCCTGACGGGAATGGACGAGCTCATCCCTCGCATCCTGGGACCACCGCTTTCTGCACGGTGCAGCTCCTGCATGCGTGTGCTTTCCTGACGAACCACCTGTTCGCCGGGAGGGCGCCGTGTTGCCCGTTCCATGGGCACTTGTTCATCCATCCCATCACCGCGCGTGCCATGCGCATCGCCGGCTATCCGCCGGCGCTTGCGGGGCGGCGCATCTTCTTCTTACCAAGAGTACCCAGAGGCGATCATGAAAAAATTCAACACACCCGTCGTCAATCATCTTGCCATCACGGCGGTGACCCTTGCCGTGCTGACGGCCTGCGGCGGCGGCGGAGACAGTGGCGGCGGTGCTTCTCTCGGCGGTGGCGGCGTCGGCCTCGGCGCGTCGTCGGGGCCGGTGGTGTCCGCACCCGCGGTCGACCCCACGCAGAAAGCGCCCGACGACGGGGTGCCCGTGGCCGTCAACGACCTGGCCGCCGCGGCGGTGGACCGCTCGGCCAAGCCGCAGGAGCTGCCCGACACCGTCTGGCCCGGCAACTACAAGCTGTGGTTCCGCCCCGATGCGGCGCTCAAGACCTTCGTGGGCCGCGGCGACGTGGAGATCGAGGTGCTCAAGCCGGTCGATGCCATCGTCGTGGCCGCGCACAACCTCAACTTTGCGAAGGGCCGCACCACGCTGCGCAAGGTGTCGAATCCCGGCGAGGCGATACCGCTGATTCCCACGCCGCAGACGCTCGGCGACTTCGTGCAACTGCGCCTGAGCGACGGCCAGATCGCCAAGGGCAAGTACCTGCTGCACATGGAGTGGGACGGCAAGATCCAGTTCTCCGACGCGGAGTTCTGCCCGCCAGCGGAGGTGCAGCGCAACCCGTTCTGCTCGGCCGCCACCGGCATCTTCAAGGTCGGCCTCTCGACACCCGAGGGCGTGAGCAGCGACGCCATCGTGACGCAGGGCGAGACCAACTACGCGCGGCAGTGGTTCCCGGGCTGGGACGAGCCGGCCTTCCGCCACACCTTCGAGATTTCTGCCGAGGTGCCCGGCGACTGGAAGACGGTGTCCAACGGCGCGCAGATCTCGGCCGTGAAGCTGCCCGACGGCTACCAGCGGGTGTCGTTCGAGAAGACACCGTCGATGCCGATGTACCTGACCTTCTTCGGCGGCGGCAAGTTCGACATCCTGCCCGACACCTTCAAGAACCCGCTCGACGGCAGCGACATTCCGCTGCGCTGGTTCACGCCGCCGGGCCGCTCCACCTGGGCGACCTTCCCGATGGAGTGGACCAAGGTGGCCATGGACTACTACTACAAGTACACCGGCATCCCGCTGCCGATCAAGAAGTTCGACACCATCGCCGCCAACGACAGCTACAACAACAAGCCCAACACCGGCTTCGGCGGCATGGAGAACTGGGGCGCGATCTTCGAGTTTGCCGACGCGGTGCTCACCAAGCCGGGCGACAAGCCGACGCTGTATTCGGTGACGGTGGTCACGCACGAAATTGCGCACCAGTGGTTCGGCGACCTGGTCACGCTCGACTGGTGGGACAACGTGTGGCTCAATGAGTCGTTCGCGCGCTGGTTCGAAAGGCGCACCACCATCAAGTTCCACCCCGAGTACTACAGCTTCTCCGACTACGTGCTCGACAAGCACAACGTGATCGTGGCCGACCTGAAGAGCACGGCGGTCCCGGTGCAGCGCAACCTCAACGACGCGGGTTCGTTCGGCTTCATCAGCCCGTCGATCTTCGTCTACAACAAGGGCAGCCACGTGCTGGAGACAGTGCAGAACTACATCGGCGAAGAGGCGATGCAGAAGGGCCTGCAGATCTACCTGAAGGACTACGGCTTCGGCAACGTCACGCCGTCGCGGCTTTGGACTTCGCTGGAGAAGGTGAGCGGGGGCAAGAAGGTGGCCGACATCGGCGACAGCTTCATCCGCCAGACCGGGGTGCCGCTGCTCACGGTCGATGCGCAGTGCGCGGCGGGCCGCACCTACGTCAACATCACGCAGGAGTCGTTCCCCAACCAGAACCAGTTCCCGGCCTCGACCTGGAACATCCCGGTCACGCTGGCGTATGGCGATGCGATGGAGCAGCGCAAGACCTTCGTGATGTCCACGGGCGCCGTGCAGGTGGAGCTGCCGGGCTGCACCGCGGTGCTGGCCGGGCCGACCGGGCAGGACTACTACGTGAGCAACTACAGCGCTCAGTCCTGGAGCGCGTTGCTGGCCAAGGCGCAGAGCTTTGCCGACAACAAGCCGCTGCTGCTGAACATTGAGCGCGACGCCTTCCGGCTGCTGCAGGTGGGCCGCATCACGCAGGTGCAGTACGACCAGATCAAGGGCATCGTGAACCTGCCTGCTGCGCTGCTGGCCAAGACCAGCGAGAGCCAGCAGAAGATGGCCGCCGTGGACGCGGGCGCCGAGAAGGAGGAATACCCGCACGCGCTGCGCTTCCAGGGCAACCTGAAGCTGCGCGAGAACGAAAAGCGCTGAGAAGGAGGACAGCCATGAACACGGCATCGAAGAAATGGCTGGCCGCCGGCGCCTCGGCGCTGCTGCTGGCCGCATGCGGCGCAAGCAGCGGCAACGGCGCGCCGGAGGCAGACCTGGTCGGCGTCTATGCCGTCAGGCAGAACGGCGCACTCAAGGAACTGATCAAGATCGAGCGCCAGGGCGACGGCTACGTCATGCGCGACAAGGTGCGCACGCCCGAGTGGAGCGAACCGAAGATGCGGATGCGGCCGGTGACGCGCGAGCAATGGAGCCGCATCACCACCGACAAGGAGAACACCGCCTTCGTCGGCGTGGCGAGCGGGCAGCTCGGCATCTTCAAGGTGCCGGCGGGCTGGAAGAAAAACGGCTTCCAGACCTCGACCGGCTACTTCCTGTTCTATTCGCAGGGGCCGGTCGAGGCGTACAAGCTCTGAGGGGCTCAGGCCGGGGGCGCGACGCTCGCGCCCTCGATGCGATGGCGCTTCAGCGCATCGGCCACGAAGCCGGCGGCCTTCATTTCCTCGACGAAGGCCGCCAGCAGCGCCTGCGCTCCCGCCCCCCGGCTGGCCGGCGTGCCCATGGCCTGCTGTATCACCATGAAGCGGCCCGGCAGCACGCGCACGCCCGGCGCGCGCTGCGCCTCGCCTTCGAGCAACTGGCGGATGCCGGCCGCCACTTCGACCTCGCCTGCGCGCAGCGCCGCCAGCGCCGGGCCTGCGCCCTGCAGCCGGACGATCTCGGCATGCTTGATCTCGCGCGTCAGGAACAGGTCGTAGGCGCTTCCCGCGCCGACCGAGATGCGATGGCCGGGCGCATCGACCTGCGCGTTGTCGGTCAGCGCGGAAGCCGAGGGCACGAGGTAGCTGCCCTCGATCAGCACATAAGGCGCGGTGAAAAGCAGCCCTTCGCTGCGTGCCGGGTCGATGGCGAAGAAGCCGATGTCGGCGTTCTCGTTCTTCACCGCGTCGACCGAGGCCGCTGCCTTCTCGAACACCACCAACTCGATGCCCACGCCCAGCCGCCGCGCGAACTCGCGCGCCAGGTCGATCGACACGCCCACCGGCTCGCCGCCGGCGGGGTTCTTGTTCGCGAGGATCGGGTTGCCGAGGTTGATGGAGGCGCGCAGCGTGCCGCCGGGCGCGAAGGCTGGAACGAGGGCGGGGGAAATCGTCGTCGGCTGAGGCTGTGTCATGGCGTTCATTCGTCGGCAGGCGCCGCCGGGAGAGATGGGGGGAGCGCGCCAGTTTACGGGCGGGCTTGCCGGATTTCCTACCGGATGTAGGGAAGCGCGCTCACCGGCCGGGTGTCGCGGCTTCGCTTAGGCTTGGGGGCATTCGAAGAAACAATTTTGTCTCCGCCGTGCCGCTTTCCACTTTTCTTGTCGAAGACAACGCCCACATCCGCCACAACCTGATCGCCGCCATGGAGGACGAGGTCGACATCCACCTGATCGGCACCGCCACCACCGAGGCGGAAGCCGTCGACTGGCTCGACAAGAACCCGGGCACCTGGGACCTGCTGGTGGTCGACCTGTTCCTGAACGAAGGCTCGGGGCTGGGCATCGTCAAGCGCTGCGGGCGCTGCCGCCCGGGCCAGCGCGTTGTGGTGCTGACCAACTATGCGACCGGAGAAATCGCCGACTGGGCGCGAGAACTCGGTGCCGACGCCGTATTCGACAAGGCGGCGCAGCTGGACGGCTTCTTCTCGCTTTGCGCCAGCCTCGAGGCCGAAGGCCGGGAGCGCGGCGGCAAGCCGTTGGAAAGCCTCGCGCCATGAGCGCCGGCGCCCAGCCCTCCGTGGCCGAGGTGTTGCGCCCGTTGCGCAATGCCACCCACGCGCTGCATGAAGCGCTGGACAGCCGCCTGCCGATCGCGCGCGAAAACGCCTCGCTGGCCGACTACGCCGCCCACCTGCGTGCCCTGCGACCGTGGCTGGAGGCGGTGCGCCAGGCTCTGGCCGCCCCCGGCGATCCCGGGCTCGACCGCGTGGCGCGGCGCACGGACCGCCGCTTGGCCGCGCTTGCACTCGATCTCGAAGACGCCGGCACGGCGCCAGCCGGGGAGGGCGCGGCTGCATCGGCCGAGGCATCCCTTGCACCGCGGCTGGCGCAAGCCGCCCGCGAGCCCGCTTTCGCCTGGGGCCTGGCCTACGTGCTCGAAGGCTCGCAGCTCGGCGGCATGGCCATGCACAAGCGCCTGGGGCCGCGGCTGGCGCCGCATCCGATGCGCTACTTCCAGCCCGTGGATGCGCCCGATGGCCTGCCCGCGCAGTGGAAAGACTTTGTAGCGCAACTGGCGGCGGCGCTGCGCGATCCGGCGGCGGTCGGCTCGGCCCAGCGCGGTGCGGTGGCCGGCTTCGAGACCCTCATGCCGCGCTTCGGGTTGCAGCCGGCCGGACTGTAGGAAGCCGCCGACGAGACCGCCCGGGACGCGCTGGCATGATCCTTTCGACCCGTTTTCCGACGAACCCGCGCTGCCGCAGCCGCGCTGCCTGACCTTGCCCAACGTGCCACAGCCCATCACCCTCACCGAGCCTCCGGGCGGTTCCCGGGCCCTCGAGCCCGTGGAGGTCGACCTGTCCAATTGCGACCTCGAGCCGATCCGCGTGCCGGGCTCGATCCAGCCGCACGGGCGCATGCTGGTGCTCCAGCCCGAGTCGCTGGCGCTCGTCGCATGGAGCGAGAACTGGCCCGACGCGGAACTGTCCGCCGCGCTGGCGGCGGTTCGCGGGCTGAAGCTGCCGGCGCTGCCGCCGGGCGGTTCGCCGGTGTCGCTCGGCGCGATGAATCTTGCGCAGGCGTTCTTCGATGCTTCCGCGCACCGCAGCGAGAACCACCTGATCGTCGAGTTCGAGCCGGCTTCGCCCCCGGGCGGCAACGAGGCGCCCATCTACTCGCTGGGACGCGTCTTCCTGCCCCTGCTGCAGGAGGCCGCCACGGTGGACGAGCTGTGCGGCCTGGCCGCGCGCGAGATGAAGCGGCTCACCGGCTTCGGCCGCTGCCTGGTCTACCGCTTCGACGCCGCCGGCCACGGCGAGGTGCTGGCGGAGAACGCCGACCCCGGCTACGACAGCTACAGCGGCCATCACTTTCCCGCGTCCGACATTCCGCGCCAGGCGCGCGCGCTGTACCTCGTCAACCATTTCCGGCTGATTGCCGATGCCAACTACCAGCCGGTTCGCCTGCTCGCCACCGACGCCTCGCTCACCGCCGGCGACATCGACCTGTCGCAGGCGCAACTGCGCAGCGTCTCGCCCATCCACCTCGAGTACATGCGCAACATGGGCACGCTGGCGTCGATGTCGGTGTCCATCGTCATCAACGGCAAGCTCTGGGGGCTGATCTCCTGCCATGACCACGCGCCGCGCTTCCTCGACACGGGCACGCGGCTCGCGTGCGAGCACCTGGGCCAGCTGCTGTCGCTGCAGATCCAGTCGAAGGAAAGCAACGGCGAGGTGGCCGAGCGGCTCGAGCTGCGCCAGCTCACGCTGCAGATCGTCTCGCACCTGTCCGACAGCGACGCCACCCTGCAGCACCTCACGGCCGAGGTTTCGCTGATGCTGCGCGTGATGCGCGCCACCGGCGCCGCCGTGGTGCTCGACGACGAGGTCTGGTGCGTGGGCGACGTGCCGGCGCGGGCGCATGTGCAGGAGCTGGCGGGCTGGATCGCGGGGCTCGGCGTGGAGGTCTACGAAAGCAATTCGCTGGCCGCGCACTTCGCGCCCGCGGCGCAGTTCATCGAAGTCGCGGCGGGCGTGCTCGCCATCTCCATCTCGCAGGTGCACCGGCACCTGATCCTCTGGTTCAGGCCCGAGATCGTGCAGACGGTCCGCTGGGCTGGCGACCCGCAGAAACCGCGGGCCGTCGACGGACGCATGCATCCGCGCCTGAGCTTCGAGAGCTGGGTGGAGCACATCCGGGGCTGCTCCACGTCGTGGTCGGTGGCCGAAGTGGGCGCGGCCGGCGAGCTGCGCCAGGCGCTGATCGGCATCGTGCTGCGCCGCGCCGAGGAACTGGCCTCCGTGGCCTCCGAGCTGGGCCGCGTCAACAAGGAACTGGAGGCTTTCTCGTACACCGTGTCGCACGACCTGCGCGCGCCCATGCGGCACATTGCCGGCTACGTCGACCTGGTGGCCCAGACCGAGGGGAAGCAGCTGAGCGCGCGGGCCCATCGCTATCTTTCGCATGTCAAGGACGCCGCCGCCTTCGCGGGGCAGATGGTCGACGCGCTGCTCGACTTTTCTCGCATGGGCCGCTCCGCGCTCAAGCAGCGGCAGGTCGACAGCGCCTCGCTGGTCGAGGGGCTGGTGCGAGAGCTGACGCGGCTGGAGCCGCAGCGCAATATCGAATGGCAGGTCGATGCCGGCCTGCCGCTGCTGTACGCCGACCCGCTGCTGCTGCAGGTGGCGGTGCGCAACCTGCTGGCCAACGCCGTCAAGTATTCGCGCACCCGCAGCCCGTCGCGCATTACGGTGCGCGCCATCCGCAGCGACCTGGGCGACGGCCTCGAGGTGCAGGACAACGGCGTGGGCTTCCAGATGAAATACGTCGACAAGCTGTTCGGCGTGTTCCAGCGGCTGCACCAGGCCGAGGATTTCGAAGGCACGGGCATCGGCCTGGCCAATGTGAAGCGGATCGTGGAGCGTCATGGCGGCACGGTCTGGGCAAAGGGGGAGATCGATGCGGGGGCGAGCTTCGGCTTCATCCTGCCGCGCCAGGGCCCCGACAACGGAGAAGGAAATGCTTAAGCCGATCCTGCTTGTCGAGGACGACACGCGAGACCTCGAACTCACCCTCATCGCGCTGGAGCGCAGCCAGCTCGCGAACGACGTGGTCGTGCTGCGCGACGGTGCGCAGGCGCTCGAATACCTGCACCGCGAAGGCGAGCACGCGGACCGCGCCGAAGGCAACCCGGCCGTGATCCTGCTGGACCTGAAGCTGCCCAAGGTCACCGGGCTGGAAGTGCTGCAGGCGGTGCGCGCCAACCCGGCGCTGCGCAGCATTCCGGTGGTGATGCTCACCTCGTCGCAGCAAGAGTCGGACGTGCTGCGCAGCTACGAGCTGGGCGTGAACGCCTACGTGGTCAAGCCGGTGGCGTTCGACCGCTTCGTCTCGGCCATTGCCGAGTTGGGCGTGTTCTGGGCGGTGCTCAACGAGCCGCCACCGGGTTCGCTGAAGGCGGCGCGCAAGCATGAGTAGCGCGGGCGACGCCGCTGCCGCGACACCGCAGCCTCCGGGCATCCTGATCCTCGAAGACTCGCGCTTCGACATCGAACTGCTGACCGAGGCCCTTGCGCAAGCCATGCCGTCGGCCACCACCCACGTGGTGCGTGACGAGCGCGGCTTCGTCGACGCGCTGAACGCGGGCGGCTTCTCGCTGATCCTGTCCGACTACGAGCTGCCGGGGTTCTCGGGCGCGCATGCGCTCGAGGTGGCGCGCCGAATGGCGCCGGAGACGCCTTTCATCTTCGTCTCGGGCGTGATCGGCGAGGACAACGCGGTCGAGCTGCTCAAGAGCGGCGCCACCGACTATGTGAGCAAGGGCCGCCTCGCGCGGCTGCCGGTGGTGCTGGAGCGCGCGCTCAAGGAAGCCGCCGACCGCCGCGCCAAGGGGCTGGCGGAGCGCCGGCTGAACGCGGCCAACGCGGCCATCATGGAAGCCGAGGCGCGCCGCCTGGCGCTGATGGAGCTGGGCGACCGCATCCGCGACATGGACGAGCCGGGCGACATCGCCTATGCGGCCTCGGAAATGCTGGGGCGGCGCCTCGCCGTGGACCGCGCCGGCTACGGCCTGGTGGACACGGCGGCCGAGACCATCGCCATCGCCCGCGACTGGACCGCCCCCGGCGTGGCCAGTCTGGCGGGGCTGCTGCACTTTCGCGATTACGGCTCCTACATCGAAGACCTGCGCCGCGGCGTGACCGTGGCCTTCGCCGACGCCCGCCTGGACCCGCGCACCCGCGACAACGCCGATGCGCTGGAGGCCATCACCGCGCGCGCGGTGGTCAACATGCCGCTCACCGAACGCGGCGGGCTGGTCGGGCTGCTCTATCTCAACCATGGCCAGGCACGGCCGTGGTCGCGCGACGAGCTGGATTTCGTCCGCGAAGTCGGCGACCGGGTGCGCTCTGCCGTCGCGCGGCGCGAGGCGCAGATCGAGCTGATGGCGTTCGCCGAGTCGCTGGAGCGCCAGGTCGAGGCGCGCACCCATGAGCGCGACCGCACCTGGGCCCTGAGCCAGGACCTGCTGGGCGTGGCCAATGAGCAAGGCTTCTTCCTGAGCGTGAACCCCGCATGGGAAACCGTGCTGGGCTGGAGCGCCGACGAGATCCGCGCCATGCCGTTTCGCTCGCTGGTGCATGCCGACGACATGACCCACACCGAGGCCGAGCTGCAGCGCCTGATGCGGGGCGAGCGCGCCACCGGTTTCGAGAACCGCTACCGCACTAAAAGCGGCGGCTACCGCTGGCTCTCATGGACAGCCGTGCCCGACAACGGCCTGCTGTACGCCGCCGCGCGCGACATCACCGAGCAGAAGGAGCGCGAGGCCGAACTCGACGCCGCGCGCGAGCAATTGCGCCAGAGCCAGAAGCTGGAGGCCGTGGGCCAGCTCACCGGCGGCCTGGCGCACGACTTCAACAACCTGCTGGCCGCCATCAGCGGCAGCCTGGAACTGATGCGCCGGCGCGGCCTGGACGGCAAGCCGGCCGACATGGAGCGCTACGTTGGCGTGGCGCAGGGCGCGGTCAAGCGCGCGGCCTCGCTCACGCACCGGCTGCTGGCGTTTTCGCGGCGCCAGACGCTGGAGCCCAAGCCGCTGAACGCCAACCGGCTGGTGACCGACATGGAAGAGCTGCTGCGCCGCACGCTCGGCCCGCAGATCGCGCTGGAGACGGTGGCCGCGGTGGGCCTGTGGAACGTGCACGCCGATCCGGGCCAGCTGGAGAACGCGCTGCTCAACCTGTGCATCAACGCGCGCGACGCCATGCCGGAGGGCGGCACGCTGGTGATCGAGACCGCCAACCGCTGGATCGATGCCCGAACCGCGCGCGACCGCGACCTGCCGATGGGGCAATACGTGTCGCTCACCGTCAGCGACAACGGCGTGGGCATGCCGCCCGAAGTGGTGGCGCGCGCCTTCGATCCCTTCTTCACCACCAAGCCTATCGGCATGGGCACGGGGCTGGGGCTGTCGATGATCTACGGCTTCGCGAAGCAGTCGGGCGGGCAGGTGCGCATCTACTCCGAAGTCGGCAAGGGCACCTCGGTCAGCATCTACCTGCCGCGCCACGACATGCAGGAAGAGGTGGCCACCGCGCCGGCCGAGACCATGCTCGCGCCGCGTGCCGACCAGGGCGACACCGTGCTGGTGGTCGACGACGAACCCGCGCTGCGCATGATCATCGTCGAGGTGATGCAGGGGCTCGGCTACGCCACGCTGGAGGCCGGGGACGGCGCCGAGGCGCTGCGCGTGCTGCAGTCGCCGCGCCAGCGCATCGACTTGCTGGTGAGCGACGTGGGCCTGCCCGGCGGCATGAACGGCCGGCAGGTGGCCGACGCCGCGCGCATCGCGCGACCCGGCCTCAAGGTGTTGTTCATCACGGGCTACGCGGAGAACGCGGTGCTGAGCCACGGCCACCTCGACCCCGGCATGCACGTGATGACCAAGCCCTTCGAGATGGACGTGCTGGCGCGCCGGGTGAAGCAGCTGATCGAAAGCCGCTAGAGCTGGCAGGCCTCAGGACTCCGCAGGCGCCACCGCGCCGAGCGGCCCCAGCGGACCGGAGGCGCCCGGCGAGCTTTCTCCGGCCAGCGGCAGCCGTACCGTCACTTGCAGCCCCGGCCCCAACCCGGTGTCGTCGAGCGCGATGGTGCCGGCGTGCGCGTCGACCACCGAGCGCACGATCGCCAGCCCCAGGCCGCTGCCGGTCTGCGTCTGGTCGGGGTCGCGGAAGAAGCGGTCGAACACGCGTTCGCGCAGCGCCGGCATGATGCCGGGCCCCTGGTCGGCCACCGTCAGCACCGCCTCGTTGCCGTCGCGCCGGATGCCCACGCTCACCGTCGAGCCCACGGGGCTGTACTTGGTGGCGTTGTCGATCAGGTTGTCGATCATCGAGACCAGGCTGTCGCGGTCGCCCGCGATTTCCACGGGCTCGTCGGTCACCAGTTCGATCTCTACTTCTCGCACATGCGCCAGCGGCGACAGCGCTGCGAGCCGCTCCTGCAGCAGGTCGTCGAGCCGCAGCGGCCCGGGCGCCGAGGCCTGCGCGTGGCTGCGCATGAGCCGCAGCAACTGGCCCACCAGCCGCTCGGCGCGTGCGTTGCTGTTGAGCACCCGCGCGAACAGCTCGTGCTGGCGTTCGGTGGGAATGTGCTGCACCAGCAGCGACTGCAGCGCCTCCACGTTCACCCGCATCGCGGCGATGGGCGTGCGCAGCTCGTGCGCCGCGTCGGCGATGAAGCTCTGCTCGCGCGCGATGCTTGCGCGCAGCCTGTCCATGAGCGCATTGAAGTTGTGCACCAGCGGCAGCAGCTCTTCATGCCGCGGCAGGGCCGTCACCGGGGCCAGGTCGTGGGGGCCGCGCGAAGCTATTTCGCGCGCCACTTTGCGCCAGGGCCGCAGCGCCAGCCGGATCGACAGCCATGCCGGCAGCAGCAGGAAGGGCACGCTGATGACCAGCGGCAGGATGTAGTAGCCGCGCGTCTGGAAGGTGAGCCAGATCTGCATGCCGCCCGGCGTGATCAGCGTGACGCGGGTCTTGCCCGTGGGCGACTCGATGGTGCGGGCGCGCCAGCTCTTGCCGTCGGCTTCAACCGTCTCGCCGATGTCGGGGCGGGTGTTCGAGATGCCCGAGGGCACGCCGTCGGAGCGGTAGATCTCGCGGCCGTTCTGCCACACGATGACGCTCGGCGACAGCGTGGCGTCGTTGCCGCTGCCGAAGGCGTTGCGCAGCGCCAGGTCCATGGCGCGCAGGCTCTCGTACTGTTTGGCCGGCTGGTCGGTGAGGTTGCGCGCCACCGTGAGCATGCTGCGCTGGGAGGCGTCGATGGCCGACAGGTCGTCGATCATGGCCGAGCCCAGCAGCAGCGCCACGGCCAGGCTCCACAGCAGCGTCATCATGCCGATCTGCGCAAACATCAGCCGGCGCACCAGCGACGGCCGCTTCAGCCGCCCCCACAGGTTGCCCAGCAGCCTGCCCGGGGCCCGGGCGAGAGCATCGAGCGCACCGAGCGACATAGGCGTCATGCCTGCTCCACCTGGTGGGCCGCCGCGGCCAGGTAGATCACGTAGCCGATGCCGCGCACGGTGCGGATGTAGCCGTCGCCGATCTTGCGGCGCAGGTTGGAGATGTGCACGTCGAGCACGTTGCTGCCGGGGCTCTGGCCGGGCATGCCGGGCAGCGCCAGTTGTTCGAGCATGCGGCGCGCGACCACGCGGTCGGCGCGCTTGACCAGCAGCGTCAGCAGCTTGAATTCGCTGCGCGACAGCGCCACCGGCTCGCCGTTCACCCGCACGCGCTGGGTCGGCTCGTGCAGCCACAGGCCGCGCACCTCGAAGGTGGCGCCGTCGCCGCCGTAGCTGCGGCGGGTGAGGGCGCGCACGCGCGAAATGAGCTCGGCCAGCACGAAGGGCTTGACCAGGTAGTCGTCGGCGCCGTTGTCCAGGCCCAGCAGCCGGTCGTTCAGGCTGTCGCGCGCGCTCAGGATCAGCACCGGCAGTCGCGCGCCTTCGCGGCGCAGCCGTTCGAGCACGGCAAGGCCGTCGCCGTCGGGCAGGCCGAGGTCGAGCAGCAACAGGTCGCACCCTTGCTCGTCAAGGATGCGCATTGCTTCCTCGATGCGGCGCACCCACACCACGTCCATGCCCTGGGTCTGCAGTGCAACGCGGATGCCGGTGGCCAGATCGAAGTCGTCTTCGGCCAGGAGGATCTTCATGGGCGGCAATCTACCTCCCGAAGCTGAAGAATTCCCAAAGAAAGCAGTGGCGGCGGCGGCCCACACGGTGCAGGATTTTCAGCAGACCTTCATCCACGCGGATCAGGATGGCGGGTGTCGTTCAAACCGTCCGAAAAAAGAAAAAACACCATGCATTCCCGGTTCGCCATCGCCGCCGCGATGCTCCTGCTGCCCCTGGCGGCGCTGGAGGCACGCGCTCACCGCCCCGATCCCTTCCCGGAAGACTTCAGGCCGCTGCGGCCCGTTTACCGCGTGGAGCGGCTGGAGCGCATCGACCTGCACCGCGACGGCCCGGGCACCCGATGGGGCGCAGGCGCCGGGTCGGGATGGCCCACCGGCTGGGGCGTGGATTCGCGAGGCGGCCGCCGCTACAGCCATGAGCGCTACGACGAGCCGCGGCGCGACCGGCGGGATTCCGACGGCGACGGCGTGCCCGACCGCCGGGATCGCCGGCCCCACGACCCGTCACGCCACTGAGCCACCGGGACACCGAGATGAGCCCCTGCCAAGCAAGCCTGCCGGGCGCCCACTTCCGCTCGCCGGAAGCCCGGTCCTCTTTGCTGGATTCGTATGCCCGCGTGCTCGCGCGCTGGCCGCTGCCCCATGAAAGCCGCTACGTCGAGACGCGCTACGGCCGCGCGCACGTGCTGGCCTCGGGGCCCGCCTATGCGCCGCCGGTGGTGCTGCTGCACGGCGGGGGCGGCAACGCCACCACCTGGGTGCACAACATCGCGCGGCTCGCGGGTTCGCTGCAGGTGTATGCGGTAGACATCATCGGCGACGCCGGCCGCACCGAAGGGCGCCGGCCCGCGTCGGAAGACGCGTACTGCAACTGGCTCGAAGACGTGCTGATCGGCATCGGCCGGCCGAAGGTGGGACTGTGCGGTGCCTCCTTCGGTGCGTGGCTCGCGGCGGCGTACACGCGCCAGACCCCGCGACGCGTCACCAGGCTTGCGCTGCTGGCGCCGCCCAACCTCGAGTCGCCGCGCATCGGCACCATGTTGCGCGCGGGGCTTGCGGCGGCGTTTCCCAGCGAGCGGCAGGTGCGCGCCTTCCATGGGCTGGTGTCGTCGCCGACGGCGCCCGAGCCGCCGCCCTGGGCCATGGACGACCTGCTCGTGCGCTGGCGCTGCCAGCGCAGCCATCCCCGGGCGCCAGGCCGCATGAGCGACGCCGACCTGCGCGCGCTGCCCAAGAGCACGCTGCTGATGCTCGGCGAGGACGAGGTGCTGTACGACCCGGTGCGCGCCTGCGCCCGCGTGAAGGCCCAGGCACCGCATGTGCGCGTCGAGCTGCTGCCCTATGCGGGCCACACCATCGCGTTCGACCAGGCGGAGAAGGTCGGCGACACGCTGGTCGAATTCTTCCGGCGCGACGGCTGGACGCTGTAGCGCGTGTGTGCGCTCAGCGCGCGGTCAGCGGCTCCAGGCCGGTCTTCGCGATGGTCGGCGCGGCGGCCGGCGAGTTGAGGTAGCGGATCAGCTGTTTCGCCGCCTCGGGCTGCTTCGACGCGGTTGCGATGCCGGCCGAGAACACCGTCACGCGTTGCACCTCTGCAGGCAGCGGGCCGATGTAGTCGATGCCTTCTATCGGCAGCAGCTCGCTCACCTGCTGCAGCCCCAGCGCCGCGTCGCCGCGCGCCACCACCGAGCCGACGCGCTCGCTCAGGATGCGCCTGCTCTTGGGCTTCACCTCGGCCTCGATGCCCAGCTTCTTGAGCAGTTCGGTCTCGTAGTAGGTGCCGCTTGCGCTGGCCGAATAGGCGATCGACGGCGCGGCGATCAGGGTGCGCTTCAGCGCATCGACCGTGCTGATGTCTGGCCTGGGCGCGCCTTTGCGCACAGCGAAGCCGATGGAAGAGCGCACCAGGTCGACCTGGCTGCCCGGCACCACCTTGCCCTGCGCGACCAGCGCGTCGAGCGCAGGGCGCGCGAGGATCACCACGTCGGCCGGCTCGTTGCGCGCGAGGCGGCTGGGGATCGAGTCGTCGGCGTTGCCCATCGACGCGCCGTAGGCCGTCTTGACGCTGCGGCCGCTGCTGCGCTCGAAGGCCGGGCGCAGGTCGTTGTAGGCGGCGGTGAAGCCGCCCGAGGTCATGACGTGGATGTCCGCGGTGGGCGCGGCCGGTTGCGTGCCGCAGCCGGCGAGAGCGAGGGCCGCGAGCAGCGGAAGGGCGGCGCGGCGGGTGAAGGAAGAGAAAGAGGGCTTCGTCACGATGTCTCCGGTAGGAACGGGCGGCGAACGGTGCCGCCCGCAGCCGTCATCGTAAAAGCCGTGGCTGTCATTCCGCCCACGGCGGATTCGGGGTTATCACCGAGGCGGCGCGGGCTTGTCGTCGGCCTTCGCGTCCGCGGCCGGCAGCCTGCCGCGCCTGGCCAGCCCTTCGCGCAGCAGGAACTCGACTTGCGCGTTCGCGCTTCGCAGCTCTTGCGCCGCCAGGCGCTCGATCTCGGCCCACAGGGCGGGATCGATGCGCAGGGGATAGGATTTTTTTCCGGGACTGGCCATCAGGGGAAAGAGGCGGGGCGGGGTCAGGTGTAAAGCGTACCCGTGTTGACGACGGGCTGGGTCTCGCGGTCGGAGCACAGCACCACCAGCAGGTTCGACACCATCGACGCCTTGCGCTCGTCGTCGAGCACCACCAGGTTGCGCTCGGAAAGGCCGCGCAATGCCGCCTCGACCATGCCGACCGCGCCGGCCACGATCTGCTGCCGCGCGCTCACGATGGCCACCGCCTGCTGGCGGCGCAGCATCACCTGCGCGATCTCGGGTGCATAGGCCAGGTGGGTGAGCTTGGCGTCGAGCACTTCGACGCCGGCGCTCGCAAAGCGCTGGTTGAGTTCGGCCTTGAGCGCGTCGGCCACCGTGTCGAGCCCGGCGCGCAGCGTGGTCTCGTCGATCGACAGGTCGTCGCCGCTGTCGTAGGCATAGAGGGTGGCAAGGTGGCGGATAGCGGCCTCGGCCTGGATGGCGACGAACTTGTTGTAGTCGTCTATTTCGAACACGGCCTGCGCGGTGTCGTGCACCCTCCACACCACCGCCGCGCCGATCTCCACCGGGTTGCCGCGCTTGTCATTCACCTTCAGCGGCGGCGTGTTGAGGTTGCGCGCGCGCAGCGAGATCTTCTTGCCTGTCTGCAGCGGATTGGTCCAGCGCAGGCCTTCGGTGCGGTCGGTGCCCTGGTACTCGCCGAAGAGCGTGAGGATGATGCCCTCGTTGGGCTGCAGCATGTAGAGACCCGGCACCAGCACGATGCCCGCCACGACCAGCAGCACGCTCGCTGGTGGCGGCATCAGGCGCTGCACGATGGCGACCGCGCCGAGTGCTATCAGCAGCACCGCCACCGCGACGATGCCGTAGCCGTTGATGGAACGGTAGGAGCGCTCCTTGCGAATGGAGCGAGGGGTTGCGGGGGGCATCTCGTTCATGGGTTCCTCCTGTGAAAGTGATATCACTTTAATATCTTTTTTGATGCCGCTCAAGATTTTTCTGACGGCCATCTGCCTTTACCCCCGGTTTACCGGCGGGCAATCCGCTGGACGGCCGCGGCTCCTGAAATGCACCCTGGCCCTTCTCGGGCCTGCATCAAAGGATTTCAGGATGACGATGAAACGACCCCTGCAGCGGTTCGCGCTCGCCGCGGTATTGATCGCCGTGAGCGGCCACGGCTTCGCACAGTTCGGCGGCGGTGGTGGCATGGGTGGCGGCGGCCGGCGCGGCGCGCGCAGCGACAGTTCGTCGAGCCAGCGCACGGGCGACGGCCTGTCCACGCCGGCCACCGCGGCCGCCAAGGTGCGTGACAAGCTCTACGACCTGCGGCTGCAGCTGATGATCACGCCGGAACAGTCCCCGGCGTGGGACCGCTTCTCGGATGCCGTGTGGGACATGGCCGGTCGCGGCAGCATGGCCAGCGCGGCCTCGGCGGACGACCAGACCGCGGTGCAGTTCGCGCAACAGCGCGCTGCGCTGGCAGCAGACCGGGCCCACCGCGCGCAAGCGGTGAGCGATGCGCTCTCCAGGCTCTACGAAACGCTGTCGCCCGAGCAGCGCCACATCGCGGACCAGAACCTGCCCGCAGTCATTCCCTGACGGGCTCGCGGCCTCGCTGCTTCAGGTGCCCAGGTCGAAACAGCAGCCGGCGTAGTAGGGCTTGTCGCCTCCGTCCACGAAGGGCACCTCGATCGGCTTGCCCTCGTTGCGCCAGGCGTCGCGCTTCTTGTAGCCCGAGCGCATGAGCTCGGCCATCAGCTCGTCGTAGTGCTCGATGCGATAGGGGCACACCGCCACGCCGATGCTGTTGAGCGTGTAGATCGTTCGCTCAGGATGCACCGCCGTCGTGTTCAGGATGATGCGCTTGGGCTTCACCGCCAGCGACGCAAGAATGGCATCGATGCGCTGCGGCAGGTATTGCAGGCTGCCCGAGGCATACAGCAGGTCGCAGCCGCTGGCGTCGCGAGGGTCGGTGGTGAATTCGAGCTGCGCGATGGCTTCGCGCTGCACCGCCAGCGCGCGCCCGCTCTCGACCACGCCGGGTACGTCGCATACGGTCCAGTGCAGGTTGTCGGGGTAGCTCAGCACGCGCCGGAACGCGTAGTACTTGATGCCGATGTGCCCGCCCAGGTCGAACACCCGCGTGAGGCCCGAGTCGATCGAACGCCCGAGCCAGAAAAGCGCCGGGTAGTCGTAGAAGTAGATCTGCGGGCTGTAGAGCTTGGCGGCCTCCGCGTTGTCGTAGCCCACCGCCTTGCTGGGCGGCGCGCCGGCCTCGGCCGCGGCGAAGCTCGCGAACGAACCCATGAAGAGGTTCTCGTCCTGGTTGTTCAGGAACTTGCGCCTGTAGGCGCTTTCGCGCGGCGGGAACTGCAGAAGGCTTGACAGCATTTGTTTGCTCCGGTGGCGTCTGATTCTGAGCGCGGCAGACGCCTCCAAGGGACAAAGCCCTGTGCCGTTGGGGCGGTTACCCCACGGGGGTTACCTACCGTTCGCACCCCGGGTGGCAGCCGTCACACCAGTTGCCCGCTCGCCAGCGCCGCGGCCGCAGCCCGCGTTTCCACCCCCAGCTTCTCGAAGATGTGCTCCAGGTGCTTGTTCACCGTGCGCGGGCTGGTGCCCAGTATTTCGCCGATGTCGCGGTTGGTCTTGCCCTTGGCGAGCCATGACAGCACCTCGGTCTCGCGCGGCGTGAGCGCCGCTTCCGCGAGCCGCGTGGCGGGACCTTCGCGCTGCATCGCGAACAGCAGCATGGTCTCGCCGAGTGCTGCGGCGCCCAGGTTGCGCACCGACAGGCGCATGCCCGTGGCGGTGCCCACCGCAACGGCCGCGCCCGGCGCCAGTGCCGCTTCGAGCGATGCGGGCAGCAGTCCGGGCGCCACCGGGTCTTCCAGCGCATGCAGCCACAGCGCGGCCTGCGGCGATCGCCATGCGATGCGCCCGCGCGTGTCGACGAACACCACGCCCATGCCGGCCACGTCGACCGCGTCGCGCGCCATGCGCGTGATGCGGGCGTTGCGCGCGTGCGTGTGCAGCCGCGCCAATACCTCCTGCGCACGGATCGGCTTCACCACGTAGTCGACGCCGCCGCACTCGAAGCCCTCGACCACGTGCGAGGTTTCCGACAGCCCCGTCATGAACAGCACCGGTATGTGCGCCCATGCCGGGTTGGCCTTGATGCGCCTGCAGGTCTCGAAGCCCGAGAGGCCGGGCATCAGGCCGTCGAGCAATATCGCGTCGGGCACCACCAGCTCCAGCCGCTGCAGCGCGGCTTCGCCGTCGGCCGCCACCAGCACGGTGTAGCCGCTGGCCTCGAGCGTGTCGCACAGCATGCCCAGGCTGCTGGGCGCGTCGTCGACCACCAGCACCACGGGGCGTTCGGCCGAAGGCGATTCAAGGGGCGAGGGTGTCTGCATCTTCTGCCAGTGCGTTGCGGAGGTTGTCGAGTTCGAAGCGCGCGACCATGCCGCGCAGCCAGGTGCAGGTGGCCGCGGCCGAGGGCGATGCGGCGGCCAGCCGGTCGAGCGCGGTGTGCAGGCCGCGCACATGGCCCATCTGCACCAGCCGCATGAGTTCGGCGCGGTCGTCTTCCGACAGGTCGAGCCGGCGCGGGCGCGGGGCAGCGTGGTCGTCATCGGCTGCTGGTGGCTGCGCATCGCCGGGCGACAGCCATTCGAGCCCGAGGTGGCGTTCCAGCGTCGCGATCAGCTCCGACTCGATCACCGGCTTGCCCACGAAAGCTTGGCAGCCCGCCGCGCGCAGCCGCTCGGCCTGGTTCTCGAACATGTTGGCCGAGACGATGATGATCGGGATGTCGCGGAAGCCCGAGGCGCGCACCGACGTGGCGGTCTGCCAGCCGTCCATGTCGTCCATCGTCAGGTCCAGAAGGATGGCAGAGGGCAGTTCCTCGCGCAGGCTGTCCAGGCACTCGGTGCCGCTCGCGGCCTCGCGCACCTCGAAGCCCAGCGGCACGAGCATGCCGGCGAGCATCTGGCGCTGCACCGGCTGGTCGTCGACCACCAGCAGCGTGCGGCGCGCGCCGAGGTAGCCCGATACCGGCTGGCGCGGCGCGCCGGCCCTGGCCTGCGGGCCGGGGTCGGCCACCTCGCGCAGGTACACGCGCACGCTGAAGGTGCTGCCTTGCGACGAGGTCGAGGCCAGCTTGAGTTCTCCGCCCATCAGCGAAGTCAGCAGCCCGGTGATGGTGAGGCCCAGCCCCGTGCCGGGCTCGCCCCTGCGCCGGCCAGCCGCTCCGCGCTCGAAGGGCAGGAAGATGCGCTGGTGGTCCTGCGGCGCCACGCCGATGCCGGTGTCGACCACGTCGAAGCGCAGCACCTCGCGCCGCGCATCCACGTGCAGCGTCACCGTGCCGCTGTCGGTGAAGCGCACCGCATTCGTCAGCAGGTTGATGAGGATCTGCCGCAGCCACTTGGCGTCGGCATGCACCCAGGGCGGCAGGCGGCCGGCGTGCGTGTAGACGAAGGCCAGGCCCTTGTTCTCGGCCTGCGGCCGCACCATGTGCACCAGCTGGTCGAGAAAGGCCGGCAGCGCCAGCGGGGCGGGCTCCAACTGCAGCCGGCCGGCCTCGATGCGCGCGAGGTCGAGCAGCCCGTCGATCAGGCCCAGCATGTGCTCGCCGCTGCGGTGGATGGTCTGTACCGCATCGCGCGGCGGCGTCACCGCGTCGCCCTTGAGCAGGATCTGCGAGTAGCCAAGGATGCTGTTGAGCGGGGTGCGCAGTTCGTGCGTCATGCCGGCCACGTAGCGTGTCTTGGCCTGGTTGGCTGCCTCGGCGGCTTCCTTGGCGGTCTGCAGCGCGGCGTCGGTGCGGCGGTGCGCCTCGATCTCGAGTGCGAGCAGGTTGTTGTGGCGGTTCGATTCCTCCTGCGCCATCTGCCGGCTTTCGCTGCCCAGCACCACCCACCATGCCGCCACCGCGGCCACCACCGACAGCAGCGCGAACACCTTCAGCAAGGCCGTGGCCATGGTCGAGTCGCTGGTGCCCGCGATGGCCTCTTGCGCATAGACGACGCCCACCACCGTGGCCAGCAGCGCGATGAGCGATGTGGCCACCAGCAGGTAGTGGGCCACGCGAAAGTTCAGCCGCGCCGACAGGGCCGGCGGCAGCAGCGCCTGCAGCCATCCGCTCATCTGCTCGGCCGCGCGCGAGTCTGTCTTGCAGCGGTCGTGGCAGCGCGATTCGAGCGTGCAGCACAGCGAGCAGATCGGTGCGCTGTAGGCCGGGCAGTGCGCCATGTCTTCCGACTCGAAGCTGTTGTCGCACACCGAGCATTTCACGCTCTGGCCGGGCGCCCAGCGCTCGATGTCGTTGCGCGCAAGGTAATAGCGCCCGCGCGTGCGCCACGCCAGCAGCGGCGACAGCGCCATGGCCGTAGCCAGCGCGATGAAGGGCGAGAAGGCCTTGGCCCAATGCCCCAGCGCGCCCGAGTAGGCCAGCATGGCCAGCGCCGCCGCCACCAGCATCGCGACGAGACCCACGGGGTTGATGTCGTAGAGGTGCGCGCGCTTGAACTCGATGGCCTTCGGGCTCCACCCCAGCGGCTTGTTGATGACCAGGTCCGCCACCAGCGCGCCGACCCAGGCGATGGCGATGTTGCTGTAGAAGCCCAGCACATGCTCCAGCGCGGCGAACACGCCCAGCGCCATCAGCAGTATCGCGATGACCACGTTGAACACCAGCCACACCACGCGCCCCGGGTGGCTGTGCGTGAGCCGGGCGAAGAAGTTCGACCACGCCAGCGAGCCCGCATAGGCGTTGGTGAGGTTGATCTTCATCTGCGAGATCACCACGAACAGCACCGTCACGCCCAGTACCCAGGCCGGGTCGCGCAGCACGTAAGAGAAGCCGGTGAGATACATCTGCGTGGGCTCGATTGCGTGGATGCCCGGTATCTCGTGCTGCAGAGCCAGGAAGGCGAGGAAGGCGCCGCCCATCATCTTCAGCATGCCCGGCACGATCCACCCCGGTCCGGCGACCAGCACAGCCGTCCACCAGCGCACGCGGTTGGCGGCGGTCTTCTCGGGCAGGAAGCGCAGGTAGTCGACCTGTTCGCCGATCTGCACGACCAGCGAGAAGGCCACCGTGGCGGCGGCGCCGAACATCAGCGGATCGAAGCCGCTGCTGTCCGAGGTGCGGCCCACCAGCCCGGTGAAGTCGGCGTACAGCTCGGGCTTCTTCACCAGCACCGCGACGAAGGGGCAGACGAACAGCACGATCCAGATCGGCTGCGTCCACAGCTGCAGCCCCGATATGAGCGTGATGCCGCGTGCCACCAGCGGAATGATGACGATCGAAGACACCATGTACAGCAGCCACAGCGGCCAGTCCAGGTACATCTGCAGCGCCAGCGCGAGGATGGCCGCCTCCAGCGCGAAGAAGATGAAGGTGAAGCTCGCGTAGATCAGCGAGGTGAGGGTGGAGCCCAGGTAGCCGAAGCCCGCGCCGCGCGTGAGCAGGTCCATGTCCACGCCGTGCCGGGCCGCGTAGTACGAGATCGGCAGGCCGGTCAGGAAGGTGATGAGCCCCACCACCAGGATGGCCCACAGCGCGTTCGAGAAGCCGTAGCTCAGCGCGATGGCCCCGCCGATGGCCTCCAGCGCCAGGAACGAGGTAGCGCCGAAGGCCGCGTTGGCCACGCGGAACTCCGACCACTTGCGAAAGCTTCGCGGCGTGTAGCGCAGGGCGTAGTCCTCCAGCGTCTCGTTCGCGACCCAGGCGTTGTAGTCGCGGCGGATGCGAAAGATCTTCTGTCCGGAGACGGATTGCATGGCGGGTTCTCGCGGCGGCGGTTGCATGGGGCGGGTACAGCAAGAAGCGCTCCCTGTGCCCTTTTTCCGCCGATCTCCGGCTCGCGAGTCTGCGGGCAGGGCCGGTTCCCGCCGCTACGTTGAATGACGTATTCGCGCATACGCCACTGATTTCTAAAGTTCCAGCCATGGTGCTCGGGGCACCGTCCGATGCACTGTGATGGTGCGCGGCCTTCCTTTCCAACAACCTGCCTGGAGTTTCCTGATGTCGCGTGATTCCGATTCTTCCCTCGATGCCCTGGCATTGCGCCGCCGCCGTCTGCTGCAGGGTGCCGCAGCGCTGCCCGTGATGGGCCTGAGTGGCCTGAGCTTCGGCCAGGGGCAGTTCCCCACGGCCAAGGTCAACACCACCAAGCTCGCCGTGACCGACACCGAAGTGACGGTGGGCCAGCTGCATTCGTCCACCGGCACCATGGCCATCTCGGAAACCGGCTCGATCCAGGCCGAGCAGCTGGCCATCGACCAGATCAACGCCATGGGCGGCGTGCTGGGCCGCAAGATCAAGGTCATCAAGGAAGACGGCGCCTCCGACTGGCCCACCTTCGCCGAGAAGTCGAAGAAGCTGCTGGTCAACGACCACTGCGCGGCCGTGTTCGGCTGCTGGACCAGCGCCTCGCGCAAGGCCGTGCTGCCGGTGTTCGAAAAAGAGAACGGCCTGCTGTACTACCCGACCTTCTACGAAGGCCTGGAGCAGAGTAAGAACGTGATCTACACGGGCCAGGAAGCCACGCAGCAGATCATCTGGGGCCTGGATTGGGGCGCGAAGGAGAAGAAGGCCAAGACCTTCTTCCTGGTGGGCTCCGACTACATCTGGCCGCGCACCTCGATGAAGATCGCGCGCAAGCACATCGAGAACTTCCAGAAGGGTTCGGTCAAGGGCGAGGAGTACTACCCGCTGGGCCACACCAACTTCAATTCGCTGATCAACAAGATCAAGGTCGCCAAGCCCGACTGCATCTTCGCTGCCGTGGTGGGCGGCTCGAACGTGGCCTTCTACAAGCAGCTCAAGGCCGCCGGCATCACCGGCGACAAGCAGTTCCTGTTGACGCTGGCCGTGACCGAGGACGAGATGACCGGTGTGGGCGGCGAGAACTTCGCGGGCTTCTACTCGTCGATGAAGTACTTCCAGACGCTGGACAACGCGAACAACAAGAAGTTCGTGGAGGCCTTCAAGGCCAAGTACGGCAAGGACGCCGTCATCGGCGACGTGACGCAGGCGGGCTACCTCGGCCCGTGGCTGTGGAAGGCCGCGGTGGAGAAGGCAGGCAGCTTCGACGTGGACAAGGTCGTGGCCAGTTCGCCGGGCATCGAGCTGAAGACGGCGCCCGAGGGCTACGTGAAGCTGGATGCGAACCACCACCTGTGGAGCAAGGCGCGCATCGGGCAGGGGCAGCCGGATGGGACGTTCAAGGTGGTGGCGGAGTCGGCTGAGCTGATCAAGCCGGACCCGTTCCCGAAGGGCTATCAGTAAACCCTGATGTCTTTCTCCCTCCCCCTCTGGGGGAGGGCAGGGGCGGGGGCAAGCGGCGTTACTACTGGGCACGCTCAGCCTGCCCCCATCCCAACCTTCCCCCAGAGGGGGAAGGAGCAATACCCCAACTTCGGAATACCTCGCCATGACTCTGTCGGACATGATGAACATCGGCCTCATGCAGGGCTTCGCGGGGCTGAGCCTCTTCGCGGTGCTGCTGCTCATGGGGCTTGGCCTGGCGATCATCTTCGGCCAGATGGGCGTGATCAACATGGCGCATGGCGAGTTCATGACCATCGGCGCCTATTCGATCTACCTGGCCGCGCGCGTCACGGAAAGCCTGGCACCCGAGTTCATGCCGTACTACTTCCCGATCGCCATCGCGCTGGCCTTCGTGTTTGCCTTCATCACCGGCTGGATCGTGGAGTGGGTGCTGATCCGCCACCTCTACAAGCGGCCGCTGGACACGCTGCTGGCCACCTGGGGCGTGAGCCTGGGGCTGCAGCAGATCTTTCGCACCTTCATCGGCCCCAAGGAAGTGAGCCCCACGCTGCCCGAATGGCTCATGGGCTCGTGGACGCCGCATGAAGGCCTCGACATTCCCATCAACGGCCTGTTCGTGCTGGCGCTCACCGCGCTGGTGACGGGCGGCGTGCTCGTCGCGCTGCACAAGAGCCGCTGGGGCCTGCGGGTGCGCGCCACCGTGGCCAACCGCACGATGGCCAATGCCACCGGCATCGACACGAAGAAGACCGACCGCCTGACCTTCGCCATCGGCTGCGGCATTGCCGGCGTGGCGGGCGCGGCCTTCACCACCATCGGCTCGACCGGGCCGACCTCGGGCTCGCTCTACATCGTCGACGCCTTCCTGGTCGTCACCTTCGGCGGTGCTGCGAGCCTCTTCGGCACCGTGGTCTCGGCCTTCGGCATTGCGCAGACGCAGTCGATCTCCGAATTCTTCATGACCGGCTCGATGGCCAAGGTGCTGACGCTGTCGCTGATCGTGCTGATCCTGATGATGCGGCCCCAGGGACTCTTCGCCGTCAAGGTCCGCCGCTGATGAACCCGATTCCCTTGCAGGAGAACGTTCCGATGAATTTCATCAAGGCCTCGATCCAGCGCTACCAGCTCGGCAGCCTGCTGCTGCTGGTGCTGCTGCTCGCGGTGGTGCTGCCGCTGTCGCTCGACATCTTCCGCCTCAACCTCGTGGGCAAATACCTCACCTACGCCTTCGTGGCAGTGGGCCTCGTCATGGTGTGGGGCTACGGCGGCGTGCTGAGCCTGGGGCAGGGCGTGTTCTTCGGCATCGGCGGGTATGCGATGGCGATGTTCCTCAAGCTCGAAGCCTCCGACCCCGTCTCCACCAAGATCCAGACCACGCCCGGCATTCCGGACTTCATGGACTGGAACCAGATCACCGAGCTGCCCGCGCTGTGGCTGCCCTTCAAGAGCCTGCCGCTGAGCCTTGCGCTGGTGGTGCTCGCGCCGATGGCGCTGGCGTGGCTGGTGAGCTTCGCGATGTTCAAGCGGCGCGTGGGCGGCGTGTACTTCGCGATCATCACGCAGGCGGTGGCGCTGATCTGCACCGTGCTCATCATCGGCCAGCAGGGCTACACCGGCGGCGTGAACGGCATGACCGACCTGAAGACCATGCTGGGCTGGGACACGCGCACCGACGGCGCCAAATACGTCCTGTATTACGTCTGCGTCGGCCTGCTGGTGTTGAGCATCCTGCTTTGCCGCTGGGTGCAGACCAGCAAGCTGGGCACGCTGCTGCTGGCCATGCGCGACAAGGAAGACCGCGTGCGCTTTTCCGGCTACGACGTGTCGAACTTCAAGGTCTTCATCTTCTGCCTGGCGGCCGGGCTCTCGGGCATCGGCGGCGCTATGTTCGCGCTGCAGGTGGGCTTCATGTCGCCGAGCTTCGTGGGCATCGTGCCGTCGATCGAGATGGTGATCTTCTGCGCCGTCGGCGGACGCATGAGCCTGGTGGGCGCGGTGTACGGCGCGCTGCTGGTGAACGCGGGCAAGACGCTGTTCTCCGAGAGCTTCCCCGACCTGTGGCTGTTCCTGATGGCGGGCCTCTTCATCGGCGTGACCATGGCCTTCCCGATGGGGCTGGCCGGCGTGTGGGAAGAAAAGATCCGCCCGTGGTGGAAGTCGCGCCGGCAGGCGCTGCGCGAGGCCGCCGTCAAGCCGCCGGCATCAACTGCGCCGGTACCGCCCGCAGCACAACCACCCGAACCCACGCTGCCAGAAGGCGTCGGCAGCCAGCGCGCCTGAACCGGAGCCACACATTCATGAGCAACACAGACTTCGCGCTGGCGGTGGAAGACCTCACCGTGTCCTTCGACGGCTTCAAGGCCATCGACGATCTCACGCTGTACATCGACCGAAATGAACTGCGCGTCATCATCGGCCCCAACGGCGCCGGCAAGACCACGCTGCTCGACCTGATCTGCGGCAAGACGCGCGCGAGCGCCGGCAGCATCAAGTTCAAGAACACCGAACTCACGAAGATGGCCGAGCACAAGCGGGTGCGTTTGGGCATAGGCCGCAAGTTCCAGACCCCGTCGATCTACGAGAACCTGAGCGTGTTCCAGAACCTGGAGGTGTCGTTCCCTAAGGGCCGCTCGGTGTTCGGCGCATTGGCCTTCAAGTGCGACGACGAGGTCAAGGCCAAGGTGCAGGCGATTGCGGAAGAGATTGGGCTGGCCGACCGCCTCGACACCGAAGCCGGCCTGCTGAGCCACGGCCAGAAGCAGTGGCTGGAAATCGGCATGCTGCTGATGCAGGAGCCCGAGTTGCTGATGCTCGACGAGCCCATCGCCGGCATGAGCGCGCGCGAACGCGAACTCACGGCCGACCTGCTCAAGCGCATATGCCAGAACCGCGCCGTGATCGTCATCGAGCACGACATGGCCTTCGTGAAGCAGATCGCGCACAAGGTCACCGTGATGCATCAGGGAAAGATTCTTGCCGAGGGGCCGATGGAGAAGGTGCAGGCCGATCCCAAGGTCATCGATGTTTATCTGGGGCACTAGATGAAGCGCTGTCTTTCAGGGCTCGCTCACGCCGACGGGGACATTCGCGGAGGGGAGTACCCGATGGCCTGTGCAAGCACCCCGAACGCAACCCAAAGGAATTCAAAAGAATGAGCAACCTCATGCTGAAGGTAGAAGACCTGCACGTAGCCTACGGCCAGAGCGAGGCCCTGCACGGCATCTCGTTCGAAGGCAAAACCAACGAGACGATAGCCATCATGGGCCGCAACGGCATGGGCAAGACCACGCTGTTCAAGAGCCTGATGGGCGTGCTGCCATTGAAGAGCGGGCGCATCGAAGTGGCGGGGCAAGACGTCTCGCGCGACGAGAGCTTCCGCCGCGTGGCAAAAGGCATCGCCTACGTACCGCAAGGCCGGATGATCTTCCCCACGCTGACAGTGGAAGAGAACATCCAGACCGGCCTGGAGAACTCCAAGACCCGCCGCATCCCCGAAGAAATCTACGCACTGTTCCCCGTGCTGTGGGACATGAAGAGCCGCAAGGGCGGCAACCTCTCGGGCGGCCAGCAACAGCAGCTCGCCATAGCGCGCGCCCTCGTCACCGACCCCAAGGTGCTGCTGCTCGACGAGCCCACCGAAGGTATCCAGCCTTCGATCATCAAGGACATCGCCAAGGCGCTCAACGAGATCCGCAAGCTGCGCGGCATCACCATCGTCGTGTCCGAGCAGGTGCTCAGCTTCGCGATGGACGTGGCCGACCGGCTCTTCGTCATCGAAGGCGGGCGCCTCGTGCACGAGACCGCGCGCGACAAGACCGACGTGGATCACATCAAAGCCTATCTCTCCGTTTGATTTCCGTTCAACCACAACCCAACCAGGAGCCACTGCAAATGACGGACACGCTGATCAAGGTCGATCTGACCAAGTCGCCCACCGAGAACGAGAACATCCACAACCGCTGGCACCCGGACATTCCGATGGCCTGCTGGGTCAACCCGGGCGACGACTTCATCCTCGAGACCTTCGACTGGACCGGCGGCTTCATCAAGAACAACGACAGCGCGGACGACGTGCGCGACATCGACCTGAGCACCGTGCACTACCTCTCGGGCCCGGTGGGCGTGAAGGGCGCCGAGCCTGGCGACCTGCTGGTGGTCGACCTGCTCGACATCGGCGCCAAGCAGGACAGCCTCTGGGGCTTCAACGGCTTCTTCTCGAAGAAGAACGGCGGCGGCTTCCTGACCGATCACTTTCCCGAGGCGCAGAAATCGATCTGGGACTTCAAGGGCATGTTCACCAGCTCGCGCCATGTGCCGGGCGTCAACTTCGCGGGGCTGATCCACCCCGGCCTGATCGGCTGCCTGCCCGACAAGCCCATGCTCGACATGTGGAACGAGCGCGAGAAGGCGCTCATCGCCACCGACCCGGACCGCGTGCCCGGCCTGGCCAACCCGCCGTTCGCCGGCACCGCCCACATGGGCAAGATGACCGGTGAAGCCCGCGCCAAGGCTGCGGCGGAAGGCGCACGCACCGTGCCGCCGCGCGAGCACGGCGGCAACTGCGACATCAAGGATCTGTCGCGCGGTTCCAAGGTGTTCTTCCCCGTGTACGTGGACGGCGCGGGCCTGAGCGTGGGCGACCTGCACTTCAGCCAGGGTGACGGCGAGATCACCTTCTGCGGCGCCATCGAGATGGCCGGCTGGGTGCACATGAAGGTCACGCTCATCAAGGGCGGCATGGCCAAGTACGGCATCAAGAACCCGATCTTCAAGCCCAGCCCCATCACGCCGCAGTACAACGACTACCTGATCTTCGAAGGCATCTCGGTCGACGAGAGCGGCAAGCAGCACTACCTGGACGTGAACGTGGCCTACCGGCAGGCCTGCCTGAACGCCATCGAGTATTTGAAAAAGTTCGGCTACTCGGGTGCGCAGGCCTATTCGATCCTGGGCACGGCGCCGGTGCAGGGCCACATCAGCGGCGTGGTCGACGTGCCCAACTCCTGCGCCACGCTGTGGCTGCCCACGGGCATCTTCGATTTCGACATCAACCCGAACGCATCGGGTCCGGTGAAGTTCATCGACGGCAGCATCGACATGCCGCTTTCGCACGACCCGCGTTGAAGGAAGGCCAGCCCATGCCCACCTACGACTACGCCTGCGGGCAATGCGGCGGCTTCGAGGCGCTGCGGCCCTCGGGCCTGCGCGATGAACCTGCCTGCTGCCCGGATTGCGGCACGGCTTCTCCGCGCGTGCTCTCGGCGGCGCCACGGCTCGCGCTGATGGCATCGGGCACGCGCCGGGCCATGGAGACCAACGAGCGGGCGCGGCACGAGCCGGGCAGCTCGCGGGACTATGCGCGCTTCAAGCACCCGGCGGGCTGTGGCTGCTGCAGTTCGGGCAAGCGGGGTGCGACGGTGACCGCGCCCAACGGCGCCAAGTCCGCGCCGTCGCGCCGGCCCTGGATGATCAGCCACTGAGGCGGTTTCGCAGGGGCAACCCCTATTGACCGGGTTCTTTTCAAGGCTCGGATTGTTTCAATCCTGTGAACGCCGCGGTTCATTTTGCAAGCGTTTTTCGGGGTCATTCAGGATCAAACTTCTCCTCACCAACCAACCGTTTGCCCTGAAGGAGATTGAAATGAATGCCTCGAAGATCCTCGCCGCTGCTGCCCTCTCGCTCCTGGCTGCCGCCGGAGCCCATGCAGAAACCTACGACGGCGTGCACGTCGTGAACTCGTCTGTTTCCCGCGCCGAAGTGGCACCGCAAGCCGTTGCCGCCGCACGTGCAGGCAACGAGTACAGCGATGCCGCCAGCGCCGGCGCACAAGCCTTCACGTCGACCGCCAACCGCGCGACCGTGCAGGCCGAAGCCGTCGCCAAGGCGCACGACCCGCTGCAAAGCCTCGACCGCCGCGCGTTCTACCGCGACGAAGTGCCGCAAGCCTACAAGAAGCCCAGCGTGTCGTTCACGCGCCAGGCCGGCCTGTAAGCCTTTGCATGTGCATGAAAGAAGGGCTCTGAGGGCCCTTCGGACAGCCGACAACCCCGCGTTTTCCGGAACGTGGGGTTTTGTCTTTCAGGCGGCGCAGATCCAGGACTCGCGCAAAGTTCAACTATTCGTGACAACTCCAGTCGCGCCGCCCGCCCGCATCCGCTGCCGGGCATGATTGCGGAATTGGGCATACCTGATCGGCTTGCGCGCAGTGAGGCGTTGTCCAGATTGAAGCAGGCAGACCCGTCCTTTCACCGCAACCTGGAGATCGCATGCCTTCCTCATTGATGCGACAAAGCCCGTGACGACCCGTACGGCTTTCGTCTTTGCCGGCGGCGGCAGCCTGGGTGCGGTGGAAGTCGGAATGCTGCGCGAGCTTGTTCGCGCCCAGGTGCGGCCGGACTTCGTCGTCGGCGCCTCTGCCGGGGCGATCAACGCGGCGTTCTTTGCCGGGGCTCCGCATGCAGAGGGCGTTGCGGCCCTGCAGGGGCTTTGGTGCAGCATCCGGCGCCGCGATGTGATGCCGTTCGCATTCATGTCGTTGTTCCGCATCCTGACGGGACGCCAGGAGCACCTGGTGAACAACAGCGCGTTGCGGCAGCTTCTTCAACGCTCGCTCGGCTACCAAGCGATCGAAGACTCCGTTCTTCCCCTGCACGTGGTTGCCAGCGAACGGGTGACCGGCGCCGAAGTCGTGCTGTCCCGCGGTCCGGTCGTGGAAGCCGTTCTGGCGAGCAGTGCCATCCCCGGCGTGTTTCCGCCCGTCGTGGTCGACGGTCGTGAACTGGTGGATGGCGGTGTGTGCAGCAACACGCCTGTCGCAGCGGCGGTGCAATTGGGTGCGACCGATATCGTCGTGCTACCTGCCGGCTTTGCCTGCGCGCTCCAGACTCCGCCTCGGGGGTGGATCAGTCAATCGCTCCACGCACTCAGCCTGGTGGTGGCGCGGCAGCTGGTGCACGACATGGCGCATTTTTCGTCGCAAGTGCGCATCTGCGTCGTGCCCGCGCTCTGCCCGCTCGAGGTTTCGTCGTATGACTATGGGCACTGTGCCGCGTTGATCGAACGCGCCGCCACGACAACAAGAACCTGGCTGGATGGTGGTGGCCTGCATGCTGCGGCCAATCCGGGGCCGCTGGTATTTCATACCCACTGAGGCCGACGCTGTCGGGTGGGTGCAGACCGGTGAAAGATGATTCACCAGCCGGGCCGATCCATTCCTACAGCTTCTCGTTTTCCTTGAGCACGCCTGCATTGCGCAGCGCGGAGTCCAGCCACTTGGCTGCGGTGTCTCCTCTCTTGATGGCTTCGATGCGCGCGGCTTCGTCCTCGACCTTGCGCTTTGCCGCCGGCAGCAGCGCCTCTACCTTCTCCCGCTCGATGACGACCAGGCCGTCGGCGTCGCCGACCACGAGGTCTCCGGGCCGGACCGCCACGCCGCCGACCGACACGGGGTGCCCGATGCGCCCTGAGGCCAGTTTCGTCGGGCCGTTGGGATTGGTGCCGACCGAGAAGACCGGAAAGTCCATCTCCATGCCGCCGCCGCGTCCTCAGCGCGGTTCGGGCGCGACCCTGCGGCAGTGCACGCTGCGCCAGGCCGCGAAGAAACCCGCCAGGAAGATTCAGCGATAAGTTTTTGCTTCAGCGCTTTAAAAATATACGCATTGAGTATATATTCGCGGCCCATGAACAACATGCCGCAACAGGTGCTCCTCCGCGACGCGATGCGTCAACTCAACATGACGCGCGACGCCTTTGCCGAACGCATCGGCAGCCGGAGGAGGGCGCTGGACGCCTGGCTCCTGCCTGACGAATCCAATGAATTCAGGGCCATGCCCGAGGTCGCGCGGCGCTTCGTCAGCGAAATCCTGGCTTCGAACGGTCGGCGCGAAGAATATACGCAAAGCGCACATGAAGGTGCCTTGCGCAAGGCAATGGCCACAGGCGGGGCGCATCACCTGCTGTCGGTCAACCAGCTCAACCGCGACGCCATCGACGAACTGTTCCAGCTTGCCGACGTCATGCAGCCCATCGCGCGCCGGCGCAAGGTCAGCCGCGTGCTCGAAGGTGCCGTGCTGGCCAACCTGTTTTTCGAAGCCAGCACGCGCACCCGCGTGAGCTTCGGCGCCGCTTTCTGCCGGCTCGGCGGCTCGGTGTGCGACACCACCGGCTTCACCTTCTCGTCGATGGCCAAGGGCGAGTCGATCTACGACACCAGCCGGGTGATCGGCGGCTATGTCGACGCGATGGTGGTGCGCCACCCCGAGCAGGGCTCGGTCGCCGAGTTCGCGCGCGCCACCAACGTGCCGGTCATCAACGGCGGCGACGGCCCGGGCGAGCACCCGAGCCAGGCGCTGCTAGACCTGTACACCATCCAGCGCGAGTTCTCGCGGCTGGGCAAGCTGGTCGACGGCGCGCACATCGCGATGGTCGGCGACCTGAAATACGGCCGCACCGTGCATTCGCTCATCAAGCTGCTCGCGCTGTACAAGGGCCTGAAGTTCACGCTGATCTCGCCGCCCTCGCTCGCGATGCCGGCCGCCATCGTGGAGGCCGTGAGCCGCAACGGCCACGTGGTGGAAACCGCCGCCACGCCGGCGCAGGCACTTGCCGGCGCCGACATCATCTACGCCACGCGCATCCAGAAAGAACGCTTCGCGAACGACGAGGTGCTGGAAGGCTTCGACAACGCGTTCGAGATCAATCGCGCGCTGATCGAATCGGCCTGCAAGCAGGACGTGGTGGTGATGCACCCTCTGCCGCGGGACGGCCGGCCGGGTTCGCACGACCTGAGCACCGACCTGAACAACGACCCGCGCCTGGCCATCTTCCGCCAGACCGACAACGGCATCCCGGTGCGCATGGCGATCTTCGCCACGCTGCTGGGCGTGGACAAGCTGGTGAGCCGTTCCATGCGCGACGCCGCGTGGACGCCGCCGTCCCACATCGGGCCGGACGACAGCGTGTTCCACGGGCTCGACTGAGTCCGCTCTGCGCAGTGGCTCAGGCGTGCGCGAGGATGTTGACCAGCTTGCCGAAGGGATCGCGCACGTAGAAGCGGCGCACGCCCCATGGTTCGTCGACCGGTCCGTACTCGATGGCGAAGCCCGCGGCCTCCATGCGCTCGAAGGCCGTGTCGACGTCGTCCACCTCTATCGACAGGTCGGGCACCGGCGTGTCAGATCCTCCTTCCGACGCGAAGCTCAGCTGCACCGCCATTTCCGCTTGCGAGCCGTAGGTCTGGATCCATCCGTGGTCCATGAGCAGGTCGAGGCCGAGCACGTCCTTGTAGAAAACGGCGGCGCGCGCAGGAGCGGGTGTTGCGATGTTGGCGACGATGCGCTTGACTTTCATGGGGTGGGCTTTCTGATGGTGAAGGTCTGGGCGAGTCCGTTGCGCTCGGTGTGCAGCAGGTCGCCTTCGACGCGGATGTTCGTCCATCGATTCGCGTGTCAGTCGGAGCCGACGATCTCGATTCATGCCTTGCTTGCGTCCATGTCCGGACTGGTCTCGCAGTCGGTCGCCAGTTCGGCGATGCGCTCCGGCAGTACGCAGAGATGGGGACTGTCGACAAGTTCGCTGTAGAGCCTCTCGATATCTTTTGCGTCCTGGGGCGGGGCTCGGCGAATCGAAGTGGCAGAGGCTGTGGGATCCGTTGCTTTCACGAGGCGGCTTTCCGAGTAGGGGAACGACCAAATATAGAGCCAGGCGCGAAGCGGCCGCTCATGCCCATCTAAGCGAACTCTCACCGCAGCTTAAGCAGCCACTCACAGGCCGATAAGTGCAGCGTCCTAGAGTGAAAGCATCACTACCACTCAAGGAGACAGACATGAGAGTTCGTACCGTCACCCTGTGCATCGCCGCTGTGCCCGCGCTGGTGTTGGCCTCGCTCGCGCATGCGAGCGGGCGCGCCGATCCCGACTATCCGCAGATGTCGCAGTCGACGCAGTCGCGCGATGCAGTGTCCGCAGATGCCGTGCGTGCCAACAACGGCATGCACGCCACCGAGGTGCTGGAGTCGCAGCCCGCGCCGGCCGTGAGCGGCCTCGACCGCGCACAGGTGCAGGCCGACGCGATCCGCGCCAACACCGGCATCCATCCGACGGAGGTCATGGAATCGCAGGTGGCACCGCCGGTGGCATCTGCGAACCTGCCGAACACATCGAGCGCATCCGGCGAATGAGGCTTGGCGCTACCGTCTTCAGTCGCGCGTGAGAACGAAGCGCTTGCGGATGCCGCCGGCAGCCGAAGGCGCCACCCACAGGTCGAACTCGCCGGGCTCGACCGTGGGCTTCATGTCCCGGCCGATGAATTGCAGGTCGTCTTTGGTGAGCGTGAATTCGACTTGCGCCGATGCGCCGGGCGCGATGCTCAGCTTGCGAAAGTCCTTGAGCTCGCGCACAGGCCGCGTCACGCTGGCCGCGCGCTCGGCCACGTAGAGCTGCACCACTTCTTCCGCATCGCGCTGCCCGGTGTTGGTGACGGTGGCGCGCACGCGCAGCGTGTCCGACATGGTGATGCGCTCCTGGCTCAGCTCCACGTCGTCGTAGCGCACCGGCGCATAGCCGATGCCGAAGCCGAAGGGGTAGAGCGCCTCGTGGGTCGCGTCGAGATAGCGGCTCTTGAAGGACATGCCCGGCGCGCCCTCGGGTGAGGGCCGTCCGGTGCGCTTGTGGGCGTAGTAGTAGGGCACCTGGCCCGCGGTCTGCGGAAAGCTCACCGGCAGCCTGCCCGAGGGATTGAAGTCGCCGAACACCACGTCGGCGATGGCACCGCCTGTCTGCAGGCCGAGGAACCAGGTGACGAGGATGGCGCGTGCGTTGCGCACCGCGCCTTTCAGCGCCATCGCGCGGCCATTGCTCAGCAGAACGACCACCGGCTTGCCGGTGGCGGCCACGGCTTCGGCGAGGTCCTGCTGCGCCTGCGGCAGGCCGATGTCGCTGCGCGAACGCGCCTCGCCCGACATCTTCTCGCTCTCGCCGATGGCCAGTACCACCACGTCGGCATTGCGCGCGGCGGCCACCGCGGCGTCGATGCCGCCGGGCAGTGCCATGCCGATGCCCGAGCCGCGCACCACGGTGACCGACGAGTTGGCACCGAGCGCCGCGCGCAGCCCCTGGTCGATGCCCACCGGCGCCGACTGCCCGGGGAACAGGCTCCAGGCGCCCATCAGATCGACAGTGCCTTCGGCGAAGGGGCCGATCAGCGCGATCTTCGTGCCGGCCTTGGGCAGCGGCAGCAGCATGCGGTCGTTCTTCAGCATCACGATGGAGCGGCGCGCGGACTCGCGGGCCAGCGCGATGAACTCCGGGTTCTCCGCGCGTTGAGACGCGGGCGGCCCGTCGAGGCCGTGCATCGGGTCGTCGAACAGGCCGAGCTTCTGCTTGACGTGCAGCACGCGGCGCACCGCCTCGTCGAGCCGCGCCATCGGCACTTCGCCCGAGGCCACGAGGTCGGGCAGGTAGCGAATGTAGAGGCCGCTCTGCATGCTGACGTCGGTGCCGGCCAGGAAGGCCTGCTTGGCGGCCTCGCGCGGGTTCGCGGCGTAGCCGTGCTCGACCAGTTCCTCGTCGGCCGTGTAGTCGGAGACCACGAAGCCCTTGAACTTCCATTCGTCGCGCAGCACGCCGGTCAGCAGGTCGTGATTGGCGGTGGAGGGGATGCCGCCGATCTCGTTGAAGGCACTCATGACCGACAGCGCGCCCGCGTCGATGGCCGCGCGGAACGGCGGCAGATAGACCTCGCGCAAGGTGCGTTCCGAGATGTCGCTCACGTTGTAGTCGACCCCGCCCTCGGCCGCGCCGTAGGCCGCGAAGTGCTTGGGCGTGGCCAGCATCGCGTCGGGGCGCGAAAGATCGCTTCCCTGGAAGCCGCGCACGCGGGCGGCGGCGAAGCGCTTCGACAGCAGCACGTCTTCGCCGGCGCCCTCCAGGCCCCGGCCCCAGCGTGCGTCGCGTGCGATGTCGACCATCGGCGCGAAGGTCCAGCGGAAACCATCGGCCGTGGCCTCGACCGCCGCGGCACGTGCCGTGCGTTCGGCCAGCGCGGGCTCCCAACTCGAGGCCTCGGCCAGCGGCATCGGGAACATCGTGCGAAAACCGTGGATCACGTCCGCGCCGAAGATCAGCGGAATGCCCAGCCGAGACTCCTTCACCGCGATCTGCTGCAGCCGCCGCTTGCCCTCGAGGCCCGCGTTGTTGAACAGGCCGGTGAGGCGGCCGGCGCGCACGTCGGCCGTTTCCTGCTGCGCATTGCGCCAGCCGGCCTGGGGGTTGTTGGGCGTGTCGATCTCGGCGGGGCCGTACAGGCTGAGCTGCCCGGCTTTTTCCTGCGGCGTCATGCGGGCGATGAGCGCCTCGATGCGGGCGTCGGCATCCGCCGCATCAGGGGCGGCCGATGCGGATGGGGCAATGAGCGCCAGGGAAAGGAGAAAGGCGCAGGCGGGGACGAGAGAGAGCGCCGAGGGGCGCGGGGATCGGACTTGCATGGGCGTCTATTCTGCAGATAGCGGCAGTCGCCCTGGCGGAAATGGATGCGCGCTGCTTCAGGCCCCGCGGCGCGCCAAAAAAAATGGCCGCCAACACCCGTCGCGCAGGCGGTGGCAGCCGTGGAAACCGGTGACCGGCGTGGCTTATTGCTTGTAGCTGTCGTCGATGCGGTCCAGCTTGCGAATGAGCGAAGGCCAGACGAACGAGCCGCCCAGGCCGCCGGTCTGCACCTTCATGGCCTGGCCCACGCCTTCGACGATCTTCGGGTTCACGTGCGTGAGTTCGCTGCCGCCCGACTGTGCCGCAATCTGGATCTGGCAGGTGTTCTCGAAGGTGTACATCGACAGGAAGGCGTCGGCAATGGTCTTGCCGCAGGTCAGCAGGCCGTGGTTGCGCAGCATGAGGAAGTTGGCATTGCCCATGTCGGCCTGCAGGCGCGGCTTCTCGTCGTCGCGGAAGGCCACGCCTTCGTAGTCGTGATAGGCCAGCGATGCCAGCACGAAGGTCGACTGCTGGCTGATGGGCAGCACGCCGTTCTTCTGCGCGCTCACGGCAATGCCGGCCTTGGTGTGGGTGTGCAGCACGCACTGGATGTCTTCGCGCGCCGCATGCACCGCGCTGTGGATCACGAAGCCCGCCGGGTTCACGGGGTAGGGCGAGTCGATGATCTTGTTGCACTGCTGGTCGACCTTGACCAGGCTCGACGCGGTGATCTCGTCGAACATCAGGCCGTAGGGGTTGATCAGGAAGTGATGCTCGGGGCCCGGAATGCGCGCGCTGATGTGCGTGAAGACCAGGTCGCTCCAGCCGTAGAGCGCCACCAGGCGGTAGCAGGCGGCAAGGTCGACGCGAAGCTGCCACTCCTCGGCGGAGACGAGCTTCTGGATTTCGGGTTGGGAGAAGGCGTTCATGGGGTTGTGTCCTGGAGGTGGGGTCAGGCGGCCGCGGGTTCGGTCAGCGCGGCCTTGTAGATGCTCTGCTTCGGCTGCGCCATCACGCGGCGCAGCATGGGCTCGAATTCGCCGATGGGCAGCGTTTCGGCCTTGGGGTCGAAGGCGGGGTTGTCGTAGAGCGCGCAGAACTCGGCCGTGCGCTCGTAGTGCGGATGGTCCTTGAAGTTGTCGCGCATGTTGCGGTCGAGGCCGATGTGGTGGAAGAAGTAGTGGCCCTGGAAGATGCCGTGGTTCTGCACCATCCAGTGGTTGGCCTCGCTCACGAAGGGCTTCAGGATGGCGGCGGCGATGTCGGGGTGGTTGAAGCTGCCCAGCGTGTCGCCGATGTCGTGCAGCAGCGCGCACACCACGTATTCCTCGTCGCGGCCGTCGCGCAGGGCGCGCGTGGCGGTCTGCAGCGAATGGGTGTAGCGGTCGACCGGAAAGCCGCCGTAGTCGCCTTCGAGAATCTGCAGGTGCTTGATCACGCGTGCGGGCAGGCCGCCCGTGAACTGCATGAATTCGCCGCCGATCAGTTGCCAGTCTTCGCGCGTGCTTTCCTGCATGCTCTTGAAACTTGCGCGTGCGTTCATCGTGGGAGTCTCCGTTCTTGGGGGTAGCGGCCACTGTATGCCCGTGCTTGACGCTGAACTGTCAAGAATTTGACAATGCGGCGTTCTGGTAAACCCCCGCCTCGCGCGGCTTCCTGCCCATGGCCGCTGCTCCCAAGACCCGACTTTCACCCCCGCATCGCGCGGCGCTGGAAGGCAATCCGTGGTTCACCAGCATTCCGCGCGCGCAGCGCGAGGCGCTGGTGGGTGCGGCCGAACTGCTGCATGTGCGGCGCGGCGCGATGGTGTTCCGCCAGGGTGACACCATCAACGCGGCGGGTGGCGGCTTCTACGGGCTGGTGGCCGGCAGCATCAAGATTTCATCGCTGCGCCAGGACGGGCGCGAGGCCATCCTCGCGGTGCTGGAGCCGGGCAACTGGTTCGGCGAAATCACGCTTATCGACGGCTCGCCGCGCACGCACGACGCCACCGCGCTCGAAGCGCTAGACCTGCTGGTGGTGCCGCCCGAGGCCTTCGTGCAGCTGATGCGCGACGGCGTGTTCGCCAACGCCATCGCGGCGATGCTGGCCGCGCGCGTGCGCATGCTCTACGGATTGGCCGAAGACGCCACGCTGCGCGGCCTGCGCGCCCGCGTGGCGCACCGGCTGCTGGTGCTGGCGCGCGGCGACGCCACGCAGTCGCCGCACACGCGCAGCAACGTGGCGCTGCCGCAGGAGGCGCTGGCGATGATGCTGGGCGTGACGCGCCAGACGCTGTCGAAGGAGCTCAATGCGCTGGCGGCCGAGGGCGTGGTTGCGCTGGGCTATGGCCGCATCGAGCTGCTGTCGCTCGGCGCGCTGCAGGCGCTGGTGCGCACCGGCTGAGGTGCCGTTCGACGTGCGGCCGCGCCTCAGCGCAGCACGCGGCCGTCCGACGAAATGCTGATGAGGTCGATGTTGCGCACGTTGTCGCGCAGGCCCGGGCGCAGGTTGATGCGGAAGCCGCCGACGTCGTAGTCGGTCATGCCGGTCATCACGCGCTGCAGGCTCGCGGTGTTGAATCCCTTGCCCGCGCGCCGTACCGCTTCGCCGGCGGCCTTGGCGGCGATGAAGCCCTCGAGTCCTTCATACGACGCGGTCTGGTCGGAGTTGTCGACCGCCGCCAGGTACTCCTTGACGATCGGGATGGCCGACGGCCGCGGCGAGGGCACCACCTGTGAGATGACGATGCCGCCGATGTCCTTGCCCAGCGTGGCGTAGAGCGGGTCGATGCCGACGATCGAGAAGGCCATGAAGTTCCCCGTGTAGCCGCTCTTGCGCAGCTTGCGGATGGCGTTGGCCGTGGTGCCCGAGAGCGACACCAGCACGATGGCCTGCGGCGATTGCTGCTGCACGGTCTTCAGCGCGGCGTCGAGCTTGTCGCCGTCGGCCGGCACCAGCGCGGTCGCCACCAGCGGCGGCAGCTTGAGTTCGCTCGCGGCCTGCTGCACGGCCGCGAGGCCGGCGCGGCCCATGGCGTCGTCGTCGCCCACCAGCGCGACACGGGTCTGCCCCACGGTGGCGCATTGGCGCACGATCTTCAGGGCCTCGTCGATCATGCCGGGGCGCACGTGGAACACGTTGGGGTGGTCGGCGCCGCGCAGTGTGTCGGAGGCCGCGAAGGGCGCGAACAGCAGGCTGCCCTGTTGCGTGGCCACATTGGCGCCGGCTTCGCTGCTGGCGGTGCCGACGAAGCCGAACAGCATGTCGGCCTTGTTGGTGGTCAGCAGGGTGCGTGCGTTGGTGGTGGCGCGCGCCGCGTCATAGCCGTCGTCGAGCTGCAGCAGCTTCAGTTGCAGGCCGTTGGCGGCGTTGCGTTCATTGAAATCGCTCACCGCGAGGCGGCTGCCGGCGGCGAATGCGGTGCCGATTTCATAGGCGCCGCCGGTGAGCGGCACCGATTGGCCCAGAAGCACCACGCGTGGTGCGCCGGCCGGTGCCGCGCGCGTGGATTGCGCCATGGCCGGATGCATGGCGCCGATACCGCTTCCCAGAAGCAAGGCACCGCAAGCCTTGCCCAGCCATTCCCTGCGCGATGTGCTCATGTGACACCTTTTTACCGTTAGTAAAAAAGTGTAGCAATTTCGAGGCCAGGGGGAAAGCCCGGGCCGGCTCCAGACTTGCCCTAGGCGCGCTCGAAAACCAGGTCCCACACGCCGTGGCCCAGCTTGATGCCCCGGTTCTCGAACTTGGTGAGCGGGCGGTAGTCGGGCTTGGGCGCGTAGCCCTCGGCCGTGTTGCGCAGCAGCGGCTCGCCCGACAGCACCTCGAGCATCTGCTCGGCATAGGGCTGCCAGTCGGTGGCGCAATGGATGTAGCCGCCGGGGCGCAGGTGCTGCGCGAGCTTGGTCACGAATTCGGGCTGGATCAGGCGGCGCTTGTTGTGCCGCTTCTTGTGCCACGGGTCGGGGAAGAACACGTGCACGCCGGCCAGCGTGCCGGGCTGCAGCATGTGGTCGAGCACGTCGACCGCGTCGTGCGCGCAGATGCGGATGTTCGGCAGCGACTGCTCGCCGATGCGCTTGAGCAGCGCGCCCACGCCGGGCTCGTGCACCTCGCAGCAGAAGAAGTTGGTCTCTGGCAGCACCGTCGCGATGTGCGCGGTGGCCTCGCCCATGCCGAAGCCGATTTCCAGCACGGTGGGGCCGGCGCGGCCGCCGAAGGCCGCCGTCAGGTCGAGCGGCTCGGGCTTGTAGGGCACCAGGTACAACGGGCCCAGTTCGGCAAAGGCGCGTGCCTGGCCATCGGTGGTGCGGCCGGCGCGCTTCACGAAGCTCTTGAGGCGGCGATGCAGCGGATGCGGCTTGTCCGCGTCGTCGTCGGGGGCGGGCGCGTCGTCGCTGCGCGGGAGGTCGTTGGGCACGGTGTCGGGAAGGTTCATTACGGCCGCGAATTGTAGAGAGCGCGCCATTCGGGCACCCAGGAGGCCAGCGCGCCAGTGCAATCGGCGGCCGCGGCGGCCGCGGCGGGCCGCAGGCCGAGCACGCGCGCGGCGGCGTCGAGCGCGGCCAGCGCGGCTGCCGGCGTGCCGGTGTCGATGGCGGCGGCGCCGTTCTGCTTGGACAGCTTGTCGCCGTCGGCGGCGCGCACCAGCGGCGTGTGCAAATAGGTCGGCGTGGGGAAGCCGAGCGCGCGCTGCAGCAGGATCTGGCGCGCGGTGTTGTCGGTGAGGTCTTCGCCGCGGACCACGTCGGTCACGCCCTGTTCGGCGTCGTCGACCACCACGGCGAGCTGATAGGCCCAGGGGCCGTCGGCACGCCGCAGCACGAAGTCGCCAACCTCTCGGCTGACGTCCTGGCGCTGGCGGCCCAGGCGGCGGTCGGTGAAGCAGAGTTCGCCGGGCGGCTGGCTTGCTTCGAATTTCTCGGTGGCAAAGCGCCAGGCGCGCGCCGGCTTGCCGTGCAGGCCGTCGCGGCAGGTGCCGGGGTACACCCGCTCGCCGTGCCGTTCATGCCGCTGGCCGAGCCGTGCGAGCGCCTCGTCGATGTCCTTGCGCGAGCAGCCGCAGGGGTAGGCCAACCCGCGATCTTTCAGCCGCCCCAGCGCGGCCTCGTAGTGCGCGGTGCGCTGTGTCTGCCATACCGGGGGCTCGTCGGGCAGCAGGGCGCAGTCGGCAAGCTGCTGGAGGATGCGCTCCCCCATGCCGGGCAGGCAGCGCTCGGTGTCTGCATCCTCGATGCGCACCAGCCAGCGCGCCTGCGGCCCGCGCGCGCGCACGTCGAGCCAGCTGGCGAGCGCGGCCACCAGCGAGCCCGCGTGCAGCGGGCCGGTGGGCGAGGGCGCGAAGCGGCCGGTCTCCCTCATCTCCCGTTCAGATGACGGCGAGCGCGAGCGACAGGCCCGAGAGGAAGGCGTCTTCCACGCGATGGCCGATGCACCAGTCGCCGGCCACGCCGATGCGGGCCTTGGCGTCCCAGAGGTGCGTGGTGCCCACTGGCACTTGCGTCTGCGCTTCGTTCCAGCACAGGGCCTGGGCGTGCGCGGGCGTGGCATGGATGCCGGTGATCTCGGCGAAGGCGCGCAGCAGCTTGGCTTCGACGCGCGCGGGCGTGTCGCGCAGGTGCTCCTGCGACCAGGTGGCGCTGGCCTGCAGCGTCCAGCGCTCGACCGGCTCGCGGCCGGGCTTGGACGATTCGCGCGCCAGCCATGCCACGCGGTGGTGGGTGCTGCGCGCCGCGTTCCATTGCGGGCCGAGGTGCGACATGTTGGGCTGGTTGGCCTGGGGGTAGGCAATCATCAGCGTCCAGCAGGGCGCGATGCGTACCGGTTCGACCTTGGCTGCGAGCCGGGCCGAAAGCCTGTCGCCGTCCAGCAAGGCGCGCGTGGGCGAAGGCGGCACGGCGAGCAGCACGGCGTCGAAACCGGAATAGACGTGAAGGGAGTCCTCGGCGCCAGCAGTGCGCAGCTGCCAGCGCTTGGGGTCGAGCGCATCGGGTTCGATCTGCGTGACCTGCGTGCCGGTGATGAGGCTGTCGCCCAGCGGCTTGGCCCAGCAGGCTACCAGTGCGTCCATGCCGGGCTGCGCCACCCAGTGCGATTCGAGCGAGGGCAGGGCGGCCTCGGCCACGCGGCCGTGGGCGTCGAGCACGCGCACGAGGTTGGCGCTCCAGCGCTTGCAGACGCCGGGCGTGTTTTCGAGGGCCAGCGCGAAGCGCGGGTCGCGCACGGTGAAGTACTGGGCGCCGCTGTCGAAGCGGCCGAAAGCGGTGTCGACGCTGGCCATGCGGCCGCCGGCCGTGGCCCCGCGTTCGAACAGCGTGACCTTGTGGCCGGCCTGCACCAGCGTTCGGGCGCAAGCCACCCCGGCGATGCCGGCGCCAACGACGGCGTAGTGCCGTGACGGGGGCGAGGGGCGCGGGGTGGCCGGGGTTCGGTGGCGGTCGGCGGGTTTTGCAGTTGCGCGAGAGGTCATGACGGACTCTTTTCTTCTGGATGGGAGGCTGTTGGATGTGTCTGCACTCTACATCGGTCCGGCGGGGGCTTTGCCTGAGGGCACACCCTTAGCGCGTCTGTGCGAATCCGGGTCATGCTCATCGACCGCGGTGCCGTTCGAGCAATGCGCGCCGCGTGCCTTCATGCTCGAACTGCGCGAGCCACCACTCCAGCGCGCGCCCTGGCTTGCCCGCGCTGCGCACGCGCCATGCGCAATGCATCGAACCCAGCGGCGGCGTGCGCTCGGTCTTCAACTCGACGAGGTGGCCCGCCTCGATGTACGGCCGCGCCATCGGCTCGGGAAGAAAGCCGCCGCCCAGCCCGTGCAACTGCGCCGCGATCTTGGCCTGCATGCTCGGCACCGTCAGCACGTCCTGCCCGCCCACGAGGTTGACGGTCATCGGCGTGCCGTGGCGCGTGGAGTCGGCGGCGGCCACCGCGCGGTGGCCGCGCATCACGGCGTCGCTGAGGGGCTGTGGCAGGCGTGCGAGCGGGTGGTGCGGCGCCACGGCGTAGACGAAACGCAGCTCGCCGATCAACCGGCTGCGGATGCCGGTAGCGGTGAAAGCCAGGCTCGCCGCGTCGAGCACCGCGCCGATCGCCAGGTCGGCTTCGCCGCTGGTCAGCGCCTCGATGGTGCCCAGCAGCGTCTCGTCGCGCAGCTTGAGCCGCGTGGGCGGCTCGAGCGCGAAGAAGGCGGTGGCCAGGTCGAGCAGCGGGTCGCGCGCGATCACGCTGTCGACCGCGATGGTCAGCATCGGCTCCCAGCCGGTGGCCACGCGCTTCACGCGGTTGGCCACCGCGTCGATTTCCTTGAGCAGCCGGTCGGCCTCGCGCAGCAGTTCAGCTCCGGCCTCGGTCAGCCGCGCCTGGCGCGCGCTGCGGTCGAACAGCAGCACGTCGAGCGCGTCCTCGATCTGGCGCACCCGGTAGCTCAGGGCGCTGGGCACCAGGTCGAGCGTGCGCGCGGCGGCGGCAAAGCTGCCCGTGGCGGCCACGGTCTGGAGCATGGCCAGGGCGTCGGGGGTGAGTACGTCTCGGGGGCTGGGCATGGCGGCTCCATTGATCAAATTATTTGAATGGTGCCATCAAAACACGGCGTCTTTCCAAATGGGGTGCGGACCTAAAGTTCCCTACATCCGCTGCGCATCCGGCGCGGCATACGAAGAAGGCCCGAGCATCCCCACGGGGCAGGGCCAAAGGAGTTCTACGATGTTGCAAGTCCGTAAATCACAGGAACGCGGTTATGCCGACCATGGCTGGCTGCGCTCGTTCCACAGCTTTTCCTTCGCCAACTACTACGACCCGGCCCACATGGGCTTCGGCAACCTGCGCGTGATCAACGAAGACCGCGTGGCGGCGGGCGCCGGCTTCGGCACCCACGGCCACAAGGACATGGAGATCATCAGCTACGTGCTGTCGGGCGAACTGGCGCACAAGGACAGCATGGGCAACGTGGAAAGCATTCCGCCCGGCGACGTGCAGCGCATGAGCGCGGGCCGCGGCGTGATGCACAGCGAGTTCAACCACAAGGCCGACGAGACCACGCACTTCCTGCAGATCTGGATCCAGCCGAACGTGCGCGGCATCGAGCCCGGCTACGAGCAGAAGCAGTTCAGCGACGCCGAGAAGCGCGGCAAGCTGCGCCTGGTGGCTTCGCCCGACGGCAGCGACGGCTCGGTGAAGGTCCATGCCGACGCACGCCTGTACGCCGGCCTGCTCGACGGTGAAGAAAAAGCCAGCCTGGCGCTCGACCCGGCGCGCAAGAGCTATGTGCACTTGGTGCGCGGCGAGCTCGAAGTGAACGGCCAGAAGCTCGCGGGCGGTGACGCCGCGATGCTCGAGGGCGAATCGCAGCTGACGCTGGCCGACGGCAAGGACGCCGAAGTTCTGGTGTTCGACCTGGCCGCCTGATCCCCCTTGCCGGGCGCCCGCCGCCCGGCTTTTTTCTGTCCCTTTTTCAATTTCAACAACCGAGGAGTTTTTCAAGCATGGCAACCACAACCACCACCAGTTCGGCACAAGACACGCTGGCCCTGATCGGCCGCGTCCTGATCGCCTACCTGTTCATTCCCGCTGGCTTCGGCAAGCTGATGGGCTTCGGCGGCACCGTCGGCTACATCACCTCGGCCGGCCTGCCGTTGCCCGAAGTGGCCGCGGTCGTCGCGATCATCGTGGAACTGGGCCTTGGCATTGCGCTGCTGCTGGGCTTCAAGACGCGCTGGACCGCCATCGTGATGGCTGTCTTCACCATCGTGACCGCACTGTTCTTCCACAAGTACTGGTCTGCACCCGAAGCGATGAAGATGATGCAGCAGATCAACTTCAACAAGAACATGGCGATCGCCGGTGGCCTGCTGGCGCTCGCAGCCTTCGGTGCCGGCCGTTTCAGCATCGACAAGAAGTAATCTTCCGGTTTTCCAGGCCGGGGGACATTCGCGGAGGGAGCCACCCGGTGACCTTCGCACACACCCCGAACAACGAACACGCGCACTCATTTCACCTCGGAGAAATTTCATGGCAAACATCGTCATCGTCTTCCATTCCGGCTACGGCCACACCCAACGCGTGGCGCAAGCCGTGGCAGACGGCGCGGGCGCGCAGCTGCTCGCCATCGACGCCGACGGCAACCTGCCCGAAGGCGGCTGGGAAACGCTGGCGGCGGCCGACGCCATCATCTTCGGCTCGCCCACCTACATGGGCGGCGTGAGCTGGCAGTTCAAGAAGTTTGCCGACGCCTCGTCCAAGGTCTGGTACACGCAGGGCTGGAAAGACAAGCTCTTCGCCGGCTTCACCAACAGCGCCACCATGAACGGCGACAAGGTCACGACCCTCACTTACCTGTGGACCCTGGCCATGCAGCACAGCGGCATCTGGGTCAGCATGGGCATCCTGCCGACCAACAACAAGGCCGCCACGCGCGACTCGATGAACTACGTGGGCGGCTACGGCGGCCTGCTGACGCAATCGCCCTCCGACGCCAGCCCCGCCGAAATGCTCAAGGGCGATTTCGACACCGCCCGCGCATTCGGCGAGCGCATTGCCACGGTGGCAAGATCGCGGGGTTGAAACCACCCCCAGGCTTCGCGCACTTCGTGTCGCTTCGCCAACCCCCTCACCGGGGGCGACACCGGCGGCCCGGCAAAGCCGGTTCCGCGCTGTCCCGCGAATGGGCCGCGAATGGGCCGCGACGAACAAAGCTGATCACTCACTCATCATGGAGAACACGATGACCGACGCCATTCCAGAGACTCAACTGCTTCGACCGCACGACAAGGACCTGGGCGGTGGCTTCAAGGTGCGGCGGCTGCTGCCGGCGGCGCAGCGCCGTTCGGTCGGGCCGTTCGTGTTCTTCGACCACTTCGGCCCCGCCACCGAAGTGCCGGGCAGCGAGCACGACGTGCGGCCGCATCCGCACATCGGCCTGTCCACGGTCACCTATCTCTTCAAGGGCGCGATGATGCATCGCGACAGCCTGGGCAGCGTGCAGGAGATCCTGCCCGGCGCCATCAACTGGATGACCGCGGGGCGCGGCATCGTGCACTCCGAGCGCAAGCCCGATCGCCTCAAGGCCGACACCTACGAGAACCACGGCCTGCAACTGTGGGCCGCGCTGCCGCAGGCGCATGAAGAGGTCGAGCCGAGCTTCGAGCACACGCCCGCCGGCGCCATCCCGGAAGTGGTGGTACAGGGCGTCGATGTGCGCGTGCTGGTGGGCGAAGCCTTCGGCGTGCGCTCGCCGGTCAAGACGCTGTCGCAGACCGTGTACCTCGACATCGCATTGCCGGCCGGTGGCCGCTTCGAGCTGCCCGCGCTGGCGCCGGAACTGGCCGTGTACACGGTCGACGCCGATGCGAGCGTCGATGGCGAATTGGTGCCCGCGCACACCATGGCCGTGCTGCCCGCCGGGCGGGGCGCGGTGCTGACGGCCGATACCGCCGTGCGCCTGATGGTGATCGGCGGCGAGCCGCTCGACGGACCGCGCTACATCACCTGGAACTTCGTATCGAGCCGGCGCGAGCGCATCCTCGAGGCCGGTGCCGATTGGGCGGCGCAACGCATGGGCCACGTGCCCGGAGAAACCGAGTTCATTCCGCTGCCGGGCAAGCCCTTCGGCGTGCGCGAGCCGGACACCGGCACTACACCTGTCTGAGACAGACCCGCTCGAAAATGAAGAAGGCCCGCATCAGCGGGCCTTCTTCTTGGTGGAACGGAAAGCAGGTTCGGCTTACTTGCCGCCGCCGCCCATCGAGGCAGCCTCCGCGGGTGGAGCGCCTTCAGGCGGCTTGGGCAGGTCCATCATTGCCTTGCGGCCGCCGCGACCGCGCCATGCCGAGTAGCCCACGCCCAGCAGCAGCAGTGCGCACAGGCCGATGAAGGTGCCGCTGATCGGACGGGTCACGAACACCGACATGTCGCCGCGCGAGAGCAGCAGGGCGCGGCGGAAGTTCTCTTCCACCATCGGCCCGAGCACGAAGCCCAGCAGAATCGGCGCGACCGAGAACTCCAGCGTCATCAGCACCGCGCCGACGATGCCGAACACCAGCACTTCCCAGATCTGGAACAGGCTGTTCTGCGTGCTGTACACGCCCGTCGCAATGAAGAACATCGCGGCAGGGAACAGGTACTTGTAGGGCACCTTCAGCAGCTTCACCCACACACCGATCATCGGCACGTTCAGGATGACGAGGATCACGTTGCCGATCCAGAACGAGGCGATCAGGCCCCAGAAGATGTCCGGATGCTCGGTGATGAGCTGCGGGCCGGGCTGGATGCCCTGGATCAGCAGCGCACCCAGGATCAGCGCCATCACCGCGTCGCCCGGAATGCCCAGGCTCATCGTCGGGATGAAGTCGACCTGCGTCTTCGAGTGCGCAGAGGCCTCGGGGCCTGCCACGCCTTCGATCATGCCGGTGCCGAACTTGTTCGGCGTCTTCGACACCTTGCGCTCCAGCGCGTAGGCGATGAAGGTGGTGATGGTCGGGCCCGTGCCGGGCATCGCGCCGAACACCGTGCCGACGATGGTGCCGCGGATCATCGCGGGGAAGGCGCGCTTGAGCTCTTCCTTGCTCGGGCGCATGTCGCTGAGCTTGAGCGTGCCGGTGTCGCCGATGGCCTTCATGCGGTTCACGTTGAGCAGGAAGTCGGCCACGCCGAACAGGCCCATCGAGATCGCCACCAGTTCCAGGCCGTCGCTCAGTTCAGGCAGGCCGAACGCGAAGCGGAAGCTGCCGCTGTTCACGTCGGTGCCGACCACGCCGCACAGCAGGCCGAACAGCGTCATGGCCACGCCCTTGAGCGGCGAGCCGCGCGACATGGTGGAGCCGGCCAGCAGGCCCAGCAGCATGATCGAGAAGATCTCGGTCGGGCCGAACTTGAACGCGATCTGCACCAGCAGCGGCGAGGCGAAGATCATCACGATGATGCCGACCGACGCCGCGAAGAACGAGGCGATCATCGTCACCCCGAGCGCGACGCCCCCCTTGCCCTGCTTGGTCATGGGGTACCCGTCCAGGCAGGTCACCGCATGCGGCGGGTGGGACGGCATGTTCATCAGGATGGCGCCGATGGCGCCGCCGTACTGCGAGCCGTAGAAGATGCCGGCCAGCATCAGGATGGCGGGCACCGGGTGCATCACGTAGGTGAGCGGCAGCAGGATAGAGATGGCCTGCAGCGCGCCCATGCCCGGCAGCACGCCGATCAGGTTGCCCACCAGCACGCCGAAGAAGGACCACAGCAGGTTCGAGCCCTGGAAGGCGACGCCGAAGCCGAACCACAGGTCATGTAGCGATTGACCGATCATGATCTCAGCCTCCCCACTGGAACAGGGGGAGCTGCAGCTTGAGCGCCCACCAGAAGACGACCACCGCGATGAACGACATCGCGAGCGAAAGCAGCACTGCTTCGGTCAGCGTGTTGTCGCGGTCGCCGAGCGCCGAGATGAACACGATGGCGAAGGTCGCCGGCAGCAGGCCGCCGTACTCGCCGAACAGCAGGAACGCGAGGATGCCCAGGATGATGCAGACGCCGCCGCGGATGTCGGGCATGCCGACCGGATGGCCGTGCGAGACGGCTTCTTCGGATGCGGGCTTTTCGCCGCGCGCGGACACCGCGATGAGCAGGCCCGTGAGCGCCAGCAGCGCGCCCAGCGCCACCGGGAAGAAGCCCGGGCCCATGTGCGCGAGCTCGCCCACGCGGTAGCCGATGCCGGCGTAAACCGCGGCAAGTCCGATGACGATCAGCAGGGCGCCGCCGTAGTAGTCTTTCTTGAATCTGGAAGCGGGCCGGGGCGCGTGCGAGGCCGGATCTTCACCGAGCTGGTGCTGCATAAGTCTCCTTCGATTTGGAAGGAGGGCAGTCTAGGAATCGAGGCTTTCAATCCCCTTTCGGGTGGGGCGCAAGCGGCCTGTGGAGCCTCAAAATACGTGTAATCACGTACCGGCGTATCCGGTGAAACCCTAGCAAAAATGGCCCTCAGGCGAGGTGCAGCGGCAGCCTCAGCGTGGCGCGCAGTCCGCCGCCGGTGTTGCTCTCGGGCATGCCCGCGCTGTCGAGTTCGATCTCGCCGCCGTTGCGCCGCGCGTAGCCGCGCGCAATGGTCAGGCCGAGGCCCGCACCGTGTGCCGCGCCAGCATCCACGGCCGGGTCGCGGTGAAAGCGCTCGAACACGCTCTCGCGCCGCTCGGGCGCGATGCCGGGGCCGTTGTCCCGTACCTCCGCCAGCGCCGACGAAGCATCGCGCCGCACGGTCACGGTGATGTTGCCGCCGCGCGGCGTGTACTTGAGTGCGTTGTGCACGAGGTTCGCGAGCACTTCATGAAGCTCCGCCGCGTTGGCGAGCACCGGCAGCACGGGCGTGTCGTTTTCTTCGCCATCGTCGTCGGGAGCGGCATCGCTGCGCGCATCGACCCAGCCCAGGTCCTGGTCGTTCTCGCGCGCGAGCGGAAGGTACTCGAGCACGACGCCGCGTGCGATGGCGTTGAGGTCGACCACCGCGGGTTCGGCCCGGGCGGCTTCGCCTTCGGTGGTGGAATGGGCCAGCGCGAGCAGCTGTTCGCTCAGGCGACGCGTGCGCGCCAGCTGCGCGACGATGGCATGCAGCGACTCGCGCATGCGCGCCGGATCGGTCTCGCGCACCGCGTAGCCGGCCTGGATGGAGAGGATGCTCAACGGCGTGCGCAGCTGGTGCGAGGCATCGGCCAGGAACTGCGATTGCTCTTCTACCATGCGCCGATGGCTCGCGATGTGGTGGTTGACCGCATCGACCAGCGGCACCACTTCCTTGGGCACGCCATTGGCGTCGAGCGGCTTCAGGTCGTCGCGCGAACGCTCGCGCAGCGAGCGGCGCAGGCGCTCCAGCGGGCGCAGGGTCCAGGCCACGCCCAGCCACACCAGCAGCGCCATCACCAGCACCATGCGGGTGTCGCGCAGCAGCTCCTGGCGCAGCGACTCCGACTGGGCCTCGGTGCGCGGCCCGATGCCCTCGGCCGCCTGGATCAGCACGCTGTACGCCACGCCGGGGTGGACGTGGTCGTACACCGTCTGGCGCAGCGCGGCCACGCGCACACGGTGCTGCTCGTGCAAAGCGTCGTAGAACACCGGCACGCCGTCGGCGGGGCGGGCGGCGGGCCGGGGCAGGCCGGGCACGCCCATGAGCGTGGTCTCGGGCGAGTTCACGTCGAGCGTGCCGCCCTTGGGAATGCGCTGCACGCCCACGTGCAGGTACTTGTAGCGCAGGTGCGTCGACTCGAACATGGCCTGGATCGAGAAGGGCTCCTGCACGCGCACGCTGCCGTCGCTCGCGACCACGATGCCGTTGGCCAGCGCCTGCACGGGCTCGAGCAGGCTCTGGTCGTAGGCGGCCACCAGCGAGTCGGTCAGCGCGTGGTAGTCGTTCCAGCTGTCCAGCGCCAGCAGCGTGACCATCCCCGGCAGCAACAGCGCCAGCAGCCGCGTGCGGATGCCGAAGCGCTGCGGCTCAGTCGCCGGCGATGGGGTTGGCGGCCGAGGCTGCGGATCCATCGGCAATGCCTTCGAGCATGTAGCCCAGGCCGCGCACGGTGACGATGCGCACGTCGCTGTCCGCCAGCTTGCGCCGCAGCCGGTGCAGCACCACTTCGATGGCGTCCGGGCCGGCAGTGCTGTCGTTGGTGAACACCTTGGCAAAGAGCTGCGACTTGCCGACCGGCGAGCCGCTGCGCATCAGCAGCGCGGTCAGCGCCGCCTGCTCGCGCGGCGTGAGCGACAGCAGCGCGCCGCGCAGCGTGAAGGCATGGCTCTGGCTGTCGTAGGAGAGAGAAGCGCACTGCAGGCGCGGGTGCTGCTTGCCGCGGCTGCGCCGCACCAGCGCCGACAGGCGGGCCTCCAGCTCGACCAGCTCGAAAGGCTTGGAGAGGAAATCGTCGGCGCCCAGGTTCAGGCCGCGCACGCGGTCCTGCAGGGCGCCCTGCGCGGTGAGGATCAGCACCGGGGTGCGGTCGTCGGCATTGCGCATGTCGGCCAGCACGGTCAGGCCGTGCTTGTCGGGCAGGCGCAGGTCCAGCACGATGGCGTCGTATTCGGTGCCGGCCATGAAGGCTTCGGCGGTGCGCGCGTCGGGCGCGTGGTCGGCGACGAAGCCGCTCTGGGTCAATGCGCGGATCAGCCAGGAGGCCATGTCCAGTTCGTCTTCGACCAGGAGGATGCGCATGGGAGGCTGCCGGTGGTTCAGGTCAACTCAGGTCTTGAGGCCGAGGTTCAGGTCGACGTCTTCCGCAGCGCGTGCGCTGGCGTCGGCCGCGCGGGCGCTCAGGTCGGGCGCCAGTGCGCGCCGGCCGTCGAACACGAAGCAGTCGCCGTGGTAGTGCGCGCCGCCGACCTGCTCGAAGTATTTGAGGATGCCGCCTTCGAGCTGCAGCACGTTCTCGATGCCTTCCTCGCGCATCAGGATGGCCGCCTTCTCGCAGCGGATGCCGCCGGTGCAGAAGCTCACCACGGTCTTGCCGGCGAAGTCGGCGCGGTGCTCCTTCAGGGCGGGCGGGAATTCGGTGAACTTGGCGATGCGCCAGTCGATCGCGCCGTCGAAGGTGCCTTCGTCGACCTCGAAGCCGTTGCGGGTGTCGAGCAGGGCGATTTCGCGGCCCTCGTCGTCATGGCCCTGGTCGAGCCAGCGCTTGAGCGTGGGTGCGTCCACGCCGGGTGCGCGGCCGGCGGAGGGCTGTATGGCCGGGTGGTCCATGCGGATGATCTCGCGCTTGAGCTTCACCAGCATGCGGCGAAAGGGCTGCGATGCGGACCAGCTCTCCTTGGCCTCGAGGTCGGCGAAGCGCGCGTCGGCTCGCAGGTGGGCCAGAAAAGCCCGGACGCCGTCTGCCGAACCCGCCAGAAACAGGTTGATACCCTCCGGCGCCAGCAGGATGGTGCCCATGAGGTCCAGGGCCTGGGCGCGGGCGCGCAGGTCTTCACGCAGCACGGGGCTGTCGTCGATGGCCACGAACTTGTAGGCCGCGATATTCAAAATCTCTTGCACGGGGCGGGATTCTAGGTGCCGCCGGGCCGCCCCAAGGCACCGAGCCTCCCCCTCGGGGGGTGGCGAAGCACACGAAGTGGCAAGCCGGGGGGCAATTCGTATCGCTAACTCACATGGTGGATGCGGTGCTTTCTACAATGGCTGGATGTTTGTTCACCTGCGCCTGCACACCGAGTTTTCCGTCGTCGACGGCACCAACCGAATCGATGAAGTCATCAAGGCCGCGGCTGCCGACAAGCAGCCTGCACTGGCCATCACCGACCTGAATAACCTGTTCGGCGCGGTCAAGTTCTACAAGCAGGGGCGGGGCAAGGGCGTCAAGCCGGTCATTGGCGCCGAGATCTTCATCGACGGGCTGGGCAAGGAGCCAGGTGCGCTGACCCGCATCGTGCTGCTGGTGCAGAACATGGAAGGTTATCTGAACCTCTCCGAGCTGCTGGCGCGTGCCTGGACGCAGAACGTGGCGCGCGGCCAGTCGCAGGCGGCCTGCAAGCTGGAATGGGTACAGGAACTGGCGGGCGGGCTGATCGCGCTGTCGGGCGCGCAGGCCGGGCCGCTGGGCCAGCCGTTGCTGCAGGGGCAGGGCGAGCGCGCTGCCGAACTCGCGCTGCAACTGGCGGGGATTTTTCCGCATCGCTTCTACATCGAGCTGCAGCGCGCCGGCCGTCCCGAAGACGAGCCGCACGTCATTGCCGCCGTGCAGCTCGCGGCGCGGCTGCGTCTGCCGGTGGTGGCCACGCACCCGGTGCAGTTCGCGGCCCGCGAAGACTACGAGGCGCACGAGGCGCGCGTGTGCATTTCCGAAGGCGAGATTCTGGGCAATCCGCGCCGCGTGCGCCGCTTCACCGAAGAGCAGTACTTCAAGTCGACCGCCGAGATGCAGGCCCTGTTTGCCGATGTGCCGAGCGCGCTGGCCAACACGGTCGAGATCGCCAAGCGCTGCAACCTGACGCTGGTGCTGGGCAAGCCGCAGCTGCCGGACTTTCCCACGCCTTTCATCAGCGACGGCGTGCGCATGCCCATCGGCGAGTTCTTCCGCCAAGAGTCGTTCGAGGGGCTCGAGGCGCGCCTGAAGCACCTCTACCCCGACGAGGCCAAGCGCAATGCCGAGCGCCCCCGCTACGTCGAGCGCCTCGAGTTCGAGATCAACACGATCCTGAACATGGGCTTCCCGGGCTACTTCCTGATCGTGGGCGACTTCATCAAGTGGGCCAAGGAAAACGGCTGCCCGGTGGGACCGGGCCGGGGCTCGGGTGCCGGCTCGCTGGTGGCCTATGCGCTGAAGATCACCGACCTCGACCCGCTCGAATACAAGCTGCTGTTCGAACGTTTCCTGAACCCCGAGCGCGTCTCGATGCCCGACTTCGACATCGACTTCTGCCAGGGCAACCGCGACCGCGTGATCGACTACGTGAAGGACAAGTACGGCCGCAACGCCGTGAGCCAGATCGCCACCTTCGGCACCATGGCCGCGCGCGCGGCCATCCGCGACGTGGGCCGCGTGCTGGACATGAGCTACATGTTCTGCGACGGCATCAGCAAGCTGATCCCGAACAAGCCCGGCATGTCGGTCACGCTGCAGTATCCGCCCGAGAAGAAGATCGAGGGCGACAAGAACAACTACGCCATCGAGATGGAGCCGCAGCTCGCGGAGCGCATCGAGAAGGAAGAAGAAGTCCGCATGCTGGTCGAGCTCGCGCAGAAGCTCGAAGGCATGACCCGCAACATCGGCATGCACGCCGGGGGCGTGCTGATTGCGCCGGGCAAGCTCACCGACTTCTGCCCGCTCTACCAGCAGCCGGGCAGCGAATCTGCCGTGAGCCAGTACGACAAGGACGACGTCGAAGCCATCGGCCTCGTGAAGTTCGACTTCCTGGGCCTTGCCACGCTCACCATCCTGGAGATTGCGCGCGAGTTCATCATGAAGCGCCACAAGGGCCAGGAGAACTTCGCGTTCGAGAACATCCCGCTGAACGACGCGGCCACCTACCGGCTGTTCTCCGAAGGCAAGACGGAAGCGGTGTTCCAGTTCGAATCTCGCGGCATGCAGGGCATGCTGAAAGATGCGCGCCCCACGCGGCTGGAAGACCTGATCGCGCTGAACGCGCTCTACCGCCCGGGCCCGATGGACCTGATTCCCAGCTTCGTGGCGCGCAAGCACGGCCGCGAGGAGGTCGAGTACCCGCACCCGGCCGTGGCCGAGATGCTCTCCGAGACCTACGGGATCATGGTCTACCAGGAGCAGGTGATGCAGACCGCGCAGATCCTGGGCGGCTACTCGCTCGGCGGCGCCGACTTGCTGCGCCGCGCCATGGGCAAGAAGAAGCTCGAGGAAATGGCCGAGCACCGCGAGAAGTTCCGCGCCGGTGCGCTTGCCACGCACGGCATCGTCCAGGACAAGGCCGACGAAATCTTCGACTTGATGGAGAAGTTCGCGGGCTACGGCTTCAACAAGTCGCACGCCGCGGCCTACTCGCTGCTGGCGTACCACACGGGCTGGCTCAAGGTCCACTACACGGCCGAGTTCTTCTGCGCCAACATGACCGTGGAAATGGACGACACGGACAAGCTCAAGCTGCTGTTCGAAGACGCCCAGAAGAACTTCGGCATCACCTTCGAGCCGCCTGACGTGAACCGCGGCAACTACCGCTTCGAGCCCGTGACCGACCGCGTCATTCGCTACGGGCTGGGGGCAGTCAAGGGCACGGGCCAGCTCGCGGTCGAGGCCGTGGTGCGGGCGCGCGAAGAGGGCGGCCCGTTCAAGAGCCTGTTCGACTTCTGCGTGCGCATCGACCGCCAGCGCATCAACAAGCGCACGGTGGAAGCGCTCATCAAGGCCGGCGCCTTCGACTCCATCCAGCAGAACCGCGCGTCGCTGATCGCTTCGGTCGACCGGGCCTTCGAGTTCGCCAGCGCGACCGCGGCCAATGCCTCGCAGGTCGACATCTTCGGCGACTGCGAACACGGCTCGGCCACGGCAGAGCCCGACCTGGTCGACGCCACGCCGTGGGGCGTGAAGGAACGCCTGACGCTCGAGAAGACGGCCGTGGGCTTCTATCTGTCGGGCCACCTGTTCGACGAGGTCTCGCACGAAGTGCGGCGCTTCTGCAAGCGCGAGATCGGCGACCTGCTCGACAGCCGCGACCAGCAGGTCATTGCCGGCATCGTGAGCGACTTCCGCGTGATCAACGGCCAGCGCGGCCGGCTGGCGATCTTCAAGCTCGACGACAAGTCGGAGGCCATCGACGCCACCGCCGACGAGGCGACCATCAACGCCAACCGCAACACGCTGAAGGACGACGAACTCGTCATCGTCAGCGGCCGGCTGCAACCGGCGCGCGGCGGCTTCGAGGCGCGCTTCCAGGTGCAGCAGGTGTGGGACCTGGCCACGGCGCGCTGCCGCTTCGGCAAGTTCCTGCGCGTGGCGGTGAACGGCAAGGCGCCCGACATCGCACGCCTGGTCAAGGACTTTCCGCCGCGCACCGAGCAGACCGAGGTCGGCGACCTGGTCCAGGGCCTGCCGGTGCGGCTGTCGATGGCGCGCGGCGGTGCGCAGGTCGAACTGCAGCTGGGCGAACGCGCCAAGTTCTTCCCTACCGACGCGGCACTGGCCAGTTGGACCGCGCAGGCAGAGGCCGGCAAGGCGCAGATCGTCTACGACTGAGCGAGGCGCCTCGGGCGCCTCTGGCGGATGGGCGGTTTCCTCCGCCCGGACGACGGGCTCAGTGCGACGACTGCGGCGCCACGGCCAGGTCGGGCAGCACGTTCATGATGCGCAGCGTCTGCTGTACCACCTGGCTGAACACCGGCGCCGCGACCAGGCCGCCGAAGTACTTGCCCGCGCCGGGCTCGTCGATCATCACCGCGACGATGATGCGAGGCTTGTCGATGGGCGACATGCCGGTGTACCAGGCGCGGTACTTGTTGCTGGCGTAGCCCTTGCCGACCTGCTTGTGCGCGGTGCCTGTCTTGCCGCCCACCGAGTAGCCCACGGTCTGCGCGAGCGGCGCGGTGCCGCCGGGCGCCGCTGCCAGGTGCATCATCTGCCGCACCTGGCTCGCCACCAGTGGCGAGAACACCTGCACGCCGGCCGGCTCCTCGCCGTTGTTCTTCAGCAGGCTCACCGGAATCACTTCGCCGTCGTGCGCGAATGCCGTGTAGGCGTGCGCGATCTGGAACAGCGAAGCCGACAGGCCGTAGCCGTAGGACATGGTGGCCTGCTCGATCGGGCGCCACGACTTCCACGGACGCAGCCGCCCGGTCACGGCGCCGGGGAAGGGCGTCTGCGGCTTCTGGCCCAGGCCCACCGCGGTGAGCGAGTTCCACATTTCCTGCGCCGACATGCGCTGCGAGATCTTGGTGGCGCCCACGTTGCTGGATTTCTGGATCACGCCCTCGACCGTGAGCACGCCGAAGTTCTCGTCGTCGTGGATGGTCGCGCCCGACACGGTGATGCGCCCCGGGTTGGTGTCGATGATGGTCTTGGGCGTGACGCGGCCCAGTTGCAGCGCGGTGGCGACGGTGATCGGCTTCATGGTCGAGCCGGGCTCGAACACGTCGGTCATGGCGCGGTTGCGCAACTGCTCGCCCGTGAGGTTGCGGCGGTCGTTGGGGTCGTAGCTGGGGTAGTTGGCCATGGCCAGCAGCTCGCCGGTGCGGGCATCGACCACCACCACGCTGCCGGCACGCGCCTTGTTGGTGACCACGGCGTCGCGGATCTTCTCGTAGGCCACGAACTGCACGCGGTCGTCGATGCTCAGCTGGATGTCGTGGCCCTCGGTGGGCGGCACCTGGTCTTCGGTGTCCTCGACGATGTGGCCCAGCCGGTCTTTCAGCACGTGGCGCGAGCCGGACTTGCCGGCCAGCTCCTGGTTGAAGGCCAGCTCGATGCCTTCCTGGCCCACGTCTTCCACGTTGGTGAACCCGGCCAGGTGGGCGGCGGCCTCGCCCTCGGGGTACTGGCGGCGGTAGTCGCGGCGCAGGTAGATGCCCTTGAGGTTGAGCGCCGCCACCTGCTTGGCGACCGACTGGTCGACCTGTCGCTTGATCCAGACGAAGCTCTTGTCCTCGTCTTCCAGCTTCTTGTCGAGCTCCTTCTGCGGCATGCCCAGCAGCCTGGCTACCTGCTGGAGCTTGGCCAGCACCGCGGGATCGTCGCGCTCGATGTCCTCGGGAATGGCCCAGATGCTGGGCGCCGGAATGTCCGAGGCCAGGATCAGTCCGTTGCGGTCGAGGATGCGGCCCCGGTTGGCCGGCAGCTCCAGCGTGCGCTGGTAGCGCACTTCGCCCTGGTGCTGGAAGAAGTCGTTGTTGAAGATCTGGACGTAGGCCGCGCGTGCCGCCAGCAGCATGAAGCCGAAGGCGATGCTGGCCACGATGAACTTGCTGCGCCACACGGGGGTGGGGCTGGCGAGCAGCGGACTGCTGCCGTAGCGGATGCGGCCGTTGGGATTCATGAGCCCTGATTATCGAGTTCCGGGTGACGTGCAAGTCACCCGGAAGGGCCCCGTTTTCTTAGCTGCGCATTAGGCGCAAGCAGAGATCAGCGCTTGGGGCGCAGCGACACGATCAGCGACGGGAAGATGCGCCCGTCGGTGTCGCGCGGCAGCTTGTCGGTCTTGCGCAGGCCGCGCTCGGCCGCGTCGTCCCAGCCCGGCAGGCCGCTCGACTTGCTGAGCTTGACGCCGACGATGGTGCCGTCGGGTGCCAGGCTCACCTCGAACTCCGCCGCCGGGTTGCCGTTCACGGTGTCGGCATCGGGGAAGGTGATGTTCGGGCGGACCGCCGCGGCAATGCGGCCTGCATAGCCGCTGGACGGACCCGAAGAGCGCATGGCCGTGCCCTTGGAGTCGTCGCTGCCGCTGGCGCCGGCCAGGCCCTGCATGCGCTTGAGCGTGGCGGCCCGGTCGGCGGCGGCCTGCTTCGCGGCGGCCTCGGCCTTCTTGGCTTCAGCCTGCTTGGCCTCGGCCTCCTGCTGCTTCTTCTGCTCGGCCAGCTTCTGCTGCTGTTCCTTCTTGCGCTGGGCCTCGTCCTCGGCGCGCTGCCTGGCTTCGAGCTCTTTCTTCTTCTGCAGCTGCTGTTGCTGCTGCTCGAGTTCGCGCTCTTTCTGTTCCTTCTGCTCCTTGAGCTTCTTCTCGCGCTCCAGGGCGATGTCGGGCGCCTTGGGTGCGGGAGCGGGCTCGGGGGCCTTGGCCACGGGCGGCGGAGGAGGCAGCGCCGGGGCGGGCGGCGGCGGCGCGGGAACGGGGGCCGGTGCTTGCGGTGCCTGCAGGCGGGGCGCCGCCTGTTGCACCGTGGACGACCACAGCTCCGCGTCTATAGCGCCTTCGTCGGCCTCGCTCTTCCAGCGCACGCCCCAGGTGAGCGCGGCAATCAGCAGGCCGTGCGCAATGAGGGCCAGCACGACGGCGCGCGGCGTGCCGCGCTGCTGCGGCGGTGCGAACTCGGGGCGATCCAGTGCGAGCGACATGCCTTATTTGCCGCCCGTGGTCGTGACCGACAGGCCCACGCGCTCGACGCCGCTGCGCTTGAGCTGGTTCATGGCCTTCACCACGGTCTCGTATTTCACCGACTTGTCGGCGCTGATGACCACCGGGCGGTCGTTGTCGCCGCCCTGGGCCTGCTTGGCCGCGGTGCCGATCTGCGTCATGGGGATCGACGTGCCGCCGGTGCCGGTGGACGGGTCTTTCTTGATCTGCACTTCGTCATCGCTCTTGATGACGATCTCGATGGGCTTGTCGGGCTGCTTGTTGGCGCGGTCGACCGTGGGCAGGTTGATCACGCTCGGCGTGATGAGCGGTGCGGTGACCATGAAGATGATCAGCAGCACCAGCATCACGTCGATGAACGGGACCATGTTGATCTCGTTGATCGTCCGGCGTCCTCGGCCCCGGGATGAAACGGCGGGCATGCGTCGCGCCTCCGCTCAGCGGTTGGCCGGAGCCACCGACGAAGCAGCGCCGCCGGCGGCCGGGTTGGCCGAGAGGTTGCGCTGCAGGATGTTGGAGAACTCCTCGATGTAGGTTTCGAGGGCGATGGCGATCTTGTCGATCTCGCGGGCAAAGCGGTTGTAGCCCACCACTGCCGGGATGGCGGCGAACAGGCCGATGGCGGTGGCCACCAGCGCTTCGGCGATGCCGGGGGCCACGGTGGCCAGCGTCACCTGTGTGAGGGCTGCCAGGCCGGTGAAGGCATGCATGATCCCCCAGACCGTGCCGAACAGGCCGACATAAGGCGAGACCGAACCCACGGTGGCCAGGAACGAAAGGTTCTGCTCGGCCGCGTCCAGCTCGCGCTGGAAGCTCGCGCGCATCGCGCGGCGGGCGCCGTCGAGCAGCGTGGCGGGGTCGCTCACGTGGCGCTCGCGCAGCTTCTGGTATTCGCGCATGCCGGAGGCGAAGATGCGCTCCATGGGGCCGGCGAACTTGGCGTTCTGCGCGGCGGAGGCGAAAAGCTCGTTGAGGCTGGTGCCTGACCAGAACTCGCGCTCGAAGTCGTCGTTGAGCGCACGCATGCGGCGCAGCGCAAAGTACTTGCGGATGATCGCGGCCCAGCTGGCGATCGAGACGATCACCAGCAGCAGCACGACCAGTTGAACCACGAAGCTCGCATGGAGCAGGAGATTGATGATTGAAAGATCTTGGTTCATGGCTTGATAGGTTGAGTCATGGAGCCGCTGTAGCGCTCGAGGGTTCCCGTGACTTGTTTCGGTATGCGCGCTGGACGCAAGGTGGCGGCGTCCACCCAGCCGATGCGGATCGTGCCTTCGCAAAGCAAGACAGGTGCCGCGGCACCGGTACGCTCCTGCTCTGTTTTTGATAGCACGCGCTGACCGATTATCAACGACGCGGTGCCGAGTTGTTGAAGATCGGCTGTAACCAGGAGTTCGTCGTCGAGCCGGGACGGGCGATGGTATTTGAGCTGCGTTTCGCTCACCACGAACTGGCCGCCGGTTTCCTCGCGCAGCTTGCGCTGCTCGACGCCCAGCGAGCGCAGCCACTCGGTGCGGCCGCGCTCCATGAACTTCAGGTAGTTGGCGTAGAACACGATGCCGCCGGCGTCGGTGTCTTCCCAGTAGACGCGGATCGCATACGCGTAGCTCATGAGGCCGAAGTCTCGGCCATGACCCGCAGGCGCTCGATGGATTCCTGCAGGTGCGCCATCGAGCTGGCGGTGGAAAAGCGGATGAACTTGCCGGTCTCGGCCGTGCCGAAGTCGCGGCCCGGCGTCACGGCCACGTGCGCGCGCTTCATGGTCTCGAAGGCGAAGTCCCAGCTGCCCGAAATGCCGAGCTTCCCGGCGAAGCCGGTGCAGTCGGCCCAGGCGTAGAAGGCGCCGTCGGGCATCACGGGCACATTCAGGCCCAGCGCGTTCAGCTGCGGAATGAACCAGTCGCGGCGCGCCTTGAACTCGGCGCGGCGGCGTTCGTACTCGGCGATGCTCGCGTCCTCGAAGCAGGCGAGCGCCGCGTACTGCGACACAGTGCTCGCGCAGATGAAGAGGTTCTGCGCCAGTCGCTCGACCACCGGCACCAGCACTTCGGGCACCACCAGCCAGCCGAGCCGCCAGCCGGTCATGTTGAAGTACTTGCTGAAGCTGTTGATGCTGATGACGTTGTCGTCGATGGCCAGTGCGGTCTGGCCGAAGGCGTCGTCGTACGAGAGGCCGAGGTAGATCTCGTCGATCAGCGTGATGCCGCCGCGCTGCGACACCACCTCGTGGATGCGGCGCAGCTCGTCTGGCGCGATCGAGGTGCCGGTCGGGTTCGACGGCGATGCCAGCAGCACGCCGCGCGTCTTGTCGGTCCAGGCGGCCTCGACCTTGGCGGCGGTGAGCTGGTAGCGCTCTTCGGCCGTGGTCGGCACCAGCACGGCCTTGCCGTCCGCTGCGCTCACGAAGTGGCGGTTGCATGGATAGCTCGGGTCGGGCATCAGGATTTCATCGCCCGATTCGATCAGCGCCAGGCAGGCCAGTTGCAGCGCGGCCGATGCGCCGGCGGTGACGACGATGCGGCGGGCCGGCACGTCGACGTTGAAGCGCTGGCGATACCAGGCGCTGATGCGTTCGCGCAGGTGGTCCAGGCCGGTGGCCTGCGTGTACTGCGTGGCGCCGGCGCGCACCGCGAGGGCGGCGGCTTCCTGTACCAGCGGCGGGGCGGTGAAATCGGGTTCGCCGATGTTCAGGAAGATCATCGGCCGGTCGGTGTGGGCGACTTCGCGCGCCAACGCACCGGCGGCCTTTGCCACCTCCATCACATAGAAGGGCTCGATGCGCTGCGCGCGCGTCGAAATCCTCATGCTTTCGCCTTGCCGGAAGCCCGGTCCGCTTCCACTTCGAGCGGGCGCAACTGCGGTGCCAAGCCGTTGAGCACCGCGTTCACGTACTTGTGGCCGTCGGTGCCGCCGAATTCCTTGGCCAGCTCGATGCACTCGTTGAGCACCACGCGCCACGGCACGTCGAGGCAGTTCTGGAATTCGTACACGCCGATCCACATCACGGCGTGCTCGATGGGCGAGATTTCCTCGAACTTGCGGTCCAGCAGCGGGCGGATCAGCGCGTCGAGCTGCTCCGCGCCTTCGATCGAGCCGTGCAGCAGCGCGTCGTAGTGCAGGGCGTCGGCCTTGTGGAAGCCGGCGAGGTCGCGCGTGAAGTGGTCGATGTCGGTCGGGTCGTTGCGGCCCACCAGGTGCTGGTAGAGCGCCTGCAGCGCGAACTCGCGTGCGCGGCTGCGGTTCGACTTGGCCGAAGCCTTGCGCGCGCCGGTGCTCGTGAGGCCGACGCGCGACTGGCGCGGCTTGGCGCCATCGGCGGGCTTCGCGGGCTTGAGGGGCTTGGAGGTGTCTTCGGTCATGAGAGGGTGGCCAGCAGTTGCGCCATCTCGACTGCCACGCGGGCCGCGTCGCGGCCCTTGTCGGTCTGCCGGGCAACGGCTTGCTCGAGGTTTTCGGTGGTGAGGATCGCGTTGGCGATGGGAAGTCGGTAGTCGAGCGCGACGCGGCTCACGCTGGCGCCCGACTCGTTGGCCACCAGTTCGAAGTGGTAGGTCTCGCCGCGGATGATGCAGCCCAGCGCCACCAGCGCGTGGTAGCCGCCGCGCTCGGCGAGCGCCTGCAGCGCCACCGGCACTTCGAGCGCGCCCGGCACCTGCAGGTGGTGGATGTCGTTGGCGGCCACGCCCAGTGCCTCGAGTTCCGAGAGGCAGGCCGAGGCCAGCGCGTCGGTGATGTCGGCGTTGAAGCGCGCCTGCACGATGCCGATGCGCAGGCCTTTTCCGTTGAGTGGCGTGTTCTCGCCCTTGTTTGCGCCTTGCATGGTCTGGTCAGTCTTTCGTGAGGTAGCCGGCAATCTCGAGGCCGTAGCCCGCCGCCATGCTCGGCATGCGACGCGGCGTGCCCAGCAGGTTCATCTTGTGCACGCCGCATTCGCGCAGGATCTGCGCGCCGATGCCGTAGCTGCGCAGGTCCATGCGGCCGCGCTCGGGGGCTTGCGCGGGGCGCGCGGTGCCGTCGAACTGGGCCAGAAGCTCGCCGGCGGTTTCGCCGCAGTTCAGCAGCACGGCCACGCCCTTGCCCTCGTTGGCGATGTGCGAGAGGCTGGCGTCCAGGCTCCACGAGTGCAGCGAGCGGTTGATTTCGAGCGCGTCGAGCACCGACAGCGGCTCGTGCACGCGCACCGACACCGTGTCTTCAGGTGCCCACTTGCCGCGAACCAGCGCCAGGTGCACGCCGCGGCTGGGCTTGTCGATGAAGGCGTGGGCGGTGAAGGCTCCCCAGTTGGTCTGGATCTCGCGGCAGCCGACCTTCTCGACCAGCGACTCGACGCGGCTGCGATGCTCGATCAGCGCGGCGATGGTGCCGATCTTCATGTTGTGCTCGGCCGCGAAGATCTGCAGGTCGGGCAGGCGGGCCATGGTGCCGTCTTCGTTCATCACCTCGCAGATCACGGAGGCGGGCGAGCAGCCGGCCATCGCGGCGAGGTCGCAGCCGGCTTCGGTGTGGCCGGCGCGCATGAGCACGCCGCCGTCCACCGCCTGCAGCGGGAAGATGTGGCCGGGCTGCACCAGGTCGGCGGCCACGGCGTTGGGCGCCACGGCGGCCTGCACGGTGCGCGCGCGGTCGGCGGCCGAGATGCCGGTGGTCACGCCTTCGGCGGCCTCGATGGAAACGGTGAACGCGGTCGAATGCTTGGCGCCGTTGCGCTGGACCATCGGCGGCAGTTGCAGCCGCTCGCACATTTCGCGCGAGAGCGTCAGGCAGATGAGGCCGCGCGCATGGCGGGCCATGAAGTTGATGGCTTCGGGCGTGATGTGGTCGGCGGCGATGACGATGTCGCCTTCGTTCTCGCGGTCTTCCTCGTCCACCAGGATCACCATGCGGCCGGCGGCGAGGTCGGCCACGATGTCCTCGACCGGCGAGATCGGGGCGGGGGCGCGCGCGGCGCGGGGGGCGCCGATCGGCGTGACGGAGGCGTTCATTCGGCTGTGTCCTTGGAATACGTGGAAGACGGGGGCACCAGCACGCCGGCCTGGAGCATGCGCTCCACATAGCGCGCCACGGTGTCGATTTCTAGGTTGACCTTCGAGCCGGCCTTCAGGCCGCCGAGGGAGGTGTTTTCGACGGTGTGCGGGATCAGGTTGATGCTGATCTCGGCGCCGCCTTCGATGTCGTCCACCTTGTTGACGGTGAGGCTCACGCCATTGATGGTGATGGAGCCCTTGTAGGCCAGGAAGCGGGCCAGCGCTGGCGGTGCGAGCACGCGCAGCTCCCAGCTTTCGCCGACCGGCTCGAAGAAGCTCACGCTGCCGATGCCGTCCACATGGCCCGACACGATGTGGCCGCCGAGGCGGTCGCTGGCGCGCAGGGCCTTCTCGAGGTTGATGCGGCCGCCTTCGTCGGTCAGGCCGGCCGTCTTGTCGAGCGACTCGGCCGAAATGTCGATGGTGAACTGCCGTTGCTCGGGGACGAGGGTGGTGACGGTCATGCAGGCGCCGTTGAGCGCGATGCTGTCGCCGAGCCCGACGTCGTCGAGGTAGCCGTCAGGCGCCTCGATGCTGAGTCTTTTGCCGTAGGAGGAGGAGGTGCCGAGGTCGTGGATGGCGGCGATGCGCCCCACGCCGGTGATGATTCCGGTGAACATCCGCGCATTTTCGCAGACATCGTGAGCCCCCCGGCTCTTCATGGCGCTTTGCGCCATGTAATTCGCCCCCCCCGGGGGGAGGCGCGGCCCGCCTTGGGGCGGCCCGGCGGCGGCCGCTCGTGCGCCGAAGGCTAGAACGCGTCCCTCCCGGCGACCCGGGCCACGATGCGCAAGTCCGGCCCGAGCATGTCCACGGACTTGAATTCGAGGGGCAGGGCGCCCGCCAGCGAGGTCAGCGGACCGCCTGCGTGCAGGTGGCTGGCGATGTCGAGCCCGGTGCCGATCAGTTTGGGCGCCAGATAGACCAGCAGCTCGTCGACGCAGCCTTCGCGCAGCATCGAGCCATTGAGCTTGTGGCCCGATTCGACGTGCAGCTCGTTCACGCCGCGCGCCGCCAGGTCCTGGAGCATGGCGCGCAGGTCGACCTTGCCGTCGGCATTGGGCAGGCAGGTGACTGTGGCGCCCTTTGCCTCCAGCGCCTCGGCTTTCTTGTCGTCGCGGCTGGCCGCGTAGATCCAGACGGCGCGGCCTTCGATGAATATGTTCGCGCCAGGCGGCGTCTGCAGCCGGCTGTCCACCACGACCAGGTGCGGCTGGCGCGGGGTCTGGACCAGTCGCACGTCCAGTCGCGGGTTGTCTTCGAGCACGGTTCCGACGCCGGTCAGCATCGCGCTGGCGCGAGCCCGCCATGCATGGCCATCGGTGCGGGCAGCTTCCGACGTGATCCACTGGCTCACGCCGTTCTCGAGGCCGGTCTTGCCGTCGAGCGACGCGGCGACCTTCATCCGTACCCATGGGGTCTTGCGGACCATGCGGCTCAGGAAGCCGATGTTGAGTTCCCGCGCTTCTTCCGCGCCCGGCCCTACCTCGACCTCGATGCCTGCGGCGCGCAGCCGCTCGAAACCCTGGCCGGCGACCAGCGGGTTGGGGTCGCCGAGGGCCGCGACGACGCGGCTCACGCCCGCCGCAATCAGCGCGTCGCAGCAAGGGCCGGTGCGGCCGTGGTGCGCACAGGGCTCCAGCGTGACCCAGGCAGTCGCGCCAACGACTGAATTGCCCCGCGCCGCCGCATCGCGCAGCGCCATGACTTCGGCATGCGGGCCGCCGACCTGCTGGGTGTGGCCCTGGCCGATCACGGTGCCGTTGGCGGCCACCAGGACGCAGCCGACGCGCGGATTGGGATCGGTCTCCGGGCCGGCCTGACGCGCGAGATTCAGCGCCTGGATCATCAAATTCGCGGTTTGATTTTTCATTTTTTTATTTATTGATTCGAATATTTTTGAAGTGTGAATTCTTGAGGCAATTGAAAAATAGCCATTGGTCTATTTGTTTTGACCGTTTGTCGTGAAATTCGCCAGCCAATAGAAATTTGAAAAATAGAATTTCCGGATATCGAATCAGGGGAGAAGGTCCGCCTAGGCACAGCAGTGCGAAGCGGCCGAACGCACAACATGAATAACGGATTCTGCGCGTCCGCGAGAGCACGCCCGCGCCATGCGGGAAGGCGAGGGGGCTTCACCCTCTTCGAAATGATGGTTGTCGTCGCATTGATGACTGTCCTCCTGGCAATGGCGCTGCCCGGTTTCAGCCGCCTTACTGAAAAGTACCGTGTCGAAAGCATGGCTTCGGCCTTGATGGCGAGCGTGAGCCAGGCGCGCTCGGAAGCGGCCCGGCGCGGAAAGACCGTGACCATCCAGGCGCGCACGGGGTGCACCGGCAGAGACTGGAGTTGTGGCTGGGACACCCTGGCAGGCAGCGGCGACGCAGCCGAAATCATCAGGCGGCAAGACCCCGACACGCGGGTCGCAGTCCAGAAAAGCCCGACCGGCGCCATGTCCTTCGACCCAATGGGCCACTCCTCCGGCTTCGCCGGCTTCAGCTTCTACCCAGTGGGAAATGCCGATTCTTCCAATGCTGCTGCGGTGTGCATTTCGCTTGCCGGGCGCCTTCGGCTGGTGAAGGGAAGCGGCTCATGCTGAGCGTTCCTGTTCGCAAGCCTCGTCGGAAGCGAAAGCAGCAGGCAGGCCTCTCGATGATCGAGGCCATGGTGGCCATTCTCTTGCTTTCGTTTGGCCTGACGGCGCTGGCCGGCTTCCAGCTGCGCGTGCTTGCAGACAGCGCAGGTGCCAGCAACAAGAACATCGCGGTGCAGTTGGCCGGCGACATGGCAGATCGCATTCGTGCCAACCTTGTTGCAGGCGCGGCATCCAACAGTCCCTACGTGGCCAACTGGTCAGCGGCGAGCGCCACCGCCCCCGAGCCTCTATGTGCCGGAACCAGCGCGACTTGCACCGCCGCCCAACTCGCGGCCAACGACCTGTGGAACTGGAAACGCGCGGTAGCGGCCGCGCTGCCGGGCGGACAGGCAAACGTGCAGAGCAACGAAGCGGTCGGCGGCTTGCTGTTCGTGCATATCGCGTGGAACGAGCCCGCCGTCTCCAACCCGATCGCACCGGACTCGAACTGGAACTGCCCGACCGGCAAGGCCTGCATGGAAGTCGTCGTCGCGGTGCCGCAGCCGTGAGCAGCAGGGCATTTGCACCCGGCCCGTGGCAGGCCGGCTTCACGCTGGTCGAGTTCCTCGTCGCATTGATCATCGGCATGCTGGTGGTGCTGGCTGCCGTGGCCGGCATGCTCGGCACGCGCACGACAGCCATGACGGGCGACGATGTCAACGCGCTCAACCAGTCGTCGGCTTTGGCGTTCAGGCTGCTGGGCCAGCAGATCCGGCAGGCGGGCTACATACCGATCGACGTCACCGAACCGCTGTACTACTTCAACTTCAATGCGGACAAGAACACCAATCTGGCGAGCGAGCCGGTTTTCTTCGCGATCAAGGGAGAGGAGGCGCCGCGCGGTTCGGTGAACGACAAACTGAAGGTCGGCTATGCGCCGAGTCCCGACCACTTCAAGGACTGCCTGGGTCAGGGGCCGAGCAGCACAGCCGCCAATGCGTACGACCCGGCCAATCCCGCCGCATCGGGCAACCTCCGATTGATCACCAGCGAGTTTTCCGTGGCGGACGGGGTTCTGAAGTGCAAGGGCAGCGGCAGTAACACGCCGCAGCCGATCGTCGATGGCGTGGAGCGCTTCGACGTCATGTACGGCATTGGTGCCGAGGCCGGGAGCGAACGGGTGGTGCGCTATGTGACGGCAGCCGGCGTTGCGAACTTCAACCTGGTTCGCACGGTGCGCGTCTGCCTGCAACTGGCGGGCAGTTCCAGGAACAACCCGGGCGGCGGCTACACCGACTGCGACGGTGCGTCGAAGACCACCAGCGACGGCAAGCTGCGGCGCGTGTACACGGCGGTGTTCGCGCTGCGCAACAACCTGGGGGCGCTATGACGCACTCCCGGTGCCTTCGAGTGCCTGGGGCACAGCGCGGGTTCTCGCTTTTCATCGTGCTGGTCATGCTGCTGCTCTCGGCCTTGCTGGCAGTGGGCGGCGCGCGGATGGCCCAGTTGTTCGAGTCCGTGGCGGGAAACCAGCGTGAGCATCAACGCGCTTTCGAGGCCGCGGAAGCGGCACTGCTGGACGCGGAACGTGACATCCGGCAACTGGCCTTTGCCAGCACGAGCAAGACCTATGTTGCGTGTTCGGCACTATCGACGTCGCGCTGCCGCAAGGCCGAAGATGGCCGCGTCTTTCCCGATAGGGAGACGGGCTGGGTGACCGCCTACGTAAACGATGGCCCCAACAGCTGCGAGCGCGGCATCTGCTACTTCGCGGCGATCGATTCGGTGGCGGCTGCACGCGGCAGCGAGGCTTACCGTTTCTGGACCCGCGATGCGTATGCGAGCAAGCACGCGTCTTACGGGCAGTTCACCGGGGCTCCCAGCGCCGGCAATCCGGCGCTTGCCGGCGCCAGGTACTGGATCGAAGTCATCGACCGCAAGAACAGCAAGTACCCGTTGTACCGGATCACCGCAGTCGCCACGGGCGCTCGCAGCGCGAGCACCGCCGGCGGGACGCAGGTCGAGTTGCAGATGTCGTTCGACCCGGATCCGGTCACCAAGGTGAATTGAGTAGTGCGAGAGGGAGGAATATGAAAAACATCAGAGAATTTTCGAGAGCCGCCGTGGCGTGCGGCCTGATGCTGGCGCAGTGCTTCGGCCACACCGCGCAATATCCGCTGGCGCAGGCGCCGCGCAATACCGCCGTCAGGGAGCCGGCGCCGAACGTGATCGTGTCTGTCGACAACTCGGGCAGCATGAATTGGTCGTCCCGCGCATCGGACGGAAATACGCCCGTTGCAGGAACGCCCTCGCGAATGGAGGCGCTGAAGACCGCGCTCCGGGAAAACTTCTCGGCGGCCAACATTCCCAACGACCGGATCCGCCTCTCCTGGCAGGCGATGAACAGCAACAGCAACGACAGCAGCTGCGTCGGTTTCTTTGGCGACACCTCGGCGGGAAGTCATGGGGCCAGCAGATGTTTGGTTGGTGGCCGCGCCAACGCAAACCTGATGCGCTCGCTGGACGGTACGCATCGTGCCAATTTCATGGCTTGGGTCGATGCGTTGTCGCCGAACGGCGGAACACCGCTGCACGCCATGATGACCCGGGCCGGCGAATACATGAAGACCACCGGCCAATACAGCCCATATTCGGACGACCCGGGTGTGGAGGGGGCCGCGCAGTCGAGTTGCCGGAAATCCTTCCATATCCTCATGACGGACGGCGAGTACAACCGCTTCGGGTTCAACCAGGATCCAGCGCAACTCGGCATGCCGGCCATCGGCAACGAGGACGGGTCGCGCCGCGTCCTGCCCGACTCCGTGGTCTACCTGCCGCGCGCGCCCTACGGGGACAACGCGGGAGCCGTCAACAATGTCGCCAACTGGAACGAGAGTCCGCGCGGTGCCTGGAAACCCACGGCCGAATATCGTCCGACCCTGGCCGACATGGCTTTTCACTACTGGGCCAGCGATCTGCAGCCGGACGTGCCGAACAATCTCAAGCGTGTGATTGCCGAAGGCGGCAACGTGGCGATAGGCGCGGCGACTATCCCCGAGTACTGGAACCCCAGGAACGATCCGGCCACCTGGCAGCACCTGACGACCCATACCATCGGTTTTGGCGCTGCGTCGTCGTGGACGGGGGCGCCGGCCATTTCGGCGGCGGCGTCGAAGCCGACCTACAGCGGTGACTATGCAAGCCTGGTCGACGGCACGATCCGATGGGCGAACCCGCTCGCGAACACGCTGCACGCGACGGAAACCTCCGGGCCCGATGGCTCCGTCACAACCCGACCCCCCTACTGGCGTACTGGTGGCTATTCCCACGAACGGGCCGCCAACATTGCCGCTGTCCGCATGGACCTCTGGCATGCCGCCCTCAACGGCCGCGGCACCTTCACGCCAGCCTCGAATGCGCAGGCACTCAGCGATGCCTTCAGCTCCATCCTCGGGCAGATCCTTCTCGACACCCGCCTGTCTCCGGCCTCCATTGCTGCAAGTGCCTCCAGGGTGTCGGCCGGCACGGCGGTCTACCAGGCCGGCTACGACACGGCCGACTGGTCCGGCATGCTCACCGCCACCAGGTTCGGCACCAATGGCCGGCTGTCGGACACGGCCGAATGGTCGGCACGTGACCTGCTTGACGCCCGCATGGCGGCGGCAGGCGCGCACGACAGCAATCGCAAGGTGCTCAGTTTCTCGGGCGCCGCGGCCGCCGGTTCCGGCGTGCCGTTCCGGTGGGCGAGCCTGAGCGATGCGCAAAAGGCCGCGCTCAAGGGAAGCACCAGCACCGATGACAAAGACACTGCCCTTGGGCGGGCCGTGCTCGACTTCCTGCGCGGAGACCGCAGCAACGAGGGCGCTGGCCTGGAACTGCGCAAGCGCGGCCATGTGCTCGGCGACATCGTCGGCTCCAGCGTCTGGTACACGGGGCAGCCCAACAGCGGCTTCACCAACGATGCCTACGCCAAATTCGCCTCGGTCGCCCGCACGCCGATGGTCTACGTGGGCGCCAACGAGGGCATGCTGCACGCCTTCAACGCAAACACCGGCCAGGAAGCGTTCGCCTACGTGCCCGAAGGCCTCTACGGCACGGCAGCCGCGCCCAGGCTCAAGCGGCTCAGCGAAGGCAGCTATTCACACAGGTACTACGTCGACGGCAGTCCCTTCGTGGCCGACATCCATATGGGGGCCACGGCCACGACCACCGAGGCCCAGAAGGTGGGGGCGTGGAAGTCTTTCCTCGTGGGCGCGCTGGGGGCGGGCGGCAAGGGCTACTTCGTGCTCGACGTCACCAAGCCTCAGGAGATCGACGAGTCCAAGGCGGCCCAGACGGCGCTGATCGACACGACCGCGCTTTCCGACGACGACCTGGGCCACCAGTTCCAGCAACCCGTGCTCGACTCTTTTTCCAGGCGTGCGCTGCAGGTGGCGCCGCTGAACAACGGGCGCAAGGCCGTGATCCTGGGCAATGGCTACAACAGCACGAGCGAGAAGGCGATGCTGTGGATCCAGTACCTCGACGGCGACAAGTCGATCCTCAAGATCCCCGCTCCCGTCACCCAGGGCGCCGGCGCTGGCAACGGGCTGTCCGCTCCGCGGGTGGTGGACCGTGACGGCGACGGCAAGGTCGACTTTGCCTATGCAGGCGACCTGCTGGGAAACATGTGGCGCTTCGACCTGAGCGATCCCGACAGCCGCAAGTGGAAAGCCACGTTGGGTTCCGCCGCCACCGCATCGAGCCTCGACAACGTGCCGCTGTTCGCGGCGGGAGCCACGCAGCCGATCACGGCGGCGCCGGTGGTCGTCGGTCATCCGCGTGGCGGCTACATGGTGGTGTTCGGCACGGGAAGGCTGTTTGCCGTCGGCGACGAAAGCAGCACCGCCAGCCAGTATCTGTACGGCATCCGGGACGGGGCCAACGGAAGCACCGGTACGGCCGTGCTGACAGACCTGGTGGCGCAGACCGTCGGCGCAGCCACCGTCGAGGAAGACGGTGGCGAGTTCCGCACCGTCTCGAACAACAGCGTGAGCTACAGCGGTTCCCACGCCAAGCGCGGCTGGTACTTTCAGCTGCCGGCCTCCAGGGAGCGCATCGTCTACCCGGGCGATGCCTTGAGCAGCAGCGCAGCCCTGTTCTCGAGCACCGTTCCCGGCGCCGGCGGCAATTCGCTCGATTGCACCGCGGGCACCAACGACGATGGCTGGTCGATGGTGATCGACTTCTTCAGCGGCTCCGCCCCCGGCGGCATTGCCTACGGCACGGCGACCGCCACCGCCGGCTATCTCGGTTTTCGGAATCACGCCGGCAAGGACGACATCGTCTTCGAGCCGCAGGGCCGGGAGAAGGGCAAGGACGTGATCTGCAATACGGCCGGCGCGTGCAAGACGCCGATGCGGCCGGACATCGTGCGCCGCTTCGGCTGGCGCAATCTGATGTCGTCGTCGAACTGACGCCGAGGCAAGCCATGAACAAATATTCCAAGGCACGGTGCCATGAGCAAAGTCGCTCGCATGGCTTCACGCTGATCGAACTCATGATCGCGACGGCGGTGATCGCCATCCTCGCTGCCATCGCCTATCCCAACTACACGCGCTACGTGCTGCGGGCCAAGCGCGCCGATGCCAAGCAACAGTTGCTGCAGGCGGCGCAGTGGACCGAACGCTACATGACCGCCAACGGAAGCTATCCCCCGGCGACCGTTGCGTTGCCGGCCGGACTGAGGCAGGCACCATCGTCCGGTACGGCGAACTATTCCATCAGCTATGCCGCAAGAACTGCGACCAGCTACACCTTGCAAGCCGTTCCAGGCGGGGCTTCGCGCAGCGACGAATGCGGAACGCTCACGATCAACCAGCAGGGCGTCAAGCTGGCGGGCAGCAGCACAGACGCTTCGAGTGCGCTGGTGCAGCTTTGCTGGAACCGTTGAAGTGTCTGTGAGAGTGCGGCGGTTGCCGGCGAGGCTCAGATGTCGCGCAGCAACTGCCTGAACTCGTCCACGTCTTCAAAGCTGCGGTACACCGAGGCAAAGCGCACATAGGCGACCTTGTCGAGCTTCTTGAGTTCGCGCATCACGAGCTCGCCCACCTTGGTCGAGTCGATTTCGCGCAGGCCGCTGGCCAGCAGCTTCTGCTCTATGCGAAGCAGGGCGTTGTCGATCTGCTCGATGCTCACAGGGCGCTTGCGCAGCGCCAGCATCATCGAGGCGCGCACTTTCGACGAATCGAAGTCGGCGCGGCTGCCGTCTTTCTTGACGACGACCGGAAAATTGACGTCGGGGCGCTCGTAGGTGGTGAAGCGCTTGTCGCAGGCGCTGCACTGGCGGCGCCTGCGGACGAAGTCGGCGTCTTCCGAAACGCGGGTCTCGACGACCTGCGTTTCAAGATGACCGCAAAAAGGGCATTTCATGCGGTCGGGATTTCCAGTTCAGCGGTAGACAGGGAAGCGGCTCGTCAGCGCGTGCACCTTGGCGCGCACGGCATCGATGTTCGCCGCGTCGCGCGGGTTCTCGAGCACGTCGGCGATCAGGTTCGCGGTGATGCGGGCCTCTTCGTCCTTGAAGCCGCGGGTGGTCATGGCGGGGGTGCCGATACGCACGCCGCTGGTGACCATCGGCTTTTCCGGGTCGTTGGGGATCGCGTTCTTGTTGATCGTCATGTGGGCGCTGCCCAGCACGGCTTCCGCTTCCTTGCCGGTGATGCCCTTGGCGCGCAGGTCGACCAGCATCACATGGCTTTCGGTGCGGCCGCTCACGATGCGCAGGCCGCGCTGGGTCAGGGTGTCGGCCACGATCTGGGCGTTCTTGACCACCTGTTGCTGGTAGGCCTTGAACTCGGGCGACATTGCTTCCTTGAACGCGACCGCCTTGGCGGCAATCACGTGCATCAGCGGGCCGCCTTGCAGGCCGGGGAAGATCGCGCTGTTGATGGCCTTCTCGTGCTGCGACTTCATCAGGATGATGCCGCCGCGAGGGCCGCGCAGGCTCTTGTGCGTGGTGGAGGTGACGATGTCGGCGTGCGGCACCGGGTTGGGGTACACGCCCGCAGCCACGAGGCCGGCGTAGTGGGCGATGTCGACCATGAAGATGGCGCCGACGTCCTTGGCCACCTTGGCGAAGCGCTCGAAGTCGATGCGCAGCGAGTAAGCCGACGCGCCCGCGATGATCAGCTTGGGCATGTGTTCATGCGCCTTGCGTTCCATCGCGTCGTAGTCGATGGCTTCGTTGGCGTCCAGGCCGTAGCTCACGACGTTGAACCACTTGCCGCTCATGTTCAGCGGCATGCCGTGGGTCAGGTGGCCGCCTTCGGCCAGGCTCATGCCCATGATGGTGTCGCCGGGCTTCAGGAAGGCGAGCATCACGGCTTCGTTGGCCGATGCGCCGCAATGCGGCTGCACGTTGGCGGCGTCGGCGCCGAAGATCTGCTTGACGCGGTCGATGGCCAGCTGCTCGGCCACGTCGACGTGCTCGCAGCCACCGTAGTAGCGCTTGCCCGGATAGCCTTCTGCGTACTTGTTGGTGAGCTGCGAGCCCTGGGCGGCCATGACGGCCGGCGAGGCGTAGTTCTCGCTGGCGATCAGCTCGATGTGGTGTTCCTGGCGCGCGTTTTCGGCTTGAATGGCGGCCCAGATTTCGGGATCGGTCTGTTCGACCAGGATATTGCGTTGGTACATGGCAGTCCTTTGAAGACGAGGTCCTTGTTCTTCAACCAAACAAGGGCTGCCCAGGCGAACGGCTGAACGCCTGTTGTGGTCAGGCGGTACGCTTCCCAGTGGTATTCCACGTCAGCGCGGGACACCTTTTCAGGGTGCTGCGCCTATCGCCAGTCGCGTACAGGCCGAGTGTAGCGCACGCCTGCCCGTACCCGGCCAGAGAACCCTCAGGAGACGGAGGAGAGCAGGGCGACCTTGGCCGGCTCGCTGCCTTCTTCGGGTTTGGCCGGCGCCACCACGGGCAGCGGCTGGGCGCGCACGCCCGGCGGCGTGATCGACGGCGCACGGCCGTTGGCCACCTGCAGCAGGCGCTCGTGTTCGGCCATCACCTTGGCGGCGTAGCCGCCGTCGTCCTCGAGATTGGCCGCGCCCACGTAGTAGCGCAGGCCGCCTTCGAGCGAACCGGCGCGGGCGATGCATTCCTGCAATACCTTGACGCCCACGCGCATGTTGGTCACGGGGTCGAAGGCGGTGAGCGTGCCGCCCGCGCTTTCGTACTTGTCGCCGTGCACGCGGGTCATGACCTGCATCAGGCCTTGCGCGCCGACCTGGCTCTGCGCAAAGGGGTTGAAGCTGGACTCGACGGCCATGATCGCGAGGATCAGGGTCGGGTCGATCTTCGTGCGCTTGCCGATGCCGTAGGCCTCGGCCACCAGCACGCTCAGCGGCTCGGCGGCCACGCGGTACTTCTTGCTCAGCCAGTAAGCCACTGCGGCCTGCTGTTTGGGCAGGTCGCTGGGGCTCGCGGCCGTGGTGCGCTCGATGGCGGTCGGCTCGAGGTCGGTGGCTTCAGGCGCGGGCTTGCGCGACTGCAGCCAGCCCATCAGCTGCTCCTCGCCGGTCTTGCGCAGGTCGGGCCGCGCCACGAGGGCGAGGGCCGCGAACACGATGGCCAGACCGACCAGTGCAAACCCGTTGTGGGTAATTTCAAAAAAGCCGTCTGCCACATCGGACACGAAGGTCCGTAGCCCGCGGGCTGTGGCATCGAACGCCTTGTTCATCGCTCTTCCTTTCTGTGCGGCACCTGATACGCAAAGCCGTTGAGGGCGATGGATGAAGGCAGCGGCGCTTGGATTGGTACGAATCAGGCTCCGCGCATGGAGTGGAGGTGGGTTAGGAGCGCGGCGACCTGATCAAGCCGGTTGGGATTCGGCAGCGGATTCAGGGAGGCTCTGCTGCGTCAGGCAGTCAGGGCAGGCCGGATTCTAGCGTGGGTTAATACCTGGTCAAGCATAAGGAATTGCATCTTTATGCTAATAGTTGTTTAAAAAGTTCGTGGTTTCGAGGTGTTTTGTCTTAGGTGAAATCCCTTTGTAATTTGCATTTGCAAAGCAAGGGTGAGACGCCTAATCTGAACGGGCCTGAGGTTTTCAGGCGTTTTTCCGAGGTCAGGCAGCCCGAGGTGCAAGTCAAGGGCTCGAACGACCGAGGATCCACGGTGGCAATCTCTTGCTGCCAGCACGGCGGGAACCACTAACTTCCGGTCGCGCGAAACGATGGCATGGGTCTAGCGCCCGCCATCAAGCCCGGTGGCAAGGCATTCGTCGAGCCATCGGGCTTTCTTTTTTGCGCGCCCCAGAGGAGCTTCTCCGGTGTTTCCGGTATTTCTTCCGAAGCGCGGCCGCGGTTGCTCCGGCTATGGAGAGTTGACGCGTCTTTGCGGCACACTCCGGCGATGGACGTAGCTTCGATCAAACAGAACAAATGGGTGCGGCGTGGGATCGTCGCGTTGCTGTCGTTGTTGGCCTTCTGGGTCATCGCCTGGCTGGCAGTGCCACCGATCGCCAAGAGCCAGCTTCAGAAGATTGCAAGCGAGAAGCTAGGCCGGCAGGTGACCGTCGGCAAGATCGACTTCAAGCCCTGGACGCTGGAGCTCACGCTGAACGACCTGCGCATAGCCACCGCCGATGGCAGCAAGTCGCAGTTGGCCATCCAGCGCATCTATGCCGATGCCGAGCTGCAATCCATCTTCCGCCTCGCACCGGTGATCGATGCCGTGTCCATCGACGCGCCGGCCATCCTGCTCACGCACCAGGCCGACGGCAAATACGACATCGACGACATCCTGGCCAAGCTGTCGGCCGGCCCGCCCGCCGACCCGAAGGCCAAGCCGGCGCGCTTTGCCATCTACAACATCGCGATCAATGGCGGCTCGGTCGACTTCGACGACCAGACCGTCAAGCGCAAGCATGAGCTGCGCGACTTCGTTCTCAAGGTGCCTTTCCTGAGCAACCTCGATTCGAAGCGCGACATCAACACAGAGCCCAAGCTCGCCTTCGTGCTCAACGGCAGCAAGTTCGACTCGGCGGCCCTCACCACGCCCTTTGCCGACAGCCGCAAGACCGACGCGCACGTGCAGTTCAAGGGGCTCGACCTGGTGCCGTACCTCGGCTACATCCCGGGCGGACTGCCGGTGCGCCTGCAGGCGGGCAGCCTCGACGCCGACCTGAAGATCGGCTTCGAGCACGGCGCCACCAACGGGCTGAAGATCACCGGTACGGTCGAGGCGCACACCACCAAAGTGGCCGACGCGCGCGGGCGCGACCTGCTGGCTTTCGAGTCGCTCAAGCTCGCGCTGGACGACGTGCGGCCGCTGGAGTCGGTGTTTCACCTGAGCGAGATCGCGCTGGTCAATCCGCAATTGGCGGTGGCGCGCGATGCCGCCGGCCAGCTCAACCTGCTGGCCACCGACCCCGCCACCGGCGCTACGGAAAAGGCCGCGCCCCTGCCAGCGGCGCCCGCGAGTCCGCCGGCCAGCCAGCCCGCCGAAAAGCCGGTGCTGAAGGTGCAGGTCGACAAGGTCGCGCTGAGCGGTGGCCGCATCGGCTGGCGGGATGAAACCGTCAAGCCCGCCGCAGCCATCGATGTGACCGAGCTCGGCTTCGATGTCACCGGCGTCGCCTGGCCCATGGACAAGCCAGCCCAGTTCAACGGCAGCACCGCCATTGCCGGCGCCTCGCTCAAGTTCAAGGGCAGCGCCACCGACAAGGCGGCCGACGTGGAAACCGAGGTCGATGCGCTGCCGCTGTCGCTGGCTGCTCCTTATCTGGCACAGAGCCTGGAGCCCACGCTCGACGGCAAGCTCAGCGGGCAGATCGACATCGCCTGGGCCCAGCCCAACCTCAAGTTCAAGGCCCGCCGCCTGGCCGCGGACGGGCTCGCGCTGACCCAGGCCAAGACTGCGCTGGCCAGCGTCGGGCGCTTCGAGCTGGTCGACGCCGAGGCCGACATGACGAACCACACGCTGAACGTGGCTTCGTTCACGGCCACCAACCCGAAGGTGCGCATCGAGCGCGACAACGAAAAGCGCTGGATGTTCGAGCGCTGGATCAAGACACCGGCCGGCGACGGCACCAAGGAAGCCGAAGCCAAGGTGGCAGCGCCAAAGCCTGCCGCCGCTGAGGCGCCTCAGCCCGGCGCCAACACCAAGCCTTGGGCGCTGACCATCGGCAAGCTGGCCGTCGACAACGGTGCGCTCTCTTATTCAGACAAGGCTTCCGCGACCCCGGTGACGATCGAAGTCACCGCGTTCAAGCTGCTCGCCCAAAAGCTCGCCCCCGAAACGAACGCGACTTCCCCGCTGGAAGTGTCGGGCCGCATCGGCTCCGGGCGGTCCGATCCGGGGCGCTTCGACTACAAGGGCAACGTCGTTCTCAAGCCGCTGGCGGCCGAGGGCCGGCTCGAGGTGGCGTCGTTCCCGGCGCATGCTTTCAAGGCCTACTACGCCGACGCGCTCAACGTCGACATCCGCCGCGCCTTCGCGAGCTACCGCGGCACGGTGCGCTACGCGACCACGCCCGCCGGCATGAGCATCAAGCTGGCCGGCGACACCGCGCTCGACGACTTCCGCGCCAACAGCGTTTCTCTCACGCAGTCGCCGGGCTTCGACCGCAACACCAACCAGTTGCTGAGCTGGAAGACGCTGAGCCTGCGCGGTCTGCAGGTCAGCATGGCTCCCAACGTGGCCCCGACGGTCGACGTGCGCGAGACCACGCTGACCGACTTCTTCGCCCGCGTGATCGTCGACCCCACCGGCCGGCTGAACCTGCTGAGCCTGACCAAGAAGGGCGAGGCGGAAGCCAACGCCGCGGCCGCCGCCGCGGGCGAGGCGAGCACCCGCAAGGGGCCGGGCGGAGCGACCACCACCACGACGGCCCGGGCAGCGGCGCAGAAGCCCGCCGGTCGCTCGGTGTCTGCCGAGGAAATGGTCGGCGGCGCGCCCGAACCCGCCAAGCCGGCGGCAACCGCCGCGGCGACGCCCGCACCGGCCGCGGCCGATACGGGCCTGGCGCCGGTCATCAACTTCGGCCCGATGAGCCTGGTGAACGGCAAGATCGACTTCACCGACCTGTTCGTCAAGCCCAACTACTCCGCCGACCTCAGCGAGCTGACCGGCAAGCTCAGTTCGTTCTCGTCCAATCCGCCGAAGGGCGAGGGCGGTCGGCCCGCGCTGGCCGACCTCGAACTGCGCGGCAAGGCGCAGCAGACCGCGGCACTGGAGATCTCCGGCAAGCTCAATCCGCTGGTCAAGCCGCTCGAGCTCGACATCACCGCCAAGATGCGCGACCTCGACCTCGCGCCGCTGTCGCCGTACTCGGTGCGCTACGCCGGCCACGGCATCGAGCGCGGCAAGATGAGCATGGACGTCAACTACAAGGTGGCGGCCGACGGCCAGCTCACGGCCACCAACAAGCTGGTGCTCAACCAGCTGCAGTTCGGCGATGAAGTGGCGGGTGCACCCGCCAGCCTGCCGGTGAAGCTGGCGGTGGCCCTGCTGGCCGACCGCAACGGCGTGATCGACGTCGACCTGCCGCTGAGCGGCTCGCTCAACGACCCGCAATTCAGCGTCGGCCCGCTGATCTGGAAGGCCGTGGTCAACCTGATCGTCAAGGCGGTGACCGCGCCGTTCAGCCTGCTGACCGATGGCCTGGGCGGCGGCAGCGGCGAATCGAGCGCCATTACCTTCGATGCAGGCAGCTCGGACCTGAGCACTGCCGCCAAGGAAAGCCTGGACAAGGTCGCGAAGGCCCTGACCGACCGGCCCACGCTGCAGATGACGGTCGTGGGCACCGCCAGCCTCGACAAGGAGCGCGATGCCTACCAGCGCCAGCGCGTGCGCCAGCTGACCCTGGCCGAGAAGCGCCGCGTCGCGGTGCGCGGTGGCCAGGCCGGCACCGACGTGCCGCCTGTTACCAATGCCGAATACCCCGAGCTGCTGACCGCCGTCTACAAGCGCGCGGACATCACGAAGCCGCGCAACCTCGTCGGCCTTGCCAAGGACCTGCCGCTCAAGGACATGGAGAATCTGCTGTTCGCGAGCGTGCCGGTCGACGAGGAGTCGATGCGGCAGTTGGCGGTCGAGCGCGGCGCGGCCGTGCGCGACTACCTGCTTGCGAAGAGCGTGCCGAGCGAACGCCTGTTCCTGGGCGCGGTGCGCACCACCGCCAGCGGCACCGACTGGAAGCCGGGCGCCGAGCTCAGCCTCACCATGAAGTGATGCGGCAGAACCGCCCCAGGGACTTGGTTTTTTTCCACCGCTTGCTATATATGTAGTCCGTCAATCTCCCAGCCAGCAACCCCGGGCTCGTCACGGTTCCAGGACGGAATTCGGTGGCCGGCCGCAACTGGGTGAAAATGTCGATGTGCGCCGGCCCTTGCCGGCGCCTTTGCTTTCTCTACTAAGACAACGATTTCGCGCAGTGACCTCTACTTCTTCCAAGCCACACGACATTCAGGCCCTCGACACGCTGACCGGCGGCGCCTTCACCGCGCCGACTTCCGGCGAGCGCGCCGCGCGCATCCGCGACTGGCTCGCTGGCAACCCCGCGCCCGAGCAGATGCAGGAAGTCTTCAAGGAGCTGAGCGGACGTGACAAGGGCGCCGCACGCCTGCTGCGCGAAAAACTCGACGAACTCAAGCGCGCCAAGGGCCAGGAGGCCATTGCGGCCGAATGGGCGCAAAAGGCCGAGGCGCTGCTCGCACAGTCCAAGCTCAACATCGCCGACGCACTGGCATGGCAGCGTGACGCCGCCAAGGCCGGCGCACCGCTGTCGCGTGAACCGCTGGCCGGCCTGAAGCTCAAGCTGGCGGAGCGCGTCAAGGGCATCGAAGACCTGCAGCATCGCGCGCAGGTGCACCGCGAAGCCGCCGTGCTGCTGGCCCAGCGCTTCGAAGTGCTGTCGACCAAGGGCTGGCAGGACGCCCAGGCCGCCGAAGAATCGCTGCGCGCCGACGTGGCCCACTGGCAGCAGCAGGCGACCGAAATCACCGGCGACGCCAACTGGACTAGCCTGGACGCCAAGTTCGCGCCGCAGCTCGAGTCGTCGAAGTCGCAACTGCTGGTGGTCTCCGACTCCTTCCACAGCGCGCTGGCCCTGGCCATTGCTGCCGCCGCGGATGCCGCGGCGCCGCTGCCGCCAGTGCCCGTGTGGGCAGACGAACTGCGCGCCGCGCGTGGTGAAGTCGTAGCTCCGAAGGTCGCCGCTCCCGCACGCCCTGCCGTGCCCAAGGTCGATCCGGCCGTGCGTGCCGCCGCGCAAGACGCGGTGCAGGCCGCGCTCGCCAAGCTCGAGCAGGAAACCGCCGAAGGCCACGGCAAGGCCAGCGCCGGCGCCGCAGCCGCGCTGCGCGCCGTACTCAAGGAACACGGCAAGCTGGTCGAGGCGCCGCTAGAAGCCCGCGTGCATGCCGCGCTCGTGGCCGCCGGCGAACTCGAAGGCTGGCAGCGCTGGAGCGCCGACAAGGTGCGCGAAGACCTCGTCGCCAAGGCCGAAGGCTTGCTCAAGCGTCCCGAAGGCCAGGCCCTCGGCGGCCGCAAGATGCAGGAAACGCTGCGCGCCCTGCGCGACCAGTGGAAGCAGGCCGACCAGGGTGGCGTGCCGAACCACGCGCTCTGGAAGCGCTTCGACGAAGCCTGCAACGAGGCCCACAAGGTGGTCGAGGCCTGGCTGGAGAAAGTCCGCGCCGACGCTGCCGAGCACCGCGCCCATCGCGTGGCACTCATCGAAGAAGTCAAGGCCTGGGCAGCGGAACACGCCGGCGCCACCGACCTGAAGGCGCACAACCGTGCGCTGCACCAGTTCGCCGACCGCTGGCGCGACGCCGGCCATGTGGGCGAGAAGGTCTTCGCGGAACTGCAGCCGCAGTGGAACGAAGCCTTCGGTGCCGCCCGTGCACCGTTCGAGACTGCGCAGAAGGCGAGTGTCGAGCGTCGTCAGGCCATGATTGCCGAGGCGACCGAGCTCGGCGCCCAGCCAATGCTGCGTATCGACGCCGTCAAGGCGCTGCAGCAGCGCTGGCAGGCCGAGGCGCAAGGCGTGCCGCTCGACCGCCGCCACGAGCAGAAGCTGTGGGACGCCTTCCGCGCGCCCATCGACGAGGCCTTCAATCGCAAGACGGCCGAGCGTGAAAAGGCTTCGGCCGCGATGAGCGAGCACGACCGCCATGTGCTCGACGCCTCGAAGGCGCTCGATGCCGCCAATGCCGGCGGCGATGTGCAGAAGATCCGCGCGGCCATCGCTCGCCTGGAAGGCGCGCTGCGTGGTGAAGCGCCGCCTCCGGCTCCGAAGGCCGAGCAGGCAGCCCCCACGAGCGACGGCCCGTCGGTCGGCGCGACCGAGGTCGTGGCTCCGGGCCAGGCCGCTGCCGAATTCGGCGAGAGCGCTGAGCAGGCACCCAGCCCGAGCGACGCGGAAGCCTCGCCCGGCACGCACACCGAGGCGCCTGCCGCTTCGGCCGATCTGGTGGCGCCCGCCGATGGCGCGGACGCCTCGGCACGCAGCGACGCCGCTGCGGAAGCCCCCGCTGCCGCGCCGAAGCCCGCGCCCAAGCCGGTGGTTGCCATGCGCGGCGACGACCGTCCGAGCAGCAAGAAGACCGAGGCGGCGCCCGCCGCTCGCGGCGCTGGCGGCCGCTTCGGCGACCGGCGCGATGCCGGCCGGCCCGGTGCGGGTGGCCCGGGTCGCCCCGGCGGCGATCGTGGCGCTCCGCGCTCCGGTGATCGTGGCGATCGCGGAGCCCCTGGTGGCGGCCGCTTCGGCGACCGTCCGCCGCGTGAAGACCGCGGCCCGCGCCTTGGCGACGCGGCTTTCCGCGCCCAGCGCGAAGCGCTCGAGCGCGCCGACATGGCACTGCGCAAGCTCGCCGCGCAGGCGCACGGCGAAGCCTTGACGCAGGTGCTCGGCGCCTGGGAGCAGCGCGATGCCGCCCGCCTGCCCAGCGTGCAGGAACTGGGTCGCGCCGTTACGCCGGCCGTGCGCACCGGCTGGTCGCAGGCCATCGGCTCCGCGCCGACGGCTGCTGCGGGCGATGCCGCCGAAGCGCTGCTGCGCCTCGAAATGGCCGCCGAAGTGCCGACGCCCGCCGAGCAACTCGATGCACGCCGCGCGCTGCAGCTCAAGCTGCTGACGAAGCGGGGCGATCCGGCGCCGGCACAGACCTGGGGCCAGGACGCCGGCAAGGTGCTGGCCGCCGCGCACGACGCCGCGAGCGCCCGTCGCCTGCAGAACGCGCTGAAGGCGCTGCTGCGCAAGTAAGGCCGTTTTCCTGCAGCCATGAAAAAGACGCCCGCGGGCGTCTTTTTCTTTGGGCTGCGAGGGCAGGGGGAAGGTCAGACCTTCTCGCCGATCACAGGCGTCTGCACCGCCGCCGCCTGTTCCGCCGCATGGCCGCTGGCAATGCGGCGCCGGATGAACAGCCCGCCGATGCCCAGCAACAGCGCGACGATGCCGACGATCAGCGTGCCTTTGTCGGTAGCGCTCGACGCCGCCGCCTTGTCCTTGTTTTCCATGATTTTCTGCACATCGGCCAGCGACACCACCGGCTGGCCCTTCAACTTGACCTCGTAGACCAGGTTGTTGTCCGAGGGATCGACGCGTACGTCGACCGCTTCGTCGATCAGCGGCTCCAGCTTGCTGCGGCCCACCGCATAGTCGACGCGCCATTTTTCGCTGCTGCCGTCGGCCACCTTGGCGTCGAGCACGAAATAGCGGCGCGTCGTGCTGCCGCCGCGTCGGCGCTTGGTGGTTTCGGTGATTTCGCTGCCGCTGACGATGGTGCCGCTTTTGGCCACCAGGTCTTCGACCGCCGTGCCGTGCGTGTCGGCGTTGGCCTTGAACTGTGCGTAGCCTGCCCACCCCAGGATTCCGATGCCGATCACCAGCGCAAGCCATGCCTTGCCGGTGAGCTGATAGAACCAATCCCTCATGTTGTTTACCTTTTTTGCGAGTTGATAACCCGTCAATATTAAAGGTTGGATCGCTATCAAATAGATAGCAAACAATCGAGATCAGACGAGGGATTGAGGCCTTTTAGGCAGAAAGAATTCATCGAAGATCGCGAGCACTTCGGGGAAGTCCCGGCCGAAATTCGGGCGGTTCACGAAGTAGGCCTCGCAGGCGACGGCGAAGAACTCGCTGATCGATGTCGCCCCGTAGGCGTCGAGCCACGGCGGTTCGGCACCGAAGCGTTCGGCCAGGATGGTTTTTTCGCGGAAGTCGTCGTAGGCGGGCTTCAGCACGGCCATCCACGCCGCGCGGGCCTCGCGCGCATTGCGCTTGCCCGCAAAGCCGGCCGGCAGTGGCGGGCAGCCGTTGGCGTCGCCGTTGCGCATGTCGATCTTGTGGGCGAACTCGTGGATCACGACGTTGTAGCCGCGGTCCGAGGTAATGCTGCTCGCGAGCACGTCGTCCCAGCTCAGCATGACCGGGCCGCGGTCCATGGCCTCGCCGGCCACGACCTCGTTGTACTCATGCACCACCTGCGCGTCGTCGACCACCTTGCGGCGGGCCACGACCTCGGAGCGATGCACCACGATGCCGACGAAATCGTCGTACCAGGCCAGGCCGCCCTTGAGATGCAGCACCGGGAGCACGGCCTGCGCGGCGATGGCCAGCGCCACTTCATTGGTGATGCTGAAGTTGCGGGCGCCGTGGAATTCCTTGTCGCGAAGGAACTCGGCGGTCAGGGTGCGCAGCCTTTGCAGGTCGGCGGCGGGGCGGTCGGCGAGGAAAGCGTAGCGCGTAAGCACGGCCTGCCATGCGGCATCGGGGATCGGGGGCAGGGCGCGCAACCGGCGCAGCCACTTGAACATCGGTGGCGGCGGCGCGGCTAGCGCAGATCGACGCGCTGGGCGCCGGCGGAGGAAAGACAGAGCAGCTGCGCGCGCGGCGGATGGGCGGCTGCGTCCCAGTCGCTCAGAACGATGCGGCGCAGGCCTTCGCCCAGGTCGTGATCGGCGGGGCGATGCGTGTGGCCGTGCACCAGGGCGTTGGCCTGGGCCTGCTGCAGCCATTGGCGCGCGGCGGCGGTGTCGACGTCGGCCCAGACGACAGAGGGATCGCGCTTGCGGTCCTCGCTCTGCACCCGCATCGAACGTGCGAGCGCACGGCGCTCCTCGAGCGGGCGCGCGAGAAACGCAGCCTGCCATGCGGGCGTGCGAACCTGGGCGCGGAACTTGAGGTAGTCGGTGTCTTCGAGGCAGAGGGCATCGCCGTGGCTCAGCAGCCAGCGCTGGCCATGCAGCACCAGCACCGTGGGGTCGTCCAGCAGCGTGAAGCCGCATTGCGCCGCGAGCGCGGGGCCGACCAGGAAGTCGCGGTTGCCGTGCATGAAGTACACCGGCAGTCGCTGCGCCGTACGGCGCAGCAGTTCGGCGCATTGCGCCTCGAAGCCGGGCTGGGCGGCGGCATCGTCGCCGACCCACACTTCGAACAGGTCGCCGAGGATGATCAGCGCGTCGGCCGGCGTGGTCTGCAGGTAGCCCTGCCAGGCCTCGAAAGTGGCGTGCTCGCCGGCCTGCAGGTGCAGGTCGGAGATCAGGTCGACAGTGCGCCAGGCGGCGGGCGCCACCAGTTCATTGAACACCGTCATCGCTGCCGCCACCGGGGGCTCGCGATCACTCTGCAGTGACGACGGCCTTTTCGATCACGACGTCTTCGAGCGGCACGTCGTCATGGAAGCCCTTGCGGCCCGTCTTCACGGCCTTGATCTTGTCGACGACCTCGGTGCCGGAGACGACCTTGCCGAACACGGCATAGCCCCAGCCCTGGGCCGAAGGCGCGGTGTGGTTCAGGAAGCCGTTGTCCGACACGTTGATGAAGAACTGGGCCGTGGCCGAGTGGGGCGCGCTGGTGCGGGCCATGGCGACGGTGTAGTTGTCGTTTTTCAGGCCGTTGTTGGCTTCGTTCTCGATCTCGGCGCCGGTGGGTTTTTGCGTCATGCCGGGCTCGAAACCGCCGCCCTGCACCATGAAACCGGGGATCACGCGGTGGAACACCGTGTTGTCGTAGTGGCCCTTCTTGACGTACGAGACGAAGTTCTCGACCGACTTCGGCGCCTTGGCGGCGTCGAGTTCGAGCGTGATCACGCCGTAGTTCTTGATGTGCAGTTCGACTTGTGGGTTGCTCATGAGGGACTCCTTCTTCGGAAAACGGATTACTTCGCCACCACGGTGGCGGACTTGATGGTGATGGGCTCGACAGGCACGTTCTGCATGCCGCCCTTGTTGCCGGTCTGCACGGCGCGGATCTTGTCGACCACGTCGGTGCCGGAGACGACCTTGCCGAACACGGTGTAGCCGTAGCCGTCGGGGTTGGGTGCGTTGAGCGAGTCGTTGTTCTTCACGTTGATGAAGAACTGCGAGGTGGCCGAATCGGGGTTGCCGGTGCGGGCCATGGCAATGGTGTACTTGTCGTTCTTCAGGCCGTTGCTGGCTTCCAGCGGAATGGGCGCTCGGGTGGGCTTCTGCTTCAGGTCGGCGGTGAAGCCGCCACCCTGGATCATGAAGCCGTCGATGACGCGGTGGAACACCGTGCCGTCGTAGTGCTTGTCGTTGACGTACTGCAGGAAGTTCTCGACCGACTTCGGCGCCTTGGCGGCGTCGAGTTCGACCACGATGTCGCCGGCCGAAGTGGCGAGCTTGACGCGCGGGGAGGAGGTCTGTGCATGCCCGGCGGCGGCGAACGTGAGTGCGGCGGCCAGCACGAGGGCGCTGCGGCGGCTGAATCGGGAGAGTGCGTGGATCGTCAAGTGATGCTCCGTGTGCGGATGGGGGAGAGCGGGGGGGCGCACGACGAATCTGTCGCCGTCGCGCGGGAGACCTCGCTCGCTTACTTGCTGGTGCGGCCGACCGGCTTGCGGATGACCACCGGCGCGTTGGGCAGCGCGGCAGCCTCGGCTTCGGCCTTGGGCGTGAAGATCTGGCGGATCAGCGCCAGCTTGGGCGCGACGCTCGGATTGGTGCTGGCGAACTGCTGGGCGCGCACGTATTCCTGTGCCGCGAGGCGGGCGTACACGTCGCCCAGGTTCTCGTGCGCGGTGGCGTAGTTCGGGTTGAGCTTGATGGCCTGTTCGAGGGCGGAGCGCGCCTGGTCGAACTTGCTTTGCGACGCATAGAGCGCGGCGAGGTTGTTGTAGGGCTCGGACAGCTCGGGGAAGTCCTGCGTGAGCTGGGTGAAGGCGGCGATGGCCTCGTCCTGCTTGTTCTGCTCGGTGAGGATCACGCCGCGCAGGAAACGCATCTGCGGGTCGCGCGGCTTGCCGGCGATGTAGGTGTCGGCCTTGGCGAGCGCTTCGGCCGGCTTGCCCTGGCGCAGCAGCGTGTTCACGTCGTCATACTCGTTGGCATGCGCGGCGCCCCACAGGCTGAACAGCAGGACGAAAGCAAGGGAGAGTCTGGAGAAAGCGGCGTGCTTCATGAAGCCTCGGAGTGGGAAGTGCGGGCTTGGGGAACACCCGGGAGATACTCGGCAGCAGCCGTTTATACTAGGTTGCATTGTAGCCGAGGGGCCATGTCCAACCCCTCGCGACCACAGCCCCCGTCACCCCTGAAAAACATCGTCGTTCGCCCGTGCCGCACGTGCGCGAAGCGACGTTTTCCGAATCTCATGAGTCTGCGCATCTACAACACGCTGTCGCGTGAATTGGAGGAATTCTCCCCCCTGCAACCCGGACAGGTGCGCATGTACGTTTGCGGCATGACGGTCTACGATTTCTGCCACATCGGCCACGCCCGCATGATGATGGCGTTCGACGTGGTGCAGCGCTGGCTGCGCGCCAGCGACTACGCCGTGACCTACGTGCGCAACATCACCGACATCGACGACAAGATCATCGCCCGCTCCGTACAGCGCGGCATCACCATCCGCGAGCTGACCGACGAAGTGATCGCGGCCATGCACGAGGACATCGGTGCGCTCGGCATCGAGCCGCCCACCATCGAGCCGCGCGCCACCGAATACGTGCCGCAGATGCTCGGCATCATCGAAAAGCTGGAGCAGAAGGGCCTGGCCTACCGCTCGGACAACGGCGACGTGAACTACGCGGTGCGCAAGTTTCCGGGCTACGGCAAGCTGTCGGGCAAGTCGCTCGACGAACTGCATGCGGGCGAGCGCGTGGCCGTGCTCGACGGCAAGCAGGACCCGCTCGACTTCGTGCTCTGGAAGGCCGCAAAGCCGACCGAGCCCGCCGACGCCAAATGGGAAAGCGCCTACGGCACCGGCCGGCCGGGCTGGCACATCGAGTGCTCGGCCATGAGCTGCGCCACGCTGGGCGAGACCTTCGACATCCACGGCGGAGGTGCCGACCTGCAGTTCCCGCATCACGAGAACGAAATTGCCCAGAGCGAAGGCGCCAACGGCAAGCCGCTGTCGCGCTTCTGGGTGCACAACGGCTTCGTTCGCGTGGACAACGAGAAGATGTCCAAGAGCCTGGGCAACTTCTTCACCATCCGCGAAGTGCTGCAGAAGTACGACGCCGAAAGCCTGCGCTTCTTCCTGGTACGCACGCATTACCGCAGCGCGCTCAACTACAGCGACGCGCACCTGGACGACGCCCGCAATTCGCTCAAGCGCCTGTACACCGCGCTCGACCTCGTCGCACCGGCTGAAGTGGCCATCGACTGGGCCCAGCCCTACGCCGCGCGCTTCAAGGCCGCCATGGACGAGGACTTCGGCACGCCCGAAGCCATTGCCGTGCTGTTCGAACTGGCCGGCGAGGTCAACCGCACCAAGTCCGCCGAGACCGCCGGCTTGCTGAAAGCGCTGGCCGGTTCGCTGGGCCTGCTGCAGGGCGACCCGCGGGCTTTCCTGCAGGCCGGCAGTACGCTGGACGACGCGGCCATCCAGGCCCGCATTGCCGAGCGTGCCGCTGCCAAGGCGGCAAAGAACTTCGCCGAAGCCGATCGCATTCGCCAGGAACTCCTCGAGCAGGGCATCGTGCTCAAGGACTCGCCCACGGGAACCACCTGGGCGGCCGCGCAGTGAACGGTACGACGAACCCCATGCCCGCCACCAAGAAGTCCAGCGTACAGATCTATACGCCGGACTATTGGGAAGAGGCGTGCAAGCATCTCTCCAGGAAAGACCGCGTCATGAAGCGGTTGATCCCGAAGTTCGGCGACGCCTGCCTGGAATCGCGCGGTGACGCGTTCACCACGCTGGCGCGCAGCGTGGTCGGCCAGCAGATTTCGGTGAAGGCCGCGCAGTCGGTCTGGGACAAGTTCGCCGCATTGCCGCGCAAGCTGACGCCGGCCAACGTGCTCAAGCTCAAGGTCGACGACATGCGCGGCGCGGGCCTTTCGGCACGCAAGATCGAGTACCTGGTCGACCTGGCCCTGCACTTCGATTCGGGCCTGGTGCACGTCGATTCGTGGAAGGACATGTCGGACGAGCTCATCATCGAAGAGCTCGTGGCCATCCGCGGCATCGGCCGCTGGACGGCCGAGATGTTCCTCATCTTTCACCTGATGCGCCCGAACGTGCTGCCTGTAGACGACCTGGGACTGCTCAACGGCATCAGCGTCAATTATTTTTCGGGCGATCCGGTGAGCCGCAGCGATGCCCGCGACGTCGCCGTGGCCTGGGCCCCGTATTGCAGCGTGGCGACTTGGTATATTTGGCGATCACTGGACCCGGTTCCAGTCGCATATTGAACACAGGAGAAGACGTTGGCGAAACGAACCTTCCTCGACTTCGAGCAGCCCATTGCTGAACTCGAAACAAAGATCGAAGAACTGCGCTATGTACAGACCGAATCGGCGGTCGACATTTCTGAAGAAATCGATCAGCTCGGCAAGAAAAGCCAGCAACTCACCAAAGACATCTACAGCGACCTGACGCCCTGGCAGATCACCAAGATCGCCCGGCATCCGGAGCGCCCCTATACGCTCGACTACGTCAACGAAATCTTCACCGATTTCGTCGAACTCCATGGCGACCGGCACTTTTCCGACGACCTGTCGATCGTGGGCGGCCTCGCGCGCTTCAACGGTGTGCCCTGCATGGTGCTGGGCCACCAGAAGGGCCGCGACACCAAGGAACGTACGGCGCGCAACTTCGGCATGAGCAAGCCCGAGGGCTACCGCAAGGCGCTGCGCCTCATGAAGACGGCCGAGAAGTTCAAGCTGCCGGTGTTCACCTTCGTGGACACGCCAGGTGCCTACCCCGGCATCGACGCCGAGGAGCGCGGCCAGTCGGAAGCCATCGGCCGCAACATCTTCGAGATGGCTCAGCTCGAGGTGCCGATCATCGTCACCATCATCGGCGAAGGCGGTTCCGGTGGCGCGCTGGCCATTTCGGTCGGCGACCAGCTGGTGATGCTGCAGTATTCGATCTACTCGGTGATCAGTCCGGAGGGCTGCGCTTCCATCCTGTGGAAGACCAGCGACAAGGCGCAGGAAGCGGCCGATGCATTGGGCATCACCGCGCACCGCCTCAAGGCGCTGGGCCTGGTCGACAAGATCGTGAACGAGCCCGTCGGCGGCGCGCACCGCGACCATCGGCAGATGGCCGCGTTCCTGAAGCGCGCGCTCAACGACGCCTTCCGCCAGGTCAGCGACCTGAAGCCGAAGGAACTGCTGGATCGCCGCTACGAGCGCCTGCAGAGCTACGGCCGTTTCAACGACACCAAGGCCGACAACGGCAGGTAACGCAGTCTCCGTCATGAACTCCGCTTTCGAACGCGCCATGGCCGCGTTCGAGCCGGCGCATTGGCCGCTGGCGGTGGGGTTCAGCGGGGGCGCCGATTCCACGGCCCTGCTGGCCGCCTGCGCGGCGCGCCGGCCGGGCGAGGTTGTTGCCTTTCACGTGCATCACGGGCTGCAGGCCGCAGCCGACGACTTCGAACAGCATTGCCGTGACGTTTGCGGACGTCTGGCCGTACCGTTGCGCGTTCATCGCGTCGATGCACGGCATGCGCGCGGAGACAGTCCGGAAGACGCGGCCCGCCGTGCCCGCTACAGCGCGTTTGCCGAGATGGCGCTCATGAATGTGGGCGCTCCGGCTATCAAATCGATAGCGCTGGGCCACCACGCCGATGACCAGATCGAAACCCTGTTGCTGGCGCTTTCGCGCGGTGCGGGGCTTCCGGGGCTGGCCGCGATGCCGGTGCACGCGGAGCGGGGCGGGCTCGAAATCCATCGCCCGCTGCTGGGAGTGGCCGGTGCCGACATCCGTGAATGGCTGACCGGGCGCGGCCTGCCGTGGATCGAAGACCCGACCAACGGCGACGCGCGCTACACCCGCAACCGGATTCGCGCCGTGGTGCTTCCGGCGCTGGCGCAGGCTTTTCCGCAGTTCCGCGCCACCTTCGCTCGCAGCAGCGGGCATGCCGCCCAGGCGCAGGAGCTGCTGGACGAGCTTGCCGCCCAAGACCTGGAGACGGTGGGCAACCCGCCGCGCATTGCAACGCTGCAAACCTTGTCGCATGCCCGGCAGGCCAATGTGCTGCGCCACTGGCTGATGCGGGCCCACGGCTGCGCGCCCAGCGCGGCGCAGCTCGAGCAGCTGCTCAGCCAGGTCCGCGCCTGCACCACGCGCGGCCACCGGATCCACCTCAAGGTGGCCGCCGGATTCATCGAGCGGAAGGGCGATTTCCTGCATTGGTACAATGCCCTGCCCTCGCCGAAGACTTTGCTCTGACAGCTTGCAGGGCGCCGCCTTTCAAGCGGCCCTTTTCTTTTCTCTGATTTCACCCATGGCATTGATCGTTCACAAATACGGCGGTACGTCGATGGGCTCGACCGAGCGCATCAGGAATGTCGCCAAGCGCGTCGCCAAGTGGGCGCGCGCAGGCCACCAGATGATCGTGGTTCCGAGTGCCATGAGCGGCGAGACCAACCGCCTGCTCGGCCTGGCCAAGGAGCTGGCGCCCAGCAAACCTGGCGTGGCGCACAACCGCGAGCTCGACATGCTGGCCTCGACCGGCGAGCAGGCGTCGTCGGCGCTGCTTGCCATCGCGCTGCAGGCAGAGGGCGTCGAGTCGGTCAGCTACGCCGGCTGGCAGGTCTCGGTGCGCACCGACAACTCCTACACCAAGGCCCGCATCGAAAGCATCGACGATGCGCGCGTCATGGCCGACCTGAACGCGGGCAAGGTGGTGGTCATCACCGGCTTCCAGGGCGTGGACGACGACGGCAACATCACCACGCTCGGCCGTGGCGGCAGCGACACCTCGGCCGTGGCCATCGCCGCGGCCATGAAGGCGAACGAATGCCTGATCTACACCGACGTCGACGGCGTCTACACGACCGACCCGCGCGTCGAGCCCGATGCACGCCGCCTGACGACCGTGAGCTTCGAGGAAATGCTCGAAATGGCGAGCCTGGGCTCCAAGGTCCTGCAAATCCGCTCGGTGGAATTCGCCGGCAAGTACAAGGTGCCGCTGCGTGTGCTTTCGAGCTTCACGCCCTGGGACATCGACATCAATGAAGAGGCCAAGTCCGGCACGCTGATCACTTTCGAGGAAGACGAAAACATGGAACAAGCCGTCGTATCCGGCATCGCATTCAACCGCGACGAAGCCAAGATCTCGGTGCTCGGCGTGCCCGACAAGCCCGGCATCGCGTATCACATCCTCGGTGCCGTGGCAGACGCCAACATCGAAGTCGACGTGATCATCCAGAACCTGAGCAAGGACGGCAAGACCGACTTCAGCTTCACCGTGCATCGCAACGAATACGCGAAGACGGTCGACCTGCTGCAGTCGAAGGTCATGCCCTCGCTGGGCGCGACCGAAATCGTCGGCGACACCAAGATCTGCAAGGTCAGCATCGTGGGCATCGGCATGCGCAGCCACGTGGGCGTCGCGAGCAAGATGTTCCGCGTGCTGAGCGAAGAGGGCATCAACATCCAGATGATCTCGACCAGCGAAATCAAGACCTCGGTCGTGATCGACGAAAAATATATGGAACTTGCGGTGCGCGCACTGCATAAAGCGTTCGATCTGGATCAACCGAGCGCCTAAGTAATGGCATAATCGTGGCTTCTTTCAGGAACTGTGACCGAGTGGCCGAAGGTGCTCCCCTGCTAAGGGAGTATGGGGTGTAGAGCCTCATCGAGGGTTCGAATCCCTCCGGTTCCGCCAAACAAGCCCAGTAGCTTCCACGCTGCTGGGCTTTTTTGTTTCTGCTCCTGAATTCCAATGAAGGTGCTTTCACACGCCCTCAGGCGTCGTTCAACTCCAGAAGCCCAGACAACACCGTCCGGCACCGCCCGCAAAGCATCTTCTGCTCGGCGTCATCCGTCACCGTGGCGTCGTGCCTCCAGCACCTCATGCAGCGCAGCGACGAGGTGCGCCTGACCTTGACCTCGACGCCGCCACTTTCTTTCAAGGCCACATCGGCGACCATGAAGATCGAAGGCAGTTCCGCACTCAGTAGCGCAAGCGACTCGATGGTCTCCGCAGGCGCTTCGATGACGATGCTCGCCTCGCTCGATCGGCCGATGGCGCCCGACGAGCGGATGTCTTCGATCGCCTTCATCACGCTGGGCCTAAGCAGCCTCACCTGCCGCCAGAATTCGGCAAGCTCCGAGTCGCCCATGCAAGGTGGCATCGCTTCGTCCCAGGTGTGGACGAACACGCTATCTTCCTGCGACTTGAACAGCACCGCCCAGGCTTCTTCAGTGGTGAAGCTGAGGATCGGCGCCGCCAGGAGCAGCAGGTTCTGCACGATGGCGTGCAGCGCGGTTTGCGCGGAGCGTCTTTCATGGCTGTCGCGCGCGTTGGCGTACAGCCGGTCTTTCAGCACGTCGAGGTAGAACCCGCCGAGCTCTTCCGCGCAGTAGCCGTGCAGCAGCCGGGTCACGGAAACGAAGTCGTACTCGCGGTAGCTCTTGCGGCATTGCTCGGCGAGCTCGCGGCAGCGGAGCATGGCGTACTGGTCGACGCGCTCGAGATCCTCCGCGGCCACGCTGTCGGTCGCCGCGTCGAAGTCCGATACGTTCAGCAGCAGGAAGCGGATGGTGTTGCGGATGCGCCGGTACATCTCGACGACGCGGTCCAGGATCTCCTGCGAAACGGAGATGTCCGTCGAGTAGTCGGTGCTTGCGATCCACAGGCGGATGATGTCCGCGCCGCGCGTATTCGCCACCTCCTGCGGGCTGACGGTGTTGCCCAGCGACTTGCTCATCTTCTTGCCGTCTCCGTCGACCGCGAAGCCGTGCGTCAGCACTGCCTTGAACGGTGCGCGGGCATCGGCCGCGCAGCCGGTCATGAGCGATGAGCCGAACCAGCCGCGATGCTGGTCGGAGCCCTCCAGATAGAGGTCCGCCGGATACCCATGCGCGTCGGGGCGGCGGGCATCGCGATAGACGGTGGCGTGGATGGAACCGGAGTCGAACCACACATCCAGGGTGTCCGACAGCTTCTCGTACTCGCTCTCGTCCACGCCCAGGTCGGCGGGCTTCAGGCGCGTCCAGGCGGAGATGCCTTCGCGCTCGATGCGCAAGGCCACCTCTTCGACGAGCCGTGCGGTCTGCGGATGCAGCGACTTGTCACTGCGCCTGACGAAGAAGGGAAGGGGGACGCCCCATGTCCGCTGCCGCGAAACGCACCAGTCGGGCCGGCCGTCGATCATCGCTTCCATGCGCGAGCGGCCCGAAGCCGGATAGAACGGCACGTCCCTGATCGCCTCGCGCGCTGTCTCGCGCAGCGTGCGCGTGTCGCCCGCCGCCCGCTGGTCCATGCCGATGAACCATTGCGTCGTCGAGCGAAACAGGATCGGCGTCTTGTGGCGCCAGCAGTGAGGGTACGAGTGCTCGATGCGCTCATGCCTGAGCAGCGATCCGTCGGCCTTCAGCATGTCGAGGATCAACTTGCTGCCTTCTTCCAGCCCCATGCCGCCGATGGCCGGCAGGCCGGCCACGAAGCGCCCGGCACCGTCGATCACGTTGTCGCCGCCGAGGCCCAGGCTGCGGCACAGTTCGAAGTCTTCCGCGCCGTGGGCCGGCGCCAGGTGGACCAGGCCGGTGCCGGTGTCCAGCGAGACGAAGTCGGCGGCCACCAGCGGCACTTCGGTGTCCAGCAAGGGGTGCTTCAGCCTGAGGCCGACGAGGTCGGCGCCGGGCGCGACCGCGCAGAGTTCATGGTCCACGCCCAGTGCGGCGAGCAGCTTTGCGCCGGTTTCCGCGGCCATGACCAGCAGGCCGTTCGGCGTGTCGTAGAGCCCGTAGCCGGCCTCGGGATCGAGGCCCACTGCGACGTTGCCCGGCAGCGTCCACGGTGTCGTGGTCCAGATCGTCAGCCGGGCCTGTTTGCCGGGCATGGGCTGGCACTTGAAGCGCGATGCGAAATCGACCGCGTCCAGCGCCAGCAGGCCGACGTAGGCGGTCGTCGAGCGCTTGGAGGCGTATTCCAGTTCCGCCTCTGCCAGCGCCGACTGGCAGTCGACGCACCAGTTGACCGGCTTCTGGCCGCGAAACAGCAGGCCGCGCCGGCGGATGCGGTCGAGAAAACGGATCTCGTTGGCCTCGGTCTCGAAGTCCATGGTGCGAAAGGCTCTGTCCCAGTCCCCCAGCAGGCCCAGCCGCAGGAAGTCTTTCTTCTGGCTTTGCGTCTGCTGGAGCGCGTATTCGCGGCACAGCTGCTGCACCTGTTCCGTCGGCAGGCCCCGTCCGTTCGCCTGCTCGATCCGGTGCTCGATCGGCATGCCGTGGCAATCCCAGCCGGGAATCCATTGCGCATCGAAGCCGTCGAAGAAGCGGCTCTTGAAGACCATGTCCTTGAGAACCTTGTTCACCGCATGCCCGATGTGGATGTCGCCGTTCGCATAGGGCGGGCCGTCGTGCAGGATGAAAGGAGGGCGGCCGGCCGCCGCGGTGCGCATCTGCTCGTAGATGCGCTGCTCGGCCCACCGCTTGACCAGATCGGGTTCGCGCCTGGGCAAGTCCCCTTTCATGGGAAACGGGGTCTTCAGCAGATTCAGGGTGTCTTTGAGGTCCGACATGTGGTTTCTTCTTTATGGCGATCACCTGGGCCGCAGGGGCGGCCGCGGCTGTAAGTGACCTGCGCGTTATGCCTTGTTGCGTAGAACCGAACCGGCGGTCAGGAGCGCCGCGAGGCTGGCGGCCGCGGCGAACATCACATACCAGGCGGGGGCGAGCGGGCTCCCGGTCTGGGCGATCAGCGCCGTGGCAATGAATGGCGCGAAGCCACCGAAGATCGTGACAGCGAAGTTGTACGCAATGGAAAGCCCCGTGGACCTCACCTGCGGCGGATAGAGCTCGGCCATGGCGGCAGGGGCGGGCCCGGTAAAGCCGGCGATCAGCACTGCAAAGACGATCAGCACCGCTGTCAGGGTCACGGCACTTGGAAAAGCCGTGAGAAGCCAGAGCGCCGGATAGGCCAGCACCAGGATCGCCGCGGCGAATCCGATCAGCAGCGGCCACCGGCCGATACGGTCCGACAGTCCACCGAAAACCGGCGCCAGCACGACCAGCACCAGTAGCCCGGCGCCATTCGCCCAAAGCGATGCGCTCTGGGGCAGTTTCAGCGTGCGCACGGCGTAGGTCGGCATGTAGACGAGAAAGAAATACGTGCACACCGTCCACACGATGGTGACGCCGAATCCGGCGACGATTTCCTTGCGGTACGAGCCGATCACCTGCTTCAGCGGGGACGCCTGCCGGTTGGCGGCCTTGGCTCGTTCGAAGGTTGCCGGCTCTCGCGTCCTGGCCCGGATGTACCAGCCCACGGGACCGATGACCAGGCCGAACAGAAACGGAACTCGCCACCCCCAGGACTCCAGCTGCTCGGGGCTAAGAATCCCCGTGAGCGTCGCGCCGAAGATCGAACCGAGCAGCAGTGCCCCGGCCTGGCTGGCCTGCTGCCAGCTTGCAAAGTAGCCTTTTCGCCCCTTGGGCGCATGCTCGACGAGAAATGCCGTGGCTCCCCCGACCTCGCCGCCGGCGGAGAAGCCCTGGATCAGCCTCGCCAGAACGATCCAGGCGGGTGCCCAGAGACCCACGTGGGCGTAGGTCGGCGCCAGGCCGATCATTGCCGTTCCAAGCGCCATCAGGAGGATGGTCGTGGACAACGCGGCCTTTCGCCCGTGCGTGTCGCCCAGCGCGCCCAGAACCACCGCACCGATCGGGCGCATCACGAAGCCCACGCCGAAGGTCGCCACGGTCAGCAGCAGCGAAGAGGTTTCGTTGCCCGTCGGGAAGAACAGCCTGGAAATCGTGAGCGCGAAGAAGCCGTAGACGGCAAAGTCGAACCACTCCAGCGTGTTGCCGATGACCGCGGCGGGAATCATGCGGCGCGTGGCATCGTGGGCCCGTGCGCTCTGCGCCGGAGTTCCGTCGGCGGTGAGGGCTGCGAGGGCGGTGGCGGTGTCCGCTACCGCGGCTGCATCGAGGTTTTTCATGCTGTCTTGAGAGAGGTTGTGGGTGAGGCGTCGGCTTCGCAGAGTGCCCACGCACCGGCCGATTGCATGAAGCGATCGGCCGCCTGCAACTGGGCTGCAGATATCCATTCGTTCGGCTGATGCGCCTGCGCGATGGAGCCGGGGCCGCATACCACCGTCGGAATACCCACCTGCTGGAAGAAGCCCGCTTCGGTGCCGAACGGCAGGTCTGCCTCCGGCCAGAGCGCGCCGAGCTCGCGTGCAACCGAGAGAGCCACGTCGTTGTTGCGTGCCGACAGCGCCGGCACGCCGGCAACCTGCATGGCCTCGACCGTGACGCCGGCGGGAAGGTCCGTCAGCGCCTCCCTGACCACGTTGCGCACAAGCTCCGCCGCCGCTTCGTCTTCCGGACGGAACTCCCACAGGACCTCGCAGCAGCCCGGCACGATGTTGATGGCGGTGCCTCCGTCGATCCGGCCGATGTTGATCGTGGCCTCGCCGCCCTGCCTGGCAAGGCTGCGCCGCAGCCCGGCCAGGCAGGTGACCAGGTAGGCGGCGGGCTCTATGGCGCTGGCGCCGAGCGAGGGGTCGCTCGAATGTGCGGGGAGTCCGCTGAAGAGCGCCCGGTGCCCGAAGAAACCGCGATGCCTGACGCCGATCCGCATCTCGGTCGGCTCGCCGATGATGGCCAGTGCAGGTGCCTCCACTTGCGTCTTCAAGCAGCTCACGAGCTCTGGAACGCCGAGGCACCCGATCTCTTCGTCATAAGAGAACGCAAGGTGAATCGGGCGAACCAACGACCGCTGCCGCCACGAAGGAACGGCCGACAGGCAGGCGGCGATGAAGCCCTTCATGTCCGCCGCGCCGCGGCCGTGGAAGCGGCCGTCGCGTTCGACCAGCGTGAAGGGATTGGCGCTCCAGTTCTGGTCGGTCACCGGCACGACGTCGCTGTGCCCGGAGAGCACCATGCCGCCCGCCATGTCGGGGCCGATGCTGGCGAGCAGGTTCGCCTTGCGCTTGTCCTCGCTGTGCACGAGGTGCACTTTCACCCGATGAGCCGACAGGTAGTCGGCGATCCAGTTGATCAGGTCGAGGTTCGACCGGTGCGATGTCGTATCGAAGGCCACCAGGGTCCGCAGGATCTCGACGGTGGTCATGCGACACGCTCGGCCAGGGTGCTGTTGCCGCTGCTGCGGTTGACGCTGCCCGGGTTGCCGCCCAGCCGCTCCTGCACCAGCTGCATGGCTGCGGATTGGGTCGGCATGCCCGTGCGCGCGGCGAGTTCGAAGATCCGGTGCAGCGTGGCGCCGATGGCTTTCACCTGCGAATCCACCTTTGCGGAATTGAAACCCTCGTGCTCCGACGCCACGCGGATCAGGCCGCCCGCGTTGATCACGAAGTCCGGCGCGTACAGGATTTTCTGGTCGCGCAACTGCCTGCCATGTTCGTCGCGGGCCAGTTGGTTGTTGGCGCCGCCGGCGATCACCCGGAATTTCATCTGCGGCAGGGTTCGATCGTTCACGACCGCACCCATTGCGCAAGGAGAGAACACGTCGGCCTGAACGGCATGGATCTCGTCGGGCTCGACTGCCCGCGCATCGAATTCGGCGCACGCCTTGCGCGCCAGCGTCGCGTCGACGTCGGATACCGTCAGGCACGCCCCCGCACCGGCGAGCAGCCGGCACAGGTTCCAGCCGACGTTGCCCAGGCCTTGCACCGCAACCGTCAGCCCGCGCAGGTCGCGATCCAGCCGATGCGCGACGCTGGCCTCGATGCCGTGATAGACCCCCAACGCCGTGGTCGGCGAAGGATCTCCGGTGCCGCCGAGCTCCTGCGGCAAGCCGACCACGTGCCGGGTGTTCTGTCGTACCCAGGCGAAGTCGGCGACAGTGGTGCCCACGTCCTCGGCGGTGATGTAGCGGCCCCCAAGGCGGTTGACCGCCACGCCCATCGCCCGCAGCAGTTCGGGCGTCTTGCTCTTGCGCGGGTCGCCGAGGATCACCGACTTTCCGCCGCCCAGGCCGAGTCCCGCGGCCGCGGCCTTGAACGTCATTCCACGCGACAGCCGAAGCACGTCGCGCAGGGCGGAAGCATCGTCGGCATAGGGATACATGCGGCATCCGCCCAGGGCCGGTCCGAGCCGGGTGCTGTGGATGGCGATGATGGCCCGCAGCCCGACCCGATCATCGGAAACGAAGACGACCTGTTCGTGGTCCGCAAAAGACTCGGTGGAGAAGACTGTCATTTGATTTTTTTGAATTTCATTTGAACGAGTGCGGACATCGCTGCCAGGCCGCCGCATCAATACCTGGAAATTCAGGCTAGAAAAAGCAGCAGGCGGCGTAGATATAGCAATAGCTCCACTGGCCGGACATCGGGTGCCGTGCCGGTGAGCGTCAGGACTTCAGGGCTTGCTTGGCGGAATGATTGCGTCATGTGTTGGCCTCGCTTTGAGGTGCAGCATGACAGGGGGCGGCGCGGTGATATTGGCGAAAATTTTGCGCCTGGAAAATCAGGTGCGGGATGGCTGCAAGGCGCTCGCCGTGGCGCTCAATCCCATCTCGTTGAACAGCCTTTGGTATTCATTCAGTGCGAGATTTCGCAACAAATGGTGATGGCTGGATTCGATCCTTAGTTCGCCATTCGAGAATTCGAATTTCGCGATGTCCATCCAGTCTTCAGGAAGAAGTTTGAATCGAAGCTCCGTGTCTTCCTGGCCGGAGTCTTCGGTCTTCAAAGGAATCAAGGGTATTTCCGGCTCGCCATGCGGGATCAGGCAGGTCCAGATAAGACCGTGGCGCTCAACCGCAGGAAACGTCGTGATCCTGAAGCAATCCACCGCCTTGAGTGCCAGCTTCTCCGGCGCCTTGCGGCATTGCCCGTCGGACCCGAAGCGCAGGCCGTGGTAGGCGCAAACCAGCTCGCCGTCTTCGATGCGACCCGTGCTCAGTTGCAGCCCGCGGTGCGGGCACATGTCGCGGGCGATGCGAATGCCATCGGGCATGCGATAGATGGCCAGTCGCAGATTCAGCAAGCTCACCTGCCGCGGTCTGGCCAATACCTTGTCGGCGCGGGAGACCGGAAACCACTGCCTGGCCAGAAGGGGCCAGTCCTGCTCGGAGAAGCTGCAGTTCGAAGGCAGGAACCCTTCGGGCAGGGGGCGCGGAGGAATCTGTTCGACTGGCATGCCCGGTGCCTATCTGACCAGGCCGATCCGGATCCTCCGGTTGTGCTGCCCCTTGTTCTCGATCTTCAGGATGCGCAGCGGTGCCGATTGCGAGGTCTTCGAAAGATGGGTTCCGCCGCAGGCCTGCCGGTCGAGTCCCACGATTTCGATGATGCGCGTGGTGCCGTCGTCCTGGCTCGGCGGCGCCACGGACCGGCTGCGCAGCACCCCGGGCTCGCGCGAGAGTTCGGCCGCATCGAGGTACACCGCATTCACCTGTAGCCCGTCGGAGATGAGGGTGTTGAGTTCGGGTTCCAGCTTGCGCAGTTCGTTGTTGTCGGCTGCAGGCAGGTCGAAGTCGATTCGGGCCGTGCCGTCGGCTGCCATTTGCACGCCCGTGACCAGCGAGCCCTCGAAGCGCTGGTAGACAAGCGCATTGAGGATGTGCAAGCCCGTGTGCAATTGGCTCATCATGAAGCGGAAATCCTGATCCACCTTGGCGATGACCTTTTCGGCGGGAATCCCGGCGGTTTCCGCTTCATCGAAGTAGTGCCATGCATTGCCGCCTTCCATTTCGATCCGGCCGATCTTGATTTCACCGCCATTCCACTGCAGCGTGCCGCGATCCGCCAATTGCCCGCCGCCGCCCGGATAGAAGAACGACCGATCGAGAAGAACGGCGTTCGGGCGGCGCGCTATGACATCGGCTTCGAATTGAAGGCAATCGGGTTGGGTATGGCAAAGGTAACGTGACATGAATTCCTCGGTTCGCGGGATGCTTATGAAAATCGTCGTGCGGTAACGATGCCGACCAGAATGATCACGGCGCCTGCAAATTCGGTAGCGCTCAGGTATTCGTGGAACAAGTAGGCGCCGAGCACGGTTGCAATGACAGGCTGAATCAGCAGGGTGATGGAAGAAAGCGCGGCCGGGAGCTTGGCCAGCGCATAGGCGATGAGGCCCTGGCCCCCGACGTGGGACACGACAGCCAGCGCAAGCAGCATCAGCATGCCGTGAATGGTGTGCGGAACCAGCGATTCGCCGCGCAGCAGCGTGATGGGCAGAAGAACGATCAGCGTGCCGACGCTGCTCCATGCCATGACGGTCATCGTCCGATAGTTCGAGCGCACGAGGCTGACCGCCAAAAGATATGAACCGTAAAAGACGGCCGTCAGCAGCCCTAACAGATTTCCCGTCATATAGCTCGACCCGAAATCCAGTCGATGGCCGATCAGGATGAATGCGCCGGCCAATGCGCACAGCATGCCGAGCAGGAAGCCGGATTTGAATTTTTTCCCCAGGAATAAATTGGAGCCTAGCACCACGAAGATCGGGGCAAGATTGGCAAGCAGATTGGAATTGGCCAGCGTGGTCAGTGTCATGGACCAGTGGTAGAGCGCCAGATTCCCTGAAAAGATGAATCCGACGAGAATGAGCTTGATGGGAATGGCCGGCATCCGTTCGGCCACCGGACCGGTCGGGCCGGTCGGGCCAGCCAGGCGCGTGGGCTCGGCTCTTGCCGCCAGCATATCGAGCAGGAAGAAGATCGGAATTGCCAATGCAACCCGATAAACCGCGCTCGCGGTTGGAGGCAATTCGCTGTGCCGGAGAAAAACTCCGCCCAGCGCCAATGCCGCCGCGCCAAGCAGAAGCGCGACGAACGAAAAGAAATTGCTTTTTGAAGCAGCAGGTAGGGCAATGGTCGTCATATTTGATTTGACACGACCGAGTCTCCATCGGTCGTGTCAGCCGGTTTGTTTTTAATCATCAAAAGGACAGGGCAAAAGAGCTATCGCCCTTCAAATCCCTCGATCACCATGAGCTGCATGTCGACCGCAGCATCCTTTCGCAACCCACGTGCAAAGGTATATTCCGGTGATTCGTAAAATTTTCTCGCTGCGTCGGCAGATTTGAATTCGACAAGAACCACGCGCCGGTCATCCGGAGAGCCTTCCAAATGCATGCGCTCGCCTCCCCGTGTCAGAAATTTGCCTCCGAATTTTTCTATGATCCCGGGCGTGAGTTGCTTGTATTCGTTGTATTGATCCGGATCCACGATGGACATCCGGCCAATCAGATAGGCAACCATATGGCAACCTTACTCGGTGCTGAAAACGCTGTTCAAAATTAAAAGCACAGCCGGTTGCTACACGTATGCGACTTTTCTCTGCTCTGCGGCGGCGACACCGGATTGCAGCAGTGCCGCATCCAGAACGTCCCACAGGCCGGTCAGCGAATCGAGGAAATCGTCCGCGCCCTCGACGACCAGATGGGCGTATTCCGTCTTCAAGGCAAGCTCGACCGCGGTGCGGGCGTTTTGCTCGTGGTGCTGCTCGGCGCCGACTTCACCCCAGTGCTCCAGGAGGTAGTGCATTTCGGGCACATCGAGGTCCGCGTTGTAGATGCCGCTGTCCACCAGGCAATACTTTTCGCCGGGAATCAATTGCTGGTTGGAGATCATTTCCAGCGCCAGCGTGGTGCCGAGGTTCCTGTAGGTGTTCTCGATGTCCGTCAGCTTGCGGTGATCGAAGACGCCAATGGCCTTGCGGACTTGCGCGGTCAACCCGGTGTCCATGTCGTACCCGGGCAGGGAACCGAGCAGCTGGTTGGAAAAGTCCTTGAGCTTCGCTTCGACCTTTTCCTGGTTGTAGAGGTCCGAAAACACGGGCTTCTCGGCCGATTGGTTGACGATGTATCCCGCCATCGTGGCCAGCTCGGGGCCGTGACCCGATTCGCTCTCGACGATTTCTTCCAGCAACTCGCTTTGCCTGTGCAGCCCGTGCTCCTTGAGCGCATCGGGAAAATTCCATCCCGGACGCGTAGACGCGCAGAAGCTCTGGATCTGGTGGAAAAGTGCTCCCACAACGGGAGGTTCCGGTTCGATCTTTACCCAATTCTTGAAAATCGGGTGGGAATAGCAACGATGACTTTTAACTCTCTCAACCAGATCGGAAATGGTAACGCTCATTTCGTGCTCCTAATTACAGTTGGTTAAAAAATGCCGTGATAACTCGGTTATTTGCTTGCCGTCAACATTCGCCCTCCAGGGTGATCAAGTATTTCGACCCGCACATTTGAAAAGCCCGCGCGGAACAATTTTTCACTCCATTCTTCCTCGCTCAGAAGTCTCCTGGACATGAAATGATTGTGCAGATGATTGAATGCGGCGGCGAACGGCTTTTCCCAGCTGGATTGAGCAACGGGAATTGCGTCGACAATGATCAGCGTGCCCTTGATCGCATTGGCGCAGCAAGCGCGCAGCAATGCGTCGAGGGTTTCTTCCTCCGCGGGAAGAAGGTCGTGCATGACGAATCCCGCGTGGATGATGTCTGCATCCCTGATGAGAGAGGCGTCTTCCACGAGAACCTGGATGGGGGCGGTAACGAACTGGAGCCTGTCGCTCATTCCCGCTTCACTGGCCGCCCGAACGGCTTGCTCGGTGGCTGATGCACTCAGATCGATTCCAACGCCTTTTGAGCCTGGAATTTTCCTGAGCATGCGAATCAGGAATCCTCCTGACCCCGATCCAAGATCCACGATTTTCTTTGGTGCCATGGCAACGATGGCGTTTTCCGGCTGCGGATAGAAAGATTTCTCGCCCATCCATTTCGATGTGCGCGCAACCAATCCTCCGCTTCTTGGGTATTTGAGTTGTGCCTCCTCGTTGTTTTCCGAAAATTCTTTCGCGTTGTTGATCAACGGGGCGCAGGCGCGGAGCGCCCATGAGAGATATCCGACTTCGTTGATCAGTTCGTCGAAATTGCTGCCGGCCTTGTAGGTTGCCGGCGCCTTTTCATCCAGTACCTCGATGATTCCCGCCTTGCTCAGGGAGTCGAGGTAGGCGGAAATCACGGATTCCTTGATTCCGCAGGACCTGGAGGCCGTGGCCGCGTCCACGACCGGTGATTTCTGGAGAAATTCAATGATTCCGTACTCCGCGCCTATTTCCAGCAGGATTGCAGAGCCTGCGAGGGAGGAACCAGTAATGCCGCGATCAACGTTTTGCATGGGTCACCTGTGGGTTAAACACTATTGAAAACGAACTAATTACTTTGCAGTGGTCGAAACCATTTAGTTGCACGATAGTCAGTGCGTGGAAACCCGTATTGGTAAAAATTGCAGGCGGAAGCGATCGCGCAAAAAACGAATCGGAATTCAGTGCGAGCGTCGCGAGACGGCGGGCCGCAAGAGGGCGGGCTCTGATGCGGGAGCCGTGCGTGAGCGAAGACGCTCGCGAGGGCCCTCAGCGCATGGCGCGAGGGCCGTGGAGGCGCGTGGAGGAGATCTCAGCAGGTGCGCGCGCGCACGTACTGAAGAGGCGTCATGCCGAAGGTGCGCTTGAAGTGCCTGGTGAGGGCACTCTGGTCGTAGAAGCCGCTGGCCATGGCGGCTTCGATGAGCGGGCGGCCCGCCGCGAGCAGGGCGATGGCGGCCCGCAGCCGCAATTGCGTGAGGTAGGTGTGCGGCGTCAGGCCGATGGTGCGGTTGAATGCGCCTATCAGCTGGAACGGCGTCAGGTCGGCGGCGGCGGCCATCTGTTCCAGCGTCAGCCGTTCCGCGTAGGCGTCGTGCAGCAGCTCCAGCACCGGCGCCAGCACCTGCGCATCCGCCGGCACGCCGAGCACGCGCTGCCCCGCCTGTCCATGGCTCTGGAAGAGGGTGCCGAAGCTGTGCACGAACAGCTCCTGCTGCCGTAGCGCGTCCCACTGTTCCTTGTGGCCGTCGAAGGCCCGGTGCAGTTCCAGGAAGCTCGCGATGAGGTCCGGGTCGCCGAGGATGTTCGACATGAAGTACCGGGTCTGGTCGATCCCCAGCATGGCCAGCAGGTGCCGGATGCCCGGTTCGGCCAGGTAGAAGGCGCGATAGCGCCACCGGGCGCTGCCGCCCATGCGGCCGGAGTGCGGCTCGGAAGGGTTGAAGACGAGGAGCGCCTGCTGGTGGGCGATGTCGGTGCGGCCGCGGCTCTTGAACTCCGCGCCGCCGACCTCGGTCACCGCGATCACGAAGGAGTGATGAACGTGGGGCGCGTATTCATGCGTCGTGAAGTCCGCCTGCAGCATGTCCATGCCCGGCAGGTCGGGCACATGCCAGTAGCGCGACGTGTTCCGAGGGTCAAGCCTTGCCAACGTGAGCCTCCGTTCGGGTCAAGGGTTGCGACGCTTCGTGCGTCCGACCGGTTGCGTGGCACCTGAATGGTGAGCGATGCCGCCCGTTTGTGCAAAGGAACCGGAGCGAGCCGAGAGGTTTGGATCAAGCAAACGCTGTGCCATTTCTTCGATGGCGTGCCGGCCCTAGGCCGCCAGGGCCTCGCGCGCAAGCGGCAGCCACAGCATGAACCGCGTGCCTGTCGGGCGCGATTCCCAGCTGACGGTGCCCTGGATCGACCGCGCCCGCCGCCGCTGGTTCTGCAGGCCCCGGCCCGAAGGCGAGGACAGCACCTTGTCGACGTCGAAACCCTGCCCGTTGTCCGCGATCGTCACGCGAACGCCCGAGCCGTCCAGCGCGGTCTCGACCCGGATCTCGGTCGCCCGGGTGTGGCGCAGGATGTTCGAGATGCTCTCCTGCACGATGCGCAGTATGTGCAGTGCGCTCGACGGGTCGAGCCATTGCAGTGCGGGCAGCTCCTGCACTTCCCAGCGCAGCGACACGCCGGTGCCTTCGAGCCGCGGCTCCAGCCGGTAGCGCAGGGTGGCCAGCACCAGCAGCAGGTCGGCTTCCACCGGCTCCAGCGAATCGAGCGTGAGCTTCAGGTCGTCGAGGCAGCTCTTGAGAATCTGCGAGATCTTCTCGTCGCTCATGCCGCCGCCCTCGACCGAGCGGATCGCGCTGATCAGCGAGGAGCCGAGGCCGTCGTGCATGTCCTGCATCAGGCGCTGGCGTTCGTCGCTGATGGTGCGAAGGCGCTCGACGTCGCGCAGCCGCTGGTGGCTGAGCTCGAGGTCGGCCTCGCGCTTGCGCAGCCGCTCGGCAAGGCTGTCGTTCAGCTGCTCGACGGCGCCGATGGCATGCACGTAGCGCCGGTACATCAGCACGCCGAACACGCTGAAGGTCACGGCATTGGTGTAGGCGCCCAGGTACCAGCCTTCGGGGCTGATGAAGTTGTTCTGCAGCAGCCAGTCGCTGATGCCCAGCAGCACGCAGATGCCGATGCCGGCAGCCACCAGCCGCCCCTCGGTCGAGCGGCGCCACGCGCTGACGCCGCCGACCAGGCAGACGGCCGTTCCCATGAGGGCCGCCACGGCGTAGATCAGCGGCGTCACGCGCGGGGTGTTCTGCACCAGGTTCAGACCGGGCATGGTCAGCAGCCCGACCGTGGTGGTGGCCAGCACCACGCCCCAGGTCAGCCACTTGAGCGGGCGCTGGTGCAACTGCCGCAGGAAGAAATGCACCACCAGCACCAGCCAGAACAGCGAATTGACGGTCAGCCATGCGAACCAGTCGTTGGCAATCGGCTGGCCCACGTAGAAATGCAGGCCGCGCATGAAGGACGTGGCCGAAAGGTTGAAGAACAGCAGGTAGCCGGTTTCGTCGGGGCGCCTGAACCAGACGAAGAGTGCGAACACGCCCACGGCCATGAAGGAGGCGCTGAGCATCGCCGGCAGTTCCTGCTGAAGCCACTGGCGCAGGCCGTGGCGGCCACGCAGCGTGTCGATGGGGCCGACCCACAGCGAGGACACCGCCACCTGCGTGTTGCGCGAGTGTTCCAGGCGGATGAGGATCTCCTGCGGCGGCGTGCTTGCGGGGCCGCGGTCCAGTTCGACCCACAGCGGCGTGCGCGTGCTGTTCCACAGCGGGCCCAGCTGCTGGGCGCGGTGCACGAGGCGGCCGTCGGCGTAGACGGCAATGGTGCCGTCGGTCTTGATGCGGGCGCCGTACAGCGCCAGAGGGCCGTTCGAGGAGGGCAGGCGGCGCGTGGAGACTCGCAGCCACGTGATGCGCGTCGGCCGGGCCGTGGGCGACATGCCGACGTTGGCGTCCCCGTCGGCCTGCCGCAGCAGCGCGATGGGCAGGGCCAGCGGCAGCCGGATCGGGTTCCAGGCATCGGGCAGGTCGCCTGCCTTCTGACTCTGGGGCGGCGTGCTGAAGCCCGAGGTGTCCTCGACCTGCCAGTCGGCGCGCTCCAGGTGAAGCGCCGCCTTGGACAGCTGCAAGCCGGACATCCCGCCGAAGAAGGCGCCGATGACGGCCAGCAGCGTCATCGACAGCACGAGTACCACGTTGGCGAAGAAAGGCGCGGGACGGGAGTTCAAGGCAGAGCGTTGAGGTGGGGCGTCAAATCCGACGCACCGCGTATGTAACCCATTCTCGCTCTTTGTTACCAATCTTGAGGAAGTGCTGGCTGCTTTCAGTGAGAGGCGGGCTGGGACAACACCCACTGGGCCAGGGCGCGGGCATCGGCTTCCGACACGTGGGCCTGCCGCGGCATGATGACGCGGCCCCAGGTGCCGACGCTGCCATCGCGGATCTTGCCGGCCAGCCGCGCGGGCGCGTCGCTGTCGTTTCGGTAGCGCTCCGCGATCTGGGCGAAGCCCGGGCCCACCTGCTTGTGGACCAGTCCGTGGCAGGACAGGCAGCCGTTCTTGCGAGCCAGGTCGGCGGGCGGCGTCTGGGCCGTGGCGGTGATCGCCGCAAGCATGAGCCAGGCGGGGCGGAAATGCATGGATGGGAAAGCTCGATGAGAAGGAGAGATCAGGTTCCGGGTTCCTGATCGCGCTGGATGCGCCGCAGGATCTCCGCGAACAGCAGAAACGCAGCGCCGATGATGCCTGCCATGGCCGGTCCGCCCCACAGTTCGAACGCGTCGTCGAGCATCACGTTGGCCGGGTTCGAGGGCTGGGCATAGACCTGGACGCTCTCGCCGGCCTCGTAGCGCGGCGTGCCGCTGCTGCTCGAGGTGGTGAAGTCGATGAGAGCGCCCGACGGTGCCCTGAAGCGCACCAGCGGCCGCCAGGTGCCGTCGGTGTTGTTCTTGTTGCTGCTGCGCACATGCTGGAGTTCCACCACCTCGCCCTGCACGCGGTCGGCCGACGCAATGAACCGCAGCTTGCCGAAGAGCAGGTAGCAGCACAGCACGAGCAGCGCGACGCCGATGAGCGCAAAAAGGTACTTGGCGAATGTCTCGATCTTCATGGGGCTGGCGGCTGGGGGAATGGCCCCATCGTCGCAAATGCCGGGCGTCGTTCATTCGCGACAAGGCGATTCAAGAGTAACTATATGTATGGTTAAATCCCTTGAACAATCGTTAGAAAACGAGGGATTCCCATGAAGTTCCTGCTGAGCATCGCGGCCGCCGTTGTCGCACTGGCTGGCTGTGCCAGCCAGCCGATGACGCCGACCGAACCCGGAACGGGGACCGGTCTCTCTTATGTGCCGATGGTCGCCATGGAAGGCGTGGACAGCGCGCGCTACGCCAGCGACGTCAGCGCCTGCCGCGAGGCGGCCATGCGGATCATCGCGCGCAGCGAGGCCAACACCGATTTGATGTGGGCCGCCGTCGGGGTAGGTCTTGTCACCTGGTACAGCCAGGGCATGGCGACCGGCTTCGCGGTGGCCGGCATCGGCACCTCGGCCGTCGACTACGCGGGGCAGCCCTCGGCCACGCTGATTGCCGAGCACCAGCAGATCGCAATCGTCCACTGCATGGCAAAGCGCGGCTACCGCAATCTCGATCCCAACGTGCGCGACTCTTTCTACGGCAACACCTTCGATCCGGCCATCGTTTACAAGCCGCGCCGTACCGGCGTCGACACGTACAACGTCGAGAAGCTGGCCAAGGCCGGGCGCTGCAACCTGCAGCCGCGCGCCGAACTCACGGCCAAGGGCCCGGGCTACGAAACCTACAATGTGCCTTGCGACAACGGTGCCACCTGGGCGGTGCGCTGCGAGTTCGGCAAGTGTCGCGTGCTGGCCCAGGCGCTCATTCGACGCTCCTGAGCCATTGCTTCATGCGCGCTCAGCGATAGACGTAGTGGCCGCGCACGAAGCGGCCATGCTCGCGGTGCGCCGGCACCCACACCTTGTGCGGGCGATGGTGCGGCCGGTCGTAGCCGGGGCCGTGGCGCGGCGGCATGGGCTGGGCCATGGCCGCGGTGGAGGCAAGCATGCAGGCTGCAAGGGCGAAGAGTATTTTTTTCATGTTGGAGTCCTTCTTTGGGTTGCACCTGAATTGGTACGAAGCCCAGCTTAGTGGGCTGCCCGGCGCGGCTCCGTAGGCGAAGTCGCACTTTACAAACGCGACACCAAAGAAGACCCGAGCGCCTTACTTGATGATCATGCCCTTGAGCGCCGGGTCCGGCGGCGGCGGCTTCAGCTTCATCTGCCGCATCGTCTTCACCAGCAGCTGGGCGACCATCACGTTGCGGTGCCGCTTGCTGTTGGCGGGTATCACGTGCCAGGGTGCATGCTCGGTCGACGTGGCGCCCAGTGCGCTCTGGTAGGCCTGCTGGTAGGCGTTCCACTTGGTGCGCACCCGCAGGTCGTCCATGCTGAACTTCCATTGCTTGCCGGGCGTGTCGATGCGCGCCTGCAGGCGCTCGCGCTGCTCGTCCTTGTCGATGTGCAGCATGCACTTGATGACGACCGTGCCGGTTTCCGTCAGCAGCCGCTCGAAGTCGTTGATCTGTGCGTAGCGGCGCTTGGCCTCGGCCTTGTCGATCCAGCCTTCGACCACCGGCACGAGCACGTCTTCGTAGTGGCTGCGGTTCCACACCATGATCTCGCCGGTGCGCGGCACGGCCGCATGGCAGCGCCAGAGGTAGTCGTGTGCGCGCTCCTCGTCGTTGGGCGCCTTGAAGGCCGTCACGCGCACGCCGAGTGGAGAGGTTCGCGAGAACACCCAGCGCACGGTGCCGTCCTTGCCGCTGGTGTCCATGCCCTGCAGCACCAGCAGCAGCTTGCGCCGGCCCTCGGCGTGCAGCAGGTCCTGCAGCTCGTCGAGCTCGACGGCGAGCGCGTCGACCTCCGCGCGCTGCGAAGCTTCGTCACCCTCGCAGAAGGGCGTGTCGTCGGGATCGATGTGCGAGAGCTTGAACTTGTCGCCTACGCGGTATTTCTTGAAGCTGGCCATGCAACGGGACTCCTCGAATAAAGAAAGCCCACAGCGTAAGCGATCAGTGTTCGGTGTCGTCCGCGTCGATCGATGCGCTCCAGCGGCTGTCCCATTCTGCGTGCCGCACCGCGCCGTCGAGTTCGCGCCGGTCGCGCTTGGTGGGGCGGCCCTGTTCGATGGCCAGGGCCGGCTCGCTGCCCATGCGGCGCAGTTCGCGGAAGGCGGCCTGGGCGGCGATGCTCTCGGGTGTTTCCTCGTAGAGCTGCTGCGCCACCGGCGCCGGCCCGCGCTGGCCGCTGAGGCCGCGCACCGTGACCGTTCGCGTGAGCGTGCCCAGCCGCATGGCGACCGTGTCGCCGGCCTTGACCTCGCGCGAGGCCTTGGCGACGTCGCCGTTCACCTGCACGCGGTTCTTGCCGATTTCCTCCGCGGCCAGCGAGCGCGTCTTGAAGAAGCGGGCGGCCCAGAGCCATTTGTCGATGCGCAGACGTTCCATGGATATCAGGAGTGAATATCAGGAATTGTGCCGCCACAGCGGCAAACGCACGACCGCATCCAGCCCGACCACGCGTGCGGCGCAGTCCGACGTGGCGGGCGCGACACGGTTGTCGAGCGCGATCCGTCCCTCCAGCGCCAGCACGATCTCTCTGCAGATCGCCAGCCCCAGCCCCGAGCCGCTCGACGCGCTGCCTGCAGAAAACGGCGCGAACAGCCGCTGGCGCAGCTCCGGCGAGATGCCCGGGCCGCCGTCCCGCACGGTGAGTACGGCTTCGTCTGCCTCGGCACGCACCGAGACCAGCAGCGCCGCGCCCGCCGGGCTCAGCTTGATGGCGTTGTGCAGCAGGTTGCGCGTGAGCTCCTGCAGCATCCACTGGTGAGCCCGCACCACCACCGGCGCGTCGATGGCCAGCTCGAAGTCCAGCGCCTTGTCGGCCACCAGCGGCGACAGGTCGAGCGCGATCTGCCGCACGATGGCGCCGAGGTCGAGCGCCACCGATTCCGGCTGCTGGCGCAACTGCTCGACCTTGGCGAGCGACAACATCTGGTTGGCCAGCGTCGTGGCGCGCTCCACCGTCTGGCTTATTTCACCGAGCGCCTGCTCGGGCGCCACGTCGCCGCGCCGCGCAGATTGCACCTGTGCCTTGAGCACCGCCAGCGGCGTGCGCAGCTGGTGCGCGCTGTCGCGCACGAAGCGTTTCTGATGGTCCAGCAGCCGCTGCAGGCGGCCCATGACCTCGGTGGTGGCGTCGATCAGCGGGCGCAGCTCGCGCGGGGCGTCGGGCGCGTCGATGGGCGAGAGATCGTCTGCCGCGCGCTTCTCGATGGCTTCGCCCAGTTCGCGCACCGGCCGCGTGGCGCGTTGCACCACGAACACCGTGGCCAGCGCGATCACGCCCATCAGCAGGAACTGCCGCCACAGCGTGTCGACCAGCAGCTTGCGCGCCAGCGTTTCGCGGATTTCCAGCGTCTCGGCCACCTGCACCACCGCCATGCCGCGGCCGCGCGCGCTGGCCACGGGCTGCAGCAGCACCGCCACGCGCACCGGCTGGTTGCGGAACTGGGCGTCGTAGAAATCGACCAGCGCCGCATACGCGCTGCGGTCCGGGATGCGCCCGCGCCAGAACGGCAGCTCGGCAAAGCCCGAGATCATTTCGCCGTCGAGCGCCGACACGCGGTAGAACAGCCTGCTGCGGTTGTCGGCCTCGAAGGCCTCGAGCGCGGAGTAGGGCACGATCGCGCGCAGCTGCGCCATCTCGTCGTAGCCTTCCACGTCGAGCTGCTCGCCGATGGTCTTGGCGGACGCCAGCAGCGTGCGGTCGTAGGCTGTGGTGGCGGCAGCCAGGCTCTGGCGGTACAGGCTCACGCTGTTGATCACGATGAACACGGCAATCGGCGCGAGGATGCCGAGCAGCAGCCGCGCACGAAGCGAGGAGATGTGCCTCATGCTTCCGGTCGCAAGAGGTAGCCCAGCCCGCGCATCGTCATCAGCACGGCGCCGGTGCCCGCCAGCTTCTTGCGCAGGCGGTAGACCACCACCTCGATCGCTTCGTACTGCACCTCGGTCTCGCCGGGGAACACCAGTTCGAACAGGCGCTCCTTGGTCACCGCGTGGCCCGGTTTCATCATCAGCGCCTTCAGCAGTGCCAGTTCGCGCGGGGTGAGTTCGAGCAACTCGGCCCGGTTGTAGATGGCGCCGTTCGCGGGCTCGAAGCGCAGTCCGCCGATCTGCTGGGGGTTCAGCCCCATGTCGCTCATCACGCCGTGGCTTCGGCGGCGCAGCGCACGGATGCGCGCTTCCAGCTCGTCGAGGTCGAAGGGCTTGGGCAGGTAGTCGTCCGCGCCGGCGTTCAGGCCCATGATGCGGTCGCCGACGGTGCCGCGCGCCGTCAGCAGCAGCACCGGCGTGCGCAGCCCCTCGGCTCGGGCCTGGGCCAGCACCTGCAGGCCGTCGAGGTTGGGCAGGCTCAGGTCGAGCGCCACCACGTCGGGCTCCAGGTCCCGCCACATGGCGACGGCCTCGGCCCCGTCGCCGCAGACGCGCACGTCGATCCGCTGGCGGCCAAGGGTGCGCTGCAGGGTGATTTGCATCGAGGGGTCGTCTTCGACCAGCAGCAGCTTCATACGGGCACGGATTGGTGGGAATTCGGTGTTTTCCCCAGTTTGTCGGACAGCCAACTGACAGCGGGGCGGCGCATGATACTCAGCTTCAAGTCAGCTTCCTTTCAAGTTACTTTCAGCATCAGGAGACAACAATGCGTCGCGACACCTTTCTGAAGTCATTGGCCGCACTGGCCGCCGCCGGGGCCCTGCCACTGTCCGCGCGGGCCGCCGCCAACGTCAAGATGATGATCCCGGCCAACCCCGGCGGCGGCTGGGACACCACCGGCCGCGCCCTTGGCAAGGCGCTGACCGACGCCAAGGTGGCGGACACCGTCACCTACGACAACAAGGGCGGCGCCGCCGGCGCGCTGGGCCTGGCCCAGTTCGTGAACGGCTCCAAGGGCGACGCCAACGCGCTGATGGTCATGGGCTCGGTCATGCTTGGCGGCATCATCACCGGCAAGCCGCCGGTCAACCTGTCGCAGGCCACGCCCATCGCGCGCCTGACCACCGAATACAACGTGTTCGTGCTGCCGTCGAACTCGCCGTTCAAGACCATGAAGGACGTGGTCGAGCAGCTCAAGAAAGACCCGGGCAGCGTCAAGTGGGGCGGCGGTTCGCGCGGCTCCACCGAGCACATCGCCGCGGCCATGATCGCGCAGAAGGTCGGCGCCGACCCCTCGAAGATCAACTACGTGGCCTTCCGCGGAGGCGGCGAGGCCACCGCCGCCGTGCTGGGCGGCAACGTCACCATCGGCGGCAGCGGCTACAGCGAGTTCGCCGAATACATCGCGGCCGGCAAGATGAAGGCCATCGCCGTCACCTCGGGCCAGCGCCTGCCGGGCATCGACGTGCCCACGCTGAAGGAGCAGGGCATCGACGTGGAAATCGGCAACTGGCGCGGCGTGTACGGCGCCCCCGGCATCTCCGCCGATCAACGCAAGGCGCTGACCGACATGGTGCTGGCCGCCATGAAGAGCGCGTCGTGGGCCGAGTCGCTCAAGAAGAACGACTGGACGCCCGCCGTGCTGTCTGGCGAAGCCTTCACTAAGTTCGTCGATGACGACTTCGCGAGCCTGCGCGCCATCATGACCAAGTCCGGCATGGTCTGAACCTGGCTCGCCCCCAGGCTGCGCGCACTTCGTGTCGCTTCGCCTACCCCCTACCGGGGGCAACACCTGAGGCCCGGCCGAGCCGGTTCCTCGGTGTTCTTGAAGGGGGCTTTTCTTTCGCCCGATTCGGGAGCAAAAAATGACAACTCCAGACTCCTCGGCCTCGCCGCAATCCGCGGCCACATGGCCGCAAACCCTGGTCGGCGCCGGCGTGCTGCTGACCGGCCTCGCGCTGGCGTTCGGCGCCATCGGCATTTCTTCCGAAGCCGGCTACGGCGGCGTCGGCCCCAACTTCCTGCCCTGGCTGGTGTCGGTGGTGCTGGTGCTGTGCGGCGGCTGGATCTTGTGGGAGGCGCGTACCGGCGGCTTCCGCGAACTCGACGCGCCCTCGGGCGCCGAGCACGCCTACTGGCCCGGCTTCGTCTGGGTGTCGGCGGGGCTGCTGCTCAACGCCGCGCTCATCACCACGCTCGGCTTCATCCTGAGCTGCACGCTGTGCTACGTGCTGGCCGTGCAGGGCCTGCGCCGCGCGAGCGGGCAGACCGGCGTGAACGCGCCGCGCACCTGGGCGACCGACCTGCTGGCCGGCCTGCTCATCTCGGCGCCGGTGTTCTGGACCTTCACGCAATTCCTGGCCATCAACCTGCCCGGCCTCACTTCGACTGGCTGGCTCTGACATGGACATCTTCAACGCACTCATGGCGGGCTTCGCCGCGGCGATCACCCCCGTCAATCTGCTCTGGTGCCTGGTCGGCTGCGCCCTGGGCACGGCCGTTGGCGTGTTGCCCGGCATCGGCCCGGCGGTGGCGGTGGCGATGCTGCTGCCCATCACCGGCAAGGTCGACGTCACGGCCTCGATGATCTTCTTCTCGGGCATCTACTACGGCGCCATGTATGGCGGCTCGACCACGTCCATCCTGCTCAACACGCCCGGCGAAACCGCCAGCATGGTGACCGCGATGGAGGGCAACAAGATGGCCAAGAGCGGCAGGGCGGGCGCGGCGCTCGCCACCGCCGCCATCGGCTCTTTCGTGGCCGGCACCATCGCCACGGTGATCGTCACGCTGTTCGCGCCGTTCGTGGCCGAATTCGCGGTCAAGCTCGGCCCGCCCGAATACTTCATGCTGATGCTGCTGGCCTTCACCACGGTGAGCGCGGTGCTCGGCAAGAGCACGCTGCGCGGCATGACGGCACTGTTCGTCGGCCTGGCCGCGGGCTGCGTCGGGCTCGACCAGATCTCGGGGCAAGGCCGCTACACCGGCGGCGTGCCCGAACTGCTCGACGGCATCGAGATCGTGCTGGTGGCCGTCGGCCTGTTCGCCGTGGCCGAGGTGCTCTACGCCGTGCTGTACGAAGGCAAGGTGGTCGAGGGCCAGAACAAGCTGAGCCGCGTGCACATGAGCAAGCGCGACTGGAAGCGCTCGATCCCCGCGTGGCTGCGCGGCACCGCCATCGGCACGCCCTTCGGCTGCATTCCCGCCGGCGGCACCGAGATCCCGACCTTCTTGAGCTACGCGGCCGAAAAGAAGCTGGCCAAGGACGCCGACGCCAGGGCCGAGTTCGGCACCAAGGGCGCCATCGAAGGCGTGGCAGGCCCGGAGGCCGCCAACAACGCCACGGTGACCGCCGCGCTGATTCCGCTGCTCACGCTGGGCATTCCCACCTCCAACACCACCGCCATCCTGCTGGGCGCATTCCAGAACTACGGCATCCAGCCTGGCCCGCAGCTGTTCACCACCTCGGCGGCGCTGGTGTGGGCGCTGATCGCCTCGCTCTACATCGGCAACGTGATGCTGCTGGTGCTGAACCTGCCGATGGTCGGCCTGTGGGTCAAGCTGCTGAAGATTCCGAAGCCCCAGCTCTACGCCGGCATCCTGATCTTCGCCACCGTGGGTGCCTATGGCATGCGCCAGAGCGCGTTCGACCTGTTCCTGCTGTACGGCATCGGACTGCTGGGCGTGCTGATGCGGCGCTTCGACTTCCCGACCGCGCCGGTGGTCGTCGGCATGATCCTGGGGCCGCTCGCCGAAGCGCAACTGCGCAATGCGATGTCGATGGGCGAGGGCAGCGCCATCGTGTTCCTGCAGCGCCCGATGTCGCTCGCGCTGATCGTCATCGTGCTGGCCGTGCTTGTGCTGCCGCGGCTTGCCAAGCGAATGAGCGAACGCAAGCTGAAACGGCTGGCGCAATTGGACGCCTGACGCTCTTCGGAGCCCGCTTCAGGGCGGGCCAGCCAAATAAAGAAGCCGCGGCATTTGCCGCGGCTTCTTTCATTTCTGCCTGTGCGTTCTACCTTCCCGCTGCAGGCGTCTCGACCAGGTCGTCGTCGATATGCGGATCCGCCGGCTGCCCGCGCAGCCTGCGCACCGTGCGGCGGATCCAGTGCTCGATGTCGTCCACGTAGGTGAACACCGCCGGCACCACCAGCAGGCTCAGCACGGTCGAGGTGATCAGCCCGCCGATCACCGCCATCGCCATCGGCGAGCGGAAGCTCGAGTCCGCGGCGCCGAAGCCGACCGCGATCGGCAGCATGCCGGCACCCATGGCGAGCGTGGTCATGATGATGGGCCGCGCGCGCTTGTGGCAGGCGTCGCGCAGCGCGTCCCAGCGGCTCATGCCGTGGTCGCGGCGTGCCACGATGGCGTACTCGACCAGCAGGATCGAGTTCTTGGTCGCAATGCCCATCAGCATGATGAGACCGATCAGCGAAGGCATCGACAGCGCCTTCTGCCCGATCAGCAGCCCCACGAATGCGCCGCCCAGCGCCAGCGGCAGTGCACAAAGAATGGTCACTGGGTGCAGGAAGTCCTTGAACAGCAGCACCAGCACGATGTAGATGCACAGCACGCCCGTCAGCATCGCCAGGCCGAAGCTCGCGAACAGCTCGGTCATCACCTCGGCGTCGCCGACCTCGGCAATGCGCACGCCCGGCGGCAGCTTCTGGATCGACGGCAGCTTCTGCACCGCGGCCTTCGCGTCGCCCAGGCCCACGCCCGACAGTTCGATCTCGAAGTTCACGTTGCGCGAGCGGTCGTAGCGGTCGATGACGGCCGGGCCGCCTTCCATGGTGAGCGAGGCCACCTGGTTCAGCATGACCGGGCCGCGCGTGCCGGGCACCGAGAGGCGGCCGAGCAGGTCGATGTCCTGCCGCGCGGAGTCCTCCAGCTTCACCACGATCGGCACCTGCCGCTGCGCGAGGTTGAGCTTGGCGAGCGACTGGTCGTAGTCGCCCAGCGTGGCCACGCGCAGGGTCTCGGCGATGGCGGAACTGGTCACGCCCAGGTCGGCGGCGCGCGCGAAGTCGGGGCGCACCGCGATCTCGGGGCGCACCAGGCTCGCGGTGGAGGTGATGTTGCCCAGGCCGGGAATGGTGCGCAGGTCTTTCTCGACCGCGCTTGCGGCGCTGGCCAGGGCCACCGGGTCTTCGCCGGTCAGCGCCAGGATGTATTTCTCGCCCGAGCCTCCCAAGCCCACCGTGCTGCGCACGCCGGGCAGCGTTTCGAGCGCGGTGCGGATCTGGTTCTCTATGACCTGCTTGCGCGGCCGGTCGCCGCGCGGGTCGAGCTTGATGGTGAGCGTGGCCTTGCGCGTCTCGGGCGTGCCGAAGCTGGCGAACGGGTCGCCGCCCGCGCTGCCGCCGGCCACCGTGGTGTAGACGCTCTTCACGTGCGCGATCTGCATCACGCGGCGGCGGGTTTCTTCCGCCGCGGCGGTGGTCTGCGCGAGCGTGGACCCCGGCGCGAGCGACAGGTACACCTGCGTCTGCGAGTTGTCGTCCGGCGGAATGAAGCCGGTCTTGAGCAGCGGGATCATCGCCAGCGAACCGAAGAAGAAAAGGGTGGCCAGCACCATCGTCTTGAAGCGGTTGTGCGTGCTCCACTCCACGGCGCGCATGTACCAGCGCAGCCAGCCGGGTTCCTTCTCGGCCGTGACCACGGGCTTGAGCATGTAGGCCGCCATCATCGGCGTGAGCACGCGCGCCACCACCAGCGACGCGAACACCGCGAGCGCGGCGGTCCATCCGAACTGCTTGAAGAACTTGCCCGCAACGCCGCTCATGAAGGCCGTGGGCAGGAACACCGCGATCAGCGTGAAGGTGGTGGCGATCACCGCCAGGCCGATTTCGTCGGCCGCCTCCATGGCCGCCTGGTAGGGCGTCTTGCCCATGCGCAGGTGGCGCACGATGTTCTCGACCTCCACGATGGCGTCGTCCACCAATATGCCCACCACCAGCGACAGCGCCAGCAGCGAGATCACGTTGACCGAGAAGCCCAGCAGGTGCATGCCGATGAACGCCGGGATCACCGACATAGGCAGCGCCACGGCCGACACGAAGGTGGCACGCCAGTCGCGCAGGAACAGCCACACCACCACCACCGCCAGGATGGCGCCCTCGTACAGCAGGTGCAGCGAGCCGTTGTATTCCTCTTCCACCGGGTCGACGAAGTTGAAGGCCTCGGTCAGCTCGATGTCGGGGCGCTGCGCGCGCATGTCGGCCAGCGCCTTCTGCACCGCGTGGCCCACTTCCACCTCGCTGGCGCCGCGGCTGCGGGCCACTTCGAAGCCAACCACCGGCTTGCCGTTGAGCAGCGCGGCCGCGCGCGGCTCGGCGATGGTGTCGCTGATGCGCGCCACCTGGTCGAGCCGGATGCGGCGGCCGTCGGTCAGCACGATCTGCATGCCGGCGAGCTGGTCGGCCGACTTCACCGTGGCCAGGGTGCGCACCGGCTGTTCGCTGCCGCCCAGGTCGAAGCGGCCGCCCGCGCTCTCGGTCTGCACCTGGCGCAGCTGGCGCGAGATGTCGCCCGCCGAAGCGCCGAGCGCCTGCAGCTTGACCGGGTCGAGGTCCACATGCACCTGCCGCGTGGCGCCGCCCACGCGGTTGACCGCACCCACGCCCGGCAGCGCCAGCAGCCGCTTGGTGACGTCGTTGTCCACGTACCAGCTCAGCGCCTCGTTGTCCATCTGAGAGGACGCGATGGTGAAGGCCAGCACCGGCTGGCCCGCCAGGTCGAGCTTGGTGACGACCGGGTCGCGTACGTCGGCGGGCAGGTCGGCGCGCACGCGCTGCACGGCGGAGCGCACGTCGTCCACGGCTTCCTGCACCGGCTTCTCGAGGCGGAACTCGACGATCAGCGTGGCGGCGCCATCCTGCACCTTGGTTGTGATGTGCTTGAGGCCTTGCACAGTGGCGATGGAGTTTTCGAGCTTGCGCGCGACGTCGGTCTCCAGCTGCGAAGGCGCCGCGCCGGGCAACGAGGCCGAGACCGTCACGGTCGGCAGGTCGATGTCCGGAAAGTTCTGCACCTTCATGGCGTTGAACGACAGCAACCCACCGAAGGTGAGCAGCACGAACAGCATCACCGCCGGAATCGGGTTGCGTATGGACCAGGCAGAAACGTTCATGGGCGAGTCCTTTGTTCCTGCTTACTTGGCGGCGGCGGGGGCTGCTGCCGCGGGGGCGTCGACCACGCGAACCAGGTCGCCGTCGTTGAGGAAGCCGGCGCCTTGCACCACCACCTTCGCGCCTTCGGGCAACGCGCTGGTGATCTCGATGCGGTCGTTCAGGCGGCGGCCGATCTGCACCTTCATCTGCGCCACGTGGTTGTCGGGCTTGAGCAGGAAGACGTTGTTGAAGCCGTCGCGCGGCACGATGGCGCTCTGCGGCACCGTGGGCGCAGAGCTGCGGCCGAGCTCGAAGTCGCCGCGCGCGAACATGCCGGCCTTGATGCCGGTGTTCTGCTGCACGTTGGGCAGGTCGACATACACCAGCGCCGCGCGCGTCTGCGGATCGACCGTGGGCGCGATGCTGCGCACCTTGCCGCGCACCTGCGCGCCGCTGGCGCTGACCACGAAGGCGGCGGTGCCCACCGAGATGCGGCTCAGCTCGGCCGAGGTGACTTCGGCACGCCATTCGAGCCGGCCCTGGCGGATCAGGCGGAACAGCTCGGTGCCGGCGGCCACTACGCTGCCGACCGTGGCGGTGCGCGCCGAGATCACGCCATCGTCGGGTGCCAGCACCTGCGTGTTGCGCCCGCGCACTTCCTGCGCGGCCAGCACGGCTTCGGCTGCCTCGACGCGCGCCTTGGCGGTCTGCTCGGTGGTCTGGTACTGGTTGATCTGCTGCTGGCTCAGCGCGCCGGTGGCCTGCAGCGTGCGGGCGCGCGCGGCATTGCCGGCGGCGTCGGCGGCGGTGGCGCGGGCTTCGGCCAGCGAGGCACGCGACTGCGCGATGTCGGCGCGCACCGTCTCGGGCGAGAACACGGCCAGCACCTGGCCCTTCTTGACCACGTCGCCCACGTTCACCCGCACTTCGGCGAGCTTGAGCCCGTTGGATTCGGAGCCGACCACGGCCTCCTGCCAGGCCGCCACGTTGCCGTTGGCCGGAAGCGTGAGCGTGAGTTCGGTGGCTTCCGGCGCGGCGACGGTGACGGTCAGCGTCGGTTTGGGCGCAGGGCCGGCGGCCGCGGCCTTGTCGGCCGGCTTGCGCGTCATGAATACGACCGCCGCGATGACGACGGCCAGCACGATCAGCGCGGTGACGAGGGTGGAACGCTTCATTGTTTTCATGGCGACGTCGCGACCTTGGCGGCCGGGGTGGTGTTCATTGAGGATGTTTCGGCCGACTCGGAGGGTTGTCCGGGGCGGCTCCAGCCGCCGCCCATGGAGCGGTACAGCGCGACCCAGGCCTCGGTGCGCTCGCGCTGCAGCGAGACGCGCGCGGTCTGCGCCGCGAACAGCGTGCGGCGCGAGTCTTCGAGTTCGAACAGGCTGGCCAGGCCGCTGCTGTAGCGCGCCTGCGTGGCGTCGAAGGAGGCCTGGTAGTTCTTCACCGCGGTGTCGGCGTCGTTCGCGCGGCCGTTGGTGGCGTCGAGGTTGACCAGCGCCTCTTCCACCTCGCGCACCGCCTGCCGCACGTTGGCGCGATAGATCGACACCGCCTCGGCGTAGCGCGCCTTGGCCGCGTCGGCATTGGCCTTGCGCGAGCCGCCGTCCAGCAGCGGCACGCTCAGCGACACGGGGCCCACGGTCCAGTTCTCCAGCGACTGCTGCAGGCCGCCAACGCGGTACTGCGTACGGCCGATGGAGCCCGAGATGCTGAGCTTGGGATAGCGCTCGGCTTCTGCCGAGCCGACGTCGGCGCTGGCCGATGCCACGCCGAGTTCGGCTGAATACACGTCAGGCCGCTGCGAAATGGCTTCCGCCGGAACGCTGGCGATGCTGCCCACCGCGGGCAGCGCATGCTGCGCCGGGGAGGCCGCGAGCTTCTGCTCGAGCGTGCTTTCGTCGATGCCGCTGAGCGCGACCAGCGCCTTGCGCTGCACCGCGCACTGGGCGCGCTGCTGCGTCAGCCGGCCGGAGGCGTCGGCCGCGCTGGCGCGGGCCAGAGCGGCGTCGGCCGGCGCGGTGAAGCCGGCGCGCATCGACAGGTCGGTGAGGCGCGCGGTCTCGGCGCGCGAGCGGGTGTCGGACTCGGCCACGCGCAGCTGCTGCTGGCAGGCGCGTTCGGCGAAGTAGGCGTTGGCGGTCTCGGCCGCCACCGACACCCGGGCGTCGTGCCATTTGGCGTCGGCGCTGCCCAGCTTGGCCTGGGCGGCGTCGCGGTCGGCGCGCAGGCGGCCGAACAGGTCGACCTCCCACTTCGACTGCAGGCCGGCCTGCAGCGTGGTGATGGGGGTGGTGGCCCCGAGGCTGCTGCTACTGCTGGAGGCCGATCCGCCCGAAGGCGCTCCGGCCGCGAAGCCGGAGGTGCCTCGGCTCGCCGACGCCGTGCCGTCCAGGCTCGGCAGCAGCGCCGCGCCGGTCTGCACGCGCGTGAAGCGTGCCTCGGCCACGCGTGCCGCGGCGCTGGCGACGTTGGGGCTGGCGGCCTCGGCGGCGGCGATCAGCTCGACCAGCAGCGGATCGTCGAGCTGGCGCCACCAGTCGGCCAGCGATGCGAGGGAGCCGCCGTGGGGCAGGGGGGCGTGCCATTGCGCGGGCGTGGGCGCCTCGACCTGCGCCGGCGGGCGGGTCAGCGCGCAGCCCGGGAGGCCGAGGCCGAAGCCCAGCGGCAGGCACAGGGTGGCAATCAGTCGGAGTCTTCTCATTGGGTTGGCTTTCTGTCGGCACGGCGGCGTGCCGCCTCGGCCGCGACCAGCGCCATTGCGTAGCCGGTCAGGCGGTCGGCCCAGGTGTCGATGCCGCGCGACGTGCGCAGCAGCGAGGGACGGATGGCCTCGATGAAGTCCTGGCTCACGTAGAGCTGCATCGACAGCCCGGTGATCGCGAAGGTGAGGCGGTGGATGTCGTCGTCGGCCCGCGCCACGCCCAGGTGGCGGCACAGCAGCTCGGCGATGGCGCGGTGCGGGCCCTTGATGTCGTGCTCGAGTTCCTTGGCCCAGCGGCTGGTGGGTTCGAGCATCTCGCGCATGTGAAGCTGTATGCATTGGCGCACGATCTCGCCCTGCTTGAGCGGGTCGATCATCGACACCATGCAGATGCGCAGCGTTTCCTCCAGCGGGCGGCCCGGCACCTTGCAGGCCGCCACCAGGTCGCTGGAGTCGCCGCCCATCGGCTCGTTGAAGGTGGCCGCATAGAGGCCTTCCTTGTCGCCGAAGTAGTAGCTGATGGCCGAGATGTTGGCACCGGCCTCCTTGGCGATCTCGCGCGTGGAGGTCTTGGCGAAGCCCTTCTGCGCGAACAGCCGCAGCGCTGTGTGCAGCAGCCTGTGGCGTGCCTCTGCGCCGTCGCTGCGCGGCGCGCGGCGCGCAGCCTGGGTGGTGGTGGCTTTCGCGTTCATGCCCGGCATTACACCACGCAAGAAATCAAACGATTGATTAACTTAAGGCTTCATGAAGAGCTTCCGTTACACGCGAATATGAGTATTTGCTGAAGAGAAACGGCGCCCGGTTTGTTGCCGATTGATGCGCGCTACGATGCCGCCATGCCTGTTACTCCTTCCTTGCCGCCCGCCCTGCCGCTCGATGCGCAGGGAATCCTCGCGCTGGCCGCGCGCTCGATGTTTCATTTGTTTTCAAGCATCAGCCAGGGCATGTTCCTGGTCGATCGCGGCGGGCGCATCGTGTGGGTGAACGAGGGCTACCGGCGCTTCCTGCCGGCGCTGGGTTTCTCTTCCATCGACCAGTTCATGGGCCACATGGTGGAAGACGTGATTCCGAACACGCAGATGCGCCGCGTGCTCGAGACCGGCGAACCGATACTGATCGACCTGCTCACCAACAAGGCTGGCACCTTCGTGGTCAGCCGCATTCCGCTGCGCGAGGAGCGCGAGGGCGCCGACGGCGGCATGGGCGAGGTGATCGGCGCCATCGGCATCGTGCTGTTCGACCAGCCCGAGACCACGCTGCAGCCGCTCATCAGCAAGTTCGCGCTGCTTCAGCGCGACCTCGACGATGCGCGGCGCGAACTGGCCAGCCAGCGCAACAACCCGCTCTACCACCATGCGGACGGCCAGCGGCGCTCCAAATACACCTTTGCCAGTTTCATCGGCAGCAGTCCGGCGGCGGTGGAGGTCAAGCGCCATGCGCGCCGCGCCGCGCAGTCGGCCAGCCCGGTGCTGCTGCTGGGCGAGACCGGCACCGGCAAGGAACTGCTGGCGCATGCCATTCATGCGTCGTCCGCGCGGGCGAAGGGGCAGTTTGTCAGCGTCAACATCGCGGCCGTGCCCGACACCCTGCTCGAAGCCGAGTTCTTCGGCTTCGCGCCCGGCGCCTTCACCGGTGCCGACCGCAAAGGCCGCGAGGGCAAGTTCAAGCTGGCCGACGGCGGCAGTTTGTTCCTCGACGAAATCGGCGACATGCCGCTGGGCCTGCAGGCCAAGCTGCTGCGCGCACTGCAGGAAGGCGAGATCGAGCCGCTGGGCTCCAACAAGCTCGTGCCCTTCGATGCCCGCGTGATCGCCGCCACCTCGCGCGACCTGCCGGAACTGGTGCGCCGCGGCCAGTTCCGCGAAGACTTGTACTACCGCCTCAACGTGCTGCCGCTGCGCGTGCCGCCGCTGCGCGAACGCCGCGCCGACATTCCCGCGCTGGTCGAGGCGCTGGGCGAAGACATGGCGCTGCGCAGCGGAGAGGCCCCGCCCGAACTCACGCCCGACGCGCTCGCGCTGCTGGCCGGCCAGCACTGGCGCGGCAACATCCGCGAACTGCGCAACGTGCTGGAGCAGGTGACCATGCGCAGCGACTCGCAGCGCATCGACGCCGTGCAGCTCGAACGCATCCTGCGCGAGGCGGGGCTGGAGCAGATCGAGCTGCCGGCAGCCCTGCAGAGCGCGCACGATGCCGATGAAGAAGCGGCGCTGCTGCGGCCGCTGGCGCAGCAGGTGGCCGAACTGGAGCGCAAGGCGATTGCGGCTGCGCTGGCATCCACCGGCGGCAACAAGCTGGCGACGGCGCGGCTGCTCGGGATTTCGCGGGCCACGCTGTACGAGCGCATGACGAACCAGTAAGTAGCGGCCGCCGATGGCGGCCGGATTTCGATCGACAAGGGAGAGGATTTCCATGAAGGGTTTGCTGACGCGACTGAAGGCGCTGGCCGGCTCGGGCGCCGCGCCGGCCGCATCCACTGCATCGCCTGACGCAGAGGAGGGCGAAGGCGTGCTGATCAATGCCTACTGCACGCGTGCCGACGTCCCGGCGCTCGACTTTCCGCACACGCTGCATGCGCGCCGCGATCTTTCCGATCCCGAGCTCGCGGCGCATCTTTCGGGCTTCGTGGGCTATGTGCTCAGCAGGGGCAACGGCGAGATGTCGCGCAACCGTTATCACGTGATGCGGCACATCCAGCGGGTACGCCAGCACTTGAGTTTCTCCATCGCCGAGTCGCAGCTCGACGCGTTTTCTGCGTGGGCGGAGCGTGCGAATGCCATCGTGTTCCTGCCCGACGGCGGCATTCGCGACCCCAATGGGCGGGTGTTGCTGTCCGCGGCGGGCGAGGAGTCCGACCGGGAGGCTGCGGTTCCCTATCCCGCCGAGGCATGGCAGCGAAAGGCGCGAACCGAGGCGCTGCTCGCGTCGCGCGGCGTGCCGGTGCCGCAGCACCTGCCGCCTCTTGTTTCGGAGCCCGAGTTGCGCCCGCGCACGCCGCAGGAGCTGGCGGGCAGGGCGTTCGCGCTGCTGGCCGTATCGGCCCGCGCCGAGTCGGTCGCGAGCGGCGAGCCGCTGTCTGCGAGCGACCTGTTCGGGCGGCTGCCGTCCGCGCAGGCGAGCCTGTCGCCAGACGAGCAGGCCTTTCTCTCCGACGACACGCCCGGCGAGTCGGCGGTGGCGCAGTTCGGCTGGCGCTTCGAGTGCCTCTTCGTGCTCGAATGGGCCTTGGGCCTTGTCGATGCACTGCCGTTTCCCGGGGCCATCTGCGACGTGCCGCTGGCCACGCGCCTGATGCTGAACGCCGGCGACGTCGACGGCGTGATGCGGGCCGCGAAGGTGCGCCCGGACAGCGAACTGCTCGATGCGCTGGACCTGCACTACCGGCTGCACTGGCTCGTGCGCCAGGCGCGTCTCAAGGAAGAGGCACCTCCTCCGGGCGTAGACGCCGGTGTCGTGCTGGAGCGGCATCGCGCGCTGAACTGGCTGGTGCGCTTCGAAGACCGCGACTGGGACGACGTCGACACGCCCACATGACGCCCGACAATCTCGCTTCCTCCTGCCATCCTTCTGCTTTTGCATTCATGAAGACATCGATCCGTTCCCTTGTGCTCGTCGCGGCATGCGCTGCAGCCAGCCTCGCCAGCGCGGCGCCTGCGCCCCAATGCGCGAGTGAAGCCGTCTCCCGCGCCAGGAAGCTGCTGACCTTCCACTTCGGCGAGGACGACCGCATCCAGATCGACCCCGCCGTCAAGGAAATGCCGCCTATCCGCAACCCTGCCAACAAGCAGCAGCAGTTCAAGGTGCTGGAGGTGTGGGGCTCGATCTACAAGGGCAACTACCGCATGCGGCTCATCTACTACGTGTCGGGCAAGGACTGCACGTTGATGGGCCAGGAAATCCTGGAGTTCGCAAGCCTGTGAGCGTCCAGGCCCTGCGCGCCACCTTCGGCCCCAACTGCCACTGGTGCGGCCTTCCGATGGACTTCAGCGAGCCCTTCGGCCGGCCTGAATCCGCCACCATCGAGCACCTCGTCGACTCGACCTTCGGCGGCGTGCGTTCGCCAAAGCACCGGCGGCTTGCGCATGCGGCGTGCAACCATGCGCGCAACGAGTTCCGCATGCAGGCGGAGCGCCAGTTCAGGCAATGGATCGCCGAGCGTCAGGCCTCCGCGAAAACCCTGAACGATAAATAGACAGTTGTCTGAAAAAAAGGCAGAGACAGTGTTCTGAATTCAGCCGGATGGCGTTCCTCCCGAATGAAGAAACGTTTGTTATCAATGGCTTAGAGAATGGCACGAACTGTGCAATATTCAGTCACCATTTTCAGGAGACAAAGAAATGAACCGTCGCCACCTCGTCGCCCTGGCCGCGCTTGCCACTTGCGCAGCCGCCGCTCCAGCCTGGGCCCAGTCCAACGAAATCCGCATCGCCCACATCTACAGCAAGACGGGCGCGCTGGAAGCCTACGGCAAGCAGACGCAGACCGGCCTGATGATGGGCCTGAGCTACGCCACCGAAGGCACGATGATGGTCAACGGCAAGAAGATCGTGGTCATCGAGAAGGACGACCAGGGCAAGCCCGACCTCGGCAAGTCGCTGCTGGCGGCCGCCTACTCGGACGACAAGGCCGCGCTGGCCATCGGCCCGACCGCTTCGGGCGTGGCGCTGGCCATGCTGCCGGTGGCCGAGGAATACAAGAAGATCCTGCTGGTCGAGCCCGCCGTGGCCGACTCGATCACCGGCGACAAGTGGAACAAGTACATCTTCCGCACCGGCCGCAATTCGAGCCAGGACGCCATTTCCAATGCCGTGGCAGTCGACAAGCCCGGAGTGACCGTGGCCACGCTGGCACAGGACAACGCCTTCGGCCGCGACGGCGTGAAGGCCTTCGGCTCCGCGCTCAAGAAGGCCAAGCTGGTCCATGAAGAGTACCTGCCGCCCGCCACCACCGACTTCACCGCCGGCGCGCAGCGCCTGATCGACAAGCTGAAGGACCAGCCGGGCCGCAAGATCATCTGGATCGTCTGGGCCGGCGCGGGCAACCCGTTCAAGATCGTCGACCTCGACCTCAAGCGCTACGGCATCGAGATCGCCACCGGCGGCAACATCCTGCCGGCCATGGCCGCCTACAAGGCGCTGCCGGGCATGGAAGGCGCGGCGTACTACTACTTCGGAATTCCGAAGAACCCGGTGAACGACGCGATGGTGTCGGCCCACTACAAGGAATTCAAGACGCCGCCGGACTTCTTCACGGCCGGCGGCTTCTCGGCCGCGATGGCGGTGGTGACGGCGCTCAAGAAGACGGGCGGCGACACCAACACCAACAAGCTCATCAGCACCATGGAAGGCATGAGCTTCGACACGCCCAAGGGCAAGATGACCTTCCGCAAGGAAGACCACCAGGCGATGCAGTCGATGTACCACTTCAAGATCAAGGTCGACCCGGCGTTCGCCTGGGGCGTGCCGGAGCTGGTGCACGAGATCAAGCCCGAAGAAATGAACATCCCGATCAAGAACAAGAGATAAGAGCTCGCCCCCGGGCTGCGCGCACTTCGTGTCGCTGCGCCAACCCCCTGCCGGGGGCAACACCAGCGGCCCGGCAAAGCCGGTTCCGCGGTGTTCCTTGAATGTTCTTTCTTTCGCCCCGGATGGCCGCCGGGCGAAGCGACAGCCTGCGCCCTTTTTTTCCTGATGGAGTGCGGGCCGGCGCGATCCACGGCCGATTCGTGAGCAAGCAAGCGTTCGACAAACCACAACAGAAGGAGACAGCGATGCCAGCGATACGATTGAACTGGAAGGGACTTGCCGCGGCTGCGGCGATGGCGGTGGCGGCGCACGCCGCGACGGGGGCGGTGCCGCTGCCGTCGCTCGGGGCCAACCCGGCGGAGGTGAGCGTGTCCGGCCTGTCGGCCGGCGGCTTTGCGGCGGTGCAGTTGCACGTGGCCTATTCGGCCACCTTCAAGCGCGGCGCCGGCGTGGTGGCCGGCGGGCCGTTCTATTGCGCCGAAGGCTCGGTGCTCAACGCCACCGGCCGGTGCATGACGCACAGCACCAGCATCCCGGTGTCGTCGCTGGTGAGCACCACCAACAGCTGGGCCGCCAGCGGTGCGATCGACCCGGTGTCGAACCTGAGCGCCTCCAAGGTGTACATGTTCTCGGGCACCTCCGACAACACCGTCAAGCAGGCGGTGATGGACGACCTGAAGACCTACTACCAGAGCTTCGTGCCCGCGGCCAACATCGTCTACAAGAACAACATCGGCGCCGGCCACGCGATGGTCACCGACGACTACGGCAGCGCCTGCAGCACGACCGCAGCGCCATACATCAACAACTGCGGCTTCGACCTGGCGGGCGAGATCCTCACGCAGATCTACGGACCGCTGAACCCGCGCAACAACGGCACGCTGGGCGGCACCTTCACCGAGTTCAACCAGTCGGAGTTCGTCTCCGGCCACGGCATGGCCGCGACCGGCTGGATCTACGTGCCGCAGGCCTGCACCACCACCTCGTGCCGCGTGCACCTGGTGCTGCATGGCTGCAAGCAGAACTACTCGGACGTGAGCGACCAGTACGTGCGCAAGACCGGCTACAACCGCTGGGCCGACACCAACAACATCGTGCTGATCTATCCGCAGACCAGCACCGCGGCCACCAACAGCTGCTGGGACTGGTGGGGCTACGACAGCGCCAACTACGCGAAGAAGTCGGGCCCGCAGATGGCGGCGTTCAAGGCCATGATCGACCGCGTGACCAGCTCCGGCGGCGGCAGCGGACTGCCCGCGCCCACCGGGGTGGGCACCTCGGGCGCGACCAGCAGCAGCATGGTGATCGGCTGGAACGCCGTGAGCGGTGCCAGCGGCTACAACGTGTACCGCGGCGGCAGCAAGGTCAATGCCGCTCCGGTGACTGCCACCAGCTACACCGACAGCGGCCTGGCCGCGTCGACCAGCTACAGCTGGACCGTGGCCGCGCTGAATGCGAGCAATGTCGAAGGCGCCATGTCGACGGCGGCCACCGGTGCCACGACCGCGGGCAGCGGCGGCGGCACGGGCACCTGCTACACCGCGAGCAACTACACGCATACCATCGCCGGACGCGCCTATGCCTTGTACGGGCTGACCTATGCCTACGGCTCGAACCAGTCCATGGGGCTGTGGAACATCTACGCGACCACCACGCTGAAGCAGACCGGCCCCAACTACTACGTGATCGGCAGCTGCTGAGGCGGCCGTGCAATCTTTCGACTCCTGACTTGCAATGACCAACGATGCTTGAGACCCGAGATCTGACCATCCGCTTCGGTGGGCACGTGGCCGTCAACAGTGTGAGCTGCGCTTTCGCGCCGGGCACGCTGACGGCCATCGTGGGCCCCAACGGCGCGGGCAAGACCACTTACTTCAATCTGATCTCGGGCCAGCTCAAGGCGAGCGCCGGCACGGTGTCGCTCGACGGGCAGCCGCTGTCGGGCCTGTCACCGTCCGCGCGCACGCACGCCGGGCTGGGGCGGGCTTTCCAGCTCACCAACCTGTTCCCGAACCTCACCGTGCTGGAGAACGTGCGCCTGGCGGTGCAGGCCACGCGCGAGGGGGCGCACCGACGCGGCCTGAACCTGTGGAGCATCTGGAGCGACCACAAGGCGCTGACGGAGCGCGCCGACCAGATCCTGGCCGACGTGGCGCTGAAATCGCGCGAGCACGCGACGGTGGCGAGCCTGCCGCACGGCGACCAGCGCAAGCTCGAAGTGGCATTGCTGATGGCGCTGGAGCCCAAGGTCTTCATGTTCGACGAGCCCACGGCCGGCATGAACGCGGCCGAGGCGCCCGTCATCCTCGACCTGATCCGCAAGCTCAAGCAGGACAAGACCAAGACCATCCTGCTGGTCGAACACAAGATGGACGTGGTGCGCGAGCTGGCCGACCGCATCATCGTGCTGCACAACGGCACGCTGGTGGCCGACGGCGAACCGGCGGAGGTGATCGCCTCGCCGGTGGTGCAGGAGGCCTACCTGGGCGTTTCGAAGGAGGCTGCATGAGCACACAGAACCTGTTGAGCCTGGAGGGCGTGCACACGCACATCGGGGCGTATCACATCCTGCACGGCGTGGACCTCGCGGTGCCGCGCGGCCAGCTCACCATGCTGCTGGGCCGCAACGGCGCGGGCAAGACGACCACGCTGCGAACCATCATGGGCCTGTGGCATGCGTCGCAGGGCAGGGTGCGCTTCGGTGACAAGGAAATCACCGCCCAGCACACGCCGCAGATCGCCGGCCTGGGCATTGCCTACGTGCCGGAGAACATGGGCATCTTCTCCGACCTCACCGTGAAGGAGAACATGCTGCTCGCCGCGCGCGGCGCCAAGAACGCGCAGCAGATCGACGACACGCGCCTGAAGTGGATCTTCAAGCTCTTCCCCGCGGTCGAGAAATTCTGGAGCCACCCGGCGGGCAAGCTCTCGGGTGGACAGAAACAGATGCTGGCCGTGTCGCGCGCCATCGTGGAGCCGCGCGAGCTGCTCATCATCGACGAGCCCAGCAAGGGCCTGGCGCCCGTGATGATCAACAACATGATCGACGCCTTCGCCGAGCTCAAGCGCAGCGGCGTGACCATTCTGCTGGTGGAGCAGAACATCAACTTCGCGCAGCGACTGGGCGACACCGTCGCTGTGATGGATAACGGCCGCGTGGTGCACGCCGGCTCGATGGCGGACTTCTCCGCCGACGCGCAACTGCAGCAATCGCTGCTCGGACTGGCTCTATGAAACTCGACTTCGACTGGAAGCCGCTGCTGCTGGCCCCGGTGCTGGCGCTCGTCGCGCTGCCGCTGACCGGCTCTTTCTCCACCTGGCTCACGCTCACCGTGGCGGGGCTGGCGATGGGCATGATCATCTTCATCATCGCCTCGGGCCTCACGCTGGTGTTCGGCCTGATGGACGTGCTGAACTTCGGCCACGGCGTGTTCATTGCGCTGGGCGCCTTCGTGGCGAGCAGCGTGCTCGGCCTGATGGGCGACTGGACCGGCTCCGGCGAGCTGTGGCGCAACCTGCTGGCGGTGTTCCCGGCCATGCTGGTCGCGATGCTCGTGGCCGGCGCGGTGGGGCTGGCGTTCGAGCGCTTCATCGTGCGGCCGGTCTACGGCCAGCATCTGAAGCAGATCCTCATCACGATGGGCGGCATGATCATCGGCGAGGAACTCATCAAGGTGATCTGGGGACCGGCGCAGGTTCCGCTGCCGCTGCCCGAGGCCCTGCGCGGCTCGCTGCTGGTTGGCGACGCGGCCATCAGCAAGTACCGGCTGCTCGCGGTGGCCGTGGGCGTGGTGGTGTTCGGCGTGCTCGCATGGACGCTGGGCCGCACCAAGATCGGCCTGCTCATCCGTGCCGGCGTGCAAGACCGCGAGATGGTCGAGTCGCTGGGCTACCGCATCGGGCGCCTTTTCGTCGGCGTGTTCGTGGTGGGCAGCGCGCTGGCCGGCCTGGGCGGCGTGATGTGGGGTCTGTTCCAGCAGAACCTGGTGCCGCAGATGGGCGCGCAGGTCAACGTGCTGATCTTCATCGTCATCATCATCGGCGGGCTGGGCTCGACGGGCGGTGCGCTCATCGGCGCGCTGCTGGTGGGGCTGATGACCAACTACATCGGCTTCCTGCTGCCGACGCTCACGCAGTTCGCGAGCATCTTCCTGATGGTTGCCGTGCTGCTGTGGCGCCCGCAGGGTGTGTACCCCGTGGCGAACCGCTGAGAAGGAGAAAGCCGTCATGTTCCTGAAACGACTTCTCTCCAACGACATGCCGCGCAGCCGCCTGCTGGCGCTGCTGCTGGTGGTGCTGTTCCTTGCGCTTGCGTTTGCGCCTTTCATCTTCCCGGGCGTCAAGGCGCTCAGCGTCGCGGCCAAGATCCTGGTGTTCGTGGTGCTGGTGGCCAGCTTCGACTTGCTGCTGGGTTACACCGGCATCGTGAGCTTCGCGCACACGATGTTCTTCGGCATCGGTGCCTACGGCATCGCCATCTCGGCCTCGCGGCTCGGGCCCAACTGGGGCGCGGTGCTGGTGGGGCTGGGGGCCTCGCTGGCGATCTCGCTGGTGCTGTCGTTCGCCATCGGCCTGTTCTCGCTGCGGGTGCGCGCGATCTTCTTCGCGATGATCACTCTGGCCGTGGCCTCGGCGTTCCAGACGCTGGCCTCGCAGCTGTCGGATTTCACCGGCGGCGAAGACGGCCTGACCTTCAAGCTGCCGGAGCTGATCTCGCCGAGCTTCGAGTTCTCCGAGGAGCCTTTCCTCGGCGTTTCGCTCGACGGGCGCCTGCTGTGCTACTACATGCTGTTCGTTGCGGCGGTGGTGCTGGTGCTCGCGCTGCTGCGTATCGTGAATTCGCCGTTCGGCCGCGTGCTGCAGGCCATCCGCGAGAACGAGTTCCGTGCCGAGGCCATCGGTTACCGCGTGGTCGTGTACCGCACCACGGCCGCCGTGCTGTCGGCGCTGTTCGCCACGCTTGCCGGCGCGATGCTGGCGATCTGGCTGCGCTACAACGGGCCCGACACCTCGCTGAGCTTCGAAATCATGATCGACGTGCTGCTCATCGTGGTGATCGGCGGCATGGGCACCATCTACGGCGCGGCCATCGGCGCGGTGCTGTTCGTCATTGCACAGAGCTACCTGCAGGACCTGCTGCGCGTCGCCAACGAGGCCGCGAGCGGCCTGCCTTGGCTTGCCGCGCTGCTGTCGCCCGACCGCTGGCTGCTGTGGCTCGGCGTGCTGTTCGTGCTGTCCGTCTATTACTTTCCCACCGGCATCGTCGGCAAACTGCGAGCAAGGGCTGCGCGATGAGCGACAACAACAATCAGATTCCACTCTCGCGCTATGCGCAGCTCGCGGGCCGCGAGATCCATTGGCTTGAGTGGGGCGCCGAAGACGCACCCGTGGTCATTGCATGGCACGGCCTGGCGCGCACCGGCCGCGACATGGACGAACTGGCGCAGCACTTCGCCTCGCGCGGCTTCCGCGTGATCTGCCCCGACACCATCGGCCGCGGCCTGAGCCAGTGGAGCCCGCTGCCCGACGAGGAATACAAGCTGTCGTTCTATGCACGCATCGCCAATGCGCTGTGCGACGAACTGCGGCTGGGGCGCGTGCACTGGGTCGGCACATCGATGGGCGGTGCCATCGGCACGGTCTGTGCGTCGGGGTTGTTCGAACCGCGCATGAAGGCGCGCATCGCAAGCCTGGTGCTCAACGACAACGCGCCTGAACTGGCCCAGCCCGCCATCGAGCGCATCCGCGCCTACGCGGGCCAGCCGCCCGCGTTCGACACCGTGGCCGAGCTGGAGGCCTTCTTCCGCACCGTCTACAAGCCCTACGGCTGGCTCAGCGACGCGCAATGGCGCCGTTTGACCGAAAGCTCCACGCGCCGTCTGGCCGACGGCCGCGTCACGCCGCACTACGACCCGGCCATGGTCCGGCAGTTCAGCGCGCACGACAACGACTACCTGATCTGGCCGCATTACGACGCTATCGAGGTGCCGGTGCTGTGCCTGCGCGGCGTGGAGTCCGACCTGGTGCTGCCCGACGTGGTCGAGCAGATGCGCCTGCGTGGTCCCGGCGCGGCCGGCCGGCTGCAGGTGATCGAAGTGCCTGCCTGTGGTCACGCGCCCGCGCTCAACGTACCGGAACAACTGGAGCCGATCGAAGGGTTTATCCGGGCGGCCGGTCGTTGAAGCCGCGGCGGCAGCACAATCGCCGCCGCTTCAACCACAAAGGCCTCGAACATCATGGCGCTCTCGCTGTACGACCTGTCCGTGCCCGTCTTCGCACGCGGACTCGGCCAACTCACCCATCTGCTCGACAAGAGCCTGGCGCACGCCAAGGCCAACGGCATCGACCCGGCCACGCTGGTCGAGGCGCGCCTGGCGCCCGACATGCTCACACTGACCGGACAGATCCAGCGCGCCAGCGATGCCTCGAAGCTGGGCACGGCCCGCATCGCCGGCATTACCGCGCCGAGCTTTCCCGACGAGGAAAAGACCTGGGACGACCTGCTCGCCCGCGTCGCGAAGACGCAGGACTTCCTCGCAAGCGTGGACCGCGCGCTGATCGACGGCCAGGAAGAGCGCCCCGTGACCATCAAGGCGCGCGAAGGCGAGGCGCATTTCACCGCGCAGCGCTACCTGCTGCAGTTCGCGCTGCCCAATTTCTTCTTCCATGTGACCACGGCGTACGACGTGCTGCGCCACAAGGGCATCCCGATCGGCAAGATGGACTACCTCGGCAAGTTCTGAGGCGCCCGGGGCCGCCGGGCCGCCGGGGCCGGGCCTTCACGCCGCCGGGACAAAGTTCAAATTGCCGTGACACATGCGCACGCCCGGGGTGCGCCGCAAACAATCGCGCCTGACCGCTGTCGGTCTGACACAAGGAACGGGGTTGCGATCATGAAGAACATGCTTTCCAGGAGAGCTTTCTCGGGGCTCGCCGTGGGGGCGTCCGCCCTGGCTGCGGCTGCCGGTGGCGGATGGCCGGCGCGAAGTGCCTTTGCCGCGGCGCCAGGCCTGCGCGAGTACGGCAAGGCACCCGAGTTCACGGGCATCGAGAAGTGGCTCAACTCGGAGCCGCTCACGCTGAAGGGGCTGGCCGGGCAGGTCGTGCTGGTCGACTTCTGGACCTACTCGTGCATCAACTGCATCCGCACGCTGCCGCATGTGGTGAGCTGGTACGAGAAGTACAAGGACCAGGGCTTCGTGGTGGTGGGCGTGCACTCGCCGGAGTTCGCCTACGAGAAGCTCACGCGCAACGTGGAAGACGCGATCCGGCGCTTCAACATCCGCTATCCGGTGGCGCAGGACAACGCCTTTGCCACCTGGAAGGCCTACGACAACCAGTACTGGCCGGCGTTCTACCTGGTCGACAGCAAGGGCCAGGTGATGCGGCAGCACTTCGGCGAGGGCGAGTACGCCGAGATGGAAGCCGCGATCCAGGTGCTGCTGGCGCGCAGGTCGGCGGGCTGAGGTCGCTTCAGCGCGCGGTCGACTGCGTGGGCCAGCCTGCCAGGTTGCGTTCGGCAATGCCCGCGAGCGCGGTGATCCATGCCGGGCTGTCGTTGAGACAGGGGATGTAGCTGAAGTTCTTGCCACCGGCATGCAGGAAGGCCTCGCGGCCTTCCATGGCGATTTCCTCGAGCGTCTCGAGGCAGTCGGCGGGGAAGCCGGGGCACACCACGTCGACGCGCCGGATGCCGGAGGCGCCGAGTTCGCGCAGCGTGGGTTCGGTGTAGGGCTCGAGCCACTTGGCACGGCCGAAGCGCGACTGGAAGGTGACGCGGTGCTGCGCCGCCGAGAGCCCCAGCCGCGCGGCCAGCAGGCGTGCGGTTTCGAGGCACTGCGACTGGTACGGATCGCCGAGCGCGATGTTGCGCGCGGGAATGCCGTGGAAACTCATCAGCAGCACTTCGCCGCGGCCTTCGGTCTTCCAGTGTTTCTCGATGCCTTGCGCGAGCGCCTCGATGTAGGCCGGGTCGTCGTGGAAGTCATTGACGAAGCGGAACTCCGGCAGGCGGCGCTGCTTGCGGCTCCAGTCGTTCACCGCGTCGATCACGCTGGCCGTGGTGGTGGCCGAATACTGCGGGTAGGCCTGCAGCACGAGCACGCGGGTGACGCCCTCGGCCTGCAGCGCGTCCAGGCGCGAGGCGATCGACGGGTTGGCGTAGCGCATCGCATCGCGCACCGTCACGCGGTGGCCGCGTTCGCCCAGCCAGCCGGCCAGCAGGGTGGCCTGCTTCTGGGTGAACACCTTCAGCGGCGAGCCTTCGGGCGTCCAGATGCTCGCGTACTTGGCGGCCGACTTGGCGGGGCGGACGCGCAGGATGATGCCGTGCAGGATCAGCGCCCAGATCGCCCTGGGAATCTCGACCACGCGCGGGTCGCCCAGGAAGTCTGCGAGGTAGGGGCGCACGGCGGCGGCGGTGGGTGCGTCGGGCGAGCCCAGGTTGCACCAGAGCACGGCGGTGCGCGGGGTGCCCGGCTGGGCGTTCTCGGGATGTGGAGGCATGCGATATTCTCAGGCATGACCTCCGCTTCGACGGCGCCTGCGGGCGCCGAACCCCTCGACCTCCAACGTATTTCCGCGATCTCGCTCGACCTCGACGACACGCTGTGGCCGATCTGGCCGACCATCGAGCGCGCCGAGGGCGTGCTTCAGGAATGGCTGCTGCGCGAGGCGCCCAAGACGGCCTCGCTGCTGCTGACGCCCGGCATTCTTCGCGAACTGCGCGAAGCCACCGCCAAGGAGCGTTCAGACCTCGCGCACGACCTGAGCGCGCTGCGCCGGGAGTCGATCCGCACCGCGCTCAAGCGCTCGGGCGAAGACCCGGCGCTGGCCGACCCGGCCTTCGAGGCATTCTTCGAAGAGCGCCAGCGCGTGACGCTGTACGACGACGCGCTGCCCGCACTCAAATGGCTCAGCGAACGCTACCCGCTGGTGGCCATCTCGAACGGCAACGCCGACATCCACAAGACCGGCGTCGGCCGGTGGTTTCGCACCGCCTTCAATGCGCGGGCCTTCGGCAGCGGCAAGCCGCATGCGCCGATCTTCCGCGCCGCCGCGGCATCGGTCGGCTTCCTGCCCAAGGACGTGCTTCACGTGGGCGACGACGCCGAACTAGACGTGGTCGGCGCGCTCAATGTCGGCATGCAGGCTGCATGGCTGGTGCGCGACGAGCGGCCCTGGGTGCATGGCGCCCGGCCGCAGCTGATCGTGCCGAACCTGCACGCGCTGTGCGTGGCGCTCGGCGCCTGAGGGTTTACTTGAATACCGGGCGGAAGAAGCTGCGCTCGTAGCTGATGATGCAGCGGGTTTCTTCCGCGTACTTGAAGGCGGCCTGGCATTCCGGGTCCTGCATCGATTCGGCGCGGTACTTTTCGTAGGCGGCCAGGCTCGGGAAGGTGAACATCGCCAGCGCCACGTTGTTCGTGCCTTCCGAAGGCAGGAAGTAGCCGTGGTGCTGGCCACCGAACTTCTCGACCAGCGGGATCCAGAGCTTGCCGTAGTGCTCGAACTCCTTGAGCTTGTAGGCGTCGACGATGTAGCGCAGGTAGCAGGTGACCATGGGTTGGGTTCCGGGAAGTGAGGGGATATTGGCGCGGCGTCTGCGCCGATTCGCGGGGCTGACTATAGTTTCCCGTCGTCCTCAACTTCTTGCGGCCACGCGCCGGGCAGGAACCCAAAAGTGCATTTCTCGAACTGGCTCGTCTTCTGCGGCGTCACGCTGCTCGTCGCCTTCACGCCCGGACCCGCGGTGTTGCTCGCGGTCTCGAATTCGATGAGCGTCGGCCCGCGACGCGCGATGATCAGCTCGCTCGGCAATGCGACAGGGCTGTTCATGGTGTCGGCCGCGGCGATGGCCGGGCTGGGCGTGGTGCTCTCGACCTCGGCCCATGCCTTCATGCTGCTGAAGGTGGCCGGCGCGGCCTACCTGGTCTACCTGGGCATCAAGCAGTGGCGCAGCCAGGGCAGCGTTTTTGCCGACCTGCAGGGCGCGCCGGCCGGCGCCGTGCCGCGTTCGAGCCTGCGCCTGTTCGGCAACGGCCTGACGGTGGCGCTCACCAACCCGAAGGGCATTCTTTTCTTCTCCGCGCTGTTCCCTCAGTTCCTCACGCAGGACGCGCCGCTGGCCATGCAGTTTGCGGTGTTGACGACCACCTTCGCGACCGCGTCGGTGCTGTCGCATGCGTTCTACGTGCTGCTGGCGCGCCTGCTGCGAAAGCAGCTCTCGGACCCGCGCCGCACGCGGCTGTTCAACAAGGTGTCGGGCGGGGCCTTCGTGCTGCTGGGCCTGAGCCTGCTGAGGCTGCGCAACAAGACGGCGGCCTGAGCTTCTTCCTGGTCGTCAGTCGAGCGCGAACTGCTCGCGCAGCGCCGCGCAGAAATCGGCTGTGCCGCTGAGCGAGAGGGTGACGGTGTCGAAGCGCGGGTTCTCTTCGCGCGTTTCCTGCAGGTCGTAGTCCCACGTCGCGCCTTCGTCGAGGGCGCCTCGTGCATGCGGGAACGTGGCATCGGCCCACGCCAGCACGGCGGCAATCTCTTCCTTTACCTCGGGCGTCTTGTCGGACGTGGTCGAGGCCATCGCGTCAAAGGTGCCGTGGCCTTCGGTGTCTTCGCTGTAGTCGAAGTCGAGGTATCGCAGTTCGGTGGTCATGGGGTCAATGCCTGTGCGGCGGCGAGCCCGCTGAGGACGGCGCCTTCGAGCGTGGCCGGGTAAGGGCCTTCGGTGTAGTCGCCGCAGGCCTGCAGGCCGGGCGCGATGGCCGACGGGGGTCTGGCGAGGGCGGGCGTGCAGGCGAAGGTGGCGCGCTTCTCGACCACGGTCTGCACGAGCTGCAGCTTCGTCTGGCCCAGTTGCGCGACAGCCTGTGCGATCACCTGTTCTTCCAGCACTTCGCGCGAAGCCTCATTGGCGCTGACGACCAGCGCCAGCACGCCTTGCATGCCGCCGAGCTGGCCCCGGTCGAAAGCGAACTGCGCGGGCGCCCTGGCCGGGTCGCTGCGCAGCGCCAGCATCGGTTCCGCCAGCGGCGAGGCACCGCGCACATAGACGGTGGCGATGGCCTCGAAGCGCAAGGCCTGGGTGGTTGCGCACCAGGTATCCGCCTGCAGGCCGGACGCACGGACCAGCCGGGCAGCGTCCCACGGCGCGCAGGCCAGCACCACTTGGTCGAAGGCTTCATCGTCGACGCGCCACTGTCCGCCCTCGGATGCGATGGAGCGAACGCGTGTGCCGATGCGCACTTGCGTGCCCTGGGCCGTCAGCCATCGGATAGCCGCGTCGGGAAGCAGCGTGCCCAGATCGGCGCGTGGCAGCAGCAGGTCGGCGCCGCCGCTGCCGCTGAAGAGTGCGTCTTTCAGCACGCGCAGGAACACTTCGCCGCTCGACTGCCCCACGGGCGTGTTGAGCGCCGACACGCACAGCGGCTCGATCAGCTCCTTCATCACGCGCGGCGTCAGGCCGGCGCACAGGTCGGCGACCGTGGTGGTGCCGGTGCAGCGAAAGCCCGTAAGACGCCAGCCGATGGCGGTGCGCAGCAGCGACGACTTGTCGCGCCATGTCCAGCCGCGCGCGCTGAAGATGCCGGCCAGCAGGTCGAATGGCGCGGGCAGCCGCGGCAGCTTGAGGCCGCCACCGTCCGCAAAGCGCAGCGACAGCGGCAGGCGCAGCAGCACGCTGTCGACATCCACACCGACGTCGCGCATCAGCTTCAGCGTGGCGGTGTAGGCGCCGATCAGGATGTGCTGCCCGTTGTCGAGCGCCAGCCCATGCATGTCGTCGACGCGCCGCGCGCGGCCGCCGGGCATGTGCGCGGCTTCGAACAGCGTGACGGCATGGCCGAGCCGGGTAGCCTCGACTGCGCACGCGAGGCCGGCCCAGCCGGCGCCGATGACGGCTGTTTTCATGCGCGCTGTGCCGCTGGCGTGGGGCCATTTCCAGGAACACCGAGGAGCCGGCTCTGCCGGGCCTCAGGTGTTGCCCCCGGTAGGGGGGTGGCGAAGCGACACGAAGTGCGCGAAGCCTGGGGGCGAGTCATATTCTGCCCAACGCCTGAACCTTCCACGCCAGCCAGAACTTGCGCACCGGCGTCAGGCTCACGCGCTGGTTCAGCACCTGAAAGTCGTCGCGCTCGATCTCGCGCAGCAGGGTGCGGTAGATGCTGGCCATCATGAGGCCCGGCTTCTGCGTGCGGCGGTCGGCCAGCGGGAGCAGGGCGAGCGCTTCGTCGTAGGCCACGTGGGCGCGCGCGGCCTGGAACTTCATCAGCGCGACGAAGCAGTCGGAGTGCACGCGGTTCAGGATCTCGTGCGCCTTCACGTCGAACTTCTGCAGTTCGTTCACCGGCAGGTAGATGCGCCCGCGCAGGGCGTCTTCGCCCACGTCGCGCAGGATGTTGGTGAGCTGCAGCGCCAGGCCCAGCTTGTGGGCATAGGCGGTGGTCTGCGGATCGGTCTGGCCGAAGATGCGCGCCGCGACTTCGCCCACCACGCCGGCCACGAGGTGGCAGTAGCGCGAGAGGCCCTGGAAATCGAGATAGCGGGTCTGGTCCAGGTCCATCTGGCAGCCGTCGATCACCTCGTTGAGCTGGCGCGCCTCGATGCCGTAGGCCGCGGCATGCGGCATCAGCGCCTGCATCACCGGGTGGCGCGGCGTGCCAGCGAATGACTGGGCCACCTCGGTGCGCCACCAGGCGAGCTTGGTGGCGGCCACGCCGGGGTCGCTGACCTCGTCGACCACGTCGTCGACCTCGCGGCAGAACGCATAGAAAGCCGTGATCGCGGCGCGGCGCGGCTTGGGGAGGAACAGGAAGGCGTAATAGAAACTGCTGCCCGAGGCGGCGGCCTTGTCTTGCACGTATTGCTCGGGATTCATCGGGGAGGCGCTGCTTTCATGGGCCGTGATTGTCTCCGCATCCGCACGGCCTTCCAGAGCAGCAGGGGAGCATCGGCCTTGCCGACGGTGGGGCGCTGCGAGAAGGTGTCGAAGCCGAGGTCGACGATCTTGTCGAGGATGCGCAGCCCGCCCTGCACCACGAGCCGCAGTTCCCAGCCCGCGCGGCCGGGCAGCCGGTGCACCAGCGGCGCGCCCTCGGTCATGAGCTCGCGCGCCCAATAGGCCACCACTGCTATCAGATTTATAGCTTCCTGCGGCGCCGGGGCCGGCGACAGCGGCGCGAAGACCTTGAAGTTCTCGCGCGTCAGGCCACGACGGTTGCAGTCTGTCAGCGGGAAATAGAAGCGTCCGCGCGGCAGGTCCACGCTCGGGTCCTGCCAAAAGTTGATGAGCTGCAGCGCGCTGCAGATGGCGTCGCTCTGCGCCAGCGCCTGGGCGTCATGCACGCCGTAGAGGTGCAGCAGCAGCCGGCCGACCGGGTTGGCGGAGCGGCGGCAGTAGTCGAGCAGCTCGGCGCGGTCGGCGTAGGTGCCGTGGTCGCGGGTTTTCTCGATGTCCTGCATGAAGGCGCTCAGCAGGTCGGCGAGCAGGTCTTCGGGCAGCTTGTATTGCGCGATGCTGTGGGCCAGCGGGCCGAACACGTGCGGCCAACGCGACGACGGCAGCACCTCGCCCTGCGCGGCGGCGGCCAGTTCCTCGCGGTAGGCGCGCAGCTCGGCCAGCCGCTGGTCGGGCAAGGCCTCGCCTTCGTCGGCGATGTCGTCGGCAGTGCGCGCGAAGTGGTAGATCGCGGCAATGGGCGGGCGCAGGTGTGGTGGGCACAGCCAGGAGGCTACGGGGAAGTTCTCGTAGTGGGCCGGCGGGGCGGCGAGGTGGGGAGTGGCGGACACGCCACGATTGTCCGCGACGACGCAACGCCCCGGCACTATGCTCGCACCGTCGCCACTTTGAACTTCCTGCTTCTCATGAAAGCATCCCCACCGGCTTCCGGGTCCCAGGTTTCAGCGTACGGCGAGGCAGCGCACCCGGCGGGGCCGACGCTCATGATCGCCGCGCTGGGCGTCGTGTTCGGCGATATCGGCACCTCGCCTCTCTACGCCTTCAAGGAGACGATGAACCCCGAGCACGGGGTGCCGTTCTCCCCCGACTCGGTGCTGGGGCTGCTCTCGCTGATCTTCTGGGGGCTGATGTTCGTGGTCACGCTGAAGTACGTGGTGTTCGTGCTGCGCGCCGACCACGACGGCGAGGGCGGCATCCTGGCGCTGCAGGCGCTGGCGCGCAACGCGGTGTCCGGGCCCAAGACGAAGCCGTGGGTGTGGAACGTGATCGGCATGCTCGGGCTGGTGGGCGCGGCCATGTTCTACGGCGACAGCCTGATCACGCCGGCCATCTCGGTGCTGTCGGCGGTCGAGGGCCTGGAGGTGCAGGCGCCGGTGCTGCAGAAGGCGGTGCTGCCGATCACGGTGGTCATCCTCATCGGGCTGTTCGCGGTGCAGAAGAAGGGCACGGGCGTGGTCGGCAAGGTGTTCGGGCCGGTCATGCTGCTGTGGTTCCTGATACTGGCCGCGGCCGGGCTGTGGCAGGTGCTGCAGCAGCCGCAGGTACTGGCGGCGCTGGATCCGCGCCGGGCCCTGGGTTTCCTGGTCGAGCACCGGGCGCAGTCGCTGGCGGTACTGGGTGCGGTGTTCCTGGCCTTCACGGGCGGCGAGGCGCTGTATGCCGACATGGGGCACTTCGGTGCCAGGCCGATCCGGCTCGCGTGGCTGTTCATCGCGCTGCCGGGGCTGGTGCTGAACTACTTCGGGCAGGGGGCGCTGGTGCTGGCCAACCCGGCGGCCATCGACAACCCGTTCTTTCGCCTCTTTCCTTCCTGGGGCGTGCTGCCGATGGTGGTGCTGGCGGCCATGGCCACGGTGATCGCCTCGCAGGCGGTGATCTCGGGCGCCTTCTCGCTCACGGCGCAGGCGATGCGCATGGGCTATCTGCCGCGCATGCGGGTGATCCAGACCTCGGGCACGGCGATCGGGCAGATCTACGTGCCGACGGTCAACTGGCTGCTGATGGTGGGGGTGCTGCTGCTGGTGCTGGGCTTCAGGAGTTCGGGCGCGCTGTCGGCGGCCTACGGCATCGCGGTGTCGATCACCATGGTGACGACCACGCTGCTGGCCGGCATCGTGGCCTGGGGCCTGTGGCGCTGGAACAAGGTGGCCGTGGTGGTCGGCGTGGCGGCCTTCGCGGTAGTCGACCTGACCTTCGTGGTGGCCAACAGCCTGAAGATCGCCGAGGGCGGCTGGCTCACGCTGGCGGTGGCGGTCGTGGTGATGGTTGTCTTCACCACCTGGGCCAAGGGCCGCCGGCTGGGCCTGGAGGCTGCCGCGGCCGAGAGCCTGCCGCTTCGGCCCTTCGTCGAGTCGCTGGCGCTGCACATGCCGCACCGGGTGAGCGGCACGGCGGTTTTCCTGAACCCCGACGCCACCGCGGTGCCGCATGCGCTGCTGCACAACCTCAAGCACAACCAGGTGCTGCACGAGCAGGTCATCGTGCTGCGCGTGCTGCCCTGCGACACGCCGCGCGTCGATGCGCGCAACCGCATCGAGGCCGAGCAGCTGATGGACGGCATATGGGTGGTCACCGCGCGGCACGGCTTCATGGAACGGCCCGATGTGCCCGAGTTCATCCGCATCCTGGCCTACCAGAAGACGCTGGCGATCGACTCGATGAAAACTTCGTACTTCGTCTCCCGCGCCTCGGTCGGCGAGGAAAACCTGCCGGGCCTGAACCCGATACGGCGCGCGCTGTTCGGCTGGCTGCAGCGCAATGCGGGGCGGGCGTCCGACTATTTCGAGCTGCCGGACAACCGGCTGGTGGAGATGGGGCAGCGTACGTAGTGCCTGGCGCGTAGGCATCGGCGGGGTCAGGCTCTAGTGACCAACCGGTCATTGACAGTGGTTCGGGTTTATCCTAGATTACTAACCAGTGGGTCATTAATGGCCCGGTTCGTCCTCTCCTGGGTGTCTCATGACCGCCTCCACCACTGTCTTTTCCCGTGCCCGCAGCGCCGCATGGCTGCTGCTTCCCGCTGTCTTTCTGGCCGGCTGCTCGCCTAAACCCGCGGTCGAGGACCCCGTTCGCGCGGTCAAGGTCGTGACCGTGGGGGCGAGCGAGTTCGACGCCCAGCCCGAGTTCTCCGCCGAGGTGCGGGCGCGCGTCGAGTCGCGGCTGGGCTTCCGCGTGGCGGGCAAGATCACCCGGCGACAAGCGGAACTGGGCCAGCACGTGCAGGCGGGCCAGGTGCTGGCGCAGCTCGATCCGCAGGACTACCGGCTTGCCGCCGAAGCCGCCCGCGCCCAGCAGGCCGCCGCGCTGACCAACCGTGATCTCGCCGCAGCCGACCTGAAGCGCTATCGCGAATTGCGCGAGCAGAACTTCATCAGCGGCGCCGAACTGGAGCGCCGCGAAACCACCTGGAAGGCCGCGCAGGCCCAGCTCGAACAGGCGCAGGCGCAGCTGTCCTCGCAGGGCAACCAGGCCAACTACACGACGCTGGTGGCCGACGTGGCCGGCATCGTCACCGCCATCGAGGCGGAGCCGGGCCAGGTGGTGCAGGCCGGCACGCCGGTCGTGCGCATCGCACAGGACGGCGCCCGCGACGTGGTGTTCGCGGTGCCGGAAGACCGCGCCACGCTCGTCAAGATCGGCTCGCCGGTCACCGTGCGCGGCTGGTCGGGCGGCAACGAGTTGCAGGGCCAGGTGCGCGAGGTGGCGGCCAGCGCCGACGCCGTGACGCGCACGTATTCAGTCAAGGTCGCGATCGACGCGGCCGCCTCGCCGCCGCTCGGCGCCACGGTCTATGCGCGGCCGCAGGCGCTGGCGCACGCCACCACTGCCGTGATGAAGCTGCCGACCAGCGCGCTGCGCCAGGAGGGCAAGGGCTCCGCCGTGTGGGTGCTCGACAAATCGACCATGACGGTGCGCTCGCAGCCCGTGCAGGTGGCGACGGCCGACGGCAACGAAGCAGTCATCGCCAGCGGCATCACGCCCGGCATGATGGTCGTGGCTGCCGGCGTGCATGTGCTGTCGCCGGGGCAGAAGGTCACCATCTACCAGTCGAAGGAGGCGGCCGCGGCCGCCGCCAATGCCGAGGCGAAGGCATCGGCACAGCCCGTGGCCGCCGTCGCTGCGACCGACAAAGAGATTGCGGCAGGCGCAACGGGCGGTGTTGCCAAATGAGCGGCAGCCCGGAGAACCCCGACGACAAGCCCGCCGGCTTCAACCTCTCCAAATGGGCGCTGGACCACGCGCCCCTGACGCGCTACCTGATGGTGGTGCTGATGGTGCTGGGCGTGTTCGCGTACTTCCAGCTCGGGCAGGACGAAGACCCGCCGTTCACATTCCGTGCCATGGTCGTGAAGACCTACTGGCCCGGCGCCACCGCGCAGCAGGTGGCCGAGCAGGTCACCGACAAGCTCGAGCGCACGCTGCAGGAGGCGCCTTATGCCGACAAGATCCGCAGCTACTCGAAGCCGGGCGAGTCGCAGATCATCTTCAACATCAAGGACTCTTCGAAGTCCACCGAGGTGGCCAACGTCTGGTACACGGTGCGCAAGAAGATCGGCGACATGCGCGCCACCTTGCCGGCCGGCGTGCAAGGCCCGTTCTTCAATGACGACTTCGGCGATGTCTACGGCGTGATCTACGCGCTGGAGAGCGAAGGCTTCAGCTACGCCGAGCTCAAGACGCTGGCCGACGACGTGCGCCAGCAGCTGCTGCGCGTGAAAGACGTGGCCAAGGTCGACCAGTTCGGCGTGCAGGACGAGAAGGTCTACATCGAGATCTCGCAGAAGCGCCTGGCGCAGCTCGGGCTCGACTTCAACGCGGTACTGCAGCAGCTCGGCTCGCAGAATGCGGTGGAGAGCGCCGGCTCCATCTCGTCGCCGCAGGACGTGGTGCAGGTGCGCGTGGCCGGCCAGTTCACCAGCGTGGACCAATTGCGCGAAATGCCCATCCGCGGCAGCTCGGGCAGCCAGCTCAAGCTGGGCGACATCGCGGATATCCACCGCGGCTACGTCGATCCGCCGGCGGTCAAGATGCACCACCAGGGCAAGGAAGTGATCGGCCTGGGCGTGTCGATGGCCAAGGGCGGCGACATCATCGCGCTGGGCAAGGCGCTGAAGGCCACCACCGCCACCATCGACAAGCGCCTGCCGGCCGGCGTGAAGCTGGCGCAGGTACAAGACCAGCCGGTGTCCGTGGCCAGCTCGGTCAACGAGTTCGTCGGCGTGCTGATCGAGGCCGTGGCCATCGTGCTGGCCGTGAGCATCATCTCGCTCGGGCTGCACAAGGGCGGGCGCTTCGGCTGGTACATCGACATGCGCCCCGGGCTGGTGGTGGCGATCACCATTCCGCTGGTGCTGGCCGTGACCTTCCTGGCAATGAACTACTTCGGCATCGGGCTGCACAAGATATCGCTGGGCTCGCTCATCATCGCGCTCGGCCTGCTGGTGGACGACGCCATCATCGCTGTAGAAATGATGGTGCGGAAGATGGAAGAGGGCTACGACAAGGCCCGCGCCGCCACCTACGCCTACGACGTCACGGCCAAGCCGATGCTCACGGGCACGCTCATCACGGCAGCCGGCTTCCTGCCGATCGGGCTGGCGAAGTCGGTGACTGGCGAATACACCTTCGCGATCTTCGCGGTGACGGTGATCGCGCTGGTGCTGTCGTGGATCGTCTCGGTGTACTTCGTGCCGTACCTCGGCACGCTGCTGCTCAAGGTGAAGGCGCACGACCCCGACGCGCCGCCGCACGAGCTGTTCGACACGCCGTTCTACAACGCCTTCCGCCGCGCGGTGAACTGGTGCGTGCAGCACCGCTGGATGACCATCGGCGCCACCGTGCTGATCTTTGCGCTGGGCATCGTCGGCATGGGCAAGGTGCAGCAGCAGTTCTTCCCGGACTCGAGCCGGCCGGAGATCCTGGTCGACATCTGGTTCCCCGAAGGCACCTCGTTCGCCGCGAACGAAGAAGTGGCCAAGCGCGTGGAGAAGCGTTTCATGGAAGAGCCCGGCGTGAGCACGGTCAGCACCTGGATCGGCTCCGGCGTGCCGCGCTTCTACCTGCCGCTGGACCAGGTGTTCCCGCAGACCAACGTGTCGCAGCTCATCGTGCTGGCCAAGGACCTGAAGGTGCGCGAGACGCTGCGCCTGAAGCTGCCGCAGCTGCTGGCGCAGGAGTTCCCAGAGGTGCGAGGCCGTGTCAAGCTGTTGCCCAACGGGCCGCCCGTGGCCTACCCGGTGCAGTTCCGCGTGATCGGGCCGGAGCCCGCGCTGCTGCGCGGCCATGCCGACGAGGTCAAGGCCGTGCTGCGCGACAACCCCAACATGCGCGGCGTGAACGACAACTGGAACGAGTCGGTGAAGGTGATCCGCCTCGAGGTCGACCAGGCCAAGGCCCGCACCCTGGGCGTGACCAGCCAGGCCATCGCGCAGGCATCGAAGACGATGTTCAGCGGCACCACCGTGGGCCAGTACCGCGAGAACGACCTGCTGATCGACATCGTGCTGCGCCAGGCGCCCGACGAGCGCCAGGCCATCTCGGACATCGGCAATGCCTACATTCCGACGAGTTCGGGCCGGTCGATTCCGCTCGCGCAGATCGCCAAGCCGGTGTTCACCTGGGAGCCGGGCGTGATGTGGCGCGAGAACCGCGACTACGCCATCACCGTGCAGGGCGACGTCATCGAAGGCCTGCAGGGCGCGACCGTCACGACCCAGTTGCTGCCGAAGCTGCGCGAGCTGGAGGCCGGCTGGGCCGCGGCCGGGCAGGGCGGCTATCGCATCGAGGTGGCGGGCGCCGCCGAGGAAAGCAGCAAGGGCTCGGCCTCCATCGTGGCGGGCGTGCCGATCATGCTGTTCCTGGTGTTCACGCTGCTGATGCTGCAACTGCACAGCTTCAGCCGCTCGCTGCTGGTGTTCATCACCGGGCCGATGGGCATTGCCGGCGTGGCCGGTGCGCTGCTGGTGCTGAACCGGCCGTTCGGTTTCGTCGCGCTGCTGGGCGTGATCGCGCTGATGGGCATGATCCAGCGCAATGCGGTGATCCTGATCGACCAGATCGAGATCGACCGCGCGGCGGGTGTGCCGGCGTGGGACGCGATCGTCGAGTCGGCGGTGCGGCGGCTGCGACCGATCGTGCTGACGGCGGCGGCCGCGGTGCTTGCGATGATCCCGTTGTCGCGCAGCGTTTTCTGGGGGCCGATGGCGGTTGCAATCATGGGCGGGCTGATCGTGGCAACGGTGTTGACCCTGCTCGCGTTGCCTGCGATGTACGCCGCTGCATTCCGTGTGAAGCGCGAGCCGAAAGCGGTGCCGATTAGCGTTTAAAATCGAAAGCTGACCGATTTCAAGCGGATGGTCTTTGGCCCACGGGAATCCGTGGCGCCGAAAGCCCGTCCGCTTTTGCATTCACCTGAAAGATTGGCATCGCGCGGGTGGCGAAATTGGTAGACGCACCAGGTTTAGGTCCTGACGTTCGCAAGAACGTGCCGGTTCGAGTCCGGCCCCGCGCACCAGCCCTCTGCTACGTAGCCCGTTCTATCGAGCAGTGAAAAAGCCCCGTTCCGTGAGGACCGGGGCTTTTTCTTTTTGCCGGCTCTTGTTACCAGTCGTTGTCGCCGCTGCTGCTGTCGCCGCCGCTGTCGAAACCGCCGCCGCCGCTCGAGTCGTCCCAGGAGCTGGTGTCCTTGATGCCGAAGTCGTTGTCGACGATGCGTTCGGGCTCCGGGGTGGTCGAGGAGGGCCAGAGGCCGCGGCCCATTTCGGTGTTTCCGTTGTCGGCGATGCGGGTCGTGCCGCTGTCCCTGTTGTCGATCACGTTGTTGTCGCTGCCGTGCATCCAGTGGCGCACCGCCTCTTGCGCGACCACCGCGCCGACGCCCACGGCCGCACCCGTGGCAAGGGCCGAGCCGAGGCCCATGCCGGGGCTGGCGGCGGGCGGTGGCGCGGGCGTCCAGTTGCCGCCAGGGCCGTAGCTTCCATAGCCTGCCGGCGCGCCCTGCATGCCGGGCATGCCCGGTGCGGGGCCGTACGACGGGGCGACCGGTGCCGCGGGCGGCGCAACCCGGCGCCGGAAGGCGAGGTAGCCGACGACCAGCAGCCCCAGCAGGGCGATGGGCATCCACGGTACGGAACTCGTTCTGCTCTCTGTGACGCGCGGTGCCGGCGCAGCGGGCTCGCTCACGCGGGAGGGCGTGCTCCTGGCCTGCGGCGCCGGCTTGTCGAGCTTGTTCGTGAGCCGTTCGACGGCCTCGGGCTTGGCGAAGTCGAGTTCGGGCGAAAGCATCTTCGCCTTCGCCAGTTCGCTTCTCGCGTCGTCGAGCTTGCCTTCGGCCGCGAGCAGCTCGGAGTGCACGAAATGCGCCTTGGCGCTGTTGGGGTGGTCTTTCAGCACCTTCGCGATCATCGCGTCGGCGTCGGACATCCGGCCGCCGTTGGCGGCCTCGTAGATCTGCTGGATGGTCGGCTCTTTCGGAGCCGGCGCGTCAGTCTTGGCTTGCGCGAGGGAGGGCATGCCGAGTGCCACGGCAAGGCTGAGGGCGAGGGCGGCAAACATTCGCTGGAGCATGAGAATTTTCCTGTGCATCCCTGTGAGGGAGGATGAATCGAGAGTCACTGTACGAGCCGAATATTGGCCAAACCTGACCGCTGTTCGCCTCGCGCTTCAACCCCGTGAAAACCCGCTTTCCCGCCGGATTAGAATCCCGGGTTGCCCAGTTTTGCAGGAGGCACCCGCGTGCCTCCGCATAAATCCCGCCAGCGCGTGTAAGTCCTTGATCTGTATTGATAAAAAAGATGCAGGCCCCGCGCACAGCCCCCTTACCAGGAAGACATCATGACCGTGACCGTTGAAACTCTCGAGAAGCTCGAACGCAAGATCACGCTGACCCTGCCGGTCGGCACCATCCAGTCCGAAGTCGATTCGCGCCTCAAGAAGCTCGCGCGCACCGTCAAGATGGACGGCTTCCGTCCCGGCAAGGTGCCGATGAACGTCGTGGCCCAGCGCTATGGCTACTCGGTGCACTACGAAGTCATGAACGACAAGGTCGGCGAAGCCTTCTCGCAAGCCGCGAACGAAGCCAAGCTGCGCGTCGCCGGCCAGCCCCGCATCACCGAGAAGGAAAACGCACCCGAAGGCGAACTGGCCTTCGACGCGGTCTTCGAAGTGTTCCCCGAAGTCAAGATCAACGACCTGTCGGGCGCCGAAGTCGAGAAGCTCTCGGCCGAAGTGGGCGAAGACGCCATCGACAAGACCCTCGACATCCTGCGCAAGCAGCGCCGTACCTTCGCCCAACGCGCGCAGGACGCCGTGGCGCAAGACGGCGACCGCGTGACGGTCGACTTCGAAGGCAAGATCGATGGCGAGCCCTTCCAGGGCGGCAAGGCCGAAGACTTCCAGTTCATCGTCGGCGAAGGCCAGATGCTCAAGGAATTCGAAGACGCCGTGCGCGGCATGAAGTCCGGCGACAGCCGCACCTTCCCGCTGTCGTTCCCGGCCGACTACCACGGCAAGGACGTGGCCGGCAAGCAAGCCGACTTCCTCGTGACCGTGAAGAAGATCGAAGCCTCGCACCTGCCCGAAGTCAACGAACAGCTCGCCAAGTCGCTCGGCATCGCCGAAGCCACCGTGGAAGGCCTGCGCGCAGACATCAAGCGCAACCTCGAGCGCGAAGTGAAGTTCCGCTTGCTGGCGCGCAACAAGAACGCCGTGATGGACGCCCTGGTGGCCAACGCCGAACTCGACCTGCCCAACGCCAGCGTGCAAGCCGAAGTGAACCGCATGGTCGAAGGCGCCCGTGCCGAGCTGAAGCAGCGCGGCATCAAGGACGCCGACAAGGCTCCGATCCCCGACGAAGTGTTCCGCCCGCAAGCCGAGCGCCGCGTGCGCCTGGGCCTGGTGGTGGCCGAACTGGTGCGTGCCAACAACCTGCAGGCCAAGCCCGAGCAGATCAAGGCCCACATCGACGAGCTGGCCGCCAGCTATGAAAAGCCGGCCGACGTGGTGCGCTGGTACTTCAGCGACAACAACCGCCTGGCCGAAGTCGAAGCCGTGGTCATCGAGAACAACGTGACCGACTTCGTCCTGGGCAAGGCCAAGGTCAATGAAAAGTCGGTGTCGTTCGACGAACTGATGGCGCAGCAGCAGGGCTGATTTCCGTCTTCGCCCGCTACGCCAATGGGGCTTGTGCTTTGCGGCACGAGCCCCATTTCACTCAGGCGTACAGTTAACAGACAGCGAACGATTTCATTTTCCGGAGAGCAAATTCATGAGCGCACAGGAAATCCAAGGCCTCGGCATGGTCCCGATGGTCATCGAGCAATCGGGCCGCGGCGAGCGGTCTTATGACATCTACTCGCGCCTCCTCAAGGAGCGCATCATTTTCCTGGTGGGCGAGGTCAACGACCAGACGGCCAATCTCGTGGTGGCGCAGCTGCTGTTCCTCGAGAGCGAGAACCCGGACAAGGACATCTCCTTCTACATCAACTCCCCGGGCGGCAGCGTGAGCGCCGGCATGGCGATCTACGACACCATGCAGTTCATCAAGCCCGACGTGTCGACGATGTGCCTGGGCTTCGCGGCCAGCATGGGCGCTTTCCTGCTGGCGGCCGGCGAGAAGGGCAAGCGCTTCTCGCTGCCCAACTCGAAGATCATGATCCACCAGGTGCTCGGCGGCGCACGCGGCCAGGCCACCGACATCGAGATCCATGCGCGCGACATCCTGCGCACCAAGGACCAGATGAACCGCATCCTGGCCGAGCGCACCGGCCAGCCGCTGGAAAAGGTCAAGGCCGATACCGAGCGCGACTATTTCCTCACGGCCGACGAGGCCAAGGACTACGGCCTGGTCGACCAGGTCGTCGCCAAGCGCGGTTGAAGGCCGGCGCCGGTGGCGCCAACAAATGGCAGAAACGGCGTTTTCCACACGGGAAACGCCGTTTTTGTTTAGTTATCATTGTCCCTACCCTGTAACGAGGCATCTGTCCATGGCCGAAAAAAAAGGCTCTTCCAGCGAAAAAACGCTTTATTGCTCGTTCTGCGGCAAGAGCCAGCATGAGGTCAAGAAGCTGATCGCGGGCCCTTCGGTCTTCATCTGCGACGAGTGCATCGACCTTTGCAACGAGATCATCCGCGACGAGCTACCCGCGGGTGAAGAAGCGCGCGAGGCACGCAGCGACCTGCCGACGCCGCTCGAGATCAAGACCAACCTCGACAACTACGTGATCGGCCAGGAGCCGGCCAAGCGCATGCTGTCTGTGGCGGTCTACAACCACTACAAGCGCCTGCGCCACAAGGAAAAGGCCAAGGGCGACGATGTCGAGCTCAGCAAGAGCAACATCCTGCTGATCGGCCCCACGGGCTCGGGCAAGACGCTGCTGGCACAAACGCTGGCGCGCATGCTCGACGTGCCGTTCGTGATGGCCGACGCCACCACGCTGACCGAAGCCGGCTATGTGGGCGAAGACGTCGAGAACATCATCCAGAAGCTGCTGCAAAGCTGCAACTACGAAGTCGAGCGCGCACAGCGCGGCATCGTCTACATCGACGAAATCGACAAGATCTCGCGCAAGTCCGACAACCCCTCTATCACCCGCGACGTGTCGGGCGAGGGCGTGCAGCAGGCCCTGCTGAAGCTCATCGAAGGCACCATGGCCAGCGTGCCCCCGCAGGGCGGGCGCAAGCACCCGAACCAGGACTTTCTGCAGATCGACACGACCAACATCCTGTTCATCTGCGGCGGCGCCTTCGCCGGCCTGGAAAAGGTCATCGAAAACCGCACCGAGGCCTCGGGTATCGGCTTCGGCGCGTCGGTCAAGAGCAAGCAGCAGCGCAGCATCACCGAGGTGTTCCGCGAAGTCGAACCCGAAGACCTGATCAAGTTCGGCCTGATTCCCGAACTCGTGGGCCGCATGCCCGTGGTCGCGTCGCTCGCGGAGCTCAGCGAGGATGCGCTGGTCCAGATCCTGACCGAGCCCAAGAACGCCGTGGTGAAGCAGTTCACCAAGCTGCTGCAGATGGAAGGCGTGGACCTCGAAATCCGCCCGGCGGCGCTCAAGGCGATCGCGCGCAAGGCCCTGGCCCGCAAGACCGGTGCACGCGGCCTGCGGTCGATCCTTGAACAGTCGCTGATCGACACCATGTTCGAATTGCCGAACGCGACCAATGTCGACAAGGTGGTGGTCGAGGAATCGACCATCGACGAAAACAAGCCCCCGCTGCTCGTGTACCGCGAAGCTGCGAAAAAGGCTTAAAGCCAAAGACGCGAAGGATCTGCATGTCTGGCCATACCCCTCTGCCTCCCGAAGCCCTCGACCTGCCGCTGCTGCCGCTGCGCGACGTCGTGGTGTTTCCCCACATGGTGATCCCGCTCTTCGTGGGTCGCCCCAAGAGCATCAAGGCGCTCGAACTGGCCATGGAGGCGGAGCGCCGCATCATGCTGGTGGCCCAGAAGGCCGCCGCCAAGGACGAGCCCTCGGTCGAGGACATGTTCGAGGTCGGTTGTGTCTCGACCATCCTGCAGATGCTCAAGCTGCCCGACGGCACGGTGAAGGTGCTGGTCGAAGGCCAGCAGCGCGCCCGCGTGAACCGTATCGATGACGGCGAAACCCATTTCTCGGCCAACGTGACGCCCGTCGAGGCGCCCGAAGGCGGCGAGAAGGGTACCGAGGTCGAGGCGCTGCGCCGTGCGGTGATGCAGCAGTTCGACCAGTACGTCAAGCTGAACAAGAAGATTCCGCCCGAGATCCTGACCTCGATCTCGAGCATCGACGATCCGGGCCGCCTCGCGGACACCATCGCCGCGCACCTGCCGCTCAAGCTCGACAACAAGCAGGCCGTGCTGGACCTCGACGACGTCAAGGCCCGCCTGGAAAACCTGTTTGGCCAGCTCGAGCGCGAAGTCGACATCCTGAACGTCGACAAGAAGATCCGTGGCCGCGTGAAGCGCCAGATGGAAAAGAACCAGCGCGACTTCTACCTCAACGAGCAGGTCAAGGCCATCCAGAAGGAGCTCGGCGAAGGCGAAGAGGGCGCGGACATCGAGGAGATCGAGAAGAAGATCAAGCTCGCCAAGATGTCCAAGGAAGGCCTGAAGAAGGCCGAGGGCGAGCTCAAGAAGCTCAAGCTCATGTCGCCCATGTCGGCCGAAGCCACCGTGGTGCGCAACTACATCGACGTGCTGATCGGCCTGCCCTGGAGCAAGAAGACCAAGATCAAGCACGACCTGGCCAATGCCGAAGCCGTGCTCAACGCCGACCACTACGGCCTGGAGAAGGTCAAGGACCGCATCCTCGAATATCTCGCGGTGCAGCAACGCGTCGACAAGGTCAAGGCGCCGATCCTGTGCCTGGTCGGACCGCCGGGCGTGGGCAAGACCTCGCTCGGGCAGTCGATCGCCAAGGCGACCGGCCGCAAGTACACCCGCATGGCGCTGGGCGGCATGCGCGACGAAGCCGAAATTCGCGGCCATCGCCGCACCTACATCGGCGCGCTGCCGGGCAAGGTGCTGCAGGGGCTGAGCAAGATCGGCACGCGCAATCCGCTGTTCCTGCTCGACGAAATCGACAAGCTGGGCACGGACTTCCGTGGCGACCCTTCGAGCGCGCTGCTCGAGGTGCTCGACCCGGAGCAGAACCACACCTTCGGCGACCACTACGTGGAAGTCGACTTCGACCTGAGCGACGTCATGTTCGTCGCCACCTCGAACTCGATGAACATTCCGCCGGCGCTGCTGGACCGCATGGAAGTCATCCGCCTCTCGGGCTACACCGAAGACGAGAAGACGAACATCGCAATCAAGTACCTGCTGCCCAAGCAGATGAAGAACAACGGCGTCAAGGACGAAGAGCTCTTCGTCACCGAAGAGGCCGTGCGCGACATCGTGCGCTACTACACGCGTGAGGCGGGTGTGCGTTCGCTCGAGCGCGAGCTGTCCAAGATCTGCCGCAAGGTGGTGAAGGGCCTGCTGCTCAAGCAGCTCACGCCGAAGGTCACGGTCGATGGCGCGAACCTCAACGAGTTCCTGGGCGTGCGCAAGTACAGCTTCGGCCTCGCGGAGAAGCAGAACCAGGTCGGCCAGGTGGTCGGCCTTGCGTGGACCGAGGTCGGCGGCGATCTGCTGACCATCGAAGCGGTCACGATGCCCGGCAAGGGCGTGATCAGCCGCACCGGTTCGCTGGGCGACGTGATGAAGGAATCGGTCGAGGCCGCGCGCACCGTGGTGCGCAGCCGCTCGCGCCGCCTTGGCATCAAAGACGAGGTGTTCGAGAAGCGCGACATCCACATCCACGTGCCCGACGGCGCCACGCCGAAGGACGGCCCGAGCGCGGGCGCGGCAATGACGACGGCCTTCGTGTCGGCGCTCACGGGCATCCCCGTGCGCAGCGATGTCGCGATGACCGGCGAGATCACGCTGCGCGGCGAGGTCACGGCCATCGGCGGCCTGAAGGAAAAGCTGCTGGCCGCGCTGCGCGGTGGCATCAAGACCGTGCTGATCCCGGAAGAGAACGCCAAGGACCTGCAGGACATTCCCGAGAACGTGAAGAACGGCCTCGAGATCGTCCCCGTGAAGTGGATCGACAAGGTGCTCGAGATCGCGCTGGAGAAGATGCCCGAGGCACTCTCTGACGAAGAAGTGGCCGCATCGGCTGCTGCAGTGGCCGAACTGGCCAAGCAGCGCGCCGCGGCACCTGCTTCCGAAGGCTCGGTCAAACATTGATCGATCGATTGATCGCAAAACTTTCAGAGCCCCGAAATATTGGTATATAATTCGAGGCTTGAAACGCGGGAATAGCTCAGTTGGTAGAGCGCAACCTTGCCAAGGTTGAGGTCGAGAGTTCGAGACTCTTTTCCCGCTCCAGTTTTGAAAAAGGGAAGCTCCAGCTTCCTTTTTTTTCGCTAGGTCGATTTCGTTTTTCTGCGTGGCGCGATAGCAAAGCGGTTATGCAACGGATTGCAAATCCGTCTAGCCCGGTTCGACTCCGGGTCGCGCCTCCACCCTCTCGTTCAACTCGATTCGACCCCGATCACCAAGCCCCGCCAACCATCGTTGCCGGGGCTTGTTTTGTTTGGGTTATCGTCGATGTTCAACCTGACGCCCGGATGGTGAAATTGGTAGACACATCGGACTTAAAATCCGCCGCTTCCTTAATCGGGGCATACGGGTTCGACCCCCGTTCCGGGTACCACATTTACAAGGGAGCATTCGATGCCTCGCTACAACGCTCCATTTGAGATCCATGTGCACGGCGATGTGCCGTTGCGTGCGGACGTGAGCTTCGACCAGATCCAGGAGGCGCTCAAGCCTCTGTGGAAGTACGCCGGCGCCAAGTCGCTGGCCGACGGCGCCACCAGCACCTACGAAGAAGAGCCGGGCATCCGCTTCGAGCAGAAGGAGCACATGCTCCAGATCTGCTGGACGGTGCCGGGCGACGAAGACTTCCGCCAGGCGCTCGATGAGATGTGCATGGGCCTGAACGAGCTGGCTGACCGTGGTGCGGCCATCGAGGTCACGTTCTACGACACCGATTTCGACGAGGAAGAGGGCGACCCCGAAGAAGAGTCGCGCGACGACTTCCTGATGCTCTTCGTCGGCCCCAACCCGGCCGCCATCATGCAGGTGCAGCGCGACCTGCTGGTGGAAGACGTAGTGAACCTCATGGAACGCCACTTCGACGGTGCCGAGCTGGGTGGGGTCGTCTCCGAGATCGATCGCCTCTTCAGCGACCGTTTTGACGCCTTGGTGAACTCCTTGGAGATCGGCAAGCGCCCGCGCGGCACGGGCGGCCCCGGCAGCGGGGGCAGCGGCGGTGGGCATGGCGGCGGGCGCCGTCCGCGTCACCTGCACTGAGATCGAAAAGACTTCAGGGTGCCTGCCGCAGCAGCGACTTCGGCACCTTGAATCGCTCGCCGTCGTAGCGCAGCGTCACGGTGCTGAACTTCGCGGGCAGCGCCTTCTCCACGCACCCCTGGTCTTCCTCTTGCTGCGCGCGGCTTTGCACCAGCGTGCGCGACAGCTGCAGGTCGGCAAAGCCGTTGCTCGTCGTCTTGCCGATCGAGAGCATCGTGCGCAGCTTCTCGAAGTGACCGGTGCATGTCGAATCCCATCCCCCGTTGTCGTGGTCGAGCTCGACCTCTTGCAGCACCTGGCGGAATTGCTTGCCGTGCTGCACGTACAGGCGCACCGTCTCGCTCGCCAATGGGCTGCCCGGCGCGCTGGTGCCCCGGTAGCGCACGCGCACGCCGAAGGCGCGGGCGTCGGATGCCAGCACGTAGCGCGAGGTGTCGATGCGGATGTCCTGGATCGACGTGGTGGCGTCCTCGTCGAGCGCCTCGGGCTGGAAGAGCCGGCCGATCACCGTGTCGCGCTCGGTGTTGCCGTTGTCGGGCCGCTGGATCAGCAGCAGTTCGAGGTCGAACACCTTGGCGCCGTTGTCGGTGGTCTCGCGGGGCAGCGGCAGCACGACGATGCTGCGCCCCGGAAAGGCCGGCCAGACCTTGCACGCCGCCAGCCGCTCGTCGAGCGGGCGCTTGGGGTACAGCTTGGCATGCATGCGTTCGGCCAGGCCGCTCTCGCAGGCCGCGTGGCTCAGGCCGGCGGCCAGCAGAAGGCTCAGGAAGAGGGCGGCGTGGCGCATCCGGGAACGCATGGAGATGATGGAGTCCGATCAGGCTGAAGTGGCGGTGCGGGCGGCAAGCCCGAGCCAGCGCGCCGCGGCGGCTTCGAGCACGGCGACATCGCCGCTGCTTTCAAGGCGCAGCCCGCCGTTGCCGCTGTCCGCGAGCCGGGCTGCCGAAGCCAGCAGGCGCCGGGTCTGCTGCGCGACCGGCACGCCGGTGTCGATGAACCGCAGCGTGGCCGGCGCGTTTCGGCGCAGTTCGTCCTTCACGAGCGGATAGTGAGTGCAGCCAAGCACCACCGTGTCGACCTGCGTGGGGCCGTCGCCGAAAGGCCCGGCCTCTTTCATGTAGCGCTCGCACAAGGCAGAAATGCCCGCGGCGTCGAAGCCTTCGATGGCCTTCACCAGCCCGTCGCAGGGCACCGATCGCACCTCGGCCGATCCGGCGAAAGATGCGCGCAAGGCCGCGTACTTGGCGCTGGCCAGCGTGCCGCGCGTGGCCATCACCGAGATATGCCCCGTTCGGCTGGCTGCCACGGCGGGCTTGAGGCCGGGCTCCAGCCCGACGATCGGCAGGTCGGGGTGCTCGGCGCGCATGAGGTGGATGGCGGCGGTCGTGGCGGTGTTGCATGCGACGACCAGCGCCTTGATGCCGTGCTCGCGCCGCAGCTGTTCGACCACCGCGCGCGAGCGCTCGATCACGTAGGTGTCCCCGCGTTCGCCGTACGGCGCGAAGGCCGTGTCGGCAAAGTAGACGAAGTTCTCTTGCGGCAACTCGGCCCGCAGCGCGGCCAGCACGCTGAGGCCGCCGACCCCGCTGTCGAAGACGCCTATCGGGCTCAACTCAGGCTTCTTCCATCATGATGGTCTTGAACTCGCCGCTGGCGATGCGCTTCTGCCACTCGGCCGGGCCGGTGATGTGCGCGCTGGTGCCGCCGGCATCGACCGCCACCGTCACGGGCATGTCGACCACGTCGAATTCGTAGATGGCTTCCATGCCCAGGTCCTCGAAGCCGACCACCTTGGCGGTCTTGATGGCCTTGCTGACCAGGTAGGCGGCGCCGCCCACGGCCATGAGGTAGGCGCTCTTGTGCTTCTTGATGGCCTCGATGGCGACCGGGCCGCGCTCGGCCTTGCCGATCATGGCGATCAGGCCGGTCTCGGCCAGCATCATCTCGGTGAAGCCGTCCATGCGCGTGGCGGTCGTGGGGCCGGCGGGGCCGACGGCCTCGTCGCCCACCGGGTCGACCGGGCCGACGTAGTAGATGACGCGATTGGTGAAGTCCACCGGCAGCTTCTCGCCCTTGGCCAGCATGCCCTGGATGCGCTTGTGCGCTGCGTCCCGGCCGGTCAGCATCTTGCCGTTCAGCAGCAGGGTGTCGCCGGGCTTCCAGCTCGCCACTTCGGCGGGCGTGAGCTTGTCGAGGTCGACGCGCTTGCTCTTCTTCTCATCAGGGGCCCAGTTCACGTCGGGCCACAGGTCGAGCGATGGCGGGTCGAGGTAGACCGGACCGCTGCCGTCCATCGTGAAGTGCGCGTGGCGCGTGGCGGCGCAGTTGGGGATCATCGCCACGGGCTTGCTCGCCGCGTGCGTGGGGTACATCTGGATCTTGACGTCGAGCACGGTGGCCAGGCCGCCCAGGCCCTGCGCGCCGATGCCCAGTGCGTTGACCTTCTCGTACAGCTCGATGCGCAGTGCCTCGACTTTGCTCAGCTCTGCGCCCGACTTCTTCTTGGCCAGGAGCTCGTGCATGTCCAGGTCGTCCATCAGGCTTTCCTTGGCCATCAGCGCGGCCTTCTCGGCGGTGCCGCCGATTCCGATGCCCAGCATGCCCGGCGGGCACCAGCCGGCGCCCATGGTAGGCACGGTCTTGAGCACCCAGTCGACCACGCTGTCGCCGGGGTTCAGCATGGCCAGCTTGCTCTTGTTCTCGCTGCCGCCGCCCTTGGCCGCGACCGTGACTTCGACCTTGTCGCCCGGAACGATCTCCGTGAAGATCACTGCGGGCGTGTTGTCCTTGGTGTTCTTGCGGTCGAACTGCGGGTCGGCCACGACCGAGGCGCGCAGGGTGTTGTCGGGGTGGTTGTAGCCGCGGCGCACGCCTTCGTTGATGGCGTCGTCGAGGCTGCCGGTGAAGCCGCCCCAGCGCACGTCCATGCCCACCTTGAGGAACACGTTGACGATGCCGGTGTCCTGGCAGATCGGCCGCTGGCCCGTGGCGCTCATCTTGCTGTTGGTCAGGATCTGCGCAATGGCGTCCTTGGCCGCGGGGCTCTGTTCGCGCTCGTAGGCGCGGGCCAGGTGGGCGATGTAGTCGGCGGGGTGGTAGTAGCTGATGTACTGCAGCGCGGCGCTGATCGATTCGATCAGGTCGGCCTGCTGGATCGTGGTCGTCATGGTGGGGGGCTTTTTTAGGAATGTGAAAACGCCCCCCGATTATCTCAGCCCACTGCCTAGGGAGCCGCCGCGGCCCGCGCCTCGGCGATCCACCCGTCGAACAGCTGCTGGTGCGCCTTGATCCACCCGTCGGTGTGCCGTTCCACGTCCTGTTGCGTGTTGGCACCCTGGCTCATGCGCAGGTTCTGCGCGTTGATGTCGCTGATCGGCAGCTTCATGACCTCGAACAGCTTGCCCGCCGCGGGGTTCTTCTCGACGAAGGCCCGGTTCGCGACGATCTGCTCCTGGTTGGCCTGGAAGCCGTAGTTCTTGCCGTTCGGCAACTGCGTGTCGACGTTCCCGCCTTCGCCCTGCGAAGAAGAGAAGGGCACCTGCAGCCACACCACGTCCGTACCCGGGCGCAGCACGGCGCTCACCCAATACGGCGTCCACGTGTAATACAGCACCGGCTTTTCCTGCTTGAAGCGGGCGATGGTGTCGGCCATCAGCGCGGCGTAGCTGCCTTGCTTGTGGGTGACGGTGTCGCGCAGCTGGTAGGCCGTCAGGTGGTTCTCGATGGCCAGTTCGCAACCCCAGCCGGGGTTGCAGCCCGTGAGGTCGGCCTTGCCGTCGCCGTCTGCGTCGAACAGCTTGGCGATGGCCGGGTCCTTCAGTTGCGCGATGTTGCTGATGCCGTACTGCTCGGCCGTCTTGCGGTCGATCAGGTAGCCCTGCACCGCGCCGTCGGAGTACACGCCCTTGCGCCACAGCTTGGCGTCGCCGCCACTGTTCTTGTAGAAGTCGGCGTGCAGCAGGCTCCAGTGGTTGGCCATGAAAGTGGCGTCGCCGTTGGCGATGGCCAGGTGCTCGGTGGCCGGCTCCAGGTCTTTCATGGGCTCGACGGTGTAGCCGAGCTTTTCGAGCGCGCGCATCACCAGCAGCGTCTGGAAAGCTTCCTCGGCGAGCGAGCTCTTGAGCGGCAGCACGGTCACGCCCTTGCCGGGCAGGTCGTTGCTCGCCTGGGCCGCCATGCCGGAGGCCGCGAAGGCAAGGGCCAGCAGGCCGCGTGCGATGAGACTGGTCTTCTTTGTCATGCGTTGGTGTCCTCCGGTCATTGCGCCTGGGCCGACAGGGCGGGTGCCGGTTCGCCAGCGGTACGGCCCGGCGCCACGGCGCGTTGCAGCACACGCAGCGCGAAGCCCACCGGCCCGGTGTGCCACCAGCGGCGGCCGCCGGCGCGGCGCGACTTGCCCATGGCCTGCGTCAGGCGATCCAGCGAGATCGCCAGCAGCACGATGCCCAGTCCGCCCACAGTCGCCAGGCCCATGTCGAGCCGGCCGATGCCGCGAAGCACCATCTGGCCGAGGCCGCCCACGGCGATCATCGAGGCGATCACCACCATCGACAGCGACAGCATCAATGCCTGGTTGATACCCGCCATGATCGACGGCATGGCCAGCGGCAGCTGCACCTTCACCAGCATCTGCCAGGGCGAGGCACCGTAGGCGCGCGCGGCTTCGATGAGGTCGGGGCGCACCTGGCGCAGGCCGAGGTTGGTCAGGCGCACCAGCGGGGCCAGCGCGAAGACGATGGTGACGATCACGCCGGGCACGTTGCCGATGCCGAACAGCATCACCACCGGCACCAGGTACACGAAGGCGGGCGTGGTCTGCATCGCGTCGAGCACCGGCCGCATGATCCGCTGCGCCCGATCGCTGCTGGCCAGCAGCACGCCCAGCGGCAGGCCGATGACCATGCAGAAGACCAGCGAGGTCAGCACCAGCGACAGCGTCACCATCGCTTCGGGCCAGATACCCAGCATGGCCACCAGCAGCAGCGCCACGGTGGTGCCGATGGCCAGCGCGCGGCCGGCGAATTGCCAGGCGAACAGGCCGATCAACGCAATCATCGCGAGCGTGGGCAGGCCGGTCAGCAGGCTCTGCACGGAGTTGAGCGTGCTGTCGATGGGCAGCCGCACGGTCTGGAAGAAGGGGCGGAAGTGCTCGACCACCCAGCCCAGGCCCTGGTTGATCCAGGATTCGACGGGCAGCGAGCCGTCCCACAGGCGATGCAGCTGGAAGCCGCCGCTGGCGGCATCGGCCTGGCCGGCCAGCTGGTGCGCCGCATTGGCGGGCACGGGTGCGTCGAGCCAGGCGCTGGTCGACGCGGGGTCGGGCGTGGCGGACAGGGCTTCCCACGGATCGACTGGCGTCGTCACCGGAGCGGGCGTCGCGAGCATGGAGGCAGCGTCGTTCAGGGGCGCGAGTTCGGAGGGCAGTGTGGTGTCGTTCATCTGGAGGTCCTTCGAAATCGGTCAGGCCGTGGCGGTGGCTGCTGCAGGCACGGCGGCGGGTTGCTGCTGCGGCTGGTGCGCGGGGTCGATCGGCGGTGTGTCGCGGTCGAGGAACTTCAGCAGCGTCGTCTTGCTGATCGCACCGCAGAAGCGGCCGTCTGCGGCCACTACCGGCACCGCGCAAGGCGCCTGGCCCACCTGGCCGAAAAGGCCGGCCACGGGTGCGTCGGCTTCGATCACGCCCAGGTCATTGAGGAACGCGTGCCGCAGGCCGAGCGCTCCGGAATGGCCGTCGAGCGCCGCGCGCAGGGTTTCGGCGGACACGGTGCCCAGGTAACGCTTGTTCGGGCTGGTCACGTAGGCGAAGTCGCGGTCCTGGTCTTCCAGTTGCTTGAGTGCCGCGCGCGCGCCGCGCTCGGGGTGCTCGCTGACCACGGTGAGCTGCTTGCGCGCGATGTCGCCGGCCTTGAACACGGCGGCCGCGTCCACGCCGCGCACGAAGCTGCGCACGTAGTCGTTGGCGGGGCTGCGCAGGATCTCGTCGGGCGTGCCGACCTGGATCACTTGCCCGTCTTTCATGATCGCGATGCGGTCGCCGATGCGCATGGCTTCGTCGAGGTCGTGCGAGATGAAGACGATGGTGCGGCGCTGCTCCTGCTGAAGCCGCAGCAGTTCGGACTGCATTTCGGTGCGGATGATCGGGTCGAGCGCCGAGAAGGCCTCGTCCATCAGCAGGATCGACGGGTCGGAGGCCAGCGCGCGCGCCAGGCCCACGCGCTGCTGCATGCCGCCGGAAAGCTCGTCCGGGTAGCTGGCGCCCCAGCCCGACAGGCCCACTTGTGCGAGCGCCTTGTCGGCCTGCGCCAGGCGTTCCTTCTTGCCCGTGCCCGAGAGTTCGAGGCCGAAGGCGGTGTTCTCGCGCACCGTCATGTGCGGCATCAGCGCGAACGACTGGAACACCATGCTGATGTCCTTGCGGCGCAGCGCGCGCAGGCGGGCGTCGGAGTGTTCGTTGATGTCGGCGCCGTCGATCACGATGCGGCCCGCGGTCGGCTCGATCAGCCGGTTCAGCAGGCGCACCAGCGTCGACTTGCCCGAACCCGAGAGCCCCATGATGACGAAGATTTCTCCGGCCTGGATTTCGAAAGTGGCGTCGAACACGCCGATCGACTGGCCGGTGCGGGCCAGGATTTCTTTCTTGGACAGACCTTGGCGGACCAGTTCCAGTGCTTGCTCGGGCTCGTCGCCGAACACCTTGAAAACATGGTCGATGAGAATTCCTTTGGCCATACGTCGGGGCTCCTTTCGTGTGAAGGGTTGACAGATCGCCGCCCCCGAAAGGACGACGCGACCACGCCCCCAGCCCATTCGATGGGCTGCCGACAGGCACTGAAGACGACTTGGCGACGAAACCAGTGCCCGCCGGATGCTTCAATCGCAGAGCGGCGGGCCTGGTCGAGGGGCGCCGCCTGGATGAGCTTGGCGTGGCAATGGGGACGGAAAGATCCGCCCGGGTTGCCGGGCTTGGCCCGGCGGGGGAACCTTGCACCGCGACGGGATTCGGTGATCCGCGAGTAGTGAAGGCTTGACCGACGCTGTCATCATCATGACTTGTCGGTCGTCAGAAGGCCCAGATCATAACTTTTCGGCATGATGAGGTCAAGGCGCTGGCAGGTATCAGCCTGTCAGCGGCGGCGCAATGGCCTCGTCAGATGAGAGCTACTCCTATTGGCGCGATACTCTGCGTCGCGCCGGAAAGCGGCGCGATTTTCTTGAACGCGGAGCTTTTTCTCATGACGACTTCCCCCAAGACCCGTGCCGAGCGCGACACCTTCGGACCGATCGACGTGCCGGCCGACAAGCTGTGGGGCGCGCAAACGCAGCGCTCGCTGCAGAACTTCGACATCTCCGGCGAGCAGCAGCCGCGCGAAATCATCAAGGCGCTGGCCCAGGTGAAGCGCGCGTCGGCCGTGGTCAATCACGCGCTGGGGTTGCAGGACGAGAAGAAGACCAACGCCATCGTGGCGGCCGCCGACGAAGTCATCGCCGGCAAGCACCCGGGCGAGTTCCCGCTGGTGGTCTGGCAGACCGGCTCGGGCACGCAGACCAACATGAACGTCAACGAAGTGCTGGCCAACCGCGCGAGCGAACTGCTCGGCGGCGAGCGCGGCGAAGGCCGCCTCGTGCACCCCAACGACGACGTGAACCGCAGCCAGTCGAGCAACGACGTGTTCCCGACCGCCATGCACGTGGCCGCGGTGGAAGCCATCACGCACAAGCTGCTGCCCGCCATCGCCAAGCTGCGCGGCGCGCTGGAGCAGAAGTCGAAGGACTTCGCGGACATCGTGAAAATCGGCCGCACCCATCTGCAGGACGCCACGCCCCTCACGCTGGGCCAGGAGTTCTCGGGCTACGTCGCGCAACTGGCCCACGGCGAGGCGCATGTGCGCGCCGCGCTGCCGCATCTGAGCGAACTGGCGCTGGGCGGCACGGCCGTCGGCACGGGGCTCAACGCGCCCAAGGGCTACGCCGAACAGGTGGCCGCCGAGCTGGCGAAGATCACCGGCCTGCCGTTCGTGACCGCGCCGAACAAGTTCGAAGCCATGGCCAGCGTCGATGCGCTGGTGCATGCCCACGGCGCGCTGAAGACGCTGGCGGCCAGCATGAACAAGATCGCCAACGACGTGCGCTGGCTCGCCAGCGGCCCGCGCAGCGGCATCGGCGAACTGAGCATTCCCGAGAACGAACCGGGCTCGTCGATCATGCCGGGCAAGGTCAACCCGACCCAGAGCGAGGCCGTCACGATGCTGGCCGCGCAGGTGTTCGGCAACGACGTGGCCATCAACATCGGCGGCGCCTCGGGCAACTTCGAGCTGAACGTATTCCGCCCGATGGTGGCGCACAACTTCCTGCAGAGCGTGCGCCTGCTGGCCGATGGCATGGTGAGCTTCAACGACCACTGCGCCGTGGGCATCGAGCCGAACCGCGAACGCATCACCGAGCTGGTTCAGCGCTCGCTGATGCTGGTGACGGCGCTGAACACGCACATCGGCTATGACAAGTCGGCCTACATCGCCAAGAAGGCGCACAAGGAAGGCACCAGCCTGCGCGAGGCGGCGATCGCCTCGGGCCACCTGACGGCCGAGCAGTTCGATGCGTGGGTGGTGCCGGAGAACATGACCGGCCGCTAACTTCGTTACGGCCTGGCTCTTTCGTGGGGCCCGCCCCCGGCAGGGGGTTGGCGAAGCGACACGAAGTGCGCGCAGCCTGGGGGCGAGCCTCAATATCCGATGGTGTAGCGCTGGCGCGAGTGAGCGGGCTTTTCCAGCTCGTCGATGAACGCGATCGCGTAGTCCTCGAAGGTGATCCAGCTGCGGCCTTCGGCGCTCACCAGCAGGTCGTCCTTGCCCAGGCGGAACTTGCCGGTGCGCTCGCCTTCGACGAACTCGGCGGAGGGCGACAGGAAGGTCCAGTCGAGATCTTTCTCGTTGCGCAGCGCGTCGAGGAACACGCCGCCGGCCGAGGCTTCGGCGCGGTAGGCATCGGGGAAGTTGGGCGTGTCGATCACTTTCAGGCCGGGCGCCGCGAACAGACTGCCGGCGCCGCCGACCACCAGCAGGCGCTTCACGCCTGCGCGCTTGACCGGCTCGATGATGGCAGCCGGCGGCACGGTGGCGAAGTGCGCGGCGCTGAACACGGCGTCGTGGCCGGCCAGGGCTTTTTCGAGGGCGGCGGCGTCGAGCACGTCGAGGTCGACGGCCTTGACGTTGGCGCGTCCGGCCAGCTTGGCGCTGGCCTTGCGGGCGATGGCGGTGACGGTGTGGCCGCGGCGCAGGGCCTCTTCGAGAAGCTGGCTGCCGGCGCGTCCGGTGGCGCCGATGATGGCGATGTGGCTCATGGTGATCTCCAGAAAGTGGATGGGATGAGCCGCATCTTAGGTTTCTGCTTTCGAAAGAAACACCTCGATTTGCGCGCTTGTTTATTCCTAAAATCGTGCAAATGGATAGATTGAATGCAATGCGGGTGTTCGTCAACGTGGTCGATTCGGGCAGCCTCTCCGCGGCCGCCGACAAGCTCGACATGTCACGGCCCGTGGTCACGCGCTATGTGGCCGAACTGGAGCAGTGGACCGGCGCCCGCCTGCTGCATCGCACGACACGCCGGCTGAGTCTCACCGCGGCAGGCGAAGAACTGCTGCCGCGCTGCCGCCAGGTGCTGGAGCTCACGGGCGACATGCAGGCCGCGGTGCGGCACCCCGCCGAGGCGCCACGCGGTCAGCTGCGCATCACGGCCAGTACCTCGTTCGCGCAGGCGCAACTGGCCGGGGCCGTGGCTGAGTATGTGAGGCTGTATCCCGGCGTGGCGGTCGACCTGGTGCTGCTCGACCGCTCGGTGAACCTGGTGGACGAGCGCATCGACCTCGCGATTCGCGTGGCCGCGGAAATCGACCCGAACCTGATCGCGCGTCGGCTCACCGATTGCCGCTCTGTGGTTTGCGCTTCACCGGGCTACCTGAAGGAGCAGGGCAGGCCGATGCGGGTGGAAGAGCTGGCCCAGCGCAACTGCCTCACGCATTCCTATTTCGGGCGCAGCCTGTGGAACTTCACGCGCAAGGAAGATGGGGAGCCGGTTTCGGTGGCCGTGGGAGGCAACGTGTCGACCAACGACGCGGCCAGCCTGATGCAACTGGCGCGGGCGGGGGCGGGCATCGCGATGCTGCCGACCTACCTGACCTCGGCACTGGTGCAGGCAGGGGAACTGGTGCCGCTGTTCACCGATTTCGAGCCGCAGGTCGTCGGCATGTATGCGGTTTACGCCTCTCGCAAGCACATGCCGGCCACCTTGCGCACCATGCTCGACTTCCTGGCAGGGCGCTTCACCGAAGTGCCCGCGTGGGATCTGCCGCACGCAGGCTAGGTACAAGAAAAACTCAGTGGCGGTCGTCGCCGTGCGGCGCCGACGAGGTCATGAGCTTGTCGGTGTAGGCGATGGCCATGGCCGAGAACAGGAACGCGATGTGGATCACCGTCTGGGCGATCAGCACGCGGTCGGTGTAGTTGTCGGCGTTGATGAAGGTCTTCAGCAGGTGGATGGAGCTGATGCCGATGATGGCGGTGGCCAGCTTCACCTTGAGCACCGAGGCGTTCACGTGGCTCAGCCATTCGGGCTGGTCGCGGTGGCCTTCGAGGTCCATGCGGCTCACGAAGGTCTCGTAGCCGCCCACGATCACCATGATCAGCAGGTTGGAGATCATGACCACGTCGATCAGCGCCAGCACCACCAGCATGATCACCGTCTCGTTCAGCGTGCCGACCGGGGCGGTGGTCTTGTAGCCGATGCTGGTGATCAGCGCCTGCAGCGCTTCCTTGCTGCCGAAGGCGGCTTCCACCAGGTGCAGCAGCTCGACCAGGAAATGCACCACGTAAACCGCCTGCGCCACGATCAGGCCCAGGTACAGCGGCAACTGCAGCCAGCGGCTCGCGAAAATCAGCTTGGGCAGCGGCCGAAGCGGCGAACCGCGGCGTGGTACGGGCGGGTTCCGGGTGTCGAAAGGATCGGGAGCGGACATCTGGAGGGCGGTTGTTTGGGACGGGGGATTCTAGGGGTGTCCCCGTGTCGCACTCGTGATAACCCCGCGAACTAACATCGGGCAGTCACCGACCCGTCAGTGCCCCGTAAGTGGGCACGCCGACATTACGGCCGCATCCATCCAGGAGACATAGAGCATGAGCAGCGCATCGAAGAACATTGAATCCGTCCTTGTCGAGAACCGCGTGTTCCCGCCCGACGCCCGCGCCACCGACGGCGCCCGCATTTCCGGCATGGCCGCCTACGAGGCCCTGTGCAAGGAGGCCGAACAGGACTTCGACGGTTTCTGGACCCGCCTGGCCAAGGACAACCTGCAGTGGACCAAGCCGTTCACCAAGACGCTCGACGAGTCGAACGCGCCGTTCTACCAGTGGTTCGGCGACGGCGAACTCAACGCCAGCGCCAATTGCCTCGACCGGCACATCGGCACCCCGGTCGAGAACAAGACCGCCATCGTCTTCGAGGCCGACGACGGCACCGTCACCAACGTCACCTACAAGCAACTGCTGGCCCGCGTGAGCCAGTTCGCCAACGCGCTGAAGGCGCAGGGCATCCAGAAGGGCGACCGCGTCGTCATCTACATGCCGATGACGGTCGAGGGCGTCATCGCCATGCAGGCCTGTGCGCGCATCGGCGCCACCCACAGCGTGGTGTTCGGCGGCTTCTCGGCCAAGGCGCTGCAGGAGCGGATCATCGACGCGGGCGCGGTGGCGGTCATCACGGCCAACTATCAGTTGCGTGGCGGCAAGGAACTGCCGCTGAAGGCCATCGTGGACGACGGCATCGCGCTGGGCGGCTGCGAGTCGATCAAGACCGTGTTCGTGTACGAGCGCACGCCCACTGCGTGGACCCGTGTCGAAGGCCGCGACAAGACCTTCGACGAGGCGCTGAAAGGGCAGAGCACCGAGTGCGCACCCGTGCCGGTGAATGCCGAGCATCCGCTGTTCATCCTCTACACCTCGGGCTCCACCGGCAAGCCCAAGGGCGTGCAGCACGCCACCGGCGGCTACCTGCTGTGGGCCAAGCTCACGATGGACTGGACCTTCGACATCCGTCCCGAAGACGTCTTCTGGTGCACCGCCGACATCGGCTGGATCACCGGCCACACCTACGTCGCCTACGGCCCGCTGGCGGCCGGCGCCACGCAGGTGGTGTTCGAGGGCATTCCGACCTTCCCGCACGCGGGCCGCTTCTGGCAGATGATCGAGAAGCATAAGGTCAGCGTGTTCTACACCGCGCCCACCGCCATCCGCTCGCTCATCAAGGCCGCCGAGGGCGACGAGAAGGTGCACCCGAAGAACTGGGACCTCACCAGCCTGCGCATCCTTGGTTCGGTCGGCGAGCCGATCAATCCCGAGGCGTGGATGTGGTACCACCGCAATATCGGCGGCGAGCGCTGCCCCATCGTCGACACCTTCTGGCAAACCGAAACCGGCGGCCACGTCATCACGCCGCTGCCGGGGGCCACGCCGCTGGTGCCGGGTTCTTGCACGCTGCCGCTGCCGGGCATCATGGCCGCCATCGTCGACGAGACGGGTAAAGACCTGCCCAACGGCGCGGGCGGCATGCTGGTCATCAAGCGGCCCTGGCCCTCGATGATCCGCACCATCTGGAACGACCCCGAGCGTTTCAAGAAGAGCTATTTCCCCGAAGAAATGGGCGGCACGATCTACCTGGCCGGCGACGGCGCGGTGCGCAGCGAAGACCGCGGCTACTTCCGCATCACCGGCCGCATCGACGACGTGCTGAACGTCTCGGGCCACCGCCTGGGCACGATGGAAATCGAGTCGGCGCTGGTGTCCAAGACCGACCTCGTGGCCGAAGCCGCCGTGGTGGGCCGCCCCGACGACGTCACCGGCGAGGCGGTGTGCGCCTTCGTCGTGCTCAAGCGCGGCCGCCCGACCGGCGAAGAAGCCAAGCAGATCGCCAACGAGCTGCGCAACTGGGTCGCCAAGGAAATCGGTCCTATCGCCAAGCCCAAGGACATCCGCTTCGGCGACAACCTGCCCAAGACGCGCAGCGGCAAGATCATGCGCCGCCTGCTGCGCAGCATCGCCAAGGGCGAGGCCATCACGCAGGACACCTCGACGCTGGAAAACCCGGCCATCCTGGAACAGCTGGCCGAAAAGCTCTGACGGCTGTAGGACGTGGCCCCCTGTGGGGCAATGAGCCCGTGGACGGCCTCCGGCTGAGGTAAAACCATTGGAGTGACCGTGCGCCTCGATGCGCGCGGCTGTCTCCAATGTGTTCGATCTTTCCGAAGGAGGCCCCCATGGGCGTGAGATCTGCTTTTCTTTTTGTCATCGTGCTGCTCATCGCGGCACTCGCCGCGCTGAACTGGGGCACGCTGTCCGCGCCCACCGACGTGTGGCTGGGCTTCATGACCGTATCGGCGCCGCTGGGGCTGATCATGCTGGGCCTGACCGTGGTGCTGGCGGCCTTCTTCCTGGTCTATGTGCTGTACCTGCACAGCTCGGTGTTGATCGATACCAAGCGTCATACGAAGGAAATGCAGGCCCAGCGCGATCTGGCCGACAAGGCCGAGGCTTCCCGCTTCACCGAACTGCGCAATTTCCTGGAGGCGCAGGAGAACAAGCACATGGCGCAGAACGCCGACCGCCAAGCCGCGCTGCTGGCGCGCATCGATCAGCTCGAAACCTCGGTGCGGCTGCGTTCCGACCAGACCGACAACACGGTGGCCGCGCATATCGGCCAGCTCGAGGACCGCATCGAGCGCCGGCCGCTGTCGCCGGTGGTGATGCCGGCCGACATCAACCCGCAGGGCTGATGCGGCGGCGCCTTTAGCCTTACTTCGTCTGCAGCACCCAGGCCGCGAGCTTCTTGGCGTCGGCTTCGCTGACCTGGTTGTTGGCCGGCATCGGCACCGGTCCCCAAACGCCGGAGCCGCCCTTCATGATCTTGCTGGCCAGCTTGTCGACCGCGCCCTTGTCGTCCTTGTACTTCGCGGCCACGTCCTTGAACGAGGGCCCGAGCACCTTGCGCTCGACAGCGTGGCAGCTCATGCAGTTCTTCGAGGTGGCGAGTGCCAGATCGGCGAAGGCGGGCGCGGCGAGTACGCCGAGGCCGAGACCCAGGGCTGCCGTCATCAGTACTCTTTTCATGGGAATCTATTTCGTAAGGGCTGGGTTACATTCGACTCAACGCGATTGTAGGTAGCGCCGTGCACGGCGTCCCTCAGCGTTGCCAATACAACCCCGAGGGATTCGCGATGTGGTTTCTGGCATTGGGCCTGCTCGGCCTGGCCCTGAAGTATCTCGAAGTCGGCATGGTCGCCGGCTGGAGCTGGTGGATCGTGCTGTCGCCGTTCGCGATGGCCCTCGCATGGTGGGCATGGGCCGATTCGTCGGGCTACACCAAGCGCAGGATCATGGAGCGGGAAGACAGGCGCAAGCAGGCGCGCATCGACCGCCAGAAGACCAACATGGGCATCAAGCCCACCAACGGCCAGCGCCGCAGGTAGGGCTCGCCCCCAGGCTGCGCGGCACTTCGTGTCCGCTTCGCCTTCCCCGTGCCGGTGGCAACACCTGAGGCCCGGCGGAGCCGGTTCCTCGGTGTTCTCGCAATAGCCTTGGTCAGAACTTGTCGAGCACTGCGCCGGAGCTGGCGCTCGAGGCATTGAACGCGAACTTGGCCTGCACGCCGCGCGTGTAGCGCGGTGCCGGTGCTTTCCAGCCTTCGCGGCGCTTGGCGATCTCGGCTTCGGACACGTTCAGCTCGAGCTTCAGTTCATGCGCGTCGATGGTGATCGAGTCGCCCTCGTTCACGAAGGCGATGGTGCCGCCCGCTGCCGCTTCCGGCGCGACGTGGCCCACCACCATGCCCCAGGTACCGCCCGAGAAGCGGCCGTCGGTGATCAGGCCCACGCTTTCGCCGAGGCCCGCGCCGATCAGCGCGCCCGTGGGGGCCAGCATTTCCGGCATGCCCGGGCCGCCCTTGGGGCCGAGGTAGCGCAGCACCATCACGTCGCCGGCCTTGATCTTGCCGTCCAGGATGGCCTTGAGCGCAGACTGCTCGTCGTCGAACACGCGGGCCGGGCCGGTGATGACGGGATTCTTCAGGCCGGTGATCTTGGCCACGGCGCCTTCGGGCGACAGGTTGCCCTTCAGGATGGCCAGGTGGCCTTCCGCGTACATCGGCTTGTCGATCGGGCGGATCACGTCCTGGTCGGCGCGCGGCACGTCCGGCACGTCCTTCAGCACTTCTTCGATGGTCTGGCCCGAAATGGTGATGCAGTCGCCGTGCAGCAGGCCTGCCTTCAGCAGCACCTTCATCACTTGCGGAATGCCGCCGGCCTGGTGCAGGTCGACCGCGAGGTACTTGCCCGAGGGCTTCAGGTCGCAGATGACGGGCACCTTCTTGCGCATGCGCTCGAAGTCGTCGATGGTCCATTCGACCTCGGCCGCGTGCGCGATGGCCAGGAAGTGCAGCACCGCGTTGGTCGAACCGCCCGTGGCCATGATCACGGCCACCGCGTTCTCGATGGCCTTCTTGGTCACGATGTCGCGAGGCTTCAGGTCTTTCTTGATCGCCTCGATCAGCACCTTGGCCGATTCCTTGGCCGAGTTGGCCTTTTCGTCGTGCGGGTTGGCCATGGTCGACGAGTAGGGCAGGGAGATGCCCAGCGCCTCGAATGCGCTCGACATGGTGTTGGCGGTGTACATGCCGCCGCACGAGCCGGTGCCGGGAATGGCGCGCTTCTCGATCTCGTGCAGGTCTTCGTCGCTCATGTTGCCGGCGGCGTTCTGGCCCACGGCTTCGAACACGCTGACGATGTTCAGGTCCTGGCCCTTGTAGCGGCCCGGCAGGATGGTGCCGCCATAGACGTAGATGGCCGGCACGTTGGCGCGCAGCATGCCCATCAGGCCGCCGGGCATGTTCTTGTCGCAGCCGCCGACCACCAGCACGCCGTCCATCCACTGGCCGCCCACGCAGGTCTCGATGCAGTCGGAGATGACCTCGCGGCTCACCAGCGAGTACTTCATGCCTTCGGTGCCCATGGCCATGCCGTCGGAGATGGTGGGCGTGCCGAACACCTGCGCGTTGCCGCCGGCCTCCTCGATGCCCGCGATGGCCGCGTCGGCCAGCTTCTGCAGGCCCGAGTTGCAGGGCGTGATGGTGCTGTGGCCGTTGGCGACGCCGACCATCGGCTTCTTGAAGTCGCCTTCCTCGTAGCCCATGGCGTAGAACATGGAGCGGTTGGGCGCGCGGCTCTTGCCTTCGACGATGTTGGCGCTGCGGCGGTTGATCTGGATCGGTTTGGTGTCCATGGTGTCTCTTCTGTCGTGGGGGAGATCGGGGGGAGCCCAAGTATCGGACTTCTGATTGATTGGTTCCAATCCGTTTTTTGCTGTCGATTGATATGCTTGGCATATGAAAGAAAGCCTGATCGACCTGCGGGCCTGGCGCCAGTTCGTGGCCGTGGCCGAAGAACTGCATTTCGGCCGCGCCGCGCTGCGCCTGCACATGACGCAGCCCCCGGTGACCCAGGCCATTGCCCAGCTCGAGAAGGCGCTGGGCGTGGTGCTGTTCGATCGCACCCGCCGGCGCGTGGCGCTCACGCCGGCCGGCGAGGCGCTGCTGCCCGACGTGCGCGAACTGCTGGCGCGCGCGCAGGCGCTCCCGGCACGGGCGCGCGCGGCGGCGGCAGGGCAGGTGGGGCGCGTGCGCATCGCCTTTGTCTCGACCGTGGGCTTCGAGCAGTTGCCGGCCTGGGTGCGCGAATTTCGGGTGCTGTGCCCCGAGGTGGCGCTGGAGCTGGTCGAGGCCACCGGCGACGTGCAGCTCGAAGCCTTCGCGCGCGGCGAGATCGATGCCGGGCTGATGCTGCATTCGCCCGGCGCGGCGCCGCCGGGGCTTGCGCGGCTGGTGGTGTCGCAGGAGCCGCTCGTGCTTGCGCTGCCAGAGCGGCATGCGCTGGCCCACGTGCCCAAACTGCTGATGTCCGATGTGCTGGCCGAGCCGCTGGTGCTGTTCCCGCGCCGTATCGTGCCTTCGCTGCACGACGCCATCTTCGACCTGTACCACGCAGCCGGCCGCGCGCCGCTGCTGGGACAGGAGGCGATCCAGATGCAGACCATCGTCAATCTCGTGTCCGGCGGCATCGGCGTGGCCTGGGTGCCCGAGAGCGTCACGCAGTTCCGGCGCGCGGGTGTCGTGTACCGGCGCGCCGAAGAGTTCGCCCCGGCCGCGCGGCATCGCAATGCGCCGGTGCTGCCGGCTTGCGAGACCAGCCTTGTGTGGCCCGAGGAGGCCGCCAACCCAGCGCTCGCGCGATTCGTGGCCTTCGTGCGCGAGCGCGGCGCGGGGCTGGCCTGACGGACGTCTGGACGGCGGCCTCAGGCCGAATATCCCCGCCCCGGCCCCGACATCCGGCCGGGGCACAATCTGCGGATGCTCATGTATCCGCAGATCAATCCCATCGCCCTGCAACTGGGGCCGGTGGCCATCCACTGGTACGGCCTGACCTACCTGGCCGCCTTTGCGCTGTTCTATTTTCTCGGCACGCGCCGGCTGCGCCATGAGCCGTACCGCTCGCTGGTGGGCGCGGGTGCATGGCAGCGCAAGGACATCGAGGACATACTTTTCCTGGGCGTGATGGGCGTCATCGTCGGCGGGCGGCTCGGCTACTGCCTGTTCTACAAGCCCGAGTTCTACCTCACGCATCCGCTCGAAATTCTCTACGTTTGGCAGGGCGGCATGAGCTTCCATGGCGGCCTGCTCGGCGTGATCGGCGCGATGGTGTGGTTCTCGCACTCGCGCGCGCGGCCGTTCTGGCAGGTGATGGACTTCGTCGCGCCCTGCGTGCCGACCGGCCTTGCCGCCGGCCGCGTGGGCAACTTCATCAACGGCGAACTCTGGGGCCGCTTCAGCAGCCCCGACCTGCCCTGGGGCATGGTGTTTCCGCAGAGCGGCTCGATGCTGCCGCGCCACCCGTCGCAGGTCTACCAGTTCCTGCTCGAAGGGCTGCTGCTGTTCGCGATCATGTGGATCTATGCGCGCAAGGAGCGCAAGCAGGGGCAGGTGGCCGCGGTGTTCCTGATCGGCTACGGCGCTCTGCGCTTCATTGCCGAGTATTTCCGCGAGCCCGACGACTTCCTCGGCCTGCGGGCGCTCAACCTGAGCCAGGGCCAATGGCTCAGCGTGCCGATGGTCATTGTTGGCATCGCGCTGTGGTTCTGGTTCGGCCGCGGCGGCAAGACCGCGGCTACCGCACGCGCTTGACCCGGAAGTTCGCAGGGTAAGTCCCAGCCCGCGCAGCGGGTTCGCCGCCTTGCGCCGGCTCGCGTGCAAGCTCAGAATTACGCGTAATTACAGGAAATTACGCGGCCCCGCTCCGACGACTCTCATGCGCCTGGTCCCCAACTCCCTGCACGACGAAGTCGCCGCCACGCTGCGCGAGCAGATCTTCGACGGCACGCTGGCGCCCGGCAGCTTCGTGGACGAGGCCGCGCTGTGCGAGCGGCTTTCCATTTCGCGCACGCCGCTGCGCGAGGCGCTCAAGGTGCTCACCGCCGAAGGCCTGCTGCGGCACGAGCCGCGCCGCGGCTGCTTCGTACGAGAGGTGACCGAGCGCGACCTCGACGAGATATTCCCGGTCATCGCGCTGCTCGAAGGCCGCTGCGCCTACGAGGCCGCCCGTAACGCGAGCGATGCCGAACTGCACGAACTGGACGCGCTGCACGAACGGCTGGTGCGCCATGCCAAGGCGCGCCGCATCAACGACTACTACGCCACCAACCACATCATCCATGAGGCGATCATCACGCTCGCCGACAACAAGTGGCTGGCCCAGGTGATAGGCGACCTGCGCAAGATATTGAAGCTCGCGCGCCTGCAGCAGCTGCATGCGCCTGGCCGGCTGGAGCAGAGCCTGTCGGAGCACCTGGCCGTTTTTGCGGCCCTGAAGGCACGCGACAGCGAAGGCGCCGACGCCGCCATGCGCACCCACATGCTGCGCCAGCGCGAGGCGCTGCGCGAAGTGATGCGCCATCAGAAATCCAGGGTGATGTCGTGAGTATCCCCTCGAGCATTGGAGTCCCCCGATGAGTGCGACCGAATGGTTCCAGGCCCGGCTGCGGCCCGGTGAAAGCTCCAAGGTGCCGGTGGCGCCGGAGAGCACGGTAAAGAGTGCGCCCAGGAGCGCCCCCAAGCCCAGCGTGCGCTCCACCGCCGAGCGCCTGCAGGTCACGCTGCGCAAGGCCGACGAGGCCCTGTCGCCGCGCGCCCTGCGCCGCGTACTGGCCGAGCTGCAGGCGGTGATCGATCCGCGCGTGAGCGAGGTCGAGGGCGGGCGCCGCGCGCATGCCATCGCGGACGCCTACCGCGCCGCCACTGCCGAGGAGCGCCGCGACTACTGGGCGCTGATGAGCGAGCACTTCGCCGCCGACGCGCAAAAGCTCAAGGTCGCCCGCGACCAGCACCAGGCGGCGGTCGGCACGCCCGACGAAGGCCAGGCCGAGCTGCGCCTGCGCCGCGCGCTGGTGTCGCCGCGCATGCGCCTGCTGCAGCGCTTTGCGGTCGAGCCGGAGGGCATGCGCTTTCTGGTCGACCTGCGCGCCGACCTGCTGCCGTGCCTGAAGGCCGACAAGCGCCTGATTGCGCTGGACGCCGAACTGGAGCACCTGTTCTCCACCTGGTTCGACGTGGCCTTCCTCGAGCTGCGCCGCATCGACTGGGACTCGCCGGCCTCGCTGATCGAGAAGCTCATCCGCTACGAGGCGGTGCACGACATCAAGAGCTGGTCCGACGTGAAAAACCGGCTCGACGACAGCGACCGCCGCTGCTACGGCTTCTTCCATCCGCGCCTGCCCAACGAGCCGTTGATCTTCGTCGAGGTGGCGCTGGTCGACCGCATCAGCGACGGCATCACGCCGCTACTCGACGAGGCCGCGGTTCCAGTGCTGCCAGCCAAGGCCACCACCGCCATCTTCTATTCGATCAGCAACACGCAGAACGGCCTGCGCGGCGTGAGCTTCGGCGACTCGCTCATCAAGCGCGTGGTAGAGACCCTGCAGGACGAGCTGCCGCGCCTGAAGACCTTTGCCACGCTGTCGCCGATTCCGGGCTTTCGCACCTGGCTCGCGAAGAACGCGGCCGAGCTGCTGCCGCGGCTGGACGAAAAGCGCGAAGCCGAGCTCGGCCGGCTCGTCGGTTCGATGCCGCCCACCGCGGAGCGCCTGCTCGCCGCCGTGGATGCGGCCAACGGCCTGGAGCCCAAGTCGCCGCTGCGCCAATGGCTCATGCAGGCCGCCGCCGAATACCTGGGCCGGGCGCTGGTCGACGGCACGCCGGCCGACCCGGTCGCGCGCTTCCACCTGGGCAACGGCGCGCGCGTCGAACGCCTGAACTGGGCGGGAGACCCTTCGCCCAAGGGACATAAGCAGTCGTACGGTCTGATGGTCAATTACCTCTACGACCTCAAGCGGCTGGACAAACATCGCACCTGGCTGGCGGACGGCAAGGTGGCAGTGTCGGGAGACATCGAAAGCCTGTTCTTCAAAAAAGGCTGAAGTCCGAAAAAGAGCGCAACAGCAAATAAGCAAGCAAGTGCCAGCGCCGGCGCAAGACACGCCGGCAGCCGCATCGGGCGGCAAAATCCACAACGACAGGAGACGAGACAAATGAACCCCAACTTCCAACGCCGCGACGTCCTGCGCGTGGCCGCCGCCGGCGCGGCCATGCTTTGCGGCGCGGCGCGCGCCCAGCAGAACTGGCCGGGCAAGCCGGTGACGATGGTCGTGCCGTTCCCGGCGGGCGGTGGCACCGACGCGTTCGCACGGCCGCTGTCGGGCCAGTTCTCGCGGCTGACGAACCAGTCGCTCATCATCGACAACCGCGGCGGCGCGGGCGGCACGCTGGGAGCCAGCATCGCGTCGAAGGCATCGGCGGACGGCTACTCGCTCTTCATGGGCGCGGTCCATCATGCGATCGCGCCTTCCGTCTATCCCAAGCTCGACTACGACATCGAGAAAGACTTCGTCCCGCTGATGCTGCTGGCCAACGTGCCGCAGGTGGTGGTGGTCAACCCGAAGCGGGTGCAGGCCACGAGCATCAAGGAGCTCATCGCGCTGGCCAAGCGCAGCCCCGGGCAGCTCAACTACGGCTCGGCCGGCGCGGGCACTTCGCACCAGCTGGCGGGCGAGCTGTTCAAGCTGCAGACCGGCACCTTCATCACCCACATTCCGTACCGCGGCGCGGGCCCGGCGCTGGCCGACCTGATTTCCGGCAACGTCGACCTGATGTTCGACGGCCTCGGCTCCTCGGCTCAGTACATCAAGAGCGGCCGCATCAAGGCGCTGATGGTGGCCGGCAGCAAGCGCAACCCCGCATTCCCCGACGTACCATGTGCGGCCGAAGTCGGCCTGCCCGACTACACCGTCACCACCTGGTACGGCCTGTGGGCACCCAGGCGCACCCCGGCCGATGTGCAGCCGCAGATCATCGATGAAATGAAGAAAGTGCTCGCAAGCGACGACATCAAGAACATCTGGGCCCAGAACGGCTCGGAGATCCCGACCATCACCGGCGCCGCCTACGGCAGCTTCGTGAATTCCGAAATCAAGCGATGGGCGACGGTGGTGAAGGCCTCGGGCGCGAAGATCGAATGAGCGTAGGCGAGCAGCGGGGCAGCCAGGTTTCGTTGCGCCGGGACGGCGCAATCGCTTTCGTCATGCTCTCGAACGCGGGGCGGCTCAATGCAATGACGCGTGCCATGTGGCGCACGCTGCGCGCCGTGTTCGACGACCTGCGCAACAGCAACGAAAGCGACGGCAGCCTGCGCTGCGTCGTCGTGCACGGGGAGGGCGGTGCCTTCTGCGCGGGCGGCGACATTTCCGAGTACCCGTCGTTCCGCTTCGAAGAACCCAGCCTGCGCGAATTCCACGAGAACGAGGTGTGGGCCGCTCTGCAGGCGATGCTCGACTGCCCGCTGCCGCTGGTCGCGCAGATCGAAGGCGCCTGCATGGGCGCGGGCATCGAGATCGCGAGCTGCTGCGATATCCGGCTGGCCGGCGCTTCAGCAAAGTTCGGCGCGCCCATTGCGAAGCTCGGCTTTCCGATGGCGCCTCGCGAGGCCGCGCTGGTGCATGGCGCCATCGGCGACGTGCTCGCGCGCGACATGCTGCTGGCCGCCGGCGTGCACGGCGCCCGGCGGCTGTACGACGCGGGCTTTCTGCTGAGCGTGCTGCCCGACAACGAAGTGGCCGCCGCCGCGCGCGACCACGCCATGCGCATCGCCGCGCTCGCGCCGCAGACGGCGCGCCTGCACAAGAAGACCTTTTCCGCGCTGCGTGCCGGTGCGCCCTCGGCCCACAGCCTGCTGGCCACGGCCTACGACTATGCCGACTCCGCCGAGCACCGCGAAGGCATCAACGCCTTCCTTGCCAAGCGCAAACCGAATTTCTGAAGTACCTGCCCGATGAAGAAGCCTGCCAACGCCAACCTGTTCGCCGCCTTGCGCGCGGCCTTTCCCGCCGACCTCGACGCCATTGCCGTGGAGACCGACGACGGCCTGTTCTATTCGTGGCGCGACCTGGACCGCGCCAGCGCCATGATCGCCAACCTGCTCGATGCACTGAAGCTCGAGAAGGGCGCGCGCATCGCGGTGCAGGTCGAGAAGTCGGTCGAGGCCATGCTGCTGTACCTCGCCACCTTGCGTGCCGGCTACGTGTTCCTGCCGCTGAACACCGCCTACCAGAGCGCCGAGATCGAATACTTCATCGGCAACGCCGAGCCGGCCGTGGTGGTGTGCACCAGCCGCAATGCGCCGTGGGTCGGCCCCATCGCCAACGCGGCGGGCACGAAGCACGTCTTCACGCTGGACGACGACCGCACCGGCACGCTGCTGGAGGTGGCCGCGCAATGCAGCGACCGGCACACGCCGGCGCGGCGCAAGGCCGACGACATGGCCGCCATCCTCTACACCAGCGGCACCACCGGCCGCAGCAAGGGCGCCATGCTGTCGCACGGCAACCTGCTGTCGAACGCCGAGGTGCTGAAGGACTACTGGGGCTGGACCGAAGGCGACGTGCTGATCCACGCGCTGCCCATCTTCCATGTGCACGGCCTGTTCGTGGCGCTGCACGGCGCGCTGCTCAACGGCAGCAAGATGCTGTGGTTCGGCAAGTTCGACCCCAAGCGCGTCGTGCAGAAGCTGCCCGAAGCCACGGTGTTCATGGGCGTGCCTACGCTGTACGTGCGGCTGCTGGCCGAGCCGGGCCTCACGCGCGAGGCGGTGCGCAACATGCGGCTTTTCATCGCCGGCTCTGCGCCGCTCCTGATCGAGACCTTCGACGAGTGGCGCGAGCGCACCGGCCACACCATCCTGGAGCGCTACGGCATGAGCGAGACCGCCATGCTCACCTCCAACCCCTACAACCCCGCGCAGGGCGAGCGGCGTGGCGGCACCGTCGGCTTCGCGCTGCCGGGCGTGCAACTGCGCGTGCGCGACGACAGCGGCCGCGACTGCACCACCGACGAGATCGGCAACATCGAGGTCAGCGGGCCCAACGTGTTCTCGGGCTACTGGCGCATGCCCGAGAAGACCGAAGAAGAATTCACCGCCGACGGCTTCTTCAAGACCGGTGACGTGGGCAAGATCGACGGCCTGGGCTACATCACCATCGTCGGGCGCAGCAAGGACCTGATCATCAGCGGCGGCTACAACGTGTACCCGGCCGAGATCGAGGGCTACATCAACGAGATGGCCGGCGTGGCAGAGAGCGCCGTGGTCGGCGTGCCACACCCCGACTTCGGCGAGGTGGGCGTGGCCATCGTGATCGCCAAGTCGGGCGCTTCGCTCGACGCGGAGGCGATCGTGGCCGACCTCAAGTCGAAGCTCGCGAACTTCAAGATCCCCAAGCGCTGCTTCGTGGTGCCCGAGTTGCCGCGCAACACCATGGGCAAGGTGCAGAAGGCGCTGCTGCGCGCGGAGCACAAGGCGCTGTTCGGCGCCTGAGGCTGTTCATTCGACGGGCGCGAGCCCGTTCATCAGCCCGCTGCGCGCGTGGCAGTTGATGTACTCGTAGCTCTGCTCGTCGGCCTTCAACACCGACACCTCGTGGTACACGCGCAGCTGCAGCTGGAAGTTCAGCGCCTGCACGTAGCGCATGAAGCTGCCGAAGATCGCGACGTGCGTCGGGTGCGACTCGGCCCAGCGCTCCATGTCGGCCAGCGAGCGCCAGTAGCTCAGGCCGAACGACTTCTGCAGCGGCTTGCCGTGCGTGTCGAGGTGGTGCATGTAGCGGTTGCTGTAGCAGCCGATGCCCAGGCCCTGGTCGCGCAGGAAGTCCATGCCTTCGCGCAGCACGGGCTCCATCTCTTGCAGGTAGAGGGTGCGTTCCTGGCCGGTGGTGTCGGTCCACTCCTGGCCGGAGCGGATCATCGCGATGTTCTCGTGGCCCGCGATGCGCACGCGCTGCCCCGGGGGCGGCGCGCCGGCGATCACCGCGCGCGTGCCCGAAGGCAGCATGGCGTCGGTCTGCGAAAGCGGTATGCGGTCGCGCATCGATCCCCAGTAGCCGTGCTCCTGCAGCTCGCCGCTGACCTCGCCCATCACCACGCCCACGCCCTCGAGGCGGTCGGGCGTGTTGAACATGGTCTCGAAGTGCTGCACGCGCGGCGATGCGATCTCGCGGAAATAGCCGAGGCCTTCCGTGAGCCGCTCGTCCGAGCGCCACCATGCGTCGACGGCGGGCGTGGCGCACCAGCGCCTGAACGCATCGGGATCACGCCAGTAGGCGATGGCGATCATGTTGTCGAAGCCGTCGGCATCGACGTAGTGCGTGAGGTCGTGGTGGCCCGGCCCGTCGGGCAGGGCGAAGTCGCGCGCAATCTTCATCAGCGCGGCGCAGGCGCGGCCCTGCATGTCCGCGCCGCGCGACTGCACACCGAAGTAGCCCATGACCACCTGCGTGGTCGACACGGGCGCGCGGGCCGACCACACGGGGTAGGGCGGGGCGTAGTCGTCTTCCACGCGGCGGTGGCGCGTGCGGGGGCACTTCAGGTGTTCGGCGATGGCGGATTCCATGGCTCGGCTCCTTCGGTGTCAGGCCACGACCGGCTCGGTCGCGCTGCTCTCGGGCTCGGGTGTGAGCTGCACCACCATGGGCTCGCGGCGCGTCTTGTTCAGCAGCAACTGCGTGACGTCGGGGCGAGAGTAGTGGCCGCTGGGGTCGGCCGCGGCCTTGGCGAGCGAGATCATGCCGAGGTCGATGTCGGCGACGACCAGGCCTTCTTCGTCTTCCGCCAGCGGCGTGCCCAGGGGTGAGCCGTCGGGCGCGTAGATGCGCGCATGGCCGCCGCCAACGCCCAGCATCTGCTGCTTGCCGGCGTCGGTGCACATGAGCTCGCTCATGGCCTTCGACACGGTGGCGCAGGGCGCGATCACGAAGCAGCCGCCCTCGACCGCATACACCTGGCTCGCGGCGTTGTTGACTTCCTGGCCCAGCGCGTAGGCCGCGCCGCGGTACAGCGAGAAGCTGGGCCAGGCGGCGCAGTGGATCTGCTCGTTCTGCGCATACATGGCGTATTTGCTGAGCGGCTGCAGATGCTCCCAGCAGCACAGCGAGCCGATGTTGCCGATGGGCGTTTCCACCACGTGCAGGTCGGCGCCGTCGCCTTCGCCGAACACGGTGCGCTCCACGTGCGTGGGCTTGAGCTTGCGGCGCGTCTGCACGGTATTGCCCTGGTCGTCGATCAGCGCCTGCGCAATGTAGAGGCTGCCCGCCGCCTTCTCGCTGAAGCCGAAGGACAGCCATATCTTGTGCTTGCGCGCCGCGGCGTTCAGTCGCTCGAACTCGGCGGAGCCGATGACCAGCGAGTTGTCGTGATAGCGCTGCACGAACTGCATGCCCCATGCCGGCGAGTCGAGCCATATCCACCACGGGTAGCCGGGGATCCATGTCTCGGGAAAGGCGATGAGCTGCACGCCCTGCCTGGCGGCCTGCGCCATCAGGTCGATGGTCTTGTCGATGGTGGCGTCGAGGTCGAGGAACACGGGCGCGGCCTGCACGGCGGCGACGCGCAGCTTGGGGTGGACGGTGGTCGGCATGGTGGATCTCCAGGTGCAATGAAAGAGCAAGGGACGTAACGGACCGCGTGGGTGGCGCACCGGGTTTGCGCTGTGGCATGCGGGTTGCTTGAAGCGTAGATTCGCGCCGCCGGAACGCCTTGACCCGGATTGGCGGCGTTCTTGTTCCAGCGTTGCATGCCCTGTTTCCGGCCTCCTGCAGGCCCTTCGAGGAATTCCGATGACCCAGCTGCTCAGCACCGACGCCGTCTCGCGCGACCAGCGGCTCGCCTACTGGACCGACATGATCTGCAACGTGTACGTGCAGCTCGAGTGCGACGCCGTGAAGGACGACGACACCGGCAACTTCGAAGGCAGCATCCGCCAGCACACGCTGCCCAGCCTCGACATGTCGGTCGTCACCTCAGGGCCGCAGAGGGTGATGCGCACGCCGGGGCACATCGCGCATTCGAGCGATGACTACTTCCTTGTGAGCATCCAGGCGCGCGGCCAGGGCGTGGTGCGCCAGGACGGGCGCGATGCGGTGCTGTCGGCCGGCGACTTCGCGCTGTACGACAGCACGCGGCCTTACGAGTTGTTGTTCGAGCAGGCCTTCGAGCAGATCGTGCTCAAGCTGCCCGGCGACCGCCTGCGCAGCGAATTGCGCGACACCGAGGCGCTGACGGCCACCACCGTGTCGGGCCGCGAAGGGGCGGGGCATCTGCTGCTGGGCATGATCCGCACGCTGCGCGAAGACATCGACACGCTGCAGCCCGCATCGGCGCTGGCCGTGGCCCACGGCGTGCAGAACATCCTGGTGGCGGGCCTGCAGACGCTGCCTGCGGCGCGCGCGCCGGCTCTCAGCAACCTCACGGCGTACCACCTGGCGCGTGTGAAGCGGCGCATCGACGAGCAGCTGGCCGACCCGATGCTGTCGGTCGGCACGCTGGCGGCGGAACTGGGGGTGTCGGTGAGCCACATCCACCGCGTGTTCAAGAGCGAGCCGCTCACGCCGTCGCAGTACATCTGGGAGCGCAGGCTGGAGGCGTGCAGCCGCGACCTGCTGGAGCCGCGCCTGGCGGGGCGTCCGGTGGGGGAGATCGCCTACGGTCGGGGCTTCAACGACGCGGCGCATTTCAGCCGTGCCTTCAGGGAGCGCTTCGGGTGCTCGCCGCGCGAGTGGCGGCAGCGGGTGCAGCAGTAGGGCCGGAGCTGCCCTACCGGCAGCTCATTGTCTTCAGCCGCGCAGCCCCTTCCAGAGCATGTACGCCGCCAGCAGGTACAGGATGCTCGCGAACACGCGCTTGAGCTTCTTCACCGGCAGGCTGTGCGCGGCCTTGGCGCCCAGCGGTGCGGTGAGCACGCTGCATGCGGCGATCACCGCGAGCGCGGGCAGCCAGATGTAGCCGAAGGAGCCGGCCGGCAGGCCCTCGACGGATTGGCCGCTGACCACGTAGCCCGCGACATTGGCTACCGCAATCGGAAAGCCCAGCGCCGCGCTAGTGGCCACGGCGTTGTGGATGGCGATGTTGCACCACGTCATGAACGGCACGCTGATGAAACCGCCGCCCGCGCCCACCAGGCCCGAGATGAAGCCGATGGCGCCGCCCGCCGCCAGTTGGCCGCCCGTGCCCGGCATCTGCCGCGTCGGCTTGGGTTTTTTGTCGAGGAACATCTGCGTGGCAGAGAAGCCCACGAACAGCGCGAAGACGATGGCGAGCGCCGTGCCCTTGAGCAGCGCGAACACGCCCAGGCTGCCCGCGAGGCTGCCGATGACGATGCCGGGCGCGAGCCGCTTCACGATGTCCCAGCGCACCGCGCCGCGCTTGTGGTGAGCGCGCACGCTCGACACCGAGGTGAAGATGATGGTGGCCATCGAGGTCGCGATGGCCATCTTCACCGCCAGGTCGGCCGGCACGCCGCGGTGGCCCATGATGATCGTGATGAACGGCACCATCATCATGCCGCCGCCGATGCCCAGCAGGCCCGCGAGAAAGCCGGTACCGAGGCCGAGTGCCGCGAGTTCGGCGATGAGCAGGGGGTCGAGCAGGGCGGTGATGTTCACGGTGGCGCGGGGAAGGGAAAGTGCTTCTGCAAAAAGCAGCGGCCCCGTGCAACTGGTGCAGGGGGCCGCGGCGGGAAAAGGTGTCTGCAGATGATGTGCCGGACCCGCATCCTGAACCAGGGTTCAGGTGGGCGAGGGCAGCAAGACTTCGGGTTCATCTGACGCGAGATGATCACGCCCGTCTAGCGATGTACCAAGCCCGGCTCCGGAGAGCATTGGAACAAGGAAATATTAAGCCCGACACGTCTGCAGACAGTTCGGATTTTACGCCTCCCTGCCTGTGTCCGACGAATTCATTCAGAGCAAATGTCCATCGCCGGCAAGGGCTTGATCGAGTCTCTGAATGAGCTGCGCGGCCTTCGGGTCGGTTTCCGCCGTATCGGCGGCAGTGCCTGCTGCCTCGGCGGGAGGTACTGCCACGGGCGCGGCGGCGGCCGTGGCCTGCTGGGCGGCCAGGTCGAAGGCCAGGTTCAGCGAGGCCAGCACCGCGATGCGGTCGCGGGCCTTGACTTTTCCTGCATCGCGGATCTTGCACATGGCCGCGTCCACGCGTTCGACGGCTTCGCGCAACTGCGCTTCGCCGCCATCGGGACAGCCGAGCAGATAGCTCTGGCCCATGATCTGTACTTCAATCTGCTTCATGCGGAGGGGTCTTGGGGAGGTGGTTCAGCCGGCAGCCGTTCGAGCAGCGCGTCGAGGCGCGTGCGGGCCGCGGCGAGCCGCGACTTCAGTGCGTCGCGTTCGCGCGTGAGCGCATCGACCTGTTCCTGCAGCAACTCATTGGTGCGCTGCACCTCTTCGTGACGCACGAGCAGGCGTTCGACACGCTCGGCGATCTGGTCGATGGGGCTGGATGCGGGCATGGTTGGCGATTGTAGTTTCCCTGGGAGGGGCCCTTCGCCGTGCTTGGGCGAGGGTGCGTCGAGGCATGGATTCTGCGGCCTTCCCCCGGTGTTTCAAACTACTCGCTCAGCCGCACATAGGTGGCGAGCAGCGCGCTCTTTGCAGCCACGCCCAGCAGCACCGGGTTGGCCGCGCTCTCGATCACCGGCAGGCGCTCGCCACGGTGCTCCAGGAAGCGTTGCAGCGCTTCGCCCAGGCCGGTGTCGGCGGTGATCGGCAGTATCTCCTGGGAGAGCAGGCTTGCGGCCGTTGTCTCGGCCGGCGCGGCGCCGAGCGCGGCCAGCGGCACCACGCCCAGGTAGCGTCCCCGGGCATCGACCACGTACAGGTACTTCACCGGATGCTGCAGGAAGAGCTTGCTCATCGCCTCGCGGTCCGCGTCGGGGCCGACCACGGTCTCGGCCGGCTGCACCAGGTCGCGCACGTGCAGCCCGCGCAGGCGCAGTTGCTCGTCGCGCTGCTCGTTGCGGCGCAGCGTGATCTCGTACATGGAGCCGGCATTGGCCGAGCGCGCGACGAAGTAGGCGATGACGCTCGCCGCCATCAGCGGCAGCATGACCTGGTAGCTCAGCGTCATCTCGAAGATCATCAATATCGCCATCAGCGGCGCCTGCGTCGCGCCTGCCAGGAAGGCGCCCATGCCGACGATGGCATAGGCAAAAGGCGCCGAGCTGGAAGCCGGCCACAGTGCCTGCACCGCCAGCCCGAACAGCGCGCCGATCATGCAGCCGAAGAACAGCGCGGGCGTGAACACACCGCCCACCGCGCCCGAGCCCGCGGTGGCCATGGTCGCGGCCGCCTTGGCGACCAGCACCATCGCGATCAGCGTCCAGGGCCACGGCGTGTGCAGCACCGCGTTGACCACGCTGTAGCCGTTGCCCCAGACCTCGGGCATCGGCACCGAGATGACGCCCATCAGCAGCCCGCCCAGCGCCAGCCGCCACGGCAGCGCGAGCGGCAGCTTCGCGAACAGCGCGCGGCTGCCCTGCAGCGCACGCAGGAAGCCGACCGACGCAAAGCCCAGCAGCACGCCGAGCACGCAGAACAGCACCACCTCTGCGCCGTGGATCTCCGGGAACGCCGGCATCTTGTAGGGCGGCTGATAGCCTGGCAGCGCGCGCATCGCGACGTTCGCCACCACCGACGCGATGATGATCGGCCCCACGCTCTCCATCGCGATCGAACCCAGCACGATCTCGGCGACGAAGAAGGCGCCTGCGATGGGCGCGTTGTAGGCAGCCGTGAGGCCGGCGGCGGCACCGCAGGCCACCAGCAGCCGCAGCCGTTCCGCCGGAAAGCGCAGCAGCCGTCCCAGTTGCGAGGCGGCCAGCGCCGCGAGTTGCACCATCGAGCCTTCGCGCCCGATCGAGCCGCCGGTGCCGATGCTCACGAGCGACGACGCGCTGCGCACCAGCGTCTGCGCGACCGGGATGCGCCCGTCGCCGAGCACGATCGCTTCCATGTAGTCGGAGGTGGCGCTGCGCACCGCCACGCGCTTGGCCAGCACCAGCAGCAGGCCCGCCACCAGCCCGCCGAGCGTGGGGCAGGCCACGCGCGCCCACCACGGCAGGTGCCTGGCCATGGCCACCAGCCCTTCGCCGGGGCCCAGCACCAGGTGCTCGAAGCCGTAGAGCGCCGCGCGGAACAGTTCGGTCGCCAGCGTGCCGAGCAGGCCCGCGGCAATGGACCAGAGCAGCATCGACTGCCAGCCCGAAACGCCGAAAAGCCGCCGCAGCGCGGAACGAATATTCAGGAAAACCGAGGCCGGGCGCATCACTGCGATGTTAGCGGTGCGCAACTTTCGGCTTAAATCGTGTCCGCCAGGGCCTAAAATCCCGCCCGTTGGTGCCTGCGGCGTGGTTCACGCGCCGCGGTTCAACGGGAAGCAGGAGTGAAGGTCCCCCGAACGCCGTCGAGCGCGTACCGGGCCCGGCCCAAGCCGCCTGCGCTGCCCCCGCAACGGTCAAGCAGACGACGCCGCAAGGCGTCACCCCTATCCACACAGCCACTGGGCACCCTGAAACAGGTGCCTGGGAAGGCGGCGAGGGGCGTTCTGCCAGCCCGGATACCGGCCAACAAGGCGGCTGCCGCATGCACGAGATATTCAGTGCGCGAGGCAGCCATTGCGCCCAGGTGCCGGCGGGGAAGCCGGCACGGGGCATTGACGTTCGTTCGGCACATTTCATGATTTCCCACGCTTCCGTTTTCCGTGGCCGCGCTCCCGCGCGCCGTCTCCGCTTCGCCTGCCTGCCGCTGGCGCTGGCATCCGCCTTCGGCGGCCCGGCCCATGCGCAACAGGCGCCCACCCTCGGCGAGACGGTGGTCACGGCCAACCGCACGCCGCAGGCGCTGTCTGACCTGGTGGGCGACGTGTCGATCATCGACCGCCAGACCATCGAGCGCAGCGGCGCCACCGGCGTGGCCGACGTGCTGGCGCGCCTGCCCGGCATCGAGATCTCGCGCAATGGCGGCATCGGCAACACCACCAATCTGTACATCCGCGGCGCGGAAACGCGCTTCACGGCCGTCTACCTCGACGGCGTGCGCATCGACTCGCAATCGACCGGCGGCGCTGGCTGGGAAGGCATTCCGCTGTCGCAGATCGACCGCATCGAAGTGCTGCGCGGCCCGGCTGCCGCGGTGTACGGCTCGGACGCCATCGGCGGCGTGATCCAGCTCTTCACCAAGCGCGGCGAAGAGGGCATCTCGCCCTACGCGGGCATCGGCTTCGGCAGCTACGGCCTGCGCAAGATCGAAGGCGGCGTGAGCGGGAAGTCGGGCCTGTTCGACTACTCCTTCGGTGTCGAACATGAAGAGAGCAAGGGCTACAACGTGCAGCCGGTCGACAAGCGCAACGTGGTCAAGGACGGCTTCACCAGCCCCGACCGCGACGGCTACAACAGCACCTCGGGCAACGTGAAGCTGGGCTTCCAGCTCACGCCCGACCAGCGCATCGACGCCACGCTGCTCGCGAGCGACATCAAGGCCGGCTACGACGCCACCGTGTCGTACAGGACCAAGCTGCCGTTCCTGTTCGCCAACGACATCTCCAGCAACACGCTGCGCACCGCCGGCCTCACCTGGTCGGCCAAGTGGAACGACGTCTACAGCACCCGCGTGCAGATCACCGATTCGCAGTCGGTCTACAAGACGCAGCCTTCGTTCTACCGCACCGAAACCCACCTGCGCGGCTACCTGTTCCAGAACGAATTCCGCTTCGGCCCGCACCTGGTGACGGCCACCCTGGAACGCCGCGAGGACGCACTCGACAACGCGCCCACCACCAGCTCGAAGCTTCTGTCGCGCGACCGCGCGCAGGACGCGCTGTCGCTGGGCTACGGCTTCGTGCAGGGCCCGCACTCGCTGCAGCTGCATGTGCGCCACGACCGCGACAGCGAATTCGGCGGCAAGACCACCGGCAGCGCCGCCTACGGCTATGCCATCACGCCGTCGCTGCGCTTCACGGCCTCGGCCGGCACCGCCTTCCGCGTGCCCACGCTGTACCAGCGCTTCAGCGAGTACGGCCTGGCGTCGCTCAAGCCCGAATCCAGCCGCAACGTCGAACTGGGCCTGCAGTACACCGAAGGCGCCTCGCACGCCGGCATCGTGGTCTACAACAACCAGGTGCGCAACCTGATCAGCTTCGACGGCACCGCCAAGGGCTGCGCTTCGTCCTTCGGCTGCTACACCAGCACCGCGCGCGCGCGCTACCAGGGCGTCACGCTGTCGGGCGGCCACCGCATCGGCGACGTCACCCTGCGCACCTCGCTCGACTTCCAGGATCCGCGCGACCTCGGCACGCACAACCTGCTGGCTCGCCGCGCGCAGCGCCACGCCACCTTCGGTGCCGACTGGCGCGTCGCCGGCTGGACGCTGGGTGCCGAGGTGCAGACCTCGAGCCGCCGCTACGACGACGCCGCCAACAGCGTCAAGCTCGGCGGCTACACCGTGCTGAACCTGTCGGCCAGCAAGCAGATCACGCGCGACCTGAACCTGATCGCGCGGGTCGACAATGTGGGCAACAAGGACTACCAGTACGCACGCCTGTACGCCACCGCCGGCCGCACCGCGTACGTCGGTCTCAAGTGGACGCCGCAATAAGCAACCCCTCGCGAAGAAGCGACACCGCCGGTGCCGCGGCGGCCGCCTGCGCCGCGGTGCTGGTGGCCGCGCCGGCCTCGGGGCAGGGCAAGACCACGGCCGCGGCCGCGCTCGCGCGGCTGCACACGCGGCAGGGCCGGCGGGTGCAGGCCTTCAAGTGCGGGCCCGATTTCCTCGACCCGCTCTGGCTCGCGCTGGCCACCGGCGCGCCGGTGCATTCACTCGATCTGTGGATGACCGGCGAAGCCGACTGCCGCGAGCGCCTGCGCGCGGCGGCGGCCGACTGCGACCTGCTGATTGTCGAAGGCGTGATGGGCCTGTTCGACGGCACGCCCAGCGCGGCCGACCTGGCCGTGCGCTTCGGCCTGCCGGTGCTGGCCGTGATCGACGCGCATGCCATGGCCGGCACCTTCGGCGCGCTGGCCTATGGCCTGCAGAACTTCCGTCCCGGGCTACCGTGGGCCGGCGTGCTGGCCAACCGCGTGGGCAGCGAGCGCCATGCAGGCATGCTGAAAGACGCGCTGCGCGAGCCGTCTCAATGGCTCGGCGCCTTGCCGCGCGACGCGGGCTTCACGCTGCCCGAACGGCACCTGGGGCTGGTGGTCGCGGACGAACTGGGCGACGCGATGGCGCGCCTCGACGCCGTCGCCGACGTGCTGGCCGGCACGCCGCTGGGGCAGATGGACATCGCGCAACTGCCGCAGGTGCGCTTCGATGCCGCGCCGCCTGCCGCGCCCATGCAGCCGCTGCTGGCCGGCCGCACCATCGCCATTGCGCGCGATGCGGCCTTCTCCTTCATCTACCCGGCGAACCTCGACGTGCTCACCGCGCTGGGGGCGCGCCTTTCCTTCTTCTCGCCGCTCGCGGGCGACGCCTTGCCTCCTTGCGATGCGGTCTGGCTGCCCGGCGGTTACCCGGAGCTGCACGCAGAGGCGCTGTCGCGCTGCGAGCCGATGCGCGCCGCGCTGGCGGCCCACGTGGCGGCCGGCAAGCCTGTGTGGGCCGAGTGCGGCGGCATGATGGTGCTTTTCGAAGAGCTGGCCACGCATGAAGACGAGGGCACAGGCAACGTGCATCGTCTGTGGGGCCTGCTGCCCGGCCGGGTGACCATGCAGAAGCGGCTGGCCGGCCTCGGCCCGCAGCAGCTGCAGCTCGGCAGCCACGCCTTGCGCGGCCACACCTTCCACTATTCGCGCTGCGAGACACCGCTCGCGCCCGTCGCGCGCACCGCCCGGCCGGGCACGACCCAGGCCGTGGGCGCGCAGGGCGGCGAGGCGCTCTACGTGCACGGCCCGGTGCGCGCCAGTTATTTCCATGCGTGGTTCGCTTCCAGCCCGGAAGCCACCGCGCGCCTTTTCGGCGCCATGCCCATCGAGTTGCAAAGCCATGCCCCCCATGAGTAAGCCGGCGACTGTCGAGCACGAGTTCATCCTCGGCGGCCAGAAGAGCGGCAAGTCGCGCCGCGCCGAGCAGCGTGCCGCCGATTGGCTCGCCGCCGGCCCACGCACCCATCGCGCCGTGATGATCGCCACCGCGCAGGCCTACGACGACGAGATGCAGGAGCGCATCGTGCGCCACCAGGCCGACCGCGCCGAGCGCGTGCCCGGCATGCGCACCATCGAGGAACCGGTCGAGCTCGCGCGCGCCATCGTCACGCAGAGCACGCCCGGGACGCTGGTGGTCGTCGACTGCCTCACGCTCTGGCTCACCAACCTGCTGATGCCGATGCCTGTTGAAGACGCCCGTCCCGCCACGCGCACGCCGGCCACGCACATGGGCATGCTGATGGTCGCGCTGCGCGAGGCGCGCGGCCCGGTGGTGCTGGTGGGCAACGAGATCGGCCTCGGCGTGATTCCGCTGGGCCGCGAGACGCGCGCTTTTGTCGATGCGCTGGGCCGCCTGAACCAGGACGTGGCCGCCGCCTGCCACCGTGTGACGCTCATGGCGGCCGGCCTGCCGCTGAGCCTGAAAGCCCCCGCCGCATGAGCATGAAGAAGATCCGCATTCCGCTGGCTGCGATTGGCCTGGCCCTGTTCGCACTGGCGGCGCACGCCCTGGACGTGGTCGACGAGCGCGGCGTGACCGTGAGCCTGCGCGAGCCGCCGCGGCGCATCGTCACGCTGCTGCCTTCACTCACCGAATCGGTTTGCGCGCTCGGCGCTTGCGACAGGCTGGTGGGCATCGACCGTTATTCCAATTCGCCCGAGCAGGTGAAGGCGCTGCCGCAGGTCGGCGGCGGTCTCGACCCGAACGTCGAGGCCATCGTCGCGCTCAAGCCCGATGCGGTGCTGCTCGCCAAGTCGTCGCGCGTCACCCAGCGGCTCGAGGCGCTCGGCGTGAAGGTGCTGGTGCTCGAGCCCAAGAGCCATGCCGACGTGCGGCGCGTGCTCGACAAGCTCGACCAGGTGCTGGGCACGCACGAGGCGCCCAGGGTCTGGCGCGTGATCGACGCCAGCGTGTCGGCCGCCGCGCAGTCGCTGCCCGCGAGCGCGAAGGGCCTGCGCGTGTACTTCGAAGTGAACAGCGCGCCCTACGCGGCGGGCGAGTCGTCGTTCATCGGCGAAACGCTCACCCGGCTCGGCGCAAGGAACATCGTTCCGGCCTCGCTGGGCCCGTTTCCCAAGCTCAACCCCGAATACGTGGTGCGCGCCAATCCCGACCTCATCATGGTGAGCGTGCGCAGCGCGCAGGGGCTGGAGCAACGGCCCGGCTGGGCGGGCATCCGCGCGGTGCGCGAAGGGCGCATCTGCCGCTTCAGCGCGGAGCAGTCCGACGTGCTGGTGCGGCCCGGCCCGCGCATGGACGAGGCCGCGCGCCTGATGGCGCAGTGCCTGATCGACAAGGGCGGCCGTCGGTGAACGCGGCGGTCAGGCACACGGCACACCTGCGGCGGGTTCTGCTGCTGGGCTTCGGCCTGCTGGTGCTCGGCGCCGGGGCGATGCTGCTGGGCCTGGGCATCGGCAGCACCGGCTTCGAGAGCCTGCTGTCGGCGCGGCACGACCCTGTGGCGCTGCAGATCGTGTGGGACATCCGCCTGCCGCGCACCCTCGGCGCCTGGCTGGCCGGCGCCTTGCTCGGGCTGGCGGGCGCGGTGGCGCAGGGGCTGTTCCGCAATCCGCTGGCCGATCCGTACCTGCTGGGCAGCGCCTCGGGCGCCTCGCTGGGCGTGGCGCTGGCGCTGCTGATGTTCGGCGGATCGGCCGCGAGCACGCAATGGGTGATGCGGCTCGGGCTCACCGGCGCGGCCTTCATTGGCGCGGTGGTGGCGGTGATGCTCACGCTGCTGCTCGCGCGCGGCGTGCAGCAGACGCTGCGGCTGTTGCTCGCGGGCGTGATCGTCGGCGTGGTGCTCGGCGCCGCCAAAGACCTCATCACCATCGCCTCGGCCGACATCCTTCAGGCCATCCAGGGCTTCATCCTCGGCAGCACCGGGCTGGTCGGCTGGAGCGCCTGCGCGGTCATGGCGATGGTCGGCGCGGTGTGCCTGCTGCTCGGCTGGGCGCTGGCGCCGGTGCTCGACGGGCTGGCGCTCGGCGAGGCCACGGCGCGCAGCCTGGGACTGCCGCTGGGCGCGATGCGCGCGGCGCTTGTGGTGGTGCTTGCGCTGGCCACCGGCGCGGCAGTGGCGCAGACCGGGCTGATCGCATTCGTCGGCCTGGCGGCGCCGCACCTGGTGCGCTCGGTGGTCAAGACCACGCATGCGCGGCTGATCGTGCTGTCGGCGCTGATGGGCGGCTTGCTGCTGATGTCGGCAGACCTGCTGGCGCGCTGGCTCATCGCGCCGCAGGAACTGCCGGTGGGCGTGCTCACGGCGGTGCTGGGCGGCAGCTACCTGCTCTGGCTGATGCACCGGCGCGGCGCCCGCGGGGGCGTGGCATGAACAACGCACCCGCGCTCGAAGCGCGCCGCCTGAGCGCCACCCTCGGCGCCACCGAGGTGCTGCACGGCATCGACCTGGCGCTCGCGTCCGGCCGCTGGACCAGCATCGTCGGGCCGAACGGCGCGGGCAAGTCGACCTTGCTCAAGGCGCTGGCGGGGCTGCTCGCGCATCGCGGCGAGGTGCGGCTGTTCGGCGAGCCGCAAGCGAAGATTCCGGCGCGCGTGCGAGCGCAGCGCTTGTCTTGGCTCGGCCAGAGCGGCACGGGCGAGGGCAGCGCCGACGACCTGATGGTGTACGACATCGCCATGCTCGGCCGGCTGCCGCACCAGCGCTGGCTGGCAGCGCCCGGCGCGGCCGACCGTGACGCGGTGGAACGCGCGCTGCGCACCACCCAGGCCTGGGACTGGCGCGACCGCCCGCTGGGCCAGCTTTCCGGCGGCGAGCGCCAGCGCGTGCTGCTGGCGCGTGCGCTGGCGGTCGAGGCCGAGCTGCTGCTGATGGACGAGCCGCTCGCCAACCTCGACCCGCCGCACCAGGCCGACTGGATGCAGACCGTGCGAGCCCTCGTCACCGGGGGCAAGACCGTGGTCAGCGTGCTGCACGAGCTGCCGATGGCACTGGCCGCCGACGAGCTGGTCGTGATGAACCACGGCCGCGTGGTGCACCACGGCACCTGCGGCGACCCGGCCACCCATGCAGCGCTGGAGCAGGTGTTCGACCACCGCATCCGCGTGCACCGCGTCGCCAACCAGTGGATCGCGCTGCCGCAGTAACCAACATACGAACCGAAGAATCATGCAGATCGAAACACCCCCCAGCGAGAAGCCTTACGAGAAGCCCGAAGGCGAGCGCCGCGGCATCGTCATCGTGAACACCGGCGACGGCAAGGGCAAGAGCACGGCGGCCTTCGGCCTCGCGCTGCGCGCTCATGGCCGTGGCAAGGCGGTGAAGATCTATCAGTTCATGAAGGTGCCGAGCGCACGATTCGGCGAGCACCGGATGTTCGAGCAGATCGGCATTCCGATCGAGGGGCTGGGCGATGGTTTCAGCTGGAAGAGCCAGGACCTGGAACGCTCGGGGCAGCTCGCGCGCGACGGCTGGGAAAAGGCGAAGGCGGCGATCATGTCGGGCGAGTTTTTTCTCGTGGTGCTGGACGAGATCACGTATCCGCTGATCTACGGCTGGCTGCCGCTCGAGGGCGTGCTCGAGACTTTGCGTGCGCGGCCCAGGCATGTGCATGTGGTGCTGACGGGGCGCCGTTGTCCGCCGGAGATCATCGAGTTGGCCGATACGGTGACTGAGATGACTTTGGTCAAGCACGCGTTCAAGGCCGGGATTCCTGCGCAGCGTGGGATCGAGGATTGACGTGGGGCTGTTTTGTCGTTGTCGTTGTCGTTGTCGTTGTCGTTCAGGGCGCGATCCCGCCGACGGGGTACCTTGCTCCGCGAATGTCCCCCGGCCTTCGGCCTCCTCCTTTATTTCGCTGCGCAAGGCACCCCATCGGCGTGATCGTTCAGAGCACTTGTTGATCGGCCAGCACAACGACCGCGCCTCTTGTGCACAGGGCGCCGGGTGCTCCCCGCAGCGAAATAAAGGAGGAGGCGAAGGCGGGGGACATTCGCCGAGGGGAGTACCCGGTGGCCTGTGCACCCACCCCGAAAGAGCAACGTGACCACCCCAACGTTCACCGAAGAAGAGACACAGGCGGTCTACCGCGCCATCCACGAGCGCCGCGACATGCGCCACTTCGCAGGCGGCCAGGTAGAGCCCGATGTGCTGCGACGGCTGCTCGACGCGGCACACCACGCGCCCAGCGTCGGCTTCATGCAGCCCTGGCGCTTCATCCGCATTCGCGGCCAGGCGCTGCGCCAGCAGTTGCACCGCGTCGTCGAACACGAACGCGTGCTCACGGCCCTTGCGCTCGGCGAACGTGAAGACGAGTTCATGCGGCTCAAGGTGCAAGGGCTGCTCGACGCGGCCGAGCTGCTGGCGGTCACTCTGGCCGACGGACGCGAGAAGCATGTATTCGGCCGCCGCACGCTGCCGCAGATGGACCTGGCCTCGGCCTCCTGCGCCATCCAGAACCTCTGGCTCGCGGCGCGCGCGGAAGGGCTGGGCATGGGGTGGGTGTCGCTGTTCGATCCGGCCGAAGTGTCGGTCCTGCTGGGTCTGCCCGAAGGCGCGGAGCCCATCGGCCTGCTGTGCCTCGGGCCTGTGCACCAGTTCTATGAGGAGCCGATGCTGCAGCGCGAACGCTGGGCGAAGCGCGCGCCGCTGGCGTCGCTGGTGTTCGATGAAAGCTGGGGCCGTCCTTCTGACCTGTTCGACTCAACTTCTTCTTCCACGGAGCCGACCTGATGCTGGCCTTCGACACCGTTCTCTTCGAGCTTGCGCGCCTGTTCCTCTGGCCGGTGACGCTGGGCGTGCTGCTGTCTTTCGTCTATGCGGTTTACTGCCTCGGCGCCTTCGGCATCGAGTACCTGCAGCGGCGCCGCGATCCGTCGCGCGCGCTGCTGCTGCAACGCCACGCCGCCGCGAGCCAGGAGCAGATGGAGCTGGTGGTGCTCAAGCAGCTCGAAGGCGTGCGGCTGTGCAGCCGGGTGGCGCCGATGCTGGGGCTGATCGCCACGATGATCCCGATGGGGCCGGCGCTGGTGGCCGTGGCTTCCGGTGAATCGCAGGGCGTGGCGCAGAGCCTGGCGCCGGCGTTCGCCAGCGTGATCGTGGCGCTGGCTTCGGCATCGATCACCTTCGTGGTCTACACCGTGCGCCGCAGATGGCTGATGCGCGAACTGGTGACAGTTTTGGACGCGCGGGACCGCCTGTCATGAGCCGTCGGCAGTTCTCCATTCTCAGCAGCCTTGACAGCGACGACGATGATCCGGTGCTCTCCACCATCAACCTGATCGACGTGTTCATGGTGGTGATCGGCATGCTGATGATCGCGGTCATCAACAACCCGATGAACCCGTTCGCGCAGGACAAGGTGACGATCATCCGCAACGAGGGCAAGCCCGACATGGAGATCATCACGCGCGAGGGCCAGAAGCTCACGCGCTTCAAGGCCAGCGGCGCGACGGGGCAGGGCGACGGCGAGAAGGCCGGCACGGCCTGGCGGCTGAAGGACGGCACGATGGTCTATGTGCCGGCGGACGCGGTGCCTGCGCAAGGCGGGAAGTGACGCGGGTCTTCTTCTGGTTGTTCGGGGTCCTGGCGATGCTGGGCCTTCTTGCGCCGGCCCATGCACAGCCGGCGGGCGGGCGCGTGGTGGTGCTGAGCACCTCGCTGGTGTCGCCGGCGCGGGTGGTCCGGCTGGAGCACGCGGCGCTTGAAGCGGGGCTGCCGCTGCAGGTGGTGTCGGCGGCCAAGGATGCGCCCGAGGTGCTGGGCGCTGCGCTCGACGGCGCGCGCTTGCTCGTGATCGATGCGCCGCACATCAGCGTGGCGCAGGCCGCCGCCGCCCGCTTCGGCGACGTCATTTCGCGCGCTGCCGTGCCGTATGTGCTGGTCGGCGAGTTCGCGCTCGTCGCCAAGGGCCAGGCCTCCGTCGCCGTGCCGCTCGCGGCTGAGCGGGGCGTCGATGCCGCCTGGGCGCAGCGGCTGCGCGAGTACTGGCGCTTTTCCGGCGCGGCCAACCTCGCCGCGTCGATGAAGGCGATGGCGCGGACCGGCGAGCTGGCGGGGCTGCCGGCACCCGTGCCGTTGCCGCTCGCCGGCCTCTATCACCCCGGCTGGCCGCGCATCGAAACCGGCATCGCCGCGCTCGACCAACTGCCCGGCGACCCCGCAAGCGGCACAGTCGCCATTGCGATCAACAGTGCCACCGTCACCGGCGACGACACAGGCTGGCTCGATGCGCTCATCGCCTCGCTGGAGCAGCGCGGCCTGCGTGCCTATGCCTTCTACGGCCCGCGCCAGCAGAAGGACCTGTTCTTTGGCATGACGCACGCCGGTGGCCGGCGCGTGGCCGACCTGATCGTCAATGCCTCGCTGCTCTTCAGCCCCAACGAGCGCAAGGCCGAGCTGGAGCGCATCGGCGTGCCCGTGCTGCAGACGCTGCCTTCGCTGGCGATGGACGCCGCGCAGTGGGCGCGGAGCAAGGACGGCCTCGCGCAGGCCGACATTGCCTCTTACTACAGCCCCAGCGAGCTGGCCGGCATGACCGACCCGATGCTGGTGAGCGCGCGCGACGCCGCATCGGGCACGCTGCAGCCGCTGCCAGCGCAGATCGGCGCCGTGGCCGCCAAGGCCGCCGCGCTGCTGCGGCTGCAGCGCACGCCGGCGTCGCAGCGGCGCGTGGCGATGCTGGTCTACAACTACCCGCCGGGAGAGGCCAACTTCGGCGCGTCGTTCCTCAACGTGCCGCGCAGCGTGAACAACATGCTCGCGGCGATGAAGTCCGCCGGCTACAGCACGGAGCTGCCGGGCGCCGACGCGCTGATCGCGCAGGTACAGGCGACGATGAAGGCCTACTACCCGACGGGGCAGGACGACGCCTTGCAGCCACTGCTCGAAAGGGGACTGGCCGACGCGATGCCGCTGTCGCGCTACCTCGAATGGTTCCGCGCGCTGCCGGTGGAGACGCAGCGGCGTATCGAGGCCTATTGGGGGCCGCCGGAACAGTCGACCATGCTGCGCCCCGTTTCGGGCGCGCCGGCCTTCGTGATTCCGCGCGTGCGTTTCGGCAATGTCGTGGTGCTGCGCCAGCCGCCGCGCTTCGAGCCCGGCACGCAGGTCGTGGACAAGGCCCAGCAGGTCTATCACCGCTCGGCCGTGCCGCTGAGCCACGGCTACCTGGCCACCTACCTGTGGCTTCGCACGCAGTTCGGCGCGAGCGCGGTGGTGCATGTGGGCACGCATGGCACGGTCGAATGGTCGGCGGGCAAGGAGCGGGGGCTGTCGGTGCAGGACGATCCGCTGCTCGCGCTGGGCGACCTGCCGAACGTGTACCCGTACATCATGGACAACCTCGGCGAGGCCACCACCGCCAAGCGGCGCGGCCGGGCGACGATGGTGAGCCATTCGACGCCGATGTTCGCGCCCGCAGGTTTCCGGCCCGGCGTGCAGGCCATGCACGAGCGCATGCACGACTGGGAAAACCTGTCGCCCGGGCCTGTGAAGACGGCCATGGAAAGGCAACTGACGGCCGAGTTCGTAGAGCAGCACTACGACCGCGACCTGCAATGGACGCCCGCGCGCATCCGCGCCGACTTCGCGGGCTTCATCGCGGTGCTGCATCCGTACCTCGACGAACTCGCGCAGACCGCGCAGCCGCTGGGCCTGGCCACCTTCGGCCAGGCGCCCGATGCCGAACGCCGCCGCATGACGATCCTTCAGATCCTCGGCAAGCCGCTGGTGGAGGCGCTGGGCGAGGATATCGACGAAGCCTTCCTGATCGATGCGAAGAACGTGGCTGCCTCACGGCCCGCGCGTTGGGTGGAGCTGGCGCTGAGCGATGCGCCAGCCGCGAGCGCCATGGGCAAGACCCCGGCCGAGGTGCACAAGCTGGGCGAGCTGGCCGAGCGCGCCCGCAAGCTCGACGCGGTGCTCGCGCACAACGAGGAAATCGAAGGCTTGCTGACCGCACTGGACGGCCGCTATCTCAAGTCCAGCTATGGCGGCGACCCGGTGCGCAACCCCGACAGCCTGCCGACCGGCCGCAACCTCTACGGCTTCGACCCGAGCCGCGTGCCGACGCGTGCGGCCTGGGAAACGGGCGTGGCCGCGATGGACGCCTGGATCGCCGAGCATGCGAGGAGCCACGGCGGCAGGACGCCCGGCAAGATCGCGTTCACGCTGTGGGCCGGCGAGGCTTCGCGCCACCAGGGCGTGCTCGAAAGCCAGGCGTTCTATGCAATGGGTGTGAAGCCGCGCTGGGACGACGCGGGCCGCATGAGCGGCATCGACGTGATTCCGGCGCAGGTGCTGGGGCGTGCGCGCATGGACGTGCTGGTCAGCGTCACCGGCTCCTACCGCGACCAGTTTCCGAACGTGATGCGCTGGCTCGACGAAGCGGTGCAGCAGGTGGCCGCCTTGCCCGAGCCCGGCAATGCGGTGGCGCAGCATAGCGACGCGCTGGCCGGCAAGCTGCGCGCACAGGGCGCGACGCCGGAAGAGGCGAAGCGCTGGTCGACCGCGCGCGTGTTCTCGAACGAGCAGGGCAGCTACGGCGCCGGGCTCGAAGAAGCCGCGCTCGCGAGCGATGCGTGGAAGCGCCAGCAGCGCGGCGGCGGCGACGCGCAGATGGCGCAGCTCTACATGGACCGCATGGGCCACGCCTACGGCAAGGGCCTCGACGGCGCGGCGCGGCCGGGCGCCTATGCGGGCAACCTCGCGCAGGTCGACGCGGCGCTGATGGCCCGCAGCTCCAACCTCTACGGCGTGCTCACCAACGACGATCCCTTCCAGTACCTCGGGGGCATCGCGCAGGCGGTGCGGCAGCTCACCGGCAAGGCCCCGGCGCTGTACGTGCAGAACCTGCGCGACGGCACGGCGGTGCGCACCGACACCGCCGCCGGCGCCATCGCCCGCGAGATGCAGACGCGCTACCTGCATCCGCAGTGGATCGCCGCGCAGAAGGCCGAGGGCTACAGCGGCACGCTGCAGGTGCTGAAGACGGCGCAGTTCCTGTGGGGTTGGCAGGTCACCGCGCCCGATGCGGTGCGGCAGGACCAGTGGCAGTCGCTGCACGACGTGTACGTGCGCGACAAATACAGGCTGGGCACACGCGAATGGCTCGAAGGCGACAACCGCGCGGCGTTCGCGCAAACGCTGGAACGCATGCTCGACGCGGTGCGGCTGAACTACTGGAAGCCGGATGCCGCCACGCGCCGGGAGCTTGCGCGTGCGTATGCCGAGGCGGCGCGGGCCAGCGGCCTGCGCGAGCGGAACGAGGGCGTGCAGAGGTTCGCGCGGCAGCAGCTTGCCGCGCCGACTGCATCTGTCGCGCATGTCGTACCGGTGATCGCGGCGCCGCCAGCCCCTGAGCCCGCCAAGGCCCCGGAGGCCGAGCCGGTTGCCGACGGCGCACAGCCCGTGAGCGGCCTCAGGCTCGAACCCACGCCCGATACGCCTCCGGCGCCGAAGGCCGAATCCGTCGTTCTGCGCCTGTGGGTCGTGTTCGGTGCCGCATTGCTGGTCGCGCTCGGCGCGCTGGCGCAGTGGCGGCGCGGCAGGGCGGCCGCCTGATTCGCGAGAATGGCGGCTCCCATGCCTGCTGACGATTCGCTCCTGTCTTATTCCCTCGCCCTCGCCGGCGCGCTGTGGGTCGCGCTGGCCATCGACCGCTGGCTCGGCGAGCCGCGTGCGTACCTGCATCCCGTGGTGTGGATGGGCAAGTACCTCGGCTGGATCGGCCTGAGCGCCGCGCCGCTGCATCACCAGGCGAAGCCGGTCGACCTGCCGGCCTTCCTCATCGGTGCGCTGACCTGGTGCATCGGCGCGATGGCCGTCTGGGGCGTGGCCTCGGCCTTGCAGGGCGCGATAGTGCGGTGGCTGCCCGCATGGGCGGTGGCCGTGCTGCTGGGCCTGCTGTTCAAGCCGCTGTTCGCATGGCGCATGCTGCGCGACGAAGTACTGGCCGTCGAAGACGCGCTGGCCGTGTCGCTCGACGCGGGCCGCGCGCAACTCTCGCGGCTGGTGAGCCGCGACGTGGCCGAGCTTGGCGAGCGCGAGGTGCGCGAGAGCGCCATCGAGTCGCTCGCGGAGAACCTCAACGACTCGCTGGTGGCCCCTGTGTTCTGGTTCGTGCTGTTCGGCCTGCCGGGCGCCGCGATCTACCGTTTCGCCAACACTGCGGATGCCATGTGGGGCTACCGCGGCGAACGCGGCGGGCGCGACTGGACATGGTTCGGCAAGTGGGCCGCGCGCGCGGACGACGTGCTCTCTTGGGTGCCCGCGCGCATCACGGCATTGCTGCTGGCACTGGCGGCCTTGCGCTGGCCGGCGAGGCTGGCCGAAGAGGCGCGGCGCACCCCGTCGCCCAACAGTGGCTGGCCGATGGCGGCGATGGCTTTGCTGCTCGGCGTGCGGCTGGCCAAGCCCGGCGTGTATGCGCTGAACGCGGAAGGGCGCGCTGTCGCCGCGGCCGACACCCGGCGCGCCGCGCAACTGGGCGCAAGGGCGGTGCTGGCGTGGGCGATGTGCGCTTCGGTGGTCATCGTCGCGGTGCTTGGGGTGACGTGGGAATGACGGACGGCTTCATTCACGGCGGCCCCGACGCATCGGGCGCGGCGCCGCACGACTTCTCGACCAACGGCAATGCGGTGGGCGCATGCCCGGCCGTTCTGGCCGCGCTGCGCGATGCCGATCCCGCGCACTACCCGGATCCGCGCTACACCGCCTTGCGCGTCAGGCTCGCGGGCTTTCACGGCGTGGCGCCGGAGCGCATCGTGATCGCGGCCAGCGCGAGCGAGTTCATCCACCGCAGCAGCGCGGCCGTCGCGCAGGGCGGTGCCCGCACGGTCTGGCTGCCGGCGCACAGCTACGGCGACTACGAGCGTGCCGCGCGGGCCTGGGGCCTGCAGGTGTTGCGCGCGCCGGCGCCGTTCGACGCGGCCGCCTTGCGCTGGTGCTGCGAACCGTCGAGCCCGCTCGGGCAGCCGCAGGCCGATCTCGTGGCGCATGCGCAAGACGAGGGCGGGCCTTGTGTGCTCGACATGGCCTATGAACCGCTGCGCCTCGAAGGCCGGCCTTCGCTGGACACCGCGCAGCGAGACCATGTCTGGCAGATGTGGACGCCGAACAAGGCCATGGGCCTCACCGGCATTCGCGCTGCCTATGCCATCGCTCCCCTTGACGCCGTCGGCTCTCCATTCATGGAGAGCATCGGCCTGCTGGCGCCCTCGTGGCCTCTGGGCACGCACGGCGTGGCGCTGCTGGAGACATGGACCGCCGACGACGCCCAGCACTGGCTCGCACAAAGCCTGGACACCCTTCGCGAATGGAAAGCGCAGCAGCGCGCCGTCTGCGAGTCCCTCGGCTGGGAGTGCGTGCCCAGCGACGCGAACTTCTTCTGCGCCCGCACCGACAAGCCATATCCCCGTTTCGCCGCGGCACTGCGCGCCCAGGGCATCAAGCTGCGCGACTGTGCTTCGTTCGGCCTGCCGGGCCATGTGCGGCTCGGCGTGCTTTCGCCTGCGAGCCAGCAAGCCTTGAAACAGGGGTGGACAAGCGCGGCGTGTTCCCCCGAACATCCGCTCTGAGCTGACACCCGAACAAGAACCATGCTCTACGCCATCACCACGCTCTTCCTTTGCCAACTTGCCGGTGAACTGCTCGTGCAGTGGCTCAACCTGCCGATCCCGGGGCCGCTGATCGGCATGCTGCTGCTGTTCGTCGGCCTGCTCGTGCGCGGCGGCGTGCCGCAGTCGCTGACCGACACCTCGGGCCATCTGCTGCGCAACCTGATGCTGCTTTTCATCCCGGCCGTGGCCGGCGTGATGCTGCATTTCGAGCGGGTGGGGCGCGAGTGGCTTCCGTTCCTCGCGGCCGGCATCGTGGGCGCGGCCTTCACCATGACGGTCACCGCGCTCACCTTGCGCTGGATGATCCGCATCACCGGCAAGGATGCGGAATGAGCGCCGCGCCGGGCCGCCCCAAGCAAGCTCGCACCGCAGCGCGAAGCGCGGAGGTCTTCCGATGACGAGCGCCGCGCCGGGCCGCCCCAAGCAAGCTCGCACCGCAGCGCGAAGCGCGGAGGTCTTCCGATGACGAGCGCCGCGCCGGGCCGCCCCAAGCAAGCTCGCACCGCAGCGCGAAGCGCGGAGGTCTTCCGATGACGAGCGCCGCGCCGGGCCGCCCCAAGCAAGCTCGCACCGCAGCGCGAAGCGCGGAGGTCTTCCGATGATGAGCGCGCCTGCCAGGCTCTCCGAAATCTGGGTCTTCCTCGCGCAGTCGCCGCTGCTGTGGCTGTCGCTCACGCTGCTGGCTTACCTGGGCGCGCTGTGGCTGCACACGCGCAGCGGGCGCAATCCGGTGGTCAACCCGGTGCTGATATCGGTGATCGTCATCGTCTCCGTGCTGCTGCTCACGCGCACGCCCTACGACACATATTTCGAGGGCGCGAAGTTCGTGCACTTCCTGATCGGCCCGGCCACGGTGGCGCTGGCGGTGCCGCTCTACGGGCAGGTCGGCCGCCTGCGCAGGCTGTGGCTGCCAATCGGCGTGGCACTGCTGGTGGGCTCGGTCGCGGCCATTGTTTCGGCCGTCGGCATCGCATGGGTGCTGGGGGGCTCGCACGAGCTGATGATGTCGCTGGCACCCAAGTCGGCCACCATGCCGATCGCGATGGGCGTGGCCGAAAAGATAGGCGGCCTGCCGTCGCTTGCCGCGGTGGCGGCGGCCATTGCGGGCATCTCGGGCGCCATCATGGCCACCGGGCTCCTGAACCTGCTGCGCATACGCGAACCCGCGGTGCGCGGCTTCGCGGTCGGCATGGCTGCGCACGGCATCGGCACGGCGCGGGCCATCCAGGTCAACGAGACGGCGGGCGCGTTCTCCGCGCTGGCCATGGGGCTCAACGGCATAGCGACGGCGTTGCTGGTGCCGTTGATCGTCAGGCTGATGGGAGCCTGAGGCGCGTGCCGCGGTACTGGCCCAGATCCATCTCCGAGCCGCGGCCGATGGAGCTCGTCTGGCCCGCGAAGCCGTATCTGGCCAGCTATGTGTCGGCCCTGAACCGGGGCTGGGCGCGCGACGAGTCGCGGCCCGAATCGGGCGCCGAGGAGCGCGCGGCCATCGAGGCCGATGCCGCGCTGTTCCTCGAGAACCTGGTGGACCGCGAGGCCAAGGGCCCGCCGGTCACGCTGCCCGACGGCTCGCGGGTGCCGCGCCTGCCGGGCTACAAGCTCTGGATGTGGGACGGCGAGTTCTGCGGCAGCATCGACCTGCGCTGGCAGCCCGGCACCATCGCCTTGCCGGTCTACTGCCTGGGCCACATCGGCTACCACGTGGTGCCGTGGAAGCAGCGCAAGGGCTACGCGACGCGCGCGCTGCGCGCCGTGCTCACGCTGGCGGCCGGCGAGGGGCTGAGCCGCGTCGAGATCACGACCAGCCCCGACAACTTCGCGTCGCAGAAGGTGATCCTGGCCAACGGCGGCGTGCAGGCCGAGACCTTCCTCACGCTGCCGAGCCAGGGCAGCCTGACCAAGTTCCGCTACTTCATCTATCTCTGACACCCGCCGACAGGCAAGGAGCGCCACCCATGGCCCACTACACAGCCGAAGTCCTCTGGCAGCGAGGCGAGCAGGATTTCCTGGGCAACACCTACAGCCGGCGGCACACGCTGCGCTTCGACGGCGGGGTGGAGGTGCCGGCATCGTCGTCGCCGCACGTGGTGCCGCTGCCCATGTCCGACGCCTCGGCGGTCGACCCGGAGGAAATGTTCGTCGCCTCGCTGTCGAACTGCCACATGCTGTGGTTCCTCACGATGGCGGTAAAGCGCAAGTTCGTGGTCGACCGCTATTTCGATGCGGCCGTCGGCACGATGGAAAAGAACGCCGAAGGAAAGATGGCGATGACAGTGGTCACGCTGCGGCCCGAGGTGCATTTTTCGGGCGAGCACCTGCCCACGCGCGAGCAGGTCGACCAGATGCACCACCGCGCGCATGAAGAGTGCTTCATCGCGAATTCGGTCAAGACCGAGGTGCGTTGCGAGCCGGTGTACTGACCGGCTGACCGGCTTCAGCCCACCAGCGACCGGCTCTTCATTTCGAGCCGGGTGATCAGCCGCTGCAGCGCGGTTTCGGCGCCGGCCGGCAGTGCCACGAATCGGAATCCCAGCTGGTAGCGGATCGTGCCGTTCTCCAGCGTGGTGGCGCGCTGCGACACCAGCTGCATGTCGAGCGTGAGCTGGCCCAGCGTGCCTAGCGACAGTTCGCAGTCGAGCAGGCGCGTGCCCAGCGGCAATTCGGCCACGCGCTCGTCCTTGGTGCGCAGGCCGACGCCGCCGAGCGACAGGTCCTGCACCTCGAAGCTGAACGGATCGCCCTTGGGCGGCAGGCGGCCCGAGCAGGTGTACGAATCGAGGATGGGCGCATCGACGCGGAAATACTCGCGGCGCTGCATGTAGACCAGTACTTCGGGAAAGTCGGCCTCGAATGCGGGCATGCCTTCGTAGCGGACCTCGCGCGGCGTGGCGATGGAGAACTCGATGCGCACGCCTTCCGGCTGGGCCTGGAACAGGCAGCGCCGTGCTGCCAGCAGGCCCTGGTTCTGCTCGGGCTGCGAGCCCCAGTCGAAGATGAAGACACGCCTGCGCAGATCGACGTCCAGCAGCTGCGTCACAAGCTGGCCGCCCGCGTACTGAACGGTGAGGTTGTTGCTGCGATTGACGAGGTTGCGCAGCTGAACGCCGATTTCCGCCGGCGTGCGGCGTCCGAAATTGCCTGTTTCGTCGGGCGCGTTGGCCTGGCCGTTCGACTGGTCTGTATCCATGAGCTTGCCGGTGTGTATGTTCTTGCGGGCGCGTACCAAGGCTCCTGCCGGGGCTGCTGCGCGGACCTTATGGGGTCCGCGGCACGTGCGTCAAACCGGAAATCGCGACGCTTTCCGGAATCGGACCTGAGTTATTAGCGGCATCAGACGGCCAAGTTTTAGGGTCCGGCGCGAATTATCTTCTGCAAATGTGGCGGAACTGGCGTGCCGCACGGCCCAATCAGCGCCGCTGCAGCCTCGGATTCTTCGCGAACAGCTCCGCCGCCCAGTCCACGAAGGCCCGTACCTTCGCGCTCAGGTGCCGGTTGGGCGGGTAGACCACGTGGATGGGCAGCGGGTCGCGGCTCCAGTCGGGCAGCAACTCGACCAGTTCGCCGCTTTCCAGCAGCGGCTCGGCCATGAAGGTGATGCACTGCGAAATGCCGAAGCCGCCCAGCACCGCCGTGATGTGCGCGTTGCTTTCGTTCACCGACACCCGGTAGGGCCCGTTCAGCTCGATCTGCTCGTCGCCCTTCTTGAACTCGTGCGGGTACACCCGCCGCGTGGTGCCCGAGAAGTAGCTCACCACGTGGTGCCGCTTCTCGATGTCATTGGGATGCTGCGGCATGCCGTAGCGCTTGATGTACGCCGGTGACGCCACGGTGACGAAGTGCAGCGTGCCGATGCGCCGCGCCACAAGCGATTGGTCGCTGAGTTCGCCCGCGCGGATCACGCAGTCGACGTTGTCGCTGATCAGGTCGACCGTGCGGTCGCTCACGCCCAGGTCGACCTGGATGTCGGGGTAGCGGTCGCAGAAGGTGGCCAGCGCGGGCAGGATGATGAGCCGCGCCACCGAGGTGCCGATGTCGATGCGCAGCCGCCCCGTGGGGTTGGCCTGCGCATTCGTCATGCTGGCTTCCATGTCGTCGAAGTCGTTCAGCAGGCGCGCGGCCCGCTCGAAGTACGCCGCGCCGTCGGGCGTGACCGTCACGCGGCGCGTGGTGCGGTTGAGCAGCTTCACCCGCAGGCGCGATTCCAGCGCCTGGATCTGCTTGGTGACGGTGCCCTTGGGCAGCGCGAGCGAGTCGGCTGCCCGGGTGAAAGTGCCGGCCTCCACGACGCGGACAAAGATCCGCATGGCCTGGATTTGATCCATTGAATGCCTGTTCTGGGATACCCGGCCCACACCGGGGGGAGCGGATTCTCACATATGCGGGCATTCCCCATGGCGCCCGGGATTGTTGTCGGTTTGGAAACAGAGTGGGGCCATGTTTCCTGTTTAACGCTCCATGGAGCGCCTTATATTTCAACCATCGCCCATTCCCCCGAGGTCGCCCATGTCACCCGTTCCATCGTCCAGTTCCGCCGAAGCCGCAGCGCGCGCCGCGGCACAAGGCGTGGAAGCCGATCTGTCGATCGAGCTGCCCGGCCGTGAACCGGTCGGCGCGCGCGTGTACGGCCAGCGTACCAAGGGCGAGGTGGTGCCGCTGGTGCTGCATTTCCACGGCGGCACCTTCGTGTGCGGCGGCCTGGACAACGGCCGCAACGTGGCCCGGCTGCTGGCCGGCGCCGGGGCGGTGGTGGTTTCGCTGGCCTACCCGCTGGCACCCCAGTCGCCGTTCCCGGAACCGATCGAGGTGGGCTACGCCGCCCTCGAATGGCTCTACAAGCAGCGCACCAAGCTGGGCGGCAAGGGCGCGCAGGTCTACCTGGCCGGCGAGGAAGCCGGTGGCAACCTCGCGGCTGCCGTGGCACTTATTGCCCGCGACCGGGCGCATCCGCCGGTGGCGGGCCAGATCCTGCTGTCGCCCATGCTCGACCCGTGCGCCGGCACCGCCTCGCTGCGCAAGGCCACCAATGACGCGGCCGAGTGCCGCTGGGCCAGCGGCTGGGAAAAGTACCTCAGCTGCCCGTCGAACGCCACGCACCCCTATGCGGTGCCCAGCGGCTCGTTGCGGCTGTCGGCCCTGGCGCCCGCGCTGGTGCTGGTGGGGCAGGACGACGCCATGCGCGACGAGGCGCTGACCTTCGCGGGCCGCCTGCGGGCCGCCGGCATCGAGGTCACGAGCAGCGTGCTGCCCAGTGCCACCGACTGGCCGAAGGCGCTCTACGACACCGAGAACACGGGTTGCGTGGCCTGTGAGGCCACGGTGCAGCAGCACTTCCGCGAGTTCTTCAGCGCCACCACGCCAAAGGCCGTGCCTTCGGGTACGGCGCCCAACCACCCCAGTTAGTAGCCGGCCGACCCCGTCCGCCTGATCGACACGCTGCCAGCGCGGCGGCGTGCCAGGGCCTCTTTTTTTCCGAAATCCGCCTCCTGGTGCCGAAAAGCGCCGGGCTGGCCTGTTGCATCCCAAAAGTCATCGAGAAGGACGAACCATCATGTCGAACAACGAGAAAAAGCTGTCTTCCGCTGCCCGCAAGGGCCTGTGGCCCGCCGTGACCGGCCTGACCGCGCTGCTGGCAGTGGCCGCCGCGGTGGTGGGCATGTACAGCTTCAAGGCAGAAGCCAACAACACCCCCGCCGCGCCCCAGGCCACGCCGGTGTCCGTGGCGACCGTGGCTTCGAGCGAGATCAACGCCTGGGACGAGTTCTCGGGCCGGCTCGAAGCCGTCGAGCGCGTCGATGTGCGCTCTCGCGTCGCGGGGGCCGTGCAGTCGGTGCATTTCCGTGAAGGCGCGCTGGTCAAGCAGGGCGACCTGCTGGTCACCATCGACCCCGCGCCGTATGCGGCCGAGGTCGAGCGCGCCGAAGCGCAGGTGGCATCCGCCCAGGCCCGCCAGTCGTTCAGCCGCAGCGAACAGGAGCGCGCCAAGCGCCTGTGGGACGACAAGGCCATCGCCCAGCGTGAATTCGACGAGCGCGTGAACGCCGGCCGCGAAGCCGACGCCAACCTGCGCGCGGCGCAGGCCTCGCTGCAGTCGGCGCGCCTGAACCTGGGCTACACCCAGGTGCGCGCACCGGTGTCGGGCCGCATCGGCAGGATCGAGGTGACGGTGGGCAACCTGGTGGCGGCCGGTCCGGGCGCCCCGGTGCTGACCACGCTGGTGTCGGTGAGCCCGATCTACGCGAGCTTCGACGCCGACGAGCAGGTCATCACCCGCGCCCTGAAAGAACTGCCCAGCGGCTCCAGCGCCCGCGGCCAGATCGAGAGCATTCCGGTGCAGATGGGCACCGCCGGCCTCGACGGCACGCCCTTCACCGGCAAGCTGCAACTGATCGACAACCAGGTCGACGCCCGCAGCGGCACGGTGCGCGTGCGTGCCTCGTTCGACAACAAGGACGGCGCGCTCATCCCCGGCCAGTTCGCCCGCATCCGCATGGGCCAGGCGCGCAGCGACAGCGCGTTGCTGGTGAGCGAGCGCGCCATCGGCACCGACCAGAACAAGAAGTTCGTGATGGTCGTGGGTGACGACAGCAAGGCGGTCTACCGCGAGGTGACGCTGGGCGCCTCCATCAACGGCCTGCGTGTCGTGAGCAAGGGCCTGAAGGCGGGTGACCGCGTCATCGTCAACGGCCTGCAGCACATCCGCCCGGGTGCGCTGGTGGCGCCGCAGCAAGTGACCATGGACGCGAAGGCCGACCCCAAGCAACAACAACCGGAACGCGTGGCCGAGGCCGCGAAGTCCTGATTTCGGAGGGGGGCGCAGCCGCGCCCGCCGGAGAACCAACATGAATCTCTCAAAATTCTTCATCGACCGGCCGATCTTTGCCGGCGTGCTGTCGCTATTGATGCTGATAGCCGGCCTGATCGCGCTGCGCGGGCTGCCGATTTCGGAGTACCCGGAAGTCGCTCCGCCTTCGGTGGTGGTGCGCGCCCAGTACCCCGGCGCCAACCCGAAGGTGATCGCCGAGACCGTTGCCACCCCGCTCGAAGAGCAGATCAACGGCGTCGAAGGCATGCTCTACATGGGCAGCCAGGCGACCACCGACGGCGTGCTGACGCTCACCGTCACCTTCCGCCTGGGCACCGATCCCGACAAGGCGCAGCAGCTCGTGCAGAACCGCGTCTCGCAAGCCGAGCCGCGCCTGCCCGAGGAAGTGCGCCGGCTCGGCATCACGACCGTCAAGAGCGCGCCTGACCTGACGATGGTGGTCCACCTCGTCTCGCCGAACAACCGCTACGACATCAACTACCTGCGCAACTACGCGGTGCTGAACGTGAAAGACCCGCTGGCGCGCATCGAAGGCGTGGGCCAGGTCCAGATCTTCGGCGGCGGCGACTACTCGATGCGCGTGTGGCTCGACCCGCAGAAGGTCGCGCAGCGCGGCCTCTCGGCCAGCGACGTGGTGGCCGCCATCCGCGGCCAGAACGTGCAGGCCGCGGCCGGCGTGGTCGGCGCTTCGCCGGGCCTGTCGGGCGTGGACATGCAGCTCTCCATCAATGCGCAAGGGCGCCTGCAGAGCGAGGAAGAGTTCGGCGACATCATCGTCAAGAGCGGCACCGACGGCGCCGTGACCCGCCTGCGCGACATCGGCCGCCTCGAAATGGGCGCCGCCGACTACTCGCTGCGTTCGCTGCTGAACAACGACCCGGCCGTCGGCATGGGCGTGTTCCAGGCACCGGGCTCCAACGCGCTCGACATTTCGGCCAACGTCCGCAAGACGATGGAAGAGCTCAACAAGAACATGCCCGAGGGCCTGGAATACCGCATCGCCTATGACCCCACGCAGTTCGTGCGCGCGTCCATCGAATCGGTGATCCACACGCTGCTCGAAGCCATCATGCTGGTGGTGCTGGTCGTGATCCTGTTCCTGCAGACGTGGCGCGCTTCCATCATTCCGCTGCTGGCCGTGCCGGTGTCGGTGATCGGTACCTTCGCGGTGCTGCATGTGCTGGGTTTCTCGATCAACGCGCTGAGCCTGTTCGGGCTGGTGCTGGCCATCGGCATCGTGGTGGACGACGCCATCGTGGTGGTGGAGAACGTCGAACGCAACATCGAGGCGGGGCTCACGCCGCGCGAGGCCACGTACCGCGCGATGCGCGAAGTGTCGGGTCCCATCATCGCCATCGCGCTGGTGCTGGTGGCCGTGTTCGTGCCGCTGGCTTTCATCAGCGGCCTCACGGGCCAGTTCTACCGCCAGTTCGCGGTGACGATTGCGATCTCGACGGTGATCTCCGCGATCAACTCGCTCACGCTGTCGCCCGCGCTCGCCGCCTTGCTGCTGCGCGGCCACGACCAGCCCAAGGACGCGCTGACGCGCGGCATGGACCGTGCCTTCGGCTGGCTGTTCCGCGGCTTCAACAGGCTGTTCCATCGCGGCTCCGAGGCCTACAGCGGCGGCGTGAAGAACGTCATCTCGCGCAAGGCGCTGATGCTGGCGATCTACGTTGCGCTCATCGCCGTGACCTTCGGTCTCTTCAAGGCTGTGCCCGGCGGCTTCGTGCCTGCGCAGGACAAGCAATACCTGATCGGTTTTGCCCAGTTGCCCGACGGCGCCACGCTGGACCGCACCGACGAGGTGATCCAGCGCATGGGCGAGATCATGAAGAAGAACCCGAACGTGGAAGACGCCATCGCCTTCCCGGGCCTGTCGATCAACGGCTTCACCAACAGCTCGAACTCGGGCATCGTGTTCGCCACGCTCAAGCCCTTCGACCAGCGCAAGCGCCCCGACCAGAGCGGCGGCGCGGTGGCCGGCCAGCTCAACGGCGCCTTCGCCGGCATCCAGGACGCATTCATCGTGATGTTCCCGCCGCCGCCGGTGGCGGGTCTGGGCACCACGGGCGGCTTCAAGCTGCAGCTGGAAGACCGCGCCTCGGTGGGCTACGACCAGATGGATGCGGCAGTGAAAGCCTTCATGGCCAAGGCACAGCAGGCGCCCGAGCTGGCCGGCATGTTCACGAGCTGGCAGGTCAACGTGCCGCAGCTGTATGCCGACATCGACCGCACCAAGGCCCGCCAGCTCGGCGTGCCGGTGACGGACATCTTCGACACCATGCAGATCTACCTCGGCAGCCTGTATGCGAACGACTTCAACAAGTTCGGCCGCACGTACAGCGTGCGCGTCCAGGCCGATGCGCCTTACCGCGCCCGTGCCGAAGACGTGGGCCTGCTGAAGGTGCGCTCGACCTCGGGCGAGATGGTGCCGCTGTCGGCGCTGATGAAGGTCAACTCGACCTTCGGCCCGGAACGCGCCATGCGCTACAACGGCTACCTGGCCGCCGACATCAACGGCGGCCCGGCACCGGGCTACTCGTCGGGCCAGGCGCAGGACGTGATCACCAAGATCGCGGCCGAGACGCTGCCCAAGGGCGTGAGCTTCGAGTGGACCGAGCTGACCTACCAGGAAATTCTGGCCGGCAACTCCGCCTTCCTGGTGTTCCCGCTGGCCATCCTGCTGGTGTTCCTGGTGCTGGCCGCGCAGTACGAAAGCCTGACGCTGCCGATCGCGATCATCCTGATCGTGCCCATGGGCATCCTGGCCGCGATGACGGGCGTGTGGATCTCGGGGGGTGACAACAACGTCTTCACCCAGATCGGGCTGATAGTGCTGGTGGGGCTGAGTGCGAAGAACGCGATTCTGATCGTGGAGTTCGCCCGGGAGCTGGAGTTTGCCGGCCGCACACCCGTGCAGGCCGCCATCGAAGCCAGCCGCCTGCGGCTGCGCCCGATTCTCATGACCTCGCTGGCCTTCGTGATGGGCGTGCTGCCTCTCGTGCTGTCGACCGGCGCGGGCTCGGAGATGCGCAAGGCCATGGGCGTGGCGGTGTTCGCCGGAATGATCGGCGTGACGGCCTTCGGCCTGTTCCTGACGCCGGTGTTCTACGTGCTGCTGCGCCGCCTTGCGGGCAACCGGCCGCTGAAGCTGCATGGACAGGTGCCGCATGGCGAAGACTTCGTGTCGGCCGACCATCCGGCTGCACCGGCCCCTTCGTCGTCGCACGGTGGCTCGGGCGGCGGTGGCCTGCACCCGGTGCCTGCGTCGCCGCGTCCTTCGCATGACGACTGATCAAGAAAGTTCATCATGAATATCCAAGCAAAGACTTTGGTGAAGCCCCTTCGCGCCGCCTTGCTGCCGCTGCTGGCCGCCCTGGTGCTGGCCGGCTGCGCCACCGTGCCTTCGGGCCTGCCCGAAATCACGACCACCGCCCAGTTCAAGGAACAGGGCAAGGAACAGGGCAAGGACCAGGGCGCCACGCCGCCCGCCGGCTTCATGCGCGCCGTGCCCTCAGAGGCACAGTCGCGCGGCGCCTGGTGGCTGGTGTTCAACGACCCGACGCTCAACGCGCTGGTCGAGAAGGCCGACATCCACAACAACGACATCCAGGCCGCCGCCGCGCGGCTGGCCGAGGCCCGCGCGCTGGCGCGCACCGCCGACGCCGACCGCCTGCCGCAGATCGGCCTGGGCGCCGGCGCCAACCGTGGTGCGGGGCTGGACAAGGCCACGGCCAGCACCCGGCCGGCCACGATGACGAACGTGGGCGCCACGTTCTCGTACGAGGTCGACCTGTTCGGCCGCCTCTCGGGCGCCAGCAACGCGGCCCGGCTCGACGCCGCCGGCCGCGAGGCGCTGCTGCAGAGCACCCGGCTCGCGATACAGGCGCAGACCGCGCAGACCTACCTGCAGCTTCGCGCGCTCGATGCCGAACGCGCCCTGGTGCGCGAGCAGGTCGAGGCCTACCGCGACACGCTGCGCCTGTCGCAGCGCCGCGAGCAGGCCGGCGACATCGCCGAGCTCGACGTGGCGCGGGTGCAGACCGAGGTGTCGTCCACCGAGTCCGACGCGCTCGCGCTCGACCGGCAGCGCGCCCAGGTCGAGCATGCGCTGGCGGTGCTGGTAGGCGATTCGGCTTCCAGCTTCGGGCTGCGCACCGACGAGTGGTCGACGGTGCTGCCGAACATTCCGCCGGGCGTGCCCGCCACCGTGCTGATGCGCCGGCCCGACGTGTCGGCCGCGCAGAGCGCGGTGCTGGCCGCACAGGCCCGCGTGGGCGTGGCGCAGGCCGCGTGGTTCCCCGACATCTCGCTGACCGGCGCCGCCGGCTATGCGTCACCCGAGATCGGCGACCTCTTCAAGTGGTCGGCCCGCTCGTGGGGCGTCGGCGCGCTGCTTTCGCTGCCCATCTTCGACGGCGGCCGCCGCGAGGCCGGCGTGCAGGGCGCCAATGCACAGCTCGACGGCGCGCTGGCCAGCTACCGCACGCAGGCGCTGGTGGCGTTCCAGGAGGTCGAAGACCAGCTGGCCGCCATCCGCATCCTGCAGGAGCAATCGGTGGTGCAGGCGCAGGCCGTGACCTCGGCCCAGCGCGCCACGAGCCTGTCGGACACGCGCTATCGCAACGGCTACATCAGCCAGCTCGACCTGCTGGACGCGCGCCGCAGCGAACTGCGCAACCGCCGGCAGGCGCTGCAGGTGAAGTCGGCGCAGTACCAGGCGGCCGTTGGGCTGATCCGCGCGATTGGCGGCGGCTGGGACGTGCCGGCGCCCGTGGCGGCAGCAGCGTCCGCGGCCGGGCAGGCCGTGGCCGCGCGCTGAGCGGCCGGAGCGACCGCAAGATTTGGAAAGAGTGAAAGCCTGAACGCTGCAAAGCGGTCTTTGCGCCGCCGTGGGCAGGCCCTAGTCGGTATCGCCGGCTGTGCCTGCGGCGGCGCTTATTTTTTGCAGCTCCAGCACGCCCATGGCCATCGCATTGGAATAAGTGGCCTGCGGCTTGGCGGCCGTGCGGTAGACCCGGTAGTCGAGGGTCTCGGAGGCGTCGCCGCCGTGATGGGCTTCGAGAAGGGTCCAGAAAAACTGGCCCGGCTCGTGTTCCTCGACGGCTAGCGCCAAATCGTTCAAAACTGGCATGGTCCCTGGTTGCTGTGCGTTGTGTAAGCCGTATCTACGCATCAGAGCCACTTTTGGATTCACGCGCTGCATTTGAACTGCTCGAGGTGTGAAAGATGTCGCATTTCGTCGATCTGCCTGGACGGTTTTGGCGCTCAACGACAATCCGCCGATGAGTTCAACGGCGAAAAACAGGCCGGCGCGGTGCGTCATGGTCCTTGGCACCACCAGCGGGGCCGGCAAGAGCTGGCTAGCCACGGCGCTGTGCCGCTGGTATGCGCGGCGCGGCCTGAAGGTGGCGCCGTTCAAGGCGCAGAACATGAGCAACAACGCCCGCGTGGTGGGCGGCGGAGAGATCGGCAGCGCCCAGTATTTCCAGGCCCTGGCCGCCAACGCCGTGCCCGACGTGCGCATGAACCCGCTGCTGCTCAAACCCGAGCGCGACACCCATAGCCAGGTGGTGCTGATGGGGCAGGTGAGCGAAGAGCTGTCGGCCCTGCCGTGGCGCGGCCGCAGCGAGCGCGTCTGGCCGCAGATCGCCCAGGCGCTCGACGAACTGCGCGCCGGGAACGACGTGGTTGTGATCGAAGGCGCCGGCTCGCCGGCCGAGATCAACCTGATGGCCAGCGACATCGTCAACATGCGCATCGCCCGCCACGCCCAGGCCCGCTGCCTGCTGGCGACCGACATCGACCGCGGCGGCGCTTTCGCGCACCTGTACGGCACCTGGGCGCTGTTGCCCGAGGCCGACCGGGCGCTGCTGCAAGGCTTCGTGCTCAACAAGTTCCGGGGCGACGCCGCGCTGCTGGCACCGGCGCCGCAGCAGTTGCAGGAACTGACCGGCGTGCCCACCGTGGCCACGCTGCCCATGTGGTGGCAGCACGGCCTGCCCGAGGAAGACGGTGTGTTCGACGACCGCAGCCGCGCGAGCGGCACCGTCACCCGCACGGTGGCGGTGGTGGCGTATCCGCGCATCAGCAACCTCGACGAATTCCAGGCGCTGAAGAACGTGCCGGGCGTGCGCCTGGTCTGGGCCCGCACGCCGGCCGACGTGGCGGGCGCCGACTGGATCGTGCTGCCCGGCTCCAAGCACACCAGCGGCGACCTGGCCTGGCTGCGCGCGCAGGGGCTCGACGGCGCCGTGGCCGCGCATGCCGAGCGCGGCGGCGCGGTGCTGGGCATCTGCGGCGGCCTGCAGATGCTGGGCGAGGCGCTGGTCGATCCGCACGGCATCGACGGCAACGCGCCGGGGCTGGGCCTGCTGCCGCTGGTGACGGTGTTCGCGCGCGAGAAGACGGTGCGCCACCGCGCGGCCACCTTCGGCGAACTGGGTGGCGCCTGGGCCGCGCTGTCCGGCGTGCCGGTGGCCGGCTATGAAATCCACCACGGCCAGACAGCCGCCCATCCGCAACTGGCACACGACGGCAAGCCGGTAATGCCCGACGGGCTGGCCTGGCAGAACGCGCGCGGCAATGTGCTGGGCATTTACCTCCATGGCCTGTTCGAAGACCCCGGCGCGCTTCATGCGTTGTTCGGCGCCTCGGCGCCCACGCTGGACGCCACCTTCGACGGCCTGGCCGATTTCATCGACACCCACTTCGACGCCGGCGTGCTGGCCGGACTGATTGCATGAACAACGACAACAACCTGATTCCCGCTATTCCCACTATTCCCGACCTCGCCGACACCGCGCTGACGGCGCGCCTGCAGAGCGCTCTCGACAACAAGACCAAGCCGCTCGGCGCGCTCGGCCGGCTGGAGGCGCTGGCCTTGCGCATCGGCCTGATCCTGGGCACCGAGCTGCCGCGGCTCGAGGCGCCGCAGATGCTGGTTTGCGCGGGCGACCACGGGCTGGCGGCGCGCGGCGTTTCGGCCTATCCGGGCGACGTGACCTGGCAGATGGTCGAGAACTTCCTGGCCGGCGGCGCCGCGGTGAGCGTTCTGGCGCGCCAGCACGGTCTGGCGCTGACGGTGGTCGACTGCGGCGTGCGGCGCGACTTCCAGCCCCGGCCCGGCCTGGTCTCGCGCCGGATCGCCCCGGGCACGGCCGATGCCTCGGTCGGCCCGGCCATGACCGCCGAGCAATGCGCCCAGGCCATCGCCAACGGGCGCGAGGTGGTGCGGGCGCTGCCTGGCAATGCCTTGCTGCTCGGCGAGATGGGTATCGGCAACAGCTCGTCGGCCGCGCTGCTGCTGTCGCGGCTGGGCGGCCTGCGCATCGACGACTGCACCGGCATCGGCACCGGGCTCGATGGGGCGGGGCTGGCGCGCAAGCGCGAGGTGCTGCGCCAGGTGCTCTCGCTGCACGCGAACGCGACGGCACCGCTGGACGCGCTGGCGGCCTTCGGCGGCTTCGAGGTGGCCACGCTGGTCGGCGCGGTGCTGCAGGCGGCCGAGGAGCGCCGCGTGATCGTGGTCGACGGGTTCATCGCCAGCTCGGCCGTGCTGGTGGCGCAGGCCCTGCAGCCTTGCGTGGGGCAGCGCTGCGTGGCGGCGCATTGCTCGGCCGAGCCGGGCCACGTGCTGCTGCTGGAGCAACTGGGCCTGGAGCCGCTGCTGAACCTCGACATGCGGCTGGGCGAAGGCTCCGGCGGGGCGCTGGCGTGGCCGCTGCTCGAATCGGCCTGCCGCATCCTGCGTGAAATGGCGAGCTTCGAGGCGGCGGGCGTGTCGCGCAAGGACGCATGAGCGGTATCAGGCACTTCCTGCTGGCGCTGCAGTTCTTCACGCGGGTGCCGGTGACGGGCCCGCTCGCGGACTGGGTCGGCTTCAGTCCGCAGATGCTGCGCGCCAGCGCCGCGCACCTGCCGGGCATCGGCTGGCTGGTGGGTGGGGTGGCGGCGCTGGTCTTCACTGGCGTAGGCATGGGGCTGCCCGGCGTGGCGGGCGCGCTGGCGGCGGCGGTGCTGAGCACCGTGGCCACTGTGATGCTGACCGGCGCGTTTCATGAAGACGGACTGGCCGACGTGGCAGACGGCCTTGGCGGCTCGGCCGGGCGCGAACGGGCGCTGGAAATCATGAAGGACTCGCGCATCGGCGCTTTCGGCGCGGTGGCGCTGGTGCTGGCGCTGGGCCTGAAGTTCGCGCTGCTCGCCACACTGGCGGCGCGGGGGCTGCAGTCGGTGGCCATCGCCATCGTCGGCGCGCATGTGCTGTCGCGGCTGATGCCGCTGTTCCTGATCCGCTGGCTGCCCTACGTGGGCGACAGCGGCGCGAGCAAGGCCAAGCCGCTGGCGGACGCCATCAGCGGCGGCGCGCTGCTCATCGCCGCGCTGTGGACGGTGCCCGCGGTGGGTTTGCTGCTGCTGGCGCACGACCCGGTGCACGTCGGGGCGGCGGTGCTCATGGCGCTGCTGGCCGCGAGCTGGATGGCGCGGCTCTTCATGCGGCGGCTGCAGGGCTTCACGGGCGACGGCCTGGGCGCGACCCAGCAGGTCTGCGAACTCGCGATTTACCTGGCGCTGGCCTGGCACGCATGAGCACGCTCTGGCTCCAGCGCCATGCCCCGGTGGTGGCCGAACCGGGCCTTTGCTACGGCGCCACGGACCTCGACGCCCATGCCGACGCCACGCTGGACGCCGCCCGGCGCATCGCGCCGTTGCTGCCGGCCGGCACGCTGCTGTGCAGTTCGCCTTTGCGGCGCTGCGTTGCGCTGGCCGACGCCATCGCCGCGCTGCGGTCCGACCTGCCGGTGCGGCGCGACGCACGGCTGGCCGAGATGGATTTCGGTGCCTGGGAAGGCCGGCCGTGGGCTGCCATTCCGCGCGGAGACTTCGACGCCTGGACCGCCGATTTCGCGGACCTGCGCGTGGGCACCCACGGCGAGAGCGTGCGCGCCTTCATGTCGCGCATTGCCGCCGCGCACGACGAATGGCTGGCGCGGGGGCGCGACACGCTCTGGGTCACGCATTCCGGCGTGCTGCGCGCGGTGACGCTGCTGCGGCGCGGCATCCGTTGCCCCGCCGTCGCGGGCGACTGGCCCGGCGGCAAAATGCCGTTCGGCGGCTGGCTGACCTTCGAGCATCCGCCCACCGCCTGACGGAGATGGCGGCTACCTCCCGCCGTCGTCGCGCTCCAGCTCCTGCCGCATGCGCTGCGCGACGGCGCTGCGCCCGTGGGCGTCCAGCTTCATGTAGATGTTCTTCAGGTGCCACTTGACCGTGTCCAGCGACAGGCCGAGCGTGAGCGCGATCTTCTTGTTCGGCAGCGACTGCAGCAGCAGCTCGGCGATCTCGGCTTCACGCAGCGTGAGCTGGCTGCTCGCGCGGCGGTCGTCCCGCAAGCGCGGCACCGGCACAGGCTCGGCGCGTGCGTCGCGCTGCGATTGCGCCAGCGCCTCGATGCGCTCGATTAAGAACGACAGCACCGGATCGAGGTTGGGAATCGTGGCCGCCGTGCGGATCAGCTCCAGGGCGTTGTCGTGCGCGCCGAGCAGGGTGGCCAGCAGCCCCAGCCGGTGGCCCAGGCGCAGGGCCGCGCACACGCGCGCCCTCGACGCCTCGGCGCGCCCGAGCCTGCGCTCGACCTCGGCCGCCTGGAGCTGGAGGGCGGCGACGAAGCCGACCTGCCCGCGTTGCCCGTAGCGGTGCGAGAGGGTTTCGATCTTCGCCAGCGTGGGCAGCAGTTCGCCGTCGTGCATCGCCAGCCAGATGCGCGCCTGCTCCACGATGTCGGCGATGCGCCGGAGGGTGCCGGGCTCGACGCCCGGGTGCCGGCTCTGCAGCACTTCCAGTTCCTGCAACGACGTGCGTGCCGCTTCGGCATGGTTGTTCGCCAGCTGGCCCCTGAGCTGCTCCAGCAGCACGCAGGCCAGCGCGCGGTCCATGCCGAAGCGCCCCAGGAAGCTTGCGGCCTGCGCCAGATGCTCCAGCGCCTCGCGCCGGCGGCCCGCGGCCTGCAGCGCGCGGTTCGACACGAGGATCATGCGCAAGGCGGTGTCGGGAATCAGGCCGTCGTGCGTGCCGAGCTGTTCCTGGATGAAGCGCGCGGCCACCAGCGGACCGTGCTGCTCGTAGAGCACCTCGACCAGCAACTGGGCGGTCAGCCGCTCGGCCTCGGCGCAGCGCGCGCCGCGCTCCTGTGCTTCGCTCAGCACCTGGCGGTAGATGCGCTCCGCGCGGTGCATCTGTCCCTCGACGGCATACGACAGGCCGACGAGGCAGCGCCCCACCAGCGACCCGAACAGGGTGCCGACCATCGGTTCGCCGTCGACCCGCGGCGTCGGCTCGTCGCGCTGGATGCGCCGTGCCTGCTCGAACTCGCCGCGGTGCAGGTAGAGCCAGGTCAGCACGTTGCGCCGGCCGGCCAGCGCGAAGTCGTCGGCTCCCGGCGGCGGGGCCAGCAGTTCGGGCAGCAGCCGCGAGAGCGCGTCGTTGTCGTCGTTGCGGATGGCGAGCAGGCAGTTCAGCAGCGCCAGCCGGTAGCGCATGGCCGGCGCGACCGCGCCGGCCTTCCCGCGCAGCCGCTCGATGCTGAGGGCGCAGTCGTCGAGGCGGTAGTCGGCCAGTTCGACCCAGGCCATCCAGAGAGCGAGATTGGTGTTGTCTCCGACGGTGTGGGCGTCGAGCTGGCGCACCAGCGCTATCACCTCGTTCATCCGGCCCTGGGTGAACAGTGCGGCCGCGCCGCGCTCGGCCAGCCGGGCGGCCGTCTCATGCTGGCCGGCGGCCAGCGCATGCCGCACGGCCTGGTGGTGCATGCCGCGCACCGCGAACACCTGGCAGGCCGCGGCATGCACCCGCAGGCGCTCGGCGTCGGGCCAGGCCGCGAAGCGCGTCAGCAGCACGCTGCGCAGCAGCGGGTGCATGTGCCACCAGCGTTCGCGCGGCGGTGCGGCGTCTTCCACCGGTTCGGTCGTTTCCGGCGCCGCGGACAGCAGGCCTTCGCGCGCCAGCGGTTCCAGCAGTTCCGAGCACAGGGCGGGGGTGTAGCCGGTGCCCGCCAGGTCGGCGCACAGCGGCGCATTGAATCGGGTGGCGGCGGCGCAGCAGGTGAGCAGGCGCAGTTGCGTCGCCGAAACGCGGGAGAAGACGTGCGCGTGAAAGTACGCGGCAAAGGGTTCGGGGTCGGGCACGCCGTGAACCAGGGGCGACGACTGCACGCCGCGCCGCCGGCGCACTTCGGCGCTGGCCAGCCGCACCAGGGCCGGCCACCCCTCGGTGAGCCGGTGGATCGCCGCGGCGGCGCGCTCGTCCAGGTCGGGCAGGCGCATGCCGAGGTAGTCGATCGACTCCGGCAGGCTGAAGCGCAGGTCGTCGTTGCGCAGCTCCAGCACCGTCTTGGAGGCCGGGGCGTGCGCCAGCGTCATCGGCAGGTCGTCCTGGCTCGCGAATACGCACAGCAGGTTGGGCGGCGCGTATTCCACGAGCAGTTGCAGCGCGTGCAGCACGTTCTCGCTTTGGGCGCAGTGCACGTCGTCCACGATCAGCACCACCTTGCGGCCATGCGCGGCGATGCCCCGCACCAGCGCGATGACCAGCCGCTCGATGGCATAGGCATCGGGGCGGGCGTGCGCCACCGCCTGCCTGGTGATGGCGGCATCGATGGCGCCCAGAGCCGCCATCAGGGCGGTCATGAAATGCAGGTCGCCTTCTGGAACGTCGGCGAGCCTGACCCAGGCGATGTCGGTTTCCGCCGAGACCAGCTCGCGCTGCCATGTGAGCAGCAGCGAACTCTTGCCGAAGCCGGCGGGCGCCCGAAGCACGACACAGCGGCGCGTGCCCGGCCCGGCGAGCCGGTCGAGCAGCCTCTGGCGGACCAGCAGCCGGCGGCTGCGGCTGCGGGCGCGCAGTGCCGTCGCGCCGGGGGAGAGTTCGGATTGCATCCTGGTGAATTTTCATTCATCCCGCGCCCGCTGAAACACATGTATCCGGGTTTGCCCATCCCACCCTTCAGGGGTGGGGTGGCGCATGCCAGGGCCGCCGATGACGAAAGGGAGACCACGCAACTTTTTGAAGGAAGCTACATGCTCGATCTTTCGAATCTCAGGATTGGAGCCCGTCTCGGGCTGGGCTTTGCGCTGTTGCTGCTGCTCCAGCTGGTCATCACGGGCATCGGCCTGCACCAGATGGCCAATCTTTCGGAGCGCATCGCCTTCGCTACCGAGGTCGGCCAGCGCAAGCTCGACGAACTCAACAACGTGCAATCCGCCATCGGCAAGCGCGCCATCGCGGCGCGCAACCTGGCGCTGGTGAATGACTCGGCAGGGCAGAAAGGCGACATCGAACTCGTCGGCAGCTCCCAGCGCGAGATCGACGCCGGCCTGCAGAGCCTGGCCACGGTGATGGCAGACCCGGCCGCCTCCACCCCCGAAGAACGCAAGATGCTCGAGAAGCTGCGCGCGCTCGAGGCGCAGTACCTGCCCATTGCCAGGAATGTGGTCGCGCTCGCCACCTCGCACCAGACCGAAGCTGCAGTCAGGGTGCTGACCCAGGAGTGCATGCCGCTGCTCAACCAGGTGCTGGCGCATGTCGCGGCCTTCCAGGCGCAACTGAAGAAGAGCGCCGACGAAAGCACCGCGTCGACCCAGGCCGCGTACCAGCGCGCCAAGTGGCTGATCGTATGGATCAGCTGCGCTTCATTGGTCGGCGGGTTGCTGCTGGCCTTTCGCATGACGCGCTCGATCACGCGGCCTCTCGTGCAGGCGGTGACGGTGGCGCAGCAGGTGGCTTCGGGCGACCTGACGGCGCGCATCGAGGTGGCCGATTCCTCGGAGTCGGGCATGCTGATGCGTGCCCTGCGCTCCATGAACGACGAGCTGGCCAAGGTGGTGGGGCAGGTGCGCGACGGCACCGATTCCATCGCCACGGCGTCGAGCCAGATCGCCTCGGGCAACCGCGACCTGTCTTCGCGCACCGAGGCGCAGGCCAGTTCGCTGGAGCAGACGGCGGCCTCGATGCAGGAGCTGACCTCCACCGTCAAGCAGAACGCCGACAACGCACGGCTGGCCAACCAGCTGGCCGACTCGGCCTCGCAGGTGGCTTCGCGCGGCGGCGCAGTGGTGGATCAGGTGGTGCAGAAGATGGCGTCCATCAACGCCTCGTCGCGCAAGGTGGTGGAAATCATCGGCGTGATCGACGGCATCTCGTTCCAGACCAACATCCTCGCGCTGAACGCGGCGGTGGAGGCGGCGCGTGCCGGCGAGCAGGGGCGCGGCTTTGCTGTGGTGGCGTCGGAGGTGCGCAGCCTGGCGCAGCGCTCGGCCGCGGCCGCGAAGGAAATCAAGACGCTGATCGGTGACTCGGTGGAAGAGGTCGACGCGGGCAGCACGCTGGTCAACGAAGCCGGCAAGACCATGGAAGAGATCATGGGCAGCGTGCGGCGCGTGACGGACATCATGGCGGAGATCACCGCGGCCAGCCAGGAGCAGTCGGCCGGCATCGAGCAGGTGAACGACGCCATCAAGCAGATGGACCGCACCACGCAGCAGAACGCGGCGCTGGTCGAGCAGGCGTCAGCCGCCGCGCAGTCGATGAACGATCAGGCCGCGGGCCTGGTGCATGCGGTGCGCATGTTCAAGCTGGCCTGAGTGCCGCGAGCGCGCCCGGGGCAGGGGCGGCTCAACCCTTCTTGCGCCACTGCTCGCGCCAGAGCTTGTCGAGCTGGGGTGCGAGCGCGGCAGGCGGCGTGCCCACCAGCCGGTTCTTGCCGTCGCGCTGCACCAGGCCGTAGATGCGGCCCGAGCCCTGGTCGTACAGGGCGATGGCGTTGTTGTCGTAGCAGTCGTGCGGCTTGCAGAAGGCATGCAGCAGGTAGCGCGTGCCGTCGACCGTCACCCATTGGGGCTCGGGCGCCGGGCCTTCGCGGCGCACCAGCCAGCGGTCGGTTTCTCGCGTGCCGAGTGCGGCGCGCCAGGCCTTCTGCATGGCCGGTCCCTGCGCCAGCGCGGCGGGGCTGCCGGTGGGCGGTGCCGGCTGCTTCGCTGGCGCCGCGGCCTCGGCCGGCGGCGGCACGGCGCGCGCGGCACCGTCGCAGCGCCAGTAGCGCAGCTTCATCATGTCGGGGCCGAGCTGGCCGGCGACGGGTTTCTCGGCGTCCAGCGTGATCGACTGGCCCCGAGCCTCGCGGTAGACCAGGAATGTCATGGCGCCGGCCTTGGCCACGCTGCTCATCAGCGCCACGTCGAAGTTGGGCGGCGGCGGGCTGTTGCCGAAGAAGCTGTGGGCCGTTTGCGGAGCGGTGCCGACCACGCGGCGCTTGCCGCTTTCGGCGATCAGCATGTCGGCATGCACCTGCACGGTGGGCGCGGCGGCGTTGGCGCAGTCGGTCGACCAGCGTCCGCCGTACTGCGCCATCGCATCGGCGGGCAGGCCCGACGAAGCGGCCTGCGACCACGACACGGCCGGCATGCAGGCCGCCATGCCGAGCAGGGCGGTGGCTACGAGCATTCGGGACGGGGTCTTCTTCATTTTCATTCGATGTGTTTGCCGGATGTGCTTGCAGTGTGTGCTTCTCATGCCGTCTTCGGCGCGGGTGTCTTGGGCTTGTAGTCGCAGAGGGTGGCGACCGCGCATTCCCAGCAACGCGGCTTGCGCGCCACGCAGACGTAGCGTCCGTGCAGGATGAGCCAGTGGTGCGCGTGCAGCCGGTACTGCAGTGGGACGCGCTTCTCCAGCTTGAGTTCCACCTCCAGCGGCGTCTTGCCCGGCGCGAGCCCGGTGCGGTTGCCCATGCGGAAGATGTGCGTGTCGACCGCGATGGTGGCCTCGCCGAAGGCCACGTTCAGCACCACGTTGGCGGTCTTGCGGCCCACGCCGGGCAGCGCCTCCAGCTCGGCGCGGGTGCGCGGCACTTCGCCGCCGTGCTGCTCCACCAGCATGCGGCAGGTCTCGATCAGGTGCCTGGCCTTGCTGCGGTACAGGCCGATGGTCTTGATGTATTCCTCCAGGCCCTCCACGCCGAGGCCGAGGATGGCCTGCGGCGTGTTCGCCACCGGGAACAGCTTGCGGGTGGCCTTGTTCACGCCCACGTCGGTGGCCTGCGCGGACAGCAGCACGGCTGCCAGCAGCTCGAAGGGCGTGGTGTATTCGAGTTCGGTCCTGGGTTCGGGGTTGGCCGCCTGCAATGTGGCGAAGAAGAGGGGGATGTTTTCTTTTTTCATGGGGCGAGCATCGGCTTTAGCGCAATATATCGTTGAAAGGCCAAAGCCTTACGCAGCTTTATTGCCCGCCGCTTTCGCGACAATGGCACCCCAGAAAGAGAGCCAGACCATGCAATTCGCCTCCCGACTCGACAACGTCGAGACCTCCGCCATCCGCGAACTCTTCAAGCTGCTGGGCAAGCCCGGCATCATCAGTTTCGCGGGCGGCTTCCCTGACAGCGCCATGTTCGACGTCGAGGGCCTCAAGGAGGCGAGCAACAAGGCACTCACCGAAGAACCCGGCGGCGCGCTGCAATACGGCGCCACCGAAGGCTACGAGCCGCTGCGCACGCAGCTGAGCGCCTTCATGAAGACCAAGGGCGTCGACGTCGAGCCCGGCGGCCTGATCGTCACCACCGGCAGCCAGCAGGCGCTCGACCTGCTGGGCAAGACCATGATCTCGCCCGGTGACAAGGTGATCGTCGAGGGCCCGACCTTCCTGGCCACCATCCAGTGCTTCCGCCTGTACGGCGCGCAGCTCATCAGCGCGCCCATCGACGCCAACGGCGTGAAGACCGACGAGCTCGAAAAGCTCATCGCCGAGCACAAGCCCAGGTTCGTCTACCTGATTCCCACCTTCGGCAACCCCAGCGGCGCCATGCTGAGCCTGGAGCGCCGCAAGAAGGTGCTCGAGCTGGCCGTGAAGTACCAGACGCTGATCGTCGAGGACGACCCCTACGGTGACCTCTACTTCGGCGAAGCCCCGCCGCCGTCGATCATGGCCCTGAGCAAGGACGTGCCCGGCAGCCGCGAGCTGCTGGCCCACTGCGGCAGCCTGAGCAAGGTGCTGAGCCCCGGCCTGCGCATCGGCTGGATGATCGCCCCGCCCGAGCTGCTGGCCAAGGCCACCATGTGCAAGCAGTTCAGCGACGCGCACACCAGCACCTTCTCGCAGGCCACCGCGGCCCAGTACCTCAAGAGCGGCCGCATGCCGGCTACGCTGGCGCATGTGCGCGAGGTGTACGGCCAGCGTGCGCAGGCCATGGGCAATGCGCTCAAGCGCGAACTGGGCGATGCGGTGAGCTTCACCCAACCCAGCGGAGGCCTTTTCTTCTGGGCCCGCCTCACGGGTGCCAACGGCAAGCTGGCCGATGCGAACGAACTGGCCAAGCGCGCCATCGAGAAGCTGGTTGCCTTCGTGCCCGGCGCGCCGTTCTTTGCCGAGAAGCCCGACGTGGCCACGCTGCGCCTGAGCTTCGCGACGGCCGACGTGGCGAAGATCGAAGAGGGCGTCAAGCGCCTGGGTCAGGCGCTGTAAATCACGGGGAGCGGTGCAGGCGGGGCGCCGCGAGCAGCTCCAGGTTGTCCGCAATGGCCGCATCCACGTTCGGATAGCGGCCTTTCATTTTCGAGAGCGTCATGATGGTCTGGAGCGCCTTCAGGTCCTTGACCGAGGGCGCGACCTTGATCTGCGCGATGGCGGCGGTGGGATTGCCACCGTTGATCAATGCCATCACCTTGCTTGCCCAGTCGTTTGCGCGCGCCATGTCTTTCACCTGCTTTCGTTTGAAGCGCCGACTGTACACAGCGACGCGGCGGGGGCGTTACGATCACCCATGAGAAAAACCTTTCAGCTTCAGGTCGAGGGCAAGCACCCCGACCGTCTCCTCGAAGCCATCAAGCACGAGATCCGCAAGTACATCAAGCGCGAACGACGGCGCGAATTGCCCGAAGGCGCGGACTTCTGGGACTTCGACTGCAAGTTCGGCGCGGCCGAGGAATCGGCCGAAGTCGTCCACCTCTCGGCCATCACCGGCCTGATCGACGGCGTGGTCAAGGACGGCGGCAAGCAGTTCTATGTCGAGGTCGTGGCCAAGCCCGGCAAGCGCAAGCCGCGGCCCGAGGGTGAGGCCGCTCCTGGTTCTTCCGAAACGGAAGAAGACTGAGCCTGCCTTTGGTCTAGATCAGCGCCTGCGCCAGCCGCAGGCCGTAGCGCTGCTCAGCATCGTGCAGCGCACGCGCGATCGACGGGTGCAGCCGCACCCCGTTCTTCGATTGCGCTTCCCTGCGCTTCAACCCGCCTTCGCCCGGCAGCCGCACAGGCTTGGCCGGGTCGATGGGCGTGTTGGCGCGGCACTGCGCGGCCACGTGGTCCATCTGGCGCAGGAAGGCGTCCTTGCCGCCGAAGGCGTTCAGGTCGTGCAGCGTGATGTGCACCGTGGCGCCCCAGCCTTCGGGCGGGTCGGCCCGGCCGTGGCCCGCGAGGCCGGCGGTGAGTGTCTCGACCAGCAGCGCCATGCCGTAGCCCTTGTGGCCGTGGCTCAGGCCGCCCACCGGCAGCAGCGTGCCGGGCGGCTGGTCGAACAGCACCTGCGGATCGTTCGACGGTTTGCCGGCGGCGTCGATCAGCCATTCCTCGGCGAAGGTTTCACCGGCCGCACGCTTGCGGTTGCTCATGCCGTTGGTGGTGATGGAAGCCGAGATGTCGACCATCACGCCGCCTTGCGACAGCGGAAAGCCCATGGCCAGCGGGTTCGGCGTGAACACGGCCTGCGTGCCGCCGAAGGGCGCGACGCTGGCGGCGTTGGGGTCGGAGCAGGCCAGCAGCATCAGCATGTCTTCCTGCAGCGCGCGCAGCATGTAGACGGCGAGGCAGGCGATGTGGTGGCTGCGGCGGATGACGAGCGAGGCGGTGCCCAGTTCACGCGCACGCGGCACGAGCAGATCCATGCCCTGGTCCATGAGCCACGGGCCGGGCAGGCGCTTGCCGTCCCACAGTACGGCGGCGGGGCGGTCGGACAGCACTTCGGGTGAGCCGTCGCGGGTCATGCCGCCCGATTCAAGTTCTTTCACGTAGCCGGCCAGCAGCGCGAGGCCGTGGGTGTCGTGGCCCAGCAGGTCGCCTTCGACCAAGGTGCGGGCGACGCTGTCGGACCTGGATGCTTCGAGTCCGGCTTTTTGGAGGAGGGCGCTGGCGTAGTCCTTGAGGGCGTCGGCGCGGTAGAGCGGGGCGGTGTCGGTCATGTCAGTGCTCCGTTGTCTCGTTGTGTTGTTTGCTGTCCGTTCGGGGCGTGATCGCCCCAGGAACCACGCCCCAACCGGTCATCGCAGTATTTCGAGAACGCGGTCCAGGCCGCCTTCATTGATGGCAACCATCGCCTGCTCGCGCACCTTCGGCTTCGCGTGGTAGGCCACCGAGAGACCGGCTTCGCCCATCATCGGCAGGTCGTTGGCACCGTCTCCGACGGCGATGGTTTCCTGCGGCGAGATGCCCATGAGCGAAGCCACCTCGAGCAGCGTGCGGCGTTTTTCGGCGCCGTCGCAGATGTCGCCCCAGCTTTGCGTGACGACCTCGCCCGTGAGCTTGCCGTCGGCTTCGTCGAGCAGGTTGGAGCGCGCGAAGTCGATGCCCAGGCGGTCCTTCACGCGGTTCGCGAAAAAGGTGAAACCGCCCGACACCAGCAGCACCCTGAGGCCGGCTTTCTTGCAGGCCCCAACCAGCTCGCTCGCGCCGGGGTTGAGCTTCAGCCGCTCGTCGTACACCTGCTGCAGCGCTTCGACCGGCACACCCTTCAGCAGCGCCACGCGGCGGCGCAGGCTCTCCTTGAAGTCCTTGATCTCGCCGCGCATCGTGGCTTCGGTGATGGCGGCCACCTCGGCCTTCTTGCCGACCGCGTCAGCAATTTCGTCGATGCACTCGATGTTGATCAGCGTCGAGTCCATGTCGAACGCGATCAGCTTGAAGTCGGCCAGCTTCAGCGGCGGCTTCACGCGCTGGATGACCAGGCCGGGGGAGATTTCTTGAATGGCGCTCATGCGGTGGCGGTCTCCTTGACGATGGGTTGGCCCAGGCTGCGCAGCACGTCGCGCACCAGTTGGGCCCGGTCTTTCGGCTCTTTCAGTTCGCGCTCGATGCGCAGCTTTTCGTTGCCGGCCAGCTTGATGTGCTTGTTCTTCTGGATCAGCTGGATGATGGCCATGCCGTCGACCGGCGCGTCTTTCCTGAAGGTGATGTTGATGATGCCCGGCGCGGCATCGACCTTCACCACGCCGTACGGCCGCGCCAGCACGCGCAGGCGGTGCGTGTCGATCAGCGTCTGCGCCTGCGGCGGCAGCTTGCCGAAGCGGTCGACGATTTCTTCGAGCAGCGTGTCGATCTGGTCGGGCGTCTTCGCGGTGGCCAGCTTCTTGTAGAACGACAGCCGCAGGTGCACGTCGCCGCAGTAGTCGTCCGGCAGCAGCGCGGGGGCGTGCAGGTTGATCTCGGTGGTGACCGAAAGCGGCGACAGCAGGTCGGGCTCCTGGCCGGCCTTGAGCGCGCGCACGGCCTCGCTGAGCATCTCGTTGTAGAGCTGGAAGCCGATTTCCATCATGTTGCCGCTCTGGCTTTCGCCCAGCACCTCGCCAGTGCCGCGAATCTCCAGGTCATGCATGGCCAGGTAGAAGCCGGAACCCAGCTCTTCCATCTGCTGGATGGCGTCGAGCCGCTGGGCCGCCTGCTTGGTCAGGCCCTCGGTGTCGGGCACCATGAGGTAGGCATACGCCTGGTGGTGCGAACGGCCGACGCGGCCGCGCAGCTGGTGCAGCTGCGCCAGGCCGAACTTGTCGGCGCGGCTCATCACGATGGTGTTGGCGGTCGGCACGTCGATGCCGGTCTCGATGATGGTCGAGCACAGCAGCAGGTTGTAGCGCTGCGCCACGAAGTCGCGCATCACGCGCTCCAGCTCGCGCTCCGGCATCTGGCCGTGGGCCACGGCGATACGGGCCTCGGGCAATATCTCTTCCAGCTTCTGGCGGCGGTTCTCGATGGTCTCGACCTCGTTGTGCAGGAAGTAGACCTGCCCGCCGCGCTTGAGCTCGCGCAGCACGGCCTCGCGGATCACGCCCGTGCCTTCGTTGCGCACGAAGGTCTTGATGGCAAGGCGCCGCTGCGGCGCGGTGGCGATCACGCTCAGGTCGCGCAGGCCTTCCAGCGCCATGCCCAGCGTGCGCGGAATCGGCGTGGCGGTGAGCGTGAGCACGTCGACCTCGGCGCGCATGGCCTTCATCGCTTCCTTGTGGCGCACACCGAAGCGGTGTTCCTCGTCGATGATCAGCAGGCCCAGGTTCTTGAACTTGACCGACTGCGAGAGCAGCTTGTGCGTGCCGACCACGATGTCGACCTGGCCCTCTGCCAGCCCCTTGGCAGCGGTGGTGATTTCCTTGGCCGAGCGGAAGCGGCTCATCTCGGCCACCTTCACCGGCCACTTGGCGAAGCGGTCGACCAGCGTCTGGTAGTGCTGCTCTGCCAGCAGCGTGGTTGGCGCGAGGAAGGCCACCTGCTTGCCGCCGGTGACGGCGATGAAGGCGGCGCGCAGCGCCACTTCGGTCTTGCCGAAGCCCACGTCGCCGCACACCAGGCGGTCCATGGGCTGGGGCGAGATCATGTCCTGCACCACCGCATGGATCGCGGCCTTCTGGTCGGCGGTTTCCTGGAAGCCGAAGTCGTTGGCGAACACCTCGTAGTCGGCCGGCGAATAGCGGAAGGCATGGCCTTCGCGCGCGGCGCGGCGGGCGTAGATGTTGAGCAGCTCGGCAGCCGAGTCGCGCACCTGCTCGGCGGCCTTGCGCTTGGCTTTTTCCCACTGGCCGGAGCCCAGCTTGTGCAACGGGGCCTCGTCGGCGCTGACGCCGGTGTAGCGGCTGATCTGGTGCAACTGCGACACCGGCACGTAGAGCGTGGCCTTGTCGGCGTACTCCAGGTGCAGCATTTCCTGCAGCAGGGGCTTGCCGTCGGGGCCGTTGCCCTGGCCCAGGTCCATGTGGATCAAGCCGCGGTAGCGGCCGATGCCGTGCGCGGTGTGGACCACGGGGTCGCCGACGTTCAGCTCCGACAAGTCCTTGATGAGCGCTTCGACGTCGCTGACCTGTTCCTGCTTCTTGTTGCGCCGGCGCGTGGTGGGCGCGGTGGCGAACAGCTCGGTCTCGGTGACGAGGTCGATACCCTGTTCGCGCCACGCGAAGCCCGAAGCCAGCGCGGCGGTGGCGATGCCGACCTTCTCGTCGGTCGAGGCTTCGAACTCGGCCAGCGAGTCGAAGGCCGGCGGGTTCACGCCGCTGGCGCGCAGGAAGTCGAGCAGGCTCTCGCGGCGGCCGTCGCTCTCGGCGATCAGCAGCACGCGGTGCGGCGTCTTCGCGATGTGCGCCTTGAGGCCTACCAGCGGGTCTTCGGCGCCGCGCACCACGGCGAAGGGCGGGAGCTTGTCGAACTCGGCGTAGGGCGCCTCGGTGGGCACATCGCCACGGATGGCGAGTTGCGCATGGGGCTTGGCGCGCTGGTAGAACTGCTCGGCGTTCAGGAACAGCGCTTCGGGCGGCAGCGCCGGGCGCTCGGGGTCGCCCTGCACCAGCCGGTAGCGCTCGTTGGTGTCCTGCCAGAAATGCTGGAACGCTGGCTCCAGGTCGCCGTGCAGCACCACGGTGGCGTCGGGGCCGAGGTAGTCGAACACCGTGGCCGTCTCGTCGAAGAACAGCGGCAGGTAGTACTCGATGCCGGCCGTGGCCACGCCGTTGCCCATGTCCTTGTAGATGCGGCTCTTGGTCGGGTCGCCCTCTAGCAGCTCGCGCCAGCGGCTGCGGAAGCGCCCGCGCGCGTCTTCGTCCATCGGGAACTCGCGGCCGGGCAGCAGGCGTACCTCGGGCACGGGGTAGAGGCTGCGCTGGGTGTCGGGGTCGAAGGTGCGGATGGAGTCGATCTCGTCGTCGAACAGGTCGACGCGGAACGGCACCGGCGAACCCATGGGGAACAGGTCGATCAGCCCGCCGCGCACTGCGTATTCGCCAGGGCTCACCACCTGCGTCACATGGCTGTAGCCGGCCAGCGTGAGCTGGGCCTTGAGCTTCGATTCCTCGAGCTTCTGCTTGGCCTTGAAGTGGAAGGTGTAGCCGGCCAGGAAGGACGGCGGCGCCAGGCGGTAGAGCGCGGTGGTGGCGGGCACCAGCACCACGTCGGCCTCTTTCTGGCTGATGCGCCAGAGGGTGGCCAGGCGTTCGCTGATCAGGTCCTGGTGGGGCGAGAAGCTGTCGTAGGGCAGCGTCTCCCAATCGGGGAACAGGGCGCAGCGCAGGTCGGGAGCGAAGAAGGCGATTTCGTCGATCAGGCGCTGGGCGTCGTTGGCATCGGCGGTGAACATCGCCGTGGCGCGCCCGGCGGCTTTCTCGCGCATGGCCAACTGCGCCAGCAGCAGTGCATCGGCCGACAACGGGGGACGCGGCAGCGTGAAACGCTTGCCCGCCGTGAGATGGGGGAGGTCCATGGAACGCTTAGGAAATGCACAACACCCCGCGCCGGCTGGCGAGGGGTGTGCGAAGGGCAATTCTAGAATGGCGGCCCTTCATCCGCTTGTCGGCCATTGGCCCGCCCGTACAGGACCTCATGTCTTCTTCCCGCCTTTTCGTGCTGATTCCCTGCGCCGGCTCCGGCCATCGCGCGGGCCATGGGCAGTCCACCCAGCCCAAGCAGTACCGGCGCCTGGCCGGCCTGCCGATGGTGGCGCACACGCTGGAGGCCTTCCGGGCCCTGGCGGGGCGTTTCGCGGGGCTGGCGCTGGTGGTGTCGCCGGACGACCGCGACGTGGACGCCGCGCTGCCGCGCTTTCCCGCCGAGAACGAATACCTGCTGCGCGTAGGCGGCCTGACCCGGGCGGCCACGGTGCGCAACGGCCTGGCGGCGCTGCGGCAGAAGGGCGCCGGCGCGCACGACTGGGTGCTGGTGCACGACGCGGCGCGCTGCCTCGTCAGTTCGAGCCAGATCGAGGCGCTGATCGCGGCCTGCGAGCACGACGCCGTGGGCGGCCTGCTGGCCCACCGGCTGGCGGACACGCTGAAAGCATCGACCACGGAAAGCCGCGTGGCCCAGACCCTGCCGCGCGCCGACAAGTGGCTGGCGCAAACGCCTCAGATGTTCCGCATCGGCATGCTGCTCGACGCGCTGGAGCGCATCGGCGACGCCGTGACCGACGAGGCCGGCGCCATCGAGGCCATCGGCCTGTCGCCGCTGCTGGTGCCGGGCAGCGCCCAGAACTTCAAGGTGACCTACCCCGAAGACTTCGCACTCGCCGAGGCGGTGCTGCTCGGGCGCAGGAAGGGCATGGCATGACGAGCGCTTTCAATTTCCGCGTCGGCGAGGGCTGGGACGTTCACCAGCTGGTGGCGGGGCGCAAGCTGATCCTGGGCGGCATCGAGGTGCCGCACGTCACGGGCCTGCTGGGCCATTCGGACGCCGACGTGCTGCTGCACGCCATTACCGACGCGCTGCTGGGCGGCGCCGGGCTGGGCGACATCGGCCGGCATTTTCCGGACACCGACCCGCAGTTTCGCGGTGCCGATTCGTCCGTGCTGCTGGCCGAGGCAGCACGCCGGGTGCGCGCGGCGGGCTGGGAGATCGGCAACGTCGACAGCACCGTGATCGCCCAGGCGCCCAAGCTGGCGCCGCACATTCCGCTCATGTGCCAGCGCATCGCCGACACGCTGGGCGTGGCGCTGGAACAGGTGAACGTGAAGGCCAAGACGGCCGAGAAGCTGGGCCCGGTGGGCGAAGGCCGCGCGATGGAAGCGCGCGCGGCCGTTCTGCTGCACCGCTGACGCGGCGGCGCTCAGGCCGGCTTCTTGCCGCCTGGCAAATCGCCGGGCTTGCCGGCACCCGCCGGCATTGCGCGCGGCATCCGGATATGGGCCGCGAGGCCGCGCCCCGGCGTGCTGGTCAGCGCAAAGGTGCCGCCCATTCGCTCGATGTTCTTCGCCACGATCGACAGGCCCAGGCCCGCGCCGGCCGCCGAAGTGCGGGCGGTGTCGCCACGGAAGAAGGGCTTGGTCAGTTGCGAGAGCAGGGCGGGCTCCACGCCCGCGCCGTGGTCGCGCACCTTGATCAGCACCGCATCGTTGTTGGCCTGCGCCTGGATCGTCACGTCGGCCACGCCGGTGGAAGGCGTCTTGCCGTAGCGCCGTGCGTTCTCGACCAGGTTGGAGATCACCCGCGTGAGCTCGACCTCGTCGCCCAGCACGCGCAGGTCGGCGGGCACGTCGACGGTGATGTTCATTTCGTCGTAGTCCTGCACGGCGTAGGTGCAGGCGTCGACCACGTCGCGCAGCAGCACGGGGCGCGGATCGACATGGTCGGGCCGGGCGTAGTCCAGGAACTTGTCGATGATCGCGTCGAGCTGGGCGATGTCGGCGGCCATGTGGTCGCGCGCGTCTTCGTCGGCCACGCTCATCTCGGTTTCCAGCCGCAGCCGTGCCAGCGGCGTGCGCAGGTCGTGCGAGATGCCGGCCAGCATGATGGCTCGGTCCTGCTCGATCTTGGCGAGCTGGTCGGCCATGCGGTTGAAGCCGATGTTCACGGCGCGGATCTCGTTGGTGCGGGCGCGCTCGTCGAGCCGGTGGGCTTCGTACTCGCCTTCGCGCACCTGCATGGTCGCGCGTGACAGCTGCTTGAGCGGCAGGTTGATGAGCCGCGTGATCAGCGCCGCCCCGGCCAGCGACAGCGCCATCGCCGTGCTGAGCCAGACCAGCCAGGTGCGCCCGCCCACGCGGCTGAAGCGCGTGGGGTCGAGCAGCAGCCAGTAGGTGTCGCTCTCGATGGTGAAGCCGATCCACAGGCCGGCTTCGTCGTTCACGCGGCTGGCCACCGTGGTGCCTTCGCCAAGCTGGTCGATCAGCTCCTCGGTCACGCGCAGGTCGAGCGCGCCACTGGTGTAGGGCTCGAAGCGGTCGTTGGGCTCGCGCGGGAGGATGCGCACGCCTTCCTGGTCGGCCAGTGTCTTGATCAGCGAGACCCGGGTGATCGCGTCCGAATACACCAGCGCCGCGCGCGTGAGGTTCACGAGCGAGGCGATCTGGTGCGCGGTCTGGATGGCTCGGGGCTCGTATTCGAGCGAGCGGAAGGTCTGCAGCCAGGCGACCGTACAGCCGATCAGCAGCAGCGCGAGCAGGAAGAAGGTGCGCCAGAAGAGGCTGAAGCCCAGCTTGAGGCCGGGGCGGCGGTCACGCTGGGAGCTCGCCTCGAGCGGGCTCGGCATCGTGACCTGCGCGCCGTCCTCCTGGACCAGGCCCGGTCTGGCGGGTTGGCCGATGGCCACCTTTCAACGGGGCGTCAGGCCGTGCCGTCCGGCACGAACACGTAGCCCACGCCCCAGACGGTCTGGATGTAGCGCGGCGCAGCGGCGTCGGACTCGACCAGCTTGCGCAGGCGCGAGATCTGCACGTCCAGGCTGCGGTCGAAGGGCTCGAACTCGCGCCCGCGCGCCAGCTGGGCCAGCTTTTCGCGCGACAGCGGTTGACGCGGATGGCGCACCAGCGCCTTCAGCATCGCGAACTCGCCGGTGGTCAGCGAGAGTTCTTCGCCATCCTTCTTCAGGGTGCGCGAGCCGAGATCGAACGCGAACGGGCCGAAGGTGACGGTCTCGTTCTCTGTGGAGGGGGCGCCGGGCGCCTCGAGCGGCGGGCGGCGGCGCAGCACGGCGTGCACACGGGCCAGCAGTTCGCGGGGGTTGAAGGGCTTGCCGAGGTAGTCGTCGGCGCCGACTTCGAGACCGACGATGCGGTCCACATCCTCGCCCTTGGCGGTGAGCATGATGATCGGCGTGCGGTCATTGGCGGCACGCAGGCGGCGGCAGACCGAGAGGCCGTCTTCGCCGGGCATCATCAGGTCGAGCACGATCAGGTCGACCGTGTCGCGCAACAGGATGCGGTTGAGCGCCTTGCCGTCCTCGGCCACGATCACTTCGAAGCCTTCTTGCGTCAGGTAGCGGCGCAGCAGGTCGCGGATGCGGGCGTCGTCGTCGACGATCACGATCTTGTCGGTGCGAGCGGGAACTTGAGTCATTTCTACAACGATGAATTTGTAACAGGGCCGATTCTGAAGGCGTTAAGGACTCGTTGAGCCAGATTTACTTATGGTTTGACACTAAGTTACAAAACTTGCGGACGCTCGCGGTCTGGTCACCAGCGGTACGCGTTGAGGTGGCAAAGTTCCTGCTGCCTTATGACTTTCGCTCAATGAGACACCCATTATTCGCCCGGTCATTTCTTGTCGCCTGTGCCTGCGCGCCGTTGTGGGCGCAGGCGGTTCCAGGCAATTTCATGAGGGTCGGCGAGGTGCGCCGCAGCGAGGTTCGCGATGCCGTCGCAGCCCATCGGGCCGGGCAGCGCGAAGAGGTCCGCCGCGAGGAAGCCGTGGCCGGCCGGCGCCTGACGGCCGCCGAGTTGTTCGAGCTGCGCCAGCAGGTTCGCGGCCAATGGACCCCGCCCGCCGCGGGTGCATTGGTCAATTCGGCAGAATCGCAGCCGGCCGAGCGGATCGCGCCGGCACCGCCGACCGAGGCCCGTCCGCTGACGTATCCCAGCAGCCAACGCCGCTGAGGCGCTCCGGCGGGCCAGCCAGCTTGCTTGCTGGCCTCGGCTTGTCTTTTCATACCAACTGGGGAGAACTACACCTTGAAAACCATCAAATTGCTCGCGGCCTGCGCCGCCCTGGCCGTGGCCGGCACCGCCATTGCGCAAAGCGTTGTCACGCCCGCGCCGCAGAACGTGCTGCAGCTGTCGGCGACCGGAACGGTCGAGGTGCAGCAGGACATGCTGAGCATGACGCTCACGACCACCCGCGACGCTGCCGATGCCGCCACCGTGCAGACGCAGCTCAAGGCAGCGCTCGATGCCGCCCTGAGCGAGGCCAGGAAGAGCGCCCAGCCGGGCCAGCTGGACGTGCACACAGGCAATTTCAGCCTGTCGCCGCGCTACACCAAGGACGGCAAGATCAATGGCTGGCAGGGCTCCACCGAGCTGGTGCTCGAAGGCCGCGATTTCCCGCGCATCACCCAGACCGCCGGCCGCATCAGCACGCTGAGCGTGGGCAACGTCGGTTTCGGCCTGAGCCGCGAGCAGCGCGCCAAGACCGAGGCCGAGGCACAGGGCATTGCCATCGATAACTTCAAGCAGAAGGCCGCCGAGCTGGCCAAGGGCTTCGGCTTCGGCGGCTACACCCTGCGCGAGGTGTCGGTGAACGCGAGCGACAACGGCCCGCGCCCGCGCATGATGGCGATGCAGGCGAAGGCGTCGTTCTCGTCCGATTCGGCCGTGCCGGTCGAGGCCGGCAAGACCAGCGTGATCGTGAACGTGTCGGGTTCCGTGCAGCTCAAATAAGAAGGCTGCGTACCGCCGGGCTACCCTTTACTGGGCAGTCCAGCCGCCGTCCATGGCCCAGGCAACGCCCCGGACCTGGTCGGCCGCCGGCGAGCACAGGAACACGGCCAGGCCGCCCAGTTGCTCGACGGTGGTGAACTGCAGCGAAGGCTGCTTTTCGCCCAGCAGCTCGTTCTGCGCCTGCGCGGCCGTGATGCCTTCGCGCGCCGCGCGGTCGTCGATCTGCTTTTGCACCAGCGCCGTGAGCACCCAGCCGGGGCAGATGGCATTGACGGTGACGCCGGTGGTCGCGGTTTCCAGTGCGACCGACTTGGTCAGGCCGACGATGCCGTGCTTGGCCGCCACGTAGGCCGACTTCTGCGCCGAGGCCACGAGCCCGTGGGCGGAGGCAATGTTGATGACGCGGCCCCAGTTGGCCTCGCGCATCGCCGGAATCGCCAGCCGGGTCGTATGAAATGCGCTGGTGAGGTTGATTGCGATGATGGCGTCCCAACGTTCGGCGGGGAAGTCCTCGACCTTGGCCACGTGCTGGATGCCGGCGTTGTTCACAAGGATGTCGACACGGCCGAACTTCGAGGCGGCGAACTTCATCATGTCCTCGATCTGCCCGGGCTTGCTCATGTCGGCCCCGTGGTACTCGGCGCGAACGCCCAGCGCCTCGATCTGGGACTTGGGGGCCTCGGCGTCGCCGAAACCATTGAGCACGATGTTCGCGCCCTGTTGCGCGAGCGACTTGGCGATGGCCAGGCCGATGCCACTGGTGGACCCCGTGACAAGCGCGGTTTTGCCTTTGAGCATGTAGATCAATCTCCGGATGAATTAGGATGCGACGAGACAATTATCCGCACCAGGACGACTTCGTTTTCATGACTGAACCGACGCTTCATTACGTGGCGTGCGACGACGCCCAAGGCGGCCATCGCATGGCCTATTGGCAATGGGGCGACGCACGCAGTGCGCACGTCGTCGTCTGCGTGCACGGGCTGACCCGGCAGGGGCGCGACTTCGACCTGCTGGCACAGGCCATCGTGGCGCGCGCCGGCGGCAACGTGCGCGTGGTCTGCCCCGACGTGGCCGGGCGCGGGCGCAGCGACTGGCTGCGCGATCCAGCCTTCTACCAGGTGCCAGTCTATGCGGCCGACATGGTGGCGCTGGTGGCGCAACTGCACCGCGAACAGGTCATCGACACGCTCGACTACATCGGCACCAGCATGGGCGGTTTGATCGGCTTCGTGCTCGCGGGACACAAGGAACTGCCGCTGGCGCGGCCGATCCGCCGCTTCGTCCTCAACGATGTCGGCCCGACGATTGAGCCCGCTGCGGTGCAGCGCATCGGTGCCTATGTAGGCAAGAGCGGCCGCTACGAGAGCGTGCAGGCGGCGGCCGATGCCATGTGGGCGCTGTCGACCACCTTCGGACCGCACACGCCTGAGCAATGGCTCGCGCTGTCGCGCCACATGGTGGTGCCGGCGTCGCAGCGCACGGCCGACGGCTCGGCCAAGGTCGATGTGAGCGGCGAAAAAGGCGGCAAGCAGGGCGGCTGGCTGCTGCACTACGACCCCGCCATCGGCGTGGCGCTGCGGGCCATCACGCCCGAAGCTGCGGCGCAGGGCGGCGCGATCATGTGGGGGCTGTACGACGCCATAGAGGCGCGTACGCTCATCACGCGCGGCGCAGTGTCCGATCTGCTGTCGCGCGAAACCGCGCAAGCGATGACGCAGCGCGGCCCGCATGCCGCGCTGGTCGAGTTCGAAGGTGTCGGCCATGCGCCGACCTTCGTCGACCCCGCGCAGATCGCTGTCGTCACCCGCTTCCTGTTCGATTGAGTGAAGAAGCGTGAAGCGCGATTCATCGAGCCTCCAGACGGCGCCCGTGTCCGACATGGCCATGGTCGACTATCCGTTGTCCGCCGCAACTGCCGAGCGCTCGCCGGTGATGGAGAACATGCTGGCGCGCGCGCGTGCGTTCGCCGAGCCGCTGATCGCCGATGAGAAGCTGGACACGGGAGAGAACACGCTCGCACATGCCGACGCAGTGGCCGCCATCGTCGCGAAGATGGGTGGCTCCGAGGCGATGCAGGCGGCGAGCTACCTGGTCTATGCCTGTCAGCACCTGAACCGTCCGCAGGAGGTGATCGCCAAGGTGTTCGGCGACAACTTCGCGGCGCTCGCGGTCGAGACGACCAAGCTGGTGCGCGTGCAGGAGCAGGCGCGTTCGGCCTCGCAGGGGCATCACGCCGAAGGCGCGGGTGCGCAAACGGAGAACGTGCGCAAGATGCTGCTGGCGTTCTCGCGCGACTTGCGCGTGGTGATGCTGCGGCTGGCTTCGCGCCTGCAGACCTTGCGGCACGCGGCGGCAAGCAAGCAGCCGGCGCCCGAAGGCGTGGCGCGCGAGTCGCTGCAGGTGTTTGCGCCGCTGGCCAACCGGCTGGGCATCTGGCAGGTGAAGTGGGAGATCGAGGATCTTTCGTTCCGCTTCCTCGAGCCCGAAACCTACAAGCTGATCGCGCGGCTGCTCGACGAGAAGCGCATCGAGCGCGAAGGGCACGTCGAGCAACTGCGTTCGCAACTGGAGCGCGAACTGCAGGCCGAGGGCGTCAAGGCCACGGTGCAGGGGCGGCCCAAGAATATCTACAGCATCGTCAAGAAGATGCGCGGCAAGTCGCTCGACTTCGCGCAAGTCTTCGACATCCTCGCGCTGCGCGTAGTGGTGCCCGACGTGAAGGACTGCTATGCGGCCCTGGCCTGGGTGCATTCGCACTTCCAGCCCATCGACGAGGAGTTCGACGACTACATCGCTCGGCCGAAGCCCAACGGATATCAGTCGCTGCACACGGTGGTGCGCGAGCTGGTCGATGGCAAGCCGGGCAAGCCCATCGAGATCCAGATCCGCACCGAAGAAATGCACGACCATGCCGAGCACGGCGTGGCCGCGCACTGGGCCTACAAGGAAGCCGGCCACAAGGGTTATGCGGGCGTGTGGGCCAGCGGCGAGTACGACGCAAAGATCGCGGTGCTGCGGCAACTGCTGGCGTGGGAGCGTGATCTGTCCGGCGGGCTGCAGGGACAAGGCCTGTTCGACGACCGCATCTATGTACTGACGCCCGATGCGGCGATCGTCGAGCTGCCGCAGGGAGCCACGCCGGTCGACTTTGCGTATACGGTGCACACGACGCTGGGCCATCGCTGCCGCGGTGCGCGTGTCGATGGCGCGATGGTGCCGCTTAACACGCCGCTGTCGAACGGGCAGACGGTCGAGATCATCGCCGCCAAGGAAGGCGGGCCCTCGCGTGACTGGCTCAACGCGGAACTCGGCTATCTCGCCAGCCATCGTGCGCGCGCGAAGGTGCGTGCATGGTTCAACGCGCAGATCACGCACGAGACCGTGGCGCGTGGGCGCGAGGCGGTCGAGAAGCTGCTGCAGCGCGAAGGCAAGACGGCGGTGCGGCTGGAAGACCTGGCTTCGCAGCTCGGCTTCAAGTCGGCGGACCATCTGTTCGAAGTCGTCGGCAAGGACGAGTTCTCCCTGCGCAACATCGAGACGCTGCTGCGTCCGCCGGAGCCGACGCCCGGGCCGGACGATGGCGTGCTCATCAAGAAGGCGCGCGGCAGCGAGAAGTCGGGCAAGGGCGGCGTGCTGGTGGTTGGCGTGTCTTCATTGATGACGCAACTGGCCAAGTGCTGCAAGCCCGCGCCGCCGGATGCGATTCGCGGCTTCGTCACGCGCGGGCATGGCGTCAGCGTTCACCGCAGCGATTGCAGCAACTTCCGCACGATGGCGGCCAAGGATGGCGAGCGCGTGATCGATGTCGAGTGGGGTGCTCCCAAGAAGGGCGCGGAAGTGCCTGTGTATGCGGTGGACGTGGCTGTGGAAGCAGCAGACCGCCAGGGTCTGCTGCGCGATATCTCCGACGTCTTTGCGCGCGAGAAGATGAACGTGATCGGCGTGCAGACGCAATCGATCAAGGGCACGGCGTGGATGACGTTCACCGTCGAAATCGCAGATGCCGCGCGGCTCACGCAGGTGCTTGGCGTGGTCACTGCAGTAATTGGCGTGCGATCTGCACGTCGTCGCTAAAAAGTGCCATTTCTCCTGCTACAATAGCTGCTTCTCGGACACATCCTTAGGCGCGTAGCTCAGCTGGTTAGAGCACCACCTTGACATGGTGGGGGTCGTTGGTTCGAGTCCAATCGCGCCTACCAATTTTCCCTCTGAAGAAGACCAGTCTTCAGGCTTACAGGGAAAATTTGAAAACTGCAGCTGCCAGCAAAAGCAGCCTGCAATTTTTCTTTCTTACCGCCCCGATGGCACTATCGATTTATCTCGCATAAATCCGACGCAAGCGTTCGGGTGTTCGCGTCATGCAGTCTGGTTTTGGAAGACCTCGGCCATGTTGTTGTGCTACCTTGAGGGCTCTGAAATTTCATTCCAATTTTCTTGATTAGCGATCCGATACATACGCGATCAACGCTGGTTGATCGGGCTCATGCCGAGAGGCGTCTTGCGGCGCTGATGAAGCAGGCTCCTCTCGAGTTTGCACGCGCTGTCTACGGCATCAACGACCACTCAAGTGGCCGCACCGACACGATGGCCGCACGCGAAGTAGCGCGTGCACAACGCCAGGGTATGCCGGTGACCGAAGAGCGAGCCGAACAGCGTGCGCGCGCCTATCTGCCTACCACCGGGCAGGAGCACTGCCCGCGCTGCTGGGTCGTCTACGGGCAAAAAAATCCACTGCGTTTTCGTAGTACCGCTGAAGAGCGGCCCGAAACCGCGGCCTGCCATGCATGCGGCGCGGAGTACGCAATATCGCCGGATTGAACAATGTGCGGGGCGCGGTCAGGGTAAACCTTGTCGCGATGCAGCAAAACCGCTCCCTAGAATCATCCGATGACATGGGCGTCCATGTGAAGGAGTCCGCAGTGCAGAGCAAGAAGTCCGGGGTCAAGCCGGTACAGCGTGTGATCAAGAAGTACCCCAACCGAAGGCTCTACGACACCGAGACATCGACGTACATCACCTTGACCGAGGTGAAGCAGCTGGTCATCCAGAACGCGCAGTTCGTGGTGCGGGATGCCAAGACCGGTGACGACCTCACGCGCAGCATCCTGCTGCAGATCATTCTCGAAGAAGAGGCGGGTGGCGCGCCGATGTTCACCGAGCAGGTGCTGGCCAACATCATTCGCTTCTACGGGCAGGCGATGCAGGGCTACATGGGCCCGTATCTCGAGAAGAACATCCAGGCCATGACCGAAGTGCAGGCGCAGTTGGCCGACAAGGCCGAAGGCCTGACGCCCGAGATGTGGTCGCGCTTCATGACCATGCAGTCGCCGATGCTGCAGGGGCTGATGGGCAACTACGTCGAGCAATCCAAGAACGTTTTCCTTCAGATGCAGGAGCAGATGCAGAAAAACACCGAGCAGGTATTGGGGGCCTTTGGCATCAAGCGTCCTTGAGTACCGCCCGATCGCCATAAGGCAAAGGTTTTTCGATGGGCGCCCGGCCGTCACCGATAGCTGGGACAATAGAGGCATATGAGCGAAGTTGCCTCCCCCGAACGCACGGCCACGCCGACCGCCCCCAAGGTCGGATTCGTGAGCCTGGGCTGCCCCAAGGCCCTTACCGATTCCGAATTGATCCTGACCCAGTTGAGTGCCGAGGGTTATCAAACTGCCAAGACCTTCGAAGGTGCCGATCTTGTGATCGTCAACACCTGCGGCTTCATCGACGATGCCGTGAAGGAAAGCCTGGACACCATCGGCGAAGCGCTGGCTGAAAACGGCCGTGTCATCGTCACGGGCTGTCTCGGGGCCAAGACGGGCGACCAAGGTGGCAATCTGGTGCGCCAGATGCATCCGAGCGTGCTGGCCGTTACCGGCCCCCATGCCACGCAAGAGGTGATGGATGCGGTGCATGCGAACCTGCCCAAGCCGCACGACCCGTTCATCGACCTGGTTCCCAACACCTTCGGCGTTGCCGGCCTCAAGCTGACGCCGCGCCACTATGCCTATCTGAAGATCAGCGAAGGCTGCAACCACCGGTGCACCTTCTGCATCATCCCGTCGATGCGCGGCGACCTCGTGTCGCGGCCGGTCGGCGACGTGCTGAGCGAGGCCAAGGCCCTGTTCGAGGGTGGCGTGAAAGAGTTGCTCGTGATCAGCCAGGACACTTCGGCCTACGGCGTCGACGTCAAATACCGCACCGGCTTCTGGGATGGCAAGCCGGTCAAGACCCGCATGCTCGAACTGGTGCGCACCCTCGGTGAAATCGCCGAGCCGTATGGCGCCTGGGTTCGCCTGCACTATGTGTACCCGTATCCGAGCGTGGACGAAGTCATTCCGCTGATGGCGAGCGGCCAGGTGTTGCCGTATCTCGACGTGCCGCTGCAGCACAGCCACCCTGATGTGCTCAAGCGCATGAAGCGGCCGGCCAGCGGCGAGAAGAACCTGGAGCGTATTGCGCGTTGGCGCGAGGTGTGCCCGGAGCTCGTGATCCGCAGCACCTTCATTGCCGGCTTCCCAGGCGAGACCGAGCAGGAATTCGAGCACCTGCTCGACTTCATCCGCGAAGCCGAGATCGATCGCGCCGGTTGCTTTGCCTACAGCCCGGTCGCAGGCGCCACGGCCAACGACATTCCGGGCATGCTGCCCGAGCCTGAGCGCGAAGCGCGCCGTGCCCGCTTCATGGAAGTGGCAGAGGCTGTGTCGATCGCCAAGCTGCAGCGTCGCATCGGCTCGACCATGCAGGTGCTTGTCGATTCGGCGCCGGGCCTGGGCCGCAAGGGTGGAGTGGGGCGCACGTACGCCGATGCGCCTGAGATCGACGGCACGGTCCGCCTGTTGCCGCCCGAGAAGATCAGCAAGACGCTGAAGGTCGGCGAGTTCACGCGCGCGCGCATCGTGGGCGCCGAAGGTCACGACCTGATCGCCCTGCCGATTTGATGCAGATTCGAACGGACAAGAAAAAAGCCACCGGAGACCGGTGGCTTGTTTCGGAACATGACCTGGCGGGGGTCAATGTGAATTTGGTGCCCAGAAGAGGACTCGAACCTCCACGATGTTACTCGCTAGTACCTGAAACTAGTGCGTCTACCAATTCCGCCATCTGGGCATTCTCTGCTTTTCAGCAAAGACTGCGATTATATACACAGATTTGGCGCAACCTTTTTGGCGAGTGGAAATTTTTGCGTCTTCACGGCTTTGTTCGTGTGGGTGATTTGTTGCCGAATGCGGGCGAGCGTGTTCGTGCGTGCACGGTCGGTATCGGCGGGTGCAATCTGGCGATCGTGTCGCACGTGATGCGGATGCGAACGACCATGAAAAAAGCCACCGGATACCGGTGGCTTGAATCGAATGACCTGGTGAGGGTCTGTATAAACTTGGTGCCCAGAAGAGGACTCGAACCTCCACGATGTTACTCGCTAGTACCTGAAACTAGTGCGTCTACCAATTCCGCCATCTGGGCCCACGTAGTTGCCGAAGCAACTGCGTTTTGAATTTCAGGAAAGAAGGAGATCATATCAAAAATAATGGCACTTCCAGCGGCTTGCTGGACGAATTCGAAGGAACTGTTCAAGGACATCGCGACGGGCACGGCTTCGTGCAGCGTGATGACGGTGAAGCAGACATTTATTTGCCGCCGAACGAAATGCGCGCGGTGCTGCACAAGGACCGCGTCAAGGCGCGCGTGGTGCGGCAAGACCGGCGCGGCCGCCCCGAGGGGCGCGTGGTCGAAATCGTCGAACGCCCAGAGCAGCCGATCATCGGACGCCTGTTGCACGAAGGCGGCATCTGGCTCGTTGCGCCGGAAGACAAGCGCTACGGGCAGGACGTCCTGATTCCCAAGGGCGCGACCGGTCCCGCGAAGGTGGGTCAGGTCGTCGTCGTGCAGCTCACGGAACCGCCGGCGCTGTTCGGCCAACCCGTGGGCCGAGTGAAAGAAGTGCTGGGCGAGATCGACGACCCCGGCATGGAAATCGAGATCGCCGTGCGCAAGTACGGCGTGCCTCACGAGTTTTCCGCGGAGTGCCTGGCCGAAGCCAAGGCGCTGCCCGAGAAGGTCCGCCCCGCCGACAAGAAGGGGCGCGTAGACCTCACCGACGTTCCGCTCGTCACCATCGACGGCGAAGACGCACGCGACTTCGACGATGCCGTCTACTGCGAGCCCGCGAAGGTGGGCCGTGGCAGGGGCTGGCGCCTGCTGGTCGCGATTGCCGACGTCAGCGCCTATGTTCAGACCGGTTCGGGCATCGACATCGACGCCTACGACCGCGCCACCAGCGTCTACTTTCCGCGCCGCGTCATCCCGATGCTGCCGGAGAAGCTCTCGAACGGCCTGTGCTCGCTCAACCCCGAAGTCGAACGCCTGTGCATGGTGTGCGACATGCTGGTTGCGGCCGACGGCGAGATCTACGCCTACCAGTTCTATCCGGCCGTGATGTTCAGCCACGCGCGGTTCACGTACACCGAAGTGGCGGCCATCCTCGGCAACACGCGTGGCCCTGAAGCCGCCAAGCGCAAGGACCGCGTAAAGGACCTGCTGAACCTCGCCGACGTCTACAAGGCGCTGCTCAAGCAGCGCGGCAAGCGCGGCGCGGTCGACTTCGAAACCACCGAGACGCAGATCATCTGCGACGACGCCGGCCGCATCGAGAAGATCGTGCCGCGCACGCGCAACGAAGCGCATCGCCTGATCGAAGAAGCGATGCTCGCGGCCAACGTCTGCAGCGCCGACTTCATCGCCGAAGGCAAGCACCCGGGGCTGTTCCGCGTGCACGAAGGCCCGACGCCCGAGAAGAAGGAAATCCTGCGCGGCTACCTGAAGGCGATGGGTGTCGGCCTGAGCATCACCGACGACCCCAAGCCGGGCGAATTCCAGGCGATCGCCGAGGCCACCAAGGAGCGCCCCGACGCGCAGCAGATCCACACCATGCTGCTGCGCTCGATGCAGCAGGCGATCTACACGCCGATCAACAGCGGCCACTTCGGCCTCGCCTACGAGGCTTACACCCATTTCACGAGCCCGATCCGGCGCTATCCGGACTTGCTGGTGCACCGCGTGATCAAGGCCATCCTGGGCAAGACGCGCTACCAGCTGCCGATGCTGCCGACCCCGGGCGAGGCGCATGCCAAGCTGGCGAAACGGCTTGCTTCGCGCGTGAAGGCGCCGACCAACAAGCCGCAGAAGGCGACTGTCGCGCCCAGCAAGGAAGTGCTGGCATGGGAGGCCGCGGGCCTGCATTGCAGCGCCAACGAACGCCGTGCCGACGAGGCCAGCCGCGACGTCGAGGCCTGGCTCAAGTGCAAGTACATGCGCGAGCACCTCGGCGAGGAGTACGGCGGCGTGGTCACGGCGGCCACGACCTTCGGCATCTTCGTCACGCTCGATGCGATGTACGTCGAAGGGCTGGTGCATATCACCGAGCTCGGCGGCGAGTACTTCAAGTTCGACGAGATGCGCCAGGAACTGCGCGGCGAGCGCACGGGTATCCGCTATGCCATCGGCACGCGGGTGCGGGTGCAGGTGAGCCGCGTCGACCTGGACGGCCGCAAGATCGACTTCCGCCTCGTGCGCGAAGGCGAGGAACTCACGGCACGTGCCATGAAGGACAAGGGCGTGGCATCGTCGGGCGTGCCGGTCAAGGCGTCGGCCAAGCGAGGCAGCCGCCACAAGGCGGCGGAAGCCGGCGGCGGCGAGCCGCGCGGGGAGCGGGGCACCTCGGCTTCTGCCGGGCCGCAATCCGCGATGCAGGCTTTCAAGTCGGCGGTCAAGAAGGCCGCCAACAAGATGAAGGGGCGCAAGCCGCGCCGCTGATGCCTTGCAGCATGAACCATCGACAACCTCAAGAAAGAAAGAGACAGACAGCATGAGCGCTGAAGACAACAAGGGCCGCATCGCCATCGTCACCGGGGCGGGTTCCGGCATCGGCCGCGCCGCGGCGCTGGCGCTGCTGGGCGACGGCTGGAGCGTGGCACTGGCCGGGCGCCGGCTGGAGCCGCTGGAGCAGGTCGCCGAAGAATCGGGCGCCGGTGCCCGTGCCTTTGCGGTGCCTGCCGACGTGGCCAAGGCCGATTCGGTGCAGGCCTTGTTCGCCGCCACGGTCGAGCGCTTCGGGCGTGTCGACCTGCTGTTCAACAACGCAGGTGTGGGCAACCCGCCCGGCCCCTTCGAGGACTGGACGCCAGAGCAATGGCAGGGCGTGGTCGACATCAACCTGACGGGCATGTTCTTCTGCATCCAGCAGGCGTTCCGCACGATGAAGGCGCAGACGCCGATGGGCGGCCGCATCATCAACAACGGCTCCATCTCTGCCACCGCGCCGCGCCCCAATTCGGCAGCCTACACGGCGACCAAGCATGCGGTCGAGGGTCTCACCAAGACCGCGTCGCTGGACGGCCGCAAGTACGACATCGCGGTGGGGCAGGTCGACGTGGGCAATGCGATGACCGAGCTGGCCGCGCGCATGGCCAAGGGCGTGCCGCAAGCCAACGGCGAACTCGCGATCGAGCCACTGATCGACGTGAAGATCGTCGGCCAGTCGGTGCTCTACATGGCGAACCTGCCGCTGGAAGCGAACGTGCTGTTCCACACCATCATGGCGACGAAGATGCCCTTCGTCGGGCGCGGCTAGGCAAAGAGCCGCGTCAGGCGGGCGCGCGGCGGGCCAGCCTGCCCGCCGTGAGCGGAGCGGCATCGGCCGGCCAGGTGTCGGCGATGTGGCCATGCTGCCAGACAGCTTCGCAGGCCGCTTCGAAGGCGGGTCGGCCGGCTGCCAGCGCGGCGCCGATCATGCCGGCCAGCACGTCGCCGGTGCCGGCGGTCGCCAGGCGGGCGTTGCCTGTCAGGTTGATGACCGGAGGCGCTCCGCTTGCGTCCGAAACCACCGTCCCCGATCCCTTGAGCACGGCGACCACGCCGAAGCGCAATGCAAGCTGGCGCGCCGCCGCGAGCCGGTCGGCCTGGATGTCGGCGGCCGTGCAGCCGAGCAGGCGAGCTGCTTCGAGCGGATGCGGGGTGATCACGGTGGGCAATCCGTCTTTTCCGCGCGATGCGAGTTGCCGCTGCAGCGCGCTGTCGGCCGCGATGGCGTTGAGAGCATCCGCATCGAGCACCAATGCAGCGGCTGTCGCCAGCACGCGCGGCAGGAGTTCGCGCACGGCTTCGCCGCCGCCGCAACCGCAGACGGCGGTCATTGCCGACAGGTCGAGCGAGCGGGCGTCGCGCAGCATCAGTTCTGGCTGTGAGGTGTCGACGACGGCCGCCCCGGGGTCGAGCAGGCCGACGAACACCCGGCCTGCGCCGGCATGCAGCGCGGCTGATCCTGCCAGCAGCGCCGCGCCCGCCATGCCGGACGCTCCTCCGATTACCGCGACGTCGCCGTAGCTGCCCTTGTGCGCGGCATGCGCGCGCGGCAGTGCCCTCGGCGTGCCGGCGAGCCGGGCGGTTGGCTGATCCTTGATGTGGCTGCAGCCGAGATCGTCGAACCAGGTGATGCCTGCTGCGTCGCGCCCTTGTGCGGTGAAGAGACCGGGCTTCAGCGTAAGAAAGGTGATGCAGTGGCGTGTCGACGCGGTCGTGTGGTCGGCGTCTTTCGGCAGCACGCCGGTGTCCGCGTTCAACCCTGACGGCACATCGACACTGAGCACCGGCTGCGCGCTCGCATGCATCTGCCGTAGCCATTCGGCCATCGTGCCTTCGGGTGGTCTTGTGGAGCCGATGCCGAGCAGTGCGTCGATGGCGAGCTCGTAAGCGGTCGGCGGGTTCTCTGCAAAGGTGACACCCGCGTCGCGGGCACGCTGCAGTGATGTTTTCGCATCCGGCGGCAGCCGGCTCTCGTCCCCGGCGAACGTGACCACGGGAAAGAAGCCCCGATGCCGCAACTGCGCCGCCGCCTCGAAGCCGTCGCCGCCGTTGTTGCCGGGCCCGCACGCCACCCATATGGTTCGCGCATGCGGCGCAATGGCCATTGCAAGTCGCGCGACCGCGAGGCCGGCGCGCTGCATCAACGTGTGAGCAGGCAGCGCGGCTGCCGCGGCCTGCTCGATGCGGCGCGTGGCGGCGATGTCGAACAGGTCTGCGGCGGTGGCGGGTGTGATGCGTTGCATCGATCCATTGTGCCGCTGCGTTGCCTCTCTATCATCGGTGGATGAACTTCAAGAGCGTCGCGTGGGTGCTGGCCCTGCTTGTTGCGGGGCTCGTCTTTTTCCTGGCCGCGACCATTGCCTGGATCGCCGGATGGGCATGGGTGCTGGCCCTGCTGGGTGCCGTGTGGGGCGTCTTCCTGCTGGCCCAACTGAAGCGCTGGGTGCCGTTGAGGGATGTGGCCTGGGCCGCCAATGTCGGCATCGGCATCAGCGTGATCCGCTGGTTCGATCTGCCGGCTGGAAGCGTTTCGGGGCTGGCGCGCTTGGCCCTGTTCGGTGCCGGTGCGATGTGCCTGGTGTTCTTTGCGTTGATTGGCCCCGGCTTGCTGGGATGGATCGCGGAGCGCCTGCGGCCGCCGCCGGAGCCCGAGCTTCCCGTCGAGCAGCCCGCGAGCCCGGAGCGCCTGCGCCGGTGGGATCCTAAAGACTGAGGCGCTCGACGCCGAGCCCTTCGAGGTCGATCCCCGGGTCCTGGCCCGCGATCAGGTCGCCCAGCACGCGGGCGCTGCCGCACGACAGTGCCCAGCCGCTCGATCCGTGGCCGAGGTTGAGCCATACGCCCGGGATGCCGCTGGCGCCCAGCACCGGCGGGCCGTCCGGCAGCATCGGCCGTGCGCCTTTCCATTGCTGTACGCCCGACTGCAGGGTTGCCGCCCCCGGGAACCAGTCGTGCAGCACCTTGTAGAGCATCTGCACCGAGGCCGGATTCATCGTGTCCAGCGAGCCGCCGATCTCGGCGCTGCCGGCCACGCGCACGCGCTGGCCGAGGCGGGAGACGGCGACCTTGTAGCGCTCGTCCATCACCGCGCTGCGCGGGGCATTGAGCGGCTCGCGCACCGGTGCGCTGACCGAATGACCGTAGACCGGCGCCATCGGAATGCGCAGGCCCAGCGGGCGCAGCAGCGTGGCCGAGGCCAGGCCTGCACACACGACGATGGCGTCGTAGCGCACGGGATCCGAGCCGCTGGCCAGCGACAGCGAAGTGGGCGCGGCGCGGCTCAGCGGTGCGATGTCGCAGTTGAAATGAAACTGCGCGCCCAGCGCCTCGGCCTCCCACTTGAGCAGCAGCGCGAACTGGCGGCAGTTGGCCACTTCGTCTTCCGGCAGGTGGATGGCGCCCGCCAGCGGGGTTTCGGGGTTGAGCGCGGGCTCGATCAGGCGGGCCTCGTCGGCATCGACTTCCTTGAAGACGCTGCCGGCCGCGCGCAGCACGTCGAGCCCGGGCTGGACCAGCTTTTTCTCGCGCTTGGAGCGCAGCAGCACGAGGTAGCCGTCGCTGCGCTCGTAGCTCAGCTCGCGCGCCTCGGTCACTTCGTGCAGCCGGGTGCGGCTGTAGAAGGCCAGCCGCTGCATGCGGGCGCGGTTGGCAAGGTAGGTCTCGAGCTTGCAGGCCTTCTGCCAGCGCGACATCCAGCCGATGTCGCGCGAACTCAGGGGCCAACGCAGCTTGATGGCGCCATGCGAGGACAGCAGCGAGCGCAGCACCTTGCCGCGCATGCCGGGAGCGGCCCAGGGGGTGACGTATCCGGGGGCGACCACGCCCGCATTGGCGAAGCTGGCTTCTTCGGCGGCGGCGCCCCGGCGCTCGAACACGGTCACTTCATGGCCGTCGGAAACCAGTTCCCAGGCGGTGGTGACGCCGATGATGCCGGCGCCCACGATCGCGATTTTCATTGAATGTTCTAGATAAGAGAGACGGCGGACGCCCGTAGTATGGGCGAAGCCAGCTATTGATTCTGTAGCGTGCGCTCGGTTTGCAGGGCTAACGCGAGCACGGCGTCGTCGTGCAGCGCGGCATGCCACAGCATGAGGCCGACCGGCAGTTCGCCGGGGACGTGGCAGGGCAGCGAGATGGCGCAGCCGTCGAGCATGTTGACGATCGACGGGTTGCGCAGCAGCAGTCCGTTGATGCGGAAGAACTCGTCGTCGCGCTCGGCACCCGGCGCCACGCTGGCAATGGCGGGCGCGGTGATCGGCACCGTAGGCGACAGCACGGCGTCGAAAGGCGCCAGCGCGGCTTCGACGCGGGCGATCCAGTCGCGGCGGGCATGGATCAGGTCGATGTATTCATGCGCCTTCATGCCGGCACCGCGCAGGATGCGCTGGGCCACGCGCGGGTCGTAGCCGGCGCTGCTGCGTTCCAGCAGCAGCCGGTGCCAGGCGTGGGACTCGGCCGCCGAGAAGCCGCCGGTAGCGTTGATGGTTGCCAGCTCGGCCAACTCGGGGAGCGCGATCTCTTCGATGCGGGCGCCGGCGGCGCGCAGCCGCTTCAACGAACGCTGGAAGGCGGTGGCGACGGTGGGGTCGATGTCGTCGAAGAACACGTTCTTCACCACGGCGATCCGGTAGGCGGCCAGGGGCGCATTGCCTGCCGTGACGCGCCGCGCGGCAAGAATTTCGTGCACGGTGATGGCGTCGCGCACCGATCGCGTCATGGCGCAGACGGTGTCGAGCGTGGTCGAAAGCGGCAGCGCGCCGTCGGCGGGTGTCAGGCGGGCGGTGTTCTTGAACCCGACGATGCCGTTCAGCGCCGCCGGAATGCGGATCGAGCCGCCAGTGTCGGAGCCCAGGCCGATGAAAGCGGCGCCGCTGGCCACCGAGACTGCGGCGCCTGACGAAGAGCCGCCCGGAATGCGGGGCGTGGCGGTGTCGCTCACGTTGGCGGGCGTGCCGTGGTGCGGGTTGACGCCGACGCCGGAGAAGGCGAACTCCGTCATGTTGGTGCGCCCGGTCAGTACGCCGCCCGCAGCGCGCAGCCGCGCCACGGCGAGGGCGTCGGTACTGGCGGCTGGTGCATGCGACAGCACCACGGAGCCGGCGGGCGTCGGCTGGCCCGCGACATCGAACAGGTCCTTGCTGGTGAAGGCCAGCCCGGCAAGCCGGCTTTCGGTGTCGGTGCCGGCAACGGTCTGGCGGGCCTCGTCGAACATCGTTCGGGTGAAGACGTGGGCGCAGGCTGCCGACTGCGAAACGTCGATGGCGCGCTCCAATTCGGTGCGTACATCGGAGCCACCTGCCAGGAGGGAGAGACGGGTGGCGTGGAGGTCGTTCATGTGTGGGGCTGCAGTGCCGCGAGGACGGCTCGGGTTCAGGAAGAGGGCAGAGTGGCCGTGCTATACTCTTTGGGTTTCGCTGGTCGAGCGACGGCTCCCGTTGCATCCAGCCAGACACATCCGCAAACCGGCCCAATCAAGGTGTTGTGACTCATCCAAGAGAGCACAAAACGGGCTGGATTTTAGACCCAACCTTTGGAGTAATTTCAATGTCTACCACCATGCGCGAAATGCTGGAAGCCGGTGTCCACTTCGGTCACCAAACCCGCTTCTGGAACCCCAAGATGGCTCCGTTCATCTTCGGTCACCGCAACAAGATTCACATCATCAACCTGGAAAAGTCGCTCCCGATGTTCCAGGACGCGATGAAGTACGCCAAGCAACTCACGGCCAACCGCGGCACGATCCTGATGGTCGGCACGAAGCGCCAGGCCCGTGAAATCGTGGCTGCCGAAGCCCGCCGCGCCGGCGTGCCCTTCGTCGACACCCGCTGGCTCGGCGGCATGCTGACAAACTTCAAGACCGTCAAGACCTCGATCAAGCGTCTGAAGGACATGAAGGCCCAGCAGGAAGCCGGCCTCGACTCGCTGAGCAAGAAGGAGCAACTGACCTTCTCGCGCGAAATCGAGAAGCTCGAAAAGGACATCGGCGGCATCCAGGACATGACCGCTCTGCCCGATGCCATCTTCGTGATCGACGTGGGCTTCCACAAGATCGCCGTGGCTGAAGCCAAGAAGCTCGGCATTCCGCTGATCGGTGTGGTCGACTCCAACCACTCGCCCGAAGGCATCGACTACGTGATCCCCGGCAACGACGACTCGTCGAAGGCCGTCACGCTGTACGCACGCGGCATCGCCGACGCCATCATCGAAGGCCGCAACAGCGCCACCGGTGACGTGGTCAAGGCCATTGCCGAAGGCGGCAGCGACGAATTCGTCGAAGTCGAAGAAGGCGCTTCGGCCTGATCGGCGCGTTCGCGAGCCTGAAGAAGGGGCTTTGGTGCCCCTTTTTTTTAACCTGATTTTTGGATTTACGGAGATACACAAATGGCTGCAATCACCGCAAGCATGGTCGGCGAACTGCGCGCGAAGACCGACGCGCCCATGATGGAATGCAAGAAGGCCCTGACGGAGGCTGACGGCAACATGGAAAAGGCCGAAGAGCTGCTGCGCATCAAGCTCGGCAACAAGGCCGGCAAGGCGTCGGGTCGCATCACCGCCGAAGGTGTGGTCACGGCTTTCGTCGACGGCGCTGCCGGCGGCATGATCGAAATCAACTGCGAAACCGACTTCGTCACCAAGAACGACAGTTTCCTGGCCATGGCCAACGCTGCCGCGATGCTGGTCGCCAAGAACAACCCCGCAGACATCGCCGCCCTGGGCGCGCTGGCCTATGAGCAGGACGGTTTCGGTCCCACGCTCGAAGACGTGCGCAAGGGCCTGATCGGCAAGATCGGCGAGAACATGAGCTTCCGCCGCTTCAAGCACTTCACGGGCAACGGCAAGCTGGCTTCGTACCTGCACGGCACGCGCATCGGCGTGATGGTCGAGTTCGAAGGCGACGACACGTCTGCCAAGGACGTCGCGATGCACATCGCCGCCATGAAGCCGGTCGCCATCCAGGCTTCCGATGTGCCTGCCGACCTGATCGAAAAGGAACGTGCAGTTGCCAAGGGCAAGGCCGACGAAGACCGCAAGACGGCAGAAGCCGAAGGCAAGAAGCCGCAGCCGGACGACATCGTTGCCAAGCGCATCGAAGGCGGCGTGCAGAAGTTCCTGAAGGAAGTCTCGCTACACAACCAGCCGTTCGTCAAGAACGACAAGCAGACCGTAGAGCAGATGCTCAAGGCCGCCAACACCACGATCAAGGGCTTCACCCTGTACGTGGTCGGCGAAGGTATCGAGAAGAAGGTCGACGACTTCGCCGCCGAAGTGGCTGCGCAAGTTGCTGCTGCCAAGGCTGCTGCCTGATCCAGCCGCCACACAAGCGGCGGTGCGCGAACGCGTGCCGCCGCTTTTTCACCGCTACGTTTTACACTCGCCCCCGCCAACTCAAGGAAATTGCCCATGTCTGATGCCCGCCCAGCCCACAAGCGAATCTTGTTGAAGCTGTCGGGAGAGGCGTTGATGGGCGACGACGCTTTCGGCATCAACCGCGCCACCATCGTCCGCATGGTGGAGGAAATCGCCGAAGTGGTGAACATGGGTGTCGAAGTGGCCGTGGTCATCGGCGGCGGCAACATCTTCCGCGGCGTTGCGGGAGGCTCCGTCGGCATGGACCGCGCCACTGCCGACTACATGGGCATGCTGGCCACCGTGATGAACGCGCTGGCACTGGCCGACACCATGAACAAGCAGAATCTGGTGGCCCGGGTGATGTCTGCCATTGCCATCGAGCAGGTGGTCGAGCCCTATGTGCGCCCCAAGGCCCTGCAGTACCTCGAAGAGGGCAAGGTCGTGGTGTTCGCCGCCGGTACGGGCAACCCGTTCTTCACCACCGACACGGCCGCCGCGCTGCGCGGTGCCGAAATCGGCGCCGAGCTGGTGCTCAAGGCGACCAAGGTCGATGGCGTGTACACCGCCGACCCAAAGACCAACCCCAATGCAACGCGCTACGCCACGCTGACTTTCGACGAGGCGATCGCGCAAAATCTCGGCATCATGGACGCCACGGCCTTTGCGCTGTGCCGCGACCAGAAGCTGCCGATCAAGGTGTTCTCGATCTTCAAGAACGGCGCGCTCAAGCGCGTCGTCATGGGCGAGGACGAGGGCACGCTGGTGCATGCCTAGGAGTATTTGAGATGACCATTGCAGATATCCGCAATGCGACCGATGCGAAGATGAATCAGTCGCTCGCCGCATTCCAGAACAACCTGACCAAGATCCGTACGGGGCGCGCAAATTCGGCACTGCTCGACTCGATCCACGTCGAGTACTACGGCTCCCAGGTGCCGCTGAGCCAGGTGGCCAACGTGTCGGTGCTCGACTCGCGCACCATCAGCGTCCAGCCCTGGGAAAAGGGCATGGGCGCCAAGATCGAGAAGGCCATCCGCGAAAGCGACCTGGGCCTGAACCCCGCCTCGATGGGTGACCTGATACGCGTGCCGCTGCCCGCAATGAGCGAAGAGCGCCGCAAGGAAATGACCAAGCTGGTCCGCAACGAAGGCGAAAGCGCAAAGATCGCCACGCGCAACCTGCGCCGCGACGCCAACGAATCGGTCAAGAAGCTGGTCAAGGACAAGCTGGCATCGGAAGACGACCAGAAGCGTGCCGAAGCCGAGATCCAGAAGGTCACCGACCGCCACATCGCGGAAATCGACCGCCTGGTCGCGGCCAAGGAAGCGGAGATCATGGCCGTTTGAGGCCTGTCATGGCCTCGTCAACGCCGCGCACCCCGCATCACGTTGCCATCGTCATGGACGGCAACGGCCGTTGGGCGACGCGGCGCTTCCTGCCTCGCGTTGCGGGGCACAAGCAGGGCGTCGAATCGCTGCGCCGCTGCGTCAAGGCCTGCGCCGACCGCGGCGTGGGCGTGCTCACGGTGTTCGCGTTTTCTTCCGAGAACTGGAACCGGCCCGTCGAGGAGGTTTCCGGACTGATGGAGCTGATGGTCGGTGCGCTCGCTCGCGAAGTGCCCCGGCTCAGCAGCGACGGCGTGCGGCTGCACTTCGTCGGCGAGCGCGGCGGGCTGTCGCCGAAGATGGTGAAAGGCTTGGTCGACGCCGAGGCTGCCACCGCGCACAACGAGCGCATGGTGCTCAACGTCTGCTTCAACTACGGCGGCCGGTGGGACATCGCTCAGGCGGCGGCCAAGCTGGCGGCTCGGGGCGACACCATCACCGAGGCAAGCCTCGACAGGGCGATGGCCCTTGCCCATGTGACCGATCCCGACCTGTTCATCCGCACGGGCGGCGAGCAGCGGTTGTCCAATTTCCTGCTCTGGCAGAGTGCCTACGCCGAGCTTTTCTTCAGCGACAAGCTGTGGCCGGAATTCGACGAGGCTGCGCTGGACGAGGCCATCGCCGCGTTCCAAAGCCGCGAGCGTCGCTTCGGCCAAACCTCGGCACAGGTCTCGGCTCCCCAAAGCCAGACGGCCTGACAGCCAGACAACCTCTCGCATGCTCAAACAACGCATCCTCACGGCGATCGTGCTGCTCGCGATCCTGCTGCCGGCGCTGTTCTACCGAAACTACATTCCCTTTGCCTGCGTGATGCTGGTGCTGATCGGTGCCGCTGCCTGGGAGTGGGGGCGCCTGAACGGCTATGGCCAGCGGCTGTCGGTGTTCCTGGGCATCGAGACGGTGGTGCTTTGCGCGCTGTCGTGGTGGCTGGGCCTGCTCGAGCAGTCGCTGGTGCTGATGTGGACCCTGGCCGGCGCCGCCTGGGTGCTGGGTGGCGCGCTGCTGCTCCGCGTGGCGGTGCCGGGCTGGCCGCGGATTCCGCGCGGGCTGCGGCTGGTCGGTGGCCTGTTGGCGCTCTGGGTTGCATGGCTTGCGGCGGTGCAGGCGCGCATGGTCGGCATCAACTTCCTGCTGTCCATCCTGGTGCTGGTGTGGGTCGCCGACGTGTTCGCCTATTTCGCCGGCCGGGCCTTCGGCCTCAAGTTCACCCGCAACAAGCTCGCTCCCGCGATCAGTCCTGGCAAGAGCTGGGAAGGTGTCTGGGGCGGCATGATCGGCGTGGTGGTGCTGGCTTTTGCCTGGGTCTGGGCCGACAAGGCGACGGGCGCGACCGTCGCCAGTCTCTACACACGGCTCAACGAGCGCGGCTGGTGGCTCCTGCTGCTCGGTGCGCTGTTTCTTGCGGCGATGAGCGTCGTGGGCGACCTCGTCGAATCACTTATCAAGCGAAGCGCCGGCGCCAAGGACAGCAGCAAGCTGCTGCCCGGCCACGGCGGCGTACTCGACCGCGTGGATGCCCTCTTGCCGGCGCTTCCCATTGCCATGATGCTGGCTTTCCTGTGAACACTCCCAAACAACGCGTCACTGTGCTCGGTTCGACCGGTTCGGTCGGCGTCAGCACGCTCGACGTCATTGCGCGTCATCCCGAGCGTTTCGAGGTGTTTGCGCTGTCCGCCGCCACCAAGGTAGACGAACTGCTGGCGCAATGCGCGCGGTTCCTGCCGCGTTTCGCCGTCATGGCCAGCGCGCCGCATGCGGCACTGCTGGCTGAAAAGATCAAGCAGAACAACCTGAAAACCGTTGTCCTGGCTGACAGTGATGCTCTTGAAAAGATAGCGGCGCACGAAGATGTCGACGCCGTCATGGCCGCCATCGTCGGCGCAGCGGGCCTCGGGCCCTGCCTGGCCGCCGCGCGTGTCGGCAAGCGCCTGTTGCTGGCCAACAAGGAGGCGTTGGTCGTCGGGGGCGAACTGTTCATGCGTACGGTGCGCGACGGAGGGGCCACGCTGCTGCCGATCGACAGCGAGCATTCCGCCATCTTCCAGTCGCTGCCCGAAGATCCGACAACCTGGTCGCGTCGCATCGACAAGATCATCCTGACCGCCTCGGGCGGCCCATTCCGCACACGCGCGCCAGAGACACTGGGCGCAGTGACGCCCGAACAGGCTTGCGCCCATCCGAACTGGGTAATGGGGCGGAAGATCTCGGTCGACTCGGCCACGATGATGAACAAGGCGCTCGAAGTGATCGAGGCACGCCACCTGTTCGGCGTGTCGCCCGAGCAGATCGAGGTCGTCATTCATCCGCAGAGCGTGGTGCATTCGATGGTGCAGTTCACCGACTCATCGGTCATCGCCCAGCTCGGCACGCCCGACATGCGGGTGCCGATCGCGGTCGGCCTGGCCTGGCCCGAGCGCATCGAAAGCGGCGCGGCTCGGCTCGATTTCCGCCAGATGGCTTCGCTGACCTTCACCGCGCCCGATGCGGCGCTCTTTCCGGGGCTGGGCCTGGCATGGCACGCATTGCGCGCGGCGCCGGGTACGACGGCCGTGCTCAATGCCGCCAACGAGGTCGCGGTTGAAGCATTCCTGAACCGGCGGCTTCGTTTCGACCGCATTCATGCGGTCAACATGGAAACTTTGGAGACGGTCGCCCCCTCCAAGCCGGCATCGCTGGCCGACCTGCTGGCAATCGATGCCAGCGCCCGTGCGGCGGCCAATGCCGCGGCGCTGCGTTTCGCAGCCTGACGACGATCCACCCTTACAGCTCAGAGGACCCGGATGCTTACTGTCATAGCCTTTGTGGTCGCGCTCGGTGTCTTGATCGCGGTACACGAATACGGCCACTACCGTGTCGCTGTGGCCTGTGGCGTCAAGGTGGAGCGTTTTTCGGTCGGGTTCGGCAAGTCGCTGTTCCGCTGGCAGCCCAAGCGGCAGCATCCGGGGCAATCGACCGAGTTCGTCATCGGCGCATTCCCGCTGGGCGGCTACGTCAAGATGCTCGACGAGCGCGAAGGCCCGGTTGCCCCTGAAGAGCGCCATCGCGCCTTCAATACCCAGCCGCTGCGCTCGCGGGCGGCCATCGTCGCCGCGGGTCCCGTCGCCAACCTGCTGCTGGCCGTGGTGCTCTACACGGCGGTCAACTGGATCGGCGTGCAGGAACCTGTCGCCAAGCTGGGCCGCCCGGTGGCGGCCTCGATGGCCGAGGCCGCGGGCCTGCATGGCGGCGAATACATCACCCGGGCGGGCTTCGATGGCGATCTGTCGCCGGTTCAGTCCTTCGAGGACTTGCGCTGGCGCATGACGCGCGGCGCGCTCGACGGCCATGACCTGACGCTCGAAGTGGCGGGCGAGGGCGGCCGGCCCGCGCGCACGCTGGTGCTTCCCCTGAGCAGCCTCGAGAGTCGGGATGCCGATCCACAGATGTTCCGCAAGATCGGCGTGCTCGCTCCCCTGACGAAGCCGGAAATCGGCGAAGTCATGGCCGGCAGCGCCGCGGAGCGGGCAGGCCTGCGCAACGGCGACGTTGTGCGCGCCATCGGCGACACGGCCATCGTCGATGGACAGCAGCTGCGTGAAGTGATCCGCGCCTCGGTCGATGGCGGCCAGCCGCGTACCCAGGCCTGGAAGATCGAGCGCGGCGGGCAGTCGCTCACGATCGACGTCAAGCCCGAGGTGCGGGAAGAGGGCGCCGCCAAGGTCGGCCGAATCGGCGCCTACGTGGGCGCCCCCCCGGAGATGGTGACGGTGCGCCAAGGGCCGGTCGACGGCGTCTGGCGTGGCGTGGTGCGCACCTGGGAGGTGTCGGCGCTGACCGTGCGAATGATGGCCAAGATGGTCATTGGTGAAGCCTCCCTTAAGAATTTGAGCGGTCCGCTCACCATTGCCGACTATGCCGGCAAGTCCGCCAGCCTCGGCCTGACGCAGTATCTTGTCTTCCTTGCGCTCATCAGCGTGAGCCTTGGCGTGCTCAATCTCATGCCGCTGCCGGTCCTCGATGGGGGGCACCTGATGTATTATCTTTGGGAGGGCCTGACCGGGAAAAGCGTCTCTGACGCCTGGATGGAACGGCTGCAGCGGGGCGGGGTTGCCCTGTTGCTGGTCATGATGTCGGTCGCACTCTTCAACGACGTCACGCGGCTCTTTGGTTAACTTTCTGCCGGCCCTTTCCGTGCCGGCTCAATTCACAGATGAACAAAAACTTCAGTCGCTTTCGCCTGCGTAGCGTTGTCGCGGTGGTTGCCAGTGCGCTCGCCGCCACGGCCGCCTGGGCCGTCGAGCCTTTCACGGTGCGTGACATTCGCGTCGAAGGCTTGCAACGCGTCGAAGCCGGCACGATCTTCGCGTCGCTGCCCCTGCGCGTGGGCGATACCTACAGCGACGAGCGCGGTTCCGCCGCGATCCGCGCGCTGTTCGAATTGGGGTTGTTCAAGGATGTGCGCATCGATGTGAACGGCAATGTGCTGGTGGTGATCGTGGAAGAGCGTCCCACCATCGCGGACGTCGACTTCGTCGGCACCAAGGAATTCGACAAGGCCGCGCTGACGAAGGCGCTGCGCGAGGTCGGCCTGACCGATGGCCGTCCGTACGACAAGGCACTGACCGATCGCGCCGAGCAGGAGCTCAAGCGCCAGTACGTGAGCCGCAGCCTGTACAACGCGCAGGTCGTGACCACCGTCACCCCCATCGAGCGCAACCGCGTCAACCTGACCTTCACCGTCACCGAAGGCGAGTCGGCCCGCATTCGCGAAGTTCACGTGGTGGGTAACAAGGCCTTCAGCGAATCGACGCTGCTCAGTCTGTTCGACCAGGACAGCGGTGGCTTCATGAGCTGGTACACGAAGTCGAACCAATACTCGCGCGCCAAGCTCAATGCCGACCTCGAGACGCTGCGCTCGTACTACATCACGCGCGGCTACCTCGAGTTCCGCATCGACTCGACGCAGGTCGCCATCTCGCCGGACCGCAAGGACCTGACGGTGACGGTGAACATCACCGAAGGCGAGAAGTTCGTGGTGGCAGGCGTCAAGCTCGACGGGAACTACCTCGGCCGCGATGACGAGTTCAAGTCGCTCATCACCATCAAGCCGGGCGAGCCCTACAACGGCGAGCAGGTCACGGAGACCACCAAGGCCTTCAACGACTATTTCGGCACCTTCGGTTACGCGTTCGCCCGTGTGCAGGCGCGTCCCGACATCGACCGGGTCAACAACCGCGTCACGCTGACGCTGCAGGCAGAGCCTTCGCGCCGCGTGTACGTGCGCCGCGTGATGGTCGGCGGCAACAACAAGACCCGCGACGAAGTGATTCGCCGCGAGTTCCGCCAATACGAAGCCTCGTGGTACGACGGCGACAAGATCAAGCTGTCGCGCGACCGTGTCGACCGCCTCGGTTTCTTCACCGAAGTGAACGTCGAAACGCAGGAAGTGCCGGGTTCGCCCGACCAGGTGGACCTGACGGTCAACGTGGCCGAAAAGCCCACCGGCAGCTTGCAGCTGGGCGCCGGCTATTCGAGCTCCGACAAGGTCGCGCTGACCTTCGGCATTTCGCAGGAAAACGTATTCGGCTCCGGTAATTTCCTGGGCGTGCAGGTCAACACCAGCAAGTACAACCGTACGCTGTCGCTGACCACGACCGATCCTTACTTCACCAAGGACGGCATTTCGCGCACGATCAGCGTCTACCACACCACGACGCGGCCCTACTCGACGTCGGAAGACGGCGACTACAAACTCGTCAACCAGGGCGCCTCGATCCGCTTTGGCGTGCCGTTCAGCGAGATCGACACGGTGTTCTTCGGCATCGGCCTGGAGCGTTACGCGTTCGATCCGAACCGGTCGTCGATCTTCGCGGGCCTGTACACGCCGAATTCCTATCTCTCCTACTTCCAGTGCAAGAAGGATTCGACCGGATTCTTCGTGCTCGGCTGCGACCAGAAGAGCGTCTGGGGTGTTCCTCTGACCGTCGGCTGGGGCCGCGACAGCCGCGACAGCGCGCTGACCCCGACCACGGGCCGTATGCAACGCGCCAACCTCGAATTGGGCGTGGGCGGCGACATGAAGTACATCAAGACGAACTACCAGTACCAGCAGTTCTTCGCGATCAACAAGCAGTACACCTTCTCGGTCAACGGTGAGGTCGGCTATGCCAAGGCGCTTGGCGGCAATACCTACCCGATCTTCAAGAACTTCTATGCCGGTGGTCTCGGATCGATTCGCGGCTTCGAGCAGAACTCGCTGGGTCCGCGCGACGTGCCGCTCTTCGGCCAGACCGATGGCGCCGCGCTGGGCGGTACCAAGAAGGCCATCTTCAACGCCGAGCTGAGCACGCCTTTCCCGGGTGCCGGCAACGACCGTACGCTGCGCCTGTACAGCTTCTTCGACATCGGCAACGTGTTCGGCTCCCGTGCGCCCGGCCTGACGGACGCGCAGTGGAGCGCCCAGAAGAAACTGCGTGCCTCGGTCGGTCTCGGCGTCAGCTGGATCTCGCCGCTGGGCCCGCTGCGCCTGGCTTATGCCTTCCCCATCAAGTCCCAGAAGGAAGTCACGGATCCGAGCACCGGCCTCGTCACTATCCCGAAGGATAGAATCCAGCGCCTCCAATTCCAGATCGGAACGTCTTTCTAAATGAAGCATTTGATTCGCGCCGCGGCTGGCGCGTTGTTGATTCCCGCTCTCGTGTTCGCTGCTGCGCCTGCCCAGGCGCAAGCACAGGAAACCTTTCGCATCGGTTTCGTGAATCCGGACCGCGTGCTGCGCGAAGCCCAGCCCGCCAAGGCTGCCCAGGCCAAGCTCGAGGCGGAGTTTCTCAAGCGCGAGAAAGACCTGACCGCGCAAGGCGAGGCACTGAAGGCAGCATCCGAGAAGTTCGAGCGCGAGGCGCCCACGCTGTCCGAATCCCAGCGTGTTTCGCGCCAGCGTTCGCTGGTCGACCAGGATCGTGACTTCCAGCGCAAGCGCCGCGAGTTCCAGGAAGACCTGAACGCGCGCAAGAACGAAGAGCTCCAGCAGGTCTACGAACGCGCCAACCGCGTCGTGAAACAGGTGGCCGAGGCTGAGAAGTACGACGCCATCCTGCAGGAAGCGATCTACATCAACCCGAAGCACGACATCACCGACAAGGTGATCAAGGCGCTGAACGCGTCGGTCGGCTCTTCTACGCCCGCGGCCGGCAAGTAACGCCGCGAACCGGCGTGTCACTGCAGCTCGGAGCCATCGTTGACGCCCTTGGGGGCGAGCTTCATGGCGATGCGACGCTGTCCATCGAGCGGCTGGCGCCGCTCCAGAATGCACAGCCTGATGCGCTCAGCTTCCTGAGCCATCCCAAATACCGGCAGGAACTGGCGGCGTCGAAAGCTGCCTGCGTGATCGTGTCGCCCGCCATGCGCGAGGCGGCCGCCGCGCGGGGCGCTTTCATCGTCACGCCTGATCCGTATTTCTACTTCGCGCGCCTGACGCAGCTCTGGAAGGCGCGCCATGCACGTCCGGAGGCCGACCGCATCCATCCCAGCGCGGTGATCCACGCCGAGGCGCATGTCGATGCCACGGCACGCATCGGCGCGCTGTGCGTGGTGGAGCGGGGCGCGCGCATCGGTGCGGGCACTGTGCTGAAGTCGCGCGTGACGGTCAGCGAAGATTGCTCGATCGGCGAACGCTGCCTGCTGCACCCCGGCGTGGTCATCGGCGCCGACGGCTTCGGCCTTGCGCTGCACCAAGGACAGTGGGTCAAGATCGAGCAGCTGGGCGCGGTTCGCATCGGTAACGACGTCGAGATCGGCGCCAACACCTGCATCGACCGCGGCGCGCTCGACGACACGGTGATCGAAGACGGCGTCAAGCTCGACAACCTGATCCAGATCGGCCACAACGTGCGCGTCGGCAAGAACACCGCAATGGCGGGCTGCGTCGGCGTGGCCGGCAGCGCGACCATCGGCGCCAACTGCACTTTCGGCGGCGGCGCCATCGTGCTGGGCCACCTGACGGTGGCGGACGGTGTCCACGTGTCCGCCGCAACCATTGTTACCCGTTCGATCCACAAGGCCGGCCAATACACCGGCATGTTTCCCATCGATGACAATGCGAGCTGGGAAAAGAATGCGGCAACGCTCAAGCAGTTGCATACCCTGCGCGAACGACTGAAGGCGCTGGAGAAGGCTCCCTCGAAAAAATGACGACGATGCAGGAACAGAAAATCATGACGACGACGCTCGATATCCATCAAATCCTCAAGCTGCTGCCCCACCGCTACCCGTTCCTGCTGGTGGACCGCGTGCTGGACATGGAAAAGGGCAAGCGCATCACGGCGCTCAAGAACGTGACGATGAACGAGCCGTTCTTCAATGGCCACTTTCCGCACCGCCCGGTGATGCCGGGCGTGCTGATGCTCGAAGCCATGGCCCAGGCCGCGGCGCTGCTGTCGTTCCATTCGCTCGATATCGTGCCGGACGACAACACGGTCTATTACTTCGCCGCCATCGACGGCGCGCGCTTCAAGCGCCCCGTGGAACCCGGCGACCAACTCACGCTCGAAGTCGAGATCGAACGCATGAAGGCCGGCATCTCGAAGTTCAAGGGGCGCGCCCTGGTGGGCAGCGAACTTGCCTGCGAGGCCACGCTGATGTGCGCGATGCGCCAGATCAGCTGATCCGGTCGCAGCCAGCCATTTCACAAGGCATGACCCAGGTTCATTCGACAGCACTCGTCGACCCCCAGGCAGAACTCGACGCCTCGGTGTCGGTCGGCCCCTATACCGTGATCGGCCCGCATGTGCGGATCGCCGCGGGCACCACCGTCGGCGCGCACTGCGTGATCGAAGGGCACACCACCATCGGTCGCGACAACAGGATCTTCCAGTTCTCGTCCCTCGGCGCCGTGCCGCAGGACAAGAAATACGCCGGCGAGCCGACCGAGCTCGTCATCGGCGACCGAAACGTCATCCGCGAGTTCTGCACGTTCAACCTCGGCGTGCCGGGGGCCGGCGGCGTGACGCGCGTGGGCAGCGACAACTGGATCATGGCGTACACGCACATCGCACACGACTGCCGCGTAGATAACCACACCACGCTGTCCAACAACACCACGCTGGCGGGACATGTGCACCTGGCCGACTGGGTCACGGTCGGCGGGCTTACGGGCATCCACCAGTTCGTTTCGATCGGTGCCCACGCCATGCTCGGCTTTGCCAGCGCTGTCACCCAAGACGTACCTCCATTCATGCTGGTCGACGGCAATCCGCTGGCTGTGCGCGGCTTCAACATCGTCGGCTTGCGCCGGCGCGACTTCTCCGCGCAGCGGCTCGCTGCGGTGAAGCAGATGCACCGGCTGCTGTACCGCCAGGGCAAGACGCTCGAGGAGGCGCGCACGGCCATTGCCGCGCTCGCGGCTGAAATGCCCGAAGCCGCCGGCGACGTCGCGCTGATGGAATCCTTCCTCGCCAACTCGACGCGCGGCATCGCTCGCTGACGTGACCGCGATGCAGAAGGACGCACAGCGACGCTTTGCGCTGGTCGCTGGCGAAGCTTCCGGCGACTTGCTCGCGGGGCTGTTGCTCGACGGGCTGCAGGCCCGCTGGCCGGACCTGCAGACGGTAGGCATCGGCGGTCCCCGCATGCTGGCCCATGGCTTCCAGAGCTGGTGGCCGCAGGAAAAGCTCGCGGTGCGCGGCTATGTCGAAGTGCTGCGGCACTATGCCGAGATCGCCGGCATCCGCCGCCAGCTCAAGGCCCGCCTGTTGCGCGAATGGGCCGAATTGTTCATCGGCGTCGACGCCCCCGATTTCAATCTCGACCTCGAAGCAGGCCTGCGCAGCCGCGGCATGAAGACGGTGCATTTCATCTGCCCGTCGATCTGGGCCTGGCGGCCTGAGCGCATCGAGAAGGTCCGGGCCGCGGCCGACCATGTGCTGTGCATCTTCCCCTTCGAGCCCGCGTTGCTGGCGGAGCATGGTGTTGCAGGCAGCTACGTCGGCCACCCGCTGGCCAACGTGATCCCGATGACGCCCGACCGCGCCGGCGCACGTGCCGCCATGGGCTTTGCGCCCGACGCCCAGGTCGTGGCCTTGTTGCCCGGCAGCCGCCGTTCGGAAGTGCGCTACCTGGCGGCCCGGTTCTTCGCGGCCGCGGCGCTGATGCAGAAGGAGCGGCCGGAAGTCCAGTTCGTGGCGCCCATCATTCCGAGCTTGCGCGCGGAAGTCGAGGCGCTGCTGCAGGCCAGCGGCATGACCGGCCGCGTGAAACTGCTCGACGGCCAGTCGCATGCCGCACTCGCCGCCTGCGACGCCACGCTGATCGCCAGCGGCACTGCCACGCTCGAAGCGGCGCTGTTCAAGCGGCCGATGGTCATTGCCTACAACATGAATGCGCTCTCCTGGCGCCTCATGCAGCGCAAGCAGTTGCAGCCCTGGGTCGGCCTGCCCAACATCCTGTGCCGCGACTTCGTGGTGCCCGAACTGCTGCAGGAAGCCGCCACGCCGGAGGCGCTCGCCAAGGCCACGCTGGCCTGGCTCGACGCCCCGGAGAAGACCCGGTCGCTGCAACAAAGATTTTCAGAGCTGCATGTGCAATTGCAGCGCGATACGCCGACACTTTGCGCCGATGCGATCCAGAAAGTTCTTGAAGGCTGAGCAAGCCCCGCTGGTGTGGGACGCACCGGGCCTGATGGCGGGCGTCGACGAGGCGGGGCGCGGCCCCCTGGCCGGGCCCGTGGTGGCGGCGGCCGTGATCCTCGACGACCTGCGGCCGATCCGCGGGCTCGCCGACTCCAAGACGCTCACTGCACTGCAGCGCGAACGCCTGCACGACCAGATCCTGGCCAAGGCGCTGTGCTGCTCGATCGCGCAGGCCACGGTCGAGGAAATCGACACCCACAACATCCTGCAGGCCACCATGCTCGCAATGCGGCGCGCCGTCGAAGGCCTGCGGCTGAAGCCGGTGAAGGTGCTGGTCGACGGTAACCGCCTGCCGACGCTCGATGTGCTGGCCGAAGCCATCGTCAAGGGCGATGCCCGGGTCAAGGCGATCTCGGCGGCGTCGATCCTGGCGAAGGTGCACCGTGACCGCCTGTGCGAGCAGCTGCACACCGAATTTCCCCATTACGGCTTTGCCGGCCACAAGGGCTACGGCACGCCCGAGCATCTGGAGGCGCTGAAGCGCCACGGAGCCTGCGTGCACCATCGCAGGTCTTTCAGCCCGGTGGCGGCGGCTCTGGCCCGCACGGCTGCCGGGAGCGTCGAGGCGGAATCCGTGCCGCCGGCAATGGTCATCGGCGTGACCGAGTCCGTGCGCCTCGATCTGCACGCCGCCCCCTGAACCCCGAATGACCTCCGACACCGGCGCCAGCCACATCAGCTCGCGCGACAACCCATTGCTCAAGGATTTGCGCAAGCTCGCGCAGGACCCGGGCGCCTACCGCAAGCTGGGCCGCATCTGGCTCGAGGGCGACCATTTGTGCCGGGCTGCGCTGGCGCGCGGCGTCAAGCCGGCGATTGCGGTGTTTTCCGAATCCTTCTGGCCGCAGGCGCCGGCCGAATGGGCCAGCGGCGCGGCCAGGACAGCCGTCGTCAGCGACGATCTTCTGCGCGGCGTCAGCGGCCTGGAGTCGCCGGCGCCCATGGGCTTCGTGCTCGACCTGCCGGCCCGTCCCGAACTGCTGCCCGACGCGCCCAGCGTAGTGCTGGACCGCCTGCAGGATGCCGGCAATGCCGGTTCCATCCTGCGCAGCGCCGCGGCATTCGGGTTTACCCAGGTGATCGCGCTCAAGGGCACGGCCGCGCTGTGGGCGCCGAAGGTGCTGCGGGCCGGCATGGGCGCCCATTTCGGTCTGCGGCTGATCGAAGGCGTGGAAGCCGAGGCGCTGGACGCCTTGACGGTGCCGCTCATGGCCACCAGCTCGCACCGCGGCGAGTGGCTGCACAAGGCCGACTTGCCGCACCCCTGCGCCTGGCTCATGGGGCACGAAGGGCAGGGCGTGTCGGCCGCGCTGGAGGCCCGGGCCACCCACCACATCCGCATTGCCCAGCCCGGCGGCGAGGAGTCGCTGAACGTGGCCGCCGCCGCCGCAATTTGCCTGCATGCCAGCGGAGCGGCCCTGCAGGCCAAGTAGCACACCCAGTCCGAGCTACAATCGGGGGCTTACTCGCAAATCAGCGTCGCCCGGCCGCCTTTAACGCCAAAATCCCCTTAAGCAGCAGCTCGCAGGCAATGTGTCCTGGGGCTCCGGGCGACCGTAACCATCCGGAGAACCCAGTGCTTTTGTCTCTCAAGGGAAGTTTCCCGCCCGCCATCCTGGCGCTCGCAGACGGCACGGTCTTTCAAGGCAATTCGATCGGAGCCGCCGGCTCCACGACCGGTGAGGTGGTGTTCAACACCGCCATGACCGGTTACCAGGAAATCCTCACCGACCCGAGCTACTGCCAGCAGATCGTGACCCTCACGTATCCGCACATCGGCAACTACGGCGTCAACGGTGAAGACATCGAAGCCGACAAGATCCATGCCGCGGGCCTGATCATCAAGGACCTGCCTCTCGTCGCCTCCAATTTCCGCAAGACCGCGACGCTCACCGAATATCTGGTGGCCGGCAAGACTGTGGCCATCGCGAACATCGACACCCGCAAGCTCACGCGTCACCTGCGCACCCACGGCGCGCAGAACGGCTGCATCCTGGGCCTCGCGGAAGGCGAGACCGTGACGCAGGCGTTGATCGACAAGGCCATCGCCGCCGCCAAGGCCGCGCCGAGCATGGCCGGCCTCGACCTCGCCAAGGTGGTGTCGGTCACCCAGACCTACGAGTGGACCGAGACCGAGTGGAAGCTCGTCAACCTGAACGGAAAGCCGGGCTACGGCGTGCAGATCACGCCCAAGTTCCATGTGGTTGCCTTCGACTACGGCGTCAAGAAGAACATCCTGCGCATGATCGCCCAGCGCGGCGCGCGCATCACCGTGGTGCCGGCGCAGACGCCCGCGGCCGACGTGCTCAAGCTCAAGCCCGACGGCATCTTCCTGGCCAACGGCCCCGGCGACCCGGAGCCTTGCGACTACGCCATCAGCGCCGTCAAGGAACTGATCGAAACGGGTATTCCCACCTTCGGCATCTGCCTGGGCCACCAGATCATGGCGCTGGCTTCCGGCGCCAAGACCTTCAAGATGAAGTTCGGCCACCACGGCGCGAATCATCCGGTGAAGGATCTCGACAACGGCCGCGTGAGCATCACCAGCCAGAACCACGGCTTCGCGGTTGACGAGAAGTCGCTGCCGGCCAACCTGCGTCCCACCCACATCAGCCTGTTCGACAACACGCTGCAGGGCCTGGCGCGCACCGACAAGCCAGCGTTCTGCTTCCAGGGCCACCCTGAAGCTTCGCCGGGCCCGCACGACATCGGCTACCTGTTCGATCGCTTCACGGCACTCATGGAAAAGAACAAGACGGAAAAGACGGAGAAAGAGAATGCCTAAGCGCACAGACCTCAAATCGATCCTCATCATCGGCGCCGGCCCGATCATCATCGGCCAGGCTTGCGAGTTCGACTATTCGGGCGTGCAAGCCTGCAAGGCGCTGCGCGAAGAGGGCTACAAGGTCATCCTGATCAACAGCAACCCCGCGACGATCATGACCGACCCGGCCACGGCCGACGTCACCTATATCGAGCCCATCACCTGGCAGACCGTCGAGAAAATCATCGCCAAGGAACGCCCCGACGCGATCCTGCCGACCATGGGCGGCCAGACCGCACTGAACTGCGCGCTCGACCTCTGGCGCAACGGCGTGCTCGACAAGTACACCGGCGCCGCCACCAACAAGCCGGTCGAGCTGATCGGCGCCACGCCCGAGGCCATCGACAAGGCCGAAGACCGCCTGAAGTTCAAGGACGCGATGACCAAGATCGGACTGGGCTCGGCCCGCTCCGGCATTGCGCACTCGATGGAAGAGGCCTGGGCGGTTCAGAAGAGCGTGGGCTTCCCGACGGTCATTCGCCCCAGCTTCACGCTCGGCGGCACCGGCGGCGGCATTGCCTACAACCCGGAAGAATTCGAGACCATCTGCAAGCGCGGCATCGAGGCCTCGCCCACCAACGAGCTGCTGATCGAAGAGTCTCTGCTCGGCTGGAAAGAGTACGAGATGGAAGTCGTGCGCGACAAGGCCGACAACTGCATCATCGTCTGCTCGATCGAAAACCTCGACCCGATGGGCGTGCACACCGGCGACTCGATCACCGTGGCCCCCGCGCAGACGCTGAGCGACAAGGAATACCAGATCCTGCGCAACGCCTCGCTGGCCGTGCTGCGCGAGATCGGCGTCGACACCGGCGGCTCGAACGTGCAGTTCTCGATCAACCCGAAGGACGGCCGCATGGTCGTCATCGAGATGAACCCGCGCGTGTCGCGTTCGTCGGCGCTGGCCTCCAAGGCCACCGGCTTCCCGATCGCCAAGGTCGCCGCCAAGCTGGCCGTGGGCTACACGCTCGACGAGCTGCGCAACGAAATCACCGGCGGTGCCACGCCCGCGTCGTTCGAACCGTCGATCGACTACGTGGTCACCAAGATCCCGCGTTTCGCGTTCGAGAAATTCCCGCAGGCCGATTCGCGCCTCACCACGCAGATGAAGTCGGTGGGCGAGGTGATGGCCATGGGCCGCACCTTCCAGGAATCGTTCCAGAAGGCCCTGCGCGGCCTCGAAGTGGGCGTCGACGGCCTGAACGAGAAGACGCAGGACCGCGAAGTGCTCGAGAAGGAATTGGGCGAGCCCGGTCCCGAGCGCATCTGGTACGTGGGCGATGCCTTCGCCATGGGCCTGAGCGTGGACGAAGTGTTCGCGCTGACCAAGATCGATCCGTGGTTCCTGGTGCAGATCGAAGAGATCGTGAAGATCGAGCTCGAGCTGGAAACCAAGTCGCTCGGCGACATCGACCGCGACACGCTGCTTGCGCTGAAGAAGAAGGGCTTCTCCGACCGCCGCCTCGCGCGCCAGCTGAAGACCACCGACACGGCCATCCGCGAGAAGCGCCGCGCCCTGGGCGTGCGCCCGGTCTACAAGCGCGTCGACACCTGCGCGGCCGAGTTCGCGACCAACACGGCCTACATGTACTCGACGTATGAAGACGAGTGCGAGGCCGACCCGACCGACAAGAAGAAGATCATGGTGCTCGGCGGCGGTCCCAACCGCATCGGCCAGGGCATCGAGTTCGACTACTGCTGCGTGCATGCCGCGCTCGCCATGCGCGAGGACGGCTACGAGACCATCATGGTCAACTGCAACCCCGAGACCGTGTCGACCGACTACGACACCTCGGACCGCCTGTACTTCGAGCCGCTCACGCTCGAAGACGTGCTCGAGATCGTCGACAAGGAAAAGCCGCTCGGCGTGATCGTGCAGTACGGCGGCCAGACGCCGCTGAAGCTCGCGCTCGACCTCGAAGCGAATGGCGTGCCGATCATCGGCACCTCGCCCGACATGATCGACGCGGCCGAAGACCGCGAGCGCTTCCAGAAGCTGCTTCATGAGCTGGGCCTGCGCCAGCCGCCGAACGCCACCGCGCGTACCGAAGCCGAAGCCCTCGAAAAGGCCGCGGCACTGGGCTATCCGCTGGTGGTGCGCCCAAGCTACGTGCTCGGCGGCCGCGCGATGGAAATCGTGCACGAACAGCGCGACCTCGAGCGCTACATGCGCGAGGCCGTCAAGGTCAGCAACGACTCGCCGGTGCTGCTCGACCGCTTCCTGAACGACGCCGTCGAGTGCGACGTCGACTGCATCCGCGACGCCGAAGGCGGCACGCTGATCGGCGGCGTGATGGAGCACATCGAACAGGCCGGCGTGCACTCGGGTGACTCCGCCTGCTCGCTGCCGCCCTACAGCCTGAACGCCGACACGGTGGCCGAGCTGAAGCGCCAGAGCGCCGCAATGGCGGCCGCGCTGAACGTGGTCGGCCTGATGAACGTGCAGTTCGCGATCCAGCAGAAAGACGGCAAGGACGTCATCTACGTGCTCGAAGTGAACCCGCGCGCCTCGCGCACCGTGCCCTACGTGAGCAAGGCCACCGGCATCCAGCTCGCCAAGGTGGCGGCGCGCTGCATGGCAGGCCAGTCGCTGAAGTCGCAGGGCGTGACGAAGGAAGTCACGCCGCCGTACTTCAGCGTGAAGGAAGCCGTGTTCCCGTTCGTCAAGTTCCCGGGCGTGGACACCATCCTCGGCCCCGAGATGAAGTCGACCGGCGAAGTGATGGGCGTGGGCAAGACCTTCGGCGAAGCCTTCGTGAAGTCGCAGCTCGGTGCCGGTACGCACCTGCCGAAGTCGGGCAAGGTCTTCATCTCGGTGAAGAACAACGACAAGGCACGCGCGGTGGAAGTGGCGCGCGGCCTGGCCAAGCTGGGCTTCGAGCTGATCGCCACCAAGGGCACGGCCGCCGCGATCAGCGCCGCCGGCATCGAATGCGCGACGGTGAACAAGGTGACCGAAGGCCGCCCGCACATCGTGGACATGATCAAGAACAACGAGATTGCCCTGGTCATCAACACGGTGGAAGAACGCCGCAACGCCATCACCGATTCGCGGCAGATCCGCACCTCGGCACTGCTGGCGCGCGTGACCACGTTCACCACGATCTTCGGCGCCGAAGCGGCGGTCGAGGGCATGGGCTTCATGGACGAGCTGGGCGTGATCTCGGTGCAGGAGATGCACGCGCAACTGGCAGCCGCCTGAGCGTCGTCATCATGGAAACGCAGCTCGTCGAACTGGACCTGACGGACTGGAACGCGGCCACGCCCAACGAGGCGTGGATCGCGGAGCTCGAAGCGGGCAAGGTGCTGTACTTTCCGCGCCTGGGCTTCGAGCTGCTGCCCGAGGAGCGCAGCCTGCTGACGCCGAGCCTGCTGTCGCCCGACGTGCGCAACATCAGCCTCGATGCCAACGGCAAGCTCAAGGGCGCCGTGGGCGACGAGGCGGTGCAGCGCACGGCGGCCGCGATGGTGGGGCGCTTCCGGGCGCAGGCCACGCAGCTCATTCACGGGTTGCTGCCGCACTACACGCCGGCCCTGCGGCTGGCGCCCACCAGCTACCGGCCGGCGCAGGTCGAGACGCGCGTGCAGTCATGGCGCGCGGACGACCGGCGTTTGCATGTCGATGCGTTCCCGTCGCGGCCCAACTACGGCGAACGCATCCTGCGTGTTTTCACCAACGTCAATCCCGAGGGCGCGCCGCGCGTCTGGCGCGTGGGCGAGCCTTTCGAGGACATTGCCAAGCGCTTCCTGCCGCGCGCCAAGCCCTATGTACGCTGGCAGGCCAAGCTGTTGCAGGCGCTGCACGTGACCAAGTCGTTCCGCAGCGAGTACGACCACCTGATGCTGCAGTTGCACGACGGCATGAAGTCGGACATGGCGTACCAGGAAAGCTCGCCGCAGGAGACCGCCAAGTTCCCGCCCGGTTCGGTGTGGGTGTGCTTCTCCGACCAGACCTCGCACGCAGTGATGGCCGGGCAATACATGCTCGAGCAGACCCTTCATCTGGCTGCATCGAAGCAATACAATCCCGACTCGAGCCCGCTCGCTATTCTGAGCCGGCTGACCGGACGCACACTCGTCTGATCAATTCCCTCAATCGACCGCCGAACGGCAGCGTTCGGCGGTTTCGCTTTATGGAGAACCAACAACATGGCAACCATTCCGATCACCAAGCGCGGCGCTGAAAAACTGCGCGCCGAACTGCATCAGCTCAAGACGGTGGACCGTCCCTGGGTCATCAATGCAATCTCCGAAGCACGCGCCCAGGGCGACCTGAGCGAGAACGCCGAGTACGAAGTCGCCAAGGACCGCCAGGGTTTCATCGAAGGCCGCATCCAGGAAGTCGAAGGCAAGCTGTCGGCCGCGCAGATCATCGACCCGAGCGAGCTCGACGCCGGCGGCAAGGTGGTATTCGGCTCGACCGTCGAACTGGAAGAAGAGGAGTCCGGCGAGGCCGTGAAGTACCAGATCGTCGGCGAAGACGAAGCCGACCTGAAGCTCGGCCTCATCAACATTTCGAGCCCGATCGCGCGCGCGCTCATCGGCAAGGAAGAGGGCGACACCGCCGAAGTGCAGGCGCCCGGCGGCCTGAAGCGCTACGAGATCGTGGCCGTTCGCTACCTCTGACTATTCGAACCATGAAAGACCGTGTTGCGCTGATGCTGGCCGCCTTCTGGTGGGGCAGCCTCACCACGATCGGCTTTCTGGTGGTGCCGATGCTGTTCGCCAGGCTCGGCAATCCGTCGGTGGCGGGCAACTTCGCGGCGCAGCTGTTCGAGGCGCAGAGCTGGATTGCCGTTGCCTGCGGGCTGAGCCTGCTGATCCACTTTCGCGCCAAGGCCGACGACCGCATGGACGGCCCGGCGCTGACGGCGATTTTCCTGATTCTCGGGGCTTTGCTGCTGGCGCTGCTTCAGCAGTACGCCGTGGCGCCGCGCATCGTGGCGCGCGACAACCTCAAGCTCTGGCACGCCGTGGGCAGCGGGATGTACCTCGTGCAGTGGGTGTGTGCCGGTGCGCTGCTTTGGCGCATGGGCGAGCGCAAGCCGGGCTGATTCGCGGCGCGGAGGCGGCAGGTGCCGCTTCCGCAATCCCTCACTCTTTCCAGTATTTCGCCACCCAGCTTGCCGGCCGGATGAACCGGAAGGCACGGTTGCGGCGGCCTGCCAGCGCGTCCGGCGGGTTGCATTCGCCATGGAACACCATGACGCGCGCACCCTCGGGCACGAAGGGCTCTTCCCAGTAGTTGGTTGGCCAGGTCGGAATGCCGTGGTACTTGAAGCTCGGGCACCAGGCCGCGGGCCAGTAGGCCAGCTTGCCTTGCTTGTGGAGCATGTCCGACAAATAGGCCTGCTCGTTGCGGTACTCGGCCTGGACTTTGTCCATGTTGGCGCGGAAGTACGCCAGCACGTCGGCATGGGCACCCAGCTCGAAGCGATAGACCGACGAATTTCCCGTGATCCGGCCACGCCGCCAGGGGCGGGCGTAGTCGTGAATGATCAGGAACTCGCCAGGTTGCTCGAAGAAGGCATCGAGGCTGCCCACGACGACCACATCGACATCCAGGAAAAGGGCCGTGCCGCGCAGGCCATGCAGATCCTGCTCGAAGGTGGTGAGCTTCTTCCAGGCCCCATCGCGCTGGCCGGGAGCCAGTTGGAGGTTCAGCGGGGGAATCGGCAGGCATGTCACCTCCGGGCGAATGCCGTTGCCGTCGTCCGTCAGGCACACGAACTTGAAGTCGCCGCTGAGGTTGCGGCGCACCATCGCGTAGAGCCTGTTGACGTACTCGGGGCCGTATTTCGTGCCCCACTTCATGCAGAGGATATGGCGCTGGGCGCCTTGCACTGCCACCGGCCTCAGTCCGACTGGTTGCGCTTCTTGGCCGACAGCGGCCGCTTGGCCTTGGCGCGCTTGATGGTGCCGCCGGGGGTGAGGCGCTGGTTGCCGAGCACGCGCAGTGTCTTGATTTCAGGGCGCTGGCCGCCGCGCTTGCTGTACTTGACGATCTTCACGTCGCGCGGGCCGGGCATGCGGTCTTCATCGATCACACGCTCTTTTTCCGGCTTAGGGCGCCACAGCACCAGCAGCTTGCCGATGTGTTGAATAGGGGCGGCGTCGAGTTCATCGGCCAGCTCGCGCAGCATGGCGTCGCGGGCAAGGCGGTCGTCGGAGAAAACGCGGATCTTGATCAGGCCATGGGCCTTGAGCGCCGCGTCGGCTTCTTTTTTTACGGCAGGGGTGAGCCCGTCTCCACCGACCATGACGATCGGATCCAGGTGGTGAGCTTCGGCGCGGTGCACCTTGCGCTCGGCAGGGGTAAGTTGAATGGCGGGCATCCCCGTATTATCGACGCGTACACGAAGACCCCCATGAGCACCAAAGCCAAAAGCAAAAAAGTCAACAAAGCGTGGCTTCACGACCATATCAACGACCCCTACGTGAAGCTCGCCACCAAGGAGGGCTATCGCGCTCGGGCCGCCTACAAGCTCAAGGAGATCGACGAGTCGCTCGGGCTCGTCAAGCCGGGCCAACTGGTGGTCGACCTCGGCTCCACGCCCGGGGCCTGGAGCCAGTATCTGCGCAGGCGCATGTCGCCCGATGGCGCTGCGGCAGGCGAACTCAACGGCACCATCATTTCCCTGGATATCCTGCCGATGGAACCCATCGAGGGCGTGACCTTCCTGCAGGGCGACTTCCGCGAAGATGCGCTGCTGCAACAGTTGCTCGGCGTGCTGGCCGGCCGCAAGGCTGACCTGGTGGTGTCCGACATGGCGCCCAACTTGTCGGGTATCCATTCGGCCGATGCCGCCCGCGTGGCGCACCTGATCGAGCTTGCAATCGACTTCTCCCAGCATCACCTGAAGCCTGAAGGCGCGCTGGTGGCCAAGCTCTTCCACGGCAGCGGCTACGACGATCTGGTGAAGCTTTTCAAGGCCAATTTCCGCATCGTGAAGCCCTTCAAGCCCAAGGCGTCTCGGGACAAATCGGCCGAGACCTTCCTGGTCGGAATGGGTCTAAAGGCCTCAGATACGCATTGATACCTTGCCGCCGATTGCCCGTACAGGGCGCAAACCCCTGTCAGGCTATGGCTGCTTTAGGGAAATGCCCGCTTTTCGCAGCTTGAAAAGCCTAAAATGGGGCGCAATTGCGTACCCACAGCGCGTATTTTCATTTTCCCGTCACGCGCTTTCGACTGGAGCTTCGTTTGAACAATCAGTGGTTTTCCAAAGTTGCCGTATGGCTCGTCATTGCCATGGTGTTGTTCACTGTGTTCAAGCAGTTCGACACCCGCGGTGGCGTCGGCTCGGGAGCAGTCAGCTACTCCGAGTTTCTGGACCAGGTCCGGAATAACCAAATCAAGAGCGCCGTCATTCCCGAAGGCGCTGCCGGCGGCGAGATCATCGCCGTCACCAACGACGATCGCAAGATCCGCACGACCGCCACGGTGCTCGACCGCGGCCTCGTGGGCGACCTGATCGACCACAACGTCAAGTTCGACGTCAAGCCACGCGAAGAGAGCTCTCTGCTCATGACGCTGCTGGTCAGCTGGGGCCCGATGCTGTTGCTGATCGGCGTGTGGATCTACTTCATGCGCCAGATGCAGGGCGGCGGCAAGGGCGGGGCGTTCAGCTTCGGCAAGAGCAAGGCCCGCATGATGGACGAGAACAACAACACGGTCACCTTCGCCGACGTCGCAGGCTGCGACGAGGCAAAAGAAGAAGTCCGTGAAGTCGTCGACTTCCTGAAAGACCCGCAGCGCTTCCAGAAGCTCGGCGGCCGCATCCCCCGCGGTTTGCTGCTGGTCGGCCCTCCCGGCACCGGCAAGACCTTGCTGGCCAAGTCGATCGCCGGCGAAGCCAAGGTGCCGTTCTTCTCGATCTCGGGCTCCGACTTCGTCGAAATGTTCGTCGGCGTGGGCGCTGCCCGTGTCCGCGACATGTTCGAGAACGCCAAGAAAAACGCTCCCTGCATCATCTTCATCGACGAAATCGATGCGGTGGGCCGTCAGCGCGGTGCCGGCCTTGGCGGCGGCAACGACGAGCGCGAACAAACGCTCAACCAGATGCTGGTCGAGATGGACGGTTTCGAAACCAACCTCGGCGTGATCGTGGTGGCTGCCACCAACCGCCCGGACATCCTGGACGCCGCGCTGCTGCGCCCCGGCCGTTTCGACCGTCAGGTGTACGTTACGCTGCCGGACATCCGCGGTCGCGAGCAGATCCTCGGCGTGCACATGCGCAAGGTCCCGCTGGGCCAGGACGTGAATCCGAGCGTCATCGCCCGTGGCACCCCCGGCATGTCGGGCGCCGACCTGGCCAACCTCTGCAACGAAGCCGCCCTGATGGCTGCTCGCCGCAATGCGCGCGTGGTCGAGATGCAGGACTTCGAGAAGGCCAAGGACAAGATCTTCATGGGCCCCGAGCGCAAGAGCATGGTCATGCCCGAGGAAGAGCGCCGCAACACGGCTTACCACGAGTCTGGCCACGCCCTCATCGGCAAGCTGCTGCCCAAGTGCGATCCGGTCCACAAGGTCACGATCATTCCTCGTGGCCGCGCTCTCGGTGTGACCATGAGCCTGCCGTCGCAGGATCGCTACAGCTATGACCGCGAATACATGCTGAACCAGATCAGCATGCTGTTCGGTGGCCGCATCGCCGAAGAAGTGTTCATGCACCAGATGACCACCGGCGCCAGCAACGACTTCGAGCGCGCGACCTCCATCGCCCGCGACATGGTCACGCGCTACGGCATGACCGACGCACTGGGCCCGATGGTCTACGCAGAGAACGAAGGCGAAGTGTTCCTGGGCCGCTCGGTCACCAAGACCACGAACATGAGCGAGCAGACCATGGAAAAGGTCGACTCCGAAGTGCGCCGCATCATCGACGAGCAGTACGCCCTGGCGCGCCGCCTGATCGAGGAGAACAGCGACAAGATGCACGCCATGGCCAAGGCGCTGCTCGAGTGGGAAACCATCGACAGCGAACAGCTCGACGACATCATGGCCGGCCGCGCTCCGCGTCCGCCCAAGGACTGGACGCCGCGCATCCCGCCTTCGGGCAGCGGTGGCAGTGGTGGCACGCCGGCCGTCAATCCCGACCCGGCGCCCACAGCGGCCTGAGGTGGGCTTGATCTCAAGCGATGACGGGGCCTCTGGCCCCGTTTTTCATGGTGGCGCTGCCGTCTGGCAGACCTCGCGTTTTCGCATCGACCTTGCGCAGCCGCGCGTGATGGGCATCGTCAACGTCACGCCCGATTCCTTTTCCGACGGCGGCGCGCATGCGTCCACCGACGCTGCGCTCAGGCACTGCGAGCAGCTGCTGAAAGAGGGCGCCGACATCCTCGACATCGGCGGTGAATCGACCCGCCCCGGCAGCCCGGCGGTGCCGCTCGACGCCGAACTGGCGCGCGTGCTGCCGGTGGTGCGCGAGGCCGTCAAGCTCAACGTACCGCTGTCGATCGATACCTACAAGCCCGAGGTCATGCGCGCGGTGCTCGACCTGGGCGCCGACATCGTCAACGACATCTGGGCGCTGCGCCAACCTGGCGCGCGCGAGGCCGTGGCGGCGCATCCGTCCTGCGGCATCTGCCTGATGCACATGCACCGAGACCCGCAAACGATGCAGGCCGTGCCGATGAGTGGCGACGTGATCCCCGAAGTGCTGTCTTTCCTGCAGGCGCAGGTGCAACTGCTGCGCGCGCTGAAGGTCGAGCCTTCGCGCATCACGCTCGACCCCGGCGTCGGCTTCGGCAAGACCGTGGTGCAGAATTTCGCGCTGCTGGCGCGGCAACGCGAACTGCTCGAGGGCGGCCTGCCGCTGCTCCTGGGTTGGTCGCGCAAATCGTCGATCGGGGCCGTCACGGGCATCGAAGCGGCAAGCGAGCGCATCGTGCCCAGCGTCGCCGCGGCGGTGCTGGCGGTGGATCGCGGCGCAGCCGTGGTGCGCGTGCACGACGTGCGAGACACGGTGGCAGCCATCGCCGTATGGCGCGCCATGAGGGCGGAACAGCCAACACAAACACAACAAGACACACAGCAACCATGACACGTAAATATTTCGGCACCGACGGCATCCGCGGCACTGTCGGCCAGGCGCCCATCACTCCCGACTTCGTGCTGCGCCTCGCGCACGCGGTGGGCCGAGTCCTCAAGAAGAGCCAGGCCCGCCCTACGGTGCTGATCGGCAAGGACACCCGCATTTCCGGCTACATGCTCGAATCGGCGCTCGAGTCGGGCTTCAATTCGGCGGGCGTCGATGTCGTGCTGCTCGGCCCGCTGCCCACGCCCGGCGTGGCGTATCTCACGCGCGCCCAGCGCGCGAGCCTCGGCGTGGTGATCAGCGCGAGCCACAACGCCTACCCCGACAACGGCATCAAGTTCTTCAGCGCGCAGGGCACCAAGCTCGACGACGCCTGGGAACTGGCGGTGGAAGCCGCGCTGGAAGAAGACCCGGTGTGGGTCGACTCCGCGAACCTCGGCAAGGCCCGCCGCCTCAACGACGCGCCTGGCCGCTACATCGAGTTCTGCAAGAGCACCTTCGCCAACGACCTCACCCTGCGCGACATGAAGCTGGTGGTCGATGCGGCGCACGGTGCGGCCTATCAGGTGGCGCCGAACGTGTTCCATGAACTGGGCGCGGAGGTGAGCAGCATCGGTGTCTCGCCCGACGGGCTGAACATCAACAAGGGCTTCGGCGCCACCCATCCCGAAGCGCTGGTGGCCGCCGTGACGGCGCAGAAGGCCGACTACGGCATCGCACTCGACGGCGACGCCGACCGCCTGCAGCTGGTCGACGCGAGCGGGCGCCTGTTCAACGGCGACGAGCTGCTCTACCTGATGGTGGCGGAGCGCATCGCGCGCGGCGAGAAGCCCGTGGGCGTGGTCGGCACGCTCATGACCAACAAGGCCGTCGAGGTTGCCCTGCGCGGGCTCGGCATCGAGTTCGTGCGCGCCAAGGTCGGCGACCGCTACGTGCTCGAAGAACTCGACAAGCGCGGCTGGCTGCTGGGCGGCGAAGGCTCGGGCCATCTGCTGGCACTCGACCGCCACACCACCGGCGACGGCATCGTCAGTGCGCTGCAGGTGCTGCAGGCCTGCGTGCGCAGCGGCAAGACCGTGGCGCAACTTCTCGACGGCGTCACGCTGTTCCCCCAGACGCTGATCAACGTGCGCATCGCGCCCGACCAGAACTGGAAGGACAACAAGGCGCTGGCAGCCGAAACCGAACGCATCGAGGCCGAACTCGGCGATGCCGGCCGCGTGCTGATCCGCGCGAGCGGCACCGAGCCGCTGGTGCGGGTGATGGTCGAGGCCCGCGATGCGAAGGTGGCCGAATCCTGCGCAAGGCGCCTGGCGGCCACGCTGGAGCCCGCGCGATGACGGCGGGCTCGCAGATCGAGGTCTTCCTGGCCGACTACCGTGACGCGGTTCAGGCCGCGGCCGTGGTGGATCTTCTCAACGCCTATGCGAGCGAGCCTGCCGGCGGCGGCGAGCCTCTTGACCCCGCGGTCCGAGAAAATCTTCCGGCAGCCCTGGCGGCGCGTCCTCAGGCCTTCAGCGTGCTCGCTTTCGAGGGCGGGCAGCCCGTGGGCCTCATCAACTGCCTGGAGGGCTTCTCGACCTTCGCCTGCAAGCCGCTGGTCAATGTGCACGACGTGGTCGTGCTGCCCAGCCACCGCGGCCAGGGCGTTGCGCGGAAGATGTTCGCTCGGGTCGAGCAGGAGGCGCGCAGGCGTGGCGCATGCAAGCTCACGCTCGAAGTGCTGTCGAACAACAAGCCCGCGCTGCGCACCTACGAGCGCGAGGGCTTCGCGAGCTACCAGCTCGACCCGGAATTCGGGCACGCGGTGTTCCTGCAGAAGAAGCTCTGAAAAGAAAAAGGGCCGAGGCGAGTTGATCGCCGTCGGCCCTCACTCCAGTACTCTCCCCGAGGGAAGAGGTGGCAAGTCCATCAGAAGCGCGTCACCGGCATCTCGGCGTCGGCCTTGTTCGGTGCGTACTTGCCCAGCTCCCACTTGGCGATCGCGTTGCGGTGCACTTCGTCCGGGCCGTCCGCGAAGCGCAGCGTGCGGGCACCGGCGTAGGCGTATGCCAGCGGGAAGTCGTCGCACATGCCGCCGCCGCCGTGCACTTGCATGGCCCAGTCGATCACCTGGCAGGCCATGCTCGGCGCCACCACCTTGATCATCGCGATCTCGTTCTTGGCGACCTTGTTGCCGGCCACGTCCATCAGCCATGCGGCCTTGAGCGTGAGCAGGCGGGCCATGTCGATCTTGCAGCGTGCTTCGGCGATGCGTTCCTGCGTCACGGTCTGCGAGGCCACGGTCTTGCCGAAGGCCACGCGCGACGATGCGCGCTTGCACATCAGCTCGAGCGCACGCTCGGCCAGGCCGATCAGGCGCATGCAGTGGTGGATGCGTCCCGGGCCGAGGCGGCCCTGGGCGATCTCGAAGCCGCGGCCTTCGCCCAGCAGGATGTTGCCCACCGGCACGCGCACGTTCTCGAAGTACATCTCGACGTGGCCGTGCGGCGCGTCGTCGTAGCCCATCACGTTGAGCGGGCGCACGATGCGGATGCCCTTGGCGTCGGCCGGCACCACGACCATGCTCTGCTGCGAGTGGCGGGGTGCGTCGGGGTCGCTCTTGCCCATGGTGATGAACACGGCGCAACGCGGGTCGGCCGCACCGGAAATCCACCACTTGTGGCCGTTGATGACGTATTCGTCGCCCTGGCGCTCGATGCGCGTGGAGATGTTGGTGGCATCGCTCGAGGCAACGTCGGGCTCGGTCATGGCGAAGGCGGAGCGGATCTGGCCTTCGAGCAACGGCTTGAGCCAGCGTGCCTTGATTTCCTCCGAGCCGTAGCGCGCGATGGTTTCCATGTTGCCGGTGTCGGGCGCCGAGCAGTTGAAGGCCTCGCTGGCCCACGGCACCGCGCCCATGATCTCGGCCAGCGGCGCGTATTCCTGGTTGGTGAGGCCGGCGCCGGAGTAGCCGGAGGCCGAGGCGCTGTCGACCGGCAGGAACAGGTTCCACAGGCCCTGGGCCTTGGCCTTCTCCTTGACCTTCTCGACCGTCTTCAGCGCCGTCCAGCGCTTGCCTGCGGCCGTGTTGGCGGCCAGCTCGGCGCTGTACTCGGCTTCGGCCGGGTAGATGTTTTCGTCCATGAACGCCTTGACGCGTTTCTGCAGGTCTTTGGTCTTGGCCGAGTATTCGAAATCCATCTTCGTCTCCTGGTGGGTGTGGGGTCGGCGGTCAGGCCTTCTGGGCGAACTGCCAGGCCATTTCGGCCATGGGGCGCGCGCCGCGGGCGGAAGCCACGGCTTGCTCGCTCGATGCGGTGCCGGCCTCGACCCGCTTGGCAATGCCTTGCAGGATCGCGGCCATGCGGAACAGGTTGTAGGCCTGGTAGAAGTTCCAGTCGGGCGCCAGCGCCTCTGGCGTGCTGATGCGGGTGCGTTCGCAATAGCGGCGGATGTATTCGCTTTCGGTGGGAATGCCCAGCGAGGCGACGTCCACGCCGCCGATGCCGCGCCCGGTGGTGGGCGGCATATGCCACGACATGCAGTGGTAGCTGAAGTCGGCCAGCGGATGGCCCAGCGTGGAAAGCTCCCAGTCGAGCACCGCGATGATGCGCGGCTCGGTGGCATGGAACATCACGTTGTCCAGGCGATAGTCCCCATGGACGATCGACACCTTGCTTTCGTCGCGAGCGCTCGCCGGCATATGGGCGGGCAGCCAGTCGATCAGCCGCTCCATGGCTTCGATGGGCTGTGAAAGCTCGCCGGCACCGTCGGTCGAGGCCTTGTACTGCTTGCTCCAGCGGCCGATCTGGCGCTCGAAATAGTTGCCGGGCTTGCCGTAGTCGGCCAGGCCGCGCTCGGCGAACTTCACCGTATGCAGCGCCGAGATCACGCGGTTCATCTCGTCGTAATGGGCCGCGCGCTCGGCATTGCTCATTCCGGGCAGCGACTGGTCCCACAGCACGCGGCCCTGCATGAACTCCATCACGTAGAAGGCGCGGCCGATGACGGCTTCGTCTTCGCACAGGCAGTACATGCGCGGCACCGGCACGTCGGTACCGGCCAGGCCGCTCATGACCTTGAACTCGCGCTCCACCGCATGGGCCGAGGGCAGCAGCTTGGCGACCGGGCCCGGCTTGGCGCGCATCACGTAGCTCTGCGAAGGCGTGACCAGCTTGTAGGTCGGGTTCGACTGGCCGCCCTTGAACATCTCCACCGTCAGCGGGCCCTTGAACCCGTCGAGGTTCTTCTCGAGCCAGGCGGAGAGCGCATCGATGTCGAAGGCGTGCTGTTGCGAGACGGCGCGGGTGCCGATGAAGTTGGAGAAGTCCTGCTGGCTCATGTCGGTTTGTCTGTGTTCTAGTTTTCAGCTTCCGAGACGCGCATCAAGGCCGCGCGATCCAGCACGACCAGACCGCCCGGCTCGATCCGGATGGTGCCCTCGCGCTCCATCGTCTTGAGTTCCTGGTTGACCCGCTGGCGCGATGCGCCCAGTAGCTGCGCCAGTTCTTCCTGCGCCAGTTGCAGGCCGATGCGCATCTGGCTGCCGTCGTCCAGGTTGGGCACGCCGTAGCTGCGCACGAGGTGAATGAGCTGCTTGGCCAGCCGCGCCCGCAGGGGCAGGGTGTTGAGGTCTTCCACCAGCCCGAACAGCGTGCGGATGCGGCGCGCCTGCAGCCGCATCAGTGCTTCGTACAGCTCCACGTGCGACGCCAGGATCTTCTGGAAGTCGGCGCGCGCCACGCAAAGAATGGTGCTGTCGCCGTGCGAGTAGGTGTCGTGCGTGCGCCGGTCCCCGTCGAACATCGCCACGTCGCCGAACCAGATGCCCGGCTCCACGTAGGTCAGCGTCACCTGCTTGCCGGAGACCGCCGTCGAGCTGACGCGCACCGCGCCCTTGGCGCAGGCGATCCAGTGATCGGGCGGGTCGCCGCGGGCGGCGATCAGGTCGCCGTCCTTGTAGCGTTTGACGAAAGCACATCGGAGGATGTCGTGCCGTAGCGAAGGAGATAGGGAAGAAAACCAGCGACCACTGTTGATCGCTTCACGTTCTTCGATAGTAAGAATGGGGTCGTCCATTGGTCTGTCCTCTCGGCGACTGAAAAGCTGATGGGTGTCACGGGAGCGACGCGGCGCGCCGTTACTCGTACTGCGGCGGCTTCTTCTCGAGGAACGCGGCAATGCCGATGCCCGCGTTCGGATGGTGCAGGTTGCGCACGAAGTGGTCGCGCTCCTGCGAGAGCTGCGAAGCCAGAGTGGCGCCGCGCGCGTCGCTCAGCAGTTCCTTGATGCTGGCCAGCGAGTTGGGCGCCCGGGTATTGAGCTTGGCCGCCAGCGCCAGCGCACCCGCCAGCGCCTGGCCGTTCTCGGTCAGCTCGTTCACCATGCCCAGCGCATGCAGGCGCGGCGCGCCGATGCGCTCGCCGTTCATTAGCCATTCGCTCGCCAGCTGGCGCGGCAACTGCTGCCCCAGGTGCCAGCTCAGGCCGCCGTCGGGCGACAGCGCCACGTTGCTGTAGGAGGCCGCGAAGATGGCGTCGCGCGCCGCCACCACGAAATCGCAGGCCAGCGCCAGCGAGAAGCCGGCGCCGGCGGCAGCACCCTCGACCGCCGCGATGATCGGCTTGGGGAAGGTGCGGATCGAGTCGATCCAGTTGTGCAGCCCCTCGATGCTCTCGGCCTGCACCGAGCGGTCGAGCTGGCGGTTGGCCAGCAGCCGCTGCAGCGAGCCGCCGGCGCAGAACCATTCGCCTTCGCCCACGATGACGACGCTGCGGATCTCCGCGCTGCCCTCGGCGCCGTTGAGCGCCTCGATGCCGGCGGCGTAGATCTCGGGGCCCAGTGCATTGCGCTGGGTCGGGTTGGAGATGGTCAGCACCATGGTGCTGCCTTCGCTGGTGCTCTTGAGTTCGGCGGTCATGGTTTTCTTATTCTTCTTCGTGCAGCAGGCTCAGGCCCAGCGCGCCGCGGCGGCGCAGCCACGGGCTCGGGCGATAGCGAGGATCGCCATACACCGTCTGCAGGTTGAACAGCACCTCGAGCATGTTGGTCGGCCCGAAGAGGTTGCCCATGGCCAGCGGGCCTCGTGGATAGCCCAGGCCCAGCTGCACGGCGGTCTCCAGGTCGGCAGGCGTGCACACGCGCTGCTGGCACATGTCGGCGGCGATGTTGACGATGGTGCCGATCACGCGCTGCGTGACGAAGCCGCCGCTGTCGCGGATCACGCTCACCGCCTTGCCGTCGCGCGCGAACAGGGCATGCGCGGCATCGCGGATGTCGCGGCGCGTGGCCGGATTGGTGGCGAGCACGCGGCGCTTGGTGGCAGCGTCGTCGATCAGCATGTCGATGCCGATGGTGCGCGTGGCGTCCAGGCGCTCGACGGCGGCCACGGTGGTCACGTCGAAGCCCAGCGGTGCCACCAGGATCAGCGAATGCGGCGCGGGCGCGGCGCCGCTGTCGATCTGCGCGCCCAGCGTGTTCACCAGGCGCAGCAACTCCGCACGGCGTGCCGCACGCGGCGACACCCAGACCGAAGGCGTGCCGTCGACCACGGGCGCGGGGGCTTCGGGCGCCTGCTGCATCACGCCATCGGTGTAGCGGTAGAAGCCTTCGCCCGTCTTGCGGCCCAGCGCGCCGGCGGCCAGGCGCTGCGCGGTGATCACGCTCGGGCGGAAGCGGGGTTCCTCGAAATACTGGTGATAGATCGACTCCATCACCGGGTGCGACACGTCGAGCGCCGTCAGGTCCAGCAGCTCGAACGGGCCGAGGCGAAAGCCCGCCTGGTCCTTGAGGATGCGGTCGATGGTGGCGAAATCGGCCACGCCTTCGCTGACGATGCGCAGCGCCTCGGTGCCGTAGCCGCGGCCTGCGTGGTTGACGATGAAGCCGGGGGTGTCTTGCGCCTGCACCGCGCTGTGGCCCATCTGCCTGGCGTAGCCCGCCAGCTGCGCGCAGACCTCGGGGGCGGTCTTGAAGCCCGCGACCACCTCGACCACCTTCATGAGCGGCACGGGATTGAAGAAGTGGAAGCCCGCGACACGCTCGGGGTGCGCGAGCCCGGCCGCGATGGCCGTCACCGACAGCGACGAGGTGTTGGTGACCAGCGTGGCGCTCTCGGCCACCACGCCTTCGAGTTCGCGGAACAGTTTGCGCTTGACTTCCAGGTCTTCGACCACGGCCTCGACCACCAGGCCGCAGCCGGCGAGCGCCTGGATCGAATCGACCGCCTTGACGCGGGCGATGTATGCGTCGCGCGCGGCGGCGTCGATCTTGCCCTTTTCATGCAGCTTGTTCCATTGGGCTGCGAGGGCTTCGCGGCCGCGCGCCGCGGCGCCCGCGAAGCTGTCGAGCAGCAGCACTTCGCTGCCTGCCTGGGCGGCGATCTGCGCGATGCCGCGACCCATGGCGCCGGCGCCTATGACGCCGATTCGGGTGTAGTTCACTGTCATTTGCTGAAGATTTTCGCTGGTTGAGGGGTATCCGGCCTGCCGCGCAGGCGCCGACGCAAGCGCTGTCGTCACCTCCGATTTTGCAGTTGCGCGAGGGCGGGGCGTGACGGGTTTTACGCGGGGGCGCGATTTCAGGCCGGGCGGCGGCTGCGGTCGATGGCGATGCTCAGCGCGATGGCCACCAGCATGACGCCGAAGCCGACCCAGCTCATCCACGCCGCCGCGTCGTGCGCCAGCAGCCAGCCGCCGAGCGCCGCGCCCACGGCCTGGCCTGTGTAGATGCCGGAACTGTTGAGCGCCACCGAGCCTGGCGCGAGGGCCGGCGCCAGGCCTACCAGGCGGGCCTGCTGGGCCGAATTGGTGGCGAAGCAGCCCAACCCCCAGGGCACCAGCACCACGGCCAGCCAGGCGAGCGTGGAAGCCGTCGGCCACAAGAGCAGGCTCAGCGCGATCAGCACGGTAGTGACCAGCACCATGCGCCCGGCCCCGACGCGGTCGATGAAGCGGCTGACCACCATGTTGCCGATGAGCCCGCAGGCGCCGAACAGGGCCCACATCACGCTCAGCGTGGTCGCGTCCGCACCAAAGCTCTGCTTGAGGATGGGGCCGAAATAGCTGAACAGCACGAACTGCCCGGTGCCTTGCAGCGCCGTTACCGACACGATGCCCATCAGCACCGGACTGCGCAGCACGCGCGACCAGGCGGCGGCGGTGAGTGCCGCCGGGCGAATGCCGCTGGGCAAGGTGAGCCAGATCGACGCCGCGCTCACGACGCTGAGCAGGGCAATCGCCACGAAGGCCATGCGCCAGCCCAGATGCCCGCCGATCAGCGCGCCGATAGGCAGGCCCAGCACCGAGGCCATCGACCAGCCAAGAAAAACGAAGGTGACGGCGCGCCCGCGTTGCTCGGGCGGTACCAGCATGCCGGCGCAGGCCGCCGCCTGGGGCGTGAAGATGGCGGGGGCTATCACCGTGAGCATGCGCACCGGCAGCAGCGCGCCGAAGCTGGGCATGAGCGCCGCGAGAGCGTGGCCCGCCGCGTACCAGAGCAGGGTAAGGGCGAGCAGCAGGCGGCGGTCCCAGCCCGCGACGGCGGCGGCCAGCAGCGGCGCGCCGATGCACATCACCGCTGCCGCGGCAGTGATCAACTGGCCGGCGGTCGCGACCGAAACAGCCAGGGAGGCGCTGATTTCATTGAGCGTGCCGGGCACGACCATCACGCCCGTGCCGATCACGAAGTTGCCGGCCAGCAGCGCCCAGAGCGCACCCTTGGGCGCAGGCCGGCTCACCGGCGAACCTGCAGCGCGCCGGGATTCACGATGTTCGTGGGATTGCCGTTGATGTAGCTCACGACGTTGTCGAAAGCCTGGCCGAAGTAGCTCTCGTAGCTTTCCTGCTCGACGTAGCCGATGTGCGGGGTGCAGATGCAGTTCTCCAGCCGCAGCAGCGCATGGCCCTGCAGCGGCGGCTCACTCTCGAACACGTCGATGGCGGCCAGCCCGGGACGGCCACGGTTGAGCGCCGCGAGCAGCGCGTCGGCCTCGACCAGCTCGGCGCGCGAGGTGTTGACGAACAGCGCCGTCGGCTTCATGCGCGAGAGGTCTTCGAGCGTGATGAGGCCGTTGGTTTCCTCATTGAGCCGCAGGTGGACGGAGAGCACGTCGGCGGCTGCAAAGAACTCATGGCGGTTCTGCGCCACCTGGAAGCCGTCGGAACGGGCCTTGGCGCAGCTGGCTTCACGCCCCCAGATCACGACCTGCATTCCGAAGGCCTGCCCGTAGCGCGCGACCAACTGGCCGATGCGGCCGTAGCCCCAGATGCAGAGCGTCTTGCCCTTGAGCACCGAGCCCAGCCCGAAGTTGGGCGGCATCGAGGCCGACTTGAGCCCTGACTGCTGCCAAGCCCCGTGCTTGAGGTTGCTGATGTACTGCGGCAGCCGGCGCATGGCGGCCATGATGAGCGCCCATGTGAGCTCGGCAGGTGCCTGGGGAGAGCCGGAGCCTTCCGCCACGGCGATGCCGCGCTCGGTGCAGGCCGCCACGTCGATGTGGCCCGCGACGCGACCGGTCTGCGAGATGAGCTTGAGCTTGGGCAGCTTCTCGATGAGCTGCCGGGAGATCTGTGTTCGCTCGCGAATCAGCACGATCACGTCGGCGTCCTTGAGGCGAACCGAGAGTTGCCCGATGCCCTTGACCGTGTTGGTATAGACCTTGGCTGCGTACGCGTCCAGCTTGGCGGCGCAGCGCAATTTGCGCACGGCGTCCTGATAGTCGTCGAGGATCACAATATTCATGGCGTGCCATTGTGCCTCGCAGCATTGGGATGTCGCACCCCCGAACGTTTGGATACCCACTGCCGACGGGCTCTCCCAGGGGTGCCGGGCCTCAGTGCAGGCGTGTGGAGCGGTGCGCGGCGACCATCGTTTCGGCCGCTTCGAGAGCCGCCAGCCGGTCAAGCTCCGCGCACACGTCGTCCATTCGGCCGGAAATCAAGACACGGTTGCTGCTGCGCTGCTGGCCCTTTCCGTCTACCACGCGTACCACGCGCAGCGGGCGCACGGTCGGGGCTGCTTCAGCCACCGGGGGCGTCGAGCCGCACGTCGGACGCACCGCAACGTAGCGCAGGCCGGCGGAAGTCTCGCTGTGATCGAGCGAGGCGTGGCGATGAGGGCGGCGCGCCGGGATCAAACGGCTGGCGAGCGATTGCAGCGGCATCCAGAAATCAGCGATGGCGAGGAGGGCGATTCCCATGTGAACTCCAAAAAAGTATGAGGTTGAACACAGGCAGGATTTCTTGAAACGGCCGCGACAGGGTGATGGCGACTTCGCGCCATACGCCCGCCACCTGTTGCGGCCGGATGAGTGCTGCTGCCAGCAGGCCCGCAGGCCTACATCAGCATGGTGTTGCGGATGAGGCCCACCGCGAGGCCTTCGATCTCGAAGGGCTCGCCGGGCTGGACGATGATGGTCGGGTAGTCGGGGTTCTCTGCGTGCAGCTCGATGACCTGCTTGTTGCGCTTCAGGCGCTTGACGGTGACTTCGTCGCCCAGGCGCGCAACCACGATCTGGCCGTTGCGCGCTTCCTTGGTGGCCTGCACGGCGAGCAGGTCGCCGTCCATGATGCCGGCGTCTCGCATGGACATGCCGCGCACCTTGAGCAGGTAGTCAGGCTGGCGCTGGAACAGCGTGTTCTCGACGTAGTAGGTCTGGTCGACGTGCTCCTGCGCCAAGATGGGCGAGCCTGCAGCGACGCGGCCGATGAGCGGCAGCGCCAGTTGCGCCATGCCGGGCAGCGAGAGCGAGAACTGGCCGCCTTCGCGGTGGCGCGTTTCGTTCAGCGACCGCAGGGCGTCGCCCTTGAGGCGGATGCCGCGCGAGGTGCCGCTGACGAGTTCGATGACACCCTTGCGGGCCAAGGCCTGCAGGTGCTCTTCGGCCGCGTTGGCCGACTTGAACCCGAGTTCATTGGCGATTTCGGCGCGCGTGGGTGGCGCTCCGGTGCGGGCGATGGCGCTCTGGATCAAGTCCAGGATCTGCTGCTGGCGGGCTGTAAGCTTCACGGCGAACTGCATATGTGGTTCCTTGCGGCACTGGCTAGATATCCAGTACCTGTATTTTTAACCAGTTTTAAAAAGTTGACAAGCCATGCCTGATTTCCCTTCGCCTGAACTGCGCCGCGTGGTCGTGCTGGGCACCGGCGGCACCATCGCCGGCAAGGCTGCCAGCAGCGGCGACAACATCGGCTACACGGCCGGGCAGGTGGGCGTGGCCGACCTTCTGGGCGGCATCGAGGCCCCCCAGGGCGTGACGCTGGTGGCGGAGCAGGTCGCGCAACTGGACAGCAAGGACATGTCGTTCGAGACTTGGCAAAAGCTCGCGCAGCGTTGCGCACACTGGCTTGCGGAGCCCGACGTGGCAGGCGTGGTGATCACGCACGGCACCGACACGCTGGAGGAGACGGCCTTCTTCCTGCATTCGGTGCTGGCATCCGCGAAGCCCGTGGTGCTGACTTGCGCCATGCGGCCGGCGAGCGCGCTGTCGCCCGATGGTCCGCAGAACGTGCGTGACGCCATCGGCGTGGCTCTGGCAGCCGGTGCTAAGGGGGTGGCCGTGGTGTGCGCCGGGGCGATCCACAGTGGCGCCGATGTCCAGAAGGTGCATACCTACAGGCTCGATGCCTTCGCATCTGGCGACGCGGGCCCGGTGGGCTATGTGGAAGAGGGCGAGGTCCGCCGTGTGAGGGCGTGGCCCGAGGGCGAGGCGCTGCCGGCCTCGAAGATCTTCGAGGCGGCTCCCGTTCGGTGGCCTCGCGTGGAGATCGTCATGAGCCATGCCGGTGCGAGCGGTGCTGTCGTCGAGGCACTGCTGCAACCCGGCAACGCCGAACCGGTCCGTGGACTGGTGCTGGCCGCCACGGGCAACGGCACGCTGCATCACGCGCTCGAAGCGGCCGCGCTGAAGGCGCAAGAGGCGGGCGTGGCGGTGGTTCGTGCGACGCGCTGCATGAACGGGCGCATCCTGCCGAAAGCCGATGACCGGCTGCGGGACGCGGGCACGCTCACGCCGGTGAAGGCGCGTATCGCGCTGATGCTCGAGTTGCTCGGGTGAGGTGGTGGCCGCCCTGTCGGAGGGCGGCCGGCAATCAGCTGCTCAGCGCTGCGAGTGCGCGCTGGGTGATTTCATCGACCGTGCCCACGCCCTTGATGGCGCGGTACTTCGGCGCGGCGGCCGGATCGGTCTTGGCCCAGGCCGAGTAGTAGTCGACCAGCGGACGCGTCTGCTGGCTGTACACGTCGAGCCGCTTGCGCACGGTTTCTTCCTTGTCGTCCTCGCGCTGGATCAGGTCTTCGCCGGTGACGTCATCCTTGCCTTCCACCTTGGGCGGGTTGAACTTGACGTGATAGGTGCGCCCCGAAGCCGGGTGCGAGCGGCGGCCGCTCATGCGCTCGATGATGTCGCCGAAGGGCACGTCGATTTCGAGCACGTAGTCGAGCTTGACGCCCGCCGCCTTCATGGCGTCGGCTTGCGGAATGGTGCGGGGGAAGCCGTCGAACAGGAAGCCGCTGGCGCAATCGGCCTGGGCGATGCGTTCCTTCACGAGATTGATGATCAGGTCATCGCTGACCAGTGCGCCCGCATCCATGACGGCCTTGGCCTGCAGACCGAGCGGCGTGCCGGCCTTGACGGCGGCGCGCAGCATGTCGCCGGTCGAGATTTGGGGGATGCTGTACTTCTGGCAAATGAAGGCCGCTTGCGTGCCTTTGCCCGCCCCGGGCGCGCCCAGCAAAATTAGTCTCATGGTGTCCTCGGACGGTTCTTAGATTTTGTGTCGCGCCAGGCGTCGGCTTCAGGGGCTTTGGGCAGGGCGGAGTTGCTTCGAGGATAGCACGCGTGCTTCCCGGGATTTGCCGCTGCCCCGACAGGCACGTCGAGCCCCTCAGGCTGTCGGGCCGGCGGCGAAGACCGCGCGCACGCGCGCCAGGTCTTCGGGCGTGTCGATACCCGGGCCGGGAGCCACGTGGCTCACGTGTACGGCAATGCGGTGTCCGTGCCATAGCGCCCGCAACTGCTCAAGCGCTTCCGTCGCCTCGACTGGCGACGGCGGCAGCGACGGAAACTTGCGCACGAAGCCTGCGCGGTAGCCGTAGATGCCAATGTGGCGCAGGGGAGCCGGCGTGGGCAGCACCGTCGGCGCGGCGCCGTTGGCGGAGCCGTCGCGCCACCAGGGGATGGGCGCACGGCTGAAGTACATGGCGTTGCCCCGTGCGTCGAGCACGGCCTTCACCACGTTCGGATTCATGAAGTCGGCCAGCGAATCGATCTCGTGGGCCGCAGTGCTCATCGCGGCCTCTGCGTGGGTGGCCAGCGTGGCGGCCACGGCATCGATCAGCGCCGGGTCGATCAGGGGCTCGTCGCCTTGCACGTTGACGACGATGTCGTCGCCGTCGAGGCCGAGCTGCTCGCAGGCTTCGGCCAGCCGGTCGGTGCCGCTGGGGTGGTCCTGGCGGGTCAGGATCGCCTCGACGCCATGCGCCTTGCAGGCGTCGATGATCGATGCGTCGTCCCCGGCCACCACCACGCGCACGGCGCCGGATTCGCTGGCACGCCGGGCCACGCGCACCACCATCGGCACGCCGGCGATGTCGGCCAGGGGTTTGTTGGGGAGCCTTGTCGACGCCAGGCGCGCCGGCACCAGAACCGTGAAGCTCACAGCCCGAGCTCTTCGTCGGAAAGCGTACGTGCCTCGTTTTCCAGCAGCACGGGAATGCCGTCGCGCACCGGGTAGGCCAGGCGCGCGCTGCGCGAGCAGAGCTCCTGCTTCTCGGGGTTCCAGGTCAACGGACCCTTGGTGACGGGGCAGACGAGCAGTTCAAGCAGCTTGGTATCCATCGAGCGATGATAGCTTTGCGTCGAGCGCAGTGAAGAATTCCGGAACGGGTGCGAAGAGCAGGGGCACGGCCAGCACGCCGGGTGCCTTGTGCCACAGCTTGACCGCGTCCTTTTCGGTGCAGACGAGAGGGCCGTCGGCATTGAGCGAGCGTTCCCAGGCGTCGAAGTCGAAGTGATCGGGTAGAGCGATGGTTTCGGCGAGCGTGAGGCCACGGCCCCGGAGCATGGCGAAGAAGGCCTCCGGGCGTGCGATGGCCGCGAGTGCGGTCACTGGCCTGCCCGCCAGGGTGTTCAGCGGCACGCGTTGGCCGTCGCTTGTGAGGGCGTAGTCGGCGAGGCGGCGCGAAGCGGTGTAGCCGCCTGCGAATGCGGGGCGTTCGCCGCTGTGCAACACCAGATCGCAGCGACGTGGCCACGCCTCGCGCAGGGGGCCCGCTGGCAGTCGCCAGCCGTTGCCGATGCCCCGGTCGTCGAACACGCAGATCTCGATGTCGCGAGCCAGCGCCAGGTGCTGCAGCCCGTCGTCGCTGACGATGACTTGCGTGCTGGGATGCCGCTCGAGCAGCGCGCGGGCCGCCTCGATGCGCTTGCGCGCGACGAACACGGGGGCCTTCGTGGCGTGGTGAATCAGGGCGGGCTCGTCGCCGACGTCGCTGGGATTGCTGTCACCCGTCACTTCGCGGCAGTCGTCGGTGCGCCGGCCGTAGCCGCGGGACACCACGCCCACCTGGATGCCGCGCGCGCGCAGATGCCGCACCACCGCCATCACCACCGGCGTCTTGCCGGCGCCGCCCGCGATCACGTTGCCGACGACGATCACCGGCACGGGCACGCGTTCCGAGCGAAGCCATCCGAGGCGATAGAGCCAGCCCCGAACGGCGAAGAGGGCCGCATAGAGCAGCGACAGCGGCCACAGCAGGCAGGCCAGCGGGCCGCGGCGCAGCCACGCTTCCTGCAGTCGCGAGGCGGCAGGCGCCTCCGTGCTGCTGCGGCCTTCGGACGGCACTCAGCGCCCGGCTTGCGCCGTCGACTGGGCTGCGAAGGTGATCTGCATCAGGCCGGCGCGGCGCGCGGCTTCCATCACCGTGACGACGGCCTGGTGCGGGCTGGTTGCGTCGGCGCTGATGATCACCACGCTGTCCTTGCCGCCGGTGGCCGCGGCCGCAAGCGCGGCGGCCACGGCTTCGACATTGCGGTCGGCCAGAGGCGTCTTGTTGACCGAGTAGCGGCCGTCGGCCGACACCGCCACGATCACTTCCTTCGGATAGTCGCGCTGCGCGTCGACGTCCGCGGTCGGCAGCCGCAGCTGCATTTCGGTGAACTTGCTGTACGTGGTCGACAGCATCAGGAAGATCAGGATCACCAGCAGCACGTCGATGAACGGGATCAGGTTGATCTCCGGCTCGTCGCGCGCGCCATGGCGGAACTGCATGCGGCCTCGGGTCATGACGTCACTTGCGCAGGGCGTTCAGATGGCGGGCGAAACGCTCGCCCGACAGCTCGAGGTTCAGCAGGTATTCGTCGACCCGGCTGCGGAAGTAGCGCCAGAAAATGAGCGTCGGAATCGCCACGATCAGGCCGAAAGCCGTGTTGTAGAGCGCGATCGAGATGCCGTGTGCCAGTTGCGCCGGGTTGCCCGAGCCGACGGCACCGCTGCCGGGCGACTGCGAGCCGAAGATCTCGATCATGCCGATCACCGTGCCCAGCAGGCCCAGCAGCGGGGCTGCGGAAGCGATGGTGGCCAGTGCCGGCAGGTAGCGCTCCAGCTTGTGCGCCACGGTGCGGCCAGAGGCTTCCATGGCGGCGCGCAGGTCGTCTTCGGTGCAGCGGGGGTTGGCGTTCAGCGCGCGCAGGCCGGCGGCGAGCACCTGGCCGAGCATCGAGTTGCGTTCGAGCTTGGTCACCACGTCGGGGCCGGGAATGGCTCCCTGCGAGACAGTAATGGTTTCGTCGAGCAGCTTCGGCGGCAGTACCCTCACGGTCTTCAGACTCGTGAAACGTTCTATAACCAGCGCGAGCGCAATGACCGAACAAGCGAGCAAGGGCCAGATCGGCCAACCCGCGGCAACTATGATGGAAAACAAGAAAATCCTCCGGCCCGTAGACTGCAAATGCGCGGCGATTATCCACTGAGCCCACCATCGCCACGCGCCTTGTTTTGGTGTCGGCAAGGACGCACAGATTCTGTGGATAACTTTGTGACTAACCTGCTGCGCAACGTGTCCCAACCCGCATGGGATGGGCTTTCCGCTAGAACGACTGAATTTTGAGCAGCACTTTTTTCAATGAAATCAATGGCTTGCACGGAAAACCGTGCACCTGTCCCGCATTGGGCGCTGGCGGCAGGGGGCGGGCCGCCCGTTGTGGAAGAGTGGCATCTGGCCGAGCGTGCTCTTCGTGAGTTTGCGTGACATGAATTCCGCGCCAGGACCGCGCGTCTGGGCTGTCGGCGCCTTGTGCCATGCGGTTGCCGACGCGCTCGACGCGCGTTTCAACCCGGTGACGGTGCGCGGCGAAATCTCGGGTTTTTCCCGCGCCTCAAGTGGACATTGTTACTTCGCCCTCAAGGACGAATCGGGCCAGCTGCGCTGTGCGATGTTCCGCCGCGCCGCCGGCTTGCTCGATTTTTCGCCCCGCGACGGCGATCAGGTCGAGGTGCGCGGCCGACTCGCGGTGTACGAACCGCGTGGCGATCTTCAGCTCGTCGTGGAGAGCTTGCGGCGCGCGGGGCAGGGCGCCCTGTTCGAGCAGTTCATGCAGCGCAAGGCGCGTCTGGAGGCAGAGGGGCTGTTCGACCCGGCGCGCAAGCGTGCCTTGCCCGCCATGCCGCGTGCTGTGGGCGTGGTCACGTCGCTTGGGGCGGCGGCGCTGCATGACGTCGTGACGGCGCTGCGGCGCCGCGTGCCGCACATTCCCGTGATGCTGGCGCCCGCCGCCGTACAGGGGGCAAATGCGCCGGGCGAACTCGTTCGCGCGCTGCATTCGCTCTATGTGCTTGAGCCGGGGGTCGACGTGATCCTTCTGGTGCGCGGTGGCGGCTCGATCGAAGACCTGTGGGCGTTCAACGACGAGACCCTGGCGCGCACGATCGTGCAGAGCCCGGTTCCGCTCATCAGCGGCGTGGGACACGAGACCGACTTCACCATCGCCGATTTCTGTGCCGACCTGCGCGCACCCACGCCGACCGCGGCGGCAGAACTCGTCAGCGCGCCGCGTGACCTGTGGCTCGGTGCACTCGACCTGCTCGAAGAGCGGCTGGACGATTCCCTGGGCGGCCGCCTCGATGTGCTCGAGCAGCGGCTCGACCAGGCGGCGGGGCGGCTCGGGCGTCCTTCGAACCTCGTGGCGCGCCAGCAACTGCGGCTGGCGCACCACGCACAGCGCCTTCAATACGCGATGCGATCCAGGCGCGAGCGTTTGGCGCATGTGCCGCGCGCCGTAGCCGCCGACTTTCCCCTGAAACTCGAGCGCGCGGTGACGCAACGCCACGACCGGCTGGAGCGCATGGCGCTGCGGCTGCGGCTGCTCGATCCGGCATTGGTCTTGCAACGTGGCTATGCCTGGCTCACGGATGCGGACGGACGTGCAGTCGTCAGCGCGAAGCAATTGGCACCGGGCGACGCGGTCGTCGCGCGCCTCGCCGACGGCGAGGTCGACCTGACCGTCTCTCCGGGCGGCGTGACGGGCACACGTCCGACGCGACCTCAATAATTAATTCCTAGAATCCACGATTCCCACAACCAACCCACGAGAAAAAACCATGGAACATGTGCTCCCACCCCTGCCGTACGCACTCGACGCACTGGCACCCGAGTATTCGAAGGAAACCCTCGAGTACCACTACGGCAAGCACCACAACGCCTACGTGGTGAACCTCAACAACCTGCAAAAGGGCACCGAGTTCGAGTCGCTGACGCTCGAAGAGATCGTCAAGAAGTCCAGCGGCGGCATCTACAACAACGCCGCCCAGATCTGGAACCACACCTTCTTCTGGAACTGCATGAAGCCGCAAGGCGGTGGTGCACCCACCGGCGCGCTGGCCAAGGCCATCGAAGCCAAGTGGGGCAGCTACGACGCCTTCAAGGAAGCCTTCGTGAAGTCGGCCGTGGGCAACTTCGGCTCGGGCTGGACCTGGCTGGTGAAGAAGGCCGACGGTTCGGTGGATATCGTGAACACCGGCGCCGCCGGCACGCCGCTGACGACTGCAGACACCGCGCTGCTGACCGTGGACGTCTGGGAACACGCCTACTACCTCGACTACCGCAACCTGCGCCCGAAGTTCGTCGAGACCTTCCTGGCCAAGCTGGTCAACTGGGAATTCGCCGAGAAGAACTTCGGCTGAGCCCTGGTCTTGCAATGAAGAAAGCCGACCTGTGGGTCGGCTTTTTTTGTGGGCTCAAGCCAGCAACAACTCAGCGCTTGTTGGCTGTGAACAGTTCTCCCCCGAGCTTCGCGCCTTTCTTGATGTTCTTCTTGGCGAACCAGCCTTGATTCATCTCGAGCACGTAGCGCACCGGCTCGAGAGAGCAGTGCGAGTTCTCGGTCATGGGCTGCATGTCGACCAGGTTCACGATGCGGCCGTCGTCGGCCACGAAGGCGGCGGTCAGCGGCAGGATCGTGTTGCGCATCCAGAAGCACTGCGTGGCAGGCTGCTCGAACACGAAGATCATGCCTTCGGCTTGCGGCATCTCCTTGCGGAACATCAAGCCGATCTCGCGCTGCAAGGGGGTTTGCGCGATCTGCGCATCGATCTTGTACAGGCCGACCGACAACTGGGTGCGCGGCAGATCGGTCTGGGGTTGCTGCTGGGCATGCGCCGGCATCATGAAGGACGCGGACACGAGGAGCAGGGCGGCTAGACGCTGGAACATCGGACGACTCTTTCAGGGCGGGGACTGGGTGGGTCCGGCCTCAACCAAATATGCAAATGAAAATGCCCGCTGATGCGGGCATTGCCGGTGAGCTTGAAAGCTTACACCTTCTTGGAAGCAGCCGTGTGGGCCTTGGCGACGTGGCGAACCTTGTGCTTCTTGGCGGCTGCATGCTTCTTGACCGAAGCGTGCTTGGCGGCCTTGGCAGCGGGGGCGGGAGCAGCCGTGGTGGGTTCGGCTTGTTGAGCGAAAGCGCCGACTGCGAAGAGACCGGCGACCAAGGCTGCGAGCAGCTTGTTCATAAACATATCCTTTGAAATTCGTTGATCTGGATTGCCCTCCCTGCGGAAGGTAGACATTCAACGGAGGCCGTCTCGCACGGTTGACAGCCATGCGGACGCTGCGGGCAAAAAAAAGCGCTCCGAAGAGCGCTTCTTTTGCGGGGCAGGCCGAATTACTTCGGGGTGCCGCCTTGGGTCGACTTGCGCTTGACGCTGCCGTCCTTGTTGCGACGACGCTGGTCGCGGGTTTCAGCGCGCTTTTCGCCGGAAGCTGCAGCCTTGTCGGCACCGATGGCGCCGCCTTCTGGGGTCTTGGCTTCGTCGCCGGCAGCTGCCTTGACTTGGCCGGCGGGCTTGGCAGCCTTCTTGGCTTCGGCGCGTTGCTGTGCCTTGCTGTTGGTGGCGTTCCCTTGCTCGGGCGTGGTGCCGGCCGGGTTTTGGGCGTAGGCGCCAGCGGCGAACAGGCCAGCGATCATGACTGCGAGAATTTTGCTCATTGAGATTCCTCTATTCGAGAATTGATTGGAAACGCCTCCCGGCGAGCAGAAGGTCAGCCACTAACGGGGCCATTGGCCCGATGGTTGACAAACCCTCGCTGATGGGTTGCGTCTAAAATGTACAGCGATTTGTTCGCGTCCTGTACAGCGATTCCTCGCGGCTGTCTGAATTCGCTGACACTCGTCAAAATTACGCCACTCCCCCGGAGCCGAACCCCCTCATGTCCAGCTATCAGCACATCAAAGTCCCGACCGAAGGCCAGAAGATCTTGGTCAACGCTGACAACTCCCTCAATGTGCCTGACCAACCGATCATTCCCTTCATCGAAGGCGACGGGACCGGACTGGACATCACGCCGGTGATGCTGAAGGTGGTGGACGCCGCGGTGGCCAAGGCCTACGGCGGCAAGAAGAAGATCCACTGGATGGAGGTCTATGCCGGCGAGAAGTCGACCAAGGTCTACGGCCCCGACGTCTGGCTGCCCGAAGAAACGCTGCAGGCCGTGCGCGAGTACGTGATCTCCATCAAGGGCCCGCTCACCACGCCGGTCGGCGGCGGCATCCGCTCGCTGAACGTCGCGCTGCGCCAGGAACTCGATCTCTACGTCTGCCTGCGCCCCATCCGTTACTTCGAGGGCGTGCCCAGCCCGGTGCGTGAGCCGCACAAGACCAACATGGTGATCTTCCGCGAGAACTCGGAAGACATCTATGCGGGCATCGAGTTCGAAGCCGAGAGCGACAAGGCCAAGAAGCTCATCAAGTTCCTGCAGGACGAAATGGGCGTCAAGAAGATCCGCTTCCCGAACACCTCGGGCATCGGCGTCAAGCCCGTGTCGATCGAAGGCACCGAACGCCTGGTGCGCAAGGCGCTGCAGTACGCCATCGACAACGACAAGCCCAGCGTGACCATCGTCCACAAGGGCAACATCATGAAGTTCACCGAAGGTGGCTTCCGTGACTGGGCCTACAACCTGGCAGCCAAGGAGTTCGGCGCCGAACTGATCGACGGTGGCCCGTGGATGAAGTTCAAGAATCCGAAGACTGGCAAGGACATCACTGTCAAGGACAGCATTGCCGACGCGTTCCTGCAGCAGATCCTTCTGCGTCCCGCGGAGTACAGCGTGATTGCCACGCTCAACCTCAACGGCGACTACGTGTCCGACGCTTTGGCTGCGCAGGTCGGCGGCATCGGCATTGCCCCGGGCGCGAACCTGAGCGACACCGTCGCGATGTTCGAGGCCACCCATGGCACGGCGCCCAAGTACGCGGGCAAGGACTACGTGAACCCGGGTTCCGAGATCCTCTCGGCCGAAATGATGCTGCGCCACATGGGCTGGATCGAAGCCGCCGACCTGATCATCAGCTCGATGGAGAAGTCGATCGCCAGCAAGAAGGTCACTTATGACTTCGCGCGCCTGATGGACGGCGCGACGCAAGTGAGCTGCTCGGGCTTCGGCCAGGTCATGATCGACAACATGTAGTCTCGCAAGAAGCGCTTGCCGGTGTCTCGCGGCATCGTGCAGCCAGGCCCTTGGATCTTCGAAAGGAATCCAGGGGCTTTTTCTTTGCGAGATATAAGAAAGACGAGCAGCTTGCCGGTTTTTTTATGCGTCTTGGGCTGTCGCACCCGGCGCAAGCCCCTTGATTTGTCGAATATGCGCCACCAAGTCTTCATGCGCCGGCACGGTGCTTGCACGCTCTATAGAATCTTTTTCATGGCAACGAGAATTCCCAAAACTCCCAGCACCCCACCGGCCCAGAAACCGGGCGGGGATGACGGAGATTCGGTCGTCCTGGAGCGCCGGCCGCAGAAAACTGCGCCGCCCCAGATGTACCAGGTAGTGATGCTGAACGACGACTACACGCCGATGGAGTTCGTGATCGTCGTGCTGCAGGAATACTTCAGCAAGGACCGCGAAACCGCGACCCAGATCATGCTCAAGATCCACCTCGATGGCCGCGGTGTCTGTGGGGTCTATTCCCGCGACATGGCGGCCACCAAGGTCAATCAGGTGATGGAAGCCGCTCAGCAAGCAGGGCATCCGCTGCAATGTGTCAGCGAACCTGTTGCGTGAACCTGTTGAATTGCGCAAGCTCCAACCCATCTGAGAACTTATTTACAGCAAGGCAAAAGGAAATCACATGATTGCCCAGGAACTGGAAGTCAGCTTGCACATGGCCTTCGTCGAGGCCCGGCAGCAGCGCCACGAGTTCATCACCGTGGAGCATCTGCTGCTCGCTTTGCTGGACAACCCGAGCGCCGCGGAAGTTCTGCGCGCCTGCTCGGCCAACGTCGACGACCTTCGGGCGTCGCTCACCAACTTCATCAAGGACAACACGCCCCAGGTGGCGGGTACCGACGATGTCGACACCCAGCCGACCCTGGGTTTCCAGCGCGTCATCCAGCGCGCCATCATGCATGTGCAGTCCACCGGCAACGGCAAGAAGGAAGTCACCGGCGCCAACGTGCTGGTCGCTATCTTCGGTGAAAAGGACTCGCACGCCGTCTACTACCTCCACCAGCAGGGCGTGACCCGCCTGGACGTGGTGAACTTCATTGCCCACGGCATCAAGAAGAGCGATCCGCCGGAAGCCGTCAAGGGCGCGGGCGAAGCGCCTTCGAGCGAGGGCGAAGAGGGTGGCGGCGAACGCAATGAGAAGGCATCGCCGCTCGAGCAGTTCACCCAGAACCTCAACCAGCTCGCCAAGGACGGCAAGATCGATCCGTTGATCGGCCGTGAATACGAGGTCGAGCGTGTCATCCAGATCCTGTGCCGCCGGCGCAAGAACAACCCGCTGCTCGTCGGCGAGGCCGGCGTGGGCAAGACCGCCATCGCCGAGGGGCTCGCATGGCGCATCACGCAAGGCGACGTGCCGGAGATCCTGGCCGAGTCGAACGTGTTCTCGCTCGACATGGGCGCGCTGCTGGCCGGCACCAAGTACCGCGGTGACTTCGAGCAGCGCCTGAAGGGCGTGCTCAAGTCGCTCAAGGACAAGCCGAACGCCATCCTGTTCATCGACGAAATCCACACGCTGATCGGTGCGGGCGCGGCTTCGGGCGGCACGCTCGATGCGTCGAACCTGCTCAAGCCGGCGCTCTCCAGCGGCCAGCTCAAGTGCATCGGCGCCACCACCTTCACCGAATACCGCGGCATCTTCGAAAAAGACGCGGCCCTGTCGCGTCGCTTCCAGAAGGTCGACGTGGTGGAGCCGTCGGTGCAGGAAACCGTCGACATCCTGAAGGGCCTGAAGTCGCGCTTCGAGGAACACCACGGCGTGAAGTACGCGGTGGCGGCCCTGCAGGCCGCGGCCGAGCTCAGCGCCAAGTACATCAATGACCGTCATCTGCCCGACAAGGCGATCGACGTCATCGACGAAGCCGGTGCCGCCCAGCGCATCCTGCCGCCGAGCAAGCGCAAGAAGACCATCAGCAAGACCGAGGTCGAGGAAATCGTGGCGAAGATCGCGCGCATTCCCCCTGCCAACGTCAGCAACGACGACCGCAGCAAGCTGCAGACCATCGAGCGCGACCTCAAGAGCGTGGTGTTCGGCCAGGACAAGGCGCTCGAAGTGCTCGCCTCGGCGGTCAAGATGGCGCGTTCGGGCCTGGGCAAGGGCGACAAGCCGATCGGCTCGTTCCTGTTCTCCGGCCCCACGGGCGTCGGCAAGACCGAAGCCGCGAAGCAGCTTGCCTACATCATGGGCATCGAGCTGATCCGCTTCGACATGTCGGAGTACATGGAGCGCCATGCGGTGAGCCGCCTGATCGGCGCGCCTCCGGGCTACGTCGGTTTTGACCAGGGCGGCCTGCTGACCGAGGCCGTCACCAAGAAGCCGCACGCGGTGCTGCTGCTCGACGAAATCGAGAAAGCGCATCCGGACATCTTCAACGTGCTGCTGCAGGTCATGGACCACGGCACGCTGACGGACAACAACGGGCGCAAGGCCGACTTCCGCAACGTCATCATCATCATGACGACGAACGCGGGTGCCGAGACCATGAACAAGGCGACCATCGGCTTTACCAACCCGCGCCAGGCGGGCGACGAAATGGGCGACATCAAGCGCCTGTTCTCGCCCGAGTTCCGCAACCGGCTGGACGCCATCGTCAACTTCAAGGCACTGGACGAGAACATCATCCTGCGCGTGGTCGACAAGTTCCTGCTGCAGCTGGAAACCCAGCTCAGCGAGAAGAAGGTGGAAGTCACGTTCAGCGACAAGCTGCGCAAGCACCTGGCGAAGAAGGGCTTCGATCCGTTGATGGGCGCACGCCCGATGCAGCGCCTGATCCAGGACACGATCCGTCGTGCACTGGCCGACGAGCTGCTGTTCGGTCGCCTGACCGACGGTGGCCGCCTCGAAGTCGATCTCGACGACAAGGACGAAGTGCTGCTCGACATCCAGCCGCTTCCGAAGAAGGAAGGCAAGTCGAAGCCCGAGGCCGAGGAAACGGCCGCAGGCTGATAAACCAGGCAGGCAATCCGTGGCCGACGAGGCCACGGAACAGCCTCCAAAGGCCGGTAGCATCGCGCTGCCGGCCTTTTTCTTTGGGCGCGGCGCATCCACCCACCGTTTGAAGCCTTGATCCTCCCCGTCCTCAGTCCCGAATGGAAAACCGGCCTCTCCCTGGCATGGAGCGGCTACATCGCCGTGCTGTCGGTCTGGATCGTGATGCAGAAGCGCGCGCCGGTGTCCACCATGAGCTGGATCCTGTCGCTGGCGCTGCTGCCGTTCGCGGGCTTCGTCGTCTACTACTTCCTCGGCCCGCAGCGCCTGCGCAAGCAGCGACTCAAGCGCCTGCGCAGCCGCGCCGGCGCCTCCGCCCAGGCCGACGTGGCCCGGCTGCGCGATGCGGCGCAGCACGCGCCGCCCGCCCTGCAGCAGATGGCCAGGCTGGGCATGGCCACCTGCGGCGTGCCGGTGTCGAGCGCCGTCGGCGTCGAGTTGCTTTCAGGCGGCGCGCGCACCTTCGATGCCATCTTCGAGGCGGTGCGCGCCGCGCAAGACCACATCCACCTCGAGTACTACATCTTCGAGCCCGACAAGATCGGCACCGCACTGCGCGACCTGTTGATCGAGCGCGCGCAGCAGGGCGTGACGGTGCGCCTTCTGATCGACGCGCTGGGCTCCAAGCGCATCGGCCGCAAATTCATGGCGCCGCTGCACGAAGCCGGCGTGAAGGTGGCGCTGTTCCACGACACCAAGATCGGCCGCCGCCTGCGCCCGGTGACCAACTACCGCACCCACCGCAAGATCGTGGTGTGCGACGGCCGGGTCGGCTTCACGGGCGGCGTGAACATCACCGACGAGGAAGACAAGCGCACCAACCCCGACGCCTACCACGACGTGCACCTGCGCATCGAGGGCAGTGCGGTGCGCTGGCTGCAGACCACCTTCCTCGAGGATTGGACCTACGCCACCGGCGAAGACCCGCGCGGCATGGACGACGCCATGGACGCGATGCTCCCGCAGCTCGAGGCGGGCAACATTCCCGTGCAGATCGTCACCAGCGGCCCCGACAACGCGCTCGAAGCCATCCACCGCATGCATGTCGAAGCCATCCATTCGGCCACCCACCGGGCCTGGCTGACCACGCCGTATTTCGTGCCCGGCGAGCCCGCGCTCATGGCGCTCACCAGCGCCGCGCTGCGCGGTGTGGACGTGCGCCTGCTGGTGCCGCGCCGCAGCGACTCGGCCATCGTGAGCGCCGCCGCGCGCTCGTACTTCGACGAGCTGATCGCCGCCGGCGTGAAGGTGTGGGAGTACAAGGCCCGCATGCTGCATTCCAAGACCTTGGTGGTCGACGACCATTGCGCGATGATCGGCACCGCGAATTTCGACAACCGCAGCTTCCGGCTCAACTTCGAGGTCTGCGCCGTGGTCTATGGTCCGGAACTGGCCCTGCCGCTGGCGGCGCAGTTCGAGACCGATCTGCACAGTTCCGGCGCGGTGCGCGCCAACCGGCGCCTGAGCTTCTGGCGTCGTCTCGGCGATGCGATTGCGCGCCTGTTTTCACCCTTGCTCTGAATGAACCACACCTTTCTCTGGCACGACTACGAAACCTTCGGCGCAGTGCCGCGCCGCGACCGCCCCTCGCAGTTCGCGGCCATCCGCACCGACGCCGAGCTGAACGAAGTCGGCGAGCCGCTGATGATCTACTGCAAGCCCGCGCCGGACTATCTGCCCAGCCCCGAGGCGTGCCTGATCACCGGCATCACGCCTCAGGTGTGCCTGGAGCGCGGCATTCCCGAGCATGAATTCGCCGGCCATATCGAGCGCGCCTTCTCGCAGCCGGGCACCATCGGCGTCGGCTACAACACCATCCGTTTCGACGACGAGGTCACGCGCTTCCTGTTCTGGCGCAACCTGATCGACCCCTATGCGCGCGAATGGCAGAACGACTGCGGCCGCTGGGACCTGCTCGACGTGGTGCGCCTCACCTATGCGCTGCGGCCCGACGGCATCGAATGGCCGAAGAAGGAAGACGGCAAGCCCAGCTTCAAGCTCGAAGACCTGGCGCGTGCCAACGGCCTGCTGCACGAGTCGGCGCACGATGCGCTCTCCGACGTGCGCGCCACCATCGCGCTGGCCCGGCTGATCCGCGACAAGCAGCCTAAGCTGTTCGACTTCGCCTTCGGCCTGCACAAGAAAGACCGCGTGGCCGTCGAACTGGGCCTGCCCGCCATGCGCGAGACCGCCAAGCCCTTCCTGCATGTCTCTGGCATGTTCCCGGTCGAGCGCGGCTGCCTGGCCGTGATGTGGCCGCTGGCGAGCCATCCGACCAACAAGAACGAGCTGCTGGCCTGGGACCTGGCCCACGACCCAAGCGAACTGCGCGACATCGACGCCGACACCCTGCGCCTGCGCCTCTTCACCCGCACGGCCGACCTGCCCGAGGGCGTGGTGCGCCTGCCTTTGAAGGGCATTCACCTGAACAAGTCGCCGATGGTGGTCGGCAACCTGCGCACGCTGGCGCCGCCCATGGCCGAGCGCTGGGGTGTCGACCTCGACACCGCCATGCGCCACGCGGCCATCGCGCGCGACCTGCCCGACATGAGCGCCATCTGGTCGAAGGTCTACGCCCGCCCGAAGGAGGAAACGCCCGATGTCGACGAAGACCTCTACGGCGGCTTTGTCGGCAATGCCGATCGCCGCCGCCTGAACCAGCTGCGCAGCCTGTCGCCCGAGGAACTGGCCAAGGACCGCACCGGCTTCGACGACGGGCGGCTCGACGAGATCCTGTTCCGCTACCGCGCGCGCAACTGGCCCGAGCTGCTGAGCGAAGATGAGAACGAGCGCTGGGAAGCGCTGCGCGTGGCAAAGCTCTTCAAGGGCGAGGGCGGGGCGCGCACCATCGAGATGCTGTTCAGCGAGGTCGACGCGCTCTCCGAGAACGCCGACGAGCGGGGCGAGGAAATCCTCGGCGCCCTCTATGAATACGCAGAGGCGATTGCGCCTGAGGCCTGACCGAGGCCTGCAGGCCGATCGAACGGAAGAACGAACGAACCATGCTGCAAATCAATCCCGAGCTGTCGACCGCCCTCGAGGAATACGGCCTGTTCCTCGCCACCGGCGCGATGGTGGCGCTGCCGTTTCGCTTCGAGCCGCCAGTGCGGCTGTTCGTGAACGTCCACACCAACGGGGTGTCGATGGGGGCGTATTCGTACATTGCGCCTCTCGTGCAGCTGCATCAGTTCCGTATGGGGCGCTACTGCTCGGTCGGCGACAACCTGAACGTGCTGACCCAGCACCCGTCGGACTGGCTGACGACTCACCCTGTTTCCCACCAGCCGTTCTTTCCGCCGCCGTTCAGCCATGTGTCCACCCACGAATACCCGCAGCTCGAACGGACCGTGATCGGCAATGATGTGTGGATCGGCTCGCGCGTGAGCATGAAGAGCGGCCTGACCATCGGCGACGGCGCGATCATCGGAGCGGGCTCGGTGGTGACCAAGGACGTGCCGCCGTTCGCCGTGATGGGCGGCGTGCCCGCGCGCATGATTCGCCGCCGCTTTTCTGACGCGCTCATCGAGCGCATCCAGGCTTGCCCGTGGTGGGACTGGGACCTGCGCCATCTCACGCTCGACTGGCGCAAGCCTGAAGAGGCGCAGACCTTGCTGGAGGCCGCCGTGGCCGAAGGGCGCGTGGTGCGATGGAGCCCGGGCTGGCGCGTGCTCGAGCACGGCACGCCGGCCGAGGAAGGCCAGGCGCGGCCGCTCGTGGTGCGGGTCGAGTGATGCGTGGCGCGTGGCTGTTCGGTGCCGCGGCACTCGTGCTTTCCGCGTGCGGCACCGTGCCGCCTGCATCATGCGCCTCCGGCTTCGACGCCTCCGAGCGCGACACGCTCTATTTCGGCCGTGCCATCCCCGCCGGTGGGCAGGTCTCCGACGCACAGTGGAGCGATTTCCTCGAAACCGCCGTGACCCCGGCGTTTCCGCAGGGCCTGAGCGTGATCGACGCCGCCGGCCAATGGCGCGGCGCATCGGGCGAAGTGGGGCGCGAGCCGTCGAAGCTCGTGGTCCTGCTGCACCCGCGCAGCGCCAAGGACGATGCCGCCATTGCCGGCATCCTCGACACGTACCGCAAGCGCTTCGGGCAGGAGGCGGTGCTGCAGGAAAGGCAATCCGTCTGTGTCCGCTTCTGACAACGATAAAAACCTCGTTCGCCGGCTCACGGCCTCCGATGCGGCGGCCTACCGTGCCCTGATGCTCGACGCCTATGCCACGCACCCCAGCGCCTTCACTTCCACCGTTCAGGAGCGGGAAGGCTTGACGACACCGGCGTGCTGGCCGGTGCGGCGGGGCTCGCCTTCGGCGTGCGAAAGCGGGAGCGCCAGCCGCTGGCCATCGACGTCGATGGCGAATTGCCCGGCAAGGTCCATATGCGGTGCGACCTGGAGTCGCCCGCCTCAGCGAGCCCGCCGGTCGATAGAGGCAATGAAGGCGTCCACCGCTGAGGTGTAGGCGCCGGGCAGGCCGAGTTCGGCGTTGATCTGCGCATGCGACAGGTCTTCGGGCACCACCTCCGCGCGTCCGCCCGTGGCCTTGACGCGTGCTGCGAACTGACTGGCCTGCGTGCAAGAACCGTCACGGCGTTGCGTCGAGCACACCAGCAGCATCGGCGGCGCGCCGGGCGCCAGCGCATCGGTCGGCGACACGGTGCGCCAGAAGGCCGGGTCGCTGCCGAACACGCGGTCGTAGAAGGGCGGATGGCGACGTTCCATCAGGGCCGCGGTGTCGAGTGCGGCGCTGTCGAGGGCGACCGCACCGAGCCAGGGCCGGGCGCCTTGCTGCCGCGCGATACCGGGTGATGCACTCAGCAGCGCGACCAGATGCGCGCCCGCGGAATGCCCCATGAGCACGAGCCGGCCCGCGTCGCCGCCCCACGAGGCTGCGCCGGCCTGCACTGCGGCCACCGCGCGCGCCACGTCCTGCGCCTGCTGCATCACATCGACCTGCGGCACGAAGCGGTAGGCCACCGACACCAGGATGAAACCCTGTTCGCGCACCCAGTGCTCGACCTTGAGATCCACCACCGAAGCGGCGTCTTTCTTGCCGAACATCCAGGCGCCGCCATGAACCATCACCAGTACCGGCGCTCCGTGCGCACCGGGCGGCAGGTAGACGTCCATGCGCTGCGCTGCGTCTGTGCCGTAGGGCAGGTCGGCCAGCCGACGAACGTCGGTTTGCGCCAATGCCGGAGCAAGCGCCAGTGTCAGCAGCCAGGCGATGCAATGTGGCAGAAGGCGCTTCATAGAAAAGCTCCCCGGTCAGGCCTTCGGGATCATCCAGCCGGTCTCGCCGCCGCGCCCCGGCAAATGCAGCGTCGCGGTGGCGGCCGGCGTCTGCGCCAGCAGCCGGCCCTTGCGGAACACCTTGAGCCGCGTGGCGCGCAGGCGGATGGCTTCGACCGGGTCGCGCGCCTGCAGCAGCACGAAGCTCGCGTCGCAGCCGGCCTCGATGCCGTAGTTTTCCAGGTGCATCACGCGCGCCGCGTTCGTCGTCACCGCGTCGAAGCACTGGCGGATGCCCGCCTGGCTGGTCATCTGCGCCACGTGCAGCCCCATGTGCGCCACTTCGAGCATGTCGCCCGAACCCATGCCGTACCAGGGGTCCATCACGCAGTCGTGGCCGAAGGCGACGTTCACGCCGGCGGCCATCAGCTCGGGCACGCGCGTCATGCCGCGGCGCTTGGGGTAGCTGTCGTGGCGGCCTTGCAGCGTGATGTTGATCAGCGGATTGGAGATGACAGCCACGCCGCTCTGCGCGATCAGCGGCAGCAGCTTGCTCACGTAGTAGTTGTCCATCGAGTGCATCGAGGTGCAGTGCGAGCCCGTTACGCGGCCCTGCATGCCCAGGCGCTGTGCCTCGAAGGCCAGCGTCTCGATGTGGCGCGACAGCGGGTCGTCGGACTCGTCGCAATGCATGTCGACCAGCTTGCCGCGCTCGGCGGCCATTTCGCACAGCAGCTTCACGCTGGCGGCGCCGTCGGCCATGGTGCGCTCGAAATGGGGAATGCCGCCGACCACGTCCACGCCCTTGTCGAGCGCGCGCTCCAGGTTCTCGACGCCGCCGGGAGAGCGCAGCACGCCGTCCTGCGGGAAGGCGACCAATTGCAGATCGAGGTAGGGCGCCACCAGGCGCTTCACTTCGAGCAGCGCATCGACCGCGAGCAGGCTCGGGTCGCTGGTGTCCACGTGCGAGCGCACCGCCAGCAGCCCCTTGGCCACGGCCCAGTCGCAGTAGGCCAGCGCGCGCTCGATCAGCGCCTCCGCCGTGAGCAGCGGCTTGAGTTCGCCCCAGAGCGCGATGCCTTCGAGCAGCGTGCCGCTCTGGTTGACGCGCGGCAGGCCGTAGCTCAGCGTGGCATCCATGTGGAAATGCGGGTCGACGAAATGCGGCGCGAGCAGCATGCCTTGCGCATCCAGCTTTTCATGCGCGGGTGCGTCCAGGCCCTCGGTGACTTCGGCGATGCGGCCGTCCTGCACGGCGATCGACATACCGGTGCGGCCGTCGGGGAGGGTGGCGTTGGTGATCAGGAGGTCGAGCATCGTGTGGGTCTTGTGAATCGATCGGGGGTCTATTTTCCGTCGCCGCTTTCTCCAGGCATGGGCTGCGGCGTCCAGTGAAGATAGATGTGCACGTTTTCGCTACGGTCGCGCGCGACGCCGGTTTCTCCCCAGGAAAACGTGGCCGGCTGGCGCGGCACGCCGGCCGACGCCAGCCAGCGCTCGTGAAAGCGGTAGCGGTCGTCGGCGCTGGCGTGGAAGGCTTCGGTGTCCAGGTTGCGGTGGCGATGGGGCGTCAGCGTGATGAATGCGCTGGCCAGCCGTTCGTACTCGAAGCGCAGGGTCAGCTCGACGCCGCTGCGGTCGGTGGTGGCCGTGCTGCTGGCGGTGGCGAATACGCATTCGATCTGCCGGCCTTCCACGTTCACCATGTGCCAGGTCTTCAGGAAGAGGGGCGGAACGTCATCGGCCCGGCTGTCCGCATCGATGACGGCGCCGAAGACTTCGATGCGGCCGGTCGCGGCGTCGAGTGCCAGGGGCAGCGTCATGGGCCGGGCCTAGCGGGTGCGCTGCGCCCGGAACAGGTATTGCCCCGGCCTGGGCCCGACCTCGATGGTCACGCGGCGCAGCTTGTCGTCGTGCCCCGAGCTGGCCTTTGCCGTCACCACGATGCCGCGCGGCGTGGCCCGGCAGGTGAGCTCCGACAGGCCGATCTCCGCATGGTCGTTGTCGAGTTCCGCAATGGACACGGTGTGCGCGGCCTGCAGGCTGCCTTCGGCGTCGCGTTTCATCCATTGCACGTAAAGGAACGACTGCGCGAACTGCTCGGCGTGGATCACCCGGTACACGCCCTGGTGGTCGTTGTCCCAGGTGCCGCACAGCTGCACCCAGTCGACCGCGTCGGGCGTCTTGAAATTCTCGTAGGTGATGTCGGCTCCCAGCGCGTGCGCGCCGCCGCCGCACACGACCAGCAGGGCGGCGAGCAACCGGGCTCGAATGGCGGAAGGCGCGTTCATCGTCAACGTTCCCCTTTGCGGTAGGGCTTCATCAGTGCCTGCGGATAGCTGGCCTTGCGTGCCACCAGCACCAGCGCCAGGATCGACAGCAGGTACGGCAGCATCAGGTACAGCTGGTAGGGCAGCACGGCATCGCCCGATTGTTGCAGCCGCAGCTGCAGCGCGTCGAAGAACGCGAACAGCAGCGCGCCGAGCAGCGCCTTGCCCGGCCGCCACGAGGCGAACACTACCAGCGCCACGCAGATCCAGCCACGCCCGTTGACCATGTTGAAGAAGAAGGCGTTGAAGGCCGACAGCGTGAGGAAGGAGCCGGCCATGCCCATCAGCGCCGAGCCCGCGACGATGGCGCCGGTGCGCGTGGCCGCGACCGACACGCCCTGGCTCTCGGCCGCCTGCGGGTTCTCGCCGGCCATGCGCAGCGCCAGCCCGAGCGGCGTGCGGTAAAGCACCCAGCCCACCGCCGGCACCAGCAGCAGCGCGAACAGCGTGAGCGCGGTCTGCGCATTGAGGATGGGCAACGGGAGCCAGTCCATCGGCGCGAAGGGCGTGATGGTCGGCGGCGTGTTCACCTTGGGAAAGCTCACGCGGTAGCCGAAGTAGCTGAGCGCGGTCGCCAGCAGCGTGATGCCCAGCCCCGACACATGCTGCGATAGCGCGAGTCCCACGGTCAAAAACGCGTGCAGCAGGCCGAACACCATGCCTGTGAGCGCGGCCACGCCGACGCCCACCCACAGCGGCGCGCCGGCATACACCGCGAGCCAGCCGGTGAAGGCGCCGGCGACCATGATCCCCTCGATGCCGAGGTTGAGCACGCCCGCGCGTTCGCACAGCAGCACGCCGAGCGTGCCGAGGATCAGCGGGGTGGCGATGCGCAGCACCGCGACCCAGAAGGCGGGGTTGGCGAGGATGTCGAGCAAGTCGGTCATTTACTTCTTCATCCGCACGCGGTATTGCGTCAGCAACGTCGCCACCAGCACCGCGATCAGCGAGGCCGCGACGATCACGTCGGCGATATAGGTCGGCACGCCCACCGCGCGGCTCATGGTGTCCGCACCCACCAGCACGCCCGCCACGAACACGCCGGCCGCGATCACGCCCAGCGGATGCAGGCCGGCCAGCATCGCGATCACGATGCCGGTGTAGCCGTAGCCCGGCGACATGTCGAGCGTGACGTAGCTGGTGCGGCCCGCCACTTCGATGGCGCCGGCCAGCCCGGCCAGCGCGCCGGACAGCAGCGCCACCATGACCACGGTGCGCGTCACCGGCACGCCCGCGAAGGCGGCGGCGCGCGCATTGGCGCCCACCGCTCGGATGTCGAAGCCCAGCACCGTGTACTTGAAGACGGCCCACACCATCACCGCGAGCGACACCGCCCACAGCAGCCCGGTGTGCACCCGCGTCTGCGCGACCAGCTTGCCCAGCTCCAGGTCGGACTGCAGCGACACGCTCTGCGGCCAGCCCATGGCGCTCGGGTCTTTCATCGGCCCGTCGAGCAGCGCAGACACGCCCAGCAGCACGATGAAGTTGATCAGCAGCGTGGTCACGACCTCGTCCACGCCCAGCTTGTTCTTCATGAGCGCCGGGCCCAGCAGCATCAGCGCGCCGGCCACGGCGGCGGCCAGCATCATCAGCGGGAACAGCAGCCAGGGCGACAGCTCGAAGCCCGTGCCGCCATGCATGCCGCCCACTGCGACAGCGGCCAGCGCGCCGGCATAGAGCTGCCCCTCGGCCCCGATGTTGAAGAGCCGCGCCTTGAAAGCGACCGTGGCCGCCAGCCCGGTGAGGATCAGCGGAATGGCGCGCGTCAGCGTTTCGCTCCAGGCGAACACCGAGCCGAAGCCGCCCTGCAGCAGCAGCGCGTAGGTGCGGCCGACCGGCGCGCCGGCCCACAGCACCAGCAGGGCGCTGACGAGCATGGTGAACACGACCGCGCCGACGGGTGCGAGCACCAGCGCCGTTCGCGAGGTTTCGTGGCGTTTTTCGAGCCGCATCATGAGGACGCTCCTTTGCGCTGCGGCGCTGTTGTTGCGCCGGCCATGGCCAGGCCGATCGCCTCGCGCGTCCATGCGGCGGCGGGGCGCGCTTCGCCCAGATGGCCGCCGTGCATCACGGCCACGCGGTCGCCGAGCGCCAGGACTTCGTCGAGGTCGTCCGAAATCACCAGCACGGCGGCGCCGGCGTCTCGTGCGGCGATGAGCTGCTGCTGCACATAGGCGACCGCGCCGATGTCCAGGCCCCAGGTCGGCTGGTGCGCGACGATGAGGCGCGGTGCGCGGTTCGGATATTTCTTGTTGTCGTCGCCCTTGGCCGCTTCGGGTTGCTCGGGAGAGAGCAGGGCGCGGCCCAGGATCAGCTTCTGCATGTTCCCGCCGGAGAGCGAGCGGGCCGGGGCCATCAGGCCGGCACCTCGCACGTCGAACGCCTTTTCGATGCGCCGCGCATGCAGCTTCGCGGCGGCGCGCTTCACGAGGAAAGACCAGCGCGAGAACACCGGGTTGCGCAGCCGCTCGGACACCGCGTTCTCCCACACCGGCAGGTCACCGACCACGCCGACTGCATGCCGGTCTTCGGGTATGCGCGCGACGCCGCGTTGCACCAGCCGGGCGGGCGAGGGCGGCAAGGCGCGGCCCATCAGCTGCGCGGAGCCCGAGGAGGCCCGGCGCGTGCCGCACAGCAGCTCGGCCAGCGCGACCTGTCCGTTGCCGGACACGCCCGCGATGGCGGTGATTTCGCCGGCGCGCAGCGTCAGCGATACCTCACGCAGCCGGTCCTGCCCGCCGTCCTTGCCGGCGGCGGTGCTCACATGGTCGAGCACGCAGACCGCATCGCCCACCGACTTCGCGGGCCGGCGCTGTGGCGCCTCGACCGCGTGGCCCACCATCCACAGCGCGAGCTGCGCCTGCGTGGTGTCGGCCGTGCGCGCCTCGGCCACCAGCTTGCCGCCGCGCAGCACGGCCACGCGGTGCGACACGCGCAGCACCTCGCCGAGCTTGTGGCTGATGAAGATGACCGACAGGCCCTGCGCCACCATCTGCGCCAGCGTGGCGAACAGCGCCTCGCTCTCCTGGGGCGTGAGCACGGCGGTCGGCTCGTCGAGGATCAGGATGCGCGCGCCGCGGTACAGCGCCTTGAGAATCTCCACCCGCTGGCGCTCGCCGACCGACAGGCTGCCGATCTTCGCGTCCGGCTGCACCGGCAGGCCGAAGCGCTGCGCCACGTCGAGCAGCCTGGCGCGCGCGGCCGCGCGGCGGGACACCGGGCGCCACAGCGGCTCGGTGCCCATCATCACGTTGTCGAGCACGCTGAGGTTGTCGGCCAGCGTGAAGTGCTGGTGCACCATGCCCACGCCGGCGGCCAGCGCGGCCTTGGGGTTGCCCGGCGGCAGCGGCGTGCCGAAGACTTCGATGCAGCCCTCGTCGGCGACGTAGTGGCCGAACAGGATCGACATCAGCGTCGACTTGCCCGCGCCGTTCTCTCCGAGCAGCGCGAGCACTTCGCCGGCCTGCAGGTCGAGTGAAATGGCGTCGTTGGCCACCAGGGCGCCGAAGCGCTTGGTGATGCCGCTGAGCCGGAGCACAAGAGGGTTCATGGGTTGGCGGGCCCGGGGCTGCCGAGCTCGCGGCAAAAGTTTTCGATGGCCTGGGCGGCAGCGGCGGGCGCGGCCTGCAGCAGGCCGTGCGGACCTTCCAGCCGGACGATGCGAAGGCCCGGCAGCGCGCGCTGTATGGTACGGGCGGCCCGGCCGGGAACGATGCGGTCATCGATGGCCTGCAGGTACATCACGGGCACGCGCACCTGCGAGAGCTTGTCGACCACGTCCACACGCTGCACTTCTCTCATGCGGCGTGTCATGACGGCGGTCGACACCTGCCGCAGCGAATCCTGCAGCAAGGCCGAAAGGCGCGGCGTGGCAAAACGGCCCAGCAGCATGCGGCGCATGGGGCCGCGCATCAGGCCGGAGTGCATGAACTTCATCGACAGCTCGAGCAGGCCGCCGCGCAGCAGCGCCAGCCCCGGCTTGGGGCTGCGGGCAAAGCTGCAGCACAGGATCAGCCCGCGCAGCCCCGGCGGCGGGGCCGCGGCGATGGAGATGGCGAGCGGGCCCGAGAAGGATTCGCCGAGCAGCACGAAGGGCTGGCCGGTGGGGAGTTGCGCGCGCACCAGCCGTTCGAGTTCGTCGTAGCCCAGCGGCTCGCTGCCGGGGTAGCGCATCACGTCGATGGCGTCGCGCCGCCCCATGGCCTGGGCCAGGGGCTCGAACAGCTCGCCGGTGCCGTCCATGCCCGGAAGCAGAACAAGGCGGATGAGGCCAGCAGGCGCCGCCGTCACTTCCAGGCGGCCAGGAACGCCAGCATGACCTTGGCGGAGTTGTCCGCCGCGATGCTCATGAAGGTACCCATTTCGTTCTCGCCGTCGCCGCCGCCCGCGAGGTCGCTGAGCGAGCGGAAGGCGATGAAGGGCACGCCGTTGCTGTACGCGACCATGCCCACGGCGGCTGTCTCCATGTCGAGCACGTTGGCCTGGAAAGTCTTGTAGGTGTATTCGCGGTAGGCCTTGTTGTCCATGAAGGCCTGGCCCGACACGCCGTTGCCGCCCACCACCAGCTGCGGCTTGCGCGGCAGGCACTTGCCGGCGCCGCAGTTCGCCAGGTCGACGTTGCGGATGCTGCGCGCCACTTCGAGCATCTTCGGGTCGGCCTCGAACCAGAACTTGCGCACGATCTGCGGATTGGCGGCCGAGCGCACCTCGACCGGGCGCGGGAACATCATCCCGAAGTTGGGCAGCGTGGCGTCGGTGATGAAGGGCGGCGCGCTGTACTTGCCCGGCGCGGTTTCGCGCGCCATCAGCACTTCGAGGTACTGGCCCCATTGCGCGGGCACCGTCACGTCGCCCACGTGCAGCTGCGGGTTCACGCCGCCCGCGATGCCGCTGAACACGATATTGGTGATGCGAAAGCGGTTGAGCACCAGCTGCGTGTTCATGGTCGCGTTCGTCATGCTGATGCCCGACAGGAACAGCACCACGGGCTTGCCTTCGAGCGTGCCGGTGGTGAACTCCACACCGTTCACGCTGTGCTTCACCGGGCCTTGCAGCCGGGTCAGCAGCAGCTTCAGCTCGGGCTCGAAGGCCGACAGCACCGCGATGCGCGGCGTGTCGTCAAGCCGCGTGCTGCTGTTGATGCTGACCACGTCGGACTTGTAGACGCCGGCGCAGCCCGCCAGCAGCACCCCGAGCGTGGCGGCCAGAAAGGGCGCGCGCAGGCGCCGCAGCAGGGAGGATGTGTGGTTCGTCATTATGAGTTCGTCGGTAGTTGCGGGCGGTGGGCTGCGTCGGGCGTGGCGATCCAGGCTTGCAGCGACGCGACGCGCGCGTGCTTCGGCGCAAGGCCGACGAAGGTGGTGTAGGCGGCCAGCGCCTTGGCGTCGTTGCCCGATTGCAGGTAGGCGTCGCCCAGGTTCAGGTAGGCGAGGGCGCGGCTGCCGTCCATCTCGATGGCCTGCTCGAACCAGCGCGCGGCCTCCACCGGCTTGCCGCGCTTGAAGTACACGAAGCCCAGGTTGTTGGCCGCCAGCGCAAAGCGCGGCTGCAGCTTCAGCGCCTCGGTGAAGGCGGCTTCGGCTTCGTCGTAGCGGCGTTCGCGGTACAGCTGCAGGCCGCGGTCGTTGGCGCGCTGGGCGGCCACGCGCGGCGAGACCGGTGCCGCGGCCGGCATGGTCAGCTTGGCGTCGGCGCCTTCGAGGTTCTTCACCACCACCTCGATGGCGGCGGGGCCTGCCTTGGGTGTTGCCGCCGTGGTGTGCACGGCCTGCTCGTTGGCCTCGTCGATGCGCTTGTTGACCTGGCTGGCGGCCGCGTCGAGCTGCACGATGTCGCCGCTGAGGCCTTCGCGCTCGGTTGGCAGCTCGAAGACGAACTCGCCACCCTCCGAGCCCGGCAGGCTGCCGAACGCCGGCGTCTGCCGCGCGATGGCCGAGACGGCCGGCGCCACATAGGCAGCAAGCTCGGTGCCGGTGATGACGCCGTCGCCGTTCAGGTCGGCCTTGCCCGACAGCGCCTGCAGCACGGTCCAGGTGAAGACCGAGTGCCCGCCGGGGCCGTCGTCGGCCACCTGCTGGTCGGCGCCGCCGGCGGTGATCATCTGGCGGCCGACGCGGCGCGCGTTGTCGCTCAGGAAGTTCTTGCTGCCGCGCGGCGCACCGCCGCGCGTGAGGCCCAGGCCCGAGTAGCAGGCGTCCACCATGAACAGCACATGCTTGGCCGACAGCGCCTCGGCCACCTCCTGCAGCTGCGGCATCGAGATGGCGTCGGAAGCCAGGTCGTCCAGCGCCGCGTCGACCGGGATGATGTAGCCCACGTCGCGCCCGCTCGCGAGCTTGCGGGTGCTGCCGTGGCCGGCGAAGAACACCAGCACGCGGTCGTCGCGCTTCACGCGCCTGGTGTCGGCGAGCTTGTCGTTGAGCACGCGCAGTATGTTGGCGCGCGTGGCCTCGCCGTCGTACAGCGCGGTCACGTTCTCGGGCTTGAAGCCGAAGCGGGTGACGAGCAGTTGCTCCATCGACTTGGCGTCGGGCACGGCATGGTGCAGGCCGGGCCACTTGGCGTACTTGTCGATGCCGATCACCAGCGCGTGGCTGTCTCGGTAGAGCGTGTCGCCGCTGCCGGCGGCGGCCACGCCGTCGTCCGGCGGCGGGCGCTTGGCCGCATTGACGACGAACTTGCCGTCGCGCCAGGTGGCGAAGCGGTAGCCGTCGGCCACCAGCTGGTCTAGCACCGTGGGCAGTGCCTGCACGGTGCGGCCCTGGATGTCGTGGAACAGGATCACGCCGCGCTTGGCCTTGTCGACCTCGGCCAGCACGCGGTCGGCGATCGACTTGGGCACGGGGTCGGCCCAGTCCATGGAGTCGACGGTCCAGAGCATCGAGCGCAGCTTGAGCGCCTCGACCGTGCTCAGCTTGTCCTCGTTGCGCGCGCCGTACGGAAAGCGGAACAGTGTGGACTGCGGACGGCCGGTGGCGTCGAGCAGGGCCTCGGTCTCGGAGGCCTCGGTGCGCACCGTGTCGTCGCTCATCTTGGCCATCACGCCGTGGCTGAAGCTGTGGTTGGCGAGCACGTGGCCGGCGGCCAGCACGCGCTTGGCCACCGCGCCGTTGGCGCCCAGCTGCGCCTTGCCCTGTGCGTCGAGCTTGCCGAGGTTGCGGCCCAGCTCGAAGAAGATGGCGGGCGCGTCGTAGCGCTTGAGGATCTCCAGGATCTCGTCGGTGTGCCTGGCGTGCGGGCCGTCGTCGAAGGTCAGCACCACGGTCTTCGGCGGCAGCGAGGTGCCGAAGATCTCGCGGGTGTCGGCGCCTTCCTTTTCCTTGGCGCCGCTGCCGGCGGGCTGGGTTGCCTGCGTATACGGAACGATGGAGCCGAAGTCTTTCAGGATCTTCTCGCGCGAATACAGGCCCTGCAGCTTGGCCACGTAGTCGGACCACTTCTCGCGCTGGGGCTCGATGCCGCGCTGTGCGAAACGGCCGAACACGTCTTTCAGCTCGCGGTCGTAGGCCTGCTCGATCTCGGCGAGCACGGCCAGGTCTTCGCTGGCGCGGCGGCCGAGCTTGAGGCCGGGCAGCGACTGCGCCTGGGCGTAGCGCGTGCTCAGCTCGGAGAGGAATTCCTTGAACGCGAGGCGGTCGGCGTCGAACCAGCCGGGTTCGCTTTCGATGCGGTCCAGCAGAGCGTTCAGTGCCGGCAAGGTGGCCGGATCGGTCATCTCGCCGGCCTGGTCGATGAGGGCCTGCTGGCGCTCCTGCATGTCGTGGAACAGCAGTTGCCCGACCGCGCCGACGGCACGCTTCTCGGCCGCGTCGAGCGTTCGCTCGCCGGTCATCAGCACGATCATCTGCCGGTGGGCGGCGAGCAGGGCGTCGGCGCGCTCCTGCAGCGCGGCCGGAATGCCTGCGGGAACGGCGGCGGCCGGCGGGGGCGCCGCGGCGGCCGCAGGTGTGGCTGCGGCAGGCGGTGGCGCCGTGCCGGCGGATTCAGGCTGGCATGCGGCCAGGCCGGCGACGGCCAGCGCCGCAACCGCCATGCCCCGGATTGCGGTCCGCCATCGCGCAGGATTCATGGGCACTTGCAGGCGTTTACTTGGCGGTGGACTTGGGTTGGCCGTCGTCCACCTTCACGGTGAACTTGCCCGCGAGGATGTCGGCCTGCTTTGCCTTCACCTTGGCGATGATGTCGGCCGGTACCTTCTTCTCGAAGGTGCCGAGCGGCGCGAGCTCGGAGCCCTTGTGCTTCATCTGCGCGTACACGCCGTAGTCCTCGGCCGCGAACTTGCCTTCCTTGACCAGCTTGATCGCGCGGTCGGCCGCGGGCTCGAAGTTCCACAGCGCCGAGGCCACCACCGTGTCGGGGTACTGGCTCTGCGTGTCGATCACGTTGCCGATGGCGAGCTTGCCCTTTTCCTTGGCGGCGTCGGAGACACCGAAGCGCTCGGCGTACATCACGTCCGCGCCCTTGTCGATCATGGCGAAGGCAGCTTCCTTGGCCTTCGGCGGGTCGAACCAGCTGTTGATGAAGCTCACGCTGAACTCGACCTTCGGGTTGGTTTCCCTGGCGCCGGCCATGAAGGCGTTCATGAGGCGGTTCACTTCGGGAATCGGGAAGCCGCCGACCATGCCGATGCGGTTGGTCTTGGTCATGCCGCCGGCCACCATGCCGCTCAGGTAGGCGGGCTCCTGGATGTAGTTGTCGAACACGCTGAAGTTGGGTGCCTGCGGCTTGAGTGACGAGCCCATCAGGAAGGCGACCTTGGGGAAGTCCTTCGCGACCTTGCGCGCCGCCGCTTCCACGCCGAACACCTCGCCCAGGATCAGCTGGTTGCCGCCGGTGGCGTACTCGCGCATCACGCGCTCGTAGTCGGCGTTGCTGACGTTCTCTGTGGCCTTGTATTCGATCTCGCCGCGCGCCTCGGCCGCCTTCAGCGCCTTGTGGATGCGGCCCACCCATTGCTGCTCGAAAGGCACGGTGTACACCGCCGCGACTTTCAGCTTGGCCTGCTGCGCGAGCGCAAGGCCCGGGGCGCCGGCCGCGAGCGCGGCGGCAATGGCGACGGAACGGATGATCAATTGACGGCGTGCTGCCACGGTGCTTCTCCTCGAGTTATGGAAATCTTCGGCTCGCAAAAACCGCGCCGTCCTGGCCAGAACACCGAGGAACCGGCTCCGCCGGGCCTCAGGTGTTGCCCCCGGTAGGGGGAAGGCGAAGCGACACGAAGTGCGCGAAGCCTGGGGGCGAGCCCTACTTCGTGCCGAAGATCCGGTCGCCGGCGTCGCCCAGGCCCGGCAGGATGTAGCCGTGGCTGTCCAGCTCGCGGTCGATTGCGGCGGTGTAGATCGGCACGTCGGGGTGCGCGGTCTGCATCGTCTTCACGCCTTCGGGGCAGGTCAGCAGGCAGACGAACTTGATCGACTTCGGGTTCAGCTCTTTCAGGCGCTCGACCGCGGCCACGGCCGAGTTGCCGGTGGCCAGCATCGGGTCGACCACGATCACGTCGCGGTTCTCCATTTCGCCGGGCATCTTGAAGTAGTACTCGACGGCCGTCAGCGTCTTGGGGTCGCGGTAGAGGCCGATGTGGCCGACGCGGGCGCCGGGCACCACGGTCAGCATGCCGTCCAGGATGCCGGTGCCGGCGCGAAGAATGGACACCAGCACCAGCTTCTTGCCGTCGATGACCTTGGCCTGCATGGTCTCCAGCGGGGTTTCGACCTCGATGTCCTGCATCGGCATGTCGCGCGTGACCTCGTAGGCCATGAGCATGCTGATTTCATTGAGGAGCCGGCGGAAGCTGTTGGTCGAGGCGTCCTTGCGGCGCATCAGTGTCAGCTTGTGCTGGACGAGGGGGTGGTTGACGAGGTGGACGTTGCTCATTGGAATTGTGTTTGGCGTTGCTTGGTGAACACTGGAGTCTAAAAGACAGTGCCGTCGCTCTCGATCAGCAGCGGTGGCGCACCGTTACGCAACCGTTGTGCCAGCGCCCGGCCCGCCGCCCAGGTGCCGCCTTCGAGCACGCAGGCCAGCGGCAGTTCTTCTTCCGTGCGGTCGAGCACCTTGCGCACCCGCGGCGCGAGCTCGTCGAGCAGCGCCACGGTCAGCGCCCGCCATTCGACGATGAACTCGTCGCCCGCCTTCCATCGGCGGGTGAGAAAGGCCGGATCCTTGGGCACGATCACGCCGCTGTCGATCAGCAGGCCGCCGTTGCGGTACTCGGGCAGGGCGGTGAGCGCGTCGAGATGGCGCACCTTCACGCCGGCCCATTCGAAGGGTTCGAGCAGCGAGTAGGTGAGCCACTGCGACAGCTTGTGGAAGGGCATCCAGCCGTTGGTGAGCCCGGGGCCGCTCACGGCGCTGTGGCGCCAGCAGTCGCCCAGCGCCAGCGCGGGGTCGCCCGACCCGATGCCGCCAGGGCTGTCGCTGCCGTCGGCCGCGATGCTGTCCACCGAGTTGGCCGAAGGCCAGATGCGCGACAGCGTATCGAGCAGCAACGACAGGATCTGGTGCGCGGTGATTTCGGCCGTGGGCGGCGCGGCCGGGCCGTAGGGGCCGACCAGCGCGTCGAACAGCCGGCCCGGGCGGCCTTCGTCGCCGAAGGTCTCGGGCTGTTCGTTCATGGCCTCGCCCAGGCGGCGCAGCAGCGTGGCGCGGCCCGCCAGCCCGACCAGGGGATTGGCCTCGCTGACCTGGAAGGCGTCGCCCAGACGGTCGGTCACCAGTCCGCGCAGGCCGGCTGCGTCGACCTGGTAGGGATGGTCGGGGTCGGACGAGAACAGCCCGCCCATGAAGGCGTGGTAGCTGGCCACGGCCAGCCCTTCGGAGCGGGTGAAGCGCTCGCCGGTGGCGGCTTCGGTGTAGTGCCAGTCGGGGCCGGCGCCGGCGTCGAGCAGCACGCTCACCAGCACCAGGTCGATGTGGGCGCGCGCGCGCTGGCGCGCGTCGGCTTCGCCCAGCAGGGTGTCGAGTTCCTCGATGCGGTTGATGCCGCCGGCCTCGAAGTGGCGCCAGCGGCTGTGGTACGGAATGGTGTCCCAGGGGTAGCGCTCGCGGGTCACCTCGGCCACGTTGCGCGCGGCGTCTTCCAGCTTGTCGTCCTCCCCGATGCGGAACCACTGCGATTCGCCGCGCCGCGCGCGCGCCAGCAGGGCGCCGGCGCGCTGGCGGATGGCCGCTGTGGTGCGCAGCAGGCTGGCGGCGCCGGCCGGATGGGCGGTGTCGGCGGTGAATTCGATCGACGGATCGACCTTGCCCGCGCCGCCGGGCGGCAGGCTGCCGGAGCCGTCGACGGGCATGTCTGGATCGCTGTTGCGGCTTGTCGTCATTCGCTGAGTCCTCGGCCCTTGGCCTTTTTCAGTTCTTCGGCGTCCGGCACGGGGCCGGGTGTGAAATAGCCGGCCGCCATCTTGGCGTCCATCTCGACGCGGGCGTCGGCCGGAATCAGCGCATCGGGAATGTTCACGCGCTCGCCGATCTCGATGCCCGAGCCGGTGATCGCGTCGAACTTCATGTTGCTCATCGACACGAGCCGGTGGATTTTCCTGATGCCCAGCCAGTGGAAGACGTCGGGCATCAGCTCCTGGAAGCGCATGTCCTGCACGCCGGCCACGCATTCGGTGCGCGCGAAATACTGGTCGGCCGTGTCGCCGCCCACCTGCCGCTTGCGGGCGTTGTAGACCAGGAACTTGGTCACTTCGCCGAGCGCGCGGCCTTCCTTGCGCGAGTAGGCGATCAGGCCCACGCCGCCGCGCTGGGCGCCCATGATGCATTCCTCGATGGCGTGCGTGAGGTAGGGCCGGCAGGTGCAGATGTCGGAGCCGAACACGTCGGAGCCGTTGCACTCGTCGTGGATGCGCGCGGTGAGCTCGACCTCGGGGTTGGCCAGGTCGCGCGGGTTGCCGAAGATGTAGAGCGTCTGCCCGCCGATGGGCGGCAGGAACACCTCGAGGTCGGAGCGTGTGACCAGCTCGGGATACATGCCGCCGGTTTCCTCGAACAGGGTGCGGCGCAGGTCGGTCTCGGAGCAGCCGAAGCGGCGCGCCACCTCGGGCAGGTACCAAACGGGCTCGATCGCGGCCTTGGTGACCATGGCCGCGCCGCCGGACGTGAGGAAGTGGCCGTCGGCCTTGAGCCGGCCGCTCTGCAGCGCCTCGATCACCTCGGGCAGGATCACGTGCGCCTTGGTGATCGCGATGGTCGGGCGGATGTCGTAGCCGGCCGCCAGCTCGGTGGCGAACACATCGGCCACCTGCGCGCCCCAGGGGTCGAGCGACACGATGCGGCCCGGCTCGCTCCACTGCGGGTAGGGGCCTATCACGTCGGTGGGGGAGGTGTTGGTCAGGTCGGCCTTGTGCTCGCGCTTGAGCGCGCCAGAGGCCACGGCCAGCGCGCGGTACACGCTGTAGGAGCCACTGTGCGTGCCGATGACGTTGCGATGCGCCCGCTTGGTGGTGGTGCCGACCACCGGGCCGCGCTCGGCGGGAGTGGCCGCGCCCCAATGGATGGGCAGCGCGCCGAAGCCGCCGGCGTGGGAGGTCAGCCGTATGTGGCCGGTCGACGACGAGGGGTGGAGCGGGGGGAGGGGCGTGGTGCTGCCCGGGGAGGAAGGGATCGTTGTGCTGTCTGCAGACATTGGGGGCCCTCAAAAAACACAATGTATCGATGGTGCGTGGTGCTTGCAAGCAGACGGCTTCGGCACAATCGGCCGGAACTTTTTTGGGCAAGGCTGTAACCAGCCGACCGGATGGCACGAAACACAACAGGCAGCAAGACGAACCCGGGCGACGCGGAAGCGGCGCTGCGCAGCCTGTTCCTTCGCGGCCTGGACGGCGACGCGAAGGCCTACCGCGACTTCCTGCAGCAACTCAGCGCGCACCTGCGCGCCTTTCTGGGCAAGCGCCTCTTTGGCTGGCCCGATGAAGTGGAAGACCTTGTTCAGGAATGCCTGCTCGCCATGCACAACCAGCGCCACACCTACCAGAGCGACCAGCCGCTGACGGCCTGGGTGCATGCCATTGCCCGCTACAAGATGATCGACCTGCTGCGCGCCAAGTCGGTCCGCGAAGACCTGCATGACCCGCTGGACGACGACCTTGCCATCTTCGCCGGCTCGGCCGAGGAAGCCAGCGACGCCCGGCGCGACCTGGGCGGCCTGCTCGAATCCCTGCCCGAGCGGCAGCGCCTGCCGATCGTGCACGTCAAGATCGAGGGCCTTTCGGTGGCCGAGACCGCGAACCTCACGGGCATGTCGGAGTCGGCGGTGAAGGTCGGCATCCACCGCGGCCTGAAGGCGCTGGCCGCCCGCTTCGGCAACCGCTGGGGAGGCGCCGCATGAAGACCGACGACCTCGTGGCGATGCTGTCCACCGGCGACGTGGCGGTGCCGCGCCGAAGCGCGAGCGGGCGCATCGGCCTGGCGCTGCTGGCCGGGGTGCCGGTGTCGCTCTTCATCCTGTTCGCCGAATACGGCATGCGGCGCGACATCGTGCAGGCCATGTTCTGGCCGATGTTCTGGGTCAAGGTGACGTTCCCGCTGTGCATTGCGGCGGCCGGCTTCGTGGCCGTGCAGCGGCTCGCGCGGCCGGGCGTGCCCGCGCGGCATGCGTGGATCGGCGCGGCGCTGCCGGTGATGGGCATCTGGTTGCTGGCGGTGATCGCCTGGTTCATCGTGCCGGCGCAGGAGCGCATGCCGTCGCTCATGGGGCAGTCGTGGCGGATCTGCGCAGCCAGCATCGGGCTGATGGCGCTGCCTGTCTTCGCGGCCACGATGGTGGCGCTCAGGGGGCTGGCGCCCACGCGGCCGGCGCTGGCTGGGGCGGCCGCCGGGGCGCTGGCTGGGGGCGTCGGCGCAGCGGTCTATGCGCTGCACTGCATGGAGCTGACCGCGCCGTTCCTTGCCGTCTGGTATGTGAGCGGGATTGCCGTGCCGGTGCTGGTGGGGGCCGTGCTGGGCCCGCGCCTGCTGCGCTGGTAGGCGCCGGACCCAAGCCCCGGCCAGGGCTCAGCGCTTCTTGCTGCCGAAGATCCCGCCGAGCACGCCGCGCAGGATCTCCTTGCCCACCGACGTACCCATGGTGCGGACCGCGGACTTGGCCATGGTCTGCACCAGCCCGTCGTGCTTGGCGCCGCGCGGGCCGGTGGTGCCGAACAGCATGTCGTTGAGCATGCCGCCCATGCCCGAGCCGGAGGCTTCGGCCGCCGGCTTGCCGCCCGGCAGCGTGGCCGGCGGCGCATCGGGGGCGCTCTCGGCGCGGCCCTTGAGCTTTTCGTAGGCCGACTCGCGGTCCACCGTCTTCTCGTAGACGCCGGCCACCAGCGAATTGGCGATCAGCGCCTTGCGCTGGTCGGGCGTGATCGGACCGAGCTGGCTGCCCGGCGGCAGCACGAACACGCGCTCGGTCACGCTGGGGCGGCCCTTTTCGTCGAGGAAGCTGACCAGCGCCTCGCCGACCGCGAGTTCGGTGATGGCGGTCTCGATGTCCAGGCCCGGCTTCTGCCGCATGGTGCTGGCGGCTGCCTTCACCGCCTTCTGGTCGCGCGGGGTGAAGGCGCGCAGCGCATGCTGCACCCGGTTGCCGAGCTGGGCGAGCACCGTGTCGGGAATGTCCAGCGGGTTCTGGGTGACGAAATACACGCCCACGCCCTTGGAGCGCACCAGCCGCACCACCAGCTCGATGCGTTCGACCAGCGCCTTGGGCGCCTCGTTGAACAGCAAGTGGGCTTCATCGAAGAAGAAGGCCAGCTTGGGCTGCTCGGGGTCGCCGATTTCGGGCAGTTGCTCGAACAGCTCCGACAGCATCCACAACAGGAAGGTGGCATAGAGGCGCGGCGAATTCATGAGCTTGTCGGCCGCCAGGATGTTGATCACACCCTTGCCGCCCACCGTTTGCATGAGGTCGGCGATGTTGAGCATCGGCTCGCCGAAGAACTTGTCGCCGCCCTGGGTCTCGATCTGCACCAGCCCGCGCTGGATTGCGCCCACGCTGGCGGCGCTGATGTTGCCGTACTGCGTGGTGAACTGGCTCGCGTTTTCGCCCACGTACTGCAGCATGGCGCGCAGGTCCTTCAGGTCGAGCAGCAGCAGGCCGTTGTCGTCGGCGATCTTGAACACCAGGTTCAGCACGCCGGCCTGGGTGTCGTTCAGGTCGAGCATGCGGCTCAGCAGCAGCGGGCCCATGTCGGAGACGGTGGCGCGCACCGGGTGTCCCTGGTCGCCGAACACGTCCCACAGCGTGACGGGGCAGGCGGAGGGCTCCGGCACGTCGATGCCGCGCTCTTTCAGCGTGGCGGCCAGCTTGGCGCCGATGGTGCCTTTCTGGCTGATGCCGGTCAGGTCGCCCTTCACGTCGGCCATGAACACCGGCACGCCGATGCCGGACAGCTTTTCGGCCATGGTTTGCAGCGTCACGGTCTTGCCGGTGCCGGTGGCCCCGGTAATCAGGCCGTGGCGGTTGGCCAGGCCGGGCAGGAGGGCGCACTCGACAGTCTCGTGGCGTGCGATCAACAATGGCTCTGTCATAGGGACCTCAAATATTGGCTTGCGGGCAGTCTATCCAAGCCCCGCATTTACAATTACGGCGAATTTTCATTCAAATGCAAACCGGAGCACGTGTTGTCCTCGACCGTCCAAACCAATTCTTCCGCCGTAGGCGATTCGCCTGAACAGTCGCCCACCGAAAAAGAGCTGGCCGTGTTGCTGGTGAATGCGTTGAACCTCGAAATCGCCCCCGAGGACATCGTTCCCACCGATCCCCTGTACGGCGAAGGCCTGGGGCTCGATTCGATCGACATCCTCGAAGTCGCGCTCGAAGTCTCGCGCCGCTACGGGTTCCAGCTGCGCTCGGACGACGAGCGCAACCAGCAGATCTTCCAGTCCTTGCGTACGCTCGCGACCCACGTCGCCCAGCACCGCGTCGCTACCTGAGTCCCATGTCTCGATGGCGATTGGCGCTCCTGCTGCTGGTGGGGGTCGCTTATGCCGGCCTCTCCCACTGGATGACGCTGTTCCACGCTACCGAGCCGTGGGCGGTGGTGGTGTTGCTGGGGCCGCTGTGGCTTGCCGCCGTGGGCTTTGCCGCCAGCCGCTTCGGCCGCTGGGGCTGCGCCGGCGCGGTTCTGCTGGGCATTGCCGGCTTCGTGCTCGTCTTCCTCGGTGAGGCCGGCGACCCGAACCGTCTCTACGTGCTCCAGCACGTGGCCATCAATGCGTTGCTGTGCGGCTGGTTCGGCTCCACGCTGCGCGGCCGGGGCCTGCCGCTGATCACCCAGTTCGCCCAGCGCGTGCACCCGCTCAAGGGCCACATGCTGGCCTACACGACGCAGCTCACGCGCATCTGGACGGCGTACTTCGCGGTCGTGGTGCTGGCGTCCATCGCCATCTACCTGACGCGGCCTTTCTCCGACTGGTCGCTTTTCGCCAACGTGCTGTCCCCCGTGATGGTGGGCGTGCTCTTCGTCGGCGAACACCTGGTGCGCTACCGGCTGCATCCCGAATTCGAACGTACGCGCCTGGTCGATGCGGTGCGTGCGTTCTATGGCACATCGTCGGTGGATTCCAGCGCCGGCGGCCAATGACACAGGCGCTGCCCGCGTGACGACGACAGACAACTTCCTCCTGCCGCTGCTCGCGGACCGCGACCCCGACGCCCCCCTGGCCTGGCGTGCCGGCGTGCCTGTGAGCACCCGGCAGTTCCTGGCCGACGTGGCCCGCTTCGCCCCTGAACTGCCGAACGACGGCCCCGCGGTCAACCTGTGCGTCGATCGCTACGCCTTTGCCGTGAGCCTGGGCGCTGCGCTGGTGCGCGGCCATGCGAGCCTGCTGCCGCCCGACGCCCGGCCCGACACGCTCGCGCGCCTGGCCGAATCCGGCGGGCCGCGGCTGTTCACGCTCGTCGACGACCCGAAGCTCCAGACCCCGGGCATGCGGCGCGTGCTGATCGAAGACCGCTCCAGCCTAGAAGGCGACGCGAGCGGCGCCGTGCCACAGATCAATGCCGGCATGCACGCGGTCAGCCTGCTGACCTCGGGCTCCACCGGGGCGCCGCAGCCGCACGCCAAGACCTGGGGCACGCTGGTGGGCGATGTGGCGGTGGCGGTCAAGCGACTGTGCCGCGTGCTCGGCCGTTCCTCGCTCGAAGGCCTGACGCTGGTCGCGACCGTGCCGGTGCAGCACAGCTACGGGATCGAATCTTCGGCGCTGCTGGCCATGCTGGGCGGCGCGGCTTTCGAAAGCGGGCGGCCGTTCTTTCCGGCCGATGTGGCGCAGACGCTGGCCTCGGTCCCGCGCCCGCGTGCGCTGGTGACCACGCCCTTCCACCTCAAGACGCTGCTGCTCTCGGGCATCGCACTGCCGCCGGTGGACCTGATTCTTTCGGCCACCGCGCCGCTGTCGCCCCAGCTTGCGCTGCAGGCCGAGCAGGCCATGGGCGCGGTGCTGCTCGAGATCTACGGCAGCACCGAGTCGGGCCAGGTCGCCACGCGCCGCACGACCGAAAGCGAAGTCTGGGAAACCTTCGGCGACATCCGGGTACACGCCGAGCCAGGCGAGGAGGGCGGGCCCGAGCGCTTCATCTTCAGCGGCGACTTCATTCCCGAGCCCACGCCCATGGCCGACGTGCTCGAACTGCTGGACGAGCGCCGCTTTCGCCTGTTCGGGCGCGCCAACGACCTGATTCACGTGGCGGGCCGGCGCAGCTCGCTGGCGCACCTCAACTACCACCTCAACAGCATTCCCGGCGTCGAGGACGGCGCCTTCTGGCTGCCCGACGAGGTGGCCGACGGCGTGGTGCGGCCGGTGGCCTTCGTGGTGGCGCCCACGCTTTCGGCGGGCGACATCGTCGCCGCGCTGCGGCAGCGGCTCGAAGCCGTGTTCGTGCCGCGCCGCGTGGTGCAGGTCAAGGCCTTCCCGCGCGAGGGCACCGGCAAGCTCACGGTGCGCGCGCTGCGCGAATTCGCGCTGGCGCAACTCGCCGAAGACGACACGCCGGTGCAACTGGCCCACACCGTGCCGGCCGATCACCCGGTCTTTGCCGGCCATTTCCCGGGCCAGCCCCTGGTGCCGGGCGCCTTGCTGCTCGCCGAAGTCCTGGAGGCCGTGCAGCGCGTGCCGGCCCTGGCCACGCGGCTGGGCGCCAACCCGACGCTGGCCGCCGCCAAGTTCCTGGCGCCCGTGCGGCCCGGCAGCACGCTGTCGATCGAGCTGCATCCGGAGGCCGGCGCGGGTCGCGGCGTGCGTTTCGACGTGCGTTGCGACGGCGTGGTGGCTGTCAGCGGACGATGGACGGCCGTGCAAGAGTCGGCGTAATGAAGCACACCGATGTCGAAGCGCGCGCCGTGAACGAGGCGGCCCAGGCGCCCCGGTCCGCGCCGAAGGGGGAAAAGAGCGAAAAGAGCGAAAAGGGCGATTGGGCCCACACGCCCGAGCGCAGCAACATGCTCGCGCTGCGCTTCATCTGCTTCATGGCGCTGGTGTGCGGGCGCCATGTCACGCGCCTGCTGCTGCCGCCCATCAGCCTGTACTTCCTGCTGTTCCTGCCTGCGCAGCGGCGGCACATCAAGCGCTACCTTTTCAGGGCCATCGGCCCGCATGCCGGCTGGATCGACGGCTACCGCCTGCTGCACGCCTTTGCCTCCACGGTGCTCGACCGGGTGTACTTCCTGCGCGGGCGCATGGATCTCTTCAAGGTCAGGATCGACGGCAATCTGCCGATCGACAACGAGCTTTCCCAAGGCCGCGGCGCTTTCCTGCTCGGCGCCCACGTCGGCAGCTTCGAGGCGCTGGGTGCCTGCCGCCAGCAGACGCACCAGCAAAACCTGCGCGTCGCGATGCTGATGTACCCGGACAACGCGCGGCGCATCACCGCCACGCTCGACGCCATCGCGGTGCCCGAGCTGCGGCCGCACGTCATCGCGCTGGGCCGGCCGCATTCGATGCTGGCGCTGCGCGACTGGCTCGACGGCGGTGGCCTGGCCGGCATGCTGGCCGACCGCACGCTGCCGGGTGGCGAAGACCAGCAGGCGCAACAGCGAGGCAACAACATCGTGCTGCCGTTTCTTGGGCAGCCGGCGTGCTTCAACGACGGTCCTTTCCGGCTCGCGGCGCTGTTGCGCCGCAAGGTGTTTTTCATGGCGGGCCTCTACGGCGGCGGCGCGCGCTACGACGTGCAGTTCGATGCGCTGGCCGACTTCGGCGAGCCGGTGTCGGGCATGGCGGAGCGCGAAGTGCGCATCCGCGCCGCGCTGGAGGCCTATGTCGCGCGGCTCGAGGCGCTGTGCCGCGCCCATCCCTACAACTGGTTCAATTTTCATGATTTCTGGCTCGAAGATGCGGCTTGACCGGCTTTGCAAGGCATTCGTGCTGGCACTGGCCTTCTGCGCCGTGCCGGCCTGGGCGGCGTTCGACCTGCCCGAGTTGATGACCCTGCTGGCCAAGCAGAAGAGCGGCGAGGCCCGCTTCACGGAACAACGCTTCGTGCATGGCCTGGAAGGCCCGCTCGACGCCAGTGGCACGCTGAACTTCGACGCGCCCGACAAGCTGGTGCGCCGCACCCTGTCGCCGCGCGTCGAAACCATGGCGGTAGAGGGCAACACGCTGACCCTGTCGCGCGGCGGACGCACCCGCACGCTGGCGCTGGACAGCATGCCCGAGCTGCAAGGCCTGGTCGAAGCCATGCGCGGCACGCTGACCGGCGACGGCGCCACGCTGCAGCGCTACTTTCGCAGCACCGTCACGGGCTCCGCAGCCAAGTGGACGCTCGACCTCGTGCCGCTCGACAGCAGGCTGGCCGCCCAGGTGCGCAGCATGCGCATCAGCGGCCGCGCAAGCGACGTGCTGGGGCTCGAAATGGAATTCATCGGCGGTGACCGCTCGGTCATGAACATCTCGCCGAACGGGCCCAATGCGGCGCCCGCCGGTGCGGCTCCTTCCGGCGCGGCCGGTCGCGGCACGCCGTGACCGTAGGTCAGGCGAGCGGGCCGCCAACCTGGCGGCGCAGGGCGGTCGTGCTGCTGGCATGGCTGCTGGTGCTGCTGTGCGGTGCCGTGGTCATCGCACGCACGCAGATCGGCGCCGACCTGTCGGCCTTCCTGCCCAAGAGCCCCGACGTGCGCCAGCGCGTGCTGATCGAGCAGCTGCAAAGCGGTGTGGCCTCGCGCACGCTGATGCTCGGCATCGAGGGCGGCAGTGTCGAGCAGCGCGCCACGGTGTCGCGCGCGGTGGCCAAAAGCATGCGCGAGAGCCAGCTGTTCGACCTGGTCCAGAACGGCGACGTCAGCGACTGGAGCGACGCCGGCACCTGGGTCTTCCAGCATCGCTACCAGCTCTCGCCGGGCGTCGTGCCGGGGCAGTTCACCGTCGCAGGCCTGCGCGATGCGATCAACGAGACGCTGTCGATGCTCGGGACGCCGGCGGGCAACGTCATCAAGCCGCTCCTCGACCGCGACCCGACCGGCGAGACGCAGCGCATCGCGATGGAGCTGGTGCCCGCGAGCGCGCCGCGCAGCGAAGACGGCGTGTGGATGTCCCGCACCGCGCCGCGCGCGCTGATGGTCGCCAGCACGCGCGCCGCCGGCAGCGACCTCGACGCACAGGCCGTGGCCATCGCGCGGGTGAACGCGGCCTACGAGGCCGCCTCGCGCGGCATGGGGGCCGACGCGCCCAAGCTGCTGCTGAGCGGGCCGCCGGTGTTCTCGGTGATGAGCCGCGACAAGATCAAGACCGAAGCCATCCACCTCGCGGTGGTGGGCGGCATCGTGATGGGCGGGCTGCTGCTGCTGGCTTTTGCCTCGCCGCGTGCGCTGGTCATCGCCTTTTTGCCGGTGGCCACGGGCGTGGTGGTCGGCACCGCCAGCGTGAGCCTGGTGTTCGGCTCGGTGCACGGCCTGACGCTGGGCTTCGGCAGCACGCTGATCGGCGAGACGGTCGACTACGCCATCTACTACCTCATCCAGGCGCGCGGCGCCGCCGTGGCCGGCACCGGCTGGCAGCGTTGGCGCGACCTCAACTGGCCGACGGTACGGCTCGGGTTGATGACCTCGGTGTGCGGCTTCGCGGCGCTGGTGTTCTCGGGCTTCCCGGGGCTGGCGCAACTGGGGGTGTTTTCCATCGCCGGGCTGGTGTCGGCCGCGCTGGCCACGCGCTACGTGCTGCCGATGCTCGCGCCCGACGGCGCCACCGGCATGGGCATGCGACGCCACATGGCGCAACTCGCGGGCGCGCTGGTGCGCGGGCTGCCGCGCCTGCGCTGGCCGCTGGCCGCGCTTGGCGTGGCCGCGCTGGGGCTGGTGCTGTGGCAGGGCGGCCACCTGTGGCGCGCCGACCTCGGCGCGATGAGCCCGGTGCCCAAGGCCGCCCAGCAAATGGACGAGATGCTGCGCAACGACATCGGCGCCAGCGACGGCGGCGTGCTGGTGGTGGCCTACGGCGGCGACGAGCAGGCCGCGCTGCGCAACACAGAGGCAGCGGCGGCCCGGCTCGACGCGCTGGTGGACAGCGGCGAGCTCGTGGGCTACGAGGCCGTCACGCGCGTGCTGCCGAGCGTGCAGACCCAGGCGGCGCGCATCGCCAGCCTGCCGACCAGCGACGTCCTGCGCGCCAATCTCGTCGAAGCGACGAAGGGAATTCCGCTGCCGGCTTCGCGCCTCGAGCCTTTCGTGGAGGAAGTGGAGGCGGCTCGCAAGCTGCAGCCCGTGCAGCGCGCCGATCTGGCCGGTGGTCCGCTGGGCTCGGTACTCAACACGCTGATGTACCAGCGCCCGGGCGGCGGTTGGGGCACGCTGGTGGTGCTGCATCCGGGCACCAGGTTCGACCAGAAGCGGCTTGAAACCGCACTGGCCGGCCTGCCTGAAGTACAGGTGGTCGACGTCGGCCGCGAACTGGCCGGCCTGTATCAACGCTACCTGCACGAAGCCTTCGTGCAAGTGCTGCTGGGCGCGCTGGCGGTGGTGGTGCTGCTGGGCATCTACCTGCGCTCGTGGCGCAGGCTGCTGGCCGTGTGCCAGCCGCTGCTGTTCGCGGTGGTGCTCACGCTGGGCGGCATGGCCGTGCTGCAGGCGGCGCTGGGCATCCTGCACCTGGTGGGGCTGCTGCTGATCGTGGCGGTGGGTTCCAACTACGCGTTGTTCTTCGACCAGTTGCGCACCACCGGCCGGGCCGACGAGGACACGCTCGCCTCGCTCATGCTGGCCAACCTGACGACGGTGGTGTCCTTCGGGCTGATCGCGATTTCCGACATTCCCGCGTTGTCTTCGATCGGCCGCGTGGTCGCGCCGGGCGCGCTGCTGGCGCTTCTGCTGTCGGCGGCGTTCGCACGCAGCGTGGGGCCTTCGAAGGCTCCGCGCGGTCGATGAGGGGAAAATCCGGTCTCATGCCTTCCGCCTCCGCCCCTCGTGAATCCTGGCCCTGGCCGCCGGCCATCCGCGCCAGTGCTGCATGGCATGTGGCTGCCGTAGGCGCGGGCGTGCTCGTGCCCGGCGCGCTGCCGTGGGCCGTGGGTGCCATCGTGCTGAACCATGCGCTCATCACCGGCGCCGGCCTGACGCCGCGCAGCAGCCTGCTGGGCCCCAACGTCACGCGCCTGCCCGAAGCGGCGGGCGAGCGCCGCGAGGTGGCGATCACCATCGACGACGGACCGGAGCCGGAGGTCACGCCACGTGTGCTCGACCTGCTCGACGCGCATGGCCAGCGCGCCACCTTCTTCTGCATCGCCGAGCGCGTGCTGGCTCAGCCCGCCCTGGCGCGCGAGATCGTGGCGCGCGGCCACAGCATCCAGAACCACACGGCGCGGCACCGGCACAACTTCTCCTTTCTGGGGCCGCGCGGCTTCGCCGCCGAAATCGCACGCGCGCAGGACATCCTGAGCGACGCGACCGGCCAGCGTCCGACATGCTTTCGCGCGCCGGCCGGCCTTCGCAACCCTTTCCTGGAACCCGTGCTGCACCGCCTCGGCCTTTCGCTGGTGAGCTGGACGCGACGCGGCTTCGACACGCGTGAAGGCGACGCCACCAAGGTGATGGCGCGCCTGAGCCGCAACCTGCAGGCGCGCGACATCCTGTTGCTGCACGACGGCAACGCCGCACGCACCGCCGCAGGACAACCCGTTTTGCTGGAGGTATTGCCCTTGTTGCTCGAACGTCTGCGCGCCGATGGACTGCGCGCTGTCACCTTGCCCGAGGGCATGAAATCATGAGCGCGGTGCTGCCTTCGCGGGGCTCGACCGACAACGCGTGGCGCGAACTGCACGAAGCCGCGACCATCCCATACAAGAAGGGCGGCAGCTTCGCCTGGCACTTCGCGCGCGGAAAGCTGGGTCGCGACCCGGTGTTTCGCGGCCTGCTCGAGCGCGGCCTGATCGGTGCGCAGCACCGGCGCGTGGTCGACATCGGCTGCGGGCAGGGCCTGTTCGCCAGCCTGCTCGCGTCGATGAGCGCGATGCAGAAAAACGGCCGCTGGCCTGCCTCGTGGTCCGCCACGCCGGACAACGCCGACTACACCGGCATCGAACTGATGCCCAAGGACGTGGCGCGCGCCGAGGCGTCCATCGGCCATCTGCGACCGGCGCCCAAGCTGGTCTGCGCCGACATGTGCTCGGCCGAACTGCCGGACTGCGACCTCGTCGTGATCCTCGACGTGCTGCACTACGTGGACCTCGAAGCGCAGCAGGGCGTGCTGCTTCGCGTGCGCGACGCGCTGCGCCGTGGCGGCAACCCGCAGGCGCGCCTGCTGCTGCGCGTGGGCGATGCGTCGAGCCGCCGCGGCTTTGCGATCAGCCAGTGGGTCGACCGCACCGTGACGCGCATCCGAGGCCACAAGGTCTCGCCGACCTGGGGCCGGCCGCTGGCCGAGTGGACCGCAGTGCTCGACCACCTGGGCTTTCGCGTGCACAGCATTCCGATGAGCGAGGGCACGCCTTTTGCCAACGTGCTGCTGGTGGCCGACCTCGAAGAGGGCCGGGCCGCATGACCGCGCCGCAAACGCTCGACCGGGCCGGCATCGCGCAGCGCATTCCGCACAGCGGCAGCATGTGCCTGCTGGAGCGGCTCGAAAGCTGGGACGCGGACGCGATCCATTGCAGCACCACTACGCACGCGCAAGCCGGCAACCCCCTGCGCACCGAGAGTGGCTTGCTCGCGCCGAACGCCATCGAATACGCCGCGCAGGCAATGGCGCTGCACGGCGGCCTGCTGGCTGCAGAGGGCAGCACGCCGTCGGCCGGCTTCCTGGCGAGCGCACGCAACGTCAAGCTGGCGGTGGCGCGGCTCGATGACGTCCAGGGCGCGTTGCAGGTGAGGGCGAGGCGCCTGTCCGGCGACGAGCGCCAGGTTCTCTATGAATTCACGGTGAAGGCCGACGACGGCCGCTCGCTGGCCGAGGGCCGTGCCGTGGTGGTCCTGAATACGCCGCTGGCCGCGGAAGAAAGCACATCGTCATGAGTCTCGAAGGAAAACGCGCCCTGATCACCGGCGCCAGCGGCGCACTCGGCGCCGCCATGGCCCGGCGCTTCGCGCGCGAGGGTGCCTCGGTGCTGCTGCACGCCAACTCGCGGCCGGAGGCGGTCGAGCAACTGGCCGCGGCCATCTCGGCCGAGGGCGGCAAGGCCGAATGCCATGTGTTCGACCTGCGCAGCGACGAGGCTTGCGCAACGGCATGTGCGCGCATCCTCGAAGGCGGGCCGGTCCAGATCCTCGTCAACAACGCGGGCGTGCACGACGACGCGGTGCTGCCGGGCATGCGCGCCGAGCAGTGGCACAAGGTGATCGACGTGTCGCTCAACGGCTTCTTCCGTGTCACGCAGCCCTTGCTGCTGCCGATGATGCGCACGCGCTGGGGGCGCATCCTGAACATCTCGTCGGTTGCCGCCATCGCGGGCAACCGGGGGCAGGTCAACTACGCGGCGGCCAAGGGTGCGCTCAACAGCGCGACCAAGGCGCTGTCGCTGGAAGTGGCGTCGCGCGGCGTTACGGTGAACGCCATTGCGCCGGGGATCATTGCCTCGCCCATGGCGGATGCGGTGTTCGATCCGGCGGTCATCAACCAGATGGTGCCTGTGAAGCGGGCCGGGACGCCGGAAGAGGTGGCTGCTTTGGCCGCTTTCCTGGCTGGTAACGAGGCTGGGTACATCACCGGGCAGGTGATTTCCGTCAACGGCGGGATGATCTGAGTCTTGCACCCTCTCCGTCCGGGAGAGGGTCGGGGTGAGGGCCGCGGCGCGAACGACACGACAAGCTCGGTATGCGGTACGGCGCAGTCAGCCCCTCTGTGCCGCCGAGGAGCACAGCGTTTCGCGGATCAGGGCTCGCAGCTGTTTGAGCGCAGCGAGTTCTGCGAGACCCCGCGAAACGCGAGCACCGCAGGGCAGCCCGAAGGGCCGGCGCAGTGGGGCTGACTGCGCCGTACCGCGTACCGGGCCCCCCCAACAAGGCAAAAACTCAGTCCTGAAACGGCGGCTTCCCAGCCAGCTTCCGAAACACCAGCCCCGGCAGCCGCAGCACGAACTCCACCATCAGCCGCGTGTGCATCCACGTCAACAGCACGTTGTCCCGCCCATAGCGGAAGTGCGAAACGCCGCCTTCTTCCGCGGTCAGATACTTCACGGGCGCATCGATGTTCACCGGCTTGACACCGCGCCAGGCCAGCCGAACAACGGCTTCGGTATCGAAGTCGAAGCGCCGCATCCACGGCTGCTTCGCCATCACCGCGATCAGGTCGTTCACCGGGTAAACACGAAAGCCGTAGAGCGAATCACCCACGCCCGCAAACAAGGTCTCCAGCTGCGTCCACCCGTTCGACACGCGCCGTCCGCGCACACGCAACAGCGGCGCGCTTGCGTCGAACACCGGACGCCCCAGCACCATCGTCTCGGGCCGGTCCAGCGAGGCCTTCATGAACGCGGGAATCAGGTCCGCCGGATGCTGCCCGTCGGAGTCCATGGTCAGTGCGTGCGTGAAACCCGCGTCCCTTGCGGCGCGCAGCCCGTGCAGCACCGCCGAGCCCTTGCCCTGGTTCTGCGGCAACACCCACACGCGCAGGCCGGGGTCGTTGGCCGCCATCTGCTGCAGCCGCTCGCCCGTGCCGTCGTCGCTGCCGTCGACCACCACCCACACCGGGTTCCATTGCGCACGCGCGGCCTCGACCGTGGAGAACACGCGTTCTCCGGTGTTGTAGCTGGGAATCAGGACAAGGTGGGTGCGCGAGGCGTCTGGCATTCGGGGGACGCGTCGTTGGCGCGCTGTTCCATGTTTTGGCGAAAGTAATGTTCCAGGTCGGCCTGCAGCACGTCGCTGTCCTGCGTGGCCGCAAAGCGCTTGCCCAGCCGCAGCGTGAAGACGATAGGCAGCGGCGGCACGCGCCACAGCGGCCAGCCCTTGCTGAGGTAGGGCGAGTCGGTGTCGATGAACACCGTCTGGATCGGCGCCTGCGCCAGCTTGGCGATCAGCGTCACGCCGGGGCGAAAGGGGTTGAGCGGCGGCGTCACCGTGCGCGTGCCCTCGGGAAAGATCACCAGCTGCCCGCCGTTGCGAAGGTCGTTCACCGCCAGCCGCACCATCATGCGGGCCGACTTGTTGCTGATGTAGCGCGCCAGCCGCGCACCCGCGCCGAGGAAGATGTTGCCCATCAGGTCGGCCTTCATGATGCAGGCGCTGCGCGGCAGCCGCGCCACCAGCAGCAGGGCGTCGAGCATGGTCGGGTGGTTGGCAACGAAGATCACGCCGGGCTCGTTGCGCATCGGGTCGAGGCAGGTGGCGTCGATGCGCATCATCCCCGTCACCGACGCCAGCCACCAGAACATGCGGTAGGCGAACGCGATGGTCATGCGGCCCAGCGCGCGGGCCGGCCGCGTGGGCATCACGGGGTAGATCAGCATGGCTACTAAGTTCCAGACCAGCGAGATCAGGCCCAGGAAAATCAGCAGCGCGTAAAGCATCAACGCAAGCGGGATCGACGTGAGAAGACGCAGCACTCGGGTCATTGAGTCAGTCGGGCGATCGGGGCCGTCGGCCGGTCGGTCGGGCACCGGCAAGTCAGGCCCGCAATCGACCGGCGGCAACCGTGTGCGCCTCGATCTCGACCAGCAGGTCGCTGCGGCAGATGTCGGCTTCCAGGTACACCGCGTGGCGTGCCATCGGCGCGTCGGCGCCGAGCGTGCTCTCGATGATGCCGCGCACCGCCTCGGTGTCCGAAGGGTGGCGCACGTACACCACGCAGTCGAGATCGGCCAGCGCGAACTTCGCACTGCCGCGCTCGTTGGCGGCGGTGATCACGGCCTGCAGGTTGCGCAGCGTTTCGCGGGTCTGCTCGAGCACGTCGCCGTGGTGGACGGTTTCATGCCCGACGATGCTCGCGGTGCCGGAAATGAACAGCGCGACGTTGCCGTCGCCGATGTCCGACAGCGCCGCGCGCGAAAAGGTGGGCGAGCGCGGACCGTAGGTTTCGGGGTAGCGGTAGGCCGACACCTGCCGCGGGTTTTCCACCGGCAGCGGTGCCTGCTGGCCCGCGAGGAATCGGATCGACAGCGCACCCTGGTGGATGCCCAGCGCGCAGGCCGCTGGCGCGCCCTCGAAGGCGGCGCGGCCGGCTTCGAGGAAGGCTTCCTGGCGGCCGGCATTGAACTGGCGGTAGCGCTCCAGCCCGCCGCCGTCGGCGTTGATCTGAGGCAGGTAGTTCCAGATGCGCTGCAGGTGCGGCGTGCCGGCCTGATCGAGCGTCTTGAACAGGTCGCTGTAGGCGCGGCGCGCGAGTTCGGTCAGGCCTTGCTTCTCGGCCGCCTCGTCGAGGTCGATGGCGCCCAGCAACCATTGGCCGTCGGTGCGCCAGCGCGCGATGCCGGTGGTGCCCGACTCGATGTGCGGCGCCGTCAGGTGCCAGACGTCGGCCATCGCGCCATTGGAGGACAGCACGCGCGCATTGACTGTCGGCATCCACGCCACGCCGTGCGGCGTGCCGTAGCCCAGCGCCGCGAAGGGCGCCTTGCCCCTGGCGGCCAGCGCCAGGCTGTCGGGCAACGAAAGGCGCTCGACGCGCAGATGGGAAGAAGAGGTTCCGTCCTTAAATTGCACTGTCACCCTGCCTCGACGATATGGTCTGGTTTGATGGCGGTATAGGCAGAGAACACGCCGAGGCTGGCATGGCGGCGCACGTCGCGGAAACCCGCGGCGGCCAGCGCCTGTACTACCTGCTCGGGGGGAATGCAGGCCTCGATCGTGTCCCAGTAGTAGCGCCACAGTTCCGAGGTGTCCCGCCGGCGACCGACCACGCGGGCGATCAGCGGCACCACGGCGCGCATGTAGCCCTTGAGCAGCGCCGTCGCGACGCGGCCCTCGGGCTTGGTAATTTCCAGCACCGCCACGCGCCCGCCGGGGCGCAGCACGCGATGGAATTCGCCGAAGGCGGCGGCGACGTCGCTGATGTGGCGCATGGCGTAGCCCATGCTCACGAAGTCGCAGCTGGCGTCGGGCCGGGGAAGGGCCTCGGCCACGCCTTGCACCAGCTCCACGCCGGGCAGCTTCACCTGGTCCATCATGCCTGCGCTGGGGTCCACGCCCACGAGCTTGCCGGCCGGGCCGATGAGCTTCAGCGCCTCGCGCGCCACCAGCCCGGTGCCGATGCCCACGTCGAGTACTTCGGCGCCGGGCGCAAGGCCCGCCTGCTGCAGCGCGGCACGGCGGTAGGAGGGGCCGGTGCCGAAAGCCAGCACGCTCTCGATGCGGTCGTAGTCGGCCGCCGTGTTGTCGAAGATGCGACGCAGGAACGCCTGGTGCTCTGCCTCGTTGCTGTAGTACAGCGGCAGGGGAGCGTGGGGCGGCAGGACGACGGGTGTCGCGGGGCCGCCTGTAGGCGATGGTGTCATCGAACGATTATCACCAAAAGCCCGGGCGCGAAATCCAGGGGCCGCCGGGCGTTGTGTGCGCCGGACAGTAAACTCGGAGCTTGCTTTGAAAACACAAGACAGCGAGATAGAAAGCCATGGCCGGACATAGCAAATGGGCAAATATTCAGCACCGCAAGGGCCGCCAGGACGAAAAACGCGGCAAGCTCTGGACCCGTGCCATTCGCGAAATCACGGTGGCGGCACGCGCCGGCGGCGCTGACCTGGGTTCCAACCCCCGGCTGCGGCTGGCGGTGGAAAAGGCCAAGGCCGTGAACCTGCCCATCGACACCATCAAGCGCAACATCGACAAGGCCACCGGCAACCTCGAAGGCGTCAATTACGAAGAAATTCGTTACGAAGGGTACGGCATCGGCGGCGCGGCGATCATCGTCGACACCATGACCGACAACCGCGTGCGCACCGTGGCCGAAGTGCGCCACGCTTTCTCCAAGCACGGCGGCAACATGGGCACCGAAGGCTCGGTGGCCTTCCAGTTCAAGCACTGCGGCCAGATCGTGTTCGCGCCCGGCACCGACGAAGACAAGGTGATGGAAGTGGCGCTCGAGGCGGGCGCCGAAGACGTTGTCACCGACGACGACGGCGCCATCGAGGTGCTGACCCCGGTCGCCGATTTCGAAGCCGTCAAGAACGCGCTCGAGGCCGCCGGCCTGAAGCCCGAGGTGGCCGAAGTCACCATGCGCGCGGAAAACCCGATCGAAGTCACCGGCGAAGACGCCGCGAAAATGCAGAAATTGCTCGACGTGCTCGAGGACCTGGACGACGTGCAGGACGTTTATCACAACGCCTCGCTGTCCGAGTAAGCACGAATGAATGTTTGTTGAATCACTGCGAGAAATGAAGGCCCGCGAATGAAGGTACTGGTAATTGGGGGAGGGGGCCGTGAACACGCTCTGGCGTGGCGTCTGGCGCAGGCTACCCGGGTGAGCCGCGTGTACGTGGCGCCCGGCAACGGCGGCACCGCGAGCGACGAGCGCTACGACTGCATCGACATCACCGAGCCCGCCGCGCTGCGCGAATGGGCCATCAAGGAAAAGATCGCGCTGACCGTGGTCGGCCCCGAGGCGCCGCTGGCGGCCGGCGTGGTCGACGAGTTCCGCGCGCACGGCCTGCGCATCTTCGGGCCGACGCAGGCCGCCGCGCAGCTTGAAAGCTCCAAGGCGTTCTCGAAGGCGTTCATGAAGCGCCACAAGATTCCCACGGCCGAGTACGAGGCCTTCACCGACGCCGCCGCGGCGCATGCCTACATCGACGCCAAGGGCGCGCCCATCGTCGTCAAGGCCGACGGCCTGGCGGCAGGCAAGGGCGTCGTGGTCGCCATGACCGCGCAGGAAGCGCACGAGGCGGTCGACTTCATGCTGGTCGACGACAAGTTCGGCAATCCATTGGGAATTCAGCACAACGAAGGCGTCGCGCGCGTCGTCGTCGAAGAATTCCTGCAGGGCGAGGAAGCCAGCTTCATCGTGCTGTGCGACGGCAAGAACGTCACTGCGCTGGCCACCAGCCAGGACCACAAGCGCCTGCTCGACAACGACGAAGGCCCCAACACCGGCGGCATGGGCGCGTATTCGCCCGCGCCGGTGGTCACGGCCGAGGTGCATGCGCGCGCCATGCGCGAAATCATCCTGCCAACCATCCGCGGCATGGAGAAAGACGGCATTCCGTACACCGGCTTCCTGTATGCCGGCCTGATGATCGACGCGGCCGGCCATCCGAAGACGCTCGAATTCAACTGCCGCATGGGCGACCCCGAGACGCAGCCGATCATGATGCGCCTGAAGTCCGACCTCTTCGAGGTGTTCTGGCACGCCACCGACGGCACGCTCGACCAGGTCGAGCTGCAGTGGGACCGCCGCGTGGCGTTGGGCGTGGTGATGGCCGCGCACGGCTACCCGCTGTCGCCGCGCAAGGGCGACCGCATCACCGGCATTCCGGCCGAGGCGCCCGACGCCGTGGTGTTCCACGCCGGCACGACGCTGGAAAACGGCGAGCTCAAGACCAGCGGCGGCCGCGTGCTTTGCGTGACCGTGCTGGCAGACAGCGTCAAGCTCGCTCAGCAGCGGGCCTACGAGGTGGCGGCGCGCGTCAATTTCGACGGTGCCCAGTACCGCAAGGACATCGGATTCCGCGCCGTGCACGCGCGCAACACGCCCAACGCTTGATGCAGCAAACCAACCCGGCGGCGGTCGGCGACTACCTGCGCGGACTGCAGCAGTCGATCATCTCAGCGGTAGAAAAGGCCGACGGTGGTGCCTGCGTGCGCGACGCCTGGCAAAAGGAGCCCGGTGAGCCGCTGCAGGGCCAGGGCCTGACCTGCATCCTCGAAGGCGGGGAACTGTTCGAGCGCGCCGGCTGCGGCTTCTCGCAGGTGCGCGGCCCCAGGCTGCCGCCATCGGCCACGCAGAACCGTCCCGAGCTCGCCGGCGCGCCTTTCGAGGCGATGGGCGTGTCGCTGGTGTTCCATCCGCGCAACCCCTACGTGCCGATCGTCCACATGAACGTACGCATGCTGGCGGCGCTGCCTGAAGGCGGCGAGCCGGTCTGCTGGTTCGGCGGCGGCATGGACCTCACGCCGTGCTACGGCTTCGAGGAAGACGCGGTGCACTTCCACACCGTGTGCCGTGATGCGCTCGCCCCGTTCGGCGACGACAAGTACCCGCGCTTCAAGACGTGGTGCGACGAGTATTTCTTCCTGAAGCATCGCAACGAGCAGCGCGGCGTCGGCGGCATCTTCTTCGACGACTTTTCAGAAGGCGGCTTCGAGAACGGCTTTGCCATGATCCGCTCGGTGGGCGACGGCTTCCTGCCGGCCTACCTGCCCGTGGTCGAGCGTCGCCGCGCCATGCCGTACACGGAGCGCGAGCGCAACTTCCAGCTCTACCGTCGCGGCCGCTATGTCGAGTTCAACCTCGTTTGGGACCGCGGCACCCACTTCGGCCTGCAATCCGGCGGACGCACCGAGTCGATCCTGCTGTCGATGCCGCCGCTGGCGAGCTGGGCCTACCAGCAACGGCCCGAGCCGGACAGCCCCGAAGCCGCGCTGTACAGCGACTTCATCGTGCGGCGCGACTGGCTGTGAATTCTTCTTCCGGCAAGGTGCCGCGCATCGGCGTTTTCGGCGGCGCGTTCGATCCACCGCACAACGCCCATGTGGCGCTGGCCGAGGCTGCGCTTTCGCAGCTGGATCTGGCCGAGCTGCATGTCGTTCCCACCGGCCAGGCTTGGCACAAGAGCAGGGCGCTCACGCCGAAGGAAGACCGCCTCGCGATGACGCGGCTGGCCTTCGCGGGACTGAAAGGCACCGTCGTCGTCGACAGCCGCGAAGTGCTGCGCGACGGCCCGACCTACACGCTCGACACCCTGCACGAACTGCAGAAAGAGCAACCCGGCGCGCAACTCGTGCTGATCATGGGCGCCGACCAGGCAAGCGCGCTGCCGACCTGGCATGGCTGGCAGGATATACTCGGCATTGCTATCGTTTCTGTAGCGTATCGCGCATTATCGACGGGCGACACTGCTCGTTTTGATCCGAAAATGCTGCCTGGCCTCCCGGCCGGCGCGCGTTTCGAGGCGCTCGAATTGCCACCTATGGACATCAGCGCCACCGAAATTCGGCGGCGCGCGGCGCTTGGCGTGGACATTTCCTCGCTGGTTCCGGCCACGGTTGCACGCTATATTGACCAACACCACCTCTACCGCTCTGCCTGATGACCACTGAAGCCGCCGCCAAAAAAGACACCCAGAAACTCCAGCGAGCCATCATCGATGGTCTCGAAGACGTCAAGGCGCAGGACATCCAGGTATTCGACACGGAGCATCTGTCACCGCTGTTCGAGCGCGTGATCGTCGCGTCGGGCACCTCGAACCGCCAGACCAAGGCGCTCGCCGCCAGCGTGCGCGACGCCGTGCGCGAAGCCGGTTTCGGCAAGCCGCGCATCGAGGGCGAGGAAAACGGCGAGTGGATCATCGTCGACTGCGGCGCCGCGGTCGCGCACATCATGCAGCCGGCCATCCGCCAGTACTACCACCTCGAAGAGATCTGGGGCGACAAGCCGGTGCGCGCCAAGCTCGGCGGTGCCAAGCCCGCTGCGTCCACGAGTTCGTCGACCAAGGAAGAGCCCGAGACCAAGAAGAAGGGCGCCGCCAAGGAACCCACGCTGCGCCGCTCGAGCGCCGCCAAGACCGCGATCCGCGCGGCCGAGCAGGAAGCCAAGGCCGCGAAGGCGCCGGCGAAGAAGGCCGCCGCCAAGACGACGGCCAAGACCGCAGCGAAGAAGGCGCCCGCCAAGAAGGCCGGCACCACCACCGCGCGCGTGCCGGTCAAGGTCGTCGGCAAGCCGGCGGCCAAGAAGCCCGCTGCCAAGAAGGCGGCAGCCAAGAAGGCGCCAGCTCGCCGCGCATGAAGCTCCTGGTGGTCGCCGTCGGGCAGCGCATGCCCGATTGGGCACAGACTGCCTGGGACGACTACGCCAAGCGCTTTCCGCCTGAACTCAAGCTCGAGCTGCGCGCGGTCAAGACCGAGCCGCGCGGCTCCAAGTCGCTCGAAACCCTGTACGCCGCCGAGCGCGAGCGCATCGAAGGCGCCATTGCGCGCGGCATGCGCATCGTGGTGCTCGACGAGCGCGGCACCGCGCTGACCACCAAGGCGCTGGCGGCGCGGCTGCAGTCCTGGCAAGGCGAGGGCGACGATGTCGCGCTGGTCATCGGCGGGCCCGACGGGCTCGATCCGGCCTTCAAGGCCGCAGCACACGAGCGCATCCGGCTGTCCGACCTGACGCTGCCGCACGCGATGGCGCGGGTGCTGCTGGTCGAGCAGTTGTACCGTGCGTGGTCGGTGAACGCAGGCCACCCTTACCACCGCGAATGACCAGCGCCGACGGGCAGGCCGCATTGCTCGACGAACAGGGCCATGCGCTTATGCCGGCGCGCAACCTGCGGCGCAGGCGTCACAGGAGAACCGAACCTTGTCCGACTTCATCTACCTCGCCTCGCAAAGCCCGCGCCGCGCCCAACTGCTCGGCCAACTCGGCATTCGCCATGCGCTGCTGCTCGCCGATTCCAGCGAGGATGCAGAGTCGCTCGAAGCAGTGCTGCCGAACGAGGCACCGGCCTCCTACGTGCAGCGCGTGACCGCCCTCAAGCTCGATGCGGCGGTTGCGCGGCTGGAGCGGCGCGGGCTGGCCAATGCGCCGGTGCTCTGCGCCGACACCACCGTCGCGCTGGGCCGCACCATCCTCGGCAAGCCCGAGGACTCCGCCGATGCCGCGCGCATGCTCGCCACGCTCTCCGGCACGACGCACCGCGTGCTGACGGCCGTGGCGCTGCAGGACGGCGACCGGCGCCATGCCGCGCTCAGCGTCTCGCGCGTGCGCTTCGCGAAGATCACCGAAGCGCAGATTGCCCGCTACGCCGACAGCGGCGAGCCGCTCGGCAAGGCAGGGGCCTACGCCATCCAGGGCGCGGCGGCCGCGTTCATCGAGCACATCAGCGGGTCCTATTCGGGCATCATGGGACTTCCCATGTTCGAGACCGCCGAGCTGCTCCGTGGCGCCGGTTTCAATACCTGACAAGAATTCCATGCAAGACATCCTGATCAACTGGTCCCCGCAAGAGACCCGTGTGGCGCTGGTCGAGCACGGCGCGGTGCAAGAGCTGCACGTCGAGCGCACGCTGGAGCGCGGGCTGGTCGGCAACATCTACCTCGGCAAGGTCTCTCGCGTGCTGCCGGGCATGCAGTCGGCCTTCATCGACATCGGCCTGGAGCGCACCGCCTTCCTGCACGTGGCCGACATCGTGGCGCCGTTCACGCCGGGCTCGCGGCCCAGCGCGCCGGCGCCGGAACGAGACCACCGCAACGGCGGGCCGATGGTGCCCATCGAGAAGCAGGTGTTCGAAGGCCAGTCGCTGCTGGTGCAGGTCATCAAGGACCCGATCGGCACCAAGGGCGCACGGCTGTCGACGCAGATCAGCATCGCCGGGCGCCTGCTGGTGTTCCTGCCGCAGGACAACCATATCGGCGTGTCGCAGAAGATCCCATCGGACCAGCGCGAGTCGCTGCGCAACCGCATGCTGGCGCTGATCGAAGCGGCCGCGGCGGCCGATAGCGGCGGCGTGGTGCCGGCCAACACCGGCGGTTTCATCCTGCGTACCAACGGCGAGGATTCCTCCGACCCCGAACTGGCCGAAGACATCGCCTACTTGCGCAAGACATGGTCGCGCATTCGCGAGGCATCGATGCGCATGCCGCCGATGTCGCTGCTGCATCAGGACCTGAGCCTGCTGCAGCGCGTGCTGCGCGACATGACCAGCGAAGACACGCAGACCATCCGCATCGACTCGCGCGAGCAGTTCGACGTGCTGCTGAAGTTCGGCCTCGAATTCATGCCCAAGGCGGCCGGCAAGCTGCAGCACTACAAAGGCGAGCGGCCGATCTTCGATCTGTATTCGGTTGACGAGGAAATCGCAAAGGCGCTGGGGCGGCGCGTCGAGCTCAAGTCGGGCGGCTACCTCGTGGTCGACCAGACCGAGGCGCTGACCACGGTGGACGTGAACACCGGCGGCTTCGTCGGTGCGCGCAACTTCGACGACACCATCTTCAAGACCAACCTGGAGGCGGCGCAGGCCATTGCGCGGCAGCTGCGGCTGCGCAACCTGGGCGGGATCATCATCGTCGACTTCATCGACATGGGGCGCGACGACCACCGAGAGCAGGTTCTCGGGGAGTTTCGCAAGCAACTGGCACGAGACCGCGTGAAGACCACGGCGGGCGGTTTCTCGCAGCTCGGCCTCGTCGAGATGACGCGCAAGCGCACCCGCGAATCGCTGGCGCACATGCTGTGCGAACCTTGCGCAGCATGCGGCGGGCAGGGCATCGTGAAGACTGCGCGCAGCGTGGCCTACGACGTGATGCGAGAGATTCTTCGCGAGGCGCGCCAGTTCACGCCGCGCGAGTTCCGCATCGTGTCGTCGCCGCAGGTGATCGAGCTGTTCCTCGACGAGGAAAGCCAGCACCTGGCGGGCCTGAGCGACTTCATCGGCAAGCCGATTTCGCTGCAGTCCGAACCGGCGATCGGGCAGGGACAGTACGACATCGTGCTGCTCTGACCTGCCCGCCAGGGCCTGGTCAGAGCGTCGGGTCTTGCCCCGGCGGTGCGCTGCGCACCGCCAGCGTCTGCAACCGCGCATAGAGGCCGTCGAGCTGCATCAGCTGCTCGTGGCTGCCTTGCTCGGCAATGCGGCCTTGCTCCATCACGATGATGCGGTCCGCGTGCTGGATGGTCGACAGGCGGTGGGCCACGATCAGCGTGGTGCGGTTCTGCATGAGGCGCTGCAGGGCGTCCTGCACGAGGCGCTCCGATTCGGTGTCTAGCGCGGAGGTGGCTTCGTCGAGCAGCAGCACCGGCGCGTTCTTGTAGAGCGCACGGGCAATGGCCAAGCGCTGGCGTTGGCCGCCCGACAGCTGCGTGGCGTTGTGGCCCAGCACGGTGTCGATGCCCTGGGGCAGGTTTTCCACGTGCGAGCTCAGGTTGGCCGCCTCTATGCACTGCAGCACGCGTTCGCGATCGATCTCCGAGCCCAGCGCCACGTTGGCCGCAAGGGTCTCGTTGAGCATCACCACGTCCTGGCTGACCATCGCGAACTGCGCACGCAGGCTCTTCAGTTGCCATTCGCTGGTGTCGTGTCCATCGAGCAGCACCTGGCCGCTGCTGGGCTGCACGAAGCGCGGCAGCAGGTTGACCAGCGTGGTCTTGCCCGACCCCGAGGGGCCCACGAAGGCGACGACCTGGCCAGGCTCGATGGTCAGGCTCACGCCGTCGAGGGCACGCTGTTCGTCGTCGCCGCGGTAGCTGACCTGCACGTTGCGCAACTCGATGCGGCCCTGGGCGTGCTCGAGGTTGAACGTGCCCTGCGACTCCGGCGCGACCTCGTCGATCAACACCAGCCCGCGTTCCAGGGCGGCCAGGCCGCGCGTGATCGGCCCGGCCACTTCGGCCAGCCGGCGGATAGGCGCGATCAGCATCAGCATGGCCGTGATGTAGGCGACGAAACCGCCCACCGTAAAGCCCTGCTTGCCGCTCTGCCACAGCGCGATCATCACCACCACCGACAGCGCCAGCGAGGCCATCATCTGCGTGAGCGGCGTGGTCGCGGCCTGGGCGATGGTCGATTTCACGGCCAGGCGGTTCAGGCGCTGGCTCAGCTGTTCGAAGCGTTGGCCCTGCGCGCCTTCTGCGCCGTGCAGGCGCACCACGCGGTGGGCGAGCACGTTTTCCTCGACCACATAGGCCAGCTCGTCGGTGGCCTGCTGGCCCTGCTGCGTGAGCCGGTAGAGCCGCTTGGAGAACACCTTCATGATCCACGAGATGCTGGGCACCAGGAAGGCGACGATGAGGGTGAGCTTCCAGTTCAGGTAGACCAGATATCCCAGCAGCGCGATCAGCGTGAAGCCGTCGCGCGAAAGGCCGAGCAGCGCCTGCACCAGCAGCATTGCGCCGGTCTGCACTTCGTAGACCACGGTGTTCGAAAGCGCACTGGCCGACTGCCGCGCGAACAGCGCGAGTTCCGCGCCGAGCAGCCGCTCGAACATCACTCGCCGCAGCTTCTGCATGCCCTCATTGGCGATGCGCGACAGGGCGTACTGGGAAATGAACTGGGCAATGCCGCGCACCGCAAACAGCAGCAGCACGGCGGCGGGCACGAACCACAGCGGCATCTCGCCGCGGGTGAAGCCGCGGTCGAGCAGCGGCTTGAGCAGGGCGGCCATGAGCGGCTCGGTGATTGCCGCCAGCATCGCCCCGCTCAATCCAAGGGCCCACCATTGGCGCGAGCCGCCGAACCAGGTCATGAGTCGCGCCAGACGGCGCATCAGGGGAGGGCGAGGAGTCTCGCCGCCGGGGGAAGCTTGCATGGCGGCGGATTCTACGGGTGCCCCTGTTCCGGGCTTCCTGAACTGATTCTGTAGGACCGCGCCGCTGGATAAACGTTTTGTGACGGCGTCTCCAAACCAGTGTGTAACATGTGGCCCGTCAAGCCGGGGAGAACTTTTTACCCGGAAACCTCTCCGAACCGCATGAACAAGCCGTTGCCAACTCCAATTCCAACTCCTTCTTCATCGCTATTTGCACGCCGCACTCTCATCGCGGCCCTAGCCGCCACTCCCATGCTTCCTGCACTGGCCCAGTTCCGGGTCGAAGTGTCGGGCGTCGGGCTGACGCAGTTGCCGATCGCGCTCGTTCCCTTCAAGGGACAGGAATCCTCCCCGCAGAAAATCTCCGACATCGTCCAGGCCGACCTGGAGCGAAGCGGCCAGTTCCGTGGCGTCGACGCCTCGGGCCAGGCGCTGGACGAGGCCTCGCGCCCCGACCTGTCGCTGTGGCGCCAGCGCACCGCCGACTCGCTCGTGGTGGGCAGCGTCAGCCGCCTGGCGGACGGCCGCTTCGACGTGCGTTTCCGGCTGTGGGACGTGGTCAAGGGACAGGATCTCGGCGGGCAGAGCTACACCGTGCCGCAAGGCGACCTGCGCCTGGCCTCGCACCGCATTGCCGACTACGTCTATGAAAAGCTGACGGGCGAAAAGGGCATCTTCTCGACGCGCATCGCCTACGTTACCAAGGCCGGCAGCCGCTATTCGCTGTGGGTGGCCGACGCCGACGGCGAGAACGCGCAAGCCGCGCTGGCCAGCCCCGAGCCCATCATCTCGCCGTGCTGGTCGTCCAACGGCCAGCAACTGGCATACGTGTCCTTCGAGTCGCGCAAGCCGGTCGTCTACGTGCACAACGTGGCCAGCGGCCAGCGCCGCCTGCTCGCGAACTTCAAGGGATCGAACAGCGCACCGGCCTGGGCACCCGACGGCAATTCGCTGGCCGTCACCCTCAGCCGCGACGGCGGCTCGCAGCTCTTCACCATTCCGGCCGGCGGCGGCGAACCGCGCCGCCTGACGCAAAGCTCGAGCATCGACACCGAGCCGGCGTTCTCCGCCGACGGCAGCACGATCTACTTCGTCAGCGACCGTGGCGGTGCCCCGCAGATCTACAAGATGGGCGCCAGCGGCGGCAGCCCGACACGGGTGACCTTCAGCGGCACCTACAACATTTCTCCGGCTGTCAGCGGCGATGGCCGGTGGTTGGCCTACATCTCCCGCGTGGGAGGTGCGTTCAAACTCCATGTTATGGAGTTGGCCACCGGCAATGTCAGCGCCATCACCGACACCACCGCCGACGAGAGCCCGAGTTTTGCCCCGAACAGCAAATTGATCGTCTATGCCACGCAGCTGCAAGGCCGCGAAGCCCTGATGACGACCACTTTGGATGGAAAAATAAAGGCACGACTGGCTGGGCAGGCGGGAGACATAAGAGAACCGGACTGGGGTCCGTTTCAAAAGCAATGATTAGGTTTACTTGAGGAGTTCGAAATGTTGAAACGTACGATCTATTCGCTGGCCATCGTGGCCCTTATTGCCGGTTGCTCGTCGGGCACCAAGCTCAACGAAACGCCGGTGACCGACCGCTCCGGCACCGCCGGCGGCCAGCAAGGTGGCGCTAGCGCCGTGGCTCCTGTGACCATCGATCCGAACGCGGGCACCGCGCAAGGTCCGGTGGGCGTGGCGCGCATCATCTACTTCGATTACGACAGCTACACGGTCAAGCCCGAGTTCCAGTCGGCCATCGATGGTCATGCACGTTTCCTCAAGGCCAACCCGCAGCGCCGCGTGTCGATCGAAGGTCACACCGACGAGCGCGGCGGCCGCGAATACAACCTGGCGCTGGGCCAGAAGCGTTCGGAAGCCGTGCGTCGTGCACTGACCCTGCTGGGCGTGAACGACAACCAGATCGAAGCCGTGAGCTTCGGCAAGGAAAAGCCGGCCGTCCAGGGTTCGGGTGAAGAAGTCTGGGCGCAGAACCGTCGCGCCGAAATCACGTACCGCCAGTGATGCACCGCGCTGTATTGCGAGGCGCGGCGCTGGCTGCCGCCTTGCTTTGTGTCTCGGTGGGGTCGCAGGCCGCACTGTTCGAGGATGACGAGGCTCGCCGCGCCATCCTCGACTTGCGCCAGCGCGTCGAGGCCATGCGCCAGCAAACCGACCAGCGACTGACCGACGAGAACGGGCAATTGCGTCGCAGCCTGCTCGATCTGCAGAACCAGATCGAGCAGATGCGAGGCGATTTGGCGCGCATGACCGGCCAGAACGAGCAGCTCACGCGTACCGTGAGCGAAATGCAGTCCCGCCAGACCACCCTCGACGACAAGCTCAAGCAGAGCGAGCCCTCGAAGGTGTCGGTGGACGGCCGCGAGTTCAACGCCGATCCGAAGGAAAAAGCCGATTTCGACGCCGCCCTTGGTGTATTCCGCTCTGGCCAGTTCGCGCAGGCGCAGACCGCGTTCGCCGAATTCGTCAAGCGCTACCCGCAGAGCGGCTACAACGCCTCGGCGCTGTTCTGGCTCGGCAACGCCCAGTACGCCACGCGCAACTACAACGAGGCGATCGCGAATTTCCGTTCGATGCTCTCGCTCGCGCCCGACCATGCCAAGGCCCCCGAGGCCGTGCTGTCGATCGCGAACTGCCAGATCGAACTGAAGGACACGCGCGCCGCGCGCCGCACGCTGGAAGACCTGACCAAGGCCTACCCGCAGTCCGAAGCCGCGCAGGCCGGCCGCGAACGCCTCTCGCGTTTGCGCTGATGCGGGCGGAGCTTTCCGCTTGAGCGCGATCATCACTGCCGCAATCACCACTCCTCTTGCCGCCGCGGATGTCGTCATCGACACCGCGGCGCCTGACTATGCGCGCCGCTTCGGCGGCCTGGAGCGCCTGTACGGCGTGGCGGGTGCCGCGCGCATCCGCAATGCGCACGTGCTGGTCGTCGGCATCGGCGGGGTAGGCTCGTGGGCGGTCGAGGCGCTGGCACGCAGCGGGGTGGGGCGGCTGACGCTGGTCGACTTCGACCACGTGTCCGAGTCGAACATCAACCGGCAGATCCACGCGCTCGATGCGACCGTGGGGCAGGCGAAGGTCGAGGCCATGCGCGATCGCATTGCGCAGATCAACCCCGAGTGCAAGGTGCTCGCGGTCGACGAGTTCGTGGAGCCAGGCAACTGGACGACCGTGCTCGAAGCCGCACAGGCCACGAACGGGCCGGTGACGGCCGTCGTCGATGCATGCGACCAGGTGAAGGCCAAGCTGACGATGGCCGCATGGGCACGAGCATCGCGCGCCGCCTTCATCACCGTTGGCGCGGCGGGCGGCAAGCGACAGGCGCACAAGGTCGACATCGACGACCTGTCGCTCGTCACGCACGACCCGCTGCTGGCCCAGTTGCGCCAGCGCCTGCGCAAGGAGCATGGCGCTCCACGCGAAGGCCGCAAGATCGGCGTGACCTGCGTGTTCAGCCGAGAAAGCGTGGCGCCGCCCGATGCTTCGTGCGCGATCGAAGGCGACGGTTCGCTCAACTGCCACGGCTACGGATCGGTGGTCAGCGTGACCGCTACTTTCGGTCAGTGTGCGGCAGGTTGGGCTCTCGACAAAATAGCCTCTAACCTCGCGCTATAATCTTAGGCTTTGCTGGATTCAACGCCGGCAAGAAGCAAAAATTGGTTCCGGGACGTTAGCTCAGTTGGTAGAGCAGCGGACTTTTAATCCGTTGGTCACTGGTTCGAATCCAGTACGTCCTACCAGAACTCCAGAGCGCTCGCCATACAGGCCGAGCGCTCTTTTTTTTGCGGCGGAGTAGCTCGCAGTATGAACAACTTGCGGCCCTTTGCTCAGAGCGCGACCTTCTTGTGCTCACCGAGATCCTTCGGCGGTTCTCCCGTGACAGCAGCCTTCGCCATCTTGTACAGCTGCACCATCTTGCTGTCGTCCACGTCCCAGTACTCGGCATCCGACACGGTCACGGCGAGCAGGCCGAGGTTGGGGTCTGTCGGGCCGTCGGGGAACCAGGCCTGCGCCATCTTGTTGAAGAGCGCCTCCTTCTTAGTTTGGTCCTCAAGCAGCGCGGCGCGGCCTGATACCGAGACGTAGCTGTCGTCGTCGGTGTTCGCATACGCGATGTTCACCACCGGGTCGGTGGCGACGTGGCGCGCGATGTCGCCGTTCTTCGGCACGAAGAAGTAAAGCGTGCCCACGTCGTCGCCGTCCTTGTTTTGCGTGGTCAGCGGATGGCTGTGCAATTGGCCGTCGCCGTGGCGGTGGGTCAGCATGCCGAAGCGGGTGTCCTTGATGAGGTCCCAGAGCTTGCGTTGGTCGGTGGTGGTCGTCGTCATGTCGGAACTCCAGAAAAGTGAAGCGAAGGAATGGAATCGCGGTGGATGTGTGCGATCAGGAAGAACATTCACCGTAAGCGCGCAGCGCGACGCGCCGTGAGGACACACGGCGCACAGCCGTGTGGTCCCGCGCCGACAAGGCCTGCCATGGGGTGACGCTCGCCATTGGCGCGTTGAGGCCGATACGGTCGAGCGCGCCCGTCCCCCATTGCTTACGGCAGCGTGGACGGGGTTCAGGCCTGTCAAGCCCTGCGTATAACGACAATGGCCCCATGCCGCCCCGTCACCGCATCGTTCCCCTCATCGTCGCCTCGCCACTGTTTCTCCAGAACCTGGACACCTCGGTGATGGCCACGGCCCTGCCGACCATCGCGAATGCGCTCGACGTGAGCGTGCTGCACCTGAACCTCGCGATCACCTCGTACCTGCTGAGCCTGGCGGTGTTCCTTCCCGTCAGCGGCTGGCTGGCCGAGCGCTTCGGGCCCCGGCGGGTGTTCTGCGTGGCGGTGGCTTTCTTCTCGCTGGGTTCCACCTTGTGCGGCGCGGCGCAGACGCTGCCTCAGCTGGTGGCGTTCCGGGTGCTGCAGGGGCTGGGCGGCGCGATGATGCTGCCGGTGGGGCGCCTCATCCTGCTGCGCAGCGTTCCGCCGGCGCAGATGGTGTCGGCCATGGTGTGGTTCACCGTGCCGCCCGCGTTCGGCCGGCTGGCCGGGCCGCTGTTCGGCGGCGCCATCGTCACGCTGGCCTCGTGGCGTTGGATCTTTCTCGTCAACATCCCGTTCGGCCTGCTTGCGATTGCCGGCGCGCTGCGCTTCATCAACGACCTGCCTGAAGACAGCTCGCCCGCGCCCTTCGACATCGAAGGCTTCGTGCTGCTGGCCGTGGGCCTGACGGCGCTGCTCGGCAGCCTCGAGATGGTGGGCAAGTCACTGCTGCCGGTGCCGGCCATCCTGGCGATGGCGGCTTTCGGCGTGCTGATGTCGCTGGTGTATCACCTGCGCAGCCGCAGCAAGGCGGCCCCGCTGATCGACCTTGGCATTCTGCGGTTCCCGACGTATCGCGCATCGATCATCGGCGGCACGCCGCTGCGCATTGCGATCGGTGCCTCGCCGTTCCTGCTGCCGCTGATGCTGCAACTGGGCTTCGGGCTCTCGCCTCTGGCCTCGGGCAGTTTGACGATGGCCACCGCGCTGGGCTCGCTGGCCACGCGCACCGTCATGGCCAAGGCGATACGCACGATCGGCTTCCGCTCGCTGCTGGTCGGCGCGACCTGCCTGACCAGCCTTTGCTACGTGAGCTACGGCCACTTCCGCCCGACCACCCCGCATGTGCAGATCTTCATCACGCTGCTGTTTGGCGGGCTGGTGAACTCGATGGCCATGGTGTCGCTGCAGACACTGGGCTTCTCGCAGATTCCCAAGCCGCGCATGAGCCACGCGGCCACGCTGAACAGCATGGCGCAGCAACTGTCGCTGAGCCTGGGCGTGACGCTCGGCGCCACGCTGGTCACGCTGGCGGCGTGGTGGAACGGCAGCGGCGCGGATCGGCTCACGGCGGAAGATTTTTCTCCGGCCTTCGGCGTGGTGGGCGCGATGACTTTGCTGTCGCTGCTGTCGTTTACCAAGCTGTCGAAGGAGGAGGGTGCGGGGCTGCGCTAGGGCTCCCGCGATTCATTTGCCCCAGGCTGCTCCAGCCTCACCGAGATCCCATAAAGCGCCAGCAGCCCCACCATGTGCCCGACCGAAACCCCGGGCTCCCCCGATTCGATCCGCGCAATCGTCTGCACATGCACGCCCAGCCGCGCCGCCGCGGCGGCCTGGCCTTCGCCGGCACTGGTGCGCGCCAGCTTGGCTGCGGCGCCCAGCGCCTTGATGGTCTGGAGAGCGTCTTCCCCGATATCGACTGAAATTCGTTTGCCTTGGGCCATGCCCGGATTGTCCGCCACCAAAGCGGCGCGCTGCGCCCGCCGGGCACAATCCGGGGCCTACAGCCCCCCACATTGCATGCGAATCCACGAACTGAAACGACGACTCCGGGAAGCCGGCGCGGGCCCCAGCCACGAGCAGCGGATCCTGCGGTTGTGGTCCCATGCGCTGCCGCGCAACAGCGGCAGGCGCCTGCCGGCGAGCTTTTTCCCGTCGTCGCTGATGGAAGCCCTGCCGTCCATCGAAGCCGAACTTGAGGGGCTGGCGCGCATCCATGCAGTCCACCCGGGTGCCGACGGTTCCGAGCGGCTGCTGGTGGCGCTCGCGGACGGCCAGACCGTCGAAAGCGTGCTGCTGCCGCGCGACGGCCTTTGCGTCTCGTCGCAGGTCGGTTGCGCCGTCGGGTGCCAGTTCTGCATGACGGGCCGCGACGGCCTGCTGCGGCAAGTGGGCAGCGCCGAGATCATTGCCCAGGTAGCGCTTGCGCGAATGCGCCGGCCGGTGCGCAAGGTGGTGTTCATGGGCATGGGCGAGCCGGCCCACAACCTCGACAACGTGCTGGAAGCCATCGAGCTGCTCGGCACGGTTGGCAACGTCGGCCACAAGAACCTGGTGTTCTCCACCGTTGGCGATCCACGCGTGTTCGAGCGGCTGCTCCAGGAGCGCGTCAGGCCAGCGCTGGCGCTTTCGCTGCACACCACCAAGGCCGAGCTGCGCAGGAAGCTGCTTCCGCGCGCGCCGAACATGACGCCCGAAGAACTGGTCGCCGAAGGCGAGCGCTATGCGCGGGCCACCGGCTACCCGATCCAGTACCAGTGGACGCTGCTCGAAGGCGTGAACGACGGGCAGGACGAGATCGATGGCATCGTGCGGCTGCTTTCGGGCAAGTACTGCGTGCTGAACATGATTCCCTTCAACGCGATCGACGGCGTGGCGTTCAGCCGGCCGTCGTGGGAACGCTGCGAGCAGATGGCCCGCACGCTGCACGAGCGCGGCATCCTGACCAAGCTGCGCAATTCGGCGGGGCAGGACGTCGACGGCGGCTGCGGCCAGCTGCGGGCGCGCGCCGCCGAAGTGGCCGAAGTGGCCGAAGTGGCCGAAGTGCGGGTCGCGATGCCGACAAGAGCCGCGAACCGCAAATAGCCGCCGGCGCAGGCGTCCTCCACGAAGTCTCCCAGATTGGCCGCGATCATCGCGCTGCCCGTTTGATTCCTCCGACGGGCACCTCCCTCCACAGGCCCTTTGCGAGATGGGGGCCATTCAGCCCGCCTCCGTGCGGGCTGCTTTTTTGGAGGCTCAGGTATCCGCCACCGCGTAGGGCGTGAACCGGCTTTCGTTCTCGTTCACGTCCAGCGCCCGCCCGATGAACGGAAACGCCCGCTGCGGGCAGGCCACGCGCTCGCACACCTTGCAGCCCATGCCGATGGGGGTGGGCACGTCCTGGTCGGTCAGGTCCAGGCCCTTGGCGTAGATCAGCCGCGGCGCATGGCGGATGTCGCATCCCAGGCCGATGGCGAAGGTCTTGCTGGGCGAGGCGAAGCCGCGCTGCCCGTGCGACACCGTGCGCGCCACCCACAGGTAGGTGCGCCCGTCGGGCATGCGCGCGAGTTGCCGCAGCACGCGCCCGGGTTGCGCGAAGGCTTCGTACACGTTCCACAGCGGGCAGGTGCCGCCAGTCTTTGAAAAGTGGAAGTGCGTGGCCGACTGCCGCTTGGAGATGTTGCCGGCGCGGTCCACGCGAATGAAGAAGAACGGCACGCCGGGTGCGCCGGGCCGCTGCATGGCGCTCAGGCGGTGGCAGATGGTCTCGAAGCCGACGCCGAAGCGGCGCGCCAGCAGGTCGATGTCGTAGCGGAGGGTTTCCGCGGCCTTCAGGAAAATTCCGTAGGGCAGCAGCACGGCGCTGGCGAAGTAGTTCGCCAGCCCGATGCGGGCCAGCGCATGCGTCGGGGCGTCGTTGAAGTTGGCGCTCTCCAGCAGCGACTCGATCAGCTTCGTCTGCTCCAGCAATGCCAATTGGGTCGCCAGCTGGAACGACTGCTGGCCGGGCTCCAGGCTGCCCGACAGGCGCAGCACGCGGCTGGCGGGGTCGTAGCGGCGCTGGCTGTCCATGGCGTCGTCGTCCGTGGGCACCACGCGCACGCCGTGTTGATTCATGAGCCGCGACTGCAGCCATTCGGACAGCGAGCCGCCGTGGCCGCGCGCTTCGTCCGCGAGCTTTTCCGCCAGCAGGTCCAGTTCCTCGAAGTGGTTCTGGTGCGCGAAGAAGAAATCGCGCACCGCCTCGAAAGGCATGGGGCGCGCATTCGTCAGCTCGCCTCGGCCGTCGCCGAGTTCGTTGGCCATGATCTCCAGGCGCTCCATGGCTTCCTGGTGGCGGCGGTGCAGCGCGAGCAGCGCGCGCGCCACGGCGGGCATCTGCGAGGCCACTTCGCGCAGCTCGGGCAGGGCGACGGCTTCTCCGCCGGGGTTGTCGGCCAGCGCGTCGCGCATGCTCGAGACGAGGCGGGCTTCCTCGTCTTCCGAGAACTGCTGCACGTCGACGCCGAGCGTGCGGCTGATCCTGAGCAGCACGGCCACGGTCAGCGGCCGCTGGTTCTGCTCCAGCTGGTTGAGGTAGCTGGGCGACAGGCCCAGCGCCTGGGCAAGCGCCACCTGCGTCATGCCGCGTTCGGCGCGCAGCTTGCGCAGCCGCACGCCCATGAATGTCTTGCTCATCGTGAGGTTCCTTCGGAATGCGCGCCGTTTTGCGAAAGCTGAGTATTCGCAAGATTTGCAAAAAAGGGGTTTCTCATTCGCAATGATTGGCCAATTCAGGCCTTCATTATGGGTGTGCATTTGCGTAAATTGCGAACCATGACAAACCGGGACACAGCGCTCGAACTCACCGAAATCGTGTTCCCGGAGCACGCCAACCACTACGGCACGCTGTTCGGCGGCAACGCCCTGATGCTGATGTCCAAGGCGGCCTTCCTGGCGGCACGGGCTTTCGCGCAGGCCGACGTGGTCATGGCCGGCTGCGGCGACGCGCAGTTCCTGGCACCCGTGCCGGTCGGCAGCGTGCTGCGGCTGCGCGCATGGGTCAGCCGGCAGGGCCGCAGTTCGCTCACGGTCAGCGTCGCCGGCACCTTCGAGCAACTGGGGCAGGCGCCGCGCGAGGCGCTGCGCTCCTTTTTCGAGATGGTCGTCGTCGACAAGAGCGGACGGCCCAGGCGCATACCCAAGGCATATCCAGCACACCCGAATCCAGAAAAGGAAGCAGCATGAACGACATCGCAACCCCCGCCGCCCCCGGCTTCAAGCCCAAGAAATCCGTGGCCCTGTCCGGCGTGACCGCCGGCAACACCGCGCTGTGCACGGTCGGGCGTACCGGCAACGACCTGCACTACCGCGGCTACGACATTCTCGACATTGCGCAGGTCTGCGAGTTCGAGGAAATTGCCCACCTGCTCGTGCACGGCAAGCTGCCCACGGCCGCGGAACTGCGCGCCTACAAGGCGAAGCTCAAGTCGATGCGCGGCCTGCCCGCGAGCCTGAAGGAAGCGCTGGAGCAACTGCCCGCCGGCGCCCACCCGATGGACGTGATGCGCACCGGCGTCTCGTCGCTGGGCTGCATGCTCCCCGAGAAGGAAGACCACAACCTGCCCGGCGCGCGCGACATCGCCGACCGGCTGATGGCTTCGATGGGTTCGATGCTGCTGTACTGGTACCACTGGTCGACGCAGGGCAAGCGCATCGACGTGGAAACCGACGACGACTCGATCGGCGCGCACTTCCTGCACCTGCTGCACGGCCGCAAGCCCTCGGCGAGCTGGGAGCGGGCGATGCACACATCGCTCAACCTCTACGCCGAGCACGAGTTCAACGCCTCCACCTTCACCGCGCGCGTGGTGGCCGGCACCGGCTCCGACATGTACTCGGCCATCACCGGCGCGATCGGCGCGCTGCGCGGGCCCAAGCATGGCGGCGCCAACGAGGTGGCCTTCGAGATCCAGAAGCGCTACGACGCGCCGGACGAGGCCGAGGCCGACATCCGTCGCCGCGTGGAGGCCGGGGAAGTGGTGATCGGCTTCGGCCACCCGGTCTACACCGTGAGCGACCCGCGCAACGTGGTCATCAAGGGCGTGGCGAAATCGCTGTCGGAAGAGGCCGGCTCTACCAAGATGTTCGACATTGCCGAGCGCCTGGAGAGCGTGATGTGGGAGGTCAAGAAGATGTTCCCCAACCTCGACTGGTTCAGCGCCGTGAGCTACCACATGATGGGCGTGCCCACGGCGATGTTCACGCCGCTGTTCGTCATCGCGCGCACCTCGGGGTGGGCCGCGCACATCATCGAGCAGCGCATCGACAACAAGATCATCCGGCCGAGCGCCAACTACACCGGGCCGGAAGACCTGAAGTTCGCGCCGATCCAGGATCGGAAGTAAAAAGAGAAGAAGAGACAAGAGAAAAAAGCGAGTCCGCACGCGTTGTGCGGGCCCGAGCGCCGCCCCATGAACATCCAATACCGCAAGAACCTCCCCGGCACTTCGCTGGACCATTTCGACGCACGCGAAGCCGTCGAGGCCATCCGCCCGGGCGCCTGGGCCACGCTGCCCTACACCTCGCGCGTGCATGCCGAGAACCTCGTGCGCCGCTGCGACCCGTCCATCCTCCGGCAAAGCCTGACGCAGATCGTCGATGGAAAGAGGGAACACGATTTCCCGTGGTTCCCGGCGCGCGTGGTGTGCCACGACATCCTCGGGCAGACCGCGCTGGTCGACCTGGCCGGGCTGCGAGATGCCATTGCACAGCAGGGCGGCGACCCGGCCCAGGTGAACCCGGTGGTGCCGGTGCAGCTCATCGTCGACCATTCGCTGGCGGTGGAGTGCGGCGGCTTCGACCCGGATGCCTTCGAGAAGAACCGCGCCATCGAGGACCGGCGCAACGAAGACCGCTTCCACTTCATCGAATGGACGAAGCGGGCCTTCAAGAACATGGAGGTGATCCCGCCGGGGAACGGGATCATGCATCAGATCAACCTGGAGCGGATGTCGCCCGTGGTGCATGCGCAGGACGGCGTGGCCTTCCCCGACACGCTGGTCGGCACCGACAGCCACACGCCGCACGTCGACGCGCTGGGCGTGATCGCCGTCGGCGTGGGCGGCCTGGAGGCCGAGAACGTGATGCTGGGCCGCGCCTCGTGGATGCGCCTGCCCGTCATCGTCGGCGTGAAGCTCTCGGGCCGGCCGCAGCCGGGCATCACCGCTACCGACGTGGTGCTGGCGCTGACCGAGTTTTTGCGCAAGTCGAAGGTGGTGGGGGCGTACCTGGAGTTCCACGGCGAGGGCGCCTCGAGCCTCACGCTCGGCGACCGCGCGACCATCTCGAACATGGCGCCCGAATACGGCGCCACGGCGGCCATGTTCGCCATCGACCAGCAGACCATCGACTACCTGCGCCTCACCGGCCGAGCCGACGAGCAGGTGCGGCTTGTCGAGACCTACGCCAGGCACACCGGCCTTTGGGCCGATGCGCTGAAAGACGCGCAGTACGAGCGCGTGCTGCAGTTCGACCTTTCCACGGTCGTGCGCAACATGGCCGGCCCGTCGAACCCGCATGCGCGCGTGGCCACCACCGATCTCGCGGCCCGCGGCATCGCCGCGCCGTGGAAAGACGAGCCGGGCCGCATGCCCGACGGCGCCGTGATCATTGCGGCCATCACCAGCTGCACCAACACCAGCAACCCGCGCAACGTGATCGCCGCCGGCCTGCTGGCGCGCAACGCCAACCGCGTCGGCCTCACGCGCAAGCCCTGGGTCAAGTCGTCGCTGGCGCCCGGCTCCAAGGCCGTGACGCTGTACCTGCAGGAAGCGGGCCTCATGGGCGAGCTGGAAAAGCTCGGCTTCGGCGTGGTGGCCTATGCCTGCACCTCGTGCAACGGCATGTCGGGCGCGCTGGACCCCGTCATCCAGCAGGAGATCGTCGAGCGCGACCTGTATGCGACGGCGGTGCTCTCGGGCAACCGCAACTTCGACGGGCGCATCCACCCGTATGCGAAGCAGGCCTTCCTTGCCTCGCCGCCGCTGGTGGTGGCCTACGCCATTGCCGGCACGGTGCGCTTCGACATAGAGAAAGACGTGCTCACCGTGATCGACGGCAAGGAAATCCGCCTGAAGGACATCTGGCCCGCCGACGAGGAAATCGACGCCATCGTGAAGTCGAGCGTCAAGCCCGAGCACTTTCGCCGGGTGTACGAGCCGATGTTCGCCATTGAGCCCGACACCGGCGAGAAGGTGACGCCGCTGTACGACTGGCGCGCCGCGTCCACCTACATCCGCCGACCGCCGTACTGGGAAGGCGCACTGGCCGGCGAACGCACGCTCAGCGGCATGCGTCCGCTGGCGGTGCTGCCGGACAACATCACCACCGACCATCTTTCGCCGTCCAACGCGATCATGATGGACAGCGCGGCCGGCGAGTATCTGCACAGGATGGGCCTGCCGGAGGAAGACTTCAATTCCTACGCCACCCACCGCGGCGACCACCTCACCGCGCAGCGCGCCACCTTCGCCAACCCCACGCTCAGAAACGAGATGGTGCGCAACGCCGACGGCACGGTGAAGGCCGGCTCGCTGGCGCGCGTGGAGCCGGAAGGGCAGGTCATGCGCATGTGGGAAGCCATCGAGACCTACATGCAGCGCAAGCAGCCGCTGATCATCGTGGCCGGGGCCGACTACGGCCAGGGCTCGTCGCGCGACTGGGCCGCCAAGGGCGTGCGGCTGGCGGGCGTTGAAGCCATCGCGGCGGAGGGCTTCGAGCGCATCCACCGCACGAACCTGATCGGCATGGGCGTGCTGCCGCTGGAGTTCAAGCCCGGCACCAACCGCCTGACACTGGGCCTGGACGGCACCGAGACCTACGACGTGGAAGGCGACCGCAAGCCGCGCGCCGACCTCGTGCTCGTCATCCACCGGCGCAACGGAGAACGGCTCGAAGTGCCCATGACATGCCGCCTCGACACCGCGGAGGAAGTGTCGATCTACGAAGCTGGCGGCGTGCTGCAGCGCTTCGCGCAGGACTTCCTGGCCTCTACCGTGCCTGCCTCCGCAGCCTCCTGAACCGACAATTGCACGCATCATGGCTTCCGCACCACAGATCAGGATTCCCGCCACCTACATGCGCGGCGGCACCAGCAAGGGCGTGTTCTTCCGCCTGCAAGACCTGCCCGACGCGGCCCGGGTGCCCGGCAAGGCACGCGACGCGCTGCTGCTGCGCGTCATCGGCAGCCCCGACCCCTACGGCAAGCAGATCGACGGCATGGGCGCCGCCACCTCGAGCACGAGCAAGACGGTCATCCTCTCGAAGAGCGAGCGGCCGGGCCACGACGTGGACTACCTGTTCGGCCAGGTGTCGATCGACCAGCCTTTCGTCGACTGGAGCGGCAACTGCGGCAACCTTTCGGCCGCCGTCGGCCCCTTTGCCATCAGCAACGGCCTGGTCGACGCCGGCCGGGTGCCGCGCAACGGCGTGGCCGTGGTGCGCATCTGGCAGGCCAACATCGGCAAGACCATCGTGGCGCACGTGCCCATGACCGACGGCGCGGTGCAGGAAACAGGCGACTTCGAACTCGACGGCGTGACCTTCCCGGCGGCCGAAGTGCAGCTCGAATTCATGGACCCGGCGGCGGAAGAAGAGGGCGCGGGCGGTGCGATGTTCCCGACCGGCCAACTGGTCGACGATCTGGAGGTTCCAGGTGTGGGAACGCTGCGGGCAACGATGATCAACGCCGGCATCCCGACCATCTTCGTCGACGCCGAAGCCATCGGCTACACCGGCACCGAACTGCAGGACGCGATCAACGGCGACCCCGCCGCGCTCGCGAAGTTCGAGTCCATCCGTGCCCACGGCGCCGTGCGCATGGGCCTCATCAAGCACATCGACGAAGCGGCCGGCCGGCAGCACACGCCCAAGGTCGCGTTCGTGGCAAAGCCCGCCGGCTACACCGCCTCCAGCGGCAAGCAGGTGAGCGCGGGCGATGTCGACCTGCTGGTGCGCGCGCTGTCCATGGGTAAGCTGCACCACGCCATGATGGGCACTGCGGCCGTGGCCATCGGCACGGCCGCCGCCATTCCGGGCACGTTGGTGAACCTGGCGGCCGGCGGCGGCGAACGCGAGGCCGTGCGCTTCGGCCATCCTTCGGGCACCTTGCGCGTGGGGGCGCAGGCGAACAAGGTCGATGGCGAATGGCAAGTGACCAAGGCCGTCATGAGCCGCAGCGCCCGCGTGCTGATGGAAGGCTGGGTCCGCATACCCGGCGACGCCTCCTGATCTTTTTTCACCGACTCATACACAGGAAAAACCGATGTCGACTCGCAAGACCCTCCGATCCCTGGCCGAGGCGCGCCGAGGCGTGCTGGTGCCGGGTGCCTTCAACGCGCTGTCGGCGCGCGTGATCGAAGACCTGGGCTTCGAAGCCATTTACGTCACCGGCGCGGGCGTCACCAACATGTGGTTCGGCCTGCCCGACCAGGGCTTCATGGGCCTGCACGAAATCGCCGACCACACGGCGCGCATCCGCGACGCGGTGGGCCTGCCGCTGATCGTCGATGCCGACACCGGCTTCGGCAACGCGCTCAACGTGCGCCACACGGTGCGCGTGCTCGAGCGTGCCGGCGCCGACTGCATCCAGTTCGAAGACCAGGTGGCGCCCAAGCGCTGCGGCCATTTCTCGGGCAAGGATGTGATCTCCACCGAGGAAGCGGTGAACAAGATCAAGGCCGCCGTCGATGCGCGCACCGACCCCGACCTGCTCATCATGGCCCGCACCGACGCAGCAGCCACCCTGGGCTTCGATGCCGCCATCGAGCGTGCGCAGAAGTTCAGCGAGGCCGGCGCCGACATCCTGTTCGTCGAGGCCGTGACCACGGCCGACGAAATCCGCTCGCTGCCGCAGCGCCTGAACAAGCCGCAACTGATGAACATGGTGATCGGCGGCAAGACGCCGATCTTCGGCGCCGAGGAGCTGGCCGGCCTGGGCTACGGCATCGTGCTGTACGCGAACGCGGCGCTGCAGGGCGCAGTCGCCGGCATGCAGAAGGCGCTGACGGTGCTGCGCGAGACCCGGCGCGTGGACGAAGACCCGGCACTGGTCGTGCCCTTCGCCGAGCGCCAGCGGCTGGTGCGCAAGCCCGAGCTGGACGCGCTCGAAAAGCGCTACGCGGGCTGAGGAAGCGGCTACAGTCGCCCGTTCCTCATCTTCGGCCGGCTCGTCGTGCGGCCACTGACCTTTCCGATGCGCAGCTTCATTTCTCTTTCCGTCATCGCCCTGGCCGCTGCATTGGCCGCCGGGTGCGTCACCCGCACGGCCCCTCGCTACACACCGCTCGGCAACGGCGTCTTCAAGTCGCCGACCGCGCAGGATGCCGAGAACTACTGCCGCAACTTCGGCGCGCCGATGCGCTTCCTGGCCAACCAGGGGGCGGAAGACCCGGCCAGGCGCGTTTCCGAGGGCGAGGTCTTCTACCGCTGCGATTGAAGTAAAAAAGCCCGCGGTCTTCTCGACCACGGGCTTTTTCATGCCGGATGAATGGATGAGCGCAGCGCTCAGGCCTCCGGTGCCACGCTGCCCGGCAGTGCCGGTGCGCCAGTGGCGGTGCCTTCTTCTTCCTTTTCTTCCTTCTGGTGCCGCGCCGCGATGGCCAGGTACATCGCAGGCACCACGAACAGCGTGAACAGCGTGCCGATCGACAGCCCGCTGAAGATCACGATGCCCATCGCCTTGCGGCCGGCGGCGCCCGCGCCCGAGGCAATCACCAGCGGCAGCACGCCGAACACCATCGCGGCCGTGGTCATCAAGATCGGGCGCAGCCGGGTGCCGGCCGCCTCGACGATGGCGTCTAGCTTGCTCAGGCCCTGCTTCTGCAGCCGGTTGGCCACTTCGACGATCAGGATGCCGTGCTTGCTGATGAGGCCCATCAGCGTCACCAGGCCCACCTGCGTGTAGATGTTCATCGAGGCGAAGCCCCAGAAGATGAAGATCATGGCGCCGAAGAGCGCGAGCGGCACCGACACCAGGATCACCACCGGGTCGCGGAAGCTCTCGAACTGCGCCGACAGCGCCAGGAACACGATGATCAGCGCGAACACGAAGGTGATGGCGAAGTTGCCCGACTCCTGCACGAACTGGCGCGACTGGCCCGAGTAGTCCACCGAATAGCCGCTGGGCGCCAGCTGCTGCACCACGCCGCGCAGGTACTCCAGCGTCTCGCCCTGGGTGCCGCTGGGCACGCCCTGGATGGTCACCGAGTTGAGCTGCTGGAAGTGGTTGACCGTCTCCGGCTGCACCGAGTACTTCAGGCTCGCCACGGTGCTCGCGGGCACCACGCCGTTGGGCGTCTTGATGTAGAAGTTGAGCACGTCCGACGGGTTGAGCCGGTCGACCTGCTGCACCTGCGGAATCACCTTGTACGAGCGCCCCGAGATCGAGAAGTAGTTGACGTAGCCGCCGCCCAGCGCCGCGCCCATGGCGTTGCCAACGTCCTGCTGGGTGATGCCCAGCGTGGCGATCTTGTCGCGGTCGACCACCACGGTGGCCTGCGGCAGGTCGATCTTCAGATCGGCGTCGATGTAGTAGAACTTGCCGTCGGCGCGCGCCTTGTCCATGACCTGCTGCGCGAGGGTGTTCAGGTTCTCGAAGGGCTCGGTCGTCTTGATGACGAACTGCACCGGCAGGCCCGAGGCGCCCGGCAGCGCCGGGAACTGGAAGGCCACCACCTTGGCGCCGGCAATGCCGTTCCAGCGCTTCTGCAGGTCGGTCTGGATGTCGTGTGCGCTGCGGGTGCGCTCGTCCCAGGGCTTGAGCAGCACGCCGGCAATGCCCGCGTTGGTGCTGGGCACGCCGGTCAGCTGGAACAGCTGCGCGTACTCGGGCGTGTCGTGCGCGACCTTGAAGATCTGGTCCGCGTACGTCTGCATCTGGTTGATGGTGGCCGTGGGCGCGCCCACCACCTGCGACAGCACGATGCCCTGGTCTTCCTCGGGTGCAAGCTCCGACTTCGACATCTTGAACATCACGAACAGCAGTGCCACCAGGATCACGCCCATGACGATCATCACCGGCCAGGTCTTGAGCACGCTGCGCAGGATGAGCTGGTAGCGGTGGTGCACGCGCTCGAAGATGTGCTCGATCTTCATCGCGAACTTGCCACTGTCCTGCTCGGGCTTGAAGAAGCGCGAGCACATCATCGGCGACAGCGTGAGCGCCACGATGCCCGACACCACCACCGAGCCCGCGAGCGTGAATGCGAATTCGGTGAAGAGCGATCCGGTCAGCCCGCCCTGGAAGCCGATGGGCACGTACACCGCCACCAGCACCACCGTCATGGCAAGAATGGGCCCGCCCAGCTCCCGCGCCGCGAGCAGCGAGGCCTGCATGGGCGACTTGCCCTCCCGCATGTGCCGGTCGACGTTCTCCACCACGATGATCGCGTCGTCCACCACCAGCCCGATCGCCAGCACCAGCGCCAGCAGCGTGAGCAGATTGATGGAGTAGCCCAGTACCAGCATGATGAAGAAGGTGCCGATGAGCGACAGCGGCATCGCAATGACGGGCACCACCACCGCGCGGAAGCTGCCCAGGAACAGGTAGATCACCACCGTCACGATCACCAGCGCCTCGACCAGCGTCTTGATCACTTCGCTGATGGAGGTGTTGATGAAGTCGGTCGAGTCATAGACGATCTTGCCGGTCAGCCCGGAGGGCAGCTGCGACTGCAGGTCGGGGAACACGGTGCGCACCTGCTTGGCCACGTCCAGGATGTTGGCCTCGGGCGCTACCTTGATGCCGATGAACACCGAGCGCACGCCGTTGAACGCGACGTTGAAGTCGTAGTTCTCCGAGCCCAGCGTCACGTTGGCCACGTCCTGCAGCCGCACGATGGCGCCGTTGCTGCTCTTGATGGACAGCTGCTTGAACTCGTCCACGCTGTGCAGCGAGGTGCCGGCCGTGAGCGGCACGCTCACCATCTGGCCCTTGCTCTGGCCGACGGCGGCCAGGTAGTTGTTGGCGGAGAGCGCCGCGCTCACGTCGGTGGCGGTCACGCCGAAGGCGGCCATCTTCTGCGCGTCCAGCCAGGCGCGCAGCGCGAAGGTGCGCGCACCCAGGATTTCCGCGGTCTGCACGCCCGGAATGGCGTTCAGCTTGGGCTGCACCACGCGAACCAGGAAGTCGGTCACGTTGTTGTTTGGCAGCGTGTCGCTGTAGAAGCCGATGTACATCGCGTCGGTCGTCTGGCCCGTGGCCACCGTGAGCACCGGCTGCTGCGCCTGCGGCGGCAGCTGGTTGCGCACGGAGTTGACCTGCGTGTTGATCTCGGTCAGCGCGCGGTTGGAGTCGTAGTTCAGCCGCAGCGTGGCGGTGATGGTCGACACGCCCAGGCTGCTGGAGGACGACAGGTAGTCGATGCCCTGCGCCTGCGACACGGCGGCTTCGAGCGGCTGCGTGATGAAGCCCGCGACCGTGGCCGCGTCCGCGCCGTAGTAGGCGGTGCTGATGGTGACCACGCCGTTCTCGGTCTTGGGGTACTGGTTGACGGGCAGGCCCGCCAGCGCACGCAGCCCCAGCACCACGATCAGCAGGCTCACCACCATCGCCAGCACCGGCCGGCGGATGAAGATGTCGGTGAAGTTCATGCGCGGGGCCTCACTTTTCCTGCGGCGTCGGCGCCGGGTCGTTGGATGGCTTGACGCTGTTGTCCACCGTGACCGGCGTGCCGTTCTTCAGCTTGTTCTGGCCGCTGCTCACCACCACCTGGCCGGCTTGCAGCCCCTTGACGATGGCGATCTGGTCGCCGCGCGTCGGGCCGGTTTCAATGAAGATCTGCTGGGCCACGAGCTGGGGCTTGCCGGAGGCGTCGGTGGCGGGCGCCGGTGCAGGCGTGCCGGGCGTACCCGGTGCACCGGCCTTGGGCGGATCGGCCGGCTTCACCACGTACACGGTCGAGCCGTAGGGGTTGTAGGTCACGGCGGTGGAGGGCAGCGTCAGGTATTCCTGTATGCCGCCGATGTCGATCTTCACGTTCGCGAACATGCCCGGCAGCAGCACCTGCTTGGGGTTGGCGATGGTGGCCTGCACCTGCACGTTGCGCGTGGCGGCGTCCACCTTGGGGCTGATCGCGTTGATCTTGCCGCTGAAGGTCTGGCCCGGGAAGGTGTCGACCGTGAGGTTCACCACCTGGCCGACCGCGAGCCCTGCGAGCTGCTGCTGCGGCAGCGTGAAGTCGACGTAGATCGGGTCGAGCGTCTGCAGCGTGACCAGCTTGTCGCCGGCGTTCACGTACTGGCCGGGATTGAGCGCGCTGATGCCCAGTCTGCCCGCGAAGGGCGCGCGGATGGACTTCTTGGCCACGACGGCGGCCTGCTGCTCGACCTGCGCGCGCTTGGCCTTCAGGTCGTTGGTGTCGGCGTCGATCTGCGCCTGGCTCACGGCCTGCACCGCGAGCTGCGCCTGGTCGCGCTTGAGCACGGTGGCGGCCTGCGCGGCGGCGGCTTCGGCGGAATGCAGCAGGGCGATGTCGGAATCGGCGTTGAGTTCGACCAGCAGCGCGCCGGCCTTCACGTCCTGGCCCGACTTGAAGTGCACGGTGTGCACCAGGCCCGCGACTTCAGTGCTCAGGTCGGCGCCGCGCACCGGGTTGAGCGTGCCGACGGCGGTGAACTGCGACTGCCACTGCAGCTTCTGCACTTCGGCGGTCGACACGGTCTGCGGACCCGGCTTGGGCACGGCCGCAATCAGCGCGCGGATCTGCAGGAACTTGCCGAGCGCCAGCGCGGCGACCAGCAGCAGCACGCAGCCGATCATGATGATCATTCTCCGGGTCATGGGTAGGCTTCTCTTCGAGTTATGGATGAGGGGTTGGGGCGCGGTGGCAGGGGAGTGTGGTGCCGCCGCGGGGTCGATGGGGTCAGTTCCGGACGGGGGCCGCGGTTGCGGCAGCGGCAGCGGGCGCGGCGGGCACGGTCGGCGCCAGGGTCGCGTTGGCCAGCTCGGCGCGGTTCCACCAGCCGCCGCCGAGCGCCTGGAAGAGCGCGGCGGTGTCGGCATAGCGCGCAGCCTGCGCCTGCACCAGCGCGGTGTGCGTCTGCAGCCAGGCCTGCTGCGCGGTGAGCAGCGTGACGTAGCTCACGGCGCCGGCGCGGAACTGCGCGGTCGACAAGTCGAGCGACTGCCTGGCGAGCGATTCGGCCGCGGCCTGGTTCTGCAGCGCGATGGCGTCGAGCTCCAGCGCGCGCAGCGCATCGGCCACGTTCTGGAAGGCGCCGAGCACGGTGTTGCGGTACTGCGCCGCCGCCGAGTCGTAGGCCGCCACCGCGGCGCGTTGCTGCGCCCGCAATGCGCCGCCGTTGAAGATCGGCTGCGTGAGCCCGGCGCCGATGCTCCACAGCGTGGTCGGGCCGGTGAACAGGTCGCGCGCGCGCAGCGCGTTGTTGCCGTAGCTGGCGCTCAGCTGGATCTGCGGATAGAGATTGGCGGTGGCCACGCCGACGGCCGCGCTGGCCTGGTGCAGCTGCGCTTCGCTGGCGCGCACGTCGGGCCGCTGGCGCGCGAGTTCGGAGGGCAGCGACAGCGGCAGCGCCTGCGGTAGCGAGAGGCTGGCGAGGTCGAACTCGGGCAGCCCCGCCTCGGACGGCAGCCGGCCGGCGAACACCGCGAGCTGGTGGCGGGTCTGCGCCAGTGCCTTCTCGATGGGCGGCAGCGTGGCCTGCGTTTGCGCGACCTGCGTGCGCTGCTGCAGCACGATCGACTTGGGGATCGCGCCGGTGTCGAACTGCTTTTCGATCACGTTGAGCTGCGCGGTCTGCGCCTGCAGCACTTCGCGCGTGGCCTGCAGCTGCGCGCGCAGCGAGGCCTCGCGGATGGCGGTGGTCACCAGGTTGGAGGTGAGCGTGAGGTACACCGCCTCGACCTGGTAGCGCTGCGTGTCGACGGCGGCCTGGGCGCCCTCGATCTGGCGGCGCGTGCCGCCGAACACGTCGAGGTTGTAGGAGACGTTGACGCTGGCGTTGTACAGCGTGAGCAACTGGCCGCCGGGCACCTGGCTGGTGATTTCGGAAGCGCGCTCGCGCTGCACGCCGAGCTGGGCCGAGACCTGCGGCCACAGGCTGCCCGTTTTGGCCTCGTAGGTGGCCTCGGCCTGGCGCAGCGCGGCCTGCGCCGACGCGAGCGTGGGGCTCTGGGCCAGCGAGGCGCGGATGAGCTGGTCGAGCGGCTCGGAGCGGAACACGTCCCACCACTGGGCGGGAATGTCGCGGCCGGCCACCAGCTCCTGCGCCTGTCCGGCCGGGCCGTCGGCCTGGGCCGTGCGCGAGGGCAACGGCGCGGGCGTGTAGTCAGTCCCTTGGGCGGCGGCGGGCAACTCCGGGGTCTTGAAGTCCGGGCCGACCGCGCAGGCGCTCAGCAGCAAGGCGGTGCCGAGCACGGCACCTTGAACGGGCCACCCCGCGAGGCGGCGCACGGAGACCGCGCGCGGCTTGATGGGGTGATCCTCCGACGCTTTGTTTTCTTGATTTGGCATGGGGCAGCGGTTGTACACCCGGAAACGCCGGGAGACCTGACTCTTTCGTGAATCTCGCAGCAATCGCTTCTTGCCGCGAGGCCGGCGCGACGAAATTGGTATTACACGGCGCGAAATGCTTCGCAGCGGTGTCAAGTGCGGACGGGCTCGGCCGGCTTTTTTGTCCCGCCGGCCGAATCTGTTGTGCACATGGCGCCGTACTGATCGCAGCCGCCGCGATTTTCACGGGGGTCCATTCAACAACCTGGAGCATTTCCATGCAACGCAAACTTCATCGTCTCGCAGCCGTCACTCTCGCCTTCGCCATGTCCGCCGGTGCCGTTTCGGCCATCGCGGCTTCGGTCATGGTGGGCGGTGCGCCGATGCTGCCGACCAAGGACATCATCGACAACGCCGTCAATTCGAAGGACCACACCACGCTGGTGGCCGCAGTCAAGGCCGCGGGCCTGGTCGACACGCTCAAGGGCCCGGGCCCGTTCACCGTGTTCGCGCCTACCAACGCCGCCTTCGCCGCCTTGCCGGCCGGCACCGTCGACACCCTGCTCAAGCCCGAGAACAAGGACGCGCTGACCGGCGTGCTGACGTACCACGTGGTGTCGGGCAAGCTCGACGCGGCCGAGCTGAAGAAGGAAATCAAGGCCGGCAAGGGTTCCGCCGAGCTGAAGACCGTGGCCGGCGGCGTGCTCGTGGCCAAGGAAAAGGGCGGCAAGATCATGATCACCGACGAAAAGGGCGGTACCGCCACGGTGACGATCCCCAACGTCTACCAGTCGAACGGCGTGATCCACGTGGTCAACAAGGTGCTTCTGCCCAAGTAAGGCGGCCCGGGAGAAGAATTAGCCTGGAATTAGCTTTGAGCGAGGTCAGGTTGCAAGCAGGTTCGCAAGCGATATTCAAGTTTCTCCCTGTGGCCTGCAATCCTCTGATCCTCCCTCCTCCAGCAGGTCACCTTGAAGCCCGCCTTCGTGCGGGCTTTTTTTTGCCCGCCGCTCGCGCATTCAGTCTTCGTCTTCCCACTTGCCGATGACGGTGCCCAGCACGGTGAAAGCGGTGCGTATGGGCTCGTGCTTCGGGTTCAGCGGCAGCAGCCAGCGACGGCCGTCTTCTTCCTTGTAGACCTTGCAGGTGACTTCGCCGCTGTCTTCCAGCCTGGCAATGACGCGCTCGCCGTCGGCCGGCGTCTTGAGCTGGGTGTCGACGAAGACGATCGACCCTGCGGGATAGCTCTTGAGGTGGCCGCTGGCCGCGGTCATGCTGTCGCCGCGCATGCGCAGCGCGTAGGTTTGGAGGCTATGGTGGGCAATGCACGGAATCCACCGCTCGGCCCGGGGCTGGTCTGACACTTCGCGGCTGTCCCATCGTGCGGCGTCCGGCCATTCGATGAGCGGCACGGTCTGCGGCGTGCGCGGGTTGTACGAAGGGCCGGCGGGGGGCGTGCGGGTCACGCGGTAGGGGCCGGGCGGCTCGTCGGCGCGGTCGCGCGCGGGGCGTACCTGGTCTTCGTCCCAGGGCGCGGGGCCGTCGCCGGTGTCGAGCCAGTTCGGGTCGGCACGGTAGGCGCGCGCCAGGGCGAGCACGCTCATCGAACGGCTGGTGTCGCCGCGCTCGATCTTCGAAATGCTCGATTGCTTGACGCCCGACACGGCTTCCGCCTGCTTCTGCGTCATCTTCGCGAATTTGCGCGCTGCGAGGGCGCGGCTGGCAATGCTCTCCATGCGCGGGGATTTAAGCTCAAATGAATATTCGGCGTGGACTCTAGAATATGAAAAACAGGGAGGAAATTGCCGTGAAACCACGCGAGTTGGTGCAGGCGCTGAGAGCCATGGGGCTCACGCAGAAGCAGATCGAGGCGAGGACTGGAATCCCGCAGCCCACCGTCAGCAAGATCGGATTGGGGCGTGTGCGCGATGTGATGTCGCGCCACTACCTGGCGCTGCTGAACGTCTACGAACAGGAAGTGACGGGCCAGGTCGTGCAGCCGGCCCGGGTCTACACGCCGCGCAAGCGGGCCGGCGAGTGAAGCGGTGCGCCGCCTTTCGTTGCCGTCGGGGCTGTGCCTCGACCGCATGCTGTGCGTGCTGCTGGCGTTGCTGTCGGCCGCGTCGCTGATCTACGGGCTGTGCGCCGCGAGGCCGGCCTTCGCGGGCGCGGGCGTGTTCGGCCTGGCCGGAGCGCTGCAGGTGGCGCTGGTGTTGCTGGACGACGATGCGCTCAGGCGCTCGCGTGCGGTTCGGGCGGCGCTAAGGCGAGAGTGGCGCTGACGCGCACGCAGTCCTTGATGTGCTGCTCGCCCAGCGCGCGCAGCGCGGCATAGCCGAGGGCGGCCGAAACGATCTGCCCGGCAATGGGAACGTATTTGGTCGCCTGCTTGGCGGTCAGGCGCACGCCCGCATGCTTTGCCAACCGGATCAGCAGGTCGCGCGTGACCAGCCGCCCCACCAGCAGGGCGCCCACCGTGGTGGCGGCCTTCTGGATGCGCTCGCGCTGGTGCGGCGCGAGCCGTTCGACCTGGGTGACCGACAGGCCGAACTCGGCGCTGATCTGCGGCACCAGCCGCGAGAGCAGCGCCGCGTCGGCCATCCAGTCGACGCCGGGCAGGGGAACGGCGCTGGCCGCGGCCGCCATGAGGGCCTTGCGGCCGATCAGGCGGCGCGCGCGGTGCACGGCGGCGACGAGCTTCTCGTCACCTTGGGCCAGTTCGATGGCAGACGGCATCCGGTGCCCCTTTCAGGTTCCAGGTTCAGGCCGCGAGCGCTTCGAGCTGGTCCGACAGGGCCAGCCAGCGCTCCTCGAGACGGCCGATTTCGTCGTTCAGGGCCTTCAGCCGCTTGCCGGCTTCGGCAATCTCGGCGGAAGGCAGCGGCTGGCTCATGCGGGCCTCGAGCGCGGCGCGTTCGGTGCCGGCGGCGGCCAGGCGCTCGTCGATCTGGGCGATCTCGCGCTTGATCGGCTTGGCCTGGTCGCTGCGCTGCTGGCGCTCCTGCGCGTCCTGCTTGCGCTGCTGCGGCGCGGCGGGGGCGGCCACCGGTGCAGCGGCTGCGGCAGCCGCGGCCGAGACGGCCTCGCGCGTGGCGACCTTGGCTTCTTCGCGCAGGCGCTTGGCTTCGTCGAGCAGGTAGCGCTGGTAGTCGTCCAGGTCGCCGTCGAAGTCGCCGACCACGCCGCGGCCGACCAGCCAGAACTCGTCGCACACCGAGCGCAGCAGCGCACGGTCGTGGCTCACCAGCATCAGCGTGCCTTCGAACTCGTTCAGCGCCACGGCCAGGGCCTCGCGGGTGGCCAGGTCCAGGTGGTTGGTGGGTTCGTCCAGCAGCAGCAGGTTGGGGCGCTGCCACACCATCATCGCAAGCACGAGGCGGGCTTTTTCGCCGCCGCTCATGGTGCCCACGGGCTGCTTGACCATGTCGCCGCTGAAGTTGAAGCTGCCCAGGAAGCCGCGCAGGGCCTGCTCGCCCGTGGCTTCCTTGGCATTGCTGCCGAGCTCGCGCGCCATGCGCACCATGTGCTCGAGCGGGGTGTCCTGCGGGCGCAGCACGTCGAGTTCCTGCTGCGCGAAGTAGCCGATGTTCAGGCCCTTGCCCTCGGTCACCTGGCCGGCCAGCGCGCCCATTTCGCGCGCGATGGTCTTCACCAGCGTCGACTTGCCCTGGCCGTTGGCGCCCAGGATGCCGATGCGCTGCCCGGCCAGCACCGAGCGGCTCACGCCGCGCAGGATGGTCTTGGGCTCTTCGTTCTCGATCTCATAGCCGAAGCTCGCGTTGGTGATCGACAGCATCGGGTTGGGAATGTTGCCGGGCTCCTTGAACTCGAAGGTGAAGTCGGCTTCGGCCAGCAGCGGCGCCACGCGCTCCATGCGCTCCAGTGCCTTGACCCGGCTCTGCGCCTGCTTGGCCTTGCTGGCCTTGGCCTTGAAGCGGTCGATGAACTTCTGCAGGTGGGCGATCTTGTCCTGCTGCTTGACGAAGGCCTGCTGCTGCTGCTCCATCTGCAGCGCGCGCATGTCCTCGAACTTGCTGTAGTTGCCGCCGTAGCGCGTGAGCTGGGCGTTGGCGATGTGCAGGGTGACGTCGGTCACGGCGTCGAGGAACTCGCGGTCGTGGCTGATGACGATCATGGTGCCGGGGTACTTCTGCAGCCAGGCTTCGAGCCAGACCAGGGCGTCCAGGTCCAGGTGATTGGTGGGTTCGTCGAGCAGCAGCAGGTCGCTCGGGCACATCAGCGCGCGGGCCAGCTGCAGGCGCATGCGCCAGCCGCCCGAGAAGCTGTTGACGGGCTCGTCCAGCTCGTGCGCCTTGAAGCCCAGGCCCAGGATGAGCGCCTGCGCGCGCGGCACGGCGTCGTGCTCGCCGGCGTCGGCCAGGTCGGTGTAGGCGTGGGCCAGCTGCATGCCGATGTCGGCGTCGTCAGGGTTCTCGGCGTAGGCGGCCTCGATGGCGGCCAGCGCCTCGCGCAGCTCGGTGAGGCGGGTGTCGCCGCCGACCACGAAGTCGGTGGCCGACTCGTCCGTCTCGGGCATGTTCTGCGCCACCTGGGCCATGCGCCACTGTTTGGGCACGTAAAAGTCGCCGCCGTCTTCGTGCAGCGTGCCGTTGAGCAGGGCGAACAGCGTCGACTTTCCGGCGCCGTTGCGACCCACCAGGCCGACCTTTTCACCAGGGTTGAGGGTGACGGTGGCGCCGTCGAGCAGGACCTTGGCGCTGCGGCGAAGAATGACGTTTTTGAGAGTAATCATGAAAAAGAACCGTAGGGGCGATTATCCCGCCCGGCCCCTTCGGCTCGGCGAAAAGGGGCATAGGCGCGGGGGAATCGCCCGGTAAATGGGGATTCGCAGCCAGTTGCTGCGAGAAAGCGGCTGAAAGGGGCGGGACTGGCGCAGCTAACGCACGCCGGCACCGGCCCTCATGGCGCGATGAGCGACGCCAGGGCCGCACGGGTCACGAGCAGCACCTGGTCTTCGCCTGCCGAGGTTTCGAGCCACACCACCTCGAGCTGCGGGAATGCCGCCTCGAAGTAGTCGCGCTCGTTGCCGATTTCCAGCACCAGCACCGCCTGTTCGCTCATGCGCGAAGGCGCGTCGGCGAACAGCTGGCGCACGAAATCCATGCCGTCGGTGCCGCCGGCCAGGGCCAGTTCGGGCTCGGCGCGGTATTCGGCGGGCAGCGCGGCCATGCTGGCGCTGTTGACGTAGGGCGGGTTGCACAGCACCAGGTCGTAAGGGCCTGGCAGGTTCTTCAGGCCGTCCGATTCGATCAGCGTGACGCGTGCATCCAGCTGGTGGCGGGTGACGTTGATGGCCGCCACCTCGAGTGCCGGGGTCGACAGGTCGGCTGCGTCCACGGTCACGTCCGGATAGGTGAGGGCCGCCAGCACGGCCAGGCTGCCGTTGCCGGTGCACAGGTCGAGCACGCGCCGGGTGTGTTCGCCGAGCCAGTAGTCGATGCTGCCGTCGGCAATCAGCTCGGCGATGAAGCTGCGCGGCACGATGGCGCGCTCGTCCACGTAGAAAGGCACGCCCTGCAGCCACGCTTCTTTCGTGAGGTAGGCGGCGGGCTTGCGGCTGGCGATGCGCTCGTCGATCAGCGCGGCCACCTTTGCTGCGTCGGCGGGCGACACGGTTGTGTCGGCCACGGCGTCGATGTCGTCCAGCGGCAGCTTCAGCCGCCAAAGCACCAGCCAGGCGGCTTCGTCGAAGGCGTTGGCGGTGCCGTGGCCGAAAGCCACGCCGGCGGCTTCGAGCTGTTTCGCGCCCGATTCGATGAGCTCGATGACGGTGTTCATGCGGCAAGCGCAGCATTGAGCTGCTTCAGCGTGCGCACGTAGATGTTCTTCAGCGTCTCGATCTCTGCCACGTCGATGTGCTCGTCGATCTTGTGGATGCTGGCGTTCACCGGGCCGAGTTCGACCACCTGCCTGCAGATCTTGGCGATGAAGCGCGCGTCGCTGGTGCCGCCGCTGGTCGACAGCTCGGTCTCGATGCCGGTCTCGTCGCGGATGGCGCCCTGCACGGCGGTGACGAGCTCGCCCGGCGTGGTCAGGAAGGGCAGGCCGCCGATTGTCCAGGCCAGGGTGTAGTCGACCTGGTGCGCGTCGAGCACGGCGTGCACGCGCTGCTGCAGCGACTCGGGCGTGGACTCGGTCGAGAAGCGGAAGTTGAAGTCGATCACCGCGCTGCCCGGTATCACGTTGCTCGCGCCGGTGCCCGAGTGGAAATTGCTGATCTGCCAGCTGGTCGGCTGGAAATAGGGGTTGCTCGCGGCGTCCCAGCCGCCGGCGGCGTTGATGGCCACCAGCTCGGCCAGCGCGGGGGCCACGGCATGCACCGGGTTCTTCGCCAGGTGCGGATAGGCGATGTGGCCCTGCACGCCCTTGACCGTGAGCTTGCCGCTCATGGTGCCGCGGCGGCCGTTCTTGATCATGTCGCCGCAGCGTTCCACGGCCGTGGGCTCGCCGACGATGCAGTAGTCGATGACCTCGCCGCGCGCGGCCAGCGCGTTGCAGACGACGACCGTGCCGTCGACGCCGGGGCCTTCTTCATCGCTGGTGAGCAGCAGGGCCAGGGTGAGGCGGGGCTGCGGCACGGCCTGCAGGAATTCTTCGATCGAGGTGACGAACGCGGCCACCGAGGTCTTCATGTCGCAGGCGCCGCGGCCGTAGAGCTTGCCGTCGCGGTGCGTGGGCGTGAACGGGTGGCTGGTCCATTGCTCGACGGGGCCGGTGGGCACCACGTCGGTGTGGCCGGCGAACACCAGCGTCTTTGTCGCAGCGGCGGCGTTGGCCGGGCGGCGCACGGCCCAAAGGTTGGTCACGCGGAAGTCGGCGGGACCGCTCTCGATGGTCTCCAGCGTGAATCCCAGTTGCGCCAGCCGCTCGCCGAGGATCTGCTGGCAGCCCGCGTCGTCGGGAGTGACCGAGGGACGCGAGATGAGTTGTTCGGCGAGCTGGAGGGTGCGGGACATGTCGGAAGGAGTGGCTCTGGAAACTAGAAGCGGACGTCGAGCGTGATGTCCGTGAAGGTGGGTTCGTCGACCTGGTCGGTCAGGCTGCGGTCGTCGGCCACCGCCTTGGGCGCGGCGCGGTTCTGCAGGCGCCACAGCAGGTTGGTGGGCGAGTCGGCCTGGGCCAGGCCTTCTTCGCGGGTCACGCGCTCTTCGGTGATGAGCCGGGCGATGTCTTCCTCGAAGGTCTGCGAGCCCTCGGCCATCGACTTCTCCATGGCTTCCTTGACGCCGGAGAAGTCGCCTTTTTCGATGAGTTCGGCCACCAGCGCGGTGTTGAGCATGACCTCGACAGCGGGCACGCGGCTGCCGGCCTGGGTGCGCAGCAGGCGCTGCGACACCACGGCGCGCAGCGCGCCGCCCAGGTCGCCCAGCAGCGTGGCGCGCACCTCGACGGGGTAGAAGCCCAGGATGCGGTTCAGCGCGCGGTAGCTGTTGTTGGCGTGCAGCGTGGCCACGCAAAGGTGGCCCGACTGCGCATAGGCAATGGCGGCCGTCATGGTTTCGCGGTCGCGGATTTCGCCGATCTGGATCACGTCGGGCGCCTGGCGCAGCGCGTTCTTCAGCGCGACATGCAGCGAGGCGGTGTCGCTGCCCACGTCGCGCTGGTTCACCACCGACTTCTTGTTGGTGAATGTGAATTCGATCGGCTCTTCGACCGTGATGATGTGGCCGCTGGCGTTCTCGTTGCGGTAGTCCAGCATCGAGGCCAGCGTGGTGGTCTTGCCCGCGCCCGTGGCGCCCACCATCAGGATCAGCCCGCGCCGTTCCATGATGAGCGTCTTCAGGATGTCTGGCAGGTTCAGGTCGGCAAAGCGCGGAATGGTGTGGCTGATGTAGCGCACCACCACCGCATAGGAGCCGCGCTGGCGCATGGCGCTGATACGGTAGTTGCCGGTGCCCTCGAGGGCCAGCGCCATGTTGAGCTCGCCGGTGCTCTCCAGTTCCTGGATGCGCTCGGGGGGCGCCACCTCGGCCAGCAGCGCCAGCGGCGCCGAGGGCGGCAGCACCTGAGCGTTGATGGGCACGCAGTTGCCGTTGATGCGGATCAGCACCGGGGAGTGGGCCGACAGATAGATATCGGAGGCCCTGCGCTCGGCCATCAGGCGAAGAATTCGCTCCATCATGTTCATCGGTCTCTCTCCTCGGGTGCTGTTGTTCTCTCAGGCGGAAAGGCGCGTGCTCCGGGGGAGCGATCAGTCTCGCAGCAGGTCGTTCAGGCTGGTCTTGGAGCGCGTCTGCGCGTCGACCGTCTTGACGATGATCGCGGCGTAGGTGCTGTAGTCCTGGCCCGACTTGGTCTTCTTGGGCAGGTTGCCGCTGATGACCACGCTGCCGCTCGGCACGCGGCCGTAGGAGATTTCGCCGGTGTCGCGGTTGAAGATGGGGGTGCTCTGGCCGATGTACACGCCCATGCCGAGCACCGAGTTTTCTTCGACGATCACGCCTTCGACCACTTCGGAGCGCGCGCCGATGAAGCAGTTGTCCTCGATGATGGTCGGGTTGGCCTGCAGGGGCTCGAGCACGCCGCCCAGGCCCACGCCGCCCGACAGGTGCACGTTGGCACCGACCTGCGCGCACGAACCCACGGTGGCCCAGGTGTCGACCATGGTGCCTTCGCCCACGTAGGCGCCGATGTTCACGTACGAGGGCATCAGGATCGCGCCCTTGGCGATGTAGCTGCCGCGGCGGGCCACGGCCGGCGGCACGATGCGCACGCCCGATTCCTTCAGCTCGCTGGCCGACAGGTGCGAGAACTTGGTCGGCACCTTGTCGTAGAAGCCGAGCGAGCCGGCCTGGATCTGCTCGTTGTCCTTCAGGCGGAACGACAGCAGCACGGCCTTCTTGATCCACTGGTGCACGGTCCACTGGCCCATGCCTTCGCGGGTGGCCACGCGCAGCTTGCCGTTGTTGAGTTCGGTGATGACGTGATCGACGGCGTCGCGCACTTCGGCCGACGAGGCGGAGGGCGAGATGTTGGCGCGGTCTTCCCACGCGGCGTCGATGATTTGTTGCAGTTGCTGGGTCATGGAGAAGGTCTCGTGTGAAAAATGGGAGCCGGGGCGCGGGTCAGCGGCGGCCGGCCGTGTTGTCCTTGCAGAAGCGCACGATGCGCTCGGCGGCCTCGACGCATTCGGCTGTTTCCGCCACCAGCGCCATGCGGATGCGGCCCCGCCCGGGGTTGGCGCTGTGGCTGGTGTCGCGCGCCAGATAGCTGCCCGGCAGAACCGTGACATTGTATTGAGCGTAGAGCGCACGGGCGAAGGCTTCGTCGTCGCCAGCCCACACTTCGGGCACGCCGGCCCAGAGGTAGAAACTGGCGTCGGGCAGCCGCACGTCGAGCACCGGTTCGAGCAGTGGCGTGACGGCCGCGAACTTGGCGCGGTACATGGCGCGGTTCTCGACCACATGGGCCTCGTCGCCCCAGGCCGCGATGCTGGCGGCGGCCACGGTGCCGCTCATGGCGCTGCCGTGGTAGGTGCGGTAGAGCAGAAACTTCTTGATGATGGCCGCGTCGCCGGCCACGAAGCCGCTGCGCAGCCCCGGCACGTTGCTGCGCTTGGACAGCGAGGTCAGCGCGATCAGGTTCCTGAAGTCGGGTCGGCCCAGCTTCACCGAGGCCTCCAGGCCGCTGAGCGGGGGCTCGTCGCGGAAGTAGATCTCGCTGTAGCACTCGTCGGCCGCGATCACGAAGCCGTGGCGGTCCGACAGGGCGAAGAGCTTCTTCCATTCGTCGAGCGACATCACCGCGCCGGTCGGATTGCCCGGCGAGCACACGAACACCAGCTGCGTGCGGGCCCAGACGGCTTCGGGGACGCTGTCCCAGTCGACCGCGAAATTGCGCGCGGGAATGCTCGGCGCGTAGTAAGGCTCGGCGCCCGAGAGCAGGGCTGCGCCCTCGTAGATCTGATAGAACGGATTGGGCGAGATCACCACCGGCTGCGGCGACACGGTGGCGTCGATCACGGTCTGGGCCAGCGAGAACAGCGCCTCGCGCGAGCCGTTGACCGGCAGCACCTGCGTGGCCGGGTCGAGCGCCAGGCCGTAGCGGGTCTGGAGCCAGTCGGTGAAGGCGGTGCGCAGCTTCAGGTCGCCGGCGGTGGCCGGGTAGGCGGCCAGCGCGCCCAGGCTGTTGCTCAGCGCCTCCTTGATGAAGGCCGGCGTGGCGTGCTTGGGTTCGCCGATTCCCAGGCTGATGGCGGGGAATTCGGGGTTGGGCGTGACGCCCGCGAACAGTTGCTTCAGCCGCTCGAAGGGATAGGGCTGCAACCTGGAGAGCAAGGGATTCATGGCCCGGATTATCGGCGACCGCCCGGGCCGCCGATGGACGCGTGCCTGCTCAGCCTGCCGCAGGCCGCGTCGTGACCGGCAGCGCTTCAGCAGAGCGGGTGGTTGAACTGGCCGATCATGTTGGCGAAGTTCTGGTTGTAGCGGTTGGCCGAGTTGACGATGCTGGAGCTGCGCATGTGCGCCGGCAACCGGGCCATCGCACCGCTTTCCTTGCGCTTGAACACGCCGTCCTTGATGTCCTTGACCATCGAGCGCGACTGGCCGATGAACTCGTTGATCTTCAGCATGCCGCCGTCGCAGACCTTGCCGCTCTTGGCGGACTGCTCGCCCATCTTCTTGCTCCAGCCCTCGGCCGACTCGGCCACCAGCGCCAGCGAGGCCTCGAAGGCAGCCAGCGCCTTGGGGTCGTTGGGCGATTCGAACAACGCATTGGCGTCGCCGTGGTTGAGCTTGCCGTGGTAGATGAGCCCGGCGCGGTAGTAGGCGGCGGTGTCCTTCGGGGCCTTCTCGAAGGCCTCCTTGGTCAGGACCCGGTCGCGGGCGCTCAGGCCGTCGTCGAACGCGGCCTCTGCCTTGGCGACGGTGGTGAGCGCGGCCAGGTAGTCGGTGTTCATCTGGCGGGCCTTGTCGCCGTTGTCGGCAAGGTAGCCCTTGGAGTTGGCGTAGTTGTTCAGCTCGCGGCTCAGCGGCGAGAGCACCTTGAGAGCGGCGGAAAACGCCTTGGCCGATTCATCGATCTCGGGCATCGGCGCGCCGATGGCTGCGGCGGTATCGAGCTTCTTCGCCGAGCGGTCGATGAAGATGTCGTTCTGGATGCGCAGGCTGGTCAGCGGCGCCTTGGCCTGCAGCAGCGGCACCTGCTGCGCCATGTATTCCTCGCGCGCTTGCTGGAACGAGGTGCTCAGGCTGTTCGACACGTCGACGTAGATGTTGTATTTCTCGATTTGCTGCTGCTCGGTGTCGGCGGGCATGGCCTTGGCTTGCGGGGCTGCCCCTGTTTTGTCGGCCGTGCCGGCCTTGTCGCCGCAGCCAGCCACCAGTGCCGATGCCGCCAAGAGCGTGGCGCCCAGGGTCGTTGTCCAGTTCCAGTACTTCATTCTTTCTTCTCCTCCGTTAAAAAAGAAACGCGCAGGCATGCCTGGCCGTCAGGACCGGCCAGGCGGGAACATTGGGGGTGGTAGGGGCGGTCAGGCCGCGCTGCGCCTGTAGAAGGCCAGCGAGCCAGCCAGCGCCAGCAGCATGCCGCCGCAGGCGCGGTCGATCCAGCGGGTGGCCGACACGGTCAGAAGCCGGATCGCGCGGGCGCCGACGAAGGCGTAGGCCAGCATCACGGTCATGTCCAGGCCCGCGAAGATCAGGGCAATGATCAGGTACTGCGGCGCCTGCGCAGCCGAAGGATCGATGAACTGCGGCAACAGCGCCGAGCAGAAGATGTAGCCCTTCGGGTTGGTCACCGCCACCAGGAAGGACTTGAAGAAGATCCGGCGGCTTTCGCCCGCCGTCACCGACGCGGCGGCATCGGCCGTCGGCAGCTGCAACCCGCCCTTGGAGCGCAGCATGCGCAGGCCCAGCCACGCGAGGTAGACCGCGCCGACCCACTTCAGCATCGAGAACCAGAACTCCGACGCAGCCAGCAGCGCGCCGAGCCCGAGCGCCACGGCGCCCACCAGCACGAAATCGGAGAGCACCGCACCGAGCATGCCCGGCAGCGCGCGTCGCACGCCGTGCCGGGACCCGTTGCTGAGCGCCAGCAGCACCGTGGGGCCGGGCGTGGCGATGGCGGCGAAGGCCACGATGGCGAAGAGCAGGGCGGTGGCGAGCGACATCGTGGGGTCTCCTTCGCGTCAGATTTTCTTAACCAGGACCTGGCTCTTGCGGTCCCAGTTGTACTTGCGCTTGCGGGCCTCGGGCAGCCAGTCGGGGTTGACCTGCTGGAAGCCGCGCTTGAGGAACCAGTGCATGGTGCGCGTGGTGAGCACGAAGATGCTGTCCAGGCCCATGGCCTTGGCGCGGTGCTCGATGCGCTTGAGGATGCGTTCGCCGTCGCCCTGCGACTGCGTATGCGGCGACACCGTGAGCGCGGCCATCTCGGCGGTGCGCTCCTCGGGGTACGGGTAGAGCGCCGCGCAGCCGAAGATCACGCCGTCGTGCTCGATCACCGTGTAGTGGCCCACGTCGCGCTCGATCTCGTTGCGGTCGCGCTTGACAAGCGTACCGTCGCGCTCGAAGGGCTCGATGAGCTGCAGGATGCCGCCGATGTCGTCCACCGTGGCCTCGCGCAGGCTTTCGAGCTTTTCGTCGATCACCATGGTGCCGACGCCGTCGTGCACGTACACCTCCAGAAGCAACGAGCCGTCGAGCGCGAACGGCAGGATGTGGTTGCGCTCCACGCCGGCCTTGCAGGCCTTCACGCAGTGCTGCAGGTAGAAGGCCGTGTCCGTCGGCTTCTGCGGCGGCGGCAGCGAGGCGAGCAGCTTCTCGGCGGCGTCCAGCGGCAGTTCGGTGTCGATGGGGTTGTCTTCGCTTTCGGGCAGCTCGCTGTCCATGCGGATGCCCGGTATTTCCGTCAGGAAGATCAGCTTGTCGGCCTGCAGCGAGATGGCGACGCTGGTAGCGACTTCTTCCATCGTCAGGTTGAAGGCCTCGCCGGTCGGCGAGAAGCCGAAGGGCGACATGAGCACCATCGCGCCGAAGTCGAGCGTGCGGCGGATGCCCGCCGCGTCCACCTTGCGCACCAGGCCCGAATGCTTGAAGTCGACCCCGTCGACCACGCCCACGGGGCGCGCGGTGATGAAGTTGCCCGAGATCACGCGCACCGTCGAGCCGGCCATCGGCGTGTTGGGCAGGCCCTGGCTGAAGGCGGCCTCGATCTCGTAGCGCAACTGGCCGGCGGCTTCCTGTGCGGAGTCGAGCGCCACTTCGTCGGTGATGCGGATGCCGTGCGAGTACTTTGCCTCGTGGCCCTTGGCCGCGAGCTGTTCGTTGACCTGCGGGCGAAAGCCGTGCACCAGCACGATCTTGACGCCCATGCTCTGGATCAGCGCCAGGTCTTGCGCGATGTTCTGCAGCTTGCCCGCCGCGATCGCCTCGCCCGCCAGCCCGACCACGAAAGTCTTACCGCGATGCGTGTGGATGTAGGGCGCGACCGAGCGGAACCAGGGCACGAAGGTGAAATTGAAGACGGTGGACATGGGGCGTGATTGTGCATTCATGAAAAGGCGTTTGCCTGACTTGGCCAATGCCGGGCGATATCAGGCCATGTCAGGCGATCGCGCGCAGCACGCGGGCCGCGCTGGCCGGAATGGAGCCGCCGCCGGAACCCTCGGAAGGTGGCGCGGGCAGCCCGCCGTGGCGCGCGCGAAAGCTCGCCAGCAGCGCCGAATAGGCATCGGTCGATGCGCCGGTATCGCTCGTCGCCGGGTCCGGCAGGTCGAGCATGGCGGCGAGGTCGGCCGGCGCGATGGAGCCTTCGCGCATCAGCGCGTCGACCACCGCCATCAGCGTGGGTGTGTGCGCTTCGAGCAGCGAGAGAGCGCGTGCATGCTCCTGCACCAGCAGGGCCTCGATCTCGGGGTCGGTCGCCTTGACGTCGGTATTGCGGTTGTCTTCCGGATCGTTCGAGATGTCGGTGCGGCTCAGGCGCGTGCCGAAGGCGAAGTGGCGCACGTATTGCGCAGCGCAGGCCGTGGCCTGGATGAAGTCCTGCACGGCGCCCGAGGTGGTGGCCGCCTCGCCGAACACCAGCAGCTCGGCGGCGCGGCCCGCCAGGCTGACGCAGATGCGGTCGCGCAGGTTTTCCTTCGACCAGGCCTTGCGCTGCTCGTAGCTGTTGTAGCCGCCCTCGAACGAGGCCACGTTGATCTTGATCTCCTGCGGTGCGCGGCCGAACAGCAGGCCGTAGGCCACGCCGTGGCCGGCTTCGTGCACGGCGAGCAGGGCGCGGAAGTCTTCGCTCGAACGCTGCTTGAGGCGGTTCAGCTCCAGCGCCACGGGGAACTGGCGGCGCGCCTTGCGGTATTTGGCCGCGATGCACGAGGCGCGCGCGTCCAGCGCGAGCCACACCGGCTCGCTGCCGTCGGCGCCTTGCTCCAGCGCCCACAGCGCGGCATTTACCAGCGTGGCGCTCAGGATCGCGTGGATCGAAGAGAAGAGCGGGCGCGTGCCCTGCGCCGGGAACACGGCGTTGGCATAGATCTGCTCGTAAACGCTGGCGTCGAGCACGAAGCGCACGCCGGAGCTCTCCTGGATCTCGGCCACGTAGCGGTCGCAGATCGACAGGATCAGGCGCACGTAGGTCGCGCGGTTGAACGAGGGGTAGATCACGTGGTTGTTGCCCAGGCGGGCGATCTGCTCGGGGCGGAAGCGCTCGGCCAGCGCCTTCTTCACGTCGATGACGGAGAGCTTCTTCGTCAGCGCATGGAAGATGTCGGCGTCGGTGTCGCAGTCTTCGACGCGGCGGGCGGTCTCGGCGTACATCTCGTCGAGGTTGCCGGATACGAACACCAGCAGCTTGCTGTAGTCGGTCTCCCAGCTCTGCTGCGTGTCGCGGAAGGCGCGCAGGCGCGCGTGCACCTCGGCGGGCTTCCAGGCCATGATCTGAAGCAGGGTTTCTGACAGCTTGAGGCAGCGCTTCACCTCGCGCGCTTCCCAGGGCGACAGGTGCAGCTTGCGCTTCTTGTCGTCCTTCTTCTTGTTGTCGCTGGCGCCGTCGCGGTCCTGCACGTACTCGGCCTGCGCTAGCGACGATTCGATTTCGCCCAGCATCGACAGCGCCGGCGGCAGGCGGCCGTCGGACAGCAGCGCCCACACGTCCTGGTAGCGCTCGACCTTGGCGTCGTGGCCGTTGCCGTCGACTGTGCGAAAGCGCTGGAATTCGTCGAGCACCAGGATGCCGGGCTTGCCCTCGGCAATGCCCGACTCGGCCAGCATGGCCGAGATGGAGCCGCGGCTGTGATAGCCCGAGCCGTGGCTGAAGCCGTCCATCTGTACTTCGATGAAGCGGTCGTAGAAGCCCAGGTGCTGGGCGAGCCTGCGCACCAGCTGGGTCTTGCCGGTGCCGGTGAGGCCCCAGAGGCAGACCACCACGGGGCGGCTGATGAGCTGCGGCAGCACATACCAGGCGCGCAGCGAATCGATCACGCGATCGATGATGTCGTCGATGCCGAAGAGCTCGGTCTTCAGCGCCTCGGAAACGGTCTGCAGATGGCGCGAGCGCTCGGAAAGCTCGGCGTGCAGGTTGGAACGGATGTCTTTTGGCATGGTGTTTTTCTTCTTGTCGAACAAGTACAGGTACGCAAAGGCGGCCGCTCCTTCGAAACAAGGAGCCGGCGGCCGGACGCTGTGGATGTCGGTTGCGGTGCTCCGGCGTACGGAGCGCACGCGAGGCGCGGGCTTCAGGCCGGGCGAGGCAACTTGGCCCTTCCATGCGCAGCGAGCGCATGGCTTGCGCAGCGACGGCGCAAGGTGGTGGGGGCAAGGCGATAGGACATGGACGCGATCGTAGTGGCGGTTTGCAATTGAGTAAAGACTATTTACGGATCGTGTCGCAGCGAAGCCGCGTCCTGTGGATGCCGTGCAACAGCGGCAGTGCGCACCGATAATCTGCGGTTTGCCCGCCGCGCCGGCCCGACGACTGTTTTCCCTTGACGACCACGACACCCCTCCGCATCGAATTTCCTGAATCGCTTCCTGTCTCGGGCAGGCGCGACGAGATCATGGCCGCCATCTCGGCGCACCAGGTCGTGATCGTGTGCGGCGAAACGGGCTCGGGCAAGACTACGCAGCTGCCCAAGATCGCACTCGCCCTGGGGCGCGGCAAGCTCAACGCCGAGCCGGGCAAGGGCCGGCTCATCGGCCATACGCAGCCGCGACGCATTGCCGCCAGTTCGGTGGCCAAGCGCATCGCGGAAGAATTGAAGACGCCGCTGGGCGACGTGGTCGGCTTCAAGGTGCGTTTCCAGGACCGCCTGTCGCGCGATGCCTCGGTCAAGCTCATGACCGACGGCATCTTGCTGGCCGAGACGCAGACCGATCCGCTGCTGAAGGCCTACGACACCCTCATCATCGACGAGGCGCACGAGCGCTCGCTGAACATCGACTTCCTGCTGGGCTACCTGCGCGAGATTCTTCCGCGCCGGCCCGACCTGAAGGTGATCGTCACCTCGGCCACCATCGACGCCGACCGCTTCGCCCAGCATTTCGCCTCGGCCAAGGGGCCGGCGCCGACCATCATGGTGTCGGGCCGAACCTTCCCGGTGGAGCAGCGCTATCGCCCGTTCGAAGAGTCGCGCGAGCACGACCTGAACGACGCCATCGCCGATGCGGTCGACGAGCTCTGGCGCGACCCGCACAACGCGGGCGACATCCTGGTCTTCCTGCCCGGCGAGCGCGAGATCCGCGAAGCCGCCGACCACCTGCGCCGCCACGTCAGCCACCAGCCGCTGTTCCGCAGCGCCGAAGTGCTGCCGCTGTTTGCGCGGCTGTCGGGCCCCGAGCAGGACCGCATCTTCGAAAGCCACAACGGACGGCGCATCGTGCTGGCCACCAACGTGGCCGAGACCTCGCTCACCGTGCCGGGCATCCGCTACGTGATCGACACCGGCACCGCGCGCGTCAAGCGCTACAGCTTCCGCAGCAAGGTCGAGCAGTTGCTGGTCGAGCCGATCAGCCAGGCCGCGGCCAACCAGCGCGCGGGCCGCTGCGGGCGGGTGGCGAACGGCATCTGCATCCGCCTGTACGACGAGAAAGACTTCGAAGGCCGCCCGCGCTTCACCGATCCGGAAATCCTGCGCTCCTCGCTGGCGGGCGTCATCCTGCGGATGAAGTCGCTGAGGCTGGGCGACGTGGCGCGCTTTCCGTTCCTCGAGGCACCGTCGCCGCGCGCGATTGCCGACGGCTATCAGTTGCTGAACGAGCTTGGCGCGGTCGACGACGCCAACGAACTCACGCACACCGGCGCCGAACTGTCGCGGCTGCCGCTTGATCCGCGCGTGGGCCGCATGATTCTGGAAGCCCGCGCGCGCGGCGCACTCGAAGAAGTGCTGATCATCGCGTCGGCCCTCAGCGTGCAGGACGTGCGCGACCGCCCGATGGACGCGCAGCAGCAGGCCGACCAGGCGCACTCGAAATTCGACGACGAGAAAAGCGAGTTCAGCGGCTATCTGCGGCTGTGGAAATGGATCGCCGACGCGCGCGGCGGCCACGGCGACACCCACAAGCTCAGCAACCGCCAGTACGAGCAGTTGCTGCGCCAGAACTTCATCAACATCCGACGCGTGCGCGAATGGCGCGACATCCATTCGCAGCTGCTCACGGTGGTCACCGAGCACAAGTGGCGCATCAACGCCGAGCCCGCGGGCTACGAGCCGCTGCATCTGTCGATGCTCGCCGGCCTGCTGGGCAACGTGGGCTGGAAGCTCGAGGACGACGAGGCGTACCTGGGCGCGCGGGGCATCAAGTTCTACAAGCACCCGGGCGCGCACCTGAAGAAGAAGCCGGGCCGCTGGATCGTGGCGGCCGAACTCGTCGAGACCACGCGGCTCTTCGGGCGCGGCATTGCCAACATCGAGCCGCAGTGGCTCGAGCAGGTGGCGGGCCACCTGCTGAAGAAGCAGCTGCTCGACCCGCACTGGGAGAAGAAGGGCGCGCAGGTCTCGGCGCTGGAGCGCGCCACGCTTTACGGCCTGGTGGTCTACAGCGGGCGGCGCGTCGACTTCACCAAGGTCGATCCGGTCGCGGCGCGCGAAATCTTCATTCGCGAGGCGCTGGTCGGCGGGCAGTGGGAGAGCAAGTTCCCGTTCCTCACGGCCAACCGCAAGCTGGTGCGCGAGGTCGAGGGGCTGGAGCACAAGTCGCGCCGGCAGGACGTGCTGGTCGACGACGAGCTGATCTTCGCCTTCTACGACGCGCAGTTGCCCGCCGACGTGGCGAGCGGCATCACTTTCGAGAACTGGTATCGCCATGCCTCGAAGGAGCAGCCGCGCCTGCTGTACCTGACGCGCGACGAGCTGATGCGCCATCAGGCGGCGGGCATCACCACCCAGTCGTTCCCGCCGACGCTGCGCCTGGGCGGCGTCGATTGCGCCGCGAGCTATCTGCACGAGCCGGGCGACGCAAAGGACGGCCTCACGGTCAGCGTGCCGCTGTTCGTGCTCAACCAGGTGAGCGAGGAGCGCTGCGAGTGGCTGGTGACGGGCATGCTCAAGGACAAGATCCAGGCGCTGCTCAAGAGCCTGCCGCAGCGCCCGCGTTCGCGGCTGGTGCCGCTGCCCGAATCGGCCGGCAAGCTGGCGGAGGAGCTGTCGGTGCCCGAGCTGTTCGGCACCGGCTCGCTGACCGACGTGCTGCTCAAGCGCGTGCGCGACATGACCAGCATCGACGTCAAGCGCGCCGACTTCAAGCTCGACATGCTGCCGCCGCATCTGTTCATGAACCTGCGCGTGATCGACGAGCACGGGCGGCAGTTGGGCATGGGGCGCAATCTTGGTGCGCTGAAGGCCGAACTCGGTGCACAGGCACGCGGAGCGTTCCAGGCGCTGGCGGGGCTCAACGTGAAGGCGTCGCCTGAGAAGAAAGACGCGGCCTCGTCGGACCAAGGCTCCAAGGCGCCTGCGAAAGCCGCCAGCGCACCCGCGCCCGCCGCATTGCCCGCCGGCCAGCGCTACACGAGCTGGACCTTCGGCGAGTTGCCGGAGCTGATGGAAGTGCGGCGCGGCTCGCAGTCGCTGATCGGCTTTCCGGCGCTGCGCGACGAAGGGGACGCCGTGACCATCGAGGTGTTCGACGAGCCGGCCGTGGCCGCCGCCAAGCACCGCGCCGGCCTGCGCCGCCTGTTCGCGCTGCAGCTGAAAGACGCGCTCAAGTACCTCGAGAAGAACATCCCCGACCTGCAGAAAATGTCGGTGGCCTACATGCCGCTCGGCACCTCGGAGGAGCTGCGCACCCAGATCATCGACGTGGCGATCGACCGCGCATTCCTGCAGGAGCCTCTGCCGACCGACGAATTCGCGTTCAGGAAGCGGCTGGACGAAGGCCGTGGCCGGCTCACACTGATCGCGAACGAGGTGGCAAGGCTGGCTTCGACGATCCTCGTCGAATACGCTGCCGCCGCACGCAAGATCAAGGACACGAAAATCCAGCCCGATGCGGTGCAGGACGCCGCACAACAGCTGCAGCGCTTGGTCGGCAAGCGCTTCATCGCCGACGCGCCGTGGACGCAGCTGCAGCACTTCGCGCGCTACCTCAAGGCCATCGTGCTGCGGCTCGACAAGCTGCGCGCGGACCCCGCGCGAGACGCCGCGAAGCTCGCCGAACTCAAGCCGCAAGACCAGCGCTACTGGCGCCTGGTGGCCGAGCGCAAGGGCGTGGTGGACGATCGAATGCTCGAATTCCGGTGGCTGCTGGAGGAGCTGCGCGTGAGCTTCTTCGCGCAGGAACTGCGCACGCCGCAGCCGGTGAGCGTGAAGCGGCTGGACAAGGCCTGGGCGCAGCTGCAGGCCTGAGCGCCAAGGGGCGCGGCGGACGGAAAAAAGCCCGCGGATGCGGGCTTTTTCCATTCATGGGCCGCTCGTGCCTATATGCGTCCCATGAGCACGAGGATGACGACGATCAGCACGATCAGGCCTACGCCGCCGCTGGGACCATAGCCCCAGGACCGGCTGTAGCCCCAGCTCGGCAGCGCGCCTATCAGTATCAGGATCAGAACGATCAGCAGAATGAACGAGAGCGACATGTTTTCTCCAGGGCGTTGTTGTGATGAGCTTTCATGCTCACCCCGCCATGTCGCGCGGGGCGCCGGATAGCCGCCCCTTCGGTGGTCAGCCAACGTCCTACCGCTGGTGTCGGCGCTGCCGGCGTCAGAGTCGCGCGAGCCGCTCCAGCGCGGAGAGCAGCGTCTCGTCTTTCTTGGCGAAGCAGAAGCGCACCACGCGCTGGTCGAAGCCGTTGCCGTAGAAGGCCGACAGCGGGATCGCCGCCACGCCGATCTCGCTCGTGAGCCAGAGGCAGAAGTCGGCTTCGGACAGGTCGCTCACCGCAGAGATGTCGACGCACTGGAAGTAGCTGCCTTCGCTGCGCAGCAGCCTGAAACGCGTCTTCTCGGCCAAGCCGGCGGCGAACAGGTCGCGCTTGCGCTGGTAGAAGGCGGGCAGCTCCAGGTAGGGCGCGGGCTCGGCCATGTAGCGTGCGAGCGCGTGCTGCATCGGCGTGTTCACGGTGAACACGTTGAACTGATGCACCTTGCGGAACTCGGCCATCAGCGGCGCGGGGGCCGCCACGAAGCCGACCTTCCAGCCGGTGACGTGGTAGGTCTTGCCGAAGCTGCTGACGATGAAGCTGCGTGCCGCCAAGCCCGGGAAGCGGGCCACGCTTTCATGGCGCACATCGTCGAACACCATGTGTTCGTAGACCTCGTCGCTGATCACGAACACGTCGGTGGGCGCGAGCAGTTCCTCGAGCTTGCGCATCTCGGCCTCGGTCCAGACCGTGGCGCTCGGGTTGTGCGGCGTGTTGATGATGATGGCGCGCGTGCGCGGGGTCAGCGCGGCTGCGATCTTGTCGAAGTCGGGGCGGAAGGTGCCGGGCACGAGGGGCACGCGCACCACGCTGCCGCCGGCCAGCTCGATGTTGGGCACGTAGCTGTCGTAGCAGGGCTCCAGCACGATCACTTCGTCGCCCGGGCGCACCACGGCAAGGATGGCCGTGATGATGGCCTGCGTGGCGCCGGCGGTGACGGTGATTTCCGTGGCCGCGCTGTAGCCGTGGCCGTACAGCGCCGAGATCTTGGCGGCGATGGCCTCGCGCAGCGCCGGAATGCCCGGCATCGGCGGGTACTGGTTGTGGCCCGCGGCCATGGCGGCCGTCACGTCCTCGAGCAGCTTCGGGTCGCAGTTGAAATCCGGAAAGCCCTGGCCCAGGTTGACCGCGTTCTTCTCGGCGGCCAGGGTCGACATGACCGTGAAGATGGTGGTGCCGACGGAGGGCAGCTTGGTGCCCACTTCGGGCGTGCGCGGGGCGTGAACTGTGCTCATAGCTCGTAGTCTTGTTGGTGGCCGCTGAGGGCTTTGGCGATCAGGTTGCGGTCTAGGCGATCGGAGAGCAGCTCTGCGAACTTGAAGACGAAGTTGCGCAGGTAGGCGCTGCGCTTGAAGGCGACGCGGGCAATATTCTGGCCGAACACATGGCCCATGGGGCGCACCACGAGGTCGGCGTTCGACTCGTCGCGCACGGCCATCTCCGCCACGATGCCCACGCCCAGGCCAAGGCGCACGTAGGTCTTGATCACGTCGGAGTCGATGGCTTCAAGCGCGATGCGCGGCGTGAGCTTCTTCTGTGCGAAGGCGTGGTCGATGCGCGTGCGGCCGGTGAACGACGGGTGGTAGGTGATGATCGGCTCGCTCGCCAGGTCTTCGAGCGAGATGCGCTCCTTGGCCGCCAGCGGATGGTCCTTGGGCAGCACCAGCACGTGCTGCCATTCGTAGCAGGGCAGCGTCACCAGTTCGGCGTAGCCGTCGAGCGATTCGGTGGCAATCCCGATTTCGGCGATCTCGTCGATCACCATGCGCGCCACCTGGTCGGGCGAGCCCTGGTGCAGGCTCACGTTGACCTTGGGGTAGGCCTCGCGCAGGTTGGCCACGGGCACCGGCAGCACGTAGCGCGCCTGGGTGTGGGTAGTGGCGATGGAAAGGGTGCCGCTGTCCTGCGCGCTGAACTGCTCGCCGATGCGCTTGAGGTTGCCCACCTCGCGCATGATGAGTTCGATGCTGGCAATGACATGCTGGCCCGGCTCGGTGACGCGCTTGAGCCGCTTGCCGTGGCGCGCGAAGATTTCAACGCCCAGTTCTTCCTCGAGCTCGATGATGGCCTTGGAGACACCGGGCTGCGAGGTGTGGAGCGCCTTGGCTGCCTCGGTGAGGTTCAGGTTGCGCCGCACGGCTTCCTGAACAAACTTGAACTGATGCAGATTCATATCAAATTCCGTCTTATTGCGGAATTCATTATGCCTTCGGAATCTATCGAAATTGCCGGATCTTCAGTTTTTGATAGCAATTTTGGCCAGCAGGTCGACCAGTTCAGGCTCTTCGCCCACGATCCGGGCCAGCGAGATGTCGATGGCAGGCCAGCGCTGGCGAAGCTCTTCGACCTGCAGCGGGAGGTCTTCGCGTGCGTGCTTGCCCATGCCCAGGAAGAGCGGAACGAGCCTGATGGCCGTGGCGCCGGCGGTCACCAGGGCCGCTACTGCCGTGGAAAGGTCGGGGGCGGCCAGTTCCATGTAGGCGCAGGCCACCAGCGCGTCAGGGGTGCGGCTGGTCACGCGCGCGGCCACTGCCTCGATGGGTTCGCGCCAACGCTCGTCACGCGAGCCATGCGCCAGCAGGACGATGCCCTGGACCTGCCTGCCTCGTGCCGGCGCCGTCATCGCCGGAGCACCAGCCAGCTGAAGGCCGTCAAGGACATCACCGAGTAGATCAGCCCCGGCGCCGCCGCCGTGAGCCATGGCGACCAGTTGCCAAGGTTGCCGAGGTAGCCGAACACGTTGTTCAGCAGGAAGAAGCTGATGCCGATCATCACGCCGCCGAACACATAGGTCGTGATGCCGGCCTGGCGGAAGTGCAGGTAGGCGAAGGGCAGGGCGAGCACGACCATCACCAGGCACGACAGCGGATAGAAAACCTTGCGCCAGAACTCGATCTCGTAGCGCTGGGCGGTCTGGCCGTTGGCGTCGAGGTGGCGGATGTAGTCGAACAGGTCGATCGTGCTCATGCGGTCGGGGCGCAGGAGGGCGACCGACACCATTTCGGCGGTCAGCGAGGTCGGCCAGTTCAGCTCGGGGAGCTTGGTGCTGACGATGTGGGCCTGGTCGGCCGAGCCCTGCGTGTCGTACTTCTGCTGGTCGACGTCGGTGAGGATCCAGTGGCCGTCGTCGCCGATGCGGGCGGAGGCCGCGAGCGTCTGCGTCTTGATGTAGCCCTTGTCGTCGAACTCGAAGATGCGCGGGCTCTTGAGCGAGCCGCCGCGGTCGATGGCCAGCACATTCACCGCGTACGAGACATCGCCGCGCTTTTCCTTGAGCCACGCGCCGGTGTTGCCCGCCAGCGAATAGGTGCCCTGGTAGCGCGCCTTCAGCAGTTGCCCGGTGCGCTCCGAGTTCGGCGCCAGGTAGTCGCCGACCGCGAAGGTCAGCACGACGAAGCTCAGGCCCAGCAGCAGCAGGGTGCGCAGCGCGCGCCACGGGCCCAGGCCGCTGGTGCGCAGGATGGTGTATTCAGAGCTTTGCGCGAGCCGCGCCATGACGAAGATGGAGCCGATCAGCACGGTGATCGGCAGCAGCTCGTACAGGTGGCTAGGGATCAGCAGGGCCACGTAGATCAGTGCCTGCACGGGCCCGTAGTCGAGGCTGTCCGGCTTGCCGATGGACTGCAGTTCATCGACGAAGTCGAAGAAGAAGAAGAGGCTCAGGAAGCCGAGCGTCACGAACGCGACGGACTTCAGCACCTCCACGTAGATCAGGCGTCTTATCGTTTTCACGCGGTGGGTTCGATCTTGGGAGTGGTCGCAGGCGCGGCGGCGCGGACTTTCTTCGCGCGGCGGCCCCAGTTGTTCTGGCGCGCGCTCAGCCATGCGAGGTTGATGAGAAGCACGCCGCCGTGCAGCACAAGCATGAAGCTGCCCATGCTGAAGCGGCCCGAGCTGATCCAGCTCTGGCCCAGGTTGAGCATGTTGTAGTAGACGACGAAGGCGAACAGCGCGAGCAGCAGGTTGCCGCTGCGCCCGACGCGGGGATTGGCGCTGGAGACGTTCAGCGCCAGCAGCACGAAGTTGATGGCGGTCAGCAGCATGCCGATGCGCCAGGCGAGTTCGCCCCGGCTCATGTCGCTCGGGTCGGTCAGCAGCGACAGCGTGGTGCGGGCGCGCGAAGGCGTGGCGTCGTTCGTGAGCCCGTCGCTGCCGCCGGCGCGGGTGCCGTAGGTCTTGAATTCGCTGATTTTCAGGCCGGTGTTGGCCATCGGCTGTTCCAGGCGCTGGCCGTTGTTGAGCAGCAGGTAGCGGGAGTTTCCGATGTTCTCGATGCTGCCGCTGCGCGCCGAGGTGGTGATCTGCATGTTGCGCTCGATCGACCAGATGAAGACGTTGGTGGCCTTGGAGTTGTCCGGCGTTTCCTTGTCGATGAAGAACACCCGCACCCGGCCCGCGGATTCGCGGAATTCACCGGGCGACACGCGCTCGATGTCGCTGCGCTGCTCGTACTGCTTGCGCATGCCGATGGTCTGCGAGTTGGCCCACGGCCAGCCCACCAGTGCCATCACCGCGATCAGGATCAGCACCGGCCAGGCGAAGCGGAACAGCGGCTGCACGAAGTCCATGAGGCCGCGGCCGCTGGAGAACCAGATGACCATTTCGCTGTCGCGGTACATGCGCGAGAGCGTGCCGACGATGGCGATGAACAGGCTCAGGCTCAGGATGGTCGGCATGTAGCCGAGCACCGTGTAGGCCATGACCAGGAACACCTCCTGCGGGTTCACACTGCCCTTGGACGCGAGCCCGAGGGTACGGATGAGCATCATGGTCATCACGATGGTGACCAGAACCACGAGGGTCGCTCCGAAGCTGCGGGACAGCTCCTTGCGTAGGGAAGAATGGAATAACATCGTTCGAGGAAAAAAAGGATTATGGACTTTCAACTCAAGACCCTCACCGTCGCCCAGGCTGCAGCCGAGAAATCCGATGTCCTGATCGTGCTCGTCGGCAGCGCTCCGCTCACCACCAAAGACCCGCTTTCCGTGCTGGCCGCCAGTGCCCGCAAGGCCGGAGACCTGCCCGACAAGGCCGGAAAACTGCTCACGCTCTACCGTCCGGACGACGTCGTGGCGGCCCGCGTGCTGCTCGCGGCCATCGGCGACGGCAAGCCCGGATCGGTGCGCAACGGCGTCGCCGCGGCGGTCAATGCGGCCAAAGCCCACGGGCCGAAGCGGGTGGTCGTGGTGTTCGCGCAACCCGCGGACGGCGCCGCGGTGGCTTGCGCCGTCACGGCCGCGGCCGACGCCAGCTATGTCTACACCACCACCAAGTCGAAGCCCGAGCCGCGCAGCATCCGGCACCTGACGGTCGGCGTGAATGACGCAACGGCTGTTACCGGCGCTTTCAACGATGCCCGCGCCACCGTGCAGGGCATCGAGCTGGCCAAGGAGTGGGGCAACCGCCCCGCCAACCACGCCACGCCCACGCTGCTGGCCGAGGCCGCCAAGGGGCTGGCCAAGCTGCCGAAGATCAAGTGCGAGGTGCTGGGCCCGAAGGAAGTCGAGAAGCTCGGCATGGGTTCCTTCATGGCCGTGGCGCAGGGCTCGGCCGAGCCGCTGCGCTTCATCGTGCTGCGCTACCAGGGCGGCCCCAAGGACCAGGCCCCCGTGGTGCTGGTCGGCAAGGGCATCACCTTCGACACCGGTGGCGTCTCGCTCAAGCCGGCAGCCGAAATGGACGAGATGAAGTTCGACATGTGCGGCGCGGCGAGCGTGCTCGGCACCTTCCGGGCGCTCGGCGACATCCAGCCCGCGATCAACGTCGTCGGCCTGATCCCGTCGTGCGAGAACATGAACGATGGCCGCTCGGTCAAGCCGGGCGACGTGGTCACCAGCATGAGCGGCCAGACCATCGAGGTGCTCAATACCGACGCCGAAGGCCGCCTGATCCTGTGCGACGCGCTCACCTATGCCAAGCGCTTCGACCCCGCCGCGGTGATCGACATCGCCACGCTGACGGGCGCCTGCGTGGTGGCGCTAGGAGGCGTGCGCAGCGGCCTGTTTTCCAGCGACGAAACGCTGGCCGCCGCGCTGGAAACGGCCGGCGAAGCCTCGCAAGACCGCTGCTGGCGCCTGCCGCTCGACGACGACTACGCCGAGGGCCTCAAGAGCAACTTCGCCGACGTGGCCAACATCGCAGGCCGTGCCGGCGGTGCCATCACCGCGGCCAAGTTCCTGCAGCGCTTTGCAGGCGACTTCGCCTGGGCTCACCTCGACATCGCAGGCACGGCCTGGAAGAGCGGGGCGGCCAAGGGTTCGACCGGCCGGCCGGTGGGGCTGCTGGTGTCGTACCTCACGAGCCGTGCCGCGAGCGGCGCTCCCAGGGCCGCGGCAGCGCCCGGAACCCCGGCTCGAAAGGCCCGGTCCGCCAAGTGACGGAAATCGGCTTTCACTACAACGCGCCGGACAAGCTGAACTACGCCTGCAGGCTGGTTCGAAAAGCCGTCAACGCGCGTGGCCTGCGCGTGGTGGTGATTGGTGACGCGCGTGCGCTCGACGTGGTGGATGCCGCGCTCTGGCAGCTCTCTCCGGTCGACTTCGTCGCGCACTGCCGCGGTGACGCACCAGCCCATGTTCTGGCGCGCACGCCCGTCATTCTTTCTTCCGACGGCGCCGACGCGGCGACGCTGCCGCACCGCGAGATGCTGGTGAACCTCGGCCTCGAGGTGCCGGCCGGCTTCGAGCGCTACGAGCGCCTTATCGACATCGTGAGCGACGAGGGCAACGACCGCCAGGTCGGCCGCTCGCGCTGGCGCCACTACGCCGACCGCGGCTACACCATCCAGCCGCACGACTTCGCAAAGAGTTCCTGACATGGCCAGCACGCTGCGCACGCCGCCCCGTTTCGTTCCCACCCTCACCACGGTGCTCGAGATTCCGGCGGAGCCCGCGAGCCCCGAGCCGCCAGAGGCCCCGCCGGCGACGCAAGCCGACCCCGCAAGCACCATGGCATTGCCACCTGCCGCGCAGCTTTCGCAGGCGGAAATCGTCAGCCTCGAAGAGCAACTGCTGCATCGCGTTCTGCAGCGTGTCGACCTCTCTTTGGAAGAGCGTTTGAGCGACACCGTGTCAGCTGCCGTTCAGCATCAACTCGATGCAATGGTGCCGCGCTTGCGCAATGAAATCGAAGCTGTTCTGCGTGCTCTGGTGATCGAGGCAATGGCCGCCGAACTCAGCGAAAACACAGGGTCTACGCCAGCTTCCGGCGCATAAATCCTCGGCTAAACTGCCCCGCAGGTCGGAAGGGCGTGAGGGTGCCGCTGGTCCGCGGCGCGAAACTTGCGAGGTCTAGCCGCCCGGATCACACGACCGGTTTTTTATTCTTTTCATCCAAGTTCTGGAGGTTCTCATGCAATTGAAATGGACTGCGGTCGCACTGGCTGCAATCACGCTTGTGGCTTGCGGCAAGAAAGAAGAAGCCGCTGCTCCCGCTGCAGCGCCCGCGCCAACCGCCGCTGCTCCGGCTGCCGCACCTGCACCAGCACCTGCCGGGGACACGCTGGTCGTCAAGATCGGTCACGTTGCACCTACCAGCGGTCCCATTGCCCACCTGGGCAAGGACAACGAAATGGGCGCCAAGATGGCCATCGAGGACCTGAACGCCAAGGGCGTCAAGATCGGCGACAAGACCGCCAAGTTCGAACTGGTCGCCGAAGACGATGCAGGCGATCCGAAGCAAGGCACCGCAGTGGCTCAGAAGCTCGTCGACGAAAAGGTCAACGGCGTGGTCGGCCACCTGAACTCGGGCACCACCATCCCCGCCTCCAAGCTGTACAGCGACGCTGGCATTCCGCAGATCTCGCCTTCGGCCACGAACCCCAAGTACACGCGTCAAGGCTTCAAGACCACGTTCCGCGTGGTGGCTGACGACACGCAACTCGGCGGCACGCTGGGCAAGTACGCAGTCGACACGCTCAAGGGCAAGAACATTGCCGTGATCGACGACCGTACCGCCTACGGCCAGGGCGTCGCAGAAGAATTCGAGAAGTCGGCCAAGGCTGCCGGCGCTACCATCGTGGGCCACGAATTCACCACTGACAAGTCGACCGACTTCAACGCCATCCTGACCAAGCTGAAGGCCGCCAAGCCCGACGTTCTGTTCTTCGGCGGCATGGACGCCGTCGGCGGCCCAATGCTCAAGCAGGTCAAGCAACTCGGCCTGAACGTCAAGTTCATGGGCGGCGATGGCCTGTGCACCGGCGAACTGCCCAAGCTGGCTGGCGATGCCATCGGCGAAGACATGGTGGTGTGCGCTGAAGCCGGCGGCGTGGACGGCGACTTCAAGCAACCGCTGGAAGACTTCAAGGCCAAGTTCAAGACAAAGAACGGCGTGGACGTCCAGATCTATGCACCGTACGTGTACGACGCGGTCAACGTGCTGGCCGAAGCCATGGTCAAGGCCGGTTCGTCCGACCCTGAGAAGTACCTGCCGGAAGTCGGCAAGGTGCAATACAAGGGCGTGACCGGCCCGATCGCCTTCGACGAAAAGGGCGACATCAAGAACGGCGCGCTGACGCTGTACACCTACAAGGGTGGTGTGCGCACGCAGATCGCCGTGGTGCGCTGAGCCGCGCGGTTGCCGCAAAAGAGAAAGGGCCTTCGGGCCCTTTTTTCATGTCCGCGCCAAGGCGGGTTCAGAGCGGCGCGAGACCTGACGGCCGGTCGGCGTTGCAGTACTCGATGAAGGCATCGAGGTCGCGCGACTTGTCGAACACGGCATCGGCGCCAAGCGCACCGCACCGCGCCCGGATGTCAGCGGTGACGTAGTTGCTCAGCACCACGACGCGCTGGCCGGGCTTGCGCGTCTTGCAGCCTGCCAGCACGCCCAGGCCGGAGCCTTCCTTGAGGAACAGGTCGACGATGAGGAGTTGCCAGTCGTCCGGATGCGCCGCGATCCAAGCCAGTGCGTCCGACTCGGTTTCGGCGAAGCCGACCACGCGGCCGTTGACCAGGTCCTCCAGTGCCGGGACCAGGTTGTCCCTGATGGTCTTGTTGTCCTCGACGAGGAACGTGATGAGGGCCATGCCGTGGTTTCGCTTTGAGAACCAATAGCGTAGCGTGCCTGATGCCGGCGCGGCGTAGGAGAAGGGAGACGGACGGAGAGAGCGGCGCGCGATGCGACGTTCAGTCCGTCTGTCCCGAGCGGATCTTGGCCTTGAGCTTTTCGGCCAGCGCCTGGCTCTCGTCGCGCTCGGCAGTCACTTCGAGACGCTTCTCGATTTCTTCGCTCAGGGCCGCATTGACCTCGGCCAGCTTCTCGGCGGACTTGGCCAGTTTCTCCTCGAGCTGGCTCGTGTGTTCGATGGCCTGCGCCACTTCGCCGACCTGAACCTCTTCAGGCAGCTCTTGTTCGAGCACCGTGTTCACCACGGCGAGGTTGTCCGATGCCCGCTGCACGTCTGCGGCCACTTGTTCGCTCTTTTTCAGGGCGCTATCCAGCGATGTCTTGCCACGCGGCGAGGGTTGCGGTTGTCCAGCCATCGAGGCTCCTTTGCGGGCTTGAAAGTAAAACCTTTGGATCGTACGCCAGACGAAAGTGCCTGGGGCGCCGATGCCAGTTGTTGTAACGCAACGCTCTGGCCCGTCTTGCGGACGACAAAAAAGCCCGAGCGCTTGTGGCGACTCGGGCTTTTCCTGATCAGCAATGTTCGCGAACGGTTACGAACAAACAATCTCTGGCGGAGCAGGCGGGATTCGAACCCGCGGAGGGCTATTAACCCTCACACGCTTTCCAGGCGTGCGACTTAAACCGCTCATCCACCGCTCCTGAGCCCACGATTGTAGCAGTCTGTTCAGGTCGGATTAGAAGGTTTGCCTGCCTGGACCATGCGCATTGCCGAAGCGATGAGCGCGGCGGTCTCCGACATGTTGCTCGGCACGATCAGCGTGGTCTTGGAATCGGCCGCTACCTTGCCGTAGGCATCGACTGCGCGCTCGGCCACCTTGAGCTGAACTGCCTGCTCCCCGCCCGGCTGGCGGATGGCCGCCGCCACGCGTTCGATGGCATCCGCCGTGGCCGTGGCCACCGCCGTGATGGCGGCCGCCTCGCCCTGTGCGTTGTTGATCTGCGCCTGCTTCTCGCCCTCCGAGCGGGCGATGAAGGCCTCGCGCTCGCCGGTCGCGATGTTGATCTGCTCCTGGCGGCGGCCTTCGGAAGCCGCGATCAGCGCGCGCTTGCCGCGCTCGGCGGTGATCTGTGCCTGCATCGCCAGCAAAATTTCCTTCGGCGGCGTCAGGTCCTTGATTTCGTAGCGCAGCACCTTCACGCCCCAGTTGAGCGCGGCCTCGTCGATGGCGGCCACCACCTGGGCATTGATGACGTCACGTTCCTCGAAGGTCTTGTCGAGCTCGAGCTTGCCGATCACGCTGCGCAGCGAGGTCTGCGCGAGTTGCGTCACCGCCACGATGTAGTTCGACGAACCGTAGCTCGCGCGCATCGGGTCGGTCACCTGGAAGTACAGGATGCCGTCGACCTGCAACTGCGTGTTGTCGCGCGTGATGCAGATCTGGCTGGGCACGTCGAGCGGGATTTCCTTCAGGCTGTGCTTGTAGGCCACGCGGTCGATGAACGGAATCAGGAAGTTGGGGCCGGGCGTCATGGTGCCGTGGTACTTGCCCAGGCGCTCGCGCACCCAGGCGTTCTGCTGCGGCACGAACTTGACCGACTGACTGATGAAGATGATCGCGATGACCAGGATGATGAGAGGGACCGAAAATTCCATGGTGCGCTTCCTTTTCTGAGTTCTACGGACGTACTGACTAAACCTTGTCGACAACGAGACGGCTGCCGATCATCTCGACCACGCGGTGCTCGCCGGTCGAAGGCGCGCGGCCCGCGCGGGGCACCACCGTCCACTGCGCGCCCCGGTAGCGCACGGTGGCAGTGCCGTCGGCGTTCCATGCCTCCACGTGCACGATCTCGCCGATGTCGAGGTTCAGGTCGGGGTTGGCGCCGCTGGGCGGGGCGGGCGGGCGCTTGCGTTGAATGGAATACCAGACCAGCACGGCCCCCACGCCGATCACCGAGGCCACGATCAACTGCGTGACGATGTCGAAGCCCAGGTGTGCCGAGATTGCCGCGCCGGCAAAGCCCGCGGCCAGCAACAGCAGGTAGACCGTGCCCGAAAGCAGCTCGGCCACGATGGCCGCCCCCGCGATCAGCCACCAGACTGTGGAATTCGCCATGTTGTCGACTCCTCTTCTTGCTTGTTCGATGCGCGCCATTCTGCGGCATTGCCCCCAAGCGCTTGTCTTGCGTAGGGGTACTGGCGCCGGGTCGGCGCGGCCCTTGCCCGCCTGCAGCGGATGGCTTGCGGCAAGCTGACCGGATTCTTCATCTGAATTCCGTACACTTCGCGCCTCGTCTCATTGCCTGACCCGGAGCCCCGCTCATGAAATTCCGCTTTCCCATCGTCATCATCGACGAGGACTTCCGCTCCGAAAACACTTCGGGCCTCGGCATCCGCGCGCTCGCGCAAGCCATCGAGACGGAGGGCTTCGAGGTGCTGGGCGTCACGAGCTACGGCGACCTGAGCCAGTTCGCCCAGCAGCAAAGCCGCGCCAGCGCCTTCATCCTGTCGATCGACGACGAGGAATTCACCGTCGGCCCCGACCTCGACCCGGCCGTGCTGAGCCTGCGCAACTTCATCGGCGAGGTGCGCCGCAAGAACGCCGATGTGCCGATCTACATCTACGGCGAGACCAAGACCTCGCGCCACATTCCGAACGACATCCTGCGCGAACTTCACGGCTTCATCCACATGTTCGAGGACACTCCCGAATTCGTGGCGCGCCACATCATCCGCGAGGCCAAGAGCTACCTCGAAGGCGTGCAGCCGCCGTTCTTCAAGGCATTGATCGACTACGCGGAAGACGGCTCCTACTCGTGGCACTGCCCGGGCCATTCGGGCGGCGTGGCGTTCCTGAAGAGCCCGGTGGGCCAGATGTTCCACCAGTTCTTCGGCGAGAACATGCTGCGCGCCGACGTCTGCAACGCCGTGGAAGAACTGGGCCAGCTGCTCGACCACACCGGCCCGGTGGCGGCCAGCGAGCGCAATGCGGCGCGAATCTTCAACGCCGACCACTGCTTCTTCGTTACCAACGGCACCAGCACCAGCAACAAGATGGTGTGGCACCACACGGTGGCGCCGGACGACGTGGTGGTGGTCGACCGCAACTGCCACAAGTCGATCCTGCACGCGATCATCATGACCGGCGCGATTCCGGTGTTCATGAAGCCCACGCGCAACCACTTCGGCATCATCGGCCCCATTCCCAAGAGCGAGTTCGAGCAGAGCGCCATCAAGGCCAAGATCAAGGCCAACCCGCTGCTGGCCGACGTGGACCCCGACAAGGTCAAGCCGCGCGTGATGACGCTCACGCAGTCGACCTACGACGGCGTCATCTACAACACCGAGACCATCAAGAACATGCTCGACGGCTACGTCGACACGCTCCACTTCGACGAAGCCTGGCTGCCGCATGCCGCCTTCCACCCGTTCTACGGTGCCTATCACGCGATGGGCAAGCGCCGCGTGCGCCCGAAGGAATCGCTGGTGTTCGCCACCCAGTCCACCCACAAGCTGCTCGCCGGCATCAGCCAGGCCAGCCACGTGCTGGTGCAGGACTCGCAGAACCGCCAGCTCGACCGCGACCTCTTCAACGAGGCCTACCTGATGCATTCGTCGACCAGCCCGCAGTACGCGATCATCGCGAGCTGCGACGTGGCCGCCGCCATGATGGAGCCGCCCGGCGGCACCGCGCTGGTGGAGGAGAGCATCCTGGAGGCGCTGGACTTCCGCCGCGCCATGCGCAAGGTCGAGGAAGAATTCGGCAAGGACGAGTGGTGGTTCAAGGTCTGGGGCCCCGAGAAACTCGTTGACGAGGGCATCGGCCGCGCCGAAGACTGGATCATGCATGGCGAGAAGAACGGTCCGTCCAAGGCCAAGAGCAAGAAGTCGCCGCGCAACTGGCACGGCTTCGGCGAACTGGCCGACGGCTTCAACATGCTCGACCCGATCAAGTCGACCATCGTGACGCCCGGCCTCGACCTGGAAGGCAACTTTGCCGAGACCGGCATTCCCGCCAGCGTGGTCACCAAGTTCCTGGCGGAGCACGGCGTGATCGTGGAGAAGACCGGGCTGTACAGCTTCTTCATCATGTTCACCATCGGCATCACCAAGGGCCGCTGGAACACGCTGCTCACGGCGCTTCAGCAGTTCAAGGACGACTACGCGCGCAACCAGCCGATGTGGCGCATCTTGCCGGAGTTCTGCCAGCAGCACCCCGGCTACGAGCGCCTCGGCCTGCGCGACCTGTGCCAGCACATCCACCAGCTGTACGCGCGCTACGACGTGGCACGCCTCACGACCGAGATGTACCTGAGCGACCTGACGCCGGCCATGAAGCCCAGCGACGCCTTCGCCCACATTGCCCACCGCAAGACCGAGCGGGTGGAGATCGACGAGCTGGAAGGCCGCATCACCACCAGCCTGATCACGCCGTACCCGCCGGGCATTCCACTGCTGATCCCGGGCGAAGTGTTCAACAAGAAGATCGTCGACTACCTCAAGTTCTCGCGCGAGTTCAACCTGCAGTGCCCGGGCTTCGAAACCGACATCCACGGCCTGGTGGCGCGCGTCGACGAGACGGGCAAGAAGCGCTACTACGCTGACTGCGTCAAGCAGATGAAGTAGGGGCCAGTCGGCCGGACCGATCGAAGGGCTGGCCTAGCCTTCGCGCACCCGCATGAAGCGGGCGAAGCGGGGCAGGCCCTTCGTGGTAGTGCCGTTGTAGCGGTAGGTCACCCAGCTGCCGATGGCCGGCGGATTCTCACGCTCGGCGTCGGTCAACCCGGTGCCGAGCTTGAAGCGCTTGCCGTCGGCCGTCTCGACCAGCAGCGCGCCCAGCCGGCCTGCATGCTTGCCATTGCCTGGCACGTGCTCGACCACGCGGGCCTCGGCGTCTTCGTACGGCTTGACCTTCAGCAGATCGTTGTTGCGCTCGCCACGGTACTGCGAGCTGCCGCGGTGGAGCATCAGCCCCTCGCCGCCCATCTTCACCGTCTTGTCGAGCAGCGACTGCAGTTCTGCGTGTGTGGTCGCGCGTTCCTGCGGAACGGCCACGACCCACGGTGCGTCGGTGATCGGCAGCAGCTTGCGCAGTGCGCCCAGCCGTGCCGTGAAGTCGCCGGGCTGGTTGGGCAGGTCGAACACCATGAAGCGCATCTCGTGCCATGCGATGTCGTTGGGTGTCTGGCTGCGCACCGTCGCCACCGCATGCGCGAACCGGCCTCGTCCTGCCCACAGCTCGCCATCTAGCGGCTGCGCCGGCAGCGCAGCGGTGAACCATGCGGGGGCCGCGATCCGCTCGCCGCCGCGAGTCCAGAGTTGCTTGCCGTCCCAGTAGCCGCGCACGCCGTCGTACTTTTCGCTCACCCAGTAGTCGTGCAGCGACATGCCGGGGCGGTAGACGTCGGCCAGCATCAACGAGGGGGCCGCCGCGCGCGCGAACGCGGCGGGCGCGGCAACGAGGCCGAAAGCGGCAAGCAGGAGGGAGCGTCGGTTCAGCACGATGCTATGAAATGAATAGCGAGGCGCGGCCATCTGGTGGCCGTGCCGGGTCTCAATGGCCGGATTTACTCGGCCATTCCGCCGACGACGTTGCTGAAGCCGCCGTCCACATAGGTGATCTCGGCGGTCACGCCGCTGGCCAGGTCGCTCAGCAGGAAGGCGGCCACGTTGCCGACTTCCTCGATCGTCACGTTGCGGCGGATCGGCGAGGCGTCGGCCACGGCCGCGAGCATCTTGCCGAAGCCCTTGATGCCGCTGGCCGCCAGCGTCTTGATCGGGCCGGCACTGATGCCGTTGACCCGCATGCCCTTGGGGCCGAGCGAGGCGGCCGTGTAGCGCACCGAAGCTTCGAGCGAGGCCTTGGCCAGGCCCATGGTGTTGTAGTTGGGCAGCGCGCGCTCGGCGCCCAGGTAGGTCAGCGTGAGCAGGGCCGACTTGTCGTTGAGATAGGGCAGGGCCGACTTGGCCATGGCCGGGAAGCTGTAGGCACTGATGTCGTGCGCGATCTTGAAGCCTTCGCGCGAGAGCCCGTCGAGGAAGTCGCCGGCGATGGACTCGCGCGGCGCGAAGCCGATGCTGTGCACGAAGCCGTCGAACTTGGGCCAGGTCTGCGCCAGATCGGCGAAGAGCTTGTCGATTTGCGCGTCGTCGCCCACATCGCAGTCGAAAATGAGTTTCGAGCCGAAGTCTGCGGCATATTCGGTGATACGGTCCTTGAATCGCTCGCCGACGTAGCTGAAGGCGAGCTCCGCGCCCTGTTCATGACAGGCCTTGGCAATGCCATAAGCAATGGAGCGATTGCTCAATACACCAGTGATCAGCAGTTTCTTGCCGGAAAGAAAGCCCATGAAGTTGCCTCGTGAAAATCTTGGGCAGAATTCTCGCATGCGGTTTCTCTGGGCCTGGTCGTTGATGGTGTGTGCGGTTCCCGCGTGGGCCGCGCACGGTTATGCACTCTGGGACGACCTGAAGTACGCGCCCGATTTCAAGGCCTTCGATTACGTCGATCCGGCGGCGCCCAAGGGAGGCGAACTGCGGCTGGTGAGCAACCTGCGCGTTTCCACCTTCGACAAGTACAACCCGTTCACCATCAAGGGCTCGGCGCCGGCCTACCTCGACAGCCTGCTGTTCGACACACTACTGACCGGCTCCATGGACGAAACCGCCTCCGGCTACGGCCTGCTGGCTGAAGACGTCACCGTGGCGCCCGACCGCCGCAGCGTGACCTTCCGCTTGCGGCCAGAGGCCCGGTTCCACAATGGCATGCCGGTCGAGGCGGCCGACGTGAAGCACAGCTACGACACGCTGATCGGCCCATACACCTCGCCCGGCTACAAGACGCTTTTGCAGGAGGTCGACGGCGCCGACGTGGTCAATGCCCGCACCATCCGCTTCCGGTTCAAGACGCCGAACCGCGAGTTGCCCCTGATCGTCGGCAGCCTGCCGGTCTTCAGCCGCGCATGGGGCGTGGAGAACGGCAAGGCCAAGCCCTTCGACCAGGTGGTGATGGACATCCCCATCGGCAGCGGCGCCTACAAGATCGGCCCGGTGCGCTTCGGCAAGGACATCACCTACGTGCGCGACTCCGGCTACTGGGGGCGCGACCTGCCCGTGAATCGCGGCTCGCACAATTTCGACCGCATCACCGTGAAGATCTACAAGGACAACACGGCCCGGCTCGAGGCGCTGAAGGCCGGCGAGTTCGACATGATGAGCTTCTACTCGGCCGGCGACTGGGCAAGGCGGGTCAACGGCAAGCGCTTCAACACCGGGGAACTGGCCAAGCGCGAGTTCCAGCACAAGAAGCCCGCGGGCTTCCAGAGCTTCGTGCTCAACAGCCGCCGCGAGAGGCTGAAAGATCCGCGCGTGCGCGAGGCGCTGGGCCTGGCGCTCGACTACGAATGGATGAACCGGCAGATGTTCTACGGCGGCTACCCGCGCGTGAAAGACCTGTTCGGCAACACCGACTGCGAGGCCCAGGGCCTGCCGTCGCCGGAAGAAAAGGCCTTGCTCGAACCCTGGCGCGGCAAGATCCCCGACGCGAGCTTCGGGCCGATGTACACGCCGCCCGTCACCGAGGGCGAGGGCCATTCGCTGCGCAACAACCTGCGCCGCGCGCGCGACCTGCTGAAAGAGGCCGGCTGGGAGTATCGCGATGGCGCCCTGCGCAACGCCAAGGGCGAGGCCATGACGCTCGAGTACCTCGACAGCAAGGAAGGCGGCGTACGCACCGTGTCGCCGTGGGTCCGCAACCTCGAGAAGCTTGGCATCACGCTGAATTTCGCGACGGTCGATTTCGCGCTCTACCAGGAGCGGCTCGACCGCTTCGACTTCGACATCACCACCATCAACTTCCCGGGCACCAACAACCCGGGCCAGTCGCTGCTCGAAATCTTCGGCAGCAAGGCCGCCAAGACGGAGAGTTCGGGCAACTACATGGGCGTTTCGACCCCGGCGGTCGATGCCCTGCTCAAGGACATCGTCGATGCCGACACCAAGGCCGACCTGATGCCCGCCTGCCGCGCGCTGGACCGCGTCATCATGCACAGCCACTACCTGATTCCCCAGTGGACGCTGACCTCGCACCGCATCGTCTACGACGACTGGCGCCTGGCGTTCAAGTCCCCGATGCCGCCCTATGCCGGCGGTGAAGACTGGGTCATGGGCACATGGTGGGCCAGGCAGCCGCAGAAGCAATCGAACAAATAGAAGAGAAGGAAACAGCCAGTGCTCTCCTATGTCCTCAAGCGATTGCTGTTGTTCATTCCGACCCTGCTCGGTGTCCTGCTTGTCACTTTTCTTGTCATCCAGTTCGTGCCCGGCGGGCCGGTCGAGCAGTACCTGGCCGAGGCCAAGACGGCGGGCCGCGGCGGCGGAGGCGGCGGTTTTGAATCGGGTGGCGGCAGCTACCGGGGCAACCAGGGCGTGGACCCCAAGCGCCTGGAGCAGATCAAGGCGCTGTATGGCTTCGACAAGCCGCCGCACGAGCGCCTCTGGCAGATGCTTGGCCAGTTCGCGCGATTCGACCTCGGCAAGAGCTTTTTCCAGAACAAGGATGTCTGGACGCTGATCCTCGAGAAGCTGCCGGTGTCGATCAGCCTGGGCTTGTGGACCTTCTTCATCAGTTATGGCGTGGCGGTGCCGCTGGGCGTTGCCAAGGCTGTGAGGGCGGGCACGCGCTTCGACCTGATCAGCACGCTGATCGTGCTGATCGGCTATGCCATTCCGGGCTTCGTGCTCGGGGTTGCGCTGCTGGTGATCTTCGGCGGGCAACTGCAGTGGTTCCCGCTGCGCGGGCTGACTTCCGCCAACTGGGACGAACTCGGCTGGGGGGCGCGCATCGTCGACTACCTGTGGCACATCACCCTTCCGGTGACGGCCATGGTGCTCGGCAGTTTCGCGGTGACGGCGATGCTCACCAAGAACGCTTTCCTCGAGGAAATCCGCAAGCAATACGTGCTGACCGCGCGGGCCAAGGGGCTGGGCGAGCGGCAGGTGCTCTGGAAGCATGTGTTCCGCAATGCGCTGATCCCGATCATCACGGGCCTTCCATCTGCCTTCATCGGCGCCTTCTTTGCGGGCTCGCTGCTCATCGAGACCCTGTTCTCGCTCGACGGCCTGGGCCTGCTGGGCTACGAGAGCGTGATCCGCCGCGACTATCCGGTGGTGCTGGGCACGCTGTACCTCTTCACGCTGATCGGCTTGGTGACGAAGCTGATTTCCGATCTCTGCTACGTATGGGTGGACCCGCGTGTCAAATTCGAATGAACACTGGCTCGCCCCCAGGCTGCGCGCACTTCGTGCCGCTTCGCCGTCCCCTTACCGGGGGCAACACCTGAGGCCCGGCGGAGCCGGTTCCTCGGTGCTTCTGGAATGGGCTCTGTAGTGAGTAGTTCTTCAATCCATATCTCGCCCGGCCGCCGTGCCTGGCTTCGCTTCAAGCGCAACCGGCTCGGTTTCTGGAGCCTGGTGCTCTTCACCGTGATGGTGGTGCTCAGCCTGTTCGCCGAGGTGCTGTCGACCGACAAGCCGCTGGTGCTGCGCTATGAAGGCCGTACTTATTTTCCGGTGCTGCGCGACTACTCCGAGAAGACTTTCGGCGGCGACTTCGAGACGCCCGCCGACTACCTCGATCCCTACATCCGCGACCGGATCACCAAGGGCGACAACTGGGCGATCTACGCGCCCAACCCGTACGGCCCGAAGACGCTCAACTACTTCGCAAAAGCGCCCAGTCCGGCCGCTCCGACGGCCGACAACATCTTCGGCACCGACGACCGTGGCCGCGACCTGCTCGCACAGCTGATCTACGGTTTTCGCGTGAGCGTGCTGTTCGGCCTGGCGCTCACGGCCATCGGCACGGTGCTGGGTGTGGCCGCTGGGGCGGTGCAGGGCTATTTCGCGGGCAAGATCGACCTCGCGTTCCAGCGCTTCATCGAAATCTGGAGCTCCATGCCGGAGCTCTACCTGCTGATCATCTTCAGCGCGATCTTCGCGCCCAGCGTGGCGCTGCTGCTCATCCTGCTGAGCCTGTTCGGCTGGATGGGTCTGGCCGACTATGTTCGCGCCGAGTTCCTGCGCAATCGCCAGATGGACTACGTGCGTGCCGCGCGTGCCCTAGGCGTGAGCAATCTGCAGATCATGTGGCGCCACATCCTGCCGAACAGCATGGTGCCGGTCGTCACCTTCCTGCCGTTCCGCATGAGCGCGGCCATCCTGGCGCTGACTTCGCTCGACTTCCTGGGCCTGGGGGTGCCGCCCGGTACGCCGTCGCTCGGAGAACTGCTGAGCCAGGGCAAGGCCAACATCGACGCCTGGTGGATTTCCATTTCCACCTTCGGCGTGCTGGTAGTCACGCTGATGCTGCTGACTTTCATGGGCGACGCGCTGCGTGATGCGCTCGATCCGCGCAAGGCTGACAAGTGATGAGCGACAACAACAATAAAGCCGGCCAGCCCCTGATCGATGTGAAGGGCCTGCGCGTCGCGTTCGGCGGCAAGGAGGTGGTGCACGGCATCGACTTCCAGATCGCCACCGGTGAAAAGCTGGCGCTCGTCGGCGAGTCGGGGTCGGGCAAGACCGTCACCGCGCTGTCGCTGCTGCGGCTGGTGCAGAACGCCGATGTGACCGGCGAGGCGCGGCTCTTCGGCGCAAAGCGCCAGCAAGCACCGCGCGACCTGTTGTCGATTCCCGAGCGCGAGCTGCGCGGCATCCGCGGCAAGGAGATCGCGATGATCTTCCAGGAGCCGATGACCGCGCTCAACGCGCTCTACAGCGTGGGCGACCAGATCGCCGAGGTGCTCGAGCTGCATGAAGCCCTGTCGGCCCGCGCCGCGCAGGCCGCCGCCGTGCAACTGCTGGCCGACACGGGCATTCCCGAGCCGGCGCGGCGGGCGAGGGCGTTTCCGCACCAGCTGTCGGGCGGCCAGCGCCAGCGCGCGATGATCGCGATGGCGCTCGCCTGCAAGCCGCGCCTGCTGCTGGCCGACGAGCCGACCACGGCGCTCGACGTCACGGTGCGCGCACAGATCCTGGAGTTGCTGGCCGATCTCCAGCGCAAGTACGGCATGGCCGTGCTGCTGATCACGCATGACCTGAACCTGGTGCGCCGCTTCGCCGACCGCGTGGTCGTGATGGAGAACGGCCACATCGTCGAGCATGGCGCCGTGGCCCCGGTGTTCGACGCGCCGCAGCACCCCTATACCCGCAAGCTGATCGACAGCCATCCGACGCGCGATGTTGCCGCAGTGGCGGCCAGCCCCGGCACCGTGCCGGTGCTCGAGGCCAAGGCGCTGCGCGTGATCTATCCGGTGCCGAAGCCCGGCATCGGCGGCTGGTTCCGCAAGGGCGAGTTCGTGGCAGTGCAGGGGGCGGATTTCCGCATCGTGCCGGGCGAGACGCTCGGAGTGGTCGGCGAATCTGGCTCGGGCAAGTCGACGCTCGCGCTGGCGGCGCTCGGCCTGCTGAAGCACCAGGGGGCGCTGAAGATCGCCGGCAAGGACTGGGCTGTCGACCGTGCGTCCGACCTGGGGTTGCGCCGGGTGATGCAGGTCGTGTTCCAGGACCCGTTCTCGTCGCTGTCGCCGCGCATGACGGTGGAGCAGATCGTGGGCGAGGGGTTGCGCGTGCATGCGCCCGAACTCGGCGCCGAGGCGCGCCGGACCCGTGCGCTCGCTGCGCTGGCCGACGTGGGATTGACCGAATCGCAGTTTCCTTCGCTGCTCGACCGCTATCCGCATGAGTTCTCGGGCGGCCAGCGGCAGCGGCTGGCCATTGCGCGGGCGCTGATCGTCGATCCGCAACTGCTGGTGCTCGACGAGCCGACCAGCGCGCTCGACGTGACGATCCAGAAGCAGGTGCTGGGCCTGCTGCAGCGGCTGCAGCGCGAGCGTGGGCTGAGCTATCTGCTGATCACGCACGACGTGGAGGTGATCCGGGCCATGGCCCATCAGGTCATCGTGATGAAAGATGGGGCCATTCTGGAAACCGGGCCTGTCGAGCGCGTGCTCGACAGGCCTGAGCATCCCTATACAAAAAAACTGGTGGCCGCCGCGCTGCTGGAATAAACGGAGCAAGCAAGAAATGTCGGAAACCGGACGCGACCGGCGCGAGGCCTGGCGCGCGGCGCTGGCCTGCATGGTCACTCTTGCGGTGGCAATGGGCCTGGGGCGCTTTGCTTTCACGCCCATGCTGCCCATCATGCTTCACGAGGGAAAGCTGGAACTGGCGGCCGGCGGGGTATTGGCGTCGCTCAATTACCTGGGCTATTTCCTGGGGGCTGTCACTTGCGCCGCCATCGGCATCAAGGCGTCGACCATGGTGCGCGGCGGGCTGGTCGCCACGGCTCTGCTGCTGATCGGCATGGGTCTGCTGCACAGTTTCACCAGTTGGGGCGTGCTGCGCTGGACCGCCGGCGTGATGAGCGCGTGGGTTTTCGTCTTCGCCTCGGGTTGGGGGTTGCGAAGGCTGGCCGAGACCAACGCGCCGACGCTGGGTGGCGTGATCTACACCGGTCCCGGCATTGGAATTGCCATGACCGGCTTGCTGGGCGGAGCACTCGGGCGATGGGGCTCCGAGGCCGGATGGATCGGGCTGGGCCTGCTGGCTTTCGTGCTGATTGCCGTGATCTGGCGGGTTTTCGACGATGGGCAACTGGCGTCAGGCAAGGCGGCCACTTCGGCTGCCGCTGCTTCGGGCGCGACGGGGACGGGTACGGATCGCAGCGATGCGATCTGGCTGGTGTCGCTCTACGGGCTGGCGGGCTTCGGCTACATCATCACGGCCACTTTCCTGCCGGTGATTGCGCGCCAGGCGCTGCCTGACTCGTCGTGGCCGGACTATTTCTGGCCGCTGTTCGGGCTGGCCGTCATTCCAGGGGCATTGATCGGCGCCCGCGCGCCGACGCATTGGGACAACCGGCTATTGCTGGCCGTGGCTTATGCGCTGCAGGCGCTTGGCGTGGTGCTGTCGGTTGCCTGGCCGACGATCGTCGGTTTCGCGTTCGGCAGCTTGCTGCTAGGCATGCCATTTACCGCCATCACGCTTTTCGCGGTGCGGGAAGCGCGGCGGCTGCGCGGAAATGCGGCGGCAGGGCTGATCGGCTATGCCACGGCGTCATATGGAGTGGGGCAGATCGTCGGGCCGCTCTTCGCGGCGCCGCTTGCGCAACGCACCGGCTCTTTCGGGCTGCCTTTGCTGGTCGCGGCGGCTGCTTTGGCGTTCGGATCCGTCTTATTTGCGCTGGTCTGGTCCAAATCTCGCCGTCTGATGGCAGTTTGAATGGTCGAGCCCCTTCATTTATCACGTGAATAGCATATAATTCGAGGCTCACGACCAAACGGGCGGGTACAAACCGCCCGTTTTTTTTGGTCTATGCATTCTCGAGCTTTCTGGCTTTATTCATGCAGGTGGCACCCACGGCGGGCGGGTGACACGGAAACCGATTCTTAAAAAGGCTTTTTCGAACACGTGGCATTGCAGCAAATAGTGGAACAAACCGTAGCCGGTCTGGGCTACGACCTGGTAGAGATCGAGCGCTCCGCCGGGGGATTGCTGCGCGTGACGATTGATTTGCCCTGGACGGCCCCCACCTCAGAAGATGTGGCTGCCGGCGTGCCCGAGCCCTTCGTGACGGTGGAAGACTGCGAGAAGGTGACCCGCCAGTTGCAGTTCGCGCTGGAGGTCGATGGTGTCGATTACAAGCGGCTCGAGGTGTCCTCGCCGGGTATTGACCGTCCGCTGCGCAATGAGCAGGATTTCGAACGTTTCGTGGGCGAGGTAATCGACATCACGCTCAAGGCGCCCATGGGCGCCGCCGCGGCGGGCCAGGTGTCGGCCAACCGCAAGAAGTTTCGCGGCACGCTGGAGCGTGCCGCAGCGGCAGAGGGGGCTGACGCAGCCCCGGGCTGGCAAATCGTGTGGAGCGAGGCGCCGGAACCCAAGCCGGGTCAAAAAGTGAGCAAGAAGCGCGCGCCTGCACCGTTGCATGCGCTGGGCTTCGTGCTGGACGAGCTGCGCGAGGCGCGGCTCGCGCCCATTGTGGATTTCAAGGGCCGCAAGGCCAAAACCCAACCGGGTTTTTCGGATATTGACGACGGAACGCAAGTTCCGGAATGACAGAGGAGTGGTGGCATGAATCGCGAAATGTTGATGTTGGTGGATGCGATCTCGCGCGAGAAGAACGTCGAGCGTGACGTTGTTTTCGGCGCGGTCGAGTCCGCACTGGCGCAAGCCACCAAGAAGCTCCATCAGGGCGACGTGGACATCCGCGTCTCGGTCGACCGCGACAGCGGCGACTACGAAACCTTCCGCCGCTGGCACGTCGTTCCGGACGAAGCCGGCCTGCAACTGCCCGACCAGGAAATCCTGCTTTTCGAAGCCAAGGAAGAAATGTCGGACATCGAGGTCGGCGAGTACATCGAGGAAGCGGTCGAATCGGTGCCGATCGGCCGTATCGGTGCCATGGCTGCCAAGCAGGTCATCCTTCAGAAGATCCGCGACGCCGAGCGCGAGATGCTGCTCAACGACTTCATGTCGCGCGGCGACAAGATCTTCGTGGGCACCGTCAAGCGACTGGACAAGGGCGACATCATCGTCGAGGCCGGCCGTGTCGAAGGGCGCCTGCGCCGCAGCGAGATGATCGCCAAGGAGAACCTGCGCAATGGCGACCGCGTGCGCGCCATGATCATGGAAGTCGACCTGACGTTGCGCGGCGCGCCGATCATCCTGTCGCGCTCTGCTCCCGAGTTCATGGTCGAGCTGTTCCGCCAGGAAGTGCCTGAAATCGAACAGGGCCTGCTCGAAATCAAGAGCTGCGCCCGTGACCCCGGTTCGCGCGCCAAGATCGCCGTGCTCTCGCACGACAAGCGTGTCGACCCGATCGGCACCTGCGTCGGCGTGCGCGGCACCCGGGTGAACGCCGTGACCAACGAGCTCGCCGGCGAGCGCGTGGACATCGTGCTGTGGAGCGAAGACCCGGCCCAGTTCGTGATCGGTGCGCTGGCCCCGGCCAACGTGTCGTCGATCGTGGTGGACGAAGAAAAGCACGCCATGGACGTGGTGGTCGACGAGGAAAATCTCGCCATCGCCATCGGCCGCGGCGGCCAGAACGTGCGCCTGGCTTCCGACCTCACCGGCTGGAAGATCAACATCATGGACGCCAACGAGTCGGCCCAGAAGCAGGCGACCGAGACCGACGCCAGCCGCAAGCTCTTCATGGAAAAGCTCGACGTCGACGAGGAAATCGCCGACATCCTCATCTCCGAAGGCTTCAACAGCCTCGAGGAAGTCGCGTACGTGCCGATTTCCGAAATGCTGGAGATCGAGGCATTCGACGAAGACACCATCAACGAGCTGCGCGCGCGTGCCAAGGATGCGCTGCTCACCATGGAAATCGCCAAGGAAGAGGGCGTCGAGGCCCAGTCGCAGGTTTCCCAGAACCTGCACGACCTCGAAGGGCTCGACCCCGAGCTGATTCCCAAGCTGATCGCAGCGGGTGTGAACACCCGTGACGATCTTGCCGACCTCGCGGTCGATGAACTCACCGAGATCACCGGCCAAAGCGCCGATGACGCCAAAGCCCTCATCTTGAAAGCCCGCGAACATTGGTTCGCCGGCCAAGAGTGACGGTCATGGAGGCACGAAACCAATATGTCCAGTACCACTGTCGCCGAGTTCGCGAACGAGCTCAAGAAGACTCCCGAAACCCTGCTTGACCAGCTCAAGAGCGCAGGCGTGCCCAAAGCGGCCGTCACCGATGCGCTCACCGAGGCTGACAAGCAGCGCCTGCTTGGCCACCTCAAGGCCAGCCACGGCACTGTCGAGCCCGAACGCAAGAAGATCACGCTGACCAAGAAGTCGACCAGCGAGATCAAGCAGGCCGACGCCACCGGCCGCGCCCGCACCATCCAGGTCGAGGTGCGCAAGAAGCGCACCTTCATCCAGCGCGAAGACGGCCATCCGGCTTTGCCCGAGGCTGCACCGCAAGCGTCGGAAGCGCCCGCCGCGGCACCCGCCGCTCTCCGCGTCGACGAGGCCGAACTGGCCCGCCGCGAGGAAGAAGCGCGCCGCCAGGCCGAACTGATCCGCCGCCAGGAAGAAGAACTGGCCGAGAAGCGCCGCCTGCGCGAAGAAGCCGAAGCCCGCGAACGCGAACAGGCCGAGAAGGCCGAGCGCGCAGAGAAGGCTGAGCAGGAAGCCGCACGCGCGGCCGCCGAGAAGAAGGCCGCCGCCGAGGCGGCAGCTGCCGCAGCGGCCGCCAAGAGCACTCCCGCCAAGCCGGCTGCGCCCGCACCCGCTCCCGCAGTGACGGCAGCGGCCGCCGCGGCAGCCGCTGCCGAGCAGCAGGCTGCCGACACCAAGCTCGCCGCGCAGAACGCCGCCGCGCAAGCCAAGGAAGACGCGAAGGCCAAGGCCGCCGCCGAATCGAAGGCCCGTGCCGATGAAGAAGCCGCTCGCGCCAAGGACCTCGACGAGCGTCGCCGCAAGGCCCTGGCCGAAGCCGAAGCCATTCGCGCCATGATGAACGCACCGGCCCGCGTGCTGGTGCCGCACAAGGCGCCCGAGAAGCCGCAGCCCGAGAAGGCCGCGGTCAAGGGCACTCTGCACAAGCCGGCCACGCCTGCGGCCCGCCCTGGCGCGCCTGCGGCGCCCGGCGCTGCAGCCGCACCCGGCGCAGCCGCCGGTGCCGGCAAGGAAGTCAAGTCCGCCAAGCTCTCGTCGAGCTGGGCTGGCGATCCTGCCAAGAAGAAGGAAATCAAGACCCGCGGCGACGCCAGCGGCGGTGTCGGTCGCGGCAACTGGCGCGGAGGCCCGCGTGGTCGCCGTGGCAACGACCGCGGCGGTCACGACGAGCAACACGCACCGGCCGCACCGGTCGAGGCGCGCATTCTCGAAGTGCACGTGCCTGAAACCATCACCGTGGCCGAACTCGCGCACAAGATGGCCGTCAAGGCACAGGAAGTCATCAAGCAGCTGATGAAGCTCGGCCAGATGGCGACCATCAACCAGTCGCTCGACCAGGACACCGCAATGATCCTGGTGGAGGAAATGGGTCACAACGCGGTGGTTGCCGCGCTGGACGATCCGGAAGCCTTCACCGACGAGGACGTGTCGGCGCAAACGGCGGAAGCCCTGCCGCGCGCACCGGTCGTGACCGTCATGGGCCACGTCGACCACGGCAAGACCTCGCTGCTGGACTACATCCGCCGCGCCAAGGTCGCCGCGGGCGAAGCCGGCGGCATCACGCAGCACATCGGCGCGTACCACGTGCAGACCGAACGCGGCATGGTGTCCTTCCTCGACACCCCGGGTCACGAGGCCTTCACGGCCATGCGTGCCCGCGGTGCACAGGCCACCGACATCGTGATCCTGGTGGTGGCGGCCGACGACGGCGTCATGCCCCAGACCAAGGAAGCCATCAAGCACGCGAAGGCGGCGGGTGTGCCGATCGTGGTCGCGATCAACAAGATCGACAAGCCCGATGCCAACCTGGACCGCGTCAAGCAGGAACTGGTGGCCGAAGAGGTCGTGCCTGAAGAGTACGGCGGCGACGTTCCGTTCGTCGGCGTGTCGGCCAAGACCGGCCAGGGCGTCGACGACCTGCTCGAGCAAGTGCTGCTGCAGGCCGAAGTGCTCGAACTCAAGGCGCCGGTCGATGCCGCCGCCAAGGGCCTGGTCATCGAAGCCCAGCTCGACAAGGGCCGCGGCCCGGTCGCTACCGTGCTGGTTCAGTCCGGCACGCTCAAGACCGGCGACGTGGTGCTGGCCGGCTCGACCTATGGCCGCGTGCGCGCCATGCTGGACGAAGACGGCAAGTCGACCAAGGCCGCCGGCCCGTCGATCCCGGTCGAAATCCAGGGTCTGACCGAAGTGCCGCAGGCGGGCGACGAGTTCATGGTGATGAGCGACGAGCGCCGTGCGCGCGAAATCGCGACCTACCGTGCAGGCAAGTTCCGCAACACCAAGCTGGCGAAGGCGCAAGCCGCGAACCTGCAGAACATGTTCACCGACCTGTCGGCCGGCGAAGTGCAGACGCTGCGCATCATCATCAAGGCCGACGTGCAGGGCTCGCAGGAAGCGCTGGCCCAGTCGCTGCTCAAGCTGGCGACCGACGAGGTCAAGGTTCAGATCGTGTACGCCGGCGTGGGTGGTATCAGCGAAAGCGACATCAACCTGGCCATCGCGTCGAAGGCGGTCGTTATCGGCTTCAACGTGCGCGCCGATGCCGGTGCGCGCAAGCTGGCCGAGGGCAATGGCATCCAGCTGAACTACTACAGCATCATTTACGACGCCGTGGACGAGATCAAGGTCGCGATGTCGGGCATGCTGGCACCGGAGCGCCGCGAGGAAATCATCGGCTCGGCCGAGATCCGCACGGTGTTCGTGGCCTCGAAGATCGGTACCGTTGCAGGTTCGTACATCACCTCTGGCTCGGTCAACCGCAGCGCGCATTTCCGCCTGCTGCGCGACAACGTGGTGATCTACACCGGCGAAGTCGATTCGATCAAGCGCATGAAGGACGATGTCCGCGAAGTCCGCGAAGGTTTTGAGTGCGGTATCAAGCTCAAGAACTACAACGACATCAAAGAGGGCGATCAGCTCGAATTCTTCGAGATCAAGGAAATCGCCCGGACGCTGTAAGCGTTCGACGCGAAAGAGTCCATGCCGAAAAGAAAAGCCGCCGCCCCCAACCGCGCGTTCAAGGTCGCCGACCAGATCCAGCGGGATCTGACGGAATTGATCGCGCGCGAGTTGAAGGACCCGCGCGTGGGCATGGTCACGATCCAGGCTGTCGAGGTGACGCCCGACTATGCGCATGCGAAGGTCTTCTTCAGCATGCTCACGGGCGACGTGACCGAGACCACCGAAGCGTTGAACCAGGCCGCGGGCTTCCTGCGCAACGGCCTGTTCAAGCGCCTGCATATCCATACCGTGCCTACGCTGCACTTCCTGTTCGACCGCACCACCGAGCGTGCGGCCGACATGAACGCGCTCATCGCGCAAGCCGTCGCTTCGCGCTCGAAAGACGACTAGCCATGAACGCGCCACGCACACGGGTGCAGCGGCGCCCTGTGCATGGGGTGTTGTTGCTCGACAAGCCGCTGGGACTCTCCAGCAACCAGGCCTTGCAGAAGGCCAAGTGGTTGCTGCGCGCGGAAAAGGCGGGCCACACCGGCACGCTCGATCCGCTCGCGACGGGCGTCCTGCCGCTGTGCTTTGGCGCGGCCACCAAATTCAGCCAGCTCCACCTGGATGCTGACAAGACCTACGAGGCCACGGCCCGCCTGGGCGTGAAAACCGCCACCGGCGACGCCGAGGGCGAGGTCATCGCCGAGCGGCCCGTGCACGTCACGCCGGAAGACCTGGCGCGCGTCGAGGCGCAATTCACCGGCCCGATCCGGCAGGTGCCGCCGATGCACAGCGCGCTCAAGAAAGACGGCAAGGCGCTGTACGAATACGCCCGCGAAGGCGTCGAAGTCGAGCGGGCGCCGCGCGACGTGGTGATCCACAGGCTCGCGATCGGCGCGGTGGGCGACAACGTCATCCGCATCCGTGCCACCGTCAGCAAGGGCACCTACATCCGCACCCTCGGCGAGGACATCGGCGAGGCGCTGGGTTGCGGCGCGCACCTGACGTCGCTGCGCCGTATCGCCACCGGCGATTTCGTCGAGGCGCAGTGCGTCACGCTCGAGGCGCTGGAGTCCATGGACGAAGACGAGCGGCTTGCGCGGCTGCTGCCCGCCGAGGCGCTGGTGGACGGCCACAGCCGCGTCACGCTTGGCGCGGAAGATGCTGCACGCTTTCTTTCGGGCCTGCGCCGCCGTGGCAGCTGGGCCGACGCCGGCGAGGTGGCCGTTTTCGGCGCCGAGCCTGCCGCCTTTCTCGGGACGGCCCACGTCACCGGTGGCGAACTGATTCCGGGGCGCTTGCTGAACCCCATCGAAATCCAGCAAATTCTTTTGAACGCACAACAGACCGAAGCGACACCATGAGTACCAAGCAAATTCGCAATATCGCCATCATTGCCCACGTGGACCATGGCAAGACCACCATGGTCGACCAGCTGCTGCGCCAGTCGGGCACCTTCGCCGAGCACGAGAAAGTGGTCGACACGGTGATGGACAACAACGCGATCGAAAAAGAGCGCGGCATCACCATCCTGGCCAAGAACTGCGCCGTGACCTGGCAAGGCACGCACATCAACATCGTCGACACCCCGGGCCACGCGGACTTCGGCGGTGAAGTGGAGCGCGCGCTGTCGATGGTCGACGGCGTGGTGCTGCTGATCGACGCCCAGGAAGGCCCGATGCCGCAGACGCGCTTCGTGACCAAGAAGGCACTGGCCCTCGGCCTGAAGCCCATCCTGGTGGTGAACAAGGTCGACAAGCCCGGCGCCAACCCCGACAAGGTGGTCAACGCCGCCTTCGACCTGTTCGACAAGCTCGGCGCGACCGACGAACAGCTCGACTTCCCGGTGGTTTACGCCTCGGGCATCAACGGCTGGTCGTCGCTCGAAGAGGGTGCGCCCGGCGAGCAGTGGGGCCCCGACATGTCGGCCCTGTTCGACACCATCCTGAAGCACGTGCCGTCGCAAAAGGGTGACCCCGCCGCGCCGCTGCAGCTGCAGATCTCGGCACTCGACTTCTCGACCTTCGTCGGCCGCATCGGCGTGGGCCGCATCAGCCAGGGCACGCTCAAGCCCATGACGGACGTCGTGGTCATGGAAGGTCCGGACGGCAAGTCGGTCAAGGGCCGCATCAACCAGGTGCTGACGTTCCAGGGCCTGGACCGCGTGCAGGCCACGGAGGCCGGCCCCGGCGAAATCGTGCTGATCAACGGCATTGCGGACATCGGCATTGGCGTGACCATCACCGATCCGGCCAATCCCGCACCGCTGCCCATGCTGAAGGTCGACGAGCCCACGCTGACGATGAACTTCTGCGTGAACACCAGCCCGCTGGCCGGCCGCGAAGGCAAGTTCGTCACCAGCCGCCAGATCTGGGACCGCCTGCAAAAGGAACTGCAGCACAACGTGGCCCTGCGAGTGAACGAGACCGACGAAGAAGGCGTGTTCGAAGTGATGGGCCGCGGCGAACTGCACCTGACCATCCTGCTGGAAAACATGCGCCGCGAAGGCTACGAGATGGCCGTGTCGAAGCCGCGCGTGGTGTTCCGCACCATCGACGGAGAGAAGCACGAACCGATCGAGCTGGTCACGGCCGACATCGAAGAGCAGCATCAGGGCGGCGTGATGCAGGCACTGGGCGAGCGCAAGGGCGAACTCGTCAACATGGAACCGGACGGCCGCGGCCGCGTGCGCCTGGAGTACCGCATTCCGGCGCGTGGCCTGATCGGCTTCACCAACGAATTCCTGAACCTGACGCGCGGCTCCGGCCTCATCAGCAACATCTTCGACAGCTACGAGCCGCACAAGGGCGACATCGGCGGCCGCAAGAACGGCGTGCTGATCTCGATGGACGACGGTGAAATCTTCACCTACGCACTGGGCAAGCTGGACGACCGCGGCCGCATGTTCGTGCGCGCCAACGACCCGGTGTACGAAGGCATGATCGTCGGCATCCACAGCCGCGACAACGATCTGGTGGTGAACGCCACGCGTACCAAGCAGCTGACCAACTTCCGCGTGAGCGGCAAGGAAGACGCGATCAAGATCACGCCCCCGATCGAACTCACGCTCGAATACGGCGTGGAATTCATCGAGGACGACGAACTGGTCGAAATCACGCCCAAGAGCGTTCGCCTGCGCAAGCGTTTCCTGAAGGAACACGAGCGCAAGCGCGCCGGCCGCGACACGTCGCAGGGCTGATCGCCTTTGCCTTGCCGTGCGTCCTGGCGCACGGCAATGCATGACTCCCAAAGTCACCATCCGGTGCGGCTTCTTCGTGAAGCCGTCACCGCTGGTGATTTTTGCCGTCTGGGGCCCGTGCCTCTCAGCGTGATGGCTTGGGCGGGGCCGGGAACGCGGGCATGGCGATATCGGTGGCGCCGATCTTGCGCATGCGAGCCTCGACCACCTTGCGCATGAAGGTCTGCATGAAATCGTCGCCCATGCGCCAAGTGCCGTTGTCCTGCACGAAGGTGAATTCGCCCGTCAGCGGCAGCGACGTGCCGCCGTTGCCGCTAAGGGCGCCCAGCAGGCGGTCGTTGTATTCGACAACCAGCGGGCACGCCTGCCGACCCGCGCCGCCATCGAGCGCCCGGCAGGGCCCCGTGGGCTCGATGTCGGCGATTTCGCGCGTGCGGTCCGGGTCGAGGTCCGGCAGCCCCGAGGCGGCGCGCTCCTGGGCACGCATGCGTGCCAGCGCGCCGGACTGTGAACGCGCAGACAGCGATTCGGCGCCTTCGCGGAAAGCCTTTTCCATCGCCTCGCGCCCAAGGGGTTCGGCGTTGAAAAGCGGCTTGCCGCTCGCGTCCAGGTGGCCGAAGCGTGCCTCGACGATGTCCGCGTCCGCGCCGCGCACCACCATTTCGTCGCTTTTGGGCGAAGTCGCGCCGATGGTGAAGGCCATCGTGTCCTTGTCGTCGCCCTGGGTCAGGGTCGCGATGCAGCCGCGCACGCGCTGGTCTTTGCGGTAGCCGACTTCGCGGATGCCGCCGAGCAAGGGCGTGTGGATGTCGGCGCGTTTCTCGGCATCGAAGGTGCGCATGCGCACGTCCATGGTCACGCGGAACATCATGTTGTTCAGCGTCTTGCGCGTGGAGCTGGCGTCGCAGGCGGGCACGCTGTCGGGTGCGAACAGATACCAGCCCAGGCCGCCGCCGATCACGAGAACCGTGAGGATGAATTTCCATGCGCCGATGCGGCCTTGGCGCTGCGAGCGCGATTTCCATTCCGCGATGGTCCGGTCTTCGGCCTCGATCAATGCCTGGGCCTCGGCGACGATGCGGGAGCGTTCGGCCGCCATTGCAAAGGCGGGTTCGGCGGCAACCTGTGCGCGGGTGGCGTCGAAGCGCTCCCGCTCGAGCGGGCCGTCCGTCACCAGCCAGGCGAGCGTGGCGCCCAGCGCGGCGGGAACACTGCCCGCGACCGGCGTTTCTTGCAGTGCCATGTCGCGCGTTTCCGCGTCGATCAGGCCGTCGCGGTAGAGCGCCTGGACCGCCTCGTGCGTGATTCCGCGCCCGGCGCATTCCATGAGGTCGTCCGCGTCGATGGCGGTGTCGGCCGCGTCGTCCGCGTTCGGGTCCGGGGGCGTTGCGGCTTCGATCCGGTCGAGCGCCGCATTCTGTTCTTCTTCGGTGACGAGGCCTTTCACGCGCATCCAGGCGAGCGCGTGGCCCGGGCTCGGAAGCGGGGGGAGGGTAGGGGTCTCGGGGTGGGCGAGCACTGCGTCGTGCTGCGAGTCGGTGATGAGGCCCTGGCTCAGCAGGGCAAGGAACGCGTCCGGATTGGCGTCAGAAATCATGCGGGGATTCTGCCGTGGGTGCCCAGGGCCTTCGCGTCGGCCGAAACGGACAAAAAAACGCCGGCGGGTGCCGGCGTTGTCTTGCGTCAGGTCCCGATGGAATCAGGGACGGGCGACTTTCCATGCGCCGTTGAGGACGCCGTCACCGGTCTTGTCGCCAGGCTTGGCGTCCTTCGACCAGTAGTACAGCGGCCAGCCCTTGTAGGCCCATTGGCGCTTGCCGTCTTCGCGAATGATGATGGTGTAGCCGCCCATGGGCTTGGCGGTTTCGGCCACGCCGAGCGCGGGCCAGTTGGTGGCGCACTGGGCGTTGCAGGCGGAGGTGCCGGCGCCGGCCGTGTCCTTGGCGAAGGTGTACAGCGTCATGCCGTTCGGGCCGACCAGGATGCCGTCGGCGGTGCGGGTGGGCGTGTCGGGGGCGGCCGGGGACATGCTGCCGCAGCCGGCAAGCAGTGCCGCTGCGAGGATCGAGGCGCTGAGCAATTTCATGCAGTTTCTCCTTCAGTTGATGAATCGCGAAAACAAGGCCGGGGTGACTGGCCGGGGTGGTTGCGCGAGCCGGCAGTTTATGCGCTGATCAAGACAGATCGCGGTAGGCCAGCGTCGCGAGTTTGAGCAAAAGGTCATGCGGCAGCTTGCCGGCAATGGCGTAGCCGAAGCCCTGGTCGACCCAGTAGAAGCTGGGGACGGGGCCTTCGGAGGCGAAGCGGAAGGCAGTCTCACGGGCAGCGATGGCACCGGCGGCATTGGCGTCGAGGGTGCCGACGTAGAGCGTCACGCGCTCGCCGGCGGCATCTTCGAACATGAACTGGGCGCGCGCGCCGGTTTCCCCGGGCAGCAGGCGGCCGCCGACCAGGGTGTAGCCCTGGGCGGAGAAATCGGGCACCTTCAGCGGCCGGTCGAGGCGTTTCGACAGCCATTGCACCAGGTGCTGCTGCTCGGCGGCAGTCACTTCGACCGGATGTCTTTTCTCGGGTGTGTAGACGGCATGCGCGATCGATGCGTCATGCACGAACTCTCTCAGCGCCGCGGCGCGCGCCAGTTGCTGCTGCTGCGCGCCGCCGCGCGGCGCGGACCATTGGGCATTGCCCAGCCAGCCGGCTGCAAAGGCCAACAGCAGGCCGGCCGCCATGCCGCCCAGGCGCATCCATGCGCCGCGTTGCGCGTGGCGGGGCTGGTTGCGGTCAAGCGCGCCCATCAGCGCTTCTGGAACCGGGGCATCGAGCAGCTCGCCGTGCAGCCGGCGCAGGGCGTCGCGCTGCGTGTGCCAGGACGCGATCCTGGCAGCCACGGCGGGGTCGCGGGCGATGGCGTCTTCGACTGCGCCATGACGGTCCGGGGCCAACTGGCCGTCGACCCAGGCGTGCAGTTCGTCGTCGGTGGGGGGCGGGACGGGGCGATTCATGGTGCGGCGGGTTTCATTTGAGGCGGCGCAGGCCGGGGCGGACCGGCGCCGAGGTGCCGTCCATCAACTCCTGGAGCCGCACGCGGGCGCGCGACAGGCGCGACATCACGGTGCCGGCGGGAATGCCCAGCACCTTGGCCACTTCGGCATACGACAGGTCTTCGAGCGTCACGAGCAGCAGCACTGCGCGCTGCTCCTCGGGCAACTGCATCAGGCAGCGTTGCAGGTCGAGGCTGGTGTCCTGGCCGCGCCCGGGGTCGATGCCGCCGTGCAGTTCGTGCGGCAGGTCGTCGATGGGCACCACAGCGTGCGGCGGCGGCGTGCGCCGCACCTGGCTTGCGAAGATGTTGTGCATGACGGTGAAGAGCCACGCCCGCAGGTCGCTGCCCACCGTCCACAGCCGCCACTTGCCGCAGGCGCGCTCCAGCGTGTCCTGCACCAGATCGTCGGCCGCCCACGCATTGCCGGTGAGCGCCCGGGCGTAGCGGCGCAGGCTCGGGATGTGCTCGACCAGCAGGCGGGCGTCCATGGGGATTCAGTGTGTCAGGGCTTGGCGGTCTTCCAGGTGCCGTTGACGCCGTCGCCGGTCTTGTCGCCCGGCTTGGTGTCCTTGGCCCAGTAGTACAGCGGCCAGCCCTTGGCTGCCCATTGCTTCTTGCCGTCGTCGCGCGTGACGACGGTGAAGTCGCCGGCGGGCTTGTCGCTCTCGGCGGCCATGAATGGTGGCCAGTTGGTGGCGCAGGCGCCGTTGCACACCGACTTGCCGTTGCCGGCCGTGTCCTTGTCGAAGGTGTACAGCGTCATGCCGTTGGGGCCGACCAGCGCGCCGTCTGCGGGCTTGGGCTGGGCGAGGGCCGGCAGGGCGAGCACGCCGCTCAGCAGGATGGCGGCAAGGCCGGCGGAAGAGGCACGAAAAGGCGACATGAAAGGGCTCCTGGGGTGGTGGGCTTGCCACCGGCGATCCGATGACAACCGCACAAACGCCCGCAGCCCGCGTTTTATTCCATCGCGTGCAAAAAAGATTCAGCGGTTGCGGCTCTTCATGGCGCGTTCGACCTCGCGCTTGCCTTCGCGGTCCTTGATGGTGTCGCGCTTGTCGTGCTCGGCCTTGCCCTTGGCCAGCGCGATTTCGCACTTCACCTTGCCGGCCTTCCAGTGCAGGTTCAGAGGCACCAGCGTGTAGCCCTTTTGCTCGACCTTGCCGATCAGGCGGCGGATCTCGTCCTTCTTCAGCAGCAGCTTCTTGGTGCGGACCGAATCGGGGTTGACGTGGGTCGACGCACTCTTGAGCGGGTTGATCTGGCAGCCGACGACGAACAGTTCGCCATTGCGGATCACGACGTAGCCGTCGGTGAGCTGCACCTTGCCTTCGCGCAGCGATTTGACTTCCCAGCCTTCGAGGACCATGCCGGCCTCGAAGCGCTCTTCGAAGAAATAGTTGTACGAGGCCTTCTTGTTGTCGGCGATTCGGGAGGAGGTATCTTGTTTCTTTGTGGCCATGACTCGGGAATGTTGGGGCTGCATGGCTTCAATACAATCCATCGCGCACGCTGTGCCGATTCTATGAAAACAGTCAACAAGTCCGTCCTCATCTGGTACAGCGCCGAAGAGATGTATGCGCTCGTCACCGATGTGGCCAAGTATCCGCAGTTTCTTCCCTGGTGCGACAAGTCGCGAGTCATCGAGCAGGACGAGGCCGGCATGACCGCCGAAGTCGGCCTGGCCTTTGCCGGACTGCACCAGAGTTTCACCACCCGCAACACGCATGTGCCGGGGCGCGAAGTCCAGCTCAAGCTGGTCGACGGGCCCTTCTCCAACCTCGATGGCAAGTGGAAATTCGTGCCCGTGGGCGAAGAGGGCGAGCGCGCCTGCCGCGTCGAACTGCACCTGAGCTACGGCTTCAGCAACTTCGCATTGCAGGCGCTGGTGGGGCCGGTGTTCGACACCATCGCATCGAGCCTGGTGGAGGCTTTCGTCAAGCGCGCCGAGCAGGTCTACGGCAGCGCCTGATGATCGAGGTCACGCTGAGCTGTTCGCCCGCTGCGCGCGAGGTGTTCGAGCAGGTGCTGCAGCTCGCGTCCGGCGCCACACTGGTCGAAGCGGTGAAGGCGAGCGGCCTTTCCGCGCGCTTTCCCGACCTGGACTGGCGCCATTCCATGACGCCGGGCATCTGGGGCCGCGTGGTCGAGTGGGAGCAGGCACTGAAAGACGGCGACCGCATCGAGCTGTGCCGGCCCCTGTCGGTCGATCCCAAGGTGGCGCGGCGGGAGCGTTTTCAGCGCCAGGGCTCGAAGGGCACCGGCCTTTTTGCAAACCGCCGCAAGGGCGGCAAGGCCGGCTACTGAAGCCGGCGGGGCCGGCGCCTTACTTGCAGTCGGAGTCGATCACCGATTGCACGCGCTTCTGCTCGGCGGCACGCGCCGTGTCATCCATGATTTCGCGCTCGCCCTGCGCATTGACCCGCGCAATGCGCATGCCGCTGTCGACCGTGGCCTTGGCCTGACGGGCACGGGTGCAGTTCTCGGCCTTGGCCTGGGCTACCTTGGCGGCTTCCGCAGTCTGCTTGGCCTTGGCGTCGGCCTCGGCTTTCTTGGTCTTTTCCTCGAGTTCCTTGTCGACACCGGTCGGCTTGGGGGCGGCTGCGGCCTTTGCGGGAGTGCCCGCAGCGGCGTCGGCCGCGCCTTCGGCCGGCGGTGCGTCTACGTTCGGGTTTGCCGTGGAGCGCGCCCCGGGCTGGGGGCCGACGCGGCGCAGGATGTTCTTCTCGGGCACGTCCGGCGGAGGCGCCTGGTCGCTGAAGACCTTCTTGCCGTTCTTGTCGATCCATTGCCACTGCGCGCTTGCAGACAGCGGCATCGCAACGACACATCCCAATAGGAGCCAGTGCACGAATTTCATCCCTGAAGTTTAGCCTTGCCTTACTTTTTGCAACATCCGGATTGGGTGGTTTTGCAACGTTTGTCAAATGCCTGCGCCAGCAAACCCCTCGAGGGCCTCGTTACAATCCGTCTTTTGGAGCTTCACCCATGCGCCTTCTCGGCAAAGCGCTCACCTTCGACGACGTGTTGTTGGTGCCAGCGTTCTCCCAGGTCCTGCCCAAGGACACCTCCCTCGCCACCAAACTCTCCCGCAACATCACGCTGAACCTGCCGCTCGTCTCGGCGGCCATGGACACCGTGACTGAAGCCCGCCTTGCGATTGCCATCGCGCAGGAGGGCGGCATGGGGATCGTGCACAAGAACCTCACCGCGCAGCAGCAGGCCGCGGAAGTGGCCCGCGTGAAGCGATACGAATCGGGCGTGCTGCGCGACCCGGTCGTGATCACCCCGACGCATTCGGTGCGCCAGGTGATGGCGCTTTCCGACCAGCTCGGCATCTCGGGCTTCCCGGTGGTGGACGCCGGCAAGGTGGTCGGTATCGTCACGGGGCGCGACCTGCGCTTCGAAAACCGCTACGACGTGCCCGTCAGCGAAATCATGACGCGGCGCGAGAAGCTCATTACCGTGCCCGACGGCACCACGCTGGCCGAAGCCAAGGCACTGCTCAACAAGTACAAGCTCGAGCGCCTGCTGGTCATCAACGGCGACTGGGAGCTCAAGGGCCTGATCACAGTCAAGGACATCACCAAGCAGACCAGCTTCCCCAACGCCGCACGCGACGCCAACGGCCGCCTGCGCGTGGGGGCCGCAGTCGGCGTGGGCGACGGCACCGAGGAACGCGTCGAGGCTCTGGTGAAGGCCGGCGTAGATGCCATCGTGGTCGACACCGCACACGGCCACAGCGCCGGCGTGATCGAGCGTGTGCGCTGGGTCAAGAAGAACTATCCGCAGGTCGACGTCATCGGCGGCAACATCGCCACCGGCGACGCCGCGCGTGCGCTGGCAGACGTCGGCGCCGACGCGGTCAAGGTCGGCATCGGCCCTGGCTCCATCTGCACCACCCGCATCGTGGCCGGCGTGGGCGTGCCGCAGATCATGGCGGTCGACAGCGTGGCCACCGCGCTGCAGGGCACTGGCATTCCGCTGATTTCCGACGGCGGCGTGCGCTACTCGGGCGACATCGCCAAGGCCATCGCGGCCGGCGCCAGCACCGTGATGATGGGCAGCATGTTCGCCGGCACCGAAGAGGCGCCGGGCGAAATCGTGCTGTACCAGGGTCGCAGCTACAAGAGTTATCGCGGCATGGGCTCCATCGGCGCGATGCAGCAGGGCAGTGCCGACCGGTACTTCCAGGAATCGACCACCGGCAACCCCAACACCGACAAGCTGGTGCCCGAAGGCATCGAAGGCCGCGTGCCCTACAAGGGCTCAATCGTCTCCATCGTCTACCAGATGGCCGGCGGCGTGCGCGCCAGCATGGGCTACTGCGGCTGCGCGACCATCGAGGACATGCAGAACAAGGCCGAGTTCGTCGAGATCACCACGGCCGGCATTCGTGAGAGCCACGTCCACGACGTGCAGATCACCAAGGAAGCGCCGAACTACCGCGCTGAATAAGTGCATTCTGGCCAGACCTTGAAAGTCAGGCCACATCGGGTTTAGAATTTGGGCCAGATTTAAAACTTCTGGCCCAAATGCAATCCATCGGTATCGCTGAAGCCAAGAACAACTTCTCGGCCCTGATCGACTCGGTCGAAAAGGGCGAGGAGGTTCGCATCACCCGCCACGGCAAGGAAGTCGTGCGCATGCTGCCGGTGCGCCGCAAGCCGGTCATCACCGACGAGCAGATCCAGCGCGAACTCGGCCAGATCGACGCGCTGCATGCCACCATCCAGCCCGGCCCGTCGCCGAGCGCCTTGCGGGCCGAAGGGCGCCAGCCATGACCGCATTCGTCATGGACGCCTCGGTCACCGCCGCCTGGCTGCTGCCCGACCACGCCACCGAACACACCCGCAAGCTCTACGCCGCCATTCGCCGCGACGAGGTCGAGCCGCAGGCGCCCAATGTGTGGCAATGGGAGTGCGCCAACATCCTGGCCAACGGCGTGCGAAGCGGCCGCATTCCCTCGTCCGCGGTCGAGGGGCTGTGGAGCGTGCTCGACGCCATTCGCCACCGCGTCGAACTGCACGAGCTTGCGCCGGCGCAGCACAAGGCCGTGCTCGCCGTGGCCATCGACGCCGGTGTGTCCCAGTACGACGCGGGCTATCTCTGGCTCGCAAAATCGCTCAATCTTCCGCTCGCCACTTTCGACGAGCGCCTCATCCAGGCCGCGCCGCAAGCAGGCGTCAGGCTGTTCGACATTTCAACGCTCTGAGTCCTTCCGCCATGCAACACGACAAGATCCTCATCCTCGATTTCGGCTCGCAAGTCACCCAGCTGATCGCACGCCGCGTGCGCGAAGCCCACGTGCTGAGCGAAGTGCACCCTTGCGACGTCACCGACGAATGGGTGCGCGAATACGCCGCCGACGGCCACCTGAAGGGCGTGATCCTTTCGGGCAGCCACGCCAGCGTGTACGAGGAAACCACCGACAAGGCACCGCAAGCCGTGTTCGACCTCGGCGTGCCGGTGCTCGGCATCTGCTACGGCATGCAGACCATGGCCCACCAGCTCGGTGGCAAGGTCGAGGGCGGCCACAAGCGCGAGTTCGGCTTCGCGGCCGTGCGCGCCCATGGCCACACCGCGCTGCTCAAGGACATCGCCGACTTCACCACGCCGGAAGGCCACGGCATGCTCAACGTGTGGATGAGCCACGGCGACAAGGTCACCGAACTGCCGCCGGGCTTCAAGCTCATGGCCAGCACCGACAGCTGCCCCATCGCAGGCATGGCCGACGAGGCGCGCCGTTACTACGCGCTGCAGTTCCATCCCGAAGTGACGCACACCGTGCAGGGCAAGGCGATCATCGAGCGCTTCGTGCTCGGCATCTGCGACGCCAAGCCCGACTGGGTCATGCGCGACCACATCGCAGAAGCCGTGCAGAAGATCCGCGAGCAGGTGGGCGACGAAGAAGTCATCCTGGGCCTGTCGGGCGGTGTCGATTCGAGCGTGGCTGCCGCGCTCATCCACCGCGCCATCGGCGACCAGCTGACCTGCGTGTTCGTCGACCACGGCCTGCTGCGCCTGAACGAAGGCGACATGGTCATGGAAATGTTCGAAGGCAAGCTGCACGCGAAGGTGATCCGCGTGGACGCCAGCGACCTGTTCCTCGGCAAGCTCGCCGGCGTGAGCGACCCCGAAGCCAAGCGCAAGATCATCGGCGGCGAATTCGTCACCGTGTTCAAGCAGGAAGCCGCCAAGCTCAAGGCGGCGGGCGACGGCGGCAAGAGCGGAGTCGACGGCCGACCGGCCGTCAAGGGCGCGACCTTCCTGGCGCAAGGCACCATCTACCCCGACGTCATCGAATCGGGCGGTGCCAAGAGCAAGAAGGCCGTCACCATCAAGAGCCACCACAACGTGGGCGGCCTGCCCGAGCAGCTCGGCCTGAAGCTGCTGGAGCCGCTGCGCGACCTGTTCAAGGACGAAGTGCGCGAACTGGGCGTGGCACTCGGCCTTCCGCCCGAGATGGTGTATCGCCATCCGTTCCCCGGCCCGGGCCTGGGCGTGCGCATTCTTGGCGAAGTGAAGAAGGAATACGCCGACCTGCTGCGCCGCGCCGACGCGATTTTCATCGAGGAACTGCGCAACTTCACCGACGCCGAAACCGGCAAGACCTGGTACGACCTCACGAGCCAGGCCTTCACCGTGTTCCTGCCGGTGAAAAGCGTGGGCGTGATGGGCGACGGCCGAACCTACGACTACGTGGTCGCGCTGCGTGCGGTGCAGACCAGCGACTTCATGACGGCCGACTGGGCCGAGCTGCCTTATGCGCTGCTGAAGAAGGTGTCGGGGCGCATCATCAATGAAGTGCGCGGGATCAACCGGGTGACGTACGACGTGTCGAGCAAGCCGCCGGCGACGATCGAGTGGGAGTGAAATCGGGTCCTTCGGGGACTATCGCCAGTTATCGAAAAACTGTCCTAACGTGTTGATTTAAAAGGAAATACGTCACGGAAGCTATCGGTGGCTATCGCCGGCCAGCAAAACGGGTTGACGGTAGAACGGACGGTAAGAACCGGAGGTCGGATTAAGACCCTCCCGTTTACTATTGAGACCAAATCGGTCTTTGACGGTAAAAAGCTCCTCTGGAAAGCTTGTTTCATGCGGCTTTCCAGGCATCAGCAGGTCTCCTGACCCCTGACGGTAAAAGCCGTCACGAAACAGGAGTAGAACCTCGATGTTGACCGACACAGCACTGCGCAATCTGAAGCCTAAGTCGTTGACTTATAAGGCTTCTGACCGGGATGGGATGTACGCGACGGTATCGACCGCCGGTACCGTCACCTTCCGCTACGATTACCGTCTCAACGGGCGCCGTGAGACCCTCACCATCGGCCGTTATGGCCCTGCCGGCATCTCGTTGGCACTGGCCCGTGAAAAGCTGCTCGACGCCAAGAAGGCCGTCGCTGCTGGCCGTTCCCCGGCACTGGAGAAGCAGCGCGAGAAACGCCGGCTGACGGCGGCCAAGAACTTCGGCGACGTGGCCCTCAAGTGGCTGGCGGACGCACGGATGGCTGACAGCACGCGCGCGATGCGCAAGCACGTCGTCGATCGGGACATCCTGCCGGCGTTCCAGAACCGGCTGCTCAACGAAATCACCGCGGACGACCTGCGAGCCTTGTGCAACAAGGTGAAGGCGCGCGGGGCGCCTGCCACCGCGGTGCATGTTCGCGACATCGTGAAGCAGGTCTATGCCTTCGCCATCCTGCACGGCGAGAAGGTGGACAACCCGGCCAGCGATGTGGCGGCGGCCTCGATCGCGACCTTCGTGCCGAAAGACAGGGCGCTTTCGCCGGCGGAAATCCGGCTGGCGTTCCATCAGCTGGAGTCCATCGCGACGTATCCGACGATCCGCCTGGCGCTACGCATGGTCCTGCTGACCCTGGTGCGCAAGAGAGAATTGATCGAGGCCACCTGGAGCGAGATCGACTTCGAGAATGCCACCTGGACGATCCCGAAGCAGCGCATGAAGGGGCGCAACCCGCACGTGATCTACCTGTCACGCCAGGCCCTGGACATCCTCGTGGCGCTGCACACCTGCGCTGCTGGCTCGAAGTTCGTGCTGCCCTCGCGCTACGAGCCTATCCGTTGCATGTCGCATGCGACCCTGAACCGCGTCACCCAACTCATCGTGGAGCGGGCCAAGGCCGCGGGCCTGCCGTTGGAGCCCTTCACGGTGCATGACCTGCGCCGTACCGGCTCGACGCTGCTCAACGAAGTGGGCTTCAACGGCGACTGGATCGAGAAGTGCCTGGCGCACGAGGAAGGGCGCTCTTCGCGCTCGGTCTACAACAAGGCCGAGTACGCCGAGCAGCGGCGCCACATGCTGCAGGAGTGGGCGGACATGGTCGATGCCTGGATCGACGGGCGGCCCCATGTGCCGAAACTGCTGCCGGAGAACGCGTCGGTCCCGGTGCTCAGTGCGGCTTTGTGAAGGGAGGGCCGCATGATGACCGTATCGAGACTTTCTTTCGGCGACCAGCGCAAGGTTTGCGAACAAGACGAAATGATCACTCTGGGTGATCTTTTATGGTCCTTGTCAAACTGGTCGATCTTGGTTAAGGTTTATAAATCTGTTATTTTGAGCACCATGGATGCTCAAAATTCAGGAAAACTGAACCGATTGCTGGCCGAACTGGGCGATACGCGCCTGGTGTCCAGTCGCTGGCTGCGCGCGCACGGCTACTCCAACAGCCTCGTTGCGCGCTATGTGGGCAGCGGCTGGCTGGTGTCGCCGGCGCGCGGTGTCTACATGCGCACGGGCGGGCGTCTGCAATGGGAGGGCGTGGTCCGCAGCCTGCAGATCGGGGAGGGGATGCCGCTGCATGTCGGGGGGCGCTTCGCGCTGGCCCTGCAGGGGCACGAGCATTACCTGCGCCTGGGCGATGCTGGGACGATCACTCTGTATGGGCCGCAGCGGCCACCGGGCTGGCTGGGCAAACTGCCGCTGGAGCAACGTTTCGAGTTCCTGGGCAAGGGGCCGTTCGATCTGCCGGCCATGCCCGTCACGGCGGAAGTCTCCGAGAAGACGTTGTCCGAGGTGGGCTTGGCATGGCATTCCGCGGCGCCTGGGTCAGATGCCCTGGTCTGCTCGACGCCCGAGCGGGCCATGCTGGAGTTGTGCGATGGTGTGCCGGATGCGGCAGGGGTCTACGAGGCCGATGCGGTGATGCAGGCTATGACCACGCTGCGGCCGCAGCGCGTTGGCCTGCTGCTGCGCCACTGCCGCAGCATCAAGGCCAAGCGGCTGTTCCTGGCCCTGGCCGATCGCCATCGCCATGCGTGGCTCTCGCATGTGCCGCTGGATGACGTCGATCTGGGCCGTGGCAAGCGCGCGTTGGTGCCCGGCGGACGCCTGCATCCGACCTACCAGATCACCTTGCCGGGAGACCTCAATGAGCACCTGGCTTGACCACCGGGACCGGCGCTACACGGACCGCGTGCGGCTGCTGGTCGAGATCCTGCCGGTGTTGGCCTCGGAGCCGGGCTTTGCACTCAAGGGCGGCACGGCCATCAACTTGTTCGAGCACGATCTGCCACGACTGTCGGTGGACATCGATCTGGCCTGGTTGCCGGTGCACGACTATGCCGAAGATGCGAAGCTGATCGCTGAAGCACTCGGGCGGTTGGCCGATGCGTTGCGCGCCCGGCCTCTGAAATTGCAGGTGCAGACTTCGGCGGGCGAGGGTGGGGCGGTCACTCGCTTGGTGGCCAGTCGCGGCCGTGCGCGCGTGCAGATCGAGACGACGCCGGTCATGCGTGGCACGGTGCATCCGGTGCGAACCATGGTCGTGCGGCCACGGGTGGAGGAGGCCTTCGGCTTTGCCGAGGTGCAGGTGCTGGCGTTCGCCGACCTCTATGCCGGCAAGCTGGCGGCTGCGCTGTCGCGGCAGCATCCGCGCGATCTCTTCGACGTGGGCCTGCTGCTGGAGGATGAACGCGCGGATGCGGGTCTCTGGCGAACTTTGCTCGTCTACCTGACGTGCAGTCCCAAGCCGGCCTGGGAGATGCTAGCGCCACGTGTGCCCACGGATTTCGAGGCTACCTTCGAGGCCCATTTCAAGGGCATGACATCCGAGCCTATCAGCGTGGCTGCCTTGCTGGAAAGCCGCGAGCGCATGTTGGCGCGCGTAGCGCATTGGCTGGATGGGCCGTCGCGAGCCTTTCTGCAATCCGTCGAGGATGAGAAGCCGGATTTCAGTTTGATCGGACTTGCCCATGCGGCCGAGTTACCCGGTGTGCGGCGCAAGCTGCACAACCTGGCGCAGCGCACGGCCGCCAAGCGTGCGGCAGATCGCCAGCAGCTTGACGAAGCGCTGGCGCGGATCGCTGGTGCCAGATGACGAAGGAGGCTGACGCGATGATTCACGATTTCACACTGGTCTATGCACTGGGCTCGGGCATGGAATCGCAGGAGGATGTCCTTCGCCAATTGGCGGACAGCGACTGCGCCGATGCCACGGTCGGCTGGGGACGGCTGCGTCATGTCGGCCTGGCTTTCAGCAGGGAGGCGAGCGACCGCGATGCTGCGGTCACGCTTGCCACGACGCAGATGGCACAAGCGCTGCCCGGGGCTGTGCTGATCCGAGTGGATGCCGCGTAGCCGCTGCAAGCATTTGATGGCGATGTCATCGAACAGGGCGGTGCCGGCGCAGCCTCATGTCCGGTCCGCTGGACGAGTTGGTCTTCGCTGATCGAGAGGCTTGCTTGCGGTCTTCGATCCAGGCTTCGACTTCTGCCAAGTCCCAGACGACGCACCGGGCGGTGAGGCGGAAGCGGCGCGGGAATTCGCCGCGCTGTTCCATTTCGTAGATCGTCGTCTCGGCCAGAGGGATGATCTGGTGCAGTTCGGGACGTCGGATGGTGCGACGAAAGGGAAGAGGGCTGTGCTGCGGAAACTGGGGTAGGGCCTCGTAGGCTTCGGTGCCTGGCAAGGGAAGCGACTGGCGGTCGTGGGTGCCGGCCGCATGGGATGCTTGTCGTAGATGTTCCACCTCGGACTCCATGAACTTGCTGTATGGAGATATGGTGAAGATCAGTACCTATCGGGACAACTTGCTGCGGCGTGGAAGAGCAGGTTCCGTACGGCTGACCTGCCCCCTCCTAGCCGTGCCATTCATAACGAGGAAGTCCGGGGTTGCAAGATTAATTGATCTCGGCGGTTGCTGAAGTGGATCGAGCTGCATCGCCAGCGCGCTGGCGATGCAGCTCGGCGAACTTCGACGGAGGCATTCGCTGGCAACTGCTGTGCGGCCTGACCTCGTTGTAGTCCTGGCGCCAGAGCGTGATGGCCGATCGGGCCTGCTGCAGCGTCTCGAACCACTGTTCGTTCAGGCACTCGTCCCTGAACTTGCCGTTGAAGCTCTCGATGTAGCCGTTCTGCATGGGCCGTCCCGGCTCGATCAAGATGTGACGGACGCCGTGGGCCTGCGCCCAGCCCATGAAGGCGCGACTGGTGAACTCCGGGCCGTTGTCGGTGCGCACAGCCAGCGGGTAGCCTCTGAACACGGCCGCTTGATCCAGCAGCCGCGTAACGTATTGCCCCGAGATTCCCCAGTCCACCGAGATGCTCACGCACTCGTGGCTGAAGTCATCGGCCACGGTCAAGCACTTGATGCGCCGTCCCGTGCTCAGGCTGTCGCTGACGAAGTCCATGCTCCACACCTCATTGACCGTCGTGGCCAGTTGCAGCGGCACGCGTTCGTTCGCGGGGCGTTTGACCTTCTTGCGCTTGCGCACCGCCAGGTTGGCCGCGCTGTACAGGCGGTAGACGCGCTTGTGGTTCACGCCCGGGAAGTGCGGGCGCAGCATGTCGTGGATGCGCCGATAGCCGAAGCGCCGACGTGCATGCGCGATCTCGACGATCTTGCTGCTGAGCTCTTGCGTCATGGCATCGGCCTCGGGTGGATTGCGATAGCTGTCGCGGGAGAGCCCCACAAGCCTGCAGGCACGTCGCTCGCTCAGATCGCATTCCCCGATCATGATGGCGACGGCCGCGCGCTTGGCTTGCGGGGCTATCGCTTTACCCCGAAGGCCGTGTTCAGCGCGTGGATGTCCAGGTGCGCTTCGGCCAGCAGCTTCTTGAGTTTGTTGTTCTCGGCCTCGAGCTCACGCAGGCGCCTGGCATCGGGCACGTCCATCCCGCCGTATTTGGCGCGCCATTTGTAGAAGGTCGCATCGCTGAAGCCGCCCTTGCGGCACAGATCTTTGATCGGCAAGCCGGACTCGGCTTGCTTGATGAAACCGATGATCTGCTCCTCGGTGTATCTGCTCTTTCTCATGTCCGTCATTCTCCAAGTTGACGGACTTCACTGCCATTACGCTGGTACGGCTAGGAGGGGGTAGGTCAGGACGGCAAGCTGGCCGCTGTCCTTGGGGACCTCGTGCCGCTGCGCGAACTTGCTGTTCATGCGCTGACGTTCCGCACTGCGGCGGGCGAGGGGCCATTCCCAGCAGACGCTTCCATGAAGACAGGCGTCTCCACGGATGCTTTCCAACTGAAGATTCCGGTGATGCGCGCGCTATTCGAGGACGTGTGCAGCGCCAAAGGTACGCTGACTTACACCGATGTGATGGAGCGCTTCGGCCTGACGTTCTACCCGCTAACCAGCGCGCTGGGTAGGCTCGGGCACGACTGCAAGCGAGAGGGCGAACCAATCATCACCGCCATCGTCGTTGATGCAAAGACGCGCCGATGCTCGGACGGCATCCTCAAGGAGTTCGGCGTCTACGACGATGAGGGCGAGCGGCAGAAGTGCTACGCGTACTGGGGTGGCGAAAGCAGTCGGGCCTCGACAATACCGCCCGCTGGCACTCCGCTGGCGGCAAACCAACCAGCTGATGACTTGGAACAGCGTGCTGCGCGTTTCGCGCAGGTCGAGGTTCGGACACAGCAGGCTGCATTCCGCCTGGCGGTATTCCGCGCTTGTGAGGGGCGATGCGCGGTCACTGGCTGCGACGTGCCCGAGGCGCTAGAAGCAGCTCACTTGAGCGGGCGTAGCTGGCGGTCCGGTCACAACGCCGCGGAGGACGGCATCTTGCTTCGGTGCGACCTGCACACACTATACGACCGCGGTCTTCTCGTGATAGATGACGCCGGCCAGGTACAGCTGAATTCTCGAGTGCTTCAGCACTACCGCGAGTGGGATGGAGCGGTAGTGCACGGCGTTACAGCGCTTAGGGCAACAACAGGGAAAGTTTGATCGTTCTCGCGCGGTCTATGGGGCAGTAAGATTCATCCTGATCGACGATGAGGCCGCAAGTGTTGACTTCCCGCAAATCGCTCCATCTCCCGCGCCAGCAAAAGATGTGCGTTTCAGACGGTAAAAGCGACGGTCAGGCGCCATATCGATCACAGCCATTCCCTTTAACCATGCGGGTTTGGGCGTCCTGTTGATGATGGAGTGGGAGTGAGGTGCCACATTTCGCGAGCATTCGGTCTGAAAATTCCTGTTCCGAGTGCGCTGTCGGTTGCGCATTCGCCGACTACCGCGACTGGCGTGAGTGCGCCAGTCGCGGTCGCTGCGCCGGCGCTTAGAAGCTCGCCTTCAAACCCACCGACAGCATGCCGCCCTTGGCCTGCTTCGACAGTTTGCCGAAGTAGTCGTAATCAGCGGTGATCGCGAGGTTCTGCGTCACACGGTATTCGGCGCCGAAGCCCGCCATGAGGCCGGTCGAACTGCCCGAGAAGCGCTGGCCGCCGGGTTGCCACAAGGAGCCGCCATTGTTGTTGTCGCCGCCGGAGATGCGGCCGCGCGAAACACCCAGGCGGCCGTTGAGGGCGAAGGCATCGCCCAGCGGCAGGCGTGCCGTGGCGGCCGCGTAGAAGGCCTGGCCGGTACCGCTTTGCAGGCTCGAGTAGCCCAGGCCCGCCGCCGTCCACTGGCTCACGCGGCCAAGGCGCGCGTAGCCGACTTCCACGCCGAAGTTTTCCGTCAGGCGATAGCCGCCATACAGCTTGTAGGCGGTGCCGGCCTTGCTGGCTTTCTGGCCGCCCCACGGGGTGGGCACGGTGTTGGAAGATGAGAGGCTGTAGCTCGAACGGCCGACGGAGCCGCCCACGTAGAGACCGGTGTCCTGTGCGGGGCCGGCGGCGTAGGCGCCGATGGATGCGGTGCCGAGCAGAAGTGCGGCGAAGACGGTGCAGGCTTGCGTTTTCGTCAAGATTAAATTCCTGGTTGGAGTCGTTGGGATCATTGAGACTGGTGGCGGCTTGGAGCCATGCCATCAGCGCTCAGCGATTCTGAAATTCCAGCCTGAAGACGAGCTTGGTGCTTGCTGAAGAGCACCTGAAGGCACCTGATCGATGGGCGATGATCGAGGGATGTCTCAACAGCTTCTTCTTCCCGGTATCGATCCCCCGCCGCGGCCCTTGCCGCGCCCCCGCAGCAAGGCGCGACGCGCCGAGCCGATGCCGCATTCGCTCTTCTTCGCATTGCTTCCCGGCGCGCAGGACGCCACGACGATTGCCGCGCTCGGCGAGCGCATGAATTTCCAGCACGCATTGAAGGGCACGGTTGTCGAGGCGCACCGCCTGCATGTCACGCTGTTCGACCTGGGCGACTACGCAGAGGTGCCGCGCGACAAGGTCGGACAGGCCCTGGCCGCCGCAGCGACCCTGCCGCCACCCGCATTCGATGTCGTCTTCGACGAAGCCATGACCTATGCGAAGAACCATGCGCTCGTGCTCTATGGCGACGACGCGGGTGTCGAGGCGCTCATGGCCTTCAGGCAGCGACTGGGCGAAGCGCTGGCCGATGCCGGCTTCAAGCCCAAGCGCAGCTTCACGCCGCACATGACGCTGGCGTACGCGAGGCGCAAGCTCGAGAAGCACGCCATCGAGGAGCCGATGCGCTGGAGCGCCGGCAAGCTCGCGCTGATCGACAGCCATGTGGGGCAGGGCGTGCACGAGGTGCTCGGCCAGTGGCCCGCCGCGGCGCTCGAATCCGAAGCAACGGAGGCCTGAGATGGAAGCGCCGCTGCTGGCCTGCCTCGACGTCGACTATCGCGCCGAAGGCATCGCCGTGGCGGCCGGTGCCTGGTTTCGCGGCTGGACCGCGGAGCGCGAAGAAACACAGGCCGTGGCCGGCTTCAGCGAGGTGGCGCCGTACGAGCCCGGTGCGTTCTACAGGCGCGAATTGCCTTGCCTGCTGGGTGTTCTGCGCAATGGCCCGCAGGCGGACCTGATCATCGTGGACGGCTACGTGACGCTGGCACCGGGGCATCCGGGCCTGGGCGCGCATCTGCATGAAGCGCTGCAGCGCAAGGTACCCGTGGTCGGTGTCGCGAAGACGCGCTATCACAGCGCGACCGATGCCATCGAGGTGCGGCGCGGCCAGAGCGAAGCGCCTTTGTTCGTGACGGCCGTCGGCATCGACGCTCCGGCTGCCGCCACGCAGGTTGTGCGCATGCACGGCCCGTATCGGGTGCCGACGCTGCTGCGAAATGTCGATCAGCTTGCGAGGCACGGCATGCCCGATCGCATCGAGCCTCTGAAGGCCGACCGATAGCCGGCATCGGCCAACCGGTCAGCCGCCATCCGCAAAGTTGTCGAACAGCAATCCGCGCATCCATTGGTTGCCCGGGTCGCGGTGCGCCTTCGCGTGCCAGAACAGGTTGATCGCGATCTGCGGCAGCGCCACCGGGTGAGGGCGCCACACCAGCCCGAAGGGCTCTGCGATGCTCTGCGCGAGCCGCTCGGGCACCGTCGCGATCATGTGGCTCGAGCGCAGGATGTGGCCGATGGCCACGAAGTGCGGCACGCGCAGCTTGATGCGCCGCTGGATGCCCTGCGCCGCCATCACGTCGTCGGCCTTGCCGTGGCCGGTGCCGGCGGCAAGGACCTGCACGTGGTCGGCCGCGCTGAAGTCCTTCAATGAAACGCTGCGCTTTTTCGCGAGCGGATGCGCTTGCGAGAACAGGCACACGTAGTGCTGCAGGAACAGCCGGCGCTGGAACACACCCGCCTTGAGTTGCGGCAGCAGGCCGATGGCGATGTCGACGTGGCCGGCTTCCAGTTCGTCGCGCAGGTTGGTCGCGGTGTTGTTGCGCAGCGTGCTCACGGTCACGCCGGGCGCGGCCACCGAGAGTGCTTCCATCAGCTTCGGCGTGAAGTAGATCTCGCCGATGTCGGTCATGGCGAGCGTGAAGCTGCGCGTGCTGGTGGCGGGGTCGAACACCACCTGCTGGTTGAGCGCCGTGTGCAGCGCGCCCATGGCATAGGCCACCGGCTCGGCCAGCTGCAGCGCGAAGGGCGTGGGCTCCATGCCGCGCGCGGTGCGCAGGAACAGTTCGTCGCCCAGCAGCTTGCGCAGGCGCGCCAGCGCATTGCTGATGGCCGGCTGCGAGAGGCCCAGCGATTCGGCCACGGCCGACACGCGCTTCTCGGCCAGCATGCGGTCAAACACGAGCAGCAGGTTGAGGTCGATATCCTTGAGTTGCACGGCGGACCTTTATTCAGCGCAGTGATGAGGAGGATTCACCGAATTCTATTGGTCAATCGAAAACGCCCGCGCATCATCGCCTCCCAGAGACAAGCCGGCACCCACGCCGGCGCAAGAAACCCACGATGGACCTGCACATACATCCCCTTGCCCGCACCCTCGAGGTCCGCCCCGGCGCGAACCTGCTCGAAGTGCTGCGCGAGCATCACGTGCCGGTGTCTTACAGCTGCATGTCGGGGCGCTGCGGCACCTGCCGCTGCAAGGTGGTGTCTGGCCAGGTGCTCGACGGCGGACAGGACGCCATCCGCCCCGACGGCCAGGGTGAACGCTACGTGCTGGCTTGCCAGAGCACCCTGACCGAAAGCTGCGCGATCGAGATTCCCGAGCCCGACGAAGTGGTCGTGCATCCGGCGCGCATCCTGAAGGCCACGGTGACAGGCATCGACGAACTGACCCACGACATCCGCCGCCTGCGCCTCAAGCCCAACAAGCCGCTGGAGTTTTCTCCAGGCCAGTATGCGCAGCTTCAGTTCGCCCCCGACCTTGCCCGGCCGTATTCGATGGCGGGGCTGAGCCGCGACGCGGAACTCGAATTCCACGTGCGCCGCGTACCCGGCGGGCGCGTCACGGCGCACGTCTTCGAGCAGTTGCGCATCGGCGATTCGGTGCGCGTGAGCGGGCCGCTCGGCACGGCCTACCTGCGCACCAGGCATCGCGGGCCGATGCTCTGCGCGGCGGGCGGCACCGGGCTGGCACCGATTCTTTCGATCGTGCGCGGTGCCATTGCGGCCGGGCTCACGCAGCCGATCCACCTGTACCTCGGCGTGCGTTCCGATGCCGACGTGTACGGCCTGCAGGAGCTGCGGGAGCTGCAGGCGCAGCACCCGGGTCTGAACGTGCAGGTGGTCGTCGTCACCGGACCGGCTAACGGAAAGCAGCGCGTGGGCCTCATCACCGACGCGATCCGCGCCGACTGGCCCGGCAGCCTCGACGGCTGGCGCGCCTACCTCTGCGGCTCGCCGCCGATGGTCGAGGCCGTGACGCAACTGGTGCGCGGCCGGGGCCTCGCACCCGAGCAGACGCATGCCGACGCCTTCTACCTGCAAGGCACCTGAACACAACAAAGGAGACCCACGATGACCACGCCAGCCGTGTTCCCCGTCGAACTGAAATGGGAGAGCGAGCAGACCAGCCGCATTCCCTTCATGGCCTACACCGACGAGGCCTTGCACAAGAAGGAGCTGCAGCGCTTCTTCTACGAGAAGCACTGGTGCTACGTCGGCCTGGAGGCCGAGATTCCGAACCCGGGCGACTTCAAGCGCACCGCCATTGGCGAGCGGTCGGTCATCATGTCGCGCGACGAGGCGGGCGAGATCCATGTGTTCGAGAACGTCTGCGCGCACCGCGGCATGCAGTTCTGCCGGGAGCGCCACGGCAACCGCAAGGAGTTCGTCTGCCCCTACCACCAGTGGAACTACACGCTCAAGGGCGACCTGCAGGGCGTGCCGTTCCGGCGCGGCGTGAAGCAGGACGGCAAGGTCAACGGCGGCATGCCCGCGGACTTCAAGACCGAGGAGAACGGCCTCACCAAGCTCAAGGTGGCGTCGCGCGGGGGCGTGGTGTTCGCGTCGTTCGACCATGGGATCGAATCGTTCGAGGACTTTCTCGGGCCCGACATCCTCCACTACTTCGACCGGCTGTTCGACGGCCGCAAGCTCAAGATCCTCGGCTACAGCCGCCAGCGCATTCCAGGCAACTGGAAGCTGATGCAGGAGAACATCAAGGACCCGTACCACCCGGGCCTGCTGCACACCTGGTTCGTGACCTTCGGCCTCTGGCGCGCCGACAACAAGTCGGAGCTCAAGATGGACGCGCGCGGCCGCCACGCCGCGATGATCTCCACGCGCGGCAGCGCCGGCAAGGCCGCGCAGGTGACGCAGGTGTCGAGCTTCAAGGAGAGCATGCAACTCAAGGACCCGCGCGTCCTCGACATCGTGCCCGAGCCCTGGTGGGGCGGCCCGACGGCGGTGATGATGACGCTGTTCCCGAGCCTGATCCTGCAGCAGCAGGTCAACAGCGTGTCGACCCGGCACATCCAGCCTGTGGGGCACGACGCCTTCGATTTCGTCTGGACGCACTTCGGCTTCGAGGACGACACCGAGGAAATGACCCAGCGCCGCCTGCGCCAGGCCAACCTGTTCGGGCCCGCGGGCTTCGTCTCGGCGGACGACGGCGAGGTCATCGAGTTCTCGCAGGAAGGCTTCGAGCAGAAGCCTTTTCACCGCACGCTTGCCGAGCTTGGAGGCCGGGAGGTCGCCAACACCGACCACATGGTGACGGAGACGCTGATTCGCGGCATGTACCGCTACTGGCGCGAGGTGATGGAGGCATGATGAAGCTCGACGCCGACACCTACCTCGAACTCTCGCGGCTCTACGCCGCCTACGCGCACGCCGTCGATTCCGGCCAGTGGGGCCTGTGGCCGGGCTTCTTCACTGAGCAGTGCAGCTACCGCCTGCAGCCGCGAGAGAACCACGAACGCGGCCTGCCGCTGGCCACGCTCTCGTTCGAGAGCCGGGGCATGCTCGAAGACCGGGTCTACGGCATCCAGGAGACGCTGTTCCACGACCCGTACTACCAGCGCCACGTGGTCGGCCTGCCGCTGGTGCACGCGGTCGATGCCGACGGCAAGATCCACAGCGAGGCCAACTACGCGGTGTTCCGCACCAAGCTCGACCAGCCCTCCACCGTGTTCAACGTGGGGCGCTACATCGACACCGTGGTGTCCACGCCCGAGGGACTGAAGTTCGCGTCGCGCCTGTGTGTGTTCGACAGCGAGATGATCCCGAACTCCATCATTTATCCGATCTGAAACCCGAGCCAGCCATGCAGCAAAAAGAACCAGAGACACACGGCGCGCCGCTGCGCCGCTTCACCGACCCGGCCTATGTGCCGCTGTGCGCCAACCTCGCCGAGGTGCGCGAGAACATCGACCGGCTCGACCGCCAGATCGTCGCACTGCTTGCCGAGCGCGGCCGCTACGTGAAGGACGCCGCTCGCTTCAAGCGCGACGCCTTCCAGGTCTCGGCGCCGCAGCGACAGCAGGAGGTGATCGACAAGGTGAAGGCGCTGGCCGAGGAGAAGGGCGCCTATCCGGAGGTGGTCGAGGCCGCCTACCGAGCGCTCATCGCAGGCTTCATCGCGCGCGAGCAGCAGGACCACCTGGGCATGGTGTCGGTGGAGGCCAAGGCATGAGGCTCGCCCGGCTCGGCATCGCCTTCACGGCACTGGCAATGGCTGCGGCGGCCCACGCACAGAACTGGCCGCAGCGCCCGATCCGCATCGTGGTGCCGTTTGCGGCCGGCTCGTCGCCCGACATCCTCGCGCGCATCCTCAACGACAAGCTGGCCGCGCGCATCGGCCAGCCGCTGATCGTCGACAACAAGCCCGGCGCGGGCGGCAACACCGGCACCGACCAGGCCTCGAAGGCGCAGCCCGACGGCTACACCTTCCTGCTGTCGGTGAACGCGCCGCTGGTCTACAACACCGTCCTCTACAAGAACCTGCCGTACGACCCGTTCAAGGACCTGGTGCCGGTGTCGCTCGCCGCCACCACGCCCAACGTGTGCGCGGTGTCGAATTCGATGAACGTCGATTCGGTCAAGGGCTGGCTCGACGCGATGAAGCGCAACCCGGGCAAGTTCAATTTCGCATCGACCGGTAACGGCTCTATCTCGCACCTGGGCGTGGAGCTCGTCAAGCTCAAGACGAATTCGTTCGCGGTGCACATTCCATACGCTTCGTCGGGCCAGGCAGTCACGGCCATCATCCAGGGCGACGTGCAGTTCGCCTGCCTGCCGCCGGTCTCGGTGATGCCGCAGGCCAAGGCCGGGCGGCTGAAGGCGCTGGCCGTTACATCGGCCGAGCGCTCGGCGCTGCTGCCGGAACTGCCGACGCTGCGCGAGTCGGGCCTGCCCGACATCCAGGCGGTGCCGTGGTTTGCCTACATGGCACCCAAGGGCACGCCGAACGACGTGGTGCAGCGCATGAGCCGCGAGATAGCCGCGGTGCTGAAGGAGCCAGAGACGCTCAAGCGCCTGCAGACCGCGTACTTCGACCCCGTGGGCAGCACGCCCGAGGCGCTGAACAAGTTCATGACGGAGGAACTGCGCCGCTGGAAACCCGTGATCGAGCGCGCCGGCCTGAAGCCCGACAACTGACCACTCCACCGAGCAAGGACACAACAATGAGCACGATGACTTGGGTCGACGCCGCGTCGGTCGACGACGTTCCTTCGGACGACGTGGTGGGCATCGAGGTGCAGGGGCGCGACATCGCGCTGTACGGCACCGAAGATGGCATTCACGCCACCGACAACATCTGTACCCACGGCCATGCGCGGCTGTGCGACGGCTTCCTCGAAGGCCATGAGATCGAGTGCCCGCTGCACCAGGGCCGCTTCGACGTGCGCACCGGCAAGGCGATGTGCGCGCCCCTCACCGAAGACCTGCGCAGCTACCCGGTGAAGATCGAGGGCGGCCGCGTCTTTCTCTCGTTCGACCAGTGAAGGCAGCCGCTTCGGGCCATCTGTTGCGGCTCGAAGCGGATCGATCTGTATCTGTTTTCCCGCAGAGGGGCTGGCGACAATGAGGCTCTTTTTGATGGAACAGATATGACAGCGCAGAGCCGAGACCAGATCGCCGACCAGATTGCAGCCGAGCTGGGCCACAGCTTCGACGGCGACATCATTGCCGGCGGCCACTACGTGCCGATCGTGCGCGACGGCCGCACGGTCTACCTCAGCGGGCAGGTGCCGCGCGTGGGCACCACGGTGGTCGTCACGGGCCGCGTCGGCGACGCGGTGTCGCTGGACAAGGCCCGCGAGGGCGCCCAGATCTGCGCGCTGCGCAGCCTGGCGCTGCTGCGCCGTTCGCTCGGCTCGCTCGACGCGGTGGAGAAGGTGCTGCGCGTCGGCGTGTTCGTGCAGTGCACCGCCGACTTCACGCAGCAGAGCGAAGTGGCCGATGCTGCGTCCGACCTGCTGCACCGCGTGTTCGGCGACGCCGGCGTGCATGTGCGCACGGCGGTCGGGGTCTATGCGCTGCCGAAGAACGCGACCGTCGAGGTCGAGATGACCGTGGCGGCCAAGCACGACATCCGCTGACTAGCCGGGCTTCAGCGCGGCAAGGTCGCGAGCGAGCTGCGCGATCGTGAGAGGCGCGCAGCCTTCGGCGTTGTTGCTCACGGTGACGAAGGCGTTCTGGCCCGCGCGGGTGGTGCCCGCAATCACCTTCGCCAGCGCGGCGCGCGTCTCGGGGTCGGGATCGACGATCTTGTCGAACGGGCCGTAGAGCTTTTCCGCGTCTTCGTAGCCGAAGCGGCCGTGGCGGCGGTGCAGGTTCCAGCGGCATACCAGCGGGCCGGGCCACAGTGCGCGCAGCATCGGCAGTTGCTCTTCGATGGCCGGCATCTTGGCGTGCAGGCCCATGCAGAAGGTGGCGCCCACGCTGCGCAGCATGTCGGCGAAGGCGGGGTTCAGCAGTTGCGGGTCGCGCACCTCGACGGCGATCACCGCATTGGGCGCGGCCTGCTTCACGTCGGGTAGCGCGCCGAGCATGTCGGCAATGCGCGCCAGCAGCGCCGGCTGGTCGGCCAGCAGGTGGCCGGGAATCGGGCTCAACTGGAACACCAGCACGCCGATGCGATGGCCCAGGCCTTCTAGCGCGGGCAGCACGAATTCCTGCCGCGCGATCTCGCTGCTGAGGAACACCGGGTTGGCCTGCATGCCGCGTCCGCTTTCGTCGCGTACGGTGGCGTCGGTCACCAGGCTGGGCGCCTTCACCATGAAGCGGAAGTCGTCGGGCACCATGGCCGCGTAGCGCGCGTACTGGCTGGCGGTGAGCGCGCGGTAGAAATTGCGGTCGAGGCTCACGGTGCGGAACAGCGGATGCTGTGCGAGCGCCGAAAGGCCGTTCTTCGAGAGCGCCGACTCGGCGTATTCGCCGTTCCACACCAGGCCGGCCCAGCCCGGGTAGCTCCACGACGAGGTGCCGAGCCGCAGGTTGGGCGGCAGCGTGGCGGCGAGTTCGACGAGCGCCGGATCCGCCGGCGCGGGCTCGACCGTGCCGGCGCGCGGCTTCTTCCTGGCGGGCGCCTCGTCGGGTGGCGCGGGCGGCAGCGCCTCCTGGGGGCGCGGCAGATCGGGGAAAAGGGAGTCCTGTACTTCAGCCATGTCTGGGGCGGCATTCTCGGCCAACACGGGGGCGGCTTGCCACGCCGGGCACAATCCGCGCCATGAAACAGTGGTTGCGCGCGCAAGGTGGATGGTGGCTGGCATGGGTGGTGCTCACCGTGGCCGGTGCCGTGTGGATCGCGCGAGCCGAACTGGCGCAGATGCACCAGGACTTCGAGACCGACGTGCGCATCGCTCACCGGCTCATGAGCCAGCAGATGGTGCAGTACGACGCCGTGCTGGCCACGCTGGCGCTGCTGGAGCCCAGCACCGGCGCAGACCATCCCGAGCAGCGCCTGCCGTCCGTGTATTCGTCGATCCTGCGGGTGCAGCGCCGTGAGCGCGACGAGCCCTGGCCGGACACCGGACCCGCGGCGAGCGCCACACCCGCCGCGCTGGCCGCCGCCGAGACCCGCTCGCGCAGCCAGCATCGGGCCGATCTCGCCTCGCTCGATTTGGCGCACGGCCGCTATGTGCTGGTGATCGGCGCCACGCCGTTCAGCTACGCGCTCGACATCGACCTGGCCGGCTCGGTGCCCTGGCGCGACTGGCCCATGAACCCGCATGTCAGCCCGGTGCGGCTGAGCCTGCAGCGTGACGGCCAGCAACTGGTACTGCAACCCGGCCGGCCCACCGTGGGTGGCTGGCGCTTCGACCTGACCAAGCCGCTGGCGTCGCCGAGCCAGCCTTTCGACCTCGTGGCGGAGCGGCAAGTGGGCTGGGGCGAGCTCCCATGGCGCGGCATCGGCGCCTGGGCCGTCGCGACGGCGCTGCTGCTGGCCGGACTGTGGATGGCGCAGCGCCAACGCATCGCGCGGCGCCGGGCAGAAGAGCTGCTGCGGCTCGGGCAGGTCGCGCGGCTCAACGCGCTGGGCGAACTGTCGGCCGGGCTGGCGCATGAACTCAACCAGCCGTTGACCGCGGTGCTGGCCAATGCGCAGGCCGCGCGCCGCCTGCTGGACGACGAGCCGCCGGACCTGGCCACCGCCCGCGACGCGATGGGCCAGGCGGTCGAACAGGCGCGCCGCGCGGCGGGTGTTGTCGGCCGCCTGCGGCGGGTGATCGAGCGGCCCGAGGCTGCGGGAGAAGCCAAGCCGCTGGTGCTGCAGGAGGTGGTGCGCAGCGCCATGCACCTGCTCGCGCCTGAGTTCGGCCGGCGCAACATCGTCACGCAGTTCGACCCGACGGCGCAGGCGCCGGTGCGGGTGCAGGCCGAAGCCGTGGCGCTGGAGCAGATCGTGCACAACCTGCTGATGAACGCGCTGCAGGCGCTCGAGCTGGTGCCCGCGGGCGACCGGCGCCTGGCCATCGCGGTGGGGCGCAACGGCGAGGAGGGCGTGCTGACCGTCACCGACAACGGACGCGGCATCCCTCTCGATGCCTTGCCGCGCCTTTTCGAACCCTTCTTCAGCACGCGCGAAGGCGGGTTGGGCCTTGGCCTGAGCCTGAGCGAAACGCTGGCCAGCGGCATGGGCGGCAGCCTGAGCGCGGCCAATGCATCGCCGCGCGGCGCACGCTTCACGCTGTTGCTGCCGCTGGTCGCGCCGCCTGCGGAGCGCGCGCCATGAACGCGCCGGCACTCCACCAGCCGCAGTCGCCGCTGATCCACCTGATCGACGACGACGAAGCGGTGCGCGACGGCCTGTCGCTGCTGATCGGCACGGTCGGCCTGCGCGTGCAGGGCTGGGCGGACCCGGCGGCTTTCATCGACGGCTTCGACCGTGCAAGCGTCGGCGCCATCGTGCTCGACGTGCGCATGCCGGGCATCAGCGGCCTCACGGTGCTCGACCGGCTGATGGAGCAAGGCGTGGACCAGCCCGTCATCATGCTGACCGGCCACGGCACGGTCGAGATGTGCCGGCGCGCTTTCAAGGCCGGCGCGGCCGAGTTCCTCGAGAAGCCGGTGGACGACGAGCAATTGCTCGAGGCGCTGCAGCAGGCGGTGCGCCAGCATGTGCGTTCGCGCGAACGCTCGCAGGCCGACAACGCCGCGCGGGAGCGCGTGGCGCAACTGTCGGAGCGCGAGCGCGAGGTACTGGCTTTCATCGTGCAGGGGCTCACCAACAAGGAGATAGCGCGCACGCTCGCGCTGTCGCCGCGCACGGTCGAGACGCATCGCGCCAACCTGTTCGCCAAGCTCGACTGCGATTCGCTCGCGCAGCTGATTCGCCGCTATGCGGTGCTGGTCGACGGCGGTGCTCCGTAGTTCTACGGAGCACCGCGCGTAGCCGTACGAATGGCTGCGCAGGCCGGTGTTTTCTAAAGTGGCGAAGCCGTCGGCAACGGTCGGCGCAAACACCATCCACTGGAGAAAACGAACAATGCAATCCATCCTTCGCCTCGGCAGCCTCGCCGTCCTGCTCGCCGCTTCGGTTGCTCAAGCCCAGACACCGGCACCCGCCGTTCGCACTGAAAAGAACATGTCGCTCGCGCTGGCCAACCAGATCGCCGCCGAAGCCGTGGCCGCCTGCGCCGCCAACGGCTACAACGTTGCCGCCACCGTGGTCGACCGCGCCGGCACCGTGCGTGCCGTGCAGCGCGCCGACAACGCCGGCCCGCACACGCTGGCATCGAGCGAGCGCAAGGCCTGGACTTCGGCCTCGGCCAAGAGCCCGACGCAGGCCATGATGGAAGGTTCGCAGAAGAACCCCGGCGGTGCCAACCTGGTGTATCTGCCGGGCATGCTGCTGCTGGGCGGCGGCGTGCCGGTGAAGTCGGGCAATGAAGTGATCGGCGCCGTGGGCGTGGGCGGCGCGCCCGGCGGCCATCTCGACGAGCAATGTGCCAACGCGGCGATCGAGAAGGTCAAGGGCCTGCTCTGATGATGGCGGCGCGCGGTATCTGGTCGGGTGTGCTGGCGGTCGCGCTCGGGCTGTGCGTGCCGCTGGGCGCGCTCGCCCAGGTGCCGCCGCTGGCGGCCGAGGTGCTGGCGTACGACGGGCTGCACCAGGCCGCCTGGCAGGGTGACCTGCCGAAGCTCAAGGCGCTGATCGCTTCGGGCGCGAATCTCGATGCCCGCGACACACGCGGGCGCACGCCGCTGCAGGTGGCCACGCATGCGCGGCAGCGCGAGGCGATCAAGCTGCTGGCCAAGGCGGGCGCGAATCTCGATCTGCTCGAGGACGACCGCTACGACGCAGTCACCATCGCCGCGGTGGCCGATGACGGCGCCACGCTTTCGCTGCTTCTTTCGCTCGGCGCCAAGGCCGGGCAGGTCACGAGCCGCTACGACGGCACGGCGCTGATCGCCGCCGCGCACCTGGGGCATGACGAAGTCGTGCGCCGGCTGATCGCGGCCGGTGCGCCGCTGGACCATGTCAACAACCTGCACTGGACGGCGGTGATCGAATCGATCGTGCTCGGCGACGGCGGTCCGCGCCACCAGCGCACGCTGGCTGCGCTGATCGACGGCGGCGCCAACCTTGCGCTGGCCGACCGGCAGGGCAACACGCCGCTGCAGCTTGCAAAGGCGCGGGGCTACACCGCGATGGTCAAGCTGCTGGAGAGCGCGCGCACAAGATAGGCGGCTCGGGGACAATCGGGCCTCGCCACGAGGAAACCGCCCCATGTACCTGCCTCCGCAGTTCAATGCCAAGGACCCGGCCATCGCGCTGGACTTGATGCGCTCGCATCCGTTCGCGAGCCTGATCTCCAACGACGACGCCGGCCTGCCGTTCGTCACGCACCTGCCGCTGGTGGCCGAGCCGCGAGGGACCGACGAACTGGTGCTGCTGGGCCATTGCGCCAAGCCCAACCCGCACTGGCGCTATCTGCAGGCACGGCCCACGGCGGTAGCCACCTTCCTCGGGCCGCATGCGTACCTGTCGCCTTCGGTCTATCCCGACCTGGCGCGGGTGCCCACCTGGAACTACCTGACCGTGCACTGCACGGTCGAGGCCACGCTGATCGAAGAGCCTGCTGCCAAGGATGCGCTGCTCAAGAAGCTCATCGGCGACCACGAGCCGGCCTATGCGCAGCAATGGCGCGACCTGGGCGAGGAGTTCCAGCTCAAGATGCTCGCCGGCATCGTCGGCTTCGAGCTGCGCGTGACGGCGCTTCAATGCAAGGTCAAGCTGAACCAGCATCGCCGTGAATCGCACGCCGCCATGCACGCGATGTACAGCACCGGCACGCCGGACGAACAGGCCCTGGCCACCTGGATGGACCGCCTGGGCCTGAATTCGGCAGCTCCTGCAGCGGAGGGCCGCTGACATGCGCGGACTTGGATTGATCGGCCTGTTGCTGGCGCTGTTGATCGTCGGGCTGGTCGCGAAGAAGCAGATGACCAGCAGCGTCGTTCCGGTGGTGCCTTCGGTGCCCGGCGTTGCCGCGGCCCCGGCCGGCGAGCCGGCGGGCAATGTGCGCGAGCAGTCGCAGCGCGTGCAGCAGCAGGTCAAGGACGCGCTCGAAGCCGCGAGCAAGCCGCGCGAAATGCCGGATGACAACTGAATCGACTTCGCTTCCATCAACCACGGACGATGCGCGCTGGATGGCGCTCGCGCTGGCAGAGGCGCGACTGGCCGCCGAAGCGGGCGAGGTGCCTGTGGGCGCGGTGCTGGTGCGCAATGGCCAGCTCATCGCGACCGGCCGCAACACACCGGTCGCGCAGCACGACCCGAGCGCGCATGCGGAGATCAACGCGCTGCGCGCCGGTGCCGCTGCGCTTGGCAACTACCGGCTCGATGGCTGCGAGCTGTTCGTCACGTTGGAGCCCTGCGCGATGTGCGCGGGCGCGATGCTGCATTCGCGGCTGGCACGCGTGGTGTTCGGTGCGACCGATCCCAAGACCGGCGCGGCGGGTTCGGTGCTGGACCTTTTTGCGCAGCCGCGCCTGAACCATCGCACGCAGGTGAACGGCGGGGTGCTTGCCGACGAATGCGCCGCCGTGCTCCAGGCTTTCTTCCAGCAGCGTCGAAGTGCAGCGCGCGAGCAGGCAGAGCCGTTGCGCGACGACGCACTGCGCACGCCGGCGGACCGCTTCGCCGCGCTGCCCGACTACGCCTTTGCGCCGCATTGCGTTCAGGACCTGCCTGCCCAGCGTGGCTGGCGCATGCATTGGGTCGATGAAAGCGGCGAGGGTGGCGAAGGCGATGTCGCCTGCTGCCTTTGCCTGCACGGCCCCGGCGAGTGGGGCTACTTCTTCAGGCATCTCGTCGGCCAGCCCGGGTTGCGCACGCTGGTGCCCGACCTCATCGGCTTCGGCAAGAGCGACAAGCCCAAGCGCGAGGTGGCGCATCAGCTTGAATGGCACCGCGACGTGCTGCTTGAATGGCTGGCGCGCGTGCAGGACGTTTCGACGTTGGTGCTGGTGCACAGCGCGGCGGCGAGTGACCTGGCGTCGCTGCTGCACGCCGCGGCGCCCGGGCGCTTTGCCGCCTCGCTTGTCGCGCCCGAGGGCCACGAGCGCATCAAGGACGCTTGGCGCGCACCTTTTCCGGACCGGGGCTACGAGGCCGCGTTGCGCGCACTCGGCCCGGTCGCATCCTCCTCCGGGCCGACTGTCGCGCAGGCTCGCACCTTCGTGCAGCATGTGCGAAACGCAATGGGATACTCGACCTCGTGACCAAACACATCTACATCTACTCCCCCTCCAGCGCGATCCGCGACAAGGCCGCGTTCCGGCGCGGCGTGAAGCGCCTCAAGGCGCTGGGCCATGAAGTCGAAATCGACGAGGCAGCGCTTTCGGTGCATCAACGTTTCGCGGGCGATGACGTCACGCGGCTCGCCGCGATCTCGCGCGCGGCGGCCAGCGGTGCCGACGTGGCGCTCATCTCGCGCGGCGGCTACGGCCTCACCCGCATCCTCGATTCGCTTCCGTACAAGGCCCTGGCCAAGGCCATCGAGAAGGGCACCGAATTCGTAGGGTGCAGCGACTTCACCGCGCTGCAGAACGCGTTGTTCGCCAAGACCGGCGCCACCACGTGGTCGGGCCCGGCAGTCGGTGAAGACTTCGGCGCTGAAGGCGGGCCCGACGACATCATGGAAGCCTGCTTCGACGACCTGGTGTGCGGGCAGGGCGAGGGCACCGGCTGGCGCATGCCGGCGCGTGATGTGGATCTGAAGTTCAAGCCCGTGCAAGACGCGGTGCTGTGGGGCGGCAACCTCTGCGTGCTGACCAGCCTGCTCGGCACGCCGTACTTCCCGGTGGTGGAGAAGGGCGTGTTGTTCATCGAGGACACCAACGAGCATCCGTACCGCGTCGAACGCATGCTCGACCAGCTGAAGCTCGCCGGTGTGCTGGCGCGACAGCGTGCCGTCGTGTTCGGGCAATTCACAGGCACCCGCAAAGTGCCGGGCTACGACCGCGGCTTCAGCATGAACACGGTGATCGACCGGCTGCGCGGGTCGCTCAAGGTGCCGGTGCTGGCGGGCCTGCCGTTCGGGCATGTGCCCACGAAGGTGTTGCTGCCCGTGGGGGCCAAGGTCTCGATGGCGGCGCAAGGGCGCGATGTCTTTCTGGTCTGGGGCCATCGGCACGCGTCCGGCCATGACGACGACCATCACGGGCACGACCACCATCATCACGCCCATTGAAGCGGCCGGCCGGGCAGGCCACCGCGCGGCTTCAGCCGTTGTCCGTGAAGCGCTGGTGCGTGCGGGGAGCCATCGAGCCGGGCAGGCCGCCCTTGAACATGCTGTTGATGGCTTTCATCTGGCGGCGTGCGGCCGTTTCGCCGTCGATGGCGCTCAGCGCGATCATCACGTCCTGGCGCAGATACCAGAGGGCCTCGACGTCGACCGCAAAGCGAACACGCTGGCTGACACGCTGTATGGAGTGTCCGCCGTGGCCCTGGAGAATCGACAGCATCGCGGTACGGATGCGCCCCAATTGGTTCTCCGCCACCTGGCGGGACCCGAAACCGGGTACGTTCAGCAGACGAAGAATGCGGCGGAAAAGCATGGGACGAAAAGCGTATTGCCGAAAGCCAGAACGGTCGCTACCTTAAGCCTCAGTTCACGGTTGCACAAGATCCGGAACAATGTTTCTTGTCTGCAAACAACACGCTTTACCTACGATTTAATTCCGCGATTAAATTTTGTTTTCTTAAGTACTACATCGGGTTGTGATCAATTTGTGAATCCGTCTCTCTGTTACTCGCGTATACAACTCCGTCAACAGCGAAGTTGTGCAGATCGTTCCTTTGACCAGGCGCGTGTCAAGGAAAACTGCTTGCGGAGGAACACCAGGAGCGCGGACCATAGTTAACTAAAGATCGCAATCGAGAACCACAACAATATGGGTGTCAATTCCACAGTCGTATTCGCGGACTTGACGGGGAGCACCAGGGTCTTCGAGGCCATGGGCAATGCAAGAGCCACGGAAACCGTGACACGACTTACTCAATGGATCGGCGGTGTCTGCCAGGCCCATGGCGGGCGGGTCGTCAAGTCGCTGGGAGACGGCGTGTTTGCCATCTTCTCCAGCGGCTCGGCCGCCACGCACGCGGTCATCGAATTGCAGCGCTATCACCAGAAGCGCCTGCTGGTCTGGCCCGCGCCGTTGCGCATGGCGCTGCAGATCGGCGTTGCCAGCGGCGATGTGGTGGAGGTCGAGGGCGATTGCTATGGCGACGCCGTCAACCTGGCGTCGCGGCTCAGCGACCTTGCCGGCCCCGGCCAGATCTGGGTGACCGACGCCGTGATCTCGCAGCTGCGCGATGGCGGCGTGCAGCACCGCGACCTCGGGCTCATCAACATTCGCGGGCGCAGCGAGATGTCGGTGGTGCACCGCATCGACTGGCAGGAGGAAGTGACGTCTTTCCTGACCGTGCCCGCGGCGCTCGCGCCTGCGCGCATGCCTGATTCATCGTTCGGCCAGATCGAGCTGGCCTGGCTCGACGTGCGCTCCATGTTCAGCCTCGAGCAGTTGCCCATCCATCTCGGCCGCGTCGACGACGCGCAGTTCGTGGTGAACGATCCGCGCGTGTCCCGGCTGCATGCGCGCATCGAGGTGCGGCAGGGCAGTTGCGTGCTGATCGACGTCAGCACGTACGGCACCTGGGTGCGTTTCAACGGCAATGGCGGCCCCAGCACCGAAATTGCCCTGCGGCGCGAGGAATGCGTGCTGCACGGCAGCGGGGAAATCGGCCTCGGTGCGCCACTGAGCGACTTCAGCGCCCCGACCATCTCCTTCAATACGACGGGCGGCGACGTGATGCTGACACGCCGGGAAATCGCGCGGCGGTGACGTTTGGCAACCATCTGTCCGCGCGCCGGGTGCACCGCGTGCGTGCAAGATGCGTTGCGTATGAACCCGGGCGCTGTCCGCCCCGGTCCCTCCTGGCTCTGGAGCCGCAATGAACACCAAAAATCATTCTTCCGTTTTCAAATGGGCCGCCATCGGCGCAATCGCGGCCGCTGCGCTGCTTGCCGTGGGCTCCGCCAGCGCACGCACGAGCTGGTCGGTGCAGATCGGAACGCCGGGCTATGTCGACGCTTATCCGGCGGCGCCTTACTACCCGCCCGCACCGGTCTATTCGTATCCGGCCCCGATCTACTACGCACCTCCGCCACCGGTCTATTACCGTCCCCCGCCGCCCGTGTACTACCGTCCGGCCCCGGTCTACGTGCCGCCTCCGGGCCGCGTCTACTACGGCCCCGGCTATCCGTACCGTCCGCCTAACGGCGACTATTACGAAGACCGCGACTGACGGCTTTCTCCAACCCATGGCATGCCTTCTGGCATGCCATTTTTGTTTCTGCAAGTGACGAAAAAGTCACAAAAAGTCACATTCTTGGATTCGGCCGCCACGCACCTCCTTTGTCGCACCCCCGAATTCCACAAGGCATGACGCTTGCCTTGAATGCTCCAACGGCACGGAAATGCCGAAGGAGCGAGGAACCATGGTTGAACAGATCGAGGTGGCAACAGCAATAACCGAAGACCTCAAGAGCCTCGGCCTGACGGCGCCTGGCGGCATCGCCTATCCGCGCGACGTCGGGTTAATGGCATGACCGGACTCATCGGAATGGAAGGCGGGGCCACCATCAGCTTCGCGCCAGAGCTTCCCAGCCCGCCGCGTGCGCGCACGGGCGATGCAACGTCGATGCCCGTGCACCCCTTCACCAGCGTCGAAACCGCCATCGCCGCGGTGCACGCGCTCGATGGCGAACTCGAGAAGTTCGAACTCGCCGTGGCCGACAGCCTGCAGGACTACCTGGGCGTGCAGATGGCGCAGATCACCGACAGCGCGCTGGCCCGCGGCTGGGAGCCGGTCAGCTTCATGCAGAGGGACGGATTCCGGCTGTATCGCTACGAGGCCATGCGCAGCTACACGAGGCGCGGCAAACGGCGCTGAGCCGTGTTCAGCCCGGCGGCTGCGCCAGGATCCGGTCCAGCTTGTCGATGTCGATCGGCTTTTGCAGGTGGTGGTCGAACAGGCCCTTGGCCGATTGGCCGCCGCTGTCATTGGCCGAGAAACCCGAGATCGCCACCAGCAGCTTCGGTGCGCCAGAGGCCGCATTGGCGCGCAACTGGCGGGCCACTTCGGTGCCCGGGAAGTCGGGCAGCGTGAGGTCGATCAGCGCGGCATCGAAGCTCTCGGCTGCGGCCGCGTCGAGCGCCTGTCGGGCTGTGTAGGTGCAGCGCGCCGTGTGGTCCTGCAATGTCAGCAGTTCCTGCAACAGGTCGGCCGCGGCTTCGTTGTCGTCGACGATCAGCACATTCACAGCTTTGTTTCTTTCCGGATTTTCGAAGTAATCAGTATCGCGGCCGCCCGCCCGCATGGGGGTAGGAGCATGCCTACGCTGGTTGCGCGGCGGTGTTGCCGGAATCGGGAATCTGCAGCGGCAGTTCGACTACGAAGGTCGAGCCCTCGCCGGGGGCGCTCTCCACGCCGATGTGCCCCGCATGCAGGCACACGATCTTGCGCGTGATGTACAGCCCCAGGCCCAGCCCCGCCGCATGCCGGCGGCTGTCGTCGGTGCGCTCGAACTGCTCGAAGATGCGCGCGTGGTCTTCCGGCGCGATGCCGATGCCCTGGTCGCGCACCGCCACCCGGGCGGTGTCGCCTTCGAGACTCACCGTCATCTCCACCGGCTTGCCGCCGCCGTAGCGCAGCGCGTTGGTCAGCAGGTTGGTGAGCACCTGTTCGATGCGGAATTCGTCCCACACGCCGCGCAGCTCGGGCGGCGCCTGCAGCGTGATGACCGAGCCGGCGGCCTCGGCCTGCTGGCGCAGGTTTTCGACCACCGCGCGGGAGAGCGCGCTCAGGTCCACCGGCTTGGTCTGGATCGACAGCGCGTCGCGCCGCATGCGCGTCACGTCGAGCATGTCGTCGATCAGACGCACCATGTTGCGGATCTGCCGCTGGTCGCGCTCGATCATCGACGGCAGCCTGTCGGGCGCGAAGTTGGCGAGGTTGCCCTTCGACAGATGCAGCTGGCGCAGCTGCGCCTCGAGGTAGAGGGTGTTGAGCGGCGTGCGCAGCTCGTGCGACACCATCGACATGAAGTCGTCGCGCATGCGCACCGCGCGCTCCAGCTCGCGCTGGGTGTGCTGCAACTGCTGCACCAGTTCTTCCTGCTTGTGGTGGGCGGCCGCGAGCTGGTCCATCTCGTGGCGCAGCGCCTTGCGGTGGCGGTGCAGGTCGACGAACACGTTGACCTTGCTGACCACCGCGTGCGGGTCCAGCGGCTTGTGCAGGAAGTCGACAGCGCCGCTTTCGTAGCCCTGGAAAGCGTAGTTCAGCTCGCGCCCCGCGGCGCTCACGAAGATGATGGGAATGTGCCGCGTGCGCTCGGTGCCGCGCATCAGCTCGGCCAGCTCGAAGCCGTTCATGCCCGGCATTTGCACGTCGACGATGGCCAGCGCGAACTCGTGCTCCAGCAGCAGCGCCAGCGCCGCTTCGGCCGAGGCCGCGCGATACACCACGCGCCCCGGCGCACGGATGAGCGCCTCCAGCGCCAGCAGGTTCTCCGGCAGGTCATCGACGATCAGCAGCTTGCTCTCGATGTCAATGTTCATGGGCCGACTCCAGTTGCAGAAGCAGGGCGCGCAGTTCGCGCAACGGGAGCACGTAGTCGGGGGCGTGGCGCGCGATGGCGGCTTGGGGCATGGTCGGGATCTGAGCTTCGGTCGGGTCCTGTACGGCGGTCAGTCCGCCGGCCAGATGGATGCGGTGCAGCCCCTCGGCACCGTCATAGTTGGCGCCGGTCAGCAGGAAACCGGCGAGGGCGGGGCCGTAGGCATCGGCCGCGGAGGTCATGAGCACGTCGATCGACGGCCGCGAGAACAGCACGGGCGGCTCGCAGCTCAGGGAGAAGGTGCGCTCGCGCTCGATCGACAGGTGATAGCCCGGCGGCGCGAAGTACAGGCTGCCGGCTGCAAGCGGCATCTTGTCGCCCGCCTCGCGCACCGGAATGGGCAGCCGCTGCGCGAAGATCTCGGCCAGGTGGCTCTCGTGTTCCTCTGGCAGGTGCAGCACCACGGCCAACGGAATGTGCCAGGTGGCGGGCAGGTCGCGCAGCAGCGTGTTGAGCGCGTCGATGCCGCCCGCGGAGGCGCCGAGCACCACGGCCTCCACGCGCTTGTTGGTCGAGCGAATCCGCCTTTTCATGTGGCCTTGCGGTAGATGCGCTCCGCGCGCGCGTGCGTGTCGAAGCGGTCCGAATAGCCGGAGAAATCGATGCTCTCCTTCGAGCCCAGCCCCAGGAAGCCGCGGTGCGACAGCGACTCGTGGAACAGCCCCAGCGCCCGGTCCTGCAACTGCCGGTTGAAGTAGATGAGCACGTTGCGGCACGACACCAGCTGCGTTTCCGCGAACACGCTGTCGGTGGCCAGGCTGTGGTCGGCAAAGATCACGTCGGCACACAGCGAGGGGTCGAAGCGCGCGGCTTCGTAGGCGGCTGTGTAGTAGTCGGAAAACGCGCTGCGTCCGCCCGCGCGCTGGTAGTTGGTGGTGTAGCCGCGGATCGCCTCCAGCGGAAAGATGCCCTGGCGCGCCTTCTCCAGCGAGGCCGGGTTGATGTCGGTGGCGTAGATCTGCGTGCGCTCGAGCAGGCCTTCCTCGCGCAGCAGGATGGCGAGCGAGAACACTTCCTCGCCGGTGCTGCAGCCCGCCACCCAGACCTTGACCGAGGGGTAGGTGTGCAGGATCGGCACCACGTGCTGGCGCAGCGCCAGGAAGTACGCCGGGTCGCGGAACATCTCGCTCACCGGGATGGTCAGGAACTGCAGCAGCCGGCCGAACAGCAGCGGGTCGCGCAGCACGCGGTCCTGCAGCGCCGAGATGCTCGGCAACCCGAGCTGTTCGAGCGCATGCAGCACGCGGCGCTTCTGCGAGGCCATGGTGTAGTTGCGGAAGTCGTAGCTGTACTTGAGGTAGATGGCCTCCATCAGCAGGCGCAGCTCGATTTCTGTGTCGCTCAGCGGCGGCAGCGGCGGCGTGGCCGGCGGCGTTGGAGAGGTGGGGTGTGAGGTGGTCACAGGCGCTCCATTTTCGGCATCCACACCCGCAGCAGCGAGAACAACCGTTCCAGGTCCACGGGCTTGGCGAGGTAGTCGTTGGCGCCCGCGGCCAGGCATTGCTCGCGGTCGTCCTTCATGGCCTTGGCGGTGATGGCGATCACCGGCATCTTCTCGAAGCGCGGGTCGGCGCGCATGCGGCGCGTGGCCTCCAGGCCGTCCATCTCCGGCATCATCACGTCCATCAGCACCAGGTCGATCTCGCGCACCTGGTCGAGTTTTTCCAACGCCTCGCGGCCGTTGCGGCCGATTTCCACGGCCGCTCCGCGCTGCTCGAGCGCGCTGGTCAGCGCGAAGATGTTGCGCACGTCGTCGTCCACCAGCAGGATGGTTCGGCCCTCGAAGATGCGGTCTCGCCCGCGCGCCGTCTTGAGCATGCCCTGGCGTTCGCTCGACAGTTCGGCTTCCACCTTGTGCAGGAACAGCGTCACTTCGTCCAGCAGGCGCTCGGGCGAGCGCGCGCCCTTGATGATGATCGAGCGCGAGTAGCGCTGCAGCTCGGTTTCCTCGTCGCGCGTGAGATTGCGCCCGGTGTACACGATGACCGGCGGGAACGACACGATTTCCTCGGCCGCCATCGCCTTGAGCAGCTCGCTGCCCTGCATGTCGGGCAGCCGCAGGTCGGTGATCATGCAGTCGAAGACGCGGGTGCGCAGCAGCTCCAGCGCCTCTTCGCCGGAGCCCACGGCGACGATCTCGATGTCGTCGTCCTCGATCAGGCGCATCACGCTCTCGCGCTGCAGCTCGTCGTCTTCCACCAGCAGCACCACCTTGACCTTCTGGGTGAGCTTGTCTTCCAGCCGCGCGAACACGCGCATCAGCTCGTCGCGCGTGGTCGGCTTCAGCGCATAGCCGATGGCGCCCATCTGCAGCGCCGCGCCCTGCGCGTTGTCGGCGGCCGAAACCACGTGGATCGGGATGTGGCGGGTGTGCGGCGAGTCCTTCAGGCGTTGCAGCAGGTCCAGGCCGGTGCTGTCGGGCAGGCGCATGTCCAGCAGGATGGCGTCGGGCACGAACTGCGTGGCCAGCTCGAAGCCGTCGGCCGCGCCGTGCGCCACCAGGCAGCGGTAGCCGAGTTCGTGCGCCAGGTCGTAGAGGATGTGCGCGAACTGCGGCTCGTCCTCGATCACCAGCACGCGGCGCACCTGGTCGCGCGGCAGCGAGCGGTCGTCCGCGAACTGCGGCGCGGGCACCGGGGAGGGTGGCTGGGGCGGGAGCGGCACGGCTGGCGCGGCCGGTGCCAAGCCAACCGGGGCGTGCGCCGGCTTGGGCGTGTAGACGGCCGACGGCGCGGCCGATGCATTGCCCGAGGCCTGCGGCGCCTTGGCCGGAAGCTGCAGCACGAAGGTGCTGCCCTGGCCCGGCTGGCTCTGCACTGCGAGCGTGCCGCCCAGCAGCTGCGTGAGGTCGCGCGAGATCGACAGGCCCAGTCCCGTGCCGCCGTAGCGCCGGCTGGTGGTGCCGTCGGCCTGGCGGAAGGCCTCGAAGATCAGCTCGTGCTGCTGCGGGTCGATGCCGATGCCCGAGTCGGACACCGCAAAGGTAGCGCCGCCGTCCGCCGCGGCAGACACCACCAGCGCCACTTCGCCGCGGTCGGTGAACTTGAGCGCGTTCGACAGCAGGTTCTTCAGAATCTGCTCCACGCGCTGGCGGTCGGTCACGAGCGAGGCGGGCGCATCGGGCTTGATTTCGAGGCGGAAGCTCAGGTTCTTCTGCTTCGCCAGCGGCCGGAAAGTGGTTTCCAGGCTCTCGGCGAGCCGGCGCAGGGAGACGTCTTCAGGCACCACTTCGAGCTTGCCGGCCTCGACCTTCGAGATGTCGAGGATGTCGTTGATCAGCACCAGCAGGTCGTTGCCCGACGAATAGATCGACTCCGCGAACTTCACCTGCTCCTTGGTAAGGTTGCCCTGCGGGTTGTCGCCCAGCAGCTTGGCCAGGATGAGCGCGCTGTTCAGCGGCGTGCGCAGCTCGTGCGACATGTTCGCCAGGAACTCCGACTTGTAGCGGCTGGCGCGCTGCAGTTCGTCGGCGCGGTCTTCCAGGTCGCGCTGCACGCGGCGCAGCGCGGTGTTGCGCTGGTCGAGCGCCTCGGTGCGCTCCGACAGCTGGCTGTTGGTCTGCTCCAGCTCGGCCTGCTGGTTCTCCAGCATGGCCTGGGAGGCACGCAGCGCACGCGACTGCTCCTCGAGTTCTTCGTTGGCGGTGCGCAGTTCTTCCTGCTGCACCTGCAGTTCCTCGTTGAGCTGCTGGGTCTCGGCCAGCACGTCCTGCAACTGCTCGCGGTAGCGCGCCGCAGCCAGCGAGCTGCCGATGTCGTCGGCCACCACGTCCAGCAGCTGGCTGCCGCGCTCGTCCAGCGGGCCCGGCAGGCCGAGTTCGATCACGCCGTTGACCATGCCGTCGCTGGCCACCGGCAGAAGCAGCACGGCCTTGGGCGTCATCTCGCCCAGGCCCGAATTGACCTTCAGGTAGTCGGCATCGACAGGCTCGATCACCATGCGGCGGCGCTCGGCCGCGGCCTGGCCGACCAGGCTCTCGGTCGGCGAGAAAACTTGCGGCGTGGCCTCGGCCGCGCTCGAGAAACCATAGCTCGCGGCCCGGCGCAGCGGCCCGTGCCGTTCGCGCACATACATGGCGCCGACCGATGTGCCCAGGTGGCGCGAGAAGAAGGCCAGGATCTTGCGTCCCATGTCCGGCGCGCTGAGCTCGCCCACCAGTTCGCCCACCAGCTCGGTCTGCGCGCCGCGCAGCCAGGCCTCGTGCGTCAGTCGGTCGGCGTGGGCTGCCTGCTCCTTCAGCACCACGTCGTAGCTGTCGGACAGCCGCATCAGCTGCCGGCGGCCGAAATAGGCCACCAGCCCGGTCAGCGTCAGCGTGAACAGCAGGAACAGGCAGATCACCCACCACGCGGTGCTGTTGGCATTGTTGTTGCGCTGGAAGCGCAGCGTCTGTTCGGTGTCGATGAAGGCGTTGAACTCGGCGCGCATGTCGTCGGTCAGCCGCTTGCCGCGGCCCAGCCGCACCTGGGCCTGGGCGTCCTCTCCGGCGCGGCGCGCGGCGATCAGGCTGCGCGCGAATTCGTTCCACGTTGCCTGCGTGGCCGCGATGCGGTCGAGGCGCTCGACCTGCTGGCGGTTGTCCGACACCAGTTCGCGCAATGCGGCCGTGTCGGACTTCATGCGGGGCAGGGCACTCTGATAGGGCTCCAGGAAAGCCTCGTCACCGGTGATGAGGAAGCCGCGCATGCCGGTTTCCATGTCGATGCTCTGGCGCTGCAGCTCGCTGGCGGCACGGGTCACGCGGTCGGTGTGCTCGACCCAGCCGATGGTGTTGAGCAGGAACAGGATCAGCCCGACGAACACCATGGCGCCGAAGATGCCGCCGATCAGGGGGAGCTTGAGGTTGCGGCTCAGCAGACGGTCGAAGTCTTCGGGGTCTATCGCGGAGTGAGAGTTCATCGGTCGCATTTGTAAGCAAAACTTGTCAAGTTTTGCCGAAAAACGACGCTTTCCCTGTCGGAGAAAGCCTCGTCAAGGCTATCCCCTGCGATTTCGCAGAGGAAGCGCAGCCATGACAATCCGCTTCGCCACCAGATAGACGACCATGACCGCCAGCCATCTTTCCCTCCCCGCCGTGAAGGGCGGGCTGCTCGCATTGCTCGCTGCCGCTCTTTTCGGCCTCAGCACGCCGCTCGTCCAGCATTTCGGGCAGGGCATGGGGGCGTTCACGACCGCGGCGCTTCTTTATGCTGGTGCGGCGGCTGTCGGCTTCGCGACCCGCCAGCGGGTGGAGCGCGAAGCGCGCATGGTGCGCGCCGATCTGCCCCGGCTCCTGCTGATGGCCATGTTCGGCGCGTTGATCGGCCCGGTCGCCCTCGCCTGGGGACTGCAGCACACAGGCGGCACCAGCGCTTCGCTGATGTTGACGCTGGAGGCGCTGTTCACGGCGCTGCTGGCGCGCTTGCTCTACCAGGAGACCATGGACAGGCGCGTATGGGCTGCCATGCTGCTTCTGTTCGCCGGCGGCGTCGCCCTGGTTCTGGACCAGGGCAGAAGCGGCGGCGCGCAACTCTGGGGAGTGCTGGCGGTGCTGGTGGCGACTGCTGCCTGGGGCATCGACAACACGCTTTCGCGCGCGCTGGCCGAACGCGACCCGGGGCAGGTCGTGCTGGGAAAGGCGGCCATCGGCGCGGTGGCGGCTACTTTGCTGGGCCGGTTGCTGCAGGAGCCGGCACCTGCGCCGGCTTCGGCGGTGATCCTGTTCGCCGTCGGCGCGACCGGGTACGGGCTCAGCCTTCGCTTCTACCTGCTTGCGCAGAGAGCCTTCGGCGCTGCGCGCACCGGCTCGGTCTTCGCCTTTGCGCCGTTCATCGGCGCGGCCTTTGCCATCGCGCTCGGCGACCGAAGCGGTACCTGGGTGATGGCGGCGGGCGGCGTGCTGATGATGCTCGGCGTGGTGCTGCACCTGATGGAGTCCCATGGCCACGAGCATGCGCACGAGCGCCTCGCGCATGAACACGCGCACCGCCATGACGACGGGCACCACGATCACACCCATGAGGTCATGCCGTCGGGCGCCCACAGCCATCCCCATGTGCACGAGCCGCTGCGGCATGCCCATGCGCATGTGCCGGACGCCCACCATCGGCACGCGCACTGACTAGCTAGCCAGGGATCAGCAGGGAAAGCACCAGTCCCAGCATCGCGCAGGCACCCAGCAGCGGCAGCACCCCGACCTTGAAGCGGAACAAGGCAATGGCTGCAGCCACGGCTATTGCCGCTGACATGGCGTCGAAGTGGCCGCCGAAGCCCTGCGGCCACAGCACGTGATAGGCGAAGAAGAACGCCAGATTCAGGATCACGCCCACCACCGCCGCCGTGATGGCGGACAGCGGCGCGGTAAACCCCAGCTTGCCGTGCGTTGCTTCGATGGCGGGGCCGCCGGCCAGAATGAAGACGAATGACGGCAGGAAGGTGAAGAAGGTCACCACGGTGGCGGCCAGCGCACCCGCCAGGAAGAGCGAATCAGGCCCCAGCACCCGGTGCAGCCAGCCGCCGACGAAGCCGACGAAAGCCACGACCATGATCAGCGGGCCCGGCGTGGTTTCCCCGAGCGCCAGCCCGTCGATCATCTGCGCGCCCGTCAGCCAGTGATGCTGCTCGACTGCCCCTTGGTAGACGTAGGGCAGCACGGCATAGGCGCCGCCGAAGGTCAGCAATGCGGCCTTGGTGAAGAACCAGCCCATCTGCGCGAGGGTCGCGTCCAGGCCCTGGAAGGCAACAAGAATGCCCATGGCCGCGAGCCACAGGCCCAGGCCGATGCCCAGGACCTTGACCAGCCGCGAGCGCGAGAAGCGTGCGTGCGGCGGCGTGGGCGTGTCGTCGTCGATCAGCGCGGGTCCGTAGCTCTGCCGGGCCGCGCCGTGGCTGGCGCCCAGCGCGAAAACGCCGGGCGCCCGTTTCGCACCGAAGTACCCGATCAGGCCGGCCGCCAGCACGATGGCTGGAAACGGCGTGCCGAGCACGAAGATCGCCAGGAAGGCTGCGGCTGCAATGCCCCACATCCACCCGTTTCTCAATGCCCGGCTGCCGATGCGATGGGCCGCATGCAAGACCAGCGCAGTGATCGCCGGCTTGATGCCGTAGAAAACGCCGGCCACCGCGGGCACGTTGCCGAAGCGGAGGTAGATCCATGACAGCGCGATCAGGATGAACAGCGAAGGCAACACGAACAGCGCCCCGGCGACGATGCCGCCGCGGGTCTTGTGCATCAGCCAGCCGATATAGGTGGCCAACTGCTGTGCCTCGGGGCCGGGCAGCAGCATGCAGAAGTTCAGCGCATGCAGAAAGCGCTTCTCGCTGATCCAGCGGCGGCGCTCGACCAGCTCGGTGTGCATGATCGCGATCTGGCCGGCGGGACCGCCGAAGCTGATGAAGCCGAGCTTGAGCCAGAAGCGCAAGGCTTCGGCAAAAGTGACGGGCTGCGGAGGCGCGGAAGACGCGGGGGGGGCGTCGGGCAAGGCAGTGTCCACGGAATGCTCGGTTGTGGGTCTCCAGCGCTTGGACGGGACACCGTCTTGCTTTGCAGGCCGGGAGGCTGTTTTCCCCGGTGCGGCATCGTAGCAGCCACCAGGATTGGTCCTTGGGCCCGGTCGGCGATAACATCTGTATATCCATCCAGTTGTTTCGCAATGGACTCCGAACCCCTCCATCCGGTTGCTCACACCGTTTCCGTCAAGGCCCTGTGCGCCTTCGGCGCGAAGGCGGGCGACCTCGACCTTCGCTTCGTGCCCGCGCCCAGCGCGCTCGAAGGCATGGCCGGCCACGCGCTGGTGCAGCACCGGCGCGGCGGCGACTATGAATGCGAGGTCGGTCTGGAAGCCACCTGCGGCGGAGTGCATGTGCGCGGCCGTGCCGACGGCTATGAATTCCACAAGGCAAGGGTGGAAGAGATCAAGACCTTCCGCGGCGACTTCGACGCCATTCGCGGCAACCACCGCGCGCTGCATTGGGCGCAGGCCCGCACCTACGGCTGGATGCTCTGCGAGCGGGACGGCCTCGACGAGATGACGGTCGCGCTGGTCTACCTCGACCTTGCCACCGGTGACGAGACCGTGCTCGAAGAGCACCACACCCGCGAGGCCCTGCGCGAGCACTTCGAACTGCTGTGCGGCCGTTATGCCGCCTGGGCCGAAAGCGAAGCCGCGCATCGCGCCGCGCTGGACGGCACGCTGGCCGCGCTCGCGTTTCCGTACGGCAGCTTTCGCGCCGGCCAGCGCGAGCTGGCCGAGGCCGTTTATCGCGCGGGCGCGGGCGGCCGCTGCCTCATGGCGCAGGCGCCCACCGGTATCGGCAAGACGCTGGCCACCATCTTCCCGCTGTTGAAGGCGCGTGCCGGCCGCAAGATCGACAAGCTGTTCTTCCTCACGGCCAAGACCTCGGGCCGGCCTGTGGCGCTCGACGCGCTGCGGGTGCTCGACAAGGGACGCGGCCAGGGCCGGCTTCGCGTGCTCGAACTCGCGGCCCGCGAAAAAGTCTGCGAATACCCCGATCGCGCCTGCCACGGCGATGCATGCCCGCTCGCCAAGGGCTTCTACGACCGGCTGCCCGCCGCGCGCGAGCAGGCCGCGCAGGTGGCGTGGCTCGACCGGCAGGCGCTGCGCGACATCGGCCTTGCGCACGAGGTCTGCCCCTATTTCCTCGCACAGGAAATGGCGCACTGGGCCGACGCCATCGTCGGCGACTACAACTACTACTTCGACAGCAGCGCCTTTCTCTACGCCACCATGCGCGAGGCCGACTGGCGCGCCGCCGTGCTGGTGGACGAGGCCCACAACCTGCTCGAACGCGCGCGCGGCATGTACACCGCCGAGCTCGACGGCGGCGCGCTGGAGGAAGCCCATCGCATGGCCCCCGCAGCGCTGCGCGGTCCGCTGGCCCGCGTGTTCCGCGAGTGGGACACCGTGCAGCAGTCGCAGCAGGCCGACTACGAAACCGGCGACGAGATCCCCGAGCGCTTTCTTCGCACCCTGCAGGCGGCCAACACCGCCATGGCCGAGCACTTCGCGGCCACGCCCGATGCCTCGCAAGGGCCGCTGCAGCGCTTTTTCTTCGACGCGCTGCATTTCGCGCGGCTGGCCGAGGCCTTCGGCGACCATTCGGTGTTCGAGCGCACGCTGGGCGCCACGCAGCAGGCGCGCCGGCTGGCAATTCGCAACCTGGTGCCGGCGCCGTTCCTGCAAGGGCGCTTCGTGGAGGCGGCGTCGGTCACCTGTTTCTCGGGCACCCTGTCGCCTTTCGAGTTCTACCGCGACGCACTCGGCCTGCCCGAAGACACCGCGCTGCTCGACGTGGCCTCGCCGTTCCACAGCGCGCAGCTGCGTGTGGAAGTGGCCGTGGATGTGTCGACGCGCTTTCGCGACCGCGCGGGCTCGCTGCGCAACGTGGCGGACATCATCGGCGCGCAGTTCGAGCGCCTGCCGGGCAACTACCTCGCGTTCTTCAGCAGCTTCGACTATCTCGAGAAAGCCTGCGCCGCCTTCTCGATGCGGCACCCCGGCGTGCCGGTGTGGACGCAGACGCGCGGCATGCGCGAGGCCGAGCGCCACGGCTTCATCGCGCGTTTCGAGGAAGGCGGGCAGGGCATCGGCTTCGCGGTGCTGGGCGGCGCTTTCGGCGAGGGCATCGACCTGCCGGGCAGCCGGCTCATCGGCGCCTTCGTGGCCAGCTTGGGGCTGCCGCAATACAACGAGCTCAACGAGATCACCCGCGAGCGCATGCAGACGCGCTTCGGCAAGGGCTACGAGTACACCTACCTCTACCCGGGCCTGCAGAAGGTGGTGCAGGCCGCCGGCCGCGTGATCCGCACCGAGGAAGACAGGGGCGTGCTGCATCTGCTGGACGACCGCTTCGCGCGCGCCGAGATCCGCGAACTGCTGCCGCGCTGGTGGCATGTGCGAATGGCCGGGGACGCAGATGGCGCACCATGAAACCGTGACTGAAGGCAGGTGACAAGGAAAATGCGCACCGCCAGCCGCCTCGAGCATGCCGCCCAGCCCGACCTGTTCGGCGAGGCGCCGGTGGCGGCCATCGGGGGCCTGCGCTACGAGCGCGGCTTCCTGTGCGCCGCCGAAGAGGCCGAACTGCTGCGAATCGTGCAGGGCCTGCCGCTCAAGGAGATGCGCTACAAGGAATACACGGCGCGGCGCCGCGGCACCAGCTTCGGCGGCAGCTACGACTTCGACACCAACCGCCTCAAGCCCGGCGCGCCGCTGCCCGAGGCGCTGCATCCGCTGCGGGCCAAGGTGGCCGCATGGGCCGGCATCGGGCCCGAAGACCTCAGCCACGTGCTGATCGCCGAGTACCGGCCCGGCACACCGCTGGGCTGGCACCGCGACGTGCCCGACTTCGAGGACATCATCGGCGTCTCTCTGCACAACGACGCGGTGATGCAGTTCAGGCCCTACGTGCCCGGCGCGGCAGCCTCGGGGCCGGCCGCTCTCGAATTCCTGATCGAGCCGCGCTCGGTGTACCTGCTGCGCGGGCCGGCGCGCTGGGCATGGCAACACGCCATTGCGCCGACCGAGGCGTTGCGCTACTCCATCACACTGCGAACACGTAGAACACGCTGACGCTGCGTTCAACCAGCAGGGCGCCAGAGTGTTCCTGCGGACAGGCGAAGGAAGAGGCCGAGCGGCAGCCAAGCTCCTACAGGCGCCGGTGCTGCGCGCCGACGGGTTGGCGCGCGAGGCTTTTCTAAGGTCTGGCCATGTTCGATGCAGCCCCCGCCGATGCCCTTGCCTCGCTCACACGCCGGCACGGTCGCGACCTGGCGCTCGAGCACCTGGTCGACGCGGGACTCGACGCTCTTCCTCTACCGGGCAGCGGCCAGACTCTCGCGCGCTGGCGCGTGCTGGCAGCAGTCGCGGCGCACGATCTCTCGCTCGTCAAGCTTTTCGAAGGCCACACGGACGCGCTCGCCATCCTGGCCGAGCTTGGCGGCGTGCCGGCCGTTCCGTCGGGCGCGCGCTGGGGCACATGGTGCGCCGAGCCGCCCGATGCACGCGTGGTTTTCGAAGCGGCTGAAGGCGGACGCGATCTGCGGCTGAATGGCACCAAGGCCTGGTGTTCCGGCGCGGCCAGCGTCACGCATGCGGTGGTCAGCGGCTGGAATGCGGAAGGCGAACCATGCCTGGCAGCGGTCGCGATGGACCAGCCCGGCGTCCGCGTGACCGGTGAAGGCTGGCATGCCGTCGGCATGGCCGCGAGCGCCAGTGTCGATGTGCGCTTCGACGACGCACGGGCCGTGCTGATCGGCCAGCCCGGCGACTACACGCGGCGCCCGGGCTTCTGGCAGGGCGGGGCGGGCATTGCTGCCTGCTGGTTTGGCGGCGCGCTCGGCATTGCGCGGCGGGTTCGCGAATCCACCGGGCCGAAGGCCGATGCCCACCGGCAAGCTCATCTGGGCGCTATAGAGGTTGCACTCGGCGGGGCCGCTGCCTTGCTGCGCGAATCCGCCGAATGGATCGACCGCCATCCGCGCGACAACGCGCAGCGCGTCGCGATGCGGGTCCGGCTCGCTGTCGAGCGAGCCGCCGCAGACCTCATGCACCACGCCGGCCGCGCGGTCGGTGCCGGTCCGCTGTGCCGTGAACCGCAGTTCGCGCGCGCCATGGCCGATCTGCCCGTGTTCCTGCGCCAGAGCCATGCCGAGCGCGACCTTGCGGCGCTCGGCCAGTTGGTCATCACCAGAAGCACCGAAGAGGAGACATCGCCATGGACGCTGTAGAAAGCCGCGCCATCCGCGGCGAAGGCACGACCGAAGCCGAATGGCGCAACTGGCCCGGCCTGGCAGGCCTGCCCACGGTTGCGCCGCACGATCTGGTTCCCGCGGGTTCGCGCGCGGTCGTCGTGGCGCCACATCCCGACGACGAGGTTCTGTCCGTCGGTGGCCTGCTCGCGCAATTGGCCGACAGCGGCACGCCGGTCGAAGTGATCGCCGTGACCGACGGCACCGCCAGCCATCAGGGGTCCACCGAATGGCCGGCCGAGCGGCTCGCGCAGGCCCGCCCGCGCGAGAGCCTGCGGGCGTTGCATCGCCTGGGGCTGGACGGCATCGAGCCAGCCCGGCTTGGCATGCCCGATGGCGGCCTGAAGGCATTGCGGGCGGTGCTCGCGGCACGCCTGGTGTCGCTGCTGCGGCCACGCGACGTGGTGTTCACCACCTGGCGCCACGACGGCCATCCCGACCATGAAGCCACTGGCGAGGCCTGTGCCATGGCCGCCGCGAGCGCGGGCGCACGGCTGGTCGAAGTGCCGGTATGGGGCTGGCACTGGTCGCGCCCCGGCGATGCGCGCATGCCGTGGCAGCACGCCTTTCGCCTGTTGCTCAGCGAAGAGGCCGTGCGCCGCAAGCGTGCGGCGGTACAGGCCTTCACCAGCCAGTTGCGGAGTGACGCTTCCACCGGCTCCGGCCCGGTGCTGCGCGACACCACCGTGCAACGCGCCGCGCGGCCTTACGAGGTGGTGTTTCTGTGACCGAGGGAAAGCGCCCGTATTTCGACGCACTCTACGCGTCCAGCGACGACCCCTACGCATTGCGCGAGCGCTGGTACGAAGCCCGCAAGCGCAACGTGCTGCTGGCCGCGCTGCCGCGGCAGCACTACGGCAAGGCCTATGAACCCGGCTGCGGCGCCGGCGAACTCACGCATGCGCTCGCGCCACGCTGCGGGCAGTTGCTGGCGAGCGATTTCTCCGACCGCGCGGTTCAGATCACGCAAGAGCGCACCCGCGAACTGCCCAACGTGCGTGTCGAACGGCACGTGCTGCCCGGCGACTGGCCGCGCGACGCCGGCCCCTTCGACCTGATCGTGCTCAGTGAAGTCGGCTATTTCCTGCAGCGCGCGGACATGCAGCGCGTGGCCGAATGCTGCGAGGCCTTTCTGGCCGCCGACGGCATGCTGGTGGCCTGCGACTGGCGGCCCGGCTTCGAGCAGCGAGGCCTGCCGACGGACGAGGTGCACGGCATCCTCGGCGCACTGGGTCTCGCACGCCTGGTGCTTCACGAGGAAGACGATTTCGTGCTGCATGTATGGGCACGCGACGGCCGCTCGGTGGCGCAGCGCGAGGGCATCCGATGATCGGCGTCGTGATTCCCGCGCACAACGAATGCGAACGGCTGGGCGCGGCGCTGGCCGCAGTCTGGGCGGCGGCGCGGCACCCCGCGCTGGATGGCGAGCCGGTGGGCGTGATCGTGGTGCTCGACAGTTGCACCGACGGCAGCGACCGTATCGCCGAGCAGCACCGCGTGGCGCGGCTGGCGCTCGACGTGCGCAACGTCGGCATTGCGCGCGCCCGCGGTGCCGAGCTGTGCATCGAGGCCGGCGCGCGATGGCTGGCCTTCACCGATGCCGACACCGTGGTCGCGCCCGACTGGCTGGCGATGCAGCTCGCCGAAAACGCCGACGCGGTGTGCGGCTGCGTCAGCGTCGACGATTGGAGCGTGCTCGGCGCCGAAGGCGAGCGGGCGAGGGCGCATTTCGACAGCCGCTACACGCATGCCGACAACCACCGGCATGTGCACGGCGCCAACCTGGGCGTGGCGGCCGATGCCTATCGCCGTGCCGGCGGCTTCGCGCCGCTGGCCTGCAGCGAAGACGTGGCGCTGATCGAGGCGCTGCAGGCCAGCGGTGCGCGCATTGCCTGGAGCGTCGGCCCGCGCGTCATCACCAGCGCGCGCACCGATGCGCGTGCACGCGGCGGCTTCGGCGACACGCTGCTGGCCATGGTGGCTTCGCTGGCACCGGCGCCGCTTCTTGCCAGCGTCCCGACGTAAGTGGCGTGGCCGGCCTCCTGACACACCCTTGACAGAAGACAGACAGCGCTTACGCGAGGCGCTTGCGTCTTCTTACCCGCAAGGCGGCGTGCATCTCCAGCATCGGAAGCTCCTCAACATTGCAGGAGCACGAACATGCCAAGAGGCGACAAGTCGTCCTATTCGGACAAGCAGAAGCGGCAGGCCGAGCACATCGAGGAAGGCTACGAACACCGCGGCGTCGGCAAGGACGAGGCCGAACGCCGCGCCTGGGCCACGGTGAATGCCGAGACCGGCGGCGGAAAGAAGTCGGGCTCCGGCCGCGGCAAGGCCGAGAACCATGCGCCGGCGCGAAAAGGCGGCCGGCTGGGCGGCGCCGCTGCGGCACATCGCACGGCCGCCGAGCGTTCCGCGTCGGCCAAGAAGGCAGCCGCCACCCGCAAGCGCAACGCCGAGAAGCGCGGCTGAGCTCGGGAGGCTGGCGATGCACATCATTCTTGGCGCGACGGGCCATGTCGGCTCGGCGCTCGCGCAGGCCTTGCTCGCGCGCAACGAACCCGTCACCGTGCTGACGCGCGATGCGAGCAAGACCGAGGCGCTGTGCCGCAAGGGCGCGCGCGTGGCGGAGGTCGATGTTTTCGACACGCCCGCGCTGCACCGTGTGTTCCAGGGCGGCAAGAGGATTTTCGTGCTGAACCCGCCGGCGCCGCCGTCCACCGACACGGTCGCCGAGGAACGCCGCAGCTTGCGAGCGATCCTGGCCGCGCTCGAGGGCTGCAGGCCCGAGAAGATCGTTGCCGAATCGACCTATGGCGCGCAGCCCGGCGGAGGCATCGGCGACCTTGGCGTGCTTTACGAGATGGAGCAGGCGCTGCAGGCCGGGCCGGCGCCGTTCAGCGCATTGCGAGCGGCCTACTACATGAGCAACTGGGACGCGTCGCTGAAGACCGCGCGTGAAGAGGGCAAGGTGCACACCATGTACCCGCCGGAGTTCACGCTACCGATGGTCGCGCCGCACGACCTGGGCGAGTTCGCTGCAAAGCTGATGCTGGGGCCGGCCGAGTCTTCCGGCCCGCACTATGTCGAAGGGCCGGCGCGCTACTCGTCCGCCGACGTGGCGGCGGCTTTTGCCGAGGCGCTGGGGCGGCCGGTGGAGGCGGTGCAGACGCCGCAGGCGCAATGGGTGCAGGCATTCGAGGCGCAGGGCTTCTCGAACGCTGCAGCCAGGTCTTATGCGGCGATGACGCGCCTGACGCTCGAAAGCAGGTTAGAGCCGCAGCGGCCTGAGCGCGGTGCGATCACGCTGCGTGGCTACATCACCGCGCTGGTGAGAAAAAGCCCAGGCTAGCGATGTTGCAAATGCGCCAGAAGCATGGCCGAATAGCGCGGAAACACTTCGCTCGCCAGCGAAAACCGGACATTCCGCAGCGATCTCTGGCGGCAGCCTGACAACTTGCAACGAGCCCGCATGCCGGTCCGCTCGCACGATGACGTTGTCTTGCGCGACGTTGACTCCAACGCGCGTTCTACCCCCGCCAACATCGCCCAACACACCGCCTTGTCACGCCGTCAAAGCCCGTTTGCCCGCAGCGTGACGCGTCTATACGATCCCGCGCCTCAGTCCCTCTTCAAAGGAATACGCGGGTGCCTTCAACGACCGATTCTTCTCCCGGCAATGCAGGCTGGCAGCAACGCAGCCGTCGCCATGTGTGGCACCCGTGCACCCAGAGCATCCGGCTCGAAGCCGCGCCGCCGCTGCCCATCGCGCGGGGCGAGGGCGTCTGGCTGTTCGACCATGAAGGCAGGCGCTACATGGACGCGACCAGCTCCTGGTGGGTCAACCTGTTCGGCCATGCGCACCCGGCCATCAACGCCGCGCTGAAGGCGCAGATCGACACGCTGCCGCACGTGATGCTCGCGGGCTGCACGCATGCGCCGGCGGTGGAGTTGGCCGAGCGCCTGTCAGCGCTCACGGGCCATGCGCTGGGCCATTGCTTCTACGCCTCCGACGGCGCCTCGGCTGTGGAGATCGCGCTGAAGATGAGCTTCCATGCCTGGCGCAATGCCGGGCGTGGCGGCAAGCAGCGTTTCGTGGCGCTGCGCCAGGGCTACCACGGCGAGACCCTGGGCGCGTTGCACGTCACCGACGTGCCGGTGTTTCGCGACGCCTACGCGCCGCTGCTCGCGAACGCGCATCTCGTCGCCTCGCCGGACGCGCGCGGCGCGTTGCCGGGCGAAGGCCCCGCCGACGCGGCGCGCCGCGCCGCCGCCGAACTCGAATCGCTGCTGGACGAGCATCACGACAGCATCGCCGCCGTCATCCTCGAGCCGCTGGTGCAATGCGCCGCCGGCATGGCGATGCACGACCCCGACTACCTGCGCCGCGTGCGTGCGCTGTGCGACCGCCACGAGGTGCATCTGATCGCCGATGAAATAGCGGTCGGCTGCGGCCGCACCGGCAGCTTCTTCGCCTGCGAGCAGGCCGGCATCTGGCCGGACTTCCTGTGCCTGTCGAAGGGCATCAGCGGTGGTTACCTGCCGCTCGCGCTGGTGATGACGCGCGACGACATCTACGCCGGCTTCGTCGACGACGATGCGGCGCGCAGCTTTCTGCATTCGCATTCGTACACCGGCAACGCGCTGGCCTGCCGCGCGGCGCTGGCCACGCTCGACCTGTTCGAAAGCGAAGACGTATTGCGGCGTAACCGCGCCCGCGCCGCGCGCCTGCTGCAAAGACTGCGCGAAGGGCTCGAGGGCTTGCCGGTCGATCACCTGCGCCAGCAGGGCCTGATCACCGCATTCGACGTGCGCGAGCCGGGCGCGCGCTTCGCCGAGCGCTTCCACCTGGCGGCGCGAGACCACGGGCTGTTGATGCGCCCGATCGGCAACACCGTCTACCTGATGCCGCCGTATGCCATCGGCGACGACGAAATCGACCTGCTGGTCGACGGCACGCTGGCCACGCTGAAGGCCGTCGCGGCCACCGGCGCACAGGAAGAAGGAGCTCGCGATGTCGCGCTTGCTTGAGCGCCTGCAAGGCGAGATTGCCGCGCTCGACGCGCAGTCGTTGCGCCGCTGCCGCCAGATTGCCGAGACCGGCTGCGCGCCCCGGCAGACGCTCACGCTGCACGGAGCCTTGGCGCCGCGCACCATTCTCGGCTTCAGCAGCAACGACTACCTGGGCCTTGCCGCGCATCCCGCACTGGCGGCGGCCTGGGCCGGAGGCGCAGTGCTGTACGGCACCGGCAGCGGCGGCTCGCACCTGATCCTGGGCCATTCGCGGGCGCATGCGCAGCTCGAAGAACGGCTCGGGGACTGGATGGCGCCGTTCATCCCAGAGGCGCGCAGCCTGTTCTTCTGCACCGGCTACATGGCCAACCTCGCGGTGCTGTCGGCGCTGGGCGGGGCGGAGGCGGTGATCTTCTCGGAGGCGCTCAACCATGCCTCGCTGATCGACGGCGCGCGGCTGGCCAAGGCCCGCGTCGAGCGCTATCCGCATCGAGACGTGGCCGCGCTCGACGCGCAGCTCGGGGCCTGCGATGCGCCGGTCAAGCTCATCGTGAGCGACGCGGTGTTCAGCATGGACGGATGCATCGCCCCGGTGGCCGAACTGCTGGCGCTGGCCGAGCGGCACGACGCCTGGCTGGTGCTCGACGATGCGCACGGCTTCGGCGTGCTGGGCGCCACCGGGCGCGGCGTGCTCGAAGCCGTGGGGCTGCGCTCCGAACGGCTGGTGCTGGTGGGCACGCTGGGCAAGGCGGCGGGCGTGGCGGGCGCCTTCGTGGCGGCGCATCGCACCGTCGTCGATTACCTGGTGCAGCGCGCGCGGCCCTACATCTTCACCACGGCCGCGCCGCCGGCAGTCGCGCATGCCTTGCTCGCGAGCCTTTCATTGATCGAAGGCGAGGAGGGCGACGAGCGGCGCGGCCGGCTGCGGGCCCGCATCTCGCAGCTGCGGCAGGGGCTGGCCCAGGTGCTGCCCCGCGATGGCAGCGTGTGGCTGCCGCCTTCGGCCACGGCGATACAGCCGCTGATCGTTGGAGACAACGCACGCGCGATGCAGACGATGGCGCTGCTCGATGCGCAGGGCCTGCGCGTCGGCGCGATCCGCCCGCCGACCGTGCCCGAGGGCACCGCCCGGCTGCGCATCGCGCTGTCGGCCAGCCACACGGAGGCCGACGTGGCGCGGCTGATCTGCGCATTGGGGCAGGCGCTTGCGCAGCAGCCTTGCGAGGAGGCCGCATGACGCCGCGCCGCTGGTTCGTCACGGGCACCGACACCGGCATCGGCAAGACGCTGGTCAGCAGCGCGATGCTGAGCCTGCTGGCCGGCTCGGGCCTGCGCGCGGTGGGCATGAAGCCGGTGGCCGCGGGCCTGGAGCAGATCGACGGGGAATGGCACAACGAGGACGTCACCCGCCTGCAAGAAGCCGGCAACGTCGATGCGCCGCTGGCGCTGCGCTGCCCGTACCTGCTTCGTGCGCCCATGTCACCGCACCTCGCGGCCGGGGAAGAGGGCGTGCGCATCGCGCTGCAGCCGCTGCTGTCGGCCTTCTCTCTTCTGTCGGCGCGCGCCGATGCGGTGGTGGTCGAGGGCGTGGGCGGCTTCTGCGTGCCCCTCGCAGACGACCTGGACAGCGCCGATCTCGCGGTGGCGCTGGGCTTGCCGGTGATCCTGGTGGTCGGGCTGCGGCTGGGCTGCCTCAACCATGCGCTGCTGACCGCCGAGGCGATCCGCGCGCGTGGGCTGGTGCTCGCAGGCTGGGTGGCCAGCATGGTCGATCCGCTGATGCTGTCGCCGCAGGCCAACCTGCAGACGCTGCGGGCCCGGCTCGGTGCGCCCCTGTTGGGCATCGTGCCCCACCTGGCGCACCCCGATGCCGCGCAGGCGGCCCGCCACATCGACTTGCGCGCCCTGCGCGCGACGGCGGCCCACGCCGCGCGCCTCGCTGCCTCGCAAGCGCCGGAAGCCTCAGCCGCGCTGGCCTGACTCCGCCAGGCGCTTGGCCCGCGCGCCGCCCTGGCGCTCGAGCATCCAGCCGGGGTACTCGGCAGGCAGCGCGCTCACCTTGTTCAGCGTGGCCAGTTCGTCGGGCGTCAGCTTGATGGCGGTGGCGGCGATGTTGTCGTCCAGCTGCTCGGCGCGCTTGGCGCCGATGATCACGCTGGTCACCACCTGCTGGTGCAGCAGCCATGCCAGTGCGATCTGCGCCACCGACACCTTGCGGGCCTCGGCCAGCTGGCGCATCACGTCGATGCAGTCGTAGGCACGGTCGATGTTCACCGGCGGGAAGTCGAAGGTGGTGCGGCGGCTGCCTTGTTGCGCCTCGACGTCGCGGCCGAACTTGCCGCTCAGCAGGCCGCCCGCCAGCGGGCTCCAGACCATCAGGCCGACGTTTTCGCTGCGCAGCATGGGCGCCAGTTCGCGTTCCAGGTCGCGCCCGGCGATGGTGTAGTACGCCTGCAGCGACTCGAAGCGCGCCAGCCGGTCGCGCTCGGCGATGCCCAGCGCCTTGGCGATCTGCCAGGCAGCCCAGTTCGACACGCCCACGTAGCGCACATGGCCGTGGCGCACGAGGGTGTCGAGCGCATGAACCGTCTCCTCGATGGGCGTGAGCGGGTCGAAGCCGTGGATCTGGTACAGGTCGATATGGTCCAGCTGCAGCCGCTTCAGGCTGGCCTTGACGCCGTCCATGATGTGAAAACGCGAGGCGCCGGCCGAGTTGACGCCCTTGCTGCCGGTCTCGCCCAGCACCTTGGTCGCCAGCACGAAGCTGTCGCGCGGCAACTTGAGGTTCTTCAAGGCCTGGCCGGTTATTTCCTCCGACAGTCCTTCGGAGTACACATCCGCCGTGTCGATGAAGTTGATGCCGGCGTCCAGCGCGCGGCCGATGAGCCCTTCGGCCTCGGCCTGCTGCAGGTTGCCGATCTGGCCCCAGATGCCGGAGGAGCCGCCGAAGGTCATGGTGCCCAGGCACAGTTCCGAAACCAGGAGGCCGGTGCGGCCGAATTTGCGGTATTGCATGGCGTGATTCCTTTGCGTTGAAGGCGCTCCGGAGCCGGTCGGCCCGGGGCGACAGCGAAAAGTATCCGGCCGCGGACCCTGGCGAGGCGAGCGCGTTCCTGCAAAGTATTTGCCTGATTCTCCAGACCTCTTTTGCGGCGCGTGCGAATTTGCGGGCGGGGCGCTAAGCTGCAAACCGCTCATTCCTCCACGGGCCGCAGCGCGGCCCCCCATCGCGACAAGGCCCCGAACATGTCCGACGAAACACCCCAGATCAACGCCGTGGTTGGCCAGCCGGCCCAGCCGATGCCGCTCGAACCCGAGATCGACGAAGCCCGCAAGGAGCTGGTGGCACTGCTCAAGCACGTCATGCGCGGGCAGGACGGCACCGTCATCACCGCCGTGCCCGGCCTGCATGTGTTCTGCATCAGCAAGCCCGAAGGCCCGAAGCACGCCTTCGCGTCCCCGGCGCTCGGGCTTATCGCGCAGGGCTCCAAGCGCATCATCGTGGGAGACGACATCTATGTGTACGACCCCATGCACTACCTCGTGACCTCGGTCGACCTGCCGGTGTGCGGCCAGGTGCGCGTGGCCAGCAACAACGAGCCGTACCTCGGGTTGCGGCTGGAGCTGGCGCTGGACGACATCGGCGAACTCATCCGCGACGAGAAGCTGCCCGCCAAGGCCAACGCGCCGGCCTCGCGCGGCATGTACGTCAACCGCATCGCAATGCCGGTGCTGGAGCCGGTGCTGCGCCTGCTGCGGCTGCTGGAAACGCCGGAAGACGTGCCGATCATGGCGCCGCTCATCAAGCGCGAGATCATGTACCGCCTGCTGGTGAACGGCGAAGGCGCGCGGCTGCGGCAGATCGCGCTGCAGGACAGCCACACCCAGCGCATCGCCAAGGCCATCAGCGCGCTGCGCGTGAACTACGCGCAGTCGCTGCGGGTGGAGGACATGGCGCGCGCGGTGCACATGAGCGTGTCGTCTTTCCACCACCACTTCAAGGCCGTCACCGCCATGAGCCCGCTTCAGTACCAGAAGCAGTTGCGGCTGCAGGAGGCGCGCCGGCAGATGCTGATCGCCGGTGCCGACGTGGCCTCGGCCGCGCACAACGTGGGCTACGAAAGCCCGTCGCAGTTCGCTCGCGAGTACGGCCGCATGTTCGGCGCGCCGCCGCTGCGCGACAAGCGCCGCTGGCTCGGCGAGGCGGGCAACGACGCGCTCGCGGCGGCCTCGATGGAAGCGGCATGACGCGCGCGGCCGGTTCGCTTCATGGCTGAATCGAAGGTCGCGATCTACGGCGCCATCGGCGCGAACGTTGCGATCGCTGTCACCAAGTTCGTGGTGGCGGGCATCACCGGCAGCTCGGCCATGCTGTCCGAAGGCATCCACTCGGCCGTCGACACCTTCAACGGCGTGCTTCTGCTGGTGGGGCTTCGCCTGAGCAAGCGGCCGGCCACGCAGGAGCATCCCTTCGGGCACGGCAAGGAGCTGTACTTCTGGAGCCTGATCGTCGCGGTGCTGATCTTCGGGCTGGGCGGCGGCGTGTCGTTCTTCGAGGGCGTTCAGCACATCCGCCACCCCGAGCCGATGCGCGACCCGACCTGGAACTACGTCGTGCTCGCGGCCGCGGCGCTGTTCGAGGGCACGAGCTTCTTCATCGCGCTGAAGGAGTTCCGCGCGCAGGCACGCGGGCAGCCTTTCTGGCAGGCGCTGGAGCGCAGCAAGGACCCGACCACCTACACCGTGCTGGCCGAAGACTCCGCCGCGCTCGCGGGGCTGGCGGTGGCGGCGCTGGGCATCTACTTCAGCCACTCGCTAGGCATGCCGGAGCTCGACGGCGTGGCCTCGGTGGTCATCGGCCTGCTGCTGGCGGGCGTGGCGGTGTTTCTCGTCAGCCAGGCGCGCGGCCTGCTGATCGGGGAGGGCATCCGGCCCGAGACGGCGCGCGCCATCCGCGCCATTGCCATGGAGCAGCCGGGCGTGGAAGACGTGGGCCATGTGCTGTCGATGTACATCGGCCCCGACGAGGTGCTGGTTGTCGTCGACGTCAACTTCAGGGACGACACGCAGACCGGCGACGCGGCCGACGCCGTCGCGGCCATCGAGCGGCAGGTGCGCGCGCGGTTCCCGATGATCAAGCGCATCTTCATCGAGGCGAGCGACGCGCCGGCGCCCGACAAGGCAGCGCAAGGGAAGCCGGGCGCCTTCTAGCACTTGCCGCGATTTCTTGCGTCGTCACGACCATGCAGGACTCACAGAATTTCGCTATTGTTTTGGTCGCTGCAGCAGCCCGCTCATTCGAACGGGGGAACCCAACAACACGGAGAAATGCATGCTTTGGGAAAAGAAGCTGGCGCAGTGGAGCGCCGGTGTCCGCGCACGCGCCAACCTGCCGGCGCGGCTCACCTTGTGGGACGGACAGTCCTTTGACTTCGGCACCTTCAGCGGCCCTGCGGTCACGCTGCACGTCAAGTCGCCCGCCGCGCTGTCGCTGATGCTGCGGCCCACGCTCGACAACCTCGGCGAGGCCTACGTCAAGAGCAAGATCGACATCGAAGGCAAGCTCAGCGACGTCATCGACATCGCCTACGGGCTCGCCAGGACCTCCATCGACAAGCCCGGTGGCGCGCTGCAGAACATGGCGCGCTACTTCACGCACACCAAGTCGTCGGACAAGAAGTCGATCCAGTACCACTACGACGTTTCGAACGCCTTCTACCGGCTGTGGCTCGACCCGAACATGGTGTATTCATGCGCCTACTTCGAGAACGGCGACGAAGACCTCGCGACAGCGCAGCTCAAGAAGATCGACCACATCCTCACCAAGATCCAACTCAAGCCGGGCCAGACCCTGCTCGACATCGGCTGCGGCTGGGGCGCGCTGGTGATCCGCGCGGCGCAGAAGTTCGGCGCGCGCTGCGTGGGCGTGACGCTGTCGCAGAACCAGTTCGACCTGGCGACCGAGCGCGTGAAGGCCGCGGGCCTGGAAGACCGCATCGAGATCCGCCTGCAGGACTACCGCGACGTGACCGGCCAGTTCGACCGCATCACCAGCGTCGGCATGTTCGAGCACGTGGGCCGCAAGAACCTGCCCGATTACTTCAAGCGCGTGCAGCAGCTGCTGGCCGACGACGGCGTGGTCATGAACCACGGCATCACCTCATCTGACCCGGAGGGCGGCGGCGTGTCTTATGGCGGCGGCGACTTCATCGACCGCTACGTGTTTCCGAACGGCGAGCTGCCGCACATCAGCCTCGCGCTGCAGGCGATGCAGCAGGGCGGGCTCGAGGCTTTCGACGTCGAGAACCTGCGCCGCCACTACGCGCAGACGCTGCGCTGCTGGAGCGACGCCTACGAAGCCAACGCAGCGAAGGCGCGCGAACTCGTCGACGAAGAAAAATTCCGCATCTGGCGCATCTACCTCGCAGGCTGCGCCTATGCCTTCGAGAACGACGACGTGGCGATCTACCAGATCGTCGGGCGCAAGGCGGGCAGGGCGGCGAAGACGCTGCCCTGGTCGCGGCGCTACATCTACGACAACACCTCGGCACTGAGCGCCGGGAGCTGAGCGATCACCTTGATCTCGAACTGGAAGCCGTAGAGCCAGGTCACGCCGATGCCCGTCAGCGTGGGGTGCGGCGCTTCGCCCCAATATTCGGGTACCAGCTTCCAGATTTTCTCGAAGTTCTTTTCGGGATCGACGATGAAGACGGTCACGTCCACCACATCGTCGAAGGTGCAGCCCGCGGCCGCCAGGACCGCGTTCAGGTTGCCGAAGGCGCGGCGCACCTGTGCCTCCAGCTCCGGCTCGGGCGAGCCGTCCTCGCGGCTGCCCACCTGCCCGGAGACGAACAGGAAGCCGTTGGCGCGCACCGCCGGCGAATAGCGGTTCTTTTCATAGAGCGCCTGGCGCCCCGGCGGGAAAACGACGTCGCGTTGGGCCATGGATTGCTTTCTTCCTGCTGTGATTGATGACGATGAAGGGACTTTAGGCAGCCCCGGCGTTCCGATAAACCGGCAAGGCCAACAATCACTGTTTGGTAAACCCAAACAATCCCGGACCCGAAAGGAGCAGCCCGCATGGACCGTTTCGATGCGATGCAGGCCTTCGCCCGCGTGGTGGAAGCAGGCAGCTTCACCAAGGCGGCCGACACGCTGCACATGAGCAAGACCACCGTGACGCAGCTGGTGCAGCAGCTCGAAGCGCGCCTGCGCGTGAAGCTGCTCAACCGCACCACGCGCAAGGTGAACGTCACGGCCGACGGCGCGGCCTACTACGAGCGCGTGGTGCGCCTGCTGGCCGACATGGACGATGCCGAGACCAGCCTGTCGGACGCCTCGGCGTCGCCAAGGGGGCGGCTGCGGGTGGACGTGCCCAGCCCGCTGGCACGCATGATCCTGGTGCCGGCGCTGCCGGCCTTTCATGCGCGCTACCCCGACATCCAGCTCGACATGGGCGTGAGCGACCGCATGGTGGACCTGATCGGTGAGAACGTGGACTGCGTGGTGCGCGGCGGCGAACTCACCGACCGGTCGCTGATGGCGCGCCGCGTGGGCGACTTGCAGCTCGGGGTGTATGCGGCTCCGGCCTACCTGGAGCGCGCCGGCACGCCAGCGCATCCGCGCGAGCTGGAAGACACGCATCACCGCATCGTGGGATTCCTGTGGTCGCGCAACGGCAAGACCTTTCCGTATGCGATGCATCGCGAAGAAGGCGGCGAGCACATCGAAGTGCAGGGCCGCTACGTGCTCTCGGTCGACGACGGCAATGCCTACCTCGCGGCCGGCCTGGCAGGGCTGGGGGTGCTCTGGCTGCCGGACTACATGGCCGGGGCACACCTGGCCAGCGGCGAACTCGTGCCGCTGTTCCACGACTGGCGGCTCGACCCGATGCCGCTGTACCTGGCGTTTCCGCCCAGCCGGCATGTCAGCGCCAAGCTGCGCGTTTTCATCGACTGGGTGGCCGAACTGATGGCGCAGCACGCGCCGGTCATGAGGCCCCGAGAGCTTGAGCAGCGGACAGGGGCTCGTGCCGTCTATAGCATCCACCGCTCATGACATCTCCATCAAGAACAACAAGACGCCCCCTGGTCATCGCGTCGATCATGGCTTCCATGGCCATGGTGGCCATCGAGGCGACCATCGTTTCCACCGTGATGCCGCAGATCGCCTCGGAGCTGGGCGGCCTGCACCTGTACAGCTGGGTGTTCGCATCCTTCCTGCTGGCGCAGACCGCGATGACCGTGGTGTTCGGCAAGCTCTCCGACCTGTACGGGCGCAAGCCCATCATGTTCGTGGGCATCGCGGTGTTCGTCATCGGATCGGTGCTGGCGGGCTTTGCGTGGTCGATGCCGGCCATGATCTGCTTCCGGCTGATCCAGGGCATCGGCGCCGGCGCAATCCAGCCCGTGTCGCTCACCATCGTGGGCGACCTGTACCCGGCGCGCGAGCGCGGCAAGGTGCAGGGCTACCTGGCCAGCGTGTGGGCGGTGTCGGCGGTGGTGGGGCCGATGATCGGCGCGCTCATCGTGCAGAAGCTGTCGTGGGCGTGGATCTTCTGGGTCAACGTGCCCATCGGGCTGGCCGCCGCCGCGGGTTTCTGGCTCTACCTGCACGAGGCGCCTACCGTGCGGCGCTCGTCCATCGACATCGCGGGCGCGGTGCTGTTCACCACCGGCATCGCGGCGCTGATGATCGCGCTGACCGACTTCGGCATTGGCGACACCGGCAGCGCCGTCTTGTGGACGGTGGTTTTCGCCGTCACGCTGGTGCTGTTCGTGATGCAGGAGCGCCGCGCCGCCGACCCGATGGTGTCGCTCAAGCTGTGGGGTGCCCGCATCATCGCCACCGTGAACGGCGCGGCCATGCTGGGCGGCATGGTGCTGATCGGCATTACCACCTTCCTGCCGATGTACGTGCAGGTGGTGCTGCAGCGCTCGTCGGTCACGGCAGGGCTCACCCTCACCATGGTGATGCTGGGCTGGCCCATCGGCGCGACGCTGACCTCGCGCACCTTCCACCGCATCGGCCTGTGGCGCATGGTGCTGATCGGCGGGGCGCTCATTCCGGTGGGCACGGCGGCGTTCGCGCTGCTGTCGGCCGGCAGCACGCCGCTGCTCGCGGCAGTCGGCTCCTTCATCATGGGGCTGGGCATGGGCGTGATGAGCCTGGCCTCGCTCATCCTCATTCAGGAGGCGGTGGACGTGGCGCAGCGCGGCGTGGCCACGGCGTCGAACGTGTTCTCGCGCAACCTCGGCAGCGCGCTGGGCGCGACCTTCTTCGGCGCAGTCTTCAATTTCGGGCTTACGCGCGGCGACGGGGCCATGGCCTTCACCGACGACCAGTTGCGCCTGCTGCTGCAAGGCTCGCACGGCACGGCCGCAACGGACGCCGGCATCCGCCTGGCGCTGGGAGGCTCGCTGCACCTGACCTTCGTGACCATGCTGGTCGTGAGCCTGGGCGTGGTCGCGCTGGCCTTGCTGTTGCCCAGGGAGGGGCTGGAGAGCCACGCGATCGGGGCCGGCAAGCCTGCGCCGAAGTAAGCAGGGCCGGGGCGGATCAGCCCGGCGCGGCCACCAGCGGCTTGCGCATGAACTGCAGGTAGTAGCCCGGCGCGTAGTCGTCGATGCGGGCGTAGTCCTCGTAGCCGTGCTTCAGGTAGAAGCCACGCGCCTGCCACTCGAAGGTGTTCAGCTTCGCGTTCTTTGCGCCCAGCGCGATGCCTTGGCGCTCGGCATCGGCCAGCAGCCGGCTGCCCAGTCCGGTGCCGCGCATGTCTTCCTCGACGAACAGCGCCTCGATGTCGAGCCAATACAGAAACAACGAGGCGCGCAGGCCGCCGACCAGCCGGCCGGACTCGTCACGCGCGTTGATGCGCACGTACTGCTCAGGCGGGTACTCGCCGACGAAGCCGTAGTTGAAATGGCGCAGCTTGAGGCCGAGTTCACCGGAGCGCAGCTCTTCTGGCGTGGGGGTGGAGAAGGTGATGTTGTGCATCTGAAGCGGCTGAACGAGTCCGGAAGGGACCGCATTCTGCGCCTTCGCGGCGCCGCGCCGGGCAGTTGCTTCATGACCGCATATCGATCGACGCTTTCCTCCTTTGTGCCCGGCCCCCCCGTTGATACGGTCACCTCCTTTGCATTTGCGGAGCGCGCCTTCGCGCTCGCGCAGTGGCGCGCGCCGCGGTATGGTTGCGCAGTGCGCCTTGGCGCGCCTCCTTTCATTGTTCATTCATCGCGTGGAAATCCCATGACCTACCTCGCCGCTTCTCATCGCTACGACGCGCTTCCTTACCGCCGCGTCGGCCGCAGCGGGCTCGTGCTGCCCGCCATCTCGCTCGGTCTCTGGCACAACTTCGGAGACACCACCTCCATCGCCACGCAGCGCCAGTTGCTGCGCACCGCCTTCGACCTGGGCATCAACCACTTCGACCTGGCCAACAACTACGGCCCGCCGTACGGCAGCGCGGAGACCAACTTCGGCCGCATCCTGCGCGAAGATTTCAAGCACTACCGCGACGAACTCATCATCTCGAGCAAGGCCGGCTGGGACATGTGGCCCGGCCCCTACGGCAAGGGCGGCGGATCGCGCAAATACGTGCTCGCCAGCCTCGAGCAGAGCCTGCAGCGCCTCGGCCTGGACTACGTCGACATCTTCTATTCGCACCGCTTCGACCCCGACACCCCGCTGGAGGAAACCGCCTCCGCGCTGGCCCAGGCCGTGCAGCAGGGCAAGGCGCTGTACATCGGCATTTCTTCGTACTCCGCGGGCAAGACACGCGAGATCGCGGCGCTGCTGCGCGAATGGAAGGTGCCGCTGCTGATCCATCAGCCGGCCTACAACCTGTTCAACCGCTGGATCGAGAAAGACCTGCTGAACGCCACAGACGAACTGGGCGCGGGCGTCATTGCATTCACGCCGCTGGCACAGGGCCTGCTGACCGACAAGTACCTCAACGGCGTTCCGGACGATGCGCGCATCAACCGCCCCGGCGGCGGCTCGCTCAAGCAGGAGCATCTGTCGCAGGCCAACGTCGAGCGTGCCCGCGCGCTCAATGAGATCGCCAAGCGCCGCGGCCAGAGCCTGGCCCAGCTTGCGTTGACATGGACCCTGCGCGACCCTCGCGTCAGCTCGGCGCTGATCGGCGCGAGCCGGCCCGAGCAGATCGTCGACAACGTGGCGGCGCTCGCGCATGCGCCGCTGAGTGCCGAGGAACTGGCCGAGATCGACAAGTACGCGGTGGAGGGCGGTGTGAACCTCTGGGAAAAGCCGTCGACCGATTTCGTCTGAGCCCGGGTCGTCTCGTCGCGTGTCGTCTCGAATCGAGGACCGCATCAGGAAACTTGGAATCCGTCTTTGGAAAAAGCCGGTGCGCTTTGCAGAATCGAGCCCAGGCTCTCATTCGATTCTCTGCACCATGCAATTGCGCACCCACTATGTTTCCCCGGCCGCCCAGGCGCGGCGTGTTCTCGACCTGACGGTCAAGGCCTGGTGCATTCCCGCGAGTTCGCCGCGTGCCCTGGCGCGACGCGCTCCGCACGGCTACCTGCCTGTGCGCGCAATGCGCCGGCTGCGGGCGGCTGCGGTGCTGGCGCTGCTGCCGCATTCGTGGTGAGTTCTTCTCGCTTGCCTACCGTGATGGCCGGCGAGCGCCTACAGGCATGGACCTCTCGCGGCGCTCAATGCATGGGCAGTCAACATCGTCTGCGCCACCGGAAATCGCCATGTCCAACCAAACAGACAAGAAGCCCGCCCAGCAGCCGCAAAAGCAGCAGGACCAAGCCCAACCGGGCAAGCAGCACCAGCAAGGGCAGCCGCAGCACAAGCCCGAACAGCAGAAGAGCAACCCCAACCAGCACGGCAAGGCCTGATCACTGCCGGCCGGCCCATCGCCCATACCGCGCGGTTGCGTTCGAGCATGCGCGCGGGGGCGGCCGACGCTTCCGCCGAGAGTGCTTTCAGGCTCCGGCAGGTTGTGCTGGATTGCGCATCGGACCTCGACTTCCTGCACCGGGCGCTTCGCGCCGAAAGCGCGCGGCAGCAGCAGCGGCACAAAGACGTGGTGCACGCGGCCCTCGGCGTTCTACAAGATCTTCAGCTGAAGGCCGCCGCAGGGCAGGCAGAAACCGGCACTTCGGAGCGCTACCGCACAGACGCGAGTCCGGAGACCTGCCACAGTGCGCCACGCCCCGGCTTGCTCCTGAGGCCCGTGCGCCATGACTGCTTCCCAGAAAGATCTCCAAGATGTCCGATGCTCCCTACTTTCATGACGCCTCCGGCACCGTCCGCTTCTGGGTGGCGGTGGACGGCGGCAACGCCGTCAGCGCGAGCATCGGGAGGGAGGCGCTGCGCTACCACTTCCGCACCGCGGAGGGCGCCGATTCGCTTGAAACCTTCGGGCAGCATGTGCCGGAGATCGAGGCGGCCGTGCGCCGGCGGCTGGCCCAGGGCTTCATGGAGCCCGTGATGCTGCGCGAGCACGACATGCGCAGCGCCCAAGGCTGAACAGGTCCTGGAGCGATGCGGCGCCAGGCGCCTCAGTTCGAATCGGAAGCTTCGTAGATCAACACTGCGGCAGCCAAGTCTTCCAGCGCGGTACCCACAGCCTTGAAGACGGTCCGCCCGTCACGCTCGGCTCGCCCCTGAATCCTGCCCGCGGCAAGATCGGCCAGCTCCCCCGCCACGTCTGCGGCGGCGAATACGCCGCGCGACATGGGCCCGAGCAGTTCGCCGCTCTTCTGCAACGCTTCCTGCGTATCGACAAACAGGCGTGCACCGGCAAAGCAGGCATCGTCGGCTTCACGCATTTGAGGCGTGAAGCTGCCGATCAGGTCGAGGTGGCTGCGCGGCCGCAGCCACGCGCCCTGCACCAGCGGCTGCGTGGCGAGCGTGGCGCAGCTCACGACGTCGACTTCGTTCACCGCCTTGGCCAGGTCAGGCGCGACGGTCGCCTCGATGTCCTGCGCGCACAGCCGCGCAGCCAGCGCCTTCGCCGTATGTTCGTCGCGGTCCCACACCACTACGCGTTCGATGGGGCGCACGACCCGATAGGCGTCGGGAATGAGACTGCCGACACGCCCGCAGCCCACGACCAGCAGGCTGCGCGCATCGGCTGGTGCGAGATAAGAAGCGGCCAGCGCCGATGCGGCAGCGGTGCGCCGCGAAGTGATCTCGTTGCCGTCGATCTGCGCCAGCGGCTCGCCCGTGCTTGCGTCGTACAGCACATAGGTCGAGAACAACCCGGGCAGGCCGCGCTGCGCGTTGTCCGGGAAGATGGTCACGGTCTTGATGCCCAGGTAGCGGTCGTGCTGCCACGCCGGCATGACCAGCACGGTGCGGGGCGGGCCGTCCGCCTCGGCCTGGAGCGAATGCGTGTGCCGCAAAGGCACCTCGCAGCCAGTGACGAACATCTCCCGAAGTGCCGGGATCAGGCGGTCGAAGGGCAGGGCACGGCGGGTGCTTTCCGTATCGATGATTTTCATAGGGTTGAGGATGGAATCGAGTGGATGGAAGTGCCGGCAGTCATGCATCGAGCACTACGTCTTCGAGGGGAACGGCCTGGCAGGTCAGGCACATGGCCGGGTCTTCAGGCTCGCTGCCGTGCAGGTGACGGACCTTGCCGGCCAGCAGGCGCACGGCACAGCTCTCGCATTGGCCCACGCGGCAGCCGCTGGCCATCTGCAGGCCGAGCGATTCGCCCAAGGTCAGCAGCGTGCCCTGCCTGGGCGTCCAAGTCGCGGGGGCGTGGCCCGAGCGCGCGAAGCTGACTGTGAAGCGCTGGTCACCGTCGGTGGGCGGCGCGGCGGGCGAGCGGAATACCTCGCTGAAGATGTCGAAGCGCGGAACGCCCCGCGCCACCAGTCCGGCGGTCACGGCGTCCATCATGGCGGGCGGTCCGCACATATAGAAGCGGGCGCGCTGCGCGATCAGCGCGTCGTCCACCACGCTCGCGTCGATGTAGCGGTCCGACTGGTAGTCGATGCCCTGGCGCTCCCGCGGCTGCGGTGCGTTGTAGTGGTCGACGACCCGCAACTGCGGCAGCCGTGCGCGGTGCTGCGCAATACGCTCGCGAAAGGCGTGGGTCGTACCGTTCTGGTTGGCGTAATAAAGCCAGATGGCCGGCCCCTGCGCGCCGTCGGGCAACGATTCGAGCAGGCTGATGAAGGGCGTGATGCCGATGCCGCCCGCGAAGAAAACCAGCGGTTGCGGCGAGTGGCGCGGCAGCACGAAGCCGCCCGACGGCGCACGCAGCGCCAGGGTGTCGCCGACCTTCAGCGCGCGATGCAGGTGGCTCGACACGCGCCCCTCGTGCGGCGTGCCGTCGGCCGAGCAGCCGCGCTGGTGGCGAACGGCCACGCTGTAGCTGCGCCGCCCAGGCACCTCGGCCGCGCCCGTGAGCGAGTAGGCGCGTGCGACTTGCGTGCCGTCGTCCAGATGCAACTGCATTTCGACGTGCTGCCCGGGGCGGTAGTCTGGCAGTTCGCCGCCATCGACCGGCTCGAAGTGGATGCCCAGCACACCGTCGGCCTCGCGCCGCAGCTCGCTGATTCGGAAGGAACGGTAGCCGGTCCACTTGCGCTGCCGCGCTTCCGTAGCCGGGTCGCGTTCGATGTCGCAGAGAAAGGAGCGATGCGGCACCGAACCGCTCACCGGGTCGCAGCTGTCGGCTGATATCAGCGCGTTGAAGTTGCTGCTCAGCGTTCCTTCAACCGGCAGGCCGTCGCGGTCGAGCTCGGGGCAGCCCTGCCACCAGCCGAATTCGGCCACGATGACGTCGTCCGCCAGTTGGGGCGTGACGCGTGCGACGAAGCGGGCCTCGCCCACGCGCGTGCGGATGCGCATCCAGTCGCCGTCCACGATGCCTTTCGCAGCCGCCAGCGCGGGGCTCAACTCGGCCACCGGATCGGGCGCGCGCTTGCGCAGTGAAGGCAGGCTGCGGTGCTGGCTGTGGCAATAGAAGCCGTTCTTGGCCGAACTCAGCACATAGGGGAAGCGGCCCTGGCGCGTGGCCTTGGCGTCGCGCGGCGTGTCGGCCGGTTCGGCGAAGGTTGCGACCGGCGGCTGGCCGTGGCGCAGCAGGGTTTCGGAGTAGAGCTCGACGCGGCGCGTCGGGGTGTCGAAGCCGCGCACGCCGGTGGGCGTGGCGCGGGCGTATTTCTGCTCGCTCGCGTCGATGGCGCAGGCAATGCCTCCGGGTCGGGCGCGCAGCTGGTCGACCGTGAGGCCGAGCGGCTCGAGCATGTAGTTCCAGCCGGCGTCGAGGCTGCCGCCGAAGAAGCCGTCACCCAAGCCAAGGCGGGTGGCCAGTTCGAAGACCACATCGTTGTCCGAGCGCGATTCGCCGCGCGGCGCAACCATGCGCTGGCGCAACTGCACCCAACCGGCCGCGCGGTCGTCGATCTCGAAGCCGATGCGCAGGCCTTCGCGCTCCCACGGCGTATTGACCGGCAGCAGGATGTCGGCGTACCGGGCGGCGGGTGTCTCGAACAAGTCGCAGTGCACGTGGAATTCGAGCTGCGACAGCGCCCGGTGCGCGAGCGCGGTGTCTGCCTGCGACACGGGCAGGTTGGTGCCGAACGCCATCATCGCGCGCACCTTGTAAGGCTCGCCTTCGAGAATCGCGCGGTAGGTGTCGCGTGCCGTCACCCAGCCATGCGCTGGGGGACCGATCGGGCGCTCCGCCAGACCGAGCGCCTTGGCGCGCTGCGCGTCGGGCAGCAGTGAGAGCGAGTTGACGGCGTTGACGCCCGGACCGACGCGAACGCGGTTCGCCCCGATGCGGTCGAAGCTGCCGCACAGCGCATACAGCGTGGCGACCGCGCGTTCGGCTTGTGTGGCGTTGGTGTGCTGGCCGATGCCGGTCCAGGCGTGATAGGCCACGCGGCGGCAGGTGCCGAACAGGTCTGCGACCGCGCGCAGCGAGGCTTCAGCAACGCCGGTGATGCGTTCGACATCCCGCGGCGTGTAGGCGGCGCAGCCCTGGGCCAGCAGCTCGAAAGCCGGAGCACACGACAGGAGACGTGTGCCCGCTTCGATCTCGACCGCGCCGCGCAGGCGGAAGTGGTCTGCGTCCTGGGCTTGCGCGGCCTGTGCCGTGTCGTAGGGCACCGCGCAGTCCAGCGCGTCGTTCCACGCCACGAAGCGGTTGCCCTCGGCATCGGGCCACAGGTCCTGCTCGCGCAGGAAGTGTCCGTTGTCGCCGCGTACCAGCAATGGGGCATTGGTCCAGGCGCGCACGAAACCTTCGTCGAAGCGCGCGTCCGCGATCAGCAGGTGGATCAGCCCCAGCGCCAGTGCCGCATCGGTGCCGGGCCGCACGGGCAGCCAGGTGTCGGCCTGCCGCGCGAGCGCGGTGGGGCGCGGATCGATCACCACCATCTTCGCCCCGTTCGCGCGGCCCCGGCCGATGGCATTGGCCTGTGCCAGCCAGGTGTTCGCGGGGTTGTGGCCCCACAGCACGATCAGTTCGGCCTGCGCATAGTCGGCCGCGGGCATGCCGCAGCCGAAGGTGAAGGCGTGCGCGAAGTCCTTGTGCCAGTTGCAGACCTCGGTCGCGTAGCAGATGTTGGGGCTGCCGAAGAGGCGCACGAAGCGCTCGATCCAGTCGATGCTGTCCGTCAGCGGCGTGCCGCTGGGCGTGGTCACGGCGAACACCACCGACTCGGCGCCGCTCTCGGCCTTGATGGCGCCCAGGCGCTGCGCGGTCTCGGCCAGCGCCTCGTCCCAGCCGATGCGCACCCAGCCCGGATCCGCTTCGGTCTTGGGCCTGGTGCGGCGCATCGGGTAGCGCAGGCGGTGCGGGCTGTGCACAAGCTCGGGTGCGGCCTTGCCCTTCATGCACATCGCCTGGCCGGTAGGGTGCGAGGGGTCCGGTCGTACCGACACCAGCATGTCGTCGCGCACCTCGTTGAGCGTGCCGCAGCGCGAGCGGCAGAGCGTGCAGTAGCCCTGCCTAGTTTGGGTTGCCGCCGTCGTCGTCACTTGCATCCGGAGCCTGCCTGACTCAAGGCACTCAAGGAATCACCGGCGCGACATAGCTCAGCGTGCGGCCGAAGACCCACAGCATGAAGAGCACCAGCGGCGCGTGCACCAGCAATTGCAGGAAAGTGAAGCCCACGATGTCGCGTGCCTTCAGCGACAGCACGCCAAGCAGCGGCAGCATCCAGAACGGGTTGATAAGGTTGGGCAGCGCCTCGGCCGCGTTGTAGACCTGCACGGCCCAGCCCAGGTGTACCTTCAGGTCATTGGCCGCCTGCATGACGTAGGGCGCCTCGATGATCCATTTGCCGCCGCCCGAGGGAATGAAGAAGCCCAGCACGGCCGAATACGCGCCCATCACCACCGCGAAGCTGTCGACGTTGGAGATGCTCACGAACAGGTGCGCGATGCGGTCCGACAGCGTGATGCCTGCGTCGCCCTTGGCGCCGGTCAGCATGGCCGCGATGGCGCCGTACAGCGGGAACTGGATGATCACGCCCGCCGTGGACGGCACCGAACGCGACACCGCATCGAGAAAGCTGCGTGGGCGCCAGTGCAGCAGCAGCCCGATCATGAGGAACAGCAGGTTGTAGGTGTTGAGGCCCGAGATCGCGATCAGCGGGCTCTTGGCCATGAACTCCTGCGCCAGCCAGCCGAAGCCAAGCGCGCACAGGAGCAGCGTGAGCAACGGGCTGCGTTCGAACCACTCGCCGGGGCGGCGTGCAGCGGACTCGGGGGAGGCCGGCTTGGCTTCCGAGAGGTCCACGCCCAGGTCCTGCGCCGTGACCGCGTTCTTCGCGTCGGGCGCCGACCACAGCGCGATGGCCACCGACACGACGATCAACACCAGCGCCATGACGACCGACTGCCACAGGAAGATGGTCTGGCTGAACGGAATCACGCCGGTGATGTCGAGAATGCTCTTGGGCAGACTGCTGGCGTTGGCCTGCAACTGCGCCGCCGACGAACTGAGACCCAACGCCCAGGTCGCGCCCATGCCCAGGTAGGCGGCAGCGCCGCCGGCACGGTAGTCCATGCGCAGGTCGAGGCGGCCGGCCAGCGCACGCACGTAGAGCGCGCTGAAGATCAGCGAAATGCCCCAGTTGAAGAGCGACAGGATCATGCTGATCGCCGCCACGTACGCGATGGCCTGTCGCCCCGACACGGGTAGCGCGGCCAGCTTGCGGATGAGCCGTGCGGCCGGCGGCGAGGTCGCCACCACGTAGCCGCCGATGGCCACCAGCGCCATCTGCATCGTGAAAACAATGAGGCTCCAGAAACCGTCGCCGAAGGACTTGGCCACCGCCTGCGGGCTGGAACCGTTCAGGAGCGCGGCGCCCGCGACCACCACCACGGCGATGGCCGCGAACACGAAGGCGTCGGGAAACCAGCGCTCGGCCCAGGCCGTGAAGCGCAGGCCCAGGCGGCTCAACAGCCCGGGATCGGCCGGAACGTCTTGGGGGATACGAGCGTGGGCGCCGGTGCCGGCGGAAGTCTGTGATGTCGATGGCATGAGTTTTTCCTGCTACTGCTGGAACGGTGGGCGTCCTCGTCACACGCCTGACATGGCGTGTTGCCCGGATATTAGGAACTACCATCGACAATTCATAATCTCTATTTTCAATAGAGCGATATAGGACGCATCTATGTCGATAACCATCAAGCAGCTGCAGCACTTCGTGGCTGCCGCGCACACCGGGCAGGTGTCCCGCGCGGCCCAGCGCTGCTATGTGAGCCAGCCCTCGTTGACCACTTCGCTCAAGAACCTGGAGTCCACTCTGAAGGTGCAGCTCTTCACGCGGCACTCCGACGGGCTGAGGCTCACGGTGCAGGGGGAGGGTTTTCTTCGGCACGCGGAGCACATGCTGCACACGCTCGAGGCGGCGGTGGAGGAAACGCGCAACTCGGTGTCTTCGGTCGAGGGGCGAGTGCAGATCGCCATCACCGACACCGTGTCCGAATACATGCTGCCGAAGATCATCGGCGCGATGCGCAGGCAACTGCCGCTGGTCGAGTTCGAGCCCGTGGAGCGCAACCGGCTCGAGATCGAGGACGGCCTGCGCAGCGGCGAGTTCGACCTGGCCGTGGTGCTGGTGTCGAACCTCTCTCGCGCGTCGGACATCCGGCGCGAGAACCTGCTGAAGTCGCAGCGCCGCCTGTGGACGTCGTTCGACCATCCGCTGGTGGCGCAGAAGTCGGTGCCGCTGCGTGAGATCGCGCAGCTGCCCTTCGTGCTGCTGGACATGGACGAGCACGTGGATACCGTGGGCCGCTACTGGGGCGCGATGAAGCTCAAGCCCAAGGTCGTGTTCCGCACCAAATCGATCGAGGCCGTGCGCAGCCTCGTCGCGCAGAACGTGGGCGTGACCATCCTGTCCGATCTGGTGTTTCGCCCCTGGTCTCACGACGGCGGGCGAATCCGCAGGACGGTGGTGTCGAGCGCGGTGCCCTCGATGGACCTGGGGCTGGCCTACCGGCGCGGGGCCGTTCTTTCCGAGGCCACCGAAGCCTGTGCGAGCACCTTGCGGCTGCTGGCCAGGACGCTGACGAGAGAGTCGCAACCGCTTATGGACGATGAGCCGCAGTAGATTGACTGGTCGTCGGCTAGCCTGAGGCGATCAGGTCCGAGTAGCTGCGCCGGTTGGCGCGGTAGCAGTCGCAGGCTGCGTTCTCCAGCCCCTGGCGGTCGGTGATGGTGATGACGCCGCGGCGGTAGTCGATGAGACTGCGCGTGTGCAGCGCCGTCGCAGCATTGGTGATGCCGACCCGCCGCACGCCCAGCATGCGCCCCAGCACCTCGTGCGTGAGCGCCAGGTGCGCCGAATGCGCACAGTCTTGCGTGGTGAGCAGCCATCGCGCCAGGCGCTCCTCGATCTGGTGGAACTGATGGCACAGCCCCGAGCGGCCGAATTCGGCCAGCAGCACGCACACGTAGCGATGGAGCACGCGCTTGAGCGGTGTGTTGCCCGCCAATTCCTGCTCGAACGACTTCGCCGAGAGCCGCCATGCCAGGCCGTCTCCCTGCACCAGGGTGCGCAGCGGTGCGCGCTGCGCGTTCAGCGATAGCTCGTAGCCAAGGACACCCTCATTGCCGACCATGCCGGTCTGCAGGCCGTCGTGGCCGTCCGCCGTGGACACCAGCGACACGAAGGCGGTGGTAGGGAAGTGGACGTGCCGGATGGCGTCACCCGGCTCGTACAGCACTTGCGCAGCCACCAGCTGCACGTGGTCGCAGCGCGCGAGCAGCCGCGCGCGGTCCGAAGGCGGCAAGGCCTGGAGCAGCCGGTTGAGCACGGGGGTCGACGGATCAGAAGTCACGAAACTGCCTGTCGATAAGAGGAAAGAGCCAGGAGCGCACGCGCTGCAAAGCGACTGCCGATGCATTCTTGCCTGCGGATGCACCGCTCTCTGTGCGCCGCCGCACCCACGCGCGCACGCAGGCTCAGGTGGCTGGCAGCTGCGGCAGCAGCCGGTCCGTCTCGCGCTTGACCACTTCGTAGCATTCGCACACCTGCCGCTCCAGCCCGCTGCGGTCGAGCACCGTGATGTGGCCGCGCGCGTACTTGATCAGGTTCAGGCGCTGCAGCTTGCCCGCCGCCTCCGTCACCCCTTCACGCCGCACGCCAAGCATGTTGGCGATGAGCTCCTGCGTCATCACCAGCTCGTTGCCGGGCAGGCGGTCCAGGCTCAGCAGCAGCCAGCGGCACAGTTGCTGCTCCAGCGAGTGGTGCCGGTTGCAAACCGCCGTCTGCGACATCTGCGTAATGAGCGACTGGGTGTAGCGCAGCAGCAGGTGCAGCAGCGGGCCGCCCTTGTCGGTCAGTTCCTTGATGTGGGTTGCGCCCAGGCGAAAGGCGCGGCCGGCACTTTGCACCACCGCGCGGTTGGGCGTGCTGCCTCCGCCCATCAGCAGCGACACGCCCACCATGCCCTCGAAGCCCACGACGGCGATTTCTGCGGACTGCCCGTTTTCCAGCACATACAGCAGCGAGACGATGCAGTCGACTGGAAAGAACACGTGCTGCTGAACTGCGCCCGACTCGTAGAGCACCTCTCCCAGGCTCAGCTGCACCAGTTCCAGGAAAGGCTTCATCCGGGCCATCACGTCGGGAGGGATGACTTCCAGCAGGCCATTTCGCGCGGTGGCGGCAGGCGGCGAGGACGAACGCGGGAACAATGCCATGACTGGAGCGGCCTTCCAAAGTTCACATGATTCTGCGGCGCGACCCTGCGTGTCTGTGCGGTGGCGTACAGAACGCCGATTATTCATTTTTGGGGCGTGTCGGTGCGCTGGCGAACGGTGCCAGTGCTTCTTTCCATTTAGCGTGGAAGCCCGCCACCCAATCCAGGAGGACATCGACATGCACTCGATGAGCCCCTTGGGAATACCGGGAGATTGAAATGCCCATGCAACTGCTCGGCCGCCTGTGCTGCGCGCAACTTCCCCTGAAGATCGACGACCAGGATGAGATCCTGAAGTGCGGCGTGCTGCGCGATGCTGGCCTGATCGAAGCCGAACTGCCGCCCGTGGCGCACCAGCGCGGACGAACCGTCTATTCAGGCCAGGCCACGGTGATGCGCGTGACACTCAAGGGGCAAGCCGCCTTGACCGGGAAGCACTGAGCCGGTGAGATGGTCAAGCGATTCATGCACACCGCCACGGTGACGCTCAGGCTGCCTTTCGACATCGCTCCTGACGAGGAGATGGCGGCGCTGCGCTCCGCCGGGATTCCGGTGGATGCGCTGGGCAATGCGGAGTCCGGCTATCTGTTCGTACGGCTCGACAGCAAGCGCTGCAACATCTTCCGGTGGTTTGCGGGCGTGCTGGACCCGAAGGCGCCCAAGGCCTGAGCCTCGCTTATCCCCGCGATGCGCCCAGCAGATAGTCCGTGACCTCTTCCGAGAACCGGTAGCGCTGCGCACCGATCAGCACGCCGTCAGTGCCCGCAGGGTCCGGCCTTGCCGCGGGCATGCCGTGCGCGACCAGCGCTTCGGCGCAGCCGACCCAGTCGCCGCCCTCGACCGGCTCGTTGACCGAGGCCCATGACAGCGAACCGCAGGCGTTGTCGTCGAAGCCGTGCCGTTCTTCCCAGCTGGAGCCGTGTTCGAGCAGGAAGCGGGCGAGCGCCGCGTCGCCGCGAAACACAGCGTGGTTGAGGGCCGAGCCGTCCCAGTCGCCGGCGCGCACGGCGACCGGCCAGCCGAGTTCGACCATGAGCTTCACCGCATCGTTGCAGCTCCCCTGGGCCGTGAGTTCTGGCAGCAGCCGGAGCTGGCGTTCGGACAGCATGCCGATGAGCTTCGGGTTCTTGTCCAGCATCCGCCGCGCGGCCGCTCCGTCGGCCCGTGCGCAGGCGGCGACGAAGACTTCGGTCTCCGGCAGCGCCGAGCCGCCGCCGGCCTGCTGCAGCAGCCGCGCAACCTCCGGCAGCCCGAAGCGCAGGGCGATGGTGTAGGCGCTGGTTCCGTCCGGCGTCGTGGCGGAAGGGTTTGCGCCCGCAGCCAGCAAGGCCTCGATGTGTGCAGGAGAGCGCCGGCGCCGGATGGCCCACAGCAGCGGTGTGCCCCAGTCGGACGCGAGCGAACTCCCGGCGGGTTCGTTGGCGTCGCCGCCGTGCAAGAGCAGTAGCCGCAGGGCTTCGAGCGCATCGAGGTCGAGCACGCGATACAGCGCGTTCGTGCCGGTGACGCGAGCGCCGGCCTTCAGCAGAAGCTCGACGCAGGCCGCGTTTTCCAGCGAGTGATAGAGAGATTCGTTGTCGTTCGGATCGGCGCCGGCCTGCAGCAGCATCCGGGTGAGTTCGGCGTCGCGGTTCTGGCCGGCGGCGCCGTAGAGCGCGGAAAGGCGCTCGTCCTCGTCCGGCGCCTCGAGCGATGCCGGCGGCCAGCGGTTGCCGACCGACTGGTTGGCATCGGCACCGGCTTCGAGCAGGAGCCGGGCGCAGGCCAGCAGGCCTTCGCGATAAGCCGGCAGTGTCAGCAGGCTGGAATGCGCGACCGCGACGAGCGGCGGCAGCTTGAGAGGTCCGCCCGGCCGGTGAATCCAGTCCGGGTCTTGCGCCGTCGCGCGGCGCACAACGGCTTCATCGCCGATGGCGCATGCGAGGTAGGGGTCATCGCCAAGCAGCCCGGGGCTTTCTTCCAGCAGGCGAACGGCGACTGAGGGCCTCGAACGGTCCGCGCCGCCGGCAATGTCGCCTGCATACACGCAGCGCAGCCAATGCAGCACGGTCTTCGCCGGATCGTCCGCCTGCGCCTTGCGCGCGAGCACGAAGCCCTGCAGATCGGCCCAGGAGGCAAAACCGTATTCGCGCGCGATGCATGACTGCGCGTCATGCAGGCGAAGGCCGAGCGAGGCGATCGCCATGTCGCCTTTGCCTGCGGCGGCCGGCAGTGCATCGCGGAATCGGGTGGTGGCGGTGGGGTCGTTGCCCCGGTAGAGAGCAAGCAGCTCCTTGGCTTGCTTCTTCAGGTGGCCCAGGTCGGGCCGTGCGGGAATGCGCTTCATGAAAACCTCCGTGCATCGGACGCCGAGGACCCGCAATTCCGGCTGCACAAAAGGCTGATGAATCAGCAACACATGGAGGCAAGTGGGTTCAACCCTTCCCGCGGGCCCGGGCGCGGCTTGCAACCGCGGCCCGCATCTTAGCGCGGCCTTCAGGCCCGCAAGCCGACCGGGCCTGCGTCGTTCATCGCCATGGCCGACGGGTCGCCGCTGTTGGAGCGCCAGATCAGCAGGCCATGCTTCATTGCCTCGCGGATCGCCTGGGTGCGCGACTTCACGCCCAGCTTCCGATACATGCTCTTGAGCTGCGCCTCGATGGTGTTGATGGAGCGATGCGTGGCCTCGGCGATCTCGCGGTTGCTCCAGCCGCGCGAGATGAGCCACAGCACCTTGAGTTCGCGCGACGACAGCAGCGCGTTCGTCTCCACGGGCGCGAAGTGCTGCATGGCCTCCACGTCAGCATCCACTGTGGCGGGCGGCGCCTGCGAGGGAAACGCGATGGGCCTGAGGATCTCGTGCGCCAGCCGCGCCGCGGCCGATGCATCGCCTTGTTCGATGGAGCGCAGCAGCGACGCGAGTTCCGGCTCGCTGGCCTTCGTGAACAGATGGCACAACGCGCTCGCGACCGCCGCTGCATTGGCGGTGCGCGCATCGGATTCGTCGTGGTCGGTCACCAGATGGAGTTCGGATGGCGGCGGCCTGTGTGCGACAACGGTTTCGGAAGAAGGAGAGGGCGGCATCTTGAAGCAAGTCGATTCGATGCAAGCGGTGAATCCGGGAGCCGGTTCACGCGCCAATCAAAGCGAAGCCCATCGTATTAATTAAGGCCGCCGCGCGCAGCCTGTTTCGCGGCGCGGATGTGTTCTTCATCACATCCGCGCGCAATCAGCAAAGGGCACGCGATTCAGCGTGCGGTTGCGGGCTCCATGCGCAACTGCTCCTTGAGAATCCGCCGGATCTCCAGGATGGCCAGCGGGTTCTCCTGCACGCTGTGCTGCGACGAAATCACCAGCTCCGACGCCGCTCCATCGAGGTGCGCGCTCTCGTACGGCACGATGCCGTCGCTCGACTCGGCGAGCGGCACGCCCGGCGTGTCGTTGCCGATGATCGAGTGATAGCGCACGCGCGGATTCATCGGCAGGCCCGACGACAGCCGCACGAAGGGATCGCGATCGCTGAGGTTGTCGATGCTGTTCGGGATGCGCAGCGGCCCCAGGTCCTGCTTGCCCGGTGCGATGCGGATCAACTCGCGCGAGATGTCGCTCAGCTGTCCCAGCATGGTGACCGGCAGCGTGACGAGGTTGGCCACCCAGCGCGAAATGCGGTTGTTGGCAAAGTCGGTGCCGCGGTGCGGCGACGCGATGAAGATGGCGTCGCTGACCTGCGGCAAGGGCTCGAAGCGCAGGTACGGCGCGAGCCGCTGCTCGATGCGCTGCTGCTGCGCGCCCTGCATCGGGTAGCTTGCAAGCAGGGCCTCCCACAGCTTGTCTTCCGATGACGAAACCATCAGCCGCGACAGCACGCCGCCCATGCTGTGGCCGATCAGCGTGATGTCGTTGGACGCGCGTGCCTTGCCCGTGGGGTCGAAGTGCGCAATGGTCTGCTCCACAGCTTCGCGGATGGCGAGGTTGTTGAGCGGCAGCGGCGCATTGGTCGGGTAATACACCTGCCAGACCTGGTAGCTGCGGCGCAGCGTTTCGTCGCCTAGCACTTCATTGGCGACGTTGATCCATGCCTCGGGGCTGCTGGCCAGGCCGTGCAGCATGATGATCGTGCGGCGGTTCGGGTCGTAGGGCTGCATCAGGTAGATGCGCGGCCTGGTGAGCCCGTCGGCGCTGCCGAAGAGGCTGCGCAGCGCCTGCAGCGCGAAGTCGGAGCGCGCGAGCCACAGGCCGTAGCCGGAGGTGAAGTTGGCGGCCAGCGGAATCTCCTGCCCGCCGAGTTGCACGCTCGACGTGCGGTAGGGGTCGAACACCACGATGCGCAGGTCGCGCGTGGCCAGCACCTGCCGCAGGTCGGCGCCGTCGAACTTGAGCAACGCGGTGAGCGCGGGGAAGGGCGTCTCGCGGTAGGGCGGCGCGTTGGCGCCAAGGGTGGGCTCGTCGGTCATGGCCACCAGTTCGGCGCCGAAGCCATCGCGCCGGTAGATGTTGCGCAGGCCCGAGAAGGTGAGCGAGGCGGCGGGAATCAGTTCTTGCGGGAGCGCCGCGCCAGGTGGCAGCTGCAACGCCGACACGTCGCTGTCGATGTGCCAGTCGCCCACCTGCGGAATGGTGGGTGGACGGGTGCTGTCGCGCTCGCGCCGGTTGTTCTTCTGGTAGCTGCTGTACAGGCCGGTGATGGCCTGCTGCACCGCATAGTTGTAGTAGTCGCGCACCTGCGTCTGCCGGTCCTCGAAGGCCCGGTCGCGCGGATTGCGCTCTGTGAAGAACAGGTAGGCATAGGCATGGCGGGCGGTTTCCAGCCATGCGTCGATGGCCTTGTCGGCCGACGGCCCATCGGTCGTGCCGCCCTTGTCGGCCGACAGCGCCACCTGCAGCCACACCTCCGACAGCGCCGACAGCCGCTGCTCGTCGGTGATGCCCGCAGAGTCGGCCAGGGCCTGGCGGCAGGCCTGGCCGTCGCGGCGGCACAGGTCGGCGTCGGAGCCGATCACGCGCAGCACTTCCTGCGCGGAGGTGCTGAGCTTGCCGGTGGTGAGAATGTCGCCGCGGCGCTGCGCGAGGTATTCGGCTGGCGAGATGGAGCCGACCTTCACGCCCGCGCAGCCGGCCGCCAGCACCGTTGCGCACAGCAGGGCCGCGAGCAGATGAAAAGGCGCGCGCATCATGGCGCCGCTTTCAGCGCTGCGCCCGGCAGGCCTTGCCGGATGGCCTGCGAGAAATCGGCGCCGGGCGTTTTGTCGGTGGCGATGGCGCGCTCGGTGATTCGCCCGGCGGCTCGCAGTGCCTGCATGTCGTAGCCCGGCGTGAGGCCGCCCACGTCGTACAGGTAGTCGGGCAGGTAGCCCGATGCGAGCAGGCGGTAGTCCATCGGCAGGCCGGGCACGATGCGCTTGGCCAGCGCATAGACGATGGTGGTGCAGTTGGCCGTGAGCGTGTTGTAGAAGCTGGGCGCGCGCACCAGCGCGTCGGCCTCGCCCAGGTAGGCGAGGAACAGCGAGCGCATCTCGGGCTGCGGCAGGCGCACGCGGTACATGTAGACGTCTTCGCCGCGCACGTTGGTACGCACGCGCAGGATGTCGTGCTCGTCGGCCGCGACCAGGCTGGTCTCGAACTGCCTGAAGAAGCCGCCGACCGACGAGAAGCTCTCGCCACGCTCCTTGCGGATTTCGATGGAGAAGGTGACGAACTTGCCGTCGTCGAAGCCGAAGGACACCAGCGTGTGCGCGATGGCGGGGCCGGTCCAGTAGGAGAGCGACACGTCGACCGTGCGCAGGCGGTCGAGGTCGTAGCGGCGCGTTTCCCAGCGCTGCGTGTAGTCGGTGTCGCTGCGCCATTCGAAGTTGCGCACGTTCTCCATGGTGACGATGCTGCCGTCCACGCGCGCGCGCAGCTGGCGCGACACGTCGTCGGCCCACACACGGTCTTGCGAAGGCAGGATGGTGCCCCACCATGCGAGCAGCATCGCGAAGCCCACGACGTAGGAGAGCAGGGCGCGCCCGGCCCTGCCGCGCCACAGCAGCGCGATGGCGGCAAGGCCGAAGCCGGCCCACAGCACGCCGGCGCCGACCTTCACGAACGCGGGCCCCGGCAACTGGAACCAGAGCGCAAGGCAGGCCCACAGCGCCGTGAGCACCACGGCCAGCGACAGCAGCAGGCGGCCGGAGAAACGCAGGATCGCGCGGATCATCATCTTGACGCGGCGCCTAGCCGTAGACGCTGAGCGACGCCAGGATGCGCGTGAAGTACGCGTCGGCCAGCGCGGTCGCGCCCTTGGCGTCGCGTGCCTCGAGCGCATCGACGATGGCGGTGAGCTCGCGCAGCGTCTGCTCGCGCACGATGGCGCCCACCGGGCCGTTGAGGTTGGAGCGCCCGTCGTACTGCACCGCGCGGCGGTCGGCCACCACCGCGTCGAACACCTGCATCAGGAAGCGGTTGCGCGTGGCGCGGAAGATTGCCTGGTGCACGCCGTAGATGCCTTCCTTGAAGGCGATCCATTGGTCGGCGTCGCGCACCACGGCCAGGTGGTGGCGCATGAGCGCGAAGTCGTCGGCGTCGGCGCGCTGGGCCGACAGCGCCATCATGGCCGGCTCGAACAGCAGCCGGCCTTCGAGAATCTCGGTGTAGGTCGGCACGTCGCGGTGGTGGGCCGCCACGGGCAGGTCGGATTCGCTGAGCAGCTGCATCAGCGATTCGGCCAGGAAGGTGCCGCTGCCTACCTTGCGCTCCAGCAGGCCCTGCGCGCTCATCATGGCCAGCGCATGGCGCACGGTGCTGCGCGAAGTCTTGAACTGCTCGGACAGGTCGCGCTCGTTGGGCAGCTTGTCGCCGGGCTTGAGCACGCCGTCGCGGATCGACTGGAGGATGGCGCGGTAGACCTTCGAGGCGGTGGCCTTGTCCTGCGCAGCGATCCGGCCCGACAGGTCGGTCACGTCGATCAGCGGCTGCGGCGACTGTGAAGCAGGCTTTGCATCCATGGTTAGAGAGTTCGCCAAAATGGTTGACCAATCACAATTAAGAATCTTAGAATGAATTCATTACGCAGTCATACAAGGCTGCGTTGTCTGGTTCCGGATTGGTTGACCAATCCGTCCGAAGCTGTTGATTTTCGTCGAAAGGTTGACCCGGTGCTGCCCCGTGCGGCGCTGCGGTGAAGTGTTCTCAATGACCCTGGATTCCAACACGGCGCCGACGGCCACGGCCCCCGGTCCTGAAGAGCGGCTTGCCGCGCTCGGCCTGGTGCTGCCGCCGCCCCCGGCGCCCGTCGCCAACTTCGTGGCCTGGCGCCGCACCGGTCCGCTGCTGTATCTCTCGGGCCAGGGTCCGCTGGAGGCGAACGGGCATCTGCACGTCGGCCGTGTCGGCGAAGAGGTGAGCATCGAGGCAGCCTACGCCCATGCGCGGCTCACCGGGCTGAACCTCCTGGCGGTGGCCAAGGTCGCGCTGGGCGACCTCAGGCGCGTGCGCAGCGTGGTGAAGCTGCTGGCTTTCGTGAATGCCTCGCCGGGCTTCGCGCATCACCCGAAGGTCGTCAACGGCTGCTCCGACCTGTTCGTCGATGTGTTCGGCGACGAAGTGGGGCGCGGCGCGCGCTCGGCCATCGGCGCGGGTTCGCTGCCCGGCCATCAGACCGTCGAGGTCGAGGCCATCCTGGAAGTGGACTGAGCCATGGCCTACCAGTTCCAGTTCGACGCGCTCGCTCCCTACACCGGTCAACTGGTGGAAGGGCTGCTGCACACGCTGGGCTATGCCGCCTCAAGCATCGTGCTGGGCATGGCGATCGGCGTGGCGGGCTCGCTGGCGCTGGTCTACGGCGGCAAGCCGCTGCGCGGCGTGACGCGGGTGTACGTGGAGTTCTTCCGCAACACGCCGGCGCTGGTGCAGCTCTTTCTCATCTACTTCGGCCTGCCCAACCTGGGCATACGGCTGGAGGCGCCCGTGGCGGGCGTGATTTCGCTGGCGCTGTATTGCGGCGCCTACATGGTCGAGGTGTTCCGCTCCGGACTGATGTCGGTGCCGCGCGGCCTGTCGGAAGCCGGCGCGGCGCTCGGGCTGCGGCCGCGGCAGGTGCTGGTGCACGTGCTGTTCGTGCCGGCGCTGCGCAACGTGTTTCCCTCGCTCGCGAGCCAGATGGTGCTCACGCTGATCGGCACCAGCCTCATCTCGCAGATCGGCGTGGAAGACATCTTCCATGCCGGCAGCTTCATCGACTCGCGCACCTTCCGCAGCTTCGAGGTCTACCTCGTGATCTGCGTGATGTATTTCGTGGCGGTGCAGGCGCTGCGCGTGATCCTCGGTTTCGTGCAGCGCCGCCTGTTCGGCAAGGAGGGCTGAAATGCGCGGACTTTCCATTGCCGACCTCTGGCTCATCCTGGGCGCGATCCGCTGGACCGCCGCGCTGGCCGTCACCGCGTTCGCCATCGGCGCGGTGATCGCGCTCGGCGTGGCCGTGGCGCGCACTTCGCGGCTGCCGTGGCTGCGCGTGCTGGCGCGCATCTACACGGAGCTGGTGCAGGGCACGCCGCTGCTGGGCGTGTTGTTCCTGCTGTACTTCGGCGTGCCGATGCTGCTGGGCATCGAGGTCAACGCCTTCATGGCCGCCGCGGCCGCGTTTTCGCTGTCGGCCGGCGCCTTCCTCGGCGACATCTGGCGCGGCGCCATCGAATCGGTGCCCAAGGGCCAGTGGGAGGCTGCCTCGTGCGTGGGCCTGCGCCGCTGGCAGGTCATGCGGCACGTGGTGTGGCCGCAGGCCTTTCGCGTGGCGCTGGGGCCCACGGTGAGCTATCTGGTGCAGCTCATCAAGAACACCTCGCTGGCTGCGCTCGTCGGTCTGGTCGAACTCACGCGATCGGGCCAGATCGTCGCCGGATCCACGCTGGCGCACCTGCCTGTCTTCTGCGGCGTGGCCCTGTGCTACTTCGCCATCTGCTACCCGCTGGCCCGGCTGGCACTCTCTCTGGAAGGACGCATGAATGCCGCTCGTGCTCATTGAATCGGTCGAAAAGCACTTCGGCGACAACCATGTATTGCGGGGCGTGTCCACCGAAGTGGCCAAGGGCGACATCGTGGCGCTCGTGGGCCGCAGCGGCTCGGGCAAGAGCACGCTGCTGCGCTGCGTGAACGGGCTGGAGACCATCAGCGCGGGGCGCATCGTGGTCGACGGCGTGGACGTGCAGTCGCCGGACACCGACCTGGCCCTGCTGCGCCGCCGCGTGGGCATGGTGTTCCAGAGCTTCAACCTGTTCCCGCACCTGTCGGCCGCCGCCAACGTGACGCTGGCGCCGGTGCTGACCAGGAAGATCGCCAAGGGCGAGGCCCGCGACCTGGCTCAGCGCATGCTGGAGCGCGTGGGCCTGGGCCACAAGCTCGACGCCATGCCCTCGCAGTTGTCGGGCGGCCAGCAGCAGCGCGTGGCCATCGCGCGTGCGCTGGCCATGTCGCCGCAGCTGATGCTGTTCGACGAAGCCACTTCCGCGCTCGACCCCGAACTGGTCGGCGAGGTGCTGCGCGTGATGGAAGACCTGGCGCGCGACGGCATGACCATGATGGTCGTCACGCACGAGATGGCCTTCGCGCGCCGCGTGGCCTCCGAGGTCCTCTTCATGAACCAGGGCCGCATCTGGGAGCGCGGCACGCCGGAGCGCATGTTCGGCAGCCCGCAGACCCCTGAATTCCAGCAGTTCGTCCAATCCGTCGTCTGATTCTTTTTCGCTTTTTCTGTCTTCCCAAGGAGCCTCCATGTTCAAGATGAAAACCCTGTTCGCCGCCGCGCTGGTCTGCGCCGCACCCTTGCTCGCGCATGCAGACAAGCTCGCGGACATCAAGGCCAAGGGCGCGATCCGCATCGCCACGACCATCGACGCCGCTCCCTGGGGCTTCACCGACGCGGCCGGCAAGCCCACGGGCCTGGATGTGGAACTGGCCGAGAACGTGGCCAAGGCCATGGGCGTGAAGCTCGAACTGCAGCAGGTGACCGGTGCCAACCGCATTCCCTATCTGCTGTCGAACAAGGTCGACGTGGTGATCGCGGCGCTGGGCAGCTCGCCCGAGCGCGCGAAGCAGGTCGCCTTCTCCAAGCCTTACGCGGCGGTGTACCTCGGCGTGTATGGCGGCAAGGGCATTCCCAAGTTCGCCAAGCTGGGCGACCTCACGGGCCAGACCGTGGCGGTGCCCAAGGGCTCGACCCCCGACCTGTCGCTGAGCGAGCTGGCGCCCGGCGCCAAGCTGATCCGCCTGGAAGACACGGCCTCGACCATCTCGGCCTTCCTGTCGGGCCAGGCACCGCTGTTCGCGGAGAACAACTTCATCGCCCAGAAGGTGGCCGATGAAAACCCCGCCAAGGGCGTCGAGATGAAGTCGCTGATCCGCATCAGCCCCGCCTACATGGCCGTGCAGCCGAGCGAAACCGCGCTGCTGGCCGAGATGAACAGGATCATCGACGCCAAGGCCGCCGACGGCAGCCTCGCGGCGCTGCGCCTGAAGTGGTTCAAGGACGAGCAGAAAGAAGTGAAGTGAGCCAGCCGCGTCCTTCAACCGTTTTCACGGACATCGACTGGGCCCAGCCCGGCAAGCAGGTCGGCCATGCGTGGCTGCCGTACTCGGGGCATGAGGATGCCTGGGGCGCGGTCGCGCTGCCGCTGGCCGTCATCGGCAACGGCGACGGGCCAACCGTGCTGGTCACCGGCGCCATCCACGGCGACGAGTACGAAGGCCCGATCGTCATCAACGAGCTGATCCGTTCGCTCGACGCCGCGCGGGTCAAGGGCCGGCTGATCCTGATGCCCGCGGCCAACGCGCCGGCATTGCGCGCGGCCTCGCGCGTGAGCCCGCTCGACGGCAAGAACCTGGCGCGCGTGTTCCCGGGCAACCCCTTCGGCACGCCGACCGAGCAGATCGCCGCGTTCATCCACGACGTGCTGTTTCCCAAGTGCGACGCGTATGTCGACCTGCATGCGGGCGGCAGTTCGCTGTTCATCGAGGAGAGCGCGCAAGTGGTGGTCACGCCCACGCTGGCGCCCGAAGTGCGCGAGCGCGCCGAAGACATGGCGCGCTGGTTCGGCGCCAGGTTCACCGTCATCACCGACAACATGGGCGACCCGCGCACCAGCTGCGGCGCCGCCGCGCACCTGGGCCTGGCGGCGATTGCGGCCGAGATGGGCGAGAACGGCAGCGTGTCGCCCAAGGGCGTGAAGCGCACGCGCGAGTGCCTGTCGCGCGTGCTGGCAAGGCTGGGCGTGGTGCCCGCCGAGCTGCCGGCTACGCCGCCGGCGAGCCGCCGCGTGCACATCGTGCCGGACGGCGGAAACCTGCTGTCGCCGGGCGACGGCTACTTCGAGCCGCTGCACGAACTCGGCGACACGGTGGCCGCCGGCGAGCTGGCCGGCTACCTGCACCTGCTGACCGAGCCCGCGCTGGCGCCGCGCGAAGTGCGCTTCGCCAAGGGCGGCACGGTGTATTCGCAGCGCACCTTCGGCATCGTGAAGCAGGGCAACAACCTGTGCGTGCTGGTCGAAGACGAGGAGGGCACAGCCGCATGAGCGAGAACAAGACCCCGATCACGCTGGACGACTACCGCGCGGCCCATGCCCGCGTGCAGCCCTACATCCGCCACACGCCGCTGGTCAATGCGCACCCCTGGATGCCCGGCGGCGCGGCGCAGGTGCGATTCAAGGCCGAGTGCAACCAGGTGACCGGCTCCTTCAAGGCGCGCGGCGCCTTCAATCGCGTGCTCAACCTGTCGGAAGACGTGCGCAAACAGGGGCTGGCCACCGCATCGGGCGGCAACTTCGGCGCGGCCGTGGCCTACGTGGGCAAGACGCTGGGCCTGCCGGCCAACGTGTTCGTGATGAACACCAGCACGCCGATCACCCGGGCGCGCATCGAAAGCCACGGCGCCAGGCTCACAGTGCACGGCGACTTCTGGGACCAGAGCTGGGACGCCGCCGGCGCCAACGTGGCCGAGCACGGCGGCGCGCTGCTGCATCCGTATGCCGACCGCGACGTGGTGATAGGCCAGGGCACGGCCGCGCTGGAGATCATCGACGAATGGCCCGAGGTCGAGACGCTGGTGGTGTCCATCGGCGGCGGCGGCCTGCTCGCGGGCATTGCCCAGGCGGCCAAGCTGCTCAAGCCGTCGATCCGCGTAATCGGCGTGGAAGCGGCGGGCTGCCCCACGCTCCACACCTGCCGCAAGGAAGGCCGCATCGTGAAGCTGGAGAACGTGAAGACGCGCGTGCCGATCCTCGCGGCGCGTTCGACCGAGCCCTTGAACTTCGAGCTGATCGAGAAGTACGTCGACGACATCGTGCTGGTCGATGAAGAAGTCATCGAGGACGCGGCCCGTTCCGCCTGGCAGCATGCGGGCCTGGCCATCGAGCTGGGCGCGGCCACCGCGCTGGCGGCCGTGAGCCAGCGCTGCTTCGAGCGCCGCGACGACGAGAAGATCGCCGTCGTGCTGTGCGGCAGCGGCAGCGACGGCATGCCCAAGGCCTGAGCGGGCTGCCTGCCGCGCTACAGCATGTAGGTCACGAGCTTGAAGTCCGGATCTTCGGGGAAGGACTTCACCGTGAACCCCAGCCTGCGCACCAGCTTCAGCATGTCGGGGTTGTTGGCGAGCACCAGTCCGTCGATTTCCGACAGGCCCTTGTCGCGCGCCACGTCGATGATGCTTTCCATCAGCCGCGAGCCGATGCCCTTGCCGCTGAATTCGTCGGCCACCACCAGCGAGAACTCGCAGCTGGTCTGGTCGGGGTTGGTGATGTAGCGCGACACGCCCACGATGCGCTCGCTCTCGAGCACCGTGCCTTCGGGTGACACGCTGCGCTCCATCACCACGGCCACCAGCGCCATTTCGCGGTCGTAGTCGATCAGCGTAAAGCGCGACAGCATCGACGGCGGCAGTTCGTGGAAGCGCGAGACGAAGCGGAACCAGCGGCTTTCGGGCGACAGGCCCTGCACCAGCGCCTGCAGCATCTGCGCGTCGTTGGGGTGCACCGGCCGCACGATGTAGATGCCGCCACCCGGCAGCGGCCATTCGCGCCGGTAGCGCGCGGGGTACGGCATGATGGCCAGGTGGTGGTAGCCGTTGGCCGCGTTGCCCAGTTGGCCTGCCACCGCCTGCGTGCTGCTGTCGACCACGATGCGCGCATCGACCGAGACGGCGCCCGACTCGTCCACGATGATGGGGTTGATGTCCATCTCGCGCAGCTCGGGCAGCTCGCACACCATTTCCGACACGCGCAGCAGCACGTGCTCCAGCGCCTCCATGTCGACCGCGCTGGCGCCACGCCATTCGCCCAGGGTTTGGGCCACGCGCGAGCGCTCTATGAGCCGGCGCGCCAGGAACTGGTTGAGCGGCGGCAGTTCCATCGCGCGGTCGTTCAGCAATTCGATCATGGTGCCGCCCGCGCCGAACACGATGACGGGGCCGAAGGGCTGGTCTGTCACCAGGCCCACGTAGATTTCGCGGCCGCGCCGTGCGCGCACCATCTTCTGCACGGTCACGCCGTTGATGCGCGCCTCGGGCGCCAGGCGTGCCACGCGTTCCATCATCTCGACGTAGGTGTCGCGCGCGCTGGTGCCGTTCATCACGTTGAGCGCCACGCCCTCTACGTCTGATTTGTGCGGGATGTCGGGGGAGTCGATCTTCAGCGCCACCGGAAAGCCCAGCTGCGTGGCGATCATCATGGCCTCGTTGGCGCTGCGCGCCAGCAGCGTGCGGGTGATGGGAATGTGGAACGACGACAGCAGCGACTTCGACTCCATCTCCGTCAGCACGCGGCGCCGCTCGGCCAGAACGCTTTCGATGAGAAGGCGCGCGCCTTCGATGTCGGGCTTGGCCAGCGCCGACAGCGGCGGCGGCGTCTGCTGCAGCAACTGCTGGTTCTGGTAGAAGGCTGCGATGTTGCCGAAGGCGCCCACGGCCGCCTCGGGCGTGCGAAAGCTGGGAATGGTGGCCTCGGCCAGCACGGCGCGCGCCTTGCCCACCGACGAGTCGCCCATCCAGCAGGCCAGCAGCGGCTTGTTCATGGGGCGCGGAATGTCTGCCAGCGCCTTGGCCATGGCCGCCGCGTCGGCACCCGGCTTGGGCGAGAAGATGGCCAGCACGCCGTCGACCTGGCTGTCGGCCGAGGCTGCGTCGATGGCGGCGCGGTAGTGCGCGGGCTGCGCCTCTTCCGAAAGATCGATCAGGTCGGTCAGCGAAGCCAGGGGCGGCATCGACGGCAGCATGAGCTTCTGCACGGGCGCGGAGAGCTTGCCCAGGTCGAGCCCGATCTCGTTGATCCAGTCGGCCGCCAGCACGCCGGGGCCGCCGCCGTTGGTGACCACTGCCAGCCGCTTGCCCACCGGCCGGTAGCGCGAGGCCAGGCACTTGGCGGCCGAGAACAGCTCGACGAAGGAGCGCACCCGCACCGCGCCCGCGCGGCGCAGCGCGGCGTCGAACACGTCGTCGCTGCCCACGATGGCGGCGCTGTGCGTCTGCGCGGCCTCGTTGCCGGCCGGCTTGCGGCCGGCCTTGAGCACCACCACCGGCTTGGCATGCGAGGCCGAGCGCAGTGCGCTCATGAAGCGGCGCGCGTCCGCAATGCCTTCGAGGTACACGATGATGCTGTGGGTGGCCCGGTCGTTGGCCAGGAAGTCGAGCACCTGTGGAATGTCGACCGAAGTGTGCGGGCCCAGCGACACCACGCTGGAGAAGCCCACGCCGTTCTGCCGCGCCCAGTCGAGCATCGACGCGGTGAGCGCGCCCGACTGCGACACCAGCGCCAGCGGCCCGGTGCTGGCGAGCGGACCGGCCACGCTGGCATTCAGGTGCAGCGGCGGGCGCTGGAAGCCCAGCGAGTTGGGGCCGAGCAGGTGCACGCCTTCGCGCTTTGCGATCTTGCGCCACTGGGCGGCCTGGTCGGCGCCGATGCCGCTGGAAATGACCGCCGCCGCTGTGCAGCCGATGCGGCCCGCGATCTCCAGGGCCGCCGCCACGTCGCGCGGGGCGAGGGCGATCAGCGCCAGGTCGGCATGGGTCTGGGCCAGTTCTTCGAGCGTGCCCTTGGTGCGCACGTCCAGAAAGCGCAGCGTGCCGTCGAAGCGGTCGGCGCGGAAGGCTTCGCGCAGGGTGCGGCCGGCCGGCGTCTGGCCGCCGGGGTCGTCGGCATGGCCGACGAAGGCCGCGATGGAGGCCGGGGCGAAGAGCGGATTCAGGAAATGCTTGTCCATGCCCTCAAGTCTGCACCGTTCGGGGGCGGGTTTGTGCGGCGGGCGGAGAACTCCCGAGGATTTTCAATCCGACTGACATCCGGCACTGCGAGGATCGGCGCGGTGAAAGCCCTTGATGTCCTTTGTTCCGGGAGTGGAAGATGACCGCAGGTTCAACCCGTCGCCGCGCAGGCAGCCGGCGCTTCCCCTTCCGGATTCTCCCGATATGCCAGCGCGGGTTCACCCTGATCGAATTGATGGTGGTGCTGGTGATCATCGGCGTGCTGGCCGCGCTGATCGTGCCCAGCCTGATGGACCGGCCCGACCAGGCCCGCGCCACCGCCGCCCGGCAGGACGTGGCCGCGATCATGCAGGCGCTCAAGCTCTACCGGCTGGACAACGGCACCTATCCCAGCTCCACCCAGGGCCTGCAGGCGCTCGTCGCCAAGCCCGCCACGGGCAAGGCGCCCGCCAACTGGCGCCCCTACCTGGAGCGCCTGCCCGCCGATCCGTGGAGCAACCCCTACCAATACCTGAACCCCGGCACGCACGGCGAGGTCGATGTGTTTTCGCTGGGCGCCGACGGCGAACCCGGGGGCGAGAAGGCCAACGCCGACATCGGCTCCTGGTAGGCGCCGTGGCTGCGACGGCGGGTAGCAAGGCGGGCGGCGGTCCCGCCCCGGCAGGCCGCCACCGGGGCATGGCGGTGGTGAGCGCGCTGCTCATCGTCGCGGTGATTGCGGCGATGGCGGCGGCGCTGCTGGGGCGGCAGTCGGCGTTCATCCGCACCACGCAGGGCGACCAGTTCCGCACCCAGGCGCGCTGGCTGCTGCGCGGCGAAGTGAGCGAGGCGCAGCGCACGCTGCGCGCCGACGCCGTGCGCGAACCGACCACGCGGCTCGATGGCGCATGGAACCGGCCGTACAGCCGGCCGGCCTCCGGGCAGGTGGCGGCCGAGGGCGGGCGGCTGCTCAGCGAAATCACCGACGAGCAAGGCAAGTTCAACCTGCGCAACATGGTGGACAAAGGCCGCATCGACCCGGCGGAAGCCGAAGTCTTCATGCGGCTCTGTGCGCTGGTGGGCGTGCCCAGGGCGCCGGCGCAGGCGATCGTCCGGCGCGTGGCGTTGAGCCTGGGCGGTGCGGACGCGTCGCAGGCGGGCGCCGTGTCCGAGGACATGCGCAAGGAGGCCGCGAAGTTCGCCGAGGGCATGGGCCTGCCGCCCGAACTCCCGGCCAACCCGCAGGCGCCGCGCCTGCGCGCGCTGGAAGACCTGCTGGCCGTGCCCGGCGTGGATGCCGGGGTGCTCGCTCGCCTGATGCCCTTCGTGACCGTGCTGCCCGAGCGCACCTGGCTCAACGCCAACACCGCACGCGCGGAGGCCGTGGCCGCCGGCGTGCAAGGGCTGTCGCTGGACCGTGCGCGCGCGCTGCTGACGGCGCGCGACAAGGGCCAGTGGTTCATCAACCGCGGCGACTTCGCGAACCGGCTGCGCATGCCCGATCTGGCGGTGGACGAGGTGCGCATGGGCGTCACCAGCAACTGGTTCCGCGTGTCGAGCGTTCTCTCTACCGGGCGCACGCAGTTCGTGCAGAGCGCCTTGCTGCATGACGACAAGGCCACCCTGCCGCGCGTAGTGTGGCTGCGGGAGGGCGTGTGAAGGCCGATGCACTGCGCTTGATGCTGCCGCCGTGGCCGGGTGGCGATGCGGCCGGCGTGCACGTGCGGTTCGGCTATCGGCAGCCCGATGGCACGTGGCGCGACGGCGGATTGCGGGCGCTGGAAGGTCTTGTGGAGAAGTTCGCCGCCAAGCGGATCGAGGTGTGCCTGCATCCGGGCGATGTGCCGATGGCCGCGTTCACGCTGCCGCCGTTGTCGGGTGCGCGCATGCGTGCTGCAGTGCGCGGCGCCATCGAGCCTTGCGCGCTGCAGCCGCTGGAAAACCTGGTGACCGGCTTCGGTCCGCGCGCGGCGGACGGCACCGTGCCTGCCGCGTGGATATCGCGCGGCGTGATGGACGGTTGGCTCGCGCTGCTGCGCAAGCATGGCTTGCAGGTGCGCGAGCTGCATCTTCCTTGCGCGTTCCTGCCGTATTCGGCGGAGGCGACCGTGGGGTGCCGTGTCGATCGATGGCTGGTCGCGCGCACGGGCAAGAGCCAGGGCTTCGTGCAATGGCTGCCGGAAGGCGCGGACGGGCTGGCAGCCGACGTGCAATGGCTCGGCGAAGACGAAGCCGACAGGCGCTGGTCCGGCGAGGGCTGGGGTTGGTCGCTGGCGGGTGGCGAATCGGCTGCAGGCAGCGTGGGCGCCGCGCTTATCGGGCCTGCAGTCGGCTGGGGCGCCCTCGCATTGGCAGTCTGGCTGACCGGCCTCAACGTGTATGCGAACCAGTTGGCGGCGCAAGGCCAGGGCTTGAAACGGCAGATGGCCGCGCGCGTGAAGGCCGCGTTCCCCGACATACCAGTCGTGGTCAACCCCGTGCAGCAGGCGAAGCAGCAGAAAGACGCGTTCGCGGCCGGCTCAGTGCCCACGGCCAGCGGAGATGCGGCGAGCCTTCTGCGCGCGACCGCGACGCTGCTTGCACAGACACCGGCCGGGCAAGTGCAGGGCCTGCGCTACACCGCCGGGGAACTGCACATCCGATGGCGCGACGGCGGTGCGCCGGGTGCCGAGGAGCGGCGCGCATTGCAGGCTCGCGCCACAGAGCAGGGCCTGTCGGCAAACGCCGATGCGGACGGACTCCGCCTGACGGTTGCCGCCACCGCTGCTGCTGAAGATGCCTCCGCCAGGAAGGCCACGCCATGAAGCCCTTGCGCTCGCATCCAGCCCTGCAGTGGCTGCGCGAAGGCAAGGCACGCTGGCAGGCGCTGCCGCCGCGCGACCGCCTGGCGGCAAGCGCCGCCGCCATCGTGCTGGTGCTGGCCGTGCTGTGGCTCTTCGCCACGAAACCCGCGCTGGAAACCCTGTCCCGCTGGCAACGCGACCTGCCCAGGCTGCAAGCCCAGTCGCGCGAACTCGACGAGTTGCTCTCCGGCATGCCCGCGGCGCATGCGGCCCAGGGCGCCGGCCCCAGCGAGCCGCCCCAGACCGGGCTGGATCGCGCGGGCCTGCAGGGCGCCTACCGCATCGAACTCATCGTGGCCGACGCGCCGCCGGGCACCGGCAAGGCACCGCCCGCGAAGGCGTGGCGAATCGCCTTCGAGCAACCCGCGCCGGCCGACAAAGTCTTTCCCTGGCTGCTGGCGATTTCCGCCCGCGCCGACCTCGAAGTGACCGGCGTCGTGCTCGACCGCAAGGACGGCAGCGATGGCAACGACCCGCAAGCCAGCGTGCGCGGCGTGGTGGACCTGCAGTCCACCCAACTCTACAAGGATGGCCCGTGAGACGAGATCGACAGGGCGCAGCGATGCGCCGATGGACCCTGGCGTGCTGCATCGGGCTTGCATGCACCGCCGCCGTTGCGGCCACGACCGCGCCTGCTCCCGCCACGGCGCCGCCGCAGGCCGCGCGTGCCGGCAGGGACGACAGGGTGGTCCTCAACTTCGTCGACGCGGACATCACCTCGGTGGTCTCCGCGCTGGCCCGCTTCCTGGGCCGCAACTTCCTGTTCGACCCGCGCGTGAAGGGGCAGATCACGCTGGTCTCCGAAGGCGAGGTGCCGGCGGCCACCGCCTACGGCATGCTGTCTACCGCGCTGCGCATGCGCGGCTTCGCGATCGTCGACGTGGGCGAGGTGAGCCGCGTCGTGCCCGTTGCCGACGCCAGGCTGCAGGGCGGCGCGGTGAACACCCGCAACCCCGGCGGCGGGCTGGCCACGCGCACCTTCCGGCTGAACTACGAGAACGCCGAGGCGATGCTGCCGGTGCTCAAGCCGCTGATCGCGGCCGAGAACAGCATCAACGCCTACCCGGCCAACAACACGCTGGTGGTGACCGACTACATCGACAACCTCGAGCGTCTCGCGCGCATCATCGAGAGCATCGACACGCCCACTTCGCTCGACTCCGAAGTCGTCAAGCTGCGCAACGGCGTGGCGGTGGACATCGCCGGGCTGGCCACCGAACTGCTCGACGGCAGCGGCGAGAAGGGCCGGCGCGACATCGTGGTGCTGGCCGACCCGCGCTCCAACAGCATCGTCATCCGCTCGAGCAGCCCGGGGCGCACGGCGCTGGCGCGCGAGCTGGTCGCCAAGCTCGAGAATGCGCAGAGCGACCCCGGCAACCTGCACGTGGTGTACCTGCGCAATGCGCAGTCGGTGCACCTGGCGGGTGTGCTGCGCGGGCTGCTGACGGGCGAGTCGCCGGATGCCTCGGGCACGGGCGGTGGTTCGGTGCGTGCGGCGTTGGGCGCGGGCGGCATGCTCGGCGGCGCCGGCGCGGCCAATGGCACCAGCGGCGGCCCGGCCAATGGAAGTTCGACGAACCGCAGTTCGACGGGGGCAGCCGGTACGGGCTCCGGCGGCGGCACCGCCTCGAGCGGCGGCCTGCGCGGCGTCGCAGGCGGTACGAGCAGCGGAACACAGGCCGGCCCTTCTGGCGGCAGCAACGGCGCGGCATTCTCCGCCGGCGGTGTCACCGTGCAGGCCGATGCCACCACCAACACGCTCATCATCGCCGCGCCGGAACCCATGTACCGCAGCCTGCGCCGCGTGATCGACACGCTCGACCAGCGGCGCGCGCAGGTGCTGGTCGAAAGCCTGATCGTGGAAGTGACGGAGCGCGACGCTTCCGAACTCGGCATCCAGTGGATGGCCGGCGGCGGCAACGGGCGCGGCGTGCGCGCGGGCACCAATTTCGGTGGCGCCACGCTCAACGCCAGCGCGCGCAACACCATCGAGGCGATGCCGCGCGGGCTCAACATCGGCATCGTCGACGGCACCGTCAACCTGCCGGGCGTGGGCGAGATCCTCAACCTCAAGATGCTGGCGCGCGCCCTGCAGGCGAAGGACGGCGCCAACATCCTCTCGACGCCCAACATCCTCACGCTGGACAACGAGGCCGCGTCGATCATGGTGGGCAAGACAGTGCCCTTCGTGAGCGGGCAGTACGTCACCAGCGGCAACAGCAGCACCAACCCGTTCCAGACAATCCAGCGCGAGGACATCGGGCTGAAGCTCAACATCCGGCCGCAGATTTCCGAAGGCGGCACGGTCAAGCTCGACATCTACCAGGAGGTGTCGACCATCGACACGCAGGCCTCGGACATCTCCGGCATCGTCACCAACAAGCGCGCGCTGGACACCAGCATCCTGGTGGACGACGGGCAGATCATGGTGCTCGGCGGCCTCATGGAAGACAGCGTGGCCAACGGCACCGAGGCCGTGCCGGGCCTGGGCGCGCTGCCGCTGGTGGGCAACCTGTTTCGCTACGACAAGCGCCAGCGCGTGAAAACCAACCTGATGGTTTTCCTGCGGCCCTACGTGATACGCGACGCCAACGCGGGCCGCGGCCTCACGCTGGACCGCTACAACTTCATGCGCGCCCAGCAGGGCCGCGCACGGCCGGTGCCGCATGGGCTGCTGCCCGATGTCGGCGGCCCCGCGCTGCCGCCGGCAGACCTGCCCGTTTCCGGACGCTTGCCCGAAGTCGACCTGCGCCCGCAGAGCTGGGAGCGCACGCGCGAACAGCCGCCGCCGCCCACCGCCACTGCCAGCGCGGTGCGCCAGCAGCCGGCCGAAGCGGCCCCGCCGCCGCCCGTATTGCGCTCCCAGCTACCCAGGGGCGTGACCGTCGATTCAGACCCCGCCGTGCTGTACGGCGGCACGAACGACAAGGTCAGCGTGCTGCAGATCGCCGACGTGACGAGCGAGCAGGACGCAGTGCGCATCGTCAAGCGGGTGCGCATCAGCGGCATCGGCGCCTACATCGTCGGCGGGCCGGGCGGGGAGGGCAACCTGGTGCGCGCCGATGTGCCGCGCGATCCGCAGGCTGTCGACAACGCGCTGAGCGTGCTGCGCGAACTGGGCTACCGGCCCGAACTGGTGGTGACGCCGTGAACGCGCTGCCGCATGCGTGGGCGCGCAGTCACCGCATCGCGGTGCGGCAGGAGGGTGACACCCGCAGCCTCGTGGTCTGCGAGCGCACGCCGGGCTGGGCCGTGGTCGAGGCGAGGCTGCTGCTGGGCGAACTGCCTTTGAAGCAGATCGCGCCGCCGGAAATGGACGCATTGCTCGGCGCCACCTATGCCGAGACCGGCGATGCAGCCTCGGTGGTGGGCGCTGTGGAGCAGCAGGTCGACCTCGACCGCCTGATGCAGGACATTCCGGCGGTCACCGACCTGCTCGACGCGCAGGACGATGCGCCCGTCATCCGCATGATCAACGCCTTGCTCGCGCAGGCCGCCCGCGACGGCGCGAGCGACATCCACCTCGAATCCTTCGAGACGCATTCGGTGGTTCGCTACCGGGTCGACGGCACGCTGCGCGACGTGGTGGCGCCGCGCAAGGCGCTGCATGCGGCGCTGATCTCGCGCATCAAGATCATGTCGCAGCTCGACATCGCGGAAAAACGCCTGCCGCAGGACGGCCGCATCACCCTGCGCGTGGGCGGCCGGCCGATCGACGTGCGCGTGTCCACCGTACCCACCGCGCACGGTGAACGCGCCGTGCTGCGCCTGCTGGAGAAGGACGCGGGCCGGCTGCGGCTCGAACGCCTGGGCATGGCGCCCGACACACTGGCCGAACTCACGCGCCTCGTCCGGCAGCCGCACGGCATCGTGCTGGTCACGGGCCCCACCGGCAGCGGCAAGACCACCACGCTCTATGCGGCCCTGGGCCAGCTCGACCTGAGCACCAGCAACATCCTCACGGTGGAAGACCCGGTGGAATACGACCTGCCGGGCATCGGCCAGATACCGGTGCACAGCAAGATCGGCATGACCTTCGGTGCGGCCCTGCGCGCGGCGCTGCGGCAGGACCCCGACAACATCATGATCGGCGAGATCCGCGACCTGGAAACCGCGCAGATCGCGGTGCAGTCCTCGCTCACCGGGCACGGCGTACTTGCGTCGCTGCACACCAACGACGCCGTGTCCGCCGTCACGCGCATGACCGACATGGGCATCGAGCCCTTCCTGTTGTCGTCGTCGCTTCTCGGCGTGCTCGCGCAGCGGCTGGTGCGCTGCCTGTGCCCCGCATGCAAGGCGCCGCAGACCCGGCCCGACGGCAGCGTCGTTTACGTGCCCGTGGGCTGCGCGGCCTGCGGAAATTCGGGCTTCAAGGGGCGCACGGGCATCCATGAACTCTTCGTGGTGCACGACGACGTTCGGCGGCTCATTCACGAAGGCGGCGACGAACAGGCGATGCGTGCGGCGGCAGCGAAGCGCGGCATGCGCTCCATGCGCGAAGACGGCCAGCGCTGGGTGCGCGAAGGCATCACCACCGCCGAGGAAATCCTGCGCGTGACGCGCGACGCCTGAGGAGGGCGCACCCCACCATGGCACGCTTCGAGTACGAGGCCGCGAGCGCCAGCGGCGAGCTTCAACGCGGCACCACCGAAGGCGAGTCCGCACGCTCGGTGCGCGCGCAACTGCGAGACCGCGGCCTCACGCCGCTCGACATCCGCGAGAAGGCCGCGAGCGGCGGCGCATTGGCCTGGCTCAGCCCGCGCCTGGGCGCGGCGGACCTGTGCTGGGCCACGCGCGAACTCGCGAGCCTGCTGGGCGCGCGGCTCACGCTGGAGGCCGCGCTGGTCGCCACCATCGAGCAGGCCGAGCGCAAGCACGTCGCCGAATCTCTGAGCGCCGTGTGCGACAGCGTGCGCGCCGGCATGCGGCTGGCAGATGCACTGGCAGAACGGCCACGCGACTTTCCGCAGATCTACCGCGCACTCGTCAGCGCGGGCGAAGACTCGGGCGACCTCGCACGCGTGATGGAGCGGCTGGCCGACTACCTGGAGAACCGCGACAACCTGCGCGGCAAGGTGCTCACCGCTTTCATCTATCCGGCCATCGTCGGCTTCGTGTCGCTGTGCATCGTGGTGTTCCTGCTGGGCTACGTGGTGCCGCAGGTGATAGGTGCCTTCGCGCAGGCGCGGCAGGAGCTGCCTGCCATCACCCGCGTGATGCTGGCAGCGAGCGCCTTCGTGCGCGAATGGGGCTGGCTCACCGCGGGCGTGATCGTGGGCGCGTGGGCGGCAGCGCGTGCATCGCTGCGCGACGCGGGGCGCAAGCTGAAGTGGCACGGACTCATCCTGCGCATGCCGATGGTCGGGCGCTTCGCGCTCGGCGTGGACACCGCGCGCTTCGCATCGACGCTGTCGATCCTCATGGATGCCGGCGTGCCCTTGCTGCGCGCACTGGAGGCCGCGCGGCAGACGCTGGTAAATGAATGGCTCAAGCGTTGCGTGCTCGAAGCCACCGGCCGCGTGAAAGAGGGTACGCCGCTCGCGGCGGCGCTCAAGGCGCAGAAGATTTTTCCGTCGAACCTCGTGCACCTGGTGGCCAGCGGCGAGAAGACGGGTGCGCTGGCAGCCATGTTCGAGCGCGCCGCGCTAAACCTTTCGCGTGACCTCGAGCGCCGCGCCATGCGCCTCACGACGCTGCTGGAGCCCTTGATGATCCTTGCGATGGGCGGTGTCGTGATGGCCATCGTGCTCGCGGTGCTGATGCCCATCATGGAGATCAACCAGATGGTCCGCTGAGCCTGAGTTCGGGAGCTTTTCGGGGCCGTGTTCCCGAGCTTTTTTCGGGCTGCTGTCACCCCGTAAATCGAAGATTAACTCCGTCGCCAGAGGGGCGACTCAGGTAGCGAAAAGGCGGCGCGCTCACAAAGAGATCCACCGTCTTTGGTAGCTCATTTCTCTTGGTCCAATCAAAGGAGTTTCCATGAGTGCAAAGTTCAAGTCGGTCGCCCTGTCGGCCGTGATGATGGCGGGCCTGCTGGCCGCCGGTGCCGCTTCCGCCCAGATCGCCGTCGGTGGTGGCGCCACGCTGCCCGAGATCCTGTATGACGAGATCCTGCCCAGCGGCGTGGGCCTGACCGACTTCACATACACCGGCACCGGCAGCGGCGCAGGCAAGACGGCCTTCTACAACAACAATGCCACCGTGTTCGACAACGAATCGCTGTCGCCCGCGCCCACGGCCGCAGTGCCGCTGCCCAACCCCTGGCCCGCCACGCAGTCGGTGCACTTCGCCGGCAGCGATTCCGCCGTGACTTCGACGGAACTGAGCAACTACAACACCGTGACCACCGGCACGCCGGCAAGCCCGCTGACGCGCCTGGCCGCCTGGGGCCCGCTGATCCAGATCCCCGCCGTGGCCACCTCGGTGCTGATCCCCTACAAGCGCACCGGCATCAGCAACCTCGACCTGACCGACGCGAAGATGTGCGCCATCTTCTCCAAGAAGTCCGGCGGCCAGACCTGGGGCCAGGTGCGCGGCACCACCGACACCACGGCAGTCCAGGTGGTCTACCGCACCGACACCAGCGGCACGACCGAACTGCTCAGCCGCTACCTCGTCGCCGCCTGCCCGGGCTCGGGCTTCGTCGTGTCCAACAGCTTCGCTACGATGGTTGCGGGCGCTCTGCCCAGCGGCACCACGCTGGCTACCACCGGCTGGCTCGGCGTGAACGGCAGCGGCGGCATGTCGGGTGCCTTCGGCACCAACGGCCGCATCGGCTACCTGAGCCCCGATTCGACCTACACCGGCAGCAGCAACGCAGTCGTCTCGAAGATCAACGGCAACCTGCCGGTCGCATCCTCGATCAAGGCCGTGCTGGGCGCGGTGTCCCTGCCGGTGGGCGGTGCTTCGCAAGCCAGCAACCCGCTGGCCTGGGTCCCGGCCTATGCCAAGCCGGCATCCGGCTATCCGATCTTCGGCACGACCAACCTGCTGGTGAACCAGTGCTACAAGGACGCCGCTGTGCAGGCCAAGATCAAGGCCTTCCTGGTCGACCTGTTCGGCACGACCTACGACGCGCAGATCACCGCCCACAACTTCGTCAACCTGCCTGACGGCACCGCTGGCACGAACAACTGGAAGGCAGCTGTCGCCAGCACGTTCCTCGATGCGTCCAGCAACCTGGGCATCGGCAACACCAACGTCTGCAACGGCATCGGCCGTCCGCTGAGCAACTGATCGGTTGCCGCCAGCGTATTCCGAGTCGTCTTGCAGGCGGCTCGGAACCAGCAGGATCAGCCTCGAGGCAAGGGCCGCGCGATGGTGCGGCTCGAACCCTCGGGGCTTTTTCTGTCTGCGCGACGGAAGGCCTCGACGAATGCCTTCAACCACCTCGCCAATGTCATGCGACCGTCACCGCCGGCGACTAATGTTGCCTGGGTTTGCCAATGTCTCCTGCGGGTTTCCTGGCGAACGAAGCAACTCAGGAGCACGCGCGCCAACCCGGTATGACAGCGAATTCGGCATCGGTCAGTGTCCTGGCACTGGCCTTGTGCCTGGCCAGCGGGGTCTCGGTGCTTTGCGCAGGCAACGCGTACGCGCAACAGCCGGATTCGCCCGCACCGGCGTCACCCGCGGTGCGTATCGAATTCGATATCGCGGCGCAGCGCCTGGGCGATGCGATCGATGCCTACAGCAGGGCGTCCGGGCTGGACATATTGATCGACGGCCAGCACGCGCAGCGAACTTCGAACGCAGTGCGCGGCCTGCTGACCGCGCAGGAGGCCCTGGAAGCGATGCTGGCCGGAACAGGCCTGGAGGCGCGCCACGCGAACCCGACTTCGGTGGTGATTCATGCGTCCCGGCAGTCCGGCGTTGCCGCGATGCCCGAGGCCGCGGGCATGGAGGAGTCGGGATTCAAAGAGGGGGAAGTCTTGCATCAGTCGTACGCCGCCCAGGTCCAGCAGGCCTTGCGCAGAACCTTGTGCAGTTCGGCCGAGACGCGGCCGGGCAGCTATCGCCTGGCACTGCAGTTGCGCCTGGACGCGCGCGGTGCGGTGGAGCGGTTCCGCCTGCTGAGCACCACCGGCGATGCGCGCCGCGATGCGGCCGTGCAGAGCAGCGTGCGCACGGTGGCCATCGGCAGCCCGCCGCCACCATCGTTGCCGCAGCCGTTGGTGATCCTGTTGTTGCCCGAAGGTCCGGGCGCCGAGTCCGATTGCGGGCAGGCCGCCTACCTTGGACAGGCGCGCACACCATGAGCGAGAACATTTCATCCACGCTGCGTGCGCGCATGGTCGCGCGCTATGTAGAACTGCGCGGCAAGCTCGAACGCATCGTGGGCTCGCGCGACGACGCGGCCGACGCCATGCAGGAAACATGGCTGCGGCTCGCAAGCGCAAGCGCGAGCGACGCCGCAACCGTCCACAACACCGATGCCTACCTGCTGCGCATGGCCGCAAACATTGCCACCGACCACTACCGCCAGAACAATGTGCTGCTGGTGCGCGGCGAGATCGACGAACTGGTGCACATGGTGGATGAGGCCGGCGACCCCGAGCGCATTGCCAGTGCGCGCAGCGACGTGCAGGCGCTGAGCCTCGTGCTGGCCCGCATGCCGGCCCGGCGCCGCGCGATCCTGGTGGCGGCGCGGGTCGAGGGCCAACTCAACAGCGAGATCGCACAGCGCATGGACCTGTCGCTGAGCACGGTCGAGAAAGAGCTGCGCGCAGCCCTCGAATATTGCAAGAAGCATTTGCCCGATCTGGAGGCCGCACAACGCGGCCGCTTTGCCGGGCCGAGAAAATACTGATGAGCGTCATGTCTTACACCGAACCCGAATCCGGCTCGCTTCACCGACAGGCACAGGCCTGGTGGGTGCGGCTGCACTCGGGCCAGGCCACCCGCGCCGACGCCGATGCGTTCCGCCAATGGGCAACCCACAGCGCAGCCCATGCCCAGGCCTGGCGCGAGGTGATGCGCGTGTGGTCCGCGCTCGATCCGCTGCTGGCCGAAGAGGCGGCGCGCCGTGCCTCGGGCGAAAGGTCTTTCTTCTCGTGGCTGCGCATGCCTCAAGCCCTGCAGGCCCTGCAGTCGCCGGGACGCAGGGCATTCCTGGGCGGCGCCGTCGCGGCTTCGGTGACCGCCGGCGTGCTCGCGGTCGAGCCTCCGCTGGGGCTGTGGCCCTCGGTGGGCGAACTGACGGCCGACTACCGCACCGCCACGGGCGAGCAGCGGCAGGTGGCCCTGGACGGCGACGTCAGCGTGCGCATGAACACGCAGACGCTGATCAACCGCATCGGCACCGGCACGCTCGCACGGGGCATGGCGCTGGTGGCGGGAGAGGCCGAGATCGTGGCGGCGGGCGCGCACGATTTCTTCGTCGAAACCGGCGGCGGCCGGCTGCAGGCGCGCGCCGCGCGCTTCAACATCCGCCACACCGGGCCTCAAGTGTGCGTGACCTGCCTCGACGGCCGCGTGCTGGTGTCCGTGAACGCAGAGAAGCGCTCGCTGGAAGCCGGGCGGCAAGTCACTTACGACAAGAACGGCATGCGCGAGATCGTGCGCGCGGACGTGGCCAGCGTGAGCACGTGGCGCACGGGCATCCTGTCTTTCGACCGCACGCCGTTGTCGGACGTGATCGACGAGATCAACCGCTACCGGCCCGGCAAGGTCTTCTTGCGCAACGACGAACTGGGGCGCACGCTGGTCAGGATGCAACTGACGCTGCGCAGTATCGACAACGCGCCCGTGATGATTCGCGAACTCTACGGCGCCCGCATGCGCAGCCTGCCGGGCGGCATCGTGGTGCTGAGCTGATGCGAAATTAATTTACGGGTTGCCCCGCGCAGGCTCGTCATGGAGGTATGGAACCGACGCCTCTTGACGACCGGACACGCAACGCTCGCAGCGACGACACCTGCCTGAGCGAGGCGCTGGACTGGATCGTGCGCCTGAACCGTCTTCGCATCAGCGAGGCGGAGATCCAGGCGCTGGGCATCTGGTGCGCGCGCAGTGCCGCGCACGCGCGGGCGTGGCGCCAGGCCATGGCCTTGTGGCAGTTGCTGCTGCCCGTTGCCCGCGAGCTTCCGCAAAGAAAACACCGCCGCGGCGCGGCCCGCCATCCGCGCATCGCCCGCAGGGCGGGCGACATCCGACCCTTCGATCGCAGTGCCGAAGCCGGCGCCGCGCCAGACACACCGTCTTCGCACTTTCGTCCCAGGCAATCATGGTCTTGAATCCGCACACCACCCGTTCGCGCCGATCAGCGGCAGCGCAGACCCGCGAATCCGCCAGTGGCGGCGATTTGCTGTTGACGCCGTTGTCGCGCTCCGTGGCCGTGGCGCTCGCCGCGTTCGGTGCATTCGGCCCCGCGCATGCGGGCCAGGCTTTCAGCCCTGCATGGTTTGCGGACAAAGGCGCGGCGCAGGCCGGCGCGGTGCAGAGCGGCCGCCTGCCCAACGGCATGCCGGCCTCGAACCTGACGAATCCGACGGCACAGCAACAGCAGGCCAATGCCCAGCTGCAACGCTCTATCAGCAACCTGAGCCTGGCAGCGCAGGCCATCGCGGCGCAACAGGCCGGGCAGGCGGCGGCGCGCGATGCAGCCCTGAAATCTCCTTCTTCCGTGCCCGACGGCCTTGCCGACGGCGGCTTGAAGGTCGACACCAACAGCCTCACGGCCGGCTGGCAGAACGCCAATGCGCCGGTGCAGTCGCAGCAGGCCGACGGCCGCACGAACGTGGCGATCCAGCAGACCGGCGACAAGGCCATCCTGAACTGGGAGACCTTCAACGTCGGGCGCAACACCACGGTCGATTTCAAGCAGCAGGCCGACTGGGCCGTGCTCAATCGCGTGAACGACCCGGCCGCGCGGCCTTCGCAGATCCAGGGGCAGATCAAGGCCGACGGCACGGTGCTCATCGCCAACCGCAACGGCATCGTGTTCAGCGGCAGCAGCCAGACCGACACACGCAACCTGGTGGCCGCCGCCGCGCGCATCAGCGACGAGCAGTTCAAGGCCCGGGGCATCCACAGCGCGAAGACCGGCGACAGCTACGCGCCGAGCTTCACCGAAGCGGGCGGGGCGGTGCAGGTCGAAGCGGGCGCGCAACTCGCGACGCGCACACCCACGTCAGTGAAGCAGGGCGGAGGCTACGTGCTGCTGATGGGGCAGGAGGCAAGCAATGCCGGCACAATCACCACGCCGCGCGGGCAGGCGCAGCTTGCCGCCGGCGATTTCTTCATCGTGCGGCCCGGCCAGGGCACGGCGGCCAACAAGGCTTCCAGCACGAGAGGCAACGAAGTGGCACCGCAGTTCGGTGCCGACAGTACGGCGGGCCTGGTGGTCAACACCGGCTTGCTGCAGGCCCCGGAAGGCGACATCACGCTGGCCGGGCGCAGGGTCGTGCAGGACGGCGTGGCGCTGGCGACCACCACGGTCGACACGCGCGGCACCATCCACCTGCTGAGCTCGGCAAGCGACAAGCTCGGCAGCGTCACCGTCACGCAGCGTGCGCTCAACGCAGTGCTGCTGGACGACAAGAACGGCCGCACCGCGCTGGACAGCCAGCGCGATGCGCTGATCACCGAATCCGCCCGGCAGGACAGGCAGCAGGCCGCGTCCGGCGCCTTCGACAATCTTTCGCTGCTCGACGATCGTCGCGATCTGTCGCGCATCGAGATCGTCTCGGGCGGCAACGTGCTGTTCGAGGGCGGCTCCGCCACGCTGGCCACCGGCGGGCAGCTTGCCGTCAGCGCCGGCAAGACGGGGGGACGCAGCACCGTGGCGCAAGGCGCGCGGCTCGACGTGTCGGGCGCGGTCGGCGTGCAGGTGGCCATGTCGTCCAACAACGTGAAGATCGACATCCAGGGCAACGAGCAGCGCGATGCGCCGCTGAACCGCGACACCTCGATGCTGAACAACGCCAACGTGTGGATCGACCGGCGCAAGCTCACGCGCGTGGCCGCCGGCACGGGCGGCTACGACAAGGAACGCTGGTACACGCCGGGCGGCCTGCTGGAGGTCGGCGGCTATCTCGGCCTGCAGGGCCACGGCATCGGCGAATGGGCGGCGCAGGGCGGCAGCGTCACCTTCAGTGGCGGCGAGCTGGTCACGCAGGCCGGATCGAACATCAACCTCTCCGGCGGCACGCTCGACGTGCAGACGGGCTTCATGCGCCAGAGCTGGCTCAAGGGCGCCGATGGGCGGCTCTACGAAGTCTCGAACGCACCCGCCGATATTTCCTACACCGGCCTCTACAAGGGCTTCGAGGACGAGCACAAGCGCTGGGGCGAAAAGACCACGGGCTATTTCTACAACCCGCTCATCGGGCCGCAGCAGCGGCTGGAAAACGGCTACACGGTGGGCCGCGACGCGGGCCGGCTGGTGGTTGCCACCGGCGCCGCGGTGATCGAGGGCGATATCACCGCCAACGCCTACCAGGGGCCGCGTCAGTCGGTGAAGCGCGACGCTTTACTCGATGGCTATGCCCAGTCGCAAAACGCGGCAGCCCAGCCTGCGCAACTGATCCTCGGCAGCTACACGACCCGCTACAACGAGGATGCCAAGCTGGGGCCGGTCGGCGTCACGAGCAATGTGACCCCCACCTTCGAACGCATCGTGTTCGACCATGAGCAGCCCGAACTGGCTGCCAGCCTGGCGCCGGGCGATGCGTTGCCGCAGGCGCGCCAGGAAGCGCTGTATCTGGACAGTGAACGGCTGAGCGCATCCGGGCTCGGCTCGATCGTGGCGCTCGGAAGCAAGAACGTCACGGTGAACGGTGCGCTCGCGGTCGCGCCGGGGGGCAGCATCGCGCTTCATGCAACGCAAGTAGCCGTCAACGCCGATCTCACGGCGCGTGGCGGGTCCATTGCGCTGGGCAACGTGGTGGGCGGCTTCGCCGCGGTGGGCCTGCCGGTCGAGGCCATGCTGCCGGTGGCCGAGAAAACACCGGTCGAAGTGATCGTGGCAAAGGGCGTGACGCTCGATGCGCGCGGCCTCTGGACCAACCTGCAGCTCGACCCGGGCAACAGCCAGGGCCTGCCGTACCTCGACGGGGGTTCGGTGTACATCCGCAGTTCGGGCGCGGTCACGCTCCAGAACGGTTCGCTGATCGACGTGTCTTCGGGTGGCGCCGTGCTGGCCAATGGCAAGACGCGCGGCGGACGCGGCGGGGACGTGACCCTGTTCGCCGATGTGCAGTCGTCGACGGCCTCGATCGGCGGTGTCCTGACTGTCGATGGCGATGTTCGCGGCTATGGCGTCAACGGCGGAGGAACCCTGCGGATGGCGTCGGGCACCGGCACCCTCATCGGCGGCAAGGACGCAGGTGCGGGAGGCAGCCTGCGTGCAGGCGAGGCGGCAACCACGGACCTGATCCTGCTGCAGGACTACCGGGTCCACGCCGGCGACATCCTGCCGGTGGACTACAGCTACGTGCGCAACCTTGCCCGGCCGGGCGAGGCCGTGGCCTCGACGCCGCTCTTCAACACCACCACGAGCGCCGTCACGCTCGCGGCGGACTGGAAGCTGCCCGACGCCGTAGGCAACAGCAACGCTTCGTACACCGTGTCGGCCATCATCAACGGCCGCTCGCGCTCGTTCGTGGCCTACGCGAAAGATGATCCAGGTGGACGCGAGACCGCGACGATACCGGCGGGCGCCAAAGTGACCCGGCTCATCAACGACCCCATGTTTCCTCTGGACTATGTGGTACCGGCGGCCGTGTTCCCCACCGGCGTACCGATCACGCCCGAGACCTTGACGGTCTCCGCCGGGCAAATTGCGCCGGCCGATTTCACGGTGGCGAGCGGTGCGCGGCTGGTGGCGGGCAGCGTGCTCAGCCAGACGGTCGACGTTCGCGCGAACGCGAGGATCGACCCGGCACTTTTCCAGTCGGGCTTTTCCCGCTACGACGTCAATGCTCACCTGGGACTCGTGGTGGCCGACAACACCCGGTTGAATCTCGCGATGCCGGTCTATCGCTTTCCCGCCGCGGCCAGGCAGGCTGCCACCGGCACCGATCCCGCGCGCGCGCTGGAACTCTGGACGCCGCCGGTGTGGACCGAAGACCCGGTGCAGGGTGTGCTCACGCAGCGCGGCGGTGCCAGCCTGGTGCTGCAATCGACCACGGGCTCGGGCAAGGCGATCGTCACCAGCGGTCCGGTCGATGTCAGGCCGGGCGTGGAGATCATGGTCGATCCGGGCCAGTCGATCACGCTTACGGGGCGCGATGTCACGGTGGACGGCACGCTCAGTGCGCCGGGCGGGGCGATCGCCATCGACGGCGGCAGGCAGGGCGGGCCGCCTCGCATGATCTGGATAGGAGACCACGCCGTGATCGACGTGGCGGCGCGCGCGGCAGTGGCGCAAGACAGCTTCGGCCGCACTTACGGGCGCGTTGCAGATGGCGGAACGATCAGCGTCGGTGGCGCGCTGGACTGGGAGAAGACGGGCGCGGCCGATGTCCCGGAAGCCTTCGTCGTCGTGCGTCCAGGCGCGCTGCTCGACGCATCCGGCGCCAGCGCGGTGCTCGCGCGTGGCGCCGGTGCCGCGACGCCGGTAACGGTGGCCAGCAAGGGCGGCTCGATCATCCTTAAGTCCGGCCAGGGCCTGTACCTGGACGGCACGCTGCGCGCGGCCTCGGGCGGCGCCGGGGCGGCGGGCGGCACGCTGGCCCTGGCGCTGGAATCCACGGCCTACCCGACCGCGACCACCCGGGGCGATGTCTTGCGGCATCGCGAACTGGTGGTGGCGCAAGCGCAGGGCGACAGCCCGGTGGCGGCGGCGCAGACCATGTCGCAGGCCAGGAGCATCCTGCGCACCGGCACCGCGCGCGTGGGCGTGGACCGCATCGAGGCAGGCGGCTTCGACAACCTGTCGGTGCTTGCGCACGGGCCGCTGGCGTTCGACGGCAACGTGTCGCTGCACATGGCGCAGAGCCTGCGGCTGTATGCAGGCACCTATGCGCATGCCGAGAACGCGGCCGCAGGTTCGAACGTCTCGCTCAGTGCGCCTCATGTCCGGCTGGCGGGCGTGACCGCTCTTCCTGGCGACGGCAACACGCTGCCCCAGGCCAACTGGTCGAACGGCCCTTCGCAGCAAGCCGCCGATGGACGCTTTTCGGTCGAGGCCGACCTGATCGAAAGCCGCAACGTGGTCGGCTTCGGCACCCATGCCGATATCGGCCTGTACACCTCGAAGTACACGGTGGACCGGCGCGGTTTCGCGAATGTCGAGATCACGAGCCGTGGCGAAATCCGTTTCCTTGCGTCCCCTCAGCCGGTGACTGCGCTTGCGACGGCACTGGAGACGCCGGGCAACCTGACGCTGACCGCCACGCAGATCTACCCGGTGACGGGTGCGGATGCCCGGGTCGTCGCAGGCTATGCGCTGCGGACAGTGGATGGAGCGAACGTCGAGGAATTCGTCCCCGGAACCGTCCTGTCCATCCGGCGCTCCGGCGACGGCGCACCTGCCATGCCGGACGCGGCATTCGGCCGTCTCTGGCTGAATGCCGAGACCATCGAGCAGGGCGGGGTCGTGAGGGCACCGCTGGGGCAACTGGTATTGGGCTCCGATGCGACCTCGCGCACGACCGCGCGAGTTAACCTTCTGCCCGGCAGCGTCACATCGGTCAGCGGCGCCGGGCTGGCAATGCCTTACGGCGGTACCGTCGATGGACTGAGCTATCTCTACAACGGCCAGCCGTTGGTCCTGGACGGCGTCGGTTCGCCGATGCGCGGTATCCAGCTGGCGGCCAGCCACGTGGATGCGCAGGCCGGCTCGGTCCTCGACCTGTCGGGCGGAGGCACGCTGGCCGGCGCTGCTTTCGTGAGCGGCCGCGGCGGCTCGGTCGACATCCTCACCACGCCCCTGGCCAATGCCAATCCCGCCAACCGCTACAGCAGTGCCGGCAATGCCGTGTACGCCATCGTGCCCGGCAACAAGGCGAGCTATGCGCCGGTGTCGCCCGAAGCCGGTTTCGGCGCGCCGGGCATCGGCCAGCAGATCACCGTGCCCGCCGGGGTGCCCGGGCTCCCGGCCGGCACCTACACGCTGATGCCCTCGAACTACGCACTGCAGCCTGGTGCGTTCCGGGTGGAAATCGGCGCGGTGGACCGCCTTGGCCTTCCGGGCGTCACGGGCGTCGGCAACGGCTCGTACGTCGCGGCCGGTTACCTGGGTACCGCCAACACCTCGTTCCGCGAGGCGGTGGCGAACCAGATCGTCGTGACCCCGGGCAGCAAGGTGCGTGCGCATTCAAGCTACAACGAAACGGACTACAACGCCTTCGCGCTCGGGGAGGCCGCGCGGCGCGGTTTCATGCGGGCCATGCTCACCTCGGACGCGAAGACGCTCGACATCTTCCTGGCCAAACCGGCCGAGCTCGATGAGGAGCGCACCGGCCTGAGGTTCGACGGGGAGTTGCGCCTTGGCGCGCAGGCCGGCACCCAGGGCTTCGCGGGAACGGTGAATGTCCGCAACGTTCGCGAGATTCTGGGCGCCGGACAGGCCGCGGCAGAAGGCCTGGAGGGCGCCTCCGTTCATGCGGACGAACTGAACAAGCTCAACGCGCCGCGCCTGGTGATCAACGGCAGCATCAGCTCTGCATATGGCCAGCGCGGCCGCCTGGTCTCCATCCTGGGCGACGGTGAACTGATCGTGCGCAGCGGCGCCAGCCTTTCGGCAGGCGATGTCATCCTGGCAAGCAGCCCCAGCTTCGTGGGCGATCAGGCCATCACCATCGAGGAGGGGGCGTCGATCAGCACCATCGGACGCGGGCGCGGCGGCTTCGATTCGAGCTCCGGCTATGTCTTCAACGGCAATGGCGTGCTGGCCCTGTCCAACGGCTGGTTCGACCTGCGGCTGGGGAAGGACGCCAACGCGCCGACCAACACGGTCGCGATCAATATCGGCAGCTGCGTGAGCGCGGCCTGCGACGGCACGACCCGGCTGCTGTCCGAAGGCACGCTGGCCATCGCCACCGAAGGCGCACTGACCCTGGCCAACAATGTCTCGTACGGCACGCGCAATCTGTCGCTGGCATTGGCCACGGTCAACCTGGGCGAAGACCGCAGCTTTGCCGCGGCAAGCGAAGCCGGGCGACTGCCGCGCGGCCTGCTGCTCAACCAGTCCAGGCTCGACCGGCTCCTGGCCGGCAACACCGCCACCGGCGTGCCTGCGCTGGAGACGCTGATCCTCAATGCGCGGGATGCGGTGAACGTCTTCGGGCCGGTCAAGCTCGACGCCTCCAGCCTGAGCCGCTTCGTGCTCGGCACGCCCGCCATCTACGGCTATGGCGGGTCGGGCGACATCGCCGCGATCCGCGCCGGCGAGTTCGTCTGGACGGGCTCGCAGGCCGTGCCCGGCGCCGCCATGGCCGACCAGTTGGGTAGCGGAACCCTCGACATCGCGGCACGCCGCATCGTGCTGGGCTACGGCCCCAACACCCAGCCGGACAGCACCGCAACCGATGCGCGACTGGCGCTGGGCTTTGCCGACGTGAAACTGACCGCCACCGAAAGCGTCACTTCCGGCGGCAAGAGCTCGCTGTCCGTGTACCAGCAGCAGGACCCCTATGTGCCCGGCGAAGGCTATTCGTACAGGGGCGGCAATCTCGCCATCACCGCGCCGGTGCTGACCGGGCAGTCGGGCTCGAAGAACGTGATCACCGCGGGCGGAGTCATCACCGTTGCCAGGCCCGAAGGCGCCGATGCAACGGCATCGGTCGACGCGCTGGGCGCCACACTGGAACTGAGGGGGAAGAGCGTCGGCCTGGAGGGCAGCATCGTGCTGCCCTCCGGCAGGCTGGTGCTGGCGGCCAACGATGACGTCGTGCTGGGCAACGCCTCGCGCGTCGATCTGTCGGGCCGGAAGGTTTCGCTGTTCGATGTCGACAAGTACAGCTGGGGCGGCGACTTCGTGCTGTCCAGTGCGGCGGGCAACATCACGCAGGCGGCGGGATCGGTCATCGATGTTTCGGCGCGCTTCAACCGGGGCGGCACGGTGGAGGCCACCGCCCTGGGCGCAAGTGCGGGCCGCGTCGACCTGGCGGGCGCAATCCGGGGAAGCAGCAGCGGCACTTACGACGCGGGCGGCACGGTCGTGCCCTACGGCGCGGCCGAACTGACCGTGCGCGCCCAGACCCTGGGCGACTTCGCCGGCCTGAACAACCGGCTGAACGAAGGCGGCGTGACCGGTGCACGTCGCTTCCAGATCAAGCAGGGCGACCTTGTCGTGGGCGACGGCGTGAAAGCGCGCGAAGTGTCCATTGCGCTCGACGGCGGCAGCCTTCGCGTGGACGGCCGCATCGATGCCAGCGGCTATCAGGTCGGTTCGATCCGCCTCGCGGCCAAGGGCGACCTCACGGTCAACGGCACGCTCGATGCGCACGGCACCGGCCTGCGCGTGGACAGCTACGGCAAGATCATCGACAGCCCGAACCGCGCAGTGGTCGACCTCACCAGCAGCGAAGGCATGTTGACGCTGGGCAGCGGTGCGCGCATCGACCTGCGCGCCGGCACCGATGTTCCCGTGGGCAACGCCGCAGGCCAGAACGATGGCCGTCCGCGCGGCACGCTCGACCTGAATGCGCCGCGTGTCGGCGGCAACGATGTGGCGGTCACGGTCAATGGCGCGCCTGTCATCCAGGGAGCGAAGACCGTCGGCGTCAATGCCTTCCGCCGCTACGACGACGCGCCGCTGGCCGATCAGTCCGATGTGTCGGGCTACAAGCCGCAGCTCATCACGCAGGACATGCTCGATCGCATCGACGGCGACAGCCAGGCCTTCATCAATGCGGCGCTGGGCAACACGGCTTTGAGCCGCCGCCTTGCGGGCCTGGGCAGCTACCACCTGCGCCCCGGTGTGGAGATCGTCAGCAACAGCGCGACCAACCCGCATGGCGATCTCACGGTGTCCGGCGACCTGGACCTGTCGGGCTACCGCTACGGCCCCGACGCCAACCCCGCCGTGCGCGGCTCCGGCGAGCCGGGCCGGCTGGTGATCCGCGCCGCGGGAGACCTGAGCATCCACGGCAGCATCAACGATGGCTTTGCGCCGCCAGCCGCCACGCCGGACGACAACGGCTGGCAGCTCACCACCGGCACCAGCGCACTGGGTGGAGACATCGTGGTGCCGATCGACGGCGTGGTGCTCGACGTCGGCACGAGCTTCCAGCCCGGCGCGGTACTCAACTACGCCATTCCGGTGGACGCCATGACGCTGCCGGCCGGCACCGTGCTGCCCGTGGACACCGTTCTCGCGGGCGCGCTGACCTTGTCGGGCGGGACCGTGGTCGCGGCCACCATCTACAACGCCGACGGCTTGCCCGTCTACGCGGCCGGCTCCGTGCTGGCTGCCGCCGTGACGCTCGATGCCGGCATGCGCCTGGGCGCCGGCACGGTGCTGCGAGGGGATGCGGCCGTGGCCGCAATGACCTGGCCCAAGGGCGTGGCATTGCCGACGGCCATGGTGACGACGGAACAGGTCGCGCTGATGCGCGGCTCGCGCATACCGTCGATGACCGCGGTGCAACTGCCGGACGGCCTGCCGGTCAATCTGCGGCCCGTGGTGGATGGTGCGCAGGGCCGCAACTGGGCCGTGGCGCCGATGCTGGGCGAGGGGACCGCCTCCTGGGACCTGAAGCTCGTGGCGGGTGCCGATCGTGGCTCGGCCGACCGGCGCGCGCTCGACCCGGCTTCGAGGGGCACCATCAGGCTGGCCGACTCGCACTATCTCGTGGACCCCAACAGCACGGGCGTCGCCGACGGCAGTTCCATTGCACCCTCTGCATTCAGCGTGGTGCGCACCGGCACCGGCGACCTGGAAATGATCGCGGCCGGCGACATCCGCATGGATTCGCTCTACGGCGTCTACACGGCCGGCTCCGCCACGCCCGCCGATGCCGCATACCTCCGCAGCCGGAGCATGGCGCCCGACGGCACCTCGATCGGCGCCCAGTTCGATGCATTCGGCTACGGCGCCAGCCTGGCGGACTACCGCGCCTGGTATCCCGACCAGGGGGGCAACGTGCTTGTTTCCGCGGGCGGCAACCTGGTGGGCGACATCTCCGGCGCGCAATCGTCGAGCGTGGTGCCCGGCAACTGGCTGTGGCGCCAGGGCTCAGGCAACGCGGGCATCGACACCCCGATTCCTGCCGCCTGGTGGATCAACTTCGGCACCTACACCTATGCCGGAAGCGATGCAATGACGCCCGACCTCGTCGGCTTCACCGGAATCGGCGCGCTGGGCGGCGGGGACGTGAAGGTGCGCGTGGGCGGCGAGGCCGGAACCATCGGTCTGCGCGGGTCCACGGCCGCCAACCTGGGCAAGGCGGACCGCAGCGAAGGCCTGGTGGTCGCGGTGGGCAGCACGGGCCGCGTGGGCGCCGACGGTTCGCTGACCCTGACAGGCGGCGGCGACATCGACATGCGCATTGCCGGTGCCCTCAATCCGCAACGCAAGCTCAGCGACGGCGCCGAAAAACTCGTGCTCACCGGCGCCATCGCCAATCTGCGGGGTGCCACGCTGGTCAGCGCGGCTTCGATCGGCAGCGTGGGCCTGCAATATCTGGCGAGCGACTTTGCGTTCTCCGACCCCATCGACGCGCGCGGCATCGACCCGTTCAAGGCGACGTACGCCAACGCCCGCGGCGGCATCAATCTCGTGCCGGGCGACACGGCGGTCTATCTGCAGACGCTGGGCGACCTGGCGCTGGGCGCGGCGGCGGACCCGGGGCGCAGCACCACGCCGAACAGCTCGGCCTTCTCGCTTGGCGGGGCAGACTTCACGGCAGGCGGGCAAGGCTGGTTCAGCCTCTGGACCGGCCGCAGCGCGATCAATCTCGTTTCCGCTGGCGGCAACCTGACGCCGAGCATGGCGATCGGATTCAACAGCGACCGCATCAAGACCACGTCTACAGATGCCTGGATCGTGTATCCGTCCATCTTCCGGGCGGCCGCGTTGACGGGCAATTTCCACTACGGCTATGCGGCGCTCCCGCCTGCCTTGTGGGCGCCCGAGCAGATCAGCTACGGCCTGACCCTTGCGCCATCGGCCCGGGGCGAGCTGGAAATGCTGGCGGGGGGATCGATCTACGCGGGGCAGTACTCGGTCGGGATGTCCGGCTCCGGTACGCCTTTGCCCACGCCGTTCAATCCCGCATTCGTGGGCCAGCCCGACATTGCCGGCGACATCCTCGTCACCAATGCCTCCGCGGACGGAACGGCCTTCTCGGGCAGCAGCTTCTCCCGCACCTTCAACGGCCCCGTGCTGTTCGCCTTCGGGGCGAACACGGCGTCAGTGAGGCTCGAGCGCGCGGCGGACGCACCGCCGGCGCGCTTCTATGCGGCCGGCGGCGACATCATCGGGCTCAAGACGGGTGAAATCGTGAGCTTCGAGGGAGACGGTGCGCCAGCCACCGGCTACAACGCCGCGGCGCCGGTTCGCATCAGGGCGGCCCGGGACATCGTCAACACGGGCGATGCACCCGGCTTCCTGAACGTGCGCGGCCCGGAACTGGGCGGTGGCAAGCTGCATGGCAACCTCATCGTGCACAGCAACCCGACCGACGTCTCCATCGTCTCGGCCGGACGCGACATCCTCTACGCCAACTTCGACATCGCCGGCCCCGGCACACTCGAAGTCTCGGCTGGCCGCAACCTGCTGCAGGAAGCCAGCGGCGGCATCACGTCGATCGGCCCGATCGTGCCGGGCGACACGCGCCCCGGCGCTTCGGTCGCATTGATGGCCGGCATCGGCGCCTCGGCGCTCGACATGTCCGCGATCCGCGCGCGCTACCTCGACCCGTCGAACCGCGCGGAAGCCGGCACGCCGCTGGCGCAGCAGCCGGGCAAGGCCGCGAAGACCTACGAGACCGAGCTGGCTGCATGGCTCCAATCGCGCTACGGCTTCAGCAGCAAGACCGCGCAAGAGTCGCTCGCGTACTTCGACGCGCTCGCACCCGAGCAGCAGCGCATCTTCCTGCGCGAGGTCTACTACTCCGAGCTGCGCGCCGGCGGCCGCGAGTACAACGACGCCACCAGCAGCCGCGCGGGCTCGTACCTGCGCGGCCGGGAGATGATCGTCACGCTGTTCCCCGAACGCCCGCGCAGCGGCGACATCACGATGTTCGGCGGCTCGGGCGTGCGCACCAATTTCGGCGGCGACATCGAGATGCTGGCACCGGGCGGCAAGATCATCCTGGGCGTGCAGGGCGCGGTGCCGCCGGCCACCTCGGGGGTGCTGACGCAAGGGCAGGGAGACATCCGCCTGTACAGCGAGGACAGCCTGCTGCTGGGCCTTTCGCGCGTGATGACGACCTTCGGCGGCAGCATCCTGGCGTGGTCCGCCAAGGGCGACATCAACGCCGGGCGCGGCTCTAAGACCACTGTGCTGTTCACGCCGCCGAAGGTGGTCTACGACAACGTGGGCAATGTCGAGATCTCGCCGCAGGTGCCGAGTTCGGGCGCGGGCATCGCGACGCTCGCGCCCATCGCCGAGGTGCCGCCCGGCGACGTCGACCTGATCGCGCCGCTGGGCACCATCGACGCGGGCGAAGCCGGCATCCGGGTGTCGGGCAACGTGAACGTGGCGGCCTTGCAGGTGGTGAACGCGGCGAACATCCAGGTCAAGGGGCAGTCGGCGGGCCTGCCGGTGGCGGCGGCGGTGAACGTGAGCGCGCTGGCCAATGCCAGCGCCGCGGCATCGCAGGCAACGGTGGCGGCGCAAGAGGCCCTGCAGCGCGATCGCGCCGCGGCGCGGCAGGCACTGCCTTCGGTGTTCACGGTGCGCGTGCTGGGCTTCGGCAACGAGCCGGCGAGCGGCGGTGGCTCGAGCGACGACAACAGCGGCAACGGCAACAAGCCCTCGGCCACGCCGGTCAGCTACAACCCGCGCAGCGTTATTCGCGTGCTCGGCGGCGGGGGCACGCTGCCGCCGGCCGCGAGCCGGCAACTGACGGACGAGGAGCGCGCCAACCTGCAACGCTGATCCGCGTCCGGCGCCGCCCACGCGTGGCGCACCTGTCGTCCCTCTTTTCCCAAGGCCCGGCCTTGTCCGCCGCCGGCGATCCCGGCCGGCGAGCAGGCCGGGCGTTCAGCGAAAACCAACATGACCCTCGACACCCAGGCGATTCGCAATGCGCCGGACCGGTTCTCCGGACTGCTTTCATCGTTTTCCTCGCGCACGCCGCTGCCGCTGGCATGGCGGGCGTATGAGGAGCGCATCGAACGCATCGAGCTGCCGACCGCCCCCGAGGTCGACTTGCAGGCGCACCTGACGGCCAACTACCAGTCGCTGCACCGCCGGCTCGAGCGCCAGTTCGGCTGCGCCGATCTGGCAAGCGAATGCCTGCACGACGCATGGCTGCGCCTGGGCGAAAGGCAGCCGAGAGAGACGCCCGCGAACCCCGACGCCTACATCTACCGCGTGGCCTGCAACCTCGCGATGGACGGCATGCGCGAGCGCAAGCGCTGGATGGGTCTGAACGAAGATTGCGAGGACGTCGACGTGATCGCCGACCTGCAGCCCGGGCCCGACATGATCGCGGAGGCGCGCTCCGAGGTGGCGGCGCTCGACCGCGCGATGCAGCGCCTGCCGGGGCGCCACCGCTCGGTGCTGCTTGCATTGCGATGGCACGAAATGTCGCGGCAGGAAGTGGCGCGGCGCCACGGGGTGTCGCTGCGCAAGGTGGACACCGCGCTCAGACAGGCCCTGGGCGTGCTGCGCTGATGGAGCGCCGCCGCCGCGCGTCCTGTTGCATGGTCATTCAGGAAGTGGAGGGAGTCAGATGATGAAGTGGATGTCGCCCCTGCGGGTCACGATGCAGGAGCTGGATGCGAAGCTCTCGAAGATCGTCGAGCGCGCGCGCGAGGAACCGGTCGCGGTCAACCGCTACGGCTCGCCCTGGGTCTGGATCGTGAGCCACCATGCCTGGGTGCAGGCCGACAACCTGCGCGCGCTGGTGCCGCAGGGCCACCCGCTGGTGCCGCTGCGCGACCAGGTCGAAGATGCCTTGCGCTACGAGCGGGACCTGCTGGCCGACCTGGAGCGCCAGCACGGCATCACGGTCGGCGCCGCGACACTGTTCAAGTGCCTGATGCTGCAGATCATCTATTCGCTGGAAGACGGCGAGAAGGTGCACGAGAGCCTCACCTACAACATGCTCTTCCGCTGGTTCGCGGGCTTCGAGAAGTTCGCCGACGAGCTGCCGGCGCGCGCCCGGTTCACGCACGAGCTGAATGCGGTGGGGGCTGACGCGCGCGCGGTGCGCATCATCACGCGCTGCCTGTCGCACTCGTTCCTGCCGGAGTCGGGCGACGGCGATTTCAGAGTGAATCGCGGCTTGTTGCATGCGCTGTCGGCCTGGGCTTCCGCGGCGCCCGGCACGTTGGGGCCGGATGCAAGGCCGCACGCCGTGGCGCGCTAGATGCCCGGGCTAGCGCGCGGGGCGGGCGATGCCCGGTGTCGCGGGCTGCGGCAGCACGGGTGCGGCGATGCGCTCGGCAACGCCGGCCTTGTCGATGACCACCGCGTCGGCCTCGATGGACTTGAGAGTGACCGAGCGCGCCAGCGTTTCGCCGACACGATAGGGGCGGGCGGCACCGTCGTTGACGGCCAGCACCGCCACGGCCTGGCCGTTGCCCTTGATGAGACCCTTGACCGCGACATTCGCGCGCAGCTCGCCGGGGCCGAACCATGCGGCGAGTGCATCAGCGGTCGGGTCTGCCTGGGAGCTTTGCATCGGTGCGGCGGGCGCCTGCTGCGCGGGGCGGGCCAGCAGCTTGCCCCAGGTCACGAAGCCCGCCGCCACGAGCAGCAGGCCCGCCGCATGAACGATGTACTTCGCGGATGCCGCGGACGGCTTGAACGGAAAAATCACGGCAGCTTCCTCGGCGGGCTTTGGAGTGTCGTGTCTATCACAGGGGCATTGGTGTTTCGTGTCAGGCCCTTCATGGGTGCATCACATGCGGTGCCTAGCATCGCCGCCATGAAAGTGCGCAACCGCGAGAGCGGCTTCTCGCTGATCGAACTGATGGTCGTGATGGTCATCGTCGGTATCGCGACCGCGGCCATCAGCCTCAGCATCGCGCCCGATCCGGCGCAGGAACTGCGGCGCGATGCGCATGAGCTGGTGCGGCACTTCGCGGTCGCACAGAACGAGGTGAGGGTCGATGGCCGCGTGATCGCATGGCAGGCCGACAGCGAAGGCTACAGCTTCGCGCGCGGCACCTGGCAGCCGGTGCCCGGCAGCGCGATACCCGTGGTGTCGACGGCGGGCACGCTCGACACCTTCGCGCGCGACGATGAACTGCGCCCCCGGCAATGGCGCGAAGGGCCGGTCGAGGTGATACCCGCACGGCCCGTGCTGCTCACGTCCGAGCCAATCGGCGCCGAATGGCAGTTGGCGCTGCGGCGCGGCGATGTCACCGTCACCGTGCGGCGCGATGCGGCCGGCGGCTACGAGGTGCGATGAGCATGCGCACGCCGCGCCGCATCAGCACCGGCTTCACGCTGATTGAAGTGCTGATCGCGCTGACCATCGTGAGCGTTGCGCTGGCCGCGATCGTGCGCGCGTCGAGCCTCACGATCTCGAACCTCGGGCTTCTGCAGCAGCAGTCGCTGGCCATGCTGTCGGCCGAGAACCGCGTGGCGGAGCTGCGCATTGCAGCAGGCCCGATGGTGCCGGGCACCGCCAGCACGCCGTGTCCGCAGGGCGGCGTGCGGCTGGTCTGCCGGGTCGAGACAGGGGCCGTTGCCGACGGACTGCGGAACGTGACGGTGGACGTTTACCTTGCGGAAGAAAACGGCCAGCGGCTGGCTTCGCTGCAGACGCGCCTGGCGGAGCCTCGCTAGATGCAAGGCACCCGCAACCGGCAGCGCGGCTTCACGCTGATCGAAGTGATGATCGCCATCACGCTCATGGCGGTGCTGAGCGTGATGGCCTGGCGCGGCCTCGACAGCGTCACCCGTGCCAACGCCATGCTCGAGCAGCGCACCGACAACATCGCCCGGCTCATGCGCGCGCTCGACCAGCTGGAGCGCGACGTTGCGCTGCGAGCCACCACCGAACTGCCGCCCACTAAGGCCGTCGACCTGCTGCCCGCCGCGATGACGGCGCGGCGGCAGGCCGAGCTCCCGTTCTTCGTGGAGATCGTGCGTGCCGCACCCGCCGCGCCGGGCTACTGGCAGCGCGTGCAATGGTGGCAGCGCGGCGGTGCGCTCTATCGGGCGGCGGGTCCGGCGGCGGCGGCGTTTCCCTTGCCGCCGCCCGATGAAAAGGCGCGCGTTGTGGTGCTGGAGGATGTCTCCGCATTCCAGTTGCGCGCCTGGGAGCCGGGGCAGGGCTGGCGCAACCTGCCGGCCGTGGCGCCGGCGCGCGCAACCGCGACCGGGATCGAACTCGTGCTTGGCATACGGGCAGAGGGGGAGAGCGGGGCGCAGAGTTTCCGGCGGGTCTTCGCGCTCGACTGATTGCAGTGCGCGATGGGACATGGCACAACCCTGCCGCGCCTCGCTATAGTCAACGATCATGCAAAAACGAATCGGCGTGATCTTCGTCTCTCGACGAAATTCATTGCGCAGCATCCTGGCAGAAGCATGCCTCTCGCACCTGGACCCCAAGCGGTTCTCGGTTTCTTCCTGCGGCCAGCCCGGGCACGTCGGGCGCGAGTTCCATCCCGCGGCCATCGGCGCTCTTCACAGCGCCAGCATTCCAGTTCCACACAGGCAGCCGCGCAGCTGGGACGAGCTGATGCGCGGCCACCCCTCCGGCGTGGATTTCGTCATTGCGCTGGACGCGGCCACCGAGTCGCTGCAGCCTTCCTGGCCCGGCCAGCCCGATGCGGCGCTGTGGGCTTACCCGGACGTGGCCGCCGAGGCCGACCTCGAGCAGGTCGCGCATGCGGCGGTGCAGATGCTGTTCTCGCTGCGCCGCCGGCTTGAGCTGCTCGTAAGCCTGCCGATGCAGGGCGCCGACCGTGCGGCGGTGCGCTCCGACGTGCGCGACCTGGGCTACATGCGCTGAAGCGCGCCGGCGCAAGCTCAGCGAGGCGCGAGGGGCCGCCGCATCCACTCCCTTTCCGGCTCCGCGATGGGCGATTCGAGTGCCCGCTCCGGCACTTCCCAGACAACGGCGCGCGGCGGGTTGTCTGCGAAGGCCGGGCCCGAAAAGTAGCGTCGGGCGGCGCCGGAGAAGTCGCCGCCATCCATCGCGAAGTCGGCGACCAGCGACTGGCCGGCGAGCTGAAGGAAAGGCCGGAAGTTGGCGCGCCGCGAAAACGAACTGCCGATCAGCACGATGGACGGCAGCGCGGTGTTGCCGAACAGGTCGGTGCTCTCGCTGCGGGTCTCGACGGTCGATTGCCAGTCGGTGTCGGGCGCGGGCTTCAGCGACGGCGGCAGGCCGTCGATGCCCGCCAAATGCACGAGGTCGCCCCATTCGGTGACGGCCTTGCGGGATGCGACCACGGAAGGCACCGGCGCGGCGTCGAGCACTTGCATGCGCCGCAGGCGTTCGGCCACGGCTTGCGCGGCGAGCTGGCTGCCGTGTTCGGTCCAGTGCGTGTCGGTTTTCAGGAAGGGCGGGGGCGCTGCGCCCGCGAGCACCGGCGCCAGGTCGAGCACGGGCACGTTCGCGGCATCGAGCATGGCTGTCCATTCGCGCACCCGTCCTTCGAGTTCGGGCGGGCGCCGCAGCCGGCTGAGGTGCGCGCTTTCGATTCGGCTCTTGTCCGGCACGACCACGACCAGCAGCGCGATGCGCCGTGCAGCAAGTGTGCGGGAGATGTCCGCGATGGTGGCGGCACGGTCACGGGCATTCGCAACGCGGCCGGCGTGAACGCGCAGTTCCTCGTCGAGGAAAAGCCAGTCGCCTTCGCCCCGATGCACCTCCGCGCCGAGATCGCCCAGCAGTAGCCAGCTTGCCTCGCGCTGGTAGCGCGCGAGCGTTTCGGTCAGCGGTGTCGTGACCAGCGTCTTCGTCAGCGTGCGCCGGGCTGCGGCATCGTCCAGCAGCGAAGCGTCGGCGCGAGCCAGCGCGCCGGGCATGTTCGGCAATGCGGCGACGAACGCTGCACCCAGCGAGGCGATCAGCACGCCCGCCGTCGTCCAGCGGAGCAGTCCACGCAGTCGCCGGTTGGTGCGCGCTGTTGCCATGCCGGTCAGAACTGGAAGTAGAGGAACGGCACCGTGCCGCGGCTCGACACCAGCGCAAGCGACAGCAGGAAGCCGGCAATCGGCGCCAGCGTCGCAAGCACCGCGCCGCCATTGCCCGCATGCCGCCGCGCGCCGACCAGGGCCGGCGCGAGCACCCAGGCAATGCCCAGCAGATAGGCCAGCACCACGGGCAGCCGCAGCATGTTGGACAGCGCCGCCCCCAGCGCCAAGCCGTGCGCGCCGAACTGGCCGGCCAGCATGTCGCAGGCGACCGCGAAGTCAGGCGAGCGGAACAGCGTCCAGCCCAGCATCACGAACAGCATCGTCACGGCGTGCGCGAGCGGCGCGGGCAGGCCCAGCCCGCGTGCGCGGCACAGGTGCACCACGCTCAGGCCCACGCCCTGCGCCAGGCCCCAGTACAGGAAGTTCCAGCTGTCCGCGCCGTGCCAGAGCCCGCCGATGGCCATCGTCAGCATCAAGTTCAGCACCGTGCGCCGGGCGCCCTTGCGGCTGCCGCCGAGTGGCACATAGAGGTAGTCGCGCAGCCAGGACGACAGCGAGATATGCCAGCGCCGCCAGAACTCCGCCAGGTTGCGCGCAAGGTAGGGCCGGTCGAAGTTCTCGGGAAAGCGAAAGCCCAGCATCGCACCGATGCCGATGGCCATCGCGCTGTAGCCCGCAAAGTCGAAGAACAGCTGCAGCGTGTAGGCCAGGCAGCCGAGCCATGCATCGGCCAGGCTGGGGTGCGCGGACGAAAAAACCTGCTCCACCACCGGCGAGAGCGTGTCCGCCACCAGCACCTTCATCGTCATGCCGATCATGAAGCGGCGTGCACCCGTGGCGAATGCCGACGCATGCACGGCACGGTGCGCGAGGCGTTGGCGGACCCAGTCGTAGCGAATGATCGGCCCCGCGACGAGGTGGCCGAACATCGCCAGATAGGTCGCGAAGTCGATGGGCCGGCGCTCCGCCGGAAACTTGCCGCGATGCACGTCGACCAGATAAGAGATCGCCTGCAGCACGGTGAACGACAGCCCGATGGGCAGCGAGATGCGTTGCCATTCCAGCGGCATCGCGCCGGCATGCAGCAGGGCCGCGTTGAAAGTCTCGACCACGATGTTGGCGTATTTGAACCATGCGAGCACGCCGAGGTTCAGCACGATGAAAGCCACCAGCATGCCGCGCCGCCCCGGCCCCGCGCGCTCGACCAGCAGCCCGCCCACCCATGCCAGCGCCGTGAGCGCTATGAACAGCAGCAGGAACAGCGGGCTCCACCAGCCGTAGAACAGCCAGCTGGAGAGCAGCAGCAGCGTGTTCTTCGCGCGCGCCGGCGTCAGCGCATACAGCAGCAGGAACGCCGGCAGAAAGACCGAGAGGAATTCGAGCGATGCGAAAACCACGGCCCGGTCAGCGCGCGATGCGGTCCTGCAGGCCCATCAGCCGGCTGCCCTTGCCGGCGGGAACGAGGAACACGCTGTAGCGCTGGCCCGCCTGCAGCGAGCCCAGGTCGACCGTGCCCTCGACGGGCTGGCCGTTGCAGGTGGCATGCACAGCCAGCTTCACCGGGTTGACGGCGCGGCGCGCGTTGGCAAGCGCCGCCTGGTTCTCGAAGATGGCCGCGTTGCCGGTGCTGGCCAGGAGGCCCGCGGCGGTGCAGCGCGCGTCGGCGTTGTAGAACGCGAGCGAGGCGCGCAGCGGATCGAAGGTGGGTGGCGGCTCGGTGAAGCTGGTGCCGGCAATTTCGCCGTTCGCGCCTTGCCATGCCAGCACCGACGCCGAGCCGCCCGACGGCACGCGCAGCGTGATGGCCATTTGCCGCTGGCCGTTTTTCCAGTAGCCGGTGACCGGCGCGTCGGAGCGCACGGGCTGGTAGTCGGTGATGGGTGCCGAAGGCGCCACCACCACGCTGGCCTTTGCGGGGCCGCCGCTTTGCACCGTGAGCGCTTGCGCCCCGGCGTTGACGAATCGCACCAGCGCCAGGTCTTGCGACGGGCCCGTGTCATACAACTGGGGCGCGGCACCGGCCACGGCGGGCAGCAGGGCACCGAGCAGCGCACGGCGCCGCACCATCAGAGCGGCGCGCCTCATGGCCGCGGGGTGCCGGCGGCAGCGGGCGCCAGGGGCAATCGGGCGACGGCCTTGGCGATGGCGCCACCCCAGGCGCGGTAGCCGCTCGCGTTGAAGTGCTGCCCGTCGATGGTCGGCCATTGGCCGCGCGTGGACATTTCCAGTGAATCGATGAAAGTGCAGGGCGCCACATTGGTCGCGAGGAAGCGGCTCACTGTTTCGGCGCGCGCGTAGGTCTTGCCGTACTGGCCGCCTTCCTGCCCCCATGCGGGGCCGACCCATGCGCACTTGGTGCCGGTGGCCGAAATGGCGCCGGTGAGCGCGCTCACCTGCTGCCAGACCCAGTTCATCGGGAAGTCGGCTTGCCGGTAGGCGGCCATGGTGTCGCCGAGCACGATCAGCACCAGGTCCGGGTGCTCGGCCTTGATGAGTTGCGCCACCGCGGTCGTCTTGGCCCGGTTGCCGGGGCTCACGACCGCCGGCTTGTTGCCGATGCGCTCCGCGCTTCCGCAGGAGCCGGGCTTGGACACCGTCCAGTCGTAAGGCTGCACGCCGCACACGCCGATGGAATGCACCTTCGCGCCCTGGCGCTGGAGATCGTCATGCAGCGACGACATCAGGTAGCTCGGCTGCGACAGATGACTGTCCCCGATGATGAGGATGGAAAGACCGGCAATTGCCGCTGCGAGTGCCACCGATATCCCTTTCGTTTTCAAGGCCGGAAAATGTACCAGCCCCGGTGGCCCGTTCCACGCAGCGCGCAGCGGCGACGGACGCTATTCGAGCGTAAAGCCGATCTTCAGCGTCACCTGCCAGTGCGCGACCTTGCCGTCGGTCACATGGCCGCGCGTCTCGGTCACGGTGAACCACTGGATGTTGCGCACCGTCTCGTGCGCCTTGGCGATGGCGGTCTGCACCGCATCTTCGACGCTCTTTGGCGACGAGCCGGTCAGTTCGAGTGTTTTGTAGACATGGTTCGACATGGTTTCTTTCTCTTTCGCTGTGCTGGTTGCAGGATGGGCGAAGCTTGCCGGGGCCTTCGTAGGCCTGCGCCCCGGCTCAGTGAACGAAGCCGCCTTTCACGAAGCGCACGGGCTCGGCGTCCATGCGGGCGATGAGTGCGCCGAGGCCGTCGGGCGCCAGCGGAATCGGGCCGGGCGCTGCGCGCGGCGCCTGTTCGGTGCGGCACAGCAGGTCGTCGTCGGTCCATGCGCCCTTGCCGGGTTCGCCGCGCGCGCGCAGCCAGCCGTCGCGGTCGACGATCAGCTGCGTGCCCGCCAGTTGCGGCGTGGCGGCAATCAGCGAGAACGCGGCCCAGGCGGTGGCCGACTCGGCGACGCAATCGCCCGCGCGCGAGGCTGCCGCGGCGGCGTCCTTTGCGAGGAACACGGTGACGAGGCGCGGGTCTTCGAGCAAGGGCTGAGCGGCGACTTGCGCATCGGCCGCCACGATCCGCAAACGCTGGCCGCGCCAGCCGCTCAGCATGCGAGGCGGCTTGCCGGCGCACTGCACGGCCACGTCGGGCGGTGATATCGGCTGCGTCCACAGGCCGGCGGCGCGCAGGCTCTGGCCGGCGCCCTGGGCCTTCATGAAGTCGATGAGCGCCCAGGCATCGCCGTCGCTGAGCCTGCCGCCGAAGGCGGGCATGGTGGGCGAGCCGCGCCGGCCGCGCATGCCGTTCAGCACATGCCAGAGCACGTCGCCGTCGGCGCGCCGCCACAGCAGCGGCCCCGCCAGGTTGGGCGGCCACACCGGCTGTGCTGCCGCCAGCGGCCCCTGGCCCAGGCCGTCGGTGCCGTGGCAGGCGACGCACTGCGCCGCATAGAGCACGCGCCCGCGTTCGATGCTCTCGCCAGTGAATCCGGTGGTCGAGCGCTGGAAACTGGTCGGATATGCGGGCACCAGCACCACGTTGGCATCGGGCCACGGGGCCGCGACCACCAGCAGCGTGGTCAGCGCCAGCAGCCAGATGCGCCGGCGCCGCCACGGCAGCGCGAGCACCATCAGCAGCAGAGCCACCGCGAGCACGACCAGGGTGAGCCCAAGCCTGCGCGCCTGGCAGAGGTCGATCAGCAGGTTCTCGCCAGACAGGCGTTGCGCCCATGGCCACGCGGGCTGGCCATGAGCCTGCGCGACAAGGCCCAGCGCGTCCAGCAGGCGCAGCAGTTGCAGCTGCGCGCCCTGCAGCAGGCCGATCAGCAGGTTGAGCCAGCCGGCCTCGGGGGACGCGTTCATGTCACCACGTGGCGTCGAGTCCCAGGTGCTTGAGCGCCTCGTGCCGCAGCTCGGCCAGACGAGGATCTCCGCGATGGCGCGGGTAGGGCAGCTCGACCACCAGCTCCGCCGCGATGCGTGCGGGCCGGTCGCTCAGCACGATCACGCGGTTGGCCAGGAACAGCGCCTCTTCCACGTCGTGCGTTACCAAGAGCGCCGAGAAGCCTGCGCGCTGCCACAGGTTGACCAGCTCACTCTGCATCGCGATGCGCGTGAGCGAGTCGAGCTTGCCCAGCGGCTCGTCGAGCACCAGCAGTCGCGGGTCGTTGACCAGCGCGCGGGCCAGCGCCACGCGCTGCGCCATGCCGCCCGAGAGCTGGTGCGGGAATGCCTTGGCGAAGTCGGTCAGGCCCACGAGCTTCAGTGCCTCGTCGACGCGGCCGCGCTGCTCCTTCAGCACGCCGCGTGCCTGCAGGCCGAGCGCCACGTTGTCCCACACGCTGCGCCAGGGGTAGAGCGTGGGGTCCTGGAACACGACGATGCGCGAAGGGTCGGGCCGCGTGATCGGCACGCCGTCCTGCGTGATGCTGCCGGTGGTGGCGGGCTCCAGCCCGGCCACGAGCCGCAGCAGCGTCGACTTGCCGCAGCCGCTGGGGCCCAGCAGCGCGACGAATTCGCCGGGCCGCACCTGCAGGTCGATGCCGTCGAGCACCTGCAGCACGCCGCCGGACACCTCGAACCAGTGGCTCACGCCCTGGATGCCGATGTGCGCGCCGCCCGTGGCGGCGGCCTGCGAAGCCGAGGGAGAGGTCAGCGTGCTCACCATTTGACGGTTCCTTTCTGCCACGACAGCACGCGGTCGCGCACCTTGAACAGCAACGTGATGAGGCCCGAGCACAGCACCGCCATGACGAACAGCGCCGCGTACATGTTGGCGTAGGCGGCCCAGCCCTGCGCCCATTGCAGATACCAGCCGAGGCCTGCCTTGACGCCCATCATCTCGGCGGTGATCAGCACCGAGAACGAGGCGCCCAGGCCCATGAACAGCCCGACGAACACCTGCGGCAGGGCCGCCGGAATCGCCACGCGCAGCACCAGGAAGCGCTCCGACGCGCCCAGCGTGCGCGCCACGTCGTAGTAGCTCTTGCCGACCGAGGCCACGCCCGACCAGGTGAGCACCGCCACCGGAAAGAAGGTCGCCAGTCCGACCAGGAACACGGCCGCCGAATAGCTCGAAGGCGCGAAGAAGAACGCCAGCGGCAGCAGCGCGGAGGCCGGTACCGGACCCAGGAAGCGCAGCAGCGGATGCACCCAGTACCCCGCGATGCGAGACCAGCCCACCGCCACGCCGGTGCCGAAGCCGATCAGCGCGCCCAGCACGAAGCCGTTGGCCAGCAAGCGCAGCGAATACGCGGTCGACAGGCCGAGCCGCTGCCAGTCTTCATGCACCACGTCGATCAGGCTCTGCGGCGGCGCGAAGAAAGGCGAGGGCAGCACGCCGAGCTTGGCGGTGAAGGTCTCCCACAGCGCGAGCACCACGGCCAGCGCGACCAGCCATTGGCCGGCGGGCCGCAGCACCTGCGCCACCCGGCCCGCGCGCGCGCCGAGCACCGAAATGGCAAGCAGCAGCGCGGCCACGACGAGCGTGGCCACGCCGAACTCGCGGGTGAAGGCCCAGTCGCTGAAGCCCACTTCCTTGTTGGGCCAGAGCAGCGTGAGCAGGCCCAGCGCGACCCACGCGGCAGCGGCCAGCAGGCCGGTCGCCCAGAGGCCGGAAGGCGCCGTGGCGGCCCGGGGCGGCGTTGCCTGCGCGCGCGCCAGACGCGGCGAGCCGAGGAATTGTTCCGCGGTGGTCATGCAAGCGCATCCAGCGACACGGGGCTGGCCGAACGGCGTACTTTGAGAGGAACAGTCATCGGAGCTTCTCCACCGGAAAATTGGAAGCGCCGAGTGTTGGCGCGCGGGGCGCGCGCGGACAACGAATGAATGCTGCTATGGATATGCGCAGAAGAGAGAAGCCGCCTTCAGCGCTGGCTGTCGCCGAAGCTCTCCACAAGGAAGTCGACGATGGCCGCCACCCGCGCCGTGCGCCCCTTTCGGGTGGGCACCAGCAGCGTGACCGGCGCGCTGTCGAAGCGCCAGCCGGGCAGCACGCGCACCAGCGTGCCGCGCGCCACCGCGTCGGCCGCGTCCCATTCGGAGCGCAGCACCATGCCCATGCCCTGTTCGGCCCATTGCCGGGCCACGCCGCCGTCGTTGGTCACGTAGGCCGGCGACACGCGCAGGGTCTCGCGGGCGGCGGCGCGCCTGCCTTCGGCCGCGCCGGCGGCATCGGCGTCCGGGCGCACGTGCCACAGCGTGACGTCTTCGTCGTTCTCGCGGATGCAGATGCAGGCATGCGTGAGCACGTCGCGCGGCGCGCGCGGCTCGCCGTGCCGGCGCAGGTAGGCCGGGCTGGCGCACAGCCAGCGTTCGTTGGCGCTCAGCGTGCGCGCCACCCAGGACGAATCGCGCACCGTGCCGATGTGGATCACCGCGTCGGCGTCGTGCCGATCGGGCCACGGGGTCTCGCGCAGGTCGAGTTGCACCCGCAGGCCCGGATGCAGCCGGGCGAAGCGCGCCAGCATCGGCGCCACGTACTGGCGGCCGTATCCGAAGGGCGCGGCGATGCGCAGCGTGCCGGTGAGCCGCTTGTCGTCGCGCTGCATCGATTCGCGCAGGCCCTCGATCTGGCCGAGCAGCGCGGCGGCCTCGCGCGCAAAGCGCTCGCCTTCGGGCGTGAGGCTCAGGCGGCGCGCGGTGCGGCTGGCCAAAGAGAGGCCGAGCGTGGCTTCCAGCTTGCGCAGCCGCATCGACAGCGCGGGCGGCGTGACGTCGAGCGCGCGCGCCGCGGCGCTCAACGACGGTTCGCGCAGCAGGGCGGCGGCGAGCTGCATGTCTTCGATCTGGATCATTAATCTGTGCTTAACGATTGATGAGCCTGCATTGAAGCACAGGCGGTGCCTTCGAACGTACAGTCCGTGGCCATGCAAACACCCATCGCCCCGCCACGCTATCCCCGCGCCGTGCTGTTCGACCTGCTCACCGCGCTGCTCGATTCCTGGACCGTCTGGAACGCCGCCGCCGGCTCCGTGGAGAAGGGGCGCGCATGGCGCGCCGAGTACCTGCGCCTCACCTACGGCTGCGGCGCCTACGTGCCTTACGAGCAACTGGTGAAAGACGCGGCGCGCAACACCGGCATGGCCGACACCGCGCCCGACGCGCTGGAAGCGCAATGGGACACGCTGCCCGCCTGGGACGGTGCGCGCGAGCTGCTGCAGGCGCTCAAGCCGCACTGCAAGCTGGGCGTGGCCACCAATTGCTCGCGCCGGCTGGGCCATCGCGCGGCGGCGCTGCTGGGCATCGAGTGGGATGCCGTCGTCACATCGGAAGAGGCCGGCTTCTACAAGCCCGATCCGCGCCCCTACCGCATGGCGCTCGAGCGCATGGGCGCGACACCTCGGGAGACGGCCTTCGTCGCCGGCTCGGGCTACGACATGTTCGGCACCTCGGCGGTCGGCCTGCGCACCTACTGGCACAACCGCGTGGGGCTGGCCCTGCCGCAGGGTGCGCCGGCACCGGAACTGCAGGGCCCGACGCTCGCGCCCGCGCTGCAGTGGCTGCAATCCTTCACGAACAAGGCATGACCATGGACACGCTCCACACCATCGACACCCCCGCGGCCGTCGTCGAACAGTCCCGCATGCAGCACAACATCGCGCGCATGCAGCAGCGCATGGACGCGCTCGGAGTGCGCTTCCGGCCGCACGTCAAGACCACCAAGTGCGTCGAGGTGGCGAAGGCGCAGCAGGCGGCGGGCGCACGCGGCATCACGGTGTCGACGCTGAAGGAGGCCGAGCAGTTCTTCGCCGCCGGCTTCACCGACATCCTTTATGCCGTGGGCATGGCGCCGCACCGGCTGCCGCATGCGCTGGAACTGCGCCGGCGCGGCTGCGCGCTGGGCATCATCACTGACGGCATCGAGTCGGCACGGGCGATCGCGGAGTTCGGCCGCGCCAATGGCGAGGCCTTCGACGTGCTGATCGAGGTCGACACAGACGGCCACCGCTCGGGCATCCGGCCCGAAGAAGACCGGCTGCTGGAGGTGGCGCGCGTGCTGCACGACGGCGGCATGCGCCTGGGCGGCGTGATGACGCATGCCGGCTCCAGCTACGACTTCGACACGCCGCAGGCACTGCGCGCCGTGGCCGAGCAGGAGCGCGCGGGCTGCGTGCGCGCGGCGCGGCGGCTGCGCGACGCGGGGCTGCCGTGCCCGGTGGTCAGCGTGGGTTCCACGCCCACCGCGCTGATGGTCGAGACGCTCGACGGCGTGACCGAGGTGCGGGCCGGCGTGTATGTGTTCTTCGATCTGGTGATGCGCAACGTCGGCGTGTGCAGCGAGGAAGACATCGCGTTGAGCGTGCTCACCACGGTGATCGGCCACCAGCCCGAAAAAGGCTGGGCCATTCTCGATGCGGGCTGGATGGCCATGAGCCGCGACCGGGGCACGCAGAAGCAGAAACAAGACTTCGGCTTCGGCCAGGCCTGCGATGTAAATGGCCGGGTGCTGGACGGCTACTTGCTCAGCGGAGCGAACCAGGAGCACGGCATCCTGTCGCGCGAAGGCGAGCCCGACACCGGCATTGCCGCGCGCTTTCCCATCGGCACGCGGCTGCGCATCCTGCCGAACCACGCCTGCGCGACCGGTGCGCAGTTTCCGCAATACCAGGCGCTGTCGGAAGACGGAGCCCTGCAGGCCTGGGGGCGTTTTCACGGCTGGTGAGGCTCGCGGCGCCCCCCGCGCGGCTCAGTGGTTGATCGGCGCATGCAGCACCGCAGCCGCGCCTGAACCGGCCGACGACACCGGCGGCGCCGCCGCTGCATCGGCCAGCGTGTGCACCGCCTCGCAGCGCCCGTAGGTGTCGTCGAAGCGCACGATGTCGTCCTCGCCCAGGTAGCCGCCGGTCTGCACCTCGATCACCTCGAGCATGGTCTTGCCCGGGTTCTCCAGCCGGTGGATGGCGCCCGAAGGCAGGTAGATCGACTCGTTCTCGCGCACCAGCGTCACCTCTCCGTTGCAGGTGGCGCGGGCCGTGCCCTTCACCACGATCCAGTGCTCGGCGCGGTGGTGGTGCATCTGCAGCGAGAGCTTGGCGCCAGGCTTGACGGTGAGTCGTTTCACCTGGAAGCGCTCGCCCATGTCGACGCTGTCGTAGGCGCCCCAGGGCCGCACCACGCGGCGGTGGTCGGTGGCCTCGGCGCAGCCTTCGAGCGCGAGCTTGCGCACCACGTCCGCCACCTGTTCGGCGCAGCCCGCGCCGGCCACCAGCACGGCGTCGGGTGTGTCCACGATGATCAGCCCGTCGGTGCCCAGCGCCACCACCGGCCGGTGCGGCGCATGGATGAAGGTATTGCGCGCGTTCAGGGCGCTGGCCTTGCCGCTCAGGCGGTTGCCGTCGCCATCGGCCATTTGCAGGCTGGCCACAGCATTCCAGCTGCCGACGTCGCTCCAGCCGCCTTCGAACTTCACCACCGCGATGTCCTTGTGCTTTTCGAGCACCGCGTAGTCGATGCTGTCGGCGCGGCAGGCCGAGAAGGCCTCGCGCTCCAGCCGCAGGAAGCTGCCGTCGACCGAAACAGCGGCCGCGGCGCGTTCGCAGGCGAGCAGTATGTCGGGCGCATGCGCGCGCAGCGCGGCCAGAAGCGTGCTTGCGCGTACGAGGAAGATGCCGGCGTTCCAGAAATAGCCTCCGTGCAGGATCAGCGTCTCGGCCACGCTCGCCGTCGGCTTCTCGACGAAGCGAACCACGGCCCGGCTGTGACCGTCGCCCGATGCCGTTCCTGCCTCGATGTAGCCATAGGCGGTGCTGGGAAAGCTGGGCACTACGCCGAAGGTGACGATCTGCCCCGCCAGCGCCGCGGCCACGCCTTCGCGCACGGTCTGCGCGAACAGCGCGGCGTCGGGAATGTGGTGGTCGGCCGGCGCGAACAGCAGCAGGTCATCGGGCTCTGCCAGCAGTGCCGCCGAGGCCATGGCCGCCGCCGTGTTGCGCGCCACCGGCTCCAGGATCTGCCGGCCTGTGACGCCCGCGCTCTCGACCGTTTCTTTCACCAGGAAGCGATGGTCTTCCGACGCGATGCAGGTGATGTCATTGCCGAGCCCCGAGAGCCGCTCCAGCGTGAGGTGCAGCAGGCTCTTGCCGCCGAGCAGCGGCGCGAATTGCTTGGGCAGCGCCTTGCGCGAAAGCGGCCACAGGCGGGTGCCGCTGCCGCCGCACAGGACCACGGGATGGATGGTGGAGTTGGTATTCATGATGGCGCGATATGAGTTGGGTGTCGGCTCAGATGAGCCCGGAGTACGCCGCGTAGCTCACGGCCTGCGCACGCGAGTGCACGTGCAATTTCTTGTAGATGTTCTTGATGTGCGCGTTGACCGTCTGCCCCGAGATGCCCAGCTTCACGCCGATCTCCTCGGTGACCTGGCCGCGCGCCACGCAGCGCAGGATTTCGCATTCGCGCGTGGTCAGCGAGGTTTCCCGCGTGGGCGGGTCGCCGGCCGGCGGCGGGCTGCCGGGCCGTGCGCTCAGGCGCGAGAGCAGGCGCCGCGCGAGCCGGGGAGTGATGGCAGCGCCGCCGTTCACCACCTGCAGCACTGCCTGCGCGAAGCTCTGCAGCCAGGCGTCTTTCAGCAGGTAGCCGGTCGCGCCCAGTTCGAAGGCGTGCATCACGTGCGACTCGTCTTCCAGCGCGGAGATCACGATGATTTCGCAGCCGGGATGCTGCTTGCCGGCCTCGCGGATCAGCTCGAAGCCGGTGCCGTCGCCCAGCCGCAGGTCGACCATGAGCACGTCGAACTCATGCGTGGCCAGCAGCCGGCGGCCGTCGCGCAGGCTGCCGCCCTGGCCCTCGAGCTGTATGCGCAGGTCCGACAGCAGTTCCTGCGCGATCACCCGGCGCATGAAGCTGTCGTCGTCCACGAGCAGAACGCGCACCGGCGCGCCTTCCTGCCCGGTCAGGAAGCCCGGCCACAGCGGCTGGGTCGGAGGGCAGACGCCGCCCGGCGGATATCCGCTCCGGGCGTCGGCCTGCTCTTCTGGAGAGCGGTGTGCGTTGTCAGGCATTGGAGTGTCCGAGGTTGGAAGTTGCGTGAAAGATCTGCAGGTCGGCGCTCAGCCAAGGCGGCTGCGCCTGGGCCTGCAACGCAGGCGCCGGGTCGTCGAAACCGTGCGGGTTCGCGGCCTGCCAGCGCCAGCTGTCCGAGCACATCTGGTCGAGGTCGCGGCGCGCGCGCCAGCCCAGGCGGGCCTGTGCATTGCGTGCGTCGGCCCAGTAGGCGGGTGCGTCGCCCGGTCGGCGCGGGCCGATGCGCAGCGCGATGCGCCGGCCGCTGGCGCGCTCGAATGCGCACACCACCTCCAGCACCGAGGCGCCGCGGCCCGTGCCCAGGTTGGTCATCAGGATGCCGGGCTCGCGCGCCGCGTGGCGCAGCGCCGCCACGTGGCCTTCGGCCACGTCCATCACGTGCACGTAGTCGCGCACGCCGGTGCCGTCGATGGTTTCGTAGTCGGCGCCGTGCACCATCAGGTATTCGCGCTCGCCCGCGGCCACCTGCGAGATGTAGGGCATGAGGTTGGCGGGCGGCCCGTTCGGACGCTCGCCGAGCAGGCCGCTTTCATGCGCGCCGACCGGGTTGAAGTAGCGCAGGCAGGCAATGCCCCAGCGCGGATCGGCATGCGCGAGGTCGGCCAGCAGGTTTTCCACCATCGCCTTGGTGCGGCCGTAGGGGTTGACCGCCGCATACGGCGCGGTCTCGGGAATGGGCGAGTGCTGCGCGTCGCCGTACACCGTGGCCGACGACGAGAACACCAGCGTGCGCACGCCGGCGCGGCCCATTGCCCGCACCAGCGCCAGCGTACCGGCCAGGTTGACGTCGTAGTACGCCAGCGGATCGGCCACCGATTCGCCCACCGCCTTCAACCCCGCCAGGTGCACCACCGCCTCGACCGCATGCTCGGCGAATACCCGGTCCAGCGCCGGGCCGTCGCGCACGTCGCAGCGCAGCAGTTGCGGCTGAAGGCCGGTGATGCAGCCCACACGTTGCAGCGATCGTGCATCGCTGTTGACCAGCGTGTCGAGCACCAGCGGCTGGTAGCCCGCCGCGATCAGCGCCACGCAGGTGTGGCTGCCGATGAAGCCTGCACCACCGGTCACGAGTATCTTGGCGTGGGGCATGTCGTGGGCTCCTTGGCGTGGACAGCGTCGGTTCAGCCGGCGACGCAGCGCAGCAGTTCCTGCTCCAGGCGCTGCAGGATGGCGTCTTCGTCGAGCGCGGACTCGGCGAAACGGCGGCCGGCCGCACCCATCTGCTCGCGCAGCTCGGGCGACATGGCAAGTTGCTCGATGGCATCGGCCAGCGCGGCGGCGTCGCCAGGCTCGACCACCATGCCGCGCCCCGTCACCACGTTGCTCAGCTCGGTGCCGGCATGCGCGGTCACGACCACGGCGCGGCCGCTGGCGAGCATGCCGCCCAGCTTCGACGGCATCACCAGGTCGGCTGCGTCGGCACGCTGGGGCAGCACGTGGATGTCGGCCATGCCCAGCAGTTCGTTGAGCCGCTCGGCCGGCTGCAGCTCGAGAAAATGCACGTTGGCCAGATTGGCGCAGGCGGCGTGCAGCGACTCGCGGCTCGGCCCGCTGCCTGCGAACACGAAGTGGATGCTGCTGGAGCACACCAGCAGGTGTGCCGCCTCCGCCAGCAGCTCGATGCCTTGCTTGGTGCCGAGGCTGCCCGCATACAGCACCACCACCGCGTCGTCGGGAATGCCGAGCGCGGGCCGGTAGCCGTAGGGCGCGACCGTGCGCGGCAACGGGTGAATGGCCTTTACGTCGACCCAGTTCGGAAACAGCACCAGCCGGCTCGCGTCCACGCCCTTGCCGCGGGCCTTCTCGATCATTGCGGCCGAGATGGTCGATACCCGGTCGAAGCGGCTCATCAGCCAGCGCTCGGCCGAGCGTGCGAAGCGCTGGGCGCGCTCGCCGCGCACATGGCCCAGGCCGAAGGCGGCATCGACTTCGTAGTCCTGGATGTGCAGCCAAGACTTGATGCCACGCAGCCCGGCAAACAACATCGCAGTCGGTGCGCAGAACAGCGGCGGCTCGACCACGAACACCACCTCCGGCTTCCAGCGCCACTGCGCGAGCAGTACCGGAAAGCTCGACAGCATGAAAGAGAACAGATGCCCGAGCCGAGCCAGCGCGCGCGGCCGCGCGGGCACCCACAAGGGCGAGCGCCAAACGGTCACGCCGTCCCAGTCGCTCTTGCGCCAGGTCCAGGCCGAGTAGCCGCGGTACACCGACCACTGCGGAAAGAACGGCGGCGCGGCAATCACGCGCACCTCGTGCCCCCTGGCATGCAGCCAGCGCGCCATCTCGCCCGAGTACTTGCCGATGCCGGTGAGCTCGGGCGCGAAGTTCATCGAGTACAGCAGGATCTTCATGGCGACCGCCTCAACAGACGGACGATGGGAAAGAAGCCGAACTGCAGCCGCATGCGCGTCTCGTACAAGGCGAAGTCGCTCAGGCAGGCAATGAAGAACACATAGTGCGGCCGGCCCGGAAACAGCAGGATCACCGCGCCGTAGGACAGCAGCCGCAGCGCCACCTCGAGCAGTGCCCAGCGCCCGAGCGAGCCCATGGAGGTCTTGAGCGACAGCACCATCTCGTGATGGATGGTGTAGGTGCGCAACAGGAAATAAGGCGCGATGCAGAGGAAGATGGTGCGCGCCTGGTCGCCCATCTTGAGCAGCGGCGCGGCCACGCTGATCAGCCCCGCCAACCCGACGAACAGCGCGCAGCCCAGCAGGAAGGAATGCCGCGCCAATTGCAGCTTCGACGCCGCGAGCTTCTCGGGGTCGGCAGCCATCATGGCCGGTGTCTTGGTGAACAGGAATGCCTGCACGAACTGCGACGGCGCCTCCGCCAGCAGGAAGGCGAGCTTGAAGGCCCCCACGTAGCTCAGCGGCATGAAGAAGGCCACGATCAGCAGGTCCGACTTGCGCAGCAGGAAGGTCAGCAGCGAATACACCGTGGCGCTGGCCTGCGATGCGAGCTCGAGCACAGGGCGGCCCGCCGGCGGCGCCGCGCCGTTGGACGGAATGCAGATGGCCGCGCACACCACCACGAAAGCGAACAGGTTGATGAGCAGCAGGTGCGCCACGTCCAGCTCGAAGCCCAGCGCCGCGCAGATGCCCACGCCCAGCACCAGGATGGTCGAGCGGATGCCGGCCTCGAGATTGAGCAGCCCCGCATGGCCTAGGCCCCGGCTGTAGGCCAGCCGCAGGCAGTTGAACGAGAACACCGCCAGCGTGACCACCACCAGCACGAAGGGCACGTCGGCCACCGGCAGCCGCTGCAGCGCCAGGATCACGACGATCAAAGCGGTGGCCAGAGGCAGTCCGAAGGCCAGCGTGCGCACCACGTCGCCCTGGGTCACGCCCGGCGGCACGGCGCTCGCGTTGCGCGAGAACAGCAGTGTGCTGCCCAGCGTGCCGACCACCAGCGCCACCTCCAGCACCGATTGGTAGATCGAGTACTCGCCGAAGCGCGCGGGCGACACGTTGGCCGCCATCAGGAAGATGGCGACGAAGCCCGACAGGTAGACGTAGAGCCGCGAGACCAGCGCCCCCAGGCCGAGCAGCCGCGCCATGCGCGCTCCGGGCAATGCAAGTGAAGGGCTGAAGGGTTTCATGGGCGCGGCCGGTTCGGTTCGGGCTACTTGGCGGCCGGGGCGTTGGCGAGGCCGAGCGCGTCCAGGGTGCGGCGCACGCGCGTGGCCAGCCGGAACGCCTTGTTCTTGGCTCGCCGCGCCACCATCAGCGCGTAGGTCACGGCGGCCACGGTGCGCATGCGGCCGTGCAGCGCGTGCGGCATGGCCATCTTTGCGCTGCCCTGGAAATGCAGCGCCACCACGTTCGTCCGACCTCCCGCCGCGGAGGTGAGCCACGGCCGGCCGTCGGAATAGGCGATGCGCTTGGCGCCGCCGCGGTAGCGGAACTCGTTCGCCAGGTGGTTGTGCGGGCTGTTGATGTTGTGGTCGATCACCTTGCCGTCGAGCACGCGGTTGATCGGATCGGCGTTGCCGCTGGCGCGCGCCCAGAGGTAGAGCAGCGTCATGTCGGACACGCCGCCGCGGATGCCGCGCGCCGCGAAGCGCCCCGCGATCTCGCGCAGATTGCGCCGGCCCGATGGCGTTGTGTAGGTGTCGAGCACGAAGGCCACGAAGCGCCGCAGGCCGTTGGCGGTCCAGTAGCTCACGTGCGGCGAGATCTGGCAGGGATTCCATCCGTCGATGGGGCTGATGTAGGAGCCCGAGAAGTCCGCCTTGCCCGCGAGCCTGCGCACATGCTCGCCGATGCCCTTGAACAGCAGCACGTCGCTGTCGATCAGCACGAAGGCATGGCAGTCGGGCTGGCTCGCCAGGTACTGCGCGAGCAGGAAGTAGCGCCGGAAGCAGATCCGCTCGAACTCCGGCGAGTTGCTCGACAGGTGCACATAGGCATGGCGGAAGCGCTCGTAGGCGGGGCCGGCGTCGGTGTCCGACAGCACCACGAGTTGTTCCTGCGCGAGCGCGGTGGACTGGCGGCACAGCGCGAGCGTGCGGTTCTGGCGGTCTTCGACCACGACGAAGGGGAGAGCGGTGTTGGTCATGTGTGACAGCATGGGTGGAGGGTTGATGCGGCTCGTCAGGGCTTGCGGGCGGTGGCGCTCTTCACCAGCGCCACGTGCGCTGGCAGGAAGCGACCGTTGTTGTCCAGGGGCATGTCCAGCGTGAAGAGGCCGCGCGCCACGCGGGCCTCGCCGATCCAGTCGCGCAACTGCTGCAGCGTGAAGCGCGGCGCTGCCTCGCGGCCCCACCAGGGCGTGAGCGGCGTGAGCACGTGGAACACAAGATCCGAGGGCGGCGGCGCGAAATGCGCGGGCGGCTGCATGTACTCGCCGGCCATGAGGTTCTGGCAGGGCGCGCTCTTGAGGCTGAAGCGCGCCGGTCCCTCGCCGGCATTGAAAGCCAGCCAGCGGTTGGCTGCTCCGCTGCGCGCGGCGTCGCACAGCGTCTCCCAGCCAGCGGCCGAAATGCCCTGCGTGTTGTAGGTGCCGTCGAACCACCAGCCAGCGGCCAGCGGACCGTAGCGCTCCGACCAGTCGCGGATCACGCTGGACCACGCGGCAATGAAGCGCGCTGGCGGCGGTTCCTGCTCGGAAACGTCGCCCAGGCAGTTCATCAGGACGGGGTCGGCCTGCGGCGCGCGGAACGGCAGGTACAGGATCAGCGCGATGCCGCGTGCGCGCAGCGCCTCGCCTATTTCCAGCGGCAGGTCGCGCGATGGGCGGTTCCTGGCGGCACCTGGGCACAGTACCTCGAGCGCGGAATTGGGCGAGATGTACTGCCCGTTGTTCTGGCCCAGCGTGAGGATGAGGTGCGACGCACGCATCTGCGCCAACCCCGAAGCGAAGGCCTCGACGTCGAAGTTCTTGATCTGCGAGATGGACTGCTTGTCCGGCAGGTAGTGCACCATGACGCCGAAGCCGGGCACTGGTGCCTCGGCCGGCTGCACGGGCTGGGCTGGCGCAGCCGATGCCGTCGCGCACAGGAGCAGCGGCACCAGCAAGCGCCTGCACAGGACGTGGAACGCGCTCATTGCACGGCCCTCGCGAGCGGAACGGCGGCGCGCTTGAGCGCCAGATAGCGCGCGGCCACCGCGCCCGGCGCGCAGGCCTGGGCATGCAGCCACGCGGGCCGCGTGCGCTCGTGCCGGGCAAGGTAGCGCGCGAGCTGGTAGGTGTCGCAGGAGGCGCTGCCCACGAAGAAGCCGTAGCCGGAGAACAGTTCGCGGTGCACCGGAATGTCCGACAGCAGCAGCGGCACGCCCAGCGTGGCGGCTTCGGCGGCCGAGAGGTTGAAGCCCTCGAAGGTCGACAGCGAGATGAATGCAGTGGCGCCCGCATAGAGCCGCACCAGTTCCTCGCGTGACACCAGCCCGCGGTGGCGCACGCAGCCGCGCACCTCGGGCGCCAGCGCGGCGACCATGCGCTCCACCTCGGCCGCGCCGTTGCCGGTGATGTCCAGGAAGTCCACGAGTCCTGCGCGCTTCATGCGCTCGAACAGCGCGAGGATGCCGCTGAAGTTCTTGTGCGGGTAGTAGTGGTAGGCCGCGATCAGGTAGCGTTCCTGCGCCGGTTCCGCCTCGGGCGTGGCGGCGCGGACAGGCGCGCGCGGCGCGTCCACCGGGTTGAAGATCACCGAGGCATGCGCGCAGCGCGTGAAGTGCCGCTCGAAGTCGTGCAGGCTGCTCTTGCTGATGAACACCGCATTGGCCGCGCTGTGCGCGACGCGCCACAGGCTCCAGTCGAGCCACATGCGCTTTGCCCGGCTGAAGTACTCCGGGTATGCCTTGTATTGCAGGTCGTGGACGATGACGACCGCGTCCGCGTGGCGCCCGAACAGCGTGAACGGTAGGAAGTAGTTCGGGAACAGCGCGTACACCCGCTCGCCGGTCAGCAGCGCGCGGATGCGGTAGAGGTTGTAGAGCAGCGTCTCCAGCAGGAAGCGGCTCACCCTGAGCCTGCGGGCCGCGTCGTACAGGCGTGGATGCCGCTCGCTGACCGACTGCACGCGGTCGCCCTGCGACAGCCGCATGTTGCGCAGCAGCACCTCGGCAACGTTCAGCACGCCGCCGGACCTCGGGTTGAGCCGAAGGGTGTCGTAGAACAGGTAGGTGGCCATGTGCTTGCTCACGGAGTCGGAAGGTCGCGGCGCACCGTGGGCGGCAGGGCACGCACCCGGCGCATGCGGCGGCTGCGCGCGCTCAGGGCGCCGGCGATTACCGCGGCGATCAGGCCCGAGGCCGCGAAAGGACCCCAGCCCAGGATGGGACCGCGCATGAACGGCACATAGGCCGACAGCAGCACCAGAGCAGATAGATAGCTACCCGACAGTGCGCGATGCGGATCGATCGCCTTGTCGACCAGCCGGAAGCCCGCAGAGATTGCGATGCCCAGCAGCAGCGGACCCATCAGCCCGAAGTCGAAGTAGGCGGTGGTGAAAGGCGGCAGAGACAAGTTGCTCTGCGAGAAATTGCCCAGGATGGCCGACCAGCCGAGCGGATCGAAATCCGGAAACATCTTCAGGTCGCGCGGCAGGAAGAACGAGAACGCCGACAGCAGGTAGCGGCCCCAGCCCAGGTCTGGAATGGGCGCGCGCTCCAGGATGCCCGCCACCACGAACATCGCGTCGAAGTCCTGGCTGAACGGGAAGGTCGTGAGGCCCTCGCCCCACACGCTGCCGCGCGAGAACAGGTTCAGCACCGGCCCGAGCGCGGCGATGGCGCCGAAGATCAGCCCCGCCAGCGCCCAACGCCAGTGCCGCTGCCGCGCCAGTGCGTGGATGAACAGCGGCAGCAGCCCGATCAGCAGGATCTGCCGCGCCGTGTTGACCGGGTTGGCCGCTACGGCCGCCAGCGCCAGCGCCAGCCCCGCCGAGGCCCAGGCCCAAGGCGTGCGCCGGCGGAACGCGTGGATCGCGAGCGCCACGAAGCACATCAGCACCACCAGCTTGGGCAGCGTGGAGTACACGATGAAGTCGATGGGAACGCTGTCGTCCTCGCCCGGAATGCCGCGCGCCACGAAGTTCAGGTCGGGCCGGATGAAGAGCGTCGCGAAGGCTGCGAACGAGCAGCTCAGCAGCAGCAGGAACGGGTGGGCCACGCCGACCGCGCGCGCATGGTAGAGGCCCGGCCGGTGCACCGGCGCGTCGGGCATGCCGAAGCGCGCGGCCTCCACGCCGGCCATGTACAGCAGCAGCAGCACCAGCGCCTGCGCCTGCGACGCCGTGGTGAGCACGCCCGTTTCCCAGAAATCCACGTCGTTGGCGATCTGCATCGCCGGCGCCAGCGAGAAGTAGGTCAGCATGGTCGCGTAATGGATCAGCAGGAACACGCTGCCGCCCGAAGAACCCAGCAGCGCGAGCTGCACCAGCGACAGCACGAACACCGCCGCATAGCCCCAGGCAGGGTCGACCAGCCCGCACAGGAAGCAGCAGACGATGCCGGACCAGAAGGTGAGGGTTCTCATGGCGGGTTCCGCGCTCAGGCCTCGATGCTCTGGGGCGTGTGGTAGCCATGGCGCTGCAGCAGCGCACGGCGCTTGGCCAAGCCGAGGTCTGACGCGACCATCTCGGCCACCATCTGGTCGAGCGTGATCTCCGGCACCCAGCCCAGGTCGTCCGCCGCCTTGGCCGGGTTGCCGCACAGCGTCTCGACCTCCGAGGGGCGGAAGTAGCGCGGATCCACACGCACCAGCACGTCGCCGACGCAGACGGCCGGCGCATCGTCGCCTTCCACCGCGCTGACTATCGCTACTTCGTCGAGCCCGCGCCCTTCGAAGACCAGCGTGATGCCGAGCTCGCGCGCGGCCTTGGTGACGAACTCGCGAATGCTGTACTGGATGCCCGTGGCAATCACGTAGTCGACCGCCGTCGGCTGCTGCAGCATCAGCCATTGCATGCGCACGTAGTCCTTGGCGTGGCCCCAGTCGCGCAGTGCGTTCATGTTGCCGAGAAAGAGGCACTGTTCCAGCCCCTGCGCCACGTTGGCCAACCCGCGCGTGACCTTGCGCGTCACGAAGGTCTCGCCACGGCGAGGGCTTTCGTGATTGAAGAGGATGCCGTTGCAGGCATAGAAGCCGTAGGCCTCGCGGTAGTTCTTGGTGATCCAGTAGGCGTAGAGCTTGGCCGCGCCGTAGGGGCTGCGCGGATAGAAGGGCGTGCTTTCGCTCTGGCGGCCCTCCTGCACGAGGCCGTAGAGCTCGCTGGTGCTGGCCTGGTAGAAGCGCGTCTTCGATTGCAGGCCCAGCAGCCGGATCGCTTCGAGCAGCCGCAGCGTGCCCAGCGCATTGATGTCGGCCGTGTATTCCGGGCTCTCGAAGCTCACGGCCACGTGGCTCTGCGCGCCCAGGTTGTAGACCTCGTCGGGCTGGACCTCCTGAATGATCCGCGTGAGGTTGCTGCCGTCCGCCAGGTCGCCGTGGTGCAGGTGCAGGTGGCGTTGCGCGATGGCATGGACGTCGGCGTAAAGGTGGTCGATGCGTCCGGTGTTGAACTGCGAAGTGCGGCGCTTGATGCCGTGTACCTCGTAGCCCTTTTCGATCAGCAGTTCAGCAAGGTAGGAGCCATCCTGGCCCGTGATGCCGGTGATGAGTGCGCGTTTAGGCATGTTCGATCTCTTCGGTGGACAAGGTGGTGGAGAGGTAGGCGGCATAGGCGCGGCGCAGCCCTTCGGCCAGTGGTACGGTGGCCCGCCAGCCGATGGCGGCGGCACGCGTCACGTCGAGCAGCTTGCGCGGCGCGCCATCGGGCTGTGTGGCGTCGTAGCGGATGTCGCCTTCGTAGCCGGTCACGTCGCGCACCAGTGCAGCCAGCTCGGCAATGGACACGTCTTCGCCGGTGCCGAGGTTGATGTGGCCGCACATTGGCGTGGTGTGGTGTGCGTAGACGGCTTGCGGCAGGTTCATCACCGCGATGCAGCCTTCGGCCATGTCGTCGACATGGAGGAACTCGCGCCGCGCACGGCCGCTGCCCCAGACGACCACCTGCGGCGCGCGTTCCTGCCGGGCGCGGTGGAAGCGCTGCAGCAGCGCCGGCACCACGTGGCTGTTCTGCGGGTGGTAGTTGTCGCCTGGGCCGTAGAGGTTGCTCGGCATCACGCTGCGGTAGTCGATGCCGTGGCTGGCGCCGTACTGCCGGTTGTAGCTCTCGCAGAGCTTGAGGCCGGCGATCTTGGCGATGGCATAGGGCTCGTTCGTCGGTTCGAGCGGTCCGCCGAGCAGCGCGCCTTCGGCCATCGGCTGCCCGGCCAGCCGGGGATAGATGCAGCTGGAGCCGAGGAACAGCATGCGCTTCACGCCCGCCAGGAATGCCTGGTGGGTGACGTTGGCCGCGATCATCAGGTTCTCGTAGATGAACTGTGCGGGGTAGGTCGCATTGGCATGGATGCCGCCGACCCGGGCCGCCGCCAGATACACCTGGTCGACAGGTTCGGTCGCGAAGAAACGGGCGACCGCCGCCTGGTCGAGCAGATCGAGTTCTGCACGGCTGCGCGTGACGACCTCATGGCCCGCCCGCGCGAGCCGCGTCGCCAGCGCCTGGCCAACCATTCCGCGATGTCCGGCTACAAAGATACGCATAGGTGCTTTCGTTGGAAGGGAAAGCGGGCTCAGCGCGAGCCGCGCGCCCCGGTCACGACCGCGAATGTCTTCAGCAGGATCACGAAGTCCCGCCGCAGCGACAGCCTGGACACGTACTCCGCATCCATCGCCGCGCGGCGCCGGTAGCTCACCTCGTTGCGGCCGCTGATCTGCCACAGACCGGTGATGCCGGGCCGCACCGCGCAGTAGTGCTCCCAGTAGTCCCCGTACAGCTCCTTCTGCGCGAACATGCAGGGCCGGGGGCCGACCATGCTCATGTCGCCCATCAGCACGTTCCAGAACTGCGGGAACTCGTCGATGCTGTACTTGCGCAGGAAGGCGCCGAAGCGGGTGATGCGCGGGTCGTGCTCCAGCTTCTGGTAAACGTCCCATTCGCGCCGCGCGCCCGGGTTGTCGCGCAGGTGGCGGGCCAGCACGGCGTCGGCGTCGGCCACCATCGAGCGGAACTTGAGGAAGCGGAACACCTTGCCGTCCTTGCCGTAGCGCGGCTGCATGTAGATGGCCGGGCCGCCCGAGGTCATGAGCACGCCGAGCCATATCAATGCATAGGCCCAGCCGAAGAAGACGAAGAACGAGCCCGCCATCGCGATGTCGGCGGCGCGCTTGGCCACGCGCAGCCACGGGGCACCGCCGATCGGTTCGTAGACCGGCGTGTTGGCGGCCGTGCCGTGAGCGGGCCGCGCCGGTGTGTTCGATCGCAGGACGCTCATGCTGCGTGCTCCGGTTCGATCCGCTTGGGCATCACGGTGTCGGCATCGTTCACGCTCAGCGCGCCGGCGGGTTCGCGCCGGTAGGTGTCGTAGTAGCCGTAGCTGTAGCCGCGGTAGTGGCGCTGGGTGGTGTCGACCGCGTTGAACACCACGCCGTGGAACGCGGCACCCACATGGCCCAGGCGCTTGACGCTCTCGAGCAGCTCGCCGCTCTCGCTGTGGTCGGCGCGTGCCACCAGCAGCAGCGTGCCCATGCTCGGCGCCATCGCGGCGGTCTCGGAGGCCAGCAGGGCAGGCGGCGCGTCGACGATCACCACGTCGTAGCGGCTTGACAGCGTGGCCAGCGTCTGCGCGAAGACGTCGCTGGTCATCATGCCGGCGGGGTCGGGGTGCAGCGTGCCCGAGGTCATGACGTCCAGGCGCGGCAGCACGTGGTAGTGAATGGCGCGGTCCAGCGGCACGCCGCCGGTGATGACGTCTGACAGCCCGTCCTTGCGCTGCAACCCGAACTCCTCGCTCAGGGTGCCGCGGCGCAGGTCGGCGTCGATCAGCAGCACGCGCTTGCCCGAAGACGCCAGCAGCGTCGCGAAGTTGGAAGACACGAAGGTCTTGCCCGCGCCCGCGGTGGCGCTGGAGATGAGCACGCGGTTGTTGGGCGCGCCCAGCATCACGAACTTCAGCGCGGTGCGAAGGCGGCGCAGCCCCTCCAGCGCCGGGTCTTCGACGTGCAGCGCCGCCAGCACCTTCACGCCCGGCTTGCCGCCGCGGATGGCGCGGTCGAGCACGCGCTGCTGGGTGCTCAGCGCGATGGTGCTGTACACGTTGAGCCCGGTGACGGCCTCGATCTCCTCGGGGCTGCCGATCGACTTCTTCAGCGTCTTGCGCAGCAGTGCCATGGCCCCGCCCAGGAACAGCCCGGCCGCCAGCGACAGCGCCATGACGATCAGCGCCTTCGGCCGCACCGGCTTCTCGGGCAGCAGCGCCTGGTCGAGCACGCGCACGTTGGCCACCTTGCCTTCCTTGGCCAGGCGCATCTGCAGCGAACTGTTCAGCAGCGTCGCGTAGAGGTCGGTGTTGACCTTGATGTCGCGCTGCATGCGCAGCGAGTTCTGCTGCAGCATCGGCATGCGGCGGATGCGCCCGTCGACCGCGCCCAGCTCCTTCTTGAGCGAGGCGATCTGCGAGTCCAGCGTCTGCACCGCGGGGTGCGCCGCGGTGAAGCGGCCCACCAGGTCCAGGCGCTTCTGCTTCGCGTCGAGCAGCTTGGCCTGCAGGTCGACGTTCTGCGACAGCGCGTTGCGGGCCTCGTCGTCGAGGCTGATGGTGCCGTTCTGGTTGCGGTACTGGTTGTAGCTGTCTTCCGACTGCTCCAGCTGGGCCTTGAACTTGGGCAGCTCGGTGCCCAGGAAGGCCAGTGCGCGCTCGGCCTGCACCGTCTTCTGGTCGATGTTCTGGCGCACGTACAGGCGCGAGACTTCATTGAGCACGTCGGCCAGCTGGCCCCGGTTTTCGGCCTGCATGCTGACGTCCATCACGCCCGACTGCTTGCCTTTCTCGACCACCCGCAGGTCTTTCTGCAGGCCCAGCAGGGTGAGCTGCTTGGAGTTGCGCACCAGTTCGAAGGCGCCGCCGGGCTCGGCCTCGAAGGAGCCCACCAGCAGGTGCAGCGTGCCGCCCGGCACGGCGGCGTCCAGCGGCACGCCGACCTTGCCCTGCAGCGGAGCCTCCAGGCCGGAGTTGGTGAGCGTGTAGTTGCCGTCGGCCTCCGCCGTCAGCAGGAACTTCTTGCCCTCGAAGGCCTGCGGCACGTCCATCTGGGCGACGGCGATGCGCTCGGTGCCCGAGACATAGTCGCCCATGCCGAAGATGCCCGGCGAAGACAGCCGGCTCGAATGCCGGGCCAGGAACTCGCCCACCACGGGTATGTAGTGCGGCCTGGCGCTGATGTAGAGCCTGGTGTTCTCCATGGCCTGGCCGAGCACCATGCGCGAGCGCAGGATCTCGGTCTCGCCGGCGACCGGCGTTTTCGCGCCCAGGCCGGCAGCGTCGCCGGGGAAGTTGCCGCCCGAGCGGTCCGAGTCTTCCACCTGGATCAGGATGTTGGCCTCATACACCCTGGGCCCGAACAGCGCATAGCAGGCACCGACCAGCAGCGCCAGCGCCGTCAGGCCGGCAATGAGCCAGCGGCTGTCGATCAGGATGTCCAGGTACTCCTGGAACCGGGACTCCCGGACCCAGGATGCCTCGACCATGGGCATGGGGGTGCCCGCCGGAGCGGGAAGCGAAGGTTGCCAACGCGCGTTCATGGGGTTCACCTTTTCGTGCGGAAGACGGGGTGGCGCGCTTACCGGCGCGCGGTGTCGCGGGCCAGGTTGATGACCTGGGCCGACGGAAGAATCAGGCTGAACACGCGGCTCCACGTGGCCAGCGGCACGTGGTCGACGTACACCACGTCGCGCGGCTGCAGCTCGAAGCGGTCGGCCAGCGCGAGCGCCACCGGGTTCCTCGCGTTGAGGTTGAAGACCTGCGGCGCGCCGGAGTCGTCCGGCGTGTTGCGCACCACGTAGATCTGGCCGGTGTCCGCTGTCGTCAGGTCGGGGCCGCCCACGTCGCCCAGCGCCTCGTTCAGGCTCAGGCGGCCGTTCATGCGCATCTGCAGCGCGGACGGTGCCCGCACCTCGCCCATCACGTAGACCCGGTTGTCCTCGCGGGTGCCGACGTTCACGATGTCGCCGTTGCGCAGCGGAATGCCGTTGCCGTCGAAGCCCTGCGACTGCAGCAGCGGCAGGTTGATCTGCGTCGACACGCCGCCGCGTGTGAGCGTGACGTGCGAGCGGTCGCCGAGCTGGGTGAAGCTGCCGGCGCGGCTGATGGCTTCGGACAGCGTCATCGGCACGTCGGTGAAGATCTGCAGGCCGGGCGTGCGCACCTCGCCCTGCACGTACGCGCGCTGGCTGCGGAACGACTGGATGCGCACCGACACCTGCGGATCCTTGACGAAGGTCTTGATGCGGCTTGCCACCAGCTCCGAGGCGCCGCTCTCCGTCAGGCCCTGCACCTTGGTGCGCCCGATGTACGGAAAGAAGATCTCGCCCTTGGCGTCGACGATGAAGCCGGGCGCCACGGTCACGCCGGTCGGGTCGGACTGCTGCGCGATCACCGCGCCGGCATTCGGCAGCAGTTCCGGGTGGTCGTACACGATGATGCCGACCACGTCGCCGGGCCCGATGGTGTAGACCGGGGCTTGCGCGAACAATCTCTTTATGGAGTCGGGCATGCCCTGGGGCCGCTGCGCGATCTGCGTGCGGATCAGGTCGGGCGTGATCGGGATGATCTTGCCGGCGGCCGCCGACGAGGTCGCGTCCGCGCCGCCCTGGTTGCCGTCGCCGTAGTTCAGCGGCCCCGGCGTGCCGAAGCCCGGCGCGCAGCCGGCCAGCCCCAGCGAGAGCAACAGGGCCAGGCCCAGCCATCGCAGGCGGTATTCCGCCAGGGCAAGGGCCGAGAGCGTGCGCATGCCCGGTAAGGGCTTGGCGGAATGGATGTGGTCCATGGTGATCTCCTTGACTGCCGGGGTGAACGGTTCTGTGTCGGGTGGGATGGGCTTGGCCGGCTCAGGGCGCCGCCAAGGTGGCGGGCATCGCGCGCCCGGCGCCGGCCGTGGCGCGGCTGGCGCTTCGCCGCTCGGTGCTGGCGCCGAAGCAGCGCTCGGCAACCCAGTCGCCCACCGACTGCAGGAACAGCTGCTGTCCCTTCTCGGTGCAGACGGTGTGGTCGACCTCGCGCATGAACTCGTACTGCAGCGATTGCGCGAAGGGCGCATGGCGGAATGCGCCGAGCTGGTCGCGGTCGTAGTCGCAGACATGCAGCGAACCCGAATACAGCAGCTGCATGGCCACCTTGCGCTCGGCCAGTTGCTTCATGGTGGCGGCGAACCAGTTGGCGGTGGCCTCGGGCGAGCTTTCTTCCGTGAAGAAGCCCGGCAGTGGCTTGCCGGCCGGCTGGATGCGCAGCACCCGGCGCTTGAGCCAGCGCAGGGCCTTGCCCGCGAACGACGGGTGCACCGGCGCGGCCAGCGCGCGCCGCACGGTGCGCTCCCAGCGCGTGCGCCGCTCGGGGAAGGCAAAGCCGTCGAACATCGAGATGCCGACCACGCGCGTGTCCGCCGCGCCGGCCGACATGGCGTGCTCCGCGCCCGAGCACATGCCGACGATCACGAACTGGCGGATGCCCAGCCTGTTCTCGATCAGGTCCATGGCGGCGCGCAGGTCGTGCACGGCGCGCGTGCGCAGGTCGCTGCTGGAGTCGACCGCGTCGCTGTCGCCCACGCCGCCCAGGTCGAGCCGCAGGCTGCTCACGCCGCGCGCGGCCAGCAGGTGCGCCAGCTTGACGTTGATGCGGCGCGGGCCGACCCGGTGGTTGGCACCCATGTTGAGCATCAGGCAGCCCACCGCGGCGGCGCCTTCGCGGGCAGGCGTGGTGAGCATGCCCACCAGCGATTCGCCTTGTCCGAAGCGGACCGGGCTTTGCGTCATGTCATTCATGAAGAGCTCCCTGGAGGCGGCTGAGCGCGTCCGCCGGCACCATCGCGCTGTTGGGGTAGGGGTCGGCGGTCCACTCGAGCCGGTGCTTGAAGTACGCGAGGCGCACCGGCATGTGGCGCGACTGCTGCTCGGCAGCCCACTGCGCCGTGTATTCGTCGTCAGGCTGCGCCAGCACCAGCGTGTCGTGCAGCGCGGTGAGCTGCAGCGCGTCGGGCGTGAGCGCCGCGAGCTGCGCGCGCAGCGTGCTCGAAAGCGAGGCGCCCAGCGCTTCTTCGGGCACGGCGTCGGGTTCGCGCAGCAGGTTGCGGCGCCAGGCGAGGTCGGGGATGCAGAAGGTGGCGTCGATGGCCGCCACGTGCTGCTCGCGCAGGAAGCGGGCGTAGCGCCGGCCGTCGATCACCGGCTCCCACAGCACCAGCCGCACCGGGTCGCAGCGCCCGTTGCGCGCGGCCAGCACGGCCAGGGTGGCGCCGAGCCGGGCGCCGACCCAGACGATGCGCGCGCCGGGCGCATGGCGGCGCAGTTCTTCGTGCGCCGAGCACAGGTCGCGCCGCCAGCCTTCGAACTCGCCCTGGCGCTCGTCGCCCGGGGAATCGCCGGTGCCGTAGAAGTCGAAGCGCAGCGCGGCGATGCCGGCGCGCGCCAGGCGTTCTGCCAGCACCTTGAAGAAGCGGTGCGTGCGCAGGCCCTCGGCGCCGTAGGGCGGGCAGACAAGCACGGCGGTGTCCGCGCTGCCGGCGTCTTCCGCGGGATGGAAGATGCCGAACAGCTGGCGCGATGCCGGCCCGAACATGAGCGCGAGGGAGTTCATGCCCGTGCCTCCGCCATCGGGCCGCTCACGGTTGCGCGGCCCTGGGTCTCGCGCCATTCGGCGATCGCTCCGACGCAGTCCATGCGCGGCGGCGCGGCCCCAAGCACCAGCCACAGGATGCGCCCGGCCACCGACAGCTCGACGCTGCGGCAGTCGGGCTCCAGCCCGACCTCGAAGCTCTGCGGCGATACCAGCAGGCCCACGCCGATCGCCTTCAGGCAGGCTTCCTTGCGGGTCCAGCAGGTCAGGAAGGCGCGATCGCGTTCATGCGCGGGCAGGCCGGCCAGCGCTTCGTTCTCGCGCCGCGTGAAATGCCGCGCGGCCAATGCGGCGGCATCGGGCACCCGGCGCAGCAGCTCGACGTCGACGCCCAGCGGACCGCGCCCGCCAATGGCGATCAGCGCCAGCCCCTGGCAGTGGCTCATGGAGAACTGCGTGCGCGGACGGCCCTGCAGCGAGGGCTTGCCGAAGGCGCCAACGGCAAAGTCCAGCGCATCCGCGGGCAGGCCGGTGTGCGCGGAAAGCACCTGCCGCAGCGCGATGTGCGCCGCCACGAAGCGCTGGCGGTCGGTGCCGAACCGGAAGGCGTCCGCCCGCTCGCACTCCTGCTCCGACAGGATCTGCGCGGGCAGCAGGTCGGTGAACTCGTCCAGGTCGACGTAGCGGCAGACCGATGCGTCGATGGAGCGTGCGAGGGTGGCGCTTTTCATGGCGTTCTTTCTTCTTCAGCCCTTGCGCAGCCAGCCGCCGAAGGCGCGTCCCAGCAGGCCGCCGCGCGGCGGCGTGGCGGCCGCGGGCAGGCCCTGGAGCTCCGACGGAATGCTGTCCGGGCCGGTCGTCTGCACCGGCTGGAAGGCGGACGACGCGGCGATCTGCCCGAGGCTCTCGAACAGGTAGCGGCGCGGCTCCACGCGGTAGCCCAGCAGCAGTTCGGTCTGCTGCACGGCGCGCAGCACCAGCAGCGAATCGCCGCCGAGATCGAAGAAGTTGTCGCTCGCGCGGATGTCGTTGACGTCGATGCCGACCACGCCGGCCCAGACCTGCGCCAGTTGCGCCTGCTCGGGGTTCATCAGGGCGGCCTTGGCCTTGGGCGCACCCGCCGCCGCGCCGGCCGGCGCCTCGGAGCGCGACGTGTCGGCCGCGAGCTTGCGCAGGTAGGCGGCGCTGGTCGAGCCTTCGGCGCTGGCGATGTAGTCGAGGCTGGCCTCGGGCCGGTCGGCGGCGCGCTGCAGCAGCTCGAGGTAGCGCTCGCGCAGTTGGGCGCCGGTTTCGCGCAGGTAGATGTCGGCGTTGTAGATCAGCGCGCCTTCCAGCCCGCTTGGCTTGTCCATCAGCCACACGCCGATGTCGTCGGTGGCGCCGCGCTGCATCAGGTGCATCTGCCGCGTCTGCAGGCTGCCGAGGCGGCGCGAGCGGTCGCGCGCGTCCTGGAACGAGAACATCGACTGGTACGGTCCCGACGCCTTGGCCTGGCCGCCGGAGCCGGGCTCGGCCATCAGGCGCTCGAACGGCACCTGCTGGTAGTTCATGAGCGTGAGCAGCTCCTGCTTCACGTAGCGCATGAACTCGGGCAGCGACTGGCGCATGTCGATCTGCAGCGACACCGGCAGCACGTTGTTGAAGACGCCCATCACGTCCTCGGTCTCCGGCTGCTGGCGCCCGCGCACCGGGTTGGCGATGACGATGGCGTCGGAGCCGATGGTGCGGGCCATGGTCAGCGCATAGAGGCCGAAGGTCAGCATGCTGAGCGTCACGTCCATGCCGCGCGCCACTTCGCGCAGCCGCTGCGTGGCCGCCAGGTCGATCTGGATCCACTGCGTGCCGCCCTGGCCGCTCTTTCCCGCGCGGCGCGGCATGTCGGTATTGGGCAGCCGGGGCAGGGGCGCCGCGGCGAAGCGCTTGCGCCAGAACCCGATCTGCTCCTCGAACACCGGCTCCTTCATCCACTGCGCGAGCCACTCGGCGTAGTCGCCATGCGTAGTCGCGATGGCCGGCAGGCCGTGCGGACGGCCGCGTTCGGCGGCGTCGTAGAGCGCGGAAAGCTCGTGCTGCATCAGGTCGAAAGACCAGCCGTCCCACACCAGGTGGTGCGGCACGAACACGAAGGCGTGGTCTCGCTCGTCGAGCTTGAACAGCGCGGCATGCGCCATCGGCGCGCGGTGGATGTCGATGGGCCGGTCGGCCAGCTCCTGCATCTGCTCGGCCAGCTCGGCTTCGCGCTGGTCGGCGGGCAGCTCGCGCAGGTCGATCACCGGCAGCGAGAAATCCACAAACTGCGCAATCGACTGGACAGGCTCGCCGGTGCGCGGATCGGTGCCCATGCTGGTGCGCAGCGCGGGCTGGCGGCGAATGATCTCTCGCAGCACCGATTCGAAGCGCGCCGCGTCGAACTCGCCCAGCAGCCGCTGCGCCGACGGTGCGTTGTAGACCGAACGGCCGGGGTGCAGCTCTTCCATGAAGCGGATGCGTTCCTGCGACGGTGTCATCGGCGCGCTCGTGCGGCCGGGCCGGTTGGGCAGCGGCACCTGCTCGCCGGCACCGGTGCCCTGCAGCGCCTCGACGGCCACGGCCAGCCGCTCGGCGGTGGGCGCCTCGAACAGCGTGCGCAGCGGCAGCGTGATCTGGAACTCGCGGCTCAGCAGAGTGGCCAGCCGCGCCGCCAGCAGCGAATGGCCGCCCATGGTGAAGAAGTCGTCCTTCATGTCGAGGCCGGGCAGGCTCAGCACCTGCTCCATGGCCGCGAGCACTTGCGTTCGCTATCGGTGCGCGGGCCGGCGCCGCGCTGCATGGTTTCGCGCGGCACGGCCTGCGGTGCCGGCAGCGAGGCGCGGTCGAGCTTGCCGTTGGGCAGGGTCGGCAGGCTGGCGAGCGTGACCACGTGCTGCGGCAGCATGAAGGCCGGCAGGCTGCCGCGCAGGTGCTGCATCAGCGCCTCGAGGTCGAAGGCGGCGCCCGCCGCGTTCGGTGCCAGGGCGAGGTAGGCCACCAGCCGCACGTCGCCGGGGTTGTCTTCGCGCGCCACGACCACGCTGCGCGAGACGCCGGCAACTTCGTTGCAGCGGGCCTCGATTTCGCCGGGCTCGATGCGGTAGCCGCGCACCTTCACCTGGAAGTCGAGCCGGCCCATGTGCTCCAGCAGGCCGTCGTTGCGCCAGCGGCCGCGGTCGCCGGTGCGGTAGAGGGCCGTGGCATGGCCGAGGATGCGCGCTGTGACGAAGCGATCGGCCGTGAATTCGGGCCGATCGTGATAGCCCAGCGTCACGCCGTCGCCGCCGATGCAGATTTCGCCCGGCACGCCGAGCGGGCAGGGCCGCAGCTCGGCGTCCAGGATCCACACCTGGGTGTTGTCGATCGGATGGCCGATCGACACGCCGCGCGAGGCGACCACGTCGCGCTGCATGTTCCACACGGTCGACCACACCGTGGTCTCGGTCGGGCCGTAGACGTTCCACAGCTGTTCGCAGCGATCGAGCAGTTCGAGCGCCAGGCGCGGGCGCACCGGCTCGCCGCCGATCCAGCCACGGAAGCCAGGGGCTCCGGGCCACTGGGCGTCGAGCAGCAGCTGCCACATGCCGGGCGTGGCCTGCAGGATGGTGACTTCTTCTTCCTCCAGCAGGGCGCGCAGGTGGTTGCCGTCCATGGCGGTCTCGCGCTGCACCATCACGATCTCGGCGCCGGCCGCGAGCGGCAGCAGCAGCTCGGCCACTGCGATGTCGAAGGACAGCGTGGTGACGGCCGCGATGCGGTCCGCCGCGCCGATGCCGGGTTCCACACGCATCGACTGCAGCAGGTTGGCCACGCCGCGGTGCGGCACGCTCACGCCCTTGGGCTTGCCGGTGGAGCCTGACGTGTAGATCACGTAGGCCGGGTCTTCGGCGCCGGCATCGAGCTCGCCAGGCTCGAGCGCGTCGACGGGGCCCTGGTGCCAGGCGGTGTCGCGGTCGATCTCGAAGATGTGCCGGCTCGCGTCGACACGCCACTGGCGCGGGGCGGTCGCCATGTCTGAAGTGGTGAGCAGCAGGCTGAGCCGCGAGTCTTCGGCGTAGTGGTCGAGCCGCGCCTGCGGGAAGGCCGGGTCGAGCGGCACGTAGGCGGCGCCCGACTTCAGCACCGCCAGCAAGGCCACCAGCATGTCGGTGCCGCGTTCCAGGCACAGGCCCACACGCTGGCCCCGGCCGATGCCGCGCTCGCGCAACGCATGCGCCAGCCGGTTCGATTGCGCATCGAGCTCGCCGTAGGTGCAGCGGCGCGCGCCGTCGCGCAGCGCCGGCCGCTCGGGGTGCAGCAGCGCACGGGCCACGAAGCCGGCATGCGCCAGCGGGTCGCCAAGCAGCTCGGTGGGCGCGGGCTGCAGCGCGGCCAGCACCAGCGAAGCCTCGGTCGACAGCACCTCGAGCCGGCCGATGGTCTCGGAGGGGTCGCGCGCGGCGGAGCGCACCACGCACTCGAACATGTCGAGCCAGCGCTGCACGCTGAGTTCGTCGAACAGGCCGGTGTTGTACTGGGCCTCGATCACCAGCCCGCCTTCGAGCGGGCGCAGGTTCAGGAACAGCTCGAAGTTCTCGTACTGGCGCGGCACGGTGTCCTGCTTGACGGACAGGCCGACGAAGCTGTCGGTGCCGCTCGCCACGTCGGGGTCGACGTTGAACATCACGCTCACCAGCGGCAGCCGGCTGGCGTCGCGCTGCAGCGAGAGCTGGCCGAGCAGCGCGCCGTAGGTCAGCGACTGGTGCTCGAAGGCGTCGAGCACCGCCGCGCCGCATTCGCTCATGAGCGCGTCGAAGCGCAGATGCGCATGCGCGTTCATGCGCAGCGGCAGCAGGTTGACGCAGTGGCCCACCAGGCCGGGCATGTCGCGCGCCAGCTGGCCCGAAGCCGGAATGCCGACCACGATGTCGTCCTGCCCCGTCAGCCGGTGCAGCGTGGCGACAAAGGCGCCGAGCAGGCCCGCGAACAGGCTGGTGCCGGCCTTGGTGCTGACCGAGCGCATGGCCGTGACCAGGCGGCGGTCGAGCGTGCGTTCCGTGCGCAGCGAGGTGAAGGTGCGCACGGCCGGGCGCGGGTGGTCCAGCGGCAGCTCCAGCACGGGCGGCGTGCCGCCCGAGAAGCGCTCCAGCCAGTAGTCCACGTGCTGCTGCATGTCGGGCTGCGCGGCCTCGGCGGCTTCCGCCGCGGCAAAGTCGGCGTAGGACGGCGCGGCCTTCAGCCGCAGCCCCTGGCCGATCTGCTCGGCATACAGGTGGCCCAGTTGCTCGGTGATGACCGCCCACGACCAGCCGTCGCACACCACGTGGTGGGCCGACATGACGAGTTCATGCTCGTCCTCGCCGAGCCGGTAGAGCACCGCCCTGAACAGCGGCCCGTGCTCGAGCGAGAAGGGCGTGCACACCGCCGCGTTGTGCGCAGACGCCAGCACCTGCTCGCGCGATTGCGGGTCGAGCTTGGTGAGGTCCATCATGCTCATCGCCTCGGCCGGGGCCTGCCCGACCAGCATGCAGCTGCCGTCGGGCGAGATGGTGGCGCGCAGCGACTGGTGGCGCTCCACAAGCACGGCCATCGCAAGGCCCAGGGCGCGCGCATTCAGCGGCCCGTGCAGGCGCAGCAGCACCGACTCGTTGTAGGCCAGCGAAGCCTCCGGGCTCAGCATGGCGCCGAGCCAGACTTCGCGTTGCGATTCGGTGGTCGGGATGACGCACTCGATGATCCCGCCGGTGGCGGGGCCCGTTCCGGTGTCGGTCTCGGGGCGCAGGACGGCGTTCATGCTGCGGCCTTTCCATTGACGAGGTGGGTGGATGCCTGGGCCATCTGCGCCGTCTGCGCCTCGGGCACGTACCAGAAGGGCTGGCCGTCGACGTCGCGCGCCAGCACCGAGCCTTCTTCCGCCGGCCTGCGCACGTCGAAGCTGGTCACGACCGCGGCGCGGCGCGGCAGGAACCCGGATTCCTGCATCTCAGCCACCGATTCCTTGAAGGCACGCTGGATGAAGGCGATGTCCTCGGCGCTGTGCGCGCTGGTGAGGAAGCACGGGAAGTTGTCCAGGATGTGCACGCCGCGGCTGCGCATCATGGCGAACAGCAGGTCCTGCAGCGGATGGTCTTCGAGCCAGCTCACGCGCCACAGCGAGCCGAAGTGGCGTATCTCGATCGGCGCGCCGACCTCCTTGCACCAGGCCGACATTTCCGTGGCCATGGCGCTGGTGCTGCCCGTGAGCCCGGCCTGCAGCGCGGGGCCGGCTTCCTTCAGATGCATGAGCGAGGCCCTGGCCGCGGCCAGCGCCAGCGGATGGCGCACGAAGGTGCCGGCGAAATAGGTCACGCCGACGCCGGGGATCGAGTCGTCGCCGTACTGCCACGGGCCGCCGTCGAGCGCGTCCATGAACTCGCGCTTGCCTGCGATCACGCCCACCGGGAAGCCGCCGCCGATCACCTTGCCGTAGGTGGCGAGGTCGGCGCGCACGCCGAACAGCTCCTGCGCGCCGCCCAGCGCGGTGCGGAAACCGGTGATGACCTCGTCGAAGATCAGCGCGCAACCGCTCTTGGCGGTGATCTCGCGCACTTCGTGCAGGAACTCGCGCGGCTGGAAGTCGGGCCGGCGGCTTTGCACCGGCTCGGCCAGCACGGCGGCCAGGTCGTCGGCGTTCTCGCGGATGAAGGCCAGCGCTTCGGGCGTGCCGTAGTCGAGCACGCGGATGTCGCCGAACATGCCGCTCATCACGCCGGGCGCGGCCGACAGGCCTTTGCCGCCCTTGCCGGCGCGCACCAGCACTTCGTCGAAGGTGCCGTGGTAGGAGCCGGTGAACACCACCACCGTGCTGCGGCCGGTGACGGTGCGCGCGATGCGCAGCGCGGCCATCACGGCCTCGGAGCCGGTGTTGCACAGGCCGGCGCGGTCGCTGCCCGTGAGCTCGCAGATGAGCGCGGTGACGTCGGCGGCCAGCGGATGCTGCGGGCCGATTTCGTAGCCTTCGTCGAGCTGCTTGCGCACGGCTTCCTGCACGAAGTCGGGCTGCCAGCCGAACATGTTCATGCCGAAGCCGTTGAGCGCGTCGACGTATTCGTTGCCGTCCAGGTCCCACATCTTCGAGCCCTTGGAGCGCTCGATGACGATCTGGTAGGTGATCTCTTTGGTGACCGGGCGGAAGCCGTTGACCACGCGCGGGTCGGCCATGTGCGGGCGGTTGGCCTCGGTGAACTGCTTGCTCTTGATGGTGCGTTCGATGTAGCGGCGCATGAAGGCCGCGAGGCGGGCCTTCTGGCGCCCGCTGGGCTCCGCCGTGCGCTGGGTGTGGATGCGGGCGATGGCGCCGAAGGCCTTGGCGACGTCGTAGCGCAGCGGTTCTTTGGACGGCGCGGGCTCTTCGGCGGCGGGCGCTGCCGCGACCGGCGCCGTGACGGCCGGCGCGGGCACCGCCTGCAGCATGACCGGCGCGGTGAATGCCGCGGGTGCGGCGCCCGACAGCAGGGCGAGCTGCTGGCGCATCAATTCCATTTGCTGCGCAATCAGCTGGGAGATGGGGCTGGAGGCCGCGTTGCCTTGCATCGGGGCGTACACCACCGGTGCGGGCATCGCGGGAGCCGCCTCGGCCATCGGTGCCGCCGCCACGGCCGGCGCGGGCGCGGCTTCGGGCGGCAGGCTCTCGCGCAGGAACGCGGAGAGCGCGTCGAAGCAGCGGTAGTTCTCCATCAGCTGCCGGAAGCTCAGGTTGACCTTGAAGTGCTTCTTGATCTGGGTGGCCGCCTGGGTCAGCGTGAGCGAGTCCAGGCCGAGTTCGCCGAAGGGCGCGTGGCCTTCCGCCTGCGCCATGTCGATGCCGGAGATGTCCTCGAACAAGGCGCGCAGGCGCGCATCGACGGGAGGGGAGGACGCGGAGGAAGGGAGAGGCGAGGTCGCTGCAGCTGTCACGATCGGCTCCAAAGGTGTGGGTGTGGCGGAAGGGGCGGGCGAGACTGAAAGAGGGGCGGCGGGGATCGCGGCGGTTTCGGGAACGGCGGCGATGTCAACCCAGAAGCGCTTGCGTTCGAACGGACTGGTCGGCAGGCGCACGCGCTGCGCGCCGGTGCGGCTGGTCAGGCGCGACAGCTCGACTTCCGCGCCGCAGGTCCACAGCCGGCCGACGGCCAGGCGCAGCGTGCGGTCTTCGTCTGCAGGCTCGCCATGCTGCAGCGGCACCGCGGCACTCGCGCCGTGCTGGCGGACCAGCGTGGAAAGGGTGTTGCGTGGACCGGCTTCGATGAAGAGCGGCTGCGCGGCGTGTTCCATCGCGGTGCGCACGGCCGGCGAGAAGCGCACCGTGCCGCGCAGGTGCCGTGCCCAGTAGGCGGGGCTGGTGGCTTCTTCCGCTTCCAGCAGCCGACCCGTGAGGGTCGAGAAGATCGGCGTCTGCGGGGCATTCAGCGCCACCTGGCCCACCAGCGCCTCGAAGGGCGCGACGGCGCCGTCCATCATGGCGGAGTGAAAGGCGTGCGATGTCTGCAGCGCGCGGCATGCGATGCCTTCGGCTTCCAGCGTGGCCTGCAATGCGGCGATGGCCTCGAAGGTGCCGGCGGCGACGCAGGCCGTGGGGCCGTTCTCTGCGGCGAGAGAGATCGACGCGTCCAGCCTTTGCGTCAGTTCGGCCGCGCCTATGCGCACCGAGAGCATGGCGCCCGCCGGCAGCGCCTGCATGAGCGCGCCGCGCCGGGCGACGAGCCGGGCCGCATCTTCGAGCCGCATCACGCCAGCGAGCACTGCGGCGACGAATTCGCCGACGCTGTGGCCCATCAGCGCATGAGGCCGAACGCCGGTGGCCAGCAGCCGCCGTGCCAGTGCGTATTCGATGGTGAAGAGCGCGGGCTGGGTGACGACGGTGGGCGACAGTGCCTTCGGGTCGTCCGAGAACATGCGTTCGCGCAGGTCGAAGTCAGTGGTGCCGGCGATGGCGTCGAGGCAATCGTCGAAGGCGGCGGCGAACACCGGGTCGGCTGCGTGCAGCAGCCTGCCCATGCCGGCGTACTGCGCGCCCTGGCCCGGGAACATCAGCACGGCCTGCGGCGCGCGCGAGGCGAGGCGGCCGCTGGCGCGCCAGGGTGAGTCGGCGGTGCGCAGGGCGGCAATGGCCTGCACCGTGTCGGCCGCCACCACCACGCGACGGAAAGCGTGGGCCTTGCGGCCGACAGCCAGCGTGTGGGCGACATCGGCCAACGGCTGCTCCGCATGCGCCTGCAGGTGGGCCGCGAGCTGCTCGGTGGCAACGGCCAGTGCCGCTTCCGAGCGCGCCGAGAGCGGCAGCACCTGTTCGCCCGTGGCGATGGGCGATGCAGGCCGCGCCGGCGCTTCCTCCACGATGACGTGCGCATTGGTTCCGCCCACGCCGAAGGAGCTGACTCCCGCGCGGCGCGGCAGATCGCCGCGCGGCCACGGCTGCAGGCTGGCGCTCACGCGGAAGGGCGTGCGCGCGAAATCGATGGCCGGGTTGGGCGCCTCGAAGTGCACGGTCGGCGGGATCTGCCCGTGGTGCAGCGCCAGCGCCGTCTTGATGAGCCCCGCCGCGCCGGCAGCCGTGACCATGTGGCCCACGTTGCTCTTGAGCGAGCCCAGCGTGCAGTAGTCGAGCGCGTCGGTGTGTTCGCCGAAAGCCACGGCCAGCGCCTCGACCTCGATCGGGTCGCCCATGGGCGTGGCGGTGCCGTGCGCCTCGACATAGGAAATGCTGCGCGCATCGACCTCGGCCGCCGCCAGTGCGGCGCGGATCACCGCCGCCTGCCCGTCGACGCTGGGCGCGGTGAAGCTGGCCTTGGCGCCGCCGTCGTTGTTCACGCTGGCGCTGCGCAGCACGGCGTAGATGGTGTCGCCGTCGGCCTGCGCGTCGGCCAGCCGCTTCAGCAGCACCACGGCCGCGCCGTCGCTGAAGACGGTGCCCTGGGCCTTCGCGTCGAAGCTGCGCGTGTGGCCGTCGGGCGAGAGCATCGAGCCCTCGTTGTAGAGGTAGCCGCTGCGCGGCGGGCAGGTGACCGATGCGCCGCCCGCCAGCGCCATGTAGCACTGGCCGGTGCGCAGCGCATGGAAGGCATGGGCCACGGCCACCAGCGAGGTCGAGCAGGCGGTGTGCACGCTGACGGCCGGGCCGGTGAGGTTGAGCCGGTTCGCCACCCGCGTGGTGATGTAGTCCTTCTCGTTGGCCAGCATCACCTGGAACTCGCCGACCGGTTCCACCAGATCGGGCCGGGTGCTCACATGGCGCTGGAAGTAGGTGGCGTTGTACATGCCGGCATACACGCCGACCGGGCCGGGCGCGGCGTCGGGCACGTAGCCGGCGCGCTCCAGGCATTCCCAGCAGATCTCGAGGAACACCCGCTGCTGCGGGTCCATGAGCTGCGCTTCCTTGGGGCCGATGCCGAAGAAGGCGGCGTCGAAGTTCTCGATGCCGTCGATCACGCCGCGTGCGCGAACGTAGGACGGGTCGCTGCGCAGCGCCTGGCTCACGCCGGCGTCGAGCGTGGCGTCGTCGAAGAAGGTGACGGTGTCGCGGCCGGCGACGAGGTTGTCCCAGAACTGCTCCACATCGGCGGCGCCTGGGAAGCGGCCCGCGGTGGCGATGAGCGCGACCGCGTCGGAGGCCGGCGCGACGGGGCGCGGGGCAGACGGTTGCGATGCCGCCTGCACGGGTGCCTCGACCGGGGGACGCAGCCGCGCGGCCATCGCCTTCGGCGTCGGGTCGCGGAAGAACAGGTTGGTCGACAGCGGCAGCGCGGTGTCGCGCTTCAGTTCGCCCAGCACCTGCAGCACCAGCAGCGAATCGCCGCCGAGGTCGAAGAAGTTGTCGTTGCGCCCGACCTTGTCGATGCGCAGCGCGCGCGCGAAGGCCTCGCACATCTGCTGTTCGACGGCGTCGTGCGGCTCCTCGTAGGGCTGCGAAAGCTCCGGGCGGCCGGCGGCGGGCTCCGGCAGTGCGCGGCGGTCGAGCTTGCCGTTGGGCGTGACGGGCAACTGCGCGAGCCAGACCTGCGCCGAAGGCACCAGCGCAGCGGGCAGGCGGGCCGCAAGGTGAGTGCGCAGCGCCTGCCACGACAGCTTCGGGCCACGCGCCACGAGATAGGCCACCAGGCGCAGTTGGCCATCGGCGTCTGGCCGGGCGACAACCGCACATGACTGCACCCCGGGGTGGGCAAGGATGGCGGCCTCGATCTCGCCGGTCTCGATGCGGTGGCCGTGGATCTTGACCTGGCCGTCGCGCCGGCCGATGAACTCGATGGTGCCGTCAGGCAGCCAGCGCGCGAGGTCGCCGGTGCGGTAGAGCCGGTCGGCCGGACCACCGAAGGGATCGGGCACGAAGCGGTCGGCGCTGAGTTCGGGCTGGCGCAGGTAGCCGCGCGCCAGTCCGTGGCCGCCGATGCACAGCTCCCCGACCAGGCCGGAGGGCAGCAGCGCCATCGAGGGGCTCAGCACGCGCAGCACGGTGTCCTTGATCGGGCGGCCGAGCGGCACGGAGCGGGTGTCGGCCGGCAGCGTGGGGGCGATGCGGTGCGTGGTCGCGAAGGTGGTGCACTCGGTCGGGCCGTAGCCGTTGCTCAGCGCCAGGCCGGGCAGGGCGGCGAGCGCCCGGCGCACATGGGGCACCGAGAGCGCCTCGCCGCCGGTGAACAGGTGGCGCAGGCCCGCGAGGTGGACCGGGTCGTCGTCGATGACCGCGTTGAACAGCGCGGCCGTGAGCCAGGCGGTATGCACGTCGTGGCGCGCGATGGTGCGGGCCAGGCCGGCACCGGTGGGCACGCGTTCGTCGTGCACCACGCAGCAGCCGCCGTTGAGCAGCGGGCCCCAGATTTCGAGCGTGGCCGCGTCGAAGCCCAACGGAGCTGCATGCAGCATGGCGCGGCCCGGCGCGAGCTCGACATAGTCCACGCCGACCACCAGCCGCAGGATCGAGCGGTGGCAGATCTCGATGCCCTTGGGCGCACCGGTCGAGCCCGAGGTGTACATGACGTACGCGACCGATTCGCCGTCGATGGCCGGTTCATTCCATGAACTGCGTTCCTGGTTGTCCAAGGCATCGTCCAGCAGCAAAACGCGTTGTTCGGCCGGTACGAGATGGCGAAAGGCTTGCGCCGTGATCACGTGCCGGGCCTGCGCCTCGCCGAACATGTAGGCGATCCGCTCGGGCGGAAAGTCGGTCGGTACGGGCACGTAGCCACCGCCCGCCTTCAGGATGCCGATCAGCGCCACGACGGCGGCCAGCGAGCGGTCGAGCAGCAGGCCGACGCCGTCGCCGCTTCGCACGCCCAGCCGCTGGAGATGGCGTGCGAGCTGGTCGGAGCGGCGGTCGAGCTCGGCGTAGCTCATCTGCACGTCGCCTTCGACGAGGGCGACGGCCTCTGGGGTTGCGCCTGCCTGGCGGCGGAACATGCCGGTGACGGTGAGCGTGCTGTCGAGCACGGACGCAGGCGTGTTCCAGCGGACGAGCTGGTCGTCGGTGTCGGTGACGGGCAGGGTGCGGATGTCGTCCAGCGCGGCCTCGGGGCGGGCCAGCAGGTCGGCGGCGGTGTCGGCGAGGGCAGCCAGCAGGCGCTCGGCGGACGTTACGTCCATCAAGGCCGCCGCCACGTCCATATGCAGGGAGCCGGAGGCTGCGTCCAGCCAGAGGAGCAGGCGGGCATCGGGCGTGGCAGTGTCGGCGGCGTCGCGCAGCCACAGCGAGGCGGGCGGCTCCATGCCGGCGGCCGCAGGGCTCGCCGCGCGACGGGCGGCATCGAGTTCCGCGAGCCACGCGCCAACGGGGCAGATGGCGTCGAAGGCCACGGTCGTGGACGTGAGGAGCGCTTTGGCGCCGGCCAGTTCATGCAGCACCGGCCAGAGCACGCCGAGCCACCGGGACTGCAGCAGCAGCCAGGCGCCGGCAAACAGGGTGTCGGGCAGTTGGCCGCCGGTTGCCGACGCTTGCGCCCGGCCTTGCAGGAATGCGGGTGCGAGCGTCAGCGAGACGGCATGCCGCCCGCCTGGCGCTTCCGGGTTCGCGCGCGGCACGAACAGGTCGTCCAGAAGCGTATCTGGAGCGTTTCGCCGTGCCGTCGAAACAGATTGAATTTCCATGTAATTACCCGAAAAGAAATACGATGGAACCAATTGAATAGGCCGAATGGCCAGTGACTCAATTGAGGCTTTGAATTTTTGCCTCCCGTTTTTTCGTGTCTCGATCCTAGGGTGTTTCCCCAAGCCGATGTACGAACTTTCGATCTACGTTACAGATTGATATAGTTATTTCGGAAACGTACTACCCCAATTGTCCAATCTTGGGTAACTGATGCGCCGTTTAGGGCAAAAGCAGGTTATCGGATGCGCCTCAGGGTGCCTGTGGGCGCTTCCCGAAGCGGGGTACTCATGGGGATATCGAGAGTGGGAGCGGGCCGGATCGGCCACTGCGCCCCATGCGCCAGGGAGAGCGCGGCAAGGCGGCGGCTCCAGAGGGAGAGATGCGGAAAACGCAGCGCCGATGCGCTCGCAAAATGAAACAAGGCCCCAAAGCGGGCTGTTATTAAGTGGCGAAGTCTGTAACCGGATAAAAAACCGCTGTACAAGGCCGAAAAACAAACAAGACTTCATGGTGTATCCGCGCTCATGCGGAATTCACTTTTGAAAGCCTCGAATGTTCAGCGACATCTTATTACCCGATGTAGTTCTCAATCGTCGCGGCCTCTATTACGAGTCTGTTATTCCGAACAATTCCGCAGGATTGACCGCCAATGCCGTTTATTTCGGCAACGAGGCATGGGCAAAGGAATACCTGGACTTCTGCCATCGCGATGCGCATTTCAGGAGCCGTTGGCTCGCGGCGGGCGGCGACTGGACGGACAAGGTGGTCATCGACCTGGGTTGCGGCCCCGGCAATGTCTTTGCCACGCTCGGCGGCAAACCCAGGATGCTGATCGGCGTGGATGTGGCCGGCGGCTCGCTCGAAATGGCTTCGCGTCTCGGCTACACGGCGGTGCTGGCCGATGCGGCGCACACACCGTTCCGATCGCGCGTGGCGGACATCGTGGCCATCAATGCGTCGCTGCACCATTGCGACGACATGAAGGCGGTATTGCGCGAAGGCGCGCGGCTCGTGAAACCCAATGGCCTGCTCATTACCGACCACGACCCGCAATTGACCGCATGGGATTACAAGGGCCTGGCCAAATGGATGTGGGACGCGCGCCTGTGGATCTACCGCATGACGCGGCACGGGTTTCACAAGACCGGCAACCAGCAGTCCTGCGGACTGCAGACCGAAGTGCACCACCGCCCCGGAGACGGCGTGACGCACGAACTGTTCAGGCGAACGCTGGAGCCGCTGGGATTCGAGGTCCGCATCCATCCCCACAACCACCAGATCGGCGCGCAGGCCCTGGAAGGCGAGGTCGGCCCGGCGCAATGGAAATACCGCATGGGCAACCGGCTGTCTGGCCGCGACCCGCGCGCGCCCGACAGCGCGCTGTCCCTCATGTGCATCGCCAGGCGCACCGCGACCTGACACGCCACCACCACCGTCCAGCCCCGGCCGCGACGGGTCTTCAGCCACTGCTGGTAGGCTCGAACGTCTTCAGGAAAAAAGGAACGGCTAGTGGTTGTGACAGGCAGGAACTGGCGCGCGTGCATCGCGCTGATCGCGGCATTGACCCTGGCGGCGTGCTCCACCACCAAGACCCCGGTGGCGGGCCCCGGCGAATACGTGGTGCAGCCCGGAGACACGCTCTACCGCATCGCCTCCAGGACCGGCCGCTCCCCCGGCGAGATCGCCCGCTGGAGCAACCTCCAGGACCCCGACCGCCTCGAAGCTGGGCAGGTGCTGCGCGTGGCACCGCCGGGCGGTGCTTCGGCGCCGTCGCCGGATGCATCAGCGCCGCCACCGCCGCCTTCAAGGGCTGGCGGCGCAGACCGCCCGAAGCCGCCGCGCCCCGCCGCGCGGGAGCCCGACCCGGTAGTGCCGCCAGCCGCGCGGCGCAGCGACTGGGGCTGGCCGGCGCAGGGCCAGGTCGTCGCGGGCTTCAACGGCTCCAGCAACAAGGGCATCGACATCGCAGGCAACGCGGGCGAGCCGGTGGTTTCCATCGGCAACGGCTCGGTGGCCGTCACCGAAACGCTGCGCGGCTACGGCAGCGTGCTCATGGTCGACCACGGGGGCTCCTACATGTCGGTCTACACCAATGTGCGCTCCGTGCTGGTGAAGCAGGGCCAGCGCGTGCAGCGGGGCCAGAAGATCGCCGAGATCGGCAATGCCGATGCCGGCCACCCCAAGCTGCACTTCGAGATCCGCTACCGCGGCAAAGCCGTCGATCCCCGGCAGTACCTGCCGGCACGGTAGGCGGGCAGGGCCTTTCGACCGAAAGTTATCCCACGGATTGGGGATGTTCCCGGTCCCCCGGAGGGCGCAGACTCGCGCCCTCATTCGTTAAGGGGGTACTACATGGAACTCACGTACTGGTTGCTCGTCGGCACAGTGTTGGCGCTGTTGCCCGCTGAATGGTTTTTGCTGGCCCCGTTCAGTCTCGGCTGGCAGCCCTTGCGCGAGCAGATCGCCGAGCAGGTCGCGCTTTCCGTCGCGCTGGCCGACGAATGCGCGGGGCCGTTCGAGAAGCCCACCATCTCGTTCTGAAAGAGCGGGCCTTCGCTCGGAGGCCCCGCCACACCCTCGCTGAAATCCCGGCTGCCGCAGCACTGCCGGACCAATCGTCCGTGTCGCCAGGAGATATCGCGGGCATCTAAGATGCTCGCTGTTTTGAGACGACCGGAAGACGCGAGAGGCAAAGGGAGGGCCACGCATGATTTCTTTGCTCCATACCGCGGATTGGCAGATCGGCCGCGTGTTCTCGCAGTTCGAGCCCGACGACGCCGCGGCGCTGTTCGAGGCCCGCTTCAAAGTGGTCGAGCGGCTGGCAGCCATCGCGAGCGAACGTGCCGTCGATGCGGTACTGGTGGCAGGCGACGTGTTCGACCTGCAGACGGTGTCCGACAAGACCATCCGCCGCATGTTCAACGCGATGCAGGGCTTTGCCGGGCCTTGGCTGCTGATTCCGGGCAACCACGACTCCGCCCTCGGCGAATCGGTCTGGAGCCGGGCCGCCAGGCTCGGCGCGGTGCCGTCGAACGTCGTGTGCTGCCTGGAGCCGGTGCCGCGCACCGTGGCCGGCAAGTTCACGCTGCTGCCCGCGCCGCTCACGCAGCGCCATACCTATGGCGACCTGACCGACTGGTTCGCTGCGACATCGGGTGAAGAAGAAAGCCTGCCGCGCATCGGGCTGGCGCACGGCTGCGTGCAGGGCATTCTTTCGGAAGACATCGACTCGGCCAATCCCATTGCGGCAGACCGCGCGGCGCAGGCCCGGCTCGACTACCTCGCGCTCGGCGACTGGCACGGCACGCGCCAGACCGACGAACGGACCTGGTACGCGGGCACGCCCGAGACCGACCGCTTTCGCGCCAACGACTCCGGGCAGGCGCTGCTGGTGACCATCGCAAGCGCAGGCGCATTGCCGCAGGTCGAGCCGGTGCGCACCGGCCAGTACGCATGGCAGCAGTGGGAGCCGCGCCTGTCCGTGGCCTCCGACATCGACGAGCTGGTGGAAAAGCTGAACCTCGTCGGCGCCAACGACGTGCTTCAACTGCGCGCGCAGGGCAGCTGCGACCTCGGCGGCCACAACAAGCTCGGCGCCGCGCTCGACACGGCCCGCGCCCGGGCCCGCGCGCTGGTGTGGGACGGCGAGGCATTGCGCCTCGAACCCACCGAGGAAGACATCCAGGCCCTGCATGCCGATGGTTTCGTCGGCGAGGCCCTGCAAGACCTGCGCTCGCAGCAGGACGGAGCCGATGCCGAACTGGCGCGCGACGCGCTGCTGACGCTGGCCCGCATCCTCGACGCGCAGGCTCCGCGCGCGGGAGCCTCGGCATGAGCATGAAGCTGCAACGCCTTCGCATCGAGAACTTCAAGCTGTTTCGTACGCCGCTGGAAATCGATGGCCTCACCGACGGACTGAACCTGTTCGCGGCGCCCAACGAATCGGGCAAGTCCACCGTCGCCGAAGCCATTCGCGCCGCGTTCTTCGAGCGGCACCGCTCAAGCGCGGTGGAGCATCTGCGACCGTGGGGCGAAAGCTCGGCGACGCCCACGGTCGAACTCGACTTCGAGCTCGACGGCAAGCCCTGCCGCCTGACCAAGGCCTTTCTCGGCAAGAAGCGCTGCGAACTCAGCATCGACGGCAAGGCGATGGACGGCGCGGTGGCGGAAGACCACCTGGCGGCGCTGCTGGGGTTCAAGTTTCCGGGCAAGGGCGCGAGCACGCCGGAGCACATGGGCATTCCGGGGCTGCTGTGGATCAGGCAGGGCACGTCGCACGACATCTCGAACGCGGTGGGCTTCGCGAGCGACCATCTGCGCAACGCGCTGGGCGAGTCGCTGGGCGAACTGGCGTCGAGCAATGGCGATGCGGTGTTGAAGGCGGTTGAAAGCGAGCGCAACGAACTGCTCACGCCCGCCGCCGGCACGCCGCGCGGCGCGTATGCGGATGCGATCAGGCTCAGGGATGAGCTTGACGCAGAACTGAAGCGGCTGCGCGTCGATATCGAGGCGTATCAATCGGGCGTCGACCGCCTTTCAAGCCTGCGCCGAGACCATCAGCGCGACGAGGCAGCAAGACCCTGGGCCGCGTTGCGAGAGCAGCTCGCCGGCGCGCAGCAGCGCCTGGACGATGCCAAAGGCTTGGCGGACCGCAAGGCCGTGCAGGACGCAGCGCTGCGGCAGGCCACGGTGCAGGTCAACGCCTTGCGCACCCAGTTGCAGGCAATGGAGCGCGAAGAATCGACCGTCGTCCAGCGCGAAAAGAATCTGCAGACGGTGAAGGAAGGCCTCGCCAAGGCCCTGGAAGAACTACAAGCCTGGGAGCCGCGCCATGCCGCTGCGGCGCAGGCCGACGCAGCCGCACGAGAAGCCCTGCGGCTCGCGCGCCAGTCGGCAGCACGCATCGCACAGGAAAAAGCCGTCGAAGGCCTCGCCGAACAACTCGCGCCTCTCATGCAAAGCCACGAGAAGGCAAAGGGCGAGCAGGACAAGGTCACGCGGCTGCAAGCCGAGGCGCAGGCGCTCGCTGTGCCCGAGGGTGAACTCAAGCGCCTTCAGCGCTGCGCGGACACGCTGCGCACCGCGCAGGCCAAGCTGGATGCGGTGGCCACCGCGCTGGAGTTCGACCTGCTGCCCGGCGCCGATGTGCACGTGGCGGGCGCGGCGGTATCGGGGCTGACGCGCCAGACCGTCATCGCCCGCACCGGCATCGAGATCGCAGGTGTTGGCCGCATCACGGTGCTGCCGGGCGGCGCCGACCTGGAAGGACTGGCCATCGAGCGCGACCGCGCGCGTGACGAGCTGGCCGAGCGGCTGCGGGCATTGCGTGCCGAGAGTGTCGCGGCCATCGAAGAGCGTGAACGACTGCAGGCATCGCGCAAGAGCGAAGCCGCCGCTGCGGTGGCTGTACTGGCAGCATTGGCGCCCAAGGGCCTGAGCGCATTGGCCGCCGACATCGCCTTGCGCGAGGCACGGCTGGTGGACGCCCGCCAGGTGCTGCAGGCCATGCCGGCATCGACCGATGCGCCGGCAACGCCGATCGCACAGGCAGAGTCGGAGGAGGGCGCCGCCCGCGCCGCGCTGTCGGACGCATCCGCCGCGCTGAATGACGCCAAGGTCGCGGCCGGCAATGCGCGCGAACAGGTCAAGGCCGCCGAGGCCGAGCTTGCCGCCGTGAAGGCCACCTTGAGCGATCCGCAGCGCGCCGGCCGCAAGGCCGATGCCGGCGCGGCACTGACCGACGCGCTGGCGCAGCACTCAGCCATCCAGGACAAGGTCGGTGAACTCGCGCAGCAGCTGCAGACGGTCAACCTGCCCGTGCTTTCGCAGGACGTCGAGCGGCTGGAACGCAGCGTGAAGCAGGCCGAGGCTGCGCACAGCCAGCGCGCGAACGACATCACCCGCCTCGAGGTCGAGCTTCAGGTAAAAGGCGCCGCGGGCCTGGAAGAAGCCGCGTCCGAGAAGCAACGCGAACTCGATCACGCTACGCGCCGGTGCGCGGAATTCGAGCGCCGCTCGAAGGCGCTCGACCATCTGCTCAAGCTGCTGCGCGAAAAGCGCTCGGCCCTGGCGCGCCGCTTGCGGGCTCCCCTGCAGAAGCACCTGGATCACTATCTGCAGATCCTGTTTCCGGGTGCGCAGGTCGAAGTCGGCGAAGACCTGTCGCCGGGCCGCATCACGCGCCAGGGCCTGCGCGGCGCCCAGAGCGGCGAGTTCGAAGAGCTGAGCGTCGGCGCGCGCGAGCAGATGGGCGTGGTCGCCCGCCTGGCCTACGCCGACCTGCTGAAAGAAGCGCGCAAGCCGACCCTGCTGATCCTCGACGACGCGCTGGTCAACACCGACGAAGAGCGCCTGAAGCAGATGAAGCGGGTGCTGTACGACGCGGCGACGCGGCACCAGATCCTGATATTCAGCTGCCACCCGGAGGCCTGGCGCGACCTTGGCGTGGTGGCGCGAAGCATTCCGTAGCGCGCCGCTTTTTCGCGCTCAGGCAATCAGCAGCCGCTCGCAGGCTTTGCGCAACGGCACAAGGGCGGGCAGCGTGCGCGCCTTGGCGTCGGTGACGATCGCGTCGATGTCTTCCGCGCTCGCATAGGTCACGCGGCTGGCCTGGCCGATCTTGGCGTGGTCGGCCAGCAGCACCAGCTGCTGCGCCTGTTCGGCCATGGCGCGGGCCACCGCCGCCTCATGGTGCTCGAAGCTCATGGCGCCGTGCCTGGCATGCAGTGCCACGGGCGACAGCATCGCGACGTCGGCGCGGTAGCGGCGGATGGCCTCCACCGTGATGTCGCCGCATGTGGCCTGCGTCTTCACGTCGATCTCTCCGCCCAGCAGGATGGTCTTGTTGCCGGTCAGCCGGCCTTCGCTGGCGCCTTCGAGCTTGAGCGCGATGCTCAGCGAGTTGGTGATGACAGTCATGCCGCTCAGCGCGGCAATCTCTTCCGCCAGGATCGACATGGTGCTGCCCGCGTCGAGGAACACCGTCTGCCCCGGCTGCAGCAGCGTGATCGCCGCCTTGGCGATGGCGCGTTTCTCGCGCTGCCGCGCCACCAGCCGCACGGCCAGAGGCGGCTCGGGCTCCACACCGGTGGCGATGGCGCCACCGTGAACGCGCCGCAACTCGCCCAGGCCCTCCAACTCGAGCAGGTCACGGCGGACGGTCTCGCGAGACACCGCAAGATCCTGCACGATGCGGTCGACGCTGAGTCGGGAGAAAGTGGCCAGCAGGCTGCGGATGCGCAGGAATCGTTCTTCTTGAAGCATTGAAACGCCGTGGTGAAAAGAAAGAGCGGCGCCATTGTGCCTACCACCGGCGCAATGCCGGTGGGAAACAGGCGGCCTCGCGGGGCGAAGCCGCCGTCGGCATCAGAGGTCGGCCATGCCCATCGCGGGATCGCTCACCGAGTGCTTGCCGGTTTCCACGCGGCCGGCAAAGCGGCGGTAGTAGCTGGCATCGGCGTCGCATGTCACTGCGAAGTCATACCAGCAGCCGCTGCCCGACAGGTCCCAATGCTGCTCGGCGACAGTGCCGCCACTCACCGTCGCGGTCCACGGACCGTCGTCGCGGTAGGCCTTGGCACGGATGGTGAACTTGCAGGCGTTCTTGCCGCCGTTGAGCATCTTCAGGTAGACGTTGCCGTTGGCGATGTCGTAGCACACGCGAACCTCGGGCACCGCCACGTCGCCCGCGCGCAGGGTGTTGAGGTTGCCCTTGAAGTGGCGGTGATAGCCGTTGGGGCCGAGCACCCAGAGGTCGTAGAAGCCGCTGTTGTCGGCCACCGGGTTCCAGGTGTCGTCGAGGGTCTTGCCGGCTTCGACCATGTAGCGGCGCGGCAGCAACCCGAGATTGAGCTTGTCATACACATGGAATACGGCGGCGGCTTTGCCGGTGTTGGCGAACAGCAGCTGCAGCTTGCCGTTGACGACGTCGCTGCGCGCGCTGGTGTGAAGCTCGTAGGGCAGGGCGCGCGAAGGGCGCGTGCCCGTCGCCTGGCGAGGCAGTTGCGGATCGAGCGGCACGGGGATCTGCGCCAGCGCCTGCTGGTCGGCACGCAACTGGTTGGCCTGGTCCTTGGTCTTGCGTCCGGCCAGCACCGGTAGCGCGTCGTTGTTGGGCGAGACGAAGTTGAAGGCGCTGGTCAGATCGCCGGCGATCGCGCGGCGATACGGCGAAATGTTCATCTCCTTGACTCCGAAGCGCGCCTCGAGGAAGCGCAGCACCGAGGTGTGGTCGAACACCTGCGAATTGACCCAGCCGCCGCGGCTCCACGGCGAGATGACATACATCGGCACGCGCGGTCCGGGACCGTAGACGCGACCGTCCGAAGGCACGGTGGTGCTGCCGACCAGCGGGTACGTATGGCGCTCGAAAGCCACGTCGGCATCGGACAGCGTGGTCTTGCCGGCGACGGCGCCCTTGGGGTTGGTGGGGTCGATCAGCGAAGGTGCCGACGGCGAGGGCATGTGGTCGAAGTAGCCGTCGTTCTCGTCGAAGTTGACGATGAACACCGTCTTGCTCCAGACGTCGGGGTATGCGGTGAGCGCGTCCAGCACCTCCTGGATGTACCAGGCGCCCTGCACAGGGCTCGAAGGGCTGGGGTGTTCGGAGTACGTGGCAGGCGCCACGATCCACGACACCTGCCGCAGCTTGCCGTTGGCCACGTCTTGCTTGAAGGTGCCGAGGAAGCCACCGTCGGGCATGGTGTTTGCAACGCCCTTGTAGAGCGGGTTGCCCGCGTCGTCGCTGGCGGGGTCATAGGCGGTCACGGTCTGGCCCGCGGGCGGACTGGCGTCGCCGTCGTAGCACATCTTGTTCTTGCCCGAGACTTTGTTGGCCATGCGGTACTGCTTAAAGCCGTGCAGCGGGTTGTCGGTGTAGTTGTCTGGCAGGTTCTGGTAGACGATCCAGCTGACCTTGGCTTCCTCCAGACGCTCTGGGTAGGTCTTCCAGTCGCAGCCGTATCCGGTCGAGTCGCCGTTGGGGTCCGTGTCCGGGTTCCACGGGTAGCGCAGGTTCTCCCAGGTGTTGTCGATCGAGGCCGTGCCCGCCAGACCGGTGCCGACCTGGCCAGACGGGCCATTGGTGCCGCTCCAATGGAACAGTCGGTTCGAGTTGGTGCCCGTATGCATGCCGCAGTGATAGGCGTCGCAGATCGTGAAGGCGTTGGCCAGCGCGTATTGGAAAGGGAGCTCGGCTTCCATGAAGTAGCCCATCGACGCGGTGTTCTTGTAGCGCGGCCACTGGTACATGCGTCCGCCGTCCCAGGCGTTCTGCGCATCGCCCCAGCTGTGCGGCGTGCCGCTCACGCGCTGCGCGTTGCCCTTGCTCTGGTCGAGGTGGTAAGGCAGCACGGGCTTGCCGTTGGCATCGCTCTGCTGCCAGACATTCATGCCCTTGGGCAGCGGAATGGTGAAGCGGTCGCCGAAACCGCGCACGCCCATCAGCGTGCCGAAGTAGTGGTCGAACGAGCGGTTCTCCTGCATCAGGATCACGACGTGCTCGACGTCCATGATCGTGCCGGTCTTGTTGTTGGCCGGAATGGCCAGCGCTCGGCGAATGCTGGGCGGAAAGGCGGTCAGCGCGACGGCTGCGAGGCCCGACGAGGCGGTGCCCTTGAGGAAATTGCGGCGTGAGTTCTTCATGGTGTTTTGTTCCGAGGCTTCGGGGGGGTCAGGGCGCGCAGCGCATCTCGGGCTTGACGCTGGTGTCAGGCTGCGCAGCCGGCGGCGTGGGCGTCACGGCGATGGGCACGCCACTACCGCCGCCTCCGTTGTTGCCGCCACCGCAGGCGGAAAGCACGCAGGCCAGGGCCAGCGCCGGGATCAGCCGTGGGGCCAGTGAAAGAAGTTGCATGGGAATGCTCTCTTGTGTCGTGTGTGGAGTGAGTGAGGCGGGATGGGTCAGGGCGCCAGCGTCGACAGGGGACGGGCGGCCTGGTAGATGCTCTTGATCTCGTCCGCGGTAAGCGCGCGGTTCCAGATCGCGAAGTCGTTGAAGTCCATGGCGCCGCGCGGTGCGCTGGTGCCTGCGCGCTTGTAATAGAGGCCGGTGCCGTCTTCGTTCAGGCCAATGCCGTTCTTGAGGCCGCCGAGCTTGGCGACCAGCGCGGCCGAAAGCGCCACGCCGCCGGTCTGCACGCCCTTCGCGGGATCGATGGCGTAGCCCTTCATCGCGAGTCCCGACTTGTCGATGACCATCGCCACGTAGGCCCACTGGCCGGCGCTCAGGAAATGGGCGCCGCTGATTTCTCCGCGCGAACCGCCCAGGCCTGTGTTGAACCGCAACTCGCAGTTGCCGAACATGCCGATGGCGATGCCCTCATTGCTGCCGCTGTCGTAATTCTTGTTGGCGATGACCGATGCGCCGTAGCCCACCCCCTGGGTGCAGGTGGCGTCGGTGCGCATCCAGAAGCCGATGGTGAAAGCGGTGACTGCGGGATCCGTCGTCACGTCGTTGGTCTGCATCAGGCGATAGCCCGACATGCCGGCCGCGTTCACGATGCGGTTGTCCACGCGCAGCGCCTTGGCCTTGAAGCTAGGCTTGAAGCCGTCGTCGTCCACCAGCGAACCGGCCGCGGCGTCCACGGCCCAGGGAGCGAGCGTCGAGGCGCCGGTCTTGACGTCCAGGGCGGGCAGCGCATCGAGCGGGTAGTAATTGACCAGCCCGTTGAGCAGCGAAGGCGGCAGCGGCACGGGCTTGACGGCGGTGATGGCAAGCGCGGTGTCGCCTGCCGCCACTGTGTAGAGGTAGCTGAAATTGCTGTCCTTCACGCCTTCGAGGGTGTCGATGTAGGCCGTGCTACCTGCAGCCAATGTGGCGACCGGCTTGCCGTCGCGCAGGATTTGCACCGGCACATTGGTGGTGCCGGCGAGCTTCCACGAGAGCTCGACGCTGTCCCTGTCGGCGCCGGTGCGGGCGGAAAGCTCGCGGATGCTCGTGGCGCCTTGCAGCGCGATGCCGCTCCAGGCGTAGTTCGCAGGTGCTGGCGTGGCACCCAGGTGGCGCAGCACGGTCGGCGCGATGTCGGTGGCGGCGGCCAGGCGAAGCAATGTGCTGTCGGTAGGCGCGGCCGTGTCGACGGCGGGCAATGCCGGAAGAGTCTTGTTGCTGGCGATGAACACGGTCTTGTCCGCGACGCCCTGCAGACCGGCGCTGGTGCCGAAGGCATCGAGGCCGTGGCCCGTGGTGAGGATGACGAGCCAGTCTTCCTTGGAGTCGTTGGCGGTGCGCTGCGAGATGCGCGTGAGCAGCTTGCCGACGGCTGCGGAGGTGTCCGAGATGGCCTGCTGGTAGTCAGTGCCCTTCAGCCCGCTGTTTGCAACCACGGCGGCAGGCGCGCCGTATTGCGCTACCAGCAGGTCGTAGCCTGCGTCGATGAGTTGAGAGGTACGGTCCGTCACGCAGGCATCGGCCCCCGCGCAGTCGACCGCGGCGTCGATTGCGCCAGGCTCGTTGCCCAGCAGAGCAGGGTAGAGCGCGTTCGCCGTGACGGCGCCGGTCTTGTAGCCGGCCGAGGCGTTCTGCTTGGCGATGGCGAAGATCGAGGGCGCGAGCTTGGCGTCGATGCGCTGGGCGCCGCCGTTGCCGCGCACGCCGTGGCGATTGGCCCAGGTGCCTGTCAGCAGCGTGGCCCAGCCCTGGCTGTCGGATGTGGGTTGCTCGCTGAGCGTGCCGGCGACGCCGCCGGTCCATGCGGGAGCGATGCGAAGCGACTGCAGCGCGGGCGCCTTGCCTTGCGCGACTGCATCGCGCAGTGCCGCATGCGTGAGGCCGTCGATCTCGACCACCAGCACCTTCGGGCCGCTCTTTCCCTGGTTGGTGGCGGGAGTCGATGTGCCGCCGGAGACAGGCGGAATGAACGCGCTGCCATTGCCTCCGCCGCCCCCGCCGCAGCCGGAGAGCAAGAAGGCGGTGGCGGCCCCCAAAGCTGCAAGCCCGCTTCTTGCGGTCGTTCCTCTGATCATGTTGTTCCCTCAAAAAGTTGAAATTCGCTCGCAACCCGAAGTGCGTTTGCTTGTGTTTGGGCATGAAAAGGTTGTTTGCATAAATTGCCACAAACACAATTAATGCCACCGATCTTGCGGTTGCCGAGTGACATCTCTTTGACAACGCTCACGGAACTACTCGTCGGGTGATGCGGCCCAGATGGCGGTGCCGCCGCGCGCTCTTTTTGCGCGCCGTCCTACGTTTGGAAAGCGCAGCAGAAATTCAGATGGCAGACATGCAAGGCTTTCTGAATCGCGCGCTACAGCTTCTTCAGCAACTGGCGTACGCCCGCGTGCTGTGCGAGTTCCATCGCATTCAGGATTTGCGTTGCAGGGCGTCCGATATCTGCAGCCACGGGTCAGTGACAGCGCAGGAGCGACTGGTGGCCTGCGAACAGCGCGTGGAAGCGTTTCAGCAGAACCTCGACAACCCCGACAAGGTAGCTGCCGTGCGCCTGGCGCGGGCGCTGTACCTGCGCATGCTGCTGGGCAGCGCCGCCAAGCGGCTGCAACCATGGAGCGACGGGGAAGACATCACGGACATGCCGCTGTCGCACATGTTCGAATGGATCTCGCACGACTTCGAACGGCTGGAACTGGCCGCGCTTGAAGATGCGATGACGCCGGCGGAGATCGTGATGTATGCGCGCTCGATCGAAGGCGTGCACGGGTGAATAGAGTTCTCGCTCGGCGAGCGTAGAAAAAAGGTTTCATCCTCCACCGATTTTCGGTAGAGTGATTCGATGCCCACCGTACTTTCTTTCCCGGCCCAGGCGCGCGCGGAAGAGCTAGCGTCGAGCCTGGAAGATTGCCAGGTCCTCGAGGTTTCGTTTGCCAACGGGCCACCGATGCCGGCAATCAAGGGCGGGTGCTTCCAGTTCGCCACTGTCTTCAAGGCATTCGGCGGGCAGTGGAACCATGCACGCAAGGTGCATGTTTTCTATGACTGGAGCGCTGTTGAAGCGTCGCTGGAAGCCGCGCTACGCCGGCAGGGGGATGGCGCCGAACACTCAGAGCAGGATTGGGATCAGGATTCCGGCTTCCGGGCCAGGGCGCGTTGAAGCTGCCGCAAGCGGGAGACCGCTCATCTCAGATACTTAACATAATGCACATTGTGTGGACAAACAAAGTTCCCGACGCTCCCGCACAACAACCCACATGAACATGGGACTTTCGTCCCATGCGCCATCGGCCCATCCCACCTAGCATCGACCACCCTCAGGACCATTGGAACTTTTTGATGCTCGATATTCCACAGACCACGTTCGATGAAGTGGGCAAGAACCTGTCCCAGTACTACGAAAAAGAAATGGCGGCTGGTGCCCGTGTCCTGTTGGACCGCATGCGCACGAAGGACTGGGGCGTGGTGAGCGCGGCTTTCGCTCAGAAATCCGACATGGTCGAGCGGACCTGGGATGCCTTCCGCGCCAAATCCAACGACAGCTTCAGCGTCCCGTACAAGAAGAAGCTGACCATGCTGCTGAGCGAATACTGCGGCAACACCGCCGACGTGCAGCGGCTGGTGGTCAAGGGCGTCGCAGCCCTGGCCCGGGCCGGGTTGGGCAAGATCCCGATTCCCGGTGCCTCGGTGCTCAAGACCCTGGTGACCAAAAGCGTCGGCATCGGCGTTTCCGCGGTCAGCGGCGTCGAAGGCGGGATCGACGGCTATCTGCACGGCAAGAGCATCAACGAGGCCGACACCGTGCTCACCAATCGCGGCAACCAGGAAACCGCCGTGCTCTTTCGCGACGATCGCGAGGCCATGGAGGCCGCCGAAGCTGCGATGAAGCAGTACAAGCACATAGCCAACCTGATCAACTCCATGCCGGACCAGATCACCGATCTCAACGACGCGGTGTTGTACCCGGGCGTTGCCGCCAAGGTGCGCATCTCCGCGTCGGATCTGCGCCAGCAGCTGATCAAGATCACCACCTTCGTGGAAGGCATGCAGATGCGCGCCGAGCGCGTCGCGGAACTGATGCACAAGGACTCCGACCAGATCGCGGCGCGCATGGTCGACGTTGCCAGGGACGTTGTGCTCAACGCTTACCACACGGCCCGCGCCGATGGCAGGCAGGCCCTGTCGGGCATGGCTGCCAAGGGCAAGCCTTATGAATACACCGCAAGGCCGATGCTCAAGCCGCTGTCCGCGTCCGAAGGCGGCATCACCCAACTGGCCAACCTGGTCGCCTATGCGCTGACACTCGGGCAACACGATGCACTCGAGATCTCGCATCCCACGTTGATGAATTCGTCGAACCCGGCCGTACAGGTCGGCCGTCCGCGCAGCAATGCGGTGGTTTCGCCCGGCGGATACCGCCCGCCTGTACCGCCGAGGCCACTGCCGCCGCGGCCGGTTCCGCCTCCCCTGCCCCCGCGGCCGGTCAGGTAAGCCCCGTCAGGCGCTCACCACTTGCCGTCCTTCGGCACGGCCTTGGGCGCATTGGCTCGGGCGCTGGCTGCTGCGGTGATCATCGAAGCGGCCTCCGAGCGGCTCGCCTTGTTCGCGAAGTCGACCGCCGTCATGCCCAGCTGGTTCTTCATGGTGATGTCCGCGCCCTCGTCCAGCAGCAGCTTCACGGCGTCGTTGGAGCCATACATGGCCGCCATCATCAGCGGCGTGGTGCCGTTGGGCGACTGCGCATCGATGAACGCGTAGTTCTCGAGCAGCAGCTTCATGATGGCAATCTGGCCGCTGGTGGCCGCGTAGTGCAGCGGCGTCCAGCCGGTCTTGTTGACGGCGGCGTCGCGCTTGAGCAGTTGCGCCACCACGTCTTGCTGGCCCTTGATCGCGGCCAGCATCAGCGGGGTTTCGTCCTTGGGGCTGGCGATGTCGACGTTGGTCTGCGGCGCGTCGATCAGCACCTTGATGACCTTCGGCGAGGGCTCGCGCAGCGCGATCAGCAGGCCGGTCTGGCCATGCTCGTCCAGCGTGTTGGGGTCGAAACCGCGCTGCAGCAGGTTGCGCACGCCGCTGGCGTTGTCGCCGCGCACGGCCCGGAAAAAGTCTTCGAAAGATCCGGCATGCGCTGCAAAAGACGCAGCAATGACAATGAGATAAATCGATTTCTTGAAGTAGTTTTTCATGATTTGACTTCCCTGAACAATGTTTCGAAGTTGTCGCTCGTGGCCTTGGCGACGGCTTCCACCGGCAGCTTGCGCAGCTCGGCGATCTGCTGCGCCACATACGGCACGTACGACGGATTGTTGGTCTTGCCCCGGTACGGCACCGGCGCCAGGTAGGGGCTGTCGGTCTCGATCAGCATGCGGTCGAGCGGCACGAAGGCGGCCACGTCGCGCAGGTCCTGCGCCTTCTTGAAGGTCAGGATGCCGGAAAACGAGATGTAGAAACCCAGGTCGAGCGCGGCGCGCGCCACCTCGGCGGTCTCGGTGAAGCAATGGAAAACGCCGCCGGCCGCCCTGCCGACGCCATCCTCGCCCTCCTCCTTCAGGATCGCCAGCGTGTCGGCAGAGGCCTCGCGGGTGTGGATCACCAGCGGCTTGCGCGTCTGCTGCGCGGCACGGATGTGCACGCGGAAGCGGTCGCGCTGCCATTCCATGTCGGAAATGCTGCGGCCACCCTTGCGCTCTTCCATCTGGTAGTAGTCGAGCCCGGTTTCACCGATGGCCACCACGCGGGGGCGCGCCGACAGGCGCACCAGGTCTTCGACCGTCGGTTCCGCTATGTCCTCGTTGTCGGGATGCACACCCACGCTGGCCCAGAAGTTGTCGTAGCTGGCGGCCAGCGCCTGCACGTCGTCGAACTCCTCGAGCTTGGTGCAGATGCACAGGGCCCGGTCGACCTGCGCGGCGGCCATGGCTGCGCGGATCTGCGGCATCTGGTCCGCGAATTCGGGAAAGGTGAGGTGGCAGTGGGAGTCTGTGAACATCGGAAATGGAAAGGTGCGCGGCACCGGCCCGGGTTGTGGGAGACGGTGCCGTGTACGGAGTTCCGCGTCACGAGGACGGCGGGAAACTCAAATGGTCTGTGTCGGGCGATCGGAGGCCATGGAGCCGCCCAGCGCCGCTTCGATGCGCGCCTTGAGCTGGCGCGACTTCTCGTCGGAAGGAAAACGGATGCCCACGCCCGGCGCCCGGTTGCCGGCTGCGCGCGGCGGCGTGATCCAGGCCACCTTGCCAGCCACGGGGTAGCGCTGCGGGTCTTCGGGCAGCGTCAGCAGCACGTAGACATCGTCGCCCAGCCGGTACTCGCGCGAGGTCGGGATGAAGATGCCGCCCTCCGCGAACAGCGGTATGTAGGCCGCATACAGCGCACCTTTCTCCTTGATGGCGAGCTGGATGACGCTCGGCCGGGCGGGTGCGGGGGCTGCTGCGGGCGCAGCGGAGGCGACGGGTTGGTTCATGTTCGACGAGCGGCAGAGTTTAGGGTCGTTCGCGCTTCGCTCACAAGCGCTTCGAGCATGAGGCCCGCATTGAACGGATGCTCCGCGGTCCTCGCGGCACTGGCCAGGGACTTCGACCAGCGCGCCAGCGCCAGCCGCGAAGGCGCCGCAGGCAGGTCGGCCGCGTCGAAAAACCGGGGTTCGGCTCCGTTGCCGATCGCCATCAGGTCGTGGCAGAGCTTTTGCAGCGCACCCACCGCCTGGGCCGGCGCGTGGTCGGCCAGCGCGCCCACGTCGCCGCGCGTCATGGCCTTGGGCAGCAGCGACCAGGCCTTGGGCGATTGGCCGGAGCGGGCCAGCCTCAAGGCATCGCTGGGCCGGCCGCCGGCCGCGCGCAGCAGTGGCGCGGCATCGGCGGCGGGCACGCCCTGCGCTGCAAGCCACGCTTCGGCCTCGGCGGTTTCGGGCCACGGCAGTGTGAAACCCAGGCAGCGGCTGCGGATGGTCGGCAACAGCTGCCACGCGGCTTCGCTGGCAAGCACGAAGCGCACGTCGCCCACGGGCTCCTCGAGCGTCTTCAGCAGCGCGTTGGCGGTGATGGTGTTCATGCGCTCGGCAGGGTACACCAGCACCACCTTGCCGCGTCCGCGGGCACTGGTGCGCTGGGCAAAGCCGACCGCGTCGCGCATTGCCTCGACGCGGATCTCGCGGCTTGCCTTGCGTTTCTTGTCGTCGATGTCGGACTGGGCTTTTTCGTCGAGCGGCCAGCCGAGTTCCTGCATCGCGACCTCGGGCATCAGCACGCACAGGTCGGCATGGGTACGCACCTCGATGGCATGGCAGCTCTGGCAGTGGCCGCAGGCGGTGCCTTCGTCCGTCGGCTGCTCGCACAGCCAGGCGGAAGCCAGCGCCAGGGCCAGTTCGTACTGGCCGATGCCGGACGGGCCTTGAAGCAGCCAGGCGTGGCCGCGCTGACGCAGCAACTCGGCCAGCGGACGGCGCAGCCAGGGAGACAGTGCCTGCGTGCTCATCGTGCAGTTCCACCCAGCGGCAGCAGCACGCCGCGCGCCAGCAGCGCGGTTTCGATCTGCTGCCAGACCTGGTCGCGCGCCTGGCTGGCGTCGATGCGCAAGAAGCGCTTGGCATCGGCGGCGGCACGGTCCGCGTAGCCCTGCGCCACACGGCGGAAGAACTCGACCGGCTGGGCTTCGAACTTGTCCGGCACGCGCGCGCCGGCCAGCCGCTGCGCGGCGATCTCGGGAGCCAGGTCGAACCACAGCGTGACGTGCGGCTGCAGCAGCGCGGACGCGGGCAGCGCCGCCCTGCCCGCCTGCACCCATTGCTCGAGCGTCGACAGCACGGCCGCATCGAAGCCGCGCCCTGCCCCCTGGTAGGCGAAGGTGGCGTCGGTGAAGCGATCGCACAGCACCACGTCGCCTCGCGCCAGCGCCGGCTCGATGACCTGAGCGACATGGTCGCGGCGCGCCGCGAACACCAGCAGCGACTCGGTCAGCGGGTCCATCGGCTGTTCCAGGATCAGCCCGCGCAGCGTTTCGGCCAGCGGCGTGCCGCCGGGCTCGCGCGTGCGCACCACCACGCGGCCCTGGGCCTTGAACAGCGCCTCCAGCGCGTCAAGGTGGCTCGACTTGCCCGCGCCGTCGATGCCTTCCAGCGTCAGAAACAGACCTTGGTCGCTCATTGGGTTCCCTTGGGTTTGGGGTCGCCGCCGCCGCGCTGGTAGCGATTGACCGCGCGGTTGTGGTCGTCGAGCGAGCTGCTGAACTGGCTGGTGCCGTCGCCGCGCGAGACGAAATACAGCGATCTGCTTTGCGCCGGCTGTACGGCAGCCAGCAGCGCGGCCTTGCCGGGCATGGAGATCGGCGTGGGTGGCAGGCCGCCGCGGGTGTAGGTGTTCCAGGGCGTGTCGGTCTGCAGGTCTTTCTTGCGCAGATTGCCGTCGAAGGCGGTGCCCATGCCGTAGATGACGGTCGGGTCGGTCTGCAGCGGCATGCCGATGCGCAGGCGGTTGGTGAAGACCGCCGCGATCTCGGCACGATCGTTGGCCTTGCCTGTCTCTTTTTCGACAATGCTGGCCAGAATCAGTGCCTCGTCGGCCGACTTGAGCGGCAGGTCGGAGGCGCGGGCGGCCCAGGCGGCTTCCAGCTTCTTGTCCATGGCCCGCATCGCGCGCTGCAGCAGGGCGATGTCGGTCGAGCCCTTCGAGTAGGTGTAGGTGTCCGGGAAAAAGCGCCCCTCGGGGTGCAGGCCGGGCTTGCCCAGCTTGGCCATGAGCGCCTCGTCGGTCAGGCCGATGCTCTCGGGCTTCAGCTGGTCGGCCTTGGCCAGCGCGGCACGCACCTGGCGAATGTTCCAGCCCTCGACCAGCACCAGGCTGCGCGTGGCTTCCTCGCCGCGCACCAGGATGTTGAGCAGCAGCTTGGGCGTGACGCCGCGTTCCAGTTCGTAGCTGCCGGCGCGCATCTGGCGGTCTTGTCCCGACACGCGGAACCAGAGGTAGAGCAGTTGCGGCTGCACGTCGACGCCGGTGTCGGCCACCGCCTGCGCGATACCGCGCGGCGTGGTGCCGGGCTCGACCGACAGGTCGACACTGGGCGCAGGCAGCTTGAGCGGCTGGTGCACCCACCAGAGACCGGCACCGCCGAGCGCGAGCACGGCCAGGGCGGCGAGCAGGAAAAGCGTGAGGAAAAAGCTGCGCACGGATCCGATATGGGGGAAGACGGAAGAAAGAAGAAAAAGAGGTGGCCCCGCGAGCCGCAGGGAGGGAACCCCTGCCGCTCCGAAGGAACAGGCCCGGCCATGATAATTCAGCGATGACCACTGTCGTTCTCAATGGCGTGACCGCCCTCTCCCCCGCCGGCCACCTCGGCGTGATCCGCGCCGAGGGCCCCGACGCCGCCAGCTTCCTGCACGGCCAGCTGACACAGGACTTCTCGCTGCTCGGCGCCGCCGACGCCCGGCTGGCTGCCCTGTGCACGGCCAAGGGCCGTGTGATCGCGAGTTTCATCGGCATCAAGCCGCAACCGGAGCTGATTCTTCTGGTCTGCAGCCGCGACATCCTTGCCGCGACCCTCAAGCGCCTGTCGATGTTCGTGCTGCGCGCCAAGGTCAAGCTGACCGACGCGACCGACCAGTTCGCGCTCTACGGCCTGGCCGGCACCGCGCTGGCGGACAACGGCCTCGACGCCGCGCTGCCCCCCGGCAAGCGCGTTGCCGTGGGCGACGATGTGAGCGTGGTTTCGCTCTACCCGGCCGATGGCGTGCCGCGTGCGCTATGGATCGCCCCGGCCGGCCATCCCGCCCCCGTGGGCCCGGCGCTCGACGACAGCCTGTGGCAGTGGAGCGAGGTGCGCAGCGGCATCGTGACCCTGACCACCCCGGTCATCGAAGCCTTCGTGCCGCAGATGATCAATTACGAGTCGGTCGGAGGCGTCAACTTCAAGAAGGGCTGCTACCCCGGCCAGGAAGTGGTGGCGCGCAGCCAGTTCCGCGGCACGCTGAAGCGGCGCGCCTACCTCGTGCAGGCCGATGCGCCAGTGAGCGTCGGACAGGAAGTGTTCGCGGCCAACGACGCCGAGCAGCCCGTGGGCACCGTGGCACAGGCCGCGCCCGCGCCGGGCGGCGGCTGGGCGGCGCTGGTGTCGATGCAGATCGCCGCGCTGGAAGCCGGCGGCCTGCGTGCCGGCGCGGCCGACGGCCCCGCGCTCACGGTCGAGCCGCTGCCCTACCCGCTGCTCGAAGACATCTGATTTATCGGACCCCCAACGCCCCGCGAACGGGCGTTTGGCGCTGTCGAACAGGCAGCGCCATTTTTTTGCGCGTCGTTTAACCCCGTTGCCGAAGCTGCGCCGTAGAAGCCTGCACAGATCAACTCCCGGCAAGGAAGACACCATGCAGCGCAGACTTTTCTCCACCGCCCTGGCCCTGAGTGCCATGGCTTCTTTCGCGAGCGGCGCACAGAGCCAGGAGCGGCCCTACATTACGATTCCGCCCAGCCTCGTCGGCTCGCTGATGCAGGTCGGCGTGATCGACCGCAGCACCGGCGCCGAGCTGACGGTCTACCGCTATCGCGGCGAGTACTGGGTGGCCGGCCGCCCCGGCGCGCGCTACGCCATCCGGGTGCGCAATGCGATGGGTGAACGCATCATGGCCGTGATGTCGGTGGACGGCGTCAACGTCGTCACCGGCGAAACCGCGAGCGTGGGGCAGAACGGCTACGTCTTCGCCCCGCGCGAGCGCAGCGACATCGCAGGCTGGCGCAAGAGCGACTCGCAGATCGCGGCGTTCCAGTTCGCCTCGGCCGGCAACTCCTACGCCAGCCGCACCGGTCGCCCCGACGACGTGGGCGTGATCGGCGTCGCCCTGTTCCGCGAGCGCATGCCGGAACCGCCGCCGCCCGTCATGCCTTCCCCTCGCCGCGACGAATACGGGGAGCGCGAGCGCCGCAGCGATTCATCCTTGGCAAAGGCCGCCCCGGCCCCGAGCGCGGACGCTCCGGCATCGGCCGAAGCCCCGGCCGGCAGCATGGCCCGCCAGACGGCGCCGAGCCCGAGCCTGGGCACCGCCCACGGCCGTCGCGAGACTTCATACGTCGGCAAGACGACCTTCGAACGCGCGCAGTCGTCGCCCGACGAGGTGATCCGCATCCGCTACGACAGCCGCGAAAACCTCGTGGCCGCAGGCGTGATACCGCAGCCGAGGCAGTGGCCCCGTCCGGCCGGGCCGTCGGCATTCCCGGGCTCCGACAACGGCTACGTGCCCGACCCGCCGCCCCGCTACTGAAAGCAATGGGCCGCGCGCCGCTCAGCGCAGCGCGCGGCGCATCTCGATGTGCGGAATGCCGGCTTCCTCGAAGCCGTCGCCGTGCGACACATAGCCGAGCCGCGCATAGAAGCGCTCGGCGCTGCGCTGCGCGTTCAGCGCCACCATGCGGTCGCCGCGCGCCCTGGCCGCTTCCTCGAGCACCTGCATCACGGCCGCGCCGTGTCCGCCGCTGCGCAGGTTGCGGTGAACCGCCATGCGCCCGATGTGCGAGACACCGTCCTCCGCGTGCAGCAGCCGGCCCGTGGCGATGACCTGGCCCAGCCGGTTGCGCGCCACCGCGTGCAGCACGGTCGCGTCGTGCTCGTCCCACTCCAGCGATTCGGGAATGTTCTGCTCCTCCACGAACACCGCGCGCCGCAGGGCGCCCGCCGACTCGCCCAGCCTGGCCCAGTCGCCCGTTTCCACGGTGCGCATCGGCTCGCCTGCTTCGTAGCCGGTCAGCAGGCTGCGCAGCTTTTCGGGAACCGGCTTGGAGGTTTGCGTGGCCGGGTCCGCGAACACATAGACCAGCTCGCAGCCGACCAGGAACTGGTCCTGCCGGAACAGCCCGCCCTCGAACACCATCGACGAATTGCCGATGCGTGCGCAGCGCATGCCCACGTCGAGCATGTCGTCCATGCGCGCCGAGCCGCGAAAGTCGATCGTCGCCTTGCGCACGTAGAGATCGCCGGCCAGCGAGTGCATGGACTCTTCGTACGGCAGCGCCAGCGCGCGCCAGTAGTCGGAGATGGCCGTGTCGAAGTACATCAGGTAGTGCGCGTTGAACACGATCTTCTGCATGTCGACCTCGGCCCAGCGCACGCGCAGGCGGTGGAAGAAACGGAAATTCTCGCGTCGTGTGGCTGTCTCGCTCATGGTTGCAGTGCTTCCTTGATGGCACGGGCCGCGTCGTCCTGCGCCTTCAGCGCCTCCGGGATCGCCCGGCCCATCTTGATGAATTCGTGGATCACGCCCCGGTAGATTTCCAGGTCGACCGGCACGCCCGCGGCACGCAGCTTGTCGGCGTAGGCGAGGCCTTCGTCGACCACAGCGTCGCATTCGGCGAGCCCGATCCATGCGGGCGCCACGCCGTCGACGTCGTCGGCCAGCAGCGGCGCAAAGCGCCAGTCGTCGCGGTCGGCCGGCGTGCGGACGTACTGCGCGAAGAAGAAGTCGATCATCGCCTTCGTGAGCAGCGGGCCGTGCTCGTGGCGCTTGTGCGAGGCCGTGTCTTGGTGGGCCGTGGTGCCGGGGTAGATCAGCAGTTGCAGCGCCAGCGGCAGGCCCGCGTCGCGCGCCATGATGGCGCACACCGCGGCCAGCGTGCCGCCCGCGCTGTCGCCTGCCACGGCCATGCGCGACGGGTCGAGGCCCAGGCTCGCGCCCTGCGTGGCAATGAAATGGAAGGCGTCCCAGGCATCGTTCGACGCGGTCGGGAACTTGTGCGCGGGTGCGAGCCGGTAGTCGACCGACACCACCGCGCAGCCGCTCTTCAGGCTCAGCACGCGGCACAGCGTGTCGTGCGTGCGGATGTTGCCGACGGTGAAGCCGCCGCCATGAAAGTACACCAGCACCGGCAGCACCTCGGCCGACGGCGCATAAAGCCGCGCGGCAATGGCATGGCCGTCGCGCGCCGCGATGCTGAAGTCTTCGATGCGCGCTAGTTCGGGCTTGGGCACTTCGAGCACGCCGGCGCCCTTTTCGTAGGAGGCCTTGGCCTCATCGGGCGTGAGCTGGTCTAGCGTGGGGTGGCCGGCGCGCGCCATGCGCTCGACCACGCTGGCCATCTTGGCGGTGAGCGGGTGTTGCTGTTGCTGCTGCGCCTGTGTCGTCGGGGGATTCGTCGTCATGTCTTTAGGAAAGCGGCCATAGCGTGCGGTGTGCCGTGCGCGACAGCGGCAAGGGTTTCTTGCGTGGGCAAGACAGGCCCCTGTTGGTAGATTTGCACAGTCTGCAATCGTACCGCCCTGCGCATCACCACCCCATGGCACTCATCCAATACCTCACCCAGATCCAGTTCGAATTCGGCGCGATCAAGCTGCTGTCCAGCGAATGCGCGCGCATCGGCATCAACCGCCCGCTGATCGTGACCGACGCCGGCGTGCGCGCCGCGGGCGTGCTGCAGAAGGCGCTGGACGCCGTCGCGGATCTGGAGGTGTCGGTGTTCGACCAGACGCCTTCCAACCCGACCGAGGCCGCCGTGCGCGCCGCCGTCGAGCTGTACCGCAGCGGCCGCTGCGACGGCCTGATCGCAGTGGGCGGCGGCTCGGCCATCGACTGCGCCAAGGGCGTGGCCATAGCAGCCACGCACGAAGGCCCGCTCAAGACCTACGCGACCATCGAGGGCGGCTCGCCCCGCATCACCGAGCGCGTGGTGCCGCTCATTGCCGTACCCACCACCAGCGGCACGGGCAGCGAGGTGGCGCGCGGCGCCATCGTCATCGTCGACGACCACCGCAAGCTGGGTTTCCACAGCTGGTTCCTGATGCCCAAGGCCGCCATCTGCGACCCCGAACTCACGCTCGGCCTGCCGCCCAAGCTCACTGCAGCCACCGGCATGGACGCCATCGCGCATTGCATGGAGACCTTCATGTCGTCCGCATTCAACCCGCCGGCCGACGGCATCGGCCTTGACGGGCTCGAGCGCGCCTGGGGCCACATCGAACGCGCGACCAAGGACGGCAGCGACCGCGAGGCGCGGCTGAACCTCATGAGCGCGTCGATGCAGGGCGCAATGGCTTTCCAGAAGGGGCTGGGCTGCGTGCATTCGCTGAGCCACAGCCTGGGCGGCGTCGATCCACGCCTGCATCACGGCACGCTCAACGCCCTCTTCCTGCCGGCGGTGATCCACTTCAACGCGGGTGCCGATTCGGTGCGCAAGGAGCAGCGCCTGCAGCGCATGGCGCAGGCCATGCACCTCGACTCGGCCGGCGACCTTGGCGATGCCATCCGCGACATGAACGCGCGCCTGGGCCTGCCGAAGGGCCTCGCCGAAGTGGGCGTGACGCCCGCCATGTTCGAGAAGATCATCGACGGCGCCATGGCCGACCACTGCCACAAGACCAACCCGCGCCTGGCCACGCGCGACGACTACAAGGCGATGCTGGAAGCCTCGATGTAAGAGCTTTTTCTACGCCTGTTTCAGAGGGAAACAGGTCGGCGTCGGCGGCTTGTGCGTCATGCATGTGACATGAGGAATTTCTAGACTGGTTCACAAAGGGTTTGCATTTGTGCAAGCCTGCAGAGTCAGGGAAGTTCCGAATGCCGCGTACCGTCCAAGTCCACACCGTCCTCGGCGCCGAGCAACTCAAGTTCCGCGCAATGCGCGGGCAGGAGGGCCTCTCGCAACTCTTCGAGTTCGAGGTGGACATGGTCGGCACCAGCTTCAACATCGAGCTCAAGCAGTTGCTGGGCACCTCGCTCACGCTGGAGCTGGCCGACGATGGCGGCCCGCGCTTTCTCAACGGCACCGTGGTGCGCTTCGAACTGGTGGGCCGCGCCAACGAAACCGGCCGCCACTACGTCTACCGTGCGCTGGTGCAGCCCTGGCTCTGGTATCTCACGCGCACCACAGACAGCCGGATCTTCCAGAACAAGAGCGTGCCCGAGGTGCTCGACGAGGTGCTGGGCAAGTACGGCTTCGAGTTCGAGAAGCGCCTCACGGCCAGCTACCGCCCTTGGGAAAACTGCGTGCAGTACCAGGAGAGCGACTTCGCCTTCGTGAGCCGGCTCATGGAGCACGAAGGCATTGCCTACCACTTCGAGCACGGCAACGGCACCCACCTGCTGGTGCTGTGCGACGACACCGGCGGCTACGCGCCCCTGCCCGGCCACGCCACCATTCCCTACCGCCCGCGCGACCGCGTGCTCAATGCGATGGAGCCCTGCATCGACCAGTGGCGCGTGTCCGAGCAGATCACCTCGGGCCGCGTGATGCTCGACGACTTCGACTTCAGGAAGTCGCGCGCCTCGCTGCAAAGCGTGCAGCAAGACCCGAAGGGCCACGACCATTCGACCTACGAGGTGTATGAATGGCTCGGCGGCTACAGCGAGCACCAGCAGGGCGACGCCTACGCCAAGATCCGCCTGCAGGAGTTGCAGTGCGCGCACGAGCTGGCCATGGGCCACACCAACGTCGTGGGCATGGCGCCGGGCTACCTGTTCCAGATGACGCACTGCCCGCGCGAGGCCGACAACCGCGAGTACCTCGTCACCGAGACCCGCTATGACCTGCAGGAGCCCGAGTACTCCAGCGGCGGCAGCAGTGAATCGGTCTGCGAGTTCGACTTCACCGTGCTGCCTTCGAGCGTGGCCTACCGACCCGCGCGCAAGACGCCGCGCCCGCGCACCAACGGCCCGCAGACCGCCACCGTGGTCGGCCCCGAAGAAATCTGGACCGACCGCTTCGGCCGCGTGAAACTGCAGTTCCGCTGGGACCGCTACGGCCAGTCCGACGAGAACAGCTCATGCTGGGTGCGCGTGTCGAGCAACTGGGCCGGCGCGAACTTCGGCACCATGCACATGCCGCGCGTGGGCCAGGAAGTGATCGTCGATTTCATCGGCGGCGAACCCGACCGCCCCATCATCACCGGCCGCGTCTACAACAGCGACCAGATGCCGCCCTGGGAACTGCCCGCCAACGCCACGGCCAGCGGCATCCTCACGCGCTCCAGCAGCGGCGGCGCGGCCAACCAGGCCAACATGCTGCGCTTCGAGGACCGCACGGGCGCCGAGCAGATCTTGCTGCATGCCGAGCGCAACCTCGACGTCGAGGTGGAGGCCGACGAAACCCACACCACCGACGGCACCCGCACCACGCTCATCAAGGGCCACGAGTCGGCCACCTACCAGGACGGCGAAACGCGTGACATCACCGCCGGCGCCAGGGAAACCATCACCGGCGGCGACACCCGCAGCGTGACCGGCGGCTTCACTGAAACCGTGAGCGGCGGCGTGAACCAGACCATCTCGGGCGGCAAGACGCGCGTGCTCAGCGGCGGTCTGAACGACACCATCACGGGCGGCGTCAACTCGGCCATCACCGGCGGCTACCACGGCACCATCGACGGGCAGGAAGTGCGCTTCGTCAGCGCTGGCCGGCAGGACACCATCGACACCTCCAACACGGTGCTGGTCAACGGCCCCTCGACCACCACGGTCACGGGCCCCACGGTGCACACCTCGCCGGATGTGACCTTCAACACCACCAACCACATCCACAACACGACGCAGCACGTCATCAACACCACGGTCTACAACACCACTTCCGTCAACTACAACAACCAGAGCTCGGTCTACATCAACAACACCACCAACTACACCAACAACTACGCCAAGAGCAGCGACTGGAAGTGGTTCCGCCTGGGCGGCATCGGCCTGAACATGGACGTGTCGGGCATTTCGCTGGGCGTGCTGGCCGTGCGTTCGGCGGCCATCGGCGTGCAGGCGCAGGCCATCGGCGTGAAGCTGGAGGCCGTCGGCGCGGAGTGGAAGAACAAGGCCATGTCGCTGGGGGACGCAGGTGCGCTCATCCAGCTCGTGGGCACGGAGATCACGACGGGCGGTCTGCGCGCCGGCATCCAGGCGCTCAAGGTCCTGCTCTGAGGCGTGGAAAGCGTGCTCGAGATCATTCTGTGGGGGGTGTTCGGTATCGTCAGCCTGGGCGTGATCGCGCTCGCCGGAATCGTGCTCGCGGTGTCGCTGATGAGCCATCGCGCCTATACCGACGAAGGCCGGCTGTGGCAGCAGCTGCAGGCCGACGGGCGCCCGTTGCAGGGCGTCGCGGTTTCCGTGCTGCGCTCGCCCAGCGGCTATTCCCGGCGCGGTCCCGTCGGACAGCGGATGACGGCCGTGCAGTTGGGCGTCGCCTACACCGATGCCGCCGGCATCGAGCATCAGACTACCTTGCGCACGCTCATCGACGAGGACCTGCTGGCCCATTTCTCCGCGGGCCGGCCCGACGTTCATCTGCTGCAGGACCCGCGGGACCCGTCACGGCTGGCCATCGACCGCACGCGCACCCCGCTGGTGATTCGCGGCGCAAGGCGCTGATCCAGCCGTGAAGACCATCAAACCCCTGCGCCTGAGCGTCCTGACGCGGCCCTTCCTGCGCGCGCAAAGCCAGCGCCTCGCGATCACCGTGATCGGCATGCACACCCTCGGCGAAGGGGGCGTGCTGCTGCCGGAGACGGAGCTCTGGAAGACCGTCTCCGCCGAAGTGGGAAACCAGTCGGCGATCGATCTCGGCATTCCCAAGCTGCGCCCCGAGTTCCTGGTGAGCGGCCAGGCCTACACGTGCCACCAGCAGGACAAGACACGCTGCGCGGTCGACCTGCGCGTCGGCGTCTTGCGGCGCCAGTTCCTCGTTTCGGGCGACCGCTACTGGCTGGATGGCCGCGCCACCGAACCGCAAGCTTTCGACACCATGCGCCTGGACTGGCAGCACGCCTTCGGCGGCCCCGGCTTCGCCGCCAACCCCGCGGGCATCGGGTACGCACCCGAGATGGTCAACGGCCTGCTGGTGCAGCGGCTTCCCAACGTCGAACGCCCGGGCCATGGCATGGATCGCCCCGACCGGCGTCCGGCCCCCGCCTGCCCGGGTGCGATGGACGTCGATCTGCCCGAGCGCATGAAGCTGCTGGGAACGGACTACGGCGACCAATGGCGCGAGACGCTCTATCCCGGCTTCGCGCGCGACATGGACTGGCAGTTCTTCAACGCCGCTGCTGTGGAACAACGCTGGACCGACGAACTGTCCATTCCCGCGGCTGCGCCCTACGAAATCTGGAACATGCACCCCGAGCATGCGGTGCTGCGCGGACGGCTTCCGGACCTGCGCGCACGCGGCTTCGTGGCGAGAAAGTCTGCCCAGCCCCTTGCGCTGGAAGAGGTATCGCTGCGGCTGACCACCGCCTGGTTCTTCCCGCATGTGGCGCAGGTCATGCTGATCCATCACGGCGAGACGCTCATCACCGAAGACGATGCCGCGGACATCACGCACGTCATGCCGGCGATGGAGTTGGCGGACAGCCCGCCGCGCCCCCTCTCCCACTACGGGAAGGTCTTCGAGAACCGCTGCAACCTCGAGAAAGGCGCGATCCATGCGCTCCTCGACGAGGAACTGCTGCCGGCCTCGGCCATCGGCCCCTGGCTGGACCAGATCGACGCGCGCGAATCGATCCTGGCAAGGAACATCAAGGACAAGGGCGAGCGCCTGCGCGCCGAACTGACGGCGCGCGGCCTGGAGGCAGGCCACAAGCCGCGCCATTTCCGCGAACGGCCGCTGCCGAAGCCTTTCGACAAGATGCCCACGCTGGCCGAACTGCCCGAGTTCATCGAGAACACACGCGCCTACCAGCGCGAGCAGGAACGCAAGCTGGAGGAAGCCAGGCAGGAAGTCGCGAAGGCGGCCCGCGACAACGCATCCGAGTCGCGCAAGGCGGGCTTCGACAGCAGCCGGATCATCGAAGAAAGCCAGAACGCGCAGCTCAAGGGCCCGCCGAAATTCGAGGCCGAAACCATCGTCAGGGGGCTGGGCGGCATCGCAGCGGCCACGGGCATCCCTGCCATGAGCGCCGCCGAGCACTCCGAGCTGCAGGCCCTAGGACAGCGGGGCCAGAAGGACATGCTGGCGCTGTACCGCATGGGGGCCCACCACCAGGCCGCTGCCGAACCGATGGTCGCCGAACAGAATGCGCAGGCGCGCGAACGCGTGCTCGCCGCCATGGCCTCGGACCGCGATCTGTCCGCCATGGACCTGACGGGCTGCGACCTGTCGGGCCTCGATCTGCGAGGCGCCCGCATGCATCAGACGTTGCTGGAAGGCGCCCGCCTCCAAGGCACCCGCCTTGATGGCACCGACTTGAGCCAATCGGTGCTGGTGCGCGCCGACCTGCGCCAGGCCTCGTTGACGGGCTGCAACCTGGAGCGTGCCAACCTCAGCCTCGCCCGCTGCGAAAACACCAACTTCGCGCAGGCCCGCTTCGAGCGCACGCAGATGGAAAAGCTGCGCCTCGAAGGCTGCTGTCTCGACGAAGCGACGTGGAGCCATCTGCTGCTGCAGGGGATCGAGCTGGCCGATTGCAGCCTGCGGCGCGCCGACCTGAGCTACGTGAGCATGGCCGAACGCTGCCGGCTGACGCGCTGCGACTTCGGTGAGGCGCGATTGGAAAAGGTGCTGTTCGTGCAGGCCGAATTCGAGTCGGTGGATTTTTCCGGCGCCACCGTCGAAGCCTGCAGCTGGGCCCACACGCCGCTGCACAAGGGCATCCGGTTCAGGCATGCCCTGCTCAAGACCACCAGCTTCGTCGGCACCACCGATCTTCGCGAGGCCGACTTCGAGGACGCCACGCTGGTGCATTGCACCTTGCGCGAGCTGCCGCTCGATGGCGCGAGCTTCAGACGGGCCACGCTCGATACCTGCGACTTCTCCTGCGCGTCGCTCAAGGGCGCGGACTTGCGCGCGGCGGCGGCGCCCGACAGCCTCTTCATCCGCGCCGATTTCACGCGCGCCTCCCTGCGGCTCGCCAATCTCATGAATGCCAATCTCCAGAAGGCCTGCCTGGTCGATGCCGACCTGGGCGAGGCCAACCTGTTCCGTGCCGATGTCGCCCAGGTCCTCATCAGCCCCGGCACGCTCACCCTGGGCGCACATATCGACCAGATGAAGACGCTGCCCCGGCGCCCCGAGGCGGGCAAGGCGTGAACGCCGAGACGCTGGCAGCCCAGGTCCGCAACGGTGAGCCGATCCGCGAGAAGGACTTCAGCGACATGGACATGAGGGGCATCGACCTGCGCGGCGGCGTGTTCAGCGAATGCAGCTTCCGGGGCGTTCAGGCCGATGCCGCGCAGCTGGGCGAATCCATCTTCGAGAAATGCCGCTTCGACCAGTCGCGGCTGCCGGCGGCAGAGCTGACGCGCACCGCCTTCCACGAGTGCAGCCTGCAGGACGCGGTGCTGGATTCGGCCTCCATGCCGCATTCGGTGTTCAGCGGCTGCACGCTTTCGGGCGTTCGGCTGGAAGAGGCCTTCATGGACCAGGCGAACTTCCACCAGAGCAAGCTGCACCACGCCTGCCTGGACCATGCCAGCCTTGAAAAGGCCGTGTTCTCCGAGTGCGACCTGACGGGCACGTCCTTCAACGGGGTGGCTTTCTCGTCGACCATCTTCTTTCGCGCGACGCTGAAGGACACGTGCTACGCCGGAGCCAGCTTCACGAACGCGATCTTCAGCGAGGCGGATCTTGCGGGACAGGACTTCTCCGGCCAGCAGTTCCATCTCTGCCAGTTCATCGATGCGGTGCTGACGGCGTGCCGGTTCCGCGATGCACGCCTCACGCAGTGCAACTTCAAGGGCGCCGACCTGCGCAACGCGGTGCTGGCAGGGGCGCAAGCCATGCAGTGCCTGTTTCCCGAGGCCGACCTGCGCGGCGCCGATGCCCGGCGCGGCCACTTCCAGAACAGCATCTGGGTCGACGCGCATCTCGACGGCGCGGACTTCTCGCAGGCGCAGCTCGAGCAAGGCGTCTTCCATCGCGCGCACTGTGGGCAGGCCTCGTTCGCCGGCAGCCGCCTGGACTACGCCGATTTTTCCTGCGCCTCGCTGGTGCAGGCCGACTTCCGCGACGCCGCCTTCCTGCGCACTGTGTTCCATCGCGCCGATCTGGACGGCGCCAGGTTCAGCACCCGCCTGGGTACGCTGGACCGCGACCCTGCGCTGCACGAAGCCGAGAAGGTGACGTTGGAGCAGCCCGAGCGCGCATCCCGCCTGGACCGCGACATCCATGGCCGCCGCCCCAAGAAAGACAACCTATGACCGCCACCCGGACCATCGCCTGCGACACGATCGCAACCGCACACCATGAAACGCAAGGCGTGCTGGATCCGCTGATGCAGCGCCCTTCGCATGCAGCCCGCACGGACTCCGGCACGCGGACCGCCACGGTCATCGCCAGCGATGGCGACCTCTGGTTCGAGGTCGGCCTCGACGACGGGCAGGGATCGCTGCGCTGCCGCCGCGTTGCCAGCTGCCTGCTGCTGCCTGCGCCGGGCGATACGGTGCTGATCACCTCGACCCGCCAGGGCGAGAGCTTCGTCATCGCGGTGGTCGTCCAGGCCGACCCGCGGCAGGCGACGCTGGCCGTGGACGGCGACCTGACGCTGGTGTCGCGCTCGGGCGGCATCCGCGCACATAGCGCCGGCCCCATGGCGCTGGAGTCGGACACCTCGATCGCCATGCAGTCGCCCGAGTGGCGCGCCCAGGCCCGGCAGGCCCGTTGCGAGATCGGCGAGATGGACTACCAGGGCGCCAGCATCCGCTTCAGCGTGTTGGTGTCGCGCTTCGTCGGGCGCGCCTGCGAGGTGGTGCTGGATCGCCTCAACCTGCTCACCCGCTCGAGCTTTCGCCTGACCGAGGAAGTGGAACAGGTGCGTGCCGGCCAGCTCGACATACAGGCCGAACAGACCCTGCGCCTGCATTCGAAGAACACGCTGCTGACCAGCAAGGGGCTGGTCAAGGTCGATGCCGAGCAGATTCACATGGGTTGACCCCAAGGAGCCGTTGCCATGTTTGCCAATGCACAGATGATGGGCGTCGACCTCGCCTTTCCCGACGTCTGCAAGACGCCGCCGGCGCTGCCGATTCCCTATCCCAACTTCGCCCTGGGGCCGACCGCCATCCCCAACGCCTGGAACATCCTGTACGGCGGCACGCCCGCGCACAACCTGGCGACCGTCACGCCCATCACCAACGGCGACAACGCCGGGGTGCTGATGGGCGTGGTCTCACAGACGGTGATGGGACCTTCGCGCCACATTACCGGCGCCTTCACCGTGCTGCTGAAAGGCACGCCGTGCACGCGCATGACCAGCCTGTCGGTGCAGAACCGCTGCAACATCATCGGCATGCGCATCGTGCCGAGCCAGTTCAAGGTGCTGGTACTCGCGGCCTGAATGCACATTCGGTTGCCTTTGTAAGCAGAAATAATTCACTTTTGGCATGTGTATTGCTGCATTGCAGCAAAGCAGATGGCGCGCCCCAATGATGTGCCACGACAGCGGAGACGCCGGTCCTGAAAAGTCACCACGTCATCGATTGCGAGGCGCCAATGAACGCAAGCACTGTCCAGGAATCGCAGCACGTTGCGAAAGCGGAAGACTCCGCATTGCATGAACGCTTGCGGCGATGGCGAGGCGGTACGGCGGAGTCGCTGGTGCCGCGCATCGCGGGGTACGCACTGCTGGCCTTCGTGCTGTGGCTCGTCGTCACCACGCTGATCCAGCCGCTGGTGTCCAGGCAGGCCACGCGCTCCGTGCTGCAAGCACCGGTGACGCTGGTCACTTCGCCCATCAGCGGGGTGGTCACGCACATGACGGTGCGCGCGCTCGACAAGGTGGAGGCCGGCGCGGTGGTGGCCACTGTGCAGAACCCGACCATCAACAGAGACATCCTCACCACGCTCAGCACGCAGCGTCTCGCGTTGCAGAGCCAGGTGGCGCAGTTGACGAACCAGGTCAATGCATCGGGCGAAGAGCTTCAGTTCGTGGAGCAGCAGGTCAAGCTGTACCGCACCGCATCGATGGCGCAGACGCGCGATGCGTGGCAGATAGCGCAACGCCAGCGCGAAGTGGCGCAATCCAGCGTGGCCGAGCAGGAACAGAAAGTGCGCCGCACGTCCGCCATGCTCGACGAAGGCGCCGTGAGCCCGCAAGCCATGGACGCCGCGCAGGCGCAACTGAGCATCTCGCGCGCCAACGCGGCGGTGGCCGAGCAGGCTTATTCAGGCCTCGGCCAGAGCATGGCGAGCGCGAGCCGCGGGGTGTTCGTGGGCGGCGGCGGTGCCACCGTCTACCAGACGCTCGCCAGCCGGCGCGAAACACTGAGCGGCGCCATCGAGCGCGCCCAGCACGACAGCGAAGCCTTGCGTCAGCAGCTGCGCGAGGTGACCGCGCTGGAAGCCGAGGAGCGCAGCCGCATCGACCGCATGGCCGCCTTCGAGGTGCGTGCGATGCAGCCGGGCCAGGTGAATTCGGTGCTGATGCCGCAGGGCAGTTTTGTGCCGCAGGGTGCCACATTGGTGCGCATGACCGACTGCAGCCGCATCGAAGTGGTCGCGGTCTTTCCCCCGCGCGTGGCCAAGAAGCTCAACATGGGCTCGACCATCGCCGTGAAAACCGATGACGGCGGCGCGGAAGTGTCAGCACGCGTTACCCAGTTGTTGCCGGTCGCTCCAGAAGATTTCCAGAGCCGCTATGCCGTGCCCTTCCCGTTCGCCGAGCAAGGCTCGGTGTATGCGGTGGCGCGTGTCGAATCCGACAACCCGGGGTGGATAGCACAGCGCGGCCTGTGCGCGCCCGGCAAGGTGGTATCGGCGAGGCTGGCGTCTTAGCGCAAAGCCTGAATCCACGACGCCGATGAAGGCAGGCGATGGATCACGCAAACCTTGTTCAACGATGCGCGCTGGCGATGGCGGCGATGCTGTGCCTCCATGCACCGCAAGCACCGGCAGCCGACAGCCCAGCGCAACAGATGCTCGCGCGGCAAAGCTGCGATGGCCTGCGCCGCGCCGTCGCGTTCAGCAGCCGGGGGGATTCGTCGACGCCGCTTTTGCTGCCCAGCTACCGCACCGAGGCACAGATCGACGGCGTGCCTGAACTCGCGCCAAGCCTTGCAAACGTGGCCTTCGTGTACGACAACGCGCTTGCCGGCATCGCACTGCTCGCATGCGGCGACACCGCGTCGGCAAAACGCATCGCCGATGCGATGGTGCTGGCCGTGGAGCATGACCCGCACTACCCGGACGGCCGCATCCGCAACGCCTACCGCGCCGGCCTGCTGGCCGACGCCAAGCCCGTGCTGTCCGGCTATTGGGACGCGGACAAGAACCAGTGGATCGCCGACGCCTACCAGGTCAGCACTGCGACCGGCAACGTGGCGTGGGCCGCGCTGCTGCTGTTGAACGTGGAACAGTCGGCGCCCTCCCCGCGCTATGCCGATGCCACCGCCAGGCTGCTGGCCTGGATCGAGCAACGCACGCGTTCGAGCGTCGCGCCCGATGGCTACAGCGGCGGCTGGTATGGCTGGGACGACAGGCAGGCCGTGCAGGCCTGGAAGTCGACCGAGCACAACACCGACATCGCCATGGCCGCCGCATGGGCCGCCCGCTCCGGCGAACGCCCCGGGCAGAAGCGACAGGCCGCCACCGCGCTGGCCTTCGTCGAGCGCATGTGGGACAAGGGCGAGCAACGCTTCTACATCGGCACGCAGCCCGACGGCGCCACCGTCTCCAACACGGCCTCGGGCCTCGATGCGCAGCTGTGGCCCGTGCTCGCCGCGCCGCCGGGCCATTGCGCATGGCAGGCCGGGCTTGCGTGGGTCGATGCCAATCACCGCTTCGGCGCCGGCTACGGCTTCTCGCGCCAGCCCGACGGCATCTGGACCGAGGGCAGCGCGCAGGCCGCCGCCACGCTGGTGGCCGTCAAGGGCGCGGCGCCCGAGGCGCTGTGGCAACTGCTGGCCTCGCAGCGCGCGCCCAACGGCCTGTACTACGCCACGCCCAGCCCGCGCATATCGACCGGGCTGGCCATCGGGCCGGATTCCAAGGGGCCCGACTTCTTCTACTACCGCTGGCCCCACCTGGGCGCCACGGCCTGGATCGCACTGGCCGCCAAGGGCTGGAACCCGTTCACCGGAACAACCACCGTCACAGGAGCAAAGCCATGTTCGAACTGATCGATACACCTGAATTCAGGGTCAATCTGATGGTCGTGGGCCTGGCCCTGATCATGGTCTTCCACGCGCGCGCCGACCGTGCGTCGCATCGCGTGCTGTTCGGCTTTCTCACCGCGCTGGTGCTGGTGCGCTATGTGGCGTGGCGGCTGGCCGAGACGCTGCCGCCGGCGGACCTGGGCTTCGGCACGCTGATGGGCTGGGTGTTCCTGGTGTTCGAGATGGTGTCGATCCTCTACACCCTGCTGTCGATACAGATGCTCTCGCGCCGCCGCGACAACCACGCGCAGGCGGACGCTGGCGAGGCCATGCTGCGCAAGCGCGGTGCCGACGTGCCTGCCGTCGATGTCTTCATCTGCACCTACAACGAAGAGATCGGCGTGCTCGAGAAGACCATCCTCGCCGCGCAGGCCATCGACTATCCGCATGTGAATGTCTGGGTGCTCGACGACACGCGGCGCGACTGGCTGCGCGACTACTGCGCGCGAAAAGGCGTGCACTATGCGCGCCGGCCCGACAACGCGCACGCCAAGGCGGGCAACCTCAACAACGGGCTGCGGCAATCGGCCCGGCGAACCAACGCGCCCTACATCCTGGTGCTCGATGCCGACTTCGCGCCCCATCGCAACATCGTCTACCGCGTGCTCGGCCTGTTCGACGATCCGACGTCGAAGGTGGGCCTGGTGCAGACGCCGCAGTTCTATTACAACGCCGACCCCATTCAGCACAACCTGCGCGCCACCGACAGCTGGGTCGACGAGCAGCGCGTGTTCTTCGACGTGCTGCAGCCCGCCAAGGACGCGGCCGACGTGGCGTTCTGCGTCGGCACTTCGTTCATCGTGCGGCGCGACGCCATCACCTCCGCCGGCGGCTTTCCCACAGGCAGCGTGTGCGAAGACATCTACACCACCTACACGCTGATGCGCTTCGGCTGGGTCACGCGCTGGCTCAACGAGCGGCTGTCGAACGGGCTGTCGGCGGACAGCATCATCGACTACATCAACCAGCGCAGCCGCTGGTGCCTGGGCACGATCCAGGTGGCGCTGCTGCGCGACGGCCCGCTGCGCGGAAAGGGCTACAGCTTCACGGCGCGGCTGCATTACGGGCACGGCCTGCTGCACTGGCTCACCAAGCCCTTCATCCTGCTGATCCTGGCGGCGCCCGCGCTCTACTGGTACACGGGCGCCTCGGCCTTCCATGCCACGCCCCGGGCCTTTGCCATGTACGGCCTGCCGCCGCTCGTCATGTTCTGGGGCTACACCTACTGGATCAGCCAGCGCCGCTGCCTGCCGGTGTTCACCGAGGTGACGCAGATCGTGGCCGCGATGGCGGTCACGCGCACCATCGTCTCGGCGCTGATCCGGCCCTTTGGGCGGCCCTTCAAGGTCACGGCCAAGGGGCAGGACCGCACCAGGACGGTGGTGCACTGGAACCTGGTCGCGGTGTTCGGCGCCTTGATCGCCGCGATGGAGATGGGTGCGCTGGGCGCCATCGGCAGCCCCATGACAACAGGCGACGTGCTCAATGTGGTGTGGACTTTCATCGCCACCGTGTATTGCCTGGCCGCGCTGATCGCCTGCATCGACCGCCCACGCCCCGAGCACGACGAACGCTTTCCTTACGACGCCGCCACCACCGTGCGCAGCGTGGCCGGCGTGGGTGCGGCCCGCTTCGTCGAGATCGCGGGCGATGGTGCGCGGCTGCTCAACAGCACCGCGCTGGGCCGCATCGCGGTCGGGCAGGCACTGGACATCCACGTCGATCATGTCGGCTGGGTTGCGGCCACGGTGACGGGCCGCTCCAGCGCCGGCACCGAACTGGCCTTCGCGCACGACGAAGCGGTGCACGACCGGCTGGTGCGGCATGTCTTCAGCCTGCCGCCCAGCCATGTCGCCACGCAGGTGAAGCCGGGGCGCGCCGTGCTGGCCTTCATGGACAGCGCAGGCTGGCGTTGGCCGCATATGCCGCGTATGCCGGCGATGCCGCGCATGTTCGCAAGCAGCGCGCCTATGCTGACGGTGCTGCTGGTCGCCGTGCTGGTGCTGTCCGGCTGCAACCTCACGCCGCCGCTGAAGCCGGCCGATGTCGAGGTGCCCGCGCAATGGGCCGAGGGCAAGGTTGGCGCCGATGCCGCGCCCATGGCATGGCAGGCCTTCGTGCGCGACGACGAGTTGCGCGGCCTGATCGGCACCGCGCTGTCGCAGAACCGCGACCTGCGCGTGTATGCCGCCAAGGCCCGGGAAGCCCGCGCCGTGTACGCGGGCACGCGTTCCGGCCTGTTTCCGGAGATCGGTCTCGTGGGCTCGGCCGGGCGCGGCAACCAGATCACGTCGCTCAGCTCTAGCGGCGTCGTCACCAACAGCCAGGCGGTCGGCAGCGTGGGCAACACCTATGCCGTGCAGGCCGGCATCATGGCCTATGAACTCGACTTCTTCGGCCGCGTCGATGCTGGCGTGAAGCAGGCGGGCTCGCAGGCCACTGCCAGCGACCGGGACTTTGCCGCGGCGCGCATGAACCTGGTGGGCGAGGTGTCGAACGCCTACCTCACGCTGCGCGCCGACCGTGCGCTGCTGTCGCTGGCCGAGTCGGACCTTGCCACCCAGACCGACAGCACGGGCGTGATGCAGCGTGCCCGCACGGCGGGCGGCACATCGGACCTCGACCTGCTGCGTTCGCAATCGCTGGTGCAGCGCGCCGCCGTTCAGCGCGAGGAATTCCGCATGCGCGTGGGGCAGGATCTGCAATGGCTCACGGTGCTGGTCGGGCAGCCGGTTCCGGCCACCACAGGCGCACAGCGCCCATGGCCGGAGCGCTCGGTGGCAGACGTGCCCGTGGGCCTGCCCGCGAGCCTGCTGCAGCGAAGGCCCGACCTGCTGGCGTCATATGCGCGCGTCGAGGCCGCGAACTCGGGCATCGGCGCGGCCAAGGCGGCGTTCTATCCGAGCTTTTCACTGACCGCCGTGGGCGGCGGCCTGAGCAGCGAGTTCTCGAGCCTGCTGAGCTCGGGCAACCGCAGCTGGGCCACGGTGCTCGGCGTGTCGCTGCCGATCTTCGACTGGGGCCGCCGCTCGGCCAACCTGAGCGCCAACGAAGAGCGACTGGCTGCCGCAATGGCGAGTTATGAATATGCCGTGCAGCAGGCGTTGCGCGAAACCGCCAACGCGCTGATCGCCGACAGCCACCTGCGCCCGCAGCTCGAAGCCCAGCAGGCGCGCGTGCAGTCGCTGCAAAGGGTGGCCACGATCTCGCGCACGCGCTTTCGCAACGGGCTCGAAGACTACTTCGCCGGGGCCGATGCGCAGCGCGAGCTGTACATCGAGCAGCGGCAGTGGATTGAGCTGCAGCTCAAGCAGGCGGTCAACACAGTGAGCCTCTACAAGGCACTGGGCGGTGGCTGGGAAGATGCGCCGGCGCCCGTTGCAGCAGCTGCGACGGCGCCGCGGTAGCAGTCAAGCCGCCGAGGGTGCGGCGAACCACGCCTCGGCCCAGCCCTGCCGCTTCACCGGGTTGAACTCGCTGAAAGTGAAGCTCGCGAGCTTCTGGGTGTGGAACGGGTCTTGCGCGAAGAAGTCCTGGAGCGCGGAGAGCGATTCCGCGCGGGCCAGCATGAACCCGCCGGTCGCCGGCACCTTCGGGCCGGAGCACAGGAGCATGCCGGCGTCGTAGCCCAGTTGCAGATAGGCGCGATGCGCCGGCACGGACTCCTGGATTCTTTCGAGCGGAACGAGATAGTTGATTTCGACGATGAAATGCTTCATGAAGGTTGTCTTGATGGGTGTCGGAAGCTGTAGCAGCGACCGTGCCTGATCCTCAACGCGCCAGCCGCAACCGCATGTCGAAGCGAGCCCCGCCCCCCGCTTCGTTCGCCGCCTCGATGCGCCCGCCGTGCGCATGCACCACCGCCTGCGACAGCGCCAGGCCCAGGCCGAGCCCCGGCGTCTTCTCGTCCGAGCGCGCGGTGGCGCCGCGATAGAAGCGCTCGAACAGGTGCGGCAGTTCGTCGCCGCGAATGCCGGGCCCGTGATCGGAAACGCTGATGATTGCTTCGTCGGCCTCCAGGTCGGCGCGCACGCTCACGCTCACCACCGTGCCGGGCGGCGAGAACTTGAGCGCGTTGTCCAGCAGGTTGGCCAGCGCCAGGCTGGCCGCGCCGCGCGCCACACGCGCGGCCACCGGCGGCGCGGGCTCCAGCACCAGCGACAGACGGCGCTCCCGGGCTATCGGCTCCAGGCGGCGCACCGCGTCCTCGGCCAGCATGTTGAGCGAAACCTTCTCGGCCGCGTCGCGCTCCTGGCCGGCGTCGATGCGGGCGAGCACCAGCAGCTCCTCGACCAGCAGCGTGAGCGACTCGACTTCCTCCAATGACGAATGCAGCGTTTCGACGTATGCCGCCGGCTCGCGCGGCCGGCGCAGCGCGAGTTCCAGCTCGGTGCGCAGGCGCGACAGCGGCGAGCGCAGCTCGTGCGAAGCATCGGAAGTAAAGCGGCGCTGCGCCTCCATGCCGTTCTCGATGCGGCTCAGCATGTCGTTGAGGGTGTCGACCAGCCGGCCGATCTCGTCGCGCGTGCCTGGGTGCGGCAGGCGCTCGCCGAGGTTGGCGTCGCCGATGTGCCTTGCCTGCTGCACCACGTCGGCAATGGCGCCGAAGGCGCGCCGCGTGATGAGCGCGCCCGCCGCGGCCAGCGCCAGCAGCAGGGAAATGCCGAGGATCAGGAACAGCACGCTCGCCAGCCCCAAGGTGCGGTTCACGTCGTCGAGCGAGCCCGCGACCTGCACCGCCAGCAGCTTCTGATGTCCGGGCACGGGCACCGACACCATGCGGGTTGGCTCCTCGCCGAAGCCGTCGAGCGTCTCGAACACGGTCTCGCCGGCGGCCAGGCGCTCGCGCAGCACCGGCGGAATGGGCAGTTGCGCTTCGCCGAGGTTGCTGCTGCGCGCCAGCACGCGGCCTTCGGTGTCGACGATCTGCACCAGCCGGTCGAGCCGCACGAACGAAGGCGCGGCCGGACCGGGCGGTGCCTCGTGCACGATGACCGCGTCGCCGGCGTTCGCCGACAGCAGCATGCCGAGCTCGGTCTCGGCCAGCGCGAGCAGCGCCGCGTCGAGCTCGCCGTGCACGTTGCGCGAAAACACGAAGTACGAGCCGAGGGCGGCGATCGTCATCACCACCACGATCACGCTGACGTGCGCCAGCGCCAGCCGCCTGCGGAAGCTAAGCAGCATGGCCGCCGCCGGGGTTGTCTTCGGCCGGCGCCAGCCTGAAGCCGCGCCCGCGCACGGTCTGGATCAGCGGCGGCGCCGGCGGAGCGTCGACCTTGCGGCGCAGGTTGCTGATGTGCACGTCGATCAGGTTGTCGATGGCGATCAGGTCGTCCTTCCACACCTGCTCGGCCAGGCGGGAGCGGCTCACCACCTCGCCGGCATGGCGCAGCAATATCTGCAGGATCGCGAACTCCTTGTGCGTCAGGTCGAGCACCATGCCGCCGCGCATCACGCGCTGGCTCAGCGGATCGAGGCTCAGGTCGGCCAGCGTGAGCACCACGGGCCGCATGATCTCGGAGCGACGCAGCAAGGCGCGCACGCGCGCCAGCAGCTCGTCGAAGGCGAAGGGCTTTGTCAGGTAGTCGTCAGCACCAGTGTTCAGCCCGGCGACGCGGTCGCCCAGGCCGTCGCGGGCGGTGAGCATCAGCACCGGGGTCTTGCAGCCGCGCTGGCGCAGGTCGCGGCACAGGGTCAGGCCGTCCTTGCCGGGCAGCATCCAGTCGAGCACGATCAGGTCGTAGGCGATGACGAAGGCTTCCTCGTCGCCCTCCTCGGCCGTGTGCGCCACATCGACCACGAAGCCTTCTTCCTGCAGCCCGCGGGCCAGCAGGCGTGCGGCCTTGCGGTCGTCTTCGATCAACAGAATTCTCATCGGGGTGGATCATGCCGCGCCCGGCGGGCGCCGTGCCCCCGATTCTGAAGAAAACTTCAGGATTTCTTGGGAGCTTCTTCAGTCGTGCTTTCGTAACCTCCCTTGGGGCGACGGGGGCAGATCAAGGGCATGGAAAGGGATTCCGTGCGCAGTGCGTCCGGCCCCAACGGATGTCCTGAGATGAAGAAAAAATCCCTCTACCAGATCACGCCGGCGCGCATTTTCTTCGGCGTGCTGACCTGCGCGGCGCTGTGCGTCGACTCCTTCGACAACACCGCCCATGCGGCCACCGCGGCCGCTGCCGCTCCGGCGCCGATGCTGGTTCGCCAGGGCAACCGGCTGAGCGTGCCCGATGGCTCGCCGCTGCGCGACCGGCTTCGCGTGGCCACCGTCGGCGAGCAGGCCTCGCCGCACGACGTGAGCCTGCCCGCCACGGTGGAAGCCAACCCGGCCAGCACCGTCAACGTGCTGCCGCCGCTGACCGGCAAGCTGGTCGAGCTGAAGGTGCGCCTGGGCGACACGGTCAAGCGCGGCCAGGTATTGGCCACGATGACCTCGCCCGACCTGGCGCAAGCCGTGTCCGACGCACAGAAGGCCCGCGACGCGCTCGACCTGGCGCAGCGTGCGCTGGTGCGTGCGCGCGGCGTGAACGAAGCCGGTTCCAACGCGGCCAAGGACGTGGAAGCGGCCCAGAGCGCCGTCGCGCAGCAGACAGCCGAGCTGCGCCGCAGCGAGACGCGCCTGCACAGCCTGGGCGCGGACGGCAGCGGCGCGCAGGCCGGCCAGCTGCTGAAGATCGTCGCGCCCATGTCGGGCACGGTCACCGCGCTGAACGCCGGCGCCGGCGCCAACCTGAACGACGCCACGGCCACCCTGATGACGGTGGCCAACCTCGACTCGGTCTGGGTGACGGTGAACGTGCCCGAGAACGTGGTGGGCGCGGTTGCGCCCGGCCAGAACGTGACGGTCACGCTGGCCGCCTACCCGGGTCGCCGCCTCACCGGCAAGGTCGGCTTCGTGAGTGCGGTGCTCGACGCCGACACGCGCCGCGCCAAGGCGCGCATCGTGTTCGCCAACCCCGAGGGGCTGTTCAAGCCCAACATGTACGCCACCGCCGTGCTCGGCGTGCCGCAAGGGGCGCAGCCGCAGGTTCCGGCGTCGGCGCTGCTGATGAACAACGACGCCGTGAGCGTGTTCGTCGAGGCCGAGCCCTGGACCTTCGTTCGGCGGGTGGTCGAGCTGGGCCGCGAAGACGGCGACCAGGTGCGCATTCGCAGCGGCCTGAATGCCGGCGAGCGTGTGGTGGTGCGTGGCGGTGTGCTGCTGAATGATTAATCTCATCATCACCCAGTTCTTTCGCCGCAGACACCTGGTCTGGGCGATGTCCATTGCCCTGGTGCTGTTCGGCGCCTGGTCTTGGACGCAAATGACGGTCGAGGCCTATCCCGACCTGGGCGACGTGACGGTGCAGGTCACGACCCAGGTCAACGGCCTGGCTTCGGAAGAAATCGAGCAGCAGATCACCACGCCGCTGGAGCGGGCGCTGAGCAACACGCCGGGGCTGGCCTCGATCCGCTCGAGCAGCACCTTCGGGCTCTCGCTGATCACGCTGACCTTCAAGGACGGCACCGACGACTACTTCGCGCGCCAGCGCGTGACCGAGCGCATCGGCCAGGTCTCGCTGCCCTCCGGGGCGCAGCCGGGGCTGGACCCGGTGGCGGGCCCGGCGGGCGAGATCTACCGCTACACGCTGGAGTCGGACACCAAGAACCTGATGGAGCTTTCGGAGATCCAGCGCTGGACCGTGATTCCGGGGCTGCGCCAAGTGGCCGGGGTGGTCAACATCACCAACTTCGGCGGCTTCACCAAGGAGTTCCAGCTGGAGCTCGACCCGGCGGCGCTACAGAAATACGGCCTGGCGCTGAGCGACGTGGTGACGGCCATCAACAACAACAGCGCCAACGCCGGCGGCGGGCGCATTGCGCGCGGCGAACAGAGCTACGTGGTGCGCGGCATCGGCCTCATCACCTCGCTGGACGACCTGGGCGCGGTGGTGGTGTCGCAGTCCAACGGCTCGCCGGTGCTGGTGCGCGACCTGGGGCGCCTGCAGTTCGGCCACCAGGAGCGCGGCGGCATCCTGGGCAAGGACAGGAACCCCGACACCATCGAAGGCATCGTGCTGATGCTCAAGTACGAGAACCCGTCGAGGGTGCTCGAGGGCGTACACAAGAAGATCGACGAGCTGCAGGCGCAGCTTGCACCCATGGGCGTGAAGATCGTGCCCTACATCGATCGCGACGACCTGGTGAAGCTCACGGTCGACAAGGTGACGCACACGGTGCTCGAAGGCATGGCGCTGGTTTGCTTCGTGCTCATTCTTTTCCTGGGCAGCCCGCGCAGCGCGGTGGTGGCGGCGGTGGCGATTCCGATGTCGCTGGTCACGGTGTTCATCGTGATGCACTTCACCCGCATGCCGGCCAACCTGTTCTCGCTAGGCGCGATCGACTTCGGCATCATCGTGGACGGCGCCATCGTGGTGATGGAAGCCATCCTGCGGCGGCGCGAGGAAGAGCCCAACGCCACGCTGACCGAGGGCAACATCCTCGAGACGGTGAGCCATGTGTCGGGGCCGATCTTCTTTGCCACGCTGATCATCATCACGGCCTACTTTCCGCTGTTCGCCTTCGAGCGCGCCGAAGGCAAGCTGTTCAAGCCGATGGCCTTCACCGTGGGCTATGCGCTGGTGGGCGCGCTGCTGTGCGCGATCACGCTGATTCCCAGCCTGGCCTACGTGGCGCTGCGCAAGCCGATGAAGCCGTTCGTCAACAAGCCGCTGGTGTGGCTCACCGGCGCCTACCGGCGCGTGCTGGGCCACCTGCTGCGGGTGCCCGCAATCGCCTATGCGCTGAGCATCGCCGCGCTGGCCGCGGTGGCTGTTCTGGGGGCCACCGCCGGGCGCGAGTTTCTGCCCGACATCGACGAAGGCGCGCTGTGGCTGCAGGTGCAGCTGCCGTCGGGCCTTTCGCTCGACAAGGCCAGTGAAATGACTTCCGAGCTGCGCCATGTGCTGCTCGAGTACCCCGAGGTTTCCTACGTGGTGACGCAGTTGGGCCGCAACGACGACGGCACCGACCCCTGGACGCCTTCGCACGTGGAAGTGCCCGTGGGCCTGAAGCCCTACAGCGAGTGGCCCGCCGGCATGAACAAGGCAGCCTTCGTGCGCACGCTGAACGAGCGCTTCTCGAAGATGCCGGGTTTCGACGTGGGCATCAGCCAGCCGATCATCGACGGCGTGAACGACGCCGTGGGCGGCGCGCACAGCCCGCTGGTGCTGCGCATCTACGGCGACGACCTGAAGGAAAGCCGGCGCATCGGCAACGAGATCGTCGACCTGCTGCACACCGTGCGCGGCACCGCATCGGCGTCGCTGTTCCAGGAGCCGCCGATTCCGCAGGTGGTCATCAAGCTCGACCGCGAAGCCGCCGCCCGGCTGGGCGTGAACGCGAACGACGTGGCCAGCCTGGTGCAGACCGGCATGGGCGGCGCCCCCGTCATCACCGTGTACAGCGGCGACCGCACCTACAACGTGACCGTCAAGCTGCCCCAAACGGCCAAGAGCGGCACCGAGGCCATCGGCTCGCTGCTGCTCAATGGCGCGGGCGGCGCCAAGGTCCCGCTGTCGCAGGTGGCCAGCGTGGAGCTGCAGACCGGCGAGAGCACCATTTCGCACGAGCTCAACTCGCGCCAGATCACGGTGCGCATCGACAACCGCGGACGCGACCTCGCCTCCTACCTGGTGGAAGCGCAGGAGCGCATCGCCAAGGACGTGAAGTTCGACCGCGCCAAGTTCCGGCTGCAATGGGCCGGCCAGTTCGAGAACCAGCAGCGGGCGCAGGCCCGGCTGGCGGTGTCGCTGCTGATCGTGGTGTCGATCATGGCGGTGCTGCTGTTCTTCCAGTTCGGCAAGATCCGGCACGTGGCGCTGATCCTGGGCGTGGTGCCGATGGCCACGCTGGGCGGGCTGATCGCGGTGCATGTGGCGGGAGAAACGCTCAACGTGGCCACCGCGGTGGGTTTCATCGCGCTGTTCGGTGTGTCGATACAGAACGGGATCATCATGGTCGCGAACTTCCGGCGCGTGCGCGGCGAAGGGCTGGCGCTGGAAGCCTCGGTGCTCGAAGGAGCGACCGAGCGGCTGCGCCCGGTGCTCATGACGGCCACCGTAGCTTCCATCGGCATGCTGCCGGCGGCGCTGGCCACGGGCGTGGGCACCGACGTGCAGCGCGGCCTGGCCACGGTGGTGGTCGGCGGTCTGGTGGTGTCGACGCTGCTGACGCTGTTCATCCTGCCGACGCTGTTCTTCGCGCTGGAGCGCCTGTTCGAGCGCAAGGGCTGGGGCCTGCGTTCGCGCCGCAACCGTTGAGCAAGGCGAGGAAAAAACATGACCAAGAAGACAAGCCTTGCAACGCCCGTGGCAGCCGGCATCGCGCTGCTGCTGGGCGGCTGCGCGGCCGGGCCCGACTACGCCCGGCCGCCGCTGAACCTGCCGGGGCAGTACACATCCGCTCCCGCCGGCACCACCGAAGCCGAGGGCGTGCCACTGCCCCGCTTCTCGCCCGACCTCGACGTGCCGGCCCAGTGGTGGCAGGCCTTTCGCTCGGAGCCGCTGAATGCGCTGGTGGCGCAGAGCCTGGCCGGCAACCCGACCATCGAGGCTGCCGATGCCGCGCTGCGCGTGGCGCAGGAGAACGAGGCCGCCGACCGCGCAGCCTTCTGGCCGAGCGTGGCGCTGGGCTACTCGCCCACGCGGCAGCGCGTGGCCGGCGCGGTAGCGAGCCCGGTGTCGTCCAACGCGAACCTCTACACGCTGCATACGGCGCAGGTGACCGTGTCCTATACGCCCGACGTGTTCGGCGCCACGCGCCGGCAGGTCGAGGGTGCGCAGGCGCAGACCGGGCAGCAGCGCTTCCAGACGCTGGCCGCCAGACTCTCGCTGAGCAGCAACGTGGTGGCTGCAGCAATCACCGAAGCCTCGCTGCGCGCCCAGCAGCGCGCCACGCTGGCGATCATCGCGGACCAGAAGGAAGTGCTGCAGGCCTACCGCAAGCAACTGGGCCTGGGCCAGGTCGCGGTGGCCGAGGTGGACGCCCAGGAGGCCTCGCTGGCCGCCACCGAAGCCACCCTGCCCCCGCTCGACAAGCAACTGGCGCAGCAGCGCAACCTGTTGGCCACGCTGGCCGGCCGCTATCCCAGCCAAGGCGTGACGGCGAATTTCGAGCTCGACGCGCTGCAACTGCCCGGAGAACTGCCGCAGACGCTGCCGTCCACGCTGGTCGAGCACCGCCCCGACGTGCGTGCCGCCGAGGCGCAGCTGCAGGCCGCCAGCGCCGCCATCGGCGTGGCGGTGGCCGCGCGGCTGCCCAACGTGACGCTGGGCGCGAGCTACGGCTCGTCGGCTTACACGCTGTCGAAGCTCTTCAAGTCGTCATCGCTGTTCTGGAGCCTGGCGGGCAACGTGACGCAGACGGTGTTCGACGGCGGCGCGCTCAAGCACCGCGAAGCGGCCGCCCGAGCTTCGTTCGACCAGGCGGCAGCGCAATACCGCGCCACGGTGCTGAGCGCCTTCCAGGACGTGGCCAATGCGCTCGAAGCCATCGACGCGGACACCCGCGCGCTGCAGGCCTCCGTGAAGGCCGAGCGCACCGCATCGCAGAGCCTGGCGCGCACGCGCACGCAGGTGCGGCTGGGCGATGCCAGCCCGCTGGCGCTGCGCATCGCCCAGCAGGCCGAGCAACAGGCGCAGCTCAACCTCGTGCAGGCGCGCGCGCTCCGGCTGACCGACGCAGCGGCGCTCTTCCAGGCGCTGGGCGGCGGCTGGTGGAACGCACCGCCAGCGCAGCTTGCCGATTCTTCTTCGTCTTCCGCTCCCCTCACCGCATCGAAATCCGCATCGCCATGAACATCATTCGCCACGAGATGGGTCCCCGCTTCAGCGAGATGGTGACCGTCGACCTGGGCACTGCCCGCCTGATTTATCTGTCGGGCCAGGTGGCGGAGAACCCGTCGCTCGACATCACGGGCCAGATGCGCGAGATCCTGCATCACATCGACGACATGCTCGCCACGCAGGGCGCGACCCGCAAGGACCTGGTGAGCGTCACGATCTACCTGCGCACCGTGGGCGACTACGAGGCCATGAACTCGGTGTGGGACGAATGGGTGCCCGCAGGCCACACGCCGGCACGCGCCACGGTCGGAGCCAAGCTGATCGACTCCGAATACCGCGTCGAGATCCAGGCCACCGCCGCCATCGGCGCCGTCGCAGGGACGGCGCCTTGACGTCGGTGGCGCGCGCCGTGGTGCTGTGTGCGCTGGCGCTCGGCGGCTGCACCGCGTTCGATGCCCACTCTTTAGACCGTACGGCGCACGCGGCTGGCTGGCGCGCCGCGCAGGTCGTCGACGTGGGCCGCGCGGCCGATCTGGCGGGCACGGTCGACCGCGACTGCGGCACCGATGGCGGGCCCGATGCGCCTTACGCCGTCGTGCGCTACCGCAACGGCGGCGTGCGTTCGCGCTCGCTGGGCACCGGCCGGCTGCCGGCCGGGGCGGTGCCCAAGGTGGGCGACAAGGTGGAAGTGAACATCCTCGACTGCGCGGCGCCGCTGGCGGTCGCCGGGCAGGCAAGGCCGGCGGATCAGAGCGGCAGCGTCTCGGGCACGCCGTCGCGCTGAAGCCAGTCTTCGAACTCGTCGGACAGCCGCTGTGCCTCCCGCGTGGCCTGGCTCCAGGCCGCGATGCGCGCTTGCGCGTCGTTGGCGAAACGGATGAAGTCCTTGCGGTCGGGCAGCTTGCCGTTGGGCAGCGTCTTCACCCATTCGGGATCGGGCGCGAGCACCACCATGCGGTCGAGGAAGCCGCTGGCCTTGTGGCGCCAGCGCAGCCCCTTGTCGAGCCAGCCCGGCACCACCGCCTGCTGGAAATGCGGGTACAGCACCAGGCCGTCGTCAGCCGGCTGGTAGTCAAGGTGCAGGTGGTAGTCGGTGATGCCGCCGTCCCAGTAGGCGCCGCGCGGCGCGCCGGGAATGTCGTGCACCGCCGCCAGCAGGAAAGGAATGGAGCACGAGGCCTGCAGCACCATGTTGAAATTGGCCTCGCTCAGCGCATGCTGGCGGGTGCGAAAGTCCCGCGTGCCGAAAGGCAGCGCCGCGCCGGGCGTGGAAAACACGCAGCGCTCCAGCCACGCGCCCAGCCCCTTGCGGTTCAGGCTGTTGGTGGCGAAGGCGCCCAGGTAGCCCACCGGCGTACGCGCCCTGCCCTCGCGCCCGAGGATGTGGCGCCCGCGTGAAGTCACCACGTGCAGCCGGTAGCGCGGATGGTTCAGTACCTCGGCAATGCGCCCGCCGTAGAAATCGTCGAGGCTCTCGGCAAAGCGCTGGCTGAGCTGCTGCGGGCTCAGCCGCTTCTGCCCCGGCGGCACCTCGAACTGCTGGCGCACGTAGTCATGCTCGAAGCGCTGGAAAGCCGCCTCGGGGTCCGACAGGCATGCCGTCGACAGCCGCCACGCGCCAATGGAAGCGCCCACCAGGTGCACCTGCTGGCTGCTCTGCGTGAGCCAGCGGCCGAAGATGAAGCGGTCGAGCGGCCCGAGGATCAATCCCTTGGGCCCACCCGCCGCGCCGGGAATGGTGCGCACGTCCTGCGGGCGCAGGCCGTGCTGCTCGATGTGCTTGCGGGCCGCGGGGCCGGCGTAGATGCGCAGTGCTTTCATGCCCGCGTGTATTCGAAAGGATTGAGTATTTCGACGCCGAACCCCGCGAAGTCATTCACGTTGCGGGTTACCACGGTCAGCGCGTGCTGCTTTGCCGTAGCGGCAATCATGGCGTCTTCGTACAGCGTGTTCGAGCTGCGATGCATCAGCTTCGCCCAGAGCCTGAAGGTTTCCGCGTCCATGGGACGCACGTTGTACGACGCCGCCACCAGCGAGGCCCATTGCTCGATCTCGTTGGCCTTGGCCGCGTCCTGTTCGCGCGTGAGTTCGATGCCGGCCTGGATCTCTCCGAGCGTCACCGCCGAGAGATGAAGATCGCTGTCTGCAATGGTCGTGAGCCACTCGACGACCGCACCATGCGGACGAGGCCTGCGAAGCTCGGAAATGATGTTCGTGTCCAGCAGATACATGCCGGCCTCAGCGCATTGGCGTGACGCTGCGCCTGCGCGCGGCGCCCCGCTGCGGGACCAGGAACTCGGTGCGCGCTTCCGCCGAAAGAAGCAGTTCCTTGAGCGACGGCTTGGCGGTGGCATGCAAACGCCGCCATTCCGCTGCCGGAACGAGTACGGCCACCTCGGCGCCACGCTTCGTCACCATTTGCGGCCCCTCGACCAGGGAGGCTTCGAGGAACTCGCTGAAACGCGCCTTCGCGTCCTGCACAGGCCAGGTTTTCATGACGACCACCGATCAAACTAGTTAGATGACTAGTTTAACAGGCACGTGCCACCTGGCCATTCCTTACTTGCGCAGCCCCTGCAGCTTGGCGAACGCGCTGGCCATCTGGCCAGCCGGCTGCGGCGAGTTGTCGCGGCGGCCTTGCTGCTGGCCGCGCCCCGCGCCCTCGAAGCGGTTGTCGCGCGGGCCGTCGCGGCGCGCGGGCGCCGCATCGAGCTTCATCGACAGGCCGATGCGCTTGCGCGCCACGTCCACTTCCATCACCTTGACCTTGACGATGTCGCCGGTCTTGACGACTTCTCGCGCGTCGTTCACGAACTTGTGGCTCAGCTGGCTCACGTGGACCAGGCCGTCCTGGTGCACGCCGAGGTCGACGAAGGCGCCGAACTGGGCCACGTTGCTCACGGTGCCCTCGAGGATCATGCCCTCGACCAGGTCCTTGATGTCGTCCACGCCATCGTTGAAGCGCGCCACCTTGAAGTCGGGGCGCGGGTCGCGGCCGGGCTTCTCTAGTTCGCCCAGGATGTCCTTGACCGTGATGACGCCGAATTTCTCATTGGCGAACAGCTCGGGCTTCAGCGTCTTGAGCATCTCGGCGCGGCCCATCAGCTCGGCAATGGGCTTGCCGGTCTTCACGATGATCTGCTCGACCAGCGGATAGGTTTCGGGGTGCACGCCGGTCACGTCCAGCGGATCGGTGCCGCCGCGGATGCGCAGGAAGCCCGCGCTCTGCTCGAAGGCCTTGGGGCCGAAGCCGGTCACGTCGAGCAGCTGCTTGCGGGTGGCGAACGCGCCGTTGGCCTCGCGCCAGCGCACCACCGCCTTTGCCACGCTGGCAGAGAGGCCCGAAACGCGGCTGAGCAGCGGCACGCTCGCGGTGTTGAGGTCCACGCCCACCGAGTTCACGCAGTCTTCGACCACCGCCTGCAGCGTGCGGGCGAGTTCGCTCTGGTTCACGTCGTGCTGGTACTGGCCCACGCCAATGCTCTTGGGGTCGATCTTCACCAGTTCGGCCAGCGGATCTTGCAGGCGGCGCGCAATGGAGGCCGCGCCGCGCAGGCTCACGTCGACGTCGGGCATTTCCTGCGAGGCGAATTCGCTGGCCGAATACACCGAGGCACCGGCCTCGCTCACCACCACCTTGTCGACCTTGATCTCGGGCGCGCCGGCCTGCGCGGCCATCTTGGCCAGCAGCTTGATGAGGTCGGCGGCCAGCTTGTCGGTCTCGCGGCTGGCGGTGCCGTTGCCGATGGCGATCAGGTTCACGCCGTGCTTGGCGCACAGCTTGCCCAGCGTGTGCAGCGAACCTTCCCAGTCCTTGCGCGGTTCGTGCGGGAACACGGTGGCGGTCTCGACCAGCTTGCCGGTGGAATCGACCACGGCCACCTTCACGCCGGTGCGGATGCCGGGGTCAAGCCCCATCACCACGCGCGGGCCGGCGGGCGCGGCCAGCAGCAGGTCGCGCAGGTTGTCGGCGAACACCTTGATGGCGACCTTCTCGGCGTCTTCGCGCAGGCGGGTGAACAGGTCGCGCTCGGTCGACAGGGCCAGCTTGACGCGCCAGGTCCAGGCCACGCATTTGCGCAGCAGGTCGTCCGCCGGGCGGCCGGCATGGCTCCAGCCCAGGTGCAGCGCGATGCGGCCTTCGGCGATGCTGGGCTTCCCCGGCTCGGGCTCGACCGGCAGCACCAGCTTGGCGTCCAGGATGTCGAGCGCGCGGCCGCGGAACACGGCCAGCGCGCGGTGCGAGGGCACGCGGCCGATGGGCTCGTCGTACTCGAAGTAGTCGCGGAACTTGGCGACGTCGGCGTTGTTCTCGTCCTTGCCGGCCATCAGGCTGGACTTGAGCAGGCCTTCGGCCCAGAGCCATTCGCGCAGGCCCTGCACCAGGGCGGCGTCTTCGGCCCAGCGCTCGGAAAGAATGTCGCGCACGCCGTCGAGCACGAGCGGCACGGTGGAGAAATCGGGGCCCGGCTTGCCGTCGTCCAGCGTGGTGGCGGGCTGCAGGAAGGCCTTGGCTTCCACCGCGGGGTCGAGCGTGGGGTCGGCCAGCAGTTTGTCGGCCAGCGGCTCGATGCCGAATTCGCGGGCGATCTGGCCCTTGGTGCGGCGCTTCTGCTTGAACGGCAGGTAGAGGTCTTCCAGTTCCTGCTTGGTCGGCGCGAATTCGATGGCGGCACGCAGTTCGGGGGTCAGCTTGCCCTGCTCGTCAATGGCCTTGAGCACCGCCACGCGGCGGTCCTCGAGCTCGCGCAGGTAGGAAAGGCGGGCTTCCAGTTCACGCAGCTGCGTGTCGTCGAGGCCGTCGGTGGCTTCCTTGCGGTAGCGGGCGATGAACGGAACCGTGGCGCCTCCGTCGAGCAGTTCGACGGAGGCCTTCACCTGGTTCTCGCCAACCTTTATTTCGGCGGCGAGCTGGCGAATGATTTTCTGCATGTCTTGAGCGCGTCCCTGGCAAAGCGCGGGAGTTTGCCATAGGCGCGAGCCGCGCCCGGCCGGGCGGCCCGGCGGGCGTGTTACAGCATGCTTTCGGACTCGGCCCGCTCGCTCGCCTGGGGGCCCCCCGCTGCCTGGGAGGGCACCAGCAGGCGCACGCAAAGGCCGTGCGGCGCGACGTCCATGACGGCCAGCTCGCCCCCGATGGCATCCGCGCGGGCGCGCATGCTGCGCAGGCCCTTGCCGAACTGCTCGGGCGGCTGGCCGGGCGCCGCGCCGATGCCGCGGCCGTTGTCACGCACCTCGAGCACCAGCCCTTGGGCGCCGCTTTGCGGGCCGAAATGCAGCTCGACGCGGGTGGCGTGCGAGTGGCGCAGCGCGTTCGACAGCGCCTCCTGCGCGACCCGGCACATCTGCATGGTGGATTCGGGCGGCAGCGGCCGGGCATGCGCCGAAGCGGCGATGTCCCACACCAGCGCGATGCCCAGCCGGTTGAAGGCGGGCTGCAAACGGTAGCGCAGGTGGGCCAGCCGCTCGACGGCGGTGGCGGTGGTCTGGTCGTCCAGGTCGTCCACCGTCATCTGGAGTTCGAGCAGGCAGGCCTGCAGGGCCATCGACAGGCTGTCGGGGGCGGCGGCGGCCTTCGGGTCCTGGCTGGCCAGCAGCGCCACCAGCCGGGAGCCCACGCCGTCGTGCAGGTCGTTGGCGATGCGCCGGCGCTCGGCCAGCACCGCTTGCACCAGGCGGCCGCGCGCGACGCGGCGCTGCGAGAAGTACCAGATGCTCACGATCATGCCCAGCACCACCACGTTGAGCGCCTGCAGCGCCCAGAAGGTGGCGGGCATGTCGTGCGCCATCACGGTGATGGTGGAGGTGGCCCGCAGCACCTGCGCCGTCACCGGCGTGAGGTGCATCGCGGCGGCCAGCCCTGCCCACATGAGCACGCGGCGGCGGGGAATGCGCGGCCACAGCCAGGTCAGCAGCGTGCACCACGAGGCTATCGACAACCACACGTACTGGTCTTCCAGGAAGTGCGGTAGATGAAAGACCTGCGGCGTCAGCATTGCGCCCCCTAGAGCAGGCCCCGGTGGGACGCGAAGCTCACCGCCTGGGCCCGGGTGTGTGCGTGCAGCTTGCGGTAGATGTTCTTGACGTGGGCGTTAACCGTCTGGGCACTGATGGTGAGCTGCAATGCGATCTCTTCGGTCACATACCCCGTCGCTACAAGTCGCAACACTTCACGCTCCCTTGACGATAGCGTCGCCTTGCTGTCCGGCGGGCGCACCGGGTTCACGTTCGAGCGCTTGTGATCGAGGTGCACGAGCAGCCTGCGGGCCAGCCGGGGGGTGATGGCGGCGCCCCCGTTGACCACCTGCAGCACGGCCTGCGCATAGCTCTGGAACCATGCGTTCTTGACCAGGTAGCCCGATGCGCCGAGCTCGAAGGCATGCAGCACCTGGGGTTCGTCCTCGAGCGCCGAAATGACGATGATCTCGGCCGCGCTGCGGTGTTTCTTGGCCTCTTCGATCAGCTCGAATCCGCTGCCGTCACCGAGGCGGATGTCCACCATCAGCACATCGAATTCATGCTGCATCAGCAGCCGCCGTCCTTCGCGCAGGGTGCCGGCCTGGCCTTCGAGCTGGATGCGCAGATCGCTCAGCAACTCCTGGGCGATGACGCGTCTCACGAAGGGGTCGTCGTCGACCAGAAGAACTCGCACCGGCTTGGTCTCTTGGCCGGTCAGAAAGTCAGGCCACGGAAGTGTGTCGGCAGACGGTGCGAGCAGCCCGCCGAACTGTCCAGGGGGGGAATATTTCCTAGCCCCAGTTCCGATGTCTGTCAATGAAATGTCGAGTTCGCTTTCCATTCCAACCCCTTTGTGACAAATGGACTACCGTGTTCGTGACCAAAAGTTAATCCATTTCCATTCAAAATCTTGAATTAAGTTTTTTTGTTTACTTTGGTTGCATTCTGTTGCGGATATGCATTTGTGTCCAACGAAAGTTGTAGTTTTCGAGGATGCCGCCGCATGGAGAAGCGGTTTCAAGCACCGGTTCCGGAGCCGCTCATCCACGCCTTTCGCCATAGCCTCGCATTACCCAGCCTGGGGCATTTTTCTATCCCTCCTCGACGCTGAAACTGCGTTCCGGTCGCCACGGAAACATTTCATTCCGCGTTCACAGACCGTTAGCTGATAGCCGGATGGTCCGGCGATCAGGTTCGTTTCACACACTTTCGAGGAAGCATCATGAAGAAGACTCTCATTGCAATCGCAGTGGTTCTGGTGGGAAGCGTTGCCTCGGCAACCAGCACGACGGCCCTCGCCGCCACCAGCACGACGACCGGCTCTTCCAGTTCCGCCGGATCGGTGGCAGCCAGTTCCGGCACGGGCAGTGCATTGAGCTACAACGCAGCCAACTCCAGCTCGTCGGCCAGCGCCAACGCAGCAGGCGGCGCAGTCAGCTTCCCGGGCATCCGGCTCGGCGGTGCAACGGCCGGCGGCACGGCAACCACGCAAGGCTCGGTGACCAGCGTGGCCGCAACGACCGGCAACGGCCTCGCGGTGGGCGGCGCCAACGCTTCTGCCAATGCCGGCGCGGCTTCCAACGCCCACTACAGCGCTGGCGGCTCGAACCCCATCAGCGGCAGTGCCGGCGGCAGCGCCAGTTCGGTCACCAACAACACGGCCGCGACAGCTGCCGGTCCTGGCGGCGGCCTGGCCATCGTGACCCGCACGTCGGGCACGACCTCGGGCTACAGCGCTTCTTCCGGCGCGGTCAACGGCTTCATCAACGGCACCACCACGTCGGCAACCGCAGGCTCGACCGGCGGCTCCTTTGGCGTGACCAACGTCAGCTTCGGCAATGCCGGCGGCTTCAGCAACGGTGGCGGCACCGGCGGCCTGGCCGGCGCCGGCGCAACCGCATCGGCACCCTGAACTTCCGATGTAGCGGTTGTTGAACTCGGAAATGGGGAGGGGCCATGCCCCTCCCCTAGCCTTCAAAGGAGTTGAAAAAATGAAAAAATTGCTTTTCCTCGCATTGCTGACGGTATCCGCGGCGGCAATGGCTCAGACGACGGCAGGCGGCGCGAACAACGGCTCGAGCAGCTCGGCCACGACGTCGGCCCAGGGCAACAACCAGGCCGTGACGTTCGCGAGTCCCTCGAACACCACTTCGAGCGTGACGAGCACCCAGAACGTCAACAGCAGCGGCACGACAGGCGTCGAGTACGGGGGCAGTTACACGATCAAGAACGTGCCGTCGGTCAACGGACCCAACCTGACCACCAGCAACGACACTTGCATGGGCAGCACCAGCGCGAGCGCCAACGGCCCCGGTGTAGGCCTCAGTTTCGGCACCACCTGGACGGACGAGCACTGCAAGCGCCTGAAGATGAGCCGCGAGCTCTGGAACAAGGGCATGAAGGCAGCGTCGCTGGCAATGGACTGCATGGACCCGGCGGCCCAGGCGGCGCTGGAGATGACGGGGACCAAGTGCCCGCAATCGATGACCGCCGACGAGCGCGTAGGCGCCTACGGACCGCAAGCCTCGTCGGCTGGCGCGCCCACGGTTTCCTCGACGCGACCCGTAGCCCCTGCTGCCCCCGTCGCCTCCGCGCCCATGCCCCCCGTGGCGATGGCTCCGCCGGCGCCCGTGCCTGCCCCGCCACCGGCACCGGTCGCGGTGGTGCAACCCTCGCCCGTCGCCGCCGCGGAGCCGGTTGTGCAACCCGTCGCGCAGCCGGTGGCTGCAGCCGAGCCGCCGGCCGTGGTCTCGATGCCGGTATCCAGCGCGACGGTGACGACCATCGATGCCAGCGACGTGGCGGCCGCCCTGCGCGCGCAGCGCATCCTGTCGGCGGAGCCGGTCGGCGACATCGCCACCGCGCCGCAGTCGACGGCCTACCCGCAGTGAGCGCGCGGAGTCCATGATGACCAGGACCGTATTTCTCTGGACCGCGGCGTGTTGCCTGGCAACAGCCGCGGCGGCGGCCCCGCCGCCCTTGGACACGCTGCGCATCCAGCGCATGAACATGGGCAGCGGCTTGCAGAACGCATCCGGCACCGACAAGGCCCAACCGGTAGGCGACCTCGGCGTGTGGCATGTGCCGCAGTACATGCCCGGCTACCCGACGGCGGCGACCATCTGGCCGCGCGTCGTCATCATCCAGTGCGAAGGCGACGTGTGCCCCGGCTACGAGGTCACGCCGGAGCTGGGCCGCGGCGAGTATCTGTTCTTCCTGCCGACGCGCAAGTAGGGTCGGCAGCAGGCGCCGCGCGAGCAGCGCCTTGCCTTAACCTTCGCGCATGACACCTTTCGCGCGCGTCCTGCGCGTTTTTCGTGCCCTCGTCCGCGCGTTGGGCACCGCGCTCCTCGTTCCTCTGCTGCTTTTCGAGGAGTGGGGCTGGGAGCCGCTGGCCGCGCTCATGGCGCGGCTCGCGCGTCTTCCCCTATGGGCGCGCCTCGAAAACCGCCTGCGCCAACTGCCGCCCTGGGGCGCGCTGCTGGCCTTCTTCGTGCCGGTGATATTGCTTCTGCCGGTGAAGGTGCTCGCCCTCTTCCTCTTCAGCCGTGGTCATGCCGCCACCGCGCTGACCGTGCTGGTGCTCGCCAAGCTGGTGGGCACGGCCATCGTGGCGCGGATCTTCCAGCTGGTCGAGCGGCCGCTCATGCGCATTCCGTGGTTCGCGCGCTGGTATCCGCGCTGGAAAGCCTGGAAAGACCGGGTGCTCACCATCGTTCGGCAAAGCCGTCTGTGGCGGACGGTGCGCGCGGTCAAGGCACGCATCGCGCGGGGATGGCGGCGATTCAGGGAGGGCTGAGTTAATTTTACCCGGGTGTATTGCCGGTTTAATTTAATCCGGGTAATATTCGGCGCATGAACCTGTCACCCGAAAACAGGCGCGCCCTGAGCCGCCAATACAAGGAATCCGTGCGCCCGGCAGGCGTCTTCGTCGTGCGAAACACGGTGAACGGCCGTATCTATGTGGCCGGCAGCCTCGACGTCGAAGGCGCGATGAACCGTGCGCGCTTCGAGCTCTGCATGGGCTCCCACCGCTGCAAGCCTCTGGGGCAGGACTGGGCAGCGCAGGGCGCGGCGCATTTCAGCTTCGAGGTGATCGACCGGGTCAAGGAGCGCGAGGACGATCCCGCCTTCGACCGCAAGGCAGAACTCGAAAAGCTGCTCGCTCTCTGGCAGGAAGAACTGCAGTGTTTCAGCGAGAAGGGCTACAACAAGCCATGAGCACCGATGCCCTCTCCTTCTGCCTGGACCTGGGCCGCGCCCACGCCAGCCTGGCGCTGAAGCTGGACGACGATCTCGGTGCTTTCCACGGCTTGAATTTCGCCGACTTCACCCTCCTCTATCTGTTGTTGCGCACGGAGCAAGGCCGCATGCCGATGGCAGACCTGGCGCGCACGCTGGGGCTGCCGATGTCGGCGCTGATCCGCAAGATGGTGCTGCTCGAGAAAACGGGCCTGGCCGAACGCGTGGCAGGTGCCGGCACCGACAACAGCCGCCATGCCGCGCTTCGCTCCGGCGGACGGCAACTGGTGCGCGATGCGGCCGCGACGGTCGAAGCGCACTGCAAGGAGGCAGTCCGCTCCATCGATCAGCGGCACTTGTCCGACGCCCACGCCGTGCTGCGGGCGATATGAGCGACAACGCGGCGCACACGTGGGCGCCGCAGCGGGTAGATTACGCAACTCGTTTCTCCCGGCCTCCTCTTTCGACAGGAATCAGGAAACACAACATCCGCATGTCACCAGACACCCCTCCCACCACCCTCACGGTGTTCTTCGATTTCCGGCGCATCGCACGCGGCACCCGCGCCGAAGTGCTCGACCAGCTTCGTCGCCGCGACGACCCCGGGCCCTATCTCGTGTTCGACGACCAGACCGGTGCGCAGCTCGACCTCGATCTGCGCGAACTGCCCGACCCCGAAGCCGAACACCGCGACGAAACGCCGCGCGGCGTCGGTCGCCCCAAGCTCGGCGTGGTCGCGCGTGAAGTCACGCTGCTGCCGCGCCACTGGGACTGGCTCGGCCGCCAGCCCGGCGGCGCCTCGGTCGCGCTGCGCAAGCTGGTCGACGAGGCGCGCCGCGTGCATGCCGATCGCGACGCCGTGCGTGCCGCGCGCGAGACCACCTACCGCGTCATGACCGCCATCGCGGGCAACCTGCCCGGCTTCGAGGAAGCCACGCGCGCCCTGTTCGCCGGCGAGGAGCAACGCTTCGGCAACCTGATCGAACCCTGGCCCGCCGACCTGCGCGCCCACCTGCAAGAACTGTCCGCCCCCGGCTGGAGCCATGAATGAGAGTACCCACTGAAGCACCCGGCACGACGGGCCCCAGCGGCATGAAGGGCGTGCCGGTCGCGCCCGCCGGCGCCGCGCGGCCGTTGTGGAAGGTCTTCCTTTTCTTCCTCGCGCCGATGTTGCTCAGCAACATCCTGCAATCGCTCTCGGGCACGCTCAACAACATCTACGTCGGGCAGATGCTCGGCGTGAGCGCGCTGGCGGCCGTGTCGAGCTTCTTCCCGGTGATGTTCTTCTTCATCGCCTTCATCATCGGCCTGGGCGCCGGCGCCTCGGTGCTGATCGGCCAGGCCTGGGGCGCGCGCGACGCCGCCAAGGCCAAGGCCGTGGCCGGCACCACGCTCACCGTGGGCGTGCTCGCGGGCCTCGTCATCGCTGTGTTCGGCGGGGCCTTCACCACGCCCATGCTGGCTTCGCTGGGCACGCCGCCCGACGTGCTGGCCGACTCCACCCGCTATGCCCGCATCATGCTGATCGCGATGCCGGGCGTGTTCGTGTTCCTGCTGGCCACCGCCATGCTGCGCGGCGTGGGCGACACCGTGACGCCGCTGCTCACGCTGATGATCTCGACGCTGATCGGGCTGGTGGTCACGCCGGCGCTCATCCGCGGCTGGGGCGGCCTGCCGCAGCTCGGCGTGGCCAGCGGCGCCTGGGCCTCGGTGCTGTCGTTCGCGGTGGCGACCACCTGGCTGGGCTTCCGGCTGCGCCAGCGCAAGAGCCCGCTGGCGCCCGACGCGGAGTTCATGCGCCACCTGCGCATCCAGCCGCAGCTGCTGAAGGCAGTGCTCAAGATCGGCGTGCCCACGGGCGTGCAGATGATCGTGGTCGCGCTGGCCGAAGTGGTGCTGCTGTCGATGGTCAACAGCTACGGCTCCAGCGCCACTGCCGCCTACGGCGCGGTGAACCAGGTGGTGGCGTACGTGCAGTTTCCGGCCATTTCGATCGCCATCACCGCGTCGATCCTCGGCGCGCAGGCCATTGGCGCGGGCCGGGCCAACCGGCTCGGCGCCATCGCCAAGACCGCGCTGCTGATGAACGTGGTGCTGACCGGCAGCCTGGTGGTGCTGGGCTATCTGTTCTCGCGCCACCTGATGGCATTCTTCATCACGAGCGAGCCAGTGCTCGAGATCGCGCAGACGCTGCTGCACATCATGCTGTGGAGCCTGGTGATCTTCGGCATGGCAGCGGCGCTGTCGGGGGTCATGCGGGCCAGCGGCTCGGTGCTGGTTCCGACGCTGATCTCCATCGTCTGCATCCTGGGTGTCGAAGTGCCGGTGGCGTATGCCATGAGCCACCGCATCGGGCTGGACGGCATCTGGATCGCCTACCCCGTGACCTTCGGCGCGATGCTGCTGCTGCAGACCGCGTACTACCAGCTGGTCTGGCGCAAGAAGGCGATCCACCGGCTGGTGTAGACACCGGCAGGGCCACGGCGGCGGATCACGCCCCGTCGTAGGCCCTGCGCACCTCGGCGATGTCGAGCTTGACCATCTTCATCATCGCCTGCATTGCGCGCGCGGCCTTGGCCGCGTCCTTGTCCTGGAACATCTGGATCAGGCCGTCGGGCACGATCTGCCACGACACGCCGTAGCGGTCGGTGAGCCAGCCGCACTGCACCGGCTCGCCACCGCCTTCGAGCAGCCTGTTCCAGTAGTTGTCGACCTCGGCCTGCGTCTTGCACCGCAGGTACATCGAGATGGCCGGGGTGAACTTGTACTGCGGCCCGCCGTTGATCACCATGAACTCCTGCCCTTCGAGCTCGAAGATCGCGGTGAGCAGCTGTCCCTTCAGTGCGGGGTTGGTGTCGCCCCAGAGCAGTTTGTCGGTCACGCGCGAGTTCGGAAAAATGCCGGTGTAGAACTTCAGCGCGTCTTCGCCGTTGCGGTCGAACCAGAGGCAGGGAACGATCTTTTGCATGCGGGTCTCCTTTGCTTCAACGATGAACCAGAGAGTTCAGTATCGAAGCGGTGGGCGTCCCTTGTCAACAGAGTCGCCCGCAAAGGCAGAATGGAAAAACCAAAGGACGCCCATGACCACCACCACCTCGTCGACACCCGAAGCCGCCCGAGCCTATGCCGTCGAGATGCACGGCGACCAGAAATACGGCGTGCACCCGTACGTGCACCACCTCGATGCCGTCGCCGCCCTGCTTCAGCCCTATGGCGAGCAGGCACGCGTCGTCGGCTTCCTGCACGACGTGGTGGAAGACACCGAAGCCACCGTGGCCGACGTGCAATCGCGCTTCGGCGACCTCGTCGCCAAGTGCGTGGCGCTGTTGACCGACGCGCCCGGCGCCAATCGCAAGGAACGCAAGGCCAAGACCTATGCGGCGCTGGCGAAAGTGACTGGCGATGAGGAACTGGCGCTGGTGGTGAAGGCGGCAGACCGGCTTGCCAATGTGCGGGCCTGCGTGGCGGACGGGCACCGCACGCTGTGGGACACCTATCACGGCGAGCATCCGACCTTCAGGGCGGCTGCGTTCAGGGCGGGGCAATGCGATCCGCTGTGGACGGAACTGGACGCCCTGCTCTCGCCCGCGCACATGCCCGCGGCCTAGACGCCGTTGCGCGGGCTCGAAAACTCCATCCCCCCATCCGCCACCGACCCGAAGCGCAAGCTCATCAGATCGCGCGCGTAGTTCTGGTACAGCCGCCACGGCGCGCGCGAGCCCTGCTTCGGGAACTTGCCTATCGAGCGCTGCACGTAGCCCGAAGAAAAATCGAGCCACGGCTCGGCTATCAGCGCCGGATCGGTGTTGCGCGGCATGCACTGCCGCCAGCCGTGCTTGTCCATGTGGTTGAGCAGCCGGCAGACGTACTCGCAGGTCAGGTCGCACTTCAATGTCCATGAGGCATTCGTGTAGCCGAACGACGACGCGAGGTTGGGCACGTCGCTGTACATCATTCCCTTGTAGTTGAAGGTCGCGGCCGGATCGACGGAAACGCCGTCGACATCGAGTGCGACGCCGCCGAGCACCTGCAGGTCGAGCCCTGTGGCGGTGACGATCAGGTCGGCCTCCAGCTCCTTGCCCGACTTAAGCCGGATGCCACGCGGCGTGAAGCGGTCGATGTGGTCCGTGACCATCGAGGCACGGCCCGCATTCAGTGCCGCGAACAGGTCGCCATCGGGCACGAGGCACAGCCGCTGATCCCACGGGTTGTACCGCGGCGTGAAGTGCGTGGCTATGTCGTAGCCCGGCCCCAACGCCTGGCGAACGCCGCCCAGGATCATCCGCTTGGCACGCTCCGGTTTGCGCCGCGCAAGACGAAAGAACAGCATGCTCAGCAACACGTTCTTCCACCGCGTGATGCCATACGCCAACCGTGCCGGCAAGAGGCGCCGCAAACGGTTGGCCAAGGGGTCTTCGGCCGGGCGCGACACCACGTAGGTCGGCGAGCGCTGCAGCAGCGTGACGTGCGCGGCGGTCTTCGCCAGCGCGGGCACCAGCGTCATCGCGGTGGCGCCGCTGCCGATCACGACCACGCGCTTGCCTGCGTAGTCCAGGTCGTCGGGCCAATGCTGCGGATGGACGATGCGGCCGGTGTAGTCGGCGGTGCCCGCGAACTCCGGCGTGTAGCCGGCCGTGTAGCTGTAGTAGCCGCTGCACATGAAGAGGAAGTTGCAGCTCATGCGAAGCGGCTCGCGCCCTGGGCCGTGCTCGATGTCGACCCACCACCGTGCTTCGGGCGTCGACCAGGAGGCGCGCACCACGCGATGTTCGAAGCGGATCTTCCGGTCGATGCCATGTGCCTGCGCTGTCTCACGCACGTACTTCAGGATCGACGGGCCATCGGCAATGGCCTTGGCCTGCGTCCACGGCCGGAACGAATAGCCCAGCGTGTACATGTCGGAGTCCGAGCGGATGCCCGGGTAGCGGAACAGGTCCCAGGTGCCGCCGCTGCGTTCGCGCCCTTCGAGGATCGCGTAGCTGCGCCCCGGACAGTTGGCCTGGAGGTGGTAGCCGGCGCCGATGCCCGAGAGGCCGGCGCCGACGATCAATACATCGAAGTGTTGTTCTTCCTGCACCGGAATGTCTCCTCAGTCTCAGGTCTTGCCGCCGGCTCCTTCCGCGGTGGCCGTGCGCCGGATCATCACCCATGCACTTGCCGCGCTCAACACCGCCAACCCAGCACCCAGCAGCATCACCCACCGGAACCCCGCCACGAACGACTCGGCCACAGCCCGCTTGAGCGCCGCCGCCGTAGCCGCATCGACACCCGCAGGCATCGCCGCGCCGGCCAGCTTGCTGCGCTCGCCTTCCAGGAACGCCGACACCTGCGCCGAGGCGCCGATCTCGCGCAACTGGCCTGCCAGAGCCACGTCGAAGACCGCCGCCATGACCGCGCCGAACACCGCGATCGCCAGCACCGCCGCCGCGCGCGACACCGCGTTGTTCACCCCCGAGGCCACGCCCGCCAGGTCGGGCCCGACCGCGTTCATGACCGTGGTCGTGAGCGGTGCGACAGTCACCGCCATGCCCAGGCCCAGCACCAACACGGCTGGCAGGAAGCCGCTCCAGTAGCTCGCGCCGACGCCCGGCAACGCGAACAGCGCGAAGCCCACGGCGGCGATGGAAGGTCCGACGACCAGCGGAATGCGCGGCCCGAACCGGTCGACCAGTTGCCCCGCCCAGCCCGAGAGCGCGAACATGATGAAGATGAACGGCAGAAGCGCCGCGCCCGCCACCGTGGCCGAGTAGCCCTGCACCTGGATCAGGTTGAGCGGAAAGAAATAAAGGCTGCCGCCCAGCGCCGCGTACAGCAGCAGCGTCAGCAGGTTGGCGCCGCTGAAGTTGCCTATGCGCAGCAGCCCGAGCGGCAGCATCGGCGCGCGCACCTTGCGCTCTGCAAGGAAGAAGCCCGCGCTGCCCAGCACGCCGACGGCCAGCGCGGCCAACACTGCCGGTGCGCGCCAGCCCTGCGTGGGCGCCTCGATGAAGGCATAGACGATGCCGCCCAGCCCAACAGTGGCCAGCAGCGCGCCCCAGATGTCGAGCCCTCCGCCGGCCGAGGCGCCGCGGCTTTCCGGCACGTGGCGCCACACGATCCACAGCACCAGCAGAGCCATCGGCAGATTGATGAGAAACGCCCAGGTCCATGAGAAGTGGTCGACCAGGAAGCCGCCGAGCACCGGCCCCACCGCCGCCGTGATGCCGCTGAAGCCCGACCAGGTGCCGATGGCCTTGCCGCGTTCCTTCTCGGGAAAGGCGGCGCTGATGAGCGCGAGGCTGCCCGGCACCAGCAGCGCGCCGCCGATGCCCTGCACCGCCCGCGCCGCAATGAGCTGCTGCACGCTGCCCGCGAGCGCGCAGGCCACAGAAGACACGGCGAAGAGGCCCACGCCGATCGCGAAGATGCGGCGGCGCCCGTAAAGGTCGCCCAGCGCGCCGCCCACCAGCAGCAGCGCGGCGAGCAGCAAGGCATAGGACTCGACCACCCATTGCGCCTGGAAGGCGGTGGCATGCAGGTCGGACTGGATGGCCGGCAGCGCGACGTTGACCACGGTGCCGTCGATGAAGGCCATGCTGGAGCCGACGATGGCGGCAGCCAGCACCCAGGGCTTGGAGGCTTCGGGGCAGGCGCTTTCCTGCGGCCTGGCTCCGTGCAGGATCAGCGTGTCGTCGCAGGGCGCCTTGCCGATCTGTGCCATGAGGGTCTCCGGTTTATTGCTCCTGCCCCCGCTCTGCCAAGAGAAAGAGTCAGGTCGCGCAGGTCGTCGCCGACGGATTCGCGCGCGCCGCATCCACGCTGTGCGCCATGGCCGCCGCCGCCGCGGCTGTCACACGCTGCGCACCACGCGCCACCGCGTCCATGCCGCTGCCCACGGCTTCGCCGAGGTTCAGCTGGCACACCAGCGTGCGCGCTTCGTCCGAACGCCGCAAGGTCCAGCTGAAGCCGGCATCCACGCGCCCGCCATCGACCGCGTCGAACTGCCGCAGCTGCACCGCGATGCGCCACACCGGCTGCGATGTCTGCCGGCCGCCCTTGGTCACGTCGAGCGCACCGAGCCGACCGGCGATGCCGCTGGCCAGCGCATCGCGCAACTCGTTCTCGAAGGACGAGGCCCAGCGGTGCTGCTCCAGCACCTCGACCTGCACGCTGCCGTTGGGCTGGCGCACGACCATCTGCGGGCGGGCGAAGCGCTCGGGCACGGCCACCGGCGCCAGCTCGATGTAGAGCGGCACTGCGCCGCCAAGCGTCGAGGGCGCCGCGTCGGCGGCGATGACCGGGCTCGCGAGCGTGTAGTAGTTGTCGGGCTTGCTGGCGCAGCCTGCGAGCATGGTCGCCAGCGTGGCCGTCAGTGCGATGAATGCAAGTTTCAGCTTCATTTCTTGTCGTCCGGTTTGCCGCGCAGCAGCGATTCGGGATGGCGCTCGAGGTAGTCGGTCAGCACGCGCACCGAGCCGGCCGCGCGCGTCAGTTCGCGCAGCGTCTGGCGCATGTCCTGCTGCAGCGGAGAGTCGTCGGCCAGCGTGCGCTCTGCCGTGTTGACGGTCTTGCGCACGTCCTTCATGGCCGCCGCCAGCTCGGGCGTGACGTCGCTGTTGATGCGGTTCACGGTCTGCTCGGTGGCGGTCAGCGTCTTGTTGAGCGTGGCGAGCGTGGTGCGCAGGTCGCCGGCGATCTGCTCATAGGGCACCTTGTTGAGCTTGGTCGCGATTTCCTGCACCTGCGACTGGATCTCGTCGAGGCTGTTGGCCACCGTGGGCAGCTCGATCGGGTTCTTCGTCACGTCGATCCTGGCAGCCGGCGCCTTCGGGAAGAAGTCGAGCGCCACATAGACCTGCCCGGTCAGCAGGTTGCCGTTGCGAAGCTGGGCGCGCAGGCCCTTCTCCGCCAGGAAGCGCAGCCGCTCCTGCTGCGTGGCGCGCGACTCGGTGGCCTCGGTATTGCCGTGGTTCTCCTTGCGGCGCAGCCGGTCGGGGTAGACCTGCACCAGCACCGGCATGCGGAACTCGCGCTCGGCGCGGTCGAACTCCACGCCGATCGACTTGACCTCGCCGATCACCACGCCGCGGAAGTCGACCGGTGCGCCCGGCGTCAGGCCGCGCAGCGACTGGTTGAAATACATCAGCAGCGTCTGCGAGGGACCGTCGGGCTCCTTCATGGCCGTGGCCTCGTCCTGCGCCAGCGTGAACGATGCGTTGGCCTTGGCCAGCGGACCCATCGCGTCGTCGGGCGCCTGGAACGCGATGCCGCCCAGCAAAATGGTTGCGAGCGACTGCGTGCGCAGCGTGAAGCCACTGGCGCTGAGCTGCGCGTCGATGCCGCTGGCCTGCCAGAAGCGCGTGTTCATGCCGACGAACTTGTCGTAGGGTGCATTGATGAACACGCGGATGGTCACGCCGCGCCCGTCGCCGTCCAGTTCGTAGGCGGCCACCTGCCCGACCTTCACGCGCCGGAAGTACACGGGCGAGCCCACGTCGAGCGAGCCCACGTCGTTGGCGCGCAGAAGAAACTGCTGGCCCGAGTCGTCGCGCGTGACGATGGGCGGGGTTTCGAGCCCGGTGAATTCACCCGAGGTTTCCTTCGATACCCCCGCGTCGGCGCCTATGTAGGCACCCGACAGCAAGGTGTTCAGCCCCGAGATGCCCGAGGTGTCCAGCCGCGGGCGCACCACCCAGAAGCGCGAGTCCGATGCGGTGAAGCTCTCGGCGTCCTTGTTGAACTGCACCAGCACGCGCACATGCGAGCGGTCGCGCGCCAGCCGCAGGCGAGTGACGAGGCCGATCTGCACGTCCTTGTACTTGACGGCTGTCTTGCCGGCCTCCAGGCCCTCGGCGGTCTTGAAGGTCAGCACCACCTCGGGGCCGCGCTCCATCAGGATGCGCGCCACCAGCGTGATGCCGACCAGCGCCGCGACGATGGGAATCAGCCAGATCAGCGAAGGCAGCCATTCGCGCCGTCGCGCCACGCGTGGCCTGGGGAGCGCCGGGGGCGCCGGTTTGTCGTCTTGCGGTTGCTCTGGTTCACTCATGCTGGTTTCTCGTCCCTTTTGCCACGTTCCTGCGGAACTTCACGGCCCTCGGCGAGGGCCTGCTCTTCCTTGCTGTCCCAGGTGAGCTTCGGATCGAAGCTCAGCGAAGCCAGCATCGTGAGCACCACCACGGAGCCGAAGGCCGCGATGCCCACGCCCGCGGTGATGACCGCGAAGCCCTGGATCTGCACCAGCCCGGTCAGCAGCGACACCACGAACACGTCGAGCATCGACCAGCGGCCGATGACCTCGATGATGTGATAAAGCCTTGCCCGCTCGCGCTGGCGCCAGGTGCTGCCGCGCTGCGCCAGCACCACAAGCAACAACAGGACCGCGAGCTTGAACAGCGGCACCAGGAAGCTGGCGATGAAGACGATGGCCGCGAGGCCGTAGGCGCCCGACACCCAGAAATAGATGACGCCGCTCAGGATCGTGTCGTACTGCGCGCCGAACAGCGTGCGCGTGATCATCACCGGCAGCAGGTTGGCCGGTATATACATCATGCAGGCCGCGATCAGGAAGGCCCAGGTGCGGTTCAGGCTCTGCGGCTTGCGCGTATGCAGATGGGTGCCGCAACGGCCGCAGGCCTCGCCCTCCTCCGCGTCCTTCCAGACCGCGCCGCAATGCCGGCAGGCCAGCAGGCCGAGCGACGCGGCGGTGGCGACCGGGGCGTCATCGTCCTCATGATCGTCATGGGCGTGCTCTTCTCGAGCGGCCTTGCGAAAGGGAAAAAGCTTCATGCGGACGCCCCGCCCTCGTCCGTGTCGGCATCGGACGCCTTCGGCCGGAAGGTCATTTCCCAGAACGCGCCGGGGTTGAACGAAAGCACCGCCGTCAGCATGACCGTGAGCGCCACGAAGGCCCAGAGCGCCGGCCCCGGCACCACAGTCGCCATGCTCGACAGCTTGACGATGGCCACCAGCACGCCCAGCAGGAACACTTCGATCATTCCCCAGGGCCGCAGCGACTGCATCGCCCGCACCAGCAGCGCGAAGCCCGCGGGCCGATGCTCGCGGCTCAGCGGCACCAGCAGGTAGGCCAGGATGCACAGCTGCAGGAACGGAAAAAGAATGGTCGTGGCCAGCACCAGCAGCGCCACCACCGACATGCCCTCGGCGCTCAGCGCCACCACCGCGCCGGCCAGCGTGGTCTGGCTGCGCAGGCCCTGCAGCTCGATCTCGACGATGGGAAACAGGTTGGCGATGGCGAACATGATCAGGCAGGCCACCGTCAGCGGAAGGATGCGGCGCTGCTGCTGGCCGGGGTGCCGGGCCAGCTCGGTGCCGCAGCGCGGGCAATGCGCCACGTCGCGGGGGTGCAGCGGCGCGCGGCTGTAGATCGCGTCGCAGCCGGGGCAGACCACCGTGTCAGGTACTTCCTTCATAGGTCAGCACCCTAACTCATTCAGCCGCCCGGTTTTGTCGTCTTGAGGCGCAAGCTGCTGAAGACGGCCGCCACCGCCGCGCAGCAGGACGCCAGCACCAGCGCGACCACCGGGCCGTGCCCGCCGTGCGGACTCCAGAGGCTGAAAACCGCCGCCAGCACCACGGCGCCCAGCGTCTGCCCGGTCAGCCGGGCCGTGCCCAGCATGCCGCTGGCCGCACCGCTGCGGTGCGCCGGCGGCGAGGTCACGATGGTGTGGTTGTTGGGCGACTGGAACAGCCCGAAGCCCAGCCCGCACAGCGCCATGCGCCAGGCGATGTCGGCATTGCCCGGGTGCGCCGGCAACGCCGCCAGCAGTGCCAGCCCGCCGGCCAGCAAAGCCAGGCCGATGCCGCCGAGCAGCCCGTCGGGGTAGCGGCCGATCAGCCGCCCGGCGATGGGCGCCATGACCACGATGCCCAGCGGCCACGCGGTGATGAGCAGGCCGGCCTCGATGTGGCTGCGGCCGTAGGCGTCGAGCAGCAGGAACGGCAGTGCGATATAGGCCAGCATCTGGGCGCAGAACGCCGCCACTGAAGTGCCCATGGACAGCGCGAACACCGGAATGCGCAGCAGGTCGATGGGGAAAAGCGGCACCGCCTGCCTGCGCTGCCGCCGCAGGTAGACGAAGCCCACCGCCAGCCCGGCCAGCAGGATGCCCCAGGCCGAGGCCTGCGAGCCGCCGGCGCCCTGCACCCCGCCTTCGCGTACGCCCAGGCGGTCGACGCCCAGGAACACCAGCGAGAACATCAGCACGTTGAGCGCCACGTCCACCGGCGAGAAGCGCAGCCCGGCGGCCGGCGCCACCCGGTTGAACGGCAGCGCCCGCATGCCCAGCGCAAAGGTGACGATGCCCAGCGGCACGTTGATGGCAAAGAGCCACGGCCACGAAGCCACCGAAAGAATGGCCGCCGCCACCGAAGGCCCCGCCACCGACGAAGTGGCCACCACCAGCGAATTCAGCGCCATGCCCTTGCCCAGCTGCGACGAGGGGTACGTCAGCCGCACCAGCGCCGCATTCACGCTCATGATGCCGGCCGCGCCCAGCCCCTGGAAGGCGCGCGCGGCGGTCAGCGTGGCGAGCGAATTGGCGAAGGTGGCCGCCAGCGACGACAGCGTGAACACCGCCAGCCCCACGAGGTACACGCGCCGGTAGCCGACCAGGTCGCCCAGCGACGCCAGCGGCAGCAGCATGACCAGCGTGGCGATCTGGTACGCGTTGACCACCCAGATCGCCTGCGACGGGCTGGCCTGCAGCTCGCGCGCGATGCCCGGCAGCGCAAGGTTGACGATGGTGCCGTCGAGAACCGACACGATCAGCCCGAGCACGATGACCAGCATCGCCCAGCGGCGCTCGCGCGGGGCCAGACCGTCGACGGGCACCGGGCCCGTTGTGCCTTCGGTCGCCGGAAGCGCAGTGCCTGCGCGCACGGTGTTCATCGCTCAGGCCTGCTGCGTCCGCGCGGCGGGTTCGGAGCGCACGCCGCCCAGCGTGAGCCAGGTCAGCACCAGCGCGATCAGCGCGCCGGCGGCCATGCCGGCCACCATCGGCAGCGGGCGGCCGTCGGTGAAGAGGCCCACCAGCGCCATAGCCAGCGCGCCCGTCAGCATCTGCAGCGTGCCGAGCAGCGCCGAGGCGGTACCCGCGATGGCGCCGTGCATCTCGAGCGCCAGCACGCCGGTGGTCGGGATCACCAGCCCCATGAAACCCGAGGCGATGAAGTACAGGACGATGAGCACCCAGATGTTGTCGCCGCCCGCCGCGAAGTACACGAACATCGCGACCATCGCCACGCCGCAGCAGACCACGCCGAACTTCACCAGGTTGACCAGCCCGTAGCGCTCGCCCAGCGCCCCCGTGAACTGCGACGCCGCAATAAAGGCGGCGGCGTTCACGCCGAAGGCCACGCTGTACATCGCGGGCGACAGGCCGTAGTGGTCGATCATCACGAACGACGAATTGGCCAGGTAAGTGAAGAAGCCCGCCATCGCGAAGCTGCCGATGAACACCAGCCCCAGGTAGTGCCGGTCGCGCAGCAGCAGCCAGTAGGCCGAAAGCGCGCTGCCGAGGCTGCTTTCCACGCGCTCCGAAGCCGGGCGCGTCTCGTCGAGCAGCTTGACCATCATGGCAAGGCCTGCCACCGCCGCGATGGTCACGGCCCAGAACACGCCGCGCCAGCCGGCGAAAGCGATGACCGCGCTGCCAGCGAGCGGCGCAAGGATCGGCGACACGCTGAACACCAGCATCAGCAGCGACATCAGCCGCGCCGCGTCGGTGCCGGTGTGCAGGTCGCGCACCACCGCGCGCGGAATCGCCATGCCGGCGGCGGCGCCCAGGCCCTGGACGAAGCGCAGCACGATCAGCGTCTGGATGTCGGTGGCCATGGCACAGCCCACGCTCGCGAGCGCGAACAGCACCAGCCCGGCATACAGCGGCGGCTTGCGCCCGACCATGTCGGAGATCGGACCGTAGAGAAGCTGGCCCGCGCCGAGCGAAAGGAAGAACGCCGTGAGGCTCATCTGCACCGCGCCGATGTCGGCATGCAGGCTCTGGCCGATGGCCGGCAGCGCCGGCAGGTACATGTCGATGGCGAAAGGCCCGATGGCCGAGAGCAGGCCCAGCAACAGGGCCATCTTGAAGAAGGGAGAAGAACGCATTGACCCGATTGTCGCCAAGCGCGGCAATCGCTGCAGCCGTGGGGTCTGCGCTCAGGCGGCGCTAATTCTGGGCAAAGAATCGGTTGGCCGGGCGCGGCAGGCCGAGGTTCTCGCGCAAGGTACGACCTTCGTATTCACGCCGGAAGATGCCGCGGCGCTGCAGTTCCGGCACCACCTTGTCGACGAATGCGTCGAGCCCGCCGGGCAGCCACGGGAACATGACGTTGAAGCCGTCGCAGCCTTCGGCCTCCAGCCATTCCTGCATTTCGTCGGCAATGCCTTGCTGCGTGCCGACGAATGCCAGGCCGCCGTAGCCGCCGAGGCGCTGGGCCAGCTGGCGCACCGTGAGGTTCTCGCGCCGCGCCAGGTCGATCACGCGCTCGCGCCCGCTCTGGCTGGTGTTGGTCTCGGGCACTTCGGGCAAGGGCGCGTCGGGGTCGAACTTGGAGGCATCGTGGCCGAGCGCGATGGAGAGCGAGGCGATGGCGCTGTCGTAGTGCACCAGGCTGTCGAGCCGGGCGCGGATGGCCCTGGCCTCTTCCACCGTATCGCCGACCACCACGAAGGCGCCCGGCAGGATCTTGAGGTGGTCGCGGTCGCGGCCGATCTTCTCCATGCGGCCCTTCACGTCCGCATAGAAGCGCCTGGCGTTGTCGAGCGTGCCGGGCGCCGAGAACACCACCTCGGCGGTCTCGGCCGCAAGTTGCCTGCCGGGCTCGGACGCGCCGGCCTGCACGATCACCGGCCAGCCCTGCACCGGCCGTGCGATGTGCAGCGGGCCGCGCACGGACAGGTACTTGCCCTTGTGGTTCAGCACGTGCAGCCGCGCGGGGTCGAAGAAGCGGCCGCTCTCGACGTCGCGCTCGAACGCATCGTCGGCCCAGCTGTCCCACAGGCCCGTGACCACGTCGTAGAACTCGCGGGCGCGGGCATAGCGCTCGTCGTGCGCCATGTGGTCGTCGCGGCCGAAGTTCAGCGCGGCGTCGGGGTTGGAGGTGGTGACGATGTTCCAGCCCGCGCGTCCTTCGCTCAGATGGTCTAGCGAGGCGAAGCGGCGCGCGATGTGAAAAGGCTCGTCGAAGGTGGTCGAGGCGGTCGCCACCAGCCCGATGTGCTGCGTGTGCTGCGCCAGCGCCGACAGCAGCGTGAACGGCTCGAACGATGTCACCGTGTGGCTGCGCTGCAGTGCTTCGACCGGCATGTTCAGCACCGCCAGGTGGTCGGCCATGAAAAAGGCGTCGAAGCGGCCGCGCTCCAGCGTCTGTGCGAGCTGCCTGATGTGCGCGAAGTTGAAGTTGGCGTCGGGCCATGCGCCCGGATAGCGCCAGGCGCCGGTGTGGATGCTCACCGGGCGCATGAAGGCACCCAGCCGCAATTGCTTGCCGGTGCTCATTTGCCGGCGGGCCAGAACACCAGCGCGCGCAGCTCGATGCTGCGGCGAGGCGGCGCTTCGGGCGCGCTGCCGGGATATTCGAAGGCTGTGTGCGCGGTAAAGCGCGCGATGCCGTCCTCGCGCGAGTCGTAGATCTTCAGCAGCAGCGCCTCGTCGGGCCGAAGCCGCGGAAACCAGTACCAGCGGTGGCCGGGGTTGTAGTTGAACGAATAGATTTCGCCGACCTTGTCGGGGTAGACGAGGTCGCTCGGCACCATGTCCTCGAAGGCGATGGATCGCGCGTCGCACAGCGCAAGCGGCAGCCGTTCCACCGTGGCCAGCGGGCGCCAGAGGTTGACGATGGCGAAGCGGTGCTTCAGGCGCTGCGCCGCTTCTTCGGGTGGCAGGTGGTCGCGCACGCGGAGCGGCGCGGAGACGAAGGTCTGGTCGTTGTGCACGCGGCGCACCGGCTCGCGCAGCTCGGCCGTGCGGCGCGAGCCCTGGGCGCTGTCGCGCAGCGTGTGGTCGAACACCACGATCTTCTCGGCGCCCGTGATGTCGCGCAGCAGCGCCTCTGACTCGCGGTAGTAGATGTCGCGGATGGTGGCGTCATGCGAGAAGTCGGCCACCGCGCTGCGGTGCGAGATCTGCGTGAAGCCGCTGCGGTCGAGCGACAACTCGTTCAACGCCACCAGCGGCCGGCCGTCGCGGATGGCCACGCGGCGCGGCTCCAGCTTGCCCGTGACCCACGGCGTGCCGGGCGGCGGCTCGAAGGTGTAGCTGACCGGGCGGCCCTCGCCCGCCTTCAGGTAATTGACTTCCGCCTCCACCGACGGCAGCGTGGCGGCCAGCAACTGGCTGTTCGATCCAACGCTCATTCGGTCTGGCTCCTGCTGCTTGTTGCCTTTGTCAAAACGGCTCCTTGAAGGGGCGCAGGTCGAGTTCCTGCGTCCATGCACTGCGGTGCTGCACATGCAGCTGCCAGTAACTTTCGGCGATGGCCTCGAGCTGCAGCAGGCCGTCGCCGCCGGCCTGCGCCACGCGCTGCGGCGCGCCGGTTCGCAGCCGCTCGCCGTCGATGCCGCCGTCGATCACCACATGCGCCACATGCACGCCCTGCGGGCCGAACTCGCGCGCCAGGCTCTGGCTCAGCGAGCGCAAGGCGGCCTTGGCCGCGGCGAAGGCCGCGAACGGCGGCTTGCCGCGCAGCGCCGCGGTGGCGCCGGTGAACAGCAAGGTACCGCGCCCTTGCGAGCCGGCGGGCTCGAAGCTGTTGGCCAGCAGGCCGCGCAAGGCCTCGTGCCCGAAGATGAAACCGCCCAGCGCGCTGGTGCGCCAGGCCTGCGTGAACTGCTCGACGGAGAGCTCCAGCGTCGGCGCGCGCACAGCGCTCGCGGCATTGAAGATGGCCACCGTCAGCGGCCCCAGCGCCCTCGCCTTCTGCGCAATGCCGTGGATCTCGGCCTCGCTCGCCACGTCGCCCGCGAACGCATGCGCGCGCCCGCCGGACGCCACGATTTCCGCGGCCACCGCATCGAGCTGGGCTTGCGTGCGCCCGGTCAGCGCGACGATGAAACCTTCGGCCGCGAAGCGCCGCGCCAATGCGGCACCCAGGCCGGCGCTGGCGCCGACACCGGCGATCCATGCGACCGGAGACGGGTCGGTGCGGGACGAAGAAACGGAGGGAGTGACGGAGGTGACAGCCATGAGAGAGCACGAAGGCTATACCTGCGCCCCGGGGCGCGGAAGTATTCAAAAGCGATAACCATATTCGGTAGCTGGTCGGTGGCGGCAGTCGCTTGACGCATGCAGCGCTTCACTCCATGCGCCGCGCCCGCTACGCTATCGGCTTCCCCGGACCGCCGCATAACGAAACACAGCAATCGCTTTCCAGGAGAAGTTACCGATGGCTCTTGCCCGCACGATCCGCACCGATCTCTTGCGCGTGTTCGCCCTGACACTGGTGTCGCTCTTCGCCATTCCGGCCGCGACGCTGGTCTTCACCGAATACGCCCTGCGCTCGCAGGACAGCGCCTTCCTGCAGTCGATAGAAAAGCGCATTGCCGGCGACGCCCGGCTCTCGGCGCAAGACAAGGCCGAGGCCACCGCCTTCTACCGCGAGCATCCGCTCTCCAAGGCCTGCGACGCCACATCGCCCGAAGACAAGAACTTCCACGACAAGGTCTGCAGCCCCTATTCGATGCAGTGGCAGTTCCACTGGGCCGACCGCGCCGCCATCTGGACCATCTTGCTCGGCGCGGCGCTGCTCGCGGCGGCGCTGGTGCTGGGCGCACTGGCCTTTGCCAACCGCGGCCTGCGCTATGCCAGCTTCGTCGCGGGCTGGCGGCTGATGACGGTGTCGAGCGCCATCGAGGTCGTGCTGCAGGGCGCCATGCTGGTGTGGCTGTCGTTCTGGGTCACCGCCTACTTCTGGCATAGCTACTACATCAAGCTGATCGCCATCGCGGGCATCGCGGCGGCGGCGGCCGTGTTCTATGCCGTCTACACGCTGTTCAAGAAACTGCCGACCAACAACGAGATCGAGGGCGAACTGATCGCCGAGGCCGATGCGCCGCGCCTGTGGGAGCGCATCCGCCAGCTGGCCGGCCGCGTGCAGACTGCGCCGCCCGACCAGATCGTGGCGGGCATCGACACCAACTTCTTCGTGACCGAGGCGCCGTGCGAAGTACGCGGGCAAACGCTGCACGGCCGCACGCTGTTCGTCAGCATTCCGCTGCTGCGCGTGCTCGACCAGACAGAAGCCGACGCGGTACTGGCGCACGAACTGGCCCACCTGGGCGGCGGCGACACCCGCAGCAGCGCGGCGCTCGGCCCCAAGCTGCTGCAGTTCGACCAGTACACCTGGAAGATGCGCGGCGCCGGCCTGACCATCGTGGCGCACTACCTGCTGCGCCTGTACCGCATGATCTTCGCGTTCGCCCTTGCACGCGACAGCCGCGAGCGCGAGCACAAGGCAGACCGCGTGGCCGCCGGCCTCACGGCGCCGAGCGCCATCGTGCAGTCGCTGATCAAGATCTCCGCCTATGCCAGCTACCGCAACGACGTCGAGCGCAGGCTCTTCGAGCAGAACCGCCAGCACGACGGCGCGCTGGGCATCGCCGGCTTCGTGGCGGCCGGCCTGCCGCCGTACGCCGGCTCGGACGACTTCATCGAAGCCATGAAGACCGCCGGCGTGCCGCACCCCTACGACAGCCATCCACCGCTGCTCGAACGCATGCGCAACGTCGGCCACCATGTGCCCGAGAGTGCGTACGGCGCCATCGTCGCCACCGCGCCGCAGGCTTCGTGGGCCGACTTCATCGAGACCGCTGCGGCCATCGAGCAGCGCATGTGGAGCGAGTACGAGCAGCGCTTCGTGCAGAACCACGAACTCAGCCTCGCCTACCGCTACGAGCCGGCAACGGAAGAAGAGCGCGCCGTGGTGCTGCGCCACTTTCCGCCAATCAGCTTTGCGCTGAAGAACGGCAACCGCATCGACGTGAGCTACAGCGGCCTGCACCCGAGCGCCGACGGCGCCGCGCCGATTCCGTGGGACGAGGTCAAGGGCCTGACCTACAAGGACAGCAGCTTCGGCGACACCTTGGTCGTCACCCACCACGACAAGCGCACACTCGGCGGCGCGCGCACCACCAAGGTCAAGCTGGGCGGCCTGGGCAAGCAGAAGGAACACTTCAAGGCCGCGGCCGGCCACTACTGGCAGCGGCACCAGGTCATGCGGGCACAACAACAGCAGCAGGAGCCATAACCGCACCACTGACACCGAAGTGGCGGCCTCCACAAAACCAAACCACACAACACCGTGAGCGGCACCGCTGCAGCGGCCGGCATCGCGTGGATCAACTCCATCGGCAACCTCGGCGGCTACATCGGCCCGACGATTTCGGCGCGCTGAAGGACCGCATGAGCAACGACATCTACGCGGTGATCTTCCTCGCGTTGCTGTCGGTGGTGGCTTTCGCGCTGGTGCCGATCATCGGGCACGACTCGCGCACCGAGCAGGCTGCGGCGCCGGGGCGGGCCTGAACGCAAGGGCGCAAGGGCGCAAGGGCACAATCCTCGCCCGTGACTTCGACAACACCGCCGCTCCACACCATCCTCCTGTACGCCCGCGACATGCGGGCGACGGCGGCGTTCTACCGCACGCACTTCGGGTTCGAGTCGACGCTCGAAATCGTGGAAGGCCTGATCGAACTCAGGTCCACGAGCGGCGGCGCCCACTTGCTGATCCACCAGGCGGCAAAAAGCGTGAAGCTTGGGCAGGTCGGCGTGAAGCTGATGTTCGATGTCGAAGACATCGAAGGCTTCAAGCAAAGGAGCGCAGCGAACGGCTTGGCGTTCGGTCCCACGCACGCGGCCAACGGCTACGCGTTCGCGAATGCGAAGGATCCTGACGGCAACTCGGTGGCAATTTCCAGCAGGGCTTTCCGCGCCGAAGGCTGAAGAGCGGCCGGCTCGGGATCAGCAGCCGCCGCCCGCCCTCAATACAGCGTGGCCTTCTGCCTGGCAGGCAGCTCCCTGTCGTAGGTTTCCCCGTCGAACGCGGCCTCGGTCAGCGCCGAAAGAATGGCCCCCGGCGTCGGCACCGTGCGCTTCGCATCCGCCGGCACCGGCTCCCACAGCTTCGAGCGCTGGATCGCACGCGCGCACTGGAAGAACACAGTCTCCACCTGGATCTCGATCACGCATTGCGGCGGCTTGCCTTCCATCGCCAGGCGAGCCAGCAGGTCCGGCTCGACGGTGATGCGCGCCCTGCCGTTCACGCGCAGCGTCTCGCCCACGCCGGGAATCAGGAACAGCAGCCCCACGCGCGGGTCGGCCACGATGTTGCGCAGGCTGTCGATGCGGTTGTTGCCGCGCCGCTCGGGCATCAGCAGCGTTTTGTCGTCCTGCACGACGACGAAGCCCGGCGGGTCGCCGCGCGGCGAGGCGTCGAGGCCGCCGGGGCCGATGGTTGAGAGCACGGCGAAGGGAGACGCCTCGATCAACGCCCTGTAAGCCGGGTGAAGGTACGGCACCTCCTTCTTCAGCGCGGCTTCGCCGGGCTGGCCGAACAAGGCTTCGAGCTGCGCCAGGGTTTCGATGGCGTGCGGCGTTGTCATTGCAGGAGCTCCAGGTGATGAGGGGGAAAGACCGAATTGTTGTTCAGCCCGCGGTGCGTGTCGCATCCGCGGCCACGGGCGACGAACTCCAGCCGCAGGCCAGCGCGGTCAGCGCCAGCAGCAGCGCGGCTATGCCGTAGATCCACGGCGGCGAAGCCACCGGCAGCAGCAGCCCCGCGATCAACGGCCCGGTGCCGGCACCGATGTCGCGCCAGACAGATCGCGCGGCCAGCGCCTGCACACGCTCCGGTCCGGGCGTGCGCCTGGCCACGATGGGTGGCACCAGCGGCAGCTGCAAGGCACGCAGCACCACGATCAGCGCCGCGCAGCTCCACAGCCAGCCGAGGCCGAAGCCCACCAGCACAATGGCCGTGACGAGCGACAGGCTCACCAGCAGCCGCTCGGCACCGAAGCGCTCCGCCATGTGGCCGCCGACCGGGCTCAGCAGGATCTCCGCCAGGTAGCGCAGCGCCATCAGCACACCGGCCACGATCACCGCGCCGCCCGGCATCAGGTCTTTGCCGAGGTACGACAGCCCGACGATGAAGAGCCCGTCCAGCGTCAACCCTTCCATGAACGACCAGCCGTCGAGGCTGTTGGGCCGCTTGAAGCGACGCGCAGGCTTGCCCACGGGATGCGGCGCCGAGGGCAGCCGCCGCGTGACCAGGCAGGCGAGCAGCGAGAACGCCGCGAGGATGCCGAAGATCGCGCGCGGCCCGACCCAGTGCGCGAGCAAGGCGCCCAGCGGCAGCGCCAGCACGGGCCCCATCGCGATGAGGGCACGCGAGCGCCCGTTGCGCCGCGCCGCGCCGACCGGGTCGGCCGTGGCCAGCGCCTGCGTCGACAGGTTCAGCGCCGCGAAGCACAGGCCCCACATCAGCCGCAGCGGCAGCAGCGCCCAGAAGCCCGAGAGCGTGGTGTAGCCGAGCCCGCAGACCGCCGCGGCCACGACGGCCAGGGTGCAGGTGGGCCGGTCGCCGTTGCGCGCATAGAAGCGGGCGACGAAGCCGTAGCCCGCGATGCGCACCAGCCGGTTGGCGGCGAGCAGCATGCCGGCCTCGGCCAGCGTCACGCCGAACTGGTCGGCATACATGGGCAGCAGCAGGTAGAGCACCACGTCGGCCGGCAGCGAGAGGCCGAGCGCCATTGCGGCGTGGCGGGAATCCAGGTCGGTGGAATGCGGGGCGGGAGCGGGTTGAGTGCTGGACATCGAGCGCCGATGGTGCGCCGCACCACGCGTGCCTGACAAACGACTTAAACGCCAGCCATGCGTGAGAAAATTGCACGCATGCCGTTTCGCGAGCCGCCCCTCAACGCCGTGCGCGCCTTTGCCGCCGCAGCCCGTCACCTGAGCTTCACGCGCGCGGCGCTCGAGTTGCATGTCACGCACAGCGCCGTGAGCCGGCAGATCAAGAGCCTGGAAGAGTTCCTGGGTGTCGAGCTGTTCGAGCGCCGTATCCGCCAGGTGGCGCTGACCGCCGAAGGGCAGCAGTTCTTCGCCGAGGTCGAGCCGGCGCTGGCGCAGATCGGCGCTGCCGCGCGAGCGCTGCAGGCACAGGGCACGGCGCGCGCGGTGCGCATCAACGTGCGCCCTTCTTTCGCGGTGCGCTGGCTCATTCCGCGCCTGCCCTCCTTCGTCGAGCAATATCCCGACATCGAGCCGCAGGTGGTCACCAGCACCGTGATGCCCGAGCAGGCGGTCGACAGCTTCGACATCGCGGTGCGCAGGGGGCGCGAAGGCTGGCCGCCGTCCATCAAGGCGCGGCCCTTCCTGAAGGACGAGGTGCTGGTGGTCGGCGCGCCGTCTCTCTTCAAGGCCCATCCGCTGGACGACCTGCGTTCGCTGGCGTCGCATGTGCTGCTGTCGGCCAAGACCCGCAAGGACGACTGGGACGCCTGGAAGAAGCAGTTCGGCGCGCCGCGCGCAAGGCCCGCCGGCCGGCTGCAGTTCGACCACCTGCACTTCGTGCTGCAAGCGGCGGTCGACGGCCTGGGCATCGCGCTGGCGCCGACATCTCTGGTTTCGCACGACCTGGCCTCGGGCCGCCTGCAGTCGCCGCTGCCCGCGCTGCGCATGACGCTGGACCGCTACTACTACGGCCTGTCGCCCGACGCCGCGCCGGAAGCGGCTTACGTGGCGGAGTGGTTCGAGCGCATGCAGGCCGAGGCTGCCAAGGCGACTTAAGAAGCCACCAGCGACCGGATCACGTCCGCCACGCCGACCGTGCCCTTGCGCACGGCGGCGTCGCCGCCCGCGAAGGTGATCCAGCCCTCGTTGAAGCCGTCGAGCATCTGTATGCGCGGCACCGGGTCGCGCATGCCCTGCGCAAGAAAGACCGCGCCCCAGGTCTCGCGCGGCACCGCCTCTGCCTGCACCGCGCGCCCCAACACCGCCGACAACGCAGCCGCGATGTCGTGCTGGCTCAGGCGCTGCGGGCCTTCGAGCTCGACGATGCGCGGCGCCTCGCCCGGCTGCATCAGCAATTCGGCGGCGACGCGGCCCACGTCGGCGGTGGCGACCATCGGCACCGCGCGCTCCAGCGGCTGCAGGTAGCTGGAGAGCACGCCCTGTTCGCGCGCCTGCGCGATGTCCCAGGCCAGGTTGTCCAGGAACCATGCGGGCCGCAGGAAGGTGACGGGAAGCGGTAGCGTGGCCAGCGCCTCTTCCATCAGCGTGCGCTGGCTCAGCAGGTTGGGCTGCGCGGCCTGCGCGCCCACGGTCGACAGGCACACCGCCCTGGCAGGCCGCGCCGCATCGAGCGCCTGGCGCACCGCGCCAATCACCGCCCTCGCCTCGGGAAAGCCAGGCTGCGGATCGAACTGCGAAGGCGGCAGCACGAAAACGCCCGTCGCGCCAGTGAAGGCATGGGTGAGCGCCTGCGCGTCTTCCATCTCCGCGATGGCGACTTCGCAGCCTTGATCGGCCCAGAGGCTGCCCTTGGCAGCGTCGCGAACGACCGCTCGAACAGGCTGCCCCGCGGCCAGCAAGCTGCGTGCGACGGCACCGCCGACCTTGCCTGTGATACCGGTGATTGCGTACATGAAACTTTCCTTTCGAATGCGTGGAGTCACGCTGGGGTCGAATGGTAGGAACCGGTCATCTTTGAGTAAAGCGACTGAGCGGCATATCATTCATGACATCTGATCACCAATGAAAAAGCGCGCGCAATGACACTCGACGGACGCCTCCTCTCCAACGTCAGCGTGCTGGCCGCCGTGGTCGAAGGCGGCAGCTTCGCCAACGCCGCCACGGCGCTGGGCCTCACGCCCTCCGGCGTGAGCCGCTCCATCGCGCGGCTCGAGGCACGCATCGGCGTGCGGCTGTTCGACCGCACCACGCGCTCGCTGAACCTCACCGACGAGGGCCGGCTGCTTTACGCCAACATCAATCCGCTGGTGCTCGGCATCGAGGACGCGGTGACGATCGCGTCGGGCGCATCCGGCGCTGTGCGCGGGCGCCTGCGCGTCAACACCGACGCATTCACCTCGCGCCTGCTGCTGGCGCGGCACCTGCCGCGTTTTCTTGCAAAGTACCCCGAGCTCACGCTGGAGCTGATCGCGCGCGAACAACTCGGCGACCTGGTGGCCGAGGGCTTCGACATCGCCGTGCGCTTCGGCGAGCCGCCGTCGTCGTCGCTGGTGGCTCGCAAGCTGATGGACTCGCGCGTCGTCACCGTCGCAACGCCCGCCTACCTGGCGCAGCATGGTCGCCCCGCGAAGCCGGTGGATCTCGGCGGCCATGCCTGCCTGCAGGTGCGCAACCCGGCCACGGGGCAGCCCTATTCGTGGGAGTTCCAGCGCGGACGCAAGCTCATGCAGGTGCCGACCACCGGGCGGCTGCTGCTCACCGATCCGGGCACCGTGCTGGAAACCGTGCTCGCCGGCATCTGCGTGGCGCAGATCAAGGCCGTGGGCATACAGCCGCAGCTCGACAGCGGCGAGCTGGTCGACCTGTTTCCCGACTGGCCCGACGAGCGGCTTGCGCTCTATGCGCTTTATCCGTCACGCCACCTTCCGGCCGCGAAGGTACGCGCGTTCATCGATTTCGTGATGGAGGTCGTCTCGCCAGTGTCTTCGCCCGTGGCCTCGCCTGCTCCGAAGCCGAAGCCCCGGCGCTGATGCTCACGTCCGGAAGCGGCCAGCGCCATCGGCCGGCCGGCCGCACGATGCCGGCATGACATCCACCACGACACCTGCCACGACACCGCTCCCCCGCGCCTTCCAGAATCTCGCGTGGTCCAACCTCGCCGCGCAGTCCGCCGAACAGTTGAGCCTCGCGGCAGTGCCGCTGGTCGCTGTGCTGGCACTCCAGGCCGGGCCCGGAGAAATCGGCTTCCTCGCTGCCATCCAGACGCTGCCTTTCCTTCTTGTCTCCATGCCGCTGGGGCTGCTGGCAGATCGCATGTCGCGGCGGCGGCTGATGGTATGGGCCGAAGGGCTGCGGGCGGTGTCGCTGCTGATGCTGCTCGCGCTGCTGCTCTGGTCGAAGCTCGGCATTGCATGGCTTGCGGTGCTCGGGTTCCTGGGCGCCGTGGGCACTGTGGGCTTCAGCGTCGCCGCGCCTGCGCTGGTGCCGGCCCTCGTTCCACGCGAGGCGCTGGCCGTGGCCAACGGTCGGCTGGAGCTTGCGCGCAGCGCGGCATTCACCGCCGGGCCGGCGCTGGCGGGCGCGCTCGTCGCGTGGGCGGGCGCATCGGCTGCATTCGTGCTCGCTGCCGTGCTGTCGGTCTCGGCCGTCGGCCTGCTGTCGAGCCTCAGCGAGGCGCCGCGCGCGCACGTTGCATCGCGGCGCAACCCGCTGCTCGACGTGAGGGACGGCGCGCGCTTCGTCTGGCGGCACGAACTGCTGCGGCCCATGCTCATGACCGGCGCGGTCTTCAACATCTCGTGGTTCGTGCTGCAGGCGGCCTATGTGCCCTATGCGGTGCGCGTGCTGGGTCTCGGCGCGCAGGCGGTCGGCTTCACGCTCGCCATGTACGGCGCGGGCATGGTGTTCGGCGCAATGCTGACGGCACGGGTGGTGGCGCGGATTCCGTTCGGGCGCGCCATCCAGATCGGCCCGGCGGCGGCGGTCGTGGCCGGCGCGCTGATGGCGGCGACGCTCGTCGTGCCCAGCGCGGCGCTGGCCTCGCTGTCGTTTTTTCTGTTCGGCGCGGGGCCGATGGTCTGGGTCATCACCTCTGCCACGCTGCGCCAGAGCGTTGCGCCGCCGGCCATGCTCGGCCGCGTGTCGGCGGTGTTCCTGACGATCAACACCGGCGCGCGGCCTATAGGCGCGGCACTCGGAGGACTGGTCGGCGCCACGCAGGGCGAGTCCGCCTGCCTGCTGCTGGCGCTCGCAGGCTTCGTGCTTCAGGCGGGGATCATCTTTGCCTCGCGCATCGCGACGCTGCGGCGGCTGCCTGCGCTGGCACCCACCTGAGCACTGCTAGAACAGCGAAGCCATCCCGTTCGGCCGCGCATCCTCGATGGCGAGCATGCGCAGCTTGGTCAGCGCACCGCCGCCGGCCGAGAAGCCGCCCGGCTTGTTGCCTGCCGCCAGCACGCGGTGGCACGGCACAACCGGCGCGAAAGGGTTGTGGCCCATGGCCTGCCCTACTGCGCGCGACAGGCCTTTGTCGCCAAGCTCTTCGGCGATCTCTCCATAGGTGCGCGTCTGCCCGGGCGGAATGCGCCGCGCGATCGCGTAGATGCGCTGGTGAAACTCCGACACGCCGCGCATGTCGAGTTCGATGTGGTTCAGGTCGTCGCGCACGCCCTGCAGCAGGCCCTGGATGGCCGTGATGGCGCGCTGCGCCATCTCGTCGGGCGGCCCCTCGCGCAGTTCCGGAAAGCGCTGTCTCATGCGCGCCCGCGTCGCCGGCTCGCCGTCGTCCGCAGGCAGTTGCACGCCGACCAGCCCCCGCGGGCCCCACGCCAGGGCGCACATGCCGATGGCAGTCTCGAACAAGGCAAAACCGCTCATGGCGTCTCCTGCAATGCATGCTGGCGTGACGCAAGCACGGCAGCAGCCCACAGCGTGATCGCCGACGCCACGAGGCCTCGTGCCAGGCCGCCGGGGCCGTCGGAAATCCATCCGGTGACGGTCGGCCCGACGATCTGACCCGCCGCGAAAACGATGGTGAACATGCTGATGCCCTGCGCCCAGCGCGCGGGCGGCAGGTTGTGGCGCACCAGCGCCGTGGTCGACGCCACCACCGACAGGAACACCCCGCCGAACAGCAGGCCCGACACCAGCGCCACCGGCGCCGAGGGGTTCAGCACCGGCAGCAGCGTGGCCACGCCGAGCAGCCCGTTCAGCAGCGCCTGCGGCTGGCCGCCGCGATAGCGATCGAGCAGCCCGGCCCACAGCCGCGAAGAAGCCACGCAGGCGACACCCAGCAGGGCATAGAACACCGTGATGAAGCCGGCGCTGGCACCCTGCTCCCGCAGCAGCGCTATCACGAAAGTCATGTAGCCGATGTAGCCCATGCCGAAGAGCGCATAGCCTGCCAATGCCCAGCCGAAGCGGTGCAACGCCACGGGCGGCGCGCTGGCAGCTGTCGCGGACGACGTTGCTGCGTGCGCCGCGGGCCTCTGCGGCATCGCACGGCCGGCCCAGGCCAGCAGGCCGGTGGCCGCCGCGCTCGCGATGGCCAATGCCCACCACGCCCAGGCCCAGCCATGCGGCACGTCGGCCGCCGCGCGCAACACCTGCGGCACGAGCAGCGCCGACAGCGCAATGCCGAAGCCGGTGCCGCTGTAATAAATGCCGAGCAGCAGCCCGCCGCGCGAAGACCCGGCCTCGCCGAGCCGCGCGGCCAGCAAGCCGCCCGCCACGAACACCCAGGCGCTGGCAATGCCGGCCAACAGGCGCTGCAGCAGCAGGGCCGGTGCCGCGGTCACGAAGCCGCTGCCCGCCATGAAGACGCTCGCCAGCACGGCGCCGACCACCAGCAGCCGGGTCACGCCGAAGCGGCGCATCAGCGTCGGCGTGATCAGCGCGCCGATCAGGTAGCCCACCGCGTTCGCCGTGTTCATGCCGCCGGCCAGCGCATAGCTCCAGCCGAGGTCGGCGCGCATTGGCGGCAGCAACAGACCGTAGGAGAAGCGCGTGATGCCCAGTGACACGGCCGCGCCCATCGAGAGCGCGAATGCAAGCCGAAGTGCAGGCTGTGCCGGGGCGGCGGTGGAAGTGAGCGAGGTCGACATCAGGAGCAAAGGGGGTGCCGCGCATTTTGCGGCACCCTGCCCGATCCCGCTGCCGGGGGCACCCCTCAGGCCGTGCCGGCGACAGGGTCGCCTTGCAAGAGGTGCCGCTCCAGCAGCACGGACACGTGCACCGCCTCGCGCCGGGCGCCGTCTTCTATCTGGTGGCGGCAGCTGGTGCCGTCGGCCACGACGACCGCATCGGGCCTGGCGCGGATGGCGGGCAGCAGGCTCGCTTCCGCCATCTGCATCGACACCTCGAAGTGGCTGGCCTCGTAGCCGAAGCTGCCGGCCATGCCGCAGCACGAGCTTTCGATCAGCTCGGGTTGCGCGCCGGGAATCAGCTTCAGCACGTCCATCACCGGGCTCACCGCGCCGAAGGCTTTCTGGTGGCAGTGGCCGTGCAGCAGGATCGGCGTCTCGGCCGGGCGCAACGCCAGTTCGAAGCGGCCGAGCTTCACTTCGCGCGCAATGAATTCCTCGAACAGCAGCGCATGCTTTGCCACCAGTTCCGCCTTCTCGCCGAAGCCCATCACCAGCGTTTCGTCGCGCAGCGTGAGCAGGCACGAGGGCTCCAGGCCGACGATGGGCACGCCGGCCCGCGCCAGCGGCACGAGCGCATCGATCAGCGCCTCGGCCTTCGCCTTGGCCTCTTCGACCATGCCGCTGGCCAGGAAGGTGCGGCCGCAGCAGTGATGCCCGCCGCGCTTCTCGACGGTGTGCAGCAGATAGCCCGCCGCCTGCAGCACGCGCGCCGCCGCGAATGCGTTCTCGCTCTCGAAAGTGCCGTTGAAGGTGTCGACGAACAGCACCGCAGCCTTGCCGCCGCGCCGCGCGATGGCCAGCACCGCGTCGCGATCGGCGAACAGGCCGGGCTCGTTGTCCTTCGCGCGCCAGAAGGTGTCGCTGCGCCAGGCGGGCAGCGAGCGCCTGGCGGAAAAGCCCAGCAGCTTCTCGCCTATCCATGCGGCGCCGGGCACGCTGTTGCGCAGGTTCAGCAGCCAAGGCAGGCGGCTGGCCTTGTGGGCGTAGTCGGGCAGCCTGGCCACGAGCTTGTCTTTCAGCGTGTGGCCGTGGCGCTTCTTGTAGTGGTCGAGAAACTCGATCTTCATCTTCGCCATGTCCACGCCCGTGGGGCAGTCGCGCTTGCAGCCCTTGCAGCCGACGCACAGGTCCATGGTCTCGTGCATGGCCTCGCTGGTGAAGGCGTCGGGGCCGAGCTGGCCCGAGAGTGCGAGCCGCAAGGTGTTGGCGCGGCCGCGCGTCAGGTGCTGCTCGTCGCGCGTCGCGCGGTAGCTGGGGCACATGGTGCCGGCGTCGAACTTGCGGCAGTGGCCGTTGTTGTTGCACATCTCCACGGCCTTGGCCAGGCCGCCGGTGCTGTCGCCGCCGGTGCCGGGCGCGGTGGTCGCTTCGGTCACAGGGTCGGCGTTGACGTTCCATGCCGACCAGTCGAGCACGGGCTTGAGTTCGATGCGGCGGTACGGCTTGGGCGCGGTGGGCGGCGCAAAGCGGAACAGCGCGCCGTCGTCCATGCGCGGTGTATCGATGATCTTGCCGGGGTTGAACAGGTCCAGCGGGTCGAGCTTGCGCTTGATGGCGCGGAAGGCTTCGTTGATGGCCGGGCCGAACTGCCATTCGATCCACTCGCCGCGGCACAGGCCGTCGCCGTGCTCGCCGCTGAAGGCGCCCTTGTACTTGCGAACCAGCGCGCTCGCTTCCTCGGCAATGGCGCGCATCTTGGCGGCGCCGTTCACGCGCATGTCCAGGATGGGCCGCACATGCAGCGTGCCGACCGATGCATGCGCGTACCAGGTGCCCCGGCTGCCGTACCTGGCGAACACTTCGGTCAGCGCATCGGTGTATTCGGCCAGGTGCTCCAGCGGCACGGCGCAGTCCTCGATGAAGCTCACCGGCTTGCCGTCGCCCTTGAGGCTCATCATGATGTTCAGACCTGCCTTGCGCACTTCCCACAGGTTCTTCTGCCGCGCGTCGTCGGGCATCTCGACCACGCTGCCGGGCAGGCCGAGGTCGCCCATCAGCTCGACCAGCCGCTTCAGTTGCGCCAGCAGCGCGGCCTTGTCGGCACCAGAGAACTCCACCAGCAGGATGGCCGCCGGCTTGCCGATGAGCGCTGTCTCCACCGTGGGCTTGAAGGCCGGGTTCCCCAGGCTCAGCTCGATCATGGTTCGGTCGACCAGCTCCACCGCCGTCGGCCCGAGCTTCACGATGTGCTGCGCCGCATCCATCGCCGCATGGAAGGTCGGGAAGTTGACGATGCCCAGCACCTTGGCGCGCGGCAGCGGCGCGAGCTTGAGCTTCAGGCTGCGCGTATAGGCCAGCGTGCCTTCGGAGCCGATCAGCAGGTGCGCCAGGTTCACGCTGCCGTCCGCCGTGTACGGCCGCTCGCTCTGGTTGTCGAAGATGTCGAGGTTGTAGCCTGCCACGCGGCGCATCACCTTGGGCCAATGCTCGGCGATCTGCTCGCGCTGCTGCCTTGCCAGCCCGCGCACGAACTGTGCGATGCCCGCCGCGCGCACGCCCAGCGAACCCACGGGGCCGAAGTCGACCAGCTCGCCGTTCGACAGCCACGCGCTCGCGCCCAGCACGTTGTGCACCATGTTGCCGTAGGCGATGGAGCGCGAGCCGCAGGAGTTGTTGCCCGCCATGCCGCCCAGCGTGGCCTGCGCGCTGGTCGACACGTCCACCGGATACCACAGGCCGTGCGGCTTGAGCTGCGCGTTCAGATGGTCGAGCACGAGACCGGGCTCGACGGTGGCCGTGCCCTCTTCCACGTTCACGTCGAGCACGCGCCTGAAGTGCTTGCTGTTGTCGATGACCAGCGCCGCCCCCGTGGTCTGCCCGCACTGGCTGGTGCCGCCGCCGCGCGCGAGCACCGGCACCTTCAGGTCGCGCGCGATGTCGATGGCGGTGGCAATGTCGCGTTCGTTCGTGGGCACGAAGGCGCCCACGGGCGTGATCTGGTAGATCGACGCGTCGGTGGCGTAGCGCCCGCGCGAACCGTCGTCGAACAGCACCTCGCCCTGCGTGTCGGCACGCAGCCGCCGCGCGAGGAGCTCGCAGGTGTCGTTGGGCGGAAGAACGGTTCCGGCTGGCTGCATGTGGCTGGCGGGATCGATGCGCATGGTGGGTGGTTGCTTTTTCTTGAGGACGGTTCTCAGCTCGACTTGGCCGAGGGATAGATCTCTCCCGCGCGCAACAGCTCGAGCACGGTGTCGCGCTTGCGCAGCACATGCGACACGAGCACCTTGCGCATGGCGGCGGCGTCTCGCGCGGCCAGCGCGTCGATCATCTGCTCGTGCTCTTGCACGGCGTGCTTCCACTTCGCCTCGTTCTGGTTGGTACGAAAGCGCAGCGACTGCACGCGGGCGTTGATGGAGCGGTAGGTGTTCGACAGCACCGGGTTGGCCGCCGCGTCGTTGATGGCGGTGTGGATGCGCGCGTTGAGGCGGTAGTAACCCGACAGGTCGCGCCGCGCGAAGCAGGCCATCATTTCGTAGTGCAGCGCGCGCACCTCGGCCAGTTCCTCGTCGGTGATGCGCTTTGCGGCCAGCTCGCCCGACATGCCTTCGAGCATGGCCAGCACCTCGAAGGTGTTGAGCACGTCGGCCTCTGTGAGCTTCACCGCCACCGCGCCGCGGTTGGGCAGCAGGTCGACCAGCCCCTCGGCCGCGAGCAGCTTGATGGCCTCGCGCAACGGCGTGCGCGAGACGTTCAGCTGCAGGCACAGCTCGCGTTCGTTGAGCTTGGCGCCGGGCGCGATGTAGCCCTCCACCAGCATGGTCCGCAGGCGCGAGGCCACCTGGTCATGCAATGCGAGGCGCGAGATTTCGATGATTTCCGCTGTCATGGTTTTTCCCTTTGAATGTATTTTGAATGCAAAAAATCCTTGCCACAACTTAGATGAGTCAGGGTAAACCATCGAACAAAAATGTATTTTGAATGCAAAACTGAAAAGCGAAAGGACAGTCCATGCTGCAACTCGACATCCATCCCACAGGTCGCCACTTCCTCCAGATTCCAGGCCCGAGCCCTGTGCCCGACCGCATCCTGCGGGCCATGAGCCTGCCCACCATCGACCACCGCGGGCCGGAGTTCGGCACGCTCGGCCTGAAGGTGCTGGGCGGCATCAGGCAGGTCTTCAAGACGAAGCACCCGGTTGCCATTTATCCCGCCTCCGGCACCGGCGCATGGGAGGCCGCGCTCGCCAACACGCTGAGCCCGGGCGACCACGTGCTGATGTACGAAACCGGCCACTTCGCCTCGCTGTGGCAGAAGATGGCCACGCGCCTGGGCCTGTCGACCGAGTTCCTCGCGTGGTCGGGCACCGACGCGCAACTGCCCAGCGCGCCAAGCTGGCGCCGCGGCGTGCAGGCCGAGCTGATCGAAGCCCGCCTGCGCAAGGACACCGGGAAGAAGATCAAGGCCGTGTGCGTGGTGCACAACGAGACCTCTACAGGCGTCACCTCTGACATCGCCTCGGTGCGCAAGGCCATCGATGCGGCGGGCCATCCGGCGCTGCTGATGGTCGACAGCATCTCGGGCCTGGCCAGCGCCGACTACCGCCATGACGAATGGGGCGTGGACGTGTGCGTGAGCGGCTCGCAAAAGGGCCTGATGCTGCCGCCGGGCATCAGCTTCAACGCGCTGTCGCCGCGCGCGCTCGAAGTGTCGAAGACCGCGAAGCTGCCAAAGGCCTTCTGGGCCTGGGACGAGATCGTCGAGATGAACAAGGACGGCTACTGGCCCTACACGCCCAACACCAACCTGCTCTACGGCCTTTCGGAGTCGCTGGACATGATCCTCGGCGAAGGGCTGGACAACGTGTTCGCGCGCCACCAGCGCTGGGCCGCGGGCGTGCGCGCCGCGGTCAATGCCTGGGGCCTGCCGATCCAGTGCACCGATCCGGCCGTGTACTCGCCCGTGCTCACCGGCGTGATCACGCCCGAGGGCGTCGATGCCGACGCGCTGCGGCGGCTGATCCACCAGCGCTTCGACCTGTCGCTGGGCACCGGCCTGGGCAAGCTCAAGGGCCGCATGTTCCGCATGGGCCACCTGGGCGACAGCAACGACCTGACGCTGGTGGCCATGGTCGCCGGCGTCGAGATGGGCATGAAGCTCGCGGGCATCAAGCTGGCCGGCAGCGGCGTGCACGCGGCCATGGACCACTTCGCGAACCACACGGCACCGGCCGCGCTGCAGAAAGCCGCATAGGCACGCAGCACTGCCGGTGCTGTACCGGCACCAGGCGCCCCGGCGCGCATCGGATTCCTACCTACGACGGAGACAAAGAAGATGCAAAGACGTTCCCTCATCCAGGCCGCCGGCGCGGCCGCCGCCACGCTGGGCGTGCCCCGGCTCTTCGCGCAGGAGTGGCCTTCGGGCCCGGTGCGCATCGTGGTCGGTTTTCCGCCGGGCGGCGGCACCGACGCCCTGGCCCGCGTGGTCGCCCAGAAGCTCACCGTCATGTGGGGCCAGCAGGTCATCGTGGAGAACAAGGGCGGCGTGGCCGGCGTGCTGGCGGCCGACTACGTGGCGCAGCAGCCGGCCGACGGCAGCACGCTGCTCATGGCGCACATCAACAGCCATGCGCTGGCACCCAGCCTGCAGCCCAAGCTGCGCTACAACGTGGAGCGCGACTTCGTGCCGATCGTGCTGGTGGGCGTCACGCCCAACCTGCTGATCGCCAACCCGGGGCAGAAGGCGCTGAGCGTGAAGGACATCGTGGCCGCCTGCAAGGCCGCGCCGGGCACCATCAGCTTCGGCTCTGCCGGCGCGGGCTCGGCTCAGCACCTGGCGCTGGAAATGTTCAAGCTGCAGGGCGGCGTCGATGCGCTGCACGTGCCGTACAAAGGCAGCGGCCCGCTGCTGGCGGACCTGATGGGCGGGCAGATCCAGTACAGCTTCGAGACCATGACCGCGGCCACGCCGCACGTGAAGAACGGCCGCGTCATCGCCGTCGCGCAGACGCGCACCAAGCGCGCCAAGGGCCATCCGAATGTGCCGACCATGCAGGAGCAAGGCTTCCAGGGCTTCGAGGCGACCACCTGGTACGGGCTTGCGGGGCCGGGCAAGCTGCCGGCGTCCATCGCGCAGAAGGTGAACCGCGACGTCAACACCGTGCTGGCGATGCCCGACGTGCAGGAGCGGCTCGACACCTACGGCGCGGAAGACGGCGGCGGCTCGCAGGACAAGTTCAAGCAGTTCATCAGCACGGAAATCGCGAAGTGGGCGAAGGTGGTGAAGGACGGCAATGTCCATGTCGAGACCTGAAGCTGGGAAGATCGGGCAGATGAACCAAGCTCAGACCGCCCTTACCGACGCCCTCGTCGCCGCGCGCCGCGGCAACCGCACCCTCGACGCCACGCCCTGGCTCGACACGCTCCAAACCGCCGACCATGCCTATGAAGTGCAGGACGCCGTGGCCGCCGCGCTCGGCTGGTTCGGCGCGGCGGCCGTGCCCGGCGCCTGGAAGTCGGGTGGCGGCTCGCGCAGCGCGACGCTCACGCATGCGCCGCTGCCGCCCGCCGGCGTTCGCCCGAGCCCGGCGGACTTCAGCGACCTCGCGCTCCACACGCCGGGCATCGAGGCGGAAATTGCACTGCGGCTCGGCCAGGACGTCACGCCCGCGCAGGCGGTGGCGCTCGACCACGGCAACGCCGCATCGGTCGTCGACGCCATGGCCGTGTCGGTCGAGATCGTCGATGCCCGCTGGCAAGACCTGCCCTCCACGCCCGCCCTGCTGCGCCTGGCCGATTCGCAGGTGCACGGCGCGCTGGTGATCGGCGAATGGAAACCGTATGCCGCTCTCGACTGGGCTTCGCAGCGCTGCGAAACCACGATCGGCGACGCGGACACGGTGGTGCGCACAGGCACGCACCCGCTGGCCGACCCTACGTGGCTGCTGCCAATCTGGCTGCGCCATCTCACGCGCCACGGCCACACCGTGCCGGCCGGCACCGTGGTCACCACAGGCTCGTGGGTCGGTGTGCTGCCCTGCCGGCGCGGCGATCAGGTAACGGCCGAATTCCCCGGCATCGGCGCGGTCCGCTTGAGCGTATAGCGCCCGCCGCCCACGCCGGAGCACGCGACCAGAAAGTCCAGCACCGCGCGCACCCGGGCCGGCAGCGTGCCGGCCTTGCCGATGTACACCGCGTGGATCGGTTCCACCTCGCAGGGATTGAACTCCTCCAGCAGCGGCACCAGCCGGCCCGCGTCGATGTCATGCTGTATGTGATACAGCGACAGCCTGGCAACGCCCGTCCCCGCGATCGCCAACTGACGCAAGGTCTCGCCGTCGCCCGCGCGCACCGGGCCGGCCACCGGCAGCCACTGCGTTCGCCCGTCCACGCGCAGCGGCCAATCGGGCGAATTGCGGCGGTAGCTCCAGCCCAGCCGGTTGTGCGCCTCCAGTTCCTGCGGCGTGCGCGGCGTGCCGTACTTCGCAAGATAAGACGGCGCGGCCACGATCGACTGGCTGGTCTCGCCAAGCCGACGCGCCACGAGGTCTGAAGACGGCAGTTGGCCCCAGCGGATCGCGATGTCGGCGCGCTCGTCCATCAGGTCGACGATGCGGTCGGTCAGCGCGATGTCGAGCGTGATCTGCGGATGCATCTCCAGCAGACGCGGCACCAGCGGCACCAACCTGTGCTGCCCGAAGGACACGCTCGCATTGATGCTCACCCGCCCGCGCGGGGCCGCACCGGCCGCGGCGCAGCGCTCGGCCTCGTCCATGTCGGCCAGCACGCGCAGGCTGCGCTCGTAGAACTCCGTGCCTTCTGGCGTGAGCTGCAGCTTGCGGGTGGACCGGTGCACCAGCTGGATGCCCAGGCGCAGTTCCATGCGAGAAATCAGCTTGCTCACGGCGGAGGGTGTCATGCCCAGCAGGCGCGCCGCTGCCGAGAAACCGCCCGACTCCACCACCTGGACGAAGGCCTCCATTTCGCCGGAGCGGTTGACGTCGATGCGCGGCATGGCGGCCTCATGGTTTTGTGACTTCAAATCACAAATGCTTGTACTCGCGGCATTCTAGTCATCGAGCCATTTTGTCTCCAAAGTACAGGGCATCATGCCAATCGCTCTACTTGCCCTCACCGCCGGCGCCTTCGGAATAGGCACCACCGAGTTCGTCATCATGGGCCTGCTGCTGCAGGTCTCGACGGACCTGCATGTTTCCATCACGGCCGCCGGCCTGCTCATATCGGGCTATGCGCTCGGGGTCGCGGTCGGTGCTCCCGTGCTCACCATCGCCACGCGCAAGCTGCCCCGCAAGACGGTGCTGCTCGCGCTGATGGCGATCTTCACGCTCGGCAACCTGGCCTGCGCGGTCGCGCCCAACTACGAAGCGCTGATGGCGGCGCGCGTGATCACCTCGCTGGCGCACGGCACCTTCTTCGGCGTCGGCTCGGTGGTGGCCACCGGCCTGGTGGCGCCCGAACGCAGGGCCTCGGCCATCGCGATCATGTTCACCGGCCTGACCGCCGCCACGCTGCTGGGCGTGCCGGCCGGCGCTTGGCTGGGCCTCCACCTGGGCTGGCGCGCCGCGTTCTGGGCGGTCGCCGTGCTGGGTGTGCTGGCCTTCGCGGTGCTCGCCGTGTTCGTGCCGCGCAGCCGCACCGACGCACCGCTCGCCCCGCTGCGCGAGGAACTCGCGGTGCTGGTGCGCCCGCAAGTGCTGCTGGGCCTTGCAATGACGGTGCTGGGCTTTGCCGGCGTGCTGGCCGTCTTCACCTACATCCAGCCGCTGCTGACGCAGGTCACGGGGCTGTCGGAATCGGCGGTGTCGCCGGTGCTGCTGGTGTTCGGCGGCGGACTGGCCGTCGGCAACATCCTGGGCGGCAAGCTGGCCGACCGCGCGACGATGCCGGCCGTGCTGGGCACGCTGGCGGTGCTGGCGGTGGTGCTGGGCGTCATGCAGTGGGTCATCGGCACGCCGTGGATGGCGGTGGCCTTCGTCGGCCTGCTGGGCGTGGCCTCGTTCGCCACGGTGGCGCCTATGCAGCTGCGGGTGCTCGAGAAGGCCTCGGGCGCCGGCCAGAACCTGGCCTCGAGCCTCAACATCGCGGCCTTCAACCTGGGCAACGCGCTCGGCGCGTGGGTTGGCGGCGTGGTGATCGCACACGGCCCCGGGCTGCGCGCACTTGGCTGGGTGGCTGCGCTGCTCACGCTGGTAGGCCTGGCCATCGCGCTCTGGAGCCGCGCGCTGGACCGGCGCGAACCGCGCCACACGCTGCAGGATTGCGCTTCACAAACGGCCTGATCTTTCTATTTGCAGGAATCGCGGGAAAGGCAGAATCCAGAGACGCCTATGCCCCGTATCTCCTCCATGCCTTTTTCCCTCCAGGTCCGCCCAGGCGTTGCCACCGACGCACACGCGCTCGCGGCCTTGGCCATCCAGGTCTGGCTCGACACCTACGCCACCGATGGCGTGAACGATCGGCTGGGGCGCCATGTGCTCGACGCGTTCGCCCCGTCGGGCTTTGCCGCTTTGGCACAGGACCCGGATGCCACGCTGCTGGTGGCGCAGAACGACGCGTACCTCGTGGGCTACGCGCTGCTGCGCTTCGATGCCGCACAACCGCTCGCCCAGCTCGGCAACACGGAGCTGTGCACGCTCTATGTGCAGGAACGGTTCACCGGGGCCGGTGTCGGCACGGCGCTGCTGCGGCAGGCACGCACCGCCGTGGCGGAGCGCACAGGCGCCGATGCGCTGTGGCTCGCGGTCAACACCCGCAACCGGCGCGCCTGCGGCTTCTACGAAAAGCACGGCTTCAGCCTGAGGGGACGGACCTGGTTCGTCCTCGGCGAAGACCGCCACGAGAACCATGTACTCGCCGTGTCCTGAGCACGGGTCACCCTAACCGCACACATCGATGTACCCAGCCCACTCCGCGAACGACGATCACCACGGAACGCCCTCCCCGGCGCGCCGCAAGGGCTGGCTTCGCAGCTTTCGCACGCAGGTGGCGCTGGGCTTCGGCGGGCTCGCGGCGGTGCTGGCCGTCACGCTGTCGCTGGTGCTGGGATCGATGTTCGCGCGCAAGAGCGAGGCCGACGAATCGGCCGTGCTGCGCACCATTGCCCGGAACGCATCCAAGGCGCTGGCGGACGGCCTCACGTCGCGCACGCGCGAGATCGAATTGCTCGCCGCCTCGACCACGCTCTGGAAAGACGGCCTCGGTGCCGAGCGCGTGATCCAGACTATCTCGCGCACCCAGGCGCTCACGCCCTACAGCGCATGGATCGGCGTGGTGTCGCCCGACGGCATGGTGCAGGCGTCCACCGGCAAGCTGCTGCTCGGCGCCAACGTTGCCGAGCGGCCGTGGTTTCAGGAAGGCCTGCTCGCTACGCACGTCGGCGACGTGCACGCCGCCAAGCTGCTCGCGGCGCTGCTGCCCAAGGGCAGCGACGGCGGTCCGCAGCGCTTCGTCGACTTCGCGGCGCCCATCCGGCGAGACGGGCAGCTGATCGGCGTGCTGGGCATGCACGGCAGCTGGGAATGGACGCGCAGCGTGGTGGAGTCGCTCTTCCCCGACGACGCCTTGGCGCGCCGCCTCGAGGTGTTCGTGCTGGACGCGAAAGACCATGTGATCTACGCGTCGGACGCCGGCTTCGACCGCTCGGCCGACATCGGCGCGCAGCCGGCCGCCACAGGCGGTTCCGGCGTCAGGTTCGCACACGAATCGACTGGCGGCGAGTTCCTGATGGCCACCGCCTCGGTCGGGGCGACCGACGGCAAGATCGACCTCGGCTGGAAGGTGGTGGCGCGCGAGCCCGCCGACGTGGCACGCGCCGCGGCGCACGACGGCATCAGGAAGGCGTTGATGCTTGGCCTGCTCTGCGCCGCCCTCGCCTTCGTGCTTGGCTGGCTGCTGGCGCAGCGGCTCACGCGGCCGTTGCGGCAGATTGCGTCGGTGGCACGCGACATCGGTGCCGGCCGGCTCGACACCGGCATCCCGACCACCGCCGGCAGCTCGGAGGTCAAGCAGCTGTCGCTGGCACTCGCGGGCATGACGGCCAAGCTGGTCAGCGCCAACGCCGAGCTCGAGCAGCGCGTGAAGGAGCGCACCGCCGCCCTGGAAACCGCCAACGCAGAGCTCGACCGGCAGGCGCACTTCGACGCCCTGACCGGCCTGCTCAACCGCCACGGCATGGAAGAACGGCTGCAGCAGGCGCTGGCCTTGTCGAACCCCGACACCGCGCCGCTCGGCATCGTGATGATCGACATCGACCACTTCAAGTCGGTCAATGACCGCTTCGGCCATGCCACCGGCGACCTCGTGCTGAAGGCGGTGGCCGGGCTCATGAAGAGCCGGCTGCGCAAGTCGGACATCGCCGCGCGGCTGGGCGGCGAAGAGTTCGTGCTGATGCTGCCGGGCGCGAATGCAGCCGAGGCAATGCAGACTGCCACGCAGCTGGTGCGGCTGGTGGGCGAAGCGTTCATCGAACCGGTGGGCCACATCACCATCAGCTGCGGTGTGTCGCAGATGCTGCGCGAGGACGAAGGCGTGACCAGCGCCTTGCGCCGGGCGGACAAGGCGCTCTACGCGGCAAAGTCGCTGGGCAGGAACCGCGCTATGGCGCCACCGCCGCCCTGATGCACCGATGCCCTGATGCCCTCTGATGCCGGCATTTGGAAAGGCCGCTGGCTTCTTCTTCAGTGCGCCTCGGTCGTCGTGTCCGGCAAGTTCTTGACCGACATGAAGAACTCGAACCGGTTGCGCCCCGCCGCCTTCGCGTTGTAGAGCGCCGCATCGGCGCGCGCCAGCAACTCTTCCGCCGTCACCAATGAATCTGCGGCGCGGTGGAACGCGATGCCGATGCTGGTCGTGACTTCGATCTGCTGGCCGTCCACCTCGAAGGGCGGCTTGCCGATGCGATCGGTGATCTTGGCCGCGACGGTGGCCACCGCCTCCTGGCCGCCCAGGTTCTCGAGCACCAGCACGAACTCGTCGCCCGCGAGCCGGGCCACCATGTCGGTGCCGCGCACGCTGCCCTGCAGCCGCCGCGCATATTCGACCAGCACGGCGTCGCCCACCGCATGGCCGAGCGTGTCGTTGATGCCCTTGAAGTGGTCGATGTCGAGGAACATCAGCGCAAGCGAATTGCCGGTGAAGCGCCCACGCAGCACCGCGTCGGGCAGGTATTCGTTGAAGGCCAGCCGGTTGGGCAGGTTGGTGAGCGTGTCGAGCCGCGCCAGCTCGATGAGCTTGTGCTCCACCACCTTCAGCGCGGTGATGTCCAGCGCCAGCGAGAAGATGCCGTGCGTCAGGCCGTCGGACCGCACGTCGGGCACGTAGATCACCTGGGTGATGCGCTCGAAGCCCTTGCGCTGGGTGCGCGCCTCGAACTCCACCTTCTCGCCCGCCAGCGCGCGGGCGATCATCGGCTGGCGCGAGAGATATACCTCGCGGCCGGCAACGTCCTGCATATGGCGCCCGAGCACTTGCGTCGGGTCGAGGCCGAGCCACTCGCGGCTGGTGGCGTTGGCGAAGGTGATTTTTTCCTCGCGGTCGATGTAGGTGATCAGCGCCGGCATGCTGTCGGTGATGGCGCGCAGCCGCAGTTCGCTCTCGGCCTGGCGCAACTCGGCTTCCTTGAGCGCCGTGATGTTGAAGCTCATGAGGTAGAAGCCCACCACCTCGCCGCGCAGGTTCTTGTCGGGAATGAGGTTGACCTGGAAGAAGCCTTCCTTGCCGCGCATGGGCGCACGCACCGAGAAGCGCACCTTCTTGCCCGAGAACATCACCGGCAGGTAGGGCTTGTGCTGCGCGTACATGGCCTCGCCGATGGCCGCGCGCAGAGTGGTCCCCACCAGCGAGCCGTCGCCCACGCCCGCCATCTGCCGCGCCCGGATGTTGCCGAACAGGCAATTCTGGTTGCGGTCGAAGTAGCCGACCAGCGCGGGAATGCTGTCGGTCACGTCGCGCAGCCGCTTTTCCTGCTCGGTCAGCGCCTTGTGGATGGTCACTTCCTCCGTGATGTCGAAGGTCATGGAGAACACGCCGCGCACCACGCCGTCGGCGTCGATGTCGGGAATGTAGTGCGCCTTGAAAGTGCGATTGCCGATGCCCAGCGCGGCGTCCCCGGGCTTCTCGATGATCACGGCCTCGCCCGCAAGCGCGCGCGAGATGTGCTGCTCCACCAGTGCGAAGTCGCGCTGGCCGCGTACCTCGGGCATCGAGCGGCCGACCAGCGGCGCGTTGTTGTGCAGCGCGCGCACGTGCGCATTGACGAAGGTGTAGCGCAGCGACGCATCGATGTGCGAGACCATCGCGGGAATGTTGTCCGCAATGGTGCGAACCTGCGCCTCGCTGTGCGCCAGGCTCTGCTCGATCGCGCGGCGCTGCTTCATCAGTTCGTCGAAGGTGCGGGCGAGATCGCCGATCTCGTCGTGCGCGTACTGCATCGGCGCCTCGATCTCGTGGGGCGAATGCTGCGCCACCTGCATGTGGCGGTGCAGCTCGGCGAGCGGCCGCAGTTGCCGGCGCACCACGCCCAGCGCCAGCGCGCCCGCGGTCAGCGCGAGCAGCAAGGCGCCGATCCACGCGGCGCGCTCGATGGCATCGACGCGGGCGAAGGCCTCGGCGCTCGGGTACATCGATCCGACGATCCAGTTCGTCTGCTCGGTGCGGTCGAAGGCGTAGAGGCTGGGTACGCCGCGCTCGTCGACGCCCTCGCTCGTGCCCTCGAAGCCCGCGATTGCGCGCAGCACCTGCGGGCCGGCCCCGCCGTCGGCCTGCACATGGTTCAGGATGCGCGAAGTGCGCGGATGATCGATCACGATGCCGTCGGTGGTCGTGATGAACAGGTACCCCGTCTTGCCGATCTTGACCTCGGCGAGCGCGCCCAGGACGTTGCGGTCCTTGAGGTTGATGGCCCCGGAAATGACGTACCGCACCTGCCCTGCACTGTCGAGCACCGGCTCGGTGATCGCAACCTGCGCCAGGCCGTTCAGGCGGTTGCGGTAGGGCTGGGAAATGATGCCCGCCTTGGCCGCCACCGTCTGCTGGAAGTAGGCGCGGTCCTTGATGTTCACGCTGCCGATGGGCACCGCGCCATTCTGGTTGGCGACCAGGTTGCCTTCCATGTCGATGAACGCGACGTTGTCGAAGGCCTGCTTGAGTGCCGCATGCTTCTCCAGAAAGGCCTGCAGCGGCTCGGCGTCCTTGAAGTCCTGGGCCGCCACGCTGTCGCCGAAAGTCTGCAGCAGGATGCGGCGGCTGTTCAGTTTCTGGTCGATCGCGTCCGCGACCGCGGACACCCGGGCAAGCTGCTCGCCGGCGATGGAGGCGCGCAGGCTGGACTTGACGAAATGCAGCGCGCAGGTCGCAATTGTGAAGGTGGCGGTGAGAACCACCGCCGCCACCCCGAGACTGAGGCGTGTGTGCAAGCCGAAGCGCAGTTTCGAAGGGCCCGAGGGATTCATTATTGGTCTTGTTCAAGCTGCCGAGGCGTGTGCAGCGGGAGTCTCCGGCGAGAGTATCGGGGCGTTCGGCATGCGACGATAGAGCTTGCACGCCACACCTGTTCGCCTTGCACGGCTCTGGGGCCACAGGCTTTCGGCACGGGGAACGTACGACGGTCGGCGCGGAAATCTTGCGCCGGGGGTGCGGACGCAAGCGCTTCGAATACTTTCTTCCTCCGGTCAATTTTACGCACCGGGCAGTCGATTTTCTACACGGCTATTTGGGCACTTGGCCAACGGCTGCGGACGCCCGGTGCAGCAGCGCGTCGACCAGCGCGTCCACACGCTCCTGCGCCTGCCGCAGCGACAACTCAAGCTGCTCGCCGCCGAACTCGTCCGACTCCACGGCCGCTTCGAGCACATCGGTAATGCCGATGTACTCGAAGGCCGAACGCACGCTGCTCTCCGTGTGGTTGTGGTGCGCAACGCGGCCGCCCGCGTCGTAGCCGTGGTCTCCGCGCGCGCCCAGCAGCACCGCGCACTTGCCCGCCTCGGCCAGCATTGGCCAATAAGGCACCGCGCCACGCGAACGGTCGAAGCCGAAGGTGCGGCCCACGCGCACGATGTTGTCGATCCATGCCTTGAACTGCGACGGCACGCTGAAGTTGTACATCGGCAGGCCCACCACGATGAGGTCGGCGGCAACGAGCTGGTCGACCAGCCGATCGCTCTCGGCGAGGACGCCGGCCATCCATGGTTCTCGCGCGGCCGGTGGCGTGAAGGCGGCGTGGATCCACCGGCTGTCGACATGCGCCGGCGGCTGCAGGCCGACGTCGAGATAGTCGATGTTGTCATCGGGCCGCGACCGGCGCCAACGTTCGACGAAGCGTGCGGAAAGACGCCGCGTGTGCGAGCCGTGGGGGTCGATGCCGGAGTGGCCGGGACGCGCGCTGGCGTCGATGTGAAGAAGATTCAGTGGCATGGATGGATGAACGGATGTATCTTGTGGAGCGCTGTCGGAATGACTGCACGGGCCTCCAATCTAGGTTTGGAGCACTTCCACTACAAACGATCGTTTCTCTTCGAATGAACGAGATTGGCTCATCCATCCGCGCCGCCCGCCGGCTGCCGCCGCTGCTCTCGCTGCGTGCCTTCGAGGCCGCGGCAGCGCACCTGAGCTTCCAGCGCGCGGCCCTCGAACTCTCGGTCACCCCCTCGGCCATCAGCCATCAGGTGCGCGCACTCGAAGACACGCTGGGGCAGCCGTTGTTCCGCCGCCTCACACGGCAGCTCGCGCTGACGCCGGCCGGCCAGCGGCTTTTCGACGACCTTCGCATGGGTTTCGACGTGCTCGAGGCCGGCATCGACAAGCTGCGCCGTCCCACCAAATCACCACAGGTCACGCTGACCACCAACACCGCCTTTGCAGCACGCTGGTTGTTGCCACGCATGGCCGCGTTCCGCGAGGCCTGCCCCGGCATCGAATTGCGGCTGCACGCGAGCGATACGCTGGTCGACCTCGCACGCGGCGACGCCGACATCGCGGTGCGCTCCGGCAGCGGCAACTGGCCCGGACTCACGGTGCGCGAACTGATGCCGGAGCGCTATGCGCCGATGTGCAGCCCGATGCTGGGACTCAAGCGCATGGCTGATCTGCCGAAGCACCAGTTGATTCATTGCAGCTGGCAGCCGCAGGCGCTTGCACCGGCGCTGTGGCCGCGCTGGTTCAAGGAAGCAGGCATCGCACAGCCGCATATACGCACGGCGAAGGCACCGTCGGGCCTGTCGTTCTCCGACGAGACGCATGCAATGCTCGCAGCGCTCGGCGGACACGGTGTCGCGCTGCTGAGCCTGACGCTCTCGGCGGAAGAACTGCGCAATGGCGCGCTGGTGCAGCCGTTCGGGCCGGCGCTCGACACGGGGAGCTACTTTCTTGCGACAGCCAACGGGCGGGAGCGCGAGCCGGCGGTTCGTGCGGTGTGGGAGTGGATCGGGTCGCAGGCTGGAGGCCCGGCAGCGCCTGGCCCGAATACCGAAGCAGGAGCCACCAAACGCGAAAAAGCCTCCCGTAGAAGGCTTTGACTGGCAACCTGGCTGGCGCTGCGCAACCGTCAGCGCTCGGTTTTGCTCAGGAGGGTCGGCACGACATACCCATCCCGGTACACGCCTTCGATGACTCCCTCCACCCGATCGGTCGAATGCGCGGCCACGAACTTTTCTTCTGCTTGCCGGTAGACGACGATGGTGCAGGACGAGCGCTTGCTGAGGATGCGTGCAACGCCTGTGGCCTGGCGAAGGGTCGGGTACGTCTCCATGGAGATCCTTGTCTGTCTTATTCCCTGGATCCTAGTCTTTAAGTACTCAAGACTTACTCGGGGCTTCTCCCGAGCAACTCGGCCAACTGATCCGAATTGGATGGAATTCGTGATTTATTTGCATTTTCGTGCAATACCTTCGCCGAGCGCCAGCACCCCGCATCACAAAAGCCTCAGGCCAGCCCGTTCAGATGCTCGTAGAGGATGAAGAACCCGATCCCGATCAGCAGCACGCCACCGACGATCTCCGCGCGCTTGCCGACGACGGCGCCCAGAACGCGTCCCACCATCACGCCAAGGGTCACCATGGTCAGCGTTGCGAGGCCGATGGCCAGCGCGGTCCAGGCTATGTTGACGTTGATGAAGGCCAGCCCGACGCCCACGGCCATCGCGTCGATGCTGGTCGCGAAACCGGTGATGGCCAGGGTCCAGAAGGAGTTGCGGTTGGGCTTGTCGTCCACCGCGTCTGGCGTGCCGCAACCCTCCCAGATCATTCGCAGCCCCAGCACGCTGAGCAGCGTGACCGCGATCCAGTGGTCCCACCGTTCGACATAGCTCGCGGCGGCCAGGCCGGCAGCCCAGCCGATGACAGGCGTTATCGCCTCGATGACGCCGAAGATGACGCCCGTGCGCAAGGCTTCGCGCCAGGAGGGTTTGCGCAGTGCTGCGCCCTTGCCGACAGCAGCGGCGAAAGCATCCGTCGACATGGCGAATGCAAGAAGGATCGTGGAGGCAATGTTCATTTTGGAAGTAGCAAGCAAGGCCGGTTCAAGACGCCGCGGCGCACGAACCCGCCGGCCAAAGCCGCGTCCGTACACCGCTGGTCTCGCCAACCTTTCGGCTGCTCACGCCACGGTCGCGAGGTGCGAACCGAGTATGTTGACGTGAACGCTTCCGAAGTCCGGAAGCCGGCTACTCCCCAAGGGAGTGGCGATTCTAAATGCCTGCTTGCACGGGCTCTGTGACGGCGCCTGTTCTGGCTGTGGGGCTTTGCTACATTCGATCGCCGTCAAGTCGTCGCCCCGGCCTACTTTCAACCTGCTGAAATCTCCATGGTTCTCGTTGCCGCCGTGTGCCCCCAATGCTCCGGGGCGCTCCAGATTCCCGAGGAACGGGACTTCGTGAAATGCCAGTATTGCGGAACCGACATCATGGTTCGCGAGCCGGTCCGGCCCGCGCAGTACGTGCGTCTGGTGCAGCCGGCCGCACCTGCCGTGCAGGCGCCAGCGAATCCCGCGCACCTCAGGGAACTCGGGCGGGAAGCACTCGAAGCCGGCAATGCGGAAGAGGCCTACAGCTACTTCGGCCGCGCCCTGGAGCTTGACCCCAAGGACGCGCAAGCCTGGACCGGCAGGGCCGACGCCCTTGCCCTGGCGTCGGGTGCCTACAACCTGCGCTTCAAGGACATGATCGCCGCGCTGGACAACGCGCGGGAGGCTTCTCCGCCCGAGCAGCAAGCCCTGCTGCTCAAGGCGCATGTGGAAAAAGTCAAGGCGGTACTGTTCCCGCTCCATGCGGCCGCACGCGACCAACTCGTGGCGAATCCCTCCAGCGACCTGTGGTTCAGCTACCTGGGTCAATTCGAGATATTCGCCCAGACCGCCGAGTTCCTGCACCGGCGCATGCCTGACGATACGGAGATCATCGAATTCCTGATCGAGGCTCACCGGGCCGCGATCGAGGGAGCCATTGGCCCCGCGCAAGAACCGGACTTCGTCGTCGACGACAAGCAGGAACAGAAGCTGCGCGCCGCCATGGAGGCCTACAGCGAGAAGCTGGCCGTGTTCAAGCCGGGCTACGAGTTCCCCACGGTGTATCGCGCGCAAAAAGGCGACTGCTTCGTCGTGACCGCGACGATGGGCGATGCGGCACATCCGTCCGTGACGCTGTTGCGCAACTTCAGGGACAAGCGCCTGGCACGCACGGCGGCGGGGCGCTCCTTCATTGCCTGGTACTACGCACACGGCCCGGCGCTGGCGCGGCAGGTCGCGCGATCGGAGGCAATTAGAAGCGCGGCCTATGTGCTGGTTGTTGCGCCCGCGGCAACGCTGGTCAGGGTGTTCGAGCAACTGGTAAAGCGGTAGCGCCGAGGATAGGGCCGATGCGTTGCGAAGCGAAGGGCAGCGACGACGCCTTCAGAACCTGCAGCACTTAAGCGTCGCATAAGTTTCGCCCGACACAATCACCCGCGGTAGCCCACTCTTTCCTCCCTCCCTCCTCCAGGGCTACCCTTCAACCCGCTCAGGCGGGTTTTTCTTTGTGCTTCTTCATCCGCCGCTTCCGTCCAGCGGCTGCAGACTTCTCACCCATTCGAACACCGCCGCCACCGCGGGCTCCGATCGCCGGGCCTCGGGGCACACCAGATGGAACGGCAACCCCGGCAGCTCCGGCCCGAAAGGCTTCACCAGGTTGCCCGCACGCAGTTCGTCCGCAATCAGCGCCAGGCTCATCAGCGCCACGCCCTGGCCCTGCAGCGCGGCCGACACGGTGTGTGTCTCGTCCGAGAACACCGGTCCCGCCGACACATCGAGTCCGGGCACCTGCGCCTGCTCTTGCCATGCTGTCCAAGTGCCCGGCTGGCTCCTGCTGCCGGGCAACGCGAAGTGCAGCAGCGTGTGCCGTGTCAGGTCGCCCCGCTTTTTCAGCTTGAGCACGGGGCTGCACGCCGGAGCAAACACGTTGTCGAACAACTTCTCGGCCACCATGCCCGGCCACTGCCCGCGTCCATAGCGGATGGCGATGTCGGCGGTGACGCCGTCGAGCGCCACCGCTTCGTGCGATGCGTGGATGCGCAAGTCCAGCTTCGGATGCAGCGCCCGCAAGGCACCGACCCTCGGCAGCAGCCAGCGAGCCGCAACGGCCGGCGTGGCCGAGAGCGTGATGGCCCGCCGCTGCGGCGGTGCCCGAAGCCGTGCGACGGCATTCGCCATTGCATTGAACGATTCGCTCAGCACCGCCTGCAACTCGCGCCCCTGCGGCGTGAGCACCAGCTGCCTCGGCTGGCGAATGAAGAGCGCGACGCCGAGCGAGTCTTCCAGTTGCCGCACCTGATGGCTGATGGCTGTAGGCGTGACCGACAACTCGCCGGCCGCGATCTTGGCGCTGCAATGCCGCGCTGCCGCCTCGAAAGCACGCAGCGACGCCAGTGGCGGGAGTTGGCGCAGATTGCTCATGGATGAATAAATTTTTCAGCAACGCAAAGAAATGATCGTTTGTTTGGCTCCGGATGCTTGGATAGATTAGGAAGCGTGTCAAGCAGACAGCTGAAACAGCTTCATCCCACCAAGCAACAAAGAGGATCCGACCATGACCACCCTGCTCCACATCGACGCCAGCGCCCGCCCCGGTTTTTCTGGCACGCATGCCCACGGATCGCACTCGCGCAGGCTCAGCCGGCATTTCATATCAGCCTGGCGTGCGGCACGGCCGGACGACGAGGTGATCTACCGCGACATCGGCGCCACGCCACCGGGCCACGTCACCGGCGAATGGATCGCCTCGGGCTACACCCCGGCCGCCGAGCGCGAACCCTGGATGTATGCAGTGCTCGCGGAAAGCGACACGCTGATCGCCGAAGTCCGCCGCGCCGACCTGCTCGTGATCGGCGTGCCGATGTACAACTTCGGAATGCCGGCGCCGCTGAAGTCGTGGATCGACAACATCGTGCGCATCGGCTCGACCTTCGACTTCGACCGAAGCCGCGACAACCCTTACGTGCCGCTGCTGGCAGAGCGCCGCCGCCGCACGGTGCTGCTCACCTCATGCGGCAGCAGCGGCTACGGGCCCGGCGAGTTCCAGGCGGGAATGGACTTGCTGACACCCGGCATCACCGCCCCGCTGGCGCTGCTGGGGCTCACCGAAATGCACAGCGTGGGTATCGAGCACGCCGAAGACCACGGCGACCTGCTCGACCGGTCGATCGCCGCCGCGCTCGCCCGCGTCGAGACGCTGGTGGGCGAGCTGCAGGCTGCGGCCTGAAGAATCAGGCCGAGCGCAGTTGCTCGCGCAGCTTCTGCCCGATTTCCGGCCGCTCCAGGAACGGGTCGGCCGGGTTCGTGACCGACACGATGTTCTCCATGCGGCTGCGCACGTTGCCCAGCGCCTTCGGATGGCTGAACACGTAGAACTGGTTGTCGCTGATGGCCTCGAACACCTTGGCCGCAACTTCGGCCGCCGTGATCTTGCCGCTGCTCACCGCCTTGTTGCTCATGGCCTGGCCGATGAGCTGGCTCTTGGTGAGTTCGCTGTCCTTCGGCGCGTTGGGGCGGTTGCGTTCGCTGCTCGTGATGCCGGTGGGCACGAAGTACGGGCACAGCAGGCTCGCGCCGATCTGGTCGGTGACGAGGTTCAGGTCCTGGTACATCGTCTCCGTCAGGCTCACGACGGCTGCCTTGGCGGCGTTGTAGATGCCCATGTTTGGCGGGGTGAGCAGGCCGGCCATGCTGGCGGTGTTGGTGATGTGGCCGCGATAGGACGGGTCCTTGGCGGCCGCCTCGAGCATCATCGGCGTGAACAGGCGCACGCCGTGGATCACGCCCCACAGGTCGACGCCCAGCACCCATTCCCAGTCGGCCACGGTGTTCTCCCACACTAGGCCGCCGGCGCCCACGCCCGCGTTGTTGAACACAAAGTGCGGCGCGCCGAAGCGTTCCTTCACGGCGGCGGCCAGCGCTTCCATCTGCGCCGCGTCGGACACGTCGACCTTGCGCGCCAGCACCTGCACGCCGGCGGCTTCCATCTCGGCCTTCGCCTTGTCGAGGGCGTCCTGCTGCACGTCGACCAGCACGAGGTTCATGCCGCGCGCCGCGCCGATGCGCGCGCATTCGAGTCCGAAGCCCGAGCCCGCGCCGGTGAGAACGGCGGTCTTGCCCTTGAAGTCCTGAATCATTTGCCGGTGTCCTTCTTTTGTTGAATGTCTCTGACGTTGAAGGCGCTATTGAAATACGGAAAGCGCGCGGGCGCAGTCACGAAGGTGCCCGCCGCACGGGCTCAGGCGTCCGCCTTCTTCAGCACATAGCCGATGCGCGGAAAGTGCACATGCACCGTTCCGACGCGCTCGCCGGTACGCTCCAGCGTGTAGTGCGTGCGCGTGGCCGCGACCAGCGTGCCTGGTGTCTCTTCGAGGCCGAAGCTCTCGGCGCGGATGGTGACGGCGCTGCCCAGCGGAATGCCGTGGTCGTCCTGGAATGTGCTGTCGGTCAGCAGCGTGCGCGGCGTGGCAGCCTTGGCCGCTGCGATGGCCTCGTCGCTGGTGAACTTCTCCGGCGCACCGTGGCCGATGGCGGCCATGCGGTCCATCCAGTCGACCACCGCGGGCGTGAGGTCGAGGATGGTTCGCACCGACTCGATGCGGCGCGTGTACCAGAGCGGGTGGTAGGCAGAGAAGTCCGCAATGCTCGGCACCTCGCCCAGCAGGAACGGCTTGTCGTCGAGCATGTCCGACAGGCGGCGCAGGTACGACTTGTAGGCGCTGGTGGCGTCGGCCGGGCGCAGGCGGGTCATGTTGCCGGCGCTCATCTTGCCGCGGTCTTCGCCGAAGGCCTTGGCAGCCTCGGGCGGCGCCTTGGCGAACACTTCGGCCGCGCCCCTGGGCTGCAGGTTCCAGGCCATCGCGGCCCAGAACAGCGTGGTGTCGGCCCACTGCGCGAGGATGCGCGACAGGCCCTTCTCCGGTTCGGGGTAGAGCGTGGGCTCGGGCTGCAGGTGCTCCAGCACGTCTGCAATGAGCGCGCTGTCGCAGTACATGTCGGCGCCGATCTGCAGGAACGGCGTCTTGCGGTAGCCGCCGGTGAGCGTTTCCACATCGGGCTTGGGCATGATCGGCGGAATGAAGACCGACTTCCACGGCAGCTTCTTCGCGCCGAGGATCAGCCGCACCTTTTCCGAGAACGGCGAGGTGGTGTAGTGATGGAGGATCAGGTCGGCCATGGGTTTTTTCCTGTGGGTTGCTTGGTCGTTGCAGTAAGCCCGGCGCGCGTTCAACGGGGTTGCGCGCGCTGGATGATCGAATCGAAATCCGTGCCGGCGCCGAGCGTGCCGAAGGCGTTGCCCCAGTCGCCGCCGAGGCGCGATGCGCAGAAGGCGCCGACCACCGCCGCCGGTGCGGTCTGCGCGAGCAGCGATGCTTGCACGGCCAGCGCCACGTCCTGTGCCAGGCGGCGCGCCTCGACTTCGGAGGCCATCGCCTCGATGCGTGCGGGCAGCGCATCGGCAAGACGGTCGAGTGCCGCGTGCTGGCCGCGCGTGGGCGCCAGTTCCTTCGTCAGCGCGGCAATCGCGTCGCCCTTGCGCAGGCCGCGCAGCAGGTCGAGCGCCATGATGTTGCCGGCGCCCTCCCAGATGGAGTTGAGCGGCATCTCGCGGTAGATGCGGGCCACGATGCCTTCGCCGCCCTCTTCCACATAGCCGTTGCCGCCGAGGCATTCCATGGCCTCCTGCGCGAAGTGGCTGCCGCGCTTGCAGATCCAGAACTTGGCGACCGGCGTGAGCAGGCGGGCCATCAGGCGCTCGTGCTCTTCGTCCTGGCGATCGAAGGCTTTTGCGAGGCGGATGGCCAGCGCCGTGGCGGCTTCGCTTTCGAGCGCGAGATCGGCCAGCACGTTCTTCATCAGCGGCTGGTCGATCAGGGGCTTGCCGAAGGCGTTGCGCCGCGCCGCATGGTTGAGCGCGATGCCCAGCGACTGGCGCATCAGCCCGCTGGTGCCCAACGCGCAGTCGAGCCGGGTCATCGTGCCCATCTCGAGGATCTGCGGAATGCCGCGCCCCTCCTCACCGACCAGCCAGGCGCTGGCGCCCTGGAACTCGACCTCGGAACTGGCGTTGGCCTTGTTGCCGAGCTTGTCCTTCAGGCGCTGGATCTGGATGGCGTTGCGCGTGCCGTCGGGCAGCACGCGCGGCAGGAAGAAGCAGCTGAGCCCGGCCGGTGCCTGCGCCAGCACCAGGAAGGCATCGCACATCGGCGCCGAGAAGAACCACTTGTGGCCGGTGATGGCGTAGCGCTCGCCCCAGGCATCGCTGCCGTCGCGCACGGCCCGGGTGGTATTGGCTCGCACGTCGGAGCCGCCCTGCTTCTCGGTCATGCCCATGCCCATGGTTACGCCGGGCTTGTCGCTGAAGCGCTTGAGTGCCGGGTCGTACCAGAGGCTGCCGAGCTTCGGTCCCCAGTCGGCGTACACGCCGGCATTGCCGCGCAGCGCGGGCGTGACCGCGTAGGTCATGGAGATGGGGCAGAGAATCGACGGCTCCAGCTCGGTGAAGAGCATGAAGCCAGCCGCGCGCAGCACATGCGGCGACGCGGAGGTGCCGGTCCACGGCGTGCCGTGCAGCCCCGCGCCCACGGCGGCGGTCATCAGCACGTGATAGCTCGGATGGAACTCCACCTCGTCGATGCGCCGGCCGAAGCGGTCGTGCGTGTGCAGCTCGGGCGTGTGGATATTGGCCAGCCGCGCATGCGCCTGCATGCCGGCCGAGCCGAGGGTTGAGCCCAGTTCATGCAGCTGTGTCGTCTGCAGCGCCGGGGCATTGAACTTCAGCGCATCGCGCAGGGGCCGGTTGGTGTCGAAGAGGTTGTAGTCGACCAGCGGCGCAGGCTGGTTGAAGACCTCGTGAGTGATGTCCATGACCGGCCTCCTTGCCGTGCGTTCAGCTCATTCAGATCAGCTTGACGAGTTGCTTGCCGAAGTTCTTGCCCTTGAGCAGGCCCAGGAAGGCTTCGGGCGCCGATTCGATGCCTTGCGCAATCGACTCGCGCGGCTTGAGCTTGCCGGTACCCACCAGCGTGCCCAGCTCCGTGAGCGCCTCGGGCCACACTTCCATGTGTTCGCTGACGATGAAGCCTTCGATCTTCATGCGGTTGATGAGGATCAGCGCCGGGTTCGCGAGCGGCAGCGGCTGGCCGTCGTAGCCCGCGATCATTCCGCACAGCGCCACGCGGGCGAAGGCGTTGGCGCGCAGCAGCACCGCGTCGAAGATGTAGCCGCCGACGTTCTCGAAGTAGCCGTCGATGCCGTTCGGGCAGGCTTCCTTGAGCGCAGCGCTCATCGACTTGACGTCGGGGTGCTGGCGGTAGTCGATGCAGGCGTCGAAGCCCAGCTCGTCGGTCACGTACTTGCACTTGTCGGGGCCGCCTGCAATGCCGACCACGCGGCAGCCGCGTGCCTTGGCCAGCGCGCCGAAGGCACTGCCCACGGCGCCGCTGGCGGCGGTGATGACCACGGTTTCACCGGCCTTGGGCGCGATGATCTTCACCAGCCCATACCAGGCCGTGACGCCAGGCATGCCGACCGCGCCCAGGTAATGCGACAGCGGCACGTGCGTGGTGTCGACCTTCTTCAGCGCGCCGGGCTGCGAGGCGTCGACCACGCTGTATTCCTGCCAGCCGCCGAAACCGACCACCTTGTCGCCCACGGCGTACTTCGGGTGCTTGCTCTCGACCACTTCGCCGACCGTGCCGCCCTGCATCGTCTGCCCCAGCGGCTGGGGCTGCGCGTAACTCTTGGAGTCGTTCATGCGCCCGCGCATGTACGGGTCGAGGCTCATGTAGTGGTGGCGCACCAGCACCTGGTTGTCCTTGAGCGCCGGGGTTTCCGCGGTCACGAGCTTGAAGTTGCTCGCCACGGCCTCGCCGTCGGGGCGGTTGTCGAGGTGGATCTGCTTGTTGGTGGGCATGTGTATCTCCGGTGTTTGGATGTCTGTCAGTCGGTCGATGGCGGACGCATGGCGTTGGCGCTCGCGGGGCCGGTCGGCAGGCGGCGCTTCACGTACTTGAAGGTGCCGGTGGCGTGGGCGCATACCCGCTCCTGCTCGTCGTAGATCTTGGCTTCCGTGAAAGCCAGCGTCGCCGTCCGGTGAATGAGGGTGCCGCGCGCCCGCAGCGGGCCTACCGAGGGCTGCATGAAGCTGGTCTTCATTTCGATGGTGACCACGCCGGTCTCGGGCGAAACGCTGCGCGCGGCCGCGGCCATGGTGATGTCGAGCAGCGTCATGCAGGCACCGCCGTGCGTCACGTCGAAGGTGTTCAGGTGCTCGGGCTTGGCGGTGTAGGCGATCTCGGACTCGCCGCCCTCGAACTTCTTCAGTTCGAAGCCGAGGTGGCGCGCAAAGGGAATCTGGCTCGTGTACGAGCGGATGTTGATGTCGTCGGATGGATGGGATTCAGTGGTCATTGCGTCTTTTCATGGGACACCGCGGAACCGGCTTTGCCGGGCCGCTGGTGTCGCCCCCGGCGCGGGGGTAGGCGAAGCGACACGAAGTGCGCGAAGCCTGGGGGTGAGCATTGTTACGCGGCGCCCAGCACCACGCTCACGCCGCCGTCCACAGCCAGCCACTGGCCGGTGATGTGCTTGCCGGCATCGCTCGCGTACAGCAGCGTCAGGCCCTTCAGGTCTTCGTCGTCGCCCAGGCGGCCCAGCGGGGCCTGCGCGGCCATCTTTTCCTCGCCCAGCGACTTGATCAGGCCGGCGGCCATCTTCGTCATGAAGAAGCCCGGGCAGATCGCGTTCACGTTGATGTTGTACTTGCCCCATTCGGCGGCCAGCGTGCGCGTGAAGCCGATGACGGCGGTCTTCGAGGTGTTGTAGGCCAGCGTCTGCATCTCGGGCGGGTTGCCGTTCAGGCCGGCGATCGAGGCGATGTTGATGATGCGCCCGGCCTTCTTCGGGATCATGTAGCCGTTGGCGATCTGCTGCGACAGGATGAAGTAGCCGCGTACGTTGAGGTTCATCACCTTGTCCCAGGCCTCGACCGGGTGGCTCTCGGCCGGCGAACCCCAGCTGGCGCCGGCGTTGTTGATGAGGATGTCGACCGCGCCCATGCGCTGCAGCGTCTCGTCGGCCAGGCGGCGGGTGTCTTCCTCCTTCGAGCAGTCGGCGGCGATCCAGCGCGCGTCGATGCCGGCGGCCTGCAGCTCGGCGGCCGCCTGCTCAAGGTCGTCGGCCTTGCGCGAACTCAGCATGATCTTCGCGCCCGCCTCGCCCAGCGCGTGGGCCATCTGCAGGCCCAGGCCGCGCGAGCCGCCGGTGATGAGTGCGGTCTTGCCGGTGAGGTCGAAGAGTTTCTGGACGGTGCGGGCGGTCATGTTCAATGTCTCCAGTTAGGGGCTGAGTTCTTCAGCTCGGTAAATGCCGCGGAACCGGCTTCGCCGGGCCGCAGGCGTTGCCCCCTGCAAGGGGGTTGGCGAAGCGACACGAAGTGAGCGCAGCCTGGGGGTGAGTCATGCCATGTAGTCCATGCACTGGCGGGCTTCACGCACGGCGCCGATGAATGGCTTCAGGGCCAAGTGCTGCGGATGGTCCGCATAGGCCGCGAGCGCGGCGGCGTCGGTGAATTCCGAGTTCAGGATCAGGTCGTAGGTGGCTTCCAGGCCGGGCTGGGCGATGGCCACTTCGAAGCGGTGCGTGCCTGGCGACAGCTTGGCGCAGGCGTCGAGCAGTGCCTTGGCCTTGCGCAGGTTGGTCGCCTTGTCGGCGCCCTCGGCGTGCTCCTTGAACTTCCACATCACGATGTGCTTGAGCATGGCGGTGTCCCTGGAGTTACTTGTTGTCGAGCCGCGAGCGCACGTAGATGAGCACGAAGCCCACCACCGCCACCAGCCCGCCGGGAATGGCGATCGACCAGCCCAGGGCCGCGTCGGTGCGGCCGGTGGAAATGCCCAGGATGACGAGGAACAGGCCGCCGTAGATCAGGATCCAGATCCACTTTTCCAGGCGGGCATGCGGCTTGGGCGGCTTCGGGGCGTTTGCGGGGGTGTTGGGGGTGGAATTCGGCGGATTGTTGATGGCCATCAGAAGGCGTCCTCGGGCAAAGCGGTACAGGTCGGGTCGCGGGTTTCGACCACGTTGAGCCAGGCACCGATTTTCGGCAGCTCGTAGTGGAAGAAATAGTCCGTGGCGCCGATCTTGCCAGCTGTTACCGCCCTGGCCTTTTCACCGTCGTTCTCCAGGGCCCTGCCGGCCACGTCCAGCCAGATCCAGGCCAGCACCGTGTGCCCGAAGGCCTGCATGTAGGGCACCGCGTTGACCAGTGCGTCCGCCGGGTCGCCGGTGGACCAGGCGGCCTCGGTCGCGCTGCCGATGCGCTGCAGCGCGGCGCCCAGCGCCTTGGCATGGGCCGCCAGCGCCGGCACCTTGGCGGCGCGGCCGATGGTGGCGCTCATGCGGCCGGCCAGCAGCTGCAGGCCGCGGCCCTTTTCCATCAGCACCTTGCGGCCCAGCAGGTCGGCCGCCTGGATGCCGTGCGTGCCCTCGTGGATCATGTTCAGGCGGTTGTCGCGCCAGTACTGTTCCACCGGGAAATCGCGCGTGTAGCCGTAGCCGCCGTGCACCTGGATGGCCAGCGAATTGGCCTCCAGGCACCACTCGCTGGGCCAGCTCTTGGCGATGGGCGTGAGCACTTCCAGCAGCAGGCGCGCGTCGTCTGCGGCCTGGGCGTCGCCGGTCTTCTGCTCGTCGACCAGCCGGGCGCAGTAAAGCTCCAGCGCCAGCGCGCCTTCGCAATACGCCTTCTGCGCCAGCAGCATGCGGCGCACGTCGGCGTGCTCGATGATGCGCACCTGCGGCGCGGCCGAGTCCTTGGCGACGGCGGCGCCGGCAGCCTCGGGCTTCTTGACCAGGCGGCCCTGCGGCCGGGTCTTCGCGTATTCGAGCGAGGCGTGGTAGCCGGCCATGCCGAGCATGGTGGCGGCAGTACCGACCCCGATGCGTGCCTCGTTCATCATGTGGAACATGCAGTTCAGGCCCTTGCCGGGCGCGCCGACCAGGTAGCCCACCGCGCCGGCCTTGCCGTCGACCGGGTACTTGCCCTCGCCGAAGTTCAGCAGCGTGTTGGTGGTGCCGCGCCAGCCCAGCTTGTGGTTCAGGCCCGCGAGCGCCACGTCGTTGCGCTGGCCCGTCAGCTCGCCCTTGGTGTCCACCATGCGCTTGGGCACGATGAACAACGAAATGCCGCGCGTGCCCGGCACCAGCTTGCCGTTCTCGTCGGGAATCTTGGCCAGCACGATGTGCACGATGTTCTCTGTCAGCTCGTGGTCGCCGGCCGAGATCCACATCTTGTTGCCCGTGAGGCGGTAGCGCGGGCCCAGCGGGTCGTTCTGGAAGTCGTCGCCGTCGGGCACGGCGCGCGTGGCCACGTCGCTCAGCGACGAGCCGGCCTGCGGCTCCGACAGGCACATGGTGCCGGCCCAGCGGCCGGAAAACTCGTTCTTGGCGAACACCTCTTTCTGCATCTCGGTGCCGTGCACCATCAGCAGGTTGGCGTTGCCGCTGGTGAGCATGTTCGAGCCGATGCTCACCGAGGCCATCGCGAAGAAGCTGTTGGCGGCGGCCTGCATCGTGTAGGGCAACTGCATGCCGCCGATGTCGTAGTCCTGCGCGGCGCTCATCATTCCCGACTCGACGAAGGCTTTGTGCGCGTCGTGCGTGGCCTGCGGCAGGATGACTTTCTCGCCGTCGAAATGCGGCTCCTGCGTGTCCACCGTGCGGTTGAAGGGCGCGTACTTCTCGCGCGCGATGCGCTCGCAGGTGTCGAGCACCGCGTCGAAGGTCTCGCGCGAATGGTCGGCAAAGCGTTCGCGCTGGTTGAGCGACTCGGCGTCGAGCCAGTCGTAGAGCAGGAAGTCGAGAGTGGAACGCAGGCTCATGGTCGGGTTTTGGTGAGTGTCATGAGGCCGCGGCGTCCCTTCTCAGGAACACCGCGGAACCGGCTCGGCCGGGCCGCCGGTGTTGCCCCCGGAAGGGGGTTGGCGAAGGCGACACGAAGTGCGCCGCAGCCTGGGGGAGAGTCAAAGAACCTCGAACACCCCGGCAGCACCCATGCCCCCGCCGATGCACATCGTGACCACGACCTTCTTGGCGCCGCGGCGCTTGCCTTCGATGAGCGCGTGGCCGGTCAGGCGCTGGCCGCTCACGCCGTAGGGATGGCCCACGGCGATGGCGCCGCCGTCCACGTTCAGGCGGTCGGCCGGAATGCCGAGCTTGTCGCGGCAATAGATGACCTGCACGGCGAAGGCTTCGTTCAGCTCCCACAGGTCGATGTCGTTGACAGTGAGGCCCAGGCGCTTGAGCACCTTCGGAATCGCGAAGACGGGGCCGATGCCCATTTCGTCGGGCTCGCAGCCGGCCACGGCGAAGCCGAGGAAACGGCCCAGGGGCTTCAGGCCCTTCTGCTCGGCGTACTTCTCGTCGACCACCACGCAAGCGCCGCCGCCGTCGGAGAACTGGCTGGCGTTGCCGGCCGAGATCAGGCCGCCGGGCATGGCCGAGCGGATGCCGCTGATGCCTTCCTTGGTGGTGCCGGGGCGGATGCCTTCGTCGTTCTCTACGGTGACTTCCTTGGTGCGCAGGCCCATCACGGGGTCTGCCACGCCGGCCAGCACGGTGATGGGGGCGATCTCGTCCTTGAAGCGGCCGGCTTCCAGCGCGGCGGTGGCCTTCTGCTGGCTGGCGGCGCCGTATTCGTCCATGGCGTCGCGGCCGATGTTGTAGCGCTTGGCGACCTGCTCGGCCGTCTGCAGCATGTTCCAGTAGATCTCGGGCTTGTGCTTCACGAGCCACGGATCGGCCAGCATGTGCTTGTTGGCTTCGTTCTGCACGCACGAGATGCTCTCGACGCCGCCGGCCACATACACCTCGCCTTCGCCCGCGATGATGCGCTGGGCGGCGGTGGCGATGGTCTGCAGGCCCGACGAGCAGAAGCGGTTGATGGTCATGCCCGACGTGGTGATCGGCAGGCCGGCGCGCAGCGCGATCTGGCGCGCGATGTTGGAGCCGGTCGCGCCTTCGGGCGTGGCGCAGCCCATGATGACGTCGTCCACCGAGGCGGGGTCGATGCCGGCGCGCTGCACCGCGTGCTGAACCGCATGGCCGCCCAGGGTGGCGCCGTGCGTCATGTTGAAGGCACCCTTCCAGCTCTTCGCGAGCGGCGTGCGGGCGGTGGAAACAATGACGGCGCTGGTCATGGTGAGGTCCTTTGAAGCAGATGGAAGGGAAAAGAGGTTGTCGTCATTGCGCCGGAGCAGCGTTGGTGTTGCTCAGGAGCTGGTGATAGAAGCCGATCATCTCGCCGTAGTTCGAGATGGCCAGGCGTTCGTTGTTGCCGTGGATGCGCGCCAGGTCTTCGCCCTTCAGCCGGAACGGCGAGAAGCGGAAGACGGCGTCGCTCACGAGGCTGAAGTGGCGCGAATCGGTAGCGGCGGTCATGAGGCCGGGAGCCACAACCGCGTCGGGAAAGCTCTGGCGCACGGCCTGCTGGATCGCGCGGTAACCGGTGCTGTCGGTCGGCGACACGGGCGAAGGCTCCGCGTTGCCCGGGTACTGCTTGATCTTGATGTCGTCGTTGGCCAGCTGCTTGCGCAGGTGCGCCTCGACGCTGGCGAGCGTGTCGCCCGGCAGGATGCGGAAGTTGACGGCAGCCTCGGCGCGGCCGGGCAGCACGTTGTCTTTGTTGCCGGCGCGAACGATGGTCAGCGCGGTGGTCGTGCGCAGCATGGCGTTGCTGCTGGGGCTCTTTTCGAGCAGGCCGCGCACCACGGGCTCGGTGAGCCACAGGTTCGAGAGCATCACGCGGTTCACGCCGCTCATCTCGGGTGCGAGGGTGCTGAACATCTGGCCGGCAATGCCCTTGATGCCGCCGGGCATCGGGTTGGCTTCGAGCCGCGCGAGTGCCGCGCTCATGCTGCCGATGGCGCTGTGCTGCGGCGGCATCGACGAATGGCCGGGAGCGGTGTCGAGCGACAGGAAGAAGGTGCCGTAGCCCTTCTCGGCCAGGCCGATGAGCGCCGCGGGCTTGCTCAGGCCCGGCAGCACGCCGTCGAGCACCAGCAGGCCCTCGTCGAGCACCCAGTCCAGCCGCACGTTGCGCGACTTGAGGAGTTCGGCAATGGGCAGCGCGCCGCGCAGGCCGCTCACCTCTTCGTCGTCGCCCATCACGAGATAGACGGTCTGTTTCGGCTTGAAGCCGGCGCCGATGAGCAGCTCGATGGCTTCCATCTGCGCGAAAAGATTGCTCTTGTTGTCGAGCGTGCCGCGACCCCAGACGAAGCCGTCCTTGATCTCGCCGGCGAATGGGTCGACCGTCCAGGCCTTCTCGGTGCCCGGGGCGATGGGCACCATGTCCTGGTGCGCCATCAGCGCGATGGGCTTGGCTTGCGGATCGGTGCCGGCCCATGTGTAGAGCAGCGCCTTGTTGCCCACCACCTCCTTCTTGAGCGTGGCGTGCACCTTGGGGAACTGCTGCTCCAGGTAGGCATGCAGCTTGTCGAACTCGGCCGCGTTGGCGGCCGGATCGTCCATGCCCGACACAGTGCGGAACGTGATCGCCGTGGACAGCCGCTTGGCGGCCGCCTGCAGATCGATGTCCAGCTTGGGCGCGGGCGCCACCGCCAGCTGCCGAGACGGCGTGGTCCAGGTCTTGACCGCCACGGCGGCCACCAGCAAGACGATTGCCAGCAGCAGCCCGAGGAAGATTCGTTTCAACATTGGCGGTCGGTCCCTTTGCCTTCGCGGATCAGCTGAACTGCTTGCCTTCGGCCACCAGCTTCTGGATCAGCGGCGCGGGCTGCCAGAACTCGGCGTCGTCGCGCGGGTTCTTGGCAAAGCGCTTCATCGTCTCGGCCACGTTGTACAGGCCGACCTGCGATGCGTAATGCATCGGGCCGCCGCGCCAGATCGGGAAGCCGTAGCCGGTCAGGTACACCATGTCGATGTCGCCCGACTTCGAAGCAATGCCGTCTTCCAGGATGTGCGCGCCTTCGTTCACCAGTGCGTACACCAGGCGCTGCACGATTTCCTCATCGGAAATCTTGCGCGGCGTGATGCCCAGTTCCTTGCGGTGGTCCTCGATCATCTTGTTGACGAGTGCCGACGGAATGGCGTCGCGCTTGCCGGCCTGGTAGTCGTACCACCCTGCCCCGGTCTTCTGGCCGAAGCGGCCCAGTTCGCAGAGCTTGTCGGCCGTGCGGCTGTACTTCATGTCGGCGCGCTCGACGGCGCGGCGCTTGCGAATCGCCCAGCCGATGTCGTTGCCGGCCAGGTCGCCCATGCGGAACGGACCCATGGCAAAGCCGAACTTCTCGACGGCCTTGTCGACCTGCTGCGGCGTGGCGCCTTCGTCCAGCAGGAAGCCTGCCTGGCGCGAGTACTGCTCGATCATGCGGTTGCCGATGAAGCCGTCGCACACGCCCGAGACCACGGCCGTCTTCTTGATCTTCTTTCCGATGGCCATGACCGTGGCCAGCACGTCCTTGGCGGTGGCCTTGCCGCGCACCACTTCGAGCAGCTTCATGACGTTGGCGGGGCTGAAGAAGTGCATGCCGACCACGTCCTGCGGACGGTCGGTGAAGGCGGCGATCTTGTCGACGTCGAGCGTCGAGGTGTTGGAGGCCAGGATCGCGCCCTTCTTGGCGACGCGGTCGAGTTCCTTGAAGACCTTCTCCTTCACGCCGAGTTCTTCGAACACGGCTTCGATGATCAGGTCGGCGTCCTTCAGGTCGTCGTAGCTCAGCGTGGTGCTCAGCAGCGCCATGCGCTGTTCGTACTTGTCCTGCTTGAGCTTGCCCTTCTTGACCTGGGCTTCGTAGTTCTTCTTGATGGTGGCAACGCCGCGGTCGAGCGCTTCCTGCTTCATCTCGAGGATCTTGACGGGGATGCCCGCGTTCAGGAAGTTCATCGAGATGCCGCCGCCCATGGTGCCGGCACCGATGACGCCGACGGCCTTGATCTCGCGCTTGGGCGTGTCTTCGGGTACGTCGGGGATCTTGCTCGCGGCGCGCTCGGCCATGAACAGGTGGCGCAGCGCCAGCGATTCGGGCGTGAACATCAGCGCGGTGAAGATGCGGCGCTCTTCGGCCATGCCGGCGTCGAACTTCATCTTGGTGGCGGCCTGCACGGCGTCCACGCACTGCAGCGGCGCGGGGTAGTTCTTCGACATGCCGCCGACCATGTTCTTGGCAAACTGGAAGTAGGCGTCGCCCTGGGGATGCTTGCACGGCAGGTTGCGCACCAGCGGCAGCGCTTCACCGGTCTTGCCGGCCACGCTCCTGGCGAAGGCCACGGCCTCGTCGAACACCGACTCGGGCGAAGCGGCCAGCTTGTCGAACAGCTTCTGGCCGGGCAGGCTCGCGAGCAGTTCGCTCTTCACGGCCTCGCCGCTGACGATCATGTTCAGCGCGGTCTCGACACCCACCACGCGCGGCAGGCGCTGCGTGCCGCCGGCACCGGGGATCAGGCCCAGCTTGACTTCAGGCAATGCAACGCTGGTGCCGGGAGCGGCCACGCGGTAGTGGCAACCCAGTGCCAGCTCGAGGCCGCCGCCCATGCACACCGAATGGATGGCCGCGACGATGGGCTTGGCCGAGGCTTCGAGTGCGAGGATCACGCTCAGCAGATTGGGCTCCTGCAGTGCCTTGGGCGTGCCGAATTCCTTGATGTCCGCGCCGCCCGAGAACGCCTTGCCGGCGCCGGTGATGACGATGGCCTTGACGGCGTCGTCGGCATTGGCCTTGGCCAGGCCATCGGTGATGCCGATGCGGGTCGAGAAACCGAGACCGTTGACCGGAGGGTTGGTCATGGTGATCACGGCGACATCGCCGAGCACTTTGTATTCAGCCGTCATGCTGCGTTCCTTGGTGTGTGAAGAAAAAGAAGAAAAAGCACGAGTGTTCTTTTTCGAGGGATTCTAGGCGTTTCGCGAGGCCGAACAATGGCACGCAGTCGCTGGAGAGACAAGGCCCTCCACGAGGAGGGCGGGGCTTTCGGGAAACACCGCGGAACCGGCTTTGCCGGGCCGCAGGTGTTGCCCCCTGCAAGGGGGAAGGCGTAGCGACACGAAGTGCGCGAAGCCTGGGGGTTTGCCTAGACCTCCAACCACTCTTTGCGAGTTGTTGCATCCGCGCGCAGGCTGTCCGGCGTGCCGTCGAACACGATGCTGCCGTGGCCCATGACGAGCGCACGATCCGATATCTGCATGGCAATGGTGAGCTTCTGCTCGATCAGCAGCACCGAGATGCCCTTGTCCTTCAGCGTGCGCAGGTACTGCCCCACCAGTTCGACGATCTTGGGCGCGAGGCCTTCGGTCGGCTCGTCGATGATGATCAGGTCGGGGTCGCCCATCAGCGTGCGGCACAGCGTGAGCATCTGCTGCTCGCCGCCCGAGAGCACGCCGGCCTCTGTGTGCTGGCGCTCCTTCAGGCGCGGGAACATGGCGTACATGTCGTCGAACGACCAGCGGCTGCCCTTGCCGGCGCCCTTCTGCCCCAGCAGCAGGTTCTGGTGCACCGTGAGCTTGGGGAAGATGTCGCGGTTCTCGGGCACGTAGCCGATGCCGAAGTGCGCGATCTCGTAGGCCTTGCGGCGCAGGATGTCCTGCCCCTTCCATTGCAGGCCGCCCTCGGCATGCACCAGGCCCATGATGGCCTTGGCAGTGGTCGAGCGGCCCGAGCCGTTGCGGCCCAGCAGCGCGACGATTTCGCCGGGGTTCACGTCGAACGAAACGCCATGCAGCACATGGCTCTTGCCGTAGTAGGCGTGGATGTCTTTGAGCTTCAGCATGTCAGGTCTCCCGCCGGGCCGCCCCAAGGGGAGACCTCGCCCCCCCGGGGGGCAACGAATACACGAAGTGATGAGTGTGGGGGCATCAGTGTCCCGCCCCTTGTGCATCCGCGACAGAGGAGCCGAGGTAGGCCTCCTGCACGCGCGCATTCGCGCGCACCGCAGCCGGCGTGTCGAAGGCGATCACTTCGCCGTACACCACCACCGCGATCTTGTCGGCCAGGCCGAAGACAACGCCCATGTCGTGCTCCACCGTCAGCAGCGTCTTGCCCACGGTGACGTGCTTGATGAGCGAGATGAAGTGCGAAGTCTCGGTCTTGCTCATGCCGGCGGTTGGTTCGTCCAGCAGGATCACGCTGGCGCCGCCCGCGATGGTCACGCCGATTTCCAGCGCGCGCTGCTCGGCATAGGTGAGGTTCACCGCATGCACGTCGCGCTTCCTCTCCAGGCCGATCTGCTTGATGAGCTCTTCGGTGCGCTCGTTGGCATCGTCCAGGTTCGACAGGAAGCGCAGGAAGGTGTACTTGTAGCCAAGGCTCCAAAGCACGCCGCAGCGCAGGTTCTCGAACACGCTGAGCTTCGGGAAGATGTTGGTGATCTGGAAGCTGCGCGACAGGCCCATGCGGTTGATCTCATACGGCTTCATGCCGTCGATGCGCTGGCCGTTGAGCAGCACCTCGCCGCTGGTGGGCGTGAGCCGTCCGCTGATCAGGTTGAACAGCGTGGACTTGCCCGCGCCGTTCGGCCCGATGATCGCGATGCGTTCGCCGGCATTCACGGCCAGGTCCACCCCGCGGATGATGTCGGTCTTGCCGAAGCTCTTGCGCAGGGCCTTGAGTTCGAGTGAATAGGTCATGCCGTCTCCCGCCGCTTGATCTCGGCTTCGATTTCTTCCTGTGCCTGGCCCCAGGCCTTCGCGAAGCGCCTGCGGAACACCTCGAAGATGCCCAGGCCCACCGCCAGCAGCGCCACCGCGACGATCCAGCTCGTGGCCGACGAGGTGTCAAGCTGCAGGCCCGCGAACGGCACCATCGGCCCGAGCGCCGCGTTCAACTGCATGTGATAGATCATCTCGACGATGGCCGCCGCGCCCGCGAGCATCACGCCCGCGCCGATGAACAGGCCCACGTACAGCAGGTAGAAGCGCTTGATCTTGCCGAACAGCGCCACGCGCACGTTCATCATGATCAGGCTGGCCACGCCGCCGGGCGCGAACATGACCATCAGCAGGAACACCAGGCCCACGTACAGCAGCCAGGCCTTGCTGAGTTCGGAAAGCAGCACCAGCGCGAACACCAGCAGCGCCGCGCCGATGATCGGCCCGAAGAAGAAGGTCGCACCGCCAAGGAAGGTGAACAGCAGGTAGCTGCCGGAGCGCAGCCCGTTCAGGCTGTCGGCCGCGTTCACGATCTCGAAGTTGATGGCCGCCAGGCCACCGCCGATACCCGCGAAGAAGCCCGCGATGATGAAGGCGAAGTAGCGCACGCGCTGCGTGTTGTAGCCGATGAACTCCACGCGCTCCGGGTTGTCGCGCACCGCGTTCAGCATGCGTCCGAGCGGCGTGCCGGTGAAGGCGAACATCAGCCCGGTGCAGATGAAGCAGTACACGGCGATCAGGTAATACACCTGGTTCTGCGGCCCGAAGTTGATGCCGAAGAACGAGGCGCCGTATACGCGGTTGGTCGTGATGCCGCCTTCGCCGCCGAAGAAGCTGGGGAACATCAGCGCCATTGCGGCCACCAGCTCGCCGAGGCCGAGCGTGATCATCGCAAAGGTGGTGCCCGACTTCTTGGTCGACACGTAGCCGAACACCACCGCGAAGAACATGCCGCCGAGGCCGCCCACGAGCGGAATCAGCACCAGCGGGATCGGCAGCTTGCCGGCGCTGGCCAGGTTCATGGCGTGGATGGCGATGAACGAGCCCAGGCCCACGTACACCGCATGCCCGAAGCTGAGCATGCCGCCCTGCCCCAGCAGGATGTTGTAGCTCAGGCAGATGATGATCAGGTAGCCGATCTGCGACAGCATGGTGAGCGCCAGGCTGCTTGTGAAGATCATCGGCGCCACGATCAGCAGCAGCGCGAAGAAAGACCAGATCAGGATGCGGCCGATGTTCAGCGGCTTGAACCGGTAGTAGCGCACCTGCGTGGAGGTCGAAGCGGTTGTCGTTGCAGTATTCATGGCATCAGTCCTCCCGGGTTCCGAGAAGACCCTTGGGCCTGAAGATGAGGATCAGCACCAGGAACAGGTACGGAAGAATGGGCGCCACCTGCGAGATGGTGAGCTTGAGCAGCTCGTAGCCGAAGGTCTGGTCGGTCACGGCAACGCCGAGCGCCTGCAGGCCGGTCGCGAGCGACTGGTCCATGGCCACCGCAAAGGTCTGCACGACGCCGATGATGAGCGAGGCCAGGAATGCGCCCGCCAATGAGCCCATGCCGCCGACCACCACCACCACGAAGATGATGGAGCCGACCGAACCCGCCATGGCCGGCTCGGTGACGTAGGTGTTGCCGCCGACCACGCCAGCCAGCCCCGCCAGCGCGGCGCCGCCGCCGAACACCAGCATGAACACGCGCGGCACGTTGTGGCCCAGCGCCTCGACCATGTCGGGGTGCTTCAGCGCCGCCTGGATGACCAGGCCGATGCGGGTGCGCGTGAGCAGCAGCCACACAGACACCAGCATCAGCACCGCCACCAGCATGATGAACGAGCGCGACTTGGGGAACTGCGTGCCATAGAGCGTGAAGAGCGGCCCCTGCAGCGCCGTCGGCAGCCCATAGGGCACCGTCGAACGGCCCCACACCAGCTGCACGATTTCGAGAATGAGGTACGAAAGACCGAAGGTCACCAGCAGCTCGGGCACGTGGCCGAACTTGTGGACGCGGCGCAGGCAGTAGCGCTCGAAGGCCGCGCCCAGCGCGAACACCAGCAGCGGCGCAATGATGAGCGCCGGCCAGAAGCCGACGATGCCCGACAGCGTGTAGGCAAAGTAGGCGCCCAGCATGTAGAAGCTGGCGTGCGCGAAATTGAGCACACCCATCATGCTGAAGATCAGCGTGAGGCCAGAGCTCAGCATGAACAACAGCAAGCCGTAGCTCACGCCGTTGAGCAGCGAGATGACGAAGAATTCGACGTTCATCGGTCTTTCGTGTCAGTTAAAAAGAAAAAGGCCCGAGTGTTGAAGTCGGGCCTCGACCGCGTTGGCGCGCTCCCGAAATCAGGAGGGGCGCTTCATCTGGCAGCTGGTGGGCGTGCTGGCCACGTAGGCGTCGTAGTACTTCACGGGTGCCAGCGTGTAGCCGGTGTTCTCCGGGCTGTACGGGTACTTGGCGCTGGCCTTTTCCCAGCGGGCGATGTACAGGCCCTGCTGTAGCTGGTGGTCGGTCTTGCGCAGCTCGACGTCGCCGTTGAAGCTCTTGAACTTCATGCCTTCCATGGCGGCGGCCACCTTGACGGGGTCGGTCGACTTGGTCTTCACGAAGGCTTCGGTCAGTGCCTGGAACACGGTGTAGACGTCGGTGGTGTAGAGGTCGTCGTTGAACTTCTTCTTGAAGTCTTCGGCGTACTTCTGCATCTCGCCGCCCATGTTGTAGTGGGCATAGCCCACCTGATACACCTTGCCGTCGGACGCCGCGCCCATGGCGGTCGGCGTGCCGGTGGTCACGGCGTAGTAGGTGTAGAACTTGACGTTCAGGCCCGAGTCGTTGGCGGACTTGATGAGCAGCGCGAGGTCGGAGCCCCAGTTGCCGGTGATGACGGTGTCGGCACCCGATGCCTTGATCTTCGCGATGTACGGCGCGAAGTCGCGCACCTGCGCGAGCGGGTGCAGGTCGTCGCCGACGATCTGGATGTCGGGACGCTTGTGCTTCAGGTCTTCCTTGGCGAACTTGGAGACCTGCTGGCCGTGCGCATAGTTCTGGCCGATGATGTAGACCTTCTTGATGTCCGGCTGGTCCTTCATGTAGGTGGTCAGCGCTTCCATCTTCATCGACGTGTCGGCGTCGAAGCGGTACTGCCAGTAGCTGCACTTGCTGTTGGTCAGGTCGGGGTCGACGGCCGCATAGTTCAGGTACAGCGCTTCCTTGCCGGGGTTGCGCGCATTGTTCTTCTCGAGCGCATCGATGATGGCCAGCGCCGGGCCGGAGCCGTTGCCCTGCACGATGTAGCGCGCGCCCTGGTCGAGGGCCGAGCGCAGCGCGCTGGTGGTCTCCTGCGGGCTGAGCTTGTTGTCGATGCCGATGATCTCGAACTTCACGCCGGCGGCGTTCTTCTTGTTGAACTCTTCGGCGAAGAACTGGAAGGTCTTCAGCTGATTCGTCCCGACCGCGGCCATGAGGCCCGACAGCGGGTCGAGCCATGCGATCTTGACGGTTTCACCCTTCTGGGCGAGGGCACCGGTGGCGGTGGCCGCAATGGCGGCTGCGGCAGCGATTTTCAGAGCGAACTTCAATCTATATCTCCTGGTCAAACCGAATCAGAACCGAATCAAAACGCTGTACGAGCGTACAAGCGATTGCAACCCCTCCCCTCAGGGAATGCCCGTAAGAGGGAGGCCGCGAAGGGCCGTTTCTATCGCGCATGCGACAGCGCGGCACCCGAATTGCTACCCGTGGGTAGACCGCTGCTACCAGCGGGTAGAAATGTTGGAGCGGACGTTCACGAAAACGCCTCAGGGGCGCTTCATCTGGCAGGTGGTGGGCGTGCTTGCCACGTACGACTCGTAGTACTTCACGGGCACGTTCGTGTAGCCGGTGTTCTCTGCGTCATAGGGGTACTTGGCGCTGGCCTTTTCCCAGCGCGAGATGTACAGGCCCTGCTGCAGCTGGTGGTCGGACTTGCGCATCTCGACTTCGCCGTTGAAGCTCTTGATCTTCATGCCTTCCAGCGCCGCCGCCACCTTGACCGGGTCGGTCGACTTGGTCTTGGCGAAGGCCGCGTCGAGCAGCGCGAACACGTGGTAGATCGAAGCCTGTGTCAGGTCGTCGTTCATGCGCTTCTTGTAGCCGTTGAGCAGCTGCTGGATCTCTCCGCCCATGTTGTAGTGGGCGTAGGCCACGGTGTAGACCTTGCCGTCCGAAGTGGCCCCCATGGCCGTGGGGGTACCGGCGCCCGGCGCGTAGTAGGTCAGGAACTTGACGTTCAGGCCGGAATCGTTGGCCGCCTTGATGAGCAGCGAGAGGTCGGAGCCCCAATTGCCGGTGATGACGGTGTCGGCGCCCGAGGCCTTGATCTTCGCAATGTAGGGCGAGAAGTCGCGCACCTGCGCCAGCGGGTGCAGGTCTTCGCCCACGATCTGGATGTCGGGTCGCTTGACCTTCAGGTCTTCCTTGGCGAACTTGGCCACCTGCACGCCGTGGGCGTAGTTCTGGCCCAGCAGGTAGACCTTCTTGATGTCGGGCTGGTCCTTCATCCAGGCGGTCAGCGCCTCCATCTTCATGGAGGTGTCGGCGTCGACCCGGAAGTGCCAGTAGCTGCACTTGCTGTTGGTCAGGTCGGGGTCGACCGCCGCGTAATTCATGTACAGCAACTCCTTGCCGGGGTTGCGCGAGTTGTTCTTCTCGATGGCATCGATGATGGCCAGCGCCGGGCCGGAGCCGTTGCCCTGCATGATGTAGCGGGCGCCCTGGTCCTGCGCGGAACGCAGCGCGGCGGTGGTCTCCTGCGGGCTGAGCTTGTTGTCGAGCGCGATGATCTCGAACTTCACGCCCGACTGGTTCTTCTTGTTGAACTCCTCGGCAAGGAATTGCGTAGTCTTGAGCTGGTTGGTGCCGACCGCGGCCATGAGGCCGGACAAGGGGTCGAGCCAGGCGATCTTGACTGTCTCGCCCTTTTGCGCGAATGCGGCGGTAAAGCTCACCAACATAGCGCAGGCAGCTACTGACTTGATAGCAAATTGCATGAGGAGTCTCCAGTTTTGATGGGCGGAATCGCAGCGTACAAGCGCCCTTTTTTTCACCGCACAGGGATTGCCCGCAAGGAAGGCCGCCGGGGCGGCTTTCCTATCGCGTGCGCGACAATGCGGCAGGGCTTTGCCTGTGGTTTCAGAGTGTGGGCAGCTTGTAGTCCTTGAGCAGCTCGCGCAGCTTGGTCTTCAGAATCTTTCCGGTGGCGCCCAGCGGAATGGCCTCGACGAACACCACGTCGTCGGGGATCTGCCACTTGGCGGTCTTGCCCTCGTAGAACTTCAGCAGCTCCTCGCGCGTGACTTCGGCGCCCGGCTTCTTCGCGACGGCAATGACCGGCCGCTCGTCCCACTTGGGGTGGAACACGCCGATGCACGCGGCCATGGCCACGGCCGGATGCGCCACGGCGATGTTCTCGATGTCGATGGAGCTGATCCACTCGCCGCCGGACTTGATCACGTCCTTGCTGCGGTCGGTGATCTGCAGGTAGCCCTCGGCGTCGATGGTGGCGACGTCGCCGGTGGGAAACCAGCCGCGGTTGCGCGCATCGGGAATGAGCGGGTCGCCGCCCTCGCCCTTGAAGTATTCCTTGACGATCCACGGCCCCTTGACCAGCAGGTCGCCGTAGGCCTTGCCGTCCCAGGGCAGCTCGTTGCCGTCGCCGTCGACGATCTTCATGTCGACGCCGAAGATCGCGCGGCCCTGCTTCATGCGGATCTTGAGCTGCGCGTCGGGCGGCAGCGTCAGGTGCTTGTTCTTCAGCGTGCACAGCGTGCCCAGCGGGCTCATCTCGGTCATGCCCCAGGCGTGCAGCACCTCGACGTCGTACTTCTCCTGGAACGCCGTGATCATGGCCGGCGGGCAGGCAGAGCCGCCGATGACGGTGCGGTCCAGCTTGCTGAACTTCAGGCCGTTGGTCTGCATGTGGCCCAGCAGCATCTGCCACACGGTGGGCACGCCCGCCGCGAAGGTCACGCCTTCGGCCTCGATCAGGTCGTACACCGATTTGCCGTCGAGCGCCGGTCCGGGGAACACCAGCTTGCAGCCCACCAGCGCGGCCGAGTACGGAATGCCCCAGGCATTGACGTGGAACATGGGCACCACGGGCAGCACCGAGTCGCGCGCCGACAGGCGCATGACGTCGGGCAGCGCCGCGGCGTACGCATGCAGCAGCGTGGAGCGGTGGCTGTAGAGCGCGGCCTTCGGGTTGCCCGTGGTGCCGCTCGTGTAGCACATGCTCGACGCGGAGTTCTCGTCGAAGCTGGGCCATTCGTAGTCGGTGGGCTGCGTGCCCATCCAGCTCTCGTAGCTCACCAGGTTGGGCACGCCGCTGTCGGCCGGCAGCTTGTCGGCATCACACAGTGCAACCCATTTCCGGATCGTGGGACATTTGGCATGCACCGCCTGCACCAGCGGCAGGAAGCTCAGGTCGAAGCACAGGATCTGGTCTTCGGCGTGGTTGGCGATCCAGGCGATCTGGTCGGGGTGCAGGCGCGGGTTGATGGTGTGCAGCACGCGGCCGCTGCCGCTCACGCCGTAGTACAGCTCCAGGTGGCGGTAGCCGTTCCAGGCCAGGGTCGCGACGCGGTCGCTGAACAGCAGTTGCTCGCCGTCCAGCGCATTGGCCACCTGCCTGGCGCGCGATGCGATGTCGCTCCAGGTGCAGCGGTGGATGTCGCCCTCGACACGGCGCGAGACGACCTCGCCGTCGCCATGGTGGCGCTCGGCGAACTCGATCAGCGACGAGATCAAAAGCGGTTGGTCTTGCATCAAACCCAGCATCTACGGACTCCTATGTGAAATGACTTCATGAAAACTTGCGGACAACGGATTCACGCAAGCTTCGGCCACTTCCACAATGACACAAACCCGCACTGCACGATTGAACGGAGCGGCTCATTGCACCGGCGTGATCCTGGTGTCCGTGGGCGTGGCGTCGAGCAGCAATTGCGAAGGCCACGGCGCCCAGGTTGCACCAAGTTCGGGCGTGTTCGGATCGCCCTTGCGCATGAAGGCGCCGATGCTCGCCATGACGGCATTCGACAGCGCGAGCCGCCCTTTCTCGTTGGCCTTGCCGCCGATGGAGCTCGACAGCACCGATGGGCCGAAGTTGCCGAACACGAATGGCAGGTCGAAGGCGTGCGAGGCGCCGTACACGTCATTCCACGGCGAAGCCTCCTGCGACCAGTCGAGGCGGTAGTGCCAGATGTTCGACTGGCGCGTCTTCATCGTGTCCAGGAGGTTGTCGCGGTTTGCCTCGAAGAGCCCCTTCGTGATGAGGGCGGTGGCCGCGTTGTAGCCGGTGCCGGCCTTGTCTACCGGAAGGTAGAACGGATCGATGATGTCGTTCACCGTGAGCGTGGGCGCGGCATCGGGGTCGAAGTTGAACATCAGCGAGAAGCGCTGGGCGTCGTTGACGATCCAGCCCGAGGTCGGGAAGCCGATGGTCCCCAGCAGCGACGCGAAGAGCTTGCCCTCGTCGCGCGTGTTGCCCGCGAGCATGGGCACCTTCACATACCGGTCGGCGGCGATGGCGCCGATGGGGTCGGTCGGGATCACGGTGCCGTCGGGAATCGGCGCGACCGAGCCCAGGCCCGCGGCGGCCACCTTGCCCAGCAGCGCCCCGCCGTCCTGCGCCCGCAGGTATTCGGCGATCTGGGCCGGCGTGCGGGTGGCGATGTAGGCCTTGGCTGCGGTTTCGTCGGCAGCGGTGCCGTCGGCAACGAGCAGCTTCTCCAGAATGGCCGCGCCCTGCGCGAGCGAAGCCGAGGCCGGCGACAGCGAAGGCAGCGTGCCGGGCGGCAGGTTGGTCGCGAGCGAAATGCCGCCGCTCATCTCGAAGGCCTTGTGGAACAGGCCCTTGGCCATCGGCGAAGTCATGACCGACAGCAGGTTGGTGGCGCCTGCCGACTCGCCCGAAAGCGTGACGTTGCCCGGATCGCCTCCGAAGTTGGCGACGTTGTTCGCAATGAAGCGCAGCGCCGCCATGTTGTCGAGCAGCGCGAAGTTGCCCGAGTCGTCTCCCTCCGTGCCGCCGGGCTTCAGCTGCGGCATGTTCAGGAAGCCCAGGATGCCGAGGCGGTAGCTGGCGGTGATGACCACCGCGTTGGCGGTCTTTGCCAGCTTGGCGCCGTCGTACAGCGGGTCGGCCGTGTAGCCGGAGATATTGCTGCCGCCATGTATGAACAGCAGCACCGGCAAGTTCTTCTCGGTCGTCGCCGGGCGCCAGATGTTGACGAAGAGACAGTCTTCGCTGCCGACCGGCTTTCCGAGGTTGGTGCCGATGGTGGCGTCGTATGTGTTGTTGAGGCCGGGGCTGAAGATGCGGCCGATCTGCAGGCAGGCATTGCCGAATTTGGCGGCCGGGCGGATGCCGCTCCAGGCTTCGGGTGCAACCGGCGCACGCCAGCGCAGCGCGCCCACCGGTGCCTTGGCGAACGGGACCCCCTTCCAGTAATAGGTGCCCGAGCGGGCGCTGTCGTCCACGCCTTCGATCTTTCCGGCCGTGGTCTGGCGCACCATCGGCCCGTCGGCTGGAGGCTGGGCCGCGGGCGCCGGCGCCGGTGGAGGCGCGCTCGGCAAGAAGGCGAAGCCGGTCGAACCGGACGATCCGCCGCCGCAGGCCGAGAGAGCCACAAGGGCCGCCGCGCCGACCACTGCCGCAGTGGCCCTGGCTATCGCCGTTTTTGCTGCCGCGCCCTGGTCTTGTGCCGTTGTCTCTGTTTTCATTTTTTGTCTCCACACCGGGTTAATCGGAATTCCTTGCCTGGCGCACGGCACCCATACTCCGGGCCGCCGAGCACGCAAAAAAATTCTAGAAACCGGCGTCGTTTTCATCGCTATCGCAAGGAAGCCAAAAGAATGACTTCAGGAGCCTCCCTGTCGCACCGCCAGCGCGGTCCGCAGCGCCGGTCCGGCGGCATGCCGCAGCCGGAGCTGCGCACCAGTTCGGCCGCGTGGCTCGAAGGCGTGCTGTCGATGTTCGAGGCCGAGGGGCTGGACGTGCCTTCGCTGCTGCAGGAGGCCGGCTTCGACCCGGACTCCCTGCACCGGCAGAACACGCGCATTCCGGTCGACGAGATCACGGTGCTGTGGCAGCTCGCCGTAGCGCGCGCCGCCCGGCCCACGCTGGGCCTGCATCGCGACCTGGCCGCCACGCACAGCAAGCTCGGCACGGTAGGCCATGCCATGTCTTGCAGCCCCACGCTTGGGGCCGCGCTTGCTCGGCTGGCGCGCTACATGGCGGTGATCTCCGATGCGACAGCTTTCTCGCTGCACCCCGAACCGCGCGGCTGCTGGCTGGCGATGGAGCACACCGGCGGCAGCCTGCCGATTCCGCGCCAGCGCGTCGAATACGCCCTGCTGACCGTGCTGATGCAATGCCAATGGCTCGCGCGGCGCGACCTGCAGCCGCTGGCCATGGAGTTCGTCTACCCCGCGCCGGCCGACGACCGGCCGCACCGCGAGGCCTTCGGTTGCGAGGTTCGCTTCAATGCGCCTGCCAATCGGCTGCTGCTGTCGGGTGCCGACCTGGCCCTGCAGCTGCCCACCCATCACGACACACTGGGCGAGTTGCAGGAGCACCTCCTCGACGATCAGCTCGACCTGCTGGGCCAGACCACCACCAGCAGCCTCGTGTGCGCCGAGATCGCGCGCCGGCTGCAACACGGCGAGCCGCGCCGGCAGGACGTGGCATCCGGCCTGGGGCTGGCAGAGCGCACCCTGCAGCGCAGGCTCCAGGAGGAGTCGGTGTCGTTCCAGGGCTTGCTGGACCGCACACGCCGCGAGCTTGCGCAGCAGTACCTGGCGGAAGACCGCCACACGCTGACCGACGTGGCGGACATGCTGGGCTTCGTCGACACGAGCAACTTCTTTCGCGCCTGCAAGCGCTGGTTCGGAGTGCCGCCGGCGCAGTACCGGGCGCGCATCTGGGACAGCCCCGCGCCGCTGGCGGCCTGAGCACCCTGGGTCTCGTACAAGGGGGCCGCGATGGCCCGCTCGGCAAGGGGTTACGCGCCGTGCCGGACAATCCGCGCATGAGCTTGCTTGCTGAAGACACCCCGGTCGCCGACCTGGGCCTGCGCTGGAAACCCGGCTTCTCCAACCTGGGCCCCGCGTTTTTCACCGAACTGCGGCCGACGCCCCTGCCCGATCCTTACTGGGTGGGCCGCAGCGAAGCCGTTGCGCGCGAACTCGGCCTGCCGCCCGGCTGGCATGAATCGAGCGATACGTTGGCCGCGCTGACCGGCAGCATGCCCATTGCGGGCACCCGGCCATTTGCCACCGTGTACAGCGGCCACCAGTTCGGCGTGTGGGCCGGCCAGCTGGGAGACGGACGCGCCATCATGATCGGCGAGACCGACGGCGGGCTCGAGTTGCAGCTGAAGGGCGCGGGGCGCACGCCCTACTCCCGCGGCGGCGACGGCCGCGCGGTGCTGCGCTCCAGCATCCGCGAATTCCTCTGCAGCGAGGCGATGCACGGGCTGGGCATTCCGACCACGCGCGCCCTCAGCGTGACCGGCTCCGACGCCCGCGTGCGCCGCGAAGAACTCGAAAGCGCAGCGGTCGTGGCGCGCGTGGCGCCCAGCTTCGTGCGCTTCGGCCATTTAGAGCACTTTGCCGCCAACCAGCGCGAAGACGAGTTGCGCGCGCTGGCCGACTACGTCATCGACCGCTACTACCCGCACTGCCGCAATACCGAGCGCTTCAACGGCAATGCGTACGCCGCATTCCTCGAAGCCGTGAGCGAGCGCACCGCCGCCCTGCTCGCGCAATGGCAGGCCGTGGGCTTCTGCCACGGGGTGATGAACACCGACAACATGAGTATCCTGGGGCTCACCATCGACTACGGGCCGTTCCAGTTCCTCGACAGCTTCGATCCGCGCCATATCTGCAATCACAGCGACACCAGCGGCCGCTACGCCTTCAACCAGCAGCCCAATGTCGCGTACTGGAACCTGTTCTGCCTCGCGCAGGCACTGCTTCCGCTGATCGGCGACCAGGAAATCGCCGTGGCCGCCCTGGAGTCTTACAAGAGCGTGTTCCCCAGCGAGTTCGAGGGCCGCATGCGCGCCAAGCTGGGCCTGGCGGACGCGACCGAGGGCGACCGCCCGCTCGTCGAAGGCGTGCTCAAGCTGCTGGCCGCGGGCAAGGTCGACTACACGATCTTCTGGCGACGGCTGTCGAACTACATGGCCGACGGCAAGCTCGAGCCGGTGCGCGACCTGTTCCTGGACCGCGAGGGCTTCGACGCCTGGCTGCTATTGTTTTCGGAGCGCCACGCGGCGTCGGACCGGGCGCAAGCGGCGGGCCTGATGCTTCGGTCCAACCCCAAGTTCGTGCTGCGGAACCACCTCGGACAGCAAGCCATCGAGGCAAGTCAGCAAAAAGACAACTCAGGTGTGGCAACCTTGCTGGCTCTGCTCGAGACCCCATTTGAAGAACATCCAGGTGCCGACGCTTATGCCGGCTTCCCGCCCGACTGGGCCTCCACGATCGAAATCAGCTGCTCATCATGACCACTCCCGTACAGAAAACCGACGCCGAATGGAAAGCCCTGCTCGCTGAAAAAGGCGCCGAACCCGCCGCCTTCGAAGTGACGCGCCACGCCGCCACCGAACGCCCCTTCACCGGCAAATACGAAGCCCACTGGGACGACGGCACCTACCACTGCGTGTGCTGCGGCGCCAAGCTGTTCGAGTCGTCGACCAAGTTCGACGCCGGCTGCGGCTGGCCCAGCTTCTCGGAAGAAGCGGTGCCCGGCGCCATCAGGAACATCATCGACCGCTCGCACGGCATGGTCCGCACCGAGAACGTCTGCGCCAATTGCGGCGCCCACCTGGGCCATGTGTTCCCCGACGGCCCCACCGAGACCGGCCTGCGCTACTGCATGAACTCGGCTTCGCTCGACTTCCAGAAAAAGGCCGACTGAGCCGCTCCGAATGAAACTGATCCTCGACTTCTTCCCGATCCTGCTGTTCTTCGGCGCCTACAAGCTGGCCGACATCTACACGGCCACCGGCGTGCTGATGGCCGCCACCGTGGTGCAGATGGCCATCATCTACGCCATGGAGCGCAAGCTGCAGGCCATGCAGAAGGCCACGCTGGTGCTGATCCTGCTGTTCGGCACGCTCACGCTGGCGCTGCACGACGACCGCTTCATCAAGTGGAAGCCGACCGTGCTGTACGGCGCGATGGCGTTCGCGCTCGCCGTGGCGCTCTGGGCACTGAAGAAGAACTTCCTGAAGATGCTGCTGGGCCAGCAGCTGGAGCTGCCCGAGCGCATCTGGGGCCGGCTCAACGTGGCGTGGATCGGCTATTGCCTGTTCATGGCCGTCATCAACGGCTACGTGGCGGCGTACTTCACGACAGAGGCCTGGGTCAACTTCAAGCTCTGGGGCTATGTGTTCCCCATCGTCTTCCTCGTGGCGCAGGGCCTGTACATCGCGCCGCACCTGAAGAACGACGACAAGCCGACCGCATGACGAGCAACACCACCGCACTGCTGCCCACGGCGGCCGACCTCGAAGCCGCGCTGCGCGAGGCGCTGGCCCCCACGCAGCTCGAAGTGATCGACGAGAGCGCCGCCCACGCCGGCCATTCGGGCGCCAACGCGCAAGGCCGAGGCACCCATTTCCGGGTCCGCATCGCTTCCCCCCGGTTCGAGGGAAAGCCCCGCGTGGCGCGGCATCGGCTTGTGTATGATGCCCTCCAAGTTTTTATCGCACAGGGGCTGCACGCCATCGCCATCGAGGTGCTCTGAGTCGTCCAACGGGCCGCGCGCCGCGCCTACCGCGGTTGCAGCGGCTGCAGTACCACCCCGCCCTTTTCTTCCCTATCCCTGCTTTCTTTCCCGCGCCTTTTCCTAAACGCGCATTTCCTTTCCAGCTCGATATTCATTCCATGAAAAAACAAATCTTGCAGGCCGTCGCGGCCGCAGTGCTGCTCGGTGCCATTCCCATGGCCGCGCTCGCGCAGAACGCAGCCATCGTGAACGGCAAGCCGGTGCCCAAGGCCCGCATGGACGTTCTGGCCCAGCAACTGGCTGCCGCCGGCCGCCCGGTGACGCCTGAAATGCAAGGCCAGTTGCGCGAGGAAGTCGTGGCACGCGAAGTGTTCATGCAGGAAGCCCAGAAGCAAGGCCTGGACGCCAGCGAGGACTACAAGAACCAGCTCGAACTCGCCCGCCAGGCCATCATGATCCGTGCTCTGTTCGACAACTACCGCAAGACCAACCCGGTCTCCGACGCCGACGTGAAGGCCGAGTACGACAAGTTTGTAGCGGCAAACGGCGGCAAGGAATACAAGGCGCGCCACATCCTGGTCGAAACCGAAGACCAGGCCAAGAAGATCATGGCCGACCTGAAGAAGGGTGCCAAGTTCGAAGACATCGCCAAGAAGCAGAGCAAGGACCCGGGATCGGGCGCCAACGGCGGCGACCTCGACTGGGCCAACCCCGCGAGCTTCGTGCCCGAGTTCTCGGAAGCCATGATCAAGCTGAAGAAGGGCGAAACCACCCCCGCCCCGATCAAGACCCAGTTCGGCTGGCACATCATCCGCGTCGACGACATCCGCCAGGCCCAACTGCCGAAGCTGGAAGAAGTGAAGCCGCAGATCACGCAGCAACTGCAACAGCAGCGCCTGCAGAAGTATCAAGAAGACCTGCGCGCAAAGGCGAAAGTGGAATAACCCCCAGGCTTCGCGCACTTCGTGTCGCTACGCCCACCCCCTTGCAGGGGGCAACACCTGCGGCCCGGCGAAGCCGGTTCCGCGGTGTTCTGGAAATGAAAAAAGCGGCCCGCGCAGTCTGTGTAAATAGTCTGCTGGCCGTTTAGATCGAGATGCCCTGCGAGAGCGGGGCATTTTTCATTGGGCGAGCGATTGCCCCAAGGGCCTCAGCCCCGCAGCGCCTGGAGCATCCAGGGCGCTCCCTTCATGTTGAACACCCGCTTCAGGTTGTAGGCCATCACAGCCAGGCTGAACTCCGCGCGCGCTCCACTGGTGTGCCTCATCAGCAATCGCGCATTGCCCAGAATGAGGTGCTTGATGCTGGCGAAGGGGTGCTCCACCGTCTGGCGCCTGAGCGCCATCATCCAGGGCTGAGCGGCCAGCCTGCTCGCGTTGGCCTGTAACGCCTCTTCGTACAGGTGGCGCCTGGAGGACACTTCTCGCGGACTCAGCGCTGACTATTTACACAGACTGCGCGGGCCGCTTTTTCGTGGGCGTCTTTATTTCAGATCGCCCAGGTGCCGAAGTTGTCGCCCGGGCGGTCAAGCACGGCGAAAGCCTGCCAGGCGGCATCCGCGCTGTCGCCCTGCATTGCGCGGCGCAGCGCATCGAGCGTGCGCGCGATCTTCTTCGAGGCGCCGAAGTGCGCGGTGTTGAGCGCATCGAGTTGAGGCAGCAAGACCTGCAGCACCTGCGCGCGAGCCACCGTCTCGGCCGCCGGATCGTCCCGCCACGCGAGCAATTGCTTGCGAATCAGATCCTCGATCCGCGCCGCTTCCAGCACGTGCCGGCTTCGCGGGTGATCGAGGTCGAGCATCTGCTTCAGCCCACCCAGCGGCGCGCGTTGCGCCAGATCTGCATCCAGGGGCTCAGGTCACTCTTGTCGCCAGAGGTCCAGCTCATCTGGATGTTGCGGAACACGCGCTCCGGGTGCGGCATCACCGCGGTGAAGCGGCCGTCCGGCGTCGTGACCGAAGTCAGTCCGCCCGCGCTGCCGTTCGGGTTGAACGGGTACTGCTCGGTCGGCTGGCCGTGGTTGTCCACGAAGCGCATCGCACCGATGGCGTTGGCGGCGTCGCCGCGGTGCTTGAAGTTGGCGTAGCCCTCGCCGTGCGCCACCGCGATCGGCAGGCGGCTGCCAGCCATGCCCGCGAAGAAGATGCTGGGCGACTCGAGCACTTCGACCATCGACAGGCGCGCCTCGAAACGCTCGCTCTGGTTGGTGGTGAAACGCGGCCAGGCCTCCGCGCCTGGAATGATGTCGGCCAGCTCGGCGAACATCTGGCAGCCGTTGCACACGCCCAGGCCGAAGGTGTCGGCGCGGCCGAAGAAGGTCTTGAACTGCTCGGCCAGCTTCGGGTTGAAGGTGATGCTGCGCGCCCAGCCGATGCCGGCGCCCAGCGTGTCGCCGTAGCTGAAGCCGCCGCAGGCGACCACGCCCTTGAAGTTGGCGAGGTCCGCGCGGCCCGTCTGCAGGTCGGTCATGTGGACGTCGAAGGCTTCGAAGCCGGCTTCGGTGAAGGCGTAGGCCATCTCGACGTGCGAGTTGACGCCCTGCTCGCGCAGGATCGCGACCTTGGGGCGCGACTGCAGGATGGCGGGGGCAACAGCGGAGCCGGGCTGCGCATTCGGCAGGAAAACGTGCATGCCCGGATCGTTCGGCACGCCGGCTGCGGCATGTTCGGCATCGGCGCAGGCGGGGTTGTCGCGCTCGCGGGCGATCTTCCAGCTGACCGAGTCCCACACCTGCTGCAGGTCGTGCAGGCTGGCGCTGAACACCGACTTGGCGTCGCGCCAGACTTCGACCTTGCCCTTGCCCGCATCAATTGGCGAGCTGGCGGGACGCGTCTTGCCGACGAAGTGGCTGTGCGTGCTGAGGCCGTGGGCGCGCAGCACCTGCATGACGTCGTTGCGCTCGGCGGTGCGCACCTGCAGCACCATGCCCAGCTCTTCGTTGAACAGCGCCTTCAGCGTGAGCTCTTCGCGCCGCGCGCTGACCTGCTGTGCCCAGTTCTTGGCGTCGCCGGTTTCCATGCGGCTGTCGGAAATGCCGTCGCCTTCGGTGACCAGCATGTCGACGTTCAGCGCCACGCCGACGTGGCCCGCAAAGGCCATTTCGCAGGCGGTGGCGAACAGGCCGCCGTCGCTGCGGTCGTGCATCGCGAGGATCTTGCCGTCGGCGCGCAGCGCGTTCACGGCGTTGACCAGCGCCACCAGCTGCGCCGGGTCGTCGAGGTCGGGCACCGTGTCGCCGCTTTGGCCCAGCGTCTGCGCCAGGATGCTGCCGGCCATGCGGTGCTTGCCCTGGCCCAGGTCGATAAGCACCAGCGTGGTGTCGGCTTCTTCGGCGTCGAGCTGCGGCGTGAGCGTGCCGCGCACGTCGGCCAGCGAGGCGAAGGCGGTGACGATCAGGCTCACGGGCGACGTGACCTTCTTGGCTTCGGCGCCGTCTTTCCACTGCGTGCGCATCGACAGCGAATCCTTGCCGACCGGAATCGACACGCCCAGCGCCGGGCACAGCTCCAGGCCTACGGCCTTGACGGTCTCGTACAGCGCGGCGTCTTCGCCGGGCTCGCCACAGGCGGCCATCCAGTTGGCCGACAGCTTGACGCGCGAGAGTTCGATCGGCGCGGCCAGCAGGTTGGTGATGGCCTCGGCCACGGCCATGCGGCCCGAGGCCGGTGCGTCCAGCGCGGCCAGCGGCGTGCGCTCGCCCATGCTCATGGCTTCGCCGGCGAAGCCCTTGTAGTCGGCCAGCGTCACGGCGCAATCGGCCACGGGGACCTGCCAAGGTCCGACCATCTGGTCGCGATGGCTCAGCCCGCCCACGGTGCGGTCGCCGATGGTGATGAGGAAGCGCTTCGACGCCACGGTCGGATGCGCGAGTACGTCGATGGCGGCCTTCTGCAGGTCGACGCCGGTCAGGTCGAGCGGCTTGAAGGTGCGCGCCACGGTCTTCACGTCGCGGTGCATCTTGGGCGGCTTGCCGAGCAGCACGTCCATCGGCATGTCGACCGGCTGCACTTCGGCGCCCTCGTCGGCCACCAGCAGCTGGCGCTCTTCGGTCGCCACGCCGACCACCGAGAACGGGCAGCGCTCACGCTCGCAGAAGGCCTTGAACTGCTCGAGCGACTTCGGCGCGATGGCCAGCACGTAGCGCTCCTGGCTTTCGTTGCACCAGATTTCCTTCGGCGCCATGCCAGATTCTTCGAGCGGCACGGCGCGCAGGTCGAAGCGCGCACCGCGGCCGGCGTCGTTGGTGAGTTCGGGGAAGGCGTTGCTCAGGCCGCCGGCGCCCACGTCGTGGATCGCCAGGATCGGGTTGGCCGCGCCCTGCTGCCAGCAATGGTTGATGACCTCCTGCGCACGGCGCTCGATTTCGGGGTTGCCGCGCTGCACCGAGTCGAAGTCGAGCTCGGCCGCGTTGGCGCCGGTGGCCATCGAGCTGGCGGCGCTGCCGCCCATGCCGATGCGCATGCCGGGGCCGCCGAGCTGGATCAGCAGCGAGCCGGCCGGAAAGCGGATCTTCTTGGTCTGGCTGGCGTCGATGCTGCCGAGGCCGCCCGCGATCATGATGGGCTTGTGGTAGCCGCGCTGCACGGTGTCGAGGTCGCTTGCCACCGTCTGCTCATATTCGCGGAAGTAGCCCAGCAGGTTGGGACGGCCGAACTCGTTGTTGAACGCGGCGCCGCCCAGCGGGCCCTCGGTCATGATCTGCAGCGGGCTGGCGATGTGCTCGGGCTTGCCGTAGTGGCCGTCTTCAGGCCAGAGCTTGGACACGGTGAAGCCGGTCAGGCCCGCCTTGGGCTTGGAGCCGCGGCCGGTGGCGCCTTCGTCGCGAATCTCGCCGCCAGCGCCGGTCGATGCTCCGGGGAAAGGCGAAATGGCGGTCGGGTGGTTGTGCGTCTCGACCTTCATCAGCACGTGGCTCAGGGCGCTATCTTTTTGATAGCTCTGCGAGCCGTTGGCGGGGATGAAGCGCTCGATGGTCGCGCCTTCCATCACCGAGGCGTTGTCGGCATAGGCGATGACCGTGTGCTGCGGGTTCTGCTTCTCGGTGTGGCGGATCATCGAGAACAGGCTCTGCGGCTGGGGCTTGCCGTCGATGGTGAAGTCGGCGTTGAAGATCTTGTGGCGGCAGTGCTCGCTGTTGGCCTGCGCGAACATCATCAGCTCGACGTCGCTGGGGTTGCGGCCCAGGCGGGTGAAGGCGTCCACCAGGTAGTCGATTTCGTCCTCGGCCAGCGCCAGGCCGAAGCCGGTGTTGGCCGCGACCAGCGCCGTGCGGCCTCCGGCCAGCACGTCCACCTGCGCCATCGGCTGGGCCGGCAATTCGCTGAACAGGCTGGCCGCCTGCTCGACCGTGGCCAGCACCGATTCGGTCATGCGGTCGTGCAGCGGACCGGCCGCGGCGGCCAGCTGGTCGCCTTCGAGCACGGGGGCCTTGCCGATCAGCGGGGCCTTGAGCTTGAGGTGGTACTGGGTGACGCGCTCGACCCGGCGCAGCGCCAGGCCGCAGTTGTGGGCGATGTCGGTGGCCTTGGAAGCCCAGGGCGACACGGTGCCCAGGCGCGGCGTGACCACCACCGAAGTGCCCGCCTTGGCCGGCGCCTCGAACGGTTCGCCGTAGGTCAGCAGCGCGGCAAAGCGCTCGCGGTCATCCGTGCCGAGCGCCGCATCGGTCACGACCAGGTGCACGAAACGGGCCGAAATGCCCTCGATGCGCGGCTCGATGGCCTGCAGCTTCGGCAGCAGCTGGCGTGCGCGGAAGTCGCTGAGTGCGCTGCCGCCCTCGAACATGGTTACGACAGGAAGGGCTTGAGGTGCGGGCTGCGTCACGGTCGATGGGGCCTCGGGGGCCGCGTTGGGAATCAAGGAATAAAGGCGAATGACCGCTGACTGGGGTCATCCGCGTTAACCCGGGATTTTAGCCGCGCCGATGGGATAATTCGGGGATGAGCATTAACTACAAAGACGCTGCGGGCATCGAAGCCATGCGGGTCGCCTGCCGCCTGGCCTCCGAGGTGCTGGACTACCTCACGTCCTTCATCAAGCCCGGCATCACGACCAACGATGTCGATCGCCTGGCCGCCGAATACATGATCAAGCAGGGCACCACCTCGGCCACGGTGGGCTACATGGGCGCCAGCAGCGTCCCGTTCCCGAAGTCGCTGTGCACCTCGGTGAACCACGTGGTGTGCCACGGCATTCCCAACGACAAGCCCCTGAAGAAGGGCGACATCATGAATGTCGACGTGACCGTCATCAAGGACGGCTGGTTCGGCGACAACAGCCGCATGTACGTGATCGGCGACGCCTCCATCGCAGCCAAGCGCCTGTGCAGCATCACCTTCGAGGCCATGTGGCACGGCATCCTGCAGGTACGCCCCGGCGCGCACCTGGGCGACGTGGGCCACGCGATCCAGAAATTCGCCGAAGGCCAGGGCTTCTCGGTGGTGCGCGAGTTCTGCGGCCACGGCGTGGGCCAGCGCTTCCATGAAGAACCCCAGGTGCTGCACTACGGCCGCCCGGGCACCATGGAAGAACTCAAGCCCGGCATGATCTTCACCATCGAGCCGATGATCAACGCCGGCAAGCGCGACGTGAAGGAAGACTTCAAGGGCGGCCAGTACGACGGCTGGACCATCGTCACGCGCGACCATTCGCTGTCTGCCCAATGGGAGCACACGGTGCTGGTCACCGAGACCGGCTACGAGGTGCTGACGCTCTCCGCCGGCAGCCCCCCGCTGCCCTCCTTCGTCACCTCGACCAAAACCTGACGCGCGCACGCGTTCCCCGGCCGTGATCGAAGCAGCCAAGATCGACGTGGCGACGCTGCGCGAAGCCTATCGCGCGAAGAAGCTCGCGCTTTTCGACACCCTGCGCTTTGCCCGCGCGCCCACGCGCAGCGTGCACACGGTGCTGCGCCAACTCTCGGCGCTGGCCGACGAAACGTTGTGCACCCTGTGGCGCGAGGCCGATTTCGGCGACGCGCTCTCGCTGGCCGCCGTGGGCGGTTTCGGGCGCGGCGAGCTGTTCCCGTATTCCGACGTCGACGTGCTCCTGCTGCTGCCGCCCGAGGGCGAAGCCGGTAGCGTCGACCCGGCCCGCATCGAGGCCTTCATCGGCCATTGCTGGGACGCCGGCCTCGAGATCGGCTCCAGCGTGCGCACAGTCGACGAGTGCCTGGCCGAGGCCGAGAAAGACGTCACCGTCCAGACCTCGCTGCTCGAGGCGCGGCTGATCGCCGGCGACAAGAAGCTCTTCACCGCCTTTCGCCGCCGTTTTGCCCGCGCCATCGACCCCCAGGCTTTCTTCGTGGCCAAGTCGCAGGAAATGCGGCACCGCCACCAGAAGTTCGACAACACGCCTTATGCGCTGGAGCCGAACTGCAAGGAATCGCCAGGCGGCCTGCGCGACCTGCAGACCATCCTGTGGATGACCAAGGCCGCCGGCTACGGCAGCCGCTGGGACGACCTGGCCAAGAACGGACTGGCCACCTCCTTCGAGGCCCAGCAGATCAAGCGCAACGAGGCCCTGCTCTCGCTCATCCGCGCCCGGCTCCACGTGATCGCCAACCGCCGCGAAGACCGGCTGGTGTTCGACCTTCAGACCGCCGTGGCGGCCAGCTTCGGCTATGAAAGCGAGTCGCAGCGCAAGTCGAGCGAGGCGCTGATGCGCCGCTACTACTGGGCCGCCAAGGCGGTGTCGCAGCTCAACCAGATCCTGCTGCTCAATATCTCGGAGCGCCTGCAGCCCAGCGACGAGCATCACACGCCGATCAACGAGCGCTTCTACGAGCGCGCCGGCCTGATCGAGATCGCCAGCGACGACCTGTACGAGCGCGAGCCGCACGCGGTGCTCGAGACCTTCCTGCTCTACCAGAAGACCATCGGCGTGAAGGGCCTGTCGGCGCGCACGCTGCGCGCGCTCTACAACGCGCGCCACGTGATGGACAGCAAGTTCCGCAACGACCCGGTCAACCACGAGACCTTCATGCGGATCCTGCTGCAGCCCTACGGCATCACGCATGCCTTCAGGCTGATGAACCAGACCTCGGTGCTGGGACGCTACCTGCGGGTGTTCCGCAGCATCGTGGGCCAGATGCAGCACGACCTGTTCCATGTGTACACGGTCGACCAGCACATCCTGATGGTGCTGCGCAACGTGCGGCGCTTCTTCATTGCCGAGCATGCGCACGAATACCCGTTCTGCTCGCAGCTCGCGGCCGGCTGGGACAAGCCCTGGATCCTGTACGTGGCGGCCCTCTTCCACGACATTGCCAAGGGCCGCGGCGGCGACCACTCCACGCTGGGCGCGCGCGACGTGCAGCGCTTCTGCAAGCAGCACGGCATCGCCCGCGAAGACGCCAGGCTCATCGAATTCCTCGTCGCCGAGCACCTGGTGATGAGCCAGGTTGCCCAGAAGCAGGACCTGAGCGACCCCGAAGTCATCAGCGCCTTCGCCAAGCGCGTAGGCAACGAGCGCTACCTCACGGCCCTCTACCTGCTGACCATCGCCGACATCCGCGGCACCTCGCCGCGCGTATGGAATGCATGGAAAGGCAAGCTGCTCGAAGACCTGTACCGCTACACGCTGCGCGCGCTCGGCGGCCGCATGCCGGACCCGGACGCCGAGGTCGAGTCGCGCAAGCGCGAGGCGCTGGTGCAGCTGGCCCTGCATGCCCAGCGCTTCGAGGCGCACAAGGCGCTGTGGGACACGCTCGACGTCGGCTACTTCATGCGCCACGACGCCACCGAGATCGCCTGGCACGCCAAGCAGCTCTCCCGCTTCGTGCCGCCCAAGGGCGTGCCGATCGACCCGAAGGCGCCGCCCATCGTGCGCGCGCACCTGTCGCCAGTGGGCGAAGGCCTGCAGGTGGTCGTCTACACGCCCGACCAGCCCGATCTTTTTGCGCGCATCTGCGGCTATTTCGATCAATCGTCGTTCAGCATCCTGGATGCCAAGGTGCACACCACGAGCAACGGCTACGCGCTCGACACCTTCCAGGTGGTGACCACCTTCCTGCCCGACCACTACCGCGACCTGATCAGCATGGTCGAGTCGGGCCTGGCGCAGACGCTCACCGAGGCCGGCGCCCTGCCGCCGCCCAGCATGGGCCGGGTGTCGCGCCGGGTGCGCAGCTTCCCGATCAAGCCGCGCATCAGCCTGCTGCCCGACGACAAGGCCCAGCGCTGGCTGCTCAACATCTCGGCCAGCGACCGGGCCGGCCTGCTTTACTCGGTGGCCCGGGTGCTGGCGCGCCACCACCTGAACCTGCAGCTCGCCAAGGTGACGACGCTCGGCGAACGGGTGGAAGACACCTTCCTCATCAGCGGCCCCGAGCTGCAGGGACAGAAAACCCAGCTGGCCATCGAGACCGAGCTGATGGAAGCGCTGGCGTCCTGAGCCGCAGGTTTTTCGGGCGCTGCGGCCGGTCTGGCGCTACTTTCGTACAACGAAAGCCTGAAGCCTTGGCGCATCGCCGTCAAAATGTGGGCTATGGACTCACTGATTGAACAGCTTTCAGACTCGGTCTCCTCGGCCAAGACGCTCGAGGACCTGGCTCGCCCCATGCTCGAAATGCTCGAAGTGGTCACGGGGCTGGAATCGACCTACCTCACGACCATCGATCTCGAAAAGGGCCTGCAGAGCATTCTTTTCGCCCGGAACGCCAAGGAGATGACCATCCCCGAGGGCCTTTCCGTCCCCTGGTCCGACACCCTCTGCCGCCGCGCCCTCGAAGAAGACCGCACCTTCGCCGACGACGTCGCCAGCCGCTGGGGCGACTCCGACGCCGCCCGCCAGCTCGGCATCCAGACCTATGTGAGCACGCCGATCAAGACCGACGGCGGCGGCCTCTTCGGCACCCTGTGCGGTGCCAGCGCGGACAAGCTGCCGCTGTCGCCCCATGCGGCACCGGTGCTTCGGCTCTTCGCGAAACTGCTTGCCCAGCAGGTCGAGCGCGAGATGCTCCTGGTCAAGCTCAAGCGGGCCAACGCCGAGCTGGCCGCCTGCGCCTCGACCGACGGCCTCACCGGCCTGCCCAACCGCCGCACGCTGATCGACGCATTGCGCCGGCTGCTCGCCCAGTGCGAGCGCGAAGGCCGCAGCACGCTGGTCGGGTTCATCGACATGGACGGCTTCAAGAAAATCAACGACACGCACGGCCACGACGTCGGGGACGATTTCCTGTCGACCATGGCCGGCAGGCTGTCGGCTTCGCTGCGGGCCAGCGACATGCTGGCGCGCTTCGGCGGCGACGAGTTCGTGGTGATCGGCGCGGGCCCCACTTTCGACGAATCTCCGCGCACCGCGGCGCGCGCTCTGGCCGACCGCCTGGGCGAAAGTACCATCGGCGACCTGCGGCTGAACGGCAAGACCACCATCGAGTACGGCGGCGCGAGCGTCGGCGTGGTGGCCGTCGACCCGCGCGCCACCACCGCGGAAGAGGCACTGAAGCAGGCGGACAGCGCCATGTACAACGTCAAACGGGAGCGCCGGGCCACCGCGCCCACCAGGGAAACGCAGCTCGACTGAATGAACACTGACCGGCTGGTACGCCTCGAAAAGGCCCTGGGTTCGCTCAAGGCCCGGATCACGATGGGGGGGATTTTGGCGCTGGTGCTCGGCATCGGCCTGATCACGACCGTCATCGTGGGGCGGACCGAGCACGACCTGCTGGAATCGCAGCGCCAGCGCGAGCTGAACGAGTCGGTGCGCACCGCCGCCCTGCTGGGCCATAACGTGATCCAGCTGCAGCGGATGCTCGAGTCGGTGGCCGATGTGCTCGACGAAGCGACGCTGCAGGACCCGGCGGCGCTGAAGGCGTTCATGCAGGGCAAGCCGGTGATGCGCAACTTCTTCGCCAACATCTACATCGCCACGCCCGACGGCAACGTGCGCGTGATGCGCGACGAAAACGGCGTTTCGCAGCCGGTGGTGAACATACGCGACCGCCCCTATTTCCGTCAGTTGCTGGCCGAAGGGCGGCCCATAGTGTCCGAGGCTTTGATCGGCTCGCTGACCGGCGAACCCATCGTCGCCATCAACCAGCCGGTGCGCGGCGCCAACGGCATCTACGCCGTGCTGGGCGGCACGCTGCGCCTGTCGAGCCGCGACCTGCTCGACGGACTGGTCGACCCCCAGGAAAGCGATGCTGGCGCGCTGGTCGTCCTGACCGACATGCAGGGCCGGGTGCTGGCGCACCCCGACGGCAAGCGGCTGCTGCACTCGATTGCCGAAGAACCCCGGCTGGCCGAGGCCCTCAAGGCGTGGCAGGCCGCGGGCAGCCCGGTCGAGCCGCTGGGCCTGCTGCTGCCCCAGGCCCACGAGATCGCCAGCGTCGCCGGCGTACCCGGCCCCGACTGGGTCGTGTGGCGCGTGCGGCCCGAAGCCGAGGTGCTGGCGCCAGTGAAGGCCGCGCGCCGGCTGGCGCTGGTCTGGGCCTTCACGCTGGTGGCGGTGCTGTCGGCCGGCATTTTCATGAGCCTCTGGCTGCTGCTGCGCCCGCTGAGCATGCTGGAGCGGCGCGCACAGCACATGTTCGACGACGCCATGCGCCCCGAAGACGGCTGGCCCACGGGCGACGGCGAAATAGGCCAGCTCGGCCAGGTGCTGCGCCGCGTCGGCGTGCAGCGCGCCGAGCTGGAGCGGCTGAACGGCGAGATGTTCAGCAAGCTGCGCTCGGTGATGCGCGCGGCGCCCATCGGCATTGCCTTCATCCGCGACCGGCGCTTCGAGCTGGTGAGCGACGAACTGTGCCGCCTGCTGTCCTACCGCGAGGACGAGCTGCTGGGCAAGCCGGTTGACCTGATCGTCGTGCCCGAGGAAGACCAGCCCGCCCTCGCCGCGCTGGAGAAGGAAGCTTTTGCCAGCAGCAATTCGTACGTTGGCGAATCCCGCATGCAGCGCGGCGACGGCTCGCGCTTCTGGGCCCGGTTGCGCAGCCGGCCGGTCGACCCGGAGCACACCGATTTCGGCTCGATCTGGACGGTGCTCAACATCGAGGAACAGCGCAATGCGCGCAAGGCGCTCGAATGGTCTGCCGCCCACGACGGCCTGACCGGCCTGGCCAACCGCCAGCGCTTCGACCAGCAGGCGCAGCGGCTGATCGAGGGCCGGCCGGGCTCGCTGCCGGCGGCGCTGGTGTTCATCGACCTGGACCACTTCAAGCAGGTGAACGACACCGGCGGCCACCTGTCGGGCGACGCCATGCTGCGCGCGGCTGCCGCGGCCATCATGTCGCGGGTGCGCTCCGGCGACCTGGCGGCACGCATCGGCGGCGACGAGTTCGCGCTGCTGCTCGAGCAGTGCACGCACGAGGCTGCCGTGCGCGTGGCGGAAGACATCGTGGCGTCGATCTCCGCGATCGCGCTGCCCTGGCTGTCGGGCAGCCTGCACGTCGGCGCCAGCATCGGCGTGGCCAGCCTGTCGCAGGAAATCGGCTCGGTCGACGCCTGGGTCGATGCGGCCGACGCCGCCTGCTATGCCGCCAAGGCCGCCGGACGCGGCGTGGTGCGCGCGGGGCGTCCGCCGCGCTTGCCGCAGGCGCCTCGGGACACCAGGGCTCGGGCCATGCCCGCAGCTGCGCCAACGCCGGACAGCATCGAAGACTGACCAGTTGAATCCGGTACGCGCCCTGCGTCGTATCGACTGGGCGCCGATGCACGGGTTCGTGCGTTCGTTTCGGTTCGCTTGGTCAGCCCGTCCCCGAATTCAGACAGTTCGCGGTTGATCGTGTGCCGAAAAGTTCACATTTGTTGTCAAGCGTTAATCGATCCCAGAGAATGCTCGGACATGGAAACAGCCGCGCCGTTCATTCAGTACTACGAGAGAAATTCATGCAGTTCGCAGTGGCTGGAATTCAACCGCGGCATGGCTGCGGAGTTGAGTGCCGGCCTGCCTCCGGAAGATCTGCGGCAGCTGTTTTTTCGCATCGGCCAACGTCTTGCGCATGCCATGCCCATTTCCCCGTGTAACACGCTCGGCGACCTCGAAGCCCAGTTCAACGCGCGCTGGGAAAGCATCGACTGGGGCTTCAGCACCCTGAGCGAAGACACCGACTGCGTCTACATCACCCACGCCTGCAGCCCCATCGCCACGGCCTTCGGCCCCGAGGCCACGGACTGGAGCGTCGGCTTCTTCGAGGGCATCTACCAGGCCTGGTTCGATTCGCAGCGCATGCCGTCGTCCCTGCGAGTGCAGGCGTTCCCGCCCGATGCCGCGCAGGCCGGCCACCGCATCGACCTGCGTCTGTCGAAGGCGCAAGCATGAGCCAGGACGATCCGACCCCGGAAGACATCGCGGGCCTGTTCCGCAAGTTCGGCGGGGATGCCCACGACTACAAGGAATTCGCTCCGCCGGAAACGGAAGAGGAAGCGCCGCGCGTCTGGCCGCTGCTGACGGGCGAGAAGATCGAGCGCCCGCTCGCACCCGCCGCACGCACGCCTGCCGCGCCCTTGATCGAGCCCGCGCAGCCGCTGCCGTTCGCCGCCGCGCCGCAGCCCAGGGTAGAGCCGGTACTGCGCCCGCTGCCAGTGCCCGCGCCCGTCCCTGCACCCGCACCGGCGCCGGCGCCGGTGCCCCTTTTCGCGCGTCCGCCTGCCGCGGCGCAACAACCTCAGACTCCGGCGGCACCACAGCCCGCCACCGCCAGCGAACCCACGCCGACGCCGCTTTCCCAGTTGTTCGAACGACTGGCAGCGCCGCAGCCGCCCGCTCCCCCGCCGGGCCCCATGTCGCGCTGGCGAAGGCCGACGTGACGATGGTCGTCATCCCAGTCATCTCATCCAAGGGTGGAGTCGGCAAGACCACCGTCGCAGCCAACCTGTGCACCGCGCTCGCCGCCCGCGGGCAGCAGGTGTTCGCGATCGATCTCGACCCGCAGAACGCCCTGCGCTTTCACATCGCCAACGACCCGCATGCCTGCGACACCGGGCTGGTCGATGCCGCCACCGGCCAGATACCGTGGGCCAGCGCGATCCGCCCCGCGCACGGGGGCGTCATGCTGCTGCCTTTCGGCGACGTCGATGACGAGCGGCAGATCGTCTTCGAACAACAGCTGGCCCGCCATCCGACGTGGCTGGCCGAGACGCTGGCGCGCTTCGCGCTGCCCGACGGCATGCTGGTGCTGCTCGACACCCCGCCCGGCCCCACGGTCTACCTGCAGCAGGTGCTGCGCGCCGCCAACCTGTGCGTGATTCCGGCGCTGGCCGATGCCGGCTCGTTCGCGACGCTGCCGATCATCGAGCGCATGGTCGACAAGTACTGCCGCCCGCGCCCCGACTACGCCGGCAGCGCCTACGTGGTCAACCAGGTCGACCCCGGCAAGCGGCTGAACCACGACGTCTTCGAAATGATGCGCCAGCGGCTGCGGCCCGAACTGCTCGGCGTACTGCACCTCGACCAGTCGGTGCCCGAGGCGCTGGCCTCGGCAGTGCCGGTGCACCGCTATGCGCCCATGAGCCAGGCGACACAAGACATTGCTTCCTGCGCCGAGCGTCTGCTCGAGCGCATCGCCGCTGCACGGCAGGCGCCCAGCTCCATGGAATCCACACGATGAACAGCGCCCCCACGTCCACGCCGCCGCCCCGGCAGGCCCCCGCCCTCCTGCGCCTGCTGCCGGTGCGCATTGCCGGCTGGCTGGTCGCGCTGGCGATCCTGCCCGCGCTGATCATCACGCCGATGACCTTCGAGCAGCAGATCGTGCTGTCGGTGGGCATCTTCGTGGCCGCGCTGATCACCAACCGCATCAAGGGCCGCTTTGCGAGCCTGGTGCTGATCTTCATGTCGGTCGTCGTGTCCTCGCGCTACACCTACTGGCGCGTGACCGAGACCATGTTCATGGACAACCTGGTCGACCTGGTGCTGGGCACCGGGCTGCTGATGGCGGAGCTGTACGCCTTCGTGGTGCTGCTGCTGGGCTATGTGCAGACCGCCTGGCCGCTGGAGCGCAAACCGGTGCCGCTGCCGGAAGACCCGGCCGAGTGGCCCACCATCGACCTGTTCATTCCCACGTACAACGAGGCGCTGTCGGTGGTGCGCTCCACCGTGCTGGCCGCGCAGTCGATCGACTGGCCGCGCGACAAGATCAAGATCTTCGTGCTCGACGACGGCAGGCGCGAGGAATTCCGCGTTTTCTGCGAAGACGTGGGCGTGACCCACGTCACGCGCGACAACAACCGCCATGCCAAGGCCGGCAACATCAATGCCGCGCTGAAGAACACCACCGCCGAGTTCGTCGCCATCTTCGACTGCGACCACATCCCCACGCGCTCGTTCATGCAGATCGCCATGGGCTGGTTCGGGCGCGACCCGAAGCTGGGCATGGTGCAGCTGCCCCACTATTTCTTCTCGGCCGACCCCTTCGAGCGCAACCTCGACACCTTCGGCACGGTGCCGAACGAAGGCGAACTGTTCTACGGCCTGATCCAGGACGGCAACGACCTCTGGAACGCCACCTTCTTCTGCGGCTCGTGCGCGGTCCTGCGCCGCACCATCGTCGAGGAAGTGGGCGGCATCGCGGTCGAAACCGTGACCGAGGACGCCCACACCGCGCTGAAGATGCACCGCCGCGGCTACAGCACCGCCTACCTGGCGCTGCCTCAGGCCGCCGGCCTGGCGACCGAAAGCCTGTCGGGCCACGTGGGCCAGCGGATCCGCTGGGCGCGCGGCATGGCGCAGATCTTCCGCATCGACAACCCGCTGTTCGGCCGCGGCCTGCACTGGGCCCAGCGCCTGTGCTACGTGAACGCGATGCTGCACTTCCTGTACGGCCTGCCGCGCCTCATCTACCTGACGGCGCCGCTGGCGTACCTGTACTTCGGCGCGAGCGTGATCCATGCGTCGGCGTCGATGATCTTCGCCTTCGCGCTGCCGCACATCCTGCACGCCAACCTGACCAACAGCCGCATCCAGGGACGCTTTCGCTACCTGCTGTGGAACGAGGTGTACGAGGCGGTGCTGGCCTGGTACATCTTCCGCCCGACGCTGGTGGCGCTCATCAACCCCAAGCTCGGCAGCTTCAACGTGACGGCCAAGGGCGGCCTGATCCAGAAGGAGTACTTCGACAGCACCATCGCCAAGGCGAGCCTGGTGCTGCTGGCGTTCAACTTCGTGGGCGTGTGCCTGGGCCTGTGGCGCCTGACCTGGGTCGACCCGCAGAACATCGCCACCGTGTGGCTGAACCTGGCCTGGACCGTCTACAACCTGATGATCCTGGGCGCCTGCGTGGCCGCGGCCAACGAGTCGCGCCAGCTGCGCGGCGCGCACCGCGTGGAACTCAACCTGCCGGCCACGCTGTACTTTGCCGATGGCCGCTCGCTGCGCTGCAACACCTTCGACTTCTCCAGCGGCGGCCTGGGCGTGGAGCTGCCCAGCGACCTCAAGCTCGACCTGGAGACCCCGGTCGAGGTGGCGCTGTACCGCAACGACCAGGAATCGCGCTTCGCCTCCACGGTGCGCTTCAGCAGCGGCAGGCGCCTGGGCCTGCGCTTCGCGCCGATGAGCTTCGCGCAGGAGCGCGCGCTGGTGCAGTGCACGACCGCGCGCGCCGACATCTGGGCTGCCCGCTGGGGCAACCACCCGCGCGTGCCCATCCACCGCGTGCTGGGCCACCTCATCAGCATCAGCGGCACCGGCTTCAGAGACATGTTCAGCCATTACTACCGTTCGGCCATTTCAAGGCTGCGCCCCGTCAAAACGAAGGAATCCACGTGACGCCCCCCCGTTTCGCGCATCGTCGCGTCGTGCCCTGCGCCATGCTGGCGATCGCGCTTGCCGCCGTGTCCCTCGCCGACGGGACGTCCGCGCAACCCCGGCCCGCCGTGGTCCCGCCCCCCGTGCTGCCGGCAGCGCCAGCGACCGCCGCGACGGCAACCTCCGCCAACACCACGCCGATCGCCGGCGCGGTGCGCGAACTCAACCTCACGCAGCTCGGCATCGACTACGCCATCCAGCTGCGCGGCATCAGCGGCACCGTCGGCATCCCGTTCAACGTGCGCGCCGACGAGCTGGTGACGGCCGCGTCGTTCAGGCTGAACTACGCCTATTCGCCCTCGCTCATTCCCGAGCTCTCGCACCTGAAGGTGACGGTCAACGACGTGCTGGTGGCCACGCTGCCGGTGAGCCATGCCGAAGCGGGCAAGCCGCAGACGGCCGACATTCCGATCGACCGGCGCCTCATCACCGAGTTCAACCGCATCAACGTCGAGCTGATCGGCCACTACACGCGCGAGTGCGAAGACCCGGCGCACACCAGCCTGTGGGCACGCGTGGACGCCACCAGCACGCTGAAGCTCACGGTCTCGCCGCTCAAGCTCACGAACGACCTCGCGGCCCTGCCGCAGCCCTTCTTCGATCGCCGCGACGTGCGGCGCGCCCGCATTCCCTTCGTCTTCGGCGGCACCGACACGGCGCCGATGCTCGAGGCCGCCGGCGTGCTGTCTTCGTGGTTCGGCGCGCTGGCCGACTACCGCGGCGCCACCTTCCCGGTGTCGCACGGCGAGCTGCCGGCGGGCCATGCGGTGGTGTTCGTCACGCCGGAGTCGACCATTCCCGGCCTCACGCTGCCTTCCATCCAGGGCCCCGGCCTGGCCGTGGTCGACAACCCGCAGGACGCCTCCGGCAAGCTGCTGCTGGTGATGGGCCGCACCCCGGCCGACGTGCGCACCGCCGCCGCGGCGCTGGCGCTGAACAGCAAGGCCTTCGCGGGCGCTCAGGCCGGCGTCACCGCCTTCCAGGAACCGCCGGTGCGCAAGCCTTATGACGCGCCGCGCTGGGTGCCGAGCGACCGTGCGCTGCAACTGGGCGAGCTGGCCACGGCCGCAGACCTGTCGGTGACGGGCTACAACCCCGACGTGGTCCGCGTGAACCTGCAGCTGCCGCCCGACCTGTTCACCTGGCGCAGCCGCGGAATTCCGCTCGACCTGCAATACCGCTACACGCCGCGCGTGCGGCCCGACCAGTCAACGCTGAATATCAACGTCAACGACAACTTCGTGGGCGGCCTGCCGCTGCGCTCGGCCAATCCGGCCGGCGACCGCTGGTGGAACCCGCTGGCCGTGAAGCTGATGCCCGACGGCACGCTGGCAGAGCGCAAGGAAGTCATCCTGCCGCCGCTGGCCATGGGCCCGCGCAGCCAGCTGCGCCTGCACTACTACTTCGAGCCCGTGGGCGGGCGCTGCGTGCCGCAGCTGGACAACGTGCGCGGCTCGATCGATCCGACCTCGAAGATCGACGTGTCCGGCTTCGCGCACTTCATCGCCATGCCCGAACTCGCGGCCTACGCCAACGGCGGCTTCCCGTTCTCGCGCATGGCCGACCTGTCGGACACCGCGGTCATCCTGCCGGACCAGCCCAACGACGCCGACACCGAAACCTATCTCGGTCTTTTGGGCCAGATCGGCCGCTCCACCGGCTATCCCGCGCTGCGCGTGAAGGTGGGCCGCTCGGCCGAGGCCGGGCAGTGGGCCGACAAGGACCTGCTGGTGATCGGCAACCTGCAGAGCCAGCCGCTGTTCACGCAGTGGGCCGACAAGATGCCGCTCAAGCGCAACGGCAACGCACCCGAACTCAAGCTCAACAGCTGGATCGACAACGCCATCGACCTGGTGATCGGCGCGCGCACCCGCGAAGACTTGCCGGGCAGCATGCAGATCGCGGTGAGCGACGATGGCCGCGATGCGGTGCTGGCGGGCTTCGAGTCGCCGCTGCGCAGCGGCCGCAGCGTGATCGCCGCCATCACCAACCCCGACTCGAAGGAAGCGCTGCTGAACGCGCTGATGACGCCCGACCTGCTCAAGCGCGTGCAGGGCAGCATGACCATCGTGCGCGACACGCAGGTCAACAGCGTGCTGGGCGGCGACACGTATTACGTCGGCCGCCTGCCGCCGCTGACGTGGCTGCAGTGGCATCTGTCGCGCAGTCCGCTGGGACTGGCGGCACTGGTCATCCTGCTGGCCCTGCTGGGCGCGGCGGTGTCGTATGCGGGCCTGCAGATCCGGGCGCGCCGCCGCCTGTCGGTCAACAAGGCCAAATAATCACCCATGCGACGCCTGCCGACTTCCCGCCCTCCTGCCCCCCCCCTGGCGAGCCGCCGCAACCTGCTGGCCGCGGCCGGGCTCGCGCTTGCGTTGCCGAAGTTGGCGAGTGCACAGGCGCCCGCGCCCGCCCCGGCGCCGGCACCTGCATCGAATGCGGCTGCCACCTGCCACCCGGCAACAGACTGGGCCGCCTTCGCTGCGCGCCACATCCAGCCCGACGGCCGGGTGATCGACTTCAACACCGCGCAGCAGCAGTCCACCTCCGAAGGGCAGTCGTACGCGCTGTTCTTCGCGCTCGTGCACAACGACCGCGACATCTTCGCCCGCGTGCTGGCCTGGACCGAAGCCAACCTCGCCGGCGGCAGCCTCGCCAGGCAGCTGCCGGCCTGGCAATGGGGCCGCAAGCCCGAGGGCGGCTGGGGCGTGCTCGACCCGAATGCCGCCTCGGACTCCGACCTCTGGATCGCCTATGCGCTGATGGAGGCCGGCCGCCTCTGGAACGACAACCGCTACCGCACGCTCGGGCGCAGCCTGCTCGCCCTGGCGGTACGCGACGATGTGATCTCGCTGCCCGGGCTCGGCCGCATGCTGCTGCCCTGGCCCAAGTCGGTAGCGAGCGGGCCGCTCTGGCGGCTCAACCCGAGCTACATGCCGCTGCAGCTGCTGCGCTACTTCCAGCAGGCAGACCCGACCGGCCCCTGGCAGGAAGTCACCGACAACACGCTGCGCATGTTCGGCAGCGTCACGCCCAAGGGTTTCGCGCCCGACTGGTGCGCCTGGTCGCAGGATGCGCGCGCCTTCGTGGCCGACCCTCAGAAGGGCGTCACCGGCAGCTACGACGCCATTCGCGTCTACCTCTGGGCGGGCATGCTGTCCGACAAGGACCCGGCCCGCAAGATGCTGCTGGCGCAACTGCGCGGCCCCCGGCTCCTGCTGGCCGACAAGCAGCCGGTGCCCGAATACGTCGACACCGTGACCGGTGCCGTGCGCGGCATGGCACCGCTGGGCTTTTCCGGCGCGATGCTGCCCTACCTCAAGGCACTGGACGAAACCGACGCGCTGGCCACGCAGGTCGCCCGCGTGCCGGGCGGGCGCGCCGCCCTGCCGCAGGCTGCGACGACCTCCGGCGCCGCAGCCCCGGCGCCCCTACCCTATTACGAGCAGGTGCTGTTACTGTTCGGCCAGGCTTGGCTCGACGGTCGCTATGAATTCGGCCGCAACGGCCAGCTGCAAACATCATGGAGAACGCTATGCCGTCCCAATCGACCGGCGTGAAGCCGAAGCGTCCCCCTTCCTTCCGAACCCAGCAATGGCTGGCCTGCATCGGCATGCTCGCGGCGCTGGGCACATGCGGCCAGGCCTTCGCGCAGGCCGATGCCAACGCTGCCCTCATCGAGCAAGGCAACTACTGGCAGGCCCAGGGCCGAGCCGACCTGGCCGAAGAGAGCTGGAAGAAGTTGCTGAGCGTCAACCCGCAATCCGCCGACGCGATGTACGGCATGGCGCAGGTCGAGCTGTCGCGCAACAACGCAGAGCAGGTGCGCACCTGGACCAACCGCCTGCGCGCCGCGCATCCCAACGATCCCCGCGTCGCTCGCCTGCAGCAGCAGGCCCAGCAGCCCGGCCAGCAAGGCGGCACGCTGCAGCGCGCCCGCGCCGCCGCGCGCGCCGGACGCTCCGCCGAGGCGGTCGAGCTGTATCGCAGCCTGTTCGACAACCGGCCGCCGCCGGAGGCCGTGGCCCTGGAGTACTACCAGGCGCTGGCAAGCACGCCGCAAGGTGTCGACGAAGGCCGCAAGGGCCTCGAGCAACTGGTGAAGGACCATCCGGAAAACGCCAACTATCGGCTCGCGCTAGCGCAGCAGAAGACCTACAGCGAACCGACGCGCCGCGCGGGCATCCGCGAACTGGTCGAGCTGACCAAGCAGCCCGCCGTGGCCACCGCCGCGCGCGCCGCCTGGCGGCAGGCGCTGATCTGGCTCGACGCAAGGGCGCCCGACATCCCGCTCTACCAGGACTACCTGAGCAACAACCCGGCCGATGCCGCCGTGTCCGCCCGGCTTGAAACCCTCACCACCGCCAAGACCGCCGCGGCAAACGCGCCCGACGTGCCGGTGGGCGAAGGCTTCAAGGCGCTGGAACGCGGCGACCCGGCCACGGCCGAGCAGCGCTTCCAGCAGGCGCTGCGCACCAAGGCCGACGACACCGAGGCACTCGGCGGCCTGGGCCTGGTGCGGATGCGCCAGGAGCGCTTTGCCGAAGCACAGGAGCTGCTGGAGCGCGCCGTGCGCGGCGGCGCCACCAAGTGGAACTCGGCGCTGCAAAGCGCCAACTACTGGGTGCTGGTCGGGCAGGCTCGCGCCGCCCAGGGCAAGAACGACCTGCGCGGTGCGCAGTCGCTGTACGAACGCGCGGTGCGCATCGACCCGCGCGAACCCGTGGGCCAGAACGCATTGGCCGACCTGCGCGCCGCCGCCGGCGACTTCGCGCAGGCCGAGCAGGGCTACAAGCGCGTGCTCGAGAGCAGGCCGCAGAACACGCAGGCGCTGCGCGGGCTGATTTCGGTGTACGGCCAGACCGGCCGTCCCGACGAGGCACTGGCGCTTTCGCGCCGCCTCACGCCCGAGCAGGCCACGCAGATGGGCAGCCTGCGCGACATACAGGTCGAGCAAGCGCGCAACCGCGCCCGCCAGCAGGCAGATGCCGGCGACGCGGCCGGCGCCCAGCGCACGCTCGAAGACGCGATGCTCGCGGCGCCCGACAGCCCCTGGGTGCGGCTCGACCTCGCGAACATCTACCGCAAGCAGGGCATGGTCTCCGAAGCCCGCGGCGTGATGGAAGGGCTGCTGATGTCGCAGCCCGACATGCCCGACGCGCTGTACGCCAGCGCCCTGCTCGCCTCCGAAACCGGCGATTCGGCCGCGGGCATCCAGTACCTCGAACGCATTCCCGCCGGCTCGCGCACCCGCGACATGGCGACGCTGCAACGCCGCCTTTGGGCGCAGTCGCAGGCCGCCCGGGCGCAGGCGCTCGCGCGGCAAGGCCAGGTCGACGCCGCGCGCGGCGTGCTGGCCCAGGCCGAATCGGCGCTGAGCGCCGACATGCCGGCCGAACTGTGGGGCCAGCTCGCAGGCGCCTATGCCGAAATCGGCGACGCGCCCCGCGCACTGGCCATGAGCCGCCAGCTGCTCGCTCGTTCGCCCACGCCGAGCATCGGCGACCGGCTGCTGTATGCGTCGGTGCTGCTCAAGACGAAGCAGGACATCGAGCTGTCCGCCGTGCTGCGCCAGCTTGCCGGCGTCAACATGACGGCCAGCCAGCGCAACGACTTCGACAGCCTGCGCATCGCCTTCGCGCTGCGCCAGACCGACGCCCTGCGCGAAGCCGGCAACCTCGAGGCAGCCTACAACGCGATGGCCCCGGTGCTGGCCGAGCGCCCGAACGACCCGCAGGCGATGGCCGCGCTGGCCCGCCTGTACTCAGCGGCGCGCGACGAAGGCCAGGCACTGGCGCTGTACCAGCGCATCCTGCAGCGCAACCCGACCGACCTCGACACGCTGCTGGCAGCCGCCGCCAGCGCCAGCGCGCAGCGCGAGCACGGCGAGGCCGAGAACTACGTGATGGCCGCGCTGAAGCAGGCGCCCGACCAGTCGCGTGTGCTGGCCGCCGCCGGCCGCGTCTACCGCAACGCAGGCGAAAGCCGCAAGGCCGAGCAGTACCTGCGCGCCGCGGTCGAAGCCGAACGGCAGGTCGCCTCGACCGGCTTCGCGGGACCGGGCGGCGCACCTTCACAGATGCCGCCCGCCAACCCTTTCGCGGGCATGACCGGCGGCGGGCCGGGCGCGGCCGTGCCGGCTGCGTATCCGGCGGCTGGTGGCAATCCCTTCGCGCAGGCACGCTCGCAGCCAGTCTCCTACCCGGTCGCGGCGAATGCGGCTTACCCCGCCTACCCTGCGGCGAGCTACCCTGCCGGTGCCTATCCCGCCGCCTACCCGGCAGCCCCCATGGCGGCGGCGCCTGGCGCGCTGCCCTGGGGCGCCGCGCCCGCCGCAACATCGAACACCAAGGGCCGCGCCGCCACCACGCGCACCGCACGCAACAGCAAGGCCGCCAACAACACGCCGCAGGCTTCCGCCTACATGGCGCAGCCGGGCGGGCAGCAGGTCTACATTCCCCAGGCGCAGCCTGCCGGCTATCCGCAGCAGCAGGCCGGCTATCCCGCGCCGGGCTATCCGCCGGCCGCCTATCCGTCGGCCAACGCGGCCTATGCGCAAGCCAACACGCCGCAGCCCCGCAGCGAGCCGAGCTGGAACGCGCCGCTGCGCGCGGCACCGGCGCCGGCCAACTCGCTGCAGTCGGAACTGCAGGACCTGGAAGCGCAGCGCGCGGTAACCATCACCGCCGGCACCGTCTACCGCAGCCGCGCGGGCGAGGCCGGCCTGAGCCGTCTGTCCGACTTCCAGCTGCCGATCCAGGCGCGCTTCCCGGTGGGCGAGGGCAAGATCGTCGTCGGCGTGACGCCGACGGTGGTTGACGCAGGCTCGCCAGCATTGACCTATTCGGCGCAGAGCCGCTTTGGCGGCGGCCCCACTGCCGTGGCGAGGTCGCTGGTCAACCTCAACGAGCCTGGCCAGCAGAACGCTTCCGGCGTGGGCCTCAACGTGGGCTACGAAGGCAAGAACTTCGAGGCCGGCATCGGCACCACGCCACTGGGCTTCCCCACCACCAACGTGGTCGGCAACGTCACGTTCAAGGGCAGCTTCGGCGACTCGTGGAACTACAAGGCCGACATCTCCCGCCGTGCGATGACCGACAGCGTGCTGTCGTTCGCCGGCGCGAAGGACAACCGCAACGACGACCGATGGGGCGGCGTGGTGGCCACCGGCGTGCGCGGCGACATCGGCTACGACGACGGTACCTACGGCATCTACAGCTACCTGTCGGCGCACGGCCTGACCGGCAAGAACGTGGCGAGCAACTCGCGGTTCGAGACCGGCGGCGGTGCCTACCTGCACCTGCTCGACAGTGCGAGTTCCAAGCTCACGCTCGGCATGAACCTCGGGCTCATGAGCTACGAGAAGAACCTGAGCTACTACACCTTCGGGCAAGGCGGGTACTTCAGCCCGCAGAGCTTCGTGAGCATCGCGTTCCCCGTCGACTGGACCGGGCGCGCGAACCGGCTTGCCTGGCGCGTGAACGCGTCGCTGGGCGTGCAGTCGTTCACCCAGAAATCGTCGCCCTACTTCCCCACGGACCCGGCGCGCAACGCCGACGCGGCCTACGTGGCGAACCTGGCCACGCAGCTGGGCTTCAACAGCACGGTGTACAACAACATGTACCCGAAGAGTTCGAAGACCGGCCTAGCCTACAACTTCGGCGCAGTGCTCGAGTACCAGCTGGCGCCGAAGATGTTCCTGGGCGGTGCGCTGGGCTTCAACAACGCGCAGAACTACCGCCAGTTCACCGGCAGCATGTACCTGCGCTATGTGTTCGGCGGTTCCAGCAACATGGGCGTGCCGAGCCTCGGCGGCGGAACTTCGCTGAGCCCGATGGTCTCGCCCTACACGCCGCTGCTGTAGGAAGAAGAAAGCCCGCGGCTCAGGCCGCGGGCGGTTCCGCGAGCGGCGCGGGCACCGGTTCGTCCGGTGTCGTGTCGCGGCCCCACAGGGGCGCGCTCTCGTAGGCGGCGACCCATTTCACGATGTCCTTGGCGGCCATCGGCATGGCGATGCCGTAGCCCTGGGCCAGCGTGCAGCCCATGGCGAGCAGCGCTTCGCCCTGCTTCACGGTTTCCACGCCCTCTGCCACTGCCGTGAGCCCCAACGCATGCAGCAGCGCCAGGATGCCCTGCACGATGGCCCGGTCCTGTGCGTTGTCGAGCATGCCGCGCACGAAGGACTGGTCGATCTTCACGGCCGACACCGGCAGCTGGCGCAGGTAGGTCAGCGACGAATAGCCGGTGCCGAAGTCGTCGATGGTCACGCCCACGCCCAGCGCCTTGCAGGCCTCCACGAACAGCGCCACGTTGGCGAACTGGCTGATGGCCGTGGTCTCGAGGATCTCCAGTTCGAGCATGCCCGCACCCAGCTTGGGAAACTGCGAGAGGTGGCGCGCGAGGCGGTCGACGAAGTCCCAGCGCATCATGTGGCGCGGTGCCACGTTCACGCTGACCGACACCTGCAGGCCCGCCAGGCGCCACTGGTGCGCCTGCCACAGCGCGGTGGCGATGGCCCAGTCGCCGACCTGCTCGACCAGCGCGTCGTCTTCGATGAGCGGCACGAACTGGATCGGCGGCAGCAGGCCGCGCTCGGGGTGTTGCCAGCGGATGAGCGCCTCGACGCCGACCACCTCGCCGCGGCGCATGTCGACCTTCGGCTGGTAGACCAGGAAGAACTCGCCCTGCAGCAGCCCCTCTTGAATGCGCTGGCGCTCGCGCACCACCTGCTCATCGGCGCGCGCCTGGGGGGCGTCGAAGTAGTGCACCTTGCCGTCGGCCGCGCGCTTGGCGAAGAAGGCCGCATGCTGCGCCTGGCGCAAGGCGATCTCGGGGGGCGGCCCGTTGCTGTCGAGCATCATCGCGCCGATGCTGGCGTCGATGCTTGCCGTCTGGTCGCGCCAGATCCAGGGTTCGGCCAGCGCGTTCTGGATGCGTTCGAGCACCTGCGCGCATTGCGAGGTGCCCAGGCCGGCGAACACGGCCGCGAACTCGTCGCCGCCCACGCGCGCCATGACGCTCTCGCGCGGCAGCTGCGCCTTGATGCGGCGCGCGACCTCTTCGAGCGCCGCATTGCCGGCAACCATGCCGAGGCGGTCGTTGAGTTCGGCGAAGCGATCGACGTCGAGATAGCAGACGGCCGCGAGGCGCTTGCCCGCACGTGCCCAATCGTCCATCAGGGGACGCAGCACTTCATCTGGCGGAAGGCGTGCCGAGCCGTCGTAATGCGACGGCAGGGAGACGGTGGGTTGCTTGATCGACAAAAGACTGTGGCTCCGGAAAGTCGCGGGCTATTGTTCTCCCAATTCTGTCCATTCGGCGCGTTGGAGCGTGGATTTGTGACAGCCGCTGTGTGCGCACAACACATGTGCATGCAAAAAAGGGCTGTATCTTCGCGCCTAACCGCAATAAGCACCCGCCACGCGACCGCCCGGCTCTACCTGGATGTTGAGCCGAGTGGCGTCCTGTGCGGGACCGGGGGAGTCGGCGGGCAGCACGGTTCGGGCCATTCGGGCGCCTGCACGCTGGCGCATTTCCTCGACCAGCAACGGCGATACGCGCAGCCCGAGGCCGAAGCGCGCGGCGGCGGCCTGGCAGGTCTCGGGCGGCGGCGCGAAGCCGGGCGGCTCGGGCACTTCGGAGGTCAGCGGCCGGTCTGCCGGGGGCGACTGGCATCCGGCAAGCGCGAGCACGAGGGTGGCCAGGGCGAGGCACCGGCCGTTGGTCATATGCATTCATTTCCTCCAGGAACTCCGGGAATCGAGGCGAGAGCTTGTTCCGCGGCAGAGGTTAAGCCAGCCGGCCGCAAGGCATCAACTAATTCGCACGGCCATCGCCGGGCCTTGGCCGCCAGGCGTATGCTGCACGCGACGCGCGCAGCCCCGGCCACCGGCCGCACACCTCATGACACAGCCTCCCGCCACTGTTTTCCTCATCGACGTCGACAACACCCTGCTCGACAACGACCGTGTCATCGCCGACCTGCATGCCCATCTCGAGGAAAACTTCGGCGCCGAAAGCTCCGCACGCTACTGGGACGCCCTGGAGGCCCTGCGCCACGAGCTCGGCTACGTCGACTACCTGGGCGCGCTGCAGCGCTACCGCGCCGAGGAAAGCCGCCGCGGCATGAGCGACTCGCGGCTGCTGCTGATGTCCGGCTTCCTGATCGACTACCCGTTCGCCGACCGCCTCTACCCCGGCGCGCTCGACGCGCTGAAGCACCTGCGCCGGCACGGCCCGACGGTGATACTGTCCGACGGCGACGTGGTGTTCCAGCCGCGCAAGGTGCAGCGCTCGGGGCTGTGGGACGCCACCGAGGGCCGCGTGCTCATCTACGTGCATAAAGAAGAAATGCTCGACGCCGTCGCGCAGAGCCACCCCGCCAGGCACTACGTGATGATCGACGACAAGCTGCGCATTCTCTGGGCCATGAAGGCCGTCTGGGGGCCCCGTCTGACGACGGTCTTCGTGCGGCAAGGGCACTATGCGCTGGATGCGCAGGCCATTGCCGCCTACGCTCCCGCCGACATCACCATCGAACGCATCGGCGACCTGATCAACTTCGACTTTCCATCGACATGAGCCAAGCCACCAATCCCCTCGCGGGCAAGCCCGCACCGCTCGACCTGCTGGTCAATGTGCCGCGCCTGATCTCGGCCTACTACACCGGTCGGCCCGACCCGTCCGTGCCGGCCCAGCGCGTGGCCTTCGGCACCTCGGGCCATCGCGGCTCGTCCTTCGACAACGCTTTCAACGAATGGCACGTGCTGGCCATCAGCCAGGCAATCTGCGACTACCGCAAGCAGAAAGGCATCGATGGTCCGCTGTTCCTGGGCATCGACACGCATGCGCTGTCGACGCCGGCGTTCAACAGCGCGGTGGAAGTGCTGGCGGCCAATGGCGTCGAGCTGATGATCTCGAAGGACGACGAGTACACGCCCACGCCAGCCGTATCGCACGCCATCCTGGTCTACAACCGCGGGCGCACCGAAGGGCTCGCCGACGGCATCGTCATCACGCCCTCGCACAACCCGCCCGAGAGTGGCGGCTTCAAGTACAACCCGCCCAACGGCGGACCGGCCGGCACCGACATCACCACGGCCGTCGAGGCTGCGGCCAACAAGATGCTGGCGAAAAACCTCGAAGGCGTGAAGCGCCTGCCGCTCGCGCAGGCCCTGCGCGCAGCCACCACGCACCGGCACGACTACCTGAACACCTACGTCGAAGACCTGGCGCAGGTGCTCGACATGGACGCCATCCGCGGCGTCGACATCGACCTCGGCGTCGATCCGCTGGGCGGCGCGGGCGTGCACTACTGGCCGGCGATTGCGCAGCGCTACAAGCTGTCCCGCCTGAACGTGCTGAGCCAGGAGGTCGACCCCACCTTCCGCTTCATGTCGCTCGACTGGGACGGCCGCATCCGCATGGACCCGTCATCGCCCGACGCGATGCACAAGCTGATTGCGCTCAAAGACCGCTTCGGCATCGCCTTTGCCTGCGACACCGACCACGACCGCCACGGCGTCGTCTCCGGCAGCACCGGGCTGATGCAGCCGAACAGCTACCTCGCGGTGATGATCGACTACCTCTACACGCACCGTCCGCAATGGCCTGCTCAGGCCGCCGTCGGCAAGACGGTGGTGAGCAGCCAGATGATCGACCGCGTCACCGCGCGGCTCGGGCGCAAGCTGTACGAAGTGCCCGTGGGCTTCAAGTGGTTCGTCGACGGGCTGGTCGATGCGTCGCTGGCCTTCGGCGGCGAGGAAAGCGCGGGCGCGACCTTCCTTCGCAAGGACGGCTCGGTGTGGACCACCGACAAGGACGGCATGGTGCCCGCCCTGCTCTCCGCCGAGATCGCCGCGCGTACCGGACGAGACCCCGGCGAGCGCTATGCCGAGCTGACGCAGGCGCTGGGCCAGCCGGTGTCCGACCGCGTGGATGCGGCGGCCACGGTCGAGCAGAAGAAGCGGCTGTCCAGCCTCTCGCCTGCGCAGATCAAGTCGACCGAACTGGCGGGCGACAAGATCGTCGACGTGTTGAGCCACGCACCCGGCAATGGCGCGGCCATCGGCGGCGTGAAGGTGGTGACCGCGAACGGCTGGTTCGCGGCGCGGCCTTCGGGCACCGAGAACATCTACAAGATCTACGGCGAGAGCTTCAAGGGCGCAGAGCACCTGGCGCGCATTCTCGAAGAGGCGCAGCAGGTGGTCGACGGGGCGCTGTCGGGGGGCTGAGGGCGTGCAGACGCTGGTGTTGCGGCTGAACCCCGGCGACGACTTGCGCGCGTCGCTCGATCTCGCGTTGAAGCAAGGCGGCGGCGAGGCGGCGTTCGTGGTCTCGGGCATCGGCAGCCTGAGCGGGGCGAGCATCCGCTTTGCGGGTGCGGAGAACGCCGCGCGCATCGATGGCGATCTGGAAATCCTCACGCTGGCGGGCAGCCTCTCGCCAGACGGCTCGCACCTGCACATCAGCGTGTCGGATGCCGCGGGACGCGTCTTCGGCGGACATGCCGCACCGGGCTGCACAGTGCGCACGACCGCCGAGATACTGGTCGCGTGGTTGCCGCAATGGCACTTCGCCCGCACGCACGATGCGGCGACGGGCTACGCCGAACTCGCGCCACGCCCCAAGGCCTGAACGCCAGGCTCAACCGGCGAGCTCTTCAACCCGCAGCGTCGTCACCGCGCCGGCCACGGCCGCGTGTTCCTGCAGCGCATGCACCGCGAGGTCCACGGTGCCCTGCGCCACCAGCCCGGTCAACACCAGCACCTGCGGCCCCTGCCCGGGCCGCTCGGCCGCCAGCGCCACCTGCCGCACCGGCACCTTCTGCTCGCCGAGACAGGCCGTGACCGCCTGGATCTGGCTCACGCCCCGCACCGGCACGCGCAGGTAGTGCCAGGTGTCGACGGCGGCGCGCGGCAGCACCTGCAGGGCATTCGTCGCGTGCGCGTGGAAGCCCAGGTGCGGCACGTGCTGCGCGGCATCGACGCCGTCGAGCCGCGCCACGTCCACGAGGTCGGCGATCACGGCCGATGCAGTCTGCTCGGAGCCCGCGCCCGCGCCGTAGTACATCGTGAGGCCGGCCGCGTCGCTCTTCACCATGACGGCGTTCATCGAGCCCTTCACCTGCGCCATCAGGTGGTCCGCGGGAACGAGCGCGGGCTGCACGCGCAGCTCGACACCGGCGGCACGCCGGCGCGCGACGCCCAGCAGTTTGATGCGAAAGCCGAGCTGCTCGGCGCAGGCCACGTCGATGCCCTGCAGGCCGCTGATGCCTTCGACCTGCGCATCGGCAAACCGCAGCGGCATGCCGAAGGCGTTGGCGGCGAGCAGCGTGAGCTTGTGGGCGGCGTCGATGCCCTCGATGTCGAAGGTCGGGTCGGCCTCCGCATAGCCCAGTGCCTGTGCCTGCGCGAGCGCGGCGGCAAAATCCAGGCCCTCGTCGCGCATCTTGCTCAGGATGAAGTTGGTGGTTCCGTTGATGATGCCCGCCACCCATTCGATGCGATTGGCCGCCAGCCCCTCGCGCAGTGCCTTGACGATCGGGATGCTCACGGCCACCGCGCCTTCGTAGGCCACCACCACGCCCTGCTCGCGCGCGGCCGCGAAGATGCGGGCGCCGTGCACCGCCAGCAGCGCCTTGTTGGCGGTGACCACGTGCTTGCCGTGGGCGATGGCGGCCAGCACCCAGTCGAGCGCCGGACCGGTGCCGCCGGCCACTTCGACGACCACGTCGACTTCGGGATGTGTGGCGACCTGCATCGGGTCGGCCGTGAGTGGAACGCTCCCGCCCAAGATGTTCGCGGCGCGCTCGAGATTGCGCGCCGCGACGATCACCAGCTCGATCGCCCGGCCGGCGCGCGCCGCGATCTCCGCCTGGTTGCGGGCCAGCACCCGGAAGGTGCCCGAGCCCACGGTGCCGATACCGATCATCCCCACGCGCAGGGTACGGGTGACAGCAAGGCGGCTGTCGTGCAAGGGCTCGAGGGATTCAACGGGATCGCGGTACATGGACATCTCCAGACGAAAAAACAAAACCCAGCTGCCAGAGCTGGGTTCATTCGTTCGGGGAGAGAGCGATACACCAGGTGGCTGCCGGAACGGCCACCTGCGCGTGTCAGGTGACCGCGGTGGTAATGGTGGTAATCATTCGAGCAACAACCATCGCCTGCGCGGAGGCAGGCGGCATCATGCGAGCCATCAGAGCTGCGCTGGATGCGGGGATGAAGTTGTGGCTCGGCATGAAGGGCCGGAGTGTACCGCAGCTCGCCGGCGCCCGGCTCAGGACGCGGCCGACAGGCGCTTTTCGAGCCACACGCTGTAGCGCGAGAGACCGAAGCACAGCACCCAGTACACCGCCGCTATGAAGAGGTAGCCCTCGAGGTAGAAAGGCCGCCAGGTCGGGTCGCCGCCCAGCGCCAGGCCCAGCGCGCCGGTCAGCTCGAACAGGCCGACCACGGTGACCAGCGAGGTGTCTTTCAATGTGCCGACAACGCTGTTGGTCAGCGCCGGCACCACCAGGCGCAGCGCCTGTGGCAGCACGATGTCGCGCTGCACCGGCCAGCGGCCGAAGCCCAGCGCCATCGCGACTTCGGTCTGCTCGCGCGGCACCGCCTGCAGGCCGCCACGGATGATCTCGGCCAGGTACGCCGCGACGAACAGCGTGAGACCCGCGAGCACGCGCACCAGCACGTCCGGCTGCCAGCCCGCCGGCCACAGCAATGGCAGCAGGAACGAGGCCATGAACAGCACCGAGATCAGCGGCACGCCACGCACCAGCTCGATGTAGCTCGCGCTCAACGTGCGTACCACCGGCCAGCCCGAACGTCGCCCCAATGCCAGCAGCAGCGCAAGCGGAAAGGCCAGTGCCAGCCCGACCACCGCCAGCCCGATGGTCAGCGGCAGTCCGCCCCAGCGGCTGGTCGGCACGCCGCTCAGCCCCAGCACGCCGCCACGCATCAGCAGCACGAACAGCAACAGCGCAACCAGCCACAGCGGCGCCAGCCACCAGCGCCAGCTGCGCGGCCACGCGCTGAGCACGGTGACAGCGGACAGCACGACCACCGCGATCGCCGGGCGCCATTGCTCTTGATACGGAAAGCGCCCGAACAGCATCGGCCGCCACTTCTCGGCCACCACGCCCCAGCAGGCACCGTGCTGCACCGCGCGGCAGGCCTCGGCATCGGGCCGGAACACCGCATGCACGATGCCCCATTCGACGACATGAAAGCCGCCCCACCCCAGCAGCGCGAGCAGCAGCACCGTCGCCAGCGCGCGCATCGGCGAACCCCAGAGTTCGGTGCGCCATGCGATGGGCCCCTGCGCGACGTTCCTCATCGCCAGCCTCGCAATGCGACGCGCGCGTTGTAGCGGTTCATGCCGAAGGAAATCAGCAGCGACAGCAGCAGGTAGACCGCCATGATGATCGCGATGCACTCGAAGGCCCGGCCGTTCGAGCCAATGGTGGTGTTGGCCACCGACACCAGCTCCGGATAACCCACGGCCACCGCGAGCGACGAGTTCTTGGTCAGGCTCAGCAGCTGGTTGGTCAGCGAGGGCACGATCACCCGAAGCGCCTGCGGCAGGATCACGATGCGCAGCTGCTGCCCGGAAGACAGGCCCAGCGCCTGCCCCGCCAGCACCTGCCCCTGCGAAACCGAGAGGATGCCGGCGCGCACGATTTCCGCCACGAATGCCGCCGAATAGAAAGTCAGGCCGGCCACGATGGTCACGTACTCGGGGCTCAGCGCGGCACCGCCGCTCACGCCGAAGTCACCGCGCTGCGGCCACTCGAAATGCGTCGGCCACCAGCCGCCTTCGGCCGCCACGGGCCAGGGCACGCTGAGGCCACCCTTGCTGAGCCACACGCCGGGCATCAGGCGCACAGGCTCGGTCGGGTCGGGCAGCAGGTTCGCCATCGCGAAGGCCAGCATCAGCAACTGCACCAGCAGCGGCACGTTGCGCAGCAGCTCCACATAGGCGGTGCAGATGCCGCGCAGCAGCACGTGCGGCGCGAGCCGGCCGATGCCGATCAGCGTGCCGAGCACCACCGAGAAGATTGCCGCCGGCACCGCCGCGCGCACCGTGTTGATCAACCCCGCGAGAAAGGCGCGCCAGAACGGCTGGCTCGCATCGAAGTCGAGCCAGCCCTCGCTGATGGAAAAGCCGGCCGGTTCGCCCAGGAAGTCGAAGCCCGAGCGAACACCGCGCGCGCGGAGCACCTCCAGCGCGTGGTGCACCACCCAGACGGCACCGGCCGCCACGGCCAGCACCAGCGCCGCCTGCACCGCCCAGGCCAGCCAGACGCCGCGGCGCGACGTCCCGCCGTTCATCGAACAGGAGGTGCGTAGATCAGGCCGCCTTTGCTCCAGAGATTGTTGGAGCCGCGCGGCAGCTTCAGCACCGACTTCGGCCCGACATTGCGCTCGAACATCTCGCCGTAGTTGCCCACGGCCTTGATGGCGCGGAACGACCAGTCCTTGTCCAGGCCCAGCAGCTTGCCGAGGTCTTCACCCGTGCCGACCAGGCGCTGCTGCGCCGGGTCCTTGCTGCTGGACTTGAGCTCGTCGGCATTGGCCTGGGTGACACCGGCCTCCTCTGCTTCGATGAGCGCATTGGGCACCCACTTGACGATGGCGAACCACTCGTCGTCGCCGCGGCGCACCAGCGGTGCCAGCGGTTCCTTGGAGATCAGCTCGGGCAGGATGACGTAGTCGTCGGGGTTCGGCGCTTCCTTGTTGCGCAGGCCGGCCAGCGCCGAGGCGTCGGTCGTGAAGGCCTGGCAACGGCCGGAGAAGAAGGCCTTGAACGAGGCCTCGAAGCTCTCGAACACCACGGTCTTGACCGGGATGCCCTGCGCGCGGAAATAGTCCGACACGTTCTTCTCGTTGGTGGTGCCCGACTGGGTGCAGATGGTGGCGTTCTTGAGCTGCCTGGCGCTCGTCACCTTGAGCTTCTTCGGCACCAGGAAGCCCTGGCCGTCGTAGTAGGTGATGGTGGTGAAGTTGAAGCCCAGCGAGGCGTCGCGCGTGAGCGTCCAGGTGGTGTTGCGCGCAAGGATGTCGATTTCGCCGGCCTGCAGGGCCGAGAAGCGCTGCTGCGAATTGAGCGGCACGAAGTCGACTTTCTTGCCGTCGCCGAGCACGGCCGCGGCAATGGCTCGGCAGGTGTCTACATCCAGGCCCGACCAGTTGCCCTGCGTGTCCGGTGCCGAGAAGCCCGCCACCCCGTTGGTCACGCCGCACTTGACGGTGCCGCGCTGCTTGACCGCGTCGAGCGTCTTGCCGGCAAAGGCCGGCGCAGCGGCCGCGAAAGCGATGACGGAGGCGGCGGCAAGCAGCGCCGGGCGGAAGCGATCGTTCATTGGTGTTCTCCTCAACAGTAAGCAAAAGGCAGTGTACGAGGCGTCGCCGGACTCTGCCAAAGCACTCCCGGGTTGTATGCGTATGTATCGAGTAGCAACAAAGGCTCACTACCATACGGCGCTCGAATCACTTTCAACTGGAATCTACTCAAATGGTCAAATCCGACGACACCGGCAAGTTCATCCTGCGCGTTTCGCTCGGCGTCCTGATCCTGCTGCACGGCATTGCCAAGCTGCAGGGCGGCGTCGGCTCCATCTCGGGCATGCTGGCCCAGCACGGGCTTCCCGGCGCGCTGGCCTACCTGGTCTACATTGGTGAAGTGGTGGCGCCGGTGCTGCTGATCATCGGCCTCTACACCCGTCCGGCGGCGTGGATCGTGGCCATCAACATGCTGGTGGCCCTTGCGCTGGTCCACGTGAAGGACCTGACCGCATTCGGCAAACACGGCGGCTGGGCGCTGGAACTGCAAGGCATGTTCCTGTTTGCGGCACTCGCCCTCGCCTTCATGGGCGGCGGTCGCTTCGCCCTGAGCAGCAAATACAACTAGGCTTCAATCGTCATCGTTGGCATCGAGGCCTGGAAACAGGACCTCGGTGTAGCCGAAGCGCGAGAAATCGCGCACCCGCATCGGATAAAGCTTGCCCAGCAGGTGGTCGACTTCATGTTGCACCACGCGCGCATGAAAACCCGTGGCAACGCGGTTGATCGGGTCTCCGTACGGATCGAAGCCGGTATAGCGGATGTTGGCAAAGCGCGGCACCACGCCGCGCAGGCCCGGCACCGAAAGGCACCCTTCCCAGCCTTCCTCTTCCTCGTCGTTCAGCGGCGTGATGACGGGGTTCACCAACACCGTGCGGGGGACGGGCGGCGCATCGGGATAGCGGGGGTTGACGATGTCGGTGCCAAAGATCACCAACTGCTGGTCGACGCCGATCTGCGGCGCCGCGAGACCAGCGCCGTTGACGGCATGCATGGTCTCGAACATGTCGCGCACCAGCAGGTGCAGCTCGTCGGTATCGAAGGCGGTGACCGGCTGCGCGATACGCAGCAGCCGGGGGTCGCCCATTTTCAGGATTTCGCGGATGGCCATGGCGGGATTATCGCGACAGCCCCGCGACCTTCGCCTGCCGCGGGATCACGGAGGCGTGGTGCCCTTCTGGTCTGGCGATGTCCACAGGCGGGCGTTGGGGTTCGGCCGGTTGGCGCCTGGCGGCAGCACTGCGGGCGGCACCACGCCCGGACGGCCACCACCCCACGCAGGCGGCGAAGGGCGGCCAGCGCCGGGATAGGGATAACCCGGACGTCCCGCCGGATAGGCCGGGCGGTTGTAGTAGGGGCGATCGCGGTAGTAAGGGCGGCGGCCGTCGTAGTAGGCGCCGCCATTGATGTAGACCGGCGCCGGCGCCACTACCACGGGCGAAGGTTCGCTGTAGTAAGGCCCCGAAGAGTAGCCGCCCCCGTAATAGGGGTCGGCCGGCACGCCTACGCAGCCGCTCAGCAGCGCGACGCCGCCGAGTGCAACGCAGGCACCAAGAACACGAATTTTTTGCATGAGGGACTCTCCTTGTGGCCTTTCGGTTTTCTTTCAACGTCAGGTTGTAGCCCCTGTTGACTGCGCTCGGATGAAGTCAGGTAACGACCGGTAAGGAGCGCCCGGGCGCGATCCTTACTTCGGCGCGCCCTTTTCCAGGATCTCCAGCATGCGCGCCTCGTCGATCACCTCGACCCCGATTTCCCTGGCTTTGTCGAGCTTGCTGCCGGCCTCTTCGCCCGCAACGAGGTAGTGGGTTTTCTTGCTGACGGAGCCGGCCACCTTGGCTCCGGCTGCCTCCAATTTATCCTTCGCATCGTCCCTGCTCAGCGTAGGAAGGGTACCGGTGATGACGAAGGTAAGGCCCGCCAAAGGCTTGGGCGCACGAGCCGCCGGCTCGCCCTCTTCCCACGTCAGGCCGCAGGCGCGAAGCTGCTCGACCACCTCGCGGTTGTGCGGCTGGTCGAAGAAGGTGCGCAGGCTTTGCGCCACCACCGGCCCCACGTCGTTCACCTCGAGCAGTTGCTCTTCGGTCGCGTCCATGATGCCGTCGAGCTTGCCGAAGTGCTTGGCCAGATCCTTCGCCGTGCTCTCGCCCACATGGCGAATGCCGAGGCCGAACAGGAAACGCGGCAGCGTGGTCTTCTTCGATGCCTCGAGCGCATCAACCAGGTTCTTGGCCGACTTCTCGGCCATGCGGTCCAGCCCGGCCAGCGTGGTAAAGCCGAGCTTGTAGAGATCGGGCAAGGTGCGGATCAGGTTCGCGTCGACCAGTTGCTCCACCAGCTTGTCGCCCAGACCGTCGACGTCGACCGCGCGCCGAGCCGCGAAATGCAGGATGGCTTCCTTGCGCTGTGCCGCGCAGAACAGGCCGCCGGTGCAGCGGTAGTCGACTTCGCCTTCCTCGCGCACGGCCTCCGAATCGCACACCGGGCACTTGTGCGGCATGGTGAACAGCGGGCCGCGCTGATCGTCGGGCTTGGCAAGGCTCTCTGGCACCACGCCTACCACTTCAGGAATCACGTCGCCGGCGCGGCGCACGATGACGGTGTCGCCCACGCGCACGTCCTTGCGGCGGGCCTCGTCCTCGTTGTGCAGCGTGGCGTTGGTCACTGTCACGCCGCCGACGAACACCGGCGCCAGCTTGGCCACCGGCGTGAGCTTGCCGGTGCGCCCGACCTGGATTTCGATGCCGAGCACCTCGGTCAACTGCTCCTGCGCCGGGTACTTGTGCGCCACGGCCCAGCGCGGCTCCCGCGTGACGAAGCCCAGCTGGCGCTGCAGCTCGATGCTGTCGACCTTGTAGACCACGCCATCGATGTCGTAGGGCAAGGCGTCGCGCTGGCGGCCGATGTTCTCGTGGAAGGCGATCAGCTCGATGGCGCCGGTCGCTCGTGCCGTCTGCTTGGCAACGGGAAAGCCCCAGGCGCTGAACTGCGCCAGCCAGTCGAACTGGGTCGGGCAATCGGGGCCGCCTTCGCTCGCAGGCGTTACCTCGCCCAGCCCGTAGGCAAAGAAGCTCAGCGGGCGCGCTGCGGCAATGGCCGGGTCGAGCTGGCGCACCGCGCCGGCAGCCGCGTTGCGCGGGTTGACGAAGACCTTTTCGTTTTTCTGCCCGGCCGCGATCTTCTCGCGCTGGCGCTCGTTGAGCGCGTCGAAATCGGCGCGCTTCATGTAGACCTCGCCGCGCACCTCGACCACCGGCGGCGCCTTGCCGTTCAGGCGCAGCGGAATCTCGCGCACGGTGCGGATGTTCTGCGTGACTTCTTCGCCGACCTCGCCGTCGCCGCGCGTCGCGGCCTGCACCAGCACGCCGTTCTCGTAGCGCAGGTTCATGGCCAGGCCGTCGAACTTGAGTTCGCACACATATGCCACCTGCGGCCCGTCCTCGGCCAGGCCGAGTTCCTTGCGCACCCGCGCATCGAAGGCGCTGGCGCCTGCGGGGGTGATGTCGGTCTCGGTGCGGATCGACAGCATAGGCACCCTGTGGCGCACCTTGGTGAAGCCGTCTAGCACCTTGCCGCCCACGCGCTGGGTGGGCGAGTCGGGCGTGCGCAGGTCGGGGTACTCGGCCTCGATGGCCTGCAGGCGCTGGAACAGCTTGTCGTACTCGGCGTCCGGCAGTTCGGGCGTATCGAGCACGTAGTAGAGATGGGCGTGCCGGTGGAGCTGTTCGCTCAGTGCGGCGGCTTCGCGTGCCGCTTCGTCGCGCGATGTCATGGGTGTCTCCGGAAAGTCCGAATTAGCTGAAGAGGCGGCGCGCCAGTGGCGATCCCGCCGCGAGGTCGCGCCCGTCGAGCGTGTCGTAGAGCTGCTCGAGGTCGTTGCCGATCACGTCCATCGTCTCGTCGCGCAGCAGTTGGCCGTCGCTGTCGGTCACCACGCCGTCCATCTCGCGCGCGAGCGTGGCGGCGGCTTCGCGCATGCGGCGGAACGGCTCTTCGGCGCGATCGACCTGTGGTACGTCCAGGCTCAGGCTCAATTCGCGGATGGCCGACTGGGCCGGGTCGTCGGCCAGCGCTGCCTGCGTGTCGAAAGCGAGCCCGAGGATCGGCGGCAGCCCGACTTCTCCCGTCGGCAGCACCATGCGCCCCGGGATGATGCCGGGCACGAAGCCCAGCCGCGCCGCGTTCTGCTGCACGTAGCCGGGGCTCCAGGCGGCATGCAGCGCGCGCAGCACGAAGCCCAGTTGCGCGTCGTGCGCGCTGGCGAACTGGTCGAGCTCGCGGGCGCGCGCCACTTCATCGAGCATTTCGGGAAACTCGGGCGAACCGTTGACGGCATCGGCGAAGGCCTGCGCCTTGACCACGAATTCGGAGTACTCGATCTCGTTGAGCGCACCCGTGCGGTTGGCCAGTTGCACGCCGACCTGGAACGCGCTGTAGCGCTGCCCCGGCACCGGTGGTTCCCACTGGCCGCTGTGTTCGTTGAGGCCCTCGATGGCCACCGGCTTGCTGCCCGCGCGCCGCGTGGGCGGCATGGCGGCAATGGCGGCGTCGCCCGAGGCCAGGCCGTCGAGCGAGATCGGCGCGATCACGTCGATCAGCGGGTCGAGCCCGCCACGGCGCTCGCCGGTCGGCACGGGAACGCCGCTGGGCGCCGGCAGGTCGGGGTCGAACAGGGGCTCATGGCGGTCGCTGCCCGGCACCTGGTTGGGGTCGACGTGAAGCGTCGGCTCCAGGCCATCGGCCGAGGCGGACATCGCGCGCTCGGCGTCGGCCAGCGCGATGTCGACCGCGTCGGGCTGGCGCGGCGCGTTGCGGCGCGACATCAGCGTGTTGTAGGCAACGACGGCCGCGAGGACGAGGCCGCCGAGGATGGTCAGGGCGAGAGTGAGGCTGCTCATCGGTGTGCCGCCCGGCTCAGGCTGCCGCCACCATGGAGGCGGCAGCCTCCATGTCGACCGCCACGATGCGCGACACGCCCTGCTCCTGCATCGTCACCCCGATCAGCTGTTCGGCCATTTCCATGGCGATCTTGTTGTGGCTGATGAAGAGGAACTGGGTTTCACGGCTCATGGCGGAGACGAGTTTGGCATAGCGCTCGGTGTTGGCGTCGTCCAGCGGCGCGTCCACTTCGTCCAGCAGGCAGAAAGGCGCCGGGTTGAGCTGGAAGATGGCGAACACCAGCGCGATGGCCGTGAGCGCCTTCTCGCCGCCCGAGAGCAGATGGATGGTCTGGTTCTTCTTGCCCGGAGGCTGCGCCATCACCTGCACGCCCGAGTCGAGGATTTCGTCGCCGGTCATCATGAGCTTGGCGTTGCCGCCGCCGAACAGCTCGGGGAACATGCGGCTGAAGTGCTCGTTGACGATCTTGAAAGTGCCGCCGAGCAGGTCGCGCGTTTCGGCGTCGATCTTGCGGATGGCGTCTTCGAGCGTGCCGATGGCCTCGTTCAGGTCGGTCGACTGGGCGTCGAGGAAAGTCTTGCGCTCGCTGGCGACAGCCAGTTCGTCGAGCGCGGCCAGGTTCACCGCGCCGAGCGCGACAACTTCGCGGTTGAGGCGATCGATTTCGCTCTGCAGTCCGGTGAGCTTCACCTTGTCGGTCTCGATCGACTGCTCGATGGCTTCGAGGTCGGCGCCGGCATCGTCCAGCAGTTGCTGGTACTGCTCGACGCCCAGGCGCGCGGCCTGTTCCTTGAGCTGGAATTCGGTGATGCGCTGGCGCAGCGGCTCGAGTTCGCGCTCGAGCTGCAGGCGGCGCTCGTCGCTGGCGCGCAGCTTGAGCGTGAGGTCGTCGTACTGGCTGCGCGCCGAGCCCAGCGCGGCCTCGCGCTCGAGCTTGAGCGACAGCGCGTCCTGCAGGCCGGCTTGCGCGGCGGCGTCGGACAGGCGGCTCAGCTCGGCGCGGGCGCGCTCGTCTTCGTCGGTCAGCGCCACGACCTGCTGCGCAGCGGTTTCGATGGAGCGGTTGAGTTCGGCGCGGCGGGCTTCGAGAGTGCGTTGCGAGAAGGTGGCTTCCTGCGCCTGGCGCTCGAGGCTGCGGTGCTGCTCGCGGCTGGCGTTCAGTGCGCGGCCAGCCTCGATCACGCGCTCGTCGAGCTCCGCGTGGCGCTCCTGGCTGTCGGCCAGCTGCATGTCGAGCTCTTCGAAACGGCCTTCGGCGGCGATGCGGCGCTCCTGCAGCTCCTCGAGCTGCGCATCGACTTCGCCGAGGTCGGCGGCCAGCTGCTGGCTGCGGGCGCGGGTCTGCTCGGCCAGCTGCGTCATGCGCAGGGTCTCGACCTGCAGCTCGTGCGCACGCGACTGGGTCTCGGCGGCTTCGCGCCGGGCGGTCACGAGGCGCTGCGCGGCGTCGGCATAGGCCGCCTCGGCGCGGACCAGGGCGGTGCGCGCTTCTTCGTTGATGAGCGTCTGGGCGCGCAGCTGGCGCTCCAGGTTTTCCATTTCCTGCTGGCGGGCCAGCAGGCCGGCCTGCTCGGAATCGGGCGCGTAGAAGTTGACGCTGTGCGAAGACACGGCGTGGCCGCTCTTCACGTAGATCACTTCGCCGGCCTGCAGCGTTGCGCGCTGGGCCAGCGCCTCCTCGAAGCTCTCGGCGGTGTAGCAGCCGTGCAGCCAGTCGGTCAGCAGGGCTTGCTGGCCGGCGTCGTTCAGGCGCAGCAGGCTCGAAAGGCGCGGCAGCGCGGCGGCGGCTTCCGGCACGCCGGCGGCGGGCGGGCTGTAGAAGGCGAGCTTGGCGGGCGGCGCGTCGTTGCCGAAGGCGCGCACCATGTCCAGGCGGCTGACTTCGAGCGCGCCCAGGCGCTCGCGCAGCGCGGCTTCGAGCGCGCTTTCCCAGCCCTGCTCGATGTGGATGCGGCTCCACAGGCCCTGCAGCCCGTCGAGGCCGTGCTTGGCGAGCCAGGGGGCGAGCTTGCCGTCGGTCTTGACCTTCTCCTGCAGCGCGCGCAGCGCATCGAGGCGGGCCGAGAACTCGGCGTGGCGGGCGCCCTCGGTGTTGACCGCCTGCTGCTTGGCGCGGCGATCGTCGTCGAGCTGCGGCACCGATTCCTGCAGTTCCTGCAGGCGCGCGTCGGCCTCGCTCGCGGCTTCCTGCGCGGCGGCATGCTGCTCCTGCATGTCGAGCAGGCGGGCTTCGTCGGGCGCGGCCAGCGCGTTCTGGTCGGCACGAAGGCGTTCGCTGCGCTGCGTGAGCTGGCGGCTTTGCTCTTCGATGTTGCGCTGGTCGGCGGCCAGCACCTGGATCTGCTGCTGCACCTGCGACACGGTCGTGCGCTGGGCGTTGGCCTGGTCTTGCGCGCGCTGCACGGCTTCTTCGAGCTCCGGCATGCGCGCGTCATGTTCTTCGAGCTGGGCGGCCAGCAGGATGGCCTGCTCTTCGGCATCGACACCCGCGCCGGCCAGCGTTTCGATCTCGGCCTCGGCCTCTTCGCGACGGCGGCCCCACTGGCCCATCTGCTCGCGCAGCTGCACCAGGCGCTGCTCAACGCGCTGGCGGCCTTCGACCACGAAGCGGATCTCGCCTTCGAGCCGGCCGACTTCGGCGCTGGCCTCGTAGAGCTTGCCCTGGGCCTGGTTGACCAGGTCGCCGGCACCGTAGTGGGCCTGGCGCACGGTCTCCAGCTCGGACTCGATGCGGCGCAGGTCGGCGGTGCGCGATTCGAGGTCGTTGATCGCCTTCTCTGAATCGGCCTTGATCCTGGCCTGGTCGGCGTTGCTTTCGCTGCGCTTGAGGAACCACAGCTGATGCTGCTTCTTCGTGGCGTCGCCCTGCAGCATGTTGTAGCGCGCGGCCACCTCGGCCTGCTTCTCCAGCTTCTCGAGGTTGGCGTTGAGTTCACGCAGGATGTCTTCCACGCGCGTGAGGTTCTCGCGCGTGTCGCCCAGGCGGTTCTCGGTCTCGCGGCGGCGCTCCTTGTACTTGGAGACGCCGGCTGCCTCTTCGAGGAACAGGCGCAGTTCCTCGGGCTTGGATTCGATGATCCGGCTGATCGTGCCCTGTCCGATGATGGCGTAGGCGCGCGGGCCCAGGCCGGTGCCCAGGAACACGTCCTGCACGTCGCGGCGGCGCACCGGCTGGTTGTTGATGTAGTAGCTGCTGGTGCCGTCGCGCGTGAGCACTCGGCGCACCGCGATTTCGCCGAACTGGTTCCATTGGCCGCCGGCGCGGTGGTCGGCGTTGTCGAACACCAGCTCCACGCTGGAGCGGCTGGCCTGCTTGCGGGTGGTCGTGCCGTTGAAGATCACGTCCTGCATCGACTCGCCGCGCAACTCCGACGCACGCGACTCGCCGAGCACCCAGCGCACCGCATCCATGATGTTCGACTTGCCGCACCCGTTGGGCCCGACCACGCCGACCAGTTGGCCCGGCAGCAGGAAGTTGGTGGGTTCGGCGAACGACTTGAAGCCCGAGAGCTTGATGGAATTAAGACGCACGACTTGTCGGCCTGCCTTGGTTATAGCGCCAAGGTATTGATTTGTAAGGAAAATTGAACGGGCCTGCAGCTTGCAGCAGGCCGCCGCCCCAGCCGTGGATGATAACGTCAGGGCATGAGCGATTCCCCGGTTTCAACCCTCGCGGCGCGAGGCGCCTGCCTGCTGGCGGGCACAGCCATCCTGTTCGGCGTGGCGGGCTGCTCGTCGGTCCGTTCCACCGAGCGCGCCGAACCCTACGCCAACCAGGAATGGATGCAGTCCGGCGCCAACCGCATTGCCAACCTGTCGCTGCGCGACAACCTCCAGTCGATACGGCGGGTGCAGTCCACCCTCTACAAGCGCAACCCGCGCGAATGGCGCAAGTCGGCGCCCAGCATGGAAGAAGCCACCCAGCGCGCCTGGGACGCCGTGCTCAAGGGCCCGCCCCTGCCCGAACTGAAGGGCGCCACAGGCATCGACGCGATCCGCATGGCCTTCGACACCGGGCCGCAGGGCTACCAGGGCGACCGCGTGGCGGCACTGGTGTACGGCTGGGCAACCATGCTCAAGCAGGCCAACGGCGACACCTGGGACCAGACCATGATCGACGGCGTCAACGCCGAAAACAGCTTCCGGGCCGCGCGCAACTTCGAGATCTCGCTCTGGCTGATCTCCTCCAAGACCGGCCCCGACGGCCAGCCGCTGCTGCTGGCCACCGAGATCAGCGAGCGCGGCCGCAACCTCGTGGCCGACCGCGAGCTGTCGAAGGTGGTGGCCCGGCTCGACCTGCTGGCCGCGCAGGCCGACGAGAAATACCGCCGGGCCGCGCTCGACTTCGGCCAGAACTGGATCATGGGCGTGGTCATGCCCTTCTTCACGCTGGTTCCCAAGTAGGCCGGCAGACGCATAACCGCAAGGCGAGGCCCCTAGAATGAAATCGCCCTTACCCCCTCAACCCTTCAGAGGCAGCAGCAGTACATGAGCTCCATCAATTTCATCGGCGGCGAAAAAGGCGGTGTCGGCAAGTCGGTCACGGCACGTGTGCTTGCGCAGTACTTCATCGACCACAGCCGGCCCTTCACCGGCTTCGACACCGACCGCTCGCACAGCTCGTTCACCCGCTTCTACGAAGGCTTCGCGTCGCCAGTGGTGGTCGACAGCTTCGAGGGCCTGGACACCGTGGTGAACGGCTTCGAGACCAATCCGCAGCAAAGCGTGATCGTCGACCTCGCCGCCCAGACGCTGGCGCCGCTGTCGCGCTGGATCAAGGAGTCGGACCTGTTCGACGTGTTCGCCGAAATCGGCGTCACGGTCAACTTCTGGCACGTGCTCGACGACGGCAAGGACTCGACCGACCTGCTCGGCAGCCTGATCGACACCTTCGGCAACCGGCCCAACTACATCGTGGTGCAGAACTACGGGCGCGGCAGCGACTTCGGGATGCTGCTTGCCTCGCAGTCGCTCTCCAAGGCCACGGCCAACGGCGCGCGCGTGATCGCGCTGCCCCGCCTGCACGAGGCGAGCATGCGCAAGATCGATGCGCAGAACACCAGCTTCTGGAAGGCCGTGAACGACCGCGAAGGCCCGCATGCGCTGGGCCTGCTGGAGCGGCAACGCGTGAAGTCGTGGCTGGCCACGGTCTACGCGGCCTTCGATACGCTGCCGCTCTGAGCCGGCGCGCTAGGGCGCGACCACCGCCCCGCCCCCCAGGGCCTTGTAGAGCGTCATCGTCGCGTTGAACTGGTTCAAGCGGTTCAGCGCGAGCGATACCTCGGCGGTTCGGCGCCGGTCCTTGGCATCCAGAACCGGCTGCAGCGCGGTCGCTCCAGCCCTGTACCGCACCTCTGACAGGTTCTCCGCACGCTGAGCCTCCTGCAAGGCCAGCATCAGCTTGACGCTTTCATCACGCAGTTGCGTTCGCGACGACAGCGCGTTCTCGACCTCGGACAGCGCCGTGTAGAGCGACTGCCTGAAGCCCACCACCGCCTCCTCATACTGCGTCTGCGACACACCGACTGTCAGCCGCGCGGTGTTCCATTGCAGGAACGGCAGCGCCAGCCCGGCACCCAGGGTGGCCACCGGGTTCTTCAGCAGATCGCCCAGCGCCGTGCTCGAGGTGCCGAGCGAGCCCGTCAAGCTCAGCGTGGGATAGAAACCGGTGCGCGTCGCGTCGACATTCGCCAGCGCGCCGCGCAAGCGCAGTTCCGCGGCACGCAGATCGGGCCGCCGGCCCAGCAGGCTGGCCGGCACGCCGGCTTCGATGACTGGCAGGTCGGCATCCGGCAGCCGCACAGGCTCGCCCGCAAGCGGCTCCGGCGGCAGGTCGAACAGGATCGCGAGCGCATTGCGCGCCTCGACACGCTGCTGCAGCAACTGCGTGTGCGCCGCTTCCTGCGTCGCAAGGTTCTGGCCGGCCTGCGCCACGTCCAGCCCAGACACCGCGCCTGCCGCGTACTTGGTGCGCACCAGCGCCAGGATGCGCCGGCCGTCCTCGATGCCGGCCTCGCTCAGGGCAATGCGCTGGTTCAGGTAGCCGGTCTGCCAGTAGAGCCCCGCCGTCGTGCCGACCAGCGCGAGCGCAGCGGCCTGGCGGTCGGCCACGGTAGCCTTCGACTCCCAGTCGGCGGCGCCGCGCAGTGCCGCGAGGCGCCCCCACAAATCGAGTTCGTAGCTCAGCGTGACCAGCGAACTGGAGGTCGAGCCCGCCACGCCGCCGCGCTTGAGGTCATAGCCGCGGCTCGTGTTGAGCTGCCCCGCCACGCTTGGCGTGAGGTTGGTGTTTGCAAGACCGGCCTGCAATTGCGCGCGCCGCACGCGGATGCCCGCCGCGGCCAGATCGTTGTTGGTGCGCAGCACGTTGTCGATCAGCGTATCCAGGTGCGGATCTCGGAATGCGGTCCACCATTGCTCGGTGGGCATTGCGGCTGCATTCGATGCAGCGACCGACGTTGGCTGCTGCAGCCAAGCAGACGGCACGCTCAACGGCCGCTGCTCGCGTGCCTCGGGCTGGAACAGGGTGCATCCGCCGAGCGCCAATGCCGCGGCTGCTGCCACGGTGCACCGAAGAAAAGAACGCGCGCTACTCACGAGCCAGCGCCTCTATCGGGTCCAGCCGCGCAGCGTTGCGCGCCGGCAGGTAGCCGAACAGCACGCCGATCAACGAGGCGCACAGAAACGCCGACACCACGGCCCCCATCGAAAAGATCATTTGCCATTGCTTGACGAAAAGCGAAAACAGAAAGCTGATGCCGTAAGACAACGTCACGCCGATCAGGCCACCCACCAGGCACACCAGAACCGCTTCGGTCAGGAACTGCTGCAGCACGTCGCTCTGGCGCGCGCCCACGGCCATGCGGATGCCGATCTCGCGGGTGCGCTCGGTGACCGACACCAGCATGATGTTCATCACGCCGATGCCGCCCACCACCAGCGAGATCACGGCAATGAGCGACAGCAGCAGCGTGAGCGACTGGCTCGTGCGCTCGGCCGTCTTCACGATGCTGTCCATGTTGAAGGTGAAGAAATCCTTGCTGCCGTGGCGCATGGTGAGCAGCTTGACGATGCTGTCCTCCGCCGCCTTGGTCGGCTGGTCGTCGCGGATGCGCACGGTGATGCTGTCGAAGTGCTGCTGCCCGAAGATCCGGCTCGCGCCCGTGCTGTAGGGCAGCCAGATGTTGAGCGACTTGTTCTCGCCGAACATGTTCTTCTTCTCCTGCGACACACCGATCACCGTGCACGGCAGGTTGCCCACCAGGATGATCTTGCCCAGCGGATCGGTGCCCTCGGGAAACAGCTTGCGCCGCGTGTTCTGGTCGATCACCACCACCTGCGACTGGTGCCGCACGTCGCTGGCCGTGAAGGCCGCGCCGCTCGCCATCTGGATGTCGCGCACGCGGAAGAAGCTGTCGCTGACGCCGTTCACCATGCCGTTGATGTCCACGCTGCGGTAGCGCAGCCGCAGGCTGCGCGAGGTGGAAGGCGTCACGCTGTGCACGTAGGGCTGCGCCGCCAGCGCGTCGAGGTCGGGCGGCGTCAGCGTTCGGATGCTCGAGGCCTTGTCGTCGCCGAAATCGCGCCCCGGGTACACGTCGAGCGTGTTGGTGCCGATGGCCCTGATGTCCGACAGCACGAAGCGCTTGGCGCCCTCCCCGATGGCCACGATCGACACCACCGAAGTGATGCCGATGATGATGCCCAGCATGGTCAGCGCCGTGCGCATGCGGTGCGCCATCATCGAGCGCCAGGCCATGCGGAAGGCTTCGGCAAAGCGCGCCCATCCGGTGCTGAAGCGCGCGATGCCGAGCTTGGGCCGGGTCATCGCACCGCCCGGTACCGTGGAGTCGTCTGCCTGTGCGGACTGTTCGGGCGCCGCGACCGTGGGCACGTTCGGCCGGTCGCGCACGATCACGCCGTCGGCGATCTCGATGATGCGTTCGGTGCAGCTCGCCACCTGCATGTCGTGCGTCACGATGATGACGGTGTGGCCCTGCGCATGCAGCTCGCGCAGGATGGCGATCACCTCTTGCCCGCTCTTGCTGTCGAGCGCGCCGGTAGGCTCGTCGGCCAGGATCACATGCCCGCCGTTCATGAGCGCGCGCGCGATGCTCACGCGCTGCTGCTGGCCGCCCGAGAGCTGGCTCGGCCGGTGCTCGGTGCGGTCGCCAAGGCCCAGCCGCGCCAGCAACTGGCGCGCGCGCTTGTCGCGCGCCTCGCCGTCGGTGCCGGCGTACACCGCGGGCACCTCGACGTTGCCGGCGGCCGTGAGGTGCTGCATCAGGTGGTAGCGCTGGAAGATGAAGCCGAAGTGCTCGCGCCGCAGCTCGGCCAGCGCGTCGCTGTCGAGCGTGCCCACGTCCTTGCCCGACACCATGTAGGTACCCGTGCTCGGCCGGTCGAGGCAGCCCAGGATGTTCATCAGCGTCGACTTGCCCGAGCCCGAGGCGCCGACGATGGCCAGCATTTCCCCGCTGCCGATGTCCAGGTCGACATCTTTCAGCACCTGCACTTCCTGCTCGCCCGAGGGAAAGCTGCGGCCGATGCCGCGCAGGCTCAGCAGCGGCTGTTCGGCCTGCTGCGTCACTGAGACTTGCCCCGCGGGCCGCCATCGGGCTTGTCGGCCACGGCCGATGCGTCGCCGGTGATGACGTTGTCGCCCTCTTTCAGGCCTTCCAGCACCTGCGCCTGGAAGTTGTTGCTGATGCCCACGCGCACCATGCGCTTTTCGACGCTCTGATCGGCCTTCAGCACGCGCACTTCCTGGCGGCCGTCCTTGTCGCGCGCGCCGAGCGCCGTCAGGGGCACCACCAGCGCCTGTTTTGCCTCGCCCAGCATGATCGCGACCTGCGCCGTCATGTCGACGCGCAGCGTGCGATCGGGGTTGGGCACGTCGAACAGCGCGTTGAAGAACACGGCGTTATTGATCTTCTCGGGCGAAGGCTGCACGGCGCGCAGCGTGCCGTAATAGCGCTTGTCGGGGTCGCCCAGGATGGTGAAGTACACCGGCTGGCCCGCCTTCACGCGCACCACGTCGGCTTCGGACACCTGGGCCTTGACCGTCATGGTCGACAGGTCGGCCAGCTTCATCAGCGTGGGCACCTGGAACGAGGCCACCACGGTCTGGCCTTCGAGCGTGCTGATGGACACCACGTCGCCGTCGATGGGCGCCACGATGCGCGTGTATGAAAGGTTGGTCTGCGCCGAGGCCAGCGCCAGCCGCTGCTGGCGGATCTGCGCATCGAGCGATACGCCGTCGGCACGCAGCGCGCGCAGCTCGGCGTCGGCGCTTTCCATGTCCTGCCTGGCGGCGGCGTCCTGGGCGAGCATTTCCTGCTGGCGCGCCCAGCTGAGCTGGGCCTGCCTGATGCGCACTTCTTTCGCCAGCTTCTGCGCCTGCAGGTTGTCGAGCTTGGCCTGCTCCTGCGCCAGCGTGTTCTGCGAGATGACGGGGTCGATTTCGGCGAGCCAGTCGCCCTTCTTCACCGTCTGCCCCAACACCACCTTCAGCGACTTGAGCTGGCCGCTGACCTGCGCGCCCACTTCTACCTGCTTCAGCGCCTGCAGCACGCCGGTGGCGAGCACCGCGTTCTCGAGGTCGGTGCGCTGCACCGCGGCGGTGAGGTACTCGGGCTTCTTGGGCGGACTGAGCCAGAACAGAGACAGCAGGCCCAGGACCACAAGGGCAACGATGCCGTAGACGAGCTTGCGCGAGCGCCGCTTGGGAGTGTTTTGCATGCAATGAGGATGAAGTGAAACGCTCCGCCGGCCCGCGCGGGCCAGGATGACCGCGTGATGGGCACCGGGGGAGGCTGCAACTGCATCCTATCTGCGGTTCCTTAAGCGCCCCTAAAGCCGGGGCCGCATCGGGGCATTGCGCCCGATGCGATGGGTCTCAGCGTGCGCGGCGCGAGCGCACCAGCAGCACGATCAGCAGCAGCGAGAGAACCGTGAACGCAATGAACGACCAGTTCGCCAGCGTCAGGCCGAACAGCGACCAGTCGATCTTCGAGCAGTCGCCGCCGCCGCGGAAGATCATCGGCAGCGCGCGCTTCAGCGGGAAGGTCTCGATCATCCCGTAGAGGTCGCGACCGCAGGACACGACTTCGGGCGGATACCACTGCAGCCAGCTTTGCGAGGCTGCCGTGTAGGCGCCGCCGATTGCAGCCACCAACGCGAGCAGCCCGCCCACGAAGCGAAGGCCGACGTGGCGGAACACCCCGGCCAGGCCGGTGAAGAGCGCCACCAGCACCAGTGCATACCGCTGCACGATGCACATGGGACAGGGCTCGAGGCCCACCACGTGCTGCAGATAGAGCCCGAAGGCCAGCATGAGGACGCAGGCCAGGCAGATCAGCCCATACGCGCGGCGCGGCGCGCCGAAGTACCAATCGATCAAGGAGATACCCAATCTTCTTCTACGAACACCCTGGCCTTGCGCGGGTTGGCGACGACGGTGTCGCCTTCCTTCAAGCCCAGGTCACGGAACTGTTGCGCAGGGAGTTGCGCTTCGATGATGGTTCCGGAGCCCGGATTATCTGGATTCGATTCGGTGGGCTCAAGTTCCAGCCGCGCGATGGGGCCGACGACGATGGCGCGCGCCAGCGTGGCGACGATGCCGGAAGCGCCGGCCACATAGCGTGTCACATCGATGTCATGCGGACGCACATAGGCACGGGCCTTGGCGTCGCGCGCGCCGCTGTGCTCGGGCGAGTCCAGGCGCATGCCGTCGAGCTGCACCGCGCCGTTGTCGGCACGGCCGTGGAACAGGTTCACGTCGCCCAGGAAGCCGTAGACGAACGGGCTGGCCGGCTGGTCCCACACTTCCTGCGGCGAGCCGACCTGCTCGATCTGCCCCTTGTTGATGACCACCACGCGGTCGGCCACTTCGAGTGCTTCTTCCTGGTCGTGCGTGACGAAGATCGAGGTGACGTGCAGCTCGTCGTGCAGCCGGCGCAGCCAGCGGCGCAGCTCCTTGCGCACCTTGGCGTCGAGCGCGCCGAAGGGCTCGTCGAGCAGCAGCACCTTGGGCTCCACGGCCAGCGCGCGGGCCAGCGCAATACGCTGGCGCTGGCCGCCCGAGAGCTGCGACGGATAGCGGTCGGCCAGCCAGTCGAGCTGCACCAGCTTGAGCAGGTCGGTCACCTTGGCCTTGATCTGCGCGTCGCTCGGACGCTCCTTGCGCGGCTTCACGCGCAGGCCGAAGGCCACGTTCTCGAAAACGGTCATGTGGCGGAACAGCGCGTAGTGCTGGAACACGAAGCCCACCTGCCGTTCGCGCACGTGCACGTCGGTGGTGTCCTCGCCCGAAAAGAGGATGCTGCCGGTGTCGGCCGTCTCCAGCCCCGCGATGATGCGCAGCAGCGTGGTCTTGCCGCAGCCGGAGGGGCCGAGCAGCGCGACGAGTTCGCCCGATTCGACGTCGAGGTTCACGTCGCGCAGCGCGCGGAAGTCGCCGAACTGCTTGCTGATGTTGCGGATTTCGATGCTCATGATTTCTTCTCTCTCAGGCTCAGGCCGCCGTGGTTTCAGGGGGCCGTTCCGGGGGCAGCTCGGCAATGGCTTTCATCTCGCGCTCGTGGCGCCATTCGATGACCGACTTGATCACCAGCGTGACCAGCGCCAGGATGGCCAGCAGCGAGGCCACGGCGAACGCGGCCACCGACTGGTATTCGTTGTAGAGCACTTCCACGTGCAGCGGCATGGTGTTGGTCTGGCCCCGGATGTGGCCCGACACCACCGACACCGCGCCGAACTCGCCCATGGCGCGCGCGTTGCACAGGATCACGCCATACAGCAGGCCCCACTTGATGTTGGGCAGCGTCACGCGCCAGAAGGTCTGCCAGCCGGTCGCGCCGAGCACGATGGCGGCCTGCTCCTCGTCGGTGCCCTGCGCCTGCATCAGCGGAATGAGTTCGCGCGCGATGAACGGAAAGGTCACGAACACGGTGGCCAGCACGATGCCGGGCACGGCAAAGATGATCTTGATGTCGTGCTCCGACAGCCACGGACCCAGCCAGCCCTGGGCACCGAACACCAGCACGTAGATCAGGCCCGCCACCACCGGCGACACCGCGAACGGCAGGTCGATCAGCGTGGTGAGAAAAGCCTTGCCGCGGAACTCGAACTTGGCCACGGCCCAGGCAGCGGCCACGCCGAACACGAGGTTCATCGGCACCGCGATGGCGGCCGTGATCAGTGTGAGGCGGATGGCGCTCCAGGCGTCGGGCTCCTTCAGCGCTTCGAGGTAGGCATTGAGGCCCTTGCGCAGCGCCTCGGTCGCCACGGCCGCCAGCGGCAGCACGAGGAACAGGAACATGAACCCGAGCGCAATGCCGATCAGCGTCCAGCGCACCCAGGCGGATTCGGTAGTGCCGGCCTGCGCGCGGCGAATGACTTTGGAAGGTGCGCTCATGTCAGGCTCCAGCCCTGCGACGCTGCCAGGCTTGCAGGGCGTTGATGACCAGCAGCAGCACGAAGGAAATAACGAGCATCACCAGCGCGACCGCCGTGGCACCCGCGTAGTCGTACTGCTCCAGCTTGCCGATGATGATGAGCGGCGTGATCTCCGAGATCATCGGCATGTTGCCGGCGATGAAGATCACCGAGCCGTATTCGCCGATGGCGCGCGCGAAGGCCATCGCAAAGCCCGTGAGCAGCGCCGGCGCGATCGACGGGAAGATCACCTTGGTGAAAGTCTGCAGCCGCGTCGCGCCGAGCGAGGTAGCGGCTTCTTCCAGTTCTTTCTCGGCGTCTTCGAGCACCGGCTGCACCGTGCGCACCACGAAGGGCAGCCCGATGAAGATCAGCGCAATCACGATGCCCGCCGGCGTGAACGCCAGCTTGATGCCGTGCGGCTCCAGCAGTTGCCCGACCCAGCCGTTGCCCGCGAGCAGCGCGGTCAGCGAAATGCCTGCCACCGCCGTCGGCAGCGCGAACGGCAGGTCGACCAGCGCATCGACGATGCGCTTGCCCGGAAACTTGTAGCGCACCAGCACCCAGGCCACCAGCAGGCCGAACACCGCATTCACGATGGCAGCGAACAGCGAGGCGCCGAAGGTCAGCCGGTACGAGGCCATCACGCGCGGGGCGGTCACGGCCACCCAGAACTGGTCCCAGGTCAGCGTGAAGGTCTTGAAGACCAGCGCCGACAACGGGATCAGCACGATCAGGCTCAGATACAGGATCGAGAAGCCGAGCGTGATGTGGAAACCCGGCAGCACGCGCTTGGCGCCCCCTGCCCGGTTGGCACGCGAAAAAGGCGCTCCCGCGGACGGGAGCGCCGAAGGAACAGCGCCGCTCATTTACTTCGCGCCAGGGGTATACAGCTTGTCGAACTGGCCGCCGTCGTTGAAGTGCACCTTCTGCGCTTCGCCGAGGCTGCCGAACAGTTCCTGCACCGTGAACAGCTGCAGCGGCTTGAAGGTCGAGGCGTACTTCTTGAGCACGGTTTGCGAGCGCGGACGCAGCGCATGCTTGGCGGCGATTTCCTGTGCTTCTTCTGAGTAGAGCCAGTCGAGGTAGGCCTTGGCGAGCTCGCCGGTGCCCTTCTTGTTGACGGTGCGCTCGACCACGGCCACCGGGTTCTCGGCCACGATGCTGATCGACGGGTAGACCGAATCGACCTTGCCGGTACCGAACTCGCGGTCGATCGACACCACTTCCGATTCGAAGGTGATCAGCGCGTCGCCGATGTTGCGTTGCAGGAAGGCGGTGGTGGCATCGCGGCCGCCGCGCGCCAGCACCGGCACGTTCTTGAACAGCTTGCCGACGAACTCGGCGGCCTGGGCGTCGGTGCCGCCCTTCTTCTTGATGTATCCCCAGGCTGCCAGGTAGGCGTAGCGGCCGTTGCCGCCAGTCTTGGGGTTGACGATCACGACCTGCACACCCGGCTTGACCAGGTCGTCCCAGTCCTTGATGCCCTTGGGGTTGCCGTTGCGCACCAGGAACAGCATGGTCGACGTGGTCGGCGATGCGTTCTCGGGGAATTTCCTGGTCCAGTCCTTGGCGACCACGCCGGCGTTGGCCAGGAAGTCGATGTCGGTCGAGGTGTTCATGGTCACCACGTCGGCATCGAGGCCGTCGGCCACCGCGCGGGCCTGCGCGCTGGAGCCGCCGTGCGACTGGTCGATCTTGACGTCCTTGCCGGTGGCCTTCTTGTAGTGCGCCACGAAGGCCGCGTTGTAGTCCTTGTAGAACTCGCGGGCCACGTCGTACGAGGCGTTCAGCAGCGACGTGCCCTGGGCGAAGGCGTTGCCGCCGGCGAGTGCGGAGGACGCAAGCGCGAGCACGGCGATGAAGGTCTTTATTCTGGAAGTCATGTGATTGCCAAAGTTTCTGAAAATTCACGGCCCGCCGACCAGGCGGCGGGCTCGTCGGTCAAGGACTGGAGCAAGGCGAGGCCCAGCGGCCAGTCCCCGTGTCCCGAGTCGATGTTGATGTGGCCCGCATTCTGCATGCGGACGAACTCGCTTCCCCAGGCGCGCGAATATGCACCAGCCAGGCGGATCGGGCAAAAAGGGTCATTGCTGCTGGCCACCACGATGCTGCGGTACGGCAGCGCCGCATACGGCACGGGCGCGAAGTCGGAGAGCACGGCGCGGCGCTCGGGGTCGGCCGGAGCCACCAGCAGCGCACCCTGGATGCGGGCCGCCGCCTCTGGCGGCAGGTGCGCCGTGGCGATGCAGCCGAGGCTGTGCGCGGCGATCACCACCGGGCCGGGCTGCTCGAGCACCAGCTTGGCGAGCGCCGGCACCCAGGCGTCGCGCTTGGGCGATGCCCAGTCGTCCTGCACCACCCGCGCCGCGCCCGGAATGCGCTCTTCCCACAGGCTCTGCCAGTGGCCGGGCCCGGAGTCGCGCCAGCCGGGCACGATGACAACGCGAGTATTCATGAGCACTCCCCCAGGCTTCGCGCACTTCGTGTCGCTTCTCCACGCCCCTCGCCGGGGGCAACACCAGCGGCCCGGCAAAGCCGGTTCCGCGGTGTTCCTGGGAGGAGGGTCGAAGCTTTCACTGGCGGCTCTCGCTTGCTTACTTGTTGGGTTGCGGCGTGATGCGCAGGTAAGGCTTGACGGCCTTGAAGCCCTTGGGAAAGCGCTCGGCGAGTTCGGCCGGGTCCTGGATGCTCGGCACGATGACCACGTCGTCGCCGTCCTTCCAGTTCACGGGCGTGGCCACCTTGTGGCTGTCCGTGAGCTGCAGGGAGTCGATCACACGCAGGATCTCGTCGAAATTGCGGCCGGTCGACGCCGGGTAGGTGATGGTCGTGCGGATGATCTTCTTCGGATCGATGATGTAGACGCTGCGCACCGTGGCCGTTGTCGAGGCATTCGGGTGGATCAGGTCGTACAGGTCGGCCACCTTGCGGTCGGCGTCCGCGATGATGGGAAAGTTGACCGTGGTGTTCTGCGTCTCGTTGATGTCGCCGATCCATTCCTTGTGCTTGGTTGCAGGGTCGACGCTCAGTGCGATGGGCTTGACGCCGCGCTTGGCGAACTCGCCCGACAGCGCCGCCGTCTTGCCGAGTTCGGTGGTGCACACGGGCGTGAAGTCGGCAGGGTGCGAGAAGAACACGACCCAGGAATCGCCGGCCCACTGGTAGAAGTCGATGGGGCCTTCGCTGGAGTCCTGGGTGAAATTGGGGGCGGTGTCGCCGAGTCGCAAAGTTGCCATGATCGCTCCTGGATTGGATGGAAGCCTCGGATTGTGCGAACCATCGCTTCAATGCCAAACGAATATCTGCTTGTTTGGATATGACGTTTTTCGCATAACGACCGCCCCTTTGCCCTTTGGTTTGGGCTCAGAACATCCGCATATCGACGCTCTGCAGGTGCTCCGTCAGGAAGTCGATCAGCCGCCGCACCGCCGGCACAAGCGCCCGCCGCGCCGGAAACACCATGTGCGCCACCACCGGCGACGGCCCCCAGTCCGGCAGCACCCGCACCAGCCTGCCGGCGTCGACATCGGCCCGGCACATGTAGTCGGGCAGCATGATGGCGCCCACACCGCCCAGCGCGCCTACCTGCAGCGTCGCCAGGTCGTCCGCCACATAGCGCGGAATGTGCGAATGCACCCAGCTCTGGCCGTTCGGGCCTTCCAGCCGCCAGTCGCTGCGCCCGTCCCCGTTGACCGACATGGCCGCGGTCGGCAGCCTCGCCAGGTCGGCCGGCGTGTTCACCGGCCCGTGGCGCGCCAGCAGCTCAGGGCTGGCGATCAGCACGCCCCGGCTGTAGCCGAAGGTCTTGGCCACCAGCACGGTGCTGTTCTCGATGACGGGGCGCACGCGCAGCGCGATGTCGATGCCCTCCTCTATAAGGTCGACCGGCCGGTTGATCACGCGCATATCGATGCGCACCGCCGGATAGAGCGCCATGAAGACCGGCATCAGCCGTGCGAGCCCGCTGTGCGCGATGGTCACGGGGCAACTCAGCCGCACCAGTCCGCTGGGCTCGGTCTGCACCTGCGCAACCGCCTCGGCAGCGGCCTGCGCCGCGTCGCGCATGGCGGAGGCGTGGCGCAGGTAGATCTCGCCGGCCGGCGTGAGCGAAAGCCGCCGCGTGCTGCGCTGCATCAGCTGTACGCCCAGCCGCTCTTCCAGGTCGGCCACGCGGCGCGACAGGCGCGACTTGGGAATGCCCAGGGCCCGGCTGGCGGCGGCAAAGCCGCCCCGCTCGGCCACTTCGGCGAAGAAAACCATGTCGTTGAGGTCCTGCATGCCGCTCATTGTCCTGCAAACAGAACAAACTAGGCCAATTTTGGCTACTTATCGGCCACTGCATCCAAAAATAGAATTCTCATATTGCCGGCCAACTTGAGTGCCGACAGCCCCAAGAAAGTGATTGACTGATCATGAAGCTGCTCCACATCGACTCCAGCATCCTCGCCGCCAACTCCACCTCGCGCCTGCTCTCGGCCGAGACCGTGGCCGCCTGGCGCGCCGCCCACCCCGACACCACCGTCGAATACCTCGACCTGGCCATCGACGCTCCCGCGCATTTCAGCGCCGACTCGCTCGGCATCAAGACCGGCGTGCAGGCCCAGCCGACCGAAGCGCAAAAGCGTGAAAACGAGCTGTCGGAAAAGCTCGTGAGCCAGTTCCTGGCCGCGGACGTGGTCGTCATCGGCACGCCGTTCTACAACTTCTCCATCCCGACGCAACTCAAGGCCTGGATCGACCGCCTGGGGCAAGTCGGCCGCACCTTCAAGTACACCGAGAAGGGCCCCGTCGGCCTGGCAGGCGGCAAGACCGTCATCGTGGCCTCTTCGCGCGGCGGCGTCTATTCGACCAGCGAAGGCGGCCAGGCTATGGAACACCAGGAAAGCTACCTGAAGGCGGTCTTCGGCTTCTTCGGCATCACGGACGTGCGCATCGTGCGCGCCGAAGGCGTGGCCATGGGCGACGACGCCAGGGCCACCGCGCTGGCTTCGGCCCGCGCCGACATGCTGGTGGCAACCGGCGAAGCCGCCAACCAGAAGGACGTGGCGCAAGTCGCCTGACCCTGACTGGCCCCGCGCCATGAAAAAAAGCCGCTTTCACGGGCGGCTTTTTCGTTGGCGCGCGCTGCGCTCAGGCCGAGTGGGTCTTGACCCAGGCCACGTACTTGTCCATCCAGCCCTGCAGGAACTTCTTCGTGCCTTCGTTGCCGATGTGGCCCTTGTCGTCGAACAGGTCTTCCTTGGCCTGCAGGAACACTTCGGGCGCACCCAGCGTCGGCACGTCGAGGTAGGCCAGGATGTTGCGCAGATGCTGCTGCGCCAGCGCGGTGCCGATGGCGCCGACCGACACACCCACCACGCCCGCGGGCTTGCCGGCCCAGGCGCTCTGGCCATAGGGGCGCGACGCATGGTCGATGGCGTTCTTCAGCACGCCGGGAATCGAGCGGTTGTATTCGGGTGTGACGAACAGCAGGCCCTGGGCCGCTGCAATCTCGGTCTTCAGGCGCTTCACCGGGGCGGCCTGATTGCCGTCGTCGTCCTGGTTATAGGCCGGCAGGTCGTCGATGCGCAGATGCTCGAAGGTGACATCGGCCGGGGCGAGATGGGCCAGCGCTAGGGCCAGCTTCTGGTTGTACGAATCCTTGCGAAGGCTGCCGACGAGAACGGCGATGCGGATCTGTGCCATGAATGGAACTCCTTGAATGGAAGAGTCAGAGTCGGAATGACCGACGCGATTATGCGAACCCTCCATGACCCTATCTTAAAAAGCCCATCGCGCCGCGCCGACTCCTGAAGACTGCCGGAGAAATCACCGGCCTGAAGCAGCCCGCCGCAATCCCGGGCATCATCGCCGTCGATCTTTTTGGTTCGACTGATTCAGGAGCGACACGCGATGAGATTTCTGGTGGTGGGTGCCGGCGCACTCGGTGGTTATTTCGGCGGTCGTCTGCTGGAAGCTGGACGCGACGTCACCTTCCTGCTGCGACCGCGCCGCGCGGCGCAGCTCGCGAAGACCGGGCTGGTGGTGCAGAGCACGTTCGGCAACCTGCAGCTTCCAGCGCCCAGGCATGTACTGGCGGATGGCATCGACGGGCACTACGACGTGGTCATCGCCGGCAGCAAGGCCTACGACCTCGAATCGACGATGGACTCGTTCGCTCCAGCGGTGGGGCCGAACACTGTGATTCTTCCGCTGCTCAACGGCATGAAGCACATCGACAGCCTCGTCACGCGCTTCGGCGAAGACAAGGTGCTGGGTGGCCTGTGCATGATCTCCGCCACTCTGGATGACGAAGGCCGCGTGCTGCACCTCAACGACACGCACGGCCTGAGCTACGGCGAGCGCGCCGGTGGTCGCTCGGCCCGCGTCGACGCCATCGCGGCGCAGTTCGCCGGCGCAAAGTTCGACGGCAACGCCAGCGAGACCATCTCGCAGGACATGTGGGAGAAGTGGGTGTTCATCGCATCGGCGGCGGGCCTCACCAGCCTGATGCGCGCGTCCATCGGCGACATCATGGCGGCCGGCGGCGAAGACGTGGCGCTGTCGATCTTCGGCGAATGCTGCGCCATCGCCGCACACAACGGCTTCGCGCCGCGCCCGGCGGCCGTGCAGCGCGGCCGGGCCATCATGACCGCAGCCGGCTCGCCGATGACGGCATCGATGTACAAGGACATCGTGCGCGGCGCGCCGGTAGAGGCCGACCATATCGTCGGCGACCTGCTGAGCCGCACGGCGCCGGGCCATGCGACGACGCCTTCGGTGCTGCGCACGGCCTACGTCCACCTCAAGGCCTACGAAGCCCAGCGCGCCCGCACCGCGGGCTGACGCGGTGCAACACGCCATCGCCTTCCTGCACACGGCGCAGGCCCATGTGCCAACCTTCGAGCGGCTGCTCGGCGAAGCCGCGCCGGGCCTGCCGGCACGCCATGTGGTGCGCGACGACCTGCTCGCCGATGCACGCGTCGTCGGTGTTTCCGACGCGGCGCTGGTGGCTCGCGTTCACGCCGCCATGCAAGAGGCGGCTTCAGGCGGTGCCAAGGTCGTGGCCTGCACCTGCTCGACCATCGGCGGCATCGCCGAACACACGCCGACGGAAGGCCGATTCAAGGCCCTGCGCATCGACCGCGCCATGGCCGACCGCGCAGTGCGCACCGGCCCGCGCGTGCTGGTGGCCGCCGCGCTTCAGAGCACGCTCGCGCCGACCGTGGACCTGGTGCTATCGGCAGCCTCGAACGCGGGTGTGCTTGTCGAGCCCGGGCAATTGCTCATCGCCGGCGCATGGCCGCATTTCGAAGCCGGCGACATCGCCCGCTATGCCGAAACGCTGGCAGTCGCCATTCGCAAGGCAGCCGCCTCGGCCGACGTGGTGGTGCTGGCCCAGGCCTCGATGGCGCCCGCCACCGCGCTGCTCGCGGACCTTGGCATCGACGTGCTCAGCAGCCCTGCGCTGGGCGTGGCGCACGTCGCTGCGGTAGCTGCCGCAGCAGCTAGTCCGACTTGAGAATGGTCTCGCCCTTCAACATGCCCATGTCGCGGGTGTTGAAGCGGTGGCGCTTCCAGCCTGCCCAGGTGCGGCGGAAGTTCGCAATCGAAATGCCGTAATAAAGCACCTTGAACATGCGCAGCGCGTTCCACATCGGCGTGCCGTTGTAGATGTCGCCGGCCAGCAGCGACATCAGCGCCTCCTTCACCCGGAACGGGTTGCCGGGATGCATGAACATGTCGCGGATGGTCGGGTTGGTCACGCGGTAGATGAACCACGAATACTCGCGCGGCCCCTTGCGCATCATGGCCTCGAAGCCCTGGCGCGCCGCCGCCAGCCCGGCCGGCTGGTCGAGCGCGGTCGCCACCAGCTTCGCGCCGTCGAAGGCGCTGTGCATGGCAAGGTAGACGCCCGACGAGAACATCGGGTCGATGAAGGTGAAGGCGTCTCCCAGCATCAGGTAGCGGTCGCCGGTGGCGTGCGTGCTGGTGTAAGAGAAATTGCCCGTGGCATGCACCGCGTCGTCGACCAGCGTGGCGTTCTTGAGCCGCTCTTGCAGCACCGGGCACAGCGCGATGGTGTCGTAGAAGAAGTCCTTCAGCGGCTTGTCGCGCGTCTTCAGGTAATACGGCCAGCAGACCGCGCCCACGCTGGTGGTGCCGTCGGCCAGCGGAATGAACCAGAACCAGCCGTGCGGGAACCAGCAGATGCTGATGTTGCCTTCCTTCTTGCCTTCGAGCCGCTCGGCGTTGGTGAAGTGGCCGAACACGGCCGTGCTGTTGTGGTCGGGGTTCTTTTCCTTGCAGCGGAATTTGTTGGCCAGCAGGGTGTCGCGCCCGGTGGCGTCGACCACGAAGCGCGCTCGCCAGCTGCGCTTCGCGCCGTCGTCCATCTCCGCCTTGATCGTGGCGCCGTCTGCATCGAACGCCACGTCGCGCACCTTGCAGCCTTCGATCGTCTGCGCACCGCGCGTTGCCGCGTTGCGGAACAGCAGCTCGTCGAGCTCGGACCGGCGCACCTGCCAGGCGGAGTCGAGCGACTTGTCCCAGCCCTCGGCAAAGTCCACGTAGCTGCGGTGCTCATGCTCCGGCGAGACAAACTCGATGCCGAACTTCGGCATGCCGATCTTCTCGACCTGGTCGCGCACGCCGAGCTTGTCGAACAGCTCGACATTCCCGGGCAACAGCGATTCGCCGATGTGAAAGCGCGGGTGATGCGCTTTCTCGAGCAACACCACCTTGCGGCCCTGCTGGGCCAGCAATGCCGCAATGGTCGAGCCGGCGGGGCCACCGCCGACAACCATCACGTCACAGGATTCGTCGGCGGCCGAAGGCGTGGGGGAAGAAGCTTGAGGCAGGGACATGCGGTGGCAAGCATCACGAGTGTTAACAATCTCCAAGCATAGCGCGCCATTCGTTAACCCGGCAAAGAGCGCAAAGTCGGCTAAGCGGCGCCCAAGCGCCGGCGGCAGACTCGGGCCATGAACCTTCCACGCCTTCTTTCCCTGGCAGGCACGCTGTGCCTGTCTGCCACCCTTGCGCACGCCGCGGGGTTCAGCTTCATCGAGGTGCCGGCCGACAAGGACGGGCCGGCCCTCCAAGGCGCCGTGTGGTCGCCCTGCGATGGCCCGGCAGCCACGATCACGCTCGACACGCTGGTCATTGCCGGCGCCAGGAACTGCCCCGTGGCCGGAGCGGCCCTGCCGCTGGTCGTGGTCTCGCACGGCACCGGCGGCTCATTTCTGGGGCACCACGACACCGACGCCGCGCTGGCCGACGCGGGTCTTGTCGTCGCGGCCATCAGCCACCCCGGCGACAACTTCCGCGACCTGAGCCGGCAGGGCTACCTGTCGGCCTTCGCGACCCGGCCGGAGGACATGAAGCGGCTGGTCGACTACATGCTGACCGCCTGGCCAGGCCGCGCAAAGCTCGACCCCGAGCGGATCGGCTTCTTCGGCTTCTCACGCGGTGGCTACACCGGGCTCGCCGCGATCGGCGCCGTTCCTAACTACAAATTGCGCGAAGACCTCTGCCCGCCCGAATCGAAGGTTCCGCTGTGCGGCGAGATCCGCCGCAACGAAATGCCGCCACTGCCGCGACGCGACCCGCGCATCAAGGCGGCGGTCATCGTCGATCCGCTGAGCGCCTTCGACGCCAAGGGGCTGAAGGACGTGACGGTACCAATCCAGCTCTGGGGTTCCGCCTATGGTGGCGACGGCGTGCTGCCGCACCACGTGGAAGAGCTGCGGCGCGACCTGCCCATTCCCCCGGAGTGGCATCTGGCGGCCAACGCCGGGCACTTCGCGTTCCTGGCGCCCTGCTCTCCTGCATTGGCGAAAAGCGCGCCGGAGATCTGCACCGACGCGCCCGGCTTCGACCGCGTCGCGTTCCACGCGGACTTTGACGCCCAGGTGGTCGTCTTTTTCAAGCGTCACCTCGCGCCGAAGCCCTTGCCCTGACCCGCGCGCCGCTGCCCCGCCAGCCGCCGCACCACAGCCACCAGCCGGTCAACCTCGTCGAAGGTGTTGTAGAACGCCAGCGAAGGCCGCACCGTCGTCTCGACACCGAAGCGCCGCAGGATCGGCTGCGCGCAGTGGTGGCCGGTGCGCACCGCAATACCCTCCTCGTTCAGCGCATGCCCCACTTCTTCGGTGGTGTAGCCGTCGAGCACGAAGGACATCACGCTGGCCTTGTCTGCCGCCGTGCCGATCAGCCGCACACCGCGAATCGCGCCGAGCTGCGCCATGCCGTAAACCAGCAGGTCATGCTCGTAGCGCGCGATGTTCTCGATGCCGACCTTGTTGACGTAGTCGATCGCCGCGCCCAGCCCCACGGCGTCGGCGATGTTGCCGGTGCCGGCCTCGAACTTGTTGGGGATCGGCTGGAACACGGTCTTCTCGAAGGTCACGTCGGCAATCATGTTGCCGCCGCCCTGCCACGGGGGCATGTCTTCGAGCACTTCGCGCTTGCCCCAGACCACGCCGATGCCGGTCGGACCGAACACCTTGTGGCCGGAGAACACGAAGAAATCGGCACCGATGTCCTGCACGTCCACACGCATGTGCGAGACCGACTGCGCACCGTCGACCAGCGCCCTGGCGCCCGCGCGGTGTGCCAGCTCGACGATCTCCTTCACCGGCACCACGGTGCCCAGCGCATTGGAGACCTGCGTGACGGCGACGATCTTCGTGCGGTCGTTGAGCAGCTTGCGGTATTCGTCGAGCAGCACCTGGCCCGAATCGTCCACCGGAATCACGCGCAGCTTCGCGCCCTTGGCGGCGGCAAGCTGCTGCCACGGCACGATGTTGGCGTGGTGCTCGAGGTTCGACACGATGATCTCGTCGCCCTCGCCCACGTGCTGCCCGCCCCAGCTCTTGGCCACGAGGTTGATGGCCTCGGTGGTGCCGCGCACGAAGATCACCTCTTCGACTTCCGGCGCGTTGATGAACCGGCGAACGCGTTCGCGCGCGCCCTCGTAGGCGTCGGTTGCGCGCGCAGCCAGCTCATGCGCCGCGCGGTGGATGTTCGAGTTCTCGTGCTCGTAGAAGTACGCGATGCGGTCGATGACCGACTGCGGCTTGTGCGTGGTGGCCGCGTTGTCGAACCACACGAGCTGCTTGCCGTTCACCCGCTCCTGCAGGATCGGAAAGTCGCGCCGCACGGCATGGACGTCGAACGGCGGATGCTGGCCGCTGCCGGCCAGCGGCGCGGCGTCGGGGCCGCGCGGGTCGGTCTTGGCGGGGGTGAAGAAGCCGCTGGGCAGGCGCACCGCGTCGACGAAATAGAACTGGGGGTTGCCCCCTCGCCCCTCCGTGGAGAGGGTTGGGGTGAGGGGCAACCCCGCGCTCTGTGGAGGCACAGACACCTCAGAGACCGCGCCGGCAGACGGATGCCCGAAACTGTTGCTCAGGAAGTAGAACGGTGACGCGTCCGCCTGCGTTGCCGAAGGCGCATTCACCTGCTGCGGCACGCCAAGCAGCGCACCACCCGAGCGCGGCTCGAAAGCCGGCGCCACCGACAGCACGCTGTCCGGCACGCCATTCCCCGCCGTGGCATGCGGCAGTAGGGCCGGCGCTCGGTTGGCGAGCGAAGGCAGTTGCGTGGGCGATGCCGGCACCAGGTTGGCGCCCGGAATCTGCCCCTGCGGAATCGGCGTGCCCGGCACGCTCGGCCCGAAGCCCGCGGGGCTCACCAGCGGCGAACCCGGCGGCGCGATGTTGGCGGGAAACTGCGCGCCCGGCACCTCGGAGAACATGGCGCTCGCCATGCGAGCGAGGATGGCCGGGTCGAACGGCGCCTCGCCCGGAATCGATGGAGTGCTGCTCACAGCGGCTTACTTGTAGGTGTCGGGATAGTCGTGGTACTTGCCGATCTCGACGTCGTCGAGCACCGCCAGCGCGTCGGTGGTCAGCACTGCGAGCGAGCAGTACAGAGAGATCAGGTAAGACGCGATCGCATGGTTGTTGATGCCCATGAAGCGCACCGACAGGCCCGGACCCTGCTCGCCCGACAGCCCCGGCTGAAAGAGGCCCACCACGCCCTGGCGCTTGTCGCCCACGCGCAGCAGCAGGATCTTGCTCTTGCCGTCGGCCACAGGCACCTTGTTCGACGGAATCAGCGGAATGCCGCGCCAGGTGATGAACTGCGAACCGAACAGGCTCACGGTCGGCGGCGGCGTGCCGCGGCGCGTGGCTTCGCGGCCGAAGGCGGCAATGGCCAGCGGGTGCGTGAGGAAGAAGGCGGGCTCCTTCCACACCTTGGTCAGCAGCTCGTCGAGGTCATCAGGCGTTGGTGCGCCGGTCAGCGGAAAGATGCGCTGCTCTTCCGTCACCTGGGCCAACAGGCCGTAGTCAGGGTTGTTGATGAGTTCGCTCTCCTGGTTCTCCTTGATCGTCTCGATCGTCAGGCGCAGCTGCTCCTTGATCTGGTCGTGCGGGCTGCTGTAGAGGTCGGAGATGCGCGTGTGCACGTCGAGCACGGTGCTCACGGCATTGAGGTAGTGCTCGCGCGGGTTCTCTTCGTAGTCCACGAAGGTACGCGGCAGCTGGTTCTCTTCTTCGCGCGAGGTGCAGGTGACCTTGATCGACTCGGGGTTCTTGACCTTGTTGACGCGGTAGATGCCCGCCTCCACCGGCACCCATTGCAGCAGGTGCGTCAGCCAGCGCGGGCTGATGGTCTCGAGCTGGGGAACGGTCTTGGTGGCATTGGCTAGCTGTCTTGCGGCGTTGTCGCCAAGGGCGGTCGTACCACCAACTGTTGCGCTCATGGATCAGGGCTCCGTGGATTGAGGAAAAAGTGGACGCCAGTGTCCGGCGGCCACGGGTTTTCCCTCAACAGGCTATAGCCGCCAAGTTGATCCTTCTTGCAAGACGCGATTGCTCCAGTTGCTCGCAGCGCATGAGCAAGCCGACCATGTTGATGCCCAATGCGGTGGCCAGCTTCTGCGCGGTGACGATCGACGGGATGACGCGGCCCCGCTCTATCTCGCCCACGTAGGAGCGGTTCAGATCGGAACGCTCGGCCAGTTCCTCCTGCGACCAGCCCTTGCCCTCGCGCAGCTGGCGAATGGTGACTCCGAAGTCTTCGACGAATGGTTTCATGCTGCTCCACCTGCCTTGGGCGCGTTCTGCAGGCTGGCCTGCGTGACGCTCGCGCCCGGCGGCACGTCGTCGGTGATCCACACATTGCCGCCGATGACGGCGCCCTTGCCGAGCGTGACGCGCCCGAGGATGGTCGCGCCGGCGTAGATGACCACATCGTCTTCCACCACGGGATGCCTTGGAAGACCCTTCTGCAGGTTGCCTTCGGTGTCCGTCGGAAAGCGCTTGGCACCGAGCGTGACCGCCTGGTAGAGCCGCACGCGCTTGCCGATGACCGCCGTCTCGCCGATCACGACGCCCGTGCCGTGGTCGATGAAGAAGCCCGCATCGATCTGCGCACCGGGGTGGATGTCGATACCTGTCTGCCCGTGCGCCAGCTCCGCGACGATGCGCGCCAGCAGCGGCAGGCCGAGCTTGTACAGCTCGTGGGCGAGGCGGTGGTGAATCATCGCCAGCACGCCGGGGTAGCACAGCAGCACCTCGTCGACGCTGCGCGCGGCGGGGTCGCCCTGGTATGCGGCAAGCACGTCGCTGTCGAGCAGGCGGCGCAGGCCCGGCAGCGCGGTTGCGAAACGGCGCACTGCCTCCGTGGCGGCATCGTCGATTTCGCTCGCGGAGCGCGGCTCGTGGCGGGCGTTGAAATTGAGCTCCAGCCGCGCCTGCAACAGCAGCGCCTGCAGGGCGGCATCGAGCGTGTGGCCGACGTAGAAATCCTCGCTCTCGTGGCGCAGGTCCGGCGGGCCGAGCCGCATCGGAAAAAGCGCGCCCTTCAGCGACTCGACGATCTGCGCGAGCGCGTCACGCGACGGAAACTCGCGTGCGCCGGGCTCGCGCGAGCGGCGCTGCGAATCGCGCCATTCGTCGCGCACACCGTGCAGCGCGCGGACGATGTCGCTCACTTCGAAATGGGCCATGTGTACTGTTCTCCCGTGGAAGTCTGATTCTTCGGCCTGGATTCAGTCCTGCACCCACGGCAAGCCGTGGAAGCGCCAGCCGTCGGAGCCGCCGCGGTGCTGCTGCGCATCGATCTCTCCTTCGAAGCCTTCGAGCACGTTGAACACCCGCGTGAAACCCGCCTTGGCAGCCGCTTCGGCTGCCAGCGCCGATCGCTTGCCGCTGCGGCACAGCAGCAGCACCACGGCGTCCTTGCCGCCGTCTTTCGCCAGCTTGGCCTCGAGTTCGCGCACGAATCGTGGATTGCGCGTGAGCGCCGTACCCGTGGCCCAAGCCACGTGCAGGCTGTCAGGCACATGGCCGACGAACTTGCGCTCCTCGCCGGAGCGCACGTCGACCAGCACTGCATGGCCCTTCTGCACCAGTTCCCAGGCCACCGGCGGCGTCACGCCGCCGGCATAGGGCCAGTTGCTTTCGACGGCCTTGGCGCGCGCCTGTTCAAGTGCTTCGGGCAAGGCGACGAGTTCTTCTTCAACTTCCACTGGCATGCGATGAGGCTCCTGTTGTGCGGTGCATTCGCCTTGATGGCGATAAGCACCACTGTAGAAGCCAGGGGCCGAAGCTCAAACAACCGAAAAGTCCGTTCTTAACAACCAGCCGTTGTATAGGCTGGGAATTGGTGGAGATTTTGCGTTGGTCGCCCCGCTGCTCTGTAGCGCGCGACCACTGAATGATGCAGCCTCGAAAAACAAGTCACGGCCTTTCACGATCAGCCCGCGTCTTCTTCAGCAAGATTTCTGCCTCGCCAGGCGGGATCCGTCCTTCGGCCTCCATTCGCTTGAGCCTTCGCTCATCAGCGCGATTCAACGCGTCCTTGAGAAGAGCCATCTTGCGTTTTCCGCACGGATGGCATTCGTAGAAGCCCAGGGGACTCGCCGTAGATTTCATCTTGGAATCGAACTCTGCGGTGCTGATCCGCCCGGTGGGCTCGATGCCCATGGCGAGGATTCTTCCGTTCTTGAACGTTACGAGTGCTTGCCCCTCGCAGCCCGTGGTATCCATCTTCTCCGGGTCGTAGGTCTTCCACGAAATCCTGCGCATGTACTTCAGGGCGTATCGAACGTCTTCCTCTGTGAGGACGACATCGTCGCATTTCAGAAAGTCTTTGTTTTCCCAAGCGCTTCGGTGTGAAGGATGCGTGACTTCCACCTTCTTGACATAGCGAATGGGATATCGCCGGTCGGCCGCCTGCGCCGGTAATACCACCGCAGCGGTGGCCAGTGCGGCTGCAGCCGCAAGGACGTCGGTCTTGTTCATTCTCTTGAGTTGATGGTCAATAGCTCTTCCCGAACGGCAAGCATCAAGGTTTATCGCGACTGGCTCGCAGCACTTTCAGCCTGCGCTCCGCCTCGCCAGGGGCCATCTGTCCTTCCGCCTCCAGCCTCTTGAGCCTTCGCTCATCAGCGCGATTTAACGCGTCCTTGAGAAGAGCCATCTTGCGTTCTCCGCACGGATGGCATTCGTAGAAGCCCGGCGGACTGGCGGTGGGATTCATCTTTCTGTCGAACTCCCCCGTGCTGATTCGCCCGGTTGGCTCGATGCCCATGGCGAGGACTCTGCCGTTTTTGAACGTAACAAGCGCACTCCCCTTGCATCCGGTGGATCCCATGTTCTCGGGGTCGTAGGACTTCTCCGAAATCCTGCGCATATGTTGCAGGGCATAGCGAACATCCTCTTGAGTCAATACAACATCGTCGCAATTCAAGAAATCCTTGTCCTCCCATGCAGTTCTACGTGAAGGATCCGTGATCTCTACGCTCTGCACATAGGCAATCGGATACCGCTTGTCTGCGGCCTGCGCTACTGCGGCAACGCCCAGTACTGCTCCGGCTAAGAGCATCTCGGTCTTTTTCATGGTGCCAAAGGGAGGAGATTCCAGTTCGCACCTTTAGCCTCTGTTGGGTTCTTGCTTCTGACCACTGGATGACGAAAAACCTCGTTTGGGCTCATATGCATCGAATCTACGATTGCACCGACAAGCCACGAGAGTGCTTGATTCTGTGCCGCAGTTGGCGTCTCGAAAATCGCACGCTCTCCTCTCAATCTTCCCATTGACCACTTTGCTTCTTCGCCGACAAGCTTCAGCCCGACCGGCAGCGTCGCCTTTCCAACCATCTCTATGCCGATGGCTTCCATATTGCTCGGATAACGGTCGGCAGGCGCCTTGAGCATCTCGATGCGATGCATCTCCGCCGGACCTACCCTTGGAGGAAAGTCGGACATTTTGCACGTCGGTATTACCAGACATCGTGCCTTCAACGGCCCCACATGATTTGTCCGTTGATAAATCGCCGCCGTCTGATAGATCGTCCCATCCTTGTCGATGAGAAAGTGCGCGCCGTTGGCACCCGGCTGCCTGTAGCTGTTCAATGAAGACGCCGAAGTATCGGCGTCCGTCTGATGCACCACGATTCCCGTGATGGCTGCTGTCCTCCTTCCTCTTTCGATCCTGGTGCTGCGAGCGTGCCTGACTCGCGCATGACTGATCATTCCATGCTCATCCATTTCCACTCGCATGCGGTGACTCCCTGAAGATTTCCGTCTGGTTTTTCGACTCTTCGCGAGATGCGGCCGCACGTCGTTTCACGGCACGGCCACGACCTCGCGGCGCATGCTATGGCGGTGTCTTCAAGGCAGATGCGTGGTTCTCAAAGATTCATCGGATTCCTGACATTCAGCACATTCGATTTCCGGGCACTTGTAAATCACTAAAACCAACTGCAAAAAATCGCTCCCGGAAACGAAAAAAACCCGGCGCCATGACAGCACCGGGTTGTCGCAGATGCCCGAGGGTCCGTCAGAGCTTCGCGATCGAAACCTCGGTCGACTTCACGAGCGCGACCACGTCGGAGCCCACCTTCAGTTGCAGTTCGTCGACCGAGCGCGTGGTGATGACCGAGGTGACGATGCCCCAGGCGGTCTCGACATCGACTTCGGAGACGACGTCGCCGCGGATGATTTCACGGACCTTGCCCTTGAACTGGTTGCGGACGTTGATGGCTTGAATGGACATGATGGTTTCTCTTTCGGGTTGAGGAAATTCGTTCAGGAAAAGCACGACAAAAGATGAGTGAAGTGGTGGCTGCCGTCAGACGATCTCGGCCACCTCTTCGAACGCCAGCCGGGGGCCGCGCTCGAAGGTGCCAGCGTGGTCGGCCACGCCAAGGTTCACCAGGAAGTTGGCCCTGTAGCGGCCATCGGGGAAGAAGGCCTTGTCGACCAGCTCCGCGTTGGAGCCCGACTGCGGCCCCGCGTCGAGGCCGAGCGAGCGCGCCGCCAGGATCAGGTAGGCGCCCTGCAGGCTGCTGTTGCGAAAGGCGGTGGCTTGCGCGGCCTCGGCGCTCTTCTCGAAGAGCGGCTTGGCGTCGTAGGCCGGGAACTGGGTGGGCAGGTGCTCGTAGAAGCGCGTGTCGTGCGCCACGATCACCGTCACGCCGGCCGCCAGCGTCTGCGCGGTGTTCCCCGCAGACACCGCCGGCTTCAGCTTCGCCTTGGCCTCTTCGCTGCGCACGAACACGTAGCGTGCCGGCTGGGCGTTGAAGGCGGTCGGGCCCCACTTCACGAGGTCGTAGAGCTTGTGGATCAGTCCGTCGGTCACAGGCACGGGCTTGAACGCGTGCACGGTGCGGGCCTTGCGGAACAGTTGGTCCAGCGCGGCTTCAGGGATGGATTGCAGTGCGGTCATTTCTTCAAAAGGTCTTCGTTCGATGCAGCGGAAAGGGCCTGGTCGAGGTCGGCGATCAGGTCGTCGATGTGCTCGATGCCCACGGACAGGCGCACCGTGTCCTCCGTCACGCCGGCTCGTGCCAGTTCTTCGGGCGACAGTTGCCGGTGCGTGGTCGAGGCCGGGTGCGTGGCCAGCGAGCGCACGTCGCCGATGTTCACGAGGCGCGTGAAGAGCTTCAGCGCGTCGAGGAACTTCGCCCCGCCCTCGCGGCCCGCGCCGATGCCGAAGGTCAGCACGCCGCTGGAGCGGCCGCCGAAGTACTTCTTCGCCAGCGGGTAGTCGGGGTGGTCTTCGAGCGCCGCGTAGTTCACACAGTTCACGGCCTTGCTCTGCTTCAGGTGTTGCGCCACCGCAAGTGCGTTGCTGCTGATTCGGTCCATGCGCAGCGCCAGCGTCTCGATGCCCTGCAGGATCAGGAAGGCGTTGAACGGCGAAATGGCCGCGCCCGTGTTGCGCAGCGGCACCACGCGCGCACGGCCGATGTAGGCGGCAGGGCCCAGCGCCTCGGTGTAGACCACGCCGTGGTAGCTCACGTCGGGCTCGTTCAGGCGCTTGAAGCGCTGCTTGTGCTCGGCCCACGGGAATTTTCCCGAGTCGACGATGGCGCCGCCGATGCTGGTGCCGTGGCCGCCCAGGTACTTGGTGAGCGAATGCACCACGATGTCGGCGCCGTGCTCGATGGGCCGGCTCAGGTACGGCGACGGCACGGTGTTGTCGACGATCAACGGCACGCCGTGGCGGTGTGCGATCTCTGCAATGGCCGCGATGTCGGTCACGTTGCCCGCCGGGTTGCCCAGCGATTCGACGAACACCGCCTTGGTCTTGTCGTCGAACAGCTTCTCGAAGCTGGACGGGTCGCGGTGGTCCGCGAAGCGCGTGGTGATGCCGAACTGCGGCAGCGTGTGGGCGAACAGGTTGTAGGTGCCGCCATACAGCGCGGTGCTGCTGATGATGTTGTCGCCCGCCTCCGCGATGGTCTGGATCGCGTAGGTTACGGCCGCCTGGCCCGAGGCCAGCGCGAGCGCGGCGATGCCGCCTTCCAGCGCGGCCACGCGCTGCTCCAGCACGTCCTGCGTCGGGTTGTTGATGCGGGTGTAGATGTTGCCCGGCACCTTCAGGTCGAACAGGTCCGCGCCGTGCTGCGCGCTGTCGAAGGCATACGCCACCGTCTGGTAGATGGGGGGCGCGACCGCGCGGGTGGTCGGTTCGGGCGAATAGCCGGCGTGAACCGACAGGGTTTCGAATTTCCAGTTCTGCGACATGCGACTGCCTTTCAGGATGGACTGATGGAGGAAAAGACTCAGATTGCCCAGCGCAACGCATGCGCGGGTGTGCCGAGCCAGCTGGCGTCGGTGCTCTCGGGCGCGGTGTCTTCCGGCTTCTGCAGCACCCTGTCGAGGATTCGTTTCTCAATTGCGGCAAAGGCCGGGTCGCCCTGCGAACGCGGGCGGGCCAGCGCGATGTTCTCGTCGAGCGCGATGCGGCCGTCCTCGATGAGGATCACGCGGTCGGCCAGCGCCACGGCTTCCTGCACGTCGTGCGTCACCAGCAGTGCGGTGAAGCGGTGGCGCTGCCACAGGTTCTCGATGAGCCGGTGCATCTCGATGCGCGTCAATGCATCCAGCGCGCCCAGCGGCTCGTCGAGCAGCAGCAGGCGCGGGTGGTGCACCAGCGCGCGCGCCAGTGCCACCCGCTGCCGCTGGCCGCCCGACAGGCGCGCCGGCCATTCGTTCTCGCGGTCGGCCAGGCCGACTTGCGCAAGCACTTCCTTGCCGCGCCCCTTGGCGTCGTTCGGCAGGCCCAGCGTCACGTTGTCGAGCACGCGGCGCCACGGCAAGAGGCGCGCCTCCTGGAACATGATGCGGGTGTCGTCGTGCAGGCCGTGCACTTGCTTGCCGTCGGTGTAGAGCCCGCCGGATGTCGGCTCCTCCAGCCCCGCGATGAGCCGCAGCAGCGTGCTCTTGCCGCAGCCGCTGCGCCCCACGATGGCGATGAACTGGCCGGGCTCGACGGTGAGCCGCGTATTGCGCAGTACCTCGCGCGCGCCGTAGCGCTTGTGCAGGCCGCGCGCTTCCAGGCGCACGCCGCCGGCGATCGCCTGCGAAGGGGCCTGGGGTTCGATGTCTTTCAGGACGGCACTCATGGGCTTCAGGCTCCGGGTTTGAACAGCGCCACATTCAGCGCATCGATTTTTCGGGGCAGCAGCTTCTCGGCGAGGAAGGCATCGGCGATGCGCTGCTGTTCGGTCAGGCCCTCGGCCACCACCGGCCGCACCGCGTAGCTGCGGCGGCCGTTGGCCTGCTCGATGGTCGCGGCATCCAGGCCCCACACGGGCGACAGCAGCGCTGCAGCGTCCTTCGGGTTCTGCTTGACCCACTTGCCGGTCTTCTCGAGCTCGGCGTAGACCACGCGCAGCACGTCGGGCCGCGCCTTCGCGAACTTGGTGCTGGCAAGGTAGTAGCGCTGGTACGACGCGATGCCCGCGCCGTCGGCCAGCACGCGCACCTTCGACTGGCGCTGTGCGGCAGCCAGGAACGGGTCCCACACCACCCATGCGTCGATGGCGCCCTTCTCGAAAGCGGCACGGCCATCGGCGGGCGTGAGGTAGGCGGGCTCGATGTCCCTGAACGACAGGCCGGCTTTGCCGAGCGCGGCAATCAGCAGGTAGTGCGCGCCGGCTGCTTTCGCGAAGCCGACCTTCTTGCCCTTGAGATCGGCCACGGTCCTGATCGGCGAGTCTTCGCGCACCACGATGGCCTGGGCCGCGGGCGACGGCGCTTCCTGCGCGATGAAAGTCAGCTCGGCACCCGCTGCCTGCGCAAACACCGGCACGGTGTCGGCCACGTCGGCACTGATGTCGAGGTTGTCGAGGTTCAGCGCCTCGAGCAGCGGCAGGCCACTTGTGAACTCGTGCCAGCTCAGCGTGACGTTGAGCGGTGCCAGTTGCTTTTCGAGCGTGCCCTGCGCCTTCAGCACCGCGATCAGCGTGGAAGACTTCTGGTAGCCCAGCCGCACGGTAACGGGCCGCGCGGCCGAGCCCTGCGCGAGCACCGCGCCCGAGGCCAGCGCAGCCAGCGTCGCAATGGCCGCGCGGCGCGAGATGTCGGATGAATGCGTAGTCATTCCCCTGCCCTCACTTCGCCTTGCGCTGGTAGCCGGGATGCCACCGCAGCCACCATTGCTCCAGCCCGCGCGCGAACAGGTCGGCCAGCTTGCCGAGCAGCGCGTACAGCAGGATGCCCACCAGCACGATGTCGGTCTGCAGGAACTCGCGGGCGTTCATCGTGAGGTAGCCGATGCCGGCCTGCGCCGAGATGGTCTCGGCCACGATCAGGATCACCCACATCAGGCCCAGCGAGAAGCGCAGGCCCACCAGGATGGACGACAGCGCGCCCGGCAGGATCACCTCGCGGTACAGCTGCCAGCGCGACAGTCCGTAGGTGCGGCCCATCTCGATGAGTTGCGGATCGACGTTGCGGATGCCGTGGAAGGTGTTCAGGTAGATCGGGAAGAACACCGACACCGAGATCAAAAACAGCTTGGCCGATTCGTCGATGCCGAACCACAGGATCACCAGCGGAATCAATGCCAGCGCCGGAATGTTGCGCACCATCTGGATGGTGGAGTCGAGCAGCGTCTCGGCGAACTTCACCGAGCCGGTGAGCAGGCCCAGCGCCAGCCCCGCCCCGCCGCCGATGGCCAGTCCCGCCAGCGCGCGGCCGGCACTGACCTTCACATGCGTCCACAGCTCGCCCGACACCGTGAGGTTCCATGCAGCCTTGACCACGTCGACCGGCGCCGGCAGCACGCGCGTGCTGAGCCAGCCCAGCGACGACGCGATCTGCCAGAACACGATGAGCCCCACGGGCACGAGCCACGGCACCAGCCGCTTCGCGACACTGACCGCAAAGGACTTGAACACGTTGCCTTCGCTTTCGGCCGGCGCGACGGCCGGCAGTTCCTGAACTTGTTCGGTCATGGCATGCGGTCCTTCAACTCTGGGAAACGAGGCGCGAGGGGGCGTCAAGATTGGCGACGACCTCGCCGAACGGGCCGCTGAGCGAGCCGCCTGCCAGCTGCGTCTTCGCCTTGCGCGAGAGCAGCGGGAACACCAGCTCGGCGAAGCGGTAGGCCTCCTCGAGGTGCGGGTAGCCCGAGAGAATGAACTTGTCGAGGCCGAGCGCCGCGTATTCCTCGATGCGCGCGGCGACGGTCTTCGCATCGCCCACCAGTGCCGTGCCTGCGCCGCCGCGCACCAGGCCCACGCCGGCCCAGAGGTTCGGCGCGATCTCGAGGTCGGCGCGCGAGCGCTTGGCGCCGCCCGCATGCAGCGCGGCCATACGGCGCTGGCCTACGGAATCCATGCGCGAAAAAGCGGCCTGTGCGCGGATCACGGTCTCGTCGTTCACGCGGCTGATGAGTTCTTCGGCGGCTTTCCACGCGGCGTCCTCGGTCTCGCGCACGATCACGTGCAGGCGAATGCCGAACTCCACCTTGCGGCCCTTGCGCTCGGCGCGCGCGCGCACGTCGGCAATCTTCTTGGCGACTTCCGCGGGCGGCTCGCCCCAGGTGAGGTACGCATCGACCTGCTCCGCCGCAAGCTCGTGCGCCGCGGCCGAAGAGCCGCCGAACCACACGGGCGGATACGGCTTCTGCACGGGTGGGTACAACAGCTTGGCGCCCTTCACGCTCAGGTGCTTGCCCTCGTAGTCGAAAGCCTGCCCGTCGTGGCTGCGCGCAATGATCTCGCGCCAGATGCGGATGAACTCGGCCGACTGCTCGTAGCGCGCGGCATGGCCCAGAAAGACGCCGTCGCCCTCCAGCTCGGTCTGGTCACCGCCGGTCACCAGGTTCACCAGCAGGCGGCCGCCGGAGAGCCGGTCGAAGGTCGCGGCCATGCGCGCGGCCAGGCTGGGCTGGTGAAGGCCCGGGCGCACCGCCACCAGAAACTTGAGCTTCTTCGTCGCGCCGATCAGGCTCGACGCAATGACCCACGGGTCTTCGCAAGAGCGGCCCGTGGGAATGAGCACGCCCTCGTAGCCGAGGTTGTCGGCCGCGCCGGCAATCTGCTGCAGGTAGGCCAGATTGATGGGGCGCGCGCCTTCGCTCGTGCCCAGATAGCGGCTGTCGCCGTGCGTGGGGAGGAACCAGAAGATCTGCATCACGCGACTCCCGCGCCGGCAGCTTCGAGCACGTTGATCCTCTTGGGGATCAGCTTCAGCGCGAAGAAGGTGTCGGCAATCTGTTGCTGCTCGGCGAGGATGGCCTTGGTGATGGCTGCAGTGCCGTAGTCCACGCGGCCCACGGAAAGATCGGCCACCGGCTTCGGCAGGCCCCAGAGGGTGGCCAGTTCCGCCGCGTAGTCGCCCTTGTTGGCTGCGCCCCAGACGTCGATCTTGTTGATTTCCTCGACCGCGATGGCCAGTACGTCGGCGTTCCTGGCCACGTAGTCGAGCGACGAGAAGTAGTACGCGCGGTTGCCCACCACGCCGGTTGCGTCAGCCAGGATGCGCGCGTCGAGCGACTTCTCGGCCGCGGCCAGGAACGGGTCCCAGATGACCCAGGCATCGACCGAGCCCTTCTCGAAGGCGGCGCGCGCATCGGCCGGCGGCAGGTAGACCAGGTTCAGGTCGGTGTACGGCAGGCCGTGCTTCTCGAACAGCTTGACGATGAAGTAGTGGACGTTCGAGCCCTTGTTGAGCGCGATCTTCTTGCCCTTCAGGTCGGCCACGGTCTTGATGGCCGAGCCCTTGGGCACGAGCACCGCCTCGGCCCTCGGACGCGGCACGGTTGCAGCCACGTAGGCCAGCGGCGCACCGGCAGCCTGCGCGAAGATGGGGGGAGCCTCGCCCACGTCGCCGAAGTCTATAGAGCCGACGTTCAGTGCTTCGAGCTGCACGGGGCCGGCGGTGAACTCGGTCCACTTCACGGTCACGCCCAGCGGCGCCAGACGCTTCTCGAGCGTTCCGCGGCCCTTGAGAACGCTCAGCGGCCCTTTCTGGTTGCCGATGCGGAGTTGGCGCGCGGGCGCCTGAGCCAGCGCGGCGAACGACGGCAGCACGGCGGCGGCGGCAACGCCCTGGATGAGCCGGCGTCGGGGTGTGGAAATCAATGTCATGGCAATGCTTGGATGTGGATGCGCCGCGTGCTCACGCGGCGGCGATGAAACTCACGATCAGCGCGACGGCGCTGACGACGATGACGCTGGCAGCCAGATCGCCCAGCGCGTGCCAGAGGGAGCGCGGCGAGGCGTCGAGCACGGAGTCTTCGGTGGCAACGGGGTTCATGCGTGGATTCCTTGGTGTTGCAAAACGTCGGGCAAAAGCTCTCCCGCGCCGCGCACAGGCGGTTCTCAAAAAGCGGGATCAGGGATGAGGTCGAAAGAGCCGGGCTCGCGCGCAGCCCCGGCTTCAGACGCTACATCGCACGCGAGAGAAAGGCACTGGCTCGAAGCCGTGGGTCGCGGGCAGCTTCAGGCCTTCGGTGGACAGCACTTCGACGGCCTCGTTGAGCCGTTCGGCCAGATCGTGATGCACCTGGTAGGCGTTCTCGGGCGTCAGCGTGATCTGCGAATCGCTGGCGTACACGCCCGGCAGGATGTGGCGCGCCGACAGCGACTGCAGCACGGGCCGCAGCGCGTAGTCGAGCGCGAGCATGTGGTGCGGGCTGCCGCCGGTGGCCAGCGGAAGCACCGTCTTGCCCTTGAGGGCGTTCTGCGAAAGCAGATCGAGAAAGACCTTGAGCACGCCGCTGTAGGCGGCCTTGTAGACCGGCGTTGCCACCACGACCACGCGGGCCTCGGCCACCTTGGCGATCGCATCGACGATGGCCGGATGGTTCCACTCGGCCAGCAGCAGCGCCTGCGCCGGCAGGTCGCGGATGGCGAGCCGCTCGATCCGCGCATGGCGCTGGGCCAGCCGCTCACCCACCGCTTCGAGCAAGGCGGTGGAACGGGACGGGGCCGAAGGGCTGCCGGCAATCAGGAGAACGGACACAAGAGACTTTCGTTCGATAAAGAGGAGCGCGAATGCGTGAGGGCCGCCGCGCACGGCCGCCCGAAGCGGCCGGCCCGCCCCCGGCAGGGGGTGGGCGAAGCGACACGAAGTGCGCGCAGCCTGGGGGGTTACTTCTGCTTCGGTGCGTAGATCTGGTCGAAGGAGCCGCCATCCGCGAAGTGCTCCTTGTCCGCCTTCGCCCAGCCACCGAAGGCCTGGTCGATGGTCACCAGCGTGAGCTTGGGGAACTGCTTGTCGTACTTGGCCTTGGCCTTCTCCGACGTCGGGCGGTAGAAGTTGCGCCCGGCAATGTCCTGGCCTTCGTCCGAGTACAGGTACTTCAGGTATTCCTCGGCGACGGCGCGCGTGCCCTTCTTGTCGACGACCTTGTCGACCACCGCCACGCTGGGCTCGGCCAGGATGGAGATGGAGGGAACCACGATCTCGAACTTCTCGGGGCCGAATTCCTTCAGCGCCAGGAAGGCTTCGTTCTCCCAGGCCAGCAGCACGTCGCCCACGCCGCGCTGCACGAAGGTGATGGTCGCGCCGCGCGCGCCGGTGTCGAGCACAGGCACGTTCTTGAACAGGTTGCCGATGTATTCCTTGGCCTTGCTGTTACCTCCATCCGGGCCGCCGTACTTGCGCTTGGCGAACTCCCATGCCGCCAGGTAGTTCCAGCGGGCGCCGCCCGAGGTCTTGGGGTTGGGGGTGATCACCTGCACACCTGGCTTGATGAGGTCGTCCCAGTCCTTCAGGCCCTTGGGGTTGCCCTTCTTCACCAGGAACACGATGGTCGAGGTGTAGGGCGCCGAGTTGTGCGGCAGGCGCTTTTGCCAGTCGGGCTTGACGAGGCCGCCGTGCGTGACGAGCGCGTCGATGTCGCCGCCCAGGGCCAGGGTGGCCACGTCGGCGTCGATGCCGTCGATGATCGAGCGGGCCTGCTTGCCCGAGCCACCGTGCGACTGCTTGACCGACACGTCCTGGCCGGTCTTGGCCTTCCAGTACTTGGCGAAGGCCTGGTTGTAGTCCACGTACAGCTCGCGTGTCGGGTCATACGACACGTTCAGCAGCGTCACGGGGCCCGCCCCACCCTGGGCAAACGCCGGCAATGCCGACAGGGCCATGGCACCGGCCACGCCGGCACCCAGGGAAAGCTTGATAAAGTCGCGGCGAAGGCTCATGGTGTCTTGCTCTAAAAAGGCATATCAATGAAGCTGCGTATTCTCAATACGACATATAGAAACTGGAACGACCAAGTTTTCAGTTCTAAATAGCGAAATCAACTAAGCAACCGCTTTCCCCACCAGAGGCAACAGAAATGGCACGCATGGTTCAGTGCATCAAGCTCGGCAAAGAGGCCGAAGGGCTCGACTTCCCGCCCTATCCCGGAGAACTGGGCAAGCGCCTGTGGGAGAACGTCAGCAAGGAGGCCTGGGCCGCCTGGCTCAAGCAGCAGACGATGCTGGTCAATGAAAACCGGCTGAACCTGGCCGACCTGCGTGCCCGCCAGTACCTGGCGCGCCAGATGGAAAAGCACTTCTTCGGCGAAGGCGCAGACGTGGCCCAGGGCTACGTACCTCCTTCGAACTGACCCCAGTCTTCGCGCACTTCGTGTCGCTTCGCCAACCCCCTTCCAGGGGGCGGCACCGGCGGCCCGGCAAAGCCGGTTCCGCGTTACCCCTGGTGAAGAGTCCCCCCGGATCGTTGCGTCATGGCTGAACCAGTGACCTGGCGTACCGACGGCGTGCCGCGCAGCGAACGCTTCGACGACATCTATCACACCGAAACCGGCGCACTGGCGCAATCGCGCCATGTGTTCCTGGGCGGCTGCGGCCTGCCCGAGGCCTGGATCGGACAGCCGCAATGGCTGATTCTCGAAACCGGCTTCGGGCTGGGCCTCAATTTCCTGACAACCTGGCAGGCGTGGCGCGCGGATCCCGGGCGGCCGCGCATGCTGCATTTCGTCTCGATCGAGGCGCATCCGGTCGCGGCCGACGACCTGCTGCGCGCGGCCGGGGCCTACCCAGAGCTTGCTGCGCTGGCCGGCGAGCTGGCCGCGCAGTGGCACGGGCTGCTGCCCGGCTTCCACCGGCTGGCCTTCGACGACGGCCGGGTGATGCTCACGCTGTGCATCGGCGACGTGCAGCCGATGCTGCGCGCGCAGCGCTTCGAGGCCGACAGCATCTTTCTTGACGGCTTCAGCCCGCAGCAGAACCCGGACATGTGGGCGGCGGACACGCTGAAGGCTGTGTCGCGCTTTGCACGGCAAGGCACCCGCGTCGCCACCTGGACCATCGCACGGGCGATCCGCGATGCGCTCGGCCAATACGGCTTCACGGTCGAAAAGTACCAGGGCCTGCCGCCCAAGCGCGACTGCCTGCGCGGGGTGTTCGCACCCGCCTGGACGGTGCGTCGGCGCGAACCCGTGCCCGAGCGCATCGAGGCGCCGGGGCGCTGCGCCGTCATCGGCGCCGGCCTGGCCGGTGCGGCGGTGGCGGCGAGCCTGGCGCGGCGCGGCTGGCAGGTCACCGTGCTCGACGCGGCTGACTGGCCCGCGTCCGGCGCTTCGGGGCTGCCCGTGGGCATGCTCGCACCGCATGTGTCGCCGGACGACGCGCTGCTGTCGCGGCTCACGCGCGCCGGCATCCGCGCCACCTGGATGGAACTCGAAAGGCTGCTGGAAGAAGGCCGCGACTGGCGCGCCAGCGGCGTGCTCGAGCGCCGGCCGGACGGCGACGTGCGCGTTCCCAATGGTTGGAGCGGCAACGGCCCCAACGAATCCTGGCCCGCGAATGCCGGGCAACTGGCCACCCTCGGCCTGTCCAGCGACACCGCTGCGCTCTGGCATGGGCGCGCGGCGTGGGTGCGGCCGCACCGGCTGATCGCCGCTTGGCTGCGCCAGCAGGGCGTCGAGTTTCGCGGCGGTTGCCGCGTGACGCGGCTGGAGCGGAAGCCGAACAGCGGCTGGCAGCTCTTCGATCCGGCCGGCCAGTTGCTCGTCGAGGCGGACCGCGTGGTCATCTGCGCCGGCCATGAATCAGGCCGCTTCGCACCCGCCCTTCCACTGCAACCGGTGCGCGGCCAGGTCGCCTGGGGGCCCATGCCCGATGGCGCCGACCTGCCCGCCACACCGATCAACGGCGACGGCCACCTGATCGCCCATGTGCCCGACGACGCGGGCGCCCAGATCTGGCTGGCCGGTGCGACCTTCGACCGCGACAGCACCGACCTCGCAGCGACGGCGGCCGACGCCGATGCGAACCGCGAACGGCTGAGCCGGCTGCACCCCGCTTCCGCCGACGCACTGGCGCCTTCGTTCGCACGGGGCGAGGTCGACACCTGGGTGGGCATCCGCTGCGCCTCGGGCGACCGGCGTCCGCTGGTCGGCCCGCTCGATGGATCTGCCACGGGCCTCTGGGCCTGCACCGCGCTGGGCTCGCGCGGCCTGAGCTTCGCCGCGCTGTGCGCCGAACTGCTGGCCGCGCAATGGCACTCAGAGCCGCTGCCACTGCCTGCCACGCTGGCCAAGGCACTGGGCACCCAGCGCCTCTGAGCCGCGCCCCTCGGGCTGCTCGTCAGCCCGGCTGCCCCGAAGGCGCCAGCATGTGGTCGATGCGGGTGTCGCCGTAGGTGCGCAGTACCTCGGAGATCACCACCTTGTACCCGTCGAGCCAGTTCGCCTGCGCCGCCTTCGCCTGCTGGTGCACGGGGTGGCGGATCAGCGCCTGCAGGCTGTCCAGCGAGTCCCAGTAGTAGACGTTCGACACCAGCCCGTTGCCGGTGTTCTCCCACGTCTCCTCGCCAAGGTAGCCGGGCAGCGACTTCGCTGCGGCGGCAATGGTCTGGTCGAGGCGGTGGAACTCGTCGTCGAACTGCTTCTTGGCAAAGATGAAGGTGGCGGAGTACATGGCGAGTCGGAACGTCCGGGCAAGTCGAAAAAAAGCCCGTCGAAGCGCGGGCGGGCGCCGATTCTGCGGCAAGTGCCCGCCGCATTCCACCTCTTGTCGCGCGAAGGCCCCAGAATGCACCGCATGGCCACCCAATACGACATCAAGCACACCACCGTCTACCGCTACAGCAAGCCGGTCACTTTCGGTCTGCACCGCGTGATGTTCCGTCCGCGCGACAGCCATGACCTGCGGGTGCTGGCCACCGACCTGCAGGTGAGCCCGGATGCTTTCACCCGGTTGATCCAGGACCCGCACTCCAACTCCGTCGCGCTGGTGCAGCCGATGGGCGAGGCGACCGAGCTGCGCATCGTGTGTTCCTTCACCATCGAGCATGTGCCTGCCCAGCAGGACCAGCTGGCGCTCGATCCCGCCGCCGAATTCTTGCCCTTCGCCTATTCGGTGCAGGAACGCCTGGACCTCGAACACTACCTGCGCCCGCACCACGACGACGACACGCAGGGCACGCTGATCCGCTGGGCCCACCAGTTCCTGCACACCGACAAGCCCAACAGCACGCGCGAGGTGCTCGCGCGCATGAACGCGCACATCGGCCAGAGCCTCGAATACAAGGCGCGCGACGAAGAAGGCACGCAGACGCCGCTCGCCACGCTGGCGCTGGGCAGCGGCAGCTGCCGCGACTACGCGCTGCTGATGATGGAAGCGGCGCGGCGCCTGGGCATCGCCACGCGCTTCGTCTCAGGCTACATCTACGACGCCGCGCTCGACACCGCGGCGCAGGCCAAGGGCGACTCGATGACCGGCGCCGGCACCACGCATGCATGGCTGCAGGCCTATCTGCCGGGCATCGGCTGGATGGCTTTCGACCCGACCAACAACCTGATGGGCAGCGGCCAGCTGATCCGCGTCGGCGTCACGCGCGACCCGGCGCAGGCAGCGCCGATCTCCGGCAGCTGGTACGGCGATGCCGAGGCCTATGAAGGCCTCGAGGCGACGGTGGTGGTCACGCGCCGCAAGAACTGAGGCGCCGCCCGTCAACCGACGGTTGCTGTCGCGCAGGCGATAGCCGTTGCGGGAAACCCCGCAGCCTCGCATTCCCCAACGCCTCTACGCTGCGCCGCCGGCCAGCGAAATAGCACGGTCGTTCTGAACGATCGCGGGTGCAGCGCCGCGCCGGTTATTTCTTCAAAGAACTCACAAGAACGGAGAGAGACACCCCATGCATTCAGCACGCCTGACACTTCTTGCATTGGCAGCCAGCCTCGCGGTCGCATCCTGCGGCGGAGGAGGCGGTGGCGGCAACAGCCTCGGCTTCATTCCCGCGCCCGCACCTGCGCCTGCCGCACCGCCACCTCCTGCGCCGCCCCCCGCTCCCGTCGCCGAAGAAACCCGCCTCCAGGACAGCCGCAGTTCGTTCGCGCCGGCGGATCCCTCGGCCACCACCTTCGCAGCACTCGCGGCGGACGCAAGCGACACGGTCGACAACAGCACGACCAGCCGCTGGGCCGGCATGCTGGGTGGCGCCCAATACAACGTCGAGGTGCCCGCCAACTGGAACGGCCAGCTCGTGATGTATGCGCACGGCTATGCGGGCGAAGGCAACCTGCTGCAAGCCGGCACGCCGACGATCCGCCGCTACCTGATCCAGAACGGTTACGCATGGGCCGCCTCCAGCTACAGCAAGAACTACTACGACGTGCGCGCCGGCGTGGAAGACACCAACGCCCTCGCCCTGCAGTTCAATGCGATCGCCAAGGCCAACGGCCGCAACCTGGCCGCGCCGTCCAAGATATTCATCACCGGCCATTCGATGGGCGGCCATATCACGGCGGCTGCCATCGAGGACGAGACCTACGCCACGGCCAACCACAAGGTGAAGTACAACGGCGCGGTGCCGATGTGCGGCGTGGTGGGCGACACGGAGCTGTTCGATTACTTTGCAGGCGCACAGGTCACGGCCCAGGCTCTGGCCGGACTGCCGAAGTACCCGACGCCCAACTGGGCGGACATCTCGGCGCAAGTGGGCTCCACGTTGTTCATGAACTTCACGACCGATCCGCCCAATATCGACACAACGGCCACCGGAGCCAGGTACGCCTCGGTGATCGAGAACCTGACCGGCGGCCAGCGCCCAATGTTCGACATGGGCTTCAAGTCGGGTGGGGCCTTCGCCGCCGTGTGGGGCGTGTTTGGCAGTGACGGCACGGTCAACGGCATCCTGAACAAGAACACGCTGGACACCAACCGCTTCACGTACACGATCGAAGGCGACATCCCGGGTTCGAGCGCGCTGAACGCGTCGGTGCTCAAGCTCACTGCCGCCGCAGACGCCAACCGGCTGCGTACCGACGGGCTGCGCTGGATTCCCAAGGCCAACGGCGAATTCAAGATCCCCGTGGTCACGCTGCATACGCTCGGCGACCTGTACGTGCCCTTCAGCATGGAACAGATCTACAACAAGCGCGTGGCGGCCAAGGGCAACAGCCAGTGGCTGGTGCAGCGTGCGGTGCGCGGCATCACGCATTGCGACTTCACGGTGAAGGAGCAGGTCGAGGCCTTTGACGCGATGATCAAGTGGGAGCGCGATCCCGCTGGCGCGAAGCCCTTGGGCGACGACGTAGTCACCCCAGCCACAGTGGCGGCTGCGGACTATGGCTGCAAGTTCACCCGCCCCCTTGGCACTGTCGACGAAAGCAAGACAAGCAAGGCTACGCGCCCGGCCGCGGCTTTCGTGCACCCCTGTCCGGTCTGAGCGCAGCCAGGCGAAAGCCTGGTCAGCCCGCGGGCAGCACCGCCGCCCGCGCCGTGGCCAGCTTCGCTTCGAGTTCCGCGATGCGTGCGCGGGCCTCGTCGCCTTCGGGAATCGGCCGCCCGCTGTCGCGCCACGCGACAGCGCTCTTGAAGCCCTCGGCCTCCGCCTGCCGCCGGAACCACATGCCCTCCGGGTTGTGCCGCGTGATGCCGTCGAACACGGTGGCGAACATCTGGCTCTGTTCCAAGCCCATCGAATGCCAGACCTGGTTGACCACCAGCTTGTGCATCATCAGGTGCGAACGCGGCACGCCCGCGATGCGAAGGGCCAGCTTCAGCGTGGCCTCGTCGAGCTGGTCGGCGGGCACCGAGAAGTTCGACAGGCCCCATTCGGCCGCCTGCCTGCCGTCGATGGTGTCGCCGGTGAACATGAGCTGCTTGGCGCGCATGGCGCCGAGCCGGTAGGTCCACATGGCGGTGGTCGGGCAGCCCCACACGCGCGTGGGCATGTAGCCGATGCGTGCGTCGTCGGCCATGGTGAGCAGGTCGCAGCACAGTGCGATGTCGCTGCCGCCGGCCACCGCGTAGCCATGCACCTTGGCGATGGTGGGCTTGCGGCTGCGCCACAGGGCCATGAAGTCGTCGGTGTTGCCCTTCATGGCGGCGTAGTCGAGCATCGGGTCCCACGGCGTCTTTTCCTGCCGGCAAGGGTGGTCGCCCTGCCCCTCGCGGCCGTGGCCCTCGGCGTAGTCGCCGAGGTCGTAGCCGGCGCAGAAGGCGCGGCCCGCGCCCTCGACCACGATGACGTGTACCTCGTCGTCGGCCTCGGCCCACTCGACCGCGCGGCGGATCTCCGAGGGCGTGGTCTCGCCGATGGCGTTGAGCTTCTCGGGGCGGTTGAGCACGAGGCGCGCAATGCGCGGGTGCTGCGGGTCCTTGTCGATCAGGACGGTGTCGAAAACTGGCATGGTCTCTTGTCTCCTGTGTTTTGGAACGGGTCGCGCCACGCTTGTAGCATCGCCCCCCAACACAGGCAAACAGCCGCTCAGGCCCCTGCGGCGCTCCCCGCACCACCCAGCTGGAAGCGGAACACAGCCCCCCTGTCGGGCTGCTGCACCAGGCGGATGTCGCTGTCGTGCAGTTGCAGGATGCGCTTGACGATCACCAGGCCCAGCCCGCCGCTGCTCGCGCTGTCGGTGCGCGAGCCGCTCATGAACACTGGCCGCATGAAGAGCGACTTCTGCAGCTCGCCCGGAATGCCCGGGCCCGTGTCGCTCACCTGCACCGTCACGCCGGCGTTCTCCTGGCGCAGTTGCACCACGATCTCTCCGCCCGCCGGTGTGTGGCGGATGGCGTTGTCGAGCAGGTTGGTCAGCACGCGCTCGATCATTCCCAGGTCGGCCGATACCACCGGCAGGCCCGGCGCGATGTCGGGCTTCAGCCGCTGGTGGCGCGCCTCGGCCGCCAGCTCGAACTTCTGGAACACGTCCTGCACCAGGTCGGCCAGCGCGAAATTTTCTTTCTCGGGCTTCACCACGCCGTACTCGAGCCGGGCCAACTCGAACACTTCCTGCGCGAGGCGGCCGACCTTGCGGCTCTGGCCGAGCGCGATTTCAAGGTAGCGCCGGCGCTCTTCCTCGCTGAGCGTGCCGGCCTTGAGCAGCAGGGTTTCGAGGTAGCCGTGCAGCGAGGTGAGCGGCGTGCGCAGGTCATGCGAGATGTTGGCGAACAGCTCGCGGCGCTGCTGGTCTTGCAGCGTGAGTTCGCGCCATTGCTCGGCAATGCGACGCGTCATCTGCGTGAAGGCCTGGCCCAGTTGCGCGATTTCGTCGGTGCCTCGCGACAGGCGCTCCAGCGTGGGCGTCTCTCCTTCGAGCGAGGCGATGCCCTCGGTCTCGAAGCGCTTCACCGCCGCCGTCAGCTCGCGCAGCGGCCGGGTGATGAGGCGAAAGGCCGCAAGCCCCGCCAGCAGCCCGAGCAATGCCACCAGCCCCATCGACCACAGCGTGGTGCGCAGCACGTTGTCGGTTGCCGCGTTGGCGACCAGCGCATCGTGGTCCTCGCCCTGCAGCACCACGTAGACATAGCCCGCGTCGCGCCCGTCCATGCGCAGCGGCGCGGCGCTGAACACCTTTGATGCCGTGAGGCTGCGCGGATCGTCCCCCCCGATGGGCAGCGGCGCGCCCGCCAGCAGCTTGCGGATCGGCTCCAGCCCGACCGCGTCGCGCTTCAGGTGCCCCTGGGGCGCCGCCTGTGCCTTGATGCGGCCGTCCAGGCCCAGCAGGTAGACCTCCACGCTCGGGTTGACGGCCATCAGCTTGTCGAACAGGTCTTTCACCGCCTCCTGGTTGAGTCCGCCGGGCTTCATGAGCTCGGAGTTCTCGGCGATGTGCGCCGCCAGGCCGAGCGACAGGCGCTGCACGACCTCCTGCTCGTGGATGCCGTTGGAGCGCATCTGCAGCCACGCCGAGGCGCCGCAGCACACCAGCAGCAGCACCGCGAACACGGCGGAGAGCCGCCGCGACAGCGTGCTCCAGGCCATCATGCCGAGTCCTCCCCGTTCGCGTTGGGCGACAGCTTGTAGCCCCGCCCCCACACAGTGAGGATGCGCCGCGGCTGCGCCGGATCGGCCTCGACCTTGATGCGCAGCCGGTTGATGTGGGTGTTGACGGTGTGCTCGTAGCCGTCGTGCTGGTAGCCCCAGACCTGGTTGAGCAGGTCGAGCCGCGAGAACACCTTGCCGGGGTTGCGGGCGAAGAAGTACAGCAGGTCGAATTCGCGCGGCGTGAGTTCGATGAGCTTGCCGTCCACCCGCACCTCGCGCGCCAGCGGCTCGATGTCGAGGTTGCCCAGCGTGAGGCTGCCCGACTCCATGCGTGCATTGCGGGCCAGCGCGTCGGTGCGCCGCAGCAGCGCCTTCACCCGCGCCACCAGCTCCAGCACCGAGAACGGCTTGGCCAGGTAGTCGTCGGCGCCCAGCTCCAGCCCGAGGATGCGGTGCACCTCGCTGGAGCGGGCACTGATGATGATGATCGGCGTGTAGCGCGTCATGGCGCGGGCACGGCGGCAGATTTCGAGGCCGTCGATGCCGGGCAGCATCAGGTCGAGCACCAGCGCGTCCCAGTTGCCGCGCTCCAGCTCGCGCAGGCCGGCATGGCCGTCGGCGGCATGCTCGACCGCATAGCCCTCGTCGCGCAAGTGCATGCGCAGAAGTTCGGCAATGTGGGCGTCGTCCTCGACGATCAGCACGCGCTTGGCTGTGTCCATGGGGTGGCATTCTCCCGCGATACGGGATTTGGAGTTATCACGATTAATTGAAGTTTGCGTGATGAATCGGCCATGGGGTGCGCCAAACAATCCGCCCCATGAACAGCACAGCCATCGCTCCTCCTGCCGCCAAGGCCCCCGAGGCAGATCGCCGCCCCATCCACCCGCTGTGGATGCGCATCACGCACTGGCTCAATGCGCTGGCGGTGCTGATCCTGGTGACGAGCGGCTGGCGCATCTACGACGCGTCGCCGTTTTTCCCGTTCACCATTCCCACCGTGGTCACGCTCGGCGGCTGGCTTGGCGGCGCGCTGCAGTGGCACTTTGCCGCCATGTGGCTGCTGGTGTTCAACGGACTGGTGTACCTGGTGCTGAACATCGCCAGCGGCCGGCTGGCGGCCAAGTTCTTTCCGGTCACGCCGCGCGGCGTGCTGCATGACGCGCTGGCTGCGCTCAAGGGCAAGCTCTCTCACGCCGACCCGCGCCGCTACAACAGCGTGCAGAAGCTGGCCTATCTGTTCGTGATGCTCGACCTGATCGTGATCGTGCTGTCGGGACTGGTGCTGTGGAAATCGGTGCAGTTCGCGGTGCTGCGCGACCTGCTGGGCGGCTACGAATTCGCGCGCCGCATCCATTTCTTTGCGATGGCCGCCATCGTGGCCTTCGTCGTCGTGCACCTGGTGATGGTGGCCCTGGTGCCCCGCACCCTTCTCACCATGCTCCGCGGCCGTGCGCCCAAGGCCTGACCCAACCATGAAAATCTTCAAGGCACCCACCCTGAGCGGCATCGACGGCGAGGCCGTGCTGCGCGAAGCCCGCTCGCTGATCGAAAAGAAGCTCGACCAGCCGTCGCGCCGCCTCTTCATGCAACGCTCGCTCACGCTCGGCGGCCTGTCGCTGCTCACGGGCTGCAGCATCAGCGACAACGCGCAGGTCGATGCCGCACTGACGAAGATCTCGCGCTTCAACGACAAGGTGCAGGGCCTGATCTTCAGCCCCACGCAGCTCGCACCCACCTACACCGAAGCCGAGATCACCCGCCCCTTCCCGTTCAACGCCTACTACGGCGAAGACGAAGTGCGCGAGGTCGACGAAGCCGGCTACAGGCTCGAAGTGACCGGCATGGTCGCCGACAAGCACGCCTGGACGCTGGCCGAGCTGCGCGCCATGCCGCAGGAAGACCAGATCACCCGGCACATCTGCGTGGAGGGCTGGAGCGCCATCGGCCGCTGGGGCGGCGTGCGCTTTGCCGACTTCCTGCGCCGCATCGGCGCCGACACCACCGCCAAGTACGTGGGCTTCAAGTGCGCCGACGACTACTACACCAGCATCGACATGCCCACCGCGCTGCACCCGCAGACGCTGCTCACGCTGACCTACGACGGGCAACCGCTGCCGCCCAAGTACGGCTTTCCGATGAAGCTGCGCATGCCGACCAAGCTTGGCTACAAGAACCCGAAGCACATCAAGGCGATGTTCGTCACCAACACCTATTCCGGTGGCTACTGGGAAGACCAGGGCTACAACTGGTTCGGAGGGAGCTGAGGGGCTGCCACAGCCGCTCGACTGCCGATGAAAGCGCGAGGCCGTGTTCCAAGGGACCAAGGCCGATCTTTTTGAAAAATGACACCTCAACTGGAAGACTCCAAATGAACAAGCTCACCGCAACCCTGCTCGCTACCTGCATCGCCTTCGCCGGCGCCTCTGCCTTTGCCGCCGACGAAATGGCCAAGGACGGCATGGCCAAGGACTCGATGTCCAAGGACGCCATGAAGAAAGACTCGATGGCGAAGGATTCCATGTCGAAAGACTCGATGTCCAAGGACGGCATGAAGAAGGATTCGATGGCGAAGGACAGCATGTCCAAGGACGCCATGAAGAAGGACTCGATGTCCAAGGACGCCATGTCCAAGGACTCGATGTCCAAAGATTCCATGTCCAAGTAAGCACCGGGCGCGGGTCGCCCGGTCCGCCCCCTTCATTTGACGAACGGCGGATTGGGCGTCAATGTCGCGCCACTCAACAGGAGCCTCCTGAAAGGAAAGCCAATGAAATCCTTCGCACTGACCGCGGGCACCCTGGCCGCCGCGGCCCTCGTCTGGTATGCCGTGCCCTCGTCCGCGGAAACCTCGCGCCGCGTGCCGGCTCCCACGGCCGACCTGACCGCCGCCCCCACGGCCAAGACCGAGACCGCCGTCTTCGCCGGCGGCTGCTTCTGGGGTGTGCAGGGTGTGTTCCAGCGCGTCAAGGGCGTGAGCAACGCAGTCTCGGGCTATGCCGGCGGCGACGCCAAGACGGCCCGCTACGAAGACGTCGGCTCGGGCCGCACCGGCCATGCCGAGTCGGTCCGCATCACCTACGACCCGCAGCAGATCAGCTACGGCAAGCTGCTTCAGATCTACTTCTCGGTGGCGCACGACCCGACCGAGCTGAACCGCCAGGGCCCCGACACCGGCACGCAATACCGCTCGACCGTGTTCGCGGAGAACGCCGAGCAGGCGCGCATCGCCAAGGAATACATCGCGCAGCTCAACCAGGCCAAGACCTACGGCAAGCCGCTGGCCACCACGGTCGAAATGTCCAAGCCCTTCTTCGCAGCCGAGGACTACCACCAGGACTACCTGACGCTGCACCCGAACCAGCCCTACATCGCGATCAACGACCTGCCGAAGATCGAGGATCTGAAGAAGCTGTTCCCCGAGGTCTACAAGGCGACGCCTTCGCTGGTGAAGACCGCGAAAGCCGGCTAGCCTCCGCGCAGCACGACCAGCAGCACGCCCGTGGTTGCCAGCGCGAGCGTCCAGGCGTGGCGCTGGAAACGCTCGCCCATGAGCCGGGGATGCAATGCCACGCCGCGGCAAACCCCGGCGGCGATGGCACCGGTCGTTGCCAGCATCGCGGCCGTGTGCACCCCGACCGCCGCCAGCGCCAGCAGCAGCGAGCCCGACGCGGTGATCTCGCGTGCCGGGTTGTCGGCCAGGCACAGCGGCATGAGCGCCGGCACCAGCATCAGCCCGGCGCCGTGCGCGGTGGCCATGAGAAAAGACCAGAGCGCGATGCCTGACTGTCCCGCCCGGATTCCGGACGCTCTACGCCCGACCTGCCACGCTTCGCCGCGCAGCCAGCGGTAGGCCGCCATCCCCACCAGCAGCAGGCCGGCCACGCCCTGCACCCGCGCATGCTCCACCGACATGCCCCAGGCGAAGCCCCACGCCACCACGGCGATAGACACGCCATGCCCGACCGCAATCGGCAGCAGGGCCCGCCGCGCCTGCGCCGCGTCGCGGGCCTGTACGCCGCACGCGGCAGCGAACATCCAGCCGTTCGCCGGGCTCAGTCCATGAAGGGCGCCGAGGCCGGCGACGGCCAGCCAGGGCCACAGGTTCGCCATGACATTCCCGATCGGTCAAGCAGCGCCGGGCTCAGGCGCGGTGAGAGCAGCACGAATCCGCAGCCGCCTTCCCGGCCGCCGCCGGCTCATAGCGGTCGTGATGGCGCACCCACTCCATCTTGTGCGGCACGTCGCGTTCGCCGCGGCCCTGGGGCGTGAGGTCCATCAGGCTGTAGGCGCCCATCATCACTTCCACGCCGCGGCCATAGGTCGAGTAGGTGTGGAAGACGTCGCCCGCGTCGTCCTTGTCCTTGTAGAACACGCTGACGCCGGGTGCCTCCGAGGCCGGAAATGAGCGCTTGCCGTAGTTGTAGTCGACCTCGCCCGCGGCCAGTTCGTCGGGCGTGAAGCTGACGTGGAAGTCGTGGTTGAAGTCGCTGCCGTTGGACGACACCCAATCGAACCGCCAGCCCATGCGCTCGCGGAAGCGGGCGATCTCGGCCAAGGGAGCGCGCGAGACGGCCACGAAGCTGATGTCGCGCTGCGCCAGGTGCACGTTCATGCCGTCGGTGTGGTCGGCCATGTAGGAGCAGCTCGGGCAACCCTCGCCCCATCCCGGGCCGAGCATGAAGTGCTGCACCACCAGCTGGCGGCGGCCCTCGAACAGGTCGGCCAGCGTGCGCTTGCCTTGGGGCGTGTCGAACACGTAGTTCTTGCGAACGCGCTCCCACGGCAATGCGCGGCGTTCACGGGCGATCTGGTCCTGCAGGCGCATCAGTTCCTTTTCTCGCGCCAGCAGCGTCTTGCGCTCGGCGAGCCAGCGGTCGCGCGGCACGACGGGATGGTTCTGGATGGCTGTTTGCTCGGCAATGGCTGTGTTCATGATTCAGTGCTCCTTGCTGGAAAGTGATGAAGCGGCAATCAGGACCTGGCCGCCTTCGGGCGCCGCACGGCGCGGACCTTGCCGCTGTTGCCGCCACCGCAATAGAAAAGATCCGCGCCGTCGGACTCCAGGCCGCTCACCCCCACGCCGCGCGGCATTTCGAGCCGCTCGAGCACGGCGCCGCTCTGCGCGTCGATGCGGCGGATGTCGCTCTCGTCGTCTTCCCATGTGCCGTGCCACAGTTCGCCGTCGACCCAGGTCACGCCGGTGACGAAGCGGTTGGACTCGATGCTGCGCACGACGGCGCCGGTCTCGGGGTTGATCTGGTGGATCTTGCGGTTGCGGTACTCGCCCACCCACAGGCTGCCCTCGGCCCAGGCCAGGCCGGAGTCGAGCCCCTTGCCCGGGGCCGGAATGGACGCCAGCACCTTGCCGCTGGCGGGGTCGATCTTGTCGATGCGCGCATCGACGATCTGGTAGAGGTGGGTGCCGTCGAAGGCGGTGCCGGCGTCGCAGGCCACGTCTAGCGTGCGCGTGGCCTCGCCGCTGGCGGGGTCGAAGGCCACCAGCGCGGCGCCGGTGGCGGCCCACACGCGCTGGCCGTCGTGCGTGACGCCGGCCACCTTGTCGGAGCCCGCGAAGGGTCCGTATTCGCGCACGATCTCTGCCGCATGCACCGCGGCGCTGCCTGTCTTGTTGCTCATCGTTGGCTCCTGGTGCGCCTGAAATGGCGCCCTGGAGACAACTTTATTCAATAGGCAGCGCGGAAGGGAGTAACAAGATCGTCGTGAATCCGGCCAGCGGCGGCGACAGCCAGCGTCGCGCCCTGGCCTGGCCGATGGAGCGGACCCGGCCCTCTTCCTCCAGCTCGGCCAGCGCGCGCTGCACGGTGCGCTGGCTCGCGCCCAGGGCCAAAGCCAGCGCCGATGTCGACCACGCCGCGCCGTCGGACAGCAGCGCCACCAGCGATGCCTGCTCGCCGTCGATGGGCGGTGCCAGCACGGCCACCGTGCGGCCATCATGCGGCTTGAGGATGAAGCCGCGCGCCGTCGCCTCTATGCCGGCCAGCGATTTGACGAGCGCGCGCAGCCGTCCGATCTCGACCCGCAGGCGGGCGCGGTGCGTCTCGTCGGGACGGCGGGTGCGGAATGCGCACTCGATCAGCGCCTCGCGGTCGACATCGCCCGGCCAGGCCTCGGCGAGCGAGCGCGCCAGCGAGAACAGCACCGGCCGTCGCGCCAGCGGCTGCCAGCTGTCGCCCGCACCCAGCCCGCGCCGACAGGCGTCGACGACCAGCGCGTCCGACGCCAGCAGCGCGGCCACCTCGCCCAGCCGCAGCGTCTGTTCGCCTTCTGCCGACAGGCGTCGCGCGGCCGGGCGTTCGAGCGCCGAGCGCATCTCCGCCACTTCGGCCAGCAGCGCCGGCACATGCGCCTGCACGGCGGCCTCCTGCGCGCGGGCCAGCGCCGCTTGTGCGTTGCCCATGTGCAGCGAGCGCAGTGCCAGTTCGGCCGAAGTGAGTTCAGCCACTGCCGCCAGCGCAGGCGGACGGCCGCGCGCGTCGAGCCTTGCCAGCGCTTCGGCGGCCTCGTCCAGACGGCCGAGCAGCAACAGCCGCCGCACCGCGATCAGCCGCGCCTGAAGCGCATTGGCGTGGTCTTCGCGCGCCTCGAGGGTGACTGCGGCCGCAGCCAAGGCGCGCGGCGAGTCGCCGAGATCGCGCATGGCCATCGCCACTTCGGCTTCGGCAACCACGCAGCGTGCACGCGCCGTTTCTTCATGCGCGCCGAAATCGCGTGCGGCCCGGCGCAGCAACTCGCGGGCGCGCGGATGCTCGCCGAGCTGGGCCATCGCGATGCCGCGCAGCGCCAGCGCCGGCGGGTCGTCGCGCAGGGCCACCCGCTTCAGGGCGCCGAGCGCATCGCCGGCGGCAAGGGCGCGCGCGGAGGCGGCAATCAGCGAATCCATGCACAGCCCGCCGCGCGCTTGTCGCGCCCGGGCCTCACAGCAGATTCGCCCGCTTGGCCTGCTCGGTCAGCTCCGCGCGGAAGTCAGGATGCGCAATGGCGATCAACTCCCGCGCGCGCTGCTTGGCGGACTTGCCGCGCAACTGCGCCACGCCGTACTCGGTGACGACATAGTTGATGTCGTTCTTGCTGGTGCTCACGTGCGTGCCCGGCGACAGCGACGGCACGATGCGCGAAATGGTGTCGCCCTTGGCAGTCGACGGCAGCACGATGAAGGCCTTGCCGCCGCGCGAGCGATTGGCCGCCCGCACGAAGTCCGATTGCCCGCCGGTGCCCGAGTAAGGCGCATACCCCAGGCTCTCTGAGCCGCACTGCCCCAGCAGGTCGATCTGCATCGTCGCGTTGATGGCCACCAGGTTGTCGTTGAGCCCCGCCAGCGCGGGGTCGTTGGTGAAGTTCACCGGGTGCATCTCCAGCGACGGGTTTCGGTCCATATAGCGGTAGAGCCTGTTCGACCCCAGCGCGAAGGTCGCGACCGACTTGCCCGGCAGGTAGTTCTTGCGCCGGTTCGTCACCGCGCCGCTTTCCACCAGCGTGAGGATGCCGTCGCCGATCATCTCGGTGTGGATGCCCAGGTCATGCTTGCCGGTGAGCTGCATCACCACCGCGTCGGGAATGCCGCCATAGCCGATCTGCAGCGTCGAGCCGTCGTCGATCAGCTCCGCCACGTATCTGCCGATGGACTCCTGCACGGGGCCGATCTTGGGCAGCCCGACTTCCATCACCGGCGCATCGTTCTCCACCAGCGCCGCGACCTGCGACACATGCACATGGCATGCGCCGTAGGCAAAGGGCACGTTCGGGTTCACCTCCAGCACCACCGCGCGCGCCTTGGCGACGGCGGCCATGGTGTAGTCGGCGCCCAGGCTCAGCGCGAAGTAGCCGTGCGCGTCCATCGGCGATGCCATGGTGAACACCACCTCGGCCGGAACCTGCCCGCGCTCGATCAGCGCCGGGATCTCCGAAAAATAGTTGGGGATGAAGTCGATCCAACCCGCCTGCCCGCCCGCGCGCGTGGCACCGCCGAAGAACAGCGCGACATGGCGCACATGCCCGACGGTCTCCGGGTCGATGTAGGCGTATTTGCGCATCGCCAGGATCTGCGCCACCTTCACGTCGCGGAAATCGCGGCGCTGCTCCGACAGGGCCGTGAGCAGCGTGGGCGGCTCGCCGACGCCGGTCGGCACGATGATCATGTCGCCGTCGCGCACCTGCTGGCGTACGGCGTCGGCGGCGGAAACGAGCTTGCGCTGGTAGAGGTCCTGGATCGTCATGAAGCTTTGTGTGTTGTCTCTGTTCGTTGTGTTTGCCGTCGGGTCCGTTGCCGGTCAACGGGGTGCGTCGCGCTTGGTGTCATAGCCGCCGCGGCGCGCCGCCTGGTTGCAGCGGGCGCGGAACACCAGAGCCTGCTGCGCCTCCGCGACGTTGGCCGCATCGCCCTTCCACGCATCGAGCGCAGGCTGCTGCACCGCGCGCGAGAACGAAAAGGTCAGAGCCCAGGGCAGGCGCGACTTGTGCCGGGTGTTCATCGCATTCAGCCGCGCCGAAGCCAGCTGTGCGGACTGGCCGCCCGACAGGAAAGCGACGCCCGGCACCGCGGCGGGCACGGCACGCAGCAGGCAGGCCACCGTGGCGTCGGCCACCGCGTCGACCGGGTCCTGCGTGGCGGCCTTCTGGCCGGGCAGCACCATGTTCGGCTTGAGCAGCATGCCTTCGAGCAGCACGCCCTGTGCAAGCAACTGGGCGAAGGTGCGGTGCAGCACTTCTTCGGTCACCTCGGCGCAACGCGCGAGGGAATGGCCGCCGTCCATCAGCACCTCGGGCTCGACGATGGGCACGAGCCCCGCCTCCTGGCACAGCGCGGCATAGCGCGCGAGCGCATGGGCGTTGACGTCGATGCAGGCCGGCGTGGGCAGGCCCGCGCCCGGACCTTCCGCAATGGCGATCACGCCGCGCCATTTCGCGAAGCGCGCGCCCATGCCGGCGTATTCGGCGAGGCGCTCGCGCAGGCCGTCCAGGCCTTCGGTGACGGTTTCCCCTGGGTGCCCCGCCAGCGGCTTGGCGCCCATGTCGACCTTGATGCCGGGCACGATGCCCACGTCGGACAGCGCCTGGGCAAAGGGCTTGCCCGCGTTGGTCCGCTGGCGGATCGTCTCGTCGAACAAGATGGCGCCGCTGATGCTGTCGCCCAGGCCCGGCGCGGTGGCTATCAGCTCGCGCCAGTCGCGCCGCGCCGCCTCGGTCTGCGCAATGCCCAGCGCGGCGAAGCGCTTGTTGCAGGTGGCGTTGCTCTCGTCCATGGCGAGCAGGCCCTTGTCGCCGGCGACGAGCGCGCTGGCGGTATCGATCAATGTCTGTGCGGTCATGAGTGGTGACACCTCTCTGGCGGCCATCCTACGCCCTCCCCGGCCACTCGTTAACACCGCCAACCTGATCGCTGGCCGACTTGGCATTGCAGCCAATGCGGCGCTCCGGGTCTTTGCCAAGGCGACGCGAACGGGCATTAACCTTCGCGCGTCGGGACGGAAAGGAACTCAGGATGAACAGCAGGTCACAAGAATGTCATGCACGCCGCGCCAACGCGGCCACCTTGCTGGCCGGCATCGCGCTTGCCGCCGCCGTGTTCGCAACGCCCTGCGCGTTCGCGGAACTGGGCGGCGCCCCCACCATGGGGCCGTCCCAGCGGGTCGCCAACGCATCGCGCAAGGCCGCGGCCCCCGCGGCCGCTGCGGCCGCCGACGCGGGCACGGCCAGCACGGCGAACAACTGGACCATGCGAGAGACCACGCTGCCTGACGGGCTGGTCGAGCGCGAATACCTGAACTCGGACGGCGTCGTCTTCGCGGTGGCGTGGCGCGGCTCTCACCGGCCTGAACTCTCGGTGCTGCTGGGCACGCAGTACGCCACGCAGATGTCCCGCAAGGCACGCGAGTTGCGCCAGCAGGGCCGGGGCTCCCACGGCTCCACCTCGCAGGTGGACGACACGTTCGCGGTGCATGCCTCGGCACACCAGCGCTCGTCGACGGGCATCGCCTGGCTGCCACGGCTGCTGCCGCCCGGGCTCGATCCGGACACGTTGTCCGTCCCGCAAGACTCCTGACCAACCCACCCTCCCGCAAGCAGCCACCATGCCCATGGAACCACGACAAGCAGGCAGCCCACGCGCTGCCGCCGGCGCCCGGACCCTGATTCTCAGAGCGGCGGCCATCGCGGCATGCGCCGCAAGCCTGCTGGGACTCGCTGCCTGCGGCGGTGGCGGGGGTGGCGGAGGCGGCGGCGCACTGCCGATCGCGCTGCTGCCGACCACCACCAGCACCCCGGCGCCGACACCCGCACCCACGACCACCTCGCAGAACTCCATGTCCCTTACCGTGTCGCGCGGAACGGACACGAGCGGCGTCAATCTTCCGCAGGTCAGCGTGAAAATCTGCGCACCGGGAACCGGCACCTGCCAGACGATCGACAACGTCCTGGTCGACACCGGCTCCACCGGCATCCGCATCGCCGCCTCCGCGCTCAATTCGTCGATGCTGGCGGCGCTGCCGCAGGAGTCGGTGAGCGGCGCGCCGCTGAACGCCTGCGAGCAATTCCTCGACGGCTATACATGGGGAACCATGCGCACGGCCGACGTCACGCTGGGGCCGAAGTCGGCGGCGGCGCAACCGCTGCAGGTCACGGGCGACACCGCGGCGGGCGCCGTGCCGAGCGCATGCTCCGACAACGGCACGCTGCAGGCGGAAAACACCCCGGCCGAGCTGGGAACGAACGGCATCATCGGCGTGGCCGCGTTCCTGCAGGACTGCGGCAGCGCATGCGCGCAGAAGGCGGTCGCGGCCACCTACTACACCTGCCAGGCAGGAGCGCAGTGCCAGAACACGGCGGTGCCGCTCGCCCAGCAGGCCCAGAACATCGTCGCCAGCTTCGCGCAGGACAACAACGGCGTGGTGCTCGGGCTGCCCGCGATTTCCTCGGCGGGCCAGGGCGTGACCGTCGGCACGCTCTACTTCGGCGTTGCCACGCAGGCCAACAACGCCATGACCGGCGCGACGGTGCTGCAGACGAACCCGCGCACGCTGCGCGTCTCGGCCACCTACAAGAACAGCAGCTTCCCCGACAGCTTCCTGGACAGCGGATCGAACTTCTTCTTCCTGAACGATTCGACGATCGCCCAGTGCGCCAAGGGCAGCACCTATCAGGGCTTCTATTGCCCGCCGAGTTCGCTGGACCTGAGCGCCAGTTTCACGGCGGCCACCGGGCCCGCGCTGAGCCAGAGTTTTGCCATCGCGAACGCGCAGTCGCTGTTCACGAGCAATCCGGGCGCGGTGGCGGTCAACAACGTGGCCGCCGCGAGCATCGGCAGCGCCATCGACTTCGGCCTTCCGTTCTTCTACGGCAGGCTCGTCGCGGTGCTCAACGAGGGGCAGTCCGCGCTGGGCCAGCAGGGGCCGTTCACCGCATTGGCGTCGCCTTGAATCCAGGCGGCTAGATCACGTTCTTCTCGAGCAGCGGCCTGTTCTCGAGGATGCGCGCGAAAGACACCGCGTCCAGGTCGAGGCTGCGGTAGCCGCCGAAGCGGATCAGCTCCGCCACGCCCCGCCCCGCCGCCGGGCACTGCTGCAGGCCGTGGCCGGAGAAGCCGTTCGCAAAGTACAGGTTGTCGCAATCCGGGTGCAGGCCGAGGATGGCGTTGTGGTCGAACACGTTCATCTCGTAGTAGCCGGCCCATGCCCCAGTCATGCGGATAGCCTCGAAGGCCGGCACGCGTTCGGCCAGCGCGGGCCAGATGAAGCTGTCGAAGGCCTCGTATTCCACGTCCAGCGGCTGGTCGTCGAGGTCTTGCGCCTCGGGCGGCGCGAAGCCGCAGATGAACTGCCGGCCTTCGGGCCGCAGCCATATGCCGGATGTGTCGATGACCAGCGGGCAGCCCGGCAGCGCGTCGGGGCACGAGAAGCTGAACACGCTGCGGCGGCGGCCGCGCACCGGCAACTCGATGCCGGCCCAGCCCGCAACCGTTGCGGCCCACGCGCCCGCGGCGTTGACGACCACGTCGGCATCCAGCGTCTCGCCGTTGCCGAGCTGCACGCCGGTCAGCCGCCGGCCGTCGCGGCGCAGCCCCGTCGCGTGCGCCTGCACATAACGCACGCCTTGCGATACCGCCTTCCGTCGAAAGGCCTGCAGCAGGCTGTAGCCGTCATACCAGCCTTCGCCCGACAGCCCGAGCGAGGCGAGTGCGACGCCCTCTGTCGATAGCCACGGAAAACGCGTCTTCAGCTCGCCGGGCGTCAGCAGCGCCACGTCGACCGCGTGCGCCTTCTGCATCGCATGGTTCTCGCGCAGCACGTCCACGCCAGCCGGCGAGGCCAGGTACAGGTAGCCGGGCTCGACGAGGCCGATGTCGGGCACCTCGTCGCCCACCCGCAGGGTCTGGCCGATCGAGCGCATGAAGTCGATGCCATAGAGCGACATCTCGATGTTGATCGCGGTGGAAAACTGCTGGCGAATGGAGCTGGCCGACAGCGCCGACGACGCCTGCCGGTACGAGAAATCGCGCTCGACCACCGTAACCTCGAAGGGTTCCTCCTTCGGGTCGAGGGTCAGGAAGTACGCGATGGCCGAGCCGATCGCCCCGCCGCCGATGATCACCACACGACGCATGAAATGCCTTTCTTGCCGCCCGTGCGACCGCACGCATGCCCTTCAGAATAGCGCCGATGAGAAAAGACATTCCCAACCTCGGCGCGCTGCAGGCCTTCGAGGCCTCGGCGCGGCTGGGGAGCTTCACCCGCGCGGCCGCCGAACTCGCGCTGACGCAAAGCGCCGTCGGGCGGCAGGTGGCCATGCTCGAGCAGCGGCTGGGCGTGCCGCTGTTCTCGCGCGTGCGGCGGCGGCTCACGCTGACCGACGTGGGCCGCGAATACGCCGCGCGCATCCGCCGCCACCTCGACCAGATCCGCCGCGACACGCTGGAAATCAGCGCCGGCCACGAGATGGGCTTTGTGCTGGAACTGGCCGTGGTGCCCACCTTCGCCACGCAGTGGCTCATTCCGCGCCTGCCGGAGTTCAGCGAGCTGCATCCGAACATCACCGTCAACCTGTCGGCACGCTCGCAGCCTTTTTCCTTCCAGGAGAACGCCTACGACGCGGCCATCTATTTCGGCGACCAGTTCTGGCCGAACACGCGCGGCGGGCTGATCTTTGCCGAAGGCGAGATGGTGCCCATCTGCAGCCCTGCCTTCCGCGACGCCAACGGGCCGTGGGACGAGGCCGGCTTCGAGCGCTGCCGCCACGTGCACCTGAGCACGCGCGCCCACGCCTGGCGCGACTGGTATGCGCAGCAAGGCTGGGAATACACGGTGCATGCATCGCGCGGGCCGCGCTACGAGCTGTTCACCATGGTGGTGGCGGCCACGGCCGCCGGCATGGGCGTCGGCCTTGCGCCGCGCATCCTGGTCGAGCATGAACTGAAGACCGGCGAACTCGTGATCCCGGTCGACCGGCACCTAGACGTGCGCCAGGGCTACTACTTCGCCTACCCCGAAGGCCGGCCGGCCTCCGGGGCGCTGGAGCACTTCAAGCGGTGGGTGCTCGGGTTGACGCCGGCCTAGACGGCGTTCGGGTTGCGTTCGAGAAAGCCCTGCTGCTGCAGGCCGAGCAGATGCCAGATGAAGGCATTCCAAAGTGCCACTCTGGCGTGGTCGAATACGGCATGCAGCTCGGTCAAAGGTGAACAGACACATGGACGCATCGCAACTTCTTCAGCAGCCCCCGGCACAAGCGCCTCGCGCCGCCCCCAGGCGCTTCGGCCTCGTGGCCAACCGCCTGCACCGGCAGGAAGGCGTCGGAGTGCTGGGTCGCTGGGCCGAGGCCTGCGAGGCAGGCATCCGCACCCTGAACCTGAGCCTTCTTGCCGTGGGCGGCACGCACGACGCCCTGTTGCGCGACGGCCTGCTCGCAGGCCATGCACCGCTCGTGCGCTTGCCGCACGGTGCCGACGGGGGCCTGATGCGGCTCGTGTCGAGAATCTCCGGCGGCCTGGTGCCGGCCGATGAAATCGACGGTGTGATCTATTTCATCGATCCGGTCGATCCTTCTTCCCTCTACCCCGAGGCCCAGGCGCTGAAGCGCCAATGCGTGATTCACGGCAAGCCTTTTCTTGCAACGGCGGCCGGCGCAAGGGAATGGATCGCGATCGAGCTGGCACTGGCCGGCCACGCCACCGGCAACGCATTCGCGCCCTGCGGGGAGCAGACCGTCGCGCTCATTGCGCACGATGCACTGAAGCAGCGGATGGTGGCGTTTGCCGCGCTTCATTTCGATCTTCTTTCCAGCTTCCGCAACCGCGTGGCGACCGGCACGACAGGTGGCCTGCTGAACGAGCTGGCGTGGTCGCGCGGATGGCCGGCGGATGTGCCGTGGGTCAGCCGCTACCAGAGCGGTCCCCTGGGCGGTGATGCGCAGATCGCCGAACTGGTGCTGGACCGCCGCTGCCACAAGGTCATCTTCTTCGAGGATCCGCATGTGGCCCGGCAGCATGAAGCGGACATCCAACTGCTCGAACGCGCCGTCTGCAGCGCGACCGAGGAAACCACCTGCTTCAACTCGCCGGCAATGGCCGAGCGATGGGCGCAGGCGATGCGCGTGGCGTTGCCGGCTCAGTAACATCGACCGATGCAGATTTCCCTCGAAAGCCCCGCCCAGCCAGACGTCATCCAGCTCATCGACGACCTCGACGCGTACCAGAAGCCGCTCTATCCGCCGGAGAGCCACCACGGCATCGACATCGCGGCGCTATCCGCACCCAACGTGCTGTTCGCCGTCGCGCGCGACGGCGAAGGCAAGGCCGTCGGCTGCGGCGCCATCGTCGTCGGCCCGGAATTCGGTGAACTCAAGCGCATGTTCGTGCGGCCCGAAAACCGGGGGCAAGGCATTGCGGCCAGGGTGCTGAATTTTCTGGAGAGCGAAGCGGCGGCGAAGGGCTGCACGACCTTCATGCTGGAAACCGGACCGAGCCAGCCCGAAGCCATCGCGCTCTATGCACGTTCGGGTTATCAGCCACGAGGCCCGTTCGGCAGCTACGGCCCGGATCCGTTCAGCGTCTTCATGCAGAAGGCGCGGGCCTAGCTTTTTCGGCCTTGGGCGGCTTAGGCGCGTTCTTTTTCTCTCTGCTCTTCCCGCCGATCGCACCCGAGCCCGCCGCCCGCAGGATGCGCCGGAACTTCGGGCATTCCATGTGGCTCGGCGCGGAGCACACGGCGGCATGCCGCAGGCCGTCGCGCATCACGCTGAGGTTGCGGATCGTCCTGTCGAGTTCGTCGGCCTTGGCCGTGAGCATCAGCCGGTCGATCTGCGGACGCCCGTCGGCGCCGAACATGCGCGCGATCTCGTCCAGCGAGAAGCCCGCCGTGCGCCCCAGCGCAATGAGCGCCAGCCGCTCGAGCACGCCCGCGTCGAACAGGCGGCGCAGGCCGCGCCGGCCGATGGGGACGATCAGCCCCTTTTCGTCGTAGTAGCGCAATGTGGAGGCCGGCACGCCGGAGCGTTGCGCCACTTCGGTGATGTCCATTTCCTTCATGCTCTTGACCTCAAGTCGACTTGAATTTCAATAATGCAGTTTCCGCCTCTCGAAGGCAAGCAAGGAAACCATCATGGAAGTCATCACGCAGCACGACGGCGACGAGCAGGCCAGGCTATGGAACGGACACGCCGGGCGCGCCTGGGTCGAGACACAGGCCACGCTCGACCGCATGTTCGAGCCGCTCGCGGACCTGCTCGTCGAAGCGGCGTCGCACCGGCCCGCGGGCCGGGTGCTCGACATCGGCTGCGGCACCGGTGCCACCACTCTCGCCGTCGCGCGGCTGAAGGGCGCACAGGAAAGCCTGTGCGTCGGCATCGACATCTCGGCGCCGATGATCGAGGCGGCGCGAAGCCGGGCCGAGAAGGAAGGCTCGCGAGCCCGCTTCATCTGCGCCAATGCGCAGACGCACGCCTTCGGAGCCGCCAGCTTCGACCTGCTGATCTCGCGCTTCGGCGTGATGTTCTTCGACGATCCGGTGAGGGCTTTCATCAACCTGCGGCATGCCGCGACGGATGGCGCCGGGCTCCGGTTCATCGCCTGGCGCGGTGCGGCGGAAAACCCGTTCATGACGACCGCCGAGCGCGCGGCGGCACCGCTGCTGCCGAACCTGCCGCCCCGCAAGCCGGGTGCGCCGGGGCAATTCGCCTTTGCGGACCGGGAGCGCATCGAACGCATCCTGCGAGAAAGCGGCTGGCAAGGCATCGACATCCGCCCGATCGACGTGGCTTGCTCGCTGCCCGAGAAAGGCCTGCTGCACTACCTGAGCCAGCTCGGCCCTGTGGGCAAGCAGTTGCAGGAGGAGGACGAGCAGACGCGCACCCGCGTCATCACGGCCGTCCGCTCGGCTTTCGAGCCGTATGTGCGTGGCGATGAAGTCCGCTTCACCGCGGCCTGCTGGATGGTCGCGGCGCATGCGCCGTTGCGGGGCGGGAATACGGAATGACGCGATCGAACTCGCGCTGCGCGCCGGGCTGATCCGCATGCCCTCGCTCGACTAAGCGCTGGTGGGCCGCTGGCTCGCCCCCGACAACCTGCGCCGCAGCCACGCATTCATCGGCTCCGAATAAAAACGCGCAATGGCCCACGCAACCGCCACCGACGCCGCAACGAAGAACACCATCGCCGGAAGCTTCCACTCGGAAGGCATCTCCCCGCGCGCCACGACGCCGCGCATCAGCCCCAGCACGACGATGTGGAACAGGTACAGCTCGTAGCTGTGCCGCCCCAGCCACCGCAGGCCCGCGAGCGCCCTGTTGCGCAGCGCCCAGGCCGGCACCTTCTCGTTGTGCGCGCCGACCAGAAGCACTGCGGTTCCGGCGGCGATGGCGGTGAAGCCGAAGACTTCGTTGCCGTGGATTCCGCGCAGGTAAGTCACGGCCACGAGGCAGGCCGCTGCAAGCTGGAACTGGCGGCCGGCCCATCCGCCAAGGCTGAACCGCTGTGCGATCAGCGCCGCGCAGCAACCGAAGGCCACCGCGTCGAAGCATGCGAGATAGCCGTACATGAAGTAGATCTCGTCGCCCGCGTGGAAGCTGCGGTAGACCGGCCCCGCGACGATCGCCACCAGCCACACGGCCACGATGGCCCACTGGCGCTTCAGCCCGAAGCACAGCAGCGGGAACGCGAGGTAGAACACCTCCTCCACCGAGAGCGACCAGTAGATGTTCATCGCGTAGTTGAAGTACCACGCGTGCTGCATCAGCAGGTTGTGCCAGAAGGTCAGCACCGACAGCACCGCCACCGGATAGCCGACCTGCGGCCACCCCGGCTTGGCGATGTTCATGAACGCCGGCTGCCCGAGCAGGCCGAGCCCGACGATGACCGCCAGCGCCACCACCAGGCACGGCACGATGCGCGCGAAGCGAAAGGCGTAGAAGCCGCGCACGTCCACGTCGCCCAGGCTGCCGTAGCGCTTCAGCGTGGTCGAGGTGATGAGGTAGCCCGACACCGCGAAGAACATGGTGACGCCGTAGTTGCCGTTGACCGCCAGGGACTTGATGAAAACGGCCGGCAGCACGGCAGCCAGCGGGCTGTCCACCAGCGAGTACGACAGGTGGAAGTGCAGCAGCAGCGCCAGCGAGATGGCGATGCCGCGCAGGACGTCGATCCTGAAATTTCGCGGTTGGACGGGCGGACTGGAAAGCAACGACATCGGGAAAACACCTAGGAGCAGCACTCCGACGAGCTTAAACGCGCGCCATCCGAGGGAAATAAGCCTCGAAATCACCTTGGCCAAACCCCTTCGTCGCTGGCCTGGTATTTGCATCCACGGTCAGAAATGACAGAAAATTTTCTTGTTTGACTTATATTTGTAAACTGGTTTTCAAAAAAAGCACACTTTCGGGCGCTCCGCACCTTTCATGAACAGCACCGTCGACACCCAAGGCACCACCGTGGCACAGCGCATCGCGCAAGCGCTGCCACGGCTGACGCGCTCGCATCGCCAAGTGGCCGACTACGTGCTCGAGCACCCGCTGCAGGTCGCGACGCTGCCCATCGACGAACTGGCCGCCGCGGTCGGCGTGTCGGTCGCCACGGCCAACCGTTTCGCGCGCGCGCTGGACTTCGACGGCTACGCCACCTTCCGCGCGGAGCTGGTGCGCGGCTTCGAGCCGCTGGTGGCGCCGGTGGAGCGCATGCGCGGCAACCTGGAGCGCCCGACCACGGTGGCCGAGGTGTTCGCCACCGCGCTCGACGAGAGCCGCCGCAACATCGAAGCCACGCGCCAGACGCTGGACTACGCCGCCTGCGAAGCCGCGGTCGAGCGCATCGGCAAGGCGCGCTCGATCTACATCGCCGGCTTCGGCGCTAGCGCCTGGCTCGCCGGCCTGCTGCAGCACGGACTGGACGGCAGCTGCAGCGACGTGCGCCTGCTCTCCGGCGTGAGCGGCGTGACGCATTCCGCGCGCACGCTGATGCATGCCGGGCCGCAGGACCTGTTCATCGGCATCACCTTCCCGCGCTACCTGACCGATACCGTGGCGCTGGCGCAGATTGCGCGCAGCCAGGGCTGTGCCCTGCTCGCGCTGACCGACCGCCCCAGTTCGCCGCTCGCGCCGCTGGCCGACGTGGTGCTGTACTGCCAGACCGAAACCAGCTACCGCCCGAACTGCGAGACCAGCGTGCTCGCGCTGGTCGAGGCACTGACCAGCGCCGTGGCCCTGCGCGCGCCCGATCCGGTTCAGTCCGCGGGCCGCATCCTGCAGGCCGTGCGCCCGTGGCTGCACGGCGCCAACGGACTCCTGCGCATGAACGGCGCGAACGGCGCGAACCCCACCACCGCACCCGATGCCGCCGCCCCGAACGGCGCCGGCCCCAAAAAGAAGAAAGCTCCCCGATGACCCAGACCCATGTGCCCGTGATCGCCATCCACGGTGGCGCCGGCACCATCAGCGCCGCAACGACCAGCGCCGAACAGGCGCAGGCCTACCACGACGCTCTGAATCGCATCGTGGCCGCCGCGCAGTCGGCGCTGCTCAAGGGCGCCTCCGCGCTCGATGCCGCCTGCCTGGCCGTCGAGTTGCTCGAAGACTGCCCGCTGTTCAACGCCGGCCACGGCGCCGTGTTCACGCACGACGAAACCCATGAACTCGACGCCGCCGTGATGGACGGCGCCACGCTCGCCGCCGGCGCGATTGCAGGTGTGTGCCACATCCGCCGCCCGGTGCGTGCCGCGCGCGCCGTGCTCGAAGACGGCGCCCATGTGCTGCTGGCAGGCGCGGGCGCCGAAGCCTTCGCGCGCGAACACGGGCTGGAGATGGTCGACCCCTCGTTCTTCTCTACCGAAGCGCGCCGCGAGCAGCTTTATCGCGTGCGCGGCACCGGCCGGGTGGTGACCGACCATGAAGGCGCGTCCATGACGGCCGCGCCCGCCGCCCCGCTGGACGAAGACAGGAAGTTCGGCACCGTCGGCGCCGTGGCGCTCGACATGCACGGCCACCTCGCCGCCGCCACTTCTACCGGCGGCATGACCAACAAGCGCGTCGGCCGCGTGGGCGATTCGCCGCTCATCGGCGCCGGCACCTATGCCGACGACCGCACAGCCGCCGTGTCCTGCACCGGCAGCGGCGAGATGTTCATCCGCGTCGCCGCCGCCTACGACGTGTGCGCGCGCATGGCCTACGCCGGCGCCACGCTCGAGGCCGCCACGCACGCCGTGGTGCAGCAGTCGCTGCCCGCCATCGGCGGTACGGGCGGCCTGATTGCGGTCGACCGCCACGGCAACCTGAGCCTGGCCTTCAACACCGAAGGCATGTACCGCGGCCACGCGCGCGGCAACGAAGAGCCCCAGACAGCCATCTTCGCAGCATGAAGCAAACCCCCAGTCTTCGCGCACTTCGTGTCGCTGCGCCAACCCCCTTGCAGGGGGCGACACCTGTGGCCCGGCAAAGCCGGTTCCACGGTGTCCCGCGAAAAAAAGCGACCCACGGTCAATAAGCCGAACGCCAACGCAATCTTCACTCGCCTCCCATGTCCACCCCTGCCCTCGCCCTGCCGGACGGCCGCGTCCTCGCCGTCGACGACCTCACCGTGCGCTTCTCGACTTCCGAGCGCACGGTCGATGCCGTCAAGAAACTGTCCTTCCACGTCGACCACGGCGAAACGCTCGCGGTGGTGGGCGAATCGGGTTCGGGCAAGTCGGTCACCTCGCTCGCGCTGATGCGGCTGGTGGAGCACGGCGGCGGGCGCATCCTCAACGGAAGCATGATGTTCCGCCGCCGCAACGGCGAGGTGCTCGACCTGGCGCAGGCACGCGACAGCGCGATGCGCGGCATCCGCGGTGCCGACATCGCGATGATCTTCCAGGAGCCGATGACGTCGCTGAACCCGGTGTTCACCGCCGGCGACCAGATCGCCGAGGCCATCCGCATCCACCAGGGCAAGAGCGACTCGGCCGCGCGCGCCGAAGCGCTGCGCATGCTGGAGCTGGTGCGCATTCCGGAAGCGCGCAACGTGCTCGACCGCTTCCCGCACCAGCTGTCGGGCGGCATGCGACAGCGCGTGATGATCGCGATGGCGCTGTCGTGCAAGCCGCAGCTGCTGATTGCCGACGAGCCCACCACGGCCCTCGACGTGACCATCCAGGCGCAGATCCTCCAGCTCATCCGCGAGCTGCAGAAAGAGATGCGCATGGGCGTGCTCTTCATCACGCACGACATGGGCGTGGTGGCCGAAATTGCCGATCGCGTGCTGGTGATGTACCGCGGCGACAAGGTCGAAGCCGGCAGCTCCGACACCGTGTTCGCGGCGCCGCAGCACCCCTACACCCGCGCGCTGCTGTCCGCCGTGCCCAAGCTGGGCGCCATGCAGGGCACCGACCTGCCGGCCAAGTTCGAACTGCTGCGCACCGAAAGCCCGGCCGACGCGGCCCCGCCCGAACCCGCCACGCCGCAGGACACCGTGCGCGCCGACGCCGGCCCGATTCTTCGCGTGCGCGACCTCGTGACGCGCTTCGACGTGCGCAGCGGCCTCTTCGGCCGAGTGAAGCGCCGCGTGCACGCGGTGGAGAAGATCAGCTTCGACCTGTACCCCGGCGAAACGCTGGCACTGGTCGGCGAATCGGGCTGCGGCAAGTCGACCACCGGCCGCTCGCTGCTGCGCCTGGTCGAGAGTCAGAGCGGCGCCATCGAATTCGGCGGCCAGAACATCCGCGAGCTGCCCACGCGCGAGCTGCAGGCGCTGCGCCGCAACATCCAGTTCATATTCCAGGACCCCTTCGCCTCGCTCGACCCGCGCGTGACGGTGGGCTTCTCGATCATGGAGCCGCTGCTGATCCACGGCATCGCCAAGGGCGCCGAGGCGCAGCAGCGCGTCGACTGGCTGCTGCAGAAGGTCGGCCTGCCGCCCGAGGTTGCGCAGCGCTATCCGCACGAGTTCTCGGGCGGCCAGCGCCAGCGCATTGCCATTGCACGTGCCCTGGCGTTGAACCCCAAGGTGGTGGTGGCCGACGAATCGGTGTCCGCGCTGGACGTGTCGATCCAGGCGCAGATCGTGAACCTGATGCTCGACCTGCAGCGCGAGTTGGGCGTGGCCTTCCTGTTCATCTCGCACGACATGGCGGTGGTGGAGCGCATCAGCCACCGCGTGGCCGTGATGTACCTGGGCCAGATTGTCGAAATCGGCCCGCGCCGCGCGGTGTTCGAAGCGCCGCAGCACGCCTACACCCGCAAGCTGATGGCGGCCGTGCCGGTGGCCGACCCGTCGCGCCGCCACAAGCCGCGCGCGCTGCTCGAAGGCGAGATTCCAAGCCCGATCCGCGCGGTGGGCGACGAGCCCGACGTGCCGCCGCTGGTGCAGGTCGCGCCCGGCCACTTCGTGGCACGCCACGCCATCGGCGGGGCATTTTGAAGTTTGACGCCATCGGCGGGGCATTTTGAAGTTCGATGCCATCGGCGGCGCCTTCTGATTCCGGATCACAGAATTTTTTCAACCCGCAGGCCCCCTCCTGCTTTTTTCCTCGAACCGACTGGAGTTCTTCCATGAAGCAATCTTCTTCCTCCCTGCGCTGGGCATCCGCGCTGCTGGGCCTGGCCGCGCTGGCCGCCTCGGGCACCGCACTGGCCGCGAAAGACGTGGTTCTGTCGATCGGCTACCAGCCGGAAACGCTGGACCCGTACAACACCAACACCACCATCACCACGGCAGTGACCAAGACCTTCTATGAAGGCCTGTTCCAGTTCGACAAGGACCTGAAGGTGCAGAACGTGCTCGCCGAGAGCTACGACGTGTCGAAGGACGGCCTGGTCTACACCATCAAGCTGCGCACCGGCGTGAAGTTCCACGACGGCACCGACTTCAACGCCGAAGCCGTGAAGTTCGTACTCGACCGCGTGCTCAACCAGGACAACAAGCTGCTGCGCTACAACCAGTTCAACCGCGTGAGCAAGGTCGAAGCGGTGAACCCGGGCACGGTGCGCATCACGCTGAAGGAGCCCTTCGGCCCCTTCATCAACTCGCTGGCCCACGCATCGGCCGCCATGATCTCGCCCACCGCGCTGAAGAAGTGGGGCAACAAGGACATCGCCTTCCACCCCGTGGGCACCGGCCCCTTCGAGTTCGTCGAGTGGAAGCAGACCGAAGCCGTCAAGGCCAAGAAGTTCGACGGCTACTGGAAGAAGGGCTACCCGAAGGTCGACACGGTGCAATGGAAGCCGGTGCTCGAGAACAACACGCGCGCAGCGATGCTGCAGACCGGCGAAGCCGACTTCGCGTACCCCATTCCCTATGAGCAGGCCGACCTGCTGAAGAAGAGCGAGAAGCTCGAAGTGGTGGCCACGCCGTCGATCATCACGCGCTTCCTGGCATTCAACATGCTCGTGAAGCCCTATGACAATCCCAAGGTGCGCGAAGCCATCGGCTACGCCATCAACAAGGAAGCGCTGGCCAAGGTCGCGTTCGGCGGCTATGCCTTCCCCGCGCAGGGCGTGCTGCCGCAGGGCGTGAAGTACGCCGAGAAGATGGCCCCCATCCCCTATGACCTGAAGAAGGCCAAGGAACTGATGAAGGAAGCCGGCTACCCCGACGGCTTCGAGTCGGTGCTGTGGAGCGCCTACAACAACACGACCAGCCAGAAGACGATCCAGTTCGTGCAGCAGCAGCTCGCGCAGATCGGCATCAAGCTGCAGGTGCAGGCGCTCGAAGTGGGCCAGCGCACCGAGCAGGTGGACGCATGGCCGGATCCGAAGACGGCCAAGGTCCGCATGTACTACACCGGCTGGTCGTCGTCGACCGGTGAAGCCGACTGGGGCCTGCGCCCGCTGTTCGCCTCGGAAGCCTGGGCGCCCAAGCTGAACAACATGTCGTTCTACAAGAGCGAGGTGGTCGACAACGCGCTGGCCAAGGCGCTGGTGACTGTCGACGAAAAGGAACGCACCGCGCTCTACAAGACCGCGCAGGAAGAAATCCGCAAGGACCTGCCCCGCGTGCCGATGATCACGGAACAGAACCTGTCGGCGCACGCCAAGCGCCTCTCGGGCGTGTTCGTGATGCCCGACGGCAACATCAACATCGACGCCATCGCGGTGTCGAACTGATCGCCGGCTCTTCGTTTCCTGACTGAATGCCCGACGGGCGATGGCATGCCGCCGTCGCCCGCTCGCGGCAACCGCACCCCATGCTGAACTACTTTCTCAAACGACTGTTGGGCCTGATCCCGACACTGCTCATCGTGGCGGTGCTGGTGTTCCTGTTCGTCCACATGCTGCCCGGCGATCCGGCGCGCCTTGCCGCCGGCCAGGAAGCCGACGAGCAGACCGTGGCCATGGTCCGCGCGGAGCTGGGCCTCGACAAGCCGCTGCCGCAGCAGTTCGTGAACTTCTTCACCCACATGCTGCAAGGCGACTTCGGCACCTCGATCCGCACGCGGCGGCCGGTGTCGGTGGAAATCGGCGAGCGCTTCTTCCCGACGGTGATGCTGACCATCACCAGCATGGTGTGGGCGGTGATCTTCGGCATGGGCATCGGCATCGTCTCGGCGGTGTACCGCAACAAATGGCCTGACCGGCTGGGCATGACGCTCGCCGTGTCGGGCATCTCCTTTCCCGCATTTGCACTCGGCATGCTGCTGATGCAGATCTTCTCGGTCCAGCTCGGCTGGCTGCCCACGGTGGGCGCCAGCAGCTGGAAACACTACATCCTGCCCTCGATCACGCTGGGCGCGGCGGTGGCCGCCGTGATGGCGCGCTTCACGCGGGCCTCCTTCGTCGAGGTGATCCAGGAAGATTTCGTGCGCACCGCGCGCGCCAAGGGCGTGCGCGAAACCAGCGTGGTGTTCAAGCACACGCTGCGCAATGCGCTGATCCCGGTGGTCACCATGATGGGCCTGCAGTTCGGCTTCCTGCTGGGCGGCTCTATCCTGGTGGAGGCGGTGTTCAACTGGCCCGGCCTCGGCCGCCTGCTGGTCGACGCCGTGCAGATGCGCGACTACCCCGTGATCCAGACGCTGGTGCTGCTGTTCTCGCTCGAATTCATCCTGATCAACCTGGTGGTGGACGTGCTGTACGGCTACATCAACCCCACCATCCGATACAAGTGAGCAAGCAGCCATGACGCAACAAGCTTCCGGCGTGCCTGCCGAATCCATCGTTCCACTGTCTCCCGTTGCCGCGGTGCAAACCGCCGGCAAGGTCCGCACGCCCTGGGGCGAATGCTGGCGCCGCTTCAAGAAGCAGCCCGTGGGCATCATTGCCGCGGCCTTCGTGCTGCTGCTGGTGTTCGTCGCGGTGTTCGCGCCGTGGATCGTGCCTTTCGATCCGGAGAACTTCTTCGACTACGACATGCTGAACAGCGGCCCCTCGGCCACGCACTGGTTCGGCGTCGACCCGCTGGGCCGCGACATCTTCAGCCGCATCCTGATGGGCGCGCGCATCTCGCTGATGGCGGGCTTCCTGTCGGTGCTGGTGGGCGGCTTCGTCGGCACCGCATTCGGCCTGCTGGCGGGCTACTACGAAGGCTGGTGGGACCGCATCGTGATGCGCGTGTCGGACGTGCTGTTCGCATTCCCCGGCATCCTGCTGGCGCTGGGCGTGGTGGCCATCCTGGGCAGCAGCATGACCAACGTGGTGGTGGCGGTGTCGGTGTTCAGCGTGCCGGCCTTCGCGCGCCTGGTGCGCGGCAACACGCTGGTGCTCAAGCAGCAGACCTACATCGAGGCCGAGCGCAGCATCGGCGCGTCGGACTGGACCATCATCGTGCGGCACATCCTGCCGGGCACCATCTCGTCGATCGTGGTGTACTTTTCGATGCGCGTGGGCACCTCGATCATCACGGCGGCCAGCCTGTCGTTCCTGGGCATGGGTGCGCAGCCGCCGACGCCCGAGTGGGGCGCGATGCTCAGCGAGGCCCGCGCCGACATGGTGACCTCGCCGCACGTGGCGCTGTTCCCCAGCCTGGCCATCTTCTTCACCGTGCTCGCCTTCAACCTGCTGGGCGACGCACTGCGCGACGCGCTCGATCCCAAGATCGACCGCCAGTAGTCCTTCTCTCGCCTCGATTTCTCCGATGCCTTCCATGTCCTCCCCGATGCAGCCCACCGCCCCGCCGTTCATCGGCACCCTGCTCCAGGGCGAGCGCAACACCATCGCGGACGTGGCCGGCGTCACCGTCGGCCACAGCACCCTGGACGACGGCGGCATCCAGACCGGCGTGACGGTGATCCGCCCGCACCAGGGCGACCCGTTCCGCGACAAGGTGCCGGCCGCCGCCGTGGTGCTCAACGGTTTCGGCAAGAGCGTGGGGCTGGTGCAGTTGGCGGAGCTGGGCGTGCTGGAGACGCCGATCGCGCTGACCAACACCTTCTCGGTCGGCACTGTGGCCACGGCACAGATCCGCCAGTGCGCGGCAGCCAACCCCGAGACCGGGCGCTCGCTGCCCACGGTCAACCCGCTGGTGTTCGAGTGCAACGACGGCTTCCTCAACGACATCCAGCGGCTGGCGGTGAGCGAGGCCGACTACCTGCGCGCGCACGACAGCGCCGCAGCCGACTTCGCACAGGGCTCGGTCGGCGCGGGGCGCGGCATGTCGAGCTTCCAGCTCAAGGGCGGCATCGGCAGCGCGTCGCGCCGGGTGTCGGCGCGCGGCCGCGGGCTGCACACGGTGGGCACGCTGGTGCTGGCCAACTACGGACGCCAGCCGCAACTGCTGCTGGCGGGCCATGCAATCGGCGACCGGCTGGCGCAGCTGCAGGCCGTGCGCGGCGTACCGGCATCGACGGAGCCCGAGAAGGGCTCGATCATCATCGTCGTCGCGACCGACGCGCCGCTCGACGCGCGCCAACTGGGCCGGCTGGCACTGCGCGCGGGCGCCGGACTGGCCCGCACCGGCTCGGTCTACGGCCACGGCAGCGGCGACATCGTGCTGGCCTTTTCCACCGCCTACACCGTGCCCGGCAGCGTCGAACGCCCGATGCCCGCCGTGGCGATGCTGCACGACGGGCTGCTCGACGGCCTGTTCCAGGCCGCCGCCGACAGCACGGAACAGGCGATCATTCATGCCCTGTGGCACGCCACGGCCGTGACCGGACGCGACGGCAACCACCGCGCCTCGCTCCGAGACCTGCTGCCGGCCCTTTCTCTTTCTTCCTGATTCCGATCACATTGCGCCCATGAAAGTCCTGATCTCCACCGACATCGAAGGCGTCGCAGGCGTCTACCACCCCGAGCAGACGCGCCAGGGCAACCCCGAGTACGAACGCGCACGCCTGCTGATGGCGCAGGAGGCCAACGCCGCCATCGCCGGCGCCTTCGACGCGGGCGCCACCGAGGTGCTGGTGAACGACTCGCACGGCGGTTTCCGCAACATGCCACCCGATGTGCTGGATCCGCGCGCCCGCGTGGTGCAAGGCAAGCCACGCTACCTGAGCATGGTGGCCGGCGTGGACGAAGGCGTGGACGCGGTCTGCATGGTGGGCTACCACTCGCGCGCACATGGGCGCGGCATCCTCGCGCACACGATCAACGGCTTTGCATTCGGCGGCATCTGGTTCGGCGAGCAGGAGTTGGGCGAAGCCGGCGTCTACGGCGCGCTGGCCGGCGAATACGGCGCGCCTGTGGTGATGGGCAGCGGCGACGACGTGTTCATCGCCGAGAACCGCCCCCTGTTTCCACACGCGACCTTCGTGCAGACCAAGCGGGCCACGGGCAACAACAGTGGCGTGTCGCTGTCGCCCGAGCAGTCGCGCCGAGCGATTCGCGCAGGGGTGGAAGAAGCGTTGGCTGCGCGCGCGAACGCACAGCCGCTGGTGTTCAAGGGGCCGCAACAGGTCACGCTTCGCTGCCAGACGCCCGCGCTGGCCGACCTGTTCTGCCAGTGGCCGAGCTTCGAGCGCGTCGACGGCGTGACGCTGCGCTTCACCGCGCCTACGGTGGAGGCAGCAGTGCGCATGCTGAACTGCTGCTCGGCGATGTCGACGATGCTGCGCTAGACAACCTTGTAGACGCGGATCACCACGGCCTCGCGCTGCGGCCGCAGCGCATCGAGCGTGCCCACGTAGACGAAGTCGTTGAGCCAGCCGTATCTGCCCTCGGGCGCAACGATCTGCAGCGTGGAGAACACATAGCGCGGCGCATTCTTCGGGCTGCGCGACAACACGGTGTTGCGCACCGAGATCACCACGCCGTCGTCGGTCTTCAGCTCGTACACGGCATCTAGGTTCTTCGCGCCGTCGCGGCGCAGCAGCTGGCGGTCGGCACCTCCCGCCAGTACCGTGCCGCGCAGGCCCGGGCCCTCGAACGAACCACCCGTGATCGGCACCATGAAGCGCTCGCCGAAAGGCGAGGCGCCCAGCGTCATCGGCGCGGCGATGTCGACGATGGCTTCATAGACGAATTCCGTGCGCGGCAGCACGACGGGAATGCGCTCGCTGGTCGGGGTGGCGATGGCCGATGGCGGCGCGCCGGCCGCCCTCGCATCGGCAAGCGTGGCCACGGCGGTGATTCCGGCAATCAGCGCGCCGCGGCGCGAGGTCGAAGAAGGCTGGGAGCTCATTGCGTCCTGCGTCGATTTGATTATTCGGGATAATCATTTCAACGCCGTACAGCGGCCGCCGCGTCAGCATTTACCCTTGCTGTTTCATTCACCGGCAGTCGGCATGGCGACGACCAGTAGGCGCTTTCGCTTTATCCGGAATAAGCATCAAACCGCCTGGAAACCCGCATGGATACTGGCGAATAAGCTTATCCGCATAAGGCGCGAACCAAAAAATAGTTTGTTTCCATAAGCCGCGCTTCCAGAATCTCGGCTTCTTGCTGGGGCGCCCCGTTGTACGTGCGGCACCGCACTTCTTCAAGACACACGCACGATGTACCAATACACAGAATTCGATCGCCAGTTCGTTCATCAACGAGCCGCCCAGTTCCGAGACCAGCTCGAGCGCTGGCAGAAGGGCCGCCTCCACGAAGACGAGTTCCGCCCGCTGCGGCTGCAAAACGGCTGGTACGTCCAGCGCTACGCGCCCATGCTGCGCGTGGCCGTGCCCTACGGCGAGCTCTCCAGCCGCCAGATCCGCGTGCTGGCCCGCATCGCCCGCGAGTACGACGAGCCCGAAGCCGAGGTCTACCGCAAGGCCATCGAAACGCAAGGCCTGCTCGGCAGCCAGAAGCTGCCCACCCATTACGCCCACTTCTCGACGCGCCAGAACGTCCAGTTCAACTGGATTCCGCTGGCCAAGTCTGCCGACGTGATGGACCTGCTGGCTTCGGTCGACATGCACGGCATCCAGACCAGCGGCAACTGCATCCGCAACATCACGAGCGACGAGCGCGCCGGCATCGCCGTCGACGAGATCGCCGACCCGCGCCCCTACGCCGAAATCATGCGCCAGTGGAGCACGCTGCACCCCGAGTTCGCGTTCCTGCCGCGCAAGTTCAAGATCGCCATCACCGGCGCCACCGAAGACCGCGCCGCCACCGGCTGGCATGACGTGGGCCTGCACATCGTGAAGCATGAAGCCGGCGATGCATCACAAAACATCGCCCCTGGCGATGTGGGCTTCCGCGTGCAGGTGGGCGGCGGCATGGGCCGCACGCCCATCGTGGGCACGGTGCTGCGCGAGTTCCTGCCGTGGCAGCAGATCATGAATTACCTCGAAGCGGTGATCCGGGTCTACAACCGCTACGGCCGCCGCGACAACATCTACAAGGCGCGCATCAAGATCCTGGTGAAGGCCGAAGGCCAGCGCTACATCGACGACGTGGACGCCGAGTACAAGCAGATCCTCGAGCACGACGGCGCGCCGCACACCATCACTCAGGCCGAGTTCGACCGCGTGGCCGCCTCCTTCGTGCCACCGACGCTGGCCACCCGCGTGCTTCAGAGCGCCGAGAAGACCGACGCCGAACTGCGCGCCCACGCCGCCGACGACGTGCAGTTCGCCCGCTGGCTCGCCCGCAACGTGGCGCCGCACAAGAACCCCGCGCTGCGCGCCGTCACGCTGTCGTTCAAGCGCCTGAAGCAGGCGCCCGGCGACGCATCGGCCGACCAGCTCGACACCCTCGCCGAGCTGGCCGACCGCTTCTCGGCCGGCGAAGCCCGCGTGACGCACGACCAGAACGTGGTGCTGCCCTGGGTGCATGCCGAAGACCTGCACGCGCTGTGGCTCGCCGCCCGCGCCGCCGGCCTCGCCAGCGCCAACGTGCACCTGCTGACAGACATGATCGCCTGCCCCGGCGGCGACTTCTGCGCGCTGGCCAATGCGCGCTCCATCCCCATCGCCGAAGCCATCACCGAGCGCTATCAAGACCTCGACGAGCTCGACGACCTGGGCGAGATCGACCTGCACATCAGCGGCTGCATCAACTCCTGCGGCCACCACCACAGCGGCCACATCGGCATCCTGGGCGTCGACAAGGACGGCAAGGAGTGGTACCAGGTCACGCTCGGCGGCTCCGACGGCTCCGCGCTCAGCGGCGCGCCGCAGGCCGGCAAGGTGGTCGGCCCCTCGTTCTCGGCGGCCGAAGTGCCGGGCGTGATCGAGGCCGTGCTCACCACCTACCGCGACACCCGTGAGAACGGAGAGAACTTCATCGACACCCTGCGCCGCGTGGGCCCGGACCCGTTCAAGGCCGCCGCCAACGGTGCGCGTTTCAAGGTGGAGGAAGCGGCATGAGCCGCCGGGCCGCTCCCAAGGCGAATACCGTAGCGCATCGCGCGGAGGTTTCCTAATGAAAAAAACCCTGAACATCCTCTCGGCCGAAGAACACATCGACGACGGCGACCCGAAGGTCCTGCAACTGGCCAACGACGCCGACCCGCTCGCCATCGAGGTGTGCCTGGCGGACATCGAACGCATCGACCTGCACTTTCCCAAGTTCACCGACGGCCGCGCCTACAGCCAGGCTTTCCTGCTGCGCCGCCGCCTGGGCTTCACGGGCGACATCCGCGCCACGGGCGACGTGCTGATCGACCAGCTGGTGCAGATGGAACGCACCGGCTTCTCCAGCGCCGTGCTCAAGGAAGGCGTGGACGCTTCCGACGCACAACGCCAGTTCGACCGCTTCAACGCCTTCTACCAGGGCGATGCGGTGCAGACCGCCCCGCACTTCGCGGCCGGCGCCTGAGCACGCAGGAAAACTTCGACATGAGCATTGCCACGGACATCGATTTCGCACGCATCAACACCGAACTCGGCCGCAACGCCGAGGGCCTGGTGGACTGGGCGCTAGGCCTGGGCCAGAGCGCCATCGTCACCACCAATTTCCGTCCCTTCGAGGCCGTGATCCTGCACATGGTGACGCGCGTGAAGCGCGATGTTCCCGTAGTGTGGATGGACAACGGCTACAACACCGAAGCCACCTACCGCTTTGCCGACGAAGTGACGAAGCAGCTGGGCCTGGACCTGCACATCTACCTGCCGCGCCGCTCGCGTGCGCATCGCGAAGCCGTGGAAGGCCCGACACCGGCGCTGGACGATCCGCGCCACGCCGCCTTCACCGAAGAAGTGAAGCTGGAGCCCTTTGCCCGCGCGCTGCGCGAGACGGCGCCCAAGGCCTGGTTCACCGCGCTGCGGGCCACCGACACGGCCGTGCGCGCGCAGATGGACCCGGTCAGCGTGAACCCCGACGGCCTCATCAAGGTGGCTCCGCTGCTGCACTGGTCGTCCAAGGATCTTCACGAGTACTGCGTGAAACACGGATTGCCCAACAACTTCGACTACGTGGACCCGACCAAGGGCGAAGACAACCGCGAGTGCGGCCTGCATCTCGCGCACTGAGCGAGCGCCAACGCCCTACCGATTCCCAGCATTCAGCAAGCACCCCATCCGATGAACGCCCGTACCGAAACCGATCTGCTGCTGCCGCCGGCACACCTGTCCAACAAGCACCTCGATGCGCTGGAGGAAGAAACCATCTTCATCCTGCGCGAAGTGGCGGCCGCCTTCGAGCGCCCCACCCTGCTGTTCTCGGGCGGCAAGGATTCGCTGGTGCTGCTGAAGTGCGCGGAAAAGGCCTTCGGCGTGGGCCGCATCCCCTATCCGCTGCTGATGATCGACACCGGCCACAACTTCCCTGAAGTGACGGCCTATCGCGACCAGCGCGCCAGGGAACTGGGCGCCGAGCTGATCGTGCGCAGCGTCGAAGACTCCATGAAGCGCGGCACCGTGCGCCTGGCCCATCCGGGCGAGTCGCGCAACGCGCACCAGTCGGTGACGCTGCTCGAAGCCATCGAGGAATTCCGATTCGACGCGCTGATCGGCGGCGCCCGCCGCGACGAGGAAAAGGCGCGCGCCAAGGAGCGCATCTTTTCGCACCGCGACAGCTTCGGCCAGTGGCAGCCCAAGGACCAGCGCCCCGAACTGTGGACGCTGTTCAACACCCGCCTGGCCCCGGGCGAACACTTCCGCGTGTTCCCGATCTCGAACTGGACCGAACTCGACGTGTGGCAGTACATCGCCCGCGAGGAAGTCGGACTGCCTTCGATCTACTACACGCACAAGCGCGAAGTGGTGGAACGCCGCGGCCTGCTGGTGCCCGTGACCGAACTGACACCGCCGCGCGACGGCGAAACGGTGCAGGTGCGCGACGTGCGCTTTCGCACCGTGGGCGACATCACCACCACCTGCCCGGTGGAAAGCCTGGCGGCCGATGCCGACGACGTGGTGCTCGAGACCCTGTCGGTGGACGTCAGCGAACGCGGCGCCACCCGGATGGACGACATGACGTCCGAGGCTTCGATGGAAAAACGAAAGAAAGACGGGTACTTCTGACCCACCCCCAAGGCTTCGCGCACTTCGTGTCGCTACGCCCAGCCCCTCGAAGGGGGCAACACCAGCGGCCCGGCAGACCCGGTTCCGCGGTGTTCCACGAATTGGAGAATCACTCAATGAACGCTGCTGCCATTTCAAACGCCTCGCCCGCCGAAGTCCACGGCGACACCGGCACCGCCCTGCGCTTCATCACCTGCGGCTCGGTCGACGACGGCAAGAGCACGCTGATCGGCCGCCTGCTGGTCGACAGCAAGACCGTGCTGCAAGACCAGCTGGCCGGCGTGCAGCGCGGCGGCGAAACCGACCTCGCCCTGCTGACCGACGGCCTCTCGGCCGAGCGCGAACAGGGCATCACGATCGACGTGGCCTACCGCTACTTCTCGACCGCCAAGCGCAAGTTCATCATTGGCGACGCGCCGGGCCATGAGCAGTACACGCGCAACATGGTCACCGCCGCCTCGGCTGCCGACGCCGCCGTGGTGCTGGTCGACGCCACCAAGCTGGCCTGGGCCGCCGAAGTGGAAGACGGCACCGTGGTCAAGCGCGAGCTGCTGCCGCAGACGCGCCGCCACACGCTGCTGTGCCATCTGCTGCGCGTGCAGTCGATCGTGTTCGCGGTGAACAAGCTCGACGCCATTGCCGATGCCGGCCTAGCGTTCGAACGCATCTCGACCGCACTCAACGCCTTCGCCGAAGCGGCCGGCGTGCAGGTGGCCGCCATCGTGCCGATCTCGGCGCTCAAGGGCTGGAACGTGGCCACGCGCCATGCCGACTGGGTCGGCTACGAAGGCCCCAGCCTGCTCGAGCTGCTCGAAGAGCTGCCCGTGACCGCGCAGGACGAGGCCGTGCCCTTCGCCTTCCCGGTGCAGTGGGTCGAGAAGTTCTCGGCCTCCGCCGACACCTCGCAAGGCCGCCGCGTTTTCTGGGGCCGTGTCGCCTCGGGCCATGTGGAGCCAGGCCAGCGCGTGACCGTGCTGCCGAGCAACCAGACCGCCACCGTGGCGCAGGTGCTGAGCCACACGCGCCAGCCGAAGTCGGTGCACGCCGGCCACAGCGCCGGCATCGTGCTCGACCGCGAGGTCGACGTGTCGCGCGGCGACTGGCTGCTGGCGCCCGGCGCCTTCGAGCCGGTGCGCGAGATCACCGCCACCGTGGCCTGGCTCGACGACGAGCCGCTGGTCGCGGGCCGCGTGTACTGGGCGCTGCAAGGCCACCGCTGGGTCAAGGCCAAGGTGGCGCGCATCGTCGACCGGGTGAACATCACCACGCTCGAATCGGAGCCTGCAACGCAGCTGGAAGCCAACTCCATCGGTGACGTGGTGCTCGCGCTGCAGCAGCCGCTGGCAGTGCTGCCGTTCACGCAATCGCGTGCGCTGGGCTCGCTGGTGCTGGTCGATACGGCCTCCCACAAGACCGCTGCCGCCGTGCTCGTGCAGCCCGCCGCCGCAAAGGCCTAAAATCTAGGGTTTTTCCCGACCACTTCTGACGCAAAAAGACAAATGACCCACGTCGTCTCCGAAGCCTGCATCCGTTGCAAATACACCGACTGCGTGGACGTTTGCCCCGTCGACTGCTTCCGCGAAGGTCCCAACATGCTGGTGATCGACCCGGACGAATGCATCGACTGCGCGGTCTGCATTCCCGAGTGCCCGGTCAACGCCATCTACGCCGAGGAAGACCTGCCGGCCAACCAGATCGCCTTCATCAAGATCAACGCCGAGCTGGCCCTGGCCGACGGCTGGAAGAGCATCACCAAGCGCAAGCCCGCGCTGCCTGATGCCGAAGAATGGAAAGACAAGACGGACAAGGTCGGGGAGCTGATCCGCTGAACCAGCCGGCCGCCATCGCCGCGCCCATCGAGACCGACGCCCTGATCGTCGGTGCCGGCCCCGTGGGGCTGTTCCAGGCCTTCCAGCTGGGCCTGCTCGAAATCTCCTGCCACATCGTCGACGCACTGCCCGCCGCGGGCGGCCAGTGCGTGGCGCTGTATGGCGACAAGCCGATCTACGACATTCCCGGCACGCCAGTGACCAGCGGGCGCGACCTGGCAAAGTCGCTGTTGCAGCAGGTGGCGCCGTTCAAGCCGCAGTTCCACTTCGGTGAGCAGGTAGCCACGCTGGCCCGGCAACCGGACGACCGGCTGCTGTTGACCACCTCGGCCGGCAAGGCTTTCCTGGCGAAGACCGTGTTCATCGCGGCGGGCGTCGGGGCCTTCGTGCCAAAGCGCATTGCGCTGGAAGGCATCGAGCGCTTCGAGGGCACGTCTCTTTTCTATCACCCCGATTCGCTGGACCGCTTCGCGGGGCAGACCGTGGTGGTCAACGGCGGCGACGGCGTTGCGCTGGAAACCGCCATCGCGCTGACTGGCACGGCCTCGCATGTCACGCTGGTCCATCGCCGCGACGGTTTCCAGGCCGACGAGGCCACGGTCGCGGCCATGCGCCGGCTCGTGGCGCAGGGCAAGCTGGCCTTCAAGGTCGGCCAACCCGGCGCCTTCGACGGCAAGCAGCTCCAGATCGTCACGCCCGACGCCACCACGCTCGACCTGCCGCTCGACGCACTGATCGCCTGCCTGGGCATTTCCCCGCGCCTCGGCCCCATCGCCGACTGGGGGCTGGAACTGGAGCGCAAGCAGGTGCCGGTCGACACCGAGAAATACGAAACCCGCGAACGCGGCGTGTTCGCTGTGGGCGACATCAACACCTACCCGGGCAAGAAGAAGCTCATCGTCTGCGGCTTCCACGAGGCCACGCTGGCCGCCTGGGGTGCAACCTCCATCGTGTTTCCGGGCAAGGCGGTGCCGCTGCAGTACACGACCACCAGCACGCGGCTGCACGATCTGCTGGGCGTGAGCAAGGCCTAATCCGCGCGGGGCAGCAGCGCCCTGTACTCGCCGATGAAGCTGCCGATGGCGGCCACGTAGCGGTCGATGTCCCCATCCGTCAGCGGCAGCGACAGCACGACGAAGCCGCGCGGCGAGGTGTAGATGCCCTCGTTCAGCAGGTGGAAGAACAGCAGTTGCCGCAGCCGCCCGTCGACCGCCGCCAGGTCGTCGGTACTGCGCACCTCACCCTGCACGAAATGCGCGTTCATCAGCGAGCCGATGCCGGTGAACTGCATGGCGACGCCCTCCTTCGCGCACAGCGCGTCGAGCCGCGCCCGCATCGCCTCGCCCCTGTCGGCCAGCGCGCCGGCCGCCTCGGGCGTGAACAGCTTAGTGAGCCCGGCATGGCCTGCCGCCATCGTCATCACGTTGTTGTTGAAGGTGCCCGAATGGGCCAGCGGGCCGGTGCGCGGGTCGAACAGTGCCATCACGTCGGCGCGCCCGCCGAAGGCGCCAAAAGACATGCCGCCGCCGATGTACTTGCCCAGCGTGGTCAGGTCCGAACGGATGCCGAGCTTGTTCGCCAGCCCGTGCGGCGCCAGCCGCGAGGTCATGACTTCGTCGAAGACCAGCAGCGCGCCCACCTGCGTGGCCGATTCGCGCAAGGCCTGCAGGAAGTCGGGTTGCCCCGGAATGCAGCCGCTCGCGCCCTGCATCGGCTCGACCAATACCGCGGCGATCTCGGGGCCGTGCTGCTCAATCTGCGCGCGGGCGGTGTGGGCGTCGTTGTAGGGCAGCACGAGAAAGTCGAACGGCACGGTGGTCGGCAAAGGCCTGGCGCCGAAGCCCAGCACCCCGCCGTGGTAGCCGCCCGAGAAAACGACGATCTTGCGGCGCCCGGTGAAGTGCAGGGCCGCCGTGAGCGCCATCAGGTTGGCCTCGGTGCCCGAGTTGGTGAAGCGCAGTTGCTCGATCTGCGGAAAGCGCTCGCAGATCAGCCGGGCCAGCCGGCCTTCGAGCAGGTTGTGCCCCGTGAGGTTGATGCCGCCTTGCATCGCCTCGATGACGGCCTCGCGGATTTCCGGCGCGGAGTGGCCGTATACGCCGGCCGTGTACTCGGCGATGAAGTCTGAATAGCGGTGGCCGTCTGCGTCCCACAGCGCGGCGCCCTCGCCCCTTGCGATGGTCAGGGGGAACGGCGCGTAGAACAGCACGGAGCGGCTGTTGGCGCCGGGCATGTAGCGCGCCTGTGTTTCGAACTGGCGCTGGCTGGCCGGGTTGGCGTCGGTGAAGCGCTGGTACGCATCGGCAAGGGCCTGGTCGATGGCGGCATGGGTCATGGCGGATGTCCTTGGTTTGCAGACAGGGATTAATTGATCAGTGAACAATTAAAATTGTTTATACGATCAATTGAGCTGCCGCACAATGGCATCGACCATGAAGACGACCCCGCCACCCAAGCCCCGCTCCGTCGGCCGCCCCGCCGGCGGCGGCGAGCTGACGAAGCAGCGCATCGCCGAAGTCGCGCTGGCACTGATCGACGAGTTCGGCCTCGGCGCGTTCAGCATGCGCGAGGTGGCGGCGCGGCTCGGCGTGTATCCGGCCACGGTGCACTGGCACGTCAGCACGCGCGAAGCCCTGCTGGCCGAAGTGGCGGCTGTCGTCATGGCCAGCGTTGCGCCGCCTGCGGGCAAGCTCGAATGGCAGGCATGGATCGCGGCACTGTTCCGCCGCTGCCGCGACGCCGTGCGGCGCCACCCGAACGTGGCGCAACTGCTGGGCGCGCAACTGGTGTCCAACGGCAGCCTGCCGACGGAGCTGGTCGAAGGCGTCCTGGCCGCGTTGACCGAGGCGGGCTTCGAGGGCGAACCTCTGCTGGAGGCCTACAACTGCGTGATCGCGGCGATGCTGGGTTTCCTGACGATGGAGTTCTCACCCCTGCCCGCCGACAACACCCAGGCCTGGGCCGAGGAACTGCGCGAACGCGTGCACACCATCCGCCCGCTCGACCACCCGGTGCTTACGCGCAACCTGCCATTGCTGGCCAACAAGGCCTTCATCGTGCGCTGGGACAACGGCACCACGGTGCCGCTGGACAGCAGCTTCGAGCGCCACATCCAGATGACCATCGACGGGCTCGAAGCCTTCGCGCGCAGGGTCAGGCCGGCGGCGTAGTCTCGAGCAGCTCGTACAGCACCATGCGCGTCTGCCGGCCGCGCAGTTCCGCCAGTTCCTCGATGCGGCGCGTGGGCAGGCGCCCGCCCAGCCCGTCGAAGGTCTCCTGCGATATCAGCGTGCGCGTGCCCAGCTCCTTGTTGGCGGCCTCGATACGGCTCGCCGCGTTGATCGTGTCGCCGATTGCGGTGTACGACAGTCGGTTGCTGGAGCCGAGCACGCCGGCGATCACGGGGCCGGTGTGAATGCCGACGCGCGTGCGAAACTCGTGCAGGCCTTCCGCGCGCCACTTGTCGTTGAGCGCTTTCATCCGGCCATGCAGTTCCAGCGCCGCCAGGCAGGCGCGGTACTCCGCATCTTCCAGGTCGGCCGGCGCACCCCACAGCACCATGATGCCGTCGCCCATGAATTTGTCGACCACGCCGCCATGCCGCGCGAAGATGCCGGACGCGAGGTTGAAGTACTCGGTCAGCTGCCTCACGAGCACGTCGGCCTGCATCGATTCCGAGATGCTGGTGAAGCCCTCCACGTCGGTGAACATCACGGTGACTCGGCGCGGCGAGCCGCCGGGCGTGAGCGCGTGCCCCTTGGCCACGAGTTGCTGCAGGATGTCCACCGGCACGAACTTCCTGAAGGCCTGCAGGCTGCGCGCCGACTCGTCCAGCGCCTGGTTGAGGTGCTGGACCTCCAGCACCCGGCTCGGCTCCAGCGGCAGGTTGTCCAGCTCCAGCCGCCCGATGCGGCGCGCGACGCGCGAGAGGTTTTCGATGGGCCCGGTCACCAGCTTCGACAGCCGCAGCGAAATGAACAGCGCCAGCCCGAGGAAGCTGAGCGTCAAAAGCAATGACCACAACACCGAGCGCTGCAGGCCGCCGAGCAGCATCTCCTCGGGCTCCCAGCTGACGAGCTGCCACCGCGTGTGCGGCATGTGCGAGGTCTGCACGAGGTAGTTGCGCCCTTCATGCTCGAGTGAGAAAGCCAGGTCGTCGGCACCGCCCGCCGTGCTGGCCGCGAGCATGTGCGCATGAATGGCGCCGAGCACGCCGGTGTCGGGCGATTCGAGCTGGCGCACCGGGTCGGGATGGTCGCTGCGCGCGATCACGTGGTGGTCGGAACTCAGCAAGGCGCTCTCGCCGTTGCCCAGCGCGCCGAAGATACGCACGAGCCTCGACAGATGCCCCAGCGACACATTGGCGTCGACCACGAGCCCGCGCCTTCGGCCTTCTTCGTCGACGCGGCTGGAGGGGCGTGCGTGGCCGATGGCGAGTTCCTGCGCGTCGCTCATCAGGAAGGGCTCGGTCCACACCGGGCCTTTCGCTTTCACCGCCTCCCGGTACCAGGTGCGCTTCTCGGGGTCGAAGTCGCTGCGGTAAGAGGAGATGGAGGTCGTCGCGAAACGCTGCCTGGCGTCGCCGCCTTCGAGGTCCGGCGAGCTCTTGTATTGCCAGGTCTCGGTGCTGAAGTCCGGGCCGCGCAGCACCTGGCGGATGGCCGGAACCGGGTAGCGAACGGCCATCAGCACATGGCCGTCGTCGGTGGCCACGTTGATGCTGTCGAGCTCGGGGTTCTGCTCCAGCATGGTCCAGAGCATCTCGGCTGTCTGCTCGCCGTCCTCGCCGGTCGCATGCACGCTGGGCGAATCGGCGATGGCGCGGATGACGCCCTCGGTCTTGGCGAGGAAGGCCAGCACGTTGTCCTCGACCCGGTCGTGGTTGGTCTTGTGCGCGGTCGTGCCCACCTTGGACACCAGCTTCTCCGCCGCCCAGTAGCCGAAGGCCACCAGCAACAGCGACTGCACCAGCGCGACGGCACAGATGATGGTGCCTACGTCGACCCTGAAACGCCGCAGGCGAGCGCCCTTGAAATCCTCATCGGCCATGCGAATCCCTCTCCCTTTCTTTGTTCTTCCTGCCTGCTTATCGGCACACGCGCCCTTTTCTTCTGTTTTCTTCTGTTCTCTTCTGCTTTTTCTTCAGGGCGCGGGGATTCTCGCGCAGCAAGGGGGCGGCCCGAGGGTTTCCCCCTGCCAGCAAAGGCACGCCTGCCGTTGCGGCTTCCCGGCAGCGGATAAACTGCTGCCCGCGCCGTGGGTTCCCCGCGGCGCAATTGCTAGGGGTGCTGGGCGGCTTGCCGTTCGGCTGAGAAAGTCCCTTTGAACCTGATTGAGGTAATCCTCGCGCAGGGAAGCTGGTCCGGTGGCCGCTCACGTTGTCTCGCGTGACGACCGTGTCGCTCGGGCCCCGCCCACCTGCCAAACCTTTTGCACTGGAGCAAACGGATGGCACACGACAACAACAACGAAGCGCTGACACCGCTGCCCATGTCGCAGCGCGTCTTCGGCTGGCACGACCACGCCGCGCTGTGGTTCAGCCTGGGAGTCGGCCTGCTGGTGATGCAGATCGGCGCCTACCTGGTGCCCGCGGTGGGCACGCGGGACGCGGCCATCGCCATCGTGCTGGGTTCCTGCATAGGCGCGGGCCTGCTGGCCTGGACCGCGCGGCTCGGCTGCGAAAGCGGCCTTGCCAGCGCCGGCCTGATGCACGCCACCTACGGCAGCGCCTTCGCGCGACTGCCGGTGCTGCTGAACATCGTGCAACTGATGGGCTGGACCACTTTCGAGCTGGTCGTCATGCGCGAGGGCACGCAGGCCATAGGCCAGGCGGCGTTCGGGCCGTCCATCGGCTCGGCATGGGGCGGCGTGCTGACGACGCTGCTCTGGGGCGCTGTGCTGTTGGCCCTGCTCGCGGGCTCGATGGTCAAGCTGGTGCGGCGCTTCGTCAGCCGCTTCGGGCTGCCGCTGGTGGTGTTGTCGCTGCTGTGGCTCAGCTGGCAGTTCGCGACGCGGCTGCATGCCAAGGGACTCGACGCCTTCTGGGCGCGACCGGGCGACGGCAGCATGGGCATGTTCGGCGCGCTGGACCTGGTGATCGCGATGCCGGTGTCATGGCTGCCGCTGGTGGCCGACTACGCACGTCACGGCAAGCGCGGCACCCGGGGCCTGGGGAGCGCCTTCAGCGGCACCTGGCTCGGCTATGCGCTGGCCAACATCTGGTGCTATGCGCTCGGCGTGATGGTGGTGAGCGTGGCCGAGCCGGGCACCGAGCTGGTCACGGCGCTGCTGCTCGCGCAAGGCGGCCTGCTGGCGCTGGGCCTGATCCTGATCGACGAACTCGACAACGCCTACGGCGACCTCTACTCGGGTTCGGTGTCCACGCACAGCCTGCTGCCGCGCTGGAGCGTGAAGCGCTGGGGCCTGCTGCTGGCCGCGCTGTGCATCGGCTTTGCACTGGTGCTGCCGATGCACACGCTGGAGCCCTTCCTGCTGCTGTTGAGCTCGGTGTTCGTGCCGCTCTACGGCGTGATCATCGGGCGGCTTGGCAGCGGGCAGTCCGTGTCGGCCGGCGGTGCGCGGAAGATCGATTTCGGCGCGGCGCTGATCTGGATCGCGGGCATTGCCGCGTATCACGCGCTGGCCAAGTGGGCGCCGCAGTTCGGCTCAGCGCTGCCGACGCTGGCCGCGACCTTCGCGCTCGCGTGGCTCAGCCGGCCTTCAGCGCAAAGCGGTGCGTCGGCACTGGCGCAAAGCCGTGGTTGAGAGGACCATGACCCGCGCCGATCTTCACATCCGCCCCGGCGGCCATCGCGCCAAGGATGTACGCACGCGCCCGCTCGACAGCCTCCGGCAGCGCCGCGCCCAACGCCAGGTGCGCGGCGATGGCGGACGACAGCGTGCAGCCGGTGCCGTGCAGGTTGGGGCTGTCGATGCGCTTCGAAGCCAGCCGCGTGCGCTCGCCGCCGGACCGCAGCAGCACGTCGACCACGTCGTCGCCCGGCAGATGGCCGCCCTTGAGCAGCACGGCCTTCGCGCCGAGCGCCAGCAGTTCGTCGGCAGCGCTGTCGAGCGCATCGATACCGTCGATGGGGTGGCCGATGAGCAACGCGGCTTCGTCGAGGTTGGGCGTGACCACCAGCGCGCGCGGGAACAGTTCGCGCACCAGCACCTGCACCGTCTCGGCCGCGATCAGTCGGTCGCCGCTGGTCGCGACCATCACGGGGTCGAGCACCACGTTCCTGAGCTGGTAGCGGTCGATGGCCCAGGCCACCACCTCCACCACCTCGGGCGCGTGCAGCATGCCGAGCTTGACGGCATCGACGCCGATGTCTTCCACCACGGCCTGTATCTGCGCCTTGAGAAAGTCGGGCGGAACACCGTGAATGCCCGAGACGCCGAGCGTGTTCTGCGCGGTGAGCGCGGTGATGGCGGTCATGCCATAGCAGCCGAGCGCCGCGAAGGTCTTGAGGTCGGCCTGGATGCCGGCGCCGCCGCCGCTGTCGGAACCGGCAATGGAGAGCACGCGTGCGTAGCGCTGGGTGGGTGCTTGGGTCATGCCGAAAATTATCGGCGGTATCGAAGGTCGGAAGGAGCGAGACCATGAGCCTTCCTTTTCAATCCGCCGCCATCCTTGGCGCGGGCCTGATGGGCCGGCTGATGGCCGTCACGCTCGCGCAGGCGGGCTGCAAGGTCGGCCTGTTCGAAGCGGGCGGCCCCGATGCAGAAGGCGCTGCCGCACGCGTGGCCGCCGCCATGCTCGCGCCGTTGGCCGAATCGGCGGTAGCGCCGGTGTCGGTCGTGCGCATGGGGCAGCACGCGCTGTCGCGCTGGCCCGCGCTGCTGGCGACGCTGGCGCAGCCCGTGTTCTTCCAGCGCGAAGGCACGCTGGTTCTCTGGCACCGGCAGGACGCCGCAGAAGCCGCACGCCTGGCGCGCGTGCTCGCCAGCACCGGCACGCAGGTGCCTGAGCTTGCGCCGATGCAAACACTCGACGGCAAGGCGATCACCGCACTTGAGCCCTCGCTCGGCCAGCGGTTCGCGCAGGGCCTGTTCCTGCCGGGCGAAGGCCAGCTCGACAACCGCGCGCTGCTCGCGTCCCTGCTTGCCACGCTGCAAGCCAGCCCCGGCGTGACGCTGCACTGGCATTCGGCGCGCGCACCTTCGGACTTCACGCCCGGCACAGCGGGCCAGCCCGACCGGGTGATCGACTGCCGGGGCCTGGGTGCCCGGCCCCAAAGGAATGCGCTGCGCGGCGTGCGCGGAGAAGTCATTCGGGTGCACGCCCCCGAAGTGACGCTGCAGCGGCCCACGCGCCTGGTGCATCCGCGCTACCCGCTCTACATCGCGCCCAAGCCGGGCAACCTGTTCGTGATCGGCGCGACCGAGATCGAATCGGACGACATGTCGCCCGCCAGCGTGCGCTCCACGCTGGAACTGCTGAGCGCCGCGTATGCGGTGCACAGCGGCTTTGCCGAGGCGCGCATCGTCGAAATCGCCACGCAGTGCCGGCCCACGCTGCCCGACAACCTGCCCGCCATCGAGCAGCCGCAGCCGCGTGTGCTGCGCATCAACGGGCTCTACCGCCACGGTTTCATGATCGCGCCCGCGCTGCTCGACGCCGCGATGGAACTGCTTGCGCACGGCCGCTCGACGCTTGCGGAAAGCTTCGGCATGGAGACCTCACACGCATGAACATCCTGATCAACGACAAGCCCTTCACCCTGCCCGACCATGCCACGCTGACCGATGCGCTGGCCGCGCTGGACGCCACGCCGCCGTTCGCAGTGGCGGTGAACCGCGAGTTCGTGCCGCGCTCCGCATACGCCGCGCGCGCGCTGCAGCTCGACGACCGCATCGAAGTGATCCGCCCCGTGACGGGCGGCTGAATGATGGAGACGACAAGATGAACACCACCCACGACGACCCGCTGGTTCTCTACGGCGAAACCTTCCAGAGCCGCCTGCTGCTGGGCACCGCGCGCTACCCCTCGCCCGACCTGCTCGAAGCCGCGGTGAAGCGCGCCCGGCCCGCGATGCTCACAGCCTCGCTGCGCCGGCAGACCGCCAGCCAGGGCTCGGGCAACAGCGACCTCGGCAACGGCTTCTGGGAACTGCTGCGCCGCCTCGGGGTGCCGGTGCTGCCCAATACTGCCGGCTGCCACAGCGTGCAAGAGGTGGTCGCCACCGCGCAGATGGCGCGCGAGCTGTTCGACACGCCCTGGATCAAGCTCGAACTGATCGGCGACGACTACACGCTGCAGCCCGACACCCTGAATCTCGTCGACGCGGCCTCGCAGCTGATTCGCGACGGCTTCAAGGTGCTGCCCTATTGCACCGAAGACCTGGTGCTGTGCCAGCGGCTGGTCGACGTGGGCTGCCAGGCCGTGATGCCGTGGGCCGCGCCCATCGGCACCGGCCGCGGACCGGTCAACCCCTATGCGCTGCAGGTGCTGCGCGACCGGCTGAAGGTGCCGATGCTGGTCGACGCGGGCCTCGGCCTGCCTTCGCATGCCTGCCAGGTGATGGAATGGGGCTACGACGGCGTGCTGCTCAACACGGCCGTTGCACTGGCGCAAGACCCGGTGGCCATGGCCGGCGCATTTGCCGACGCGGTGCAGGCCGGCCGCACCGCACATCGCGCCGGCGCAATGGCCGCGCAAGACGCGGCGCAACCCAGTACGCCGGTGCTCGGCACGCCCTTCTGGCATCACGCACCATGACAGCAGCAATCAACGACGCCCGCGCCATCGCGCAAGCCATCGTCGCGGCCCACGGCTTGCGCTTCGGCGCCATCACCGCCGCGCCCGTGAGCGCGCCGGTTTTCTCGTCGGACGACCCGGTGTACCGCGGCGCCAAGCAGGCTTGCTCGGCACTGGGCTTCATCGAGATCGACGCCGAATGCCTCGCCCACGCCTGGCGCGCACAGACACTGCGCCTGAGCAACTTCGACGCCGCGCTGTGGCCCGATGCACCCGCCGACTTCGGCATGCGCCCGTTCCCGCCGGCCGCGCGCGACGATGCCTTTCCACCCTGCCCCGAACGCCTCGGCCTCTACGCCGTGCTGCCCGATGCGCAATGGGTCGGGCGCATGGCGCGCGCCGGCGTACCGACTGTGCAGCTGCGCTTCAAGTCGGACGACGCGGCGGCCATAGAGCGCGAAGTGCAGGCAGCCGTCGAAGCAGTGCGCGGCACCGATGCGCTGCTCTTCATCAACGACCATTGGCAGGTCGCCATCGCGGCGGGCGCCTACGGCATCCATCTGGGCCAGGAAGACCTCGACGCACTCTCGCCCGATCAGCTGGCGCAGCTGCGTGCTTCGGGCGCGCGGCTCGGCGTCAGCACGCACGGTTATGCCGAGATGGTGCGCGCCGACAAGGTGAGCCCGAGCTACATCGCGATGGGCGCCGTCTACCCGACCACGCTCAAGAAGATGGCGACCGCGCCGCAAGGCGTGGCTCGCCTCGCCGCCTATGCACGATTGCTGCGCGGCTATCCGCAAGTGGGCATCGGCGGCATCGACGCGGTGCGCCTGCCCGAAGTGCTGGCCACGGGCGTCGGCTCCGTCGCCGTGGTGCGCGCCCTGGTCGCGGCCGAAGACCCCGAGGCCACGGCCAGGCAATGGATGGCGGCGATGAACAGCAACGCCGTCGGCAACTGAACAGAATGAACCAACCCAAGCCCCCTCTTTCTTCTTCCGCATGGCAGCTTTCGCCCGTCTCGCGTGCGCTGGCGGTCGTTCTCGTCACCGCTGCTTGCGGCGCTCAGGCGCAGCAGGCCGCATTGCGCGAAGTCACCGTCAACGAAAGCACTGCCGCGCCGCAAGCCGACATCAGCGGCTTCGGCGACGTGCCGCTGCGCGAACTGCCGCTCTCGGCCACGGTGATCGACAGCCAGCAGTTGCGAGCCAGCGGCGCGCGCCGGCTCGCGGACCTCACGCAGTTCGACGCCTCTGTCACCGACGCCTACAACTCCGCCGGCTACTGGGACTACCTGACGGTGCGCGGCTTCGTGCTCGACAACCGCTTCAACTACCGGCGCGAAGGCCTGCCGATCAGCGCCGAGACGTCGATCCCGCTCGACAACAAGGAGCGCGTCGAGATCCTGCGCGGCACCAGCGGCATCCAGGCCGGCACCAGTGCACCAGGCGGGCTGGTCAACTACGTCGTCAAGCGGCCTACCGAGCAGGACCTGCGCACGGTGCGCATCGAGACCACCAGCCGCGGCAGCCTGCTGGGCGCCATCGACCTGGGCGGGCGCTTGGGCGAGAACCGCGAGTTCGGCTACCGCATCAACGTGGCGAGCGAAAACCTCAAGCCGATCACGCACGACCTCGACGGCAACCGCAACCTGTTCTCGCTCGCGGCCGACTGGCGCATCACGCGCGACTCGGTGCTGGAATTCGAGATCGAGCAAAGCCGCAAGACGCAGCCGAGCCAGGCCGGCTACAGCCTGCTCGGCAGCGTGCTGCCCAGGCCGGTCGATCCGCGCATCAACCTCAACAACCAGCCGTGGTCGCAGCCGTCGGTGTTCAAGGCGCTGACGGGCACGGTGCGCTTCAGCCAGGCAATCAACAACGACTGGCGCTGGAGCGCGCAGATCGGCCAGCAGCGCCTGAAGAGCGACGACCGACTGGCCTACGCCTTCGGCTGCAGCGCCGAGGGCAACTACGACCGCTACTGCTCCGATGGCACCTTCGACGTCTACGACTTCCGCAGCGACAACGAGCGCCGCACGCAGACCGCCGGCAGCCTGAGCCTCAAGGGCAACGTGACGACGGGCAGCGTGAAGCACGAGCTGGGCTTCGGCCTGCTGCAAAGCCGCGTGCGCAACCGCTTCCAGGACCAGGCCTACAACTACGCGGGCACCGGCAACATCTGGGGCACGGCCATGGTGCCGGCCAACCCCGACGCCACCACGCCGCAGACCAACCGCGACGAACGCTCGACCGAGCTGTCGGTGCAGGACGCCATCCGCTGGAACGACCGCTTCACCACCTGGCTCGGCGTGCGCCACACGCGGCTCGACCGCAGCAGCATCGGCAACGACGGCTCGAACCCCACCGGCTACAAGCAGGACGTGACCACGCCCTGGATCGCCGCGAGCTACGCCATTCAGCCGGGCTTGCTGGCTTATGCGAGCTGGGGCAAGGGCGTGGAATCGCAGGTCGTGCCGAACAGGATCTCGCAGTACATCAACGCGGGGCAGGCCCTGCCCGCGCTGACCTCGCGCCAGTGGGAACTGGGCCTGAAGGGCGGCAACGATGCGTTCAACTGGCAAGTCGCGTGGTTCGACATCTCGCGGCCGACGACCAACCTCGACCTGTGCAGCGGCTACTGCGAAGTGCGCAACGACGGGCGCGCAGTGCATCGCGGGCTGGAGGCCGGCGCGCAATGGAACCAGGGGCCGTGGCGCCTCGGCGGCAGCATCGCGGTGATCGACGCCAAGCGGCGCGGCAGCACCGAGAACCCGGCGCTCAACGGACAGTCGCCGACGAACGTGCCCAAGGAAGTGCTGCGTGCACAGGCCGCGTATCGCGTCGCGTCGGTGCCGGGGCTGGAGATCGCAGGCCAGCTTTCGTACGAAGGCCGGCGCAACGTGCTTCCCGATGGATCGATCACCCTGCCCTCGTGGACGCGGGTCGATGCGGTGCTGCGCTACGACACCAGGCTGCGTGGCGTGAACACAAGCTGGACGCTCGCTGTCGACAACCTGTTCGACCGTCGCTACTGGAAGGAGTCGCCGTACCAGTTCAGCCACGTGTATCTGTTTCCCGGTGCGCCGCGCACGCTGCGTCTTGGCGTAAGCATCGCGTTGTGAGTGTGGTGAGCCTCACAAATTTATCGATGAAGATATGCGCGGTTGAGAAGGCACAAAAAATCACGCTATAATCTAAGGCTTGTTCCTCGATAGCTCAGTTGGTAGAGCGCCGGACTGTTAATCCGTAGGTCCCTGGTTCGAGCCCAGGTCGAGGAGCCAAAACAAGCCGCAAGGCAACTGGATGCCCTGCTACTCATAAAGTAGCGGGGCATTTTCATTTGGGCCTTGTTGGCGTCGATGCATCGACCATAAAAAAATCAGGCTGTCACAGTCAAAATCGGCAAATCCATTGCATATAATTTAAGGCTTGTTCCTCGATAGCTCAGTTGGTAGAGCGCCGGACTGTTAATCCGTAGGTCCCTGGTTCGAGCCCAGGTCGAGGAGCCAAATCAAGCCGCAAGGCCTCTGAGAAGCCCGCTGTTTTCACGAACAGCGGGCTTTTTCTTTGGCGGCGTGCAAGCTCGCGACTTCAGCAAAGCCAGCTAAGTACGCAGCCCGCAAAGGGCGCACACTGACGCGCATGGAAAGCCGTCGAACCGAGCAGGACTACCGGGCCCGCGTGGCACGCGCGGTCACGGCCATCGTCGCGGACCCGATGGCCGATCACCGGCTCGAAGACCTCGCGCGGCTCGCGCACTTCTCACCCTTTCATTTCCATCGCGTCTACGCCAGCGTGGCCGGCGAGACCGTGGCCGCCACGGTCCGCCGTGTGCGGCTCGCGCTCGCGACGCAACTGCTCGAAGCCGGCGACCAGAGCATCACGCAGGTTGCGCTAGCGGTGGGCTACGAGAGCCCACAGGCCTTCACGCGCGCCTTCGGGCAGTTCACCGGCCAGTCGCCGCGCGAGTTCCAGCGGCAGATGGTCCGCGCGGTGCTCGATGTCGACGCAATGCCGCAGGCCGGCAACGACAGGGGCGCGCCACCCGCCGTGCGGATCGTCGAACGCCCCGCGCAGCGGCTGCATGCGCTGCGGCACCAGGGATCGTTCGCGACCATTCCCCACACACATCGGCGGCTGCGCCTTCAGGCAGGCACACGGGTGCTGTCAGAGCACTGGGGCGCGTCCTTCAGCGCCCCCGAGGACATCGACGGCTTCAGGTATTACGCAGCCTTTGCGTCTCCCGACCCTTGGCCGGAGGATGACTCAGGCGTCGAGTTGCTCGACATCCCGGGCGGCTGCTACGCCGTGCATCGCCTGGCCGGCCCTTATGCGCGCATCAATGCCGCCGTGCAATCGCTCTACGCGCGATGGCTGCCGGGCAGCGGCTACGAGCCCGACGACCGGCCCACGCTGGAGCACTACCTGAATTCGCCGCGCACGGTGCAGCAAGCCGAGTTGCGCACCGATCTGCTGATTCCGATTCGCCAAACGAACTCGTCGTAGGCGGCCTACCTCGGCTGGAACGCGATGAGCCCCATGCCTGCGAGACACACCGCGACACCGGCGATATCCCACGCACTCGGCCGGATGCCGTCGACCGCCCACAGCCACGCGATGGCCACGCCGATGTACACGCCGCCGTAGGCCGCGTATACGCGGCCCGCCGCCGTTTCATGCAAGGTGAGCAGCCATGCGAAGGCCGCGAGACTGATCGCCGCAGGCACCAGCAGCCATGCCGAGCGGTCTTGCTTGAGCCACAGATAAGGCAGATAGCAGCCGATGATTTCCGCGAGAGCCGTCGCGACGAACAGAAGAAAAGTGCGCATCGCGCGATTGTGCATAGCAGCCATGTCCACCCTTAACGGCAAGGCACGTGAGGCCATTCGCTTGATGGCGGCCACCCTCGCACCTACACTCGGTCGATGGCCCCCTCGTCCATGTCCCGCAACCGCACTGCGCGCGCAGCCCTGCCCCAGGCAGCGGCTGGCCGTGGCGCAGGCGTCGTCGTTGCGGCGATCACGACGGTCTTGCGACGCACCTCCGCACTTTCCTGAGCCCGGCGGTCCGCTACCTTCTTTCTTGATGCGCGAACCATTGACCGCCGGGCACCACGCCGCGCGGTAGCGACTTCGCCTGCTCTTCCACGGCAATGGGCGGTGTCGCATTCAACTGGAGTGCTTCATGCCTGCAACCATTCACGGAGAGCGCACGCTCACCGAACTCGACTTCGTCCGCCTCGGCAAACTGGCTGGAGGCGCCATCCCGCCGGCGTTGTCCGACTTGCTCGACACGGCAGAAATCCTGCCCTCACGTGACGTGCCCGCGGACATCGTCACGATGAACTCCCAGGTCGAAATCGAAGACCCGGCCACCCGCCAGACGCAGAAGATCACCCTCTGCTACCCCGGCGACGCACAGCCCGGCACGGGCTGCGTATCGGTGCTGTCGCCCGTCGGCATCGGGCTACTCGGCCAGCGTGCCGGCGCGCTCGCACGCTGGCACATGCCCAACGGTGCGGAAGGCGCTGCGCGCGTGGTGTCTGTGCTGTTCCAGCCTGAAGCAAACGGCAACTATCTGGCCTGATGCGCCCGCGCAGACCAATTGGTCAAAACTATCGCCAGGCCGTCTGTTTTAAAACGTTTACCGAGTAATAATCGCCCCCGCTTTGCCAGCCGCAGCCCTCTTCTTCCGGCGCTGCGGCGGGAAGCAACGCGCACGCATACACATGACTTTTGGCACTGGTGTGCCTACCGGTCGGCCCGTATCGTCGCGCGGTCGCTGGCGCGACGAGCAGGGAGGTCACAACAGGCCATGCGGTCCCCATCTTCGATTGAGACAGGTGGCGCCTCCCCGGGCGCGCTGCTTTGTTTTCACTTGACAGATCGGGACATGGCTTTTTCCAAACTTTCTCTCGCAAGCGCACTCGCCGGCCTGCTGGCCCTTTCGGGTTGCCAGACCATGGACATGCAAATGGGCAGCCAGTCGGCCAAGACCGTGGCCACCGGCAGCGCCGCGGGCGGCGCGACATCCGGCGAAAGCAGCCAGCTCGAGCGCTGCGACTCCCCGCTGGGCACGGTCTCGCTGATCGAGAACCAGAGCGCGGGCTGGTACACGGTGCTCACGGGCGAATACAAGCTGCCGCCCACCGCCAACCTGCTGCGCCTGCTGGTGCAGCAATCGAACTGCTTCATCGTGGTCGAGCGCGGCGCGGCCGGCATGAACGCAATGACGCGTGAACGCGCGCTGCAGCAGTCGGGCGAAATGCGCGGCGGCAGCAACTTCGGCCGCGGCCAGATGGTCGCTTCCGACTACGGCCTGTCGCCTGAAATCGTGTTCAGCAACAGCGACGCGGGCGGCCTGGGCGGTGCGCTCGGCGGCCTGGTGGGCGGTGGCCGTGGCCGCGCCATTGCGCAGCTCGGCGCAAGCATGCAGACCAAGGAAGCCAGCGCGCTGCTGACCCTCATCGACAACCGCTCCGGCGTGCAGGTCGCGGCCGCGGAAGGCAGCGCCTCCAAGACCGACTTCGGCGGCTTCGGCAACCTGAGCGGCCTTTCTGCCGCCGGCGGCATCGGCGGCTACACGCGCACGCCCCAAGGCAAGGTGATTGCCGCAGCGTTCATGGACGCCTTCAACCAGATGGTTCGCTCGCTGCGCAACTACAAGGCGCAGACGGTGCGCGGCCAGGGCCTCGGCGGTGGTGGCCGCCTGGGGGTGGACGGCGGCGCGGCACCGTCGCAGACCTATGTGCCCGCCGAGAAGCCGGCGTCCACGCGACGCCGCAGCAAGTAACGGGTCAGGCGCGCGCGGTTTCAGGCACCGCACAACCAGCCGGCAAAAGCCGCGTCGCGCCTCCCCCGTATATAGGATGTGCAGGGGCACCCCCGCCCCATACCCTCGGCGTGATTCGAAAACAGCCTCCGAGGGTTTCTCTTCACCATGCGCATCGCCTTCACGTCCTGCATGAGCGCGTACAGCTTCCCCGACCAGCCGGTGTGGGACCAGATTGCACAGGCTCAATGCGACGAACTGGTGCTTCTGGGCGATTCGGCCTACTACGATGCGGACGGCCAGAGCACCGCCGCCATCCAGGCAATGGACGCCAACACCTTCGCCCTGCATGCGCATCGGCGCCTCTACAAGCAGGTCAGCCACCCCGGTTTCTCCGCGCTCGTGAAGAGCCCCACGCTGCGCACGCACGCCATCTGGGACGACCACGACTTTCTCTGGAACGGCTCATGCGGCGCGCAGATCGAGGGACAGCCGCAGTACAGCCACCTGCTGGCGCCGACGCGTGCGGTGTTCGCGCGCTATCGCAAGGCACTGGCCGCCCGGTTCGCGCCCGGCAGCTTTCCCCAGGTGCCGCCGCCATGGGCCGCCGACGTGCCGCCGCCCGGCTACAGCAACGTGCCGCTTGCCAATGACGTGCTGCTCCACCTCACCGACGGCCGCAGCTTCAAGTCGTCGCGTGGCCGCAAGGCGCTGATGGGCAGCAAGCAACTCGACGACTTCGAGGCGGCCTGCGCGAGCGCATCGTCCGATACGGTTCACCTGCTGGCCTCGGGCGTGGTGTTCGAGGCCAACAGCGGCGAAACCTGGCTCGGCTGCGCCGCGGAACACGAACGCCTGCTGGCGCTGGCCGACAAGTACCGCATCCTCATCCTGAGCGGCGACGTCCACCACAACAAGATCACCCAGTACCCTACCGAACGCGGACGGCTGCTGTTCGAGGCCACCGCATCAGGCGCGGCGATATGCACATTGGTCACGCTGGGCGCATTGCAATGCAACTGGGGCCTGCTGGACATCGATGCCGACCGCATCACCGTGCAGGTCTTCCAGAAAGACCCGGCCACCCTGCCGCAAACCATCGACCGCAAGACCTGGCGCTGGGTGACGCAGCAGGCTGGCGCATGACGCAGGCAACGCAGGTTGCCCTGGTCGAGGACGACACCGGCATGCGCGAGCGCATCGCGCGTGTCGTCGACGCTGACCCGTCGCTGAGCCTGGCCTTCAGTGCTTCCAATGCAGCCGACATCCTCGCGTGGCTGAACGACAACCCCATCGACGTGCTGCTGGTGGACCTCGGCCTGCCAGACCACCCCGGGCTGCAAGTGATCAGCCAGTGCCGCTCCATGCAGCCGGCCTGTGCGGTGATGGTGTTGTCGATCTTCGGCGACGAGGCCAACATGGTGCAGGCCTTCGAGGCCGGCGCCAGCGGCTATCTGCTGAAGGACGGCACCGAGACGGAACTGGCCACCCACATCCGCCACCTGCGCGCGGGCGGCTCGCCCATGTCTCCGGTGATCGCGCGGCAGTTGCTGCGACGCTGGCAGGCCCGCGCCGGCACCGCGGCCCCGGCCAAGCTGGCCGCCCCCTCGCCCTTCGGTGGCAGCATCCGCCCTGAGCGCCTGTCGCCGCGCGAGTTCGAGGTGCTCGACCTCGTCTCTCGTGGTTTCACCTATGTCGAAGTCGGCACGCAGATGGGAGTCTCGGCGTCGACGGTCCAAACCCATATCCGCAATATCTACGGCAAGCTGGATGTGCACAACAAATCGGAAGCGGTATTCGAGGCGCGCAACCTCGGCTGGCTTCCCTAGCGTGATCGCCCGGAGGATGCACCGCTGGCTGCTGGCGGTGCTGTGCCTGCCGCTGCTCGCGGCGGCGCTCCACGCCCACGCGGCAACCGCCGATCCGATGGAGGTCGGCTTCGTCGAAGCGACTCTCGAGCCCGAAGGCCTGCCGCCGCAGATACGCCGCGTGCCGCTGCCCTTTCGCTGGGACCACGAGTTTCCCGGGCGCGGCGGCAAGGCCAGTTACCGCATGGAGCTTCCCGCCGCCGCCGTGCCGGCGGGCGCCCCTTCGGCGCTGCTGATGACAGGCGTGGGCAACCAGGTGGCCGTGTCTTTCAACGATGCGCTGGTGGCCAGCTACGGCACGCTGGGCGACCCCGGCTACGAGGCCTCCAAGGGCAACCACCTGGTGCATGTCGCGGCGGCGCTGCACCGCGAAGGCCAGCCGCAGGTGCTGGTCGTGCGTACCACCATCCAGCGACAGCGCGGGGCGGGGCTGGCCACCGTGCAATACGGCACCGAGGCGGCGCTCGCGCCCATCTACCGCGCACAGCAGAACTGGCGCAACACCTCGGCCATCGTCTATGCGGTCAGCCTGCTGCTGATGGGCGGCATGGCCGGCGGGCTGTGGCTGCGCCAGCGCGACGCGCTCTACGGCTGCTTCGCGCTGGCCGCGCTCTCGGGCGTGGCGCGCAACCTCGACCGTGTCTGGCCCGAAGTGCCGGTGCCCTGGCCGCTGTGGGGCGCAGTGGTCGCGGTCTGCTATGCGTGCCACATCGGACTCATCGCCCGCTTCGTGCTGCTGGTGCTGGAGCGCAATCCGCCGTGGCTGGTGCGTGCGATCTACACCGCGCTGGCAACCACGGTCACGCTGGCCTGCGCCTCTTTCGCCTTCGCGCTGCCGAAGCTTTGGACCGGCGGCCTCGTCATCCTGCAGCTGACGAGCATCGTCTGCCTGCCCTATGTGGTGTACGGCGCGCTGGTGGAGCGCCGCCGCATCGCGAAGGTCTTGATGGCGGCGGGCTCACTCGCCATTCTGGCCGGCGCGCACGACCTGCTGCTGGTGCGCATGGGGCTGTTCGGCGGCGCCGACTACACGCTGACCGCGCACGCGATGTTCTTCTTCGTGATGATCCTGGCCGGCCTGGTGGTCGAGCGCTACAGCCGCACCGTGGCCGACTACAGGGCGCTCAACGCCAATCTCGCGGCCCGCATCGACGAACGCGAGGCGCAGTTGCGCGGCGCCTTCGACACGCTGCGCCAGCAGCAGCAGGAGCAGGCCGTGCTGCTGGAGCGCCAGCGCATCATGCGGGAGATCCACGACGGCGTGGGCTCGCAGCTGGTCGGCCTGCTCAACGTGGTGACGCAGCCCGCGCCTGATCGCAAAGTGGTCGAGGAGCATGTGAAGCTCGCGCTCGACGAGATGCGCATGGCCGTCGACTCCCTGCAACCCACCCACGACGACCTGCCCACCGTGCTGGCCACGCTGCGCTACCGGCTGCAGCCGCGGCTGGATGCGGCCGGCATCGAACTGGCATGGGACGTGGCCGTGATTCCGCCCATGGCCCCCTTCGCCGCGCAGGCCGCGCTGCAGTTGCAGCGCATCCTGCTCGAAGCCTTCACCAATGTGCTGAAGCATGCGTCGGCCACGCGCATCGTGATGCATGCGAGCTGGCACGGCGGAGAGACACCGCCACTGGTGCGCATCATGCTCACCGACAACGGCCGGGGCCTGCCCAAGACGCCGGACAGCGGCCGGCCGCCGGGGCACGGCATCTCGAACATGCGGGCGCGCGCCCAGTCGATAGGCGCCAAGCTGCAGATAGAAACCGCGGACGAGCGCACCGGGGGAACCCGCGTGCTGATGGACTGGCCCTGCACGCTGGCCTGAGCTGCCTCAGCGAAGCGCGAACGCCAGCGTGACCGCGCCGAGCGCCAGCAGCGCAAGGCCGGCAATGAACACGGCCTCGCCCCAGCTCTCCAGCCGGGCGCCGGAGCCGCGCGAACGCATCGAGATGAAAGACAGCAACGCGCTGGCCAGGAAGACCAGCGCGTCCACGGCCAGCAGGCGGTCGATGAGCAGCCGCATGTCGTCGCGCGGCCCGAGGTGCCCGATCGACATCACCGTCATGCACACGCCGATCATCGTGGCCGACGTGGGCAGGATGTGCGCCGACAGGCCACCGCCCGTCGCGCGCCCATCGCCCACTTCTCGCGGCGGCTTTCCGGGCGGCGTCATCCAGCCGTCGCCTTCGAGGCCGTTCAGCCGATGCGAACGGGCACGAAGATCTTGTCTTCGCCGCGCTGGATCAGCAGCGCCACCGACTTGTTGGTGGCCTTGGCCACCACCTCGCGCACCTGCTCCACACTCTGCGCCGGCGTGCCGTTGATGGCCAGCAGCACGTCACCAGCCTGCACGCCCGCCAGGGCCGAGGGGCCGGCGGCGTCTTCGATCAGCAGGCCGTTGTCGACCGAGGCCTCGCGCTTTTCCTGCGGCTGCAGCGGACGCAGCGCCAGCCCCAGCTTGCCCTGCCCCACGTCGGCATCGGCCTTGGCGACCTTCGCCGGCTTGTCGCTCGCGTCGCCGAGCTTGGCCTGCAGTTCCTGGCGTTCGCCCTGGCGCCACACTTCGAGCGTGACATTCTTGCCCGGGGCCTGCTGGCCGATCACCGCGGGCAGGTCGCCCGACGAAACGATCGGCTGGCCGTCGACCTTGCGGATCACGTCGCCCGCCTTCAGGCCGGCCTTGTCGCCAGGGCCGCCCTTCTCGATGTTCGAGACCAGCGCGCCTTCGGGCTTGTCGAGCTTGAACGAATCGGCAAAGGCCTGGTTCACTTCCTGCACCGCCACGCCGAGCCGGCCGTGCGTGGCCTTGCCGGTCGCGACGATCTGGTCCTTCACCTGGATCGCCACGTCGATCGGAATCGCGAACGACAGGCCCTGGTAGCCGCCGCTGCGGCTGTAGATCTGCGAGTTGATGCCGACCACTTCGCCGCGCGTGTTGAGCAGCGGGCCGCCCGAATTGCCGGGGTTCACCGCCACGTCGGTCTGGATGAACGGCACGTAGCTGTCGTCGGGCAGCGTGCGCCCCTTCGCGCTCACCACGCCGGCCGTCACCGTGTTCTCGAAGCCGAAGGGCGAGCCGATGGCCAGCACCCATTCGCCGACCTTCAGGTCCTTGGTGTTGCCCAGTGCGAGCACCGGCAGGTTCTTGGCGTCGATCTTCAGCACCGCGATGTCGGTCTTGGCGTCGGAGCCCAGCACCTTGGCGCGGTACTCGCGGCGGTCGGTCAGCTTGACGGTGACTTCCTTCGCGTCCTTCACGACGTGCGCGTTCGTGATGATGATGCCGCTCGGGTCGACGATGAAGCCCGAGCCCTGCGCACGCATCGGCACGTCGCGTTGCTGCTGCTGGCCGCGCGGGTTCATCTGGCCCTGGAAGCGGCGGAAGAACTGGAACATCGGGTCATCGGGGTCGATGCCCTGGATCTCGGCCGCGGCCTCGTCATCAGACGCCTTCATGGTGCCCGTCACGCTGATGTTGACCACGGCCGGGCCGTCGCGCGAGGTGATGGTCGAGAAATCGGGCAGCGTGACCATGGCCGCGGGCGCCGTGGCGACTGCGTTGGTGGTGGCCGGTGCGCCCACGGCGCGAGCGCTGGTGTAGGCACCGGCACCGACGGCACCGATCACACCCGCGGTCGCCAAGGCAATCACCAGGGCGCGGGGCGAAGTCAGACGGGAGTTCATTTGTCGGTTCCTTTCAAGGCGTATGCACGCAACACGATGAAAGGAATGTCGCCGCCCTGACTTAAGCACCGCTTAAACGACGCTCCCCGCAAGGAAGGGCTCAGGCGTGAGCCGGAAAGCGCACCAGCACCCGCAGGCCGCCCAGGCTGGGCGAGGCGTCGAGCGCCACCGTCGCGCCGTGCAGCTCGGCGATCGACTTGACGATGGCCAGGCCCAGGCCGCTGCCGGGCGCCTGTGTCTCACCCGAGCGGTAGAAGCGGTCGAGCACGCGTTCCCGCTCCGTCTCGGGCAGCCCGGGGCCGCTGTCGTCGACGCTGAGTTCGACGGCGTCGTCGCGCCTGGCGATGGCAATGTCGACGCGGCCCTCGACGGGCGTGTACTTGACGGCGTTCTCCAGCAGGTTGCGCAGCAGCATGCGCAGCGCCTCCGACTGGCCGCTGACGACCGCGGCGTCGGCGTGCGTGATGCCGATGTCGATGCCGCGCGCCTGCGCGGCGGCCACCGCGTCGGACACCGCGAGCCGCGCCACCTCGGAAAGATCGACCGGCTCCGGCGTGGCGCCTGCGGCCATGCTGGCCTCGTGGCGCGCCAGAGCGAGCATCTGCTCGACGAGGCGCGTGGCGCGGTCGATGCCCGCCACCAGCCGGCTCACGGCCAGGTCGCGGGAAGCATCGTCGGGCGCGCGCTGCAGCCCCTGCACTTGCAGCTTCAAGGCGGCCAGCGGCGAACGCAGTTCATGCGCGGCATCGGCGACGAAGTGCTTCTGCGCATCGAAGGCGTGGCGCACCCGGTCGAACAGCAGGTTCAGCTCCTGCACGAGCGGGCGCACTTCTTCCGGCAGGCCTTCCTCGCTCACCGGCGACAGGTCGTCGGCCTGGCGCGAGGCCACCTGCTTGCGCACGCGCGCCACCGGCGCGAGCGAGCGGCTCACCACCCACCACACAACCAGCATCAGCAGCGGCGCCATCAATGCCACCGGCGCGATGGTCCGCAACGCGAGCGAGCCGGCCATGTGCCGCCGCGCCGCCATGTCCTGCGCCACCTGGATCACCAACCCGCGCGTCTGCATCGAGAACACACGGTACGTGGTGCCGCGCGCATGCACGTCGGCAAAGCCAAGCACGGCGAGTTGCGGCAGTGCCGCCTCTTCGGCGGATTCGAAGATGCGCACGCCGTCGGCGGTCCACACCTGCACCACGAAGTCGAAGTTCTGCTCGCCAGTTCCGATGCCGCCGACCGTGGCGCTCGGCGGCAGGCCGGCGCGCAGCGACATCGCCATCTGCTGCATGTGGTAGTCGAAGATGTCGTCGGCTTCGGCAAGCACCGTGCGGTAGGCCACCAGCGCCTGCGCACTCGCCGCCAGTACGATGGCCGCGAGCAGGAACCACAGCAGCCGCGCGCGCAGGGAACCGGTCAGCCTGCGCCTCATACCTTCGGCACCATGTAGCCTACGCCGCGCACGTTGCGGATCAACTCGGCACCCAGCTTCTTGCGCAGGCCGTGCACGTACACCTCCACGGCATTGCTGCTGATCTCGTCTTTCCAGCTGTAGAGTTTTTCCTCGAGCTGGGCACGCGACAGCACCATGCCGGGCCGTGCGAGCAGCGGCTCCAGCACGGCCCATTCGCGGGCCGACAGCACAACCGGCTGGCCGGCCACCGAGACCTCGCGCGTGGCCGGGTTGATGCTCACGCCCATGTGTTCGTACACCGGCTCGGCGCGGCCCGCCGCGCGGCGCAGCAAGGCGCGGATGCGGGCCAGCAGCTCTTCGAGGTCGTAGGGCTTGAGCACGTAGTCGTCGGCGCCGGCGTCGAGGCCTTCGATGCGCTGCTGCACCGAGTCGCGCGCGGTGGCAATCAGCACAGGCATGCGCTGCTTGCGCGCGCGCAGGTTGCGCAGCACCTCTAGCCCGTCGCGGCGCGGCACGCCCAGGTCGAGCATCACCAGGTCGTACTGCTGGGTACGCAGCGCCGACTCCGCGGCCTCGCCGTCTTTCACCCAGTCCACCGCGTACTGCTCGGCACGCAACAGGTCGAGCACGGCTTCGCCGATCATCACGTCGTCTTCGAGGAGGAGGAGTCGCATGGTTGTGTGTCCGTTTCGGGGATTCGAGGCGCGGGCCTTCGCTAAAGTTCAGATCGGGGGGAGCGTCACAGCAACGAACGTACTTCCCGCGCTGCCTCGAACAATAGCGGCAGCATTTCGCGCTGCAGTGCTTCTTCCTGGTAGCGCGTGCCCGACAGCACCATGTTCAGCGCCGCCACCGTGTGGCCCTGCATGTCGCGCAGCGGTACCGCCAGCGCCTGCACGCCCAGTTCGTGTTCCTCGCTGGCAAAACAATAGTCGTCCTTGCGGGCACGGGCAACCAGCTGGCGCAGGCCGCGCGCCTGGGTCACGGTGTGGGGTGTTAGCCGCGCCAGGTGGCGGCCCTTGAGCCATTGCGTGAACACGGTGGGCGCCATCGCGGCCAGCAGCACGCGGCCGGTCGATGTGGCATGGGCCGGCAGCCGTGCGCCCAGGTGCAGGCCGTAGGCCAGCACGCGCGTCGGCGTGCCGTAGCTGCCACTGCGCGCAACGATGACCACCTCCTCGCCGTCGAGCACCACCGCCGAGAAAGACTCGCCCGTCTGTGCCGCCAGCCGGTTCAGCGTGGGCTGCAGGGCGCGCGGCAGCCGCGATGACGCGAGGTAGCTGCCCGAGAAGCGCAGCACCTTCGGCGCCATCCAGAAATAGCTGCCGTCGGTTTCCAGGTAGCCCAGGTGCGCCAGCGTCAGCAGGTGGCGGCGGGCCGCGGCGCGGGTGAGGCCGGCGCGCTCCGCGGCCAGCGTGGCGTTGAGCCGCTGGCGCTCGGTGTCGAAGCTCTCGAGCACCGCCATTCCCTTGGCGATGCCCTCGATGAAGTCGGCTCTGGCAATGGTCATTCGTCGTCGGGGTCGTCGTTTGGTCGAAGTGTTGCGCGATCATCGCGCACGCGTTCGCATGATCGCACAGAGCATCTCGCGCCGGCGCCACAGACGGGCGACCGCGCCCTACGCTCCACGAAACCATCTCGGAGACACGAACATGCGCACCCAGGTCGCGATCATCGGCGCCGGCCCCGCCGGCCTTCTGCTCGGTCAGCTTCTGCACAAGGCAGGCATCGACAACGTCATCGTCGAACGCCAGAGCGGCGACTACGTGCTCGGGCGCATCCGCGCCGGCGTGCTCGAACAGGTCACGATGGATCTGCTGGCGCGCGCCGGCGTCGACGCTCGCGCCAAGGCCGAAGGCCTGCCGCACGAAGGCATCGAGCTGCTCTTCAAGGGCGCGCGCCATCGCATCGACATGCACGGCTTCACGGGCGGCAAGCAGGTCACGGTGTACGGCCAGACCGAGGTCACGCGCGACCTCATGGAAGCACGCGAAGCCGAAGGCCTGAAGACCATCTACAGCGCGGCCAACGTCAGCCTGCATGACTTCGACTCGAACAAGCCGCTCGTGCGCTACGAGAAGGACGGCCAGACGCACGAGATCGAGTGCGACTTCATCGCCGGCTGCGACGGCTACCACGGCGTGAGCCGCGCGAGCGTGCCGCCCGATGCGATCCAGACCTACGAAAAGATCTATCCCTTCGGCTGGCTCGGCGTGCTGGCCGACGTGCCGCCGGTGTCGCACGAGCTCATCTATGCGAACACCGAGCGCGGCTTCGCGCTGTGCAGCATGCGCAGCGCCACGCGCAGCCGCTACTACGTGCAGGTGCCCACCGAGGAGCGCGTGGAAAACTGGAGCGACGAGGCCTTCTGGAACGAACTGGGCGCACGCCTGGACCCCGAGGCGCGCGAACGGCTGGTGACCGGCCCGTCCATCGAGAAGAGCATTGCGCCGCTGCGCAGCTTCGTTGCCGAGCCGATGCGCTTCGGCTCGCTGTTCCTGGCGGGCGACGCGGCGCACATCGTGCCGCCGACCGGCGCCAAGGGCCTGAACCTCGCGACGGCCGACGTGGGCTACCTGTCGCGCGCGCTGGAAATCTTCTACAGCGAGAAGTCGGCCTCCGCGCTCGACCGCTACTCGGACCTGTGCCTGCGCCGCGTGTGGAAGGCCGAGCGCTTCTCGTGGTGGTTCACCTCGCTGATGCACCGCTTTCCCGAAACGGGCGCCTTCGGCCAGAAGATCCAGGAAGCGGAACTCGACTACCTGGTGCACTCGCACGCGGCTTCCACCTCGCTGGCGGAGAACTACGTCGGCCTGCCGCTGGAAGACTTCTAGTCGGTGCGCCCTTCGAGCGCCGCCTTCATCGCGGCGGCGCCCTGCACCATCATCGGCTCGATGTAGGCAGCCATGGCATCGGGCAGCACATCGGTGATCCACACGAAGCGAGAGCGCCCCGAACCTTCCGCGAACACCTGCGCCGATGCGTGATGATGGCTGGCCTTGCCGCCGGCGACGGTATAGGCGAGACGGCGGCGCGTGTCGTCGATGCCCACCAGCACCTCGCGCGCCACGAGACCGTTGGCGAACGTCAGCACGCGGGCGCCGTCAGCGTCAATAGTGCAGCCGCCGAGAAAGCCCGGTGCAAGCCGCACGTGCACCGCGTTGAAGTCGCGCAGCGCGTCCCACACACGGGCGGCGTCCGCCTCGACGATGAATTCCTTGCAGATGGTGGCCATGCCTTGCCTCGCTTCAAAGTGACGCGATCCGGCCCGATGGCTGGATCAGGCGCTCATCATCGAGAAGCGCTGCGATGCGGTCTTGGAAAATCTTGCGATCGCCGCGTGCCGCCTTGCGAAAGCCGCTGGGCGACACGCCGGCCGCGCGGTGGAAGGTGCGCACGAAATTGCTGAGATCTGCAAAGCCCACGTCGAGCGCGACCTCGGTCACGGGCCGGCCATCATCTTCGGCCAGCAGGCGCGCGGCACGGCGCAGCCGCGAGCGCACGAGGTACTGGTGCGGCGTGACGCCCAGCACCTGGGAGAACAGCCGCAGGAAGTGGAAGGAGCTCAATCCGGCCTCGGCCGCCGCACCGTCGAGGCCGATGTCGTGCCGGGAGTTGGCGTCGATCCACACCGCGGCATCGACCGCGCGACGGCGGTCTCGCGCCGCAGCCGTGGACGGCGGCGCGGACTTCCGGCGCCCGGACACGACCTCGACGAAACGGCTTGCGAACCACATGCCCAATTCGTCCAGGCCCGCATCGCCCTGCCCCTCGGCCGCGGCCTGGGCCAGTTCGCCGATCACCATGAGCTCGGCCAGCGGAGGCAGGCCGCCGGCGCGCCAGGCATTCGAATCTCCGCCGATCAGGTCGACGAAGCCGGGCGACAGGTGGAACGCGAGGCACTCGTCGCCGCACACATGGTTGTCGTGCGTGCAGACGTATTCGTCGCCGGGGCGACCGACCAGCACCGAGCCGGTCACCAGTTCGTAGGCCCGGCCGCGCGTGCGGTAGCCGAAGCTGCCCTTGCGCACGTACGAGACCGAGTAACCCTCGTGCAGTTCGGCAAAGGGCTGCGCGTCAGGCCCTGCGTCGCAGCTGTAGCTGGCGATGCCAATAGCGTCGGTCTGCACTTCCGTGGTGACGAGCATGGCAGGCGCCTTTCTGTCCCACGGAAACGATTGCTTAATCGACCGTTTGCATCGCCTGCCAGACACGTGCAGGGCTCAGCGGCATGTGCAGCCGCGGCGCACGGGTGGCGAGGCCGTTGCGTGCGAAGGCGTCGGCCACCGCATTCACGATGGCCGGCGTGGCGCCGATGGTGCCCAGCTCCCCCACGCCCTTCACGCCCAGCGGGTTGTTCTTGCAGGGTGTGGATTCGTCCATTTCCATGTTGAACATGGTGTCGACGATGTCTGCACGCGGCGCGGCGTAGTCCATCAGGCTGCCGGTGACGGGCTGGCCGGTGTCGTGGTCGTACACCACCTGCTCGTAGAGCGCCTGCCCGATGCCCTGCACCGCTCCGCCTTCGAGCTGGCCGCGCACGATCATCGGGTTGATGACGCGGCCCACGTCGTTGACGGAGCTGTAGGCCACCACGCTGATCTCGCCCGTGGGCGGATCGATCTCGATCTCGCAGATGTGGCAGCCGTTGGGCCAGGTCGGGCCGGCCACGGTGCTGGTGGAGTCGACGAAGATCTCGCGCTCGGGCTGCTTGCTGGCGAGCGTGAACAGGTCGAGCTCCAGGTCGGTGCCGGCCACCATGAAGACACCGCGCGTGTAGATGATGTCGTCGACGGCAGCCTCGAACTCCTGCGCCGCGAGTTCACGCGCCTTGTCGATGGTGCGTTCCGCGCCGATGCGCACGGCAGAGCCGCCAGTGAACAGCGAGCGCGAACCGGCGCTGCCGAAGCCGTCGCCGCGATCGGTGTCGCCGAGCACCACGCGCACCTTGTCGATGGGCACGCCAAATGCGTCCACGGCCAGTTGCGCGAGCGAGGTGGCGATGCCCTGCCCCATCGCGTTGACGGCGGAGAAGACTTCGATCACGCCCTCGGCCTGCACGGAAACGGTGACGCGCTCCTCGAACACATTGCCGCCCGTCCATTCGAGGAAAGTGGCAATGCCCAGGCCGCGATGCTTGCCCTGGCTGGCGGAGACGGCGGCGCGGCCCTCGAAGCCCTGCCAGTCGGCCAGCACCAGCGCCTGGTCCATCACCGACTCGAAGTTGCCGGTGTCGTAGGTCTGCGCCATCGGGTTCTTGTACGGCATCTGCTCGGGGCGGATGAAGTTGCGCCGGCGCAGCGCGATGCGGTCGATGCCGGTCTGGCGCGCGGCCTCGTCCATCAGCCGCTCGATGGTGAAGATGGCCTCGGGACGGCCCGCACCGCGGTAGGCCCCGGTGGGCGCCGTGTTGGTGAGCACCGCCTTGAAATGGAAGTCGATGGTCTGGATGTCGTAGACGCTGGTCTGCACCCAGGGGCCGATGAGCAGCTGGATGGCAACGCCCGTGCCGGTGGCATAGGCGCCCACGTTGGCAAGTGTCTTGATGCGCAGCGCCAGGATCTTGCCGTCGGCGTCCAGCGCCATTTCGGCGCGGGCCTCGATGTCGCGGCCGTGCGCGCTCGACAGGAACTCTTCGCTGCGGTCCGCCACCCATTTCACCGGACGACGGACCTGAAGCGCGGCATACGCGACCGCGATGTCTTCAGGGTAGGCGCCGGTCTTCATGCCGAAGCCGCCGCCGACATCACCCACGACCACGCGCACCTTTTCCTTGGGCAGGCCGATGGCCGCGCACAGCGAATCGCGAACGCCGGAAGGCATCTGCGTGCTCATGCGGATGGTGAGGCGGCCCGTGTCGGCGTCTTGCGCGGCGAGCACGGAACGCGGCTCGATGGTCAACGCGACCACGCGCTGGTTGTTCACGTCGAGCGCCACCACATGGCTGGCCTTGGCAAAGGCGGCGGTGGCGGCCTCGCTGCTGCCGTGGCGCATTTCGGCGGCGATGTTGCCGGAGGCCTCTTCGCACAGCTGCGGCGCGTCTTCGGCGGTGGCACTGGCGAGGTCGACCACCATCGGCAGGTCTTCGTAGTCGACCATGATGGCTTCGCAGGCGTCGCGCGCCTGCTGCAAGGTTTCGGCCACCACCAGCGCCACGGCTTCGCCGACGAAGCGCGTACGTTCATGCGCCATTGCGTAGCGCGGCGGGCTGGCGCTGTCGCTGCCGTCCGCGCGCTTGAAGCCCGCGGCGCCAGGCATCGGCTTGACGCCGGCCTGCGCCATGTCGGCCCCGGTGATCACGCGCAGCACGCCGGGCATCGCAGCTGCTGTGCTGGTGTCCACGGAAAGTATGCGTGCGTGGGGATAGGAAGACCTCAGGAAGACAAGGTGCGCCTGGCCCGGCAACGTGACGTCGTCGGTATAGCGTCCGGCCCCGGCCAGCAGGCTTTCGTCTTCGAGTCTGCGCACCGCCTGGCCGCTGCCGAAGCGTGTGGGATTGGATTCAGTGGTCAACGTGGTCCTCTTGTGCTGATCCCGGCGCAAAACAGTTGCCAGCCGGATCCGCTGGTACCAGGGTGTACCGTGGCGGATGCAAGCTGTGCACTATATGGTCTTCGACGGGTCTTGTGGGTGTGTCGTGCCAGTGGTCGCTGCGTCCCGGGCCTCTGCCTGATGGGCAGACCTGGGACGTACGCAATTTTCCCTCAACTGGATTTGGTTTTCGATAAGCCGTGTATACCTGTGAACATGCAACAACTGCCTTGGCTCGAACCCGGAGACGCGCTGCCCGATCCTGCATCGGCATGGGGCGTCGGCGACCCGGTGCCCGGCCTGCTCGCGGCCGGCGGGGCGCTTGATGTCGATACTCTGATGCAGGCTTACGGCAGTTGCGTCTTCCCGTGGTTCAGCGAAGACCAGCCGATCCTCTGGTGGAGCCCCGACCCGCGCATGGTGCTCCAGGTAGCTGACTTCAAGCTGCACCGATCGCTGCGCAAGACCCTGGCGCGCTTTGCGGAAACGCCCGGCTGCGAGGTGCGCATCGACCATGACTTCAGCGCCGTCATCGAGGCCTGCTCGCGCTCGCCACGGGTGGGCCAGTCGGGCACGTGGATCGTTCCGGACATGGTGAGGGCCTATACGGACTTGCACCGCGCCGGCCACACCCACAGTGTCGAGACCTGGATCGACGGCAAGCTGGCGGGCGGCCTCTATTGCGTGGCGCTGGGCCGCGCGGTGTTCGGCGAGTCGATGTTCACCCGCCGGCCCGACGCATCGAAGATCGCGCTGGCGGCGCTGGTGTCGCTTTGCAGGCGTTCCGGCGTGCGCATGATCGACTGCCAGCAGAACACGGCCCACCTCGCGAGCCTCGGCGCCCGCGAAATGCCGCGCAGCCGCTTTGTCGCGCACGTGGCCCAGGCCCGGCAGGAAGAGGGGCCACAGTGGCGTTTCGAGCCCGTATACTGGACCGAACTCCTTTCCGCGCGACCTCATTCTCCCGATGTGACGACGTGACGCACCTCAAGGACCTTCCGCTTCACACCCTGCAGTTCTACGCGACGGCGCCCTATCCCTGCAGTTACCTGCCGGATCGCCAGGCCCGCTCGCAGGTGGCCACGCCCAGCCACCTGATCCACAACGACGCCTACTCCGACCTGGTGCTCAGCGGCTTCCGGCGCAGCGGCATGTTCACCTACCGCCCCTACTGCGACGGCTGCCGCGCGTGCATTCCGCTGCGGGTGCTGGCTAACAGCTTCCATCCCACGCGCAGCCAGCGGCGCGCGGTGAAACAGCATGCCGACCTGCAGGCGCGCGTGCTGAAGCTCTGTTTCGTGCCGGAGCACTACCAGCTCTACCTTCGCTACCAGAACGGCCGCCATGCCGGCGGCGGCATGGACCACGACAGCATCGACCAGTACACCCAGTTCCTGCTGCAGAGCAGGGTCAACTCGCGGCTGGTGGAATTTCGCGAAACGCTGCCCGACGGCAGCGCCGGCTCTCTCAAGATGGTGTCGATCCTCGACGTGCTGAATGACGGCATCTCGGCCGTCTACACCTTCTACGAGCCCGACACCAGCGCCGGCTACGGCACCTACAGCGTGCTCTGGCAGATCGAGCAGGCCCGCAAGCTGGGCCTGCCGCACGTGTACCTGGGCTACTGGATCGAGCACAGCCCGAAAATGAACTACAAGGCGCGCTTTTCCCCGCACGAAGTGCTGGTGGACGGTCGCTGGCAAGCGCCCGACGATTTCACAAGGTAAAATGGCGCCCGGTCATCACCGCATAGCGCCATGAGAAAAAACCAATCAGACATTCCCGCCGTTCCCGTGATCCAGGTGATCGAGCGCATGTTCGCGCTGATCGATGTCCTGGCATCCCGCGAAGAGGCGATCTCGCTGAAGGAGATCAGCGAAAAGACCGGTCTTCACCCGTCGACCACGCACCGCATCCTCAACGACCTGGCCGTCGGCCGCTTCGTCGACCGGCCCGAGGCCGGCAGCTACCGGCTCGGCATGCGCCTGCTGGAACTGGGCAACCTGGTCAAGGGCCGGCTCAACGTGCGCGACGCAGCGCTGGGGCCTATGCGCGAGCTGCACAAGCTCACGCAGCAGCCGGTCAACCTGAGCATGCGCCAGGGCGACGAGATCGTGTACATCGAGCGCTCGTACAGCGAACGCTCGGGCATGCAGGTGGTGCGCGCCATCGGCGGCCGCGCCGCCCTGCACCTCACCTCCACCGGCAAGTTGTTCCTGGCGGCCGACGATCCGCAGCGGGTGCGCAGCTACGCCACCCGTACCGGGCTGGCCGGCCATACGCGCAACAGCATCACCCAGTTGCCCGCGCTCGAGCGCGAGCTGTCGAAGGCACGCCAGTACGGCATCGCCCGCGACAACGAAGAACTGGAACTGGGCGTGCGCTGCATGGCTGCCGGTATCTACGACGACCAGGGCAAGCTGGTGGCGGGCCTGTCAATCTCGGCCCCGGCCGATCGGCTGGACGAAGGCTGGCTGCCCAAGCTGCAGGCCACGGCCAACGAGATCTCGGGGGCACTGGGGTTCAAGGACGGGGTCGCGGCAACTCCGGCAAACGGCGGCCCCTCGGTCGGCGCCTGACCCGGCAGGGCCAAGGCCCCAAAGCAAACAGGCCCCTTTTGGGGCCTGTTTTCATTGGAGCGGCTGGCGAGATATCAGCCAGCGACCTGATAGCCCACGTTGCGCGAAGACGCGGCCGGCGTGCCGGAGATCGAGTGCGTGGCCTCGACCCAGCGGCGAACGCGCTCTGCGTCGGCGATACGGCTGAACTTGCCGGCCGAATCCAGGAACACCATGATCAGCTTGCGCCCGGCCACCTTGGCCTGCATCACGAGGCACTGGCCGGCCTCGGAGATGTAGCCGGTCTTCTGCACGCCGATTTCCCAATCGGGGCTCTTCACGAGGCGGTTGGTGGTGTTGAACTGCAGCACGCGGTTGCCCACCTCCACCTGGTATTCGGGCGAAGTCGAGAGCGAACGCACCGTGGCATCGGAATAGGCTGCATTGACGAGCAGCGCCAGGTCTTGCGCGCTGGACTGGTTGCGGCTCGACAGGCCCGTGGGCTCCACGTAGCGCGTGTCCTTCATGCCGAGCATCTTGGCCTTGGCGTTCATGATGCTCACGAAGGTCGACAGACCGCCCGGATAGGTACGGCCCAGCGCGTGCGCCGCACGGTTTTCGCTCGACATCAGCGCCAGGTGCAGCAGTTCGCCGCGCGACAGCGTCGTGCCGACAGTCAGGCGCGAGCTGCTGCGCTTTTCGGTGTCGACATCGTCCTGGGTGATGGTGATGAGCTCTTCATTCGGCAGGTGCGCCTCGCTGATGAGCAGGCCGGTCATCAGCTTGGTGAGCGATGCGATCGGCAGCACGGCATGGTCATTCTTGCTGAACAGCACTTCGTGGGTGTCCTGGTCGATCACGAGCGCGACGCTCGACTTCAGGTCGAGCGAATCTTCGGTGCCGTGCAGGCCTGCCATCTGACCGAAGGACTGGCGCGCAGGCTGTTCGACACGAACCACCGAGCGGCGCTGGACGGCCACCACGGTCTTGCCGTTCTTCTTGTGAAGGGTAGCAACCACATTGCGGCCACCACGAACGACCTTTTCTACTTTTTCGTTCTTCTCGGCCCGGCCGCCGCGACTGGCGACGGCGGCGCCGCGAGCCGTCTTGGACGACGCGGTGCGCTTGACCTCGACCGGCACCACGCCCTTCTTGGCGGCGGCTGTCCTGGCGGCAACGGGCTTTTCTTTTTTCGCGGCCTGGGCGCCAGGCAGCAAAAACGCCGTGGCGCAAAACGCGACGGCGATGAATTTGAATGCGGGTAGAAACCGCTGGCTGGAAACTCGGCGGAGACGGGCTTCAGGCATTAATAAATCTCCAGCGGCGACAAACGAGGACCGCAGTGTATCGAAATCAAAAAAGACACGCAATATCAGTTACTTGCATCCTCTTCTTCAATCGAATACCAAGGATCGCCTGAAAACCTAACCTTGTGCCGCAACTCTCTCAGCTTGGCTCTGTAACTTGTTGAGCGCACTCAAATAAGCCTTTGCCGAAGCGACCACGATGTCCGGGTCTGCGCCCACACCGTTGACCACCCGCCCTGCGTTTTGTAACCGGACTGTAACTTCTCCCTGGCTTTCCGTCGAGCCGCTGATGGCGTTTACAGAGTAAAGAACCATCTCGGCGCCACTCTTGACGTGGGACTCGATCGCCTTCAAAGAAGCATCGACCGGGCCATTCCCGTCGGATTCGCCGGTCACTTCCTTGCCCTGAACGGTGAAAACGACCTTGGCCTGGGGGCGTTCGCCGGTTTCGCTGTGCTGGGAGAGAGAAACGAAAGCAAACCGCTCACCAACGTTCGAGACCTCCTCCGCGCTGACGAGCGCGAGGATGTCTTCGTCGAAAATTTCGGATTTGCGATCGGCCAGTTCCTTGAAGCGCAGGAAGGCGGCGTTGATCTCGCCTTCGCTCTCCATGGCCACGCCCAGTTCCTGCAGTCGCTGCTTGAAGGCATTGCGGCCGCTGAGCTTGCCCAGCACGATCTTGTTGGCCGTCCAGCCGACGTCCTCGGCACGCATGATTTCGTAGGTGTCGCGGGCCTTGAGCACGCCGTCCTGGTGAATGCCCGAAGCATGCGCGAAGGCATTGGCGCCCACCACCGCCTTGTTGGGCTGTACCACGAAGCCGGTGGTCTGGCTCACCATGCGGCTCGCGGCCACGATGTGCTGGGTATCGATGCGCAGGTCGAGGCCGAAATAGTCCTTGCGGGTCTTGACCGCCATGACCACTTCCTCGAGCGAGCAGTTGCCGGCGCGCTCGCCCAGCCCGTTGATCGTGCACTCCACCTGGCGCGCACCGCCGATCTTCACACCGGCCAGCGAGTTGGCCACGGCCATGCCGAGGTCGTTGTGGCAATGCACCGACCAGATGGCCTTGTCGCTGTTGGGCACGCGCTCGCGCAGCATCTTGATGAAGTTGCCGTAGAGCTCGGGAATGGCGTAGCCGACGGTGTCGGGCACGTTGATGGTGGTCGCGCCTTCGTTGATGACGGTCTCGAGCACGCGGCACAGGAAGTCCGGGTCGCTGCGGTAGCCGTCTTCAGGGCTGAATTCGACGTCGCCGATCTGGTTGCGTGCGAAGCGCACCGCCAGCCTGGCCTGCTCGTGCACCTCGTCGGGCGACATGCGCAGCTTCTTTTCCATGTGAAGCGGCGAGGTCGCGATGAAGGTATGGATGCGCCCGCGGGCTGCGCCCTTCAGGGCCTCGGCGGCGCGTGCGATGTCGCGGTCGTTGGCGCGCGACAGGCCGCACACCGTCGAGTCCTTGATCGTGTTGGCAATCGCCTTCACGGCCTCGAAATCGCCGTTCGAACTGGCGGGAAAGCCGGCCTCGATGACGTCGACCTTCAGCCGCTCCAGCAGCTTGGCGATGCGCATCTTCTCGTCGCGCGTCATCGAGGCGCCCGGCGATTGCTCGCCGTCGCGCAAGGTGGTGTCGAAAATTATGAGTTGCTCGGTCATCGTGGTTCTCCTTGGTTCGCGACCACCTGCCGAGCACTGCGCGGATCCGCGCGCGACGTCAGGCGATTTCAACCACCGATTGTGCGCTGTGCGCGCCCCGGGCCCGCGAACGCTGGACACCCGAAACAATCGCTTTCAGCGATGCGGAGATCACGTTCGCGTCGATGCCCACGCCGAACAGCGTCTGGCTTTCATCCACGCGCAGTTCCAGGTAGGCCACCGACTTCGCATCGGCGCCGGCGCCAATCGCATGCTGGTGGTAGTCCATCACGCGCACCGTGTGGCCGGTGGCCTTGCTCAGTGCCTGCGTGAAGGCGTCGATCGGGCCGTTGCCGCGGCCCTCGACGGCATGCACTTCGCCGTCCCACGGCAGATCGCCGCGCAGGACCACGGAAGCGCTGGCGCCCTCGCCTTCTTCCTCGATCACACGATGCTGCAGCGATTGCGCCGTCTCGATACCGTATTCGCGCACGAACAGGTCCCAGAGGTCGGCCGCGGTGAGCTCCTTGCCGGCCACGTCCATCACGCGCTGCACGACCTGCATGAACTCCATCTGCAGGCGGCGCGGCATTTCGATGCCGTATTCGCTCTCGAGCAGATAGGCCATGCCGCCCTTGCCGGACTGGCTGTTCACGCGGATCACGGCTTCGTAGCTGCGGCCCACGTCCTTCGGATCGATGGGGAGGTAAGGCATGTCCCAGATGTCGCCTTCCTTGCGCGCCGCGAAGGCCTTCTTGATCGCGTCCTGATGCGAGCCGGAGAACGAGGTGTAGACCAGGTCGCCGACGTAAGGGTGGCGCGGATGCACGGGGATCTGGTTGCAGTGCTCCACCGTGGCGCGGATCTCGTCGATGTTCGAGAAATCGAGTTCCGGAGAAACGCCTTGGGTGTAGAGGTTGAGCGCGACGTTCACGAGGTCGAGGTTGCCGGTGCGCTCGCCGTTGCCGAAGAGACAGCCTTCGATCCGCTCGGCGCCGGCCATCAGGGCCAGCTCACCGGCCGCGGTACCGGTGCCGCGGTCGTTGTGCGGATGCACGCACAGCACGATCGAATCGCGGCGCGCGAGGTTGCGGTGCATCCACTCGATCATGTCCGCGAAGATGTTCGGCGTGGAATGCTCGACCGTGGTCGGCAGGTTGACGATGCACTTGCGCTGCGGCGTAGGTGCCCATACTTCCGTTACCGCATCGACCACGCGCTTGGAAAACGCCACGTCGGTGCCCGAGAACATTTCGGGCGAATACTGGAAGGTCCACTGGGTGTTCGGCTGCTTCGCCGCGAACTCGTTGAACATGCGCGCGTGTGTGGTCGCGAGCTCGACGATCTGGTCTTCGTTCATGCCGAGCACCACGCGGCGCATCACCGGGGCCACGGCGTTGTAGAGGTGAACGATGGCGCGCGGCGCGCCTTGCAGCGACTCGAAGGTACGTGCAATGAGGTGGTCGCGTGCCTGCGTCAGCACCTGGATTGTCACGTCTTCGGGAATGCGGTCTTCCTCGATGAGCTTGCGCACGAAGTCGAATTCGATCTGCGATGCCGAGGGGAAACCGACTTCGATTTCCTTGAAGCCGATGGCCACGAGGGTTTCGAACATGCGCATCTTGCGCGCGATGTCCATGGGCTCGACCAGCGCCTGGTTGCCATCACGAAGGTCGGTCGACAGCCAGATGGGCGCCTTGGTCAGCACGGCATCGGGCCAGGTACGGTCCTTGAGGCCGATCGGGGCGAATGCGCGATATTTGCTTTGAGGTTGCTTGAGCATGTCGATTTCTCTGTGATGGTTGGTAATCGACCAGCAACCCCAAAAAAACAAACGGCCCGTTGCTGGTGCGAACGGGCCGTGGTGAGGGATTTGCGCGTGCGCTACCGTCTCCGCCCGTGAGGGAGGGCTAGTAGAGCCAGCAGCGAAATCTTGGTCATGAGGGTTACGAATGTAGCACAGCCTTCGCGGGCCTGTGAAGGCCTGCCCGAGCCTCAGTTATGCAGTCCGCGCTCGTCGGGCTCTTCGGTAGAGGTGCTGATCACGCTTGCCGGCTGGCCCTTGGCCTTGCGCCAGGCATACACGACGTAGCCGCTCAGGCCATAGGCGACGAACAGGCCGAAGAGCACTGTCGGCGGATTGATGTTGATGACCGCAATGCCCAGCGCGATGAGCACGATCACCACGAAGGGCACGCTCTTCTTCATCTGGATGTCCTTGAAGCTGTAGAACGGCGCGTTCGTGACCATTGTCAGACCCGCATACAGCGTGAACGCGAAAGTGACCCAGGTGATCTGCGTCCATGAAAGGTACAGCACGTCGCCGCCGCGCTTGCCCCATTCGTTCACCAGCCAGATGAAGCCGGCCACCAGTGCCGCCGCCGCCGGCGACGGCAGCCCCTGAAACCAGCGCTTGTCGACCACGCCGGTGTTCACGTTGAAGCGCGCCAGCCGCAGCGCCGCGCAGGCGCAATACACGAAGGCGGCAATCCAGCCCCAGCGCCCCAACCCCTTGAGCGACCATTCATAAGCGATGAGAGCGGGCGCGGCGCCGAACGACACCATGTCGGACAGCGAATCCATCTGCTCGCCGAATGCGCTCTGCGTGTTGGTCATGCGGGCCACGCGACCGTCGAGGCTGTCGAGCACCATCGCGGCGAACACGCCGAGCGCCGCAAGATCGAAGCGCGCGTTCATGGCCATGACGACCGAATAGAAACCGCCGAACAACGCCGCCAGCGTGAACAGGTTCGGCAGTATGTAGATGCCCTTGCGGCGTTTGCGCGGTTGCACGTCGTCGGGAACCGTATCGTCATGCATTGAAATTGCCTCCGTCCCTCATGGGCACGCCACGTACAGCTATCCAATCGATAGCATCTTGATCTGTGAATCGCATGGCTCGCAGTGTAGTTCAGGGGACATCTTCGACCCCCTTCAAACAAAAGGGCCACCGCGACGGGTGGCCCTCGGGAAAAGGCGCCGAAGCGCCCTTCAACTGGAAGATCAGTTGCGGGTCTGGTCGACCAGCTTGTTCTTCTTGATCCAGGGCATCATCGCGCGCAGCTTTTCGCCGACGACTTCGATCTGGTGCTCTGCGTTCAGGCGACGACGGCTGATCAGCGTGGGAGCGCCGGCAGCGTTTTCCAGCACGAAGCTCTTGGCGTATTCGCCGGTCTGGATGTCCTTCAGCACTTGCTTCATGACCTTCTTGGTCTCTTCGGTCACGACGCGCGGGCCGGTAACGTACTCGCCGTATTCGGCGTTGTTCGAGATCGAGTAGTTCATGTTGGCGATGCCGCCTTCATAGATCAGGTCGACGATCAGCTTGAGTTCGTGCAGGCATTCGAAGTACGCCATTTCGGGCGCGTAGCCGGCTTCCACCAGCGTTTCGAAACCGGCCTTGATCAGCTCGACGGTACCGCCGCACAGAACCGCTTGTTCGCCGAACAGGTCGGTCTCGGTTTCTTCGCGGAAGTTGGTCTCGATGATGCCGGCCTTGCCGCCGCCGTTGGCGGTGGCGTAGCTCAGCGCGAGGTCGCGCGCCTTGCCGGTCTTGTCCTGGTGCACGGCCACGAGGTGGGGCACGCCGCCGCCTTGGGTGTACGTGCTGCGCACGGTGTGGCCAGGGGCCTTGGGAGCGACCATCCACACGTCGAGGTCGGCGCGCGGCTGCACGAAGCCGTAGTGCACGTTGAAGCCGTGCGCGAAGACCAGCGAAGCGCCTTCCTTGATGTTCGGGGCCACGTCGTTCTTGTAGACGTTCGCGATCTGCTCGTCGGGCAGCAGGATCATGACGACGTCGGCGGCCTTCACGGCGTCGGCGACTTCAGCGACCTTCAGGCCGGCCTTTTCGACCTTGGGCCACGAGGCGCCGCCCTTGCGCAGGCCGACCACGACCTTGACGCCGCTGTCGTTCAGGTTCTGCGCGTGCGCATGGCCTTGCGAGCCGTAACCGATGATGGCGACCGTCTTGCCCTTGATGAGGCTGAGGTCCGCGTCCTTGTCGTAATAAACCTTCATATGCGTCTTTCCTATTTAATCTCAAGCACTCCCAACAGCGGGGATGCGTTCACTCACAGTGGGCCGGAAGTATTCCGGGCCTTCATTTGCTGATTGATGGACACGAGGTTGTCGTGAATGCGGAACAGCAGGATCAGCAATTCGCTGTAGACGCGAACGATGATCGCGCCGAAAACCAGGACCCCGATGGCGACCAGGATGCGTCCCTGGAACAGCGCCGTGGCGGTCATTGCGAGCACGGCCAGCAATCCAAGGAAATACAGTATCCGGATGATGATGGGCGTCACCATCTTGTCGAATCCCAGCAAGTCTTGCATCACGTTCTCCTCGTGTGTCGATGAAACGATGAAACTGAGGGGATCTGCACCCCCTACACGCGCAGGATGCGCTCACCGCGCCCGATGCCGCTGGCACCGGTGCGGACAGTTTCGAGGATAGCGCTACGCTCGATCGCTTCGAGGAAAGCGTCGTTCTTGCCGTGGTCGCCGGTGAGTTCGATGGTGTAGCTCTTGTCGGTCACGTCGATGATGCGGCCACGGAAAATTTCCGCCATGCGCATCATTTCCTCGCGCTCCTTGCCGACCGCGCGCACCTTCACCATCATGAGCTCGCGCTCGGTGTAGGCGCCTTCGGTCAGGTCGACGACCTTCACTACTTCGATCAGGCGGTTCAGGTGCTTGGTGATCTGCTCGATCACGTCGTCGGAGCCGGTCGTGACGATGGTCATGCGCGAGAGGCTCGAGTCCTCGGTCGGCGCGACTGTCAGCGATTCGATGTTGTAGCCACGGGCCGAGAAAAGACCCACCACGCGGGAAAGAGCACCCGGCTCGTTTTCCAGCAGCACTGCAATGATGTGTTTCATGTTTGCATGACTCCTCTTTTCGCCGCCCTCCCCCGCGCACGGTAATGCGCGGGCTCGGCGGGCAATAGATTCGTCAGTAAAGAGTTGAGCGAATGTTCCGCGGATCAGAGATCTTCGGAACCCAGCAGCATTTCGGTGATGCCCATGCCGGCCTTCACCATCGGGAACACGTTTTCGGTGGGGTCGGTGCGGAAGTCCATGAACACCGTGCGGTCCTTGAGCTTGCGTGCCTCGCGCAGCGCGGGCTCCACGTCTTGTGGACGCTCGATCAGCATGCCGACGTGGCCATAGGCCTCGGCGAGCTTCACGAAGTTCGGCAGTGCATCCATGTAGCTGTGGCTGTAGCGGCCGGAGTATTCGATCTCCTGCCACTGGCGCACCATGCCCAGGTAGCGGTTGTTGAGCGAGCAGATCTTGATCGGCGTGTTGTATTGCAGGCAGGTGGAGAGTTCCTGGATGCACATCTGCACCGAGCCTTCGCCGGTGATGGTGAACACTTCCGAATCGGGCTTGGCGAGCTTGATGCCCATGGCGTAGGGAATGCCAACGCCCATGGTGCCCAGGCCGCCGGAGTTGATCCAGCGGCGCGGCTCGTCGAAGCGGTAGTACTGGGCGGCCCACATCTGGTGCTGGCCCACGTCCGACGTGATGTACGCGTCGGCGTCCTTGGTCATGTTCCAGAGGGTCTCGACCACGTACTGCGGCTTGATCACGTCCTTGTTGCCACGGTCGTACTTGAGGCAGTCGCGCGAGCGCCAGGCCTCGATGGTCTTCCACCAGTCGGCCAGCGCACCGGCGTCGGGCTTGGCGGTGCTCTCGCGGATCATCGAGATCAGCTCGGTGAGCACGTCTTTCACGTCGCCGACGATCGGGATGTCGACCTTCACGCGCTTGGAGATGCTCGACGGGTCGATGTCGATGTGGATGATCTTGCGTTCGTTCTGTGCGAAGTGCTTGGGATTGCCGATGACGCGGTCGTCGAAGCGCGCGCCCACCGCCAGCAGCACGTCGCAGTTCTGCATCGCATTGTTAGCTTCGATGGTGCCGTGCATGCCCAGCATGCCGAGGAACTTGCGGTCGCTGGCCGGATAGGCGCCCAGGCCCATCAGCGTGTTCGTGACCGGGTAGCCGAGCATGTCGACCAGCGTGCGCAGTTCGTTGGTGGCGTTGCCCAGCAGCACGCCGCCACCGGTGTAGATGTATGGGCGCTTGGCGGCCAGCAGCAACTGCAGCGCCTTGCGGATCTGGCCGCCGTGGCCCTTGCGCACCGGGTTGTACGAGCGCATCTCGACCTTGTCGGGATAGCCTGCGTAGGGAACCTTCTTGAAGGAAACGTCCTTCGGCACGTCCACCACCACCGGACCCGGACGGCCGCTGCGTGCGATGTGGAAGGCCTTCTTCATCGTCATGGCCAGATCCTTGGGATCCTTGACGAGGAAGTTGTGCTTGACGATGGGGCGGGTGATGCCGACCGTGTCGCATTCCTGGAAGGCGTCGAGGCCGATGGCGGCCGTCGGCACCTGGCCCGAAATGATCACCATCGGGATCGAGTCCATGTACGCCGTGGCAATGCCGGTAACCGCGTTGGTCAGCCCCGGGCCGGAAGTGACCAGCGCCACGCCGACTTCGCCGGTCGCGCGCGCATAGCCGTCAGCCGCGTGCACGGCTGCCTGCTCGTGACGCACCAGAACGTGCTGGATGGTGTCCTGCTTGTAGAACGCGTCGTAGATGTAGAGAACGGCGCCACCGGGGTAACCCCAGACGTATTGCACGCCTTCGGCCTGCAGTGCCTTGACCAGCACTTCAGCGCCCATGAGTTCTTGCGTGGCGTTGCCGGCGTTCGAGGACGCGGCGGCAGCGGAGAGGATTTCCGCCTTGGAGATTTCCATGATCAACCTTTGTTTATTTCGGGAACGAAATACCTTGGGTGCCCCTTGCCAACCCTTGTGAGGCCGCGCCAGGACTTGAGGCCAAAGCCATGAGCGGACTGATGTTCCGCCGGACCGTGACCCGTTTGCCTTTTGACTTGCAGCGCGGATTATGACATTTCCGGGCGTTCAGATTCGCTTCAGCACTTGTGTAAAGCGACAAAGGCATAATCCGCGGCGGTAAACATACGCGATCGCTAGACCCCTCTTCCCACGCGGCGCGACCTGCGCCCCCCTCTCGCTTGGCCACTGAACTAGAACTCTCCGACTTCCTGAAAAGCGTCGAACGACGCGCTTTCAAGCGCTCGGTCTATCACGTGCGGGATGAAGAAGCGGCGCTCGATATCGTGCAGGACAGCATGATGAAGCTGGCGCAGCACTACGGCGACAAGCCGGCCGACGAACTGCCGATGCTGTTCCAGCGCATCCTGTCGAACTGCACGCTCGACTGGTTCCGGCGCCAGAAGACCCGCCGCGCCCTGTTCTCGAACCTCAGCGACTTCGACTCGGTCGACGACGACGGCGATTTCGACCTGCTGGAGAACTTCGTCTCGCCGACCGACTCTAGGGAAACGGAGAGCGCCGAAGACACTACCCGCCGCGCCCAGGTCTTTCACGAGATCGAGGAACAGATCGCGGCATTGCCGGGCCGTCAACGCGAGGCTTTCCTGATGCGTTACTGGGAGGAAATGGACGTCGCGGAGACGGCCGCAGCGATGGGCTGTTCCGAAGGCAGCGTCAAAACCCATTGCTCGCGAGCCGTTCACGCTCTGAGCAAAGCGCTCAAGGCCAAGGGAATATCGCTATGAATACTAAGGTTTCACCCTCCTCATTCGCCGCCGAAGACGAGTTCGGACAGCGCCTTGCTGCACGCCTTTCGGCCGGCAACAAGGAACTGTCGCACGACATTGGCGAACGGCTCCGCGTGGCTCGTGCGCAGGCCGTGGCTGCGCGCAAGCTGCCCCCGCAACTGCGGGCGGCGCCCGTGGTGGTGCAGTCGGGCCACACGGCAATACTGGGTGGCAGCTGGTGGACCCGCATCGGCTCGGTGGTGCCGCTCATTGCACTCGTGGCCGGCCTCATCACCATCAGCGTGATGCAGGACGACGACCGCGCCAGCGAACTCGCCGAAGTCGATTCCGCACTGCTCACCGGCGACCTGCCGCCCGCCGCCTATACCGACCCCGGTTTTGCTCAATTCCTGAAGGCCGACAGCGCCTCCGACTGAACTTTTCACTGACCGAATGCGACGCCGCCCTTCTCCTAGCGCGAACTCCTCCCGCCCGCTGCGCCCGCTTCAGGCGGGCGCGGTCGTTTGGGCGAGTGCGCTTGCGGTCGCGGCCTTTGGCCTGACGACTGCCGGCGCACAGCCCCGTGCAGAGACCGCCGCAAACATCGCAGGTGTCAGCAGCCCCAAGGCCGTGTCGACGACCAAGCCGCTCTGGAGCGAACTCACCCCGGGGCAGCAACAGGCCCTCGCGCCGCTCGGCCCCCACTGGAACACCCTGAACACCGGGCAAAAGCGCAAATGGCTGGCGCTGTCGCGCAATTACGCGGAAATGTCGGCCGAGGACAAGACGACCCTGCACAGCCGCATGATCGAATGGGCCGCGCTGAGCAACCAGCAACGTACTCAGGCTCGCCTGAACTTTGCGGAGGTCAAGCGCATTCCGGCTGACGAGCGCAAGGCCAAGTGGGAGCAGTACCAAGCCCTGAGCGAGGAAGAAAAGCGAAAGCTGGCCGAACGCGCTCCCACCAAGCCCCGTGGTGCCGCCATCCCGGTGAGGCCTGTTTCCTCGCAGAAGCTCGTGCCCGTACCTGCGGTCACGCCCGGCGTGCAGCACACGCCGAGGATCCTGCTGACGCCGCCGCCTGCCCCGCCGTCGCCCCCCGCTACACTCCTGGTCGCCACCCCACCGGAACGCTCGCCTTCGACAACGCCGGCTGTCGTGGTCACCCCAGCAGCGCCGCCGCCCGCCAGCATCTCGGCGCCGCCAGTACCGGCTGAAGCACAAGTGCCGGCGCCCTCGTCGGCCACGGCCGAACCGGCCACCACCTCTCCCTGACCACAAGGGCCTCGATGGTTTCCAGTACTCCCGAAGTCTCGGGATCCGATCACCCGGCCTCGCCCGTCTCACCAGCAAGCAGCGCTCCCGTCTCTACAGTGCCCGGCCTGTGGCGCCGGATGGCCTGCTGGCTTTATGAAGGCATGCTGCTGTTCGCGGTGGTGTTTGTCTCGGGCTGGCTCTTCAGCACGCTGGGGCAGATGCGCGACGCCATGGATTCGCGGCGCCACCTGTTCCAGGCTTTCCTCTTCGTCGTTTTTGGCGTGTACTTCGTCTGGTTCTGGACCAAGGGCCAGACGCTCGCCATGAAAACCTGGAACATCCGCATCGTCGATCTGCAAGGCCGGCCCATCAGCCAGCGCCGAGCGCTTGCACGTTACCTGCTGAGCTGGATCTGGTTCCTGCCGCCGCTGGCCGCCCTTGCCCCTTTCAAGCTCTCGGGCGGCGAATCGACCCTCCTGATCTTCGGCTGGGTTGCCGTCTGGGCCCTGCTTGCACGTTTTCACCCCGACCGCCAGTTCTGGCACGACGCCTGGGCCGGTACGCGGCTCATCACCTCCAAGCCGATGAGTCGCCGATGAGTGCCTTGCCCAATCTTCCCGATCCCGCCGTCAACCCGCAGAAGGCCCGCAAGGGCTTCGAGCGCGTATGGCATGCCACGCTCATCTCGCTGCACGGCCTGCGCGCCGGCTGGAGCGAGCCCGCCTTCCGCCAGGAAGCCATCCTGTCGATCGTCATGATCCCGGCGGCTTTCTGGCTCGGCCGCAGCTGGGTCGAAGTGGCCCTGCTCGCGGGCAGCGCTCTCCTGGTGATGATCGTTGAACTGCTCAACACCGCCGTCGAAGCCGCAATCGACCGCATCGGCCCTGAATGGCACGACCTGTCCAAGCGCGCCAAGGACATGGGCAGCGCCGCCGTGCTGCTGTCGCTCACGCTCTGCGGCGGCATCTGGGCCGCCGCGCTGTGGCAGCGCTTCCTGTCATGAGAAGGCATGCCGGCTGCGGCATGATGGCAGGATGAATCCTGAATTTTCGATCTGTGTGTATTGCGGCTCGCGTCCCGGCGAGCGCCCCGAGTTTTCCCAGGCCGCGCAAGCGGTCGGTCAGTGGATCGGCAAGCACGGCGGCCAATTGGTCTACGGCGGCGGTCGCACCGGGCTGATGGGCACGGTGGCCGAGGCCACCCGACTGGCCGGCGGCCGCGTGGTCGGCATCATCCCCAAGGCGCTGGTCGACAAGGAACTGGCGAACTCGCTGTGCGATGAACTGCATGTGGTCGACACCATGCACGAACGCAAGGCCATGATGGGGGAACGCGCCGACGCCTTCGTCGCTCTCCCGGGCGGTATCGGCACCTTCGAGGAACTGTTCGAGATCTGGACCTGGCGCCAGCTTGGCTACCACGACAAGCCGACCGGCATCCTGAACACCGCCGGCTACTACGACGGCCTGCTGGCCTTCCTGGCCCACAGCGTGCGCGAAGGCTTCATGGGCGAGTGGCAAATGGAGCTGATCCGCACCGGCACCGAGGTGCCCGAGCTTCTGGCCGCGTTGCGCGCCGAAGTGCCACTCCACCCGCGGGAAGACAGGCTGTCGGAAAACCTCTGACGCCCGTCCATCTGCAAAAAGCCTCCGCTACCGGAGGCTTTTTTGCTTCAGACCGCGTTTTCGTTCTCTTCGCCCGTACGGATGCGCACGATGCGCTCCACCTCGGTGACGAAAATCTTGCCGTCGCCGATCTTCCCGGTGCGCGCGGAATTGACGATGGCCTCGATGCAGCGCTCCACATCGGCCTCGTTGACGACCACTTCGACCTTCATCTTGGGCAGGAAGTCGACCACGTACTCGGCGCCGCGGTACAGCTCGGTGTGCCCCTTCTGGCGGCCAAAGCCCTTGACCTCGGTGACTGTCAGGCCGGTAACGCCCACTTCGGCCAAGGCCTCGCGCACGTCCTCGAGCTTGAAGGGTTTGACGATGGCGGTGATCTGCTTCATGGTTTTCGTGCTCCGGCGGTTTCGTTGAATTTGCTGGTGATAGGGTAACGCCAATCCTTGCCGAAGCTTCGATGGGTGACCCGAATGCCTACCGGCGCCTGGCGCCGCTTGTATTCGTTGATCCTGATGAGCCGCGCAACCCGCTCGACCACCGCGCGCTCGTAGCCGGCAGCGATGATCTCGTCGATGCCTTCGTCGTCCTGCATGTAGCGTGCCAGGATGCCGTCGAGGATGTCGTAGGGCGGGAGGCTGTCCTGATCGGTCTGGTCGGGCCGCAGTTCGGCGCTGGGGGGGCGCGTGATGATCCGCTCGGGAATGGGCTCGGCGCCGGTGCCGCAGGGGTCGTGGGCATTGCGCCAGCGCGCCAGCGCGAACACCGTGGTCTTCAGCAGGTCCTTGATGACCGCGAAACCGCCCGCCATGTCGCCATAGAGCGTGCAATAGCCGGTGGCCATTTCGCTCTTGTTCCCGGTGGTGAGCACGATGGAGCCGAACTTGTTCGACAGCCCCATCAGCAGCGTGCCGCGGATGCGGGCCTGGATGTTCTCTTCAGCCGTGTCCTCGGGCTTGCCCTTGAACTCCTCGGCCAGGGCGTCCTTGAAGGACTCGAAGGTGTGCCTGATCGAGATTTCGTCGTAGCGCACGCCCAGCCGGCCGGCCATGTCGCGCGCATCGATCCAGCTGATGTCGGCGGTGTAAGGCGAAGGCATCATGACCGCGCGCACCTTGTCCTTGCCCAGTGCGTCGACCGCGATGGCGAGCACCAGGGCGGAGTCGATGCCGCCCGAAAGCCCCAGGATGGCGCCCGGAAAGCCGTTCTTGCCGACGTAGTCGCGCACGCCGAGCACCAGTGCGTCCCAGAGTTGCGCCTCGGCGTCGCGCGGCGCGGCAATGCCCCCCGGCTCGGCAACGAAGCCCACGCCACCCTGCGGCGAACGTTCGAGCTGGGCGAAGACCAGCTTTTCCCGAAAGCTCTCGGCCTGCATCGCCGCGGTACCGTCGGCCTGCAGCGCGAAGGAAGCCCCGTCGAACACCACTTCGTCCTGCCCGCCCACCAGGTGCGCATAGACCAGCGGCAGCCCTACGGCACGCGCCCGGTCCGCCATGCGTGCCACGCGCTCGCCTTCCTTGCCCACGTGGTATGGCGAGGCGTTGATCACCGCCAGCACCTCGGCGCCACTTTCTCGGGCCAGTTCGGCCGGCTGGTCGAACCAGGCGTCCTCGCAGATGAGCAGGCCGACCGAGACGCCGCCCGCCTCGAACACGCAGGTATCCTGCCCCGGCGTGAAGTAGCGGCGCTCGTCGAACACCTGGTAGTTGGGCAGTTCGCGCTTGGCGTATGTCTCGAGGATGCGGCCTTCCTTGATGACGCTGGCCGCGTTGTGGCGAAGCTGCACCGCCACCGAGCGGCTGCGCAGGCTGCCGCCGGTCGGATGCCCCACCACCACGACCATGTCTTTGAGGTCGGCCAGAGCGGCGGCAATGCCTTTCACGGCATCATCGCAGGCTTGAGTGAAGGCGGGCCGCAGGAACAGGTCTTCTGCCGCATAACCGGCGATTGAGAGTTCGGGCGTCAGCAGCAGGCGCGCGCCTTGCGAATAGGCTTCGCGCGCGGCATCGACGATCTTTTTCGCGTTGCCGGCGAGGTCGCCCACCACAAAATTGAGTTGCGCGATGGCGAGCTTGAGCGTCATTACAGAAGGAAGAAAAAGGCTTGAACGATTATGTCATTCGGGTTCTGTCGTCGCCGTCGGACGTGAGCCCGCAGGCATGGAACGCGTTGCTCGCCACAGAGGCAGAGCCTTCGCCTTTCATGCGCCACGAATACCTCTCGGCTCTGCATGAAAGCGGCAGCGCCACGCCTGCGAGCGGCTGGATGCCGCAGTTCGTCACGCTGTGGCGCGGCAAGCAGTTGCAGGCCGCATGCCCGCTCTACATCAAGGACCATTCCTACGGCGAGTACGTCTTCGACTGGGCCTGGGCCAACGCCTACGAGCAGCATGGGCTCGCCTACTACCCGAAGGCCGTGGTCGCGGTGCCCTTCACGCCCGTGCCCGGCACGCGCCTGCTGGCCCGGGACGCGCAAAGCCGCACCTTGCTGGTGCAGGGCCTGGTGGCCCTGTGCAAGCAGGAAGAACTTTCGTCGCTGCACCTGCTGTTCGGTGCCGACGAAGACATCGCCGCATGCACTGAGAGCGGCTTGATGCTGCGCAACACGGTGCAATTCCACTGGACCAACGCGCATTACGCCGACTTCGACAGCTTTCTCGCCAGCCTCTCCCACGACAAGCGCAAGAAGATCCGCCAGGAGCGCCGCAAGGTGGCCGACGCCGGCGTGAGCTTCCGCTGGTCCCGCGGCGCCGACATTTCCAAGGCCGACTGGGACTTCTTCTACCGCTGCTACGAGCGCACCTATCGAGAGCACGGCAACCCGCCCTACCTCACGCGCGACTTCTTCCGGCGCATGGCCGACACGATGCCCGAGGCCTGGCTGCTGTTCATCGCCGAGCGCAACGGCAAGCCCATGGCCTCCAGCCTGATCGCCCTTTCCACCCAACCGGACCAGCCTTTGGTCGCCTATGGCCGCTACTGGGGCGCGCTGGAGCGCGTCGACTGCCTGCACTTCGAGGCCTGCTACTACCAGCCGCTGGCCTGGTGCATCGAGCACGGCGCGAAACGCTTCGAGGGCGGCGCACAGGGCGAGCACAAGATGGCCCGCGCCCTGATGCCGGTGAAGACGACCAGCGCTCATTGGCTTGCGCATCCGTCATTTGCCGACGCGGTCGAGCGTTTCCTGGAGCGCGAGGGCGCGGGCATCGAGAACTACATGGACCACCTGGGCGAGCGCAGTCCGTTCAAGGCCGCCTGACCGCTGCGGCTTGCGCCATGTCGGGCTGCTATAAAAGCGCCCGATTCCCACAACAACACAGAGAGAGAGAACTCGATGCCATTCGTCGGACTGGGGCTGCACGTCCTCATTGCGCTGTTCTTCGCCGTGCACGCGATGCGCCACGGCAAGCAGATGTACTGGCTCCTCATTCTTTTCAGCTTTCCGCTGCTCGGCAGCATCGTGTACTTCGTGGTCGAGTACCTGCCCGCCTCGCGCATGCAGCGCACCGCCGGCAAGGTGGCGAACGCGGCCATCGGCTTCATCGATCCCGAGCGCGAATACCGCGCGGCCGCCGAGGCCTACGACCTCGCGCCCACGGCCCAGAACAAGCTGCGGCTCGCCAAGGCCGCGCTCGACAAAGGCCAGGCTGCGGATGCCGTCGGCCACTACCGGGACGCGCTGAAGGGGCCGCTGGCCTCCGATCCTGAATTGCAGTTCGGCCTTGCCAGCGCCTTGCTCGCGGCGGGCGCCCCCACTTCGGGAAAAGATGCCCTGCAGGCAATCCAGGCCCTGCGCTCCACGCGCGACGACTACCGCAAGGACGAAGTCGCCGTGCTTGCTGCCCGCGCCCTCGCCGCCGACGGACGCCAAGCAGAGGCACGCGAAGCCTTCGAGAGCGCGCTGAGCCAATACAACACGGTCGAGGCCCGGGCCCGCTATATCGCGTGGCTGTCACAGCAAGGAGATGCCAGCAGCGCGCAACGCCACTGGGAAGAGCTCCAGCAGGCGGCACGCCACTGGAACTCGCACGCGCGATCGGTCAATCGCGAGTGGATGCGGCTGGCCTCGGACGCGGTCCGGGCCTGAAGCCGCAGAACCGGGGGCATGGCGCCCCCGGGACGCTGCCTTTCGGCAGCAGAACTTACTTCTTGTAGTTGGCGATGCCGTCCAGGATTTCCTTCTTGGCGGAGTCGATGCCCTCCCAGCCCAGCACCTTGACCCACTTGCCGGCTTCCAGGTCCTTGTAGTGCTCGAAGAAGTGGCTGATGGCCTTCAGGCGCATCGGGTTCACGTCGTCGACCGACTTCCAGTGGCTGTAGATCGGCAGCACCTTGTCGGTGGGCACGGCCAGCACCTTGCCGTCGACGCCGGCTTCGTCTTCCATCATCAGGATGCCCAGCGGGCGGCACGGCACGACCACGCCCGGCAGCAGCGGGTACGGAGCGATCACCAGCACGTCGACCGGGTCGCCGTCTCCCGACAGGGTCTGCGGCACGTAGCCGTAGTTGGCGGGGTAGTACATGGCCGTCGTCATGAAACGGTCGACGAAGATCGCGCCCGATTCCTTGTCGACTTCGTACTTGATCGGGTCGGCGTTCATCGGGATTTCGATCACGACGTTGAAGGCATCGGGGACGTTTTTGCCGGGGGAAACTTTGTCGAAGGACATGACGTTTTTCGAGTAGTTGAAAAGTATGAGACGGATGGGGACAAACCCGGAGTTTACTTTCCGTGTCACCGGCCGGTCGCACGCACATCTGTTTTTGCCTGTAAATTGCAACCGTTGGCCAATCGGCTCCGCACCCCGGTGCAGCGAGCTTCGAGGAAGCAACGCGACGGATAGCATGGCCCCGTACGCGTTGCACGCAAGGGCCCATGCTGCCCGTCTCCACTAGTCGCAACGAACGAATGGAGAAGCAAGGCATGATCGGCAACACCCCCCTGATACTGGCAGTCGTCTGCGGCCTCGTGGCCGTGGCATATGGCTTCTGGGCCCGAAGTTGGATTCTCGCGAAGGACCCCGGCAACGCACGCATGCAGGAAATCGCGGCGGCCATCCAGACCGGCGCCTCCGCCTACCTCGCCAAGCAGTACACGACCATCGCGGTGGTCGGCGTGGTGCTCGCCGTGTTGATCGCCCTCTTCCTCGACCTGACCACAGCGGTCGGCTTCATCGTGGGCGCGGTGCTTTCGGGCGCGTGCGGCTTCATCGGCATGAACGTTTCGGTGCGCGCCAACGTGCGCACCGCGCAGGCGGCCACGCACGGCATCGGCCCGGCGCTCGACGTGGCATTCCGCGGCGGCGCCATCACCGGCATGCTGGTGGTGGGACTGGGCCTGCTGGGCGTGTCGGGCTTCTACTGGTTCCTGGCCAGCGGCACGCCGGTTGCGGGCCAGAGCCTCTCGGCCATCCTCAACCCGCTGATAGGCTTTGCCTTCGGCTCCTCGCTGATCTCGATCTTCGCGCGGCTGGGCGGCGGCATCTTCACCAAGGGCGCCGACGTCGGCGCCGACCTTGTGGGCAAGGTCGAGGCCGGAATTCCTGAAGACGACCCGCGCAACCCGGCCGTGATTGCCGACAACGTGGGCGACAACGTCGGCGACTGCGCCGGCATGGCGGCCGACCTGTTCGAGACCTACGCGGTGACGCTGATCGCCACCATGGTGCTCGGTGCGCTGATGGTCACGGCGGCGCCGACCAACGCGGTGCTCTATCCGCTGGCGCTGGGCGGCGTGTCGATCATCGCGTCGATCATCGGCTGCTTCTTCGTCAAGGCCTCGCCGGGCATGACCAACGTGATGCCGGCGCTCTACAAGGGCCTGGCGGTGGCGGGTGTCCTGTCGCTGATCGCGTTCTGGTTCGTCACGAGCTGGCTGATTCCCGACAACGCCATCGCGCCGAGCGGCAGCCAGCTGAAGCTGTTCGGTGCCTGCTTCGTGGGCCTGGCGCTCACGGCCGCGCTGGTGTGGATCACCGAGTACTACACCGGCACACAGTACAAGCCCGTGCAGCACATCGCGCAGGCCTCGACCACCGGGCACGGCACCAACATCATCGCGGGCCTGGGCGTGTCGATGCGCTCCACCGCCTGGCCGGTGATCTTTGTCTGCATCGCGATCCTGGCCTCCTACTCGCTGGCGGGCCTGTTCGGCATCGCGGTGGCCGCCACGTCGATGCTGAGCATGGCCGGCATCGTGGTCGCGCTCGACGCCTACGGCCCCATTACCGACAACGCCGGCGGCATTGCCGAGATGAGCGAACTGCCCGACAGCGTGCGCGCCGTGACCGATCCGCTCGATGCCGTGGGCAATACCACCAAGGCCGTGACGAAGGGCTACGCCATCGGCTCGGCCGGCCTCGCGTCGCTGGTGCTGTTTGCCGACTACACCCACAAGCTGGAGAGCTTCGGGCTGAACATCAGCTTCAACCTGAGCGACCCGATGGTGATCGTCGGGCTGTTCATCGGTGGCCTGATCCCATACCTGTTCGGCGCCATGGCCATGGAAGCCGTGGGGCGCGCGGCCGGCGCTGTGGTCGAGGAAGTGCGCCGCCAGTTCCGCGACATCCCCGGGATCATGGAAGGCACCGGCAAGCCCGAGTACGGCAAGGCAGTGGGCATGCTGACCGGCGCGGCCATCAAGGAAATGATGATCCCGTCGCTGCTGCCGGTGGTGGTGCCGATCGTGGTCGGCCTGCTGCTCGGGCCGAAAGCGCTGGGCGGGCTGCTGATGGGCACCATCGTCACAGGCCTGTTCGTCGCCATCTCGATGTGCACGGGCGGCGGCGCATGGGACAACGCCAAGAAGTACATCGAGGACGGCCACCACGGCGGCAAGGGCTCCGAGGCGCACAAGGCGGCCGTCACCGGCGACACCGTGGGCGACCCCTACAAGGACACCGCCGGCCCGGCCGTGAACCCGCTGATCAAGATCATCAACATCGTGGCGCTGCTCATCGTGCCGCTGGTGGTGAAGTTCCACGCCGGCGATGCGGCGGCCGCCGTGCCGACGAAGATGGAGACGCCGCCCGCCGCGACGGCCCCGGCAGCCATGGCGCCGTCGACACCCGGCGCGGTGGTGGCCGCGGGTGCCGTGTCGGCCGTGGAAACCGCCGCGGTGAAGGTGGAGAACGGCGTCGTCAAGTTCTACTTCGCGACCGCCAGCGCCGAAGTGGCGCCCAACGCCAAGGAAGCCCTGGCCGACGTCATCAAGGCGGTGCAGAGCGGCAGCACGGTGCTGGTGAGCGGCTACCACGACGCCAGCGGCGACCCGGCCAAGAATGCGGAGCTGGCCAAGCAGCGCGCCATGGCCGTGAGCGACGCGCTCAAGGCGGCCGGCGCGCCCGAAGACAAGATCGAGCTGGCCAAGCCCGAGCAATCGCAAGCCGACGGCCCGCCCTCCGAGGCCCGCCGCGTGGAAGTCAAAGTAAAGTCATGACATGCCCACACCCGCCCGACTCGAATCGTTCATTGCCGCTGTAGAAGGCGGCGCGCATGCCAAGGCCATCGAGGACTACTACACCGAAGATGCGACCATGCGCGAGAACCAGGCCGAGCCGCGGCGGGGCCGCAGCACGCTGGTGGCGCAGGAGAGCGCGGTGCTGGAGCGCACCGAGTCGGTGGTGCCCACCTGCGTGCGGCCGGTGCTGGTGAATGGCGACCACGTTGCCATTCACTGGATCTTCGAATTCAGCTTCAAGGGCGGCGGCAAGATGCGCATGGAAGAAATCGCCTGGCAGCGCTGGGAGGGCGAGCGCATCGCCGAAGAGCAGTTCTTCTACGACCCGGCACAGAAGAAGCCGGCCTGAAGCCGCTCCCACGCCGCCCCGTCCATGGCGCTGAAGGCTCCGTAGCTCCATGAAATACCTTCGCGCCCTCATCACCGGCACCCTGGCCATTGCAAGCGCGGAGCTTGCGGTGGTTCGGCGCTTTCCGCGCATCCTGCTGGCCATCGTCGCCGTCGGTGTTGTCCCGGCGATCTACGCGCTGATCTACCTCACGAGCGTGTGGGACCCGGCCGGCCACACGGCCGACCTGCCCGCCGCCATCGTGAACGAGGACCGTGGCGTGACCTACATGGCGCACTCGGTCAACGTCGGCGAGCAGCTCACGGCCACCCTGCTGGCCAAGCGCGCCTTCGGCTTTCGCGTGATGACCGACGAAGAAGAGGCGCGCGCCGAAGTGCGGCGCGGCACGCTCGCCTTCGCCCTGCTGATTCCGCCGGACTTCAGCGCCGACGCAGTGCCCGGCGCGCAGCGCGGCGCGGGGCGGCTGGTGGTCTACACCTCCGAGGGCAACAACTACAGCTCCGCAGGGCTCGCCCGCCGTTTCGCGGGCGAACTGGGGCACCAGGTCAACGAGATGCTCAACGAGCAGCGCTGGACGCTGGTGCTCAATGCGGCCGCAGGCTCGCAGCAGCGGCTGGAGCAGCTCAAGCAGGCATTGCTGACCCTGCGCGACGGCTCGCAGACACTCGCCGCCGGCGCCGCTCAATACAGCACCGCCGCGCGCGAAGTGGGCAACGGGTTCAAGCAGGTCAATGGCGGCGTCCGTCTCATCCAGTCGAAGCTGCCGGCCGACGCGGACCTGCGCGCGCTCAAGAGCGGCGCGCAACAGCTCGCGGCGGGCCAGCACGAACTCGGCTCCGGTCTGGTCCAGATCGGCGAAGGTCTCGACAAGCTCCACGGCGGTGCCGGCCAACTCGGCGACGGCGCACGCCGGCTGCAAAGGGAGTCGGCCGACATTCCCTTCGTGGGCGAACGCATCGCCAAGGGCGCCGGCGAGCTTGCGGGCGGCGCGGACAAGCTGCGCGGCGGGCTCGAGCAAGCCCAGGCGGCCATGACCAAGGCGCAGGACGGCAGCCAGAAGCTCGACGCCGGTGCCACGGCGCTCGAAGGCGGCGTCGGCAAGCTCACCGACGGCATGGGTGCGCTGTCAGCCGGCATCCGCACCATGGCCGGCAAGCTGCCGGAAGACCGCAAGCTCGACGAATTCGTACAAGGCGGCACGCAGCTCGCGCAGGGCGCGCAGAGGCTGCTGACCGGCGTTCGCACCATCGAGGCCGCCCTGCCCGCTTCGATAACCCGCATCCAGGGCAGCGCCTCGGGCTTGGCCGACTCGGTCGAGCCCAGGGTCGAGGTGGTGGCGCCGGTGGCCAACAACGGCAGCGCTTTCGTGCCGAACATGGTGTCGGTGGCGTTGTGGATCGGCGCGGTGATGGCTGGCTACCTGTTCAACATCCGCATCGTGCTGTCGGACCACACGCACTATCCCAAGCTCGCCAAGACGCTGGGCAAGATCACCATGCCCGCGCTGATCGTGCTGCTGCAGGTGGCGTTGGTGCTTGCCACGCTGCTGGGCGTGCTGGAGGTGCAGGCGCCGCACGTGGCGGCACTGGCGCTCACGATGGCGCTGGCCTCGCTGGTGTTCCTGGTGGTGCTGTTTGCCATCCTGCACGTGTTCGGCGACTTCGGCCGCATCCTGACCGTGCTGCTGCTCACGCTGCAGCTGTCGGCCGGCGGCGGCGTGCTGCCGGTGGAACTGTCGGCTGGCTTCTTCCGCACGGTGCACAGCTGGCTGCCGTTCAGCTGGGTGGTGCAGGCCTTCCGGGCGGTGATGTTCGGGGCCTTCGACAACGGCTGGGCGCATGCCTGCGGCGTGGTGCTGCTGTCGGGCGCGGTGGCGGTCGGCCTGATGGCCATCTTCGGCAAGTGGAAGGAAGTGCTGCTGGCCGACTACAAGCCCACGATTCAAGTCTGATGAACACAACACTTTCGATGTAACATACAATCTGCCGGATGAACACGCCCGCCGTGCCCGCCGCCGATGTCACCCCTGCCGCCGAGGATCTCTCCATCGAGGCACTGGCAGCGCGCACCGGCGTCACGGTGCGCAACATCCGCGCCTACACCACCGCCGGGCTGCTGCCACCGCCCCGGCTGCGCGGCCGCCTCGGGCTCTATGGCGAAGACCATGCACAGCGCCTTGCGCTGATCCGCGAGCTGCGCGACCAGGGCTTCGGCATCGAGGCGATCCGCCGCATCTTCGGGCGCGCGCCGGCCTCTGTGTGGGGTGACCTCGTCTCGGTCGCGCGCTCGATGTCGGGCAGCCTGTTCGCATCGGAAACGCCCGTGGTCGTCTCGGCCAAGGCCCTTGCTTCCAAGTGGAACGGCCAGATGACGCCCGCCCTGCTCGCCCGCGCCGCCAAGGCCGGCCTGATGCGCGAACTGCCCGACGGGCAGGTGCAAATGCTCAGCCCCGCGCTCGGGCAAGTGGCCGAGCAGCTCGCCGCCCTCGGCCTGCCGCTGGAGCAGGTGATCGGCATGCAGGAAACCATGGCGCGCACCCTGCGCACCGTGGCGCGGCACTGGCTGCGCACCCTGGCCGACAGCCTGCTGGCGAGCGACGCCATCGACGCCGAACGCACGGCGCAGTTGCTGGAGAAGGCGCGGCCGCTCGCCACCGGCGCGGTGCAAGCCGCGTTCCCCGTGATCCTGCAGCAGGAACTCGACGCCCTGCTGCACAAGACCGCCTGACCGATGACAAGCTCCCGCTCCCTCCATCCCTCCCTGTTGCTGCTGCCGGCGCTGCTCATGCTGTGCGGCTCGGCTTCCGCGCAAGCCCAGGCACAGGCCCGCAGCGACAGCGCCCTGGCCCTGAGCTTCGACGCCGCCCGCGCCCGCATGGTCGACCGCTCCGACAAGCTGGCCGCCGCCCGCGCGGCTGTCGACGCCAAGGAACTGCAGAGCCAGGGCCTCAAGGGGCTGGGCGGGCCGACGATCAGCGTCTCGGGGCTGGCCTATGCCTACAACGCCAACCTGAACCTCGACCTCGATCCGCTCAACCAGAAGCTCGGGCAGATCGGCTCGTCGCTGCCGTCGTCGATCCAGAGCTTTGTCTCGCGCGTGCCGATTCCGCAGTTGCCCAACAGCTACACGCTCAACCGCCACGACACCGGAGCCAACACATCGATTTCCGCCGTGTGGCCCATCTACCTGGGCGGCGCGACCGCTGCCGTGCGCGGCTTCGTGTCGGCGCAAACGCGCGAGGCGGAAGCCGACGCCGAACAGGCCGGCCACGAGGTCGACACGCTGCTGGTGCAGCGCTACTTCGGCGCCCAGCTCGCGCAGCGCGCAGCCACGCTGCGCGCGCAGGCCGAGCGCACCATCGCGCAGCACGATTCGGCGGCGCAGAAGATGCTCGCGGCCGGCGTGATCTCGCGCGTGGAACGGCTGCAGGCCAGCGCCGCGTATGAAGAAGCGCGGCGCAACGCCCGCAAGGCGGAAAACGACGCCGCACTGGCCAGCGTGGCGCTCGCCCGCACGCTGCGCGCCGACGGCACCGTGGTGCCTCAAACGCCGCTTTTCCTCATCAGCACGCCGATCGAGCCGCTGGGCTACTTCATCGATTCGGCCCTCACGCGGCATCCGGGCCTGGGCAAGGTCGCGGCCAGGAAGTCGCAGGCCGAGCAATTGCACGAAGGCGAGGAAGCGCTGCGCCGCCCGCAGGTCATCGCTTTCGGCACGCGCGAGATCAAGAGCGGCAACGCCGACTGGGTGGCCGGCCTCGGCGTGCGCTGGACGCTTTACGACTCGGTCGACCGCGACGCGCTCTCCGCCTCATCGCTCAAGCAGGTCGAACAGGCCGAGCGCACCGACGCCCAGGCGCGCAGCGACATCTCGCTGCTGGTCGAACGCAACTGGCGCGCGCTGGAAAACGCGCGCCGCCAGTATCTGGAAATGAAGGCTTCGGTCGAGCTGGCGCAAGAGGTCGTCAAGCTGCGCGCCTCCGGCCTGCGCGAGGGCACGAGCACCACGCTCGACCTGATCGACGCCGAGACCAACCAGGCCAAGGTGCTGACCGAACGCGCGCAAGCCGCCAACGACTACGTGCAGGCGCTCGCGCAACTGCTCGAAAGCGCAGGCCTTTCCGAGAAGTTTTCCGACTACATCGCGCGTGCAGACGTGAAGGTGAATTGATGATGAGTGCCAAGACCCGAAAACTGATCGCGATCCTGGTCGCGCTGCTCGTGCTCGCGCTGCTGGTCTGGGGCTTCTGGCGCGCGTCGCAGCCCGCGCCCGAGGTGTTCCAGGGCCAGATGGAAGCGCGCGAGACCGACGTCGCCGGAAAGGTGACGGCACGCGTCGCCGAAGTGGCGGTGAAGGAAGGCGACCGCATCCAGGCCGGCGCGGTGCTGGTGCGCATGGACAGCCCCGAAGTGCGCGCCAAGCTCGCGCAGGCCACCGCCGCCGAACAGGCGGCGCAGGCCGTGGCCGACAAGGCACAGAACGGCGCCCGCCCGCAGGAAGTGGAAATGGCGCGCATGCAATGGCAGCGCGCCGAAACCGCCGCGCAACTGGCGCAGACCTCGTTCCGCCGCGTCGACGGGCTGGCGCGCGAAGGCCTGGTCGCCGACCAGAAGCGCGATGAGGCCGAAGCCAACTGGAAGGCTTCGCGCGACGCCGCCATCGCGGCCAAGGCGCAGTACGACATGGCACGCACCGGCGCTCGCCCCGAAGACAAGGCCGCCGCCAGCGCACAGGCCCGCCAGGTGGCCGGCGTGGTGGCCGAAGCGGAAGCAGCCAAGGCCGAGACCGAGTTGCGCAGCCCCGTCGGCGGCGAGGTGGCGAAGGTGCTGGCCAAGGTGGGCGAGCTGTCGCCGCAGGGCGTGGCGGTGGTCACCGTGGTCGACCTCAGCGACCAGTGGGTGGTGCTCAACGTGCGCGAAGACCGGCTCTCCCGTTTCGCGCTCGGCAACGAATTCGACGCACGCCTGCCCGCGCTGCCCGAAGGCAAGCGCACCGCCCGCTTCAAGGTCTACTACAGCGCCGTGCTGCCCGACTTCGCGACCTGGCGCGCCACGCGTGGCGGCGCGGGCTTCGACGTGCGCACATTCGAGGTCCGCGCGCGCCCGCTCAAGCCCATCGACGGCGCGCGTCCCGGCATGAGCGTGCTGGTCGACTGAGCTCGCAATGAGCCTGCGCGGTTTTTCCGCTGCCAGCGCACGGCGCGAGTTCGCGCTGCTGCGCACCCGCCCCTGGGACCTGGCCATGGTTTCGTGGGTGCCGCTGCTCGCGGTCTTCCTGATCTGGTGGATTTTTTCCGCCGGCCTGCCAGAACGCCTGCCCATCGGCGTGCTCGACCAGGACCATTCGTCGCTCTCGCGCCAGGTGGTGCGCTTTCTCGACGCCACGCCGGGCCTGCGCGTGGTGCAGCAGTACAGCGACGAAGGCGAGATGGCGCGCGCCCTGACGAGCGGCGCCGTCGATGCGGCAGTGCAGTTGCCACGGGACCTGAGCCGCGACGTGAAGCAGGGGCGCGTCGGCCAGGTCGTGCTGCTGCACAACGCGCAGCTGGGCACGCATTCGAGCCTGATCCAGCGCGATGTGCGCACCGCGGTGGCCACGGTGTCGGCCGGGGTGGAGCTCACCGTGCGCAACAAGCGCGGCGAATCGATGAGGGCCGCGCGCGTGAGCATGGAGCCGATCAAGGCGAGCATGGTCGCGCTGTTCAACACCTCGACAGACTACGAACAGTTTTTGGGCGCGGCGCTGATCCCCGCGCTGCTGCACATCCTCGCGATGACGGCCGGCGCATGGTCCGTTGGCCGCGAGTTGCGCGACCGCAGCATCGGCGAATGGCTCGGCGCCGCGCCGCGTTGGCATGAAGCCCTCGCCGCATTGGCGGGCAAGCTGGCGCTGCCCTTCCTGAGCCTTTCCGCGGTGGCGATCGCGGCCATGCTGTGGATCACGGCGGGACGCGGCTGGCATCCTGTCGGTTCGATCGGCTGGACGCTGTTCGCGCTGGTGGTGTTCCTGGCGCTGTCGGTCGCGCTCGGCGCCTTCGTATCGAGCCTCACGCGCTCGCTGCGCACCGCGCTGTCGGCCACGGGCTTCATCACCGCGCCCGCGTTCGCTTTCGGCGGCGTGGGCTTTCCGCTGGTCGCGATGCCGCTGTTCGCGCGCATGTGGGCCAACCTGCTGCCCTACACCCACTACATCCGCGTGCAGATGGAACAGCTGCAGATGGGCGCGCCGGTGCTCTATTCGGTGGCAACGCCGCTGTGGATGGTGCTGGGCACGGCCGTGCTGCTGGCCGCCTCGGCAGCAGCACTGGTGCGCGCGGCCCGCGCGCCCGACACCTGGGGAGGCCGCTGATGACAACGGGCGACCGCACCCGCTTCGGCGCCGCATGGCGCGACACCGCCCTTGCGGTACTGCGCGACAAGGGCGTGCTGCTGATCATGCTGATCGCGCCCATCATCTACGGCTTCTTCTATCCGTGGCCCTACGGCTCGCAGGCTGTCACCCGCGTGCCGGTGGCGGTGGTCGACCAGGACCACAGCGCGCTGTCGCGCCAGATCGCGCGCTTCGCAATGGCCAATCCGCGGCTCGACGTGCGCATGGTCACGTCCGACGTGCACGAGGCGCAGCAGGCGCTCTGGCGCGGCGAGATCGAGGGCTACGCGCTGCTGCCGGCGGACCTCAAGCGCAATGTGCTGCGCGGTACCTCGGCGGTGGTCACCATCGAGGGCAACGGCGCGTATGCGCTGTTGAACAAGGCGGTGCTGTATGGGTTTTCGGAGGCGGCCGGCACGGTATCGGCGGGCGTGGAAATCCGCAAGCTGCAGGCCGGCGGCCAGAGCGCGGTGCAGGCCGCGCACAGCCGCAGCCCGCTCAACACGCAGCTGGTGGCGCTGCTCAACCCGACCGAAGGCTACGGCAGCTACGTGGTGCCGGCGGTGGCCCTGCTGATCCTGCAGCAGACGCTGCTGATGGGCGCGGCGATGCTGGCCGGCACCTGGGCCGAAGCAGGACGGCTGCGGGCTTCCATGGGAGCGTGGCTAGGGCGGCTGGGCGCGCTCTCCGGCTTCGGCTTCCTGAGCGGGCTGTTCTATTTCGGCTGGGTGTTCTTTTTGCAGGACTACCCGCGCGGCGGCAACCCGCTGGGAGCGATGGTGTTGCTCGCGTTCTATGTGCCCTCCATCTGCACGCTCGGCCTGCTGCTGGGCTGCTGGTTCCGCGACCGCGAGCGGGCCTTGCAGGTGCTGTTGTTCACCGCCCTGCCAATGGCGTTTCTCTCGGGCTTCTCATGGCCTGTGGAGGCCTTGCCGGGGCCGCTGCAGGCGCTGCGCTGGCTGTTTCCGAGCACCGCGGGCATCCAGGGCTCGCTGCGCCTCAACCAGATGGGTGCGCCGCTGCATGACGTGCTGCCCTATCTGGGCGTGATGCTGGCGCTGACGCTGGCAGGCCTGCTGACGCTGTGGCTGGCGGCCACCCCGCGCGGCAGCGCGGAAGCCCGGCGCGCCTAGCGCAGGCTCTCGGCCGCCACGGCCCGCACCAGCCGCGTCGCGGGCGCCACCAGCTCGCGCAGGTCGCCCGCGCGGTCCTGCTCGATGGCCTGCAGCACCAGTTCGTTGATGCCGCCAACCACCGTCATCGCCATCTCGCTCGTGAGGTGCGCCGAGGGCTCTTCGGCGCCGCCGGCACTGTTGATGGCCACCTGGATGAAGTTGGCGATCTCGTCGTTCACCCGGCGCCGCACCACCAGCCCCGGCATGCCCAGCCCGAGGATCTCCACGAAGAGAGTACGCAGCAGCACCGGGTCTTGCGCGAGGTAATCGAAATACGCCGTCATGGCCTGCTCGACCTGCGCATGCCACGGCTGCACCGGGTCGAAGGCCTCGCTCACCGCCTGCAGGGCGAGCCGGCTCGCGGCTTCATAGAGCGCGATCAGGCATTCGGTCTTGGTGCTGAAGTGTTCGTAGAAGGTGCGGCGAGACACTGCCGCCTCGCGCACGATGTCCGCGATGGTCGTCTCGGCATAGCCCTTGGCCGCCACCGCCTGCGCCATGCCCTGGAGCAGCCGGTTGTAATGCTCGCTCGCCGGGCCGTCGGGAGACTTCGGCGTCACGGCCTTTTCAATGGTTTCGCTCATGGATGGCACATTTTCCTACGCTTTGGTACTTGACAGTACCAACAACCGGTCGCACCATGGAGGCATGCGGTACGAAGATGTACCAACCTTCCTGCCACGCATTCCGTGCTTTTTTCGAGGCTTGATTTCATGACTGAACTCGTTGTCCGACGCCTTCTGATCGACCTGCAACCGCCGTTCGCCCGCGACTGGTGCGGCGGCGATGCATTCTCGACCGCTTTCTTCAACGCCCTGTCGATGAGTTTCCCCTTCGGAGAACAATTCTTCATCGATGCCGTGCGCGATGCCGTGGCCACCCTGCCGCCCGAGGTGCAGGAGCAGTACCGCGCCGACGTGGGCGGCTTCATCGGCCAGGAAGCGACGCACCGGCGCATTCACTCGCTGTTCAACAGCCATCTCGAGAGCCAGGGCCTAGTCGACGGCTGGACGGCACGCGCCAGCAAGCGCCTGACGCTGATGGAAGACGCCGATCCGCGGCATGCGCTTGCGGTCACCGCGGCCACCGAGCACTTCACCGCCATGTTCGCCGAATGGCTGCTGGCCCACCCCGGCATCCTCGACGGTGCCGAGCCCCGGCTTCGCACAATGTGGCTCTGGCACAGCGCAGAAGAGCTTGAGCACAAGAGCGTCGCCTTCGACATCTACAAGGCCGCGGGCGGCTCCGACGAGTGGCGCAAGCGCTGGTTCCGCCGCGTGACGATGATGTTCCTGGGCGACCTGATGCGCCAGACCATCGACAACCTGCGCCATGAGAAGCAGCTGTGGAAGTGGTCGACCTGGAAGAGCGCAGCGCGCATTCTGCTGAGCCGCGACGGCCTGCTGCGCGGCAACCTCGCGGGCTGGCGCAGCTACCTGCGCGCGGACTTCCATCCGATGCAGCAGGACAGCACCTTGTCGGAACGCTGGCTGGAGAACAACCGGGCGCAGTACACGCCCGTGGGCGGCCCGGCGCCGGAAGCGGCCGCCGCGCGCTGAAACTAACGCGTCAGAAGATCAGAAGAAGGTGGCGCGCTGCGTGGTGTTGCCGCCGGACTGCTGGTGTTCGGGGCGCAGCGCGAGGTCGTGCAGGGTGTCGAAGTCCGACGGGGCGTCTGGCACGCGCATCACCACTTCGAGTTCGTGCATCGACGCGACCCAGCGGCCGGCCGGCGACTCGGCCGGCTCGTCGTTGGCGAACACGCCGTCGCGGATGTAGAGCGTTTCGCCTTCGGAGCGCTCGGCATGCAGCTCGATCAGGCGTGCGATCGAGAAGTTGTAGGTCACGAGCTTCTCGCGCGTCTTGCGGTCCTTGCCACCGCAGTTGAACGAGCCTTCGGCCGCGATGACGATGCAGGAACCGTCCACACCCCCGTCCGCGTCGATCTCGTTGCCCGAGCGCCAGATGGCGTTCGGCAGGCGCACGCGCACCTTGTCGATGACGAGATCGCGCTGCTTGTTGAGGCTGCCCAGGGGCGGCACCAGCGAACGCAGCTGGCGCAGCCGCTCCGCGAAGTTGTCGTCCATGAGGAATTCGACGTGGTGTGTGGCGCTGCCCGACGAACGCCTGACCACCTGCATGACAACGTGACGCGGCTTAGCCATGGCTGAACCCCTTTGCGAGCGTTGAAATCCACGCCCTGCGAAGGGCGTCAACGGCTTGGCTGCAATTCATTGAGACGACTGAAATTAGAACTTTTGAATAAATGCAATCACATGCATTATTTGTTTCCAACTGTATATCCAAATCGAGTCGCCGGGGAAGCCAATCCGTGACTTGCGCGCAAGGAAATGTCGCCAAAACGTCTCGCCGCCGTGCTAGCAGCAAGACCGAGCAGGTTTATTCCAGGGCTTCGTCGAGCGCCTTGCACGAAGGCGCGCAAACTGTCTGAGACTTGCCCAGCACCTGGCGGGTGCGCAACTGCGAGCGCACGCGGTGCTTGCCGCACATGAAGCAGGACATGGTCGCCCCGCTGAACGATGCCGAGGCGCGGAACGGCGAACCCGGTGTCTTCGATTTGTAGCGCAGGCCGTCCGCCACCACTGCCGTCTTTACTTCACCCTTCGCCATGCGTCTTGTCCTTGTTGTTCGGTTGGGCACCGCGAATGGCGCGGGCAATGGCTTCACGGGCACTGACTTCGGCCGAAAGAGAAGCGTCGAGCGCCGACCGGCAAAGGCCGGCGTGCTGATAGTTGAGATTTTCGTACACCTCTGCCGCGGCCGGGTAGGCGTCGAGCAGGCGGCCCAGTTCGGCCCCCTGTTCGACGTCCTCGAACTCGTGGACGAGGTGCTCGACCACCGAGCGGTATTGCTCGGCGCCGACGGGCACGGGGCTGTGCTCGAGCTTTTCCAGCAGTTGAGCCAGCACGTGGGTCACTGCCAGATCGGTCTTGGGAGACGGATTTCGGGTCGTGTTCATGGTTTGCATCTGGGGGCAGCATACGCCTATGCAAGTGGCTGGTCGTACAGGGATGTCTCACCTTCCCCCGCCTGCTGCGCCGCCTGCATGCGCTGCAGCAGGCTGTGCAGCATTTCGGTCGAAAGCCCGTGGATCACCAGCCGATGCCCCGCCCGCAGGGTCGACAGGGGCACCAGCGGGTGCTTGTTGTTGACCAGGATCAGGTGCTCGGGAGCGGCGAGGATGGTCGCGGTGTAGATGCCGATGGTTTCGTCCAGTTGCAAGGAATTGGCCGCGCGCCAGAAATCGTTGTCCGTCAGCATCAGCTGGTAGAGCGGCGTGAACAGCTCGATGGCGCTTTGCAGGTCGAGAAAATTGAGCCTGCCCTGCGGCATGTCCTCCAGCCGCAGTGGGGGCTCCTTGATCATCGAGAAATCGACCTTTTCCGCCTTGCACAGCGTCTGCCCCCTGTCGCGCAGCGCCGTGTTCAGCCGGATCACGAAGTTGAAGAGGTTCAGGTCGTGCTTGAGGAACATCTCGTCCTTCAGCGCGTCGATGTCGGCCGGCTCCAGCGGGTTGGTGGCCACGGGCGCCGGCGAATTGCGCCCGATGAAGGCCAGCACCTGCGAGCCCAGGTGAAAGTGCCGCAGGATCAGCCAGTTGGCCTCGGGCGAGACAAAGCGCTTCAGCCCCCAGGCCAGGAAGCGGTGCAGCAGCATCGAGTGCGACCAGTTGCGCGGCACGAACACCTTCACGATCTGGATCAGGATGATCGTCAGCCGCGCAATCGGCCGCAGGAACGGCAGCAGGTATTGCCGAGAGCCGGAGCTCGAATCGGCCAGCCATGCCTCCTTCACGTTGTCGGGCAGCGGCGTGCTCTGGTCAAGGTAGAGCGCCAGCCAGGGGCTGGGGTCGCGCTCGTCGTGCGCCTGGGTCAGGAAATCAGGCGTTCTGCTGGGCATGTGTCATTCGCTCCGTGATGTGCTGGAACTGCATCAGGTACAGCCCGGCCGTGTGGCGCGCGGTGTCGGTGATCTGGCGGGCGGCGCGGGCCTGCCCCTCGACGGCCATGACCATCTCGACGGCGGTGAGCCAGCGGCTCAGGTGGTGCTCGTCGTTGTGGCCGTGGTACTCGAGGAAGCGGAAGGCATCGGGCGGCAGCTTCAGGCTGGCCTTGAGGAGCGGCAGCAGCGCCGGCACGATGCGCTGGCCCGTGCCCTCGATGATGTAGATCGCCCCCAGCAGGCCGATCGGGTCGCGCGTGGCGGCCAGGCCGTGCAGGTAGGCATTGAGCGCCTCGCCACCGGGGTTGCGGCGCAACTCGTCGATCGATTCGACCGTGCCGCCGGCCTTGCGATAGTCGCTGAACAGGATGTTGAAGTCGTTCTGCTCCTCGCCCGCGTGCACGCCGATCAGCGAGGCCAGCACCTGGTAGGGCTCGCTGAGCGATGCCGCGCCTTCGCGCATCCACAAGCTGCCTTCGCGCACCTGCGGCACCCACTGCTCCATCCAGTTCAGGTAGTCGGGCACGGCAAAGCGTCGCTCGCGGATCTGGCGCACCAGCGGCGTGCGCCAGACGCGCGAGCGGTAGTCGTGCCAGATGGCGGCCAGCTCGGTCAGCAGCGCACCGAGGCCCTCAGGGGCGGCGGCCGGGTCGTGCGGCGGGGCGATGACGAGGTCGTCGTCTGGCACCGCGGCCACGCGGGGCGCGACCACCACGGGCGCGGCATCGGCCGCTTCCACTTCGAGCAGCATGTACGCCGCCATGAAGCGCCCCGACTCGGGCACGTAGCAGAAGATCTGCTCGCCGGGCTTCAGCGCCTTGGTGTGCAAAAACTCGGCCAGCATCACGAGGATCGACGCCGCCCCGGTGTTGCCGCGCCACGCGAGGTTGCTCCACCAGCGCTCGCGCGGAATCGACAGGTCGGCCTTGGCCATCAGGTCTTCGACCACCGGGATGAATTTTTCCGACGAGTAGTGGCACAGGAAGTGATCGACCCGCTTCGGATCGACCCAGCCGTCGCGCACCAGCCCCGCGTATTCGTGGATGCCGATGTCGAACAGGTGCGGCAGCAGGCGGATGTCTTGCCGCAGCGACAGCGCGCCCGCGGCCTCCGCCTCGGCCCATGAGCCGAAGTCGAGGTGGCCTCGTCCGTGCTCCTCGCGGTTTTCGGTCAGGCCCAGCTGCATGCAGACCGGGTAGTCGCCCGAGAAAGCGCGCTGGTGCACCCACTTCAGCCGCAGCCTGAGCCCCGGCGAGCCCGCCAGCGCGGGCGAGCCGTCGGACAGCAGCAGCGCGCCCGCGCCGTCGGACAGCATCCAGCGCAGGAAGTGCGAGTCGAAGTCGGTCTCGTAGCCGCGCGCGGCGAAGCGCGAGCGCTTGAACAGCCGCGACGGCATCTCGCTCGCCACCGCCATCGCCGAACGGTGCGCGCCCAGTTCGATGCCCTGCGCCGCCGCCTGGATCGCCGACACGCCCGCCGCGCAGATGCCGTGCACCGAATGCGTTTCCATCGGCTGCGCCGCCAGTTCGCCCTGGATCATGTTGGCGAAGCCCGGCATCAGCGTGTCGCCGCCCGACGAGCCGCTGGCCAGCATCGACACCCGCGACAGATCGGCCCCGCCCCGCCGCAGGCAGTCGCGGATGGCGCCGGCCGCCAGTTGCGCGTTGGTGTGCTGCGTCACGCCTTCCGTGTCGATCGCATAGTGCCGCGTGAGGATGCCGTTCTCCGCCAGGATGCGCCGCTTGATGCGCTCCGACATGCGGTTGAGCGGCGCGATGTACGCGTCCATGCGGTCATTGGGAATGGGCTCGCCCGGCATGAAGTAGCCGGCGCTCTCGAGATACACGCGTTGGAATGAAACAGGCATGGTTCAGTGGGTTGAGGAATCGGGAGGCATCAGCGAGCGGCTGCGAAAACGCGGCCACACGGCCCCCAGCACGAATACGCGCGCCATGTACGGCACCAGCCCGCCCTCGTTGAGCGTCGGATCGACCTGCGCGCGGTAAAGCGTGCGATGCAGATGCGTGAGCTCGGACCAATGGGCATGCGGGTTCTCGTGGTGTGCGGTGTGCAGGCCGATGTTGAACAGCAAGGGGTTCACCAGCCCCTCGAAATTGCGGGCGTAGTTCAGCCGGCTACCCGGGGTATCGCCCAGCGCTCCCTTGGCCGCACCCTTGGCCGCCCCCTTGGGCGCCGTCTTGCGGCCATCGGCATGCGCATGCTGCAGGTAGTTGGTCGCCAGCAGCCAGTGCAGGCCATGCAGCTGCGGCACGATCACGAAGAGCAGCGCCTTGCGCCAGTCGATGGCCAGCAGCACCGCCCAGCTGCCAAGCCACAGCGCGTACTGCGCCATGCAGTAGCGCCACGCGCCGCGCCGATGCCGCCGCAGCCGCGCGAGCCAGCCGAAGAACAACGGCATCAGCACCCACACCGCCTGGAACGGATGCAGCAGATAGCCCCACAGGTGGTTGGTGTCGCCGCCGAAGCGGTAGGTGCGCGCCACGTCCTTCGGCCCATGCCGGAAGCGATGATGGTTGGCCACATGCGCGGGCCAGAACACGAAGGTCGGGTGGCCCTGCAGCAGCGTGATCCAGAAGTCGGTCAGCCGGTTCAGGCGCCGCCCGCGCCACATGCGCAGGTGCACGTGGTTGTGGTGGATGACGCCGATGCCGAGCGTGAGGAACAGCATCAGCGCATACATCGCGATGTTGAAGCCGTGCACCCACTGCCATGCCGCCAGGGCGGGCAGCGCGGCAAGGTAGGCCAGGCTCTGCCAGTCCCGCCAGTGGCGCAGCCTCGGCAGCCGCGGGCGCGCGTCAGGCGGTGGTCGCGCCATGCTTCCTGTGGAAGGCCCGGAAGAGCGGTTCGGCGGCGTCCGCTGCAATGCGCGTGCGGAACAGCCGGTCCATGAAGGTGAACTGGAAGCCGTAGTTGCCGTTGTGCACGGCATGGTGCAGGTGGTGCCGCCGGCTCGCCGCGAACCAGTGGCTGTAAGACACACCGGTGAAGAAGTCGTAGTTCGAATGCCCGACGCAGTTGAAGAACAGGCTGAACACCGGCACCGCCGCAAGCGACCAGAAGCTGAAGTCGTGCAGCACCATCGGCAGCAGGATCACGTTGCCCAGCATCAGCGCCTCGATCGGGTGAAAGCTGTAGGTGGCCCACGGTGTGGTCACGAACGACCGGTGATGCGGCCCGTGAAAGCGCCGCAGCCAGCGCGTGTGCAGCAGGCGGTGGTTGATCCAGAAGTGCACGTCGTTCCAGACCGCGAGCACGAGGATCTCGAGCGTGATCTGCAGCCAGCCGGCATCGCCGTCGAGCCGCGCCCAGCCCAGTTGCAGCAAGCCCCACGGAAACACCATGCCCAGCCCGAAGATCAGCACCGACACGCCCGACTGCCCCAGTTCGCGCCGCAGCTGCCCCGGCTGCAACGGCCGCGGATCGAGCACCCGCCCGATGCCCAGCGCGGGCAGCACCCGCTTCGTCAGCAGCCACGTCAGGCCGCCGAAACCGAGATAGATCCCGCCGAAGAAAAGCAGGCCCCACAGCATGACCTGCGGGGCCGACAACGAAGTGAAAGTCTGCGCCATCCCCCGAGGCTACAACAGCATCTCGGGGACCACCGGCGCAATGAGCATGTTGTAGAAGCGCTGGAAGAAGCTCGACTCCGGCTCGGAGGTCAGGATCATTTCCTTCTCGCCGTCGTTCGTCAGCCACTGGAGCGTGCCGGTGCCCTTGGCCAGCCGCAGCCGGTAGGAGTTCTGCAGCTTGCTGATGTTGATGACCCGCAGCATTTCGCGCGCGAGCTGCGGGCTGTCGACCACCAGCCCCATCTCGGTGTTCTGGCTGGCCGAGCGCGGGTCGAGGTTCATCGAACCGATGAAGATGCGCGTCTTGTCGATGGCCGCCGTCTTGGCATGCAGCCGCCCCAGCGACTTGCCGAACATGCCGAAGCGCTCGCCCGCGCTGGTGCGCTGCGGGCTCAGTTCGTACAGGTCGGCGCCGCTTTGCAGCAGCCGTTCTCGATAGCGCGCATAGCCCGTGTGCACCAGCGGCTCGTCGTTGGCGGCCAGCGAGTTGGTGACGAGGGTGAGCTTGACCTTGCGCCGGGTCAGCTCCTGGAAAGCGGCCATGCCGCGCTCGCCCGGCACGAGGTACGGCGAGGTCAGGTCGACCTCGGTCTTGGCGTCGAGCATCAGGGTCCAGACCTGCATGGTCACGCTGGTGGCAATGGCCTCGTCGGCCGTCATGGTCGCGGGCTTGCCGGGCGGATCGGCAATGGCGCGGGCCTCGCCCCACAGCAGGCCCATGCGCCCGCCGTCCAGCTCTTCGGCGATGGGGCCGTAGCCCAGGATGTCCGACGGCGGCAGCACGATCTTCGGCGGCGGTGCGGCCATCTCCACCCACTCGTCGAATTCGGCGGTGCCCGGCTTGCGGCCGCCCTCGCCCGCCACGATGTCTGCAATGGGCCAGACCTGCACGCTGTTCCAGTAGGCGTCGAAGATCGATTCGAGCTGCGGCACCACCTTGCCGACGACCAGCGCGTCCATGTCGATGAAGTTCTGCGCCTCGTTCAGCACGAAATATTCTTCGGCGATGTTGCGCCCGCCCACCACCGCCATCACGCCGTCGGCAATGAAGAGCTTGTTGTGCATGCGGTGGTTGAGCCGCCCGATCTCGAACGGCGACGCCGCGAAGCGCGACAGGAAGCCGTTGCGCCCGCAGCAGAACGGGTTGAAGAGCCGCACCTCGACGTTCGGCGTCTCGGACAGTGCGAGCAGCAGTTGCTGGCTCTTGACGGTGTAGAGGTCGTCCACCAGCACCCGCACCTTCACGCCGCGTGCCGCCGCCTCGCGCAGGGTGCGCAGCAGCAGGCGGCCCACGGCGTCGTTCTCGAGCTGGTAGTACTGCACCACCAGCGAGCGCTGGGCCCGCTGGGCGAGCTGGATGCGGGCGTCGAGCGAGTACACGCCCAGCGGCATCAGCCGGAAGCCCGAGTGCTCCCCGGGCGGCGTGGAGGCGGCCACGATCTTCGCGAGCGCGGTGCCGGGGTCGGCCGCAGAGGCGTTCTCGGCGGGCCGCTCGCGCGCCACCGGCAGCGAGCCGCATGCGCCGAGCGCCGCGACCAGCAGGCCCGCGATCGCGATGCGCAAAAGTAGAAGCCAGGCGTTCATGAAAAGTGCTTCCGTTGATTCGGTGGTCCAAGTGATCGTGTCTTCTTCTGTACGCCGGCTGGCAGGTGCCGGTTTCAGGCGCCCCTGGAGCCTAGAATTCCGGCCACACAGCTGCGGAGTTGCATCATGGCCCGAACGAACCTCTCACGCATCGCCTTGACGGCTGTTTTTGCGGTGCTTTCGCACCCAGCCTGGGCCGCGCTCGACATCGGCGACCCGGCACCCCGCTTCACCGCCGATGCCGCGCTGGGCGGCAAGACCTTCCGCTACTCGCTGGCCGACGCGCTGGCCAAGGGCCCGGTGGTGGTGTATTTCTTCCCGGCGGCCGACTCGAACGACTGCTCGATCGAGGCCCACGCCTTCGCCGAAGCCATCGACAAGTTCGCCGCGCTGGGCGCCTCCGTCATCGGCGTGTCGGCGGACGACATCGGCACGCTGTCGAAGTTCTCGGTCAAGTCGTGCCAGAACCGGTTTCCGGTGGCTTCGGACGAGTCGAAGACCGTGATCCAGGGTTTCGACGCCCTCATGCAGACCAAGCCCGACTTCGCCAACCGGCTTTCCTACGTGATCGCGCCGGACGGCAAGGTGGCCTACTACTACCAGAACCTGAACCCGGACAAGCACGTGGAGCGCATGCTGAACGCCGTGCGCGCCCTGCCCCGGACCAGCGCCGCCGCCAGGTAGGGCCGGCCACCGGGGCGCCCACGTTTCTTGCGCGCTTCGCGCAAAATCCAGCCCCATGCAGCTCAACTACATCGCCAACGCGGACGTTCCGTCCTCCTCCGGCCGCACCCTGCCGGTCATCGACCCCTCCGACGGCCAGGCCTTCGACGAAATCCAGCGCAGCAACGCCGCCGACATCGACTCGGCCGTGCGCGCCGCGCGCGACTGCTTCGAGGGCGTGTGGCACAAGGTCAGCGCCGCCGACCGCGGCCGCCTGCTCTACAAGCTCTCGCAGAAGATCGCCGAGCACGTCGACGAGCTCGCGCTCATCGAGCAGCGCGACTGCGGCAAGCCCGTCAAGCAGGCCAGGGCCGACGCGGTGGCGCTGGTGCGCTACTTCGAGTTCTATGCCGGCGCCTGCGACAAGCTGCACGGCGAAACCATCCCCTACCAGGACGGCTACAGCGTCTTCACCTGGCGCGAGCCGCACGGCGTCACCGGCCACATCATTCCGTGGAACTACCCGATGCAGATCTTCGGGCGCAGCGTGGGCGGCGCCCTGGCGGCGGGCAACGTTTGCGTGGTCAAGCCGGCTGAAGACGCCTGCCTCTCGCTGATCCGGGTGGCGCAGCTGGCGGCTGAAGTCGGCTTTCCGGCCGGCGCGCTGAACATCGTGACCGGCTACGGCCACGAGGTGGGCGACGCGCTGGCGCGGCACGAAGGCATCGACCACATCAGCTTCACCGGCAGCCCGAAGATCGGCACGCTGATCCAGCAGGTGGCTGCCGAGCGGCACTGCCCGGTCACGCTGGAGCTGGGCGGCAAGAGCCCGCAGATCGTGTTCGCCGATGCCGACCTGGACGCAGTCATTCCCGTGGTCATCAACGCCATCGTGCAGAACGCCGGCCAGACCTGCTCGGCCGGCTCGCGCGTGCTGATCCAGCGCGACATCTACGAGCCGCTGCTCGAGCGCCTGGGCCACGCCTTCGAGGCGCTGCGCGTGGGCCCCGCCGCGATGGACCTCGACGTCGGCCCGCTGATCCGCCAGACACAGCAGCAGCGCGTGTGGGACTTCCTGAGTGATGCACAACATGCCGGCATCCCGATGGTGGCGCAGGGCATCGTGGTCGAGGAAGCGCCCGAGACCGGCTTCTACCAGGCCCCGACCCTGCTGCGCGACGTGCCCGTGGACCATCGCCTGGCGCAGGAAGAGGTGTTCGGCCCGGTGCTGGCTGCCATGCAATTCGCCGATGAGGACGAGGCCGTGGCGCTCGCCAATGCCACGCAGTTCGGCCTGGTGGCCGGCGTGTGGACGGCCGACGGCTCGCGCCAGTTCCGCATGGCCAGGCGCGTGCGCAGCGGCCAGGTGTTCATCAACAACTACGGCGCGGGCGGCGGCGTCGAACTACCCTTTGGCGGAGTGAAGTCTTCCGGCTACGGCCGTGAAAAGGGCTTCGAGGCGCTGTACGGCTTCACCACCCTGAAGACCGTCGCCGTCAAGCACGGCTAGTACCTTGGTGCTCCCCCAGGCTGCGCGCACTTCGTGTCGCTTCGCCCCCCTCGCCGGGGGCGACACCTGCTGCCCGGCAAAGCCGGTTCCGCGGTGTCCTGCGAAGGGGGCCCTACCCCAACGCGGTATCTAACAGCATCATCAGCACGAAGCCGACCATCAGCCCGCTGGTGGCGAAGGCCTCGTGCCCCTTGCGGTGGGATTCGGGAATGATCTCGTGGCTGATGACGAACAGCATCGCGCCAGCAGCAAAGCCCAGCCCCCAGGGCAGCAGCATCGCCGAATGGCCGACCGCCGCCGCGCCCAGCACGGCGCCCAGCGGCTCGACCAGCCCCGAAGCCATGCCGATCAGCACCGCGAAGACGCGGCCGTAGCCTGCCGCCAGCAGCGCCACGGCCACGACCAGCCCCTCGGGCACATCCTGGATCGCGATGCCGGTGGCCAGCGCGTCCGCCCGCAGCCCGTTGTTGGCCGCGTAGCCGACGCCGATGGCCAGCCCCTCCGGCACGTTGTGCAGCGCGATCGCGAACACGAAGAGCCATGTGCGCCGCAACTGCCGCGCCGCCTGGCCTTCGCGGCCCTTGATGAAGTGTTCGTGCGGCAGCACGAGGTCCATCAGCATCAGCATGGCGCCGCCGAGCAGGATGGCCGAGCCGATCACGCCGCCCGCCGCCCAGCTGCCGCCGCCGAACACGCCCGCATGCCTGGCGGCTTCCAGGCCGGGAATGATCAACGAGAAGGCGCTGGCGGCCAGCATGACGCCGGCGCCGAAACCGAACAGCGTGTCCTGCAGCCGCTCGGGCAGCTTCTGTGAGAAAACCACCGGCAGCGTGCCGAGCGCCGTGGCCAGCGCCGCGACCGAACCGCCGAGCAAGGCGTTCCACACGATCGGATCGCTGCGCACGAATGTCCAGAACTGCGACAGCCCCACCAGCGCGCCGGCGGCGACGATGGCAAGGCCGATCCACTCGCGCATGGGGCGCACGGGCCTGGCCCGCGCACCCGCCACCGTCACCTGCCGGGGGTCGTTCATGGCCGCACGCCTCAGCCGCCGGTTGCGGCGGTGTGGCGCCGGGCCACCTCGGCCCAGTTCACCACGTTGTAGAAAGCCGCGATGTATTCGGGGCGGCGGTTCTGGTACTTGAGGTAGTACGCGTGCTCCCACACGTCCAGCCCCAGGATCGGCGTGCTGCCGGAGCCGATGCCGCGCATCAGCGGGCTGTCCTGGTTGCCGCTGCTTTCCACGGCGAGCTTGCCGCCGGGGCCGACCGACAGCCATGCCCAGCCGCTGCCGAAGCGCGTGAGCGCGGCCTTGGTGAAAGCGTCCCTGAAGGCGTCGAAGCCGCCCAGGTCGACGTCGATGGCCTTGGCCAGCGCGCCCGTGGGTGCGCCTCCGCCGCCCTGGTCCACGGGCGCCATCACGGTCCAGAACAGGCTGTGGTTGGCGTGGCCGCCGCCGTTGTTGCGCACCGGCGCGCGCAGCGGTTCGGGCAGTTGCTCGACGCCGGCGATGAGTTCTTCGATTGGCGTTCCCTCGTGCGGCGTGTCTTTCAACGCGGCATTGAGGTTGTTCACGTAGGTCTGGTGGTGCTTGCCATGGTGGATTTCCATCGTCTGCGCATCGATGTGAGGTTCGAGCGCATCGAAGGCATAGGGCAAGGCTGGGAGGGTGTACTGCACGGTCGGGAGGCTCCTTGGCTGGAAGAGCCCTTTGCGTCGTCGACGTGCTGCGTATTCAGGCACTCAGATGATAGGAATTCTCATTGTCTGCATCAAGACATCCCACCGGGGATGGCGAAAACCGGCCAGGTCCGGAAAACTTCCGGTAACGATCGATACACTGCCTGGCGGCATGTTTCCCGGGAGATTCCCACGATGAAGTTCAAGAACATCCTGCCCCTCGCACTGCCTATTGCCTTGCTTGTCAGCACCGGCCCGGCCTTGGCGCAAACCTCCACGCCGCCGGCCGGCGAATACATCTATGAAGGCGGCAGCGGCGCCCTTCGTGTCAAGACGGATGGACGCTTCGACATCACCACCATCGGCGCCAACGCCCATACCTGCGCGCTCGACGGCACCATCGTGCGCGGCAAGGCGAAGCTCGCCGACGGCGGCTGCGTGGTGAGCTTCGCGGTCAATGCCGACAAGGTGGCGGTCGCGACCAACGGCGCCGAGCAATGCCGCGACAACTGCGGCATGCGCGCCACCTTCGAAGGCACCTACACCCGCCCCACCCCGGCCTGCACCGACAAGGCGGTGGCCAGCTCCCGCAAGAGCTTCAAGCGCCAGTACGACGCCCGGGACTACGCGATCGCCCTGGCCACCCTGTCGCCGCTGCTCTCGGAGTGCGACAAGACGCTCGACTGGATCACCAAGGGCTGGATGCGCAACGACATCGCGCTGACGCAGTTCAAGCAGGGCGACCGCGCGGCCTGCCTCAAGACGCTGCAGCCTCTGGCCGAGGACGCTGAGCGCACCGACGACGGCATCAGGGAAAACTACCCGCCCGCCGACGCCGACATCTTCCTGCCCGTGGTGCGCGCCACCCGCACGAACCTGAAGCTCTGCAGGGGATAACCCCCGGACGCACCGCGGCGGGCGCAAGTAGCCTGCAGCCAATGGGCCCATGGGCGATGGCGCAAAATCGGGCCCTCCCCATACCCCTCATGAAGCATAGCAGCAGCACTGTCATCCCGATCTCCGCGGTCGGCCGCGCGCACCCCGCCGTGGCCGTGCCGGAGATCGCCGTACCCGCCACCGGCCAGTTGCTCGACCGCCTGGGCCGGCCCATGACAGACCTGCGCATCAGCGTGACCGACCGCTGCAACTTCCGCTGCAGCTACTGCATGCCGAAGGACGTGTTCGACAAGGACTACCAGTACCTGCCCCACAGCGCGCTGCTGAGCTTCGAGGAAATGACCCGAATGGCCCGCCTGTTCGCGAGCCACGGCGTGCGCAAGATCCGCCTGACCGGCGGCGAGCCCCTGCTGCGCAAGAACATCGAAGGGCTGATCGGGCAGCTTGCCGAGATCCGCACGCCCGCCGGCGAGCCGCTGGCGCTGACGCTCACCACCAACGGCTCGCTGCTCCGGCGCAAGGCCGCCGCGCTGCAGAGCGCCGGCCTGCAGCGCGTGACCGTGAGCCTCGACAGCCTCGACGACGCCGTGTTCCGCCACATGAACGACGTCGACTTCCCGGTGGCCGACGTGCTGGCCGGCATCGACGCGGCGCTGGCCGCCGGCATGGGTCCGATCAAGGTCAACATGGTGGTCAAGCGCGGCACCAACGAGCAAGAGATATTGCCGATGGCGCGCTACTTCCGCGAGCAGCACGGCGGCAAGGTGGTGCTGCGCTTCATCGAGTACATGGACGTGGGCGCCACCAACGGCTGGCGCATGGACGAGGTGCTGCCCTCGGCCGAGGTCATTGCACGCATCCATGCCGAGTTTCCGCTGGTGCCGCTGCAGGCCAGCGCGCCCGGCGAAACCGCCCAGCGCTGGGCCTATGCCGACGGCGGCGGCGAGATCGGCGTCATCAGCAGCGTCACCCAGGCCTTCTGCCACGACTGCAGCCGCGCGCGCCTGTCGACCGAAGGCAAGCTCTACCTCTGCCTGTTCGCCAGCGCCGGCCACGACCTGCGCCCCCTGCTGCGCGGCGCCGCCAGCGACGAAGACATCGCCTCCGCCATCGGCCACATCTGGCAGGGCCGCGCCGACCGCTATTCCGAGCTGCGCGCCCTGCGCACCACCGACGCCGACGACGCTGCCGGCGACAAGGCGCCCCGCCGCGTCGAGATGAGCTACATCGGCGGATGACGCAGGCGCCCGCCATGCCCGCGCACGCCATCGCGCCAGCCGACATCACCGGGCTGCTGCTGGCCGGCGGCCGCGGCTCGCGCATGGGCGGCATCGACAAGGGGCTGCAGCCGTTCAACGGCGAGCCGCTGGCGCTGCATGCGATCCGCCGGCTGCGCCCGCAGGTGGGCACGCTGATGCTCAATGCCAACCGCAACCTGCAGGACTACGAGGCCTTCGGCGCACCGGTGCATGCCGACATCCTGGCCGACTACCCCGGCCCGCTCGCTGGCTTCCTGAGCGGGCTTGCGCACTGCCGCACGCCCTGGCTCCTGACCGTGCCCTGCGACACCCCGCTGTTTCCGCCGGACCTGGCCGCGCGGCTGGCCGAAGCCGCCGTCGCCGGCGATGCGGAGATCGCAATGGCAGTCGCGCCCGAAGCCTCCGGGACCGAGGGCGCCGCCAACGTGCTGCGCCCCCAGCCGGTCTTCTGCCTGCTGCGCGCCGACCTGCTGGAAAGCCTGCGGCGCTACACCGAAGCCGGCGGCCGCAAGGTCCAGGCCTGGGCCGCGCAGCACCGCACCGTGCGCGTACCCTTCGACCGACCGGGCGACGCACCCGACGCCTTCTTCAACGCCAACACCCTTGCCGAACTGCACGCACTCGAAAACCGATGAGCCTATGAGTCGCATCGCAGACATCGCCTCCAACCTTTCGGGCTACGACGCCGCCGACCTGAGCGTCGAGGCCGTCCATGCCTTTCTCTCGCAGCTGACGGCCACGGCCGTCGTCACGCAGCGCGAAAGCGTCACGCTGTTCGACGCCCTGGGCCGGGTGCTGGCCGAAGACATCGTCTCGCCCATCAGCGTGCCGCCGCACGACAACTCCGCGATGGACGGCTATGCCTTCGACGGCGCGGTGCTGCCCGCCGACGCGCCCATCGACGCTTCCGTCACGCTGCGCGTGGCCGGCACCGTGCTGGCCGGCGCGGCCTGGCGCGGTGCGCTGGCGGCCGGCGACGCGGTGCGCATCATGACCGGCGCGATGATGCCGGCGGGCCTGGACACGGTGATCCCGCAGGAATTCTGCAAGGTCGACGGCGACAAGGTGAGCTTTCCCGCGCGCGTGCTGCGCCGCTGCGCCAACCGCCGCCTCGCCGGCGAAGACCTGATGCAGGGCCAGCCCGCGCTGCGCAAGGGCGAGCGCCTGTCGCCCGCCGCGCTGGGCATGGTCGCCAGCCTCGGCCTGCCGAGCGTGCCTGCGCTGCGCAGGCTGCGCGTGGCGTACTTCTCGACCGGCGACGAGATCCTGAGCCTGGGCGACGCACCGCGCGAAGGCGCCGTGTACGACAGCAACCGCTACACCGTGTTCGGCCTGCTCAGCCGGCTGGGCTGCGACATCGTCGACCTGGGCCTGGTGCGCGACGACCCGGCCACGCTCGCCGCGGCATTGCAACGCGCAGCGCGCGAGGCCGACGCCATCGTCAGCAGCGGCGGCGTGAGCGCGGGCGTGGCCGACCACACGCGCGACGTGATGCAGCAGCTTGGCGACATGGCCTTCTGGCGCGTCGCGATGCGCCCCGGCCGCCCGTTGGCCGTGGGCCTGATCCCGCGTGAAAGCTCGCAGCAGCCGGCCGTGCTGTTCGGCCTGCCGGGCAATCCGGTGGCGGTGATGGTCACGTTCCTTGCCTTCGTGCGGCCGGCCCTGCTGCGCATGATGGGCTGCCACGAAGCCGCCTCGGCACCGCCGCCGCTGCTGCGCGCGCGCACCACGGCGCCCCTTCGCAAGAAGCCGGGTCGTACCGAGTACCAGCGGGGTTTCGTCAGGATGGTGCCCGGCGCGTTGCCCGAAGTCAGCGTGGCGGGCAACCAGGGCTCGGGCGTGCTGAGCTCGATGGTCGAGGCCAACGGGCTCGTGGTGCTGCACCATGGCCAGGGCAGCGTCGCGGCGGGGGACGAGGTCGACGTGATGATGTTCGACGGCGTGATCTAGCCGCCGTTCGGCAATCTACGCCGGGTCGGGCCGCTCGCGGGCGCGCTCCTCGAGCTTGGTCACCACCTGCTGCGCCAGGAAGCGCAGTTGCTCCAGCAGCTCCGGGTCCAGCGTGCGCGGGCGGGTGTCGATCACGCAGACCGTTCCCAGCGCTTCGCCGTTGCTCATCACGAGCGGCGCGCCGGCATAGAAGCGGATATTCGGGTCGCCTGTGACCAGCGGATTGGCCTTGAAGCGCTCGTCCTCGAGCGCGTCGCCGACCACCATGACCTCGGCCGGGGCGGCAATGGCATGCGCGCAGAACGCATGCTCCCGGGGCGTTTCGACCGCCTTGAGACCGACACGCGACTTGAACCACTGCCGCCGCTCGTCGATCAGCGAGATGAGGGCGATTGGCGTGCCGCACAGCTGGGCGGCCAGCCGCGTGATCTCGTCGTAGGCGGCCTCTTCGCTGGTGTCGAGGATGGCCACGCGGTGCAGTTCCGCCAAACGTGAAGATTCAGTCATGCACCGATTATCGGGGTCCGCCCCGCGGTTCAGAGTCGCCCGAGCGCCTTGTCCACGCCCTTGTTGGCCAGCATGTCGGCGCGCTCGTTGCCGGGGTCGCCCGAATGGCCCTTGACCCAGCGCCATTCGATCTGGTGGCCGCCCTCGGTCACCAGCTTGTCCAGCCGCTGCCAGAGCTCGACGTTCTTCACCGGCTGCTTGCTGGCCGTGACCCAGCCCTTGGCCTTCCAGCCGCGGATCCACTCGGTGATGCCCTTGCGCACGTACTGGCTGTCGAGGTACAGCAGCACCTTGCACGGCCGCTTGAGCGCGGCCAGGCCTTCGATGACGGCAGTCAGCTCCATGCGGTTGTTGGTGGTGTCGAGTTCACCGCCGAACAGGTCTTTTTCGGTGGCACCCGACTTGAGCCACGCGCCCCAGCCCCCGGGGCCGGGGTTGCCCTTGCAGGCACCATCGGTGTAGATCACGACTTCGGTCAAACTGGCTTTTCCTTCTTCATTCGATTCGTTCATTTTCAATTCTTGTCGGGCTCGCTGCGGTGCACCTTGCCCGCGATGGGCACGGGCGCCTTGGCCCGCGCGGCGGCGCGGCGCCAGTCGGCACTCAGCAGGCGCATGCCGCGCACCCTCTTCACCGCCACCAGGAAGTAGGCCGCGCCGAAGATGGGCCACCAGCGCTCGCCGGCCGCGTCCATCCAGCGCGAGCGCTCCAGCCAGGCCTCGCTGCGCACGGCCGGCCGATAAATGCCGAAGCGGCCCGATTCCACCTCGAAGCTCAGCAGTCGCAGCCAGTCGCGCATGCGCCAGTAGCCGATGAACTCGCCGCCCTCGGGCAGGTAAAGGTCGCCAAACCCCAGGCGCCGGTAAATGTGCGCGCGGCGCTGCCGCATGCCCCAGAGGCTGGCCGGATTGAGCCCGCAGATCACCACCCGGCCCTCGGGCACCAGCACCCGCTCGACTTCGCGCAGCGTGGCGTGCGGGTCGGGGCTCAGTTCAAGCGCATGCGGCAGTACCACCAGGTCGAGGCTGTTGGCCGCGAAAGGCAGGGCCGCGAAGTCGGTCAGCAGCGTGGCCTTGCCGAGCCGGGCGGGGTCGTCCAGCGCCAGCCAGCGGTGCGGCATGCGGTTGGTGCGAAGGCCGTCGACCTCCGCCGCGCCCAGTTGCAGCGCGTGATAGCCGAAGACATCGGCCACCGCCTGATCGAACTGGGCCTGCTCCCAGGCCAGAAGGTAGCGCCCCGGGGGGGTCGCGAACCAATCCTGCAAACCTATAATTTGACCGCTCATGACCCTCGTTCCGCTGCCCGCCTTTGCCGACAACTACATCTGGATGCTGCACGACGGGTCCCACGCCATCGTGGTGGATCCGGGCGACGCCCAACCGGTGTTCGACGCGCTGGCGCGCCACAAGCTGCAGCTGGCCGCGATTCTAGTCACGCACCACCATGCCGATCACACCGGCGGCGTGGGGGCGTTGCACGCCGCCACCGGCGCCGCGGTGTGGGGCCCCGCGCACGAGCGCATTCCCGAACCGTACACGCCGCTGGTGCAGGGCGACGTGGCCGAAGCACTGGGCCTGCGCTTCGAAGTCATCGACGTACCGGGCCACACGGCCGGGCACATTGCCTACTTCCTGCCGGCGGCGCCTTCACAGGCGCCGCTTCTCTTCTGTGGCGACACACTGTTCTCGGGCGGCTGCGGCCGCCTCTTCGAGGGAACGCCAGCGCAGATGCTGGCCTCGCTCGACGCGCTCGCGGCGCTGCCAGGCGACACGCGCGTCTGCTGCGCCCACGAGTACACACTTTCTAACCTGCGTTTCGCCCTTGCAGTGGAACCGGCCAACGCCGATCTGACTCACTACAACGCGCGCTGCGAAAGCCTGCGCGCACAGGGGCAGCCCACGCTGCCATCGCAACTGGCAACCGAACGCCTGATCAACCCCTTTCTTCGCAGCCGCGAAGCCACTGTCCTTCGAGCGGTGCGTGCCCACGCCGAGCTGGCTGCCGATGCAGCCGAGGCCGACGTGTTCGCCGCACTGCGCCAATGGAAAAACGACTTCCGATGAAACTGATTGCTGCCACCTGCCTTGCAGGTTCACTGGTGCTCGCGGGCTGCGCGGGCACGAACAACAGCTCCACACCGTCTTCCTCCTCCCCCAAAGCCGGCGCCACCGCCGGCGGCAGTGCAAGCCCCGTCTACCCGCGCGACGCCCTCTCCCCCCTTGCCAGCAGCCAGGCCCATTCGCAGAGCGTCGTCACGCTCGCCCCGCCCGCCGACATGTGGGACCGCATCCGCCGCGGCTTCAAGATGCCCGACCTGGACAACGACCTCGTGCGCGACCGCGAGCAGTGGTACGCCAGCCGCCCCGACTACATCCAGCGCATGACCGAGCGCTCGAACAAGTACATCTTCCACATCGTCGAGGAGCTCGAGCGCCGCAACATGCCGACCGAGCTCGCGCTGCTGCCCTACATCGAGAGCGCGTTCAACCCGCAGGCCATCTCCAGCGCACGCGCCGCGGGCATGTGGCAGTTCATGCCGGCCACCGGCACCGACTTCGACCTCAAGCAGAACATCTTCCGCGACGACCGCCGCGACGTGGTCGCATCCACCCGCGCCGCGCTCGACTACCTGCAGAAGCTCTACGGCATGTTCGGCGACTGGCAACTGGCCCTGGCCGCCTACAACTGGGGTGAAGGCAGCGTGAGCCGCGCCATCGCCAAGAACCAGCGCCTGGGCCTGCCCACCACCTACAGCGACCTCACCATGCCCGCCGAGACGCGCATGTACGTGCCCAAGCTGCAGGCCGTGAAGAACATCGTGGCCAACCCGCAGGCGTTCAACACCGAACTGCCGCTGATCGCCAACCACCCCTACTTCCAGACCGTCAGCCTCACGCGCGACCTCGACGTGGAGCTTGCCGCCAAGCTGGCCGACGTTCGCCTCGAAGACTTCCGCGCGCTGAACCCGGCCGCGCACAAGCCCGTGCTCATCGCCGCCGGCACGCCGCAGATCCTGCTGCCGTGGGACAACGCGGCCGTGTTCCAGCGCAACTTCGACGCCTACGCGCAAGGCCAGTACGCCAGCTGGACCGCCTGGGTCGTGCCCAACACGATGACCGTGGCCGACGCCGCGCAACGCTCGGGCATGAGCGAAGCCGATCTGCGCGCCATCAACAACGTGCCGCCGCGCATGCTCATCAAGGCCGGCTCGACGCTGATCGTGCCGCGCGGCGCCCGGGTGAAGGAAGACGTGGCTGCCGTGGTGGCCGACGGCGGACACCTGAGCTTCCAGCCCGAGATCGTCACCCGCCGCACCACCGTGAAGGCGGGCCGTGCCGACAGCGTGGCCTCCATTGCGCGGCGCTACAACCTCAAGCCGGCCAACGTGGCCGAATGGAACGACGTGAAGCCCAACCACGCGTTCAAGCGCGGCTACAGCGTGGTGGTGTACCTGCCGATCCGCGCGACCGTCGCGACGCGCGTGGGCACCGGCATTCCGCCCGCGCGCGGCCATGCGGCGGCGTCGTCGAAGCAGGCGGCAGTGAGGACCGCGGCACCGCGCGGCGCCAACATCGCCAAGGTGCCCGCAAGCAGCAAGCAGCAGGTGGTGCGCGAGAAGCGCGGCGGCGCGCCGGCCAAGAAGAAGCGCTGAGAAGCCCCCTCTTCAGTGCGTGGGCGTCGCGGCCCACGCCCGGCGGCGCACCACGGCTTCCAGCGCAGCCACGGCAATCATCACGAGCGTCGTGAGCGTGCCCACCAAGATCACCGACAGGTGCGGCGCAAACACCGCGAGCACGGCCAGCAGGCCCAGCCCGTAGAGGTGCGACTGCGGCAGGAAGCCGCGCACCACGCGCTTGAACAGCGCATTGCCGAACAGGTAGAGCGCCGGCCCGCCGATCAGCGCGCCGAGGTACTTGAGCTCGGCGTGGTGCGAGCCCTCGTTGATCGTCAGTTCGTCGGCCACCGCGCACACGATGATGCCCGCCACCAGGATCACATGCGTGTAATGGAACTTGGCGCCGATGCCGCCAGGGTCCGCCGAATGCTCGATGGCGTGGGTCGCTTCCTTCGCGCTGGTATCGAAGTACATCCACCACATCGCCAGGCTGCCCGAGAAGCCAACCATCAGCGCGAACAGGTCGGCACCATGCCATTCGGCGTGGTGCCCGAAGGCGATACCGGTGGCCAGCACCGATTCGCCCAGCGCGACGATCACGAAGAGCTGGCAGCGCTCCGCCAGGTGGCCGCCGTCGATGGTCCAGTCGCTCGTCAGCGAACGGCCCAGGCCCGGGAAGCGCAGGCCGATCATCGGCGCGATGTACTCGCACAGCACGCCGCCGAACCACAGTGCGAGGCGCGCCTCGCCTTGCGCGAAACCGCCCGCGATCCAGAACACGCCAGCCACGCAGTTCCATGCCAGCAGGCGGCGGAAGTTGGGCGTGAGCGGATCGTTCGGCCCGATGGCGATCAACATGCACAGCGTTCGCCCCGCCTGGATACCCACGAAGCACAGCGCGAACACCAGCCCCCGCTCCGCGAAGGCGCCCGGCAGCGCCGAGGCCATCACCATGGCCAGCAGCATGATCGCGAACAGCACGCCGCGGATGCGCAGTGCGCCGGGGTTGAACCAGTTGGTGGTCCAGGCCGTGTACTGCCAGCCCAGCCATACCGCGAACCACATCACCAGCGTCTGCAGCGCCCCCAGCAGCGTGAGGTGGTCCAGCAGGTAGTGGGACAGCTGCGTGACGGAAAACGCGTAGACCAGATCGAAGAACAGTTCTTCGTTCGAGACTCTGGCGGCCTCGCTGCGCGAGCGCAAGGTCGTGGCCCGCTTGTTGTCGTGGCTCATTCTTTACCCCTGTGAAGTCGTTGCGGCGCTCCTTGTTGCTCCAGCGCGCCGCGCGGGATCATCGCATGAGGGGTGCTAGAGCTTCTCGGTTTCGCCCGTCCTGGGCTGCCACTTCATGAGGCGCTTCTCGAGCAGCCCGACGATGCCGTCGAGCACCAGCGCAAAGGCCGTGAGCACCACGATGCCGGCAAACACCGTGTTGACGTCGAAGGTGCCCTCGGCCTGCAGTATGAGATAGCCCACGCCCCGCGCCGAGCCCAGGTACTCCCCCACCACCGCCCCCACGAAGGCCAGCCCCACCGACGTGTGCAGGCTGGAAAACACCCAGCTGGTCGCGCTCGGCAGGTACACGGTGCGCAGCAGCTGCCGCTGGTTGGCACCCAGCATCTTCGCGTTGGCCAGCACCACGGGGCTCACCTCGCGCACGCCCTGGTAAACGTTGAAGAACACGATGAAGAAAACGAGCGTCACGGCCAGCGCCACCTTGCTCCAGATGCCGAGGCCGAACCACAGCGCGAAGATGGGCGCAAGAATCACGCGCGGCATCGAGTTGGCGGCCTTGATGTAGGGGTCGAGAATCAGGCTCGCGGTCGGCGCCAGCGCGAGCCATAGCCCGCACGCCAGGCCCAGCACCGTGCCGATGCCGAAGGCCAGCACCGTCTCCAGCAGCGTGGTGCCCAGGTGCAGGTAGACGTCGGCGTTGCCCTTGAGCCCTTCGGGAAAGAGCACGTTGGCCGGCACATCGAACGGCAGGAACCAGCTCCAGATGCGCCCCGCCACCTGAATCGGCTCGCCCACGAAGAAAGCGAACTGCTGGTTGCGCGAAGCCAGGTGCCATGCAACCAGGATCACAAGCAGCAGCGCCAGTTGCCAGAAGCGCGCATTGCGCTCGTTGAGGCCGAAGTGCGCGCGCGACATCAGGCGGCCTTCCTCAGTTGCTGCGCATAGCCCTTGAGCACCTCGTCGCGCAGCACCTCCCAGATCTGGGTGTGCAGTTCGACGAAGCGCGGCTGCGTGCGCACCTCGGCCACGTCGCGCGGGCGCGGCAGGTCAATGGCGAATTCACCGATGGGACGCGTCGCCGGTCCGGCCGACAGCACCACCACGCGGTCGCTCATCGCAATCGCTTCGTCGAGGTCGTGCGTGATGAACAGCACCGCCTTCTTCTTCGCGCTCCAGAGCTCGAGCACCTCGTTCTCCATCAGCTGGCGCGTCTGGATGTCGAGCGCGCTGAACGGCTCGTCCATGAGGATGATGTCGGGGTCGAGCACCAGCGTCTGCGCCAGCGCCACGCGCTTGCGCATGCCGCCGGAGAGCTGGTGCGGATAGCGGTCGCCGAAGCCGGAGAGGCCCACGCGCGCGAGCCAGGCATCGGCCTGGCTGCGCGCCTCGGCATCCGGCACGCCGCGGTACTGCAGCCCGACCATCACGTTGTCGATGGCGCTGCGCCAGGGCATCAGCGCCTCGGTCTGGAACATGTAGCCCGCGCGCGCGTTGACGCCCTCCAGCGTCTTGCCGAACACCTTGACCGTGCCCGACGAAGGCTCCAGCAGGCCCGCGCCCACGTTCAGCAGCGTCGACTTGCCGCAGCCCGTGGGGCCGACCACGGAGACGAACTCACCGGCCTTGATGCGCAGCGTGGTGTCGGCCACCGCCGTGTAGCGCTGGCCCGGATCGTCCTTCGAATGGAAGGTGCAGCTGATGGAGAGGAGTTCGAGTGCGTGTTCGGACATGGCAGAAAAAACCCGGCCTGAGCCGGGTCGCGGGGACGTTCGGAATCAGGCTTTGAACCTGTCTTTCGCGCGCCTTGCAAAATCGTTGGTGTAGGTCTTGGCGAGGTCGATCTTGTCGGCCTTCACCGTGGTGTCGAAGCTCGCGATCGCGGTGAGCGCGGTCTTGGGGCCGTCGGCCGGCACGAGGCCGTCGGTCGCGATCGACTCGCGCACCTTGTCGAAAGACGCGAGGTACAGCGCGCGGTCGCCGAGCAGATAGGTCTCCGGCACCGTCTTGATGATGTCGCCCGGCCCCGCCGTCTGCAGCCACTTGAGCCCGTGCACGATGGCGTTCGCCAGCGCCTGGCAGGTGTTGGGATTCTTCTGGATGAACTCGGTCGATGCATAGAGGCAGGCCGCCGGCATCGTGCCGCCGAACACCTGCTGCGTGCCCTTGAGCGTGCGCGTGTCGCTGATGATCTTCACGTCGCCCTTCTGCTCGAGCATCGTCATCACCGGATCGGTGTTGCTGATGGCGTCGATCTGGCCCGAGCGCAGTGCGGTGAGCGCGCCGGCCGCCACGCCCACGCCGATGTAGCTCACGTCGCTGGCCTTGAGCCCGCCGCGCGAAAGCACCAGATTGGCCACCATGTTGGTCGACGAGCCCGGTGCCGAGACGCCGATCTTCTTCCCCTTGAGATCCTGGATGCCGGTGTAGCCGGCCATGTTCTTGGTCGACACGCCCACCGCGATCTGCGGTGCGCGGCCTTGCAGCACGAAGGCCTGGAAGAACTGGTTCTTGGCCTGCAGGTTGATGGTGTGCTCGTAGGCGCCGGAGCACACGTCGGCCGAGCCGCCGACCACGGCCTGCAGCGCACGCGCGCCGCCGGCGAAGTCGGAGATTTCCACGTCCAGCCCTTCGGCCTTGAAGTAGCCGAGCTGCTCGGAGATGGTCAACGGGAGGTAGTAGAACGCCGCCTTGCCGCCCACCGCGATGGAGACCTTGGTCTTCTCCAGCTTCGCCTGTTGCGCAAAGACGCGCGGCAACGCAATGGTTGCGGCGGCAATGGCGGAGGCGGAAATGAGGGCGCGGCGGTGGAGCATGAAACGGTGCCTGGAGGCTCTGTGATTCGTCTGGACTGAATCGAGCTTAGGGGCCGCATCACGCGACTGCATCGGGGTCATCCCGTGCGGGTTTTCACGTAAGCATGAAGGCCTCCCGAAGGCCCTGCGCACGGGGCTATCGCCCGATGAAAAGTATTGCAGCGTTGACCAGGAAACCGAGGGCCCAGACCGCGCTGCGAGCATTGCCCACGCCCTTGATGTAGAGGCCGATATAGATCACGCGCAGCACCACGTAGGCCGCGGCGAGCATGTCGAGCCGCCCCTGCGCCGCGCCAAGCTGGTGCGCAATGATGACGGCGCCGATGAAGAACGGCAGGCCCTCGAAGCTGTTGGCCTGCGCGCTGTTGGCACGTGCGCGCCAGCCGTTCTGCCTCGCGGCCCAGTCGCGCGGATGCATGTTGTCGCGCGGACCGAAGCTGCCCGCCTTGGCGATCCAAGCGGCCAGGTACGGCAGGACGCAGGCGATGAACACGCACCAGTAGGCTACCGTGAGCAGTGAAAAAGTCATGTCGTTTGGTCTCCGCCGGCGGTGCTTACCGCCGATCCACCAGCGCGTGCGCGATGGTGCCGAGGTCCACGTACTCGAGTTCGCTGCCGGCCGGCACGCCGCGCGCAAGACGCGTCACCGTCAAACCGCGCTGCTTGAGCGCTTCACCGATCACGTGCGCGGTGGCCTCGCCCTCGGCCGTGAAGTTGGTGGCGAGGATGACTTCGCTCACCGTGCCATCGAGCGCCCGGTTGAAGAGCTTCTGCAACCCGATGTCGTTGGGGCCGATGCCGTCGAGCGGACTGAGCTTGCCCATCAGCACGAAGTAATAGCCGCGGAATGCGCCGGTGCGCTCGAGCGCGGCCTGGTCGGCGGGGGTCTCGACCACGCAGAGCTTGCTCACGTCGCGCCGCGAGTCCATGCAGACGCTGCAGATCGGCGCTTCGGTGAAAGTGTTGCAGAGCTCGCAGTGCCGCACATTGCCCGCGGCCTGCTGCAGAGCACGCGCGAGCAGCTGCGCGCCATCGCGGTCGTGCTGCAGCAGATGAAAAGCCATGCGCGAGGCCGACTTGACGCCGACACCGGGCAGGCGGCGAAGCGCATCGACCAGGGCATCGAGCGAACTGGCGTCGGCCATGTCAGGCGGCCCTTTCGCGCAAACACCGCGGAACCGGCTTTGCCGGGCCGCAGGCGTTGCCCCCTGCGAGGGGGTTGGCGGCCACACGAAGCGGGCGAGCCTGGGGGAGAGTCATTTAGAACGGCAGCTTCATGCCTGGGGGCAGGCCGGGCATGCCGGCCGTCAGCTTGCCCATCTTCTGCTCGCTGGTTTCCTCGGCCTTGCGCACGGCGGCGTTGAAGGCCGCGGCCACCAGGTCTTCGAGCATGTCCTTGTCGTCGGCCAGCAGGCTCGGGTCGATGGTGATGCGCTTGACGTCGTGCTTGCAGGTCATGACGACCTTGACGAGGCCGGCGCCCGATTCGCCTTCGACCTCGATATGGGCCAGTTCTTCCTGGGCCTTCTTGAGGTTGTCCTGCATTGCCTGCGCCTGCTTCATGAGGCCGGCCAGTTGTCCTTTGTTGAACATCGTTGGTCCTGATTGTTGGGTTGGAAAATGGGAGAAGGATAAGAGAGACGGAAGCTCAGGCCGGTTTCAGGGTTCCTGGGACGATCTTCGCATCGAAGTCGCGCATGAGCGCCTGCACTTCGGGGTCGTTGTAGATGGCCTCCTCGGCCACGCGCTGGCGCTCGTCGGCGGCCTGCCTGTTGCGCCGCGCCGGGCTGTCGACCACGGCACCGATCTCGATCGTGAGCTTGACCTCGTGGCCGAGGCTGTTGAGCGCGGCCGTCAGCTTCTCGCGGCTGGAGGGCTGGTTGAGCGTCTCGCGCTCGATGCGCAGCATCCACTGGTCGGTATCGCGGCCCACCAGCTGCGACTGAAGCGCCAGTTCGCGCGTCAGGGCATTGATGGCCTCGGACGCGACCAATTGCGTGACCGTGGCATGCCAGAAGTCGCCGTCTTCGCTCTGGGGAATGGGCGTGTAGGGAACACGCTGCGAGCCTTCGGCGGGGGGAACGTCGCGCGCGCTCGGCGGAGGCTGCACGCGGATGGGCACGCCGACGACCTTGGCCGGCGTGTCGGGCGGCTCGGGGCGCTGCTCGGGCTGGCGGCGGGGTTCGTCGACCACGGCGAGGCGTTGCCCTGCGGGCGCTGGCGGAGATGTCGGGGCTGCCGCTGGCGCCATGGCAGCCGGCGCTTCGGCCGGAGGGCGCACGACCGGCGCGGCGGCCTGAACGGGGGCCGGGGCACGTGCCGGCGCCTGCGGCGCGGCGGCCGCAGCTTCATTCAGAGTTTTTTTTTCCGTGGAGGCTGTCGAGGCAGCCGCGCTGGAAGGCTTGAAGGCCAGGAGCCGCAACAGCACCATGGTCAGCGCCGCGTACTCGTCGGGCGCCAGGCCCAGCTCGCCACGGCCGTGCAGGCAAAGGCTGTAGAGCAACTGCGTCTCGTCGGCGGGCATCAGCGCGGCCAGGCGCGCGGTATCGGCCGCATCGGGGTCTGTGGCGGCATCGGCGGACTCGGCGCGCGAGGGCACCGCCTGCAACACGGCCATGGCCTGCAGAACGGCCGTCATTTCTTCCAGCGTGGACGCGGCCGACATGCCGTCGACGCGCAGCGCCTCCGACGTCTCGACCACCGTCTTGCCGTCGCCCAGCGACAGGGCTTCGATCAGGCGGAACACATGGCCGCGATCGACGCTGCCGAGCATCTGCCGCACGCCGGTCTCGACCAACTCGCCGTTGCCGAATGCGATGGCCTGGTCGGTGAGCGACAGCGCGTCGCGCATAGAGCCGCGCGCCGCGCGAGCCAGCAGGCGCAGCGCCTGCGGCTCGGCCGGAACGTTTTCGGTCTGCAGCACGCTCGTGAGGTGTTCGAGCACCGTCTCGGGCGCCATCGGCCGCAGGTTGAACTGCAGGCAGCGCGACAGCACAGTGACCGGCACCTTCTGCGGATCGGTCGTGGCCAACACGAACTTGAGGTACTCGGGCGGCTCCTCGAGCGTCTTCAGCATCGCGTTGAACGCGGTGTTGGTGAGCATGTGCACTTCGTCGATCATGAAGACCTTGAAGCGCCCCTGCACCGGCTTGTAGACGGCTTGTTCCAGCAGTGACTGCACCTCGTCGACACCACGGTTCGAGGCAGCGTCGAGCTCGGTGTAGTCGACGAAGCGGCCGGAATCGATGTCGCGGCAAGCCTGGCAGACACCGCACGGCGTGGCCGTGATGCCGCCCTGCCCGTCCGGGCCCTGGCAGTTGAGCGACTTCGCCAGGATCCGCGAGACCGTGGTCTTGCCGACCCCCCGGGTGCCGGTGAACAGATAGGCGTGATGCAGGCGCTGCGTCGTCAACGCGTTCTCGAGCGCCTGCACCACGTGCCCCTGACCGACCATCTCACCGAAGGTTTTCGGGCGGAACTTGCGAGCGAGCACGAGATAAGACATTGCGGGCATTCTAAAAGGCGCGGCGTCCCTCCCCCCGCCCCCACCCCAAAATCAAAAAGGCCCCAGTCTGGTCGTGGGACACCGAGGAACCGGCTCCGCCGGGCCTCAGGTGTCGCCCCCAGCAGGGGGGAAGGAGAAGCGACACGAAGTGCGCGCAACCTGGGGGGTTACAATACGTGCTGACGGGCCTCCCTGCATGGTGAAGTGGCCAACCGGGTCAGGTGGGGAACCAAGCAGCCCTAACTGCGTAGTCAGTGCCAGGGGTAAGGCTCGTCAACCTAACATCAAAAAGCCGTGAGTTCCAAAAAAAGAACTCACGCGCTGCCTCAAGGGGCTGCCGCCCCGCACTCCAAACCTCGCGCCGCCATCAACTTGGACATTCGGCTCGCCAGCATCAACGATCTCGAAGCGCTGATACGCCTCGATACAGCAGCCCCGCACGACGAGCGCCGCGGCGCTCAGATCAAAGGTTGGATCAATGACCGGTTCTGCCATGTGATCGAGACAGGCGGCGAAATAGCCGCCTACGGCGTCTTGCATCACCACTTCTTCGACTGCGGCTTCATCGAAATGCTGATGGTCGGCGAGAGATTTCGTCGAAGAGGGCTTGGCCTGGAACTCGTCGAGCATTTGAAGTCGATCTGCGATCAACCCAAACTCTTCACCTCCACGAACAGGTCCAATCAGGCGATGCAATCGCTGCTGAAAGAGGCCGGATTCAGGGAAAGCGGCCACATCGACAACCTCGACGAGGATGACACCGAACTGGTGTTCTTCTGGCCCCGTGAGCGATCGCGCACCGGGCCATCCATCACAGCCCCAGCCGCTGAATAGCGCCCCGCGCCGCAGCCGCACCGCTCGCCATCGACGCCGTGAGCAGGTAGCCGCCGGTCGGCGCCTCCCAGTCCAGCATCTCCCCTGCAGCGAACACGCCGGGCAGCGCGTTCGCCATCAGCGCCGCGTCCAATGCGTCGAAGCGCACCCCGCCAGCCGTGCTGATCGCCTCGTCGACAGGCCGCGTCGCGACCAGCTTCAGCGGCACTGCCTTGATCGTGGCCGCCAGTGACACGGGGTCTTGCATCGCCTCCTTGCTCAATGCCTCGTGCAGCACGCCGGCCTTGATGCCTTCGATGCCGAGCCGGCTCTTGAGGTGGCTGCTCAGCGAGCGAGCGCCGCGTGGATGCTTCACCGCCGCGAGTACCTGCTCGGCACTGCGATCAGGCAGCAAGTCGAGCAGCAGCGTCGCGCTGCCGTTCGCTGCAATCTCGTCGCGCAGCAGCGCCGACGCGGCATAGACAAGGCTGCCCTCGATGCCCGTGGCCGTTGCGACGAACTCGCCCTTGCGCGCGAAGTGGCGCCCCTGGCTGTCGGCGAACGAGATTGCGACCGACTTGAAAGGCTGCCCCGCGAAACGGCTCGAAAAGTGTTCGCTCCACCCTTCGCCGTCGAAGCCGCTGTTGGCGGGCAGCAGCGGCGCCACCTCCACGCCACTGGCCTGCAGCCACGGCGCCCATGCCCCGTCGGAGCCCAAACGCGCCCAGCTCGCGCCGCCCAGCGCCAGCACCACGGCATCGGCTTTCACGACGGCCTCCCCGGCTGGCGTCGCGAATCGCAACGCGCCCAGGTCGATCGCGCCGTCGCCCAGCCAGCGATGCCGCATATGAAACTGCACACCCGCCGCGCGCAGCCGGTGCAGCCATGCACGCAGCAGCGGCGCGGCCTTCATGTCGGTCGGGAACACGCGGCCCGACGTGCCGACGAAGGTCTCGATGCCCAGCCCCGCCGCCCACTCGCGCACCTGCTGCGGGCCGAACTTCCCGAGCATCGGTTCGAGCTGCGCGCGGCGATCGCCGAAGCGGCTCATGAACACATCGAAAGGTTCCGAGTGGGTGAGGTTCAAGCCGCCGCGTCCGGCCAGCAGGAACTTGCGCCCCACCGAGGGCATTGCGTCATACACATGCACTTGCGCACCGGATGCGCTCAGCACTTCGGCCGCCATCAGGCCGGCGGGTCCGCCGCCGATCACGGCAACGGCAGGAGAAACATTCATTCGAGAGTTACCAGTTCGCCCTGCCCGGTCAGGAACGCGACGCGCACCGTGGCACCGGGATAGGCATGTTGCACTGCCGCGCGGTAGCGCTGCATCTGTGCGATCAGCGCGGCGTCCCGTTCGGGGCGCGCCGCGGATTTGTAGTCGAGGATCCACCAGGCGCCGCCGTCGCGCTCGCGCACCAGACGGTCGATGCGCAAGGTCTCGCCTTCATGCACCAGCGTGACTTCATTGCCATGCCAGTCGACCCTGCGATCGTCCCACACCCAGGCGCCCGCCCCGGCACGGATGCGCTGGGCCAGCGCGGCGGCGCCGCGTGCCTGCTGGGCATCGAGCATGAATTCGCGAGCGGCCGCACGCACGTGGGCAGCGGGCAGAGGCTCGCCCGGCACGGCCCATTCGAGCAGGCGGTGCATGGCCTGGCCGAAGGCCGCGGCACGCGCGTCGACGGTGGCGTTCGCAGCCGCCTTTTTGGTCGAAGGCACTTCGGCCGACACCGGCGCCTCGGGCATTTTCTTCATCGAGAAGCTGGCCGGGCCACTCTCGGTCGGCAGCGCGACCAGCGGTTCGTCGGCCTCCGTGGGCTCGCACAGCGGCTCCAGCCGGGCCCACCAGCTGCCCTCGTTGGCCCGCGCGGGACGCACCGATGACAGCACCAGACGCTCGCGTGCCCGCGTGGTCGCGACGTAGAGGCCGTTCAGTTCCTCGCGATGTCGGGCGCGCTGCTCTTCTTCGAGCAAGGGCGCTGCGCAGGCCGGTGGCGTCTTCTCGCTCGCGAGGAAAACGAAGCGCGTCGGTGCGCTGTCGCTGCCCTTCCATTCGACCAGCACGCCCATGGTCTGGGCGCGCGGCGGCGGGGCATCGCAATCGAGCATGAGCACGGTGTCGGCCTCGAGGCCCTTGGCGCCGTGCACGGTAAGCAGTTGCACGGCGTCCGGCGCGGCGACGGACGGCGCCCGCACGCCGCCAGCACGCAGCGAACGCACCAGCGCATAGGGCGTGGTGAATCGGGCGCCGTCGATGTCGAGCGACGCGGTCAGCACGCCGCGCAGGTTGGCCAGCGCACCCTGGCGCATGGGCGCCGGCACCGCCGCGCCGAACTTCGCGAGCAGGTCGCCGTCATTGAAGATCGCGTCCAGCGCGTCGTGCGGAGCCAGCGTCATCAGCCAGCGCTGCCACTTGCGCAGCTTGACGCCCGCCTCGGCCAGTTCAGCCGGCAGGTCTTCGCCCTTCTGGATCAGCGAGAACCAGTTGAGCGACGGGCGCTCCCGCTGGCGCAACGCCAGTTGCACCAATGCGTCGTCGCCGATGCCGAAAGCAGGCGACTTCAGCGCTCGCGCCAGGGAAAGATCGTGCGCGGGCGACACCAGCGCGTCGATCAGCGCGACCACGTCCTGCACTTCGGGTGCGTCGTGCAGCTCGTTCTTCTCGGGCTGCTGTACGGGAATGTGCCGCTGGCGCAGCGCGTCCTGCATGGCGGACAACCGGCTGCGACGGCGCGCCAACACCATGATCTGCCGCGGCGGCGTGCCGTCGGCGATGCGTTGTGCGACCCACTGCGCTGCCTGCTCGCACTCTTTCTGCAGCAGTTGCTCCTCGGGCAGCACGCGCGGCGTGACGAGGCTGTCGCGCCAGTGCAGCATGCCGTCGTCGGCGGGTTCGGCCTCGGCGGCGCCGAGCGCATCGCGGTCGATGGCCGGCAGCCTGAGCAGTTCGCCTGCGTCGTTGCGCTCGGTGGTGTGGGCGCGGTAGCCGTCGAACTCGCCGGCTTCCTGCGCGGCCAGCATCGCCGAGTTGACCAGCCCGACCACGGCGCGCGCGTTGCGGTGGGTGTGGTCGCAGTTCAGCAGCTCGCCGTCCAGGCCCTCGCGCACGAATTTCTTGGCGGCGATGAACACCTGCGGCTCGGCGCGGCGGAAACGGTAGATGCTCTGCTTCGGGTCGCCCACGATGAACACGCGCGGCGCCCGCCCCTGCGCGCCGGTGTAGGCGCTGAGCCAGCCGTAGAGCGCCTGCCACTGCAGAGGGTTGGTGTCCTGGAACTCGTCGATCAGCAGATGGGCGATGCGCGCGTCGAGCCGCTCCTGCACCCAGCCAGACAGCGCCGACTGGCCGAGCAGCAACTGGGCGGCCTGTTCGACGTCGTTCATGTCGACCCAGCCGTGGGCACGCTTCACGTCGGCAAAGGCCGCGATCAGGATGCGCGTGAGCCGCGTCATGCGCTGCTGGTAGAGCCACGCCGCGTGCTGGGCCTGCGCGCCGCACAGCACCTGCAATTCGGCCTCGGCCTCCTGGGCGGCGGGGAATTTCTGAAGGTTCTTGTTGAGCCGGTCTTCGGTGGCCACGAAGAAGTTCTTGCGCAGGTGCGCCAGCGCGGCCTGCAGCGCGCCCGCCTCCGGCTCACCCGTGCCGAAGACGTCGATGATGGCCTCGGCGGCCTTCTGCGGCGTCTTGTTCGACTCCTTGCCCAGCGCGGCTGCGCGGTCGAGCCAACGCTTGCGCACTTCGTTGCCGCGCAAGGCGTCGGTCGGCTCCTCCAGCCCGTCGAGCGACGGATAGAACGCGCTGAAATGCTGCACCGCGTTTTCCGCATCGGCCAGCGAGAACTCGACGCGCTTGGACAGCGCCTCGCCCAGCGCCTTGGCGGTCTGCGAGCGGCCGTGCGTGGCGACGACGGCGTAGTAGTCGGCCAGCGCATTACGGTCGGCGGTGACCGCCTCGAAGAACGGGCGCCATGTGTGGCTGCGCGCCTCGGCATCGTCCTCGAGCAGTTCGTAGTTCGAAGGCAGGCCAAGTTCGCGCAGCACCGCCAGCGGCGCGTTGCGCAGCAGGCCCGCAAACCAGGCGTGGAAGGTGCGGAACTGCACCGGCCGGCCACCTTCGAGCAAGCGCCGGTAGAGGCCCTTCAGGCGCGGAACCGCAGCCAATGCGGCGCCGGGCTCGACGCCGCGCATCACGAGCTGGGCGACCAGTTCCTCCGGCGTGCGCTCGGCGAAATCCTCGAGCCACTGGTCGAGCCGCTCGCGCATTTCACCGGCGGCTTTCTTCGTGAAGGTAATGGCCAGGATTTCGTGCGGCTCGCAGGCGGAATCGCCTTCCTCGAGCAGCGCGCGCAGGATGCGCGACACCAGCATCCAGGTCTTGCCCGCGCCCGCGCAGGCCTCGACGGCAACCGACCGGCGCGGGTCGCACGCGACGACATAGAAGGCTTCGCGCGTGACGTGGCGGCCGTTGTGTTCGTAGGCTGCGCCGTTCATTGCGCCACCTCCCAGAAATCCTTGCGGCAGAGGCCGCGCGCCGCGCAGTAGTCGCAGACGGCGCCCTCCCCCAATGGAGGCAGCGGCGCCCCCTGGGCGATGCGGGTGAAGTCATGAATGATGCCGGCCACGAGTGCGTCGCGCGCCTCCACCACGGCCGGCTGCTCGACGGTCTGCGTCCCCGAGGACTTCTCCCCCACGTTCACGTAGGCCGCGCGCAAGGTGTCATCAGCCACCAGCGCCGCGTAGAAAGCCAGCTGGGTGTCTTCGGTCGGGTCTTTCACGCGCTCCTTGCTGACGGAGGCGGACTCGGTCTTGTAGTCGATCACGAAGGGCTGGCCGTCGGGCATGCGGTCGATGCGGTCGAGCCGGCCGATCAGGCGCAGGTCACCCAGCGGCTGCTCCTTCCAAGGCTCGGACTCGACGAAGACCGCGCCGCTGGCCTCATGCCCCGTCAGCCAGTGGAGGTAGCCGTCGCGCACGGCGGGCCATGCCGCCGCGAACGGCAGGAATTCGGCGTCTGACAAGCCGAGTTCGCGCGTGGCCCGGCGCGCGGCTTCCTCGATGAACGCGGCGCGCTCCCGCGCATCCTGCGTCGGGGCTTCGGTCAGCGACTGGTGGAAGTGGCCGAGCACGGCGTGCAGCCAGTTGCCGAAGTCGCGCTTGTCGACCTCGGCATCGAGTTCGTCGGCGCTGCGCAGGCCGAGCTGCCGCAGCGCGAAGAAGCGATAGGGGCAGCGGCGCAGGTCTTCGTACACGCTGGTCGAGATGTTCTGCAGCGGCAGCAGCGCGCCGGAAGGCTTCGGATATTCGGTCGGCTGCACGGCCACTTCGCGCGGGGAGCGCGGGTCTGCGGCGGGCCGCAAGGCGTGGTCGAGCTGCAAGGCCTGCACCAGCGGGCTCGGGCGCACGGGCTCGCCGTTGGCGTCGGACTGGCGCCACAGCAGTTCGCACGACGGGTTGTGCAGCGCCATCGCCCAGGCCGCGCGCTGTGCGGCCTCGAGCGTTTCACGCGAAGGCAGGCCGAGATCGGCGCGCTGTGCGGCGCTCCAGTTGCCTGGTGGCTCCGGTGATGCAGGCAGGCGGCGGTCGTCGCAGCCCGGGATGACGACCGCGCCGAAGGCACGGCCCAGCAGTTGGTAAAGCGGCAGCACGACGACCTTCGGGGCCTGGTCGCCGGCAGGCGGCACGAAGCTCGCGTCTTCGAGCACGTCGCGAACCCAGGCGGTGAACTCGGCGAGCGTATGGCGGCCACCGGGGAACTCTTCGTCGTCGCCGTGGGCACCGGCGTCGAGCCACAGCGCGGCGATGACCTTGCCGCCGGCCATGTCCTCGCTGAGCGACTCCCACTGGTCGCCCGCTTCCAGCAGCTCGCGCAGCGCGCGCAGCCATTCGGCCAGGGGCCTGGAGCGGGTCATCGGCGCGCGGCGTTCCTCGATGGCTTCGGTAAAGGTCAGCAGCGTGGCGTCGTGCGGTTTCTCGCTGCGCGCCACCAGCGCGCACCACGCGGACCAGTCGCGCACGCCTTCCCGGCGCAGGCGGGCCTCGAGCGACTGGACGGCCAACGCGTCGCCATCGGCGCCGCTCTTGAGCCATTCGAGCACCTGGTCGCTGCTGGCGTCATGGGCGCAGGCGCGCAGCGAGCTCATGAGGGTGGCGGCGGCGCGTGTGGTCGAAAGTTTCCATCCGGTCTCGTCGTGGGTGATGACGCCCTGTGCCTTGAGCTGGGCGCTGATGCGGCGGGTGAGCGCGCGGTCGGTCGCCACCAGCGCGACTGGCGCACGGTCTTCGGCCAAGTGGCGCAGCACGCAGGCGGCCGCGAGTTCCGCTTCGTCCTCGGGGTCGAGCGCGACATGCGAGGCCGCGGCTTCGGCCGGCGCATCGGTCGGTACCAGCGAAAGGTGCAGTGCCCGGTCACCCCACAGGGCGCACAGGGCCTGCGTGAGCGGATCGGTCTGGAAGCCCTCGAGCACGATGAGCGCATCGACTTGCGCGCGCGTACTTTCGCGCTGGAGCACGTCGGTGGCGTAGCCCGAGGTCGAGACCCACGCCACGGCAATCCGGATCAGCGCGCTCTCGGTGCGGAACCACTCGGACTCGCTGCCCGCCTCCGCCACCTGCGCCGCACGCGCAGCCCATTCGCCCACACGCTCGTCTGGCGACACGGCGGCCGCAAGCGGCACCAGTTGGTAGGCAAGTTCGACCACGCGGCCGGCCAGTGCAAAGCGCTCGGCGCTGAAACCGGCCTGCGACAGCAAGGCCTGCGCGGTGACAAGGTCGCGCGCCATGTCGTGCGCGACGTCGTAGCCGGTGGGCACGAAGCCGCCGGCGCTGCGGGCCCAGTTGTGCGTGGTCTCGAAGCGCGGCACGAAGCCCGGGCTGCCGCAGCGGGCCCACATGGCGCGCGCCACGCCCATCAGTTGCGCATAGGGCACCAGCACCACCGTGCGGGCCGCGTGCACCTGGCGCTCGGCGAGCGCGCGGACGATCCGCGCGACGATGCCGTCGGCGGGGTCGCACCACAGGGCCTGGACGGGGTGGCCTTCGTTCATGTTCTATCGAGGGGTTTGAGAGTGTGGGAGGCGTGACGAGCAAGGGCTTTGGCTATCGCCGCCATAGCGGCCGCGCATGGCACGCCACCCCTTGGTTTCTGTCACAATGACCTGAACTTTAGCTGCACCGAAACTCTCTGCGCACAAGGATCCATCACATGGCCAGCGAACTCATCAAACACATCTCCGATTCCTCCTTCGAGGCCGACGTGCTCAAGTCCAGTCAGCCCGTTCTGGTCGACTACTGGGCCGAATGGTGCGGCCCCTGCAAGATGATCGCCCCGATCTTGGATGAAGTGTCGGCCACCTACGAAGGCAAGCTGCAGATCGCCAAGCTGAACGTGGACGAGAACCGCGACATCCCCGCCAAGTTCGGCATCCGCGGCATCCCCACGCTGATGCTGTTCAAGGACGGCCAGCTGGCCGCCACCAAGGTCGGCGCCATGAGCAAGGCGCAACTCACGGCCTTCATCGACCAGCAACTCGCCTGAGCGACATTTCACCCGGCCAGCGCGCAATGCGTTGGCCGGAGCGTTTTTCCTGTCATAATCTCCAACAGATCACCGGCCTTACCTAGGCAACCGGTTCGAGTTCCCCGGTTGGTGAAGCAGTTCTCGCTTCACACCCAACCTCCCCCCGTTTTCCGTTCGATTACCCCGCGAGGGGTCATTCCATGCACTTAAACGAACTCAAGGCACTCCACGTGTCTGAAGTCCTCAAGCAGGCTGAAGCGCTTGAGATCGAAAACGTCGGCCGCATGCGCAAGCAGGAGCTGATGTTCGCGATCATCAAGAAGCGCGCCAAGGCCGGCGAGCAGGTCTTCGCCGACGGCGTGCTCGAAATCCTGCCGGACGGCTTCGGCTTCCTGCGCAGCCCCGACACCAGCTTCACGGCCAGCACGGACGATATCTACATCTCGCCCAGCCAGGTGCGCCGCTTCAACCTGCACACCGGCGACATGATCGAAGGCGAAGTGCGCACGCCCAAGGATGGCGAGCGCTACTTCGCGCTGACCAAGCTCGACAAGGTCAACGACGGTCCGCCCGAGCAGAACAAGCACAAGGTGATGTTCGAAAACCTGACGCCGCTGTTCCCCAAGGAACAGATGAAGCTGGAACGCGACGGCGTCAAGGGCGAAGAGAACATCACCGGCCGCATCATCGACATCATCGCCCCCATCGGCAAAGGCCAGCGCGCCCTGCTCGTGGCACCGCCCAAGAGCGGCAAGACGGTGATGATGCAGCACATCGCCCACGCGATCAGCGCCAACTACCCCGACGTCCACATGATGGTGCTGCTCGTCGACGAGCGCCCTGAAGAAGTGACCGAAATGCAGCGCACCGTGAAGGGCGAGGTCATTGCCTCGACTTTCGACGAGCCCGCCGCGCGCCACGTGCACGTCGCCGAAATGGTGATCGAGCGCGCCAAGCGCCTGGTCGAGCTCAAGAAGGACGTGGTGATCCTGCTCGACTCGATCACCCGCCTCGCCCGTGCCTACAACAACGTCGTGCCATCGTCTGGCAAGGTGCTGACCGGCGGTGTCGACTCCAACGCCCTGCAACGCCCCAAGCGCTTCCTGGGCGCCGCGCGCAACGTGGAAGAAGGCGGCTCGCTGACCATCATCGGCACCGCGCTGATCGACACCGGCAGCCGCATGGACGAAGTGATCTTCGAAGAGTTCAAGGGCACCGGCAACTCCGAAATCCACCTCGACCGCCGCCTGTACGAAAAGCGCGTGTTCCCCTCGATCCAGCTCAACCGCAGCGGCACCCGCCGCGAAGAACTGCTGCTGGCACCCGAGATCCTGCAAAAGACCCGCATCCTGCGCCAGCTCATGTACAACATGGACGAGATCGAGTCGATGGAGCTGATGCTCAAGAACATGAAGGCGACGAAAACCAATGTCGAGTTCTTCGACATGATGCGTCGCGGCGGCTGAGCACCTTTTCGCTCTGTCCGCAAAAGCGCGTTGACCTATTTGGGCCAACGCGCTTTTTTCATGGGCGAGCTACAGGAATCGCGCGGCCTTCAAGAGCACTCTGGCGGCCGAGGTCGAGCAGCTCCATCAGCGCCACGGCCTGCTCGGGCGGCACGGGATTCGGTCCCTTGCCCAGAATGGCGTCGCGCACCGCCGCGTAGTAGTCGACGTAGTTGCCTGCGCGCGTGGGTACGTTGCGTTTGCTGGCCTTACCGTCGCTGCCGACCAGCGTGAGTTCGCCGTCGAGCGGATCGGTTCCCCACCCTTCGGCCGGCGGCCTTTGCCCCGCGCGCAGCGCATCTTCCTGCGTATCCACACCATGCTTGACGTAGCTGCCGCGCGTGCCATGCACGATGTAGCGCGGCGCCGCATCGGCTGCCAGGGTTGTCGAATGCAGCACCACGCGAAGCGGTGCATGCGGTCCGCTTTCGTAGCGCAGCACGGCATGGAAGTAGTCTTCGACCACGGCGCCGTCGCGCAGGACGGCAGTGTCAAGCTGGATCGTGTCGGGCAGCCCGAACAGCTGCACCGATTGGTCGACCAGGTGCGCCCCCAGGTCCACCCAAAGGCCGGACCCTGGCACCGCCTGCTCTCGCCACCGCACCTTCACCTCCGGCCGGAAGCGGTCGAAATGCGACTCCAGATACACGGGGCGGCCCAACTCGCCGCTTGCCAGGACGTCCTTGAGCGTCAGGAAATCGGCGTCGAAGCGTCGGTTCTGGTAAACCGCCAGCACGCGCTTGTTGCGCTGAGCCAACGCCTCCAGCGCCCTGGCCTCGGCTGCGTCGAGGGTGAAAGGCTTGTCGACCACCACATGCTTGCCAGCCTCCAACGCCGCCTTGGCGACCGGAAAATGCTGCGCATTAGGTGTCGCAACCACCACAAGATCGATGTCCGATCGGGCCACCAGCGCCACCACATCGGAAACCACTGGTACGCCGGGCCAGTCCTCCCCGACCTTGTCAGGCTGCGAACTCGCCACAGCGGCCAATTCGAGCCCGGGCACCGCGGAAAGCACGGGTGCATGGAAAGTCTGGCCGGCAAAGCCATAGCCGACGAGGCCGGCGCGCAAGGTTGTAACAGTCATGGGAGGCTGGTTTGCTCGGAAAAGCGGCAGTATGCGATAATCGTGGGCTCCGCGAAAAGTGCGGCTGGGCAGCGTCGCCCGGCTTCCCAGGCCTGCCCTGGGGCAGCGCGCCAAATGAATGGTGCACTGGTGGCTCTCGCATCGACCGCGCATTGATTCCAACAGCGCAAAAGGAAATACCATGGCAAAAGAAGGCATTCACCCGAATTACCGCGAAGTTCTGTTCGTCGACATGTCGAACGGCTTCAAGTTCGTGACCCGTTCGTGCGCGAACACCAAGGAAATGGGCAAGACCGACGACGGCCGCGAGCTCCCCCTGTTCAAGCTGGACACCACGAGCGAATCGCACCCCTTCTACACCGGCACCCAGAAGTCGGTCGACAACATGGGCGGTCGCGTCGAGAAGTTCCGCAACCGCTTCGGCAAGACCACCGGCGCCGCTTCGAAGTAAAGCACGCGCTTTTGCGTCGAGGGCAGCCCGGTTTACCGCGCTGCCCTTTTTGTTTCCGAAACCTGCTTCCTGCCCCTTTTGAACCAGCCCACCCCAGCGATCGTTGCCCAGAGCGCCGTGCGCCGACTGCCGCGCATCGCGCTGCTGCTGCTGTGCGCGGCCTACCTGCTGCCGGGCCTGGTCGGCCGGGGCCCATGGAAAAGCGCAGACATCACCGCCTTCGGCTACATGGCCGAACTGGCCCGCAACACCGAAGGCATTTCTCGCTGGTTCGACCCGTTGCTGCTGGGCATTCGCCCCGAAACACCCGCGCTGATTCCGTACTGGATCGGCGCCTGGGCTATCAAGATCGCCCCCTCGTGGCTGAACCCCGACCTGGCGGTGCGCATCGCGTTCGCATTCCTTCTCTGGGGCACGTTCACCGCCACGTGGTACGCCGTCTACTACCTGGCCCGCACATCGCGCGCCCAGCCCGTGGCTTTCGCCTTCGGCGGTGAAGCACGCCCGACCGACTACGCACGCGCCATTGCCGACGGCGGCCTGCTGGCGCTGATCGCCTGCCTCGGCCTGGCGCAGCTCGGTCACGAGACCACGCCCGCTCTGGCGCAGCTGTTCTTCGCCTCGTACCTTTTCTACGGCGTGGCCGCGTTGCCCTACCGCCGCGCCGGCCCCGTGATCGCGCTGATCGTGGGCACCCTTGGCATCACGATGAGCGGCGCTCCCACGGTCGGCCTGGCGCTGGCCATCGGAAGTACGCTGTACATCGCCTACGAACGTCGAACCGCGGCAAAGGCCCGGAACGAATTCGACACAGAAAACGACGACGGTCCCGGCTACACCCTGGGCGCCTTCGCGACGATGGCAAGCGTCACCGCGGTGGCGGCAGTGCTGGTGTTCGCGCTGGGCCTGCCCCAGTGGAAGATCACGCTGACAGGCGGCTCCCTGTTCGGTGACATCCGTGGCCAGGCCAAGCTGCTGCTGTGGTTCACCTGGCCGGTCTGGCCACTGGCCATCTGGACGCTCTGGCGCTGGCGCCGCCAGCTCAATGCGCGCCATGTAGCGCTGCCGTTCTGGTTCGCGCTGGTGCCGCTGGCAGCGACCTGGACCACCGATTTTTCCGACCGCTCGCTCATGCTGGCGCTGCCGGCATTCGCCACGCTCGCGGCATTTGCCCTGCCGACCTTCCGCCGCAGCGCGGCGGCGCTGGTCGACTGGTTCAACGTGCTCTTCTTCAGCGGCCTGGCGCTGCTCGGCTGGATCTACTGGATCGCCATGCAGACCGGCGTGCCGCCCAAGCCCGCAGCCAGCGTGACCCGCCTGGTGCCGGGCTTCGTGCCCGAGTTCTCTCCCATCGCCGTGGTGCTGGCAGTGGCCGCGACCATTGCCTGGTGCTGGCTGGTGCGCTGGCGCACCGGTCGGCATCGCGCGGCCCTCTGGAAGACGCTGGTGCTGCCAGCCGGCGGCACCGCGCTGTGCTGGATGCTGCTGATGACGCTGTGGCTGCCGCCCATCGACTACGCACGCAGCTATGTGCCGCAGGTGCGGGCCGTGGCCGAGCGCGTCGGCCAGCCGAGCTGCATTGCGGAGCTTGCACTGAGCCGCCCGCACATCGCCGCGCTGCGCTACCACGGCCAGTTCAACCTGCAACCGCTGCTGCTGGGCACCGATTGCCCCTGGCTGCTGGTCAGCCCTGAGACCATCGAGCGCCTGCACACGATCATCCCCTTCGATCAATGGCGTTTCAGCGGCACCCTTCGCCGCCCCAGCAGCCCGGCCGACGATCTGCTGCTCTACCAGAAGATCACGCCCCAGTGAGCGCACCGAGCGGCGAAAGGGGCCTGATCGCGCGGCATGCCGGCACCGTGCTGGTCGGCCAACTGGCTGTGATGGCCTTCGGCGTGACCGACACCATCATCGCCGGCCGCTACTCCGAGGGCGCGCTGGCCGCGCTGTCGGTCGGCGCTGCAATCTTCGTCAGCGTGTACGTCTCGCTGATGGGCGTGCTGCAGGCGCTGCTGCCTGTGTGGGCCGAACTGCACGGCGGCGGCCGCGGCAGCGAGGTCGGCCGTTCGGTACGGCAATCGCTGTACCTCGCCGCCATTGCCATCGTGATCGGCATGGCGGCGCTGCTGGCACCTGCCGCCGTGCTGCGTCTCACGCAGGTGCCGCCCGAAATGCGCGGCGACGTGGAGATGTACCTGCGCGTGCTGGCCTTCGCCCTGGCACCTGCCCTGCTCTTTCGCCTGTTCAGCACGCTGAACCAGGGCCTGGGCAAGCCGCAACTCGTGACCTGGCTCCAGTTGGGCTCGCTGGTCGTGAAGCTGCCGCTCTCGATCTGGTTCACCTTCGGCGGTGCCGGGCTGCCGGCGATGGGACTGGTGGGTTGCGGCTGGGCCACGCTGTGCGTGAACTGGACCATGCTCGCCTGCGCGGTCTGGATGCTTCGCAGCAGCCCTTTCTACCGCGGCTACAGGTTGTGGGAACGCCTGGAGAAGCCCGACTGGCAACAGATTCGCCTCTTCGCACGGATGGGCGTGCCCGGCGGCCTGGCCGTGCTGGTCGAAGTGACCTCGTTCACGCTGATGGCACTGTTCATTGCACGCCTTGGCACAGCTGCCGCGGCGGCGCACCAGATCGCCGCGAACCTGATGGCGGTGGCGTACATGGTGCCGCTGTCGCTCTCGATCGCGACCAGCGCGCGCGTGAGCTTCTGGCTCGGCGCAGGCGATGCCGCCAGGGCGCGCCACGCATGCAGGCTGGGGTTCGAGCAAACCATGTTGTGCGCCCTGCTTTTCTCCACTGCGCTGATTACGCTGCGCCACGAACTGGCCAACGTGTACTCGGACAACCCCGCCGTGGTCGGGCTGGCCGCGGCACTGATGCTGGCAGTGGCCGCCTACCACCTGGCCGACGCCGTGCAGACGCTGTGCGTGTTCCTGCTGCGTTGCTACCGGGTCACGCTCGCACCGCTGCTCATCTACTGCGCGATGCTCTGGGGCCTGGGACTCGGCGGCAGCTACATGCTTGCGTATCACGGCCTGGGTCCGTGGGCAGCCATGCAATCGCCGCTGGCGTTCTGGATCATGAGCGCTGGCGCGCTGGCCTTGACGGCACTGTTCTTCATCAGCCTGCTGCGCTGGACGATGAAGAAGCGCTCGGCCTGAAAAGCCGCGCTGCGTGCCTACTGCTGCTTGGCCAGCAGCCGCGCTTCCCGGACACGCGCCGCCGGAAACACCAGCGCGAATCGCGAGCCCTTGCCCACCGTGCTTTCTATGCGCAATTCGGCCCCATGACGCTGCGCAATGTGCTTCACGATCGCAAGGCCCAGTCCGGTGCCACCCGTCTCGCGCGACCGGCTGCGGTCGATGCGGTAGAAGCGCTCGGTCAGCCGAGGGATGTGCTCGGCCGCGATGCCGGGCCCCGTGTCCTTCACCGCATATTCACCACGCCCGTCGGGCAGCACCCGCCAGCTGACGGCCACCTCGCCACCGCCCGGCGTGTAGCGGATGGCGTTGCTCAGCAGGTTCGACATTGCACTCTGCAGTTCGGTCGGCGCGCCCGACACCTCGGACTCCGCGTCGATGGTGAACGAAAGACGATGGCCCAGCGGCGCCAATCGGCCCGACAGACCCCGGCCCTCATCCTCGCAATGCGCGAGCAAAGCCCGGATGCGAATCCACTGGTTGCCCGAGGGCGCCGCGCTCCCCTCCAGCCGCGACAGTGTCAGCAGGTCATTCACCAGCGTTTCCATCCGGTGCGACTGCTGCCCCATCAGCGACAGGTAACGTGTGCGCTCGTCCGCATCGAGCGGCAGGTTCTGCAGCGTTTCGACGAAGCCGGCCAGCACGGTAAGCGGCGTGCGTATCTCGTGAGACACGTTCGCCACGAAATCGCGGCGCATGGCTTCGGCCTGCTCCAGAGCGGTGATGTCGCGCGTCAGCAGCATGCGGCGGTTGCCTGCATAGGGGTGAACCTGCACCGACAGCCGCACGAGGTGGCTGCGCTGGTGCGCATGGCCCGGGCCGAAGGCGTCGATGATGACGTCCCGGCTGTAGTTCCAGGAGGCCAGATAAGCCACGAAGGCCGGGTCGCGCACGAGGTTCGCCAGATGCTGCGCCAGGTCCCGCTCGGCGTCGATGCCGAACTGGCTGGCAGCCGTCTGGTTGCACCATTCGATGCGGCCCTGCTCGTCGAGCAGCACCACGCCATTCGGGGATGCCTGGATCGCCGCCAGGAACTCCTGCAGCCGGTCTTCGGCCTGCCGGGCCTGCTGCTCGCGGTCGCGCAGCAGCTTGCGAATACGCTCAGCCAACTCGCCCCACACACCAGGTCCGCGCGCCGGCAAGCCCATTGCATCGTTGCGCAGTACCTGCAGCAGCCGCTCGGCACGCCAGGCATCGAGCCCCAGCCACAGCACCGCACCCAGCCAGGCACCCAGCCAGCCGAATTTCCAGCCGAAAGCAGCAACAGCGCCCCCTCCAATTGCAAGGGACGCTATTAAAAATGTAGCAATGCGAAAAGGCATGGCGGGCGATTATCCGCGCCCGCAGCCAAGGGAAGCCACGGCGCTCAAACCGTGACTTGGGCTGTCAGGCGATAGCCCGCTCCGCGCACGGTTTCCACCATGGGCGCAGCCGCGCCCAGCGACTCCCGCAGGCGCTTGACGTGCACGTCGACCGTACGTTCCTCGATGTAGACGTGGTCGCCCCACACCTTGTCGAGCAGTTGCGCCCGGCTGTGCACGCGCTCGGCATGCTGCATCAGGTAGGCCAGCAGCTTGAATTCGGTCGGGCCGACCTTCAATGCGCTGCCCTGCCAGGTCACGCGGTGGGTGGAGGTGTCGAGCGCCAGTTCGCCGATCTCGACGCGCTCCGTCACCACTTCCGGCGCACGGCGGCGCAGCACCGCGCGGATGCGGGCCAGCATTTCCTGGGTCGAGAAAGGCTTGGTGATGTAGTCGTCGGCACCGGCATCGAGGCCGGCAACCTTGTCGGGTTCGTCGCCGCGCGCAGTCAGCATCAGGATCGGGATGGCCTTGGTGCGCGGGTCCTTGCGCCACTGGCGCGCAAGCTGCAGGCCGCTCTGGCCGGGCAGCATCCAGTCGAGCAGGATCAAATCCGGCAGGAAGGCGTCGATTTCGCGCTGGGCCGCGGCGCCATCTTCCGACCAGATCGGCTCGAAGCCGTTGTGGCGCAGGTTGACGGCGATCAGCTCGGCGATCGAGGACTCGTCTTCGACGATCAGGACTCGGGGTTTCTTCATTGCTTTCTTGGGAGTCTTGCCGCGGTTGTTACTGCAGCGCGGACTCTATTTCTTGCATCGAAGTGTGCCGCACATCGGCACCCTTGACGATGTAGATGATGAATTCAGCGATGTTCTTGGCATGGTCGCCGATACGTTCGATGGCCTTGGCCAGGAACAGCAGGTCGAGGCTGGCGGAAATCGTGCGCGGGTCTTCCATCATGTAGGTGACCAGCTTGCGCACGAAACCGTCGAACTCGCGATCGATCAAGTCGTCGTCCTTCAGGATCGACAGCGCCGCGGCGGTGTCGAGGCGGGCGAAGGCGTCCAGCGCGGTGCGCAGCAGGCCCGAAGCCAGGTCGGCCGCGATACGCAGTTCGGTCGTGGGCAACTGGCGGGCCGCGCCGCTCTCGATGATCGACTTGACCATGCGTGCGATCTTGTTGGCCTCGTCGCCCACGCGTTCGAGGTTGGCGGTGGTCTTGCTGATGGCGATCAGCAGGCGCAGGTCTCGGGCCGTGGGCTGGCGGCGCGCGATGATCGACGACAGTTCGCGGTCGATGTCGATTTCCATCGCATTGACGCGATGCTCGGTCTCCATCACGCGGTCGGCGGCTTCGGAGTCGAACTGCAGCAGCGCGTACACGGCCTGGTGGATCTGCGACTCGACCATGCCGCCGAGCTCCATCACGCGCGACGAGACGCCGTTGAGTTCGCTGTCGAACTGGCTGGAAAGGTGTTTCTCGGTCATGTTGTCTCCTTTGACTTCAACCGAAGCGGCCGGTGATGTAGTCCTCGGTCTCCTTGCGCTGCGGCTTGAAAAACATCTGTTCGGTGGCGCCGAACTCGATCAAGTCGCCGAGGTACATGTAGGCGGTGTAGTCGCTGCAGCGGGCGGCCTGCTGCATGTTATGCGTCACGATGACCACCGTGTATTCGTTTTTCAGTTCCGCGATCAGCTCCTCGATCTTCGCGGTGGAGATCGGGTCGAGCGCCGAGCAAGGTTCGTCGAGCAGCAGCACTTCGGGCTTGATGGCAATGCCCCGTGCAATGCACAGGCGCTGCTGCTGGCCGCCGGAGAGGCCCGAGCCGCTTTGCTGCAGCTTGTCGCGCACCTCGGTCCACAGGGCTGCCTTCTTCAGGGCCCACTCGACGCGGTCGTCCATTTCGCTGGCCGAGAGGTTCTCGAACAGCTTCACGCCGAAGGCGATGTTGTCGTAGATCGACATCGGGAACGGCGTGGGCTTCTGGAACACCATGCCAACCTTGGCGCGGATCAGCGCCACGTCCTGCTTGGACGTGAGCAGGTTCTCGCCGTCGAGGGCAATGGTGCCCTCGGCACGCTGTTCGGGATAGAGCTCGAACATGCGGTTGAAGGTACGCAGCAAAGTCGACTTGCCGCAGCCAGACGGACCGATGAAGGCCGTGACCTTGTTCTCGGGGATCTCGAGGTTGATGCCCTTGAGCGCGTGGAACTTGCCGTAGTAGAAGTTCAGGTCCTTGACCGAAATCTTCGAGCGCGACGGTTGTGCGACGGTATTTGGCATGTTGGCGTCTTCTTGATTTAGTGTTTGTTGCGCGTCAGGACCCGCGCCAGGATATTGAGGGCGAGCACGGCGACGGTGATCAGGAACACGCCGGCCCAGGCCAGCTGTTGCCAGTTCTCGTACGGGCTCATTGCGAACTTGAAGATCGTGACCGGCAGGCTGGCCATCGGCTGGCTCACGTCGGCGGTCCAGAACTGGTTGTTCAACGCGGTGAAGAGCAGCGGCGCGGTTTCACCGGCGATGCGGGCCACCGCCAGCAGCACACCGGTGACCACACCGGCGCGGGCAGCACGCAGCGTGATGCTGAGAATGACCTTCCACTTGGGCGTGCCGAGAGCGTAGGCCGCCTCGCGCAGGCCCGGTGGCACCAGCTGCAGCATGTTCTCGGTGGTACGGATCACGACCGGAATCACGATCAGCGCCAGAGCAAGGGCACCGGCCAGACCCGAGAAGGTCTTGAAGTAGGCCACCACCACGGCATAGACGAACAGGCCGATCACGATCGACGGCGCCGACAGCAGGATGTCGTTGACGAAGCGCGTTACCGAGGCCAGCCAGCCCTTGGGGTTGTACTCAGCCAGGTAGATGCCGGCCATGATGCCGATGGGCGTGCCCACGAAGGTGGCAAGCATCACCATCACGAACGAGCCGAAGATCGCATTCGCGATACCGCCCGCTTCGTTCGGCGGAGGGGTCATTTCGGTGAAGGTTGCAAGGGCCAGGCCACCCACGCCCTGCCGCAGCGTTTCCCAAAGGATCCATACCAGCCAGAACACGCCGAAAGCCATTGCGGCGAGCGACAGCGTGAGCGCGATCTTGTTGACGCGGTTGCGCGAGGCGAACCTGGCCTGGCGCGTTTCAGCGAGCGCCTTGGCGCTCAGGAGGTTTTGCGCGGTGCTCACGACTTGGTTCCTTCGCTCTTCTTCATCTTGGCAAGCAGCATCTTCGACAGCGACAGCACGACGAAGGTAATGAAGAACAGCACGAGGCCGAGGTACATCAGCGCGGCCTGGTGCAGGCCCGCGCCGGCCTCAGCGAATTCGTTGGCGAGTGCCGAGGTGATGCTGTTGGCAGCCTCGAACACGGAAAGCGAGTTGAGCTGGTTCATGTTGCCGATCACGAACGTGACCGCCATCGTTTCACCCAGCGCCCGGCCGAGGCCGAGCATGATGCCGCCGATCACGCCGGCCTTGGTGTACGGCAGCACGACCTTGGAAACGACTTCCCAGGTGGTGGAACCCAGGCCATAGGCCGATTCCTTGAGCAGCGGCGGCGTCACTTCGAAGACGTCGCGCATCACCGAAGCGATGAACGGGATGATCATGATCGCGAGGATGATGCCGGCCGACAGAATGCCGATGCCCACGGGCGGGCCGGACACCAGGGCGCCGAGGTACGGCACGCCGGACAGCAGCTTCTGCAGCGGCTGCTGCACCCAGGTCGACAGGATCGGGCCGAACACCAGCAGGCCCCACATGCCGTAGACGATGGAAGGCACCGCCGCCAGCAGTTCGATGGCCGTACCCAACGGGCGCTTGAGCCAGTTGGGCGAAAGTTCGGTAAGGAAGAGTGCGATGCCGAAGCTCACCGGCACGGCGATCACCAGCGCGATGATCGAGGTGGCCAGCGTGCCGTAGATCATGACCAGGCCGCCGTACTCGTCCTTGACCGGATCCCACACGCTGCTAGTGAGGAAGCCGAGGCCATACTTGGAAATGGCGGGCCATGCGCCGACGATCAGCGACAACAGGATGCCGATGAGCATCGCAAGCGTCAGCAGCGCGGCGCCCTTGGCAGCCCAGCCGAACAAACGATCGGCCATCGGGCCGGAGCGCGGAGCCTTGACAGGGGGCGGAGGGGCGGTAACGCGGCCGCGCTCGGCCGCGAGGTCGAGTGAGGCGCCTGCGGCGGGAAAGGTGGATGACACGGGTCGCTCCGGCAAAGACGAAAGCGGCGCGTCCTCGAGCGAAGAATTGCTCATGGGCGCGCCGTTCTGGACTGATGGGTTGTTTTACTTGTAAGCGACGGCCTTGCCCGACGCATCCTTCACATCACCCCATGCCTTGGCGATGGACGCCTTCACGGCGTCAGGCATCGGCACGTAGTCGAGGTCGTCGGCCGTCTTGTCGCCGCTCTTGTAGGCCCAGTCGAAGAACTTCAGCACGGTGGTCGCGTTGGCGGGCTTGTCCTGCACCTTGTGCATCAGGATGAAAGTTGCGCCGGTGATCGGCCATGCGCCCTTGTCGGCCTGGTTGGTCAGCACCTGGTAGAAGGTCTTGTTCCAGTCTGCGCCAGCGGCGGCGGCCTTGAAGGCGGTGTCGTCAGGCGACACGAAGGTGCCGGCGGCGTTTTGCATTTGTGCGTACGTCATCTTGTTCTGCTTGACGTAGGCGTATTCGACGTAGCCGATCGAATTGGGCAGGCGGTTCACGAAAGCGGCGACGCCTTCGTTACCCTTGCCGCCCGCGCCCGTGGGCCAGTTCACGGCCGTGCCTTCGCCGACCTTGGTCTTCCACTCGGCGTTGACCTTGCTCAGGTAATTGGTGAACAGGAAGCTGGTGCCCGAACCGTCGGCGCGGCGAACCGGAGCAATGGCGGCGTCAGGCAGAGCCAGCGAACCGTTCAGGGCCTTGATGGCGGGGTCGTTCCACTTGGTGATCTTGCCGAGGTAGATGTCGCCCAGGACTTGGCCATTGAGCTTCAGTTCGCCGGGCTTGATGCCCTGGATGTTGACCACGGGGATCACGCCGCCGATGACGGTGGGGAACTGCATCAGGCCCTTGGCTTGCAGTTCGTCGTCCTTCAGGGGAGCATCCGAAGCGCCGAAATCGACGGTCTTGGCTTCGATCTGCTTGATGCCGGCGCCCGAGCCGACCGATTGGTAGTTGATCTTGACGCCGGTGGCCTTGTTGAAATCGGAAGCCCATTTGGCATACAGCGGTGCCGGGAAGCTGGCGCCGGCGCCGGTCACGTCTTGTGCGAAAGCGGGAATGGTGAACATCGCGGCCAGAAGGCCAGCGGTTGCAAATTTGAACGTCGTTTTCATGAAGCTTCCTTTTAGAGGTAAGAAGTAGTCCCTTTCGGGCTTGGGACGGACTCTAAAAAGCTTCTGTGACATCAATATGACACCCGTCTGTCGAGGGAAAATGGCGGTAACTCCATAGTGACTTGTGTGACGCTGTCACACAAACGTCATGCGCCGCGCCTAGCCTCCAACCCCTGCCGTGATGAGACTTGAGGGCGGCGCGTTCTGTCACGGCGCTACGATTCAGACAACCGCCCCTCTCCACTACAAAATGCAAAACGGCACCCGCCTCGCAGCGGTCGATCTCGGTTCGAACAGCTTCAGGCTGGAAATCGGACAGGTCGACCATGGTCAGATTCACCGCACTGAATATCTCAAGGAGACTGTGCGCCAGGGCAACGGCCTGGACAGCGCGCGCAACCTCACGACCGAGGCCATGCAGCGCGGCTGGGACGCGCTCGCCCGCTTCGGTGAGCGCCTCGCGGGCTTCAAGCGATCGCAGGTTCGCGCGGTTGCCACCCAGACATTGCGTGAAGCACGCAACCGCGAAGAGTTTTTGCTGCGTGCGCGCACCATTCTGGGTTTCGGCATCGACGTGATCCCCGGGCGCGAAGAAGCCCGCCTGATCTATCAGGGCGTGGCGCACATGCTGCCGCACACCGATGCGTCAGACAGCGAACGCCGCCTGGTCGTCGACATCGGCGGGCGCTCCACCGAAATGATCATCGGCCACGCGCTGGAGGCCGATCGCATGGAGTCATATCGCGTCGGCAGCGTGGCTTGGTCGATGAAGCATTTCGGCGAGGGCTTGTTCACCCCCACGGCCTTCCGCGCCGCCGAGGTGGCGGCCAAGGCCGTACTGGACGACGCGCTTGCCACCTACACCCGCGACCAATGGGACGTGGCGTACGGTGCCTCCGGCACCATTGGCGCGGTCGGCGACGTGCTGGCTGCGGCCGGAGGCGAGCCCGGACTCGTCACGCGCGAAGGCCTAGACTGGCTGCTCGACCGCCTGCTCAAGGCCGGCAGCGCCGACAAGCTACGCATGGACGGCATGCGCGAAGACCGAAAGGCCGTCATCGGCGGTGGTGTCAGCGTGCTGCGTGCTGTGTTCGAACTTCTCGACATCCAGGAAATGAAGGTTGCACAGGGCGCACTGCGCCACGGCGTGCTGTACGAATTGCTGGAACGCGACGAAAGCGTGGCCGACATGCGTACCGCCACGGTCGCACGGCTGGCCAACCGCTTCACCGTCGATGCGGTACAGGCCAAGCGCGTGGGCGACACGGCAGCCAGCCTGTTCCTGCAACTCGCCCCGGCGGCCCGCGGAGGAAACAACTCGAACCGTGCCGGCCGTGCGTTGCGCAAGTTGGGCTGGGCGGCGCAATTGCACGAGATCGGCACCCAGATCTCTCACAGCGACTACCACAAGCACGGCGCCTACATCCTCGACAACGCCGACGCTCCCGGCTTTGCAGTGAACGAAATGCACGCGCTCGGCCAGTTGGTGCTGGGTCAACGCGGCAAACTGCGCAAGCTAGAGGCGGCACTGGACGACGAGACCTTCGTGATGCAGCTGCTGTCGCTGCGGCTGGCAATCATCCTGTGCCATGCGCGACGAGACCCCGATCCCCAGGCACTGCACTTGGCGGCGCTGGGCGCCCGGGCCTTCACGATCGCCTGCGCGCCAGACTGGGCCGAGGCCTATCCGCAGTCGGCCCACCTGTTGCGGGAAGAAGTGCTGGCCTGGCAGAAGACCAGCAGTTGGCGCGTCGAACTCAGCGGCTGCTGAGCCGCGCCAACTCTACGCTCAGAGCAATTCCGGCGACTGCACCGTCACCACGACGGTCTGTACGTCGCCGTCGCGCTCGCGCGTGCGGATCCACCAGAGCGCGCCCTTGCGCACAGGGCAGCTGTCCTGCTTGAGGCCCAGCAGCAGCGAAATCGCCTGCCCTACCGACGGCTGGTGGCCGATCATCAGCACCACCGACTTGCCGTTGGGCCAGCCGGCCGCGCCGAGCAACGCCTCGGCCGTGGTGTCGGGTGCCAGCTCGGAGCGAAGCTTGTACTTGCGGCCCAGCGCAAGAGCGGTCTGCTCGCAGCGCCGCGCGGGGCTGCAGATGATGCGCGTGCCGTCCGGCAACTGACGGTCGAGCCAGGTCGCCATGCGCTTGGCCTGCTTCTCGCCGCGCGCTGTGAGGGAGCGCTGCATGTCGTCGCAACCCTCGGTCCAGTCCTCGGCTTCGGCGTGGCGCCAGAAGATCAAGTCCATGGTCATCGTCTTTCGGTCTTCAGTTGCCGGATGCATCCCGGATGTGTCCTCGGGATGCATAGCGGTTCATCAACGCTGCTTGTGCGCCGTGTGCCTCGATAACGCGGGAAGCGCCCGCCTCGCCCGAATGCGTGTCGTGGTCGACGCGGGTGTAGATGCCATCGCCGCCCAGATCCCAGGCGTCGCGTCCATCGTGCAGATAAGCCACCAGGCATTCGTCGATCAGGCGCTGGCGCAGGCCCGGGTCGGTCACGGGCCAGGCGAGCTCGATGCGCCGCATCATGTTGCGGTTCATCCAGTCGGCGCTCGACAGGTAGAGAGACTCGTCTTCCCCGTTGCGGAAGTAGAAGACCCGCGAATGTTCGAGGAAGCGCCCGATCACCGAGCGCACGCGAATGTTGTCGGTCAACCCCGGCACCTGCGCCGGCAGCGTGCAGGCACCGCGCACGATCAGGTCGATCTTCACGCCCTTCTGTCCTGCGCGGACCAGCGCGGCGATGATTTCCTCGTCGGTCAGCGCATTCATCTTGGCGACGATGCGCGTCGGCTGTCCGGCTGCGGCGGCCACGCCCAGCGCGTCGATCTGGGTGACAAGGTTCTTGTGCAGGTCGAACGGCGCCAGCCACATGCGGTTGAGCTTGGGCAGCCGGCTCTGGCTCGCCAGGTGTACGAACACGGTCTCCATGTCGGCCGTCAGCAGCGGGTCGGCCGTGAGATGGCTGATGTCGGTGTAGAGCTTGGCGGTGCGCGGGTTGTAGTTGCCGGTGGAAAGATGGCCATAGCGGCGCATCTGCTTGCCCTCGCGGCGAGTCACCAGCAGCATCTTGGCGTGGGTCTTCAGGCCGACCACGCCGTACACCACCTGCGCGCCGATCGACTCGAGCATTTCAGCCCAGTTGATGTTGGCTTCTTCGTCGAAGCGCGCCTTCAGTTCCACCACCACCGTGACTTCCTTGCCACGGCGCACCGCTTCGCGCAAAAGATCCATCAGCACCGAATCGGCACCGGTGCGATAGATGGTCTGCTTGATCGCCAGCACCTGGGGATCGAGCACCGCCTCGCGCAGGAACGCGAGCACGCCATCAAAGCTCTCGAAGGGCTGATGGATCAACACATCACTGCGCTGCAGCCGATCGAAGAACGACTGCGACGTCGACAGCGTGACCGGGTACGACGCCGGATACGGCGGAAAGCGCAGCTTGGGCTCGTCGAGCAGGTCCGCCAGTTGCGTGAACCGGGCCAGGTTCACCGGCCCGTGCACCCGGTACAGCGCCTGCGGCGGCAGGTTGAACTGCGCAAGCAGGAAGCTCGCAAGCGATTCTGCGCAGCTCGCCGACACCTCGAGCCGCACGGCCTGGCCGTAGTGCCGATGCTGCAAGCCCTGGCGCAAGGCGGTGCGCAGGTTCTTGACGTCTTCCTCGTCCACCGCGAGGTCGGAATGCCGCGTGACGCGGAATTGCGAGAAATCGCCCACCTCGCGGCCCGGAAACATGCTCGACAGGTGCGCCCGCACCACGCTCGACAGCGCCACGAACAGCGTCTTGCCATCCGACACCTTGGCAGGCATCTTGATCAGGCGCGGCAACACACGCGGCACCTTCACGATCTGGATAGGGTTCTCGCGCCCGAAGGCGTCTTTGCCGCCCAGCCTCACGATGAAGTTGAGCGACTTGTTCGCCACCTGCGGGAACGGATGGGCCGGGTCCAGTCCGACGGGAATCAGCAGCGGACGCACTTCGCGCTCGAAATACTCGCTGACCCACTTGCGCTGCGCCGGGTTGCGTTCGCCGTGCGAAATGATGTGGATGCCGTGCGTGGCAAAAGTCGGCATCAGCTCGTCGTTGTACAGCGCGTACTGGCGCGCCACGAGCGTGTGAGCCGCCTCGGCCAGCCGCTCGAACGATTCGACGGTGTAAGTGCCCTTGTGGTCGCCGGCGCTGCCTGCGATCAGGTGTGGCGCGGCACGGACTTCGAAGAACTCGTCGAGATTCGACGAAACGATACAAAGGTAGCGCAGCCGTTCGATGAGCGGCACTTCAGTCCGATGGGCCCAGTCGAGCACGCGCTCGTTGAAAGACAGGATGCTGTGATCGCGGTCCAGCAGCGTGAACGTGGGCGCAGCGACGTCGAGTGACGGATCTGCGGGGTCGGATTGCATAGGCACTGATTCTGGAGCAAGCGGCACAGGAGAACGTGTAGGCGGAAATATGACAGTGTCATCCGCGCTTGTGTCATTTGCATGACATTCTCGTGACGCCTCGGTGCCGACTGCTGCGGAGTCGGCAATCCCATTGGAAGAAGCGAGCGGCCCCGGTTCGGGCCGGGTAGCCGCCGGCTTCATGCGCCCAGGAAATGCTTGCGGTAACGCGCAGGCAGATCGTCGATGCGCATCAGCATCGGCAGGTCGGCGGCATTGAAGTCCGGGTCCCAGGCCGGAGCGCCGAGCACCTTGGCACCCAGGCGCAGGTAACCCTTGATGAGCGCCGGCGGCTCCACGTCGAGCGTGCTGTCCAGCCGCTCGACCGGCAGCGGAAGGCGCGGCTGCACCTGATATTGGATCGGCGCCATGTGGCTGGCCGACACCTGGCGCCAGATGCTGGCGGCGGCGTCGCCGTTGGTCACGCCGTTGTGCGACATGGGAATGCTCGCGCAGCCGATCATGGTGTCGAGCTTGTTGCGGTGCATGAAGCCGGCCAAGGCACCCCATAGCGCGAGGATCACACCGCCCTGGCGGTGCTCGGGGTGCACGCAGCTGCGACCCAGCTCGACCATGCGCTCGCGCAGGTCGCGCAGGCGGGTGAGGTCGAATTCAGTATCGCTGTAGGTGCTGCCGACGCGGCGGGCCTGAGCTGGCGTCAGCACGCGATAGGTGCCGATGACTTGCTGCGTCAGTTCGTCGCGGACCAGCAGGTGTTCGCAGAAATCGTCGAACAGGTCGATGTCGTGGCCGGCCAGCGGCGACGACACACGGGCACCCATCTCACCGACGAACACGTCGTAACGCAGGCGTTGTGCAGCGCGCACATCATCAAGGTGGCGGGCCCAGCCCACAGTGATGCCTTGGCGGGCTTCTGTGGCTGGAGGAAGAATGACGGCAGGCGCCTGGGGCACCGAGGTGCGGGCAGTGGTGGTAGTCGAACCACCGACAGCGGGAGCGGGCCACAGGGCCGCGCGCAGCCCGATCTGCGAAAGCGGAAACGTCGGGTTGGGCAGTTCTTTCATGGGGAACCCTTTCTGCCGGGGGAGTCTCCGCACCTGCCATGAAGCCGGCATGTCAGGAACATTTCAGACACATGACGGCAGTGCAGCCCCTCCAGCGCACTTCGTCGTCTAATGCGGTGGACTCGCGAAAAGGAGCTTTCACGCATGGCCACCGACGTACGCGGCACCGACAACGGCCGCCTCCAGCAGACCTTTCCCGTGCTCAGTGACACCGAGATTGCGCGTATTGCGCGTTTCGGCACCGTGCAACAGTTCGCGCGCGGTGCGCGGCTCTTCACGGCCGGCGAAACCGGCCCCGGCATGTTCGTGCTGCTCAAGGGCGTCGTGGCGGTCACGCAACGCGATGGGCTCGGCCACGTCGTGCCCATCGTGCGGCAGGGACCGGGAGAGTTCCTGGCCGAGGTTGGCCAACTGAGCGGCCGCCCTGCCCTGGTCGACGGACATGCCGATGAAGATGTCGAAGTGCTGCTCGTGCCGCCAGCGCAACTGCGCGCGCTGCTGGTCGCCGAAGCCGACCTGGGCGAGCGCATTACGCGCGCGCTCATCCTGCGACGCGTGGCGCTGATCGAATCCGGCGCGAGCGGACCAGTGCTGATCGGCCCGCCGCAGTCGCCCGACATGGCGCGGCTGGAGAATTTTCTTCGGCGCAATGGCTACCCCTATCACCTGGTCGACGCTGACGAAGACCCCGACGCCGCCGCGCTCATCGCGCAGTACGGCGCCGGCAAGCTGCTGGCGGTGTGTCCAGATGGCTCCGTGCTGGTGAACCCCACCGACGATGCGCTGGCGCGCTGCCTGGGCATGGTCGACACCGCCGAGCGCGACGAGTTGTACGACGTGGCCGTGGTCGGCGCCGGACCGGCCGGCCTGGCCACCGCCGTGTATGCGGCCTCCGAAGGCCTGCGCGTGATCGTGCTCGATTGCCGCGCTTTCGGCGGACAGGCCGGAGCCAGCGCACGCATCGAGAACTATCTGGGCTTTCCGACCGGCATCTCGGGCCAGGCACTCGCAGGCCGTGCCTTCGTGCAGGCACAGAAGTTCGGCGTCGAGATGCTGATCCCCGCCGAGGTGACATCGCTTGACTGCTCGCGCGACAACCCGCAAGAAAGCCTGCGCGTTTCGCTGGCCGACGGCCGCACCATCAATGCGCGCACCGTGGTGATTGCCAGCGGCGCGCGCTACCGGCGACCCGCCGTGCCGCGCTTGGCCGAATTCGAGGGTCGCGGCATCTGGTACTGGGCTTCGGCCATCGAAGCGAAGATTTGCGCGCAACAGGAAGTGGCGCTGGTCGGTGGCGGCAACTCCGCCGGACAGGCCGCGGTGTTCCTGTCGCGCCATGCGGCCAAGGTGAACGTGCTGGTGCGCGGGCCTTCGCTCGCGGCCAGCATGTCGCGCTACCTCATCGACCGCATCGAAGCCACACCCAACATCTCGCTGCAACCGCACACCGAACTGGTCCGCCTGCACGGCGGATCGGACGAAGGCCTCACGGGTGCGACGTGGCGCTGCCACACATCGGGCGACGAGCACGACTGCCCTGCCCGCAACATCTTCCTCTTCGTGGGCGCGGAGCCCGAGACGTCGTGGCTCGAAGGCTGCGGCGTGTCGGTCGACAAGCACGGCTTCGTGCTGACCGGCGCGGCGGCGAGCAGCGGCTTCCCGGCTCGGCCGGCGACCGCGCTCGAGTCCAGCGTGCCTGGCGTGTTCGCCGTGGGCGATGTGCGATCGGGCTCCGTCAAGCGCGTCGGCGGCGCCATCGGCGAAGGCGCCGCTGCGGTGGCGCTGATTCATCAACACCTGTCGCAGGCCACTACTGCAGCCTGATAGACACCGAGCTACAAAGGAGCTGTTTCGTGCCCATCAAACCCTGTGACCACGTGCCCGCCGACATCGCGCAGCCGCACACTCTGCGCGGCTGTGAAGACTGCTTGAAGACGGGGGACACGTGGGTCCATCTTCGCTTGTGCGTGCATTGCGGCCATGTGGGTTGCTGCGACTCGTCGAAGAACCAGCATGCGACGAAGCATTCGCATGCGGAGCGACATCCGGTGATCCAGTCGATCGAGCCTGGGGAAGACTGGATGTGGTGCAACGTGCATGAGAGGCAGGTTGGCTGACGTGGTCATGCTCCTGCTGGCCTCGGGGTAACTGCCCAGCGCCAGGCGTTTTTCCTGGCTTTCGAAGCGGTACTCCCAGAACCAGCGTCGAGAGGCGCTGGCCTTGATCTGTGAGTAGAGTCCTCCGGAGAATGCGTTTCTACAGAGGGAAGATGAGTGATTGTGGTGCCTTGAGGGGCTTCGTGAATCACTGAAATGGCCTGCCCGGAGGGGATCGAACCCCCGACAACCTGCTTAGAAGGCAGGACGACAAACGTAGAAAATCAATAACTTAGCTTGATTTTCTCTACTTCGAGACCGGCGATTCAATCAATCTTTCCCAAGGGGAGAGCCGTGGAAGTTAGAGGGAATTTCCCTTTAGGCGCTGAGTCAGTCGCACCCACATGGCACAACTCGACCAAGGTCGGATTCAGCACCGTAGTCATCTAATTAAGCACCTGTCAATCGCCTGATTCAAGTAGCACGCTTGATTGCCCACCCGTTGCAACTCTGTTAAAAATTCCGTTACAAGAATGGAGGGCGGAATGCAATCATCGCGCTCAGCAGTTGCAGTGTGTTTTGCTTTTTCACTAGCCGGCTGCTCGGTATTTCAACGACCTACCGCAGATTGGCCATGGCCAAACTACCCCTGCTCGCTCACTGCGGCAAACAACGCACAAAACGCATGCTCGAGGGCTGAAGACAAGGCACTCGCGATGTTCATCAAGGCAAGCCAATTTTGTAGGGAAGTACACAACCGATACGAGTCTGGCGCCAATCAGGCTGGCATCGCCCAAACCGCCGTGAGCGTAGCCGGCACCGCCGCTGGCATCGTGGCCGTTTCCACCACGGGAACCGCGAACAAGGTTTTCTCTGCGATGTCGGGCTCTACTAATGCATTACAGCTTGCAATGAGCAACGCGCTCTCAGCGGCAGCCGAACTCAAGCGTCAAACAGCTGTCGGCACCGCAGCGAGCGATTGGAGCGCCAAATATCTCCTAGAAACCGATGCCACGAGGAAACAAGAACTGGCTATCGAAATGACCAATCAGTGCTGGTTGGCAAGTGCAAAGGCTGAACAGCAGATTATTCAAGCAGTTAGCGCTCCAGCTTCATCCCCGGCAGCCCAAGCAGCGCAAGCAACTCGATCCGCCGAAGCCGCGCAGCTCGCGGCCCAGACCGCTACTCAAGCGGCAACCCGGGCAACAGAATCCGCCAAAGCAGCCAAAGCCGCAAGAGGTGCAGATACCGCAGAACCGGTTGATCGCACCAGGACGGATCCAATAGCTGAGCCCGCTCCCGGCACTAAAACACAGTGACAATTGGCCATAAGCCGACGCCTTGATGGGATTCCGCCGGCTTGGCTGGCCCGTGCTTGCTACATGCGCAGCGGCGCGGAGAGGTCGGGTTATTTATGCGCGCCTACGCTCGCCATGAGTAGCGCGAGCGTGCATTTCTCGCCACAGGGAATTTCGCTCGGTGCGCTCACGCAACCGGCGCCGCGCCAAACAACTCGACTGGCGCCAGCTTCAGCATCGTCCGAGCCTCATCGACCGTGCAGGTCAGCCAGCGGTCGAAATCATGCACCTCGAGCGGAATCACCGAGCGCTTGTCCTGCTGATCGGCGGGCAGCTTCGGATCCGGCTTGTGCATGCGCGACATCAACGGGTGCTCGTCGGCGTTCATCGTGAGCATGGTGTAGCTGTCCCACACCTGGCCGGTTTCGAGGTCTGTCCAGGTGTCCCATAGCCCAGCCAGGCCCCACGGCGCCCCGTCAGCGCGACGGAACCGCCACCAGACGTTCTTGCCCGTCTCCCAGTTCGGTTCGTCGAAGCTGGCGGCCGGGATGATGCAGCGCTTGCCGCGAGCCCAGGCGTTCTTGTAGGTCGGTGACTTCTCCATGCCCTCGGTGCGCGCATTGACCGTGCTGAGCCTGGCGCCCTTTTCTTCGCCCTTCTTCGGCTTGCGCTGCGGAATATGGCTGGTCGACCAGGGCGGGATCATTCCCCACTGCCCGACAACCAACTCGCGTGCGTAGTCGACATCGTCGGCGCGCCTGATGAACCTGGCCAGCGACAGCGGGAACACGGTCAGAAGACCCTCCCAGTCCTTGCGGTCGTTGGTCTTCCGGTCGATGGACCAGAAAGCCTCGATCTCGCGATCCTCGGGGGAAATGTAGCGGGTGCACATGCGCTCATCCTCTCGCGCGACCGCGCCGGCGGCCTCGGCAGTTACCCCACCTCGTTGATCGGCTTGAGCCAGTCGACGGCCGCCTCGTCGGGCGGCATCGCTCGCAGGCGCTCGTCGCGCCACAAATCGTGCGCCACATCCTCCAGATCCAGAGGGTCGACGGTGTGCCACTGCTGCTGCAACCGGTGCGCGCAGGCGGCAATCCAGAGGTTCGCCGGCATGTTTTCCATGCTTGCAGTCTACCGCAATCACTGTATATTTAACCAGTAGTTAACAAGATCAGCAGTCCGATCCGCCTGGCGGGTTTCGATGCACTGATGCGCGCGAAGGCGCGCGATCTTCAACCGTCTAGGAGATTGCCGTGAGCAAGATGAAGACAGCCCGCCAAGAGTGGGTCGAAAAGTTCGTTTACGCAGTGCTCGAGATCGAGCCACGCGCGGCCTTCGACGACCACATCGAAGACGCATACGAGCAGTATGAAAAGCACTCAGCGGAGGAGCCCGCCGAAGTCGTCAAGCGCATGTTCGGCGGCAAGCGCACCCAGTACATCCTGGGCGTCAACACGCCAGCGTGGATGGTGCCCGGCGCCGAGGTGCCCCCGGGATGGAGACACGAAGATGGCGCCTGGCGAAACGATTGAAGACGAGCTCGTCGCTATGGCCCGTCAGACAGGTGAGCTCGGCCCCGACGAGCCGATGCGCCCTACCCTGCGCGACTTCGCTGACCACGTGGCCGGCCGCTGTGCGCGCATCGGCGACCTGTACGGAGACTGGGACCGTAACGCCGGCGACCACATCCGCGCGGTGATGCACGAGATTCCGGCTTTCATGCCCAAGCCACCCAGCGACGACGAGCCATCGGAGACTTGAATGTTCTTCGCCGAAGTTACCCCGTTGATGCGCAAGGGGTTGCGCCTGAAGAAGCGCGAGCGCGAGCGGCCTCTGCGCGTCACGGTCACCATTTTGGAGTCCGACAGGGAGAAAAATAACTCTGCCCGCAACCTGACAGAGGTGAGCCTGTACGTCAGCTATGGCATCGCTCAGATGGCAAGTCGTGGACGGCTTACCGACCCGGTGATTCGGCCATACAAGGGGCCGGGCTTCCTGATCGAGGGCACCGAGCTGAATACGGAGATGGTTGACGGTGAATGCCGCGTGTGGGAGCACCGGCAGGTGTGGCACGTACTGCCGGTCGAGCGCAGAGGCGACGACTGACGTTGCCATGCAGCTCCAGAGCCCCCTAGCGAGAATGAAGACATGAGCCAAGCTGACATTTTTCCCACCGAAACCACCACTCTCTACACGCCAGCCTGGTACAGCGACAAGGCTCGCGAGGACCGCGAACTGCCGCTGGCACCGGGGGACTACAAGATCACGCCTGGGCTCGGCGCTGCTCGATGGACGGTCACGTCGCTAAAGGATGGCGCCACGGTCTACAGCGGCATTGGCCCGGTCGAGATCGGCCGAAGCGGCCGCAAAGCCTGAGCTGTCCGATCGGCCAGTGCCACCGCACCGGCCATCCACGCGGACTCCGCTCGACCAAAGGCCCTCTCGTCGGTTATCACTGGTTGAAAGCTCAAAAAATCATCGGGGCTGGCGACCGCGAGCAGCAGCGTGAAATGAAACTTCCCCGACTCAAGCTCGTTGACCGTGAGCGCCCATTTTCCGGACCCAATCATCTGTTCCTCCCGTGTTGTTGAGGCCCGGTTTTTACGCTGCTGAAACCGAAACTACTGTCAACAAAAGTCAACTGCCGGCACGCCGCCACTCGGCACCGGCGAAAGCGCAGTAAACCCGTAAAAGCCGGCAATCGATCCACCAGGCGAAAAGGCGGCCGCGCTCCAGCGCTGGCACCGCTTCACGGGCTGCCGACAAGGTCGTAAAAACAACTACCCGAAGCGCGCGGGCTCGGTGGGGGTTAGACCGCGCGCCGACGGGTACGGGCGGCTTGCGTCGAGGGGTACGCTTCTGTGGTGACGGCGGGGTCGCGCCGAAGCCCATGGCAGCCCCATGCAGAGGCCAATCGACCTAAGTCGGAGGGCTAGGGACGTTCGGGCGAAAAACGCGCTGTGCGCGCCCTCTTGGCTTTGCGGTGACTGGGCCAGGCTGGACTGGCCAGTGCGGCCCGAAAATCGTTGCGCTCGCCTTAGAGTGCAGTGCGAACTAGGTCGGCTCGATGCGAGCTATGCCAGGAAGATCGCCGCAGTGAACGCGATGACGAAGAGAAAAGTCAGAACAGCAGATGCTGGCATAGTCGCTTCTTCGAATATCGTGGAGGACAGTCAATATGGCCGCTACTGCAAGGCGCGAGGTGTTGAATGTTTGGGAACGCCATCTCTATAACGTGCTGGAGGAGTATTTCACGCTGCGGCAGAACCGAAGCTGCCGCATGCACGTTCTTGCACAAGTCGGCCTGCTGCGCGTGATCGATGTGCCCGACAAATGGCTATGGCTCAATGGTGTCCAGGTCAATGCCATGTCTTTGGATTGCGTCATAGTGGACGGCACGAGGGCTTCGCCGCGATTGGTGTTTGAGACCGACGGAGAGCAACATGGAACGCCGGTTCAAAAGAATCGAGACAGCACGAAGGACTTTTTGTTGGGCTTGGCTGGCATACCTATCGCCAGGCTGGAGGCTGAGGGCGTAAAGGACAGCTTGGACATCTTGAAGGCCCACGTCGAAATTGAAAGTTTCGATCGGGAATTGCAATATCCAGTTTCCGACGAGCTTGGCCGCGTGAGCCACCTTGACTTGTCCGATGCGACCTACGACCGCTGTATTCGGGCGGTCGCGCCGCTTGACATAGAACTCGCGCTCGTTGGGCTCGGCTGGGCTTTCCCTGACGGTTGGGATTACGTCGCAGAGCTGTGGAGAACACACTCGAAGATAAACGGGATCTGGAAGCGTAACGCCTGACGCTTCCAGTCGCATCGCCAAGTCGCCTCAACGCAAGGCATGACTGCTGAGGTCGCGCACGTCGCCCATCCGGGCCATTTCGGACGCAGGCGGACAATGAAGGACTGCTTCCGGGCGCCCCAATCTTTTGACATCAGCGCCCGCCTTGAGCCCTTTCAAGACATCAGGCTTCGCCCAAGACTCCGCCATTCGCGATGGTGCAATCGAAAGTCGGCACGCGGGTTTTTTTAAGCGCTAGGGTTCGCGGCCGCCCGCTCTGTCACCACAAACCGCACCAGCTCCTCCCCCGCCCACTCGTTGAGCTCCCGGAAGCGCTGCATCAGCGGCCGGATCTCGTTCTCGATGAACACGCCCAGCGCGTCGGGCGCATTGCCGAAGCCGCCGGCGTTGGTGGGCACGATGCCGAGCAAGCCAGGCGGCACGCGGTGGGCGGCGAGCACGTCGTCCTTGCTCACGTTCTTGATGGCCGCGAAGTCGTCCTTTGCCGCCACCTCGCTGACCGGAATCAGCTTCAACCCCTCGGCCTTGCCACCGGGCGCGTGCAGGAACAGGTTGCGGAAGTTGCCCGGCCCCTTCGCCGCCTTCAGGGCATCGCGCAGTGCATCCGCATCGGTGGTGCTGACCTGGGCATCCGACAGGTACAGGATGAACCCCGCGTGCGAGCCGTTCGCGTAGTACTTGCGCCGGAACATCGTGGCTGACTCGTTGAGCCAAGCCGACTGCAGCGCACTGATGTACTCGGGCAGGCCGTAGATCTCCTGATTCACGTCGTCTTCGCGCAGATGGAACACCGAGCCGGCGGCGAACTCATGCTCATGCTGCCAGCCGCGCACGAAGAAGTAGCGGCCCGCCTCCTGCCCGCGCCGGGTGAACTTCGCCAGCGCGTGCTGCAGCGCCAGCGCCCGCCCCGTCATAGCGCGCGGCTGCTCGACGTAGGCATTGCCGAAGACCAGAAAATCCAGCGCCATCGCCCCGAACGTCGCGCTCGACAGCCGCGCATGCGGTACGAACATCGTCTTCAGCAGATTGCGCTTCAGGAAGATTGCCGAGCCATGGTGCGGTGACGCGCGGAACGCGCTCGCGAGTCCTTCCCACGGCAGCGGCGGCTCGTACCAACGCCCGTTGAACATGCTCTCCACGTAGTCCAGCAGCTGGATACGGCTGATCGGCTCCGGGTCGCCGAAGCTGAAAGCCGACACGGCACCAGCGTTGGCATTGGCGGGCGGCGACGCGTGCGCCGTTCGGAGGGCCAGGTCGCCCTTGCGTTTGCTCATTCAAAAATCTCCATGCGAGAGCTGCCGCCGACGATGTCGCCGGCCAATGATTCGTTGTCCAGCGCGTGCATCGTTGCCCACGCAAGATCCGCGTGCCCCGTGGCTTCGGAGCGGCCGGAGTCGTAGGTCACATTCCGGCCGCTGGCCGTCAGCACGCGCTTGATCGCCATGAACGAAGCGGCGATGTCCGTCCACCCTGCATCGAACTCGAGTCGGCCTTTGTGGATCACCTGCTGCGCCTTCAGCACCAGGCGCTGTTTCACCTCGATGCTGTACTGGTAGCCCTTCACCTGGGGGAAGAACTTCTCGACGATCTGGAACACGCCAGCACCGAGGCCCGTCTTGTCGATGCCTATGTGCACCACGTTGTATTGCTGCGTGATCCGCCTGATGGCCTCGGCCTGCGCCTCGAAGTCGGAGCCCTTGAACTGCTCGCGGTGCAGGATGCGGAACTTGCCGCCTGGCACCCGCGGTGGCGCCACGACAACCAGCGCCGCCGCGTCGCCCTTGTCCGACGGGTCGTAGCCCACCCAAACGGGGTTATGCGCATAGGGCCGCAACCACAGCGGCTTCACGTCGCTCCACGTCTCCCAGCTGTCCACCATGCAGGCCTGCATCTGCGCCAGCGTGAACAGCGACAGGCTGTCGTCGATGAACTGGCACATGAACAGGTTCGCGAACTCTTCGAGGCTGTATTCCTCGCGCAGCTCGGCGATGTCGAACAGGTCGAAACCCATCGCGACGGCGTCTTCAACGGTGAGGATGTCGCGCCACTTCCGATCGAGGCCCAGCACGCCGCCACGCAGCGCCCTGTGGCTCGTGTCGATGCGAACGTGGTCCTTCTTCGCCCGCCCCTTGTTGCGGTCGTCGCCGGTCCAGAAGCCGTAGGCCTCGTGCGACATCGCCGAGGGCGTCGAAAAGTACGTCTTGCGCCAGTGCTTGTGCGAGGCCATCGCGCTCGCCAGCTTGTTGATCATGCGAAAGCGCGGAACCCAGAAGAACTCGTCGAAGTAGAAGTCGCCGTGGTACGACTGCGCCGTCATCGCGTTCGTGCCCAGGAAGATCAACTCGGCGCCGTTCCACAGCTTGATGTTCTCGCCCTTCAGCTCAACATCGACCTCCTTGGCGAAGTCGACGATGTAGCTGCGGAACTGGTGCGCCTGCGCTTTCGACGCCGACAGAAAGAGCTTGTTGCGCCCTTCCTTCACAGCCGACAGCAGCGCCTCGCGAGAGAAATAGAACGTCGCGCCGATCTGCCGCGATTTGAGGATCGCGCGCAGCCGCTGCTGTTGCTGGTCAAACCAGTTCTGATGAAATGGGAAGTTCGACTCGCGCAGCTTCGATTCGAGCAGCGCTATCTGGGCTTCGCTGAACTCGTTGCGCTTGGGCTTGCGCTTCGGCGCCGCGTTGCGCGCCGCGACATTGGGATTCAGGTCTCCCTCGCGGCCCGTCTGCTGGTACTTCTCCACGCGCGCCGTGCGCTCAAGCTGCCGGCCCAGCAGGTCGATTTCCTTGTAGTCGCCGCCTGTCTTCTCCGTCTTCAGAATGAGCTGAATCAGCCGCACCTCCAGCGCGCCGTTCACGCGGTCGAGCGGCTGCGCATCGTCCCACTTGTCGGCCTCTTTCCAGCCGTACACCGTCGATGCGGGCACGCCCAGGTGCTCAGCGATCTGCCTCACCTTCCAGCCGGTCCACGCCAGGAACCGCGCCGCGGTGCGGGGTTGCGCCTGCGGCGTCAACGTGGCAATCTGACTCGGCTCAGTGCTCACCGCACTGCCCGTGTCAGCAGCCGGCGCCGCCGCCTCCACGGTCTTCGAAGCCCGCCCACGCTTGCGAGGCGCCGGCTTTTTCGCGACGACAGAAACAGTCCGGCGGGTTCGGCCGGATGCAGCGGATTTCAAGGGCATGCCGCCGAGGTTGCCCGCGCGCGCGAAGCATCGCCACCACGCCCAACAGTGCCCGCCGCTGCCACATGCGCAGCGGCTTGAGAGCGGACGAACGCACCGACACCATTGGCTCATCGCACCGCGAACACCACGCGATGCACCGTTCAACCCGCAGCGAGCCAACACATGTCCACTCCCGCCAAGAAGCCGGTTTCCAAGTTCTTCCGCGTCGCCGTCGAAGGTGCGACCAGCGACGGCCGCGTCATCGACCGCGCCACGCTGGAACAGATCGCCGCCAGCTACGACCCCAACGTCTACGGCGCGCGCATCAACATCGAACACATGCGCGGCTACAGCCCGAACAGCGACTTTCGCGCTTATGGCGATGTCGTCGCCGTCAAGACTGCAGAGGTCGACGTGGGCGGCGCCAAGAAGCTGGCCCTGTTCGCGCAGATCGCTCCCACCGACGAACTCATCGCGCTCAACAAGAAGCGCCAGAAAATCTACTCGTCGATGGAAGTCCGGCCGCGCTTCGCAGACACCGACAAGGCCTATCTGGTCGGCCTGGCCGTCACCGATAACCCCGCGAGCCTGGGCACCGAAGTGCTCGAGTTCGCCGCCAAGAACCCGACCGCCAACCCCTTCGCCGCACGCAAGGAACAGCCCGAAGACCTGTTCACCGCGGCCGAGGAAATCACCCTCGAACTCGAAGACGCGCCCGACGAAGGCGCCCTTGCGAAGTTCCGCGCCACCATCGCCGGCGTGCTGTCGAAGTTCGGCGCCAAGTCCGCCACCGACGATGCGCGCTTCGCCGTCGTGGTCGAAGGCTTCGAACAACTCGGCGACGCATTCGCTGCGCACGTCGCAGAGACCGCGACCAAGCTGTCGACCAGCGCCGCCGGCATCGGCGAGCTGAAGACCGCCGTCGCCGCCCTGCAGGCGAAGTACGCCGTCCTCGACAACACGCCGGCCGGCACCGCGCGCCCGCCAGCCACCGGCGGCAACGGCGTCGCCAAGACCGACTGCTGAGCCACGTCGCCCACACCCAGAGCAATCCACAACCGCAACACCACAGGCAGCACCACCATGCGCAAAGAAACCCGCCAGGCCCTCGATGCCTACTTCGGCCAACTGGCCACCCTGAACGAAGTCGCCAGCGTCACGCAGAAATTCAACGTCGTGCCGCGCGTGCAGCAGACCCTCGAATCGAAGATGCAGGAGTCGAGCGCGTTCCTGCAGCGCATCAACGTCATCGGCGTGACCGAGCAGATGGCCGCCAAGGTAGGCCTCGGCGTGAGCGGCCCTGTGGCCAGCCGCACCGACACCACCGGCAACGGCACGCGCAAGCCGCGCAACGTCGCAACGCTCGACGACAACCAATACCGCTGCGTGCAGACCAACTTCGACACCGCCATCCGCTACGCCCAGCTCGACGCCTGGGCCGGCTTCCCCAACTTCCAGACCCTGCTGCGCGACGCCATCCTGCGGCGCCAGGCGCTGGACCGCATCTGCATCGGCTTCAACGGCACCAGCATCGCCGCGACCACCGACCTGGCAGCGAACCCGCTGCTGCAGGACGTGAACAAGGGCTGGCTGCAGCACATGCGCGAACACGCTCCGGAAAACGTGCTCGCCAAGGGCGACAAGAAGGAAAAGAAGGTAGTCGTCGGCGCCGACAAGGCCACCAGCGACTACGCCAACCTCGATGCCGTCGTGTACGACGCCATCACCCTGCTCGACCCGTGGTACCAGGAAGATCCCGACCTCGTGGCCGTGCTCGGCCGCGGGCTCATGCACGACAAGTACTTCCCGCTCGTCAACAAGGATCAGCCGCCGAGCGAAACGCTCTCGGCCGACATCATCATCAGCCAGAAGCGCGTGGGCGGCCTGGCCGCAGTGACCGTGCCGTTCTTCCCGGCCGGCAAGGTGCTGGTGACCGCGCTGTCAAACCTGTCGATGTACTGGCAGCGCGACGCGCGCCGCCGCAACATCAAGGACGTGCCCGAGCGCGACCAGATCGAGAACTACGAATCGTCGAACGACGCCTACGTGGTCGAAGACTACGGCCGCGCGGTGCTGGTGGAAAACATCGAGATCGCCGGGTAATCCTGCGCTCCTACCCCAGCGCCAAAAGTCTGCCGAAAGACAGCCGCGCGGGCCGCACACGGCCCGCGCTTTCACCAAACCAGCCCAGCACACCACCATGAGCCCACTCAGCCCCGCACAGCGCCACCGCGCGCGCGTCCTGCAAGAACAGGCCCAGGCCGCCAGCCCTTACGGCGTCGAGCTGCAAGGCGACGCCTACGGGCTCATGCGCATCAAGCTCTCGCAAGACAAGAATCGCCTCTCGCAGATCCAGTCGCACGAACGCCGCGCCGAACTCAAGGCCCGCCTGCTGCCCGAGTACTTCGACTGGATCGACACCTCGCTGGCCACCGGCAACGGCGCGCAGGACCAGGTTCTCACCACCCTAATGGTCTGGGCCTTCGACGCCGGGGCCTACGCGCTGGGCCTGCAGATCGCGGGCTACGTCGTCGGCCACGCCATGCCCATGGCCGACGACTACAAACGCAGCCCGGCCGCCATCGTCATCGACGAACTGTCCAACGCGTACCTCAAGGGCCTGTGGGCGCCGCTCGTCGTGCAGCAGGCAGACGACGGCGCGCGCCAACTTGTGTCCGCCGTGGCCGTCGACCAGGACCCCGCACAGGCCGGCGCCCTCGCGCGTGCGCACGCCGCCGCCCTGCTCATCGAGGCCGACACCCTCACAGCCGAGCAGGACGCGCCCGACCAGGCGCGGGCCAAGCTGCACAAGGCCATTGCGTACGCCGCGCTCGGCAAGGTACAGAACGCCGACGAGGTCGATCTCTCGGCCATCGAGCCCGAGGCGCTGAGCGTCGCGCTCGCACGCCTGCAGCGCGCGCTGGAACTCGACAGCAACGCCTGCGTGAAGAAAGACATCGAGCGCATCGAGCGCGCGCTGGCAAAGGCCGGCAAGGACACCGCGCCGGAAGACGGCGACACGCCCGAAACACCGCCTCCCGGCGACACCACCCAACCCGCTCCCGCCACGCCCACACCCGCCCGCAAGACCACCGCGGCGGCGAAGAAGCCGGCGCCGGCCACGCGCAAACGCGCGGCCGGCAAGTAGCGCAACCGAGCACCCCCCGTGCAGGGCGGCCCGTGGCGCAGCGTGAAAGGCTGAGCCCTCACCACTACGCGCCACGGCCACCGCCCACCTACATCCCTCGTCGAGCCCACCATGTCCCTCATCGCCGCAGCACCGCCCCTCGTGCGCACCACCCCGCCCAGCGACCCCGCGCCGCTCGGCACCGTGTCCGCCGGCCCATGGTGGCCGCCGATCGACCTCGCCGCGCTTCGCGACGCCATGCGGCTTGACGCCACCGTCACGCCCCAGCGCCTGCTGCCCGCGGTGCAGGAAGCCGTCGCCACCACCATCGGGCTGCTGTCGGCATGGGCGCAATGCCGGCAGGACGAAAGCCGCGCCAGCCTGGCCGACGTGCCCGCGCTGCAGGTCGATGGCGAATCAATCCACGTGCAGCGCTTTCGCCGCGCCGTGTACTGCCACGCCAAGGCCAACCTCGTCGAGCGGTACAGCGACTACGACACCACCGGGCGCGAGCGCCGCAAAGACCAGGACGCCGCGCGCGATGACCAGGCCGAGCAGTACCGCCGCGACGCCACCCTGGCCGTGCGCGACATCCTGGGCGTCTCGCGCCTGCATGTCGAGCTGATCTAGCCATGCCGCGCAAAGTCATCACCCAGCAGCACGACACCGTCGATCTGCTGTGCCTGCGCCACCTGGGCGCCACGGCCGGCGTGACCGAAGCGACCTACCGGCTCAACCCCGGCCTCGCCAGCCTCGGCCCCGTCTTGCCGCTCGGCCTCGAAGTCATATTGCCCGACCTCCCCGCCAATGCCGCGCGCGTCGAAACCGTGCAGCTCTGGGACTGAAGACCCGCCATGCCCGCCTCCAACTTTCACCACACCATGACAGAACCCACCACCACCGCCGCGGCCGCCGGCACCGCAGCAGGCTACAAGCTGGCCCTGCTGTCGCTGCCCATCGTCGCCAGCCTGATCGCTTTCTGGCTCGGCATCCGTTTCGTGCCGCTGCGCGCGGGCCATGCGTGGAGCGACCTCATCAACCGCGTGCTCGGTTGCCTCGTCAGCTCCTTCATCTTCGGCACCATCGCGCTCGTGATGCTCATGCACCACAAGCCGGAGATCTTCACCGCCGGTGCAGCGCTTGCCAGGCTCGCCTCGTTCCCGCCCGAGGCCGGCTTCTTCGTGCTCACCGGCTGCGTGTTCGTGCTCTGCAGCATCCCCGGCCCGTGGATCGTGGCGGCGGTGTTCCTGTGGCTGGAGCGGCGCAAGGGCCGCGACATCGGCGAGCTTGCCGCCGAGCTGCGGGCTGAACTTGGCATCGCTCGCGCACCGGCCGGTGTCGCCACGGAGCCACCCAAACCGGCCGACCCCGCCATCCCGACCACCCCCCAGCCCTGACGCACCATGCTCACCCTGCAACAGCTCATCGCCGCCGGCATTACCCCCACCGTCGCGCGCACGTTCCTGCCGCACCTCGTCGCCGCCTCCCAGCGCTTCGACATCAGCACGCCCCGGCGCATTGCCGCCTTCATCGGCGAGTACAGCCAAGAGACCGCCGGCTTCACGCGCCTCGAAGAAAACCTGTACTACACCGACCCCGCACGCATCGCGCAGATGTTCTCCGCGCTGCGCAACATCGAGCAGGCGCGCGCCTTCACGCGCCAGCCAAAGGCACTCGCCAACAGGGTCTACGCCAACCGCAACGGCAATGGCGCGGAAGCGACCGGCGACGGCTGGACCTACCGCGGCCGGGGCCTGCCGCACCTCACCGGCCGCCGCAACTACCAGGCCGCCGGCGCCGCGCTCGGCCTCCCGCTGGAGCAGCATCCCGACCGCGTGGCCGAGCCGGAGGCCGCCGTGCTCGTCGGTGCCTGGTACTGGAAGTCCAACGGCCTCAACGAACATGCCGACCGCTGGAACCTGGCCGCCATCACGCGCGGCATCAACGGCGCTGCCATGGCGGGCCACGCCGACCGCGTCGAACGCTGCACGCGCGCCCTCGAGGCACTCCTGCCCGCGACCAGCCCTGTGAAGCCGTGAACCATGAAGAAGCCGCAGCTCCTGCGCGACCACATCACGCGTGCCTGCCCTGACCTCGCCACCAACCCCGAGAAACTCACCGTCTTCGTCGAGCGCGGCAGCATCGTGCACACCGGCACGCCCGCGCTGTCCTTCGAATACCGCTACACGCTGAACATCGTCGTTACCGACTGGGCCGGCAGCACCGACGTGCTCGTCGTGCCCGTCGTGGCCTGGCTCAAGCGCCACCAGCCCGACATCTTCGACAACCCCGAGCGGCGGCAGAAAGCGTTCCGCTTCGAAGTCGAAATCATCGACCACGCCACCTCCGACCTCGGCTTCGAGATCGACCTGACCGAAACCGTCGCCGTCGCGGGCGGCACGGTCGAAGGCGTCAACCGGCTCACCACCCGCCACATCGGCGAGCCGGTGCTGGCCGGCGCCGAACCCGTCTCATCGCTGCTCGACCTGGCTGCGGAGTGGCGCATCCAGCCGCTCGACGAGGGCTGAGCGTGGACGACGCACTCAAGCGCCTCGCTCACTGGGCCGCGCCCCTGCTCGCCGGTCTATCGGCGCCGCGCCGCAAGGCGGCCATGGTGCAGGTCGCTACCTACCTGCGCCGCAGCCAGGCGCAACGCATCGGCGCGCAGCTCAACCCTGACGGCACTCCCTACGAGGCGCGCAAACCTCGGCGCCTGCGAGAGAAGAAAGGTGCCATCCAGCGCAAGATGTTCGCGAAGCTGAGCACCGCCAAGTACCTCCGCAAATCCGCCACGGCCGAAGGCGCCACCGTCAGCATCGGCGGCAAAAGCGCGCGCATCGCGCGCGTGCACCACCACGGCCTGCGCGACAAAGTCGATTGGCGCAAACCCAACAGCCCGAGCGTGCAGTACGCGCGGCGCCAGTTGCTAGGCTTCACCGCTGCCGAGGAAGAAGCCATCACCGACATCCTTCTGCACCACATCACCGCAGAAACCTGAGCGCATCAGTCCCCGCCGCGCGCACACTCGCGCTCGCTCGCGCACGCGAGTGCCTTCCGGCACATTGGGCGCATGCCCGGACCAACCGAATCGCCGCAACTCTTTGCCGACCTGCAACGCCAGATGGCGAACGTCGTGCGCATGGGCACCATCGCCGACGTTGACCACAGCGCCACCCCGCCGCTCGTGCGCGTGCAGCTCACCGAGAAGGGCAGCACCGACTGGCGCCCCTACGTTGAGTTGCGGGCGGGCAAGACCGGCACATGGAACCCGCCGACCGTCGGCGAGTGCGTCCTGTTCCTCTCGCCGAACGGACTGACCGAGGGCGGCTATGCGCTGCCGGGCCTGCCCACCGAGAACCACCCCGCGCCAAGCTCGGACCCCAACAAGACAGTCACGAAGTACCCCGACGGCGCTGTGGTGGAGTACGACCACGTCGCCCACAAGCTCAAGGTCACGCTGCCCGCCGCCGGCACCGCGGACATCGAAGTCCCCGACGCGATCACCGTGAAGTGCAAGACCGCCGACGTGACCGCGGCCAACAGCGCAAAGGTGCATTCGCAGGAGATCACGCTCGACGCACCCAAGACCATCGCCACCGGCGAGCTGGTGGTGCGGGGCCTGCTCACCTTCCTCGGCGGCATGGCTGGATCCGGCACCGGCCCAGGCGGCAAGACTGCCGAGATCGACGGCGACATGAGCCTCGTCAATGGCCACAGCCTGACCACCGACGGCGGCGACATCGTGGCCGGCGACATCAGCCTGCAGCACCACCGAACCAAAGGCATCGTCCGCGGCGGCGACATCAGCGACGGGCCGGTGCAATGAGCGGGATTTCCAACACCACGGGCCGCATGCTCGCGCGTCGCGAGCAGATCGGGCAGTCCATCGACGACATCATCAGCACGCCCATCGGCACGCGCCTAATGCGCCGCAACTACGGCAGCTTTCTGCCGCAGCTCGTCGACCACCCGGCCACCGCCGCGAACCGCCTGCGCCTCATCGCCGCGACGGCGCAAGCCATCATGAAGTGGGAGCCGCGCACGCGTGTGCTGCGCGTGAACGTCGGCTTCAACGCGCAGGGAAAGTGCGAACTCTCCATCGTGCGCCGCGACACCGACAGCGTCGACAGCGTCGCCCTCAAAGTCACGGTCGGGGGCGCCGCATGAGCATGGACCTTTCCCTGCTGCCGCCGCCCGCCGTCATCGAAGCGCTGGACTTCGAAACGATCCTTGCGCGCCGCAAGGCACGCTTTCAGGACGAATGCCGCAAGGCCGGCGTCGACTACGCGCTGCTGCTCGAGTCCGACCCCATCACAAAGCTGCTGGAGCTGCAGGCCTATCAGGAGCTGGAGATGCGCCAGCGCATCAACGACGCAGCCAAGGCCTGCATGCTGGCCTACGCCACTAAGACCGACCTCGACCATCAGGGCGCGAACTACCGGGTCTTCCGCCTCGTCGTCACGCCGGCCGACCCCAACGCCGTGCCGCCGGTCGACGCCGTCTACGAAGACGACGAGCGCTTCCGTGAACGCATCCAGCTCGCGCCTGAAGGCATCACCACAGCCGGCCCGATCGAGAGCTACCGGTTCCACGCGCTCACCGCCAGCGCCGACGTGGCCGATGTCAGCGTGGACAGCCCTATACCCGGCACCGTGCGCATCACGGTTCTGTCCACCGATCCGAGTGGCGTGCCGAGCGAAGCGCTGCTGAACAAGGTCAGCGCGGCGCTCAATGACGAGAAGATCCGCCCGCTTTGCGACAGCGTGCCGGTGCAGGGACCGCAGATCTTCGACACCGACATCGTCGCGAAGGTCTATCGCTACAAGGGTCCGGCCGGTGACGTGGCGCTCGAAAGCGGTAACGCCGCACTCAAGAAATGGCTCGCGAAGATCCGCAAGCTCGGCAAGGGACTGCCCCACTCCGGCATCGACGCCGCGCTGCACCAGCCAGGCGTCGACCGTGTCGATATCTCTACGCCGCCATCCGACATGCTGTGCACCAAGACGCAATGGGTTCGGGTCAACAAGGTCACCGTGCTGGAGGAGGTGGTCGATGCCTGAGCTCGCCCCCGCGCAGCGCCTGCTGCCTCCCAACCGCACGGCGCTGGAGCTGGCGCTTGCCGGTACGTCGCCGATGGACCTCGACACCGACGGCCTGCGCTACCTGTGGTCGGCCATGCGCTGCCTCGCTGCGCTGCTGCCCTGGCTGTCGTGGACCCTGAGCGTCGAAGCCTGGCAAGACGCCAAGTCCGACGACGCCAAGCGCGCGCTCATCCTCAACAGCATCGAGATCCACCGCCACAAGGGCACGCCGTGGGCCATTCGCCAGTTGATTCGCTCGCTCGGGTTCGGCGAAGTGAACATCATCGAACGCGTGGGCGGGCGAAGCCACAACGGCACCATCCGCCGCAACGGCGTCTATCCCCACGCGCCGTTGGCAACCACCTGGGCGACCTACATTGTCGACTTCCAGCGCCCCATCACCAACGCGCAGGCCGAGCGCCTGCGCAAGCTCCTGCCGTCCGTCGCACCGGCGCGCTGCCACCTGGTGGCGCTGCGCTACGCGGCCGTCGCCAACAGCCACAACGGCGCCACCCGACGCGACGGCGCCTACAACCACGGAAGCGCCTGACATGGCCAATCTCCTCGAAGTCGATCTCTGGATCGCCGGCATCTACCAACTGGAAGAAGACGACCCCGTGTTGGGCGGCCCCAGCGGCATCGACAACAGGGCGCCGCGCGAACTGGCGAGCCGCACGCTGTACCAGCGGCTGCGCAACGTCACGCCATGGGACGCGACCCTGTCTTACCCCGCCAACGTCGCGCACGTCAGCCACGACGGCACCACGTGGAAAAGCGTTGGCGAGAGCACGAACGTGGCGCCCGGCACCGACGCCACGAAGTGGGTGCGCTGGGGCCATACCGGCGCGGAACTCAAGGCCGCATTCGGCGAATCACTGAACGCGCACGAAGCCAAGGCGAATCCGCACCGTCAATACGCGACTGTCGAAGCGCTGACCGCGCACCTCGAACATCCGGACCCGCATCCGATCTATGCCTTTCGCGGCCCGATCAACGTCGTGCCCGCCGTCAACATCGGCCCCGTCATCACGGTGCAGACGCCACACCTTCGGCAGATGGTGTGGAACGGCACGGCTTACGTGCGCGCGCCGTGGCACCAGCCGGGCATGGTGCTCTACAGCTACGACAACCCGTCGACCATTCCGGGCTACCTGCCGGTGCGCGCCGACCTCACCTACAACCAGGCAAACTATCCCGATCTGGTCGCGCGGCTGGGGCTATCGGGCACAGGCACGTTCTCGCTCGTGGAGCTGCGGGGCGAATTCATCCGCTGCCTGGACAACGGGCGCGGCGTCAACGCTTCGCGTGTGCTGCGCTCGGCTGAAGCGGCGGCGAACAGCACGCACACCCACGGCGTCACGGACCCGGGGCATGGCCACTATGTCAACGACCCAGGCCACTTGCACGGCGGCTGGACCGACTCGCAAGGCGCGCACAACCACGGCATGAACGTGCCACAGCAGGTTGCCGACTCCGATCGAGGAACCGGCAACTACTCCGACTTCAGCATCGACACGCCCAAGGGTATCAACTGGGACGGCGCGCACGCCCACAACGTCGGCATCGACACGCGGCGGACCGGAATCTGGCTCAGCAGCAGCGCTACCGGCATTTCGATCAATGCAGAGGGCTCGGAAGCACGCCCGCGCAACGTCGCGTTCCCGGCATGGATGAGCTACTGAACAGGGACCATACGTCATGACCAAGACCATCTATCTGATCGATCCTGAGAGCGGCTACCTCATGGGCGAAACCGTCCATCCACTCGACCCGGTCGAAACCGAGCGCTCTGGAAAAGCGGTCTACGCGCTGCTCAATCCCGCCCTGGCCACCGAGAACGCGCCGCCGCAAGTCCCCACCGGCATGCGAGCCCGCAGGGTGCTGGGCAAATGGGCTTTGGAACCGCTGCCGCCAGCGCCGCAGCCGGAAGTGCCTGTCGTGCCACCGCTGCCTGCGCCTGCGCCAGCGCCAGCGCCCAGCACTGTCGATGACCGCATCGCCTCTCTGCGCGCCCACGTCCAGCAGTACCTGGACGCAATGGCGCGCTCCCTCGGCTACGACGACATCAAGACGGCCGTCACCTACGCCGAAGAGCCTTCGGTGCCCAAGTTCCAGAACGAAGGCCGCGCTCTGCGCGCATGGCGGTCTGCCGTCTGGGCCGCCTGCTACGAGCTGCTCGAGCGAGTGAAGTCCGGCGCCATGGCCGAGCCGTCGGAGCGCACCCTCACCGGCCTGTTGCCCAGCCTTTCGATTCCCCCGCTCGAAGCACCTCCCGCGGTGATTGCGGCCCCCACCGAAGCGCCAGGCACCTCGACCACCTAACCCGCCGCAGCCCAGTAGCTGCGGCTCTCCCGAATCACCACAGGAGCATTCCCCATGTCCACCGAATACCACCACGGCGTACGCGTCTTCGAGAAAGACGAAGGCGGCGCCACCATACGCGTAGTCAGCACGGCCATCATCGGCCTCGTTGCCACCGCGCCCAAGGCCGACCCGGAGGCCTTCCCGCTCAACACGCCCGTGCTGCTCACCAACCCCGGCGGCGCCGTCGGCAAGGCCGGCCCCACCGGCACGCTGGCCAAGTGCCTCAAGGCCATCGCCAAGCAGGCGCAGGCCTTCACCATCGTCGTGCGGGTGGCCCCCGGTGCCGACGATGCCACCACCACCAGCAACGTCATCGGCACCACCACCGCCAGCGGCCAGAAGACCGGCCTGCAGGCACTGCTCGCCGCGCAGGGCCAGCTCGGCTACAAGCCGCGCATCATCGGCGCGCCGGGCCTGGACACCTTACCCGTGGCCAGCGAACTTGGCTCCGTCGCGCAGGCACTGAAAGGCTTCGGCTACATCGCCGCACGCAAGGCCGACGGCATGGCCTACGCCACCACCAAGGAAGAGGCCACCCTTTACCGCGCAAAGTTCGGCCACCGCGAGCTGATGGTCATCTGGCCCAACTTCCTCGCATGGAACACCGAAACCAGCGCGCCTGACGTTGCGCCCGCCACCGCCTACGCGCTCGGCCTGCGCGCCAAGCTCGACCAGCAGGTGGGCTGGCACAAGACCCTGTCGAACATCGTCGTCAACGGCCCGCAAGGCATCACGTCGGACGTGTTCTTCGATCTGCAGAGCCCGAGCAGCGACACCAACTACCTCAACAGCCTCGAAGTCACGACCATCATCAACAGAAGCGGCTATCGCTTCTGGGGCAACCGCACCACCGAAGCACAGGGCGGCAAGTTCTTCTTCGAGAACTACACCCGCACCGCCCAGGTGCTGGCCGACACCATCGCCGAGGCGCACTTCACTTTCACCGACAAGCCGATGCACCCCAGCCTGGTGAAAGACATGCTCGCCAGCATCAACGCCAAGGGCAAAGACCTCGTCACCGGCGGCTACCTCATCGGTTTCGAGGCGTTCCTGAACCCCGACCTCAACCCGAAGGAAGAGCTGGCCGTCGGCCGCCTGCGCATCAGCTACCGCTACACGCCAGTTCCGCCGCTGGAAGACCTGGGCTTCATCCAGACCATCACCGACGACTACCTCGCCAACTTCGCCGCCGCCGTGCAGGCCGCCTGAGCCGCGGCACCGCACCACACCTAGGAGCACACCACCATGGCCCTGCCAAAGAAACTCAAGAACTTCGCACTGTTCGGCGACGGCGAAAGCTGGGTCGGAGAAATTCCCAGCGTCACCCTGCCCAAGATCACCAAGAAGACCGAGGAATACCGCGCCGGCGGCATGCACGGCCCCGTCGAAATAGACCTCGGCCACGAGAAGATGGAACTCGGCATCAAGGCCGGCGGCCTGAAAACCCAGCTCATCGCCATGCTGGGCGGCCAGACCGTCGGCGCCAACCTCTTCCGCTTCGCCGGCGCCTATCAGGACGAAGCCACCGGCCAGGTCAGCGCCGTGGAAGTCATCGCCCGCGGCCGCATGCGCGAATGGAACCCCAACGAGGCCAAGGCCGGCGACGACAACGAGCACGAATTCATGGTTGCGCTGAGCTACTACAAGGTGACCGTCGACGCGCAGGAACTGCTCGAGATCGACGTGCCCGGCATGGTGTTCCGCGTTGGCGGCGTCGACAAGTACAGCGCCCTTCGCGCCGCCCTGGGCGTCAGCGTCGGCTTGAGCGTCAGCCTGAACATCTGACGCGAACCAACACCCGCGCCCTCACCCGTTCTTTCCCCGTTCCTTTCCCTCACTGAGCCCAGACCATGACCACCACCGCCCAAACGCCCGAGATCATCGCCGCCGCGCCCACCACCATCACGCTCGACGTTCCCATCCAGCGCGGCACCACCACCATCACAGAGATCACCCTGCGCAAGCCCAACGCGGGCGAGCTGCGCGGCCTGTCGCTGCAGTGCCTGCACCAAGCCGACACCGACGAATTGCTCAAGCTGCTGCCGCGCATCACCGTGCCGAGCCTGACGCCGCCCGAATGCGCGCAGCTCGACCCGGCCGACCTGTCCGAGGCCGGAGGTGTCGTCATCAGTTTTTTGCTGAAGAAGGCAGTTCGGGACGCGGTCTTGCAGAGCGCGTAGAGGAAGCGATGGCGGATGTGGCATTCGTCTTCCACTGGCGCCCGCAAGACATGAATGCCCTGTCGCTTGCCGAACTGATGGACTGGCGCGAGGCCGCCCGCAAGCGCTACGCGCCCAGCAAGCACGACGACTGACCGTCACACCACCCCACCGACATGGCAACCGCGCTCACCCTCAAATTCATCCTGGCCGGTGCCACCAAGGCGGTCAATGAACTCAAGCCGCTCGACGCACAGAGCAAAGCCACCGCGGCCAGCCTGAAACAGTCGCGCGACGCCCTCAAGCTGCTCAACGGCCAGCTTGCCCAGATCGACGGCATCCGCAAGTACCAGGCCGAGCTGGCAAAGCAAGGCAACAGCTTGAAGGTGCTGCGCGCCAACCTCGACAGCATCACCCGCACCTACGGCGCCAATAGCGACCAGGCGCGCGCGCTGCAGACCCAGGTCGACCGCGCGACAGCAGCCTACGACAAGCAACGCCACGCGCTCGTGCAGCTCCGCACCGCCGCCACCGCAAGTGGCATCGGCAAGCTGTCCGTCGACCAGCAGCGCCTGAAGTCCGAGATCGACTCCACGAATGGCGCCATCGCCCAGCAGAAAGCTCGGCTCGAGGCCCTGTCCGGCATCGGCACCCGCAAGGCGCAGATGCGCCAGGGCTTCAACAACACGCGCGCCGCGGCCGGCAACTTGGCCATGGCGGGCGCAGCCGGAATCGGAACCGCCTACGGCGTGCGCCGTGCCGTCAACGAGCCGCTGCACCAGGTGCGCGAGTACGACACCACCACGCAGCGCATCGCAGCCCTCGGCCTGAAGCCGGAAGACACCAAGCAGGCCGTCGACTACGCCAGGCGCATGAAGACCTTCGGCACCAGCACCAACGACAACCTGGGGCTGATGCTGGACGCGACCACCGCCTTTGCCGACGTGCACCACGCCGAGATGGTCATGCCCACGCTGGCAAAGATGAAGTTCGCCAACAAAGCCATGTTCGGCGCCGAGAAAGGCGAAGACAACGAACGCAAGTTCATGGACATGCTGCGCGTCATCGAAATGCGCAACGGCCTCGCCAGCGAACAGACCTTCATGGATCAGGCCGACAAGGTGCAACGCGTCATCACCGCCACGGGCGGGCGCATCGGCCCCGAGGAATGGCTGAACTTCATCAAGACCGGCGGCATCGCCGCCAAGGGCTTGAGCGACTCGGCCATGTACTACCAGCTCGAAGCGCTCGTGAGCGAAATGGGCGGCAACCGTGTGGGCACAGCCACCATGTCGGCCTATCAGAACCTCTACCAAGGCCGCACCACGAAGCGCGCCGCGCAGAACATCGAGGCGCTGGGCCTCATCGGCGACCCGTCCAAGGTCAAGCACGACAAGGCCGGCCAGATGTCCTACCTCAACCCCGGCGCATTGAAGGGCGGCGACATCTTCCGCACCAACCAGTTCGAATGGATGGAGAAGGTGCTGCTGCCCGCCATGGCCGCCAAAGGCATCACCGATGAACAGGAGATCATCGACAAGATCGGCAGCATCTTCAGCAACCGCACGGCATCCAACCTGTTCGCGACCATGTACCAGCAGCGCGACCAGATCCACAAGAATGCGCGCCTCAATGCTGGCGCCGACGGCATTCAGCAGCTCGACACCAAGGCCAGGGCCATCGTCAGCGGCAAGGAAGTGGACACGATGGCCCGCTTTCACGACGCCATGCTCGAAGCCGGCAAGGCCATCCTGCCGGCCTACACGAGCTTGCTCAGCACCGCCACGAGCGCGCTGCAGGGCATCACCAGGTTCGCCCAGGAAAATCCGGTGCTCGCCTCCTACATCGGCAAGGCCGTGCTGTGGATCGGTCTGCTGGCCGCTGGCTTCGGTGCGCTCACCCTCGGCGCGGCTGCGCTGCTCGGGCCTTTCGCAGTGGTGCGCTACGGGCTCGGCCTCTTCGGCGTCAAGGCGGCGGTGCTCTCTCCGGTGCTCACGCTGCTCGGGCGGGCGTTCGGCATCGTCGGCACGGCCATCCTGTGGGTCGGCCGCGCGCTGCTGATGAACCCGATTGGCCTGATCGTGACCGGCATCGCTACGGCCGCTTTCCTGATCTACAAGTACTGGGGGCCGATCAGCGGCTTCTTCTCGGGCCTGTGGGAGCGCGCAAAGACCGCGTTCGCAACTTTCTGGCAGTACCTCGGCGGATCCATGCCTGCGGCGCTCGCCACCGTCGGCGCGGCGATCCTCAACTGGTCGCCCATGGGCCTCTTCTACCAGGCCTTCGCGTCCGTCATGCAGTGGTTCGGCATCGACATGCCTGCCAAGTTCACGACCTTCGGCGCCCAGATGATGCAGGGCCTGGCCAACGGCATCACCGGCGCGCTGGGCGCGGTGCGAGACTCGATCAACGGCGCCGCAGACTCCACCCTCGGCTGGTTCAAGGAAAAGCTGGGCATCCGCAGCCCCTCGCGCGTGTTCATGGCGGCCGGCGGCGACATCGTCGAAGGCGCCGCCCTCGGCATCGACCGCAGCCTGCCCATGCTGCGCGCCGCGGCGCTCGGCCTGGCCGGCGCAACCGCCGTCGGCATGCCCGCCATGGCTGGCGCCCTGCCGCTCGCGCCCGCCAGCTTCGACACCCGCCCGCCGCTGGCCGCCGCGTCTGCCGGCCGCGCCGGCGGCGGCGGCATCGTCGTGCAGGGCGACACCATCACCATCCACATCACCGCCGCGCCGGGCGGCGATGCGCAGGCGCTGGCCCGCGCCATTCGTGCGGAGCTGGACAAGCGCGACGCCGACAAGCGCGCCCGCGTGCGCGGCGCCTTCTTCGACTACGACAACTGATTGCCGCCATGCTCTGCCTCGGCCTGTTCGTTTTTTCGCTCGACACGCTCAGCTATCAGGAACTGCAGCGCCGCAGCAGCTGGAAGCACGCCTCCCAGGCGCTGGTGGGCGCGCGCAACGCCACGCAGTACCTGGGGCCGGGCGACGACATCATCACGCTCAATGGCACCGTGGTGCCCGAATTCGCGGGCATCCCCGCCAGCCTGACGGTGCTGCGCCTCATGGCCGACCAGGGCGCCGCGTGGGTGCTGGTCGAAGGCACCGGCACCATCTATGGCGCCTTCGTCATCACCGAGCTGCAGGAGACCAAGACCCTGTTCTACGTAGACGGCGAGCCGCGCCGCATCGAGTTCACCCTCACGCTGCAGCGCGTCGACCAGGACGCGCAGGAAACCGTCGAGCAGCTCATGGCCGACAGCATGGGTGACCTGGGCGCCCTGCTGCAAGACGCGGCGGGCAACATCGGCCTCTCGCTGGGCGTAGGCGCCAGGGTGGCGTGAACAGACCATGTCCGACGTAGAAGCCATCAGCGCCACGCTGCCGAAAGTCACCGTCAGCGCCAACACCTGCAAGCGCGACACCCAGCGCGCCGCCGCGCACCTCACGCCCATCTGGCGCATCACCGTCAACGGCGCGAACGTGTCGGAGCGCATACGCCCGCGCTTCGTGCGCCTCACCATCACCGACGACAGGCAGAACGACTCCGACGAAATCGAACTCGTCGTGAGCGACCATGACGGCGCCGTGGAGCTGCCCGACACCGGCGACACCGTAGAAGTGGCCATCGGCTGGCTCGCCGAGCCCAACGCGGCGCCCTACAGGCAGCTCACGACCGAAGAAATGGGCTTCCCCGTGGGCCTGATCGACAAGGGCAAATACACCGTGCAGGCGGTGGAGCACGCGGGCACGCCCGACGAGATCACCATTCGCGCCCGCGCGGCCAACCTGCTGGACAGCCTGCGTTCATTGCGCGACCAGTCTTGGCACGACACCACCGTCGGCGCCATCGTGAAGAGCGTGGCAAAGCGCAACCGCATCGAGGCCATCGTCGCCAAGGAAATCGCGACGCGCAAGGTCAAGCACGCCGACCAGCTCGGCGAGTCCGACGCATCGTTCCTGCGCCGGCTCGCGCAGACCTACGACTGCCTGTGCACCGTGAAGAACGGCAAGCTGCTCTTCAGCCAGGCGCGCGCCGCGCGCACGCCCAGCGGCAAGGCGCTGGCCCCGTTCGTCATCACCAGGCAAGACGGCGACCGGCACCGATGGAGCCGCGCCGACCGCGACGCCTACAGCGGCGTGAGGGCATGGTGGAACAACATCAAGACCGGCCACCGCAGCAGCGTGCTCGCGGGCATCAGCGGACGGGCCAAAGAGCTGCGCACCACCTTCGCGAGCAAGGAAGACGCGCTGGCCGCCGCGCGCGCCGAGTGGCTGCGCATTCAGCGCGGGATCTTCGACTTCGAGATCACCCTCGCCTACGGCCGCGCCGATATCACGGCGCAGCGCCCGGGGCGCGTGGCGGGCTTCAAGCGCCAGATAGACGAGACGCCATGGATCGTGGCCAGCGTGCGCCACACGATCGACCAGGCCGGCTTCGTCAGCCAGCTCACTCTTGAGACCGAGCAAGCCGAAGGTGTCGAGGGGCAGGAAGGCGCAAACGCAGACAGCTGACGTTTCAGGTCGGCGTGCTACGCGGCGGTGTCATCGATCACACTACCGAGCAGGCGATTGTTTGACCTCGATAGGCAACGCGAAGAGTTCGATTGATCCCGAAGAAACTATCACTTTCCAGACACCTGGGGCATTTGCACCCCATCGAACTACGTGTGCAAAGCAAGGTCGAGTCACATTTCGGCGCGGTCCGCTCGTAACTTCAAACAAAGACTCGAACACGACCTCGCCAGACGCTGAAGTCACACGACTGGTCAACGCTAGTTGGGTTTCGGGGGCAACGCTTCCGAAACTTATGGTGCCCGCGATCACAACTGCGGCCTCAACTGGAAATGCCGATGCCTCAATGTGTTCGAAGCCGCCCGCCGTCAAATAGAGCAGACCATCTTGACGGATGAGTACATGCTCCGCAGCAAGTAGGGACGATACGTGTAGGCCGTGGGCGAGGTCTTCTTCCGTCGCGAACCGGGCCCTCGGGGTCTCCGTCGAACGCCCCGCTCTACCTCCCTTACCTCCACGAGCGCGTATCAGATCTCCAAATGTGGTGTCGCCGCCAGGTTGACCATCCCCTTCGCCGCCGAGTCCGCCTGCCCCAATGTGGATAGGAATTTCGGCAGGAAGATCCTCCAGTCGAAAGGCGGCGATGACCAACTCTCCGCCACCTCCCCCCTCGCCACCGACGGCACCATCTCCAATTGCGCCTGCGCCCCCTCCGCCCGCGCCGGGCCACACTGCGTCTCGGCCCGCAAGCGAAATGTCGCCGCCCCTGCCCCCGTCACCCCCACGAGACCAAGCGGATCCAAGCACACCGCCACCGCCACCGCCGGCGCCAGGGCCTGCTCCGCCGAGCCCGCCGAGCTGGTTAGTCGGTGCGTCTCCGCCGAAGTCCAAAAACTGTGCGCGAACCGTGCGCATTGGTGGGTGATCGAGAATGGCGGTGAGCCGTTCCAGATGGAATATCTCAACCCGCATCGGGGCCGCCATTCCGTGAGCGTCCAGCCGTGCCATCTTGACGCCGCACAGCTGAGTTGCGGCTATAGCCCTGCCGGCTTTGCGTTGACGGCGGCGATGCACTCGACGAGGTTGAGTACGGCCAGCAGCAAGGACTTCTCGGCGTGCGTGCGAACCTTCAGCAGGTCGTGCTCGCCGAGGTAGCCGTAGACGTAAGCGAGCAGGTGGCGCTCGGGGTGTTCGGTGTGGAACTGCGTGACCAGCTTGGCAGCGAGTTCGGCAGGCAACCCGTCGTTGAACCGCATCCGCGCGGTCATGCGCTCCATGCAGGCCTCTTGCAGGTCCATGGTCACCACGTCCCAGCGGTGCCGGCTTCGCTTCATCGCCAGGAACGCAACGAATAGGACTTGCAGCCCGATCTCGACCTCCGGCATGTTGACGCCCATGCGCGCCAGCACGAGGATCGACCCGAGCAAGTTGGGTTGCGCAGCGAAGACTTCGTCGCCCAGGCGCACCTTGCCGTCGTGGCCGAGTGCATCGACCTCCATGGTCGCCCGCGCCACCATTTCCATCGTCAGTCTGCCCACGTTCGGTCGCCCCACGTCTTGCTGTTCAGCAGACCGCAGACGGCTGCCACCGATGCGGCAGCAGTTCCTCAATGCGGCTGTTGAGTTGCGTCGGCAGGCGCGCCAACACGTCGCGCAGGTAGGCCCACGGATCGTGGCCGTTGAGCCTGGCCGACTGCACCAGGCTCATCACCATGGCCGTGCGCTGACCGGCGAGTTCGCTGCCGGCGAACAGCCATGCCCGACGCCCCATTGCCCACGGTTTGATTTGCCGTTCGAGGTGGTTGTTGTCGATCGCGACCGCGCCGTCGTCTAGGTAGCGCGTCAGTGTGCTCCAGTGGCCGAGTGTGTAGTCGATGGCGCCCGCTGCCGCGCCGCCGTCCGCAACCAGCCGGCGTTCGAGTTCGAGCCATTGCTTCAGGTTGTCCCACAGCGGCTTGGCAAGTCGCTGTCGCTGCGCCTGTCGCTCGTCATCGTTCATGTCCTTGAGCTCGGCCTCGACCGCATAAATCCGCGCATAGCGCCGGATCGCCTCGTCGCCGATCGGGCTCGTGCCGTCGCGCGCCAGTTCATCGAACTTGCGACGTGCGTGCGCGACGCAGGCCGCGCTGATGCGGTCGGGATGGATGCGGGGATCGAGCACGCTGTCGTAGCCGCCGTAGCGGTCCGTGAGCAGCGTTCCAGACCATCTGCCTCGACCTTGTTGTGCATTGCCCGCGAGGAAGGTCTTCGGGTACTGTGCGCCGCGGCCCAGGCAGAACTCGTAGATCACGCCCGGCACGGCGTCGTGCCAGCTGCGCGCGTAGGCCCAGACGTAGGCTCGGCGCGTCTTGCCGGCACCGGGGTCGAGCAGCTTGACGGGCGTCTCGTCGGCGTGCAGCACGCGGCAGGCGAGGATAAAGGCCTTGTGCACCTCGTAGAGCGGCTCCAGCGCAGCGCCGGCCTGGCCAGCCCAGGCAGCCAGTGTGGAACGCGGCGTATGGACGCCGCTGCGTGCGTTGATCGCCTCCTGGCGGTAGTACGGAAGATGGTCGACGCAGCGGCTGATGAGCGTGTGCGCGATGAGGCCGCTCGCGGCCATGCCGCCTTCGATCAGCTCCGGGATGGAGGACGCCTGCCTGAGGACCTGGCAGCAGCGGCAGGCCCATTTGCCGTAGATGTGGCGGTGGACGAAGAACTCGGCCGGCACGATGTCCAGGCGCTCGCTCATGTCCTCGCCGATGCGCGTCATCGGGCGGCCGCAGCCGGGCTCTTGGCAGTCAGTGCTGTCGGGCTCGTGGCGGTGCTCGACGCGGCGCAGATGCTCGGGCAGAGCCTGACGGCGCGGCTGACGAGGTGCTTCCTTCGGCTTGGCCTTGCCGGCGTCATCGGCCGCTGCTTGCAGACGCAGTTGCTCTAGCTGCGCGCGCAGGCTCGCCTCGTCCTCGGCAATCGTCTCTTCGAACAGGCGTCGCTGGTCGGCATCCATTGCCTCTGAACTGGCGCCGAACTTCCAGCGCTTGAGGCGTGCCAGCTCGAAGGTGATCTTCTCAATCTTGGCGTCGCGCCAGGCGATGTCACGGTCCTTGCGCTGCAGTAGGTCGCGCGCCTGAAGCAACTCGCGGTCACGATCGACGAGAGCCTGGTCGCGCAGTGCGAGTTGCCGTTCGGCATGTTGCCAACGGGCGATCCAGGCCGCCGCTTCCGGCGGTAGCGCCTGCAGGTTGAGCGGAGGAAGATCGTGCGCGCCGAGCATGCCGGTATGGTGCCAGGACCAGGGCATCAACCGCATCCGAGCAAGCACGTATTGCATCGATGCAGCGCGCTCGGCGCCCGCGTCGATGCCGTTACTGCAGTGCTTCAGGCCCGCGTGATGGTGCTCAATTCAGTCAGCCGCTCCCACGGCAAGCCGAGGACCAACGCATCGAATTGCGCGCGGGTCAGTGAGAGCGAGAGAGGCGATGTCGAGGTTGTTGCCATCCATGTGAAGCTGCCTGCGTTGAGCCGACGCGCCGCGCACCAGACGCCGAAGCCGTCGTGCACCAGCAGCTTGACGCGCGTGCCGCGGGCGTTGGCGAAGAGGTAGCCGTGATGCGCCTGCGCTGCACCGAAGACCTGCACCACTCGGGCGAGCAGCCGGTCGGCGCCGGCACGCATGTCCACCGGCTCGGCCGCGAGCCACATCGCGTCGATGCGGATCATCGGAGCATCTCGCGCATCCACGTCGCGCACTCGCCCGCCGCGCTGGCCGGCCAGGTCACGGTGATCGTCATCGCGTTGCGGCGCAGTTCGATGTGGATGTCTTGCGGGGGTGCAGGCGTCGGTGCAGGCACAGGCGTGGGTGTCGGGACTTCCATCGGTACGAACGAAGGCGTCAGCTGCGGCGCATCCGTCGTCACCGCGGCCGACGCAATGCCAGCACGGGCGACCGGCTTCATCTCGGCATCGTTCACCCAGCGCCGTAGCAAGTTGGCGTTGATGCCGTGGGTCATCGCCACCGCGGCGATCGAGACGCCAGGTTGCATACACGCCGTCACGGCCGATGCCTTGAACTCGTCGCCATGCCGCCGCCGACGGCGGCGTCCGTCCATTTGATTGCCAGAGATAGTGTTCACGTATCCACCTAAGTTAAGTGGATACGAGGCTCCTACGCGAACGAGGGGAACTCAAGATGGGCGTACTGGACGCTCACGCCATTCCGACGAGATTGGTCCTAGTGCGGTGAGTAATTTCCTGATTGGTGACGAACGCGATGCCACCAACGCCGGCAACCCTTGCCTTTTCGGCGTCCGAAGCAAACTTTTTCCGAGTAATACGGGTTGCATGCTGCCCACGAGGGAAATAGACAGCCATTGCCCAACGCTCACCATCTCGCAGGCAAAGACCGTCTATACCTCCATCAGGCCCGCCAAGTGGATGGCTAGGATCAATGCTCGTGAAACCCTCACTCAAAAGTATTTGAGCCGCTAAACGTTCCGATCTAGCCTGACCGTTGGTCCATTCGCGAAGTCGATGCCACGTCTCGTCCCATCGAGTACTCATAGCTCGCCAAATCCTACGTTGTTATTGGGAATCGGGTCAGACCTTGCTGGCAAGTGAGGCTATCGTTCTGGGCGGAGGTGGAGGGCACCAGTCAAGAGGCCCTGCCGTGCGCTCGAAGTACCGCCTAGCCTTCGCAAGATCCGGGTGCCTCACTGTGAAGTACTGGCCACGGACATCGTCGACTTGCTTGATTGTGTGCAAGCCGGTTTGATCTTTCCAAAGCCGCGCGATCAACAAGCCTCCGCGAAATCCTTCCTCCTGCAGTTGGGCGCCTCTCGGACTGGACTCGTACACGTACTCGCGGGTAGGCAGGCCATTGCTGCGAACAAAATTGTCCGTCGCGACGCTCATAAGAAAGTCGATGTCCATCGGCCGCGCAACGTCTGCAAAGTTTCGCAGGTCCACGGATGCGTGTCCTTCCGGGTACAGGAGCTCGACGTACATTCCCTCGCGGACCACCGCCTCGATTAGCGGTGCAAAATCTTGGTCTCCGGAGATAAACGTGAGGCGGTGCATGTTCCGTCGATGCGTGTGAGTGAGCATGTCGACGGCGATGAGGATATCTACCTCCTTTTGCTCCTGCCGCTCTTTCTTGCGATGCCGCGCTATGCCCTCGCTGACATGCCAACCTCGTAGTTCTCTTAGCTCATTGAAGAAGGCGAGCTTCTGAGCACGTCTCTCGGCATTCTCCTCATTGCTTTCGGCAGAACGTTTGGCCGGCAGGCAGTCGTAGTAAAAAACCTTCAGATGAGGGCCTTGAAGCTTGACGTAGTCCAGTTCGATTGTTTTTCCGAACCAGTCATTGCCAACATCTTCAGCCGTCCTGCGGAGCTGCTCCCCATCGATGAACAGGTATCGCACCTCTTGCGGCCCGGTGTAACCGCCGCCAACTGTCTGCATCAAGTGCTCCTTAAAGTTGCTTCGCAAAAAATTGGTGCGCTACATGTTGACCAAGACGCTCGCTACCTTCCGACGAAGACAGCTCCGACTCCATCCCTGAGCTACTTAGGCCGAAGCGATCTCCGACGTCAAATCTGTCGCTTCCGCTTCATCTGCAAGAGAGTCGGATAATCGATTTGAAGGGTGTTTTTTACGAAGACGCGAGCCATGGCGGCATACGGCTCTTTGCACCGACATTCATCCAACAGCGCGCTCAAGGCATTGTTTTGCGCTTGAATGTTGTTCGTGGCCAGCGCTTTGACATATTGCTTCAGCCGCTTGTTCAGCTTGGCTCCTTTGATCGCTCGGTCTACGTCCAGTGAGCGACGATCCAGCCCGCACACTTGTATCGTTGCCTTGCCCTCATCGGTCAGCCCTCGAATCTGACCAGTTAGCGCATTAAAGTCAAAGTGCCGCGCCGGATCTACATCGAAGGGGTTAACGAGAAGTGCTCGTTCCCGGGCAAGGTTGCCACCAGCTCGAGCCCGTCGTCCACGGACTGGAAACTGATTCCTCTTCCAGGTGGAATTGCACCGGTTACAGCTGTACAAGTAGTTTGACCACTCGTACGCAAGCCACCAGTAGCCGGAACTCTTGGCGCTCACTGCCTTCCTGCCAGGAGCCTGCCCTCCAATGTCGTTGGAACTTGAGGCTGGCCCAAGCGCTTCGCAATAAGCCTTGGGCCGGAAATGCTCTACGTCGCCGGGATAACCACTCGAGGTGCGCGTTTCGCAGAACGCGCACTTTCCACTGTACTGCGCGATCAAAAAATGATGCTTGTGCACGCCCCAATGATTGGGAAAATCCAGCTCTTCGAAAATCGCGGTGGAAGAAGCCGCCGCTTTCTTAGCCAGTGCGTTGCGAGCGGCCTCGCTGGCAGCTGCCAAAGTAGTCTGCGCCGCGACTGCGGCTGCGCCCGCCGGCCGCCGCCCAATCAGGGGAATCATTTGGGAGACTTTAGCGCTCGTTGGCGTTGCCGCGCAGCATTAGCGAGAAGCTGAGCTTCCAGTTCTTGAGTGATCTCCAGATCCTCGTTCTGATCATCTGGCAAGTCATCGGGAAGATCGGCGGGAAGAAAAGACCGCACTCGTTGATGCAACTGCGGCTCCAGTTGTGCGAGGGTCGTCTTATCACCCTCTCTAAACGCTCTACGGTAACGATTGAGCAATCGCTCGCTGTGAGTGTCCAACGTGGACTCCAAACCAAACCACTCGCCCATGAGGATCTCGTTGGCACTTCGACCGTCCGGCGGCTGAAGGGCATGAGGAACGAGTTCTGCAACCGCGTTATGTAGGCGCGTCGCAAACAGCTCGCCGGGCTCGGTGTTGACGATTGCCAAGGGAGAATGTGTGGTCGCAACAAACTGGATATTCGGCAGTAGACGCCGCAGCTTTGGCACGAGTCCTTTTTGCCATTTCGGATGCAGGTGCTCGTCCATCTCGTCTAGCAGAACAATGCCGGATAACTCCGAATTCCAACGACCCGATTTCACACAGTTGCCCATAAGATCTAGGAGCCAACTTCCAGTGCCTCGGTAGCCGTCGCCTAGAGCATGGAATGGCATCCCACCCCAAGGGCCGTGAATGACGACGTGCTGCGCAGTCACCTCAAGCCGGTGATTGGGATTCAGGCTCCATAGATTCCACAAATAGCCCTTCATTTGTTTCAGCGGATCCTGGGCTGCACTCTTTCTCCGCTGAGCGGACATGAGAGCGAAGTCGCGCAGAATCGATTCAGGATCCAGCAAGCCGGCTCTGTCATTGAACAGAGTCAGCAAAGCGTTGCGAAGCTCGAACTCGCTATGGACTCGACCGCCCATCCCCCTGTTGGAGCCGTAGCCGCAAACAAAAACCTTGGTCCATTTAAAGTCCGGTTCGCTGACCTCTTTGTTGACCGTAACTCCGCCGTGCGGGTCTTTCGTCAACACAGTGGTGATAACTGTCAGACCTTTCGTCTCCGAATCCTTAAGCGTGAGCTCGATACGGCCTTGTGGCGCACGCAATCCCCTCTTATTGATCCGGATGAAATCCCCCGGAAGTTGACCTAGTAGCTCGCTGGTGGTGCGCTCGTCGCCAAGGCCCAAAGCAATAGCGCGAAGGATGGTTGTCTTTCCATGGCCGTTGTCGCCAATGAAGATGGTCCACTGCCGGTGCTTTCTTGGGCCATCGAATGAGAGCTCAAAATCTTTGAAGCCCCGGATGTTCTGAAATTTCAGCTTGGATAGGTAAAGGGCCACGAATTCTCCGTGCGTCCGGTGGGGCGGGATTCCCCACGCAATCGAGTGAAACAGAGTTTATCCATTCCCCACTACTCCGCCGCTTCGGTCGCGGCGTCCCACCCCACAAACATCCAACGGGCCAGGGTCCAGAGGACCAGACCCAGCCTACCCGTTGGCCCTCTTCGGCTGCGCCAGTGCTTCTAGAACCGTGCGCGCAGCGGCTCGACCTTGTTCGTCTGCCGCCTTGTAGTTGTCGAGCAGCGCCTCCTGATCTGCGGTCAGGTAGCGAGCTGCCCTCTCCGCGGCGATTGGCGGGCCACCGTCGTGCATACCCGTCTTCTTGTATTTGACGGTCGTTGCCCCGTTGTTCGCCAGGCGCGCGTCAACCGCGCCCGAGCGGACGCCTGTCAGCAGATAGCCGACATCGACCCCGTGCAAAGCGATGGCCTCCAGATACTCCGAATCAGGCTTCCGGCTGCCTCTTTCGTAGTTGCTCTGCGTCTCAGTGGACACCCCGGCAAACGCCGAAAAATCCGTCTGGTTCAGGCCTAGCCGCTTGCGCTCCTCGCGCAACCGCTCAAAGAATTTCGACATTTGCTTAAAAAACGCATTGACTTTCGAACGTTTGTCGAAAAAAATGCAAGCCGCACACAAAAAATCCGTACGCGAATAGTAGACGCATGACCACCCAATCAACCAATGCCGCAGGCCTGCCCAACGCCATCGCGTTCGAGATCAACCTCGCCGGCTGTAGCGTTCCGCAAGACTTTCACCAATTCGCGCAAAGCTGCGCCGCCCTGGGCAACGAACTGCGGATCGCGTCCAAGAAGCTCTTCCCTGGCTCCCAGCTCACGTTCGCGCCGCACGGCAGATTGGGTCAGCCCGACTGGACGGCATCGGCTTGGCTCACTCAACTGTTTCTAGCTGAAGTCGAGCGGCACCTGTCCGATACAGGTGCGGTTAGAAAAAATCAATGCTCGACTTCGCTTGCGGCAGCTTCGCCTGGCGGTCTTCTATCAGCTTCGCCGCCTCCAGAAGCTCCTCATAAGCCTCAGACACCTCTGAACGCAGAGCAGGACTCGTGATTGTTCTGCCACTTGCCGCGCTGGTCGCGCGCGCCTGGATTCGTCCCGCCACGATGGTTGCCGCTGCCTGAAAAAGAACTTGGTCTATCGCCATTGCATTCACTCCCTTTGGTAATTTCGTACGCATGTTACAGCCATGAAAAAAGCAGATCGCACCAGCACCAGAACCTCGCGCGCCAAGATTGAAAACTTCGGCGTCATCGCGTTGCGTCTTCCCGCCGCCGAGTTGGAAAGAACGCAGAAGCACGCTGACCGCGAAGCCCGCGCAAAGGGCAACTTCGCCCGCCGCATCTACCTGATGGGCCTCGCGCAGTACGAGGCCGAATTGGGCCATAGCACCGCTCGCGCCTGAGCCTTCCTCGCCCTCTGCCTCCCTCCTTTGCCCGAAGGACTTTCGACGATGTACCCCGATCCCAAGCGCGTGCGCGACAACCGCCAGACCGTCCGGTTTGACGACTACGAAGAGGAACTGCTTCGGCTCCTTTCCAAGGTCACCGGAGCGCAGCCTTCGACCCTCATCCGCGAACTGGCGATGCGCTAGGCCGAAGAGATGCTGGTCGAGGCCTTCCTCGGTCAAGACGCCAAGCCCGACACGAGTCTGCCCCGGGCTGCGGGCTGAACGAAGCCGCACCAACGCGGCTTGAAGCCAGCCCAACACACGCCGAATGTCTGCCGAAAAGATGACGCCTCACCAGATCGACCTCAGCGACGCCGAACACGATGTGTTCGACCGGGTGCGCCGCATGCATGGTCTGGCCAGCGTTGCCGAGGCCATGGAGTGGCTGGTGCGCATTCGCCTGCGCAAGGGCATCGAGCAAATCACCGGCCGCCGTCGCGGCCCCCGCCTGGTTTCTTCGGGAGGAAAGCCGCAATGAACGCGCGCCAGCAAGACCAGGCGGCCGACGCCAACAACCGCTACATGCGCATCACCATCGACTGCCCGCACTGCGGCAGTCGGTGCGTGGCATGCGACAGCCGCGCGATGAGCAAGACCATGCGCGAGATCACGTACCGCTGCCGCAACTGGCGCTGCGGCTTCACGGGAGTGGCAACGCTGGAGTTCCAACGCGTGCTGGTGCTCAGCAGCATTCCGGCGGCGGACGTTTCGCTGCCGCTCTCGCGCCACATCAAGCGCGGCCAGCTCGCCCTGCAGCTCGCGGACGAAGGCAACGTAGCCGACGACGAAGCCGCCTACGCGGCCAACCTGCACGCGCCCACCAACGACTGGGGCACGGGCGGCGCCATGAGCGGCGCCCCGCCCGACTGATCTAGTCGCGCGCCCACGCGGCGCACCCCCACTGCCCAACCCCTGCCACGCGCCTTTTTCAAGGCGTGCGGCCCTTCTCACGCCTTTTTTCTGCACAGGAGCCGTAGTCATGTCCCTCACCGCCCGCCGCTTCGCCGACAAGCCCGCCCAGCGCATCGAAGTTCCGAAGGTCGCGAAGCTCTCTCGCGAAGACGCTGCACGCCTGCCGCTGCTGGACCGTGTGCTGCTCCAAGAACACCAGCGGCACGCTGCCCGGCTGGCCGAGGTGCGCTGCGTGGCAGACAAGCTGGCCGCGCTCGAAAGCGTCGTCGTCGCCGCGCAGGCCGCAGGCGCATACATCGACATCGAAGGCGTGCGAGAGAGCTACCTGAGCTACCGCCTCCCAGGCGGTCGCCGCGTGTGCGGGGTGGTGCTGAGGCCGTGCGACACCCTGTCGAGCTGGCGCGATGCCAAGGCGCAGAACGCGGTGGCAAACGCACTGCTGGCCGAAGGCTGGCGCGTGCAGGCTGCGGAAGCGCACGGCTCGGAGGTGTCTCGCGACCGCCTGGTCTTCACGCGCGGCATGCGGACTGTGGAAACCACCTGCCTGCGCCAGTGGGTCGTCGACGCCATCGAGGCCGGCCACATCACGGCCGCGACGGCAGGCCGCCACCCGGCTACCGACACGGGCACCCCGCTGAACGACGGCCGCGCCGAGGCCGCCCGCGCCGCGTGCGAACCCTGACGGCATGCCCAGCGCAGACGCACCTGAACACCCCGACTTTCACGGCCCGCCCAAGCCAACCCACCACATTTCCGATGGCAAACCCAACCCTTTCTATGCAGCGCACGCGCAGCGCATCGCCCAGCTACGCGAGGTGTGCGTCGTCGGTTTCTTCGGCCAGCGCAGCGAGCTGCTCGAAGAAGCGGAATGGAAAAGCCTGCCGTTCATGCTGCGCTTCTTCGTGCTCACCGACGCCGGGCTCTCCGACCCCGACGGCGCCATGCAGCGCAACTGGCGTGAGTACCCGCAGGCAGAGCGCCATGCCATCCGCGCCACGCTGCGTGCGTGGGCTCGCGAGCTTGGCTCGCTCGGCAGTCTGACGCTGTAGGCACCGCCATGCGTTTCGTCGCCGCCCGCCCTGCCAGGCCAGACCCGATTTTCTGGATGCGCCGCCGCTCCAACCTGCCGGCCGCGCAGCACGTGGCGCAGGTTGCCCGGCTCATGGACGCAAACCTGCGCTCGAAGCTGCCCGCGCAGTGGGTGCCGGCGCTCGACATCATCATGCCGCTCAAGCCTTCGGTGGCGGCCATCGGCGCGGACTGGATCAGCTGGAACCTGACCCGCGTCGACGCGATGCGCGCCTTCGAGCACGCGCACAAAGACATCCTGCATTGGGCGGTGGGCGACGCCGAGGTGCGCGAGCGCGCCCGCCGCTGCGCCCGCACGGTCGACGACTTGCTCAACGGCCACCCGCTGCCCATGAGCCTGCAGGAAAAGCTCGACACGGTGCTCGACTACTGCGAGCGCCTGGGCGTCGACCGGCCGGCCGCCAAGACCCCGGAGGGGCTGATCGGCCGCGCCGTGAGCGAGCAGTGGTGGCGCAGGGCCTTGCGCCGCAAGGTGGGGCGCGTGGTGGAGCACGCAGCCATCAAGCTGGCGGTGGTGCACAAACGCAATGGCGGCTATGCCAGCGACGAGACGTGCCGCCGCCGCGCCGAACAGAAAAAGCGCAATGCCGATTTGCTGGCGCACGTGAAGATGCGCAACGAGGCCGGCCAGGTCTACAGCCTTGCCGAGCTGGCTGCGCTGACCACCAGCAACCGCGACATCCGCCGCGGCGAGCTGATGACGCGCCTGCGCGGCTGCGAAGAGTTTGCCGACGCCAACGGGCACCACGGCCTGTTTCTCACGCTCACCTGCCCGAGCCGGTTCCACGCGGTGCTGTCCGGCGGAAAGTCGCGTTGGGCCAAGCCGACGCGCAACGCGAAGTACGAAGGCGCCACGCCGCGCGAGGCGCAGCAGTGGCTATGCAGCATGTGGGCCAAGGCCCGCGCCAAGATGGCGCGCCGGGGCGTGGTGGCCTACGGCTTTCGCGTGGCCGAGCCGCATCACGATGGGTGCACGCACTGGCACGCGCTGCTGTGGTTCCACACGCCAGAGCAGGCGCAAGAGGCCCAAGACATCATCCGCGGCTACTGGCTCAGCGATGCGGGCGACGAGCCCGGCGCGGCGCGCAACCGCTGCGACTTCAAGCACATGGAGCGCGGCGGCGCCGCTGGCTACGTCGCGAAGTACGTGTCGAAGAACATCGGCGCGGAAGACGGCGGCGACGCCGGCGTGAGCCAGCACACCGACACCGTCGACGGCGTCGAGCAGATCATGGACACGCGCGAGTTCAAGGGCTGGCAGCGCGTGGACGCGTGGGCCAGCACCTGGGGTATTCGGCAGTTTCAGCCGATCGGGCAACCGAGCGTGACGGTTTGGCGGGAAATGCGCCGTGTCACCAAAGACCAGATCGACAGCGCGCAGTTGCGCCTGGACTTCGGCGACGCCGCGGCCGTGAAGGCATGGTGGGCCTGCCACAAGCAGGGGCTCATTCAGGCATCGTGGGAGCGCTACGTGCGTGCCCAGGGCGGCATGTGCCGCAAGCGGCAAGACTGGATGCTGCGCACCGCCGTGCGCGTTACCGAAGGCGCCACCAACTGCTACGGCGAGACCATCGAGCGCAAGCGGGTGGTGGGCGTGGAAACACGCGCCGGCTACTGGCTCGTGAGCCGCCGGCAGGCGTGGACCTCCTGCGCCGGCGAAGCCGCGCAGGAAAAGGCCGAGCGCGAAGCGCTGGGCCGCCCTTGGACTCGTTTCAATAACTGTACGGCCCGCCTCACGCGGGAGCCGCTGCGGCAGCTCATGCGGGGCGACAAGCCCTGGCCGATGCCCTTCGACACGGCCGAAATCCTGCCGCTGGAGCCCACCAGACCCGCCCGCGCCGGCACCAGGCCACCGACAACCCCGCCGGAAGCGCCGGTCAACGTCATCCACGGGGAACGAACGACCTTCCGCATGCCGGATCCGGGCATCGCCGCGGCCGCCGCACTGATCCGCCAGGCCGAGGCGCGCCCGGCCCTGCCTGCAGCCCCTGCCGCGCCCGCCGAGCCGCCCCGCCGCGCCATCGACGACCCCACGTCGCCCGAGTCCGCCGCCTTGATCGCTCGCGTCAAGGCCTCCCTCCCCCGCCTGCGCGCCCTCGCGGCGGCTGGCCACTGATTCACCACCAACCGGAGCCGCACCACCATGCCACGCACCACCACCACCGCCGCGCTGTTGCAGATCGCGCAGCACAAGCCCTACGCACCGCCCATGGCGCACAAGGTGCACATCACCGCGCCCTACCTGCCCGCCTGCGCTACCGACGTGCGCGCGACCATCGAGCGCGTGCGCGGGCTGGTCGAAGCCCAGGCCGCAGGCCGGCGCAAGCCGCGCCGCACCGCAGCGCGGCCGGTCCAGCAGGCCGACATGTTCCCGTCCACCGTCGTGTGCATCGCGGCCGTGCAACAGCGGAGGGCGGCATGAACGCGCACCGCCTCAACCACCACGACATCCAGGCCGTGAAGAGCTTCGAGGCGCGAGCGAAGCGAAAGGCCAGAGCCAGGCGCCTGGCCGACCGCCTGGTGCTGGCCGCGTGCCTTCTCGGCGCCGTGCTGCTGCTCGGCCTGGTGAAAGGGTCGCCGCAGTGATGGCCGCCCTGTCTCGCGCCGACGCGCCGCCCCCCACGGCTCGCCCCGTCATCACGCTGTTCCGCGCCTGCGAGCTGTGCGCGCACTCCACCACGCAAGGCGGCCGGCTCATGTGCAACAGCCCGGCCGTGTGCCTGAGCGGCCGGCCCGAAGTACTCGACGCCGCGCGCGCGCCGTGCGGCGGCTGCGGGCCGAACGCGCGGCATCTCGACATGCCTGGCTGGCGCTGATGGCGCCGCATCTCAAACCCTTTCGACACGTACCGAACATGACCGACCACCTTGCACCCGACGCCGCCAAAATCGGCCTCGCGCACCACCAGCACCGTTGCACCGCTCACACCCTGACGGCCGCGCAACCCGTCTACATCGCCGGCCCGATGACCGGCTATGCCGAGCTGAACTTTCCGGCCTTCCACAGCGAGGCTGCGGCGCTCCGCGCAGCGGGCCTCGAAGTCATCAATCCGGCCGAAATTAACGTGGACCCCACCATGGGCTGGTGCGCGTGCATGCGCGCCGACATCGCGCAGCTCGTGACCTGCGAGCGCATCCACCTGCTGCCCGGCTGGTCGCGCAGCAAAGGCGCTTCGCTTGAACACCACATTGCCCGCGCGCTGGGCCTGCTGATCACGTTGGCCGACGGCGCCGAGAGCATGCCCGAGCACATCAGCTTCGCGGGCAGTGCCGACGCATTCGTGAGCCAGTTCCTCAACCGCGCAGTGCAGGCGGCCGATGAGTCCCGCACCTGGGCCTCAGCAGCCGCGACACGTGTCGGCCACGAAGCGGCCCTCGCCATGTGCGAAAAGGTCGCGAACTACCACCAGACGCAGCTGCAGGCCGTGCTTGCGGCGCACGGCTATCACACGGCCGTCACGCGAGCCCACGGCTACCAGTATCTCGGCGCGCGCCGCTGCATCGAGGCGATCCGCACGGCGGCGCACGCGGAAGGTTGAGCGATGTCAAAGAAATCTCTCAAGCTCTGCCCGCTCGCGCAGCACATCGTGAGGATGCTGGCCGAGTCCGGCCGGCCCGGCCACGGCCCCAGCTACGCCAACGGCAAGGCGTTCGAACTGCATGGCCTGTCGACGAACGACGTGCTGGTGTGGGCGGGCCGCATGCTCGACAGCAGAAACCAGGGCGAGCTGGTCGACGTCATTAGGAAGGCGTCCGGTCGCGACCTGGACGCCGCAGACCTGGCCGCCGCGGCGCGAGTCGGCGTGGCGGTGGGCGCCCTGCCGAGCATCGATCTGTTGGAGCTGCTGCTGTGATGCGCGTCGAAACCATCGGCAGCGCCACGCTGTACCACGGCGAAGCCCTCGAAGTGCTGCACGCCCTGCCGCCCGGCACGGCCGATGCCGTCATCACCGATCCGCCCTACTCCAGCGGCGGCGCCTTCCGTGGCGATCGCGCGCTGGACACGAAAGCGAAATACCTGAGCACAGGATCCGGCAACCTCGAAAGAACAACCAACTTCGGCGGCGACAACCGCGACCAGCGCTCGTTCCACTTCTGGTCGACGCTCTGGTCATCGGCAGCACTTCGCGCATCGAAGCCCGGTGCCCCCGCGCTGTTCTTTTCCGACTGGCGCCAACTTCCCGTGTCGACCGACTACCTGCAGGCCGGCGGCTGGGTGTGGCGCGGGGTCGTGCCTTGGGTGAAGAAGTCGGCGCGCCCGCAGATGGGGCGGTTCACGGCCGCCGCCGAGTACGTCGTCTGGGGTTCTGCCGGGCCGATGCCAGTCGACCGCGGCGTCGGTTGCCTACCCGGCTTCTACGAGTGCCATGTCCCGGCTGGTCGTGAGCACGTCACGCAGAAGCCGGTACCGCTCATGGCCGACCTGGTCGAGATCTGCGAGCCAGGCGGCCTGGTACTTGACCCGTTCATGGGTTCAGGCACCACCGGGGTGGCCGCGCTGCGGCTCGGCCGTCGCTTCATTGGCTGCGAGCAGAGCCTCCATTACTTCGACATCGCGTGCCGGCGGATCGAAGAAGGCCTCGAGAGCCTCTTCGTGAATGAGCCGAGCCAATCAGCGCCGCCGGGCCTTCAACAGATCGCCCGCTCTTTCATCAATCTTGACAGCAGGAAGAACGACGCATGAGGCGCGACGACTTCACCATGCGGCTCGATCTGGGCCACGAACTCATCATCGACAACTTCGCGGGCGGCGGTGGCACATCAACGGGACTTGAGGCCGCGTTCGGCCGGCCCGTCGACATCGCGATCAACCACGATCCCGAGGCGTTGGCGATGCACGCCATCAACCACCCGCACACCCGGCACCTGCTGGAAAGTGTTTGGGACGTGGACCCCATCGCGGTGACCGGCAATCAGCCGGTGGCGCTGGTCTGGCTCTCGCCTGACTGCAAGCACTTCAGCAAGGCCAAGGGCGGCACGCCGGTGGCAAAGCACATTCGCGGCCTGGCATGGGTAGGTCTGCGCTGGGTGGCGCTGACCAAGCCGCGCGTGCTCATGTTGGAGAACGTCGAAGAGTTCACCACCTGGGGGCCTCTGCTGGTGGGCGCTGACGGCATGGCCCGGCCAGACCCCTCGCGCAAGGGCAAGACCTTCGAGAGCTTCGTGCGGCAACTGCGCGGCCACGGCTACAACGTGGAGTACCGCGAGCTGCGCGCCTGCGACCACGGCGCCCCGACAATCCGCAAGCGCCTCTTCCTCGTCGCGCGCCGCGACGGCCTGCCCATCGTCTGGCCCGAGGCCACGCACGGCGACCCGACCAGCCGCGAGGTTCTGGCCGGCAAGCTGCTGCCGTGGCGATCGGCCGCGGAGTGCATCAACTTCAGCCTGCCCGCGCAGAGCGTGTTCGGCCGCGATCGCCCGCTGGCGGAAAACACCATGCGCCGGGTCGCGAAGGGCCTGTGGCGGCACGTGCTCGCCTGCCCCAAGCCCTTCATCGTTGGAGTGGGCGGCCGCATGGGGCAGTCGCCCTCGCGCTCGGTCAGCGCGCCGCTGCAGACCATCACCTCGAAGGCCGATTCGTGCGTGGCGCAGCCGGTGCTGGCGCCGTTCGTCAGCGAGCATGCCAACGCCAGCAACCAGCGCAACATGGCCGCCGACCAGCCGCTGCGCACGATCTGCGCCCAGGTGAAGGGCGGGCACTTCTCGGTGGTGGCGCCGATGCTGGCACCCATGGTGATGACGAACACCACGGGCCACCCCGGCGCGCCAGCCGATGCGCCGCTCTCGACGATTACTACAGGCGGGCAGCAGGCGGTGGTCGCTGCAGACATCGAGCCAGTGGCTGCGCTCGCGGGCACCGACGCCAACGGCATGACTGCCGAGGATGTCGACTTCTGGAAGGCCGTACGGACGCTTGACGCGGCCGTAGAACAGGAGCGGGCCGCGGCGGCTGTGCTCGCCCCCCTACGTGGCACCGGCGAGAGCCACCTGCAGGGCGATGACGTGACCGCACCGCTCTCGACGGTCTCGGCCGGCGGCACGCACCACGCGCTTGCCAGCGCCAACCTGGTGACCGTCGGCTATGGAGAGCGGCCGGGCCAGGAGCCGCGCGCGCTGGACATCACCCGCCCGCTGGGCACTGTGGTGGCCGGCGGTGTGAAACATGCGGTGGTCGAAGGTGCGTTCATCACGAAGTTCAACACCGGCAGCGTGGGCTCAAGCCTTCATGAGCCGGTGAAGACCGTGACCGCCGGCGGCGCGCCTGCGCGGCCCGGCACCGGCATTCAGATGGGCCTCGTTGCCGCGCACTTGGTCGACGCGGGCCACGGTGAAGGCAAGGACGGGACCAAGCGTTTCAGCCACGGTGTGCGCAGCGTTGAGCAGCCGCTCAACACGGTAACGGCCAGCGGCGCCACCAGCGCCGTCGCGGCCATCCACCTCACCCACCTGACGCACCACGGCGACCGCGCAGGCAACGACGCGGCCGAGCCGCTGCGCACCATCACCGGCGCGCACCGCGGAGAGCAGGCGCTGGTGGCCGCGTGCATCGAACAGGCCAACGGCGGTTTCTACGACGGCGACGGCCGCGCCGCCGACTCGCCCATGTCCACCATCACGGCCGCCGGCAGCAACCAGCGCCTCGTCGCCGCCTACTGCGTGAAGTACTACAGCAACGGCGGCCAGTGGCAGGGCCTGGCCGAGCCCATGCACACGCTACCCACGAAAGGACGCATGGGCCTGGTCCAAGTCGAACAAGTGCCAACCGACTGCCTCGCGCCCGAGTTGCGCGAGCGAGCGCGGCAGTGCGCCGCCCTGCTGCACGAGCACCTGCCCGAACAGTTCCCCGAACTGGCTGAGCTTGTGCTGATGCCGTACGAAGGCCAGTGGTGGGTGCTGGTCGACATCACCCTGCGCATGCTCAAGGCGCCGGAGTTGTTCCTGGCGCAGAGCTTCCCGGCCGACTACGTCATTCACGAAATCCCGGATCCGGCGCTGCTGTTCAAGGGGGGCGTGCAGGCGGCCGACCCGCTGAAGGTGCCGCGCATCAAGCTGAGTGCGACAGCACAGGTGCGAATGTGCGGCAACAGCGTGGCGCCGGCGCAGGCCGAGGCGCTGGTGCGCGCGAATTTCGCGCACGAGGCGCAGATCTACGGGAGGGCTGCGGCGTGAGCACGAAGCACGTTGTTTCCGTCTCTGGTGGCAACCCTATGAACATCGACCGCTTCGATCCATCATTTCGGCGGCACCATAGCTTCGATGCTCGCAAACAAGGCCTTCGCTCGAGCGTCTGTGCCGATCGCGCATTCGTTAGCCATTTTGATGATGGGTCCCCAAAGTTCGCTATCTCCGCTCTTCAAACGAGGATAAGCCTCGCGTATTCGCAGCAAAAGTGTTCGTCCCAGGCTCTCAGTGACAGCGACGCCCTCGATGGCCGTATGTGTCTCGAAGCGAAGATAGTCCGTTCGAGAAAGCGAATTCAACAAAGTCTCCAGCTCGATGGAGAGGTGTATCAAGTCTTCGGCATTGGGCGCTCGTGCACGGGCGATGTTCGAAACTTTGACAATGACCTGTTGCACACCACTCATCACCTGCAAGAGACCTTGGAGGCCGGCACGTGTGCTTTGCCACGCTGCAGTGGCTTGTCTCCGAAGCTCAAGCCGATGCTGGCGCTGCACGACCCACACAGAAAGGCCAATCGCAGCAACGGAGCCCACTGCCTGTACCCAAGCGGCGAGCTTCTCGTGTGCTTCCAACCAGGCCTGCAAGGGTGCCCAGCCAGCGATGACCGCGATCGCAACCGCAACCGTCGCCCACACTCCAAGCATCGCAAGTCCGTTCATCTCCGCCTCCATCGTTTGATGGCGGCAGTATCGCCGGGCTCAATCCTCAAGACCGAACTGTGCCTGCAGCGCGCAGACATTCAGCTCGATGTCGCGCCAATGGGTGCAGCGATCACCGGCCACGGGCACCGTCCAGCCCGGGCCTCTGCCAACCATAACTTCAATACTGGCCATGCCGGAGCCGTGCAAGTCCGTCGGATGGCAGCCCAGGTCAGGGATGGCCTCAGTGCGCCAGACTGGCGAGGCCTGGCACTGCGCGACGGCAAAGTGGTGTTAGTCCACGCCGCTCTACTTCTTCCGCAATGCGCCGTCGGCAGTCTGCAGGTTCGTCGCCAATGCGATCAGAACCGCGCTCACGAAAGCAGGATCTGCTGGATGGTTGTAGCCCGAATTGCTGGCCAGCTCCATCGCGTGAGCGATCTGATCGGCAGTGAGTTTGTAGGCGACTTCCTGTGCCTTGCCGGCGAATTGCGTTGCCATCGCTGTCTCCAAGTGTCGAAGTCACAAATGATGCCACGCAGGCTCGAAGTGCAGGATTTGCGGTGGCGCTGCGCCGACAACATCTACCGCGCACACGACGACGCGCTGAGGGACGTGCAATGAAACAGGACAATCTCAAAACGAGTGCCATTCTTTCCAGGGCAGAACTCAAGGAGCTGACTGGCTACAAGAGAGCAGCAGATCAGCTGTCCGAGCTGCTGCTCCAGGGCTTCTACCGCGCCCGAAGATCCCCCGTTGATGGCTCGTTGATTCTGGAGCGGGCGCACTACGACGCGATCTGCTCCGGAGGAGGAAAGCCGGCCAACGAGCCCACTGTCAGGCCGCCGAAAGTGCGCACCCGATGAGCCGAGATCTTCCGCAGCGGGTATACCTGAAGGACGGCTCCTACTGGCACGTCGCCGCCATCGGCAAGACCCGCAAATGGACGAAGCTGTGTCGCGAACGTGAAGGCCTCCCCGCGATGTACCTCGCGCTGGGCAAGCTGACGGCCGACAAGGGGATCGATGACATGGTGCCAAAGCTGATCGCCGACTGGAAAGAAGAGGTCGGCAAGGACCGCGAGAAGCGTACGCGCGCAGACGACGCCTTCCGCCTGCGCGAGATCTCCGACGCCTTCGCGGAGTTCAGGGCATCGCAGGTCAAGACTCCCGACGTGATGGAGTTTCTGAAGCGGTTCAAGGCGATGCCGCGCACCTACAACGCCTATCGGTCGATGCTCAGGGAGTTGATGCGATTCGCCGAAGAAAAGGGCTTCCGCCCCGAGGGATCGAACCCCACCGGGGCGGTGAAGCAAATGAGCATCGCCGCGCGCAACCGCTACATCACCGACAGCGAGCTTCGCCGGATCAAGGTGGCTGCGATGAAGGGAAAGGACGGGCTGGAAACCCGCTCCGGCCCGATGATATGTGCCTTGATCGACCTGGCGTACCTGACTGGCCAACGCATCGGCGACCTGCTGGCGCTGGAATGGTCGGCTATCGGTAAGGACGGCATCACGTTCAAACCCGCAAAGGCGGCCAAGACGACCAAGGTTGCAATCTTGATCCAGTGGACCCCGAAGCTGAGAGCGGTCATCGAGCGCGTGAAGGTGATCAAGCGCGCCAACATCCGCTTCGTCATTGCCAACCAGGAGGGGCGCCCCTACAAATATCACGGCGTGCGAATCGCGTGGGATCGGGCGCTGGAGCGCGCGGGCATCGAAGACGCGCACTTCCACGACCTGCGCGCCAAGGCGCTGACGGACAAGGACCGCGCCGAGGGCATGGGTGCTGCACGCACCATGGGAGGGCATTCGACGGAACATCAGACCGCCGACTACGTGCGCCACAAGACGGCGAGAAAGACCCCAGCGACCCGATAAAAGGCGGGTTTCTCCCTGCCTTGGTTAGAGAAAACTGCTGTGGTTAGAGACTGAAATGGCCTGCCCGGAGGGGATCGAACCCCCGACAACCTGCTTAGAAGGCAGGTGCTCTATCCAACTGAGCTACGGGCAGATGCGAGCCGGAGAGAACCCTGGAGAATCAACGACTTAGACGTCTTTGTTTCCGGGCCGGCAGCGGCGGAGATTCTACCCAGTTCCGTACTTCGCCCCGCGTGACAACAACGCCACCGATCGGCGCTCTTCATGAGCCGAAACGAAAAATGCACACAGCCCGTGAAGACTGTGTGCATTTCGATTTTTTGGTCGGGGCGAAAGGATTCGAACCTTCGACCCTCTGGTCCCAAACCAGATGCGCTACCAGGCTGCGCTACACCCCGACAAGCCTTCTATTCTAGCCCGGATATTGGCCCATTCCTGAAGTTTCTCAGCGTTTCTCGTACTGCGTCTTGCCGAAAAGAATCTCGCGCTCCTTGTCGCCGGTGATCGGCTGGCGCAGATCGGCCAGCACTTTCACGCCGCGTTGCACCGCGGGACGCGCCGCGATGCCGTCGAACCAGGTTTTCAGGTACGGGAAGTCGGTGAGCGTGATGCCCTGGTTTTCCCAGCTGCGCAGCCAAGGGAAGATTGCGATGTCGGCAATCGAATAGCTCTTGCCGGCAATGAACTTGTTCTTCGACAGCTGCTTGTCGATCACGCCGTAGATGCGCTTGGCTTCATTCGTGTAGCGGTCGATCGCATAGGCGATCTTCTCGGGCGCGTACATGCGGAAGTGGTGAGCCTGGCCGAGCATGGGGCCGACGCCACCCATCTGGAACATGAGCCACTGCAGCACGTCATAGCGCTCTCGATCGCTTGCCGGCAACAGCTTGCCGGTCTTGCCCGCCAGGTAGACCAGGATGGCGCCCGACTCGAAAAGCGAGATCGGCTTGCCATCCGGACCGTCTGGGTCGGTGATGGCGGGGATCTTGTTGTTGGGGCTGATCTGCAGGAAGTCGGGCGCGAACTGGTCGCCCTTGCCTATGTTCACGGGGTGCGCGTGGTACGGCAGGCCGCATTCCTCGAGCATGATGTGAATCTTGTGGCCGTTCGGCGTGGGCCAGGAATAGACCTCGATGGGCTGTGCGGACATATGTCTCGGGCTCCGGTGAATGTGATGCGAGCCGGCAGCATATACGTGGGCATCCGATCGCGTGTGCGACCGGGAATTGCTCGTCCGAGTCCGGCGGCCGTCAGCGCCCGTCGTAAATCAACCGCCAGACATTGCACCCGCCGGCGCAGGGAGACTCCCCATACGCCTGTGCCGTAACCACTTGCGGCGCCATCGGAGATAGATCCGAAACCCCGCCGTTTGGCGACGGCGTGCCCCCGATCACGAGGGCCGTCACGCCGGCTGCAACCACTTTTGTAACCATCAACATGTTTGTCTCCAGCAATTGGTCACAAATCCAAGATAGGCCTGCCGAAGACAAAAATCGCCGGGGTTTACCCTCAGTCTGCTGCCGGTCCGCCCGGCTTGGAAGGCAGGTCGCCTTCCCGCAGTTTTCGGCCAACCCACATCATTCCCGTTTCGTAGTTCGCGGCACCGACCTGGATGCCGCCCACGGTGCGAAGCGCACCGGTTCCGTCATCGGTGGCAGGGCCCTCGCCTGTGTATTCGCCGGGAACCAGCAGGCGGCCTTCTTTCAGGAAATCGGCAATGCGCAGTTCGCGCATTGCGCGGCCCCAGTGCCACTGTTTCTTGATGTCGTAGGTGCCCGCCTTCTTCGGGGGCTTGGATTTCTTCATGTGCCTCGGTCGCTCGCAAAACAAACAGGCGCCAGCATAGCCTGCGCCTGTCAGCGCATCAGAGCTGGCCGTTGGCACCCCGCTCTTGCGCAATCAGAAGCTCATCCCCCTCCTCCCGGGGCCCGACATTCAAATCTTCCGACATCCCCTTCAGCACCACATACCCGGCCTGCAACGCCTCGATGTATGTTGAAAAGCCTGTAGCAGCTTCCATCAGCGGCTCGAATTCCATCGAGTTGTCGAAGGACTCCAGGAGCACCCAGAAATAGTCCCCTGCGTCGTGTTGGTCGACAGTCAGGGCGATAGAGATAAGTTGGCCAGCCATTCACTCATGGTGACAACGCCAAGTGACAGTTCAGCTTCCGGGTGAAGTAAGCCGCGTGACTCGTTATCAGGCTGCTTCGAGAAAAGCGAAGTCCATGGTCCTCGCGTGATAGTGCAGGCCGCCGTCCTGCACTATCAGGAAGCGTGCGCCTCGCGCGCCTGGGTTGTGGTGCGAGTGCGGTGCACCCGGTGGCGTGACGAGCGTTGCCCATGGCTCCCACGGGCAATGCGCATCGCCCACGACGGAGTGGCAACCCTCGCCCTGCACCACCAGCGTTACCGCAGCCGAGTTGTGGCGGTGCGAACGCTGCCAGGTGCCGGGAGACAGCGTGTTGAAACTCAGCGTCAAGGTCGGCGTGAGGTTGCGCGCGGCGGCCTGCCTGTCTGACGAGAAGATCAGCGCGCGGCCCGAGGTCTCGTCGCGCGTCCCGGTCGAAAAGATCGTTGCGAACTGTCGCTCGATCTCGGCGGCCGGATAGTGAACGACGTCGATGGATGCATCGACCACCGGCGCAGGCTCCGCTCGCTCGAAGGCCAGTTGCGGCTCGTTGCCAACGGTCCACAGCAGCGCACCCTCCGCACCGGCCGCAAGGCGATAGCCGGTGGCACCGGGCAACAGGAAAACATCGCCCGCGCCAAACTCGAAGCCGTCGAACGCGCCATCGAGCCGCCCGCTGCCGGAAATCACATACCAGACCGCACCGGTCGCGCGCACGTCCAGCGGCAGCAGCATGTCGCCGGGCGCAATGCGCACGTAGCGCGCGAGCATCAGCGGCGTGGTGGCCGCAAAGCCGCTGCCCAGCGCCTCGGACTGGTCGCAGTCGAACACACCGAACTGCCCCTCCTGCGGCGGCGAGAAGAGCCGCGCGGGCACCTCGGGCAGCTTCACGTTGAAGGCGTTGCCAGAGTTGAAGAAACGCGCGCGTGCCTGCGCCGCGTTGGCCGGTGCGCTCGGATGCTGCATCGGCAGATCCGCCATGTCGGTGACGGTTTCGTTCACGGAGCAGCTCCCTCGCCTGCACCCGCATAGGGCAGCAGCACGCGCAACAGCACATTCGCGCCGGCGGCCACATGCTCGGGCTCGGCCCATTCGTGCTCGGCATGGCTCACGCCGTCGCGGCATGGAATGAAGATCATCGCGCTCGGGCATAGCGGCGCCATGTGGCGCGCATCATGGCCGGCGGCCGAAAGAATCGGCATGTGCAACTCGCCGATGCTCTCGGCGGCTTTGGCAATCGCCTGCTGCAGCGCAGGGTCGAATCCGTTGGAAGGCGCATCGACGAGCGGCGTGACAGTGGCCTCGCAAGGCGCTGCGAAGGTGTCGCACAGCATGCCGATTCGCTCGCCCAGGTACCCGAGCACGGCGTTGTCGGGGTGCCGCAGGTCGATGCGCAGCGTCACGCGTTCGGGCACGACCGAGGGCGCATTCGGCTCGACTTGCAGGCGGCCAATGGTGAACTTCACCGCTTCGTCGTAGCCGCCGATCTCCGCATACAGCGCACCCGCGATGCGCGTGAAGGCTTCGAGCGCGTCGCGCCGATAGACCATCGCGAGCGTGCCCGCGTGGCCTCGCTCGCCCTCGATCACGATGTCGAATGTTTTCTTTCCCTGGATACCGGTGACGACGCCGATCACACGCTCCTGCGCTTCCAGCAACGGCCCCTGCTCGATGTGCGCTTCCACATAAGCCTTCAACGGGAAGCCCAGCGCTCGCCGCCGCAGCTCCGGAAACGCCGCATGCAAGGCATCGAGCGCGTCGGCGACGGAAACGCCCTGCGCGTCGCGCACCGCGCGCACGGCCTCCAGGCTGCGCACGCCGGCAAAGGCTTCGGAACCCATCATGCCGGGCGCAAAGCGCGAGCCCTCTTCGTTCATCCATGCGACGCAGACAATGTCCACCGGCGGCCGCACGCCGCGCTGCGCCAGCGTGGTCAACACCTCCAGTGCGGCCACCACGCCATACACGCCGTCGAAGCGCCCACCGCCCGGCTGGCTGTCGAGATGGCTGCCCGCGAGCACCAGCGGTGCATCGCGGTCGATGCCGGGCAGCGCGATGAAGAGGTTGCCCGCCGCATCGGTCGAAGGCTCCAGGCCGGCCTGCAAGGCCCAGTCGATCATCGTGCGCCACGACGCGATCTCTTCCGCGCTCAGCGCTTGCCGGTCGACACCGCCCCCCGGCGTGGCGCCGATGCCTGCGAGCGCCATGAGGCGGTCCCAGAGACGCGTGGCGTCGATGCGCCAGGCGTCCTGCTGTGTGTGAGTGATCGTGGCTGCGTCGGCGTTCATGGTCAGTCGGTCTTCATGATCTGGCTGGGCAGCGCGCGCGGATCGCGCGGCTTCCACTGGCCGGCTTCGACCTGTGCGAAGAACTCGGCCAGCAAGGCGTTGAAGGCGGCGGGCTCTTCCAGGTTGAGCGTGTGGCCGGTCTTGGGCATCACCGCAAGGCCGCAGGCCGGCACGGTCTTCTTGAGGAAGACGCCGGGCTGCAGGCAATGGTCGTCTTCGTCGCCGACCACCACGAGCGAGGGCACTGGCATCGCGCGCAATTCGCTCTCCAGGTCGTAGATCGACGGGCGCCGCGCCTGCACGCCGCGCATGGTGTTGGCAGCGCCCAGCGCATCGTGCTCACCGAGCCACGTGGCAAATTCCTGCCAGCCGCGCGGGTCCTTGTTCTGGAACTGCACGCGGCTCGCGCCCAGCGAATAGGTACGCGCGAATTTCTCGGAGCCCTGCGCTTCGAATTGCCTGGCCACTTCGAGCGATACGCCGCGAAAGTATTCCTCGTGTTCTTTCTCCGCGCCGTAGCCCGCGCCGGCTATCACCAGCGAAGCCGCACGCGACGCATGGCGCAGGCCGAAGTGCAGCGTCGCGAAACCGCCCATCGACAGCCCTACGATGTGTGCGCGCTGCAGGCCCAGCGCATCCATCACGGCCACGATGTCGTCGGCCGCCGTGGCCTGCGAATAGCGCTCCACGTCGGCCGGCACGTCGGACGGCGGATAGCCGCGCGCACCGAAGGTCACGCACAGGTGGCGCCGCGCGAAGTAACGCATCTGCGGCTCCCAGCTGCGGTGGTCGCCGCCGAACTCGTGCACGAACACGATGGGCGTGCCGCTGCCGGCGGTCTCGTAGTACAGGCGAACGCCGTCTGGCGTGGTGGCAAAGCTCATGGTCGCCTCCTCAGAACAGCGCAGCCGTGGCCGGCAGCGTGCGTGCGCGCTCGACCGCTTGCGGCAGCACATCGCACAGCGCCTGCGCCCACGCCTTCGGCACGGTGGTCGATATCTTGATGAATCGGTGGCCGAAGCGCGGCGTGTGATACGTGCCCTGCCGCACCATGATGTCGTGCTCGCCCAGTGCCGTGACCAGCGCCTCGGGCGTCACGCCCGCGCCGGCGCATTCGACCACGATGAAGTTGGCCTGCGACGGGAACACCGGCACCACGAAGCCCGGCAGCTTGGCGAAGGCGTCGACGATCATCCGCTGGTTTTCGCGCTGCTGCGCGATCACACCGGCCATCCATTCGGCCTTCACGCCCAGGCCAGCGATGGCCGCGCGCTGTGCCAGCACGCTGGCACCCAGCGGCGCCTGCGAATGCGGCAGGATGCGCGCCAGCAACTCCGGCGACGCCACCAGCGCACCCAGCCGCAGCCCCGCGAGGCCGAGCCACTTGGAGAAGCTCACGATGGTCACCGTGCCTTCCGGATAGAAGCGCGAAGCCAGAGTGTGGCTGTCGGCAAAGTCGCGGTAGGTGCAGTCGTGGATGAGGATCGCGCCGATCTCTCTTGCGCGGTCCGCGAAGGCGCGGATCTCGTCCTCGGTGTAGGTGGTGCCCAGCGGGTTGTTGGGGTCCACCAGGTAGATGACCGCTGTGCTTTCGTCGGTCGAAGCAGCCAATGCTTCGGCCGACAGCTTGAAGCCGTACTCGGGCCCGTAGATCGGAATCTCGGTGATGGCACAGCCGGCCTTCGCCGCGAACTGCAGCGGCCACTTCCACCCCGGGTCGGTGGTCACGAAGCCCTTGCCCGCTTCGCAGAACGCACGGCAGGACAATGCAAGTGCGGCGACCGCGCCATCCGTCACCACTGCCGACTGGTTCGGCACGCCCAGGTCGTCCACGATGGCCCTGCGCAGTGCCTCCATGCCCAGCGGCGGCGCATAGGCGTGAAAGCTCTCGTCGTCGATGGCATCGTGCAGCGCCTTGCGCACCGCGGGATGCAGCGGAAAGTGGTTGGTGTTCTGGCCCAGCCACATCAGGTCGGGGTTGGTGAACAGGCGGTCGAAGTAGCGGTTGCGGGTTTCCGCATCACTCGTCACGGCCGGCACTGCCACGGCGGGTTTCAATGCCGCGTTCATGCCGCGAGCCTCCGGGCCTGTTCGGCCTCGACCACCTTCTTGCTGGTCTTGATGATCGAGCCGCGCGCGGCAATGCCGCCGTCGATGGTCACGACCGTGCCCGTGATGTAGCCCGCGCGCGCCGAGGCCAGGAACACCATCAGCTCGGCCACTTCTTCCGGCGTGGCGGGGCGGCCGCCCGGATAGTTGTCGAACAGCTCTTCCCAGCGGCCTTCGTCGCCGTGAGTGTCGAAGGCACGGCGCTTCATCAGCTTGACCATGCGGTCGGTGGCCACCGGGCCGGGGTTCACGCCCACCACGCGAATGCCGTCGTCCAGGCTCACGCCGCCGAGCGCGCGCGTGAAGGCCATGACGGCGGCGTTGCCGGTGGAGCCGGCGATGTAGTTGGCGTCCCAGTTCTCGCCGGAGTTGCCGATGTCGTTCACGATCACGCCGCCGCCGGCGGCCTTCATGCGTGCGTAGTAGATCTGCGTGAGCTCCATGTAGCCCAGCACCTTGAGCTGGAAGCCGCGCCGCACCACGGCGAAGTCGAGCGACTCGATGGGGCCGGCGGGAATGTCGCCCGCGTTGTTCACCAGGATGTCGACATTGCCGGCCGCCTCGGCGAGTTGCGACATGGCGCCGGGCGCGGCCAGGTCCATGGGGTGGATGCGCACGTTGATGGGGTAGATCTTCTCGATCTCTTCCTTTGCGGCTGCCAGAGCCACGCCGTCGCGTGCGGCCAGATGCAGGTGGCAGCCCTCGGCCGCGAAAGAATGGGCGGCTGCGAGGCCGATGCCTTTGGAGGCGCCGGTGATGAGTACGGTCTTGCCTTCGAGTTCGAGTTTCATGGCGTGATGTCCTGGGATGCGTTCGAAATATCGGGTTCGTTGAAAGAGGGTTGTCAGGCGCCGCCCGCGTCCTGCTCGGACAGCGCGGCGATGAGGTCGACGATGTCGTCCTCGAGCAGGCTCACGTGGTCGATGGCGGACGAGAACGCCGCGTCGGGGTCGTTGCGGCGAATGGCGTCGAGGATCGCGCCGTGCTCGCCGATGGTCGCGGTCATGCGACCGGGCTGGAAGGTGACATAGCGGCGGTACACGCGCACGCGCTTGCGCAACGCGCGGGTCTGCTCGGCCAGGTAGTGCGTGTTGGAGGCCTCGTACAGCGCATCGTGGAAGTCCTGGTTCACGTCGTAGAAGCGCGAGTGGTCGCCCGAAGCGAGGATGCTGGTCAGCTCGTCGTGCAGCTTGCTCATGCGCTGCTTCTGCGCCTCGGTGGCGCGGCGCGCGGCGAACTTGGCGCACAGGCCTTCCATCACCGCCATCATCTGGAACATCTCGATGAGCATGGGCAGCGAGATGCGCGCCACGCACACGCCGCCCTGGCGGCTGCGCAGGTCGACGAGGCCGGTGGCGGCCAGCGCCTTGAGCGCCTCGCGCACCGGCGTGCGCGACACCTTGAAGCGTTCGGCCAGCTCGGCCTCGTCGAGCCGCGCGCCGGGCTTCATGACGCCGCTGACGATCAGGTCTTCGAGCGTGTCCTTCAGTTCGTCGGACAACGTGGCGCCCTTGCCGCGCTGGCGCTCGCGTCCGCGCAACGCCGTGGGTTCCACCATCTCGGGTTCGTCGTGTTCCATGTTCTTGCCTTCCTTTTTGTGGTTGTCGTCGGTCTTCAAACGCGGGGTGCTATAGGAGATCAATTCGAATGTCAGAACGGGCGGTCGCCAGCCACCGTGGTGCGATGCATCACGCGGCGGTACACGTTATCGTCGTAGGGCGTGGCGCGGTGCATGGTGCAGCGGTTGTCCCACACCAGCAGGTCGCCCGCGAGCCACTTGTGGCGGTAGCTGAACTCGGGCGAGATGGCGTGCGCATTCAGCTCGGCCAGCAGCGCGGTGCTTTCGTCGGCGGGCAGGCCGTCGATCTGCTTGACCACGTCTTCGCCCACGTAGAGCGACAGCCGGCCGGTTTCGGGATGCGTGCGCACCAGCGGATGCACCACATCGGGCGTGGCGGCCAGTTGCTCCGGCGTGAGCGGGTTGCGGTCGGCAAAGGCCTTGCCGTAGTAGTTGGCGTAGCTGTGCGTGGCCGTGAGGTGGCGGATGCGAGCCTTCATGTCATCGTCCAGCGCTTCGTAGGCGGCGTGCATCGAAGCGAAGAAGGTGTCGCCTTCCACCGGCGGCACCTCCAGTGCGTAGAGCAATGCGCCCATCGAGGGCTCGGCCTTGTACGACAGGTCGGAGTGCCAGTTCCAGCCTTCCTTGTGGTTGCCGATAGGCTTGCCGTTTTCCGACACGTTCGACAGCACGTAGACCTCGGGGTATTCCTTCTTGAGGAACTGCGTGAGCACGTGGCCCAGCAGCGTGCCGAAGCGGCGCGAAAAGGCAACGTGCTGTGCCTCGTTGATGCTCTGGCCGCGAAACAGCAGCACCGAGCGCTGGTTGAGCGTGTCGCGCAGCACGGCAAAGTCGGCGTCGCTCACCGGCTCGCGCAGGTCGATGCCTTTGACTTCGGTGCCGATGAAAGAGGTGAGGTTCTCGAGTTGCATGGTTGGAAGATGTCTCAGGAATTGAGGAAAGAAACGGCTGTCAGAGCCGGTAGTCGGGCTGGGTGCACTCCAGCATGCGCAGGAACGCAGGCCATTCGCGCGTGCCGGGCGGCAGGATGTCGCCGGCGAATTCGGTGAACTGGCGCGCGGCCAGCTCGCTCACCTCGGGCTGCGGATACACCAGCGATTGGCCGGGTGCCACGCCGCCCTGCGCTAGCAGTTGCACTTTGGCCGCCTTCTCGAAGTAGTACATGAGGATGAAGGCCTCGGGGATGGTGCGCCCCACGGTCAGGATGCCGTGGTTGCGCAGCACCAGCGTGTGGTGCGGTCCCAGGTCGCGCACCAGCCGCTCGCGCTCGCCGGTTTCCAGCGCCACGCCTTCGTAGTCGTGGAAGGCGGTGTGGCCCTGGTAGCGCATCGCGAACTGGCTCAACGGCGCCAGGCCGTCGGGCATGGCCGCGATGGCGGTTCCGGCCTCCGAGTGCGTGTGCAGCACGCAAAGCGCGTCGGGCCGGCCCGCGTGGATGGCGCTGTGGATCACGAAGCCGGCCTGGTTCACTTCGGCATCGGTGGCGTCCACCTTGTTGCCGTCGAGGTCGATCTTCACCAGCGAAGAAGCCGTCACCTCGGAGAACAGCAGCCCGTACGGATTGATGAGGAAGTGATGCTCCGGCCCCGGCACGCGCGCCGAGATGTGGTTGTAGATCAGGTCGTCCATGCCGAAGTGCGCCACCAGGCGGTAGCAGGCGGCGAGCTGAACGCGCAACTCGTCTTCGGTTTCGGGGTACGCAGAAGGATGAAGTTTGATCTCTGTCATATCGATTGCTTCGTCACACGTCACGCGAGATCCGATCTGTTCGCAGAACACCGCGGAACCGGCTTCGCCGGGCCGCTGGTGTTGCCCCCTGCAAGGGGGTTGGCGTAGCGACATGGAGTGCGCGAAGACTGGGGGTGCTCTTCATTTATCGCCACCACACCAGTTTCTGGTCGATCCAGACCAGCAGGCCGTAGAAGACCATGCTCGCCACCGATGCGATGAGCACCGCCGACCACACGCTCAGCAGGTCGACCTGCTGCGTCGATTCATAGATCATTCGCCCGAGGCCCGCGTAGGCACCCAGCATCTCGCCGACGATCGCGACGATCATGCTGCGCGGCACGCCGATGCGAAGCGCCGTGACCACCGAGGGCATGGCCACCGGCAGGCGCAGGCGCCACACGATCTTCAGTTGCCCCGCCCCGAAGCTGCGCATCAGGTTCACGGCCGCGACGTCGGCCTGCTTCAGGCCGTGCAGCGCATTCACCAGCATGGTGAAGCCGACGGCAAGCGCCACCAGCGCGATCTTCGACGCGGCACCAAGGCCGAACCAGATCAGGAACAGCGGCGCGTAAGCCACCGTCGGTACAGCGTTCACCGCAACCGCCAGCGGCATCACGATGCGCTCCAGCGGCGGCGCCAGCAGCAACAACACTGCCAGCAACAAGCCCAGCACGCTGCCCAGTGCATAGCCGCCCAGCGCCTCGCCCAGCGTGGCCAGCAGCGCGGCCATCAGGCGGCCCGTGTCGGTGAAGGCGTGCTGCACGATCGCGCCCAGGCTGGGCAGCACGAACGGCGGAATCTTGAACAGCAGGATCGCCCCTTCCCACACCACCAGCAGCACGACGATGCTCAACACCACCGGCACCACGGGCGAGGCCATCAGCTTTCGCTGCGCCACCATACGAGCCTCCTTTCCACGAAGGTGAGCAGCCCGTAGAGCAGCGCACCCATCAGCCCGCAGGCGAACATCACCACCCACAGGCGCACCACGAGGTCGGCGTTCATGGCCTCCATGAGCATCACGCCAAGGCCCACCGTTTCGCCGAACCATTCGCCCACCACAGAGCCGATCAGGCTCAGGCCGATGGCCACGCGCAGCCCCACCATGATCTGCGGCAGCGCCGAAGGCACGGCCAGCTTGAAGAACATGACGAGGCGGTTCGCGCCAAAGCTCCTCATCAGCGCAATGCGCTGCGGGTCGCACGACTTCAGCCCGCGCAGCGTGTTCACCGTCACGGGAAAGAAGGTCAGGAAGAACGCGGTCATCACCTTGGCCAGCAGCGAGTTGCCGAACCAGATGACGATCAGCGCGCCGAAAGCCACCACCGGCACCGTCTGCGACACCACGAACAGCGGAAACACCGAGCGTTCCATCCAGCGCGAATAAGTGAACACCGTGCCGCAGAAGCAGCCGAACGCCGCGCCCAGGGCAAAGCCCAGCACCGTCTCGAGCAGCGTGCGGCCGAAGCCGCGCGCCAGTTGCGGCCACACCGACCAGGCGTCCTGCGCGATGGCACTGAGCGCCGGCAGGTAGCGCGGCGACGGCGCGAAGGCGTGCACATACAGCTCCCACACCAGCGCCAGGCCCAAGAAAGCCAGCGCGGGCGAGCGCACGGCGCGCTGCAGGAAGGTATTCACAGCGCGGTGCCCTCCTGCGCGAAGGTCTTCTGGCTCTCTTCCTCGATCTCGGCCAGCAGGCGCTGCTTCAGGCCGATGAATTCGGGCGTCAGCACCACCGACGGATCGCGCGGACGCGGAAGGTCGATCACGGTCTCGCTCTTCACCGTGCCGGGGCGCGCCGTCATCACCAGCACCTTGTCGCCGAGCAGGATGGCTTCGTCGATGTCGTGCGTGATGAACAGCACCGTGCGGCGGTGGCGCGCCCACAGTTCCAGCAGCCAGTGCTGCATGCGGGTGCGGGTGAGCGCGTCGAGCGCGCCGAAGGGTTCGTCCAGCAGCATCAGGTCGCGCTCGAACAGGAAGGTGCGCATCAGCGCCACGCGCTGGCGCATGCCGCCCGACAGCTGGTGCGGATAGTGGTTGGCGAAGCCGGCCAGCCCGAACTCGGGCAGCATGGCGCGGGCGCGTTCGCGCGCTTCCTTGCGCGGCGTGCCTTCCACCTCGAGCGCGAGGATGGCGTTGTCGAGCACCGTGCGCCACGGAAACAGCAGGTCGCGTTGCGGCATGAACGACACCTTGCCGAGCAGTTGCCCGTCGCGCTGCGGCGCGCCGCCGAACAGCAGCGAGCCGTCGTCGTCCGGCGGCAGCAGGCCCGCGATCATGTTGAACAGCGTCGACTTGCCGCAACCCGAGGGGCCCACGAGCGTGACGAACTCGCTCTTCGCGATCCGCAGGTTGACGCCAGACACAGCAACGGTCTGGGCCTGCGCTTCGCCGAAGCGCTTCCACACGTTGACCAGCTCGAGCATGGGAGGCGCCTTATCGGCAGCCACCGGCGGCATCACTTCGTGAGGCATGAACTTCATGGCGCGGCGGCTCAGAACTTCTTGTCGCCGGCCGGCACCTGGTTCCAGAAGCTGGCGTCGTAGGCTTTCGACAGGTCGGCCGGTGCCTTCAGCGCCTTGTAGCCGACGAGCTGCGCCTGCATCTTCTCGACGGTCGGCAGGTCGATGGCAAGGATGCCGTCGGTGCCGCCCTTGCCGGCCTTCACCAGCTTCTCGAACTCGTCGAGCATGGCTTCCTGGTGCGCGCGGTTCAGGCTGGGCGCGGCAGCCATGACGATGTCGATGGCCTCCTTCTTGTTCTGCAGCGCGTACTTCCAGCCTTTGACGGTGGCGTTCATGAACGCCTGCACCTGCTGCGGCTTCTCGTTGCGGTATTTCTCGGACACGAGCACGGTGTCTTGCTGCACCACCACGCCGTAGTCGTCGGGCTTGATGAGCGTGAGCTTGTCGCCCAGGCCCTGCTCTTTCAGGGTGTTCAGCTCGTTGTAATAGGTGGCGGCGGCCACGTCGAACTGCTTCTCGACGAAAGGCGCCATGGAGCCCGACTGAGGCACGATGGTCAGGTCGCTCTGCTTCACGCCGGCCGAAGCAAGCATCGAGTACAGCGTGTACTGCGTGCCGGTGAACCAGGTCGCGACCTTCTTGCCCGCGAAATCCTTCACCTTGGTGATGCCGGAATCCTTGTAGGTGACGTAGGTGAACGGCGTGTTCTGCACGGTCACGCCGATGCACACCAGCGGCAAGCCCTTTTCGCGTGCGAGCAGCACGGTCTCGGTGCCGCCGGCCAGGCCGAAGGTGTCGTTGCCCGAGGCCACCAGCGTCTCGACATTCAGGTTGGGGCCGCCCGGGTTGATCGTCAGGTCGAGGCCGGCCTGGTCATAGAAGCCCTTGGCCTTGGCCACGTAGAAGCCGGCGAACTGCGCCTGCGCCAGCCACTTGAGGCGCACGGACACCTTCTCCGCGGCGGACGCGGGCATGCCCGCCAGAAGAGCCATCGACGCGGCGACGGCGGCCAGGATACGCAAGGACTTGAAAGACATTGGAAGGCCTCATGGATACAAAAAACACTCTTAGCAGTATTCATGCCAATCACTTTCAGGCCTGTTTTCAGGCCGAAGACAGGAAATTGGCCCGGAATGTGCACCGGAGTGCAGCTTCTGCCCCAACTTCGAACCCGTGATGAACCGAATGCATGCGCTGATCGATCTTTCCGCCCGCGAGGCCGCCGAGCAGATGGCACGCGGCGAATTGCGCGCCACGGAATACGCACAGGCGCTGCTGGCGCGCGCCGAGGCCATCGCGCCCTTCGGCGCCCTGCTCCACCTCGACGCCGCGCAATTGCTCGATGCCGCAGCCGCGCTGGATGCCTCGCCGCGCCCCGCACCCGGCGCGCAACCGCTGCGCGGCGTGCCGCTGGCCTTCAAGGACAACATCGACGTCGCCGGCATGCCGACCACCGCCGGCGCCCCTTGGATGGCCGACCACCGGCCGTGCATGCATGCCGGCGTGACGCAACGGCTCATCGATGCCGGCGCACTGGTGCTCGGCAAGACGAACCTGCACGAGTGGTCGCAAGGCGTCACCAGCCACAACCACGGCTTCGGGCCGTCTCGCAATCCGTTCGACAGCACCCGCATCACCGGCGGCTCGAGCGGGGGCAATGCGGCACTGCTGGGCCTGCGCGCCGCGCCGGTCGCCATCGGCACCGACACGGGCGGCTCGGTGCGCGTGCCCGCCGCGCTGTGCGGGCTGGTCGGCTACAGGCCCACGGTGCACCGCTGGCCGGACGACGGGCTGGTACCGATCTCGCCGACCTTCGACACAGCGGGCGTCATGGCACGCTGCGTGGACGACTGCGTGCTGGTCGACCATGCGGTCGCCGGCGGGCCGCTGCGGCTGGGCGCGATGCCGCTCATGGGTGTGCGTCTGGGCGTGCCCGAGGCCTATTTCTGGGAAGAACTCGATCCGCCCGTGGCCGAGTTGGCCCGCGAAAGCCTGCACGCTCTTCAGTCGGCCGGCGCGGTGCTGGTGACCTGCGATCTTGCGGAAGCCGGCGCACTATTCCAGGAAGGATCGATGTCGATCTCGCTGCACGAGATACTGCCCGCGCTGGCCGCGTACTTTGCGCGCCACCAGCGCCCTTTCGATGCACGCGCGCTGACCGATGCGGTGGTGAGCCCCGATGTTCGCCCGCTGTTCGAGCGGCTGTTCGGCGACGGCGCGATCACTCCAGAGGCCTATGCCCACGCGCTGCACGTGCTGCGGCCGCGCATGCAGGCGGCCTACCGCGATTGCTTCGCCCGGCACGACATCGCCGCACTGGTTTTCCCGACCGCTCCGCTGACTGCCGCACGCATCGGCGAGGATGTGCAGGTCACGCTCTGCGGGCGACCGGCCTCGGCTTTTTCAGCCTACATCCGCAACACCGGGCCGGCCGGCATGGCCGGACTGCCGGCCGTGAGCCTGCCGATCGGACTGACGCGCGACCGGCTGCCCGCCGGGCTGGAACTCACCGGCCCCGAAGGCGCCGATTCGATGCTGCTGGCGCTGGCGCTGGGGGTCGAATCCGCACTGCCCCCAGCGCCGGTTCCCAGCGCATTGCAAGGGCTGAACGGCGGCTGAAACCCGCATCGCCAAAACACTACATCCCTTCACGCATCAGGCCTTCACGCCTTGCCGCGCAATCGGCGATGCTAGAGGCATGCCCATCGCGAATTCATCGAATTCCCTGCCACACCGTCGCCCCGGATGGCGTACCGCCGCGCTGATCTACACGGTCGCGGGCGCCGTCTGCATCTTCGGCTGTGCGCTGGTGCCGGAGAGCGACGTGGGCATGCTCGTGGCCATCGCGGGCGGGCTGCCGTGGTCGCTGAGCCTGCTGACGCTGGGGCTTTCTCCCGGCGTGGCGCACACGGCGCTGCTGATGCTCGCGGCCAGCTGGGCGGCCAATGCCGCACTGCTGTGGTGGATGGCGATGCGGCGGCCGGGCCGGCACTCGCCGTCGCACCCGGCCTGAGCCGGCGGCCCTGAAGAAATATCAGCCGCGCGGCTCGTCAGCAACGGGGTTCGAGAGCAGGCCCACGCCTTCGATCTCCACCTCGCACACGTCGCCGGCCTTCATGAAGACCTGCGGATTGCGCGCCAGCCCCACGCCCGATGGCGTGCCCGCGATGATGATGTCGCCCGGCTGCAGCGCGAAGGGCTCGGAGCACACCGACACCAGCGTGGCTACGTCGAAGATCATGTCGCGCGTGTTGGCGTCCTGCAGCACGGTGCCGTTCAGGCGGGTCTGCAGCCGCAGGCCGGCGGCGCCCGCGGGCAGTTCGTCGGCGGTGACGAACTCGGGGCCGAAGGAGCCCGAGCGGTCGAAGTTCTTGCCCATCATCCATTGCGCGGACTTGAACTGGTAGTCGCGGATCGATCCGTCGTTGAACACCGAATAGCCGGCCACGTGATTCAGCGCGTCGCTCTTCGAGATGTAGCGCCCGGCCTTGCCGATGACGACGAGCAGCTCGCCTTCGTAGTCGAACTGTGTCGACACGTGCGGGCGCACGATGGGCTGGTTGTGCCCGGCCCACGACGAGGGGAAGCGATGGAACAGCACCGGGTAGCTCGGCGGCTCGAATTTGCTCTCGGCCGCATGGTCGATGTAGTTCAGCCCGACCGCGATGGCCTTGGAAGGCGACTGCACAGGCGGCAGCCAGTCGATGCCGGACAGCGGCAGCCGCGCGCGGGCGGAATGGCCCGCCTTCTTCGCGGCGGCCAGGGCGTCAGGGCCGCCGCGCAGCAGTTCGTCGAGGGTGGCGGGCATGCCTTCGGCCGTGAGGTTGACGACTTCGCTGTCGAGGCGCAGGCCGAGGGCGGGCTTGCCGTTGTGTTGAAAGGCCAGGAGGCGCATGTGATTTCCTAGTGGGTGGGAACGGGAGTTGAAGGACGGAAGATGGCTAGGCCCCGACGGCCGGCGCCTCGATCTCGAAATTGGTGATGAAGTCTTCCGGCACCCGGGGGCCCCAGGCGTAGAAGGAGTCTTCGGGCGGATGGTCGGCGGCGCGCCAGTCGAAGTCGCCGGGCACGAAGTCCATGTCGCAGGAGTACTCCGAGTAGCTGCCCCACGGGTCGCGCACGTAGTGGAAGTAGTTCGAGCCCAGCACATGGCGCCCCACGCCCCAGCCGCGCACATGGCCGGCGGCGTACATCTGCTCCATGCCCCGGCCGACCTCGTCGATGTCGGCGACGTCCCAGCTCAGGTGGTGCAGCCCCGGGCCGTTCGAGCGGGCCATTGCGATCAGGTGGTGGTCGCTGCCGTGCGCGCCGTGCATGAAGACGATGTGATCGCCCGAACGGTCGGTCACGCGCAGGCCCAGCGCGTCTTCGTAGAAGCGCACGGCCTCGGGCACCTTGGCGCAGAACATCAGGATGTGCGAGAGCCGGCGCGGATGCACCTTCGGTATGCGCGAGCGGTTGAGCGAGGCGCCCGTGCCCACGGGCGGACGCGGCGCCACGACCGGCTCGCTGCCCTCGTCGGGCGCGCTCTTCGCCGCCACCACGATCTGCACCGCGAAACCTTCGGGGTGCAGCACCCACAGGCCGCGGTCGTCGCCCAGCGGATGCGGCGCGCAGCGCGGCACCTCCAGCCGCGCGATGCGCTCGGCGATGGCGTCGAAGTCTTCCTCGAAGCAGGCGAAGCGCAGGTACTGCAGCTTTTTCACACCGGGCGCCTGGTGCAACGATCCCCAGGCATGCGGATGGCCGAGCGTGTACAGGTCGAGCCGGCCGCCCTCGCGCCTGGGCTGCAGGCCGAAGGCGTCGTAGAAGTGCTCGGCCTCGTCGAGGTCTGGCACCGTGAAGACGAATGCATCGAGCGAATGAACGCTGTGGAGTGCCGCGCGGTGCGCGCTCTTGCGGGTGCGAAGCTGGATCTCGGCCATGTCGTTTGTCTCCGATTGGCTGCCGGTGTGTTTTTCAAATAATATATTATTTGAAGGTAAGTATATTATTTTTGCGTTTATCCATCAAGGATGCCGGCAAGTAACATCAGCCGCTTTCGCGGTGTGACGGGAGAGCAATGAACGAAAAGACAAAGGGCATGAGCCAGACGCGCCAGGTATTCACCGAGCTGCGCGCGGCCATCGTGAGCGGCCGGATGCTGCCGGGCTCCAAGCTCAACATCGCCGCGCTGGCGGACGAGCTCGACGTGAGTGCCGGCGCGGTGCGCGAAGGGCTGGCGATGCTGGAGGCCGAGGCGCTGGTGGTGTCGGAACCGGCGCGCGGCTATCGCGTGAGCCCGATTTCGGAGGCCGACCTCGAAGAGCTGGTGAAGGCCCGCATCGAGATAGAAAAGCTGTGCCTGGCCGAAGCCATCCGCCACGGTGACCTGGCGTGGGAAGGCAGCGTGGTCTCGGCGCACCACCGGCTGTCGCGCCTTGCCGAGCGGGACGCGGCCATGCCCTCGATGCTGAGCGCCGAATGGACGGCGAGCCACGCGGACTTCCACAACGCGCTGGTGGCGGGCTGCCCCAACAGCTGGCTGCTGCGCATGCACCAGATGCTCTATCAGCAGAGCGAGCGCTACCGGCAACTGTCGGCGCCGCTTTCCATGCAGAAACGCGATGTGCGCGCCGAGCACCAGGCGTTGCTCGACGCGGTGCTCAACCGCGACATCCAGACGGCGCAAACCCTGATCGCCGAACACCTGCAGACCACCGGCCGCGTGCTGCTGGCCGCGCTGAAGGCCAATCCGCCGGCGGACAAGTAGGCCGGCTGGCCGGCGCGGCCCGATTTGGGACGACACCGAGGGGCTGGTCTTCAAGGCCTTCGTCTCGCAGGAGCGCGGACAGCACGGCGCCGCCGGCCATCTGTATGCGTCGGTCTACCTGTGGCTCGACACCCAGGCCCCGCGCGCTTTCTCATGGGGGAGCGCTTCCTGAGCGTATCGACTCGTTCGGGCGGCCGAGCGTGGAAACATGGCTGCCGCTCGATGCCCGTGCCGGCGCGGGCAGCGCGCGCAAGGCTTTGTCGCTGTACCGCGAAGAACAGGCAATAGCCGCGACGGCGGATCGCGCCGCGCTGCATGCGGCGGAGGCCGACGCGCGGACGGCAAGAAGGCCAGCCCCTCGGCGGGCAGCCGCATCTGGCGCGGCGTGCGCTCGAGCAGGCGGCGGCCCAGCGCATCCTCGAGCCGCTTCACCTTCAGGCTCACGGCCGACTGCGAACTGTCCATGGCTTCGGCCGCCCGAGTGAAGCTCTTGAGGTCGGCCACGCGGATGAAGGCTTGCACAGCCTCGATGTCGAGTGTCTTCATTTCGGTGCGATCATTTCACCACGCACTTTCCCGCGCTCCGCCGCTTCAACACCTCCCGCAAAGGCTCCGCCACGATGTTCCTGGACACGCAACCCAACGCCCCGCTGATCGGCGCGCCCAACGGCCGCCAACAGCTCGACACGCCCGCACTGCTGATCGACCTGCCCACCATGACGCGCAACATCGAGCGCATGGCCGCCTTTGCCAAGTCGCGCGGCATCGGGCTGCGCCCGCACGTGAAGACACACAAATCGGTCGAGATCGCAAGGCGCCAGGTGGCGGCCGGCGCCATCGGCGTGAGCTGCGTCACCATGGGCGAGGCGGAGGTGATGGTGGAAGGCGGCATTCCGGGCGTGCTGATCACCTCGCCTGCCGTCACGCCGAGCAAGATCGCGCGCCTCATGAAGCTCGCGCAGCGCGCCCGCCCAGGCGACGTGATGGTGGTGGTCGACAACCCCCGCAACCTGGCCGACCTGGCGCAGGCCGCCGGTGCGCTCGCGCATCCGCTCGACGTGCTGGTGGACTACGGCGCGGGCTACAACCGCACCGGCGCCGCCACGCAGGCGCAGGTGCTCGAACTCGCAGCGCTGGTGGCCGCCGAGCCGCGCCTGCGGCTGCGCGGGTTGCAGTCGTATGCGGGCAACCTGCAGCACATCGTGGAGCGCGACAAGCGCAGCGCGGCTGCGGCCGGCCTGCGCGAGACCGTGGCAGGCATCGTCGCGGCCGCCGACCGCCAGGGCCTGCACTTCGAGATCGTGACGGGCGCTGGCACCGGCACGCACGACCTCGACTCGCAGGAAAACGCCTTCACCGAGCTGCAGGCCGGCTCCTATGTCTTCATGGACGCGGAGTACACGACCGTGCTGGCCTCTGGCGGCCAGCCCTCGCCCTTCGAGGTGTCGCTGTTCGTGCAGACAGCCGTGGTCAGCACCAACGCGGCCGACTGGGTCACGGTCGACGGCGGCACCAAGTGTTTTTCCACCGACAGCGGCGTGCCGCTGGTGGCGCGCGGCGTCGATCCCGCGGCAAGCCGCTACGCCTTCTTCGGCGACGAGCACGGCAAGCTGCTGCTAGCCGCCGATGCACGGCCCACACTCGGCGCGCGCGTCGAGTTCATCACGCCGCACTGCGACCCGACCGTCAACCTGCACGACGCTTACCACGTGGTCGATGGCGACAAGCTGGTCGCGATCTGGCCGGTGGATGCGCGCGGCAAACGATAAGCGGCATAAGAAAACTCGAAAGGCGCATTTCACAAGCGCGGCGCGAGGGCTGACAGTCGGGGCCACATGGAATCCCTCATCGACGCAGCGGCGTCCTGCGCCACGCACGGCGGCGGCGGTGCGCAAGCCCCCTCTTCCCCACAACTCTTCGCCCGCTTCCGCCCCATCTTCCAGCGCATAGCCGAACACGCGGCGCAACGCGAGAACGAACGCGAACTCGCCTACGAGCCGGTGGCTTGGCTCAATGCCGAGCGCTTCGGCGCGTTGCGCGTGCCGCTGGCGCATGGCGGCATCGGCGCTTCGGTCGCGCAGCTCTATGACCTGCTGATCGAACTCGGCGAAGCCGACTCCAACCTGCCGCAGATATTGCGCGCGCACTTCGGCTTCATCGAACGGCTGCTCGCGGAAATCGACCCCGCGCTGCACGGACCGTGGATGCGCCTGGCGGCCGAGGGCGTGATCTTCGGCAACGCCACCACCGAGCTGGGCGACGGCTCGCTCACCACCATGCAGACCACGCTGAAGCCCGACGGCGACGCGTGGCTGCTCGACGGCGACAAGTACTACAGCACTGGCACGCTGTACGCGGACTGGATCTCGGTCTCCGCGCAACGGCTGAACGCCGACGGCAGCAGCGAGCGCGTGATTGCGCTGGTGCCCGCGGAGGCCGAAGGCGTGGAGCGCATCGATGACTGGCGCGGCTTCGGCCAGCGGCTGAGTGCATCGGGCACCACGCGCTTTCGCAATGTGCGGGTGAAGCCCGTCAACGTACTGCTGTACGTGCGCGACCAGCCCACGCCGCTCACCGCGCATTTCCAGCTGATTCACCTGGCCACGCTGGTCGGCATCGCGCGGGCCATCGTGCGCGACGCGGTCGCCTTCGTGCAGCCGCGCAAGCGCGTCTACAGCCACGGCAGCGGCAACACGCCGCGCGAAGACCCGCTGGTGCAGCAGGTGATCGGGCAACTGGCGAGCGCGGCCTTCGTTGCGGCATCCACGGTGCAGGCGGTGGCGCGCGGCCTCGACGAAGTCGACCGCTTCCGCCAGCGCAACGAGGCAGCGCCCGAAAGCCTGTTGTTCGAAGTGGAGCTGAACACCGCCAAGGCCCAGGCCGGCATCGTCGACCTGGTGCTGCAGGCCGGCACGCGGCTGTTCGACATCGGCGGCGCCTCGGCGCTGCAGGAAGACCGGCGGCTCGACCGGCACTGGCGCAATGCGCGCACGCTGGCGTCGCACAACCCGACCATATACAAGGGCCGCGTGGTGGGCGACCACCTGCTCAACGGCGCGAGGCCGACCTTCTATTGGGCAGTGGGCGCCATCGCGTCCTGAAGCGCCCGATGAGCGCCGAGCTCAGACGCGCGGCAGCGCCGCCAGAAAGGTAGACACCACGATCGCGGCTGCGCGATCGAGCTGGAGGATGCCCTCCACGTCGAACGCGTGCGGCGCTGTGCGTCCACTCGAACCGAGTGGCTTGCGGATCTCTACAAGAACTTCGGCCGCGAGTTCGCGGTCGCTGCGCGGGCTGCCGTCGGGGTGCATCACCCATTCGTCGACTTGATCGAATGGAATGCTGCGGAAGACCCCGACGATGGGGACGTACTTGTAGCGATCCTCGCCCACCAGGATGGGCACGCTGAGATTGCAGAAAAACGTGGTCGTCGACATGCAGGATCGCCGTCGCTAGGCAAAACGTTCAATTGTTAATGAGTGTGGCTTCAGGAGCCATCCTCCTCTAGGGCAAACACGGGGGAAGACGTGACCTTCTGCACATAAATTGTGTCCAAATTCATTCATTTTCCCCTTAAAACAACTACTTTATTCTTACACAAACCCGCTTGAGTTGCACTTCCCCGGTGCCGTGGAGCTTTCAGCACTGATTTGGCGAGCGCAAAAGCTGTTTACGAAAGGCAACGCGAGCGGGCCCGGAGTTACCGGCCGCTCGCGCAGTCCTGACTGTATGGCTGAATGAAAGCTGAAAGCTGCGCCCCGGCCCTGCAGGCCGGCCGCCTCAGGCGGGCGTGTCGAAGCGCGGTGCGCGCCGTTCGATGTTGGCCTTCACGGCCTCGATCTGGTTCGGGCTGCCGATCAGCGCCTGCTGCTCGACAGACTCGCCCATCAGCAGGTCGGCGGCGCTCTGGTGTGCAGATGCATTGAGCAGCCGCTTGCCGGCGCGAATGGCGTCCGGGCTCTTGCCTGCAATCTCGTGCGCCATTTGCAGGGCTTCGGCCAGCGGGTCGGCCGAGAGCCGGGTCGCGAAGCCGATGTGAAGCGCTTCCTCGCCCGAGAAGATGCGGCCGGTGAATGTCAGTTCGCGCACCACGTCGGCACGCGCCAGTTCGCGCATCAGCACCATGCCGGCCATGTCGGGCACCAGGCCCCACTTGATTTCCATCACCGAGAGCTTCGTGTCGGGCGCGACGATGCGGATGTCCGCGCCCAGCGCCACCTGCAGTCCGCCGCCGAAGGCCACGCCATGCACGGCCGCGATCACCGGCACCGGCACTTCCCGCCACACCATCGCGACCTGCTGCGCCGCATTCGAGATGCCGTGAGTACGCGCCAGCAGGTCTGTGCCAGCGGCACCCTGGCCCAGCACGCCTGCCGCGCCTTGCTGCATGCGTTCGAACGACGCCATGTCGAGCCCCGCGCAGAAAGCCTTGCCGCGCCCGGAAATGACCACCGCCCGCACCGCCTTGTCGCCGCGCAGCGCTTCGCCGGCGGCAATCAGCGCGTCGAACATCGCGGGGTCGAGCGCGTTCATCTTGTCGGCGCGCGAGAGCTGCAGTTCCACCACGCCGTCGGCGTGGCGGGTCCATTCGATGCGGTCGGTCATTCGATGTCTCCTGGGCGATCCGGGCGCGAGTATCGCCCGCCACGGCGCTCGGCGATGATGGCGGCTGTCGCCCACACAACAGCTCTCGCCATGTCCCTGGACCGCCGCCGCTTTCTTCTTCAATCGGGCTCCGCCGCCGCCGTCGTGGCGCTTTTCGGCCAGGGCTGCGCGGCGCCAGCCGCCGGGAAAGCCGATGCCGGCGTGCTGGGCTTCACGGGCGTACCCGCCTCGCTGCGCGACGGCGTGGTCATACCGCCCGAATACGAATGGCAGCTGCTCTACCCATGGGGCACGCCCACCGGCATAGCGGGCCGCATGCCGGCCTTCGCTCCCGACGCCTCCGACAGCGCCGACGACCAGGCCGTGCAGGCCGGCATGCATCACGACGGCATGCACTTCTTGGCCCTCGACGCCAGCGGCGACCGCGGCCTGCTCGTGATGAACCATGAATACACCGACGAGCAACTGCTGCACGCCGACGGCGCCAGGCAATGGACGGCGGAGAAGGTGCGCAAGTCGCTCCATGCGATGGGCGTGTCGGTCATCGAGATCCGCCGCACGCCCGAAGGCTGGCGCCAGGCGTTGCCTTCGCCGTTCGCCCGGCGCGTGCACGGCAACACGCCGATGCGCATCGCCGGCCCGGCCGCCGGCACGCCGCTGATGCGCACCGCCGCCAACCCGGCCGGCGACGCGGTGTTCGGCACCTTCGCCAATTGCGCGATGGGCGTCACGCCCTGGGGCACCTACCTGACCTGCGAGGAAAACTTCCACGGCTATTTCGGCGGGCCGAAGGAAGCCGCCGCGCGCATGACGGCCGCGCAGCGCCGCTACGGCACGGTGCCCGGCTCGCAGTGGGTCGAGTACTGGCGCTTCGACGAGCGCTTCGACCTGAGCCGGCATCCGAACGAGGCGCACCGCTTCGGCTGGGTGGTCGAGATCGATCCCTTCGACCCTACCGCCACGCCCATCAAGCGAACGGCGCTGGGCCGCAAGCGCCAGGAAAGCGCGACCTGCACCGTCGCGAAGGACGGCCGCCTCGTGGTCTACATGGGTGACGACTCCCGCTTCGAATACATCTACAAGTTCGTCAGCCGCGACAAGATACGACCCGGCACAGATGCCGCCGCGCGCGCCGCCAACCGCCACCTGCTCGACGACGGCACGCTCCACGTGGCGCGATACGACGCCGGCGGGCGCGGCCAGTGGCGGGAACTCACGCACGGCCGTGGCGGCCTCGACGCGGCCGGCGGCTTTGCCGACCAGGCCGAAGTGCTGATCCACGCGCGGCTGGCCGGCGACGTGGTCGGCGGCACAAAAATGGACCGGCCCGAATGGATCGCGGTGCATCCGCAGTCCGGCGAGGTCTATGTAACCCTCACCAACAACAGCCAGCGCGGCGATGCCGGCAAGCCCGGCACCGACGCCGCCAACCCGCGCGCAAACAACCTTTTCGGCGGCATCCTGCGGTGGCGCGAGGACGGCGGCGACGCCGCCAGCACCGGCTTCGCCTGGGACCACTTCGCACTCGCGGGTGATCCTTCTCATCCGGGTAGCGGCGCACGCTACCCGGCAGCCGGGGCCGACATGTTCGGCGCGCCCGACGGCCTGCACTTCGACCAGGGCGGACTGCTGTGGATCCAGACCGACATGAGCGGCCAGGTGATCGGCAAGCCGCCCTACGCCTCGCTCGGCAACAACCAGATGCTGTGCGCCGACCCGGCCTCGGGCCGCATCAAGCGCTTCCTGACCGGGCCCAACGGCTGCGAGATCACCGGCTGCGTGGTGACGCCCGACCGGCGCACGCTGTTCGTCAACATCCAGCACCCGGGCGAGGCGCGCGACGACGGCGACAGCAAACACAACAGCGCATGGCCCGATGGCACCGTGCCAGGCAGCGCGCGGCCGCGCTCGGCAACGCTGGCGATCCGGCGGCGCGACGGCGGCATCGTCGGCACCTGAGACAGTACTCGATAGAAGAAAGGAAAGCCCAATGAGCATCCGCATCGTCCGCCTGGGTACCCCGCGCGCAGATGGTGAAGGCCTGCGCGTCGGCACCGTGCGCCGCCCGCCGCGCGGCGTTCCGAAGGCCGAGTTCGCCTCGCAGAACTGGTACGACGTTTGGTACCCCAACCTCGCGCCATCCGTCGAAACCATGAAGCAGGCGCAGGAAGCGCAGACGCCCGCGCAGTGGAACGTCTTCGTGCGCAAGTTCAAGTCGGAGATGGCCGAGTCCGACGCGAGCCGCAGCCTCGACCTGCTGGCCGCGCTCTCGCACAACACGGACCTGTCGGTCGGCTGCTATTGCGAGGACGAGGCGCACTGCCACCGCTCCGTGCTGCGCAGCCTGCTGGCCGAGCGCGGCGCGGACATCGCGGGCTGAAGAACGCCGTCGTCAGACCTGCGGCGCGCCGAGGAACACCGGCAGGCTTTCAGCACGCGCGGCGTAGGCCGACAGCACGGGAAAGCCATCGGCGGCAATGACGTCGGCCAGCATCAGCTGCGTGAAGGACCACGCCACGGCCGTCGAGACACCGGCCTGCGTCATCGTCTTCTCGTCTGCTGGCGGCAGTGACGCAGCCACCTCGCCCTCGAGCGCCGAATACGCCGCCACGAGCTGGCCGCGCACCCTGTCCACCCAGGGCTGGTGCAGCTTTTCGGCCGGCCGCAGGTTGTGCTCGTAGACGATCTGCACGGTCTTCTCGCAGGCCGCTAGCGCGAGCCCGGTGATGCGCAGGGCGCGCGCCCGTTCGGCAATGGCGGTGGGCATCAGGCTGCGGCCGCCGAGCGCCTCGGCGTAGTCGATGATGAGCGTCGAATCCATCAGCACCGTGCCGTCGTCGCAAACCAGCGTGGGTGCCTTCACCACCGGATTGATCGCGCGAAACTGCTCGAAGGTACTGAACACCGACACCGGCCGGTGCTCGAAAGGCACGCCGAGCAGCCGCAGCGAGATGGCGGCGCGCCGCACGTAGGGTGAGTCGAGCATGCCGACGAGTTGCATGGGTTCTCCTGGAAAAGATGGCCGCTACGTTACCCGCCAGGCGCCTCGCGGCGAAGTGCAATCCATCGAAAATCGCGGCCTCGGACCGATCGATCATCGGCGGCGCAACCTCCCCGACACGCACATGAACATCGACAAGAAAGACCGGCTGATCCTCGAAGCGCTGCAGGCCGATGCACGGCAGAGCCTGGCCGCGCTCGGCAAGCGCATCGGCCTGTCGCAGCCGGCCATGAGCGAGCGGGTGCGCAAGCTCGAAGAGGCCGGCGTGATCGAAGGCTACGGCGCGCGCGTCAACCTGCGCGCGCTGGGCGTGGGACTGCAGGCCATCATCCGCATCGAGACCACGCATGCGGGCATCGCCGGCTACCTGAAGCTGTTCGAGGCCATGCCGGAGGTACTGAGCGCCGACCGGGTGACCGGCGCAGACTGCTTCATCGTGCGCTGCGCGATCGCCGAGCCGGCGGACCTGGAGCGCGTGGTCGACGCGCTGGCGGTCGATGGCGCGGTGACCACGTCGCTGGTGCTGTCGAGCCCGGTCAACAAGCACGTCACCGTGCACGCGGCCCGGCCGCCGAAGAAATAGGCACGAACAAGTAGCCCGTCAGCGCTGCGCCTTGTCCTTCTGGTTCTGCGCCTCGATGCGTTCGCGCGCGGCTTGCCAGTCGGCGTCGCTCCACTGGCGCAGCTCGTAGAAATTGCCGCCGGTGGCCAGCGCATTGCCGCCGTCCATCATGATGCTCTGGCCTGTGAGCCAGTCGCACTGGCCGGGCGCCATCAGGAAAGAAGCCAGGTTCTGCAGCTCGCTCATGCGGCCGGTGCGCGCCATCGGGTTGGTCTGCTTGCTGCGCGCGCCAGGCTCTTCGCCGGGGTTCAGGCGCTTGCTCATGCCTTCAGTGGGAATTTCGCCGGGGCCGACCGCATTCAGGCGGATGCCGTGCCGCGCCCACTCCACCGCGAGCGACTTGGTCATCACCTCGATGCCGGCCTTGCTCATGGCCGAGGGCACGACATAGGGGCTGCCGTTGTCGACCCAGGTGACGATGATGCTCATCACGCTGCGGAAGGCATCGCCCTGCTTCCACTCGCCCGACTTGGCCTGCGCCACCCAGCGCTTGCCCACGGCCTGCGTCACGTAGAAGCTGCCGTGGAACACGATGTTGGCGATGGCGTCGAAGGCGCGCGGCGAGAGGTTCTCGGTAGGCGAGACGAAGTTGCCCGCCGCGTTGTTGACCAGCCCGGTGAGGCCGCCGCTCTGGAACAGGCTCTCGACCATTTCGTCGACCTGCTGCGCGATGCGGATGTCGACGCCGAAGGTGTCGACGCGCCGGCCCGGGAACTGCTGGCGCCATTCGGCGGCCGTTTCCTCGCAGACCGACTGGCGGCGCCCGCAGATCGCGACGTCCGCGCCCAGGCTCAGGAAGCGCTCGGCCATCGCGCGGCCCAGGCCGGTGCCACCGCCGGTCACGAGAATGCGCTGGCCGCTCATCAGGGAAGCTTCAAACATGGTTCGTCTCCTGTCGTTTGCATGTGGTCGAGGCAGCGGCAAGGGAGGTGGCTGCCACCGGCACATGCTACGCGCGGACCCGCACCCCGGCTTGCGGGAAGTAGCTCCTTGGAACCCCGCGCCACGGGGTGAGAATGTGTGAAACGAGTTTCCTGGAGACAACAGCCGATGCCCGATTCAACAAGCCCTTCCCTCGACCACGCCGCACCTCTGGAGGGCGTGCGCGTCCTGAGCCTCGCGCTGAACCTGCCCGGCCCGGCCGCTCTGCTGCGTTGCCGCGGCATGGGTGCCGCCTGCCTCAAGCTGGAGCCGCCCGGCGGCGATCCGATGGCGCTTTACAACCGGCCGGCCTATGCGGCGCTGCACGAGGGCGTCGAGATCCGCGCCGTCGATCTGAAAAGCGAAGCCGGGCAGCAGCAGTTGCACGCCGAACTCGCGGCAACCGACGTGCTGCTGACCTCGTTCCGCCCCTCCGCCCTGTCCAAGCTCAGGCTCGACTGGCCGGCGCTGCATGCGCGCTACCCCAGGCTGTCGCAGGTGGCCATCGTCGGCGCACCGGGTGAACGCGCCGAGGAGCCGGGCCACGACCTGACCTACCTCGCGGAAAGCGGGCTCGTGACCGGCACCGAGCTGCCGCCCACGCTCTACGCCGACATGGGTGGCGCCCTGCTAGCGAGCGAGGCGGTGCTCAAGGCCATGCTGCTGCGGTCGCGCAAGGCCGACGGCGTGTACCTCGAAGTCGCATTGAACGCATCGGCCGACTGGCTCGCCCTGCCCCGCACCTGGGGCCTGACGCAGCCTTCGGGCGCGGTCGGCGGCGCGCATGCGGGCTACCGGGTCTACCCGTGCGCCGACGGCCGCGTGGCGGTGGCAGCGCTGGAGCCGCATTTCGCGGCCCGGCTCTGCGAGGCCGCGGAGATTGCCTCGCGCGACATGATGGCGCCGGCCACGCACGAGGCACTGGCCAACTGGCTGGCGACGCGCACCCGCGAGGAACTCGAAGCCATGGGCCGCGAGCGCGACGTGCCTCTGCTCACGCTGGCCGGCTGATCGGGCTGCTTCAGCGCGTCGCCACGCCGTCGCGCTGCCGGTCCTCGCGCTTGAGCGCGAGATAGGTGTCCAGGTCGACCTCGTGCAACTGGCGCGGGTACTGCTCGGCGGCCGCGAACCAGCGGCGCTGGCGGCGGTCGGCCTGGTCGGTGCCGGGTGCCGCGAGGTAGGCGTCCAGCGTCAGGAAGTAGCGCATCGCATTGCGTTCCACCAGCCCGCGCAGCCCGCGTATGTAGTCGGGCTGACCCTCCGGCGTCTTGCCGACCACGGTGAAGCCCACCTTGTCGCTGCCGAAGGTCGCGAGGTAGGCCATGGTGCCCAGCCGGACCATCGCGTTGTGGTCATAGCTGTAGCTGAAATGCAGGAAGCTCTTGTGCTCGTCCAGCGCCAGGGCCTCGAGCCTGACGCGGTAGTTGCTCGTGCCTAGCGGCCCGCTCTCGGCCGTCAGTTCGACCGACAGATGCTCGGGCGAGGCACTCACGACGCGATAGACGAACGGCAGTTCGAAGGCCTGGTCGATCGGCTTGTCGTAGCGCCGCACCACGTAGAGCGTGAGCATGTCGCGCCCTTGGGGCCCGCTGGCCACGGTGCAGCGCCGGTTGTTGATGTGCAGGTTCAGCACATCGCACCAATGGGCTGAACCCTTGAGCGTGCCACTGATCTCCGACAGCGGATGGTCGACCACGGCATAGACGTCGCCTTGCAGGCCGTCGGCAGTCTCCACGGAGTCGATCTGCACAGGCCGCCCGAAGCTGTTGTGGTCGAGCTTGTCGCTCAGGCGCTGGTGGGTGGCGCGAAGCGTCTGGGCGGCTGGCGCTTCGGGCGGGGCGGCAAGCCCCGCCGTCGAAGCTGCAATCAGAAGCGCGCCCGTCAGGGAGCGCAGCCATGGAACCGGCAGGTGGGGCGAACTGCTCATGGGGCCACACCATACAACGGAAGGTCTCGGCGTGCCTTCAATCGGTCTGTGCGGATCTGCTGCGCCGCACCAGCAGCAACATCGCGCCCGCGAGCAGCACCGCGCCAGCCCACTGGCGCGGCGACATAGGCTGGGCGAGCAACGCGGCGGCCAGCAAGGCGGCCACCAGCGGCTCGATCAGCGTGCCGATCACCGCCGAGGTCGGCGACAGGCGCCGCGCGCCCCAGGCAAAGGCAAGGTACGCCACCGAGGTCGTCACCACGCCGGTATAGCCCACCGCGAGCCATTGCGCGCCGCCTTCGGGCCAGGTGATGCCGCCGGGCCATGCGACGGCCAGCATGCACACGGCCGCGACCGTCATGCCCCAGGCAGATGCCGTGGTGGCCGGCACCCTCGCCGGCATGCGCGCATTGCCCAGCACCACCATCGCGTAGCAGAAGGCAGAAGCCACAGACCAGGCCACGCCGGCCGCATGCCCCGGCGCAAGAGGCCCCCAACCGGCCGCCGGCATCACCAGCAGCAGCACCCCTGCAAGCGCCAGCAGCAGGCCCGCCAGCAGGCGCGCGCCGAAGCGCTCGTAGCCGCTCATCACCGACACCAGCGCGACGATCACCGGGGCACAGCAGATCGAGATCACGGTCGGCAGCGCGGCACCAAGATAAGAGATACCCACGAACCAGCAGCTCACGTTGAGCGCCATCGCGGCGCCGGTTGCCAGCACCTGGAAGCGCTCCCGGCCCGCCAGGTCAGCCCATTGCCCGCCCGGCCCTGCGGCGGCTCGCCAGTGCAGCCACCACAGCAGCGGCAGGCCGAGCGCGAAGCGCGCGAGCGACAAGCTCTGCGGCGCAATGCCGCCCTCGATCAGGAATTGCGCCACCAGCGCACCTCCGCCCCACAGCGCGCCAGCCAGCAACACGCCGCCCCAAGCCAGGGCGGCAGAAATTCTTGCGTTCATTGTTGAAAGTTCTCCATGACGCCCGCCAGAGCCGATCGGCTGCGATCGGAAGGCGGACGTGACCAGCCATGCCGCGTCCGGCCTCAAGGCGGACGGCGGCGACCACTTGCGGGCCTGAGCGCGGCGCAGAAGGCGCGCGCGTCAGCTGCGGGTCGATGGAGGGGGAGAACGGTAGAAGGCCATGTCGCGCATCTTAGATGCGCACGAAAAGGTTCGAAGCCTTCTGGCGGGCGGGTTCAAAGGACAAATGTCGGATGTGCAGGAACTCGTCGAGTTGAAAGACTACAGATACCGATTTCAAAAAATATTGTCGAACGCGGGGACGGCGTCAGCAGCCCGGATCTTGCGTTGGAGGACGACTTAGTGCAAGAAATTTTCGTAGCCGCTTGGCAGGCCGAGCTGGCAAATTACCCTCTGCTGATTCTTCAGGCAGCGGCTCTTCTCGGAATACTGAGTGTCACTCTTCTACTCTCGAGAACGCCTACCGACAGAGTTGAATCGAGAACGCTTCTATACGGCTCGGTTTTCGGCATCACCAGTTTCGCCTTGATTGCCTTGGCCTCTCAGTTCTTCAACCTGCCTTCAAAGCCCTATCTCTCGTCCGACCTGCTATTTCTCGGAGGCCTGCTGGGAGGATGGAAAGGAGGCGCAATAACACTGGCTTCGACTATTTCAGCGCGCTTGATATTTGGTGGTTTCAATCAGGTAGAAGCTTTCTTGCTGGACATGTCGATAACCGCGGCGGGTGGCATTTTCGCGCATTCGGTCTACCGCAAAAAACTTATCAAGCAATTTGGATGGAGAGAGGTGCTGAAAATATGGAGTGCTCGCCTGGCGTGCTCCATATTTTCAAGCTCTGCCATATTTGCACTGAAGCTGGTTCCCCCAAGGGTAAGCGCACATGTCACAGCCTTGCAGGTATTTGGATTCAGCACTTCGCTTTTGATTTTAGTTTGCGTTGTAGCCTTGCTGCGAGCTGACGCGCAGATCAGAGATTCCTATTTTCAGCGAATGCAGATGTACCGCACAGATCTTCTGAGCGGACTGCCCAACAGAAGAGCCTTGAGCGAATACCTCGAAGCAATCCTCAAGAGAGACCGGTCGCAGCACGTACTTCTCACATTCGAGATTGGAAATCTCAAAGAAATGGTCCGCATTCTTGGCCACGATTGGACGGATAAATTCTGGGGCCATCTGGCGCGCCAGTTGATGGAGCAAGAAAGCCTCAAACTGACTTCGAACGAGAAGTCGAAATGTTTTCAGCTATCCGATTTGGCGCTTGCCTTTGTTGTTAAAGAAACTTCAGTCAGTCAAATAGAAAATTGCCAGCTCGTGCCTCGGCTGTATGCCGACATCATGGAAGACCTGCAAGTTACCGGGGGGCATTACTCCAATGTGCAGCTGCGTTGTGGCGTGACCAACGTCCGGACGGCAGATGACGCAAACGCCTCATCCGTTCTGAGAAACATCAGCTTGGCGCTCCAGAGCAGCAATCAGCAAATAAGGTACTTTCACGACTCGTTTTCTGCTCAGGCCGACAAAGATGCAAAGGTTCACGAACTGATCATTGGCTGGATTCGCAATGTCAATCCGCCAATGAACTACCAGCCCAAGTTCAACCTGGAGACTCGAGCGATTTGTGGTGCCGAGGCACTTCTGAGAGCGCAGTCTTCGGAAGGTCTGCCTCTGTCCCCTCTTTACGTCCTCGATGTTGCGACCCGCTACCAGCTCCTGCTGAAATTGGAGTGGTGCACCGTCGAAATGGTGATTCGTGAAATCGCGCACTGCATGACCAAGGGTTTTCATACACCGTTGTCCGTGAACATATCCGCTGCATCGATAACGGTGCCGGATTTTGGCGACCGCATTCTGGATCGGTTAAATCGCTACCGCGTGCCCTTCGAAATGCTATCGATAGAAATTACCGAATCCGGGCACGTTCCAGACCTCAACACCGTAAAAGAAAACATCCAAAAATTGAACTCGGCTGGCGTCGGACTGTCTCTCGACGATTTTGGCGCGGGATACTCCACGCTTACTACCTTGGCAAAAATCCCGTTCAATGAGGTCAAAATAGACTATGCAATGGTCTCGATGATCGAGCAACCGCGCATGAACAAGGCAATAGGCCTGGCCTTGGAAAGTGCGACGAGATATGGCGCAACACTTGTTGCTGAGGGAGTCGAGACCGAGACCCAGCTGGACATACTTGTCAAGATGGGCATCAAATTCGGCCAGGGTTATCTTTTTTCCAAGGCCGTTCCTATAAACGACCTGATTGAGCTATCAAGACAGGAAAAAATGTGCGATAGCATGTGCCAGTAGGCTTGCCATTGTGCGGAACATGAAAAGCAAAGTCACGCGCGTGAATGAATTCAGGGCGCTGATCAAGCCGCTGTCGCTTGGAATGCAGTTAGGCGGCATTTTCCTGGTGGAAATTGCGTGGTTTCTCGCCGAGGATTCCTATAAATATGACAACCGGCAGCTCATTTTTCTTGCAGCCCTCACCATTGTTTCAATTTTCGCAAGCTGGAAAATAGCTTTCTTTTCCCTGTTTTCCATCATCACTGTCTGGCTGATATGCATCGAACTTTCGCTGCTGGCCGAACCCAGCATCAATAGAAACTACTGGACGGCGGTGCTGAGCATTGGAATATCCCTTGCGGTAGCCCCCGTGTTTTCGCGAACCAGCGAATACATCATCGTGTCCGCTGGCATATGGCTCATCTTCGGCAGGGGGTCGCTGATAGCCACGCCGTTTGGCGGAGACACGAATTGGGCATGGCTGTCGGTGTCAACGGTGATCCTGGTCGGCATCTTCTTGAATGCACTTTTCGCTCGAATACACCGCCAGAGCATTCTGCTTCGCGACAAGCTCGTGGATCTGGCCTTCACCGATGCACTGACCGGAATCGACAATCGCAGAAAATTCCTGAGCGATGTCGATGAAATCCAGGGGGCGCGCGATATGAGTTCTGCTTGCCTCCTCATGCTCGACATCGACAACTTCAAGCGCATCAATGACGATTTCGGCCATCCGCTGGGAGACGAAGTCCTTCAACAGGTAGCTCAAACCATCCGCCGAACTGTCGCGGATGAGCCGTGCGGGCGACTAGGGGGCGAAGAGTTCGGAATCTTCCTCACTCAAGGCGGAGAAGAGCGGGCGGCCAAGGTGGCGGATCAGATCCTGGCTCAGATACGAAAGCTGAACGTGATCGACCGAAGAATCACGGCCAGCGTCGGCATTTCAAAAATGAACGAAGAACAATCGTTTTTCGAATTGATGAAAGATGCCGACGAAGCGCTATACCTCGCCAAGAGTCGCGGCAAAGACTGCTTCGCAGTCTTTTGATGCAATGCAGCGTGCTCGGCCTGGGGCTTGCGCGCCTCAGCGCGGCTTGCGGATGTTGCCGCGCACCGGGCCGGCCGATGGCTTGCGCGAGGCCGAACCCGAGCCGTTGTCGCGCGGCGGCAGGCCGGTGTGCTGCGTGAGGATGCGGCCCTTCGAGGGCTTCACCGGTGCCAGCTTGACCGGTGCGGCCTTGGCAGCTGCCGGCGCAGCGGTCGAATTCTTGCGCCGCGCGCTCGTGTAGCCGCCGTCGGTCAGCGGTTGCCACGTCGGGATGAGGTGGTGCTTGCCGTTGCCGATCAGGTCGGCACGGCCCATGCTCTTGAGCGCCTCGCGCAGCAGCGGCCAGTTGTTGGCGTCGTGGTAGCGCAGGAAGGCCTTGTGCAGGCGGCGGCGCTTGTCGCCACGCACGATGTCCACCGTCTCGCTCTCGCGCGTGATCTTGCGCAGCGGGTTCTTGTTGGTGTGGTACATCGTCGTCGCGGTGGCCATGGGCGACGGGTAGAAGGTCTGCACCTGGTCGGCACGGAAGCCGTTCTTCTTGAGCCAGATCGCGAGGTTCATCATGTCCTCGTCGCTGGTGCCCGGATGCGCGGCAATGAAGTACGGAATGAGGTACTGCTTCTTGCCCGCCTCGGCCGAGTACTTCTCGAACATCTGCTTGAACTTGTCGTAGCTGCCGATGCCGGGCTTCATCATCTTGGTGAGCGGGCCCTGCTCGGTGTGCTCGGGCGCGATCTTCAGGTAGCCGCCGACGTGGTGCTGCACCAGCTCCTTCACGTACTCCGGCGACTGCACGGCCAGGTCGTAGCGCAGGCCTGAGCCGATCAGGATCTTCTTGATGCCCCTCAGCGCTCGGGCTCGGCGGTAGATCTTGATCAGCGGATCGTGGTTGGTGCCCAGGTTCGGGCAGATGCCGGGGTAAACGCAACTGGGCTTGCGGCACGCCGCCTCGATCTCAGGGCTCTTGCAGCCCAGGCGGTACATGTTGGCGGTCGGGCCGCCAAGGTCGGAGATGGTGCCGGTGAAGCCGCTCACCGAATCGCGGATGGCCTCGACCTCCTTGATGATCGAGTCTTCCGAGCGGCTCTGGATGATGCGGCCCTCGTGCTCGGTGATCGAGCAGAAGGTGCAGCCGCCGAAGCAGCCGCGCATGATGTTCACGCTGAAGCGGATCATTTCCCACGCGGGGATCTTGGTGGCGCCGTCGTGGCTGCCGTTCTCGTCGGCGTAGCGCGGGTGCGGGCTGCGGGCGTACGGCAGGTCGAACACGTAGTCCATCTCGGCCGTGGTGAGCGGAATGGGCGGCGGGTTGATCCACACGTCGCGCGCCGTGGCGCCCTCGCCGTGTGCCTGCACCAGCGCACGGGCGTTGCCGGGGTTGGTCTCCAGGTGCAGCACGCGGTTGGCATGCGCGTAGAGCACCGGGTCGCTGCGCACCTGCTCGTAGGCCGGCAGGCGGATGACGGAGCGGTCGCGCGGCGGCACGCTGATCTTGCCGCGCGGCTGCAGCGCAGGGTTCGGCACGAAGTTCAGCGGCTTGATGGCGGGGTTGACCACCGAGGCGCCAGCCGGGCCGGCGGCTTCCGCCGCCTTGGCGACGGCCTGCGCCTCGTCTTCCTTGGCGCAGGTGGCACCGTTGGCCTTGGCCTGGTCGGACACCATCAGGTAAGGATTGACGTGCGCCTCGACGCGGCCGGGCTCGTCGACGCTGGTGGAGTTGATCTCGAACCAGCCTTCGGGGGTTTCGCGCCGTACGAAGGCGGTGCCGCGCACGTCGGTGATCTGCTGCACCGGCTCCTTGGCAGCAAGGCGGTGCGCGATTTCGACGATGGCGCGCTCGGCGTTGCCGTACAGCAGCAGGTCGCACTTGGCGTCGACCACGATCGAGCGGCGTACCTTGTCGGACCAGTAGTCGTAGTGGGCGATGCGGCGCAGGCTGCCTTCGATGCCGCCGAGGATGATCGGCACGTCGTTCCAGGCTTCCTTGCAGCGCTGCGAATACACGATGGCCGCGCGGTCGGGGCGAGAGCCGCCGACGTCGCCGGGGGTGTAGGCGTCGTCGCTGCGGATCTTCCGGTCGGCCGTGTAGCGGTTGATCATCGAATCCATGTTGCCGGCGGTCACGCCGAAGAACAGGTTCGGCTTGCCCAGCACCTTGAAGGGTTCGGCGCTCTGCCAGTCGGGCTGCGCGATGATGCCCACTCGGAAGCCCTGCGCCTCGAGCATGCGGCCGATCACCGACATGCCGAAGCTGGGATGGTCGACGTAGGCGTCGCCCGTGACCACGATGATGTCGCAGCTGTCCCAGCCGAGCGCTTCCATTTCCTTGCGCGAGGTCGGCAGGAACTTGGCCGTGCCGAAACGGGCCGCCCAGTACTTGCGGTAGCTGGTCAGCGGCTTGGCGGCGCGCGCGAAAAAGGAGACGTCGACGGGGGCGTTCATCGGTGGGGGCAGTCGGCACCGTAGGGGCGCCGTTGTGGGCAACCCTCGATTTTAGGGTTTTCCACCACCCCTGTCGCGGCAAACATCCTGTGACCGCGCCGTCGGCAGGACTTCAATTGGTTGCCAAAGTCAACCAATTTAATGACAATAGCAAACATGTCCACGACTTCACCTACCGTCGATGCCGCCGCCGTCAAGGCGATCCGGCAGTTCAACCGCTTCTATACGCGCCGCATCGGTGCACTCGATCCGTACCTCGGCAGCCCCATGTCGCTGACCGACGTGCGCGTGCTGTACGAGCTGGCCCACCGCGAAACGGCGGTCGCGAGCGAGATCGGGCGCGACCTCGGGCTCGATGCGGGCTACATGAGCCGCATCCTGCGCCGCTTCGAGACCGAAGGCTGGCTCACCCGGGAGCCCCACCCGCGCGATGCGCGCCAGAGCGTGCTGCACCTGACCGAAGCCGGCCACGCTGCATTTGCGCCGTTGCAACAAAAGTCGCGCGAGGAAGCCGCTGCGCTGCTCGAATCGCTCGCGCCACCGCAGCGCCAGCAGCTGGTGCAGGCCATGGGCACGATGCAGTCCCTGCTCGACCCCGAAGCCCCGCCGCCCAAGCCCCAGGCCGCCATCCTGCGCGACCCGGCGCCCGGCGACATCGGCTGGGTGGTGCAGCAGCACGGCGAAATCTATGCGCGGGAATACGGCTGGAACAGCAAGTTCGAGGCGCTGGTGGCCGGCATCGCGAGCGAGTTTTTGCTGAAGTTCCAACCCGAATGGGAGCGCTGCTGGATCGCCGAACTCAACGGCGAGCGCGTGGGCGCGATCTTCGTGGTGCGCAAGTCGGCCACGGTGGCGCAGTTGCGCATGCTGATCCTGACGCCCGGTGCGCGCGGGCTCGGGCTGGGCGGCAAGCTGGTCGACGAGTGCATCGCCTTCGCGCGGCGCAAGGGCTACAAGAAGATGGTGTTGTGGACCAACAGCTGCCTGGTTGCTGCGCGCGGCATCTACGCCAAGCGCGGCTTCCAGCTCATGCAGTCGGAGCCGCACGAGGGCTATGGCTCGCCACAGGTGGGCGAGACCTGGGAGCTGAAGCTGTAGTGGCTACTGCATGAACCAGCCATGGCTCACTACAAGCGACTGCCCTGTCAGCGCATTCGTCGGGAAGCCAGCAAACAGCAGCGCCACGCGCGCCACGTCTTCCGTGGTCGTGAACTCGCCATCCACCGTTTCCTTGAGCATCACGTTCTTGATGACCTCTTCTTCGCTGATGCCCAGCGTCTTGGCCTGCTCGGGAATCTGCTTCTCGACCAGCGGCGTGCGCACGAAGCCCGGGCAGATCACGTTGGCCCGCACGCCATGCTTGGCGCCTTCCTTGGCAACCGTCTTCGCCAAGCCGATGAGGCCATGCTTGGCGGTGACATAGGGCGCCTTCAGCAGCGAAGCTTCCTTCGAGTGCACCGAGCCCATGTAGATCACGCTGCCGCCACGGCCTTGCGCGTACATGTGCTTCAGGCAGGCCTTGGTGGTGAGGAATGCGCCGTCCAGGTGGATGGCCAGCATCTTCTTCCAGTCGGCAAAGCTGAACTCTTCCACCGGGTGCACGATCTGGATGCCGGCATTGCTGATGAGGATGTCGATGCCGCCGAAGGCCTTCGCGCCCTCTTCCACCGAGGCGTTCACCTGGTCTTCGTTGGTCACGTCGACAGCCACGCCGATGGCCTGCGCGCCGGAGGCTGTGAGTTCGGCCGCGGTGGCGTCGGCAGCTTCCTTGTTGAGGTCGGCAATGATGATCTTCGCGCCTTCCTGAGCGAACAGAATGGCGATTTCCTTGCCGATGCCGCTGGCCGAGCCGGTGATGTAGGCGACCTTGTCCTTGAGTTGCATGGTGAGCTTTCCTTGAGAGCGTTGGGTTGAAAAATGGCTGCGGAAATCAGGCGAGGTAATCGTGCTCGACCGTGCCCAGCGCGAGCGTCATGTCGGCGATGTAGTGCACGGCGGATTCGACCTTCAACACCGGCAGGTCGGCCACCGGCGCCAGTGCATGCGGATGCAGTTCGAGCGAGGCCGGGCCGCCCCAGGCACCGTGCAGCGTCACGTCGACCATGTGGTAGCGCACCAGCTCGCAGATGCGCGCCGTGCCGTCGACATGCGGAATGATCTTGAGCAGGAAGTTGGGCTGCGCGATGCCCGCGAGTATGGGCTCGGGCTCGAGCGCGCGGTGCTTGAATCCCATGGTGGCCTTGGCCACGCGCACCTTGCCGTAGTCGAGCGTGCCGACGACCACGTCGGTTTCGTAGTCCAGCACCGGCGACGCGAGCTTCTTGGGAAAGCCCCAGAGTTCGCGGCCACCGGCAATGGGCGGATGGTCGTTGAGGTACATGGCGTGCACGTACGCGCCCTTCTCCACGCCCTTGGCGGTGCGCAGTTGCACCGGAATGACCTGGCCCGATTCGGTGTAGTCGCCGAAGCCGGTGGAGTCGGGCATGCGGATGAACTCGTACTTGACCAGCGGCTCGACCACTTCGAGCGGCTCCGGCACCACGGCGCGCAAGGCGTCCATGTCGGTGCGGTAGGTGACGATGAGAAATTCACGCCGCACGAAGCGATAGGGTCCGGGCGGAAAGGCGGGGCTTGTCAGCGGCATCGCGAATGCCGTTCGTCGCACGTCTTCAATGTTCACGAACATTTCCTCCTGTTGAAGTGACGGGCCCAGTCTGGCGCTGGTTTCTTAGTCGAGGCTGAACTCTCCGGATACGCGGTTCAGCGTGCGAGACCGGGCCGCTTCACGCGCCCCGAGCCATGCTCGCCGAGGTCGAAAGTGGTCACGCCGTTGACGGTGGCGTCGGCACGCAGCAGCTCGGGGTGGGCGAGCGTGCTGCGCATGTCGCGCACGCCCGACTCCCAGTGCTCTTCGACGGCGGCGCGCGAGAACTCGTAGTCCTTCGATTCGAGCTCGTAGGGCTTGTCGCGGTAGATGAGATGGAAGATGTCGATCGGCTCGTGCGTCAGCTGCGACTGCACCGCCAGCACGCTCGGGTCGTTGCGCAGGTTGGCGGGCAGCTTGGTGATGAGGTCGGCAATGGCCTGCTGCAGGTTCATGTTGGCCGCCAGCGCGTCGGTGTTCATGCGGGTGCGGCTCGAGTAGGTGATGTCCTTCTGGCGCTCCAGCACACCGGCCATGGTGCGAGGCATTTCACCGCGCGCGTTGAACAGGTCGACCTGCAGCACCACCAGCGGCTCGGTGCGCGGATGCAGGTCGAGCACGTACTGCAGCGGCGTGTTCGACACGATGCCGCCGTCCCAGTAGTCCTCGCCGTCGATGCTCACCGGCGCGAAGCCGGGCGGCAACGCGCCGCTGGCCATGATGTGCTCCGGCCCGATGAGCTGCCGCGTGTTGTCGAAGTACACCGAGTTCCCCGTGCGCACGTTGACCGCGCCCACGCTGAAGCGCGCCTCGCAGGCATTGATGCGGTCGAAGTCGACCAGGCGCTCCAGCGTGGACTTGAGTGGCGAGGTGTCGTAGTAGCTCAGCAGCGGCGCCGCCCCGCCCATCAGCAAGGCGGGCGAATAGCGCGGTTCGAAGAAGCCCGGAATGCCCACCAGCGACGCCATGGTGGCGCTGTACTGGTTCTGAGCGGCCCGGTCGCCCAGCCAGGAAGGCAGGCGCTGCGAAGGTCCGGAAGACACAAGGTGCCAGAACTCGCGCAGCCTGTCGACACGCTTTTCCTGGGCATTGCCCGCGATCAGCGCCGCGTTGATCGCGCCGATGGAAACGCCGGCGATCCAATGCGGCTCGAGCTCGGTCTCGCTGAGCGCGGCGAACACGCCGGCCTGGTAGGCGCCGAGCGCGCCCCCACCCTGCAGCACCAGCGCCTTGCGGGCGGTGCGCATGTCTTCGCGGCGCGAAGCAAAAGGATTGAGGGGCTTGGAGGAGGCGGCACGGGATTTTTTCTTCGGTGGTGTCGTCGTCATGCGTTCATTTGACCCCAGCTCCGCGACACCAACCTGACCAGGGGTCTTGCCCCCGGCTAAATCACATCTTCGGCAGCATCTGCCCGCGAATCTCGCCGCCGGGGTTGGCCGCGGTGTGCACGTTGGCGTACCACTTGCCGGCGCTCAGGTCGGCGGCCTGGGCGGGCGTGAGCGTGGCCTGGCCCTCGATCGGGCTCGCCGGGTTGGCAAAGGGAAGCACCACGCCGGCATTGGCACCCGCGGCGGCGGGGCCGTGGAAGTGCGCCATGGTGGCGGGGCCGCTCAGGCCGGTGTAGGTGATCTTGTACTTGAGAACATTGGTGTCGCGGTCGAGCCAGGCCTCGGCCATCCCGCTGCCGCGCGTCATGTTGGGCGGGACTTCGCTGGCCGCGTTCATCGCGCCGCTGAAGCTCGCGACGTTCGACTTCGACATCATTCCGCAGCCGACCAGCGCGGCACTGGCCACGCCGGTAATGAGGGCTGCGCGCAAAAGGGTGCCATATTTGGTCATGAGCTTTATCTCCTGGGTTGTGTAAGCGAACACAGCATAGGCAGCACGGCGGGACTTGTCTTGTCGGCCATCGCCCCGACTTCCCCCGGCTCCAGACGCCTGGAACGCGGCCCGAAACGGCCTGAAAGACAATCCGGCGATGAGTTCTCCCACCCTCACCCCGCTCCCCACGGCCCGCGAAGTGGCCGACTTCTGGCGCGACGCCGGCCCTGAACGCTGGTTTGCCAAGAACGACGAATTCGACGCCGCCTTCATTGCCCGCTTTGCTGACGCCCATCAGGCCGCGGCCCGAGGCGAGCTCGATCATTGGGCGCAGGACGCCCAAGGCGCGCTGGCCCTGCTGGTGCTGCTCGACCAGTTCCCCCGCAACGCCTGGCGCAACAACCCGCACATGCTCGCCACCGACGGCAGGGCACTGGCAGTGGCCAAGAAGGCGGTGGCCGCTGGCATGGACCAGCAGGTTGCGGCCGAGCTGCGGCCTTTCTTCTACCTGCCGTTCATGCACTCCGAGGTACTGGCCGAGCAGCAGCGCTCGGTCGAACTCAATGCCACGCTGGACGCCAATACGCAGCGCTTTGCCGTGCTGCACCGCGACATCGTCGCGCGCTTCGGCCGCTTTCCGCACCGCAACAGGATGCTGGGGCGCGAGTCGACCGCGCAGGAGCAGGAGTTCCTGGACAAGGGCGGCTTCGCGGGCTGAGCCGCTCAGTTGTCGTTCTGCGCCAGCGGCACGTCGCGTGTCGGCGAGGGATTGAGCTCCGTCGCGCCCTTCTTGTCCTTCATCGATCCGTAGGTGCGCGCATAGACCCAGGTGAATTCGGCGCCCAGCAGGAAGATCTGCGCCGAGTAGTACACCCACACCAGCACCACCACCAGCGAGCCCGCCGCGCCATAGCCCGAGGCCACGCTGCTCTTGCCGATGTACAGCCCGATCAGGTGCTTGCCCACGGTGAACAGCAGCGCGGTGACCGCCGCGCCCACCCACACGTCGCGCCACTGCACCTTGGCGCGCGGCATGATCTTGTAGATCATCGCGAAGATCACCGTGACCATCCCGAAGCTGAAGACGAAGTTCACCACCTGCGCGGTGGACTCCCAGGCGCCGAACATCGGCGACCACCACTTGCCCAGCGCAGCGAGCGCCGCGCTGGCCACCAGCGAAACCATCAGCAAGAAGCCGATGCCCATGATCATGCTGAACGACAGCAGCCGCACGCGCAGCATGTTGAACAGGCCCTTGTTCTTGACGCGGGCCGGGGCGCGCCAGATGCGGTCGAGTGCGTCCTGCAGCTCGCCGAAGACGGTGGTCGCGCCGACCACCAGCAGCCCGATGCCGATGACCGTGGCCACGACGCCCTCGGTGGGTTTGTTGACCGCCTTCAGCATGCCCTGCACCGCCGCCGCGCCCTGCTCGCCCATCAGCCCCGAGAGCTGCGCGAAGATCTCGCCGCGCGCTGCCTCCTGGCCGAAGACCAGCCCGGCCACGGCGATCACGATCAGCAGCAAAGGCGCGATCGAGAACACGGTGTAGTAGGCCAGCGCGGCCCCCATGCTCGGCGCGTAGTCGTTCGACCAGGAGTTGAAGGCCTTCTTGCAGAGGTCGAAGAGTGCGCGTAGTTGCATGAGCATGGCGGTAGTTTCCCTGTGGAGGCGCCCGGGATCTTGTCAGCACGATGCCCGGCGCATTGAAAGCCTGCCTACGATAATCGCTCCACATGCACCCGTCTCCTACCGCCCAGCCGCAGTCGCCGCGCGACTTGTTCTTTTCGTTCACCTGGCTGGCGCTGCAAGGCTTCGGCGGCGTGCTGGCCATCGTGCAGCGGGAGATGGTCGAGAAAAAGAAATGGCTCACGCCCGAGCAGTTCCTCGAAGACTGGGCCGTGGCGCAGGTGATGCCCGGCCCCAACGTGATCAACCTCGCCCTGATGATCGGCGACCGCTACTTCGGACTGCGCGGCGCCCTGGCGGCGGTGGCGGGCATGCTGGCCATTCCGCTCGTCGTCATCCTCGCGCTGGCCGTGCTCTACGCGCACTACGCCGGCAATCCGCAGGTGGCGGCCGCGCTGCGCGGCATGGGCGCGGTGTCGGGCGGGCTGATCGCGGCCACCGGCATCAAGCTGGTGCCGCAGTTGCGCAAGCACCCGCTGGGCTTTGCCACCTGCCTGGGCTTCATGGCGCTGGTGTTCTGCGCCATTGCGCTGTTCAAGATCCCGCTCGGCTGGGTGCTGCTGGTGCTCGGCGGCGTGGCCTGCGTTTGGACCTGGAAGAAGATCCCGGCATGACCATCGCGATGCACTGGCACGACTGGCTCGCCCTCTTCGGGCAGTACATGCTGCTTTCGCTGCTGTCGATCAGCGGCGCCATCACCACCGTGCCCGACATGCACCGCTACCTGGTGGCACAGCACGGCTGGCTCACCGACGCGCAATTCACCTCCTCCGTGGCCATCGCGCAGGCCGCGCCCGGGCCCAACGTGCTGTTCGTGGCGCTGATGGGCTGGAACGTCGGGCTCAACGCGGGCGGCGGCATAGGCGCCGGGCCGGGGGCGTGGCTGCTGGGCTTCTTCGGGCTGCTCGTCACCATGGTCGGCATCATGCTGCCGAGCACCACCCTCACCTACGTCGCCACGCGCTGGGGCCACCGCAACCGCACCCGCCGCGAAGTGCGCGCCTTCAAGCAGGGCATGGCCCCCGTGGTGGTGGGTCTGCTGATCGCCACCGGCTGGGTGCTGGCGGCAGGAAACCATGCCGGCAATGCGCCCGCCTGGCACCTGTGGCTGCTGACCGGCGCGGCTGCGCTTATCGTCTGGCGCACGCGCATCCACCTGCTCTGGCTGCTCGGCGCCGGTGCGGTGCTGGGCGCCATCGGTTTTGTCTGACCATTTTTTCTCAACGCTTCTTCGGGAACACAAACTCATGTCGCAACTTCGCCCGCTCGGCCGCTCCGGCCTCCTGGTTTCGCCGCTCGCTTTTGGCGGCAATGTGTTCGGCTGGACCGTCGACGAGGCTGCCTCGTTCAAGCTGCTCGACGCCTGGCTCGACGCCGGCTTCAACTTCGTCGACACCGCCGACGTGTACTCGGCCTGGGTGCCGGGCCACACGGGCGGCGAATCCGAGACCATCATCGGCAAGTGGCTCAAGCAAAGCGGCAAGCGCAACCGCGTGGTGCTGGCCACCAAGGTCGGCAAGCCGATGGGCGAAGGCAAGGTGGGCCTGTCGCCCAAGTACATCCGCGAGGCGGTCGAGGCTTCGCTCAGGCGCCTGCAGACGGACCACATCGACCTCTACCAGTCGCACGACGACGATGCCAGCACGCCGCTCGAAGAATCGCTGCGCGCCTTCGACCAGCTGATCCAGGAAGGCAAGGTGCGCGCGATCGGCGCGTCGAACTACACCGCGCCTCGCCTGGCCGAGGCGCTGGACGTGTCCGAGAAGCTCGGCATCGCCCGCTACGAGAGCCTGCAGCCGCTCTACAACCTCTATGACCGCGCGGTGTTCGAAGACGCGCTGGAGCCGCTGTGCCTGAAGCGCGAGGTGGGCGTGATCAACTTCTACGCGCTGGCCGCCGGCTTCCTCACGGGCAAGTACCGCACCGAGGCCGATGCGAGCAAGAGCGCCCGCGGCGCCAACACCACCAAGAAGTACCTCAACGAACGCGGCCTGCGCATCCTCGACGCGCTCGACAAGGTGGCCCAGCAGTACAACGCCAAGCCCGGCCAGGTGGCTATCGCCTGGCAGATCGCACGCCCCGGCGTGACGGCGCCGATCGCCAGCGCCACGTCGATCGCGCAGCTCGAGGAACTCGTGGTCGCGACGCAGTTGAAGCTGGACGCGGGCACCATCGAGATGCTCGACCGCGCCAGCGCCGAGACCGCCGCGGCCTGAGGAGGCAATGGCGATGAGCCTGTTCGACTCGATCTCCGCGCCAACGCTCGAGCACTTCGCCGACCTGCGCGTCGAGGTGGGCACGCCGCAGGTGCTGGGAGGCACTCCGCGCGGGATGCGCCGCGTGGTGCCCATCACGGGTGGCGAAGCCACCGGGCACGGCTGGCGGGCGCGCGTTCTGCCGGGCGGCTGCGACTTTCAGTTGATCGTGAGCGAGACGCTCTCCGAGCTCGATGCGCGCTACGCCCTGGAGACCGACGCCGGCGACCTGATCTACGTGCAGAACCAGGCCGTGCGCTCGGCAACGCCCGAGGTCATGGCCCGGCTGCTGCGCGGCGATCCCGTCGACCCGTCGCAGGTGTACTTCCGCTGCAACCCGCGCTTCGAAACCACTTCGCCGTCGCTGAAGTGGATCAGCGAGCGCATGTTCACCGGCGCCGGCATGCGCAAGCCGTCCGAGGTGGTGATGCGCTTCTACACGCTGGCATAGAGAGCGCTCAGCCGTCGACCGGGTTCAGCGGCGTCGCCAGGATCCGCTGGTAGAAGGCCACGTCGAGCCAGCGGCCGAACTTGAAGCCGGCCTGGCGCACGGTGCCCGAATGCTCGAAGCCGAGCCGCTCGTGCAGCGCGATGCTGCCGGCATTGGCGGCATCGATGGCGCCGACCATCACGTGCACGTCGCGCGCAATGGCTTCGGCAATGATCGCCTCCATCAGCGTGCGGCCCAGGCCCGCGCCGCGGTGGGCGCTGTCGACGTACACCGAATGCTCGACCGTGTACTTGTAGGCGGGGAAGGCACGGAACGCGCCATAGCTTGCGAAGCCCAGCAGCTTGCCGCCGTCGTCCACCGCACCGATCACCGGGAAGCCGTTCGCGCGCTTGGTGGCGAACCAGGCAACCATGTTCTCCGGCGTGCGCGGCTTGTAGTCGTACAGCGCAGTCGAGGTGACGATGGCTTCGTTGAGGATGGCAAGAATCGCCGCTGCGTGCGCTTCTTCGGTACAGGGGATGAGCCTCATGATGTTCCTTGAATCGTCCAATATAAGAGAATAATAATCTCATATGGGAAACACTTCATCCACCTCCGGCGCTTCTTCTGCAGAAGGCGCCGCCGATAGCATCGACACCCTCATCGCCTCGCGGCTGCTGGCGCTGCGGCAGGCGCGGGCACTCAGCCTTGCCGAACTGGCCGAGCTGTCGGGGGTCAGCAAGGCCATGATCTCGAAGGTGGAGCGCGCGCAGAGCAGCCCTACGGCAGCGTTGCTGGGCAAGCTTGCTGCGGGGCTGGGCGTGCCGCTGGCGCAGCTACTGACTGAGGACAAAGACAGCCCCCAACGCCTGCGCACGCGGGCCGGGCAGCACGTCTGGCGAGATCCCGAAGCAGGCTACATCCGGCGCCAGGTGGCCGAAAGGCAGGCAGGCAGCGGTGTCGAACTGGTCGAGGTCGAGCTGCCGCGTTCGGCGCAGGTCAGCTATCCGCGGTGGAGCGGCAAGCCGTACCGGCAGTGCCTGTGGATGCTCGAAGGTGCGCTTCGCGTGGACTACGGCGACGAACGCTTCGAGCTTGCGCCGGGCGACTGTCTCGACTTCGGTGTGGACCGGCCGCTGGTGTTCAAGGCGCTGGGGCGAAGCGCCTGCCGCTATCTGCTGGTGGCGAGCCCGTCCTAGCCGCCCGGTAGGCTCGCTCCCACACGGACAAGCGGCGCGAGCCGCCGCGGGGCCACGCCTGCGCCGGGATACTGCAACGCATCTCAGCTTCCGGAGGAACGACGATGTCCTTTGCGCTCTACATGATCGGGTTTCTGATCTTCCTTGGCGGCCTTGTCTGGGGTGCCACGGTGGTGGGCGTGCCCACGCTCTACATCGGCATCGGTGCGACGATCCTGCTCGGGATCGGCATCTTCAGCGCGGTCGGCCGCACGCGCGGCAAGGACCCGTCCTGAGTTCACACAGGCTTCACGCCGCGCGCACAAGGGCTGGCTAACTTCGCATGCGCGCCGCAGACCGCGGTGCGCATCGAACACCGCCAGCCCATGTCATCTTCTTCCTCGAGTTTCTTCGCCCCCCTCGATTCGTCCTTGATCACACCGCCGCATGCGGTGCCGATTTCATCGGCCGGCAGCGGCGCGGCGGGCATCAAGGTCGATCTTCTCGTGGTGGGTGCGAGCTTTGCCGGACTGGCCTGCGCCCGCGCCGCAGCCCTCGCAGGACTCAGCGTGATGGTGCTCGAGAAGAAAGCCAGCGCCGGCAGCAAGCTCCACACCACCGGCATCATCGTCAAGGACGCGGTCGACAGCGTGCCATGGCTGGCCGAGGTGCCGCCCGCGCTGGTGCGCCGCATCGAGGGTGTTCGGCTCTATGCGCCCAACATGCGGCATGTCGACCTGCACGCGCCGGGCTACTGGTTCTGGGCCACCGACGCACCCGCGCTGCTCGACTGGATGGTGGACTCGGCGCGGGCTTGCGGTGTCGACGTGCGGCTGGGCACGCTGTTCGAGCAGGCGCTGTGGATCAACGGGCGCTGGGAGGTGCCGGTCACGCATGGCCCCTGCATCACGGCCACGTACCTCGTGGGCGCGGACGGTCCGCATTCGCGCGTGGCCAAGGCACTGGGCCTGTCGCGCAATACGCGCTTCCTGTACGGCGTGGAGCATGAATACCAGGGTGCGCGCATGGCGCCCGACCTGCTGCACTGCTTCATCGACCGCAAGCTGGCGCCCGGCTACATCGGCTGGGCGCTCGACGGTGTCGGCGTGAGCCAGATAGGGCTGGCGCGCCGCGTGGTGCCCGGCGGCACACAGGCTCTGCGGCTCGATCCGCTGCTGGACAAGATCGCCTCGGTCGTGTCGCCGGGCGATTCGCCGCCCGTCGCGGTGCGCGCCGGCATGATCCCGTGCGGGGGCGTGCTGCCGAGGGTTGCGCGGGAACGGGCGCTGCTGGTGGGCGACGCGGCGGGCATGGTGTCGCCGGTGACCGCGGGCGGCATCCACACCGCGCTGCAGCACGGCGAGCGTGCGGGCGAGGCGGTGGCGCGATTCGTGCGAAAAGAGGCCGACGATCCGGCCAACTGGTTCGTGCGCAGCTACCCGAGCTTCCTGCTCAAGCGCACGCTGCGCTGGGCCTTCGACAATTTCCAGAGCGACTGGATGTTCAACCACCTGCTGGGCACGCCGCAGATGCGGCGCGTGGCGGAACTCATCTACTTCCACCGAAAGGGAGGACCGCCGCCCCAGGCTTAGGAAACGGCGCTCAGGCGCCGCGCTGCCGCATAGCTTCGTAGAGGCATACGCCGCTGGCCACCGAGACGTTCAGGCTCTCGACGGCGCCCGCCATCGGAATGCTCACGAGCTCGTCGCAGGTCTTGCGCGTGAGCTGGCGCATGCCCTCGCCCTCCGCGCCCAGCACCAGCGCCAGCGGGCGCTTGAAGTCGCTCTGGTAGATCGTGCCCGGCGCATCGTCGCTGGTGCCCACGCACCAGATGCTGCGCTCCTTGAGTTCGTTCAGCGTGCGTGCAAGGTTCGTCACCATGAAGTACGGCACCGTTTCCGCGGCGCCGCTCGCCACCTTGGCGACTGTGGCGTTGATGCCGGCTGCATGGTCCTTGGGCGCGATGACCGCATGCGCGCCGGCGCCGTCGGCCACGCGCAGGCAGGCGCCGAGGTTGTGCGGATCGGTCACGCCGTCGAGCACCAGCAGCAGCGGCACGGTGCCGGCCTCTTCGAGGCCTTCGAGCAACTCGTCGAGCGAATGGACCTGGGCCACGGGTTCGACCCGCGCCACCACGCCCTGGTGACCGTGGCTGCCGCTGAGCTTGGACAACCGCAGGCCGTCGGCCTCGACCAGCCGGACACCGGCTTCTTGCGCACGCGCAATGAACTGTTTCATGCGCGCATCGCGCCGGCTGGCGTCGAACATCACTTCGAGCACCGATTTAGGCGCGGTCTTGATGCGCACGCCCACGGCATGGAAGCCGAAAATCACTTTGGGGGAAGACATCCCCCGATTATCCCTACCCCCAGGCTTGCCCACTTCGTGTGGCCTCCTCCCCCCTGGAAGGGGGCAACACCGGCGGCCCGGCAAAGCCGGTTCCGCGGTGTTCCACGAAGGTGCCCCGCTCCGTCAGGCGAGGGGTAAACCGCTGGTTGCGCGGGTGCGCTCGTCGTGCAGTTGCTGCACCGCCAGTGCGTTCGGATGCACCTTCTCGCTGTTGCCCACGGCCTCCAGGAACTGGCAGGCGGCATGGCCTTCGGCGGCTTTTTCGTAGCGGGCGATCCAGGCGTCGCGCACGGGCAGCTTGTCGGGCGCCACCGGCCAAACGCCGGGCCGGGGCCGCATCGGGTCGCCGATGCCGATGCGCCAGGGCTTGGCGCTCAGGCGGGCGCGAAAGCAGTTCTGGTTGCGGCACATGCGCGCGTAGACCTTGTCGACGCCCAGCAGCTGGAAGCAATCGGCTACCGCGTTGTCGGAGGGCTTGAAGACATCGTGCATGGCGAGAACGCGAAAGCCGGCCGGCGTGCGGTAGATGCGCAGGTGCCAGTCGGGGTGCTGGTGCATGAAGCGTCCGATGCGCTCGGCCGCCTGCTTTTCGGGCGAAGGGTTGCCGCTGGGCTCGCCGCGCTTCTTGCGCTGGCCGATGACCCAGGCCACGGCAAACACCACGATGCCCGCGATCAGCCCGCCGAGCCAGGTCTTGGCGGCCCAGCCGCCGATTACCCCCGCAATCAGCGCCGGCACCAGCGCGAAGCCGAACACGCTGCCACGCAGCGGCTCCTCGAAATCGACGTCGACGAACAGCACGTCGGGCGTGTTGAGGCAGCGCGCGCCGTAGCTGTTGCGCGTGACCACGGTGTCGCCCTGCCGCTCGACGATTTCCTCGCGGATCGGCACGCCGTCGGCGCCGTTGTAGGCGCGCTTGAGTTCGCGGCGATCGAGCTTCTCGCCGGCCGCGATGCGGTCGAAGGCCTCGCGGGCACGCTGGTCGGCATGCGCCTGTGCTGCCACCGGGCTGTCGTCGGACCAGCCGTGCCGGCGAACGGTTATTTGCTTGCCGGCCACGCGCTCCTGGACGCGGCCTTCGGCCCAGAACTGGGGAACGATCATCGGGTTAAAGCTCTTTTCCGAATAGCAGCCAGACCATCAGCATGGCCAGCACGATGACGGTAACCGGCAGCCAGTTGTAGCTGCCGGTCGGCATGCGGCCCGGCTCGTCGACCACGGGGCGGCGAGGTATTTCGGACGGCAGGTGGCCGAAGGCGCCGACCGGCGGGTTTTCGTGGTTCTCGACCAGCCGCTTCGCGGCCGCGAGGCTCAGGCCGGTGGCTTCGCGCGTGAGCCGAACGGCCTCGACCTTGTTGCCTTGCGCCAGCGCGGTCAGCGCTGTGGACGGCATCGATGCGAAGCCGCGATCCTGTGCTGCAACGTCAGGCGAACGGCGGTCGGGATCCCCCATCCAGGCGGCATAGCGCTCGACTGCATCCTTTGCCGACCGGAGATCCATGCCGGTGCTGTCACGCACGATCTTGATGGCTTCGATCAGCCTGCCACGCCGCAGCGCCGCAATGGCGTCCGGTGGTAGGTCGTCCATGAGGGATCTTGCTCCTGGTTATATCTGCTATCTATATTTGCTATCCGTTTGATAGCTTACCGCGCTTGTCAGCCGGGCGCTACGGCAGCTTTTTCATTACCTGCGACTCGCCCGGCCTCGATCGTGATCCGGCGTTCGCACCGATCGGCGATGCCGCGGTCGTGCGTAACGAGCACGAGCGTGGTGCCCAGTTCGCGGTTGAGGTCGAACATCAGCTTCATGACCTGCTCGCCGGTAGCGAAGTCCAGGCTGCCGGTGGGCTCGTCGGCCAGCAGCAGCGAAGGCTGCACGACGAAGGCCCGCGCCAGCGCCACGCGCTGCTGCTCGCCGCCCGAGAGCACCTTCGGGTAGTGCCCCAGCCGCTGGCCCAGCCCGACGCGGCCCAGCATCTCGGTGGCGGCCTTGCGGGCGTCCTTGCGGTCGGCCAGCTCCAGCGGAAGCATGACGTTCTCGAGCGCGCTGAGGTTGCCCAGCAACTGGAAGCTCTGGAACACGAAACCCACGCGCTTCGCGCGCACGGCGGCGCGCTCGTCCTCGTCGATGGCGAACAGGTCGTCGCCCGCGAGCCTGACGGTGCCGCGCGTGGGGGTGTCCAGCCCCGCGATGATCGACAGCAAGGTGCTCTTGCCCGAACCCGAGGCGCCGACGATGGCCGCGGTTTCCCGCGCGCCGAGGGTGAAATGGATGTCCTGCAGAATGTCCAGCGTGCCGGCCGAGTCGGTCACGGACTTGAAGACATGCTCGACGGCGACAATGGCATCAGACGGGGGTTGGGACATGGAAAGGCTTTGGTTTTGAATCGACGTGACTTTATCTTGACCACCGCCGCGCTCGGCAGCGCGGGGACATGGACGACGGCAGCGCATGCCCAGGCTCCGGCCTCCGCGGCTGGCAAGCCGGTGATCCTGGTGCTGGGCGATTCGCTGAGTGCAGAGTACGGGCTCAAGCGCGGCGAAGGCTGGGTACCCTTGCTGGAGAAAAGGCTTGCGCAGCAGAAGATCGCGGCCACCGTGGTCAACGCCAGCATCAGCGGCGACACCAGCTCCGGCGGCCGCGCCCGCTTTCCGTCGCTGCTCACGCAGCACAAGCCCAGCCTCGTGGTGCTGGAACTCGGCGCCAACGATGCCCTGCGCGGCCTGCCGCTGGCCGACACCGAAAGCAACCTGCTGCAGATCACCAAGGCCGCACAGGCTGCCGGCGCCAAGGTGCTGATCGTCGGCATCCAGGTGCCGCCCAACTACGGCGGCGACTACACGCGGCGCTTCGAGGCGGTGTTCTCGAAGGTGGCCGGCGCCACCCGGTCGGCACTCGTGCCCTTCCTGCTCAAGGGCGTGGCGGACGCGCCGGACGCGCTCTCGCTGTTCCAGGCCGACCGCATCCATCCGACGGCGGCGGCGCAGCCGCAGTTGCTCGACAACGTCTGGCCCGAACTGCGCAAGCTGCTGCCCAAATGAAAAAACCACCACGGGCGCAAGCCTGTGGCGGTTTTCATGGAGGAACGCCAGAAACGGATCAACCGTTCTTGGTGGGCAACTCGGGCACCGTGGGGGGATCGCGTTCAAGCGAAGCCACGTCGGTCTCCGGGTCTCCAGGAGCCAGTCCGTCGCTGCTCGGGCTGAGTTTGCGATTCGCCTTTTCCCGGAGCTTTTCTTCCTTCTTCTTCTTCTTGGCCAGCTCTTTCTGGCGCTTCTCGTAGCCGTAATTTGGTGTTGCCACTGCTTCTCCTTGGGCGAGGCAGTCAGGGTGACTGCGCGTGGCCTACTGTAAGCGATAACGGTGCAGTCTCAAGAGCCCCCCACGGCGGCCCTCAAGGCGGTCGATTCGCTTTCTTACATCCGTGCCAGCGCCTGTTGCAGATCGGCCCGCAGATCGTCCACGTCTTCCAGGCCGATCGAAAAGCGAACGAGCGTGCCCTTGTGGGGCCAGCGCGCCACGCTGGCGTCGCGCATCAGGCCGATGTCGTAGGGCACCACCAGGCTGATCGGCCCGCCCCACGAATAGCCGAGCCGGAACAGCTTCAGGCTGTCGCAGAAGCGGTCGACCTGCTCGGTGCGGAAGCGCTCGTCGAACACCACGGAGAACAGGCCCGCCGCCAGGCCGGTTTCGCCGCACAGGGCACGCCAGTGAACATGGCCCGGCGAATCTTCGAGCGCCGGGTGCAGCACCTGCGCGATTTCTTCGCAGCCATTGAGCCATCCCGCCAACTCGCGCGCCGCGCGGTCGTGCGCCGCATAGCGCAACCCGATGCTGGGCAGCGAGCGCAGCAGCGTCTCGACGTCGCCCACGCCGATGCCGAAGCCCATGCGCATGTGGGTGAGCTTGAGGGCGCGGTGCAGGCGCTCGTCGCGCGTGACCACGCTGCCCATCAGCACGTCGCCGCCGCCGCTCGGGTACTTGGTCAGCGCATGCACGGAGATGTCTACGCCCTGCCCCGTGCCGTTGAAATCGAAGGGCGCGAAGGCCAGGCCGGCGCCCCAGGTGTTGTCTAGCGCCGTCATCACGCCGCGCGCGCGGCAGACCTCCACCAGCGCGGGCAGATCGGGGAATTCCATCGTCACCGAACCGGCCGCCTCGACCCACACCAGCCGCGTGCGGGACGACAGCTTGGCCTCGAGGTCGGACGGATCCATCGCGTCGTACAGGCGGTGAGTGATGCCGAAGTTGGCGAGCTCGCCGGTGGCCAGCGCCTTGTTGGGGCCGTAGGCGTTGTCGGGGATCAGCACTTCATCGCCGGTCTTCAGGAAGGCGAACGCGACCAGCGAGATCGCGGCCAGGCCGCTGGGCACCAGCAGGCACTCGGTACCGCCTTCGAGCGTGGCCAGGCGCTCCTCGAGCGTGAAGGTGGTGGGCGTGCCGTGCAGGCCGTAGGTATAGCCGGCCTTGGTCTTCCAGTCGCGCGCGCGCATCGCCGCCACGTCGGCGAAAAACACCGTCGAGGCCTTGAACACGCCGGGCTGCGGCGCGGCGAAGGGGTCGGGGGGTGTGTAAGGGTGGTGGATCAGGGTCGTGGAAAGCTTGCTCATGAGTGAATCCTAGCGCGGCGTTCGCGCGCCCTGCTCGCGCCTGGGCCCGATTGCGCTGCGAAGTGGCTCGACGGACACTCTCCGCACATGCAACTGACCCGCCTTCCCGCACCTCAGCTGCGGCCCTTCGTGCGGCTGCTGTGGGCCTCCGCGCCCGACGGGGCGCCGCGCGAACGGCCGGGAGCGCGCGAACATGTGCTGCCCACGGGCGGCATGCACCTGGTGTTCCGGCTTTCCGGGCCGCCGCTGCGGCTGTTCCGGGACGGCGCGGATGCACAGGGCTACACCGTGGGCCATGCGATGGTGGGCGGCACACGCTCGGCCTTCTTCGTGCGCGACGTTTCGCTGCAGACGCGCTCGGTCGGCATCATGCTGCGGCCGGGCGCGGCGAAGGCGCTGCTCGGCGCCCCGGAAGACGCACTGGCCGGCCGCCACACACCGCTGGAGGCACTCTGGGGCACGGCGGCCGGCTTTGCGCTGGAACAGCTTCACGCCGCCGAATCGCCTGCGCGGCAACTGGAAATTGTCGATGCGTTACTGAGCGCGCGGCTCGCCGCTTCCACAGCGCATCGCCTGCATCCCGCAGTGGCGCAGGCGCTGGCCAGCATGGCTGGCTGGAACGCCCACGACGAAGGTACGCAAGCCGGTGCGATCCACCAGTTGGTAGCGCAAAGCGGCTACAGCCACCGGCGTTTCATTGTGCTTTTTCGCGGCATGACCGGCCTGGCGCCCAAGCAGTACGCACGCATGCTTCGCTTCGACAACGTCCTCGGGCGATTCGCGACCGAACCCGAGCAGCCCTGGGCCGATCTGGCGCTGGATGCCGGCTACAGCGACCAGGCGCATTTCAACCGCGACTTCCTCGCGATCGCCGGCATGTCGCCGCAGGCCTACCGGCGCGCGGGACCGAAGTCGTCGCGCCACGTGACGGTCTGAGCGGCTGCCAGCAGGTCAAATTTCTTCAAGACGTGAAACGGGTCGGGAACCAGAATCGCGCTCATCCAACATCTGACGGACGAACATCATGGCCATCCACGAACTCTTCCCCTACATCTGCGTCCACGACGCGGCCGCCGCCATCGACTTCTATTGCAAGGTCTTCGAGGTGAAGGAGATCTTCCGGCTGACCGAGCCCAGCGGGCGCATCGGTCATGCCGAGCTGGACTTCCAAAACGGCGTCATCCTGATGCTCTCGGACGAATTCGCCGAGTTCAACATCCACAGCGCGAAGACACTGGGCGGCACCGCGGTCACGCTGCACCTGCATGTGGACGATGCCGACACGGTCGTGGCGCGCGCGGTCGCGGCTGGCGCCACGCTGGACATGGCGCCGCAAGATCAGTTTTATGGGGAGCGTTCCGGCGTCTTTCGCGACCCCTTCGGCCATCGCTGGAACGTGGGGCACAGCATCGAGAAGCTGACGCCGGAAGAAATGCAGCGGCGCTACACCGCGATGCTGCTCAACCCCGCCGGGTGAACCGGCGGGACTGGGTCATCAGACCGACCACTTCTCGATGAGCTTCTCGGCGCCCATGGAGTCGTAGCCTTCGAAGGGCTGATGAATCCACGGGTTGGTAGCCAGGAACTCCACCTGGTAGTCGGGCGTGAAGGTCGACAGCGCCTTGGTCCAGATCACGGCGCTGCGCAGCTCGGTGATGGGCGGGTAGTTGTTGCGCAGCATGTCCATCACGGCGTGCAGCGTGTGGCCCGAGTCGGCCAGGTCGTCCACCAGCAGCACCTTGCCGGCGATTTCGCCCTTGGGGGTGGTGATGAAGCGGGCGATGTCCAGGTGGCCCTGCACCGTGCCCGCATCGGCGCGGTACGAGCTGGTCGACATGATCGCCAGCGGCTTGTCGAAGATGCGCGAGAGCACGTCGCCGGGGCGCATGCCGCCGCGTGCCAGGCAGAGGATGGTGTCGAACTGCCAGCCCGACTGATGCACCTTGATCGCGAGCTTCTCGATCAGGTTGTGGTACTCGTCGTAGCTGACGTAGAGATGCTTGCCGTCTTCGGTCAACATGGTTCTTCTTTTCCTCTGTTTTCAGTCGGCCAGGTAGGGGTGGCGCATCATGATCGTGTGGTCGCGATCGGGACTGGTCGACACCATGTGGATCGGCACGCCGGTGACCTGCTCGATGCGCTGCAGGTACAGCCGCGCATTGATCGGCAGCTTGTCGTACTGCGTGACACCCACGGTGCTTTCGCTCCAGCCTTCGAGGGTCTCGTAGATCGGCGTGCAGCGCTCGATCTCGTCGGCGCCCATCGGCAGGATGTCGGTGATCTCGCCGTCGAGTTCATAGCCGGTGCACAGTTCGAGCTTCTCGAGGCCGTCCAGCACGTCGAGCTTGGTGATGCACAGGCCCGACAGGCCGTTGACCTGCGCCGAGCGCTTGAGCAGTGCGGCGTCGAACCAGCCGCAACGGCGGCTGCGGCCTGTGGTCACGCCCTTTTCGGCGCCCACGGTGCTCATGTGATAGCCGGGGGTGCCGGGCGTGGCCCAGTCGAGCTCGGTGGGGAACGGCCCGCCGCCAACGCGTGTGCAGTAGGCCTTGGTGATGCCCAGGATGTAGTGCAGCATGCCCGGGCCCACCCCCGAACCGGCGGCGGCGTTGCCGGCCACGCAGTTGCTCGAGGTGACGTACGGGTAGGTGCCGTGGTCCACGTCGAGCAGCGTGCCCTGTGCGCCTTCGAACAGCAGGTTGGCGCCGTTCCTGTGCGCATCGTTCAGCTCGCGCGAGACGTCGGCCATCATGGGCTTGAGCAGCTCGGCGTGCTTCATCGCTTCGTTGAAGACTTCGTCGAAGTCGATGGCCGGTGCGCTCAGCACCTGCGTCAGCACATGGTTGTGCAGGTCGAGCAGCACGCGCAGCTTGGCCGCGAAACGCTCTGGGTGCTTCAGGTCCTGCACGCGCAGGGCGCGGCGGGCGATCTTGTCTTCATAGGCCGGGCCGATGCCGCGGCCGGTGGTGCCGATCTTCTCGATGCCGCCCTTTTCGCGGTAGGCCTCGCGCGCGATGTCCAGCGCGGCATGGAACGGCAGGATCAGCGGGCAGGCCTCGCTGATGCGCAGGCGCGAACGCACTTCGACGCCGGCCTTCTCCAGCCCTTCGATTTCCTCGAAGAGCTTGGCAGCCGACAGCACCACGCCGTTGCCGATGTAGCACTTGACGCCGGGCCGCATGATGCCGCTCGGGATCAGGTGCAACGCGGTTTTCACACCGTTGATGACCAGCGTGTGGCCCGCGTTGTGGCCGCCCTGGAAGCGGACCACGCCCTGGGCGCTTTCGGTCAGCCAGTCGACCAGCTTGCCTTTGCCCTCGTCGCCCCATTGGGTGCCGACGACGACCACGTTTCTTCCGGTGGTTACGCTCATGCTCGTTCCATTACTTCAAAAATTCAGATCGTTCGGACACTCCACTGGCCTGCTTGCTCGACGAGCTCGCGGTCGCAGTGGAATTCATCGATTTCGCTGCCATGGCCCGGCAGCACGCAGACTACCGTTTCACCGGACTTGCGCAATTGGGCAATTGCCTGACGCAGGCCGGCCGCATCGCTCCAGGGCGCGCGGATGGCGGCGCGCAGCGGACGGGCCGGCAGCACGCCGACCAGTTCGCGCACGTCGAGGCTGAAGCCGACGGCCGGACGGTTGCGGCCGAACACGGCCCCCACTTCGTCGTAGCGGCCGCCTCGCACCAGCGAATCGGCCGCACCGGGCACGTAGATGCCGAAGCGCATGCCGCTGTAGTACGCATAGCCGCGCAGGTCGGCCAGGTCGAAACTGATCTGGCGGCCGGCAACGCCGTCCAGGCCGGCAGCGAGCTGCTTGAGGTCGGCAAGCGCCGCGCCCACGGCGGGCGTGTCCTTGAGGGCCTTCGCGGCCTCGTCGAGCACGGAGGCGTCGCCGTAGAGCCCGATCAGGGCGCGCAGCCCGTCGCGCGAGGCGGCGGGGAAATCCTTGGTGAGCGCGGCCAGTTCGCTTGCGTCCTTGGCGGCCAGCGCGGCATGCACCCGGGCCAGCACCGCGGCATCGACCGGCACACCGGCAAACAGCGCACGCACGATGCGGGCATCGGCCAGGTCGACGATCACGCCTTCGCGCAGGCCGGCGGCATCGAGGCAGTCGAGTGCGAGCAGCAGGGTCTCGGTGTCGGCCTCGAGGCCGGCGTGGCCGTAGATCTCGGCGCCGAACTGCAGCGGCTCACGGGTGGCATGCGGCCGATCCGGGCGGGTGTGGAGCACCGGGCCGCAGTAGCACAGGCGGGCCACGCCGTCGCGGTTCAGCAGGTGGGCATCGATGCGCGCCACCTGGGGGGTGGTGTCGGCGCGAAGGCCCATGCTGCGGCCGGAAAGCTGGTCGACAAGCTTGAAGGTTTGGAGGTCAAGCGCTTCGCCGGTGCCCGAAAGCAGCGACTCCAGGTGCTCGAGCAGCGGCGGCATCACCAGCTCGTAGCCGTAGCCACGGGCGGTATCGAGCAGCTGGCGTCGAAGTTCTTCGATGTGGCGCGCCTCGGAAGGCAGCACATCGGCAATGTGATCCGGGAGGACCCAAGCGGACATGGGGATCGGGGGCGTGGTTAAACCGGGATTCTACCGGGACCGCGACAAGCCCAAGACTAGGCCAGGATCCAGAGCAGTATCAAACCCAGCAGGATGCTGCAAAGTCCGAAGAAACGAAGCTGGCCGTCGCGCAGCTGCATGAGCTGCCCGAAGCCGCGCCGCCACCCTCCCGGCGACACGAAAGGCAGGATGCCCTCGATCACCAGGACGAGCGCCAGTGCGCTCCAGAAAGTGTCGGCGCTCACGGCTCCTGACGAAGAATCAACGGCGAGGAGCGTTGGTGGAGGAGCCCGAGCCCTGCATGGCGCGGAAGAAGTCCGACGACGGGTCCAGCACCATCACGTCGCTCTTCTTGTTGAAGCTCTGCTTGTATGCCTCGAGGCTGCGGTAGAACTGCGCAAACTGCGGGTCGCGGCCGAAGGACTCGCTGTAGGCGGCGGCGGCCTGGGCATCGCCCTCGCCCTTGATCTTCTGCGCGTCGCGGTAGGCGTTGGCAACGATCACTTCGCGCTGGCGGTCGGCGTCGGCGCGGATCTTTTCGCCTTCGGCCGTACCGGTCGAGCGCAGTTCGTTGGCCACGCGCTTGCGCTCGGCCTCCATGCGGCGGTAGACCGATTCGGTGATGGCTTCCACGTAGTCGACGCGGGTGATGCGCACGTCGACCACATCGACGCCCCAGGGCTTGGCGCCCTTCACCACCGACAGCACTTCGCGCTGCACGTCGGCCATCAGGGCCTCGCGGCGCACCGAGATCAGGTCGCGCACGGTGCGCTTGTTGATGTTTTCCTGGAACGCATTGCGCACCACACGGTTGAGCTGCATCGCACCGGCGTTCTCGTCGAGACCCACGTTGCGGATGTAGGCCTGCGGGTCGCTGATGCGCCAGCGCACGTACCAGTCGATCACCACGCGCTGCTTTTCAGCAGTGAGCATGGGTTCGGTGTCGATGCTGGAGAGCGTCAGCAGCCGCTTGTCGATGTAAGACACGTTCTGGAACGGCGGCGGCAGCTTGAAGTTGAGGCCCGGCTCGGTGATGACCTGCTTGATCTGGCCGAGGGCATAGACCACGCCGAACTGGCGCTGGTCGACCACGAAGAGGGTCGAGCTCAGCAGCACGAGCAAGACGAGGATCGACGATGCGATGAATCCGATTCTGTTCATGTTCTTCTAGTCCTTGTTCAACGCACGTCGCGGTCGCGCGAGCGGCCGTCGCGGGCTCGCACGTCGCCTGTCACGGGCGCTACCGGGATCACCGAGGACTGCGGCGGAGCGGTGCCGGCCACGTTGGGGCTGGCCGCATCGACCGGCGTGGGCGCGGCACTGCTGTTTCCGCTTTGCTGCATCAGCTTGTCGAGCGGCAGGTACAGCAGGTTGGAACCCTGCTTGCTGTCGACCAGCACCTTGGTCGTGCTGGCGTAGATCTGCTGCATGGCGTCGGTGTACATGCGGTCGCGGGTCACCTGCGGCGCCTTCTGGTACTCGGCCAGCACCGAGGCGAAGCGGCCGGCATCACCCTGGGCCTGCGCCACGATACGCGCCTTGTACGCTTCGGATTCTTCCTTCAGGCGCGAAGCCGTACCGGTGGCGAGCGGCACCACGTTGTTGGCGTAGGCCTGGGCTTCGTTCTTGGCGCGTTCGCGCTCCTGGCCGGCCTTGAGCACGTCGTCGAACGCGGCTTGCACCTGCTCGGGCGGACGCACGCCGCCCTGCTGCAGATTGATGCCGACCACTTCGACACCGACCTTGTAACGGTCGAGGATGGTCTGCATCAGCGTGCGCACGCGCGGTGCGATCTGGTCGCGCTCTTCGGCCAGCGCGGCATCCATCTTCATCTTGCCGACCACCTCGCGCACGGAGGTCTCGGCCACCTGCACGACGGTCTCGGCGGGCGACTTGCTCTCGTAGAGCCAGGCGCGCGCGTCGCTCAGGCGGTACTGCACCGCGAACTTGATTTCGACGATGTTCTCGTCTTCGGTCAACATGGCCGACTCGCGCAGGCCGGTGGAGCGCACGATGGCGTCGCGACCCACGTCGGTAGAGCGGATCTGCGTGACCACAACCACTTCGTGGCGCTGGATGGGGTACGGCAGGCGCCAGTTGAAGCCGGCGCCGACAGTCGTCTTGTAGCGGCCGAACTGGGTCACGACTGCCTGCTGGCCTTCGTTCACGATGAAGAAACCGGTGCCGAGCCAGATGAGGACGGCCACGGCAGCCACCAGGCCGAGGCCGAATCCTGCGTTTTTCATGTCGGGCCGGTAGCCGTTGCCGCCACCATTGCTGTTGCCGCCGCTGGGCCGGTTGCCGCCGCCCTTGCCGCCGCCGAAGAAACCGCCGAGCTTGCGATTGAGGTCTCGCCACAGTTCATCGAGGTCGGGTGGGCCCTGGTTGGGGCCCTGGCCGCGGGGACGGTCGTTGTTGTTGCTGTTGTTGCCCGAAGGCGGGGGCGTCGGTGCGCCTGGAGGATTGGCGTCGGGGGGACGGTTGCCGGCTGGGCGATCACCGTTGGAGGACGGCTCGTCGCCACGACCCCACCGGCCATCGTTCAGATTGAACATGCCCAGAAACCCTCTCCGCGCTGGCTTTGAATTCATTCGCTTCGTTCTCTTGTCAGTGGCGGGATTGTGCCCAATCAATTGGCCGCATCGTGCAATTCAGCGTTCGCCCCAGGGGACATCGTATCGGCTACGGAGCCCGATTGCCGGGCGAGCTCGGCGCGCAGCAACGGCACGCCCTCGCCGCTTCTGGCGCTCAGGAAGATGCGGGGAACCTGCACGCCGTCGATTTCCATCTCGTCCTGCAGATGCAGCGGATGCTGCGTGCTTTCAAGGGCGTCGAGCTTGTTGAAGACCAGAAGCTGCGGGACGGTGTCGGCACCGATCTCGCGCAACACGGTCTGCACCTCGGCCATCTGCTCGGGGTAATGGGGGTTGGAGGCGTCGACGACGTGCAGCAGCAGGTCGGCGTCGACCGCCTCCTGCAGCGTCGCCTTGAACGCGTCGACCAGGCCGTGCGGCAGGTCGCGAATGAAGCCCACGGTGTCGGAGATCGACACCTGGCGCCGCGCATCGCCCAGATAGAGGTTGCGCGTGGTGGTGTCGAGCGTGGCGAACAGTTGGTCGGCCGCATAGGCGCGGGCCTTGACCAGCGCGTTGAACAGCGAGGACTTGCCGGCGTTGGTATAGCCGACGAGCGAGATGTTGAAGGTGTCGCGCCGCTCGCGCTGCCGGCGCTGCGTACCGCGTTGTTTCTGCACCTTGGCCAGCCGCTCGCGGGTGCGCTTGATCGACTCGCCGATCATCCGGCGGTCAAGCTCGATCTGCTTTTCGCCCGGGCCGCCACGCACACCCGCACCACCGGTCTGGCGCTCCAGGTGGGACCAGCGCCGGACGAGCCGGGTACTGAGGTACTGCAGGCGAGCAAGTTCCACCTGCAGCTTGCCTTCGTGCGAGCGGGCGCGCTGCGCGAAGATCTCGAGAATGAGGAAAGTGCGGTCGTACACCGCGACGTCGAGCTGGCGCTCGAGGTTGCGCTGCTGGGCGGGGCTCAGGGCCTGGTCGAAGATGACTTCGCTCGCCCTGTGGAGGGCGGCCAGTTCCTTGATTTCTTCGGCCTTGCCGCTGCCGACGAACAATGCCGCGTCAGGAGCCTTGCGTTTGCACGAGAGATGCGCGACGGGCGTGAGGCCGGCAGTCTGCGCAAGCAGGCCGAGTTCCTCGAGTTCGCTGTCGAAATGGGGCAGCCCGAAATCTACGCCGACGAGAACGGCGGCGCCTTCCTGGCGGGGGATCTGTTCAGACAAGCGGGATCAGAATTGGGAAAAAGCGCGACGGCCGGAGGCCGCCGCGCTCCGCGCTATCAGGCAGCGGCGTCGTCGTTCTCGGCAGCCGAGAAATTGACGGCACGACCCGGCACGATGGTGGAAATGGCGTGCTTGTAGACCATTTGCGTCACTGTGTTGCGAAGCAACACGACGTACTGGTCAAAAGACTCGATCTGCCCTTGCAGCTTGATACCGTTGACCAAATAAATGGAAACCGGCACATGCTCGCGACGCAAGGTATTCAGAAACGGGTCTTGCAGAAGTTGCCCTTTATTGCTCACGATATTCTCCGTGTTCAAGAGTAGTTGTTGGAGAGATGACCTTAACACAGGGTTTCCGCGCTGCAGCAACCTAAGTCAAAAGCCTTGAGAAAATAACGGTTCTCAAAAGACGGAACTTCCGCCCCCGCTGCAAGTCATTGGCCGCCATCGGCGGCCAATGACTCAGTCGTCCTTGTCGGCAAAAGGATTGTGGGAGCTCTTGAATTCGATTCGCAAGGGGGTACCCACCAGATCGAATTCCTTGCGGAAGCGCCCCTCGAGAAACCGCTTGTAAGCATCGGTCACATGTTCGAGGGAATTGCCGTGGATCACGATCACCGGCGGATTCATGCCCCCCTGGTGCGCATAGCGCAGCTTGGGCCGATACATGCCGCCGCGCTTGGGCGCCTGGAACTGCACCGCCTCCAGCAGCAACCGGGTAAGAACCGGCGTGGACATCTTGCGCGTGGCCGACTTGTGAGCCTGCGCAATTGCCTGCCAAACCGGGCCGAGACCCTGGCGCTTGATGGCCGAGATGAAATGCAATGCCGCGAACTTCAGGAACGGCAGCCGGGTTTCGATCTGCCGCTGGATCTGCTCGCGCTGATAGCTGTCGACCGCATCCCATTTGTTGATGGCGATCACCACCGCGCGGCCGCTTTCGAGGATGTAGCCCGCGATGTGGGCATCCTGATCGGTCACGCCCTGCGTGGCGTCAAGCAGCAGCAGCACCACGTTGGCCGACTCAATGGCCTGCAGCGTCTTGACCACCGAGAACTTCTCGATTGCCTCGAACACCCTGCCCTTGCGGCGCAGGCCGGCCGTGTCGATCAGCTCGAAACGTTGGCCGTTGCGCTCGAAAGGTACTGAAATCGCGTCGCGCGTGGTGCCGGGCATGTCGAATGCCACCAGGCGCTCCTCGCCAAGCCAGGTGTTGATCAGCGTCGACTTGCCCACATTGGGCCGCCCCGCCACCGCCAGCTTGATCGGCTTGTTGACTTCGTCCTGGTCCGACTCGTCATCCGGATCGGGCAGGTTCAACGGCTCGAGCGCAAGCTCCACCAGGTCGCGCATGCCTTGCCCGTGTGCCGCGGAAACCCCGTGCACGTCGCCGAACCCGAGCTCGTAGAAGTCCACGAGCTTGGTGCCGTCGTGCATGCCTTCGGCCTTGTTGGCCGCGAGCACGCAGGGCTTGCCGAGACGGCGCAGCTCGTTCGCAATGTCATGGTCTTGCGCAGACAGGCCTTCGCGGGCATCGACGACGAAGATCACGACGTCGGCCTCGGCCACGGCCTGCCGCGTCTGCTTGGCCATTTCCTTGTAGATGCCGCTGCCGGCATCGGGCTCGAAGCCGCCGGTGTCGATCACGATGAACTCGTGCTTGCCCAGGCGACCGTTGCCGTAGTGGCGGTCGCGCGTGAGGCCGGCGAAATCGGCGACGATGGCGTCGCGCGTCTGGGTCAGGCGATTGAACAGCGTCGACTTGCCAACGTTGGGACGCCCGACCAGGGCCACGACCGGCTTCATGGCCGGCCTTTCGATGGCGCGGTTTTCATGGTCGGGCCTTGCGAGAAAAGATTCAAAAGATTATTCAGGGCGATAGCCAAACACACCACCCTTGGCAGTCACGACCACGACCGTGTTGCCGACGAGCACCGGCGCAACGGTGATGGCGGAGCCATCGGGAGTGACACGATTGAGCAGAGCGCCGTCTTCGCGCGACACGAAATGCAGCGTGCCGGTGCTCTCGCCGATGATCAACGAGCGGCCCACGGCCAGCGGCGAGGTCAGCTCGCGATTCTTGAGGCGGCTCATCTGCCAGGCACGTTCGCCGTCGCCGCGGCGCCAGGCGATGACGCTGCCGTCGGATTCGGTGCCGTAGACAAAGCGGTCGTCGCCGCTGACGCCGTCGGCGCCCGAGGCCGGCTTGCTCCAGACCAGCGTACCGCGCGCGGTGTCGACGCAGCCGACACTGGCGTAATAGGCCCGTGCGCAGACCGAGTCGCCGACACGGCTCACGCTGCCGGTAAGGTCGACGAGGCGCTCCACGTCGTTGGTGCCGCGCGGTGCGGCAATGGGAGCCTCCCAGCGCGAGGTGCCGTTGCCAGGGTTGATGCCGACCAGACGGCCGCCGAGGCCGGCCACCAGCGTGTCGCCGACAGCCATCAATACGCCCGACTTGCGCAGCACCAGGTTTTCACCGGCACGTTGCTGGATCCACAGGCGGCGGCCACTCTGGCCGTCCCAGGCGCTGACGCTGCGGTCGGCGGTCTGCACGAACACGCGGCGGCCAGCGACCAGCGGTGCGGTGAAGGCCTGCGCCGACAGCTTCTGCTTCCACAGCACCTTGCCGTTCTCGATGGCCACCAGCTCGTTGCCAGTGGTGACGACAGCGGCCAGGGAACCGTCGCTGCCGACACCGGCCGCCACCGGCGCGCCAGCGCTTGCGCGCCAGGTTTCGCGGCCGGCGCGGGCGTCGATGGCCACCACCGTGCCGTCGCTGCCGGCCACGGTGACGATGTCGCCGCTGATGGCGGCGGTGAGCGGGAACTTGACTTCCGGGACCTTCACCGTCCAGGCCTGGCGCACGCCCAGCAGGGCCGGATTGGCGGGCAGTTCTTCGGGCTTCGGCTTGCTGGTGCCCGAGCAGGCGGCCAGGAACGCGACCAAAACAAGGGCTGATCCCGCACGCAGGGCGGTCGATTCAGGCATGAAACGCTTGAAATTCATGATGCGGTCAGGGAGTTTTGGGAGCTGCGGGAGTGACAGTGACGACCGGGGCCAGGCTCTTCGGGTCGACACCGACCGCGTTCAGCTTGATCTCGACCAGACGGCGGTAGTCGGAAGTGGCGCCGAGGCCGGTCCAGGCCTTGCGGTACTCGGCTTGCGCCTCGTTGCGCTTGCCCTGGGCCAGGTAGATGTCGCCCTTGCGATCGGCCACCAGCGGTTCGAATTCCTTGGGCACGCTGCCGTCGAGCTGCTTGAGCGCATCGTCGTACGACTTGCTGTCGAGCAGTTCACCCGCGAGGCGCAGCTTGGCGACAGCCTTGTAGCCAGGGTCGACGGCGTTCTGCGCGACCCACTCCAGCGCAGAGCGCGAGCCTTCGGCATTGCCCTTCTCGAACAGCGTCTTGGCGACCAGCAAGCCGGCCTGCTGTGCATAGGCGGTGTTGGCGAAGCGATCCTTCATGTCGGCCAGCACGCGCTGGATGCGCTCGACGTCACCAGCCTGCGTGGTGCGCTCGACCTCGTCGTAGAGGGCTGCGGCCTGCACGGCCTTGTTGCGCTGGAAGTATTGCCAGCCGTTCCAGGCCACGAACGCACCAGCGACAAGCAGGACGGTCCACGTGATGAGGGTACCGTAGGTATTCCAGAAATGCTTGAGCTGGTCGAGCTGTTCCTGTTCTTCGAGATCGAGATGGGTTGCCATGCGTGTCAGGTGTTGGAAGCCGGCGATTGTAGGGTGGCGGCCCATGTGGGGGCTTCAGCAAGTGCCCGGGAAGTCTGCGCGCCGCTGCCATCGCGCAGCGCCTTGAGAGTCACTTCGCCGCGTGCGAGTTCATCTGCACCGAAGATCAGGGCGTAGGTTGCGCCGCTGGCGTCCGCCTTCTTCATCTGCGCCTTGAAGCTGCTGAGACCTTCAGTCGTAGCCGCATGCATCTGCACGCGCACGCCGATCTCGCGCAGTTGCTGCAGCGTGCGCAGCGCAACGGGCATGGAGGCGGCATCCGGCACGATGGCATAGGCATCGGGTACCGGTGCCGGTACCTCCGCGCCCTGCTCCTTGAGCAGGTCGAGCACACGCTCCACGCCCATGGCCCAGCCGACGGCCGGCGCGGGCTTGCCGCCGATCTGCGCGATCAGGTCGTCGTAACGCCCACCGGCACACACCGTGCCTTGAGAACCCAGCCGGTCGGTCACGAATTCGAAGACGGATAGGTTGTAGTAGTCCAGCCCGCGCACGAGGCGCGGATTGATCGTGAACGCGATGTCGTTGGCCTTGAGGATGGCCTGCAGCCCCTCGAAGTGCGCGAGCGACTCGGCACCGAGAAAGTCGATCAGCTTCGGCGCCGACTCGACCACGTCCTTCATCGCCGGATTCTTGGTGTCGAGAATGCGCAGCGGATTGCTGTGCAGGCGGCGCTTGCCATCTTCGTCGAGCTTGTCGGCATGCTTCTCGAAGTGCGCGATGAGTTCGGCGCGATGCAATGCCCGCTCGGCGGGCTGCCCGAGGCTGTTGAGTTCGAGGCGGACATCGGTCAGGCCGATGGCCTTCCAGAGCGCGTTCGCCAGCAGGATCAGTTCGGCGTCGACGTCAGGGCCGGCAAAGCCCAGCGCCTCGGCCCCGATCTGGTGGAACTGGCGGAAACGTCCGCGTTGCACATTCTCGCGGCGGAACATCGGGCCGGTGTACCAGAGGCGCTTGGGGCCCTCGTACAGCATGTTGTGCTCGATCACCGCGCGCACCAGGCCGGCGGTGTTCTCGGGACGCATGGTCAGTTGCTCGAACTTGCCATGCTTGTCGGCGCGGTCGTCGAAGGAGTACATCTCCTTCTCGACGATGTCGGTCACCTCGCCGATGCCGCGCACGAAAAGCGCCGTGCGCTCGAGGATCGGCGTGCGGACGTTGCGGTACGCAAACCGCCCCATCAGGTCGCGCACGGTGGCTTCGAGCCACTCCCAGCGCGCCGATTCGGGCGGCAATATGTCGTTCATGCCTTTGACGGCATTCAATTTTTCAGCCATGGATCCTGCGGAGGTGTCAGGCAGCGACGGCGTGCTCGCCGCCGAAGCGCTTTTCGATATAGGTTTCTACGAGTTGGTGAAACTCGTTGGCGATATTGTCGCCGCGCAGCGTGAGCGCCTTTTCGCCGTCGATGAAGACCGGCGCGGCGGGCGCCTCGCCGGTACCGGGCAGGCTGATGCCGATGTCGGCGTGCTTGCTCTCGCCGGGGCCGTTGACGATGCAGCCCATGACGGCCACCTTCAGCGTTTCCACGCCGGGATACTTGTTGCGCCAGACCGGCATCTGCATGCGCAGGTAGTCGTCGATCTGCTTGGCCAGCTCCTGGAAGGTGGTGCTGGTGGTGCGGCCGCAGCCCGGGCAGGCGGTGACACTCGGCACGAACACGCGCAGGCCCAGCGCCTGCAGGATCTCGTTGGCAATCAGCACTTCCTGTGTGCGCGACTCGCCCGGCTGCGGCGTGAGCGACACGCGAATGGTGTCGCCGATGCCCTCCTGCAGCAGGATCGACAGCGCCGTGGCCGAAGCCACCGTGCCCTTGGTGCCCATGCCGGCCTCGGTCAGGCCCAGGTGCAGCGGATATTCGCAGCGCCTGGCCAGCTCGCGATAGACCGAGATCAGGTCTTGCACGCCGCTTACCTTGCACGACAGGATGACCTGGTTGCCGGCCATGCCCATCGACTCGGCCAGCCTGGCAGACTCGATGGCGGATGTGATCAGCGCCTCGTACATCACCTGCTTGGCATCCCAGGGCTGGGCACGCTGGCTGTTGGTGTCCATCAGGCTGGCGAGCAGTTCCTGGTCGAGGCTGCCCCAGTTGACGCCGATGCGCACGGGCTTGTTCCAGCGCATCGCGGCGTCGATCATCTGGCCGAATTGCTTGTCCTTCTTGTCGCCCTTGCCCACGTTGCCGGGGTTGATGCGGTACTTGCTCAGCGCTTCGGCGCAGGCCGGATAGTCGGTGAGCAGGCGGTGGCCGTTGTAGTGGAAGTCGCCGATCAGCGGCACGTCGACGCCCATGCGGTCGAGCTGCTCGCGAATGTAGGGCACCTGCGCCGCCGCTTCGGGCGTGTTGACGGTGATGCGCACCATCTCCGAACCGGCCAGTGCAAGCTCTTTTACCTGGATCGCCGTGCCGATGGCGTCGACGGTGTCGGTGTTGGTCATCGACTGCACGCGCACCGGCGCGTCGCCCCCCACCGTCACGACACGCGGTCCCCAGACCACACTGGCCTGGCGCGAGCGGCGCGCCTTGGGCGCCGCGGAATCGATGGGAAGGCAGTCGCTCATGACGTCACCTCGAAACGCGCCACGCCACCACTCTTGGTGACGGGCTTCAGGTCAAAGGGCTTGCCGCGCACCTGCACGTCGACGCTCGACGCGCGGCCTACCACCACGGACAGCGGCAGCACACCCGACAGGCCGACGGTCTCGCCAGCCTTCAGGCTGCGGCGCAGCAATTGCTTGCCGCCGGCTTCGGTCACGGTGATCCAGCACTCTTCACGGGCCACGAAGACGAGTTGCTGGCTGCTTGCGGCCGGTGCGACTGCCGGTGTCGCTGCGACCGGGGTTGCAGCGGCGGGATTCGGGGCAGCTGCAGCAGCTGGCGACTCTCCTGCGGCGCTCACCGAGCCGTTCGGCGCCACCGGCTGGGCCGGCACTGCCTGGGCGATCACGCCCGAGCCACCCGATGCGGCCTGCGCATCTGCAGACGCGTCGTTCGTTGCGGAGCCATCGGCCGCGCCACGTGCTGTCAGGCGGGAAACGGAGGCGCCGAGCTGATCGAAGACCGACTGCGGCAGCCAGAACAGCGCGCCGGCGCCGATCAGCAGCAACACCACGACCGCGAGCAGCGCACGCGACGGCAGACCGCCGCTCGAACGGCCGCTGCCGGTCCAGCGCGGCGTGCCCGACGAGATATTGGTCTTGAGCGTCCGGTCGGCCGCGGCCAGAGACACCTTCTGCGTGGTCGGCAGCTTGGCGAGCACGGGGGCCGGATCGATGCGCAGGGCGCGGCAGACACTGCTGGCGAGCGCGCGCGCAAAGACCGGGTCGGGCAACGAAGCGATGTCGTCGGCCTCGAGCGCCAGAAGTTTCTGGGGCGGCACCTTGAGTGCCGCCGCCACCATTTCGATATGCAGGCCATGGGCCTCGCGCGCCTCGCGAAGCATGTCGCCGGCGGTCTTGTGCGTGATGTCGGCTGCTTCGAGCGGCTGTGCCGCGGAAGTGCCGAACTCCGAAACCCGATCAGTCATTGAAATTCCCGCGCTCGTACGCTGATGCCTCCCGCGACTGGGGGAAGCGTCGTTGCAGTTGGCCTCCCAACTGCGCCACTGCTTCGCGGTTGTTGAGCTTTCGTTCGATCTTGATGCCGAGCCAAAGCGTCTCGGCGCTCGCCGAGGAGCCGTTGTTGACGCGGCGAATGTAGAACTGCGCGCGCGACCATTCTTCGCGCTGCGAGAGCACCAGGGCCAGGTTGAAGCCGACCACCGGGTTGCCGGCATCGATCTCGTAGGCCTGCTGCAGGGTGCGCTCGGCCTGCGCGCGCTGGCCCGCCTTGAGCTCGCAGACGCCGCGCGTCATGAGCGTCTTGGCGCGGTCGGCGTAGCTGGGCACGGCGAGCGCCTCGTTGAACTGCGTTGCCGCGTCACCGTAGCGGTTCTGCTGGCACAGCAGCCAACCGTAGTTGTGGCGCGTGTTGGGGTCGCGCGGATTGATGGCGATCGCACGGCGAAAGCTGTCCTCGGCCATGCCGGCGTCGTCGAGCCGCATGTAGACCAGGCCGCGCAGGTTGTACGCGTCCGAATTGTTGGGGTCGGCGGCGAGCGCCTGCTTGATCTCGTCGAGCGCGACGTTGGTCTGGCCCTGCTCGAAGTAGCCCGATGCCAGCTCCATGCGCAGGCGCGCGCGGCGCTGCCGGGAGCTTTCGTCGGATTCGGTGACGATGTCCACGCCCTTGCCTGAACTGGTGTCGGCCAGGCTCGTGGTGGTGGTGCGCGTGCTGACGCAACCGGCGAGCAAAAAAGTCACGGCGACGCCGGCAAAGCTCGCGGCCAGCATTCGCTGCGCGCTAGCGGTCGTCATCGGAAAGGCCATGCTCATTGCTTCAGTGCTCCTCGGGAACGGTCTTGCGGACCGGATGCAAAACAATGGGGCGCTCGGTTGCACGGCGCTGGGCCATGCGCTCGGCTGCGCGGGTGCGGTCCTTGACGTCGCCGGCAAGCTGGCCGCAGGCGGCGTCGATGTCGTCGCCCCGCGTCTTGCGCACGGTAGTCACCAGACCCGCTTCGCTCAGCGTCCTGGCGAATGCCAGCACGCGCGGCTGCGGCGAACGCAGCAGGCCCGAGGCCGGAAACGGATTGAATGGAATCAGGTTGAACTTGCACGACACGCCGCTTGTGCGAACAAGCTCGATCAGCTGGCGCGCATGCTCCGGCTGGTCGTTGACGCCGTCGAGCATGCAGTACTCGAAGGTGATGAAGTCGCGCGGCGCGTGCGCCAGGTAGCGCTTGCAGGCCTCGAGCAACTCGGCGATCGGGTACTTGCGGTTGAGCGGCACGAGGTCATCGCGCAGCGCGTCGTTGGGCGCGTGCAGCGAGACGGCCATGGCTACAGGGCAATCGGCGCCCAGGCGGTCGATCATGGGCACCACCCCGGAGGTCGACACCGTCACGCGACGGCGCGACAAGCCATAGGCGTTGTCGTCGAGCATGGTGCGCAGAGCGGGCACCAGCGCGGAATAGTTCTGCAGCGGCTCGCCCATGCCCATCATCACCACGTTGGAGATGACGCGCTCGTCGCGCTTGAGGTGCTTGCGCAGGAAGTGCTCGGCAAACCACAGCTGGGCAACGATTTCGCCCGTGGTGAGGTTGCGGCTGAAGCCCTGGTGCCCGGTCGAGCAGAAGCGGCATCCGACCGCACAGCCGGCCTGGGACGACACGCACAGCGTGCCGCGGTCGTCTTCCGGAATGAACACGGCTTCGACGGCATTGCCGTCGCCGACGTCGAACAGCCACTTGATCGTGCCGTCCTTGGATTCGTGCTGCGTGAGGACCGACAGGGCCTCGACGCGAGCGGTGGTCGCGAGTTTCTCGCGCAGCGACTTGGCCAGATCGGTCATCTGGGTGAAGTCGCTGGCGCCACGCTGGTGGATCCAGCGGAACAGTTGCGTGGCGCGGAATTTTTTCTCGCCGAGTTTTTCGCAGAACGCGGCCAACCCCTCGAGATCGAATTCGAGCAGATTGGCCGTGGTCATGGAATCGGTCGAGATACGACTTCAGCGTGCGTAGACGTTGAGGCCGGCGAAGAAGAATGCAACTTCGTTCGCTGCGGTTTCGGGGGCGTCCGAGCCGTGCACGGCGTTGGCGTCGATGCTGTCGGCGAAGTCGGCGCGGATGGTGCCGGCGGCTGCCTTCTTGGGGTCGGTGGCGCCCATCAGGTCACGGTTCTTGGCGATGGCGTTTTCGCCTTCGAGCACTTGCACGAACACGGGGCCCGAGATCATGAACTCGACCAGGTCCTTGAAGAAGGGACGTTCCTTGTGCACGGCGTAGAACTGTTCGGCTTCGTTGCGCGACAGGTGCACCAGCTTGGCTGCGACGATCTTGAGGCCGGCAGCTTCAAAACGGGAAACGATCTTGCCGATGACGTTCTTGGCGACTGCGTCGGGCTTGATGATGGAGAGGGTACGTTCGATAGCCATTGAAATGCTTCCTGGAGCTTTGATTTTGAATAGTTTTGTCACAACTGCAACGAGTTTGTTGCGCCGTATGTCGACAAAGCCTCTGATTTTAACCGGCGCAGCCCCCTGGGCTCATGAAAACCCCGCGAAAGGCCGCGCTCCGACGGGAGACTTTCAGCGCCCGCGGCGACGTCCGCCACCCGCGTTGCCGAAGCCGCCTCCGCCACCTCCTCCACCACCGCGGCGGCCGGGGCCTCCGCGCTGCTCCTTGCGCTGTCGCGAGAAGCTGTCGGCGCCGATGTAACCAAGCGAGGTCTTCATCGGATCGGGCTGGTTGACTCCGCTCGGCTGGCGGTCGTCCCCCTGGCGATTGCCGCCGCCCTTGCCGCGGCGTCCCTGGCCTTGTCCTTGGGGCTGCTGGCCGCCGTTACCGCCACCACCCCGATTGGGGCGTGGGCCACGGTCTCCGCGCGGTGGACGGCCGTCGCCCAACGGGTTCGGAATCGGCGCTTCGCCGCGGTTGCCGTCGTCGCGCATCTCGCGCGGCTGGCCGCCACCCTGGCCGCCGTTGCGGTTGCCGCGGCGCTTCTTGTTGCGTCCGTTGCGACCATTGTTTCCACCGCCTTCCTGGCCAGGACCGCGTTGCTGCGGACCGGGTCGGGCGACAGCGCCACCTGAAGCCTGGAACAGCGCGCGGATGTCGCGCTCGTCGAGCTCCATCCAGGCGCCGCGCTTCAGGCCGCGCGGCAGCACCATCGCGCCATAGCGGATACGGATCAGCCGGCTGACCGCATGGCCGACCGACTCGAACAGGCGGCGCACCTCGCGGTTGCGGCCTTCGGAAATCGTCACGCGATACCAGCAGTTGGAGCCTTCGCCGCCGCCGTCCTCGATGGTGCCGAACTGGGCCATGCCGTCGTCCAGGCGCACCCCGTCGAGCAGCTTTTGCTTCTCTTCGCTGGTGAGCGCGCCCAGCACGCGCACTGCGTACTCGCGCTCAAGGCCGAAGCGCGGGTGCATGAGCTGGTTGGCCAGATCGCCGGAGCTGCTGAACAGCAGCAGGCCTTCGGTGTTCAGGTCGAGCCGGCCGACCGATTGCCACTTGCCCTGCTGCAGGCGCGGCAGCTTGCGGAACACGGTGGGCCGGTTCTGCGGATCGTCATGCGTGACCACTTCGCCGGTGGGCTTGTGGTACGCAATGACACGCGGCGGAGGAGGCGCGATACGGTAGCGGATGGGCTTGCCGTTGATCTTGACCTGATCGCCGTACTGGATGCGCTGGCCGATGTGGGCCGGCTCGTTGTTGACGGAAATGCGCCCCTGGAGAATCAGTTGCTCCATTTCGAGCCGCGAACCGAGGCCCGCCTGCGCCAGCACCTTGTGCAGCTTGGGCGAGTCGGCCTCTGGCAGCAGCACGCGCTTGAGCGGCGGGACTTCGGGGCTTTCCTCGTCGGCGTCGAACTGGCCGGAAATGACGTCGGCGAATCGGATCGGCTCGGGCGGCAGCGCATTGCGCTGCTCGCGCTCGGCGGCTCGGCGGGCGCGATCGAGGTCGTCTTCTTCCTCGTCGGGCTCTTCCTCTTCCTCGTCGTCTTCCTCGCTGTAGTCGCGGGCCGGTTCGGCGGCAACGGGCTCGGGCGCCCGCGCAGGCTCTTTTGCCACCTCGGCCACGACCTCGACCTCGACCTCGACCACGGGCGCAGCGTCAGCCACAGGCGACGGTGCTTCTTCGGACACCGACTGCTCCGCCGGCTCCACGACCTTCTTCTTGCGGGGCGCGCGCGGCTTCTTGGGCACCTCAGCCTCGGCCGCTGGCTCCGCCGGCGCAACCGACACTTCGGATACAGCCTCCGGCGCCACCGACTCGGCAGCGGCAACCGCGGCCTTCCTGGGCGCGGCCGCCCTTTTCTTCTTCTTGACTTCGGGCTCGGCCGGCAGCATTGCCGCGTCGTCGGTGTCGGATGGGCTCATGAGGTTTTTCCGGGAGAAACTGCTTGGGGATCGGCCTCGTCATCGGACGGACCGTCGGGTTCTTGTTGTTCGGGCTCTTGCGCCAGAACGGGTTCGGCGGCCGAAGGCGCCTCGGATTCATCGGCGGCGGCGGCGTTTTCGGCGACTTGCGCCTGCGCGGCCTCCACGGCTTCAGCAGCCTCGGACAGCACTTCCGCCGGCACGGGCACTTCGGCGGGCTCCTCGACGGCATCCATCGGCAACCCCTGCTGCTCGCCGGATGCCTGCTCGAGCGCGTCGACCAGGGCGGCCTGCTGCGCGGGCGTCTCGATCAGCGGCAGCTGGTCAAGCGACGCCAGGCCGAGGTCGTCAAGGAACTGCCGCGTGGTTGCGTACAGCGCCGGCCTGCCGACGGTTTCGCGGTGGCCGATCACCTCGACCCAACCGCGGTCTTCGAGCTGCTTGAGGATCAACGAGTTGATCGTCACGCCGCGGATGTCTTCCATGTCGCCGCGCGTCGCGGGCTGGCGGTACGCGATGATGGCCAGCGTCTCGAGGGCGGCGCGCGTGTAGCGCGGCGGCTTCTCGGGGTGCAGCCGGTCGAGATGATCGCGCATCTCGGGCCGGCTCTGGAAACGCCAGCCGCTGCCGACGCTCACAAGCTCCAGGCCGCGCTGCGCCCAGTCTTCCTGCAATTCAAGCAACAGCACCTTGATGGTGTCCACGCCCAGCTCGTCGTCGAACAGCACGCGCATGTCGCGCACCGGCAGCGGCTGGCTCGAACAGATCAAGGCGGTTTCGAGAATGCGCTTGGCATCCGCCGTATTCATGGTTCGCGTTATCCGGGAAAAGGCGCCTGGGTAGACGCTGGCTCACAAGGATGAAAGGAGTAGGCGTTGCCGGCACGCGGCGAATGCAACGCAAGGCCGGCATCGGATGGCCGGCGCGGCCCTCGGGCCGTCAGGCGCGATTGTAATCCAGCCCCCAGGACTGCAAAGCCTGAACCAGGTCGGGCGGCGGCGGCGAGCGGAACTCCATGGCTTCCTGGGTCACCGGATGCACGAAGGCCAGCCGGAACGCATGGAGCGCCTGGCGCGACAGGCCGGCGGCCGGCGCGCCGCCGTAAAGCGCGTCTCCCACCAGCGGATGCCCTATCGACGCCATGTGCACGCGGATCTGGTGGGTGCGGCCGGTTTCGAGGGTACAGCGCACCATGCAGCCTTCGGAATGGCTGTCGAGCCGCTCGATCAGCGTGCGCGCGGTCTTGCCCGCATGGCGTTCCAGGTCGACCACGGCCATGCGCAGCCGGTTGCGCGGGTCCCGCCCGATGGGCGCATCGACCTGCCGGGCCGCCGCGCCAACCCAGGGCTTGTGCCCGATCGCAAGGTACTGCCGCTTGACCTCGCGCGCGGCGATCAACGCGACCATCGCGTCCATCGTCGCCCGCGTGCGCGCAACCACCATCAGCCCGCTCGTGTCGCGGTCGAGCCGGTGAACGATGCCGGCGCGCGGCAGCAGCACGGCCTTCGGGTCGAGCGCCAGCAGTCCGTTGAGCAACGTGCCGCTCCAATGCCCGGGCGCTGGATGCACGACCAGCCCGGCAGGCTTGTCGACGATGCGCAGATGCTCATCCTCGTACACGGTGACGAGGTCCATGGGCTCTGGCCGGAAAGCCTGGCTCTGGGGCGTGGGCCGCAGCTCGATGCGCCCCACCTGCCCCGCCTTGACGCCGGCCGAGACCTTGGTGACGGTGCGCCCCTGCAGCTCGACGGCACCCGCCTCGATGAGCTGCTGGAGGTAACTGCGGGAAAACTCGGGCACCAGTGCAGCCAGCGCGCGGTCCAGTCGCTGGCCATGCTGGGCCGAATCGATGGTGAAGGGCCGCAGTTCGCTGGCCTCGGCCGGGTCGGCGCCCTCCTCGTGTTCGGCCGCCTCCTGGTTCTCGGGGGTATTGCCCAAAGGGTCGGTCGATATAATTGAGGGTAACTGTTTCACGAAAGCCGTATGTGATGTTTCGCGCCAAATTATCGGTCCCTACCTGGATCGCGCTCAGCGCGGCGGCCCTGCTCGCAGCCGGCTGCTCGTCGACCACCGTCGACAAGACCGCGAACTGGAGTCCCAACAAGATCTACGCGGAAGCCAAGGACGAGGCCGGATCGGGAGCCTACGACAAGGCCGTTCCGCTCTACGAGAAGCTCGAAGGGCGCGCCGCCGGCACGCCGCTCGCGCAGCAGGCCCAGCTGGAAAAAGCCTACGCCCAGTACAAGTCGGGCGAAAAGGCCAGCGCCATCGCCACCATCGACCGCTTCATGAAGCTGCACCCGGCGAGCCCCGCGCTCGACTACGCGCTCTACCTGAAGGGCGTGATCAACTTCAACGACGACCTCGGCATGTTCGCGTTCCTCACGCGCCAGGACCTGTCCGAGCGCGACCAGAAGGCGGCCAAGGAGTCGTTCGAGTCGTTCAAGGACCTCGTGACCCGCTTCCCCGAGTCGCGCTACGCCCCTGACGCGCGCCAGCGCATGAACTACATCGTGAACTCGCTCGCGCAGTACGAGGTTCACGTGGCCCGCTACTACTACTCGCGCGGCGCCTACCTGGCAGCCATCAACCGTGCCCAGATCGCACTGTCCGACTACCGCGAAGTGCCGGCGCTCGAGGAAGCCCTGTACATCATGGTGAAGTCGTACGATGCGCTCGGCATGAAGGACCTGCGCGACGACGCCCAGCGCGTGCTGACCACCAACTACCCCCAGAGCACCTACCTTGCCAACGGCTTCAAGGGCAAGGAAGACCCCTGGTGGAAGGTCTGGTAAGGCCAGCAGTCCTGAACAGGCGCGCTCCGGCTAGCTCCTGAGCGCGTCCAGCGCGGCGTCGAAATCCGCTTCGTTTTCGAGCCGCCGCATCGGCGGAAGCGCCGCCAGCAGGCGGCGGCCATAACCCATGGCAACCAGGCGGGTGTCGCAGATTGCCAGCACGCCGCTGTCGGTTTCCCGCCGGATCAACCGCCCCGCACCCTGCTTGAGCGCTACGGCCGCTTCGGGCAACGAATAATCCGCGAACGAACTGCGCCCCTGCGCCTCGAGACGCTGCGAGCGTGCCTCGACCAGGGGGTCGTTGGGCGGCGGGAACGGCAGCTTGTCGATCACCACCAGTTGCAGCGCATCGCCCGGCGCATCGAAGCCCTCCCAGAACGAAGCCGACGCCACCAGCACGCAGCCCGCACGCCCAGCGCTCGCGCCCTCGCGAAAGCGATCCATCAGCACCCGCTTGGGCAGTTCGCCCTGCACCAAGACCTCGGGGCGAGCTTCGGTCTCGAGCAGTTCGAACTGCTGCTTGATGGCGTCGCCAATGGTGCGCAAGGCGCGCAGCGTTGTCGTCAGCACCAGGGTGCGGCCGCCGAGTTCGGTGGCGCCGTGCGCAGCCAGCTGGGCGACACGTTGGCTGTGCGCGGGATCGTTGGGCTTGGGGAACACGCGAGGCACGTACAGCGCCGCCTGCGAGGCATAGTCGAACGGGCTCTGCACGCGCAGCACTTCGGCATCGTGCAGGCCGCAGGGCTCGGTGAACCAGCGCAGCGTGGGCTCGTCGCCCAGCGTGGCCGAGGTGAAGACCCAGGCTCGGCCGCTGTCTTCGTGCACCGGCGTCTCGCGGGCGGTCCGCTCGCCGTAGGCATCGAGTTCGTCGCCGTCTTCCGCGTCGCTGCCTTCGTCGGTATCCGACTCATCGGCAATCTTGAGCACGCGCTTGCGCATCGCATCGGCGATGTCGAGCGGCGACTCGATCAGCCGCAGTTGCGAGCCGACATCGACCCAGCGCACCGAGTCGACCTCGCAAGGCAGCGCGAAGCGCGCAGTGCGCTTGGCGAGCTGGCGTGCCCGCTCGTGCAGCCGCACGAAGTCGGGCGAAATCTCGCTGACGGTGGCCAGCCCTTCAGCCGCCAATTCAAATGAGTGCTGAAGGTCATCGAGCGCATGCTGCCAGGCGTCGGGATCGATGCCTTCCGGCGAAGGGCCCAGCCACCGCAGCTTGGCGCCCGGCCACTGCTTGCCGACCACAAGCCGAAGCTCGCGCGCGGCACGCTCGACGCCGGACACCAGTTGCTGCCAGTCGACCAGGCCACGCGCATGCTGAAGGCCCGAGCCCAGCATGTCGCGCGCGAAATCCAGCGCCTGTCCGCTGCCGAGCTGGGCGCCCAGGAACTGCACACCGGTTTCATTGAGCTGGTGCGCCTCGTCGAACACGACGACGCTCACCGTCGGCAGCAATTCCGCCATGCCGGTCTCGCGCACCGCGAGATCGGCAAAGAACAGGTGATGATTGATGACGACGATGTCGGCGGCGAGCGCCTCGCGCCGCGCCAGGTTGACGTGGCAGGCCTTGAACTGCGGGCACTGCGCGCCCAGGCAGTTCTCGCGGGTGGAAGTGATGAGCGGGATCAGCGGCGAACGCTCGTCCAGCCCCGGCAGCTCGGCCAGGTCACCGGTGCGAGTTGCCTTCGACCATTGCTCGATCTTGGCGAGCGTGCGCAGGCTGCCGCGCTCGGGCAGCGATGCGTCATGGCGTGCGGTGTCCAGGCGATGCAGGCAGAGGTAGCTGGCGCGCCCCTTGAGCAGCGCAGTGCGCACCGGCAGCCCGAAGGCCTCGACCAGCCGCGGCAGGTCGCGGCCGAACAGCTGGTCCTGCAGGGTCTTGGTGGCGGTGGACAGCAGCACGCGCTCGCCGCTCAGCAAGGCCGGCACGAGGTACGAGAAGGTCTTGCCCACCCCGGTACCAGCCTCGACCACGAGCACGCCGCCCTGGTCGATGGTGCGGGCCACGGCCATGGCCATCTCGGTCTGGCCCGAGCGTTCGCGGAACTGCTCGGCGGCACGCGACAGCGCGCCGTCTTGCGCGAATGCGTCGCGCACCTTGTCTTCGAGCGCGCCCGTCACGCCGGCTCTTTCGGGTCGAGCACGTTCTCAAGGCGCGTGATCTGGTCGCGCAATGCGAGGCGGCGCTTTTTGAGGCGCCGCAGCAGCAGCTCGTCTTGCGGCGAGCCTTCGGCCAGCCGGTCGATGGTGGCATCGAGATCGGCATGCTCGATACGCAGCTCGATCAGCTGCCGGGAAAGGGAATGAAGATTGGAGTCCAACGGTGGGGAGCGAACGCAGAGTTGGCGCGTCGCATGTTCATTCGATAATACGTCCTGACACGAATCCCCGAGAAGACAGAACCACGCGCTTCGGCGCACATGCCTCATGACTCAAGGCTTTCGACTAGCAGCGGCCACCGGACTCCACAAGGGAGACCGCCCGTACCAACAGGACCAGGTCTTGATGATGAGTCACCCGCGGGTGCCCGGCTGCGTGCTGGGCGTCGTTGCGGACGGCATGGGCGGTCGCAGTGGCGGGCGCAAGGCGTCCGACCAGGTGATGATGACCGCACGCCAGCTCTTCGCGCGCTACGCGCCGGGCCGCGACGACCCCGAAGTCCTGCTGAGGCAGATGCTGGAAGACTCGCACACGGTCATCAAGCTCACCGCCGTTTCCAGCGAACAGGAGCCCCACAGCACGCTGGCGGCCTTCCTGCTGAATCCCAAGGGCGAATGCGCCTGGATCCATGCCGGAGACTCGCGCATCTATCACTTCCACGACGGACAGCTCGTCAAGCGCACGCGCGACCATTCGTACGTGCAGGCGCTGATCGACCGCGGCCAGATCAGCGAGGCCGAAGCCAATACCCATCCGCAGGGAAACATCCTGCTGGGCTGCCTTGGCATGACCACGACGCCGCCGCCCATCGATCCGCACTACATTCCGAAGATGCAGTCCGGCGACCTGCTGATGGCATGCAGCGACGGGCTCTGGCACTACTTCACGCCCGAGGAAATGGCCAGCGTGCTGTACGCGCAACCACCGCGCGACGCGGTCGAAATCCTGGTGGGCGAAGCACGTCGCCGGGCGCGCGGCACCGGCGACAACATCTCCATTGCGGTCCTGAAGCTCGACGCGCTGCCAGTGACCGCCTGAGCGCGCCCGTTCGCGTTGGCAATTCGCGAATCAGGGTGCGGCCGGAGCCGGCGTGCCCGGCGCGGGAGGCGGCGGCAGCGGCGCGCCGCGCGGCTTGTCGTTCGACGCATTCCTGCGCTCGATGTCGGCCCTGTGCTCGGCGGCCCTCTTCTGCTTGTCCTGGAAGCGCTGGACGTTCGCCGACGCGTCCGCGCGAAGCCGGGCCGCCCTGGCCTGCTCGTCGGCGTGCGCCTGCTGCTTCGACTGGAATGCGCGCTCGCGCTCGGCATCGCCGGCGGCCGTGGAGGCTCGGCTGGACGCATGGTCGGCCGCGCGCTGCTCGCGGTCCTTCTGGTTCTGGATCGACTGTTCCTGCTTCTCTTTGGTGTCTTGCTCGCGCTGCGTGGCGGCCTTCTGGTCGAGCTTTTGCAGCTCTGCCGCGCCGCTGCGCTGGCGCTGGATGTCGTTGATCGCGGTTTCCTGGCGCTTGATGCTGTCGGACTGGATCCGGCGCCGTGTTCGGCTTTCGCTCAGGCAGTCTTCGACCGCGAATTTCTTGTAGCAGGCGGTCCGCTCTTCCAGGAAGCGCTTTTCCATGGCCTCGCGCTCGGACGAGAGCCTGCGCTTCTCGGCTTCGAGATCGACGGTGCCCGAGGCGGCATTGGACTGCGCCCACAACGGCAGGCTGGCCAACGACATCAACAGGACAAGGGCGAATTTTTTCATGTGAGTCGGGTGTCGACGATGCGGCGTTCCAGGGAAAGAAACTCGCTCGACTGCATTTCAGTGAGCCGGGAGACCGTGCGCGGGAATTCGTGCGACAGCGGACCCTCGGTGTACAACGCCTCGGGCGGAACCTCGGCCGACATGATGAGCTTGCAGCGCCGGTCGTACAAGACGTCGACGAGCCAGGTGAAACGGCGTGCTTCCGAAGCCATGCGCACGGGCATGTGCGGCACGTCGGACAGCAGTACCGTGTGGAACTGGCTGGCGATCTCCAGGTAGTCGTTCTGCGAACGCGGACCGCCGCACAGCGTCTTGAAGTCGAACCAGACCACGCCGCCGGCCTTGCGCCGCGCGCGGATCTCGCGCGACTCGATGTGCAGCACGGGGTTTTCGTCGGCCACCTCGGCCAGCTTGTCGAAGGCCTTGCGCATTTCCTTCTCGGCCGCCGCATCGTTGGGCGTGAGGTACATGCGCAGTTGCTCCAGCGTGCGGCGCCGGTAGTCGGTGCCGTTGTCGACGCTGAGCACCTCGAGCTTCTCGTTCAGGAGCGCGATGGCAGGCAGGATGCGGTCGCGATGCAACCCGCCGGGATAAAGATCGTCGGGCTTGAAGTTCGAGGTGGTGACGAAGCCCACGCCGTTCTCGAACAGCGACACCAGCAGCCGATGAAGAATCATCGCGTCGGTGATGTCCGCCACATGGAACTCGTCGAAACAGATCAGCTTGTAGCGCCTGGAAATGCGCAAGCCCAGTTCGTCGAGCGGATTGACCGTACCTTGCAGCTCGCGCAGTTCGCGGTGCACTTCGCGCATGAACTCGTGGAAGTGCAGGCGCGTCTTGCGCCGCAGCGGCACGGCGTTGAAGAAGAGGTCCATCAGGAAGCTCTTGCCCCGCCCGACGCCACCGTACATGTAGACGCCGCGCGGAAGCTCCGGCCGGTTGATGAACTTCTTCAGCGCATTCGAACGCTGGGCCTTGTACTCGGCCCATTCGTTGGCGCAGCGATCCAGCGCCTCCACGGCGCGCAGTTGCGCGGGATCGCTGTGGAACCCGCGCGCAGCGAGTTCCGCCTCGTAGGCCTGTTTGACGCTGGTCAAGAGATCAGAAGTTCAGCGTGCGCTTGTCGACAGCCAGCGCGGCTTCCTTCGTGGCTTCCGACAGCGACGGGTGCGCATGGCAGATGCGCGCGATGTCTTCCGCGCTCGCCTTGAACTCCATCGCCACGACGGCTTCGGAGATCAGCTCGCTGGCCTGCGGGCCCACGATGTGCACGCCCAGGATCTCGTCGGTCGCGGCGTCGGCCAGGAACTTGACCATGCCGGTCGTGTCGCCCAGTGCACGCGCGCGCCCATTCGCGAGGAACGGGAAGGTGCCGGCCTTGTAGGCGCGGCCTGCGGCCTTGAGCTGCTGCTCGGTCTGGCCGACCCATGCGATCTCGGGGCTCGTGTAGATCACCCATGGCACGGTGTTGAAGTTGACGTGGCCGTGCTGGCCCGCAATGCGCTCCGCCACTGCAACGCCCTCTTCCTCGGCCTTGTGCGCCAGCATCGGGCCGCGCACCACGTCGCCGATGGCCCAGACGTTGGGCAGGTTGGTCTTGCAGTCGTCGTCCACGGCGATGGCGCCGCGCTCGTCGAGCTTCAGGCCCACGGCTTCGGCGTTCAGGCCGATGGTGTTGGGCACGCGGCCGATCGACACGATCAGCTTGTCGACCTCCAGCGTCTGGGCTTCGCCCTTGGCATTGGTCCAGGCAACGCTCACGCCCTTCTTCGACGACTTGATCTCGCCGACCTTCACGCCGAGCTCGATCTTGAGCTTCTGCTTGTCGAAGGCCTTCTTGGCTTCCTTGGCGATCTGTTCGTCCACCGCGCCGAGGAAGTCGGCAGCGCTTCGAGCACCGTGACTTCCGCGCCGAGGCGACGCCACACCGAGCCCATTTCGAGGCCGATGACGCCCGAGCCGATCAGCCCCAGCTTCTTGGGCACCGCGCCGATGCGCAGCGCGCCGTCGTTCGAGAGGATGTTCTCCTCGTCGAACGGCGCGCCCGGCAGCGCACGGGCGTTGGAGCCGGTGGCGATGACGATGTGCTTGCCGCTGATCGACTCCTCGGCGGCGCCGGCCACCTTGAGTTCGTAGCCGGTTTCGTCCGTCTTCACAAACGAGGCACGACCGTGGAAGAACGTGATCTTGTTCTTCTTGAACAGGTACAGGATGCCGTCGTTGTTCTGCTTCACGACCTGGTCCTTGCGGGCCAGCATCTTGTCGATATCGAGGCCCAGGCCTTCGACCTTGATGCCGTGGTCGGCAAAGTGGTGGCCGGCCTGCTCGAAGTGCTCCGACGATTGCAGCAGCGCCTTCGAGGGGATGCAGCCGACGTTGGTGCAGGTGCCGCCCGGTGCCGGGCCGCCCTTGCCGTTCTTCCACTCGTCGACGCAGGCGACGTTGAAGCCGAGTTGCGCCGCGCGAATCGCGGCGATGTAACCGCCGGGGCCGCCACCGATGACGACGACGTCGAATTGTTTGCTCATTGGGTTTCCGTTTCAGTTGTCCATCGCGCTGCGTGAATCAGGGTTCCTTCGCGAACACCGCGGAACCGGCTTTGCCGGGCCGCAGGTGTTGCCCCCGCGAGGGGGTTGGCGAAGCGACACGAAGTGCGCGAAGACTGGGGGTGGATCAGATATCGAACAGCAGGCGCGACGGGTCTTCGAGCGCTTCCTTCATGGCGACCAGGCCCAGCACGGCTTCGCGGCCGTCGATGATGCGGTGGTCATAGCTCATGGCGAGGTAGTTCATCGGGCGGATGACGATCTGGCCGTTTTCCACCACGGCGCGGTCCTTGGTGGCGTGCACGCCCAGGATGGCCGACTGGGGCGGGTTGATGATCGGGGTCGAGAGCATCGAGCCGAAGGTGCCGCCGTTCGAGATGGAGAACGTGCCGCCGGTCATGTCTTCGATGCCCAGCTTGCCGTCTTGCGCCTTCTTGCCGAACTCGGCGATCTTCTTCTCGATGTCGGCGAAGCTCATCTGGTCGGCATTGCGCAGGATCGGCACCACCAGGCCGCGCGGCGAACCCACGGCGATGCCGATGTCGAAGTAGCCGTGGTACAGGATGTCGTTGCCGTCGACCGAGGCGTTGATCACCGGGTACTTCTTCAGCGCGTGCACGGCGGCCTTCACGAAGAAGGACATGAAGCCGAGCTTCACGCCGTGTTCCTTGGTGAAGCTGTCCTGGAAGCGCTTGCGCAGTTCCATGACCGGCGCCATGTTGACTTCGTTGAAGGTCGTCAGGATGGCGTTGGTCGATTGCGACTGCAGCAGGCGCTCGGCGATGCGGGCGCGCAGGCGGCTCATCGGCACGCGCTGTTCCGGACGCTCGCCCAGGTCGGGCGCGCCGGTGGGCGCTGCGACTTGCGGCAGCGCGGGCTTGGCGGCCGGCGTGGCGACGGTGGCGGCAGGTGCCGCGGGCTTGGCGCCCGAAGCCACGGCGCCGAGCACGTCGCCCTTGGTGACGCGGCCGTCCTTGCCGGTGCCGGCGACGTCGCTGGTCTTCAGGTTGTTGTCGGCCAGCAGCTTGGCGGCGGCGGGCATGGCCACGTCGGCCTTCGAGCCACCGGTGGCGGCGACTGCGGCGGCTGCCGGGGCAGGCGCAGCAGCCGCGGGGGCGGCAGCGGCAGCCGGGGCGGCGGCCGAAGCCTTGCCTTCGGTGTCGATCTTGGCGATCAGCTGCTCGGCCACCACGGTGGCGCCGTCGGGCTGCACGATTTCGGCCAGCACGCCAGCCGATGGCGCGGGCACCTCCAGCACGACCTTGTCGGTCTCGATCTCGATCAGGATTTCATCGACGGCGACGGCTTCGCCGGCCTTCTTCTTCCAGGTAAGCATGGTGGCCTCGGCCACGGATTCGGAAAGCTGGGGGACTTTGACTTCTACGATAGACATGTGGAGTGAGCTCCGTTTTGTTCTTCAGGGTGTTCGTGTGAAAAGGGACAGGCGATTACTTGGTCAGCACGAAGCCCTTGAGCTTGGCGAACGCGCCGTCGACCAGCGCCTTCTGCTGTTCCTGGTGCAGATGCGAGTAGCCCACCGCCGGCGATGCCGATGCGGCACGGCCGGAGTAGCCGAGCTTCTGGCCGTCCTGCATGTTTTCGTGGATGTAGTGCTGCACGAAGAACCAGGCACCCTGGTTCTGCGGCTCGTCCTGGCACCAGACCACGTCGACCAGGTTCGGGTACTTCTTGATCTCTGCGGCAAACGCCTTGTGCGGGAACGGATAGAGCTGCTCGACGCGGATGATCGCCACGTCTTCGCTGCCCAGTTCCTCGCGCTTCTTGGCCAGGTCGTAGTAGACCTTGCCCGAGCAGGCGATCAGGCGCTTGACCTTCTCTGCCTTCAGGCCCTTGCTGTCGGGAATGACGGTCTGGAAGCTGCCCTTGGTGAATTCGGCCAGCGGCGAGGTCGCGTCCTTGTTGCGCAGCAGCGACTTGGGCGTGAGGATGATCAGCGGCTTGCGCAGGTTGCGCACCATCTGGCGGCGCAGCACGTGGAAGATCTGGCTGGCCGTGGTGGGTTGCACCACCTGCATGTTGGTGTCCGCGCTCAGCTGCATGAAGCGCTCCAGGCGCGCCGAGCTGTGCTCGGGGCCCTGGCCTTCGTAGCCGTGCGGCAGCATCATGGTCAGGCCGTTGACGCGGCCCCACTTCACTTCGCCCGAGGCGATGAACTGGTCGATCACCACCTGAGCGCCGTTCACGAAGTCGCCGAACTGGGCTTCCCAGATGACGAGCGTGTTCGGGTCGTTCGAGGCGTAGCCGTATTCGAACGCGAGCACGGCTTCTTCCGACAGGATCGAGTCGATGACGACGAACGGAGCCTGGTTCTCGGCCACGTTCTGCAGCGGCGTGTAGGTGCCGGTGTCGAACTTCTCGCGGTTCTGGTCGTGCAGCACGGCGTGGCGGTGCGTGAACGTGCCGCGGCCGGAGTCTTCACCCGACAGGCGCACCGGGTAGCCGCTGGCCACCAGCGAGGCGAAGGCCATGTGCTCGCCCATGCCCCAGTCGACGTTGACGTCGCCGCGGCCCATGGCTGCGCGGTCGTCCAGCACCTTCTTCACGAGCGGATGCACCGTGAAGCCTTGCGGCACGGTGGTGATCTTCTCGGCCAGGCGCTTCCATTCAGTGGACGGAATGGCGGTGTCGCCGGCGTCGGTCCACTTCTTGTTGAGGTACGGGCTCCAGTCGACGGCGTACTTGCTCTTGAAGTTGGTGAGCACGGGGTCGACGGTGTTCTTGCCTTCGTCGAAAGCAGCGCGCTGCGCCTTGACCATGTCGTCGCCGAGCGTGTCGCCCAGGCCTTGAGCGGCCAGCTTGTCGGCGTACAGCTTGCGGGTGCCGGGGTGCTGGGCGATCTTCTTGTACATCAGCGGCTGGGTGAGCGAAGGGGTGTCCTGCTCGTTGTGGCCCAGCTTGCGGAAGCAGATGATGTCCACGACCACGTCCTTCTGGAATTCCATGCGGAAGTCCAGGGCGATCTGGGTGGCGAGCACCACGGCTTCGGGATCGTCGCCGTTCACGTGCAGCACGGGCGCCTCGATCATCTTGACGATGTCCGAGCAGTACAGCGTCGAGCGGCTGTCGCGCGGGTCGCTGGTGGTGAAGCCGATCTGGTTGTTGATGACGAAATGCACCGTACCGCCGGTGGAGTAGCCACGGGTTTCGGCCAGCGCCAGCGTTTCCATCACGACGCCCTGGCCTGCGAAGGCGGCGTCGCCGTGCACGATCACGGGCAGCACCTGCTTGCCCAGCGGGTCGCCGCGGCGGTCCATGCGGGCACGCACCGAGCCTTCGACCACGGGGTTCACGATTTCAAGGTGCGAGGGGTTGAACGCGAGGCTCAGGTGCACCGGGCCGCCGGGGGTGGTCACGTCCGAGCTGAAGCCCTGGTGGTACTTGACGTCGCCGCTGGGCAGCTCTTCGGGGGCGGTGTGGTCGAACTCGGCGAACAGGTCGGCCGGCATCTTGCCGAGCGAGTTGACCAGCACGTTCAGGCGGCCGCGGTGGGCCATGCCGATCACGATTTCCTGCACGCCCTTGACGCCGGCCTGGTTGATCAGCTCGTCCATCGCGACGATGAAGCTTTCGCCGCCTTCGAGCGAGAAACGCTTCTGGCCGACGTACTTGGTGTGCAGGAAGCGCTCGAGGCCTTCGGCGGCCGTCAGGCGGCTCAGCACGTGCTTCTTCTGCTCGGCGCTCAGCTTGGGGTTGGTGCGGGCGCTTTCGAGCCGCTGCTGCCACCAGCGCTTGTGGTTCTGGTCGGTGGTGTACATGTACTCGGCGCCCATCGTGCCGCAGTACGTTTCGCGCAAGGCGTTGAGCAGGTCGCGCAGCGACATGGTCTCCTTGCCGAAGAAGGTGTTGCTGGTGTTGAACACCGTCTCGAGGTCGGCATCGGTGAAACCGTAGAACGAGGGCTCGAGTTCCGGAATGGCGGGACGCTCGGCGCGCTTGAGCGGATCGAGGTCGGCCCAGCGGGCGCCGACGTTGCGGTAGGCGGCAATCAGCTGCTGGACGGAGGTGCGCTTGCGGCCGAGTTCGGAATCGGCGCCGCTGGCCTGCACGACCTTGGTCGTGCCCTGCTTCGCGCGTTCGGCGAAGGCGTTGATGACCGGCAGGTGCGGGACGTCGCGGGTGTTGGTGCCGTCGGCGGCGGGAACGTTCTGCAACGCGTCGAAATACGAACGCCAGTTGTCGGGCACGCTGCCGGGGTTGGAAAGGTAGTTTTCATACATCTCTTCGACATAGGGGGCATTGCCGCCGAAGAGGTATGTGTTGCCTTGATAGGCGGTGTACGCCGATGGCGTCGATGAATCGCTCATGATCCGCTGACCTTCGCTTCCCTGAAGGAAGCACTAGCTGGTTAAGAAACCTTCCGCGACACGGCTGAACCGGTTGGCGGATGCGACTGTGGCTGGGGAAGGGCCTGAGTACCTTGGCATTGTGCCACGTCAACCATATGACGGCTCAAAGGGAGCCTGCAACCCCCTTGGAGATAACTCAGGGCGAAGAAAGTAACTGTTTGATCTGCTGCAGCGTGGCGGGGTCGTCGATGGTGGTCAGGTCGCCCGGGTCGCGTTGCTCGCAGACGGCCTGGATGGCGCGGCGCAGCAATTTGCCGCTGCGCGTCTTGGGCAGGCCGCTCACGAAGCGCACGCGCGCGGGGCGGGCCAGCGCTCCGAGCTGGTCGGCCACCAGCTTCATGATCTCGCCCTCGAGCCTGAGCGCCAGGTCGGCATCGGCCACGGCCTTTCCGTCCTTCGGAACGACGAAGGCCATCGCGACCTGGCCCTTGAGCGCATCGGCCACGCCGACCACTGCCACTTCCGCGACGTTGGCATGGCCCGAAATGCTCTCCTCGATCTCGCGCGTGCCGAGGCGGTGGCCCGCCACGTTGATCACGTCGTCGGTGCGCCCGAGGATGTAGAAATAGCCGTCCTCGTCGCGAATGCCCCAGTCGAAGGTCGAATAGACCATCTTGCCGGGAACGCTTTTCCAGTAGGTGTCGACGAAGCGCGCATCGTCCTTCCACACGGTCTGCATGAAGCCGGGCGGGGTCGGCCCCTCGACCACGACCACGCCTTTCTCGTTGGCACCGGTCAGCTCCTCGCCGGTCGACTCGTGCAGGATCTTGATGCGGTAGCCGTACATCGGCACGCCCGGGCTGCCGAACTTGCTGGCCTTGGCTTCGACGCCGTTGGCAATGGTGATCATCGGCCAGCCCGATTCGGTCTGCCAGTAGTTGTCGATGATCGGCACGCCCAGGCCCTCGCTGATCCAGCGCGCGGTGGGCTCGTCGAGCGGCTCGCCGGCCAGGAACAGCGCGCGCAGGCTCGACAGGTCGTACTTCTTCAGCAGGGCCGGGTCCTGCTTCTTGAGCACGCGCACAGCGGTGGGCGCGCTGAACATCACCGTCACCTTGTATTTCTCGACGAGGCGCCACCAGATGCCGCCGTCGGGCTGGCGGTCGATGCCCTGCGTGGGCAGGCCCTCGTACATGATGGTGGCCATGCCCGCGATCAGCGGGCCGTAGACGATGTAGCTGTGGCCCACCACCCATCCGATGTCGCTGGTCGAGAAGTAGGTTTCGCCGGGCCGGCCGTCGAAGATGTGCTTCATGCTAGCGGCCAGCGCCACCGCGTAGCCGCCCACGTCGCGCTGCACGCCCTTGGGCCTGCCGGTGGTCCCGCTCGTGTAGATGGTGTAGCTGATGTCGGTCGAGGCGAGCCAGGTGCAGGGCACCTCGGCATCGATGTGCTTCTGGCGCAGGTCGGCGGTGAGGTGGTCGCGCCCTGCCGTCATTTCCATGGGAGCCAGGCCGCGGTCGGTGAGCAGCACGGCCGATGGCTTGTGCTTCGACAGCCGGATCGCCTCGTCGAGCAGCGGCTTGTACGCGATGACCTTGCCGCCCCGGGAGCCGGCATCGGCACTCACGACCACCTTGGGCTCGGCATCTTCGATGCGCGTGGCCAGCGAAACGCTCGCGAAGCCGCCGAACACCACGCAGTGGATAGCGCCGATGCGTGCGCAGGCCAGCATCGCGAACGCGGCCTCGGGAATCATCGGCATGTAGATGAGTACCCGGTCGCCCTTGCCGACACCGAGTTCGACAAGGCTGGCGGCGGTGCGCTGCACTTCGGCGTGCAGCTCGTCGAAGCTGTAGCTCTTTTCGACGCCGGTTTCAGTGGAAACGAAGATCAGCGCGGGCTGGCTGCCGCGCTCGGCCAGATGCCGGTCGACGGCGTTGTGGCACAGGTTGGTGGTGCCGCCCACGAACCAGCGCGCGAACGGCGGCTGGCTGGCGTCGAGGATCTGCTGCGCTGGGGTGTGCCAGTCGATCAGTTGGGCCTGCTCGGCCCAGAAGGCCTCGGGTGAATCCACGGACTGGCGATGGAACTGTTCAAAGCGGCTCATCTGGATTTGTCTCCGTTTTATGTTTTCGTTTCGGCTGTCGCACCAAAACTGAATTCATAATTATGGAGACCGATCTTGCAGCAAGCTGACGACCGGGACAATCCGGCCGAGCCCCACTCCGGCAGCCGCGCCGGGCTGCAGGGCTTAACGGATCAGGGCCTGCAGGTCGCGGAACGCCGGGTGCTCTGCGGTGCGCAGCCACTCGAAGCCGACCATCTCGGTCGTCACCAGCTCGGCGCCGGCACCGGCCAGCCGGTCGAACGCGGCGTCGCGGTTGCGCTCGGTGCGCGAGCTGCAGGCGTCGGTGACGACCCAGACTTCGAACTCGTCTTCCAGCAGGTCGAGCGCGGTCTGCAGCAGGCAGACGTGCGCTTCGCAGCCGGCGATCACGATGGTGTTGCGCTCTTCGGGCGCGGCCTGCGGCTTCTGCAGATGCTTCGGCAGGCTCCGGGCATTGCCTTGCGGGGCGGCCTTGGCCGGCGCGCGCAGCCACTCGCCCAGGCCCTCTTCCACGCCGCTGAAGTGCATCTTCGCCAGCGTCTTCTTGCACAGCGCACGGATGTCCGGCAGGTTCTCGCCCAGCTTGGACGGGTTCTGCTCGGTACCCCAGACCGGCACGTCGACCCATTTCGCCATCTGGCCGAGGCGCACGGCATTCTTCGCAACGGCCTCGTTTTCGAAGACCGCCGGCATCAGCCGCGCCTGGTAGTCGACCAGCACGAGTTGGGATTGCGAAGCGTCGAGCAGCATGAACAGATTCTTTCTTGTAGAGGTTTAGGTTGGGCTAAACCGTACCACCGAAAAGACCGGGTTTGGCCGCCTGGGCGGCAACGCGCTGCACGAGCTGCGCCACGTAGGTCTTGAACAGTGCGTCGGCCGACTGCCTGAACATGCGGATGCGCCCCGTGTGCTGCATCAGCAGCAGGCCCACACCGTGGGCGAACAGGGAGGTGTTCTCCCGCAGGGCGCCCTCCGCGTCGAGGCCCATGGCCTGCAGCGCTTCTTCGCAGGGGCGCAAGGCTTGATGCAGATGGTCGTTGAGTTCGTGGTCGAGCTCGCTGGTCAGGCCGCGCGGGCGCATGCCCTGCACCAGATAGAAGCCGAGGTCGAGTTCGCGCGGGTTCGCGGCGTAGAAGTCGAACCAGGCCTGGGCTTTGGCGGCGAGCGTCTTGTCAGGGCGGCCGTCGGACTCGGGCGCATCGGCGACGGCCGTCTGCAGACGCTGGATCGATTCGTCGAGCAACGCGCCGTAGATCGCTTCCTTGCTCTCGAAATAGGAGTAGATGGCGCCCGGCGTGTAGCCGGCCCTGCGCGCGATTTCGCGAATGCTCGCGCCCTCGATGCCGGCCTCCAGGAACACGGCGCGTGCGGCGTCGAGCACGAGCGCGCGGCGAGCGTCGGTGAGCGCTTGGCGGCGTTGGAGCTTGGCATGCATGGGCGGGACTATACAAAACTTCGAGCATTGATCAAAAAATTAAACAGTGTTCAAATTTTGCCCGGAAGCTCAGAAAACCCATGGAGACAAGAAACGATGAACGCCCCGCTCCCCACCACCACGCTGATGTCCGGCGCCGACTACCGCGAATCGCTGCGCCGCTACCGCCCCACCGTCTTCGTGGATGGCCGCCGCATAGAGAGCGTGGCCGACGAGCCCGCCTTCCAGCCCGGCATCAATGCCATCGCCCTCACCTACGACTACGCGCTGCGCAAGGAATACCAGCCGCTGATGACGGCGGTGCAGCACACCAGCGGCAAGCGCGTGAACCGGCTCTCGCACATCAACACCGGCTCCGGCGACCTGCTCAACAAGCTGGAGGCGGTGCGGCTGGTCTGCCAGGAAACTGGCTGCGCCCAGCGCTACCTGACGCATGACGCGCTCAACGCCATCGCCCAGGTGTCGGCCCGCATCGACGACGCGCGCGGCAGCACCGAGCACACCGCCCGTTTCCACGAGTACCTGCACCGCGTGCAGGACCAGGACCTGACGCTGGGCGTCGCCATGACCGACGCCAAGGGCGACCGCAGCCGCCGGCCGCACGAACAGACCAACGTCGACAGCTACCTGCACGTGGTGGAGCGCAATGCGCGCGGCATCGTCATTTCGGGCACCAAGGCCATCGTGACGGGAGCGCCCTATGTGCATGAGCTGCTGGTCATGCCCTGCCGCAACATGGGCAAGGAAGACGTCGACTTCGCCGTCTGCTGCGCCGTGCCGCTGGACGCGCCGGGGCTCACCATCGTCGCCCGCCCCGCCGGGCGCCCCGGGGAAAAGCTCGAGCATGGCGACGCCCTCTTCAGCCGCAAGTACGGCCAGAGCACCGGCGTATGCATGTTCGACAAGGTCTTCGTGCCCTGGGAGCGCGTGTTCTACGCCGGGGAATGGGAGCATTCCGGCCACCTGACCTACAGCTACGCCACGCACCACCGCCACAGCTGCATCGGCGCGCGGGCGGGCTTCGGCGACCTGCTGATCGGCGCCGGCGCGCTCATGTGCGAGGCCAACGGCTTCGACCCGGGCAAGGAAAGCCACCTGCGCGAGCAGATGGTCGAGCTCATCACCATCACCGAGAGCTTCTTCGCCTGCGGCGTGGCGGCCAGCGTCTACGGCAAGGCCGACGAGCGCTGCGAGGTCTTCATGCCCGACCCGGTGTTCAGCAACATCGGCAAGCTGCTGCTGGCCACGAAGATCTACGACATGCACCGCATCGCCCACTACGTGAGCGGCGGGCTCATCGTCACCCTCCCCGGCCCCGACGAAGACCACAACCCAGAGACCGCCGCACGACTGTCGGACGTGCTGCGCGCCAACCCGGCCATCCCCTACGAGCAGCGCATCGAGACCGCCCGCTTCATCGAAGACCTGACGGCCGGCTACCAGGGCGGCTGGTACAGCGTGATCAGCCTGCACGGCGGCGGCTCGCCGGCGGCCATGAAGCAGGAAATCTGGCGCAACTACCCGGTCGGCTCCAAGGTCGAGCTGGTGGAGCGAATCCTCGAACGCGGCATTGCGGCCGATGGATCGCCCGCCGCCGCGCCGCACGACCCGGCACGCGCCATCACCCGCAACCGCCAGCCCGGCAAATGCTGCGACACCGGCTGCACCACGCCAGGGCAACCGGTAATGGTCGACCTGCCGGCGTCTCGCCGCGCCTAAACTGCGGCGCATGAAGCTTCTGTCGACACGTCTTTGCCTTGCAGCCCTGGGAATCGGAGCGGCCCTGCTGGTCGCCGCCTGCGGCGGCATACGCAAGGCCACCGTGCCGATGGCGACCACACTCGAGAAGAGCAATTGCGCACGGAACGTCGACACGCTGCTGGTCATGCTGCCCGGCGCCTATTCCACCCCCGACGAATTCACGCGCGAGGGCTTCGTCGATGCCGTGCGCGACGCCCGGCTCGCCGCGGACGTGATGCTGGTCGACGCACACCTGGGCTACTACCACAACAAGAGCATCCTCGAACGCCTGAGCGCCGACGTGATGGTGCCGGCACGCCAGCATGGCTACCGCCATATCTGGATCGTCGGCATCTCGGTCGGCGGATTCGGCGGCCTGCTGTATGCGCAGACCCATCCCGGCGAACTCTCCGGCGTGGTGACGCTCGCGCCCTACCTGGGCGAACGCGCGCAGAGCACCGACATTGCCAACGCCGGCGGCCTCGCGCAATGGCGCGGCCCGCTGGCGGATCCGGGCGAAGGCATTCCCCGCGCGCCGAACGAAACACAGCTCTGGCAATGGTTGCGCGGCTACGTGGGCTTCACGCAGACCGCGGCGCCGCGCCCACCGCTCTACCTGGGCTACGGCGTGGACGACCGTTTCGCCTTCAGCCACCGGCTGCTTGCGGCGGCCCTGCCCGCGGAACGCGTCTTCACCACCGAAGGCGGCCACGACTGGCCCGAGTGGAAGCGCCTGTGGCAACGCATGCTGCCGACGCTGCCGCTGCCGGGCTGCCCCGGCTGATGGCCGCGCTTTAGCCAAACAGCAGGCACAGCAGCCAGTGAGCGTCTCGCTGCGCATCTGCGCGACAGCACGGCAAAAGCCCAGCCCAATGACGGCGAAAAAATTCCAAGAAGACGCATCGGTGCACTAGCCCGCAAGTTCATGTCTTTTTCCGTCGGATGACATCATCTTGGCGAGATATGGCGACCGGAATCAGCTTTCCCTGCTGTTCAGCTCGGCAACGAAGGCCCGTTTTATGACAACCACTTATGGACCATAAACGTTCACCGTTACATTTTTTCTTTGGCCGAATCGAAAAAATCCATGTAAATCAATGGTTTACGATGGCAATCGCTAATTCTGATTAAATTGACATAACCGCGCGTCATCAATATCCTACGCGCCATGCGTTTTTTCGTCCTACCCGCGTCCCTCCTGCTTGCCGTCGCTGCCCACGCAGCCCCTCAACAGGACCGATCTGACGACGAGATGGCCCGCATGCTTGCAGACAAAGGCCTGATCGGCCAGCTGCAGCAGGTGCGTCAAACAGTCTCCGAACGAACCTCCGACCTCGTGGTCACTGCCATCGGCTTCCTCGGCGTGCCCTATCGCCGTGGCGGCAACACGGCGGAAGCAGGCTTCGATTGCAGCGGCTTCGTTCGTGCCATGTATAACCAGACGGTGGGCCACATGCTCCCCCGTCGCGCCGAAGAGCAGGCCGCCGCCACCGAGAAGATCGACCGCGAGCAGCTCAAGCCCGGCGACCTCGTGTTCTTCAACACCATGCGCCGCGCCTTCAGCCATGTCGGCATCTACGTCGGCGAAGGCAAGTTCATCCACTCGCCGCGCTCCGGCGCCCAGGTTCGGGTGGAAGACATGAACGGCAGCTACTGGCAGCGCCGCTTCGACGGTGCCCGCCGCGTGCTGGCCGGTCCCACGGACGAAGTGAAGGCGGCAGCCGTCGCACACAGCGGCAACTGAGCCCCACCCTGGGAATCCAGGACGAAAAAAATCCCGCCGCGGCGGGATTTTTTCATGGGCGCTCGACAAGCGCCCTCTTCAAGCCGGAAATCAGCTCTTGCGGGCCGGCGGCAGATCGGTGCAGGTGCCGTGCGCCACTTCCGCCGCCATGCCGATGCTTTCGCCCAGCGTCGGGTGCGGGTGGATGGTCTTGCCGATGTCGATTTCGTCGGCGCCCATCTCGATGGCCAGCGCAATCTCGCCGAGCATGTCGCCGGCATGCGTGCCGACGATGCCGCCACCCAGGATGCGATGCGTCTCGGCGTCGAACAGCAGCTTGGTGAAGCCCTCGTCGCGGCCATTGGCGATGGCGCGGCCCGATGCCGACCACGGGAAGTGCCCCTTCTTGATCTTGATGCCCTCGGCCTTGGCCTGGTCCTCGGTCAGGCCGACCCATGCCACCTCGGGGTCGGTGTAGGCCACGCTCGGGATCACGCGGGCGTTGAAGGCTGCGCTGGACAGCTCCTTGTCGCCCTTCTGCTCACCCGCGATCACTTCGGCCGCCACGTGTGCCTCGTGCACCGCCTTGTGCGCCAGCATGGGCTGGCCCACGATGTCGCCGATGGCGAAGATGTGCGGCACGTTGGTGCGCATCTGGATGTCGACCGGAATGAAGCCTCGGTCGCTCACCGTGACGCCGGCCTTCTCGGCGCCGATGTTCTTGCCGTTGGGGCTGCGGCCCACGGCCTGCAGCACCAGGTCGTACACCTGCGGCTCCTTCGGCGCGTTCTCGCCCTCGAAGGTGACCTTGATGCCCTCCTTCGTGGCTTCGGCGCCGACCGTCTTGGTCTTGAGCATGATGTTGTCGAAGCGCGGCGCGTTCATCTTCTGCCAGACCTTGACCAGGTCGCGGTCGGCGCCCTGCATCAGACCGTCGAGCATTTCGACCACGTCCAGGCGCGCGCCCAGCGTCGAATACACCGTGCCCATCTCCAGGCCGATGATGCCGCCGCCCAGGATCAGCATGCGCTTGGGGTCCGTACCCATTTCGAGCGCGCCGGTCGAGTCGACCACGCGCGGGTCCTTCGGCATGAAGGGCAGGCTCACGGCCTGCGAGCCGGCCGCGATGATGGCGTTGCGGAACTTGACGGTCTGCTTGCTGCCGGTGGTGTCCCAGCTCGTGCCCGAGGTTTCGTCGACTTCGAGGTGGTACGGATCGATGAAATTGCCGACGCCGCGCAGCACCGTCACCTTGCGCATCTTGGCCATGGCCGTGAGGCCGCCGGTAAGCTTGCCCACCACCTTGTTCTTGTGGCCCAGCAGCTTGGCGCGGTCGACCGTCGGGGCGGCAAAGCTCACGCCCAGGTCGGCGAAGTGCTTGACCTCGTCCATGACGGAGGCCACGTGCAGCAGCGCCTTCGACGGGATGCAGCCGACGTTCAGGCACACGCCGCCGAGGGTGGCGTAGCGCTCGATCAGCACGACCTTCAGGCCGAGGTCGGCCGCGCGGAAGGCGGCCGAGTAGCCGCCAGGGCCGGCGCCGAGCACGACCACGTCGCATTCGACATCGACCTTGCCGCCGTAGCTCGACACGGCCACGGCCGCAGAGGCGGGAGCCGGAGCTGGTGCGGCCTTGGGCGCGGGGGCTGCATTGGGTGCGGCAGCGGCAGCGGGAGCCGGTGCTGCAGCGGCGGGTGCGGCCGCGGCGGCGCCGTCGACTTCCAGCGTCAGCACGACAGAGCCTTCCTTGACCTTGTCGCCCACCTTCACGGCCAGCGCCTTCACCACGCCGGCGGCGGACGACGGGATTTCCATCGAGGCCTTGTCCGATTCGACCGTGATCAGCGACTGCTCGGCCTTGACCGTGTCTCCGACATTGACCAGCACCTCGATCACCGCGACTTCGTCGAAGTCGCCGATGTCGGGCACCTTGATTTGTTGTTCGCTCATTTGGACACTTTCAGTTTGAGTGTGAGAACGTCGACCGGTGGGGCCGAATTGCGATCGAATTCGCAGGCGGCGGCAATGCCTGCCTCCGCCACTTCGCGCGAGGTGCGCGACTTGATGTCATAGGCCGCGTGCATGGCACCGAGCGCAAAGCTGCGTCCCGAGCCGATGGCCCAGAACTCCTTGAACTCGAACACCTCGCGGTAGCTGTAGATGCCGTAGATGCCGCTCGGGTTGGCCATCAGCATCGTGAACTGGCTCGACTCGTAGGGCTCGTGGTCGTCTTCCTTGGTCTGCATGAAGAACGAGTCCTTCAGCACCGGATGCAGCATCGTGAAGGTGCGGAAGATCTCGTGCTTGCTGCCGAACAGCAGCTTCTCGCGCGGTTGCGCGGCCAGCGCATGCTGCAGCACCAGGAAGTGCGCGGCGGCGCCGGCCATCGCGAACAGGCTGGTGCCCGCCGCGTCCTCGACGGTGAAGATCTTCTGGTTCGCCTCGGCGCGGTGCGAAAGCCGCGTGTCGCCGAAGGTCACCAGAGAATCGGCTGCCATCGTGACCTGGCCGCCCTTGCGGACAGCCACTACGGTGGTCATAGCAGGATTCGACGGTAGTCCGCGAGCACCTGGCCCAGGTAGGCGTTGAAACGCGCAGCCAGGGCGCCGTCGATCACGCGGTGGTCGTAAGACAGCGACATCGGCAGCGTCAGGCGCGGCACGAACTGCTTGCCGTCCCACACCGGCTTCATCTGGCCCTTGGAGAGGCCGAGGATGGCCACTTCAGGGGCGTTGATGATGGGCGTGAAGTGCGTGCCGCCGATGCCGCCGAGCGAGCTGATCGAGAAGCAGCCGCCTTGCATGTCGGCCGAACCGAGCTTGCCGTCGCGCGCCTTCTTGGCCAGTTCGCCCATCTCGGCGCTGATCTGCAGGATGCCCTTCTTGTCGGCATCTTTCAGCACCGGAACCACCAGGCCATTGGGCGTGTCCGCCGCGAAGCCGATGTTGTAGTACTGCTTGTAGACGAGCTGGTCGCCGTCCAGGCTGGTGTTGAACTCGGGGAATTTCTTCAGCGCCGCGACCACCGCCTTGATGACGAAAGCCAGCATCGTGACCTTGACGCCCGACTTCTCGTTCTCCTTGTTCGTGGAGACGCGGAAGGCTTCGAGCTCGGTGATGTCTGCTTCGTCGTTGTTGGTGACGTGCGGGATCATCACCCAGTTGCGATGCAGGTTGGCACCGCTGAGCTTCTTGATGCGCGACAGGTCCTTGCGCTCGACCGTGCCGAACTTGGTGAAGTCGACCTTCGGCCACGGAATGAGGCCCAGCGCGGCGTCGTCGCCGCCACCACCAGCCGGCGCCTTGGCTGCGGAAGCCTTGGTGCTGACCTGGCCACTCATCACGGCCTTGGTGAAGCTCTGAATGTCTTCCTGCGTGATGCGGCCCTTGAGGCCGGAACCCTTGACCTCTTCGAGCGGCACGCCGAGTTCGCGGGCGAACTTGCGCACCGACGGGGACGCGTGCGGCAGCTTGCCGCTGGGGGCGACGGTCGGGTCATGCGCAGCGGCGGCAGCGGCGGCAGCGGCAGGGCTCGCGGCGGGCGCCGGTGCGGCAGCGGCTGGCGCGGGTGCGCTGGCGGTTGCCGCGGCGGCAGCAGCGGCCTGTGCGGGCGCAGGCGCCGCGGCAGCGGTGCCTTCGAGCACGGCGATCAGGTCGCCGATGTTGACCGTGTCGCCGACCTTGACCTTGAGTTCCTTGAGCACGCCGGCCGCCGACGACGGAATTTCCATCGAAGCCTTGTCCGACTCCACCGTGATGAGCGACTGCTCGGCCTTGACCGTGTCGCCGACCTTCACGAGCAGCTCGATGACCGCGACGTCCTTGAAATCGCCGATGTCCGGCACCTTGACCTCGACCGGACCCGACGCCACCGCAGGCGCGGCAGCAGGGGCCGGCGCGGCGGCCGCGGGCGCAGGGGCGGCAGCAGCAGGAGCCGCCGCCGGGGCCGCAGCCGGTGCAGCAGCACCCGCTCCCTCGGCCTCGAGCACGAGCACCACCGAGCCCTCCTTCACCTTGCTGCCGACCTCGACCTTCAGCTCCTTGACCACACCGGCCGTGGACGACGGGATTTCCATCGACGCCTTGTCCGATTCCACCGTGATGAGCGACTGCTCGGCCTTGACCGTGTCGCCCACCTTCACAAGCACCTCGATCACCGCGACTTCATCGAAATCGCCGATGTCCGGCACCTTGACTTCCACTGCTGCCATATCGTTTGTCTCCCGCCGTGAGGCGCCGTTTCGTTCGTTGATTGTTGAGGGTCAGGCGTAAAGCGGGTTGACCTTGTCGACATTGATGCCGTACTTCTTGATCGCTTCCACCACCTTGGCCACCGGCACGGTGCCGTCTTCGCTCAGCGCCTTGAGCGCGGCCACCACGATGTAGTGGCGGTTGATCTCGAAGTGCTCGCGCAGCTTGTTGCGGAAGTCGCTGCGGCCGAAACCGTCGGTGCCCAGCACCTTGTAGGTGCGGCCCTTCGGGATGAAGGGGCGGATCTGCTCGGCGTAGGCCTTCATGTAGTCGGTCGATGCCACCACCGGGCCGGCGGTGGGCGCGAGCTGCTCGGCCACGAAAGGCACGCGCGGCGTCTGGTCGGGATGCAGCAGGTTCCAGCGGTCGGCGTCCTGGCCGTCGCGGGTCAGCTCGTTGAAGCTCGGGCAGCTCCACACGGAAGCCGACACGCCCCAATCCTTCTCCAGCAGTTCTTGCGCGGCAAAGCTCTCGCGCAGGATGGTGCCGCTGCCCAGCAGTTGCACCGTGGGTGCCTTGGCCTTGAGCGCGGGGCCCTGCTTCGACAGGTACATGCCCTTGATGATCTGCTCTTCGGTGCCGGGCTGCAGGCCGGGCATCGCGTAGTTCTCGTTGAGCAGCGTGATGTAGTAGTAGACGTTGTCCTGCTTCTCGACCATGCGCTTGAGGCCGTGGTGCAGGATCACGCCGACTTCATGCGCGAAGGTCGGGTCGTAGCTCACGCAGTTCGGGATGGTGTTGGCCAGGATGTGGCTGTGACCGTCTTCGTGCTGCAGGCCTTCGCCGTTCAGCGTGGTGCGCCCGGAGGTGCCGCCCAGCAGGAAGCCGCGGGCCTGCATGTCGCCGGCCGCCCAGGCCAGGTCGCCGATGCGCTGGAAGCCGAACATCGAGTAGTACACGTAGAACGGCACCATGATGCGGTTGTTCGTGCTGTACGACGTGGCCGCAGCGATCCAGCTCGACATGCCGCCGGCTTCGTTGATGCCTTCCTGCAGGATCTGGCCGGCCTTGTCTTCCTTGTAGTACATGACCTGGTCCTTGTCGACCGGGGTGTACTGCTGACCGTGCGGGTTGTAGATGCCGATCTGGCGGAACAGGCCTTCCATGCCGAAGGTGCGGGCCTCGTCCACCAGGATGGGCACCACGCGCGGGCCCAGCGCCTTGTCGCGCAGCAGCTGCGTGAGGAAGCGCACGTAGGCCTGCGTGGTCGAGATCTCGCGGCCCTCGGCCGTGGGCTCAATCACCGCCTTGAAGGTGTCGAGCGACGGCACCGTGAAGCTCTCGTCGGCCTTGACGCGGCGGTGCGGCAGGTAGCCGCCGAGGGCCTTGCGGCGCTCGTGCAGGTAGCGCATTTCCGGCGTGTCGTCGGCCGGCTTGTAGAACGGCAGCTCGGCGATCTGGCTGTCGGGAATCGGGATGTTGAAGCGGTCGCGGAAGGCCTTGATGTCTTCGTCGCCGAGCTTCTTGGTCTGGTGGACCGTGTTCTTGCCTTCGCCGATCTTGCCCATGCCGAAGCCCTTGACGGTCTTGACGAGCAGCACGGTGGGCTGGCCCTTGTGGTTCTGGGCCAAATGGAAGGCGGCGTACACCTTCTGCGAGTCATGGCCGCCGCGCTGCAGGTTCCAGACCTCGTCGTCGGTCATGTGCTCGACCATCTTCAGCGTGCGCGGATCGCGGCCGAAGAAGTTCTTGCGCACGTAGGCGCCGTCGTTGGCCTTGAACGACTGATAGTCGCCGTCGTTGCACTCCATCATGATCTTGCGCAGCGCGCCGTCATGGTCCTTCTCGAGCAGGGCGTCCCAGCCCTTGCCCCAGATCAGCTTGACGACGTTCCAGTTGGCGCCGCGGAACTCGCCTTCGAGCTCCTGGATGATCTTGCCGTTGCCGCGCACCGGGCCGTCCAGGCGCTGCAGGTTGCAGTTGATGACGAAGATCAGGTTGTCGAGGTTCTCGCGCGCCGCCAGGCCGATGGCGCCCAGCGATTCCACCTCGTCCATTTCACCGTCGCCGCAGAAGACCCACACCTTGCGGTTCTCGGTGTTGGCGATGCCGCGCGCATGCAGGTACTTGAGGAAGCGCGCCTGGTAGATCGCCATCAGTGGGCCGAGGCCCATCGAGACGGTGGGGAACTGCCAGAACTCCGGCATCAGCTTGGGATGCGGATAGCTCGACAAGCCCTTGCCGTCGACTTCCTGGCGGAAGTTGAGCAGCTGCTCTTCGGAGAGGCGGCCTTCGAGGTAGGCGCGGGCATAGATGCCGGGTGAAACGTGGCCCTGGATGTAGAGCAGGTCGCCGCCGTGGTTTTCGCTCTCGGCGTGCCAGAAGTGGTTGAAGCCGGCGCCGAACATGCTCGCCAGCGAGGCGAAGGAGCCGATGTGGCCGCCCAGGTCGCCGCCTTCGGCCGGATGGTGGCGGTTGGCCTTGACCACCATGGCCATCGCGTTCCAGCGCATGTAGGCGCGCAGGCGCTGTTCGATTTCGAGGTTGCCGGGGCTGCGAGCCTCCTGCGAAGGCTCGATGGTGTTGACATAGCCCGTGTTGGCCGAGAACGGCATGTCGACCGTGTTCTGGCGGGCATGTTCGAGCAGTTGCTCGAGAAGGAAGTGGGCCCGCTCGGGACCCTCGCTCTGGATGACGGAGGACAGTGCATCCATCCATTCACGGGTCTCCTGGGCGTCCGCGTCATTCGCGGCCGAGCCGAACAGGTTCTCGGGATTTGCCGACATGCTTGTCTCTCCTTTTAGGGCTGTGGCGGTAATTTAGTGCGCTATGCGATCAGCGCGGCGGAGTTTCTCATAGAAATATTCAAATTTCAAATAGTGCTTTATGATTTCTTAATGTGATATTTCAGTGACTTCCGGCAACCGAGTCGAACCACGCCGGCACCCATGCCACCGCCGCATTCCAGTCGCTGCCAAGGGGGCCATCACCTAAACTCGGGCCATGCCTCTTTCTTCCCCGCTGGCGGTTGCCCGCAGTGCCGTGAACGCCTCGCCCCTCTCCTGGTGGCGCAGGTGGTGGCGCAAGCAGACGCCGGTGCTGCAGGACGCAGTCGCGATGCTCGCGCCGATGGCCGCCGTGCTGCTCTTTCTCGCGGCCATCGTGTCGGCCTTCTGGTATCTGCGCACCGAGGAGGTCGAGCGCGAGCAGGAGTCGGTCCGCCGCGACGTCGAATACGCACAGCAGCGCATGCGCCTGAGGCTGCTCGAGCGGCAGGAGCAACTGATGCGCATCGCGCGCGACGCCTCCAACCGCGAGATCGACCCGATCGAATTCACCAGCCGCGCCGAGTCGCTGGTGAGCCAGTTCCCCGAGCTGCAGACCATCACATGGATCGATGACCGCCGCCGCTTCAAGGCCGGCTACGCCGCGCCAAGCGTGCATCCGGCGCAGCAGCACCTGATCGGCGACGTGCTGCGCCCCGGCGACATCGAAAGCAACTACGCGCTGGCGCGGGAGTTGCGCCAGCCGGTGTACTCGCAGCCGGTGGCCGGCGGCGATCCTCCGGCGATGCTGCAACTGCACATTCCCCTGTTCGACCAGGGCCTGTTCGCGGGCGTGGTGCTCGGCGAGTTCTCGGTCGACGGCCTGCTGCGCTACGGCATGCCGTCCGAGGTGCAGGCGCGCTACGCGGTGTCGCTGCTCGACGCCAAGGGCCGCGTGATCGCCGGCAACACCACCAACCTGAAGGACAGCGGCACCCGGCTGCTGCCCTGGACCGAGCGCACCAACGAATACGAAGTGCCGGTGTCTCCGGTCGGCAACGCGCTGGTGCTGCGGGCGCAGGCCTACCGCACTTCACAGGGCGTGGTCGGCAATGGGCTGTTCTGGCTGGTCTGCGCGCTCAGCGTGCTCACGAGCTGGATGCTGATCGGCACCTGGCGCCACACGCGCCGACGGCTGCAGGCGCAACAACGGCTGGTGGCCGAGACCAACTTCCGCCGGGCCATGGAAAACTCCATGCTGACCGGCATGCGGGTGCTCGACCTGCAGGGCCGTATCACCTACGTGAACGCCGCGTTCTGTGCGATGACGGGCTGGAGCGAGGAAGAGCTGGTCGGCCAATCACCGCCCTTCCCCTACTGGCTCGAATCCGACCGCGAGGTGATGAACGAGCGGCTCGAAGAAGAACTGCACGGCCGCGCCCTGCCCGGCGGCTTCCAGGTGCGGGTGAAGCGCAAGAACGGCAGCGTGTTCAACGCGCGTCTGTACGTGTCGCCGCTGATCGACGCGCGCGGCCACCAGACCGGCTGGATGACGTCGATGACCGACATCACCGAGCCCACGCGCATCCGGGAGCAGCTCTCTGCTTCCTACGAGCGCTTCACGACGGTGCTCGAGGCACTGGACGCGGCCGTGTCGGTGGCGCCCATCGGCTCCGAGGAACTGCTGTTCGCCAACAAGCTGTACCGCCTCTGGTTCGGCTCCGACACCGTGGGCCACCTCGGCATGGTCGCGCAGGCCGGTGTGCCGGCGTCGAACGCGCATGACGAGGGCCTGGACGACGTCGACCCCTACGCAGGCCTGCCGATCGACACGCTCACCGCCGCGCAGACCGCCAACAACGAGATCTTCGTGCCGCACCTGGGCAAGTGGCTCGAAGTGCGCTCGCGGTACCTGACCTGGGTGGACGGCCGCCTTGCCCAGCTCGTGATCGCGACAGACATCACGCCCCGCCGCGACGCCGAGGAACAGGCCGCCGCGCAGGCCGACAAGGCCCAGGCCGCCAGCCGCCTCATCACGATGGGCGAAATGGCGTCGAGCGTGGCGCACGAGCTCAACCAGCCGCTGACCGCCATCACCAACTACTGCAACGGGATGATGTCGCGCATCAAGGGGCAGACGATCGACACCGAGGCGCTGCTTGCTGCCCTGGAAAAGACGTCGAAGCAGGCCCAGCGCGCGGGCCAGATCATCCAGCGCATCCGTTCCTTCGTGAAGCGCAGCGAGCCCAACCGCACGCCGGCCGACGTGGCCACCATGGTGAGCGAGGCGGTCGAACTCGCCGGCATCGAGCTGCGCCGGCGCAACGTGCGCCTGAACCACTACGTGGCGGCACGGCTGCCGGTGGTGCGCGTCGACCCGATCCTCATCGAGCAGGTGATGGTCAACCTGCTGAAGAATGCGGCCGAATCCATCGACATCGCGGACCGCCCGCTGGCGCGCCGCAGCGTCGAGCTGCGGGTGCTGCCCAAGGTGATCGAGGGCCACAACGCCATCGAATTCTCGGTGCAGGACACCGGCAAGGGCCTGGCCCCGGAAGTGATGGACCGGCTCTACGAGGCCTTCTTCTCCACCAAGCCCGAAGGCATGGGCATCGGGCTCAATTTGTGCCGCACCATCGTCGAGTCGCATCGCGGCCGGATGCAGGCGGAGAACATCTACAATGGTCCGGATGTGATCGGATGCCGTTTTTCCTTCTGGATTCCGGTGTTGGACGCTATCAGTTCCGTAGCTAGCGACGAGGCAAAGGTACCTGCATGAGTTTGATTCCGAAGAAGGGCACGGTCTATGTCGTCGACGACGACGAAGCCGTACGCGATTCGCTGCAATGGCTGCTCGAAGGCAAGGACTACAGAGTCCGCTGCTTCGATTCCGCCGAATCCTTTCTCTCCCGATACGACCCGCGCGAAGTCGCCTGTTTGATCGTCGACATCCGCATGGCCGGCATGACCGGCCTCGAACTGCAGGATCGGCTGATCGAGAGGCGCTCCCCGCTGCCGATCGTGGTCATCACCGGCCACGGCGACGTACCGATGGCCGTCGACAGCATGAAGAAGGGCGCCATGGATTTCATCCAGAAGCCCTTCAACGACGAGGAACTCGTCACGCTGGTCGAGCGCATGCTCGAACATGCGCGCGGCGCCTTCACGCAGCACCAGCAGTCGGCCAGCCGCGACGCGCTGCTGTCCAAGCTCACCGGCCGCGAGGCGCAGGTGCTCGAGCGCATCGTCGCCGGCCGCCTGAACAAGCAGATCGCCGACGACCTGGGCATCAGCATCAAGACGGTCGAGGCGCACCGCGCCAACATCATGGAAAAGCTCAACGCCAACACCGTGGCCGACCTGCTGAAGATCGCACTCGGACAAGCGGCCCCCGCGGCCAAGGCCTAGAAGCTATCCCTGCGATAGCGATGAATGACCCCCACGCCTGCGCAAGCGGGCGTTTTTACTTGGAAGATCGAAACCGATGACCGCCCAACTGATCGACGGCAACGCCCTCGCCCAAACCATTCGCGCCGAAGTTGCCGGCCGCACCGCCGCACTCAAGGCCAAAGGCGTGAACCCGGCCCTTTCCATCATCCTCGTGGGCGAAGACCCGGCGAGCCAGGTCTATACGAAGCACAAGGTCAACGACAGCGCCCAGACCGGCCTTGCCGCCACGCTGGAGACCTACCCCGCCGACATGACCGAGGCCGACCTGCTGGCCCGCATCCGCACGCTCAACGACGACCCGAAGGTACACGGCATCCTGGTCCAGCTGCCGCTGCCGAAGCACATGGACAGCCAGAAGGTCATCGAGACGATCTCTCCCGCCAAGGACGTGGACGGCTTCCACGTTGCCAGCGCCGGCGCGCTGATGACCGGTGCCCCCGGCTTCTGGCCCTGCACGCCGCACGGCTGCATGAAGATGCTCGAATCCATCGGCTACGACCTGCGCGGCAAGCACGCCGTGGTCATCGGGCGCAGCAACATCGTCGGCAAGCCGATGGCCATGATGCTGCTGGCCAAGAGCGCCACCGTGACCATCTGCCACAGCGCCACGCAAGACCTGGGCGCCATCACGCGCCAGGCCGACGTGATCGTCGCGGCGGTGGGCAGGCGCAATCTCCTGACCGCCGACATGGTGAAGCCCGGCGCGGTGGTCATCGACGTTGGCATGAACCGCAAGGAAGACGGCAAGCTCGCCGGCGACGTCGATTTCGACGGCGTCAAGGAAGTAGCCGGCTGGATCACACCCGTGCCCGGCGGCGTCGGCCCCATGACGCGCGCCATGCTGCTCGCCAACACCCTTGAAGCGGCCGAACGCGCCGCCAAGTAACTTCCATGGCCATGACGAACAACCCCCTCCTCGATTTCACCGATCTCCCGCTGTTCGACCAGATCAAGCCGGAACACGTCGCACCAGCCGTGGACACGCTGCTGGCCGAAGGCGAGGCCAATCTGGAAACAGTGGTCGCGCCCGAATTTCCCGCCGAATGGGTCGCGATCTCGCGCGTGCTCGATGTCGGCGGCGAGCGCTTCACACGCGCCTGGGGCGCCGTCAGCCACCTGAACGCTGTCGCGGACACGCCCGAACTGCGCGCCGCCTACAACGAAGCCATGCCCCGCGTCACCGCCTTCTGGACCCGCGTAGGCTCCGACGAGCGGCTCTACGCCAAGTACAAGGCCATCGACGTCGCCACGCTCAACGCCGAACAGCGCCAGGCCCATCGCAATGCCGTGCGCAACTTCGTGCTGGGCGGCGCCGAACTGCAGGGCGAGGCCAAGAAGCGCTTCGCCGACATCCAGGAGCGCCAGGCCGAGCTGAGCCAGAAGTTCAGCGAGAACGCCCTCGACGCCACCGACGCCTTTGCCTACTACGCCTCTCTCGGCGAGCTCGAAGGCGTGCCCGATGACGTGGTGAGCGCCGCCCGCGCAGCCGCCGAAGCCGACGGCAAGGAAGGCTACAAGCTCACGCTCAAGATGCCGTGCTACCTGCCGGTGATGCAGTTCGCCAAGAGCACCGCGCTGCGCGAAAAGCTCTACCGCGCCTATGTCACCCGCGCCAGCGAGTTCGGCGACGCCGCCTTCGACAACACCCCGCTGATCACGGAGATCCTTGCGCTGCGCGAGGAAGAAGCCAAGCTGCTGGGCTACAGGAATTTCGGCGAACTGTCGGTCGTGCCGAAGATGGCCGAATCGCCCGAGCAGGTCGTCAAGTTCCTGCGCGACCTCGCAGCCAAGGCCAAGCCCTATGGCGAACGCGATCTGGCCGACCTGCGCGTCTTCGCGGCCGAGCAGTTGGGCATCACCGACCCGCAGCCCTGGGACTGGACCTACATCGGCGAGAAGCTGAAGGAAGCGCGCTACGCTTTCAGCGAGCAGGAGGTGAAGCAGTACTTCCCGGCGCCGAAGGTCATGGCCGGCCTGTTCAAGATCGTCGAGACGCTGTTCGAAGTGTCGATCCGCCGCGACAGCGCGCCTGTGTGGCACCCGAGCGTCGAGTTCTACCGCATCGAGCGCCAAACCCCTCAGGGCGTCCAGAAGGTGGGCCAGTTCTACCTCGACCCATCCGCCCGCGCCGCCAAGCGCGGCGGCGCCTGGATGGACGACGTGCGCGCCCGCTGGCTGCGCCCCGACAACGGCGTGCTGCAGACGCCGGTCGCGCAGTTGGTGTGCAACTTCGCCAGCGGCGTCGACGGCAAGCCGCCGCTGCTCACGCACGACGACGTGACCACCCTCTTCCACGAATTCGGCCACGGCCTGCACCACATGCTCACGCAGGTGAACGAGCGCGACGTCTCGGGCATCAGCGGCGTCGAGTGGGACGCGGTCGAGCTGCCGAGCCAGTTCATGGAAAACTTCTGCTGGGAGTGGGACGTGCTCAAGCACATGACCGCCCATGTCGACACCGGCGAGCCGCTGCCGCGCGCGCTGTTCGACAAGATGACGGCCGCCAAGAACTTCCAGAGCGGCCTGCAGACGCTGCGCCAGATCGAGTTCTCGCTGTTCGACATGCTGCTGCACACCGAGTACCACGCCGCTGATGCCAAGCCCGGCGACGTGATGGCGCTTCTCGGCAAGGTGCGCACCGAAGTGGCGGTGATGCCCTCGCCGCCGTTCAGCCGCACGCCGAATACTTTCAGCCACATTTTCTCGGGCGGCTATGCGGCCGGCTACTACAGCTACAAGTGGGCCGAGGTGCTGAGCGCCGACGCCTACGCGGCCTTCGAGGAAACCGTGGGTGCCGACGGCGAGCCGAACATCGAGACCGGCCGCAAGTACCGCCAGGCCATCCTCGAAGCCGGCGGCAGCCGCAGCGCGATGGATTCGTTCAAGGCCTTCCGCGGCCGCGAGCCCCAGCTTGATGCGCTGCTGCGACATCAGGGCATGGCCGAGGCCCAGCCCGCTTGATGCGGCGCTGAAGCTTGCGATACTCGGGCGATGCATCCGACCCCTTACAAATTCTCACTGCATCGCCTGATCGGTCTGGCCCTCGTGTTCGCCGCCGCGAGCACAACGGCGCAGACCATCTACCGCCAGGTGGACAAGAACGGCAAGGTCACCTTCTCGGACCGTGCACCGACTGCCGACTCAGGGGCGGCTTCGGGCCCGCAAGGCGGTGTCACCACGCCGCCCAATGCAGGGCTGCCCTACGAACTGCGGCAGGTGGCACAGCGATATCCGGTCACGCTGTACAGCGGCGAAGAGTGCTCGCCCTGCGGTGCCGCTCGCTCCTTGCTCACGACGCGCGGCATTCCGTTCGACGAGCGCACCGTCAAGAGCAACGAGGAAATCGAAGCGCTGCAGCGCTTGAGCGGCCAGACTGCGCTGCCGTTGCTGACCATCGGATCGCAGCAGCTCAAGGGTTTCTCGGACGTCGAATGGTCGCAGTACCTCGACGCGGCCGGCTACCCCAAGAGCAACAGCCTTCCCGCCGGCTACCGCAACGGCCCGGCACGGCCGCTGGTCGCGCAGCAGGCGGCGCCCGCCGCCCGCACGCCGGCCGCATCATCCGCCGCGCAACCGGCCTCGCCAGCGCCCGCGTCGAGCGAGCCGGGGCCGAGCAACCCGGCCGGCATCAAGTTCTGAGCTGGAAGCCTGGGCGCCGTTTGTTGTTCGCCCTCAGGCGAACGTCATCGTCTTCACGCCCGTCGCGGTGCCCAGCAGGCACACGTCGGCCTTCTGATGCGCGAAGACGCCGACCGTCACCACGCCCGGCCACTGGCTCACCTCGGACTCGAAAGCCAGCGGATCGCCGATCCGCAAGCCGGTCACGTCGACGATGTGCTGGCCGTTGTCCGTCACCAGCGGCAGGCCATCCTTCTCGCGCACCTGGGCGATACCGCCCATGGCCTCGAACTGGCGCATCACGCGGCGCGCGGCCATCGGAATCACTTCCACCGGCAGCGGGAAGGCGCCCAGCGTTTCCACCAGCTTGGACGCATCGGCGATGCAGATGAACTTGCGCGACTGGGCCGCGACGATCTTCTCGCGCGTGAGTGCCGCGCCGCCCCCCTTCACCATGAAGCCGCGGTGGTCGATTTCGTCGGCACCGTCGATGTAGACGGCCAGTTCTTCCACCTCGTTGCTGTCGAACACCGGGATGCCCAGCGCCCGCAGGCGCTCGGTCGAGGCCACCGAGCTGGAGACGGCGCCCTTGATCTGGTCCTTGATCGTGGCCAGCGCGTCGATGAACTTGTTCACTGTCGAGCCGGTGCCGACCCCGACGATCTCGCCCTTGACCACGTAGGCCAGCGCGGCGTGGCCGACCAGGGCCTTGAGTTCGTCCTGGGACAGGGTGCCGGAAACGGGGGTTGGGGAGGCGGGTGCGGTCATCGCGGAGAATCCTTGGCTCATTGAAGTCGAGAATTATCCGATGCCCCTGCTGATGCCCTCTTCGCTCTACGGCCTGGCCCGCCCTTTCCTGTTCGGCTTCGACCCCGAGCACGCCCATGAACTGACCCTCGACGGACTCGCGCGCACCCAGAACACGCCCCTGGCCTGCGCTTATTCGGCACCGCGCGTCAGCGATCCCATCCAGCTTGCGGGGCTGAGCTTTCCGAACCGCGTGGGCCTGGCGGCCGGGCTCGACAAGAACGCCCGCTGCATCGACGCCTTCGCGGCCATGGGCTTCGGATTCGTCGAAGTGGGCACGGTCACGCCGAAGGGCCAGCCGGGCAACCCCAAGCCGCGCATGTTCCGCCTGCCGCAGCGCGACGCGCTGATCAACCGGCTGGGTTTCAACAACGAAGGACTCGACGCCTTCCTTGCGAACGTGCAGAAGGCGCGCTTCCGCACGGCGGGCGGCGCGGCCAAACCACCGATGCTGCTGGGCCTGAACATCGGCAAGAACGCCGCCACGCCGATCGAGCGCGCGGTGGACGACTACCTCGCCTGCCTCGACGGCGTGTACCCACATGCCGACTACGTGACGATCAACATCTCCAGCCCCAACACCGCGAACCTGCGCTCGCTGCAGAGCGACGAGGCGCTCGATGCCCTGCTCGGCGCCGTGGCCGAGCGCCGCGAGGCACTGGCCACGCGCCATGCCAAGCGGTCGCCGCTGTTCGTGAAGATCGCTCCGGACCTCGACGAAACCCAGGTCGCGGTCATTGCAGCCACCCTGAAGCGCCACGGCATGGACGGTGTGATCGCCACCAACACCACGCTGGCGCGCGACGCGGTGAAGGGCCTGCCGCATGCGGAGGAAGCGGGCGGACTTTCAGGTGCCCCGGTGCGGGAAGCAAGCAACCGCGTGATCGCGCAACTGCGCGCCGCCCTGGGCTCTGGTTTTCCGATCATCGGGGTGGGCGGCATCCTGAGCGGGGCCGATGCCAAGGCCAAGATCGCCGCCGGCGCTGACGTGGTGCAGATCTACACCGGGTTGATCTATCGCGGACCCGGGCTGGTCCGCGAAGCGGCTCAGGCGCTGCTGCGAGATCGCAGCAAGGCCTGAGTCTTTTCGGCTTTTTTCAGCGCATGCGCCAGAGTACTGGCGCAATGAACGCGGCCCAGCGCAGCAGGCGCCTCGGCCGGATCACCACCACGGCAGCCGCAGCGACGACGCCGGCGGCCACGGGGTGCGCCCGCGCGATGCGCAATGCAGCAGCGGCAGCGGACTCGTCGGGCGGAGGCGTTTGCTCGCCCTCGGCTGCGTCGTGCGCGAACTGCGGCTCGTGTCCGCCCTGCAGCGTCGCGATGCGCTGGCGCTGGCGGTCCATGCGCGCCAGCAATTCCTCGCGCGTGGCGGGTCTCGGGGGACGGGGTTCGTCTTCGTGCTGGTCCGGGTCCTTGCCGAAGCCGAAGCGGTCCTGCACCCAGGCCCAGTCGCGCTCGAACTCGTGGCGCGCCGGCGCGAAGCCGTTGGACGCATTGCGCAGGGTCTGCAGCAGGCCGATGGCAGCCACCAGCCACAGCACGATCCACACGCCCGCCACCGACCAGGCGGCCGTGATGCGGTAGGGCGTCTCCCAGAAATGAACCACCACCGCCACGGATACCAGCGCCACGGTGACGGTGGTCAGCCCCAGCACGGCCAGCCCGAAGACCAGCATCAGCTTCAGGCGCTGCTTCTCGTCCTCCCAGGCCATGCGCAGCAGTTGCACCCGGTCCTCGGCCGCCAGGGCGCCTTCGGCGGCGGCGATGCGCAGCCGCCGAACGCGAGCGTCCAGGCCGAACAGGGACAGCAGCCTCATGGGCCACCTCCTGTCATGCCAGGGTGAACGATGCTGCGGTGCGAGTGCCGGTCAGCGGCGGCCAAGCAGCAGGCCCACCAGCACGCCGACGGCCAGTGCCGCACCGGCGATCTGCCATGGTTCGTCGTGAGCGTAGGCGTTGGCGGAGGTGGCTGCTTCGCGGGCCTTCTTGGCGGCGAGCTTGCTTTTCTCGGATGCGAGCTCGCGCGCAATGGCGAGCTTGGTGTCGACGCGCTGGCGCAGCGCCTTGATGTGGGGAACCGAATCCAGGTCCTTGCTCGCCAGCACGCCGCGCACGTCGCTCGCGATGTCTTCGGCTGCTGCTTCAAGATTTTGGGATGCACTCATTGGAATCTTTCCTCCGTGATGACACCGGCACCGCGCCGGCGGCTTCACGCCAGCAAATGGCGTACTGTCATGTTACAGGCACAAAAGCCCCTCATGCGCGACAGATGTGCGGACTTGTGCCCTTCATTCACTCACTCGGCCTTCCGTACCCGCCACCAGGCGGGCAACATGCGCCCCGATCGCCAGGCTGCTCGTGAGCCCCGGTGACTCGATGCCGAACAGATTGACCAGCCCCTCCACACCGTGCGACGCCGGCCCGTCGATCACGAAGTCCGCGGCCGGCTCGCCGGGCCCCGAGATCTTGGGCCGCATGCCTGCATAGCCTGGAATCAGCGCGCCGTCGGGCAACGCAGGCCAGTACTTGCGCACCTCGGCATAGAAGCCGTCGCCGCGCGCGGGGTCCACCACGAGGTCGTCGGCCGAGGAGACCCACTGCACGTCGGGGCCGAACTTGGCCTGTCCGCCAAGGTCGATCGTCAGGTGCACGCCCAGGCCGCCCGGCTCGGGAACCGGATAGACGAGCCGCCCGAAAGGCGCCCGCCCCGACAGAGTGAAGTAGTTGCCCTTGGCGAAATGCTCGCGTGGCACCGCCGCAGCCGGCAGCCCCTCGAAGCGGCGGGCCAGCGCCGGAGCGCCCAGCCCGGCGGCGTTGACCACCGTTCGGCAACGCAACGCCGTACCGTCCTGCGCGATCAGCACGATGCCGCCGGCACCGCATTCGGCGCGCGTGACGGGCGATTTCAGCGCGAGCATGCCGCCCGCGTTCTCCAGGTCGCCGAGCAGGCTCAGCATCAGCGCATGGCTGTCGACGATGCCGGTGCTCGGCGAATGCAGCGCCGCAACGCATTGCAGCTGCGGTTCCATGGCCTTGGCCTGCTGTTCGGTGAGCAGCTCCAGGTCGTCGACACCGTTGGCCGCCGCCTTGGCCCGGATCGCATCGAGCTGCCCCGCCTGCTCGGGCGAAGTGGCAACGATCAGCTTGCCGCAGCGCCGATGCGGCACGCCACGCGCCTCGGCATATGCGTAGAGCGTATGCTTGCCTTCGACGCAAAGCCGCGCCTTCAGTGAACCTTGCGGATAGTAAATGCCCGCGTGAATCACCTCGCTGTTCCGCGAACTCGTGCCGGTGCCGATGGCACCTTCGGATTCGAGCACCAGCACCTCCCGGCCGTCGAGCGCCAACGCGCGCGCCACGGCCAGGCCCACCACTCCACCGCCTATGACGGCGCAATCAATTTCATCCATCGTGCGAGCTTATCGCGGCCCGTACGACGGTCGCGCGGACTCAACTCACTGAGGTGGGGGTTCTGGGTCCATGGGTTCGTCTGGCGGTGTGCTCGGGCCTTGGTCGGGCTCTACGGGCAGGTCCGGCGTGACGGGGGTCGGAAGATCGGGATGAGTGGCCATGGTCTTGCTCCTTTCACACCATTTCCAGGCCGGCGCCGTCAAATGCGCGCCAGCACGCGACTGCACTTGCCGTCGGCGCCAACCGACAGTTCACTCGTCTTCCGTCAAATCGCGTTGCCACTGCGGCTTTGTCATCCGCGATCGACGTGCTTTACTTCGAAAGCGTTGACGGAGCGGCAATGAGCGCCGCGTCATTCTGGAGGGAGAGAAATGTCCACCATCGACGGCAAGAGCTTATGGAAGTGAGACTCCGCGTTCTTGCGCTGGCGGTTGGCGCAGCGCTCGTCGCTTCGTGCGCGACCCGCGACGCGGCATCGTTCACGAACGTCTATGTCGCCCAATTTCACACCGACGAGCCGGCGGCAGCCTGCCGCACGTCCGATGTGCCGCAGAGCCACGGCAAGGCGCGTGAGTTCTTTTCTCGCGCGAAGGAAGTCGACTACAAGGCCTTGCACGACGACTACGAATTGGCGCCCTGCTACGTCGAAGGCACGCTGACCTGGCAAGGCAGGTCGTGCGACTGGCAGATCCGTGCGGGCGCCACGGGGTCGGTGCAGTGCGGGGAGCAGAAGCTCTACTTCGCATGCGACAGCTGCGACGACCTGTTCGGCGCGAAGCAGTAAAAACAAACCGGACGCGCAAAACAAAAAAGCGACCTGGAAATCCAGGTCGCTTTTTGATGATGGTGGGCGGTGGAGGCTTCGAACCTCCGACCCCAGCAGTGTGAATGCTGTGCTCTACCCCTGAGCTAACCGCCCAAAGCAACGCGTTGTTTGCGTTGCTTTGAATTACGAATCGCGTTCAGCGAAGCCTCAGATTATGCCACAGCTTTTTCGTCGTTTTGACGAAACAGCGTGCGGCCACCAGAAGATTTGTCGAGTTGGGCCAACACGCCCTCGTGCGCCGTGAGCTCATGCTCCGCCGCCAAGATCACCGGCAGCTCGAACTGGCTCAGGTCCATGGCCACGACCTTGGTGCCGACTTCGGGCTCGTTGGAGGCCACGTCGATGAGCAGCGCATCCTGTCCGCGCGTGAGGTTGATGTAGACGTCGGCCAGCAGTTGTGCGTCGAGCTTGGCTCCGTGGAAGGTGCGGTTCGAACGGTCGACACCGAAGCGGTCGCACAGCGCATCCAGCGAATTGCGCTTGCCCGGGTACACCTGCTTGGCCATGGCCAGCGTGTCGGTCACTTCCGCAACGAAGGTGCGCAGCGGAGGGAACCCGGCGCGCTCGAACTCCTTGTTGAGGAAGCCGACGTCGAAGGCCGCGTTGTGAATGATCAGTTCGGCATCGCGCAGGTACTCGATGATGTCGTTGGCCAGCGTGGCGAACTTCGGCTTGTCGCGCAGGAAGTCGGTCGTCAGGCCGTGGACCTTCAACGCGTCTTCGTGGCTCTCTCGCTCAGGGTTGAAATAGATGTGCAGGTCGTTGCCGGTGAGCTTGCGGTTGAACAGCTCCACGCAGCCGAGCTCGATGATGCGGTCGCCGTTCTCTGCGGAGAGGCCGGTGGTTTCGGTATCGAGGACGATCAGTCGCGACATCAGTGGTTTTCCTTGGCGTGGTTGATCGAGTACTTCGGAATCTCGATGGTCACATTCTCCTGCGCCAGGATCGATTGGCAACTCAGCCGCGATTGCGGCTCCAGGCCCCAGGCGCGGTCGAGCAGGTCTTCTTCGCCTTCTTCGGCCTCGTTGAGCGAGTTGAAGCCCTCGCGCACGATCACGTGGCAGGTGGTGCAGGCGCAGCTCATCTCGCAGGCGTGCTCGATGTTGATGTTGTTGTCGAGCAGCGCTTCGCAGATCGAGGTGCCGGCGGGCGCGGTGATTTCGGCGCCTTGCGGGCAGTACTCGGGATGCGGATAGATCTTGATCGTGGGCATGTTGTTGTTCTAGAGAGATTCGACCTTGCGGCCGGCAAGTGCGCGCGCAATGCCCGCGTTCATGCGCTGTGCGGCAAAGGCCTCGGTGTCGTCGGCCAGCTTCTTGGTTGCGGCCTCGATGGCAGCGGCATCGTTGCTGCGCTTGACTGCTTCGCGCAGTTGCACCATCGACGCATCGATGACCGCGCGCTCCTCGTCGTTCAGCAGGTCGCCGTCGGCATCGAGCGCGCTCTGCGTGGCGAGCAGCATGCGGTCGGCATCGACGCGTGCCTCGACCAGTGCACGGGCCTGCATGTCCTGTTGTGCGGTGGAGAAGCTCTCCTGCAGCATCGTCGCAATTTGATCGTCCGACAGGCCGTAAGACGGCTTGACCGCCACGCTGGCCTCGACACCACTGCCCTGCTCCTTAGCGCTCACGCTCAGCAGGCCGTCCGCATCGACGGTGAAGGTCACGCGGATGCGCGCGGCGCCAGCGGCCATCGGGGGAATGCCGCGCAGCGTGAACCGCGCGAGGCTGCGGCAGTCGGAGACGAGGTCACGCTCGCCCTGCACCACGTGCAGCGCCAGCGCGGTCTGGCCGTCCTGGTAGGTGGTGAAGTCCTGCGCCATCGCGGTGGGGATGGTCTGGTTGCGCGGCACGATGCGCTCGACCAGGCCACCCATGGTCTCGATACCGAGCGACAGCGGGATCACGTCTAGCAGCAGCAATTCGCCCGCGCCGTTGTTGCCCGCCAGTTGATTCGCCTGGATGGCGGCACCAAGCGCCACGACTTCATCCGGATTCAGGTTGACCAGTGGCTCGCGGCCAAAGAAATCGGCGACGGCGCGGCGGACCTGCGGCATGCGGGTCGAGCCGCCGACGAGCACTATGCCCTGCAGCTCCTCAGGCTTGAGCTTCGCGTCGCGCAATGCCTTGCGGACGGCCGCGATGGTGCGGTCGGTGAGTGGCCGCGTGGCGGCGTAGAACTGCTCGCGCGCCAGATCGAACGAGATGGTCTTGCCGGCGACATCGGCTTTGAATGTGGTCGACGCCAAATCGGTCAGCGCCTCTTTCGCCGCCCGCGCTGCCACGAGCAACGCGGCCTTGTCGGCGTCGCTGCCGGCTTGCAGGCCGGTCTGCGCGAGCACGAAATCGGCGAGCGCGTGGTCGTAGTCGTCGCCGCCGAGGGCCGAGTCGCCACCCGTGGCAATCACTTCGAACACGCCCTGCGTGAGCCGCAGGATCGAGATGTCGAAGGTGCCGCCGCCCAGGTCGTAGACCGCGTAGACGCCTTCGCTCGCGTTATCGAGGCCGTAGGCGATGGCCGCGGCCGTGGGCTCGCTGATCAGGCGAAGCACGTTCAGGCCGGCGAGTTGCGCGGCATCCTTGGTCGCCTGGCGCTGGCCTTCGTCGAAGTACGCGGGCACGGTGATGACGGCACCGTAGAGTTCGTCGTCGTCGAAGGTGTCCTGCGCGCGGTAGCGCAGCGTGGCCAGGATCTCGGCACTGATCTCGACTGGCGACTTCTCGCCCGCCAGGGTCTGCACCTTCACCATGCCGCCGTCGCTGCTGCCGATGCGGTAGGACATCGCATCGCGGTTCGCGATGTCGGCCAGGCCGCGGCCCATGAGCCGCTTCACGGAAGTGATGGTGTTGGCGGGGTCCTGCGCACGCGCGGCCACGGCATCGAAGCCGATCTGGCGGCGGTCGCCCTCCAGGTAGCGCACGGCCGACGGCAGCAGCACGCGCCCCTGGTCGTCGGGCAGGCACTCGGCCACGCCGTTGCGCACCGAGGCCACCAGCGAATGCGTGGTGCCCAGGTCGATGCCCACGGCAATGCGGCGCTGGTGCGGATCGGGCGCCTGGCCGGGTTCGGAAATCTGAAGAAGAGCCATCAGGCCTCCCGCCGGGCCGCCCCAAGGGAGGCCTGCGCCCCCATGGGGGACAGCGAATACACGAAGTGATGAGCGTGGGGGTTCATATCTTCTCTATTGTCCCAACTGATCGAATTTGGCTTCGACGTCCTGTCCGAAGCGCTCAATGAACATGAGGGCTCTCACCTGCTGCGCGGCGGCAGGGTAGTCGCCCTTTTCGTCGATCAGCCAGTCGAGCGACGACAGCGCGCGTGCGCGGCCGGCCTCGACCTCCGCCTGGAGCTTTTCGAGGGAAGCGATGCTTTCGACGTCGTCGAGCGCTTCGCGCCACTCCATCTGCTGCATGAGGAACTCGGGCGGCATCGCCGTGTTGTTCTCCGCATTCAGCGGCGCACCGTGCATCTCGCAGATGTAGCTGGCGCGGCGGATCGGGTCTTTCAGGCGCTGGTAGGCCTCGTTGATGCGCACCGACCACTGCATGGCCACGCGCTGCGCCGCGGCGCCCTGTGCGGCAAAGCGGTCCGGGTGGGCCTCGCGCTGAAGCTCTTTCCAGCGCGCGTCGAGCACGGCGCGGTCCTGCGCAAAAGTCGCCGGGACGGCGAACAGTTGAAAGTCGGTGTCGTTCAGGTTCATGGCAAGAAAAAACCGCCAGCACATGACATGGTGGCGGCTGTAGTCGCAGTCAGCGACGGCGCATCAGATGCGAAAACTTTCCCCACAACCGCAGCGGTCGCGTTCGTTGGGGTTGATGAACTTGAAGCCCTCGTTCAGGCCTTCGCGCACGAAGTCGAGCTGCGTGCCGTCGATATAGGCCAGGCTCTTCGGGTCGACCAGCACCTTCACGCCGTGGTCTTCGAACACCACGTCTTCAGGAGCCAGTTCGTCGACGTACTCGAGCTTGTAGGCAAGGCCGGAACAACCCGTGGTCTTCACGCCCAGCCGCACGCCCACGCCCTTGCCTCGTTTGCCGAGGTAACGGGTGACGTGTCGCGCAGCGGCTTCGGTCAGCGTGACGGCCATGTCAGTGGACAGCTTCGGCAGCAGCGGATTCGGTCTTGACGCCGTGCTTGGCCTTGTAGTCGCTCACGGCGGCCTTGATCGCGTCTTCGGCCAGGATGGAGCAGTGGATCTTCACGGGCGGCAGCGCCAGTTCTTCGGCGATCTGCGCGTTCTTGAGCGCAGCCGCTTCGTCGAGCGTCTTGCCCTTGACCCATTCGGTCACGAGCGACGACGAGGCGATGGCCGAGCCGCAGCCGTAGGTCTTGAAGCGGGCGTCTTCGATCACGCCGGTTTCCGGGTTGACCTTGATCTGCAGCTTCATCACGTCGCCGCAGGCAGGTGCGCCGACCATGCCGGTGCCTACCGAGTCGTCGCCCTTTTCGAAGGAGCCGACGTTGCGGGGATTTTCGTAGTGGTCGATGACCTTGGAAGAATATGCCATGGTGTACCTCTCAAACTTTGTTCAATCGTGGAGCCTCGTGCGGGCCTGCGTCAGTGGGCCGACCACTGGATCGTGCTGATGTCGACGCCGTCCTGGAACATCTCCCACAGGGGGCTCAGCTCGCGCAGCTTGGCAACGTTGTGCTTGATGGTCGAAATGGCGTAGTCGATTTCTTCTTCGGTCGTGAAACGGCCGATGGTCATGCGAAGGCTGCTGTGCGCCAGTTCGTCGCTGCGGCCAAGGGCGCGCAGCACGTAGCTGGGCTCGAGGCTGGCCGAGGTGCAGGCCGAACCCGACGATACCGCCAGGCCCTTGATGCCCATGATCAGCGACTCGCCTTCGACGTAGTTGAAGCTCATGTTCAGGTTGTGCGGCACGCGGTGCTCGAGGTCGCCGTTGATGAACACCTGTTCCACGTCTTTCAGGCCGTCGAGCAGACGCTTCTGCAGGCGGCGCGCGTGTTCGATGTCCTTGTGCATCTCGAGCTTGGCGATGCGGTAGGCCTCGCCCATGCCGACGATCTGGTGCGTGGGCAGCGTGCCCGAACGCATGCCGCGCTCATGGCCACCACCGTGCATCTGCGCTTCGAGGCGGATGCGCGGCTTGCGGCGCACGTACAGCGCGCCGATGCCCTTGGGGCCGTAGGTCTTGTGCGAAGCCAGGCTCATCAGGTCGATGGGCAGCTTCGTGATGTCGATGTCGATCTTGCCGGTGGCCTGGGCCGAGTCGACGTGGAAGATCACGCCCTTTTCGCGGCAGGCATTGCCCAGCGCGACCACGTCCTGGATCACGCCGATTTCGTTGTTCACGAAGAGCACGCTGGCCAGGATGGTGTCGGGGCGAATGGCCGCCTTGAACTTATCGAGGTCGACGAGACCGTTTTCCTCGACGTCGAGGTAGGTCACCTCGAAGCCCTGGCGTTCCAGCTCGCGCATGGTGTCCAGCACGGCCTTGTGCTCGGTCTTCAGCGTGATCAGGTGCTTGCCCTTGCCCTTGTAGAACTGGGCCGCGCCCTTGAGAGCAAGATTGATCGATTCAGTGGCACCCGACGTCCAGACGATTTCGCGAGGATCGGCATTGATCAGTTCGGCCACCTGGCCGCGCGCCTTCTCGACCGCCTCTTCAGCCTCCCAGCCCCAGGCGTGGCTGCGCGATGCCGGGTTGCCGAAGTGTTCGCGCAACCAGGGGATCATGGCGTCGACCACACGCGGGTCGACCGGCGTGGTGGCGCCGTAATCGAGATAGATCGGGAAATGAGGAGTTACGTCCATGGCTGGCTCGTGCTGGCGTGGGGGTTGTTTTTAGATCTGGGCTGCTGCTCGTGCCGGCGCCCGAAGGCGCCGCCGGAAATCAGAAGTCTCGAAAGAGGTCTCAGGACTTCGCGAAGGCGTTGCCGAGGGCGAACACCGAGTTCGGCGCATTCACGCGAATCGGCTTGACCACCGGCTGGGCAGAGATCGCGCGCTTGACGACCGGCTTGTTCTCGATCTGCACGCCCTTGGCGATCTGGTCGTCGACCAGCTTCTGCAGGGTGACGGAGTCGAGAAACTCGACCATGCGCTGGTTGAGCGAGGCCCAGAGCTCGTGCGTCATGCAGCGGCCGGCTTCGCCCAGGCAGTTTTCCTTGCCGCCGCACTGGGTGGCGTCGATGGGTTCATCGACGGAAACAATGATGTCGGCCACGGTGATGTCCGCAGCCTTGCGGCCGAGGCTGTAGCCGCCGCCGGGGCCGCGGGTCGACTCGACCAGTTCGTGACGGCGCAGCTTGCCGAACAGCTGTTCGAGGTAGGACAGCGAAATCTGTTGCCGTTGGCTGATTGCAGCCAGCGTGACCGGACCGGTGTTCTGACGCAACGCCAGATCGATCATTGCCGTGACCGCAAAACGGCCTTTGGTAGTGAGACGCATCGCAAGCTCCTTCAAGTGCTTACCGTTGAAATGACACCGTGGCCCTGGGCCGCGGTGACCTCGTCTCCGCCCTGCCCGACCCCTGACGCTGGTGAACCAGCCGGTAGGAGTCGGTCCTTCATCGCGAAGTTCTTTTCTTGTTGTTGAGTATTTCGCTCAAGTATAACAGAAGCCCCCGGACTCTGCTCGGGTAAACCCCAGCGCCGCCCGCTTGAAGAACGCGAACGTTTGAACTACCGCGGCTAGAGCGCGATGTTGTCCCCGCCGGCAGCCCCGAAAGCCTGCTCCCGCAGCAGCGCCAGCTGGTCCCGCACGCGGGCCGCCTTCTCGAATTCGAGGTTCCGGGCGTGCTCCAGCATCTGCTTCTCGAGGCGCTTGATTTCCCTGGCGATGTCCTTTTCGCTCATGTCCTCGACCTTGGCGCGCTCCAGGTCGAGCTTGGCCATTTCCTTGCCCGTTTTCTCGCTGTAGACCCCGTCTATCAGGTCGCGCACCTGCTTGACGATGCTGCGCGGCGTGATGCCGTTCGCCTCGTTGTGCGCTATCTGCCGGGCCCGGCGGCGCTCGGTCTCGTCGATGGCCTTCCGCATCGAGTCGGTCATCCGGTCGGCGTAAAGAATGGCCTTGCCATTCAGGTTGCGCGCCGCCCGGCCGATGGTCTGGATAAGCGAACGCTCGGCGCGCAGGAAGCCTTCCTTGTCGGCATCGAGGATCGCCACCAGCGACACCTCCGGAATATCCAGCCCCTCGCGCAGCAGGTTGATGCCCACCAGCACGTCGAAGGTGCCCAGGCGCAGGTCGCGCAATATCTCCACCCGCTCGACCGTGTCGACGTCGCTGTGCAGGTAGCGCACCTTCACCCCGTTGTCGCCCAGGTAGTCGGTCAGCTGCTCGGCCATGCGCTTGGTCAGGGTGGTGATGAGCACGCGTTCGTTCTTGTCCACGCGCACGCGAATCTCGCCCAGCACGTCGTCCACCTGGTGAGTGGCAGGCCGCACCTCGACCTCGGGGTCGATCAGGCCGGTCGGCCGCACCAGCTGTTCGACCACGTTGCCGGCATGGTCCTTCTCGTACTGCGCCGGCGTGGCCGACACGAAGATGCACTGGCGCATGCGCGTCTCGAACTCCTCGAGCTTGAGCGGCCGGTTGTCCAGCGCGCTCGGCAGGCGAAAGCCGTACTCGACCAGCGTGGTCTTGCGCGCCCGGTCGCCGTTGTACATGCCGCCGAGCTGGCCGATCATCTGGTGGCTCTCGTCGAGGAACATCAGCGCGTCCTTCGGCAGGTAGTCGGTCAGCGTGGCCGGCGGGTCGCCAGGCGCGGCGCCCGACAGGTGGCGCGTGTAGTTCTCGATGCCCTTGCAGTGGCCGATTTCAGCCAGCATCTCGAGGTCGAAGCGGGTGCGCTGCTCCAGCCGCTGCGCCTCGACCAGCTTGCCCGCACCCACCAGTTCCTTGAGCCGCTCGCTCAATTCGATCTTGATGGTCTCGACCGCCGCCATGACCTTGTCGCGCGGCGTCACGTAGTGGCTTGACGGGTACACCGTGAAGCGCGGCACCTTCTGCCGTACGCGCCCGGTCAGCGGATCGAAGAGCTGCAGCGACTCGATTTCGTCGTCGAACAGCTCGAAACGGATCGCCAGTTCGCTGTGCTCCGCCGGGAACACGTCGATGGTGTCGCCCCGCACACGGAAGGTGCCGCGGGCAAAGTCCTGCTCGTTGCGCAGGTACTGCATGCGGATCAGCCGCGAAATCAGGTCGCGCTGCCCGACCTTGTCGCCGACGCGGGCAATCAGCCGCATCTCCATGTAGTCCTCGGGTGTGCCTATGCCGTAGATGGCGCTCACCGTGGCCACGATGACCGTGTCGCGCCGCTCCAGCACGCTCTTGGTGGCCGACAGCCGCATCTGCTCGATGTGCTCGTTGATCGAGGAGTCCTTCTCGATGAACAGGTCGCGTTGCGGCACATAGGCCTCGGGCTGGTAGTAGTCGTAGTAGCTCACGAAGTACTCGACGGCGTTCTTCGGAAAGAACTCGCGGAACTCGCTGTAGAGCTGCGCCGCCAGCGTCTTGTTGGGCGCGAACACGATGGCCGGGCGGCCCAGCCGCGCGATCACGTTGGCCATGGTGAAGGTCTTGCCCGAACCGGTCACGCCCAGCAGGGTCTGGAACACTTCGCCGTCGATCACGCCCTCGACCAGCCCTTCGATGGCCTTCGGCTGGTCGCCCGCCGGCGGATAGGGCTGGAAAAGCTCGAACGGGGAGTCCGGGTACCTGATGAATTCACCCTGTTTCGCGGGCCCGATCGGGTCCACTTTCTTCAGGTCTGCTATGGCTTCGTTGTTGTCTGGCATGGCTGTTCCCGACAGGTGGCGCTCGCGCCGGTAAAATTCAAGGCAACCGGAAAGCATAAAGCCTAGTCCGGTTGCAGCGAAGCTTTCATCCCAAAGGACCTTTCCATGTCTATGTTCACCGCGGTCGAAATGGCACCGCGCGACCCGATCCTCGGCCTCAACGAGCAATTTGCAGCCGACACCAACCCCAACAAGGTCAACCTCGGCGTCGGCGTCTATTACGACGACAACGGCAAGCTGCCCCTGCTCCAGTGCGTGCAGGCCGCAGAACAGAACATGATGAAAGCGCCCACCGCGCGCGGCTACCTGCCCATCGACGGCATCGTGGCGTACGACAACGCCGTCAAGGCGCTGGTCTTCGGTGCCGACAGCGAACCCGTCACCTCGGGCCGCGTGGCCACCATCCAGGCCATCGGCGGCACCGGCGGGCTGAAGGTCGGAGCCGACTTCCTCAAGAAGCTCAGCCCCTCCGCCAAGGTCCTGATCAGCGACCCGAGCTGGGAAAACCACCGCGCGCTGTTCACCAACGCCGGCTTCGAAGTCGAAAGCTACCCCTACTACGATGCGGCCAAGCGCGGCGTCAACTTCGAAGGCATGCTGGCCGCCCTGAACGCGGTACCGGCCGGCACCATCGTCGTGCTGCACGCCTGCTGCCACAACCCCACCGGCTACGACATCACCGCCGCCCAGTGGGACCAGGTCGTCGCCGCGGTCAAGGCCAAGGGCCTGGTGCCCTTCCTCGACATGGCCTACCAGGGCTTCGGCTACGGCCTGAAGGAAGACGGCGCCGCCGTCGCCAAGTTCGTCGAAGCGGGCCTGACCTTCTTCGTCTCGACCTCGTTCTCCAAGAGCTTCAGCCTGTACGGCGAGCGCGTCGGGGCACTGTCGGTGCTGTGCGAGAACAAGGAAGAGGCCGCCCGTGTGCTGTCGCAGCTCAAGATCGCCATCCGCACCAACTACAGCAACCCGCCCACGCACGGCGGCGCCGTGGTGGCCGCGGTGCTCGGCAACCCCGAGCTGCGCGCCCTCTGGGAAAAGGAACTGGGCGAAATGCGCGTGCGCATCAAGGCCATGCGCCAGAAGCTGGTCGACGGCCTCAAGGCCGCAGGCGTGAAGGAAGACATGAGCTTCATCACCACGCAGATCGGCATGTTCAGCTACTCGGGCCTGACCAAGGACCAGATGGTGCGCCTGCGCAATGAATTCGGCGTGTACGGCACCGACACCGGCCGCATGTGCGTGGCCGCGCTCAACAGCAAGAACATCGACTACGTCTGCGCGTCGATCGCCAAAGTCATCTAGGTGACAGCGAAGTGTGAGGGAATGCGTCCCAGCGACGACTCCTTCACGCTTCCAGGCCAAAGGACGCTCGCTGCGGGGTCGGTGTAGGGGTTAGGCCCCCTGCACCGCAGCGAATGCGCTGATATATTGCACCGCAACATTCCACTCCAAGATCAGCGATGCTCTATCAACTCTACGAAGCCCAGCGTTCCTTGATGGAGCCTTTCTCGGACTTCGCCCAGGCAGCCTCCAAGCTCTACGGCCAGGGCGCCGTGTGGGGCCAATTGCCCATGGCCCAGCGCATGGCCGCGGGCTACGACCTGCTCTACCGCCTGGGCAAGGACTACGAGAAGCCCGAGTTCAACATCAAGTCGGTGAAGGTCGACGGCGCGGACGTCGTCATCCAGGAAGCCATTGCGCTCGACAAGCCCTTCTGCGAGTTGCGCCGCTTCAAGCGCTTCACCGACGAGCCGCACATCCTCAAGACGCTCAAGAGCCAGCCCGTGGTGCTGGTCGTCGCGCCCCTGTCGGGCCACTATGCGACCCTGCTGCGCGACACCGTGCGCACCATGCTGCAGGACCACAAGGTCTACATCACCGACTGGAAGAATGCGCGCCTCGTGCCGCTGTCGGAAGGCGAGTTCCACCTCGACGACTACATCAACTACGTGCAGGAGTTCATCCGCCTGCTGCAGGCCGAGTACGGCAACTGCCACGTGGTGAGCGTGTGCCAGCCCACCGTGCCAGTGCTCGCGGCCGTGTCGCTCATGGCCAGCCGCGGCGAAGCGCTGCCGCTCACCATGACGATGATGGGCGGCCCCATCGACGCGCGCAAGTCGCCCACCGCGGTCAACAACCTCGCGATGAACAAGAGCTTCGAGTGGTTCGAGAACAACGTGATCTACCGCGTGCCGCAGGGCTTCCCCGGCGAAGGCCGCCGCGTGTACCCCGGCTTCCTGCAGCACACCGGCTTCGTGGCCATGAACCCCGACCGCCACGCGAGCAGCCACTACGACTACTTCAAGGACCTCATCAAGGGCGACGACGCCAGCGCCGAGGCCCACCGCAAGTTCTACGACGAGTACAACGCCGTGCTCGACATGGACGCCGATTACTACCTCGAGACCATCCGTACCGTGTTCCAGGAGTTCGACCTGGTCAACGGCACCTGGGACGTCAAGGCCGCCGACGGCAAGGTGGAGCGCGTGCGTCCGCAGGACATCCATGGCACCGCCCTGCTCACCGTCGAAGGGGAGCTCGACGACATCTCCGGCTCTGGCCAGACCGAAGCCGCGCACAGCCTGTGCACCGGTATCGACGACGCGAAGCGCGAGCACTACGAAGTCAAGGGTGCCGGCCACTACGGCATCTTCAGCGGCCGCCGCTGGCGCGAACTGGTCTACCCGAAGATGCAGAAATTCATCGAGGCCAACGACCAGCCGCAACGCCGCGCGAGCGCCCGAGACGCGCTGGCCGCCGAAGACACCGTGAAGCCGGTGCGCAAAAGCCCGGCTCCCGTAGCTGTCGCGGCCAAGAAGGCCCCGGCGAAAACGGCCACGGCCGTCGCCGTGAAGAAGACCACGCCGCGCAAGAAGCCCGGCACCGGCGCCGCGCGCTGAAGCGCGCACCATTGCCACCGTGAACGGGCTCGCCGCACGCATCAACGACGCACTGCCCCAAACGCAGTGCACACGTTGCGGCTACCCGGATTGCGCGAGCTACGCCCAGGCCGTGGCCGACGGCGAGGCCGGCATCAACCAGTGCCCGCCCGGCGGTGCCGAAGGCATTGACCGGTTGGCAGAACTCACCGGCCGCGCGCCGCTGCCGCTCGACCCCGAATGCGGCACCGAAGGCCCGCGCGCCTTGGCCGTCATCGACGAGGCCTGGTGCATCGGCTGCACGCTGTGCCTCGACGCCTGCCCCACCGACGCCATCGTCGGCATCAACAAGCGTATGCACACGGTGATCGAAGCCCACTGCACGGGCTGCGAGCTGTGCATTCCGGTCTGCCCCGTCGACTGCATCTCGCTCGAGGTCGAAACGCCCGGCCGCACCGGCTGGCAAGCCTGGTCGGCCGAGCAGGCCGCGAGCGCACGGCGCCGCTACGAAGTGCACGGCAAGCACCGCAACACCGACGCCCGCCTGGCCGAAGCGGCGCCCAAGCCCGAAACCCCGCAAGACGCCGGCGCACGCAAGCGCGCCATCGTCGAAGCCGCACTGGCGCGTGCCCGCGCCGCCTCGCAGCAACGCCCACCAGCCGCCAAGCCATGACGCTCGACACCCTGCTCATCTACGCCGTCGCATCGCTCGCGCTGGCCCTGATCCCGGGACCGACGATGCTGCTGGCGCTTTCCAACGGCATCGAGGGCGGCATGCGCCGCGCGAGCTGGGGCATTGCGGGTGCATCGCTCGGCAGCATCACGCTGATCGCAGTCGTCGCACTGGGACTGGGCTCGCTGCTGGCGGCCTCGGAGTGGCTCTTCAATGCGATCCGTGTCGCAGGCGTGGCTTACCTCGTGTGGCTGGGCGTCAAGCTGTGGCGCAGCGAAACCACCGACCTGCGCGCCGCGCTGGCCAAGTCGCCGCTCGAAGTACGTCCGCAGGGCCGTGTCGCGCTGCTGCGCAGCCTCATGGTGGCGCTGTCGAATCCGAAGACGGTGCTGTTCTTCGCGGCCTTCCTGCCGCAGTTCGTCGACATCGCGAAGCCGCAAGGCCCGCAGTACCTGCTGCTGGGCGCCGTGTTCGTAGCGCTCGACACCTGCGTGATGCTGGCCTATGCCGGCGCCGGCACGCAGGCCGTGCGCTTTCTCTCGCAGCGCGGCCTCAAGGCAATGAACCGCGGTTGTGCGGCCGGCATGTGGCTGCTCGCGGCTACGCTTGCGGTGTGGCGCCGCCCCGGCGCTTGAAGAGCAACAGCAGCACGCCCGCCAGCACTACGCCCACGGCGTACCACTCGAAGCGCGTGACCGTCTCGTCGGCGATCCACACGCCCAGCAGCATCGCGATCACCGGATTCACGAAGGTGTAGCTCGACGCCAGCGCGGCCGGTGCCCTCGCCAGCAGCACCATGTAGGCATTGAAGGCGATCAGCGAGCCGAACACCACGAGGTAGACCCACGCGGCCACTGCCTCGGCCTGCAAGGGCCAGCTCACTGTTTCGCCGGAAACCGCGGCCAGCCCCATCAGCACCACGCCACCGCACAGCATCTCGCTCGCGAATCCCATCGCGCCGGGCGCCAGCGGCAGGCCGCGCTGGCTCAGCACACTGCCTAGCGACCAGCAGCAGCAGGCGATGCAGATCGCCAGCAAGCCTTCGGGCGAAGACCGGAAGCCGCTGCCCTGCGTCAGCATCAGCACGCCGACAAGGCCGAGCGCAATGCCCGCTGCTTCCAGCCGCGACGGCTTCACGCCCCAGATCAGGTTCAGGAGCGCAATGAGCAGCGGGATCACCGCGATGAACGCGACGACCAGCCCAGAGCCGATCGACACCTCGGCGCTGGCCGTGCCGCCCATGCCGCCGCCCAGCATCAGCGCCCCGACGATGAAGGCATTGCGCCATTGCACCAGCGACGGCCAGGGCGCCCCGCGCCAGCGCATCCACACGATGAGCAGCACGCCAGCACACAGGAAGCGCGAGCCCATCTGCAGGAATGGCGGAAAGCTCACGAGCGCGTACTTGATCGCGAGGTAGGTCGAGCCCCAGACCACCCAGGTGGCGGCGAGGCACAGCCACAGCAGCAGCGGCAATCCGGAGCGCCCTGCGGACGCGGGCTTGGCTGGAGAAGCGAGGGTGGACATGGCCGGGGGAAGTCTCTTGTTGGTATGTGAAGGCAGCCATGGTATGAAAGCCGACCTTCGGCATCCATGCGACTTTCATGGTTCTGCCCTCTTCCTACCGTTGATTTGAAGGAGTTGCATGGACTTCACCTTGACCCCCACGCTGGATGCGCATGACACCCGCATCCTGGCCGAACTGCAGAACGATGCGCGACTGACCATGGCCGAGTTGGGCCGCCGCGTCCACCTGAGCCAGCCCGCCGTGACCGAACGCGTGAAGAAACTGGAGGCCGCTGGCGTCATCAGCGGCTACCGCGCCACCGTGAACCCGGGCAAGCTGGGCTATGGCATCCGCGCCATCATCCGCGTGGGCCGCGCCGACTACGCACGCGTGGTCGAACTGGTGCAGCAGACGCCCGAATGCGTCAATGCCTACAACGTGACCGGGCAGGACAGTTGGATCCTGGAGATCGCGGTGATCGACGTGAGCCACCTCGATGCGGTGGTCACCAAGTTCTGCATCCTCACGGAGACCGCCACCTCGATCATCCTGAACCCGGCGCGCGAGCACCAGGCGATGCTGCCGCCCCGGAGCTCGGACGTAAAACCGCCGATCAAGAAAGTACTCAACGCGTAGCTGCGAGTGCGCTGAAAGCCGCCACCACTTCAGGCGGCGCCTGCACCATCTCGATCAGCACGCCCTCGCCCGCAATCGGGAACTCGTCGTTCGCCTTCGGGTGAAGAAAGCAGATGTCGAAACCGGCCGCACCCTTGCGAATGCCGCCGGGCGCAAAACGCACGCCCTGCGCCGTGAGCCATTCGACTGCCTTGGGCAGGTCGTCGATCCACAGGCCCACGTGGTTCAGCGGCGTCGTGTGGACGGCAGGCTTCTTCTCGGGGTCCAGCGGCTGCATCAGGTCGACCTCGACCTTGAAAGGGCCCGCGCCCATCGCGCAGATGTCCTCGTCCACGTTCTCGCGTTCGCTCTTGAACGTGCCCGTGACCTCGAGCCCCAGCATGTCGACCCACAGCTTCTGCAGCCGCAGCTTGTCGGGGCCGCCGATGGCGATCTGCTGGATGCCCAGCACCTTGAAGGGGCGTGCGGTAGCGGCGGTCATACTGCGCAACTTTCCGAAGCCTGCTCCTGAACCTGCCGCGCGTTGAGCCCGAGCTTGCGCAGCAGCACCGTGTCGGCTTCCACGTCGGGGTTGCCGGTGACCAGCAGCTTGTCGCCATAGAAGATCGAATTCGCACCCGCCATGAAGCACAGCGCCTGCACCGCATCGCCCATCTGCTGGCGCCCGGCCGAGAGCCTCACGCGCGCCGTCGGCATGGTGATGCGCGCGACCGCGATCATGCGCACGAAGTCGAAGGGATCGACCGGGTCCGAGTCGGCCAGCGGCGTGCCGGGCACGCGCACCAGGCTGTTGATAGGCACCGATTCCGGGTACGGGTTCAGGTTGGCCAACTGAGCGATCAGCCCCGCGCGGTGCACCGGCTGTTCGCCCATGCCGACGATGCCGCCGCAGCACACGCTGATGCCCGCGCCGCGCACGTTGGCCAGCGTGTCGAGCCGGTCCTGGTAGGTGCGTGTATCGACCACGTCGGTGTAGTACTCGGGCGCGGTGTCGAGGTTGTGGTTGTAGTAGTCCAGGCCTGCGGCCTTGAGCTGGTGCGCGTGGTGCGGCTTCAGCATGCCGAGCGTGGCGCAGGTCTGCATGCCCAGCCCCTTCACGGCCTCGACCAGCACGGCCACCTTCTCCACGTCGCGGTCCTTCGGCGCGCGCCATGCGGCGCCCATGCAGAAGCGCGTGGCGCCAACGTCCTTGGCGGCTTGCGCGGCGCGCACCACTTCGTCGACCTCCATGAGCTTCTGCGCCTTCACGCCGGTATCGAACTCGGCCGACTGCGGGCAATAGCCGCAGTTCTCCGGGCAGCCGCCGGTCTTGACCGACAGCAGCGTGGCCAGCTCGATATCGCCTTCGGGGAAGTGCTGGCGGTGCACGGTCTGCGCCTCGAACAGCAGATCCATCAGCGGCTTGTCGAGCAGCGCCTGGATCGCCTCGACAGACCACGGTCCCTCGGCCTTGGGGACAGCGGCCTTCGCGGGCCGGTGCAGCGTGATCGCCTGTTGCAAGTCGTTGGCACCCATCAGTTGAACTCCAGAATGATCTGATCGACGGCGAGCGATTCGCCCTTGCCCGCCGAAATCTTGCCGACCACGCCGTCCTGCGCGGCGAACAGCACGTTCTCCATCTTCATCGCCTCGATCACGGCCAGTTTTTCGCCGGCGCGCACCTGTTGGCCCGGCTGCACCGACACCTCGACCAGCAAGCCCGGCATCGGCGACATCAGGAACTTGCTCAGGTCCGGCGGTGCCTTGTAGGGCATCAGTTCCAGCAGCCGCGCGCCCAGCGGCGACAGCACCATTGCCTCTATCTGCGTGCCGTCGTGCGACACGCGCAGCGCCAGCGGGCTCTTGCCCGCGCCGCGCTCCACCTGTGCGGTGAACGGCTTGTCGTTGACGATGCCCTGCACACGGATCGCGCCCAGCGCAAAGCTGCTGTCGATCTTGTAGCTCTTGCCGCCCACGGCCACCGAGCTCGCGCCGGTCTTGCCATGGAAGTCGGTGACCGACACAGGGTGGTGCACGTGCTTGCCCTCCGGCCCCAGCTCGACCACCACGAACTGCTCGCCCACCTTCACGCTGTGGCCTTCGAGCTGCCCGCTGATGCCCGAGGCACGCGCGCGATAACGGCGGTGCACATAAGCCGCGAGCGCGATCAGGAACGACGGATCGGCATGCGGCACGTCTTCCGCATGGAAGCCCTTGCCGTAGTGCTCGGCGATGAAGCCGGTGTTGAAGTCGCCCGCCACGAACTTCGGATGCGCCAGCAGCGCCGCCTGGAACGGGATGTTGCTGCTGATGCCTCGGATCACGAAGCCGTTGAGCGCCTCGCGCATGCGTGCGATCGCATGCTGGCGATCCTTGCCGTGCACGATGAGCTTGGCGATCATCGAGTCGTAGTACATCGGAATCTCGCCGCCGTCGTACACACCCGTGTCCACGCGCACGCCTTGCAGGTGCTCGGTGTCGCTCGCGAACATGGTCTCGGTCGGCGGCTGGAACTTCACCAGACGGCCGGTCGACGGCAGGAAATTGCGGAACGGGTCTTCGGCATTGATGCGGCACTCGATCGCCCAGCCGTTGCGCTTCACCTCGGCCTGCGTCAGCGGCAGCTTCTCGCCGGCAGCCACGCGGATCATCAACTCGACGAGGTCGAGGCCGGTGATGCACTCCGTCACCGGGTGCTCCACCTGCAGACGCGTGTTCATCTCCAGGAAGTAGAAGCTCTGGTCCTTGCCGACCACGAACTCCACCGTGCCCGCGCTCTGGTACTTCACGGCCTTGGCCAACTGCACGGCCTGCTCGCCCATGGCCTTGCGCGTTTCGTCGCTGATGAAGGGGGAAGGAGCCTCCTCGATCACCTTCTGGTGGCGCCGCTGGATGGAGCATTCGCGCTCGTTCAGGTAAATCACGTTGCCGTGCGAATCGCCCAGCACCTGGATCTCGATGTGGCGCGGCTCCTCGACGAACTTCTCGATGAACACGCGGTCGTCGCCGAAGCTGTTGCGCGCCTCGTTGCGGCACGAGGTGAAGCCCTCGAAGGCCTCCTTGTCGTTGAAGGCCACGCGCAGGCCCTTGCCGCCGCCGCCGGCCGATGCCTTGATCATCACGGGGTAGCCGATGTCCTTCGCTATCTCGACCGCGCGCTCGGCCGTCTCGATGGCGTCGTTCCAGCCCGGAATGGTGTTGACCTGGGCCTCGTTCGCGAGCTTCTTCGAGGCGATCTTGTCGCCCATGGCTGCGATCGAATAGTGCTTCGGTCCGATGAAGGCAATGCCCTCTTCCTCGACCTTGCGCGCGAAGGCTTCGTTTTCCGACAGGAAGCCGTAGCCCGGATGCACGGCCTCGGCGCCCGTCTGCTTGCAGGCCGCGATGATGCGGTCCGCCTGCAGATAGCTCTCGCGGCTGGGCGCAGCGCCGATGTGCACGGCTTCGTCGGCCAGCTCGACGTGGCGGGCTTCCTTGTCGGCGTCGGAGTAGACGGCGACGGTGAGGATGCCCATCTTCTTGGCGGTTTGAATCACGCGGCAGGCGATTTCACCGCGATTGGCGATCAGGATCTTCTTGAACATGTTCTTCTTCTCCATGCCGCTCACAGCGGAATGTTCCCGTGCTTGCGCCACGGGTTCTCGAGCTTCTTCTCGCGCAGCATCACCAGCGAGCGGCAGATGCGCTTGCGCGTCTCGTGCGGCAGGATCACGTCGTCGATATAGCCGCGCGCGCTGGCCACATACGGGTTGGCGAAGCGCGCCTTGTATTCGGCCTCGCGGGCGGCGAGCTTCTCGGGGTCGTTCTTGTCTTCGCGGAAGATGATTTCCACCGCGCCCTTGGCGCCCATCACCGCGATCTCGGCGCGCGGCCAGGCAAGGTTGACGTCGCCGCGCAGATGCTTCGACGCCATCACGTCGTAGGCGCCACCGTAGGCCTTGCGCGTGATGACGGTGATCTTCGGCACCGTGCACTCGGCGTAGGCGTAAAGCAGCTTGGCGCCGTGCTTGATGATGCCGCCGTACTCCTGCCCCGTGCCGGGCATGAAGCCGGGCACGTCGACGAAGGTGACGACCGGTATGTTGAAGGCGTCGCAGAAGCGCACGAAGCGCGCGGCCTTGATGCTGCTCTTGATGTCCAGGCAGCCCGCCAGCACCAGCGGCTGGTTGGCGACGATGCCGATGGTCTGGCCTTCCATGCGGGCGAAGCCGATCACGATGTTCTTCGCGTAGTCGGGCTGCAGTTCGAAGAAATCGCCGTCATCCACCACCTTCAGGATCAGTTCCTTGATGTCGTAGGGCTTGTTCGGGTTGTCCGGCACCAGGGTGTCGAGCGAATAGTCGGGCCGGTCGGCGGGGTCGCCCTGCCCGTTGTTGCCCAGGCGCACCGGCGGCTTCTCGCGGTTGTTGAGCGGCAGGTAGTTGTACAGGCGGCGCAGCATCATCAGCGCCTCGACGTCGTTCTCGAACGCCATGTCGGCCACGCCGCTGCGCGTGGTGTGGGTGATGGCGCCGCCAAGCTCTTCGGCGGTCACGCTCTCGTGCGTCACGGTCTTCACCACCTCGGGGCCGGTGACGAACATGTAGCTGCTGTCCTTCACCATGAAGATGAAGTCGGTCATGGCCGGCGAGTACACCGCGCCGCCCGCGCAAGGGCCCATCACCATGCTGATCTGCGGCACCACGCCCGAGGCCATCACGTTGCGCTGGAACACGTCGGCGTAGCCGCCGAGCGACGCCACGCCTTCCTGGATGCGCGCACCGCCCGAGTCGTTCAGGCCGATGACGGGCGCGCCGACCTTCATGGCCTGGTCCATCACCTTGCAGATTTTTTCGGCATGCGCCTCGCTCAGCGCGCCGCCGAAGACGGTGAAGTCCTGGCTGAACACGAACACCAGGCGGCCGTTGATCATTCCGTAGCCGGTGACCACGCCGTCGCCGGGGATCTTTTGCTCGGCCATGCCGAAGTCGACCGAGCGGTGCTCGACGAACATGTCCCACTCTTCGAAGGTGTTGTCGTCGAGCAGCAGCTCGATGCGCTCGCGCGCCGTGAGCTTGCCCTTGGCATGTTGCGCGTCGATGCGCTTCTGCCCGCCGCCGAGACGCGCCTGGGCGCGACGCTTTTCGAGTTGTTCGATCAGTTCTTGCATGGTGTGCTTCCGAAGCTGTGGTCTTGAATTTCGTGTCTCATGGTCTGGCCGTGATGGCGGCCGCGGCGAGCAGGCTGCGCGCTGCCGTGGATGCCGGCAGCGTGCCCTGTGCCACCTGCTGCGTGAGCTGCGGGAGCAGTTCGCGCACCTGAGGGTGATGCCTGAAGGCCTGCTTGAGGCCTGCGTCGATGCGCTCCCACATCCACGCGGTGGCCTGCTTCTCGCGGCGCCTGGCGAGCTTGCCGTTGGCGGTCTGCAGCTGCCTGAATTGCGTGACGGCTTCCCAGAAGGCATCGACGCCGGTGTTGGCGAGAGCGCTCAGCTGCAGCACCTTGGGCAGCCAGAAGCGCACTTCCGCGCCGCTGTGCGCGTCGTGCACCGCGTGTGCGTGGTCCGGGTTGCCCTGGTGCCCGAAGAGCCGCAGCGCCGACGTGATCTGAGCCTGCGCACGGGTGGCGGCGTCCTTGTCGATGTCGGCCTTGTTGATGACGACGAGGTCGGCCAACTCCATCACGCCCTTCTTGATCGCCTGCAGGTCGTCCCCCGCGTTGGGCAGTTGCATCAGCACGAACATGTCGGTCATGCCGGCCACTGCCGTCTCGCTCTGGCCCACGCCGACGGTCTCGACAATCACGATGTCGTAGCCGGCAGCCTCGCACACCAGCATCGCCTCGCGCGTTTTCTCGGCCACGCCGCCGAGCGTGCCGCTCGAGGGGCTGGGGCGGATGTAGGCGCGCTCGTGCACCGACAGCCGCTCCATGCGCGTCTTGTCGCCCAGGATGGAGCCGCCCGACACGGTGGATGACGGATCGATGGTGAGCACCGCCACGCGGTGCCCCTTGCCGATCAGCAACAGGCCCAGCGTTTCGATGAAAGTCGACTTGCCGACACCCGGCACGCCGGAAATGCCAAGGCGAAACGAGTTGCCCGTGCGCGGCAGCAATGCCGTGAGCAGTTCGTCGGCCTGCGCGCGGTGGTCGGCGCGCGTCGACTCGAGCAGCGTGATGGCTTTTGCGATGGCGCGGCGTTGCGCCATGCCATCGGTTTCGGCGACGGCACGTTCGAGCGACTGTGCCGTGTTCAGCACGCAGCCTCCGAGGCGACGCGCCAGCGGTAGTGCAGGTCGACGCCCTCTTCGCCTTCGAGCACGAAGCCGTGCCGCAGGTAGAAGCGGTTGGCGTCGCTCTTCACGAGCGCGGTGAGCTTGATGTCCAGCCGCTGCGCGCGCGCCTGCGACTTGGCCCATTCCAGTACCCATTCACCGATGCCCAGGCCCTGGAAGCCGGTGCGCAGATAAAGATGGTCGAGGCGCAGCGCATCGCTGTCCTCCGGCTTGAGCGTGACGAAGCCGATGCGCTGGTCGCCATCGAGCACGATGTGGTGCATGTACGGCACGACAAAACCCGCGCTCAGGCGCTCGCGCGAGCGTGCTGCGTCGAAACGGCCCACGCGCTCCAGGCTCGGGCGCATCGCGTCGATGCGCAGGGCCAGCATGGCTTCGAAATCGCTGGAATCCACCGGCTGCAGCGACAGCCGCGACAAGAGATCGCCCACGTCGCGCCTCAGGCCGTGACCGCCGCGCGAATCTGCTCCAGCACGTCCTTGGCGCTGGCCGGAATGGGCGTGCCCGGTCCGTAGATGCCCTTGACGCCGGCCTCGTAGAGAAAGTCGTAGTCCTGCCGCGGAATCACGCCGCCGACGAACACGATGATGTCGTCCGCGCCCTGCTTCTTGAGCTCATTGATGATGGCCGGCACGAGCGTCTTGTGGCCGGCCGCGAGCGTGCTCACGCCCACTGCGTGCACGTCGTTTTCGATGGCCTGGCGCGCGCATTCTTCGGGCGTCTGGAACAGCGGTCCCATGTCCACGTCGAAGCCCAGGTCGGCGAACGCGGTAGCTACCACCTTGGCGCCGCGGTCGTGGCCGTCCTGGCCGAGCTTGGAGATCATCACGCGCGGACGGCGACCCTGCTCCTCGGCGAAGGCGTTGATTTCGGTCTTGAGGGCCTCCCAGCCTTCGGCGGAGTCATAGGCAGCTGCGTACACACCGGTCACCTTTTGCGTGTCGGCCCGATGGCGGCCGAATGATTTTTCGAGCGCGTCCGAAATCTCGCCCACCGTGGCGCGCAGGCGCACGGCATCGATGCTCAGTGCCAGCAGGTTGCCGGTGTTGTTCTCGGCGGCTTCGGTCAGCGCGTCGAGCGCGGCCTGCACCTTGGCGGTGTCGCGCGACGCGCGGATCTTCTGCAGCCGCGCCACCTGCTGCTCGCGCACCTTCACGTTGTCGATCGAGAGGCTGTCGATCGCGTCTTCGCTCTTGAGCTTGTACTTGTTGACGCCGACGATCACGTCCTTGCCGGAGTCGATGCGCGCCTGCTTCTCGGCGGCGGCGGCCTCGATCTTGAGCTTGGCCCAGCCGCTGTCCACGGCCTTGGTCATGCCGCCCATGGCCTCGACCTCCTCGATGATGGCCCAGGCCGCATCGGCCATGTCCTGCGTGAGCTTCTCCATCATGTAGCTGCCGGCCCAGGGGTCGATCACATTGGTGATGTGCGTCTCTTCCTGGATGATGAGCTGCGTGTTGCGCGCGATGCGGGCGCTGAACTCGGTAGGCAGCGCGATGGCTTCGTCGAGCGCGTTGGTGTGCAGGCTCTGCGTGCCGCCGAACACCGCGGCCATCGCCTCGATGGTGGTGCGCACCACGTTGTTGTACGGGTCCTGCTCGGTGAGGCTCCAGCCCGAGGTCTGGCAGTGCGTGCGCAGCATCAGGCTCTTGGGGTTCTTGGGGTTGAACTCTTTCATGATGCGGCACCACAGCAGGCGCGCCGCGCGCATCTTGGCCACTTCGAGATAGAAGTTCATGCCGACGGCCCAGAAGAAACTCAGGCGCCCGGCGAAGCCGTCGACGTCGAGGCCCTTGGCCAGCGCGGTCTTCACGTATTCCTTGCCGTCGGCCAGCGTGAAGGCAAGCTCCAGCGCCTGGTTGGCGCCGGCTTCCTGCATGTGATAGCCGCTGATCGAGATCGAGTTGAACTTGGGCATCTTCTGCGCCGTGTACTCGATGATGTCGCCGATGATCCGCATGCTCGGCGCCGGCGGAAAGATGTACGTGTTGCGGACCATGAACTCCTTGAGGATGTCGTTCTGGATGGTTCCGCTGAGCTGGTCCTGCGCCACGCCCTGCTCTTCCGCCGCGACCACGTAGCCCGCGAGCACCGGCAGCACGGCGCCGTTCATCGTCATGGACACGCTCACCTTGTCGAGCGGGATCTGGTCGAACAGGATCTTCATGTCCTCGACCGAGTCGATCGCCACGCCGGCCTTGCCGACGTCGCCGGTCACGCGCGGATGGTCGCTGTCGTAGCCGCGGTGGGTTGCCAGGTCGAAGGCCACGCTCACGCCCTGCCCGCCGGCGGCCAGCGCCTTGCGGTAGAAGGCGTTCGACTCCTCGGCTGTCGAGAAGCCGGCGTACTGGCGGATAGTCCAGGGGCGCACTGCATACATCGTGGCCTGGGGGCCGCGCAGGTAGGGCTCGAAGCCGGGCAGCGTGTCGGTGTATTTCAGCCCCTGCAGGTCGGCGGCGGTGTACAGCGGCTTCACGCTGATGCCGTCGGGCGTGATCCAGTTCAGCGCGCTCACGTCGCCACCGGGTGCCGACTTGGCTGCGGCCTTGGCCCAGGCTTCGAGGTCGGCGGGCTTGAAAGAGGGTTCGGGTGTGCTGCTCATGAGGGGCCGCTTCGCAGTGTCTTGCACAGGTATTTGCAAATTTGCTTGCACGAATTTGCAAGTCGTTCGCGAGTCTACTCCATCCATAATTATTAATTCAAACCCGATTTTGAAGTACAGTGCGGCCCATGTCCGCCGTCACCCTTACTCCCCGCGCCCTCTATGAAGAGGTGGCCGAGCTGCTGCGCCAGCGGATCTTCCGCCGCGAGCTGGAGCCCGGCAGCTGGATCGACGAGCTGAAGCTGGCCGAGGAATACGGCATCAGCCGCACCCCCCTGCGCGAGGCGCTGAAGGTGCTGGCCGCCGAGGGCCTGGTAACGATGAAAGTGCGCCGCGGCGCCTACGTGACCGAGGTGTCGGAGCAGGACCTGGCCGACGTGTACCACCTGCTCTCGCTGCTGGAGAGCGATGCCGCCGGCGTGGTGGCCGAGCGCGCCACCGACGCGCAGCGCGCCGAGCTGAAGGCACTGCACGCCGAACTGGAAGCCGCCGCCACCCCCGAGGACCGCGAACACTTCTTCGCAGTGAACGAGCGCTTCCACATGCAGCTGCTGGCCATCGCAGACAACAAGTGGCGCGACCAGATGGTGGCAGACCTGCGCAAGGTGATGAAGCTCAACCGCCGCAACTCGCTGCTGAAGGCGGGGCGGATCGCGGAATCATTGGCGGAGCACCGCGCGGTGATGGCCGCCATCGAGGCGCGCGATGCCGAGGCGGCCATGGCCCGCATGCGCGAGCACTTCAAGAACGGCCTCGAAGCCGCGAACTAGCACGCGGCGCCGCGCCAAAGAGAAACATCTCCACGGCGCGCCTCAAGCTGCTGCACACGGTGCGGTGCGCGGCCGAGGGTACGTGCTGAACCTGCGCAACGACCGGTAGGGCCGCGCGCCTTTACTCCTGGGTCGACGTGCCGGCTTCCCCGGCAAGGCGCTGCGCCGTCTCCAGCAGCAGCGGCGCAATGCGCGCCACCATGGCGTCCTTGGGCAACAGGTAGGCGGGCCCGCCGCAACTCACGGAGTAGCGCTCGCCGCGCGGGCCCTCCAGGGCGAAGCCGATGGCGTGGATGTGCGGGTTCCACTCGCCGAAGGAGCCGCAGTAACCCGTCCTTGCGTACTCTTCGAGGCTGCTCATCAGGCCGGGCTCGATGGTGTTCCAGCTCTCCCCGCTTTCGATCCGGATCTGCGCCAGCAACTCGCCCTGCTCCGGTTCCGGCAGCGCCGCCAGGTAGGCGCGCCCCGCGGCCGAGGTGGCAATGGCCATGCGCGTACCCACCTCGATACGCGAGCTGATGACCACGGAACGCGGCCGCAGCGAATCGATGACGAGCATGTCGAGTTCATCGCGTACCCCGATGTGCACGCTGACGCCTGCAGCCTCGGCCAGCGCCGACAGGTGCGGCCGCGCCACCGTGCGCAAGTCGAAATGCCGCAGGTACCGGCTGCTCATGTCCAGCAGGGCCGGCCCAAGGCTGAAGCGCTCGTTGTCTTGCGACTGTCGCAAATACCCCGCACTCACCAGCGTGGCGGTGAGCCTCGACACGGTGGCCTTGGGGATTCCCGTGGTATCTGCCAGTTCGCGATTGCCTATGGGTGCCGCCGCCATGCCGATGACCTTGAGGAGAGCCAGGCCGCGAGCGAGCGCGCTCACTTCTTCTTTGCCGCCAATCGCGTCATTCATTGAATCGAAACCTTCTTATTTCCCTGATACACCTCATTTTTCAGCAAAAAACGGTTGACGTGCCACTTATCACGAAGTAGCAATTTCGGAACAATGTTTCATCCATCGGCAAACGGGCATGAAAGCACCCGTGCCGGAAGCAGAAGAAATAGCGCCTGGATCAGGCCGCCTGGACCATCGGCTCGTGTGCGATTGCCATCACCTCGTGCGGCGGGAGCGTCTTGTGCCGATGGTCGCTCCAGATCTGGCGCCAGCGGCGCGCACCCGGCAGACCGTTGCGCAAACCCAGCATGTGGCGCGCAATAGACGACCACTGCGTGCCATGCTCGGCGGCCTCGCGGACCATGTAGTCACACATCAGCGACTCGATCTCTTCGCGCGACAAGGTCTGTGGCGCGGCGCCGTAGAACTCGGCGTCCCATTCGGCGAGCCACCAGGGGTTGTGATAGGCCTCGCGCCCGATCATCACGCCGTCGAGCAGCCGCAGGTGTTCGTGCACCTGTGCATTGGTCGAGATGCCGCCGTTGATCGAGAAATTCAGCTCGGGAAACTCATGCTTCAGCCGGTGCACCAACTCGTAGCGCAGCGGCGGGATCTCGCGGTTCTGCTTCGGGCTCAGCCCTTGTAGCCACGCGTTGCGCGCATGCACGATGAAGGTCTGGCAGCCGGCCTCGCTGACCTGGCCGACGAAGTCGCGTACGAACTCGTAGCTCTCGATCTTGTCGATGCCGATGCGGTGCTTGACCGTGACGGGCACGCTCACCACGTCGACCATCGCCTTCACGCAATCTGCCACCAGTTGCGGTTCGTTCATCAGGCAGGCGCCGAAAGCGCCGCGCTGCACGCGCTCGCTCGGGCAGCCGCAGTTCAGGTTGATCTCGTCGTAGCCCCACTCTTCGCCCAGCTTGGCGCAATGCGCGAGGTCGGCAGGCTCGCTGCCGCCTAGCTGCAGGGCCACGGGATGTTCCTCGGCATTGAAGCGCAGGTGCCGGGGCACATCGCCGTGAATCAGCGCGCCTGTAGTCACCATCTCGGTGTAGAGCAGCGCGTGGCGGGACAGCAGGCGATGGAGGTACCTGCAATGGCGATCGGTCCAGTCCATCATTGGAGCGACCGAAAGCACTTTCTTATTTGAGTTCAACAACTTATCTCTGTATCCCATACGTTCACCGCCCATGGGCCGAAGGGGCTGGCCAACCGGTGGAGCACCGGCGGCATCGGCGTCGTAGTTTCTCATGCAGCGGCTTCCCACGGGATTTGCAGCCCGCCAGAGCCGACGAGATGGGTTTACCCGCTCAGCCCGCCACCGTCGAGCGATGCACGATCTTCCGCGCGGCAGCCTGCGTGACCGTGCCGCCCAGCGTTCCGTAGTGCGATCCCCACGCGCCCGAAGCACCAGGGCTGCGCGTGCCCATGAATGCATCCACGACCTCCTGGCTGCCGTGGCGCAGAAGCTCCGCGCCCTGGAGCGCCCGTGCAACAGCCTCGGTCATCGGCCGCGCCAGGAACTCATCGTCGATCGCGGCGCGCACCAGCCGCTCGGCATGGCTGACCAGTGCATCGAAGCGGCCATCCTGCCCTGCCAGCGGCTTCAGTTCACCGAACAACGCATCGATGGTGCGCGGGTCCTTGCTCATCGCGCGCCGAACGTCCATGCACATCATGTTGGCGGTCCCCTCCCACACGCTGTTGAGCGGGGATTCGCGGTACACGCGCGCCATCGGCCCCTCTTCGATGAAGCCGTTGCCGCCGTGGCACTGCAGGGCTTCGAAGGCAATGGAGGGCGCGCGCGAGCAGTTGAAGAACTTGGCCGCGGGCGTGGCGATGCGGGCCAGAAGTTTTTCGTGTTCGCTGGCGTTCATCAGGTCGGTGGCCTTGGCCACGCGCAGGGCCATCAGCGTGGCGGCCTCGACCTCCACGGCCATGTCGGCCAGCACGTTGACCATCATCGGGCGATCGGCAATCGAAGAACCGAACGCACCACGGGTGGTGGTGTGGCGCAGCGCCAGCGTCAAGCACTGGCGCATCAGCCCGGCCGAGCCCACCGCGAAATCCAGGCGCGTCAGATGGGCGTGCGAGAGTATTTCGCGGATGCCCTTGCCTTCTGCCCCCACCCGAATGGCGAGTGTTCCGGCGTACTCCACTTCGCTGGACGCGTTCGACTTGTTGCCGCACTTGTCCTTGAGGCGCTGCACGAAGAAGCGGTTGTAGCTGCCATCGGGCAGCGTGCGCGGCAGGAAGAAGCAGGTGACTTCGCCGTCGACCTTGGCCAGCGTGAAGAAGCCATCGGACTGGGGCACCGAGCAGAACCACTTGTGGCCGGTCAGTTCGTACCAGTGCGCCTTGGCGCCGTGATAGTCGCTCGTGTGCGAGTAGCGTGCCGTGGTCTGCGTCTGGCGCAGGTCGGAGCCGCCTTGTTTCTCCGTCATGGCATAGCCCACTACCACCGAAGGCTTGTCGCCCACTTCCTTGCGGCTGAACTCGTAGGCCGTGCCCTTTGATTTTTCCGCCCAGATCGCAAGCGCAGGCTCGGCTTCGAAGCCGGCGTGCGAGGCATACGCCATGCCCGTCGGGCACGCGGTTCCGTGCTCGACCTGGTTCCACAGGTACGACAGCACGGCGCGTGCGAAGTGGCCGTTCTTCTCCTGTGTGCGCCAGGTGAGGTTGGGCACTTCGTGCTTCCATGCGAGGGACATCAGCTCGTGCCAGCTCGGATGAAAGTCGACCCAGTCGATGCGATTGCCGAAGCGGTCGTGCGTCTTGAGCTCGGGGATGTGACGGTTTGCCAGGCGTGCCAGTTCCTGCACGTCCTCGTCGCCGGCAACCGCGCCCAGTGCTTCGCAGCGCGATGCGGCCCATGGCGCCTCACGCTCAATGGCCGCCCGCAGCACGGCATCGCCACTGAAGGCATTGAAGCCGCTGGCCGGCAGCGCCTGATTGAGCACTTCATGCGTGCTGTAGCGGTCCGCGGGCGCTTCGAGGATCTCCGCGGGAAGCGGCTTGTTCATGAGGGTCTCCGTGAGAGTTTCCGAACCGTGGAGGATGAAGAAGCAGCAGCTACGCTGGCGCAGGCCAGCTTGGCGATCTGGTCCGCCAGCATGGCCACCTCGCGCTGGTAGCCGTCCGTGTCCTGGTGCTGCTGGCGGCTCAACGGTGACAGCGGGCCGATCAGCCCCTCCATGAACCCGCCCACGATGACGGACGCGGCAATGTCTGGCTGGATGTCGGGCGCCATTTCCCCCGAAGACTGCCCCGACGCGACGATGGCGCGTATCACCTCGCTGATCGCCGCGCGGTACACCAGCCGGACCTCGTCGATCTCCTTGTCGCATGGCTCCGCGATCAGCGCATAAGCCAGGCGCGGGTTGCGCATGGCACGCCGCACGAAGGTCGCAACAGCGGAGCGCAACCGGCCCAAGGCCGTGTCTTCGGCAGCCGCGATCTCGGCCAGCACGTCCACTTCGCGTTGCGACACAGCCGAGAGCACCTCGGCGAACAGTTCAGCCTTCGAGGGGAAGTATCGGTACACGGTGCCGGTCGCGATACCGGCCGCGGCGGCAACGCTGGCGACCTGCGCTTCCCTCCAGCCGCCCTCGCTCACCAAAGCGCGGGCGACCTGCAGGATGCGCGTGCGGTTGTCCTGCAGGCGGGCTTCGACGGCGGCGGTTTGTCTGTAGGCCATGAATGAAATGAACCGGGATTCACCAATGATGTGAATCAGAGTTCATTCATTCAATCGGTAAAGACCCGCATCCGGGTTCCCGAGCCATGTAGTTGCCCGGCGTCACGCCGAAGCAGCGGCGGAACCACCGCGAGAAATGCGCCTGGTCCGTGAAGCCGCATTGCGCCGCCACGTCGGCCTGCGCGCTGCCTTCGCGCAGCAGAGCCTTGGCCCGGCCGATGCGGGCAAGCCGCGCATAGTGGGCCGGCGCCATACCCACGGCAAGGCGGAACAGGCGATGAAAGTGCTCACGTGACACGCCGAGCCTCGACGCCAGCGCGCCGGGGTCGATGCGGCAGGCGTCTTCGGTCTCAAGGGCCGCGCAGATTGCCTCGACGCGTTCGTCGCCCGCACGGCGCTCGACCGGCACCAGCTCGCGGCCGGTCTGTGCGCTCAAGACCTGCTCCAGCAGCCGCCCGACCCGAACGCCGTCTTCCGACAGCGCAGCGGCAGCGAGCGCATCGGCCGTCTCGGCGTCCTGCCACACGCCCTTCAGCAGTTCGCCCCGCAGTCCAGCAGGCCACCCGAACCGCGCCCCGACCCAGGCGTGCGGCACATACAGCATCACCATGCGAAAGCCCTGTGCGCTCACGCCGGCCGTGTGCAGCATGAAGGGCGCCATCAGCACCATATCGCCCGCCTCGGCAATGCAACGCTCGCCTGCGCAGGTGAATTCGCAGCGCCCTTCGAGGATGGCGCCCACGCTCCACTCGGCATGCCAATGGAGTTCGAAGTGCGCCTTGGGGTCGGCCGCGAACATCGCCTCGACCTGCGCGCCGTCCTCCATCGGAAGGCCGATGACATGCGAAGCGGCGGCGGGCGAACTCATCCCGCCAAGGGTAGCGCCGCCGGCGTCGTCATGCCTGCAGCGCACCGCGCACCGTGAGGCCGGTCCAGCCCGCGCTGGCCGCTGTCGCTTCCACCGGCCCGAGCAGCGCGAGTTCTTCCACCGGATGTTCATGGAAGCGCAAGCTCGCGCTGCCTGCCATCCAGCCCGATTCGACGCGGTCGATGATGTCGGCGCGCAGGTAGCGCGGCGTTGCACCGCTGCCCGGCTGCGTCAGGTCGGGCCAGCCGACGGCGCCCACGGTAGGTGCCGACAGAAAGCCCAATCGCCGCTCGGCCTTCTCGCCCGACAGCGTGACCGAGGCATCGACCAGCCGCCGCTCCTTCACGCTCAGGCTCGCGCCGAGCCGGCTGCCCGCGCTCAGGGGTGCCGCTGCGGGGTGGATCAGCGGCATGCTGCGCGTGAGCCAGGTGCTGCCGATCTTCTTGGGCCAGCCCTGCAGCCAGCCGCGCAGCAGCGAGATGTCCTGGTCGACGTAGATCAGCGGACAGTAGAAGCGCACATCGCCGCCGCCCTGCCCGGCCGCGATCTCGAGCACGACGATGGTCTCGCGGTACTGCGCATAGACGGGGTCCAGCAGCTCGCGCCCGTCATTGCCGCACGATTGCCAGTCGGCGAAGTGGACGCAGCCCTTGCCGGTGGCCGTGCCGAGCGCCGCAGGCACCAGCGCTGCGCCGCGTGCGGCATCGAATTCGAATGCGACGTTGACCATCCAGCCGGCGTAGTGCCAGGGCGGCGCCTGCACGAGCGCGCTGCGGCCGGAAGAAGTGAAGGGAGGAGTGAAAGAAGGCGCGGAAGAAGATGACATGGGGTGCGTGCGAGTTCAAGACCGCCGCACGATAGGCCCCGCTCGCGGCCGCGTCTTGTACGCCAGTGATCCCGCCCGCCTGGCCCGCTACCTCACCTCGGCCAGCGAGCGCTCCAGCGTCTGCGTCAGCTGCTCGACCGTGTAAGGCTTGCGCAGCCACACAGTGCCCTTCATTGCCGTGGCCGGCTCGGCCTGCCCCGTCACGAAGATCACCGGCACCTGATGGTCATGCAGGAGCCGTTCGGCCAGGTCGTGGCCCGACAGCGCGGGCAGGCCGATGTCCACCATCACCACGTCGAAAGCGCCATCGAAGAAACGCGCGATCGCGGCCTCGGCGCTCTTCACGCCTGTCGCCCAGTGCCCCAGGGCCTCGAGCAGCTTCAAGGTGGTGGCGAGCGTGTCGGCGTCGTCCTCGACCAGGAGCACCCGGAGCTTTTGTTGTTGTGTTGTCGGCAGCGGTTCTGTTGTCATTGAAATGCATTTTTCCAGACAAATCGCCGCAGCGCAGTTCGTGCGCACCCTTGGGCGCAGAGATCTACGCCAGATAGCGGCCTTGTCTGACTCGGCGTGTCGGCCATACAGGCGCGGGCCGGCCTCGTATCATGCAAAGCCCCGCTCCATTGGCGGCAGTTGCCACACAGGCACGCGCATGAACACACCCGCATCTCCCCTCGACGCCGCCGGACTGCGGCAACTCGCCCTTGCATCCAACCCTGCCGCATCGCCCTGCGCCTGTCGCCTTCAGGACGCTGCCGCCTGGGAAAGCATCACCGAAGAGCGCTGGCCCGAAGCCTTGATGCAGCAGGTCGGCACGCTGCGCGATCCCGATCTGTACGAACCGACCTTCGAGGAATGGCACCCCGGCGGCACGCGCTACGACTCGCCCGATGCGCCGATCTCGGTGACGCACTTTCCGTTCAACCGCTGCAACGTGTACCGCTGCGCCGCATGCTCGCTGCTGGTGCTGCGCTACACCGAGTTCGGCGGCTACTACATCGACCACCGCGTGCGGCGCGTCGATGCGGCATTGATCGCCGACTGACTGCGCAGCGGCCCGGCAGTGCGCTGCGTGCGCGGCACAATCGCCCGCGTGCAAATCCTCAGACACCGCCTGCCCTTGCTCCTCGCGCTGGTCCTCACCGTAGCAACTAGCTTCGTGGCGAGCGCCACGAATGCCGCAGAGCCGGTGCTGCTCGTTACCGCGCCTGCCGCCTTGCGGACGGCCGAGCGCTCCGGCGCCGGCTTCGCTCGCTGGTTCGATGCGGCAACGCCGGCATCGAGCGACGGCGTCGCCACCAACGAGGCGCTGGCGCGTTCAGCCGCGTGGCGCGCCATCACCGGCCCGCTGGGCGACAGCCTCGCCGGCATCCAGCGGCGCGACCGGCAGGCCGGCGTCGGCGTTGCGCGTTATCCGCACCGGCTGTTCGACGCGCGCTGGCTGGCGAGCCCCGATGCGTTCTTCGAGCTGGTCGGCGTTGCCAACCGCATGGACCGGCGGCCCTTCCAGAACGGCGCCTGCGGCGAGACACGGCTGGTGTACCGGCTGGCCTACCGCACCGCCACGATGCAGTCACGCCTGCCGATGACCGTCAACGTCGAACTGCGCGGCGACGCACCCGACGCCGACGGCAGCTGCGCGGCCACGGCCCGCCTCTGGCAGCCGCCGCAGGCCATGACCGGCGACGAGGCGCTGGGCCGCTGGCTGGTGTCGGCCGACGGCCCGCTGGCGCCGAAGCGCCTGGAGCACGCGCGCATATCGCAGCTCACGACCAACCTGCAGAGCGTGCGCTGGCCCTCGGCGGTGCGGCCCGACCTGGGCGGCCATGCCGAGTACATGCTGCGCGCCTTCCGCTGGAACGCGGGCACGAAGCGCTACGAGGTAAAGCCGCTGGAGAACACGCCCGATGTCGCGAAGCTCAAGGCCAGCGCGCCTCTGCGCAAGGAACTGCAGCAGTGGCTGCGCCAGCCGGACAACCTGCGCGCGCTCGACGAGGCGACCTTGCAGATCCCCGAGAGGTTCCTTGCCACCGAAGCCGTGTCGGTCGCGCCGCGCGGGCTGGAGCGGCTCGCGAACCGCCCCTTCGAACAGGTGTTCGCGCCCGGCGAATGGCAGGCGGAGCCCGGCAGCCGCACGCTGCGATCGCCGCAGGCGCTGCTGCGCCGCCTCGACGACCTGAGCTGCATGGGCTGCCACCAGAGCCGCGCGGTGGCCGGCTTTCACCTGCTGGGCGTGGACCGCCGTGGCGCATCGCGCACCTTCACCACCGGCAATGCACTCGCGGTACCGCACTCGCCCCATGTGCAAGACGAACTGGCGCGGCGCACGGCGTATGTGCGGGCCTCGCTGTCGACGCCCCGGCCCGATCCGTTCCGCCCGCTGGCCGAGCCGCTGGAAGCAAACACCGCCGCCGAGCCCGCGACGGTCGGCGCCCGCTGCGAGCCTACGCGCATCACGCCGTCGGCCAACCCCTGGCTCGACCGCGCCGAGAAGCTGCCGCGCATCTCCTGCGAAGGCGCGGCCTCCGTGTGCGAGAAAACCTCGGTCGGCTTCCCGGGCGGCATGTGCTCGGGCCCCTGTGATCCGAAGGACCCGAACGGCACCTGCGGCGGCATCGCCATCCTGAGCGACTTCAACAGCTGCCTCGCCGCGAAGAAGCCGTTCGGCGAATGCCTGGCCAAGCACACGCGCCCCGGCAACCTGCGCAGTTGCTCCGCGCAGCAGCCCTGCCGGGACGACTACATCTGCGCGCAGGCCGACGGCCAGCCCGAAGGACGCGGCGCCTGCATTCCGCCCTACTTCCTGTTCCAGATGCGGGTGGACGGGCACTCCTGACGAACGCTGGTCCGTCCGTCCACTCAATAGATCAGGCAGCCGAATCGAGCGCCAGTTGCGTCTGCGTGACGACGGCGCAGCGCTTGCCCTCCGCATCGGCGATCCGTGCGCAGCGGCGGGCGCTCGATGCGCTGCGCGAGAGCGTGCAGCGTTTCAACCCTCTTTTCTTGCTCCCTCTCCCCTCGGGCAAGTCGTCGATGCGATGGGCATAGCACTCTCTGTTTGAGATGGCCGACCGCGAAAAATACCAAATTCAGGGGATGCCTTCAGACACCGTCATTAACAATAATTGACATTTAGAAACCCACTGCACGCCCGTCGGCAGTGGGCTTCTTTTTGCTGAGTCATACAACCATAAAGAGGGGTCAAGATGCTTTTCAGTCAAGCAAGCTCGGTCGCGCGAATCGGCGCCGTGGCCGGTGCGGTCATGTTGGTGGCATCGTGCGGCGGGGGCGGCGGCGGGGGTGGTTTTCTGCCGGTGGTCGCACCGGCGACGGTGCCGCCCGTCGTGAACCATTCCATTGGCGGCACGGTCACCGGCCTCGCCGGCCACCTAGTGCTGCAAAACAATGGCGGCGACGACCTCAAGCTGTCGGCCGATGGCAAGTTCACCTTTGCAACGCCCCTGGTCGAGGGCTCGGACTACAAGGTGAGCGTCCGTACGCAACCCCTGTGGCAGTTCTGCACCGTCACCAAGGGCACCGGCAAGGCTTCGGCCGACGTGAGCGACGTGACGGTGGCCTGCTCTGCCGCGGCGGCCAAGGTCGAGACGCTCGCCGGCAGCACCGGCACCTCGGGCGCTGCCAACGGCAAGGGTAGCGCCGCATCGTTCTTGCTGCCTTGGGGCATCGCCGTCACCAAGGATGGTGGTCTGCTCATCGGCGACTGGGGAAACAATATCGTGCGCAAGATTTCGCCCGAGGCCGACGTCACTACGTTTGCTGGCAACGGAAACTTCGCGACAGTGAACGGCAACGGCACCAACGCATCGTTCGAAGACCTCGCCAGCCTCACCGTGGATGCAACCGACACCGCCTTCGTCGCGGACGCCCAAGGCCACCGAATCCGCAAGATCACGCCGACGCGCGATGTGACCACGGTGGCGGGCAACGGCACGAACACCACGACCGATGGCAACGGAACCAACGCCACCTTCAACACGCCCGTGTCGGTGGCCGCGGATGCTGTCGGCAATCTGTACGTTCTGGAGTATGGCGGCGCCGTCGTCCGCAAGATCACCCCGGCCGGCGATGTCACCACGCTGGCCGGCAGCAGCCCGCGGGGCTTTGCCGACGGCACGAAAACCGACGCGAAATTCGGGCGCGGCTACAACATTGCCATCGATGTGTCAGGCAACCTCTACGTCGCCGACTCCGAGAACAATCGAATTCGCAAGGTCACCCCCGACGGGGTGGTCACGACATTTGCAGGGACGGGGACGCCCGGTGCCACCGATGGACCCGGGAAATCCGCGACTTTCTCCAGTCCTCGCGGCGTCGCTGTCGATGCGGACGGCAATGTCTACGTGGCCGATTTCGGGAACAGCCTGTTGCGCAGGATCACACCGGCAGGGGTGGTCTCCACGCTCGCCGGCCAAGAGGGCAACAAGGGTGGGCAAGACGGCATCGGCAAGGCTGCCACGTTCAATCAGCCCCAAGGGCTCACGATCAACGCAGCGGGCACGCTGTATGTCGCCGACACCTTCGGCAATTTGATCCGCAAGGTCACGCCGGTTCAGGCCCCCTGAGGCGCGCTGCGGCGACGTGTGCCGAGCGCGTCGCCGCGTGCAAGAAGCGCATGCGCACTGATCAAAGCTCGGGCAAAAACTCGAGCGATGTTGTCAGTCCCCTGCCCTCACTCCCCCTCGTACCACCTGTCCTTCGCCAGCATCACCCTGTGATGTCCGTGCCCCGACGGCATCATCGGAAAGCAGTTCTCCTGCGCCGCCACCTCGACGTTGAGAAAGAACGGCCCCTCGCTGGCCAGGCATTCGGCCAGCGCCTCTTCCAGCTCGGCCGGGTCGGTCACGCGGCGCGCGCCCCAGCCGAAGGCCTTGGCCAGCGCCACGAAGTCGGGCAGCGCCTCGTTCCAGCTGTGGCTCAGGCGGTTGCCGTGGTTCAGCTCCTGCCACTGGCGCACCATGCCCATATAGCCGTTGTTGCACAGCACCAGCTTCACCGGCACTCGGTGCTGCACGGCAGTAGACAGCTCCTGGATGTTCATGAGCACCGACGCATCGCCGCTCACGCAAACCGTCAGCGCCTCGGGGTGCCCGATCTGCGCGCCGATGGCGGCCGGCAGGCCGTAACCCATGGTCCCGGCGCCGCCGGAGGTAAGCCAGCGGCGCGGGCTGTCGAAGCGCAGGTATTGAGCGGCCCACATCTGGTGCTGGCCGACATCGGTCGAGACGATCGCGTCGCGCCCGGCAATGGCACGCTGCAGCGAAGACATCAGTTGCTGCGGCAGGATCGCGTCCTCGCGCGTCTCGAAGGCCAGGCAGTCTTCGGCGCGCCAGCGTTCGATGCATGCCCACCAAGGCGCCAGCCGCTCGGGGGCAAAGCTCCCTGGCAGCAGCGCCAGCAGGCCTTCGAGGATCGCCGCGCAGTCGCCCACCATCGGCACGTCGACGTGCACCACCTTGTTGATGCTGCCGGGGTCGATGTCGATGTGGATCTTGCGTGCATGCGGGCAGAACTCGTCGAGCTTGCCGGTGACCCGGTCGTCGAAGCGCGCGCCGATGCACACCACCAGGTCGGCCTCGTGCATCGCGAGGTTGGCCTCGAGCATGCCGTGCATGCCCAGCATGCCGATGAACTTGGGGTCCGACGCGGGGAAGGCGCCCAGCCCCATCAGCGTGAGCGTGCACGGCGCATGCAGCAGGTGCACCAGTCGCGTGAAGGCTTCGCAGGCCTCGGGGCCGGAGTTGATGAGCCCGCCGCCGCCGTAGATGACCGGCCGGCGCGCCGTCGACAGCAAATCAGCCGCGCGCTGCATCATGGCCTTGGGCGGCATCGCGGCGCGGCTGGTGCGCAGCGCGCGCAGCGGCGCCGGCTCGGGAGAATGGCTGAGGCGGTTGAGCTGGATGTCCTTCGGCACGTCGAGCAGCACCGGCCCGGGGCGCCCGGTGGTGGCGATCTCGAGTGCGCGCCGCACCAGCGAAGGCACGTCGTCCGCCGAGCGCACCTGGCGGTTCCACTTGGTCACCGAGCGCGACATGCCCAGCGCGTCGCTCTCCTGGAAAGCCTGGGTGCCGATCACCGCGGTCGCCACCTGCCCGCTGATGCACAGCACCGGCACCGAGTCGCTCATGGCGTCCAGCAGCCCGGTGATGGTGTTGCCCACGCCGGGGCCGGAGGTGACCAGCACCACGCCCACCCGGCCGGTGCTGCGCGCGTAGCCCTCGGCCGCGTGCACCGCCGCCTGCTCGTGGCGCACCAGCACATGGCGCAGCCGCGGCTCGCCATGCAGCGCGTCGTACAGCGGCAGCGCCGCGCCGCCGGGATAGCCGAAGATGGTGTCGACGCCGCACTCGACCAGCGTGTCGAGCAGGGCTTCGGCACCGTTGCGCACCACGGGGGGCGCCTCGGGGTGGAGGGACAGGGAGGGCGTGAGGGGTAGGTCGAGCAGTCGCATGCCGTCAATTCTTCCGGCTTGAGCGCAAAATATGCTTCTTTCTTTTGGCTCTTTGGACTCGATTCATGAAGATCAATCGGCAAATCATCGGTGACAACGAAGGATCTTTCGACAAGACCGATCTGGCGATCCTCCGCGTGCTGCTGCTGGATTCCCGCAAGACCCTACAGGAGATCGGCAACGAGGTCGGCCTGTCGCCCACCAGCTGCTGGACGCGCATCAAGAAGCTCGAGGCCACGGGCGTCATCAAGCGCTACACGGTCGATGTCGATCCGGCCAAGCTGGGCTACCACGACTCGGTGATCGTGCAGGTCACGCTGGAGAGCCACACCGACGAAACCCTCTACGACTTCGGCCGCGTGCTCGCGACCATTCCCGAGATCCAGGAGGCCTACCTGGTCTCCGGCGACTACGACTACTACATCCGCATCGCCGTGCGCGACACCCGCGACTACGAACGCCTGCTGCGCGAGAAGCTCTACAAGATCCCCGGTATCCGGCACAGCAAGTCGCACTTCGTGCTGCGCGTGCTGAAGGAGACCAGCGTGCCGGTCATCTGAAGAAGGTGCGAACATCGCGGGGCACTGGAACTCCCCCAAAGGATCTTCGGATGTTCGATTTCTTCAGGAAGAAACCTCCGCCCGCGCCCGCCAAGGAAGCGGGCCCCTCCGTGCCGCCTCCCCTGGCGGGCCGCAACGGGCACCTGGGCGGCATCGAGGCGATCAGGCTGGACGGCACCATGTATTTCTTCGGTTTCGACTTCCGCAGCGACCTCGTGCTGTCGCCGCTCATTGCCGACCCCGCGCTCATGGCCCGCTTTGCCAGCCGCCACATGACGCAGCGCGACGGCGCGCACGACGAGGCTTACTGGAGCCAACTCGTGGGCCATGCCGTCGAAGGCTCGGAGCTGTGCAGCGACGAGCCCGCCCGCACATTCGACAGCCGCGCGCTCGCTGCCACCATCGCAAGCCTGGGCCGCGTACGCCGCGAAGGCACGCCCGAGCCCGGCTTCGGGCTCCCTTACCACTTGCGCTACCTGTTGGGCGCGGCGGGCGGCTGGGAAGTGCCGGAAGAAGCCGGCACCGAGGACGCCGATGTGTGGATCGGCCAGGTCGCGGGCGACGAGCCCGTTGCCGGCAGCACCACGCTGCAGGAAGTGGCCGCGCGGCTGCAGGCGCACCTGAACGCGCTGGTCGAGGCCGCGCCCGGCAACTGGGCGACGCTGTTCACCGTGCTCAAGAGCTGAGGAAGCCGGCCGCTCAGAGCCGGATCAGTTCGACCCGCCTGTTCTTCGCGCGCCCCGCCTCGCTGTCGTTGGGCGCCACCGGCTCGGCCGAGCCCGCGCCACGGGTCGTGAAACGGCGCGGGTCCACGCCGGCTTTCACCAGCACCGCGATCACCGCCAGCGCGCGGCGCTTCGAGAGGTCGTCGTTGTGCTTCGCGTCTCCCTGCGCATCGGTGTGGCCCACCACCGAGAGCTTCAGCGGCGGGTTGGCGCGCATGAGCTTGGTCATTTCGTCGAGCGTGGGCTGCGACTCGGGCCTGATGATGTCCTTGTCCAGGTCGAACAGGATGCCGTAGAGGTTGATGCGCCCCGTCTCCGCCAGGCTCTTCTGCATGGCCGTGGCATCGACGAAGACGATCTTGTTGTCCTCCATCGCCTTGGTCTCGACCACGCGCACGAAGGCGTGGTTGCCCACGTCGGCGTTGTGCTCGGCCAGCGCGATGCTGGCGTACACGGTGCCCGTGGGTCCGGTCTTCTTCGCGAGCAGGTAGCGGCCGCTCACCGCGAAGTAGTTGCGCGCATAGTCGCCCCGGCTGCCCAGGCGCGGCCATTCGGGGTTGTCGAAGGCCAGCGCAAAGTCGTAGGGCGTGTTCGTGTCCACGCTGTTGGGGCGCGGCCTGTAGCACGACGCATTGGCCGTGCCGCAGGTGAACAGGACCTCGAAGCCCTTGGCCTTGAGGCTGGACTCGTAGTTGCGCTGCACCTCGAGCAGCGAGCGCTCCTTGGGCAAGCGGTAAAGGTAGAGCGTGACCTTGCCCTCGACCTGCAGCAGGTCGGGCTTGCCCCCGCCCCAGTTCTGGAACGGCTCCTTGATGAGGCCGACCTCGTCGTACGCGGCGGCCTTGTAGCCGTCGAGCACCGCGCCCTCGTAGCGGCCGACCAGCGGATGGTCCTTGGCGGGCTCTGCGGCGAACGCACCGGCAAGCAGCAATGACAGCGATGCCGCGCAGGCGACGCGCATGAATCGGGCCATGAAAGCAGTCTGAGTCATCGAAGGCGTCGGCAAGAACGGCGATGCACTGCATGCTAGGCAGGGAAGCCGCCGCTGTGCATTCGACGGATGGCCTATGCCGTGGCCGGACCGCGCCGGCCCGGCCTCATTGCCTCAGCGCATCAACGTGTTCGACGGCAAGGTCTCGTCCAGCAGCTTGCGCGCCGTCTCGATGCCCGCCACCGGCAGCAGCTTGGGGTCGAGCAGGCCGACCTGCACCAGCACGCTGGCCTGGTCCCAGTAGATGTGCTCGTGATAGAGCTTGTCGCCGCGGAACTTGATGACGGCCAGCAGCGGTACTTCCACCCTCTTGCCGGTGGGCGCCACGCCCGGCAGCATCCACGGGATCTCGGTGGTGTGGGTGAAGCTGAACAGCAGTTCGTCGACCACCTGGGTGGCGCCGATGGTGCGCGAGATGGAGGTGAGCGCGGTGTCCGGCGGGTTGCTGTTGACGAAGTGGTTCGTGTAGAAGGCGTGCAGGTCCTTGTAGCCCACGCCGCCGGTCATGGTCGGGATGTGGTTGACGTAGGGCTCGGCAACCATGGTGCTCATGGTGTCGTCGACGTTGCGCGTGCCGAACTCGTATTCGCAGTGCTTGTCCCACAGCGCCGAGAGGTCGTAGTGCGGGCCGATGGCGTCTTTCAGCGTGGCGATGCTGCGCTCGTGCGCCATGAGCGCCGAGGGCTTGTGGAAATGCTCGCCGCCGGCGCGTGCAAAGGCGTGGTCCATGCCGGGGTAGACATGCAGCTGCACGCCGGGCCGGCCCTTGAGCGCAGCCAGGATGCGGTCGCGCGCCTCGGGCGGGCAGAACTTGTCGAGCTCGGCGATGTGCAGGGTCAGCGGGCACTTGATGTTGTCGGCCTCGCCCAGCGCGGCGTCGATGCCCACGCCGTAGTAGCCGACCACCGCGTCGGCGTCGGTGCGGCAGGCGCTGAGGTAGGCGAGCTTGCCGCCAAGGCAGAAGCCCAGCACGCCGACCTTCTTTCCCGTCACTTCGGTGCGGGCACGCAGCGCGTCGATGGCGGTCTGCATGTCCTGCATGCCCTTGGCTTCGTCGAAGCCGCCGTACAGGGCAAAGGCACGCTGCCAGTCGGCTTCGCTGTAGCCCAGCTCCACGTCGGGCTCCTGGCGCCAGAACAGGTCGGGCACCAGCACCACGTAGCCTTCCTCGGCGTAGTAGTCGGCCACCTCGCGCATCGTGTGGTTGATGCCGAAGATTTCCTGGGCGATCACGAGGCCGGGGCCGGTGCCCGCTTCGGGCAGCGCCAGGTAGCCGCGGAAGGCGCCGCTGCCGTCGGCGGCCTGCATCTGGATGTATTGGCCCGAAGCCTTGGTTTTCTCTTGCATGTGGGTTCTCCGTTCTATTGCTGCAAACATTCCGGGTGCCGCGTCGTCACCTGGTAGTAGCCCGAGTGAAAGACCAGCGGCTCGCCGTCGAAGCGGTCGTAACGCTCGACCTCGCCGATGAAGATGAGGTGATCGCCCCCGTCATACTGCCTGACATTGCGGCAGACGAAGCGCGCAATGACATCGTTGAGCAAGGGCACGCCCGCCGTGCCCTCGCAGCAATCCACGCCGCCGAACTTGTCGGCCTGCGGCGTCGAGAACTGGCGCGACAGGTGATGCTGGTGCGCCGCCAGCACGTTGATCGCGAAATGGCTGGCGCCCGTGAAGTCCGCCACGCTCGGCGCGTTGCGCGCCAGGCTCCACAGCACCAGCGGCGGATCGAGCGACACCGACGAGAACGAGTTGGCCGTCATGCCCACGCGGCGCCCGTCGATGGCGCGGGTGGTGATGACGGTCACGCCGGTAGAGAACTGCCCCAGCGCCTTGCGGAAGTCGCGGCGGTCGAAGCGGTCGACCACGGCCTCGCGCGCCCTGGCCTCCAGGAAGCGATCGGCCTCCACAGCGTCGAACCACCAGGGAGCGAAGGCGCGCGGATCGTCGAAGCCGTTGACCACCGTGCTCGCGACCGCGGGCATGTGCGTCGCGCTCTGCAGCAGCTTGTGCAGGTGCGGCGTGGGCGGCGCGAGAAGGCTGCGGGTCCAGTCGGTGGCCCAGCGGGCATAACCCTCCCAGTAGCGGTCGAAGGTCTGCTGCATCCACGCCGCGTCGAAGGAGGCGTCGGCGTTTTCGAGGATGCGCTGGAGGTAGATGTGAGCGCTCTTGGCCGCGTTGTTCGAGCCCTGCCCGGTGATCGGGTCGTTGAGTACAACCACGTCGGCCAGGCCCAGCACCTTGCGCCCTGACGGCAGCGTGGCCACGGGCTTGCGCACCGTGGGCGCGAAACTGCCGGCGAGGATGCCGTTGTCGTCGGTCAGCTCGATGCTCTGGCAACGCTCGGCCTCCCAGGGCAGGAAGGTTTCGAGGATCTGCTTGCTGCGCGCCAGGTGCTCCTGCGGCGTCTTCACGTCGGCCCAGCAGTCCATCGGCCCGCCCGGTATGCCTTCGAACACCATGATCTCGCACGGGCCGCTGGTCGTGAGCGCCGGGAACACGAAGTACTCGCCCACGCCGGGAATCAGGTTGAAGCACACGCGCGAATAAGGCTGCGCCGGCTTCATGCCCTTCACATAGGTCAGCGCCAGCACGCGCTGCGGCGCATCGAAGGCGCTGCGTTCGGCATCGCGCTCGAACAGCTTCGCAATCTCGCCCTTGCCGCTGGCCACGATCACCAGCTCATGCGTGCGCGCGCACGCCTCCAGTGCCTCGAGCCCCACGGCCTTGAGCACGAGCCGGCCGCCGCGTTGCTCGAAGGCATTCATCCAGCCGTGGATCTTGAGGCGCTGGTCGACCGACTGGGCCGCGCCGTCGAGCCGCGCGCTCCACTCGATGGCCTTGCCGCCCTGCGGGTTGCGCACCGTCATGCCGATGCCTTCCACGCGCGGGCAGTCGCCGGCCCAGAAGTCGAGCCCGAGTTCGCGCTCGGTCTGCAGCGCGGTCTCGAACATGCACTGGCTGGACATGACCGGCCCCTCGAGGATCTCCCGCGCGCTGCGGTTCGAGAAAACCGTCACCTCGTGCCCGGCCGCCTGCAGGCCCAGCGCAAGCTGCATGCCGGACTGGCCGGCGCCGACGATGGCCACGCTTCTTTTCATTGCGTCGTCAGGCCGTGGCGGCGCAGGTTTCGATGTAGCGGTCGGCCTCCACCGGGTCGGCGAACCACGGGAAGAATGTGCGCGGGTCGTCGAAGCCGTTGGCGAAGGCGCTGGCCAGCGTCGGCATCGCGCCGGCGCTGCCGAGCAGCTTCAGCACATGGGGCGGCGGCGGCGTGAGCAGCATGTTGGTCCACTGCGTGACCCACTGCGAATAGCCGAACCAGTAGCGGTCGAAGGTCTGCTGCATCCACGAGGCATCGGCCGCGCCGTCGCCGCGCGCGAGGATGCTCTTCAAGTACACGTCGGCGCACTTGGCCGCGTTGTTCGAGCCCTGCCCGGTGATCGGGTCGTTGAGCACCACCACGTCGGCCAGGCCCAGCACCTTGCGCCCCGAAGGCAGCGTGGCCACGGGCTTGCGCACCGTGGGCGCGAAGCGGCCGGCGAGGATGCCGTTGTCGTCGGTCAGCTCGATGTCCTTGCAGCGCTCGGCTTCCCACGGCGTGAAGGTGTCGAGAATCCACTTGCTGCGCGCCAGGTGCTCCTGCGGCGTCTTCACGTCGGCCCAGCAGTCCATCGGCCCGCCTGGAATGCCTTCGAACACCATGATCTCGCACGGCCCGCTGGTCGTCAGCGCGGGGAACACGAAGTACTCGCCCACGCCGGGAATCAGGTTGAAGCACACGGCCGAGAACGGTTCGCGCGGCTTCATGCCTGTCACGTAGGTCAGCGCCAGTGCGCGCTGCGGCTTGTCGAAGGTCGACTTGTGGGCGTCGCGCTCGAAGAGCTTCGAGATCTCGCCCTTGCCGCTCGCTACCAGCGTGAGGTCATGCGTTTGCGTGCAGGTTTCGAGTTCGTCGATGCCCGCGTCCTTGAAGACCAGTTCGCCGCCCTTCTTCTGGAAATCGGCCATCCATGCCGGAATCTTCACGCGCTGGTCGACCGACTGCGCGCTCGAGTTCAGCCGGGCCGTCCAGTCGATGGCCTTGGCGCCCTGCTGCTCGGGGTGCGGCACGGCCAGGCCGATGCCGTCGACCGTGGGGCATTCCTTGGCCCAGTGGTCGAGCCCGAGGTCGCGCTCGATCTGCAGCGAGGTGTGGAACATGCACTGGCTCGACATCACCTTGCCGTTGCGTATGTCGTCTGCCGTGCGGTTGCTGAACATAGTGACTTCGTAGCCCGCGCCCAGCAGGCCGAGCCCCAGTTGCAGGCCCGACTGGCCCGCGCCGACGATTGCGATTCGCTTCATTGCCTTGCTCCTTGCTTGCTTGGTTGCTTGGTTGCTTGCTGGTCAGTCCATCAACTTGGGAATGGCCGGCACGGCCTGCTCGGGGCCCATGGCCGCGTAGCCGCCGTCCACTGCGTAGTCGGCGCCGGTCACGAAGCTCGCGTGTTCCGAGCACAGGAACAGCACCACCTGCGCCACCTCGTCAGGGTCGCCCACGCGGCCGAGCAGGTGGAAAGGCGCGGCCACGCGGTCGGTCTTGGCACGGTCGCCGTTGCTCAGGCGGTCCATCACGGCCGACCATGTCCAGCCCGGCGACACGCTGTTCACCCGGATGCGGTCGCCCGCCAGGTCCATGGCCATGTTGCGGGTGAGCTGCGCCATCGCGGCCTTGCTGACCGGATACAGCCAGCGCCCGGTCTGCGCCACGCGCGACGAGATGCTCGTGAAATTGACCACCGCCCCGCCGCCCGCCTCGACCATGTGCGGATGCACCGCCTGCAGCATCGCCACCGCGCTGGCCACGTTCACGTTGAACGAGGTGAGCCAGTCGGCGCGCCGCGACTTGAAGCCGTCGTCCACATAGGAGCACGCGAGGTTCACCAGAAAATGCACCCCGCCGTGCCGCTGCGCGGCCTGGGCCACGCATGCCGCCACCCGGGCGTCGTCGGTGATGTCGGTGTGCGCGAAGAGCGCGCCGGCGCCCAGCGAATCCGCCAGCGCCTGTCCGTTGGCGGCGTCGATGTCGGCGATGGTCACCTTCACCCCGGCGGCGTGCAGCGCGCGCACCACGCCGGCTCCTATCAATGTGGCACCGCCGGTGACGATGGCGCTCTTGCCTTCGAGTCCCTTGAACATGACGCTGGCTCTCCTCTTGGTGGATCGACCGGGCCGGGCTGGCCCGTGGGGTCGTACGTTAGGAGGTCGGAGCGCGCGGACGCATCCCGCAAGCGCAGGCGCTGTCCCTGCCGCGCATGTTTTTGACGAGGGGCGATCCGAATTGTGGGCGGGGATGGTTTTTGCTACGGTGCCCCAGCCCCATGGAAACCGCCGCCACGACCCCACGGCTGCCGCTGCAGCGCTACCGACTGTTCGAAAGCCACGACATGGACGAGGCGCGCGAAAGCGTGGCCCGCGTGTTCTGCCCGCACGGCCTGACCATGCTGCGGCCGCGCACCGAACTGGACGCCTGCCACCACAGCGCGCGCCTGCACCGGGACGTGAGCCTCAACTATGTGCAGTACGGCCCGGGCGTGCAGATCGACCCGGGCTATCTGCAAGACTTCTTCCTGCTGCAGATTCCGCTGCGCGGCGGCGCGGACATCCGCTGCGGCGCGCAGCAGGTCGAAGCCACGCCCAGCCTCGCCTCGCTGCCGTCGCCGACCGAACAGCTCTCGATGCGCTGGGCCGACGACAGTCCGCACCTGATCGTGCGGCTGGCCCGTCCGGCGCTGCAGTCGCGGCTCGAGGCGCTGCTGCAGGCGCCGGTTCGGCAGGCGCTGGTGTTCGAGCTCGGCGTGCCGCTCGACAACCCCGCGCTGGCACCGCTGGTGCATTTCATCGACTACCTGCGGCTCACGCTCGACGCCGGCAACTCGCTGCAGGCTGGCGGCAGTCGCCTGGCCGAGCATGCAGAGGCCTACCTGATGGCAAGCCTGCTGATGTCGGCGCGGCACAACCACTCGGGCGCCCTGGCCGGCGACGCGCAGCGCGGCCTGATGCCGCGCGTAGTCCGCAAGGCGCAGGAGTTCATGGCTGCGCACGCCGAGCAGCCGGTGTCGCTGGCCGACGTGTGCCGCGAGGTCGGCTGCAGTGCGCGGGCGTTGCAACTGGCGTTTCGCCAGCATGCGGGCCAGGGGCCGATGGAGTTCCTGAGGGAACTCAGGCTCGACCGGGTACGGGCCGACCTGCTGGCGGCGGCGCAGCGCAACGACGGTGGCAGCGTGCGCGAGACGGCGGAGAAATACGGCTTTCTTCACCTCGGTCATTTCGCGGCGCAGTACCGCGCCCGCTTCGGCGAAAAGCCCTCCGAGACGCTAGCGCATAGGGCTTGCGGCGGCGAAATCAAGATACTATGAGAATAGTTCTTATTTGATTCAGGGCGTCGAATCGGCTATTCGTTCGAGGCGGCCGACCTGGCTCAAGACGTATCCGCGCGGCTCACCACCGCGCCACGCCGCCTCGACAGCATGACCGCTTCAAACGTTTCTCCTTCCCGCATCGCCTGGCGCATTGCCGCCGGCATGCTCGGCGGCTACGCCTTCACCTGGGGTTTCATCGCCCTGGCCATCGGCCTGCTGTTCGCGGCCCGCATGGAATTCCACGACGCCGAGGCGCTGGGCTACATCGTCGGCTTCATCGTCTTCCTGGTCGCGTTTCTCTGGGCGTTCTCGGCACACAGCCTGGCGCGTGTGTGGCTGGTGCTGGCCGGCGGCGGCGCGCTCATGGCTGGTGCCGCCTGGCTGGTGCAGCGCGCGCTGCTCTGATTGTTGGCGCGCACGCGCAAGGAGACCCAAGTCCGTGTTCCAGAATTTCCGCCTCTCGATGGCCTGGCTTCATACGTGGTTCGGCCTTGTGCTGGGCTTCGTGCTGATGGCCGTCTTCTTCTTCGGCTCGCTTTCGGTGTTCGACCGCGAGATCGACCGCTGGGCGATTCCCTCGACCCGCTTCGAGCCGCAGCCCATGCCGTCGTTCGACAAGATGCTGCTGCCCGTCTTCCAGGACATGAAGCCCAGCGCCCAGAGCATCGAGCAGGCCCGCAGCCGCGTGAGCGGCCCCATGGCCGACAGCTTTCCGGTGGTCAAGAGCTGGGGCGCGTACACCACGCACCGCGACCCGGTGCTCAGCCTGTTCTCCAGCTATGAGCTGCCCAATGCCAAGGACCCCGAAGACAGCGTTTTCGGCGACCGCACCATCGACCCGCGCAACGGCAGGCTGCTACCCGACGACCACCTGAAGATCGGCAGCCAGTTCTTCTACCCGCTGCACTACAGCCTGCACCTGGAGTGGAAGAACCTGGGCTACTTCATCGTCGGGTTCTCGGCGCTCGTCATGCTGGTGGCGCTGGTCAGCGGCGTCGTCATGCACCGCAAGATCTTCCGCGAGCTTTTCACCTTCCGCCCGCGCAAGCACACGCAGCGCAGCACGCTCGACCTGCACAACCTGACCGGCGTGGTGGCGCTGCCCTTCCATTTCATCTTCGCCTTCTCGGGGCTGGTGATCTTCGGCAGCATCTACTTTCCGATCACCGACACCCAGCTCAAGCCGCTGCACGACCTGCATGAAAAGTACGAGGCAATGGAAACCGGCCTGCCGCACGACCGCGCGGGCGTGCCCGGCACGCTGGCTTCGGTGGACGCCATGGTGGCCGAGGCCAAGCGCCGCTGGGCCGCCAGGGACATGGCCGGCGACGTCGGCTTCCTCAGCGTGCAGCACGTGGGCGACGCCAACAGCTACGTCAGCGTGTACCGCGCCGGCACCGACCGCATCGCGCTGACCGGCGAAGGCATCCACTTCAAGGCCTCGACCGGCGAAGTGCTGCGCGAAGACCCGCCGCTCACGCCCGTGGCCAGCGTCAACACCTTCCTCACAGGCCTGCACCTGCAACACTTCCGCCACTGGCTGCTGAGGTGGCTGTATGTGCTGGGCGGCCTCTCGGGCTGCGCGTGCATTGCCACCGGCTTCGTCTTCTTCGTGGAAAAGCGCAAGCGCCAGCATGCGAAGCAGGAGCGCGGCGGCGCGCGCTGGGTCGATGCCTTCGCGGTGAGCACCGTGACCGGCATGCTCGTCGCCACGCTCGCCATGCTGATCGGCAACCGCCTGCTGCCGGACGACCTGCCGGCGCGCGGCGACTGGGAAAAGTACATCTTCTGCGGCGCATGGCTGCTCGCGTTCGCGCACGCCATCTGGCGCACCGCGCCCGTCGCCGAAGCGCGCATGGCGCCGGCCTGGGCGGAGCAGTGCTGGGCCGTAGCCGCCATGGCCGTGGCTGCGGTGCTGCTGAACTGGGCGACCACCGGGGACCACCTGCTGCGCACCATCGGCCAGGGCTACTGGCCCGTGGCCGGGGTCGACCTGTTCATGCTCGCGAGCGCGGCGGTCGCGGTAATGGCGGCACGCAAGCTCGGCCGCCGCGCCGGCATGGCCCCCGCCGTGGCGAGACCTCGCGCGGCTGCCGCCGGCGTGGAGGAGAGCGCCCGTGCCTGACGCCCTCCTCCTGCTGCTGGCCGTGGCGGCCAACATCGCCGGCCTGGGCTGGCTGGCGCTGGCCATGGATGTTCATTGGGAACAGGCGTTCGGCCCGGTGCCCGCGTCGCGCGGCACGGTCGTGCTGCTTCGGGTGCTTGGCGTATCGGGGCTGCTGGCATCGCTGCTGCTGTGCCTGGCGGTCGACCACGCCTCGATGGCTTCGCTCGTGTGGTTCATGACGCTGGCCGGCGCCGCGCTGACGATCGCGTTCACCGCCGCCTGGAAGGCGCGCTGGCTCGCCTTGCTGGCGGCCTGGGTCCGTCCGGCCGCCTGACACGCCCCTCCACCCCGGGGTGGGCAAAGCCTGCCCTGCGCCCCTGCCTGTCACGAAAAAGTATTCCCCGGCGAGGGGGAAGGCGGCTTGGCCAACGACATAATGGCGGCCGCGCGGAAGCGGGCCGGTCCCGGCATTCATCCGGCGCACCTATAGCAAGCTGAACAAGATTTCCAAGGCAGAAGCGATCTATGAGGCTTGGCCGCAAAGGCTGTTGGCGAATCGGCCGGTCGATCGCAAAGCTCTGGCTGGCGCTGCTGCTGGCCGTCCTGCCCTTTGCGCACGCCGATGAATCGCCGCAGAGCAATTACACCGCCGTCCACATCACCCGGGCGGAACTGCTGTCCGTTACCGGTACGGGCTATTCCCTCCCGCCCCAGCACATCGAAGACGCCACGCTGCCGAGCGCCGGCTGGAAGCCGGTCAGCCTCCCGTACACGGCCTTGCGTGAACTCGTGCCCACGGCCTCGAGCGGCATGCGGGCCGTCACCGACTGGTACCGCATCGACCTGTCGGGCCAGCCCCGGACGACGCAGCAACGCGTTCTCTACCTCCCGCGCTGGAAAACCCTGGGGCACATTGCCGTCTACGGCGACGGCGTGCTGCTCTACCAGTCGCACGGCAGCCCCATCCACAACGGCTACAACCATCCGCTGCTGCTGCCGCTGAACGCGACCGCGAATACGCTGTCGCCGAAGTCCTTGCTGATCCGGGTCGACCGCCTGCGCAACAGCGGAAGCGGGTTCTCCACGGTGTGGGTGGGCGACGAGAATGCCCTGGCCTGGCGCTACCAGTCGCGCCAGATGCTGCAGGTGCAGTTGCCGTTCATGGGCAGCGCGGCGTTCCTGGCGGTGGGCGCCTTCGCATTCGCGGTGTGGCTGGGCAAGCGGCGCGAATCGCTCTACCTGCTGTTCTCCGCCATCTCGGCAGTGGCGTTCCTGCGGATGCTTCACTACTACGTGGGCGGCAGTTACCTGCCGATTTCGGACGAATGGTTCGAATGGGTGACCGTGGCCAGCCTGCTCTGGCTGATCGTCCTCATCCACTTGTTCCTGCAGCGCCTGCACCAGCAGCCCTCGGCCTGGCTGACCCGGCTGGCGCTGGGCCTGACGCTGGCCTGCAACATCGCGACGCTGCCGCATGTGTCGACGTCGATCGTCAGCCTGTACCTATTCACGCCGCTGCTCAACCTGGCGGTATTGCCCGTGGCGGTGCTGATCTTTGCCGTGAACCTGCGCAAGGCCTTGCGGGCGCAACTGCCCGAGGGCCGGCTGGTGGCGGGCTGGACTGTCTTCGCCGTCGTGTTCACCTCCTACGACGGGCTCCTGCAGAACAACCTGGTCAGCCCGGAGAGCGTGTACACCTCGCCCTACGCCGTCATCGGCCTGTTCTTCGTGTTCTCTTTCATCATGTTCCAGCGCTACACCGGCGCGTTTGCCGAGGTGGGACGGCTGAATACGGAACTGGTCCTGCGGCTGCGGGCACGCGAGGCCGAACTGGAGCAAAGCTACCAGCGCCTGCGCGTGATCGAGAACCAGCAGATGCTCAATGCCGAACGGCGGCGCCTGATGCAGGACATGCACGACGGCCTGGGTTCATCGCTGATCAGCGCCATCCGCTCGGTCGAGCGCGGCACCATGAACGAGGCCGAGATTTCGAGCGTGCTCAAGAGCTGCATGGAAGACCTGAAGCTGGTGATCGACTCCATGGAAAGCGTCGACGCCGACCTGCTGCTGCTGCTGGCGACCCTGCGTTTTCGCCTGGCGCCGCGCATCGAGAGCGCCGGCGTCGCGCTGCGCTGGGAGGTGCAGCCCGTGCCCGTGCTGGCCTGGCTGGACCCGAACAGCGCGCTGCACATCCTGCGGATCGTTCAGGAATGCGTTGCCAACGTGCTGCGCCACACGCGGGCCTCCACCATCTGCTTCAGCACCGCGACAACAGACGACGGCGTTTGCGTGGTGATCGAGGACAACGGCGAGGGTTTCGCCGTGGAAGAGGCCCTGCGCCGGCATGGCCGCGGGCTGCGCAACCAGCAGCAGCGTGCGCAGGCCATCGGCGCCAAGGTGAGCTGGGAATCCGGCAGCGCCGGCACCCGGTTCACGCTCTGGCTGCCTCTTCACCGCGACGTGGACACAGCAGCGAAGGCCCTGGACCCCATTTGAGCCCCTCCAGAGGCTGGCCGCGATCTGCTCGCGCAGCCAATCGCACTACGCGCCGCGCGGCATCAACGGGCCGATGGACGACCTGCTGCTTCCCATCCAGCACGGCATCCTCTATTACCCCGGCTTCGACGTGCTGCCGCCTTACGCGGTGCATCGCACGAACAAGATCGACGATGCCGCCTATGCACGCATCACCGGGGAACTGGGACAGCGGCTCGACACGCTCTTCACGACCGAACCGATCCCGTTCCGCCGCCAGAACGCCGGCGACTACGAGATTCCCGCGCTCACCCCGCGCGAGGACATCGCGCCGGGCAAGACGGGCTTTTCAGTGCACACCGCTTAAGGAAGCGCTACGGCGCGCGGGCTACTCGGCCTCGATGCCGGCGGCCTTCACGATGCGGCCCCACTTCTGCGACTCGGCCGCCTGGAACTTCGCAAGTTCTTCGGGCGAGGTGGTGAACACCTCGGTGCCGGTGGGTTCGTAGAACGCGGTCTTCGCCGCCTCGCTCTTCGCGGCCTTCACCAGCAGTTCGTTGAGCCGCTTGACCACGGCGGGCGGCGTCTTCGCCGGCGCATAGGCGGCGAACCAATAGCCCATCTCGTAACCCTTCACGCCGGCTTCGGAAATGGTGGGCAGGTCGGGCGCGAGCGGCGAGCGCGCAGAGCTGGAGATGCCCAGCGCGCGCAGCTTGCCGGCCTTGACCTGCGGCAGGCCGGTGGCGGTGTCGGTGATCATCATGTTGATCTGGCTGCCCAGCAGGTCGGTCACGGCGAGCGTGTTGCTCTTGTAGGGCACGTGCAGCAGCTTGATGTCGGCCATCTGCTGCAGCAGTTCGCCCGCCATGCGGCTCGACGAACTGCCGCTGCCGAAGCTGTATTTGCCCGGCTCCTTCTTCGCGAGCGCGATGAACTCGGCCACGCTCTTCGCAGGAAACGACGGGTTGACCACCATGATCTGCCCGCCCTTGCCCAGGGCGGCAACGGGTGCGAAGTCTTTCACCGGGTCGTAGGGCAGCTTCTTGAACAGGTGCTCGTTGGCGGCATGCGTGGTGTTGGTGGTGATCAGCACCGTGTAGCCGTCGGCAGGCGCCTTCGCAACGTTCTGCGAGGCGATGAAGCCGCTGGCGCCGGCCTTGTTGTCGATGACGACGGCCTGCCTGGTCTCGGTCGCGATCTGGTTGCCGAGTGCGCGCGCGATCTGGTCGGTGGCGGTGCCGGCCGCGAAGGGCACGACGAAGGTGATGGCTTTCTCGGGGAAGGCCTGTGCATGGCCCAGCAGCGGCGCAAGCGCCAGTGCGGTGGTCAGCACGGTCAGGGGAAATCGTTTCATTGTTTGTCTCCGGATTTGAATGGGCAGTAGAAAAAGTGAAAGCCGGCGCTATGGCCCGGCCAGCAAAGGCACGAGCGAGCGCGGCACGCGAACGGGCATGTCGAGCAGCAGGAAAGAAAGCGCCTTGCCGTGCGCATCGAGATTCAGCGCATCGTTGACGCCGCCGTCGAGCACCGCGTCGAGCACGAAGTTCATCGCATGCAGCTTCGGCAACAGGAAGCGCTGCACCTGCGACGGCGCTCGATGGCGGAACTGCACGGCCACGCGCTCGGGCGTGAGCTGCTCGGCCAGCAGCGGATACAGCCCGGCATGCCAGGCGATGACGCTGATGTTGGAACGGTCGCCCTTGTCGCCGGTGCGTCCGTGGGCCGCGCGGTAGAGAGGCACGTCGATGGTGTCTTCAAGAATCTTGCTCATGCGAGTTCCTCCGCGGCCAGCAGTTCGAAGCGCACCGGAACCGCCTCGCGCGACAGCAGGCACGACAGCGTGTTGAGCCGCGGCGTGAGCGCGGTGCGCACGCCGCCACCGCCGGCCGGGCCGCAGGTGTAGAGCGCCGTCACCTCGCGGCCGAGCCGTTCGGCCTGGGCACGGTCGGCATGGGTGGCCGCGACGCGCAGGCGCACGTCGCGCAGGCCGCTGTCGGGCGTGTCCGCCAGCGCACGGCCCGCGTCGTCGCCGAGGATGCTCAGCGCGCCGATCAGGTCGATGCGCAGTTCAAGGCCGTCGAGCCGTTTCTTCAGCACGTCGGCCGCAAGCCGCGCGCGCGCTTCGGCGCGAGGGCCGGCGTAGGAAATTTCGCCCTCGGCCAGCCAGCCGCCTTCATGGCACACATTGACCTTGTAATTGTGCGGCCGCTCATGCCCGCAAACGCCGCGCAGTTCGACGCGGTCCGCGCCCGGCAATGCACGCACCTCCGCTTCGGCGATGTCGGCCACCACGTCGGGCGTCAGGTAGGCGGCGGGGTCGTGCACTTCGTAGAGCAGTTGCTCCTTCACCGTGGCTTCGGTCACGAGGCCGCCGGTGCCGTCGGCCTTGCCGATGACGCAGCCGCCGTCGGCGTCGATCTCGGCGATGGGAAAGCCGACGGACTCGAGGCCCGGCACATCCTTGTAGCCGGGGTCGGCGAAGTAGCCGCCGCACACCTGCGCGCCGCATTCGAGCAAATGGCCGGCCATGGTGGCGCGGCCCAGCCGGTCCCAGTCGTCGGCGCGCCAGCCGAAGTGCGACATGGCCGGCCCCACGGTGAGCGACGGGTCGGCCACCCGGCCGCACACCACGATCTGGGCGCCCGCGTCGAGCGCGGCAGCGATCGGCTCGGCGCCAATGTAGGCATTGGCGCTGACCACGCTCAGCCCTTCCATCCGCGCGCCGAGTGCTTCGCGCAGCACTGCGCGATGTTCGGCGCCCGAGAGGTCGTCGCCCTCCACCACCGCAATGCGCGGGGCACTGGCGCCCAGTTCGCGCGCCATGCGGGCGATGTGCCGGGCGGCGGCTCGCGGGTTGGCGGCGCCGAAGTTGCTCACGATGCGGATGCCATGCGCCAGGCAGCGCGCCAGCACCGGCCGCAGCATGTCGTCGAGCAGCGGTTCGTAGCCGGCATCGGGGTTGGCGCGGCGGCGCAATTGCGCCAGCGCCAGCGTGCGCTCGGCCAGCGTCTCGAAGATGAGGAACGCGCGCCGCCCCGCCGGGCCCTGCGCGAGGCGCGCGATCAGCATGTCGACAACGGGCCCGGCAGCGTCGGTGCGGTCGCCCGAGAAGCCGGCCGCGCATCCGATCAACAGCGTGGGCGTTGCAGCAATGGAGTTCATCGAGCCGCACTGTAGGCAGCCCTCCCTCATCCGTAAAATCGAAAATACGGATCGATTGATCCGCTTTTCAAATAACGTATCCGGCCACCGGAAGCCAGAGACATGAAAAAGACGCCAGACCTCTCCACGCGGCAGCTGCGCGCCTTTCTCGCGCTGGCCGAGCACCGCAACTTCACGCGCGCGGCGCAGACCAGCCATCTGTCGCAACCGGCCTTCAGCGCGCTGATACGCACGCTCGAAGACGCCGTCGGCACGCGCCTGTTCGACCGCGACACGCGCAGCGTGCAGCTCACGCCCGAGGGCCTGCTGTTCGAAGGCTCGGCGCGCCGGCTGCTCGACGACATGGGCAATGCGATGGTCGACCTGGCCGACCACGTGGAGCGCCGCAAGGGGCGCGTGCGCGTGGCCGCCCTGCCCTCGCTCGCGGCCGGCTGGCTGCCCACAGTGTTCGCGGAATTCATGCAGGCCTGGCCCGGCATCCGCATCGACCTGGACGATGCGCTGTCAGACGCCTGTATCGCGCTGGTGCGCGCCGGCCAGGCCGACTTCGCGCTCGCCGCCTCGGGCGCGGAGGCCGCGGCGGGCAGCGACCTGCGCGCGCGCAAGCTGTGCAGCGACCGATTTCACCTGGTGTGCCGGGCCGACCATCCACTGGCGCGCGAGCCGCGCCTCACGGTCAAGAAAATCGCGCCGCATCCGTTCATCCAGATGGCGCGCAACAGCAGCGTGCGACAGGCGCTTGACGCCGCGCTGCATCCGCAGCGGCTGAACGCGGTGTTCGAGGTGGAGCACCTGGCCACCGTCATGGGGCTGGTCGAAGCAGGGCTGGGCATCAGCGTGGTGCCGGCGCTCACGCTGTTCCATTTCCAGCGCGAAACGCTGGTGACCCGCCCGCTGCCCCTGCCCGCGCTCACGCGCACGCTGTACCTGGTGCAGCGGCGCGAAGGCAGCCTGTCGGTCGCGGCGCAGACGCTGTACGACCTGATCGTCGCGCGGCTCGGCTCGTTGCGGCTGGACTGAGGCCAGCGCGGGCACCACATGCCTGCCATGCCGAAAAGCTATATCTCCCAGTGCGATCACGATATTGCTGCAGGTCGGCTCCTCGGGAATAGTGCGGCGCAGCGGTGAAAGAGGCCGCGCCCATACCAAAGGAGACCTATGAGAGATTCCCGTCGCAGCTTCGTCGGCCTGATGCTGGCCCTGGCTGCCGCCGCCGGCGCGCCGTATGCGCTGGCCGCCCCACTGTCTTCCCGGCCGATCCGCCTGGTGGTGCCCTTCGGTGCCGGCGGCGTGGCCGACTTGGTCGCGCGCAGCGTGGCGCAGAAGATGTCCGAATCGATGGGCCAGAGCATCGTGATCGACAACAAGCCCGGCGCCGGCGGCGTGGTGGCGTCCGACACCGTTGCCAAGGCCGCGCCGGACGGCCACACCCTGCTGCTCATGTCCAACGGCAACGCGGTGAGCGCGGGCCTGTTCAAGTCGCTGCCCTACGACACGGTGAAAGACTTCGCGCCTGTCTCCACGCTCGGCTACTTCGACATGGCGGTGCTCGCGCAGGGCAACGGCAAGTTCAAGACCTTCGCCGACCTGGCGGCCTATGCCAAGGCCAATCCGGGCCGGCTGAACATCGGCACCATCAACGTCGGCAGCACGCAGAACCTGGCCGGCGAGCTGCTCAAGACCTCGCTGGGCATCGACGCGCAGGTCGTGCCTTTCAACGGCACGCCGGCCGTGACCACGGCACTGCGCGGTGGGCAGATCGACGTGGCGGTGGAAATCCTCTCGCCGGTGCTGTCGCAGATCGAGGCGAAGGCGCTGCGCGCGCTGGCGGTGATGGGCGACAAGCGCGCCCCCAACCTGCCCGATGTGCCGACCGTGGCCGAGAGCGGTACTCCGGGCTTCCAGGTCGCCTCGTGGAATGCGCTGGCCGCGCCCGCCAATACGCCACCCGACGTGATCGCCCGCCTGAACCGCGAAGCACGCGCGGCGCTGGACTCGCCCGAGGTAAGGAAGCGGCTGCAGGCCCTGGGCGTGGAGCCGCGCGGCAGCACGCCGCAGGAACAGGCGCGACTGCTCGACAGCGAGATCAGGCGCTGGTCGGCCGTGATCCAGCGCGCCGGCATTCCCAAGCAATGAGAAAAACGGCAAGGACACCATCTTGAAAACCATCGCCCCACCCCACCCCGATCCGAGCCGACCGGCGTTTACCCTGCCTGCCGGCGCCTGCGACGCGCATTGCCATGTGTTCGGCCCCGGCGACGTGTTTCCGTATTCGGACAACCGCCGCTACACACCGCCAGACGCGCCTGCCGCCAAGCTGCGCGCGCTGCACGAACTGCTGGGCATCGACCGCGTGGTGCTTGTGCAGGCCAGCGTGCACGGCCACGACAACCGTGCCATGCTCGACGCCATCGCCCAGTCGCCCGACAGTTACCGTGGCGTGGCCATGGTGGGCGCGGGCATCAGCGACGCGGAGCTTGTCGCACTGCACAAGGCCGGCGTGCGATCCGTGCGCTTCAACTTCGTTCAGCACCTGGGCGGCGCGCCCGACCTGCCCACGGTGCTGCGCATGGCCGAGCGCATCCGTCCGCTCGGCTGGCACCTGGTGCTTCACCTGGACGCGGAAGACCTCGTCACTTACCGCGCGTTCCTCGACACGCTGCCGGTGCCCTTCGTCATCGACCACATGGGCCGCACGATGGTCGAGCACGGCCTCGAACAGCAGGCCTGCGACATGATGCTCGACCTGATGCGCGACGAACGTGCCTGGGTCAAGGTGAGCGGCGCCGAGCGCATCTCGCAGAGCCTTTCGGCGCAGGGCCAGCCCTACGCGGATGCAGTGCCCTTCGCCCGCCGCCTGATCGAGGCCGCGCCCGACCGCGTGCTGTGGGGCACCGACTGGCCGCACCCCAACGTGCGCGAGATGCCCGACGACGGCAAGCTGGTCGACCTGCTGCCGCTGTTCTGCGACGACACGGCACAGCTTCGCAGGCTGCTGGTCGACAACCCGACCCGCCTGTACTGGTACGACTGAACGCCTCCGCGCGCCGACCCCGACAGCCCCCCACAGCCCCCCACAGCCCCGTTCTCACGCCACGGCACCGCCAAGGCGTGCGGACTGGCTCGCCTGCGCCCGCGTTTTTCGCGGGCTACGAATTCACAACGAGGAGACAACATGAGACGACTTCCCCGCCTTCCGGCACTTTCCGGGCGCGTTGCCCTTCGCGCGCTTCCCGCGCTGGCGCTCTGCACCGCCGCACACCCCGCATGGTCCCAGGCGGGAGCCTCCGCCGAGAGCGTCCAGATCTACGGCCTGGTCGATGCGTTCGTCGGTTCCATGCAGCGCAGCGACGAGAAGGGACGCACCAAGGTGCTGGGCAGCGGCGGCATGACCACGGCCTACTGGGGCGTGCGCGGCGCGGAAAGCCTGGGCAACGGGCTGCAGGCGCAGTTCGCGCTGGAGAGCTTCTTCCAGACCGACACGGGCACCTTCGGGCGCAACAGCACCGACCCTTATTTCTCTCGCAACGCATGGGTGGGGCTGTCCGGCGGCTTCGGGCAGGTGTCGCTCGGCCGGCAGACCAACCCGATGTTCGCTGCCAGCGGCGCCTTCAATCCCTTCGGCGTGTCGCTGCAGTTCTCGCCCGTCATGCTGCACACATGGCAGCCCACGTACAACCGCGCCGTGCTCGGCGACAGCGTGTGGGACAACGTGGTGCAGTACAGCTCACCCACCTTCGCGGGCCTGCGCGCCAACCTGCTCTACGGCATGGGCGAGGTGACGAGCCGCGACAGCGTTCGCAACCTGAACCTGACCCTCAACTACGCAGCCGGCCCGTTCGCGGCGGTGCTGTCGATGCAACAGGCCAGAACGGGGCCGGGCTTCACCTCGGCCATCGGCCGGCAGGACGCAGCGATGTTCGGCGCCTCTTACGACTTCAAGGCGGTGCAGTTGTACGGCCAGTTGCTGCGCACCCGCACGCCCGACATCCGCGTCGACACCGACACCGCTCAGCTGGGTGCGGCGGTACCGGTGGGTGCGGGCCGCTTCATGGCCTCTGTGGCGCGCACCGAGCGCAAGGTGACGAACGGCGCCCAGACGCATCGCACCACCTGGGCCGCCGGCTACGACCACTTCCTGTCGAAGCGGACCGACCTGTACGCGGTTTACATGCGCGACCGGCTGACGGACTTCCGCGGCAGCGGCAGCGTGGGATTCGGCATGCGTCACCGCTTCTGACTGGCACCGGTCATTGCACCGGCACCCAGGTGCTGCTGGACAAGTTCGCGCAGCAACTCTCCCATGGCACGCTGCGTGCGCGTGACGGGCCGCTGCGAGCTGGCCGCCAGCGCCAGCCGGCTGCGCAGGCCGGGCTCGGCGATGGGCCGGATCGCATAGCGCTGCGAGCGCTCGGCAATCGCCACCGCATTGCGCGACAGCACTGCATGGCCCGCGCCATCGGCCACCAGCGCGAGGATGGCAGGCACGCCGTCGATCTCCAGCGCAATGCTCGGCCGCCGCCCGATGGCTGCCAGCTCCGCCTCGACCAGCATGCGGATCGCGTTGGGCCGGGTCGGAATCACCAGCGGCTGGTCGGCCAGTTGATGCAATGCGAGCGGCACGCCGCGCCGCGCGCGCCCGGCGCCCTTGGTGGCGCTGACCAGGAACAGGTCTTCCTCCAGCACCGTCTCGCTGTCTACATCGGGCGAGGGCTGCGGGTTGTAGAGCAGCGCGATGTCGAGCCGGCCGGTGAGCAGCGACTCCTGCATCGCGGTCGAAAGGCTTTCGGTGATCGACAGCGCCGCATCGGGCAGCCGCTCGCGCACGGCCCGCACCAGCGGAACCGTCAGCACCCCGGCCACGCTGGGCGGCAACCCTACCGCCACCCGCCCCGCCAGCGCGCCGCGCATGCGTCCCATGTCTTCCTTCGCGCGCTCCACCTGGTGCAGGATGCCGCGGCCATGCTCCAGCAGCCGCTTGCCGGCATCGGTGGGCACCACGCCGCGGCCGTTGCGCACCAGCAGGTTCTGCCGCAGTTCGACTTCAAGCTGGCGCACCTGGCGGCTCAGCGCGGGCTGGGCGATGTCGATCACCGTCGATGCCCGGGTGAAGCTGCCGAGCTCGGCCACGCGAATGAAGTACTCCAGCTGTTTCAGGTCCATGACCTGAGGTTATCGGCATAGCTCCGGGCAAGCTATGCGTGTTTGTTCTATCCGGTGCTGGCTCCGCTGAGGCCGGCCTTGCCTGGGGAGTCGGCGCTGCCACTGGCGACGTCGATGGCGCTCTTGCCCGCTGCCTCCGCCATTGCGGCCAATGCCGTCGGATTGGGCGTGGGCTCGCCGATCTTGCGCAGCAAGTTGCGGTCGGTGTGGCTGAAGGGCTCGGCCTGTCCGCGCACGCTCAGCACGGTTTCCTGCTCGTACGACCAGCTGCGGTCGTCGTGAATGGTCACCGCGATGCTGTAGCGCAGCGTCTTGAACGCATGCTCCAGGAACGGGTTGGCGAGGATGCCGTTGGTCTCTCCGCCGCGCACCGCCTCCAGCCTGAAGCTGCGGTCGCCGGCCTTCGCCTGCCCTGTGGCCATGGCCGTGAGCCCGCGCGGGATCGACAGTGTCTGCACCAGCGCACCTGTAGCGGGCTCCCAGAGCCAGTAGCCGACCTGGTCGTGGAAGGTTTCGACGTCGTCGGGCTTGACGATTCGCAGGTGATAGCGCAGCCCGTAGAAGATCTGCGGTCCGTTGGTCTGCGCGTCGATGGGCTGGAACTCCGCATGCTCGATGAATGCTTCGGCTTCGGAGCCTTCGGGCTTCGGGCTCACGTCGTGGCCGGAAGTCCCGATCCACAGGCCCGCGAGGCCGGTCAGCGGGCCGAGGTTGGCAAGCGTGTACGGATCGGGCTCCGGTTCGGTATAGATGTCTTCGGGAAATTCAGGGGAGTCCGGGAGGTCGGCCATTTTTTCTTCCTGGAGTTTTTGCGGGAGTGTGAACGACAAGTCCGTCACTGATCAAGACGGATGCCGACCTTGGCGATGATCGCCCCCCACTTGCGGGCCTCGCTGTCGATGAAGGCCTTGAATTCCTCGGGCGAACCGCCGCCCGCCACCAGCCCCTGGTTGGCGAGCAGTTCGCGCACCGCCGGCTCGCGCAGCACTGCGTTGACGTCCGCGTTGATGCGCTGCACCACCTCGGGCGGCGTGCCGGTGGCAGTGAAGAAGCCGTTCCAGGCCAGCGATTCGAAGCCGGGGTAGCCCGACTCGGCCACGGTCGGCAGGTCTTTCATGAGTTCCGAGCGGGTGGCGCTGGTCACTGCGATGAGCTTCACCCGATGGCCCTGGATCAACGGCAGCAGCGCGGGCGCGACCGTGAACAGCGCCTGCGTGTCCCCCGCGGCGAGCGACAGCCCTGCGGGCGGCGAGCCCGAGTACGGCACGTGCACCGCCTCGATCTTCGTCACGCTGCGCAGCAGCTCCATCGTGAGGTGCGACGAGCTGCCAGCGCCCACGGACGCATAGCTGAAGCTTGAGCCCTGCTTCTTCGCCCAATCGACGAACTCCGGCAGCGTGTTCGACGGGTTGTTCGCCTGCACCGCCAGCACGTTGGGTTGCGAGGTCGTGAGCACGATGGGCATCAGGTCGCGGGACGGCGCATAGGGCATGCGCCGGTACATGTAGGGCCCGAATGCAATGGGGCCGTTGAAGCCTATGCCCAGCGTATAACCGTCGTGCGGCGCCTTGGCCACCGCGTCCATGCCGATCAGGCCGCCGGCACCAGCCTTGGTCTCGATCACCACGGGCTGCTTCCAGAGCACGCGCAGGCGGTCGGCGAGCGTGCGCGCGATCACATCGAGCGAGCTGCCGGCCGGCGCGGGCACGATCACGCGAACGGGTTTGGAGGGCCACTCCTGTGCACTTGCGCCGGCGGTCAGCAGGCTGGCAAGCAGGAAGATGGCGAGCCTGTTGTTCTTCACTTGGGTCTTTCGATGGGCGAGGGTGGGGCGGCGCAAAGTTTTATCACCGTTCGACAGGGAGACCTGACGCCCACCGGCGTCGGGGAAGGAAAACACCGTGGCAAGCATTGCAAACTGAAGCACTACAAACAAATGCGAAAGGCTTCCACAGCACCTCCGAACGGCACGCCGGCTTTTAACCACTTCGCGAACGTGCTGATTTTCGGGGGGCTTCAAACCGCCCTCACATCGCGGCAAGATGCGCATCCGCCGATTCTTGCGTCACCTCGACCAAACGAAGGAGCCCGCTCATGTTCGCCACGCCCGAACGCACCATCAAGACCCCCGGCCCCGAGCACCCGATCACCATTGCACGCAATCCGCTTCGCGTGGTGGTGTCGGTGGACGGCCGCGTCATTGCCGACACGCGCGAAGCGCTGACGCTGCGCGAAGCGCATTTCGGAACCGTGCACTACATCCCCCGCAAGGACGTGAAGATGTCCTTGCTGGAACGCACCTCGCATGCAACCTACTGCCCGTACAAGGGCGAGTGCAACTACTACAGCATTCCCGCCGGCGGCGAGCGCTCGGTGAATGCGGTGTGGACCTACGAGTCGCCCTACGAGCCGGTCGCCCAGATCAAGGACCACGTGGCCTTCTATCCCGACCGCGTGGGCCCCATCGAGGAGCGGGTGGCCTGACGGCACCTGAGCCCCCTCTTCCGGTGCCCCCGGGCACCGGACCCATCACGTGGAGAATGGCAGCGGCAACCATCCTCCACGTCCATGAACATCCGACTCGCACTCTACGAACTGGCCCGCATCCATCGGCTGCCGCCCGCGCGCATGCACGCGCTGTTCGCGCTGGCTGAACTCGACGCACAACCGACGCAACTGCCGCAACGCTTCTGGCGCGTCATCGCACTGCTGGCGGCGGGACTCGGCGGCTTCGGCATCGTGATGTGGGTGGCGGCCAACTGGGGATCGCTGGGCCGCGCCGGGCAGTTCGGATTGCTGCAAGGCTGGGTGCTGCTGACGGCACTGGCCGCATGGCGCAGCGCGACGCTTCGCACACCCATGGGCCTGCTGTGCCTGCTGGGCACGGGCGCGCTGTTCGCCTACTACGGCCAGACCTACCAGACCGGTGCCGATGCATGGCAGCTGTTCGCGCTGTGGGCCGTTCTCGGCCTGCCGCTGTGCCTTGGCGTGCGCAGCGACGTGCTGTGGTTTCCGTGGGCGATGGTGGCCTGCAGCGCAATCAGCCTCTGGGTCTATGCGCACACGGGGCATCGCTGGCGCTTCGACAACAACGACCTGCCTATCCAGCTGATCGGCTGGGGCATGGGCGTGCTGCTCATCATTGCGCTGAGCCCGTGGGCACGGCAATGGGTCGGCGAAACGCACTGGTCGCAACGGCTGGCCATGCTGGCGCTGACCGTGAACGTGACGCTGACCTCGCTTGCAGGTCTTTTCTTGCGCAGCGAGGTTTCGCCCCACTACTTTCTGGGCCTGGCGCTGATGTGTGGTGCCGGCGGCATGCTGATGCAGCGTGGCTGGTTCGACATCGTCGGGCTGAGCGCCGCGGTACTGTGCGTCGACACCCTGCTGGTCGCCGGCCTGGCCCGCATCCTGTTCGACGGCGGCGGCATCGACACCATGAGCCGGCTGCTGCTCATCGGACTGGTGGCCGCGGGATTGCTGGCTGTGTCCGTGGCCCTGGTCATGCGTAGACAGAACACCGTCCTGGGCGCCTCGCAACAGGAAGGAGCGACCGCATGATCGCCCCGTCCGAAATCATCCAGCGCGCCACCGCCCACGGCTTGCTGCCGCAAGACGCGCAATGGCCGCGCGAGGATTCCCGCCCCGGGGCGGTGCTGCTGCTGACTGCGCTGGGCGCCTGGCTCGCCGTGCTGCCGCTGCTGGGCGCGGTCGGCCTGGCATTCGGCGATGCGCTGCTGCAAGAAGGACCGGCACTGTACGTATCGGGACTCGGCCTGCTGGCCGTGAGCGTCGTCGTCCTGCGCCAGGGCGGACTGGCGCTGTTCATCGAACAGCTCTGTCTGCCGGCCGTGCTGCTGGGCCTGTGCTGCCTGGGATGGGCACTGTTTCGCGACCTGCCGGTTTCCATCGCCGCGCTGGGCATGTGCGTTGCCAGCGTGGTTCTGGCATGGCTCGCTCCGCTGCACTGGCTGCGCAGCCTGCTGGGCATGATGCTGGGCGTGTTCCTCACCGTGGCCGTCATGGGATGGTCGAGCGGTGAAGACACCTTCGATCATTTGTTCTGGTCGGGCCGCTTTCGCTGGACGTGGTGGCTTCAGGCGCACATAGGCCTGGCCGCATGGCTCGCGGTGCTCTGGCTGCTTCCGCGGTTGCCCGGCGCGCGCACCGGCAGCCTGCTGGCGAGCCTGGCCGAAGGCTGGTGCGCGCAGCTCCTGCTGATGCTGGTGCTGCTGTCGGGCACCACATTCATGCTGGGCGGCGTGGTTCCAGGCAGCAGCATCGGACACGAAATGGGCCAGGCCGGCAGCGGGTTCAACCTGCTCGGCAGCACCCGGAACCTGGCGTCGGTGCTGTGTGCCTTGGCTGCAGCCGCGCTGTTGGCCTATCGCTGGCCGGCACTGCGGCAGATGCCGCTGGCGGGCCTGGGCGTGGCACTGCTGCTGGCGGTCTTGTGCGGCTTCATGCCCAACCTCGGCGCGACCTGCCTTTGCACCGCGGCATTGGCGGTAACGCAGCGCTGGCGGCTCGCCGCCCTTGGCTGCGCGGCCGCGCTGTGGATCGTAGGCAGCTTCTACTACCTGCTCGCATGGTCGCTGGCGGACAAGGCGCTGCTGCTGGTGCTGATCGGTGCCGCGCTGGGCGCACTGGCCTGGCTGGCAACGCGCGCCATGTCGCATGCGGCCGGCGCCGAGAGCGCTGCGCCGAGCGCCGGCACCTGGTGGAAGAACAGGCGGCTCGCCGGCATCGCGCTGGCAGGAGTCGCCACGCTGGCGGCGGCGAACTTCGCCATCTTCGAGAAGGAAAACATCATCCGCGATGGCCGTCCCGTGTTCGTGAGGCTGGCTCCTGTCGATCCGCGCTCGCTGATGCAGGGCGACTACATGCGGCTGAACTTCGCATTGCCCGATCGAATGGACCGGGACGACCATCCTCGTGGTGGCCGGCGGCCGACCGTGCTCGTGCGCCCCGATCCGGCGCTGCCATCGGCCTATACGCTGCACCTGCCATCGGCCCTGGAGCCACGGCAGGGCGACGACATCGAAGTACCGCTCAGTACCAAGGACGGGAGCTGGGTCTTCGTCACCGACGCGTGGTTCTTCAAGGAAGGCGACGCGCAGAAGTTCGAAGGTGCGCGCTATGGCGAATTCCGCATCCTGCCCAACGGTTCGGCCCTGCTGGTGGGCATGGCGGACGATCAATTGCAGCCGATCCGGTAGCACGCCCGGCCCAAGGAAAAAGCCGGCCCCGCGTGCGCGGAGCCGGCCTCTATTTTTGATTCGACTGCCTTCGCCGGAGCGGCGAAGCACAGCGGATCGATTACAGCGGCAGCGTGTCGCCGCGAGCAGCAGCGCGGGCCGCGGCACGCACGGTAGCGCGATCGACGCCGCTGGCCAAAACAGGTGCCACGCCCGACGAAGCGCCGTCGGCATACGGGTTGGCGCTGTGCGCGGCGGCCACTGCTTCGGCGCGAACGGCTGCGCGGCTGGTGGTCGAGGCGGTCAGCTGCACCGGGCCCGAGTTGGCGCCATCGGCATAGGGGTTGGCGCTGTGCGCGGCCACGACGGCCTGGCTGGCGACTTCGGCGCGGCTGGTGGCGGAGGTCAGTCGATGCACGCCGTCATAGCTTTCGGCATGGGCAGCGCCGGCAGCGGCCAGCAGAGCGAGAGAGACGGCGGAGAGGAGTTTCGAGGCGGTCATTTGGAGGTCCTTCAATTGGTTGGTTTCTTTTCACCTGGATCAGCTGAAGGGCTGGTCCATGGAAAGAATTTTGCGCCGCCAAACCGGTAAAAACCCGCATCGAAAAGAACCGCGGTGTTCGTGTGAAGGAAACAATCGCGGCGCCCGCTCCTCCAGCCCGCAACGCCCTTTCAGTCGAGCAGCACGCCCGCCAGCACCGTGCTCACGATGCATTCGAGCGCCTGCTCGTAGTGCACCGCCGTGAGCTTCTTCACCTGCAGCACTGCGTTGACGATGGGCTCGTAGTCGGCATAGAACTGTGTCGATGCCCAGAGCATGAAGAGAAAGTGGCGCGCGTCGATCTTGCGGATCTTCTTGGCGGCCATCCAGGCTTCGAGCACCTCGATGCTGGCGGCCGTGCTCTGCGCGATGTGCGCCCGGTCGGCGGCCGACAGGAAGGTGCCGCCACGCACCACCTCGTTGGCGAACAGGCGCGCCTCCAGCGGATTCTTGCGGCCCAGCCGGAGCTTGGCTTCCACATAGGCGCGCAGCGCCACGGCGGGTTCGGTCTCGACCTTGAGGATGCGCAGCGCGCTGTCCCACTCCTCCAGCAGCGGCGCGAAGGTGGCGCTGTAGAGCTCTTCCTTGGTGGCGTAGTAGTAGTAGACGTTGGCCTTGGGCAGCTCGGCCACGGCGGCGATCTCCGCGATGCGCGCGCCGTCGAAGCCCTTGGCCGCGAACACTTCGCTGGCGGCCTTGAGGATCTTGCGCTTGTTGGCCGCCCTGATCTCCCTGTCCGCGGTGGTCTCGGGTGCCGAAGGTCGTGTTGTCTTGGTGTCGCGCATGGCTTTGAGTCGCTTTTTTTGACCGGAGCAAATTCTAGAGGTGGCCCCGCGCCGGGGCGGGAAAAGCATCATCAAAAAAATCTGACCATATCGTCAATTTATTACTTAGAATTTCCTGACGAACTGGTCAGCTTTTTTTGAAGTTTGAATGTAAGCCATGCCTCAAGCCCTGCGCACCGCCTTGCAAGAAACCCTGCTCGACTGGCAGGACGACCTGCCCGCTGACTGGCGCTGCGCGCTCGGCGGCGCGCGGCTGGACTTCGAGGGCGTGGACGCTCGACTCGAGCTGGAAGCATGGGAGCCCATCTTCCCCGCGCGCAAGGGCCGCCGCCTGCCCGGCATGCCGGCCGGCGCGCACATGCTCAAGGCCTTCGACAGCGTGCCGCCCTCGAAGGTGCGCTGCCTGGTGCTGGGGCAAGACCCTTACCCCTCGATCGACATCGCCACCGGCCGCGCCTTCGAGGTCGGCAACGTGGCCCGGTGGCGCGAGCTCGACAAGATGTTCACCAAGAGCATCCGCGCCTGGGTGCAGATGCTGGCCGAGGCCCGCACCGGCGACGCCGGCTACGGCGGCAGCTTCGCCAACTGGCCACGCACGCTGGCGGACATCGAATCGGGCGCGCTGCCCTTCGAGACGCCCGACTGGCTGAGCGACCGCTGGATCGAAGACGGCGTGCTGCTGCTCAACACCTCCTTCACGCTCAGCCGCTTCCAGGTGGCCATCGATCCGCACCAGTCGCACGGCCACCTGGTGCTGTGGAAGCCGCTCATACAGGCGGTGCTGGCCCATCTGCTGCAGCGCGGCGAGCCGCTGGTCTGCATGGGATTCGGCGCCTCGGCCGCGGAAGCCTTCGCGGCGGCGGGCATCGGCGAGGGCCGCAACGGCAATGTCGCCTGCATCCTGCGCGAGCACCCCGCCTACGCGGACGCCGTGCTGGGCCTGCCCAACCCCTTCTTGCTGTGCAACACCCATCTGGCCGAGATGGACAGCGCCCCCATCCACTGGTGACCACCCCAATGAACGACAAGAACGACTACGACTACATCATCGTGGGCGCGGGCTCCGCGGGCTGCGCCCTCGCCGCGCGGCTCAGTGCGCGCCCCGCCACGCGAGTGCTGCTGCTGGAGGCCGGCGGCAAGGACTCCAACCCGCTGTTCCGCCTGCCGATGCTGATGGGCAAGCTGTTCCAGTCGGGCATCTACAACTGGCACTTCCATACCGAGCCCGAGCCCAACCTCAATGGCCGCAAGATCTACTGGCCGCGCGGCAAGGTGCTGGGCGGCACGTCGACCATCAACGGCATGATCTACGTGCGCGGCGGCAAGCAGGACTACGACGGCTGGGCCGCCATGGGCAACCCCGGCTGGTCGTACAAGGACGTGCTGCCCGCCTTCAAGCGCTCCGAGGGCCACATCCAGCGCGACGGCGTGTTCCACAACGCCAAGGGCGAGCTCACCGTATGCCGCGCACGCGGCTGGAATGAGCTGCTCGACGTGTTCTGCGCGGCGGGCCAGCAGGCCGGCTATCCGCTCAACGACGACTTCAACGGCGCCAGCCAGCTCGGTTTCGGCCGCTACGACTTCACCATCAAGAACGGCAAGCGCTGGTCCACCTCCTTCGCCTTCCTGCGGCCGGCGCTCAAGCGCAGCAACCTCAAGGTCGCGACGCGCGCGCGCACGCACAAGGTGCTGGTGGAGCGGGCCAGGGCCGTGGGCGTGTCCTATGAGCTGCACGGCCAGATGCACACGGTACGCGCGCGCAAGGAAGTGATTCTTTGCGCCGGCGTGGTCGGCTCGCCGCACCTGCTGATGCTGTCGGGCATCGGCCCGAAGGAAGAGCTGGAGCGACACGGCATTCCGGTGCTCAAGCCGCTGCCCGGCGTGGGCGGCAACCTGCAGGACCATGTGGACTGTGTCATGTCCTATGAGTGCAAGCAGCCCGTCACGCTCTACAAGGACCTGCGCTTCGACAAGATCGCTTTCTCGGTGGTGCAGGGCATGCTGTTCGGCGAAGGCATCACCACCACCTTCCCCTACGAGGCCGGCGCATTCATCAAGACCTCGCCCGAACTCGTCAACCCCGACGTTCAGCTGCACTTCATGCCGGCGCTGGAGAAGACGGCCAACCTCTATTTTCCCAACCCGTTCAGGAAGAGCACGGTCGAGGCCAAGCACGGCTTCACCCTGCGCGTGGGGCCGGTCAACCCGAACAGCAAGGGCCGCATCCGGCTGCGCTCGGGCCGCCCGACCGACGCGCCGATGATCCAGCCCAACTACCTGGACACCGAGTTCGACCGCAAGACCATGGTCGATGCGATCCGCGCCACGCGCCGCATCATCGAGCAGCCCGCGTTCGACGACTACCGAGGCAAGGAGATCGCGCCCGGCCCCGAGAAGCAGAGCGACGAAGACCTCGTCGCCTGGCTGCGCGCCACCGCGATGACCACCTTCCACCCCGTGGGCACCTGCAAGATGGGCCACGACGAACTGGCCGTGGTCGACCACCGGCTCAAGGTGCACGGCATCGAGGGGCTGCGCGTGGCCGACGCCTCGATCATGCCGGTCATCTCGAGCGGCAACACCAATGCACCGGCCATCATGATCGGCGAGAAGTGCGCCGAATTCATCCTGGCCGGCCAGTAGAACCACACGAACCCCAGGCCAGCAGGAGCACACCGAAATGATCGTCGAACACCGCCTCTACACCTTCCGCCCCGGCACCATCGACCAGTGGCGCGAGAAGTACGAACGCGAGGGCCTGCCGGTGCAGAAGCGCCACCTCAACAAGTTCGTGGGCCTGTACATCTCCGAGATCGGCCGGCTGCACACCTCAGTGCTGATCTGGGCCTACGACAGCCTGGCCGACCGCGAGGCCCGGCGCGCCGCCATGTACGCCGACCCCGAGTGGCAGTCATTCATCAAGAGCGTGTGGGCGCTGGACGCCATCCAGAGCCAGGACGTGATGATCATGAACCCGGCCTCCAGCTCGCCGACGCCCTGAACGAGTTTCTTCAACCCGAGAGATATCCGCATGACAAGCAACGCATCCTCCCGCACCGCCACGCCCCGCAGGCAGATCCTGAAAGCCGCGGCCGGCCTTGGCGGTGTCGCCATGGCCAGCGCCCTCTATCCGCTGATCGCGAATGCCAAGGGCGGGCTGATCGCGCTGGTGCACACGCAAGCCGCGGGCGACGCCAGCGCGGTCGACGCGATGATTGCGCGGCTCAAGCTGCTGGGCAAGGAAACGGGCATGCAGACGCGCGCCATCTACGCGAAGGACCCGTCGACCTACGAGACCATCTTCCGCACGCTGGCCGATGCCGGCGCGGCCGTCATCGTGTCGACCTTCAACGAAGTGACCGAGCCCTTCAAGGCGCTCGCGCCCAAGTACCCGAAGACGCAGTGGCTGCAGCTGTTCGGCGACGAGATGAAGCCCGCCATCCCGAACGTGACCACCGTCTCGTACGACTACTACCTCGGCACCTACCTGGCCGGAATCTTCGCGGGCCGCATGTCGACCACCGGCAAGATCGGCTTCATCGGCGGCATGTCGATCCCGCCGCTGAATGCCGACTACAACGCCTTCAAGGCCGGCGTGCTGTCGGTGCGCAAGGACGCCGCGGTCACGGTGGCCTTCGCGGGCTCGTTCCAGGACCCGGTGAAGGGCCGAGAGATCGCCACGCAGATGTTCAACGGCGGCATCGACTTCATCCAGACCGACGCCGCAGCGACCGACGCGGGCATCATCGCCGCCGCCAACGACAAGCCGGGCCGCCTGGTGAGCTGCCTCGACCCCGCGCAATACCCGCAGGGCCCGAAGACGCTGATCTCCATCGTCAGCCTGCACTTCGGCAAATCGCTCTACGACGAGGCCAGCAAGATCCTCAAGAACGGCAAGGGCGGCGCGCACCTGAACACCGGCCTGGGCACCGGCGTCGTCGGCCTGGAGCTGTCGCCCCTGTTCCAGAAGGAAGGCGACAAGGCAGTGGCGGCCAAGGCCGAAAAGGTGATGGCCGAGATCCGCACCGCGCAGGCGGCCATCCTGAGCGGCGCCCTGAAGGTGCCTTTCAACACCGTTCTCTGACGCTCGCCACCCCAGCATGAACAGCAGTTCCTCGAACAGCGGGCCCTCCCCTGCGCGCCCGGCGCTGGTGCTCGACGGCGTCACCGTGCAATACGACACCGTGAAGGCGCTGTCGGACGTGTCCATCGCTTTCGAGGAAGGCCGCATCCATGCGGTGGTCGGCCAGAACGGCGCGGGCAAGACCACTTTCGCCCGCGTCTGCTCCGGCCTGGTGAAGCCCACGCACGGCCGCGTGCATATCGGCGAGCACGAGATCCGCACCGGCCACGTGAACGCCGCGCGCGCGGCCGGCGTGGAACTGGTGCACCAGAGCTTTGCGCTGCCCGCGTCGTTCACCGTCGCGCAGGCGATGGAGTTCGGCGCCACGCGGCACAGCGGCCTGTTCACCAAGCGCCAACTCGAAGCGCGCTGGCAGGCGCACCTCGACGGGCTGGGCCTTTCGGTCAGCCCGCGCGAGGTGATCCGCAACCTGCCGATCGAGACGCAGCAAGGCATCGAGATAGCGCGCGCGCTGGTCACCGACGCGCGCGTGCTGATCCTGGACGAACCCACGGCGGTGCTCGCACCAGCCGGCGTGGAAACGCTGTTCGAGCGCATCCGCATCCTGAAGAAGCGCGGCGTGACCGTCGTGCTCATCCTCCACAAGATCCGCGAGATGATGGCCATTGCAGACACCGTGAGCGTGCTGCGCCGCGGCGAGCATGTCACCGGCCCCGTTCCGTGTGCATCGATCGGCGCTGCCGAGCTGAGCCAATGGATCATGGGCGACGCCAAGGTGCCAGCGCAGACTGCCGCGGCACCGCCGCGTGCAACCGAGGCGCTCACGGCTCCCACCACCCTGCGCATGCACAAGCTATCGACCCAGCCCGACGCCGAGGGCGCGGCGCTGAACGAGGTGAGCCTCGAAGTGCGCGCGGGCGAGATCATCGGCATCGCGGGCGTCGAGGGCAACGGCCAGCGCACGCTGGTGCGCGCCATCTCGGCGCTGGCCGGCACCGCGTCCGGCACGCTCGAGTTCGGCGGCAAGGACATGACCCACAGCGACCTCGCCACGCGGCGCGCGGCGGGTCTGCGCATCATCCCGTTCGAGCGCAACGTGGAAGGCCTGTCGCTCAACAGCAGCCTGTGGGAGAACTGGTCAATGGGGCAGTTGCTGCAGGGCGGGCTGCTGTCGTTCGTGCGCCCGAAGAAACTCCAGGCCGAGTGCGACGTCGCGCTCACGCAATGGGACGTGCGCTACGCCACCTGCGGCCAGCCCGCGGGCTCGCTCTCCGGCGGCAATGCGCAGAAGGTGATCTTCGCGCGCGAGGTGGACGACAGCGCCCGCCTCATCATCGCGGCGCAGCCCACGCGCGGCCTCGACATCGGCGCCACGGCCTATGTGTGGAAGGCGCTGCGGCAGGCGCGCGACCGGGGAGCGGCCATCATCCTCATCTCTTCCGACCTGGACGAGCTCTTCGACATCAGCGACCGCGTGCTGGTCATGCTGCGCGGGCAGGTGGTCGGCGAATACGGCGCGCCCTACGACCTGCGCCAGGTTGGCCAGGCGATGGTGGGAGCACACGCATGACGGCCTCTCGCATGCTGCCCGTGCTGCGGGTGGTGATCTTCGTCTGCTTCGCGCTGCTGCTGTGCGCGCTGGCCTTCATGGGTGCAGGGCTCGACGTGGGCGAGCTGTTCACCGGCATCCTCGACGGCGCCTTCCTGCGCGACGGCGCCGTGCACCAGGGCCTGCGATGGGCCATGCCGCTGTTCATCACCGCGACCGGCGTGGCCATCGCGTTTCGCGCGGGCTTCTTCAACATCGGCGCGCAGGGGCAGTTCTATGTCGGCTCCATCTTCGCGGCGTTCACCGCCGAGTGGCTCTCAGGCGGTCCGGCCTGGCTGGTCGTCGCGTGCTGCCTGCTCGCGGGCATGCTGGGCGGCGCGCTGTGGGCCATGTGGCCGGGCCTCTTGCGCCTGCGCTCGGGCACCGACGAGGTCATCACCACGCTGATGGGCAACTTCCTCGCGGGCCTGCTGCTGGTGTACGTGACCTCCGGGCCGCTGAAAGACCCGACGGGCTCGGGCCAGCAGGCGTCGAGCCGGCCCATTGCCGATGCCTACCGCATCTCCGATTCGCTGGGCGTGTCGCCGCTGATCGTGGTGCTCACGCTGCTGGTGTTCGCGCTGTCGTGGCTGCTGGCCAACCGCACGGCGCTGGGCATCGTCGCCAACCTTGCGGGTCGCAACCCGACGATGGTGTCTTGGCAAGGAGCGCGCGTGGGGCGCATCGGCCTCTTCAGCTTCCTGGTGAGCGGCGCGCTGGCCGGGCTGGCCGGCGGCATCGAACTGCTCGGGCCCAACGGCCGGCTGGCCAGCGGCTTCCTGCCCGCGCACGGCTTCACGGCCATCCTGATCGCGCTGGTGGCGCAGCTCACCATCGTCGGCACGGCCGTGTCCGCCCTCTTCTTCGGTGCGCTGGCATCGGCCGCGCTCTACCTGCCGGTGATGGCCGGCATGCCCGCGGCGGCCATCGAGGTCATCAACGCCACCATCGCCCTGTTCATCACGTCCCGCGCCAAGTGGCTGGACAAGCTCCTGACCCGAAAGCCCGCATGACAGACACGCTCGTATCCATCCTGATCTCCGGCACGCCGCTGATCTACGTCACGCTGGCGGGCGTGCTGGCACAGCGCGCGGGCATCTGGAACCTGGGCCTGGAGGGGTTGATGATCATCGGCAGCTGCGCGCTCATCGTCGGCATCGTGCAGACCGGCTCGTTCGCGCAGGCCATGCTGATCGCCGCGGGGCTGTGCGTGGCGGCGTCGGCGCTGCTGTGGTGGGTGGTCGAGCGGCTCAAGGCCAACCCGATCATCGCGGGGCTGGGCCTGACGGGTCTGGGCCTCGGCGGCACCTCGCTGGCAATCCAGGCGCTGTACGACAGCGAAGCCACGGTGACGGCGCCGTTCGGCATTCCCAAGCTCAACAGCCTGACCAGTGTTGACCTGGGCGCATTCGGCGGCCTCTCGGTGTTCGTGCTGTTCATGCCGGTGGCGGTGTGGCTGGTGTGGCTGCTGCTGGAGCGCACCCGGCTGGGCCTGCAGATGTCGGCCTCGGGCGAACACCCGTTCGCGGCGCGCAGCGTGGGCGTGAACCCCGGGCGCATGCGCCTGCTGGCGCTGGCGCTCGGCGGCGTGCTGTGCGCCATCGGCGGTGCGGAGCTGGCCGGCGGCAGCCTGCAGATCTTCTCGCAGAACATGACTGCTGGCCGCGGCTTCATGGCCTTCGCGGCGGTGATCTTCGGTGCCGGCAGCGCGCTCGGCGCCACCGCGGCTGCACTGTTCTTCGCGGTGGTCTCCGCGCTGGGCATCCGCGCGCAGCTGGTGTATGGCGGCGCGATTTCCAACGACTTGCTGCAGTCGCTGCCCTACCTTGCGACCATCTTCGGCGTGTGGCTGAGCACCAAGCTGCGCGGCGGGCTGGGCTCCATCAGGGGCACGGCCGAGATGCGCGACTGAGCCTCGCCACACACGAAGACCCGCGCATGACGACGACGCCCGCCCTCACCCTGATCCGCGGCGCGGAAGTGCTGACCATGGCCGGCCCGCAAGGCACGCAGCCCGCGCGCGCCGACCTGCTGGTGCGAGGCGGCGGGATCGAAGCCATCGGCCCCGACCTGCCCGTGCCGCAGGCATGCACGCTCATCGAAGCGCGCGGCAAGCTGCTGATGCCCGGCCTCGTCAACGCACACACGCATTCGAGCGAGACCTTCTTCAAGGGCCGCTACGAAGGCATGCCGCTGGAAACCTGGCTGCTGTACGCCTACACCTACCTCAGCGGCAGCCCCATCGGCGACCGCCTGCTCTACCTGCGCACGCTGCTGCTCGCCATGCAGTCGCTCAAGAGCGGGGTGACCACCTTGTGCGACGACTTCTTCGATCCGATGGCGCACAGCATCGACCGGCTCGGCATCGTGTTCCGCGCATACCGTGACGCGGGCATCCGGGTCAATGTGTCGAGCGCGGTGCTCAACACGCCGGTGCTCGACTCCACGCCCTTCGGCCACGAGCTGTTCCCCGAACACCTGAGCGCACAACTGAAATTCGGCGCGCCGACCACGCCCGCCGACTACACGGCCTACTGCCAGGAGGCGTTCCGGCAGTTCCACGGCCAGGCCGATGGCCGCCTGCGCTTCGCCATCACGCCATCGGCGCCGCAGCGCTGCACCGTCGACATGCTGCAGGCCTGCCACGCGCTGGCGGTGCAGCACGGCGTGCCGCTGCATACGCACCTGCTGGAGACGAAGGTGCAGGCCGTGGCAGGCCAGGTGTTCTACGGCAAGACGCTGCTGGCGCACATGCACGACATCGGCATCCTCGACCGCCATGCCACCTTGGCCCACGCCATCTGGCTCACCGACGCCGACATCGCGCGCATGGGCGAGGCCGGCTGCACCGTGGTGCACAACCCGCTGAGCAACCTCAAGCTGGGCTCGGGCCTGTCGCCCATCCGCAAGCTGATGGATGCGGGCGTGCGCATCGGGCTGGGCACCGACGGCCTGTCGTCGAATGACAGCGCGCGCGTGTTCGACCTGATGCGCTTCGCCGCGCTGATGCACAACGGCCCGGGCCCCGATGCAGCCGAATGGCCGCGCGCCGCCGAGGTGCTGAAGATGGCCACCATCGACGGCGCGCGCACCGCGCTGCTCGACGACACGACCGGTTCGCTCGAAGTCGGCAAGGCGGCCGACCTCGTGATGCTGGACCTGGACAACGACAACTTCCGGCCGCTCAACGACATCGCGAAGCAGCTGGTCTATTGCGAGAACGGCAGCTCGGTCGAACTCGTGATGGTGGCCGGGCAGATCGTCTCGCAGGGCGGCAGGCTGCACACCGTCGACGAATCTGCGGTATGGGCCGAACTGGACGAACTGCTGCCCGCCTACCTGCAGGAACACGGCAAATGGGAGGCCGCCAACCGCGTGTTCGAGCCCTGCTTCGCCGAGGTGATCCGGCGCTGCAAGGCGGTCGAGCTGCCCGGCCTTCCCCGGTTAGCACCGCGAATCGACTCCAGATAGAGTGCCGGCTGTTTCACTCGACCCCGCATTCACGCATTCGACACCCATGAAATTCGGCTACACCATCGTCTACGTTCCCGACGTCGCGCAATCGCTGCGGTTCTTCGAACAGGCCTTCGGCTTCACGCGCAAGTTTCTCCACGAATCGAACACCTATGGCGAACTCGCGACCGGCGAGACCACCCTCGCCCTTGCCGCGCACGAGCTTGCGGAATCGAATTTCCCGCAGGGGCATGTGGCCGCATCGGCCTCGGCCAAGCCGCTGGGGATGGAACTGGGCTTCGTTACCGAAGATGTCGCGGGAGCGCATGCACGAGCCATTGCGGCCGGCGCGTCCGAACTGTCCGCGCCCGTCTCCAAGCCGTGGGGACAGGTGGTCTCCTATGTGCGCTGCCCCGATGGCACGCTGGTCGAGCTGTGCTCGCCCCTCGGCGGCTGAGCGGCGATCAAGCAGGCGGTCAGCGGCCGGCCTTCGCCACGCTCACCCCGCCCTTCATGCCAGCGTCGTAGTGGCCCGGCTGCAGGCAGCCGAAATCGACTTTGCCCGCCTGCGTGAACTGCCAGAGCACCTCGCCGGTCTTGCCCGGTGCCAGCGTCACCATGTTCGGATCGGCGTGCTCCATCTCTGGGTTTTTCATCATCGCCTCGTAGTGCGCGCGCAGGTCCTTGCCGGTTCCCAGCACGAGTTCGTGCTTCAGCACGCCCACGTTACTGACAACGAAGCGCACCGTCTCGCCCTGCTTCACGCTGATGTCGGACGGGGTGAAGCGCATGTTGTCGGTCATGTCGACATTGATCGTGCGAACCGATTTTCCGGCGATTCCGGGCTTGCCGATTGCGCTGTCGGCGCCGTTGTCGTGACCGCCTGCATGCGTGCCCGATGCGGAGGCGCCGGTGGCGGCCAATGCGAGCAACGCCGCCGCGGCGGGAATATGAAGTCTGATGCGTGCCACGGTCTTCCTTCTCTTGCCTTGCCTTGCTGTGAACGGACGAACGAAATGCCCGCCTGCGCCGCACTCTAGGAAGCCCATCCACCGATCGCCTGACAAGCCGATGACAAGAAAGTAATCTACGCAGCCTTGTGCCGCCACGCCGGAAGAAATCCATGTCGCATCCCGTCTTCCTGTCCAGTTCAGCCTTGCCCCGCATGCCCGAAGGCAGCCGCAACGAATGGCGCGGCTTCTTCGGGCACGGCGGTGAACTGGAGGCCAATGCGTTCTTCCCGTTGTTCTGGCGCGCGCTCTTCAGCACGGACGACATCCGGCATGCGCGGTTCATCGACGAGTACGACATCGACGACGACGACGCTGCCGTGGACCGCGCAGAATGCATGAACGGCTTCGGCGGGGAGGCCGCGTACCCCTACCTCGTGACCGACAAGAGAACTGCATTGACGCGATTGGCGAGCCGGCGGGAGGCCATCCTGGCAGCGGTCGGCGAGCGCTATCGGCCCATCTACGACGGCTTTGCAGAACTGATCGCACATGGTTTCGCGGACCATCTCCTGCTGAGGACCAGCGGACTGCCCGACGCAGCCGAAGCCGGGAAATGGCTGCACGCCGCTATCGCGTCCATCGACACGCCAGATGCCGCAAGTGGCCAAATGAAGGCGCTGGCGAAAGACCTGTCGGCATACGGCGCGAACTCCGTCTGGCTGTTGTCGGGCACGGGCTTGACTGATGCGGGGTTCTGGCCAACCGAAGAACTGCAAAGCCTGTTCCCAACGGCCGACAGGAAGAAACCGAAGCCGAGTCCTTCCGCCTCCCGGCCTGAGCGGGCGCCGGGCAAGCCCAAGAGCTGGCTCGACCCGATGCTTGAATGGCTCGGCGCGCTTGTTGCGGCAGGCTTGGCGCTGGGCGCATACGGGCTCACACGGTCGGTGTGGCTGGCTGTGCTTGCGTTTCTTGTGGCGGCAGTTGCGCTGGGCTTCGGTATCGCGAAGCTGCGCGGACCGCGCTCTTGAACAGCAAGGGGAACATAAGTAGATGATGAAATTCGACACGCTTCCGACGCAATGTCTCGTGGACCACTCGCTGGAGATCCGCGTCCGGGGTGCAGTGCCCGGCGAGGCAGTCGTCCTGAAGCTCGGCAATCGCTTCAAGAGCACAGTGTTCCTGTCCGAAGCCACCTTCGAAGCCGATGCCGCCGGCGTGATCGACCTCGTCGCGCACGCACCAATCTCGGGCTCGTACGACAGCGTGAATGCAATGGGACTGTTCTGGTCTCGCGTACCGATCACCGGCGAACTGGCCGCCGCGATTTCCGGACTGAGCGACGACCCGCTCACCACTACGCTGACGGCGGAAAGCGCGGATGGCCGGCAATCGATCTCCCACGCGATTCGGCGCGTTTACTTGGGCCCCGGCGTGACCTCGCGAGCAGTCGATGCCAACGGGCTCGTGGGCAAGTTGTTCGAGCCACCGGGTACGGGTCCGCATCCGGCGTTGCTGGTGCTGGGAGGTTCGGGCGGAGGCATCGAGTGGTCCCAGGAGACGGCCGCGCTGATGGCGTCCCACGGCTACCTGAGCTTGGCACTGGCCTACTTTGCAGCAGAAGGCTTGCCGCCCACGCTGGATCGCATTCCCCTCGAATATTTCGGCACCGCGCTGCAGTGGCTGGCGGCTCAACCGACAGCTGCAGCGGATCGCATCGGCGTCATAGGCGCCTCGCGCGGCGGCGAACTGGCGTTGCTGCTCGGCGCGAGCTACCCGGTCATCCGCACTGTCGTCGCGTACGTGCCTAGCGGCATCGTGCATGGCGCGTATCCGGAGAACGGCTTCAGCGCCTGGACACTGGGCGGCAAGGAGATACCGTTCTCAGAGAGTTCCTCCGCCGAGGAGCGCGCCGGCATCGCGGTGGAAAGAATCAACGGCTCTGTGCTGATGATCTCGGGCATCGACGATCAGTTGTGGCCGTCGACGGAACTGACGGACATCGCCGTCCGGCGCTTTCAACGGAACAACTTCCCCCATCGCGTCGAACACCTGCGCTACAAGAGCGCCGGCCACAGCATCGGCTGGCCCAACGGGCCCACGACCACGCTGCATTTCAGGCATCCCGTGTCCGGAGAAGAAATGAACGCGGGCGGTACGCCCGAGGGAACGGCGCGGGCACGGAGCGACTCGTGGGCAAGGATGCTCGAGTTCGTGCGAGACGCGCTGGCCGGCACGCCGCCACCCTGAACATAGTCCGTCCATATGGCACGATCAACCCATGCACGAGCCCTCCCGCCGAATCCCCTACCGCACCTGGCCCGGCGCGTTCGCGGTTCTCCTCGCCATTGCCGTGTACGTCGGAGGCCTGACCTTCTGGGACCGCCACACGCCCGGCGCCCGGCCGCTGGCTGCCGGCGAAACCATCGACGCGGGCCAGGCGCGGTTCGTACCGGCCGATGGGTGGAAGATGGACGTGGCGCGCTCCAAGGCCGGCCGCTCGCTGATGCTGCTCAAGGGCGGCCATAAGTTTCGGGTGACGACGGAGCCATGGGCGGGCGGCCCCGACGGTCCGCTGGTGCGGCAGCAACGGCTCATGGAGCGCGGCCAAGGCCTGACCATCGACGGCGACGTGTCCGACTTCGTGACTTCATGGGGCCTGCAGGGCAAGACTTTCGCGTACTACGGCTCCAAGCTGGCCGGTCGCTTCTGGCAGGTGGTCGACCTGCGGCGCAAGTCGCTGGTGCAGATCGACTTCTACGGCCCCAACGACGGGCTGGACGACGCGCTGGCGGAAGCCCGCGGCATGCTCGACTCCATGGACCTGGAGGCACCGCAGGAATGAACATCAACGCTCCCGTCTTCTACAACGACCAGGCCTCATGGCCGGTCGGCACCGACTCGTTCTTCCAGCCGCAGCGCGCGGCGTTCTGGGTGCTCACGGCGTTGATCGTCAACGGCCTGTTCTACACGGTGAACATGTTCTCGCTCGGGTTCCGCGTGGTCCCGGTCACGGCCTTCCTGGGGCTGCTGGTGTGGGGGCTCTACACGCTGCTCTTCCTGGCCGCCTTCCGCACGCTGGACCTGCTCGAGCAGCATCCGCCGGAGGCGTTCATCCTGGCTTTTGCCTGGGGCGGCCTGGGCGCCGTCTACTTCGCGGCGCCGGCCAACATCGCGATCCAGAGCCTGTGCGCCAAGCTGATATCGCCGGAGTTCGTGGCGGTGTGGGGTCCGGCCATCGCGGGGCCGATCACGGAAGAGTTCCTGAAGATCGCGGGCGTCATCCTGCTGGTGCTGGTGGCGCGCAACCAGTTCCAGACTTATCTCTCGGTGCTCATCGTCGGCGCGCTGGCGGGGCTGGGCTTCCAGGTGATCGAGAACCTGAGCTACACCGTCAACGCCTCCATGCACTTTCCGCTGGAGAACCAGGTCTATCCGGTGTTCCTCAACCTGCTCACGCGCGGGCTCATGAGCGGACTTTGGAGCCATGCGGCCTACACCACCATCGCGTCTTTCGGCATCGCCTGGTTCCTGCTGCATCCCGAGCGGCCGATGGCTGTGCGGGTGGCGGCGGCACTACTGAGCTTCGCGCTCGCGTGGGCCATGCACTTCATCTGGAATTCGCCATTCCTCGAAGACCTGTTCGACAACGGCTACGGCGAAATGGCCGTGCTGCTGTTCGTCAAGGGCATCCCCGTGATGATCGCGGCCGGGTTGATCTGGCGCGTGGCCGTCAAAGAGAACGGCGCCCACCTGCATGCCCTAGCGGCCGTATTCGTGCCGGAGCGCGACCTGATCCGCGATGACGAATGGGTGCGGCTGGGTGCGCCCATGCAGCGCTACAAGGTCCGCCGCGAAATGGGCTGGACCTACGGCTGGCGCGCAAGGCGGCTGAAGACCAGGCTGCAGCGCGAGCAGCTGCGCCTGATCCGCAAGGCAGGCACCTACGGCCGCGGGCCGCAGACGCTGCGCCACGAAATCGCCATCAGGCAACTGCGCGCGGGACTCGATCCATTGATCCAGCCGCGGCAGCCCTGATCCGCTCGGCCGAGGCTCAGCCCGCGTCCTTCAACGCCTTCTTCGCCTTCTCGGCCGAGTTCTTCGAGCGGTTCTTGTGATAGCCCGATTTGACGTTGTTCACGGCCTTGCCGACCGGGCCGCTCTTCTTGGCGTCGCTGTCCGCGCGCTTCTCGTCGATCTTGTGCTTGGCGGCGTCGGTCGCATCGGAGGCGGCCTTGCCGATCTGGGCGCTGGCGGTGCCGGCGGCAAACAGCGTGAGCGATGCAGCAAGTGCAATCAGGATTTTTCTGGTCATGGGGTGGTCCTCCGGGTTCGATAGTCGAGCCTCGATGCTCGCATCGCTCGCAGTGCCCGCGTGTCAGCCGCCACCCCGCATGAGGGCCGTGCAAAGTCCCCAGGCTCCGGGCAGCGGCTAAAGTCCAAGGCTGAACAGCCCTCCTCTGCCGCCCATGCGCACCACCACCGCGAGCGCCCTTCTCTTCGGTATTGCCGCACTCCTGCATGCCGCAGGCGCGTCTGCCCAATCGTTGAGCTGCGGCGGCATGCTCTCGGGCGCGGGCGATTCCAAGTACTCGGTGGTGCAGAAATGCGGCGAGCCGATGTCCAAGGAATTCGTCTGCGTGCCGCGCCCGCAAGTCGCCTGGGTGCTTTCGCCTTACCCCGGCGGCCCGGCGCAACAGGTGATCACGCAGCAATGCGTGCCGATGGAAGACTGGGTCTACAACCGAGGCCAGGGCAACTTCCTGGGCATCGTGCGCTTCTACAACGGGGCGGTGGAATCGGTGCGCGACGGGGAGCGGGTACGCTGAGCGCTTTCATCAACGAACACAGGATCTGACGTGAGCACATTCCAGGATCATTTTTCAGACCATGCAGCCTCCGCCCTGGCCAGACAGATGGCACTGGGCGATGTCATCGGAGAAAGGTCCTGGGGCATCGACGTGCAGAAGGGCGTGCTGAGTTTCGGCGATGACCTGCACTACCCCGCGCAACTGCTCGGCACGCACGCCTTCGGCCCCGGCACGTGGCTGTGGGTCTGGGCCAACGCGCAGAGCAACATCCCCGAACAGCACACCGAGGCGGCCCTGCGCATCCGGCAGCGCGGAGAAGCGGAGTCGATCGAGGCTTTCACCGCCGCGTCGCTGCAACTGGACGATGCCCTCACCGACCACATGATCGCCATGACGTGCGGCGGCCTCGAAGGCGGGCGTTGCTACTACCGCGCGCCCTACGACGGCGGCGCCCTCTTCGTGCTGCTCGACGGCGTGCCGCGCGAGGTACTGGCACCTGTGACGCTGCCGCGCGCGGTCACGGTGCTGATGGAGGTGATCTCGCAGTTCGACGTGGACCACAGGCGGATGGCGACGAGCTTCCTGCGGCAGCAGGGCCTGGAGGCCACATCGAGCAGCGCGGCGGCCATCCGGGCCGAGCGCGCGGGCGAGGGGCACATCGAAATCAGCTTCGATGAATCCGGCCGCATCTCGAACGTTGCCTGCACGCTGCTGCCACAAGGCGCAACGCCAGCGGCAGAGCCGCCGCCCGAACCGAAAGCGCCGCGCTGGCAGTTCTGGAAGCGATAGGCCCCCGTCAGGGCGGAAGCACCAGCGGCCCGCAGTTCTCCTCGGTCACGAACACCGAAACCAGCTTCGCAGGCTTCACCGGCTCGGGGTTCTCCGCGAACAGGTGCAGCGTGCCGGGCGGCTCGAAGAAGGTCTCGCCGGTGCGGTAGTTGCCGGGCGGCGTGCCGGCCAGTTGCGAGCGCACCGTGCCTTCGAGAATGATCGCGGTCACCGAACCCGGATGTCGATGCGCCGGCGAACAGGCCATCGGCGGAAAGTCGACGATGGCCGTGGTGACGGACTTTCCAGGCACATGCGGCAGCGGCTCGCAAGAGATCACTTTCACCGAAGTGCCCGGCCGCGCGGCGGCGCCCGTCACGCCCTCCCACCAGGCACCGCTGGGCGTTTCGATGTCGCTCGCGCGGCGGCTTCAGCTGCTCGAATGGGCCTCCAAGGCCAATGCCTGGATCGTCGAGGACGACTACGACGGCGAGTACCGCTATGCCGGCCCTCCGCTGCCGGCGCTCAAGAGCCTCGACGGCAACGGCCGCGTGCTGTATGCGGGCAGCTTTTCGAAGGTGCTGTATCCGGGGCTGGCGCTGGGCTACCTGGTGGTGCCCGAGTCGCTGCGCGCGCGCTTCGAGGAGGCCGCGCGCATCGGCTCGAACGGCAGCCCGCAGCTCACGCAGGCCATCGTGGCCGACTTCATGCGCGAGGGCCATTTCTCGCGCCACCTGAAGAAGATGCGGCTGCTGTACGCGCGCCGCCGGAGCATGCTTGCCTCGGCCTTGCTGAAAGCCTTCGGCGACGCGGTGCGCATCGACTTGAAGAGCGGCGGCATGCACCTGATCGCCCGCTTCGACGGGCTCGGCCACAGCGATTCGGAGCTGGCCCGCCGCGCACAACAGGCCGGGCTGAACTGCCAGCCGCTGTCGGCCCGGCGCATCGTGGCAGCTGGCGACGAAGGGCTGCTGATGGGCTTCACCAACATCGCGAGCGCCGCCGAGGCGAACCGTCTCGCGGTCCGGCTTCGTGCCGCGTTCGGCTGAAGTGCGTCAGGCCTCGCCGTCTTCCTCCAGCGCGGCGCTGCGGTCCTTGATGCGCGTGACCTGCGACAGCACCGCATCGGCCGGTGTCATGTCGGGCCGCTGCCCCTTGTAGACAGGCTGTTCGAACTTGCCGCCTGCGTAGCGGTACAGGTAGCGCACCTCGACCAGCGTGCCCACGGCCGGCAGCGCCTCGCCGGGAGGCACGGTCACGTTGCCGAGGTCGATCATCGCGCCGGCCTCGTCGCGCAAGCCCACGGCCACCGAGCGCTGCGCATTGACGCGGAGCACCTCGCACGTCGCGCTCTGGTTGAACTTGAACTTCAGGCTGGCACTGCTGCGGCCCGCCGCGAACGGCGCGTCGAGCGCCTTCAGCACATAGCCTTCACTGTGCGCGGCCAGAAGCTCGGCTGCGCGCCGGCGCTTTCCCTCGGCGCTCAGCTCGAGCGCCAGCACCGTGATCCACGGCACCGTCGATGCGGCCTTCTGCAAATAAGTGAAGCGCTCGATGAAGGGCGCGCCGCGCAGGTCCTGTCCCGCCATCTCCAGCAGGTCGAAGGCCAGGAAAGCATCGCCCACGTGCTCGCCCGCGATCACCGTGCGCGCGGCATCCGCGTTCGCGTCGGCGGTGCCGGCCCATGCCTGCGGTATGTCGACGAACAGCCCGCGCCGGTTGGTGCCGCGCACCGTGCCGCCCTCGATCAGCAGGATGCGGTTTTCACCGTCTGCCTTTTCCTGCAGGCCCCAGCCGGGGTCGTCGAGGTAGCGCGCCAGCTGCTCCTCGGCAATCAGCGTGGGCAGTTGCGGCAGCTCGCCGCTCACGCGGCCGGCGAGCTCGGTCGAGGTGTAGAGCGCGCCGGACTGGTCGGGCGTATAGCCCTTGGAGGTCTTCTCCTTCACGACCTTTTCATAGATCTTCAGCGCGGCCTCGTAGGCGAGCGGGCTGCTGGTCTTGGTGCCCGTGGCGAGCGTGCCGCCTCGCCGGCCGTTGCCGTAGTCGACGACCCAGCCGTCGTCCTTCTGGCGAAGGTGCACCTGGTAGACCTTGTCCGAGCCCTGGCCCGTGAAGTAGAGAAAACTCGATTGTTGTAGGTGTTCCGTATTCGCCATCGCGCTCATTGCCTGCCTGTTCGGAAAGATGTCTGCTGCGCGCGATGCTACACATGGCCGGCAGGCGCGCATGCCCGCTAAGATGCTCGCCGGAACAAGAAGCACAAGCATCCAACCCGAAGGCAGGGAGGCCTCCGCGTGAAGCGCATTCGCTCAGAGAAATTGATCCGCATGAAGCCGGGCGCGCTGGGCGCCAGCGGCTTCAGCACGGTAGAACTGTTTGCCTTGCCCGAAGCCCCGGGCCACGTGGTGCACGTGAGCAGCAGCCGCGACGGCCAGCAGTGGAAGGAAACCGTCTACACCCCCTCGCCGCTGCCGCTGGAGGCCGCCACAGCCGCCTTCGAGCAGGCCGTGGCGGCGCAGATCGCACAGGGCTACACCATCGAGGGCACCGCACTTGCCAGCGCCCCGGCAGCATCGCCTGCCCCCGTTGCACTTGCACACCCCGGCGACGCCGTGCTGCTCGCCAGCCTCCACCCCGACGCCTGGCGCCTGCTGCCGCCGGTGCGCCAGAGCCGCGTGGTGTGGCGCATCGGCGAACGCCGGCTGGCCGCAGCCGTGCCACGGCTCGTCGACATCATCGAGACCGGCGAGCCGATGCTCGACTACTGCATTGCATGGGCCATCGGCCGCTGCGGCGACGGCGGTGCCTTCGAGGCGATGCGCGAGCTGTCCCAGCGCGGCCGCACGCCCGTGGTCACGCGCGCGGCACGCTGGGCCGCACTGAGCCTGTGGCCGCAGGACCAGCGCGCCAGCGAGATGGCGCGCATTGCCGACGACTGGCCGGCCGCGCTGCGCCGCGCCTGGGCCGAGTTGCTGGAGCTGCCGCTTGAACAAGCCATGCCGCGCCTGCGCGATCACCTGGCCGACACCGCGCTGTGGAACGGAATGAAGTACGCGGCGTGGGTCGAGCAGCTGTTCGACCTGTCGCTGCTCGAAGGCCCCGCCACCGACAGTCTGGTGCACGCGGCGCTGCGCGAGATCGGGCAGACGCTGCAGCTCGCGGCCGGCAGCTTCCGTGCATGGCGGCGGCTCTACAAGGGTGCCGAATTCGCTGGCGACTACGCGCTGCTCGGCGTGCTGCACCAGAGGCTCGAAACACAGCGCGCCGCCTTCCGATCCGGCGGGCGCTGGGCGATGGCGAACGGCCGATATGTAGAGATTGCGAAAGAGGTCGTGCGGCCCGACAGCCGCCTCGCCTACAGCCACCGCACGCGCGACTACCTGCGCCGCCGCACCTGGCGCAGCCTGCGCCGGCTGGCGCTGGCCGGCACGGCCGACGAGGCGAGTTGGCTGCAGCTGGCCATGGGCGTGCTGCTCGCCGCCGACGATGCCGAGGCCGGCACCGCCGGCCAGCAACGCGACCCGCGCTGGAGCGAAGAACCCAGCCGCTGGCACACCGGCCCCTACAGCGGCTGGCTGGTGTTGATGCAACTGCTGCATCGCCACGACGCTGAATGGGAAGCCCAGCGCGGCGGCCTGCGCTGGCGCCGCCACAGTCCGCTGCCCACGCAGCGCATCGACCGCACCGAAGCCTGGCCGGAGCGCTGGGACCGCCATCCGCAAGCACTGCTGCGGCTGATGCAGCAAGGCCGCTGCGCCGCGGTGCACGCCTTTGCCGCCCGCGCAATGCAAGACAACAAGCCCTTCTGCGAAGCGCTGGACGCGCCCACCGTGTGGAGCCTGCTCGCCAGCACCTGGGACGACACCGCGCGCTTCGCGCTCGCCATCGCGCGCCAGCGCATAGCGGCGGGCACGGCGCCCATGCAATGGCTGCCGGCGCTGCTGCGCTCTCCGCTCGCCGAGGCGCGCGCCTACGCGCTCGAATGCATCGCGCGCGATCCGGGCCTGTACAGCCAGCAGGTCGACCTGCTGCTGATGCTGCTGACATCGGCCGATGCCGAAGTGCGCCGTGCCTCGCGGCTTTTGCTGCAGGCCGCCGCGTCGAACCTCTCGACGCTCGATGCGCTGTGCGTCGAACTTCTGGCCTGGCTCACTGCCAGCGATGCCGAGACGCCCGAACTGGCCGCCATCTGCGAGAACCTGCAGTGGGCCTTGCAGGGCCTGCTGCGCACCGCGGCGGCCAAGGCGCCGCTGCCTGAGCTGCTTTCGCTCTTCGATCATCCCGCCGCCGAAGTGGTGGCCACCGCGGCCGAGTGGCTGCTGTTGCACCCGGCTTCCGTGCAGGGCCTGCCGGTGGGCGTGCTCACACGGCTGCTGCAGTCCGACGATGCGCGCCTGCGCGGCGCGGGCGTGCGGCTCTTCACCGCCCTGCCCGACGACACGCTGCTCGGCCAGCCCGAGCTGTTCGCGGCCTTCTGCGCCAGCCCGATGGCGCCCGTTCGCGCGGCCGTGGCACCGAAGCTCGCGCAGTTGCTGCCGCAGCATCCGGCCTTCGGTGCGGCGCTGATGCCGATGCTGCGCGACGAGCTGTTCCGCGCCGAAGCCGCCGATGGCGTGTTCGACGCCCTGCTGCAATGGCTGCGCGGCCCGCTCGCCGAGCACACGCGCCGGGGCGAGCCCGCCGTGACGCTGCGCCTGCTCGAAGCACGCAGCAAGGGCGCGCAGCAACTCGGCGCATGGCTGCTACCGCAGCAAGACCCGCAGGGCTTCGACGTGCTGCAGACCGCGAGCCTCGGCCTCGTCGATACAGCCGCGGCGCGCCGCTGGGCCATGGACCAGCTCGCCGCACAGCCGGAACGCACGCTCGCGAATCTCGGCGACGCACTGCGCATGTTCGACAGCCGCTGGGACGACGCCCGCGACTGGGCCCGCCAGTGGTTCGGCGCGCAAGGCAGCGCACCCCAATGGACGCCAGCGCTGCTGGTGCGCCTGTGCGACCACAAGGACGCCGGCGCGCAGCGGCTGGGCCGCGAGTTGCTCACCACGCATTTCGACGTGACCGACGTCACCACCTACATGTTGCAGCTGAGCCAGCACCCCTCGCCCGGCATGCAGCTCTTCGTGACCAACTGGCTGGCCTCGGCCGCCGGACAGAAGCCCGACGTGCTCGCGCGGCTGGAGCCCTACTTCCTGAGCGTGCTGTCGCAGGCCAACCGCGGCCGGCTGGCCAAGGCGCGTGTCATGCAGTTCCTGGCGGCGCAGGCGGCGCATTCGGAAGACATCGCGCGCATCGTCGCGCGCGTGTTCGCCCGGCAGGCCGTCACCGGCGCCATCACCGAGCGCGCACAGTACGTGGCGGGGCTGCGCGGCATCCAGGCGCAGTTCCCCGAACTCGACAACCCCTTGCAGACCACCCCGGTACGCAGCGTTGCGCCGCGCCGCGCGCTACCTGCCGCAACGGGCGGAGGAAGCGCCGCATGAGATTCCAGTACCGCTACTTCGGCCACTCCGGCGCGCAGCACACGGCCGACAGCACCGCGCTGCAGTTCGCGCCCGACACGCTGCGCGCGCCGGTGCACTTCGTGGCCGACATCAACCGCCACCTGCCGTTCCGCGAAGGCATGTCGGCCCTGCACGACGTGGTTGTCGGCGACCTGCGCTTCCAGCCGCGCGACAAGAGCGCCTACCTCGAATGGCTGGCCGGCCAGGAAGGCGAATTGCTCGGGCAGTTCATGGCGCGCAGCGATGAACTGAAGACGCAGATGGCGCCCATTCGCGACGAACTTGCCGAGCTGCGCAAGCGCAAGTCGGCCGTGCTGCAGCCCTTCATGCGCGCACAGAAGAGCTACTTCGACCACATCTACAAGGTCAACCGCGAGGCGTGGTTCGTGCTCGACCCGGTGATCACGGTGCACCCCGACCGCGTGTTCTTCGAGTGCTTCAGCCAGGACGAGTCGAGCTACGGCATGTTCTCGTGCAGCCACGACATCTTCGACCGGGTGAGCGACCACGCCTTCGGCACCACCAACGTCGATTACTCGGAATCGCTGTACGACGAGTTCCAGAAGATCCGCGACTACAAGACCACGCGGCTGGCCATCGACCCCGGCGGCTTCCAGGTGCAGAGCGACAACGACCCGGCCTTCCACGAGCCGAAGATCGACGTGCCCGACAGCTGGGTGCGCGGCTTCCTGCAGGTGAGCAGCGCGATGCTGCTGCCGGCGCAGCGGCTGCAGCTGCATCCGATGGACGTGCACAACATCTGCCTCGTGCTGCGCCGTCGCAAGGAGCGCGTGGGGCCGCGCTCGCTGCGCTTCATCCTGCGGCCGGGACAGCCGGTGCGCATTCTGTTCGAGCCCTGGGGGCACGAGCTGGTGTGCCCGCGCTCCACGCACAGCGCCACCTCGGACATCGACATCCGCGTGTGGGGCCGGCGCCGGCTGCTGCAGCTCGAACGCCTGGTGCCTGTGGCGCAGGGCTTCACCGTGCACCTGCTGGGCACGGGCATGCCCAGCTTCTGGGTGGCGCGACTGCCCGACATGGAATTCACGCTCGGCCTCTCGGGCTGGACCGCCAACGACTGGTCGCGCAACGGCCATTTCGAGCTGCTGCAGCCGCGCCACACGGTCGACCAGGACAGCCAGTTGCGCGTGTTCGCGGCACTGGGCGAACGCTGGCGCGCCACCACCGCCGAGCTGGCGGCGGCCACCGGGCTGTCGACCCTCACGGTCGATGCGGCGCTCGGCGGCTACGTGCAGGCTGGCCGCGTGGTGTACGACCTGGCGCACGGCGTTTGGCGCCTGCGCGAACTCAGCCGCGAGCCGCTGCCCATGGACAAGCTGCGCTACGCCAGCCCCGAGGAAGAGGCCGCCGCCGAACTGGTGCGCGCACGCCGTATCGCCAACGTGAAGACGCAGGCGCGGCCCGACGGCGGCCTCGTGCTGAGCGGCAAGTGCAAGGGCGCCGCCGGCCAGCGCGAATACCTGGTGAGCCTGCAGCTGGACACCGACCAGCGCGTGGCCTCGGGCGACTGCCAATGCAGCCATTTCGTGCGCCATCGCATGACCAAGGGGCCGTGCGAGCACATGCTCGCGCTGCGCCTGTCGGCCTCGCCGGCCACGGCCGTCATCCAGAACGCAACAACGACGACAGATCAGGAAAGGATCGCACGCATCGGCTGATACACTGCTTTTTGCGAACGGAGCGGGAAGGCTCTTGCAATCCGGTTGGCGTATCGCCACCCTCGCACACAGCACTTCCCAAGCGTCACTGGACGTCTCTTCACTGTGCCGTACACGCATGGTGACGCGACAACAGTACGGCTTCCTCGAAGCTCATCGGCGTCACCATGCGTGTACGGCGTCGAGTGGAGCCCTCCAGTCCCGAGGCTCTTCGACGAGATTCCCGCTTCGTTCGCAATTTTTTATCTTCAGCAGTGCATCGGGCGGTGGCGCAGCGCCATGACCATGCAGTCTCCCCCCGCATCTTCCATCCCCGACTCGGCACTCACGCGCGAGCAGCTGTACGAGCGCATCCGCAAGAGTTCGAAGCAGGAAGTGGTCCTCGAGGAAATGCAGCGCCTGGGCTTCTGGCCGCAGGACGCGGCGCAGCCCACGGTCGAGGCGCAGCTGATCCGCCGCGAAAGCGAGCTGCAGGCCGCATTGAGCAAGCTCGGCGAGGAGCTGCGCGGCATCGAGGACCGCGACAAGGCCCTGAAGACGATGCGCAAGGAGCGCATGGCCAAGGCCCGCGAACGCCGCGAGGAAACCCGCCAGCGCCTAGCCCAGGGCCGCCATGCGCGCGCCCTCGCATGGCACGAGCGGCGCCAGCGCGAGTTGCTCTACGTTGGCGAAGGCGTGTCGGGCGGCCTGGGCGAGGCACAGAGCGACGCCCAGGTGCTGGCGCGCAACGCCCTGCCCGCGCTGCACCACGCAGGCGACCTCGCGCAGGCGATGGGCATCGGCCTGGGCGAATTGCGCTTCCTGGCCTGGCACCGCGACGTGGCCAGCGTGAGCCACTACCAGCGCTTCACCATTGCCAAGAAGAGCGGCGGCGAGCGCCATATTTCCGCGCCCATGCCGCGCATGAAGCGCGCGCAGTACTGGGTGCTCGACAACATCCTCGCGAAGATGCCGGTGCACGACGCGGTGCACGGCTTCCTGCCGGGCCGCTCGATCCTCACCAATGCCGCGCCGCACGTAGGGCAGGACGTGGTGATCAACCTCGACCTGACGGACTTCTTTCCGTCCATCGGCATGCGCCGCGTGCGCGGCGTGTTTCGCCAGCTGGGCTATTCGCCGCAGGTGGCGAGCCTGCTCGCGCTGGTGTGCACCGAGGCGCCGACCGACGAAGTGCAGCTCGACGGCCGCCGCTACTTCGTCGCGCGTGGCGAGCGCGTGCTGCCGCAAGGCGCGCCGACCAGCCCCATGCTGACCAACCTGCTGTGCCGCCGCCTCGATGCTCGGCTGGCCGCCAGCGCCGCCAAGCTCGGCTTTCTCTACACGCGCTACGCCGACGACCTGAGCTTCTCGGCCGACGCCGCGCACAGCCGCGACACGGCCAAGCTGCTGTGGCGCGTGAAACAGATCGTGGCCAGCGAAGGCCTCACGGTGCACCCCGACAAGCAGCAGGTCATGCGCAGGCACCGGCAGCAGCATGTGACGGGCATCGTGGTCAACGACAAGCTCTCTCTCGACCGCGACACGATGCGCCGCTTTCGCGCCGTTCTGCACCAGGCCGAACGGAATGGGCCGCATGGCTTGCAGTGGAACGGCAACAGCGACGTGATCGGTGCGCTGCGCGGCTACGCGAACTTCATCGCGATGACCGACGCGGCACGCGGTGCTCCTTATGTGGAACGCGTTCGCGCACTGGCCGCGAAGCACGGTGGCGGCAAGGCGACCACGCCGGCCGTGCAGCAGACGCCACCCCAACGCAGCCTGCCCGCGGGCCGGTTCCGCAAGCAGTCGGCCGCAGGGCTGGCGCCGTGGCCTGCGTGGTGGCAACCCGCGCAGGTAGCGGCGCCCGTGCTGGAGAAAACCGCGGAGCAGATCGCCGAAGAGAAGAAGGCACAGCGCGATGCGGCCCGCGCGCAGGCAGCCGCAGCGGCCGCAGCGGCCGCAGCGGCCGCACCAAAGGCCGCGGCGCGGCCGGCGCAGACGCAAGCGCCATCTGCGCAATCCACTCCTGCGGCCGCCCCCGCGCCAAGCGCCCTCTCCCACATCGGCTGGATCGTCAGCATGATGTTCCAGGCGCTCTACGTGGTCACGTCTTTCCTGGCCGGCTCCAGTCCGCTGATCTGGCTGCTCACCGGCGGTGTGTTCATCAGCAACTTCCTGCGGCGCAAGAGCGGATGGGGCGGCTTCCTGGCGGCGGTCTTCGTGTCTTCCGCGGTGGCTGTGCTCGTACACAAGATGCGCAAGTGAGCAGGCGCCAAAAGCCACACGCCACTTCACAGCGCATTGCAAGCCAGCTACATTCGTTGCTCCGACAAACAGCCACAGAAGGAGGTACGCGATGGAAGACACTGCTATTCACGCCCCCACCATCGTGCGGTTTGTCGTGCATCCCGCCACCCTCTGACCGATTGCTGACGCAGTTTCCGCGCAGCACGTGCCCCTGACGGGCACGGCCGGTCCGGCACTCGCGGCCATTTCGCCGCAGCGACAAACCGCCCCGATTCAAACGCCGCCGCCAGCACGCGTGTGCCGGCAGCGCCCCGTTCCTTTTCGAATCAAGGCAAACCCATGCTTGAACCCCGTGCCGCGCATTCGCGGCATACCGTAACCACCACCGTGTTCGATCCCCAGCGCGCGAGCGAAGCCGACTGGGACCGCTTTCTTGCCTACTGGCGCCTGCGCTCCGAGGAAGACCATCCCGGCGAGCCCGTTCAGCCCGACGCCGACCGGCGGCGCGAGGTGCTGAAAGCCGCCCCCCTCTATGCCGTTCATCGCGTGCTGGCCGTGAGCGAGCACGGCGAATTCATCGGCAGCCTCAGCACCAGCTTCCGTCGCCCAGGCACTCCAGGCAGCGAGCCATTCGCGCCTTTCATCGACGCCTGGGGCGGCGTGCTGCTGCCGCACCGCCGGCGCGGCGTGGCAAGCGCCCTGCTGCGCACGCTGCTGGCGCAGATGGAGCTGCACGGCAAATCCATCGCGACCATCAAGGCGCACATGCCCGGGGGCCACGCCTTCCTGCAGGCCGTCGGCGCGAGCGAAAAACATCGCAGCGTCGAGAACCGCATGCGCTTCGACGGCCTCGACTGGCAGGAGCTCGCACGCTGGCGCACCGAAGGCTTTGCGCCTGCCCACGGCCTCCGCGCCGAGGTGCATGCCGGCCGCGTGCCGCACGAGCGGCTGGCAACGCTGATGGGGCCGATGTCGTCGTTGCTCGACGACGCGCCCACCTCAGGCCTGGAGCGTCCGCCGTTTCGCTACGACCTCGAAGACTTCGCGCCCTGGTACGCGGACATGGACCGCCGCGGCGGCGAGCACTTCCTGGTGCTGCTGCTCGACGGCGAGGAACTGGCCGCGGTGTGCGAGGCCAGCTGGAACGCGCTCTACCCCGACCGCATGAGCCAGCGGCTCACCGCCGTGTCGCGCAAATGGCGCGGCAAGGGTCTTGCCAAGGGTGTGAAGGCGGCCATGCTGCAGCTGGTGCGCGAGCGCCATCCCGAGGTCAAGCTCGCCATCACCAGCAACGCCGAGGTCAACGCGCCCATGCTCGCCATCAACCACCGCCTGGGCTTCGCGCCGTACCGGCACGACGGGCTCTACCAGGTCGGCGCCCAAAGCCTGCGGGACTTTCTCGCCACCCGTTCCACTACGCCCGAGGAGGCATCGCAATGAAAGCACCCCAGAGACTGCAGGCCCTGATCGACGAAGGCCTGATCGACACCGTGGTGCGCCAGCTGATGAGCGGCAAGGAAGCCATGGTCTATGTCGTGCGCTGCGGCGACGAGACACGCTGCGCCAAGGTCTACAAGGAGGCCGACAAGCGCAGCTTCCGGCAGGCCGTGGACTACACCGAGAACCGCCGCGTCAAGAACAGCCGCGAGGCGCGGGCCATGGCCAAGGGCACGCGCTTCGGCCGCCAGGTGACGGAGGCCATCTGGCAGAGCGCCGAGGTCGATGCGCTCTACCGGCTGGCCGCCGCCGGCGTGCGCGTGCCTACGCCGCACAACTTCCTGGAGGGCGTGCTGCTGATGGACCTGGTGACCGACGCCAACGGCGACGCCGCCCCGCGCCTGAACGACGTGGCCTTCTCGCCCGAAGACGCGCTGCGCCACCACGCCAGCCTGCTGCGCGAGGTGATGCGCATGCTGTGCGCCGGCATCGTGCACGGCGACCTCTCGGAGTTCAACGTGCTGCTGGCCGAGGACGGCCCGGTGGTCATCGACCTGCCGCAGGCGGTCGACGCCGCTGGCAACAACCACGCCAGGCGCATGCTGCTGCGCGACGTAGAGAACCTGCGCAACTTCTTCGGCCAGTTCGCGCCCGCGCTGCTGGAGACGCGCTTCGGCGAAGAGATCTGGCACCTCTACGAACGCGGCCAGCTGCGCCCCGAGACAGAGCTGACCGGCAGCTACATGCCCGAGACCGGCCCGGTCGACCTGCGCAATGTGCTGCGCGAGGTGGACGACGCGCGCGAGGAAGAGGCCGCGCGGCTGCTGCGCCTGCGCACGCCGCGACAATAGGCGGGCCAACGCCCGCCTGCCTGATGACCTCTTCCGCCCTGCCGATCTCCGCCCCGCGCCAGCTCCTGTCCTCCACCGTCCGCCGGGTCGCCAAGGCCGCGGCCTTCGTGGCGCTGGGCTTCGGCCCGGCCGCGCATGCCGCCGGCACGGCCATCCGGCTGCAGGACGACCGGGGCACCACGCTGGAGCTGCAGGCGCCGGCGCGGCGCATCGTGTCGCTGATGCCCTCGCTGACCGAAACCGTCTGCGCGCTGGACGCCTGCGACCGGCTGGTCGGCATCGACCGCCATGCCAACTGGCCGGCGTCGGTGAAGGGCCTGCCGCAGGTGGGAGGCATCGACGACGCCAACATCGAGCGCATCGTCTCGCTCAAGCCCGACCTGGTCCTGTTGCGCCCGCGCAGCCGTGCCGCCGAGCCGCTGGAGCGCCTGGGCATCAAGGTGCTGGCGCTCGACGCCAAGACTCATGCCGACATGCGCCGAGTGATGGAGACCGTGGCCCGCGCCACCGGCCGCCCGGGCGCCGGCGAGGCTTTCTGGCGCAAGCTCGATGCCGGACTGGACGCCGCACGGGCGCGCGTGCCGGCCGGCTGGCAGGGCCGGCGCGTGTACTTCGAAGTGCACGGCGGCATGGCGGCGGCCAGCGAAAGCTCGTTCATCGGCGAAACCCTGGCCCGCCTGGGGCTGGGCAACGCGGTGCCAGGCACGCTCGGCCCCTTTCCCAAGATGAGCCCCGAATTCGTGGTGCGCGCCGACCCCGACGTGCTGATGGTGTCGGCGCTCGGCGAGATCTCGGCCATGGCCGGACGGCCCGGCTGGTCGGCCATGTCGGCAATAAAGAGAGGGCGGGTCTGCAGCTTCGCCTCGGCCCGCTTCGACCTGATGATGCGCCCCGGCCCCCGGCTGGACGAGGCGGCCGACGCCATCGTGGGCTGCCTCGCCTCGCTGGGCGAACCGAAGCCTTGACCGGCCGCGCCCCTCGGCGGCGCCCCTGACGTACCATTCCAGCATCTTGAGCACTTCTCCCGATTCTCCCGCGCCTGTAGCCGCCGTCGATACCGACGAAGCCATCGCGCGGGACGTGGCGGCCATCGGCCGCATCAGTGCGGTGCCCTCGCTGCTGAAGGTCATCTGCCAGCACACCGGCATGGGCTTCGCGGCCGTGGCCCGCGTGACGGACGGCACCTGGACCGCGTGCGCGGTGGAAGACAACATCCAGTTCGGCCTGAAGCCCGGCGGCCAACTCGAGGTGCGGACCACGCTGTGCAGCGAGTCGCGCGCGGCGCGCCAGCCGGTGGTGATCGACCAGGCCAGCACCGACCCCGTCTACTTCGACCACCACACGCCGCGCCTGTACAACATCGAGAGCTACATCTCGGTGCCCATCATCCACACCAACGGCGACTACTTCGGCAACCTCTGCGCCATCGACCCGCGTCCGGCCCAGGTGTCGGAACCGCGCGTGGTGGCAATGTTCACCGCCTTTGCCGACCTGATCGCACGCCAGCTGGAGATCGAAGACCGCCAGGAGCGCACCGAAACCGCCCTGCAGTCCGCCCACGCCACTGCCGAACTGCGCGAGCAGTTCATCGCCGTGCTGGGGCATGACCTGCGCAACCCGCTGTCGTCGGTGGGCGCGGCGGCCGAACTGCTGATCCGCCGGCAGGCCGAGCCCGATCTCGTGAAGCTGGGCACCCGCCTGAAGGCCAGCACGCGCCGCATGTCGGCGCTGATCGACGACGTGCTCGACTTTGCCCGCGTGCGGCTCGGCTCGGGCATGGGCCTGGAGATCCGCGAAGCCGGTTCCCTGGCCTCGGGGCTCAAGGACGTGATCGACGAAGTGCGGGCCGCCCATGCGGCGCTCGACATTCGCGACGAACTCTCCATCAGCGGCACCGTGCGCTGCGACCAGGGGCGCATCCAGCAGGTGCTGTCCAACCTGCTGGGCAATGCGGTCACGCACGGCGCGCCGGACCAGCCGATCGTGGTGCGCGCCGAGGTGCGCGAAGGCCAGCTGGTGCTGTCGGTCGCCAACGGCGGCGAGCCCATTCCGCCCGGCGACATCACCAAGATCTTCCAGCCCTACTGGCGCCCCGAGAACAGCAAGCCCGGCGGCGGCCTGGGGCTGGGCCTGTACATCTGCGCGGAAATCGTCGCAGCCCACGGCGGCACGCTGGAGGTCACCTCCTGCGCGGACGACGGAACCTGTTTCGTGGCGAAGCTCCCGGTCGCCTGACACTTCATGCAGAACAGCAGCGGCATGGCGGTGGTCCCCGCCACGGACTTCTCTCGCGGCGAACTCACCGCGCTCTGGAACCGCGCCTACGAGGGCTACTTCGTACCCATCGCGTTCGACGAGCAACGCTTCGAGCGCCACCTGCGGCGCGGCGAGGTCGACCTGTCGCTCTCGCGCGTACTGACGATGGACGGCACGGCCTGCGGCATCTCGCTGGTCGGCCGGCGCGGGCCGCGCGCCTACCTCGCAGGCTTCGGCATTGCGGATTCGCACCGGCGGCAAGGGCTGGCCGGGCAACTGATCAAGTCGCAGGCCGCGGCGCTGTCGCAGGCCCGTATCGCGCAGGCGTTTCTCGAAGTGATCGAGCAGAACCCGGCGCGCGCGCTCTACCGGCAGGCCGGCTTCAAGGAGTTGCGCTCGCTCGACGTGCGCGAATGGAGCTTCGAAAAACATCGCAGGAAAGCCAGCACGCGGCCTGAACCCGCCGCGCTCCAGCAGCTGCACCACGCCTGCGCCGAGGTTTCCCGGCCCACCTGGCGCCGCGAATGGCCGACCGTGCTGGACGCCCTGGTGCGCGAACACGCCGTCGCGCTCGGCGTGTGGCGCAACGACACGCTTTGCGCTTACGCCGTGATGCCGCAGGCCGGCGACGGCCAGGGTGCACTGCTCGACGCCGCGGCCCTCGACGAAACCGCCGCGCACGAACTGCTCGACGCCCTTGCAACGGCCCGCCCCGGCACCCGCTGGCGGCTGGTGGACGAGCCCGAGGGCAGCCCGCTGCTGCGGGCCGCCAGCGCGCGTGGCGCGGTTCCTGTCATCCGCCAGGTCGAAATGGCCTTGACACTCCAGCAAGACAACGACGCCCCTCTCGCCTGACCCCGCACCCCATGAAGCACCGCAAGCAAATCACATCGTCCACGCCTTTCGTCCGGGTCGGCCCCAGCGGCGTGCACGGCCTTGGGGCCTTCGCCACGCGCGACCTGCCGCCCGAGGCCTTCCTGGGCCTGTACGAAGGCCGCCGCTACACCAAGGCCGAGATCGCCACCAAGGTCTGGAACGACCAGCTCACCTACCTTTTCACGCTGTCGAACCACGAGACCATCGACGGCGCCAAGGGCGGCAACGCCACGCGCCACCTGAATCATTCGTGCGAGCCCAACTGCGAGGCGGTCGAGGAATACGACGAAGGCGGTGAGCTGGTGCTGAAGTTCCAGACGCTCACGGCCGTGGATGCGGGCGACGAGCTGTTCATCGACTATTCGCTGACGGCGGACGACGGCTCGCCGCCGTCCAAGTACCCCTGCCACTGCGGCTCGGCGAACTGCCGGGGGACGATGCTGGCGCCTGAAGAGGCCGAGGCCCCCGCCCCGTAAGCGATCCGGCACCGGCCTCAGGGCGACTCGCTCTTCAGCTTGCGCAGTTGCTCCTCGGTGCGATCGAGCTCCTGGCGCAGCGCCCTGGCTTGCTGCTCCAGCCTGGCGATTCGGGCTGCGCGGCTCTCGGCCGGCGCCGCGGCCTTGCATTGCATCTGCAGCGCGCTCAATGCTTCGGCAAGCTCTCCCCGCCGCAGCATCTGGCCCCGGGAACGCGCGAGATCGATGTCGCGCTCAAGGGCAGCCTCCTCGGCCTGGCAAGTCGCGCTGTCCGGCGGCACGGCGGGTTGTGCGAAGGCAGGCAGCGTCACGCTCAACGCAAGGGCCAGGAAGAAGGTTTTGACGCTCATGCCGCACGGTAACGCAACGGCGGCGCAAAACACCGCTCAGCCCTACACAGTGAGGTAGCGCGCATCCCACCCCTCGGCGAGCTGCTTCGCGCGGTGCAGTGGCACCCGCGCCGCCTCGAAATCAACGACGCACGCGACGTCGGCCGACTCGGGCCGCACGGGGCTTTCGCTGCTGCGGCCGTCGGTCAGCAGCCACAGCCAGCGCTGCCGCGCTTCGCTCTTCGCGAGCAACTGGTCGGCACGCTGCACGCCCAATGCGAGGGGCGTGCCGCCACCAGCGGCAATCGGCGCGACCCAGTCGTCGTTCCAGGCACTGGCGCGGCGCGGCGGCAGGCGCAGTTCGACCACCTCGCCTGCGAAGCAAAGCAGCGCGACATGGTCGCGGCGCTGGTAGGCCTCCTCCATCAATGCGAGCAGCAGGCCCTTGGCGCGCGCGAGGTTGCCGTCGTCGCGCATGGAGGCCGAGCAGTCGAGCAGGAAGCAGTGCAGCGCGCCGCTGCGTGCTTCCTGCGGGCGGTGGCGCAGGTGTTCGGCACGCAATTGGCCAGCACCGCGTGCCGCGAAAGTGCGCGGCCAGTCGAAGCCCGCGCCCTGCGATGCGGCGCCATGCCATGCGTCCCTCTGCGTGCCCTGCCTCCGGTCACCCTGGCGCGCGCCAGCGGGTGCGGCGTCCCGGAGGCTCAGGCTTTTTTTGGAGCGGCCTGCGGGCGGGAGGCGATCAGCGGGCGCAGCGGTTTCACGCGCTCGATGCCGACGGGCTCGGGCGGCATGGCGCCCCAGTCTTCGTCGGCGGCACCGCTTGTCCTGGAGGTGCCGTTCGTCTCGGTGCCACGGGGCGCAGGTGCGGGCGTGGCCGCCTTGGCCGGCGGCGCGCCAGCGGCTTCGGGCTTTCGACGGTGCAGCAGCACCGCTTCGGCCGCACGCTGCACGTGATCGGTGGTGATGGCTTCTGCGTCTTCCCACGCTGCGAGCGCGCGCGCCGAGCGCAGCATGACGAGGTCCGCGCGAAGGCCGTCGACGCCGGCCTCGATGCACAGCGCGCACACCGCGTCATGCACCGCGTCCCCATAAGGCAGCGCCGAGGCATCGGCCAGCCGCGCGCGAGCCCGCGCCAGCGCGGCGGACAGCTCGGACTCTGCCTGCGCATGTTTCGCGCGGAAGGCGGCCGGATCGGCATCGAACGCCAGCCGCGCGCGCACGATGGCCTGGCGCCCGGCCGCATCGTCGATGTTGCGCAACTGCACGCACAGCCCGAAGCGGTCGAGCAGTTGGGGCCGCAGCGTGCCTTCTTCCGGGTTCATGGTGCCGACCAGCACGAAGCGCGCGGCGTGCCGGTGCGAGATGCCGTCGCGTTCGACCACGTTCACGCCGCTGGCCGCCGCGTCGAGCAGCGAATCGATCAGCGCATCGGGCAGCAGGTTGATTTCGTCCACGTACAGCACGCCGCCGTGCGCGCGCGCCAGCAGGCCGGGCGCGAACTTGAGCTCATGGCCGGCCAGCGCCTGGCCGAGGTCCAGCGTGCCGACCAGGCTCTCGAGGCTCGCGCCCAGCGGCAGCGTGACGAAGGGCGCGCCGGGCAGCAGCTCGGCCAGCGCGCGCGCGGCGGTGGTCTTGGCCGTGCCGCGCGGCCCTTCGATCAGCACGCCGCCCAGCGCGGGATCGACCGCGGCCAGCAGCAGCGCCTGCCGCAACTGCGGCTGACCGGCGATCGCGGCAAAAGGAAAAGGCAGCGGCATCGGGGCGGCTGTGGTCATCTGAGGCTTCCTTCCATCCGCTGCTCCTGGTCGAGCAGCAGGTTCTCCAATTGGGTGCGGTAGTCGCCGGGCGACTGCCAGAGGCCGCGCTGCATCGCTTCGAGCAGGCGGCCGAGCATGTCGTGCAGTGCGCGCGGATTGTGCTCGCTCACGAAATCGCGGGTGGCCTCGTCCAGCACGTAGGCGTCGGCCACCATCGCGTACTGGTGGTCACCGACCACGCGCGCGGTGGCGTCGAAGCCGAACAGGTAGTCGACCGTGGCGGCCATTTCGAACGCGCCCTTGTAGCCGTGCCGCTTCACGCCGTCGATCCACTTGGGATTGACCACGCGCGAACGGATGACGCGGCTGATTTCTTCCTTCAGCGTGCGCACGCGCGGCGCCTGCGGGTTGCCATGGTCGCCGTGGTACATGGCCGGCTGCCGGCCGCTCAGGTGGCGCACGGCGGCGGCCATGCCGCCCTGGAACTGGTAGTAGTCGTTGGAGTCGAGCAGGTCGTGCTCGCGGCTGTCCTGGTTCTGCATGACGACGTCCATGGCGCGCAGCCTGCGCACCAGCGCGCCTGCTGCCGGCACGCCGTCGCTGCCCTGCCCGTAGGCATGGGCACTGCCGCCGACATAAGCCTTCGACAGGTCGTCGTCGGTCTGCCAGTCGCCGTGGTCGAACAGCGGCTGCAGGCCCGAGCCGTAGCTGCCCGGCGCCGAGCCGAACACGCGCCAGCCGGCCTGGGTGCGGGCCGCGTCGGGCGCCACGCCCTGCGCTTCCAGCGTGGCGGCTTCGCGCAGGATGCGCGCGCGGATCGGGTTGCGCTCGGCGTCTTCGTCTTCCTGTGCCGCGACAGCCTGCACGGCGGCGTCGAACATCTGCACGGCATTGGGAAAGGCGTCGCGGAAGAAGCCCGAGATGCGCAGCGTGACGTCGATGCGCGGGCGGCCCAGCCCCACCGTGGGCAGCACCTCGAAATCGACCACCCGCTGGCTGCCTGGCGCCCACTTGGGCCGCACGCCGATGAGCGCGAAGGCCTGCGCCAGATCGTCGCCGCCGGTGCGCATGGTGGCCGTGCCCCAGACCGACAGCCCCATCGCCACCGGGTAGTCGCCGTGCTCCTGCATGTGGCGCTCCACCAGTTGCGCGGCGGACTTCAGGCCCAGCATCCAGGCCGTGGGCGTGGGAATGGCACGGGTGTCGACCGCATAGAAGTTGCGCCCGGTGGGCAGCACGTCGGGCCGGCCGCGCGACGGCGATCCGCTCGGGCCGGGCGGCACGAAGCGGCCTTGCAGGGCGCGGGAGAGTTGCAGCAGCTCCTGCGTGCCGCATGCGTCGAGCGCGGGGGCCAGGCTCCGTTCGATGCGCCCGAGCACCGCCGAGGTGCGCGGCAGATCGGGCGGGCAATCGCGCGATTCGATCAGCCGCTGCGCCAGCAACTCCAGCCGCTCGCGCGTGTCGCCCTGGTGCCGCCACGCATCGGTGCTGACCGATTGCAGCAGCGCGGGCCGCGCGCCCAGCCAGGGCTTGGCCGCGTCGATGTCGAGCGGATCGAAGCCTTCGCCGGGCAGCAGATCATTTGCCAGCGCGCCGAGCAGCCCCGCGTTCTCGCCAGCGCCTTCAGCGGCCGGATAGCGCGCAAGCGCCAGCAGCGTGTCGCGCCGCAAGCGGCCTGCCGGCGATGCGCCGAACACATGCAGCCCGTCGCGGATCTGGGTTTCCTTCAGCTCGCACAAATAGGCGTCGACACGCGCCAGCACCGCGTCGTCTTCCGCGCCCGGCATGCCGAGTTCCTCGACCAGATGCTGCGCCCGCACCGACGCGAGGATCTGCGCGCGCAGTACCTTGGCGCGGCGCGCGTCGACCAGCAGCGCGTCGTAGTACTCGTCCACCTGCCGCTCCAGGTCTTGCAGCGGGCCGTGGTTCTCGGCGCGCGTGAGCGGCGGCATCAGGTGGTCGACGATGACCGCCTGCGTGCGCCGCTTGGCCTGCGCGCCCTCGCCCGGGTCGTTGACGATGAAGGGATAGACATTGGGCATCGGCCCCAGGATGGCGTCGGGCCAGCAGGCCTGCGACAGCGCGATGCTCTTGCCCGGCAGCCACTCGAGGTTGCCATGCTTGCCGACGTGCACCACCGCGTCGATGGCGAAGGCATCGCGCAGCCAGAAATAGAAGGCGAGGTAGCTGTGCGGCGGCACCAGTTCGGCGTCGTGGTAGCTCGCGTAGTCGGCCGCGCCCAGGGTGCCCAGCGCGCGCGCGGGCTGGATGCCGACGAACACCCGGCCCAGCCGCAGCCCCGCGATCATGAAGCGGCCCTGGCGCACCAGGGGGTCTTGTTCGGGCGCGCCCCAGCGGGCGTCGATGGCATCCGCCATGCCCGCGGGCAGCGACGCGAGCCGCGCGCGGTAGTCGGCCAGCGCATAGCTTTGCCAGGCCGGGCGCGCGGCCCACTGCGCGGGGTCGTTCGCGATGCCTTCCTGCAGCCTGCGCATCAGCGCGTCGCCGTCTTCGGGCAGCGCGGCGGGGTTGCCGAGCGCATAGCCCTCGGCCTGCATCGCGCGCAGGATGGCGATGACCGAGGCCGGCGTGTCGAGCCCCACGCCGCTGCCGATGCGGCCTTCGCTGCCGGGGTAGTTGGCCAGGATCAGCGCGATGCGCTTGTCGGCCGCGTCGAGCGCGCGCAGCCGGCACCAGCGCCGCGCCAGCTCGGCCACGAAGGCAACGCGGTCGGGCTCGGGCTGGTAGTTCACCACTTCGGTCTGCGTGAGCTCGCAGCGGTGCGACAGGCCCTTGAAGCTCACGGCGCGCGTGATGATGCGGCCGTCCATCTCGGGCAGCGCGATCTGCATGGCGATGTCGCGCGGGCGCAGGCCCTGGCTGTCGGCCAGCCAGTCTTCGCGGTTGCCGCCGCTCACGATCACCTGCAGCACGGGCGCGTCGCCGGCCAGCGCGAGGCCTTCGCCTTCTTCTTTCTGTGTGCCCTGCCCCAGCGCGGCGAAGGCAGTGGTGTTGAGGACGAGCTGCACGTCATGCGCTGCGCACAGCTCGCGCAGCGCCGACAGGCACAGCGGGTCTTTCAGCGAATCGAGCGCAACGGGCAGCGGGTTCAGCCCCTCGGCGCTCAGCGCGGCGGCCATGGCATCGAAGGCCACGGTGTTGCCCGCCAGCAGGTGCGAGCGATAGAACACCAGCGCCACCACCGGCGCACCCGCGTGCCAGCCGGCGCGCAGGTCGTCGATGCCGGCAACGGTGTGCGCCGCGTCCATGCCGCGCGGCACATGCAGCGCGACTTGCGGCAGGCTGCGCGGCGGCAGCGGCGCCTCTCCATGGCCGAGGCCGTGGAAGGCCACCGCGCGCAGGAACTGCAGCGCATTGCCCGCACCGCCCGCACGCATGTACTGCCAGAGCTGCCGGCTCACCGCGCGCGGCGCGGTGCTGCGCGCCAGCAGGTCTTCGTCTTCCTGCAGGTCGCCGGAGAACATCGCGAGCTGCTGGCCCTTGCGCTTCGCGAGCTTCTCCAGCTGTTGCAGCCCGTAGGCCCAGGCCGATTCGGCCCCCAGGTGGTCGACCACCACCACGCGCGCATGCTGCAGCACCTCGTCGATGTACAGGTCGAGCGAGGCCGGCTGCTTCAGGTACATGAGGTTGGCCAGCCGCAGCGACGGGTAGCCGGGGTCGGTTTCGGCCAGCGCGGTGCGCGCGGCGGCCAGCAGTGCGAGCGTGGTGTCGGCCGAGCTGAGCACCACGACGTCGCCCGGCGTCTGGTCGAGACGGGTGACGACGCTGTCGTCCTCGACGAAGCGTCCGGGCTGGGTGCTCAGCAGGTGCATGCGTGCAGGCCGTCAGGCGGCGACCGCGGCCACTTCTTCCAGCGCCTTGCGCAGCACCGCTTCGTCCAGGTCTTCGCCGATGAACACCAGCCGCGTGCGCTGCGCCTCGCCGTCGCGCCAGCGGCGGTCGAAGTGGTGGTCGAAGCGCCGGCCCACGCCCTGCACCAGCAGGCGCATCGGCTTGCCCGGAATGGCGACGAAGCCCTTCACGCGGTAGATGGTGTGCTGCTCGACCAGCTTGCCGAGCACGGCCAGCAGGCTGTCGCGGTCCACGGGCGGCAGCTCGATCACCAGCGAGTCGAACTCGTCGTGGTCATGGTCTTCCTCGTGGTCGTGGTGGCTTTCGCGCAGGTGGATGGTGGCCTCGGCGGCGCGACCCTGGCCCAGCAGCAGCGCGAGCGGCAGCCTGCCTTCGGTGGCGGCGACGATCTTCACTTCGGGCGGCAGTTCTTCGCGCACCAGGGCCTCCACCTTCGCACGCGCGGCGTCGTCCATCAGGTCGGTCTTGTTGAGCACCACCAGGTCGGCGGCCGAGAGCTGGTCTTCGAACAGCTCGTGCAGCGGCGATTCGTGGTCGAGGTTGGGGTCGGCGCGGCGCGCTTCGTCCACGGCCTCGGGGTTCTCCGCGAACTGGCCCGACGCGGCGGCCGGGCCGTCCACCACTGTGACCACCGAGTCGACGGTGAAGATGTTGGCGATGTCCGGCCACTGGAAGGCCTGCACCAGCGGCTTGGGCAGTGCCAGGCCCGAGGTCTCGATGAGCACCGCGTCGAGGTCGCCGCGCCGCTCGGCCAGCTGCAGCATCACGGGCAGGAACTCTTCCTGCACGGTGCAGCACACGCAGCCGTTGGCCAACTCATAGAGCGCGCCTTCGCGCTCGTTGCCTTCGTCGTCGCAGCCGATGCCGCAGCCGCGAAGAATCTCGCCGTCGATGCCGAGCTCGCCGAACTCGTTGACGATCACCGCGATGCGGCGGCCTTCGGCATTGCCGAGAATGTGGCGCAGCAGCGTGGTCTTGCCGCTGCCGAGGAAGCCAGTGACGATGGTGACGGGAATCTTGGCGTTGCTTGCTTGGGTCATGAAAGTGTTCTTTCGGGCGCCGGTGGCGGCCGGATGGATGAACGAGCACCGGGCGCCAGCAAAGGCGAGCCGGTAGTCATCACAAGAGAATCGGCGCCAGGCCCACTAAACGAGCCTGGCGCCCAGGAAGAGAGAGTGCTTGGCGAATCAGACGCCGCCGTACAGGCGACGCTCGACGAAGACCGAGCCCTGCAGGCGGCGCCAGCCCTTGGCGGCGGCCAGCACGCCCAGGTCGACCAGCGGCTCGACCAGCACCACCGTCATGTAGGCAGCGCCGAAGCTGGCGATCTGGCCGAGGTTCTCGAGCCCGGTACCGCGGCCGTACAGCGCCCAGAAGCCGACCCAGACCACGATGCCGCCCTGGTAGGCCACCGACAGCTTGAAAGCCTGCTGGTAGCTCAGGTCCACATAAGCCACGTTCTTCGGGATGATGCGGCGCGCCAGCGCGGCGGTAGCGAACAGCGGCACCAGCAGCGTGGTGACGTTCATGCCGTACTGCGCAATGTCCTGCGGCTCGAAGAACAGGCCCTGGATGAGGAGCCCGCCAGCCAGCCCGATGGCCGCCGGCGCCAGCCCGAACACCAGCAGCAGCGTGGTGCCGAGGATCAGGTGCACCTCGGACACGCCCACCGGGTGATGCGGCAACACCTCGAAGAAGCAGAACACCAGCGCCACGGCAATGGCGCAGCGCAGCACCAGGGCGGCAAGGCCGTCCTTCACCGCGGTTTCGATGGCCACCTTGCCTGTGTAGGCGAGTGCGGCAGCGGCCGTTGCATAGCTGAGAAAAATCTTGGTTCCGTCGACGAGACCTGGTTCGATGTGCATCGAGCACCTCCTGAAATGCACCGCAGTGCGAAAGTTGATTGTTGGTTCATGGACCTGCCTGCGCAAGCCCCTTCGAGGCCGCCGCCCGCCGTGGCTTGCGCCGCAGCCGGCGCCAGCCGATCACCACGCCGCTGGCCGAGGCTACCGCACCGATGATCGAAAGCAGCCACATCACGAAGTCCCAGGCCGGGCGGTACTGGATGAGCCAGGGAAAGTCGAGGCTGTGGGCCGCGTTGAAGAGCCAGCGGCGCAGGCGCGAGTTGCTGTCGTTGCTGCCCGCCACCTGCCCGCTGGCCGGGTCGATGTAGATCCGGCTGCGCGCGGCGTCGTCGAACTGCAGGCGCCACACGGGCACGATGCGTTCGCGGTGGTGGCCGTACCAGTGAAAGTCTTCGCGCGTCTGGAGCACCGCCTCGGTGACACGGGCGCCGGGCCGCAGGGCCGATGCGGCCCGCACGATGTCGTCCCTTGTGATGGAAGCAGGCGCGCCGGTGGCGGCATCGACCACCCGCACGCGCGCCCGCGCATCGCGCAGCTGCAGCAGCGGCCGGCCGTCGAACCACAGCAGCACGGCCTCGCGCGGCGCGGCGGCGCCCTCGCCGTCCGGCAATGACGCCGGCGGCCAGGGGAACGGCGACGCCCCGGCACCGCTGTAGCGGGCCATTGCGGCCGCGTCGCCCGGCCCGCGCTGGAACCAGCCGTGGGGGTTCATCGAGAGCCAGCCGCTGCTGATCCAGGTCAGCACGAAGAAGCCGCCGATCAGCCCCGCGACGTGGTGCCAGGCCATCCACCCCGTGTAGGGCGTGACGGCGCCATTGCGAAAGCGCCTGCGCAGCCGCACGCGCAGGATGCCGATGACGATGCCCGTCACCGCCGAGACGATGCACGCCGCCGACAGCCACACGACCACTTCGTGCCACAGGGGCGGGTCGGCGCGCAGCGGCGTGAAGTAGATCCAGTGCGGCACCGAGCCCAGCCAGTTCCAGAAGCGCTCGGAACGGTTGGTGTCGCGCACCACCTCGCCGTTGCGCGAAGACACATACAGCTCGGTGCCGGCCGCGTCGCCCAGTTCGATGCGGTGCAGCGGACGCAGCGGGTTCAGGCCCTGCGGCACGGTCCACTGGTCGCGCTCCAGCGTCTCGGCTCAGCGCGCGCCGGCCCGGCCCGAGAACGCGCGCCCAATGGCTTCGGCCTGCACGGCATCGACCGGGCCCGGCACATGGCCGTCGCGTGCCGAGACCGTGTGCCGGCCGCCGCGCGCATCGACGATGCGCCACACGGGCTGCGAGTCGGTGCCGCCCTGCATTTCCAGCACCATGCGCCTTGGCGGCTGTGCGCGTGCGGCGGGCGGCAACGCGTCGAGCGCGGCCGTGGGCGACACCGTTGCCTGCGCAAGGCGCAGCGGCCCCAGCCCGGCCAGCCGCTCGGCGTCCGTGAGGTTGGGATACCCCACGTACATCATCACCACGCCCGAGACGAACCACATGACGAACAGCAGGCAGCCGCCGATGCCCAGCCACCGGTGGGTCCAGTAGAGGCAGTGGCGGATGCGCGGCCAGGTGCGGCGCCATGCGGAAGTCATGCGTGGGTCGCTCAGAAATCGACCAGCGCCGAGAGTTCGAACGAACGCGGGCGGCCCAGCAGCCACTGGTTGCCACCGTTGGAGAACGACACCGCATAGCGCCGGTCGGCCAGGTTGTAGGCGCGCAGCGCCAGCTTCAGCGAACGGTTCGCTTGCCAGCTCACCGAGGCGTCGGCCACGGTGTACGAGCCGATCTTGCGCGAATTGGCGGCATCGACCTGGCGCGGGCCGACGTAGCGCACGCCGAATGCGGCCTCCCACTGCGGCAGGAAGCGCCAGTTGAGCCACAGGTTGGCCGCCTGCTCGGGCACGCCGTTGGGCGTGTTGCCCGCGCGCGAAATCAGCTTGCCGCCGACCACTTCGTTGAAGTCGTCGTAGCGCGCGCGCAGCCTGGCGATGTTGGCCTCGAGGTTCAGCGTGGGCGTGAGCGCCATGTCCAGCGTGGCCTCGATGCCCTCGGAAGACTGCCGGCCGATCTGCTGCGTCTTGCTCGGGTCGCTCGCGTCGCGCGACAGCAGCTTGTTCTTCTCTATGCGGTAGGCGGCCACGGTCCAGGCGCCGCGGTTGTCGGCGAACTGGCGCTTGTAGCCGACCTCGACCTGCTTGCCGGTGCTGAGCTCGAACGGCACTTGCGTGGCCGAGGTGCTGATGAGCGAGGTCAGCGGATCGGCCGCGCGCGCCACCTGCGCGTAGAACGACTGCGACGCATCGGGCGCATACACCACGCCAAAGCGGCCGGTGGCGTACTCGAAGGTCTTGCCCAGGTTGTTGGCCGCGTTCTGCAGGTCGGCGCGCGCGATCTTCGCGTGGTCCCAGCGCAGGCTGCCCACCACCGACCATTGCTCGTTGAAGGCCAGCTTGTCTTCGGTGAAGAAGGCGTAGGTGTCGGTCTTGGTCCGGTAGCGAGGCGTGTAGGCCACGGGCGAAACGTAGTAGCCCGGGTTGAAGACGAAGGGGTCCACCACCGATCGCCCGCCGTAGGGCGAATCGTTGGTGTGCTGGAAGTCGATGCGGTTCACGTCGAAGCCCATCAGCACCTGGTTGGCCAGGCCGAACAGGCCGTGCCTGAAGGTGGCGTCGGTGCGGTTGCCGATCTGCTCCTGGTCGTGGCCGATTTCCAGGTAGTCGCCGCGCGTCACGCGGCGCGTGGTGGCGCTGTAGGTGTAGGTCTCGCTGTTGCGCCAGTGGCGCTTGCTCTCCAGCCGGTAGAGCTGGTTGCGCACGGTGACCGAATCGTTCGGCGTCCACTGGGCCTCGAGGCGGGTCCACTTGTCGCGGTACTTGATCTCGGAGTCGTCGAGGTTGTAGTTCTGGCGCAGCGTCTGGCTGCTCAGGCGGCCGTCGATCAGCGGCACGCCGTAGTAGCGCTGCGGCGACTGCCGGCCCTCGTCGTGCGAGAGCGTGAACTGCAGTTGCGAAGACACGTCGAGCCGCACGGCCGCGCCCACGGCCAGGCTTTCGGCCTGGCCGCGCTGCATGAAGCCGTCGGTCTGGCGGTGGCTGATGTCGAAGCGGTAGGAGAGCCTGTCATCGATCGCGCCGCCGCTGCCAAAGGCCACCTGGCGGGTGGCGTCGGAGCCGACGGTGACCAGCGCCTGGTTCTGGATCGGCCCGCGCGTGGGCTTCCTGGGCACCACGTTGATCGCGCCGCCGATGGCGCCTTCGCCGTACATCACCGAGGCCGCGCCGCGCAGTATCTCGATGCGGTCGACCGACCAGGTGTCGAACGGAAAGGTGACGGTGCCCGCGCCCGCATACAGCCGCGTGCCGTCGAACAGCTGCATCACCGAGCCGTGGCCCAGGAAGCCGCGCGCCGCCATCGCGGTGCCGCCGTTGCCGGGGCCGGGCGAACCGGTGATGCCGGTGGCGCGGGTGGCGGCATCGATCACCGAGACGTCGCCGCGTGCGCGGATGGTGTCGCCGCTAAGCACCTCGATGCTGGCCGGCGTTTCAAGCGGCGTCAGGCCCAGGCGGCTGCCGGTCTGCGTCGTCTCGTCGATGGCGAGCCGCGTGTGGCGGTCGGCCTCGACCTGCACCGGCGCCAGGCTCTGGTTGCCGGCGGCCTGTGCGAGGGCCACGGAAGGCCCGAATGCCAGGCCCAGTGCCAGCCCCAGGGCCACCGGGATACCCGAAAGTCGCGCACGTTGCGGCGCGCCCCTGCCATCGCGCGCTGGCGATGCCTGTCGGCTCATGTGACCTCTCCTCCGGCCCGCGTCCCCGCAGGCTCCTCTGTCCGAAAAAGAACGAAGCGGGAGAAGCGAAGGGGCGATGACGGTCCAAGCGCGAGCGCGAAGGCGGCAGGCCCGGACACGCACTCCCGCAGCGTCCGAAGGCGGTTCCAAGGCCGGTATCCGGGCTTGCGGAGCGCTTCGATGCGCGATGTGCGCATCGAAGCAGAAACCCTCGCCTTCCCACGCCGAAGCGCAGTGGCCGCCGGCCTCTTCAAGGAGGCGCTGGCTTGAGAATTTCCGATCCGCTGACCGTTGCGGGGGCAGCGCAGGAATGACCGTGTCGGCAATGACCCGGCGCACCTGCTTCCCGTTTAACCCCGGCGCCATGGAATGGCGGGCGGGGCACCTTCGAACCGTGTCTATTGGTTTGATTCGTGAGAATTAACAAACCAAAACCGCGAAATTATAAGGAGCCGGTATTACCGTCCGGCCCGAACAGGCGCCGCATCACCGCCACGCCGGCCACGAGCGCATTCGAATAGCTGGCGTAGGGCTCGAGCGCCGCTTCCAGCGGCTCGTAGAAGTGGGAGGCGTCACCGGGCTCCCCGGCCACTGCTTCCATCAACACCCAGTAGAACTCACCCTTTTCCAGTTCATGGACGGTGAGCGCGATGTTTCTCGGTGTGGGCATGAAATGGATTGGGCAGTGCTTATTGGTGAATGGGTGGAGGCCAAGGCCGGTTGACAGCTTCCGGGCTTCTCCTACAGGGGGTCTTCCCCATGCAGCCTATGTTTGTTGATGCACAAGCAGGAGACAGCATGAAGAACTTCACTCTCGAACCCGGCATGCGATCGAGCATCGGCGGAGCCTTCTATCCGACCGGCTACTCGATGGTCATGTTTCCAGACGCGGAAGATGCCCGCCGCATAGGCCGCAGCCTGATCGAGCAAGGCACCAGCGGCGACGAGGTCTACCTGCTTCCCGCGAAAACCGTGCTCGCCGAGATCACGCCCACCGTGGAGACGGCGGACGACCCCCTGCCTTCCGCCGGCACCGAGGGCGCCACTGTGCGCGCGTACACCAAGCTCGCGCGCGAGGGCCACACGGCGCTGCTGGTGAAAACAAAGGACAGTGACGCGGCCGAACAGCTCATGGTGCTGGTGCGCACCGTGCCCTACTCCATCGCGCAGCGTTACCGCACGCTGGTGATCGAAGATCTCTGAGTTCGTCAGGCCGGGGCCGCCATCGACACGGCCCGCTGCACCACGTCGCGCGCCATGGCCTGGGCGAGTTCCTGTTCGCCCAGGAAGACCGTCACGGCTGCCTCGCGCGTGAGCAGCGCGGCTTCCTGCTCGTTGTGGCTTCGGATCACGGTCTGGATGGTCGGGTTGAGCGTGCGCGCCGTCTCGATCATCTGGCGCACGTTCATCGCGTCGGGCGTGGCCACCACCAGCACACGGGCGCGGGCCACGTGCGCCTGGATCAGCACGGCCGGGTCGGCCGCATCGCCCCACACGGCCGGCGTGCCGGCTTCGCGCAGTTTCTCGACCAGCTCGCGGTTCTGCTCGGCGACCACGTAGGGGATGTCGTTGGCGTCGAGTTCGGCCGCGATGCGGCGACCGACGCGGCCGTAGCCCACCAGCACCACCTGGCGCGAAAGGTACCTGGCCTCGGTGGTCATGGGCAGTTCGGCCAGCGGGTCGTCGCGCGACTCGAGCCCGCGCGCGAAAGACGAATGCGCATGCAGCCATTTCTGCATGGGCGCGATCAGGCTGAACCACAGCGGATTGGTGGCGATGGAAATTAGCGCCCCCGCCAGCACCAGGCTCTGCCCCTCCACCGGCAGCAAGCCGAGCGACACCCCCAGCCCCGCCAGGATGAACGAGAACTCCCCGATCTGCGCCAGGCTCGCGCTCACAGTGAGCGCCGTGCCCAGCGGGTAGCGGAACACCAGCACCAGCGCGCAGGCCGCCAGCGACTTGCCCAACACGATCACCAGCACCACCGCCAGCACCTGCAGCGGCCGCTCGATCAGCACCGAGGGATCGAACAGCATGCCGACCGACACGAAGAACAGCACCGCGAAGGCGTCGCGCAGCGGCAGCGACTCTTCCGCGGCGCGATGCGCGAACTGCGACTCGCGCATGACCATGCCCGCGAAGAAAGCGCCCAGCGCGAACGACACGCCGAACAGCGCCGCCGAAGCGAAGGCGATGCTCACGGCGGCCGCCACCACGCACAGCGTGAAGAGCTCGCGCGAACCGGTGCGCGTGACCTGCCAGAGGATCCACGGGAACACGCGCCGCCCCACCACCAGCATCAGCGCCACGAAGCCGCCGACCTGCAGCAGCGTGAGGCCCAGGGTCTGCCACAGCGGATCGGCCGGCCCTTCTTGCGCCGCGTGGCCGCCCAGCGTGCCGGCCAGCGGCGGCATCAGCACAAGCACCAGAACCATTGCCAGGTCTTCGACCACCAGCCAGCCGATGGCGATGCGCCCGGTGAACGAATCGAGAATGCCCAGGCTTTCGAGCGCACGCAGCAGCACCACAGTGCTGGCCACCGACAGCGCCAGGCCGAACACCAGCGCAGCGCCGGGGCTCCAGCCCCACCACATGGCCAGCCCGCCGCCGAGCAGCGTGGCCACCGCGATCTGCGCGAGCGCGCCGGGCAGCGCGATCTTGCGCACCGCCAGCAGGTCGTCCAGGGAGAAATGAAGGCCGACACCGAACATCAGCAGCATCACGCCGATTTCGGCGAGCTGGGCCGCAATGCCCGCATCCGCGACGAAGCCCGGTGTGAACGGGCCGATGATCACGCCGGCCAGCAGGTAGCCGACCAGCGCCGGCAGCCTGAGCTTGGCCGCCAGGAAACCGAAAACAAGCGCAAGCCCCAGGCCGGCGGCAATGGTGTTGATGAGGGAGACGCTATGGGGCATCGCCCCATTTTGCAGGAACGATGTTCAACCTTTTAGGCTGGCAGGATTCTTCGCGCAACACCGCGGAACACCGCGGAACCGGCCTTGCCGGGCCGCCGGTGCGGCCCCCGGCTATCCGGCCATCTTGCCGCTGCGTGCCGCGTCCAGCGCCTCGGGCTCCTGCGCCTCGACCCAGGTCTCGTTGTTGAGACCTGCTTGCAGCCGGTTCTCGTCCAGTTCGTTGGTCCACTTGGCGACCACGATGGTGGCCACGCCGTTGCCGATCAGGTTGGTCAGCGCGCGGGCTTCCGACATGAAGCGGTCGATGCCCAGGATGAGCGCGAGCCCCGCCACCGGCACGTGGCCCACGGCCGACAGCGTGGCCGCCAGCACGATGAAGCCGCTGCCCGTGACGCCGGCGGCGCCCTTCGAGGTGAGCAGCAGCACCGCCAGCAGCGTTATCTCCTGCACCAGCGTCATCGGCGTGTTGGTGGCCTGCGCGATGAACACCGCCGCCATCGTCAGGTAGATCGAAGTGCCGTCCAGGTTGAACGAGTAGCCCGTGGGAATGACCAGGCCCACGCAGGTCTTGTTGGCGCCCAGGTTCTCCATCTTCTCCATCATGCGCGGCAGCACCGATTCGCTGGAGGACGTGCCCAGCACGATCAGCAGCTCTTCCTTGATGTACTTGATGAACTTCCAGATGCTGAACCCGTGGAAGCGCGCAATGAGCCCCAGCACCACGAAGATGAACAGCAGGCAGGTCAGGTAGAACGTGCCCATCAGCTTGCCCAGCGAGAACAGGCTGCCCAGGCCGTACTTGCCGATGGTGAAGGCCATCGCGCCGAAGGCGCCGATGGGCGCCAGCTTCATGATGTAGTTGACGATGCCGAAGAGCACGTGCGAGCCCTTCTCGATCACGTCGAACACCAGCGTGCCGCGCCCGCCGAAGCGGTGCAGCGCGAAGCCGAACAGCACGGCAATCAGCAGCACTTGCAGGATCTCGCCCTTGGCGAAGGCATCGACCAGCGTGTTGGGGATGATGTTCAGGATGAAGTCGACGGTGCCGGTCATCTTGCCGGGGCCGGTGTACGAGGCGATCGACTTGGTGTCGAGCGTGGCCGGATCGACGTTCATGCCCGCGCCGGGCTGCAGCACGTTGACCAGCACCAGGCCGACCAGCAGCGCGATGCTGGAGACGACCTCGAAGTACAGCAGCGCAAGGCCGCCGGTCTTGCCGACCTTCTTCATGTCTTCCATGCCGGCGATGCCCACCACCACCGTGCAGAAGATGATCGGCGCGATGATCATCTTGATGAGCTTGATGAAGCCGTCGCCCAGCGGCTTCATCGCTTCCCCGACCGAGGGGTAGAAATGGCCGAGCAGCACGCCGATGATCACCGCGGTGATCACCTGCACGTAGAGGGAGCGGTACAGAGGGAGCTTCTTGGCGGATTTACTTGTTGTGTTTTCCATGGATGCCTCCGGAAGATTCGGAACTGTAGGTTGCGTCGGATCGGGTTTCCATTCGTAGAAGCCGCATCCGTGAACAAAAAAACCCGCCGAGGCGGGTTTTTTCTTCAGGTGCCAGTCAGCATGTTCAATGCATGTGGAGGCCGCCGTTGACCGAGAAGTCGGCCCCCGTGCTGTAGCCGCCTTCGTCCGTGGCGAGCCACGAGATGATCGAGGCGATTTCGCTCGGCTCGCCCAGGCGCTTTACCGGGATGGTGGCCACGATCTTGTCGAGCACTTCCTGGCGGATGGCCTTGACCATGTCGGTGCCGATGTAGCCCGGGCTCACGGTGTTGACCGTCACGCCCTTGTTGGCCAGTTCCTGCGCCAGCGCCATGGTGAAGCCGTGCATGCCGGCCTTGGCCGCCGAATAGTTGGTCTGGCCCGCCTGGCCCTTGGCGCCGTTCACCGAGCTGATGTTGATGATGCGGCCCCAGCCCTTCTCGACCATGTCGCCCACCACCTGCTTGGTGACGTTGAACATGCTGTTCAGGTTGGTTTCGATGACCGCGCTCCAGTCCTCGGGCGTCATCTTGAGGAACATGCGGTCGCGCGTGATGCCGGCGTTGTTGACCAGCACGTCGATGGGGCCGTGCGCAGCCTTGGCGGCGGAGAAGGCTTCGACGGTGGATTGCCAGTCGCCGACGTTGCCGACCGAGGCGTGGAACTCGAAGCCTTCGGCTTTCTGTTCGGCCAGCCACTTGGCGTAGTCGCGCGTGGGGCCGCAGCCGGCGACCACGGTGAACCCGTCTCTGTGCAGGCGCTGGCAGATGGCTGTTCCGATGCCACCCATGCCCCCGGTGACATATGCAACTTTCTTGCTCATGAGAATTCCTTTATGTACGTAGCAAAAGCCTGAACGGCCGCCTTCACTCTAGCGAGTTTCGGACCACCGAACTCTGAGGAAAACACTGAGCCAGGCTTGCAACCAGCTGTCACGAAGCGCGGCTTCAGCGCAGACTCTATCCTCGCATCCGCGCGTGCACCTGTACGTTCTTGCACGACCGCCAACGCCACGGAAATATCAAGGAGTTCGAAAGTATGAATTTCGGGATCATCATCTTCCCCGACGTCGAGGAGCTCGATTTCATCGGCCCCTGGGAAATGCTCACCATGTGGAGCAAGCTGGCCGGCGGACCCGCCAACTGCCTGATCGTGGCCGAAAAGCGCGAGCCGGTGGCCTGCGCCAAGGGCCTGTCGGTCAACCCGCACGTGTCTTTTGCCGACTGCCCGCCGCTGGACTACCTGCTCGTGCCCGGCGGCATGGGCACCCGGCGCGAGGTCGACAACCCGGTAGTGACCCGTTTCCTGGCCGACCAGGCGCCCGGCTGCCGCGCGCTGCTGTCGGTGTGCACAGGCGCCTTCGTGCTGCACGCGGCCGGGTTGCTCTCTGGCAAGACCGCGACCACGCACTGGGGTTCGCTCGACCGCCTGCGCGCGCTGGGCGACGTGAAGGTGGTCGAGCAACGCTTCGTGCGGGACGGCAACGTCTGGACTTCCGCCGGGGTTTCGGCCGGCACCGACCTGATGCTGGCCTTCATCGCCCACACCGCGGGAGAGGAAGCCGCCGCCAAGGTGCAGCTGCAGGCGGAGTACTACCCGGCCGACACGGTCTACGGCAGCACGGCGAGCCACGAGCGCGCGCCGGCCTACGTGAAGCGCCCCGGCACCCCGTTCGCCAAGCCATGAGCACGTCGCCCTCCTCCATCGATACCCCGGAGACGCTGGCGGTGCTGGCCGCGCGCGTGGGCGAACTGCTGCGTTCGCGGGGCCAGACCGTCTCGGTCGTCGAATCCTCGGCCGGCGGACTGGTGTCGGCCGCGCTGCTCGCCGTGCCGGGCGCGTCGGCGTATTTCCGGGGCGGCGCCGTGGTCTATTCGCGGCGCGCGGGCCGGGCGCTGCTGGGCCTGACAGCCGAAGACATGGCCGGCATGCGCGGCGAGACCGAGCCTTACGCCCGCCTCGTCGCCGGCCGGGTGCGCGACAGCCACCACACGAGCTGGGGCATCAGCGAAAGCGGCGCCGCCGGACCGGCTGGCAGCCCCTACGGCGACGCGCCGGGGCATGTGTGCCTCGCCGTGGTCGGCGGCGCGGCCACGGTCAGCCGCACCATCGAGAACGGCGGCACCGACCGGCCGCTCAACATGGACCTGTTCGCGCGCCAGTTGCTCGCGCTGTTCGAGGAAACACTGCGGGCGCAGCCCGAAGAAGCCCCGCCCGCCTGAAGCGAAGGCTCAGTCCGCCTGCACGCCCGCCGCGCGGATCACCTTGCCCCACTTGTCGACCTCCGCCGCGAGGTGCGTGCGCAGGCTTTCCGGCGTCTGCTTGTCCAGCGGCACGATCTCCGAACTGAGCTCGGCCAGGCGGTGCTTGACCATGTCGTCCTGCAGCGCGGCGCGCAAGGCGACGTTCAGCTTCTCGATCACCGCGGGCGGCGTGCCCTTGGGCGCGTAGATGCCGTGCCACACCCGCACGTCGAAGCCCTTGAGGCCCTGCTCGTCCAGCGTCGGAATGTTCGGCATGCTCGACAGCCGCTTGGGCGTGGTCACGCCGAACACCTTCACCCGGTTGCCGTCCTTGATGACCGGCGCGGTCTGCGTGGTCTGGTCGCACAGCAGGTCGACCTGCCCGCCCATCAGGTCGTTCAGCGCCGGGCCCGCGCCCTTGTAAGGCACGGTGGTGAGCTGCACCCCGATCTGGTTCATGAAGAGCAGCCCGCACAGCTGCGACACCGCCCCCACGCCCGCGTTGGCCAGCGTGACCTTGTCCTTGTTGGCCTTCACGTAGGCCAGCAGTTCCTGGTAGTTGTTGGCCGGGAAGTCCTTGCGCGAGAGCAGCGTCATCGGCACGTCCAGCACCTGGCCGACGTATTCGAAGTCCTTCAGCGGGTCGTAGTTGAGCTTCTTGTAGAGCGCTGGCGCGGTGGCCATGCCCATGTGGTGGATCAGGATGGTGTAGCCGTTGGGCGCCGCCCGGGCCACGCGCGCCGGCGCGATGGTGCCGCCCGCGCCCACCGTGTTCTCGACGATCACCGTCTGGCCGAGCGACTTGCCCATCGGAATGGCGAGCATGCGCGCCACCACGTCGGTCGGGCCGCCCGCGGAATACGGCACGACCATGGTGACGGGCTTTTCCGGCCACGCGGCCTGCGCCGAGGCGGGCGATTGGGCCACCAGCAGGCAGGCGCCCGCCGAGGCGGCTGCGATCAGGGTCTTGAATTTCCAGGTCTTCTTGGTTGCTGTCACTTCTTTGTCTCCTATGGTTATGGGCAGGTATCTGTCTCAGGACGGTGGCGGGGCATCGAGCGCGAGCAGCCGCTCGGCGAGCCGCACGACGGGCGCATCGACCATGCGGCCGTCGAGGCTGACGACGCCGCCCGACGCCCGGATCGCCTCGATCACGCGGCGGGCCCAGGCCAGTTCGTCGGCGCTCGGGCCGAGCGCAGCATGCACCGGCGCGACCTGGTCGGGATGGATGCACAGCTTGGCGCCGAAGCCGCCGCGGCGGGCACGCGCGGTATCGGCCGCGAGGCGTCCCGCATCGCGCCAGTCGGGCGTCACGCCGTCGATGGGTGCGGGCAGCCCGGCGCGGCGCGTGGCCAGCAGCAGCGCCAGGCGCACCGGAACCAGTTCTGCTTCGTCCTCGTCGCAGGCCAGGCCCAGGTCGGCCTGGAAATCGAGATTGCCGAACGCCAGGCGCAGCACTTGCGGAGCGGCGGCCAGCTCGTCGACGGCGGCAAGGCCGGCGGCCGATTCGATCAGCGGCACCAGCAAGCCCCGAGGCCCGACGGCTTCGGCCAGCCGCGCCAGGTCTCCGGCGCTTTCGGCCTTGGGCAATACGACACCGGCGATCAGGCCTTGCCTCGCCAGCTCGCTGACCCGCGCGCAGTCGTCGCCGTGCCACGGCGTGCCCTGGGCGTTCACGCGCACCAGCAGGCGGCCGCGCCGGGCGGCCGGCAATGCGGCAAACGAGGCCGCGAGACCGTCGCGCGCAGCTGCCTTGCGCTCGGGCGCCACGGCGTCTTCCAGATCGACGATCACGCCGCCCGCGCCGGTCGCCAGCGCGCGGGCATGGCGCTCGGGCCGGTCGGCCGGCACGAAGAGAAACGCGCGTGCCAGCGCCAGGGGCACCGGGGACTTGCCGCTCACACCGCCCCCGCCTCGCGCAGCGCCGCGATGTCCGCCTCGCTGCGCCCCAAGCCGCGCAGGATGGCGTCGGTGTGCTGGCCGACCGCCGGAATCGGGTCCATGCGGTAGTCGAACGCGCTCTGCCGCCCGGCGGGCAGCAATGCGGGAATGTCACCGGCCGGCGAGCCCACCTGCCGCCAGCGCTCGCGCGCCTGCAGCTGCGGATGCGCCCAGAGGCCGGCCATGTCGTTCATGCGCGCATTGGCGATCTGCGCGGTGTCGAGCCGCTCGAGCACCTGCGCCGTGCTCAGCGCGCCGAAGGTCTCGACGATCACCGCGCGCAGGGTCTCGCGGTGTTCGTTGCGCCGCGCGTTGCTGTCGAAGCGCGCATCCGTCGCAAGCCCCGGCTGCAGCAGCACCTTCTCGCAGAACACGCGCCATTCGCGCTCGTTCTGCAGACCGAGCATCACCGTGCCGCCGTCGCCCGCGGGGAACGGGCCGTAGGGATAGATGGTGGCGTGCGACGCGGCGCTGCGCGGCGGCGGCGGCGCGCCTTCATAGGCGTAGTACATCGGGTAGCCCATCCACTCGGCCAGCGATTCGAGCATCGACACGTCGATGTGCGAGCCCTTGCCGGTCTTGCCGCGCTGAAGCAGCGCCGCGAGGATGCCGGTGTAGGCGTACATGCCTGCCGCGATGTCGGCGATGGAATTGCCCGACTTGCAGGGCTCGTCGGGCGTGCCCGTGACCGACAGGAAGCCCGCCTCGCTCTGGATCAGCAGGTCGTAGGCCTTCTTGTCGCGGTACGGGCCGTCGTCGCCGTAGCCCGAGATGTCGCACACGATGAGCCTCGGATGCTCCGCCTGCAGCGCCTGTGCGCCTAGCCCCATGCGAGCCGCCGCGCCGGGCGCGAGGTTCTGCACCAGCACGTCGGCATCGGCCACCAGCTGCCGCAGCACCTCGAGCGCGGCGGGCTGCTTGAGGTCGAGCGTGATGCTTTCCTTCGAGCGGTTGACCCACACGAAGTGCGAGGCCTCGCCGTCCACGCGCTCGTCGTAGGCCCGCGCGAAGTCGCCGGCGCCGGGCCGCTCCACCTTGATGACGCGCGCGCCGAGGTCGGCCAGCTGCCGGGTGCAGAAAGGGGCGGCGATGGCGTGTTCGAGAGAAACGACGGTGATGCCGTCCAGTGGCCTGGTCATGTGTTCGTCCTCTCTCTTCAGGCCAGCACGGCCGTGGCCTGCATCGTGAGCCAGCCGTCGGCGTCTTCGCCCCAGAGGCTGAATGTCTTGCCGTCAGCACCCGGCTTGCCGTGCACGCGGAACGGTGCCGTGTCGAAGGTCGGGCGCACCGCGCGGAACTCGAAGCGCGCGAGCTGCGCGCCCGGCACGTTGCTGCGCAGCAGGTCGACCAGCAGCGTCGCGATCAGCGGGCCGTGCACGATCAGGCCCGGATAGCCCTCGACCTTCGTCACGTACCGGCGGTCGTAGTGGATGCGGTGGCCGTTGAAGGTCAGCGCCGAGTAGCGGAACAGCAGCACGTCGTCGGGTGCGATGTCGCGGCTGAAGGCGGCGTCTTTCGGCGCGGGCGTTGGGGGCGGCCCCGATTCGCCGGGCTGCGCTGCGGCGCGGTAGACGATGTCGTGCTCCTCGGTCAGCGCGAGCCCGCGCTCGTTGCGCACCTCATGGCGTACCAGCACGAACACCAGCTCGCCGGTGCGTCCGGCCTTGTGCGTGACCGAGGCGATGGTCGAGGTGCGCTCCACCTTGTCGCCGACCTGCAGCGGATTGCCCGCCTCCCAATTGAGCCGACCGCCGGCCCACATGCGGCGCGGCAGCGGCACCGGCGGCAGGAAGCCGCCGCGCCGGGCGTGGCCGTCTTCGCCGATTTCCGACTGGCGGTGGTGCGGCAGGAAGTACAGCCAGTGCCACAGCTCGGGCAAGCGCGTGCCGGGCACGGGCGCGGCGTCGTCGCGGTCGAGGGTGGCGGAAAGCGCGCGCACGGGCGCGGCGGTGATGTCGTCGGCCAGGGTTTCGCTGCGGCCCTGCCAGGCCTGCAGCTTTGCCAGGGCGGCGTCGTCGATCAGGCGGTGTGTCGGGGAGGTTTGCTCGCTCATGGGTTGGGGTTGCTTCAATGCTTCGGTTCAATCGACCGCGGCGCCGGATGCCTTGACGATGCGCGCCCACTTGGCGAGGTCGTCCTGCAGCAGCTTCGCGAACTGTTCGGAGGAGGTGTCGGGCGCGATCTCCACGCCCTGCTGGTCGAGCTTGTCGCGCAGGTCTTTCGACGCCAGCGCCTTGCGCGTGGCCTCCTGCAATGTCGCCAGCACGTCGGCCGGAACGCCGGCGGGCGCGAACAGGCCGATCCACAGCGTGCCGTTGTAGCCCGGTACCGCCTCGGCAATGGTGGGCACGTCGGGCAACACGGGCGAGCGCTTGTCGCCGCTCACGGCCAGCGCGCGCAGCTTGCCGGCCTTGATGTGCGAGAGCGCCGAAGGCAGGCTCGCGAACACGATCGGCAGTTGCCCGCCCAGCACGTCGTTGAGCGCCGGCGCCACGCCCTTGTACGGCACGTGCTGCAGCGAGATGCCGGCCATGCTGTTGAGCATTTCACCAAGCAGGTGGTTGAGCGTGCCGTTGCCGGCCGAGGCGTACTGGTAGTTCGCGCCCTTCTGCCGCGCGAGCTTCAGGAACTCGGCGAAGTTCTTTGCCGGGAACGACGGGTTGACCAGCAGCACGTTGGGCACCGCGCCGATCAGGCCCACGGGCTTGAAGTCTTTCACCGGGTCGAAGCCGGGGTTCTTGTACAGCGCCGGGTTGATGGCCTGGCTGCTGCTGATGGTCATGAGCAGCGTGTAGCCGTCCTTCGGGCCCTTGGCCACGAGCTGCGTGCCGATGTTGCCGCCCGCACCGGGCCGGTTGTCGACCACCACGCTGGCGTTGTTCATCACTTCGCCGAGCTTCTGGCCCACGAGGCGCCCGACGATGTCGTTGGTGCCGCCGGCCGCCTGCGGCACGACCAGCGTGACGGGGCGCGAGGGGTATGGCTCGGCGCTGGCCGCAGCCGGTTGAACCAGGGTGGCGGCGGCGAGCGCCAGCAGCGCGAATGCGCGAAAGCTCATGTTTCTTGTCTCCATGGCCGCATGGTCGTCGGCACCACCCGCTCGCGCAATCTGCGAATTCGGAACCCAGCCTTCTGCAATTCCGAAGGCTTGACTAAGATCAGGCGATGCTCTTCGACCTCACCGACCTGCGGCTCTTCGTGGCCACGGCCGAACTCGGCAACCTCACGCGGGCCGCCGAGCGCCAGCACCTTTCACTGGCCGCAGCCAGCGCGCGCATCAAGGCGCTGGAAACGCAGGCCGGCCTGCAACTGCTGCAGCGCGAGGCCCGCGGCGTGCGGCTGCTGCCGCCGGGAGAAGCCTTCCTGCACCACGCGCGCCTCGTGCTGCATCAGACCGAACAGCTGCGCGCCGACCTGCTCGAATACGGCGGCGGCCTGCGCGGCCACCTGCGCGTGTTCGCCAATACCACCGCCGTGACCGACTTCCTGCCCGAGATCCTGCCGGGCTTTCTTGCGAACAACCCGCGCATCAACGTCGACCTTCAGGAAAAACCGAATGCTCAGATTCCGCGCGGCGTGCTCGACGGCCGTGCCGACATCGGCATCGTCGCCGGCCGCGTCGACACGCTGGGGCTGGAGGCCATCCACTTCAGCACCGACCGGCTGGTGCTGGTCACATCCCGCAAGCACCGCTTTGCCAGGCGCCGCAGCATCGCCTTTGCCGAGACACTCGACGAAGACGCCATCGGCATGCAGCAGGGCAGCACGCTGCAGACCTTCCTGGCGCAGATCACCGACAACCTGGGCAAGCGCCAGAAGCTGCGCATCCAGCTAGGCAGCTTCGACGCCATGTGCCGGATGATCGGCAGCGGCGTGGGCATTGGCGTGGTGCCCGAGTCGGCCGCGCGGCGCAACCAGGACAGCATGCAGCTCGCGCTGATCGACCTCAGCGATGCGTGGTGCGTGCGGGAGCGCTACCTGCTGGTACGCGACCGGGCGGCGCTGCCGATCTATGCACAGGCGCTGGTGGAAACCTTGTGCCGTCACTACGCCGACGAGGCGCGGGCACTGGAGCAGCCCGATTCACCGCAAGTTGGGCGCGAAACCTGAGCCAATCCGCGTATTCCCCATTTTCTGTGCACAACTTTGGGGGTAACTCATGAGGAGCATTGTAAAAGCGATGCAACTCGTTGTTTTATATAGGTATTCCACACTTTGCCCAAATTTTGAGCGGTGCACAACCTCAGCACGCGAACCTCGGTGGAAAGGCATTTTTCAGCCTGGATTCCTAGCAGAGGATGGCCGGAGTTCGACCTGAACGCTCGATGCGGGGCGAGATTTTTTCGCTGCGTGCCGCGAACTTGCGCGCGGAATCGCACCCGTCCGGGTTACTCCCCATTTTCTGTGCACAACTTTGGGGACAACTCAGGTGGAGCCTTGTAAAAGCAATTTAAGTTGTTGTTTTATAAAGGGATTCAACAACTTGCTTAAATTTTGGGCGGTGAACAAGATGGTCGAGCGCCCGCCAATTTTGAAAGTCCCAGGCTCAATACGGCGGCGCCTTGCGCCCCCGCTGCGCCCGCGCCGCCTCGGTCCACCAGGCCAGGTCGTCAGCGAACCGGCCGAACGAGCGGTCGAGCGATTCGCCCGCGCTCCCCGTCGGCTTGCCCTGCGCGTCCAGCGTCTGCGCGATCGGCCCGACCGCGAGCGTGCTCGACACCACGACCATGCCCATCTCCGACAGGATCGAATGCCACACCGTGCCCGAGCGCACGCCCGAAAAGCGCCCCGCCGAGTAGCTCGCAACCGCGGCGGGCCGCCAGAACCACTCCTCCAGAAAGTGGTCCGTCAGGTTCTTGAGGCCGGGCTGCGGGCCCCAGTTGTATTCGCCGGTCACGAAGACGAAGGCGTCGGCGGTGCGGATCTTTTCGGCCAGCGCTTCCATCGCCGCCGGCGCGGTGCCCTTGGGGTACTCTTTGTACATGCGGTCGAGCATGGGCAGGTCGACGGCCTTGGCATCGATCAGCTCCGCCTGGGCGCCTCGCTCGTTGAGCCCCGCGACGATGTAGTCGGCCAGGCGCACGCCCATGCGGTCGGAGCGGTACGAGCCGTAGAAGACCAGGATCCTGTCGCTCATCGAAGCTCCTTGCTTGTTGCGGGTTGGCTCAGGCCGGCGGTTGCAGCTTGTCCTGCGTGCGGGTGTCGAAGTCTCCGGCGTCGTGCCGCTCGTGCAACTGGCTCGACGGCTGGCCCCAGGTGCGGTTGACCATGCGGCCGCGCTGCACCGCTGGGCGCTGCGCGATCTCGTCGGTCCAGCGCAGCACGTTCTTGTACTCGCCCACCTGAAGAAACTCGCCCGCTTCGTACAGCTGCCCCTTGGCCAGCGTGCCGTACCAGGGCCAGACGGCCATGTCGGCAATGGTGTATTCGCTGCCGGCCAGGTAGCGGCTCTCGGCCAGCCGGCGGTCGAGCACGTCGAGCTGGCGTTTGACTTCCATCGCGAAGCGGTCGATGGCGTATTCGATCTTCGTCGGCGCGTAGGCATAGAAATGCCCGAAGCCGCCGCCCAGGTACGGCGCGCTGCCCATCTGCCAGAACAGCCACGACAGGCATTCGGCGCGGGCCGCGCGCTCGGTCGGCAGGAAGGCGCCGCCGAATTTCTCGGCCAGGTACTGCAGGATCGCGCCCGACTCGAACACCCGGATGGGCGCCGCGCCGCTGCGGTCCAGCAGCGCCGGGATCTTGGAATTCGGGTTCACCGCCACGAAGCCGCTGCCGAACTGGTCGCCGTCGTTGATGCGGATCAGCCAGGCGTCGTACTCGGCACCGGCATGGCCCAGCGCCAGCAGTTCTTCCAGCATCACCGTGACTTTCACGCCGTTGGGCGTCGCGAGCGAATAGAGTTGCAGCGGATGCTTCCCTGCCGGCAGTTCCTTGTCATGGGTGGCACCCGCGATCGGGCGATTGATGTTCGCGAAGCGGCCACCGCTTTCCTTGTTCCAGGACCAGACGGTGGGCGGCGTATAGGCGGTCGTGCCATTCATGCGATGAATTCCAGGAGTTGGACAGACGATGATCATTCTCTACGACTGCGCCACGGCGCCCAGCCCGCGGCGCGCGCGCATCCTGCTTGCCGAGAAGGGCATTGCCCATGAAACGGTGCAGGTCGACCTGGTGCGCGGCGAGCAGTTGAGCGCCGCCTACCGCGAGATCAACCCCCAATGCACGGTACCTGCGTTGCGCACCGAAGAAGACGGCCTCTTGACCGACAACGCCGCCATCGCGGCCTGGCTGGAGGCCCGCTACCCCGAGCCGCCGCTGATGGGCCGCACGCCAGGCGAAAAAGCCGAGATCGCGAGCTGGAACTGGCGCGTGGAATTCGAAGGCCTGCTGGCCATTGCCGAAACCTTGCGCAACGGCTCGCCGGCCATGGCCGACCGCGCCCTGCCCGGCCCGGTGAACTACGCCCAGATTCCCGAACTGGCGCAGCGCGGACTGGCCCGCGTGCAGCACTTCTTCGAGACGCTGAACAAGCGGCTGTCCGGCCGCGAGTTCATCGCCACCGACCGGTTCAGCATTGCCGACATCACCGCCGTGGTGGCGGTGGACTTCGCCCGCGTGGTGCGCGTCAAGCCGGGGGAGCAGCACCCCGAGCTGATGCGCTGGCGTGCCGCGATGGCGCAGCGGCCGTCGATGTCGCGCTGAGCGGCAACGCCAACGGGCGCAAGCGCCCGGTTGCTGCGATCAGCGTTCGATCGTCAGCGCAACGCCCATGCCGCCGCCGATGCACAGCGACGCAATGCCCTTCTTGGCGTTCTGGCGCTGCATTTCGTGCAGCAGCGTCACCAGGATGCGGCAGCCCGACGCGCCGATGGGGTGGCCGATGGCGATGGCGCCGCCGTTGACGTTCACCTTGTTCACGTCCCAGCCCATTTCCTTGTTCACGGCGCAGGCCTGTGCGGCGAAGGCTTCGTTGATCTCGAGCAGGTCGAGGTCGGCGGCCTTCCAGCCGGCGCGCTGCAGCGCCTTGGTCGACGCGGGCACCGGGCCCATGCCCATGATGGCGGGGTCGAGGCCGGCGGTGGCGTAGCTGGCGATGCGGCCCAGCGGCTTCAGGCCGAGGGCGGCGGCCTTCTTGGCCGTCATGACCATCACGGCAGCGGCGCCGTCGTTCAGGCCCGAGGCATTGCCCGCGGTCACGCCGCCGGCCTTGTCGAAGGCGGGGCGCAGGCCGGCCAGGCCTTCGGCGCTGGTCTTGCGGTTGATGAACTCGTCCTGGTTGAAGATGACGGGGTCGCCCTTCTTCTGCGGAATGCTCACGCCGACGATCTCGTCCTTGAACTTGCCGGCGTCCTGCGCGGCGGCGGCCTTGGTCTGGCTGCCCAGCGCCAGCTCGTCTTGCGCGGCGCGGTCGATGCCGAACTTCTTGGCCACGTTCTCGGCGGTGATGCCCATGTGGTACTGGTTGTAGACGTCCCACAGGCCGTCCACGATCATGGTGTCGACCAGCTTCCAGTCGCCCATGCGCTGGCCGTTGCGCGAGTTGGGCAGCACGTGCGGCGCGGCGCTCATGTTTTCCTGGCCGCCGGCAATCACGATCTCGCTGTCGCCGGTGGCAACGGCCTGGGCCGCCAGCATCACGGCCTTCAGGCCCGAGCCGCACACGGCGTTGATGGTGAGCGCCGGCGTTTCCTTGGTGCCGCCGCCCTTCAGCCATGCCTGGCGCGCGGGGTTCTGGCCGGCGCCGGCCGCGAGCACCTGGCCCATGATGGCCTCGCCGACCTGGTCGGCCGTGAGGTTGGCGCGCGCGATCACTTCCTTGATGACGATGGCGCCCAGCTCGGTGGCCGGAATGCCGGCGAGCGAGCCGCCGAACTTGCCGACAGCCGTGCGCGCAGCCGAAACGATGACGATGTCTTCCATGAGGTTCTCCGTTGAAGTGATTTGAAATCTGTTGCGCTCAGGCCTTGGCCTTCACATAGCGGCCCGGAGCCGGCTCGATGGCTTTGTAGGCCTTGCCGTTGCCGTACGCCTTGGGTGCGGGGATCTGTTTGCCCGCGTGTCCCTTGAGCCATTGTGCCCAGTCGGTCCACCAGCTGCCGGGGTGTTCCTGCGCGCCGGCGAGCCATTCGGGCTGGGTCTTGGGAAACTTGCCGTCCTCGCGTATCCAGTGGCTGCGCTTTTTCTTGGCGGGCGGGTTGATCACGCCGGCGATGTGGCCCGACGCGCCCATCACGAAGCGCTTCTTGCCCGGCAGCAGCTGCGTGGAGGCATAAGCGCCCCCGATGGGCACGATGTGGTCTTCGCGCGAGCCGTAGATGTAGGCCGGAATGTCGATGCTGCCCAGGTCGATCTTCTCGCCGCACACGGTGAGCGCATTGGGCTTGGCCAGCTTGTTCTCGTGGTACGTGTTGCGCAGGTACCAGGCATAGAACGGCCCCGGCAGGTTGGTGGCGTCGCTGTTCCAGTACAGCAGGTCGAACGGCGGCGGGGTCTCGCCCTTCAGGTAGTTGCCGACCACGTAGTTCCACACCAGGTCGTTCGGCCGCAGGAAGCTGAAGGTGGAGGCCAGGTCGCCGCCCGGCAGCAGGCCGCCCTTGCCGAGCTGCATTTCGCGGTACTGCACCATCTGCTCGTCCACGAAGATGTCGAGGATGCCGGTGTCGCTGAAATCGAGGAAGGTGGTCAGCAGCGTGACCGACGCGGCCGGCTTCTCGCCGCGCGCCGCAAGCACCGCCAGCGCGGTGCTCAGGATGGTGCCGCCCACGCAGAAGCCCAGCGTGTTGATCTGCTTGGCCCCGCTGATTTCCTGCACCGTGTGGATGGCCTTGATGGCGGCGTTTTCGATGTAGTCGTCCCAGGTCGCCTTGTCCATCGACTCGTCGGGGTTGCGCCAGCTCACCACGAACACGCGGTGGCCCTGCTCGTTCGCATAGCGAATGAGCGAGTTCTCTGGCTGCAGGTCAAGGATGTAGAACTTGTTGATGCACGGCGGCACCAGCAGGAACGGCCGCTCGTACACCTTGGCGGTGAGGGGCTTGTACTCGAGCAGCTGGAAATATTCGTTCTCGAAGACCACCGCGCCCTCGGTGGTGGCCACGTTGCGGCCCACCTCGAAGGCGCTCTCGTCGGTCATGCTGACGTGGCCCTGCTTCATGTCGTGCAGCAGGTTCTGGATGCCCTTGGCGATGCTCTCGCCCTGGGTGTCGATGGCCTTCTTCTGGGCTTCTGCATTGAAGGCGAGCGAATTGCTGGGCGACGAGGCGGCCATCCATTGCTCGACCGCGAAGCGCATGCGCGCCTTGGTCTTCTCGTCGGCGTCGATGGCCTCGGCCATGCTGAGCATGGTGCGACCATTGAGCAGGTACACGGCCGCCGAGAAGGCCGACAGCGGGTTGCTGCCCCAGGCTTCGCTGGCGAAGCGCTTGTCGCCCTCGGGCCTGGCGTCGAAACCTCGGCGCCAGAGATCGGTTGCTTCTGCAACGTACTGTTGCTGGATGGACTGGAGCTTTTCGGGGTCGATGGACAGCTTCGGCAGCTCGGGCAGCTTCGACGGCGACATCTGCGGCATCTGCCACAGCGGCGTGCCGCCGACATTGAAGGCCGTGGCCCCTTGCGTGGCGGACTGCTGGAATGCTTCCAGCGCCTTGGTCCATCCCTCGGTCATTGCTTGCTGGAAGGGCGCGAACGCATCGGCCCCCGCGGCTTGTTGCTTCATCATGTCTCCTGGTCCTCGCCTGAAACGAAACGGATGGCTTGCGTGATTTGAGTATCCTGCATTCACAAGGCACCCACAACGCCGCCCTTTCCCTTACCGACTGAAATCCCGTGTTTATCCATTTGATCGTGATCGGCTGGCTCTACGTCGCACTCATGATGGCGGTGGCCGAAGCCACCAACACCACGGGCACGGTGCTTGGCGCCATCTTCACATTTCTTTTGTACGGATTGGCGCCGCTGGCACTGGTGGTTTACCTGATGAGTACCCCGGCGCGGCGCCGGGCTATCAAGCAGCGCGAGGCCGAGGCGCAGGAAGCCGCACGCCGCGCAGCCAAGGCCGAAGAAGCAACGCCCTCAGACCTTCCAGACCAGCGCGGCGAAGCGCCCGCTGACGCCGTCGCGCCGGTGCGAAAAGAACCGTGAGCTATTGGCGACGGTGCACCAGCCGTCGGTGCCGTCGTTGCCATGCACCGCCGCGATCCCGGCTGCCTTCAGGCGCTGGCGCGCGAGCGCGGGCAGGTCGGCCAGCCACTTGCCGTCGGATGCCGAGGGGCGAAAGCACGCGGCAGCCTCGGGCGCGTGCGCCTCGAACGCGGCCTTGACCTCGGGGCCGACCTCGAAGGCCTTCGGGCCGATGCAAGGCCCCAGCCATGCGATGACCTTGCCGGACGAGTCCGATGCGAACGACCGTGCGGTTTGCTCGAGCACACCGCCTGCCAGTCCGCGCCAACCGGCATGGGCTGCCGCCACACGGTGGCCAGCTTCGTCGGTGAAGAGAACCGGGAGGCAGTCGGCCACCATGATGGTGCAGGCCAGCCCAGTGGCGGTGGCGGTGCAGGCATCGGCCGCCGTGCCGTCGCGCACCATGTGCCGCCCGTCGTCGAGGGCGACCACGCCGGTGCCGTGCACCTGCTGCAGGAAGACCGGCCGCGCATCGACGGCCTCGCGCAAGCGCCTGCGGTTCTCCGCGACATGCGCGGCATCGTCGGCCACATGGTCGCCGAGGTTCAGGCTCTGGTAGCGCCCCTGCGAAACCCCGCCGTCGCGCGTGGTGCATACCGCCCGCACGTTCGGCGGCGCGGGCCACTCGGGCACGAGCCAGCGCGCATCCATCGGCTTCAGGCTTCCGCGTCGGGCGCCCGCGAAGGCTGCGCGCGCTGGAAGGCATCGAGCTCCATGCAGGCCTCGAAGGCGGCCATGGTGCGCGGCAGGCCGCTGAAGTCGCAGTCGAAGCGGCGGCCGTTGAAGATCTGCGGCACCAGGCAGCAGTCGGCCATGGTGGGAGTGTTGCCCCAGCAGTAGGTGCTGGCGGGGTGCTGCGCGAGCTGGCGTTCGAAGGCCAGCATGCCGTCGCGCACCCAGTGGCGGTACCAGTTGTTCTTGGCTTCCTCGTCGAGCTTCAGGTCCTTCACGAGGTACTTGAGCACGCGCAGGTTGTTGAGCGGATGGATCTCGCAGGCGATCGACTGCGACAGCGCCCGCACATGGGCGCGGCCGGCCGGGTCGCTGGGCAGCAGCGGCGGCTCGGGGTGCACTTCGTCGAGGTATTCCATGATGGCCATCGACTGAGAGAAGCGCTCGCCCTCGTCTTCGAGCAAGGGCACCAGCATGTCGGCGGAGATGGCGGGATAGGAGCCGGTGCGGTGTTCGCCGCGCGCAATGTGCACGGGAACGTACTCGTAGTCGAGGCCCTTCAGGTTGAGGGCGATGCGCACGCGGAACGAGGAAGAGGAGCGGAAATAGTTGTGCAGCTTCATGATTTTCCGAGCATAGCGCGCCCTCAGGCGCGCGGCACTCCCGGCAGCAGGCAGCGCAGCTCGCCCAGCACGGATCCCGGCGCCGCTGTTTCGCGCCATTCGGCCAGGATGCGCAGCGCGGCGCCCTCCTCCCGGGCCGCAATGCCCAGGCGCCACGGGCCGCGCGCGCCGGGCGGCTCGCCGGGTTCGTGGTCATGCCCCTCGCCGTAGGGGCGCCCTTCGGAGCAGGCGCGGCAGAGCACCTGCATGCTGGTGGTCCAGTTCTCGGCACTGGCATCGGCCGCCTCGAAGCGCCGGATGAGCGCGTCGATGTCGTCCTGCGTCACGCCCTCGACCGTCACTTCGTAGGTGCCGTGCTCCGAGGGCGCAATCAGCTCCAGCGCGTCGAACACCGGCACCTCGCGCTCGCCGCGCATGCGGTAGCCGTTGGCCGCGCCGTCGTGCAGCACCAGGTCGCCCCAGCGGTGCCCGCAGGCCGGCGTCGGCACGCTGCGCAGGATGGCACGGGCCGGGTCGATACGGTCTGCCCACACCACCTCGCTGGCCTCGTCGCCATGCACGCGGATGGGCGTGAGGCCGACGAAGAAGTCGATCGGCCCTTCGCCGTCCGGAATGCCGATGCCGTACTGGCGCCACGCGCGCCGCGCCGTAGCCCAGTCGCCCAGCGCCGTGGCGGCAATGCCCAGGTTCCAGAGCGCGCCTTCGTTGCCCGGCTCGCACTGCACCGCGCGGGCATTGGCCTGCAGCGAGGCGGCCCAGTCGCCGCGGTACTTGTGGATGAGCCCGGCGTTGTACCAGGGCGCCGCCCAGTACGGGTGGACGGCGCTGGCCTGTGCGTAGGCTTCGAGCGCTCCGTCCTGGTCGCCCTCATCGTCGCGCCGTCGGCCGAGTTCGTTGAAGGCGGTGGCTTTGCCGGCTTTGCCGAGTCGGATGGGCATGGTGAAAACTCGAAACGGGGAAATGGGTTGCGCGAGACGCGCTATTGTGGGCCTCCCGCCTCTGGCACACTGCCGGTTTCCCCGCCAGGTTTCGCTGAAAAAGGACACGTCGCAATGGCTTCCGAGTTTGTCTTCGCCCCGCCCGCCACCGTTTCGGTTCCGGTGGCCGGCCAGTCCAGCCGCTTTCCGGTGCACCGCATCTACTGCGTGGGCCGCAACTACGAAGATCACGCCAAGGAAATGGGCTTCACCGGCCGCGAGCCGCCCTTCTTCTTCATGAAGCCGGCCGACGCGCTGGTGCCGGTCGATGCCGGCCAGACCGGCACCATGGCCTACCCCACGCTCACCAAGAACCTGCACCACGAGATCGAGCTGGTGGTGGCCATCGGCACCGGCGGCAAGAACATCCTGGCCGCCGATGCCCACAAGCATATCTACGGCTACGCGGTCGGCCTCGACATGACGCGCCGCGACCTGCAGAACGACATGAAGAAACAGGGCCGCCCCTGGGACATCGGCAAGAGCTTCGAGCAGAGCGCGCCCATCGGCCCGATCGTTCCGGTGGCACAAGCCGGCGACGCGGAAAAGGCCGGGATCTCCCTGCAGGTGAACGGCGCCGACCGCCAGCGCAGCAACGTGAGCAAGCTGATCTGGAACGTGGCCGAGACCATCGAGCACCTGTCGGCTGCGTGGGAGCTGCAGCCCGGCGACCTGATCTTCACGGGCACGCCCGAAGGCGTGGCTGCCGTGGTGGCCGGCGACACGCTGGTGGGCGAAGTCGCGGGCCTGCCGACGCTGACCGTCAGGATCGCCTGAAAGCTGCGGACGGCTTCATGCTCCTGCGCGTTCCCATCAAGCACTGCAAGAACTGCGGCACCGCCGTGGTCTACCGCATTCCGGACGACGGCGACACCAAGCAGCGCGCCATCTGCCCGGCCTGCCACACCGTCCACTACGAGAACCCGCTCAACGTGGTCGGCACCATTCCGGTCCTGGGCGACAAGGTGTTGCTGTGCAAGCGCAACATCGAGCCGCGCTGGGGCAAGTGGACCCTGCCCGCCGGCTTCATGGAACTCGAGGAGACCACCGCCCAGGGCGCGGTCCGCGAGACCGACGAAGAGGCCGGCGCGAACTTCGAGATGGAAGGCCTGTTCTCGGTGATCAGCGTCGTGCGCGTGGGCCAGGTCCACCTGTTCTACCGTGCCCGCCTGCTCGACGACAAGTTCGACCCCGGCCACGAGACCATCGAGGCGAAGCTCTTCACCGAGGAAGAGATTCCGTGGGAAGAAATCGCCTTTCGCACCGTGCGCGAAACGCTCGAGCACTTCTTCGAAGACCGCCGGCGCGGCAGCTTCGACCGCGTCCACACCATCGACCTCATCTGAAACCACTCGACACCATGACACTTAGCTCCACCCTGCTGCGCACCGCGCTCGGCCTCGGGTTCATCCTGGCCACGACGGCGCACGCGGAAACGGTGGGCGACGTCGACACCGCCTTCAAGCTCATCGGCCCTGACCACAAGATCGTGATCGAGGCCTACGACGACCCCAAGGTCAACGGCGTCACCTGCTATGTGTCGCGCGCCAAGACCGGCGGGCTGGCCGGTGCGTTCGGTGTGGCGGAGGACAAGTCCGAAGCCTCCATCGCCTGCCGCCAGGTCGGCCCCGTGAGCATCACGCAGCCGCTGCCCAAGCGCGAAGAGGTCTACAGCGAGCGGCTTTCGGTGCTCTTCAAGCGGCTGCGCGTGGTGCGCATGGTCGACCCCAAGCGCAACACGCTGGTCTACCTGACTTACTCCGACCTGCTGGTCGACGGCTCGCCGAAGAACAGCGTGACCGCCGTGCCCATCGACCGCGGAACGCCGATCCCGCTCAAGTAGCGCCGGCACCCACCGCCCCTTTGCTGCCCTGCACTTCCCGGGGAGCCGGCACGCGAGTTTGCTAGCATCGCTCGCGCGGCACCGCCCGGCGGAGCCGCACCGAAGGAACCCTCCGCAACGAATCCGTTCCAACAAGGCGCCATGCAACTCCAGACTTTTGCTTTCCGTACCGGCGCTGCAGCGCTGCTTGCCGCGAGCCTCGCGGCGTGCACCACCGTCGACCTCAACACACCCTGGCCGACGGCCCCGGCGGCCAAGCCGCCGGTGGCGCAGCGACCCGCAGCGCAGTTCATCCGGCCCGTCAACGGCCCGATCATTGCGCGCTTCGACGGCGACCGCACCAAGGGCATCGACCTCGCCGGCACGCTCGGCGACCCGGTCCTGGCCTCGGCCGACGGCCGCGTGGTGTACGTGGGCGGCGAACTGCCGGCCTACGGCAACATGGTCATCATCAAGCACAACGAGACCTTCCTCACCGCCTACGCGCACCTGCAGACCATCTTCGTCAAGGAAGGCACAGTGGTGCGCCAGGGCGACAAGATCGCAGAGATGGGCCGCAGCAACGCCGACCGCGTGAAGCTGCGCTTCGAGATCCGCAGGAACGGCAACCCCGTGGACCCCGAGCCCTATCTCAACGGCCGGCAGCCGCCGCAGTAGCCAACCGGCAGCTTCCTCAGTTCGCCTGGCGCAGCACCACTTCGCGCCAGTTGGCGTCGCGCGTGCTCACGAACATGCTGCGCAGCACGAAGCCCGACAGGGCCGGCGCATTGAAGGTGTGCGACGCCGCACCCGCGGCTGACGGCGCCACGTCGGCCTGGTCCGACCATGTACTGGGCGTCGAGGTGGCGCTGGCCAGGGCCAGGAAGAACTCCGACGAAAAGGCCGGGTTCAGGCCCGTCGCGCTGATCGCGAAGTCGCTGCCGCCGCTGTACGAAGCCAGCGCCGGCGTGGTCGTGAAGCTCGGATAGGCCAACGCCGCCGCCTCGGCCAGCGTGAACGGCCGCGCATTGAAGCTCTGCTTGTAGACGATGTCGAACGTGCTGCTCGTGATCTGCGCGACCGTGTCGTTGCTGGTGTAGGCCGTGAATGTGTACTCGGGCTCGGCCGGTATTGCCGCGATGGCACTGTCGCTCAGCCCCGCCGTCGATGCGCCGACGCAGTTCGACGCCAGCAGGTACTGGGTGCCGCCGTTGTTGCCCTGGATCGGCCAGTAGTCGCCCGCCAGCGGCGCGCGCACATGGCGCAGCCCGTTCGGCGGCAGGCCCGGGCCGGTCACCACCACTGCGACCGCCGCGTTGCTGTTGGTCGGGTTCGGGTCCCTGATCAGGAATTCCAGCCCCGTGGTCACGCAGCCCGACACCGGGTCCTTGAAGGCCTGCATGTGCGGGTTGATGTCCAGCACGCGGCCATCGCCCCGGAAGCGCCACACGCCGTCGTTGCCCTTCACGACCTGCATGCTCTTGTTGTTGCTGAAGGCAACGCCGTTCTTGTCCTTGTGCGTGAACTCGACAAAGGCGCGCGGTGCCAGGTTGTTGGTGCCGTCTACGGTGTAGTTGATGCGGTTGATGACCACGTCGGCAAAGCTAGCGCCCACCATGTTGGTGTCGCCGGTCAGGTCGCTCACGAATTCGCTGGCGCTCGCGTCGGCCAGGCGGAAGTTGTAGGCGCTGTTGCTGGTGTTGGTCAGCAGCGGCAGCAGATCGGCCGGCACGGGCAGCCCGTTCGCGAACTTGGCCGTGATGTCGGAAAGCGCCTTGCGGATCAGCACCACGTCGTCCGCCGCGGTCTCCATGCCGGTGCCGCTCATGGGCGTGGTGCCGGCATCCTGCGCGGCCTTCACCGCGAGGTCGTCCACGATCTGCTGCTGCGTGACGATGTTGGTGATGGTCGCGACGTTGGTGGCCGGGTCGACGCTCACGCGCAGCACGTCCAGCGCCTTGTCCAGCGCGCTCGACAGCGGCGAGAACGCGGTGCGCAGCAGGTCGATGCTCGAGTCCACGCCCATTGCCAGCAACACCGGCAGCAGCTTTGCTTTCAGCGCGTCGGATTCGGCCTTGAGTTCGTCGGCCGACAGCGCGCCGAAATCGCCGCTGTCGAAGTACTTGTCGGCCACCTTGCCGGCGATGTTGGCTACCACCAGGTCGGTCAGCGGCGTGATGTTGATGGTGCCGTTGGCATCCGCGGCGGTCGCGGCCGAATGGATCACCACGCGCTGGCCGCCCACCGTGCCCTCGGCGCGGAACACGAAGGGGCCGGTCATGTCGGTCACGTCCACCGTGTAGCCGCCGCTGGAAGACAGCTGCACGGTCTTGGTGGCGCCCTTGGCGTCCTTCACGGTAACGGTGCCCGACAACGGCAGGCCCGACGCGGCCGTGCCCGAGAAAGCCATGGACGCCGCCGGCGGATTGCTGGCGGGGGGATTTGCCCCCCCGGCCACAGGCAAGCCGACAAAACCACCACCGCCGCCGCCACCCCCGCCCCCGCCGCAGGCACCGAGCGAGATCAGGAGCGCCACTGCGCAAGCGGAGCGCGTCGTCTTGAAGAACGAGATGGAGGCGGCCGGAGCCACGGAGAGTGTTTTCATGGATGGTTCCAGGTGAAAGGGAGTAAACAAAAGAATCAACTCGTTACGAGCGACGTGATTCTTCTGTGCCCCCTCTCTGCCCACCATCCTCTGTTTTGAGGATGCGACGTGGCGGCAGCTAGAGCAGGCTCTCCGGCACCAGCGGGGCCAGCAGGTCCAGCTTCCAGCGCGACCAGAAGTCCGTCTCCGGCTCCTGGTGCAGGATGGTGTCGGCCGCGTCGCCCGAGGCCGGGCTCACCCACTCGATGGCCCCCGTCGGCCCCAGTTGGAGCTGGTAGGCGCCGTCCAGCCGCATGAAGCCGATCAGGCTGGTGAGCTGCTGCGCGATCTGCGGGCTGAAGATGAAGATGCCGACTTCGGTGTTGTGCAGCATCGAGCGCGGATCGAAGTTCATCGAGCCGATGAACACGATCCTGCGGTCGATCACCGCCGACTTGCCGTGCAGCCGACCGCTGGCCGAGCCGTACATGCCGAAGCGTTTCGTCTGCTCCACCCGCTTGGGGCTCAGCTCGTACAGCTCCACGCCCAGGCGCAGCATCTCGGGCCGGTAGCGGCGGTAGCCGATGTGCACCAGCGACTCGTCGGTGGCCGCCAGCGAGTTGGTGACGATGCTGTAGTTCACGCCGTTGCCCCGCACGATGCGGATGCTCTCCATGCCGCCACGCCCGGGGATCAGGTAGGGCGTGGTCTGCAGGACCTCGTTCTCGGCGGCGCGAATGTAGCGGCGCACGTTGTAGAGCACGCTGTCCTTCGACTCGTCGGCCGGCAGGCCGCGCGCTTCCTCGGTCGGTGCGAGCGCCTTGGCCGGCGCGTCGGCATAGGCCTCGGCGCGCGCCCACACCAGCTTCAGCGCGCCCGCGTCGAGGTCCTTGGCCAGCGGGTTGTTGCCGAGCAGGTCGGTGGAGCCGGGTTCCTCGGGGTGCAGCTGGGCGGGGCCGGTGGTGAGCCTGTCGAAGCGCTCGCGCAGTTGCGCGGGCGTCTCGCCGGTGGCGGGCACCAGCGATTCGATCGGGTACACGTACGGGCTGTTCCAGTACATGTCGAACAGCGACGACAGCCTGGGCACCACCGCGCCCGCCACCAGCGTGTCGATGTCGATGAAGTTCGATCCGCCGTCGCGCAGGAAATACTCGTTGGCGATGTTGCGCCCGCCCATGACGCCGATCACGTTGTCCACCACGTAGAGCTTGTTGTGCATGCGCCGGTGCACGCGGTCGAAGTCGAGGATCGACCAGGCCCAGCGCGTGCCGAGACGATCCCGCCCCGCCGGGAACGGATTGAACAGCCGCACCTCCACGTTCGGGTGCGCGGCAAAGCTGGTGAACAGCGGGTCGGCGCCGGCCGTATAGAGGTCGTCAACCAGCAGCCGCACGCGCACGCCCCGGTCGGCCGCCTCGCGCAGCGCACGCAGCAGGTAGCGCCCGGTTTCGTCGTTCTGCACCAGGTAGTACTGCACGTCGATGGAGCGCTGCGCGCGGCGCGCGAGTTCGATGCGCGCATGCAGCGAGAACTGCGGCATCGGCAGCAGGCGGAAGCCGCTCAACGGCTCGCCGGGCGGTGCGGCCGCCTGCACGAGGCGCCCGAGCGTGGTGTCCGCGCCGTTCGTGATCGCCGTCGAGGGCTTGCGCTGCACGTCGGCCGGCAGGCCGGCGCAGCCAGCCAGCAGCAGCACGGCGACACCGGCCAGCAGCCAAGCCAGCCACCTTGCGCGCGGTATGTGGGTAGCCCGGCGAAAAGATTGCGGCATCGGAAGCGGAACGTGGGGTTGAAAACGCTCGCGGTTTCTACCACGCCCGCGCCCAGCGGCGCTGTCACTGGCGCCTGCTCAGTGCCCCCGTGGCGCGCCCCATTGCCGAACGAAATGGTCGGCCCGCAGCGTGGCGCGTTCCACGGCCGCGTCCCAGGAGAGCTGCTGCGTAATCACCAGTGCGCAGCGCGGAATGCCGCTCTGGCTCAGCTCGGCGAAGCCGACGTAGGTGCCGCGCGGCGTGCGCATGAGTTCGACCCAGCAACTCCAGCCTGCTGGCACACGGAGGTCGAGCCGGAGGGTGTCCATGATGGAACCACAATAACCCTTTTGTTCCGCAGTTAAAAGAATTGAAACCCTAAGAACTACTTTTCTGGCTCAATTCAGCGGGTTTTCTCCTTTTCGAGGAGGTCGCGCGATTGCCGCGCCAGCTCGACGAAGGCCTTCAGATAGTCCACCTCGATGTCCGCCTCGCGCGCGCCAAGGAAGATCTGCTTGGCGATGCCGCGCGGGCCCAGCCGCACCGGCACGATGTCCATCTTTTCCGCATATTCCTCCACCAGCCAGCGCGGCAAGGCCGCCACGCCCCGGCCGCTGGCGACCATCTGCAACATGATGTCGGTGGTCTCTATGGCCTTGTGGCGCCTGGGCGTCACGCCGGCGGGCATCAGGAACATGTTGTAGATGTCCAGCCGGTCGGTGGCGACCGGGTAGGTCACCAGCACTTCCTGCGTCAGGTGCGCGGGTTTCACGTAGGGCACGCTTGCCAGGGCGTGGCCGCGCGGGACCACCAGCACCTGCTCGTAGTCGAACACGGGCTCGTAGTGCAGGCCCGGCTTGTAAAGCGGGTCGGGCGTCACCAGCAGGTCGATCTCGTAGCCGAAGAGCGCGCCGATGCCGCCGAACTGGAATTTCTGCTTCACGTCGACGTCCACGTCGGGCCAGCTGGCCAGATAGGGCGACGCCACCTTCAGCAGCCACTGGTAGCACGGATGGCACTCCATGCCGATGCGCAGCGAGCCGCGCTCGCCCTGGGCGAACTGGCGCAGGCGCTCCTCGGCAAGGTCCAGCTGCGGCAGCACCCGGTTGGCGACCGCCAGCAGGTACTGGCCCGCCTGGGTGAGCCGCAGGCTGCGCCCTTCGCGCTGCCAGATCTCGGTTCCGAGCTGGGCTTCGAGCTTGCGGATCGAATGGCTCAGGGCCGATTGGGTGAGGTGCAGCACCTCGGCGGCGGCCGTGAGCGAGCCTTGCTTGTCCACTTCCTGGACGATGGACAGATGGGTGCGTTCCAGCATGGCTAATGAGTGAAATTCATCGATACGTGAAATAAGACCATTTTACTTCACGGGTCGCCAAACCTACGATCCAGCCCTTTCCTGACTGCCGGACGTATCCGATACCCATGACCACTACCCACAACCTTGGCTTTCCCCGCATTGGCGCCAGGCGCGAACTGAAGTTCGCGCTGGAGTCGTACTGGAAGGGCGAGTCTTCGCGCGACGCGCTCAAGGCCCTCGGTGCCCAGCTTCGCCAACGCCACTGGAACGACCAGGCCGGGATCGACCTGGTGCCCGTTGGCGACTTCGCCTTCTACGACCAGGTGCTGGACATGAGCTTCACGCTCGGCAACCTGCCCGAGCGCGTGCGCGGCTTCCACGGCGATGCGCTGGACAACTATTTCCGCGTGGCGCGCGGCCGCTCGGCCCAGGGCGCGGAAGACCACGCCGGCTGCTGCGGCGGCGTGGCCGCCGGTGAAATGACCAAGTGGTTCGACACCAACTACCACTACATCGTCCCCGAGTTCACCGCGCAGACCGAATTCAAGCTCGACGCCTCCCGCCTGCTGGAACAGCTCGCCGAAGCCAGGGCCCAGGGCGTGAAGGCCAAGCCGGTGCTCTTAGGCCCGGTCACCTACCTGGCCATCGGCAAGGCCAAGGACGACTCCGACAAGCTGGCGCTTCTGCCGCGCCTGCTGCAGGTGTACGCCGAGCTGCTGGAAACGCTGGCAGCCCAGGGCGTGGAATGGGTGCAGATCGACGAGCCACTGCTGGTTACCGAACTCGACGCCGACTGGCAGCACGCATTCAACACGGCCTACCACCAGCTCAAGGCCGCGCGCATCAAGATCCTCATCGCCACTTACTTCGGCCAGTTGCTGGAAAACAAGTACCTGGCCGCCAACCTGCCGGTGGCGGGCCTGCACGTCGACGCCGTCAACGGCCGCGACGACATCGTTCCGCTGCTGACCATGCTGCCGGCGCACAAGGTGCTGTCGCTGGGCGTCATCAACGGCCGCAATATCTGGAAGAGCGACCTTGCCTCCATCCTCGACTGGCTCGAGCCGCTGGCCGCGCGCCTGGGCGACCGCCTGTGGATCGCGCCGTCGTGCTCGCTGCTGCACGTGCCGGTGGACCTGGCCAGCGAGCAGAAGCTCGACGCCGAGGTCAGGTCGTGGCTCGCCTTCGCCCTGCAGAAGCTCGAAGAGCTGCGCGTGCTGGCCACCGCCCTGCGCGACGGCCGCGACGCCGTGAAGGAAGCCCTGGCCGCCAACAGCGCCGCCCTCGCCGCGCGCCGCGCATCGCCCCGCGTCAACAACCCAGCCGTGCAGGCTTCGGTTGCCAGGCTCTCCAGCCAACTGGGCCAGCGAGAAGGTGCCTATGCCAATCGAGCCGCCAAGCAGGCCGCGTTCCTGAAGCTGCCGAAGTTCCCCACCACCACCATCGGCTCGTTCCCCCAGACCGCGGAAATCCGCCATGCACGCAGCGAGCACAAGGCCGGCCGGCTGGACGACGCCGGCTACAAGGCCGCGATGCAGGCCGAGATCGCCCGCAGCGTGCGCGAGCAAGAGGCGCTCGACCTGGACGTGCTGGTGCACGGCGAAGCCGAGCGCAACGACATGGTCGAATACTTCGGCGAGCAGCTCGAGGGCTACGCCTTCAGCCAGTTCGGCTGGGTGCAGTCGTACGGTTCGCGCTGCGTGAAGCCGCCGATCCTGTTCGGCGACATCAGCCGCCCGAAGGCGATGACGCTCGAGTGGACACAGTACGCGCAGTCGCTCACGCAACGGCCCATGAAGGGCATGCTGACCGGCCCCGTCACCATCCTGAACTGGTCCTTCGTGCGTGACGACCAGCCGCGCTCGGCCTCGTGCAGGCAGCTTGCGCTGGCCATCCGCCAGGAAGTGCTCGACCTGGAAAAAGGCGGCGTGCGCGTGATCCAGATCGACGAAGCCGCGCTGCGCGAAGGCCTGCCGCTTCGCAAGTCGCAGTGGCAGGAGTACCTCGATTGGGCGGTCGAGTCGTTCCGCATCACGGCCAACGGCGTGCGCGACGAGACCCAGATCCACACGCACATGTGCTATTCGGAGTTCAACGACATCATCGCGTCGATCGCGGACATGGACGCCGACGTGATCACCATCGAGACCTCGCGCTCGGACATGGAGCTGCTCGACGCCTTCGACAACTTCAAGTACCCCAACGAGATCGGCCCCGGCGTGTACGACATCCACTCGCCGAACATTCCGAGCCAGGAGCACATCGTGCAACTGATGAAGAAGGCCGCCGAGCGCGTGCCCGCCGAGCGCCTGTGGGTCAATCCGGACTGCGGCCTGAAGACGCGCCAGTGGGCGGAAGTGCTGCCCGCGCTGGCCAACATGGTGGCGGCCGCAAAGACGCTGCGCGCCTCTGCCTGAGTTCGGCCTGAGTCTTTTCGGCCGCCGGCCGCGCTAAGTCACGCGGTGGCGCAGCGCCCCGCCGGCAATCGCAGCAGCGCCTGCCGCAGCGTGGTGTCCACCCGCCGCAGCGACAGGCCGTGGCGCACCGCCACCTCGTGGCGTGTGAGTTCATGCACCCGCAGCGCCACCAGGATGTCCTGGTGACGGTTCGGCAAGCCTTGCATCGCACGCTCGACCGCCTTCAGGTCGGAGCGCGCCTCGGCGATCAGCTCCGGCCCGGGCGAATGGTCCACCACATGCTCAAGCATGTCTTCCGCGTCGCCTGCGTACTGCCACGGCCGCTCGGCGCGCAGCCGGTCCATGGCGGCATTGCAGGCCACGCGGTAGATGTAGGCCACCGGGCTCTGCACCGAATCGGCAAAGCTCGCGTCGGCCAGCCGCAGCCAGGCGTCGTGCAGGCTCTCGCTGGCGGCGTCGGCGCAGCCCAGGTGCCGTGCGAGACGGCGGTGCAACTCTTCGTAGTTGGCCGCCAGCAGCGACTGGAAGTCCGGCGGCTGGGCGCGGTCGGCCCCTGCGGCGGGGCCGCAGGGCGTCAAGGTCGGCGTGGTCATGGCGCGGCAGCGAAGGCTAGCGTCCGCGCGGCAGGCCGCGGCGCTCGTTCTCGCTGAGCTTTGCGATCTGCGCATCGGTCAGCGCCCCATGCCCCACCATCTGAATGAAACCCGACGGGTCGTAGCTCGCCTGCTCCGCCGGCTTGCGCCGGACTTCGCCCGCGCCCGGCGCACCGCCCGCAGGTTCGTCGCCGAAGCCCAGCACGCGCACCGTGAACACCGACGGCAAGGCCTGGCGCTGCGCCGCGCGCTCGCGCTGCATCGCCTCCTGTGCCGCCGCCGAGGCCTGCGACGCCGCCGCGCTGGCATTGCTCAGCGCGCCGACGTTCACCGACGCGACCACCGGCAGCCCGGTGCTCTTGCCCTGCACCTGCACGTTGTCGGCGTTCACCACGTGCAGCGCGGCCAGGTTCACGTTGCCCGATACGCGAATGCCCGCCTCGCCCGCGTCGATGGTGCCCAGCGGCGCGATCAGGTCGATGTCGCCGGCCGGCACTTCCGGAATCGGATTCAGCGTGGCAATGCCCGCGCCCGTGCTCGGCACGTCCGACGACAGCACCACGTTGCCCCAGCGGTCGTACACGCGCTTGGGCGGCGTGTAGACCAGCGTGGTCTTCGAGCCCCGTCCGGCGTTGATGTCGCCCTCGGCCGACCAGCCCAGCACGCTGCCGCCGAAGGTGGTCATGATCCGGCTCTGGCCCAGCAGGATGCTGCCCAGCGAATACAGCGAGATGTCGCCCGCGCCCTGGGTGATGACGCCCGGAATCAGCGTGCCCACCGCCTTGGGTGCCGCGCCCTCGATGCCGAACACCTGCCGCCCGCCCGGCGTGAGCAGCGCGATGTCGCCGCCGAACAGGGTGTTGATGCCGGCCGAACCGAACATCGTGATGTCGCCCTTGTAGCTGGTGCCCGGGAACAGCGACGCGATGGTGTTGCGCCCTCGCAGGTAGCTGCCGTAGCGCACGCCGTTCTCGTCGTTGTACTCGCGCCCGCCCTCCTTCAGCTCTGCGAAATACACGCCGCGCAGGTAGCTGCGCTGCTGCTCGGGTGGCAGCGCATTGAAGAAGGCGAGCGCCTCCTGTGCGCCGCCATTGCCGCCGTAGCCCTGCGTGGCTTCGAGCCAGTTCACCAGGTACAGCTGGCTGGCCTGCCTGTAGTCGTTGGCCATCACGCGGCGCGGCTTGCCGGTTTCCGCATCCAGGCTGGCCTGGCGTTGCGCCATCCAGGCCGCCGCGCCCTGCTCGTCACCGCTATCGCCGGTGTAACCGTATTCGATGCGCAGCCAGTCGGCCAGCCGGAGCTTGCCGTTGTAGTTCTTCACCACCTTGCCCGGCTGGTCGGCCAGCGGCTGGCCTCTTTGCATCAGGTTGACCGGGTCGAGATAGCGCTGTGCAAAGCCGCGGTAGTCGGGCCCGTCGGCGCCCACGCCGGCCAGCATGGCGATGCTGGCGCCGGGCCGGTTGTCGCCCGGCACCACCGGCCCCAGGCTGCTGACCGAAGCCGCGCCGTCCATGCGGATGTCGCGGCCCGCCGTGATCTCCAGCGTGCCGGGGCCAGCCACGTTGAAAGTGCTGAACACGATGTCGCGGCCCGCCGAGACAACCGAGATGTCGCCCGGCTTCTGGTGCACGAACAGGTTGCCGGTACTGAGGAACCTGGGCTCCCCGTAGAAGCCGCGCGACTCGGCCTGCCCGATCGGCGTGCCGCTGGAGACGATGTCGCGTCCGGCCATCATCCAGACCGGTTGCGCACCGTCGTACCAGACCTGGCCCGTGCGCATCTCGTCCTCGGTCGTGAATCGCATGATGCGCCCGCTGCTCACGCCGACCAGGTCGCCGCGCACCGCATAGAAGCGTGCCGGCCCGGTGCCCACCGCCTCGCCCGACACCGTGTCGGCGCCGAATGCGAACAGCGGGCGGCGCTCGGCGTCGCCAATGCCGTTGCCGCCAGAGAGGTTGCCGAACGCCGTGCCGTCGCTTGCCTTGCCGGTGAAAGCCGGATGCAGCGGCGTCGCCAGCGCCGCGGCGGCCGCGCCCGACTGGCTCACGGTGTTGCCGCCCGCGTAGATCGAGTCGCTGGCCAGGAACTCCAGCCTGCCGTTGGCCGAAGGCGCGAGCAGCATCGGCGTGCCGTTGCCGGTGCTGAAGGCGGTTGCCGAGTCGCCATAGAAGAGCGAGCCACTGGCAGCCACGGCGCTGAGGATCGACGGGTACACATAAGCGGAGTCGGTAGCGGCGACGCCCGCGCTGCCCGTCACGGGCACGAGGTTGCCGCCCGTACCGAAGAGGTTGATGGCGGTGTTCGGCGTCCACAGGCTGAACCAGCTCTTGCCCTGGCCCGACAGTCCGTTCGCGCTGAACGGCGTGGCATTGGGAAGGTTTTCGCGCGTCGGGTCGATCACGCCCTTGACCACCAGGTCGCCGCGCGTGCTCAGCGTGTAGTTCGCGTCTCCCGGCGCCAGCACGATGCCGCCTTGCGCCATCCCGCGGGTAGCGGTGTAGGGGTCGTAGGCGCGGGTTTCGCGAGGCGACTGCTGAAACGAGTACGTTCCGAAGGTCAGCGGCAGGCTGCCGATGCTGCCGGCCTGCAACTGCACGTCGCCGCGCAGGTTGACGACCACGCCGTTGAGCGCGGCGTTGGCATCGCCGCCCACTCCCTGGACGAATGGCCTGTCCAGCGAATTGAGGGCCCCGCCCACGCGCAGCTGCAAGTCGCCGCCACCCGTCAGGCTCAGGCTGCCGTTGGCCAGCACACGGCCGGTGCCGCCTACCGCCAGCACCAGGCCCTGGCTGCGCCGGCTGTCGGTGTCCGAATCTATCTTGGCGCCACGCCGTGTCTGCGCGCCCGCGTTGCCGCCCACGTCCATGCGTAGGTCGCCGCCGCCCAGCGTGCCGAAGCCGGTGAAGCCGAGCAAATTGTCGGCAGATTCGTTCGGGGCGACATACGAGCCGAAGTTGATCCACCACGCCGTTGGCTGGTCCTGTGCGCCACCGAAGGTGCCGCCCGTGCCCTGGCGCCACAGCCAGTTGCCGATGGCACCGCTGCTGACGCCGCGGTCGGCGGGATTCGGCCGACCGAAGCCGGAACCCCCTGCCGCCATCGTCAGGTCGCCAGTCAGGTCGCCGCCCACCTTGAGCGTCAGGTTGCCGCCGGAGGCCGGATACCAGGCCCGCGCCAGGCTCTGTGCACCGCCATCGACGAACTTCTCGTAGGCGCCGTTCACGTCGCCGAGCACCGTGCCCTTGGCGCCCACCGCGCGCGGCAGGTTGTAGGGGTCGCCGGCATGCGTGGCCTGCGACGAGACGCCGGCCGTGTACACGCCGTACAGCGAATCCATGCGCAGGTTGCCGGCGGCCATCAGGTCGAGATCGGCCGCGCCGGTGCGCACGACGCTGAAGCGCACGCCTGCCGGCGTTTGCGCGTATTCGGGCTTGTTGGCGGAGACACAGTAGCCCGGCGAACCCATGCAGAAGTCGTCCACGTTGCCGACAAGTTGCGGATCGACCGGATCGCCCACCTTGACCGTCACCCCGCTCTCCGCCAGCTCATCCACTGCCTGCTGCGACCAGCCCCAGGCGCTCTTCAGCACGCAATAGGCCGGCGTATCGGCGCAAAGCGATTCGATCGTTCCCGCGCCCATGTCTTCGAGCCACTTCGCGTCGATCGGCTCGCCGGCCTTGACCTCGATGCCGATTGCGGCCAGGTCGTCCTGCGCGAACTGGGTCCAGAGCTGGGTGCCCTTGGGCGGCAGCAGCTTGCCGAACAGCCCGTAGTGGCTGTCCGCCAGACGCAGGTCGCCCTGCCCCAGCGCCGGATGCACCTGCACGATGCGGTTGTCGGCCGCATCCAGGTCCGCGCCGGCCAGCAGCCGCACCGACCACGACTGCGAGCCCTCGGGCAGCATCGCCGCCGCGGCCCACAGCCTGCCGGTGCCATCCGGGCGCAGGTTCACCGAAGCCGTGCCGTCGGGCAGCTTGACGTCGGTGGCGCCCGGCACTACCGCGCCCAAGGGCAGCGTGAGAGCGCCATTCATCACGTACTTCGTGCCGTCGCCGGGCAGCGGCACACCTTTGGGCCACACCACGCCGGACAGCGTCGCATTCGACGGCAGGCGCATGCCGGCCGCGAGCCGCGTGCCCACCGGCAGCGTCACGCCGGTGCCGCTCACGATGCTGCCCGCCGCATACAGCAGCACCCCCGAGGCGTCGCGCACGTCGGCGCTCAGCACGGTGCCCACCTTCAGCTCGAGCGGTGCGGCCAGCACGCTGGGCGCCGGGATCAACTGCCCGGCTGCGAAGCCGATCGTCTTGATCGGCAGGTCGTAGTTGAGCGTGCTCCCACCCTCGAAGGTGGTGCCGTCGGCCAGCACCACGCCGCCGCGCGGCACCACGGTGTCGCCGCGCAGCAGATTGACGCCGGGCAGCAGCAGCCAGCCACCGTCGTCCTGCGTGGCGGGCGGAGGCATGAAGCCGTCGTTGATGCTGCCGAAGATGTCGAGGTTGCCGCCCGCAAGGATGGCCAGCTTGCCCACCTCGCCCGAGCCGTAGACGCCCGTCTTCTGCGCATGCGGGTTGGCGCTGGCATAGCGGTAGCCCGACAGGTCGATGTCGCCCTGCACCACCATGTCGCCGTCGGGCGTCTTGCTGACGATCTCCACGCCGGGGCGCAGGTGGAAGGCGTCGGCATAGCGCGCGTTGTTCAGGCCCGCGAGCTTGCCGTTCATCAGGGCGGTGTTGGCCAGCGCGTTGTCGATGAAGGCGGTGCTCTGCAGGTGCTTGGCATCGAGGTAGGCCTGGTCGATGACCTGGTAGGGCCGGCCGGTGGCCGCCGTGTCGGTGCCGAAGCGCGCGTCGTCGTAGCGCCAGGTGCCGTTCACCGCGATGGAGCGCGCGCCTTCAATGGCAATGCTGCCGCTGGCGTCGATGCGGATGTCGCCGCTGGTCTCGCCGGTGCGGCCCGCGTTGAGCTCCAGCGTGCCGCGCGTCATGCCGTCGTTCTGGCCGGGCTCGCCGCCCACCTTGGCATTGGTGCCGTGGCGCAGGTCGATGCGCGCGCCCGAGGCCAGCGTGAGCTGCCCGTTGTTCGACGTGAGTTCCACCATCGCGCGGTTCGGCGAATCGATGATCTTGCCGTGGCTGTCCACGCGCAGCGTGCTGCCGTGCGCGTCGAGCACCGCGCTGCCGGCCAGCGTGAGGTTGTTCTTCGCGGCCAGGCTGATGCGGCCCACGCGCTCGCCGCTGGCGTCGATGGTGCCGGTCACGGTGAGGCTGCCGTTGTCGAGCGACACGTTCACCTCGCCGGCCTTCAGGCCGTTGCCGATGGTCAGGTCGCCCTGGCGCAGCTGGAAGCTGCGCGCGCCGAACACGCCGCCGTCGTTCAGGCGCTGGTTGAGCGCCGCGAACTCGGCGTCGCCGAGCTGCCGCGCACGCACTTCCACGCTGCCCGCGAGGAACGGCACCAGCGTGCCGCCCGCGTCGTAGCGGTCGCTGCTCGCGCCGAGGATGCGGCCCTGCAGGTCGACAACGCCGGCGGCATCGTCGAGCGCCATCGCCTTCAGCGTGCCGGCGCGGTTGTTCTGCGCCGAGATGTCGATCACGGAACCCGCCGCCTGCCGCAGGTTGCCGTGCAGGCTTTCGAGCACCAGGTCGCCGCCGGCGCTGTACTTGGTGACGTCGTTGAAAGCCACCTTGCGGCCGGCCAGGTCGAGCACCGCGCGGTCGGTCAAGGTGAGGTCGCGCTCGGCGCTCACCGTGAGCTTGCCGCTGGGCAGCGCGAAGGCGGTGTCGAGCGTCACGTCGTGCCCGCGCAGGCTCAGTTCGGCGCCCAATGCCGCGTCGCCGGTGGCGGCAACCGCTGCACCCGAAGGCCCGGCCACGCGCAAGGCGCCGCCGGCCGTGATGCGGTTCACCGAACCCGCCTCGCCCGTCAGCAGCGGCGCCACGATGTTCAGGTTGCCGCCGCTGTACGCGTAGCCCTTGCCCGCTTCATACGCACTCTGCGACTGATAGACCGAAAGGCTGCCCTTGTGGTTGGCGCTCACGCGCTCGCTGGCCCTGAGGTTCACGTCGGCGAAGCCCAGTACCAGGCGCGCGGTGTCGTCCAGGCCGCTCGGCTGGCTGTTGGGTCCGTAGCCGAACTCGATGCGCTCTGCCTCGATGTTCAGCGTGCCGCTGCCGGTGCCCGCGCCGCCGCTTGCCACCGAGGTGGGCGCCGTGGCCATGCTCTGCCACACCAGGCGGCCGGTACGGATGGTCGCGACGTCGCCCGCGCCGCCCTGGCCGTAAATGGCGGGCGTGGCCAGCACCAGCTGCGCCATCGTCGACTTGCCGGTGGCGGGGTCGAGGGTGTCCAGCGCCGCGGTGCCGAAGAAGTTGACGCCGCCGCTCGCGCTTAGCTCCAGCGTCTCAAGCGCGGGCGCACCGTACTGCCGGTCGCCGCGCAGCAGGCGGTCGAGCAGGCTCTGGCTCATGGCCAGACCCGGCGGCAGCGTGTTGTTGGCCGCGGCGGCGGCCAGCGCGGCGTTGTCGCCAACGTTGATGCCGCGCACCGCCAGCGTGAGGTGGCGCGTGCCGTAGCGCACCGCGTCGCCCATCTCGAAGCGGTCTGGCGTGACCATCGCGATGGTGCCTTCGGAATACAGCTCGGTCTGCCCGCCGCACGAGGCACTGGAACACACGCCGACCTGCAGGCGGCGGTTGTCCAGCGTGCCTGCGCTCGGCGGCACCGGCAGCGTGCTCACCCTGCCGTTGGAGACCATCAGCATCTGGCCGCTCGCATCGTAGACAAAGCCGTCGGTCGAATCGTAGGCCGCCTTGCCCCGGCCGATGGTGTTGATGCGCGCGCCCTGCTCCACCACCACGCTCAGGGCCAAATCGCTGCTCGTCCCCACCACGCCAAGGAATACTTCGGGCGCCGACAGCACCGCGCCCTGGCGCACCACCACGCTTTGCACGTTGTCGCCGGTCTTGACGACACTGCCGCCCTGGCCGTACTCGGCCGCTTTCAGCCCGCCGACCACCAGGCGCGACACGTTCATGCCGCTGAGCATGCCGGCGTCATACGTGACGCCCTTGAAGCCCGGCGTCGCCGCCGCGCCGGCCGCGACGACCTCGACGCCCGTCGTCGCACTGGAGCCGTCGGCCGTCACGGAGCCGCCCCGGCCGCCCTCGCCCGGCTGGAAGCGTGCGGTGCCGCTGAAGCGGAAAGCGTCGGCCCCCGCGCCGGGCGCGAGCAGCAAATGAAGGTTGCGCGCATCGGCCGGCAGCATGGCGCGCGGCACGCCCACGCGCAGTGCATCGGCGCGCACGAAGTCGGCGTAGCCGGTCTCGTTGTATTGGGAATAGCTGCGCAGCACGTCGGCCGAGGTCACGATGGCCTGGCGGAACAGCGTGTCGCCAATGCCGGTGCGGCCTATGCCAAGTTGCGCCGCCGTGAGCCACGAGCCATTGCGCATGGCCTGCGTACCGGTGGGCGCGCCGAGGCCGCCAACGCCGTTCAGCTCCACGCGGAAGGCGCCCTTCTGCAGCGCGTAGGTCGAGGGCATGAGCGTGTAGGTGCCCGCGGGCAGGCCCGGCACGCCGGCGCCGATGGTGATCTGCTGGCCGACGAGCGGATCGACAGCGCCCTTCTCCACACCCGTGGGCGCAACCGCCGGCTGCACGCCGGGCACGATGGCATACACCGGGTTGGTCGCGAGCCCCGGCAGTGTGAAGCCGCCGTTGGCGCCGATCTGCATCAGCGGGCTGAAGCGCGCGTCGATCGAGCCGCCGCGCCCGCTCACGAAGCCCGTGCCCGTGAGGTTGCCGCCGCCGGACAGGTCGAGCGTGGCGCCCTCCTGGCCCTGCACGCTGGCCCCCATGAAGCTCAGGCCGATCGTCAGGTTGCGGTTGAAGCTGTCGCCCGCGCCCACGCCGGTGAGCTTGACCTGCTTGCCGTTGTACAGGTAGTCGATGCCGTCGACGGTGCCGCCATAGGGCATGTTCAGTCCCTCGCCGCTCACGGACGTGAGGCTGCCGGGCAGCAGCCGGATGCTGGTGGTGAGCGCGTCGCCCAGCGTCAGGTGCCCCAGCGGCGTGCGCACCACGCCGCCCTGTTCGATGACGGCAGCGCGCATCGTCAAATCGCCGAAGGCCGAATACGGCACGTCCAGGGTTGCGCCCGTGCCTTCGATGCGAAGCTTGGTGTCGGGCCGGTACTTGCCGTTCGGCGCCATGCCGGCGGACACCAGCGCCACCACGCCCGTAGCCGGGTAGATCTGCGCGGCGCGCAGGGTCAGGCTGCCAGGCACGACGAGGCTGGTGGAGGTGCCGACATCGGACCTGCCCTGCAGGAAGCGCAGGTCGCCGGTGCTGGCCAGCGTGATCTGGCCGAAGGCGGCCAGGTCGACCACCGGCGATTCGCTCTTGCTGTCGAGCATGGCGACCTTGCCGGCGGCGCCGTGGGCCATGCCGTCGCGAACATCGATCAGGTCGCCCGATAGTTCCAGGCGAGCGCCGGACGCCACGCGCACCACGCCGAGCTCGGCGACGGGCGCCTTCAGCACTTCGCGCGTGAACGAAACCATCGAACCGGCCAGCCGCACATAGGCGGCCGAGAGTGCCACGCGCGCGTCGTCGGGCGCGTTCGTGCCGAGCGCGAGGCCGCCGGCATAGATCTGCAGGCTCTGGCGCATGCGCAGGTCGAGGCCGTCTTCGAACGCCAACGTGGAGCCGCTGAACAGCGAGAGGTTGTCGAAGCCGCCGCGCCGGACCATGTCGGCGCCGATCCGCCCCTGGCCGTATTCGAGTGCGCCGTCGTCCACGCCAGGCTTCAAGGCGGCGGGCGCAAGGGCCGCGCCCTGTTCAGCGCCCAGCACCAGCACGCGGTGCCGGCGCACCCGGTCTTCCGCCTGCTCCAGCGGGTCCAGGTGCAGGCGAAGGCCCGGCGTGTCGAGCACCACGCTCAGCGTGCCGCCAGCCGCGCGATCGCCGCCCGCGAACGCGCGCAACGTGCCGTCGAGGTACAGCCCGTTGTACGACGCCAGCGAGATGCTGCCGCCGTTGCTGGCCACGTTGGTTGCGCCCATGCCGGGCACGTCGAGCACCGCATGCGTGCCCGATGCATCGAGCAGAGCGCCCGGCCGCACGACGATGAAGTCTTGCGTCGCGGTGGTCTTGCCGAGCGCCGTGTCGATCTCGCCGCCGATCACGATGCCGCCGCCGTCGCGCAAAAGGCCATAACGCTTGCCGTTGACGTCGCTGGCCGTGGCCGCGTGCGCCGAGGCGTCGAGCACCGCCTGCTCGCCGATCCAGATCGAGCGCGCATGGGCTTGTGCATTGGCCTTGTCGGCTTCCAGATCGCTGATGTCCACCGTCTTCAGCACGATGCGCCCGGCATTGGCGCGCAGCGTGCCGTCCACCGTGAGCTGGCCGGTGCTGCGCACTTCGATGGACTGGCCCGGGTCGACGTTGATCGCCGCGCCCTTGCCCACCACGGCTTGCACCGTCGGCAGTTCCTTGGCGAGCGTGGTCGAGGTGCCTGCCTGCAGCGACAGGCTCGAGCCCTTGCGCTGCGTGAGCACGGCCTTGGTGGCATCTTCCTGGTAGAGCGGCGGTGTCCACAATTGCAGCGCATCGGCCGGCTTGCTGCCGGTGGCGAGGTTCTGCGCGTCCGCGCCGAAGCGGTACACCGGCATCGTCACGTCGATCTGCGCGCCATCGGCCACGGTGAGCCCGTGGTTGCCGATGAGCGCATAGCGGCTGAAGCCCTTGCCGAAGAAATTCGCGCCGAGCATCAGCGTATCGGCGCCCACCGTGCCCGATGTGTCGCCGACGTTGATGCGATTCGTCTGGACCGTGAGCGTGCCGCCGCCGTCCACGCCCTGGCCGCGCAAGACAGCGCCGTCGAGCGCGACATGGCCGTTGCCTTCGTTGAAGCCATCGGCCTCGAGCGTGACGCTGCCGCCCTTGCCACCCTGCTGCCTGGCCTTGGCCAGCAGCCCCGCGCCGGAAGACACATCGACCACGCTGCCGTTGCCCAGCACCACGTCGCCCATGCTGCGCACCGACACGATGCCGCCGTTGCGGTACGCCAGGCCGCCCGCGTCGAGCGGGTTCCTCATCACGTTGGCCCAGAGGCCGCTGGTGTCGAGCTTCGCGCCACCCGCAAGCACCACCGACGCAGTGCCGTCGGCCGGGGGCCGGATGTAGCTCGTGTCTTTCAGGTAGTTGTTGCTGATCTGCTCGAGCACGTTGCCCAGCTGGATGCTGCCGCCATGCGCGACCAGGTCGGCATCGACCTTTACGCCAGGGCTGTACAGCGTGATGTTGCCGCCGTTGCCTGCCTGCAGCGCGCCCGTTACAGCAATGCTTTCCGTGGTGGCCACGCGCACCGCGCCCAGCCTGAAGCCGCTGAGCTGGTCGGTGTCGAGGTAGAGCGTGTCGCGGCGTTCGGCCGGCAGCGCGGTCGAGAGGTCGAGCCCCGCGGCAATGCCCTGCGCCGTGTCGCCGAGCACCGCGTTTTTGATGCCGGCCGGGTCGAGCCGGCGGTACAGCGTGCCGGTGCTCTTGTCGAAGTACGCGTCGTAGTTGCCCACGATGAGCTGCCCGCGTTGCGGTGCCGCGCTGGCCGGCTGCCTGTAGCCATCGATCCCGGCCTGCGGTGCCTGCGTCTGGCGGTCGCCCTGGAAGGTCTCGCCGACGATGTCGCCTTCGAGCACCGCGCCCTTGGTGCGGACGATGAGCATGCCCGCGTCGCGGCCCACGGTGTAGCCGTTCTCCAGCCGCTTTTGCGGGCCTATCAACGGGTTGTAGAAGAAAGCGGTGGCGCCCTTGCCCCAGCGCACATGCTCGTCCTCGAAGCCCTTGTAGACGCCCGTGTACTTCAGGTCGCCCGGCGCCTTCGACACCTCATACAGCCGCCCGTCCGCGCCCTTGAGCCAGCTCTGGTTGATGGTGCCGGTAAGCACGTCGAGCGTGCCGCCCGACAGGTTGATGCTGGAGCCGCGCTGCGTGACCACGTCGCCGCCGGTGAAGCTCACCGCGCCGCCCTGCGCCATCCACTCGCCCACTGTGTGGCCCTGCGTGCCCAGGTAGCCGCCGACTTCGAGCAGGCCGCCGCCCGTGTACCAGCGCTCGCCCTGGTAGCCGTTGGTGCCGCCGGGCACGAAGACCAGCGTGCGCCGGTCGATCCACAGGTCGTTGTTGTTGAGGTTCTTGCTGTCGCGGTTGAGCGGCGCGTCGCGCTGCTCGTTGCCCTGCACGTTGATCTTGACGTTGTTCGACTCCATGGTGAGCTTCACGCCCACCGCGCCCGACACGTCGATGCGCGCGCCCTCGCGCACCAGGCTGCGCTGCTTTGCGTCGACGACCACCTGGCCGCCGGTGGCCAGCGTGAGCGAGTCTTTCTGGAACTCCACCGTGCCGCCGCTGGCCACTTCCACGCGCGAGAGGTCGCGCCGGTCGTTGCCCGCCAGGCTGAAGTTCTGGCCCTCCTGCGGCACAGCCGGCGCCATGAGCGCCGTGCGCTGGCTGTCGAGTGCGGTGGTGCCGCTGGTGTCGAGCACGATGGCCGTGGTGCTGCCCTCGCCCAGCGTGACCTTGCCGGCGGCGCCGACCGCGGCCAGGTGCACCGTGCCGCGCGTGTTCACCGAAGTGCTGGAAAGAATGACGCCGTTCTGCACCACATCACGCCCCGCCAGCGTGACGTCGCCGGTGGGCGCCTGGATCAGGCCGGTGTTGACGACGAGACCGGCCTTGCTGTCGGCCGCCAGCGTGACCGCCACTTCGTTGCCGCGCGTGGTCGAAGCCTGGTTGCCTTCGGTGCCCACCCCCTTGCGGATCGAAAAGCTGTCGCCGGCCGCTATCAGTGTCTGGCCGCTGGGCGTGGCGATCTCGCCGGCATTGCGCACTTCGCCACCCAGCAGCATCACGTAGCCGCCGCCCTGCGTGGCCGAGGTGGGCGCGGGCGTGGAAATGCGCGCGCCCGCCTGCACTTCGACGCGGCCATTCGCATTCCGGAAGTTGGGCGCAAGGCCGTTGCCGTACACGCCGGTGGATTTGAACTGCGCCTCGTCCACCTGCGTGGCCGCGGCCACCAGGTTGCGCGTGTCGACCTGGCTGGTGCCGCTGAAGACGATGCCGTTGCGGTTGGCCACCATCACCGTGCCGTCGGCCTTGATGCGGCCCTGGATCTGGCTCGGCCGCGCCTGCGGGTCGTTCACCTTGTTGAGCAGCGCCCAGTCTTTCTGCTGCGCGAAGGCCACCGTGGTGTTCTTGCCGACGTTGAAGGTCTCCCAGTTCAGGATGGCCTTGTCGGCCGTCTGCTCGACGGTGACGACGGTGCGGCCGTCGACGTTCTTCTGCGAATCGCCGCTCAGCGGGCGGGCATTGAGCCAGCCGGCCGTGAGCGAATTGGTGTCGACCTTCAGGCCGCCTTCGGCCAGGCCGTCGGGCGCCGATGGGTCGTTCTGCGATGCAGCCGCACGCGCGGCGGCCTGCGCCGCCTGCTGTGCCGCGATGCCGCGCGCCGCGAGGTTCAGGTTGCTGATCGACTGCTGCAGCTGCTCGTTGGCACGCTGCTGCTGACCGGCCGGGCTCATCAGGCTGGACACGGGCAGGCCGTTGGGCAGCATGCCGGTGGTCGCGGCGGTGGCCTGAGCTGCGCTCTTGGCGTTGAACCAAGTCGGGCTGAAGGCGCGCTGCGCATGCGCCGGCACGGTGACCGTGGTGGCCGCGCCGGCGGCCAGCGCCAGGGCCATGGCCTGTGCCAGCGGCGAAATTCGCAAGCTCCTCGCATGCACGACAGCGCCCGGCTTGCGGCTGCGGCTGTTGTGTCCCTCGTGTGTGTTCATCTGACGCCCAGTAAAGAATGAAATGCACGGGCACAGAATCCGTGCCCCTTACTGGACAGACCGGGCGGAGCAAACAAAACCGCTAACTTTTTCAATCCTGACCGGACCCCAAGGCCAACAATCAAACCGTCACAAACATCAGCTAAGGACCAGCACGCCGCCCGGCAGCGTGCGCGCTTCCAGGTCGTAAGAACGCTGGATCTGCACCAGCACCGTGTCGAGCGAAGCGATGGCGAAACGCCCGCTCACCGCGCGATCGGCCAGCCCGCGCGCCAGCAGCACCACGCGGCCCGGCCTGTAGCGGTTGATTTCCGCCACCACGTGCGCGAGCGGCGTCTGCCGGAACACCAGCACGCCGGTGCGCCAGGCCGACACGTCCGCGCCCTGCACGTCGGTGGCGCCGCCGATCGACACCGCGTCGTACACCACCTGCTGGCCGGCCTGCAGCGTGCGCGCGCCCATGGCATGCGTGACGCGCACATTGCCTTCGATGCAGGTAACGCAGGCGCTGCCGTCGAGAAAGCGCACTTCGAAGCGGCCCGCCTGCGCCTCGCTGCGGCCCGCGCCCGCCACCACGCGGAACGGCCGTGCCGCCGATGCGGAAGATGCGGAAGCGGAAGAAAGATCGACCGCCGTCTCGCCCGCGATCAGGTCGATGCCGATGGTGCGGCCGTCGATCGTCTGGCGCTGCACGCTGGTCTGCGTGTTGAGCATGAGGTCGATGCCGTCGGCCAGTTCCACGGCGCGCTGCTCGCCGGTGGCGGTGCGGAAGTCGGCATTCCATTCGCTGATGGACGGCCACAGCCCGAGCGGCGGATACACCGCCGCCACGCCGGCCGCACTCATGGCGGCGCCCAGGAACGCACGCCGCGCGAGTACCGGGCGCCGCGCCTTCTGCTGCGTGGCTTGCCGGTGCTCGGCCAGCAGCGCGGGCTGCGCCGCCATCATCTGCGCGATGGCCGGATCGAGCACCTTCCACAGCCGCTTGGCCTCGGCAAAAGCCGATGCATGCAGCTCGCTCGCTTCCTGCCAACGGCGGAAGCCCTCGACGTCGCGCTGCGTGGCCTCGCCGGACGCAAGACGCCGCAGCCAGGCCTGCGCTTCGCGCTGGACCTGGGCGGTCTTGTCGGGCTCGGCTCGAATGTTCATATCCATAAGACGGCTCCGGGCGCGGGGAACCGCACTTTATTTTTCATGGGCCTCCGGCGCGGCAGGCGGACGGCCCATGCGGGCGGCGCAGAAGTCGTGGGCGTCCTTCAGTTCTTTCTCCACGGTGCGCAGCGAAATGCCGAGCCGCGCGGCCACCTCGCGCTGCGGCAGATGCTCCCAGCGCACCATCACCAGCACCTGGCGGCGGCGCGGCGGCATGCGCGCGATGAGCGCCGCGAGCGCGGCCATCTCGGAGCGGTCTTCGGCGATCTGCGAGGGACCGGGCGCGGGGTCGGCGGCGTCTTCGAGCAGCGCATCGATTTCTTCCTGCGTGGCCAGTCGGCCCTGTTTGCCGAGCCGGTCGTAGGCCAGGTTGACGGCCACGCGCAACAGGTAGGAAGCCGGGTCGCGCACGCCGTCGATGTCGTCGCGGCTCTCGAGCCGCAGCCAGGTGTCTTGCAAGGCGTCGCTCGCATGGTCGGCATTGCCGAGCCGGCGCGCGAGCCGCTGCTTGAGCTCGTCGTAGCGCGAGACCAGGAAGTTGCGCAGCGCCGGCAGCGCGTTCTCGGGCATGGCGGCGAACGGCCTCAGTGGCGCGCCGGGCATTCGAGCCCGGGCGTCTGCGAACGCGGCAGGATCAGCATCGTGAGCGGCTGCGCCATGTCGGGCGGCGGCGCGCGGTCGATGCGGATCTGCCGCAGGGTGTCGAGGATGGCGCCGTCGCGCGCGCGGTCGCCGCTGGTGTGCAGCAGGAAGGCGTTGGCGATGCGGCCGGTGCCGTCGATCACGAAGCGCATCGCGGCGCGATAGCCGCCCGGCGCGGTGCGCGGGTTGCCGCAGAAGGTTTCCCAGATGCGGGTCTGCACGAGGCCGTCGTAGCTGCGATCGGCCACTGCCGCCTGCGCGGCTTCGGCGGTGTCGGGCGCTGTGCCGGCAGCCTGCGCCACGGCTTCGGCCGGCGCGGGCTTGAGCACAAAGGCGACCGTCGATCCGGTGCCCGTGTAGTCGGCGACGAGCCCCGTGCCCTGCAGCAGCAAGCGCAACGCCTCGGCCGGCGCGGCCGTCATTTGCACGGCGTGCGATTCGCGCCCCGCCACCAGCCCCGCGTCGAAGAACACCGGCAGGCCGGTGCGCAGTCCGTATTGCTCGAGCGCCGCATGCAGCGGCTGGCGCGGAATGTCGAAGGCCGCGCGGCCGTCGCTCACGGCCGCGGTTTCTTCAGGGTGAGCGCGCGCGTCCGCGCCCAGCAGGGTCATGCAACCCGCGAGCGCAAGGCTTGCCAGATGGAGAAGAAAAGGAGGGTCATGCCGCATGAGTTCGATACGCCCGGCGTAGGCCGCCGCCCGGGGGGCATGTAGAGGCGGGATGCTAGGGCGGCTTCGTGACGCTCGAATGACTCGCATCGGCCGCACGCACGCTGCCCCCTCAGCAGCGCGACTGCCCCGCCCTCGCGCAGATCGGCACGAAGATGCGCGTGCCGCCGCGCTGCACCAGCAGTGCCGCCGAGCCATCGGCCACGTCGAGTTCCTGCGCCAGGGCCTCGGCGCTGTCGATGGGCTGGCCGTTGAGCGCCAGGATCAGGTCGCCCGGCTGCACGCCCGCGCGCGAGGCCGCCGCGTTCACGCGCTGCACCAGCAGGCCGCCGTCCACGCGCAGGAACTGCCGCTCGGCAGGCGCCAGCGGCCGAACCGCAAAGCCCAGCCGCGAAGGGGCCGAGGGCGCATCCGCAGCGTCGGCCTTCAGGCGCGGCGTGTCGAAGCCTTCCACCCGCACTTCGAGCATCTGCTCGGCGCGCTCGCGCCACACGCGCAGCCGGATGCTCTCGCCCGGCATCTGCTCGGCGATGAAACCCAGCGCATCGGCCGCCTGCACCACCTCGCGGCCCTGCACCGACAGGATCACGTCGCCCGGCTTGAGCCCGCCCCTGTCGGCCGCGCCGCGCGGCTCCACGTAGTTGACCAGCGCGCCGGCCGGCCGCGGCAGGCGGAAGGTGTCGGCCAGCGCCTGCCCCACCTCCTGCACCGACACGCCGATGCGCCCGCGCGTGACCGTGCCGGTGGACAGCAGCTGGTCCTTGATGCGCATGGCCGCGTCGATGGGAATCGCGAACGACAGGCCCTGGTAGCCGCCGCTCCTGCTGTAGATGCGCGAATTGATGCCGATGACTTCGCCGCGCAGGTTGAACAGCGGCCCGCCCGAGTTGCCGGGGTTGATGGGCACGTCGGTCTGCAGGAACTGCATGTATTCCGCGCCCGGCAGCAGCCGCCCCTTGGCGCTCACGATGCCCGCGGTAACGGAATTGCCGAAGCCGTAGGGCGAGCCGATGGCGACCACGCCGTCGCCCGGCTCCACGCCCGACGGATCCCCGATGCGCACGGTGGGCAGGCCGGCCGCGTCGATCTTGAGCAGCGCCACGTCGGCCACAGCATCGAGGCCCACCAGCCGCGCCTTGAACTCGCGGCGGTCGGGCAGCTTCACGTTGATCTGCGTGCCGCGCGCAACCACATGCGCGTTGGTGAGGATGAGCCCGTCGTCGCTGACGATGAAGCCGGTGCCCAGGCTGCTCTCGTCGGCTTCGCCCTGCGGCTGCGGCAACTGGCCCGGCACGCGCAGCAGCCAGCGGTCGCTGAAGCGGCGCGCCGGCGCCGAGGGCCGCTCCACGCCGATGTGCACCACCGCCGGCCCGTAGGCCTTGACGAGCTGCGACAGGCCCGAGGCCGGCCAGGGCATCGCCGCATGCAGCGGCAGCCCCGGTGCAAGGCAGGCCGCGGCCGTCACCAGGGCGGCCAGCCGGGCAGGCACGCTTCTGCCCATGTCAGGTGTTGGTGACGAAGCTCAGCGTGAGTTGCAGCACCATCGGCTGGCGCATGTCGCGCGGCGGCGGCTCGGCCAGCGGCTGCGCGGTGAGCAAGGTGCGCAGGTCGGTGTCGGCCTGCGCGTCGCCCAGCGAATCGAAGGCCACGCGGTCGACCTTGCCGCTGGGCGCGACCCACACGCGCACCACCACCGGGGCGGGCGGCGCGGATTGGCCTTCTTTCAGCATGCGTTCCTGCATCCAGGCGTGCAGGCGCACCACGGTTTCGCTGGCGGGGTCGCTCAGCGACGCCTGCAGCTGGTTGCCGGCCAGGTTGGCGTAGCTGATCCAGTGCTGCGGCACCTGCTGCTGTGTCTGCGCGGTGGCGGCGACCGGCACAGTGGCGCTGGCAAGGCCCAGGCCGAGCCAGCCGAGCGCAAGGCGCAGTCGGCCCCAGCGTGGCGTTGTTTTAGGAGAAGAAGCAGGAGCGTTCATTGATTTCTCTGTAAGGGAAGCTCAGCCGCACAGCACGCCGGCCGACAGGGTCGACGCCCGTGCGGCGGGCGATTGCATCGGGCTCAGTTGCGGACTGTCGCTGGCCGCGAAGGCGATGCCGTGACGCTGCAGGAACTGCCGCACCCGCGATGCCGGCACCGCCCGCACCTGCGTGGCGCCGGTCACGCCGCTGGCCGTGGCCGCGCGGCTCAGCACCATGCCGCCCGCATGCGGCGCGGCCGCCACGCGCTCCACCACCACGCCCAGCAACAGGCCGTCGGCGCCGAGCACCGCGCTGCCGCTGGCACCGGGCTTCACGCCCGAGAGCAGCTGCAGGCCCTCCGCGCCGGGCACGGTCATGGCATTGCTGAGCAGGGCGGCGCGGTCGGGCAGGTTCTTCAGCACCGCATAGGCCTCGGTGAACACGCCGACGCTTTGCGTGGGCAGCACGTCGCCCAGCGCCAGCGTGGCGCTCAGATACGGCTTGAGCGTGGTGCGCAGCACCGCGAGATCGAGTTCCGCGCTCTCTGCGATCACGCCGGCCTGCGACACGTGGCCGCCCTTGAGCGCGTACAGGAAACGGCAGTCGGCCACCGCGTGCCGCGCGGTCAGCACGTCGCCGGCTTCGTTCAGGAAGACGCCGCTGGCGCTGGCCTCGGGCGGAAGGATGCCGCCGTCCGCAAGCGCCGCGGTCGATGCTGCGAACAGCCACAGGCACAGGCACAGACAGGCGCGGATGAAATGGTGAACGGACGGCATGAAGGCAGTTGCGGGCTCTGCAAACCAAGACGGAATCCGGCACGCAAGACTGCCGTTTGTCACAAAAACTTCATGTCAAGCACGCGGCCGGGAGCCTGGAAAGGCGCTCCCGGCCGTCGCGTTCACTGCCCCAGCAGTTGCCGCTCCCGCGCCGTGAGCTTGGCCTTCTGCGCTTCCGGCAGCGCACCGCGCCCCAGAACCTGCACCGGGCTGTTCACGTCGTAGCCGACCTTGGCAGCCGTCGCGCGCGGCTCGGCCGGTGCGGCGGCGCCCTCTTCGTTGCCGAAGCCCAGCACCCGCACGATGAACACCGACGGCAGGCTCTGCCGCGCCACCGCGCGTTCGCGCTGCAGCACGTCCTGTGCGGCCACCGCGGCCTGCGATGCGGCGGCGCTGGCGTTGGTGAGCGCGCCCACGTTCACCGCCGCGATCGTCGGGATGCCGACCGACTCGCCCTTGACCGCGATGTTGGCCGCATTGACCACCTGCAGGGCCGCAAGGTTCACGTTGCCCGACACGCGGATGCCGGCTTCGCCCGCGTCGATGGTGCCCAGCGGCGCGATCAGGTCGATGTCGCCGGCCGGCACTTCCGGAATCGGCGCCAGCGTCGCGATGCCCGCGCCGGTGCTCGGCACGTTCGACGACAGCGTCACGTTGCCCCACTGGTCGTACTCGCGCTTGGGCGGTGTGTAGACCACCGTGGTCTTGGAGCCGCGCCCGGCGTTGATGTCGCCTTCGGCCGACCAGCCCAGCACGCTGCCGCCGAAGGTGGTCATGATCCGGCTCTGGCCCAGCAGGATGCTGCCCAGCGAGTACAGCGAGATGTCGCCCTTGCCTTGCGTGATGACCCCGGGCGTGATGCCGCCCTTGGCCACCGGCGCATTTCCTTCGATGCCGAACAGCTGCATGCCGCCCGGCGTGAGCATCTGGATGTCGCCGCCGAACAGCGTGTTCACGCCGGCCGATCCGTACATCGTGATGTCTCCGCGATAGCTGATCGCCTTGCCGGTGGCATCGGCCGCGGGGAACAGCGCCGCGATGGCGTTGCGCCCGCGCAGGTAGCTGCCGTAGCGCGCGCCGTCCGTGTCGTTGTACTCACGCCCGCCGGCCTTCAGCTCCGCGAAGTACACCTGCCGCGCGAACGCGCGCTGCTGCGCCGCGGGCAATGCGTCGAAGAAGGCCTGCGCCTCGTCAGGCGTGCCGCTGAAGCCCAGGCCGTTGTCCTTGTCGGCCAGCCATTCGCGCAGCTCCGCCTCGTAGGTCTTCACGACCTTGCCGGCCTGGTCGGCCAGCGGCGTGCCGCTCTCGGCGCGGCGGGCCGCGTCGAGGTAGCGCGCGAGGAAGCCGGCGTAGTCGGGGCCCTGCGCGCCGGTGCCGGCCGTCATCGCGATGCTCGCGCCGGGGCGCTTGTCGCCCGGCGTCGCCGGGCCCAGGCTGGCAACGGATGCGCGGTCTTCCATGACGATGTTGCGTCCCGCCGTGATCTCCAATGTGCCGGGACCCGCCACGTTGAAGCTGCTGTAGAGGATGTCGCGGCCCGCGACCACGCGCGAGACATCCTGCGCGTGGCCGTGGATCGCCAGGTTGCCGGTGGACGTGGCGTCGAAGTTCGAGCCGATGCCCAGGCTCAGCGACGTCGGCTTCCCGAGCGCAGTGCCCGCGCTCACGATGTCGCGCCCGGCCATCGCCCAGACCGGCGCCGCGGCTTCGTACCATGTCACGCCGTCCCTGCGCACCACGATCTCGCCGCTTCGCAGGCCCACGATGTCGCCGTTCATCGCATAGAAGCGCGCCGGCGTGCGCGGCGCATCGTTGGCGACGGCCGCATAGGTCTCGGGGACGAAGGCGAACAGGTGGAACGGATCGCTGCGCGAGTTCATCGGCAGGCCGTTCGCGCCGAGGTTGCTCACCTCGCGCTCGTTGTTGTTGAAGCCGACGAATGCCGGCTTCAGCGGGCCAGGCATCTGCGCGGGGTCGGCGCCGGACTGGTTGATGGCGTAGCCGCCCATGAACATCGACTCGCCCGCCAGCAGCTCGAGCTGGCCGGTGCGCGACGGCGCCAGCAGCAACGATGCCTTCGACGTGTTTTCATTGACGCCATCGCTCGCCGCGTTGGCCGAGGCGCCGCTGTAGATGCTGCCGCCCGCGGCCACCGCGCGCAGGATCGCCGGGTAGACGAAGCGGAAGTCGGTGGGCTCGACGTTAGTGCGCCCGACGATGCTGGTCTGCGTTCCCTCGCTCATCTGGGTGCTCGGCGTGAGACTGCCCCCCGCCGAGAACAGGTCGATGGCGGTACGGTCGGTCCACAGGGAGAACCAGCTCAGCCCGCCGCCGCTGCGGGACGCGAAGGGCGAGCTGTTCTGCAGGCGCACGCGGCCCGGGTCGGCGGCGCCGCCCACCACCAGGTCGCCCAGCGTGTCGATGCGCATGGCCGAGTCGCCCGGGATGAGCACGAGGCCGCCCAGCGATTCGGCCCGGTTCGAGGAGAAGGGGTCGAAGGCGCGCGGGTCCTTCTGGTCGACGCCGCCCAGGATCATTCCGCCGACCGCGCCCGCGCTCAGCTGCGTGGCGCCGCGCAGGTTGATCAGCGCGCCCTGCAGGTCGTGGTTCGGGATGTAGGTGCCGCTGCTGCGCGCCAGCTGCGCGCTGTTGATGCCGCCGCCGATGCGCACGTCGATGTCGCCGCCGCCGGTGAGCACGAGGCTGCCGTCGTCACCCACGCGGCCCGTGCTGCCGACCGCCACCACCAGGCCCTGGCTGCGTGCGGTGCCCTGGGCCCGGCGCATGCCCGCGTCGCCGCCGGCCTGTACCTGCACGTTGCCGCCGCCGAGCGTGCCGAAGCCGGTGAAGCCCACCAGCGACGGCTTCATGTCGACGCCCAGGCTGGCGGTCGGGTCCACGGCATAGCTGCCGAAGTTGATCCACCAGGCCGTCGGCAGCTGCGCGCTGCCGTCGCCCTGGCGCCAGAGCCAGTTGCCCACCGCCACGCTCGACCGCTGCGACGCGGTGCTGTCGGCGGACGAAAGCATGTCGCTCGTGATGTCGCCGCCCGCGCGCACCGTGAGGTTGCCGCCGGCTTCGGGGAACCAGGCCTGGTAGGCGCGGCCGCTGCCCGCCACCAGCGATTCATAGTCGACGCCGCCGCTGCCCAGCACGCTGGCCGCGCCCGGCGCGGTGCCGCGTGCCTTGTTGAATCGCGCATCGATGCCCGCCGACTGCGTGCCGGCGGTGTAGATGCCGTAGAGCGAACGCACGTCCACGTTGCCCGAGGCGATCAGGTCGAGGTCGCCGGTGCCGGTGCGAACCACGCTGGCGCCCTGGCCATGCGCGGTCATCAGGTTGCTGGCCGTGCCGTAGTCGATGCAGGAGCCTTCGATGATCCCGCAGAGGACCAGGTATTCATCGGGAACCGGCATTCCCGCAGGCTCACCGAAGACATTGTCCGGAGCCCACACGACGCCGGTCTTGGTGGCGCAGTCGGCCGGGTTGATCGACTGGCACCACCACTTGTCGTCGTCGCTCACCGGCTCTCCCTCGGGCTTGCCCAGGCCATTGCCCGGTTGCCAGACCAGCGTGCCGCCGCCCGTGAGGATGGTGGCGCCATAGTGGGTGTCGGCCAGGCGCAGGCTGCCGGCGTTCGCCATCGCGATGCGAGTGTCGGCGGCGCCCAGGTCGGCACCGGCCACCAGCCGCACCGACCACGACTCGCTGCCCGCGGGCAGCATCGGCGCCAGCGCCCAGTTGCGGCCGTGCACGCCGTCGCTGCCGGGGCGCAGGTCGATGTAGCCGACGCCCTCCTCCAGCACCACCTTGGTGGTCGAGGGAATGAGCGCGCCGCGCTGCATGTCCAGCACGCCGCTGAGCAGCACGGTCCTGCGCGCGGCATCGTTCTCCAGGGCCACGGGCAGCGGCACGCCCTTGGGCCAGAGCATGGCCTGCAGCGAAGTGCCCTTGGGCAGCAGCATGCCGGCGCCCAGCCGGGTGTCGGCGGGCAGCACCACCGCCTCCTTGAGCAGCGTGCCGCGCGCATGCAGCAGGTTGCCCGAGGCATCGCGCACGTCGGCGGCCAGCACGGTACCCGCAGGTACGGCGTAGGGCTGGGCCAGCGTCGCGGCCGCGGGCAGGCGCGTGGTTTCGCCCAGCGTGAGCGCCTGCATCGGCAGGTCGTAGTTGAGCGTGGCGCCCGACGGAAAGGCCGTGCCCTCGGCCACGCGAACGCCGCCGATCGGCAGCACCAGGTCGCCGTCGAATGGCTGCACGCCCGACACCAGGGCCCAGCCGTTTTCCTCGGGCGTCAGTGGCGGCGGCGCAAAGCCGTCGTTGATGCTGCCGTAGATGTCCATGTTGCCCGCGGCGCGCAGCACCAGGCTGCCCGCCTCGCCGGAGCCGTACACGCCGGTCTTCTGCGTGCGCGGGTTGAGGCTGGCATAGCGGTAGCCCGAGAGGTCTAGGTCGCCCTGCACCACCAGGTCCTTCGCGGTCACGATCTCCACGCCGGGGCGCAGGTGCAGCGCATCGGCATACGTGGCGTTGTTCAGGCCGGCGAGCTTGCCGTGCAGCAGCGCGCCGTTGGCGAGTGCGGCGTCCATGAACAACGTGCTCTGTTCGTGCTTGTGGTCCAGGTAGGCCTGCGTGATCTCGCGGTACGGACGGCCGCTCACGGAATCCAGCCCGTCCTTGATGACCGCCAGGGGATCGTTGTCGTCGTAGCGCCAGACGGCGTTGACCGCGATGGAGCGCGCGCCGTCGATGGCCAGGCTGCCGCTGGCGTCGATGCGGATGTCGCCGCTGGTCTCGCCGGTGCGCGCCGCGTAAAGGTCCAGCGTGCCGCGCTTCTGGCCGTCGTGCTGGCCCGGCTGGCTGCCGACGGCGGCGCCGGTGCCGTGGCGCAGGTCGATGCGCGCGCCGCCGGCCAGCGTGAGCACGCCGTCGCCGCCGTTGAGCTCGACCATGGCGCGGTTGGGCGCGTCGATGATCTTGCCGCGGCTGTCCACGCGCAGCACGGTGCCGTGCGCGTCGAGCAGCGCGCTGCCGCCGATGGTCAGGCCGTTCTTGCCCGCCAGGCGGATGCTGCCAACGCGCTCGCCGCTGGCGTCGATGGTGCCCAGCACCGTGAGGCTGCCGTTGTCGACGGACACGTTCACTTCGCCGGCCTTCAGCTCATTGCCGATGGCGAGGTCGCCCTGCTTCAGCTGGAAGCTGCGGCTGCCGAATACCGCGCCGTCGTTCAGGCGCTGGTTGAGCGCCGCGAACTGGTCGCTCGGCGTGCCGCTGTCGCCCAGGCGCTGGGCGCGGATGTCCACGCCGCCCGCCTTGAACGGCACCATCGTGCCGCCGGCGTCGTAGTGGCCGCTGCTCGCGCCGAGGATGCGGCCCTGCAGGTCCACCACGCCGGCCGACGCGCCGAGCGCCACGGCCTTGAGCGTGCCGGCGCGGTTGCCCTGCGCCGACAGGTCGATGACGGCGCCCGCCGCCTGGCGGATGTTGCCGGCCTGGCTCTCGAGACCGACGTCGCCGCCCCAGCTGAACTTGTCGACGTCGTTGAAGCCCAGCTTGCGGCCCGAGACATCGATGAGCGCGCCGTCGGCCAGCGTCAGGTCGTCCTGCGCCGTCATCGCGAGCTTGCCGCTGGGCAGCACGATGGCCGAGTCCAGCACGATGTTGCGCGCGTTGAACGCCAGGTCCGCGCCCAGTGCCTGGATGCGCCTGGCCGCATCGGCGTCGAGCCGGCCGCCTTCGGGCGCGCCGATGCGCAAGGTGCCGCCGGCGGTGATGCGGCCGACCGAGCCCGCGTCGCCCGTGACGAGCGGCGTCGTGATCTCCAGGTTGCCGCCGCTCCAGGCGTAGCCCTTGCCTTCTTCATAGGCGCCCTGGCTCTGGTAGACCGAGAGGCTGCCCTTGCGGTTGGTGCTCAGGCGCTCGCTGGCGCCCAGCTTCACGGTGGCGAAGCCGAGCGCGAGGCGCGCATCGTCGTCCTGCCCGTTGCTCACGGTGTGCGGCGCGCCGCCGAGTTCGATGCGCGCCGCCTGGATGTCGAGCGTTCCGCTGCCGGTGCCCGCGCCGCCGTCGATCACCGTGCCGGGAAGCTGTGTCGCGCCGCTCCAGATCAGGTTCTGCGTGCGGATGGTCGCCACGTCGCCCGCGCCGCCCGCGCCATAGATCGCGGGGGTGCTGAGCACCAGCGAGTCGACGCGCGACTTGCCGGTGGCCGGGTCGATGGTGTCGAGCGTGACGTTGCCGTAGAAATTGATGGCGTCGCGCACGGTGAGCGTGAGCGATTCGAGCGCAGGCGCGCCTGTGCTGGTGTCGCCGTTCAGCAGGCGCTGCAGCAGGTCCTGCGTGAGCGTGAGGCCGCCGGCGAGCACGCCGCGCGCCTGCGCGTCGGCCAGCGACTGCGTGGTGCCCGCATTCACGCCGCTCACCGCCAGCGCAAGGTGGCGCGTGCCGTAGCGCGCGGCTTCGTCGAGCTCGAAGTCGCCGTTGGTGGCCGCCGTGATCGTGCCCTCCGAATAGAAAGTGCTGTTCCTGTCGCACGACGGCAGCGCGCACACGCCCAGGCGTATCGAGCCCGGGCTGCCGATGCTTGGCGCCTGCGGCGCCAGCACGTCGAGCCGCCCGTTCGACACGGCCAGCAGGCTCGTGGTGCCGGGCTGGTAGACGAAGCCCGAAGACGCGTCGTAGATCGCGTCGCCCCGGCCCAGCGTGGAGATGCCGGCACCGGCCTCGACGACCAGGTCGCGGCCCGCCAGGAAAACCTCCGGCGCCTGCAGCGAAGCACCCGCGCGCAGCACCACGTCACGGGCCGGCGAGGAGAAGTCGACATAGCGACCTTTCTGGCCGTAGATCACCTGCGGCGTCGCGCCGACCACCAGCCGGCCGGCGCCGAGCGCGTTGAGCGTGTCCGAACGGACCGAGGCGCCGTCGAAGCCCGGCGTATGGCGCTGTCCCGCGCCCAGCACCTCGATGCTCCCGCCGAGCACCATGGCCGTGCCGCCGCGGCCGCCCTGCGCCGCCTGGAAGCGGGCCAGGCCCTCGAAGTTCAGGGACACGTCGTCGTTGCCGCTGCTCAGCACGAAGGCCAGCGATCCGGCATCGGCCGGCAGCACCGCGCGCGGCACGCCCAGGCGCGCGGCGTCGGTGCGCACGAAATCGGCATAGCTTGTTTCGTTGTACTGCGCATAGGTGCGCAGCACGGCGGCCGGCGTCAGGATCACCTGGCTGGACAGGCTGTCGCGCAGGCCCGTGCCGGCCACCGACAGCTGGCCGCTGCTCGACCAGGAACCGTTGCGCATCGCCAGCGGCTGCGCGCCGGCGCCCTTGCTCCCGGGAGCGCCGTTGAGCTCCACGCGGAAGGCGCCCGGCAGCAGCGCATAGGTCGACGGCATCAGCGTGTAGGTGCCCGCGGGCAGGCCCGGCACGCCGGCGCCGATGGTGATCTGCCGGCCGATGTCCGACTTCGACGCGCCCGCCGGGCCGCCGGCCGGCGCGGCCAGCGGCTGCGCGCCGGGAACGATCGCATACACCGCATTGGTGGACAGCGAGGGCAGCGAGAAACGGCCGTCGGCGCCGATCTGCATGAGCGGATGGAAGCGCGCGTCGGTCGAGCCGCCGCGGCCCGAGACGAACCCCGCGCCGGTGAGTTCGCCGCCACCCGAAAGATCGAGCAGCGCGCCCGCCTGCACGTCCACGAGTTCGGCGCCCAGGCGAATGCCCGCGCCGCCGCCGGCGCCCTTGAGCGCCACAGGGCTGCCGCCGTATTGGTAGGCAATGCCGTCGGTGGTGCCGCCATAAGGCATGACCAGCCCCGCGCCGCTGACCGACGTGATGCTGCCCGGCAGCAGCGCCACGCGCTTCGCGCCCTGCGAGCTATCGGTGCCCAGGGTGATGTTGCCGAGCGGCGCGCGGATCACGCCGCCCTGCTCGATCACCGCGGCGGCGAATTCGAGCGCGCCGAAGGCCGAATACGGAACGCCGGCCGGCGCCTCGCCGCGGCGCTCGATGCGCAGCACGCTGCCGGGGTCGTAGACGGGCCTGAGCAGCACCGGGTCCATGCGGTAGCCCGCATTCACCTGCGCGGTGGCCCCGGTCTCCGGATAGAGCTGCGCCGCGGCGAGCGTGAGGCTGCCGCGGGTCCACAGGCGCGAGCGCGCATCGGCGTTGTTGGGCGCGAGGAAGCGGATGTCGCCGTCGCTCGCCAGCTCGACGTTCTCGAAGCCGCGCCGCTCGACGCGCACCGGCGTGAACTCGGTGTGTTCGGCATAGCTGCCGGAGGTGCCGAAGGAAATGCCGTTGCCCAGGTCGAGCATCCGGCCCGCCTGCACTGAGAACGCCGCTTCGGAGTCCAGCGGCGTCATGCCGTGCTGGATGCCGGGACGCACCGCGCCGCTGCCCGCGGCGTAGTACAGGCCGGTGCCCGACAGCTTGACGTAGGGCGCCGCCAGCTGCACGCGCGCATTGGCGCTGGACGACTCGGCCAGCGAGAGCGAACTCGAGAACAGCGACAGCCCCTGGCCCATGCGCAGGCTCACGTCGCCGTCGAAAGACAACTGGCCGTTGGCCAGCAGCGCGAGATTGTCGAAACCGCCGGCGCTCAGCCGGTCGGCCGAGAGCCGGGTCTTGCCATAGCGCAGCGCCGCGTCCGCCTGGCCGGGCGCCAGGCCCTCCGCCAGCAGCGGCGCCTGCGATTGCACCAGCGTCAGCTCGCGCGGGACGATGGCGTCCTGCTGCGCGCGGTTCAGGCCGGTGCTGCCGTACAGCGGCGATTCGAGCGCGATGTCCAGCGAGCCACCCGCGGCGCCCGCGCCGCCGGCCGCCGCGCGCAGCGAGCCGTCGATGTGCAGGCCGAGGTACGAACTCAGCGAGATGCGCCCGCCGTCGGTGGCGATGTTGGTGCGCCCCTGGCCCGGGACGTCGAGCGCCGCCTGCGCGCCGGAGGCGTCGAGCCTGGCGCCCGGCCGCACGATCACGTAGGCGTCGGCCGAGCTGGCGACGGCGCGGTCGTGGTCGATCACGCCACCGATCACGATGCTGCCGCCGGCATCCACATCGCCGTAGGTACGGCCGTGTACATCCACGGCCGTGCGCGCGCGGCCCGACACGTCGAGCACGGCGTTGTCGCCGATCCATATCGAGCGCGTGTGCACCTTGCCGTCGGCCTGCGGTGTTTCCTGGGCCGGATCGACCAGGCCGTACTGCTGCTGGCGCACGTCGATGCTGCCGCCGTGCGCGACGAGCGTCGCGTCGACGGTGATCTGGCCCGCGCCTCGCAGCGCAATGGTCTGCCCGGGATCGACCTCGATGCGCGCACCGCGCCCGATGAGCAGCGAGCCGGTCAGGGGATCGATCTCGCCGAGCAGGCTGCGGCCGGCCTGCAGGGTCAGGCTCGCGCCCTTGCGCTGCAGCAGCACGCCCTTGGCGGCGTCTTCCTGGTAGAGCGGCTGCGCCCACAGCTCCAGCGCTTGCGCGGAACCGCCGGCGGTCGGCACGCTGCGTGCGTCGTCCCGGAAGCGATACACCGGCATCGTCACGTCGACCTGCGTACCCTCGGCCACGCTCAGGCCGTCGCCGCCGATGACCTCGTAGGCGGAGAAGCCCTTGTCGAAGAAGTTGCCGCCCAGCACCAGCGTGCCGGACTCGGTGGCACCTGGCTGCTCGGAGATCAGCACCTTGGCCGCCTCCAGCGACAGCGTGCCGCCGCCCGCGACGCCGTAGCCGCGCAAGTGCGCTTCGGGGTCGAGTCGAAGGCTGCCCGTGCGCGTGGTGGTCGCCAGTTTCACGCTGCCGCCCTTGCCGCCCTGCGTCTTGCCGCCCATGCGCATGACCGCGCCCGAGCTCACGTCGATCGTGCTGCCGCGTTGCAGCGCCACTTCGCCGCTGGCGCGAATCGCGACACTGCCGCCGTTCGCATAGGCGATGTTTTCCGCGAACGGGTCGAGCTCCAGGTTGCTCCACAGGCCGCTCGCGTCCAGCGTCACGCCGTCTGCCAGCGTGACGTTGCCCACGGGTTTTGCCGCGTTGACGAGCATGTCGACCCGGCCGCCGACGCCCACCTGGGAGAGCACGTTGCCAAGCGCCATGCTGCCGCCGTGGGCCGTCAGGTTCGCCTGCACCGCGGCGTCGTTGCCGTACAGCGTGATGTTGCCGCCCGAGGCCACCCGCAGGTCGGCGTTGACCTCGATCTTTTCCCGCGCTGCGATGCGCACGGCACCCAGCGCCATGCCGTTGAGTTGCGCGGTATCGAGCACCAGCTTGTCCTTGCGCTCGGCGGGCAGGGCCGTGTCGAGGTCCAGCGCGGCGGCGATGCGCTCGCCGGTCTCCTTGAGTTCCACCCGGTCCAGCGCGGCGGCCAGCACGTGGCTCAGCCCGCCGTTGCGCCGGTCGAACATCGGAACGTAGTCGCCGATGACGAGTTGGCCCCGCTGCGAGGCCGCGTCGTGCGACTGGTTGTAGCCGTCCACGTCCGCCTGCGGTGCCTGGGTCTGCCGCGCGCCCTGGAAGGCTTCGCTGGTGATGTCTCCCTCGAGCACCGCCGCGCCGGTGGCAATGACCAGCTTGCCCGCGTCGCGCCCCACGGTGTAGCCGTTCTCCAGCCGCCTCTGCGGGCCGATCAGCGGGTTGTAGAAGTAGCCCGTCGTCTTGTCGCCCCAGCGCTTGTGCTCGTCCTCGAAGCCGCGGTACAGCCCTTCGTAGCGCTGGTCGCCCGGCGCCTTCGACACCTCGTAGAGGCGCCCGTCCGCGCCCTTGAGCCAGGTCTGGTGGATGAAGCCCGTCTGCACGTTGAGCGTGCCGCCGGAGAGATTGATGTTGGAGCCCGCCTGGGTGACGACCTCCGCGCCGCCGAAGCTGACGGTGCCGCCCTGCGCCATCCATTCGCTGGCGGTGTGGCCCTCGGTACCGAGATAGCCGCCCACTTCCAGCAGGCCGCCCGCCGTGTACCAGCGGTCGCTGGCGTAGCCGTTGGTGCCCTTGGGCACCAGGACCAGGGTGCGCCGGTCGATCCACACATCGAGGTTGTTCAGGCTCTTGCCGTCGCGGTTGAGCGGCGCGTCGCGCTGCTCGTTGCCCTGGATGTTGACCTTGACGTTGTTGCTCTCCATCGCCAGGTTCACGCCCACCGCGCCCGAGACGTCGATCTGCGCGCGGTCGCGCACCAGGCTGCGCCTGGCTGCCGTGACCGCGATCTGGCCGCCGGTGGCCAGCGTCAGCGAGTCGGCCTGGAAGTCGACCGTGCCGCTGCTGGCGATCTCGATGCGCGACTGGTCGCGCCGGTCGCGCACCGCCGCCACGTCCTGGTTGGGATCGGGCAGCGCGGGGCCGCGCAGGCCGTCGCGCTGGCTGTTCAGCGCCGTGGTGTTGCCGTCGTCCTCGATCGCCACGACGGTGGTGGCGCCCGGGCCGAGCATGACCTTGCCGTCCGCGCCCAGCGCATTGAGGTGGACCGTGCCGCGCGCGTTGACCGTGGTGGTGGCAACGGCCACGCCGCTCTGCTGCACGTCGCGCCCGGCCATCGTCACGTCGCCTTCGCGCGCCACGATCAGCCCGGTGTTGGTGACCTTGCCCGCGAGGCTGTCGGTGTCGAACTGCGGCGTGACCTCGTTGCCGCGGGTGCTGGAGGCCTGGTTGCCACTGGTGCCCGCCCCCTTCTTGATGAGGAAACTGTCGCCCGCGGCAAGCACCGCCTGGCCCTTCGGGGTGGCGATGTCGCCGGCGTTGTGCACCTCCTGGCCGACCAGCAGCACGTAGCCACCGCCGTCGGTGGAGACGGTCGGCGCGCGCGTGGCGATGCGGGCGCCCGCCTGCACTTCCACCTTGCCCTGCGCGTTGGTGAAGCTGGGCGTGGTGCCGTTCGAGTAGATGCCGTTGGCGTTGAACTGCGCATCGGAGATGTGCGCCGCCGCCGCCACGAGGTTGCGCGTGTCGACCTGGCTGGTGCCGCTGAACACGATGCCGTTGCGGTTGGCGATGAGCACCGTGCCGTCGCCCTTCACCTGCCCCTGGATCTGCGAAGGCCGCGCGGCCGGGTCGTTCACGCGGTTGAGTACGGCCCAGTCGGCCTGCTGCTTGAATTCGACCGTGGTGTTGCGCCCGACGTTGAAGGTCTCCCAGTTCAGGATGGCCTTGTCGCCGGTCTGCTGCACCGTTACCGTGCTGCGGCCGCCGGCGTTGTCGGCCTTTGGCGCCAGCGCGTTGTGCCAGCCGGCCGTGAGGCTGCTGGTGTCGACCTTCAGGCCGCCTTCGGCCAGCCCGTCGGGCACGTCGGTGCCGCCGTTCTGCGCGGCCAGCCGTGCCGCGTTCTGCGCCGCCTGCTGCGCGGCAATCGCCTGCGCCGCGAGATTCAGGTTGCCGATGGAGCGCTGCAGCTGCTCGTTGGCCTTCTGCTGCTGCGCGAGAGGATTCGTCAGCATCGAGGCCGGCGTGCCGTTCGGCAGGTAGCCCGTGGCCGCGGCCGTGCCCTGCGCCACGTTCTTCTGCGCCATCCATGCGGCGCTGAACGCGCGCTGCGCCTGTGCGTTGCCGGCCAGTCCCGCCATGGCCAGTGCGATGGCGACCGCATGCGCGACCGGTGCGCGGCGGAATGTCTGTTTGCTCATTTCATACCCCAGAGGAAAACCCGTTCGCGTGATTGCGTGGCGCGGCGGCCTCGCGGCACCGTGCTCTGGTTAAGAGACCGGGCTCGCCCGGCACGACCGACACGGTCGCGGCAAAAGACAGCAAAAATTTCCTGCGGGGTGCGACGCGGCGTGTTTTTCACAGCCGCGTCATGAAGCGCATGCATGAGGGCACGCGCGCTTTTTCAACGCCGAAGGGTCAGCCGAGCAGCACGATGCCGGCCGGCAGCGTCGTGACCTTGGCGCCGTAGCTGGCGCCGATCAGCGTCTCGATGCGCGCGAGCTGCTCCAGCCGCAGCCGCGCCTGCACCTTGCGGCGGCCCAGTTCGGCGTTGGTGACGATCAGCCGGCCCGGGCGGTAGCGGTTGATTTCTTCCACCACGGCCGAAAGCGGTGTGTCGTTGAACACCAGCACGCGGTCGCGCCATGCGTTCACGGTGGACAGGTCTGGCGCGCGCGCGAGTTCGGCGCGGCGCTGGCCGTAGTTGATCTGCTGCGACGCGGCGGCAACCAGCACGCGCCCGCCGTAGTCCAGCTCGACCGAACCGGCCAGGCAGGTCACGCACACCTCGGGGCCTGTGGCGCGCACGTTGAAGCGGCTGCCCGCCGCGGCCACCAGCTTGCCGCCCCCGACCGTCAAGGTGAACGGCGCGGTGCGCGCGGCATTCAGAAGCACCTGCGCCTCGCCCGCCAGCAGGTCGAGCGCGGCGGGCTCGCCCTCGGCGCCGCGCGCGAGATTGAAGCTGGTCTGGGTGTTCATCTCGACCACCACGGAATCGGCCAGCACCACCTGGCGCTGCTCGCCGGTGGCGGTGCTGTAGTCGGCCGTCATGTCGGACAGCGCGGGCCACAGCCGGGCGGGCGGCCGCACCACGACGAAAGCCGCCACGCCGGCCGCCAGAGCGGCGCCCAGGAAGTAGCGGCGCCCGGGGTGCGCGATGGCGGCCACTGAGCCACGCGGCGTTAATTCGGCCGCGCGCATGCGTTGCGCCACCGCCTCGGCGGCGGGTCGGGTCGCATCCCACAGGCGGGTGGCCTCGGCCATCACCTGAGCGTGCAGCGGGCTGCGGCCGCACCAGCGCTTGAAATCCTGCGCATCGACCGTGGTGGCGCGACCCGAAGTCAGGCGCACGAGCCAGTCCCGCGCCTGGGCTTCCAGGTCGGTGCGATCGTCGGACGGGGTGGTCATGGTCGTCATTCTTCTATCAATGACTGTTTTCCGGCCCCGGGACCGAACCTCTGGATCACATCGCGCCCCAAACGGCCCGCGCAATGCACCAGCGCGGCCTTCACTTCCCGCTCGACGATGCGCACCGACACGCCGTAGCGCAGCGCGATGTCCTTGTGCGGCGTCTCGTCCACGCGCGAGGCCAGGAAAATCTCGCGGCGGCGGCGCGGCAGCTCTTCGAGCGCGCGCTCCAGCGCCTGCACCTCGCTGCGCGCCTCCGACACGCGCGCCGGGTCGCGGCTCTCGTCGGCAAAGTGCAGCAGTTCCTCGACCTCGACGAAATCGAGCAGGCGGCCGTTGGCGATGCGCTTGTCTTCCGCCACGTTCGACGCAATGCGCAGCAGGTACGCCATCGGGCTGGCCACCGGGCCGGGGTCGCTCATGCGGTTCACGCGAAGCCAGGTCTCGTGCAGCACGTCGTCGGCCACGTCGTCGGACCCGAGGCGGCGGCGCAGCCGGTTGCGGAAGTCCACATAGCGGCTCGTCAGCAGGCCGCGCAGGAAACCGGGGGTGTCCTTCGAGTCCAAGGCCTGTTCGCTCAGGAAGCCGCGCGCGGCGTGACGCCCGCGCAGATGTCGGTGCTGATGCCCGTGCTGGGCAGCAGCAGGATGGTGAGCGGCTCGTCGGTGGCGCCGTCGGCGGGGGGCGTGAGCACCAGCGAGTTCATCGCGGCCTCGAGCGCCGCGTCGCGCTGGGCGACACCGGTCGAGGTCAGCATGCGCGTGCGCCGCACATGGCCGGCCGGGCCGACCCACAGTTGCACCAGCGCACGGTAGCCGCCTGGCTGCGCGCGCGGCCAGCGGCACAACGTGCGTTCCACCGCCTGCTGCACGATGCGCGCGTTGCGTTCGTCGGGCGTTGCGGCGGCGTCGGCCGGTGTGGCGGGAAGCGGGGGCGCGGGCTGCGGCGGCGCCTCGTTCTCTACCAGCGTGAAGGTGGTCTCGTCGGCATAGCGCGCCGCGAGCCGCGTGCCCACCAGCAGGCGCTGCAACGCATCGCGCGGCGCCAGGTCGCCATGCACCGCCGCCGATTCGAGCCCCGCCGCCAGTTGCCCGTCGAAAAAGACCGACTGCCCCGTCACCTGCGCGAACGCCTGCAGGGCGGCCGCCAGCGGCTGCGCGGGGATGTCGAACTTCATCGGATTTGCCGCGTCCGGCGACCGGACGGACGAATCGGCCATGGCGAGGGATGCTGCAAGGGACAGGATTCCGAAGATCAAGGTCAAGACACAAACCCACCGCGACCGAGCAACGCGAAACATGCCGGGTCCTGTCACGAAATGGAAATTGCCAGTGGCGAGAACCGCCAAGGACGTACTACTTTTTGCCGAGCGGATGCTAGTGGCGATTTGTGACAAGTTGAATGCAAGGCACCTGACTGCAAGCGCCGCACGCCGTGCTGGCGAGAATGGGCGGCATGACGACGACGCTCGCCCTGTTCGACGACCCGCCGCGCCAGGCGCGCGAACCGCTCGGCCCCGGTGCCTTCGTGCTGCCCGGCTCCGCGCTGCCTTTCGTCGATGAACTGCTGCCCGCGATCCACGCCGTGGAAGAGCGCGCGCCGTTCCGCCATCTCGTCACGCCGGGCGGCTTCACCATGTCCGTCGCGCTGACCAACTGCGGCACGCTGGGATGGACCAGCGACCGGCGCGGCTACCGCTACAGCCCCACCGACCCCGGCAGCGGGCAGCCGTGGCCCGCGATGCCGGAGCCCTTCACACGGCTCGCGCGCGAGGCCGCCGCCGCAGCCGGCTTCGACGGCTTCGTGCCCGACGCCTGCCTCGTCAACCGCTACGCGCCCGGCGCGCGGCTGTCGCTGCACCAGGACAAGGATGAGCATGACTACGGCGCGCCCATCGTGTCGGTGTCGCTCGGCATGCCGGCCGTGTTCCTGTTCGGCGGCCTCGCGCGCGGCGACAAGGCCGTGCGCGTCCCGCTCGTCCACGGAGACGTCGTGGTCTGGGGCGGCGAAGACCGGCTGCGCTACCACGGCGTGCTGCCGCTCAAAGAAGCGCCGCACCCGCTGCTGGGCGCGCAGCGCATCAACCTCACATTCCGCAAGGCGGGCTGACTGACTGACTGACACGCATGCAGGCGACCACGACCACCGACACGAAGAAGAGCAACAGCCCCGGCAACGCGATCCGCGAACTCTATGCGGCCCTCTGGCACTTCGCAGCCGGCGCGCGTGCGCAGCTGCTGGGCGCCACGGTGCTGCTCGCCATGTCGCAGCTCATACGCCTCGCGCTGCCCTACCTTGCCGGGCAGGCCATCAACGCCCTTCAGCGCGGAGAGCTGAACGGCGCCGGCCGCTGGATTGCCGCGCTGGCCGGCGTGTATGTGGGTGCATGGGCGCTGCACGGGCCGGGGCGCATTCTCGAGCGCAACGTCGGCATGCGGGTGCGCGAGACGCTGGCCGACCAGCTCTATGCGCGCATCGCCGCCGCACCGCTCGCCTGGCACGACGGCCACCACTCGGGCGAGCTGCAGCATCGCGTGCACCAGGCCAGCCGCGCGCTGTCGGACTTTGCGCAGAACCAGTTCATCTGGCTCACCAACGCCGTCAACTTCGTCGGGCCGCTGGTCGCGCTGGCGCTGCTGTCGCGCACCAGCGGCATGACTGCGCTCGCGGGCTATGTGCTGATAGGCCTCGTCATCGTGCGCATCGACCGCGCGCTGATGAAACTGGCGCGCGCCGAGAACGACGCCGACCGCCGGTACGTGGCCGCGCTGCTCGACTTCCTGGGCAATGCGTCGACCGTCATCGGCCTGCGGCTGCAGGGTGCTTCACGCCTGCTGCTGCGCAGGCGCATGGCCGCGATATCGCTGCCGTTGAAGCGCACCGTGGTGCTCAACGAAGGCAAGTGGTTCGCGGTCGACCTGATGGGGCTGGCGCTGACCTGGGGGCTGGTTGTGGTCTACGTGTGGCAGGCACGCACGCCCGGGCAGGCCGTGATGCTGGGGGCCGTGTTCATGATCTACCAGTACGCGCAGCAGGCCGCCGGCGTCGTCACATCGGTGGCCGCAAACTTCAGCTTCTTTGCGCGCATGCACACGGACTACAGCAGCGCGGAGCCGATATGGCAGGCGTCCTCGGGCGACGTGACCGCGAGCGTGCCCGAACAGGTGCCGGAGCGCGAGCGCATCGACGCATCGGCGGCGTGGAGCCGGCTCGATGTCGATGGGCTGCAATGGCGCTATGCGGCGCGCGGGGAGCCGCAAGCGGAGCCATCCGAACCCGTGAAGCGCAGCAGCGGCCTGCACGACGTGAAACTGAGCCTGCGCCGGGGCGAACGGGTCGCGCTGGTCGGGCCGAGCGGCGGCGGCAAGAGCACCCTGCTGCGCGTGCTGGCCGGGCTGTATCCGCCGGACAGCGGCACCCTGTCGCTCGATGGAAAGCCCGTCGACTGGACGCAACTGCGCCGCCTTGCCACGCTGATCCCGCAGGAGACCGAACTGTTCGAAGCCAGCGTGCGCGAGAACCTCGCCTTCGGCCAGCCGCGCGACGACGCGCTGCTGCTGGCAGCGCTGCACACCAGCACCTTCGACGAAGTGCTGAAGGCGAACCACGGCGACCTCGACACCGCCGTGTCGGAGCGGGGCTTCAATCTTTCAGGAGGACAGAGGCAGCGGCTGTGCCTGGCGCGCGGCGTGCTGGCCGCGCAAGGCAGCTCATTGCTGCTGCTCGACGAGCCGACGAGCGCGCTCGATGCCGGGACCGAGGCGCGCGTGCTGGAGCGCATCGCCGGCGCGTTTCCGGATGCCTGCGTGGTTGCATCGATCCACCGGCTGAGCCTGCTGGAGCGCTTCGATACGGTGGTGCTGATGGAAGCCGGGCACGTGGTCGACTATGGGCCGCGGGATGCGGTGATGGGGCGGCAAGTCCTCGCCGCCATGAGCACTAACACGCCCGGGCCCGCGGCTCCGTGAGCCTGAAGACATCGACCTCCTGCATCAACCTGCTAGCCTGATCTTGCAGAGCGCTTGAGGCGGCGGCGGCCTGCTCTACCAGCGAGGCATTCTGCTGCGTGGTCCCCTCTATCTGAGCAAGCGCGAGGTTCATGTGCTCGATGCCGGAAGTCTGCTCATGGCTGGCGTTCGTGATCTCTCCAATGATGCTGGTCACGCGGAGCACGCCGCTCACGATCTCCTTCATGGCCGCCCCGGCCTCCGCCGCATGGCGCGTGCCGGCCTTGACCTGGCTGACCGAATCATCGATGAGGCTCTTGACCTCCTTCGCAGCGGCGGAAGACCGTTGCGCGAGATTGCGCACCTCCGCCGCCACCACGGCAAAGCCACGCCCCTTCTCTCCCGCTCGCGCGGCCTCCACGGCCGCGTTGAGCGCCAGAATGTTCGTCTGAAAAGCAATCCCTTCAATGACCCCGACGATCTCCACGATCTTGCCGGAGGCCTCATTGATCGATCCCATGGTGTGGACGACCTGATTCACGACGCTACCCCCGCGTCCAGCCACATCGGATGCCGAGACAGCCAGCCGATTCGCCTGCATGGCGCTCGTCGCGTTCTGCCGTACCGTAGAAGTAAGCTGGTCCATCGAGGCTGCCGTCTGCTGAAGAGAGCTTGCCTGTTGCTCGGTCCGGGCCGAGAGATCCTGATTGCCGGTTGCAATCTGGGAGGAAGCCGACAGCATGGCTTCCGTGCCCTGCCGCACGCCGCTCACGATGCGCACCAGGCTTTCCTGCATGTCCGCGAGGGCATCGACAAGTGGCGTGAACTCGTCGCGATGGCTATCGACGATGGCCACCGTGAGGTCGCCCCGGCTCACGCGATTGGCGACGGCTTGTGCGGCAGCTATGCGTCGGCGGACCAGTCTGACTATGTGCCAGAAGAACAACATCAGGCCAGTGGCCACGGCGGCGACCAGCGCCACAAGCTGCAGCCGTGTCTGATCCGCGTTGGTGCGTATTGCAGCCAATTCCGTTTTCAGTGCTTCGCTCTGCCGCTTCTTGGCACGATCGAGCCACACCAGCAGACGGTTGCGGGCAGGAATGGTCTCCTGCACGAGCTGGTTGAAAGCCGCGTCCATTTCTGCGCGCTGAGCCAGTGCGACGTTCGTGTCGGCAATCGGCCAGAATTCGCCCGCCAGTTTCTCGAACTCCTTGAAGTCGTTCTGGTCCACGGGATCCGTGAGGCCCGCGCGAAAGTCAGAAGCACTTTTCTGAATGAGCCGGCGCCTTTCCGTGATATCAGCCAATGTGGCTTGAAGATCCTGGGGCGACTTCACGAGCATTGCGTGCCTGATCTGCAGCGACGCGCGGATCACGTTGAGCTCTATGGCGGCAATGCGTTGCAGTTGCGGCACGCGCAGATCTTCCGTGGCGGCGGCAAGGTCGCTGACACGGGACAACTCGCGCCACGAAACACTGGCGAGCCAGGTGAGGCTGGCCACCAGGATGGCAAGGACGCAATAGAGACGCGTGGCGATGCCAAGCTTCGCTAGAAATTTCATAGAACCCACAATCAGAAAAAGAACAGCCCCGAGCGCCGATTCCAGCCGGCCTTTTTCTATCGGCGCCTTGGAGCCTCGCAACACCGGACATATGTCAGGTGCCCGGATGAGCTCCAACGCAGAGGTCTGTCTATCTGATCGCGTGCGTGCCCGGGCTCTCTCTCAGAGCTGGCCCTGTCCGTCGCCCGTGCGGTCGTGCACCCAGCGCATCGCCTGCTGCTCCGCGTGGCGCAGCGCCTCGGCCTCGGTGGCATAGGAAACGTTGTCGGTATCCGGAGGCAATTCGACATCGGGCTGGTCAGCGGCGCGGCCGCGGCAGACCACCACGGGCCTGTAGGTCTGGTTGTCCAGCCGTTCGGCACGGCAAAGAAAGAATCGGCCCAGGTAGGTGAAGGTGACGAGGCGTTCCTCGACGACGGGTGGGATGCTGGATTCCATGTTGGTTGCTCCTGTGTGTTCGTTGAAATTCCTGGCTGATTTCGAATGTGCGGTGCGTGCCCGGCCGTGTTCGTGGGAACCGGCCCACACCATGCGTCGGCTGGCGTGGGGTGTACACACCGATGCATGGGGGTTGATCGCGTTGCAGGTCGGCTTGGCGGCACTCAACGTGCGCGGTCTCTTCAAGACAGAAGCAACCTGACCCTGCATGCGCCACCCGCCCGTGGAACTCGGCCTACAGACAGGCCGCTGGAGCGGGTTCATGGTGATTCAATGAACCACCCTATCGAACTCACCATCGAAGAGCCGCTGCCGGGCGCCTATGTCTGGCAACTGCTCGAAACCGACGACAAGGGCCAGAGCCCTCGCCTGCTGCGACGCGCCTTCGACGCCGAAGACAGCTACGAGACCGCGCTGTCGGCCGGCCAACGCGCGCTGCGCAGCGAGATCCGCGAGCGCGCGGGACCCGGGCGGCACTGAGGCCCGAAGGCCTCAGGCTGCCTTATTTCGGCGTGCCGCCGGGGACCGGCACCGGCTTGCCGGGGCGGCGAGCGTCGCGCGTTTCGGCACGGCGTTCGCCGGCTCTTGCCGCGCGGTCTGTGCCAATGGCGCCGCCTTCAGGCGTCTTCGCTTCGTCACCGGCAGCGGGTGCGACGCCCTTCTGCGGCCGACGGTCCTTGCGAGCTTCGCCTGCCATTTCCGGCTTGCCCGTGGCGTAGCCGGGCGAGTTGGGTGGCACGGCCGCACCGGGCGGATTCGACTGGGCGTGCGCCACGGTTGCAATCAAGCCCGCCATCAGCACGGAAAGCACGGATAAAGATTTCGTCATCGGGGATCTCCTGGATAAAAAAGCCCGGAAAGGGCGATCAACGCAGGAGATTCGGGGGCGCCGGCCGCCGCTCATGTAGGAGTCCGGCTCGCATGCTTAGGAGTGCTCACCTTGTAAGCAGCCCACGGGATGCTGCCGAAAGCCTGGACCAGTGGCAGCGATGCATCTTTGCCCGCGTGCAGCGTTTCGCCGGTCAGCAGGTTCTGAAGCCGCGCGCCTTCGAGTTCCGCCGGCAGCTGCACCGCCGTGTCGCTCCAGATGCCGGCCTGAGGCAACGAAGGCACGGTGCCATTGCCGGACGACAGCCCGACGAAGAGCCGCCCCGCGACAACCACCAGCATCTCGTCTCCATGCCGCCGCGCGAAAGCCACGACATGGCGCGACAACGCGCCCTCTACCGCAAGCCCTTCGTACCCGCCGTCACGAAAAAGCTCGGCATGCTCGCGCCGCAGCGACAGCAGACGCCAGATGAACCACAGCTTGACGCGCCCGTCATGCGGTGACGCAGCCAGCGCGCGCACTCGCGCGGCGAGCCCCGGCGCATCGGCGGCCATGGCCTGCAGTTCATCGAGCCGCTGCTGCCGCGCCGCGTAATCCACAGGCCGCCGGTTGTCCGGATCGACCAGGCTCAGCTCGATCAGCTCGCTGCCCTGGTAGAGATCCGGCACACCCGGCGAGGTGTACTTCAGCAGCGTGAGCGTCAGCCCGTTCCACGCGCCGAACCACGCGAGCCTGTCGGCGAAGAGCTGGATGTCCGCCAGGCAGCCGCCCTCTTCCATGTTGCCGATCACGCCGCGCACGAAGCCTTCGAGCGCGGCCTCGTAGGTGGCGTCGGGATGGGTCCAGCGCGTGCGCAGCTTGGCTTCGCGCGCGGCCTTCTGCATGTACTGGCAGAGCCGGTCGGCGTAGGCCGGCGTGTCGGCCGCATCGAGGCCGCCTGCCGGCAGCGTGCCCAGCAGCGTCTGGTAGAAAAGGTATTCGTCAGCGCGCGACGGTGCGTCGTCTGTCTCCAGCTTGCGCCGCGTGTCGCGGCACATGCCGTGCCAGCGGGTCAGCGCCAGCACCCAGTCGTTGGGTATTTCGGAGAGCACGTCGATGCGGTTGCGCACGTCTTCGGAGCGCTTGTTGTCGTGCGTCGACGTGGCGAGCATGGTGTGCGGCCAGCGCAGCGCGCGGTCGGCGCTGAGCGCATGGAACTCGTCCACCTCGAAGCCGAAGTGGTCGGGCTCGCCGCCCACCTCGTTGAGCGAACTCAACGGAAAGAAACGATAGAACGCCGTGTCTTCCACGCCCTTGGCCGTGACCGGCGCGCTGAACTGCTGGAAGCGCACCGCAAAGCGCCGCACCCGCTCGGCCAGCTCGCGCGGCGCTCCCGCCACGGCCTCGCCGCGCAGCGCGCCGCGCACGAAGGCGAAAACCGAGCGGTCGGCATCGCCGCTCTGCCATTCGGCCGCCTGCGTGGCTTCGTCGATGAAGCGTTCGTCCTGCGCCGAGGGCTTCTCGACGATGTAGGTGCGGTAGACCGGCATGTTGGCCGCCACGTCGGCCAGCGCGCGGCGCAGCGCATTGAGCGTGTAGTCGCGCGTGGCGCGGTCGGCCCGCGCAATGCGCAGCAATTCGCTCGACAGCACGTTGAGTTCCGACGACAGCGCGTTGCGCATCACCTCGCGCCGACCGGCCTGCGAGAGCGCATGAAAGCCCTGGGTCTCGCCGGTGAAGCGGCGCCAGGCATGGCCGATGGTCTCTGCGGCCGACGTATCGACCAGCACGCCGTTGGCCACGTTCGCGAAGCGGTAGCCGGTGGTGCCGTGCACGTGCCAGCTCTCGGGCACTTCCTCGTTGCCCGCCGCGATCTTCTCGGCCACCACGTAGAGCGGCCTTGCCGGCCTGCCTTGCGCGTCGTGCGCGGGCAGCGACAGCCCCGCGCGCCGCGCATAGCCCTGCTGCAGCTTCTCGAAGTAGCGCGCGGGGTCGTAGAGGCCGTCGGGGTGGTCGATGCGCAACCCGTCCACCGTGCCCGCAGCCGCAAGATCGAGCGCGAAGGACTGCGTGGCCTCGAACACATCGTCGCGCTCCATGCGCACGGCCGCGAGGTCGTTGATGTCGAAGAAGCGGCGGTAGTTGATCTCGTCCGAGGCCACCCGCCAGTAGGCCAGCCGGTAGGCCTGGGCCTCGATCAGCGCATGCATCGCGTCGCGCGCGTCGGGCGTGGACAGGTTCAGCTCGGCCACTGCCGTCGCCACCGCCTTCGCGACCGAAGGGTGGCGTTGTGCGAGGCGTGCGAGGCGGGCCTTCAGCAGTTCCTTGTCGCGCGCGCGCTCCGTGCGCAACTGCGGCTGCGCCGCCTGCCGCCCTGGAAGGTGGCCGAAGGCGGTGGAGATGCTCGCGAGGGCCGCCGCGTCGTCGGCGGATTCGTCGAGCTGCGCGAGGGCCCGCGCCAGCACGGTGGGATAGCTCTCGGGCGCGAGCGGAAAGCGGTGGCCGAAATAGCCGATGGCGAAGGCGCCCTCTTCCGCCTCGAAGCGCAGCGCCAGTTCGCCGCTGCCCAGCACCTCGCCGTAATGCCCGCCCAGCACCGGCAGCAGCACCTTGCCCGTCAGCTCGACGTTCAGCGGCTGCCAGTCGATGTCGAAGTGCTGTGCGTAGAGCGAGGCCGGGCCGTTCTCCAGCACGTCCATCCACCATGCGTTGTCTGCGCCGAACACGCCCATGTGGTTGGGCACCATGTCGAGCAGCTGGCCCATGCCGTGCGCCTTGAGCGCCGCGACGAAGCGCGCGAAGCCTTCTTCGCCGCCCAGTTCGGGGTTGATCTCGTCGTGCGCCACCACGTCGTAGCCGTGCATGCTGCCTGCGCGGGCGCGCTGGATCGGCGAGCAGTAGACATGGCTCACGCCCAGTTGCGCGAGGTACGGCAGCACGCGCACCGCGTCGTCGAAGCCGAAGTCCTTGTGGAACTGCAGCCGGTAGGTGGCGCGCGGCACGCGGGCGCGCAGGTCTTGCGGCGCGTCCTGCGGCACATCCGGGCGGCTCGCGGGGCGTGCCGCGCGCAGTTGAGCAGCCAGTCCCTGCATGCGCTCGCCCGTGGCCAGCGCATGCAGCGGCACCGGCAGCTTGCGCCGCCAGTTGGGTTGCTCGTTCACCGTGCCGGGCATGTTGGCCTGCTCGACCACGCCCGCCACGTCTTCGAGCTGCACCATCATCAGCGCCGACGGCGTCTTCGCGAGCCAGGCATGCACCGCCTCCACCACACGCGCCGTGGGCAGCGCGAGGCCCGCGGCCTCGGCAATCTCTTCCCGCGCCAGCAGGCCGGCCTGCTGCACGGCCAGCATCAGTTCGATACGCTCCTGCGCGCGGTCGAGCAGTTGCTTGTCGAAGACGCGCTCGTCGGGGAACAGGCCCAGCGCCAGGCGGGTTCGCAGGTCATGCCCGGCCCACCAGCCGGCGAAAGTCGCGAGGTCATGCGTGCTCACGGCTACCAATGCGGCCGGCGGATAGGCGGCCGGCGGCTTGAAGCCGCTGCCCTGGTGCCGGTCGAGCCGCTCGAAGTACAGCAGGCGGTAAGACAGCACGTCGGCCTTGCCCAGCGCTTCGCGCACCGCGTCTTCCACCGTGCCCAGGTCTTCGCCGATCACCATGCAGCGGTGCCGATGGCTCTCGATGGCGACGATGGCAAGCAGCTCGTCCAGCGGGTAGTACACATACGCGCCGTCGTGCGCGCCGCGGCCCGGCGGTATCCAGAACAGGCGCATGAGCCCCATGACGTGATCGATGCGCAAGGCGCCCGCGCCGTGCATGCTCGCGCGCAGCGTCTGTATGAAGAAGCGGTGGCCGTCGGCGCGCAGCCGGTCGGGGCGCAGCGGCGGCAGGCCCCAGTTCTGGCCCGCGGGGTTGAACTCGTCCGGCGGCGCGCCGATGCTGGCGCCGCCGGCGAACACCGACTGCGCCGTCCAGGCGTCCGAGCCGGCACGGTCGACCGACACCGCCAGGTCCACGTACAGGCCCACGCCCATGCCCAGTGCGGCGCAGCGTTCGCCAGCCCGCGCCAGCTGCCGCGCGGCCTGCCATTGCAGGTATTGGTGGAACTGCAGGCGCTGCGCATGCTGCACGGCGAATGCGGTGACTTCGGCCGAATCGGGGTCGCGGTACGCGGCGAGCCACACGGGCCAGCCCCACATCGCGGGGTCGGCAGCAAGAAAGTGCGCATGCAGCGTCTCGAACAGCGCGTGCTGCCGCAAGCCCTCGCCGCGCTCCGCGACGAATGACAGGAACGCCAGGCCCTCTTCGTCCGGCGCGCCGTCTTCCGGCAGGTGGCGTTCGCGGAAATGCGCGAACAGCAGCGCCAGCACTTCGAATTTGGCCGATGCCACGCCCGCGTGGTCCACCAGCGGTTCGGCCCGCAGCGCCGCCAGGCGCGCCTGGAACGCTGGCGAATCGACCAGCTTGCGCGCCGCCTCGCACTGCGCGAATTCATCCACCGCCTCGACGTCGATGTAGAGCGCATTCAGCTGCTGGCGCGACGACGGGCTGTACGGGCTCGCATGCGCCGGATTGGCCGTGAACAGCGCATGCAGCGGGTTCACGCCGACGATGTCCGCACCCTGCGCGGCCATGCGGGCCGCCAGATCTTCCAGGTCGCTGAAGTCGCCGATGCCCCAGTTGTGCTGCGAGCGCAGGCTGTACAGCTGCACCGCCGGCCCCCAGACGCGGCCGCCGCCCTGCACCGCGGGCGGCCGGTAGCAGCGGCCCGGCGAGGCCAGCACCAGAGTCTCGCCGGCCAGCCCGTCGATGCGCAGATGGTGGTAGCCCGCGTCGAGCGCGAGCGTCATCGGCAGCACGCGTTCGCACAGCCAGGTGCCCTCGCGCTCGGCGCGCGCGATCTCGTGCAGCGTGGAAGCATCGGCCTCGCCCTGCCGCGTGCGGCCGGCTTCGTCGGTGAGCTGCCAGCGCAGCGAGCGCATGGCCAGCGGCAGGCGCAGCGGCACGCTCCATTCGGCGGCCGATGCGTCGACCACCCGCACGGGAGGCATCGCTTCGGTCCATCGCCCGGCATGCACCGCATCGAGCGCGCGGCGGGCGTCCTGCGCGCTGTCGATGCGCACGCCGAATTCCGCCAGCAGCGCGAGCATGCTCTGCGTCGTGGCCTGGCGGCGCGTGCCGAAGGCGTCGTGGTAAGCGGTGGCAATGCCGAAGTGTTCGCACAGCGCCGCCAGCAAGCCCGCCGTGTCGTTATGAAAAACCTCATCCACCGCGCATGTCCTCCAGCGTTGCGTGCACCGCGCCGCGCTCGAGCAGCAAGGCGCCAGGCTCGGACTGCTGCGCGCCGCTGCTGCTGTAGACCAGCGTTCCGGGCGGCGACACCGCCGCAGCGGCAGGCCCGTCGCCCAAGTGCGCGAGCAGGTGCAAGCGCGTTGCGGTACGCCCTTCGCGCCCCTCCTGCGGCGGTCCCAGGTCCCAGTGCACCCGCAGCGTGCCGTTCTCGCAGAGGTACACGCCGGCGCCGGTCGAGCCGGCCAGGTGCGGCACGATCAGTCTGTGGCGCAGCTCCAGCAGCTGCTGCACCTCGCTGAATCGCGCGAAGTGGGCGCGCGAGCCCCGTTCACGCCAGTTCAGCTTGGACGCCAGGAAGGTCGACTCGGCATTCGGATCGGGAATGCGCGCACGCGCCGCCTCGTCCTTGAACGCCGCGAAGCCGCCGAACTCCGAGCGCCGCCCGTCAGACACCGCCTTTGCCAGTTCAGGCCCGAAGTCGCAGAAGTACAGGAATGGCGTCGATGCCGCGAACTCGTCCCCCATGAACAGCATCGGCACATGCGGCGACAGCAGCAGGCAGGCCATGGCCGCGCGCGTGAGCACCGGGTCGCCGAGCGCATGCAGGCGCTCGCCGAAGGCGCGGTTGCCGACCTGGTCGTGCGTCTGCAGGAAAGACACGAAGGCCTGCGACGGCAGCCGCGTGCTGGGTTCGCCGCGCCGCTCGCCGTTGCGAAAGGCCGAGGGCTGCCCCTGGTACACGAAGCCTTCGGCCAGTGCGCATGCGAAGCGGCAGACGGGGTCGTCCGCGTAGTCGGCGTAGTACCCGTCGCGCTCGCCGGTGGCCAGCACATGCACCGCGTGGTGCAGGTCGTCGTTCCATTGCGCGGTGCCCGCCACCGGCACCCCGTGGCCGTCGCGCGCGAGCATCGAGGCCTGGTTGGCGTCGTTCTCCAGCACGAGGTGGATGTGCCGCTCGCGGCCGGGGCCGGCCTGCAGCGCCTCGCGGATCTCCTGCACGATGTGCGGATGCGAGCTGTCGCTGATCGCGTGGATCGCGTCCATGCGCAGCCCGTCGAAGCGATATTCCTCCACCCAGTACAGCGCGTTGTGAATGAAGAAGTCGCGCACGGTGCGCGCGCCCTCGCCGTCGAAGTTGATGGCCGAGCCCCAGGGCGTGCGATGCGCCGGGTTGAAGAACTCCGGGCAGTAGGCGTGCAGGTAGTTGCCCTCGGGCCCGAAGTGGTTGTAGACCACGTCGAGCAGCACCATCAGCCCCATGCCGTGCGCCGCGTCGACCAGCGCCTTCAGTTCGTCGGGCGTGCCATAGGAGGCGTCGGGCGCGAACTGCAGCACGCCGTCGTAGCCCCAGTTGCGGCGCCCCGGAAAGTCGGCGAGCGGCATCAGCTCGATGGCGGTCACGCCCAGTTCGGCCAGGTCGCCGAGCCGCTCGCGCGCGGCGTTGAAGGTGCCTTCCGCGGTGAAGGCGCCGATGTGCAGCTCGTACACCACGGCCTCTTCCCACGGGCGGCCGCGCCAGGCGTCGTCGCGCCATTGATGGCGGCGCGGATCGGTCACCACGCTGGGGCCGTGCACGTCCTCCGGGTTGAAGCGCGATGCCGGGTCGGGCACGGCGGTGCCGTCGGGCAGGTGAAAGCGGTAGCTGTCGCCATGGGCCGCCTCGGGGAGCGTGAGCGTATGCCAGCCCTGTGCGTCCCGGGTCATGGGGTGAGTGGTGTTCTCGCCGCCCACCGGGCGGTGCTCCAGCCGCACGTCGCCGGCCGATGGGGCCCACAGCGCGAAGGCCACGCCGCCGCCGTCGCGGACGGTGGCGCCGAAGGGCATGCGGTGCGCGCGGTTCATGGCCGCACGTCCGGCCGGCTCAGCACCACCAGCGAGCGGCATTGCAGCGGATAGGCCGGCTCCGACCACGCGGGCGCCAGCGCGGCGGCATCCTCGGTGGTGGGCGGCGGCGTGGTGCTCGCGGTGTCGACCAGCAGGCGCCATGCGCCGTGCGGCATGGCCGGCAGCGTGAACGGGATCTCGTCGTGGTGCGCGTTCATCAGGATGAGGAAGTCGTCGTCGTGCTGCTGCTCGCCGCGCGGCCCGCGGTCGGCAATGCCGCCGCCGGGGATGTACATCGCGATGCAGCGCGCGTTGGCGTCGTTCCAGTCTTCAGTGCGCATCTCGGCGCCGTCGGGCTTGAGCCAATAGACGTCGGTCACGGTCTCGCCCTCTGCCGGCTTGCCGGCGAAGAAGGTGCGGCGCCGGAACGACGGATGCGCGCGGCGCAGCGCGATCATCCGCTCGACGAAGGTGACCAGCGCCAGCCGCTCGGGCGTGGGCGTCCAGTCGAGCCAGCCCAGTGCGTTGTCCTGGCAGTAGACGTTGTTGTTGCCCTGCTGCGTATGGCCTCGCTCGTCGCCCGCCAGCAGCATCGGCACCCCCTGCGACAGCAGCAGCGTGGCCAGCAGGTTGCGCTTCTGGCGCTCGCGCAGGCTCACCACCTCGGGGTCGTCGGTGGGGCCTTCGACGCCGCAGTTCCACGACACGTTGTGGCTGTTGCCGTCGCGGTTTTCCTCGCCGTTGGCCTCGTTGTGCTTGTCGTTGTAGGAGACCAGGTCGTGCAGCGTGAAGCCGTCGTGCGCCGTGACGAAGTTGATGCTCGCGCTGGGCTGCTTGCCCGACCAGCCGTACAGGTCTTCGGAGCCGGTGACGCGCTTGGCCACTTCGCCGACGAGCCCGCCGTCGCCCTTCCAGAAGCCGCGCATGCCGTCGCGGTACTGGTCGTTCCATTCGGCCCAGCCCAGCGGGAAATTGCCCACCTGGTAGCCGCCGTGGCCCAGGTCCCACGGCTCGGCGATGAGTTTCACGCGGTTGAGCGTGGGGTCTTGCCGGATGGCGTCGAAGAAGCCGCCCAGGTTTTCCACCTTGCCCGCCTCGCGCGCCAGCGCCGATGCCAGGTCGAAGCGGAAGCCGTCGACGTGCATTTCCTCGGCCCAGTAGCGCAGCGAGTCCATCACCAGTTGCAGCGCATGCGGATGCTCCAGGTTCACGGTGTTGCCGCAGCCGGTGAAGTCGTCGTAGTAGCGGCGGTTGTCGGCGTTCACGATGTAGTAGGAGGCGTTGTCCACGCCGCGCATAGACAGCGTGGGACCGAGCTGGTTGCCCTCGCAGGTGTGGTTGTAGACCACGTCCAGGATCACCTCGATGCCGGCCGAGTGCAGCGTCTTGACCATGGTCTTGAACTCCTTCACCTTGCCCGAGGCGCTGTAGCGCATTTCGGGGGCGAAGAAGGCCAGCGTGTTGTAGCCCCAGTAGTTCTGCAGCCCCTTTTCGGCCAGGTGCCGGTCGTTGAGGAAGCTGTGCACCGGCAACAGCTCGACTGTCGTCACGCCCAGGCGCTTGAGGTAATCGACCACGGGCGCGCTGGCCAGGCCGGCATAGGTGCCGCGCAGTTCGGGCGGCACGTCGGGGTGGGTCATGGTGAAGCCGCGCACGTGCATCTCGTAGATCACCATGTCCTGCCAGGGGACCGAGGGGCGGCGGTCGTCGCCCCAGGTGAAGGCGGTTTCGAGAACGCGGCCCTTGGGCATCAGCGGCGCGCTGTCGCGGCGGTCGAAGGAAAGGTCTTCGCGCTTGCTGCCGACGGTGTAGCCGTACAGCGCGTCGCCCCAGCGCAGCTCGCCCACCAGGTCCTTGGCGTAGGGGTCGACCAGCAGCTTGTGCGGGTTGAAGCGGTGACCCTCCTCCGGCTTGTAGGCGCCGTGCACGCGAAAGCCGTAGGCCTGGCCGGGCCGGGCCTCCGGGAGGTAGCAGTGCCACACGCCGTCGGTGCGCTCGCGCAGCACGATGCGCTGCAGCTCATGGCGGCCGCGCTCGTCGAACAGGCACAGCTCGACCTTGTCGGCATGCTGCGAGAACAGCGCGAAGTTGACGCCCTCACCGTCCCAGGTAGCGCCGCGCGGGTAGGGGCGGCCGGGCCAGACGGCGGTGATGGTCGGGTTGGTTTTTCTTGTCATTCAGGTGGCGGACGGTTGCGTACGTTGGGAGAAAAAGCAAATCAACGGGGTGGGCGGTCGTCGAAGCGGGGCGGCGGAGGCGGCGGAGGCGGCGGCGGTGGCGGCATGGGCATGCCCGTCTTCGTCAATTGCTGCTGCCGGGGCCACCAGCGCTCGATCTGTGCCTTCGCCCAGTCCTTGCCGGCCAGCCCGAATGCAAGGGCCAACGCAAAAACCACGCCCGCCAGGATCACCAGGAAGCTTTCGCGCACGATGTCGCCGCCCACCTTGATCTGGTCCAGCGCGATCAGGATCACGAAAGCCATCACCGCGTACTGCGCCACCTTGGCGAACAGCGTGGCGTCCTGCATCTTCACGCCGCGGAAATAGCTGCCCACAGCATCGCCCACGAACTTGGCGAAGTACGAGCCGAAAGCCAGCACGAGCAAGGCGACGAACACGTTGGGCACGAACCAGACGATGCGCCCCAGCAGGTCGGCGATGTAGCTCAGCCCCATGCCGTTGAAGGCGATGAGCAGCGACGCCAGTATCACCAGCCAGTACGCCAGGATGCCGAAGAGACTGCTGGTGTCGCCCGCCAGCCCGCCCTGGCGCAGGAAGTTGTCGAGCCCCGCGCGCTCTGTCAGCACGTTGAAGTTGATGGCGCGCAAGGCCTTGGTCACGGCAAAGCGCGCCGCCTTGGCGATGAGCCAGCCCACGAACACCACCACCAGCGCCACCAGCAGGCGCGGAATGAACGCGCCCACCTGATAGAGGATGGCGCGCAGCGGCTCCAGGTGAATGCCGAAGTTTTCCATGTGTGTTTCCCCGAGTGAATGACGACGGCGGCCTCAGGCCCCGTTCGGCTGGATGAGAGCGAGCACGCCGTGCAGCGGCACCTGAACCCAGTCCGCGCGGTTGTTGAGTTCGTAGCGAAGTTCGTAGAGCGCCTTCTCCAGCTCGAACAGCGCGAGCAGTTCGGCGTCGATGGGGCCGCCGTCCGGCTGAGCGAGCGTGCCGGCGTAGCCCTCCATGAAGGCGCCGCGCGTGGCCTGTTCCCAGGCGACGGCGGGCGCGGCCAGCTTCTCGGCTTCTTCCGGGCTCTGCGCCACGCGCCGCAGGGCCGACCAGCGCGCATAGTTGAACGAGCGCAGCATGCCCGCCACGTCGCGCAGCGGCGAGCTCTTGGCGCGGCGCTCCTCGAAGCTGCGCGCGGGCTCGCCCTCGAAGTCGATGATGACGAAGTCGTTGTCCTTCACCAGCACCTGGCCCAGGTGGTAGTCGCCGTGGTAGCGGCTCTTGAGCGCGGCACCGCCGCCGCCCTCGCCCACGAAGCGGCGCTCGGCGATGTTGGCCTGCAGCGTGTCGGCGGCGCGCAGCAAGGTTTCGGCGTCGGCCTGCGCGCCGGGAGGAAGCGCGCCGATGCGTTCGCGCAGCAGTGACAGCGTGGCGGCGGCATCGCTGGCGGCATGGGTGCGGTAGCCCGCCAAGTCTTCGGCCGACAGCGGCTCGGGGTCGAAGGCCGCCGCGCCGGTGCGGGTGGCCAGCGCGCGGTGCAGCTCGGCGGTGCGGCGGCCCAGCGTGCCGATCAGCGCGAGGAAGCCGCCGTGTACCGCCAGCACGTCGGGCACGTCGACGGCACCGTCGGTGGTGGCCACGTCGCGCAGGAAGCGCTCCAGGTAGCCCAGCGTGTAGTCCCAGCCGTCGCCCTGGTTGGCAACGTAGCTCTGCACCAACGCGAGCGTCATGGTGCGGCCGTCGGCGCTCATGTATTCGAGCCCGCCGAGCACCGGCACGCAGTGCGGGTAGTGCGCCACCTCGGTGAGGAAGCGGCCCATCTCCAGCTCGGGGTTGATGCCTTCGCGCAGATGGCGGTAGCCCTTGAGGAACAGCGTCTCGTCGAGCGTGACAACGGTGTTGCTGCTAACGCCGCTGGGGCGCCCGACCGGCAGCGCATCCAGGTCGATGCCCAGTTGCGCGAACGCCGCCGTCGGCTTGAACACCAGCTTGCCGCCGGCCGTGGCCAGCTCGGCGCCCTTTCCGATGGCGCGCACCAGTTCGCGGCAGAAGGCTTCGTCGTAGAAGGCGTCGCCCATCAGCCCGACCTGCGCCTGCTGGCGCACCTTGGCAAGCGCGGCCTGCGCCACGCCGGCCATGCGCTCTTCGTCTCGCTCTTCCCAGGCCAGGGCGAGCGGCATGAAGTAGGTGGCGCCGCCGGGCGGGCCGTCGAGCGCGAGCAGCGGCAGCATCCAGCTCAGGCCGTTCACCTCCCACACCGCGTGGTCGACGATGCGCGCGCGCTCGATGGCGGTGCCCTTCGAGGCATACCAGCGCTGGATCTCGATGTGGCGCGGCAGCGTTTCCAGTTCGAACTGGCTGCGCATGCGCTCGGACATGCCGATGCGCCACGGCATCACGCGGTCGCGGAAGAAGCTGGTCCAGCCGTCGAACAGCACCAGCGTGGGCCACTCCTGCAGCGCCACGCCCTGCTCGTGCCAGCTCGGCGCATCGGCCTCGGCCGTGAGCTTGAACCAGTAGAAACCGTATGAGGACAGCGTGAGCAGGTACGGCAGCTCGCCGATGGGCGGAAAGGGGGACCGGCCCAGCATCTCGATGGGAACGAAGCCGCGGAACTCCGACAGGTCCAGCTCCACCGGCTGCGCAGCGCGCGAGAGGTTGAACACGGCGAGGATCACGTCGCCGTCGTACTCGCTCAGGTACGCCAGGATCTTGCGGTTGCCCGGCTTCAGGAAGCGCCGCTTGCCGCGACCGAAGGCGTGGCTGGTCTTGCGCACGGCCAGCATTCGCTTGGTCCAATTCAGCAGCGAGCTGGCGTCGCGCGCCTGCGTCTCGACGTTGAGCGCCTCGTAGCCGTACATCGGGTCCATGATGGGCTGCAGGTACAGGCGCTGCGGGTCGGCGCGCGAGAAGCCGGCGTTGCGGTCGGGGCTCCACTGCATGGGCGTTCGCACGCCGTTGCGGTCGCCCACGAACACGTTGTCGCCCATGCCGATCTCGTCGCCGTAGTAGATGATGGGCGAGCCCGGCATCGACAGCAGCATGCCGTTCATGAGCTTCACGCGGTCAAGGTCGTTTTCCATCAGCGGCGCCAGGCGCCGGCGGATGCCCAGGTTGATGCGCGCGCGCATGTCGGCGGCGTACATGGTGTACATGTAGTCGCGCTCCTTGCTGGTCACCATCTCGAGGGTGAGCTCGTCGTGGTTGCGCAGGAAGATGGCCCACTGGCAGCCTTCGGGAATGTCGGGCGTCTGCGCCATGATTTCCACGATGGGGTGGCGGTCTTCCTGCGCGATGGCCATGTACATGCGCGGCATCAGCGGGAAGTGGTACGCCATGTGGCATTCGTCGCCGTCGCCGAAATACTCGCGCACGTCCTCTGGCCACATGTTGGCCTCGGCCAGCAGGAAACGGTTCTTGTACTGCGCGTCGATGGCCGAGCGCAGCCGCTTGATCACCGCGTGCGTCTCGGGCAGGTTCTCGTTGCTGGTGCCGTCGCGCTCCACCAGGTAGGGAATGGCGTCGAGCCGGAAGCCGTCAACGCCCATGTCCAGCCAGAAGCGCATGGTCTTGAAGATGGCTTCCAGCACCGCCGGGTTGTCGAAGTTCAGGTCGGGCTGGTGGCTGAAGAAGCGGTGCCAGTAGTACTGCTTGGCCACCGGGTCCCAGGTCCAGTTCGAGGTCTCGGTGTCGGTGAAGATGATGCGCGTGCCCTGGTAGAGCTGGTCGGTGTCGCTCCACACGTAGAAGTCGCGCTCGGGCGAGCCCGGCGGCGCCAGCCGCGCGGCCTTGAACCACGGGTGCTCGCTCGATGTGTGGTTGATGACCAGCTCGGTGATGACGCGCAGGCCGCGTTTGTGCGCCTCGGCCAGCATCTGGCGGAAGTCGGCGAGCGAGCCGTACTGCGGATGAACGTCTTCGTACTCGGAGATGTCGTAGCCGTCGTCGCGCAGCGGCGAGGGATAGAACGGCATCAGCCAGATGGTGTTGACGCCCAGCTCCTTCACGTAGTCGAGCTTGGCGGTCACGCCCTGGAAGTCGCCCATGCCGTCGTTGTTGGAGTCGAAGAAGGCCTTGACGTTGAGCTGGTAGATGACCGCGTCGCGGTACCACAGCGGGTCGTCGCTGTTGTCGATCTCTACGGTTTCCAGTGCGATGTGCGAAACGGGTGCATTCATGGGCGGGCGACCTCTCAGAGGAAATAATCGAAGTCGCGCTCGTCGCCATGACGCCGACGAACGACGAAGACGTGCGCGGGGCAACTGTGCGGATCCAGCCGCACGTAGTGCCAGTCGCCCTGCCACTGGAAGCGCTGGCCGCTGAGCAGGTCGTGCATCTGGAACACGCGCGAGGGCGGGTTCACGCCCACGCTGGCGGGCTCCAGGCCCAGCCAGCCCCACTGCGCGTTGTGCGGATCGAGGTTGACCACGGTCACGATCACGTTGGCGCCGTCGGCCGAGGCCTTGGCATAGGCCAGCAGCTGCGGGTTGTCGATGTGCAGGAAGCGCAGCGTGCGGTCCTGGTGCAGCGCGGGGTTCTCGCGGCGGATGCGGTTCACCCGCGCGATGAACGGCGCCAGGCTTTCGGGATCGTCGTGGTTCCAGTGGCGCAGCTGGTATTTCTCGGAGTCGAGGTATTCCTCGCTGCCCGGCTCGCGCGGCAGGTGCTCGCGCAGTTCGTAGGCAGGTCCGTAGATGCCGTAGCTGGCAGAGAGCGTGGCGGCCAGCACCAGCCGCGCCATGTAGGTCGCGGCGTCGCCGTGCTGCAGCTGCTCGTGCAGGATGTCGGGCGTGTTGGGCCACACGTTGGGGCGGAAGTAGTCGATGCCCGGCGCGGTCGACAGCTCGGTGAAGTACTCGACCAGCTCTTCCTTGGTGTTGCGCCAGGTGAAGTAGGTGTAGCTCTGCGAAAAGCCCAGCTTGGCCAGCCGGTGCATCACCTTGGGCCGGGTGAAGGCCTCGGCCAGGAAGATCACGTCGGGGTGCTCGCGCTTCACCTCGCCGATGGCCCACTCCCAGAACGGGAAGGCCTTGGTGTGCGGGTTGTCGACGCGGAAGATGCGCACGCCCTCGCCTACCCAATGGTCGATCACGCTCTTGAGTTCGGCCCACAGCCCGCGCCAGTCTTCGCTCTCGAAGTTGAAGGGATAGATGTCCTGGTACTTCTTGGGCGGGTTCTCGGCGTACTGCACGGTGCCGTCGGGGCGCCAGCGGAACCAGTCGGGGTGCGCCGTCACGTACGGGTGGTCGGGCGCGCACTGGAAGGCGATGTCCAGCGCGATCTCCAGCCCGTGGTCGGCCGCGCGCGCCAGCAGGCGGCGGAAGTCCTTGGCGGTGCCGAGCGCGGGCAGGATGTCCTTGTGGCCGCCTTCCGCAGCACCGATTGCCCAGGGGCTACCCACGTCTTCGGGGCCGCTCACCAGCTTGTTGTTCGGCCCCTTGCGCTGCACGCGGCCGATGGGATGGATCGGCGGAAAGTACAGCACGTCGAAGCCCATCTCGGCGATGGCCGGCAGGCGTGCTTCCACGTCCTTGAAGGTGCCGTGCACACCGGGCTCGGTGCCGGCCGAGCGCGGGAACAGCTCGTACCAAGTGCTGAAGCGGGCGCGCTCGCGGTCGGCCACCAGCGGCAGCTCGACCGGGTGGCGCACCGCGTGGCGGCGGTCGGGGTGGCGGCGCGCGAGTTCGGCCAGTTCCTCGTCGAGCGCCAGCGCCTTGAGCGACACCGCATCGGTGCCGGGCGCGGCGGCCAAGGCCTGGAGCTCGGTGGCCCAGCGCTGCAGCGCGATGCGGTCGGCACCCTCGGCGCGCGCGGCGGCGGCAGCCACTTCGGCCGCGCCGACTTCCGAGGCGATGCGCACGTCGTCGGGGTCGACGCGGCGCGTCATTTCGCTGCGCCACGACTCGAAGGGGTCGACCCAGGCCACGGCTGTGTACACGTAGCGCCCTATCGCGGGCGGGGAGAAGCCGGCCTCCCACACGTCATTGCCCAGCGGCTTCATCGGCACTTCGCGGAACTCGGCCTGGTCGTGCGCACGCCAGCACAGCTGAACGCGAAGCACGTCGTGGCCGTCGGTGAAGCAGTGCGCGCGCACGCACACCCGCTCGCCGGCCACGCATTTCACGGCAAAGCGACCGTTGTCGACCGCCGGCAGCACCGCGTCGATCACGGCGCGCACGTTGCCGCCGGGGTTTTCGATGCCGTTTCCGGTGTCGGGAGCCACGCCGGCGGCGTGGCGGGTGGAGAAGATGTTCTTCATGGTGACGGGCGTTGTTCCAGGATCAGGGTCGACAGCGGCGGCAGCGTCAGGGACACCGACTGCGGGCGCCCGTGCGAGCGCACCGGGGCGGCTTCCACGCCGCCGAGATTTCCCCAGCCCGCGCCGCCGAACTCGGCCGCGTCGGTATTGATCAGTTCGCGCCAGAAGCCGCTGCCCACGCCGCCGGGCACGCCCAGCAGGTAGTTGGTGCGCGGCACCGGCGTCATGTTGCTGACCACCAGCAGCGGCGGGCTGCCGTCGCGCGCCTTGCGCAGGAAGGCGAACACGCTGCGCTCGGCGTCGTCGGCCGCAATCCATTCGAAGCCGGCCGCCGAGAAGTCGAGCTGGTGCAGCGCGGGAGAGTCGCGGTACACCCGGTTGAGTTGCGCCACCAGCCGCTGCAGGCCGCCGTGGCCCTGCTGCTGCGTGACCCACCATTCGAGCTCGCCGTCATGCGTCCATTCGCGGCGCTGGCCGAACTCGTCGCCCATGAAGAGCAGCTTCTTCCCCGGATGCGCCCACATGAAGCCGAACAGCGCGCGCAGGTTGGCGAACTGCTGCCAGCTGTCGCCGGGCATCTTGTTGATGAGCGAGCCCTTGCCGTGCACCACCTCGTCATGCGAGAACGGCAGCACGAAGTTCTCGTTGAAGGCATACACCAGCGAGAAGGTCAGCTTGTGGTGGTGGTACTTGCGATTGACCGGGTCTTCCTTCATGTAGGCCAGCGTGTCGTGCATCCAGCCCATGTTCCATTTCTCGCCGAAGCCCAGGCCGTCCATGTCGGTGGGGCGCGAAACGCGCGGCCACGCGGTCGACTCTTCCGCCACGGTGAGCGTGTCGGGGAACTCGCGGTAGACGGCACGGTTGAGCGTCTGCAGGAACTCGATGGCCTCCAGGTTCTCGCGGCCGCCGTGGCGGTTGGGAATCCACTCGCCGTGCTTGCGGGCGTAGTCGAGGTAGAGCATGGAAGCCACCGCGTCCACGCGCAGCCCGTCCAGGTGGTACAGGTCGAGCCAGAACAGGCCCGACGACACCAGGAAGCTGCGCACCTCGGGCCGGCCATAGTTGAAGATGCTGGAGTTCCACTCCGGGTGAAAACCCTGGCGCGGGTCGGCATGCTCGAACAGGTGCGTGCCGTCGAAGAAAGAAAGGCCGTGCTCGTCGGTCGGAAAGTGCGAAGGCACCCAGTCGAGCAGCACGCCGATGCCCTGCTGGTGCAGGTGGTCGACGAGGTACATGAAGTCCTGCGGCGAACCGTAGCGCGCGGTAGGCGCGAAGTAGCCGGTGGTCTGGTAGCCCCAGGAGCCGTAGAACGGGTGCTCGGTCACGGGCATCAGCTCGACGTGCGTGAAACCCATCTTCCCGACGTACGCGGCCAGTTCGTGCGCGATCTCGCGGTAGCCCAGGAACTGCCCGTCGTGCCGGCGCCAGGAGCCCAGGTGCACCTCGTAGACCGACATCGGCGCCTCGAGCGAGTTGTGCATGCCGCGCGTCGCCATCCATTCGTCGTCGCCCCATTCGTAGGCGAGTTCGCAGATGCGCGAGCCGGTGGCCGGCGGGTGTTCGGCGCTGAAGGCCACGGGGTCGGCCTTGTCGACGGTGTAGCCGCCCTGGCGCGAGCGGATGCGGTACTTGTAGGCCTGCCCGGGCGCCGCATTGGGCACGTGGCCGATCCAGATACCGGTCTGGCCGGGGCTGGGCGCGAGCGGGTCGGCATCGCCCGACCAGTAGTTCCAGTCGCCCACCACCGACACCGACTCCGCATTCGGCGCCCACACCGCGAATCGCGCGCCGCCTTCCGGCTGCACATGGCATCCCAGCAAGTCGTAGAGCCGCGCGTGAGTTCCTTCGTGGAAAAGATAGGCGTCTCGCTCGCCAGGGAGTGAATGGTTCAAAGGCACCGGCATTCCTTGATTTGAAGGCCAGCGAGGCAGGGGTTCAGGGCCGTCGGGGCGACGGCCATGCGGGGAACCACTGCGGTTCTCGCTCGGCTTGAATGCCAATTTGCTGGGATGCCGGTGGCCGTGGTTACGGCCTGAGCCGCCTCGCCTTGTCGGAGAGTTGCCCGTGTCCCTTCAGGCGCCGCGCCGGCTCAGGCGTGCAGCGCGAAGTCTTCGATGGTGAGCGTGATCGGCCGGCGCGGCGCGTTGCGGTAGCGCGCTATGGCGGCGGGCTCGATCGCGTGGAAGTGCTTGCGGCAGGCTTCCAGCAAACGCTCGCCGATTTCGCGCGCGCCGAATCCGTCGTGCAGCGTTTCTTCGGAAATCTGCGCGAGGACGCGTGGGCCGCCGGGGCCCTCGGGATAGAAGGCGAAGCGCACGCTCGCCGTGTCGAAGCAGTAGATGCCTTCGAAATTCATCTGTCTTGTCTCCTTTATTTCGGCGCAGATTGAGCGCGCGGCGAAGGCCGAAGAAGAGTGGAAATTCGCGCATGCGCATGCAGGAAATCTCCTACAGCAAGGGCGGCCTGCGCTTGCAGGCGGACGCGGCTTCGGCCGTGGCTTTCGGGCGCGGATGCGGCGAAGATCGGGCTCCCGCTCCTGCACCTTCCCTCCGCCTGGAACATCCGCCTCGATGACTGCACAGAAGATTCCGAGCCCCCTGCTTCTCCATCGCCGCGCCGCGGCCTTCACCCTGGCCGCCGGCGCCCTGCTGCTGGGGGCCTGCACCGGCCCCACCGAGGCCCAGCGCCAGGCCACAGCCAGCGCCCCGCCGCCCACCGATTGCACGGCCTGGGTCGGCACCGACCGCAACGCCATGATGGGCGGCTACCTGCTGGGGCAAGGCCCCAAGGGGACCGGCGCCAAGGAGTGCGTGCCGGTGCTCATGACGGCCAACCGCCCGCCGCCCGACTACGCGGGCGGCGACTACTACATCAGCGAATTCACCGACGAAAAGCTCAAGGCCCGCTGGCGCGCCTGCAAGGAAGACCCTGCTTGCTTCAAGCGCATCGACGCACAGATGCAGCGCTGGCTGCCGCCCAACAAGGAGCGCGCCACGCGCTCGACCGGCGTGGTCGACCCGTCGGGCAAGATCGATCCGGATGGCAATGTCGACCTGAAGCAGATCCGCCGGCCCGCCTTCTTTGCCAAGGCGCCGTACCGAGAAGGCATTGCAGAGGCCGACGCCCGGACCTGGATCGTGGAGTTCACCGCGCCGCGAGACGCCTTCGAGCGCATCGACCTGAAGATGACCGGCGACATCAAGCTGCGCGGCTGGTATATCGAGGGCGCCGGCATCGACGACGGCAAGGGCAACAAGGTGCGCGCGCTGGCCATCATGGCGCCCGGCGGCGGCGGCCAGCTCACGGCCATCCAGCATCCGGACGAGGTGGCTTACCGCATCGACGAGAAGACCGGCAAGACCGTTCCGATCAACTTTCCCAACGCGACCACCGAGACCATGGGCCAGCGCTGGTGGCGCGAGAACCTTCATGCGCTCAACCAGGCCGGCTTCGACGTGCTGGCCTACGACCGGCGCGGCGAGGGTCTGTCGGGCGGCTTCAGCGACACCAACACGCTGGAGCAAGGCGAAGACGTGTTCCGCGCGCTGGCGGCGCTGGAAGGCGGACGCGGCCTGCGGCTGCTGGCGCCCTCGGGCGAGCTGTTCGAAGGCGAGACCGCGCGCGGCCGGCTGCTGGCGGGCATGAAGGCCAACGAGATCCCGCTGGTGCTCGGCGGCTACTCGCGCGGCTCGATGTCCACCGCCTGGGCCATGACCAAGAACTACGTGGCCGAATGCACCTTCGACATGCCCCAGCCCAGTTGCACGCCGCCCAAGGGGCTGAAGAACATCCACGGCACCATCCTGCTGTCGTCGTTTGCCAGCGGCGCGGGCTACGTGGGCGACTCGCCCGACCTGGCCGACCGCAACCTGTTCCTGGGCGGCATGGCGGCGGACCATCACATCGTCTTCTATCCGAACTCGTCCACCCTGGCGGGCATGGACCGCTGGCCGGCCGCGTTCTTCGGCAAGGGCCTGTGGGACCGCGCCGAAACGCTCGAGGGCACCGTGGCCGCCTACAACCGCATCCGCGGGCTGAAGGAGATCGTGCTGGCGCGCGGGCCGCACTCCATCGAGACCTGGCCCGCGTCCGACCGCGACTATCTGCGCGAGCGCATGGTGCTGTTCGCGAAGGCGGTGATCGTCGGCGGACGCACCATTCCGGGCGCGCGGCCATGGAAAGATTTCAAGTCGCTGGTGGCGACCACGCCCGACTCTTGGGAGCCGTCGTCGCGGCCGAAGGGACCGGCGCAGGCCGCCAAGGCCCCCTGATCCCTTCGCGGCAACAGGCTTCGGCTAGTTCCTGCGGGGGTCGTAGGGCCGGCGGTCGTAGCGGTCGGGCACGCCGTCACCGTCGCTGTCGCGGTTGCGCTCATAGCGGTCGGGGATGCCGTTGTGGTCGCGGTCGCGGTCGCGCCGGTGGTGGTCGTGGCCGCAGCCCGCCATCAGGGTGGCGGCGGCAATCAGGAGGAGGATGTTTTTCAAGGGGCGAACTTCTTCGTGTTGTAGGTGCAGCGCAGTGTGTGCATCCCGCCTGAAGAAAGCCTAAACGGGCCCTGAAGCCTTCGTTAACGCGCGCGGCGGCCCGCATGGGCCGGCTCACAAAAAAGAACCCGGCAGGAGCCGGGTCCAAGCCTCGTTGCTGTCACGCAGCGAAGCCCTCGCAAAGGGAGGAATACGAGGGACGGTACGACCGTCGACCCTCAAGTTATAGAGGGCACGTGCGGCGGATTCAAAGGGAATGCCGCCTCCTCGGGACAGACAAGACCTACGGCCTGCCGCATGCACGCACAGCCATGTCGGCCCCGGACGACATGGCTGCGCGCCCTGCGTCCTCAAAAGCGCCGCGCATGCTCCCTTACGGTGTCGCGATGCGCAATCGACCCAGTTCCCCGAGCTCCGACGTCTCTCCCTCGCCCACCCCGCACCGCTGGCAGTTCATCCGCACGGGCGGCGCCGACCAGGTGATCTTTCGCACCGGCGAGGACATCGCCCGCATTGCGGAACTCGACCAGAAGCTCTGGGTGGCGCTCGCCTGCCCGACCCGCGGCATCGACTTCGACACGCGCACCCTCGACCTGATCGACACCGACCACGATGGCCGCGTGCGCCCGCCGGAGGTGGTAGCGGCCTGCGAATGGGTCTGCGCGCGCCTGCGCAACCCCGACGTGCTGCTGCAAGGCAGCGACGTGCTGACGCTCGGCGACCTGGACGACGGCAACCCCGCCGGCGCGCGGCTGCTCGATGAAGCACGCCGCCTGTTGCAGATCCAGGGCAGGCCCGATGCCGACACGCTCACCCTCGCCGACATCGCCGACCGGGGCGAACTGCTGGCCGCCATGCGCTTCAACGGCGACGGCGTGGTCACGCCCGATACGGCACAGGACGAGGCCGTGCGCGCCACCATCGCCGAAGTCATCCGGCTGCACGGCAGCCTGCCCGACCGCCACAGGCAGACGCCCGGGGTGGACCGTGCCCGCGCCGAGGCTTTCTTTGCCGAGGTGCAGACCGCACGAGACTGGCATGCGCAGGCCGACGCCGGCAATGCAGAACTGATGCCGCTGGGCGAGCCCACGCTGGCGGCGGCCGACGCGGCGCTCAAGGTGCAGGCCAAGCTCGACGACTTCTTCGCGCGCTGCCGCGTGGCCGCTTTCGACGCGCAGGCCGTGACCGCGCTCAACCCTTCCGCCAAGGCCTACGACGCGCTCGCCGCGAACAGCCTCGACCTGCATGCGGAGCCCATCGCCGAACTGCCGCTGGCCCCGGTCACGCCGCGCTGCGTGCTGCCGTTGAGCGGCACTGCACTCAACCCCGCGTGGGCCGATGCAGTGGCCGCCTTTGCCGAGCGCAGCGTGGTGCCGCTGCTCGGCCCGCGCGAAGAACTTGCGGAGGCCGACTGGGCCGCCATCCGCCTGAAGCTCGCGCCGCTTCAGGCCCTGATGGCCAGGCGGCCCGGCAACTGGGCCGCCGCGCTCCCGCTCGACAAGCTCGACGCGCTGCTGCAGACGCGCGATGCGCTGCTGGCGCTGATCCGCGACGACGAAGCCGCCGAGGAACACAACGCGCTGCTGGTCGACCTGGAGAAGCTGATCCGCCTGCAGCGCGACCTGGTGGTGCTGCTCGGCAACTTCGTGTCGTTCAAGGCCTTCTACCGGCGCGAGGGCGCGATCTTCCAGGCCGGCACGCTGTTCCTCGACGGCCGCAGTTGCGAGCTGACGGTGCAGGTGCAGGACACGGCCAGGCACGCGGTGCTCGCGGGGCTGGCGAAGACCTGCCTGGCCTACTGCGATTGCACGCGCCAGGGCGCGAAGATGAGCATTGCCGCCGCCTTCACGGCGGGCGACGTCGACTTCCTGTTCGTGGGGCGCAATGGCGTGTTCTACGACCGCCAGGGCCGCGACTGGGACGCCACCATCACCAAGCTCATCGAGAACCCGACGAGCGTGGCGCAGGCCTTCTTCGCGCCGTACAAGAAGTTCGTGCGCGTGATCGAGGAACAGGTGGCCAAGCGCGCCGCCGCGCAGGACGCCGCCGGCCAGGGCAGCCTGACGAGCTTCGCGACCAGGCTCACCACAGCCGACCAGGCTGCGAACGCCGCCAAGGCACCGGCCGCGGCGCCCCGCCCCGCCGGCCGGGTCGACGTGGGCACTGTGGCGGCCATCGGCGTGGCGCTGGGGAGCATCAGCGCGGTACTGGTGGCCATCTTCGGCAAGTTCGTCGACCTGGGGCAGTGGATACCGGTGGCCCTGCTGGGCATCGTGCTCGCCATCTCGGGGCCGAGCATGCTGATCGCGTGGCTCAAGCTGCGCCAGCGCAGCCTGGGGCCGATCCTCGACGCCAGCGGCTGGGCCATCAACGGGCGCATGAAGGTGAATGTGCGCCTGGGCGGCATGCTCTCGCAGACCGCGCGGGTGCCGCCGGGCGCAAGGCGCATCGTGCGCGACCCGTACCGCGACCGCCACGGCGCGACGGGCGTGGCCGCGCTGGCGGTGCTGGTGCTCGCGGTGACGCTGCTGGCCTGGCGCATGAACTGGCTGGACGACCGCCTGCCGGCGGCGCTGCAGCATTCGCCGACCGCGCAGGCCACGGCGCGCCCGGGGGCTGCCTGAGCCTGCCCGAGCCCCGGCCCAAGCGCTTGAAAAGCTCTTTCGCGCCGCCATTTCTCCTGAATTCCCGGAGATCCCGGCGACTGAAAGAGGTGCTCACATGGGCGCACGCGAAGACGAATTCCTGCTCGATTCCTACTCGGCCACCGTCACAAGGGTGGCGCATACGGCCAGCGCGGCGGTCGCGCACATCAAGGTGCGAAAGCAGCCGCAGCGCGGCAACGCGGGCGGCCAGGGCAGCGGCTCCGGCTTTCTCTTCACGCCGGACGGCTTCACCATCACCAACGCCCATGTGGTCGAAGGCGCGAGCGAGCTGCGCGCGGCCTTCGCGGACGGCACCGAGAGCGTGGCGCGTCTGGTCGGCATCGACGCCTCGACCGACGTGGCGGTGCTGCGCATCGAGTCGCACCCCAGCGCCTTCCTGCCGCTGGGCAGTTCGGCGGCGCTGCAGCCCGGCCAACTGGCGGTGGCGGTCGGCAACCCGCTGGGCTTCGACTTCACCGTGACCGCCGGCATCGTGAGCGCGCTGGGCCGCAGCCTGCCCTCGCGCGGCGGGCGGATGATCGAGGACGTGATCCAGACCGACGTGGCGCTCAACCCGGGCAACTCGGGCGGCCCGCTGCTGGACAGCGCCGCGCAGGTCATCGGCGTGAACACGGCGGTTATTCCGTCGGCCCAGGGCCTGAGCTTTGCGGTGGCCATCGACACCGCGCGCTGGGTGGCCGGGGAGCTGATGCGCCACGGCGCGGTGCGGCGCGGAAAACTGGGCGTGCAGTGCGCCGCGATGGCCCTGCCCAGGCGCTGGGTGCGCGAGAACGAATGGCCCGTCGCCACCGGCGTGCGCGTGGTCGAGGTGGTGGCCGGCTCGGCGGCGGCGCGCGACGGGCTGCGCAGCGGCGACATCCTGATCGGCTGCGACGGTACGCCGCTCGCGCAGTTGTCGGACTTGCTGAAGCGGCTGGCCGGCGAAGGCTACGGGCGGCCGTTGCTGCTGAAGCTGCTGCGGCCGGTGGCGGGCACGCTGACGCCGCTTTACCTGACGGTGACGCCCGGGGGTTGATGCCTGCCGGAAAATCGGGGGAATGTCGAAAGCCCGGCCGGACGGACAATCGGCACCTAGCCAGGAGAAAACCTTGACCACTGTCACCATCACCCCCAACGTCCACGCCCGCAACGACGGCCCCTTCGTCCTGTTCGGCGGCGTCAACGTCCTCGAGTCCAAAGACCTGGCCCTGCGCAGCGCCGAAGAGTACGTGCGCGTCACCGGCAAGCTGGGCATTCCCTATGTCTTCAAGGGCAGCTTCGACAAGGCCAACCGCTCGTCGATCCACTCCTACCGCGGTCCTGGCCTCGACGAGGGCCTGAAGATCCTCCAGGCCGTGAAAGACGCGTTCGGCGTCCCGGTGATCACCGACGTGCACGAGGTCGCGCAGGCCGCACCGGTGGCCGAGGTGGTCGACGTGCTGCAGCTGCCCGCGTTCCTCGCGCGCCAGACCGACCTGGTGGTGGCGCTTGCCAAGACCGGCCGGGCCATCAACATCAAGAAGCCGCAGTTCCTGAGCCCGCCGCAAATGCTCAACATCGTCGAGAAGTTCAAGGAAGCCGGCAACGACAGGCTCATCCTGTGCGACCGCGGCACCTGCTTCGGCTACGACAACCTGGTGGTGGACATGCTGGGCTTCGGCGTCATGAAGAAGGTCACGCAGAACCTGCCCATCATCTTCGACGTGACCCATGCGCTGCAGCAGCGCGAAGCCGGCGCCGCAGCGTCGGGCGGCCGCCGCGAGCAGGTGGCCGACCTGGCCCGCGCCGGCATGGCCGTGGGGCTGGCCGGCCTCTTCCTCGAAGCCCATCCCGACCCGGCGCAAGCCAAGTGCGACGGCCCCAGCGCATTGCCGCTGGACAAGCTGGAACCGTTCCTGACGCAGATCAAGGCGCTGGACGACCTGGTCAAGTCGTTCGCGCCGCTGAATATCTGAAGACGCCTCCGCTCAGGCGATCATCGATTCCAGGTCGGCGGCCAGCACGCGCGGCGCCGGCATGCCCTGGACGATGTCCTCGGTGATGCCGACGGCCATCGCGGACTGGGCCGGCCAGAAGGCGCCGAAGTTGCCCAGGTCCATGCCCTGACGCTCCAGCGCCACGCGCCACACGGCCATGTGAAGAATGCCGCCGAGCGCGTCGGGGCGCTCCGCCCTGGCCTGGGTCACGAAGCTGGAGAGCGCATCGACCAGCTCGGGCGCGAACTCCCAGCGCCGCGCCAGCGAGGCGCTCACGTCGCCGTAGTGGTAGCCGAATTCGACCAGTTCGAGCTGCGCACGCCCCAGTGCGTCGAACGGGTGGACCTCGTTCAACGCGGCCATGCGCTCGGGCATGACCTGCGCCATGATGAGATGGCCGATGGCATGCATGCTGCCCGCGGTGAAGGCCAGGTTGGGATCGACGCGCCGGGTCTTTGAAGCGAGATACCGCGAGACCGAAGCAACGCGCAGGCTGTGGGCCCAGAACTCCGGCAGATTGACACCCTCCACCTTCCTGAAGGAGCCGGACAGGCCCGAACTCACCACGAACGACCGGATGGCCGAGAGCCCGAGCATCAGGATCGCGCCCTGGATGGAAGAGATCTTGCGCGGCAGCCCGAAGAACGGCGAATTGACCATCTGCAGCACCTTGGCCGCGAGCACCTGGTCGAGCTCGATGCGATGCGCGATGGCCGCGAAGGGCACGTCGTCGTCGCGCAGCATCTCCATGAGGTCGGACACCACCCTGGGGACGGTAGGGAGCGACTCGTCATTGGCGAACAGTTCGTCGAGTGTCATGGCGCTTGGGCGGTGTTGCCTCGGTGTATGTATGCAAAAGATTTTGCTCCAGTACCCCGCCTGCTCAACGCCGAATCGGTGCGAATCTGTAATTTCTACGGATTCCGGTAGGCCACCGGCCAGGCGCCTCCCATCACACGTTGCTGGTCGCGCGCACTTCCTCGATGGTGGTTTGCCCGGCCAGCACCTTCTCGATGCCGTCCTGCCGCAGCGTGCGCATGCCCTCCTGCAGCGCCGCCTGCTGGAGCTCTTCGGCGCGCGCGCCGGTCTGCACCAGGCGGCGCAGCGTCTTCGACATCACCATCAGTTCGTGGATGCCCACGCGCCCCTTGAAGCCCGTGCCCGCGCAGTGCTTGCAGCCGACGCTGGCATAGGTGTGCAGCCGCCCCTCGCGACCGTAGCGGCGCAGCCAGTCGTCGCGCACCGCATTGCGCTGCCGGCCCGCGTCGTCTTCGCGCGTGCCGAAAGCATGCATGTAGTCGTCGAGCAGTTCCTCCACGGTCTCCGCACTCGCCGGGCTGCTGCCGATGCATCGGGTGCACAGGCGGCGCACCAGCCGCTGCGCCAGCACCGCCAGCAGCGAGTCCGCGAAATTGAACGGGTCCATGCCCATGTCGAGCAGACGCGTCACGGTCTCGGGCGCGCTGTTAGTGTGCAGGGTCGACAGCACGAGGTGGCCGGTCAGCGAGGCCTCGACCGCGGTCTTGGCGGTTTCCCCGTCGCGGATCTCGCCGACCATGATGACGTCCGGGTCCGCGCGCACGAAGGCTCGCAACGCCTTGGCAAAGGTCCAGTCGATGCGGGGATTGATCTGCACCTGGCGCAGGCCGCTCTGGGTGATTTCGACCGGGTCCTCGGCGGTCCAGATCTTTCGCTCCGGCGTGTTGATGTGCATCAGCGCCGAGTGCAGCGTCGTGGTCTTGCCCGAGCCCGTGGGGCCGACGCAAAGCACCATGCCGTAGGGCCGCTCGACGGCCTTGGTCAGCTGCGCGAGGTTGTTCGGCGACAGGCCCAGCTCGCTCATCGGAATCGGCTTGGCCGATGCCAGGATGCGCATCACCACGTCTTCCAGGCCGTTGTTCGTCGGGATGGTCGCCACGCGCAGCTCGATGCGGTGCTGCGGCGAATATTTGGCGAAGTTGATCTTGCCGTCCTGCGGGTTGCGCTTCTCGCTGATGTCGAGGTCGCACATGATCTTCACGCGCGCGACGATCGCGTTGCGGTAGCTAGGCGGCAGTTCCAGGTAGGTGTAGAGCTGCCCGTCGCGGCGAAACCGGATGCGGGTCTTTTCCTGGCCGGGGTAGCTTTCGATGTGGATGTCGGAGGCGCCTTCGCGGTGCGCCTCCAGGATCATGCTGTTGATCATGCGCACCAGCGAGTTGTCCGACTGCTCGATGGGCGCCTCGGCCGCGGGCGCCGCTGGGCCTTCTTTCTCGAGGGTCTGCAGCAGCTCGCTGGTGCCGGCCAGGTCGAACTCCAGCGGGCGCCCCGGGTCCGTGCTGATGGCGAAGGGGTTGGCGGAGGTCTCGCCGATCTTTTCGTAGGCTGCGTTCAGCACGCTGTCGAGGTCCAGGCACTGACCCACCACCGGGGTGACCTTGATCTGCGCGATGAACTCGATCTCGTCGAGCGCCGAGTGCCGGCTGCTCGGGTCGTCGAGCGCGACCACGAGCCGACCGTCGTGCAGCATGAGCGGCATGACCTGCAGGCGCCGCGCCACGCCGTGCGCAATCTTGCGCAGCGCTTCGGTCGAAGCCGGAAACAGATGCAGGTTCACCAGCGGATAACCCATCTTGCGCACCAGCGCGATCTGCAGCTGGCCGCGACTCACCACGCCCATGCGCACCAGCATCTCTCCCAGCGGCACGTCGGGCTCGCGCTGCTGCCGGGCCAGGCCGGCGCGCAGCTGCTCGTCGCTGACCATGCCCAGCGAGACCAGCGCTTCGCCGATGCGCGCTATGGGCGCATGGCTCTGGATTTCGAGTGCGCGCAGCAATTGCTCCGGCAAGACGACTTCATTGGATGACATGAGTGGACCTCCTGATTATTTGAATTGCGTAGCATCGTAGAGCGCAAATGCATGCGCGTGTCAGCAATGCAGGCTCTTGAGTACGCAAGTTCTCAACACTGTGGAACAGACGAAACTCGGACCTTGCACTCTCTCTCGGAGCACACAACTTGTCATCCAAAGTCTCCCGCATCGCGCTCTCGGCTTCGGCCGCGGCCATCGGCAGCATCGCGGCGTACTGGACACTGCTGGCCACGCGCCAGGGCCAGATCCTCTTCAATGCCCGCAAGCTGCCGGTCGTCCATCTGTCGGACGACTTCTCCACCTACTCGCACACGGTGCCCGGCGGCATGGTCCGCGGCTACGTCTACCACCCGCAGGGCGAAGCCGCGCTGCAAGACCTGTTCGTCTATTTCGCCGGCCGGGGCGAAGACGTGCGCGCCACCGCGCAGATGCTGCACTGGCTGCCGGAAGGCTTCGGTTTCGCGGCGCTCAACTACCGCGGCGTGGCCGACTCGCAGGGGCATCCGTCGGAAACGGCTTCGGTGGAAGACGCCAGCCAGTTCGCCAGGCACCTGCGCCGCGCCTACCCGCAGGCCCGCCTGCACGTGGTCGGCCGCAGCCTGGGCACGGGCGTGGCCATTCAGCTCGTGGCGCGGCAGGACTTCGCGAGCCTGCAACTGGTGACGCCCTACGACTCCATGCTGGAAGTCGCCAAGCGCCGCTTTCCGCTCGTGCCGCTGTCATTGCTGCTGCGCCACCAGTTCAACTCGCTCGAACATTGCAAGGAAGTGGCCGCCAAGACCCAGGTGCTGCTGGCCGCGCAGGACGACGTGGTGCTGCCCGAGCGCTCGCAGAAGCTCATTGCGGCCTGGCCCACGCCCATCAGCGTGGAGACGGTGCCGGACTCCGACCACCACAACATCATGGGCCTGGAGGCGACCTGGCTCCATCTCATCGACTTTGCGCTGACGGCCGTGCTGCCGGAGTCGAAAACCGCCTGAATCGCATTGCCGGGCCCGTCGTTTACCTAAAGTTTGCAATTGGACTGCCGATAACCGGAAGTGGAGCGCGGCGACCGCCGCCCTTCTGCGCTTTCAAGGCTGCCCGCCACGACCAACCGGGCGGCCTTTCCATTTCCCGAGTATTGGAGTCCGACCATGTTCCTGAGCAACATCTCAATAGGCAAACGCCTGGCCATCGTGCTGGGCCTCATCCTGGCGCTCTTTCTCGCCACCAGCGTGGCCGCGATACTCAAGCTTCGCCAGTTGAGCGTCGAGATCGACACGATGATCGAGGACAACGTCAAGACCGAGCGCGCGGGGGCCGACTGGCTGCGCCACACCACGGCGGGCGTCCAGCGCGCGGCCGCCATCGCCAAGAGCAGCGACTCCAGCCTGATCGACTACTTCGCCCCCGCCACGGCCGCCTCGATCAAGGACACCAACGAGCTGCAGAAATTCGTCGAGAGCAAGCTGGTCAAGCCCGAGGAAAAGCAGCTACTCGACAAGGTCGCCAACCTGCGCAAGGGCTACCTCGCCTCGCGCGAGGCGGTGAGCAAGGCAAAGATCAGCGGCGACCTCGAAGGCGCCAACCGCCTCTTCGACTCGCAGTTCCAGCCCACGTCGGTCAGCTACATCGAAGGCGTGCAACAGGTCGTGAACCAGCAGCGCGAACAGCTGGACGCCGCCGCGGCGCGCGCCAACGACCTGCGCGCGCAGACCAGCACGCTGCTCATCGTGTGTTCCACGGTGAGCCTGGTACTGGGCGCGCTGCTGGCCTGGTTCCTGGCGCGCAGCATCACCCGCCCGCTGCACAACGCCGAGGCCATCGCCCAGTCGATCGCCGCCATGGACCTCACCGGCAGGCCCCAGCAGAGCTATGCCAACGACGAAACCGGCCACCTGCTGCGCGCCCTCGACCTGATGCGCGACGCCCTGCAAGGCTCGCTGACGCAGGTGCACGGCGTGGTGATGAACGTGTCGACCGCCAGCACGCAGATCGCCAGCGGCAACCAGGACCTGTCGTCGCGCACCGAGGAACAGGCAAGCTCGCTGGAAGAAACCGCCGCGTCCATCGAGGAACTGACCTCGACCGTGAAGCAGAACGCCGACAACGCGCGCCAGGCCAACCAGCTGGCCACCTCCGCATCGGAAGTGGCCGTGCGGGGCGGCAGCGTCGTGTTCCAGGTGGTGGAGACCATGGGCTCGATCAATGCGTCGTCGAAGAAGATCGTCGACATCATCAGCGTGATCGACGGCATCGCGTTCCAGACCAACATCCTGGCGCTGAACGCGGCGGTGGAGGCGGCCCGCGCGGGCGACCAGGGACGCGGCTTCGCGGTGGTGGCCTCCGAGGTTCGCAACCTCGCACAGCGCTCGGCGGCGGCGGCCAAGGAAATCAAGACGCTGATCGGCAACTCGGTCGAGAAGGTCGAGGAAGGCAGCCGCCAGGTGGCCGACGCCGGCCGCACCATGGACGAGATCGTCGGCAGCGTGAAGCGCGTGACGGACATCATGGGCGAGATCAGCGCGGCGAGCCAGGAACAGACCTCGGGCATCGAGCAGATCAACCAGGCCATCACGCAGATGGACCAGGTGACGCAGCAGAACGCGGCGCTGGTCGAGCAAGCCTCGGCGGCCGCGCAATCGCTGCAGGAACAGGCGGGAAGCCTCGCGGAGATCGTCGGCCGGTTCAGGCTGGAAGGCGGTCATGGCGCGCCTGCGGCGGACAACGGCCTTCGCGCCATCGCCGGCGAGAAGAAGGTATCGCGCGGGCTGGCGATGCCGGAGCTGGGTTTCCAGTAAGGCCCTGCTTCGGGGCCGGTCAGGGCCTGGTCGTCAGTTCCATGGGAACGAAGCGGACGCCGTTTCGCTCCTGCTGCGGTCCGGTCGGCCGAAAGCCCAGCCGCTCGTAGACGGGAACGGCATGCACCGACGAGTTGACGGTGAACACGCCGCCTCCGGCAGCCGGCTCCCCGCACCGCGCATCCGCGCTGGCCCGCTCCCAGAGGGCCCGCGCAACGCCCCGGCCGTGCGCTTCGCTCGCGACGAACAGGTGATACACCTTCCGGCCATCCTTCAGCGCGCAGACACCGACCAGCGCATCGCCCTGCGTCGCGGCGTAATAGCTGCAAGACGCGTCGGCCAGCAGCGCCTCGATGGCCGGCGGCTCGAAGGTCGCGAGAAACGCTTGCGCGACCTCTCGGCTTTGGTCCGGCACGAAATAGTGGGCCAGGCTTTTGATCAGGCTGCTGATCTTGGCAGCCTGCTCGGGCCGGGCGGGTGCAATGCACAAGGGATTCATGGAGATGGCGAGGGCTTTCGTCGCAGTGTCACGCGACGCGACGAGCATCCGCCCGCCTGGGTCTGGTTATAAACCACGACCACCCACCCGATTTCAACGAAAGCGGAGCCTTCGAAATGAGCACTCTTGAAGCGATCAGCCCCTTCCAGATCGTCCAGGGCGACAGGAGCACATCGGTCATCCTCAACGTCGGCGACTACCGCGCCGACATCTTCGCGGAGCGCGCGGAAGACGGCTTCGAAGGCAACGGCTACGACTGGGGTTCGCTGGCCACGGTTTTCCTCGAGGAAAAGATGCCCGAGCTGATAGACATCGTGCGCCTGGACCCCGAAGGCAGCATGTTCTGCGCCTATTCCAGCGACAAGCAGGCGCTCGAGACATTCGCCCTCGCCTTCCACGCCATGTGCGAGAACAAGGAACAGATGCGCGACCTGTTCTCGCGCGCCGAGCTCGACTGAAACGAGCCCCCAGCCTCGTCCCGTCAGAATGGCGGGATGCAGATACGCCAGATCTCCGAATCCGAACTCCCGGCGTTGATGGCGCTCTACCGCCATCTTCACGAATCCGACGACCCGCTTCCCGACGAAGCGCATGTGGCCGCCGTCTGGCGCGAACTACTCGGTAACCCGCGCTACCGCTACTTCGGCGGCTACGTCGGTGATCACCTGGTCTGCAGTTGCATCATCACCGTCATCCCGAATCTCACACGGGGCTGCAGGCCTTATGGCGTCATCGAGAACGTGGTGACGCATGCCGACCACCGGAACAAAGGCCATGCGAAGGCTGTGCTGCACGAGGCGCTCGCCTTCGCATGGGCGCAGCGCTGCTACAAGGTGATGCTGATGACCGGCCGCAAGGACGAGGCGACGCTCAGGTTCTATGAGGGCGCGGGCTTCGACCGCCACGGCAAGCAGGCCTTCGTGGCCAAGCCGCACGCCGCGTAGCTGGGCTCAGCGAAAGTCCGCGGACCCCGCCACCACCTTGCCGATTTCCTCCATCAGGGCACGCGCGCCCGGTGACGGAAAGGCGCCCAGGCGCTGCGTCAGCCCGATCTCGCGGCGCGTCTCCTCGAGTGGAAAGTCCAGCACCACCAGGCTCCCGTCGCGGATCTCGTAGCGCAGCTGGTGCGGCGAGATCGCGGTCAGCATGTCGCTCTCCAGCAGCAGCCCGCGCAGCACCGCGAGGTCGCCCGTCTCCACCGCCGGCAACGGCGGCGCCTGCCGCGCATTCGAGAAGAAGCGCTCCAGCAGCTCGCGCGACGGCGAGCCCTGCCGCGAGAGCGTCCACCGCGCCTCGCGCAGCATCCTGAAATCGATGCGCTCTGCGCGTGCAAGCGGATGTCCGGCGCGCGCGATCACCGAGATGCGGTCCTCGAACAGCGGCTGCTGCTGCAGGTCTTTCACTTCGACGGCGTTGTGGCGCAGCGCGCCGAGGATGAAGTCGATGTCGCCGCTGCGCAGCGACGCCGCCAGCGCGTCGTAGGGGCTCTCGACCGTTGAAACATGCAGCTGCGGGTGCCGCGCCAGCAGGGAAGCAATCGCCAGCGGCAGGATCTGCGTGCGCCCGAGCGGCAGCGCCCCCACGGTCACGCTGCCCTGCAGGCTGCCTTCGCTGGCCGCGATGTCCGGCCCGATGTGCCGCAGCTCCGACAGCACGCGCTTGAAATAGAAGGCCACGATCTCGCCGGCCGGCGTCGGCGACAGCCCCCTCGCCGTTCGCGTGAAGAGCGCCACGCCCAGCCCGCTCTCCAGGTCCTTGAGCGCGCTGCTGATGGCCGGCTGCGTGATGCCGAACTCGCGCGCGACGGCGGGCATGTTGCGCTTCTGCGCAAGGCTGGCGACCACGGCGAGGCGGCGGCCGTTCAGGATCGAAGTGAAGAGCGAATGGACGTCCGCGCCGCCGTTCATTCCGCCGCGCGCCACGAGCTGCGTGCGCGCCTCCTCGAATTCGCGCTCGATGCGCAGCGCGCGCGCCAGCACCAGTTCTCCGTAGGCGTTGAGCGCCATGCCCCGCGCGCGCCGGTCGAACAGCGGACGGCCGAGCGCGGCTTCCAGGTCCAGCACCGATCGCGTCACCGCGGACGCCACCCGGTACAGCGCGTCTGCAGCCGCCGCGACGCTCCCCGCCGCGGCCACGGCGGAGAACGCACGCAGGTGCCGCAGATTGATGCCGAGCGCCACGCTGTCGGCGTGTCCGATAACTTTGTGATGTGCGGTTTGTGTATCCACGGGATGCTGCTCTCCTTTGGATCATGCCTTTTCCGCGCTGAGGGTTAACCCTCTCCGATAAAAAAGAATGATGGCAGCGCAACGCTAACTCACGCCACGCGGCGACACGGCCGCGCAGACTACTTCCATGCTTGAAGCCACCACTGCACACCGCCCGGAGCGCTGCGAATGATCATCGACTGTCACGGCCACTACACGACCGCCCCCAAGGCCCTGGAGACGTGGCGCAACCGGCAGATCGCCGGCATCACGGCACCCTCGGAGAGGCCCAGGGTGTCGGAGCTGAAGATCAGCGACGACGAACTGCGCGAATCCATCGAGAGCAACCAGCTGCGCCTGATGAAAGAGCGCGGCAGCGACCTCACGATCTTCAGTCCGCGCGCGAGCTTCATGGCCCACCACATCGGCGACTTCGAGGTCTCATCGACCTGGGCCGCCATCTGCAACGAGCTGTGCTTCCGCGTGAGTGAGCTGTTCCCCGACCACTTCATCGGCGCGGCCATGCTGCCGCAGTCGCCAGGCGTCGATCCCGCAAGCTGCATCCCCGAGCTGGAGCGCTGCGTGAACGAATACGGCTTCGTCGGCATCAACCTCAACCCCGATCCGTCGGGCGGCCACTGGACCAGCCCGCCGCTGTCCGACCGGCACTGGTATCCGATCTACGAAAAGATGGTGGAGCTCGACATTCCCGCGATGGTGCATGTCAGCACCAGCTGCAACGCCTGCTTCCACACCACCGGCGCGCACTACCTGAACGCCGACACCACGGCCTTCATGCAGTGCCTGACATCGGACCTGTTCAAGGACTTCCCGGCGCTGCGCTTCGTCATTCCGCACGGCGGCGGCGCGGTGCCCTACCACTGGGGCCGCTTTCGCGGGCTGGCGCAGGAAATGAAGAAGCCGCTGCTGAAGGACCACCTGCTCAACAACATCTTCTTCGACACCTGCGTGTACCACCAGCCGGGCATCGACCTGCTCACGCGCGTGATCCCGGTCGACAACGTGCTCTTCGCGAGCGAAATGATCGGCGCGGTGCGCGGCATCGACCCCGAGACCGGCTTCAACTACGACGACACGCGCCGCTACATCGACGCCACGCCGATGCTCGACGACCAGGCCCGCCGCCAGATCTACGAAGGCAACGCGCGCCGCGTGTATCCGCGCCTGGACCACGCCCTCTCGCAAAAAGGACTCTGAACATGACGACCACTCCCGTCCTGCAGGAACTCGGCGTCGTGCATCGCCGCGTGGTGCGTGCCGACGCGGCCGCCGTCGAGAAGCTGTCGCGCTTCGGCGTGTCCACCGTGCACGAGGCGCTGGGCCGGCTGGGCCTGATGGCGCCGCGCATCCGCCCCATCCACCCCGAGGCGCGCCTGTGCGGAACCGCCATCACCGTGCTGCTGCAGCCCGGCGACAACTGGATGCTGCATGTCGCGGCCGAGCAGGTGCAGCCCGGCGACGTGGTGGTGGCCGCCTGCACCAGCGACTGCACCGACGGCTTCTTCGGCGACCTGCTGGCCACCTCGCTCAAGGCGCGCGGCTGCAAGGGCCTGGTGATCGACGGCGGCGTGCGCGACGTGCGCGACCTCATCGCCATGGACTTTCCCGTGTTCAGCCGCGCCATCCACTCGAAAGGCACGATCAAGGCCACGCTGGGTTCGGTCAACGTGCCGGTGGTCTGTGCCGGCGCGCTGGTGCAGCCGGGCGACGTGGTGGTGGCCGACGTCGACGGCGTGGTGGTGGTGCCGGCGCAGCTTGCAGCGCGCGTGGCCGACGCTGCGGAGGCCCGCGAAGCCAACGAAGCCGGCAAGCGCGCGCGCTTCGCGGCCGGCGAGCTGGGGCTGGACATGTACGCCATGCGCGAGCCGCTCGCCAAGGCCGGCCTGCGCTACATCGACTGAGCCAGGAAAACGCACCATGGCTCGCATCATCGGCGCCGTCGCCTGCTCGCACACGCCAGCCATCGGCTTCGCGGTCGACAAGAGCAAGCAGCAGGACCCGGTCTGGGCACCCATCTTCGAGGCCTTCGCGCCAGTGCGGCAATGGCTGGCCGACAAGAGGCCCATCGGCCGCTCGCTGCTGGCGCCGGCGTGCCGCGCCCCGGCCAGACGGCTGAGCCCACCCGATTTCGATTCCGGAGACAACAAACAATGAAACCCCTTTCCCGACGCCTCATGCTCGGCGTGGCCTCACTGGCCATGTCCGGCCACTTCGGCATTGCCGACGCGGCCGACGCGTTTCCGTCCAGGCCCGTGAAGGTGCTCGTGGGCTACAGCGCTGGCGGCGCGGTCGATGCCATCGCGCGTTCGGTGGGCCTGAAGATGTCCGCCATCCTCGGGCAGCCGGTGATCGTCGAGAACAAGCCCGGCGCAGGCACCAACATCGCGATCAAGTCGGTCATCACCAGCCCGCCCGACGGCTACACGCTGCTGCTGGCCGCGAATGCACTGGCGGTGAACCCGTCGCTTTTCCAGCCCGCGCCCTATGACCTGGAGCGCGAGCTGACGCCGGTGGCATCGGTCGGCCGCGTGCCGGTGGTGTTCACGGTGCGCGAAGAGTCGGCCATCAAGACGCTGCCAGAGCTGGTCGCGGCGGCAAAAGCCAAGCCTGGCGGCCTGACCGTCGCCACGCCGGGCAACGGATCGACGCCGCACCTGGCCATGGAGCTGTTCCAGCACACCGCCGGCCTGCAACTGCGGCACGTTCCCTACAAGGGCGGCGCGCAGGCGCTCACCGACGTGCTCGGCGGCCATGTCGACGTGGTCGCGGTGAATGCGCTCGAGGCGCTGCCGCTCGCCAAGTCGGGCAAGCTGCGCGTGCTTGCGGTAATGAGCGCCGAGCGCTCCGCCGTGCTGCCGGGCGTGCCGACGGTGGCCGAGTCGGGCTACCCGGGTTTCGAGGCCAGCGTCTGGTATGGCTTCGTCGGTCCGGCCGGCCTGCCCAAGGCCGTGGTCGACAAGCTGCACGACGCGGTGCAGAAAGCCATCGACTCGCCAGAGGTGCGGGCGCAGCTCGCGGCGGCCGGCGGTATTCCGCTGCCGGGGCCGACCGAGCAGTTCACGAAGCTGCTGAAGACCGACGTGGCGCGCTACGGCAAGCTGATCCGCGAAGCCGGCATCAAGCCCGATTGACGCACGCCATGTCCACCAGCATCACCCGTCGCCAGGCATGCCTCGCGGCAGCAGCGACCGCTCTTCTGCCGGCAAGCCGCACCGCCGCCGCCGCACAGCAGGCGTATCCGTCCAAGCCGATCCGCATGGTCATTCCGTTCACGCCCGGTGGCTCCACCGACGTACTCGGGCGGGCCATCGGCATCGAACTGGGCCACGCCTGGCACCAGCCGGTGGTGGTCGACAACCTGCCCGGCGCCGGCGGCTCCATCGGCGCGGACAAGGTGGCGAAGTCGCCCGCCGACGGCTACACGCTGCTGATGGGCCACATCGGCACGCTGGCCATCAACCCGTCGCTCTACCCCAAGCTCGACTACGACCCGGTGCGCAGCTTCGCGCCCGTGGCATGGGTGGCGCGCGTGCCGAACGTGCTGGTGGTGCATGCCTCGGTTCCGGCCCGCACGCTGGCCGAACTGGTGGCGCTGGCCAAGGCGCAGCCGGGGAAACTGGCCTTCGGTTCGGGCGGCAACGGCAGCGCGGCGCACATCGCGACCGAGTACCTCAAGCTGCAGACCGGCGCGTCCTTCCTGCACGTGCCCTACCGGGGCACCGCGCCGGCGGTGACAGACCTGCTCGCAGGCCAGCTGCAGTTGCTGTTCACCGGCGCGCCGGCGCTGCTGCCGCACATCAAGGCCGGCAAGCTGCGCGCGCTGGCGGTGTCGAGCCCGCAACGCATCGCGCTGCTGCCAGACGTGCCGACCGTGGCAGAAAGCGGAGTGCCCGGCACGAAGGATTTCGAGGCCGACCAGTGGTACGGCGTGGTCGCGCCGGCGGGCACGCCCGCGGACATCGTCGCCATGCTCAACCGGCAGATCAACCAATCGCTCAACTCGGACGAGGTCAAGGCCCGGCTGAACGCGGAAGGCGCCGAGCCCACGCCGTCGACGCCACAGGTCTTCGGCCAACTCATTGCGAGCGAAATGAAGCGGTGGGACCGCGTGATCAAGAGCGCCCACATCACCGTCGACTGAAGAAACCACGGAGACACACACCATCATGAGAACGACACTGGGCCTCGTCGGCTATGGCGAAGTAGGCGGCATCTTCGGACGCGGGCTGCGCGCAAAGGATGGCGTGGACGCCGTCTGGGTCTGGGACAAGCGCTTCGCGGATGGCGCGACGGGTGCAGCGGCGCGGGCGGCGGCAGAAGGCGACGGAATGTGCGTGGCAAGCGGCATGAAGGAGCTTTGCGCCCGTGCCGATCTGCTCGTCTCGGCAGTCACCGCGTCCAACACGCTGGCGGTCGCCGAGGAAGCCGCGCGCCATGCACGCAGCGGCAGCCGCTTTCTCGATCTCAACTCCGCGTCGCCCGGCACCAAGCAGCGCGCCGCGGCGGCGCTGGAGCCAGCGGGCGTCGCCTATGTCGAGGCCGGCGTGATGACTTCCGTGCCACCGTACGGCATCCGCGTGCCGATGCTGCTGGGCGGCCCGCAAGCCGAAGCACTGGCCGCAACGCTGGCCGGCTGGGGCATGGACGTGCGCGTGGTGAGCGAACAGCTCGGCATGGCCTCGGCGATCAAGATGAGCCGCAGCATCATGATCAAGGGACTGGAAGCGCTGGTCATCGAAAGCTACACCACCGCCCGGCGCTACGGCGTGGAAGCGCATGTGCTGCCGACGCTGAAGGAGACTTTTCCGCAGATCGACTGGGACAAGCAAGGCGCCTACTTCTTCAGCCGCGTCGTGCAGCACGGCAAGCGCCGCGCCGAGGAAATGCGCGAAGCGGCGCAGACGGTGCGCGAGGCCGGCTTCGAGCCGCTGATGGCTTCGGCCATTGCGTCGAAGCACGACTGGGTGGCCGCGCAGGCGCGCGACGGCGTGTTCGACGGGCTGGATGCCGGCAGCGACTGGCAGGCCTACGCAGACCGGCTGATCGGCCGCGACGCCTGATTCTTCTCGTAGATGCACATGACCAGGACGATCCGGGGAATCGGCTCGATGGCCACGCGTGGCCTGATGCTGGAACTGACGGCGGCGTACACGCGCTCGAGCGGCGTGGCGGTTGCCTTCGAGTCGGTCGGCGGCGTCGAGGCCGTGCGGCGCGTGTCATCGGGCGAGCCATTCGACCTGGTGGTGCTGGCATCGGATGCGATCGACAAGCTTGCGGCCGCCGGCAAGGTGGATGCGTCGCGCAAGTTCGATGTGGTCCGCTCCGGCGTTGCCGTGGCTGTGCAGGCGAATGCGGCGCGGCCCGACATCTCCAGCGAAGACGCGGTGCGGCGGGCAGTGCTGGAGGCCGAACGCATCGCCTGCTCGACCGGGCCGAGCGGCGTGGCGCTGATGGCACTGTTCGAGCGCTGGGGCATTGCAGGCACGGTCAAGGAACGGCTGGTGCAGGCTCCGGCCGGCGTGCCGGTGGGTTCGCTCATTGCGCGTGGAGAGGCTGCACTGGGGTTCCAGCAGCTGAGCGAATTGATGGGCGTCGAAGGCATCGGGCTGCTGGGGCCGCTGCCGACGGAGATACAGATCACGACAACCTTCAGTGCCGCGCCAGGCACGGGTACATCGCAACACGGCGCTGTGATTGAACTGCTCGCTTGCATGACTTCAAGGGAAAGCGAAGCGGCAAAGCGCCGGTTCGGCATGGAGCCTGCCGGAAACTAGACCCGGATCACGCGTCCGGGGTTGAGCGTGTTCTTGGGATCGAGCCCGCGCTTGATCGCACGCATCATCTCCAGCGCCACCGGCGACTTGTGCTTCTCCAGCTTGTCGACCTTGAGTGAGCCCACGCCGTGCTCCGCGGAGAACGAGCCGCCGAACTTCTCCACCGCGTCGTACACCAGCGTGTTGATGCGCTCTTCCTCGTTCTTCAGGAACGCCTTGGTGTCGATGTTCTCCGGCGCCTGCACGTTGTAGTGCAGGTTGCCGTCGCCCAGGTGCCCGAAGTTCACGAGGCGCACGCCCTCGATCTCCCGCTTCAGCAAGGCATCGGTCTCTTCCACGAAGGCGGGAATGCGCGACACGGGGATCGAGATGTCGTGCTTGATGTTCAGCCCTTCCTCGGCCTGCGCCAGCGGAATGCTCTCGCGGATGTGCCACAGCTGGTGGGCCTGTGCCAGGTTCTCGGCCACCACCGCGTCGGTGACGCAGCCGTCCTCGAAGGCGGTTTCCAGCAGGGCCTCGAAGCGCGCGCGGGCGTGGTCTTCGGATTCGCTGTCGGAATTTTCCAGCAGCACGCAGTACGGCACCGCCTCGTCCTTGATGAAGGGCACGCGCAGCTGCGGCATGTGCTTGTCGACCAGGCTCAGCGCGAACTTGCCCATCACCTCGAAGCCGGTCAGGCCCGGGCCCAGGTGCTTGTGCGCCAGGCCCAGCAGCGTGACCGCATGGTCCAGCGAAGGCACCGCCGCCCAGGCCGTCAGTTGTGCGGCCGGCAGCGGATACAGCTTCATGGTCGCGGCGGTGATGATGCCCAGCGTGCCCTCGCTGCCGACGAACAGGTCGCGCAGGTCGTAGCCGGTGTTGTCCTTGCGCAGGCCGCTGGTGCCTTCCCAGATCTCGCCTTGTGGCGTGACCACTTCCAGCCCCAGGCACAGTTCGCGCGTATTGCCGTAGCGGACCACCTGGGTGCCGCCGGCATTGGTGGCCAGGTTGCCGCCGATGGTGCAGCTGCCTTCTGCCGCCAGGCTCAGCGGGAACAGGAAGCCGGCCTTCTCGGCGGTTTCCTGCAGGGTCTGCAGGATGCAGCCGGCCTCCACCGTCATGGTGAGGTTGGCGGCGTCGATGGTGCGAATGGCGTTCAGGCGCTGCAGGCTCAGCACCACCTGGGTGCCGCTGTCGTCGGGGATGGAGCCGACCGCCAGGCCGGTGTTGCCGCCCTGCGGCACGATGGCCGTGCCGGCGGCCGCGCAGGCCTTGACCACGTCGGCCACCTGCTGCGTGTTGGCCGGGCGCACCACGGCCAGCGACTTGCCGCGTGCGCGCTTGCGCCAGTCCTGTTCGTAGGCGGTGAGGTCGCCTTCGTCGAGCACGTGCCGGGCGCCGACGATGGCGCGCAATTGTGCGATGAGTGCGGTCACGGTGCGGCCAGGAAAGGAACAGCCGCTTTCAACGAGCGCGCCTGAGCTTCTTCATACAGCGCGATCTCGTCTTGCACTTTGGCGCCGAGCGCGGCCTCGAACACGGCCTGCGCACTGTTGGCAGCGTAGCTCTTCTGCTCGTCCGCGCCGAGATTCGACTGGAAGATGCCGGCGGCGCTCACAGGCAGGAAGTCTTCGTAGGTGATGGGCTCGGCATCCAGCCAGCCTTCGTCGACGAGGGTGTGGAGCGACTTTTCGGCAAGTGCGTCCTGGTTCGCGGCGCGGCCCTTGTCGGTCAGCGCGTAGCGGAAGAAACCGAGACCCGCTTCGCGCATCGTCTTCAGGTCGTCAGGGAAGTCGCTGAACGCAGCATCCAGGCGGGCCTGGTAGTCGGCTCCCGCATTGCCGGCGCCGTTCGCGTCCCGCACGCGGGCGAGCAGCGCGTCGTAGAGTGCGCGGCCCTTGCGGGTCAAGGCAACGCCGCGTTGCTCGATCTCGCCGAACCGTGCGGTGTGCGTTCCCGCCTCGGCCTCGCTCTCCCCCACGAACGCCACGCGTTCCTGCAGCGCGCGGAAACTGGTCTGGCGCAGCAGGATCGGCACCTTGCGGCGCGGCGGGCCTTCAATGACGTCCTTGGCTGACATGCCGCGGCGCGCCATCTCGACCTGTGCATCGTCGATGTTCAGCGTGCGCGGCGTCAGGTGATTGATGTGCGGGCCCTTGAAGCAAGCCACGTCGGCAATGAGGCGGTGCGCCGCCAGCAGCTTGTCGTAGGTGGCCTTGCTCACCGTGGCCTCGCTGTGCCAGCGGAAGGTCTCCAGGGCCTGCGCCACGAACTCTTCCGCCTGCGCCGCCGTCAGGCCGCCGGCCGTCTCGGCCTGCTCGATGAGCGCCAGCACGCGCGGCGTGAAGATGTTCCGGCGCGCCAGGATCTGCTGCACTTCCGCGCGCAGCGCCGGGTCTTCGATCAGCTCGAGCCGCAGCAGCGAAGTGAAGACGCGAAACGGATTGTTCGACAGCGACGCGTCGGTCACCGGACGAAATGCGGTCGAGTGCACCGGCACGCCGGCCACGGACAGGTCGTAGTAACCGACCGGCGCCATGCCCATCACCTTGAACAACCGCCGGATCGTGGCCAGTTCCTCCGGCTTGCCCAGGCGGATGGCGCCGTGGCGCTCGACGTCGATGCGCTCCAGTTCGCCGTTGCTGCGCAGCTGTGCCAGAAGGGCCGGCTCGCGCATGCTGTCGGCGTTGACGTTGGCGACGACATCGAGCAGATCACCGTAAAGCGGCACCTCCTCGCGGTACATCTCGGACATGCGGCGGGAGAACAGCGAACGGATCTCGTCGCTGGGGAGGAAGGTGGTGTCGTTCATTGGGGGTGGTCTTGGAGTGTCGCGATGCGCCCGGCATTCCCGGAGCGCATCGGCCGAGTGCGCAGCCAAAATTTTCGGCAGCGCGGGCAGGCGGGTCAAACGATCTTCTTGCCTGACGTCATTCCTTCAGCGCATGAACTCGGCCATTCGGCGGCAGCTACCATCGCGAGGTTACAACTGCGTCACGTCGCCGGAGTGAAGCCCATGCCAGTGTCTCCCTTGCAAGATGCTTCCGCCTTACTCCGGATGCGGCTGTTCAGCGAAGGCAGCGATGTGTCCTCGGCGGTGTCACTCCTCTCGGCCACCGTCGAGCGTGCGATGGACAAGGCGGCGACGGCCACGCTGGTGTTCCTCGAAGGCGATCCGGTCTCGCAGGCTTTTGCCTTGAGCGAGTCTGCCACTTTGTGGCTCGGTGCAAGGATCACGGTCAGCGCCGGCTATGGCGAGAACGACGAGGTGATTTTCAGCGGCACGGTGTCGGGCCAACGCATCAAGATTGCGCAAGGTTCGCCTGCGCAACTGGTGGTGGAGTGCCGTGACAAGACGGGCACCGACAACGAAGTGTCAACGGATGCGACGCCCGCTCTGGCCTTGACCTATGGCGTCGACCTCCTTGATTTCGAAGGCGGCTTTGAAGACGAAGTAAGCAGCACTGGCACGTCGGGTCTGCGCGGCCACATGCGGTTCCAGGGCAGTGCTTTGGCCCGCCCTGGTACGCCAATCGAACTCAGAGGCCTGGGCGCGCGCCTCGACGGCAATGTGCTCTGCACCGGCCTCACGCATGACCTGCGGGGCGGCAACTGGATCACCACCGTCCGATTCGGCGCCGCAACGTGCCCCTCCGCCAGCGCCTTGCTCGAATTCACTGACGAGAACGGCAACAGGATTGCACTCGATGCCGACGGCATCACGCTGGAAAGCCCGAAGAACATCCGACTCACCGCCGGAGGCACGATGACGCTTGAAGCAGTCGGTGCACTCTCAGTCAGTTCGAGGGCCGATGCGAAGGTCAGCGGCCTGAACATCGATTGCCGCGCCCAAGTCTCCTTCGTTGCCACAGGCTCAGCCAGCGCGGAGTTGTCGGCAGCCGGGCAGACCGTAGTCAAGGGTGCGATGGTGTTGATCAACTGACAACAAGAACAAGGCCCCATCGCCATGCCACCAGCCGCCCGCTTGACCGACATGCACGCCTGTCCCATGACGACGCCTGGCAGTCCGGTTGCCATCCCTCACGTCGGCGGCCCCGTGATCGGACCCGGTGTGCCCAGCGTTCTCATCGGTAGCCTGCCGGCAGCGGTGCTTGGCGACAACGCAATGTGCGTGGGGCCGCCCGACGTCATCGTGCAAGGTTCGGCGACGGTGCTCATCGGCGGCCTCCCAGCGGCACGCGTTGGTGATGCGACGGCGCATGGGGGCAGCATCATCATGGGTTTACCTACCGTGATGATCGGGGGTTAGGCAGGTCTGCGCAGATCGGCGCGGCCGTCGACGGCTACCATTCGGCTTCACTGTCGGGGCAACCTCCAGGAAGAAGACATGAAGAAGTCGTCGGACGACACGAACCCGAGCCCGTCGGCCTCGGAGCTCATTTCGAACAAGATCGCCGAGCTTGGCGACTGGCGCGGTGAGACGCTCGCCAGGATGCGCAAGCTCATCAAGGAAGCGGACCCCGAGGTCATCGAGGAGTGGAAGTGGATGGGCACGCCGGTCTGGTCGCACGACGGCATCATCTGCACCGGCGAGTCTTACAAGAGCGCGGTGAAGCTCACATTTGCCAAAGGTGCCTCATTGAAGGACCCCACTCGGCTCTTCAACGCGAGCCTCGACGGCAACACGCGCCGCGCCATCGACATTCATGAAGGAGAGAAAATTGCCGCACCCGCCTTCAAGTCGCTCGTTCGTGAGGCGATCGAGCTTAATGGTGCCGGCAAATCTAAGTCTTCGAAGAAGGCGAAGAGCTGAGCTTGCTCGCCATCGTTGGATGTGTGGAAACTTGGGCCGGCTGTCGGTGTGCCCGTGGCGGCCGTCACACTTGAGGCGCCTTTGCAAAGCTGAACAGTACTGGTGCCCCAGGGGGTACAGTCGGGAATGACTTCACATACGCCTGCTACACCTGCCCTGCCTACCGCAGTAACTCCTGTTGAAATTACAGAGACTCGAGCATTCGCACAAGCCTGGATTCTCTTTGCGGTGCTATTTGTAGTGGTTATCGGCGTTCTGTGGGCATTGCAAGCCCACTATGGATGACGATCACGTGCAGCCTCCCCAAAGCAAAAAACCCCGGTCAATTGCTTGACTGGGGTTTTCTGGGCTGTAAGAGCCTGACGATGACCTACTTTCACACGGGAACCCGCACTATCATCGGCGCTGAGTCGTTTCACTGTCCTGTTCGGGATGGGAAGGAGTGGGACCAACTCGCTATGGTCATCAGGCATAAAGGGTTGTCCGGTTGATCACGCGATCAATCGAACGAATTCATAGAGTTTGGAATCAGCTTTTGGCGAATTGTTTTGAATGCGTCAACTTGGCATAACACCTTGATCTGATCGATCAAAGTTATAGGGTCAAGCCGCACGAGCAATTAGTATCAGTTAGCTTAACGCATTACTGCGCTTCCACACCTGACCTATCAACGTCCTGGTCTTGAACGACTCTTCAGGGGGCTCAAGGCCCCGGCAGATCTCATCTTGAAACGAGTTTCCCGCTTAGATGCTTTCAGCGGTTATCTCTTCCACACTTAGCTACTCGGCAATGCCACTGGCGTGACAACCGATACACCAGAGGTGTGTCCACTCCGGTCCTCTCGTACTAGGAGCAGGCTTCCTCAAATCTGCAGCGCCCACGGAAGATAGGGACCAAACTGTCTCACGACGTTTTAAACCCAGCTCACGTACCTCTTTAAATGGCGAACAGCCATACCCTTGGGACCGGCTACAGCCCCAGGATGAGATGAGCCGACATCGAGGTGCCAAACACCGCCGTCGATATGAACTCTTGGGCGGTATCAGCCTGTTATCCCCAGAGTACCTTTTATCCGTTGAGCGATGGCCCTTCCATACAGAACCACCGGATCACTATGTCCTGCTTTCGCATCTGCTCGACTTGTCAGTCTCGCAGTTAAGCACGCTTATGCCATTGCACTATCGTCACGATGTCCGACCGTAACTAGCGTACCTTCGAACTCCTCCGTTACGCTTTGGGAGGAGACCGCCCCAGTCAAACTGCCTACCATGCACTGTCCCCGATCCAGATAATGGACCTAGGTTAGAACCTCAAACACACCAGGGTGGTATTTCAACGTTGGCTCCACAAGATCTAGCGACCCTGCTTCAAAGCCTCCCACCTATCCTACACAGATCTGTTCAAAGTCCAATACAAAGCTACAGTAAAGGTTCATGGGGTCTTTCCGTCTTTCCGCGGGGAGATTGCATCATCACAAACATTTCAACTTCGCTGAGTCTCAGGAGGAGACAGTGTGGCCATCGTTACGCCATTCGTGCAGGTCGGAACTTACCCGACAAGGAATTTCGCTACCTTAGG
>NZ_OZ257247.1:0-1492500 GCF_965279555.1 Variovorax sp. | reverse complement strand
ACACAGGCGCATCGATCATCGCAACGCCCTTGGCCGCCGCGGCTTCCGCCACCTTGCGCGATGTCGCGGCGGCGATGGTGCTGCTGTCGATCACCAGCGTCCCAGGCTTGATGCTCTCAAGAAGGCCCGGCTTGCCAGCACCACCCAGGAACAAGCCCTCGACGTGCGCGCTGGCCGGCAGCATGCTGATGACTATCTCCGCCTCGGCCACCGTCTCGGCTGCCGACTTGGCAATCGGCAACCCATCCGCGCCGAATTTCTTGCAGGCTTCGGCCGAAAGATCGAAAGCGCTGAGCGTGTGGCCAGCCTTCAGCAGGTTCATGGCCATCGGGCCGCCCATGTTGCCCAGGCCGATGAATGCGATCTTCATGTGTCTTGTCTCCGTTGTTCTCTATATATGGATGGTGGGGCCCGGTTCAGACCAGCGATGCCAGCTCGACCGGCATCTCGCCGCGCGGACGCAGGTGGTCGTCGACGAAAGCAGGCGTGATTTCTTCAAGCGTGGCCGGGCTCCAGCGCGGATTGCGGTCCTTGTCGACCAGCACGGCCCGAATGCCTTCCGCAAAGTCCTTGTGCGCGCAGAAACCCAGCGACGCCCAGTATTCGAGCCGGAACACCTCGGCCAGCGACATACGCGGCACGCGCTGCCACAGTTCGAAGCTCAGGGCGGCCGAGCTTGGCGCGCCCTTGGCGAAGGTCTTGGCGGCGGTCTGCAGCCAGGCGTCGTCGCTTTGCAGTTCGCGCAGGCGCTTGGCGATGTCGAGCAGGTCTTCACCGGCCATCAGCGCGTTGATGGTGTCGTAGTGCTCGCGCACCTTCGACGCCGGCATTTCCGCGCCCTCGCCCGCCTTGGCAAGAATGCGCGACAGCGTTGCGCGATCGGCCTTGCCTTCGGCCGCCCACCGGGTGGAAGCGATGGCCTCGATCACGTCGCCCTTGCGCTCCTGCGGTACCAGTACGTCGGCCAGCCCGCAGAAGATGGTGTCGGCCGCGTTGATGTTCGCGGCCGTGAGCGCCAGGAAGAGCCCCGTGCGTCCCGGCGTGCGGCGCAGGAACCAGCTGCCGCCCACGTCGGGGTACAGGCCGATGTTGATTTCGGGCATGGCGATGCGGCTTTGCAGTGTCATCACCCGGTGCGACGCGCCGGCCAGCAAGCCGACGCCGCCGCCCATCACGATACCGTGGCCCCAGCACAGGAAGGGCTTGGGGAAGGTATGGATCAGATAGTCGAGCTCGTACTCTTCGCGGAAGAAGTCTTCGGCATAGGTGTTGCGCGCGGGGCCGCAGTCCAGCAGCGTCTGGTAGAGCTGGCGCAGGTCGCCGCCGGCACAGAACGCCTTCTCGCCAGCAGCCTGAAGCAGCACGCCGACGATGCCGGCGTCCTGCGCCCACTCGCGCAGCTTGGGCGTCAGCAGGCGCACCATGTCCACGGACAGCGCATTGAGCGAAGCCGGCGCATTGAGCGTGGCCACGGCAAAGCGCTGGCCGCCGGCGGTCTTGATTTCGTCGAAGAGAACTACGTTGTCAGTCATTGTTTTTTCAGGTTCCGGATACGGCGCGCTCAGCGGATATCGCTGTCGCCCTCCAGCAATTTTCGCGCAACGATCACGCGCATGATCTCGTTCGTGCCTTCGAGGATCTGGTGCACGCGCGCGTCGCGCACCAGGCGCTCCAGCGGAAATTCGCTCAGGTAGCCGTAGCCGCCGTGCAGCTGCAGCGCGTCGTTGCAGACGTTGAAGCCGGCATCTGTCGCAAAGCGCTTCGCCATTGCGCAATAGGTGCTCGCGTCGGCATGGCCCGCGTCGAGCTTCGATGCCGCCAGCCGAACCATCTGCCGCGCCGCGACCAGTTCCGTCGCCATGTCGGCGAGCTTGAACTGCAGCGCCTGGAAGCTCGCGAGCGGCTTGCCGAACTGCTGGCGCTCATGCAGATAGCGCCGCGCCGCGTCGAGCGCCCCCTGCGCCGCCCCCACCGAGCAAGTCGCGATGTTGATGCGTCCGCCGTCCAGCCCCTTCATGGCAATGCGAAAGCCCTCGCCTTCCTTGCCCAGCAGGTTCTGCGCCGGGATGCGCACGTTGTCGAAATTGATCGTGCGCGTGGGCTGGCTGTTCCAGCCCATCTTGTGCTCTTTCTTGCCGTAGCTGACGCCGGGCGCATCTGCCGGCACGGCAAAGGCCGAGATGCCGCTCGCGCCCGCACCGCCCGTGCGCGCCATCAGCACCAGCACGTCGGTCGACCCGGCGCCCGAGATGAAGGCCTTGCCGCCGTTGATGACGTATTCGGCGCCCTGCAGCTCCGCGCGCGTCTTGAGCGAGCCAGCATCCGAGCCGGCGCCCGGCTCGGTCAGGCAGTACGACGCCAGCTTGCGCCCGCTGGTCAGGTCTTCGCCCCATTGCTGCGCCACCGCGTCGGTCGCCCAGGTGCCGAGCATCCACGTCGCCATGTTGTGGATCGTGATGAAGGCCGTGGTCGACGGGTCGATTGCGGCCATCTCCTCGAACACCAGCGCCGCATCGAGCCGCGGCAGGCCGAGGCCGCCGATGCGCTCAGGCGCATACAGCCCACAGAAACCCAGCTCGCCCGCCTTGGCAATGGCCTCCTTCGGAAAGATGGCTTCCGCGTCCCACTGCGCCGCATGCGGCGCGAACTCGGCCTGTGCAAAGTCGCGCGCGGTCTGCGCAAATGCGTTCTGTTCTTCAGACAGTTCGAAGTTCATTGTTCGCGACCCTTCCAGCGGTCCAGTTCGGCGGTCCGTTTGCGGGTCGATTTCTCCAGGCATGCGTTGAACACCAGCGGCCAGATGGAACCACCTTCGTTTGCCTTCGCAGCACGCTTGCAGGCGGGATCGCGCCCCTTGAGCCACGTACGCTGCTCGTTGCGCAGCGCGACACGCATCTGCGGCGAGAGCGTCTTCATCACCTCGCCGTACCGGATGTTGAGCGCGGCATCGGCAGCACGAAAGTCGCGTACCGCGCAATCGTTCATCTGCTGCTGGTTTCCGTTCGGGTTGCAGTCGAGCGGCTCGTCATTGCCGGCCGCCTGCGCCCTGCCCGCGAGCAATGCAACCGCCGCCACCGCGCCCCAGGCCGCGACGCGAAGCCCGCGCCTCATTTGAGGCTGATGGTGGTGTTGACGCCGTGCGAGACGGTGCTGTCGTCGAACCAGCGTGCCGTCACGGTCTTGGTCTGCGTGTAGAACATGATGACCTGCTTGCCGTACGGGCCCAGGTCGCCGAGCTTGGAAGCGCGCGAACCGGTGAACGAGAACATCGGCACCGGCACCGGGATCGGCACGTTGATGCCGACCTGGCCCACGTCGATGTCTTCCTGGAAGCGGCGCGCCGCGGCACCCGACTGCGTGAAGATCGCCGTGCCGTTGCCGTTCGGGTTGCTGTTGATCAGGTCGATGGCCTCGTCGATGGTCTCGGCATCGGCAATGCACAGCACCGGGCCGAACACTTCCTGCTCATAGATCGTCATGCCCGGCTTCACGCCAGTGAAGATCGTCGGGCCGACGAAGTTGCCCTTCTCGTAGCCGGGCACGGTGGGCTTGCGGCCGTCGAGCACCAGCTTGGCGCCGTCGGCCTCGCCGCGTTCGATCAGGCTGTTCACGCGGTCGTAGGCGGCGCACGAAACCAGCGGCCCCACGTCCACGCCCTTCTCGGTGCCGGCGCCGATCTTCAGCGTCTTCGCCTTTTCGATGAGTTCAGGCACCCAGTTGCGCGCCTCGCCCACCAGCACCGCCACCGACACCGCCATGCAGCGCTGGCCTGCCGCGCCGAAGCTGGCGCCGGCCAGTGCATTGAGCGTCTGCTCCTTGTTGGCGTCGGGCATGACGATGGCGTGGTTCTTCGCGCCCATCATGCATTGCGCGCGCTTGCCGGCCAGGGTGGCGCGGTTGTAGACGTGCGTGCCGACCTTGGTCGAGCCGACGAAGCTGATCGCCTTGATGTCCTTGTGGTCGCAGATGCCGTTGACGATGGCTTCGCCGCCGTGCACCACGTTCAGCACGCCGGGAGGAATGCCGGCTTCGAGCGCCAGTTCGCACAGGCGCATGGTGACCATGGGGTCCTGCTCGGAGGGCTTCAGCACGAAGGTGTTGCCGGTGACGATGGCCATGGGAAACATCCACAGCGGGATCATGGCCGGGAAGTTGAACGGCGTGATGCCGGCGCACACGCCCAGCGGCTGCAGCAGCGTGTAGGTGTCGACACCGTTGGCCACGTTGTTGGCCAGTTCGCCAAGCTGAAGGTTGCCGATGTTCGATGCGTGCTCCACCACTTCGAGGCCGCGGAACACGTCGCCTTCGGCGTCGGGCAGGGTCTTGCCCTGCTCGGCCGTGAGGATCGCGGCCAGCTCGCTCATGTTCTCGCGGATGAGCTGCTGCAGCTTCAGGAAGATGCGGGCGCGCGTGCCGATGGGGGTCTTGCGCCAGGTCTTGAAGGCTTCCTTGGCGGAGGCCACTGCGGCGTCCAGTTCTGACGGGATCGCGAAGGGCACGCGGGCCAGCACCTGCTGCGTGGCCGGGTTGACGACATCGCGCCATTCGGTGGTCCTGGATTCGACCAGCTTGCCGCCAATGAGCAGCTTGACTGTGGCGACCTGGGTCGACGGGGTGGTAGTGGCGTCCATGGGGGTTTTGTCTCCTGTAATCATGTGAATTCGGTGCCGGCGCGGCCGGTGCAGAGCGACATCCTAGCTTTGCAGATTTGCCATGACAATAGACAAAAATGCGCCAAGGCTTTGCAAATTTGCAGAGCCTCAACCTGAGGGCAAGCAAGCAGATGGATTGGGACAACCTTCGTTACTTCCTGGAGCTCGCCCGCTCGGGCACGCTCATGAGCGCCGCGCGCCGGCTCGAGGTCGACCACACCACCGTGGCGCGCCGCATCCAGGCGCTCGAGAAGGAGGTCGGCGCCCCGCTTTTCTCGCGTGAAGCGGGCGGCCACCGGCTCACCGAGGCGGGCCGGCGGCTGCAGCCGCAGGTCGAGGCGATGGAAAGCGCGTTCCAGGCCGTGGAAAGCACCGCGCCTGCCTCGCAGGAGGGCCTGTCGGGCCTGGTGCGCATCGGCGCCACGGAGGGCTTCGGCACCGTGGTGCTGGCACCCCGTCTCGCGCTGTTCGCGGTGCAGCACCCGCGCCTCACCATCGACCTGCTGGCCATGCCGCGGCTGGTGCACCTGTCGCGGCGCGAGGCCGACATCGTGATCTCGCTCGAACGGCCGGCGCGCGGCCCGGTGGTCGTCACCAAGCTCACCGACTACACGCTGCGGCTCTACGCATCGAAGCAATACCTGTCGGCGCACAAGCCGATCAAAAGCCGCGAGGACCTGCGCGGCCACACCTTCATCAGCTACGTGGACGACCTGCTGTTCAGCAAAGAGCTGCAATACCTCGACGAACTCCACCGCCCCGACAGCTTCGCGCTGCGCAGCACCAGCGTGCTCGCGCAGCACAGCGCCGTGGCGGCGGGCGCGGGCATCGCGGTGCTGCCCGCCTTCATCGCCGAGAAAGACGGCGCGCTGCAGCCCGTGCTGCCCGGGCAGGCGAACTTCACGCGGACCTTCTGGATGTCGATGCCGGCGGAAACCAAGCACCTTGTGCGGATGCAGGCCACCTGGGAGTTCCTGCGGCAGACGGCCGAGGCGCACCGCGCCCAGTTGCTGCTGGACAGTCCGCCCGGTACCGCAGCCTGACGGCCCGTGTTGTGCCATGCTGGCGGCTACCCGCCGTGAACGACAAGGAGACCGGAATGCCACGCCACCGCCCCGCCCGCCTGACTCACATCGCCGGCATCGGCGTCGACCGCATGGGCGCCATTGCCGACGACGCCGACGGCCCGCCGTTCCTTCGCCTGGAGAACCTCGACGTCGACATCCCGCCCGACCCCGAGGCTGTCGCGCGCACGGTACGCGCGGCCTCCGAAGACGCGGACAACAGCTACCTGCCCTTCGTCGGCCAGTCGCGGCTGCGCGACGTGGCGGCGCGGCATGTGTCGGCGCTGTCGGGCGTGGCGTACAGCGGCGCGCGCAACTGCGTGATCTCGGCAGGCGGGCTCTCGGGCATCCTCAACGCGCTGCTCGCCACCGTCGAGGTCGGCGACGAAGTGCTGGTGACCGACCCGACCTACGCCGGGCTGCTCAACCGAGTCCGGCTTGCCGGCGGTACGCCGAAGTACGCGCCCTTTCGCTTCACCCCCGGTGGCGAATGGAAGCTGGACCGCGACGCGCTCCAGGCCGCCGTCGGCCCGCGCGTGCGGGTGATGCTGCTGATGTCGCCATCGATGCCCACCGGCGGCTACTTCGACGAGGAAGACTGGCGCGCCATCGCCGCGCTGTGCGTGCGGCACGACCTGACGCTGATTCTCGACACCGCCATGGAGCGGCTTCTGTACGACGGCCGCCGGGTGATCCACCCCGCGGGCCTGCCGGGCATGGCCGAGCGCACCATCACGGTCGGCTCGTCGGCCAAGGAACTGCGCATGATCGGCTGGCGCGTGGGCTGGACCGTAGCGCCCGAGAGCTACATGCCCGACCTCGTGGCCGTGTCGCTCGCGAACGTGGTGGTACCGGTGGGCATCGCGCAGGATGCGGTGGCGACAGCGCTGGAGCAATCGCCGCGCACGCTCGCACCCTATGTCGGCGAACTGGAACGCCGGCGCGACACCGTGCTCGCCGAACTCAGGGGGCTGCCTGTCGGCGTACCGGCCGGCGGGTGGTCGCTGCTGCTGCGCGCGAGCGACTTCGGCATCGACGGGCAGACGCTGTCGCAACGCCTGTTGAAAGAGCGGGTCTGCGCCACGGCGATGCAAGGCTGGGGCGAGACGCACGGCGCGCAATACCTGCGCTTCGTGTTTTCCAACGAGCCGGTCGAGCGGCTGCGCGGGCTGGGAGACAAGGTGCGGGCTGCGCTGGCCGCCTGAACCTCTACCCCGGAGCGACGGCAGGCCAAGCCATCGGATGGCTGCCCGGCGGCATCGACGGCCGCACCCATTCCGCGGGCGTTCGCGACAGCTGCACGCTGTGGCGCAACGCGGCCAGCTTGCCGAATCCGGAGTCCGATGTCTCGACGTGGGGCTTGAGGCTGGGCTTCGGAATCGACAGGCCGCCAGGAACGCGCCCCAAGCCGCGCAACCAATGCCCCGTCTGTGCCAGCGACACCCGCGCATGCCAGCTGCCGCCTTCGCGCTGTTGCCGCCAGAGCGCGGCGGCGGCGCCGAAGGCGATCAGGTAGCCGGTTGCCTCGTCGAGGATCTGCATCGGCAGCGGCTTCGGCTTGCCGTCACCGGCGGCCTCGCCTTCGGCGTGGTTGAAGCCCGTGGCCGTCTGCACCAGCGAATCGAAACCCCGCCGGTTCGCCCACGGGCCTTGCGTGCCGTATGCACTCAGCGACACGCACACGATGCCCGGTCGCTGCAATGCCAGCGCCGCCGGACCGAAGCCCAGGTCCTCGATCCCTCCCGGCCGATAGCCCTGCACGAACACATGCGCGTCGGCGACCAGCCGTTGCAGCGCAGCCCGGCCCTCCTCGGTCCGCAGGTCGGCATGCGCCGACAGCTTGCCCCGGCTGGTGTCGGCGATCGCGGCGATATTGGGCAGCTTCGGCGAGTTCACGAGCATCACGTCGGCCCCATAGGCCGCGAGTGCGCGTCCGCCCACCGGGCCGGCCAGCACGCGCGTCAGGTCCAGCACGCGCAGGCCCGACAACGGCCGCTGGTCTTCGCGCAGCGGCGGCAGTGCGAGCGGCGGCGCGTCGCCGATGCGCTCGATGGTGAAAAGAGGCTGCGCCGCGACAGCCTGCCCTTGCGGCGTGGCGTCCCACTCGTCGAAGCGCCGCAGTGCCGTCGCCACCAGTCCGGCGGCGGCCGCGGCATCCTCGAAATCGCGGGCGCGCCAGGTGGCCATGACAGCCTCCGCATCGGCGCGCGTGGCGCTGGCCGGGTCGAGCTTCATCAAGCGCAGCGCACCGTCGCGGTGATGCGCAAAGTTCGCATGCACCCGCACCCATCCGTCGGCACAGCGATAGAGCCCCGAGAACGCATCCCACTGATCCGGCACCTGATCGTCGAGGCTGAACCAGCCGATGCATTCCAGCGCCGCGTGCAGCATGTCGACACCGACTTGCTGCCGCCCGGTGCCGCGCAGGTGGCCCAACTCGCAGGCCGCCAGCGCCGCCGCCGCAACGGTGCTCTGCGCAGCAGTGCCGACCGCGAAGGACGACGGCAGCACCGGGTCGGTGCCCGTGAGCCGCGCAAACGACAAGGCATCCGGCGGCAAGCCTGCTTCCCGCCAGATGCCACCCAGAACTTCGCTCGCATTCATTCCTATGTGCTCCAAAGAAAAAGGCAGGGCCTGCTTTCGCTGCCCTGCCCTTGCCGCAGTCGCGTCGAACGCCTTACTGGATCAGCTTGGCACCCGTCTTGGCCTGCAGCGTGTCGAAGCTCACGCCCGGCGCAAGCTCGACCACCTTCAGGCCTTCGGGCACGACGTCCATCACGGCCAGGTCGGTGATGATGCGGTCGACCACGCCCACGCCGGTCAGCGGCAGGGTGCACTTCTCGAGGATCTTCAGGTCCTCGGTGCCGTCCTTCTTCTTGGCGACGTGCTCCATCAGCACGATCACGCGCTTCACGCCGGCCACGAGGTCCATCGCGCCGCCCATGCCCTTGACCATCTTGCCTGGGATCATCCAGTTGGCGAGGTCGCCCTTGGTGCTGACCTGCATGGCGCCCAGGATCGACAGGTTGATCTTGCCGCCGCGGATCATCGCGAAGCTGTCATGGCTGCCGAAGATGGCCGAGCCGGGCAGCGTGGTGACGGTCTGCTTGCCGGCGTTGATCAGGTCGGCGTCGACGTTGTCCTCGGTCGGGAACGGGCCGATGCCGAGCATGCCGTTCTCGCTCTGCAGCCACACTTCCTTGGTGCCGGTGTGGTTGGCCACGAGCGTGGGAATGCCGATGCCGAGGTTGACGTAGAAGCCGTCCTCGAGTTCTTGGGCGGCACGGGCCGCCATCTGGTCTTGGGTCCAGGGCATCTCAGGCTCCTTCTTTCTTGTTGGCGGGCACGGTGGGCACGGGCACTTCGCTGCCGGCTGCCGCCTGCGCGATGACGGCCTGGGCCTCGACCTTGGCGGCCGCGGCGTCCACCGGCGCGGCGGCGCTCACGGTGCGCTTCTCGATGCGCTTCTCGGGGGTGGCGTTGAGCACGATGCGGTGCACGTAGATGCCCGGCAGGTGGATGTCGTCGGGGGCCAGTTCGCCCACTTCCACGATCTTCTCGACCTCGACGATGCAGATCTTGCCGGCCATGGCCGCGGCCGGGTTGAAGTTGCGCGCCGTGAGGCGAAAGCGCAGGTTGCCCGACTTGTCGGCCACGTCGGCCTTCACCAGCGCCACGTCGGGCACCAGCGAATGTTCCATGACGTAGGTCTCGCCGCCGAATTCGCGCAGTTCCTTGCCTTCGGCCACTTGCGTGCCGACACCGGTCTTGGTGAAGAAGGCCGGAATGCCCGCGCCGCCGGCTCGCAGCTTCTCGGCCAGCGTGCCCTGGGGCGTGAATTCGAGGGCCAGTTCGCCCGCGAGGTACTGGCGCTCGAACTCCTTGTTCTCGCCGACGTAGGACGCGATCATTTTCTTGATCTGGCGCGTCTCGAGCAGCTTGCCGAGGCCGAAACCGTCGACGCCCGCGTTGTTCGAGACGACGGTGAGGTTCTGCACGCCGGAATCCTTCAGCGCGTCGATCAGCGCTTCGGGAATGCCGCACAGGCCGAAGCCGCCGACCGCGAGCATCTGCCCGTCGGCCACGACCCCCTTGAGTGCCGCGTCCGCGGAGGGATAAATCTTGTTCACTCGGGCTCCTTGATGGATGAATGGAGAGTGGGTGGAAAAGCCTTGAACGATACTACCTACTCGTATACGTAGTATTTCGTAATGGTGAGACCCGATGCCCGAAATCGATTACCGGCTGGCCTTTGAACACGCGCCCGTCGGCATGGTGGTTTCGAGCAACCGCACCATCGTGGCCTGCAACGTGCGCGTGTGCGAGATTTTTGGCGCAACGCCCTCAGCACTGGTAGGGCATTCGTTCAGCATCCTCTACCCCAGCGTGGCCGAGTTCGAGCGCATCGGCAAGCGCATGGAGCCCTTTCTGAACGCCAGCGGGCACTACGCCGACAACCGCATGATGAAGCGCCTGGGCGGCCTGCACGGTGCGATCGCGGGCGAGACCTTCTGGTGCCACGTCACCGGCCATGCGATGAACCGCGCCGCCCCCCACGAGGCCGGCATCTGGACCTTCGAAGACCTGGGCTCGCGCCGCGCGGTGAAGGCCGAGCTCACGCCGCGCGAACGCGAGGTGGCGGCGCAAGTGATGCGCGGGCTGACCTCGAAGGAAATCGGCAAGGCGCTGGGTATCAGCCACCGCACGGTCGAGCTGCACCGGGCGCGGCTGATGCGCAAGTACGCCGCAGCGACCACGGCGGAGCTGGTGCAGAAGCTCATCGCGGGTTAGGTGCCGGCAACGGCAACGCGAGCCGCACCATGTCGCGCAGCACGATGCCATCCTGCTTCTGCAGCTTCCTCGAGCGGCGCTCGAAGAAACCCACATCGACCCCGACGATGCGAAAGCCGAAGCGCTGATAGAAGGCCAGCTCTCGCAAACTGCTGTTGCCGGTACCCACCTCGAGCAGGTGCGCGCCACGCTCGACGGCAAGCGCCCTCGCCTTGCGCAGCAGCGCGGTACCCACGCCCCGACCGCGCAGATCGTCGCTCACCGCGATGTTCATCACCTCCCAGGTGCCGACGCGGGTCTGCATCAGCACCATCTGGCCCACGACGAGACCGTCGATTTCAGCGAGCCATTGCTCGCCGCGCGAGAGGTACTTCCGGATTTCCGCGCGCGGGCCGTCGGCGGCGAACAGCAGCTTCCAGGGCGTGGCATCGGCGGGCGTGGCGCGGCGCAGCTTCGGGCGCGCGGCGGGTTGTTTCTTCTTCGTCATCGGTCGGTGTCTGTGTTTCGTCTGCACCCGCGCAGAACGCGAGCGGCGCAGAGTACAGCCTTGCGACAGCTCCTGGCGGGATCGTTGCAAAAACGGAAACGCCGTGTCGACGAAAGCGCTGCGCCGGCGCAAGCCCGCAGGTCTATCGTTGAACCCACGCGGGCACACAGCCCGCAATCACCCAGGAGCCTGAAATGTCCACACGCATCCATTCCGAACAAAGCCTCTTGCTGCAAACGCAGGCCACCGCCGTGCGCGCCCATGCGCTCGTCGTGCAGAAACTGCCGGTCGCGCTGACGCTCTCGGCCATCATCCTGTCGATCATCGGCGTGAAGCTGTAGCCGCGCCGGATGGCCGGAGCGAGCCGGCGGACCGGCGGGCCGCCAGTTGTGGCAGGCTCGGCGCCTGTCTCCAGTCCATCCGACATGAACATCCCACCCCACCTGCTTCCCTTCCGGGAGCGATTCCAGCGCGCCAGCGGAGCCGACCTGCCAGCCCTGTCTGCCCGTTTCTGCGAGGCATTCCACTTCGACGACAACGAGGCCGGCGCCGCAGAACTCGCGGCGCTCGTGCTCGCGGGACGCAAGCGCGGCACCGCCAGCCTCGAGTGGTCTTTCGACGCAACGGGCAGGCCCCGCCCCCGGCCCGGTGACCTGAGCATCGTCACCGACTGGCATGACAAGCCGCTGTGCGTGATCAGACCCGCGCCGTGGTGGTCATGCTCTTCGAGGATGTCGGCGAAGACTTCGCCGCCGTCGAGGCCGAAGGCGACGGCTCGTTGCGCTACTGGCGCGAAGACCATTGGCAATACTTCAGCGGCGAATGCGAGCGCATCGGCAGAACACCCGACCTGCGCATGCCGGTGCTGTGCGAGACCTTCGAGGTTGTCTACCAGGAAGGCTGAGAGTCTCCTTCAGTCCGGCTTGATGTCCGCCGACTTGATGACCTTCGACCAAGCCGCCAGTTCCTGGTCGACGAATTTCGCGAGCGTCGGCGAATCCATGTAGGTCGCGAAGGCACCCTGCTCGTCCACCCTCTTGCGGAAAGACTCGCTCTCCACGATCTTCCTGATCTCCGCGCTCAGCCTGGCGACCACATCGGGCGGCGTCTTCGCCGGCGCGAACACCGCGAACCACGACTCAACCTCGTAGCCCGGCAAGCCCGCTTCGGCCGAAGTCGGCACATCGGGCATCGAAGGATGCCGCTTGCTGCCCGTGTACGCCAGCGCCTTGATGCGCCCGGTCGCGAAATGGCCGATGACCGACGGCGGCGTGGTGATGAACATGTCTACGTTGCCCGAGATCAGGTCGTTGATGGCCGGCCCGGAGCCTTTGTACGGCACATGCGTCATCGCCTGCTTCGACTGCCGCGACAGCAGTTCGCCCGCGATGTGCTGGATCGAGCCGTTGCCCGACGAGGCATAGAACAAGCCGCCCTCCTTCTTCTTGCCGTACTCGATGAGTTCCTTCATCGAATTCAAGGCAGCTTGCCGCTCACCGCGACCACGTGCGGCGCGCGCATCACCATCGCCACCGGCACGAAGTCCTTCGTGGGGCTCCACTTGAGGTTCGGGTAGAGCGAGGGGTTGCCGACGTGGTAGCCCGAGTACTGCATCAGCAGCGTGTAGCCGTCGGGCGCGGCGCGGGCCACGAACTCGGCGCCGATGTTGCCGCTGGCGCCGGGCTTGTTGTCGACCACCACGGGCTGGCCCAGCGCGCGCTGCAGCGGCTCGCCGACCAGCCGCGCCATGATGTCGGTGGAGCCGGCGGGCGCGGTGGGAACAACGAAGGTGATCGGTTTGGAAGGCCAGGTGTCGGCGCTGGCGGCCGAAGCAGCCAGCACGAGGCCGGCCGCGAGCAGGCGGCGAATGGTTTGCATGGTTTGTCTGTCTCCGGTGTTTTTCTTGTCTGTTGCCTTCGAAGCCCGCGCCCTCAGGCCGCGAGTTCCGAGATCTCGATCAGGTTCAGGTCGGGGTCGCGCACATAGACCGAGCGGATGCGCGAGGTGGCGCCCGTGCGCATCACCGGCCCTTCGAGAATCGGCACGCCCTTGTCCGCCAGCCGCGCCATCACCGCCTCGAGCGGCACGCTGGCGATGAAGCACAAGTCCAGCGAGCCTGGGGTCGGCAGTTGCGCCTTGGGTTCGAACTCGTGCCCCTTCACATGCAGGTTGATCTTCTGGTCGCCGAAGCCAAAAGCCTTGCGCCCGGCGCCGAAGCTCTCGAGCGTCATGCCCATCACGTCGACGTAGAAGCGAATGCAGTCTTCCTCGTGCGCGGTGGTCAGCACCAGGTGGTCCAGGTGATCGATCATGGGTGAAGCTCCTTCTGTGCGCGGTCGCTGGCGCGGGCCGCGATGTCGTTGAAATCAGCGGGCGGCGCGTGCCGCGTCAGGCGATGGCCGGCACGGGAAACCTGGCTCGGCAGCTCATGCTCCACGAGCAACGCCAGCTCGGCTGCCGCGGCAATCAGTCCGTCGAGGTCTATGCCCGTCTCGTAGCCCATGCACTGCAGCATGTGGACCACGTCTTCGGTCGCGACATTGCCGGTCGCGCCGGGCGCGTAGGGGCAGCCTCCGATGCCGCCGAGCGACATGTCGAGCCGGCGTATACCCGCTTCGACGGCGGCCAGCGTGTTCGCGAGGCCCATGCCGCGCGTGTTGTGGAAATGGGCGGTCCAGTCCAGCGCCGGCCAGGCCGCGACGACCCGCTCGCACACCGCCTCCACCTGCGTCGGATAGGCCATGCCCGTGGTGTCGCACAGCGTCACGCCCTGCACGCCGAGCGCGGCAAAACGCTCGATCCACCCGAGCACCCCATTCACCGGCACATCGCCTTCCATCGGGCAGCCGAACACGCAGGAGAGCGACACGTTCACCGGCACTGCGGCCTGCTTCGCCAGCGCGATCACTTCGGCCAGTTGCGCGAACGACTGCTCCCGCGTCATGCGCAGGTTCGACAGGTTGTGCGTCTCGCTGACCGACATCACGATGTTGAACTCGTCGATGCGGCTTTCCAGCGCCCGCTGCGCGCCGCGCACGTTCGGCACCAGCGCTGTGTAGACCACGCCGGGCCTGCGAGCGATGCGGTGCATCACCTCCTCGCCGTCGCGCAGCGCCGGAATCGCTTTCGCCGAAGTGAACGAGGTCACTTCGATCTTTGCGTAGCCCAGCCCGCCCAGCCGGTCGATCAGCGCGACCTTGTCGTCGGTGGGAATGAAGCGGCTTTCCATCTGGAAGCCGTCGCGCGTGGCCACCTCGTTGATGTGCAGCCGGGTGCCGTTGCCGGTTTTCATGCGGGCTCGCCTTCCGCGCGGCGCGTGGGCCAGCGGCCTGCGTGCAAGTCGCCGTTGTGCTCGCCCAGGCGCGGCGCGGGATGCGCGATGCGCCCCGGCGTCGCGCTGAGCTTGGGCACCACGCCGGGCACTTTCAGCGTGCCGCCGCTGGAGGTTGTCGACTCCACGATCATCCCGCGCGCCAGGTACTGAGGGTCGCTCGCGATGTCGGCCACGGTGTAGATGCGGCCGACCGGCACGCCGGCCGCGTCGAGCGCCGCCAGCACCTCGTCGCGGCTGCGCTGCAGCGTCCACGCCTCGATGGCGACGTCGATCTCTTCCACCCGCAAGACGCGCCCGTCGTTGTGCGCGAGTTGCGGGTCGCTTTCCAGGTCGGTGCGGCCGATCGCCCGCATCAGCCGGCGGAAGATGCTGTCGCCGTTGCCCGCCACCAGCACGTAGTGCCCGTCGTTGCAGCGGTAGGCGTTGGTCGGCGCGATGCCGGGCAACGCGCTGCCGGCCCGCTCTCGCACCGCGCCGAAGGCGTCGTACTCCGGCAGCAGGCTTTCCATCACGTTGAACACCGACTCGTACAGCGCAACGTCGATGAACTGCCCTTCCCCGCCGTGCGCCGTGCGGTGGTGCAGCGCCGTGAGCACGCCGATCACGCCATGAAGCGCCGCCAGCGTGTCGCCCAGCGAAACGCCCACGCGCACCGGCACCCGCCCCGGCTCCCCGCTCAGGTAGCGCAGTCCGCCCATCGATTCGCCGAGCACGCCGAAGCCGGGCTTGTCGCGGTACGGCCCGGTCTGCCCGTAGCCGGAGATCCGCAGCATGATGAGACGCGGATTCAGCGCGTGCAGTTGCTCCCATCCCAGGCCCCAGCCTTCCAGCGTGCCGGGCTTGAAGTTCTCGATCAGCACGTCTGCCTCGCGCGCCAGTGAGCGCACCGCATCCTGCCCCTCGGCGCTGCGCAGGTCGAGGCACACCGAGCGCTTGTTGCGCGACTGCACCTCCCACCAGACCGAGCCGCCGTCGCGCAGCAGCCGCCACTTGCGCAGCGGATCGCCGACGCCTTCAGGTTCGACCTTGATCACGTCGGCGCCGAACTCCGCCAGGGTCTTGCCGGCGAAGGGGCCGGCAATCAGCTGGCCGAGTTCCAGCACCTTCAGGCCTTCGAGTGCATTCATGTCCGCGTCTGTCTCCATGTTGGGTTGGCCCAACTCTAGGAACAGATTGCGCCGCGCGGAATTGCCGTGACGGCAGCAGGTCTTCGCGAAACGCGAAGGGACCAGCCTCTGCTTCTCTAGAATTCGCCGATGGCCAACCCGATCAATCCCGCGCGCGTCGACTTCGTCACGCTGCGGTTGTTCTGCGCGGTGGCGCAGTCGGGCAGCATCACCAAGGGTGCGGAGGCATGCCACCTTGCGTTGTCCGCCGCAAGCCGGAGGCTTTCCGACTTCGAGGCGGCCACCGGCTCCAAGCTGCTCGAACGCAGCGCGCAAGGCATCGCTCTCACGCCTGCAGGCCATGTAGCGATGCAGCATGCGATGCGCCTCTTCCAGGGCTTCGAGCAGTTCAGCAACGAGCTCAACGACTACTCGAGCGGAGTGCGCGGCCATGTCCGCCTGTGGGCCAACATGTCGGCGCTCACCGAGTTCCTGCCCACAACCCTCGCGACCTTCCTCGCGCAGCATCCCGACATCCGCGTCGAGGTCGAGGAACAACTCAGCGGCGACATCGTGCGCGCGCTGGTCGACGGCCTCGCCGACGTCGGCGTGTTCGCGGAGAACACGCCCGCCTACGGCCTCGACGTCGCGCCCTTCCAGACCGATGAGCTGGTGGTGCTGTGCGCCAGGCAGCATCCGCTGGCGCGCACGCGGGCGAAGCAGGTCGACTTCAAGACCTGTCTCGCTCATGAATTCGTGGGGCTGAACCGCAGCAGCTCGCTGCTGGAACTCACGTCGCGCGCGGCCGAGCAGGCCGGTGTTCCGATGCGGCTGCGCGTGCAGGTGCGCAGCTTCGACGCCATGTGCCACATGATTGCGGCCAACCTCGGCATCGGCGTGGTGCCGTTCGCGGCATGCAAGGCGCAGGTGTCGGCGCTCGACTTGAAGGTGGTGCGGCTGCGCGACGCATGGGCCACGCGGCGGCTGCTGATGGCGACGAAGGCGGGGGCAAACCTGTCGCCGGCTGCGCAACTGCTGGTGAAGCAGTTGCTCGCCTCGTCGAACTAGCAGCGCACTTCAGTCCGCTGCCGCCCTACCGAACCTGCTTCGCCTCTTCGGCCTCCAGCACGGCCCATTCCTCGTCGGTGAAGAGCCGCGAGCGCGTCAGGAAGCGCACGCCCTCCGGCCCTTCCAGCGAGAACATGCCGCCGCGCCCCGGCACCATGTCGATGATCAGCTGCGTGTGCTGCCAGTACTCGAACTGCGGCCCGCTGATGTAGAACGGCATGCCGCCGATGTGCCCCAGCAGGCGGTCGTAGTCGCCGACGATGAACTCGCCCTGGGCGTAGCACATCGGCGCGCTGCCGTCGCAGCAACCGCCCGACTGATGGAACATCAGCGGGCCGTGCCTGGCGGCGAGCCTGTCGATCAACGCGAGCGCGGCATCGGTCGCGGTGACGCGCAGGACTTCGCCCGCCATCAGAAGAAGCCCAGCTTGTTCTCGCTGTAGCTCACAAGCAGGTTCTTGGTCTGCTGGTAGTGGTCGAGCATCATCTTGTGGTTCTCGCGCCCGATGCCCGACTGCTTGTAGCCGCCGAAGGCCGCATGCGCCGGATAGTGGTGGTAGCAGTTGGTCCACACGCGGCCTGCCTGGATGCCCTTGCCCATGCGGAAGGCGCGGTTCATGTCGCGGCTCCACACGCCTGCACCCAGCCCGTAGAGCGTGTCGTTGGCTATGGAGAGCGCTTCTTCCTCGTCCTTGAAGGTCGTCACCGACACCACGGGGCCGAAGATCTCTTCCTGGAAGATGCGCATCTTGTTGTGGCCCTGGAACACGGTCGGCGTCACGTAGTAGCCGTCGGCCAGGTCGCCTTCGAGCCTGGCGCGCTCGCCGCCGATCAGCACCTTCGCTCCCTCCTGCTTGCCGATGTCCATGTACGACAGGATCTTCTCGAGCTGCTCGCTCGAGGCCTGCGCGCCGATCATCGTGGCCATGTCGAGCGGGCTGCCCTGCTTGATGGCCGCCACGCGCTTGAGCGCACGCTCCATGAAGCGGTCGTAGATGGACTCCTGGATCAGCGCGCGCGACGGACAGGTGCACACCTCGCCCTGGTTCAACGCAAACATCGCGAAGCCTTCGAGCGCCTTGTCGAAGAAGCTGTCGTCGCGATCCATCACGTCGGCGAAGAAGATGTTGGGCGACTTGCCGCCCAGCTCCAGCGTGACCGGAATCAGGTTCTGGCTCGCGTACTGCGAGATCAGGCGGCCGGTGGTGGTCTCGCCGGTGAAGGCGATCTTGCCGATGCGGTTGCTCGACGCCAGCGGCTTGCCCGCTTCCACGCCGAAGCCGTTCACCACGTTCAGCACGCCAGGCGGCAGCAGGTCGCCGATGATCTCCATCAGCACCAGGATCGACACCGGCGTCTGCTCGGCCGGCTTCAGCACTACGCAGTTGCCGGCCGCCAGCGCGGGTGCCAGCTTCCACACCGCCATCAGGATCGGGAAGTTCCACGGAATGATCTGGCCGACCACGCCGATGGGCTCGTGGAAGTGGTACGCGAAGGTCTCGTGGTCGATCTCGCTGATGCCGCCCTCCTGCGCGCGGATGCACGAGGCGAAGTAGCGGAAGTGGTCGACCGCCAGCGGCAGGTCGGCAGCCATGGTCTCGCGGATCGGCTTGCCGTTGTCCCAGGTCTCGGCGGCCGCGAGCATGGGCAGGTTTTCCTGCATGCGGTCGGCAATCCTGTTGAGGATGTTGGCGCGCTCGGTGGTCGAGGTGCGGCCCCAGGCGGCCTTGGCCTTGTGCGCGGCGTCGAGCGCGCGGTCGACGTCCGCCGCCGTGGAACGCGGCACTTCGCAGAAGACCTTGCCGGTGACCGGCGTGATGTTCTCGAAGTACTGGTTGTCCACCGGCGCGACCCATTCGCCGCCGATGTAGTTGCCGTAGCGCTTCCTGAACGGAACCGCGGTACCGAATTTGCCTGGTTCGAGCATGTCCATGAGTTGTCTCCATTTGCTGCTGTTGGCGCCACGACATGCGGCGACCCGCACGGACATCCGCAAGCCACGTACCCGCCGGGATCGGGACATTCCCTGAGTGCCTCCCTGCTGGCGACCGCAGTCTGCAGCGGGTTTTCATTCGCAATCTGCGACATGTTCTTGCGAACACAGCGACTAGGATGTCGCACAAGGCGAACAGACCGCGAACGGCAGACAACCGGAGACACGCATGAGTGAAGCGCAGTGGCCATCGGTCCGGGTCGAACAGGCCCGGGACCTGTTCTTCGTGCAGGGCCGCGACCCCGCACCGTGGATCGCGCCGCACATCTCGCGCTCGTGGCAGCGCAGCCGTCCGGTCGATCACCAGTACATCGACCCCGCGCCGATGGCGCTGGCTTTGCTGCGCGAGCGGCGCGAGCAGTCGATGCGGCTGCTGGACTGCGCGCAGCCCGAACTCGACGGGCTGGCCGAGCATGCAATAGGCAACGGCTGCGTGGTGATCCTGTCGGACGCCAGCGGGCTGATCCTGGAAGAAATAGGCAGCCCCGACTTCCTGCCCAAGGCCGAGCGCATCGCGCTGCAGCCGGGCGTGGAATGGTCGGAAAACAACCGCGGCACCAACGCCATCGGCACCGCGCTGGCCGAACGCGAGGCGCTGATGGTGCTGGGCGGCGAGCACTACCTGGCGCAGAACGGCGCGCTGGGCTGCGCGGCGGCTCCCATCTTCACCGGCCGGGGAGAGTTGGCCGGTGCCCTCGACATCTCGGGCGAGACGGTGCGCGTGAACACGCATGCGCTGGGCCTGGTGCGCATGGCGGCGCAGCAGGTGGAGCACCGCATGCTGCTGGCCGAGGCACAAGGCCATGTGCTGCGCTTCCATGCGCGGCCGGCGCTGATCGGCACCGCGCGCGAGGGGCTGATCGTGATCGAGGGCGGACGCATCGCCGCGGCCAACCGCGTGGCGCTGGAACTGTTCGGCCGCTCATGGGACGGCCTGCTCGACCTGGAGGCCAGGGACTTCCTCGGCCCCAACTGGCCCGGCATGGAGCACCGGCGCAGCCTGCTGACCCTGCCGGGCGGGCGGCAGATCGCCACGGTGATGGAGCGTTCGAACATGTGCGGCGGCGCACGGCCGACGGCACGGCGCGCCGACGCGCCCCAGGCGGCCGACGACGTCCTGCCGCTGCTCGACAAGGCCGTGCGGGTGCTCAACGAAGGCGTGTCGGTGCTGGTCAATGGCGAGACCGGCAGCGGCAAGGAAGTGTTCTCGCGCCGCCTGCATGCCGCGAGCCGCCGCGCCGCCGGCCCGTTCGTGGCGGTCGACTGCGCCTCGCTGCCCGAGACGCTGATCGAGTCGGAGCTGTTCGGCTACGACGAAGGCGCCTTCACCGGCGCCCGGCGCAAGGGCATGTCGGGCCGCATCCGCGAAGCGCACGGCGGCGTGCTGTTCCTCGACGAGATCGCGGAGATTCCGCTCGCGCTGCAGACCCGGCTGCTGCGGGTGCTGGAAGAACGCGTGGTCACGCCGCTGGGCGGCGGCCAGGGCGTGGCGGTGGACTTCGACCTGGTCTGCGCCACCCACGGCGACCTGCCGGCGCTGGTGCAGGCCGGCCGCTTCCGGGCCGACCTGATGTACCGCGTGGCAGGCTTCACCGTCGCCTTGCCGCCGCTGAGCCGGCGCACCGACCGGCATGCGCTGATCGCGCGGCTGTTCCTCGAATCGGGCGGCGCCGACAAGCAACTGCGGCTGGAGAGCGATGCGCTCGAAGCGCTGACCGCCTACCGCTGGCCGGGCAACGTGCGCGAACTGCGCAGCACGCTGCGCGCGGTGGTCGCGCTGGCCGACACGGGCGACTCGGTGACGGCCGCCGCCCTGCCCGCTCACCTGCTCGGCACGCCCGCCGCCCCGCCATCGGATGAGGCCACCGAAGCCGCCCTGGCACCGCAGGCCGGCCCGCTGCTGGCCATCACCCGCCACGCCATCGACGACGCGCTCAAGGCCTGCGACCACGACGTGTCCAAGGCGGCGCGGCGCCTTGGCGTGCACCGCAGCACGGTCTACCGCCATCTTGCGCGGCAGCGAGGCAAGCCGTCCGCCTGAACAAAAGACTGACTTGCCCATCGATGCCGGAGCGGCCAGACTGGGGTCTGGTCTTTCCTGGGCATTCATGACACACAGCAAACCCGCGCGACGCCTGTCGGCCGTGCCTTCCACCCTGCGGATTCCCCTGGCCGCGCGGGCATCGGGCGATGCGATGTTTCCGCAGGTGGCCGTGCGGGACGCCTATGCCGCCGGCATCCTCGAGCGGATCCGCGACGACGGCAGCGCGCTGCCCGAAGACCGCGCCACCATCTACGGCATCCTCTCGCGCACGCGCCGCTTCCGCAGCCTCGCGCAGGACTTCCTGAAGGCACACCCCGGCGCCCGCGTGGTCAACATGGGCTGCGGGTTGAGCCACTACTTCCAGTGGCTGGACGACGACAAGTCGCACATGACCGACGCCGACCTGCCCGAGGTGCTCGAGCTGCGCCGCGAACTGATCCCCGAAACCCACGAACGCCACGACCTGCGCACGCTCGACCTGACCGCGCCCGACTGGTGGGAGCAACTGGGGCTGCCGCGCAAGCGCAATGCGCGCCCGGTGTTCCTGTTCACCGAGGGCGTGCTCATGTACCTGCAGCCCGAGCAGGTGCAGGCGATTTTCGCGACCTTCGGCGAACGCGCGCCCGCGGGCTCGGTGCTGGCCTTCGACGCCATGTGCTGGCTGGCTGTGGGCCGCGCGAAACAGCATCCGTCGGTGCGCACCACCGGCGCCGAATTTCACTGGGGCATCCGCCGCGAGGCCGAGCTGACGCAGTCGCACCCCCGGCTGGCGCTGGACGCCACCTACCGGGTGATGGAAGGCATCGGCCTGCCCTACATGCTGTTCGCGCCGATGGTGATGCTGCTGCTCGGCGTGCCTCTGTATGCGGTGTATGCGCTGAAGGCCACGGACCCCGTCCACAAGACTGGGGGCGCCGATACATAAACGCACAATTTTCCGGATTCCCGGCCTTGTCCGGCCCGGTTTGCGCGGAATGGCTGACGCGGGGCGGCCGTGCGCCGGGTCAAGCTCGGGGTTGTTCCCGGTCGCGGAAAATGGCCGATTCGTTTCCGCCGCTTTCCTTTCTTTTCCCCCAGAGATTCGCAACCCTCAAGAACCACATGCTTGATCGCCGATCCTTCCTTGCCGCCGGTGGCGCCGCCGCCGCACTCGCCGCCCTGGGCCTGCCCACCGAGGCACTCGCCGCCAACGGCCTGCAACTGAGCCAGCCTTCCCCCTTTTCTTTCGACGCCTTGGTCGCGCAGGCCAAGGCGCTCGCCGCCCAGCCCTACGTGGCTGCCGCGCCGCTGGCTCCTGAAGTGCTCGACCGCATCGACTACGACGCGCACGGCAAGATCAAGTTCGACCCTGCCAATGCCCTCTTCCGCGACGGGCCCGGCGCGTTTCCGGTCACCTTCTTCCACCTCGGCCGCTTCTTCCAGGCGCCGGTGCGCATGCACGTGCTCGAAAACGCCGGGGGCGACGCCTTCGCGCGCGAAGTGCTCTACAGCCCCGACTACTTTTCGATGCCGGCCGACAGCCCCGCGCACCAGTTGCCGCCCGGCGCGGGCTTCGCGGGCTTCCGGCTGCAGGAAAGCCGCCTGGGCGACCAGAGCAAGCTCGACTGGCAGAAGAACGACTGGGTCGCGTTCCTCGGCGCTTCGTACTTCCGCGCGATCGGCGAGCTGTACCAGTACGGCCTGTCGGCACGCGGCATCGCACTCGACGTGGCCGTGCCCGACAAGCCCGAGGAGTTCCCGAACTTCACGCGCTTCTACTTCGAGACACCCGCCGCCGGCAACACCACGTCGATGACGGTCTACGCGCTGCTCGAAGGGCCGAGCGTCACCGGCGTGTTCAAGTTCGTCATGCAGCGCACCAAGGCCGTCATCATGGACATCGACGCACGCCTCTTCATGCGCCGCGACGTTGCGCGCCTGGGCCTGGTGCCGCTCACGTCGATGTACTGGTATTCGGAAACCAACAAGCCCACCGCCATCGACTGGCGCCCCGAGGTGCACGACTCCGACGGCCTCGCGATCTGGAACGGCGCGGGCGAGCGCATCTGGCGTCCGCTCAACAACCCGACGCAGACGCGCGCCTCGGCCTTCACCGACACCAGGCCGCGCGGCTTCGGCCTGCTGCAGCGCGACCGCGTGTTCGACCACTACCAGGACGGCGTGAACTATGAAAAGCGCCCTAGCCTGTGGATCGAACCGCTGGGCGACTGGGGCGAAGGCTCGGTGCAGCTCATCGAGATACCGACCGACGACGAGATCCACGACAACGTCGTCGCTTTCTGGGTGCCCAAGGCAGATGCCAAGGCGGGCGGGAGCTACAGCCTGCAGTACCGCCTGCACTGGACCGACCAGGAACCGTTTCCCTCGCCGCTCGCGCACTGCGTGGCCACGCGCATCGGACGCGGCGGCCAGCCGGGGCAGCCGCGTCCGCAGGGCGTGCGCAAGTTCATGGTGGAGTTCATCGGCCAGCCGCTGGCCACCGTGCCCTTCGGCGTGAAGCCCGAGGTGGTGCTGACGGCGGCGCGCGGCAAGTTCTCTTACGTCTTCGCCGAGGCCGTGCCCAACGGCGTGCCGGGCCATTGGCGCGCGCAGTTCGACTTCACGCCCGAAGGCAACGAGCCGATCGACATGCGCATGTACCTGAAGAACGGGGACCAGACGCTCACCGAAACCTGGCTGTACCAGTACCAGCCAGGATGAGCGCCTCGAAGCGTCAGCGCTTCGTGACGGAGACCAGCTCGACTTCGAAGTTGAGCGTGGCGTTCGGCGGGATCACGCCACCGGCGCCGCGCGCGCCGTAGGCGATGGACGGCGGGCAGGTCAGCTTGGCCTTGCCGCCGGGCTTCATCTTCTGCACGCCTTCGGTCCAGCAGGGGATCACGCCGTTGAGCGGGAACTCGGTCGGTTCGCCGCGCTTGTAGGAGCTGTCGAATTCCTTGCCGGTGTCGGGGAAGGTGCCGCGGTAATGCACCTTGACCACGTCGGTGGCTGCGGGCGAAGCGCCGGTGCCTTCCTTGATCGACTGGTAGATCAGGCCGCTTGGCGTGGTCACGGGCGCGGACTGCGCGAACGCGGCGGGAATGGCAAGGACGGACACGAGAGCGGCACAGAAAAGAGACTTCACGAAACACCTCGGGGGGGTTGAAAGACTCCGATTATGGCCAGCGCGCACGTCGCGCATGTAGCGCCCGCAAGCCGGTGTATCCGGTGGAACAGCCCTTGCTTTGCCGAATGTGCACTGTCACCATTCACGAAGAGAGGACGCCGCATGAACTCCACCGACGCCACACCGGCCGCGCACACCGGCACCGGCCATCTCAAGAAAGTGCTCGGCCCCCTGCAGCTCTGGGGCATTGCCGTGGGCCTCGTCATCTCCGGTGAGTACTTTGGTTGGAGCTACGGCTGGAACACGGCCGGCACGCTCGGCTTTCTCGTTGCCACGTTGCTGGTGGCGACGATGTACACCACCTTCATCTTCAGCTTCACCGAACTATCCACGGCCATCCCGCACGCGGGCGGCCCCTTCGCGTATGCACGGCGCGCCTTCGGGCCGCATGGCGGATTCGTCGCGGGCTTTGCGACGCTGATCGAGTTCGTCTTCGCGCCGCCGGCCATCGCGCTGGCCATCGGCGCCTACCTCAACGTGCAGTTTCCCGGCATCAACCCGAAGTGGTTCGCGCTGGGGGCCTACGTGATCTTCATCGGCCTCAACTGGATCGGCGTGGGCATCGCGGCGGCCTTCGAACTGTTCGTCACGGTGCTGGCCATCGTCGAGTTGCTGGTGTTCATGGGCGTCGTCGCGCCGGGCTGGACGCTGGCCAACTTCACCGCCAACGGCTGGGCCGGCGGCAGCGTGCTGAACGGTGCGGCCGTCTCGGGCATCTTCGCGTCCATACCGTTCGCGATCTGGTTCTTTCTTGCCATCGAAGGCGCGGCCATGGCAGCCGAAGAGGCGCGCGACCCGCACCGCACCATTCCCATCGCGTACACCACGGGCATCGTCACGCTGGTGGTGCTGGCTTTCGGCGTGATGATCTTCGCCGGCGGCGTGGGCGACTGGCGCAAGCTCGCCAACATCAACGACCCGCTGCCGCAGGCCATGAAGGCGGTGGTGGGCGACAACAGCGGCTGGCTGCACATGCTGGTGTGGATCGGCCTCTTCGGGCTGATCGCCTCGTTCCACGGAATCATCATGGGCTATTCGCGCCAGATCTTCGCGCTGGCGCGCGCGGGCTACCTGCCGCGCTACTTCGCCGGGCTGAGCCCGCGCTTCGACACGCCGCACCGCGCGCTGCTGGCCGGCGGCGTGATCGGCATCGTTGCCATCTTCAGCGACGAGTGGGTGCAGTTCGGCGGGCAGACGCTCACCGCCAATATCGTGACCATGGCGGTGCTCGGCGCCATCGTGATGTACATGATCTCGATGGCCGCGCTGTTCAAGCTGCGCCGCAGCGAGCCCGGCCTGCAGCGCACCTACCGCGCGCCGTTCTATCCCGTGTTCCCGGCCATCGCGCTCGGGCTCGGCGCGGTGTGCCTGGGCGCGATGGTGTGGTTCAACGGCATGCTCACGCTGCTGTTCGTCGTGCTGATGGCCGCGGCCTACGGCTACTTCCTGCTGACCTCGGCGCAGCGCGAGGCGGCGGCACCGGACGAAATGCTTTCCTCGACCACCCACGCCTGACGATCTCCGACCCAAGACCCATGCGCTACAGCACCACCATCGCCGGCCAAGTCTTCCGCTTCGACGACCTGAAACAGGTCATGGCCTTCGCAAGCCCCGCGCGCTCGGGCGACTACCTCGCAGGCATCGGAGCGGCCACCGCGCAGCAGCGCATGGCGGCACGCCACGTGCTGGCCGACACGCCGCTCAACCAGTTCCTGAGCGAAGCGCTGATTCCCTACGAGAGCGACAACATCACGCGCCTCATCATCGACGGCCATGACGCGAATGCCTTTGCCCTGGTGTCGCACCTCACGGTCGGCGACTTCCGCAATTGGCTGCTGTCCGACGCGGCCACCACTGCCACGCTCACCGCACTGGCGCCGGGCCTCACGCCCGAAATGGTGGCGGCCGTTTCAAAGCTCATGCGCAACCAGGACCTGGTGTCGGTCGCAAAAAAGTGCTGCGTGGTCACGCGTTTTCGCGACACCATCGGCCTGCCCGGCCACCTGGCCGTGCGCCTGCAACCCAACCACCCGACCGACGACCTGCGCGGCGTGGCGGCCTCCACGCTCGACGGCCTGCTCTACGGCGCGGGCGACGCGGTGATCGGGCTCAACCCCGCATCCGACAGCATGCCGGTGCTCGGCGAGCTGCTGCGCATGCTCGACGAGGTGATTCAGCGCTTCGAGATTCCGACGCAGAGCTGCGTGCTCACGCATGTGACCAACACGCTCAAGCTCGCGGAGGCCGGCGCGCCGGTCGACCTGGTGTTCCAGTCGATCGCGGGCACCGAGAAAGCCAACCTCTCGTTCGGCGTGACGCCCGAGCTGCTCGACGAGGCCTATGCTGCGGCGTTGTCGCTCAAGCGCGGCACCGTGGGCGACAACGTCATGTACTTCGAGACCGGCCAGGGCAGCGCGCTGTCGGCCAACGCCAATTTCGGCGTCGACCAGCAGACCTGCGAGGTGCGCGCCTATGCGCTGGCGCGGCGCTACAAGCCGCTGCTCATCAACACGGTGGTCGGCTTCATCGGGCCGGAGTATCTGTACGACGGCAAGCAGATCATCCGTGCCGGGCTCGAAGACCATTTCAGCGGCAAGCTGCTGGGCCTGCCCATCGGCTGCGACATCTGCTACACCAACCACGCCGAAGCCGACCAGGACGACATGGACACGCTGCTCGTGCTGCTGGGCACGGCGGGCATCAACTTCATCATGGGCATCCCGGGCGCGGACGACGTGATGCTCAACTACCAGAGCACCTCGTTCCACGACGCGCTGTTCATGCGCCAGACGCTGGGCCTGAAGCGCGCGCCCGAATTCGAGGCCTGGCTGCAGCGCATGCAGATCACCGATACCGCCGGACGGCTCGCGCCGCCCTCCTCCAACCGGCTGCTGGCCGACATGGGCGGGCTTTCCGCATTGGCCCGATGAGCGACTCGCCTGTCACCCCCAACCCGTGGGCCCAATGGCGCTGCGCCACGCCCGCGCGGCTGGCGCTGGGCCGTGCCGGCGCCGGCATGCCGACCGACGAGACGCTGCGCTTCGGCTGGGCGCATGCGATGGCGCGCGATGCCATTCACGCCGCGCTCGATGTCGACGCGCTCGACAGCCAGTTGCGCGGCCAGCACTGGGAGGTAGCCCGCGCGCGCAGCCGCGCGGCGGACCGCACCGCCTACCTGCGCCGTCCAGACCTGGGCCGCCAGCTCGACGAGGAAGACGCCACGCGCCTGCGCGGCGAGCGGCGCTACGGCTGCGATGTCTGCATCGTGATCGGCGACGGCCTTTCCTCGCTCGCGGCCAGGCGGCATGCGGTGCCGCTGCTCGCGGCGCTGCGCGCGCAACTGCCGCCGGACACGCGCTTTTCGCCCGTGGTGATTGCCACGCAGGCGCGCGTCGCCCTGGCCGACGAAGTGGGCGAGCTGTTCGGCGCGGCGCTGTCGGTCATGCTGATCGGCGAGCGGCCGGGCCTGAGTTCGCCCGACAGCCTCGGCATCTACCTGACCCATTCGCCCCGGCGCGGCCGGCACGACGCCGAGCGCAACTGCATCTCGAACGTGCGGCCGGAGGGCCTGGCCTATGAGGCGGCCGCGTTCAGGCTCGCGTGGTTGATGCGCGAGTCGTTGCGGCGGGGGCTGACGGGCGTCGAGCTGAAAGACGAGAGCGATCTCGTGGCGCTCAGGTAGGCAAGAGCGCCCCGCCCGCTCACTTCTGCTGCTGCGCGTTCGCGGTCGCGGTAGCCACGGGCTTGATCGAATCGCGCACCTTGGCCACCTGGGCCGCCGTGACGGCATCGCCCTGGTTGCCCCAGCTCGACCGCGCAAAGCTCAGCACGCTGGCCACGTCGGCGTCGCTCAGGCGCCAGCCGAAATCGGGCATGGCGATGGGCGAAGGCGCCTGGCTGGTGCTGGGCATGGCCGAGCCTGCGAGCACGAGGCGGATCAGAGAAGTCGGGTCCCTGGCATTCACCACGCTGTTGCCGGCCAGCGCCGGAAAGGTCTTGTCCGCGCCTGTTCCGTCGGAACGATGGCAGGCATTGCAGTTGTTGAGGTAGACCATCGCGCCGCTGTTGCCCTCGACCGTGCCGTTGCGCAGCGCAAGCGCGGTCGGGTGCTGCGCAGCCGCTGCCACCAGGGACGCGGGCGACGGCGCACTCTGCGCGCTGCCCTCCGCTCCCAGCGACTGCAGATAAGTGGCCACCGCCTGCAGGTCTTGCGACGACAGGTGCTGCGTGCTGTTCTGCACCACGTCGACCATGGCGCCGAAGGCGGCCGTGTGGCTGGTGCGCCCGGTCTGCAGGTACTGCACGATGTCTTGCGCCGGCCATTGCGCCATGGTCGGGCGGCCGGTGTGGCGCAGCGGCTGCGCATACCAGCCGTCGATGACCGCGCCAGACAGGAACAGCTCGCCCTTGCCGTCGCTGGCCGCCTTCACGCCGCCCAGCATGCTGCGCGGTGTGTGGCAGTCGCCGCAATGGCCCAGGCCCTGCACCAGGTACGCGCCGCGGTTCCACTCGGCGCTGCGCGCGGTGTCGGGCTGGTAGACGCCCTTGTCGAGGTAGATCCAGTTCCAGCCGATCATCAGCCCGCGCATGCTGAAGGGCCACGGCAGGTCGGTGGCCGGCGGCTTCTGCGCCACGGGCTGCACGCCGTTGCGGAAGAACGTGAAGAGCGCATGCATGTCCTCGTCGTTCACGCGGGCGAACGACGGGTACGGCATGGCCGGGTACAGGTGATGGCCGTCCTTGGCGACGCCTTCGCGCAGCGCGCGGGCGAACTCGGCCTCGGTGTAGGTGCCGATGCCGGCCTCGGGGTCTGGCGTGATGTTGGTCGAGACGATGGTGCCGAACGGCGTTTTCATCGGCAGGCCGCCGCCGAAGGCCGGCTTGCCGGGCGCGGTGTGGCAGCTCACGCAGTCGCCGGCGCGCGCGAGGTAGCGGCCGCGCTCCAGCACGGGGTCGGACGATGCGGCCGTGGCAGCTACCGGTGCAGCCACGCCGGCCACCGGCGGCGCCTCCGCCTTCTGCGCCACGGCCCAGGCCCCGGCGCACAACAGGGCCACGGCCGCCGGCACGCCGACAGATACACGACGCGCGTTCATGCCAGGGCTCCCGGGTTCTTCAGGTACTGCTCGCGGATCGCCTTGGCGGCCCAGTAGGCCAGCGCGCCCACCATGCCGGTCGGGTTGTAGCCGAAGTTCTGCGGGAAAGCACTGGCGCCCATCACGAAGACATTGGGCACGTCCCACACCTGCAGGAAGCGGTTGACGGCGCTGGTCGTCGGGTCGGTGCCCATCGGCGCGCCGCCTGTGTTGTGGGTCGACTGGTAGTAGCGCACGTCGTAGTGCGCGCCTGCCTTCTGGAAATTCATCTTCATCTGCTTCGGCCCCATGGCCCGCGCGATCTGCTCGACCTTGGTGCCGATGAACTGCGTCATCGCGAGGTCGTTGGCCTTCCAGTCGAAGGTCATGCGCAGGAGCGGCTGGCCGTGCACGTCCTTGTAGGTCGGGTCGAGGTCGAGGTAGTTGTCGCGGTAGGCCATCACCGAGCCCTGGCTGCCAACGCCGGCCTGGTAGAGGTAGTTTTCCTTGGCGGCCTTCTTCCAGCCCGCGCCCCAGTTCGGCGTGCCGGGCGGCAGGCTCAGCTGCTGGATCGGCCGGCCGCCGGTGTTGATGCAGTTGATGCTCGCGCCGCCCACGAAGCCGAGCGGACCGTGGTCGAAGTTGTCGCCGTCGAAGTCGTCGATCACGCTGCCGCTGGCACCCGCGCCGACGAAGGGGTTCATCGGCTGGTCCTTGTCGAAGAACAGGCTGGCACCGCCGTTGAGCTGGTAGGCGTAGTTGCGCCCCACCACGCCCTCGCCCGTGGCGGGGTCGTATTTCTTGCCGATGTTCGACAGCAGCAGCAGGCGCACGTTGTGGAACTGGTAGGCGCACAGCACGACCAGGTCGGCCGGCTGCTCGACCTCGTTGCCCTGGGCATCTACGTAGGTCACGCCGGTGGCGCGCTTGCCGTCGGGCGACATGTTCACGCGCAGCACGTGCGAGCGGGTGCGCAGCTCGAAGTTGGGCCGCTTCATCAGCACCGGCAGCAGCGTGGTCTGCGGCGAAGCCTTCGAATACATGTAGCAGCCGTAGCGCTCGCAGAAGCCGCAGAAGTTGCAAGGCCCGAGCTGCGCGCCATGCGGGTTGGTGTAGGCGCGCGAGGCATTGGCGGCCGCTTGCGGGAACGGGTGATAGCCGAGTTCGCGCGCGGCTTTCTCGAACAGCCTGGCGCTGTTGACCGAGGCCAGCGGCGGCAGCGGGAATTCGTTGGCGCGCGCGCCTTCGAAGGGGTTGCCGCCGGGCTGGATCTTGCCGCCGATGTTGCCGGCCTTGCCGGAGGTGCCGCAGATCTTCTCGAACTGGTCGAAGTGGGGCTCCAGTTCTTCATAGCTCACGCCGAAGTCCTGGATGGTCATGCCTTCGGGAATGAATTTCTTGCCGTAGCGCTCTTCGTAGTTGCTGCGGATGCGCAGGTCGCTGGGCAGAGGCCGCCAGTGGTGGCCGTTCCAGTGCACGCCCGCGCCGCCCACGCCGTCGCCGGGCAGGAAGGACGCGAGCTGCCGGTAAGGCACCGCCACCTCGGCCGGCGTGTGGCGGATGGTCACGGTCTCGCGCGAGAGGTTCTGGAACAGCTTGCCGCGGATGCCGTAGCTCAGCTCGTCGGTGATGCGCGGGTAGGCGAAGTCGGGTTGCGTGTCGCGGTTCTCGCCGCGCTCCAGCGCCAGCACCTTCAGGCCGGCGGCGGTCAGCTCCATGCCCATGATCGCGCCGGTCCAGCCGAAGCCGACCAGCACCGCGTCCACACTGGGCTTCTTGATGTTTGCCATGGTGTGCCGCTCCCTCAGCCCTGCGGGCCGGCGATGCTCACCGGCGGCAGGTTGTACTTGACGCCGGGCCGGTCGACCCAGTCGGCGTAGTCGGCGCGAGCGCCGGGGAAGCCGATCATCTTCCAGGCGGCGGCGTTCTTGTTGCCGCCGTGGATCGGATCGCTGAAGTAGCCCTCCTTGGTGTTCTGCAGCAGGAAGCCGAAGAAGTCGGTTGCGCCCACGCCATCGAGCGCGATGGCGCCGCCCTCCAGGCCCTTGAGCACCTCGTCCTGCTGCGCGGCGTCGAGCTGCGCGAAGGCCTTGCCGGAGAACTGCTTGCGGCTGTAGGCGTCGGTGGCCGCGATGCCCGCGCGGTAAACCTCGCGCGGCGGCATCTTCTTCTGGTAGCCGAAGAGCGGCGAAACCTCGACGAAGGGGCCCTGCATGTACCAGGTGGCGGCATGGCCGAAGGCGCCTTCCATCTGCCGGTCGATGAACTCGGGCACGCCGGCCTCGATGGCGCCGGGGCCGGCATCGTCGGAAGGAATGAGCCTGGCCACCGCGGCCTGGACGAAGGCCCATTCGGCGGCGTTGAAGTAGACGGGGGTGTAAGGAGTGCCGGGAGGCGGCGCTGCGGCGGGGCTGGGTGCCGGCGCCGGTGTAGCGGGCTGTGCCAGTGTCACGCCGGTGATGCCGCCGGCACCGAAGGCCGTTGCGGCCGGCACGATGGCGATGGACCGACGCAGGAAACCACGCCGGTCGGGATACGACTCGTCTTTCATCGCGTTATGTGCGGTGCTGGCCGCGTGTTGTTGTGCGAACCTTCATCATGGCGGCGACTCGCGCCTCGCCATGTAGGAAAGCTGCTTGCCTATGATGCAAGAGGCGCGGCGCCTTTCAGAGCGCTTTCAAAAAGGCACTGCAAACCGACGACCACAACGGAGACGACATGACCACCACCAGCCGCTACCCGCGCGCCGAACTGAAAGACCTGCCGGAAGACATCCGCGCCGCCATCCTCGCGGTGCAGGAAAAGGCCGGCTTCGTGCCCAACGTGTTTCTTGCCCTTGCACGCCGTCCGGCCGAGTGGCGCGCCTTCTTCGCGTACCACGACGCGCTGATGTTCAAGGAAGAGGGCTCGCTCACCAAGGGCGACCGCGAGATGATCGTCACCACCACCAGCGCGGCCAACCAGTGCCTGTACTGCGTGGTGGCGCACGGCGCGCTGCTGCGCATCTACGAGAAGAAGCCGCTGGTGGCGGACCAGGTGGCGGTGAACTACCGCAAGGCCGACATCACGCCGCGCCAGCGCGCGATGCTCGACTTTGCGATGAAGGTCTGCGACCGCTCGCACGAGATCGACGACAGCGACTTCCCGCCGCTGCATGCCCACGGCTTCGACGACGAGGACATCTGGGACATCGCGGCCATCACCGCCTTCTTCGGGCTGAGCAACCGCATGGCCAGCTTCAGCGGGATGCAGCCGAACAACGAGTTCTTCCTCATGGGGCGCGTGCCCCGCGAGAAGAAGTAAAGGGGCCTCAGCCCTTTGCCCGGCAGGATGCGAGGGCGTCCAGCGCGGGCTTGTATGTGGGCGTGGTCACGTCCATCACGCCGAGCACCGTGTGGTAGAGGTTGTCGTGCGTGAGCGGCGCGTCGAGCCCCGCCTCCATGCACGAACGCGAGAGCTTGCGCCGCGCGCTCATGCCGTCGCCGAACCAGGTGACCATGGGCACGTGCTTCTGCGCGTCGGGCGCGAAGCTGTAGGGCACGCCGTGCAGGAACAGGCCGTATTCGCCGAGCGACTCGCCGTGGTCGCTCACGTACAGCAGCGCCGGGTCGTACTGCTTCGACTGCGTCTTGAGCCAGTCGATGGTCTGGCCCAGGAAGCGATCGGTCTGCAGGATCGAGTTGTCGTAGACGTTCATCAGCTCGGCATGGCCGCACTCGGCCAGCGCGTTGGTCTTGCACTCGGGCAGGAAATGCTTCACGTCGGGCGCGGAGCGCTTGTAGTAGGCCGGGCCGTGGCTGCCCATCTGGTGCATGACCAGCACGATGCCCTTGGCGCGGCGCTCGGCCGGCAGCGCGGCAATGCGCTCGTCCAGGCCCTTGAGCATCACGTCGTCGAGGCACTCGTCGCCGTCGCACAGCGCCTTCTTGGTTGCCGCGTCGAGCCCGGCGAAGGCAGATGCATTGGGGATGCGCTCGCAGACGCCCTTGCAGCCGGCCTGGTTGTCGAGCCAGAACACGGCGAGGCCGGCGGCCTGCAGAACGTCGACCAGGGTCTCGTAGTCGTCCTTGCGCGATTCGTAGCCCTCTTTGCCGAGCGGCGAGAACATGCAGGGCACAGAGGCCAGCGTGTTGGTGCCGCAGGAGCGCACCTCGCGGTAGCTCAGAACGCCACGCTTGGCCAGCTCGGGGTTGGTGTCGCGGGCATAGCCGTTGAGCGAGAAGTGATCGGCCCGCGCCGTCTCGCCCACCACCACCACGAACAACGGGGGCTTCGTCTGGCCGGCATAGCTGGCGCCCAGCGCCGTGCCGGCCGTGATCGGGATGAGCTTGCCGCTGCGCTTGAACATAGGCTTGATGAGCAGCGAGCCGGCCGAATAGAGGCTCGCGATCGGGTTCATCATGTAGCGCAGGTGCACGTTGTTGCGCATCAGCGGTGCCAGCTCGCGGTTCATGGCCACTACCGCGGCCAGCGCCAAGACCACCGACAGCAGCAGCAGCGCGACGTTGCGCCAGAGCTTCGACAGAAAACGCATCGGCAGGACGCGCACGCGCCAGAGCACGAAGGCCGCGGGCAGCGCCACCACCAGCACGTTGAAGGCCATGCGCCAGCTCAGCAGGTCGCGCGCTTCGTTGGGGTCGGTCTGCATCGCATTGGCGACCATGGTCGGGTCCATGACCACGCGGTACGCGAGCATGTAGTGCTGCACCACCGCGGCCAGCACGACCACCGCGAACCACAGCGGCTTCATCCAGCGCGACCAGGCGGTGAACGACAGGATCGCCACCGAGCCGCAGAAAGTGAGCAGGCTCATGACCAGGATGGTCGGCATGTAGGTGCTGGGTGCACCGCCGATGCGGGCCAGCTCGTTCCAGAGCGGCCAGTTGGTGGTCAGGACGAGATAAAGGCTGATCCACACGACGACCGCGGCCGCGGAGCGGGGCCGGCCGAGCCATTGGTCGAAACGCGTCCAAGGCGCTGCCGGCGATGAGGCAGCGAATGGGTCGGGTTCGGGGAAGCTACCTTGTGGTGCAGGTGCCGGGTCAATACGCAAAACAGACATCCAGCTAATGTAGGAACGGGGGCTGAAGATAGCCTGAATTGCCCGTTCATGTCATGTTCAGGCGCGCCTTATGCGCGATCGCAGCCGGGCCCTTGGAGCCCCCGCCGATGCCGGCGAGGTACGGATACGCGGAATCAGGCGGATGCCCCGCTCCACGAGGATCGACACCAGCGCGCCAAGCATCGCCGCGGCCACCACATCGGACGGGAAGTGCAGCCCCAGGTACAGGCGGCTCCAGGCGACCGTGGCGGCCACCGTCAGCGCGGCCAGCATCGGAAAGCGCCACGGAAGGCACCAGAGCGAAAAGGCCGCAGTGAAGGTGCCGGCGGCATGGAGGCTCGGGAAACCCGGACGAATGCCCTGCGGCACCCATTGGATGCCCAGGTCGTAATAGGCCGGCCGGGGCATCGGAAACGCCCAGCGGATCGCCTGCACGAGCAGCCACACCGCCAGCAGGCTGATCATTGCGGTGATGAAGGCATGGCGCCAGCGCCGATCGAACAGTGCGCCGATGGCCAGCGCCAGCGCCAGCAGCGACGGCAGGAAATCGGAGGCGAAGCTCGCGAACTGCAGGCTCCATGCAGGCACCGAAGGGCCCGCATTGACCAGCTCGAAAAGGGTGGCGTCAATACCCTGCATGGGCGGGCTCGGCCGGCTTGAGCGGTTGCGGATTGAAGCGCGCGAACACCAGCTCGATGGCAAAACCCACCGTCCAGCAGATCCAGGCGGTCCAGAGTGTGTGGCTCATGTAGTGGGCACCGCGCACCTGCTGGGACAGGCCCAGCGCCAGCCCGGCCACCAGCGCCACCGCCAGCCAGATGGCCGCCGCGCGGGCCGAGGCCCGGCGCAGCACGAAGTAGCCGCCTGCATAGGCAAACGCCGCGGAGGCATGGCCGGCCGGGAAGCACCCGCCCGGACCGCCGTCGGGCACGCCCCAGGACCAATGCGACACGTAGCGCGCCACGCCGCCGAACTCCTTCAGGTCCCAGGGGCAGCTGGTATCGCTGGCATGCTTGATGAGGCTGACGGCGATCACCGCGGCCAGGGTTGTCAGTGCCAGCTGCACGCGGTCGCCGGTGCCCAGGCGCCGCAGCACGCCGACCGGCCAGCGAATGGCGATGAACAGCGCGGTGACGAGCGCCCAGCTGAGGTCGCGGGCGCCCTCATGCATGACGTGGACCAGAAAAAAGTTCGTCCGCCATGTGAAACCGAAGGGGGAGCCGGACAGCCGCGCCAGCGGCAGATCCCAACCGGTCGCGTCCCACGCCAGCAAGGCGGCAAGCGCGAAGAGGGTCAGCACCCCCAGGCGAAAATTCGAAGCACGAGTCATGAACGAAGGCAGGGCCTGAAAACAGCCGCGAGCCTACGTTTGCGGAATGAACACAGCCTGAAGGCACCTGAACGGAATCTGACCGGGGGTCTGTCCGCAATTCGACGGAGCTAGACTTCTTTTTTTGTTGAAAGGACATGGCGTGCGCATATTGCTGGTCGAAGATGACACTGCGCTGGCAGATGCGGTCTGCAGCTACCTGCTGGCCAAGGCCTTCGTGGTCGACGTGGCGCCCAGCCTCGCCGACGCGCGCGGCGCGCTGCTCTCGGTCCAGTACGCGGCGGTGTTGCTCGACCTCCACCTGGGCGACGGCGACGGGCTTTCGCTGCTTCCCCAGATACGCGCCCTGCCCGAACGCCCCATCGTCATCGTCCTGACCGCGCGCGACCAGGTCACCGACCGCATCCGCGGGCTCGACGCCGGCGCCGACGACTACCTCATCAAGCCCTACGACCCCGCCGAGCTGCTCGCCCGCCTGCGCGCGGTCGAGCGGCGGCGCAGCGCCAGCAGCTCGCCGGTCCTGAAGCTGGGCACGCTGGAGATCGACCTGGCGCATGACATGGTCCGCAAGAACGGCGCTCCCATCACGCTGACCCAGAAGGAATGGGCGCTGCTGCGCGTGATGGCGACCCGGCCAGAGCGCATCCACACGCGCGAGAACCTGGCCGATGCGCTCTACGGTTTCGGCGACGAGGCCGACAGCAACACGCTCGAAGTCTTCATCAGCCGCCTGCGGCGAAAGCTCGGGCGCAGCCACATCCAGACGCTGCGCGGCCTCGGCTACCGCCTGTCGTTCTCCGCGGACGACGACGAATGAGATTCGGCGCAAAGCTCGGTGAAGGCCGCGACTCCCTGGCCGGGCGGCTTACCCGCACGCTGATCGTCTGGGTCGGCGGCGTGTGGCTGATGTGCGTGCTGGCGGTGGTCTGGTACGTCGACCGGGAGATCAACCACAACTTCGACAACGAACTTGTCGAGGTGTCCCACCGCATGTTCGACATGGCGGTGCAGGAACTCGACAAGCTGCAGCACACCAGCGGCACCGCCCCCACGGAACCGCTGATCGCGCCCAAGCAGCTGTTCTCCGAGGACGCGGTGATGTACCAGGTGGTGGACGTGCACGAGCACGTGCTGCTGCGTTCGGCCGAGGCGCCCGTCGGCGCCTTCGACGTTCCGCTGGCCGCCGGCTTCGCCAACAACCAGACCTGGCGCATCTACACGGTGCGGCACCCCTCGCTGGGGCTGTACTTCCAGGTGGCCGACCCGCTCGACGAGCGGCGCCACGCGCTGAACCGCACCTTGTTCGGCCTGATCATTCCGCTGGGCGCGGTGCTGCCGCTGCTAGCGCTGGTGCTGCGCAACGTGGCGCGCACCGAACTGCGCGCGCTTCAGCAACTGGCCGGAGAAATCGCAAAGCGCAACGGCGCCGACCTGCGCCCGATCACCTTGCCGGGCCTGCCGCAGGAGCTTCGCTCGGTCGGCGACCACGTCAACCGGCTGCTGGAGCGGCTTTCGCATTCGCTCGACGTGGAGCGCGCGCTCGCGGCCAATGCGGCACACGAGTTGCGCACCCCGCTGGCCGCCGCGCGGCTGCGGCTGCAGACCGCGCTGGAGCACGACCTGCGGCGAAACGACGTGCAGGCCGCGCTCGACGCGCTGCAGATGCTGAGCCACCGCGCAGAAAAGCTGCTGCAGCTGTCGCGCGCGGAATCCGGCGCCTCGCTGGCACGTGCCCGGGTCGACCTGGTGCAACTGGTCGGCACCGTGGCGCAGGAGCTCTGGCAAGACCCGCAAATCAACGAACGCCTGACGCTCAAGGTGCCCGACAGCGCGGCGCCGGTGGCGCTCGGCGACGTCGACGCGCTGGCCATCGCCTTGCGCAACCTGGTGGAAAACGCCCTTCGCTACGGCGGCGAGCGCGTGGTGGTCGAGGTGACGGCCCCCTGCACGCTGGTGGTCCGCGACTTCGGCGCCGGTGTCGGCGCGGAGCAACTGAGCACGCTGCGGCAGCGCCATGTGCGGCACGCCTCCGACCGCGCGGGCTACGGGCTCGGGCTGTCGATCGTCGGGACCATCGTCGAAAAGCACAACGCGCGGCTCGAACTCGAATCGCCGCCGCCTGGCGCGGCGCACGGCTTCGAGGCGCGCATCGTGCTGCAGCCGGTCTGAGCTTCAGCGCCCGGCCGCTTCCTTCCTCGGTGCAAAGTCGTAGGAATTGTCGAACCCGAACTGCCCCGCGCTGTACATGGCGGACATCTTCTTGACGAGGTGCTGCCGCAACGGCTTCGGCAAGGCAAAGTAGTTGGCGTTGGCCGTGGTCTTGCGGTCGCCGTCGAGGTGGCCGGTGATCGCATGGATCGTGGCCTTTTTGCCCTGGTGGAAGGTGACGATCTTGATGCGGCCCGTGAAGTCGTCGGTGTCGATGTTGTCCGCATCGTCGAGGATGAAGAAGCGGTACACGAGCACGGGGTCGACGAGGCCGTCACCGTCGATGTCCGTCAGCTCGAAGAGCCTGGACCTGAAGTTGACGCCAGCGTCGTCCTTGCCGGCGAAGTCGCGAATCGACCATTGCCGCACCAGCGCGTTGCCAGCCTCCACCTTGTAGAGAGAAGCCTGGATGGCGGAGGACAGCTTTTCCTGGGTAAACGGCAAGTCCTGCTTCTCGCCGAGCAGCAGCGCGTAGCTGCCCGACTTGTCGGTGTAGCAGTAGCGCTTGAACACGGGAAGCTCGAAGCCTCCGGCCTTCTTCAGTGCCTCGGTGCCCAGGAACGGCGCGTTGGCGGGGCATTCGTTCTTGCCGGGGGTCTGTGCCAGGACGTGGCCGCAGGCGGCGAGCAGCGCGAGCGTCAGCACAGCATTGCGCTTCATCGGCGACTACTCGCTCACCAGCGTGCGCAGCCAGTCGGGCAGCGCCAGTGCCTTCTGCTTCGGGAAGTCGACCCAGATGGTGGTCGCACCGCCTGCCGCGCAGATCACATCGGGCTCTTCTTCCCGTGCCATGGTGCCCCAGCTCTCGAAGGTGGTGCGGCCCGGGTCGCTCACGTACATCTTGAGCAGCACCTTGCCGGGGTACTCGATCTGCCGGTAGAAATTGCAGAAGGCGTTGACGATCACCATGCCCTCGCCGCCCGGCTCGGGCTCGAAGCCGATGGAGTGCATCCAGTCGATGCGCGCGGTCTCGAGGTAGCGGAAGTAGGTGCCGTTGTTCAGGTGGCCCATGGCGTCCATGTCTCCCCAGCGGATGGGGATCAGGGTTTCGTACACGAGCTTCTTCTTTTCGGGGATTTCGATTCTCATCGGTGCGCCTTGATGGATGCGAGGATGCCCAGCACGAACAGCAATGCCGCGGCCCACTCTGTGGCCTGCGGCCAGCGGCCGTCCCAGACGAAGGAATAGAGCAGCGCAAACAGCGTCTCGCTCACGATCAGCTGGCCGCACAGGCTCGCGGAGAGCCGCTGGCTCGCGATGTTCCAGAGGATGGTGGCCAGCCACGAAGAGCCGAAGCCGCTGGCCAGCGCGAGCCAGACGAAGAGCATGCCGTCGGGCCGGGTCCGCAGCGTGGCGACGTCGCTGCCCGCCGCCAGCCACAGCGCCAGCGCGCCCAGCCCGGTCGCCACGCCCAGCCAGTTGGCCCAGTCGGTCGCGCTGAGTTCGGTGTGGCGCTGCAGCCAGGCGGCATTGAGCAGGCCATAGACCGTCCAGCTCACCATTGCGCACAGCGCCAGCGCGATGCCCCAGCCAAAGCGCGCTCCGCTGGCGTCGCCGGCGCCATGCTGCGCCGACCATGCGCCCCAGATCATCAGCGCGATGCCCGCGCCGGTGAGCACGAGCCCCGGCAGCAGCGCGCTCAAGCGAAGGCCCGCCGGCCTGCCCAGCAGCATCATCCAGACCGGAATCGTGCCGATGATGAGGCTCGGCACCTCGGTGCCCGCAGCCTCGATGCCGAAGGCCAGCAGCAGGTAGTAGCCGCTGAAGCCCAGCACGCTGAGGCCCAGTGCCGCCAGCGCCTGCCGGCCGGTGGGCCAGCGCACGGCGGCCGGCCGCGCGAACACGGCGAGCCCGGAGATGGCACCGAACACCAGGAAGCGTGAGGCGGTGATGTCGACCATGCCGAAGTGGCCCACCATGCGCGGCGCCACGAAGGTCAGGCCCCAGAGCGCGCCCGCGCCCAGCCCGGCCGCGATGCCGACCAAGGCGCGCGGACTCAGAGCGCGAACCCGTCGTCGGCCGCGATGACGGCGCCGTTCACGAAATGGCTCTGGCCGCTGGCCAGCAGCACGATCAGGCCGTCAAGGTCTTCGGGCTTGCCCACGCGCTTGCGCGGCAGCATGTTGACCAGCTTGGCGCCGCCTTCGGTGGTCCAGTGCTCCTCGTTGAGCTCGGTCGTGATGTAGCCCGGGCACAGCGCGTTCACGTTGATGCCGAAGCGGCCCCACTCCAGCGCCATGGCCTTGGTCATCTGCACCACGGCGGCCTTGCTCATGCAGTAGGTGCCGATCTGCGGCATGACCTTCAGCGCCGCCGCCGACGCGATGTTGATGATGCGCCCGCCGATGTAGGTGCCCGGTGCCGTGCCCGTGGCGCGCGCCAGCATGCGCTTGCCCACTTCCTGGGCGACGAAGAACGAGCCCTTGACGTTGGTGTCGAAGATGTAGTCGTAGTCGTCGGGCGTCACATCCTGCAGGCGCCGGGTGGTGCTCACGCCCGAGTTGTTGACCAGGATGTCGATGGCCCCGACCTCGGTCTCGGCGCGCGCGACGGCGGCCTTGATGCTGCCGATGTCGGTGACGTCGAGCTCGACCACGTGGGCGTCGCCGCCCTCGCCTTCGATGCGCGCGCGCAGCTCCTTGAGCTTCTCGATGCGGCGGCTCGCGAGCACCACCGCGGCGCCCGCGCGCGCCAGTGTTTTTGCGAACTGGGCGCCAAGCCCGCTGGAGGCGCCGGTGACAAAGGCAACGCGGCCCGAGAGATCGATGCTGTAAGCCATGAACTGAATCCTGTGGAGTCGCGCAGGCGACGCTAAGGAAAGCCGTGCCCGCAAGTGACGCGGACCGCCCGCGGACGCCGCATAAAATGCCCCGCAACCCGGGATGCCCCGCGCCTCGAAAAATCATTATCGACCCAACCCACATGACCCACGACGAAATCCTCGCCCAGTTCGGCCCTCGCGAAGCCATGGAATACGACGTGGTCGTGGTCGGTGGCGGCCCGGCCGGCCTCTCGACCGCGATCCGGCTCAAGCAGCTCGCCGCGCAGCAGGAAAAAGAGATCTCGGTCGTGGTGCTCGAAAAGGGCTCGGAGCCCGGCGCGCACATCCTGTCGGGCGCCATCATGGACCCGCGCGCGCTCAACGAGCTGCTGCCCGACTGGAAGGAGCTGGGCGCCCCGCTGAACCAGCCCGTCACCGACGACGCGATGGTGTTCCTGGGCGAAAAGGGCAGCCTGCGCACGCCCAACGCGTTCCTGCCGGCGTGCTTCCAGAACCACGGCAACTACATCATCAGCCTGGGTGCCTTCACCAAGTGGCTGGCGCAGCAGGCCGAGAACCTGGGCGTGGAAATCTTCCCCGGCTTCCCGGCCGCCGAGGTGCTCTACAACGAAGACGGCTCGGTGCGCGGCGTGGCCACCGGCAACATGGGCGTCGGCAAGGACGGCGAGCCGACCGAGAACTTCCAGCTCGGCATGGAACTGCTGGGCAAGTACACCGTGTTCGCCGAAGGCGCGCGCGGCCACCTGGGCCGCCAGCTCATCGCCAAATACAAGCTCGACGCCGGCAAGGACCCGCAGACCTACGGCCTGGGCGTGAAGGAAGTCTGGGAAATCGACCCCAAGCGCCACCAGCCCGGCTTCGTGCTGCACACCGCCGGCTGGCCCATGAAGAGCGACACCTACGGCGGCGCGTTCCTCTATCACATGGAGGACAACAAGGTCACCATGGGCTTCATCACCGGCCTGGACTACAGCAACCCCTACCTGAGCCCGTTCGAGGAAATGCAGCGCTGGAAGCTGCACCCCAACATCCGCTGGTACCTGGAAGGCGACGAGGCCAAGGGCATCAAGCCCGCCAAGCGCATCGGCTACGGCGCGCGCGCCATCACGGCCGGTGGCCTGATGTCGCTGCCCAAGACCGTGTTCCCCGGCGGCGCGCTGGTCGGCTGCGAGGCCGGCTACCTCAACGTGAGCCGCATCAAGGGCAGCCACGCCGCCATCAAGACCGGCATGCTGTGCGCCGAGGCCGCCTTCGAGGCGGTGCAGGCCGGCCGCCAGCACGACGAACTCACCGCCTACCCGGAAGCCTTCGAGAAGAGCTGGCTGCACGCCGAGCTGAAGAAGGCGCGCAACTTCAAGGCATGGTTCAAGAAGGGCCTGGGCGTTGCGACGCTCATGAACGGCATCGAACAATGGCTGCTGAAGGGCAACATTCCCTGGACGCTGCGCCGCAACAAGGCCGACCACCTGTACCTGAAGCCCGCCTCGGAGTGCAAGCCCATCGTCTATCCCAAGCCCGACGGCAAGCTCACCTTCGACCGGCTCTCCAGCGTGTTCATCAGCAACACCAACCATGAAGAGCAGCAGCCGGCCCACCTGACGCTGAAAGACCCGACGGTGCCGGTGAACATCAACCTCGAGAAGTTCGCGGGCCCCGAAAGCCGCTACTGCCCGGCCGGCGTGTACGAGTTCGTGGGCACCGAAGACGGCAAGCAGCGCCTGCAGATCAACGCGCAGAACTGCGTGCACTGCAAGACCTGCGATATCAAGGACCCGACGCAGAACATCGTGTGGGTCACGCCTGAAGGCGGTGGCGGGCCGAACTACGTTGGCATGTAAGGCGCCTGCGTCTTTCAAAGGAAGCCCTCTTCGGAGGGCTTTTTAGTTTCCTCGGAGCCTCAGTCGCGCGCGATGAACTTGCCCGCGACAAATCCGCCCAGAACGGCACCGGCAATGCAGCCGGGAAGCGAGAAATTCGCGCTGGCCAGGCCAGCGAGCGCCCCCGCACATGCGCCCAGGAAAATCCAGGCCAGCAAGGCGCGCCTGCGCCGGTAATGCGGCAAAGGCTTCTGGGCGAACATGCCGTTCGCCACGAGCCATGCAATGGCAAGGAGCCACAAAACCACGACCGTGAACATCCGGTGTCTCCTGTCGATGAAAGATGCGTACCCGTGATCGAGCATGCCACATGCCCCGCCGCGCTTATTCTTGGCGCTCAAAGGAGACAAGACCCATGCACATCGTCATCACCGGCGGCGCCGGCTTTCTGGGCGCACGCCTCGCGCGCACGCTGTTGAAGCAAGGCAGCCTTGCGCTGGCCGGCGCCCCGGCCCGCTCCATCGAACGCATCACGCTGGTCGACCGCGCCGCCCCGCCGGCCGACCTCTCATCCGATGCGCGCATCACCGCCGTCACCGGTGACCTGAACGCGCAGCTCGCTGCCGATGCCGACGCCAGCTTCTGGCGCGAAGCCGACGCCATCTTCCACCTGGCCGCCGCGGTCAGCGGCGAGTGCGAGGCCGACTTCGACCTCGGCATGCGCAGCAACTTCGCGGCCACGCATGCGCTGCTCGAAAAAGTACGCGCGCTCGGCACGAAGCCCGTGCTGGTGTTCTCCAGCTCGCTCGCCGTGTTCGGCGACTCGCCCGAACAGCCCTTGCCCAAGGTCATCGAAGACCGCACGCTGCCCACGCCGCAGACCAGCTACGGCATCCAGAAATTCATCGGAGAACAACTGGTTGCCGACTACACGCGAAAGGGCTTCGTGCGCGGGCGCAGCGTGCGGCTCATGACGGTGAGCGTGCGGCCGGGCAGGCCGAACGGCGCGGCCTCGGGTTTCTTCAGCGGCATGATCCGCGAGCCGCTGGCCGGCCTGCGCGCGGCCTGTCCGGTGCCGGACGAGACGCCTGTGGCCGTTGCGTCACCGGCGCGAACCATCGAGGGCATCGTGCGCGCCGCCGAGGCCAGTGATGAGCAATGGGGCCCGCGCACCGCGCTCAACCTGCCCTCGCTCGCCACCACGGTCGGCGAAATGGCGCTGGCGCTCGAGCGCGTGGCCGGCAAGGCGGCCACCACCCTGCTCGACCGCACGCCCGACCCGACGATCCAGCGAATCGTGAAGACCTGGCCCGGGCACTTCGAGACGGTGCGCGCGAAGGCGTTGGGCCTCCTGCCCGACGAGAGCTTCGAGGCCGTCATTCGCGATTACGTCCGTGAAAATCCCGACGCGGTGAAGCTCCCCGGTGTTGCATAGTCGGTCAATCGCGCCCGACGCGTTACTGACCCAACTCCCGGAGACAACATGAAATTCGGCCCCATTGCCGCCGCCTGCCTTTCGCTCGCCCTGAGCTCGGTCGCCTTTGCACAGACGACCATGAAGATCAGCATTTCGACCGCGCAGAACTCGCACCAGGGCGTTGCCATCGACACCTTCGCCAAGGAAGTCGAGAAGCGCACGGGAGGCCGCTACAAGGTGCAGACCTTCTACAACGGCTCGCTCGGCGGCGAGCGCGAGTCGATCGAGGCGGTGCAGTTGGGCACGCAGGAACTCGCGTTCTCCTCGACCGGCCCGGTGCCCAACTTCGTGCCCGAGACGAAGATCCTCGACGTGCCCTTCCTGTTCCGCGACAAGGCCCATGCGCGCGCCGTGCTCGACGGGCCGATCGGCCAGGAGATGCTGACCAAGTTCGACGCCAAGGGCTTCAAGGCGCTGGCGTGGGCCGAGAACGGCTTCCGTCACATGACCAACAGCAAGCGCGACGTGAAGGCCCCCGAAGACCTGAAGGGCCTGAAGATGCGCACGATGGAAAACCCGGTGCACATCGCGGCCTACAAGGGCTTCGGCATCATCACCACGCCCATGGCCTTCCCCGAGGTGTTCACCGCGCTGCAGCAAGGCACGGTCGACGGCCAGGAGAACCCGCTGCCGGTCATCATCTCGGCCAAGTTCGACCAGGTGCAAAAGCACCTGTCGCTCACGGGCCACGTCTACTCGCCCTGCATCTTCCTGATGAACAAGGCGAGCTTCGACAAGCTCAGCGCGGCCGACAAGCAGGCCTTCCTCGACGCTGCCAAGGAAGGCACCAAGGCCAACCGCGCGCGCGTGGACGAAGACGACGCCAAGGGCGTGGCCGACCTGCGCGCCAAGGGCATGACCGTGATCGACAACGTCGACAAGGCCAAGTTCGTCGCCGCGCTCGCGCCGGTCAATGCCCAGTTCGAGAAGGAATTCGGCAAGGCCAACCTCGACAAGATCCGCGACTACAAGTGAAAGAGAAATTCCTGAGCGTCGAGCGCTGGACCACCGGCTTCTCGATGCTGATGGCCTGCGCGATGCTGGTCGTCGCGTCGGCCCTGGGCGTGTTCCAGATCGTCACCCGTTTCGTGCTGGAACAGCCGGCCGAATGGAGCGAGATCCTGATCCGCGTGAGCCTCATCTGGATGGTGTTCATGGGCATCCCCATGGCGTTCAGACAGGGCGCGATGGTGAGCGTGGACGTTCTCTACCGCTGGAGCCCGCCGCGCATGCGCCGCGTGCTAGACGCGGTGGTGAGCGTCGCCGCGCTGGTGCTGATGCTGGTCGTGCTCTGGTGGGGCTGGGACTACGCCATGCGCGGACGCGTGCAGTCGATGGCCGGCCTCGAAAGCATCTCGATGGTGTGGTCCTACCTGGCGCTGCCCGTGGGCTCGCTGTTCTGCCTGTTCGGCATCGTCGGTAATTTTCTCGACCCGAAGCGGCTCGAACTGGAGACCGCGCAATGAGCGCCGCGCCGGACCGCCCCAAGCAAGCGAACGGCCCCCTCGGGGGGCGGCGAGGACACGAAGTGCCGAGCGTGGGGGCTGCATCATGAGTGTGGTGATGGTTGCAACGATGGTGCTGTGCTTTGCACTGTCGGTCTCGGTGGCGGTGTCCATCGGGCTGGCTTCGATCCTGGGCATCCAGGTGACGAACGCCAACATGCTGATCTCCGTGAAGGAGATGTTCAACTCGATCAACAAGTTTCCGCTGGCTGCCATTCCGTTCTTCATCCTGGCCGGCAACCTGATGGAAACCGGCGGCATCTCGCGCCGGCTGGTGGAGTTTGCCAAGAGCATCGTGGGCGGCGTGCAGGGCGGCCTGCCGATGACCTGCGTGCTCACCTGCATGATCTTCGCGGCGGTGTCGGGCTCGTCGGTGGCCACCACCTTCGCGATCGGCGCCATCCTGATCCCGGCGCTCATCAAGCACGGCTATCCCAGGGCGTACGCCGCGGCCCTGCAGGCCACCAGCGCGGAGCTGGGCGTGATCATTCCGCCGTCGATCCCGATGATTCTTTACGGCGTGAGCGCCGAAGTGTCCATCGGCGAGCTGTTCATCGCGGGCTTCGGCCCCGGCATCCTGATCAGCCTGGCGCTCATGCTGTTCGTGTGGGCCTACTGCAAGTGGAAGGGCTGGGGCAAGACCGACGGCGAAGGCCGCATGCCCTTCGGCCGCGCGCTGTGGCAGGCAGGCTGGGCGCTGCTCATGCCGGTGATCATCCTCGGCGGCATCTACGGCGGCATCTTCACGCCCACGGAAGCCTCGGCGGTGGCGGTGTTCTATGCGCTGGTGGTGGGCATGGTGATCTACCGCGAGATCAAACCCAAGGACCTGTACGTCATCTTGCGCAAGTCGGTGATGTCGTCGGCGGTGATCATGTTCATCATCGCCAACGCGGGGCTGTTCGCGTTCCTCATCACCCGCGCGGGCGTGCCCGACGCCATCGGCCACTGGCTGCAGGAGGTGCTGCAGTCGCCGGCGATGTTCCTGCTGGGGGTGAACGCGGCTCTGTTCGTGATCGGCATGTTCATCGAGACCAGCGCGGCAATCATCGTGCTGGCGCCGATCCTGGCGCCGGTGGCGGTGCACTTCGGCATCGACCCGGTGCACTTCGGGCTGATCATGGTGGTGAACCTGGCCCTTGGCATGATCACGCCGCCCTTCGGCGTGAACCTGTTCGCGGCATGCACCGTGGCGCGCATATCGCTGGACCGCATCGTGAAGCACCTGGTGCCCTTCGTGCTGGTGATCATGGCGTGCCTGATGGTGATCACCTACGTGCCCTGGGTCTCGCTGGCGCTGCGCGACCTGGTCTACGCCAGGTAGTCGCGCCGCAGGTACACGCTGGGCGGCACGCCCAGCGTGCGCCGGAACATGGCGGTAAAGGCGCTCGGGCTTTCGTAGCCGTGCGCCAGCGCCACCTCCAGGATCGACGCGCCCGCAGCCAACCGCGGCAGGCTCAGCAGCAGCCGTGCCTGCCGGCACCACGCGCCGAAGTTCATGCCCGTCTCGCGCTGGAACAGGCGCGCGAGCGTGCGGGTGTTCATGTGCAGGCGCAGCGCCCAGTCGTCCAGCGTGGCGGGCAGCGACGGGTCGCGCACCAGTTCCTCGCACAGCACGGCCAGGCGCGCATGGCGCGGCATCGGCACATGCAGCGACAGCACTGGCGCGGCCAGGATCTCGTCGAGGATCAGTTCCATCACCCGCTCGTCGCGGCCACCCGGTGCGTAGTCGAGCGGCAGCGCCACGGCGGTGACGATCAGCTCCCTCAGCAGCGCGCCGACATGGATCACGCGGCATTCGGCGCCCAGGTCCGCGCGCGTGCCGGGCTCGACGAAGACGGTGCGCATCTTCACCTCGCCGGCCATGCGAATCTGATGCTCCATGCCCGCCGGCACCCACACGCCGCGCCCGGTCGGCACCACCCAGTTGCCAGCCGCGGCGCTCACCAGCATCACGCCCGAAATCGCGTGGATCAGCTGGCCGCGCCGGTGCGTGTGCGGCGGTATGAAGGCGTCGCCGGCGGGGTCGGTGGCCAGCACCGCGACGGCGCGCGGGGTCGACTCGCCCTCTTCGGGCCGCAGGTTGATCGCTTTGTCCATTTCTCGACGATGCTTGTTGATTCGTAGCAAGAACATCTTCGCACGGCTTCCTACGATGCTTTTTTTCAAGGAAATGAAAGAAGCGATCGAATGAACAAGCGCCGACTCGGGTTGCTCACCGGCACCCATGCCGTCAATGACCTCTACCAGGGGCTCGTGCCCGCACTGCTGCCGTTCATGGTGCTGGAACGCGGCTACAGCTACACAGCCGTGGCGGGCCTGATGCTCGCGGCCACCGGGCTGTCGAGCGTGGTGCAGCCGCTGTTCGGCCTGTACGCCGACCGCCATCCGCGCAGCTGGCTGGTGCCCACCGGCTTCATGGTGGCGGCGCTGGGCGTGGTGCTGGCAGGCTTGAGCCACAGCTACCTGCTGACCTGGATCGCGATGGTGCTGTGCGGGCTGGGCATCGCGGCCTACCACCCGCCCGCCACTGTGGCAGCGCGCGCGGCCGGCGGCGCGTCGCAAAAGGCGATGAGCGTGTTCTCGGTGGGCGGGACCATCGGCGCGTCGTTCGCGCCGGTGCTGGCTGCCACCGTGGTGAGCGGCGCCAGCCTGTCGCGCAGCTACCTGCTGGGCGTGTCCGCGCTGGCGATGGGCATCGTGTGGATGATCGCGAATGCCGGCAGCGGCGCGGCCTCGGCCGCCACGGCAGCCGCTGCGCGCAAGGCGGGCGGCGAGGTGCTGAAGCCGCACAACGACTGGCGCGCCTTCAGCCTGCTGGTCGCGACCATCGTCGGCTGGTCGATCCCGTATGTCACCGTGCTGTCGATGCTGTCGCTGCGCATCACGCGCGACCTGCACGGCACCGCCTTCCAGGGCGCCGCGGCGCTGACCTCGTTCACCGCTGCGGGCGCTGTCGGCACGCTGCTCGGCGGCTGGCTGGGCGACCGCATCGGCCGCATGGGCACGATCCGCGCCGGCTACCTGCTCGCGCTGCCGTCGCTCGCGGGCCTGGTGCTCGCGCCGGACGCCGGCTGGGCGCTCGCCTGCACCGCGTTGCTCGGCATGTGCATGTTCCTGCCCTTCGCAGCGCAGGTGACGCTGGCGCAGGACTATCTGCCGCGCAACCCGGCCACGGCCAGCGGCATCACGCTGGGACTGGCGCTGTCGGTGGGCGGACTGGTGTCGCCGCTGTTCGGCATGCTGTCGGATGCGCGCGGCCTCGGCGTCACGCTCACGACGGTGCTGTGCGTGCTCTGCGTCGCGACGGTGCTGGCCTTGAGGCTGCGCAACCGGTCGATGCAGGCGGTGCCGGCCGAGGTGGAGGGCGCGGCCGCCTGAGCACCGCGGGCACGTTCGTTCACTGCCAGAATCGGCGTCGGATTCGACGCCTATAACTGACAAAGAGGGAACTGCGCCATGAACCGATCCTTGACGACCTGCCTGCTCGCCGGTGGACTGCTGCTGACCACGGCCGCATTCGGCGCGTCGCCGGCCGCGCCGGCCACGCCGTCCGCCACCGAGGCAGCGGTACCCGCTCCCACGGTCGGCATCGCCGAAGTCGAGGCTGCCGTACGCGCCTGGGCCGCGGCCTGGTCGGCCCGCGACGCGGACCGCTACCTCGCCGCCTACGCGCCCGACTTCACGCCGCCGCGCAACCAGGACCGCAAGCGCTGGGAGACCGACCGGCGCGCGCGCATCGCGGACAAGTCGAGCATCAGCGTGGGCATCGAAGACCTCGTCATCAGCGTCAACGGACAGTCCGCGAGCGCCAGGTTCAAGCAGGTCTACCGCGCCGACAAGTTGAAGGAGACGGGCCGCAAGACGCTGGAGCTGCAGCGCGTGGGCAACCAGTGGCTGATCCGCAAGGAAAGCGCGGGCGGCTGAAGGCTCACAGCCCCAGCTTCGTCAGGGCCCAGGCCACGGTGCCCAGCTGCACCACGTTGAGCGCCATCCCGGCAATGTGAAGCTGGCGGAACCGGCGGGCCGAAACGTCGACCGCCGGGATCGTGCCGCGCAGCAGGTCCATGCGCGGAATGATCAGCCAGCAGCGCAGCGAGAAGGCCAGGCCAGCGATGAAGGCCATGCCCACGGCAAAGACCGCCCGGCCGGACCAGGCGTAGCAAAGCGCCGCCGCGCTGCCCGTCAGCATCATCGCGAGGTAATACACGTTGAACAGGCCACGGATGAAGCGCGAGTCCAGCGGCGTGTCGTGCTTGAGGATCAGCAGCGGCAGCGAGCCCATCATGAAAAAGCCCATCCAGACGAGCAGCAGGACTGTCGCCATGAGTGCAAAGACGATGGGAAGCATGTGGTGGGCCCCTCCGCGGTGCCGGAGCATACCGCCGGGCGAGGCCGTGACGGTAGCGGGAAATCGTGTGGGGAAACTGCCATTTCCGTAAGCGAAAAGGGTTCATGAAGATGTCACCGCTTGCAACGATGCTGCTGCCCTCGATCTCCGAAAGCTGTGGCTGCCATGTTTCCCACCAAGACCGACAAGGCGCGCGACGAACTCCAGGGCGGACAGCGCACGCTCAGCCAGCGTGAACGCGCACTGCTGCTCATGGCCGACGGGCGGCGCTCGCTGACCGACTTCAGCCCGCTGTTCAGCACCCGCGACGAAGCCGAGCAGGCCATCCAGACACTGGTGCAGCGCGGCTATCTGCAAACCCCGAACGTCGCGGTTGCCCCCCAAGCCGCGCCCCCTGCCCCGGCGCCCGCCCAGCCCGCACCGATCCCCGCTACCGAGCCGATCCAGATCGCCACCTCGGCCGACACCTTCGACGGCAAGCGCTCCCTGGCCACCACGCGCATGTTCCTGTTCGACATCTGCGAGCGCATGTTCGTGCGCCGCGATCCCAAGTTCGCACTGCAGATGCGCGACGCCCTGCGCGAAGCCCGCGACCGCGAGGCCATGCTGACCATCGCCGCGTTGATGCTCAGCGAAATAGAGAAAGCCGCCGGCCCCGAGCGCGCCGAGTCGCTGCGCGAGCGGATCGACAAGCTGCTGCCGCCGGCTGAAGTCGTGCACTGACTGGAACCGCGCACTCGCCCCGAACGCCGCCGCGCATCAACTACACTCAGCAGAGTCAGGAGAGAGCCCCGCAAGCCGGGGCCGCCGAAGGCGCAGGGGTTTCCCGAACGCTCAGGCAAAAGGACTGACAAGGCGCCGGCGAACACCGGCGTTTCCTTGCTGGAGAGAGGCCGCCGTACCGCAAACGGCGCAGCGGCCCACCGAAGGAGCAAACCCCGATCGTGGGGCGAATCTCTCAGGTAAAGCGGACAGCAGGGGTGGCCCATGGCTTGCGTCATGGATTTTGTCTGCCCCTTTGGAGTGCCCCGTGGCCGCTTCCTCCGCACCCGCTACCGAACTTCTCAAGACGCCGCTGCACGACCTTCACGTGGAGCTCGGCGCCCGCATGGTGCCTTTCGCCGGCTATTCCATGCCGGTGCAGTACCCCGCCGGCCTCATGGCCGAGCACAAGCACACGCGCGACGCGGCCGGCCTGTTCGACATCTCCCACATGGGCCAGCTGCGCCTCGTCGGCCCCGACGCCGCGGCCGCCTTCGAAACCCTGATGCCCGTCGACGTGATCGACCTGCCCGCCGGCAAGCAGCGCTACGGCCTGCTGCTGAACGACGAAGGCGGCATCCTCGACGACCTGATGTTCTTCAACGAAGGCCACGGCTCGCTCTTCGTGATCGTCAACGGCGCCTGCAAGGCGGCCGACATCGCCCACATCCAGCAGAAGATCGGCGCCCGCTGCGAAGTGCAGCCCTTGCCCGACCACGCCCTGCTCGCGCTGCAGGGCCCACAGGCCGCGGCCACGCTGGCGCGCCTGTCGCCCGGCATCGAGCGCTTCGTGTTCATGACCGGCGGCGCGGTGCAGATCGGCGGCCTTCCCGCCTTCGTCACGCGCAGCGGCTACACCGGCGAAGACGGCTTCGAGATCTCGGTGGCCGCCAAGGATGCCGAAACACTTGCCCGCCTGCTGCTGGCCCAGCCCGAGGTCAAGCCCATCGGCCTGGGCGCGCGCAATTCGCTGCGGCTCGAGGCCGGCCTGTGCCTCTACGGCAACGACATCGACACCACCACCACGCCGGTCGAGGCCTCGCTCAACTGGGCGATGCAGAAGGTGCGCCGCGCGGGCGGCGCGCGCGAAGGCGGCTTCCCCGGCGCCGCGAAGATCCTCGCGCAGCTTGCCGCCGCCACGGCGGGCACCGCCGGCCACACCGACCACGACACGCTGAAGCGCAAGCGCGTGGGCCTCGTGGCGCTCGAGCGCATTCCTGTGCGCGACGGCACGGTGCTGCAGTCATTCGAAGGCCAGGACATCGGCATCGTCACCAGCGGGCTGCTCGGCCCCACGGCCGACCGCTGCATCGCCATGGGCTACGTGGCCACCGCCTTCGCCGCGCCCGGCACCCGCGTGCAGGCCATCGTGCGCGGCAAGCCGGTGCCCATGGAAGTCTCGACCATGCCTTTCGTGCCGACCCGCTATTACCGCGGCTGAACGCGGCAGACCCGGCTAGGCTCTGCACCCCGATTCATTTTTTCCACGAGGAGTTTTCTCATGAGCATCAAGTACACCAAGGACCACGAATGGGTGTCGGCCGAAGGCGACGCGGCCACCGTCGGCATCACCGTGCATGCGCAGGACGCGCTGGGCGACGTGGTGTTCGTCGACCTGCCCGAAGTCGGCAAGACCTTCGCGCAAGGCGAAGTTGCCGGCGTCGTCGAGTCGGTCAAGGCCGCCGCCGACGTGTTCATGCCCGTGTCGGGCGAGATCACCGAAGTCAACGAAGCCCTGCGCGCCGACCCGTCGCTGGCCAACAGCGACCCGCTGGCCGCCGGCTGGTTCTTCAAGGTCAAGCTGAGCGAGCCCGCGCAGCTCGACGCCCTGCTGGACGCCGCCAGCTACGACAAGTTCGCGGCCGAATCCTGATCGCCTGATTCTTCTTCCGAGCCCCCTTCCTCCCGAGCCCTCACCGCCATGCCGATTCCCGCCCTTCCCTCTTTGCAAGAACTAGAGAACGCCGAAGAATTTCTCGCCCGCCACATCGGCATCGATGCGGCGGACGAGGCGCGCATGCTGCCGGTGATCGGCTCGGAAACGCGCTCGGAGCTCATCGACGGCATCGTGCCCGCGGCCATCCGCCGCGCGCGGCCGATGCGGCTGCCGGCCCCCGTGACCGAAGCCGACGCGCTGGCCGAGCTGAAGGCGATGGCGTCGAAGAACAAGGTGTTCAAGAACTTCATCGGCCAGGGCTACTACGGCACGCACACGCCGGGCGTCATCCTGCGCAACATCCTCGAGAACCCCGCCTGGTACACCGCTTACACGCCCTACCAGGCCGAGATCTCGCAGGGCCGCATGGAAGCCCTGCTCAACTTCCAGACGATGGTGTGCGACCTCACGGGCATGGCCATCGCCAATGCATCGATGCTCGACGAAGCCACGGCGGCAGCCGAAGCCATGACGCTCGCCAAGCGCAGCGTGAAAAGCAAGAGCAACGTGTTCCTGGTGTCGGGCGACTGCCATCCGCAGACCATCGAGGTCATCAAGACGCGCGCCGCGCCGCTGGGCATCGAAGTGAAGGTGAGCACGGTGTCGGAAACGCTGCCGCACCTGATGGTGAGCGGCGCCTTCTTCGGCGTGCTCGCGCAGTACCCCGCCACCACCGGCCACGTGCACGACCTGCGCCCGCTCGCGGGCCATGCGCACCAGTGCGACGCCGCCTTCATCGTGGCGGCCGACCTGCTGGCGCTGACGCTGCTGGTCGCGCCGGGCGAGTTCGACGCCGACATCGTCTGCGGCACCACGCAGCGCTTCGGCATGCCGCTGTGCAACGGCGGCCCGCACGCCGCCTACCTGGCCTGCCGCGACGAGTTCAAGCGCTCGCTGCCGGGCCGCCTGGTGGGCGTGAGCGTCGACACGCACGGCCAGCCCGCCTACCGCCTGGCGCTGCAGACGCGCGAGCAGCACATCCGCCGCGAGAAGGCCACCTCCAACATCTGCACCGCCCAGGTGCTGCCGGCCGTGGTGGCCAGCATGTACGCCGTGTACCACGGGCCAGACGGCCTCACCCGCATCGCGCAGCGCGTGGCGGCGCTCACCGCCATCCTGTCGACGGGCCTTTCGCAGATGGGCCGCGAGCCGGTCAACACCACCGCCTTCGATTCGCTGACCATCCGCACCGGCGACGACACGCCCGCCATCATCGAGCGTGCACAGGCAGCCGGCGTCAACCTGCGCCAGCGCCTGCAGCAGCACCTGGGCATCTCGCTCGACGAGACCACCACGCGTGCCGACGTCGAGACGCTGTGGGCCCTGTTCGCGCCCGCCGGCAAGCCGCTGCCGCGCTTCGACGACCTGGCAGCGAACACCACGCCGCTGATCCCCGAAGACCTGCGCCGCGCCAGCGCCTTCCTCACGCATCCGGTGTTCAACACCCACAAGAGCGAGACCGCCATGCTGCGCTACATCCGCAGCCTGTCGGACAAGGACCTGGCGCTCGACCGCAGCATGATCCCGCTGGGCAGCTGCACCATGAAGCTCAACGCGACCAGCGAGATGATCCCCATCACCTGGCCCGAGTTCGCCAACATCCATCCCTTCGCACCTGCGGACCAGCAGCTCGGCTATGCCCAGCTCGATGCGCAGCTGCGCGCCTGGCTGTGCGAAGCCACCGGCTACGCTGGCATCAGCCTGCAGCCCAACGCGGGTTCGCAGGGCGAGTACGCAGGCCTGCTGGCCATCAAGTCCTTCCATGAAGCCAAGGGCCAGGGCCACCGCAACATCTGTCTGATTCCGTCTTCCGCGCACGGCACCAATCCCGCGAGCGCGCAGATGGTGGGCCTGCAGGTGGTGGTGACGGCCTGCGACGCGCAAGGCAACGTCGACATGGACGACCTGAAGCGCGCCTGCGAAAAGCACAGCGCCAACCTGGCCGCGGTGATGATCACCTATCCCAGCACGCACGGCGTGTTCGAAACCCGCGTGAAGGAGCTCTGCGAGCTGGTGCATGCGCACGGCGGCCGCGTGTACGTGGACGGCGCCAACATGAACGCGCTGGTCGGCGTGGCCGCGCCGGGCGAGTTCGGCGGCGACGTGAGCCACCTGAACCTGCACAAGACTTTCTGCATTCCGCACGGCGGCGGCGGCCCGGGCGTGGGTCCGGTCTGCGTGGTCGAAGACCTGGTGCCGTACCTGCCGGGCCATGTGACGGCCGGCGTGCCGTCGCACGGCGTGGGTGCCGTGTCCGCGGCCCCGCTGGGCAACGCGGCCGTGCTGCCGATCAGCTGGATGTACTGCCGCATGATGGGCGCCAAGGGCCTGCAGGCCGCGACGGAGACGGCCATCCTGAGCGCCAACTACATCAGCGCGCGCCTGAAGGACCACTACCCCACGCTGTACGCGAGCCCCAATGGTCACGTCGCGCACGAGTGCATCCTCGACCTGCGCCCGCTGAAGGACACCAGCGGCGTCACCGCCGAAGACGTGGCCAAGCGCCTAATCGACTACGGCTTCCACGCGCCCACGCTGAGCTTCCCGGTGCCCGGCACGCTGATGGTGGAGCCGACCGAGAGCGAGCCGCTGGCCGAGCTCGACCGCTTCATCGACGCGATGATCGCCATTCGCGGCGAAATCCGCCGCATCGAGGAAGGCGTCTGGCCGAAGGAAGACAACCCTCTCAAGCACGCGCCGCACACCGCTGCGAGCCTGCTTGGCACCGAATGGAGCCACCCGTACTCGCGCGAACTCGGCGCGTTCCCGCTGGCCACGCTCAAGAACGCCAAGTACTGGCCGCCCATCGGCCGCGTCGACAACGTCTACGGCGACCGCAACCTGTTCTGCAGCTGCGTGCCCGTGGGCGACTACCAGGAAACCGAAGAGGCCTGAGCCTCGCCAGCCGGACCGGCCGGGCCGGCCGGTCTATTGCGGCTGGCTACTGCGACTTCTTCTTCGCGATGTCGGCGGTCGCGATCTGCTGACGCAGCCCGCGCAGGCTGGCCTTCATCTTGCGCTCGTTCTCCGGCCCCATTCGCACCATGATCTTCTGGCCGGAGCTCGCTTTCTCCAGCTCCTGGTCGACGTACTCGTAGCGCACCCAGGGGCGCTGCGAAGGCACGTCGCCCTTCACCTCGACCAGCCGCACCTGCACCGGGCCCTTGGGCTCGGGCGCCTGCAGCAGGTTGTCGATCACCGCGATGAGCCGGTCGTTGAAGTAGCGCCCCGGGTAGCCCAGCTCTTCATAGGCCTGCTGGAACAGCGGATAGAGCCTGGCGTACACCGCCGCGGCCTTGGCCGGATCGACCGATTGCACCAGCAGCACGAAGCCGTTGTAGCGCGCCGCGTTGTTGGCGGAAATGGTCTGCGCCTCGCCCTGCCCCTCGGTGATGAAGCGCTGGCCCGTGGGCTGCACCGGCCATGCGCTGGCGGGCGCCTGCTCGCGCGCGAGGTTGTCGACCGTGGCCACGAAGCGCCGCACGATGCCGTCGGAACGCAGGAAGCTCTCGGCGTTCTTCGCGCCCAGCAGATCGGCCAGTGCCTTCATCACGCGCGAATCGGAATCGGCGAGCTTGGGCAGCGCGGCGTCAGGCGGCGCGAGCGCATCCACGGGGTTCTGCGGGCCGGTGGGCTCGGCACGGGCGGGGGGTGGAGGCGGTGGTGCATCGGCGGGCGCCGCGGCCACGGGCGCGGGCTCCGGCGGCTTTTGCTGTTGCTGGTACCAGCGCCAGCCGAAGAAGGCGGCCGCCAGCAGCACCAGCACGATGACGATGATCGTGCCCACGGGCGTTTCACGGCGGGGGCGGAATTCGGGCGCGTCGCGCGTGTCGCGGATGTCGCTTTCAGGCATGGGTCGGTTTCCTTTGGCTGGCGTGGAAGGCACAGGGAGACGAAGGCTATGGTGCACCAATAAGGGCACCGCCGCGTCCGCATCGTCCCCATCGTCGTAACGCCCTGTGACGTGCCGACCCGGCAGAAGTTCAGTCAGTCTGCGAGCCGCACCACATGCGCTTGCCGCGGGTCGACCCTGCCAGCGTGCAGGTCGGCGATCACCGCCTGCGCATGCGCGAAGCCTTCACCCTGCGCCAGCGCCATCCAGCGGTTGCCGGGGCGGCTGATCTCGGCAATGAACCGGCCCTGCGCCTCGTTGAAACGGCGGTTGACCTCCTGCGGACCCCAGTCGGCATTTCGCTTGCGGATCTGCACCGGCGCGAAATAGAGCTGCGGCGTGGGTCCGGGCAGCGACGTGGTATCGCCGAGGAACTCGGTCTTCTGCGCCGATCCCGCATAGCAGTCGTAGACCAGCGATTCGCCGAAGTGGTGGTGCACCGTCGTGCGCAGTTCGTCGTTGCCCGAGAAGTCGACATACAGCGTGGGCACGTCGGACGGCAGCGTGGCGATCTCTTCATAGGCCAGCGTGCGGTCGTAGCAGCCAAGGCCTTCCACGAAGGCGCGATTGCCGTTGGACGTGGCGGCAATCAGCGTCAGCCCTTCACGCTTGCCCAGGCAGAAGGCCGTGCCGAACGCGGTCTTGCTCGACGCGCTCGACACCACCACCTGCTTCGCGCCGAAGAAGCCGTTGTCTTCCAGGAAGTCGGCCAGCATGAAAGAAGTGATGAACAGCGGACGCACCAGCATCTGGTAGTCCTCCAGCGCGGCAACGTAGCCCGCGTCGTTGCTGCAGCGCATGTACTGGTTGTAGGCCGACACCAGTTCGCTGCGGTGCGAGGCGCCGTCGTAGAAGCCGCGCGGCGTCACGCGCACCGGCTGCATGCGCAGGTGGCTCGCGATCGGGAAGTAGCCGTAGAAGCGCTCGCCCACCGCCACGCCCTCCACGTTCGAGGCGGCCACGTCGGCGAAGCCCCAGGCCGGCATGTGGCCCCAGTCGCCATCGCCGGTCGGAAAGAACTGCCAATACTTCATGACCGCGTCGCCGAAGGCCGCGTAGGTGATGTTGTTGGTGGTCAGCGAGAAGCGGCCGATCTTCATCAGCACCTCGCCGGGTTGCAATGCGCCGGTGTCCTCCGTGGTCACGACACGGGTAGTGCCGAGTGCGTTCTTGCGCGTCTGGAGGCGGGTTAAAGTGAATGCGTTGTTCATTCGCAAACTGTATGGCGGCCCGCTTCGCGGCGGGTTCGGAAACCCGTCGATGCCGGACGCACCCCGCTCCAAGCCCCTGAAACGCCCTACGCAGGCACGCAGCAAGTTCACCGTGCAGGCGATCTACGACGCCTTTGTTCGGATTTGGAACGCGCACGGCTGGGAAGGCGTGACCACCCGCGCCGTGGCACTGGAAACCGGCATCGCGGTCGGCACTCTGTACGACTACTTTCCCGACAAGGAAGCCCTGCTCTCGGGCTATGTGCGCCACTGCATCGAGGCGCTGCTCGCGCGGCTCGACGCGGATGTGATCGCACTCGAAGACATCGGCTGGCGCGAGCGGGTGCCGCGCCTGGTGCGCATCACCTGCGACACGCAGCTCGAAGGGCTGCCCGCCTTCGACCACGAAATGCTGATGCTCGAACACCGCGTGGCCGAGCCCAAGCACCATCGCCGGGTGTACGACGAACTCGCGGCACGGTGGCTGCGGGCCTTCGCGGCCTGCACGGACCTGGAGCCGCAGCCCTCGCCAGACACCATCCACGCCCTGCTGACCGCCTGCTGGGGCGCCCGCCGCTACCGTCTGCTGGTGCAGCCCGAAGCCGGCAGCGACAACGGCTGCTGGCTCGCGGAGATGGAAGCGATGGTCACGGCGCGTCTGGCGACGCGCTGAGCGCCTGCAGCCACGCCAGCGTGGCCTGCAGCTCGGCCGGGCGGATCTCGTGGGCGCCCGGAAAATCGCCGCCCGACAGCGTCAGCGGCAAGGTGCGCGCCAGTTCGCGCGTCACTTCAGCCGCGCTGGGCGGAATCACGTTGTCAGAACTGCCGTGGCTCACCCACAGCGCCTTGCCCTCGAAGGCCTCGGCCGGCGCGACATTCGGCACCACTTGCGACAGCAGCCGGCTGTGCCACACCATCGCGGCGCGCACGCTCTGGGGCTTGGTCAGCAGCAGCGACAGCGCCATGATCCCGCCCTGGCTGAAGCCGCCGACGATCACACGCTCCGGCGGCACGCCGAGCTGCTGGCCGGCCGAGGCGATCATCTCGCCGACGAGGAAGCGGCTCTCGCGCTCCTGCTCTTCGTTGATCAGACGCTCGCCGTTCGGCAGGAACTGGAACTCGAACCACGCATAGGCATCAGGCGACAGCACATACGGCGCGCGCAGGCTCAGCACATGAAAGTGCGGGGGCATCATGCGCGCGAGACCGAACAGGTCCTGCTCGTTGCTGCCGACGCCGTGCATCAGCACCAGCAGCCAGGGTTCGGCAGTGCCCGGCCGGGCCGCGTGTTCGAGGAATTTGAGGGGCAGGTGAAGTTGGGTCATGGGGTGGTAGCGGTGCTTATCGGATTGCCTGAAAGCCGCGTGCCAGTTCGCGCGTGAGTTCGGCCGCCGGCACCTCGCGGCAGCCGGTCGCGTTCTGGCCCGACCACAGCGGAGAAAAATCGCCGCTGCCCTTTGCCTCGGCCTTGGCACGAAGCGGCGCAATGCCCGAGGTGGCCAGCGGGAACTCCGGCGCCGCCGCGCCGATGGGACCCAGGTCGCGCATCACGCGGTTCACGATGCCGCGCGCGGGCCGGCCGGTGAAGAGATTGGTCAGCGCCGTATGGCGCGCGGCTTCGCTCTTGAGCGCGGCGCGGTGCAGCGCGCTGGTGGTCGCCTCGTTCGTCAGCATGTAGGCAGTGCCGATCTGCACGCCTGCCGCGCCCAGCGCCATCGCGGCGGCCACGCCGTTCGCATCGGCGATGCCGCCGGCCGCGATCACCGGCAGCTTGACGGCCCGCACCAACTGCGGCAGCAGCACGAAGGTGCCGAGCTGCTTCGTCAGGTCATGCGACAGGAAGTGCCCGCGATGCCCGCCGGCCTCCAGGCCCTGGGCAATGACCGCATCCGCGCCTCGCGCCTCGAGCCACAGCGCCTCGTCGAGCGTGGTGGCCGAAGCCAGCACCTTCGCGCCCCAGCCGCGCACCCGGGCCAGCAGCGCCTCGGACGGCAGCCCGAAATGAAAGCTCACCACCGGGGGGCGGAACTCGGCGATCAGGTCGGCCACATCCGCGCTGAACGGGTTGCGCCCCGGCCCGGCGGGAATGCTCGCGGCGTCGATGCCGTGCTCCGCGTAGTACGGCGCCAGGGCTGCGCGCCATGCGGCTTCGCGCTCGGCGCTCGGCTCCGGCGGGGTGTGGCAGAAGAAATTGACGTTGAAAGGCCTGTTCGTGCCCGCGCGAATGGCCGTGAGCTCGCTGCGCATGACGTCGGGGCTCAGCATGGCGCCCGGAAGCGAACCGAGCCCGCCCGCGTTGCTGACCGCGATCGCCATCGCGCTGCCTTGCACGCCGGCCATGGGCGCCTGGATGAGAGGGAGTTCGGTGCCGAGGATCTGCTGCAGCGTCGTCATTCGAAATGCGTCCTGGAGTGTCGGGGAGCGGCCATTGTCCGGTCTGCGGGGAAGTGACGGCGGCGGCGGGGTCATCCGCACGCGGCTTCGGCACAATCGCGGGCATGCACATCCCCAGTTCCGACAGGCCGCGAGCCGCCCTGGCCAAGGTGGCCGTTGTTGCCGCGCTCCTCGCGCTGGCCGGCTGCTCCCAGGAAGACAGCAGCAACACCGCCGCTGACGTTCCGGCCGCAACCGAGGAAGCACTGGCACCGGCCGCCGAGCTCTCCGCGCCGGCTTTTTCGGCCACCCTGAAGCGCGGCGACCTGATGCCGCTGGTCTTTCCCGGCTGGGAAGACAAGGACAAGGCCCGCGTCGGCACCGTGGCGCTACCCGACATCGGCAACGACGGCAAGCCCGTGCCCGACAGCGAAGGCGAGCAGCAGGCCGACGTGTCGCCGCGCGAGGTGGTGCGCCTGGACGACACCCACGCCGTGATGCTGACCGAGACCGTGCCGCTGGACGACCAGGGCCAGCCCACGAACGCCCATGTGGCCGGCGCCTGGATCGGCGCCTACTTCTTCGAACAGGGCAACGACGGCTGGGCGCTGTCCAAGCGCAACGACGCGGTCGGCTATCAGGGCTTCATGGGCAGCATCGGCAAGACCGCCATCGAGCGCATCGCGCCGCAGCACTTCGTGCTCACCGCCACCAGCGGCAGCTGCTGGCAGGGCTACTGCGGCAGCTGGCTTTCGGTCTACGAACTGGGCACGAGCGAGGTGCGCCAGATGGTCGACGGCATTCCGCTGTCGGCGAGCAACGGCGGCGCCGACGAAGCCTGCGAGCAGGTGCTGGCCAACGAAAGCCCCGAGACACCACCGCGCGGCAGCTGCTTCGAGGTCGAAGGCTCGGCGCAATTCGCGCTCGGCACCGACGACGAGCCTGGCGAGATGCGCCTGGTGTTCAGCGGCACGCGCACCTCCGGTGCCGGCGCGCGCGCCGAGTCGGTCGACAGCACCGTGGTGTACGCCTACCGAAAGGGCAGCTACGTGCCGGGCAGCGGGCGCAACCCGGTGCCGTCGTTCTGAGGCACGGACTGCCGCTGGCAGCCCGCCTGGCCTCAATTCGCTTTATTCCTCGCTGGTCCACTCCACCTGCACGCCCAGGCTGCGCAGGTTTTCCACGAAGCGCGGGTGCGCGCGGCGGATCGGCGTGGCGTTGCGAATTTCCGAGCGGCCTTCGATGCTCGCCGCCACCATGAACAGCGCGATCGCCACTCGAATGATGTAGGGGCTCTCGACCACCGCAGGCGTCAGCGGATTGCCGCCGAAAGTAATGAGCCGGTGCGGGTCCGAAGAGAACACATGCGCGCCGAACTTCGACAGCTCGCCGGTCCAGCCCAGCGCGCCGTCGTACACCTTGTTCCAGAACATCGCGTTGCCCTGGGCGCGCACGCCCAGCGCAATGAAGATCGGCAGCAGGTCGACCGGAAAGTACGGCCAAGGCGCCGCCTCCACCTTGGTCAGCACGTTGCTCGTGAACGGTGTCTGCACCTTCAGCGGACCGCTGCGCAGCGCGCGCGACCAGCCGTCTTCATGCACGATCTGCACGCCGAACTTGGCGAAGGTGCGGTCCAGCAGCGGAAAGTTCTCAGGCGCGCTGTTGCGCACCACCACGTCGCCGCCGGTAATGGCGCCGAGCGCGAGGAAGGTGGTGATCTCGTGGAAGTCTTCGTCGAAGCGGAACTCCCCACCCTTGAGAGTGCCGCCGCCATGCACCGTGAGCCGCGAAGTGCCCATGCCGTCGATGCGCACGCCGATCATGGCCATGAAGCGGCAGAACTCCTGCACGTGCGGCTCCGACGCTGCGTTGGTCAGCGTCGACGTGCCGCCCGCGGCGGCCGCGCACAGCACGAAGTTCTCGGTGGTCGTGACCGAGGCGTAGTCCAGCCAGTGGTCGGTGGGCGTCAGCCGGCTCTTGCTGTAAACCAGCAGCGAGCCCTCGGTGCGCTCCACTTCGCCGCCGAAGCGCTGGAACACCTCCACATGCGGATCGATCTCGCGCACGCCCAGCGTGCAGCCCTTCACGTTGTCTTCCAGCCGCGCCACGCCAAAGCGCGCGAGCAGCGGCGGCACCAGCATGATCGAAGAGCGCATTTCCTCGGGCAGGCGGTGCAGCGAGGCGTCGAAGGTGGTCTCGCGGTGATGCAGTTCGAGCGTGCCCGTCTCGTGGTCCATGCGAACGTCGCTGCCCAGGGTGCGGAAAATCTCCAGGATCTTGCGCACGTCGGTGATGTCGGGCACCCCGTGCAGCCGCAGCGGCTCCCAGGTGAGCAAGGTGGCACAAAGCACCGGCAGTACGGCGTTCTTGTTGGCGGAGGGGGTGATGCGGCCACGCAGCGGCGTACCGCCGTGCACGATGAGGTTGGACATGAAGAGGAAGAAACGGGGGAGCGGGAGGCGGAGGGAAATGGCGCGTAAACAATTCGCGCCCGGAGGTCAGCACTTTACCGTCTGAAAGCGGCATGAACGGCGCTGAAGTTGTAAGAACTTCAAAGCAGGAGCCGCTGAATTGACAATCCTTTCGCGTTACATCTGCCGATTTGCCAGCCGACTCACGACGAACTTGTTACTCCCCCGCAGCCGCCCTGCCCGGCTAGATTGGTTGCCTCCCGCTTCGAAAGGACAAACCAGATGACCCATGCCTACACCGGCGGCTGCGCTTGCGGCGCCATCCGCTATGGAATTGCGACCGAACCCGTCTTCCAGAACCACTGCCAGTGCCGCGACTGCCAGCGCAAGAGCGGCACGGGGCACGGCTCGTACCTCACCTTTGTGCGCGGCGGCGTGAAGCACAGCGGCAACGCCACGCTGTGGGACATGGTCGGCGACAGCGGCAACGTCAAGACACGCGCGTTCTGCCCGACCTGCGGCTCGCCCGTGTACATGACCTTTGCGGCCATGCCCGACATCTTCACGGTGCATGCGGCGAGTCTGGATGATCCGGGGCGGTACAAGCCGCAGGTCGTCACGTATGCCGTGCGGGGGTATGAATGGGATTTTCTGGACCCGGGGTTGCAGAAGTTCGAGAAGATGCCACCGATGTGAGGAGGTCCGGGTGACAGCGCGCGCCGGATTGCCGAACCGGTTCCGCTGTCAGCCTGCCGAGGCACGCGAACGGTAGAGCCCGGCATGCGCCATCGTGTACTCCCCCAACGGCCCCGCCTTCACATCCGCCACACGGAAGTGCTCCGGCGCCTTGACGTACGCCTGCACCGAGAGCTCCGAGCGCGATTCACCATCGACCCGCTGGACGGCAATCGAAACGCGGCGATAGCCATCAGCCTCGGTCACTCTTTCAAGCACGTCCATCGCATCCAGCGCCGCCTGATCGACCTCGAAGACTTGCCCGACCACCCGCTCGCCCTCGCCTGCCGAAAACACAAGCCACGGAGAGAAGCGCTCGCCGATCAGGTACAGCGGATATCGCTCCACCGTAGAGAACTCCCCCGCGACACGCTTGCCGCGATTGGTCGCGAAGTTTGGGAAGCCCTCTTTAAGGGTGCCGAAGACGAAGACAAGGTGGGTCATGAGAAGGAAACCGGGTGGGTCGTTTGCGGGCCGCGCGCTTCGCGCAGCCGCCGATGCGCGTCGCCATCCCATGCAATCGGCTGCTGGTTCTTCGCGCGCAGGTAGTGGTGCGTGAACACGGCGAGGTAAGCCTCCAGCGTCTGTTCGACGGCATGCTCGCCTGCCAGGCTCATGCACATGGCGGCCACCTCGCTGGTGCAGAAGTGATCCTCACGGCCGGAGTTGCGCAGCTTGTATTGCGTGATCTGCTCCGGCTGCAGGCTCAGCACAGGCAGCCGGTCGAGGTACGGGCTCCTGCGGAACATCTTTCGCGCCTCGGCCCAGGTGGCATCGAACAGGATGAAGAGCGGGCGCTTGCCGCCGTCGGCATGGGCTGGCTGCACCGCGGTCACCACCCGCTCCGGCGCGGCGTACTGGCCCGGGAACACCACGCAAGGCTGCCATTGCGGATCGGCCAGCAGGGCAAGCAGAGCGGGATCGACCTCGGTGCGCGCCCAGCCGAAAGCGAAGGTGTCGGCCACCACGTCGGCGATGAGCCAACCGGTGTTGGTCGGCTTGAGCGGTTCGATGTCGGCCATGAGCAGGCACACGCCCGCGCGCGTTGGCACTGACGGGCGCAGGGCGCACATGCAATGGCTGGGCCTCAGCCTGCAGCCCGCGCAGCGCTCGCTCTTGAAGCCGCCGCTCGCAAGAAAGGGCTCGGCGCTTCGCGCAAGGCGCGCGGCGCGAAGAAGGGACACGGCGTGAGGCGGCAGGCCCGCGAAGTTCGTCACGCGTAGGCGACCCAGCCCCTGAACGTGAAGCCCACGTAGAAAAGCCTCACGTCGTTGAAGCCGGCTTCGCGCAGGATGGCTTCGTCCTGTGATGGCGAGAGGATCGTCAGCTCTTTCTCGACCTTTTCTCGCGTGGCGGCCGCCTGTCGCGGCTCGGAACCCGATGAGACGAGGAAAGCCGCGTAGCGCTTCATCCACATGTCGCGCTCGCCCTCGCCGTCGTCCACGCTGAGATGGGCAACGACGAAGGGCGCACCCGGCTTCAGGCGGCGGTGGATTTCCCTTGCCGTGGGCAAGCGCTGCTCAGGCGGCACGAAGTGAAAGGTCAGCAGGCATGTGGCGCCGTCGAAAGGGCCGGCGGGGGCGTCATGCACATAGCCTTCGTGCAAGGCCATCCGCGACATCAGCGGGCCCAGCCGGCTCGCCGCGAGTTCGAGCATCGGGGCGCTGGGGTCGACGCCGTCGATCGTCCATCCGGGGTTGGCGAGCGCCAGGTCTTCCATCTCGAGGCCGCCACCGGCGCCCACCACCAGCACCCGGCCTTGCGCGGGAACGCGCTCGCCGAGCAGGATGCGCGTCATGGGCAGGATGCCGCTGTAGCCGGGCACGTTCCGCTTCGGGCCTTCGGCGTATTTGGCGACTACGTCGGAACTGCTGAATGCGCTGTGGGGTGTGCTGCTGGTCATCCGAAGATGATGGCACAGGCGCTCAGGGCGTCAGGGCGTCGCACTGGCTTTCGATGCGGGCATGAAGCAGGCTCAGCGACACCGAGAGCAATCGCTGCAAAGCGCCGCGCTGGCAGGCATCGAAGAGCGGCGCGGGGTCTGTGGCGGACAAGTCGGCATCGCGTCGGTCTTCGTCCCAGGCGAGCAATTGGGCCAACGTGCATGCGCCCTGGACCACGTCGCGCGCGTCGTTGAGAAATGCGGCCTGGATTTGTTGGTGGGGGTCGAGCCGCTCGGCCTCGATCCATTCGAAGGGCTTGAACTGGGCGGCGGGACGGTGCGGTGCGCAAGGGCAACCGGGGTTTGAAGCAACGGGCATAAGCCCTCCAAGGATGTCGATTTGCAGAAACCGACGCACCCGCTGCTAAACGAGGGCGGCAGCTCGAACGGGTTAGCAGACCGGGACATCCTTGCGGAAACCGGCAGGGCGCAAGCCCTCCCGTCCGAGCCGCCTAAATAAGGAAGCGCGAACGAAAAAGCCGCAGGCCATGTGCGGTAACTGCGGCTTTCGTCGCAGGATGTCAGCGGGCTGCTAAACCCGGCCCCGCTCATCACGAGGCGCAGGCAATGTAAGCGGTCTTTGGAAAGCCCGTCAAGCCGAGGGGCGAAAACCGAGTTCTGCTGGATGAAGGGCGCCTGTTCGGTCGGGCAAGATGTCGCCAATTCCTCAGACCTTGCCCACACCCGAAATGCCACAGCCTGTCTATCTTCGGCCACCTGAGTCGTCCGACGAGCGCGAGTTCTTGGCGTCGGTCAAGAAGAGCGGCGACCTTCACAGTCCTTGGACCTCGCCACCATCCACGCCTGAAAATTTTCGGGCTTACATGGAAAAAATGTCCACGCCGGAAAACGCGGCATTTCTTGTTTGCCGGCATGCCGACGATTGCCTTGTGGGCGTCTTCAACATCACCAATATCGTCAGGGGCGCATTCCAAAGTGGCTACCTCGGCTACTACGTCTTCGCCGGTCACGAGAGACAAGGCCTGATGCGAAAGGGGTTGGAAGAGGTGGTTCGATTTGCTTTCCAAGACCTCAAGTTGCATCGACTGGAGGCCAACATCCAGCCGACCAATGTCGCATCGATCGCGCTTGTGAAAGCCTGCGGTTTCATGCAGGAAGGGTATTCACCTCGCTACTTGAACATCAACGGACGTTGGTGCGATCACGAGCGATGGGCGATCCTCGATGCTTAGTCATCACGACGGGCAGAATTCGGCCAGGATCCGTGCGCTGCCGCCCGAGGTCTGGGCTCAGGGACCGCGGCCTGGCTCTGGTTCAAGCCCCATCTTTAAGCGATGGCGGCGAAGCGAATAGCGCTGTGCGCTGGCTGACACTGAGGCCTTAAACTGCGCGGCCTTCAAGTTGTGCAGAGGAGCAACCCGCAATGGCTTTCTTGCAAACCGGCCCTTACTTCCACGGCACGCGGGCAGACCTCCGGGTGGGCGACCTGCTCACCGCAGGCTTCTGCTCGAACTACGACGAGCGCGTCGTCATGAACCACATCTACTTCACCGCGTGGCCAAAGGGCGCGGGGCTGGCCGCGGAAATGGCGAAGGGCGACGGCCGTGGCCGTGTCTACATCGTCGAACCCACTGGCGCCTTCGAAGACGACCCCAATGTCACCGACAAGAAGTTTCCCGGCAATCCCACGCGCTCGTACCGCAGCCGAGAGCCGCTGCGGATCGTCGGTGAACTGCAGACCTGGGAGCTCTTCGACGCGGAGTACATACTGCAACTCAAGGAACGCGTGCGCGTCGGCATGGGAGAGATCATCAACTGAATCCCGCCGACCATAGACAGGAAGCTCAATGCTCAAATATTTAGCCGGACTATTTCGTCGCAATGCCGAACCGAAGCCTGATCAATTTTCATCGGCTCCTCTCGCGGTGAACACGGTCGCAGGTGGCGCTAAAGAAGCGCCCGCCCCTGCGCGAAGAGAAGCCTTGAGGCGTTTCACGCGCGTGGCGACTGCACACCTGGATGAAGCTGAAAGGCGTCGCCTCATGGAGGTGATGCTTGCCAGCTTCGACAGGTATGGCAACTCATCGGAAGCGTTCGAGGAGGTCGCCCTCGGCAAAGAGGGTCAAGCGGCCGGGCAATGGTTTGTCATCCAATGCGATTGGAAGGCGTCCGAGGAAGTGGAGTGGCAGGTCTCGGAGGTTGCGACCGGTTTCGGTATTCCTGAGCCATGGAGCTGGGGCGTAGGCGATGAAAAGGCCAGAACCGTGCCTGGCGGCCTGTGCGAGGTTGCGAAGTGGGCCGCCCCACTGGGTTTCGAGATGCTCCACATTGACGTCGGCAGCGACACCTACTTCGCCATTTTGATCAAGCGGAACGACGCGGAAGGCGCATGCCAAGCCGCAGCTTCTGCTGGATTGAAAGTGCTCAGAACACCCGAGTTCGAGCTGTCTCATGCGTAAGCGACGCGGCCGATGATCAACCTGCGCATCGACGGCTGGTGTCTTTTCAAGTCCCAATACGGGCTTCGAGCTAAACGGCGACGGTAGCGGGCCTGCGCGGACAGCGCTCAAACCAGCCGCAAATCCTTAGACGCCACCCCATCGAACACCTTCGCCAATTGCGCCGGCGACAGCCCATACATCCGCTTGAACAGCCCGCCGAACACCGCCCGGTACTCATTGAGCACCGGATAGTCCCGGTTCTGGAACAGCGTGGCCTGCGTCAGCGCCTGCTGCTCGCCCACGATTTGCCCGCCGGCCTGCGCCGACAGCCCGCCGCCAAGCACCCAGTACACGGTCCCGTGCCCATGGTCCGTCCCCCGGTTGCCGTTCTCGCGGAAGGTGCGGCCGAATTCGCTGATGACCACCACCACGGTCTGGCGCCATGCGTCGTCGCCCATCTCCTGCGCGAAGCCGGCCACGCCGCGGCCCAGTTCCTCGAAGCGGTTGGCGAGGTAGCCGGTGGCGGCGCCCTGCCCCACGTGGGTATCCCAGCCGCCGACATCGACGAAGCCGAGGTCGAAGCGGTCGCGCATCAGCAGCGCCATGCGGCGCGCGACCAGCTCGAAGCCCTTGGCGGTCATGGCGTTGCGGCTGGCGGCGTCCATCTCGGCCTGCACCGCGCGCATCACCTCGTCGCGCACCTGGAAGCCTTCGGCCACGGGCTGGGCCAGCGAGGTGTTGCGGTACATGTTCGCGATGACCTGGCTCTGCCGCGCGTCGAGGCCCGAGCGCGCGTTGCCCGCGAGCGCCATGTTGGCGGCCTTGGCGTTGCCGCGCAGCGAGATCGGCAACTGGTCGGTGAAGGCGATGGGAGACACGTCGGTAACGGGTCCCGCGCCGAGCACGCCGGCCAGCCGGTTGAGGAAACCCGAGCGGTAGTCGCGGCGCTTGTCGAGTGCCTGCCCCAGTTCGATGGAGTCTTGCGTCTCGAAGTGGCTGCGCGTGAGGTCGTCGGTGCCCGCGAAGGCGATGAACGACGCCTGCTTCTGCTGGAACATCGGCATCACGCTCTGCGCGAGCGCGGGGTGCAGGCCCCAGTTGCCGTCGAGCGGCAGCGCGCCGTTGGGCGTGCCGGGGCGCGGGATGGCGATGTTGGGGCGCGAGGCGTAGTAGAAGTCGCTGCTGGTGGGCACCAGCAGGTTGCTGCAGTCGTAGGCGCCGCGCAGGAACACGACCAGCAGCTTGGCGCCTTCGGCCGCGGGCGCGGCCATGAGCTGCCCTGCGGCGCCTGCGAAGGGGGCGGCGGCCATGAGCTTCAGGAGTTCTCGACGTTGCATGACGTTTTGTCCTTTCTTTTGCCTTGCTCCTTCCCCCTCTGGGGGAAAGTCGGGATGGGGGCAGGCAGAGCGCCCGGTGGATGCGCCGCTTGCCCCCACCCCGCCCTCCCCCAGCGGGGGAGGGAGAAATACCGAATACCTCAGCGGCGCATCAGCTCCGGCGACGCCAGCAGGAAGGTATTCCACTCCTGCGGGTTCTTCGCCTGCGCCAGCGCCTCGCGCGTGTCCGCGCTCAGTCCGGCCTGCATCGCACGCACAGCGCGCGACTCGGCCAGTTGCGGAAATGCGGGCTTCTCCAGCGGCGCCTTGTCGTCCGCCCTGAACAGCACCGCGCCGTTCGCGCCGATGGCCCGGGCGATCTCGAAGCGCGTGTTCATCTGCCCGGCACTCGCCCAGGCCACCTCGTTGAGCGGATAGCCGTCGGGCGTCTCGTGGCCGTACAGCGGCTCGCCCATGCGATTGATCCAGTTGAGCATCGGGTTGACGTTCAATGCCACGCGGTCGTCGTACGCGAGCCGCACGCCGGCGATCACGTAGTGCACCGGGTCGCGGAACTTGCGGCCCAGCGACGCGGTGAACTCGGGCGACTCGAACATCGCCTTCAGCGTGACGGCGATGTCGCCGTCGCTGCGCGTGAAGGCGGCGGCCATGCGCTCGACCAGCGCCTGCGGCGGATCGTCCGACACGAAGTACACGGCCAGCTTGCGCGAGATGAAGCGCGCGGTGGCCGGCGCGCTCGCCAGGCGGTCGAGCGCCTCGTCGGCCTCGGCCAGGCCGTGGCTCTTGATCGGCTGGCCCAGCAGTGTCTTCGGCCCGTAGTCATGCCGGTTCGGGTTGAACTCGAACAGGCCCTTGCGCACGTAGTCCGCGCGCACCGCGGGGCGGATGTTCGGCGGCGGCGCATCGAGCGGTGCACTGGTAACGCCCACGCCGGTGAGCACGCGTGCCAGTTCCTGCACGTCGCCCTGCGAATAGCCGCTGCCCACGCCCAGCGTGTGCAGCTCCATCAGCTCGCGCGCGTAGTTCTCGTTGATGCGGTTGGCGGCGTTCTGCGCGTTGTCGAGGTAGCGCAGCATCGCGGGGTGATGCAGCGTGGCGCCGAGCAGGTCGCGGAACTTGCCGAGCGCATGCGGGCGGATGGCGTTCTCTTCGTAGTCGCCGACCATCGCGCGGATGTTGTCCTTGCGCAGGTTGACGTTGAAGTGGTTCATCCAGAACCAGGTCATCTGCTCCTGCAGCTGGTTCGGCGAGTAGAGCGCGCGCAGCAGGAAGCGCGTCTGCGCCTCGCGCGCCAGCTGGTTGAGCTGTTGCTGATAAGCCTGACGCGCGGCCTTCTTCTGGTCTTCGTCGGGCAGCGCGTCGGCCGCCTTGCGCTGTGCTTCCAGCCCGATGACGAGCTGGTCGAGCGGCGTGTGCGAGATGGCCATCGCGTCGATCTGCGCCTGTGCCGCGGGCGGCAGCGGCGCGGGGCGCGGATTGAGCTGGTCGCGCATCCACAGCGCGAGGCCGCGTTGCGCCAGATGGGCGTCGCTGCTGGCGTTGGCGCCCCAACTCACGCGGTCGAGCCAGCGCAGGCGCGTGGCGTCATTGACCTGCGTGGAGGGCAGCGACAGCGACACCAGCGGCCGCTGGCTGCCAGGCGTGCTCGCGCAGGCCGCAAGCAGCGCCAGCACGCAGGCACCGAGCGCCAACGATGCGCGGCGCAGCGGCACATTTCCACCGGGGGTGGCCACCGCCCTCACTCCCTGCGCATGTCGTGGTGGCGCACGTCGCCGATGGCGTGCTGAGCGGCATTGAGCGCCACGTCGACATGCGCCAGGCCGCGTTGCTGGAACGGGCGCGAGCGCGGATCGTCTTCTTCGCGCGCCACGTCGGAGCGCACCTTGCGCAGCAGGTCGATTGCCGCATGCAGGCGGCCTTCGCGCGGCAGCCATGCGTCGGTGGGCTCGCGCCATTCGACGGGCTTGCCGTCGAGCCATGCGGCGTGCTGCAGGTCGCCGATGGCGGCATGGATCTCATCGAGCACCACCATCTCGTCGCGCGAGACCTGGCCGTCCTCGGGGCGGCGGTGGTCCACCTGCCAGGCCGCGGTGCGCAGGTCGGACAAGGCATGGAGGTAGAAAGGATGCCTGCCGTATTCGTCGGCCAGTGCCGGCAGGGAAGCCGCTGCCACGAGCGTGAACGTGGCGAGTGCGGTGATTAGGCTTTTCTTCTTCATCTTCGGAGCTCCTGATGGTGACAGTGATTGGAGATGTTCTCCTCAACCACTGCGGCCTGCCCCGCGTTGACGCTCTTTACCCTCGTAACGCCGCGCAAAGCCGGCGCCTAAGCGCCAGCTAAGTCAGGCTGTCGACAGGCTGGCCGGTGCAGCGCCGGCAATCTGGCGCAGCGCGCGCTCGAACACTTCGACGGGCTGGCCGCCCGAGATCAGGTGCTGGTCATTGATGATGATCGCGGGCACCGAGTGGATGCCGGCATCGGTGTACATGCGCTCTCGTTCGCGGGTTTCCTTCGCGAACTCGTCACTGTTCAGGATCTCGCGGGCACGGGCCGCATCGAGCCCGGCTTCGGTGGCGGCGCGCACCAGCACTTCGGGGTCCGACGGGTTCTGGCTGTCGGTGAAGTAGGCCTTCAGCAGCAGCTTCTTCAGCGCCGCCTGCCTGGCCGGGCTTTCCAGCTCGGCCCAATGCAGCAGGCGGTGGGCATTGAAGGTGTTGTACACGCGCGGACGGCCTTCGGGGCTGAACTCGAAGCCGACGGCGGCGCCGCGCTGGCGGATCATTTCGCGCGACTGCGCCTGCTGCTCAAGCGTGGAACCGTACTTCTGGTTGAGGTGCTCGAAGGTGTCCTGGCCTTCGGGCGGCATCTGCGGGTTCAGCTCGAAGGGCTGGAAATGCAGTTCCGCGGTGACGTCCGGCGCCACCTTCCTGAGCGCCGCCTCGAGCGAACTCAGGCCAACGGCGCACCAGGGGCAAGACACATCGGAGACGAAGTCGATCTTGAGGTGGGAGGAAGAAGATGTGGTCATGGCGCCATTCTTCACGGCGCCACAACCCTTGGCAGGCGAAAGGTCTTCAGCCTCCCGGTGCGTGCCCCGGCCTCAGGCGGCAGCCTTGGCCAGGCGTGCTTCCTGCAGCGTCTTCTCGCGCATGCGGTCGTACTCCTGCTTGTCGACCGGCACCGCATCGGGCTTGCCCAGGTCGTTCATGCGGACGCGGTAGGTTTCCCGTGCGCTCAGTGCCGCGAGGGCCGCGAGCACGGTCACCGCGAAGGTGATGGCGCCCACGGTGAACCACACGTTGGTCGAGCCCGGAGGCGCCACGGCGGCGAACAGCGCGGGCAGCAGCGCGGTGAAGGTGGTGCCGATGTTCTGCGAGATGGCCATGGCCGAGACGCGGTTGCGGGTGCGGAACAGTTCCGGGTAGAAGCTCGGGAAGGTAGCGTTGTAGCCCTGGTACACGATGCCCCACATCAGCAGCGACATGGCGATGGCCAGCGGCACGTTGCGGATGCTGATGGCATACAGGTACACGAAGGAAAGCAGCCCCGAGAGCAGCGCGCCGACGATGATCGGCGGGCGGCGGCCGATGCGGTCCGACAGGTTGCCCACGAACGGGATCACGATCACGGCAAGGATGTTGCCGAGCACTGGAATCCACAGGTACACGTCCTTCTGGAAGCCGATGCCGTAGGCGGCCTGCACGGCATAGGCCGCGCCGAACACCGTGGCCACCACCGGAATCACGTTCATCAGCGCCATGCACACCACGCGCAGCATGTCGGCCCAGCTGTCGGTGAAGGCCTGGACGATCGGCGCCTTGGCCACTTCGCCTTTCTTGTCGACTTCGGCGAAGGCCGGCGTCTCGTCGACCTCGCGGCGGATGATGTAGCCCGCCACGATCACCAGGAAGCTCAGCAGGAACGGAATGCGCCAGCCCCACGAGTTGAAGGCGTCTTCAGGCATGTAGTGCGCCAGCGGCAGGAACACGGCGGCCGCCAGGATCTGGCCGGCCTGCACGCCCTGCAGCGTGAAGCTCGCGAAGAAGCCTCGGCGCCCGAACGGCGCGTGCTCCAGGATCATCGAGCTGGCGCCCGAGATCTCGCCCGCCACCGCAAAACCCTGCACCAGGCGCAGCAGCACCAGCAGCACGGGAGCCAGCAGGCCGACTTGGTCGTAGGTCGGCAGCAGGCCGACGGCCACGGTGGAGAAGCCCATCAGGAACATGCAAAGCACCAGCACCTGCTTGCGCCCGTGCGTGTCGCCCCAGTGGCCGAGCACGAAGGCGCCGATGGGGCGCGCGACATAGCCCACGCCGTAGGTTGCGAGGGACGCGACGATGGCCGTCGTCGCGTCGCCCTTGGGAAAGAAGATCTGCGGAAAGATCAACGCCGCGGCCGTGGCGTAGATGAAGAAGTCGTAATACTCCAGCGCCGAGCCGATCCACCCGCTTGCGGCGGCCTTCCTCGACTGATGCCTGCCTTGCGGCTCATGGGCTGTGTTGCTTGCCATGTGTGTGTCTCCAGTGTTGACAAAAAAACCGAATCAATCCTGCGCCTGGGAAGCCATGCGCGCCGGTGCATTGAGGGCACCGTAGGCGTCGTAGTTGCCCACGCGCTGTGCGACCTCGAAGAACAGTCCCCCCTCGAAACTCTCTGTGTAGATGTGCAGGTAGTCGCCGGCCGCCGAGCGGTCGAACAGTACGCCCGCCTCCCGCATGCGCGCCAGCAGTTCGGGCGCCAGGTCGATGCGCGTGGAGAGGTCGTCGTAGTAGTTGTCGGAGATGGGCACGAAGCGCGTGCCGTTGGCGCGCAGCTTCGCGGCGGTGTCGAAGATGTCCTGGCAGCTCAGCGCGATGTGGTGCACCGCGCCGCCGCCGGTCACGCTCAGCGTGCGCGCGGTGCGGGTGCGCTGGCTCAGCGACACGTTGAGCACCAGGCGCAGGCTGCGGTCGGCGTTGGCGACGCCGCGGCTGCGGATGAGGCCGAAGGGGTCGGCCAGCTCCAGGCTCTCGCCCGGCTCCAGGCCGAGCACGGCGCGCGTGAACAGCACCCAGGTATCGAGCTGGTCGACCGCCAGGCCCAGCGCCACGTGGTCGATGCGCTGCAGGCCGGCGTCGGATTCGTCGGGGCCGCCGTCTTCGAGGATGAAATCGGCCTCGTACAGGCCGTTGGCGCCCAGCGCCTCGGGCACGAAGTGGATGAGGTTGCCGCCGGGCGCGACGACCGCCGGCACGCGCAGCTCGTTGGGGCCGACCGGGCTGTCGTGCCGCTGCGAGCGCATGGCCGTGGCCCGGCCCACGGCTGCCAGCGGATCGGCGCAGCGCACGCCCAGCGCGCAGACCGAGGTGCCGTGCGCATCGAAACGGCTGCGCGCGAAGGAATCGGGCTGGGCATTGACGATCAGGTTGACCTCGCCCTGGCGATACAGCGTGACGGCCTTCGAACGGTGCCTGCCCACGCGGCGAAAACCCAGTTGCTTCACCAGCGAGGCCAGCGTGAGGGCCGAGGCCTCGTCGGCCGCGAACTCGATGAACGACAGGCCCGACAGCGCCGGCACCGGCGGCGGGTTGAACAGCTCCACGCGCTGCGGCTGCACAGGCGCGGCGGCCATGCGCTGGCGTGCTTCGCTTTCGAGGTAGAGCAGCGAGCGCATCGCGTCCACCGCGGTGCGGCGGTTCGGCGTCTCGCGGAAGATGTCGTTGAAGATCTCCAGCGACAGCGGCCCGGTGTAGCCCGCGCGCAGCACCTGCGTGAAGAAGCCGACCACGTCGAAGTCGCCCTGCCCCGGGAACGAGCGGTGGTGGCGCGCCCACTGGAGCACGTCCATGGACAGCAGCGGCGCATCGGCCATCTGCAGGAAGAAGATTTTTTCGCCGGGGATGTCGGCGATGCCCGCCGGATCGTCCTTCAGCGACAGCGTGTGGAAGCTGTCGAGGATCAGGCCCAGGTGCGCGTGGTTCGCCTGCCTGACGATGTTCCAGGCCTGCCCGTACAGCGAGGTATGGCGGCCCCAGGCCAGCGCCTCGAAGCCCACGCGCAGGTTGCGGCGCGCGGCGCGCTCGGCCAGCTCGTGCAGCTGGGCGGCGGCCAGCTCCGGGTCGTTCAAGGCCAGCGGCGAGGTGTTGGAGCAGCACAGCACCAGCGGCGCGCCCATGGCTTCCATCAGGTCGAACTTGCGCTCGGCGCGCTCCAGGCTGCGGCGGAACTGCGGCTCGGGCATGCCTTCGAAGTCGCGGAACGGCTGGTACAGGTCGATCGACAGGCCCAGGTCGGCCGTGATGCGGCGCAGCTCGGCGGCGGTGCCCTTGAAGTTGATGAAGTCGGCCTCGAACAGCTCGATGCCGTCGAAACCCGCGGCTGCGACGGCTTCGAGCTTCTGGCGGAGCGTGCCGCTGAGCGAGACGGTGGCGATGGAGCGATGCATGGGGTGGACTTTAGAAACACCCGGCCACCGCCACAATCTATTCAGAGGCCTTTTGATCGATCATCGATCACATGCGTCCATTATTCGCACGAAATACGGGATACACCTAGGCCAACGGTGTAGCGCCCAGCCCTCAAAGACTGCGCCAGAAATCGATCAGCAGCTGTGCGAACTCCACCGGCCGCTCCGCGGCGCTGACGTGCGCGGCGTCGATGGTGGCCAGTTGCGCATGCGGAATCGCGCCGGCAATGGCCTGCGACATGGCCATGGGCGTGGCCTCGTCGCGCAGGCCGCCGATCACCAGCGTGGGCACGGCGATGCGGTGGTTGCTCTCGCGGAAGTCGATGGCGGCCACGGCATTGCAGCTCGCGATGTAGGCCTGCGGGTCGGTGCGCACGAGCACGTCGTGCAGCGCCTTGGCGGCGGCCGCGCCCTCGGGTGTGGTCACGAAGTCGGGCGTGAGCCAGCGCGACACCGCGCCGGGCGCGATGGCGGCCACGCCCTGTGCATTGACCGTCTCGGCGCGCGCGCGCCACGGGGCCTGGTCGGGGTAGTGCGCGGACGAGTTGGCGATCACCACGGTCTTCAGCAGCTCGGGGTGGCGCACGGCCAGCGCCTGCGCGGTCATGCCGCCCATCGACAGGCCGACGAAATGCACCGGCTCGCCGCCCGCCTCGCGCCGGATGAGCTCGGCGGCGTCTTCCGCCAGTGTCTCGATGCGCAAGGGGCCCGGCACCACTTCGGAGGCGCCGTGGTTGCGGTGGTCGTAGCGGATCACGGTGTGGGCCCGCGCGAGCTGCGCGGCCACGCCGTCCCACATGGTCAGGTCGCAGCCGAGCGCATGGCTGAGCACGACGATCGGGCCGTCGCCTTCGCGAACGACATTCAAACGGGTCATGGTGTGGTTTCCTTTGTCGGATGTTGAAGACGTGGCAGCCAGAAGAACGCGATGGCCATCAGCGAAATGCCGGCCAGAAGCATGGGCACGACCATCGGCCAGGCGCCGTAGGTGTAGTCGGTATCGACGAAGCGCGCTGCCAGCTGCCCCACGCAGAACGCGACCATCATCATGCCGAAGCCGGACCACGACACGGCCCGGCCCGCCAGGTGCGGCAGATCGCCCACCGCGCCCGCCTGCCCGCAGGGCTGGTGGATGCCGTGGCCGAGGCAGTACACCGCGTGGCCCGCCAGCAGCGGCACCGCGCTGAGCGGCATCAGCCAGCAGCCGAGCGCCTGGATCACCGCGCCCGTGATGCTGAGCGAGGCGCCCAGCCGCACGGTGCGCACCGGCCCATGGCGCCGCAGCAGCGTGCGGCACATGGTGGTGCTGAAGATGTAGACCAGCGAGCCGCCGGCGGGGATCCAGCCGTACCACGCAGGCGACCAGCCCAGGTAGCCGATGTAGACCATCGGCGACAGCAGCAGGAAGCAGAAGAGCCCGCCGTAGGTCGACGCGGCCACCGAGGCCCAGGCGCGGAAAGAGCGGCTCGCGAACACGGTGCGGGTGCTGCCGCGCGGCGCGGAGAGGCCGCCCTCGCCCATCGGTTTGCGCGTTTCGGCGAACGAATGCCAGCACATCGCGAACAGCACCGAGGCATAGACCGCCATCGCCACCATCACCCAGCGCCAGCCCGCGCCCTGCACCAGCCATGCGCCGAGCAGCGGCGCCAGCAGCCCCACCACGCCCAGCCCGGTGAGGCCGCGCGCCATGACGTGCGGCCCTTCGTGGGCCGGGTACAGGTCGCGCACCGCGGCACGCGAGCACACGAGGATCGCGGCCATCGAAAAGCCCTGCAACGCGCGCCAGCCCGCGAGCAGCACCACGCTGCCGGCGAACGCCCCGCCCAGTGCCGCGAGCACGTAGCAGCCGAGCCCCGTCAGCAGCACCGGCCGCCGGCCGAAGCGATCGGCCAAGGGGCCGCACAGCAATTGCGCAAAGCCGAAAGCCAGCACGAACAGCGTGAGGCTGGTGCTGGCGGAGCCGAGCTCCTTGGCGATGGCGGGCAGCGCCGGCAGGTAGCTGTCGGTTGCCACGGGCTGCGCCGCCAGCAGAAGCGGCAGCAACAGCGCGAAGCTGACGTCGAACCGGCCCTTGCGGGCGACCGGCGCGCTCACTGCGCGGCGGTCGCGGGCGTGGCGGGCAGCAGGCCCTTCTCGCGCAGGATGCCGGTCGCGATGCCGAAGGCGTGGTTGGCCACCGGCACACCGCAGTAGATGGCGGCCATCATGATCACTTCCTTGATGTCTTCGGGCGTGAGGCGCGACTCGGGCGGGCCGTCGAGCGCGGCGCGCACGTGCATGGCGAATTCTTCATACGCATGGATGCCCAGCATCATCGACAGCACCATGTAGCGGCGCGTCTTGTCGCCCAGCGCGGGGCGGCCCCAGATGTCGTTCCACGCATGGCGCGTGATGAGTTCCTGGAACTCGGCGTTGAAGCCGTTGCGGTTGGCGAGCGACTTGTCGACCCATGCATCGCCGAGCACGCGGCGGCGGTTGACGAGTCCGGCTTCGTAGTCGCTGGCGGGCGTTTCGGGGGCGGTCATTGCGGGAGTTCCTTGTCTGTGAGCCGGGCCTGCATCGCCTTCACTTCGGCGAGGGCAGTCTGTCCGGCATTGATGGCGAGCGCAGGGTCGAACCATTCGTCGGCCGCGTCGCGCGGGAGTTCGGCGCGCAGCCGGTCGATGTTGGCGCGCATGCGCGCGGCATCGACCTGCAGGCCCGGCAGCGCGCCGGCCATGGCGCGCACGCTGCCGTGCGCCGACATCAGCAGTTGCGGCCATTCGGCCAGCTCGGCCTGCCAGGCGCCGAGCGCGCGTTCGTGCTGTTGCGGCATGGCGCCTAGCAAGGCGGCTACGCGCTGCGGCGCGCGGTGCGCGGCGGCGATGGCCACCATCGACGCCACCGGGTTGCGCTTGTGCGGCATGGCCGACGAGCCGCCCCGGCCGGGTTCGCTGGGCTCGGAGACTTCGGCTACTTCGTACTGGCCGAGCAGCGCGATGTCGACCGCGATCTTGCCGAGGCTGCCGGTCATGAGGCCCAGCTCGCAGCCGAGCGCCACCCATTCGTCGCGCTGCGTGTGCCACGTCGCGCCGGGGTCGCCCAGGCCCAGTTCCTTGGCCATGCGCTGGCGCACGGCCGCGCCCTGCCCCTTCATCTGCGCGAGCGTGCCGACGGCGCCGCCGAGCTGCAATTGCAGCGCGTGCTTCGCGGCCTCGCGCAGGCGCAGGCGGCTGCGTACCAGCGGCGCGGCCCAGCCGGCGCATTTGAAGCCGAAGCTGGTGACGGAAGCCGGCTGCATCAGCGTGCGCGCGAGCATGGGTGTCTCTGCGTGCTGCGTGGCCAGTCGCAGCAAGGCATCGGCCGCCTTGGCCAGGTCGGCCTCGACGAGCGCGACCGCCTCGCGCGTGACCAGCGCCATCGCGCTGTCGATCACGTCCTGGCTGGTGCTGCCGAAATGCACATACGGTGCGGCCTCGGCGTTGAAAAGGCTCACGGCCTCGCGCAGCGCCTTGACCAGCGGAATGGCGACGCTGCCCGCGCGGCCGCTCTCGCGCACGATCTTGGCAACGTCGAACAGCTCGACCTTGCAGCTGCTCACGATGGAGTGCGCGGCACTCTCGGGAATCAGCCCCTCGGCGGCCTGGGCGCGCGCCAGCGCCGCCTCGAAACGCAGCATGGCGTCGACGAACGCGCGGTCGCTGAAGGCGCCCAGCGTTTCGGATGTGGAGAGAAAACCTTCAAAGATGCTCATGCGGTGACTCGGCCTTTCAATATTTCAATTGGGCCACGGCGCGCAATTCCTCCGGGGACGCTGTGCCAAAGCCGAAGAACTCCAGGTACGCGGGGATCATTTCGAAGAGCATGTCGGTGCCGACCTGCACCTGGCAGCCCTTGGCCTTCGCGGCCTCGAGCAACGGCGTGTATTCGGTCTTCATCACGACCTCGCCGACGAAGGTGCCAGAGTCGATGCGGTCCACGTCGAAAGGCAGCGGGTCGCCCTCCTTCATGCCCAGCGGCGTGGCGTTGACGACCACGTCGTAGCCGGCCGGGTCTTTCGAGCCCGTGCTCACCTTCATCTGCGGATAGTGCTCGCGCAGCCGCGCGGCCAGCGCACCGGCCGAGGCTTCGCTCATGTCGAACAACATCAGCTCGGCGGCGCCTGCCGCGGCAATCGACGCCGCAATGGCCGAACCCACGCCGCCCGTGCCCGACACCAGCACCCGCGTGCCCTTGAAGAGCCGCCCCTTGCGCTCCACGCCGCGCACGAAGCCGGCGCCGTCGAATTGGTCACCCAGCAGCGTGCCGTCGGGCCGCTTGAGGATCGCGTTGCAGGCGCCCGCCACACGCGCGGTGGGCGTCACCTCGTCCACCAGCGCCATCGTCGTGACTTTGTGCGGCATGGTCACGAGTGCGCCGCGCAGGTTGCTGAATTTGAAGATCTGCGGCAGCGAGGCCGCGTAGTCCTCGGGCTTCACGCCCATCGGCACCACCACCGCGTCGATGCCCTGCTTGTCGAACCAGGGGTTGTAGATCATCGGAGCCTTGAAGGCTTCGGTCGGAAAACCCAGGTGGGCGATGAGCGTTGTCTTGCCGGAAATCATGTCGAGTCTCTTGAATGAAAAGGCGTGGCTCAGGCCACGCTCGGGGAGTGATAGCGCAGGGGCTTGGCGATTTCGCCGTGCATGGCCGGCGGGTAGATGATCTCGCGCAGGAAATCGGCGTCGGCGCGCAGCGCATCCGCCGCTTCGGTGTGGCCGAAGTAGCGCAGGTAGTGCGGCATCTGCTGGATCAGCATCTCGAAGCCGGCCTGCGCGTTGAGCCCGCGCGCGCGGGCCGCGCGCACCAGCGGCGTGGGCTGGTTGCGCAACAGGATGTCGAACAGCGCGGCATGGCTGTCCATGCGCGCCACGTCCACAGGCAGCGCGTCGTCCTCGACCAGCCCGAGCGGCGTGGCGTTGACGACAAGGTCGTAGCCCTCCGGCGCGTTGCTGTCGACGGCCACCACCGTGGCGTCGAAGAAGGCGTCGAGCTTGGCGGCCACGCCCGCGGCCTTGCCGGCGGCGCGGTCGAAGAATGCGATGTGCGCGGCGCCGTTCACCACGCCGCCTTCGGCAAGCGCCACGCCGATGGCCGCCGCGCTCACACCCGCGCCGAGGATCAGCACGCACTTGCCGCGAAAGGGAATGTTGCAGTGGTCGAGCGCGCCGATCAGGCCTTCGCCGTCGAACAGGTCGCCCTCGAGCTGGTCGCCCTCGGTGCGGCGCACCACGTTCACCGAACCCGCCACGCGCCCGAAGAGCCCGCAACCGTCGAGCAGGTCGACCACCAGCGGTTTGTGCGGCGGCGCGATCACCATGCCGCGCAGGTTGCGCGCCAGGAAGGCCGATTTGAAGAACACCGCGAAGTCACGCACCGGCACCTGCATGGGCAGCAGCACCGCGTCGATGCCGAAGCGCTCGAAGGCCGCGTTGAACATGCGCGGCAGCCGCACGTTGCGAACCGGGTCGCCCGGAATAAGGTACGCCTGGGTGCTGCCGCTGATGGAATGGCTCATGTGCTTGCTTCCGTTCGTCAATCGCTCTTTTCGAGGCCGGATGCCGAGCTTTATAGTCCCTTCAGCCCATTGATGCAGGAATGCATGCCTCAGAACGTTCGATAATCGATCTTTAAAAATCGTTAATCGTTCAAATCAAGGGTTTTCACCTGCACCGAATGCCAACGCCAACCGCATCGCCGGAGGCACACTTCCGCCCATGAGCAAGGACGACTCGACACCCCCCGCAGGCCTGGACAAGCGCGACTGGATTGCCGGCCTGGAGCGCGGCGTGAGCATCATCGAGGCCTTCGACGATGCCAACCCGCGCCTCACCGCCAGCCAGGCGGGCCAGCGCACGAACATGACCCGCACCGCCGCGCGGCGCTACCTGCTCACCCTGCAGCACATGGGCTACGTGGCCAGCGACGGCAAGCTGTTCTGGCTCACGCCGCGGGTGCTGCGGCTGGGCCGCTCGTACCTGGAATCGGCCCGCCTGCCGCGCGTGGTGCAGCCTTTTCTGCAGCGCGTGGCCGCCGGCACCAACGAGATCGCCTACCTCAGCGTGATGGACGGGGACGAGGTGGTCTACATCGCGCGCAACGGGCCGAACCGCAGCATGAGCACCGGCTACGTACTGGGCGCCCGCGTGCCGGCACAGGTGACGGCCTCTGGCATGCTGATGCTGGCGCTGCGCAGCGACGCCGAGCTGAACGAGTGGCTGGCGACCAGGCAGCTCACGGTTTTCACCTCGCACACCATCGCGAGCATGGAGCGCATGAAGCTGGAGCTGGCCCGCATCCGGGCGCAGGGCTGGGCGCTGTCGGAACAGCAGCTGGACCTGAACTCGCGCGGCATCGCGGCGCCGCTGCGCGACCGCCACGGCACGCTGGTGGGGGCGCTGAACATCACGATGCCGATGGGACACGAGAGCTCGGAAGACGCGGTGGCGCGGGTGCTGCCGGTGCTGCGGGAGACGGCGCAGGCGATGCGCAACCTGATCTGAGGATCGCCGTGGACGCTGATGCACCGCACTCCCCGGACCGGGCAACGCTGCCGGACTGGGCGTCGCAGTCGGAGCCCGTGGAAGGCGTGCTCATCGATATCGCTTTCATCGTGGAGGCCTCGTTCTACTACGGCCCTTCGTCGAACATCTCGCCCGAGCAATGGCAGAACATGCGCGAGCCGCTTTACCAGCCGGCCATACCGGGTGCGGCACAGGGCTTCGTGCTGTCGGCCGACTGCGTCGGCCACGAGGAAGAGCTCTGCCGCCACTACCGCGACCTGCTCACCAAAGCCGCGCACCACGGCAAGGACCTGGCAGACAGCCCCAATTTCTGGAACAGGCCGGTCGTCCTTGCACCAGGCCGCTTTCTGCTGAGCTTTCCGTGGCACGACCGCTTCAGCGAGGGGCGGGCCTTCATCGAATCGTTGACGGCCGGCACGCCGGGCGAAGTGTTCTCCGACTACGAGCAAGGCTGGTTCTTCGACCTGCGGCTGCACGACGGCATGCTGTACCTGCGCGATGACGACCCGGACGAGGGCAAGACCTTCCACAACCTGCGCTTTGCATACGCGCCTGTGCGCGCGCAGGTGGAAACCGTGCTTGCGCGCGTGGAGCACCTGATCGCCAGGCTCGCACGCGAATTCGGCCGCGACTACTGGACGGGCGGCGACTGACAGCATTCCGACAGCCTCTGCCGGGCAGGATGCGCGCTTTCAATCCAAAAGCGCTGGAGACAAAGCCCCATGTCCGACTTCTTTTCGAACGATGCCCGCCTGAACCGCCGCCACTGGCTCCAAACCGGCGGCGCCCTCGGCCTCGGCGGCCTGCTGCCCTCGCTGGCCTCGGCGCAAGACGCCTGGCCCAACAAGTCGATCCGCTTCGTCGTGCCCTTCGCACCCGGCGGCAGCTCGGAAATCGTCGCGCGCTCGACCGCGGCCGAGCTTTCGCGCACGCTGGGCCAGAGCGTGTTCGTCGACAACAAGCCCGGCGCGGCCGGCAACATCGCGATGAGCGAAGTGGCGCGCAGCACCGACCAGCACACGATCATCCTGGGCCACATCGGCACGCTGGCGGTCAATCCGTACATCTTTGCCAAGCTGCCCTACGACGCGAACAAGGACTTCAAGCCCGTGAGCCTGCTGGCCAAGGTGCCCAGCCTGTACGTGGTGCACCCGGACGTGCCGGCCAAGAACCTCAAGGAGTTCATCGCCTATGCCAAGTCGAAGCCGGGCAAGCTCAGCTACGGTTCGGCGGGCAACGGCAGCGCGGGGCACCTGGCATTCGAATACCTGAAGATGACGGCCGACGTGTTCATGCTGCACGTGCCCTACCGCGGCACCGGGCCGATGGTGACCGACCTGCTCTCGGGCCGGCTCGACGCGTCGGCCATCGGCGCGGCGGCGATCATTCCGTTCATCAAGGCGGGCAAGGTGCGCTGCATCGCGACCGGCTCGGCCAAGCGCCTGGCGCAGCTACCAGACGTACCGACCGTGGCCGAGCAAGGCTTCCCCGGTTTCGAGATGACGCAGTGGTACGGCATGCTGGCGCCGGCCAACATCACGCCCGCGCAGATGGCCAAGCTCTCGGCCGAGACGATGAAGGCGGTGAAGTCGCCCGACTCGATGCAGCGGCTGACGGCCGATGCGGCCGAAGCTGTCGGCGGCACGCCCGAGCAGTTCACTCAGTTCATTGCGGCAGAGCAGGCCCGCTGGCAGAAAGTGATCGCAAGGGCAAACATCAAGCCGGATTGACTGGCAAACCCCCAGGCTTCGCGCACTTCGTGTCGCTGCGCCAGCCCCCTTGCAGGGGGCAACACCTGCGGCCCGGCAAAGCCGGTTCCGCGGTGTTTCCCGAAAAGGCCCGGCACAACTAGGATCAGCCGATGCGCATCCTTCTTGCGGAAGACGAACACACCCTGGGCACCTGGCTCTGCAAGGCGCTGGAGCACGCGGGCATTCAGGTCGAATGGGTGGACGACGGGAGGCTGGCCGATCGGGCGCTGCAGCAGCGCGACCACGATGCGCTGGTGCTCGACCTGGGCCTGCCCGGGCTCGACGGGCACACGGTGCTGCAACGCCTGCGCGAGCGCGACCAGCGGCTGCCCGCGCTGATCCTGACGGCGCGCGACTCGGTGAACGAGCGCGTGGCCTCGCTCAACGCGGGCGCGGACGACTTCCTCGCCAAGCCCTTCGCGCTGGCCGAGCTCGAGGCGCGGCTGCATGCGCTGGTGCGCCGCGCGCGCGGCGTGGAGCATCCCCGGCTGGCCTGCGGGCCACTGGTGTACGACGGCGCGCGCCGGCACTTCACGCTGAACGGCGAGGCGCTCGCGCTGTCGCCGCGTGAACTGGCGGTGCTGCGCGTGCTGGTGCAGCGCAGCGGCGAGCCGCTGTCGAAGCAGCAGATCCTCGAGCGCGTGTTCTCCGACGACGAGGAGGTGCATCCCGAAGCGGTGGAAGTCTTCGTCTACCGGCTGCGCAAGAGGCTGGACGGCAGCGGCGTGCGCATCGTCACGCTGCGCGGGCTGGGCTATGTGCTGGAAGCGGAATAAATGGCACGCCCCCAGGCTTCGCGCACTTCGTGTCGCGTCTCCTTCCCCCTCGCCAGGGGCGACACCTGCGGCCCGGTAGAGCCGGTTCCCCGGTGCCTCGTGAAGAAGCCGCTTCGGCACCGTGCATCGTGGGCATGGCGCTGAACATGGGGACCCGCCTGCGGCGTGCGAGCCTGTGGCAGCGGCTCGCGCTGCTGCTGTTCCCGGCCTTGCTGGTGGTGACCGGCCTCGAACTGTGGATGACGCGGCACGACGCGCTGGCCGCAGCCAACGCGGCCTACGACCGATCGCTGCTGGGCGCGCTGAAGTCGATCGACGCCAACATCTCGACCGCATCGGGCGGGCTGTCGGTCGAGCTGCCATACACGATGCTCGAGTTCTTCGAGCTCACTGCGAGTGGCCAGGTTTTCTTCAGGGTGTCGACCTCCGACGGACTGGTCGAGCTGGGCAGCGCCGACCTGCCCGCGCCGCCGGTCGAGCTGAAGATGGGCACACCGGTTTTCTACGACGCGACCTACTTCGGCGAAGCGGTGCGGCTGGCCGCCTACCGCCGCGACCTCGACCGCGCGCCCGCCGGCAGCACGGGCCGCAGCGTGCTGGTGCAGGTGGGAGAAAGCACGCGCTCGCGGCAGGAGTTCACCGCGCGCCTGGTGCGCAGCGCGGCGCTGCGCGACGGCCTGGTGCTGGCCATGCTGCTGTGCGGCACCGCCGTGGCGCTGGCCGCGGCGCTGCGCCCGCTGTCGCGGCTGGCGCGCGAGGTGCAGGCGCGCACGCCCGACGACCTCACGCGCATCGCCGAGGCAGACCTGCCCGCCGAGGTGCGCCCGCTGGTCGCCGCGGTCAACCAGCAGATGTCGCGCACGCAAGACCTGGTGACGCAGCAGCGCCAGTTTCTCGACGACGCCTCGCACCAGTTGCGCACCCACCTCACCACGCTGCAGATGCAGGCCGACTACGCCCGGCGCGAGCAGGACCCGGCGCAGATCCAGCTCGCGCTCGACGCGCTGGCCACCGAGATCGGCCGCGCGACGCGCAGTGCGCAGCAGTTGCTTGCGCTGGGGCGCAGCGACACGGTGTCGGTCGAGCCGGCCGGCTTCGACATGGCTGCGCTGCTGCGCGAGGTGGCGGTCGACCTGCTGCCGCTGGCGCGCGCCAAGCGCATCGACCTGGGCATTCACTCGCCCACGCCGGAGTTCATCGCCGTGGCGGACCGGGCGCTGATGCGCGAGGCCTTGAGCAATCTGGTGACGAACGCCATCGCCTACACGCCTGCAGAGGGCACGATCACGCTGTTCGCGGCCGGTGACGCAGCGGGCTGGAGCCTCAACGTCGAGGACGACGGGCCGGGCCTGTCCGACGAGGAACGCGCCGCGCTGGGCCAGCGCTTTCGCCGTGGCGCGCGTGCCGGCAAGGGCGGTTTCGGGCTCGGGCTGGCCATTGCGCGATCCATCGCGCAGCGGCACCAGGGCGAGTTGCGGCTCGAGGCACGCGAGTCCGGGCCGGGCCTGCATGCGATCATCTGGTGGCCCCGTCCGGCGGCGCACTGACCAGCCCGCCACCACCCCATGCCCGCGCCCCTTCACGCCAACCGTCGCCACGCCCTGCGCGCGTTGTCCGCGCTGCTGTTGCCCGTGAGCCTGCGCGCGGCGGCGGCCGATGACCCTTCCCTGGAAGCCGCCGACTGCGTGATCCCCGCCAAGGCCGGCGGTGGCTTCGCGCTGACCTGCGCGCTCGCCCGTGATGCGCTGCAGGCCGTGCGCCCCACTCGTCCGCCGTTGGCCCAGCGCTACCTGCCGGGCGGCATCGGCGCCGTCGCGTTCGACCGCATCGCCACCGGCAAGCTCGGCGGGCCTGGCACGCTGGTCGCGTTCTCGAGCGGCTCGCTGCTCAACCTGGCACAGGGGCGCTTCGGTCCGCATCCGCCTTCGGCCGTGCGCTGGATCGCCACGCTCGGCACCGACTACGGCGTGATCGCGGTGCACCGCGACTCGCCCTGCAAACGGCTGCAGGACCTGATCGCAGCGCTGCGCCAAGACCCGTCGCGCATCGCCTTCGGCGCGGGCGGCACGGTCGGCAGCCAGGACTGGGTGAAGGCCGCGCTGCTGGTGCGCGCCGCGGGGCGCGACCACAAGGCGATGAGATTCGTGTCCTTCGAAGGCGGCGGCGACGCGCTGGGTGCGCTGCAGGGCAAGCATGTCGACGCCTTCCCCGGCGATGCGGCCGAAGCGCTGCAGGCCATTGCGAGAGGCGCCGCCGTGCGGCTGCTCGCGGTGCTGTCGGAAGACCGGCTCGGCGGTGCCCTCACCGGCGTGCCGACCGCGCGCGAGCAAGGCGTCGACCTGGTCTGGCCGACGGTGCGCGGCCTGTACCTGAGCGCTGACGTGCCGGAGGCCGCCGTCCGCGCCTGGACCGCCGCCTTCCGCGAGTCGAGCGCCGCGCCGGGCTTTGCCGCGTTGCGCGAGCGGCATGGGCTGTATCCCTTCGCGCTCACCGGCGCCGCGCTGGACGACTACGTGCAAGCGCAGATCGCCGCCTACCGCAAACTGGCCGACGGACTCGGCCTGCGCCGCTGGCCGTCGTGAACACGGGCAAGATGGCGGCATGACCGAAGACGCCATCACTGACTACCTGATCGACCTGCTGGCCGGCGGCCACTTCCAGGTTGCCGACGACAACACCTTCTTCTTCCACAACTCGGACAACAAGTTTCCCTTTGCCACCATCGTGACGAAGGACAGCGAGTTCGACAGCGCCTCGAATCTGGACCGCCCCGGCGTGTTCCGCCTGAACATCGGCGTGGGCAAGGAGAGCTTCCGCGCGCTGTTCGGCGAGCAGGAGCAGACGGAGATCGACTTCACAGCGCCCGACCGGCTGATGCCACATCCGGTGTACGGGAAGATGTACTGGGTCAGCGTGATCAACCCGAGCGACACGACATTCGAGACGATGAAGCCGTTGATCGCGGAGGCCCTCCGCCTCGCGGGCGCGAGAGACAAGAACAAATAGCCCCGGCGGTTGTCTGCCAGCGTTCGCACAGCGACGTTTCTGGAACGCCAATTTCGGCGGGAATCAGCCATCCGAATCCAGATTACGTATTGAAACAAAAAGCATAATGCCCACGTTCGCGGCACCACTGCCGCGAGCGGCCGGGTCGAGGGAGTACTCGGTCTTCCATTCACCACCGAGATCACAAAAATGAAGATCAATCACAAGAGCGGCATCGTCATCCTGTCGGCGCTGCTGATGACAGGATGCGCCTCCGTCAACATGGCCAGCAAGGAGGAGAGCGACAAGGCCAAGCAGTTCAGCGCCCCGGCCGCAGGGAAATCCGGCCTTTATGTCTATCGCAACAGCTTCGTCGGTAAGGCTTTGAAGAAGGACATCTGGGTCAACGGCAAATGCCTGGGAGAGAGCGCATCCGACGTGTTCTTCTACACGCAGGTCGACGGCGGCAAGAAGAACAAGATCGAAACGGAATCGGAGTTCTCGCCCAATTCGCTGGAGGTATTCATGGAAGCCGGCAAGAACTACTTCGTCCGGCAGTTCATCAAGATGGGAGCTTTCGTGGGCGGCGCCGACCTGGAGCAGATTCCAGAGGAGCAAGGCAAGGCCGATATAGCCTCGCTCGGCCTGGCGCAGCCGGGTACGTGCAGCAAGTAAGCGGTTTTCCTGGGGAGCGATCGCAAGCGGCCGATCGCCGCCCCAGGCGATCTCCGCATCGGCCTTCCCCCGAGGAACGGTCGGCCATCAAGGCGTGCATGGGGTGCGTTGCGACGTCGGCGGCCTTTCAACCGGCCTTCAGGAACACGTCATGATCCGGCGCGAAGTTCGCGTGCAAAGGCAACATCGCCCCGCCTAACGCACATGCCTGTGCCCCCACTCTGCCCCCATGCAACTGCGGGCGCCAAAGCCCCTCCCAATTGCATTGCGCGAGCGCTGCGCGCGTCTGCTCCAGCAGGGCCTGCAGCAATGCGCGTGACATGGAACCGTCCATCACCACGTCGGCCAGATCGAGCACTGCAGTGCTGCTGACGACGGCATGCGCCAGTGCCAGCGAAGCAGAGCCGAGCCAGGCCTGCGTCGCGGCGGCAAACGGCGGCTGCAACGCACGGTCGTCATAGGCGGCCGTCGGGTCGAGTCCTTCGTCCTGCAGGCGCTGCTCCAGCTCCCACAGCGAAGCCTCTGCCATCACCTGCGGCGGCAGTGCGCCATCGGCTCGCGCCGATTGCATCGGCAACGAAGCCAACGCCCCGGCGTTGCTGTGTGCGCCCGTGTGCAGGTGCGAGTTGATGACCAGCCCGCCACCCACGAAGGTGTCGACAAAGATGTACAGGAAGCTCTTCAGGTCGTGGCCGCGTCCGCAGACCAGTTCGGCCACGCAGGCCGCCACCGTGTCGCGTGCGAAGCTCACCGGCACATCGGTGCGCGTCCGCACCTCGGCCAGCAGGTCCATCTGGTTCCACTCGTCCGACTGCGCCTTGGAAAGGCCAAGCGTGCGGTGCCAGCCGCCCAGCATGAACGGCGCGGCCAGGCCCACGCCGACGTTGCGCGCGGCCAGCGGGCCGAGCCCGTCGCGCAGCCCGTGGATGTGCTTGGCAATGGCGGGCAGCAACGCCGCCGCATCGGGAAAGTCGTAGCTGATCGCGTGGCGCTCGCGCACCTGCGCGGTGAAGTCGATCAGCAGCCATTCGGCGCCGCGCCGCCCCACCTTGATGCCGATGGCGAAGGCGCCGTCCGGGTTGAGAGCCAGCGGCACGGAGGGTTGGCCGATGCGCCCGCGCACGCGGTTCTGCTTGACGATGAGCCCGTCTTCTTCCAGCCGCGCGGTGATGAGCCCGATGGTCTGCGCGCTCAGCCCCGTGAGCCGCGCGAGGTCGGCCTTGGGCAGGCTCGTGTGGACGCGCAGCGCCTGCAGCACCGTGCGTTCGTTGAACTGGCGCATGCCGACCTGGTTGGAGCCGCGCAGCCGCAGCAGGTCGGGCATGTGCGCGGCAGTTTCCGCATCAGGCATGCGCCTCCGCTGGCAACTGGTCGGCGGTCATGGCGCCGGTCATCACGGCGACGGTGTCGCTCATGCTGATCTTCTTCGGGTCGAGCACGGCCGCGCGCTTGCCCAGGCGCGCCACGTGGATGCGGTCGGCCACCTCGAACACATGCGGCATGTTGTGGCTGATGAGCACCACGGGCAGGCCCCGGTCGCGCACTCGGCGGATCAGCTCCAGCACCATGTTGCCCTCCTTCACGCCGAGCGCGGCGGTGGGCTCGTCCATGATGACCACATGCCGCGCGAAGGCCGCGCTGCGCGCCACCGCCACGCACTGGCGCTGGCCGCCCGAGAGCGTTTCGACAGCCTGCGTCATCGACTGGATGCCGACCTTCAGGTCGGCCATGCGCGCCGTGCTTTGAAGCAGCATCTGCTTCTTGTCGAGCATGCGCAGCACGCTGCCCAGGAAGCCGGGGCGGCGCAGCTCGCGGCCGAGGAACAGGTTCTCGTAGATGGTCATGGCCGGAGCCACGGCCAGATCCTGGTAGACCGTCTCGATGCCGGCGCGGCGCGCGTCCAGCGGGTTGCGGAAGTTCACCGCCTTGCCGTCGAGCAGGATCTGCCCTTCGTCGGGCACCACCGCGCCTGAGAGCGCCTTGATGAGCGACGACTTGCCCGCGCCGTTGTCGCCGATCACCGCGAGGATTTCTCCTTCGCGCAGTTCGAAGTCGACGCCGTCGAGCGCCGTGACCTGTCCATAGCGCTTCACCAGGCCCTTGGCCTGCATCACGATCTTGGGGTTGGCGACGACGTTCATCAGCGGGCTCCCCGGCGCGAAAGCTGGTCTGCCGTGACCGCCAGGATGACGAGCACGCCTGTCACCAGAACCTGGTATATCGACGACACACCCATCAGCGTGAGTCCGTTGCGGAACACGCCCACGATGAGCACGCCGATCAGCGAACCCAGCACGATGCCGCGCCCGCCGAACAGGCTGGTACCGCCGAGCACCACCGCCGTGATGGCGTCGAGGTTCTCGGTCTGCCCCGCGTTCGGGTCACCCACGCCGGTGCGCGCCACCGACAGCAGCGAGGCAATGCCGTAAAGCACGCCCGCCGCCACGTACACGCCCAGCAACACGCGCTGCGTCGGAATGCCGACCAGCCGCGTGGCCTCCGCGTTGTTGCCCACCGCATAGATGTGCCGCCCCGCCGCCGTTTCGCGCAGCACGAACCAGGCGAGCGCATAGAGCGCCACCATCAGCACAGAGCCCCACGCCACTTCGGCGCTGCCGATGTTGAAGGTGGTGCCCAGGCCGGTGAGGCCGCCGGGCAGGTCGGTGATGGTCTGCGAGGACGAGTACAGCTGCGTGATCGCGAAGGCGATGTTCAGCGTGCCCAGCGTCACGATGAAAGGCGGCAGCTTGATGCGCGTGACCAGCAGGCCGTTCAGCAACCCGAACAGCGTCGTCACGCCGATGCCGCACAAGATGGCCAGCGGCACGGGCAGCCCGAGTTCAGTGGCGAACTTGCTCATGATGATGCTGCCCAGCGCCATCACCATGCCGCAAGACAGGTCGATGCCCGCCGTGAGGATGATCAGCGTCTGGCCGATGGCGATGACACCGACCACCATCACCTGCTGCAGGATCAGCGATAGATTGCCGCCGGTAAGAAAGCGGTCGGACTGGGTCGCAAAGAAGATGCATGCGCCGAGCAGGGCCAGCCACGGCCCGAGGGCGCCCCACGGAATGTGGTGCGTTGGAGACTTCGCCATCTAGAGGTCCGCCGGTTACTTCTTGCCCCAGCACAGCTCGGTGCCGGTCTTGGTGTCCTTGCTGTCGACGCCCGCCACGCTCTTGCCGGCGATCAGCGTGACGCCGGTGTCGACGTAGCCCGAGGCCTTCTTGCCCGTCTTGGCGAACTCCACGCCCGCGGCCACGCCCATGGCTGCCATCTTCAGCGGGTACTGCTGCGAGGTCGCGGCGATGATGCCCGCGGCCGTGTCCTTGATGCCCTGGCAGCCGCCGTCGACCGACACGATCATCACGCCCTTCTCCTTGCCGGCGCGCTTCAATGCGTTGTATGCACCGGCGGCGGCGGGCTCGTTGATCGTGTAGACGAGGTTCACCTCGGGCGCCTTCTGCAGGCAGTTTTCCATCGCGGTCTGCGCCTTGGCCTGGTCGCCGTAGCTGTCGGCCATGCAGACGATCTCGGGCGCCTTCGACAACTCGTTCGATTTGGCGTCGTTGGCCGGCAGGCCGAAGCCCTTCATGAAACCGTTGTGGCGCTGCGCGCCCACCGGGTGGCCCGGCAGCAGGTCGAGCGCGACGATCTTCGCCGGCTTGCCCGCCATCGCGGCCTTGGCGTATTCACCGATCAGCACGCCGGCCGTGTAGTTGTTGGTGGCAAACAGCGCGTCGGTGGCGTCCGGCGGATCGGCCGGGCTGTCGAGCGCGATCACCATCACGCCCTTGTCGCGCGCCTTCTTGATCGCGGGAACGATGGCCTTGGCGTCGCTCGGCGTGATCAGGATGGTCTTGGCGCCGGCAGCGATCATGTTTTCCATCGCCGTGATCTGGCCCGCGTTGTCGCCGTCGGCCTTGCCCGCGCCCGAGAGCAGCTTGGCGCCGAGCTTCTTGGCTTCTTCCTGCGCGCCTTCCTTCATCTTGACGAAGAAGGGGTTGGTTTCGGTCTTGGTGACGAGGCCGATGATGGGCTGGTCGGCGGCGAAGGCGGCGGTGGATGCGGCCAGGGACATGGCCGCCACGGCCAGGATGGAGCGGGAGCTGCTGAACATGGTGTGGTGTCTCCTTGGACAGGCGGCGTAGCGCCTGCGGTCTTCTGGAACCGGATCGCTGGGGCTTTCTTGAAGGGAAAGGTTCGGCGTCCGGGCGCAGGGCGACTATCGACCAGGAGATGGACTAAATCAAGATGATTTAGTTATCGAAAACCCGGAGATGGGTGCATCAGCGCAGGGGGTCTTCTCTGGGGGTCTCGTCTGGATCGCTGTCAGTTGTTGATCCGGGCGTTCTCGAAATTCATGTCCTCGAACTCGCTTCCCGTGAAGTTCACGCGCTCCCCTTGCAGGTTGCTGGCCTGGATCCGGTTGCCGCGGCAGTCGAGCACGTCGAGGCTCGACCACGTGTTGCCGTCGAAGTTGAGATCGGTCCAGGTGCATCGGCTAAAGGCCGAGTCGCTGAGCCGGGCTGCGTTGAACTGCGAATGGCTGAATGTGCAGTTGACGAACGTGCAGCCGGAAATGGCGATGCCTTCGAAGTCACATGCGCTGAAGGTGCAACTGGTGAATTGGCACGCAGTCCAGCCTGCTTGCTTGAACGTGGTGCTCGTGAAGCTGCTTGCGGAGAAAGTGCTGGATGCGAACTGCGCCAAGTTCAGGTCGAGGCCTACGTAGGCGAAGCCGTCGGCTTGGCCGATCAAGCCAGCGGGCGCGCCACCGGTGCCTTTGCGCCAGAGGTCGTGGTTGAGGATGATTATTTGAGCACTCATTTTCTGCATTCATCAAAAATACGCATCGCCAAAATTCACTCAATCTCGGCTACTCCGAGTAATTCAATTCATTTACTCCAATTTCATCGATCAACAAAAAATTCTCCACACCCTCTAAACACGAAAGACTTCCCGTCAACCCAAGGATTATCTTCTCCAGATAGGCTTTCCTATCTACCACCAGATCAAGAGGAAGATCATGTGGAATTGCCTTCCTCCACAAACAGTCATCGGAGTAGTTGATCAACATGAAATGCAGTCCACGTACTACATTTGCCTTTGAAGTCGGACCAAATTTCGAAAATACAATCTTCATCTTCTCAATCAAATCAGCCTGATTGGTGGCCGATTTAATGTCAAACGACTCCAACCACTCATCACTTTTGCCAAGCAAAAATTCATAGAGGCCGCGCAGATAATTAAAATTCAACGACTTCATGGCATCGCTTTTCAATCAATCCCTAAAACCACCTTCCAAACCCCTAGAGAATAATTTTAGCCCTTGCCTGCTCCCAAACTCTGACATAGTCGAACACATTGATTCTTAGTGCGACAAAATCATTGTCAGCATTATTTTTCGCAAACAAAATCCCTTCCACGGAGCTCACAACAACGAAGTAAGCTTCGTTCGCATCGAATATTTCCGTACCACTTGGAAGCGCACAATATACGTCCGGCGCTACTGCACTATCCCCGAAGCATTTCGGCCAATCACCCTCAACCCAGCACGCGTTGTGCAGCAATTGAAAAAAGTAAACGGGGGACAGATTTTTGTCAAAAATGTTTTTTGCAAAATTGATGTTATTTTTCTGCCTCTCAATATTTGAAATCAGGTCATCTATCGCCCCGACCATCAAGCCCGAGAGAGAAGCCAAATCTTCACCTCCAAAAATCAATCCCTCTATGAAGATCAACATTCGATCAACAAAAATACACCGCCCGTCACTTGATTTTCTAGTGCTGATATCAATATGATTTTTCATCATTTACAGACAAATGACAAAACCAAACACCCCAATTCCACAGCATCAAGTTTCTCAATTCATTAAAAATCAAGTCCACCTCAAATACTCCAAACAGCGTGCGACCTACCCGTTAGCGCCAACACCATTGACAAAACGCCATGACCCAAAAGCAACTACCCTTCAATTAAGCAAATCGCTTTAAGCGGAGAAGAATCTCCAAAATCAAATCACTTCACTTCGGCGCACGCTTAATTCTTTCTCAACCAAAAGCTCGTCGCCAATGAAATTAAATATCTCCTCATCGCCTTGGCCCTCTTGACTCATTGTTTCCAAAACAACAAGACAGCCTCCTTCATCGCGCACATTCAATTGAATTATGAAGTCAAGCTCCTGCGGATAAAAACTTGCGTAGGCATAAAAAAACTCGCCTGTTGTCATTCACTCCAAAATTAACGCTCGCCACGGTGCGTTCGCTTAGGAAATGCACTGCAATTTCCTCAATATATTTTCTCAGAAAATACTTCACATGCGGTCACTTCTGCTTTTTATCGGACTAGCAAGAAGCGGGGGGCTGCAGGGGAAAATTCGGCAAACGCATACTTGAGAAAGATCTCGTGGCGATGTTAAAAGCAGGGGCACTCGTACGAATGCAATTTTCTATCTATTGGTCGATGTCACGATTGATGCCGCGCTGTTATGGACTTCCGATACTTCCGGGGACAAGACCATCAACGGCAATCCAGTCGCAATCAAAGCAAATCGAAACACCTTGTTCGCAAAATATTCGCACCGATAGCAAATCGTCTGTTTCATCAAAATCAAACCGATCCATAATATTCGATTGCCCCCAACCGCTTGCGGTTATTTCGCGAGTTCCAATGAAAGACAAGCTCAAATAAATTACATCATACTTCTCAGGCCATCTGGCGGGCACATCCTTGGGTTTACTTTCGGTCATAATTTTCATTAAAACCCGAGGCTCATCGCGCTTCAGAAAGAATTCAATTATTTCCGCCCCGCTCAAGGATGGGAACTCCCCGTATAAAGAAAGAAGCGCCTGCGGATTCAACATTTTTTTTGGAGAGTTCATTTTTTATTTCGGCAATTAAAATAATAGTGATCACTCATTCCATCAACTTTTCCAGTTCGGGTATTTTCTTCTGGGCGAACATTGTGATGCGATGGTTGATCGCCAACTCCACCTTCACCGTAGTAATGCCCTGCAGAGTGATCTTGGATAACTACGTTCTTTCCATTGACCTGATAAGTTAGCTCTCGAGTCATGATTGGTTTTTTGTCGCCGCCCAGAATCCACCCACCTGCCGAGTCGGTCAGCGGAATCATTTTTTGACTTACAGGTTGCTGAGATATTGGAATACCCAGCTGCCTCCGGATCTCCCTCAAACTAGCACGCCTAGTGGAATGGCACGTCAATCCGAATGGATCGACCCATTGCACAGGACTTGGCACAAACAGATGAAGGTTCGTTCCTCCAGCTAGGCCAATTGGATCCTTGGAGATGAAACGTCCACTCGCAGGATCGTAGTATCGATACCGGTTGTAATGCAGCCCCGTCTCGTCATCCCAATACTGCCCCTGGAAGCGGATAGGGTTGCGAAAGCCAGCCCTCCTGCCCGCCTCGCTGATCGCCTGCCTCGCCTCTCCCCAGGCCTTGTAGCTCGCCGACCAGGCAACACGCCCCTCATGATCCGTCAACTCCTGCGGCGTGCCCAGGTGGTCGCACTGGTAGAAGGCAATCTCTTCCTTGCCGAATGGCGCGGGCGTTCGGCTCTGTTCTCCATTCCATAGCGGGTCCCGCTCGATGTCGTGGCGCCCGCCGTTGCCAGCCATCAATGCCTTCACATCAGTCGTCTCGCTCAACGCAACGGCTTGGGCCTGCCTGATCTGCATCAGCGGCACGAACGAGCCGGGCTCGTGGATGTAGTGAACGCTGTCGCCCCGCGATGCCTGCTCCTCCTGCTGCGCCTCGGCGCTCTGCGTGCTCTCGAATGCCCGCGTGTCGCCGTCCCAACCGAACAGGGTCGTCGCGCGTGACGTGCGCTTGGCGATGCGCCGGCCCAGCGGGTCGTAGCTGAAGCCGGTGGTCTCGCCGAATGTTTCGGCGCTGCAGAGGGCCTTTACACAAAACCTTTGCTATCGACGCAAACACCTGCAATAAGATTTCACACTCACAGATCAATTACACATCAAAGCCAACAATATTTATCTCGAATTGAGATATCAAGCATCTTTTGATTTTCTATTTTTTAAATTATAGCGAGCTGCCTGAGCCACACTCTCCATCGAATCTTCGGATAAAATCTTCAGCAATTGAACCGGATTTTTCGCATTTATTGCAATTCTCTCTCGAACAAGAAAACTACCATCTCACCTGGAAAAATCAGTCAAAAATTCCATTTTCAAAATGCATATGCTCTTGCGCCGCACTAGAAAATTTCCCTATAAACTCCGGTGTTGAATCCTTCTCTGATTTCACCTTGAAATTACCGCCTTCAATAGCCCAGTCATAAACCGAAATACCTACTGGATACTTGGTCAAGACGCCAGTTAACTCATACCTTCTTATCCAGTCAAAAGCATCCTCCTTGACCGCAAAAACCGCAGAAGGGAATTTCGCATTCACCCCATTAAAAACCCAAACTTCTTTAATTTCAGTCATTTGCAATCCTCGGGTAAATTTCCATATCGATGCCACCGTTGAATTTTGTCGACGGACGATCTCAACTTTGCCTTATTGTTTTGAATAAAATCCCGTTGAACAGCGGTTAACTCTTCAGACCCGTTAATTGGCTTTCCATTTTGCCCAATTTGGACATTCAAACCGCCATCACCTCTCAAATGAAAATGAGCAGGCGCATGATCACCGCTTCGAACATAGTGTTCCAAGCGCAGCCCGCCATCTTGAGCAATTACTTTCTCAGGAAGCTTCGGTTCTGTAGAATTTTTCTTGCTTTGGCATGGCTTTTGGCTTTTTTGATCTTTCTTAGCTAAACCGAGTGGATCCACCCAGTGACTCGGATTGGGAGCGTATTGGTAAATATTATTCCCACCATCCAAACCAATCGGATCTCGACTTACGTACCTTCCGCTCGAGGGGTCGTAGTACCGATACCGGTTGTAGTGCAGCCCCGTCTCTTCATCCCAATACTGGCCTTGGAACCGAATCGGATTCCTGAATCCAGCCTTCCGGCCCGCCTCGCTAATAGCCTGCCTCGTCTCCCCCCAGGCCTTGTAGCTGGCCGACCAGGCAACACGCCCCTCATGATCCGTCAACTCCTGCGGCGTACCCAGGTGGTCGCATTGATAGAAGGCAATCTCTTCCTTGCCGAACGGCGCGGGTGTTCGGCTCTGTTCTCCATTCCATAGCGGGTCCCGCTCGATGTCGTAGCGCCCGCCGTTGCCGGCCATCAGCGCCTTCACATCCGTCGTCTCGCTCAACGCAACGGCATGCGCCTGCCGGATCTGCATCAGCGGCACGAACGAACCGGGTTCGTGGATGTAGTGGACGCTGTCGCCCCGCCATGCCTGCTCCTCCTGCTGCGCCTCGGCGCTCTGCGTGCTCTCGAACGCCAGCATGTCGCCGTCCCAGCCGAACATCACCACGGTCTCGCCCGAACACTTGTTCCGTCAACACGTCATCGCCTCACAGCTGAATAACGCGAATCGGTGGCTATGCGTGCAACGCTGAAGAACAAGGGCTTCAATATTTCTTATTCCTCGATTTGACCTCTTTGAGCTTCTCGATAGCAAGATGAAGATCAGAATTCACCGAATCGGAAAATTTCAATTTATTTCCCGACGCAAGAAAATCCTCTACACCAGAGTAAAGAGCATCCAAAAAATCAACCCTGCTGCAAATAAATTTCACCCCTTTTTTCTGCGAAATCTCAAACCACCCCCCTTTTGATTTGAAGTTCACAGAAAAAGAAGAATCCGCACCCACAAAATTGTAGACGCCGCGTGCACCATTCAACTCCAAAACCCCAAATATCAAATCCGAAATTGCTATGTAAATCATCATCAAATTTCGAGAACTTCCTTGAGATGATATTTTTTCATCCCCGAGCTCAATCGAAATATTCCCCATATCAAAGCCTTCAGGCTCGGAAAATGGATCAACCCTAGAGAATGAGATTTTCATCTTCACTCACTTTCCACCGGAAAAGCGGTAATTGTTCTATTTTTATCTTTTGAATCAAAAATGGCCCGATAGCGCGCCCTTTTACCGTTCACAGTTGTTCTCTTCTCATACGTTTGAATTGTTCGACTAGGGTCGCTGGTTCTCGTTCCTTTTTGCACAAGCAACTCACAAAGGCATTGAACTTGCGCTCTTGTTGTGCCCGGTGCAAAGAGGTCACCAGGACCATCGGGCGAGTTTCCTGTGATATGCCTCTCATCGATATGTTGCCAACCTTCTTTGTGGTTTCCATCTTCTATTCTGGGTGTCTGCGTTATTTTTCTGCCTGCCAATCCAAGAGGATCTATCCAGCCAATAGGATTAGTGGCAAAAAGATGAAGGTTGAAGCCTCCGGAAAGTTTGATCGGGTCGCTGGAAGCAAATCGACCTGACAGCGGGTCGTAGTACCGATACCGGTTGTAATGCAGTCCCGTTTCTTCATCCCAATACTGCCCCTGGAACCGAATCGAATTCCTGAAACCGGCTCGTCGCCCCGCCTCACTGATCGCCTGCTTCGCCTCCCCCCAAGCCTTGTAGCTCGCCGACCAGGCCACGCGCCCCTCATGATCCGTCAGCTCTTGCGGCGTGCCCAGGTGGTCGCACTGGTAGAACGCAATCTTTTCCTTGCCGAATGGTGCAGGCGTTCGGCTCTGTTCTCCATTCCATAGCGGGTCCCGCTCGATGTCGTAGCGCCCGCCGTTGCCGGCCATCAGCGCCTTCACATCCGTCGTCTCGCTCAACGCAACGGCATGCGCCTGCCGGATCTGCATCAGCGGCACGAACGAACCGGGTTCGTGGATGTAGTGGACGCTGTCGCCCCGCCATGCCTGCTCCTCCTGCTGCGCCTCGGCGCTCTGCGTGCTCTCGAATGCCAGTGTGTCGCCGTCCCAACCGAACAGGGTCGTCGCGCGTGACGTGCGTTTCGCGATGCGCCGGCCCAGCGGGTCGTAGCTGAAGCCAGTGGTCTCGCCGAATGTTTCGGCGCTACGCATGCGGTTGTAGCCATCCCACGTGAACACGGTCTTTTCGCCATTGCGGCTGCGCTCGATCAGGTTGCCGCGCTCATCCCATCTGTAGTGGATGCAGAGGGCCTTTACACAAAACCTTTGCTATCGACGCAAACACCTGCAATAAGATTTCACACTCACAGATCAATTACACGTCAAAGTCAAGAATATTTAGCCCGAATTGAGGCATCAAGCATCTTTTGATTTTCTATTTTTTAAATTATAGTGAGCTGCCTGAGCCACACTCTCAACCGAATCTTCGGATAAAATCTTCAGCAATTGAACCGGAGTCTTCGCATTTATTGCAATTCTCTCTCGAACAAGAGAACTGCCATCTCTCGACAAAACATCAAACAATCTCGAAGATATTTTCCTCTTACTCGCCACGAAGAAATTATTTTATGGGTGATTCTCCACCAGATATTCAAGAATTTCGAGAGGGACTGTTTTGTTGTGCACGACCCACTCTCGGAACTCAGGATAATTTCTAATTACATTAAGCCACACCACAATCGCAGTCTCCTCATAAGTGGCGCGATCGTATTCACTTTTGGCCGAACTTGATCTCAGCCTTAAAAACTCCTCAGCCGACTCAATCACTGACGTCCTTGCATTGCATATTTTTTAAATCGATATTCTTGCCTACTTCGCTTTGGTGTTTGCTCATAAAATCACCATATTGATCGACATCAGCCCTCCAGGAGCCATCACTGTTATAGACCTTCCAAGCGCTCCCTCCGTGGCCCGTTTGATCCGATGACCACCATTGTCTGGTCTTAGGATCGAAGTAGTATTTCACTCTCCCAACACCGGGAACCCTGCCATCACAAACTCTATCGTAGCGATTTACTTCCCACGGCTTTCTGCACTCGGCACACTTTGGGTTTTGATTCGGTTTTGAAGACTCCGGTTTTCTTCCTCCGCCGCCCTTGCGATTTAATCCGAGCGGATCAATCCATTGGACAGGGTTCGGAGCGTACTGCAGGAAGTTAATCCCACCGCGCAACCCAACGGGGTCTTTGGAGATGAACCTCCCAGAGTACGGATCAAAGTACCGATACCGGTTGTAATGCAGCCCCGTCTCTTCAACTGGCCCTGGAAACGGTTGGGGTTCCGGAAGCCGGCCTTTCGGCCCGCCTCGCTGATCACCTGTCTAGCCTCCCCCAAGCCTTGTAGATCGCCGGCCGGCAACACGCCCCTCGTAATCCGTCAGCTCCTGCGGCGTACCCAAGGTGATCGCATTAATAGAAGGCAATCTGTTCTTTCCCGAACGGCGCTGTTCGGCTCTATTTCCCATTCCCTAACGGCTCCTGCTCAAAGTTGCAGCGCCCACCATCGACATTCATCACCGCGTTCCTCTCTTTCCCCTTTCGCCTGCCTCATTTCAATCTGAATTTCGCAACACGCGCAACATCTTCATCTTCATCATTGGCAAGATTCTCCACTATGCCAAGAGGAGTTTTTTTATTTGCCGCAATCTTCCTTCGAACTAGCGAGCTGGAATCTTTCGACAGCAACTCGAAAATATCTAACGACAACTTTCTTTTTTCCGCCAAAATTGATCGCACAATCTCGTCCCCATGAATGGCTAAAAGCCTCATTACCACGACTGAGATTGTTCTATTTTGCGCCACGTCAATTTGTCGAGATTGAAAATTCGAGATCAACTCTTCCCACACGCCCAAAGGCGCCTCATCCCGAAGCGATCGGGCAATATCCGATTCGTTCTTCGAATCACACAACGCCATAAACTCACTCGCAGAATTGATCATGAATTTCCATTCTTGCATTTCAATGATTTCAAATCAATGATCTTGCCCGCATTACCTTTATGCTTTCCCATTCGATCTCCAAATTCATCTAAGTCATAGGCGTGATTCAGCACATTGCCTTTTTGATCAAACTGCTTAAATGCGCTGCCTCCGTGACCAGTTTGATCAACCGAATACCAGCTTCCGTCTTTCGGATCTCTAAAAAATTTTGCAGTGCCGACACCAGGAATATGACCTTCACATATTTTGTCAAAACGGCCGATTGCCCATTTTTTGCAAGAGGTACAGCGATTGTCAATGTTTGGCTTTCCCGTTTTTGGTTTGCGGCCAGCACTTTCCGTCTTAGGTTGACCTCGAGCAAGTCCTTTAGGGTCGATCCATCCCGTTGAATTGACCGCGTATTCATGGAGATTAATTCCCCCCTGCAACCCAATTGGATCCCTGCTGGTAAACCGACCTACATGAGGGTCGTAATACCGATACCGGTTGTAATGCAGCCCCGTCTCGTCATCCCAATACTGCCCTTGGAAGCGAATGGGGTTTCGGAAGCCGGCCTTCCGGCCCGCCTCGCTGATCACCTGTCTAGCCTCCCCCCAAGCCTTGTAGCTCGCCGACCAGGCAACACGCCCCTCATGATCCGTCAACTCCTGCGGCGTGCCCAGGTGGTCGCATTGATAGAAGGCGATCTCTTCCTTGCCAAACGGCGCGGGTGTTCGGCTCTGTTCTCCGTTCCATAACGGGTCCTGCTCGATGTCGTAGCGTCCCCCGTTGTCCGCGATCAGCGCCTTCACATCGGTGGTCTCGCTCAACGCAACGGCTTGCGCCTGCCTGATCTGCATCAGGGGGACGAACGAACCGGGTTCGTGGATGTAGTGGACGCTGTCGCCGCGCCATGCCTGCTCCTCCTGCTGCGCCTCGGCGCCCTGCGTACTCTCGAATGCCAGCGTGTCGCCGTCCCAACCGAACAGGGTCGTCGCGCGTGACGTGCGCTTGGCGATGCGCCGGCCCAGCGGGTCGTAGCTGAAGCTCGTGGTCTCGCCGAATGTTTCGGCGCTGCGCATGCGGTTATAGCCATCCCACGTGAACACAGTCTTTTCGCCGTTGCGGCTGCGCTCGATCAGGTTGCCGCGCTCATCCCATTTGTAGTGGGTGCCGGCATAGTCCTTCAGCAGGTTGTCCATCAGCCTGCCGGCCATGCTGCGGCCGTCACCGTCGAGGCGAACGGCAACGCGGTTGGTGATTCGGCCCGCCGCCTGCGCACCGCCTTCCGTGTCCGAAGACGGGTTGCCGATGTTCCCCGCCGGATCGAACGCAAAGGTCTCGCGCCCCAGCCGGCTGTTGGCTTCCAGCAGGCGCCCTACAGGGTCGTACCGGTAGCTCAGGTTGCCGCGGCGGCTGTCGCCGATGGCGATCAACTGCCCGGCTTTGTCATATGCATAGCTGCGGCGAATGCCGACGGCCTCGATGGCACCGGGCTTGGTCTGCGAGATCTGCTGCTCCAGCAGCCGGCCGGCCGGGTCGTAGTGCTGCTTCTGCGTGAGCCCGTTGCCCTGCTCGCGCACGATCTCGCGGTGCAGGTCGTCGCGCTCGAAGCCCAGGACGTCGTGCCCGTCGATAAGAAGCCCATGCACGTGACCCGATCCGTAAGTCAGCCATTGCGTGATGTGGCCGTCCGGCCGGACGGTGGTCACGCGCTGGTTGAGTTCGTCGTAGCCGTGGCGCCAGACCGCCGTGAGTCCACTCTCCTGGTAGTGGTGATGTTCGCGCACAAGGTTGCCCGCGCGGTCATAGAACCACTGCAGCCGGGCGTCGTTGTTGGAGGCTTCAACCAGGCGTCCGTTACCGTCGTATGCGAAGCGCTCCGACTGCTCGCCAGCCCGGCGTTCGGCCAGGCGGCCCAGCGCATCGAATTCGAGCGTGGTGCTGTGGCCCGCCTCGACAACCTCGGCCAGCACGCCGGTACGTGCTTCGTAGCGGTATTGGGTGGCCTTGCGATCGAAACCGACTTCTTCGAGCAGCCTGCCCACCGGGTCGTAGCTGAAGTCGTAACGGCTGCCGTTCTCGTTGTGCAGTTCGGTGAGCCGTCCCATCAGGTCCCAGTGATAGCGCAGCGTGTGGCCTGCGGCATCGACGCGGCCCGCCACCAGGCCGGCGCGGGTGTAGCTGTAGCGCGTGCGGCGTCCCAGCGCATCGGAGTGCCCCAGCAGGCGGCCTTCGGCGTCGTGCACGAAGTGCTCACTGGTGTCGTCGGGCAGCATGACTTCTTCGAGCTGGCCCGCATGGTTGCCGTCGCCGCGTGAGGCCGTCTCGCCCACGGGGGTGTAGCGATAGCGCGTTGCCTGGCCTGCAGCGTCGGTAGCCTTGGTCAGGCGTCCACGGCTGTCGTAGTCCCATGCGCTGACTTTGCCGGAGCAATCGGTGTAGCTCGCCAACTGGCCCGCGGGCGTATAGGCCAGTGTCTTCACGCCGCCCTTGGCATCGGTGATGCGCACGGGCTGGCCGGCCTCGTCGTAGGCGTATCCGGTCTTGTGGCCGAGCGGATCGATCTCTTCGGTGAGATTGCCCTTCGCGTCATGCTCGCGCTTCCAGACGCCGCCTTCGGCATCGAGGATGCCCGTGACGCGGTGGCGCACGTCGTATTCGTAGTGAATGCTGCTGCCGTCCGCGCGGGTGTGCGTCTTGAGGTTGCCCTTGGAGTCGTAGACGTAGTCGTCGGCAGTGCCGTCAGGATGGATATGGCGCGTGATGTTCTTGGCGTCGTCGCGCAGGAACCACTCCTCGAGCTTGTCCGGATGGATGATCCGGTAGGTGTAGCCCAGCACGTCGTAGTAGTACCAGGTCTCGCCGCCGACGGCGTCGGTCAGGTAGGTGAGGCGGATGTTGCGGTCCCACTCGAGCCTGAGTGCGAAGCTGCCGTCGTCGGACCATTCGCGCACGGCCTTGGCATCGACGCCGGTGCCGTCGTACTGCAGGTTCATGCCCCGGCCGGTACGGTCGGTGTAGCGGGTCACGAGGTGGTGGCTGTAGCTGTATTGCCAGCCGGCGCCGTTCTCGTCCTGCGCGATGACGAGGTCGGCTTCGGCGTCGTGGGTGTAGGCGGCCAGTTGGCGAACCACCTGGCCGTCTTTCAGCTCCCACAGCGACTTGATCAGGCCTGTGCGGGCGTCGGGCTGGGTGCCGACGTGGGCGATGACGGCGTCGCCCTGTTTGCTGACGATGTCGCTGAGCACCTGCTCGCCGGTCGCGGCAATCACATGGTCGTAGCGCAGGCCGATGGCGGCGCCGCCTATCGTGTGCTGCGCCACCAGCCGGAAATGCTGCTTGCCCTGCGAAGCGGCCTTGGCGGGCACGGTGTCCACCAGTTCGTAGGTCTCGCGCCAGTCGGCAGCCTGGCCGGAGGGCACGGGCTTGCCGAAGTCCACCACCAGCAGGCGCTCGCTCAGGCGCGTAAGCGTGATCTCCTCGATCGGGTCGTGATGGCCCTGGCCCACGGCCAGCAACGGGAAGGCGTGGCTGCGGCCGTCGATGCCGTGATAGATCAGGCTCATCCGACCCTGGCGGCGGCCTTTGAGGGCCTTGGCAATGTCCACGCGCGTGCTGTACGGCGTGATCCAGCGCGCGCCGAGGCTGCCCTGGTCGAAGGCGCCGAGGTTGCTGCGGTAGGTGCGCGTCCAGCCGATGGGCAAGGGCGCGCTCAGCACGAAGTCGGTGTGGCTGAAGCTCTCGCAGCCGGTGGCCAGGCTGATGGCGCCGCCGGCGGCAGCCGTCGCGCAACTCTTGCAGCCCGGGTCGCCACTGGCTGGGGCCTGGGCGGTCGTTGCGCCTTGCTCGCCGCCGGGCTTCTTGTCCTGGACCTGCGCCCCGTTGGTTGCTGAAAGGGTCGCGCCGTGCTTTCCCCTTCGCTTGAGCAGCGCATCCTTGAGGATCTTGATCATCCACTTGATGCCGTACTGCAGGCTCTCGTCGCCCAGCCGCATGATCTGCTGGCGAGCCAGGCCCTTGATGTCGGTCAGGCTGGAGACGGTGTCCCGGATCAGCAGCTTGGCGCTGTCGGGCAACGCGTAGTGGCTAGCGGTTGCGGCGACGTAGTTGGCGGACTTCTTCGCGGCCTCGGCGGCGGCCGCCACCATGCGGCTCCAGGTGCTCTGCGTATTCGGGTCGTAGGTGCTCTTCTCGGCAACGGCGCCGGTCGAGAACACAGGCTTCTCGCCTAGCGCCACCTGCAGCGCACCGATCAGCGCATCGGCAATGCCGTCGACCTTTTCCGCGCACGACTTCAGGAAGCCGTCGAGGTAGCCGAGCGCCTCGTCCACGAACTTGTCGAGCGTGCCGGCGATGGTGTCGTTCAGGTGGGTGATGACCACGGCCATGAACGCCTCGCCGAGGTTGGGCGCCACGTTCTTGGCCGACTTGGCGATTTCCTGCTTCAGCAGGTGCAGCATGGGCCGCAGGCTCATGCGCGCCGCGCCCGTGGCGGGCGGGAACGGGATCACGCCCAGCAGGTTGATCGCCAGGCTCACCCACTGCAGCACGTCGGAGTAGGCCTTCTTCGTGACCATCTCGACGATGTCCCACACCGCGTCGATGAGCGCCATGATGTTGCCGATGATCGGCAGGCTGCCCGCGAAGGTGGTCAGCACATTCAGCGTGACGTAGTCGTTGGTGAGCTTGCGCAGCCACCTGTCGATCTTGGCGGCGCCGGCGCCGATGTCTTCCACGCCGATGGTGTTGAGCGGCGCCACCGCGACCTGGCGCTCGCGTTCCTTGGCTTGCGCTCCTTGCGCGTCGTTGTTCTGTGGGGGCTGGTCAGCCATGCGCGAATCTCTCCCTTGATTTCTTGTGGTTGCCGAGCGGCGCCGGCTGTGTCAGCCAGCGAAGCCCGGCATCTGGCCCGGCAGCAGCGCAGGCAGCTTGGGCACCATCGCGCCCACGCTCTGTGCAGCCATGCCGGTGGCGGCCTGGCCGACCTGTCCGAGCAGCGCCTTGGCACCGCCCTGCCGGATGGCCTGCACGGCACCCACGGCCTGCTGCGCCGTGCCCGCTGCCTGGCCGACCTGGCTCACGAGGCCGCCTGCCTTGCCCAGCGCACCGCTGGCAGCACCACCCAGGCTGCCGAGCGAGCCGAGTGCATCGGCACCAGCGCCCGCGAGCCCTGCCATCGAACCTCCTCCGACACCGCCCAGAAAGCTGCTGCCGCCGCCTTGCGAATCGACTGCCTTGTCGCTCGCCGCCCGCGCGGGCCAACGGTCTGCCTCGCCGAAGTAGCTGCCCTTGTCCCAAGGGTCGCTCGGGTCACCGCCGAAAGTGACCTTGGCCTGCCCGAGCGGCAGGCCGGACAACGAGGCAAAGCCGTTGGCATCGAGCTTGCCGGTATGCGTTGCGCCTTCGGAATCCACCACGGTGTAGTCGCCCTGCTTCACACCCTGGCGCCTGGCACCGTCCGCCTTGACGTACTGGTGGTACAGGTCGAGCTGCCCGCGCGGCAACTGCGGCGGCTGCGGCAACCGTGGCTGCCCGTCGCTCTTCGGCCCCACCATCGAATGCGACGACGCATGCGCGCGCCACAAGCCGCCGGTCCCGCTCTCTATGCCGCCCGCGTTCCAGCGCGTGTAGCTGCTGCCGCCGTTGATCAGCACCTCTTCCTTGGCAGTGATGGTGATGCGGTCGGCTTCGAGCTTGATGTTCAGCTTGGCCAGCACGTTGATGCTGTCCTTCAGCGCGGTGATGTCGATGTCGGCTGCCGCCGCCGCCATGCGGATCCCGTTGTTGAACGCGACCATGCGCACCGCATCCTTGGCGCTGACCAGGAAGCTCTTGCCCGCGGCAAAGCTCGCATGCGCGCCGCTGGTGACGGCCGTGTGCTCCACGCTCACGATGTGGGTGGAGGCCTGCGCGGTGCTCTGGATGCCCGCCGGACTGGCCAGCGTGAGGTGCGGCTCCTGGAACTCGGGGAACTCGCCCTGCTCCCTGTTGCCGCCCTGGCCCTTGATGGCGTCGATCTGTTCCTTCAGGCCGCGCGCCACTTCATCCTGGTCGCCGGCCTGGTGCGCATTGGCGTTGCGCGCAGCTTCGCCCAGGCTCTCGTGCAGATCGCGCCCCTGGGTGAGCCGCGCCACGGTCTCGCCCATGTCCGTGGCGTGGGCCTGAGCGTTGGCGCGCGTCTCGGTCGTGACGAGCAGGCCCTTGGCCGCGCGCAACGCGCCGTGCCCATCAGTGCGCAGCTCGAAGCCCTGGCCCCGCGCATCCTTGCGCCCGGCCGTGTCCTCGATGCGCCCGATGTGCCCCACGCTCAGCTGGCTGGCCTGGTGGTCGCTGCGCAACTGCGCCTGGATCTTGCCCTGCGTGTCGTCGAGCACGAGGTGGTTGCCGCGCCCGCCGCCCAGCTCGCGGCTGCGGATGCCCGACAGGTGCTTCTGCCCCGGCAGTTCCCACGCGGGCATGGTGTCGGCGTTGTGCACGCAACCGGTGACGATCGGGTAGTCGGGGTCGCCATTGAGGAAGTCGACGATCACCTCCATGCCGATGCGCGGCACGGAGGTCATGCCGAAGGTGGCGCCAGCCCATGCGGTCGACACGCGCACCCAGCAGCTGGAGTCCTCGTTCTCCTTGCCGATCCGGTCCCAGTGGAACTGCACCTTGATGCGCCCGTACTGGTCGGTCCAGATCTGCTCGCCGGCCGGGCCCACCACCATCGCGGTCTGCGGGCCGCGCGTGCGTGGCTTGGGCGTGGTGCGCGCGGGGCGCCAGGGGTAGCTGGTGGGCTGCGCGTCGAATGCGAAGCGCTGCACGGAGCCCTCGTTGCCGTCCGCGCCCTCGCTGGCCTGCAGGTTCTCCCGCAGGTGATAGCTCACGCCGACCAGCAGGTACTGCCGGTTCTGGTCGGCTCGGGGATGGCCGGCGAGGCGCAGCGTGTGGCCGGTGGCCAATTCGCGCAGGTTGGCGCGGCCGGTCACACGGTTGCGCTGGCTCAGTTGCTCTTCATTGCGGATGCGGGCGTAGGTCTCGCCGTCACCGTGCTGCGTGAAGCCGCCTGGCCATTCGTAGTTCTCGTAGCTGTCGTGGTCGTGCCCGGACGGCATCTGCCGCAGGTGCGACAGCTCGGCCTTGGGCTTCTCGAAGTCGTAGTCGTCGTTGTAGTGGTGGCCAGGGCGCACTTCTTCAGCGATTTCCCACGCGTAGATGCGCTCGCGCTGGCCCATGCCGGACTTCTCCAGCGGGTGGTAGCGCACTTCCTCGCCGCCGGGCAGCGGGCCGTGCGAGTTGGCGATGTCGTCGGCGAACACCAGCACGTGCTGCGCCGCCTCGTGCCTGAAGTGGTAGTAGATGCCCTCGAGCTCGCACAGGCGCGAGACGAAGTCGAAGTCGCTCTCGTGGTACTGCACGCAGTAGTCCCACACCCGGTAGTCGCCGCGCGTGAGCTTCTTCTCGATGGGATGGTCGTAGCGACCCAGCACTTCCATCACGATGTCGGGCACGCTTTTGCCCTGGAAGATGCGGAAGTCGCTGCGCCGCGTGGCCAGCCACAGCCAGGGGCGAAGCCTCATACGGTAGAAGGAATGGCGCGCGTCTTCCTGCTGCAGTCCGAAGCGCGTGACGATGCCGCCCAGGTAGCGCACCCCGCCTTCGGTCTCCACCGCCACGGTGGACGCCTTGCCCAGCAGGGTCTTGGGGTCCACTGCGTTGCTGCTGCCGAGCAGTTCGACGTCGAAGGCGTAGAGCTGGCTCAGTGCTTCACGGCCTACCAACTGATGGAACTGCAACGCATCGCCGACCGGCGTTTGGATGGTGACGCGGCGGCTCATTGCGAAGCCATGGCCAATTTATAGGACCAATTGCCTAAAAACAAATCCAGCAATACGAATATTGTTTTAAAAATTAATTTCACACCCACCTCCCAACACACAATTTGAGAATTATTTTAAATGTTGATTTCTTGTAAGAGCCGATGCGAAATAGACGACTCGTCAGATCAGCATAAAGTCTGCGCGTTGAGACCACGAGCATACGAAGCCATCAGGACAGGGGTTGCGTGAATTACGCCCGTCTCAATTGCCGGACAAATAAGGCCGCGCCCTCCCGGCGGGCTTGTTCCGTGAAAAGGATCGGGCCGTGATTCAAGTTCTGGTTGCAATTCTTGAAAGCCAGCCGGAGATCGCGCTATTCCTGGTACCCACCATTGGCTACGTAATCAGCCTGATCGAGCTCGGAGGCATCTCCGGCACATTGATCGGAAACGGACATGGGAATCAGGAAAAAATTACGGAGCGCTCAGCGTAGAAATCCGGAATGACGCGGGCGTGCAGAGCCCATGACACATGGTTACCCGGTCAACCCCTGCCCGCGCGCTCCACCCGTTCCAGCGTCACCACGCGCCACGCACACAAGCTGCCGAGCACCGCCAGCGCAGCCGCCGCGGTGAACATGGTGCGATAGCCGAAGGCCTGTGCCACCGCACCGCCGAGCAGCACACCCAGCACGCCGCCGAAGCCATAGCCGATCACCGTGAACAGCGCCTGCCCCCGCCCGCGCAGTTGGCCGGGAAAGCGGCGCGACACCACCGCGATGCAGGTCGTGTGATGCGCCGCGAAGCTCAGCGCATGCAGCCACTGCGCCACGATCAGCGCAGCAACGAAGCCGCCCAGCCCCGCGGTAAGGCCCAGCCGCGCGACGGCGGCGATGGCGCACACCAGCATCCAGCGCGGCATCGGCAGCAGGCCGATCAGCCGGCCCTGCAGGAAGAACCACACGATCTCCGCCACCACCGACAGCGCCCACAGCAGGCCGATGGTGCTCTTGCTGTAGCCGATGGAGTCGAGGTAGAGCGAAAAGAAGGCGTACACCGAGAAGTGCGACATCACCTGGAAGAACAGCGCCGCGAAGAACCACCGCACCGCGGGGTTGCGCAGCACCGGGCCGATGGGCACCTTGACGGCGTCATGCGCCGCGGGCGGCTCGCGCAGGTCGGGCAGCTTCATCGTCGCGATCAGCACGATGGCCAGCGTGCCGGCGGCCCAGGCCGGAAAGTGCTTCATGCCGAAGCGCTCGAACCATTCGCCGGCAAAGAACACGGTGACCAGGAAGCCGGCCGAACCGCACAGCCGGATGCGTCCGTAGCGGCCCCAGTCGCCTGCCACGAGCTGTGCCATTGCGGCCTCGGTGAGCGACATCATCGAACTGGTGTGCGTGAACATCACGAGCAGCACCAGCGCGAGCCACCAGGCGCCGCCGTGCCACCAGAGCCCGAAAGAACTGGCCAGCGCCACCGCCGCGCTGAAGCGAAGCAGCTTCACGCGCTGCCCGGTGTGGTCGCTCAGCGCGCCCCATGCATAGGGCGCGAAGACCCGGGTGATCGACTGCACCGAGGCCAGCAGGCTGATGGTGAAGATCGGCAGCCCCAGGTCCTTGAGCCACAGCGGCAGGTAGGGATTGAAGAAGCCGATGTGCGCGAAATAGCTGGCCGACAGGCCAGCGAACGCCAGCAGATGGCCGCGCCCGGCGGCCACGGACGCCGGCGCGGACACTAGAGGAAGGACGCCTTGGGCGAAGAGGCTTCGGTCTTCTCGGCCGCGTTCTGCTGTTGCTGCTCCACATCGCCGCACTGCGCGCGGTTGCGCAGCGCGTGCTCCATCACCACCAGTGCCAGCAGCGACTCGGCGATGGGCGTCGCGCGGATGCCCACGCACGGGTCGTGGCGGCCCTTGGTGACGACCTCGACCGGGTTGTTGTGGATGTCGACGGACTGGCGCGGGCTGATGATCGAGCTGGTGGGCTTGATCGCGATGCTCACCTCCAGGTCTTGCCCGGAGCTGATACCGCCCAGGATGCCGCCTGCGTTGTTGCTCAGGAAACCGGTGGGCGTGATGGAGTCGCCGTGCGTGGTGCCGCGCTGCACGACGCTGTCGAAGCCGGCGCCGATCTCGACCGCCTTCACCGCATTGAGGCCCATCATCGCGTAGGCGATTTCGGCATCGAGCTTGTCGTACAGCGGCTCGCCCAGGCCCACGGGCACCTTGGTGGCCGTGACGCGGATGCGCGCGCCGCAAGAATCGCCGGCCTTGCGCAGGCGGTCCATGTAGTCCTCCAGCGCGCTCACGTCGGCGACGGGTGCGAAGAAGGGGTTGTTGGGCACGTGGTCCCAGCTCTCGAACGGAATGGCGATCTCGCCGATCTGCGTCATGCAGCCGCGGAAAACCATGCCGTACTTTTCGGCCAGCCACTTCTTGGCGACCGCGCCGGCGGCCACGGTGGGTGCGGTCAGCCGGGCCGAGGAGCGCCCGCCGCCGCGCGGATCGCGGATGCCGAACTTCTTCCAGTAGGTGTAGTCGGCGTGGCCGGGACGGAACTGCTGGGCGATCTGCCCGTAGTCCTTGCTGCGCTGGTCGGTGTTCTGGATCAGCAGCGCGATGGGCGTGCCGGTGGTCTTGCCCTCGTAGACGCCGGACAGGATCTGCACTGCATCAGGTTCGTTGCGCTGGGTGACGTGGCGGCTGGTGCCGGGACGGCGACGGTCCAGGTCGGCCTGGATGTCGGCCTCGCTGAGCTCCATGCCGGGGGGGCAGCCGTCGATGACGCAGCCGATGGCCGGGCCATGCGACTCGCCGAAATTGGTGACCGCGAAGAGTGTTCCGAAGGTGTTGCCGCTCATGGCCGGGATTATCCCTACAAAGCGGCGCCCCCTCAGCCGGTCGTGCTTTCGGGCGCGTTTTCCATGCGCTTGCTGAGCACGCCCAGCTGCAGTTCGATGGAGAACAGCCGCTCGTTCAGTACCGCCGTCTGGAGCCGGATCGCCTCGATGATGGCCCGGGTCTGCGGGTCGGGGGCGTTGTCGCAGAGTTCGGCCAGGTCATGCAGCTTCTTGCGCAGTTCGTTGCTCATGGAAGGCTCCGGTGATCGATCGCATCGTTGGATGCCGCCAGTATGGGGTTTCGTCAACGCTCCGGCAATGCGGCCGCACCCGCGGCATCGAATGGATGCACGCGCGGCGGCGCGGTGACGCGAGCGGTGTGTGGGGGGCAGCTCAGGTGGTCAGGACCAGCCAGCTTTCGAGCTTGACCAAGGCGCCACTCCAGCCATGACGGTGCGCGTCGCGCGCGGCCTCGTCGAAGAACTGCTCGTGCAGCAGCACCAGTTCGCAGCCTGCGGCATCGGGCTCGATGCGCACCGTGACACGCGACTCGCGTTCCGGCGTGCTGCGCCAGGCCCAGCTGAAAACCAGCTTGCGGTTCGGCACCACCTCGAGGTAGGTGCCGCTCACGTCGTGCGTCTCGCCGTCGTTGGCGAGCATCTGTACGCGGAAGCGGCCGCCCACGCGCAGGTCGACCTCGGCGATGGGCACCGCGACGATCTCCCGCGGACCGAACCAGAGCTTCAGCGCTTGCGGGTCGGTCCAGGCGCGCCAGACTTTTTCGGGCGAGACGCGGTAGTGGCGCCGGAGGGTGAGCGCGGGGCGCTCGTCGGGGCGTTCTTCGGTGCCTCGGGGGTAAGGGTTCGCCATTCGGTTTCCTCCTGGTGGTGGAGAAAGCGCGCCAACGCATCGAGGTGCCCGCTCCAGAATCTTTCGTATCGCGACAACCACACGGCGGCCTCCTGCATGGGCCGGGGGGACAGCGCGCAGCGCACGATGCGGCCCTCTTTCGTGCGAGAGATCAGGCCGGCGTCTTCGAGCACGCGCAGATGCTTCATGAAGCCGGTGAGCGACATGCTGTGCGGCTCGGCCAGTTCGGTGACGCTGAGGCTGCGCTCGCCCAGGGTCTCGAGCACCCTACGGCGGGTGGCGTCGGAGAGCGCGGCGAAGACCGCGTCGAGGGTACCGGGGTCGGAATCTGCGGTTGAGTGAACCATGCGGTTGAGTATCTTGGAAGGCCCGGAGGCCCGTCAAGCCACGCTGCGCGGTGTCGCGGAAGCCGTCAAACTGGCAGCCCAGCCATCGTCCGGAAAGGAGCACTGACGTGAATGACGTGATGCCAGACAGCACCGCAGCACGGGTCGCCTTGTGGCGTGCCCTTCATCTCGAACTCGACGCGCCTGCGCATGTGCTGGAGGACGAAATCGGCCTCCGGCTGCTTGCGCCCGACAAGGACTGGCGCAGCCGCGCAGACATGGACCCGCAATTCACGCGCCCCTTTCGCGCCTCCATCGTGGCGCGGGCCCGCTTCATCGAGGACCTGGTGGTGGAACAGGCCGGCCGGGGGTTGGAGCAGTACGTCATCCTCGGCGCGGGCCTCGACAGCTTTGCGCAGCGGCGGCCGGAGCTTGCATCAGGCCTGAAGGTGTTCGAAATCGACCCGCCGGGTCCACAGGCATGGAAGCGCCAGCGGCTCGTCGAACTGGGGCTGGGCGTGCCCGAGTGGCTGCGCTTCGTGCCGGTCGATTTCGAGGCGGGCGGCTCCTGGCGGCACGGGCTCGCGGCAGCGGGATTCGATGCAGGCAAGCCGGCGATCGTGGTGTCCACCGGCGTCAGCATGTACCTCGGCAAGGAGGCGAATGCAGCCACCTTGCGCGAGGTCTCGAGCTTCGCTCCCGGTTCGACCTTCGCCATGACCTTCCTGCTTCCCCTGGACATGGCAGACCCCGAGGTGCGCCCCGGCCTGGAGATGGCCGCGAAGGGCGCACGGGCCAGCGGCACCCCCTTCATCAGCTTCTTCCCGCCGCCGGACATCGTGGCGCTGGCCCGCGAAGCCGGCTTCAAGGAAGCGCGGCACGTGTGCGCGGACGACCTCGCCCGGCGCTACTTCGCGAACCGGACGGACGGCCTTCGCCCGCCAGCCGGCGGGGAGGAACTGCTGGTGGCGAGCACGTAGGCCGCGAAGGCCGGGTACCGGACGATATGCTCGCCTTCGACATACCGGCACCCGACGAAGGAGAACCATCGATGCCCGACCTGCGCCAGCTGTATCCCCCGATCGAGCCCTACGAGAGCGGAATGCTCGACGTGGGCGACGGCCACCGCATCCGCTACGAGCGGGTGGGGACGCCCGGCGCCAAGCCGGCGGTGTTCCTGCACGGCGGCCCTGGCGGCGGCATCTCGCCCGATCACCGGCGGCTGTTCGATCCGGCGCGCTACGACCTGATGCTGTTCGACCAGCGCGGCTGCGGCCTGTCGCAGCCGCATGCCGGCCTGGAGGCGAACACCACCTGGCACCTGGTGGCCGACATCGAGCGCCTGCGCGAACGCGCGGGTGTCGACAGCTGGCTGGTGTTCGGCGGCTCCTGGGGCTCCACGCTCGCCCTCGCCTATGCACAGAAGCACCCCGAGCGCGTGAGCGAACTGGTGCTGCGCGGCATCTACACCGTGACCCGCGCCGAGCTGAACTGGTACTACCAGTTCGGCGTGTCGGAGATGTTCCCCGACAAGTGGGAGAAGTTCCAGGCCCCCATTCCCGAGGCCGAGCGCGGCGACATGATCGCGGCCTATCGCAAGCGGCTCACCGGCGACGACCCGGTGGCGCGCCTCGAGGCGGCGCGTGCCTGGAGCGTGTGGGAGGGCGAGACCATCACGCTGCTGCCGAGCCCGGCGCTCGCCGAAACGCATGCCGGCGATCATTTCGCGCTGGCCTTCGCGCGGCTGGAGAACCACTATTTCGTGCACGACGCCTGGCTCGAAGAAGGTCAGTTGCTGCGCGATGCACACCGGCTGCACGGCATTCCCGGCGTGATCGTGCACGGCCGCTACGACATGCCCTGCCCCGCACGCTTCGCCTGGGCGCTGCACAAGGCATGGCCGCAGGCCGAATTCCACCTGGTCGAAGGCGCAGGGCATGCCTACTCCGAGCCCGGCATCCTCGACCGGCTGGTGCGCGCGACCGACGGCTTCGCGAGGCGCTGAGCCAGGCTTGGCGGGAACGCTTTATGCGTGCTGCGGCGCAGCATCATCACCCCCGCGAAGGAGCGCCCCATGCTGGACCGTACCGCCACCCAGTTCTCCCACGTCAAGCCCGGTGACACCGAGTTCGTCTCGGGCGGCTTGCGCGACTTCTTCCTCTACCGCGACCTGGGCATCGCCGAGGCCACCAACGGCAAGGTGATCGCGCACCTCGTCAAGGCCAACATGGCACCGGAAACGGGCACCGGCTGGCACCGCCACGAAGCGGACTTCCAGATCGTGATCATGGTCAAGGGCTGGGCCCGCTTCATGTACGAGGACAAGGAAACGCTGGTCGAGGCCGGCGACGTGGTGCACCAGCGCCCGGGCATCCGGCACTTCCTGTTCGACTACTCGCCCGACATGGAGTACCTGGAAATCGTCTCGCCGGCGGACTTCAAAAGCATCGACGTCGAGCCGGTCTGCGAGATCCCGCCGCCCACGCCCTGGAAGTAGCCAACATGCGGCAATCCGACTGCCGGTTGGAAGAAAGCTGTCTTCCACCTGACCTGTAAGGTAAAGAAACCCGGCTGTATCGCCCATCAAACACCTGCCTCACGGGCTCTACAAATAAGATTCATTCGCAGCGAGAATTTCCGTCGGTGGTGCTTTTGTTTGCACCACATCGGCCCGGGCCGTGTCGCCCGCGCACCCTCCGGAAAGCTCGCAATGAACCGTTTCTCGTCTTCGACACGCCGCCGCACACCTGTTGCGCTCGCACTTGTCGGCCTTGTTTCCTCCCTGCCCGCGGCGTTTGCGCAGCAGGCCCCGCAGCCGGCCGCGCCAAGCAGCACCGCGAGCTCGCCTGCCCCGGGCACATCGGTGCCGACCACGCTGCGCGAAGTCCAGGTGCAAGGCGCGCAGGACAAGACCGGCTTCGGCGCAAACCCCGCGACCATCAGCCGCCTGCCGGCCGACCTGCGCGATGCGCCGCAATCCGTCACCGTGATCAACCAGGCCGTGATGCAGTCGCAGGCCGCAACTTCGCTGTCCAGCGCGCTGCGCAACGTGCCGGGCCTGACCATCGGCGGCGCCGAGGGCGGGCAGATCGGCACCAACATCAACCTCAACGGCTTCTCGGCCCGCACCGACCTGTACCTGGACGGCGCGCGCGACCGCGCCCAGTACTACCGCGACACCTTCGCGCTCGAATCGGTCGAGGTGCTCATGGGCCCCTCGTCGATGCTGTTCGGCCGCGGTTCCACCGGCGGCATCATCAACCAGGTGACCAAGAAGCCGTCGCTCACGCCGGCGGGCGAAATCTCGGTGTCGGCCAGCACCACGGGCCTGGTGCGCTCGACCGTCGACATCAACCGTCCGCTGTCCGACACCTCGGCCTTCCGCATCGCGGCCATGGGCCAGCAGGGAGACGCCAGCACGCGCGAGCAGACCAAGCTGAAGGACTTCGGCCTGGACGCCTCGCTCAAGTTCGGCATCAACACGCCGACGCAAGTCACGCTGTCGGCGCTGGTGCAGCACAACCGCGACCAGCCCGACTACGGCGTACCGCCGCTCAGCGGCCATCCGGCCAAGGTCGACCGCGACCAGGCCTACGGCTTCAGCGACGACCGCACGATCTCCGACATCCAGGCCTTCGGCGCCCTCGTGCAGCACAAGATCACGGCCGACACGTCGATCCGCAACCAGACGCAGTACAACGACGTGACCACCGACGCACGCGAGACCGCGCCGCAGTCCATCGGCACGCTGTCGTCGAAGAACGTGTTCACGCCCTTCTCCACCGGCACCACGGCCGTGCCCGCCGCCGCCTTCTCGTCGCTGCCGCTGAACACGCTGTGGGTGCGCCAGCAGAGCCACGACCGCACGATCCACGACAAGTCGCTGTTCAACCTGACCGAGCTCAGCACCAAGTTCGACACCGGCTCCGTCAAGCATTCGCTGCTCGTGGGCCTCGAGCTGGGCCATGACACCTACGAGAACCAGGCCTACTACCGCAACGGCACCTGCAACGGCGTGGCGCTGAACCCGGCGGGCGGCACCAGCGGCTATGCCGCCTGCTCGCCGCTGCTGGCACCCTACCAGGGCAACACGCCGAGCACCGCGCCCAGCCTGCCCGGCAACCTGGCCACCGCGAGCGCCACCACGGTGGCCGGCTACGTGAACGACACGATCGAACTCAGCCCGCACTGGAAGCTGGTGGCCGGCGTGCGCCAGGACCACTACCGCGCGAGCATCTCCAACAGCATTCCCACAGCGACCACGCTGGCCTCGGAAAGCCAGACCGTCGACTTCACCAGCGTGCGTGCCGGTGCCATCTGGCAGCCCACGCCCGAGCAGTCGTACTACGTGTCGTACAGCACGTCGTTCAATCCCTCGCTCGAGCAGCTCGTGGCCACCACCGGCAGCACGCAGCCGTTGCCGCCCGAGAAGAACAAGGCCTACGAACTCGGCGGCAAGTGGGACCTGAACGACGGCAACCTCTCGCTCACGGCCGCCGCGTTCCAGATCACGCAGACAAACGCACGCGCGCAGAACAACGACGGCACCTACAGCGCGACCGGCACGATCCGCGTGAACGGCGCGCGCGCCGGCGTGGCCGGCCGCGTGACCGACAAGCTGCAGCTGTTCGGCGCCTACACGCACCTGGACGCGACCATCACCGACGGCATCGCCCCCGGCACGCTCGGCAAGGTGCCCGCCAACACGCCGAAGGATGCGGCCAGCCTGTGGGCCACGTACGCCATCACGCCCGAATGGGAAGTCGGCGGCGGCACCACCTACAGCGCGAGGCGCTATGCCAACAACACCGACCTCGTGGAGGTCGGCGGCTACGTGCGGCTCGATGCCATGCTGGCTTACCATCAGCCCAGGTACGACATCCGGCTGAACCTGTTCAACCTGGCCAACCGCCACTACTACGACGCATTGATCCCCTCGGACGGCGGCCGCGCGGTGCCGGGCTCGGGACGGGCCGCCACGCTGACGCTCACCTACCGCCTCTGAGCATCCAACCGAAGAAAGACGCTCCGCCATGCTGGTCTGCATCCCCGGTGTCCTCGACCGTGAAGCGCTCGCCGCGGTTCGCGCGCGCCTCGATGCGGCCGGCGACGCCTGGGTCGACGGCCGCGTGACGGCCGGCCACCAGGGCGCGCCGGTCAAGTTCAACCAGCAGATCGACGAAGGCTCGGCGGTGGCGCACGAGTGCCAGTCGATCGTTGCAAGCGCGCTGGAACGCCACCCCACGTTCATCAGCGCGGCGCTGCCCAACCTGCTGTATCCGCCGATGTTCAACCGCTACAGCGAAGGCATGCGCTTCGGCCTGCACGTGGACGGCGGCGTGCGCATCGACCCGCGCACCGGCCGCAAGCTGCGCACCGACCTGTCGGCCACGCTCTTCCTGTCGGAGGCCGACAGCTACGACGGCGGCGAACTGCAGATGGAAGACACCCACGGCATGCAGACCGTGAAGCTCGCGGCCGGCGACATGGTGCTCTACCCCGCCACCAGCCTGCACCAGGTGACGCCCATCACGCGCGGCGTGCGCGTGGCCTGCTTCTTCTGGGTGCAGAGCCTCGTGCGCGACGCCGGCGACCGCGCACTGCTGTTCGACATGGACAACGCGATCCAGCGGCTCAACCAGAGCGGCGCCGACGAATCGGCCCGCCGCACGCTGGTGGGCACGTACCACAACCTGCTGAGGAAGTGGAGCGACACCTAGCAGCCGGCTGTCAGCGCCCGATGAAACGCGGCGCGCGCTTCTCCATGAAGGCGGCCACGCCTTCGCGCGCATCGGCACTGCCGGCACGTTCGCGCAGCAACTTGTGCTCCATCGCCAGGTGTTCGTCGAAGGGCCGGCAGGGCGCGCCGGCGCACAGGGCCTTGATGCCGGCGAACGACGCGCTCGCCCCCTGAGCCAGCCGTGCGACGAGCGCCTCGCTGGCGGCGGCGAGTTCAGAATCGGCGTGTACCGCGTCGACCGCGCCCCATGCAAGGCAGCGCTGGCTGTCGACGGCGTCGCTCAGCATCAGCAGTTGTTGCGCGCGAACGGGTCCGACGCGGCGCGAGAGAAAGTAGGAAGCTCCCGCGTCAGGCGACAGCCCGATGGCCGCATAGCCCGTTCGCAGCTTCATCGATTCGGCGGCGAGCACGAAGTCGCCGCACAGCGCGAGCCCCACGCCTGCACCGCCCGCCGGTCCGTTCACCGCCACGACCAATGGTGCCGGGTTCGTCGAGAGCCGGAGCAACGCGGGGTGCAAAGGTTCGAGGATGTCGTCCACCAGCGCGGGCAAGCCTTCGCCCGCCGCCACGAACTCCTCTATGTCGCCGCCCGCGCAGAACACGCGTCCTTCGCCGGTCAGCAGGATTGCGCGCGGCTTGCGGGTCAGCACTTCGTCGATGGCATGCACGAGAGCACGGCTGCTCTTCAGGCCGATCGCGTTCGCGCGCTCTGGTCGCTTCAGCACGATGCGGCCTATGTCGTCTGCTACTTCCCAGCCGATGCCTTCTTCTGTGTTCATCTCTTTTGCTCCGACTTCGAGTTGCTTGTTGTTGGGGTGTGTGCACAGGCCACCGGGTACTCCCCTCCGCGAATGTCCCCCGGCCTTCGGCCTCCTCCTTTATTTCGCTGCGGGGAGCACCCGGTGCCCTGTGCACGATGGACGCAGCGCTTGTGCGAGCCTATCAACAAGTGCTCTGAGCGAGCCCTGAAGAAGAACGCCGGCAAGATCAAATCCCCGTAAGCCCCCCGGTACACATCAAAGTCTGCCCACTCACATAGTCCGACTCAGGTGCACACAGCAGATACACGGCCCCCGCAGCCTCTTCAGGCGTACCGCCGCGCCCCAGGGGAATCGACTGCTCCATCATCGACAGCAACCCCGGGTTGATGCCCACCTTGATCTCACGCCCCTCGATGTTCGCAGTCGTCGCTTCAGCCGTGCTGGCGGTCAGCCGCGTCTGGATGAAACCGAAGGCCACGCAATTGACGGTGACGTTCATGCGCCCCCACTCCTTGGCCAGCGTCTGCGTCATGCCCACGATGCCCGCCTTGGCCGTCGAATAGTTCGCCTGCCCCGCATTGCCGAACAGCCCCGCCACCGACGAGATGTTGACCACCTTGCGCACCACGCGCCGGCCGGCCTCGGTCTCGGCCTTCGACAGCGCGCGGATCACCGGCTGCGCCGCGCGCAGGATGCGGAACGGCGCCGTCAGGTGCACGTCGATCATGGCGTACCACTGCTCGTCGGTCATCTTCTGCACCACGCTGTCCCAGGTGTAGCCGGCGTTGTTGACGACGATGTCCAGGCCCTTGTATTCGTTCACCGCCGTGCCCACGAAACGCTCCGCAAAGTCGGGCGCCGACACGCTGCCGACGCAGGCCACGGCCTCGCCGCCCGCCGCACGGATGGCCTGCACGGTTTCCTGCGCCGGGGCCTCGTCAAGATCGTTGACGACGATGCGCGCGCCTTCCGATGCGAGCTTGAGCGCAATGGCCCGGCCGATGCCGCGGCCCGAACCTGTGATGAGGGCGACCTTGCCGCCGAGCTTGGGTGTCATGTCTCTGGTCTTTCTTCGGTTGATCTCAACGCAGCGCGACGAGCGCCTCGCCCGCGATGCGCGTCTGTCCGTACTGGTTGGCGCTGAGCACCTCGACGCGCACGCAGCGCTCGCCGTCGTGCTCGAGCTTCTCGACCACGCGCCCGCTGCATCGCACCGCATGGCCGAGGTGCGTGATGCCCTGGAAGCGCACGTCGAAGCGGCGCAGCTGCGATTGCGGCGCCCACTGAGTGATCAACCGGCCGAGCCAAGCCATGCCCAGCATGCCCTGCGCGAACACGTCGGGCATGCCGGCCTTGCGTGCGAAGTCGGTGTCGATGTGAATCGGGTTGTGGTCGCCCGAGGCACCCGCGAACAGCGCGAGCGTGGTCCGGCTCACCGGCGGCAGTTGCAGCGCGGGCAGCTCGTCGCCGATGTTCACGGCGTCGTAGGTGGGTGCGGCCATGGGCATGGGCTCCTTCAATGTCGGCAGACGATCACGGTGCGCAGTTCTGCCACCAGTTCGTCGCGCTGGTTGGTGGCGCGCGAGGTCTTGATGACGAATTCGAGCGCGCCGTTCTTCTTGTCGTAGATGTCGGTGATGGTGGAACGCACCGTCACCGTGTCGCCCACGCAGGCCGGCCGGTGGTAGCTGAAGCCCTGCTCGCCGTGCAGCAGTTTCGACAGCGGAATCTCCAGGTCGGCCAGCAACCGGTCGGACGCACCCGAATCCAACTCGGCCGCGAACAGGAAGGTCGGCGGCGCGGGCAGGTCGGGGTAGCCGGCATCGCGCGCGGCGGCGGCATCGGTGTAGACGGGGTCGGTCTCGCCGATGGCCTTGGCGAAGAACTGCAGGCGGGAGCGCTCGATGGGCAGCACGGAGGGCGGCAGCTCATGGCCGATCCATTTCTTGTCGATCATCGCCAGGCCTTTCAAACGCGCTCGTAGAGCGTCACCACGCAGGCGCCGCCCAGCCCGAGGTTGTGCTGCAGCGCCAGCCGCGCGCCTTCCACCTGCCGCTTGTCCGCCGTGCCGCGCAACTGCTGTACCAGCTCCGTGCATTGCGCCAGCCCGGTCGCTCCGAGCGGATGCCCCTTCGACAGCAGGCCGCCCGAGGGGTTGGTGACGACCTTGCCGCCGTAGGTGTTGTCGCCGTCGACCACGAACTTCTCCGCGCCGCCCACCGGGCACAGGCCCAGCGCCTCGTAGCTGATGAGTTCGTTGTGCGCGAAGCAGTCGTGCAGCTCGACCACGTCCACGTCCTGCGGGCCGACGCCGGCCGCGTCGTACACCTTCTGCGCGGCTTCCTGCGCCATGCTGAAGCCGACCACCTCGCGCATGTCGCGGCTCTCGAAGGTGATGGGCCGGTCGGTGGTCATGGCCTGCGCCTTGATGCGCACGCTGCGGTCCAGCCCGTGGCGCTCGGCAAAGCGGGCCGAGCACACGATGGCCGCCGCCGCGCCGCAGGTGGGCGGGCAGGCCATCAGCCGCGTCATCACGCCGGGCCACATGACGGGTGCGGCCATCACTTCGTCTTCGGTGACGACGGTGCGAAACAGCGCCAACGGGTTGTTCGACGCATGCCGGCTGGCCTTGGCGCGGATCTTCGCGAAGGTGGACATCTGCGTGCCGTATTGCTGCATGTGCGCGAGCCCGGCGCCGCCGAAGTAGCGCAGCGCCAGCGGCACTTGCTCGTTGCCGACCAGCTCGTCGGTGATGCTCTCGAAGTGATCGAAGGGGCTGGGCCGGTCGTTGAACACCGCGCCCAGCGCGCCGGGGCTCATGTGCTCGAAGCCCAGCGCCAGCACGCAGTCGGCGGCGCCGCTGGCCACCGCCTGGCGCGCCAGGAACAGCGCGGTCGAGCCGGTGGAGCAGTTGTTGTTGACGTTGACGACCGGAATGCCGGTCATGCCCACCTCGTAAAGCGCGCGCTGGCCGGCGGTGGAGTCGCCGTAGACGTAGCCCACATAGGCCTGCTGCACCAGTTCGTAGCCGATGCCGGCGTCTTTCAGCGCGGCATTGGCGGCGTGGCTGGCCATCTGCGGGTACGGCTGGTTCGCGCCGGGCTTGGTGAAGGGGATCATGCCGACCCCGGCTACATAGACGTCCTGACTCATGAAAGGCTCCTGGAAATTGATGGAATGAATGGAAGAAGACCGGGTTCAGGCCACGCCGCGCTGGCGCCCCTGCCAGAAGGGTTCGCGCAGCTTGGTCTTGAGCACCTTGCCCGCGCCCGACAGCGGCAGCGCGTCGAGCACGGCCACGCTGCGCGGGCACTTGTAGCTGGCGATCAGGGTCTTGCAGTGGGCGATCAACTCTTCCGGCCGTATGCCCTGGCCCGGCTTGAGCACCAGCGCCGCATGCACGGCTTCACCCCACTCTTCGCTCGGGATGCCGATGACCGCGCAGGCGGCCACGGCCGGATGCTGGTTGATGGCGTTCTCCACCTCGGCCGAGTACACGTTCTCTCCGCCGCTGATGATCATGTCCTTGAGCCGATCGACCACGAAGATGTAGCCGTCGTCGTCCATGTAGGCGCCGTCGCCGGTGTGCATCCAGCCGTCGCGCACGGCGGCGGCCGTCTGCTCTGGCTTGTTCCAGTAGCCCTGCATCACGTTGGGGCCGCGCACCGCCACTTCGCCGACGGTGCCCCGCGGCACTTCGGCGCCGTCGGCGTCGACGATGCGCACTTCCATGCAGTAGCTCGCGCGGCCGGCCGAGCGCAGCTTGCCGCGCTTGCGCCCTTCGGCCGTGTGGTTGCAAGGAGGATTGATGGTGGCGATGGGCGACAGCTCGGTCATGCCGTAGGCCTGCGCGAACTCCACGCCCGGAAAGGCCGCCATCGCGCGGTTCAGCACCGCCTCGGAAATCGGCGAGGCGCCGTAGGTGATGCACTTCAGGCTGCTCAGGTCGCGCGGCTCGCGCATCGAGGGGTGGTCGACCAGCATCTGGATCATCGTCGGCACCAGCAGCGCATGGGTGACACGATCGGCAGCAATGGCGTTGAGCACGGCATCCGGGCTGAACGCCGGCACGATGGCATGCGTGCTGCCCTGGAACCAGTGCGGCGTGGCCAGCCCCATGTCCGCCAAGTGGAACATCGGCGCGGCGTGCAGGTAGCAGGAGCCGGGCGGCGCCAGGCCTTCGCCGAGCGCCGCGAAGCCCGAGGCGCAGATGTTGGTGTGGCTCAGCATCACGCCCTTGGGAAAGCCGGTGGTGCCGCCGGTGTAGAAGATGCCGGCCAGGTCTTCGTCGCGGCGCGCGGCGTCGGGCACCGGCGCGGCTGCGTCGATCAGCGCCTCGTAGCCGTGCATGCCGGCGGGTTGTGCTGCGTCGCCGCAGTAGATCACCTCGCGCAGGCTGGTGGCCTGGCCGCGCATCTGCTCGACCAGGGCGCGGAAGGTCTCGTCGACCAGCAGGATGGTGGAGCCCGAGTCTTCCAGCGAATACAGGATCTCCGCGGCCGACCAGCGGATGTTGCAGGGGTTGAGCACGCCGCCGCCCCAGGGCACGGCCATCTGGTATTCGAGGTAGCGCCCGGAGTTGAGCGCCAGCATGGCCACGCGGTCGCCAGGCTGCATGCCCAGCCGCTGCAGGGCGCCCGCCAGGCGGGCCACCCGGTCTGCGTACTCGCGGAAGCTGCGGGTGCGGCCGGCAAAGCGCACGGCCACCTTGTCGGGATGCTGCTGCACGCTGCGGTGCAAGGACTGGGTCAGGTACATGGCGAGTGTCTCCGTCTCTTTCTTGTGTGGCCGCATCGTAGGAAACCGGCCCCGCCCCGGCGATTGCTTTTCGCTTCGATCGCATTGCAGAAAACGTCAATCGACACAGTGGCATGCTTGGGGCCTGATCGCCACGCGCCCATGCTGCAACCGCCAGTCACCATTCCGATCGCCTTCGTACAGGGCATGCTCTCGGGCATCCGTGCCCGGGGCCATGCCGCGCCCGTCGACGTGGATGCGGCGCTGGAAGACGCGGGCATCGCGCCGGCGCTGCTCGACGCGCCGGGCGCGCGCGTCACGGCGGAGCAATACGTGGCGCTGTTCACGCTGCTGATGGAGCGGCTCGACGACGAGGCGCTGGGCTTCCTGTCGCGCCGCCTGAAGCGCGGCAGTTTCGCGCTGACGACGCGCGCCACCCTGGGCGCGCCCACCTTCGAAGTGGCGCTGCGCCGCGTGGCACATACCTTCGGCCTGCTGCAGGACGACCTGACGCTGGTGCTGCTGCACGAAGGGCCGCTGGCCGGCTTCGGCCTGCGGCTGAACGATTCCGCTGCGGTGCAGCAGAACTTCCTGCACGAGCTGATGCTGCGCGTGTACTGGCGGCTTCTGGCCTGGCTGCACGGCGGCCGGCTGGCGGCGCGGCGTTTCGATTTCGGCTTCGAGCTGCCGCCCTATGCGGACGGCTACGCGAAGGTGTTCCCTGGGCCGCTGCAGTTCGGCCAGCCCTGCACGGCCGTGTGGTTCGACGCCGGCGCGCTGCAGACGCCGGTGCATCGCGACACGCAGGCCATGAACCTGTTCCTCGCGGCCGCGCCGGCCAACGTGATCTTGCCCCCGCTGGCGGAGCAGGCGGTGAGCGCGCGCGTGCGCTCGGTGCTGCAGCAGAAGCGGCCTACCTGGGCCGACCTCGCGACGGCCGCGAGCAGCCTGCACATGTCGGTCAGCACGCTGCAGCGGCACCTGGCGACCGAAGGCACCTCGTTCCAGTCTTTGAAGGACCAGCTGCGGCGCGACCTTGCCATCGTGCGGCTCAATACCAGCACCGTACCGCTCGCGGCGCTGGCGGAAGAGCTCGGCTTTGCGGACAGCGCCGCGTTCCAGCGGGCCTTCAAGGCTTGGACGGGCGGCGCGCCGGGTTCGTACCGGCGGCGCCGCGAGGCGGGCTCCGAAGAGTAAGGAGTGGCCCGCGTGGTTCAGCCCCCGGCAGTTACCACTTCACCCGCACGCCCAGCGAGCCGTTGATGCCGCTCCTGACCTTGGTGTCGCCGCCCGACGACCACAGCTTTCCCACTTCGCCATAAAGGCTTGTCGACTGGTTCAGTGTCAGCGTGAAGCCGCCCGCCAGCTCGGTGCTGGTGCCGCCGATCGGTGCCGCGATGTCGGTCGAGGTCGTGCCGTTGACGAAGCGCGCCACGTCCGTGCCACGGGAGGTCTTGTAGACGTTCACGCGGCCGTACGGCTGCAGCATGCCCATGCCGGTATCGATCTCGCCCTTCACTCGCACGCCCGCACGGGCGAGCCAGCCGCTGTCGACCTGGGGCTGGACCACAGCGCCCAGGATGGCCGAGTTGCTCAGGTCCATGTGCTGGTGAATGAGCTGCAGCTGCGGCTCGACGGTCCAGCCGCTGGCACCGATCGGGAAGGCCTGGCCCACCTCGATCGAGCCCAGCAGGCTGTTGCCCTTGCCGGCCGCGCCGATGCCCAGCAGCGGCTCGACCGTGTAGCGGTGGCGGCCCGACTGCACCACGGCATCGGCATAGAAGCCGCTGTCGCCGGTGTAGGTGCCGTACACGCCCACGTACTGGCTGCGCAGGTCGTTGCGGCCCACGCTCAGGTTGCTCACGCCGCTCGCATAGCCGCTGACACGCGCATCGCCGTCGAGCTGGCCGACGTAGATGCCGGCGCGCCAGTTGGGCGTGGCGAGCAGGTCGGTGCCGGCCTGGAAGCCGCTCAGGCGGCCCTTGCTGGTGGGAGAGACGGTGCCGCCCTGCTGGATGTCGATGTCGGTGGACAGCACACGGGCCCAGGCGCGGCGCTCGGAGCCGGTCGAGGTGGTTGCGGTGCCCTTCGGGTCGTCGTCGCCCACGCGCTTGCGCAGGTCGCCCAGCATCGCGAGGCTGCCCTGGCGCAGCTGGTTGGGCAGCGCGGCATAGAGCGAGGTCTCGGGGCGGTAGTAGGTCACGCCCTTCTGCGCCGAGCGCAGATACCAGTTCTCGCCCTGCCCGAGCGCGTCGGCGGCATACAGGCGGTACTCGAACGCGCCGGCATCCACGTGGCCGCCCGCGAGCGAGAACGCGTCCTTGGTGGTCTGCGCGGTGGTCTTCGCACCGTTCTGCGCGGAGATCACCTCGATGCCGTTGCCGTTGGTCAGCGCGCCCAGGCCGCCGATGTTGGTGATCTGCACCGTGGTGTTGCCGCTGGCCGAAGCGTTGGGGCCGTTGAGGATCAGCCGGTCCGAAGGCGGGCCGTTGAAGTAGAGCGTGGTGCCAAGCTTCAGCACGCCACCGTTGCCCACGTACGCGCCGTTCACCGTCAGCGTGGTGCCGGGCACGCTGCCCACCAGCGACACGGTGCCGCTGTTGTTCAGCGAAGCCACGGTCTGGCTGTAGCCCGCCAGGTCCAGCGTCGCACCTGAGGCCACGCTGTGCGCCGAGGCGGCGCTGAATGTATTGGCCGCGCCGGCCCGCAGCGTGCCCTGCGCCACCTCGGTCGCGCCGGTGTAGCTGTTGGCGCCCGACAGCGTCAGCGTGCCGGTGCCGATCTTGGTGATGAAGCCCGCGCCGCTGATGGCGCCGCTCAGGCCGGCGTCGAAGACGCCCGTGTCGATGATCGGATCGCTGTTGCCGGTGAAGCGGATCGCGTTGGCGACGGTCATGCCGGGCGCGGTGAAGCCGATCTCGGTGCCGTCGTCCATCGCCAGTTCGCCGGTGCCCAGCGCCTGGGCATTGCCGAGGTTCAGGCGCCCCTTGAGCAGCGCGGTGCCGCCGGTGTAGGTGTTGGCGCCCGACAGCGTGAGCGTGCCCGTGCCTTCCTTCACCAGCGAACCGCCCACGCCCGAGATCACGCCCGAGATTTCGGTGCTGGTGTTCAGGCCGCCCGTGGTCAGCGTCTTGTTGCCCAGCAGCACGCGGCCGCCGCCTTCCAGCGAGCCGATGGAGGTGCCCGCCGTCGTGAGGCCGCGGATGTTGACCACGGCACCCGCCTTGTTGACCACCGTGGCCTGCGCGGCAGTGGCGCGGTCGCGGATGTCGAGCGAAGCGGTCGCCTCGTTGACGATGGTCGCCCGGCCCGCCGAGCCGTCGTCCCAGATGTTGGTCGAGCCGCCCGCCGAGTTGACGATGCGTGCGTTGCCCGCGGTGGCATGGTCCCACACCGTGACGCTGCCGCCGCGGTTGTCGAACACGGCATCGGCGGCCGTCGAGTTGCCGGTGAAGGTGACGCTGCCTCCCTTGTAGTTCAGGAAGCTCGCGCGCTCTGCCGAGCTGCTGTCCCTGAAGTCGATGCCGCCGCCGTTGACGCCGGGGCTGGCGGCAGCGGTGGTGAAGCGCAGGTCGCCCGCGCCGGCATTGCCGTTGAAGGCCAGGTAGCCGTTTGCATTGACGTTCACCGGGCCGGTGCCCAGCGCGCCGCTGACGTTCGCGCTCACGCTGCCGCCGTCGATGCTGGTGCCGCCGGAGTAAGTGTTGGCGGAGGACAGCGCCAGGTCGCCCATGCCGATCTTGCGCAGGCTGCCCGAACCGCTCATCGTGCCGCCGAAAGTGCCGCCGGTCGACTGGTCGAAGGTGACGTTGGCGTTGTTGACGATGTCGCCCTGCAGGCTGGTGGTGTTGCCCTGCAGCACGCCGGCAGACACGACGGTGCCGCCGGTGTAGTTGTTGGCGCCGGTCAGCACCAGCGTGCCGTAGTCGTCCTTTGTCAGGCCGCCCGCGCCGGTGAGCTGCGAGGCGATGGTCGCCGTCATGGAAGCGCCCGAGCGCGTGCCGTCGCCCACCTTGATGACGGTGTGCGCGTTGCCCAGCGTCAGCGCATCGCCCTGCACCACGTAGCCGTCTGAGAAGAATTGCGCGCCGCCGATGCTGATGTCGCCGCCGCTGTTGTCCACGGTGACGGTGCCGGCGGTGCCGCCGAACATGGCGAACTGGTTGGGCTTCCAGGTGGCGTTGTAGCCGCCTTCGCTGTTGGTCCAGCTGTCGTTCGGGCTGCCGGGGCTGCCGATGCGCCAGGTGCCCGAGCCGCCGCCCACGTTGCCGTTGTTGACCGTGTCGCCGCCGTCCCAGAAGCCGAGCTGCACGCCGGTGCTGTTGATCAGGTTGACTTCCTTGGCCACGCTGGTCTGCACGTACAGGTCGCCGGCGACGGCCGGCGTGTTGCCGATGTTCAGGCCGTTGTCGGTCAGCGAGCCGGTGTACTTGACGAGGCGGTACAGGCCGGGCCCGAAGCTGCCGCCGGCCGTTTCCGTGACGTTCAGCGTGCCGCCGAGTACCAGGTTGCCGTTGACCTGGATCAGGTCGTTGAGCGGGTCTTCGCCGACGGCGCCGAGCTGGTAGTTGAGGAACGAGCCTTTGTCCATGCTCAGGTCGCCGGTGGTCAGGGTGCCGAGGCTGTTGCCCGGGGCGAGCGAGCCGCCGCTGGCCACGTTGACCGCGCCGCCGATGGTGCCGCCGCCGGCCAGCGTGGCGCCGGAGCCGACCTGCACGTTGCCGCTGCCGGTGGCGCTGCCGCTGGTGTTGTTCACCCGCAGCGTGCCCCCGTTCACCCAGGTGTTGCCGGCGTAGTTGTTGGAGCCCGTGATCTCGAGCTCGCCCGCGCCGTTCTTGGTCAGGCTGCCGGCGCCGCTGACGGTGCCGGTGAAGCTCGAGTCGTCGGAGCGGTCGAAGACCAGGTTGCCGTTGGCGGTGACCGCACCCGTGAGCGTGCCGCTTTCGCCGCCGTTGCCCACCTGCAGCGTGGAGCTCTTTCCGATGACGGTGCCGCCGCTGTAGCTGTTGGTGCCCGCGAGGATCAGCGTGCCGCTGCCGTTGCTCGTCAGGCCGCCGGTGCCGCCGATGTCGCCGGCCACGGTGAGGCTGTCGGAGCGGTCGAACACCAGTGCGGCGTTGTTGGTGATGTTGCCGGCGATGCTGCCCGTGGTGCCGCCGTTGCCGACCTGCAGGGTTCCCGCCTCGATGGTGGTGCCGCCCGTGTAGCCGTTGGTGCCGGTGAGCGTGAGCGTGCCGGCGCCCGACTTCGTCAGGCTGCCCGTGCCGGAGATGCCGCCGGCATAGGCAATGTCGTCGGAGCGGTTGAACTGCAGCACGCCGTTGTCGACGATGTCGCCGCTGATGCTGCCGGTGGTGCCGCCGTTGCCGATCTGCAGCGTGCCCGCGCTGATGGTGGTGCCGCCGCTGTAGGTGTTGGTGCCGGTCAGCGTCAGGGTGTCGGTGCCGCCCTTCACCAGCTTGCCCGCGCCCGCGATGACGCCGCCGAACAGGCCGCCCGCGAGCGTGGTGGCCTGCGAGCTCTTGGAGCCGGTCTGCAGCGTGCCGGCGCCCTGGATGTTGCGGATGGAGACGTTCTGGCTGTTCAGGTCGAGCGTCGCGCCGCTGTTCACGGTGGTCGAGGCGATGTTGCCGAGGACTGCGCTCACCAGTGACCCGTTGCCCACGCGCAATGTGCCGCCTGCAACGACCACGGCGGCGGTGGTGTCCACCGTGGCGCTGTTGCCGGCAAGGCTGACGACACCCGTTTCGGTGGCGCTGCCGAACGTGGCGGTGGCGTTCGCCCCCAGGTTGAGCGCGCCGCCCAGCGTCAGCGTGCGGTTGGTGGCCGCGGCGATGGTGCCGGCCGTTCCGGCCGCGAAGCTCACGCCGTTGGAGAAGGTCATGGTCGACGTCGCGGCCAGCTTGCCGCCGGCCATCGTCAGGCCGCCGTTGCCGAGTGCGCTGGCCGCCGCAACCTGCAGCGTGCCGCTGTTGACCCTGGTGCCGCCGGCATATGTGTTGGCGCCAGAGAGCGTGAGCGTGCCCGTGCCGCTCTGGGTCACGCTGCCGCTGCCGCTGATGGCGCGCGTGAAGTTCATCGCATTGGAGCGGTTGAACACGAGCGACGCGTTGTTGGTGATGTTGCCGTTGTCGATGCTGCCGGTGGTGCCGCCGTCGCCCAGTTGCAGCGTCCCGCCGCTGATGGTGGTGTTGCCGCTGTAGCTGTTGGCGCCGGTCAGCACCAGGGTGCCTGCCGTCGTCTTCACGAGCTGGCCGGTGCCGGTGATAGAGCCCGCGAAGTTGCCGGACTGCACCGTGGTGGTCTGCGCGGGGAAGTTGCCGGTCCTGGTCTTCAGCGTTCCGGCGCCCTGCAGGTTGCCGATGGTGACGCTGTAGCCGTTCAGGTCGAGCGTGGCCCCGGTGTTCACCGTGGTGGAAGCAACGTTGGGGAAGATCGCCGCGGCGCGGGAGGCGTCCGCCACCTGCAGCGTGCCGCCGGCCACGACGACCGCGGCACTGCCGGAGACGATGGTGGTGCCGCTGTCCAGGCGGACGGTGCCGTTTTCGGTCGTGCTGCCGAAGACGGCGGTTGCACTGCCGTTCAAGGCCAGGCTGCCGTCGATGTCGAGCGTCTTGCCGGTGGCGGCGGCAACGGTGCTGCGCTGGCCGGCCGCGAATGCCAGGCTGTTGGCCAGGGTGAGGCTCGACGTGGCGGCGAGCTTGCCGCCGTCGAGCGTGACCGTGCCGGAGCCCAGTGCGCCGGCCGTGCCGATCTGCACCGTGGTGCCGTTCCTGATGGTGGTGCCGCCGGCGTAGGTGTTGGTGGCGCCCAGCGCCAGCGTGCCGCCGCCGTCGGCCGTGAGGCTGCCGGCGCCGGAGATGACGCCGTTCAGCGCCAGTTGCGCGGGCGTCGCGCCGGTGCCGTCGACATTGACCGCGAGGTTGCCCGTGGGCTGGAACTTGCCCGTCAGCGTCCACTTGCTGCCGCTGGCGGCATTGATGCTCGAGAAGCCCTGGAACGCGTCGCTCTCGGTGTTCGTGCCTTCCAGGAACAGCTTGTTGCCGGTGCCCTGGGCGACCACGCCGCCGTTGAGCACCGAGCCGGCCTTGAGGGTGAGCGAATTGTTGCTGCCGCCCATCTGGATCGAATTGGCACGCGTCACCCCGTCGCCCGCCAGGCCGCCTGAGATGGTGCCGCTGTTGACGATGGTGAGATTGCTGCCGACGATGCCCGCCCCGCCCTGCGCATACGCGCCCGGTTGCGTGCCGCCCAGCGCGCCGCCTTCGCCATTGCCGCCTGCGCCACCGTAGACCGTCGCGTTGGTGCTCGGGTAGGTTCCCCGGGTCGCCAGGCCCGTGCCGCCGTTTCCGCCCGCGATGGTGCCGGCGTTGGTGATCGTCACGCCGCTCGTGGGTACGACCAGCACGCCCGCGCCGCCGCCGCCGCCGGCACCGGTCAGCGACGAGGTGTTCGCGACCACGCCGCCGCCGTTGCCACCATTGCCGCCGACGAGCGACCCCGTCGCCTTGACCTCGAACGACTGCTGGGTGGCGAGCACGCTGCCGCCACCCCCGCCGCCGCCGGCACCGCCCGGGTTCGAGCGGTTGTAGCCGCCGGTCCCGCCGTTGCCACCGCTGCCGGCCTTGATCGTGGTGGTGACAGGAGTGGAGCCGGTCCGGTTGGAACCACCACCGCCGCCGCCGCTGCCGTCGAGCCGGTCCGGGGTAGAGCCGCTCGCCGCCGCGGTGCCATTCGCTCCATTGGCGCCGAGGGCGCCGCCGACGGCGCCCGCGGCGGACTGATCGCCCCGCCCGCCGCTGCCGCCCGCCCCGGTCGTGCTGCTGCCCGCCGTTTGCCCCGTGCCATAAATGCCGTTGCCAAGGAAGCCCCCGCCACCGCCATCACCCCCTGCGAACGACGGCCCCGCCAGCATCAGCAGAGATGCCGCGCCCGCCGCCAGCGCCACCGCACGTTGGCTCTTCTTGCCCCGGGCATGGGTGTTCTCCGAAACGGCCACCCAGGCGCCAAGCGCGGAGTTCCAGATGCTGCGATGAGCTTTGTTCATTGTTCTATAGCCTTTGAAAAGGGTTGCGAATGCACCAACGAAGTGCAAGTGGTCAGTGATTGTTTATTTTTGTTAACTAACTGCTTCCTGGATATAACCAATATTGGTTATTCGTTAACCTTTCGGGCTTCCCGAGTTTTCGGAAACTTCCGGAAATACAGCACGCCCCGGCGCGACAATCCGGCCCATGGCCACCTCTTCAGACCTCCCGCCCCTCAACCGCCAGTTCGTCGCCCACTTCGGCGAAATGGGCAGCAAATGGGGCATCAACCGCACCGTCGGGCAGATCTACGCGCTGATCTTTCTGTCGGAGCGCGCGCTCAACGCCGACGAAATTGCCGAGTTGCTCGAGTTCTCGCGCTCGAACGTCAGCATGGGTCTGAAGGAACTGCAGGCCTGGCGGCTGGTGCACCTGCGACACCACGCAGGCGACCGGCGCGAATACTTCGAGGCGCCTTCCGATGTGTGGGAAATCTTCCGCGTGCTGGCCGAGGAGCGGCGCCGCCGCGAGATCGAGCCCACGCTCTCGATGCTGCGCAACGCCCTGCTCGAATCACCGACGAGCGATGCCGAGCGCCACGCGCAGGAGCGCATGCGCGAGATGCACGACCTTATCGACCGGCTGATGAAGTGGTTCGACGATGTTCAGCGGCTCGCGCCCGAGACCGCCATGAAGCTCATGGGCATGGGCGCGACGGTGACGAAGGTGCTGACGCTCAAGGACCGGATCACCGGCGGCGCGTCGAAAAAGAAAAATCCCGCGGCCGACTGACGCTGCCGGGACCGCGGGTTCTGCTGCGGACGGGCGGCCCTGCCGCCCCGAGGGCTAGAGCCGCTCCTGTCCTTGCGACGATTCAGGCGTCTCGAGCTTGGCCTTGCGCACGGCATCGTCGTCCATGAGTTCGTACCACATGGCGTTGAGTACGGCGAAAGCGGCTGCCAGCGGCAGGCCGAGGATCCAGGCGAAGTACCACATACTTTTTCCTCCGTTCGTTCAGTAGGCGTGTCCGCTCTCGTCGCGGATGGCTTGCTCGTCGACCTTGCCCCAGAGCACGTGATAGACCCAGCTGGTGTAGGCCACGATGATGGGAATGAAGAAGGCCGTGACCACCAGCATGATGAACAGCGTGAGGTGGCTCGACGACGAATCCCACACCGTGAGGCTCGCGCGCGGGTCGATCGACGACGGCAGGATGAACGGGAACATCGACGCGCCCACGCTCAGGATGATGCCGGCGATGCCGAGCGCCGCAGTCAGCAACGCGAGCACCGGGCGGCGCAGCGCGAGGCCGAGCAAGGCCCCCAGCGCGCCGACGAAGCCGGCCACCGGAGCCGCCAGCGTCCACGGATGCGCCGCGTAGTTGGCGGTCCATGCGCCGGCATGCAGCTCGACCGTCTTGAGCATCGGGTTGGACGGCCCCACCGCATCGATCACGCTGCTGATGCGGTAGCCGCCGATGCTCGTGGCCAGCAGCACGCCGGCCAGCGCATACAGCGCGATGGTGAGCATGGCGGCAACCATGCCGTAGGTGCGTGCACGCTCGGCCACCGGCCCCGCCGTCTTCAGCAGCAGCCATGAGGCGCCGTGCATCACCAGCATTGCCACCGACACCAGCCCGCACAGGATCGCGAACGGATTCAGCAGGCCGAAGAAGCCGCCGTCGTAGAAGATGTGCATGTCGGCGTTGAAGCGGAACGGCACGCCCTGCAGCACATTGCCAACAGCCACGCCGCAGATCAGCGCGGGCACGAAGCCGCTGAAGAACAGCACCCAGTCCCAGCGCGCGCGCCACTGCGGCGACTCGCGCTTGCTGCGAAACTTGAAGGCCACCGGCCGCAGGATCAGCGCCGTGAGAATCACGAACATCGCCAGGTAGAAGCCCGAGAACGACACGGCGTACAGCTGCGGCCACGCCGCGAAGACCGCGCCTCCACCCAGGATCAGCCACACCTGGTTGCCTTCCCACAGCGGCCCCACGCTGTTGATGACGACGCGCCGCTCGATGTCGTTGCGCGCCGCAAAAGGCAGCAGCATGCCGCTGCCCAGGTCGAAGCCGTCGGTCACGGCAAAGCCCACCAGCAGCACGCCGATCAGCAGCCACCAGATGAAGCGCAGGGTGTCGTAGTCGAGGAGTGTGTGGAGTGTCATGCTGCGCTCCCGGTGGAAGGCGAAGGAATGGCCGCGCCCGCGTGGGCCGGCGGAATGTGCGAGAGCGTGTCGCCCTCGTCGGGCGCATGCTCGGCTTGAGGCCCCTTGCGGATGGCCTTGAGCATCAGCTTCATCTCGATGATGAGCAGCGTGGTGTAGATCGCGATGAAGCCCGCGAGCGTGAGCAGCAGCGTCTTCACGCCCAGGTTGGACACGGCCACCGCGGTCGGCAGCACGCCTTCGATCACCCATGGCTGGCGGCCGAACTCCGCCACCAGCCAGCCCGACTCGATGGCGATCCACGGCAGCGGAATAGCGAACACCGCTAGCTTCAGCAGCCAGCGGTAGCTGTCGAGCTTGCGGCGCGCCGAGAGCACGAAGAAGGTGCCCGTCAGCAGGATCAGCAGCATGCCGATGCCCACCATCACGCGGAACAGCCAGAACAGCGGCGCCACCTGCGGCACGGTGTCCCATGCGGCCTTGGTGATCTGCTCGTCGGTGGCCTGGCGCGGGTCGTCCACGTAGCGCTTGAGCAGCAGCGCATAGCCCATGTTGATGCCGTTGTCCTCGAAGTCCCCGCGCACGCCCTGCGTCACCTTGCCGGTGCCGCCCGCCTCGCGGATCTTCTGCAGCGCGTCGTAGGCCTTCAGGCCCTCCCGGATGCGGACCTCGGCGCGCTTCACGAGCTCGTCGATGCCGGGCATCACCGTGTCGAGCGAGCGTGTGCCGATCAACCCCATCACCCCGGGAATGTGGATGGCGTAGTGCGTCTCGCGCGCCTCCTGGTCGGGAAAGCCGATGACGGTGAAGGCGGCGGGCGCGGGTTGCGTTTCCCACATGGCCTCGATGGCGGCGAGCTTCATCTTCTGGTGTTCGCCCGAGAGGTAGCCGCTCTCGTCGCCGAGCACCGCCACCGACAGCGCGGCGGCCAGGCCGAACGAGGCCGCGACGGTCATCGAGCGCTTGGCCAGTTCGAGGTGACGGCCCTTGAGCACGTACCAGGCCGACACGCCCAGCACGAACACGGCGGCGCACACATACCCCGCCGACACGGTGTGCACGAACTTGGCCTGCGCCACCGGGTTGGTCAGCACGGCGGCGAAGTCGGTCACTTCCATGCGCATGGTCTGCGGGTTGAAGGCCGCGCCCACGGGGTTCTGCATCCAGCCGTTGGCAATGAGAATCCACAGCGCCGAGAAGTTGGAGCCGATGGCCACGGCCCAGGTGGCGATCAGGTGGCCCACCTTCGAGAGCTTGTCCCAGCCGAAGAAGAACAGCCCGACGAAGGTCGCCTCCATGAAGAAGGCCATGAGCCCTTCGATGGCCAGCGGCGCGCCGAAGATGTCGCCGACGTAGTGGCTGTAGTAGCTCCAGTTCATGCCGAACTGGAACTCCATCACGATGCCGGTGGCCACGCCCATCGCGAAGTTGATGCCGAACAGCACGCCCCAGAATTTCGTCATGTCGCGCCAGATGACGCGCCCGGTCATCACGTAGACCGTCTCCATGATGGCGATGATGATCGAAAGCCCGAGCGTCAACGGCACGAACAGGAAGTGGTACAGCGCCGTGACGGCGAACTGCAGGCGCGATAGCGCAACGATGTCGAGGTCCATGGGGGTTCTTCCTTTGTGTTCCCTGTTTTCTGTTTTTCTTTCGGCTCAATCCGGGCGCAGGCCGCGCAGCGCGGCGTCGAAGGCATCGCTTCCGCGGCGAAGGTCGGCAACGATGCGGCCGTGGCGCATGCACACGAGCCGGTCGGCCAGCGCGGCTTCGCGGCGCAGGTGCGTGGCGATCAGCAGGGTGCGCGCCCCGGCGTGTTGCGCGAGGCGCTGCAGCACGTCGTGCGCGACGGCGGCGTCGAGCGCCTCGGTCGGCTCGTCGAGCAGCCACAGCGGCACGGGGCGCAGCAGCAGGCGGGCCAACGCGAGCCGGCGCGACTGGCCGCCGGAAAGGCCCAGGCCGCCTTCGCCGAGGCGGGTGTCGAGGCCGGTCGAGAGGGCACGCACGTCGGCATCGAGGCCTGCGGCTTGCAGCACGGCCCAGAGACGCTCGTCGCTTGCGGTGGGATCGGCCAGGCGGAGGTTGTCTCGCAGGCTGTCCTGGAAGAGTTCGGTGCGCTGGGTCAGCAGGCAGGCGGGCTGTGCGCTCATATGGCCGGCTTGCGGCGTGAGTTCGCCGGCGACGGCAGCCAGCAAGGTGGACTTGCCAGCGCCGCTCGCGCCGACAACCGCGACGCGCTCGCCGGCGCGCAAGGTCAGCGACACGTCGCTCAAGACCTCTGTTCGGCTGCCGGGGTGCGTGACGCTGACGTGCTTCAGCTGCAGCGCGAAAGGCTCCCCGCCTTCGGGCTTTGTCGCGGCCGCATCGTCTGCCGAAGAAGCCATGCGTGGGGCGAGACGCCGCACCGCAAGCCAGGTGCGTCCGGCATCGAGCGCGCCACGGCGCAGCGCCGCGAAAGGCTCGGTTGCCGTGAGCGCCACCAGCAATGCCAACGCAGCCGCCGGTGCGCCGATCAGGCCCTCGCTGACGAGCATTCCAACGATGAGCAGCACGCCCACGAGGGTCAGCGTGCCCGCGCTGCCGTAGGCGAAGCCGGAAGCCGCCTCGAGCCGGTTCAACGCGAGGTCGGCCTTGGCGAGTCGTGCGTCGGCGCGCATCAGCGCCTCGCGCTGCGCGTCGATGCGGCCTGCCATCACCAGGTCGGTCTGGCCCGCGACAAGGTCGACGGCACGGGCGCGCAAGGCTTCGATGGCATGCGCGCGCCGCACGGCAGGCCGACGCGCGCGCCGCGCCACCAGGAAGGCAATGCCCCAGCCGGTGACCACGAGCCACAGCGCCAGCGCCGCGCCCATCGCCGCATGCATGAAGCCGAGCACCACGCCCGCCAGCAATGCCGCACCCAGCGCGGCGGCAGCGGGCACCAGCAGGCGCAGGTAAAGCGATTCGAGCGCATCGATGTCCGACGTGAGGCGGAACAGCAGCCGTGCCGGACGCATCAGCAGCGCACGCGCCGCCTCGGGCCTGGCCCAGCCGCGGAACAGGCGCACGCGCAGCGCCGCGAGCACGCCGAAGGTCGCGTCGTGCGTGACGAGCCTTTCGCCATAGCGAGAAGCCGTGCGGCCCAGTGCCAGCAGCCGGATGCCGGCCGAGGGCATGAACACGTCGAAGGTGAAGGCGGTGGCCGCATGCAAACCGGCCAGCGCGGTGGCGGTGATGAACCAGCCGGAGAGGCCGAGCAGCGCCATGCCCGCAAGCACGGTGACGGCGGCAAGCAGGCCGCCCAGCAGCAGCGCGCGGGGCTGTTCGGCGAAGAAGGGGCGCAGCACGAGCCGCAGTTCGCGCCACTGCGCGGTGTTGGTTCTGCGGGCGTTCATGCGGCCTTCTCCATGGCTTCGGCGCCGAGGCTCACCACGCGGTCCATGCGCGCCGCGAGCACGGGGTCGTGCGTGGCGACGATCAGCGTCTTGCCGCGTGCCAGTTCGGCAAGGGCGTCGGCCACGCGGGCGGCGGTCTCGGAATCGAGGTGCGCGGTCGGCTCGTCGACCAGCAACAGGTCGGCGTGCGGATGCACCGCGATGCGGGCCAGCGCGAGCCGCACGGCTTCGCCCCCGGAGAGGCCGCTCCCGCCCTCGCCCAGCGCCGTGCCGGGATGCGCCTGCGCCACGGCGTCGAGCGAGGCGAAGCGCATGGCCTCGGCCACGCGGGGCGTGCCGACATCCTCGCGGCCCAGGGCCACGTTGGCCTCGACCGATCCAGCGAAGACGTGCGGCGCCTGTCCCATCCACGCCATGCGTTGGCGCAGCGCGGCAATCGTGTGATCGGTGAGCACGACGCCGCCGATTGAAATCTCGCCGTGCGTCGCCGGCACGAGGCCCGCAAGCAGCGACAGCAACGCCGTCTTGCCCGAGCCGCTGGGCCCGGCCAGCGCGATGTGTTCACCGGCTGCGACGCGAAGCTCCAGGCCGTCGAAGACCGGATTCGTTTCACCCGGCCAGGAGAAATGCAGGCCGTGGATGGCGACGGCGGGGGCGTTAGCGGCAGCACCCGCGGCCGCACGCTTGAGCGCCGCGCTCGCGCCGGGCAGCGGCAGCGTCTTTTGCTGCAGCCCGTCGAGCGCCTGCAGTGCCGCCTCACCGGCCGCCCGGTCGTGCCACACCGCCGACAGCTCGCGCAGCGGCTCGAAGAAAGCCGGCGCCAGCAGCAGGACGAACAGCCCCTCGCCCAGGCTCAGCGTTCGCCCCCACGTGCCGAAGCCGAGCGAGCCCAGCAGGTGGAAACCGACATACGCCGCCACCATCGCCACGCCCAGCGCCGAGAAAAGCTCGAGCACGGCCGACGAGAGAAATGCGATGCGCAACACCGACATCGTCCGCACGCGCAGCGACTGCGCGGCATCGCCCAGCCGGTGCGCCGTGGCATCGACGGCATCGAGCGCGCGCAGCGTCGCCAGGCCGCGCAGGCGATCAAGCAGGAAGGCGTTCATGCTGCCCATCTCGACCATCTGCGCCTCGCTCGCGGCCTTGGCGCGCCAGCCGACGATGGCCATGAAGATCGGGATCAGCGGCGCCGCGACCAGCAGCACCAGCGCGGCCACCCACGAGAAGCAAGCCACAGCGCAAAGAATGAAGACCGGCACGACCGTGGCACGCCAGCGCGCCGGCTGGTAGCGCACGAGGTACGGCACCAGCGCCTCCGCCTGCTCGGCCAGCACGCTGGCCGCCTGGCCCGAAGGCGCGCGGCCCCGGTCCAGCGGCGATCCGCCGGCCAATGCCTCGGCCGTCAGTGCGCGCAATGCGGTGAGCCGGGCCCGGGCGCGGCCGAAAGTCCGGCGTGCGCCCCAAGCCTCGCAAGCGGCGCGCAGCAAACCCAGCAGCAGAATCGCGCCGGCCGGCAGCCACACCGCGCGAAGGCCCTGCACCGACGCCAGCCCCTGCACCGCCATAGCCAGCAGTGCCGCCTGCGGCAGCCAGAGCAACGCGGCGGCGCCTTGCACCACTCCGCCGACGTCGGGCGAAGCGAAAGCCTTCAACGGCGATCGGGGGTGCGAGTGCTGGGCCATTCCTTGTTTTCTTGGATTTTCAGTATTTACTGAAATTTCCACAATCATACCGGAGACGGGAGCGACTGACGAGCCCGCAGACTGCACGGTCCGGCGCTCGAACGCAACACGTTCGGGAAGATTCAGCGCGGGCCCCCGCGCGGGGCGCCCCCCGGCTAATGAGAAACGGCTATTCCGCTGACCAGCAACGCGGCAAAAAGCATGAACACGCCGCGCCATGAGGCCGGGCGCGCCTCGACCCAGCGGTACAGGAGCGCAGCCGCTGCGATCGACAGGCCGAAGGTCGCGGCCAGGCCGGCAGCATCGAACCACGCGCCGTGCGGCCCGGCATTCGCCACCGCTGCGTTCATGGCGAGCAGCACCGGGAAGTGAATGAGGAACAGCGAGTACGACATGCGCCCAAGCCGCTGCAACGGCACTGCCAGCGCCGGCCAGTGCGCCGGCGACAACCAGTGCCGGCGCTGCGCGATGGCGATCAGCAGCGCCGTCACCAGCGCGGTGGCGATGCGGCTGCGCCAGTCGATGGCGAGCGCGCCCGCACCCACCAGCGCCAGCATCGCGACCGCGCCCTGCCAGGTGCTGAAGCGCGTGGCACGGCCGATCCAGAACACCAGCATGCCCAGGCCGTAGGTGCCGAAGAAATAGAAAGCGGTGTCGTCCAGCCCCGCGTTGCGGTTGAACAGCGCGAGCGATGCCACGGCCAGCCCCAGCACCAGCGCCACCGGCAACCAGCGCGCCGACAGGCTGGCGGGCGCCGCGCCGGTCGAGCGCTGCAGCATGGTTGGCAGGCCCACCAGCGCAAGCGCGAGCGCAAACAGCTGGAAGTCGATGGCCACATACCAGACGCCGGTAGACAGCGACTCATAGCCCATCAGGTCCTGCAGCAGCAACCCATGCGCGACCAGTTGCCCGAAGGTGGGTGCCGCGGGCACCACTTCCTCATCGAGCCACGGCCGCACGACTGCTGCAACCAGCACGCACACGGTGAGCGCGGCCAGGTACGGCATCACCAGCCGCCCATAGCGCTGCAGGATGCGCGCGACCGGCCGGTCGACGCGCAGCATGCCGTCGGGCGCCAGGCTTGCCGCCGCCAGGAAGCCTGCGATCACCAGGAAAACCTGCACCGCAAGCCGCCCCTCGTTGGACAGCCAGGCGAAGAAATCGGGCGCGAGCGCATACGCGCCGGCCGGCATGGGGCCGTAGCGCGACAGGTGATGCCCGACGATCACGGCGCACGCAATGCCCTTTGCCGCATCGAGCAGCGGCATGCGACCCGCCGATGGCGACGGCGCCCGGGCGACAGGCGCCGCGCCGTTCGCGACGGCGGTCAAAGCGCCAACCGCTGCCTTGCTTCCTGGTACTCGCGCTTGAGCTTCTCGATGAAGGCCGCGGCGCTGGCCACTTCGGTCACGGCGCCGATGCCCTGGCCCGAGCCCCAGATATCTTTCCAGGCCTTGGCCTTGCTGCCGTCGCCGGTCGCGAAGTTCATGGTCTTGAGGTCGCCTTCCGGCAGGTTGGCCGGGTCCATGCCGGCCTTGACGATGCTCGGCGCGAGGTAGTTGCCGTGCACGCCGGTGAACAGGTTCGAATAGACGATGTCGTCCGAGTTGCCGTCGACGATGGCCTGCTTGTACTCCTCGCTGGCACGGGCTTCCTCGGTCGCGATGAAGGCGGTGCCGATGTAGGCGAAGTCGGCGCCCATGGCCTGCGCAGCGAGCACCGCGCCGCCGGTGGCGATGGAGCCCGACAGCGCAATGGGGCCGTCGAACCACTGGCGAATCTCTTGCACCAGCGCGAACGGGCTCTTCACGCCCGCGTGGCCGCCGGCACCGGCCGCCACCGCGATGATGCCGTCGGCGCCCTTCTCCACCGCCTTCTGCGCGAACTTGTTGTTGATGATGTCGTGCAGCGTCACGCCGCCGTAGCTGTGCACCGCGTCGTTCACGTCGGTGCGCGCGCCCAGCGAGGTGATGACGATCGGCACCTTGTACTTCACGACCATCTCCATGTCGTGCTCGAGCCGGTCGTTGCTCTTGTGCACGATCTGGTTGATGGCGAAGGGCGCTGCAGGCTTGTCGGGGTTGGCCTTGTTGTAGGCAGCCAGCTCTTCGGTGATCTCGATCAGCCACTCTTCGAGCTGCGCCGCGGGGCGCGCGTTGAGCGCGGGCATCGAGCCGGCCACGCCTGCCTTGCATTGCGCAATCACGAGCTTGGGGTTGCTGATGATGAACAGCGGCGAGCCGATGATCGGCAGCGGCAGGTTCGCGAGTACGGGGGGCAGCTTGGACATGTCGTCTCCGGAAATGGGTTCGGTTTTATAAGAGAGAGGGGCCGCTGCAGCCCGTCAGATGGGCGACAGCGGCCGCGCGTCAGAACGCGTCGAGCGCCAGGGCGGTGACGCTCTCGGCGCCGTCGACGATGCTGTCGCGAATGCCAGGCACCTTGTTCAGGATGTGCTCGGCGTAGAAGCGCGCGGTGGCTGCCTTGGCCAGCATGAAGTCGGTGTCGAAGCTGCGCGAAGCGAGGTCCTGCGCAATGATCAGCGAGCGCGCGAGCTGCCAGCCGGCCACCAGGTTGCCCGCGAGCATCAGGTAGGGCACGCTGCCGGCGAACACCGCGTTGGGCGATGCCTTGGTCTGCCCGGCCACGAAGTCGACCACGTCGATGAAAGCCAGGCGCGCGGCCTTCAGGCGCTTGAGCACCGCAACCGCTGCAGGGTTGTCGCTCTTGGCCAGTTCGGCTTCGGTCTTCTCGATCTGAGCGTCAATCGCCTTCGCGGTCTGGCCGCCGTCGCGCGCGGTCTTGCGGCCCACGAGGTCGTTGGCCTGGATGGCGGTGGTGCCTTCGTAGATGGTGAGGATCTTCGCGTCGCGGTAGTACTGCGCGGCACCGGTCTCCTCGATGAAGCCCATGCCGCCGTGCACCTGCACGCCGAGCGATGTCACCTCCAGGCTCATCTCGGTGCTGTAGCCCTTGACCAGCGGCACCATGAATTCGTAGAAGGCCTGGTTCTGCTTGCGCGCGTCGGCATCGGGATGGTGGTGCGCGGCGTCGTAGGCGGCGGCGGCCACGCTGGCCATTGCGCGACAGCCTTCGGTGTAGGCGCGCATCGTCATCAGCATGCGCTTGACGTCAGGGTGGTGAATGATCGGTGCGCTGGCGTTGATCGAGCCATCGACCGGGCGGCTCTGCACGCGGTCCTTGGCATAGGCCACGGCGTGCTGGTAGGCGCGCTCGGCAATCGCGATGCCCTGCATGCCCACGGCGTAGCGGGCCGAGTTCATCATGATGAACATGTACTCGAGGCCGCGGTTCTCCTGGCCGACGATGTAGCCCACGGCGCCGCCATGGTCGCCGTACTGCAGCACGGCGGTGGGCGAGGCCTTGATGCCCATCTTGTGCTCGATGCTCACGCAGTGCACGTCGTTGCGCTCGCCAAGCGAGCCGTCCTTGTTCACGAGGAACTTGGGCACGACGAACAGGCTGATGCCCTTCACGCCTTCGGGCGCGCCGGTCACGCGGGCGAGCACCAGGTGCACGATGTTCTCGGCCATGTCGTGCTCACCGTAGGTGATGAAGATCTTGGTGCCGAACACCTTGTAGGTGCCGTCGGGCTGCGGCTCTGCGCGGCTGCGCACCATGGCCAGGTCGCTGCCGGCCTGCGGCTCGGTGAGGTTCATCGTGCCGGTCCACTGGCCGCTCACGAGCTTCTCGAGGTACACCGCCTTCAGTTCGTCGGAGCCGGCCGTGAGCAGCGCCTCGATGGCGCCGTCGCTCAGCAGCGGACACAGCGCGAAGCTCATGTTGGCCGAGTTCAGCATCTCGCCGCAGGCCGCACCGATGGTCTTGGGCAGGCCTTGGCCGCCGAAGTCCGACGGATGCTGCAGGCCCTGCCAGCCGCCCGACACGTACTGCGCGAAGGCTTCCTTGAAGCCCGGCGTGGTGGTGACGACGCCATCCTTGAACGACGAGGGGTTGCGGTCGCCTGCAATGTTCAGCGGCGCCACCACGTCCTGGTTGAAACGGGCGCATTCCTCGAGCACGGCCTGCGCGGTTTCGAGGCCGGCGTCCTCGAAGCCGGGCAGCTTGGCGATCTCGCCGATGTTGGCCAGGTGCTCGATGTCGAACAGCATGTCCTTGATGGGGGCGGTGTAGCTCATGTCTTGTCTCCAGATACAGCGGATACGAAAAGGGCATCGCGAACGATGCCCTCCGGCTCAGTGCAGCGATGCGATCAGAGCGCCTTCACCAATTCGGGCACGGCCGTGAACAGGTCGGCCACCAAGCCGTAGTCGGCCACCGAGAAGATCGGAGCCTCTTCGTCCTTGTTGATCGCGACGATGACCTTTGAGTCCTTCATGCCGGCCAGATGCTGGATGGCGCCCGAGATGCCCGCTGCGATGTACAGCTGCGGCGCGACGATCTTGCCGGTCTGGCCCACTTGCCAGTCGTTCGGTGCGTAGCCCGCGTCCACCGCTGCACGGCTGGCACCGAGGCCTGCGTTCAGCTTGTCCGCCAGCGGCGTCATCACTTCGGTGAACTTTTCTGCGCTGCCCAGGGCACGGCCACCCGAGACAATGATCTTGGCGGCCGTCAGCTCAGGGCGGTCGCTCTTGGTCACTTCGCGGCTCACGAAGCTGCTCTTGCCGCTGTCGGCCACGCCTTCAGCCGTTTCGACGGTTGCGCTGCCACCGGTGGCGGCTGCTGCGTCGAAGCCGGTCGTGCGAACCGTGATCACCTTGGTGGCGTCGCTGCTCTGCACCGTGGCAATCGCGTTGCCGGCATAGATCGGGCGCTCGAAGGTGTCGGGGCTGTCGACCTTGGTGATGTCAGAGATCTGCGCCACGTCCAGCTTGGCGGCCACGCGCGGTGCCACGTTCTTGCCGTTGGCGGTCGAGGGGAACAGGATGTGGCTGTAGTTCGCTGCAATCGCCAGCACTTGCGCTGCAACGTTCTCGGCGAGGTTCTCTGCCAGGCTGGGGCTGTCTGCGGCGATGACCTTGGTCACGCCTGCGATCTGTGCGGCTGCCTTGGCTGCTTCGGCGGCATTGGCGCCTGCCACCAGCACATGCACTTCACCGCCGCAAGCCAGGGCTGCGGTCACGGTGTTCAGGGTGGCCGGCTTGATGCTGGCGTGGTCGTGTTCGGCAATAACAAGTGCGGTCATGTTCAGATCACCTTCGCTTCGTTCTTCAGTTTCTCGACCAGGGTGGCAACGTCAGGCACCTTGATGCCGGCACCGCGCTTGGGCGGCTCGCTGACCTTCAGGGTCTTCAGGCGGGGCTTCACGTCCACGCCCAGGTCCTCGGGCTTGAAGGTGTCCAGCTGCTTCTTCTTGGCCTTCATGATGTTCGGCAGCGTCACGTAGCGCGGCTCGTTCAGGCGCAGGTCGGTGGTGATGACGGCCGGCAGCGTGAGCGTCAGCGTTTCCATGCCGCCGTCGACTTCGCGGGAAACCGTGGCCTTGTCGCCTGCGACTTCGACCTTGGAGGCGAAGGTGGCTTGCGGCAGGTCGGCCAGGGCAGCCAGCATCTGGCCGGTCTGGTTGGCGTCGTCGTCGATGGCCTGCTTGCCCAGGATGATCAGCTGGGGCTGTTCCTTGTCGACCAGCGCCTTCAGCAGCTTGGCAACGGCCAGGGGCTGCAGCTCTTCGGTGGTCTCGACCAGGATGCCGCGGTCGGCGCCGATGGCCATCGCGGTGCGCAGGGTTTCCTGGCACTTGGCGTCACCGCAGGACACGGCGATGACTTCGGTGACCACGCCCTTTTCCTTCAGGCGAACGGCCTCTTCGACAGCGATCTCGTCGAAGGGGTTCATGCTCATCTTGACGTTGGCAATGTCCACCCCGGTGCCGTCGCTCTTCACGCGCACCTTCACATTGTAATCGACGACCCGTTTGACAGGTACCAGAACCTTCATTGACTTGACTCCATTGGATTGCAAAAAGGGGGCTTCGAGGGCAACCGGTCATTCTAGGACGCGACCTTTGCCGCCTCTCCATTCTTCTTGTCGGCGCTGCGGGCCAAAAAAAGAACGATCGTGCTTTTCCTCGATTATAAAACAGCGTCGGGCGCTGGCGCGACTCCCGGCGGTAAAGACTCCACCCGCACCACGCGCTGCGGATAGGGAATGTCGATTCCGGCGCCGCGCAACCCGTCGAGGATCGCGATGTTGATGGCCGAGCGCAGGTTGTCCTTGCCCTTGTCGGGATCGGTCACCCAGAAGTTGAGCGTGAACTCCAGCCCGTCGGGCGCGAAGTTCATGAGGAAGGCCACCGGCGCGGGGTCGCTCATCACGCGCGGCTGGGCCTTGGCCGCCTCGCACAGGATGGACTGCACCTGCGCCACGTCGCTCTCGTAGCCCACCACGATGGTGGTGGTTATGTTGAACTTGCGGTCGGCCAGCGAGAGGTTCTCGACCCGGCTGGTAATGAGAGATTCGTTCGGCACGATGGCCTCGCGGCCGTTGCCCGCGCGAATGAGCGTGTAGCGCGTCTTGATGTCGGTGATGCGGCCTTCGAAGGTGTCGACCTTCACGTTGTCGCCGATGCGGATCGAGCGCTCCAGCAAAATCACGAAGCCGCTCACGTAGTTGGACGCCAGCTTCTGCAGCCCGAACCCCAGCCCCACGCCAAGCGCGCCGCCCAGCACCGACAGCGCCGTCAGGTCCACCCCCACCGCCGACAGCGCGAACAGCATGCCGATCAGCAGCAGGAAGGCGCGCACCGCGTTCGACGCCACCTTGCGCATCGACAGGTCGGTGACGGCCTCGCGCAGGATGCGCTTCTCGACAGTGCTCGATATCCACAGCGCGATCATCATCACCAGCCCGGCCGACAGCGCGCCCTGGATGATGGTCTGCAGGCTCACACGCGTCTTGCCGAAGGCCAGCGTGATGTCGTCGAGCTCGGCCAGCACGGGCGGCAGCAGGCCCACGATCCACAGCACCGCTGCGATCCAGGCCAGCCACGACACCGTGCGCTCCAGCAGCCGCACCATGTTGGACGCCGGGAACACCGCGCGCAGCACTCGCGCAAAGAGCCGGATCACCGCCAGCGACAGGAACATCGACACCGCGATGCGCAGCACAAGCACGGTCTGGAAATCGCCCACCGCGCGCCGGGCAAGGTCGGTGAGCACCAGCGCGAGCAGCGGGAAGAGCACGCCGTCGAAGGTGCGCTCGCCGAACCAGATCGAGTCCTTGGGCTGGTCGCGCCCGAACCATTTGCACACGCCCCAGGCCAGGGCGATGCAGGCCACCAGCACGGCGAGTTCGATGGCGATGCCGCGTGCATCGACCTGGCTCAGGCGTTGGGTGAAGTCGTTGAAATTCATCGGTTCAAAAAAGATGGGCGCCGCTCGCGCCGGCGGCACTACAGGTCGGCCAGTACGCGGATGTGGGCTTCCACGCTGCGCGCCAGCGCATCGAGGTTGTAGCCGCCTTCGAGCATCGAGACGATACGGCCCTTGGCGTGGCGTTTGGCCACATCGTGCACCCGCCCGGTGATCCAGGCGAAGTCGTTCTCGTTGAGCCCGAGCTGGCCCAGGTCGTCCTCGCGATGGGCGTCGAAGCCCGCGCTGATGAAGATCATCTGGGGCTTGAACTCCTCCAGCCGCGGCATCCACACCGCCTCGATCATCTCGCGCACGTCCATGCCCCTGGTGTAGGCCGGGATCGGCATGTTCAGCATGTTCGGCGCGGGATGGTCGGTGCCGCTGTACGGATAGAACGGGTGCTGGAAGAAGCCGACCATCAGCACGCGCGGGTCGTTCGAGAGAATGTTCTCGGTGCCGTTGCCGTGGTGCACGTCGAAATCGACGATCGCCACGCGCTCGATGCCGTGCACTTCGATGGCATGCCGCGCGGCAATGGCGATGTTGTTGAAGAAGCAGAAGCCCATCGCCTGCTCCCGGCAGGCATGGTGGCCGGGCGGGCGCACCGAGCAGAAGGCGTTTTCCAGCTCGCCTGCCACCACCGCGTCGGTGGCGGCAATGGCGGCTCCGGCGGCGCGGCGCGCGGCCAGCAGGGTGAAGCGGGTGAGCACGGTGTCGGGGTCGACCTGCGCATGGTCGGGGCCGCCGGCGGGCTCGTCGGCCACCAGCCGCTGGTGAAGTTCCTCGAGGTGCTCGACGTGCGCGGTGCTGTGCGCCCGGGTGAGCTGCTGCAGCGTGGCCAGCGGCACGTCGCGGTGTTCGAGCGCGTCGCCCACGCCGGTGAGCAGCAGGCGGTCTTCGATGGCATCCAGGCGGCCGGGACATTCGGGATGCCCGCCGCCCATGTCGTGCTTCCAGAAGTCGCGATGTGTGAAGTAGCCTGTCTTGCCCATGTCTCTCGCGTGTAGACCTCACGCGGCATGGGGCCGCATGGTCTTACGGTATCGTTTGCATATGGATACAAATATGGACGTTGCTGCAAAGCTAGCCACTTTGTTAAGTCAGCTTAACACGGTGATCGTGGGCAAAGAGGCTCAGGTGCGCGACTGCGTGGCATGCCTGCTGGCGGGCGGCCACCTGCTGATCGAAGACGTGCCGGGGGTCGGCAAGACCACCCTCGCCCACGCGCTGTCGCACACATTCGGTTTGCAGTTCTCGCGGGTGCAGTTCACCGCCGACCTGATGCCGGGCGACCTGTCGGGCGTGGCCATCTACGACCGGGGGCAGCAGGCCTTCGTGTTCCACCCCGGGCCGATCTTCGCGCAGGTGCTGCTGGCAGACGAAATCAACCGCGCCAGCCCCAAGACGCAGAGCGCGCTGCTCGAGGCGATGGAAGAAAAGCAGGTCACGGTCGAGGGCGAGACCCGCCCGCTGCCCACGCCCTTCTTCGTGATCGCCACGCAGAACCCGCAGGACCAGCTCGGCACTTTCGCGCTGCCCGAGTCGCAGCTCGACCGCTTCCTGATGCGCATCTCGCTCGGCTACCCCGACCGCGCCGCCGAACGCCAGCTGCTGGCGGGCACCGATCGCCGCGAGATGCTGGCCAGCCTGCCCGCGCTGCTGACCGCCGGTGAGCTGACCGCCATCCAGCAGCGCGTGCAGCAGGTGCATGCGGCCGATGCGCTGCTCAACTACGTGCAGGACCTGATCGCCGCCACCCGCTCGGGCCGCTGGTTCCTGCAGGGGCTGTCGCCGCGCGCCGGCATCGCGGTGCTGCGCGCGGCCAAGGCGCAGGCGCTGCTGGCCAATCGCAACTACGTCGCGCCGGACGACGTGCAGGCCGTGCTGCCGCAGACCATCGCGCACCGCCTCACGCCGGTGGGCGACGCGGGCCGGGGCGCCGTCGAGCAGGTGCGCGCCATGATCGCCGCCGTGCCCCTGCCGTGAGCCTGCGCTCGCGCATCGACGGCTGGTTCCTGTCGCGCCGGCCGCCGTCGGACACGCTGGAGCTGACCCAGCGCAACGTCTACATCGTGCCCACGCGGGCCGGCTGGACGCTGGCCGCCACGCTGCTGGTGCTGCTTATCGCGTCGATCAACTACCAGCTCAACCTGGGCTACCTGCTGACTTTCCTGCTGGCCGGCAGCGTGGCGGTGGGCATGCACGTGTGCCACGGCACGCTGCGCGGGCTGTCGATGCACATGGTGGCGCCCGATGCGCACTACGCGGGCGCGGCCGCCGTCTTCAAGGTGGTGCTGCACAACACCCGGCGCAGCGTGCGCTACGGCATCGGCATGGCGGTGCGCGGCAGCGGCCAGTGGGCCTGGACCGATGTGCCGGCCGAAGGCACGGCCACCGTCGAGATCGCGTTCCAGCCCGAGCGCCGCGGCCTGCACCCGGTGCCGCCGCTCACTGCCGAGACCCGCTTCCCGCTAGGCACCTTCCGCGTGTGGACGGTGTGGCGACCGGCGGCCCGCATGCTGGTCTACCCCGCGCCCGAAGCGCACCCGCCGCCGCTGCCGCCGGGCGAGCCGCTGTCCGGCCCGGCCGCCGCATCGGCCGCATTGCGCGCCGCCGGCTCCGGCGAATACGATGGCGTGCGTGCCTACCGGCGCGGCGACCCGCTGAAGCTGGTTGTCTGGAAGAAAGCCGCGCGCGCCCAGGCCGCCGGCTCCGAAGACCTGGTGAGCCGCGACACCCAGCAGACGCAGCGCGAGGAACTCTGGCTCGACGCCCAGTCCGCCGGCCTCCCCGACACCGAAGCCCGCATCTCGCGCCTGTGCGCCTGGGTGCTGATGGCCGACCGGCTGGGCGTGGACTACGGCATGCGCGTGGCGGGCCGGGTGGTGAAACCCTCGCAGGGCGAGGCGCACCGGCGCGCCTGCCTCGAAGCATTGGCCCTGTGCTGAACGAAGGCCAACGAACATGAACAAGCTCATGACGCGGCTGGCGGCCCTGCCCCGGGATGCACGGGACACGCTGTTCCTGCTCACGGTGATCGCGCTGATCGTGCTGCCGCAGATCGAGAACATTCCCTGGTGGTGCACAGCCATCACGGCCATGGTGCTGCTGTGGCGCGGGATGCTCGCGGTGCAGGCCCGCCCGCTGCCAGGCAAATGGTGGCGCGCCGCGCTGCTGGCGCTCACGCTGGCCGCCACCTTCGCCACCCACCGCACGCTGCTGGGACGCGACGCGGGCGTCACGCTCATCGTGATCCTGCTGGCGCTGAAGACGCTGGAGCTGCGCGCCCGGCGCGACGCCTTCGTCATCTTCTTCCTGGGCTTCTTCGCGATGCTCACGAACTTCTTCTACTCGCAGTCGCTGCTGACCGCATTCACCATGCTGCTCGCGCTGCTGGGCCTGCTCACCGCGCTGGTCAACGCGCACATGCCGGTGGGCCGGCCGCCGCTGTGGCAGGCCGCGCGCACCGCCGGCTGGATGGCGCTGGCCGGCGCGCCGATCATGCTGGCGCTGTTCCTGCTGTTCCCGCGCTTCGCGCCGCTGTGGGGCACGCCCAGCGACGCCATGGTGGGACGAAGCGGCCTGTCGAACGTCATGCGTGTCGGCACCATCGCCGAGCTGGCGCTCGACGACAGCATCGCCGCGCGGGTGCGCTTCGAAGGCGGCAAGCCGCCGCCGCAAAGCCAGCTGTACTTCCGCGGCCCGGTGCTCGCGCAGTTCGACGGCCGCGAATGGACCGCGCTGCCGTCATGGGCGCGCGGCACGCAGTGGGCGCCGAACCTGCGCGTGAGCGGCGAGCCGGTGCGCTATGAGGTCACGCTCGAGCCCAGCAACCGCCCCCTGCTGCTGACACTCGATGCCGCGCCGCGCGCGCCGGAGGCTCCGGGCTTCGAGGTGACGGGCACGCCCGACCTGCAATGGTTGGCGAACCGGCCGCTCAACGACCTGGTGCGTTACCGCGCCGAGAGCTACACGCAGTTCCACAGCGGCCCACTCAAGCGCGCGGGCGGCCAGCTGCAGGCCTACCTGGCGCTGCCGCCCGGCACCAATCCGCGCACCGCGCAGCTTGCCTCCGAGATGCGCGCCGACCCCGCACTGGCCGGCGCCGATACGCCGGCCTTCGTGCAGGCCGCGCTCGCACGGCTGCGCACCGGCGGCTACGGCTACACGCTGGAGCCCGGCGTCTATGGCGACAACACCGCCGACGAGTTCTGGTTCGACCGCAAGGAAGGCTTCTGCGAGCACATCGCCTCGGCCTTCGTGGTGCTGATGCGCAACCTGGGCGTGCCGTCGCGCATCGTCACCGGCTACCAGGGCGGCGACCTCAACACGGTCGACAACTACTGGATCATTCGCCAGAGCGACGCGCATGCCTGGGCCGAGGTCTGGCAGGAAGGCACGGGCTGGGTTCGCGTCGATCCCACCGCTTCCGTCGCGCCGGGCCGCATCGGGCAGTTCCAGCGGCTGGTGCCGCAGCCGGGGCTGTTCGCGGGCGCCATCGGCGCGATGAGCCCCTCACTCGCGCAGAACATCCGCGCCGCCTGGGAGGCGGTGAACAACGGCTGGAACCAGTGGGTGCTCAACTACACGCAGAGCCGCCAGCTGAACCTGCTGAAGAACATCGGCTTCGAGGCGCCGAGCCTGGAAGACCTGGCCTATGTGCTGCTCTATCTGCTGGTGGGCGCGAGCCTCGCCGGCGCCGCCTGGACGCTGTGGGAGCGCAGCCGTCACGACCCGTGGCTGCGCCTGCTGGGCCAGGCCCGCGCGCGGCTCGCCAAGGCCGGCCTGCAGCTGCCCGACACCGCGCCGCCGCGCCAGATGGCCCAGGCCGCCGACGCGCGCTTCGGCCCTGCCGCGCAGGCGGTGCGCGACTGGCTGCTGAAGCTCGAGGCACAACGCTACTCACCGGCCACGCCGGACTCCCTTTCCACCCTGCGCGCCGAATTCCGCCGCCTCGCCTGGCCCGCCGCGAACCCGCGCGGCTGAAACCACATGTGTCCCCGAAAGGGGTCCGTGCGGGCGGGCGGCACAATCAACCCATGCGATTCTTTCTCCCCACGCCGTCCCGCGCCGCTGCGGCAGCCGCTCTTCTCGCCGCCTGCTGCGCATGGTCCACGGGGGCTGTAGCACAGAAGTCCTCCGGCGGCCGCGCCACCGCCGCGGTCAACCCGGTGCGCGGCAGCACGCCCTACGCCACGCGCGAAGACGCCATGCAGTTCGCCGACGAAGTGGCGGCCCGCCGGGGCCTCGACCGCGAATGGGTGCGCGCCACCATCGGCAGCGCGCGCTTCCTGCCCAACGTGCCGCGGCTCATGCTGCCGGGCCCGGTGGGCACCGTGAAGAACTGGCAGACCTATCGCAGCCGCTTCATCGACCCGGTACGCATCGCGGCCGGCGTTCGCTTCTGGCGCGCCAACGCCGACACGCTGGCGCGCGCCCAGCAGGTGTACGGCGTGCCGCCGGAAATCATCGTCGGCATCATCGGCGTGGAAACCATCTATGGCCGCAACATGGGCAGCTTTCGCGTGATCGACGCGCTGGCCACGCTCTCCTTCGACTTCCCCCAGGGCCACCCGCGAGCGGCCGAGCGCGAGGCCTTCTTCCGCGGCGAGCTCGAGAGCTTCCTGAGCACAGAGAGCCGCACCGCCGACGACCCGCTCACCCCGCTGGGCAGCTACGCCGGCGCCATGGGCATGCCGCAGTTCATGCCCAGCAGCATCGCCAAGTACGCGGTCGACTTCGACGGCGACGGCCGCATCGACCTGGTCAACAACCCCGCAGACGTGATCGGCTCCGTGGCCAGCTACTTCAAGGCCTTCGGCTGGCAGCCGGGCATGCCCGCCATCTTCCCGGTGCACTTCGAGGAAGCACGGCTGCAGAAGGCGCTGCTGCTGGCGCCCGACATCCTGCCGACCTTCAGCGCCGACAGCTTCGTGGCCGCGGGCGCGGTGCCCGAGGGCGACGGCATCCGCCACAAGGGCCTGCTCGCGCTGGTCGAGCTGCAGAACGGCGCCGACGCACCGCCCACCTACGTGGCCGGCACGCGCAACTTCTACGTGATCACGCGCTACAACTGGAGCAGCTATTACGCCATGTCCGTGCTCGACCTCGGGCAAGAGGTCAAGGCCGCGATGGAGCAATAGGCACCATGTCGCCCGAGGCACTGCGCGCAAACTGGAACGCGGCCTGGCATGCGCTGGGCGTCGCGGCGCCCGACGAGGCACTGTGCGCCGAGCTGCAGCAGCGCTACGCCGAACCCCAGCGCCACTATCACACGATGCAGCACCTGGGCGAATGCCTCGCCTGGTTCGAGCGCGAGAAGGCACTTGCCGAACACCCCGCGGAGGTAGCGCTGGCACTGTGGTTCCACGACGCGATCTACGACGTGCATGCACACGACAACGAAGCACGCAGCGCCGACTGGGCGCGGCAGGCCTTGCTGGCTGCTGGCGTCGACGCGGAAGCGGCCGAACGCGTCTGCGCGCTCGTCATGGCCACGCGCCATGACGCGGTGCCCGAGGGCCGCGACGCCGAACTGCTGATCGACATCGACCTGTCGATCCTGGGTGCCGGGCGCGAGCGTTTCGACGAATACGAGCGCCAGGTGCACGCCGAATACGCCTTCGTGCCCGAAGAGGTGCGCCTCCCGCGCCGGCGCGCCATCCTCCAGCGCTTTCTCGATCGCGAGGCCATCTACGCCACGCCGCGCATGCATGCGCAGCTCGAGGCGCAGGCACGCATCAACCTGCAGCGTTCGATCGCAGGCTGACCCGCGGCCTCAGGCCGGCACCAGCCGCCACCATTCGGTACGCGGCGGCTCGCCGCCATGCGCCTCTTCGACGGTGCCGAACAGCAGGCCGCCCCTCGCCGCGCCCAGCTTCGACAACGCCAGCAGGCGCTGCGGGTCGCGGCACAGCATGAAGCTCGCATCGCCTTGCCATTCGAGGCATCGGCCCACCTCGGCCAGCATCAGCGCGGGCTGGCTCTGCATGAAGGTGAAAGGCATCGGCAGGCCCGTGTCGAGCTGCGAAAGGCCCGCCTGCGTGGCCTCCCATGCGCCGCGCAGGCTGGCCACGCGCAGGCGGGCATCGGCTGGCAGTGCTGCTTCGCCGGCCGCGTCGAGGCAACGGCGCGCGCCATACATCGCAAGCTCCGTCCACAAGCCGACGCGGCGCGGGCGACGACCGATGCGACGCGCCAGCTCATCGCGCCAATCCGCCGGCGGCGGATGCGCGACGAAGTGCGCCGCTGTGCGCCATGCCGTCATGCCGAGCAGTCCTTCAACACCAGCGAGGCATGCCCGCCGCCGAAGCCCACCAGATTGAGCAGGATGTGGCGCAGCCCCTGCGGCGCCTGCGCGCACAGCGAGATGCCGAGCGTCTCGTCGAGCGGATAGTCCACCACCGGCCACGCGCCGCCTTCGATGCAGCCCACCAGCAGCGCCAGTTCGGCCGCCCCTGCAGCGCCCAGCGTGTGGCCGATCACCGACTTGAGCGACACCAGCGGCGGCAGCGGATCGAACACCTGCTTGAGTGCCTCCACCTCGATCGCGTCGTTGACCGGGCTGCCGGCGGCCTGCACCTTGATGAGGTCGATGTCGGCCGGCCGCAGCCCGCTCTGCGCCAGCGCGCCGTGGCACATCGCAAGCACCGCGCTGGCTTCGGTGCCCGAGGGATTGCGCCCGTCGACCACGTTGGCGCCGCCCATCACCTGCCAGCGCGCGGCCCGCGACTGCAGCCGCAGCGCAGCCACCGCCTCGCCGAGCACCAGCCCCTTGCGTCCGGTGCCGAAGGGCTTTGCGCGATCGGGCGCCAGCAGTTGCATCGCGCCGAAGCCTGCGACGGTGAAGCGGTTGTCCAGTTCGGCGCCGATCACCAGCGCCTCTTGCGCCTCGCCGCCGCGGATCATGTCGCAGGCCGTCAGCACCGCGTTCAGCGACGAAGTGCAGGCTGTCGAGACCGTGAACACCGGCCCCTGCCAGTCCAGTGCACCAGCAACGATGTCGGCGAAGTCCTGCAGATCGCCGCCGAGCCGCTCGGACTGCGCCGCGTGCTCCATGAACCCGATGTCGAGCGACGACGAAGCCACGAACAGCGGCGCAGTGCGCGCATCCCAGTCGCCGGTCTGCGCGGCCACGTTGCGCACGGTGCGGCGCAGGCGTTCGGTCCAGTCGCCCGCCGACCGCGGAAGCGCATGCACGGGCCAGCACACGTCATTGGCAACGGCCACGGGCACCGGCGGCACCCCGCCGCGCCGCAGCGAAGCCAGTGCGCGCGGCATGTCTTCCCCCAGCGCGCAGGCCAGCCCGACGCCGGCCAGGAAGACCTGGCTCATGCCTTGCCCGCTTGCGCGAGATGCTGCGCCAGATGCGCGATGGACGTGAGCGCCCGGCGCGTCTCCTTGCTGTCGGGCATGCGCACGCCGAAGCGCTGCTGGATCGTCATCGACACCTGCAGCGCATCGAGCGAGTCGAGGTCGAGCCGCGCCTCGGGGCCGAACAGCGGCTCGTCGTCGCCGAGGCCGCCGGGGGGCGCCGTCTTCTCGACGGCTTCGAGCACCATGGCCTTGAGGCTGGCGATGAATTCAGGGGTGACAGTGCCAATGGTGCTCATGGTGCGCGCCTGCGAAACAGAAATACGGCAATGAGGAACATCACCGCCGCGAACGCGGCCAGCCGGCCGATCTGCGGCAGCGCGTCGGCCACGCCGCCGCCGCGCAGCAGCACGGTGAGCAGGGCCTCGAGCCCCCAGTTCATCGGCGAGATCTCGACCAGCCGCTGCATGAAGCCCGGCATCACGAACTTGGGCACCATGATGCCGCCGGCCGCCGCCATCAGCACATTGACCATCGGCCCGATGGTGGCCGCCTGCGCATGGCTGCGCACCAGGCAGGCCAGCGCGAGCGACAGGCTCACCGCCGCCAGGCTCACCGCGCCGAGCGACAACAGCAGCGCTCCCCAGTGGATGCCCGCGAGCGACAGCGCGTCGCCCCCGATCAGCGGCATGAACCAGATGCCGGCCGCGAGCATGAGCACCGCCTGCAGCGCATTCACGCCAAGGTAGGGCAACGCCTTGGACGCCAGCAGCGTGAAGCGCGACACGCCCAGGCTCTGCAGCCTGCCGAGCGCGCCGGAACTGCGCTCCTGCACGAACAGGCTGGACAACGAGGCGACCACGAAGAACATGCCGAAGACCAGCCATGCGGGCACGTTCTGCTGCACCGAGGTCGGGCGCGGCCCGGCGGTCGAGAAGCGCTCGGCGCGCACCATTGCCTGGATCGATGCGTCGGGCGCCGGGCCGGCCGTGCCAGGCACCGCCAGCGCGAGCCGCGCCTTGAGCTCGCCCGACGCGCCGACCAGCTCGGCACGCAGCGCATTGAACAGGTTCGCGTCGATGCCGGGCTCGGTCAGCAGGTGGATGCGCGCCTGGGTCGACAACGCGGCCGACTCCAGCTCTTCCGACAGCCCCGGCTCCATCACGATCACGTACTTGAGCGAACCGTTGCGCAGCCGCGCCTGCCAGTCGTCGCCCAGCGGCTGCGGCGTGCCGTGGTTGCGCTGCCAGAGCTGCTTGAGCCACTGCGCGGGCGTGGCGGCGTCGCGCATGTCGACCGCATAAGTCAGCTCGGCGAGCGGCGGACGGTAGATGTCTTTCAGCGTGAGCGACATCAGCACGATGAAGACCATCGGCATCACGAACAACGCGGCCAGCCCGTGCATGTCGCGCACGAGGGCGAGCAGTTCTTTCCTGATGAGCGCGAAGAGCATGGGAACTTCGGTCAGTCGCGCAGCGAGCGATGGGTGAGCGCCATGAACAGTTGCTCTAGGTCATGGCGGCCGAACTCGGCGTGGCGCACCTCTATGCCCTCTGCTTCAAGCGCGGCCAGCACGGGGCCGGGGCCGATGCCGGCGTCCAGGTGGATGCGCCAGTGCACGCCGCCATCTTCCACGGTGCCGAAGCGCGAGAGCATGCCGGCATCGAGCCCGTCGGCCGCAAGCGTGAGCAGCATCGCGCTCTTCGACAGCAGGTCGTCGAGTGCGCCTTCGCGCAGCACATGGCCCCGGTCAAGGATGACGACGCGATCGGCGATCGCCTCGATCTCTTCCATGTAGTGCGATGCGTAGATCACCCCCGCACCTTGCTGCGCGAGGCTCTTGATGGCGTCGAGGATGAAGGCGCGCGACTGCGGATCGACGCCGACGGTGGGCTCGTCGAAGAGCATCAGCTCGGGTTCGGGCAGCAACGCGATGGCGAGGTTCAGGCGTCGCTTGAGGCCGCCGGAGAGTCTCTCAGCGCACACGCCCGAGAACTGTTCGAGTTGCGCGAACTGCGTGCAGGCGGCGATGCGCTCTTTTTTCTTCGCGCCGGACAGGCCACCCGCAGACGCAAAGCATGCGAGGTTCTCGGCCACGGTCAGCATGGGATAGAACGCGTGCTCCTGTGGCGCAACTGCAATCCGCGTGGGCGTCTTTGCGCGCACGTGCTGCAGCGGTTGACCATCGATCCGGATCTCACCCGACTGCACGGCCAGCGCGCCCGACAGGTGCGAGATGAGCGTGGTCTTGCCCGCGCCGTTCGGGCCCAGAAGACCGAGCACGCAACCCCTCGGCACTGCGAGCGATACGCCGGCCAGTGCGGGTGCGTCGGCATGCGGATACCGGTAGCTGAGGTTCTTCAGCTCTAGCATCGGGTTGCCGTCCGGGTGTTGTTCGGGGCGTGTGCGCAGGGCATCGGGTACTCCCCTCCGCGAATGTCCCCCGGGCTTCGCCCTCCTCCTTTATTTCGCTGCGGGGAGCACCCGATGTCCTGCGCACGATGGACGCGGCTCTTGTGCTGCCCGATTAATGAGTGCTCTGAACGATCACGCTGGCGGGGTGCCTTGCGCAGCGAACTAAAGGAGGAGCCCGAAGAGCGGGGGACATTCGCGGAGCAAGGTACCCCGTCGGCGTGATCGCGCCCCGAACGACTCGAAACCACGCAAGCACTCATCAAGCGACGGCAGCCTTGAGATCGCGGAAGAAGCTTTCTTCCTGCTGCGCCTGCTCACGCAGCTTCGCAGCAAGCGCTGCGGGGTCCACAGCCTCGCGCCCCTTCACCATGCGAGCAGCCTTGAGTGCGAACGCGCGCCAGCCGTCACCGATCGCGATCAGCCGCTCCGACATCTGCTGCAGCTGCGGCTTGTCGAGCAGGTGCGCGGCCTCTTGCAGGAAGCCCGCATAGATGAAGCGAAAGCCCGCCCCGCCCGTGCCGATTTCTTCCTGCATGCGCACCACGTGGCCGATGAAGTCGACACTGCGCGGGTCGGTCGGCGACAGGGCCTGCATGCGCTTGGCCAGCGTGCGCATGCCGCGCACGCCGACGATCGGGACGGGGGCGAGCATGTTGCGCACCGTCTTGCGGATGGCCTTGACGACGCTGGCGGCGTCGACCGCCTTGCGGTCGATGGCCTGCGGGTAATACATGAGCCCCTTGGGCGCGAGCACGCCCTTGGCAAAGCGCGCGCGGGCCAGGTCGCCGCTGGCGCAGCGCACGGGCTCTTCGAACACGGGGTCGCTGATCAGGTAGTCGTCGCCGTCCTTGCCGTAGACCAGCAGGTTGTGCGCGTTGAAGTGAAAGCGCATGTTCGGCGGGAAGTACGGCAGCCAGTAGACCGAGGTCTGCAGCCCCACCAGCTGGCCGTCGGCCAGCAAAGCGTCGAGCCGCTGCTGGCCGGCCTCGGGGCTGCGGAAGGTCTCGAAGCGAAAGCGCGCGGCCATCGGCGCCAGCAGGCCCTTGATGATGGCCTTGGGCGGCATGCGGTACGAAATGAGCGGCAGCCCCGACAGCTTGATGAACGGCAGGTACGCGAACGACAGCGCGGACGACAGCCCCAGCGCCATGCTCTCGCTCATCGGCGCGCCGTGGTGGCGCATCAGGCTGGAGATGACGCCGCTCTCGCAGTGCGCCGCCTGTTGGTGTTGGAACTTCACGGCAGGCCTTGCAGGGTGGAAACGGGCAGCCCCAGCGCTTCGCTGTAGCGTGCGAGCTGCGCTGTAGATAGCGCGGCGAAATGGCGCGGCTGCAGGTGGCGCCGCACGCGCCATTGCCAGAAGCCGCTGGTCTGCGAAAGCAGCGCCACGTCCATGCGGCGCTCGTACATCCAGTATTCGAGCGGCGAGGCCTGGCCCGCCTTCACGCGCTCCCTTGCGGCCTGCGCCTGTTCTACGAGCACATCGACCGCGTGGCTGGTGACGATTTCTTCCGCCTCCCAGCCGCGCGAGGGAGTGGTGACGACACGGCCCTGCGCATCGCGCGCGTACATCAGCTTGGAATGGCCGTCGAGGGTCGCATTGCCCTCCTGCGGTACCGCGTCGAGGTCCATGGCTACACCGCCTCCATGTAGATGAAGCCGCTGGAGAAGCGGCCGCTTTCAGGCACGAACATCAAGAGCTTCTGGCCGGGCTTGATGCGGCCCGAGCGGAACAGCTCGTCGAGCATGATGTAAGGCGATGCAGAGCCAGTGTTGCCCTTGCTCGCAAGGTTGCTGAACCAGCGCTCGCGCGGAATGTGCAGGCCCAGCGATTCCAGGCACTGGCTCACCGGCTCGACGAAATAGTGCGATGACAGATGCGGCAGGAACCAGTCGATGTCCGCCGACTTGAGCCCGCGCCGCTCGATGATGGCCGCGAGCGGCTCGCCCAGCGTGGCGCGCACGATGTTGTCGTTGAGCAGGCGCACGTCCTGCTTGACCGCGAAGGTCGACTCGCGCTGCCAGTCTTCGGGCGACTTGCGGGCCCAGCCGTCGAGGCCGCCTTCGGCGTTCTTCTCGGCGCCTGCGTACATGCACACCGGCAGTTCGTGCGCTGCCGACGACAGGTCGATCCAGTCCACGCGCAGCGACAGCGGCCCGCGCGGCTCGCGCTCCAGCAGCACCGCGCCGGCGCCGTCGGAGAGCATCCAGCGCAGGAAGTCCTTCTCGAAAGCCAGCTCGGGCCGGGCCTCGAGCGCTTCGAGCTTGTGCTCCAGCTCCGCCTCGAAGCGCGAACCGCGCATCACGGCCGAGGCCAGCTCCGAACCGGTGGCCACCGCGCGACGCGCGTCGCCCGCGCGCACCGACAGCCAGGCATGCTTCAGCGCCGCGGCGCCAGCCAGGCAGATGCCTGCGCAAGCCACCACTTCGAGACGCGGCCAGCCGAGTTCGCCGTGCACCATCACCGCATGGTTGGGCATGAGCTGGTCGGGCAGCGAAGTGCCGGTGGCAAGGCAGTCGACCGGCCCCAGGTCGTCGCCCAGCGCGCGGATGGCCGATGCGGTGAGCTGCGCGTTGGTCATGGCCAGCTCGCCGGTGGCGCGGTCGATGGCGTAGTGGCGCGACTGGATGCCGTTGCTGCGAAGAATCAGCCTGCGCGCGCGCGAAGCCTTGCCGCCGATGCGGCCGAGCACGTCTTCGATGTCTTCGTTGCTGACCGGGGAAAAGGGCAGGAAGGCGGCAGTGCGGGTCAGGAAGACATCAGTCGTCATAGAGATGGGAGCGGTCCGTGGCGGAGCCCGACGGGCACTCGAATTGGGCCGTCATTCTAGTCAGCCACCCCCGGAACAAAGGCCGCAGCAGCGCCTGGAGCGTGAGGCTAACGGGCACTACCGTAATGATCAGTACCAGCAGGAACAGCACGTACAGCAGAAGCAGCGGTTTGCGCTGCCACGCGCCGGGGCCGCCGGCCGCCATGATGAGCTTGCCCCACAGGTAGAAACTGCGGGTGCCCGCCTTCTCGCTGACGAGCAGCCGGGCATCGGCTCGCACCGCGCCCAGACCGGCCAGCAGCGGCTGCGCACCGCGTTCGAGGCCGGCGTGCAGCGCATCGCGAAGCGCGCGGCCGAAGCGGCCGCTGCCGCGGATCTGCTCGGCGCTCAGGCCCGCATCGGGCATGCCCCAGAAGCCGCGCTTGCGGCCCCAGATCAGCCAGGCCGGCGTGGTGAAGAAGGTGGCGAGCGTGGGGCCGGGGTCGGTCAGCACCACGTTGTCGATCAGGCGCGCGCCCACGTCGTCGAGCATGCCCTTGAGCTTTTCGTGCGCCAGCAGCCACATGTTGCGGCAGGCAATGACCGTGACCACCGGCTTGCCCTTGAGCAGTCGCGCGGCCACCGGATGCTTCAGGAACGCCGCGACCGGCTGCGAAGGTGCCAGGAACCACACCTGGTAGGGCAGCACGATGAGGTCGAAATCTTCATCGCCGCTCAGCGACAGCTGCGCCAGCGGCTGCGGCTTCATGTGGGCCGACTCCGGGAAGGCGTCGAAGAAGGTCAGGAAGGGCCAGGGGAAGGGATACGGCCGCAGCGGCCTCAGCACTTCCTCATGCACCCGGATCGACGGATCGGCGCGCAGCGGCGCCACGATCTGCTCCGCCACCTGGTCGAGCTGGCCGGACTGCGAGTAGCGAAGAACAAGGACCCGCTTGGGGGTGCTGTTGCGGGGCGCGGCGACGGGTTCTGGGAGGCTGGAAAGGCTGGAGATCACTGGCGGTGGCTTTCGGGGGCCGTCGAATGTACGCGAAGCAAGCGCCAAAAGCATCTGCCATCAGTCATGTCTACGACTCCCGATGGTTGGGGTGGCCAGCCCCTCAGCCGGGCCTTCGCCGGGCCTCAGCCGCGCCTGGGGTGGGCCTGCAGCCAGAGCGCGACCTGTTCGCGCTGCGCGGCCGTGTAGTGCAGCCCCAGCTTGGATCTGCGCCAGAGCACGTCGTCGGCGCTCACGGCCCACTCGTTGTCCTGCAGGAAGCGCAGTTCGCGCTCGAACAGGCCTGGTGCCACTTCGGCGCCCAGGCCGGCAAAGGATTTCGCATCGCCCAGCACGTCGGCAATGCGCGCGCCGTAGGCCCGCGCCAGCCGCCGCGCGAGCTGGCCGTAGAGCCAGGGGTGCTTTGCCTGCACGGCCGACACGAAGCGCTCGAAGTCATCGTCGGGGCGCTTCGCGGCGCCGATCCAGCCCGACAGGTCGCCGCCCGCGAGGAAGGCACCATCGGTCCAGGCCGGGCGCTGCGCGGTCGACTGGCCCAGCATCTTGCCGACCTCGTCGGCCGCGTCCTCGGCCAGCTTGCGGAAGGTGGTGATCTTGCCGCCCCACACCGACAGCAGCGGCGCGGCGGTGGTGTTCGACTCGAGCATGTAGTCGCGCGTGACGGCGGAGGGATCGCCCGAGGCGTCGTCCAGCAGCGGGCGCACGCCGGAATAGGTCCACACCACGTCGGCCGGCGCGATGGGCTTCTCGAAGTAGCGGCTGGCCTGGGTGCAGAGGTAATCGATTTCTTCCTGCGCGATGCGCGCCGCGCCGGGGTCGTCGCCGGTCAGTTCGATGTCGGTGGTGCCGATCAGCGTGAACTCGTCCTGGTAGGGAATGGCGAAGATGATCCGCTTGTCGGGGTTCTGGAAGATGTAGGCATGGTCGTGCTCGAACAGGCGCGGCACCACGATGTGGCTGCCCTTGACCAGCCGCAGGCTCTTGGTGGCCAGCGCCTCGCCCTTGGCCGACTGCGCCACGCCGCGCAGGAAGGACTCGGCCCACGGCCCCGCCGCGTTGACCACGGCGCGCGCACGCAGCGTGCGCCTGTTGCCGTCGGCGCCTTCCAGGGTGGCGGTCCAGCCGTCGGCGTCGCGCTGGGCGTGCACGCAGCGCGTGCGGGTCAGTACTTCGGCGCCGCGCGCCCGCGCATCAAGTGCATTGAGCACCACGAGGCGCGCATCGTCGACCCAGCCGTCGGAATAGATGAAGCCGCGCTTGTACTGGTCCTTCAGCGGCTTGCCCGCCGCATGCCGGTGCAGGTCGACGCTGCGCGAGCCGGGCAGCACTTCGCGCCTGGCGAGGTGGTCGTACATGAACAGGCCGATGCGGATCATCCAGGCCGGGCGCATCGACGGGTCGTGCGGCATCACGAAGCGAAGCGGCCACATGATGTGGGGCGCGCTCTTGAGCAGCACTTCGCGCTCCTGCAGCGCCTTGCGCACCAGCGAGAATTCGTAGTACTCGAGGTAACGCAGGCCGCCGTGGATCAGCTTGGTCGAAGAAGAAGATGTGTGCGAGGCAAGATCGTCTTTTTCGCACAGCACCACGCGCCAGCCGCGGCCGGCCAGGTCGCGTGCGATGCCGCAGCCGTTGATGCCGCCGCCGACAATGAGCACGTCGCAATCGGTGGCGGGCGCAGGCGGATTCGAAGAAAAATCGCTCACAGCAGATGTATCCGGTGGTTCGTGGCTTGGTTCGCTGACGGGGCCATTATATTTTCGAATTCTTTCAATTTCATTCCTTTGAGCGCGATTTTCCTCGAAATTTCCTTTATCAGGATTCGCTTCCTTTCGTTTTAAATCGACGCGCACTGTAACCTTGCCGCAGTCTTCCTGCCCTTCGCGACGCCCCTGTGAACTCCAATCCCCGACAAATCAATCTCCTGGAAACCGTGCGCGCGCGCGGCTCCGTCACCGTCGAAGAACTGGCCGAAATGCTCGGCGTCACGCTGCAGACCGTCCGCCGCGACGTGCAGCGGCTGGCCGACGAGGGATTGCTGACGCGCTTTCACGGCGGCGTGCGGGTGCCCAGCTCCACCACCGAGAACATCGGCTACCAGCAGCGTGAAACCCTGCACGCCGAAGGCAAGGCGCGCATCGCACGCCGCGTGGCGGAGCTGGTTCCCAACGACTGCTCGCTGATCCTGAACATCGGCACCACCACCGAGGCAGTCGCCAAGGCGCTGCTGCGCCACACCGGCCTGCGCGTGATCACCAACAACCTGAACGTGGCCACCATCCTGAGCGGCAACAGCTCCTGCGAGGTGATCGTGGCCGGCGGCTCGGTGCGCCCGCGCGACCGCGCCATCGTGGGCGAGGCGACCATCGACTTCATCCGCCAGTTCAAGGTCGACATCGCGCTGATCGGCGTGTCGAGCATCGAGGCCGACGGCTCGCTGCGCGACTTCGACCTGCGCGAGGTGAAGGTGGCGCAGACCATCATCGCGCAGGCGCGCGAGGTGTGGCTCGCGGCCGACGCGAGCAAGTTCAACCGGCCCGCGATGATCCAGCTGGGCACGCTCTCGCAGATCGACAGGCTGTTCACCGACGCCGAACCGCCGCCGCCTTTCACCGACCTGCTGCTCGCGGCGCAGGTCCGGCTGGAGATCGCGGGCGACAACTGAAGAAGAACAAGCACGGAGACGAAATGAAGACATACCTGCTGGCCCTGGACCAGGGTACTTCCAGCTCGCGCAGCATCGTGTTCGACCGCGAAGGCCGCATCGTGGCCATTGCGCAGAAAGAACTCACGCAGATCTATCCGCAGCCCGGCTGGGTCGAGCACGACCCGATGGAAATCTGGCACAGCCAGCTCGCCACCGCGCGCGAGGTGCTCGCGAAGGCCGGGCTGCAGGCCAGCGACATCCACGCCATCGGCATCACCAACCAGCGCGAGACCACAGTGCTGTGGAACCGCAAGACAGGCCAGCCGGTGCACCATGCCATCGTCTGGCAGGACCGACGCGCCGAGCCGCTGTGCGCGAAGCTGCGCGACGAAGGCATGAGCGACACCATCCGCCAGAAGACCGGCCTGGTGATCGACGCGTATTTCTCGGGCACCAAGCTGCGCTGGCTGCTCGACAACGTGCCCGGCGCGCGCGCGCAGGCGCAGAGCGGCGAACTGGCCTTCGGCACGATCGACAGCTGGCTCATCTGGCAGCTCACCGGCGGCAAGGCGCACGTGACCGACGTGAGCAATGCCTCGCGCACCATGCTCTTCAACGTGCACGACAACGCATGGGACGCCGAGCTGCTGAAGGCGCTGGACATTCCCGCAGCGCTGATGCCGAAGGTGCAGCCATCCAGCTCTCACTTCGCCGACACAGACACCACGCTGCTGGGCCACACGCTGCCCATCGGCGGCGTGGCCGGCGACCAGCAGAGCGCCCTCTTCGGCCAGGCCTGTTTCGAGGCGGGCATGGCCAAGAACACCTACGGCACCGGCTGCTTCCTGCTGATGCACACCGGCGGCGCGTTCCAGCCTTCGCACAACGGCCTGCTCGTGACCAGCGCCGCGCAGACCGATGCGAAACCGCAGTACGCGATGGAAGGCAGCGTGTTCGTGGGCGGCGCCGTGGTGCAGTGGCTGCGCGACGGCCTCAAGGCCATCAAGGGCAGCGCCGAAGTGCAGTCGCTGGCCGAGAGCGTGCCCGACGCAGGCGGCGTGATGATGGTGCCTGCCTTCACCGGCCTGGGTGCCCCCTACTGGGATGCCGATGCGCGCGGCACGATCACCGGCCTCACGCGCGGGACGACGGTCGCGCACATCGCGCGCGCCGCGCTGGAAAGCATCGCCTACCAGAGCGCCGCGCTGCTGCAGGCCATGAGCCGCGACGCGGTGGCTGCCGGCGGCAAGCCGGTGGCCGAACTGCGCGTGGACGGCGGCGCCAGCGTGAACGACCTGCTGATGCAGTTCCAGGCCGACCTGCTGGGCATTCCGGTGGTGCGGCCCGAAGTGGTCGAGACCACCGCGCTGGGCGCCGCCTATCTCGCGGGGCTGTCGACCGGCTTCTATAGCGACGCGGGCCAGCTCTCGAAGCTGTGGAAGGTGGAGCGCCGCTTCCTGCCGACCATGGGCCGCGCGCAGGCGGAGGAATCGATGGCGCGCTGGGAACGCGCGGTGCGCCAGGCCACCGCCACCTGAGCGGCGACCCGGCGCACGTCGTCGCCTACCAGCCCCAGGTCAGGCGCTTCTGCACCCAGCCGGTGGCGCCGCCTTCGTGCCGCACCTTGATCCAGTCGCCCCGGCGCTCGATGGTGCGCAGCACGTCGCCGTAGCCGGCCTTCTTCACGACGGGACCGCGGGCGTTCGGCGCGCGCCGCAGGTTGGCCACCTTGGCCTTCACCACATGGTGCGGCGTCTTGCTGGTCATGGGCCGGTAGACCCAGCCCTTGTCGTTCTCGAAGTCGCTGACCCTCAGCCAATCGCCCTTCCTGCCGATCACGCGGAACGGATAGCCCTTGCTCACTGTCCAGTGCGTCTCGTAGCGCTGTCCGGGGCCGGTGCGCATGTTGAGCGTGGGAACGGCGGCACTGACCATCTGCGAGGACGGCGCCGCCGCGAACACGGACGGCACGGCCACCCATGAGAGGAAGAATGCGAGCAGGAGCGCGGGCCATCGACTGAATCTATCCATGGAGCTGGGGTTCCTTTCTATCGAGCGTAGGGAGTGAATGTCCGGCGGTGCCGGGCGAGCCCGTCTGGGCGCCCTGGGCTCAATAAGTTCCGCGGGGATTTCCCGGACAGTCGTCTCCCGCGAACTCCGCGGCCTCATGCCCCCTGCGCAGCCGGGGAGACTGCGGTGCCCGGCGCTCCGGCCGGGGCAGAATCCGCCCCGCCCCACATCTCTGCTCGCGCTGCCAGCGCTGTCCGCTTGACTGCCCTCCCCGCTACCCCATCCCCGCCCCGCCACGGCGCATGGCTTGCCTGCGGCATGGTCGGCGCCACGCTGCTGGCGCTGATCGCGCTGGGCCACGACGGCCGGCGCATCGCGCAGCTCGCGGTGCTGGCATTGCCGATGGTGCTGTGGCTCGCATGGCCGCTGCGCAGCGCGCGCATGCGGCGTCTGCGCACGGTGCTGGTCTGGCTGTGGGCCATGGGTTTCGCGCTCGATGCCACGGTGCGGGCCTATCTGCTCGAAACCTACCAGGCCGCACCCGACGGCGCGATGGTGCTGGGCGCGGCGGCCAACACCAACGCCCGCGAGAGCACGGAGTACCTGTGGATGCACTGGCGCTCGGCCGCCGTATGGGGCGCCGTGCTGATCGCCGCGGGCCTGCTGGTGGGCATGTTCGCGCGGCGCGGTGCGGTGGCCACGACATCAGGTCGCCACGCACGCTGGATCACGGCGCTGCTGGTGCTGGCGCTGCTCGTGTCCTGCGTGGCCTATGCGAGCAAGCCGTGGCGCCGGCTGCATCCCGCGATCTTCTGGACACAGTGGGTCCAGTCCCTCCGAACGCTGCAGACCGCCTGGGCCGACCAGCAACAGCAACGCGACCGCCTGATGGCGCAGGCCAAGGCCATCGCGCCCATCATCACGCAGGCCGGGCCTTCCACCGTCGTGCTGGTCATCACCGACAGCATCAACCGCGACAACATGGGCCTCTACGGCTACGGCCGCCCGACCACGCCGCGCCTGCAGGCGCACAAGGCACAGACCGGCGAGCAGATGGCGGTGCTGAAGAACGCGTGGTCGGTGGACGCGAGCACCCTGCCCGCGCTGCGCAACATGTTCCGCTTCGGCCTGCCCGACAGCGAGAACCCGCCGCACGTGCTGGCCCTGGCGCGCGCCGCGGGCTACAAGGTCTGGTGGATCAGCAACCACGACGACCTGGCCATCGAGCAGCAGCATGCGCGCTTTGCCGATGTGGTCGACATGGTGAACCGCACGCCGGGCCGCGCCAGCGCCTCGCTGGACGGCGAGATCCTCGACTGCGTGCAGGAAGCGCTGGCCGACACCAGCACCGAGCGCAAGCTGATCGTCGTCCACCTGATGGGCGCGCATCCGCACTACAGCCTGCGCTTTCCGGCGAATGCCAACCCCTTCGACGACGACATCGACGCGGTGGAAAACGGCCTCGTGAAAGACGGCCGCTCCTCATGGGTGCGGCGCTTCCGCCAGGAGTACGACGCGGCGCTGCTGTATCACGACTTCGTGGTGTCCGAACTGCTGCAGCAGACGCGCAGCGCGGGCAAGCCGCAGGACTACCGCGCATGGATGTACCTGTCGGACCACGGGCAGGAAGTGGGCCACGTGAGCGACCGCGCGGGCCACAGCCCATCGACCGCTTCGGGCTACCGCATCCCGGCCGTGGTGTGGCGCAACCGGCAGCCGCTGCCGACCAGCGAGATGCAGCAGCCGTTTCGCGCGGACTGGACCGGCTGGACCCTGATGGACCTGCTCCACATCCAGTGGAACGGACAGAAGCCGGAACGCGACGTGCTGGCCGGCGCCTACCGCTGGCAGGCGCCGGAGATTCCGGTGGCGGTGGAGTCGTTCTCGCGTTAGTTCGTAAGCTGCACAAGCACTTGACGCATCAGAAGCTCGCGTTGAGATTGAAACCCAGCGTGACCTTCGCTGTGCGATAGCCCTCCGGCTTGCTGATCGGCGCGCCGACGAAGAAGTCGTAGCTCAGCTTGCTCCATTGGCCGCGCACGCCGACCACGGCGCCGGCCAGGCTCCGGCCGAGCAGATCGACCGTCGAGCGGCCACCGACGTGGCCGTAGTCTGCGCCGACGTACAGCTCTGCCCCGCTTTGCCCCATGGCCCACCCGATGTCGTTGCGGATGAGCCAGCCGCGTTCGCCCAGCAGGCTCGTCTCGCCATCGAAGCCGCGCACCGTGTAGCGCCCGCCGATAGCGAAGCGGTCTTGCGGCGTCAACGGCGTGCGGTTCCACTGGGCGCGGATCAGGCCGGAGTAGCGCATCTTCTGCTCGCCGAGCTTGAACGGCGCGTTGAGAGTGACATCGGCCGTGTACAGCTTCAGACGCGAAGTGCCCTCACCGAACTCTTCTTCCGGTGCGGCGCGAGAGCCGAAGCCGCCGGTGCCGCGCTTGTAGGCCAGCGTGCCCTCGAGCGTCGCTTCGCCGATGAACTCCTTGTGGTTCAGGCTGAACTCCCAGCCGCCGACCACGCGGTGCTGCACCTCGACCTCGGTGTCGTCTACGAAGTTGCGCGATTCGCGGCGCCAGCCCTTGACGGCCACCGTCGTCTTGCGGCTCTGGTCGCGGTAGAGCAGGCGCGAGAGCTTGACCTCGGCGTTGTTTGACTTGCCGGCGTAGACGTAGTCCTGATTCAGGCCGGCCACGCTCTGGTGGTACTGGCTGTTGGAGGCGGTGAAGCCCAGGAGCCAGTAGCCGTAGGGCAGCGAGTAGTGAACGGTCTGGCCTTCAGTGCCCTTGGCCGGGTCACTGAAGACGTGGTTGTTGATGTTGTGGTTGGCGCTGACGTAGAACAGGTCGTTCAGGCCGAAGGGGTTGTCCAGGGACAGGGTGGCGCCGGACTGGTAGCGGCCGGTGGCTTCGGTGCCGCTGTCGTCGAGGCTCAGGGTGACTCGCCACTTCTTGGCCTGGGCGTATTTCACGACGAGGTCGCTGTCGCCGGGCTTGGCGTTGGGGGCGGTCGAGGGCTCGATCTGGATGTCGGCTTCGGCTGTGGGGGCGCGCTTGAGGTTCTCTAGGCTTTGTTCGATGTCACGCAGATTCAGCAGATCGCCCGGGCGTGCGGGGATGGCAGTGGCCAGCAAGGCCGAACTGCCGAGCAACGTCGAAGACGAATCAGGTGTCGTCCGAATGGCTGCGATGCGGCCGGGCACCAGCGATAGGGTCAGTGTGCCGGCAGAAAGATCCTGTGGAGCAGCCAGCACGCGGGTAGTGACGTAGCCGCGCGCAATGACGGCTTGCTGCGCACGCGCCAACACCACGTTGACGCCAGCCGTGCCTAGGCAGCGGCCAGCAGGTGAATCATTTCCCTCCGGACCGGACAGGTCGGCAACGGCCCATTGGAACGATTCGGACTGCTCGCCGACCAGCAACACGCGGTCGATGCGGAAGCACGGAACCTCAGACTCGGGGATGCGCTGCGCCGGAGGTGGCGGGGCCGTCTGTGGACGCTGGTCAACAGTGCGTTCGTTTTGCTCGCGCAGGGCGCGTTCACGCTCCTGCTGGCGTTGCTGCTCGACGAAGGGTTGTGGCGTACTTGAAACCTGCGACAGGGCAAGCAAAGGACTGCCCAGCAAGGCGACAGCCACGAGGGCTCGTGAGGTCAATGTAGTTCTCCCTGGCTTCTTGTAATTTTCTGCATTGAGACGAGGGCGCCTGTTTCGCAAAACGGCCTTGGAACAAGCAATAGCCGCCAAGAGACCCGCATTGCGTGTGCTGATTCTGGTATGTCGCGCGCGCACTCAAATCTTGCGTCCTAGATCAAATAATCCAAGACATTTATATGAATCGATCGAATGAAAAAATTGCGTCTCTCAGCAATTTAAGATCAATTAACCCTTGAATGCAAAGGTCGCCAAATCGAGATGCCTCAAAAGAAATTAAATCGAGCCCTTCAATGAAGCTATCTTCAACTCTTTTAACTTCGCATCTCACCTCGATTGCGTCTTCGTTTCGATTCATTTTTATGGTGAATTTAGAATCTCCCATAAATAATGCTGCGCAGCTTGTACACATCAGTCTTGACCGGAGAATTTTTCATGCTTCACCGAAGTTGAGCGACAATTTTTAAGCGTAATTCAGAATCAATCGCGATTTACCGCATACATCTCTCTGACGCCCGTATGGAGTAGATTAACAACCCGTTTAACCCCGGAGTTGATTCGATTGCGGCTATATGCGCGAGCACCTCAAAGGTTTGCAATTCGGCATCAATAATTGCCCCGGCAGAATCACCATGGAAACTGCATCGTAGAAAAATCAACTTCCGCATCAACAAGTGGAACGTAGGCTCGTTCACGCATGTGACCTAAAAAATCTTCGTCTACGTTGACTTTTTGCGTTCTCACGTAATAAGAGTATGTATCATGCCAAACCCAATCGCCGTCGGTTCGCATGGATGGAGTTCCTGCAATTACGGAGTCATCAAAAATACTTTTGACTATGCCAGGACTTGCAACAACTATCGGGCACGAAGCGAGATAATTTGCCACTTTCTCTCGTTCCTCAGCATTCATGCTTGTCGCAACGACAGTCAAAATCGAAGGAAAATCTCCTCCGCAATGTTCCTTGAATATTCCAGCAGGAATCAACATTACAAAAACTCCTTGAGCAATTAATTTGGAGTTGGCCTAAAAACTTGCCAACTCCCAGTATTGGAATACGCATTGGGGCCAATTACTACCGCACCATTAGGGTAGACAAATAGCAAATCCGTGGGCGCCATCACGGGAACCCCCAGCTTATTCGCGAGATCTTGAGCGTACCCTGTACTACACGAGCCAGTCGAGCACGATGCCAGTCGCACAGGCCCACCTGAATAATCTGCTTGCTTCCCAATATAAGTAGCCAATGCGCGTTGATCCACATTGACCCATACCCCATTTCTGAGAACCATGGCAGTGTCAGCATTGCCATGAATAACGACATCGTAGTATCCAGGTTCTGGCTTCAGCCATTGTGCAGCCTTGATGGTGTCTTGATCAGTTCCCAGTTTTGTGCCCAAATTCACAGCGCTCCCCTCGGGTCGCACCGTTTGCCGAGTCAATTGGCGAGCAGAAGCACTTAGGCCCTCAAATAACTCTGTCAGCGTTCTCCAAGCAGTAGCTGAGCCTGATCCAATCACCTCACCAATCGCCCGGATGGTGCGCAGATCGCTCGCAGCGATGCTGCCTTCGGAGGCAAGCCCGAATTCGATGAAAGCATTCGCAACCGCACTACGCTCCGTCGGCGTTAGCACAATCGTGCCGCAACCACCACCACCTTGCAGCGCTGCGCAGCTCTGCGCTCTGGACAGGACACCTGATACTAGCGCCGCGCTGATTGTGCGAGCTCCACGCGTGTCACCCGCTGTCTGGAACTCTCCATACAAGCTGACCATGTCCGTGATCGCGTTATTGAGCGCAATCACATTGGCAGCAGTTGGATTCAGCAACGCCCTTTCTTTGGCGGCCGACAAGGTGTCATATACGACCTGTTGCTTGTAGTCCACCATGCTCCAGCGTTCGGAGACTTTGAACTCGCAAATTGTGGGGTTCGCATCCTTGGCGCAGGCCGAAAGCTCTGCGTCCCGTTGCCGTCGTTGGGCGCCGCTCAGCAGGTTGTTTTCCACCGCATTGCCCCCGGCATTGGACGCGATGTTCACGCTGGCGGCATCGCCGCCCACGAGCAGGCCCGCAAGTGCCCCCACCATCTGTCCCAACGCAATGCTCTGGACACTCAACGCAGGATCGCCAGTGGGATTGAAATACTCCCCCGCGAGGTGACCAACGACAGCGCCCACAGCGCCTGCGCTGCATCCAGTGCCCGCACTCGTGCCGCCGTTGACCGCTGCACTGCCTGCGCCAGCTAAGCAACCGGCCAGTGCATGCGCCAATTCATTCACAAACCCTTCGGTGTTCCCTCCAATCCAATTGGCGCTTCCAGCCGCGGCCGAATTGAGCAGGCCATTCAGCATCCCGTTCGCCAACTCGGTCTCAAGACTCGTGCCGTTGATGGCCGAGCGAATCAGGCCTGCGGCCGCTCCATCAATCAGGCCTCGCCCAATGAGTTGCGGAGTCGTCAGAGTGGAGGCTGCGCCACCCAAACCGAGACTGATGTTCAGCCCTTGCACGGTCCCTGCCGTCAACATCGCCGTAGTGATGTTCTTGATCCCCTGACTCGAAGCCAGATCCTCCAGCACTTCGCCAATGTTGCCGTTGTGGTTGATCAGTCCGACAGCGGCTTGTGCGGCAATGCTCGACACACCGGCGGAGACTGCTGCACCGACGATGCTCCCCGTCGTGCCACCACCGACGGCACTGCCGGCCACCGTCCCGATGCTGCTGGCCGCGCCCCAGGTCATGACGGTAGCCACAATCGCGACCACGGCGCCGCCCGCCTGAGTAAGGCTGCCCTGTTTCTCCGCCCACCGCCGCTGTTCCAGCGGCACGCCCTCCCAGTTGATCTGTACCTTGTTGAGGGCCGGGTCGCTCTGGATTTGGTTCAGCCACCCCATGCCGGGCTGGTTACGCTGTCCTTGCAGAACCTGCTCGATGGTCTGTTGCGCGACGTAGATGTCGCCAGGCCCCTTGGTCGAGTTTTGCCCCACCTGTACATTGACTTTTGGGGTATCCAGCTTCAGCGTCTTGCTGTCGATCTGGGTGTAATTCGCGCTTTCCAAGTGCAAGCCGGTGTCCCGCGTGCGCTGGTACATGGGGTCGCTTTCCCCACGGCTTTGGCCTACTTCGGTGCCCGTTTTGACGACATCGAAGTTCACGGCACCCTTCGGAGCGTTCAATGCAACGGCATCGTCTGCCTTGATCCGCACCGCACCCAGCGTCAGATTGCCATCGGTGGCTGAAATCGTAACGTTTTTGCCGTTCAGCGTGGCTGCTGCTAGCGTGGTTTGGTTCAGCGCATTGGTCACGCTCTCCTTGCCGTTCATGCCCTTGCCAACGCGCTTGAAGTTGCCCATCGTGCCGATGGACTTTTTGGAGTCCTTGCTGCCGATCTCTTGGCGGACTTCGTTGGTACCGCTCAGGATGGTCACTTCCTTGCCGGTGATCTTCAGGTCTTCGCCAGCGCTGAGGTTGCTGGCGTAGACATTGACCTGCTGGCCTGCCGTGACGCCCAGGTTGCCACCCGCGGTGACATTGGATGCCCGCTCGAACTGGCTGGAAACCTCCGCATGTTGCTCATTGCGAATCGCGCGGTCGATGCTGGAACCGCCCAGCTTCGGAACGATGAATCCTTTGGTCTCGCGTGAACGGTCCAAGCTGGCCGACACGCTGTCTACGGCGGAGACGATGTTCACGTTGCGTCCGGCTGTGAGCGAGGCATTTCCTTGTGCCTCGATGTCGCTGCCTACAACGTTGATATCGCGGCCAGCCGACAGGCCGATAGCCTGACCCGACAGGTGACTGCCAATGCTGGTGGTGGACTGGGACTCGCCCGAGACGCTGCTGGTGGTGGATTTGAGAAATCCTTTTTTGGTCGATTGGCTGGCGCCCATGGTCGCACTTGTTTCGACCCCCGACGTGATGTTGATATCTCCCGCGGCCGTGAGGCTCAACAGCCCCTTGCCGGAGTCCAATGTCGCGGCCCGTGCATTGATGTCGCCGCCCTTGGCGTTGAGCAACACAGTACCGTCGCCCACGATGGTGCTGCCGATCTCCTTGCTGGAAGCGTCACCGTGATAGGTTGTGGGCGTGAATATCGACAATCGGCTGCTGGATTCGGTGACAGTGCCCAGGTTGATGTTCTTGCCGGCCGTGACGCCCGTGAAACTGTCTTTGCCCTTGTTAGACAGAATGCCGCCAATCACGTTGACGTCATTGCCCGCGCTGGCGATCAGCGTTCCGCCCGGGTTGGTCACATAGACGCCCGCCACACGGTCGATGTTGGTCTTACTGGCCAGCCAACCGACCTGCGAGTTGGTGGTGGTCTCGATCTTGATGTCGTGTCCAGCCTTCAACGACACCGAGTTGGCCCCGGTAATACTGCCGCCGATGTTGTTGATGTCGTTCTTGGCATCCAGCTTGACACTGCCACCTGCGATCCGACCGCCCAGATTGTTGATGTTGTCGGCATTGATCTCGACCAGCGTTCGCCCGGCAATGGTGCCGCTGTTGGTCAGATCACCCTTGCCCTTAATGATCATCCGCTCGGCGGACAGCAGCGAACCGCCGCCGGTGATGTCGCCTGGCTGCACGCGCACATAGACCTGGGGCACGAGCACCTGCTGCGTGGTCCCGTCGGGCAGCGTCACTGTCTGCTCAACCAGCCAGACAATGTCGCTGGTAAGTTGTGCCATTTGCGCAGGTGTGAGCGCAATGCCGGGACGTAGGCCATATTCCTCCGCGAAGATCGCTCCCGCAGTCATCAGCGCGATGTACTGGTCTTCGTCATTGGAGTAGTTGGCTAGGTAGCGATAGCCCGTAAGCTGCGCGACCTGCTCGCGGATGAGCTTTTGCTCATAGAAGCCGTCACCCAGACGCTTGAGAATATTGTTCGGATCGAGTCCGAGGTTTTTCAGCAGGTAGTCGCTGCTGAGCCAGTTGCGGTAGTTGGCAAAGCGGGGATCGGTCTCGATCAGATAGCCGCCCGGACCGGCATGGATACCGAACAGGCTGGTGGTCGGTATCGTCGTGTTGGGAAGGCTGGTGCGCACCACCAGCGGGATGACGGAGGTGCGCCCCGCGCCCGAAGTACCACCAGCAGTGGCCGCACTATCGGCAGTATTGCCACTTGTCTTGATGAAGCCCCCGACCGCCGACGGCACTTCCACGATGGCGCGTGCACGCGTTCCCGCCGTCACCGCACCAGCAGCGCCAGCTTGGTCAATGACGGCGACACCCTGCGCAGCGTCAACCTTCTTGCCCGAGTGAGCCACATCGGTACAGGTGTTGATGCAACTCGTCCCCACGTCGATGGTGTAGATCGATTTTTGTTCCGGAATAAATCCAGGCACGACGTTGTTGCCCTTCTCGGGCGGCGCGAAGATCTGCAACCCACCGACCGTGACGACCCGCTGCCCCTGCGTCGGGGTGTTGTCGATGTTGGCCGGGTCGATGCTGAACTGACCGCCTGCCATCACCTGGCTGTCACGGTTGCGCAACTTGCCGTCGATGATCATGTTGCCGCCCGAATAGATACGTCCCGGGTCGGGTGGATTGGCGGGCTGGTCCACTTCCGTGGTGGTCGTGTACTGGCGCTCAATCCAGCCCTTGCCGCTAACGACCTGACCATTGATGATGGTTGACCACACCCGCCCGCCACGGTCCAGCACGAACTTGTCGATAGGCATCTCGATGCCTCCCAACGGGGTAATGGTGTGGTCGCCATTGACCGGACCGCTGCTGGTGCGAATCACCGTAAAGTGGTTGTCGAAGTTGTTGATCTGGCCCATCGCGATGGACATGTCACTCAACGATTCGACGGTGGCGCTCAGATTGTTGAGCGCGCCTCCTTTGCCGATGGCCTGGCGCTTGGCGTCGAGACCCCCGCCGATGAACATTTCACCCACGCTGAAGAGCAGTGCGTGCTCTCGGTTGTTGATGGTCTGGGCGCCAATGTCCAAGGTATCGCGCGAAGCGATGGTTCCCGCCCTGGTCACGCCGCCGATGGTCTCACTGTCGTTGTTCAGGGTGCCTGCCGCGACCGAGACGATGTCGCCATAAATGCGGCCTGTGCCCACATTGTTGACCGTGCCGCCATTGATCTGCGTGCGGTAGCCGTCGATCAATCCGCGGTTGGTCAGCGTACTGGCGGCGCTGACAATCGTGGTGCCACCCGTCATTTCTCCATTGACTGTGTTCTCGACATCGTTGCCACTGGCTGTGACCGTGCCACCTGCAAGCAGCTTGCCGCTGTTGGTCAGCTTGCCGGTGGTCGCATAGGCCAGATTGCCGCCTGCCTTGACGTCGACGTTGTTCGTCACGTCTTGCGCCAGCACGATGCTCAGGTCATTCACACCGACCGTCATGCCGTCGCCGCTGAAGCTCCTGGCATCGATGTCCAGTTTGCCGAACGCGGCCGTCTGAACCTTGCCGTCCGCACCGAGCACGGCGGCTGTACCTGCGACCAACGTGCCGCCCGTATTGACAACGTTCAGCGTCTTGGCTGCAGGGTTCGCACGGTTCGGATCAACGATGCCCAGCGTGTTGCCAGCAGAAATCAGCCCGTTCGTGTTGGTCAGGGTGCCTCCACTGGTGATAGTGGCATTGACATCAGCGCGAATGGCCCCGGATGCGTTGTTCAGGTCGCCGCCAACACCGATGGCAACGTTCTTGCCCTCGATGCCCTGATCGGTGCCCAGCGTGTTCGTGTTGGCGATCGTGCCGGCATTCAGCGCCGTCTTTGCTATCGAGCGAACAAGGCCACCATTGTTATTGATGCTGCCGGCGTTGATGCTGAGATCGCCCACTGCCTGCGTTTGCCCGCCGCTGTTGTCGTAGGCCGTGCCGTTGGTGTTGATCGCGACGGTGGACTGGCTGAGCACCAGGCCGCCATCCGTGTTGGAGAAGGCCTGAGTCTCGGCTGTCAGCGCGTTCTTCGAGCCAATGAACCCGGCTGCATTGTTGACTGTCCCAGCTTTCAGATCGAGCGTGTCCCCACTCGCGATGCCACCTTGCTTGGTGGTGTAGCTCGCCGCAGTGGTGTTGATCAGCGCTTGACCATTCGTATTGATGGTCATCACGCCGCCCGACTGGATCAGACTGGCATCATTCGTAAGAGCGCCCGAATTGATAGCAACCATCGTGGTCGCGGCCAGCGTGCCACCTACGCTGTTGTTCAGCGCGTTGCCGTGCGTATCCACGGACAGGCTGTCACCGAAGGCTTTGCCGCCCACGTTGCTCAGGCCGCCAGAGGACAGCGCGGTCTTTCCCCCTGCCTGCAGGGTGCCCGCATCGTTGGTCGTCGCGCCCGTGGTCGTGACACTCAGATCGCCATTGACCGCTGCGACAGCCCCGCTGCGGTTATCCAGCGTGTCGGCCACCAGCCTGGTGTTTCCGTTGGCCGCCAGCGTGCCCCCCGCATTCATTGCAGCGCCGCGAATGGTGGCCTTCAGATCACCGACCGCCGTCACACTGCCCGTGTTGTTGTTGATGCTTCCCGCTGCGACGGTGGTGTTGCCACCTGCACCGATGACGCCCTTGTTGCTGTTGTCGAGCGAGCCTCCAACAGACAGGCCGAGGCTGGAGGTCTCAGCCGCGCGGATCGTGCTGCCCTGATTCATCAAGCTGCCGGCTGAGATGGTCGTGTTGCCATTGCTGGCGATGGTGCCCGCATTGCTGTTGTCCAGCGCGTCGGACACGGTGATGCGAGTGGCATCGGTGCCGGTCTGGATGATCCGGCCGCCGCGATTGCTGAGCGAGCCGGCATCGATAGTGATCTGTTGCTTGGCGCTGGTTGTGGCCTGATCGCCATCCTGATTGAAGGCACTCGACATGGCGACTGCCAGTGCGCCATTCGTTGTGATCTGGCCATTGGCACCGTTGTAGCTGCCGCCTGCGACGGTCAACGTGCCAGCACCAGCATGCTCGATCTTGCCGTTCGCGCTGCTGATGCTCGCGGCGCGTAGGCTAAGGTCCTGGCCGTTGCTGGCAATGCGCGAGCCATCGTTGTTCAAGATGCCACTGGCAGTGATGGTGGATACGCCCGCACCGGTCTGCACGATCTCGCCGGCATTCGTGTTCGCGAGGTTCGAGACATCGATTTGCAACAGGCCCGCATTGAGCTTGCCGGCATCATTGGTCAGAGTCTGGCCAGGCTGGGCGTTGGCCGTGATGCTCAGGGTGCCAGGCGTGACCACCGTGGCCTTGCTGGTGATCACATCGCCCTGCGTGGCCGTGATCGCGATGTTGGCTGCGCTGGTCTGGCTGGCCGAGAGGTCGACGCTCTGACCTTGCAGCGTTGCGTTGCCGGCCGCGAGGTTGGTGCCGTTGGCGACAAGTGCGCCTGAGGCGGTGACACGAAGATTGCCGACACTGCCAAGCTTGCCATCGTTCTGGATACCCGCGCCCAGCACGCTCGAGCTGCTGCTTTGCACGCTGCCGGCCGAGATCGTGGTGTTGCGCCACGCCGTGATGCTGCCGTCGTTGGTCAGCGCACCGCCGACTGCAACGGTGGCATCGTTGCCACCACGCAGACTGCCGCCATTGGCGAGCGAGCCGGCCTGGACGCTCACATCGGTGGCCGCGTTGATGCTGCCGCCGCTCCCGTTGGTCAGCGCGTTGGTTACGCCGAGCTGCACACCGGCCTGTGCGGACTGGATGCTGCCTTGGGTGTTTTGCAGCGAGTCGGTCTTCAGTGTCAGCGCCTGGTTGGAAGCTAGGGTGCCGCTGTTGTTGACAGTGGCTCCAGCCACGTTCGCGGTCAGTGCGCCCGCTGCCGATATCGATCCGCGTGTGTTCTCGACCTTGCCGCCGACCGTCAGGCTTGCATCGGTGGCGCTGGTCAGTGTGCCGTCCGTGTTGATCAAATCGCCGCTGGTGGCAATGTTCAACGAGCCGGCGTTCAGCTTGCCACCGGTGTTGTCCAGTTGGCCCACATTGGCACTGAAGCTGTTACTGACGTTGAGAGTTCCGCCTGCATTGCTGAAACTCGGGCCTGCAACAGCCATCGTCGCGACATTGAGCGAACCGCCCGCGTTGTTGACCTGCGGCGTGTTGAGCGTAATGGGACCGCCTGCATAGATCTTGCCGCCATCATTGGAGATGATTCCACCAGCGGTGATGACGCCCGGTGCGGGCGGGGTGTAGGTGGCCGGCGTGGATGTACCGCTCGAACCCGTGTCGCTGCCACCCGTGGTCGATGGCGTGGTCATGCCGCCGCCACCGGTCGGACTCGTGGTTCCGCCACCAGTCGAGCCACCGCTGCTCGTGCCGCCGCTGCTTGCACCGGCGCTCACGGGCTCGGCACCAATCACACCGCCACTCGTATTGCTCAAGACCGGCGAAGCAATGGTCAGGCCCGCCGAACTGCCCTGCCGGATCGTGCCTCCACGGTTGGAGATGTCACCAGCCGTGGTCAGTTCAACGCGCCGCCCTTCCAGCGTGCCGATGTTTTCGAGGCGGCCTGCCGCCGTAACGACAAGTCCCCCAGCACCAGCGCCGATGCTGCCCGCGTTGCGCACGCCCAGGCCGGCTTCGCTCCCGATCAGGACGATCTTGTTTGCGTACATGCCGCCCAAGGCAGCAACGTCGAGCGCAAAGGTCGGCGCAGTGCCAGTACCTGTCGTGGGCGTGATTTGGCTATGGTCCGCGCTGATCTGGTTCGCGCCGGTCACCACCTTGAGTTCGCTGGCCCAGATGCTCGCGTTGGCCTGCACAGCACGCGCAAGAATGGCCGCGTAGTCGGTCTTGCTGGCATCGAGGCCCGCACCGTCGATGGTGACGGTGCCGCCACGAACCAGGAAACTGTCGAGACCGCCGACGGCGTTGAACTGCGGCGTGCCGGTAGTGAGCGTGGCGCGGCTGGCATTGATGAAGCCGCCGCCGTCGACGCTGATGCCCGCCGGGTTTGCGATGATCACTTCCGCGCGCTGCCCGCCCACTTCGATGTAGCCGCGCAGCTGGCTGGGTGTTCCGCCGTTGACCTCGTTGAGGATGATGCGTGCAGGGCCCGTCGCCAGATTGGGGTTGCCCTGAACGAACCCACCCAATTGGGTCTGCACATTCACCCGGCTGTTGTTCAGGATGGCGCCGTTCGCGCCGACGCTGAACTGGTTGTAGACGTTGCGCGAAACACCCGCGGCGGAAGGCGTCTGGATATTGACCAGCGGCACGCCATTGGGGGCTGTCAACACGGTCGGGCGAAGGTTGCCGGGGACGTTCGGGGCACCGACGATCTGGCCGTGTGCGGCACCTGCAATCAGTGCACCCGCGAGTGCTGCAGCGCCTGCGGCGGTGGTCGCCCTGCTAGCGCCCTTGCCAGTACTGGCGGCCGTTTCCTGGACCACCATGCGCATCCCTCTGGCCGCGTTGAAGACCACGCGGTGCAAGTGCCGATTCATCGCTCACGCTCCCTCACAGTTGTCATAGCTCAGCATCATTTGTGACCAAATGAAAGCTGAGGACCGCGATTATGGGAGAGCAGCGCTCATCTACAAGGTATTAATGCACGCTTTTAAACGCCTGAAAACATCCAATTCAGGCAAGTTAATCCATATTGTTTACTTTTGACGTTGCTGATTTCGTTGCGTCAACAATTGTCAAAAGTCTGTCCCGAGCAGAGCGGACGTCATCTCCCTCAAGAGAGATGACGCTTTCACGATTTCAATGCGCAGGAACCAGGAAGTCCTGGCTGATCCGCCCGCCCAGTTCGTTCACGCGGTCGAGGAACTGGGTGAGGTAGGCATGCAACCCCGTCGCAAGAATCTCGTCGACACGCGCGTACTGCAGGTCGGCCAGCAGCTTGCCGGCGCGGCGCTGGGTTTCGGCGCTCTGCTCGTTCTGCACCTTCGCGAGGTTGTTGACCACCTCGACCAGGCTCGCATGCAGCGAGCGCGGCATGTCGGCGCGAAGAATCAGCAGCTCGGCCACGCGCTCGGGCTTGATCACGTCGCGGTACACCTTGCGGTAGACCTCGAAGGCCGAGACGCTGCGAAGAATGGCGCTCCAGTGATAGAAGTCGTACTCCTGGTCTTCCTCGGTGGCGGCGCCGAAGAACTCGCTGTTGAGCGCGTGGAACTTCACGTCGACCAGCCGCGCGGTGTTGTCGGCGCGCTCCAGGAACGTGCCCAGGCGCGAGAAGTAGAAGGCCTCGTCCTGCAGCATGGTGCCCAGCGTGACGCCGCGCGACAGGTGCGAGCGGAACTTCACCCACTCGAAGAACTGGCCCGGGTCGCGCTCGAAGTCGCCCGCGCGCAGCATGCGGTTCACTTCGAGCCAGGTGGTGTTCTGGGTTTCCCAGGCTTCGGTGGTGAGCGCGCCGCGCACGGCACGCGCGTTCTCGCGCGCGGCCTTGAGGCAGGACACGATGGACGAGGCATTGCTCTCGTCCTTGACCATGAACTCCATCACTTCCTTGGGCGCGATCTGGTCGTACTTCTGGTTGTACCAGGGCAGCAGCTCGCTGATGGAGAGCACGCCCTGCCAGCCGTACTTGGCCACTTCGGCGGACTGCGGCAGCAGCGAGGTCTGGTAGTTGACGTCGAGCATGCGCGCCGTGTTCTCGGCACGCTCGGTGTAGCGGGACATCCAGTAGAGATGGTCGGCGGTACGTGACAGCATCTTCTTCGTGCTCCTACAGCGATTGGCTTTGCGACTGCGCGGGCGCCGCCTTGGGCTTGGGCGCGCGGTCGGCTTCGAGAATCCAGGTGTCCTTGGTGCCGCCGCCCTGCGACGAGTTGACCACCAGCGAGCCTTCTTTCAGCGCCACGCGCGTGAGGCCGCCGGGCACCATCTGCACCTCGCTGCCCGACAGCACGAAGGGCCGCAGGTCGATGTGGCGCGGCGCGATACCGGCGTCCACGAAGGTGGGCGAGGTCGACAGGCTCAGCGTGGGCTGGGCGATGTAGCCGTCGGGCTTGGCGAGCACCGCCTTCTTGAAGTCTTCGATCTCGGCCTGCGTGGCGGCCGGGCCGATCAGCATGCCGTAGCCGCCGGCGCCGTGCACTTCCTTGACGACCAGGTCCTTCATGTTGTCGAGCGTGTATTGCAGCTCGTCCTTGTTGCGGCACATGTAGGTGGGCACGTTCTTCAGGATCGGCTTCTCGCCGAGGTAGAACTCCACCATCTTCGGCACGTAGGGGTAGATCGACTTGTCGTCGGCCACGCCCGTACCCACCGCATTGCAGATGACGACGTTGCCTTCGCGGTAGGCGCGCATCAGGCCCGCGCAGCCCAGCGTGGACGTGGGGCGGAACACCTCGGGGTCGAGGAAGTCGTCGTCCACGCGGCGGTAGATGACGTCGACGCGCTTCGGTCCGCGCGTGGTGCGCATGTAGACGAAGTTGTCCTTGACGAACAGGTCCTGTCCCTCGACCAGCTCCACGCCCATCTGCTGCGCGAGGAAGGCGTGCTCGAAGTAGGCGCTGTTGTACATGCCGGGCGTGAGCACCACCACCGTGGGCTCGGCAGTGGCCGGCGGCGCGCTGGCACGAAGCGTTTCGAGCAGCAGGTCGGGGTAATGCGCGACCGGCGCGATGCGGTTCTGGTTGAACAGCTCCGGGAACAGCCGCATCATCATCTTGCGGTTCTCGAGCATGTAGCTCACGCCGCTGGGCACGCGCAGGTTGTCTTCGAGCACGTAGTACTCGCCGTTGCCGTCGGCATCGGGGGCGCGCACGATGTCGATGCCCGAGATGTTCGAGTAGACGTTGTGCGGCACGTTGACGCCCATCATCTCGGGGCGGAACTGCGCGTTGTTCAGGATTTGCTCGGCCGGGATGATGCCGGCCTTGATGATTTCCTGGTCGTGATAGACGTCATGCAGGAAGCGGTTGAGCGCCGTGACGCGCTGCACCAGTCCCTTTTCCATGCTGTCCCACTCGTGGGCCGGGATGATCCGCGGCAGCAGGTCGAACGGGATGAGCCGCTCGGTGCCGGAACCGTCTTCGTCCTTCGCGCCGTAGACGGCAAAGGTAATACCGACCCGGCGGAAAATCATTTCCGCCTCTTCGCGCCGCGAACGCATCACCTCACCGGGTTGCTTCGCGAGCCATTGGTCGTAGCGCTTGTAATGCTGTCGGATCGCAGCCCCCGCATAGGGCAACTGCTCATACATCTCGTCGAATTTGTGCATGGAACGACCAATCTCCTTGAGCCGTAGCTTAGCAAGTTCGAGGCCAGTAGAACCCCTTATGCGGCGGCCGGAGACGGGTCGAAGCTCTTTTTTCCTGGCTACCGCACCGTGCTTTCGGCCGGCGGCTGCTGCTTCTTGCGCGGCGAAAGGAATTCCTTGATGCGCTCCCCGCTCTCGTCGCTGTAGAGGCTGGCGACGGAAGATTCGCGCTCGGCGTCGAGCTGTTCCCTCCGGCTGCGGCCCCGGGCCGAATACACGAGCTGCTTGATGCGCGCCTGCACCTCGAACGGCCCACGCGAAAGCTGATGCGCCCATTCGAGCGCCGTGGCGCAGGCGTTGCCGCGCGGCACCACCTTGTTGACAACGCCCCAGTCGTGCAGCCGCTTCGCGCTGCAGGGTTTGCCGTCGAGCAGCATTTCCAGCGCGGCCTGCGGCGGCAGGGAACGCACCAGCGAATCGGAGCCGCCGGCGTCAGGCGTGAGGCCGAGATTGACGTAAGACATGGCGAACCTGGCGTCTTCCGCCGCCACGATGAGGTCGCAAGCCAGGCACAGCGAAAAACCGCCCGCCACGGCCGCCCCCTCGACCGCCGCGATGACGGGCTGGGGCGCTTCCTGGATCGCCATGATCCATTCGTGCAGTGCCTCGAGGTGGCCGTGCTGCTCGGCCTCGGGCAACTTGCGCTGCCGCGCCAGCCGCCGCAGGTCGCCGCCGCCGCTGAAGTGCTCGCCCTCCCCGCACAGCACGATGGCGCGCACCGTGCGAAAGCCGGAGGTGGCCCGCAGCGCCTTGGCCGCCGCACGGTAGACCGACGGGTTGTCCGCGTTGCGCGCGGCCGGGTTGCTGAGGGTCAGCACCAGCACCGGACCCTCGCGGTGCGTCTTGAGCCGCGGGCCGGACGTGGCCGTCGCGCTCGCGCTGGTGATGGTCGGGACGGCGGTCGTCATGGCGCAGGCCGGGAAAACCGGCCCCACCGGAAACTGCTGCGATCGTGCATGGCATCCCCTTTTCGTTGTGTCAGGACCATACAACGCATCGGGCGGCCGTTGGCGCGATCCGGAAGAAGAATGCTTTTTGTCTAATTTGACAATTAATTCACGATTTCGGCGCGCGCGGGCAGGCGATGCCGCCAGTAGCGCTCGTGGCGCTCGCGCTCACAGGCGACATCGGCGGGCTGCGTGCTGCGCCAGTGGGCGGCGCCGCAGCGGGGGCTGTCTACCAGCCGCACCCCGTGTGCCGCGTACCGCGCCGCCACCTCGGGCGCCGGGTGGCCGAAACGGTTGCGATAGCCCGCCTGGACCAATGCAATGCGCGGCTGCACGGCATCGAGGAATGTTTCGCTCGACGAGGTCTTGCTGCCGTGATGGGGCACCAGCAGCACGTCGGCGCGCAAATCCGGCGTGCGCGCGATCAGCGCGGACTCCTGCATCCGCTCGACATCGCCCACCAGAAGCGCGGCGGCACGGCCGTTGCCGATGCGCAGCACGCAGGACACGGAATTGGGCTTGATGGTGAAGGCCTGGTAGTCGTCCGCCACGGGGTGCAGCACCTCGAAGTCCACGCCGTCCCAGCGCCAGCGCTGCCCGGCCTCGCAGCGCTGAGCCGGGTGCGAGGCCTGCAGCGGATGCGCGGCCTCGATCGAACTCCGCAACTCCGCTTGCGGCTGCATCGCGAGCACCGCCTGCGCCCCGCCCGTGTGGTCGGTATCGCGATGGCTCAGCAGCAGCATGTCGAGGCGTTCGCCATGAGCGCGCAGCAGCGGCACGAGCACGCGGTGGCCGGCATCGCTTTCGAGGCTGTAGCGCGGGCCGGTGTCGTACAGCAGGCTGTGAGTGGCGGTGCGAACCAGTACCGCGTTGCCCTGCCCGATGTCGGCGGCCAGCAATTCGAATTCTCCCGCGGCGGGACGCGGTGCCTGCCACAGCAGTATCGGCAGCAGGAACGGCAGGCCAACGGCGCGCAACGACCAGGGCAGGCGCATCACGAGCAATGCGCCGCCAATCACGCCGCAAGCCGCCATCCACCAAGGCGGCGCAGCCATCGACAGCGTGGTCAGCGGCAAGCCGGCGCACCATTGCAGCAGCACCGAAAGCGCACGCACCGCCCACGCGGCCGCGTCCCACAAAGGAGCGATGGCCACGCCCAGCATGGCCAGCGGCGTGACGACCAGCGTGACCCACGGGATCGCGACCGCGTTGGCCAGCAGCCCGACCAGCGACACCTGCTGGAACAGCAGCAGGCTCAGCGGCGCGAGAGCCAGCGTGATGACCCATTGCTCACGAAAGAAACCCAGCAGCCGCGCCGAAGCCCGCGCGCGCGGCTCGCCGGGCACCGACGCATCGGTGGCGAACAGCACGCCCACCGCCACGAAGCTGAGCCAGAAGCCCGCCTGCATCAGCGCCCATGGATCGATCGCCACCACCACCGCCGCGGTCAGCAGCCACACATGCGGCCAAGGCCAGCGCCTGCCGGTGAGCCGCATCAGCGCGACCGTCGCGAGCATCCACACCGTGCGCTGCGACGGCACGCCCCAGCCGCTGAAAAGCGCGTAGAGCCCGGCCAGCAGCACGCCGCCGACCAGCGCGGCCTGCTGTGCGGGCAGGCCCAGCATCAGCCTCGGACAGCGCCGCCACAGCCAGCCAACGACATGCGCCGCCAGCCAAGCGAACATCGTGACGTGAAGGCCGGAGATCGACATGAGGTGAGCCACGCCGGTGGCACGAAACACATCCCAGTCCGCGCGGTCGATGGCCTGCTGGTCGCCCGTCACCAGCGCCGCTATCACCCCGGCTCGCGCGCGGTCGGGCACCCGCTCGAAAATCGCGTCGCGCACGGCTTCGCGTGCGCGCTCGACCGGATGCAGCCAGGTGACGGCGATGCGCTTCGGCGCGGCATCCCGCGCGCCGGTCCGCACATAGCCGTTGGCCTGGATGCCCTGCTCCCAGGCCCACAGCTCGCCATCGAAGCCGAAGGGGTTGACGTTGCCATGCGGCGCCTTGAGGCGCACGGCAAGCTGCCATCGCTCGCCGGCATGCAAGGGACCGATCGGGCTGGCGGATGCGGCCTTGCCTCCGGAAGAGCGGCCCCACAGGCCCGTGTTCTCCGCATACCAGCCGAGGGCGATGCGGTCTGGAACCACCAATGGCTCGTCGACAGACGCATCGGCCCAGCGCGCGGATTCCACGTCGACGCGAAACCGCGTTCCGGCTTCGTTGCGTTGCGGCATCTCCGCGACGACTCCCGTGACCACGAGGTCGCGCCCTTCGAGCGCCGGTGCCAGCGCGCCGTCCGCATGGACCACGGCACGCCAACCCGCCAGCCCCACCCCAGCCATGGCTCCGCACAGCAGGGCAAGCACCATGGCCGGCATGCGCCGTTCGATGAAAAAAGGCCGGCGCCATCGCCGCAGACCCGCCACGGCCGCCAGCAGCAAAACGGCATAGACCCATGCGGGCCAGAGCGACGGCTGCCTCAACTGCAGGGCCGCGCCCAGCAGCGATCCGCCCAATGCGGCGAAGCCTCGCGAGCCGCCCACGGCATTGCCCGACGCGTGAAATCGCGTCATGAAAGAACGTCCGGACACATGATGCAAACCCTCCCCGACTCACGCTCAGTGGCGCGTTAATTGCTAAGCATCTCGGCTAGTATGCGTCTCACCAGAGACATCTTTTCGATGCAATCTGCCAGTACTGCACACAAAAACGCATGTCCATTCACGCCGCTCTCCACCACGTCACCCACTACAAATACGACCGCCTGGTGCAGTTGGGCCCCCAGGTCGTGCGCTTGCGTCCCGCGCCGCATTGCCGCAGCAACGTCATCTCGTATTCGCTGCGGGTCGAACCCGCGGAGCACTTCGTCAACTGGATGCAGGACCCGTTCGCCAACTACCAGGCGCGGCTCGTGTTCCCTGAAAAGACACGCGAGTTCAAGGTCACGGTCGACCTCGTGGTCGAGATGGCGGTCTACAACCCCTTCGACTTCTTCCTCGAGCCGCAGGCGGAGAACTTCCCCTTCAAGTACACGGCCTCGCAGGCCGAGGAACTTGCGCCATACCTCGTGGCCGACCCGGTCACGCCGCTGCTGGAGGCCTACCTCGACAAGGTCGATCGCAAGGAGCAGCGCACCATCGACTTCCTGGTCGGCATCAACCAACAGGTGCAGCAAGACGTCAACTACCTGATCCGCATGGAGCCCGGCGTGCAGACGCCGGAAGAAACGCTGGCCAACGGCAGCGGCTCCTGCCGCGATTCGGGCTGGCTGCTGGTGCAGCTGCTGCGTCACATGGGCCTGGCCGCGCGCTTCGTCTCGGGCTACCTGATCCAGCTCACGCCCGACGTGAAGTCGCTCGACGGCCCCAGCGGCACCACGGTCGACTTCACCGACCTGCACGCCTGGTGCGAAGTGTTCCTGCCGGGCGCCGGCTGGATCGGCCTCGACGCCACCTCCGGACTGATGGCGGGCGAAGGCCACATTCCGCTGGCCTGCACGCCCTCGCCTTCGAGCGCTGCGCCCATCGAGGGCGGCGTTGACGAATCGGAGGTCGAGTTCGGCCATGAGATGAAGGTCACGCGCATCTACGAATCGCCGCGCGTCACCAAGCCCTATACCGAAGAGCAATGGGCCGAGGTTCTGACCCTCGGCGACGCGGTCGATGCGCGCCTGAAGGCCGGCGACGTGCGCCTCACCATGGGCGGCGAGCCGACCTACGTGGCCACCAGCGACCGCGACGCGCCCGAGTGGAACACCGACGCCCTCGGCCCCACCAAGCGCGGCTACGCCACCGAGCTCGTGCACAAGCTGCGCGCCGAGTACGGCAAGGGCGGCTTCCTGCATTTCGGCCAGGGCAAGTGGTATCCGGGCGAGCAACTGCCGCGCTGGGCGCTGTCGATCTTCTGGCGCGCCGACGGCCAGACGCTGTGGCACGACCCCGAGCTGTTCGCCGACGAGCGTTTTCCCACCCACTACACCAGCGAAGACGCACGCCGCTTCACCACCGTGCTGGCGCACAAGCTCGGCCTGACCGAGCGCTACATACAGCCCGGCTACGAAGACATCTACTACTACCTCTGGCGCGAACGCCGCCTGCCGGTGAACGTCGATCCCTTCGACTCGAAGCTCGACGACGAACTCGAACGCGTGCGCCTGCGCCGCGTGTTCACGCAGAAGCTCGACGCGGTGATCGGCTACATGCTGCCCATCGAGCCCGGCAATGCGAACGGCGACGCCCCTGCGCTGGCAGGCCCGGCCTGGAAGACCGGCCCCTGGTTCCTGCGCGACGACCGGCTCTACCTGATCCCCGGCGACTCGCCCATGGGCTACCGCCTGCCGCTCGACTCGCAGCCGTGGGCCAGCAAGGGCGACTACCCCTACCTGATCGAGCGCGACCCGACCGCGCCGCGCGGCGCGCTGCCGAGCGCGGCCGATTACCGCGCGCGGTACAGCACAGGCGCAACCGCCGCTGGTGCCGGCGCCGCCGGCCTCGGTGACGTGCCCTACACCTTCGGCACGCCGCCCGTGGTGCCCGCATCGCTGCGCATGCAAAGCCCCGGCGATGCGGCCAGCGGCGATGCAGCGAACGGCGATGCCGCAGCAGCCGAGGACTCCATCAGCGAGTCCGTCACCACCCGCCAGCCGCTGCGCGGCGAATCCGCCCATTGGGTCACGCGCACCGCGCTGTGCGTCGAAGTGCGCGACCCGCGCCGCGCCAACGGCCCCACGGCCGAGAAGAAGGGCAACGCCTCCGGCGTGCTCTACGTCTTCATGCCGCCGCTCGCGCGCCTGGAGGACTACCTCGACCTCGTCGCCGCGGTGGAAGCCACCGCGCGCGACCTGGGCATGCGCATCGTGATGGAAGGCTATCCGCCGCCACGCGACCCGCGCCTGAAGATGCTGGCCGTCACGCCCGACCCGGGCGTGATCGAAGTCAACATCCATCCGGCCCACAACTGGAAGGAACTGGTCGCCCACACCGAGTTCCTCTACAACGCCGCGTTCGAAACCCGCCTGTCGGCCGAGAAGTTCATGACCGACGGCCGCCACACCGGCACCGGCGGCGGCAACCACTTCGTGATGGGCGGCGCCACACCGGCCGACAGCCCCTTCCTGCGCCGGCCCGAGCTGCTGGCCAGCCTGCTGCTCTACTGGCACAACCATCCGTCGCTGAGCTATCTGTTCTCGGGCATGTTCATCGGCCCGACAAGCCAGGCCCCGCGCGTGGACGAGGCCCGCAACGACCAGGTCTACGAACTCGAAATTGCCCTGAAGGAAATTGCCAGGAACCGCGAGATCTACGGCCAGAACATGCCCGCATGGCTGGTCGACCGCACGCTGCGCAACATCCTGATCGACGTGTCGGGCAACACGCACCGCAGCGAGTTCTGCATCGACAAGCTGTATTCGCCCGACTCCAGCACCGGCCGCCTCGGCCTGCTGGAACTGCGCGCGTTCGAGATGCCGCCGCACGCGCGCATGAGCATTGCGCAGCAGCTGCTCATTCGCGCGCTGGTGGCCCGCTTCTGGGACGAGCCCTACAAGGCCCCCGTCACCCGCTGGGGCACCGAGCTGCACGACCGCTTCCTGCTGCCGACCTTCGTCAAGATGGACTTCGACGACGTCATCAGCGAAATGCGGCAGGCCGGCTTCGCCTTCGACCCCGACTGGTTCGCGCCGCATTTCGAGTTCCGCTTCCCGCTGGTGGGCCAGATGCAGGCCATGGGCGTGGAGCTGTCGCTGCGCAACGCGCTGGAGCCCTGGCACGTGATGGGCGAGGAAGGCTCGGCCGGCGGCACGGTGCGCTATGTCGACTCTTCGCTGGAGCGCATCGAGGTGCGAGTGACCGGGCTGAACGAAAGCCGCCACGTCGTCACCGTCAACGGCAAGGTGCTGCCGCTGCAGCCCACGGGCGTGACGGGCGAATTCGTGGCCGGCGTGCGCTACAAGGCATGGAATCCGCCTTCGGCGCTGCACCCCAGCATCAAGGCCCATGCCCCGCTCACCTTCGACCTGGTCGACACCTGGATGAAGCGTTCACTGGGCGGCTGCCAGTATTTCGTCGCCCACCCGGGTGGGCGCAACTACGACACCTTCCCCGTCAACGCCTACGAGGCCGAGAGCCGCCGCCATTCGCGCTTCACGCGCACCGGCCACACGCCGGGGCTCATGCGCACGCCGCCGGCCACCATCGAGCTGCCGGGCAGCCGCGAGTTCCCGTTCACGCTCGACCTGCGGCGCTGAAGGGGATGCCTACCACACTGCCGAAGCGGCCAGGCCGTGACGGCGGTGTGACAATCCCCCTCCTGTGGAACCCTTGAACGAATCACTGTTCGGCGCCCAGGCACTGGAATTTCCAGCGGCCCTGGCGTCGGCGCTCGCCCCGGCCGCCCAGCCCGGACACTTCGACGAACTGCGCGGGCAGGCCACTCCGGTCGCGACCCCACGCCCGGGGGCGGGCACGAGCACTCCTGCCGCGGCCCCGCAAGCCCCACTGCTGTACGACGCCGCCGCGGAGCAGCGGCCGGCGCCTTCCCAGTCGCAATCACAGTCCCAAACGCAGTCACAGTCCCAGGCACCGTCCAGCGAGCAACCGCCGCTCACGCCCGCCTGGCACGACTTCTTCGAACAGCTCGGCCCGGGCGGCTTCAACGACCTGCCCCGGCGCGCCGTCAGCCTGGAGCGGCAGATCCGCGACAACGGCGTCACCTACAACGTGTACGCCGACGCCAACGGCCCGCAGCGCCCCTGGTCGCTCGACCTGTTCCCGCTGATCGTCTCGCCCGAAAGCTGGAGCCAGATCGAGGCCGGCGTGCTGCAGCGCGTGCGGGTGCTCGACCGGGTGATGGCCGACGTCTACGGCCCGCAGCAGCTGCTGGCCGAGGGGCTCATTCCCCCGGCGCTGGTGCGCGGCCACCCCGGCTACCTGCGCGCCCTGCACGGCGTGAAGCCGCCGGGCGACACCTGGCTGCACATAACCGCCTTCGACCTCGCGCGCGGCCCCGACGGCAACTGGTGGGTGGTGTCGCAGCGCACCCAGGCGCCCTCGGGCCTGGGTTATCTGCTGGAAAACCGCCTGGCCATCACGCGGCAGTTTCCGCAGGCCTTCGAGGCGCTGCAGGTGCAGCGCCTGGCCGCCACCTACAGCGCCATGATGGAAGGCCTGCAACGCATGTGCCCGGCCGGTGTGCCGCCGCACATCGCGCTGCTAACGCCCGGCCCGTACAACGAAACCTACTTCGAGCACGCCTACCTCGCGCGCTACCTGGGCATCACGCTGGTCGAGGGCAGCGACCTCACCGTGCGCGACCAGCGGCTCTACCTCAAGACGCTGCAGGGCCTGCGCCCGGTGCACGGCCTCATCAAGCGGCTGGACGACCAGTTCCTCGACCCGCTGGAGCTGCGGCCCGACTCCACGCTCGGCGTGCCCGGCCTGCTGCAGGCCATTCGCGCGGGCAACGTGCTGGTGGCGAACATGCCGGGCTCGGCCTTCCTGGAATCGCCGGCGCTGCTCGGCTTTTTGCCGGGGCTGGCGCGCCGCCTGATCGGCGAAAAGCTCAAGCTGCCCGCACTGCCCACGTGGTGGTGCGGCGAGCGCGCCGCGCTCGAAGCCGTGCTGCCGCAACTGGCCGACTGCGCCATCAAGCCCACCTACCCCGGCTTCGACGGCCGCGCCAGCTTCGACGCGGTCCTCGGCAGCCAGCTCGGCCGGCGCGAGCTCGACGAATGGGCCGGCCGCATCGTGCGCGAGGGCGACGTCCACACCGTGCAGGGCTACCAGCCGCTGTCGCAGATGCCCACCTGGGCCAACGACCTGGGCCCGGGCCATATCGCGCCGCGCGCGGTGATGCTGCGCGTGTTCGCGGTGAGCGACGGGGCGCAGTCGTGGCGCGTGCTGCCCGGCGGCCTGGCCCGGCTCGCGGGGCCCGACGCGCAGATCGCCTCCATGCAGCGCGGCGGCAGCAGCGCCGACGTGTGGGTGCAGACGCTCGGCGAAGTCGACCGCACCACGCTGCTGCAGCCGCATGCCACGCCGGCCTCGCTGGCACGGCACCGCGCGCCAGTCACCAGCCGCGCCGCCGAGAACATGTTCTGGCTCGGCCGCTACACAGAGCGCGCCGAAAACGCGGTGCGCCTGGCGCGTCTCACGCTCAACCTGCTGGGCGGCGAAGACCAGTCGTCGCGCCCGCTGCTCGATTGGCTGCACCGCGTGGCGCTGCGCAATGCGCTGGTGCCGGCCGAGGCGCCCAGCGCGCCGAAGTCGCGCCGCGTGTTCGAGCGCGCGCTGATCGCGGAGCTGGGCGACGTCGAGCGCGGCGGCAGCGTGGGCTACAGCCTGATGTGCATCCGGCAGGCCGCGGCCGCGGTGCGCGAGCGGCTGTCGCAGGACAACTGGAACCAGATCGTTCGCGCCGAGACCGAATTCCTGCGCCGCGCCGCCGAGCAGGCCGGCGAAGGCAGCTTTGCCTCCAGCGCCGCGCTGCGCGCGCTCGAATCCGCCAGCACCGCGCTGGCCGCCATGACCGGCGCGCAGACCGACCGCATGACCCGCGACGACGCCTGGCGGCTGCTGTCGATCGGCCGCCACATCGAGCGCCTGGGCTTTTTGTCGAACGCGCTGCAGGCCGGCTTCGAGAACGGCGCGGTGCATGAGGTGAGCGGATTCGAGGCAATGGTGGCGCTGTTCGACAGCACCATCACCTTCCATGCGCGCTACCAGCAGCGCCGCGACGTCGCCACCATGGTCGACCTGCTGGTGCTGGACGCCGAGAACCCGCGCTCGCTCGCCTGGGTCACGCAGACGCTGCGCGGGCGCATCGCGCGGCTGGCCGGCAGCGCGCCGGGCAAGCTCACGGCGCTGTCGTACGAGCTGCCCGACCCGGCCGCCTGGACGCTCGAACACCTCTGCGCCGCCGGCCCGGACGCCAAGTACCCGGCCCTGGCCGAACTGCTCGCCAACTGCGAGTCGGCCGCGTACCACGTGTCCGACGCGATCGGCACACGCTACTTCACGCTCACATCCGAATCCCTGCGCTCCGTTGGCGCGTGAACTGGCTCTCCCCCATGCTTCGCGCACTTCGTGTCGCTTCGCACTCCCTCTCACCGAGGGCAACGCCTGCGGCCCGGCAAAGCCGGTTCCACGGCGTTTCCCGATAAATCCCTGGAGACCTCCATGCCCAGCAACATCATCAGCCGCCGCTTCGCACTCACCACCGCCGCGCTGCTCGCAGCCCTGGCCATTGCCGGCTGCGGCAAGCAGGAAGCCGCCGCGCCCGCCGCTTCGGCCAGCGCACCGCCCCCGCCGGCCGCCGCCCGCGTGCTGGTGGTCGGCACCGACGCCGCCTACACGCCCTTCGAATCGCAGAACGACAAGGGCGACATCGTGGGCTTCGACATCGACGTGGTGAAGGCCGTCGCTCAGAAGGCCGGCATCGAAGTCAAGTTCGTCAACACGCCGTGGGAAGGCATCTTCAACTCGCTTGACCAGGGCGACCGCGACCTGCTGGTGTCGGCCATCACCATCACCGACGAGCGCCGCCAGACGATGGACTTCTCGCAGCCGTACTTCGACGCCAAGCAGCTGATCGCCGTCAAGAGCGATTCGCCCGTGGCCAGGTTCGAGGACATCAAGAACCTGAAGGTCGGCGTGCAGAACGGCACCACCGGCGACGAAGTCGTCGGCAAGCTGCTCGGCAAGTCGAGCACCGCCATCAAGCGCTTCGAGTCGACCCCGCTCGCGCTGAAGGAGCTGGAAGCCGGCGGCGTGCAAGCCGTGGTGGCCGACAACGGCGTGGTCGTGCACTACCTCGCGAACAACACGGCGGGCGGCTTCAAGACGGTGAGCGACGCAAGCTTTCCGGTCGAGAAGTACGGCATTGCCGTGAAGAAGGGCAACGCCGAGTTGCTCGCCAGGATCAACCAGGGCCTCGAGGCAATTCGCACCGACGGCACCTACGCCAAGATCTACGCCTCGCACTTCGGCGCCGAGTCGAAGTAAACGGGCAAGTAGCCAACGAGCCGGGGCCAACGCCATGCTGCTGCACGTCACGCACGAAACCCGCTACGAATACTCACCGCCTGTCGAGACGGCACAGCACCTGGCCCACCTGAAGCCGGTGGCCACCGATTCGCAGCGCCTGGTGAGCCACAAGCTCTCCATCGATCCGCCGCCCGCGCAGCGCAGCGAAATGCCCGACCTCTACGGCAACACCCGCGCTTTCTTCGCGCTAGAGGCCACGCACGACAAGCTGGTCGTCACCGCCGAGAGCGTGGTCGAGACCTCGATGCCCATGCTCTCGCCGGCCATTGCGCGCGAGCTGCCCTGGGAGGCGGTGCGCGAGCGTTTCCGCTTCCGCAAGGACGCCACCTTCGACGCCGCCTCGGAGTTCGTTTTTCCGTCGCCCTACGTGCCGCGGCACGACGACTTCACCGCCTACGCGCGCGCCAGCTTCGTGCCCGGCCGTCCCGCCTTCGACGTGGCGATGGACCTCACCGTGCGCATGTACGAAGACTTCGCCTACGACGCCGACAGCACCGAGATCAACACACCCGCCGTCGAGGCCCTCGCGCAGCGCAAGGGCGTGTGCCAGGACTTCGCCCACATCATGATCGCGTGCTTCCGCACCATGGGCCTGCCGGCGCGCTACGTGAGCGGCTACCTGCTCACGCAGCCGCCGCCCGGCCAGCCCCGGCTGGTGGGCGCCGATGCGTCGCATGCGTGGGTGTCGGTGTACCTGCCCGGCAAGAGCGAGGACGGCGGCAACAGCCCCGGCGGCTGGGCCGACTTCGACCCCACCAACGGCCGCCAGCCCGGCGAGGACTACGTCACGCTGGCCATCGGCCGCGACTACTCCGACGTGTCGCCGATGCGCGGCGTACTCCATGGCGGCGCAAGGCACACGCTGCGGGTCGGCGTGACCGTGCAGCCGGTGGGGGAAGTGCTCGAGGCGGTTGCGCAAACACAGACACAATCGCAATCCCAAGACAAGGAGTCTCCATGAGCGTTTACGACAAACTTTCCAGCCTCGGTATCACCCTGCCCCCGGTCGCCGCCCCCGCCGCCGCCTACGTGCCCTTCGTGCAGACCGGCAACCTCGTGTTCCTCTCGGGCCACATCGCCAAGAAGGACGGCAAGGTCTGGGCCGGCCAGCTCGGCGCCAACATCAGCACCGAAGAAGGCAAGCAGGCCGCACGCGCCATCGCCATCGACCTGCTGGGCACGCTGCACGCCGCCGTGGGCGACCTGAACAAGGTCAAGCGCATCGTCAAGGTGATGAGCCTCGTGAACTCGGTCGGCACCTTCACCGAACAGCATCTCGTGACCAACGGCGCGAGCGAGTTCTTCGCCGAAGTCTTCGGCCCCGAAAAGGGCGCGCATGCACGCAGCGCCTTCGGCGTGGCGCAAGTGCCGATGGGCGCCTGCGTGGAAATCGAGCTGATCGCCGAAGTCGGCTGATAGGTTGCTTTGGTCCTGGCCCGGCGCCAATGCCGGGCCACATCCGATACCCAGAGCCGCCCCAGCGGCCAAAAGAGGAGGCTTCGTCATGGGAGTGGCGCAAGCAGGCATCGCATTCCGGCCCGCCCGGAAAATCGGGAACCTGAAGGCCTTCGTGGCTCAGGTCGTGGGCAATCCGGTCGAAGAAATACCGCACCCGGACATCGGCCAGTTCGACATCCGCAATGCGAGCGACATCATGGTCCAGGACTTCGACGGCGCGATCTTCATCTGCAACCATGCCATCTCGTGGCCGCACCTCGAAGACACGCGCAGCGACGTTGCAGCACTTCATGCGCGCCTCGGCGCACCTGAATCTTTCATGGTGTTCTGCCATTACAGCTCGGGCGGCAGCTTCGGCTATGCCTTCATCGACAACGGCATTCGTACGCGTTCCAGGCTGCAGACCATGGCACAGCCACGGCTGCTCCCGTTGATCGAGTACGGAACGCCCACAAACATCGAAAGCCGCTGGCTCGGCGCACCGTCGTACCTGGAGGAGGACGATTGCCCTCCCGAAGAACGCCAGCGGATCTTCTTTCTCGAAAATCCGCGCGTCGATGTCTCCGAGTACGGGCTGACGCAGCAAATCCTTTTCGAAACACTGGAAGATCGCTTCGGCGTCTGCCCTTGGACAACGGACAGCGAGCCGATCTACCGCTTCTTCAAGGTGCGCGCAAAGCGCCCGTGGTGGCAGCAACTGCTCGGCGGCGATAAGCCGTGAGCCCCGAGGCACTGATCGCCGAGGCGATGCGGGACCCGATCAACGAGGCCCTGATGGCGCGCTTGCCGGCACTTGCGCTTCCCCAGAGCTTCCTCACCGCCGGCTGCCTGTTCCAGGCCACCTGGAACCACACGGCCGGCCGGCCGCCGGGCTGGGGCGTGAAGGACTACGACGTCTTCTACTTCGACGACAGCGACCTGTCGTGGGAGGCTGAAGACGCCGTCATCCGCCGCGTGCACGAAGCGGTCGCCGACCTGGGCGCGACCGTCGAGGTCAAGAACCAGGCGCGCGTGCACCTCTGGTACGAACAACGCTTCAAGGCGCCCTATCCGCGCCTGGCCTCGGCGCGCGACGGCATCGACCGCTACCTCATCGCCTGCACCCGCGTGGGCATCGACCTGGCCGACGGCTCGCTCTACGCGCCCGACGGGCTCGATGACCTGGCCGCCGGCATCCTGCGCATGAATCCGCTGCTGCCGATGCCGCAGATGTTCGGCGCGAAGGCGCGCGACTACCAGTCGCGCTGGCCCTGGCTGCGAATCGCTACTTGCGCTTCCAGCTCGACACCGTGATGAACACGCCGGTTTCCTTTGCATCGCGCAGCCGCACGGTGTAGCGGCCGGCGCCGTCGGTGCCGCTGAACACGGCCTCGCGCTCACGCTCACTGTCGCCGTCTTCCAGGCTCGCGCCCTTGGCCAGTTCACGGTAGGTGGCGACCAGGTCGTCGAATGCCGCGTAGCTGCGCAGCGTCACTTCGGCATCGGGCCAACGGGCTCCCTTGAGCCGGGCGTTCTCGCGGTCGGTGTACATCGGCTTGCCGGCCAGCCCCTTGGGTATCACGATCTTGCCGGCGCTGGCGGTGCTGTTCACCTCCCCCGTCTGCACGAGCAGCGGCTTCAGCGAGGCCGGAAAGCCCGCCGGCAGCTGCGCATCGCGCCAGCCCGGCGCCGTCGGCTGGCCCGCGATGTATTCGACGGTTGCGATCTTCTGCGCGGCCGCTGCTTCAGCGGGGTCATCGCTCTCGGCCATCAGCGCGTGGTACGAAGGCAGCGTTTTGGCCCACGTAATCAGCGGTTCGGCATCCGAGGGCCTGGCGTCGGCGGGATGGAAGATCGTCAGCACGGCCTGTGGGTCGGGGTTGCACACCTTGGGCTCGTCGCGCTTGGTGGAATCGCGGCAGTGGCCATTGACCAGCCCGATCGCCAGCAAGCGGCCTTCGCCGTCGAGCAGCAGCGCAGATCGTTCCTCGCCGTGGCCTCCGCCGCTCACCGACGCAAGCACCGTGCGCCCGTCGGGCCAGACGGTGCGCGTGACGTCGAAGCGCGAGCGCATGCCATCCAGCACCTGCGCCGCGATCAGCCCGTCGCCATCGGTGTAGTTGCCGCGCGCATAGCCGACCATGGCAATCACGGCGCTGCGGATCTTGGGTTGCTCGCTGAGCTTCAGCCGGGGCGGAGGCAGCTCGGTCGTGACGGGCGCCGCGTGCACGGAGGCGCCGAGCGTGCAGGCGAGCAGCAGCGACGCCAGGGTCTTCTTTGGAAACAGTGCGCTCATTCGGCGATCTCGATTTCGATGTTGGTGATCGCCGGCATGTCGCGCGGCACCTTGGCGTTGACGGAGAAGGCAGTGCCCCTGAGGCTGCCGAGCACGTAGCCCGAGCGCTCGTCCGCTTCCGACTGCATGCTCTCGAGCGGCGGCGACAGCTTCTTGTAGAAGGCGAGCACCTGCTCCACGGTGTCGACGGTCTGCAGGCGCAGCACGCGCCTTGCCTTCGCGTCGCTCAGGGCGTCCTGGCCGGTGTAGTGCAGCACAGCCCTCGGATACAGCGGCACGGCCTGCGAAAAGCCCTTCGGCCGCGTGACAGGCCGCGCCTTGGTGTGCGCGGCGTCCATGGTCGTGTACTCGGTCTTCTCGAACTTCTCTTCCTTGCCGGAGTTCAGGTCTTCCTTGGGCACCGTGCGGCTCCAGTCGACCAGCGGCTGTGCCTGTGCGCGATCGATGCCGGGGCGCAGGAAGATCGACAGCACTGCATGCTGGTCGTCGCGGCAACCGGTGGACGACGACTTCACACCGCATTCGCGGTGCGCGAGCGCGGCGGCGAGCACTTCGCCGCTGCTGTCGTCCACCAGCAGGGCCGAGCGCTCGCTGCCGCCGTTGGGCAAGCGGTACGACGACAACACCCGCTTGCCGCCCGGCAGCGCCTGCTGCTGCCGATGGCGCCGCGATGCCAGTCCGGCGATCAGCTGTTCTGCCAGCAGGCCTTCAGGCCAGTAGTACGAGCCGGAAGCCAGGCCGGCGAAGTCGGTCACGGCGCGGTCGAGCGCGGGAACCTGGGACGTTTGCGGCGCCCGCTCGGATTCGGGGCCGAGCACGAGCTGAGGCGTGGATGCGGCGCAGACGGTGGCAGCGGACAGGGTAAGAAAAAAGGAGGAAAGAGCGAGTCGAAATCTGAAAGGCATCAACGAAGAAAAAAAAAGAAGGAGCGTTGCGCTCCGGGCGGGCTGCGTGCAGCCGCGAGAGGAAATGCGAGGACGATTCTAGAAGGCGTTCGAGCGGCCGCACGATGTTCGGCATACTGCAACCCGGTCCTTCATTCCTCGCCATGAATCGACACACTCCGCCTCCACCCGCACCCGAAAGCGCGCTGCGCGCCCTCGAAGAAAAGCTGGGCGCCGCCCTGCCCCCGATCCTGCGAAGCCGCTATGCCGCATCCAACGGCGGCAGCTTCGGCGATCCCCGCAAACGCGATGCCGAGTGGCAGCTGCATCCGGTCTTCGACAGCAGCGACCGCAAGCAGATGAAGCGCACCGCCGAAGATGTTCTTCACTACACACGGCTCGCGCTGCAGGACACGCGCTTTCCGCGCGACGGCATCAGCATTGCGCACGACTACTCGATGTACCGCCAGCTCTTCGTGCGCCGCGACCCGGCGAGCGGCACCATCGCCGAAGACGTCCTGCTGTTCGACGTTCACACCGGCGAATGGTCCGCGCCGTATGCCAGCGACCTGCAGGCGGCCATCGACCAGGCCCGCGTGCCGGAGGCCGTGCAGCCCGACCCCTCGCGTGCGCTACCCGTGTTCCGCTACTACGCCGATCCGTTCGAATCGGGCGTGATGCGCACGTCCGGCGAAACCTGCCAGTGCTGCGGCCAGGCCACCGGCTACATCTACGGCGGCAGCTTCTACGCCATCGGCGACGAATCTCACTTCTGCCCCTGGTGCATCGCCGACGGCTCGGCCGCCGCGAAGTTCGACGGCGAATTCAACGACGCTGCCGGCGTGGGCATGGGCGAGGTCGAACTGCCCATGCGCATCATCGAAGAAGTGTCGCAACGCACGCCCAGCTTCTTCGGCTGGCAGCAGGAGCGATGGTGGGCGCACTGCAACGACGCCGGCCGCTTCCTCGGCGAGATCGAGCATGTCGACCGCGCGCTGCTCGCGTCGGAGCGGGCCGGCGACTTCATGCGCGAGACCTGCGACGACGCGCACCTCGATGCCGGCGAAGGCTGGCAATGGCTGCTCGACACGCCCTCGCGCGAGCGCAGCTTCGCGGTGTTCGTCTTCGGCTGCCTGCACTGCGGCAAGGTCGGCGGCTACGTCGACCTGAGCTGAGCGGCGCGCACAGCCATCAGGGCATCACCTGCCCGCCGTTGACCTCGATGACCTGCCCGGTCACGTAGCTGCTGGCCGCCTCGCTCGCAAGAAACAGGAATGCGCCGACGCACTCTTGAGCCGTGCCCAGCCGCCCCATGGGAATGGCATTGGCAAAGTTCTTCAGCACTTCGGGGCTCGAATGCCCGTCGTGAAAAGGCGTCTCGATCACGCCCGGCGCCACCGCGTTGACGCGGATCTTCTCCTTCACCAGTTCCTTGGCCATGGTGCGCGTGATGGTCGACACGAAGCCCTTGCACGCCGCGTAGAGCCCCGCGCCCGGCCCGCCTCCGGTGCGCGCGGCCTGCGTGGTCACGTTGATGATCGCGCCGCCGCCACCGGCGGCCATCAGCGGAATCACGCGGCGGCTCACCGCCACCACGGAGCGCGCGTTGAGGCGGAACACCGCGTCGATGTAGTCGTCGTCCGCATCGACGATGGGCGAGCGCTTCACGAAGCCGCCCGCGTTGTTGACCAGCACGTCGATGCGGCCGAACTCGGCATGCACCGTCTTCACCATGCGGTCGACGGCGGCGGTGTCGGTCACGTCGGCCTGCACCAGCAGCGCGCGGCCGCCGGCGGCCTCGATGTCGCGCGCCACTTGCCGCGCCTCGTCGGCGCTGCCCCGGTAGTGCACCGCCACCCGCGCGCCGGCCTGCCCCAGCGCGCGCGCCACCGCCGCGCCAATGCCCGTGCTCGCGCCCGTGACCAGTACCGCCTTGTCCTTCAGATCGTTCATTTCGTCGTGTCTCCTTGGGTTGAAAAACGGGCGCACCCACCACCCGCGTTCACACGGCGGCGGCTGCGATCTCCAGCTGGGTCAGCCGGCGCGCCATGCGGCCGACGAAGTTCTGCGTCACGTGCGGCAGCACACGCTGCGACGGCACCACGATGCCGACCTGCAGCTGGTCGAGCGCCGGCAGCTCGAAGGGCCGCCAGATCAGGTCGCCGCGCTTCAGGTCTTCGATGAAGGCGATCTTCGAGAAGCACGAGATGCCCTTGCCGGCCATGATCAGCCGCTTGAGCATGGGCGTGGAATTGCAGGTGGCGGCCGGCTCCATGTCGTCCCAGAACGCGGCGAACTCGGGCGACAGCGCGGCGCTGATGACCGGGTGCGAGCTCGAACGCAGGAACGGATAGCGCGCGCATTCCTTCAGCGACACGCGCGCATGGTTGGCCAGCGGATGGCCGGGCGGCATCACCACGCCGATGGGCAGGTTGGCCAGCGCCACCGCGGCCACGCCGCCCGGCAGCCGGCTCACGAAGGTCATGCCCACGTCGACCTGGCCCGACATCACCATCTGCGCCACGTCCATCGGCTGCACCGCGGTGATGGTGTACGTGACGGCCGGGAACACCTGCAGGAAGTCTTCCACCGCCGAAGGCAGCAGTTCCTCGAAGAACGAGTCCATGGCCGCTACCTTCACGTGGCCGGTGCGTTCGCCCTTGAGCGCGTCGAGTTCGGTACGCATCACCTGGTACTGGTGCAGCGTTTCCTGCGCGTGCTTGAGCAGGCGCTCGCCGGCCGCATTCAGGCGCAGGCCGTTGGGCATGCGGTCGAACAGCTCCACGCCCAGTTCGTCCTCCAGCTTGTGGATCTGCCGGTTGACCGCGCTGGCCGCCACGAACAGCCGCTCCGAGGCCTTGCGCACCGAGCCGCAGCTCGCCACTTCGATGAAGTATTTGAGAATGCTGGCGTGCATCAGCCGGCCCTCCCTTGCGCACAGGCCTCATCCGGCCAGCCTCGCGCGCTCCAGGGCGATGCCGGGGTGGTCGCAGGCCACGGGGCCGGTGTCGGCCGCCCCGCCGGGCGAGCCCAGCCCGCTGACGCTGGCCGTGAAGAAGTCGTGGTTGATGGCCGTGAAATGTGCCATTTCGGGCGGCAGCCGAAGGTCTTCGTAGATGGCCTGCGTGGGGCAGGCGGACACGCAAACGCCGCAGTCGATGCATTCATCCGGGTGAATGTACAGAGTGCGCTCGCCTTCGTAGATGCAATCGACCGGACAGCACTTGACGCAGGCGCCGTCCTTGATGTCGATGCAGGCGCCGGTGATGACGTGGGGCATGGCACGTACCTTCGCTGACGCGGCCGGCCTAGCGGCCCAGCCACTGCGGCTTGCGCTTCTGCTGGAAGGCCAGCACGCCCTCGTCGGCATCCTGCGACTGCAATGCCGCCACCAGCGCCGGCAGCCGCATGCGATGCGCATCGGCCGGCGCCAGCGTGCCGGTACGGCGCACCACCTGCTTGATGGCCTTGAGCGACAGCGGTGCGCAGGCCAGCATCTGCTGCACCCAGCGGTTGACGGCCGTGTCGAGCTCGGCGCGCGGCACCACCTCGTTGACCAGGCCCATCTCCAGCGCGCGCTGTGCCTTCACACGCTGGCCGGTGAGCATCATGCCCATGGCCTGGCGATAGGGAATCTGGCGCTGCAGCAGCAGCATGCCGCCATCGAGCGGCAGCCGGCCGACCAATGGCTCGGGCAGCCCGAAGCTGGCCTCCTCGCATGCCACGACGATGTCGCAGCCCAGCACCATCTCGAAGCCGCCGCCCAGCGCCAGGCCGTTGACGCGCGCGATCACCGGCACGTCGAGCGTCTCGCGCAGCGCGATGCCGCCAAAACCGCCCGGGCGCGCCGCCGCCCAGTACTCCACGCCCTTGAGGTTGGAGGTGTTCTTCAGGTCGGCGCCGGCGCAGAACGAACGCTCGCCAGCGCCGGTCAGCACCACCGCGCGGATGTCGTCGCGCGACTCGATGTCGCTCCAGATGCGCTGCAGCTCGGCCTCGGTCGGCAGGTCGACCGCGTTGAGCACATCCGGCCGGTCGATGGTGACCGCGGCGACGTGGTCGATGACTTCGTAGAGCACGCTCATGCATCGGCCTCCTCGATCAGCGCGCGGGCCTCGGCCAGCACTTCGGCCGTGTGCTGCCCGAGCCTGGGCGGCGCGCGGCGCAGGCCGGCCCTGGCGCCCGACATGTGAATGGGGCTGGCAATGAACTTCAGCGGTCGGCCCGACGGCGTACCGCCCTCGAGGATCATCGCGTTGTGCAGCGTCTGCGGATCGACCAGCGCCTCGCGCATGTCGCGCACCGGGGCGGAGAGCAGATCCTGCTCCTCGAGCTTCGCGAGCCAGTGCTCGCGCGTGTTGCTCGCAAAACGTTCGTGGAAGATCGCATGCAGCGCCGCCTTGTTGGCGAACTGCGCCGACAGCGTGGCGTAGCGCGCGTCGAGCGACAGGTCTTCGATGCCCAGCGCGGTGCAGATGTCGCGCAGCGGGTTGGCCTTGAACGCGCCCACCAGCACCAGCGGCCCGGTCTGCGTGTCGAACACGCCCGACAGCGGCATGGCGGCCCAGTTCACCTCGGAGTCTTCCATCATCACCATGGCCGCCTCCTGCATCTGCATGGCAAGCATCGAGTTGTAGAGCGACACCGAGATCTTCTGTCCCTCGCCCGTGCGCTCGCGCTGCAGCAGCGCCAGCAGGATGCCCTGCACCATGTGCATGCCGGCCGTGTAGTCGGCCAGCGCCGTGGGGTAGATCGACACCGGCACCGAGGCGTCGGCGCGGCGCGCCATCACGCCGGTGAGCGCCTGGGCCAGCACGTCCTGGCCGCCCTTGTGGGCGTAGGGGCCGGTCTCGCCGAAGCCGGTGCCCACCGCATAGATGATGCGCGGGTTCAGCCGCTTGCAGTCTTCGTAGCCCAGCCCCAGCCGCTCCATCACGCCGGCGCGGAAGTTGTTGGTGACCACGTCGGCTCCGGCAATGAGCGCCTTCACCAGTTCCATCTGCGCCGCGTCGCGCAGGTCGATTTCCACGCTGCGCTTGTTGCGGTTGAGGCTGCAGAAGATCGGGTTGTCTTCACCCGCCACCGGCGCGAAGGTCGAGCGGCTCAGGTCGCCCGCGCCCTTGCGTTCGACCTTGATCACGTCGGCGCCGTGGTCGGCCAGCATCTGCGTGCAGACCGGGCCCATCATGACCTGCGTGAAGTCGATCACGCGGATGCCGTCCAGCGGCAATGCATTGGCCGTCGTCGTCATGCGGCCTCCTTCGCGAAGGAACGGGCGATGGCGGGCACGTCGGCGTTCGGCCCTTTCTGGTCGCCGGGGTCGGCGCCCTGGGCACGCAGCGTTTTCTGCAGCTTCGCGATGTCGACCTCGCGCACCGTGACGCCGGCATTCAGCGCCAGTGCCGCGGCGGTGCCGGTGGCCTCGCCCATCGCCATGCAGGGCGGAATTTCGCGCGAGATCTTCTGCGCCGCCGAGGTGGCCGAGTAGTGGCGCCCGGCCACCAGCAGGTTCTCCACGCTGCGCGGCAGCAGCGTGCGGTAGGGGTAGTAGTAGTCGCGTCCGCGCGCCACGCTGTCCTCGAAGCGCGTGCGCTGGGCCACGTCTTCCTTGGTCATCACGTAGGCGCCCTCGAGCAGGCGGGTCTGGCGAATGCCTGTCTGCGGCGCCATGTCGATCAGCACGCACTTCGAGAAGCCCGGCAGATGGGCCCGCACGAACTCGATCACCTTGTGGATGGTGGCGCGGCCCTGCACCTCGGCGCGGGTCAGGTCGCTCACCTTCAGGCCGTCGAGCCCCGGCATGTGCGGACAGTTGCACCACACCACGCCCGGCAGCGGCGTCTTGAGCCACCATGCTTCCCAGGCGCCGCCGAGCATGTGCTTGATCTCGCGGTCCAGCGCCTGCCAGGCCACGGGCTCCTCGCGCTCGAAGCGCTCGGCTTCTTCCGTGTCGACACCGCCGAGGCGGAACACGGTCGTCACGATGTAGCTGCCGCTGATGTGCGGCGCGCCGGCCGAGGCGGCCACGTCGAGGTCGCCGGTGGTGTCGATCACCACCTTGCCCAGGATGGCTTCGCGCCCGCCCTTGGTTTCGCAGACCACGCCCTTGACCTTGCCGTCTTCCACCAGCGTGCGCGAAAACCACGAGTGCAGCCGCAGTTCGACGCCGGCCTGCAGCACCATCTCCAGCGAGGTGCGCTTCCATGCGTCGGGGTCGAAGGCGGCGGCGAAGCAGATGGGGTGCGGCTTCTCCTTGCTGTGGAAGTCGTAGGTGCCCCAGCGCTTCCAGCGGCGCACCGATTCGGGCAGCGTGCCCCAGTCCTGCTGGCGCGGGTACTCGGCCAAGCCGAGCGCGGACATGCGCTCGATCATTTCCAGGCAGATGCCACGCACAGAAATTTCCCGCTGGTGGCTGTCCCACATGTCGTCCAGCACCAGCACCATGCCGCCCGAGGCCAGGCCGCCCAGGTGGTTGTAGCGCTCCAGCAGCGTCACGCTCGCACCGTTGCGCGCGGCGGCCAATGCCGCGGCCTGCCCGGCGGGGCCGCCGCCGACCACCACCACGTCCGATTCGGCTGCCACGCGAACGTCGTGCGCGGGCTCCTGCATCCAGTCGCCAATACGGCTCATAGAAATCTCCTGTTGAAATGTCTGGTTGTGTTTTGGGAATGCGCCCGAACGGTCAGGGCGCGGCCTCCGGCTGCCAGCGGATGACCCAGCGTTCGGCCAGCGTCACGAGCAGGAAGAACAGGCCCGAGAGCGTTGCGCTCATCACGATCGCGGCGTAGAGAAGCGGCGAATCGAAGTTGAAGGTGGCCTGCAGAATCATGGCGCCGATGCCCACCGTGGCACCCACCCATTCGCCCACCACCGCGCCGATCACGCACATCGACGCCGCGATGCGCAGGGCCGAGAACAGGTAGGGCAACGCGTTGAGCAAACGCAGGCGGAAGAAGATCTCGGTCTTGCTGGCCGACAGCACCCGCATCAGTTCCATCGCCTGCGGGTTGACCGACTCCAGCCCGCGCACCATGTTCACCAGCGTGGGAAAGAAGCACACCAGCGCGGCGATGGTGATCTTCGGCTCCATGCCGTTGCCCATGATGAGCACCAGCACCGGCGCCTTTGCCACCAGCGGCACCGCGTTGAACATCAGCACCACCGGAAAGAAGATGTCCTGCAGCGTCTTGTTGTGCACGAAGACCGTCGCAACGGCGATGGCCGCAAGGTTGCCCAGCACGAAGCCGCCGGCCGCCTCGAAGGCCGTTGGCAGCAGGTTGTCGAGCAGCACGTCGCGCTTGGCGTATAGCGTCTCCAGCACGGCCCACGGCGTGGGCGCGATGAAGGGCTTGACGCCGAAAGCCACGATCACCAGCCACCACAGGGCGATGAGCCCGACGATGCCCAGCGCCGGCAGGATGCGGCGGCGCCAGATGCGCTTCTGCCGCGCGGCGGCCCAGGCGAGGTATTCAGGATCGGCCGAGGTCGGCGCGCCGATGGTGCCCGGTGCGCCCGGTGCGCCCGGCACTGCCGTATCGATGGAACGGGTATTCATGGCTTCGGCCTCAGCAGGTTTCCAGCACGCGCCGCAGATGGCTCGTGAGTCGGACGAACTCGGGGGTCTCGCGCACTTCGAGCGTGCGTTCGGCGGGCAGCTCCACCGGCACGATTTCGCGCACGCGGCCGGGGTTGGCGGCCAGCATCAGCACGCGCTGGCCGAGAAAGGCCGCCTCGTGGATGCTGTGGGTGACGAAAAGAATCGTCACGCCGGTCTCGCGCCACACGCGCAGGATTTCTTCGTTGAGCCTGTCGCGCGTGATCTCGTCGAGCGCGCCGAAGGGCTCGTCCATCAGCAGGATCTTGGGGTCGCTGGCCAGTGCGCGCGCAATCGACACGCGCTGCCGCTGGCCGCCCGACATCTCGTGCGGGAAGGCGTTCAGGCGGTCCTTCAGGCCCACCAGCTCGAGCAGTTCCCGCGGCGAGCGGCGGCCCTTGCGGCTCGCGCCGCCGCCCACCTGCAGCGGCAGTTCCACGTTCTGCAGCGCCGTGCGCCAGGGCAGCAGCGCCGCATCCTGGAACACGAAGCCGATATCGCGGTTCTTGCGCGCGGCCTGGGGCGTGGAAGACAGCACCTCGATGCGGCCCTTGCTGGGCTGCAGCAGGTCGGCCACCACGCGCAGGAAGGTCGACTTGCCGCAGCCCGAGGGGCCCAGCAGCGTGAGGAACTCGCCCTGCGCCACATCGAGGTCCAGGCTCTTGATGGCGGTGACGTCGCGGCGCTCGGTGAAGAAGCGCACGCCGATGTCGCGGCAGGCGATGGCGGGCGGTGCGTTGAGAACGGCGGCCATGGCGTCAGGCCTTCATGGCGCGCGCGGCAGCGGTGGCCTTGAGCGCGTCGAGCGAGATCACGTCTTCCACCTTCGGCGTGCGCGCGGTGAACTGGCCCAGCTCAGCGTAGGTGTTGATCTGTTCCTGCCACACGGCCGGGTCCATCGCGCCCCAGCCCTGGGTCTGCGCGAGACCGCCGAAGGCGTATTCGAGCATCGCGTCGACCGCCACGCGCTCATCCTCGCGCTTGAGGTTCGGGTACTCCTTCACCAGCATGTCGACCGACGCATCGCGGTTGGCGCGCACGTAGTGCCAGCCCTTTGCAGTGGCGCGCAGGAAGGCCTCGATGACCTTGGGCTGCGTCTCCAGCGTCTTGGTCGATGCGTAGTAAGGCAGCGCGTACAGGCGAACGCCCGCGTCCCACTGCGTGAGCGAGGCGATGTCGGGGCCCAGCACCTTGATGGCGGTGGTGTTGGTGAGCCAGCCCGTCACCACGTCGACCTGCCCTGTGAGCAGCGGCGACATGTCGGCGCCGATGGAGACCACCTTGACGTCTTTCTCGGCGATCTTGTTCTTGGCCAGCAGCGCGCGCAGCAAAATGGCTGCCGTCGAAGGAATGCCCACGCGCTTGCCGATCAGGTCGGCCGGCTTGCGCACCGGATTCCTGGCGAGCGAAAAGTAGGTGTAGGGGTGCTTCTGCGCGCCCACCGCAAAGCACTTGATCGGCAGGCCCTGCGATACCGCCAGCATGATCGAAGGGCTCGACGAAACCTGTCCCACCTCGTAGCGGCCCGAGGCGATGATGGCCACGCCGTCGATGTTCGGGCCGCCGGGCTGGATCGCGAAGTCGATGCCTTCCTGCTCGTAGAAGCCCATGCGCTTGGCGACCACTTCGCCGATCTGGTTGCCGCCGACGATCCAGCCCAGCTGCATGTTGATGCGCGCCTTGCCCTGCGCGAAGGCGTCGACCGAGAGCAGCCCACCGGCGGAGAGCCCGCCCGCGATGAGCGACGTCTTGAGAAGGCTGCGGCGACCCGGGTCGCGGAGGTTGGCCATGTCGGATTCCTTTTCTTCGATGCGATGAGGTGAAGTCGTTCGGCTCTTGTGCGCCGCCTTGCGATGCAAAGGCATGTGAGGCAGCGAGGCGAATGCTAGGAGTGCGATGCGTGCGCACCAAGCACCGTTTTTCGCAACGGGCGAACTAAAAAATAGTTCTCCTCGCGCGCGCCCAGCGACATTGCGGTGCATGCGGCATGAGCGCATGCACCAGCTTCGGGAAAACGATAGGCACGCGACGAGCCCCGCGAGTCCGCGCACATTCGATTCACACAGATTGCCAATGCTTGCAGGCGCACAAAGGCGCGTGTACTCATTCACGAATCCGCGGCGTATCTCGCAACGGGCATCGGGGAAACCCTGAGCGCTTTCATACTCCGCAAAAAAACAAATGGCCGATTGCGATTGAAGCGGCCGCGATATCAGGGAGGAACCACCATGTCTATCTTCGATGGCTCGGCTTTGCAATGACGCGCCGAGTCACCATTCAAACGCCGATGGGAGAGGCGCTTCAATTTCACCGTCTGGTGGGGCGCGAAGCATTGAGCCGGCTCTACGACTTCGAAGTCGACCTGCTGGGCAACAGCAACGGCATCGAAGCGAAGATGCTGCTCGGGAAACCCGCCACATTGGCAGTGCAGACAGAGAGCGGCGGCACGCGCTACCTGGGCGGCATCACGGCGTTCTTCGGCCTGGGCGAAGAAGACGCCCGCCAGAGCTTCTACAGGATGAGGCTGCGTCCATGGCTGTGGCTCGCGACGCTTCGAAGCGACTTCCGCATCTTCCAGGGCAAGACCGTTCCCGACATCCTCACTGAAGTGCTCGACGGCTACGGCTACGGCTATCCGGTGGAGCAAAGACTCAGCCGCGAATACCGCGTGTGGGACTACTGCGTTCAGTACCACGAGAGCGATTTCTCGTTTGTCTCGCGCCTGTGCGAACTGGAAGGCATCTGCTACTACTTCAGGCACGAGGCACAGCGCCATGTTCTGGTGTTCGCCGACGACATCGCAGCCTCGCACGATCCGCTGCCGGGCGGCGACACGGTGCGCTTCCATCCCTCGGAGAAGGCAGGCATGACCGGCGGCAACCGCGCCAGCCCCGGCGAGCGCATCTTCGAATGGAAGTCCGGTGAAGAAGTGCGCTCCGGCCTTCGCTTCACCGACGACTACGACTTTCTCAAGCCCGTGGCAGACCTCTCGAGCCAGCGGCAAGCGCCCGCTGGCCACACGCACGACGACTTCGAATGCTACGAATGGCCCGGCGGCTATACGCAGCACGACGACGGCGAGATCTACACACGCATTCGAACCGAAGAGCAACTGAGCGAACGCTGCATCGCAAGCGGACGCTCGAACAGACGCGAACTGGCGCCGGGCCATGTCTTCGAACTCGCCAATCACCCGAGGGAAGACCAGAACCGTAAATACCTGCTGACCAGCGTCGAGTACGAACTGCAGGAAAACATCCGGGCCAGCGAAGGCGCGCGTGCCGGCGAAGGCTCCGTCCAGCGCTTTGCCTTCGAAGCGCAACCTGCCGACCACGCATGGCGGCCCCGGCGCGTCACGCCGAAGCCCCGCACGCGCGGGCCGCAAACAGCCATCGTGGTCGGCCCGAAGAATGAAGAGACATGGACCGATCAGCACGGCCGCGTCAAGGTCCAGTTCCACTGGGATCGTCTTGGCGTGCGCAACGAAAACTCCAGCTGCTGGGTGCGCGTGTCGATGTCCTGGGCGGGCGACACCTTCGGCACGGCGGCATTGCCGCGCGTCGGGCATGAGGTGGTCGTCGATTTTCTGAGCGGCGACCCCGACTGCCCCATCATCACCGGGCGCGTGTTCAATGCCACCAACATGCCCGCATGGCGCCTGCCCGATCAGGCGAATCTTTCAGGCATCCGCAGCCGCGAACTGAGCGCGAAGAACGGCTCGGGCAATGCAGGCGGCTCGCGCGGCAACCACCTGGCGCTGGACGACCATCCCGGAAAGATACAGGCGCAGCTCAAGAGCGACCACCTCTGCAGCAGCCTGAGCCTTGGTCACATCGGCCGCATCAACGGCACGGAAGGCCGCATGGACGACCGGGGCGAAGGCGCCGAACTGCGCACAGACGGCCATGCTTCAGTGCGGGCCGCCAAGGGCCTGCTGCTCACCACCGAGGCGCGGCCTGATGCACAGGCGCATATCACCGACCTCGGAGAGACCGTCGCTCGCCTGACGGCGGCGCGCGACCTGCACGAACGCCAGAGCCAGACCGCGCAGGAGGCCAAGGCGCACGAAGCGGGCGACCAGGACGCGGTCACGCAGGCGCTCAAGGCGCAGAACGACGCCATCAAGGGCAACCCGGATCAGGGCACGTTTCCCGAACTCTGCGAGCCGCACCTCGTGCTCGCCAGCGCGGCAGGCATCCAGAGCACCGCGGCCGGCGCCACCCACATCGCCAGCATCACGCACAACGCGCTGAGCAGCGGCGGCCACACCAGCATCAGCGCGGGCAGGAGCTTCCTGGTCAGCGTCAGGGAGGCCGCGCGCCTCTTCGCCTACAAGGCCATCCGCCTCACCGCCGCCACCGCCGGCATCGACATCGTCGCCCTGCAGAACAGCATCAAGCTGCTGGCCAAGCTCGACATCAAGCTGGAGGCCGAAAGGATCAGCATCACCGCCAAGGAAGAGATCGTGGTCAGCGGCGGCGGCAGCTTCAGCAAGTGGAACGCCGCGGGCATCGTGCATGGAACCCAGGGCATCTGGCGCGAGCATGCGCGCACCCACAGCTACGCCGGGCCGATGGACATGGCCAAGCTCCTGCGCATGGAAGGTGTGAGCCACGACGACAAGTACAGCGTGCGCTTCGCGCCGCTGGGCAGCGACGAAGTGTTCAGGCACATGGACATGACGGGCCTGCCCTACCGGATCCTCGACGAGCGTCAACAGACCAGGGCCGAAGGCGTCATCCCCGAAGACGGCCGGCTGCCCCGGATCGACTTCGACACGCCCGACGAGGCCGTGCTGATCGTGGGCGAGGAAGCTTGGGATTGGAGCGAGGTTCCGACGGTCCGCACGCGGGACGACGACTTCGATGCATCAGAGCCTGAGGCCGGCGACGGCCCGGAGGACGACCTGGCTGATTCAGGGAGTTCGAGGTACGCACAGCCGGGCGCAAGCACTGGCTCCAACCACTTTCTCTCCGAGTCCGCCGTGCAGGCGTACCTGAACGCACTGGCCTGAACAGGACAGCAAATGACCATGCCCAAGCTGATATCCGCCACTTACCACCCCAACATCGAGGTCGCCGAGTTCGTCTGCGAAGACGGCCGGCACCTGCTGCGCTCGGGAGGAACGCTGCCCTGGCGGATCAACAACCCCGGGGATCTGACAGCCCGGATGGTGAATGGCCTGCCTGCTCCGAAAAAAGCGCGGGGCTACGTCGGATTCGCCACCACCCGATCGGGCAGGACATTCCTGATATTCCCCGACGAAGACTCAGGACGAACCGAGTTGAAGGCGAACCTGAAGCGCATGCACGGCGAACGGACCATTCCGGAGGCCATTCCCGACTACGCGCCCAAGCACGAGAACAACACCGGGAAATACATCGACGACCTGCTCCGGACGAGCGGCATTCCGGCCAGCAGGAAGATCAACGACTGCACTGAAGCCGAGATTGAAAAGATAGTCGACAGCATCTCGACGATCGAAGGATTTCATGCACGGCCGGAAACCCGCAAAGAGATATGGGTGGCCGTGAGCAGGATCAATGCGACGGATGGCAGCCAGCCCATACCTGATGCGGAAATCATTCTGCAGAGGGACGGCGGCGAGGAAAGATTGAAGTCGGACGCGACCGGGCGGTTTCCTCCGGTGATTCATCCGGCGGACAAGTCGACCGTACCCGTCAAGGTGATGAGCCCCCAAACCAAGGAGCCGGTGCAGATCGGGGCGATCGACGGCGAGACGGGCAAGGACTTCAACCTGCTGGCGAAGTTCAAGAAATGGAAGGGCGTGGCTGGCTCGGAGAAACTCAATAGCGCATCACTGGGAAAGAAAACGTCGAAGAGCTATGTGGTTCAACCCGGTGACAGCCTTGGGAACATTGCGAAGATTTATCGGACGAGCATTGACGCGCTCAAGGAAAGCAACGCATTGAGAAGTGACCGGATCTATCCGGGTGAGGTGCTATGGATCACCGCAAGAGACGAAGAAAAATCCCGTGAGCCCAAGGCATCTCCTCCTGTCAATCCAACTACACCACCATCTGCAAATGCGGGAGCAGCTTCGGTAGCATCGCCAAAGCATTCTTCGGCTCCCCCACCTATTCCAAGTACTACATCTGGAATGGGGCCGTCAGATTCCGAACGGTCAAAAGAGGGAGCCGGAAAGATTCTGGCCTTGATCAATCTATCCACAAATCGTGCACCCTGGATGCTTGTAGCCATTGCAGAAGCGAAACTGAGACGAGGAGAAATCGAGCTCAAATTACAAGAAAAAATCAATTACCACATCGAGATCAACGACGGGCTCAAATCTTTGTATGGCGACAGCAATGCCTGGTGTGCTGCTTTTGTGAACTGGTGCCTGATGCAAGCAAAGTATCCAATCGACAACACAGGATTCGCAAATCGCAAAATTGCAAAGGCGCGTGCTCATGGATTTTACGAAGTCGACGGACCAAAGAAAAAAGAGGAAAAGGCGGCAGCAAAAATAAGAAATCCTCTGTTCGTCGAGCTTGAAAAGCCAATATATGGATGCATTGCCATGGTCACATCCAAAGCGGGCCATGGACATCATGTTGGCTTTGTTTACGCAAAAAATGGCCGAAACGGGCTGGTGTTACTAGGAGGCAACCAGAGTAATCAAATTAATTTTTCATACTTCAACATCATGCCGGTCGCAGCTTATACAACAAAAAATAAAGATGGAAAAAAAATAAAGCACAACGGCAACCCCAATCATTTGAAGTATTTTATCCCGGCCGCATACTATGAGCAGGCCAAAAAAGACCTACTCGACCCCGGACTTAAAGATTTGGATGCACTTGAAATAAACAAAGATATGGGAATTGAAATCATCAAACCCAAAAACACAGGCCCAACACTCAAGTAACAATGATGCGTGTACCTCAAATTTTCCCTCACAAACTGCTATGGCAGGGAGGCATATTTCTATCCTTGCTCCTGCCCCTCCTTTCTTCCGCAGGCTATGCCGGTGGTCCTTACGTAGTGTGGGTAAATTTTGACCATCCTTCGAGCAAGGAAAATATCAATAGAATCATTGCTGAATTTGCAACCAGCAAATCGGTTAACTGCGATGGAAATTGGAAAATGGGAGATTCCTTGCTATACATGAAAAAGCGCCCTTCGCTGATTGACAATGAATTGGTGGAAAGCGTTTTCTTAAAAAATGACAATCCCAGCAAGAAGCGCTTGAATTCTGCGTTAAAAAACTATAAAGACATCGAACTGCAACACCTTGAGGGCCTCGATGGAATCATCGTCTACACCAGCGTAAATGACACAAAGAAAATGATGAGCCTGACCACAGGAAAAAGAAAAATCCAATCTGTAACCCTCGCATCGCACGGAAGGCCGCCAGCAAAAGCCGACATAGAAGATGCATTTTGTGCCCTGCTGCCTCCTATAACTCGACTGCCATAGAAGTCATGACGTCGAACAAATCAAATTCGCCCGAACACCCAAGCTCTTCTCAGCACGTCCTGAAGCAAGTCGGCCACATCGGCAGGCCTTAAAGTCCGGCCGTCCACGCCAACCCCAAATGCCCCCTTCCCACCCCTCCCCCACCGACAGCCACCACATCTTCGAAGTCCAACTCTCCGTCCTGCTGCGCAGCTTTCCGTTCGCGCTGGCCGGCTCGGTCATCTCTGCCTGCGTGGTGGCCTACGTGATGCAGGCCGTCGTGCCGAAGGCGCAAGTGGTCGCATGGATCTCGGCCACGCTGGTGGTTGCGACCTTCCGCTTCGGCGCGATGCTTCGGGAGGAACGCTGCCCTGGCGGATCAACAACCCCGGGGATCTGACAGCCCGGATGGTGAACGGCCTGCCTGCTCCGAAAAAAGCGCGGGGCTACGTCGGATTTGCCACCACCCGATCGGGCAGGACATTCCTGATATTCCCCGACGAAGACTCAGGACGAACCGAGTTGAAGGCGAACCTGAAGCGCATGCACGGCGAACGGACCATTCCGGAGGCCATTCCCGACTACGCGCCCAAGCACGAGAACAACACCGGGAAATACATCGACGACCTGCTCCGGACGAGCGGCATTCCGGCCAGCAGGAAGATCAACGAATGCACTGAAGCCGAGATTGAAAAGATAGTCGACAGCATCTCGACGATCGAAGGATTTCACGCACGGCCGGAAACTCGCAAGGAGATATGGGTGGCCGTGAGCAGGATCAATGCGACGGATGGCAGCCAGCCCATACCTGATGCGGAAATCATTCTGCAGAGGGACGGCGGCGAGGAAAGATTGAAGTCGGACGCGACCGGGCGGTTTCCGCCGGTGATTCATCCGGCGGACAGATCGGCAATGGCTGTCAAAGTGATAGATCCAAAAACCAAGGAGCCAGTACAGGTCGGATCGATCAGAGGCGAGACGGGCAAGGACTTCAACCTGCTAGCGAAGTTCAAAAAATGGAAGGGGGTCGCCGGGTCGGAGAAAATTAATAGCTCGGCGATGGCGAACGGAAAATCGATGAACTATGTGGTGCAGCCCGGAGACAATCTTTCCAAGGTCGCGAAGCTCTATCGAACCAGCATTGCCGCGATCAAGGATAGAAACAATTTAGAAGGGGACAGAATTTATCCCGGCGAAGTGCTTGCAATCAGCGGGGCCGGCAAGACAAAAAGCCAATCGACAGTAGCGCCCTCAACTACGAAAAAAGCGCCGACAAACGTTCCAGCTTCCTTAGCAAAAACTCCAGAGCGATCCAATCTTTCTCTGCCACCGACGCCATCGATTGGCACAGGGGTGTCGGATTCGGCGCGTTCCAAAGAGGGCGTGGGCAGAATGTTGGCACTGATCAATCCAATACCGGGATGGGTACCCTGGATGGCTATAGCGATTGCTGAAGCCAAGTTTAGATATGGACAGAGGGAGGAAGTGATTGAGAAAGAAATTGACTATCACCTTGAAATTAAAGATGGATCCAGATCTCTCTCCAATATGGCCTGGTGCGCCGCCTTTGCCAACTGGTGCCTATCAAAATCCGGCTATCCGATAAGTAACACCAGCTTTCGAGATCACCGAGCCACTCTTGGCCGCGCTCACGGCTTCTACGAGATGGACGAAAAAGGAAAAATCAGGAACCCTTTATTTGTTGAATTGGAAAAACCAATATACGGAGCCATCGCGGTTGCTACGCATAGAAGTGGGCACGGGTATCACGTAGGCTTCGCGTATGGCAAAGAGGGGCCAGGAAATCTCATCCTGCTCGGAGGAAATCAGGACGACAAAATCAAATTCTCTCCATTCAATATGTCCCTATTACAAACCATAGAAGTATCTGGAAAGGATGGGAGAAAGAAAAAGACAGTCAAACATTCGAAATTCTTGCGGTACTTCGTACCAGTTTCCTATTTCAGCCAAGCCCAAAAAGACATGGCGAATCCCGGGCTCGATCAACTGAATGTTGACGATCTAAATAAAGTCATTGGCGTTCCTCCTCGCAAGGAAGGCAAGAATCAAAAAACAAAAACCAATTGAAAACATGAATTCAAGATCGAAATCAATTCGTCGCACTGCGGGGGCATGGTTCGTTTCAACCACACTATTCTTTTCCACCATCTCTTTTGCAGGATACAGAAGCGATCACTTCGTAGCCTGGATCAACCTCGGAAAAAACGCAGATGGACGAACTATTTCAAAAGTAATTGACAATTTTGCAAACAGCGATCGCATCGATTCCACTTGCAACATAAAATGGAAAAACAATGATTCCCTGCTATACCTGAACAGTCGTCAGTTGAAAATTCCGCCAGAATTGATAAGGAGAGTTTTTCTCGAAAAAGATACTTCCTCGTTCGATGAAATAACCCGCGTATTGCGTTCTTTTAGAGATCCCGATGCCAATGTTCGCGATGGCTTGGATGGCTTGTTTTTCTATGATGAAGAAAATTCCTGGCGCATGATGAGCTTCACCACGGGTCGAAGAAAGATAAACGTTTACCCTTTCACACTGAAGGCGAGCACAGATCCTAAAAAAATTGAGCGCGCTTTCTGCATTCTTCTTCCTCCGATTGTTCGAGCTCCGTAATTTTCAACTGAGGAATGATTTTTTAGATTCAAAATTTCTTGAAATGGTCGACGCGTGCGGCATGCCGCCAAGACAAAAATCTTCAAAGTCAGATCCCTACGTCGACCGCGCATGAGCTTCGCGCCGCTGGGCAGCGACGAAGTGTTCAGGCACATGGACATGACGGGCCTGCCCTACCGGATCCTCGACGAGCGGCAACAGACCAGGGCCGAAGGCGTCATCCCCGAAGACGGCCGGCTGCCCCGGATCGACTTCGACACGCCCGACGAGTCCGTGCTGATCGTGGGCGAGGAGGCTTGGGATTGGAGCGAGGTTCCGACGATCCGCACGCGGGGCGACGACTTCGATGCATCAGAGCCTGAGGCCGTCAAAATCAAAGAATAAATTTTTCCCCATTCACTTCGACCACACCAGAAACCCAGACGCCGCAGGACAAGAGAAATAAAACCATAAAACCCCTGAGAATACCCAAAAATTTCAAATACTTCATTCCTATCGCCTACTTAGAACAATCAAAAAAGGATCTACTAGCACCGGGACTCGAGGTTCAAGACCCAGACAAACTCAACAAATCAATGAATATTGAAAATGGAAAACCCAAGAAGTCCGAGAAGCCATCCATCGATTAGATCCAAAAAAATCAGGCCACCTCTGCGTCGAATCGTCCGATTTGTTTTATTTTTTCTCTCAAGTGCCTTGAGCATTTCTCCGGCATTAGCGGGATACGTCTACGGCCCCTATGTCGTCTGGGTGAACCTAGACCAATCGGCCAAAGGAAAGGTGGTCAACCAGAAAATCAGAGATTTTTTCAGCGACAAATCAACAACTTGCAACGGCGACTGGATAGTAGGGCAGTCTTGGCTGTACATGAAGAAGCGCCCGAAGAACATCGACAATTATTTGGTGAAGAGAGTATTCCTGGAAAAGGATAGGTCCAGCCAAAAGGATCTGCACAATCTTCTTAGAAATTACAAAGACGAATTAATAGATGACGGCTTCGACGGAATAATCGTCTATCTTCGCCATAAGGGGGAGGCCAAAATGATGGAGATGACCGTTGGAAAGAATAAAATCACCTCGTACACCTTGGCCTTGATCAATGAACAACCCGAGGACGAGATGATAAAAAATGTATTCTGTGGTTTGCTGCCTCCCAAAACTCGGGCGTCATAGGCCAAGTGCCAAATCGGCATCGCAAGATTTAAAGCAGAGCGCGTCGAATTCGTTCCCTGCTACTTTTCGATCTCACTTGGACAAGCCCTAAAGTCCCAAGTCCACGCGAACCCCACATGCCCCCTTCCCTCCCCTCCCCCTCCGACACCCAACGCATCTTCGAAGTCCAACTCTCCGTACTGCTGCGCAGCTTCCCGTTCGCGCTGGCCGGCTCGGTCATCTCGGCCTGCGTGGTGGCCTATGTGATGCTGGCAGTTGTGCCCCGGACGCAAGTGGTCACCTGGCTCGCGGCCACGCTGGTGGTTGCGGCCTTCCGCTTCGGCGCGATGCTGTACTACGCGCGCACACGCAACCGCCCTGAGTCGGGCGAGCGCTGGCTGCGGCAGATGGTGATCGGCAACGTCGCCTCGGGCATTCTGTGGGGGCTACCGTTCGCCTACTGGACCTTCTTCGTCCCGCTGGAGTACCAGCTCTTCTTCATCGTGGTGCTGTTCGGGTTGGGCACGGGCGCCATCTATTCGAACTACATGGTGCTGTCCGCCGTGTATGCGTTCGTGGTACCGACTTTTGCGCCGACCTTCATTGCGCTGGCGGTCCAGCCCTCGGCGGTGAACCTGGCGCTGGTTTCCAGCGGCGCGGCCTACCTGGTCGCCACTGTCGCCTTCATCCATCGCATGAACCGCACGCACCTGAACGCTCTGCGGCTGGGCTATGAAAACCTGGCGCTGCTGCAGCAGGTGCGGCTTGAAAAGGAAGCCGCCGAACGCAGCGACCTGGAGAAGTCGCGCTTTCTCGCGGCGGCCAGCCACGACCTGCGGCAGCCGGTTCATGCGATGAGCCTTTTCCTGGGCCTTCTGGCAAACGAGCGCCTGTCGGCGCATGGCCGCTACCTGCTGGACAACATCACCAAGGCGAGCGCCGCGATGGGGCATCTGTTCGATGCCTTGCTCAACATTTCGCGGCTGGATGCGGGCGTGATCCATCCGCGCATCCAGAGTTTTCAGCTCGACCGGCTGCTCGACCAGATCCGCACCGAATACACGCCGCAGGCCCAGCAGAAGGGACTGGCGCTGAAGGTGCGGCCCTGCGCCGCATTCGTCAGTTCGGACCCGATGCTGCTGGAGCGCATCCTGCGCAACCTGGTGAGCAACGCCATCGCGCACACGCCGAGCGGGCGCGTGCTGATCGGCTGCCGCAGGCGCGGCGACGACGCGGTGCGCATCGAGGTCTGGGACACCGGCCCGGGCATTCCGAAGCACGAGCATGAGCGCGTCTTCTGGGAGTTCCACCAGTTGCGAAACCCGGAGCGCGACCGAAGCAAGGGGCTGGGACTGGGCCTTGCCATCGTGCGCCGCACCGCCGCGCTGCTGAGACACTCGCTGTGGCTGCACTCGGCCGAGGGCCGCGGCACGGTCTTCATGCTGAGCGTCGATGCGCAGCAACATGCATCGGCGCCGGACATCGCGGCCGAGGCCGGCGTGTTCGCCGCCACGCAAGCGCACACGCCCGTTGCCGTCGCCTCGCATGCGAAGCCGGCCACGGGACAGCTGATCCTGGTGATCGACGACGACGCACAGAACCGCGAAGGGCTGAGGTTGCTGCTCGAAAGCTGGGGGCACCGCGTGATCGCGGCCGCAGGGCCGGACGAACTGGTCGAACTGACTGCCGACGTACCCGGCAAGCCCGGGCTGATCGTGAGCGACTATCGCCTGCGCGATCACGAGACCGGCATAGAGGCCATCGACCGCGTGCACGAGGAATACAACGACTCTGCGATTCCCGCATTGCTGGTGAGTGGCGACACCGATCCCGCGCGCCTCATCGAGGCGGCTGCGCGTTCCATTCCGATCCTGCACAAGCCGGTGGAAGTGGATTCGCTGCGCGAGTGGGTCGACAGGCTGCTGCTCGCGGCCGACTGGAACGGACGGCCTTGAGAGGCCAAGTCGGGTTGATGCTGTTCTGGGTCACGAGGAGCTCGACCGCGAAAACAGCGTGCCGGTGGAGACCGCCGCGTTGATGATCTCGGCTCTTCGATCGAGCGTCGAGAGTAGGCGTCGATGTCTGTGCGCCTGGCGGGCAGGCGCCGCGCCCCTCTACCGCAAAGACGCCCGGGACACCACTCGCCGCCGGCGCATGCCCGGGCTCGCGTAGAGCCAGCTTGCGCGCGGTGCGCGGCCACGCGGCTCATAAGGCCGGGGTTCTTCCGCGCGGTCGGCCTGCGGCCGGATCCGCCGCACGGCCAGTGCGCGAGTCCGCGAAGGCGCACCGGTCGGCTGCTGCTGCGGCACCTTGTGCCGCTCGAAGCGCAGTTCCTTCTGCTTCAGGTAGTGCATGAGCACATGCGAGACCATGTTGAGGCCGAAGGTGCCGAAGGCGGCCGGAAAAATGTAGAGCGCGATCGACAGTGCCGACGAGAACACCAGGTCGTCAGCCAGCGAAGGCGTGGCCTGGGCCAGGGTGGCCAGCGCGCGCAACAGGAAGATGTCCACGCCCGCCAGCAGGATCAGCAGCAGGCCGAAGCCCAGCACGGTGACCTTCGAGAACTCGCGCCGCACGAAGAGCGTGATGAAGGTGGCGGTGGGCAGCACCAGCGAGCAGAGCACCAGGCCCCAGAAGCGCATCTCCGTGAATACCGTTGCGTCCGAATGCATGATGGCGAATTGAGCCACGCCGGGCGCGTCGCGCTGCCTAACGTGGCTTGCCCAGCATGCCGGCGCGGCGCGCCACGATCGTGGCCTGCGTGCGGTTGGACACGCCGAGCGCCGCGAAGATCGCGGAGATATGGGCCTTCACGGTCTTCTCGGAGGTCTGCAGCCGCTCTGCGATCTGCGCATTGCGCAGGCCCTCGCACAGCAGGTGCAGCACCTCGGTCTGCCGCGCGGTCAAGTGGCTCAGGCTGTCGGTCGGTGTCGACAGCACCGGCAGCGGCGAAGCGCCCTGCTGCGGCGACACATGCACCACGTTCTGCTCGCCACCGAACACGCGGCGCAGCGCATCCAGCAACTGCCGGCTGTCGGCCGACTTGTGGACGAAGCCATGCGCGCCGGCTCCGAGCGCGGTCTCGACGTCATGCGGGTCTTCGGAGGCCGACAGCACCAGGATGCGCAGCCCGCCTCTGCGCCGATGCAGTTGCTGCACCAGGGCGGCACCGCCGAGGTCGGGCAGGTAGTAGTCGGTCATGACCGCATCGAGCACGGGCAGCGTCGACAACGCCTGCAGCGCTTCGCTGCCGGTGCTGGCGGTTTCGATGGTTATCGACGGCTGCGCCTCTCGCAGCGCGAGGCGCAGGCCCTCGCGGAACATGGCGTGGTCGTCGATCAGCAGAATCGTGGAGGGCATCCGCCGATTCTGGCCGCAAGCCGAGAGCGGTTCCGGCTCATCCTTGCGCGCAGTCACTTCCCGCCCGCGGGTGCGCCTTCGATGTCCGCCGCGAACTTCTGCAGCAGCCGCACCAGGTCCTCGAAATCCTGCGGCTCCCACTTGTCGAAGATGCCGCGCGCAAGCCGTTCGCGCGCCGCATCGACTGCATCGGTCATCGCCTTGCCTTTAGGCGTGACGACCGCCTCGCGCACGCGCCGGTCGTGCGCGCCGCCCTGGCGCTCGACCAGGCCCAGGCTCTCCAGCTTCGCGACCTGCCGGCTGACCGTCGTGTGGTCGCGCCCGGCACGGTCGGCGAGTTCGACCACGCCGATGGGCCCGACCCGTTCGATGCCAACCAGCAGCGGGAACAACGCGCGGTCGAGCGAAATACCCGCTTCGCGCACCATCGCCTCGTCACGCTGCGGACGGTTCATGACGCTCACCACGGTGAGCAGCGCACCGTGCAACGCGCGCAGTTGCGCGGAGATATGTGCATCTTGCACATTTATTTTCTTTGGCATAGCATCCGCTCCTAATAGGTGCATATTACACACATCGGAGCTTGCCATGACCCAGGACTTTTCCACGGACGTACTCATTTGCGGCGCCGGCGCGGCCGGCCTCACGCTTGCCATCGACCTCGCGCGGCGGGGTGTTTCCTTCCGACTCATCGAGAAGATGGACGCGCCTTTCCAGGGCTCGCGCGGCAAGGGAATCCAGCCGCGAACGCAGGAAGTCTTCGAGGACATGGGCATCCTCGACCGGGTCGTCGCAGCCGGCGGCCTGTATCCGCCTTCGCGGGAATACCACCCCGACGGCGGCCATGTCGATTCGCCGGTGATGACGCACACGCCACCGACGCCAGCGGAGCCCTACGGCATTCCTTTGATGGTGCCGCAGTTCCTCACCGAAGGCGTGCTGCGCGAGCGGCTGGCCGAGCTCGGGCACCGACCGGCATTCGGCCGCGAGCTTGTGGCGTTCGAGCAGGACGAAAGCGGCGTGACCGCGCGGCTGGCCAGTGCGGCAGGCGAAGAGACGCTTCGCATGCGCTTTCTCGTCGGCGCCGACGGTGGCCGCAGCTTCGTGCGGCATGCGCTGGACATCGGCTTTCCTGGCAAGACGCTGGGCGTGCGCGCGGTGGTGGCCGATGTCGTGCTGTCCGGCCTGGAGCGCGGAGCCTGGCACCGCTTCAACGAGGGCTCGATGGATGCGCAGATGTCCCTCTGCCCACTCGCCGGAACGCAGCTGTTCCAGCTGCAGGCGCCGATACCGCTGGAAGGCGACATCGATCTCTCTGCGCAGGGCCTCTCTGCCATGGTTGCCGCGCGCACCGGCCGCAACGACATCGAGATCCACTCGGTCTCGTGGGCCTCGGCCTTCCAGATGAACGCTCGCCTGGCCGACCGCTACCGGGCAGGCAACGTGCTGCTGGTCGGTGATGCCGCGCACGTCCATCCGCCGACGGGCGGCCAGGGGCTGAACACCAGCGTGCAGGACGCCTACAACCTCGGCTGGAAACTGGCGGGCGTTGCAGCTGGCGCGCCCAAGACCTTGCTCGACAGCTACGAAGAAGAGCGTCGCCCGGTTGCGGCAGAAGTGCTCGGGCTCTCCACGAAGCTGCTCGTCGATGCGAAGCGCGGCGACATGCGGCGCGGACGCGAGGTGCATCAGCTCGACCTGGGCTACTTCGGATCGTCGCTCGCGATGGAGCAGCCGGAACGCGCCGGCAGCCGCCTGTGCGCGGGCGACCGCGCGCCCGATGCGCCGGTACGCGGCGCCGCCGGGCAACCGACGCGCCTGTTCCAGTTGTTCAAGGGTGCGCACTGGACCCTGCTGGGCTGGGAGACCGATCGCCGCGGCATCGCGCCACGGTCGGGCCTGCACATCCATACCTTGGGCGACGGGGGCGAGTTGCACGACGACGGCGGCCACTTCCGCGAAGCCTACGAACCCATGCCCGGCGATTGGGTGCTGGTGCGCCCCGACGGCTATGTCGGCGCCATCGTGGCCTCGGCCCGCATCGAGGCACTGGAGGCCTATCTGCAGGCCGTGGGCCTGGGCCTGCCGCACTGAGGGAAAACGCCAAGCTCCGCTCCAGCGTTCATTCCTACAGTCGAATTCGTCCGCTCCACCGACCGGACGCAGGCGGCAAATAACAAAAGGAAGAGACACGCCATGGAATTCGACTACGTGATCGTGGGCGGCGGGTCCGGCGGCGCCACGCTGGCCGCGCGGCTCAGCGAAGACCCCGCCGTGCAGGTCTGCCTGATCGAGGCCGGCGGCGACGGCCGCGGCGTGCTGGTGCGCGCCCCGGCCGGCGCGGCGGCCATGCTGCCGGGGCGCCCGCGCATCAACAACTACGCCTACCAGACCGTGCCGCAGCCCGGCCTGAACGGACGCCGCGGCTACCAGCCGCGCGGGCGCTGCCTCGGCGGCTCGAGCGCCATCAACGCCATGCTCTACGTACGCGGCCATCCCGGCGACTACGACGACTGGGAGCGCGCCGGCTGCTCGGGCTGGTCGTTCGCCGACGTGCTGCCGTGGTTCAAACATGCCGAAGGCAACCAGCGCGGCGAGAGCGCCATGCACGGCGCGCACGGCCCGCTGCAAGTGGCGGACCAGCAGTCGCCGCGCGAGATCAGCGAAGCTTTCGTGCGCGCTGCCATGGAGTGCGGCATTCCGCGCAACGACGACTTCAACGGCAGCGTGCAGGAAGGCGCCGGGCTCTACCAGGTCACGCAGTTCCACGGCGGCGACAGGAACGGCGAGCGCTGCTCGGCCGCGGCGGCCTACCTGCACCCGGTGATGAGCATGCGCCCCAACCTCACGGTGCTGAACGGCACGCAGGCGCAGCGCGTGCTGCTCGACGGGCGACGCGCCACCGGCGTCGAGGTGCGCCGGGGCGGCAACATCGACACGCTCTCGGCGCGGCGCGAGGTAGTGCTGTGCGGCGGCGCGTTCAACTCGCCGCAGCTGCTGATGCTCTCGGGCATCGGCGACCCGCAGGAACTGCAGCGCCACGGCATCGCGGTACGGCATGCGCTGCCGGGCGTGGGCCGCAATCTGCAGGACCATGTCGACTTCATCCTGTCCTATCGCACGAAGGCAAAGGGCTTGCCCGGACTTGGGCCTGCGGGGCTCTTCAATTTCGTGAAGGCCATTCCAGAGTGGCGTCGCACGGGCAAGGGCCTGATCTCGACGCCTTTTGCCGAGGGCGGCGCTTTCATCAAGTCATCGCCCGAGCTGCGCCGGCCCGACCTGCAGCTGCATTTCGTGATCGGGCTGGTGGACGACCACGCGCGCAAGCTGCACGGGGGCTTCGGCTTCTCGTGCCACGCATGCGTGCTGCGGCCCAACGGACGCGGCGACGTGCGGCTGAACGACGCAGATCCGGCATCCGCGCCGCGCATCGATCCGCGCTTCCTGTCCGACGCGCAGGACGTGGCGCTGCTGCTGCAGGGCGTGAAGAAGATGCGCGAAATACTGCGCGCGCCTGCCCTGGCGCCCTACCGACACAGCGAGCTCTACACCGCGAACGTGCAGACCGACGAAGAGCTGGAGCGGCACATCCGCGCACGCGCCGACACCATTTATCACCCGGTGGGCACCTGCAAGATAGGAACGGACGCAATGGCCGTGGTCGACGCGAAGCTGCGGGTTCACGGCATCGCGAACCTGCGCGTGGTCGATGCATCGGTGATGCCGACGCTGATCGGCGGGAACACGAACGCGACGACGATCATGATTGCCGAGCGGGCGGCTGACTGGATGCGGGGGCCGATTACCTTTGACCGTGCTGTGCAGGATGCTCGGTCTCTTGTTGCTTGATGCTTGTGCGTTGTTCGGGGTGCGTGCACAGGCCACCGGGTACTCCCCTCCGCGAATGTCCCCCGGCCTGCGGCCTCCTCCTTTATTTCGCTGCGGGAAGCACCCGGCGCCCTGTGCACGATGGACGCGGCTCTGGTGCCTGCCGATCAACCAGTGCTCTGGACGCTCACGACGGCGGGGTGCCTTGCGCAGCGAAATAAAGGAGGAGGGCGAAGCCCGGGGGACATTCGCGGAGCAAGGTACCCCGTCGGCGTGAGCGCGCCCAGAACAAACACAACCACGCAGCTAAGCGTGAGAAGACCCGCGCACCACCAACTCCCCAGGCAACAACAACTGACGAGGCGGCTCCTCCAGCCCCCGCAGCCGCTCGATGAGGCAGGTAGCTGCCGTGCGGCCGATGGCGTCGGTGGGCTGGGCCACGGTGCTCAGGCCGGGACCGATGAGCGAGGCCCATTCGGGATCGTCGAAGCCGACGAAGCCCAGGTCGCTGCCGAACTGCCAGCCCAGCCGCGCCATCGCCTGCGCCACGCGCAGCGTGACCACCGCATTGCCCGCGACCACCGCCGCGCGGCGGCCGCGCCTGGCGCGCTGGCGCAGGGCGCGCAAGGCCTCGTCGAGCGCATCGCTCTCGCCCTCGACGCACTCGAAAATCTCGCCCGCCACACGCGGCTCGTGCGCCGCCACGCATGCACCGAAGGCGGCCGTGCGCTCGCGCCGCGAACTCACGCCCTTCTGCGGCTCGGTGACGTAGAGCAGCTCGCGGTAGCCGCCTTCGACCAGATGGCCGCAGGTGGCCGTCATCGCGGCATGGTTGTCGAGCGAGACGAAATCGGTGTGCATGCCCGCATGCCGGCGGTCGACCAGCACGGCGGGCTTGCCGTGCAGCGTGACCGCGTCGACCACGTTGCTGCCGCGACCCAGCGTGTTGAGGATGAAGCCGTCGACCTGGTAGCCCGCGAGCGCATCGATGGCTTCGCGCTCGCGTTCGCTCTCGTTGCCGAGGTTGAACAGCATCACCAAGTAGCCGGCATCCTGGCAGGCCTTCTCGGCGCCGCGCAGCACGGCGACGGAATACGGGTTGGTGATGTCGGCCACGATCAGGCCGATGAGGCGCGAGCGGCCATGGCTAAGCGCCTGCGCCATCGGGCTCGGCGAATAGGCCAGCTTGGCGATGGCCACTTCGACGCGCGCGGCGATGTCGGGGCTGAGCAGCCGTTCGCGGTGGTTGAGGAAGCGCGAGACGGTGGCCTTGGAGACGCCGGCCGCTTCGGCGACGTCGGCGATGGTTGCGCGGCCGGTGGGCTTCATGTCTTTGCTCCTTCCCCCCCTGGGGGAGGGCAGGGATGAGGGCAGGCAGAGCGCCCGATGGACTCGCCGCTTGCCCCCACCCCTGCCCTCCCCCGGCGGGGGAGGGAGAAAAGCCTGGCACCGGTCATGCGCTCGCCGTGTCGTACGGCGCCGTCGGCTTCTCGCCGGCCAGCACCTGCAGCAGGTTGGTCGTGGCCAGTTCGGCCATGGCATGGCGCGTCTCATGCGTGGCCGAGCCGATGTGCGGCAGCGGCGTCACGCGCGGATGCGTGCGCAGCGGCGAATCGGCCGGCAGCGGCTCTTTCGCGAACACGTCGAGGCCGGCCGCGCGCAGCGTGCCGTGATCGAGTGCGTTCAGCAGCGCGTCTTCGTTCACCGTGGCGCCGCGGCCACCGTTGATGAAGGCGGCGCCGGGCTTCATGCGCGCGAAGAATGCGGCGTCGATCATGCCGCGCGTGGCATCGGTCAGCGGCAGCATCGCGAGCACGACGTCGGCGCGCGCGAGCAGGTCGTACAGCGGCGTGTGCGTGGCGCGGCCTTGCAGCTCGGGCGCCTGCGCGGCCAGGTCGACCGGGCGGCGCGCGTGGTAGAGCACCGGCATGCCGAATCCCAGAGCGGCGCGGCGCGCCACCGCCTGCCCGATGCGGCCGAAGCCGAGGATGCCCAGCGTCTTGCCGTGCACGTCGGTGCCGAAGAGTTCTTCGCCGATGTTTTTGGTCCAGCGGCCTTCGCGCACCAGGTTCGACAGTTCGACCACACGGCGCTGCGTGGCCATGAGAATCGCGAACACCGTGTCGGCCACCGTCTCGGTCAGCACATCGGGCGTGTGGCACAGCACGATGCCGCGCTTGTGCAATTCGGCCAGCGGGTAGTTGTCGACACCGACCGACACGCTCGAAATCACCTGCAGCTGCGGCGCCGCATCGAGCAGCGCGGCATCGACCGGGTGGCTGGAGCCGATCAGGCCGTTCGCGGTGCGCAGCGCGGCGGCGAAGGCCTCGGGCTCCTTGCGCGGATCGGCCACCGTCACGTGATGCGCGGCCTGCAGGCGCGCGAGCTGGTCTTCAGGCAGCGGCCGGAAGACGAGGATGTTCTTCTGCTGCGTCATGGCGTTCAGAGCCCCGCTTCTTCGAGTTGCGCCCGCGTCGGCAGGCCTTCGGTGTCGCCCAGCACCTGCACGGCGCGCGCGCCGATCCAGGCGCCGCGGCGCACCGCGTCGGGCACGCTGCGGCCTTCGAGCAGCGCGCTCACCACGCCGGCCGCGAAGCCGTCGCCCGCGCCCACGGTGTCGATCACTTCCTTCACCGGAAAGCCGTCGATGCGGCCGGTGCCGGCCACGTCGCTGTCGTAGTAGGCGCCCGCCGCGCCGAGCTTCACCACCACCAGCTTCGCGCCGCGCTCGCGGTAGAACCTGGCGACGTCTTCGGGCTTGTCGTGGCCCGTGAGCAGCAGCCCTTCCTCGATGCCGGGCAGCACCCAGTCGGCGCGCGAGGCCAGTTCGTTGACCCAGTGGCGCATGGTCTCGGTGGACGACCACAACGTGGGACGCAGATTGGTGTCGAACGAGATGGTGCGGCCCGCGGCGCGCATCACGTCCATGCTCTTGAGCGCGGCCTGCAGGCTGGTGTCCGAGATGGCGGCGAATACGCCGGTGGCGTGCAGGTGCCGCGCCGAGCGCAGCCATGTTTCGTCGACATCGGCCGGGCCCATGTGGCTCGCGGCCGAGCCCTTGCGGTGGTATTCGATCGGCGGGTCGCTGCCGTCGGTGACGCGGCCCTTGAACTGGAAGCCGGTGCGCTGCGTGGCGTCGGTGATCACATGCGAACAGTCGATGCCTTCGGCGCGCATCGCGGCCAGCAGCGCGCGGCCCATCGAGTCGGTGCCCAGCCGGCTGGCCCAGCCCACCTTCAGGCCCAGGCGCGAGAGGCCGATGGCCACGTTGGTCTCGGCACCGGCGGTGCGCTTGTGGAACGACTGGGCGTCCTCCAGCGGCCCCGGCCGGTCGGCCACCAGCAGCAGCATGGCCTCCCCGAAAAGAGCGACGTCGAAGGCGGTAGGTTCTGTCATGTCTGTTGTTCTAGGTCTGTGCGCGCGCGGCGCGGATGAAGTCGATCTGCGCGCGGGTGACGGCCTGCAGGTCGTCGCCCGCGAGCGGGTATTCGATGGCATGCGGCACGTCGGCGGGCAGCGCGCGCAGCACGGCACGCCATGGCGCCACCGAATCGCCCAGCGGCACCGCCACCCACTTGTGCGGCAGGCGCTGCGCGCCCTTGCAATGCACGTAGCGCACGCGATGGCCGAGCGCCTGCGCCGCCTGCAGCGGGCATTCGCCGACCCAGTGCCAGTTGCCCATGTCGAAGGTCATGCCGAGCGAAACGCCGGCGCGGTCGGCCACGTCGAAGAAGGTCTGCAGCGCGGCCAGCGTGCCGGCGCGCACGGTCTGGTCGTTCTCGATGACGAGTTCGACGCGTGTCTCCGCAAGCTCCACCTTCAGGCCCCAGAGCGAGCCGTGCGACGAAGCCTGGAAGTCGCCGATGGACATCTTGAGCCGCTTCGCGCCCACCCGCGTGGCGGCGGCAATGCCGCGCTTGAGCGCGGCGCTGTCGAGCCAGCCGCCCTGGGCCCACAGGCCCTCGGGGCTGGAGTACACCGATGCCAGTCCGTTCAGCGCGGGCAGTTCCGCGTCGGGGTCGCGCAACATCTCGCCGCGCACTTCCACCGAATCGGCGCCTGACGCGCGCGCAAGCTGCGAGCACCAGAGCTGGCCGTGCCGGCCCACCTCGGCCGCACCGAAGGACGACAGAGAAATCAGGACCTCGAAGGACATCAGTGGCCTTGGTGTGAACTCAGGATCTGGCCGAGGAACTGGCGCGTGCGCTCGTCCTTGGGGTTGCCGAAGAACTCTTCGGGCGGTGCCTGCTCGACGATCTTGCCTTCGGCCATGAAGATCACGCGGTCGGCCACGCTGCGGGCAAAGCCCATTTCGTGGGTCACGCACAGCATGGTCATGCCGTCTTCGGCCAGGCCGATCATGGTGTCGAGCACTTCCTTGACCATCTCGGGGTCGAGCGCGGAGGTTGGCTCGTCGAACAGCATGATCTTCGGCGTCATGCACAGCGCGCGCGCAATGGCCACGCGCTGCTGCTGGCCGCCCGAGAGCTGGCTCGGGTACTTGTTGGCCTGCTCGGGAATGCGCACCCGCGTGAGGTATTTCATGGCAATTTCCTCGGCCTGCGCCTTGGTCATGCCGCGCGATCGCATCGGTGCGAGCGTGCAGTTCTCCAGGATGGTGAGGTGCGGGAACAGGTTGAACTGCTGGAACACCATGCCGACCTCGGCACGCACCGCGTCGATGTTCTTGCCGCCGGCCGTGAGGTCGATGCCATCGACCACGATGCGGCCCTTCTGCACCGTCTCGAGCCGGTTGATGCAGCGGATCAGCGTCGACTTGCCGGAGCCCGAAGGCCCGCAGATCACGATGCGCTCGCCCTGGCGCACCGACAGGTCGATGCCGGTCAACACCTGGAATTCACCGTACCACTTGTTGACCGCTTCCATGCGGATGATCGATTCCGTCGTCATGCTCGTTATTCCGATACTCGATGTGGGGCGCCTTGCGCCTTCTCAAGGAACACCGCGGAACCGGCTTTGCCGGGCCGCAGGTGTTGCCCCCTGCAAGGGGGTTGGCGAAGCGACACGAAGTGCGCGAAGCCTGGGGGTTAGTTCATCTTCGGCAGATCGGCCTGCAGCCACTTCTGATACAGCTTGTTCAGCTCGCCGTTGGCGGTGTTCTTCTGCACGAACTCGTTCACCGCCTTGGCCAGCTCTTCCTGGCCGGGGCGCATCGCGATGCCCATCGACTGCTGCACCAGCGTGAACTTGTTTTCGTAGGTGTTGGCAGGCACGCGCTTGGCGATCTGCGCGGCGACGGTCACCGAGCAGCCGATGGCATCGACCTGGCCGGAGATCAGCGCCTGCATGGCCGATGCATCGTCGTCGAAGCGGCGGATTTCGGTGCCTTCCGGTGCTGCCTTGGTCACGGCCACGTCTTGCGTCGAAGCGCGAGCCACACCGACGCGCAGGCCCTTCAGGTCGGCTGCAGCCTTGATCGGCGTCTTGCTCGCGCCGTACAGCACGATGGTGGCGGCCGCGTAGGGCTGCGAGAACTGCACCTGCTTCGCGCGCTCGGGCGTGATGGCCAGCGAAGCCACCAGCAGGTCGACCTTGTTGGTCAGCAGGAAGGGAATGCGGTTCGGGCCGGTCACCGGCACGATGTTGGCCTTGACGCCCCAGTCCTTGGCCAGCAACTTGGCCACGTCGGCGTCGTAGCCATCGGGCTGGTTCTTGGCGTCGGTGGTGCCGTAGGGCGGGAAGTCGACCAGCATGCCGATGGTGATCTCGCCCTTCTTCTTGATGTCGGCCACGCTCTGGGCCGAGGCGAAGGGTGCGAACACGGTGAGGGCGGCGCCGAGGCCGAGGGCTGCGAGCGCTGCGCGGCGGGAGGTGGTACGGGTCATGGAATATGTCTCCTGAATAAAGAAAGGAACGACGAGAAAGAAAAAACGAAAAAAGGAAATCAGCGGGCCAGCGCGCGAGCGCGCTTGCGCTCCATGCGCGCGGCCAGCAGCGACAGCGGCCAGCAGATCACGAAATAGATGGCGGCCACCACCGAGAACACGATGAGCGGCTGGAAGGTGGCGTTGTTGACGATCTGCCCGGCACGCGTCACCTCGACGAAGCCGATGATGGCCGCGAGCGAGGTGCCCTTGATGATCTGCACCACGTAGCCCACGGTGGGCGCGAGCGCGATCTTGAAGGCCTGCGGCAGCACCACGTCGCGCATGCGGGAGGTGTACTTCAGGCTCAGCGCCTCCGCCGCTTCCCACTGGCCGCGCGGAATGGCCTCGATGCAGCCGCGCCAGATTTCGCCGAGGAAGGCCGCGCTGTTGAGGATGAGCGCCACGCCCGCGGCTACCCACGGGTTGATGTCCAGCCCCAGCACCGGCGCGCCGAAGAACACCAGGAACAGCTGCAGCAGCAGCGGCGTGCCCTGGAAGATCTGAATGAAGGTGGTCGACACGGCCCGCGCCCACGTCGATTCCGACGTGCGCATCAGCGCAATGATGAGCCCCAGGATCGCGCCGCCCACGAAGGCGATGGCCGACAGCGCGAGCGTCCACTTGGCCGCTTCGAGGATGAAAAGGAATTCGGGAAAACCGAAGGTACGCATGGTGTTGTCTCCGTCCGTCGTCTCTTACCGGCGGTCCGGGTAGTTGAGCGTGCGCTTGTAGATCAGCTTGAACATCGCCGAGAAGGCCAGCGCCAGCGCGAGATAGATGGCGGCCACGACGATGTAGATCTCGAAGCTGCGGAAGGTCTGCGACTGCAGGTTGGCGGCCACCGAGGTCAGGTCGTCGGCAGAGATGACCGACACCACGGCCGAGCTCAGCATCAGCAAAATGAACTGGCTGGTGAGCGCCGGATAGATGGCCTTCAGCGCCGGCTTGATGATCACGAAGCGGAAGATTTCCCAGGGCTTGAGGTTCAGCGCCCTGCCCGCCTCGATCTGCCCCTTGGGAATCGACTCGATGCCCGCGCGGATGATTTCCGTGGCGTAGGCGCCCAGGTTCACCACCATGGCCACCAGCGCGGCCGTCTGCGGCGACCAGCGCAGCCCGATGGCCGGCAGCGCGAAGAAGAAAAAGAACAGCTGCACCAGGAACGGCGTGTTGCGGATCACCTCGATGTAGGCATTGACGATGAAGCGCAGCCAGCCCGGGCCCGAAGTCTTGCCCCAGGCGCAGAAGATGGCGACCACCAGGCCCAGCACCGTGGCAATGAGCGAGAGCTGGACCGTGATCCACGTGCCCTTGAGCAACAGCGGCCAGGCGGCAAAGACGGCGTCGAATTGAAACTGGTAGTTCATGGGGGGCGAGCGCGTGCGAGCCTCGAAAGCAATGCTTGCAGCTTATATGAAACCGGTTTCAGGCTCGATTAGGGATTCCCCTAGGTGGTCGTTTTGTCCTGCTTTCTGGGGTTCAGGGGCAAGCTGGCGGCCCGGGGCGGATTGACCGGCGCTTGCCCCGGGGCACTCATCGAGCAGGTTCGCAGACTTGCTTGCCCAGAGCACCGCGCAAGGAACCGATCGTGCTGTCCGCAGCGTCGATCCGCCGTTGCAGCTCCTCATTGACCAGGCGGAACAGTGCGCCGAATTCGGATCGCGTCGGATAGATCTCCTCGCGCTCGTTCACCTGCATCGGAACGATGAGCTTTTCGAGGCACACATAGGCGCTGTGCACCTGGCGAATGCCCTCGACGTCGTCGCCTGCCTGCAGGGCAACCGACTCGGCATTTGCATTCGAATGGAGAGGAACCGACTTCGGCGTCGAGGCGGCATCGGTTTTCGGCGCGTGCTTGAGCACGCGAGCAGACTTGGTCACGGGGGACCTCCAGAGGTTGCGATTTCAGAAACCGCCACACCCGCTGCTAAACGGGGCGGCAGCTCGGACGGGTTAGCAGACCGGGCAACCTCTTGCGAGAAACCGGCAGGGCGCGAGCCCTCCCATCCGAGCCGCCAAAACTGGAAGCGCGAATGACAAAGCCGCAGGTCCTGCGGGGAAACTGCGGCTCTCGTCGCAGAGATTGCTTCGGGCTGCTAAACCCGATCACGCCTTGTTAGACGTGACGGGCGCAGTATAGCCACGCACTTCGCTCGCGGCCGAGCGCTGCCAGCCGCGAAGCTTTTCATTGGCAGCTGAAACTCTCGGCCTTCTCGATATCGCCCGTGCCCTTGTAGCGCGCAACCTTCGGGTAGGCGCAGAGCGGCCGGGTGCGGGTGGGCGACCAGCCGGAAGGCACATCCGCATTCGCGCCGCCTGCGTTGCCCGCACCGCGCGCCGAGGCGACGACCGAATCGGCGGCCTCGCCCTTCTCCACCCAGTTGACGAGCGGTGCGAGCATGTCGAACTGGTCGGTGGTCGGCCCGCCGGAGCAGTGGTTCATTCCGGGCACCCGATAGAAGCGTGCGAAGTTGGATGCATCGCCGCCGTTGGCCGCCGTCAGCTGGTCGTACCAGTGCTGCGTGTCGTCGCTCGAGAAGATGGGGTCGCTCGTTCCGTGGTAGGTCATGACCTTGGCGCCGCGCTTCTTCAAGCGACTCAGATCGGTCGGGTTCGGCGGCGTCATGAACGAAAGCGAGTTCTCGGTGTAGAGCCCGTCGGTCGACGTGATCTTCGAGAGGATCGAATCGATGTCGGCCGTGAGCGTGAAATTGGGGCCGTTGAAGCCGGTCGGGCTCTCGGGCGGCACCTGCCAGACGAAGGCGACCGCACCTGAGTCGAGGTTCAAAGAATTCGAGAACTTCCACGATGACCAGCCGGTGGTGTTCAGGCCTGCGTCGAACGGAAAGCTCGCATAGAACTTCTTTCCGCCGCCGTCGAGCGCACCCGCGAAGAGCTGCCCGATGCGAAGCTTCTGGTCGGCCGACAGGCAGGTGCCATCGCGCGAGCCGCTGCAGGTGGGAACGTCGCGGTCGAGCGAGAAGGCCGCCTGGCATGCGCCGGTGTCTTGGACGATGCCGTCGGTGGTGCCGTCGAGGGCGTCGCACTTGGCAAGGACCGCATTGGAGACCAGGGTGCGTTCGGCCAACGTGAAGCCCGTGCTCGGATCGCCCGGGGTGGTTGCCAGGGCGTTGTAGTTCTGGGCACCGACGATGTTTGCGGAGGCCGCAAGGGGAAGCCGGAAACCGGGGTCGCCCACCAGGAAGCCGTCGTAGTCGTCCGCATAGCGCGACATGGCAACCATGGTGTGGCGCCCGCCGTTGGAGCAGCCGCCGATGTAGGAGCGGTCCGGTCCCTTTCCATAGGCCGACGCGATCAACGCCTTCGCCATCGGCGTGAGCTTGCCGACCGCCTGGTAGCCGTAGTCGAGGCGGGCCTGCGGATCGATGCCGAAGAACGGCGTGGGCGCCTGGTGCCCCGCGTCGGAACTGATCACGGCGAAGCCTTTGTTCAGCGCGTTGTCCAGAACGCCGCCTCCGCCGACCGGCCCGGTGGCGGTGCCGATGCTGCCGTCGAGCCCCCCGTTGGCCTGATAGAAATATCGCCCGTTCCAGTTCACCGGCAAACGCATCTCGAAGCCGATCGCATAGCTCTGGCCGTCGACCGGACTCGTGCGCTGATACATCGATCCGCGCACCTGGCAATGCGCCCCCACCGGCTTGCCGGCGACGCTCAGGCTGCCGGCGGCAATCGAATTGGCAGCAGTGATCGTCGTGTGGGCAAAGGTGAAGCCGGCGAGCGAGGCGCAATCGATGAGCGCCGCGCCGGTGGCCGCGCCGAGCACCGGCAGTGTCTCGACGGGCGGCGCCGGATTGTCGGGAGGAGTCACGGGATTGCCGTTGCCGGCCGTCGGCGTGCCGGTCGTCGGGAACGAACCGACGAAGCCGCCACCACCATTTCCTCCGCCGCAGGCGGTCAGCAGTGAAGCGACAAAGATCAGGGATGCAGGGGTCTTCAAGAATGTCTCCTTCGACGCCTGGATGCGGCGCCTATAGTTAATCTACTTAACTATTAAAGATAACCAGTTATGGTTTTCCATTAAGCAGTTTGCACTCCAACGAAGATCCGCCGAACACGTTAGATCAGGCGGTGAATCACTTGGAGGCAGAACGACAATGCCCGGAATGCCCAAGAACAGAAGCAATCCGGTAGATGCCACACCAGCCGGCCGACTGGTCGAAGCGTCCCTGCATCACGTGCTCGGCTATCAGCTCGCGCAGGCGACGATCGTCACCGACGCAGTGTTCGCCGAGCGAGTAGGCACACCTTTCGACCTGCGCCCCGTCGAGTTCACGGTGCTGTGCCTCATTCACGAAAATCCCGACGTGTCGGCCGCCCGCCTGGCAAAGGCACTCGCGGTCACGGCGCCCAACATCGCAGCATGGCTCGAACGGCTCGAGAGGCGAGAGTTGATCCGGCGCACCCCGCATGCAACGGATCGCAGGGCTCAGTACCTTCGAACCACCCCGACCGGCGCAACGCTTGCCAGCAGCGCTACACGGTCGGTGATCGAAGGCGAGCAGCATGTGCTCGGCAACCTCTCCAAGGGCGAGCAGTTGATCCTGATCGAGCTCCTGCACAAGGTTGCCGTGTCACGCAGCGTTTGAGCATTCAGGCAGCCCTTCGATGCAGGCTCTTTCGCTTGCGGGCGCACGCCCGTGCCGCGCGCGGTTCGTGCAGGCTGCGTTCAGTCGCCCAAGACGACTTCCGCGCTGGCGATTGCGCGGATCGGCACGCCGAAGCTCGTGATGTCCGAGAGCGTGGCGTTGTGGTGCGCGCGGATCTGCGCGCCGGTGGCGTGTGGCTTGTCGTGCGAGGTGTGCGCATCGGCCGCGAGCACCACCTCGTAGCCCAGCGCGGCGGCGCGGCGCACGGTGGTGTCGACACAGAACTCCGACGAGTAGCCGCAGATGACCACGCGCCTCACCGCATGCTCCGACAGCCATGCATCGAGCGGCGTGCGCAGGAACGAATCGGGCGTGGTCTTGCGCAGCTTGGCGTCGCGCGAATCGGTGTCCAGCGCGCCGACCAGTTGCCAGCGCTCGGAATCGAACACGAGGTCGACCGCGTTCTCGTGCTGGATGAACGCCACCGGCACGCCGGCCGCGCGCGCCCTGCCGGTGAGCGCGTTGATGCGCTGCACCACTTCGGCGGCTTCATGGGGACGCGGCGGGTCGTCGCAGAGACCGCGCTGCACATCGATGACGAGGATGGCTGTTTTCATGCCGCCATCGTAGCGGCGGGCCTCAACTCCAGGCGCTCACTTCGAGCCGTACTTTCCCGGTGATGCCGGGCGCCGCCGGTGCGGCCCCAAGGCTGGAAAGCGGCACGGTGAAGCGCAGCTTGCCGCTAGCCAGCTGCGTCGGGTTCATCGGCAGAGAGGCCTGGCCCGCCGTGTCGGTCTGCCAGCCGTACTTGACGTTCCAGTTCTGCGCGGGGTCGTCCGCGGCGGGCGGCGCGAGCTCGATCACCAGCGTGTCGCGGAACAGCGAGCTGCCCTCGTAGTGGCCGTCTAGCCAGAACTTGTTGTTGACCTGGTAGTCGGGCACGCGCACGCCCAGCGTCATGGCGTAGGCGAGCGTCGGGCGGTCCTGCTTCACGCGGGCCCTGTTGGCGAGGAACACGGTCGACAGGTAGACCGCGCGGCGGTCGGCCGTGGCGGGGTCGGTCAGCTCCTTGTGGGTGCGGCAGGCCGGCGAGTCTTCTTCCGCCACGCGCCGGCTCAGGTACCAGCGCTTGCCGCGGGGCGCGGCCAGCAGCTCGACCTGGTAGAGCGCATCGACGTCGGCACCGGCGGGCAGGTCCGGCGGCAGGGTCACGCCGTCGATGTCGAACCACAGGTCCACGCGCACGTCGCCGAACAGGAAGCGCGTGAGGTTCTGGTAGGCCTCCTCCGAGTTGACGATGCCGAAGAAGCCGGAGTGCGAACGGTAGGCAAAGGCTGTGGCCACCGGCTGCGTGTTGCCGGCATCGTCGAGCGCCCAGAGCGAGGCGTTCTCGATGCGCACCAGCCCGTCGCTGCCGTGGCCCGCGAACATGCGCGACAGGCCCTTGGCGGTTTCGTAGTCGCCGCGGTTGGTGCCGACCATGCAGAAGAAGCGCTCGGCCGGAAAGGCCGAGGCCGGCAGGTAGTCCATGCGGCCGTTGACCGGCGCGGTGGCCATGAATTCCGACATCTTGTCGCGGTTGAAGGTGTTCATCTCGGCCAGCGAGAGCCACGCCGGCACGTTGATGCCGCCCATGTCGATGCCGTTGTGCGGCGTGGCGTAGGTGAACACCTTGTCGACGCAGGCGCGCGCGGCAGCGTCGCCGAGCGCGGGGTTCTGCAGGAAGGCGCGCACCACCAGGCCGCCCATCGAGTGCGCGACGAGGTAGCAGCGGAAGTCGTCCTTCGAATAGCCCGGCCCTTCGCGCAGCGCCACGAGGTCGCGCACGCGCAGGATCAGCTGGCTCAGGCCTTGCGCATAGACCTTGACGTCGCGCGACTGGCCATCGCCGAGCAGCTCGGAGCCCGCGTCGTAGTAGCGGTAGATGATGAAAGAGGCGGCGGGAATGCCGTCCACGTCGTTGCCGTTCTCGTCGGGCGAGGGTTTCCAGTCGGGGTCGATGATGTCGAGGCCGTTCTGGTAGACGCTCTGGTACTGAAAGTCGGCCAGCAGCCGCACCACCGGCGACTCGAAGACGAACTTCTGCGCCGGCGCTTCTTTCTTGACCGTGGCGCGGTAGACGGTGGAGCCTACGTTGAAGCCGCAGAACGGATCGGCGGCGGTGTCGTCGCGCTCGGCCTCGGTCATGGCGTAGCCGCGCACGTAGATGATGGGATAGCGATTGCTGCTCATGAACCTTGCCGCCTTTGCCTTTGGCTGATGGAGCCTTTCAGTTTGCCGAGGCGTGGTCTGGGGCGCTATATCGCGCATGGCATAGGACTGGACCTTTTTGTTCGGGGTGCGATCACGCCGACGGGGTACCTTGCTCCGCGAATGTCCCCCGGGCTTCGCCCTCCTCCTTTATTTCGCTGCGCAAGGCACCCCATCGTCGTGATCGTCGACAGAGCGCTGGTTGATCGGCCGCAAACCGACAGCGTGCCCCGTGCACAGGGCGTCGGGTGCTCCCCGCAGCGAAATAAAGGAGGAGCCCGAAGGGCGGGGGACATTCGCGGAGGGGAGTACCCGGCGGCCTGTGCACGCGCCCCGAAACAAGAGCCCGCGATATACCCCCGCTCCCCAAATGTTTCTACGACTGAAACCATTGAAACGTGCTTAGTGACTAGTCTCGCGCCATCCGACAAACACAATCCAGAAGGCACTCCCATGGCTGACGATTCAGGTTCGCAGGGCTCCTACCTGCCTCAACTGCTGCGCCGCGGCACCGCACTCGCGGCCGCCGGCTGCGCCTTCGTCGCTGGGTGCGGCGCCGCCGGAAGCGGCGAAACGCGCTACGACAGCTCGCCCCAATTCCGCGACGGCGGCTTCCACAACATGGCGAACCCCGACCTGCCCCAACAGGCCAGCGCATGGCGCATCTGGTCCCGCTTCATCGTCGGCAGCAAGGTCGACAGCGTGCCCGTCGACGCGATTCCGGTGAGAACCCTCGAACGCAGCGCACTCGATGCGCTCGACACCAGCACCAACCACGTCGTGCGCCTCGGCCACTCGTCGCACCTGCTCAAGCTGCGCGGCAAATACTGGCTCATCGACCCCGTGTTCAGCGAGCGCGTGTCGCCCGTGCAATGGGCCGGCCCCAAGCGCTTTCACAAGCCGCCGATCACGCTCGAGCAACTGCCGCCCATCGAGGGCGTCATTCTTTCGCACGACCACTACGACCACCTCGACCTCGCGACCATCGAATACCTGTCGAAAGGCGTGAAGCGCTACTTCGTGCCGCTGGGCGTGCGCACGCGGCTGGTGGTCATGGGCGTGCCCGCCGAGCGCGTGACCGAACTCGACTGGTGGCAAGACAGCGAACATGACGGCGTGAAGCTCACGGCCACGCCGGCGCAACACTTCTCAGGCCGCACCCTCGGCGACCGCGACCGCACGCTCTGGGCTTCATGGGTGGTGCAAAGCGGCGACCAGCGCATCTTCTACAGCGGCGACTCCGGCTACTTCCCCGGCTTCAAGCAGATCGGCGAGCGCTTCGGCGGCTTCGACATCGCGCTGATGGAAAACGGCGCCTACGACGCCATGTGGCCCGCCGTGCACATGACGCCCGAACAAAGCGTGCAGGCCTTCGAAGACCTGCGCGGCAAGGTCTTCTTCTCGGTACACAACAGCACCTTCGACCTCGCGTTCCACACCTGGCACGACCCGCTGGACCGCATCGCAGACCTCACGGCCGCGAAGAAGATCGAGCTGGCGACGCCGGTGATCGGCGAAGTGGTGACGGTGGGACAGGCGCGGACGAATACGCGGTGGTGGCAGGGGCTGCGCTAGCGGCGCTCAGCTTCCGTTTACTTGTTCATTCCTTCGAGCACAGCGCGCAGCTTTTTCACACTGTCCAGTGCCTGCTCGATGGCGGCCGTATCGTCATCAACCGCGTCGTCTTTCACCGCCTTCGCAAGGGCCTGGAGAGAATTCAGCGTTCCGTTCACGGCGTCGATGGCATTCAGCAGTTTCTCCGCGCGCAAATCGGAGGCCTGTTTTTTCAATTGCGCGGAAATCGCCTCGAACTGCTTATTGGCCGCGTTGAAGTCGGCTGTCGTCGTCGCAAGCGAGTCGACGCGGGCTTTCACATTCTCGATACGAAGGGCCTGCGCAGATTTCCTTGCAACTGCGTCGAAGCGAATGATCGATTCGGAATCGTCGACCGCCCATGAGTTGGCCACGAAAGTGTCCAGCCGGCCCGCCAGCTCCGTTCGTTGCTCCAGCGACATGTCGTCGCTGACAAGAGTCAGCAGTGCGTACAGCGCATTGCGCCACTCGAGGGCCGGCCGTGGTTGATTCGAATTCGATCGCGGGTTCAGATTGATCTGATCCAGAGCATCCTGCCAGTTCATAGCGCCCTCACTTTCTTCGTCAGTTCACGCAGTTCCGCAGCGGTCTCGATGAGTTCGGACACGGAGACCTTCCGCTTCTCCTTGACCGCGCGCGCAAGATCGCGATGAGCGTCGGCCCAGCTCTGAACAGCGAGCGCCATTGCATTGACCAACTGCACCCTGGCACGATAGGCGACCGCGGCCTGCTCCAGCTTTCGGTCGCGCTCGGCCAACCGCATATCCAGGGGCTGCTTCACGATGTCGAATTTCTGGAGCGCCCCTATATAGCGGTCATCTTTCAGCGCTCGCCGCCGCAGGTTTTCCTGGACATACTCGAACTCCTGCAGCAAGTTCTGATCGGTGTCATACGGCTTGCTGATCCCGGCTCGTACGCTGTCGCGCAAGTCGATCAATATCGGATTCAGATCTCGCCTGCTGTCTTCGATCAACTGCGCCGCCAAGCGGTCAACTGCAGGCTGCGCCTGCTCGAGCGCCTGCTCCAGGCTATTTGATGCCCTGACGATGCTCACGCGCTTCCAGACGAATGCGCCGACCTCGGTCGCCGTGACTACAGCGGGTGCCGCCAGCGGCACACCAAACGCCGTGGACAGCCCAGTGAGCGAATCAGCGACCTTGGAAGCGGTCTCGGCAGATTTTTCACTCGCGGCAACCACGCCGACCATCGCATTCGCGTAGTCGGTTGCGCCCCTGAGGGCGAGCTCCCTGGACTTCCATGCCTTTCCGAATTTATCGGCAAGAGCGTCATAGGCTTTCTGGTCTTCTTGCTGAACCGCGGCCGCCCCCTGGATCGAATCCTTGAGGGCCTGCCCGGAAGCCTTGGCAGATGCAGAGAGAATGCCCGTTGCTTCCGCGAACGGCTTCGCGTCAGGCAAACTGCCGCACCCTCCCAGCAGCATTAGCGCGGATGCCAGCACGGCAGCGGGCCACGAGACCCTGCCGGCCAAAAACGATTCCAGCCTCTTCATCATTTGGATGCCCTCCTGTTTTGGAGCAAGCATCCTCCACGCCGGAAGCGGCGTCATCCCTACTTTGGGGGATGGCTATTCGCCGCGTTCCTTGCGCTCCCGCGCCCTGCGCACCTGCCGGCTCTCACCGGCCTGCGAAGCAATGCGGTCCTTCTCGCGCTTCTTGGCGGCCCGCTTCTCGCGCATGCGCTTGCCCAGCACATAGCTGCCAATGCCGGTCACCACGGCAATGAAGATGCCGATGACGCTGACGTCGATACCGCCCATCACTGCACCCGCACGATGCTCGACGGCTTGAAGCCGAGGTCGGCCGCCTTGCCCTTGCGCGCGCGGCTGCCGCGGGCGTTGTTGAGCGTGCGGATCTCCAGGGTCTCTTCGCGTTCCTTGCCGCCGCGGCCGATGCCTTCGATCTTCACGCTGCGCGTGTAGGCGGCCGCACCGGCCAGGGTGTCCTTGGGCTCGAGGTCGATCAGCGTCAGGCCGCGACCGCCCTTGGGCAGGCTCTTGAGTTCGGTGATGTCGAAGGTCAGGATGCGGCCGCCGGTCGAGGCGCAGGCCACGTGCGTGGCGGCCGGCATCGGCTCGGCGCCGCTCGCGCCGCCGACCAGCGACGGACGGCACAGCTGCTCACCCTCGCCCACGTCGATGAAGGCCTTGCCGCCGCGCTGGCGCGACATCATGTTCTCGACGGTGGCGATGAAACCGTAGCCGCCGGTATTGGCCAGCAGAACGCTGGCGCCCACCGGGCCGGCGAAGAAGTGCGTGACGTGCGTGCCGGCGTCCAGCTCGATGAGCGTGGTGACGGGCTGGCCGTCGCCGCGCGCGCCAGGCAGCGAAGCCACGGGCACGGTGTACACGCGCACACTCTTGTCCTTGGCGCTGCCGAACACCAGCAGCGTGTCGACGCTGCGGCATTCGAAGGCGCCGTAGAGCGAGTCGCCCGACTTGAAGCTGTACTCGGGGGCCGAGGCTCCGTTGCCGCCGTTCGCGGCCGCCTTCTCGCTGGCCCAGCCCTTCTGCGCGCGGACCCAGCCCTTCTGCGACACGATGACGGTGACGGGCTCGTCCACCACCTTCACTTCGGCCACGGCGCGCTTCTCGGCCTGGATGAGCGTGCGGCGCGGGTCTTCGAAGGTCTTGGCGTCGGCCTCGATTTCCTTCACCAGCAGCCGGCGCAGCGCGGCGGGGCTGCCGAGGATGTCTTCGAGCTTCTTCTGCTCGTCGCGCAGGCCCGACAGTTCCTGTTCGATCTTGATGGCTTCGAGCCGCGCAAGCTGGCGCAGCCGGATTTCAAGGATGTCCTCGGCCTGGCGATCGCTGAGGTTGAAGCGCGCGATGAGCGCCGCCTTCGGGTCTTCCGCCGCCCGGATGATAGCGATCACCTCGTCGATGTTCAGCAGCACCAGCTGCCGGCCTTCGAGGATGTGGATGCGGTCCAGCACCTTGTTGAGGCGATGCCGCGAGCGCTTCTCGACGGTGACCTCGCGGAACGCGATCCACTCGTTGAGCATCTGGCGCAGCGACTTCTGCGTGGGCTTGCCGTCGATGCCGACCATCGTGAGGTTGATCGGCGACGAGGTCTCCAGCGAGGTCTGCGCGAGCAGCGTGGTGATGAACTCGTCCTGGCTGATGCGCGAGGTCTTGGGCTCGAACACCAGGCGCACGGCGGCGTCCTTGCTGGACTCGTCGCGCACCACGTCGAGCACCGACAGCATCGCGGCCTTCAGCTGGGTCTGGTCGGCACTAAGGGCCTTCTTGCCGGCCTTGACCTTGGGGTTGGTGATTTCCTCGATTTCCTCGAGCACCTTCTGCGTGCTGACGCCCGGCGGCAGCTCGTTGACCACCAGTTGCCACTGGCCGCGCGCCAGTTCTTCGATCTTCCAGCGCGCGCGCACCTTGAGCGAGCCGCGGCCGGTGCGGTAGGCATCGGCGATGTCGCTGGCGTTGCTGATGATCTGCGCGCCGCCCGGGTAGTCGGGGCCGGGCACGATGGCGAAGAGTTCTTCCTCGCTGAGCTTGCCGTTCGACTTGATCAGCGCCACGCAGGCGTCGGCGGTCTCGCGCAGGTTGTGGCTCGGGATCTCGGTGGCCAGGCCCACCGCGATGCCGCTGGCGCCATTGAGCAGCGTGAACGGCAGGCGTGCAGGCAGCAGGCGAGGTTCTTCAGTGCTGCCGTCGTAGTTGGGAATGAAGTCGACCGTGCCCTCGTCGATTTCGTCGAGCAGCAGGCTGGTGATGCGCGCCAGGCGCGCTTCGGTGTATCGCATGGCGGCCGCGCCGTCGCCGTCGCGGCTGCCGAAGTTGCCCTGTCCGTCGACCAGCGGATAGCGCTGCGAGAAATCTTGCGCCATGCGCACCAGCGCGTCGTAGGCCGCCTGGTCGCTGTGCGGGTGGAAACGGCCGAGCACGTCGCCGACCACGCGTGCGCTCTTGACCGGCTTGGCGCCCACGGTGCCGTTGGTGCCGCCGAAGCCCAGGCCCATGCGCGACATCGAATACAGGATGCGCCGCTGCACCGGCTTCTGGCCGTCGGACACATCGGGCAGCGCGCGGCCCTTGACCACGCTGAGCGCGTATTCGAGGTAGGCGGTCTGCGCGTAGTCGGCAAGGGTGAGGGTGGTGTCGCCGTCGGTGGGACCCTGGAGATCGAGCGGTGGTTGGGAGTCCATGAAGAAGAGAGAAAGAAAAACGATTGCAGGCTGTGCGTGCGCGCTCAGCCCGGATTGATTGCCTCGTGCGATGCCTCGGCCGCGCCGGTCGGCGTGGCTGGCGGCTCGGGAATGTCGGGCATGGCCGGCATGTTGCGCGGCGTGTCCGACGGCATGTTGCCCCGGTTGATCGCACCGCCCTGCGGCACGGTCAGCTCCATGCGGATGCGCCCCGGCGTCTTGCCGCCGCGCACGCCGCCACCGGTTGCGACGGAGGGCTTCAGGTACGCATAGAGCTGCAGCACGGTCTGCACGTAGTTCTGCGTTTCCTTGTAGTTCGGGATCTTGTTGCCAGCGCGCTGCACGGCGCCCTCGCCCGCGTTGTAGGCGGCAAGGGCCAGTTCGATCTGGCCCGGGAACATGGCGATCAGGTCGCGCAGGTAGCGCGAACCGGCGGCGATGTTGATGCGCGGGTCGAACAGCTTCTTCTCGATGGTGGTGCGCTTGTCCGCCGACACGCCATAGCGCTGCGCGGTGGCGGGCATCAGCTGCATCAGGCCCATCGCGCCCTTGGGCGACACGGCCTGCGCATCGAAGCCCGACTCGGTGGCGACCAGCGCCTGCAGCAGTTCGTAGTCGATGGCGTGCTTGCTCGATGCGTCGCGCAGCGCGGCCTTGGCGGTCTTGTAGCCGGGCGAGGCCTCGAACATGGCGAGCAGGGTTTGCGAGGCCTGCGGCACCTTGCCGTCGATGCCGCGCGCGCCGCGCCCGAGCGGGGAGATGCCGTTGGCGGTATCGAAGCTCTGGCCGCCGCGAAAGAAGATCTGGTAGCGCTCGTCGATCTTCTCGGAGGCGAAATGCGCGACGCCCTTGCTGTCGATGTAGCCGTAGATATCAGCGGCGTGCGCCAACCCCTGCTGCACGAGCAACAGAAAGGCCAAGAGCAACGAACGCTTGAAAGCTGGCATACGTGGAGGGATCAGACATCAATGTCGACGTCGTCGGCGCGCAACTCCATGAGCTCGCGCCGCGCCGCCGCTTCGCCCTTGCCCATCAGCTTGGTGATCTCGCCCTGGGTGGACGTAAAGTCGAAACGGCCCAATTGGACCTGCATAAGGCGGCGGGTGTCTGGATTGAGCGTGGTTTCCCACAATTGTTCCGCGCTCATTTCGCCCAGTCCCTTGAAGCGGCTGATGCTCCAGGCGCCTTCGCGCACGCCGTCTTTACGCAGTTTGTCGAGGGTGGCGGTCAGTTCGCCCTCGTCCAGCGCGTAGACCTTGGAGGCCGGTTTCTTGCCGCGCGCGGGGGCATCCACCCGGAACAATGGCGGCTTTGCGACATACACGTGGCCGGCTTCGATGAGCTTGGGGAAATGGCGGAAGAACAGCGTGAGCAGCAGCACCTGGATGTGCGAGCCGTCCACGTCGGCATCGCTCAGGATGCAGATCTTTCCGTAGCGCAGGCCGCTCATGTCGGGCGTGTCGTTGGGGCCGTGGGGGTCGACGCCCACGGCCACCGAGATGTCGTGGATTTCAGTGTTGGCGAAGAGGCGGTCGCGCTCCACTTCCCAGGTGTTGAGCACCTTGCCGCGCAGCGGCAGGATGGCCTGGCTTTCCTTGTCGCGGCCCATCTTGGCGCTGCCGCCGGCGGAGTCGCCCTCGACCAGGAAGACTTCGTTGTGGCTGATGTCCTTGCTCTCGCAGTCGGTGAGCTTGCCGGGCAGCACGGCGACGCCGGAGCCCTTGCGCTTCTCGACCTTCTGGCCGGCGCGCTGGCGCGTCTGCGCGGCCTTGATGGCGAGCTCGGCCAGCTTCTTGCCGTAGTCGACGTGCTGGTTGAGCCACAGTTCGAGCGCGGGCCGCACGAAGCTCGACACCAGGCGCACGGCGTCGCGCGAGTTCAGGCGTTCCTTGATCTGGCCCTGGAACTGCGGGTCGAGCACCTTGGCGCTGAGCACGTAGGAGGCACGCGCGAACACGTCTTCTGGCAGCAGCTTCACGCCCTTGGGCAGCAGCGAGTGCAGTTCGATGAAGCCCTTCACAGCGGTGAACAGGCCGTCGCGAAGGCCGCTTTCATGCGTGCCGCCGGCGCTGGTGGGAATCAGGTTGACGTAGCTCTCGCGCACCGGCTGGCCGTCTTCGGTGAAGGCCACGCACCAGTCGGCGCCCTCGCCTTCGGCGAAGTTGTCGGCGTTCTTGTCGGCATGGCCGCCGCCTTCGAACAGCGGAATGACGGGGTCGCCGTTGAGCGTCTGCATCAGGTAGTCGCTCAGGCCGCCCTTGTAGAGCCACTGCTGGCTTTCCTTGGTCTTTTCGTTCGTGAGCGTGACGCTCACGCCGGGCATCAGCACGGCCTTGCTGCGCAGCAGGTGCGTGAGTTCGCCCATGGGCAGCGCGGAGGTCTCGAAGTACTTGGCGTCTGGCCAGGCGCGCACGGTGGTGCCCTGCTTGCGTTCGCCGGCCTCGAGCTTGCGCACCTCGAGCTGTTCGATCACGTCGCCGCCGCTGAAGGCCAGCTTTGCGACCGAGCCCTCGCGGTGGGTCGACACTTCGAGCCGCTTGGACAGCGCGTTGGTCACCGACACGCCCACGCCGTGCAGGCCGCCCGAGAAGCTGTAGGCGCCGCCCGAGCCCTTGTCGAACTTGCCGCCGGCATGCAGCCGGGTGTAGACCAGCTCGACCACGGGCGCTTTTTCTTCGGGGTGCAGGCCGAAGGGAATGCCGCGGCCGTCGTCCTCGATGCTGACCGAGCCGTCGGCATGCAGCGTGACCTTGATCTTCTTGCCGTGGCCCGCCAGCGCCTCGTCGGCGGCGTTGTCGATCACTTCCTGAATGATGTGCAGCGGGTTGTCGGTGCGGGTGTACATGCCCGGGCGCTGCTTGACGGGCTCCAGGCCCTTGAGCACGCGGATGGAGCCTTCCGAGTAGCCGGAAGACGCGGACGAAGAATTGGGGGGAGTCTTGGGGGGAGTCGCCATGGGGGCGGATTGTAGTCAGTCGCCGCCAAACAACTGGATACCCATACAGGAGACGCTTTGATGCCCAGCGCGCATCGAAACGGCGCCGATAAATCATCAATGGCTTTGGCCATCGGGGCGCCTGCCAAAGCAGCCAGGTCGCTACATTCGACGCCATCATGCAAACGCCAGCCCGCACTCTTTCGATCAAGCAAGTCCTCTTCTGCGGGGCGATGATCGTCACGCTTTCCATGGGCATCCGCCACGGCTTCGGCCTCTGGCTGCAGCCCATCACGCAGGCGCAGGACTGGAGCCGCGGCACCTTTTCGTTCGCGCTGGCGGTGCAGAACCTGTCGTGGGGCATCTTCGGCGTGTTCGCGGGCATGCTGGCCGACCGCTTCGGCGCGTTCAGGGTGCTGATCGGCGGCTCGGTGTTCTATGCGCTGGGGCTGTTCGGCATGGCGCATTCGCCGACGCCGCTGCTGTTCACGCTGAGCGCCGGCGTGCTGATCGGCGCCGCGCAGGCGGGCTCGACCTACGCCGTGATCTACGGCGTGATCGGCCGGCAGATTCCGGCCGAGCGGCGGTCCTGGGCCATGGGCGTGGCGGCGGCGGCCGGCTCGTTCGGGCAGTTCCTGATGGCGCCGGTGGAAGGCTGGCTGATCGGCCACCTGGGCTGGCAGACGGCTCTGGCCGTGGTGGCGGTGCTGGTTCTGGTCATCATTCCGCTGGCATTCGGCCTGCGCGAGCCCAAGACCGAAGCCCTGGCCGGCCACCGCGACCAGTCGGTGCTGCAGGCCGTGGGCGAGGCTTTCCGTTATCCCAGTTTCGGGCTGCTGATGGCGGGGTATTTCGTCTGCGGCTTCCAGCTGGCGTTCATCGGCATCCACATGCCGACCTACCTGCGCGACAAGAGCCTGCCGGCCGACGTGGCGGGCTATGCGCTGGCGCTGATCGGGCTGTTCAACGTGTTCGGCACCTACACGGTCGGGCTGCTGGGGCAGACCCTGGCCAAGCGCAAGATCCTGGCGGCGATCTATTTCGCGCGGGCGGTGTCGATCGCGCTGTTCCTGCTGGCGCCCATTTCGCCTATGAGCGTGTATGCGTTCTCGGCGGCCATGGGCTTCCTGTGGCTGTCCACCGTGCCCGCGACCAACGCCATCGTGGCGGGCATCTTCGGGGTGGCGCATCTGTCGATGCTCAGCGGCTTCGTGTTCCTGAGCCACCAGGTCGGCTCGTTCCTGGGCGTGTGGCTGGGCGGCTACCTGTACGACACCACGGGCAGCTACGACGTCGTCTGGTACATCGCCATTGCGCTGGGCGTGTTCGCGGCGCTGATCAACCTGCCGGTGAAGGAAAACGCCATCGCGCGGGCGCCCCGGCCATTGGGCGCGGCGGGCTGATTGCGTATAAAGAGCGCCATGACACCACGGATGCGCCACCACATTGTCCACGCCGGCTGGCTCGCGGCCGCGCTGGCAGTGCTGGGCGGCGTGTTCGCGATGTACGTGCATCCGGACTTCCTCGTGACGCTGGTGGACCAGATCTGGTCCTGCTTCTGACGCTTCCTCTCTTCTCTTCTCCTCCGATCCGCCATGAAAGTTGCAGCAACGGCGCACGGCACGGGCGCGCCTTCCGAGTGGATCGTCCGCTGGTCGCACCTGCTCGCGCCCGGCGCCACGGTGCTCGACGTGGCCTGCGGCTCCGGGCGGCACATGTGCTGGTTCGCCAGGCGCGGCCACGCCGTGACGGGCGTCGACCGTTCGCCCGAAGCCGTGGCGGCGGCCGGCGCCTTCGGCAGCGTGGTCGAGGCCGACATCGAATCGGGCCCGTGGCCGTTTGCCGGCCAGGCCTTCGGCGGCGTGATCGTCACGCACTACCTCTGGCGGCCGCGCATGGCCGACATCGCGGCCGCGGTGGCGCCGGGCGGCGTGCTGCTCTACGAGACCTTCGCCGCGGGCAACGAGACCGTGGGCAAGCCCTCGCGGCCCGATTTCCTGCTGCAGCCCGGCGAGCTGCTCGCCGCCTGCACCGGACTGCGCGTGGTGGCCTACGAAGACGGTTTCGAGCCCGAGCCGGCCCGCTTCGTCCAGCGCATTGCCGCCGTCCGCGAGGCCGGGAATGCCCCCGGCCAGCCGCCCCGCCGCCTCCTTAAGGGAAACTGAGGGGGTCGGGGGGCGTGTTTCCGCCGGCCCCGGAGTAAGTAGAATCGGCGCTTTCGTCCACCGACAAAGAGATTCCCCTTGGAGCAACTGACAGGCAGCATCGTCGCGCTCGTCACGCCGATGCACGACGACGGCAGTGTCGATTACCCCGCCCTGCGGCGGCTCATTGACTGGCACATCGAAGAAGGCACCGACTGCCTCGGCGTGGTCGGCACCACCGGCGAATCGCCGACGGTCGATGTCGAAGAGCACTGCGAAATCATCCGCGTCTCGGTCGAACAGGCCAAGGGCCGCGTCCCCGTGATGGCCGGCTGCGGTGCCAATTCCACCAAGGAAGCCATCGAGCTCGCCAAGTTCGCCAAGGGCGTGGGCGCCGACTCCCAGCTCCAGGTCGTGCCGTACTACAACAAGCCCACGCAAGAGGGCCAGTACCAGCACTTCAAGGCCATCGCCGAGTCCGTGGGCGACCTGCCCATCGTGCTTTACAACGTGCCCGGCCGCACCGTCGCCGATATGGCGCACGACACCGTGCTGCGCCTGGCCCAGGTGCCCGGCATCATCGGCATCAAGGAAGCCACCGGCAACATCGAGCGGGCCCAGTGGCTCATCCGCGACGTGCCCAAGAACTTCGCCGTCTACTCCGGCGACGACCCGACCGCGGTCGCACTCATGCTGTGCGGCGGCCAGGGCAACATCAGCGTCACGGCCAACATCGCGCCGCGCAAGATGCACGAGCTGTGCGTCGCGGCGCTGGCAGGCGACGTCAAGCGCGCCATGCAGATCCAGTTCGAACTGATGCCGCTGCACCGCAACCTGTTCGTCGAGCCGAATCCGATCCCGCTCAAGTGGGCCATGGCCAGGCTCGGCCTGTGCGGCGGCGCGCTTCGGCTGCCGCTCACCGAACTGGGCGAAGCCAGCCGTCCGGCGGTCGAAGGCGCGTTGCGTGCCACCGGCCTGCTCAAGAACTGAGCCCCCCAACCCATTTCCGACCTGCGATCTGCTTTTTCCCTGGCCGCAACAAGGTTAAGCAACCTTTTGCCCGAACCATGCTCTGAGATGGCGGGCATTGCGGCCCACAGATAGACCGAACCATTCCAACAAGGAAGACGACGTTGAAGAACCTTTCGCAAATTTCGCGATATGCATTGCTGGCCACCCTGGTTGCCAGCCTCGCCGCCTGCTCCGTCCTCGAGAGCGACAAGATCGACTACAAGAGCGCCGGCAAGGCTCCGACGCTCGAAGTCCCTCCCGACCTCTCCCAACTCTCGCGCGACAACCGCTACGCCATCCCCGGCGGCGCCGTGACCGCCAACGCATACCAGGCCGGCATTGCCAACGCCCCGGGCGTGCCCACCGCCGTGAGCAACATCGGCGACGTCAAGATGGAGCGCTCGGGCACGCAGCGCTGGATCGTCGTCAACCGCACGCCCGACCAGCTCTGGGAGCCGGTTCGCGACTTCTGGCAGGAAAGCGGCTTCCTGCTGACCACCGACCAGCGCAACCTGGGCATCATGGAAACCGACTGGGCCGAGAACCGCGCCAAGCTGCCGCAGGACATCATCCGCGGCACGCTGGGCAAGCTGGTCGACTCGGTCTACTCGACCGGCGAACTCGACCGCTTCCGCACCCGCCTGGAACGCACGCCCAACGGCACCGAGATCTTCATCAGCCATCGCGGCATGCAGGAGGTCTACAACAACTCCCGCCAGGACCAGACGGTGTGGCAGCCCCGCCCCAGCGACCCTGAGCTCGAGACCGAATTCCTGCGCCGCCTGATGGTCAAGCTCGGCGTCTCGGAAGAGAAGTCGAAGATCCTGGCCGCCACCACGGCACCGGCACGCACCGCCACCATCACCAAGATCGGCAACCAGCCGGCCGTGCAGATCAGCGAAGGCTTCGACCGCGCATGGCGCCGCGTGGGCCTGGCGCTCGACCGCACCGGCTTCACAGTGGAAGACCGAGACCGCAGCGCCGGCGTGTACTTCGTGCGCTACGTGCCGCCGAACCCCGACAAGAAGGAGCCCGGCTTCTTCGGCAAGCTGTTCAGCGGGTCGAGCAAGAACGAGTCACCGCTGAAGTTCCGCATCTCGGTCAAGAGCCAGGGCGAGAGCAGCACGGTGGTTGTGATGAACGAAGCCGGCGCGCCTGAAACGTCTGCCAACGCCGAGCGCATCGTCAAGGTCATCGCCGACGACCTGAAGTAACCCGCATGCTCCGCTTCCGAAGTCTCGGCAGCGGCAGCACGGGCAACGCCGCGCTGGTCGAAGCGACCAGCGGCGGCCGCACCTCCCGCATGTTGGTCGACTGCGGCTTCGGCCTCAAGCAGCTCGACCTGCGGCTGGCCCGCGCAGGCCTTGCCGCCAGCGACATCCATGCAGTCTTCGTCACGCACGAGCACGGAGACCACATCGGCTGCGCCCATTCGCTCTCGCGGCGCAACCGCATTCCCGTATGGATGAGCGAAGGCACATGGTTAGCCACCGGCGGGCGCGATTTCGAAGGCCTGCTGAACATCGCGCGCGACGACGCCGAGTTCGCGGTGGGCGACATCGGCGTGCAGCCCTTCACCGTTCCCCACGACGCGCGCGAGCCGCTGCAACTGCGCTGCACCGACGGCAATCGCACCCTCGGCGTGCTGACCGATCTCGGCCATGCAACAGCGCATGTGCTCGCGCGGCTTAGCGGCGTGCATGCACTGCTGCTGGAGTTCAACCACGACAGCGACCTGCTGGCGGGCTCGGCCTACCCGGCCTTTCTCAAGCACCGTGTGGGCGGCAACTACGGGCACCTGTCGAACACGGCTGCGGCGGACATCGCACGCGCGGTGCTGCACGGCGGCCTGCGCCATGTGGTCGCTGCGCACCTGAGCGAGCAGAACAACCGGCCCGAGATCGTGCGCCGCTTGATGGCCGAGGCACTGGGCGGCGATGAGGCAGAGATGCTCACCGCCGACGCTGCAGAAGGCTCGCCCTGGCTCGACGTGTGAGCCTGGGCGCGGCCTTGCTCACTCTCCCCTAATAAAAAAAACCGCCTCATGGCGGTTTTTTTATCGCGCTGGCGCAAGTCCCTTGCTCATTGCTGCTTCGGCGCTTCGTTGTTCTTCTTCGCAGCCTCGGTGGCTGCGTTCGCGGCATCGAGCGCAGACGAAGCACCAGGCGCCGGCGTAGCGGACGAGGTACTCGAATCAGGCGTGGTGGCAGGCGCGGGCGCAGGAGCAGCGGGCGCGGGCTCGGTCACGGGCGCAGGAGGCGGCGTCACGACAGCCGGCGCTGCATCCTCCTTCTTTCCGCAGGCGACGAGCGCGGCAGCGGCGATGAGCGAGGCGATCAGGACGGACGATGACTTCTTCATGGAATCTCCTTTGACAATGAAGGTCTGGAACGAAAAAATTCTAGACCTGCATACCGCCTCGAATGTGTCTGGCAGCCGCATTCGCGGCATTGGCTTACAAGCCCAGCGTGGAGGCAGGAAACGCGGGCCGCGCGACGCGCCAGCACTCGTCGATCGACTCGCGCAGCGCACGGCGCGCGCGTGCATCGGTACCGCTCACGCCGCGGCTGCGCTCAGGGTCGATGCGATGCACGAACCATGTGGGCGTCCAGATGGCGCTGGGCACTTCGCAGCCCGCAGCCTTGCCGGTCGTGCGGCATTCGATGATGTGGTCCCACATGCGGCGCCACGGTACGAAGCGCGCGTGGCCTCGCTCAAGAATGTCGAAGCGCTGCGCGAGCAGCACGAAGCGGCGCCCGCTGGCCGACCATGCCTGCAGTGCCTCGATGCTCGCGCGCTCGCCTAGCGGCCAGTCGGCGAAGTCGGGGTCGCTGAAGACGATCTCTCTCCAGCCCTCGCGCGCGGCAGCGGACAGCGCCGTGCGCAGGATCGCATCGAAGGCCTCGCGGCCGTCGAAGCGCCCTTCGCTCAGCGGTTGTGCGGCCTCGTCATTCATTCGGCATGGAGCCAGCCTGCTTCGGACCAATCGGCGAGCAGCGCGAGCGCGCCTTCGCTGGCGCGGCTCAGCTCGCGAGGGCCCAGCGCGCGCTGGTCGGCAAGGCGGCGCATCAGCGTGGCGTCGGCCCCGCCGGCACGAAAGCTCTCGCCGTTGATGTAGATGTGCCGCGTGTCGTAGAGCATGCGCGTGCGACGGTCCAGCGCCACGCGCTGCATGTTGTCGGGCGCCTGGCTGCCCTCGCCGAACCACACGTTGGCCTTGGGCTCGGTGAGCGACTCGCCGAGCGCGCGATCGACGGCGTCGGCATCGCGCAGCGCAGCTTCCACGGCCTTGCGCGCGAAGCCCTGCAATGCGGCGGGCATCTGCGCGGGGTTGTCGACGGCCGGCTGCGTCGGGTCGCGGTAGCGCGCCAGTTCAGTGGGTCCGGCGTCTTCCAGGTCTTCCGAATAGGCCTGCGCCATTCGCGCGAGCAGGTCGGCGCCAAGCTCGCCCAATGCGGACGAACGCAGGCCGATCGAGCAGGTCATGCAGTCGTCGCCCACGGCCACGCCGTCATGCGCATAGCGTGGCGGCAGGTACAGCATGTCGCCGGGCTCGAGCACGAAGGTCTGCTCGGGTTCGAAGTTCTCGAGGATCTTGAGCGGCACGCCGGGCTGCAGCCGCAGGTCGCTCTGCTTGCCGATGGACCAGCGGCGCCGGCCCTGCGCCTGCAGCAGGAACACGTCGTAGCTGTCGAAATGCGCGCCGACGCCGCCGGTGTCGCTCGCGTAGCTGATCATCAGGTCGTCGAGGCGGGCATCCGGCAAAAAGCGAAACTGCCGCAACAGTTCGTGCACGCCCTCGTGGTGCAGGTCGACGCCCTGCACCAGCAGCGTCCAGGCTGGCTGCTTGAGCGGCGGCAAGGCACGGCGCGGCAGCGGGCCGTGCTTGAGCGACCAGCCGGCCTTGCCTTGCCGGATCAGGCGGGACTCGACTTCTTCCTTTTCGGCCAGCGCGAACAGCGCATTGCGCTCGATCGGTGGCACCATGGCGGGAATGGCCTGGCGAACCAGCAAGGGCTTTTTCTGCCAATACCGCCGCATGAACTGCGCGGCACTCAGGCCGCCGAGCAACGGCAGCGGTTGATTAATCTCCATGGGAGAATTCTGCAATGGAAATCTCTGAACAATGCGTGGTCGGCTTGACCTGGACGATGAAAGACACGCTCGGCGACGTGCTGGACGTGCTCGAAGAGCCGGTGGAATTCATGGTGGGCGGCGACGATCTCTTCGACGTGATCGAGGCGGCCCTGCAGGGCCATGAGCCCGGCGCCCGAGTGCAACTGCAGATCGAGCCCGAGCAAGGCTTCGGCGACTTCGACGACCAACTGCTCTTCCTGGAGCCCCGCTCGCTCTTCCCCGAAGGCACGGAAGAAGGCATGACCTTCGACGGCTCGGCGCTGCCCAAGGGCGTGAACGCCGACATTCCGAAGGACACGATCTACACCGTGGCCGAGATCTACCCCGACCACCTGGTGCTCGACGGCAACCATCCGCTGGCCGGCATCGCGATCCGGCTCGACATCACGGTGCGTTCGGTGCGCGAGGCAACGGAAGAAGAAGTCGGACGCGGCACTGCGGGCACGGGTTTCTTCAAGGTCGCGCCGATGGCGCCGGGCAACGAGACGCTGCACTGACGACGGCCGATGGCGCCCAAGAAAAAGCCGGGCATTGCCCGGCTTTTTCGTGCCCCGACGAGTCGGGGAGTGGATGGGTCACATGCGCGAGATCTGGCCGTTGTCGATGCGCACGCGGTCGCCGATGCGCAGGTCGCCGGGGCTCTGCACGTCGAACGCGCGGTAGCCGCCACGGTCGGTCTGCACTGACACGCGATAGGTCTCGTATACACGGGGGCCGTTCTGCTGGGCCTCGATGCTGTTGCCCAGCAGGGCGCCGCCCACGATGCCGAGCGCGGTGGCCGCGGCACGGCCATTGCCGCGCCCGAACTGGTTGCCCACCACGCCGCCGATGACGCCGCCGGCCACTGCGCCGCCGCCCGAGGTGCCGGTGCCGGCCGTTTCGCTGCGCAGCACCTCGATGTTGGCCACATGGCCGTATTCGACATAGGAGGCTTCGCGGTACTGGATGGCCTGCGGCGGTGCCTGGTAGGGGTAGCGCGAGGTCTGGTAGACAGGCGCCGGCGCCACGCACGCCGTGAGCGTGGCCACGGCCAGCACGGAAGCGGTAACGGAAACGAAGCGCATTGAAATCTTCATGTTGAGAGGCTCCTCAGATAGAACGGCGCACGAACAATGCGCCTGCGTGTGTCTAACGCCGCAGCCGTTGCCGCGATGACGCAAAACACACGTTGAAACCTTCGAGGCAACGGGGGCTGCCCGGGTTCCGTTCTTTACCGCCCGGAAACTCAGGCTCCCCTCAGGATTCGCTCAATGTTTGCCCGTGGAGCCGTAGCCGCCCTCGCCGCGTTGCGTAGGTGCAAATTCTGTGACCACCCGAAACTGCGCCTGCACCACGGGCACGATCACCAGCTGCGCGAGCCGCTCCATCGGGTTCAGCACGAAGGGCGTGTCACTGCGGTTCCAGGCGCTGATCTTCAGTTCGCCCTGGTAGTCGCTGTCGATCAGGCCGACGAGGTTGCCCAGCACGATGCCGTGCTTGTGGCCCAGCCCCGAGCGCGGAAGGATCAGCGCCGCGTAGGCCGGGTCGGCCAGGTGGATTGCGATGCCGGTGCCCACCAGCTGCCAGCCGTTGGGCTCCAGCGTGATGGGGGCATCGAGGCAGGCCCGCAGGTCGAGGCCGGCGCTGCCGGGGGTGGCATACGCGGGCAATTGATCCGCCATGCGCGGATCGAGGATACGGACGTCTACTTTCACTTTTAATTGCTGCCTTGCTTCTGTTGCTGTTCTCTTTGCTTGCGGTTCGCCTCTTCCAGCAGCAGCTGCCACTTGGCGACACCGGGGGTGAACTTCACGCCCTTCAATTTCTTGCCGAACCACAGGGCCACGCCCAGCAGGAGCACGAGCACGCCGAAAGGCACGCCCGAAGCCCACAGGACGAGGAACACCAGCGCGCCGACCGCGCCCATCACCTTGAGCACCTTCGGATCGAACGCACCAGGCTGGGCCTTGGGTACTTCGCCGTTGGGCAGTTCTTGCTGTTGCTGCTGCCGTTGCATGGCGGCCGTGACGGGGCCCTGGGCCTTCTGCGCACCCGGGCCCTGCTGGCCGGGAGGCTGGGTCATGCCGACGTCGAGCCCCGGCTCGCCCTCTTTGGGCGCGCGCCTTGGCAATGCGGCCTGGGCCGACAGCCGTTCCACGTAACGCGCGAAGTCGCCATTGGGCGGCGTGTTCCATTGGGGATTCAGGTTCATCAGACCCTCCAGTCGGGAAGTCGTGCGGCGATTTCGGTCATCAGTTCGCGGGCCAGCGTGAGCTTGGGCGCGCGCGGCAGTTCGCGCACGCCGTTGGCGTCGACCAGCAGCAGCGCGTTGTCGTCCTGCCCGAAGGTCAGCGGGCCGATGTTCCCGACCAGCAGCGGAATGCCCTTGCGCTCGCGCTTGGCCTTGGCGTGGGCCGCGAGGTTTTCGCTTTCAGCCGCGAAGCCCACGCAGAAGAGCTTCTTCGACCGGGCGCGCTCGCTTCGCGCGACGGTCAGCAGGATGTCGGCGTTCTCGACGAACTCCAGCACCGGGGTCTTGCCGCTGCCGTCTTTCTTGATCTTCTGGTCGCTCTGCGTGGCCGGGCGCCAATCGGCCACGGCGGCTGTTGCTATGAAAACACTAGCAAACTCCGCAGCGCGGGTGGTGGCTTCGAGCATGTCCTGCGCCGACAGCACGTCGACGCGCGTGACGCCGCGCGGCGTGGGCAGGTGGACCGGTCCGGCCACCAGCGTGACCTCGGCGCCCGCTTCGCGGGCCGCGCGGGCAATGGCAAAACCCATCTTGCCGGACGAATGGTTGGTGATGCCACGGATCGGGTCGAGCGACTCGAAGGTCGGCCCCGCCGTGACCAGCACTTTCTGCCCCGCCAGCAGCTTGGGGCTGAAAAAGGCCGTGATGTCCTCGAGCAGCTGAGCGGGTTCGAGCATGCGCCCGTCGCCGGTTTCGCCGCAGGCCTGCCAGCCGTTGCCCACGCCCAGCACCGTGGCGCCGTCGGCCGCCACCTGCATCAGGTTGCGCTGCGTGGCCGGATGGCCCCACATCTCGCGGTTCATGGCCGGCGCGATCAGCAGCGGAATGCGGTCCATGGGCCGGGCCAGGCACATCAGGCTCAGCAGGTCGTCGGAACGGCCCTGCACCAGCCGCGCGATGAAGTCGGCGCTGCAGGGCGCCAGCACGATCGCATCGGCCTCGCGGCTCAGGTTGATGTGCGGCATGTTGTTGGGCTCGCGGGTGTCCCATTGCGAGGTGTAGACCGTGCGCCCCGAGAGCGCCTGCATGGTCACGGGCGTGATGAACTGCTCGGCCGCCTCGGTCATGACGACCTGGACGGTCGCGCCCGCCTTGACGAACAGCCGGCACAGCTCGGCCGACTTGTAGCAGGCGATGCCGCCCGTGAGACCGAGGACGATGTGTTTGCCGGCGAGATCTTGCATGGGGCGTATTGTTGCTCACATGTCATCGGCCAAGCCCCGACAAGCCCTTGGCCGGAAGGTGCCGCGAAGGGCACACCTATAATCGCAATTTCCCACTGCCCGGATTGCAAAGTCCGGAACTGGCATGACCAAATTTGTCTTCGTCACCGGTGGTGTCGTATCTTCCCTTGGCAAGGGAATCGCCTCCGCCTCGCTCGCCGCGATCCTCGAATCGCGCGGCCTCCAAGTCACCCTCATCAAGCTCGATCCGTACATCAATGTCGACCCCGGCACGATGTCGCCCTTCCAGCATGGTGAAGTGTTCGTCACCGATGACGGCGCCGAGACGGACCTCGACCTCGGCCACTACGAGCGCTTCATCAACACGCGGATGCGCAAGGCCAACAACTTCACGACCGGCCAGATCTACAAGACCGTGCTCGAGAAGGAACGCCGCGGCGACTACCTCGGCAAGACGGTGCAGGTGATCCCGCACATCACCAACGAAATCCAGGAATACATCAAGCGCGGCGCCGGCATCGGCACGGCGCACGAGGTGGACGTGGCCATCGTCGAAATCGGCGGCACCGTGGGCGACATCGAATCGCTGCCCTTCCTCGAGGCCGTGCGCCAGATGAGCCTGCGCATGGGCCCGAACAACTCGGCCTTCGTGCACCTGAGCTACGTGCCCTGGATCGCCGCCGCCGGCGAACTCAAGACCAAGCCCACGCAGCACACCGCGCAGAAGCTGCGCGAAATCGGCATCCAGGCCGACGCCCTGCTGTGCCGCGCCGATCGCCCGATCCCCGACGACGAGCGCGCCAAGATCTCGCTGTTCTCGAACGTGCCCGAATGGGGCGTCATCTCGATGTGGGACGTGGACACCATCTACAAGGTGCCCCGCATGCTGCACGAGCAGGGCCTGGACGGCCTGATCTGCGACAAGCTGCGCATCAACACCCCGCCCGCCAAGCTGCAGCGCTGGGACGACCTGGTCTACGAGGTCGAGCATCCGCAAAAGGAAGTGTCGATTGCCATGGTCGGCAAGTACGTCGACCTGTCGGACAGCTACAAGTCGCTGAACGAAGCCCTGCGCCATGCCGGCATGAAGAACCATGCCCGCGTGAAGATCGACTACATCGACTCCGAGACCATCACGGCGCAGGACGTGTCGCGCCTGGCCAAGTACGACGCCATCCTGGTGCCCGGCGGCTTCGGCCAGCGCGGCGTGGAAGGCAAGATCTCGGCCGCCCGCTTCGCCCGCGAAGGCAAGGTGCCCTACCTCGGCATCTGCCTGGGCATGCAGGTCGCCACTATCGAATACGCCCGCCACGTGGCCGGCCTGAAGAACGCCAACAGCACCGAGTTCGACCCCGAGACGCCCACCCCCGTGATCGCGCTGATCACCGAGTGGAAGGACGCCGACGGCACCGTGAAGACGCGCGACGAGAAGTCCGACCTCGGCGGCACCATGCGCCTGGGTGCGCAGAGCTCCGACGTCTCGCCCGGCACGCTGGCCCACAGCATCTACGGCGACGTGGTCACCGAGCGCCACCGCCACCGCTACGAAGCCAACGTCAACTACCTCGACGAGCTGCGCAAGGCCGGCCTCGTGATCTCGGCGCTCACGCAGCGCGAGCACCTGACCGAGATCGTCGAGCTGCCGCAGGACGTGCACCCCTGGTTCATGGGCGTGCAGTTTCACCCCGAGTTCAAGTCGACCCCATGGGGCGGCCATCCGCTGTTCAACGCCTTCATCAAGGCGGCGCTCGAACACAAGGAAAAGGGCGCGGGCAGCACCAACAAGACGCTGAAGGCTGTGGCATGAGCAGCGGATACGTCATCGCCCACGTCGAGGTGACCAACCCGACGCAGTACGAGGAATACAAGAAGTGGTCGAGCGCCGCCATGCAGGCGCACGGCGCCGAGGTGTGCGTGCGCGGCGGCCAGGTCCAGCCGCTGGAAGGCGACTGGAAGCCCACGCGCGTCGTGATCCTCAAGTTCGCCAGCTTCGAGAAGGCCAAGGCCTTCTACGACACGCCCGAATACCTCAAGGCCCGCGAAGCGCGTGCCGGCGCCGCGATCATGAACATGATCGCCGTCGAGGGCCTCTGAGCCCCCTGCCCCATTTATTCATCCGCCAAAGAGAACCGAAAGAGAAAGACAAAAGATGAGTGCAATCGTTGACATCGTCGGCCGCGAGATTCTCGACAGCCGAGGCAACCCCACCGTCGAATGCGACGTGCTGCTGGAGTCGGGCACCATGGGCCGTGCGGCCGTGCCCTCGGGCGCGTCGACCGGTTCGCGCGAAGCCATCGAGCTGCGTGACGGCGACAAGAGCCGCTACCTGGGCAAGGGCGTGCTCAAGGCCGTGGAGAACATCAACACCGAGATCTCGGAAGCCGTGCTCGGCCTGGACGCCAGCGAACAGGCCTTCCTCGATCGCACGATGATCGACCTCGACGGCACCGACAACAAGGGCCGCCTGGGCGCCAACGCCACCCTCGCCGTGTCGATGGCCGTGGCCCGCGCCGCGGCCGAAGAGTCCGGCCTGCCGCTGTACCGCTACTTCGGCGGCATGGGCGGCATGCAGCTGCCGGTGCCGATGATGAACGTCATCAACGGCGGCGCGCACGCCAACAACAGCCTCGACCTGCAGGAGTTCATGATCATCCCCGTGGGCGCCAAGAGCTTCCGCGAGGCCGTGCGCTACGGCGCCGAAGTGTTCCATGCGCTCAAGAAGATCCTGGGCGACCGCGGCATCAGCACGGCGGTGGGCGACGAAGGCGGCTTCGCCCCCAGCGTCGAGAGCCATGAAGCGGCCATCCAGCTGATCCTGGAAGCCATCGACAAGGCAGGCTACACCGCAGGCGAGCAGATCGCCCTGGGCCTCGATTGCGCGGCCAGCGAGTTCTACAAGGACGGCAAGTACGTGCTGTCGGGCGAAAACCTCTCGCTCACGTCCGAAAGCTGGACCGACATGCTCGCGACCTGGGTCGACAAGTACCCGATCATCAGCATCGAAGACGGCATGCACGAGGGCGACTGGGACGGCTGGAAGCACCTGACCGAACGCCTGGGCAAGCGCGTGCAGCTGGTGGGCGACGACCTGTTCGTCACCAACACCAAGATCCTGCAAGAGGGCATCGACAAGGGCATCGCCAACTCGATCCTCATCAAGATCAACCAGATCGGCACGCTGACCGAGACCTTCGCCGCCATCGAAATGGCCAAGCGCGCGGGCTACACGGCCGTGATCTCGCACCGCTCGGGCGAAACCGAAGACAGCACCATCGCCGACATCGCGGTGGGCACCAATGCCGGCCAGATCAAGACCGGCTCGCTGTCGCGCTCGGACCGCATCGCCAAGTACAACCAGCTGCTGCGCATCGAAGAAGACCTCGGCGACATCGCCGTGTACCCGGGCCGCGGCGCGTTCTACAACCTGAAGTAACGCACGGGACGCCTCGCGCATGCGCGCCCGCTTCGTTCCACCGATCATCCTGCTGCTTCTGCTGGGCGTCCTGCAGTGGCAGCTGTGGAACGGGCGCGGCAGCGTGCGCGACGTGGCGCAGCTGCGGACCAAGCTGGCCGACCAGAAGGAAGCCAACGCCAAGGCCACGCTGAACAACGAGCGCCTGACCTCGGAGGTCAACGACCTCAAGGAAGGCCTCGAAATGGTCGAGGAACGCGCGCGGGCGGAACTTGGCATGGTGAAGCCGAATGAAGTGTTCGTCCAGATCGCACACTAGGATGACCCCCAGTCTTCGCGCACTTCGTGTTGCTTCGCCAACCTCTTTCCAGGGGGCGACACCGGCGGCCCGGCAAAGCCGGTTCCGCGGTGTCTCACGAAAAGACTGCGCCCTCAGCCCAGGCAGCGGCAGCCTGTCGGACGAGTCCTTGGCATCTTGATTCAGCACAGTTTTTTGCATGAGCGCGAAATACCGCGGAACCGGCTTCGCCGCGCCGCTGGTATTGCCCCCGGCAGGGGGTTGGCGAAGCGACACGAAGTGCGCGTAGCCTGGGGGTGAACTTGATTCTCGAGCTTCTCTCGGCCCCCGCATTTCTGCTCTGGGGCTCTCCCGTCAGCTGGCTCGAGCTTGTTGCCGCGCTCCTTGCGCTCGCCATGGTCGGCTGCAACATGCGCGAGATTCACTGGGGATGGCCGCTGGCCATCGTCAGTTCGCTGCTTTATGTAGCCGTCTTCGCCAAGGCGCGCATCTACGGCGACGCTTCGCTCCAGGTTTTCTTCGCTTTCGTCGCCCTGTGGGGCTGGGCCCAGTGGCTGCGCGGCCATCGGGCCGACGGGAGCGCCTTGCATGTCAGCCGGCTTTCGCCGCGCGGCATTGCACTCACTCTGGCCGCCTGCGCATTGGCGTGGCCGGCGGTCGCCCTCTTCCTGCGCCGCTTCACCGACACCGACGTGCCCTGGTGGGACGGCTTCGCCACCGGGCTGAGCCTGGTCGGGCAGTTCCTGCTCGGGCGCAAGTTCATCGAGAACTGGCTGGTCTGGCTGGCGGTGAACGTGGTCAGCGTGGGCCTGTTCATCCACAAGGGCCTGTGGCTCACGGTCGGGCTGTATGCGGTATTCGCCGCCCTCAGCGTGGCCGGCTACCTGGCATGGCGGCAACGCCTGCCACAGGCGGCACGCGCATGACGCCCACCCTGCCGACCGGCTGCGTCATCGCGCTGCTGGGCGCCGAAAGCACCGGCAAGACCGAGCTGGCGCGTGCCATCGCGCAGCGCCTGCAGGATCGCGGCACACCGGTGACGCTCGTGGGCGAATACCTGCGCGAATGGTGCGAGCGCGAGGGCCGCACGCCGCGCCCCGACGAGCAGCAGGCCATTGCCGATGAGCAGACCCGCCGCATCGGCGTTGCCGCCGCGTCGGGCGTGGTGGTGGCCGACACCACTGCGCTCATGACGGCGGTCTACAGCGAGCAGCTTTTCGCAGACACCTCGCTCTACGAAGGCGCGCTGGCCGCACAGCGGCGCTACGCCATCACGCTGCTCACCGCGCTCGACCTGCCCTGGGTGGCCGACGACATGCGCGACGGCCCGCATGCGCAGCAGCCGACCGACACGCTGGTGCGCGCCGCACTCATCGGCGCGAGGCTCTCGTTCGCCGTGGTGCATGGCAGCGGCGGCGAACGCCTTGCCAACGCCTGGAACGCGATCAACTCGATCGCGGGCAACGAAGGACGCACCCGCGCACGCGGCCGGCTCGAAGCCAAGCCCGCCTCGTGGTCATGGCCTTGCGAGAAATGCTCCGACCCGGAGTGCGAACATAAGCTCTTCAGCGACCTGATCGGGCGCCGCGAATAAGCGAGCGGCGCGCACCATCCCCTTCACCGGAGACCCGATGCCCCTTTCGACAGCCGCGCGCCTCACCCCTGCCACCGCGTTCATCGCCCTGCTGCTGGCCGCCGGCCCTGCCGCTGCCGCTCCCGTCGCGGCCACCATAGAGAACGGCACCACGACCACCGCCTGCGCCGAGGAAGACAACGTCTCCCTCACCCTGCGCGGCGACGGCATCCGCCACATGCGCATCGAGGCGCTGCAGCCCGACTACCTCGACAAGATCGGCAACGACGTGACCGCGCCCGACTTCTCGGGTTGCAACTTCGACGGCGGCGCCCACCCCACCGATCCCGCGCACCGTTTCAAGAAACGCACCGTGGTGCTGCTCGACAACGCCGAGTGGCGCATTGTCGGCATGACGCTGCCGAGCTTCTGGCGTCCGCAGAGCGTGCCGGTGAGCGTGGGCAAGCGCAAGGACAAGGGCTTCCACCTGCTGCAGGTGTTCAAGAAGGAGAACGGCAAGGCGCTCGAGGCCATCGTGCTCTATCCGTCGGACGGCTACTGGCGGCTCAAGCCGCTGCCGGACCCGCGCTTCGGCGACGGCGTGTATGGCTCGTCCTTCCTGCTCGGGCCCGTCGAGGCGGCCGCGCGGCCGGTGGTGAGCATCGCGTCGATCCACGTCGATCCGAAACCGCTGGCGATCCACGTGCGCTTCGCGAACGGCGGCAGCGCGGTGGCGCGCGTCGACGAAATCAGCCGTACGCGTACCGCGCTCGACGTCACGCTGTCGAAGCCGACCGTGAATGCGCAGCCCTTCGCGGTGCTGCGATCGATGTATGTGACGCCGGACAACGCCGACGTGAGCGACGTGCGTTGGCAAGCTTCGCCGCAGGCCGCGCAGCAGGTGCTGCCGCTGCCCGAGGTGAAGAGCCTGCAGGCCACGCAGGTGCGCTTCGGCCGCAGCCTGCCGTCCAAGCACAACACGAGCGCGCCGGACATCTCGTTCGGCGGCTTCGACAGCAGCGAAGCGCGCTGAGCCAGCGCTCGCGCCTCGACAGGCCGCTTACTGGACGACCGGGCTGCCCGGAATCTGGTCCGTCGGCGGCCTGAAGATCTGCGCGGTGTCGACCGCGTCGAAGCGGTACTGCTTGCCGCAGAAGTCGCAGCCCACCTCGATGTCGCCGCGCTCGGCGAGGATGCTCTCGGCCTCCTCCACGCCCAGCCCGCGGATCATCTGCGCCACGCGCTCGCGCCCGCAGGTGCATGCGAAGTGCGGGCCCAGCAGGCCGGCCTGCGGCTCGAAGCGCAGCAGCTTCTCTTCCCAGAACAGGCGACGAAGAATGGTCTCGACGTCGAGCGTGAGCAGTTCGTCGCGAGTCAGGCTGGACGCGAGGATCGAGATGCGGTTGTAGTCCTCGTTCAGGCCGATCTGGTCTTCGTTGGCCTGGTCGTGGTCCTTGCGCGAGGTGCCTTCGAGGTTGCCCTCGCCCTTCACGGGCAGGCGCTGGATCAGCAGGCCGGCGGCCACCTTGTCGTCGGCCGCGAGCACCAGCGTGGTGTCGAGCTGCTCGCTCTGCAGCATGTAGTGCTGCAGCACGTCGCTGAGCTTGCCGAGCTTCTCGCCGTTGTCGTCGAACAGCGGCACCACGCCCTGGTAGGGCGTCGTGCCCGGCAGCTTGTCCTTGGGGTCGAGCGTGATGGCGCAGCGGCCCTTGTTGTTCACGTTGACCATGTCGGGCAGCCGCGCGTCGGCCGGCAGGTCGCCAATGACCTTGGCGGTGGCGCGCAGGCTCAGGTCGGGCTTGGCCTCGGCCACGGCCACCTTGACCGGGCCGTCGCCGAAGATCTGCAGGATCAGCGCGCCGTTGAACTTGATGTTGGCCTGCATCAGCGTGGCGGCAGCCGTCATTTCGCCGAGCAGTTCGGCCACGGGCGGCGGATAGGCGCCGGTGGCGGTGTTGGAGGCGCGCCGCGCAAGGATCTCCTGCCACGCATCTGTCAGGCGCACGATCATGCCGCGCACCGGCAGGCCATCGAACAGGAATTTGTGCAGCTCGCTCAAAACGTTTTCTTTCTCTGTGTGCCTGCAACCGAACCGGTCAGGCGATCTTCTTGAGACCCTTCGCGAAGCGATGGGCATTCTCGACATAGTGCTCGGCGCTCTGGCGCAGCCGGGCGGCCGCGGCGTCATCGAGGGTGCGCACCACCTTGGCCGGCGAGCCGATGATGAGCGAGTTGTCCGGAAACTCCTTGCCCTCGGTCACGACGCTGCCGGCGCCAACGATCGAATTGCGGCCGATCTTCGCGTTATTCAAGACCACGGCCTGGATGCCGATCAGCGAGTTGTCGCCGATGGTGCAGCCGTGCAGCATCACCTGGTGGCCCACGGTGACGTTGTCGCCGATGGTCAGCGGGCAGCCGATGTCGGCATGCAGCACCGACAGGTCCTGGATGTTGCTGTTGCGTCCGATGGTCAGCGTCTCGGTGTCGCCGCGCAGCACGGCGCCGAACCACACGCTGGCGTTGTCGGCCAGCCTGACGTTGCCCATGACCTGGGCGCTGTCGGCCACCCATGCGCCTTCGCCGAGGGTCGGTGCAACGCCGTCCAATTCATAAATCGCCATCGTGGTTGTCTCCGGGGGGCAAAACTAGAATTGTAGGGATGCACCCCCGATTGAGCGCGCTGGCCGCGCTGCGCCTCTCCGATCCTGAACAGAAGGTGGCTGCAACGCGCGCCATTTCTCTGCACGGCGCTACCAATTCCATAGCAACCGACCCGATCCGCACGCCCGGCGACGACACCGGCGTGCCCGGCCGCCCCGACAAGCCCGTGCGCGTTGCCGCCACCGCCGTGCAAAAACGCTCGCCGTTCACGCCCGACGGCCGGGCCGCGCTGATCCATTCGATCTGCCACATCGAGTTCAACGCCATCAATCTCGCGCTCGACGCCGTGTGGCGCTACGACGGCATGCCCGAGGCCTACTACCGCGACTGGCTGCGCGTGGCCGACGAAGAGGCGCTGCATTTCACGCTGCTGCACACGCATCTGCAGGACATGGGCTGGCGCTACGGCGACTTTCCGGGCCATGACGGCCTCTGGAACATGTGCGAGAAGACCAAGGACGACGTACTCGGCCGCATGGCGCTGGTGCCGCGCACGCTGGAAGCGCGCGGGCTGGACGCCACGCCGCTGATCCAGGCCAAGCTCAAGCGGGTGAACACGCCCAATGCGCTGCGGGCAGTGGAGATCCTGGACATCATCCTGCGCGACGAAGTGGGCCATGTGGCCATCGGCAACCACTGGTACCGCTGGCTGTGCGAGCGCGCCGGCATCGACCCCGACGCCACCTACCCGGCCTTGGTCGCGCGCTACGACGCACCGCGCCACAAGCCGCCTTTCAATCTCGAGGCACGCAGCCGGGCCGGCTTCAGCCCCGAAGAACTGCGCGCCCTGACCGACTCCCGCCCCGAATGACCCACGTGATTTCAGACCAGGCCTGGTCGCGCCCCGACCTGCTGGCCTGCCTGCAGGAGCGCAAGGGCGCCGAGCCGCTGCATTTCGAGCGCTGCGATTTCGACGGGGCCGACCTGTCGCGCCTCGACCTGCGCGGCGCGCAGTTCACGCTCTGCAACTTTGCCGAGGCTTCGTTCGAACGCGCACTGCTGGCGGACACCCGCTGGGCCGGATGCCGCTCGCGCCAGGCCGACTTCGGCCTCGCCGACCTGACGAACGCGCGCTTCCAGGATTGCGACCTGAACAACACACAGTGGGCGCGCGCCAAGATGGCCTCGGCCTTCTTCACCGGCGTGAAGCTCACCGGCGCGCACTTCGGCGAAGTGTCGGCGCTGGGCATCGGCTTCAAGGATTCGCTGCTGGTCGATGCGCATCTGCGCGGCATGTCTTTCCGCAAGCAGACGCTCGAACAGCTCGACTTCTCGGAAGCCGACCTGTCGGGCTGCGATTTCCGCGAAGCGGTGTTCGAGGGCGGCAGCCTGCGCAACGCGCACCTGAAGCTGGCGCGATTCGAGGGTGCGGACCTGCGCGAGGTCGACCTCGGCGGACTGCGGCTCGCGAACGCGGCGCAGTTCAAGGGCGCCACCATCTCGCACCGGCAGGCGGCCTCGCTGGTCGAGGAACTGGGCCTGCGGGTGGTCTGAACCGGCTCTCGGGCCCTCGGGCCCTCAGATCGCCTCGGGCCTGGCGTGCACCACCAGCTTGGGCGTGAAGTGCTGGAGCACATCGCCATGCTGGTTGAGCGTCTGGCAGCGCATGGTGACCATCGCGCGGCCGGGCTTGGAGCGCGAGGGCACGATGTCGACCACTTCGCTCACCACATGCAGCACGTCGCCGGGCCGCGTGGGCCTGGGCCATTGCAGCTCGCCCCCCGAGCCGATGATGCCGTCGGCCAGCGGGATGCCGCTTTCGACCAGCAGCTTCATGGTGAGCGCCGCGGTGTGCCAGCCGCTCGCGGCCAGTCCGCCGAAGAAGGTATTCTTTGCGGCCTCTTCGTCGGTGTGGAAAGGCTGCGGGTCGAACTGCCGCGCGAAGGCCTGGATCTGCGCCACGTCCAGCGCATGCTCGGCGCTCTGGAAGCGGTCGCCGACGGACAGGTCTTCGAGGTACAGCTTGGGCCTGGCGCCGGCTTCAGGGGTTGCCGTCATCGGTTCTCCTTGGGGTTCGTGCCCGCATTCTCGGACCGTTCTCAGACGCGCTCGAGGATGGTCGCGATGCCCTGCCCGCCGCCGATGCATTGCGTGGCCAGCGCATAGCGCCCCTTCTCGCGCACCAGCAGCGACGCGGCCTTGCCGGTGATGCGAGCGCCGGTCGCGCCAAGCGGATGGCCGATGGAAAGGCCGCCGCCGTCGAGGTTGATCTTCGCGGGGTCGAGGCCCAGGTCGCGGATGCAGGCCAGCGCCTGCGACGAGAAGGCTTCGTTGATCTCGATCACGTCGAGGTCGGCCGCGCTCAGGCCGGCGCGTGCCAGTGCCTTGCGCGTCGCAGGGATCGGGCCGATGCCCATGACGGCGGGGTCGACGCCCACGGTCGCGAACGAGCGGATGCGTGCCAGCGCCTGCAGGCCGTGCCTGGCGGCAAACGCATCGCTGGTGACGAGCACCACGGCCGCGCCGTCGGTCAGCGGAGACGAGGTGCCGGCCGTCACCACGCCGTCGGGGCGGAATGCGGGCTTGAGGTTCGCCAGCGCTTCGGCAGAGGTGCTAGGGCGGATGCAGCCGTCGGCATCGACGATGTCGCCCGAGGCCAGCCGCACCGGCACGATCTCGCCGGCCAGCCGGCCTTCAGCGCGTGCGGCTGCAGCCTTGCGATGCGATTCCACCGCGAAGGCCTCCTGGTCGGCGCGGCTCACGTTCCAGCGCTGCGCCACGTTCTCGGCGGTCTCGCCCATGGAGATGTAGGCGTCGGTGTTGGCCAGCAGCTCCGGGCTCGGCGAGAAGTTGAAGCCGCCCTGCGGCACCGCCGTCATCGATTCCACGCCCACGCACAGGAACGCGTCGCCCATGCCCGCCTCGATCTGCGCGGCGGCGATGTGCACCGCCTGCATCGACGAGCCGCAGAAGCGGTTCACCGTCATGCCGCCCACCTCGTGCGGCAGCCCGGCCAGCAGCCCGACGATCCGCGCGAGGTTGTTGCCCTGCGAGGCCTCGGGGTAGGCGCAGCCCAGGATGATGTCTTCGAGCAGCGCGGGGTCGAGGTCGGTGCGTTGCAGCAGGCCCTTCACGACGCCGGCCGCGAGCGTGTCGGGGCGCACGTCGGCCAGCGCGCCTTTCTTCGCGAAGTGGAAGGGAGAACGGGCATAGGCGGAAATCACGGCTTTCATGAAATGCTCCAACAGATAAAACCTACCATCCAATCGGTAGGCCAAAGGGTCACAAAATAGGCACGCCGAAGCGCGCCTGCGTCAGGCCCGCGCTCAGCCGGGCAATGAACTCCTGAGTTGCGCGATGGCTTCGTCGAACTCGTCCACGCGCCCTGTCATGCGTGCCGACAAAAGCGCACCCTGGCAGGAAGAAAACACATAGGCCGCCAGCGAAGCGACCGACGCCCCCTTCTTGCGGGCCGGCATCAGCGCACCCAGCACGCCCGTGAGCCACGTCACCTGGGTGCTGCGCAGTTCGCGAACCGCCTCGCGCAGTTCGTCGTTGATGACGTCCCAACCTGGCGCCAGTGCGCCCGCAGGGCAGATGCCGGAACCGGCATTCAGCGTGTTGCGGTACATGCGGAAATACGATTCGAGCGCGTCCTTCGGTTCGCGCGCGCGGGCGGCGTCCCAGTCCTTGAAGCCCTGGGTCGCGGCGCGGATCACCGCGATGCCCAGCGCTTCCTTGCTCGGAAAGTGGTGATAGAGGCTGGCCTTGCGCACGCCGACCGCGTCGGCCACATCCTGGAAGCTGAAGCCCAGGTAGGAACGGGTTTCGATGAAGCCGCGCGCCACCGCAAGAATCTGCTCGCGGGTGCTGCCGGTGGCAAGGGCTGGGGCGGCTGCTGTAGGGCTGGTCATCTACCTACTATAAGGTAGGGAGAATCGAACCACAAGCGCAGGTGTCTTCCAGGCGTCAGCTGGTTCGAGGCGGCTCAGTCGGCCTTGATGTTCGCCGCCTTGATGATGCGGCCGTTGCTTTCGAACTCGCTGGCGATTTCCTTCGCAAAGGCTGCCGAGGTGCCGCCGGTCGGCACGTTGTCGGTGGCCGTGAGCTTGGCGCGCAGCTCGGGGCTCGCCAGCGCCTTGTTGATCTCGGCGTTGTACCGCGCGACCAGCGCAGCCGGCGTGGCGGCCGGCGCGAACACGCCGAACAGCGAGTTGATGTTGGCCGCCTTGTAGCCCAGCTCGCCCAGCGTGGGCACCTGCGGCAGGCTCTCCAGCCGGGCCGGTGCCCCCACCGCCAGCGGGCGCAGCTTGCCCGACTGGATGTGCGACGACAGCGTCGGGCTCGCGTTGGTCGAGAGAATCTCGAACTGCCCGCCGATCGCATCGTTGAGCTGCTGGCCACCGCCCTTGTACGGCACGTGCGTGATGTCCACGCCCGCTGCCGCATGCAGTTGCTCCAGCACGATGTGGCCCAGCGACGCCGGACCGGACGTGGCCCAGCGCACAGCGCCCGGATGCGCCTTGGCGTCGTCGATCAGCGCCTTGAAGTCCTTGGCCTTGCTGGCCGGCGTGGCGATCAGCAGCACCGGCGAATACATCACGCTGGCCACCGGCGCCACGTCCTTCAGCGGATCGAAGGGCAGCTTGCCCAGGTGCGGGCTCAGCACCAGCGGGCTGATGGCCGAGAAGCCCAGCGTCGCGCCGTCGGGCGCGGCCTTGGCCACCGCGTCCATGCCGATGGCGCCGCTTGCGCCGGCCCGGTTGTCCACGATCACCGTGATGCCCATCTGCGCCGCGAGCCGGTCGCCCAGTGCCCGCGCGACCACGTCGCTCACGCCGCCCGCCGGGTAGGCGACGATGAGGCGCACGGTCCTGGGCACGGCCTGTGCGTAGGCGCCGGAAGCGGCGCACAGCGCGGCGGCGGCGAGGAGTCGGGTCGCCGTGCGGCGCGATGGCTTCGAGGAAGCGAGGAAATTCATGGTGTCTGTGGATCGGGTCGTCTGCGTGATTGCGTCAGTCCAGCTGCAGCTTGCGCTCCTTGATCAGCCTGGACCACTTCTCATTGTCCGCCTTCACGAAGGCCGCGAACTCGACCGGGCCCAGCGAATGCACCTCGGCCCCCGCCGTCGCGAACTTGGCCTTGATCTCCGGCTGCGCCAGCGCCTTGGCCAGCTCGCCCGACAGCCGCTCGACGACCTCCTTGGGCATGTTCGCCGGCCCCACCAGCCCCTGGAAGCCGACCGACTCCATGCCCGCCAGCCCCAGTTCCTTCACGGTCGGCACGTCGGGCAACTGCGGGTCGCGCACCGGGCCGGTCACGGCCAGCGCCTTGAGCTTGCCGCCCTTCACTTGCGGCAGCAGCACGCTGCCCGCGTCGATGAGGATCTGTGTCTGCCCGCCGATCAGGTCCTGCACCGCCGGCGCGCTGCCCTTGTAGGGCACGTGCGTCATGTCGAGCCCCGTCACCTGGCGCTGGCGCCGGGCTTGTAGTCGACCACCAGTTGCTGCTTCAGCGCCTCCTGCAGCGGCACCTGCACCGTGCGCGCCGCAAAGTCGATGCCGCCGCCGGGCGGATAGCCGACGATCAGGCGAATGGGCTTGGCGCCCGGAAAGCCTTGTGCGGCGGCGAGGCCTGAAGCTGCGGCCATCGCCAAGCCAAGGCCAATGCCGGCGCAGAGTCTGTTGAAGTTCACGTTCCGTCTCCTCTTGTTGATCATTGATTCTGTAGCAGCCGCCGCAGCGTCAGCGCGTTGCCGGTCGCTTCGCCGCCAGCCGTGTTGTCGAGCACGCACCAGCACTGCGCGCCCTCTGCCTTCGCGAGCTGCAGCCGCTGCGCGAGCCGCGCAAGCAAGTCGTCGTCGTAGGCCGACCAGTAGCGCCGCGGCGAGCCGTGCAGCCGCAGATAGACAAGGCCCGGCCAGCCGCCGGGGGCCGCGGCTTCGTCGAACAGCACCGGGTCTGCGAGCACACGGGCCACTTCGAAACCCGACAGCAGCCCGTCGACCTGCGGCGTGAACCAGCTGCGATGACGGGGCTCCAGCACCACCGCGCCCGGGTGCCTGCGCCGCAGTGCGGCGAAAAACCTGCGCACCACTGCGGCATCGAACGCCAGGCTGGGCGGCAACTGCACCACCAGCGCCCCGAGCTTGTTCCCGAGGCCCTCGACCTGCGCGGCAAATTCTTCGAACGCCGGCATCGCATCGACCAGCCGGCATTCGTGCGTAACCGCCTTCGGCAGCTTGACCGCAAAGCCAAACCCCTCGGGCGTGCTCGCGGCCCAGCGTTCGTAGGTCTCGCGCCGGTGCGGCCGGTGGAACGAGGTGTCGATCTCGACCGCGTCGAAGCGCTGCGCATAGCGCTCCAGGTGCGAACCTTCGGGCGGAAACACCGGCCATAGCGCGCGCGGCAGGCTCCATCCGGCGCAGCCGATGCGCCAGGCCTGCAAATGCTCAACCGCGTGGGTGGTGCTTCGCATGAAGCTGCTTCAGGCGCTCGCGCGCCACATGCGTGTAGATGGTGGTAGTCGAGATGTCCGCGTGCCCCAGCAGCAGTTGCACCGCGCGCAGGTCGACCCCGTGGTTCAGCAGGTGCGTGGCAAAGGCGTGGCGCAGCGTATGCGGCGACAGCGGCACGTGGATGCCCGCCGCGGTCGCGTGCTTCTTCACGATGATCCAGAACATCACGCGCGTCATGCCCGCACCGCGCGCTGTGACGAACAGGTCGGGCGTCTGCTGGCCGTCGAGGATCGCGGGGCGCGATTCGTCCAGGTAGCGTTCGATCCAGCGCCGCGCCTCGCCGCCGAACGGCACCAGCCGCTCCTTGCTGCCCTTGCCCAGCACGCGCAGCACGCCGTCGTTCAGGCTCATGTCGATGGCCTTGAGCGCCACCAGTTCGCTCACGCGCAGGCCGCTCGCATACATCAGCTCCAGCATCGCGCGGTCGCGCAGGCCCAGGGGCGATTCGACATCGGGCGCGGCCAGCAGGTCGTCGACCTGCTTCTCCGACAGCGTCTTGATGGCGCGCGGCATCTGCCTCGCGGGCATCAGCCGGATGCTCGGGTCGGCCGTGATGCGCCGCTCGCGCAGCGCCCAGCGGTAGTAGCGCTTGAACACCGTGAGCCGGCGGTTGGCCGACGTCGCCTTGCCCTTGTTGGTGAGCCGCGCGCCCATGTAGGCCTGCAGGTCGGTCTCTCTTGCGTTGGCAAGCGTGGCACCGCCTTGCTGCGCGCCGAGCCACTGCGCGAACAGCGCGAGGTCGCGGCGGTAGGCGGCCAGCGTGTTCTTCGACAACCCGTCCTCGAGCCAGAGGGCGTCGATGAAATCGTCGATGTCGGGTGTGGGTGCGGCGGCGGCCTCGGTCATGCGCTGCAAGATAGCAAAAAAGAAAAAGCCGCCCGGGGCGCGGGCGGCTTTCGTCGAAAGAAAACCAGGCTCAGTCGAGCTTCAGGTTCTGCTTCTTCACCACGTCCTTGTAGACCTCGTACTCGGCCTTGATCTGCGCGGCGAACTGCTCGGGCGAATTGGCCACGATCAGCGAGCCCGTGTCCTCGATGCGCTTGCGCACCGCCGGTTCTTCCACCGACTTCTTCACGCCGGCGCTGATCTTCTCGACCACTTCCTTCGGCAGGCCCTTGGGGCCGAGGATGCCGTAGTAGGCCATGCGGTTCACCGGCTCCAGGCCCACTTCCTTGAAGGTGGGCACGTTGGGCAAAGCGGCCAGGCGCTGGGGCGCGGACACCACGATCGGGATCAGCCGGCCGCTGGTGATGAAGGGCATGGCCGAGGGAATGTTGTCGAACATGATCGGCACCTGGCCGGCCACCACGTCGTTCAGCGCCGGGCCCGCTCCGCGGTACGGAATGTGCGTGACGAAGGTGTTGGTCAGGCTCTTGTACAGCTCCATCAGCAGGTGGCCGATGCCGCCCGTGCCCGACGAGGCATACGAATACTTGCCGGGGTTCTTCTTCAGCTCGGCCACGAACTCGGCGTAGTTCTTGGCCGGGAAGCTCGGGTTGACCGCGATGATGTTCGGCGTGGCCGCGATGTTGATGATCGGCGTGAAGTCGTTGATCGGGTCGTACGGCGTCTTCGGGTTGATGGCCGGGTTGGCCGCCGTGCTCGACACCGTGGCAATGCCTAGCTTGTAGCCGTCGGGCGTGGCGCGTGCCGTCTCGGCCGCACCCACGATGCCGCCGCCACCGGCGCGGTTGATCACCACCACCGGCTGGCCCAGCACCTTGCCCAGCGGGTCGGAGATCACGCGCGCCACGATGTCGGTCGTGCCGCCCGGGGCGAAGGGCACGCTCAGCTCCACAGGCTTGCTGGGGTATCCCTGCGCAAAGCTCGGGCCCGCTACCGCGACCAGCGCGGCGGCGCCCACCAGAGCGCTCCATTGACGACGTTGCATCGAAAAACTCCTTGACTTGACTTTGATGTCGAAAAAACGAAAGCCCGGATGCTAGCGGCTCACGGGCTGCATCCGTGCTGTGGATTACCCATGGTCCGTCCGGTTTATCCTCGAAGCGGTGAACTACGCGCAGCTGCTCTTCCCCGACTTTTCCCTCATCGCCATCGGCTGGCTCCTGTGCCGCTACACCGCCCTCGACCGCCGCGTGTGGGACCAGGTCGAGAGCCTGGTCTACTACTTTCTTTTTCCAGTGCTGCTGTTCCACTCGATCGTGCGCAGCCCGCTGGACTTCGGTGCGACGTCGAACCTGCTGATCGCGGGCCTGTGCATCGGCGCGGTCGGCATCGCGCTGGCCTACGCCCTGCCCTTCGTGCCCGGTATCGGCTCGCACATCGACCGCCGCGACCACGCGGCCAGCGCCCAGGTCGCGTTCCGCTTCAACTCCTTCATCTGCCTCGCGCTGGCCGAGCGGCTGGCGGGATCCGAAGGCCTGCTGCTCATTGCAGTGCTGATCGGCGTGTGCGTGCCCATCTTCAACATCGCGGCCGTGTGGCCGATGACGCGTCATGCGCAGACCGGCTTCTTGCCTCAACTGGTGCGCAACCCGCTGATCGTCGCGACGGTCGCGGGGCTGCTGGCCAACGTGCTGGGGCTCACCGTGCCGGGCTGGGCCACGCCGACGCTCACGCGCATCGGCGCCGCGTCGCTCGCGCTGGGGCTGCTGGCCGCGGGTGCGGGCATGAAGTTCTCGACGCTGGGCACGGGCAAGATGCTGGCGGTGTCGATACTGGCCATTCGACATCTCGTCCTGCCGCTGGTTGCATGGGGGCTGGCGTTGGCGCTGCGGCTCGATGCGATGCAGGCTTCCGTGCTGATGGCTTTTTCGGCCGTGCCGACTGCTTCGAGTGCTTATGTGCTGGCTGCGCGGATGGGATACAACGGGGCTTATGTGGCGGGGTTGGTGACGCTGTCTACGCTGTTGGGGGTGCTTAGCTTGCCGTTTGCTTTGGCGTTGCCTCGGTAGTTGCTTTTCTGGTTTTCTTGTATTCCGGGGCCGGGTCTCGGCCCGGCGGCCGACCTACTTTCTTTTGCTTCGCCAAAAGAAAGTAGCCAAAGAAAAGGCGACCCTGCTGTCTGCGTCCCTTCGCTTCGCTACGGGCAACCTGCGGTGCTCGACGTAGACGGGGGTCCGCAGAACTCGCTTCGCTCAAACAGCTGCGGCCCTGATCCCGCCTACGTCTGCGCTCCTCGGCGCAGCCAGAAGGGAGTTGGAAACCGAACGCGCCATCGCTGCGCTCGGCGCGAATGGCACAGCCGCGCAGCGGCTGTGCGGCGTGGGCCGAGCGAAGCAAAGGCCCGGCCAGCTTCCCCTCCCCTCTGGCTGCGCCGAGGAGCGCAGCGTTTCGCGGATCAGGGCTCGCAGCTGTTTGAGCGAAGCGAGTTCTGCGAGACCCCGCGAAACGCGAGCACCGCAGGTTGCCCGTAGCGAAGCGAAGGGTCGCAGACAGCGGGGTCGCCTTTTCTTTGCTTACTTTCTTTTGGCGAAGCAAAAGAAAGTAAGTCCGCCGCCGGGCGGACATCCCGGCCCCGGGAAAAAATCACCCGACCAACCCTCAGCCGCGCGCCAACAAAGCAGGCACAGCAGAAACCAACATAGCCACCCCGGAAGCCGTCAACAACCCCAACACCAACTTCCGAAACGCAACCTCACTGATCCCCACATAAAGCCGAGCCCCCAGCAACACGGGCACCGCAACCGCCAGCGCCACCACACCCAGCAGTGGAACGGTAGAACGCGCAATGCTGCCACTCGCGAGATGGATAGCAAACGCCACCATCAACATCGACAGGTTGAAGTTCTGGATCACCGCGCGCTGCGTATCGCGCTGGAAGCCGCGCAGCGTGCACCAGAGCGTGGGAATGGTCCCCGAGAAACCGCCGATGCCGGCCATCGCGCCACCGATGGCACCGGCCACGCCGTCCGCCACGCGACCGCCGAAGGCGATCTTCGGAAGGTGCTGCGACATCAGCATGGCCGGGCACCACAGCACCAGCAGCACGCCAAGGCACAGCTTGAAGACCACGAGGTCCAGGTGCGGCAGCAGCCACACACCGAAAGGCACGCCCACGAGTCCGCCAAGCACGAAGGGCCACAGCAGGCTCTTGTCGAAGGCGCGGCGTACGGTGACGGCGGCAATCACCTGCCCGGTGAGCGCACCGAAGAGTGCAAGCAGCGCAGCCAGCTGAGGCTCCAGCGTCCAGGCCCACACCGACATGGCCACCATGCCGAACGCAAAGCCGGACAGGCCCTGCACGAAACCCGCCAGCACTGCGCCGGCGATCACTGACACATACAAGGCTTGCATGCGGCCGATGATATCGGCCGCTGTTCAACAAGCCGGCAGAGGCTCAGGCGGAAGCCGGCACCAGCGCCGTGCGGCGCACCCGGCGCACGTTGAAGGCGCTGGCAATCAGCACGCCCTGCACCACCGCCAGGCCGACGATGACGCTCGTGTACTGCCCGTGGTCCATCAGCCGGCCGAACACCAGCGGCGCCACGGCCTGCCCGATGTCCAGGCCCGCGTACACCACGCCGTAGACGCGGCCGGTGGCGTTGGGCGGGGTCGACTTCTTCACCAGCAGGTCGCGCGAAGGGCCGGCCACGCCGGAGACGAAACCCATCATCCCGAACAGAACCGGCACCACGATCGGCGGGAAGTCAGCGAAGGCCAGCACCAAGGCCAGCATGGCGGCCACGCCGAAGCCCGCGCCCACGATGCGCTCGCAGCGCGACGGATCGGACGCGAGAAAGCCGCCCACCACCATGCCGGCCGCGCTGGCCACCATGTAGACCGTGAGGCACACCGCCACCAGCGCCACCGGCACCGCGTGCAGGTGGCCCGCAGCCGCCGGCGCGAAGGTCTGCACCACGCTGATCACCGCGGCATAGAAGAAGAAGAAACCGAAGCACATCCACACCGCGGGAATGCGCAGGAAGTCGAACTCGCCGCCGGCAGGCGCGGGCTCGCCCTGCCCGGTGGCCTTGTGCACGGCCGCCGCATCGAGCGACAGCACACTGCGGTAGACCCAAAGCACCAGCAGCACCACGACGGCCACGACACCCGCCGACGCCAGCGCCACGCGCCACGAGTACGCCATCGCAATCGGCACCACGAAGGCCGGCGCCAGCGCCCAGCCCAGGCTGCCGGTGATGCCGTGCACGCTGTAGGCATGGCCCAGCCGCGTGGGCGCGACCTTGCGGTTGAACAGCGTGTAGTCGACCGGGTGGAACACGCCATTGCCGATGCCGCCGACCACCGCGCACACAAGCAGCATCCAGTAGCTCTGCGCCGCTGCGTAGCCGAAAGCCGCGAGCCCCAGCGCACCCAGCCCGACGAACAGCACCGGGCGCGGGCCCAGCTTGTCGACGATGAAGCCCGAGGCCGCCTGCACGATGCACGAGACCACGAAGAACACAGTGAGCACCGCGCCCAGTTCGACGAAGCTCACGTTGAACGCGTCTTTCAGCCAGGGAAACAACGGCGCCAGGATGAGCTGGCTGAAGTGGCTGACCGCGTGGGCCAGGCCGACCAGCCCGATCAGCTTGGCATCGGTGCGCAAGGTGGTGGGCGGAACGGCGGCGGAGGATGAAGAGGACATGGATTGCTACAAAAAACCGGGGCGGGCTTCGATCCTATGCGGCGGGGACGCGGCAGAATGCCGATACAGCGACAACATTTGTCGAAACCATGCCAAGCGCCGCCTCCCCCGCCGCCTCTCCTTCTTTCGCGACTGCTCCCGCGACCGCGCCGGCCAACAGCGTCGGTCCGCTCACGCCGCACCTCTACGCCCCCGACGCGGTGCGACCGCTGCGCGCCAAGGAACATTTCCTGAGCGCCGACACCCTGGTCGAACTGCACGAGCACCCGTGGCCCCAGCTCACCTTCTCCACCCGCGGCGTGATCCGGCTCAGCACGCAGGACGGCAGCTACATCGTGCCGCCCTCGCGCGCGCTCTGGGTGCCGGCCAACATGCCGCACAGCATCACGCTGATCGAGGACGCGGAGTTGCGCACCGTCTACCTGCACGCCTGGATCGCTCCCACCTGGGAGAAGTGCGAGGTGCTCGAGATCAGCCCGCTGCTGCGCGCACTGATGCTCGCGCTCGACACCACGCCCGACGGCCTGCCACCTGCCGACCCGCATGCGCCGCAGCGCGAACGCATGATCGCGCCGCTTCTGGTGGACGAGGTAGAGCGCGCCACCCAGATCCGCATCGACGTGCCGCTGCCCGCCGACAAACGCCTGCGCCAGCTCTGCGAGGCGCTGCTGCGCAACCCGGCCGACCGCGCCACGCTGGCCGAGCGCGCTGCCACCATCGGCGCGAGCGAGCGCACGGTGGCGCGACTGTTTCGAGACCAGCTCGGCATGAGTTGGCAGCAATGGCGCCAGCAGGCCGTGATGGCGCATGCGCTGCCGCTGCTGGCCCGCGGCATGGCCGTGAGCCAGGTGGCGGCGGCCAGCGGCTATGCCACCGACAGCGCCTTCTGCGCCATGTTCAAGGCGGCGACCGGCCGCTCGCCGACCTCGTTCCAGCACCGCAAGCGCGCCGTCGCCAGCTGAACCGGCAAGGCATCGCGCGGCGGGTCGTGCCGCTCTGGCAAGATCGGCGACCGACACCATGCATTCACCGATCCCACTGCAGCTGGCGCCCGAAGCCCCGGCGCCCACATGGACCGCCGACATCTGGCTGCGCATACGCCGCCATTTCCTGCTGAAGGCGGTCGGCACCACGGTCTTCACCTGGCTGTTCTTCATCGGCTACTTCCACCTGCTGCGCAACCCGTCGTTCCCGATCACGGTGATGCCGCTGACGCCGCTGGACCACCTCATCGCGTTCCAGCCTTATGCACTGGGCGCCTACCTGTCGCTCTGGTTCTACGTCGGCATTGCGCCGGGGCTGCAGCTCACCTTCCGCGAGCTGTTGGTCTACGGGCTGTGGATCGGCGGGCTGTGCATCACCGGGCTGGGGCTCTTCTATTTCTGGCCGACGCAGATTCCGCCGCTGTCCATCGACGTGTCCGGCTTCCCCGGCTTTGCCATGCTGCAGGGCGTGGACGCGGCGGGCAACGCCTGTCCCTCGATGCACGTGGCGGTGGCCATCTTCACCGCCATCCGCATCGAGCACGTGCTGCGCGAAACCCGCACCCCGGCCCCGTGGCGCGTGCTGAACTGGGCCTGGTTCACCGCCATTGCCTACTCGACACTGGCAGTCAAGCAGCATGTGGTGCTCGACGTGGCGGCGGGCGCCCTGCTGGGCGTGGTGTTCGCCCTGCCCTCGCTGTACTGGCGGCCAGGGAAGCGTTTGCGAGGGGATTCCCCTCACGTGGGAGCGGATATCATTGGTCATCATTGACCACAACAGCCGGAATGAGGAAGGGATCGATCCAATGGCATGCCCTGCAGGGGTGGCAATCGATCAGCGGCAGCACATGACGACAGGCATCGCACGATGAGTTCGCTGAAGGAATTGCAGGACCTGATCCACGAGAAGTACGGCATCGAACCGTCGAAGCTCGACCCACACGCCTCGATGCGGGAAACCGGCGGACTCGATTCGCTGGCGCTCGCCGAATTCCTGTTCGCCATCGAAGACCACTTCGGCATCACCATGCCCGACGAGGACGCGAACATCGACACCCTGGCCGAACTCGCGGCGCTGGTCGACAAGGTCCGGGCAGCGAAGGCAGCGTGAACCACGAGGTCGCCGTCACCGGACTGGGCGTCATGGCGCCGCACGGCGACGCGCCGGGCGCGCTGTTCCAGGCCTTGCTGCAAGGCCGCTCGGCCATCCAGCCCGTCTTTCCCGAACTGCCCAAGCCGGCCGCCGCGGCCACCGTCGCCTTCGACGAAACGCGCTGGTTCACCAAGCTGCAGCTCGCTGGCGTCGACCGCGTGAGCCAGCTGGCCGTGGCTGCGGCCGACCTGGCGATGCGCGACGCAGGTATCGGCACTGGCGATGCCGATCCCGAACGCATCGGCGTCTTCGCTGGTTGCGGCATGGGCGGCGCGGCGGCACTGGAGGCCGCCTACCGTGGCAACGGCCGCGTGTCGCCGCTCACCATTCCGGCCTTCATGCCCAACGCACCCGCCGCCCATGTGGCAATGCGACAGGGCGTTCAGGGCCCGGTGCTCACCTATTCCGTCGCCTGCGCCTCGTCGTCGGCAGCCATTGCCGAAGCGGCCAAGGCGGTGCAGCGCGGCGAGGTCGACATCGCCATTGCCGGCGGCAGCGAGGCGCTGATCGTGCCGGGCGTGGTGCTGGCCTGGCAGGCGATGCAGACGCTCGCCACCTTCCAGCCCGGCGAAGCGGCCGGCGCGGTGCGGCCCTTCGCGGCCGACCGCAGCGGCTTCGTGCTGGGCGAAGGCGCGGCCTTCCTGATCCTGGAATCCGCCGAGCGCGCACGCGCCCGTGGCGCCCGCAGCTACGCCACGCTGGCCGGCTGGGGCCTGAGCAGCGACGCCACTCACCTCACCAAGCCCGACGCCCCCGGCCAGGCCCGCGCACTGCGCGCCGCACTGCGGCAAGCCGGCCTGCAGCCGCGCGATGTGGGCTACTGCAATGCGCACGGCACGGCCACGCGCATCGGCGACGTGGTCGAGCGCAATGCGCTGGCCGACGTGTGGGGCGACGACATCGACGCGCTGCGCGTGAGCTCTACCAAGGCGCTGCACGGCCACATGCTGGGCGCGGCCGGCGCGCTAGAAGCGCTCATCACCGTGCTTGCAGTGCACGAGCGGCAGTTGCCGCCCAATGCGCACTGCAAGCAAATCGACCCGGCCTGCGGCCTGAACCTGGTGCAGCCCGGCGACACGGCGGCACCGTCGCTCGAGGCGGCCGTCAGCAATTCCTTCGCCTTCGGCGGCACGAATTCGGTGCTGCTGTTCCGCCGGGCCTAGGCTGCCGCCGCAAGAAGCCACTCGACGAAAGCGCCGACCAGCGCATCGTCGGTGCGGCTCGGCGCCACGAACACGCTGTAACCGCGGCTCGACGGCACCCGTTCCGGACAGGCCAGCACCAGTTCGCCCGAGCGCAGTTCGCGCTCGATGAAGTACTCCGGCACCAGCCCCACGCCCAGGTCGGCGCGCACCGCCGCGACCAGCGAAGAGAACAGGTCGAAGCGGTGCCCCGCCACCAGGTTCTCGGGCGCACGCGCATTCGCCGCCTGGCCGAACCACTCCTCCCAGGCGCCCATGCGCGTGCGCAGATGCAGCAGCGGCGCGGCACGGAAGTCGCCGCGCGCCATCGCCGCCCGGCCCTTGGCTTTCGGCGAGCACACCACCACGCACGGCTCGCCCATCAGCGGGAGCGCATTGGCGCCGGGCCACACCGCGTCGTCGTACTGCACACCGACGTCGAAGGGCAGGTCATCCATGTAGAGATGCGTCGGAAACACCTGCAGATGCAGGCTGCAGCCCGGATGCTGCGCGATGAACTCGGGCAGCCGCGGCGTGAGCCAGCCTTCGGCCAGCACCGGCACCGCCCCCACCAGCAACCGCAGGCCGTCGGTGCGCTGCGCCATCGCCTCGAGCGTGTGGTTCTGCAACCGCAGCAGGTCGCCGGAAATCTGGCCGTGGTAGCGCCGACCCGGCTCGGTCAGCTCGGTGCCGCGCGCGGTGCGCTGCACCAGCCGCACACCGATCTGCGATTCCAGCAGCCGCAACTGCTGGCTCACCGCGCTGTGGGTCAGGCACAGCTCTTCCGCAGCCTTGCCCACGCCGTGATGGCGCGCCACCGCGTCGAAGATCAGCAACGCGCGGGTGCTGGGAATATGGCGGCGCATGGGACTCCCGTTAGAAAAACTGACAATGCGGAAGATTAAACCAGAGCACACGCCTAGCACAGCCGCAAGAATCGCTGACGACGCCGCGCCGGCGGCGTCTCTACCTCCATCGGTTTTTCTTTCAAGGACATTCCCGCACCATGCCTCGCCCTGTGTCTCTTCGCCTCGCCCCCCTCGTCCTCGCCCTGGCGTCCGCCGCCGCCAGCCTCGCGCATGCACAGACCGGCTCGGTCGCGGCCACGCCCGCGCAGGTGCGCCCGGAGGTAGACAAGGCCTACACGCAGCTGATGGCGTCGCCGCAGATCCAGAAACTGCTGGACGCGGTGAAGGCCGACCACGCGCGCTCGGTGGAAGACCTGAAGATGCTCACCGAGATCGAGGCGCCCCCGTTCAAGGAACAGAAACGCGCCGAAGCCTTCCTCGCGCGCATGAAGGCATTCGGCCTCGACGACGCGAAGATCGACGCCGAAGGCAACGTGGTCGGCCTGCGCAAGGGCACGGGCAACGGACCGAAGCTGCTGATCTCGGCCCACCTCGACACCGTGTTCCCCGCCGGCACCGACGTGAAGGTCAAGGAGCGCGACGGCAAGCTCTACGCGCCCGGCATCTCCGACGACACGCGCGGCCTGTCGGTGCTGCTGTCGTGGCTCAAGGTGCTGAACGACAACAAGATCCAGACCGTGGGCGACCTGCTGTTCGTCGGCAACGTGGGCGAGGAAGAACTGGGCAACCTGCGCGGCATGAAAGCCATCTTCCGCGACAACCTCGACATCGACGGCATGGTCGGCCTCGAGCCCGCGCCCGAGGGCACGGTGCTGATGCTCGGCACCGGCAGCCATCGCTACGAAGTGACCTTCAAGGGCCCGGGCGGCCACAGCTTCGGTGCATTCGGCCAGGTGCCCAGCGCCATCCACGGCATGGGCCGCGCCATTGCCAAGATCGCCGACGTGCGCACGCCCACTTTCCCGAAGACGACGTTCACCGTGGGCACGGTCGGCGGCGGCACCTCGGTCAACACCATCGCGCCGGACGCGCGCATGGCGGTCGACATCCGCTCCGACGAAATGGCGCCGCTGCTGGAGACCGAGAAGAAGATCCTCGCGGCCATCGACGAGGCCGTGGTCGAGGAAAACAAGCGCTGGAACGTGAACACGCTGAGCGTGAGCACCAAGCTCATCGGTGACCGCCCGGGCGGCCGCACGCAGTCGGACACGGTGATCGTCGAGGCCGCCACGCGCTCGAACGCGGCCTTCGGCCACAAGACGCTGCTGACCGGCGCGAGCACCGACGCGAACGTGCCGATGTCGCTGGGCATTCCAGCCATCATCATCGGCGGCGGCGGCAAGACGGGCGGCTTCCACGCGCTGAGCGAATGGATCGACGTGACCGACGGCTGGAAGGGTGCGCAGAACTCGCTGGTGACGGTGCTGGGGCTGGTTGGCGTGCAAGGCACGAGTGCGCCGCTCCTGGAAAAGCGCCCGCCCCGCACGAAGTAAACCGGGCGCGTGCCAGGGGGCCTCGCCCCTGGAAGTCTCCGGTATGCTGATGGCCGCTTTCCATCACGCTTACCGACAGGAGGACACCATGCACGCCCGCTCCACCCTCATCGCCCTGGCACTGCTCGCGGCAGGTGCCTCGGCGCAAGCCAACAACCTGCTCGACCAGCTGAAGGAAAAGGCCGGCGAGGCCGCCAGCGCCAACACGCAAGGCAACTCCGGCAACTCCGGCGGGTCCGCGCTCGGCGGCCTGGGCAACAACCTCGGCTTCAAGATGCCCGCCATCGGCTCCAGCACCATCGGCAACGCAGCCGGAGTGCTGCAGTACTGCGTCAAGAACAACTATCTGGGCGGCGACGCAGCCTCGGTGAAAGACAAGCTGCTCGCCAAGATCACCGGCCAGAAGCCCCAGGAAACCGGCTTCGCCAACGGCGCCAAGGGCCTGCTCAAGGGCGGCGACGGGCAGACGCTGAATTTCAAGGTCCTGTCGTCCAAGCTCAAGACCAAGGCCTGCGACTACGTGCTCAAGAACGCGACCTCGCTCGTCTAGCTGACCCATGCTTCGCGCAGCCGCGCAAGCCCTCTGCGCCCGCGCGGCATCCAGTACTGTTGCGGGCGCCATCCGTCATCCATGAATCCGGCCACCACCTCTCCTTCCCTGCGCCAGCGCCTCTCCCGCTGGGTTCCCTGCCTTGCCTGGCCCCGTCCCTCCGCCGCGCTGCTGCGCAACGAGGCAATGGCCGGCATCACCGTCGCGCTGATGGTCATTCCGCAGGGCGTGGCGTATGCCGCGCTGGCCGGCATGCCGCTGGTGACGGGCGTGTATGCCGCGCTTTTCCCGGCGCTGATCGCGGTGATGTTCAGTTCGTCGCAGCGTCTGTCGGTGGGGCCCACGGCGCTCACCAGCCTGCTGGTCGGTGCCTCGCTCGCGCCGCTGGCGGTGGCGGGCAGCGCCGAGTGGGTGGCAATGGCGGCGTGGCTCACGCTGATGTCCGGCGCCATCCAGATCGTGCTGGGCGCGGGGCGCTTCGGCTGGCTGCTGCGGCTGGTCAATTCGCCGGTGCTGATCGGCTTCACGCAAGGGGCGGCGGTGCTGATCGCCATCTCGCAACTGCCCGCGCTGCTGGGCTTCACCGGCCGCACCATTCCGCAGGTGCTGCGCGGCGGCCCGTTGCCCGACCTGGTGGCCATCGCCTTCGGACTCGGCAGCATCGCGGTGCTGTGGCTCGGCAAGCGCCTGCTTCCGCGCTTTCCGACCACGATGGCGCTGGTAGCCGGCGCGGCCGCCATCAGCTGGGTGGCCGACTACGCGCTGCAGGGCGGCGCGGTGGTCGGCAGCCTGCCTTCGGGCCTGCCGTCTTTCTACTGGCCCGGCCTGCTGCCGATGGGCACGCTCGGCGCGCTGGTGCTGCCGGCGCTGATGATCACGCTGGTGAGCTTTCTGGAAACCGCGTCGAGCGCCAAGGTCGACAACGCGCGCGCCGGCACGCTCTGGAACGAAAACCAGGACCTGATCGGCCAGGGCCTTGCCAAGCTGGCCTCGGGCTTCTCGGGCGCGTTCCCGACCAGCTCCTCGTTCTCGCGCTCGGCCATCACGCTCTATGCGGGCGCGCAGACCGGCTGGGCGACGCTGTTCAGCGTGCTGGTGGTGGCCGGCGCGCTGCTGTGGCTGATGCCGCTGCTCTATCACGTGCCGCAGGCGGTGCTGGCGGCGGTGGTGGTCACGGCCATCCTCGGGCTGGTGAAGCCGGCGAGTTTCACCGCGCTGTGGCGCATTTCGCGCATCGAGGCGGGCATTGCCTTCGGCACCTTCGTGCTGACCATCGCGACCGCGCCCAGCATCTACTGGGGCGTGCTCGGCGGGCTGCTGGCCGCCTTGGCGCACTACATGTATCGCCACCTGCATCCGCGCATCATCGAAGTGGGCCTGCACCCCGACGGCAGCCTGCGCGACCGCAACCTCTGGAAGCTGCCGCCGCTGGCGCCGCAGCTTTATGCGCTGCGCATGGACGCCGAGCTCGACTTCGCCTCTGCCTCCACGCTCGAACGCGCCCTCACCGTGGCGCTGGCCGAACGGCCCGGGCTCACCGACGTGTGCCTCTTCGCACAGCCCATCAACCGCATCGACATCACCGGCGCCGAGGTATTCGGCTCGATCCGCCGGATGATGGAATCCAGGGGCATCCGCCTGCACCTGAGCGGAATGAAGCTGCCCGCGATGCAGGTGCTGGAACGCGCCGGCCTGCTCGCGCCGGGACCGATGCTGTTCAGCTACCGCACCGACGGCGAGGCGCTCGCTGCGCTGATGCCGCGCATCGACGTGCCGGTGGCCTCCGCCGAGACCGAATCCGCCGCCTGAAGCCCCCCATGAAATCCACCATCGAAGAACTGGTTGCGTTCCGCACGGTGGTGGACACGGGCTCGATCACCGCCGCGTCGGAGCAGTTGGCGCAAACGGTCTCGGGCATCAGCCGTGCATTGAGCCGGCTCGAGCAGAAGCTCGACACCACGCTGCTGCGCCGCACCACGCGCCGGCTGGAGCTCACCGAGGAAGGCGCCGCCTTCCTGCAGCGCACGCGCGCCATCCTCGACGCGATCGACGATGCCGAAGAGCAGATGGCCGCGCGCCGCCAGCAGCCCGCCGGGCGCTTGCGTGTGAACGCGGCCTCGCCATTCATGCTGCATGCCATCGTGCCGCTGGTGCCGGAATTCCGGCGGCTCTATCCGCAGATCAGCCTGGAGCTGGACACCGACGACCTGCCCATCGACCTGCTGGAGCGCCGCACCGACATTGCGATCCGCATCGGCCCGCTGCGCGACTCCACGCTGCATGCGCGCCCGCTGGGCACGCACCGGCTGCGCGTGCTCGCGAGCCCGGCATACCTCGAAGCCAGCGGCAAGCCGCGCAAGGTGGATGAGCTGGCCGGCCATGCACTGCTCGGCTTCACCCAGCCGGAGTCGCTCAACCGCTGGCCGCTGCGAGGTCCGCACGGCGACGAGTGGACCATCGCGCCGACGGTGGTGGCATCGAGCGGCGAAACCCTGCGGCAGCTGGCGCTGGCCGGTGTTGGCATCGCCTGCCTGGCCGACTTCATGACCCATGCCGACCGAGCCAGCGGCGCGTTGGTGCAGGTGCTGGGCAAGGACACGGTGGACGTGCGCCAACCGGTGAACGCGGTGTACTACCGCAACACGCAGCTGTCGGCGCGCATCACATCGTTCCTGGATTTCCTGTCGCAGCGCATGGCCTGAGGGCCTCGGGTCACTGCGGCTGCCGGGGCACGAAACGCTCGACCGCCGCGGCGGCAATCTCGTAGCCGCTCACGCCCATGTCCGCCGACGCATAGCGCGCCGCCTTCAGCGTGCCGCTGACGTACACCGTGTCCATCGCATGCAGCCCCTTCACCGGGCCCGGCGCGATCACGTGCACGATCTGGTTGGCGGGCGGCGGCGGGGTGTGGATGCAGGCGCCGAAGTACGGCACCAGCAGGAATTCACGGATGCCCTCCTGCGAGGCATCCAGCGGCACGACAAAGCCCGCGAGCCTGGCCGCCTTGCCGTCCAGTTCGACGTTGACCGGCGCGTTGTCCCAGACGGCGCGCATCTCGTCGAGCATCTGGACGGCCTTGGGATCGTTGTCGCGCAGCGCCTCGAGGCTGATGTTGCGGTAGCGCTTCGTCGGGTCCCAGCTCCTGGGGATCAGCTCTTCCCATTTGAGTTCGGGCGCCGCGGCGTTGCTGGCGACCTGCCCCGATGCTGCATCCGGCGCGCAGCCGTCAAGCAGCACGGCCAGCGGTGTCAGCAGAAGCGCCGACAACAGGACGCGTGCGATATGGCTTCTCATTCGCCTGATTGTGCGGGGGCGATGTTTCAGGCATATAAAGCTGCGGCTTTGTCCCTCCGCCCGGCCTCGGCATCCGGCAAGGCGCCGGCGCGCTCAGTCCCGCACCGGCCCGCGCAGGTTCTTGATCTGCGAGCGCTGGCTCTTGCCTTCGAGCCGGCGCTGCTTGGAACCGTAGGTCGGCTTGGTGGCGCGCCGCACGCGCGGCGGCGCGGCCACGCTGTCGACTACCGCCTGCAGGCGCGCGAAGGCGTCGGCGCGGTTCATTTCCTGCGTGCGGTGCTGCTGTGCCTTGAGCACCAGCACGCCTTCCTGCGTAATGCGGCTGTCGCGCAGCGCGAGCAGCCGCTCCTTCACGTCGGCGGGCAGCGAACTCGCCGGGATGTCGTAGCGCAGGTGCACCGCGCTCGACACCTTGTTGACGTTCTGCCCGCCCGCGCCCTGCGCCCGGATGGCGCTGATCTCGACCTCGTCGGGATCGATCAGGACGGGCGGACGCAGCACAGCGCTCAGACCCGTTCGAAGACGGCGGCAATGCCCTGCCCGCCGCCGATGCACATCGTGACCAGTGCATAGCGCCCGCCCGTGCGGTGCAGCTCGGCAATCGCCTTCGTCGTGATGATCGCGCCCGTCGCGCCCACCGGGTGGCCCAGCGAAATGCCCGAGCCGTTCGGATTCACCTTGGCGGGGTCGAAGCCCAGTTCCTTGATGACCGCGCAGGCCTGCGCCGCGAAGGCTTCGTTCGACTCGATCACGTCGAAGTCGCTCACTTTCAGGCCGGTGCGCTCCAGCACCTTGCGCGTGGCCGGCACCGGGCCGATGCCCATGTACGCGGGCTCGACGCCGGCGTGCGCATAGCCGACCAGGCGTGCAAGCGGCTTCAGGCCGCGGGCCTTGACGCTCTCGCCACTGGCGAGCACCACGGCGGCGGCACCGTCGTTGATGCCCGAGGCGTTGCCGGCGGTCACGAGGCCGTCTTTCTTGAATGCCGGCTTCATCTTCGACAGCGTCTCGGCGGTGGTGTCTGCGCGCACATGCTCGTCGGTGTCGAACAGCACGACGCCCTTGCGCGTCTTCACCTCGACCGGAACGATCTGCTCCTTGAAGCGGCCAGCCGCGATGGCCGCCGCCGCACGCTGCTGGCTGGTGACGGCCAGTTCATCCATCTGCTCGCGCGTGATGCCGTAGCGCGCCGCCACGTTCTCGGCGGTGATGCCCATGTGGATCTTCTCCCACGGGTCGTGCAGGATGCCGAGCATGTAGTCGACCAGCACCGCATCGCCCATGCGCGCGCCGTAGCGCGCAGAGGTGTCGAAGTAAGGGCCGCGGCTCATCGACTCCGAGCCGCCGCCGATGGCGATGTCGCAATCGCCCAGCGCGATGGCCTGCGCCGCCGACACGATGGCCTGCAGGCCCGAGCCGCACAGGCGGTTGACGTTGAAGGCTGGCGTTTCGATGGGGCAGCCCGCATCGATGGCGGCCACGCGGCTCAGGTAGGCGTCCTTCACGTCGGTGGGAATCACGTTGCCCATCACAACGTGGCCGATGGCGTCGGCGGCCACGCCGCTGCGCTCGATGGCGGCCTTCACTGCCGTGGTGGCCAGCTGGGTGTTGGGTACATCCTTCAGGGCACCGCCGAAGGTGCCGATGGCGGTGCGGGCGGTGCCGACCACGAAGATGTCGCGCGAAGTCATGGAATGTCTCTCCTGGATGAAAGCGAAAGCCGCGAGAAGCGGCGGCTGCAGGAGGACGATTCTGACGGCGAACCGCGCGACGGGTTGTCGCGCGTGGAATAGCGCAGGCTCAGCCGCGCGAGACCGACTTGGGCGACACGTCGGTCACGTCGCTGGCGCTGCCGCGAATGCGCACCGGACGCTCCACCGATTCGCCGCGCGCCCGGGCGTTGGCCACGTCGGCGGCGGTCGGCTCGGCCGGTTGTGCCGCATTGCGAAATTTGTCGAAGCCCGAGCGCGGGTTGAAGCGCATCACCCAAGGGCTCACGGGCTTGCCCGTGAGACGCCCCCAGGCGTAGCGCACACCCCAGACAGCCGCCAGCAGCATGACCGCGACGGCCAGGCTGGCCGCGAAAACCAGCCCCAGGAGCAGAAGAATGACGCGAAAAATGAAGTTCATCATCCAACTTTAGGCCGAAGCAGCCGCGGTTGGTTCCCCGGCCTTAGCGAACGAGAACTGGCCGGGCGACCGGATCGGGTCGGTCGTGACCTCGATGGTGTCTTTCGGCCCGAAGCTGCCGTCCAGCAGCAGCTTCGACAGCGGGTTCTCGATGCGCTGCTGGATGGCGCGCTTCAGCGGACGTGCGCCGAACACCGGGTCGAAGCCGACCTTGGCGATCTCCGCCAGCGCCGCCGGCGACACCTCCAGGCCCAGGTCCATCTTCGCGAGCCGCGCCTGCAGCACCTTGAGCTGGATCGCCGCGATCGATTCGATGTTCTTCGCGTCGAGCGCGTGGAACACCACGGTCTCGTCGATGCGGTTCAGGAACTCGGGGCGGAAGTAGTTCTTCAGCTCGTCCCACACCGCTTCCTTGATCTCCTCGGAAGGCTTGCCCACCATGGCCTGGATGATCGGCGAGCCGATGTTGCTCGTCATCACGATCACGGTGTTCTTGAAGTCCACGGTGCGGCCCTGGCCGTCGGTCAGGCGGCCATCGTCGAGCACCTGCAGCAGCACGTTGAACACGTCGGGGTGGGCCTTCTCGACCTCGTCGAGCAGCACCACGCTGTAGGGCTTGCGGCGCACGGCTTCCGTGAGGTAGCCGCCCTCCTCGTAGCCCACGTAGCCCGGCGGCGCGCCGATCAGGCGGGCAACCGAATGCTTCTCCATGAACTCGCTCATGTCGATGCGGATCAGGTGGTCTTCGCTGTCGAACAGGAAGCCCGCGAGCGCCTTGCACAGCTCGGTCTTGCCCACGCCCGTGGGGCCGAGGAACAGGAACGAGCCCGTGGGACGGTTCGGATCGGACAGGCCCGAGCGCGAACGGCGGATCGCGTTGGCGACCGCACCGATGGCCTCGTCCTGGCCGACCACGCGCTCGTGCAGCTTGTCTTCCATCACCAGCAGCTTGTCGCGCTCGCCCTGCATCAGCTTGGCGACCGGGATGCCGGTGGCACGCGCCACGACCTCGGCGATTTCTTCCGCGCCGACCTGGGTGCGCAGCAGCGTGGGGGCGCTGGACTTGCCCTTGCTCGCTTCGCTGGCCTCGGCTTCCTTCAGGCGCTTTTCGAGCGCGGGCAGTTGGCCGTACTGAAGCTCGGCGACCTTGTTGAAGTCGCCCTTGCGCTTCCATTCCTCGATCTGGAACTTGATCTTGTCGACGTCTTCACGCACTTGCGCGCTGCCCTGGGCTTGCGCCTTCTCGGCCTGCCAGATCTCGTCGTAGTCGGCAATTTCCTTCTGCAGCTTGACGATCTCGTCCTCGATCAGGCCGAGGCGCTTCTGCGAGGCCTCGTCCTTTTCGCGGCGCACGGCTTCGCGCTCGATCTGCAGCTGAATGAGGCGGCGGTCGAGCCGGTCCATGACCTCGGGCTTGGAGTCCATCTCGATCTTGATCTTGGCCGCGGCTTCGTCGATCAGGTCGATGGCCTTGTCGGGCAGGAAGCGGTCGGTGATGTAGCGGTCGCTCAGTTCGGCCGCGGCCACGATGGCCGGGTCGGTGATCTGCACGCCATGGTGCACTTCGTACTTCTCCTGCAGTCCGCGCAGGATGGCGATGGTGGCCTCCACGCTCGGTTCGCCCACGATGATCTTCTGGAAGCGGCGCTCCAGCGCGGCGTCCTTCTCGATGTACTTGCGGTATTCGTCGAGCGTGGTGGCACCCACGCAGTGCAGCTCGCCGCGCGCGAGCGCCGGCTTGAGCATGTTGCCCGCATCCATCGCGCCTTCGGCCTTGCCGGCACCGACCATGGTGTGCAGCTCGTCGATGAAGACGATGGTCTGGCCTTCGTCCTTTGCGAGTTCGTTGAGCACGGTCTTCAGGCGCTCTTCGAATTCACCGCGAAACTTGGCGCCGGCCAGCAGCGCGGCCATGTCGAGCGACAGCACCCGCTTGCCCTTGAGCGAATCGGGCACCTCGCCTGCAACGATGCGCTGCGCGAGGCCTTCGACGATGGCGGTCTTGCCCACGCCGGGTTCGCCGATGAGCACGGGGTTGTTCTTGGTGCGGCGTTGCAGCACCTGGATGGCGCGGCGGATTTCCTCGTCGCGGCCGATGACCGGGTCGAGCTTGCCCAGGCGGGCGCGCTCGGTCAGGTCCATGCAGTATTTCTTGAGGGCTTCGCGCTGGCCTTCGGCGTCGGCGCTGTTCACGCCCTGGCCGCCGCGCACGGCGTCGATGGCCGCTTCGAGCGACTTGCGGCTCAGGCCGTTTTCGCGGGCGGTCTTGCCGATGTCGGCCTTGCTGTCGGCCAGGGCCAGCAGGAAGAGTTCGCCGGCAATGAACTGGTCATTGCGCTTGATGGCTTCCTTCTCGGTGGCCTGCAGCAGCTTGCCGAGCTCGGGGCCGACCTGCACGATGTCGTGGCCCTGCACCTGCGGCAGTTTCTTGATGGCGGCCTCGGCCCCGTTCAGCAGGCCGGGCACGTTGACGCCGGCACGCTCCAGCAGGGCGCGGGGACCATCGTCCTGCCGCAGCATCGCGGCCAGCAAGTGAGCCGGCTCGATGTAGGCGTTGTCGTTGCCCAGCGCGAGCGACTGTGCGTCGCCCAGTGCTTCCTGAAATTTGGTGGTGAGTTTGTCTTGTCGCATGGTGGTATTCCTGCATCCAAAATAGGGCCGTTCGGGCACGATTCAAGGCTGGCGCCCTGGGCACGGGTATTGCACGAGATCCGTGTTCCTGTCCGTAGGTATTTCTCTTTTTTCTCTCTCTCGAATGGAGTCGATCATGGTTTTTTCAATGCAGCGCGTTCAGCCGGTCCGCCGGGCGATCGGCGCCGGCCTCTTTCTAGCCGCCCTGGGCCTGTGCGGCCTTGCGCAGGCGCAAAGCGGCACTCCCATCCGCCTGCTCGTGGGCTTCCCGGCAGGGGCCGGCACCGACGCCATTGCACGCACGCTGGGCGAAAAACTCAAGGACGTGCTGGGCGTGCCCGTGGTGGTCGAGAACCGCGCCGGCGCTGGCGGGCAGATCGCGGCCACGGTGCTGAAGTCTTCGCCGCCCGACGGCCACACGCTGTTCCTGTCGCATGACCACACCATATCGATCCTGCCGCAGGTCGTGAAGAACCCCGGCTTCAACCCGGCCACCGACTTCGTGCCCGTGGCCGGCTTCGCCACCTTCGCCAACGTGCTGGCCGTCTCGGGCGGCACGCCGGCCAAGTCCATGGACGAATACGTGAAGTGGGTCCGCACGCAAAAGGGCGGCAAGGAAACCATCGGCATCCCCGCGCCGGCCTCGATCCCCGAGTTCCTGGTGAAGATGATCTCGGACAAGTACAAGATCGACGTGCAGCCCGCCCCCTACCGCGGCAGCGCGCCCATGACGGCCGACATGCTGGGCAACCAGATCACCGCGGGCATCGCTTCCGTGCCGGACTTCATCGAGAACCACAAGGCGGGCAAGGTGCGCATCGTGGCGTCCATCGGCGCCAAGCGCCAGGCCGTGATCCCGAACGTGCCGACCTTCACCGAACTGGGCTTCGCGAACCTGGACGACCTGCCCTACTACGGCATCTTCGCGCCGGTGGGCACCCCGCAGCCGATCATCGACAAGTACGGCGACGCGCTGCAGAAGGTGCTGGCCATGCCCGATGTGAAGCAGAAGCTCACCACGATGGGCCTGACGGTCGGCTACGAGCCGCAGGGCCAATTCGCGGGCCGCGTTCGCACGTACACGCAGACCTGGGAACGGATCATCCAGTCCAGCGGCTTCAAGCCTCTTTAAGCATTCGGGGCGCTGATGCCCCAGCGCGCCAGCGCCGCGTCGTCGGCCACGCGCGCATCGACCCAGCGGGCGCCTTCGGGCGTCTGCTCTTTCTTCCAGAAGGGCGCCTGGGTCTTGAGGTAGTCCATCAGGAACTCGCAGGCCTCGAAGCTCTGGCCACGGTGCGCCGACACCACCGCCACCATCATGATCTGGTCCGGCGGCTGCAGCAGGCCTACGCGGTGGATCACGCGCGCACCGAGGATGTCGAAGCGCCTGTGCGCCTCGTCGATCATGGCCTCGATGGCTTTCTCGGTCATGCCGGGGTAGTGCTCCAGCTCCATCGACGAAACGCTGCTGCCGTCATTGCGGTCGCGCACGGTGCCGACGAAGCTGCAGACGGCACCCACGCGTTTGTCGCCGGCACGCAACGCGGCGACCTCCTGCGAGATGTCGAAATCGTTCGTCTGGATCGAAACACGGGCAACGCTCATGTCCGAATTGTGGCATCGCGATAGACTGTGCCGATGCCCTGCCTTGCCACGCCCACGCTCTTCCCGGTGCCTTCGCACCCCGAAGACCGCCGTGCGCACCAGGGCAGCAACAAAGCCAAAAAACCAAAGCTCGTCTGACCGGAGCCGAGGTTCCGTCGTCGGATGAGCGACGGAACCTGCCAAGGCTTTGGCCCCTCCTGGGTTGCGCGCGCATCGGACGATGGTTCTTTCCATCGGTCGATTCCTGAAAGGAAGCCCGCGTGCCTCAACAACACAACCCCGCCACCCCAGATTTTTCCGGCTTCTGGGTGGCCCTCGTCACCCCGTTTCGCGATGGCGCCGTGGACCACGCCGCGCTTGCCGCGCTGGTCCGCCGGCTCGCAAACGACGGCGTGACAGGCTTCGTGCCCTGCGGCTCCACCGGCGAGGCGGCCGCGCTCGACGAGGCCGAGCAACTGGCCGTGCTGGACACCGTGCTGGAAGCCGCAGGCGGCCTGCCGGTCGTGATGGGCATTTCCGGCTACCACCTCGGCAAGGCCAAGGCATGGGCGCGCAAGCTCTCGGAGCGTCCGCTGGCAGGCCTGCTGGTGTCCGCGCCGCACTACGTGCGTCCCTCGCAGGCCGGCCTGCTCGAATGGTTCCGCGCCATCGCCGACGCCAGCACGATACCGGTGCTGGTCTACGACATTCCCTACCGCACCGGCGTCACCATCGCCCGCGACACGCTGTTGGCGCTGGCCGGGCACCCGCGCATCCGCGGCATCAAGGACTGCGGCGGCGACACGGCCAAGACGCGCGCCGTGATCGCCGACGGCCGGCTGCAGGTGCTCACGGGCGAAGACCACCAGATCTTCAGCACCATGGCCGAAGGCGGCGCGGGTGCCATCGCGGCCAGCGGCAACGTGCAGACGCGCCGCTTCGTGCAACTGGTGCGGCTGATGGCGCAAAACCGGCTGGCCGAGGCGCGCACCGAGTGGCAGGCGCTGCAGCCGCTGGTGGAAATGCTCTTTGCCGAACCGAACCCCGGCCCGGTGAAGGCGCTGCTGGCCCACGCGGGCGAAATGCACAACGAATTGCGCTCGCCGATGACCCGTGCGTCCGACAGCCTGCGCGAGCGCCTCGTGGCGCTCGACGCCTCGCTCAACCGCCCGTGACCGGCGGAAAGAAAGCGACCTCGCAGCCTTCGTGCAGGGCTGCGGCTTCATCGCTCATCGCCTGGTCGAGCGCCATGCGCACCGCCCTGCCCCTGGCCAGCGCGGTGGCGTAGGCACCGCCCCTTGCAATGAGTTCGTCGCGCAGGGCGGCGAGCGTTTCGGCCTTCGTGTCGACGGCTTCGCCGCTGCTGGAAAGCGCCTCGCGCACCGAGGCGAAATAACGGACCTGGACTTTCATGACCGGATTCAGCCCAGCAGCGAAGCGAAGGGAATGAAGTCGACGGTGTCGCCGGACTTGATCGTCTGCCCCGCCGGGTTGTCGACCACGCCGTCACCCCAGACCATCGAGGTGAGCACGCCCGAACTCTGGTTGCCGAACAGCTCGAGTCCGCCCGCCGCGTTGCGACGCGCGCGCAGGAACTCGCGTCGCTTGTCGGCCCGCGGCCAGTCGAAATCGGCGCGCATCTTCACCGGCTCCGGCGCAACACGCGTGGCGCCTTGCAGCGTCAGCAGGAAGGGCCGCACCAGCATCAGGAAGGTCAGGAAGCTCGATACCGGGTTGCCCGGCAGTCCGGTCACATGGCAGGCGCCCTGCCCGTTGCCGCGCGCGATGGAGCCATAGGCGAAAGGCTTGCCGGGCTTCATCGACAGCGACCACAGCTGCAGTTCGCCAAGCGACTGCAGCGCCGCGCGAATATGGTCTTCCTCGCCGACGGACACGCCGCCGGTCGTGATGATCAGGTCGCTGGACTCGGCCGCTTCGCGCAGCGCCGCGATGGTGGCTTCGCGGTTGTCGGGCACGATGCCCAGGTCGTTCACCTCGCAGCCCAGGCGATGCAGCAGCGCACGCATGAAGAAGCGGTTGGAGTTGTAGATGGCGCCGGGCTTCATCGCGTCGGGTGCGACTTCGCCGGGCATCACCAACTCGTCGCCGGTGGACAGCATCGCCACGCGCGGCTTGCGGGCCACCTGCAGCTTGTGGAAGCCGATGCTGGCCGCCAGGCCGAGCGCGGCGGGCGTCAGGCGCTCGCCCTTCTTGAGCACGACGTCGCCGGAGGCCACGTCTTCCCCTGCGCGGCGAATCCACTGGCCGGCGGCCGGCACGATGGCGATGCGCACCGAGCCCAGGCCGCCCTCCTGCGGCGTGGCGGCCGTGTCCTCTTGCATCACGACCGCGTCGGCGCCTTCGGGGATCTGCGCGCCCGTGAAGATGCGCGCCGCCGTGCCGGCCGCGAGCGGCGTGCCGACGGTGCCCGCGGGAATGCGCTGCGCTACCTTCAGTTCGGCGCCCGGCGCGGCGCAGTCGGCCACGCGCACGGCATAGCCGTCCATTGCGCTGTTGTCGCGCGGCGGTACCGTGAGGCCGGAGACGAGGTCCTGCGCCAGCACGCGGCCGTCGGCGTCGAAGGTGACGACGCTCTCTGTCGGCAGCGCCGGTTGAGCCTTCGCGAGCAGGACGGCGATTGCCTCGTCCAGCGGCATCAGCGGCGGACGCGACGAAGAGGCGGAGAAGGGAACGGGTGAATCAGCCATGGTGTTCCGGGTTGTATTCGAAGCGGTCGCCGCTGTCGATCAACCACTTCGCAATGGCCTCGGCGTCGTTGAGGTCGAACAGCGGGCGCCCGGTGGGCGACGGCAGATTGCCCGGCGCGTCCGTGGCAATGGCGGTGACAAAGGGGTCATCGGTGTAGAGCACCGGGCGCGCCTGCTCGCCTTCCGCGGGCTGGCGCCAGATCTCGATCTTTAGCACGTCGCTGTGCCGGAAGCCCTCGACCAGCACCCAGTCGGCCGCGGCATGCACTTCGGCCAGCAACTGGTGCACGCTGAGCTCGACAGGCACCTCGAACTCGCGCATCACCGCCAGCCGCTGGTCGGACGCCACCACCACCTCGAAGGCGCCGGCCTGGCGGTGGCGCCAGGTGTCCTTGCCCGGATGGTCGATGTCGAACTTGTGATGCGCATGCTTGACCACCGACACGCGCAGCCCGTGCCGCTTGAGCGCCGGAATCAGGCGCTCCAGCAGCGTGGTCTTGCCCGCGCCCGAATAGCCGGCCAGACCGACCACCTTCATGCGACCACCTTCATGCGACGACCTTCATGCGCGGGCCCGGCCGTGCTCAGTCACAGTTCTGCGCGATGTAGGCCTTCACGGCTTCCGCGTCGGCCGGCAGCTTGACGACGCGCTTGGGCAGCGACTCGATGCCCTCGAACTTCTTCGGGCGCGCGGGCTCTTCGCCCAGCGCTTCGACCAGCGTGGCCGCGAACTTGATCGGCAATGCGGTTTCGAGCACCACCATCGGCACGCCAGGCGCGAGGTGCTCGCGCGCGGCCTTCAGGCCGTCGGCCGTGTGCGGGTCGACCAGCGTGGCAAAGCGCTTGTCGGTGTCGCGGATGACGGCCAGCCGGTCGGCGTGCGTGCTGCGGCTGCTCTTGAAGCCGAAGCGCCCGGCGGCCTGCTGGAACGCCGGGTCGCCGCTCAGGTCGAAGCTGCCCTGCACGCCCAGGTCTTCGACGAACAGCTTGCGCAGCCGGGCGGCGTCGCGCCCCACCAGGTCGAACACGAAGCGCTCGAAGTTGCTGGCCTTGCTGATGTCCATCGACGGGCTGGAGGTCTCGTGCGTGTCGGCTGCGCCGCGTACGCGGTACACGCCGGTGCGGAAGAACTCGTCGAGCACGTCGTTTTCGTTGGTGGCGACCACCAGCGTCTGGATCGGCAGGCCCATCATGCGTGCCACGTGGCCCGCGCAGACGTTGCCGAAGTTGCCCGAGGGCACGGTGAAGCTCACCGGCTTGTCGTTGCTCGCGGTGGCCTGGAAGTAGCCCGCGAAGTAGTACACGACCTGCGCCAGCAGCCGCGCCCAGTTGATCGAGTTGACCGTGCCGATGCGGTACTTGCGCTTGAAGCCCAGGTCGTTCGACACCGCCTTGACGATGTCCTGGCAGTCGTCGAACACGCCGGTGATGGCGATGTTGTGGATGTTCTCGTCCTGCAGGCTGAACATCTGCGCCTGCTGGAACGGGCTCATGCGGCCGTCCGGCGAGGTCATGAAGACGCGCACGCCCTTCTTGCCGCGCATGGCGTACTCGGCCGCGCTGCCGGTGTCGCCGCTGGTGGCGCCCAGGATATTGAGCTCGGAGTCGCGGCGGCCCAGTTCGTACTCGAACAGGTTGCCCAGCAGCTGCATCGCCATGTCCTTGAAGGCCAGCGTGGGGCCGTTGGACAGGGCTTCGAGGTACACGCCGTCTTCCAGTTCGCGCAGCGGCACGATCTCGTCGGTGCCGAACACTTCGGCGGTGTAGGTCTTCGCGCAGAGCGCCTTCAGGTCGGCAGGCGGAATGTCGTCGATGTAGAGCGACAGGATCTCGAAGGCCAGCTCGGCGTACGGCAGCGCGCGCCACTTGGCGAGCGTGGCTGTGTCGACCTGCGGGTATTGCTCGGGCAGGTAGAGGCCGCCATCGGGCGCGAGGCCTTCGAGGAGGATTTCGCAGAAGCGCTTGCGGTCGGGGTGGCCGCGGGTGCTCAGGTAGTTCACTTTGGATGCTCGGTTGTTTGGCGTAGGCGCGCCGTCGCTCAGGACAGCTCTTCCTTGCGGATGCGCACGATGGGCTGCAGCACGGTGGGCAGCGCCTGAAGCTCGGCCAGCACGTCGTTGACGGTGCCCTCGCGCGCATCGTGCGTGAGGATGATGAGGTCGGTCTGCGTCGAGCCCTCGCCGCCCACTTCGTCGGCTTCGCGCTGCAGCACGGCGTCGATGCTGATGCCGGCGGTGGCGAGCAGGCCGGTCACCTTGGCGAGCACGCCGGCCTGGTCGGCCACGCGCAGGCGCAGGTAGTAGCTGGTGACGACCTCGGTCATCGGCAGCACCTTCAGGTCGCTCATGGCATCGGGGTGGAAGGCCAGGTGCGGCACGCGGTGCGCGGCGTCCGCCGTGTGCAGGCGGGTGATGTCGACCAGGTCGGCGATCACGGCGCTGGCCGTGGGCTCGCTGCCCGCGCCCTTGCCGTAGTACAGCGTGGTGCCGACGGCGTCGCCATGCACCACCACCGCGTTCATCGCGCCTTCGACATTGGCCAGCAGGCGCTTCGACGGCACCAGCGACGGATGCACGCGCAACTCGATGCCCTTGGCGGTGCGCTTGGTCACGCCCAGCAGCTTGATGCGGTAGCCGAGCTGCTCGGCGTATTTGATGTCCTGCGCGGCGAGCTTGGTGATGCCCTCGATGTGGGCCTTGTCGAACTGCACCGGAATGCCGAAGGCGATGGCGCTCATCAGCGTGACCTTGTGGCCGGCGTCCACGCCTTCGATGTCGAAGGTCGGATCGGCTTCGGCGTAGCCCAGGCGCTGCGCTTCCTTGAGCACGGTCGCGAAGTCCAGGCCCTTGTCGCGCATCTCGGACAGGATGAAGTTGGTGGTGCCGTTGATGATGCCGGCCAGCCACTGGATGCTGTTGGCCGTGAGGCCTTCGCGCAGCGCCTTGATGATCGGGATGCCACCGGCCACCGCAGCCTCGAAGGCCACCATCACGCCCTTGGCGTGCGCGGCAGCGAAGATTTCGGTGCCGTGCACCGCGAGCAGCGCCTTGTTGGCCGTGACCACGTGCTTGCCGGCCGCGATGGCCTCGAGCACCAGTTGCTTCGCAATGCCGTAGCCGCCGATCAGCTCGATGACGATGTCGATGTCGGGGTTGGCGATGATTTCGCGCGCATCGCTGACCACCTTCACGCCTTCGCCGGCCACTTCGCGGGCGCGGGCGGTGTCGAGGTCGGCCACCATGGTGATCTCGATGCCTCGGCCGGCGCGGCGCTTGATTTCTTCCTGGTTGCGCTGGAGCACCTTGAAGGTGCCGCTGCCGACCGTTCCTGCGCCGAGCAGGCCTACTTGGATGGATTTCATTGGGAGAGTCGCGTTCATGGCGTTCATGGTTTGGATGGAGTGGCGGCGGGCGCGGTCACGACGCGGCTGACGTAGCGCGGCAGGTTCCAGGCGCCGCCCGGGAAGTCGCGGCACAGGCTGTCGACGGTGGCACCGGTTCGCACGAAGCCCTTGCCGTCGAAATGCCAGGTTTCGGTCGACACGCAGTCGCCGATGCCGCGGACCCTCATGACCGAGGAGACGCTGGCGTCCTTGTCGTTGAAATCGCCGTTGGCCTCGAGGGCCGATGGCGCATAGGGCGGCTTGTCGTTGGCAATCCAGAGCTGGCTGGTGGAGTTGTAGGCACCCACGCTGCACTCCAGCGACAGCAGGATCTTGCTGTCGGTCAGGCGATGAACCTGAAACGATTTGGCCTGCACCGCGCCCATGCTGTTGCACGGGCCATCGGCTTCGCTCAACTTGAGAGAAGGGAAGATGCGCGCCGCCAGGGCGTCGTCGCCGGGGCGCGCCTTGACGGGCTTGAGCGCATTGACGACAGGCATCGGCAACGCCGCCGGCACGGCGGTTTCAGGCTTGCTTCCGCGGCGCACCAGGGCGCCCGGCGTGTCGACGCGACCCTGGGCTTCGTCCATCTTCAACAACACGGCGTTGAGGCCGGAGAGCGAGAGCACCCACTTCTTGCCGCCATTGGCCGTGAGCGTGGCGTCGTCGCTCTTGAGGAGTTCGGGCAGCACGGCGCGAACCTGGCTGGCGTCGAGGCTGGGAGAACTGCCTTCGAGGCCGGATACGGTGGCCTTGCCGACCTTCAGGCGCAACGGGCCCTTGGCCTCTTCCTCGCCGCCGGTCTGCAGTGCGATGTCGACCGTGGTGCCGGGGCCGGCCTTTCGGGTGATGCGCATCGATACCGGCTCGCCGTCCTGCTGGTAGCCGGCGGCGCGGCAGGTGCGCGTGTTGTCGCAGGCCAGTTCCCAGTCGTTGTGCGAAAAGGAAACCGGCGGCTTCTCGACGGGCGCGGCAGCCGTGGCGGACAGTGCCGCGAACGACAGCGCCGCGGCAACGCAGGCGACGTTCATGAGTTGGTCTTGCGGCGCAGGCGGTACTGCTCCAGGAACTTGGCGATGCGGTTGATGGCTTCGCGCAGGTCGTCCTCGTGGGGCAGGAACACGATGCGGAAATGGTCAGGCGTGGCCCAGTTGAAGCCGGTGCCCTGCACCAGCATCACGCGGGTTTCCTTCAGCAACTCCAGGAAGAACTGGCGGTCGTCCTCGATCGGGTAGACCTCGGGGTCGAGCTTGGGGAACATGTAGAGCGCGGCGCTCGGCTTGACGCAGCTCACGCCGGGAATGGCGGTGATCAGTTCATAAGCCAGGTCGCGCTGGCGTCGCAGGCGCCCGCCTTCGCACACGAGGTCGTTGATGCTCTGGTAGCCGCCAAGCGCCGTCTGGATGGCCCACTGGCCGGGCACGTTGGCGCACAGGCGCATGTTCGAGAGCATGTTCAGGCCCTCGATGTAGTCCTGCGCGGCGCGCTTGTTGCCCGACACCGCGAGCCAGCCGGCACGGTAGCCGCACGAGCGGTAGCTCTTGGAGAGCGAATTGAAGGTCAGCGTGAGCACGTCGGTCGACAGGCTCGCGATGGCGGTGTGCTTGACGCCGTCGTAGAGCACCTTGTCGTAGACCTCGTCGGCGAAGATCACGAGGTCGTGCTCGCGCGCGATGGCCACGATGCTCTTGAGCAGGTCGTCGGAATACAGCGCGCCGGTCGGGTTGTTCGGATTGATGACCACGATGCCCTTGGTGCGGGGCGTGATCTTGGCGCGGATGTCGTCGAGGTTCGGCATCCAGCCATTGGCCTCGTCGCACAGGTAGTGCACCGGGGTGCCGCCGGAGAGGCTCGTGGAGGCGGTCCAAAGCGGATAGTCGGGGGCCGGCAGGAGCAGCTCGTCGCCATCGTTGAGCAGCGCGTTCGTGGACATGGCGATCAGCTCGCTGGCGCCGTTGCCGAGGTAGATGTCGTCGAGCGTGACGCCCACGACGCCCTGCTTCTGCGTCTCGTGCATCACGGCCTTGCGCGCGGCGAAGACACCCTTGCTGTCCGAATAGCCCGCCGAGGTCGGCAGGTTGCGGATCATGTCCTGCTGGATTTCCTCGGGTGCGTCGAAGCCGAACACGGCCAGATTGCCGATGTTGAGCTTGATGATCTTCTGGCCGTCCTCTTCCATCTGCTTGGCGGCATCCATGATGGGACCGCGGATGTCGTAGAGGACGTTGGCCAGCTTGGCCGATTTCTTGAGCTGCTTCAAAGGGCCCTCCCGGGCGCGGATTAACGGGTTGAGACGGATTTGTTACTCGGAGATACAGGCCGGCGAGGTTCGCTTGCGAAAGCCCTTTCAAGCCCTCTGGCACCAGGGAAAACCTATAATTTGACCACAGTTCCCAGTGTCCAGATGAAGCTCCAGCCCGACAAATCAGACGCCCAGTCCCTCACCGCGCACGGCCCCGGCTGGGTTGCAATCAACAACGAAAAAGTCGAAGGCAGCGTGGTCGTCGGCTCGCGCGGCGAGCGCTTCGAATGGAACTGCGCCAGCTTCGACCAGCTCGGGCCGGAACATTTCGCGCAACTGACCTCGCTGGGCGCGGAATTGATCATTTTCGGCAGCGGAAACCGCATCCGCTTTCCCCAGCCGGCCTGGCTGAAGCCCCTCATGGCGCAGCGCACCGGCGTCGAGACCATGGACACCGCCGCCGCCTGCCGGACCTACAACATCCTGGCCGGGGAAGGCCGCCACGTAATCGCCGCCCTGCTGGTCGAGAGCCCGGCGGGTGGCTGATAGAGGTGTTTTCGGGGTAAAATACTAGGTTGCGAACAGGCCAGCTACCCCAAAGTTAGCAACGACCAATCCTCCATTCGTCGAGCAAGCCCCGAAAAAGGCTGAGAGGGCTCGAAGAACGGAATCTAACGGAGAAAACAAGTTTCATGGCGATCGTTGTCAACAAACCCATTCCTGAATTCGACGCCAGCGCCACGGGCGGCCTCAAGGTCTCGAATACCTCGCATCTCGGCCACGTGCTGGTCATGTATTTTTACCCGAAAGATAACACTCCGGGTTGCACGACCGAAGCAATGCAGTTTCGCGACCGCTACAAAGACTTCGAAAAAGCCGGCGCCACGGTCTTCGGCGTGTCCCGCGACAACATGAAGTCGCACGACGAATTCAAGGCCAAGCTCGAACTCCCCTTCGAACTCATCGCCGACACCGAAGAAAAAATGTGCCACATGTTCGGCGTGGTCAAGAACAAGATCATGTACGGCAAGAAGGTCAAGGGCATCGAGCGCAGCACCTTCCTCATTGGCGCCGACGGCATCCTGAAGGCCGAATGGCGCGGGCTCAAGGTTCCGGGGCACGTCGACGACGTGCTCAAGGCGGTCAAGGCGCTCAAGAAGGCGGCCTGATCACCGCAGGCGCCGCAAGCGCGCTTTCGCGGCGTGGCGTGGGAAATGCCCAACGCCACGCGCAAAAGAGCCCCCGGCGCGTCATTTGCAGTGTGCATAATGGCCTCATGCCGTTGAGCTCCACGACCGCATCCCCCGAACAAAGCCGCCTTGGTCTTCAGGCGGCTTTTTCGTTTTCTGGTTCCCACTTCCTGCGAGCGATCTGACACATGCCATTGCCCCCCGCCCCAACGAAACGCGCCGCATTGCTCTCGCCGGACGCACTCGACGCGCCCGCCCGGTCCTCGCACAGGGGCTCGCGCCGCGCCACCGACCAGCGCGCCGATGAGGCACCCGCACGCACGCCTCAACCGCTGGAGCTGTTCGACAGCATCGGCACCGACGGTGCCGGTGGCGCATCCGCCGCCACGCGCCCGGCGCGCCGGACCAAGGCGAAAGCCTCGCCCGCCGCACCCGCCGTCTCTCCCGCAACCTCGCCGGCACCCGTGAGCGCCCCCCAGCCGCAAGCCCTCATACAGGTCGAGACGAAGGTGCCGACCGCTTTGGCTGCCGCCCCGACACCCGTCGCCCCGGCGCCGCAGGCCCCCGCCCGCCCCAAGCGCAGCAAGTCCACCGGCCCCGCCAAGCTCTTCGTGCTCGACACCAATGTGCTGCTGCACGACCCGATGTGCCTGTTCCGCTTCGAGGAGCACGACATCTTCCTGCCGATGATCGTGCTGGAAGAACTCGACGGCCACAAGAAAGGCACCACCGAAGTCGCCCGCAACGGCCGGCAGACCAGTCGCACGCTCGACGCGCTGGCTGGCGCGCAGGATGCCGACATCGACAAGGGCCTGAAGCTCGACACCACCGGCCACCGCGAAGCCGGCGGCCGCCTGTTCTTCCAGACCGCCCCGCTCGACTACTCGCTGCCCGTCAGCCTGCCCCAGGGCAAGGCGGACAACCAGATCCTCGGCGTGGTGCAGGCGCTGCGCGACGAGTACGCCACCGACAAGCCCGGCAAGCCTAAGCAAGAGGTCGTGCTGGTGTCGAAGGACATCAACATGCGCGTCAAGGCGCGCGCGCTCGGCCTGGCCGCCGACGACTACCAGAACGACAAGACGCTGGAAGACGGCGACCTGCTCTACGCCGGCTCGCTGGCCCTGCCGCCCGACTTCTGGACCCGGCAGAGCAAGACGGTCGAAAGCTGGCAGAGCGGCAGCAACACCTTCTACCGGATCAGCGGTCCGCTGGTGCCCAACCTGTACATCAACCAGTTCGTCTTCTTCGAGGCGCCCGGCGAGCCGAGCATGTATGCGCGCGTCACCGAAATCCGCGACAAGACCGCGGTGCTCAAGACGCTCAAGGACTACAGCTCGGGCAAGAACGCCGTGTGGGGCGTGAACACGCGCAACCGCGAGCAGAACTTCGCGATGAACCTGCTGATGGACCCGGAGATCGACTTCGTCACGCTGACCGGCACCGCCGGCACCGGCAAGACCCTGATGGCGCTGGCCTCCGGCCTCACTCAGGTACTCGACGACCGCCGCTACACCGAGATCATCATGACCCGCGCCACCGTGAGCGTGGGCGAAGACATCGGCTTCCTGCCCGGCACCGAGGAAGAAAAGATGGGCCCCTGGATGGGCGCGCTCGACGACAACCTCGAGTTCCTGGCCAAGGGCGACGGCGGCGGTGCCGGCGAATGGGGCCGCGCGGCCACCAACGAGCTGATCCGCAGCCGCATCAAGGTCAAGAGCATGAACTTCATGCGCGGGCGCACCTTCCTGAACAAATACGTGATCATCGACGAGGCGCAGAACCTGACGCCCAAGCAGATGAAGACGCTGATCACGCGCGCCGGCCCCGGCACCAAGATCATCTGCATGGGCAACCTTGCGCAGATCGACACGCCGTACCTCACGGAAGGCTCCTCCGGCCTGACCTTCGCGGTCGACAAGTTCAAGGGCTGGCCGCACGGCGGGCATATCACGCTGGCGCGCGGCGAACGCTCGCGGCTGGCCGATTTCGCGAGCGACGTGCTCTAAGCCTTCGCTTCGTCCCGCACAGGGCCCGCGCATGCTCCCCCGAGCATCGCGGGCTTTTTTTCGCCCTGCCGACAGGCTACTGACAAGACGCTGTCAGTAGCCCGCCAGCACCATCGAGGCTCCCTCCCAACACACGAAAGAGAGCCCTCCAAATGCAAAACGCCATCAGCTGGTTCGAGATCCCGGTCGCCGACATGGACCGCGCCCAGACGTTCTATGAAACCGTCCTGGGCCGCAAGCTGCGCCGCGAGACCTTCGGCGACGACACGCTGGCCGTATTCCCCCACGACAAGCCCGCCACGGGCGGCGCCCTGCAAGCCGGCGCGAACGGCAGCGCACGTGCCGGCACCGGGATCCGCATCTACCTCGATTGCGCGCCCAGCATCGACGCCGTGCTGGCGCGCGTCGAGGCGGCCGGCGGACAGATCGTGGGGCCCAAGGCCGCGCTGCCGCCGGGCATGGGCTTCATCGCCTACCTGCGCGACACCGAAGGCAACGAAGTCGGTCTGCACGCGCTGGACTGAATCCATCATGACGCAGCGAAACTGGATCGCTGTGGCCAGCGCCGAGCACGCCCGGCGCGGCCGCGACCACCGGCCCACCGGCTTCATGCAGGTGGGCCACGGCAAGCATGCGCCACTCAAGCGACTCTCGCCCGGTGACCGCGTGGCCTACTACTCGCCGGCCACTGTGTTCGGCGGCACCGACAGGCTGCAGAGCTTCGTCGCGATCGGCATCGTGCAGCCCGGCGAGCCCTACGAGTTCGACATGGGCAACGGCTTCGTGCCCTGGCGCCGCGACGTGGCGTATGCGGCCACCCACGAAGCGCCCATCTCGCCGCTGATCGAACGCCTCGCCTTCATCGAGAACCCCAAGCAATGGGGCTACAAATTCCGCTTCGGCATGTTCGAGGTCAGTGATGACGACATGCGGCTGATCGCCCAGGCCATGAAGGCCGAACCGAAGACACTATTGTTTTGAGGAGAAAAAGAGAGATGGAACCCACCCGCCAGCACGTCGACGCCTTCCGCGTCTCGGGCCTCACCGTCCGCACCACCAACCGCGAAGAAAGCGCCCCGGCAACCGCTCGCCTCAGCGCGCTGTGGGGCCGCTTCTTCGGCGAAGAGACTTATGCATCGACCCCGAACCGCACGGCCGACATGCGCATCTTCGGCGTCTACTCGGCCTATGAATCGGATGCCCATGGCCCGTTCGACGTGACGGCCGGCGTCGTCGTCACGGATGGGGAAGGCAGCATTCCCATCGAGGCCGGCGACTACCTCGTCTTCACCGGCCAGGGCGAGATGCCGCACATGGTGATCGCCACCTGGCAGCACATCTGGCAATATTTCGAGGCACACCCGGATGTCGCGCGCAGATACCGCAGCGACTTCGAAGCCTACGAAGGACCGGACAAGGTGGCGATCCATATCGGAGTTGCATGAGCCCCGAACAGACCTGACCGGAACAAGCTGATGCGCCGCGCCGACCGCCTCTTCCAGATCGTGCAGCTCATTCGCGGGCGCCGCCTCACCACGGCCGCCTTCCTGGCGCAGCGCCTCGAGGTGTCGGAACGCACGGTGTACCGCGACGTGGCCGACCTGCAGCACCAGGGCGTGCCCATCGAAGGCGAGGCGGGCATGGGCTACCGGCTGGGCGCGGGCTTCGAGCTGCCGCCGCTGATGTTCACGCAGGACGAGGCATCAGCCTTGGTGGCCGCCGCGCGGATGGCGCAGAGCTGGGTCGACCCGGCGCTGGCACGCGACATCGAGACCGGCCTCGGCAAGATCCTTTCGGTGCTGCCGGTGGCGGCGCGAGTGTCGGCCGAGGCGCTGGCGCTCTACGCTCCCGCGATGGGCCTGGACCCCGCCTTGCGTGCGCGGCTGCAGACGCTGCGCGAGGCCGTGCAGTCGCACAACAAGCTGCGGCTGGCCTACCGCGACGTATCGGGCGACGCCAGCGAACGCACGGTGCGGCCGCTGGGTTGTTTCTACTGGGGCAAGGTATGGACGCTGTCGGCGTGGTGCGAACTGCGCGACGACTTCCGCGGCTTCCGGCTGGACCGCATGGACGCGATCGACATGCTGCCCGATCGTTTTCGCGACGAGCCCGGCAAGACGCTGGTCGACCTGCTTCGCACCTTCAAGGTCGAGAAAGTGCAAGGGCAGATCCTGCCGATCAAGTAGGCCCGTTCAGTACTGCTCGTTGTGGCTGTAGCCGGCCAGGTTCTCGAACTTGGTGATCGGCTTCAGGAAGGCCAGCTTGACGGTGCCCGTGGGACCGTTCCGGTGCTTGCTGATGATGACCTCGGCCACACCCGGCTCCTTGCTGTTCTTGTCGTAGTAGTCGTCGCGGTAGATGAACATGATGATGTCCGCGTCCTGCTCGATGGCACCGGATTCGCGCAAGTCGCTCATCATGGGACGCTTGTCGGTCCGGCTTTCCACGCCGCGGCTGAGCTGCGACAGCGCGATCACCGGGCACTTCAGTTCCTTGGCCAGCATCTTCAGGCCCCGCGAGATCTCGCCCACGGCGGTGGCGCGGTTCTCGTCGCCGGAGCTGCTGGTGGACATCAGCTGCAGGTAGTCGACCACGATCAGGCCAAGCCGTCCGTACTGGCGCGCCAGCCGCCGCGCATTGGCACGCAGTTCGCTGGTCGAAAGGCCCGGCGTCTCGTCGATGTGCAGCGACACGGTGCGCAGCTTCTCGATGGCTTCGGTCAGGCGTGGCCACTCTTCGTCGCTGAGCTTGCCGGTGCGCAGATGGCCCTGGTCGATGCGGCCGATCGAGCCCACGATACGCACCGCCAGCTGCGAGGCGCCCATTTCCATCGAGAACACAGCGACGGGCAACCCCTCTTCGAGCGCGACGTGCTCGGCGATGTTGATCGCGAGCGAGGTCTTGCCCATAGACGGACGCGCGGCCAGCACGATCATGTCGCCGGGCTGCAGGCCCGAGGTCATCTTGTCGAAGTCGTGAAAGCCGGTGCGGATGCCCGTGATGTCGTTCGGGTTCTCGGCCATCTCGGTCACGCGGTCGAGCAACTCGACCACCAGGGCATCCATGCTCTGGAAGCCCTGCTTCATCCGTGTGCCTTCTTCGCCGATGTTGAAGATCTTCTGCTCGGCTTCGTCGAGGATCTTGTCGACCTGCTTGCCTTGCGGATTGAAGGCCTGCGTCGCGATCTCGTCGGCAGCGGACACCAGTTTTCTCAGGATCGAGCGCTCGCGGACGATCTCTGCGTAGCGCCGGATGTTGCTCGCGCTGGGCACGTACTGCGCGAGCGAGTTCAGATAGACCAGCCCGCCGATCTCGTCGGCCTTGCCGAGGTTCTGCAACTGCTCGTAGACCGTGATCACGTCGGCCGGCTTGCTGGCATTGATCAGCCCGCCAATGGCGGCATAGATCAGCTTGTGTTCGTGCCGGTAGAAGTCGCCGTCGACCAGCAGATCGCCCATGCGATCCCAAGCTCCGTTGTCGAGCAGCAGGCCGCCGAGCACGCTCGATTCAGCCTCGATGGAATGAGGCGGAATGCGCAGTTGGGCGATCTGGCGGTCGGCCGACGGGTCATTGTCGGCATAGGAGAAAACGGCGGACATGGACTTCCCTTGCAACCCTGCATGCTAAGCCGCGCACGCCGATGCGTGTGTGGACAAGGTTGTGAATAAACGGTGATCTTCCAGTGCAATGCACTGGAAAACACGGGCGCGAAAAAAGAAAAGCCGCCCGAAGGCGGCTTCTGCTGCAGCGCACAAGGCGCTGTGAGCGATCAGGCGGTTTCGCCGTAGACCGTCACGGAGATGTCGACCACCACGTCGGTATGCAGGGCAACGCTCACGGTGCTGTCGCCGACGACCTTGATCGGGCCGTTGGGCAGGCGAACTTGCGCCTTGACAACCTTGTAGCCTTGCTTGCCCAGCTCTTCGGCGATGTCGCCGTTGGTGACCGAGCCGAACAGACGGCCGTCGACGCCAGCCTTTTGCGTCAGCTTGATGGTCGTGCCACCGAGCTTTTCGCCTTGAGCTTGCGATTCGGCCAGCTTGGCGGCCGCAGCCTTTTCGAGTTCGGCGCGCTTGGCTTCGAATTCGGCCTTGTTGGCGGCGGTGGCACGGCGGGCCAGGCCCGTCGGGATCAGGAAGTTGCGAGCGTAGCCGTCCTTGACCTTGACGATATCGCCCAGGGCACCGACGTTGACAACCTTGTCCAGAAGAATGATTTGCATGTTCTCGACTCCTTAGACGCGGTGCTGGTCGCTGTACGGCACCATGGCCAGGAAGCGCGCGCGCTTGATGGCGGTGTTCAGCTGGCGTTGGTAGATCGCGCGCGTGCCGGTCAGGCGGGCGGGAATGATCTTGCCGTTTTCGCTGATGAAGTCACGCAGCGTGTCGATGTCCTTGTAGTCGATTTCTTCGACGCCAGCGACGGTGAAGCGGCAGAAACGCTTGCGCTTGAACAGCAGCGACTGGGTGTTGCGCTTCGGGCGCTTGTCTTTGTTGAATTTCTTGAACGTGGCCATTTGAGGACCTCTTTTCGAAAATTAATCTTGCTGAAAATCCTGGATATGCAGGACCGGATGCTTGCCGTTGCCCGGTGTCGCGAGAAAGCCCTGAAAACGCCAGAGGCTCCCCATCGACTGCTTTGCGAGCCGTTCGGCGATTGCGCCGAAGGCCACGGCCTTGAGGGCCGTCTTGACCTGCCGGGGCTTACCCTCTTCCTGGAGCGTCGACTCGTGTTCGAGCTTCAGGTCGATGGCGGGCAAGCCGGCCGGCGTGAATCGCAAGGCTCCGAGTTCGGCAACGGAGGCGGACAGCAGAAGCTGGTTGGCCCCGGTTGCCGCAGCGGCAGCAGTCACACCATCAGTTGTTGTTGGCGGCGTACTCGGCCTGCTGGGCCTTGCGGGCCTCTTCGCGCTCGACCGTCTTCATCATCGACGAAGGACCGGTTTCGGCCTTCTTCTTCTGAACGGTCAGGTGGCGCAGCACGGCGTCGTTGAACTTGAACGCGTGTTCCAGTTCGGCCATCACGGCTTGTTCGGCTTCGATGTTGACGCACAGGTAGTGCGCCTTGTTGAGCTTGTTGATCTGGTAAGCCAGCTGACGGCGGCCCCAGTCTTCAACGCGGTGGACGTTGCCGCCGCCGGCCGTGATCAGGCCCTTGTAGCGCTCCAGCATGGCCGGAACTTGTTCGCTCTGATCCGGGTGGATCAGCAAAATGATTTCGTAGTGACGCATGGCACTCCTTGTGGATTCTTCCGAAGAAGAGGAAAAGCCACCTGCAGCGTCGGGCGCAGTGTGGCAAGGCAAAGCCGGCGATTATAGCCCTGTAATCTACGCCCCGGCAAGGCGCCTCAGTCGCCCAGGGCTTTGTCCAGGGGGGCAGCCTTCTCCGGGCCGACCGCGGCACGGATCTTCGGCGCCAGCGCCACCAGGTCGTCGTAGCTTGTCGTGCCCTCGACCTGGAGGTTGAGCCGGAAGCCCATCAGGCCCAGGCTGCCGGTGAGCTGGGTGGCGATGGGATAGGCGTCCTTGTAGCGCTGCTGCTTGCTGCGGCCGGAGCCGCTGGCGGCCGGCTTCGGCTCCTCGGCAGGGGCTGCCGGGCCCGCGGCAACGGGCTGCGCGGCCTTGCCGCCCACGGGCTCCAGCACGCCGAGCGAGATCATCTGGTCGACGTCTTCCCGCGAAATGCCCATGCCCGCGGCAAGCACGTCATCGACCGATCGCTTGCCGTCGAAAAGGATGAACGCCGAGCGCTGGCGTGGCGACAGCGGGACCGAGCGGTCTTTCAGGGCCTGGTGGCCCGCTTCGGTCTTGAGAAGAATCATGGTGGTCCCCGTTCCGGGATGCGCCCGTGAGTTCCCTCAAGTCTGGCAGCAAATACGCAATTTGTTTCAGAAACAGGCCAGTGGCGCGGGAATCCCCCATGGGGGATTTCCGCAATCCGACGGGCTTCAGCGCTTGGCGAGCTGCTGCCAGGTGTCGATCACGCTGTCGGGATTCAGCGAGATCGACTCAATGCCCTGTTCCGCCAGCCACAGCGCGAAGTCGGGGTGGTCGCTGGGGCCCTGGCCGCAGATGCCGACGTACTTGCCCTGCGCCTTGCAGGCCTTGATGGCGCGGCTCAGCATGGCCTTGACGGCAGGGTCGCGCTCGTCGAAGTCGGCGGCCAGCAGTTCGAGGCCCGAGTCGCGGTCCAGGCCCAGGGTGAGCTGGGTCAGGTCGTTCGAACCGATCGAGAAGCCGTCGAAGAACTGCAGGAACTCGTCGGCCAGGATGGCGTTGCTAGGCACCTCGCACATCATGATCAGCTTGAGCTCGTTCTCGCCGCGCTTCAGGCCGTGCTCGCCGAGCAGGCCGGTCACGCGCTCGGCCTGGCCCAGGGTGCGCACGAAGGGCACCATGATCTGCACGTTGGTCAGGCCCATGTCGTTGCGCACGCGCTTCAGCGCCTCGCATTCCATGGCGAAGGCTTCGCCGAAATCGGCGCTCAGGTAACGCGCGGCACCGCGGAAGCCCAGCATCGGGTTTTCTTCTTCCGGCTCGTAGCGGCTGCCACCGATCAGCTTGCGGTATTCGTTCGACTTGAAGTCGGACAGGCGCACGATGACGGGCTTGGGCCAGAACGCGGCCGCAATGGTCGCGATGCCTTCAGCCACCTTGTCGACGTAGAACGCACGCGGCGAAGCATGGCCGCGGGCCACCGACTCGACGGCCTTCTTCAGGTCGTTGTCGACGTTCGGATAATCGAGGATCGCCTTCGGGTGCACGCCGATGTTGTTGTTGATGATGAACTCCAGGCGGGCCAGGCCCACGCCGTGGTTCGGCAGCTGCGCGAAGTCGAAGGCGAGCTGCGGGTTGCCCACGTTCATCATGATCTTGAGGTCGATCTCGGGCATCACGCCGCGCTGCACTTCGGTCACTTCGGTCTCGAGCAGGCCGTCGTAGATGAAGCCGGTGTCGCCCTCGGCGCAGCTCACGGTCACCAGCGTGCCGTCCTTCAGCAGGTCGGTGGCATCGCCGCAGCCGACCACGGCCGGAATGCCGAGTTCACGCGCGATGATGGCCGCATGGCAGGTACGCCCGCCACGGTTGGTGACGATGGCGGCGGCACGCTTCATCACCGGTTCCCAGTTGGGATCGGTCATGTCGGTGACGAGCACGTCGCCGGCCTGCACCTTGTCCATTTCGCTGATGCTGTGCACGAGCCGCACGGGGCCGGTGCCGATCTTCTGGCCGATGGCGCGGCCTTCGGCCAGCACTGCGCCCTTGCCCAGCAGCTTGTAGCGCTGCTCGGCCTTGCCCTGCTGCTGGCTCTTCACTGTCTCGGGGCGTGCCTGCAGGATGTAGAGGTGGCCGTCGGTGCCGTCCTTGCCCCACTCGATGTCCATCGGGCGGCCATAGTGCTCCTCGATGACCAGGGCGTATCTGGCGAGCTGCTCGACGTCGGCGTCGCTCAGCGAGTAGCGGTTGCGCTGCTCGGCCTTGACGTCGGTGGTCTTCACCAGCTTGCCGCTCGCCTTTTTCTCTTCGGGCGTCGCGAACTCCATCTGGATCAGCTTGGAGCCGAGGTTGCGGCGGATGACGGCCTTCTTGCCGGCGCGCAGCGTCGGCTTGTGCACGTAGAACTCGTCGGGGTTCACGGCGCCCTGCACCACCGTTTCGCCCAGGCCGTAGCTGGAGGTGATGAACACCACGTCCTCGAAGCCCGATTCGGTGTCGATGGTGAACATCACGCCGGCGGCGCCGAGGTCGGAGCGCACCATGCGCTGCACACCGGCCGACAGCGCGACCACGTCATGCTCGAAGCCCTTGTGCACGCGGTAGCTGATGGCGCGGTCGTTGTAGAGGGAGGCGAACACCTCCTTCATCTTGTGCAGCACGTCGTCGATGCCGACCACGTTCAGGAACGTCTCTTGCTGGCCGGCGAACGAGGCGTCGGGCAGGTCTTCGGCGGTGGCCGAGGAACGCACGGCGAAAGATGCGGCCGGGTTGCCGGCACTCAGCGTGGCAAAGGCTTCACCGATGGCTTTCTGCAGGTCGGCCGGGAAAGGCTGGGCCTCGACCATGGCGCGGATCTCGGCGCCGGCGGTGGCCAGGGCGCGCACGTCTTCCGTGTCCAGCGCGGCCAGGCGCTTGCTGATCTTGTCGGCCAGGCCATCGTGGGCCAGGAACTGGCGGAATGCGTGCGCCGTGGTTGCGAAACCGGTAGGCACCCGCACGCCTTGCGGCAGCTGCGAGATCATTTCGCCGAGGCTGGCGTTCTTGCCGCCAACCGCCTCGACGTCGGTCATTCTCAGGTTTTCAAACGGTACGACCAGGGCGGTCGCGTCGAAAAGTGCAGACATGGGGAAGCTCCAGAAGTTGAAACCGGTGCCGCATGCAGACGGCGCGGCACGATCGTTGTCGTTGCTTTGGGTGCGGGCGCGGTGTGCATGGAAAGAATGGGGGCTGGGAAGCGGATTCCCGATAATGGCCCGGATTGTAGGCGTGGCAAGGTTGCCCGCGCCGCAGGACAAGGCCGCATGACCACGCATTCACGCACTGTTTTCTTCATTTCCGACGGCACCGGCATCACCGCGGAGACCTTCGGCAACGCCGTTCTGGCCCAGTTCGAGATGAAACCGCGCCACGTCAGGTTGCCTTTCACCGACACGGTCGACAAGGCCCACCAGGCGGTGCGGCAGATCAACCACACGGCTGAACTCGAGGGCGTGCGCCCCATCGTCTTCACCACGCTGGCCAACATGGACGTGCTGGAAGTCATCGAAACCGGCTGCAAGGGCATGCTGCTGGACATGTTCGGCACCTTCGTGCGGCCGCTGGAAATCGAGCTGGGCGTGAAGTCCAACCACCGGATCGGCCGCTTCAGCGACGTCAGCAAGAGCAAGGAATACAACGACCGCATCGCCGCGATCGATTTCAGCCTGCAGCACGACGACGGCCAGAGCAACCGCGACCTCGAGGGCGCCGACGTGATCCTGGTGGGCGTGAGCCGCAGCGGCAAGACGCCGACTTCGCTCTACCTGGCGATGCAGCACGGCCTGAAGGCGGCCAACTACCCGCTGATTCCGGAAGACTTCGACCGCCGCCAGCTGCCGCCGGCCCTGACGCCGCACCGCAAGAAGATCTTCGGCCTGACCATCCAGCCCGACCGGCTCAGCGAGATCCGCAACGAGCGCCGGCCCAATTCGCGCTACGCCAGCCTCGAGAACTGCCGCCACGAGGTGAGCGAAGCCGAGGCGATGATGCGGCGCGCCGGCATCCGCTGGCTGTCGACCACCACCAAGTCGATCGAGGAAATCGCGACGACGATCCTGCAGGAGCTGCGGCCCGAGCGGCTGACGTACTGAACCGCTATCTTTTGGATAGCAAAGAGCGCCCGGCAAGCGGGCGCTCTTGCATGGCTTAGCTGACGCGCACTCAGGCCGGAGCCGATGTGCGAATCAGGTGATCGAACGCACCCAGCGCTGCCTTCGCGCCATCGCCCGCCGCGATGATGATCTGCTTGAACGGCACCGTGGTGGCGTCACCCGCCGCGAACACGCCGGGCACCGAGGTCTGGCCGCGTGCGTCGACGATGATTTCGCCGTGCTTCGACAGCTCGACCGTGCCCTTGAGCCAGTCGGTGTTGGGCACCAGGCCGATCTGGATGAACACGCCTTCGAGCTCGACCTTCTTCAGCTCGCCCGTCGCACGGTCCTTGAAGACCAGGCCGTTGACCTTCTGGTCGCCGGTGATCTCGGTGGTCTGCGCATTGGTGAAGATGTCGACGTTCTTCAGGCTTTTGAGCTTGCGCTGCAGCACGGCGTCGGCGCGCAGTTGCGTGTCGAACTCGATCAGCGTGACGTGGCCGACGATGCCGGCCAGGTCGATGGCCGCTTCGACGCCCGAATTGCCGCCACCGATGACCGCGACGCGCTTGCCCTTGAACAGCGGGCCGTCGCAGTGCGGGCAGTAGGCCACGCCCTTGTTCTTGAACTCGTGCTCGCCGGGCACGTTGATGTTGCGCCAGCGCGCACCGGTCGAAATGATGACAGTCTTGCTCTTGAGCGAGGCGCCGCTTTCGAGCTGCACCTCGATGAGGTCGTTGCCCGGCACCAGCGCCTTGGCGCGCTGCAGGTTCATGATGTCCACGTCGTAGTCGCGCACATGCTCCTCGAGGGCGTGGGCGAACTTCGGTCCTTCGGTTTCCTTGATCGAGATGAAGTTCTCGATGCCCATGGTGTCGAGCACCTGGCCGCCGAAGCGCTCGGAGGCCACGCCGGTGCGGATGCCCTTGCGCGCGGCGTACACGGCCGCCGCGGCGCCGGCCGGGCCGCCGCCGACGATCAGCACGTCGAATGCATCCTTGCCGGCAATCTTCTTCGCTTCGCGCTCGACGCCGCTGTTGTCGATCTTGGCGAGGATTTCTTCCAGGCTCATGCGGCCCTGGCCGAATTCGGTGCCGTTCAGGAACACGGTCGGCACGGCCATGATCTGGCGTTCCTTGACTTCGTCCTGGAAGGTGCCGCCTTCGATCATGGTGGCGCGGATGCGCGGGTTCTGCACCGCCATCAGGTTCAGCGCCTGGACCACGTCGGGGCAGTTGTGGCAGGTGAGCGAGACGTAGATTTCGAACTCGAAATCGCCGTCGAGCGCCTTGATCTGGTCGAGCACGGCCTGCTCGACCTTCGGGGGATAGCCGCCGATCTGCAGCAGCGCGAGGATCAGCGACGTGAATTCATGGCCCATGGGCAGGCCGGCAAAGCGCGGGCCGTGGTTTTCGCTCGGGCGGTTGATCGAGAACGAGGGCTTGCGGTGGTTGTCGTCGCGGCTTTCGGTCAGCTTGACCAGCGGGGAAACATCAGCCACATCCTTCAGCAGCGACAACACTTCGCCCGAGGCCTTGCTGTCGTCGAGCGAAGCGACGATCTCGATCGGCTGCGTGGCGCGTTCGAGGTAACTCTTCAATTGGGCCTTGGTGTTTGCGTCGAGCATGAGGAACTCTCTTTCGATAACTGAAAACTATCAACTGGGGGACAAAAAAGCCCGGGGCCTCGTGAGCGCCCGGGCTTTCGCACGGGGACGCTTAGATCTTGCCGACGAGGTCGAACGACGGAGCGATCGTCTTGTCGCCTTCGTTCCACTTGGCCGGGCACACTTCGTTCGGGTGAGCGGCGGTGTAGACGGCTGCCTTGAGCTTGCGCAGGGTTTCCTTGACGTCGCGAGCGATTTCGTTGGAGTGCACTTCGGCGGTCTTGATGATGCCCTCAGGATTGATCACGAAAGTGCCGCGCAGTGCCAAGCCTTCTTCGGGGATGTGCACGCCGAAAGCGTTGGTCAGCGTGTGGGTCGGGTCGCCAACCAGCGGGAACTTGGCCTTGCCGACGGCCGGCGAGGTGTCATGCCAGACCTTGTGCGAGAAGTGCGTGTCGGTGGTCACGATGTAGACCTCGGCACCCAGCTTCTGGAACTCGGGGTAGTTGTCGGCCGCGTCTTCGACTTCGGTCGGGCAGTTGAAGGTGAACGCCGCCGGCATGAAGATCAGCACGGACCACTTGCCCTTGAGCGTCTCGTCGGACACGTCGATGAACTTGCCGTTGAGGTAGGCCTGGGTCTTGAAGGGCTGGACTTGGGTGTTGATCAGGGACATTGAAATTCCTTAGATGCTGCGGTTGGACAAAGATAAGTGCGAGCCATTAGTATAACTACCAATCAAACACATTCAATAGTCAGTATCTATTAAAAGTATTGGAGCTTGCTATGTTCACGATGGCTGCGAAACGCTTTTGGACATGAACCAATACGAACGTGTATCACCATCACACGCATGCAGACCGGCGCAGCATGGGATTGCTTGCAAGCGTGCGTCCGGTCCTCTGACAATCCCCTCTTTCAGAACAAGGAAAACGATCATGAAGGGCGACCCCAAGGTCATCGAACATCTGCAGGCGCAGCTCAAGAACGAGCTGACTGCAATCAACCAGTACTTCCTCCACTACCGCATGCTCAAGCACTGGGGCCTGGACAAGCTGGCAAAGAAGGAATACGAGGAATCGATCGGCGAAATGAAGCACGCCGACAAGCTGATGGACCGCATCTTCATGCTCGACGGCCTGCCGAACCTGCAGGACCTGGGCAAGCTGAACATCGGCGAAGACGTGCCCGAGCTGCTGCGTTGCGACCTCGGCGCCGAAACCGGCGCGCAAGCCACCATCAAGGACGGCATCGCGCATTGCGAATCGGTGCGCGACTATGTCTCGCGCGATCTGCTGCAAGAGATCCTGGACGACACGGAAGAGCACATCGACTTCCTCGAAACCCAGATCGACCTGATCGACAAGGTCGGCCTGCAGAACTACCTGCAGTCGCAGATGGGCGAACTCGAATAAGCAAGGCTTCCGCGCTTGCCAGCCAACGGGACTTCGGTCCCGTTTTTTATTGCTTTACGTAACTTAACCACGCTCAATTAGCAGTCATTCTCATTTGCGCAGATAGAATCCGCGCCTTCGATGACTGCCGCCCGCCCCGACACCCGACGCCGCGCCTACTGGCTCAAGACCCTGCATGAATGGCACTGGGTCAGCTCCGCGATCTGCCTGATCGGCATGATCCTGTTCAGCGTCACGGGCTTCACGCTGAACCACGCCGGCCAGATCGAGGCCAAGCCGGCCGTCACCAAGCTCAGCGGTACCGTCGACGAAGCCTTGCGCGCGCAGCTCGAAAAGCAGTTGCCGGCCGCCAGGGCCGAGAAGGGCAAGGCCCCCCTGCCCGCGGAACTGCAGGCCTGGGTCCAACAGCACTGGGATATAGCCACCGCCGGCCGCGACGCCGAATGGTCGGACGACGAAATCTATCTTTCGCTCCCCCGCCCCGGCGGCGACGCCTGGCTGCGCCTGAGCCTGGCCGACGGCGAGATCGAATACGAGCGCACCGATCGCGGCTGGCTCTCTTACTTCAACGACCTCCACAAGGGCCGCAACACCGGCGCTGCGTGGAGTTGGTTCATCGACATCTTCGCGGGCGCCGCGCTGGTCTTTTCGATCACCGGCCTGTTCATTCTCAAGATGCACGCCGGCAACCGTCCTTTCACCTGGCCCATGGTGGGCATGGGGCTGGTGGTGCCGGTGCTGCTCGCGCTGCTGTTCATTCATTGATCCATCCGTCGTTTCAGAAAAAGAGGTTCCCGTGCACGTTCGCTACTCACTCGCGCCGCTTGCCATGTCGGCACTGTTCGCGGCTCCGGCCTTCGCAGCCGGGCTGGCAGTCAATATCGAGATTCCGCGGCTGAACGTCTCCGAATACCACCGTCCCTACGTGGCGACCTGGATCGAGCGCAGCGACAACACCGTGGCCGGCACGCTGGCCGTCTGGTACGACGTGCGCACCAAGACGAACAACCCCGAGGGCGAAGGCACGAAGTGGCTGAAGGACCTGCGCCAGTGGTGGCGCCGCGGCGGCCGCGAACTCGCGGTGCCGGTCGACGGAGTCACGGGCGCTACCAAGCCCGCCGGCAAGCACCAGCTGAGCTTCACCGAAGGCTCGGCCCAGATGCCCAAGCTCGCACCCGGCGCCTACAAGCTGGTGGTGGAAGCCGCGCGCGAAGTGGGCGGCCGCGAAGTCGTGAGCATCCCCTTCCAGTGGCCGCCGACCGCCGCCGCGCAGCCGACCGCGTCCGGCAAGGAAGAGCTCGGCGAGATCAAGCTCGAACTCAAGCCCTGAGCGGCACTGCACGACCGTCTTTCACCGCCAGCCCGTCACCTCAAGGATCTGCCAACATGACCCACCTCACCCTGCGCGCCGCCGGCCTTGCCGTCGTCCTCACGGCCGTCGCCTCGCTGGCCCAGGCACACAACGCCTGGCTGCTGCCCTCGTCCACCGTGTTTTCCAAGGCCGACACCGTCACCATTGACGCCGCGGTGTCGAACGACCTCTTCGTCGCCAACCACGCGCCGCTGCGCCTGGATGGCCTGCAGATCACAGCCCCCGACGGCAGCACCGTCAAGCCCGAGACCGAAGCGAAGCTCAAGCTGCGCAACGTGTTCGACGTGAACGTGGCGCAGACCGGCACCTACCGCATCGCGGTGATCAACGCCGGCGCGTTCGCGAGCTGGAAGGACAAGGCAACCGGCCAGACCAAGCGCGCACGCGGCACGGCCGAAAGCATTGCCAAGGAAGTACCGGCCGATGCAACGGAAGTGGCGATCACGCAGTCGTCCGGCCGCATCGAGACCTTCGTGACCGTCGGCAAGCCTTCGGCGCTCAAGCCGATCGGCCAGGGCCTGGAGCTGGTCTCCGCGGGCAGCCCGACCGACCTGGCCAAGGGCGAGAAAACCACCTTCACGCTGAACCTCGACGGCCAGCCCGTGAAAGACCTCGAAGTGACGGTGACGGCAGGCAACACGCAGTACCGCGACAAGCTCGAGGAAATCAAGCTCAAGACCGACGACAAGGGCCAGTTCAGCGTGACCTGGCCGGCCGCCGGCATGTACTGGCTCGACGCCAGCACCAAGGACAACAAGACCACGGTGCCACAAGCCAAGGAACGCCGCCTGAGCTACGCCGCCACCCTTGAAGTGATGCCCTGACGCGGCAAGCGGCCTTGGGAATCTCGTTCAGCACCTGGCGCGCTGGCGGCTACGCCAACGCGGCCGTCCCTCGCCCAGCCGACCCTGCCAGTCTCCAGCAGTTGGCCGGCCAGACGATGGGCACCACCTGGTCGCTGCGGTTCGACAACCAGCGGATGCTGCCGCTGTCGTCGGTGCGCGAGGCTGTCGAGGAGGCACTGGGCGCGGTGATCGCGCAGATGAGCCACTGGGAACAGGATTCGGACATCAGCCGGATCAACCGTTCGACCGCCGGGTCGCGCCATGTGCTACCGAAGGAGTTCGCCGAGGTGATGCGCTGCGCGGCAAGCTGGGGAGCTGCCAGCGGCGGGGCAATCGATCCGACGGTCGGGCTTCTTGTCGCCTGCTGGGGCTTCGGCCCCGAGGCCGATGAATCCGGCGTGCCTGTCGCGCAGGCCCTTGCCGAAGCGCGTTCGCAGGTCGGCTGGCAGCGATTGGCATTCGATGCAGCCGGCGGCGCGCTGACGCAGCCGGGTGGTGTTGTGCTCGATCTTTCCGGCATCGCCAAGGGCTTCGCGGTCGATCACGGCACGCAGGCGCTGCAGGCACTGGGGCTGAGCGACTTCCTGTTCGAAATAGGCGGTGAGCTGCGGGGAGTCGGGCGGCGTCCCGGCGGGCAGCCGTGGCAAGTGCAGGTCGATAGCGGCCTTGCAGTCGCGGAACTCGTCGCGCTGGCGGACATGGCTGTCGCGACATCCGGCGACCGGTGGCACCAGCGGGCGCATGAAGGCAGGCACTGGTCGCACACCATCGATCCGCGTACCGGGGAGCCGGTCGCCCATGCGCTGGCCAGCGTCACCGTGCTGCACCCGCGGTGCATGGAAGCCGACGCGCTGGCCACCGTGCTGACCGTGTTGGGCCCCGACGACGGGTGGGACTTCGCGGAACGGCACCGTGTCGCCGCGTTGTTCGCGAGTCATGGCGATCCGTCGCCCACCATGCGAGCCACGAGCAACTGGCCTGCACAAGCCCGGTCATGAACGAGGCCGTGTGGCGCGCGCTCGGCGCGAGCTCTTCCGCGATCGCCTATGGCGCGTTGTGCACGGCCATCTATATACGTGAGCGCCGGAGAAAAGCGGCAGCCTTGCGTGCCGCCGCAGCGCTGTCGGCCGACAGCCGTGACGAACCGCCCACCCTCGTGGTTTTCGCGAGCCAGACAGGCCAGGCGGAAACCATCGCCTGGCAGACGGCGAAGCAGTTGCGAGCCGCCGGCACGCCGGTGCGGGTGATGGAGATGAACACGCTCGATGCGGAGACTCTCGGTGCCACGCGCCGAGCCCTGTTCATAGCAAGCACCTACGGCGAAGGCGATGCACCCGACGGCGCCAGCGTCTTCTGCGAGCAAGTGATGGGTTCGACGCAGCAACTGGGGTCGCTCCGCTACGCAGTGCTGGCGCTGGGTGACCGGCAATATGCAAACTTCTGCGGCTTCGGTCGAGCGCTCGACGAGTGGCTGCATGCGGCGGGCGCCGCGCCTGAATTCGAGCGCATCGAGGTCGACAACAGCGATCCGGCCGCACTGGCCGGGTGGCAAGCCCGGTGGGGCTCCTCGGCGGACGCCGCAAGCTCCGCCGAAGAGCCAGGCGGCGCCTTCGCGCAATGGCGGCTGACCAGCCGGGAACTGCTCAATCCCGGCAGCGCCGGCGCCCCTGTCTTTCACTTGGGACTGGTGCCTCAGACCGGCCCGATGCCGCAATGGGCCTCCGGCGACCTGGCACAGGTAGCGGTCGCAAGCGACCCCACGCATCCTCGCGACTACTCGATCTCGTCCCTGCATTCCGATGGCGAGCTGCAACTTCTGGTGCGGCAGGAACAGCATCCCGACGGCACGCTGGGCGCCGCGTCGGGCCTGCTCACGTCCACCCTCACGGTAGGCGACAGCGTGGCGGTGCGCCTGCGGCCGCATCGCGGCTTTCGCCTCGACGGCAACGAAGCCCGCCCGTTGATCCTCATCGGGAACGGCACAGGCCTGGCGGGACTGCGCGCCCACCTGCGTGCACGGGCAGCCGCGGGCCGGCACGACAACTGGCTGGTATTCGGCGAGCGCCAGGCAGCCCACGACTTTCTCTACCGCGAAGAGATCGACGCCTGGCGGGCTCAAGGCGTGCTTCGTCGCCTCGACATGGTGTTCTCACGCGACCAGCCGGGGCGCTTATACGTACAGCACCGGCTGTTGCAATCGGCCGACACCTTGCTGCAGTGGCTGCAGGACGGCGCGGCAATCTATGTCTGCGGGAGCCTCCGGGGCATGGCCTCGGGCGTGGATGCCGCTTTGCGCCAGATTGCCGGCGAAGGCTTGGTGAGTGAGCTATCGACGAGCGGACGCTACCGGCGCGACGTCTATTGAACCCGGCCGTCGCAGCCGGGCTCGTCCGCTGCGGTGCGACACTGGAACCCCTGCCCGTTCCGGGGCTTTTTCTGACTGCGGAATTCTTTACAAATGATGCTGCATGTGCCCGGGGTACTGAGCCCCGACCAGGTTCGCCAGATGCGCCTCGCGCTCGACGCCGCGCCATGGACCGACGGCCGCGAGACCGTCGGCGACCAGGGTGCCCAGGTCAAGCGCAACCGGCAGTTGCCGGAGCAATCGCCGATCGGCCGCGAGCTCGGCAAGACGGTGTTGGCCGCGCTGGCCCGGAATGCCCTCTTCTTCTCGGCCGCGCTGCCCCTGCGCTTCGTGCCGCCGCTGTTCAACCGTTATGAAGGCGGCGAAAACTACGGGGTTCATGTCGACGGCGCGGTGAGGGCCGTTCCCGGCAGCGGGGAGCAGCTGCGGACAGACCTGTCCTGCACCCTCTTTCTTTGCGAGCCGGAGGACTACGACGGCGGCGAACTGGAGGTGATCGACACCTACGGCTCGCACGAAGTGAAGCTGCCTGCCGGCGACCTCATTCTTTATCCGGCCAGCAGCCTGCACCGGGTGCATCCGGTCACCCGGGGGGCGAGGGTGTGCTCGTTCTTCTGGCTGCAAAGCATGGTGCGCAGCGACCAGCAGCGCGGCATGCTTTTCGAGCTCGACCAAAGCATCCAGAAGCTGCGGGCGCGCCTTGGCGAGTGCGAGGAAACGGTAGCGCTCACCGGCCACTATCACAATCTGCTGCGGCTCTGGTCGGACGTCTGACGCCTGCAGATGGGTGTTGCATGAACTGGTAACACCATAGTTATTGCAAATGCGATAAATTCTTATTTATAATCAGCCACATCCAACAGCCAGCCAACTGCCGCTTTCACCGCCATGATCGTTTGCGTCTGCCGCCGAGTCTCCGACCGCGAAATCGCACGTCACGTGCGCGCCGGCATGACTTTCGACGAAGTCCAATTCGAACTCGGCGTGGCCACCCAGTGTGGTCAGTGTGAAGGTTGTGCGCGCGATATCGTCGCGCAGTGCAGCGCTTCGCACCCGGTCGCCGCCTTGAATTGCGAGCCGGGTCCGAGGACGATCCAGCTTGCCAACTCCATCAAGGAAAGCAAGGCATGGAACTCGTCTCGGCACTCGGCGGCAGCCTGATCCTGGTCGCAGGCTCGGTCTGGTGGATTTTCCGAAAATAACGCCGGTAGCGTCTTCGTAGCGGTTTTGCTGCAATCGTGGCACTTTTCTGGGTGTCCGCATTCGAATGGTTGATCGTGTCTGATCGCTTTGCCCCTCCCCCCTCCGTCCTCGGCCTGTCCCGCAATGTCGTCATTGCCGGCAGCGTCATCGTCTTTCATGCGGCCGCGCTATGGGCACTGCAAAGCGGGTTGCTCCGGCGCGCTGCCGAGGTGGTGATTCCGGTCGAGATCCTGAGCCAGTTTGTCGAGCCGCCGAAACCGAAGGCCGATCCCCCTCCTCCGCCCCCGCCGCCGCCTCAGCCCAAGGTGACGAAGGCGCCGCCTCCGCCGCGGCCCCAGGCCATTCGCGAACCCACGCCGGCGCCACAGGCGCCCGTCGGCGTCACGGAGCCGCCACCTCCGGCTGCCCCGCCGGCGCCGCCCACTCCTCCTGCGCCGCCCGCACCGCCACCGGCTCCGCCGGCACCGCCCGCCGTGCAGTTGCCATCCAGCAACGCCGACTACCTGCAGAACCCCAAGGCCACCTACCCGGCCATGAGCAAGCGGCTAGGCGAGCAGGGCAAGGTCATCGTGCGGGTGCTCGTCGGCGTCGACGGGCTGCCCAAGAGTGCCGAAGTCAAGAAATCCAGCGGCTTCGATCGCCTCGACGAAGCCGCCGTGGAATACATCCTGAAATGCCGGTTCGTTCCCGGCAAGGTCAATGGGGTGGTGCAGGCCATGTCCTATGACGCCCCCGTCAACTACGTTCTGAACTAATTTTTCTCTGGAGCAACTTCGTATGGATTCCCAATTTGGCTTGATGAACGTCTGGAACCAAGGCGACTTCGTCACCAAGGCCGTGGCGGTGCTGTTGATCGGCATGTCGCTCGCGTCGTGGATCGTGATCATCGTCAAGGCACTCGACGTCATCCGCTACAAGCGTCTTGCCAAGCACTCGCAAGACTTCTGGCACAGCGAAGACTTCGCGACCGCGCTGAACAAGCTCGGCAAGGACGACAGCAACCCGTTCCGCGCGCTGGCCCTCGAAGGCCGCGAAGCCGCGGCGCACCACCGCAACACCAAGGCCCATCTGCATGACGCGCTGGACGTGAGCGACTGGATCACGCGCTCCCTGCGCAACGGCATCGATGCATTCACCGCTCGCCTGCAGACTGGCCTGGCCATCCTGGCGTCGGTCGGCTCGACCGCTCCCTTCATCGGCCTGTTCGGCACGGTCTGGGGCATCTATCACGCGCTGATGAGCATCGGCTCGGCCGGCCAGGCGACCATCGACAAGGTGGCCGGTCCGATCGGCGAGGCGCTGATCATGACGGCCCTGGGCCTGGCCGTGGCCATTCCCGCGGTGCTCGGCTACAACGCGCTGGTGCGCGGCAACAAGTTCGTGCTGACCAAGCTGAATGCCTTCGCCCACGACCTGCACGCCTACTTCGTGACCGGCGCCCGCGTTCAGAGCGGCACCGAAGCGATCGTGGTTCCGCTCAAGAAGGGCTGAGCATCATGGCTTTCGGAACCCAAGACGAACCCGATGAGGTGATGAACGAGATCAACATGACGCCGCTGGTCGACGTCATGCTGGTGCTCCTGATCATCTTCATCATCACCGTGCCGGTGATGAAGCACGCGGTCAACATCGACCTGCCACGCGCCACGAGCGAGCCCGAGCAACCCAAGCCGCAGAACATCCTGTTCAGCATCACGGCGAATGGCGAGTATTACTGGAACGAGCAGAAGATCGACGACAGCGAACTGCCAGCCCGCCTGGCGGCCGAAGCTGCCAAGGACCCGCAGCCCGAACTGCACATCCGCGGCGACAAGGCCGTGCGCTACGAGCGCGTGGCCAAGGCCATGTCCGAAGCCCGCGAAGCCGGCGTGCGCAAGATCGGCTTCATCACGGAACCCGATACGAAGTGACCTGAATCGCGATCGAAAAAAAGTTGATCGCCGCTATTGATTTTTTTATTGCGAATCATTATCATTCAGTCATCGCTTCGATAAGGGAACACCAAATGCCAGCCACCCCCAACGCTTTTTCTGTTCTGAACCATCCTTCGCTCGACCAGTCGGGTGGCGGCCACGCGTCGATCCAGGCAATGCGTCCTGTCCCGATGGTCGAAAGCACGGAGCTTCTGAAAGGAAGCAAGACCGTGGGCATCATGCACAACGGTTCCCTTTATCGGCTTCAAGCCACCAAACTCGGCAAGCTGATCCTGACCAAGTAAGGTTGTTCAGCCCGCCCCTCGCGCAAGTTTCATCGTGGGGCGACTCAAGGAGATTCATCTCTCCAAGGGTCGTTTTTTGCTAGCCAACGGTTCGCCGACTAGCCAAGCTTTTTTTCACGCTGAAGCCGCCAAAAAGAAAACGCCGACCTTGAAGTCGGCGTTTTGCTTTGTGCGATTCCGAAAAGTGTCAGAGGCCGAGCGCGGCAATGCCCGCCTTGGCGATCTGCGCATCTTCATTCGACTTCACGCCGCTCACGCCAACTGCGCCGATCACGTGGCCATCCTTCACGATCGGCACACCGCCTTCGAGCAGGCCCTGCACTTCAGGCGCCGTCAGGAATGCCGTACGGCCGCCGTTGATGATGTCTTCATAGACCTTGCTCTCGCGACGACCCATGGCAGCCGTGTGTGCCTTGGCGGGGGCGATGTGCGAAGACAGCGCTGCGGCACCGTCCAGACGCTGCAGCCAGAGCAGGTTGCCGGCGTCGTCCGAAATGGCGATGGTGACAGCCCAGTTGTTCTTGAGGGCCTCGGCTTCTGCCGCCGCGGCAATGGTCTTGACGTCGGCGAGTTCGAGGAATGACTTGGTCTTCATGGTTTGGCTCAGGTTGCGTAAAAACCCCACAGCATAACGGCCACGCAGCCAGCAGTGCCTTCGGGCAGGTGCCAAGCTTGGGAACATCCTGCATACGGTCTTTCTCGAAACCTCCTCTTGCAGCCCCCTAGAATGCGCCCCAACTGCGTCTTAGCAGCAACCACAGGAGCTCCGGCCATGAACGACCGCGTTACCACCCTAGACACCTCCACAGGCTACGGCCAGCCGCTGGCCCAGGCAGAACGCCAGCGCGTGCTGCGCAACACCTACTGGCTGCTCGCGCTCAGCCTGCTGCCCACCGTGCTCGGCGCCTGGGTCGGCGTCAGCACCGGCATCACCCGCTCGCTCACCGGCGGCCTCGGCCTCATCGTGTTCCTCGGCGGCGCGTTCGGCTTCATGTTTGCCATCGAGAAGACCAAGAACTCCGCCGCCGGCGTGCCGGTACTGCTGGGCTTCACCTTCTTCATGGGATTGATGCTGTCGAGGCTGATCGCCATGGTGCTGGGCTTCAAGAACGGCTCGGAACTCATCATGACGGCCTTCGGCGGTACTGCCGGCGTGTTCTTCGTCATGGCCTCGCTGGCCACGGTCATCAAGCGCGACCTGTCGGGCATGGGCAAGTTCCTGTTCGTCGGCGCGATGGTTCTGATGTTCGGCGCCATCATCAACGTGTTCGTGGGCTCGAGCACCGGCATGCTGGTGATCTCGGTGGCTGCAATCGGCATCTTCTCTGCCTACATGCTCTATGACCTGAAGCAGATCATGGACGGCGGCGAAACCAACTACATCACCGCCACGCTCGCGCTTTACCTGGACCTGTTCAACGTGTTCCAGAGCCTGCTGGCGCTGCTGGGCATCTTCGGCGGCGAACGCGACTGACCGATAGGCCCCGAGAAGGGCCACACACCAGGAACAAGGGCCCCGCGAGGGGCCCTTTTCTCATTCCAGCTCGAACACCGCGATCGACTCGACGTGCGCCGTGTGCGGGAACATGTTGACCACCCCCGCAAACGTGCAGCGGTAACCCGCCTGATGCACCAGCAGGCCGGCATCACGCGCCAGCGTCGACGGATTGCAGCTCACGTACACGATGCGCTTCGGCGGCGTCCAGCCGTCGGTGCGCAGTTCGGGCTGCTGATGCAGGTCGGCCATGGCCTTGGCAAGCGCGAACGCGCCTTCGCGCGGCGGGTCGACCAGCCATTTGTCGGCGCTGCCGTCCGCCACCAGCATGGCCGGCGTCATCTCGAACAGGTTGCGCGCGACAAACGTTGCGGGCGACAGCGCACGACGGGCGGAGGTCGCGGGCTGGTTCGCCTGGTAGTTGTCGGTGGCGCGCGCCACCAGCGTGTCGCTGCCCTCGATGCCCAGCACCTCGCGCGCCTTGCTCGCCAACGGCAGCGTGAAGTTGCCGAGGCCGCAGAACCAGTCGATCACGCGCTCGTCGGGCTGCACGTCGAGCAGGCGCAGCGCCTTGCCCACGAGCGCGCGGTTGATGTGCGGATTGACCTGCGTGAAATCGGTCGGCTTGAAAGGCATCGTGACGCCGAACTCAGGCAGCCGGTAAGCCAGCGGCGTGCCGCCCTCTTCGAGCAGCTTGACTGTGTCAGGCCCCTTGGCCTGCAGCCACCATTGCACGCCCTCGTTCTGCGCTGCAAAAGCCTTCAGGCGCTCGATGTCAGCGCGCGACAGCGGCTCCAGATGCCGCAGCACCAGCGCGATCGTGCCGAGCCTCGTGGAGTCCGGTGCGTCGCCGCAGGCGAGTTCGATCTGCGGGCAGGTCTCGCGCGCATCGAGCGAGCCGATCAGCGCGCGCAGCGGCATCAGCATTTCACTGACCTGCTTCGGCAGCACCGGGCAAACCTGCATGTCGGCCAGGTAGCGGCTCTTGCGCTCGTGGAAGCCGATCAGCACCGTGCCCTTCTTGACCACGTGCCGCACCGACAGCCGCGCGCGATAGCGGTAATGCCACGCCGGGCCTTCGAGCGGCCGCAGCAGGTTCTCGGGCTTGACCTTGCCGAGGTGCCACAGGTTGTCTTCCAGCGCGCGCTGCTTCACGGCCACCTGGGCGGCCGGGTCCAGGTGCTGCATCTTGCAGCCGCCGCAGGCGCCGGTGTGCAGGCCGAAATGCGGGCAGCCGGGGCGCACGCGCTGCGATGATTCACGGCGGATGGCCGTGACCGTGCCCTGCTCCCAGTTGTTCTTGCGGCGATGGACGTTGAACTGCACTTCCTCGAAGGGCAATGCGCCCTCGATGAACACGACCATGCCGTCGGCCTTGTGCGATACGCCCTGTGCGTCGAGGTCGAGCGACTCGACCTGCAGCCATTCTTCGCCGGGATTCGTGGGGACTTTCTTTTCTTCGATGGATTCCGTCATCCCCCGATTGTCTCAGCGCGGCCGAGGCAACCTGAAAGCACCTAGAACAACGCGTCCCGCCCGACGCCCGAACGCGCCAACTGGCGGCGCATCTTGGCCAGCGCCTCGTTCTGGATCTGCCTGACACGCTCACGCGTGAGACCGAGCCGGACGCTCAGAACCTCGAGGGTTTCGGGCTCGCGATCGTGCAGGCCATAGCGGCCCTCCAGCACCTCCCGCTCGCGCGCATCGAGCGCATGCACCCACTGGTCGAGCAGGCGCTCGACTTCATGCGCGTGCGTGGTGCCGCTGGGACTGCTTTGTTCGTCGTCGGAGGCCACGGTGTCGGCCAGCGTGAAGCCGTCGTCGCCGCGCGCATCGCCCGCATCGAGCGAGCGCGGCGCCTCGGCCAAGGCCAACAGGTCGGCCACCGCCTGGACGTCACGCCCGAGCAGCGCGGCGATGTCTTCCACGCGCACGCCGTCGCGTCGGCGAGCGAGGAACTCGGCGTCGCCTTCGAGCGTGCGCCGGGCACGCAGCACCTGCTGGAGTTCCCGCACCACATGCACCGGCAGGCGGATCGCCCGTGCCTGCGTCATGACGGCGCGCTCGACAGACTGGCGGATCCACCAGGTCGCGTAAGTAGAGAAGCGAAAGCCGCGTTCGGGCTCGAACTTGCCGATGGCATGCATCAGCCCGAGGTTGCCTTCTTCGATCAGGTCGGACATCGGCACGCCGCGCCCCAGATAGCCCTTGGCAATGCTCACGACGAGCCGCAGGTTGTGCTCGATCATCGACTGCCTCGCGGCAAAGTCGCCGGCCCGCGCGGCGCATGCGGCCTGGTATTCCTCGGCGGGAGTGAAGAGTTCTGTGCGACGAACCTGGCGCAGGTAGATGGTGAGGGCGTCGGCGCCCTCACCGCCGATCGAATCGGCAGTCGCACCATTGGGCTGTGCGGCTGTGCCCTCTAGCGAGCGAAGGTCTTGCTCGGGTGGCTCGTCGGCATGGTCCGCGGAAGGCGGAAGCGCGCTGCCCTTGCCCGCCAACCTGCGCACGGGCGGCGTGCGGCGGGGGCGGGAGGCAGGCATGGCATCACCGGCCGGGCAGGTAACGCGAGGGATCGACGGGCTTGCCCTGGCGGCGGATCTCGAAGTGCAGCTTGACGCGATCGGAATCGCTGCTGCCCATTTCGGCGATCTTCTGGCCCTTCTGAACCGACTGGTCTTCCTTCACGAGCAGCGTCTGGTTGTGCGCATACGCGGTCAGGTAGGTGTTGTTGTGCTTCAGGATGATCAGGTTGCCGTAGCCGCGCAGGCCGGCACCTGCGTAGACCACACGGCCATCGGCGGCGGCCAGCACCGGGTCGCCTGCCTTGCCGCTGATGTCGTAGCCCTTGTTCTTGGCCTCGTCGAAGCCTGCGATCAGCGAACCGCTCGCGGGCCAGATCCAGCCGAGGTCTTCGTCACCCGACGCACCGCTGCCCGGTCCTGCCGGAGATGCGGTGACGGGAGCCGGCGGCTTGCTTGCGCCGGTAGGAGGCGTGACCGGCGCGATGACGGGAGGCGGCGTCACGGGCTTGGTGACAGCACCTTCGGAGCCGCTCGAAGTCGAAGGCGCTGCGGCGACGGAAGTACCCGGGCCGGTCGGGGGAATTACCCGCAGCACCTGGCCGACTTCGATCAGGTCGGGGTTGTCGATGTTGTTCCAGCGCACGATGTCTTGCCAGCGCTGCCCTGTCTCGATGCCGATGCGGCGAATCGTGTCGCCCGGACGCACTGCGTAGTAACCGGGCTTGCCGTAGTTTTCAATGCCGGCAAGCGGCTTGCCATTGGCGTCGGTGGTGATCGGTGGGCCGCCAGGAACCGTGCCGGGTGCCGGGGCGCGAGTCATGGTGCCGCGGTCTTCGACCGGTGCCGGCCCACGCGGCGTGGAACAGCCCGCGATCACGAGCACAAAAGCCAACGTGATGCCAGCGAACCAACTCCGATTGCCAATACCCTGCATTTGTTATTCCTTCAAGCAATCCCCGATTTTAGGGGGACAAAGTGGACCGCCTCAAGAATGAGCCGCTCCAACCCCCGCGGGGTCTTGTCAATGACGACAAGTGCTTGACCGCCGCTCGCGGAATGGGTCGGCGCCACGATGCGGCCACCTACCGCGAGTTGAGTGATCCAGGCTTCGGGCACCGCCTCGCCACCCGCCGCGGCAATGATGCCGGCGTACGGCGCGCCCTTGGCATAGCCGATCATTCCGTCGCCCAGCATGAGATGCACGGTGGCCAGCCGGAAGTGCCGCAGGTTCGCGCGCGCGCGCTCATGCAGCCCGCGCAGGCGCTCGATGCTGTAGACCTCCGTGGCCACATGATTGAGCACAGCCGCCTGATAGCCGCAGCCGGTGCCGATCTCCAGCACGCGGCCCAGCTTGTCTTGCGGCTTGCCGACCAGCGCCGGCGCGCCGAGCAGCAACTCGATCATGCGAGCCACCACGCTGGGCTTGGAAATGGTCTGCCCCAATCCAATAGGCAGGCTCGTGTCTTCGTAGGCCTGGTTGACCAACGCGCTGTCGACGAAGCGATGCCGGTCCACGGCACCCATTGCACGCAGCACGCGCGGATCGGAAATGCCCTGCGCCGCAAGCTTCTGCACCATGCGTGCGCGCACCGCGTCCGAAGCCATCGAGGGCGTGGACGGCACCATGGGCTTGACCGGCGCGGCGGGCATGCGCCCGCGCGTGGCGGCCGAAGCTGTGGGTGTCAGTCGAACGGGGAAACTGGGCCGCTGCGTGGCCATGTCAGTTGCCGAGACGGGCCACCGTCTCGCGCCATTGGCCGAGGTTGGCGTGGTCGGTCAAGTCGATCTGCAACGGCGTCAGCGCAATGTGGCCCGCGGCGGTGGCGTGGAAGTCGGTGCCCTCGCCGCTGTCCTTGGCTCCACCCGCGCCGGCGATCCAGTACATGGTTTCACCGCGCGGGCTGTCTTGCGTGATCACTTTCTCGGCCGCGTGTCGGCGGCCGAGGCGACAGACCTTGACCGGCTTGAGCTGATCGAACGGCAGGTTCGGCACATTCACGTTGAGCAGGAAAGGCGCGCCGCCGAGCATGCGCTCGCGCTCGATCTGCTGCACCAGCCGGCGCGCCACCTGGCCGGCCGCATCCACGTGCGCCCAGCCCTTCTCGATCTGCGAGAAGGCGATGGCCGGGATACCGAAAAGATAGGCCTCCATCGCCGCGCCGACGGTGCCCGAATAGATGGTGTCGTCGCCCATGTTGGCGCCGTTGTTGATGCCGGACACCACCAGATCGGGCCGGTAGTCGAGCAGGCCCTTGAGCGCGATATGCACGCAATCGGCCGGCGTGCCGGTCACGTAGCGAAAGCCGTTGTGCGCCTCGCGCACGTAGAGCGGAGCGGCCAGCGTGAGCGCGTTCGACTTGGCGCTGTTGTTGTGTTCGGGGGCCACCACCTCGACGTCGGCGATGTCCTTCAGCGCGTCGTGCAAAGCGACGATGCCCGGCGCCTGAAAGCCATCGTCGTTGGAAATAAGTATCTTCATGGTGTCCTGGATGCACCAGATTGTAGGCGCCGGGTGCGTCGCAGCAGGGACAAGCCCGCCTTGCCGCGCCCCCTATCATCGCCCGCATTCATTGCCCTCACCCGACTCACACGAAGGAGACCCGAGCATGCACGCATGGCTTTGCGAAAACCCCACCGGCGTCGATGCGCTGACCTGGAAGGAACTGCCGACCCCGACCCCGGGCCCCGGCCAGGTGCTGATCGAGATCAAGGCCGCCAGCCTGAATTTCCCCGACCTGCTGATCGTGCAGAACAAATACCAGATGAAGCCGCCGCTTCCCTTCGTGCCGGGCTCCGAGTACGCAGGCGTCGTGCAGGCGGTCGGCGAAGGCGTCACGCACCTCAAGGTCGGCCAGAACGTGGCCTGCCTGTCGGGCACAGGTGGATTCGGCACCCACACGCTGGCACCCGCCGCGCTTTGCATGCCGCTGCCGGAAGGCTTCGGTCATGTCGATGCAGCCGCTTTCATCATGATCTACGCCACCTCCTGGCATGCGCTGATGGACCGCGCACAGCTCAAGGCCGGTGAAACCGTGCTGGTACTTGGCGCCGCCGGCGGCGTGGGCACGGCTGCCATCCAGATTGCCAAGGCTGCGGGCGCGAAGGTCATTGCGGCAGCATCGACCGACGAGAAATGCGAACTCTGCCGCTCCATCGGCGCAGACGCGACGATCAACTACACCACGCACGCCCTGCCCAACGGTTTTCGCGATGCCATCAAGGCCGCCACCGACGGCAAAGGACCGGATGTCATTTACGACCCGGTCGGCGGTGATTTCGCGGAGCCGGCGTTTCGCTCGATCGGATGGCGCGGCCGCTATTTGGTGGTGGGTTTTGCATCCGGCCCCATTCCGTCGCTGCCATTGAATCTGACGCTCTTGAAAGGCGCCTCGCTGGTCGGCGTGTTCTGGGGCGATTTCGCCAAGCGCGAACCCAAGGCCAATGCGCAGATGATGGCCGAATTGGCCCAGTGGTACGGTCAGGGAAAGATCAAGCCGGTGATCGACAGCACGATGCCGATGGCGGAATTGAAGGCCGCCTATGCCCACATGGGCTCGCGCGGTGTCAAAGGCAAACTCGTGATGGTCAACTGAACGCGCTGCTGCGCGTCAACCCCAATAAAAAAGCCCGCATACGCGGGCTTTTTTATTGGGCAGCTACCTGCCACCGAATGCGCAGGCACTTACTTGATCTCGTAATCGGAAAGCGACTTGCCGGCAGCCAATGCTTCCGTCACCCAACGCGGCTTGCGGCCACGGCCACCAGACCAGGTTTCGCCCGTCGGGCCACGGTATTTGGCGACGGCCTTTGCCGGAGCGGCACCAGCGCTGCGTTTTGCAGTGACGGCGCGGCCGGTCAGTTTCAGGTCAGAAGCCGTCAACCCATATTCGGCAATCTTCTTGCGCAACTCTTCGATCACGCCAGCGCGTTCCTGGTTGCGCAGGTCTTCGGCCTGCTTGCGCAATTGCGCAATCTGCTCGTCGTGCTTCTTGATCTGGGAATTGATATCTGCGAGGGTCGAAGCCATTGTTGGACTCCTGAAATTGAAAACGAGCGGATTTTAATTCAATTTACATTTGTCACGCACGCGCCTCTCGATCAAAAAACCTGCAGTTCATTGCTTTAATGCAACAACTCGCAACGTAACGCTGCGCCAGCCCAGGATGGGATATGCGAATCAGAAGAGGAAAAGAGAGTTGGCGTGCCGTAGAACACGGGGCCGGAAATGACAACGCCGGAGCAAGTCCGGCGATGTAATCCTTTGGCGGCTATTGAGCAATAGCGCAAAGGAGATATTTTTGGGGTGGCTGATGGGACTCGAACCCACGACGACCAGAATCACAATCTGGGACTCTACCAGCTGAGCTACAGCCACCGCAGAGCCTCAGATTGTAGCGTTAAAAATCGTCGTTTTGACGATTGAGATCAACTCGATTGCTCGAAAGTCACATTCGTGCATCTCAACCAGCCGCCAGCGGACCTGCGGAAGGCACGCTTTCCTCGATCTTGATGGAGCCGTCGGGCCGCTCGCAGGTGCCGATCAGCAGGCCGCTCGCAATGGCGTGCGCGCGCAGGGCTTCGAAAACCTCGTCCCGGCCGGGCGTACCGGAGAACTCGGGCGCCTGGCTCAACGCGAACACCTGGAATGCATAGCGATGCTTTCCGTGCCCCGGCGGCGGATCGGGCGGCAGCCACATAGCCTGCAATGCCGAATTGCGCCCGACATGCAGGCCAGCGCCATCGTTGTCCGGACTGGGTATGGCAGCTTCGGCAAGGGAGCCGATCTCAGGCGGCAAGCCGACGACGATGGCATGCACCAGCGGGTTCGGCGTCGGCGAATCTGCGTCCTCCACGATCAGCAACAGCGCCGCACTGCCTGCAGGCAGATTCGTCCATTGCAGAGGTGGCGACACGCCCTCCCCGTCAGCCGTGTACCGCGCAGGTATTGGCGCATGGTCTACGAACGCGATGCTCGTCACCGCAATGGAGGCCATGCCCTCCCGCATTCCGAGCGAATTGAAGACGATGTTGTCCAACCCCGCGCGAACACCCTGCAGCGCGTGACCAATGACATCAGGCAATTTTTCCAGCATGCGACGGGTATACCGCCGCGTGGCGCCGCCTCTTGTAGGACGCCACGCGCCCTCGGCGTCGCGGCGATCCATATGGCTCCGCTATCATGAATGCGAGCCGCGCAGACCGCTTGGCTTTCGTCATCTCCACTTCACCGCAAAAGGAATTTTTTCATGAGCATCGTCTGGACTATTCTGATCGGGTTCGTCGTGGGTCTGGTGGCACGTGCCGTCAAGCCAGGGGACGATTCCGCGGGCTTCATCATCACCACGATCATCGGCGTTGCCGGCTCACTGATCGCGACCTACATCGGCCAGGCGATGGGCTGGTACATCGCCGGACAGGGCGCCGGCTTCATCGCTTCCGTGCTTGGCGCAATCGTGCTGCTGATTCTTTACGGCCTGATCAAGCGCAAGAGCTGATGCCGCCGCGGGCACCCCGCAAGCCACGCGCAAAGCACCACGTCTATGTGGTCGAACTCGACGACCGCGTCTGGAACAACGGCCGTTTTCGCCGTGCCAACCCCGACTACCAACTCGGCAAGCCCTTCGTCTATGTGGGCATGACGGGGCTGGACCCCGACATCCGCTTCGACAAGCACAAGGCCGGCATCCAGGCCAACAGCTTCGTCCAGGAATTCGGCCTGCGCCTGCTGCCTGCGCTCTACGAGCGCTACAACCCCATGCCTTATGAAGACGCCCGCTCGATGGAAGTCGAGCTCGGCATCATGCTGCGCAAGGCCGGCTACGGCGTATGGCAGGCCTGAGCCAGCCAGTGCACCACGACCACGCACTCAGGCGTAAGTCACCCAGTCTTCGTAAGCCGGACCGTCCAGGTGCGGCAGCGTGTTGTAGGTCACGAGCATGTGCCGCTTTGGCGTGAACGCGAATTCCGTGACCGAAGTGTTGCGGATGCGCAGATTGAGTTCGATCGTGGTTTCGGCACTCGTCCCCAGCACATGGCCGACGGCGGTGCTGATCGGGCCGCCGCTGGACACCACCAGCACTTTCGCGCCGTGATGCCTGTCGCGCACATGGTCGAGTGCCGTGGTCACGCCCGCCAGGAAGTCGACATAGCTCGGCATGCCTGCAGGCTCGGTCTTGCCCTGCATCCAGGCACCCAATCCTTCGCGCAGCAAGCGGAAGTGATGACGGTACATCTCGGGTGAATCGGGCTTCTCCAGCTTGCCTTCATGGATCGTGGCGATCACAGCCTCGCTGTCGTACTCGTTGAGTCCGGGCCACGGCAGCACGTCGTCGCGCGAAAGGCCCAGCCCTTTGGCGATGCCTTCCCAGGTCTGGCGATGGCGCTTGAGCGTGCCGGTAATCACCGCATCGAAAGCCATGCCGCGCTCGCGCCAGTATTCGCCGAGCCGAACGGATTGCCGATGCCCGAGTTCGCTCAGGTTGTCATAGTCGGCGGCACCAAAACTGGCTTGCCCGTGGCGCACGAGATAGAGGGTTCCCATGTGCGGGATTCTGGCAAGAAGCGTGGTTGCCGCTTGTCCCTCGTGCGACCAGAACGAAAAAGCCCGAGCCATTGGCTCGGGCTGTGTCTTGCGTTGCGAAGACTCTTGCGGCTCAGCGACCGGCTGCTGCTGCGCCAGGCAGCGGGTCAGCCGGCTTGGGCACCAGGATCTGGGCCTTGTAGCGGTCCTTCAGCATGTTGTAGTACGCGGCATCTTCCGCGGCGGCCACCGACTGGCCGACCTGCGTCTGCTCCTGCTTCGCGAGCTCGGCAGGCGGCGGCGTGCGCGGGACGACCTTGTTCACGCGAACCACGGCATAGCCTTGCGCGCCCAGGTCCACGCCGACCAGGGCCGGCAGTTTGGCGGCGTCGGCACGCAGCGCGGCGTCGATCACCGGCAGCGGTTGCGATGCCGCATCGCGGCGCGAGACGGTCATGGCCGCGCCGAAGGTCGCGCCGTCGGCCTTGGCCGTCCACGCGGCGAGCTTTGCTTCGCCTTCTGTCTTGGCCAGCACGGCGGCGCGCTCATTGACGAGCTGTGCGCGGATCTTGTCCTTGACCTCGGCCAGCGGCACCGGATGCGCCGGCGTGTACGTCGTCACGCGGCCCGATGCGAGTTGGCTCGAGCCGACCTCGATCGCCTCGGTGTTCTGCTTGCGCTGGAGCGAATCCGGGGCGAACAGCGCATTCAGGAAGTTGCGGCTGGCCAGCGGGCCGGTTGCGCCCGGCACGGGCGTGCGCGCCACGTTGCTGGCCGTCTGGATCGTGAGCTTCAGCTTCTCGGCCGCGGGCTTCAGGCTGTCGGGCGTCTGGTACACGGCGTCGGTGAAGGTCTCGGCGGCCTTCGCGAACTCTTGAGTGGCCTGCTGCGAGCGCACGTCGTTCTCGATGGTCGCGCGCACCTGTTCGAAAGGCGGCACCACTGCAGGCTTGATGTCGGTCAGGTGAATGATGTGATAGCCGAACTCGGTTTCGACCACGTTGCTGATCTCGCCCTTCTTGAGCGAGAACATCGCGTCTTCGAACGGCTTGACCATCGCGCCTCGGGTGACGAAGTCGAGGTCGCCGCCCTTCTCCGCCGAGCCCGGGTCTTGTGAATTCTTGCGCGCCACGTCGGCGAACGTGTTCGGCGCCTTCTTCACTTCGGCCAGCAGTTCTTCCGCCTTGGCCTTGGCCTTTGCGCGATCGGCTGCGGGCATGCTCGACGGCGCGGTGATCAGGATATGGCTCGCGCGGCGTTCTTCCTTCGTGCCGAAACGCGCGGCATTCTGGTCGTAGTAGGACTTGAGATCGGCCTCGCTGACGTTGATGTTCTTCTTGGCCGCTTCTAGGTCGAGCACCAGGTACTCGATGTTGGCCTGCTCCGGCGCCTGGAACTGCGCCGCGTGGTCCTTGTAGTAGGTCTCGATGTCGGCGTCGCTCACCGTCACCTTCGAGGCGAATGCCTCGGGGCCGAAGCGCGCCACCTGGATTTCGCGGCTGTCGTAGAAAGCGTTGATCGTGGTGGCGGCCAGTGCCGGCGGCGTGAAGGCCGTGCCCGAAATGCCAAGCATGACCTGCTGCGTTGCCATGTCCGCACGCACGGAGGCTTCGTACTGTTCGGGCGTGCGGCCCGTCACGCGCTGGAAGGTCTCTCGGTCGAACTTGCCGTCGGGCGTGCGGAACGAGGCCAAGCCGGGGTCTTGCGCGAAGATGCGCGAAAGGCGGTCTTCCGACACAGTCATGTTCGCCTTGGAAGCTGCTGCCGCCAGCACGCGGTCGCGCACCATGCGCTCCAGGGTGGCGTAGCGCAACGCATCGGACTCGAGCAGCGTCGGGTCGACGTTGGGAGACTGCTGGCGAATGCGGTCCGTCTCGACGCGATGCTGCTGATCCCACTCGGGGCGCGTGATGTCGTGCCCTTCGATGCGCGCAACCTTCTCGTCACCGCCGAACCCCTGGTAGCGTTCGACCCCGAAGAACACGAACGAGGGAATGATCAGCAAGAACAAGAAAATCATCACGATCTTGGTGTGCTTGCGGAAGGCTTCAAACATGCTTGAACACTCTTTTTCGACAGCTGTCGGACGGCAATAAAAAAGGCGAACTTGCGGTTCGCCTTTGCATCTGGTGGTGGTGGGTGCTGAGGGGCTCGAACCCCCGACCTACGCCTTGTAAGGGCGCCGCTCTACCAACTGAGCTAAGCACCCCACCGGAATTTATTCTCCGAGTCTAACGCCTTAGTTCAGCGCGTCTTTCAGCGCCTTGCCTGGACGGAACTTCGGGATCTTGGCGGCCTTGATTTTAATCGCGTCGCCGGTACGGGGATTTCGGCCCGTGCGGGCAGCGCGTTTGCCTACTGCGAAAGTGCCGAAACCGACGAGCGAAACAGAACCGCCCTTCTTGAGCGTGGTACGAATGGCGCCGATCGTGGATTCGAGCGCGCGGGTCGCTGCGGCTTTGGAGATGTCGGCGTTCTTTGCGATGTGCTCAATCAGTTCGGTCTTGTTCACAAGGGCCCCTTGTAGAAAAAAAGTTGGTCGGCTTTCGTCAGCTGCGACCTGGCCGCGGTGTGTGCGACTCAAGAACCTGGCAGGCCTGACGCCTCGGCAGCGCACTGCCAGCGAGGATTACAACCACTGGTCTGCAGGGTGTCAATAAGACACGGCGCCCAGCCGATCAGCGGAGCGCGCGATTTTAGGGGCCTTTCGTGAACTCCTTTTCCCGTGCGGCTCAAAGCGCCTCGGCAATGGCTTTGCCGAGGTCGCTGGTGCTCGCCTTGCCACCGATATCGGGGGTGCGCGGTGCTCCGCTTTGGGGCGCGAGCACCTTCTCGATGGTCGACAGGATGGCATCGTGCGCCTGCTTGTGGCCCAGGAACTCCAGCATCATCGCGCCGCACCAGATCTGCCCGATGGGGTTGGCGATGCCCTTGCCCGCGATGTCGGGTGCCGAGCCGTGCACCGGCTCGAACAGCGACGGCGTGGTGCGCTCGGGGTTGAGGTTGGCGCTCGGCGCGATGCCGATGGTGCCGGTGCAGGCCGGGCCCAGGTCGGACAGGATGTCGCCGAAGAGATTGCTCGCCACCACCACGTCGAAGAAGTCGGGCCGCTGCACGAAGTGTGCGGTGAGGATGTCGATGTGGAACTTGTCGAGCGTCACGCCCGGATAGCTCTTGCCCATCTCGGCCACGCGCTCGTCCCAGTAGGGCATGGTGATCGAGATGCCGTTCGACTTGGTGGCGCTGGTCAGGTGCTTCTTGGGCCGCGACTGCGCAAGCTCGAAGGCGAACTTCAGCACGCGGTCTACACCCACGCGCGACATCACGGTTTCCTGCACCACGATCTCGCGCGGGGTGCCCTGGTACATGCGACCGCCGATGCTGGAGTACTCGCCCTCTGTGTTCTCGCGCACGATGTACATGTCGATCTCGCCCGGCTCGCGCGGCGTGCCATCGCGCCGCACCACCGGCGCGATGATGCCGGGCATCAGGCGCGCCGGGCGCAGGTTGATGTACTGGTCGAACTCGCGGCGAAACATCAGCAGCGAACCCCACAGCGACACGTGGTCGGGAATCTTCTCGGGCCAACCGACTGCGCCGAAGAAGATGGCGTCATGTCCGCCGATCTGGTCCTTCCAGTTGTCGGGCAGCATCTGGCCGTGCTTCTCGTAGTAGTCCCAGCTCGAGAAGTCGAAGTGGTCGAACTTCAGGTCGATGCCGAATTTGGTGGCCGCCGCCTCGAGCACGCGCAGGCCCTCGGGCGTGGTTTCCTTGCCGATGCCGTCGCCGGCGATGACTGCGATTCTCTGGGTGCTCATGATGTGGCTCCTGCTTGTTGGGGAACGGAAAAGAATTCGAGTGCCTCGACCAGCAATGCGTCGGGCGCTTCTTCGGGAACGTAGTGGCCGCAAGGCAGGGCATGGCCCGATACCTCGGCCGCGCGCTCGCGCCAAAGCGCCAGCACGTCGAAGGCCTTGCCGACCGCGCCGTGCTCGCCCCACAGCACGCGCAACGGCTGCGCAAGGCGTCGCCCGGCTGCGATGTCGGCACGGTCATGGACGAGGTCGATGGTTGCGGAGGCGCGGTAGTCCTCGCAGATGGATTCGGCCGTACCGGCGATGCCGGCGCAGCGCTCGTACTCCGCAAGCACCTCGGGCGCGAACGGCGCCAGGCCCGCATGCCGCCCGCCCATCACGCTGCGCACGTAGCGCACCGGGTCGGAGGCGATCAGTGCTTCAGGCAGCGGCGGAGGCTGGATCAGGAAGAACCAGTGCCAATATGCCTTGGCAAACGCTTCGGAGGTCTGCTCGTACATGGCGAGCGTGGGCGCGATGTCGAGCAGCAGCATGCGCTCGACCGCCGCCGGATGGTCCGCCGCAAGCCGGTGCGCCACGCGCGCGCCGCGGTCATGCGCGAGCACGCCGAAGCGCTCGAAGCCGTGGTGCCGCATGGCGGCGAGCGCGTCGAGCGCCATCTCGCGCTTGCTGTAGACACGGTGCTCGGCATCGGCGGCCGGCCGGCCCGAATCGCCGTAGCCGCGCAAGTCCAGGGCGACCACGGTGTAGCGCTCGGCCAGCGCCGGCGCCACGCGGTGCCAGATCGCATGCGTCTGCGGATGACCGTGCAACAGCAGCAGCGGCGCACCCTGCCCGCCGATGCGGCCGTGGATGCGCACGCCGTCGCGCGCGATGTCGAAAGTGGGAAAGGAAAGGAACGGGTTCGTCACGTCGGCGATTGTGCGTTGCGCCCTCGCGGCCATCAAGCAACAATCAGCCAATTCATACTTTCCATTTCGGCATGAATTCTCCCTTGATGGACCGTGGCGACCTGGCGCTGGTGCTGGCCATCCGCGACCAGGGCAGCCTGGCCGGCGCCGCCGACACGCTCGATGTCGTGCCTTCCGTCATCACCAAGCGGCTTGGCGCGCTCGAGGTGCGGCTGGGCCAGCGCCTGTTCGACCGCACCACGCGGCGGCTCAGCGTCACGGCCGAGGGCGAGGCGGTCTGCCTGCATGCGAAGACGCTGCTCGAGGGCTTTGCCGCGCTCGAAAGCGAACTAGGAGAGCGCCAGAATGAACTGGTCGGCACGATCCGCCTCGCCGCCACATTCGGTTTCGGGCGACGCTGGCTCGGGCCCGCGCTGGCCACTTTCCAGACCCGCCACCCGGCACTGCAGATCGAGCTGCTGCTGACCGAGCAGCTGCCAGACCTCGGCGCCGAAGGCTACGACGGCGCCATCTGGCTCTGGGCCGTGCAGCAGCCCCGGGCGGCCGACTGGGTCACGCGGCGCATCGCACGCAACCAGCGCGTGCTGGCGGCGTCACCGGACTACCTGGCACGCCGCGGCATGCCGGCCACGGTCGAGGCACTGGCATTGCACGACTGCCTGGTCGCGCGTGAGAACGGAGAGGTCAACCAGCGCCAGTTCACGCTCTGGAGCCTGCGCCATGCGCGCGACGGCAGCACGGCGCGGGTGCGGGTGCAGGGCCGGCTGGCAAGCAATTCAGGCGAGATGGTGCGCGACTGGTGCCTGGCCGGGCATGGCGTGATGCTGCGCAGCCTCTGGGACATCGCTCCGCAGCTTGCCAGCGGCGAACTGGTGCGCGTGCTGCCGCAATATGCGATGGCGGACGCCGACATCCATTGGGTCGCCCCGTGGCGGCCAAAGACGCCGCGCCGCGTGCGGCTGCTGGTCGACCACCTCGCGGAGCAGTTTCGAGCGGAGCCCTGGAAGCCGGGCAAGGCCGGCGCACGCTGAATATGCAGGCCGGCCGGCTCAGCGCTCGCTGCGCACCACCAGGCTCACGCCGACGGCCGTGAGCGCAATGCCCAGCACCGTCACCAGGGTGATCGGCTCGCTGAACAGCAGCCATGCCATTACCGCCGTGCAAGGCGGCACCAGGTACAGGAGGCTGGTGACGGCAGTGGCCGTGCCGCGCTGTATCAACATATATAGAAGAGAACTGCCGCCCAGCGAAAGCGCCAGCACCGACCAGGCCATCGCGCCGCCCGACTGCAGGTTCCACTCGATGTGCTGCGGCTCCAGCGCCGCGAAAGGCAGCGTGACGAGCAGCGCCGCCGCCATCTGCACCGCGCTTGCGCTGCGCACATCGCACGGCGCGACGAAGCGCTTCTGGTACAGCGTGCCCGCGGTGATCGAGATCAGCGCCATCAGCGCCAGCCCCATCGTCAATGCACTCACCTCGCCGCCCTGCCCGAGCTTGCGCGACACCACCAGCACCAGCCCGGCGAAACCCAGCGCGAGTCCGCCCCACTGCCGCTTGGAAATGCGCCCGCCATTGAACGACATCCAGACCGCCGTGAGCACCGGCTGGATTCCGACCAGCAGCGCCACCAGCCCGGCGCCCATGCCCTCATGCACCGCAGCCCACACGCCGCCGAGGTAACCCGCCTGCATCAGGATGCCGGTGACGGCCAGGTGCCCCCACTGGGCGCGCTGCTTCGGCCACGCGACCCGCGCCAGCGCGACCCACATGCCGAAGCAGGCCAGGGACAGCGCATAGCGCACGGCCAGGAACTTGAGGGGTGGCGCGTACGGCATGCCGTAGCGCGCGACGATGAAGCCAGTGCTCCAGATCAGCACGAAGACCCCGGGCATCGCCCGCAGCCAGCCCGCATTGCGGGCCGTGGCCGCCGAGGTCATTTGGTACGCGCCCGGATTTCTGGAATGGCCTTCTGCAGGTAGTACACCATCGACCAGATGGTGAGCACGGCCGAGATCCAGATCAGCCATTGACCCCAGAGCCCGGTGTCGATCACCTTGAAGAGACGCCCGTCATACAGAAGGAACGGGATGGCGATCATCTGCACGGTCGTCTTGACCTTGCCGATCATGTGGACAGCCACGCTCTTGCTGGCGCCGATCTGCGCCATCCATTCGCGCAGCGCCGAGATCGCGATCTCGCGGCCGATGATGATGAGCGCCACGAACACGTCGGCGCGCTGCAGGTGAACCAGCACCAGCAGCGACGCGCAGACCAGGAACTTGTCGGCCACCGGATCGAGGAAGGCGCCGAAGGCCGAAGTCTGGTTGAGCTTGCGCGCCAGGAAGCCGTCGAGCCAGTCGGTGGCCGCGAAGACGATGAACATGACCGTGGCGATCAGGTTGCGCATCGGCTCGGCCATCGGCAGGTAGAACACGCCGACGATCAAAGGGATCGCGACGATGCGCGTCCAGGTCATGATGGTCGGTAAGGTCCAGAACATCGCTTGATTGTGTCATGGCGGCGTTACCCCTCGACCGGCAACCGGTTGAGGGCACCCGCCTCAGTGCAGTGCCTTGTAGATCTCTTCCGCCAGGTCGGAGGCGATGCCCTCGACGGAGGCGATGTCTTCCACGCTCGCCGCGGCCACGCCGCGGATACCGCCGAAGCGTTGCAGCAGCCGCGCCCGCCGCTTCGGCCCGATGCCCGGAATGTCTTCGAGCTGGCTGCCTCCCACCCGCACCTTGGCGCGCTTGGCCCGCATGCCGGTGATGGCGAAGCGGTGCGCCTCGTCGCGGATCTGCGCCACCAGCATCAGCGCGGCGGAGTCCTTGCCCAGGTAGACCTTCTCGCGGCCGTCGGCGAACACCAGTTCTTCGAGCCCGACCTTGCGGCCTTCGCCTTTCTCGACGCCGACGATCAGCGACAGCGGCAGGCCCAGCTCGCCGAACACCTCGCGCGCCATCGACACCTGGCCCTTGCCGCCGTCGACCAGCACCAGGTCGGGCATGCGCGCGGTGCGGGGCTTCGGCGGGACTTCGGTGCCGTCGCTCTCGGCGTCGCCGGGCGGCAGCGCATCGGTCTCGGCCGCCATCGCCTCGGCCAGCTTGCCGTAGCGGCGGTGCAGCACCTGGCGCATGGCCGCGTAGTCGTCGCCGGGCGTGATGCCTTCGATGTTGTAGCGGCGGTACTCCTTGTTCTGCATGGCGTGGTGCTCGAACACCACGCACGAGGCCTGCGTGGCCTCGCCGGCCGTGTGCGAGATGTCGAAGCACTCGACGCGGAAGTCGTCGAGGTCGTCCGAGGCCAGCTCGAGCGCATCCGCCAGCGCGCGGGTACGCGCCTGCTGCGAGCCCTCCTCGGCCAGCAGCCGGGCCAGTTGCAGGCCGGCATTGGTCTCGGCCATCTCGAGCCAGTGGCGGCGCTGCTCGCGCGGCTGGAACACCGCCGTCACGCGAGAGCCGGCCTGCTGCGAGATCGCCTCGATCAGCTCGCGGCTCACCTGCTGGCTCAGCACCAGCGTGGCCGGCACCGGCACGTCGATGTAGTGCTGGGCGATGAAGGCCTCGAGCACCTGCACCTCGATCGGGTCGGCGGCAACGAGGCTGGCATCGTCGCCGTCGTCGGCGTCCAGCTCGCCATGATGGATCTGCGCCGCGTCTTCCACATGCACGGGGAAGTACGGCCGGTCGCCCAGGTGGCGGCCGCCGCGCACCATGGCCAGGTTCACGCAGGCCTTGCCGCCCTGCACCTTGACGGCAAGTATGTCCACGTCCTTGTCGGAGGCGATCTCGATGGACTGCTGGTGCAGCACGCGCGAGATGGCCGACATCTGGTTGCGCAGCTCGGCCGCCTGCTCGAACTCGAGCTTCTCGGCGTGCGTCATCATGCGTTGCTCCAGCTTCGAGAGCACGAGCTGCGTGTCGCCCATCAGGAAGGCCTCGGCGCTGGCCACGTCCTGCGCATAGGCGTCGGGCGCGATGTAGCCGACGCAGGGCCCGCTGCAGCGCTTGATCTGGTACAGCAGGCAAGGCCGCGTGCGGTTGGCATACACCGTGTCCTCGCACGTGCGCAGGCGGAACACCTTCTGCAGCAGCTGGATCGATTCCTTCACAGCCCAGGCGCTGGGGTACGGCCCGAAATAGCGGTGCTTCTTGTCGACCGCGCCGCGGTAGTAGGCCAGCCGCGGAAACTGGTGCGACGCGATCTTGAGATAGGGGTAGCTCTTGTCGTCGCGGAACAGGATGTTGTAGCGCGGCTTGAGCGTCTTGATCAGGTTGTTCTCGAGCAGCAGCGCCTCGGCCTCGGAGCGCACCACAGTGGTCTCCATGCGCACGATCTTCGAGATCATGTGACCGATGCGGGTGCCGCCGTGGCTCTTCTGGAAGTAGTTGGCGACCCGCTTCTTGAGGTTGCGCGCCTTGCCCACGTACAGCACCGCGCCCGCGGCGTCGAAATAGCGATAGACCCCGGGCAGCTGCGGCAAGGCCGCGACTTCGCTGAGCAATTGATCGGAATGCACGTCTGACATGGCGGCTATTGTGGCGTGCGGCGCACGGCCTGGCCGAGCGCCCGCCGCAAACCCGGCGGGGCCGGAACAAGCCCCTGCCAGGAATGCCTACTTCGCGAGCTCGCTCACCAGCCTGTACAGGAACTCGCGCCCGTCGTACAGGCGCTGGATCTCGATGCGCTCGTCCAGTCCATGGGCGCGCGCATCGGCCGGTTCCAGGAACATGCCGGTCACGCCGTACATCGGGATGCCGGCATTGCGCATGAAGCGGCTGTCGGTGGCGCCGGTGCTCATGGCCGGCACCACGGGCACGCCCGGCCACATCTGCTGGGTGAGCGACTCCACCGTCTTCACGAGGTCGCCGTTCAGCGGCGACGCCGGGCTGCGCAGCGGCTTGCCCATGTTGCGCACCACGATCTTGTCGTTGCCGACCGCCTGGGTCAGCAGGCGCTCGACCTCTTCGGGGTCGTCGTGCGGCAGGATGCGGCAGTTGACCGTCGCCTTGGCCGACTGAGGCAGCGCGTTCTCGGCATGGCCGGCCTGCACCATCGTCGCGACGCAGGTGGTGCGGAACTGCGCGTTGTAGGCCGGATTGGCCGACATGCGCTCGATCACCGACGGGTCGGGGTTGCCCGCGCCCACCGCGCGCATGTCGTCGGCCAACTGGCCGGTGGCAAACGGCGCGCTGCGCGCGAAGTAGGTCTTGGTGACGTCCGCCAGCTTGACCGGGAAATTGAAATTGCCCAGCCGCTCCAGCCCCGCCGACAGCGCGTAGATCGGGTTGCTCTTGGTGGGCACCGAGCTGTGCCCGCCGACATCTCGTACCTCCAGCATGTAGGTGGTGTACATCTTCTCGGCCACCTGCATGCGGTGCAGGTTCGGCTTGCCACCGCGCAATTCACCGCCACCGCCTTCGTTGATGCCGAACTCCGCCTGCAGCAGCTCGGGCTTGTTGTTGATGAGCCAGAAGGCGCCGTTGCTCAGCGCGTCGCCGCGTTCTTCGTCGGCGGTCAGCGCGAGGATGATGTCGCGCTTCGGCTTGAAGCCCTCCTGCTTGAGCTGCCCCACGACCGAGACCAGCGCCGAGGCCACCGCCTTGTCGTCGATGGAGCCGCGCGCGGTGAAGTAGCCGCCGGTTTCCTGCAGCTTGAACGGGTCGGTCTTCCAGTCTTCGCGGCGGGCCTCGACCACGTCGATGTGGGCCAGCAGGAGCAGCGGCTTCTTGCTGCCGTCGCCCTTGAAGCGCAGCACCAGGTTGCCCTTCTTCGGGAAGGGCTCGAAGATCTGGATGTCGCCCGGCGCAAAGCCCGCTTCGATCAGGCGCTTTTCCATGGCACGCGCCGCCACCGTGTTGTCTCCCACCGAATGGGTGGTGTTGATTTCCACCAGTTCCTTGTAGATGTCGTGAAAGCGCTGCTGCTGCGGCGTGAGCGATGGCGGCGGCGTTGGCGTCTGGGCCAGCGCGGCGGTCATGCCGCACAGGGCCAGCGACGCGGCAAGCATGGTCTTCACGGCGCGGAAGGTCTGCATCCTCATGGTCTCTCTCCGATGGTTGTTGTGCCGGCCAGCATAGCAAGCGCGGCCACGGAACACGGGCACACTGGCGACCTATGCAATCGAGGCAATGGGACATCTTCTGCAAGGTCATCGACAACCACGGCGACCTGGGCGTCTGCTGGCGGCTGGCCAGCCAGTTGGCGGTGCGCGGCGAACGCGTGCGGCTGTGGATCGACGACGCGGCCGCGCTGCGCTGGATGGCGCCGTCGGGACACGAAGGCGTGCGGGTGGTCGACTGGCTAGACAACGCCGCGCTGCAGGCAGCCGTGGCGGAGCCCCCGCCCGACGTGCTGGTCGAGGCCTTCGGCTGCGAGCCGGCGCCGGAGCTGATCGCGCGTTTTGCAGAAACGCCGGGCAAAGCCTGGGTCAACCTCGAATACCTGTCGGCCGAGCCGTATGTGGAACGGCTGCACGGCTTGCCCTCGCCGGTGTTCCGGGGTCCCGGCGCCGGGTTGACCAAGCGCTTCTTCTACCCTGGCTTCACGCCCGCGACCGGCGGCCTGCTTCGGGAGACCGACCTCGCGGCGCGGCAGGCCGGCTTCCACCGCACACGGTGGCTCTCCGAACGGCAGATTCCGTGGCAAGCCGGCGAGCGCCTGGTGTCGCTGTTCTGCTACGAGCCCCCGGCGCTGGCTGCATTGCTGGCCCGGTTGGCGCAGGGCCCCGAGCCCACACGGCTGCTGGTGACGGCCGGACGCGCGGCGCAGGCGGTCAAGGCACTGCTCGGCACCGAAGAAGCGAGCGGCGCGCTATCAATTTCATACCTGCCCTATCTCGCCCAGCCGGATTTCGACCACCTGCTCTGGGCCTGCGACCTGAACTTCGTGCGCGGCGAGGATTCGCTTGTGCGTGCGCTCTGGGCCGGCGCACCGCTGGTCTGGCAGATCTACCCGCAGGACGACGACGCGCACCACGTCAAGCTCGGCGCCTGGCTGGACTGGCTGGGCGCCCCTCCCTCGCTGCGGCTTTTTCACCACGCCTGGAACGGCTTCAGCAACGCCCCATTGCCTCCGCTGGAAATGCAGGGTCCGTGGCACGAAACCGCCCGCAGTGCCCGTGAGCGGCTGCTCGCGCAGGACGATCTGGTCACGCAACTGCAGGAAATGGTCGCCCAAAAAAGCTAAAATAGCGGGCTTTGCGGATTTCGGCCCGGATTCCTTCGGTCCGTAATGCTCTCCGCTAAACCTGCCGCGGGACATGTACCGCGGGGCCAGCAACACCGGCACATACCGTCGATGGCTCCGCGCACCGAGCGGCCAACATCCAGAGACCCTGTTATGAAAATCGCTCAAGAAATCCGCGCCGGCAACGTCATCATGCACGGCAAGGACCCGATGGTCGTCCTCAAGACCGAATACAGCCGCGGCGGCCGCAACTCCGCCACCGTGCGCATGAAGATGAAGAGCCTGATCGCCAACTTCAACACCGAAGTGGTCTTCAAGGCCGACGACAAGATCGACCAGATCGTGCTGGACAAGAAGGAGTGCACCTACTCCTACTTCGCAGACCCCATGTATGTCTGCATGGACGCCGAATACAACCAGTACGAAGTCGAAGCCGAGAACATGGGCGACGCCCTGAACTACCTCGAAGACGGCATGGCCGTCGAAGTGGTGTTCTACGACGGCAAGGCCATTTCGGTCGAACTGCCGACCAGCGTCGAGCGCGAAATCACCTGGACCGAACCCGCCGTCAAGGGCGACACCTCGGGCAAGGTCATGAAGCCCGCCAAGATCGCCACCGGCTTCGAAGTGCCGGTGCCGCTGTTCGTTTCGCAAGGCGACAAGATCGAAATCGACACGCGCACCGGCGAATACCGCAAGCGCGTCTGAGCCTCTCCGGCCAATCGACCACCACCCTGTAAAAAGGCTCCGCAAGGAGCCTTTTTCGTTTCCGGGCACACTGGTTGCAACGCTGCACAATCACTCAGGTCCATCTGTCCCGTTTCTTCATGAACAACACGCACGATCTTCACGACAAACGCCTGGCCGACGCCTGGGCCACGCTCCAGTCCCACGCCGACAAGGGCCTCCCGCTCGACCCCGATCCCTCGCGCATCGCCTTCGCCGACCCCGAGTTCCTGCTGCGCCGCGAAACCCGCGGCATCCGCATGCAGCTCGAGCTGATGAAGCCCGACGTCGAGCAGCGCGCGCACGGCATCGAGAACACCGTGGTGGTGTTCGGCAGCGCGCGCTTTCGCAGCGAGGAAGACGCCGCCGCCATGATCGCCCAGGCCGATGCGGCCGGCGATGCGGCTGCCTCCGAGCGCTGGCGCCGGCTCGCGCGCAACTCGCACTACTACGAGAAGGCACGCGCCTTCGGCAAGCTGGTCGCGCAGTACAGCAACGACAAGGAACCGCAGGACAAGCTGTTCGTCTGCACCGGCGGCGGTCCCGGCATCATGCAGGCGGCCAACCGCGGCGCGCATGAAGGCGGCGGCCTCTCGGTCGGCCTGGCCATCGCGCTGCCAATGGAAGAAGAGGCCAACCCGTACGTCACGCCGGCGCTGAGCTTCAAGTTCCACTACTTCGCGATCCGCAAGATGCACTTCATGATGCGTGCGAAGGCGCTGGTCGCGTTCCCGGGCGGCTTCGGCACGCTCGACGAACTGTTCGAAGTGATCACGCTGGTGCAGACCAAGAAGTCGAAGCCGGTGCCGATCGTGCTGTTCGGCTCGGACTACTGGAAGCGGCTGATCGACTTCGACTTCCTCGTCGACGAAGGCGTCATTTCACCGGGCGACGTGAAGCTCTTCGAGTACGTCGACGCGCCCGACGACGCCTGGAACGCGATCAAGCGTTTCTACAAGCTCTGACCTGAATCCCCTGCAGCCACGCGCCGCAGTTGTCGACAAGGCGCCACTGCCGAACGGCAGGCGGCGCCATGTCAGACCTTCAGGCCCCATGTAGCGCGCGCGCCCAGCGCCAGCACGCCGCCGACCACCCAGAACACACCTGCGATGCCTATCAGCGCGCCGAGCGAGCCGAACAGCATCGGCATCGCCACGCTCGACGCATTGATGGTCATCAGGCGCAGCCCCAGCGCCTCGCCGTGCCGCGTGTGCGGCGTGATCTGGTGCAGCATGCTCATCACCATCGGCTGCACGGCGCCGAGTGCGAAGCCCAGGATCACCGAGCACACGCCCATGGCCCAGGCCGCGTCGAGCAGCGGATAGACCGCGAACACCAGCGCCGTCACCACGGTGGAGCTCAGGATCACGCTGCGCTCGGAGGCGCGCAATGCGATCACCGGCAGCACCACCCGAATGGCGGCAGCCGCAACCGCGAAAGCGCCCAGTATCGAGCCGATCACCGAAGCGCTGATGCCCCTGTCGTGCCCCAGCACCGGCAGCACGAAGGCGTGCACGTCCCAGCTCGACGACTGCAGCCAGTTCACGAACAGCAGGCGGCGGAACATCGGCTCGCGCAGCAGGTCCCAGGCGCGCGTGGGCGTGGCACCCGCCAGCGGCGGCGTGGGCGGCGGCTCGTGCGCGCCGCGCGCGAGCAACCAGCAGACGAGGGGCAGCGCCGCCATCACCGCGAAGCAGACGCGAAAGGCCAGCATGTCCGCCGGCGCGCGGCCTGCGTGGTCGATCAGCATCCCGGCCAGGAAAGGCCCGACGAAATTGGCCGCCGCCGGTGCAATTGCGAGCCAGCTGAACACGCGCTTGAGCTGCGTCGGGTCATGCGCGGACCGCCCCACATGCCGCTGCAGCGCAATGACGGTCGAGCCGGTGGCGCCGCCGGTCAGCAAGGCCGACAGGCACATCACCGGGAACACGGGGAACACCACCACCAGCCCCGCGCCGACCACCGCCGCAATCACCGACAGCCACAGCGGCCGCTTGAAGCCGTACCGGTCGGCAAAGCGCCCCGCGGGCAGCGCCAGGAACACCTGGGTCAGCGCGAACAGGGAGATCAGCACGCCGACCGCCGCCGCGCTGTAGCCCTGCTGCAGCGCCAGCAGCGGTGTGGCGAGACGCATGCCGGCCATGGTGGCATGCAGGCAGACCTGGGCGCCGATGACGCGCAGAAGCTCGGAGCCTTTCACGGGGTGTCGTCGCCCTCGCTGTCGGCGGTGGGCGGCAGCAGCGCCTGCGACTGCGCCTCGGGCAGGGCCTCGACCTTGCGCAGCGCCAGGCGCATCTGCTTGGCGCGCGTGTCGGCCTTGTCGAGCGTGTCGGACGCCTTGGCCACTTGTTCCTTGATCCGCGCGACCCAGTCGCCGTAGCGCTCGAACTCGGTCTTGACCGCGCCCAGCACCTTCCAGACCTCGGAGGCCTGCTGCTCCAGCGCGAGCGTGCGAAAGCCCATGTGCAAGCTGTTGAGCATGGCGAGCAGGGTGGTCGGGCCGGCCAGCGTCACGCGGTGCTGGCGCTGGATGGCGTCCATCAGTCCGGGGCGGCGCAGCACCTCGGCGTAGAGGCTTTCGACCGGCAGGAAGAGGATGGCGAAGTCGGTGGTGTGCGGCGCCGCGAGGTAGTTGTCGGCAATCGACTTGGCCTCGGTGCGGATGCGCGCCTCCAGCGCCTTGGCGGCCAGCTCCGCGCCGGGCGCGTCGGCACGCTCATGCGCGTCGATCAGGCGCTCGTAGTCGTCGCGCGGGAACTTGGCGTCGATCGGCAGCCACACGGGCGCGCCCTCCTCGCCACGCCCCGGAAAGCGGATGGCGAAGTCGACGCGCTGCCCGCTGCGCGGCTTGGTCTCGATCTGCTTGGCGAACTGGTCGGGCGTGAGCACCTGCTCGAGCAAGGCTTCGAGCTGCACCTCGCCGAACACGCCGCGCGTCTTCACGTTGGTCAGCACGCGCTGCAGGCTGCCGACACCGACGGCCAGCGTCTGCATTTCGCCGAGCCCCTTGTGCACCTGCTCGAGCCGGTCGGCCACCTGCTTGAAGCTTTCGCCCAGGCGGGTTTCGAGCGTGCTCTGCAGCTTCTCGTCGACGGTCTTGCGCATCTCGTCGAGCTTGGCGGCATTGGTCTGCTGCAGCTGCGCGAGCTGGGACTCCATGGTCGCGCGCACCTCCGAAAGACGGCGTGCGTTCGATTCGCTCAGGCCCTGCAGTTGCGTATTGAGCGTGTCGGCCAGCGTCTTCTGCAGCGACGCGAGCTGCAGCGAAAAGGCATCGAGCTGCGCGTTCTGGGTGCGTGTGGCCTCGGCGCCCTGCTGCACCAGAGCGCGCTGGAAGGTGGCAAAGGCCTGCGTGGTTTCCTGGCGGGCACCGCGCGAGCTGTCGGCGATTTCCCGGCGCAGTTCGCGCTCGGTGCGCTCGTTGGCCGAGCCGATGTTGGCAAGCACGCGCAGCAGGTCGCCGTGGTCGGCCGGGGGCTGCCGGCGGGCCAGCAGCCATATAACCAGCACGAGCTGGATGACCGCGAGTACGGCCAGTCCGATCAGGATAAGGGCAGTGTCCAAGGTCTGGTTGTCGCCTCTTGCTTCTTACTTGCGGGCGGCGGGCACGGGCGTCACCGGTGTCAGCGGTCCCTTGCCGCCGAAGTAGGCGATGAGGTTGTCGGCGGCCAGGTCGGCCATTGCGCGGCGCGTGGGCACGGTGGCGCTGGCGATGTGCGGCGTGAGCACGACGTTGGGCACGGTCAGCAGGTCGGGGTGGACCTTGGGCTCGCCCTCGAACACGTCGAGGCCGGCGGCGGCAATGCGCTTCTCGCGCAATGCAACAGCCAGCGCCGCGTCGTCCACGATGCCGCCGCGCGCGATGTTGACGAGCGTGGCCGTCGGCTTCATCAGCGCGATCTCTGCCGCGCCGATGGTGTGGTGCGAAGCCGCCGAGTACGGCACCACCAGCACCACGTGGTCGGCGGTCTTGAGCAGCTCTTCCTTGCTCACGTAGCTGGCCTTGCATTCGGCCTCGAGCGAGGCGTCGAGCTTCGAGCGGTTGTGATAGACCACCTTCATGCCGAAGCCGTGCGCGCCGCGCTTCGCGATGCCCTGCCCGATGCGGCCCATGCCGATGATGCCCAGCGTGGAACCGTGGATGTCGGAGCCCGCGAACATGTCGAAGCTCCACTTCTGCCACTTGCCTGCGCGCAGGAAGTGTTCGCTCTCGGTGATGCGGCGCGCCGTGGCCATGAGCAGCGCGAAGCCGAAGTCGGCCGTGGTCTCGGTCAGCACATCGGGCGCGTTGGTGCCGAGCACGCCGTGCGCGGCCATCGCGTCGACGTCGAAGTTGTTGTAGCCCACCGCCATGTTGGCGCAGATCTTCAGGTCGGGACAGGCGTCGAGCACGGCGGCGTCGATGCGCTCGCTGCCGGTGGTGAAGGCACCCGCTTTGCCCTGCAGCTTCGCGATGAGCTGATCCTTGCTCCAGCTTTCGTCGGACTGGTTCGACTCGACCTCGAAATGCTGCGACAGGCGCTCGATGGTCTCGGGAAAGATCGCGCGCGCGACCAGGATCTTGGGCTTGCTCATGATGTTGTCTCTTGTCGAGGGAAGAAGATCAGCGGAAGAAGATGAAGGTGCAGATGACGAACAGCGGAACCAGGATCGCCATCGACCACGCCATGTAGCCGAAGAAGCTCGGCATGCGCACGCCGCGGCTTTCGGCGATGGCCTTGACCATGAGGTTCGGCGCGTTGCCGATGTAGGTGTTGGCACCCATGAACACCGCACCGGCCGAAATGGCGGCCAGCGTGGAGGCATAGGTCGTCATCAGTGCGGCCGGATCGCCGCCCGCGGTGTTGAAGAACACGAGGTAGGTCGGCGCGTTGTCGAGGAAGGAACTCAGCACGCCGGTGGCCCAGAAGTACATCGCCGGATCGGGCTGGCCGTCGGCGCGCGTCACGGCCGAGACGATGGCGCCGAACGGCCCTTGCGTGCCGGCCTTGAGCATCGCGATCACCGGGATGATGGTCAGGAAGATTCCCGCGAACAGCTTGGCCACCTCGGCCATCGGCCCCCATTCGAACTGGTTGTCTGCGTGCACCTTGGGCGCGGTGAGCTTGTACGAGACCACCGCGATCAGCGCCAGCCCCACATCGCGCAGCAGGCCCGGCAGGCCGACCTCGGTGCCGAACACGTCGAACACCACGGGCGACTTCCAGAAGCCGCTCATCAGCACCAGCGCGACGATGCCGCCCAGCAGCCAGAAGTTGGCGGCACCGTCGAAGCGGATGCCGGGAGTGTCGGGCGTCGGGTCGACTGGCAGCACGCCTTCCTTGCGGTAGTAGTGGCGGTCGATGAAATAGAACAGCGCCAGCAGCACGGCCAGTATGAAGAGCGTCTCGGGCAGGATGTTCTGCACGGTCCAGAAAAAGCTGACGCCCTTCAGGAAGCCGAGGAACAGCGGCGGATCGCCCAGCGGCGTGAGCGAGCCGCCCGCGTTCGACACGATGAAGATGAAGAACACGATCACGTGCACCCTGTGCACGCGGTTGTCGTTGGCGCGGATCAGCGGCCGTATCAGCAGCATCGAGGCGCCCGTGGTGCCCATGAAGCTCGCGAGCACGGCGCCGATGGCCAGGATGGCCGTGTTCAGGCCCGGTGCCCCGCGCAGGTTGCCCCGGATGTGGATGCCGCCCGCCACGGTGAACAGTGCCGTCAGCAGGATGATGAACGGGATGTACTCGGCCACCAGCGCATGCACCAGCTGCACGCCGGCCAGCGTTGCCCCATAGGTGGCGGCAAAGGGCAGCAGAAAAGCCAGCGCCCACGCGGCCGAGATCTTGCCGTAGTGGTGGTGCCAGAACGACGGCGCGAGCAGCGGCATCAGCGCGATCGACAGCAGGATGCCCGCGAACGGAACACCCCACAGCGGCGACAGCTTGCCGCCGTCGAAATCCGCGGCCGTGGCCAGCGCGGGAAGCAGGAGCAGCAATACCGCGGCTGCGGTCAGTCGGATCGTTTTTTGCATGGGGCCGTACCGTACCAGACGGTGCTGTGCGCAGCGCGGGTACAGCCGTCAGGCGGGGGGTTGTTCGATCTCGAAGACCTGCCGCAGGTAAGCCAGGTATTTCTCGTCCTCGCACATGTTCTTGGACGGCGTGTCCGACAGCTTGGCCACCGGCTGGTCGTTGCAGTGGATCATCTTGATGACGATCTGCAGCGGCTCGTAGCCCAGGTCGTTGGTGAGGTTGGTGCCGATGCCGAAGGCCAGCTGGCAGCGGCCGCGGAACTGCTGGTAGAGCTCGATGGTGCGCGGCACCGTCAGGCCGTCGCTGAAGATCAGCGTCTTGGTACGCGGGTCGACCCGGTTGGCGACGTAGTGCGCCAGCATGCGCTCGCCCCACTGGAACGGATCGCCGCTGTCGTGGCGGGCGCCGTCGAAGAGCTTGCAGAAATACAGGTCGAAGTCGCGCAGGAAGGCGCTCATGCCATACACGTCGGACAGCGCGATGCCGAGGTCGCCGCGGTACTCGCGCGCCCAGCTCTCGAAGCCGAAGATCTGGCTGTCGCGCAGCCGCGGGCCGAGCGCCTGGCAGGCCTGCAGGTATTCGTGCGCCATGGTGCCCAGCGGGATCAGGCCGAGCTTCATGGCGTACAGCACGTTGCTGGTGCCCGCGAGCTGCGGGAGCCGCGCGCCCGTGGGCGGCTGCACCGCCGGCGGGGTGACGGCGCCCAGCCGCGCGGTCAGCGTGCGCAGGACCTCTTCATGCCAATCCTTGGAGAAGCGGCGGCGCGTGCCGTAGTCGGCGATCTTGAGGTCGGCCAGGCCCTCGTCCTGCAGTTGCGCGATCTTGGTCTCGAGCCGGCGGCGGCCCTCTTCGAAATCGGGCTTCTTCCGGGTGTTGCGGAAGTAGACCTCGTTGACGATGGCCAGCACCGGGATCTCGAACAGGATGGTGTGCAGCCACGGCCCCTTGATGCGGATCTCGAGCTCGCCCGAGGGCTGGGGAATGATGTTGATGTACTTCTCGTTGAGCCTGAAGAGACCGAGAAAGTCGACGAAGTCGCTCTTGATGAAGCGCATGGAGCGCAGGTAGGCGAGCTCTGCGTCGCGGAACTGCAGCGAACACAGGCTGCGCACCTCGTCGCGGATCTGGCCCGCAAACTGGGCCAGGTCGACACCGGGGTTGCGGCACTTGAAGCGGTACTCGACCCGGGCCCCGGGAAAGTGGTGCAGCACGACCTGCATCATCGTGAATTTGTAGAGGTCGGTGTCGAGCAGGCTGTGAATGATCATGGTGCTGTACGCGATGCTGTGCGATGCGATGCGGTGTCTCAAACTTTCGGCGTCCGCTCGATTATCACGGGGCGCGTCGGCCTCTGCCTACGAGGCCCGGACAGCACGTCCTACCGATGGGGTGAATCCACCCGGCGACATTGACTTCACGGCGGCGCAACGGTCCGCCGAATCAACATCTCAAAGGAGAGTCGCATGAACAAGGACACCATCGAAGGCAACTGGAAACAGCTCAAGGGCAAGGTCAAGGAGCAGTGGGGAAAGCTGACCGACGACGACTTCGATGTCATTGCCGGCAAGCGCGACCAACTGCTGGGCCGCATCCAGGAACGCCACGGCATCAGCCGCGACGAAGCCGAGAAGCAGGTGAAGGAATGGGAATCGCGCGACGGCCGCACGCCCGACGCGCTGTGGTTCGAGCGCTACTGAAGCGCCCGCCGACTTCGACCTGATTCAACAACTCCCGGAAGGAAACTCCAATGAAAAAACATCTGCTGATGCTCGCTCTCGCATCCACCTGCTTCGTCGCCACGCAAGCCAGCGCGATGACCAAGGACGAATACAAGGTCGCCAAGGAAAAGATCGAGGCCGACTACAAGGTCGCCAAGACCCAGTGCGACACGATGAAGGACAACGCCAAGGACGTCTGCCAGAAGGAAGCCAAGGGCAAGGAAGACGTGGCCAAGGCCGAGCTGGAGCAGCAATACCAGCCGAGCGACAGCCATGCCCGCAAGGTCGCTGAAGAAAAGGTGAAGGCCACCTACGAGGTCGCCAAGGAAAAGTGCGACGACCAGAAGGGCGACGCCAAGAGCGCCTGCGTGAACCAGGCCAAGGCTGACGAAGACAAGGGCAAGGCCGACATCAAGGCCATGAAGAAGACGATGTAAGGCCTGACCGCCTTCAAAAGACAGAACGGCGCCCTCGGGCGCCGTTTGTCGTTGAGGAACTGGTTTCCGCTCAGGCCTTGAGCGATTCGACCACCCGCTGCAATGCCTCCGGCAGCGGCACCGGGCGCTGGGTGGCGCGGTCGACGTAGACGTGGATGAAGTGGCCCTGCGCCGCGGCGCTGTCCGAGCCTTCGGCGAACAGAGCGATTTCATAGCGAACGCTGGAGCGGCCGGCCTGCGCAACGCGGATGCCCGCCTCCACCGTCTGCGGAAACGCGATGGGAGCGAAGTAGTTGCACTGGGTCTCGACCACGAAGCCGATGGTCTGACCCTGGTGGATGTCGAGCGCGCCGCGCTCGATCAGCAGCGCGTTCACCGCCGTATCGAACCAGCTGTAGTAGACGACGTTGTTGACGTGGCCGTACATGTCGTTGTCGGCCCAGCGCGTCGGGATGCTGCGAAAGGCGCGATAGCCTTCACGTGTATTCGGGGTGGGTTTGGTGGTGGCGCTCATCGCGCGGCATTTTGCCAGCGGCGCCAGTACTCCAGGCCCACCCTGAAGGTGCCGACCTGCACCTGCACCGTCTCCGCAATGTCGTTGGCGTAGCCGCCGGCCATCGCGAATGCCATCGGCAGGCGGCGCTGCCAGGCCCAGTCGAACACACGCCGGTCGCGCGCCTCCAGCCCGTCGAAGCTCAGCTTGAGGCGGCCCAGGCGGTCGCGCTCGAAGGGATCGGCACCGGCGAGGTAGATCACGAGGCCGGGGACAAAGCGCCGGTCGAGTTCGTCGAGTGCGTGCTCCAGCGCGGCCAAATACTCGGCGTCGCCGCAGCCGTCGGGCAACTCGACATCGAGGTCGCTCGTCTCCTTGCGGAAGGGAAAGTTCTTCTGGCCGTGCAGCGACAGCGTGAACACGCTCGGGTCGCCCTGGAAGATGCTCGCGGTGCCGTTGCCTTGGTGCACGTCGAGATCGATCACCGCCACCCTGAGCAACTGCCCGGCTCGGGCGTGCTCTGCCTGCATGAGCCGGGCGGCCACGGCAGCGTCGTTGAAGACGCAGAAGCCGCTGCCCTTGTCGGCGTAGGCATGGTGCGTGCCGCCCGCCATGTTGGCCGACACGCCCTCCGCGAAGGCCACGCGGCAGGCGGCGATGGTGGCGCCGGCCGAGCGGCGCGAGCGCTCGACCATCGCCTCGCTCCAGGGAAAGCCGATCTCGCGCATCGCCTGCGGGCTGACGCTGCCCTCGCTGACGGCAGAGATCCATTCGGGTGTGTGGGCGAGCGCCAGTTCGTCGTCGCCGGCACGTGGAGCCACGTCCATCACCACCGCCGGAAGCTGCTCCAGCAGGCGTTCGCGCAGCATGGCGTAGCGCGACATGGGGAAGCGATGGCCCTCGGGCAGGGGCAGGACGAACTGGCCGGAATAGAAGGCGCGCATGCCCGCATTCTGGAGCGGCAGGCCGAATTTAGAAGACGCGTTCTAAATTGCTGCAGAGCAGCAAAAACCCCTTGCCCGCAAAACTCAGCTGCCTATACTTGAGGCCATGCTGCACCGCAACATAGACGGCGAGACAGCGCAACGTGAACCGACCACCTAATCATCCCTTCTGGAGATCTCAAATGGCCCTGACCGCTGACCAAATCCTCGCCGCCCAAAAAGCCAACCTCGAAACCCTGTTCGGCCTGACCACCAAGGCCTTCGAAGGCGTCGAAAAGCTGGTCGAGCTGAACGTGACCGCTTCCAAGGCAGCCCTGGCCGAAGCCCAGAGCACCGCGCAGGCCGCCCTCAGCGTGAAGGACGCTCAAGAACTGCTGACGCTGCAAGCCAGCCTGTTCCAGCCCCTGGCTGAAAAGACCGCCGCCTACAGCCGTCACCTGTACGACATCGCCCAAGGCACCGGCGCCGAGTTCGGCAAGGCTTTCGAAGCCAAGGCCACCGAAGCCCAGCAAGCCTTCGTCGGCCTCGTCGACAGCGCTTCCAAGAATGCACCGGCCGGTTCGGAAACCGCCGTCGCCGTGCTGAAGAGCGCCGTGGCCGCCGCCAACAACGCTTTCGAATCGGTTCAGAAGGCCGTCAAGCAAGCGTCGGACGTCGCCGAAGCCAACTTCAACGCCGTGTCGACGCAAGCCGTCGCCGCCGCGAAGACCGCGACCGCTTCGCGCAAGCGCTAAGCAGCCGACCACCACCAGTTGTCTCCTTGGGTCCTCACGGATCCAATTCAGGGCCTCATCCTCGGATGAGGCCTTTTTTTTGGCCTGACGGGCGTCTTCGATAATGCCTGCCCTATCTCGGTTTTCCGCCAGACGAATCAACGCGGCCTTCTAGCGGAACACCGCGGAACCGGCTCCGCCGGGCTGCTGGTGTTGCCCCCTGCAAGGGGGTTGGCGTAGCGACACAAAGTGCGCGAAGACTGGGGGTGTTTCATTTCAGGAGACTTTCAATGCAGATCGACGGCAAGGTTTTTATCGTGACCGGTGGCGCTTCGGGCCTCGGCGAAGGCACGGCGCGCATGCTGGCCGCCAACGGCGCCAAGGTGGTCATCGCCGACATGCAGGCTGACAAGGGCGAAGCTGTTGCCAAGGAAATCGGCGGCGTGTTCGTCAAGTGCGACGTGAGCCAGGAAGCCGACGGCCAGGCGGTGGTGGCCGCCGCGCTCAAGCTCGGCAAGCTGGTCGGACTGGTCAACTGCGCCGGCATCGCGCCGGCCGAGAAGACCGTGGGCAAGAACGGCCCGCACGCACTGGCCGTGTTCAGCAAGACCGTCACGGTCAACCTGATCGGCAGCTTCAACATGATCCGCCTGGCGGCCGACGCCATGGGCAAGAACGAGCCCGAAGCCACCGGCGAGCGCGGCGTGCTGATTTCAACCGCCTCGGTCGCGGCCTACGACGGCCAGATCGGCCAGGCGGCCTACAGCGCCTCCAAGGGCGGCGTGGTCGGCATGACGCTGCCGATCGCCCGTGACCTCGCGCGCAGCGGCATCCGCAACATGACCATCGCCCCCGGCATCTTCGGCACGCCGATGCTGTTCGGCATGCCTCAGGAAGTGCAGGACGCCCTGGCGGCCAGCGTGCCCTTCCCCTCGCGCCTGGGCACGCCCGAGGACTACGCCAAGCTGGCCAAGCACATCATCGAGAACGACATGCTCAACGGCGAAGTGATTCGTCTGGACGGAGCGATTCGATTGGCTCCCCGCTGAGCTCGGAGGCTGGCGGCTTCGTGCTGCCGGTGCGGTCCAGGCGCTCGTACTGCGCGATCACCTGAGCCCCCAGCAGCACCAGCGTGGCCGCAATTTCCAGGCTCAGCAGCACCACGATCGCCGTGGTGAGCGAGCCGTAGACCACGTTCACCTGCGACAGCGTCGAGAAGTACCAGATCAGCACGCGCCGCGTGGCCTCCCACAGCAGCGCGGCCGTCACGCCGCCCAGCAGCGCATGCCGCAGCGACATGCGCCCGGCCGGCATCACGAGGTAGAGCGAGGTCAGCATGAAGATCTCGCCGCCCAGCCCCAGCAGGTACAGCAGAAGCCCCGAAATGCCCGACAGCGACCAGCTGTGCCCCAGCAGGTCGACGCTTTCCTGCCCCACCAGCTGCAGCGCTCCCGACACCAGCGTGACCAGCAGCAGCCCCACGCACAGGCACAGGATGTAGACGTACGGCATGGCCACGGACACCAGGAAATGGCGCTTGTGGGCGGCCTTGCGGTGGTGGAAGAACACCGCCATCGCACTCTCGAGCACGCTGAAGGCCAGAGAGCTGAAGAAGATCATCGTCACCAGCAGCACAGGCCCGAGCACGTCACGATGATCCAGGAAGCTCGACAGTTCGGCCACGATGGCTTTCGACTGCCCCGGCAGCAGCCATTCGAGATACCGCCCGATGGTGCGCAGCAATTCGGCCTGCTCGATGACGTGCGACAGCGCGATCACGCTCACGATCAGCAGCGGCACGATGGACAAGAGCGCGTAGTACGCCACCGCGCCCGCGAGAAGCAGGCCCTGGTTGGCGCGGAATTCCTTCAGCGCCTCCCAGGCGAATCGCACGGGGTGGCGCAGCACGGGAGCAGCATGTTGCAAGGGGTTGGACATCGTCATGCGTGGATTTCGGTCGCGGCCAGTATGCCGCCCGGCCGCGGGCGTTCGGCGGCTTGCGTATGATTTGCCGCTCTTCGCCTACATGACCATCCCCGCTTCATTCATCCAGGAACTCATCGCGCGCGCCGATGTGGTCGAGATCGTCGGCCGCTATGTGCAGCTCAAGAAGGCCGGCGCCAATTTCATGGGCCTGTGCCCGTTCCATGGCGAGAAATCGCCCTCTTTCTCCGTCAGCCCGACCAAGCAGTTCTATCACTGCTTCGGCTGCGGGGTGCATGGCAACGCCATCGGCTTCCTGATGGAGCATGCGGGCATGGGCTTTGTCGAGGCGGTGCATGACCTGGCCGGCCAGTACGGCCTGCAGGTGCCGGAGGACGACGCCTCCCCCGCCGAACGCGCCCGCGCCGCCAGCCAGCGCCAGAAGCAGGCCACGCTGACAGACGTGCTCGAAAAGGCCGGCGACGCCTACCGCAAGCACCTGCGCCAGGCGCCCGGCGCCATCGAATACCTGAAGGGTCGCGGCGTGTCCGGCGAGGTGGCCAAGCAGTTCGGCATCGGCTACGCGCCGGCCGGCTGGCGCGCGCTGGCCAGCGTGTTCCCCGACTACGACGACCCGCTGCTCGCCGAGAGCGGGCTGGTGATCGTCAACAACGAAGAAGGCAAGCTCAGCGAGGAGGAAGCCAAGCGCTACGACCGCTTCCGCGACCGCGTGATGTTCCCGATCCGCAACGTGAAGGGCGAGTGCATCGGCTTCGGCGGCCGCGTGCTGGGCGACGAGAAGCCCAAGTACCTGAATTCGCCCGAAACGCCCGTGTTCAGCAAGGGCCGTGAGCTCTACGGCCTCTACGAAGCCCGTGCCGCCTTCCGCGACCGTGGCTACGCACTGGTCACCGAGGGCTACATGGACGTGGTGGCGCTGGCGCAGCTCGGTTTTCCGAACGCGGTGGCCACGCTGGGCACGGCCTGCACGAGCGAGCATGTGCAAAAGCTCTTCCGCTTCACCGAATCGGTGGTGTTCAGCTTCGACGGGGACGCCGCCGGCCGCCGCGCCGCACGCAAGGCGCTCGACGGCGCGCTGCCCTACGCCACCGACGTGCGCAGCATCAAGTTTCTGTTCCTGCCGGCCGAGCACGACCCCGACAGTTTCATCCGCGAGCACGGCGCCGAGGCCTTCGCCCGCTTCGTGACCGAGGCCACGCCGCTGTCGCGCTTCATGCTCGAAGCCGCCCGCGAAGGCTGCGACCTGACCACTGCCGAAGGCCGCGCCCACATGACCAGCAACGTGCGCCCGCTCTGGAGCGCCATGCCCGACGGCGCGCTCAAGCGCCAGCTGCTGGGCGAGATCGCCGCGCTGGTGCAGCTCGACGCGGCGGCGCTCTCGGAGCTGTGGGCTTCCACGCCCGGCCCGCGCAAGCCTGGCGGCGCCTCCGCCGGACAGCGCCACAACGAACCGCCCATGTACACGGGTGGCGGGGACGACTACTACCCCGACATGCCGCCGCCACAGGACTACGAGCCGCCGCGCTATGAAAGCGATAGCAAGCCCAAGTTCCAGCCGCAGCGCAAGTTCACCAAGGGCAAGCGCTGGGGCGGCAAGTTCGAGGAGCCCATCGAGCCGCTGCGCGGCCGCGGCACCCCGCCCAGCCGGCCCGACGTGGCGGTGCGGCTGCTGCTGTCGAACATGGCGCAGTGGGAGGCGCTTTCGCACGAGCTGCACCTGATGCTGTGCGACCTGCCCGGCTCGCACGGCGCACTCTTCACATGGCTCGACAGCCAGCTGCACGAGCACGGCGTCCAGCCCTGGGCGGCGCTGCGCGAGGGGCTGCGCGGGCTCGACTTCGAGCCGCTGGCCGAGCGGCTCATGGCCGTCTCCGAAGCCGGGCCGGTGCCCGAGGGCGAGGAAGAACAGCACCTGGCCGACGCCGCCAAGGAGCTGACCAGCGTGCTCGACTTCATGCTCGACGACCGCCTGAAAGCCCAGCAGAGCGAGGCCATCGCGGCCGTAGGTAAAGACCCGAAGGCCCTGGAGCGCTACAAGGCGCTGGAGGCGCGCCGGCTCGAATTGCGCAACCGCCTGCGCCCGTCCGGTACAGAAAGTGCTTGAAATTTGCGCAACGCGCTATAATGTAGGGCTTCGCAACTGGCGAAATTAGGCAAGAGCGACAGCAGCACCTCCGGGCCGACCCCTAGCGCAACGCACTCCAACGGTAAATTCCGGCGGAAAGGGTCAATAACCGCAAGGACTGCACACCAAATGTTCGCCCGACATCTTGCCTGTTGAGGAATCACTTCCTCTTTCCCAATTGTTTTGTCCGTGCCTGTGCACGGGCGTGGTGGCGCTGTCCGCGTGACGGCGCGCCTGTGATTCCGCTTGTCTTTTCTTGCCGTAACGAGGTCGTATGCCCAGTTCAAAGAAGCCTGCTCCTTCACTTGCCAAAAGCGTCGCCACCAAGCCCGCAGCAGAAAAACCGTTGAAAGCCGGCCAGTCGCCGGCATCTAAGACGGGTGCCGCCGCAACCAAATCGGCAGCCGCAACGAAAGTGAAAACCGTGCCCACGAAATCGACCTCTCTCGACGATCCCAAAAAAGCCGCCGCCCCCGCCGCCAAGAAAGTCGGGCGCCCGCCCAAGGCCGCCGGCGCCGCTGCCACCACCGGCGCCAAGCGCGGCCGCAAGCCCAAGGCTGACAAGGACGCGCCCGAGAGCGACATCGACCTGTCGGACATCGAGGACGACCTGGCCGGCGACGAACCCGCGGCAGCCACGACCACCGAAGAGAAGGTCAAGCCGCTGCGCATGAAGATCAGCAAGGCGAAGGAACGCGCCTTGATGAAGGAATTCGGTCTCGACGAGACCGTGCTCTCCGAAGAAGACCTGGCCAAGCGCCGCTCGCGCCTGAAGACCCTGATCACGCTGGGCAAGACGCGCGGCTACCTCACGCACGGCGAAATCTCCGACCACTTGCCCGACAAGCTGGTCGACGCCGAGACCATGGAAGTCGTGGTCACCATGCTCAACGACATGGGCGTGGCGGTGTACGAGCAGACGCCCGACGCCGAAACCCTGCTGCTGAACAACACCGCGCCCACCGCCACCACGGTGGAAGAAGCCGAGGAAGAAGCCGAAGCGGCTCTTTCCACGGTGGACAGCGAGTTCGGCCGCACCACCGACCCCGTGCGCATGTACATGCGCGAAATGGGCACGGTCGAGTTGCTGACCCGCGAAGGCGAAATCGAAATCGCCAAGCGCATCGAGGGCGGCCTGATGGCCATGATGGAAGCCATCTCGGCCTCCCCAGCCACCATCGCTGAAATCCTGCGCCTGGCCGCCGAGATCCGTGAAGGCAAGGTCGTCATCTCGACCATCGTCGACGGCTTCTCGAACCCCAACGAGGCCGACGACTATGTGGCCGAAGAAGACTTCGACGAATTCGACGAAGAAGACGACGACGACGGCAAGGGCGGCTCCAAGGCCCTGACCAAGAAGCTCGAAGAACTCAAGCGCGACGCGCTCGAGCGCTTCGACCGCATCGCCGCCCTGTTCGAGAAGGTCCACAAGATCTACGACAAGGAAGGCTACGGCACGCCGGCGTACGCCAAGGCCCAGCAGGCCATGTCGGACGAGCTGATGACCATCCGCTTCACCGCCCGCACCATCGAGAAGCTGTGCGACCTGGTGCGCACGCAGGTGGACGACGTCCGCAAGAAGGAACGCGAGCTGCGCCGCATCATCGTGGACAAGTGCGGCTTCCCGCAGGAAGAGTTCATCCGCGACTTCAGCGGCTTCGACAAGAACGGCAACGTCGTTCCGTCCAACCTGCTGAACCTCAAGTGGGTCGAGAAGCAGGCCGCCGCCGGCAAGCCGTGGAGCACGGTGCTCGGGCGCAACATCCCGCCGGTGCAGGAACTGCAGCAGAAGCTCGCCGACATCCAGTCGCGCGTGGTGGTGCCGCTCACGCAGCTCAAGGACATCAACAAGCGCATGAACGAAGGCGAATCGTCTTCGCGCGACGCCAAGAAGGAAATGATCGAGGCCAACCTGCGCCTCGTGATCTCCATCGCCAAGAAGTACACCAACCGCGGCCTGCAGTTCCTGGACCTGATCCAGGAAGGCAACATCGGCCTGATGAAGGCGGTCGACAAGTTCGAATACCGTCGCGGCTACAAGTTTTCGACCTACGCGACGTGGTGGATCCGCCAGGCCATCACCCGCTCGATCGCCGACCAGGCGCGCACCATCCGCATCCCGGTGCACATGATCGAGACGATCAACAAGATGAACCGCATTTCGCGCCAGCACTTGCAGGAGTTCGGCTTCGAGCCCGACGCCGGCATCCTGGCCGCGAAGATGGAGATCCCGGAAGACAAGATCCGCAAGATCATGAAGATCGCCAAGGAGCCGATCTCGATGGAAACCCCCATCGGCGACGACGACGATTCGCACCTGGGCGACTTCATCGAGGACAGCAGCAACACTGCGCCCATCGAAGCCGCCATGCAGGCCGGCCTGCGCGACGTGGTCAAGGACATCCTCGACTCGCTCACGCCGCGCGAAGCCAAGGTGCTGCGCATGCGCTTCGGCATCGAAATGTCGACTGACCACACGCTGGAAGAAGTCGGCAAGCAGTTCGACGTGACCCGCGAACGCATCCGCCAGATCGAAGCCAAGGCGCTGCGCAAGCTGAAGCACCCGAGCCGTTCGGACAAGCTGCGCAGCTTCATCGACACCCTGTAATCCGGGTTCGCTGAAGCCAAAGCGCCCGCCTTGCCCCTCACACGGGCGGCGGGCGTTCTCTTTTTCGTAGACAGACAACAAGTACAACGGAGCTGCCTTTCCATGAATCCCGATGCAGACAAACTCTGGCAGGCCCCGCGCTGGGCGCTTGCCGTGCTGCTCGCCGTGCTGGGCATGCTCGGGCCCTTCTCGATCGACACCTACATCCCGGCGTTCTCGGGCATCGCGCAATCGATCGGCGCGACGCCTGCAGAGATGCAGCAGACGCTCTCGGCCTACCTTTTCGGCTTCGCGTTCATGAACCTGTTCCACGGCGCGCTGTCGGACAGCTTCGGGCGCCGCCCCGTGGTGCTGTGGGGGCTGGCGGTGTTCACGCTGGCGTCGCTGGGCTGCGCGCTGTCGCAGAACATCACGCAGCTGGTGCTGTTCCGCGGGCTGCAGGGCCTGTCGACCGGCGCCGGCATCGTGGTGTCGCGCGCGGTGATCCGCGACATGTTCCCGCCCGCAGAGGCGCAGCGGGTTATGAGCCAGGTCACGATCTACTTCGGCGTGGCGCCGGCCATCGCGCCCATCGTGGGCGGCTTCCTGTTCGTGCACGCGGGCTGGCATGCGGTGTTCTGGTTCCTGGTGGCGGTGGGCGTGGTGCTGTTCACGGCCAACTACAAGCTGCTGCCCGAGACGCTGCACAAGGACCACCGCCAGCCCTTCCAGGTGCGCCACCTGATGCGCGGCTACTGGGACCTGTGCTCCGACCCGCGCTTCCTGCTGCTGGCCTTTGCCAGCGGGGTGCCCTTCAACGGCATGTTCCTCTACGTGCTGGCCGCGCCCGCGTTCCTCGGCGACCACCTCGCCCTGCAGCCGCAGCAGTTCTTCTGGTTCTTCCTGCTGACCATCGGCGGCATCATGCTCGGCGCGCGCGCCAGCGGGCGCATGGCCGGCAAGGTCGCGCCCAAGCGGCAGATCCGCGACGGCTTTCTCATCATGCTGATCACCTCGGTGGTCAACGTGGTGGCCAACACCTTCTTCCAGGCGCACGTGGCATGGGCGCTGTGGCCGCTGGCGGTGTTCGCCTTCGGCTGGGCGCTGATGGTGCCGGTGGTCACGCTGCTGGTGCTCGACCTGCACCCCGAGCGCCGCGGCATGGCCTCGTCGCTGCAGGCCGTGATCGGCTCCACCGCCAACGGCATCGTGGCCGGCGCGGTGGCGCCGCTGGTGATGCATTCCACGCTCGCGCTGGCGCTGACTTCGATGGCCATGCTCGCCATCGGCCTCGTCGCCTGGGTTTGGCTGCACGGCCGCTGGCCCGAGATCGGGCGCATGGTCGCCCACGAAGGCTGAGCACGGGAGACGCGTTCCGATGCCGAGGTTCGACGCCCTCCTGGCTCATGCGCGCGCCTGGCTGCCGGCACGCACCACCGTCGATGCGCGCGAACGTCTGCGCGCAGTGGCCGGTGCCGGCCTCGGCCTGCTGGCGGCGGCGCTGCTGTCGCACTGGCTGGCAGGCCCGCTGCATGCAAGCGTCTGGCTGATCGCGCCGCTGGGCGCCAGCGCGGTGCTGGTGTTCGCGGTGCCGGCGAGCCCGCTGGCGCAGCCCTGGCCGGTGATCGGCGGCAACACGCTGTCGGCGGCGGTGGGCATCGCCTGCGCCAGCTGGATTCCCGAGCCGACCATCGCTGCCGCCGTGGCCGTGGCAATGGCCGTTGCGCTCATGTTCAGCGCACGCTGCCTGCATCCGCCCGGCGGCGCCGCGGCGCTGCTTGCGGTGCTCACGCACACCACGCATTTCTCGTCGGCGCTGTTCCCCTTCTTCACCAACTCGCTGCTGCTGGTGCTGGCGGGCGTGCTCTACAACACGCTCACCGGCCGGCGCTATCCGCATGTGCAGGTCGCGCGCCCGCCGGCGGCCGATGCGCGCTTCAGCCAGGCCGACATCGACGCCGTGCTGGCCCGCTACAACCAGGTGCTGGACATCAGCCGCGACGACCTCGAATCGCTGATCCAGCAGACCGAGCTGGAGTCGTACAAGCGCCGCCTCGGCACGCTGCATTGCGCCGACATCATGTCGAGCGAGCCCATCTCGGTGGAGTTCGGCACGCCGCTGCAGGAAGCCTGGGCGCTGATGCACGAACGCCGCATCAAGGCCCTGCCGGTAACGGACCGCACGCGCCGCGTGGTCGGCATCGTCACGCAGGCCGATTTCTTCCGCCAGATCGACCTGCAGCACCACGACGGCATCGCGGGCAGGCTGCGCGAGCTGATTCGCGCCACGCGCACCGTGATGTCGAACAAGCCCGAGGTGGTCGGCCAGATCATGACGCGCCAGGTGCGCGTGGCCAGCGCCGACCGGCCGGTGGTCGACCTGGTGCCGCTGTTCTCCGAAGGCGGGCACCACCACATCCCGATCATCGACGGCGAGAAGCGCCTGACGGGGATGATCACGCAGTCGGATTTCGTGCGGGCGCTCTACCGCGCCGTCGGGCCGGCGTAGGCCCGGCCGTCATTCCAGTACGACGTTCGCTTTCTTCACCAGCGCCGCATAGCGCGCCGCCTCGCTGCGGAAGTACGCCGCGGCCTGCTCGGGCGTGGTGGGCTTGATGACGTTGCCCTGCTTGTCCATCGCCTCTTTCACCTCGGCGCTGGTGAAGGCTGCGGCCACCGCGTCGTGCACGCGCTGCACATCGGCGGCCTGCATCTTCGCCGGCCCGATCACCGCGAACCAGCCTTCGACCGCGTAGTTGGGCAGCCCCTGCTCCGCGATGGTCGCGATGTCCGGGGCGGCCGGCGAGCGCGTGGCGCCGCACAGGCCGATGGCGCGCAGCGCGCCGCTCCTGATGTGCGGCTGCACCGCCGGCAACGACACCACGCCCATCTCGACCTGCCCGCCGATCATGTCGGTCACCATCGGGCCCGTGCCCTTGTACGGGATGTGCCGCGCCTTCACGCCGGCCTCGTCCATGAACATCTCGCCGGCCAGGTGAATGATGGTGCCGTTGCCCGACGACGCGTAGTTGTAGCCGCCGGGCTTGGCGCGCAGCAGCGCGATCAGCTCCTGCACGTTCTTTGCGGGCAGCTTCGGGTTGGCCACCAGCACCAGCGGCGTGGCACCCACCACGCTGATCGGCGTGATGTCGTTGATCGCGTCGAACGGCATCTTCTTGAACACCGCCGGGTTGATGACGTGGTTGTTCGACACCATGCCCAGCGTGAGCCCGTCGGGCGCGGCCTTGACGATGGCCCCCGCTCCAGTGATGCCGCCGGCACCCGGCAGGTTCTCGATCACCACCGGCTGGCCGAAGGCCTTGCCGAGCGCGGGTGCCGCCGCACGCACGATGGTGTCGACGCCGGAGCCGGCGCTGATCGGCAGGATGAAGCGGATGGGCTTGTCCGAGCCCTGTGCGAACGCCGGGCATGCGGCCACCGCGGCGGCGCAGGCGCCGAGGCCCAGCACCGCGCGGCGGTTCATCGGGGGAAATGTCTTGTCGGTCATGGCTTTGTCTCTCTTTATGGTTTTGAAAATTCGCGCCGGCGCGTGGATCAGGCCACCGCCGAGCCCGCAAGCAGTTCATCGACCTGCTCGCGCGCATAGCCCAGTTCGGCCAGCAGTTCGCGGGTGTGCTCGCCCAGCGTCGGCGGGTGCATGCGCACGCCCAGGCGCTCGCCGCCGAGCGTGATCGGGAACAGCGTGGTCTGCGCCATTTCGCCGGCGCGCTCGCCGTCGGGCAGGCGGATGTCCACGAGGCCGCCGGTGGCCTTGAGGTGCGGATCGGCGTAAAGGTCTTCGGGCCGGGTGATCGGCGCGAAAGGCAGGCCGTTGGCTTCGAAGATGGCCGACAGCTCCGCCGCCGAACGCCCGGCCAGCCGCTCGCGCAAGTCGGCCAGCAAGGTGGGCCGCGCACGCACGCGCGCGTTGTTCGTCTGCAAGGCGGCGTCGGCCTTCAGGTCGTCGAAGCCCAGCGCGTCGCAGAAAGTCTTCCATTGCGCGTCGCTCACCGCGGCCAGGAAGATCTGCTCGCCGTCTTTCACCGTGAACACGTCGTACAGCGCCCAGGCCGAGATGCGCTCAGGCATCGGCGCGGCAGCCTGGCCGGTGATGGCGTACTGCATCATGTGCTGGCCGACCAGGAACACGTTGTTCTCGAACAGCGCGGACTGCACCTCCTGCCCCTTGCCGGTCTCGGCGCGCTGCATCAGCGCGGCAATGGCGCCGATGGCACCGAACATGCCGCCCATGATGTCGTTCACGCTGGTGCCCGCGCGCAGCGGATCGCCGGGGCGCCCGGTCATGTAGGCCAGGCCGCCCATCATCTGCACCACCTCGTCGAGCGCGGTTCTGTGCTCGTAGGGGCCGGGCAGGAAGCCGGTGTGGTTCACGTACACGAGGCGCGGGTTGAGCTTGCCGAGCGCGGCGTAGCCCAGGCCGTACTTGTCCATGGCGCCGGGCTTGAAGTTCTGCGCCACCACGTCGGCCGTGGCGCACAGGCGCAGCGCGGCTTCCAGCCCCTGGGGGTTCCGCAGGTCGAGCGCGATGCTCTTCTTGTTGCGGTTGAACATGGGAAAGAAGCCCGCGCCGGCGCCCAGCAGGTGCCGGGTACGGTCGCCGTCGATGGGTTCGACCTTGATGACTTCCGCCCCCAGGTCCGCGAGCACCATGCCGCAGGTCGGGCCCATGACCATGTGGGTGAACTCGACCACGCGGATGCCGGCGAGCGGCAGGCGCTTCTTTTCTTCGGTGGCGCTCATGCCGCGACTCCCTCGGCAACAGCGAAGGTCTTGGGAAAGCCAGCGCGCCATACCGTGCCCTGCAGCGTTTCTCCCTCGAGCCAGCCCGCCACCCGGCGGCGCAGGTCGAGCAGCTTCGGCAAATCGACGCCGGTCTCGACGCCCATGCTCTCGAGCATGAACACCAGGTCCTCCGTGTCGACATTGCCGCTGGCGCCGGGTGCATGCGGACAGCCGCCGATGCCGGCCAGGCAGGCGTCGAAACGCGTGATGCCGACTTCCAGCGCGGCATACACATTCGCGAGCCCCATGCCGCGCGTGTCGTGGAAATGGCCGCACCACAGCCGGTCGCCCGCGATGCGCAGCGCACGCTCGAACAGGCTGCGCACCATCGCCGGATCGGCATAGCCGACGGTGTCGGCCAGGCTCACGCGGTCGGCGCCGGCGTCGAGCAGCGCCTGCATCAGCCGCAGCACTTCGTCGGGATCGACATGGCCCTGCAGCGTGCAGCCGAAGGCCGTGCCCACGCCGCCGTCGATCAGCGTCTTCGAGCCCGCCGCGTCGCGCGCCGCGCGGATGCGGCCGACCTCGGCCACCACTTCGTCAGGCGTCTTGCGCAGGTTGGCAAGGCTGTGCGCATGGCTGGCCGACAGCGGCACGATCATCAGGTCGGCCTCTCCCGCGATGGCACGCTCGGCGCCCTTGAGGTTGGGCACCAGCACCGAGGCGAACAGCCCCGGCAGCGTCTTCGCATACGTCAGCAGCTCGGCGGTGTCGGCCAGTTGCGGCAACAGGTGCGCCGGCACGAACGAGCCGACCTCGATCTCGCGCTGGCCGGCCGCGTGGGCGTCGCGGATCCATTCGAGCTTGCGTTCGGTGGGCAGCACGCGGGCGATGCTCTGGAGGCCGTCGCGCAGGCCCACTTCGCGGACGACCGCGCGGCGCGGCAGGAAGGCGTGAATCAAGACTTTGTCTCCGTCGTGAGGGTACGGCACACATGTTAGAAGTTCCGATTCGATTCAGAAGGTATATTTTGGAAGCCACCTGATTCCAAACCGGAATATCTGGAGACACCATGCGCGACCTCGACCTGACCACCCTCCGCCTATTCGTCTCCGTCTGCGAAACGCACAGCATTGCGCGCGCCGGCGAGCAGGCCAGCATCGTCGGCTCGGCCATCAGCAAGCGGCTGGCCCAGCTTGAAGAGGCGGTGGGCACGCCGCTGCTGCTGCGCAAGCGGCGCGGCGTGGTGCCGACGCCGGCAGGCGAGACCCTGCTGGAACACGCCCGCGCAATGCTCGGCAGCGTGAACCGCATCGAGCGCGACATGGCCGCCTATGCCGGCGGCGCGCGCGGGCACGTGCGCATCCTGGCTTCGGCTTCGGTCATGGCCGAGTCGCTGGCGGAGGATGTGGCCGGCTTCCTGCAGAACCCGGCGCACCGCAACATCCGCGTCGACATGGAGGAGCGCGTGAGCCCTGAGATCGTGCGCGGCATCCGCGAAGGCAGCGCCTCCATCGGCCTGTGCTGGGACGCAGCCGACCTCGAAGGCCTGCAGAGGCGCAGCTACCGCACCGACCACCTGGCCATCGTCGCGCATCCGTCGCACCCGGTGGCGCAACACGCGCAAGTGCGCTTCGAGGACGTGCTCGACCATGAGTTCGTCGGCATGCCCGCGCTCAGCGCGGTGCAGCTGATGCTGGCGCGCGAGGCGGCGGTGGCGGGCAAGCCGCTGGTGCACCGGGTGCTGGTGTCGAACTTCGATGCGGCGCTGCGCGTGGTGCGGGCCCGGCTGGCGATCAGCGTGGTGCCGGCGGAAGTGGCGCGGCCCTTCACCGACGCCTACGGCCTGCGGCTGATGCCGCTGACCGACGCCTGGGCGCGGCGGCGGTTTGCGATCTGCTTCAGGGACGAGGCCACGCTGTCGCCCTCGGCGCAGTTGCTGGTGGCGCATCTGCAGCGCTGCGCCACGGACTGACCGAGGCGCCGGGCCTTCGATTCGCCCGGAATCGGAAACGATTCATTGCGATTCGTCGGGTTTTTGTTTCGGTTCACGCAACCTAACATTCGAGGCATCAGCGCTGTCACACCCCTCAACGCACACAGAAAGTTCGCACCATGTTCCGCAGAGCCCTTCTCTCCGCCGCCGCCCTCGCCACTACGCTGAGCCTCGCCCCGCTGGCCGCGCAAGCCGCCACGGCCGCGCAACCGCTCAAGCTCGACGTCTACAACCCCGGCGCGAAATCGATGTTCCCGGTCTCGTCGGAGATCGTCACCGGCCAGACCGACGCCGTGCTTATCGACGCGCAGTTCCAGCGCAACGACGCCGAGGCGCTGGTGCAGAAGATCAAGGCCACGGGCAAGAAGCTCACCACGGTTTACATCAGCCACAGCGACCCCGACTATTACTTCGGCCTCGACGTGATCCAGGCCGCCTTCCCCGACGCGAAGATCGTCGCCACGCCGCAGACGGTGGCCGCCATCCAGGCCTCGAAGGACGGCAAGCTCGCGCACTGGGGCCCGATCCTGAAGGACAACGCGCCCAAGTCGCTGGTGGTGCCCGAGGCGCTGGCCGGCGACAGCCTCGAACTCGAAGGCCGCAAGATCCAGGTCGTCGGCCTCGACGGCCCCACGCCCGAGCGCAGCTTCGCGTGGATTCCCTCGCTGAAGGCGGTGGTCGGCGGCATCTCCGTGTCGGCCAACATCCACGTCTGGGTGGCCGACACGCAAACGCCCGAGTCGCGCCGCGACTGGCTCAAGACGCTGGACCGCATCCAGGCCCTGCACCCGAAGACGGTGGTGCCCGGCCACTACCTGCCGAATGCCGACGGCTCGGCGCCTTACACCATTGCGTCGGTGAAGTTCACGCGCGGCTACCTCAAGGCCTTCGAAACCGAGGCTGCCAAGGCCAAGGACTCGGCCGCACTCATCGCCGCGATGAAGAAGCGCTACCCGAAGCTGGAAGACGCCTCGTCGCTGGAACTCGGCGCCAAGGTCATCAAGGGAGAAATGAAATGGCCGCAATGAACGCAGCAACCGACCAAGGCGCCACCCTGCACTACATCTTCGACCCGCTGTGCGGCTGGTGCTACGCCGCTGCGCCGCTGGTCGACGCGGCACGCGGCGTGCCCGGACTGAAGGTCGAGTTCCACGGCGGCGGCATGATGACCGGCGCCAACCGCCGCCAGATCACGCCGCAGTGGCGCGACTACGTGATGCCGCACGACCATCGCATCGCCGAGATGACGGGCCAGCCCTTCGGCGAGAACTACTTCGAGGGACTGCTGCGCGACACCGGCGCGGTGATGGACTCCGAGCCGCCGACCACCGCGGTGCTGGCGGCCGAGGCTCTGCGCGCGGGCGGCGGGCTGGACATGGCGCATCGCCTGCAGCAGGCGCATTACGTGGAAGGCCGGCGCATCGCCGACGTGGGAGTGCTGAAGGCACTGGCGGCCGAACTCGGTTTCGATGCAGAAGCCTTTGCCGCGGCATTCGATCGCCTGTCGGGCGCGCCGACTGCCCAGCACATTGCCGAGAGCCGGCAATTCCTGCAGCGCGCGGGCGGCCAGGGCTTTCCGACCTTCGTGCTGACACAGGCCGACGGCCGCGCGGGCCGCATCGACATCGGCCCCTGGCTCGGCCGCGCCGAAGACTGGAAGGCGCAGCTTGCCGCGCTGGTTGCGGCGCCTCAGCCCGCCGCGACCGACTCAACCGCGACGGCGCCGGTGTGCGGCCCCGACGGCTGCGCGATCTGAGGCTTCAGCGCGCGACGCCCAGCAGCCGGTCCAGAACCTGCGGCTGTGCGCGCAATGCCGCTGCAGAGTCGGTGTGCACGATGGTGCCGTGGTCCAGCACCACCGCCTCGTCGGAAATCGCAAGGATCGCCTGCGGATGCTGCTCCACGATGATCGCGGCCAGCCCCTCGTCCTGCGTGATGCGGCGGATGGCGCGCAGCAGCTCTTCCACGATGATGGGCGCGAGGCCCTCGAGCGGCTCGTCGAGCAGCAGCAGCTTGGGGTTGAGCACCAGCGCGCGGCCCACGGCCAGCATCTGCTGCTCGCCGCCCGAGAGCTGCGTGCCCAGGTTGGTCTTGCGTTCCGCCAGGCGCGGGAACATCTCGTAGACGCGCTGGGTGTTCCACTTGCCGGGCCGCTCCACGGCGGTGAGGTTCTCGTGCACCGTGAGCGACTTGAAGATGTTGCGCTCCTGCGGCACCCAGCCGATGCCGGCCGCCGCGCGCTGGTGCGGCGCCAGCTTGTGCAGCGCCTGCCCGCCCAGCGCGATGCTGCCGCCGTGCTGGCGCGTCGCGCCCGCCAGCGTGTTGATCAGCGTGGTCTTGCCGGTGCCGTTGCGGCCCAGCAGCGCCAGCGTCTGGCCTTCGCCGAGGGTGAACGCCACGTCGTGCAGCACCACGGCCTCGCCGTAGCCGGCGCTCAGGTTTTCGATTCGCAGCAGCTCAGACATGGGCGGCTTCTCCGTGGCCCAGATAGACCTCTTTCACCTTGGGATCGTTGGCGATGGTTTCGGGGTCGCCCTCGGTCAGCAGCGTGCCGTTGACCAGCACGGTCATGCGGTCTGCGAAGCTGAACACCAGGTCCATGTCGTGTTCGATCAGCAGCACCGACACGTCGGCCGGCAGCGCTGCCACGGTCTGCAGCAGCTCTTCGCGCTCGCCTGCGGGCACGCCCGCCACCGGCTCGTCGAGCAGCAGCACGCGCGGCTCGCAGGCCAGGGCGATCGCGATTTCCAGCAGACGGCGCTTGCCGTAGGCCAGGTGCTTCACCTGCTGGCGGGCCACGTCGCTCAGATGGAACTGTTCGAGCAGTTGCGTAGCGCGCTCGACGATCGCCTTGCTGGACCCGAGCGGCCGCCACCACTGCGCGCCTGCGCCCTGGTGCTGCGACACCACCAGCGCCAGCGTCTCCAGCGGCGTCATAGAGTCGAACAGCTGGTTGATCTGGAAGGTGCGCACCAGGCCGCGCGCCACGCGCTTGTGCGGCGCAAGCCTGGTGATGTCTTCGCCCAGCAGCGTGATGCGGCCTTCGGTCGGCGTGAGCACGCCCGTCAGCTGGTTGATGAGCGTGGTCTTGCCCGCGCCGTTGGGGCCTATCAGCGCATGGCGGGCGCCGCGCTTGAGCTCCATCGTCACGTTGTTGGTGGCCGTGATGCCGCCGAAGCGCATCACGAGGCCGTGGGTGGAGAGCACGGTGTCGCTCATGCCGCACCGCCCTTCTTCCTGCCGGCGCCGAACCATGTCCACGGCTTCAGCAGACGGTCGCGGCCCACCAGCACCAGCAGCACCAGGATCAGGCCGATCCAGAACATCCAGTACTGCGGCGTCACCGCCGACAGCCAGGTCTGCAGCAGCTTGAACACGATGGCGCCAGCCACGCCGCCGTAGAGCCAGCCCACGCCGCCGATGACCAGCATCAGCAGCACGTCGGCCGAACGGTCGAAGGCCAGCACGTCGAGCGATGCGAAGCCGGTGGTCTGCGCCAGCAGCGCGCCCGCCGCGCCGGCAACGCCGGCCGCCACGGTGTAGACAGTGACGAGCCGCGGCACCACCGGGATGCCGATGGCCATCGCGCGCAGCCGGTTGTCGCGGATCGCCTTCAGCGTGGCGCCGAACGGCGAATGCACCAGCCGGCGCATCAGCAGGAACAGCACCAGCATCACGGCCAGCGAATACCAGGCGGCCGTGCGGCCGTACAGGTCGAAGTCGAACATGCCGAGCACCGGGCCCATGACCACGCCCTGCAGGCCGTCGGCGCCGCCGGTCAGCCAGTCGAGCTTGTTGGCGAGTTCGAGCAGCAGCAGCGCGGTGCCCAGCGTGACCATGAGCCGCGTGAGGTCGCTGCCGCGCAAGATGGTCACGCTGGCCACCAGGCCCAGCAGCGCCGACAGCACGATGGCAAACACAAGGCCCACGGTCGGGTCGGGCATCACCAGCTTGGCGAACAGCGCCGCCGCATACGCGCCGAAGCCGAAGAAGGCCGCGTGGCCCAGCGACACGATGCCGGCATAGCCCAGGATCAGGTCGAGCGACATCGCGAACAGCGCGACGATGGCGATCTCGTTGACCAGCAGCGAATGCGAAGGCATGACCAGCGGCAACGCGAAGGCCACGGCCCAGGCCACGAACTCGAGCGGATGCCAGCGCGCCTTGCGCAGCAGGGCCGACTGGAAGCCGGCCGAGGAAGAAGGAGCGCTCATTCAGCGGCCTCCTTTTCGGGTGAACAGGCCCTGGGGCCGCCACATCAGGATCAGGATCATCAGCAGGTAGACGGTGAACGCACCCATCTTCGGAATGAAGTACTTGCCCGCCACGTCGGCAATGCCGAGCAGCAGCGCGGCCGCCAGCGGCCCGGTGATCGACGAGGTGCCGCCGACCGAAACCACGATCAGGAAATAGATCATGTACTTGAGCGGGAAGGTCGGGTCGAGCCCCAGGATCTCGGCGCCCAGCGCCCCGCCCAGCCCCGCGAGGCCCGAGCCCACGGCAAAGGTCAGCAGGAACACGATGTTCACGTTGATGCCCAGCCCCGCCGCCACGCGCGGGTCGTCGACCGCCGCGCGCAGCCGGCTGCCGAAGCGCGTCTTAGACAGGATGAGCTGCAGCACCACCGTCAGCACCGCGCAGACCGCGATGATGAAAAGCCGGTAGTGCCCCATGCCCAGCAGCAGCGCGCCGTCGCCGATCTCGGTGCGCCCGCGCAGCCATTCGGGCAGTTGCACGTTCTGTTGAGAAGAGCCGACGAAGTAGTCGACCGCGGCCACCGCCATGAAGGCCAGGCCGATGGAAAAGAGCACCTGGTCCAGGTGCGGCTTGCCGTACATCGGCCGGTAGAGCGTGCGTTCCAGCAAGGCCCCGGCCAGAGCGACGACGATGAACGCCAGCGGCAGGCAGGCCAGGAACGGCACGCCCAGCTTCTGCATGGCAAACACCGTGAGATACCCGCCGGCCATGGCAAAGGCGCCGTGCGCGAGGTTGATGAAGTTCATCAGCCCGAGCGTCACGGCAAGCCCCACGGCAAGCACGAAGAGCAGCATGCCGTAGGCGATGCCGTCGAAAAGAATGGTCAACATATGAGCGACTCAGCAGCTTGCCGCACGGCGCGACGCCTTCGGGAAACACCCAGGAACCGGCTTTGCCGGGCCTGCGGTGTTGCCCCCGGCAGGGGGTTGGCGAAGCGACACGAAGTGCGCGCAGCCTGGGGGCGAGCCTTTATTTTGCTTTGCCGGGGTCCTTCACGCTCTTGATCACGTCGAACTCGACGTTGTAGAGCTGGCCGTCCTTCTTCTCGACCTTGCGCAGGTACACGTCCTGCACGATGTCGCGCGTCTGCGCATCGATCAGCACCTGGCCGCGCGGGCTCTCGAAGACCTGGCCCTTCATGGCCGCCAGCAGCGCTTCGCCGCCGCCCTGGCCCTTGGTGGCCTTGAGCGCCTCGTAGATCACGCGCATGCCGTCATAGCCGCCCACGGCCATGAAGTTGGGGCGCATCTTCGGGTTGGCCTTCTCGAAGGCTTCGACGAACTTCTTGTTCATTGCCGACGGGTGCGCGGCCGAGTAGTGGTGCGAGGTGACCACGCCCAGCGCGCCGTCGCCCATGTCGTTGAGTTGATCGTCATCCGTCACGTCGCCGGTGGCGATCATCTTGATGCCGGCCTTGTCCATGCCGCGCTCCAGGAACTGCTTCATGACGGCCGCGCCCGCGCCCGAAGGCACGAAGACGAACAGCGCGTCGGGCTTGGCGTCGCGCACCTTCTGCAGGAACGGCGCGAAGTCGGGGTTGCGCAGCGGCACGCGCAGCTTCTCGATCACCTTGCCGCCGTTGAGCTGGAAGCGCTCGCTGAAGAACTTCTCGGCGTCGTTGCCCGGGCCGTAGTCGGCCACCAGCGTGACGACCGTCTTCACGCCGTTCTTCGGCGCCCAGTCGCCCATGGCCACCGACACCTGCGGCAGCGTGAAGCTCGAACGGATGATGTAGGGCGATGCCTCGGTGATGCTCGACGTGGCGGCGGCCATCACGACTTCGGGCGTCTTCGACTGGGTGGCGATGGGCGCCACGGCCAGGGCCAGGGGCGTCAGGCCGAAGCCGGCCAGCACGTTGACCTTGTCGTTCACCACCAGTTCCTGTGCCAGGCGCTTGGTGACGTCGGGCAGGCCGGTGTCGTCCTTGACGATCAGCTCGACCTTCTTGCCGGCCACGGTGTCGCCGTTCTGGGCCATGTAGAGGCGCGCAGCGGCTTCGATCTGGCGGCCGGTGGATGCCGACTGGCCCGTCATCGGCAGGATCAGGCCGATCTTGAACTTGTTGTCCTGGGCACTGGCCAGCGACATTGAAAGCGCGAGCGCCGACAGGGCTGCGGTCTGGATGAGATGGCGTCTTTGCATGTTTTTTCCTTCAGGGACGGAACTCGAAACCGGGGCTATTTTCAACACTTTGCAACAGACGGCGCAGCAGGCATTCACCTACCCCGCCTCTTTCGCTTGGCATTGTTGCGCGATCAATAAATGAACTGCGCGATCATCGCGCAAGACGGCTTGCGCCCGGGGTGGGGTCAGCTGTCGGCGCGATAGGCGGAGTCGAGCGTGAGCGTACCCACCGCGCGTGACACGCAGGCGCAGATGCGCGTGGTCGCCTGTTTTTCGTGCTCGCTGAGGAACACGTCGCGGTGGTCGATCTCGCCGTCGACGGCGATCACGTCCATGGCGCACAGGCCGCACTCGCCGCGCTTGCAGTCCGAGAGCGTCTGCACGCCGGCGGCGTCCAGTGCCTCGAGCAGCGTGCAGTCGGCCGGCACCGTGATGGCGAGGTCATGGCGCGGAATGCGCACCTGGAAGGCCTGCGTGGCGAGCCGGCCGCTGCTGCCGAAGGTCTCGAAGCGCAGGTCCTCGATGGGCCGGCCGGCCGCATGCCAGGCGCGCTTGAGCGCCTCGAGCATCGGCACCGGGCCGCAGGTGTAGAGCTGGCCGCCGGGCGGCAGCGCGGCGATGGCGGCGGCGAAGTCGATGGGCGCCGAGCCTTCGTGCGCCTCGACGCCCTCGCCCAGCGCTTCGCGCAGATGCGCGAGGTAGCCGAACTCGTCGGCATTGCGCGCGCCGTAGAGCATCTTCACCGGCACGCCGCCGCGCCTGGCGTGCTCGCCCAGCCGCTGCGCCATCAGCACCAGCGGCGTGATGCCGATGCCGCCCGCCACCAGCAGGTAGCCGGGTGCGGACATGTCGAGCGCGAAATGGTTCTGCGGCGCGCTGACCTGCAGCCGGTCGCCCACGGCCAGCCGCCACATCGCGAGCGATCCGCCACGGCCGTCGTCGAGCCGCTTGACGGCGATGCGCCAGCAGCGGCCGTCGCCCTCGCCGACCAGCGAGTAGGAGCGGGTCTGCAGCTTGCCCTGCGCCGCCATCACCTGCACCTGCAGGTGGGCGCCGGGTTCATAGGCGCCGGCAAAACCGTCGTCGGGGCGCAGTTCGAACTCGCGCACGGTGGGCGTCACGTCGCGCAGCGCAACCACCTGCGCCTGCATCCATTGAAGATCGCTTTTCATCGGGGAACAACACCAACAGGAAGGGAGGGAAAGGAAGGGAATCAGCCGCGGCGGCGGATCAGCTGCACGCCCGGAAGCGGGCGCTGTTCGGCCGTCGGCGTGCCGTGCAGCGCCTCGCGCAGGTTGCGCCGCGCGATGCGGCTGTGTTCGCGCATCAGCGACTCGGCGCGCGAGCCTTCGCCGGACTCGATGGCGTCGAGCACCTGGATGTGCTGGTCCTGCGCGATCACGAGCATGTCGCGCGCGGCGGGCGAATTGGCCTGCACGATGACGAAGCCCGAGGGCGACGCAAAAGGCAGGTTGACCACCCGCTCCAGTTGCTGCGCGATGACCGGGCTGCCCGCCATTTCGCACAGCAGCGCATGGAAGCGTTCGTTGTGCGTCACGTAGCGCGAGAAAGCCGCGTCGTCGAGCGCGGGCTCGCGCAGCAGTTCGTCGATGCGCGTGAGGCAGGCGCGTGCCTCGCGCAGCACCACCGGCGCGGCGCCGCGCTCGGCCGCGAGGCGGGCCACCAGGCCTTCGAGCGTGCCGCGCAGTTCGATGGCATCGGCCACGTCGCGCTCGGAAAAGGTACGCACCGCGTAGCCGCCGTTGGGCAGCGCTTCGAGCAGGCCTTCCTGCTCGAGCCGCATCAGCGCGGTGCGCACCGGGGTGCGCGACACGCCGAGCTGCTCGGAGATGGCCACTTCGGCAATGCGCGCGCCGCCGGGCAGCTCGCCCGCGAGGATCATTTCGCGCAGCCGCAGCTGTGCCTTCACGGCCTGCGAGCTGCCGCTGTCGCCGGGCTGCTGTTCCGCGGCGGAGGAAACCACGGCGGCCCTCATGCGGCCTGCTTCTGGCCCGGCTGCTCGGCGGGACGGATCGGAATGGCGGTGCGTGCGGGCTTTTCCTTCTCGATCATGCGGTCGATGAGCTTGCGCGCCCACATCGAACCGGCGTCGATGTTGAGGTTGTAGAACTTGTGGTCGGGGTGCTCGTCCATGGCCTTCTGCTGCGCCTCGAGCACCAGCTCGTCTTCGCGGAAGATGCCGGCAACGCCCTCGCGCAGCTCGTGCGTGAGGCGCTGCTCGCCCAGGCAGTAGTTGCGCGAGAAGGCCCAGAAGTACAGGCAGGTCTTGTCGGTCTCGGGCGTGATGGTGTTGAGCACGTAGCCGTTGACGCCCTTGCTGCGGTCGCCCGCATCGCCGTTCTTCGGCACCGCGCCGCTGCCGGCCTCGGCCACGCCGACGTCGATGTTCACCGTGCACGGGCCTTCGAAACGGATGATCTGCCAGCGGTCGACCTTGCCGGTGTAGCCGCGCGCATGGCGGATCTGGCCGCCCCAGAACGGCGGCGGATCGATGTTCTCCATCCAGCGCGTGACGGTGGCAGAGCGGTCGCCGTGCGTGGCGACGAAGGGCGCCTCGGCCACTTCGCGGTTGCCGATGGACGAGCCGTGCACGAAGGTCTCGTGCGTCAGGTCCATGAGGTTGTCGACCACCAGGCGGTAGTCGCAGTTGACGCGGATCATCTTGCCGTCGCCGGCCCAGGCGGGGTCGTCGTTCCAGTGCATGTCGGGCACCAGCGCCGGGTCGGCCTTGGCCGGGTCGCCGGGCCAGATCCACACGAAGCGGTGCTTCTCGACCACCGGAAAGCTGCGCACGCAGGCCGACGGGTTGAGGGTTTCCTGGCTCGGCATGTGGGTGCAGCGGCCCTGGCTGTTGTAGACGAGGCCGTGGTAGCCGCACACCAGCTCGTCGCCTTCGAGGCGGCCCAGCGACAGCGGCATCAGCCGGTGCCAGCAGGCATCTTCGAGCACGGCGACTTCGCCGTCGGTGCGTCGGAACAGCACCACTTTCTGGTTGCAGATGGTGCGTGGCAGCAGCGCATGGCGCACTTCGACGTCATAGGCGGCGGCATACCAGGCGTTCAGCGGAAAGGCGGTCGTGGGCGTTTTCATGAATACCCAATGTATACAGAAACACGAAAATTTCCAGCCATTTCGGGCATTTATAGGGAAAACACTGAGATTTCTGTATACAGCCATCCCCATTTCGATGGCGATACGATGTCCGGCCAGTTCCCCCTCATCAAGACGGAGTCATCCATGTCACAGCACGCCGCCCTGCCCGCCCGCTACGACCACGTGGGCAGTTTCCTGCGCCCCAAATACCTGCTCGAAGCGCGCGAGCAAAAGGCCAAGGGCGAGATCACGCCCGAACAGCTTCGCCTGGTCGAAGACAAGGCGATCACCGAGATCGTCAAGTTCCAGGAAGACATCGGCCTGAAGAGCATCACCGACGGCGAATTCCGCCGCACCTATTTCCACATCGACTTCCTCGACCAGCTCGGCGGCGTGAAGACCGACATTCCGGTCACCATCCGCAAGCCCGACGGCACCGAAGAACTCGCACCGCCCGCGATGCGCGTGATCGACAAGGTCCGCCACGTGAAGGACATCCAGCTCGCCGACTTCCAGTACCTCAAGAGCCAGGTGGCCGCGGGCAACACGCCCAAGGTGACGATCCCCTCGCCCACCATGCTGCACTTCCGCGGCGGCCGCGCCGGCATCAGCAAGGACGCCTACCCCGAGCTCGACCCGGCGTTCTACGACGACGTGGCCAAGGCCTATGGCGACGAGCTTCGCTCGCTGGCCGCCGCCGGCTGCAACTACGTGCAGATGGACGACACCAACCTCGCCTACCTGTGCGACGAGCACATGCGCGAAGCCGCCCGCAAGCGCGGCGACGACCCGAACGAACTGCCGCACCGCTACGCCGCCTTCATCAACAAGGTGGTCGCGCAGAAGCCGCCGGGCATGCTGCTGGCCATGCACCTGTGCCGCGGCAACTTCAAGAGCACGCACGCCGCCGCCGGCAACTACGAGCCCGTGGCCGAGGCACTGCTCAAGGAGATGGACCTCGACGCCTACTTCATGGAGTACGACGACGCGCGCTCGGGCGACTTCAAGCCGCTGCGCTACCTGCCCAAGGGCAAGACCGTGGTGCTCGGCCTGGTGACCACCAAGTTCGGCCAGATGGAAGACAAGGACGAGCTCAAGCGCCGCATCGACGAGGCCGCCAAGTACGCCTCGCTCGACCAGCTCGCGCTTTCGCCGCAGTGCGGCTTCTCCAGCACCGTGCACGGCAACAACATCGCGGTGGAAGCGCAGCGCAACAAGCTGCGCCTGGTGGTCGAGACCGCGCAGGAGGTCTGGGGCTCGACCTGACCCGCAGATTCTGTTGAAGTCGGGGGCCATGACGACTCACATCTACTCCGGCCCCCTCAGCATGTTCGGCGCCAAGGTCGAGATAGCGGCGCGCGAAAAAGGCGTTGCCTTCGAACTGGTCATGGTGCCGTTCATCGAAGGCGACGCCTACGAGCCCAAGCACCCTGAAGTGCTGCACGTGAACCCGGTCAAGCAGCAGGTGCCGGTGCTGGTCGACGAGATCGACGGCGGGGTCTCGCTGTTCGACTCGACCCAGATCTTCGAGTACCTCGAAGACCGCTACCCGGCCCCCGCGCTGTGGCCGAGCGGCATTGCAGACCGCGCCCGCGCGCGGCAGCTCGAGCAGAAGTCCGACGAGGTCTTCTTCCCCAACGTCATCAAGCTCTTCGGCCTGCAGGAAGCGATGCAGAGCGCTCCCGCCGTCGCGGCCTGCGCCGCCTGCGCGCGTTACTACGACGAAATGGAAGGCCTGCTCGCCGCGCGCGACTACCTCGCGGGCCCCTACGGCTTCGCGGACATCGCCTTCTACATGGCCTGCGTGTTCGCCGACCGCAAGGGCGCCGGCATGACCGACGCCACGCCGCGCCTGCTGGCATGGCGCACCCGCGTGGGCGAACGGCCGGCCGTGCGCGCGGTGGTCGACCCGATGATGCAGTTCCTTGCCTCGCAAGGGCGCGGCGTGCCGGCCTTCCTGCAACGCTGATTCCGCGCTGACGCATCATTGCGCCATGCCGCACAACACCCGTTTCGACTGGCTGCCCTCTCCGTCGCAGCACTTTCTCGTCGTGACCTTCGCGCTGCTGGTCTATGTGCTGACCACCCGCGCGCGCCGCGAGCAGCGCGCCCCCACCACGGCCATCGCCTGGGTCATGGGGCTGGTGCTGATGCCCTATTTCATCCTTCCGATGTACCTGCTGTTCGGCCAGCGCAAGCTGCGCCCCGCCGGCTCGCCACGGCCGCCGCGCTCGGTGCCGCCGGGCCACTGGGCGGCCGACCTGATCGAGAGCTTCGGCCTCGCGCCGCCGGGCCGCTCGGCCGTTCGCATGCATGCCGACGGCGAGGCCGCGCGCGAGGCGCTGTGGCAGGTGATCGACGGCGCACAGGAGCGCATCGACGTGTGCACTTTCATCATCGGCGACGACGCGCTGGGCCATTCGGTGATCGACCGGCTCGCGAAGCGGGCGCGCGAAGGCATCAAGGTGCGAGTGCTGCTCGACGGCTTCGGCGCGCTGTCGCTGCCGCGCCATCACTTCGACCGGCTGCGCGCGGCAGGCGGCGAGGTGGCGGTGTTCCGCCCCTTCTTCAGCCTGCGCCGCATCGGCCCGCGCAACCTGCGCAACCACCGCAAGTTCACCATCGCCGACGACGGCTGGCTTTGGTCGGGCGGGCGCAACCTCGCGGGCGAGTACTTCACCGGCAACCAAAAGCACCCCCAGGCCTGGCGCGACCTGTCGTTCGACCTGCGCGGCAGCGTGGCTGCCGCGGCGGCGCGCCAGTTCGACCACGACTGGAATTCGGTGCGCCCGCGCAAGGCCCGCGCGATCACGGCCGACGACGTGCCCGAAGGCCCCGGCACCGCAATGGCCCAGTTCCTGCCGAGCGGCCCCGACCAGACCGAGGACACCGCGCACGCGCTGCTGATCGACGCCTGCTTCCGTGCCGAGCATCGCGTGCTGGCGATCACGCCCTACTTCGTGCCCGGCGACGGCCTGCGCGACGCGCTGCGGCTGGCCGCCCGGCGCGGCGTGCAAGTGACCATCGCGATGCCCGCGCAGTCGAACCATCGCCTGGCCGACTTCGTGCGCGCCCGCGCCATGCGCGACCTTGCCCGCGCGGGTGTGAACTTTCGAATGCTGCCTTTCATGGTGCACGCCAAGGCTGTGGTGCTCGATGAAGAACTGGCGATGTGCGGCTCCATCAACCTCGACCTGCGAAGCCTGCTGCTGAACCACGAGGCGGCGGTGGTGTTCTACGGCGCCGAGGAAATCGATTGGCTGGCCGAATGGATCGAGACCACCGCCTCGGCTGGCGAGCCCTACCGCGCGCGACGCCCCGGACTCATGCGCGACCTGGCCGAGGGGCTGCTGCTCACGGTAGCCTTCCAGCTGTAATCTTGGGTGCATAAATGCAACAAAAATGCAACAAGCAGAACATGCACACTAAAATTCCCACCGGTTTCGGTAGTTGACAGGCGCGCCTGACCCCTGATTTACCAGTCATCGGTCGGGCTCGAACGGATTCCCGCAACCCTCCGCCTTGCGGGGAAGTCCGCCCAGGCTGCCACCGCACGGCAGCCCGAAGCGCCGTCCGTTCGAGTCCAGTGCCCCGGCCATCCGGGGAAATCCGATGCGAGCCTTCTTCTCGCCGCGCGCACTTGCGAATCTCGCGAAACTGGTTCTTGCGCTACCAGTTCTCATCGCACTGTCCGGAATGCCGCCCGCTTTCGCCGCCATGGACGAAGTCGGCCGCGCCTCCCCCAGCATTCACCGCCTGAAGTTCTTCGTCGACCCCGAGCTGGCCGCCGACATCGGCCCCGCCGAGGCAGGCCGCCGGCTCGCCCAGTACGTGGCCGACGTCAACACCGTCTTCACCCGCGAGACCGTGCGCAGCTTCGTCTTCGATCCCGCCACCGACCTGCAGCTGGTGGCGCCCACCGCCGCGCCGGCCTGCAGCTACAACGGCCTCGTGAACGGCGAGGTGGTGGTCTGCGTGTCGAAGTCGACCCGGGGCTACAGCCACGGCGGCCTGTCGACCAGCTGGACCTTTCCGCAGAAGGGCGTGACCTGGAACCTGAACTGGATCGCCATCCATGACCCGCTGCGCCTGTCGCGCGCCATTACGCCGGCGGCGCCAGAGTCCACCGAGAAGGACTACCTCGGCCGCCAGCTCAAGACCCTGCTGCACGAGCTGGAGCACGTGTTCGGCGCCGGCGCGGGCGAGTACTACAACGGCATCGCCGTGGCCGACACCACAGGCGTCGCACCCGTCACCGACCTCGCCCTGTCGAACGACAACGACCGCTATTGGTGGACCCGCCAGAACTGGCGGCTCGACCCGCTGCTGGGCACGGTGTTCGAGCAGCGCCGCGACCCCGCCGCCAACCGAGTCGCGACGCTGGACATGATCCGCTTCACCGCCGGCACCAAGGCCAACATCGACACCGACTGGAGCGACTGGCCCAAGCTCGGCAGCTCGAAGTTCATGGCCGCCACCACCGCCACGCAGGTGCGCGTGACCGACCGCGACAGCGGCGCCGCGCTGCCCGGCGCGCAGGTGTCGGTGTGGCGAGACCCCGGGGGCGGCAAGCCGCTGGTCATGCTGGTGACCGGCGTGGCCGATGCGTCGGGCCGCTTCACGTTCGACTGGAACTGCGGCTTCAGCTGCTTCGCCGTCGGCAAGACGACGCTGCTGGCCAAGGCACGCGCCGCCAACCGCGCGCCCGGCGCAGGCTGGTTCACCATCTTCGACGCCTTCGAACAGAAGGCCGTGCAGGGGCAGTCGATGTTCACCATCGACCTGGCGCTCGGCAGCGCCGACGCAACGCCGCCCATCGTGTCGCTCGCCGCCCCCTCCATGGCCACGGTGGGGCAGCTCACGGTCATTGCCCCGGCAGTGGTGGACAACGCGGGCGTATGGGGCGTCAAGGTGCTGGGCCGGGACAGCATTCCGATCTGCACCTTCACCGCCCCGCCCTACACCTGCAGCTGGACGCCGACCTCGCCCGGCGTGCAGACGATCCGCGTGGTCGCAATCGACGCGGCAGGCAACTCCGCGGTTGCCTCGGCCAACGTGATCGTCAATCCGCCTTCGGACAGCGTGCCGCCGGCCGTCTCGCTGTCGGTTCCGCCGGGCATCGCGGCCGGCATGGCGACGCGGCTTGCCGCCACCGCATCCGACAACGTGGCCGTGGCCGAGCTGAAGTTCATCGTCGACGGCAGGACCGCGTGCACGCTGCGCGCCGCGCCCTACGTATGCGCCTGGACGCCGAAGAGGCCGGGCGCCGCGAACGTCGAGGTGCGCGCGGCCGACGCGGCGGGCAACGTTGCCTCCGCCTCCGCGAACGTGCGCGTCGAAGGACTGCGGGCCGAAGACCTGTAGCGGCGGGCCGCCGCTTCAGGGCCTGTTCGTGAAGCTCGCGTTGCCCAGCCCCGTGCCGATGGTGAGCACGCCCCACTGCTTCACGTCGCGCATGAAGGGCAGTTCACTCAGGCCCTGCACCACCGCGTCGTTGTGCATCAGCACCAGCATCGGGTCGGCGCCCAGCGTCAGCATGCGGCGCCATACGGCCGTCGGCAGGTGGAAGGCGTGGCTTTCCCAGTCGCCAGGCAGGTTCTGCGCGCCGCGCGCGATGGAGCCGTCGGAGCGGATCAGCCCCGGGCAGCCGATGCCGATGAAAGGCGCGAGCCGGATCTTCTTGCGCTCGCTGTAGCGCACCATGTCCATCAGCATGTCGGCAATGTGCTCGACCATGTTGCTGCGGTTGGGCCCTTCGTCGGCATGGCGCCATTTCTCGCGCCGCACCACCTCCGCGCGGGAGAAGTCGGGCGCCTTGCGGTAGCGCGTCTTCACGATGCCGCAGCGCACGTTGGTGCCACCGATGTCGACCGCCAGGATGGCTTCGTACTTGCGCAGCAGCGCGGGCGGCGCCAGGTGCACCCAGCCGATCAGGCCGCCGTCGTCCACGTTGTGCGAGAGGCGGCCCAGTTGCACGTGCAGGCCCATCTCTTCCAGGATGGCGCCCGTCTGCAGCACCGCGCGCTCGCCGACATCGCTCTCCGGAAAGCCGCCGCCGATGACGATGCGCTCGACCTTCTGCCATGAGGGCTGGCGCAGGAAACGCTGGATGACGGAGGCGAGTTCCTCGGTGAACTCCTCGATCACGCCGTGCATCACGTCGCCGGCCTCCGAGGCTTTCTTTGCGCTCAGCACGCGGTCCAGCGCTTTCTTGCTCAGGTCGCGCGAGTGCAGTTCGCCGAGCGGGTCCTTGCCGTTCTTGCGGCGGCGCTTGCGCCAGCGCTCGAGCAATTCCCTGAAGGCCGTCTGGCTCGCCTGGTCGCCGACGAAGCCGTCCTTGTCGCGCAACTGGAGGCTGTAGCCTTCGACGTGCACGCCGGGGAGTTCGCGCAGGCCGTGCACATCGGCGGCGGGCAAAGGGTCGGACTTGGGAGTTTCGGGCTTCGGGGGTTTGGACTTCATGGCTTGCATGGTGCGCGCGCGGCAGCCTGCGGCCCATCGGTTGCGCGCACGACGGCGTGTAGGAGATTGGCGGGTACGCCAAGCCGGCCGATGTCTATAAACTGGCCGCGATGCATCTGCCCCGTTGCCTCCGCCGCCTTGCCCTGCTCCTGACGCTCGCCTGGCTGGGCCTGGCGCATGTCGCGAATGTCGCGCATGCGGCGGACGACACGCTGCGCGTCGGGTCCAAGCGCTTCACCGAGTCGTACATCCTCGCCGAATTGCTGGCGCAGACCGCCGCGCCGCATACCGCGTCGCCGCCCGTCGTGCGGCAGGGCCTGGGCAACACGGCCATCGTGTACGAGGCGCTGCGCTCGGGCGCGATCGACCTGTATGCCGAATACACCGGCACCATCGCGCAGGAAATCCTCAAGGGCTCGCCGGCGGACACGCGTGAGGCCATGAACGCCGCGCTCGCGCCGATGGGCCTGGGCATTGCGATTCCGCTGGGTTTCAACGACGGCTATGCGCTCGCGGTGCGCGCGGCCGATGCCGACCGGCTGGGCCTGCGCACGCTGAGCGACCTGGCGAAGCACCCCGAACTCAAGCTCGGCCTGTCCAACGAATTCATCGGCCGCGCCGACGGCTGGAAGGGCCTGGCAGAGCGCTACGGCTTCAAGCAGACACCCTCGGGGCTCGACCACGGGTTGGCATACGACGCGGTGGCCGCCAGGCAGATCGACGCGATCGACATCTACACCACCGACGCGAAGATCGACCACCTGGGCCTGCGCGTGCTGGAGGACGACAAGAAGTACTTTCCGCGCTACGACGCGGTGGTGCTCTACAAGCTCGATTTGCCGACGCGGCTGCCCGAGGCATGGGCCGCGCTCAAGACACTCGAAGGCCGCGTGGACGAGCACGCGATGATCGCGATGAATGCCCGCGCCGAACTGCAGAGCGTGCCTTTCGACGTGATTGCGCGCGACTTTCTCGCGAGCGCCGGCAAGGAAGCGAAGGCGGGGCAGCAGCAGCCGAAGGAAGAGCGCCGCGGCTTCGCGGCCAAGCTGTTCGGCCCCGACCTGTGGAAGCTGGCGCGGCAGCATCTGTTCCTGGTGGCGCTGTCGGTGGGCGTCGCGATTCTCATCGGCGTGCCGATCGCGATACTGGTGTTCCCGCATGTGCGGCTGCGCGCGGTGGTGCTGGGCTTCGCGAGCCTGTTGCAGACGGTGCCTTCGCTGGCGTTGCTGGCGGTGCTGATTTCGATGCTCGGCGCCATCGGCGCGTTTCCGGCGCTGATCGCGCTCACGCTTTATTCGCTGCTGCCGATCATGCGCAACACGGTGACGGGCTTGGCCGAGGTGCCCAACGGTCTGCGGCTGGCCGGCACGGCGCTGGGCATGACGCCGCCGCAGAGCCTTCAACTGGTGCTGTTGCCGCTGGCGCTGCCCACGCTGCTCGCGGGCGTGCGCACCGCCACGGCGATCGCCATCGGAACGGCCACCATTGCGGCTTTCATTGGTGCCGGCGGGTTCGGCGAGCGCATCGTGACGGGGTTGGCGCTCAATGACCGTGAGCTGCTGTTGGCGGGCGCTTTGCCGGCGGCTGCGTTGGCGCTGTTGAGCGAGGGGCTCTTTGAACTCGTGGAGTACCTGATGAGGCGTCGGCGGCAGGCGCCGGCGTCTTCTTTGCCGGTCTGAGTTTTTTTCGGGGTGAGTGCACAGGGCGCCGCTCTTGTGCTGGCCGATCAACAAGCGCTCTGAACGATCACGACGGTGGGGTGCCTTGCGCAGCGAAATAAAGCGGGAGGCCGCAGGCCGGCGGACATTCGCGGAGCAAGGTACGCCGTCGGCGTGAGCGCGCCCTGAATGCCCCCGACAACGGGAGCAGCCCAAAAGATCAGGCCAGGGTATAGGCTGTCTTCACCGTGGTGAAGAACTCCTGCGCATAACGCCCCTGCTCGCGCGGCCCGTAGCTCGAACCCTTGCGGCCGCCGAAAGGCACGTGGTAGTCCACGCCCGCCGTCGGCAGGTTGACCATCACCATGCCGGCCTGGCTGTGGCGCTTGAAGTGCGTCGCGTACTTCAGCGAAGTGGTGGCGATGCCGGCCGACAGGCCGAACTCGGTGTCGTTGGCGGTGGCCAGCGCTTCCTCGTAGTTCTTCACTCGAATCACGCTTGCGACCGGGCCGAAGATCTCTTCCTTGTTGATGCGCATGCTCGCGGCCGATTCACTGAAGAGTGCCGGTGACATGTAGTAGCCATCGGTCTCCAGCTTCAGCAGCTCGCCGCCGGCCGCCAGCGTGGCGCCCTCGCCCTTGCCGATGGCGACGTATTCCATGTCCTGGTCGAGCTGCGACTTCGACGAGACCGGGCCCACGTCGGTGCCCTGCGCGAGCGCGTCGCCCACCTTGATCTTCGCCATGCGTTCCTTCATGGCGGCGATGAACTTCGGATAGATGCCCTCGGTCACGATGAGGCGGCTCGACGCGGTGCAGCGCTGGCCGGTCGAATAGAACGCGCTCTGCACGCTCAGCTCCACCGCCTGTGCGAGGTCGGCGTCGTCCAGGATCACCTGCGGATTCTTGCCGCCCATTTCGAGCTGCACCTTCTTGTGGTTGGTGACGCACTGGATCGCGATGTTGCGGCCCACGCCAACCGAGCCGGTGAAGCTGATCGCATGGATGCCCGGATGATTGACCAGCGCATTGCCGATCACGCTGCCGCGGCCCATCACCAGGTTAAACACGCCGGCCGGAATGCCCGAGCGGCTGATGATCTCGCTCAGCGCCCAGGCACTGCCCGGCACCAGGTCGGCGGGCTTGAGCACCACGCAGTTGCCGAAAGCCAGCGCAGGCGCGATCTTCCAGGCCGGAATGGCAATGGGAAAGTTCCACGGCGTGATGAGGCCCACCACGCCGACCGGCTCGCGCGTGATTTCCACGCCGATGTTGGGGCGCACCGACGGCAGCACCTCGCCCGACAGCCGCAGGCATTCGCCGGCGAAGAACTTGAAGATCTGGCCAGCGCGCGTGGCCTCGCCGATGCCTTCGGCCTTGGTCTTGCCTTCTTCGCGTGCGAGCAGCGTGCCCAGCTCTTCCTTGCGCGCGAGGATCTCGTTGCCGATCTTGTCGAGCGCATCCGAGCGGGCCTGGATGCTGCCCGTAGCCCATGCCGGAAAGGCTGCAGTAGCCGCCGCGACGGCAGCGTCTACGTGGGCGGCATCGCCCTGCGTGTACTGGCCGAGCACGTCGGACAGGTTGCTGGGGTTGACGTTGGGGCTGTAGCTCGCGCCGGCACGCCATTCGCCGGCGATGAGGTTGTCGAAGTTTTGCATTGCGTCGGTTCCTTCAGCGCACCATGCAGGGGCGCTTGTTGTCGAAAGTCCAGTTGGGAATCAAGTATTGCATCGCCTGCGCATCGTTGCGAGCGCCAAGGCCGTGTTTCAGGTACAGCTGGTGCGCCTTCTCGACTTCGTCCATGTCCAGCTCCACGCCCAGGCCCCCGCGCGTCGGCACCTTCACGAAGCCGCCTTCTATCTGCAGCGGCGCCTTGGTCAGGCGCTGGCCGTCCTGCCAGATCCAGTGCGTGTCGATGGCCGTGACCTTGCCCGGCGCGGCGGCCGCCACGTGCGTGAACATTGCGAGCGACACGTCGAAGTGGTTGTTGGAGTGCGAGCCCCAGGTCAGGCCCCATGCCTGGCACAGCTGTGCCACGCGCACCGAGCCCTGCATGGTCCAGAAGTGCGGATCGGCAAGCGGAATGTCGACCGACTGCAGCGAGAGGCTGTGCACCATCTCGCGCCAGTCGGTGGCCACCATGTTGGTGGCGGTCGGCAGGCCGGTGGCGCGGCGGAACTCGGCCATCACCTCGCGCCCGGAGAACACGCCTTCGGCACCGCACGGGTCCTCGGCATAAGCCATCACGCCGTGCAGGTCGCGGCACAGGCGGATGGCGTCCTGCAGCAGCCAGCCGCCGTTCGGGTCGAGCGTGACGCGCGCTTGCGGAAAGCGCTCGTGCAGCGCGCGGATGGCCTCGACTTCTTCCTCGCCGCGCAGCACGCCGCCCTTGAGCTTGAAGTCGGTGAAGCCGTAGCGCGCATGCGTGGCCTCGGCCAGGCGCACGATGGCCTCTGGCGTCATGGCTTCTTCGTGGCGCAGGCGGAACCAGTCGTTGTCGGCGTTCGGGTCGCTGTCATAGGGAAGATCGGTCTTCTTGCGGTCGCCCACGTAGAAGAGGTAGCCGAGCATCTGCACCGCGTCGCGCTGCTGGCCTTCGCCGAGCAGGGCCGCCACTGGCACTTCGAGGAACTGGCCGAGCAGGTCGAGCAATGCGGCTTCCACGGCCGTTACTGCGTGGATGGTCACGCGCAGGTCGAAGGTCTGCAGGCCGCGGCCGCCGCTGTCGCGGCCGGCAAAAGCGCTGCGCATGCTGTTGAGCACCGCGTTTTGATTGCCGATGCGCTGGCCGACGATGAGGCCGCGCGCGTCTTCCAGCGTCTGGCGGATCTTCTCGCCGCCGGGTACTTCGCCAACGCCGGTGCGCCCGGCGCTGTCGGTCAGGATCAGCAGGTTGCGCGTGAAGAACGGGCCGTGCGCGCCGCTGAGGTTCATCAGCATGCTGTCGTGGCCCGCGACGGGCACGACGCGCATCGCGGTGACGGTGGGCGTGCTCATGGCCCGGCTCACTGCGGGCCGAGCGCGTCGATCAGCGCCTTGAGCTGCTCGACCTCGGCCGGCTTCAGGTCGGTGAGCGGCGCGCGCACGGGGCCGGCGTCGTGGCCGACGATCTTTGCGCCGGCCTTCACGATGCTCACCGCGTAGCCCGGCACGCGGTTGCGCAGCTCGAGGTAGGGCATGAAGAAGTTCTTCAGCAGGCGGTGCTGCGTGGGCAGGTCGTCGGCGGCCACGGCCTTGTAGAAGTCCATGGCGGTCTTCGGAATGAAGTTGAAGACGGCCGACGAATACACCGGCGTGCCCATCGCCTTGTAGGCGGCGGCATAGACCTCGGCCGTGGGCAGGCCGCCCAGGTAGGCGAAGCGGTCGCCCATCTTCTGGTAGATGGCGACCATGGCCTCGATGTCGCCGATGCCGTCCTTGAAGCCCACGAGGTTGGGGTTGCGCTCGGCCAGGCCGGCCAGGGTGTCGGGCTTGAGGCGGCTGGTGGCGCGGTTGTAGACGATCACGCCGAACTTCACGCTCTTGCACACGGCTTCGACGTGCGCGGCCAGGCCTTCCTGGCCGGCTTCGGTGAGGTAGTGCGGCAGCAGCAGGATGCCGTGCGCGCCGGCCTTCTCGGCAGCCTGCGCGCACTGGATGGCGAAGCGCGTGGGGCCGCCGGCACCGGCAATGATCGGCACCACGCCGCGGCAGGTGTCCACCGCCGTCTTGATGATGCCCGGGTACTCTTCGCCGGTGAGCGAGAAGAACTCGCCCGTGCCGCCGGCCGCGAACAGCGCGCTGGCGCCGTAGGGAGCGAGCCATTCGAGACGCTTCTCGTAGCTGCTCTTGTTGAAGTCTCCGTTCGCGTCGAAGTCGGTCAACGGGAACGAAAGCAGGCCGGAGCCCATGATGGTCTTGAGTTCTTGGGGGTTCATGGGGAAGAGTCCAGTAAAGATTTGAATGAGAAGAAAAATGGGGTGCGAAGCGGCAAGTCAGTCGAGCCTGACGTTCGCTTCCTTGACGACCTGCGCCCAGCGCGCGCGCTCCTTGGCGAAGAACTGGTCCTGCTCCGGCGCGGCCATGGTCACGACTTCGGCGCCCTGGCCGGCGAGCCGGGCGCGGATGTCGGGCGTGCGGATGATGCGCACCAGCTCGCGGTTGAGCCGCGCGATCACCGCGTCGGGCACGCCGCGTCCCGCGACCACGCCCTGCCAGGTACCCGACTCGTAGCCGGGGGCGCCCTGCTCCGCGATGGTCGGCACATTGCCGATCAGCGGCATGCGCGTGGCCTTGGACACCGCAATGAGCTTGAGCTTGCCGGCCTGCACCTGCGGGTAGGTGGCGAGCATGCCGTTCATCAGCACCTGCGTCTGGCCGGCGACGGTGTCGAGCACCGCCTGCACGCCGCCCTTGTAGGGCACGTATTCCCACTTGGCGCCGACCTTGCGCTGCAGCTCGATGCCCGCCAGGTGCGCGGTGCTGCCGCTGGCGGTGACGGCGAAGTTGAGATCGCTTTTCTTCGAGAGCTCGACCAGCTCCTTCAAGGTGTTCGCCTGCACCGACGGATGCACCACCAGCAGGTGCGGCGAGTAGGCCAGCATGGCCACGCCGCGCAGGTCCTTCGACGGGTCGAACGGCAGCTTGGGGTACAGCGAGGGGCTGATGGCCAGCGCACCCAGGTCGCACAGCATGAGCGTGTAGCCGTCGCCCGGCGCCTTGGCCAGCAGGTCGGCGCCGAGGTTGCCGTTGGCGCCCGCCCGGTTGTCGACGATGACCGACTGCCCGAGCGCCTCGGACAGCGGCTGGCTGATGGCCCGCGCAATGATGTCGGACGAACCGCCCGGCGGATACGGAACGATGAGCTTGAGCGGCTTGGACGGCCAGTTGCCGCCGCTGCCCTGCGCAAGAACCCGCGCGGGCAGGCTGGCGGCCAGTGTCGTGGCAAGCGCGGCTCCTAGTGCGCCGCGTCGGTTGATGGTCATGCTGTCTCCTTTTGTTCGATGGCTGTCGTGGCCATGCCTGATACTCGAATCAAGTTATCAGTCATCGTACAACTAGAGAAACGAGTTGTCCAGCCAGGCAAACAAGAAAAACTCAGCTCGAAGTGGCGTTGTCGACCGAAGCAGCACCGCCAGCGGTTGCGGCATCGGCCTTTGCCTTCTGCTGCTGCGCGGCCTCTTGCGCCATGCGCAGGCGCTCGCGGCTGTTGGTCAGGTGGATGCGCATGGCCGCGCGGGCCGATTCGGGGTCGCGGCGCGCGATGGCCGCGTAGATTTCTTCGTGCTCGCGGTTCACGCGGCTCAGGTAAGGCGCCCCGCCCTCGTGCGTGCGGATCGCGCTGATGCGGGTGCGCGGAATGAGCGTGGTGCCCAGGTGCCTCATGATGTCCGCGAAGTAGGGATTGCCGGTCGATTCGGCGATCTGCAGGTGGAAGCGGAAGTCCGGCCCCACGGTGTCGCCCGCCACGACCACGTTGTGCTCGAAGTCGTCGAGCGCCTGGCGCATGGCGACCAGCTGCTCTTCTGTACGGCGACTGGCGGCGAGGCCGGCCGACTCGGTCTCCAGGCTGATGCGCAACTCGAGCACGGCCAGCACGTCGACCGAAGCGGCGATCTCTCCGGGGTCGAGGCGGAACACGCCGCCCGTGCGCGGCTGCAGCACGAAGGTGCCCACGCCGTGCAGCGTCTCTACCAGGCCGCCGGCCTGCAGCTTCGACAGCGCCTCGCGCACCACGGTGCGGCTCACGCCGTAGGCCTGCATGATGGCCGACTCGGTCGGCAGCTTGTCGCCGGGCCGCAGCGACTGGTTGCGGATCTTCTCGCCCAGGTCTTCCACCAGCCCGTGCGCGAGGCCGCGTGCGCGCTGGCGCGGACGCCCCACGAAAGCCGTTTCCGCCGGCGCTTCTGATATCGAGGGATTACCCGCAGTCGACTGAACCATGGTCACGATGATAATCCCCAAACTAGTTGTACGACAACAGATAACCTATCACTCAACCACCTCTACACGCCGCCGGCAACTTCGCCAGCGGCTTTCCGGTTTCAACGGCACCGACATGCAGCGCCCTTTCGACCTTGCCCTGCCGGCATCGTACCGGCCGCTGCTGCCGGCAAGACACCGCGACGGCGGGCCGCCGGAAACCACTACCACTGCGTGCATGGACGGGCAAAGATGAAAGACAACAAGATGAACCGCCTTCTCCTGACCGGCGCCGCCGGCGGCCTCGGAAAGGTGCTGCGCGAGCGGCTCAAGCCATTCGCGGAGGTGCTGCGGCTCTCGGACATCGCCTCGCTGGCACCGGCCGCCGATGCGCACGAGGAAGTCGTGCCCTGCGACCTGTCGGACAAGGCGGCGGTCGATGCGCTGGTGGACGGCTGCGACGCCATCGTCCACCTGGGCGGCGTGTCGGTCGAGCGGCCGTTCGAGGAAATTCTCGAAGCCAACATCAAGGGCGTGTTCCACATCTATGAAGCCGCGCGCCGCCACGGCGTGAAGCGCGTGGTGTTCGCCAGCTCGAACCACGTGATCGGCTTCTACAAGCAGAGCGAGCACATCGACGCGCATGCGGTGCGCCGGCCCGACGGCTACTACGGCCTGTCGAAGTCTTTCGGCGAGGACGTGGCGCAGTTCTACTTCGACCGCTGGGGCATCGAGACCGTCAGCATCCGCATCGGCTCCTCGTTCCCCGAGCCGGCCAACCGCCGGATGATGAGCACCTGGCTCAGCTACCACGACCTGACGGCGCTGATCGAGAAATCGCTGTTCACCCCCTACGTGAAGCACACGGTGGTCTACGGCATGTCGAACAACCGCGACGTGTGGTGGGACAACAGCGCCGCCGCGCACCTGGGCTTCCTGCCGCGCGACAGCTCGGAAGTGTTCCGCGACAAGGTCGAGGCACAGCCGCCCGTCGCGCCGACCGACCCGAACGCCATCTACCAGGGCGGCGCCTTCACCGCACAAGGCCCGTTCGGCGATGAGCGCTGAACTCGTTCTCGACGCGCGCAACGGCACCGGCGAAAGCCCGGTGTGGCATGCGCGCGAACAGGCGCTCTACTGGGTCGACATTCCGGCGCGCACGCTGAACCGCTGGCATGCAGGCGAAGGCCATGCGAAGTGGACCGCCGGCGAAATGATCGCCTGCATCGCGCCGCGCGCCGACGTGCCCGGCGAATGGCTCGCCGGCATGGAAAGCGGCCTGTTCTCCCTGAAGCCGCAGGCCGACGGCACGCTGGCCGCCACCTCCCTGGCGCCCGTCGAACACGCCGCCCCGGCCATGCGATTCAACGACGGCCGCTGCGACCGCCAGGGCCGCTTCTGGGCCGGCACGATGCTGCTCGACATGGCGGCGGGCGCACGCGTCGGCCGCCTCTACAGCTACGGCAAGGGCGACCGCGCTGCCACCCTGCGCCTCGACGACCTCATCGTGCCCAATGGCCTGGCCTTCAGCCCCGACGGCCGCACGATGTATCTCTCGGATTCGCACCCCACGGTGCAGGCCGTCTGGGCCTTCGACTACGACACGCAAACCGGCACCCCCAGCAACCGCCGCCTCTTCATCGACATGAAGCCCCTGCCCGGCCGCCCCGACGGCGCGGCCATGGACACCGACGGCTGCTACTGGATCTGCGGCAACGACGCCGGCCTGGTGCACCGCTTCACGCCCGACGGCCGGCTCGACCGCTCGCTCGAAGTGCCGGTGAAGAAGCCCGCGATGTGCGCCTTCGGCGGCGCCGGGCTCGACACCCTCTTCGTCACCTCCATCCGACCCGGCGGCATCGACCTGTCGGACCAACCACTGGCCGGCGGCGTGTTCGCGCTGCGGCCCGGCGCACAGGGCCTCGCGGAGCCCGCTTTCGGCATCTGACCCGTTTATCGATCCATCCATCCGCTGCGTTTTCTTTTCATCCACCGAGGAGCATCAAAAATGAAATCACTACAAATGAAGAAGCTGTCGGGCCTGATCGCGATTGGTTTGATCGCATTCACGGCAAGCAACGCCACCATGGCGCGAACCTTCCGTTCCGCCGAGGTGCACGCCAAGGACTTCCCCACCAACCAGGCGGTGAAGTTCATGGGCGATGAACTGTCGAAGGCCACGGGTGGCAAGGACAACATCAAGATCTTCGCGGACAGCTCGCTGGGCTCCGAGAAGGACACGGTCGAACAGGTGAAGATCGGCGCGCTCGACATGGTGCGCGTGAGCAGCGCGTCGTTCCACGGCATCGTGCCGGAGTCGGTCATTCCGTCGCTGCCCTTCCTGTTCCGCGACATCGAGCACTTCCGCAAGGCGATGTACGGCCCGGCCGGCGACAAGGTGCTCGCAGCCTTCGAGAAGGCCGGCTTCATCGGCCTGTGCATGTATGAAAGCGGCGCGCGATCGGTGTATGCCAAGAAGCCGATCAAGTCGGTGGCCGACATGAAGGGCCTGAAGATCCGCGTGCAGCCCTCCGACCTGATGGTGAGCCTGGTGAGCGCCACCGGCGCCTCGCCCACGCCGATGCCCATCGCCGAGGTCTACACGGGCCTGAAGACCGGCCTGGTGGACGCCGCAGAGAACAACTATCCCTCGTACGAAGAGGCCAAGCACTTCGAGGCCGCGCCGGTGTACTCCGAGACCATGCACGTCATGACGCCCGAAGTGCTGGTGTTCTCCAAGAAGATCTGGGACACGCTCACCAAGGAAGAGCAGGTCGCGATCCGCAAGGCCGCCAAAGACTCGGTGCCCTACTACGTGAAGCTGTGGGAGCCGCGCGAGAAGGACGCCAAGGCGGCCGTCATCAAGGGCGGCGCCAAGATCGTCGCGGCCTCCGAGATCGACCGCAAGGGCTTCGTCGACGTCGAGAAGCCGGTGTGGGACAAGTTCGCGACCACGCCGGAGCAGAAGGCGCTGGTGCAGGAAATCGTCAACACCAAGTGACGCGCGCCGCACATGAGCCTGCTTACCTCATTGAACGCGCGGCTCTCCCGCTGGGCGATGTACATCGCCTGCGTGTGCCTCGTCGGCCTGCTCGGGGTCGTCGTCTATGGCGTGGTGCTGCGCTACGTCTTCAATGACGCTCCGCCGTATGTCGAGCAGGTCGCGCTGCTGCTGGTGATTTCGGTCGCCATGTTCGGCGCCTCCGCCGGCGTGCGGGACGCCGGGCACATCGGCCTCGATTCGCTGGTGAAGGCCCTGCCACCCAAGGGCCAGTTCTGGTGCAAGGCGCTCACCTGCGTGCTGACCATCGGCTTCGCCGTGGCGCTGTTCGCGGGCGGCGCCGAGATGGCAGTGTCCACGCGCGAATCGACGATTCCCACGCTGGGCCTGTCCGAAGCCGTGCGCTACGTGCCGATCCTCTTCGCCGGGGTGCTGATCACCCTCTTCTCCATCGAGCACCTGGCTGCTCAGTTCACCGGCCAGAAGGTCGTTCCATCATGGCATTGACAGTGCTGTCCCTCAGCTTCGTGCTGTTCCTGCTGCTGGGGATGCCCGTGGCCTTCGCCATCGGGCTGAGCTGCCTGGCCACGTTCGCCTACGAGGGCCTGCCCTTCGAGACCGCCATCCAGATGATGGTGTCGGGCATGAACGTGTTCTCGTTCCTGGCCATTCCGTTCTTCATCTTCTCGGGCGAACTGATGCTGCACGGCGGCATTGCGGACAAGATCGTCGCCTTCGCGCGCAGCCTGGTGGGCCACTGGAAGGGCGGCCTCGGGCTGGCCAACGTGGTGGCGTCCACGCTCTTCGGCGGCGTCTCGGGTTCGCCGGTGGCCGACACCTCGGCCATGGGCGGCGTGATGATCCCGATCATGAAGCGCGAGGGCTACAGCGCGGCCTACGCGGTGAACGTGACGACGCATGCATCGCTCTCGGGCGCGCTGATGCCGACCTCGCACAACATGATCATCTACGCCTTCGCCGCGCAGGCCGCGGTGGGCACGATCGACGGGCACATCATCAAGGGCGTGTCCATCGGCGACCTGATGTTCGCAGGGCTGATCCCGGTGTTCTGGATCATGGTGTGCATGCTGGTGGCCGCCTACTGGCAGGCCGCCAAGCACGGCTACCCCAGGCGCACCGACGGCAGCACCATGGTCGAGCGCTTCCCCGGCTGGGGCATGGTGGGCAAGACCTTCCTGTCGGCCATTCCCGGCCTGATGGTGATCGTGATCATCCTGGTCTGCGTGATGCAGGGGGTGGCAACAGCCACCGAGGCGGCGGCCATCGCGGTGACGTATTCGTTATTGCTCACGGTGGTGGCCTACCGCACGATGACGCGCGAGAAGCTCTTCAAGTCGCTGGCCAAGGCCTCGAAGACCACCGGCGTGATCCTGCTGCTGATCGGCGTGTCGAACATGCTGCGCTACCAGATGGCCTACCTGGAGATCCCGGACGCCATCGAAACAGTGCTGCTGGCCGCCACCTCCAGCCCCTGGCTGATGCTGCTGTACATCAACATCATCCAGATCTTCCTGGGCATCTTCCTGGACATGGCGGCGCACATCCTGATCACCACGCCGCTGTTCCTGCCGCTGGCCATCCAGATGGGCGTGGGCCCGGTGCAGTTCGGGATGATGCTGCTGCTGAACTGCGCGCTGGGGCTGGTGCATCCGCCCGTGGGCACGGTGCAGTTCATCGGCTGCGCCATCGGCAAGATATCCATCGGGGAGGCGACGAAAACCGCGTGGCCCTACTATCTGGCGATCTTCATCGCCATCACCCTGGTGACCTACGTGCCGGCCTTCTCCACCTGGCTGCCCACGATGCTGACCGGCCACAAGGTGCTGTAAGCAAAAAGAGGTTCGCACGATGAGCAACGCCACCGGAGCCTCGCCGCTCTACATCCGCATCCACGCCAACGACAACGTCGCCATCGTCGCCAACGACGGCGGCCTGAAGGCCGGCGCCGAGTTCGCCGACGGCCTCCGGCTGGTGGACAACGTGCCCCAGGGCCACAAGGTGGCTCTCACCGACCTGGCGGAGGGCGCGGCCATCGTCCGCTACAACGTGGTGATCGGCTATGCGCAGAAGGCGCTGCCGCGCGGCAGTTGGGTGCACGAGCGCGTGATGCGCATGCCGGTGGCGCCGGAACTCGACGGCCTGCCCATCGCGACCGTCAAGCCCCCTGCCCTGCCGCCGCTGGAGGGCTACACCTTCGAGGGCTACCGCAACGCCGACGGCTCGGTGGGCTCGCGCAACATCCTCGCCATCACGGAGACGGTGCAATGCGTGGCCGGCGTGATCGACTTCGCGGTACAGCGCATCAAGGCCGAACTGCTGCCCAAGTACCCGAACGTGGACGACGTGGTGGCGCTGGCACACGGCTACGGCTGCGGCGTGGCCATCGACGCGCCCGACGCCATCGTTCCGATCCGCACGCTGCGCAACATCAGCCTCAACCCGAACTTCGGCGGCGAGGTGATGGTGGTGAGCCTGGGCTGCGAGAAGCTGCAGCCAGAGCGGCTGCTGCCGCCGGGCAGCATCCCCATCGTCGACAAGCGCGGCGAAACCGAAGGCGATGCGGAACTCGACGTGGTCTGCCTGCAGGACGACGAGCACATCGGCTTCATGTCGATGATCGACTCGGTCATGCGGCAGGCCGAAGTGCATCTGGCGCGCCTGAACGCACGCCGCCGCGAGACCGTGCCCGCCAGCGAGCTGGTGGTGGGGGTGCAGTGCGGCGGCAGCGACGCGTTCTCCGGCGTCACCGCCAACCCCGCCGTGGGCTTCTGCACCGACCTGCTGGTGCGCGCGGGCGCCACCGTGATGTTCTCGGAAGTGACCGAGGTGCGCGACGGCATCGACCAGCTCACCTCGCGCGCCTCCACGCCGGAGGTGGCCGAAGCCATGATCCGCGAGATGGCCTGGTACGACGCCTACCTGCAGAAGGGCCGCGTCGACCGCAGCGCCAACACCACGCCGGGCAACAAGAAGGGCGGCCTGTCGAACATCGTCGAGAAGGCGATGGGCTCCATCGTCAAGTCGGGCTCGGCGCCGATCACGGGCGTGCTCGCGCCGGGCGAGAAAGCCACGCAGAAGGGCCTGATCTACGCGGCCACGCCGGCCAGCGATTTCATCTGCGGCACGCTGCAGCTGGCGGCCGGCATCAACCTGCATGTGTTCACCACCGGCCGCGGCACGCCCTACGGGCTGGCCGAAGTGCCGGTCATCAAGGTCGCCACGCGCAGCGACCTGGCGCGCCGCTGGCACGACCTGATGGACGTGAACGCAGGCCGCATCGCCGACGGCGAGGCCACGATCGAAGACATCGGCTGGGAGATGTTCCACCTGATGCTCGACGTGGCAAGCGGCCGCAAGAAGACCTGGGCCGAGCACTGGAAGCTGCACAACGCGCTGGTGCTGTTCAACCCGGCGCCGGTCACCTGAACAACCCGTAAGGAGCAAACACATGGAAGACCTCAAGGACAAGACCGCCCTCGTCACCGGTGCCAGCACCGGCATCGGCGCGGCGGTGGCCATTGCGTTCGCGGCGCGCGGCATGCGCGTGGCGGTGCACTACAACAGCTCGGCGGCCGCGGCCAACCAGGTGGTCGAGACCATCCGCGCGGCGGGCGGCGCGGCAGTGGCGGTGAAGGCCGACGTGCGCGACACCGGCGCGATCCGCGACAGCGTGAAGCAGACGGTGGCCGAGTTCGGCGGCATCGACGTGCTGGTCAACAACGCCGGCAGCCTGGTCAAGCGCGTGCCCATCGCCGAGTTCGACGACGCGCTGTTCGACGAGGTGATGCACATCAACGCGCGGTCGGTTCTCGCGTATTGCCGCGAGGTGGTGCCGCTGATGCGCGCGCAGGGCGGCGGCAACATCATCAACGTGACCTCGGTCGCGGCGCGCACTGGCGGCGGGCCGGCCGCGTACCTGTACGCGGGCTCGAAGGGCTTCGTGAGCACCGCCACGCACGGCCTCGCGAAGGAACTGGTGGGCGACCGCATCCGCGTGAACGCGGTGGCGCCGGGCGTCATTCAGACGCCCTTCCAGGACCGCTTCTCGACGCCCGCGATGCTCGATAACTTCCGCGCCAGCATTCCCATGGGCCGCCTCGGCGAGCCCGAAGAGTGCGTCGGCGCTTTCCTGTATCTCGCCTCGGACCAGCTCTCGGCCTATGTCACGGGGCAGGTGATCGAAGTGAACGGGGGGCAGTACATGCCCTGACCGCGCACGTTTTTTCCAGCAACCGCAAAACCAATAACGGAGACAAGACAGATGACGACGGAATTCCTGCGCAAGCTCGCGGCCCTCTCGGGTGCGCTCGGCCTTGCATTCGGCTTAGCGGCGCCCGCCGCGCAAGCCGCCGGCAACGACTACCCGAACCACACGGTCGAGCTGATCGTGCCCTACCAGCCCGGCGGCGGCACCGACGCGCTGGCCCGCGCCTTCGCCGACGCGAGCCGCAAGCACACGTCCGAGAGCATCGTGATCGTGAACCGCCCCGGCGCGGGCGGCGCCATCGGCTGGAACGAGGTGATCCATTCGCGGCCCGACGGCTACAAGCTGGCGGTGCTCACGGTCGAATTGCTGACGCTGCCCCACCTGGGCCTGGCCAAGTTCAACTACGACGACTTCCAGCCGATCGCGCAGCTCAATGCCGACCCGGCCGCCATCACCGTGAAGGCCGACTCGCCCTACAACACCATCGAAGAATTCCTGGCCGCCGCCAAGAAGAAGCCGGGCGAAATGGGCGTGGGCAATTCGGGCACCGGCTCGATCTGGCACCTGGCGGCATCGGCGCTGGAGGACAAGACCGGCGCCAGGTTCAACCACATCCCGTTCCAGGGTGCGGGCCCGGCCGTGCTGGCGCTGCTCGGCGGCCACGTCGATGCGGTGGCGGTGAGCCCGGCCGAGGTATCGACCTACGTTCAGGCCGGCAAGCTCAAGATGCTGATGGTGATGGCCGACAAGCGCCTGGCTGCCTTCGACAAGGTGCCGACCGCCAAGGAGCGCGGCATCGACATCTCCATCGGCACCTGGCGCGGCCTCGGCGCGCCGAAGAACACGCCGCCCGAAGTGATGGCCAAGCTGCGCGACATCGCCGCCAAGACCGCCAAGGAGCCGCTGCTGCGCGAGGTGATGGACAAGCAGAACCTGGGCTACGCCTACACCGACGGCGCCGCCTTCAAGGAAACGCTGGCCAAGGACAACGAGTACTTCAAGGCGCTGATCACCAAGCTCGGCATCAAGCCCTGAGCCCCGGGGCAACATAAGGAGACAAGACCATGCAACGCCGCGCACTCATCCGCACCGCCCTTGCCTCTTCGCTTGCCGCCGGTCTTCCGGCAGCCTTCGCGCAGAGCAGCAGCAACTGGCCGACGGGCAAGGCCATCACCTACCTCGTGCCGTTTCCCGCCGGCGGCACGACCGACGTGCTGGGCCGGCTCATTGCACAGAAGCTCGGCCCGGTGCTTGGCACGAGCGTCATCATCGACAACAAGGGCGGCGCCGGCGGCAGCGTGGGCTCGGAGGTCGGCGCTCGCGCCGCGCCGGACGGCTTCACGCTGGTGGGCGGCACCATCAGCTCGCACGCCATCAACGTGAGCCTGTACCCCAAGATCGGCTACGACCCGATCAAGTCGTTCGCGCCGGTGACGCTGATCGGCACCAACCCGGTGGTGCTGGTGGTGAGCCAGAACAGCCCGTACAAGACGCTGAAGGACATCCTGGAAGCGAGCAAGGCCAAGTCGGGCGGGCTGTCGTCGGCCTCGGCGGGCACGGGCACGTCGCAGCACCTGGCGCTCGAACTGCTGGCGTACAAGTCGGGCGTGAAGTTCACGCACATTCCCTACAAGGGCAGCGGCCCGGCGATCCAGGACGCCATCGGCGGACAGGTCGACATGATGTTCGACACCACGGTGGTGGCCGGCCCGCACATCCAGAGCGGCAAGCTGCGCGCCATTGCGGTGACGTCGTCGAAGCGGCTGGCCTCGCTGCCCGACGTGCCGACGATCGCGGAATCGGGCCTGCCGGGCCTGAAGGACTTCGAAGTGGTGTCGTGGCAGGCGATCTTCGTGCCGGCCGCCACGCCGGCGCCTGTGGTCGACCGGCTGCACACCGAGATCCGAAAGATCCTCGCGACACCCGAGATGCAGGACAAGCTCAAGGGCTTCGGCATGGAACCGGCCGACATGACGACGACGCAGATCGCGGCCTTCCAGAAGGCCGAGGTGGAGAAGTGGGCGCAGGTGATCAAGGCCGCCGGAATCAAGGCCGATTAGCAGGCAAGGCCAATACCGAGGGAAGCTTCCTACGCCCCGCCTTGGAAGCCCTTTATAGAATGCCCCTCCAATTCGCATTCCAGGCCCCCACCACGTGTCCGACCGCTCCGCCGTACTGCCCCAATACCTGTTCCCCAAGCAGGCCCTGACCAATTTCGCCGGCTGGGTCGCGGGCAAGGAGCGGGGGGCGGTCACTACCTGGATCATCCGGCGCTTCGTGGCCAAGTACGGCGTGGACATGGGCGAGGCGCTCGAGTCGGACATCCACCACTACAAGAGCTTCAACCAGTTCTTCACGCGCGAACTCAAGCCGGGCGTGCGCCCGCTCGCGCAGGCCGACCTGACCTGCCCGGTGGACGGCGCGATCAGCCAGTTCGGCCCGATCCGGGGCGACCAGATCTTCCAGGCCAAGGGCCATGACTACACGACCACCGCGCTGGTCGGCGGCGACGCCACGCTGGCGGCCAAGTTCGCGCACGGCAGTTTCGCGACCCTCTACCTGAGCCCGAAGGACTACCACCGCATCCACATGCCCTGCGACGGGCGGCTGGTGCGCATGATCCACGTGCCCGGCGACCTGTTCTCGGTGAACCCGACCACGGCGCGTGGCGTGCCCGGCCTGTTCGCGCGCAACGAGCGCGTGGTGTGCGTGTTCGAGTCGGCGCACGGCCCCTTCGTGCTGGTGCTGGTGGGCGCCACCATCGTCGGCAGCATGGCCACGGTGTGGCACGGCGTGGTCAACCCGCCGCGCGTGGGCGAGCTGCGCGAGTGGAGCTACAACGACCAGCAGATCGACATCCGCAAGGGCGACGAGATGGGCCGTTTCTTGCTCGGCTCGACGGTCGTCATGCTGTTCCCGGCGCCTGCGCTGGCGTTCAACCCCGACTGGTCGCCAGGGCGTTCGATCCGGCTGGGCGAAGCCATGGCCAACTATTCCAGTTTGTGAGGCTTTGTCTCACAACCCGCATGCCGCATGCCTTCACAGCTATAAAACTAGTAGCATCACAATCCTTTGCGCTATAGTCGTCTGCCACCCGGACGGTTCATAACCACACACAAGAGAACGCGCGCCATCGCCCCTGCCCCCAGGTCCGCGGCACGCCCAGCTTCGAGGAGATGATGTCGATGAGTACCAAGGAAAACGCAGCCGTCAGCCAGCTGCTCGCCCTGCTCGAAGCCCGCTATGCGCTGCGCGTGCTCTGGGCGCTGCGCGACGGTCATGCCCAGACCTTCCGGCTGCTGCAGGACAGCGTGGGCGGCATCACTCCCAATACGCTCAACACCCGCATCAAGGAACTGCGCGAGGCCGGCATCGTCGGCCACGGCAGCGACGGCTACAGCCTCACGCTCAGCGGACAGGACCTGCTCAAGCGGCTGTCCGACCTGCAGGCGTTTGCCGGCAAGTGGCAGCTGGGGCAGATCAAGAAGGCCGCGGCGCCGGCAGCGCCTGCAGCCCCCTCGCCCGCCGCTGCCGTCCCGGCGCCGGCACCGCAGACCCCGGCCGCAGAGCCCGCTGCCGTACCCGCGCAGCCCGGCGACGACACCAGCCACGGCTGACGGCCGACAGGCCGGGCGAATCCGGCCTCGGTAAACTCCGCGCCTTCGATTCATTCTTCTCACATCGACGCAAGGAGCGTTTCCCATGCCAACCACCCCCTCCGGCCTGCAATACGAAGACACCGAAGTCGGCACCGGCGCCGAAGCCAAGGCTGGCCAGCACGTGCACGTGCACTACACCGGCTGGCTCTACAACGACGGCACCCAGGGCGCCAAGTTCGACTCCAGCCGCGACCGCAACGACCCGTTCGCGTTCTCGCTGGGCGCCGGCCAGGTCATCAAGGGCTGGGACGAAGGCGTGGCCGGCATGAAGATCGGCGGCAAGCGCACGCTGATCATCCCCGCCTCGCTGGGCTACGGTGCCCGCGGCGCCGGCGGCGTGATCCCCCCGAACGCCACCCTGAAGTTCGACGTCGAGCTGCTCGACGCCCACTGATTCGGCCTCGCCCCCAGGCTGCGCGCACTTCGTGTCGCTTCGCCAACCCCCACCGGGGGCAACACCTGCGGCCCGGCAAAGCCGGTTCCGCGGTGTTCCGCGAGAAAACACCCTCGAAAACCTCGTGCAGCGGCCCACTTGGCCGCATTTTTTCGCTTGAAATGCTCCCGGCCAGCCCCAAGTGGTTGGCTATCGTTTGTTTTCCGGCTCACGCCGGTTCTTTGAAAAATGTCTGACCCGCAACAATCCGCACAGAATTCACAAATGCTGCAAGGCGAGCCAAGCCCCGAAGAACTGGAGGCCGCGCAAGCCGCCAACGAAGCCGACGCCCTCGCCGCACTGGCGCAGGCCCAAGGCGAGCTGGCTGCCCTGCAGGCCAAGAACACCGAACTGGCCGACCAGTACCTGCGCGCCCAGGCTGACGTGCAGAATGCCCGCCGCCGCGCCGACGAAGAAGTCTCCAAGGCCCGCAAGTTCGCCGTGGAAGCCTTTGCCGAGAGCCTGCTGCCGGTGACCGACAGCCTCGAAGCCGGCCTGGCCGTCAAGGACGCCACCCCCGAGCAGATCCGCGAAGGCGCCGAAGCCACGCTTCGCCAGCTCAAGAGCGCGCTCGAACGCAACAAGGTGATCGAAGTGGCCCCCGCCCCCGGCACCAAGTTCGACCCGCACCAGCACCAGGCCATCTCGGTGGTGCCCGCCGACCAGGAGCCGAACACGGTGGTGACCGTGCTCCAGAAGGGCTACACCATCAACGAGCGCGTGCTGCGCCCGGCGCTGGTCACGGTCAGCGCGCCGAAGTAAGCCACCCCGCATTCACCGGCACACAAGATTCCCACAGGAAATCCCCGCTTCATACCTTGAATCGCGACGGGTTATCCACAAGTTCATAACAACATATTTTTCAGGCTTTCAGGAGTAAGAACATGGCAAAGATCATCGGCATCGACCTCGGCACCACCAACTCGTGCGTGTCGATCATGGAAGGCAACACCACGCGTGTGATCGAGAACTCGGAAGGTGCCCGCACCACGCCGTCGATCGTCGCGTACCAGGAAGACGGTGAAGTGCTGGTCGGTGCCTCGGCCAAGCGCCAGGCCGTCACCAACCCCAAGAACACGCTATACGCGATCAAGCGCCTGATCGGCCGCAAGTTCGAGGAAAAGGAAGTCCAGAAGGACATCGACCTGATGCCCTACACCATCGCCAAGGCCGACAACGGCGACGCGTGGGTGGAAGTGCGCGGCAAGAAGATGGCCCCGCAGCAGGTCAGCGCCGACATCCTGCGCAAGATGAAGAAGACCGCCGAAGACTACCTCGGCGAAACCGTCACCGAAGCCGTGATCACGGTGCCGGCCTACTTCAACGACGCCCAGCGCCAGGCCACCAAGGACGCCGGCCGCATCGCGGGCCTCGACGTCAAGCGCATCATCAACGAGCCCACCGCTGCCGCGCTGGCCTTCGGCCTCGACAAGCAGGACAAGGCCGACCGCAAGATCGCCGTGTATGACCTCGGCGGCGGTACCTTCGACGTGTCGATCATCGAAATCGCGGACGTCGACGGCGAGAAGCAGTTCGAAGTGCTGTCGACCAACGGCGACACCTTCCTGGGCGGCGAAGACTTCGACCAGCGCATCATCGACTACATCATCGGCGAGTTCAAAAAGGAACAGGGCGTCGACCTGAGCAAGGACGTGCTGGCCCTGCAGCGCCTGAAGGAAGCCGCTGAAAAGGCCAAGATCGAGCTGTCGAACAGCGCGCAGACCGACATCAACCTGCCCTACATCACGGCCGATGCCACGGGTCCGAAGCACCTGAACATCAAGCTCACCCGCGCCAAGCTCGAAAGCCTGGTCGACGAGCTGATCGAGCGCACCATCGCTCCCTGCCGCCTGGCCATCAAGGACGCCGGCATCAGCGTGGGCGACATCAACGACGTGATCCTGGTCGGCGGCATGACCCGCATGCCCAAGGTGCAGGACAAGGTGAAGGCCTTCTTCGGCAAGGAACCGCGCAAGGACGTGAACCCCGACGAAGCCGTGGCCGTCGGCGCCGCCATCCAAGGGCAAGTGCTCTCCGGCGATCGCAAGGACGTGCTGCTGCTCGACGTGACCCCGCTGTCGCTGGGCATCGAGACCATGGGCGGCGTGATGACGAAGATGATCGCCAAGAACACGACCATCCCGACGAAGTTCGCGCAGACCTTCTCGACCGCCGAGGACAACCAGCCGGCCGTGACCATCAAGGTGTTCCAGGGCGAACGCGACATCGCCTCGGGCAACAAGCTGCTCGGCGAGTTCAACCTCGAAGGAATTCCGCCGGCATCGCGCGGCACGCCGCAGATCGAGGTGAGCTTCGACATCGACGCCAACGGCATCCTGCACGTCGGCGCCAAGGACAAGGGCACCGGCAAGGAAAACAAGATCACCATCAAGGCGAACTCGGGCCTGAGCGAGGACGAGATCCAGAAGATGGTGAAGGACGCAGAGCTGAATGCGGCCGACGACAAGAAGAAGCTCGAGATCGTGCAGGCCCGCAACCAGGGCGAAGCCATGGTCCACAGCGTGAAGAAGTCGCTGGGCGAGCACGGTGCGAGCCTGGAAGCCGCCGAGAAGGACGCGATCGAAGCCGCGATCAAGGACCTGGAAGAAGCCCTCAAGGGTGAAGACAAGGCCGCGATCGAGGAAAAGACCAACACGCTCATGACCGCAAGCCAGAAGCTCGGCGAGAAGATGTATGCCGAATCGCAGGCCGCGGCCGGCGCCTCGGCAGCTTCGGGTCCGGCGGGCGCGGAAGCCGGCGCACATGCGCAGGCCGACGACAACGTGGTCGACGCCGAAGTCAAGGAAGTCAAGAAGGGCTGATCTTCAGTCCCTTGGACAAGGCTGGAACACCTGCGGAGGTGCTCCAGCCTTTCTCGCTTCAAGTTACCCGAGTTTCCGCTGCTTCCCTGATCTGCTGATCGACCTGCCATGGCCACCAAACGCGACTACTACGAAACCCTCGGCGTCCCCAAGAACGCGAGCGAGGATGAAATCAAGAAGGCTTATCGCAAGCTCGCGATGAAGCACCACCCCGACCGAAACCACGGCGACACCGCAAAGGACGCCGAGGCCAAGTTCAAGGAGGTGAAGGAAGCCTACGAAATGCTGTCCGACGGACAGAAGCGCGCAGCCTACGACCAGTACGGCCACGCCGGCGTCGACCCCAACATGCGCGGCGGCCCGGGCGCGGAAGGCTTCGGCGGCTTCGCGGAAGCCTTCGGCGACATCTTCGGCGACGTGTTCGGCGGTGGCGGCCGCGGCCGCACCAGCAGTGGGCGCCAGGTGTTCCGCGGCAGCGACCTCAGCTACGCGATGGAGATCACGCTCGAGGAAGCCGCGGAAGGCAAGACGACCGAGATCCGCATCCCGACCTGGGACGAGTGCGACACCTGCCACGGCTCGGGCGCCAAGCCCGGCACCAAGCCCATCACCTGCACGACCTGCCACGGCGCGGGCGCGGTGCAGATGCGCCAGGGCTTCTTCAGCGTGCAGCAGACCTGCCCCACCTGCCACGGCAGCGGCAAGATCATTCCCGAGCCCTGCACCGCGTGCCACGGCCAGGGCAAGATCAAGCGCAACAAGACGCTCGAAGTGAAGATCCGCGCGGGCATCGACGATGGCCAGCGCATGCGCGTCACCGGCAGCGGCGAGCCGGGCGTCAACGGCGGCCCGCCGGGCGACCTGTACATCGAGATTCGCCTCAAGAAGCACGACATCTTCGAGCGCGACGGCGACAACCTGCACTGCGTGGTGCCAGTGAGCATGACCACGGCAGCGCTGGGCGGCGAGATCAACGTGCCCACGCTCAAGGGCGCGGCGGCCATCGACATTCCCGAAGGCACGCAGAGCGGCAAGCAGTTCCGCCTGCGCGGCAAGGGCATCAAGGGCGTGAACTCCAGCTATCCCGGCGACCTGTACTGCCACGTGCGCGTCGAGACGCCTGTGAAGCTCACCGAGTTCCAGCGCAAGCTGCTGAAGGACCTCGACGACTCCCTCAAGAAGGGCGGCGAGAAGCACAGCCCGACCGACAAGGGCTGGTTCGACAAGGCGAAGGAGTTCTTCAGTTGAACTCGATGCCGCGGTAACTTGACCGCACCACATCCACTACAAGGGCCGCGATCGCGGCCCTTTGTCTTTCATGGATCACCAAGTTGGTGCAGGCACGGGCAGCTTTCCCACGCCGGTTGACGAAAACCGCCTATCCCGAGGTGGCGCGAGGATTGCTTTTATATTTTTTTGTGCGAGCAATAAACCAAACGGCAGATCGCGCGTTATTGCAGAAGAAGGCAGGATTTTTTGAGACTTGAAGCTCAATAGGCGAGTTTTTCCCGGAGAAAAATCAAAAATGGCCAATGGCCGTTCGACATAGGCGTTTTCACCCGGAGAAAATCAAAAAGTCAGCCTTTGAATTTAGCTGAAATCCGGAAATTTGTTCCTTGTTTTTCGCGGAACTTTACTCGATAGCGTGGTTCTGAATTAACAAATGATTTGCCGGGTTCAATCTTTGCTTTATGCTGATTGTTAGCAGATTGTTGTAAGGGAGTTTTCCGCGGCATGCAGCCAAGGGCAGGCACACCTTAAATGTTGCGCGAAGCCTTTGTTGCACGCCATCGGGCCAAAAGCCCACTGACTCTTGATGGAGGCGTGACCATGGATGTGATCAGCAACTTTGCCGCCCGCTACGAGCGCACCCGCGAGGAAGTCATCTCGCTGCAGGACTACCTGGACATCTGCAAGCGCGATCCCACCGCGTATGCCACTGCCTCCGAGCGAATGCTCAAGGCTATCGGCGAGCCGGAGTTGGTAGACACGCGCAATGACCCCCGTCTCTCGCGCATCTTCGCCAACAAGGTCATCAAGATCTACCCGGCGTTCAAGGAGTTCTACGGCATGGAAGACGCCATAGAACAGGTGGTGTCCTATTTCCGCCACGCCGCGCAGGGCCTGGAAGAAAAGAAGCAGATCCTTTACCTGCTGGGGCCCGTGGGCGGCGGCAAGAGCTCCATCGCGGAGCGGCTGAAGCAGCTCATGGAGCACGTGCCCTTCTATGCGATACAGGGTTCGCCGGTCAACGAATCCCCGCTCGGCCTCTTCGACACGCTCGAAGACGGCGAGATCCTTGAAAAGGAATACGGCATCCCCCGCCGCTACCTGAACCGAATTCTCTCGCCCTGGGCCGTCAAGCGGCTCGAGGAGTACGGCGGCGACATCCGCCAGTTCAAGGTCGTCAAGCGCTACCCGTCCGTGCTGCGGCAGATCGCCGTGGCCAAGACCGAGCCCGGCGACGAGAACAACCAGGACATCTCCTCGCTGGTCGGCAAGGTCGACATCCGCAAGCTCGAGACCTACGCCCAGGACGACCCCGACGCATACGCCTACTCCGGCGGCCTGTGCCTGGCAAACCAGGGCCTGCTGGAGTTCGTGGAAATGTTCAAGGCGCCCATCAAAGTGCTGCATCCGCTGCTCACGGCCACGCAGGAAAGCAACTTCAAGGGCACGGAAGGCTTCGGTGCCATTCCCTTCGACGGCATCGTGCTCGCGCACAGCAACGAGAGCGAGTGGAAGGCCTTCCGCAACAACAAGAACAACGAGGCTTTCCTCGACCGGATCTACATCGTCAAGGTGCCCTACTGCCTGCGCGCATCTGAAGAAATCAAGATCTACGAGAAGCTGGTGCGCAACTCCTCGCTCGCCAAGGCCCCCTGCGCTCCGGGAACGCTGCGCATGATGGCCCAGCTCTCGGTGCTCACGCGCCTGAAGGAGCCCGAGAACTCGAGCACCTTCAGCAAGATGCAGGTCTACGACGGCGAGAACCTCAAGGACACCGACCCCAAGGCCAAGTCGATCCAGGAGTACCGAGACTACGCGGGCGTCGACGAAGGCATGAGCGGCGTTTCCACACGCTTCGCCTTCAAGATCATCTCGAAGGTCTTCAACTTCGACAGCTCCGAAGTGGCCGCGAACCCTGTGCACCTGATGTACGTGCTCGAACAGCAGATCGAGCGCGAGCAGTTCGCCCCCGAGGTCGAGCAGAAGTACATCAGCTACATCAAGGAGCTGCTGGCGCCGCGCTATGCCGAGTTCATCGGCAAGGAAATCCAGACCGCCTACCTCGAGAGCTACAGCGAGTACGGCCAGAACATCTTCGACCGCTACGTGACCTATGCCGACTACTGGATCCAGGACCAGGAGTTCCGCGACGTCGACACCGGCGAAGTTTTCGACCGTGCCTCGCTCAACGCCGAACTCGAGAAGATCGAGCGGCCCGCCGGCATCGGCAACCCGAAGGACTTCCGCAACGAGATCGTCAACTTCGTGCTGCGCGCACGGGCCGGCAACGCGGGGCGCAACCCGGCGTGGACCAGCTACGAGAAGCTGCGCGCGGTGATCGAGAAGAAGATGTTCTCCAACACCGAAGAGCTCCTGCCGGTGATCAGCTTCAACACCAAGAGCAGCGCCGACGAGCAGAAGAAGCACGAGGACTTCGTGACGCGCATGGTGGAGAAGGGCTACACCGCCAAGCAGGTCCGCCTGCTCTGCGAGTGGTATCTGCGGGTGCGCAAGAGCTCTTGATATGGCACACCCCCAGGCTTCGCGCACTTCGTGTCGCTTCGCCAACCCCCTTGCAGGGGGCAACGCCAGCGGCGCGGCAAAGCCGGTTCCACGGCGTTTCACGAAGGAACGCGTGATCCGTCATTAAGGGAGCAGACATCTTGGCCATCCTGCAGCAGATCATCGACCGCCGGCTATCGGGCAAGAACAAGTCCATTGGCAACCGCGAGCGCTTTCTCAGGCGCTACAAGGGGCAGATCCAGGAAGCGGTGAGGCGCGCCGTCAGCGGCCGCAACATCCGCGAACTGGAGCAAGGCGAAGACGTGACCCTGCCGCGCCACGATGTGTCCGAACCTGTGTTCGGCCATGCGCGCGGCGGTGACCGCGAATACGTGCACCCGGGCAACCAGGAGTACCTGAAGGGCGACCGCATCAAGCGCCCCGAAGGCGGGGGCGGCGGCGGTTCCGGCAGCGGGGAAGCCGGCGACAGCGGCGAGGGCGAGGACGACTTCGTCTTCCGCCTCACGCGCGAGGAGTTCATGCGCGTCTTCTTCGACGACCTCGCGCTGCCGCACCTCATTCGCACGCAGATTGCCGACGTGCCCGAATGGAAGAGCCACCGCGCCGGCTTCACCAGCGACGGCTCCCCCAACAACCTGCACGTGGTGCGCTCGATGCGCGGCGCCCTCGCCCGCCGCATCGCGCTGGGCGGCGAACCGCGCAAGGAACTCAAGCGGCTTGAGGCGCACCTCGAGCAGCTGAAGCAGCATCCGCAGGCCGTGCAGGCCCTCATCCAGAACGAGATCCGCGAGACCGAGGAACGCATCGCCGAACTGCGCCGCACCATGCGGCACGTGCCCTACATCGACCCGATCGACCTGCGCTACCGCAATCGCGTGAAGACGCCCGTGCCCAGCGCCAAGGCGGTGATGTTCTGCCTCATGGACGTGTCGGGCTCGATGGACGAGGCGCGCAAGGACATGGCCAAGCGCTTCTTCATGCTGCTGTACATGTTCCTCACGCGGCACTACGAGAAGATCGACCTCGTGTTCCTGCGCCACCACACGCAGGCGCAAGAAGTGAGCGAAGAAGAGTTCTTCCACGCCACCGAGACGGGAGGCACCGTGGTGTCGAGCGCGCTTGTGCTGATGGACGAGATCATCAAGGCGCGCTACCCCAGCGGCGAGTGGAACGTGTACGGCGCGCAGGCCAGCGACGGCGACAACTGGCACCAGGACAGCGGCCGCTGCCGCGAGCTGCTGGTGGACAACATCCTGCCCGTGGTGCGCTACTACGCCTACGTGCAGGTGGCCGAGACCGAGCAGAACCTGTGGCAGGAATACCAGCAGCTCGAAGGCGTGCATCCCAACTTCGCCATGCGCAAGGTGTCCGACGCGCAGGACATCTATCCGGTCTTCCGCGACCTGTTCAAGAAGGAAGGGGTGACGTCATGATCACCGACCGTGTTCTCGAACGCCTGCCCAGCCCCTCCGACTGGACCTTCGAACTCATCGAGACCTACCACGCCGAGATCGCCAAGACGGCCAGGAGCTACGGCCTCGACGTGTACCCGAACCAGCTCGAGGTCATCACCGCCGAGCAGATGATGGACGCCTACGCCAGCGTGGGCATGCCCATGATCTATCGGCACTGGTCGTACGGCAAGCAGTTCATCTCGACCGAGAAGAACTACAAGCGCGGCCACATGGGGCTGGCCTACGAGATCGTCATCAACTCCGATCCGTGCATCGCCTACCTGATGGAAGAGAACACCATGGCCATGCAGGCCCTGGTGATCGCGCACGCGGCCTACGGCCACAACAGCTTCTTCAAGGGCAACTACCTGTTCCGCATGTGGACGGACGCCTCGTCCATCATCGACTACCTGGTCTACGCACGGCACTACATCGCAGAATGCGAGGAGCGTCACGGCCTCGATGCGGTCGAGCAGTTGCTCGACTCATGTCACGCGCTGATGAACTACGGCGTCGACCGCTACCGCCGCCCGCAGAAGCGCTCGCTGGCGCAGGAAAGCGCCCAGCGCGCCGAACGCGAGCGCCACATGCAGCAGCAGGTGAACGACCTCTGGCGCACCCTGCCGCGCAAGAGCGAGCAGGCGGCCGAGGCCGATTCGTCGAAGCGCTTCCCGTCGGAGCCGCAGGAGAACCTGCTCTATTTCATCGAGAAGAACGCCGCCTTGCTCGAACCCTGGCAGCGCGAGGTGGTGCGCATCGTGCGCAAGATCGCGCAGTACTTCTACCCGCAGCGCCAGACCCAGGTCATGAACGAAGGCTGGGCCACCTTCTGGCACTACACGCTGCTCAACACCATGTACGACCGCGGCCAGTTGGCCGACGGCTTCATGATGGAATGGCTCAGCTCGCACACCGGCGTGATCTATCAGCCGCCGGTGGGGCACCGCGCCTACAGCGGCATCAATCCGTATGCGCTCGGCTTCAAGATGATGACCGACCTGCGCCGCGTGTGCGAGAAGCCGACCGAGGAAGACCGCCGCTGGTTCCCCGACTTCGTGGACACCGACTGGGTCAAGACGCTTGACTACGCCATGCGCAACTTCAAGGACGAGAGCTTCATCGGCCAGTTCCTGAGCCCGAAGACGATGCGCGACTTGCGCCTGTTCTCGATCCGGGATTTCCAGAGCGAGTCGGAGTTGGAGGTGTCAGCCATCCACGACGACAGCGGCTACCACGCGCTGCGCGAATCGCTGTCACGCCAGTACGACATCGGCAGCCGCGAGCCCGACATCCAAGTCTGGAACGTGGCCACGCGCGGCGACCGCTCGCTGACCTTGCGCCACACGCAGCGCAACCACCTGCCGCTGCACGATGGTGCCGAAGAGGTGCTGAAGCACGTCGCGCGGCTCTGGGGCTTCGACGTGCACCTGGAAAGCATCGACAACCAGGGCCGCGTCAGCCGCAGCTGGAAGGCCTCGGCGCCCAAGCAGCAGTACTAGTCAGTCAGGGCACCAGCGCGGCGATGGCGAGGGTGTAGCCCTTCACGCCCAGGCCCACGATGATCCCCTTCGCCGCCGGCGAGATGTACGAATGGTGGCGGAACTGCTCGCGCGCATGCACGTTCGAGATGTGCAGTTCGATCAGCGGCACGCTCGCGCCCTTGATGGCGTCGTGCAGCGCGATCGAGGTGTGCGTGTAGGCGCCCGGGTTCATCACCACGCCCAGCATGTTGCCCGCCGCCACCTCGCGGCCGGCCTCCTGGATCCAGTCGATCAGCACGCCTTCGTGGTTCGACTGGCGGCATTCGATTTCCACGCCGTGCTTGGCGCCCGTTTCCTTGCACAGCCGTTCGACGTCGGCCAGCGTGTCGCGTCCGTACTGTTCGGGCTCGCGCGTACCGAGCAGGTTGAGGTTGGGGCCGTTGAGGACGAGGATTTTCTTCATGATGGCTGTATGAATGAGGGTCTGTCTGGCAGGCGCCGATTATGGTCTCGCGGCCGCCCTGCGGCGGCGCGCGGCCGATGACCCGACGTAGTAGTTGTAAGAGTCGATGTCGACCACGCAGCGGGCCATCAGGTCGACGAACGCCCGCAGCTTCTGCCCCATGTAGCGCTGCCGCTGGTAGGCGCAGTAGATGCGGCGCGGCTCGGGCTGCCATTGCGGCAGCACCGGCGCGAGCACACCCTGCTCCACCTCCGGCCGCACGAAGAAGGCCGGCAGCAGCGCGATGCCCAGGCCGTCAATGCAGAAGGTCTTCATGACCCAGTGGTCGTTGGTTTCGAAGGCGGGTTCGGGCTGGAAGGCGAAGCTCTGCGCGCCCGACACCAGCAACACCTGCGAGCGCCCCGAAGAAGGTTCCTTCATCACGATGGACTGATGCGCAGCCAAATCCTCCGGCGACGACGGCGTACCGTGCCGCGCCAGGTACTGCGGGCTCGCATAGAGCCCGTAGTTCAGCCGCCCGAGCAGCTTGGCGACCAAATTCGGCGCGTCGGGCGGCTCGGAGCAGACATAGCAGTCGACGTCGCCGATCCGCGGAGCATGGAAGCCGTTGGCCACGTCGAGCTGGCAGCGCACCTCGGGGTGCGACTCCAGGAACAGCTTGACCACGTGGCAGACGAAGGAGGTGCTGAACTGCGTGTCCGACAGCAGCGAGAGGCGGCCCGACACGCCCGTGGTCAGCTCGTGGATCTCGGTGCTGGCCGCCTCGAGCCGGCCCGTGACTTCGTCGAGCAGCCCCTCCCCGCGCAAGAGGAAGGCGCGCCCGGCCTCGGTGAGCGCGATTCGGCGCGGGCTGCGCTGCAGCAGTTGGGCGCCCAGCAACTCTTCGAGCCGCGTGAGCTGCCGGCTCAGCGTGGCCTTCGACGTGCCCGAGAGGCTTTCGGCCCTGGTCAGGCTGCCGCTCTTTGCGACCAGCACGAAGGCCTCGACCAGTGCAAGATCGATCCGGCTCATGCGGCCCGGCGTTGCAGGAATGAAAAGTAGCGTCTCTCCATGTGGCTTTCATCGGTGCGTGGGAAGCGGTACGGTATCACCGCCATGAACACACACAACACCGCCGTCTGGCACCCCGTCGCGCGCTCGGCCGATCTTCGCCCCGGCGACAACATCGTCGCAGGCTTTGCAGAAGGCCAGGAACTCGCGCTATGGCGCGCCACCGACGGCACCGCACAAGCCTGGGAAAACCGCTGTCCGCACCGCAGCGTGCGCTTCACGCTGGGGCAGGTGGTCGACGACCACCTGGCCTGCGCGTACCACGGCTGGCAGTACGCCGCCGGCAGCGGGCAATGCACCCGCATCCCGGCGCACCCGAGCATGCAGGCGCCGCGCAATGTCTGCGCCAGGACCTTCGGCACGGCGGAAGCGGCCGGGATGCTCTGGGTTCAACTGTCGCCGGAGGCACCGCCCGCGCCGCCGGCTCTGGCCGGCGCCGTGCCCGCCGGCTGGCACTTCTGCCGCACGCTGACCGTGAACATGCCCGCCGAAACCGTGCGGGCAGCCCTGGCGCAACGCGGCCTGAGCACCGACGTGCCCTCGGGCGCGTGGCGCGGCCAGCTCGACGGGGTGGCCACCGCCGCCCTCGTCCTCGACGCCCAGCCCCAACTCGCTTTCGTCCACCTCTGGACAGACGCCGCCCCAGGCTCCCACGCCATGCAGGCCCTGCACACCGCCGCTCGCAGCCTGCGCGGCGACATCGAAGCCCTCGGCTGAAAGATCCCATGCCCTTCGTCACCGACGACCCCAACATGCTGGACGACTGGCTCGTCATCGGCCCCGCCACGTCCGCACCCCGCACCACCCGTTTGCTCGGCGAAACCGTGCAGCTGTGGATCGACCCTGAAGGCACGCCCCAGTGCCGCCTCGGCGACCGGCCGCTGGCCGTGCAATCCCGCTACGGCTACCTCTGGGCCTGCCCCAGCGGCAACCCTGCGCGCTCGCTGTTCGACTTTGCCGAATACAGCGAGCCCGGCCGCCGCACCATCGACTGCGGCGGCATCGGCGTTGCGGTCTCGGGCCTGCGCGTGATCGAGAACTTCCTCGACATGGCGCACTTTCCCTTCGTGCATGCCGGCTACCTCGGCAAGGTGCCGCACACCGAGGTGGCGCAGTACCAGGTGCAGGTCGAGCCCGCCACCGGCGAGATCTGGGCCACCGACTGCCGCTTCTGGCAGCCCCGTGCCTCGGCCGCACACGACGGCACGGGCAGCGAGGTGCTCTACAAGTACCGCGTGATGCAGCCCTTCTCGGCCATGCTCTACAAGTCGAGCTTCCGCGAGGGCCAGCTCGATGCCATCGGCCTCTTCCTGCAGCCCGTAGACGACGAGCATGTCATCGCCCACACCATGCTCGCCTGCTTCGACGACGACTCCACCGATGCCGAGCTCATCGCCTTCCAGCACACGATCTTCGGGCAGGACAAACCCATTCTGGAGAACCACGCCTTCAAGCGCATGCCGCTCGAAGGCCGCGCCGAGACGCCGACGCGCGGCGACACCTCCTCCGTCACCTACCGGCGCTGGCTGCGCGAACGCGGCATGCGCTTCGCCGTGAGGGCGGCGGCATGACGGTGAAGCTCCACGACTACCCGCTGTCGGGCAACTGCTTCAAGGTGCGGCAGATGCTGGCGTGGCTCGGCGTCGAATACCAGACGGTGCCAGTCGATTTCTTTCCCGGCCGCGAACACAAGTCGGCCGCGTTCCTGGCGAAGGTCAATCCGCTCGGCCAGTTGCCGGTGCTCGACGACGACGGCTTCTTGCTGCGCGATGCGCAGGCCATCCTGGTCTACCTCGCGAGCCGCTACGACCAGCAAGGCCACTGGTATCCCGACGATCCCAGGCTGCGCGGCCAGATCGCGATGTGGCTCGCCACCGCCGACGAGATCACCCGCACCGCCTCGGCCGCGCGGCTGCACGATGCGCTCGGCTACCACCACCTGGACATCGAGGCCTGCCGCGGCGGCGCGCGCGCCGTGTTCCGCGTGCTCGACGACCATCTGGCGGAACAGGCCAGCGCGGGCCTGCGCTGGCTCGCATCCGCGCCCGAGCCGACCATTGCCGACATCGCCTGCTTTCCGTACGTGGCGCTGGCCGGCGAAGGCGGCATTTCGCTCGACGAATTTCCCGCACTGCGAAACTGGGTGTGGAATGTCCGCCACGTGCGCGGGTTCATCGGCATGTCGGGTATCTTCCCCGCTGGCCCCGCCTGAGTATCCTCACCCCTCCCGCCTTCTGAAGAACCCAACACCATGAAAACCAAAGCCGCCGTCGCGTGGAAATCCGGAGCGCCGCTCACCATCGAAACCGTGGACCTCGAAGGCCCGAAATTCGGCGAAGTGCTGGTCGAGATCAAGGCCACCGGCATCTGCCACACCGACTACTACACGCTCTCGGGCGCCGACCCCGAAGGCATCTTCCCCGCCATCCTGGGCCATGAAGGCGCGGGCATCGTGGTCGACGTCGGCCCCGGCGTCACCACCCTGAAGAAGGGCGACCACGTCATTCCGCTGTACACGCCCGAATGCCGCCAGTGCAAGTTCTGCCTGAGCCGCAAGACCAACCTGTGCCAGCTGATCCGCGGCACGCAGGGCAAGGGCCAGATGCCCGACGGCACCAGCCGCTTCAGCCTGGACGGCAAGCCCATCGCCCACTACATGGGCACCAGTACCTTCAGCAACTACACCGTGGCGCCCGAAATTTCGCTGGCCAAGATCCGCGAGGACGCGCCCTTCGACAAGGTCTGCTACATAGGCTGCGGCGTGACCACCGGCATAGGCGCGGTGATCTTCACGGCCAAGGTGGAAGCCGGCGCGAACGTGGTGGTGTTCGGCCTCGGCGGCATCGGCCTGAACGTCATCCAGGGCGCGAAGATGGTGGGCGCCGACAAGATCATCGGCATCGACCTGAACCCCGAGCGCGAAGCCATGGCCCGCAAGTTCGGCATGACGCACTTCCTGAACCCGAAGGACCACGAGAACATCGTCGACGCGATCGTGCAACTGACCGACGGCGGTGCCGACTACAGCTTCGAGTGCATCGGCAACACCAAGGTGATGCGCCAGGCGCTGGAGTGCACGCACAAGGGCTGGGGCCGCAGCATCATCATCGGCGTGGCCGAGGCCGGCGCGGAGATCAGCACGCGGCCGTTCCAGCTGGTCACCGGCCGCAAGTGGGAAGGCTCGGCCTTCGGCGGCGCGCGCGGCCGCACCGACGTGCCGAAGATCGTCGACTGGTACATGGAAGGCAAGATCGACATCGACAGCCTGATCACCCACACCATGCCGCTGGAAGACATCAACAAGGGCTTCGATTTGATGAAGCGCGGCGAGTCCATCCGCGGCGTGGTCATCTACTAAAAGCCCCGGAGGCGCCCGCCATGAACCGCATGGAACCCCTGCGCAAAGTCGAAGCGGGCGTCCTCGAAGTCGCGTACTTCGAAACCGGCCCCGCCGATGGCCCGCCGGCTCTGCTGATGCACGGCTTTCCGTACGACATCCACACCTACGCGGAAGTCGCACCCATGCTGGCCGGCCAGGGCTGCCGCGCGATCGTGCCGTACCTGCGCGGCTACGGCGCCACGCGCTTTCTCAGTGACGCCACGCCGCGCTCGGGCGAGCAGGCGGCGCTCGGCGCCGACCTGCTCGCGCTGCTCGACGCGCTGAAGATCGAACGCGCGGTGCTGGCCGGCTACGACTGGGGCGGCCGTGCCGCCTGCGTGGTCGCGGCGCTGTGGCCGGAGCGCGTGGCGGGGCTGGTGTCCTTCAACAGCTACAACATCCAGAACATCGCGAAGGCGATGGAGCCCGACACGCCGGCCAACGAGCACAGCCTCTGGTACCAGTACTACTTCCACAGCGAGCGCGGCCGCGCGGGTCTCGAGAAAGACCGCAAAGCACTCACGAAGCTGCTGTGGAAGCTGTGGTCGCCGACCTGGAAGTTCGACGACGCCACCTTCGAGCGCAGCGCCGCCGCATTCGACCACCCCGACTTCGTGGACGTGGTGATCCAGTCGTACCGCCACCGCTTCGGCCTCGTGCCGGGCGACCCGGCCTATGCCGACATCGAACGCCGGCTCGCGGCCCAGCCCGCTATCACCGTGCCGGCCATCACCTTCGACGGCATCGACGACGGCGTGCGCCCACCCGCAGAAGCGTCGGCCCACGCGCACCGCTTCACCGGTGCGCGCTCGCACCGCCTCGTGCCCGGCGTGGGCCACAACATGCCGCAGGAGGCGCCGCGCACCTTTGCCGACGCCGTGCTCGAACTGGTCCCCGAGTTGCGCAAGAACACCCCATGACAGACAACACACCCAAGACCCTTTCCGAGCATCACGCCTTCGGCGGCGTGCAGAGCTTCCACGAGCATCGCTCGCATGAAATCGGCCTGCCGATGCGCTTCTCGGTCTACCTGCCGCCGCAGGCCGCGAACGGGCCCGTGCCCGCCCTGCTCTACCTCGCGGGCCTGACCTGCAACGAAGAAACCTTCGCGGTGAAGGCCGGCGCGCAGCGCATGGCCGCGAGCCTGGGCATTGCGCTGATCGCGCCCGACACCAGCCCGCGCGGCGCCGAGGTGGAGAGCCTTCCGGGCGCCAAGGACCACTGGGACTTCGGCATCGGCGCGGGCTTCTACCTCGACGCGCTCGCCGAGCCCTGGGCCACGCACTGGCGCATGGAGAGCTGGATCGTGCACGAGCTGCTGCCGCTGGTGGCCACGCACTTTGCCATCGACGGCCATCGCGTCGGCATCTTCGGCCACTCGATGGGCGGCCACGGCGCGCTCACGCTGGCGCTGCGGCATCCGGGGCGCTTCAAGTCGCTTTCGGCCTTCGCGCCGATCTGCGCGCCCACGCAGTGCCCGTGGGGCGAGAAGGCCTTCGCAGGCTACCTGGGCGCACCCGGCGACGACCGCGCCCAGTGGCTCGCGCACGACGCCAGCGCGCTCATGAAATCTCAGGTGGCCGCGCCTTATCCGCAAGGCATCCTGATCGACCAGGGCCTGAGCGACAAATTCCTCGCGGAGCAATTGCACCCCGAGGCGTTCGAGGCGGCCTGCTCCGCCGCCGGCCAGCCGCTCACGCTGCGCCGCCACGCGGGCTACGACCACGGCTACTACTTCATCCAGACCTTCATGGCCGACCACATCGCGCACCACGCGCAGAGCCTGCACGCCTGAGCGACGACGCAGGTCGACCGGGGCGGGCTCGCGCCGTATCATGAGCCGCATGTCCGCCGCCCAAATTCCCGCCTTCCACCTGCGGTCGCGCGAAGGCTCCGCTGAAGAGAACATGGTGCTGGCCGGCATCTGGCGCCGGGCCTGGACGGCGGCCAACCGCGGCGCCGCCGTCATAGAGCCCATCGGCCATTGGCTGCATCGCGTGCACACCGAGTTCGGCCCGCCCGCCGACGTGGTGCTGGCGGAACGCGAGGGCCAGGTGCTGGCGTTCATGGTGCTGCTGGAGCGGCGCGAATACGTGGCGCAGCTCTTCGTCGAACCGCACCTGCGCAGCCAGGGCCTGGGCAAGGCACTGCTGGACGAGGCCTGCGTGCGCATTCCCACCGGCTGGCGGCTGCACGTGGCAATGACCAACACATCGGCGCAGCGCTTCTACGAGCGCTACGGCCTGGAGCGCGGCACGGTCGACCGCCATCCGAGCAGCGGCCGCGAACGCATCGCCTACCATTGGTCGCCCTCCCGCCCACCGTGGCGCGTGGGCTGATTCCGACCTTCTTCCTGCTCTCCATGCGCATCGACCACATCGCACTCTGGACCACCGATCTCGAACGCTGCAAGCGCTTCTATGTCGACTACTTCGGCGCCACCGCCGGCGCGGGGTATGCCAATCCGGCCAAGGGCTTCGCCTCGTGCTTCCTGAGCCTGGGCGACGGCGCGCGCATCGAGGCCATGAGCACCACCACGCTTTCCCCGGTGACGGCCGAGGCCGGCGCGCAGCGCATGGGCTGGACGCACCTGGCCATCAGCGTGGGCTCCGACGCAGCGGTCGACGCGCTCACGCAGCGCCTGAAGGCCGACGGCTACCCGCTGCTCGACGGACCGCGCCGCACCGGCGACGGCTACTACGAGAGCGTGGTGCTGGACCCTGACGGCAACCGCATCGAGATCACTGCATGAGCGAATTCGTCGAAAGCCTGCACGAGGTGTTCGAGCGCCTGGGCCGCATCCGCACGCGCCGCATGTTCGGCGGCCACGGCATCTGGCACGAGGACCGCATGATCGCCCTCGTGGCCAACGACACGCTCTATCTCAAGGCCGACGCCGAAAGCGCACCGCACTTCGACGCGCTCGATCTTCCGCCCTTCACCTACGAGCGCCAGGGCCAGTCGATGCCGATGTCGTACCGGCTGGCCCCGGCGGACCTGTTCGAGGACAGGCACGAAGCAGCGCTCTGGGGCCGGCGCGCCTACGAGGCGGCGTTGCGCTCGGGCCAGCCGCCGAAACAGAAGAAGCCGCCTGCGAAGAAGATCGCAGCGAAGAAAGCAACAGCAAAGAAAGCCGCAGTGAAGAAAAAGACGACAACGAAAGCAGCCTCCCGGTGAGCGAGCAACACAAGCCGGCGCTCCCGCCCCTGCCCGAGCGCGAACAGATCGCACTGCTCGAACCCTTCGAAGGCCTCGGCCTGAAAGACATCGTGGTCGTCGCCACGCTGCAAGACGCGGAGCATGCGGCCAGCGCGCTGCTGGCCGCCGGCATCGCCGGCTTCGACACCGAATCCAAGCCCACCTTCGCGAAGAACGAGGTGTCGGGCGGTCCGCACGTGGTGCAGTTCTCCACCCGCGACACGGCCTGGCTGTTCCAGCTGCACCGCACCGATTGCAACCCCGTGGTGGCCGCGCTCATCGCATCGACCGAGCTGCGCAAGGTCGGCTTCGGGCTTTCGGGCGACCTCACGCTGATCCGCAACCGGCTCGGCATCGAGCCGAAGGCGGTGTTCGACATCGACGACGAATTCCGCAGGCGCGGCTACCGCAAGTCGGTCGGCGTGAAGGCGGCGGTGGCGCTGGTGTTCAACCGCCGCTTCATCAAGTCGCGCAAGGCGACCACCTCGAATTGGGCCAACAGGCAGCTCACCGAGGCGCAGATCCGCTACGCCGCGAACGACGCCTATGCGTCGATCCGCGTGTACGACGCGCTCTTCAGCAGCCGCTGACCCCTCGCGCGCTCAGTCGCGCCCCGCCTCGATGATGGCCTGCGCCAGCCGCGCCGGGTTGGAGAAGAACATCTCGTGGCTGCCGGGGCACTCCACCAGCCTGAACAGCCCCAGCCGCTCCGACAGGCGCGGATGCCACGGCAGGCCGTGCGGCATCGCCGTGTCCTGCTGGCAGTTGACGTAGGACTTGCCCAGCGCCAGTGCGGCAAGCGGCTGCTTGAGCCGGATCTTGTCGGTGAAGGTGCGGTACGGATGCGGGTTGAGCTTGGCGTAGGCGGCGGTGGCCGTTTCGAAGTCGGCGTCGTTGATGAAGGCTTCGCGCCAGATCTCGAACGGCAAGGTCACGGCGTTGCCGTTGGCTTCGGCGACGGCATCGAACATCGTCACGTAGTGCGGCGGCACCATGTCGTTGAGCGATTCGCCGTCGAGCGGCACGAAGGCGTTGATGTAGACCAGCCGCTTCAGCCGCGGCGCGATGCGGTCCGCCACGCCGGAAATCACCATCCCGCCGTAGCTGTGGCCCACCAGCCGCACCTGCGTGAGGTTCTTTTCCTCGATGTAGCGCACGGCCGAGGCGATGGCGTCTTCCAGGCCGGTGTTCGCGCGGTCGTCACCGGGGTTGTTGCCGGCGAGCGTGGGGCAATACACGGTGTGGCCGGCCGCGCGCAGGCCATCGGCCACGGCTTCGATCTCGGCACCGGTGTGCCATGCGCCGTGAACCAGAACATAGGTATCTGACATGGATGTCTCTTTCGTTGTTGCGACAGATGAGGACTTTAGAAACAGTGATCCATTTTGAATAGCCCATGCCTGCCAGCCGGATGGCCGATTCGTGCCAGTGCCAAGACGGTTGCATTCATTCAATTATTCAAAGATACTTGAAATATGGAAGAAAACGACGTTGTCCGCTCCCTCGCCGCCCTTGCACAGCCCGTGCGCCTTCGCGTGTTCCGCGCGCTGGTGGTCGCCGGCCCTGCCGGCCTGACGCCCGGCGCACTCACCGAATCGCTCGAGGTGCCCGGCACCAGCCTGTCGTTCCATCTGAAGGAACTGATGCATTCGGGGCTGGTGTCGCAGGAACGGCAAGGGCGCAACCTCGTCTACCGCGCCGCCTTCGACCAGATGAACGCCCTGCTCGGCTACCTCGGCGAGAACTGCTGCCAGGGCGAGGCCTGCGCCGTCGAGGCTCCTTCGGCATGCGGCTGCTGAGGCCGGCATGCTGACCGCCGTCCTGATCTTCGTCTTCACGCTCGTGCTGGTCATCTGGCAACCGCGCGGCCTGGGCATCGGCTGGAGCGCATCGCTCGGCGCCGTCATCGCGCTGCTGCTCGGCGTGGTGCAGCTGTCCGACATTCCCGTTGTCTGGGGCATCGTGTGGAACGCGACCGCCACCTTCGTCGCGGTGATCGTCATCAGCCTGCTGCTCGACGAAGCGGGCTTCTTCGAATGGGCCGCCCTGCACGTGGCACGCTGGGGCGGCGGGCGCGGCAGGCTGCTGTTCGCGTTCGTCGTGCTGCTGGGCGCGGCGGTGTCGGCGCTGTTCGCCAACGACGGCGCCGCGCTGATCCTCACGCCCATCGTGATGGCGATGCTGGCCGCGCTCGGCTTCACGCCTGCGGCCACGCTCGCCTTCGTCATGGCGGCGGGCTTCATCGCCGACACCGCGAGCCTGCCGCTGATCGTGTCCAACCTCGTGAACATCGTCTCGGCCGATTTCTTCCGGATCGGCTTCGGCGCGTATGCCTCGGTCATGGTGCCGGTGAACATCGCGGCGGTGCTCGCGAGCCTGCTGGTGCTGATGCTGTACTTCCGCCGGGGCATTCCGGCGCGCTACGACGCGGCCCGGCTCAAGGCACCCGCCGATGCGATCCGCGACCCGGCGACCTTCCGCGCCGGCTGGGCGGTACTTGCGCTGCTGCTGGTCGGCTTCTTCGGCCTCGAGCCGCTGGGCGTGCCGGTCAGCGCTGTGGCCGCCTTTGGCGCGGTGGTGCTGCTGGCGGTGGCCGGGCGCGGTCCGGTGATCGGCATCCGCGGGGTGCTGCGCGGCGCGCCCTGGCAGATCGTGGTGTTCTCGCTCGGCATGTACCTGGTGGTGTACGGGCTTCGCAACGCCGGGCTCACCGGGCAGATCGCGGCGCTGCTCGATGTGTTCGCGCAAGGCGGCGTCTGGGGCGCGGCAATGGGCACGGGCTTTCTGGCGGCGGTGCTGTCGTCGGTCATGAACAACATGCCCACGGTGCTGGTCGGAGCGCTTTCCATCGACGCATCGGCCGCAAGCGGCGCGGTGAAGGAAGCGATGGTCTACGCCAACGTGATCGGCTGCGACCTCGGCCCGAAGATCACGCCGATCGGCAGCCTCGCCACGCTGCTCTGGCTGCACGTGCTCGCAAAGAAGGGCACGCTGATCGGCTGGGGCGAGTATTTCCGGGTCGGCATCGTGCTGACCCTGCCGGTGCTGTTCGTCACCCTGGCGGCACTGGCGCTTCGACTGAGCATCGCACTCCCATGAACCACATCACGATCTATCACAACCCAGACTGCGGCACGTCCCGCAACGTGCTCGCGCTGATCCGCAACACAGGCGACGAGCCCATCGTCATCGAGTATCTGAAGAACCCGCCAGACCGCGCCACGCTGCAGCGGCTGATCGCGCAGATGGGCATGCCGGTGCGCGACCTGCTGCGCCGCAAGGGCACGCCCCATGACGAGCTCGGCCTCGACGATCCGAAGTGGACCGACGAGCAGCTGATCGGCTTCATGCTGGCGCACCCGATTCTCATCAACCGGCCCGTGGTGGAGACGCCGCTGGGCACGCGCCTTTGCCGGCCGTCGGAAGTGGTGCTCGACATCCTTCCGCGCCCGCAGCAGGGGGCTTTTTCCAAGGAGGATGGCGAGCCCGTCATCAATGCGAAAGGCCAGCGTGTCGCCCGTCCCTGACCTTCCCAACCTCGACCCGGAGGCCTTCCACCTGCCCGGGCTGCACTCTCTGCTGCCCGCGCAGCGCGCCACGCATGCGCCGCGCATCCTGCTGCTCTACGGCTCGCTTCGCGAACGCTCCTACAGCCGGCTGCTGACCGAGGAAGCCGCGCGCCTGCTGAGCGCCATGGGCGCCGAGCCCCGCATCTACGACCCGCACGGCCTGCCCCCGCCGGACGGCGCGCCCGAAGACCACCCCAAGGTCAGCGAACTGCGCAGCCTCGCGCAGTGGGCCGAAGGCATGGTGTGGACATCGCCCGAACGGCACGGCGCCATGACCGGCGTCATGAAATCGCAGATCGACTGGATCCCGCTGTCCGTCGGTTCGGTACGGCCCACGCAGGGCAAGACGCTGGCGGTGATGGAGGTTTCAGGCGGCTCGCAGTCGTTCAACGCGGTGAACCAGTTGCGCGTGCTCGGGCGCTGGATGCGCATGCTCACGATCCCCAACCAGTCGTCGGTAGCCAAGGCCTTCATGGAGTTCGACGAGGCGGGCCGCATGAAGCCTTCGCCTTACTACGAGCGGGTGGTCGACGTGATGGAGGAACTGGTCAAGTTCACGCTGCTCACGCGCGACTGTGCCGGCTACCTCGTCGACCGCTACAGCGAACGGCGCGAAAGCGCGGAGGCCCTTTCAAGGCGAGTGAACCTGCGCGCCATCTGAACGCGCGGCGGCTGCCGGTTCAACGCCGGCGCCGCAGTTCCCCCGGCGTGGCGCCCAGGTGCGTACGGCACTGGCGCACGAAGTGCGACGCATCCGTCAGCCCCACGCGAAAGCCGATTTCCGCGGTGCCAAGCCCGTCGAAACGCGGCCGAAGCGCAGCCGAAGCGGGTATAGACCGCCTCCGACTGCGGCTCTTTCCCGACCCCGGCAAAATGGTTGTCGAACCAAACCCGTGCGCGGAGCGCTCCGCCCCCGCACATGAATGAAAGTAGGGCCATGAGCAACAAAAGCGATTTCGGACTGATCGGCCTGGCAGTAATGGGCCAGAACCTCGTGCTGAACGTGGAAAGCCGCGGCTTCCAGGTCAGCGTGTACAACCGCACCGAAGCCACCACCGAAGCCTTCATTGCCGCCAACCCAGGCAAGAAGCTGGTAGGCACGAAGACGCTCGAAGAGTTCGTCCAGAGCCTGGCCAAGCCCCGCAAGATCCAGATCATGGTCAAGGCCGGTGCACCGGTCGACCAGGTGATCGAGCAACTCATTCCGCTGCTCGACAAGGACGACATCGTCATCGACGGCGGCAACAGCCTCTACACCGACACCGAACGCCGCGACGCCTACCTGGCAGCCAAGGGCCTGCGCTTCATCGGCGCGGGCGTGTCGGGCGGCGAGGAAGGCGCGCGCAAGGGCCCGTCGATCATGCCGGGCGGCCCGCTTTCCACCTGGGAAGTGATGAAGCCGATCTTCGAGAGCATCGCGGCCAAGGTCGACGGCGAGCCGTGCGTCATTCACATCGGCCCCGGCGGCGCGGGCCACTACGTGAAGATGGTGCACAACGGCATCGAGTACGGCGACATGCAGCTCATCTGCGAGGCCTACAGCCTGTTCAAGGCGGCCGGCTTCAGCACCGACGAAATGGCCGCCATCTTCAACGAGTGGAACGACGGCGAGCTGCAGAGCTACCTGATCCAGATCACCGCCAAGGCGCTCGAGCAGAAAGACCCGGAAACCGGCAAGCCGATCGTCGACCTGATCCTCGACAAGGCCGGCCAGAAGGGCACCGGCCAGTGGACGCTGATCAACGCGGCCGAGAACGCGGTGGTCATCAGCACCATCAACGCCGCCGTGGAAGCGCGCGTGCTGTCGTCGCAGAAGAAGGCGCGCGTGGCGGCCAGCAAGCTGCTGCAGGGGCCGAGGATCGAGCTGTCGCTCGAGAAGCAGGCGCTCGTGGCCAAGGTGCACGACGCGCTCTATGCGTCGAAGGTCATCAGCTACACGCAGGGCTTCGACCTCATCAAGACGATGGGCGACAAGAAGGAATGGAAGCTCGACCTGGGCGGCATCGCATCCATCTGGCGCGGCGGCTGCATCATCCGCGCGCGCTTCCTGAACCGCATCACCGACGCCTTCCGCACCGACCCGGCGCTGGGCAACCTGATGCTCGACCCGTTCTTCAAGGACCTGCTCAACCGCACGCAGCAGAGCTGGCGCGAAGTGGTGGCGCTGGCGGTGAGCAACGGCATTCCGGTGCCGGCCTTCAGCGCATCGCTAGCCTACTACGACAGCTACCGCACCGAGCGCCTGCCGGCCAACCTGCTGCAGGCACAGCGCGACTTCTTCGGCGCCCATACCTACGAGCGCATCGACAAGCCCGAAGGCCAGTTCTTCCACACCGACTGGCCCGAAGTCATCGGCTGAGTCGACCGAGCGATGCCATGCCGGCCGTCGACTACCCCAGCCACCTGGTCGAGGACTGGCAACTGCGCGACGGCACGGCGGTGCGCATCCGCCCGATCCGCGCCGACGACCTGGCCATGCACGCGGCATTCGTGGCGGGCCTGTCGAACGAAACCGGCTACCGCCGCCTGCTGTCGCCGCGCAAGCCACAGCCGGACGAACTCTGGCGCATGACCCACATCGACTACGACCGCGAACTGGCGCTCATCGCGACCACCGTGGCCGACGGCGCCGAGCGGCAGATGGGCGTGGCGCGCTACGTGCGCGGCGACACACCCGAGACGGCGCACGTCGCGGAATTCGCGGTGGTCATCGCCGACGCCTGGCAGCACCGGGGCGTGGCCCACAAGCTCATGCGCAAGCTGATCGATGCGGCCGCCGGGGCCGGCGTGAAGCAGCTCGCGGACATCACGCTGTTCGACAACGTCGCGATGCTGGCGCTGACGCGCAAGCTGGGCTTCAAGGTGCGGCGCGATCCGGGCAACCCCAATGTCACGCAGTTGCGGCTGGCGCTCGGTGCACCCGAGGCCTGAGTTGCATCACCAGGCCGCGCTCCCCAAAGCCCAAAAAGCCGACCGAACTCGACCGCGCGCCCTCGTCGCCTCATGGAACCCAAGCCTGGCTGGCGGTGGTACGGGCCTACAACCTGTGCGACGCGGTCATGACGTCACGACTCGCCGCGATCGGTTTGCGCGTGGGCGAACACGAGGTGCTGGCCACCATCGCGACCACGCCGGGCATCACGCAGCAGGCGCTGGCCGCTCGTTGCTTCGTGGCCAAGAGTGGCGTCAGCATGCTGCTCACGCAGATGGAGACCAGGGGATGGGTGCGGCGCGACAGCGACGGTGCCGACGCGCGAATCAGGCGCCTGACCTTGACCGATGACGGCATGGCAATCGCCCGGAAGTGCCTGGCGATTCAGGCCGAACTCGTGAGTGCGATGGTTGCGCCAGCCACTGCGCAAGAACTGGAAATCGTCGCCGACGCAATGAACCGCGTGTCCGTGGCTCTCGAGGCTATGCGGGCGGGCAAGGCCTGAGAGTGCCCTGTGCGAATGGCATCTGGTGTCATTCGCCACCCATTTGGTAAAGCGCGACAGCCGCCCCGACGTGGCCAGCAAACTTAAATCTACTTCCTTATGATGCGAAACCTTTTTCCGTCGGAAGCAGAGAGCCTCCTCCATGGTCCAGCTTGCGTTGCGTCGTCCGTACACCTTCATCGTCATGGCGATGCTGATCGTGCTGGCCACGCCCTTCGTCCTGGCGCGCATGGCCACCGACATCTTTCCGGAAATCAACATCCCGGTGGTCAGCGTCATCTGGAACTACACCGGCCTGCCGGCGCAGGAAATGGGGCAGCGCATCTCCGGCCAGGTCGAGCGGGGCCTGACCACCACGGTGAGCGACATCGAGCACATCGAGTCGCAGTCGCTGGCGGGCGTATCGATCATCAAGGTGTTCTTCCAGCCCACGGCCAACATCGAGATGGCGATCTCGCAGGTGGTGGCCTCCATGCAGGCGCAGGTGCGGCAACTGCCGCCGGGCATCACGCCGCCGCTGGTCATCAAGTATTCGGCTTCCAGCGTGCCGGTGGTCCAGCTGGCGCTGTCGAGCCCCACGCGCTCTGAAAACTCCCTGTTCGACGCCACCGTCAACCAGCTGCGCCCGCAGCTCATCACGGTGCCGGGCGCTGCCATTCCCTTTCCCTACGGCGGCAAGAACCGGCTGATCTCGGTCGACCTCGACACCCAGGCGCTGCAGGCGCGAGGCCTCTCGCCGGCCGACGTGGTGAACGCGGTGAACACGCAGAACCTGATCCTGCCCTCGGGCACGGCCAAGTTCGGCGCCACCGAATACAACGTGAAGATGAACGGCTCGCCCGACGCCATCGCGGGCCTGAACGACCTGCCGATCCGCACGGTGAACGGCGCCACCACATACCTGCGCGACGTGGCCTATGTGCGCGACGGCTTCTCGCCGCAGACCAACGTGGTGCGCCAGGACGGCGTGCGCGGCGTGCTGCTGTCGGTGCTGAAGAACGGCGGAGCCTCCACGCTGGACATCGTGTCGAACATCCGCGCCATGCTGCCCATCGCCGCGCAGACGATGCCTGAAGACATCAAGATCACGCCGCTGTTCGACCAGTCCGTGTTCGTCAAGGCCGCCGTGAAGGGCGTGGTGTTCGAAGCCATCCTGGCCGCCGCGCTCACCGCCGCGATGGTGCTGCTGTTCCTGGGCAACTGGCGCAGCACGCTGATCATCGGGCTGACCATTCCGCTGTCGATCCTGGCGTCCATCCTGGTGCTGTATTCGCTGGGCGAAACGCTCAACCTCATGACGCTGGGCGGGCTCGCTCTGTCGGTCGGCATTCTGGTCGACCAGGCGATCGTGACCATCGAGAACATCGAGCGGCACCTGCACATGGGCACGCCGCTGAAGGAGTCCATCGAGGTCGGCGCGGGCGAGATCGGCTCGGCGGCCTTCGTCTCCACGCTGTGCATCTGCATCGTGTTCGTGCCGATGTTCTTCCTCTCGGGCGTAGCGCGCTTCCTGTTCGTGCCGCTGGCGGAGGCCGTGGTGTTCGCCATGCTGGCCTCGTACCTGCTGTCGCGCACGCTGGTGCCGACGCTGGTGATGCTGCTGATGGGCGGCTCGCACGGCCCGCAGCAACATCCGGCCGAAGGCGCAAGGCAGAGCGTGCTGCAGCGCCTGTACCGCGCCTTCGACCAGCGCTTCGAGCGCGTGCGCCGTGCCTACACACTGGTGCTGTCGGCGGTGCTCTCCAAGCGCGCGGGCTTCATCGGCCTGTTCCTCGGCTTCTGCCTGCTGTCGTGCCTGCTCTACCCGGCGCTGGGCCGCGACTTCTTCCCGACCGTCGATGCCGGCCAGATCCGCCTGCACCTGCGCGCGCCCACCGGCACCCGCATCGAAGAAACCGCGCGCCTCACAGACCAGGTCGAAGCCGCCATCCGCGAGCTGGTGCCGCCCGACCAGCTCGAGACCATCCTGGACAACCTCGGCATTCCCAACAGCGGCATCAACCTGTCGTACAGCAACGCCGGCACCATCGGCACCTTCGACGGCGAGCTGCTGCTGTCGCTGAAAGAGGGCCACAAGCCGACCGAGCAGCATGTGTCGCTGCTGCGGGCCGAGCTGCCCAAGCGCTTTCCGGGCATCGAGTTCTTCTTCCAGCCGGCGGACATCGTCACGCAGATCCTGAACTTCGGCCTGCCAGCGGCCATCGACGTGCAGTTCAGCGGCAACGACATGGCCGGCAACGCGGCGCGCGCGGCCGAATTGACCAAGGCGATCCGGCAGATTCCCGGTGCGGTCGATGCCCACGTGCACCAGCGCCTCGACGGCCCCGCGCTGAGCCTGCAGATGGACCGCACGCGGCTTCAGCAATACGGCCTGACCGCCTCGAACGTGGGGCAGAACGTGCTCATCGCGCTTTCGGGCAGTTCGCAGACGGCGCCCGCCTTCTGGCTGAACCCGGCCAACGGCGTGGTCTACAGCATCGCGGTGCAGACGCCGCAGTACACGGTCGATTCGCTCGATTCGCTGCTCAACATTCCGGTGGGCGCCAGCGGCGGCGCGGGCGGGCCCGGCTCGCAGCAGTTGCTGGGCAACCTCGTGAGTACCCAGGCCGACCGGCAGCCGGCCGTCATGTCGCGCTACAACATCGCGCCGGTGATCGACGTGTACGTGAGCGTGCAGGGCACCGACCTGGCCAGCGTGGCCTCCAAGGTGCAGAAGCTGGTCGACGAGATGCGTCCGAAGCTCTCGCGCGGCAGCCGGGTCGACATACGCGGCCAGGTGCAGACCATGCAGTCGTCGTTCATCGGCCTGGGCGTGGGGCTGGCGATGGCCATCGTGCTGGTGTACCTGCTGATCGTGGTCACCTTCCAGTCGTGGCTGGACGCGGCCATCATCATCACCGCGCTGCCTGCCGCGCTGGCGGGCATCGCATGGATGCTGTTCATCACCGGCACCACGCTGAGCGTGCCGGCGCTCACGGGCGCGATCATGACCATGGGCGTGGCCACGGCCAACTCGATCCTGCTGGTGTCGTTTGCGCGCGAGCGGCTGCAGGCGGGCATCCCGCCACTTTCGGCCGCGCTGGAAGCTGGCGCCACCCGCATCCGGCCGGTGCTGATGACGGCGCTGGCAATGATCATCGGCATGATCCCGATGGCGCTGGGCCTGGGCGAAGGCGCCGAGCAGAACGCGCCGCTGGGCCGCGCGGTGATCGGTGGCCTGGTCTTTGCCACGGTGTCGACATTGTTTTTCGTACCCGCCGTGTTCGCGGGGGTGCACAGTCGGCTCGCCCGCCGCAAGGCGGCGCGCGCAGCACAGCATCAACCGCCAGCGGGCGCAGCCCCGGGAGAACTGAAGCCTTGACCCCCACGCTCATTCACTTCGTGTATTCGCTGCCCCCCGAGGGGGCCGCAGCTCGCCTTGGGAGCGGCCCGGCGCCGAGCTGGTCATGACGGAGCAACGCCACGCGGCATTGACCATCCATCCCACCGGCGACAGCGACGGCGAGCTGCTGCGCCGCCGGCAGATCGTGCGGCGCACGCGCTGGCTGGTGCTGATCGTCCTCGTGCTGCTGGGGCTCGGCGCGGCGCGCACCGTGTTCGTGCGCATCGCCAACGCCCGCGCGCTCGAAGCGGGCACGACCGAGCGCGCGAAGCAGTACGTGCAGACCGCCCTGCCCCGCGTGCCCACCGCCGGCCAGACGCTGTCGCTGCCGGGCACGCTGCAGGGCTTCGTGCAGTCGCCCATCTCGGCACGCGCCAGCGGCTACCTCAAGCGCTGGACCAAGGACATCGGCAGCCGCGTCGAGAAGGGCGAGCTGCTCGCCGAAATCGAAACGCCCGAAATCGACCAGCAGCTGTCGCAGGCCGTGGCCGCGCGCGCGCAGGCCGCCTCCGGCCTGGAACTGGCGCGCAGCACCGCCGATCGCTGGGAAGCGCTGCGCAAGAAGGACGTGGTCTCGCAGCAGGAGCTGGACGAACGCCGCAGCGCAGTGGCGCAGGCCACTTCCAACGTGGCTGCAGCCGACGCCAACGTGCAGCGGCTGAAGCAGACCGAGGGCTTCAAGCGCGTGGTGGCGCCGTTCGCGGGCGTGATCACGCGGCGCAACGTGGACGTGGGCGACCTCATCGACGCGGGCGCGGGCGGCGGTGCCGGTCGCGCGCTGTTCCTGCTGGCGCAGACCGATCCGCTGCGCGTCTACATCAACGTGCCGCAGGCCTACGCCCAGTTGGTGAAGACCGGCCAGCCCGTGGTGGTGACGCAGGCCGAGCTGCGCGGCCAGACCTTCAAGGGCCAGGTGGCGCGCACCGCCGGCTCCATCGACACGACCACGCGGATGATGCAGGTCGAGGTGTCGCTGCCCAACAGCGACGGCGCGCTGCTGCCGGGCGCCTACGTGCAGGTGTCGCTGCCGCTGGCCGCGAGCCGCACGCTCTCGGTGCCGTCGAACGCGCTGCTGTTCCGCGCCGAGGGCACGCGCATCGCGGTGGTCGATGCGCAAGGCCGCGTCAACCTGCGCGCCGTGACGCTGGGCCGCAACTATGGCGAGAACGTCGAGGTGATCGACGGCCTCGAGAAAACCGACCGCATGGTGCTGAACCCGTCCGACTCACTGGCCGAAGGCGACGTGGTGGCGGTGGCGCCCGAAGCGCCGCCGGCAAAGGCTCCGACGCCGAAGGCCCCGGCGTGACGCCGCCGCGCCTGGCCGCTCCGCTTGCCCTGCTGGCCGCCATGCTGCTGGCGGGCTGCGCGGTCGGCCCCGACTACAAGACGCCGGACACGCCGCTGCCCGTCAGCTGGAAACTCGAAGAACCCTGGCGCGTGAGCACGCCGAGCGACGCAGCCGACAAGGGCCCATGGTGGCGCCGCTTCGACGACCCGCAGCTCGACGCGCTGCAGCAGCAGGCGCTGGCCGGCAGTCCCACGCTGGCCATCGCCAATGCGCGGTTGGCGCAGGCACGCGCCACGCTCGCGGCCAATGCGGCCGGCCAGTATCCGCAGGTCGGCCTCGGCACCCGCGCCTCGCGTCTGAGAATTTCTGCCAACCGCCCGCTCACCAACTACTCGACGCCCAATTCGACGACCGTGCAGAACGACTTCGCGCTGTCGCTCAACGCGAGCTACGAAGTCGACCTGGCCGGCCGCGTGCAGCGCACGGTCGAGGGTGCCAAGGCCTCGGCGGAGCAATCGGCCGCCGACCTGCAGAACACCCGGCTGCTGCTCAGCGCCGACGTGGCAAGCAGCTACTTCAACCTGCGCTCGACCGACGTCGAACTCGACGTGCTCACCCGCTCCATCGCGCTGCAGCGCCGCGCGCTCGAACTGGTGATGGCGCGCCACGACCTGGGCGCGGTGTCGGGCCTGGACGTGGCGCAGCAGCAGGCGCTGCTGGAGACCACGCTGACGCAAGTCGACGTGCTGAGAAAGCAGCGTTCGCAGTACGAGCATGCGCTGGCCACGCTCACCGGCACGCCTGCGCCCAGCTTCTCGCTGCCGGTGGACCTGCGCGAGATCAGGCCGCCGGCCGTGCCGCTGGGCGTGCCCTCCGAGATCCTGCAGCGCCGGCCCGACGTGGCCTCGGCCGAGCGCGCGATGGCCGCCGCCAATGCGCAGATCGGCGTCGCCACCGCCGCCTTCTACCCGAGCATCTTCATCTCGCCCACCGTGGGCGTGGACAGCCGGATGATCGAGACGCTGTTCAACGGCCCGAGCCTGCTGTGGTCGGTGGGCGTGTCGGCCACGCAGGTGCTGTTCGACGGCGGGCGCATCCGTGCCAACGTCGATTTCGCGAAGGCCGGCTACGACGTCACCGTGGGCAACTACCGCCGCACCGTGCTGACCGCGATGCAGGAAGTGGAAGACGGCATCACCGGCCTTTCCGCGCTCGACAGCGCAACCGCACAGGCGCAGGCCGCCGTGACGGCCGCGCGCCGCGTGCTGGACATGGCCACCAGCCGTTATGAAGGCGGCGCGTCGACCTACCTCGACGTGATCACCGCCCAGCAGTCGCTGCTGACGGTGGAACGCCAGGCCGCGCAGCTGCGGGGGCAGCGGCTGCTGACCGCGGTGTTCCTGGTGAAGGCGCTGGGTGGAGACTGGTGCGGCGCGGATGAGCCCGGCAGGGCCCCGGCATCGTCGTGCCCCGCCGTCGGCACCGACCGGACTGCGAAGGCCGGTTGAGCGGCGAAGCTCTGTTCGCGCGACTTGGTGCTTTGCTGGTCGATCGACGCACGTCGTCACTGTCGGAGCGATTCCGCTCGAGCTCCGCTGGCTCAGTGCATTGACGCACCCGGCTGCGCGACCGCGCCCGCACCGGAACACAGCGCAAGGCCACCCGCCAGGCTCCATGCCTGCGCATGGCCGAGGCGACGCAGGGCCTCGGCCGCCTGCGCACTGCGATTGCCGCTTCTGCAGTAGAACAGCACCGGCGCACCGGCCGGCAGCGCCAGCCAGCCGGGCAGCGCATTGAGCAGCCCTGACAGCGGCACCGCCTCGCGGTGGGTGCCGGCACCGAAGGGCGACGATTCGCTCACGCGCTGTTCGTAGGGCTCGCGCACATCCACCACAACCAGGCCCGGATGTTCGAGCAGCAGCCGTTGCGCTTGCGTGGCGTTCATCTCGTGGCCCGCGCCTGCGCAGCCGCTGTCGATCCGCGCGCCGCAGGCAAGGGTCTGGTATTCGGTCAGCGCGAGGTCTTTCTCCAATTCGGCCTTCGCCGAAGCGAAGCGTTCCGCGTCGATGTCGCCGCACAGCACCTGCGCGAGCAGCGGCTGGGCCGTGCATTCGCGGGCCAGGGTGCTCGCGAAGCGGTCGTCGTAGTCGTGCGCCGGAAGCAGCAGCGTGCGGGGGCCCGCGGCCTGCTCCAGCTTCTTCAGCGAAGGACCGAATGCCAGCGGCGCACTTTGCGCGAAATCGCTTCGTCCCAGGGCACCGGGCATCACCGTGTCGCCGACGAATGCCAGGCGGATTTTCAGCTGCTCGTCGTGCAGCAGGTAGGCGGTCGAGTCGGCGGTGTGCCCCGGGGTTGCCAGCCGGGTCAGCATCTGCGCGCCCAGGCAGACGGCATCGACGCCCAGGGGCCAGCCGAGGGCATCGACCTCGCCTTGCTGAAGAAGGCGTTCCGGCAGTGCGGCGCGAAGTTCGCCAACAGAGGAAACATGGTCGCCATGGCTGTGCGTGTCGAGCACGGCGGCCAGCGTGTAGTCCTGACAGCGAAGCAGTTGCGCGATGCGGCCGGTCAACTCGGGCAGCGGATCGATGACGACACAGCGCCGGCTGTGCGCATCGGCCAGGAGGTAGCAGCACGCACCTCCGACCACGAAGCGGGTCAGGCCGTCGAGCGCGTCGCCCGGGCGGGAGGTGTCGGCAGCGGTGTTCAGGCAGCTTGCGCGCAGCGAAGCGCCACAGGAGCCGATCCTTTCGCAGGCTTCGTCGATGAAGGCCGCGTCGCTGGCCGGCCCGAACGACAGGCGCACGGCCGAGGCCGCCTGCCAGGCGGGCAACCCCATGGCTTGCAGCACATGGCTCGGCAGCGCCTTCGACGCGCCGCAGGCCGAGCCACCGCTCACCCGCACGTCGGCCGCGTCGAACAGGTCCTGCAGGAGCTTCGAGTCAAGGCCGGGCACCGAGAAATTGAGGGTCGTCGGCAAGCTCAGCTCGAAGGGCGCGTTGAACACCACGCCGGGGAACGCATTCTTCAGCGCGGCGGCGATACGGTCGCGGTACGCCTCCAGCGTGCGGCCGTCCCGGAAGGTCTGGCCGTCCTCGAGCGCTTCCAGCACGGTGCCGAGCGCGGCGATGCCGGACATGTTCTCGGTTCCCGAGCGCAGCGCGCCCTCCTGGCCGCCGCCCGCCATCAGCGGCGTGAACGGCGCGCCGGCGCGCACATACAGCAGGCCGATGCCCTTGGGGGCATAGAGCTTGTGCCCAGAGAACGGCGCGTAGTCGATGCGGTGGGCCTCGAGCCGGAGCTCGAGCTTGCCCAGCGCCTGCACGCTGTCCACCATCCACAAGGCCGGGCTCCCGTCGAGCGCCTGGGCGATGCCCTCCAGGTCGCTGACGACGCCGGTCTCGTTGTTGGCGGCCATGGTGCAGACCAGGCCGGCCCGGCCGGCATGCGCGCGCAGCCACTGCAGGTCATGGCGGCCATCGCGGCCGACCGGGATGGGCTGCACGCGCAGGTTCAGGCCCAGCAATTTGTTCCAGTGCCTGATCGCTTCCGGCACCGCCTTGTGCTCCGTCGCGCCGTACAGCAGGCAGTCGACGTCCTCGCGGCCGCGCAGCGAGCTCAACGCCGACAGCACCGCAGTCTGGATGCCCTCGGTGGCGCCGCTGAGAAAGAGCAGGTCGCCCGTGGGAGCGCCCAGCAGGCGCCGCGCGCGGGAGCGCACCGAATCCATCAGCGCGCGCGCCTTCAGCCCGGTGCTGTGGACGCTGCTGGGGTTGCCGAAGTCGTCGGCCATGGCTGCAAGTGCCGCGGCCCGTGCGCGAGGCAGCACGGGCGTGGTGGCGTTGGCGTCGAGGTAGATGTCCATTCAGGTGATTCCGGGGAGAAGCGTTGCAGGCGTTGCGGGCGACGGCGCCGCGCACCTGGAGGAGTCTGCCGGCCGGGGGTGAGCAGCGGCTTGCGTTTTGTGCTGCCCATGTCGATAAGATTGGAATCCAATACTCTTTCAAAGAGATTTGATGAAACTGGATTCCATAGATATCAAGATTCTTGATCTCCTGCAGCAAGACGCCGAGCTGCAGGTAGCCCAGATCGCCGAGCAGGTGGGCCTGTCCGCCACGCCATGCTGGAGGCGCATCCAGCGGCTGAAGGAGGCGGGCGTCATCACGCGCTCGGTGGCCCTGCTCGACCCGCGCAAGGTCAACGTGGCGGTGACGGTCTTCGTGTCGGTGCGAACCAGCACGCACTCCCAGGAGTGGTTCGATCGCTTCACGGCCACGGTCCATGCCATTCCGGAAGTGGTCGAGTTCTACCGGATGAGTGGCGAGGTGGACTACCTGCTGCGGGTGGTGGTGCCGGACATCGCCGCCTACGACGCCGTCTACAAGCGACTGATCTCGGGCACGAACCTGCACGACGTCAGCTCCAGCTTCGCCATGCAGGAACTGAAGCAGACCACGGCATTGCCGCTGGGCTACGTGTAGAAGATTCGCGAAGCAGCCCCGCCGCCGTTCAGAACAGGCTGCCCTGCCCCGCGGCACCAGGTGGCCGGAACGCCGTGATGTCCAGCGGAATGCGCTCGCGGTTGTAGCCCAGGCGGTTCGTCGCCTTCTCGAAGCGCTGGTGGATCAGGTCGGCCCACAGGCCCGAGCCCTTCATGCGCGTGGCGAAGTCGGCGTCGTAGTCCTTGCCGCCGCGCATCTCGTGGATGCGCGCCATGATGCGGTCGGCGCGTTGGGGGTAGTGCAGCGCCAGCCATTCCTTGAAGAGCGGCGCCACCTCCCAAGGCAGCCTCACCACCGTGTAGAAGGCGCTGCGCGCGCCGGCTTCCCATGCGGCCTCGAGCACCTGTTCCATGTCCTCGGTCACGAAGGGAATCTGCGGCGCCACGCTCACGCCCACCGGCACGCCCGCCTCGGTCAGCGTGCGGATGGTGCGCAGCCGGCGATACGGCGCGGCGGCGCGCGGCTCCAGCTTGCGGGCAAGTTCGCCGTCGAGCGTGGTCACGGTCACGTACACGGCCGCGAGACGGTCGGCTGCCATCGGCGCGATCACGTCGAGGTCGCGCTCGATGGCGCTCGACTTGGTGACCAGCGCGAACGGATGCCGCGCTTCCTGCAGCAGTTCGATGACCGAGCGGGTGAGCCTCAAGTCGCGTTCGATGGGCTGGTAGCAGTCGGTGGCGGTGCCGATGGCGATGTAGCTGGGCCGGTAGCTCTTGCGCCCAAGTTCCGTACGCAGCATCTCGGCGATGTTTCGCTTGGCGATCAGCTTGGTCTCGAAGTCGAGGCCAGGCGACAGGTTGAGGTAGCTGTGCGTGGGCCGCGCGAAGCAGTAGATGCATCCGTGCTCGCATCCGCGGTAGGGGTTGAGCGAGCGGTCGAAGTAGATGTCGGGCGAGTCGTTCTCGTTGAGCGCCGACTTGACGTCTTCGAAGCGCACCTCGGTGGCGATGGGCTCAAGCTCCTGGGCCTCGGCCACGCCCTCTTCTAGCGTGCCCCAGCCGTCGTCGAAAGCATTGCGCTCGTCCTTGGAGAAACGATGCGCGAGCTGCGTGGCCGCGCCGCGGCCCTTGATGGCATGAATGGGGATGCGGGCTGCTGGCATGGCTGGTCCTCGGCTGCAGTTACTGTGTATTTGTACAGTATTTCACTGTTTCTTCAGGACCGTCCGCTTTTTACATTTCTTTCTTGACAGAAATTTCGTAAATCCTAAACTCGGCGCCATGGAACTCACAGACATTCAACGCAAGTTCGTCCTGCACTGGGGCGAAATGGGGTCCATGTGGGGCGTCAACCGCACCGTCTCGCAAATCCACGCCCTGCTCTTCGCCCACGGCAAGCCGATGCATGCCGAGGAACTGTCCGAAACGCTGGGCGTCGCGCGCTCCAACGTCAGCAACAGCCTGAAGGAGTTGCAGGCCTGGAACCTCGTGCGCGTCACCCACACGCTGGGCGACCGCCGCGACTACTTCGAGACCAGCATCGACGTGTGGGAGCTGTTTCGCACCGTGGTGCGCGAGCGCAAGGAACGCGAGTTTGACCCGACCATCCGCGTGCTGCGCGAACTGGTCTCGAGCCCCGATTTCCAGAAGGAACCGCCCGATGCGCAGGACCGCATCCGCTCCACCATGGACCTCATGAACAAGCTCGCCACCTGGGCCGACGAAATGCTGCGGCTGTCGCCCGGCACGCTCGACAAGGTGCTGACGCTGGGCGCCAGCGTGCAGAAGTTCGTGCGCGGCGACAAGGGCGGCAAGGACGAAGATCCCGATGCCCATCACGCCAGCCTGCCGATGATCTGAGCCCTCTCTTTTTTTGCCCGTTTGTTTCTGTTTTGACAGAAATATCGAGAACAAAGGATGCCATGAGCCAAGCCGCCCTCCCCATCTATCCGCTGACCGTGTACTTCGACGCAAGCTGCGCCATCTGCTCGGCCGAAATGGGCAACCTGGGGGCGCACGACACGGCGGGCCGGCTGCGCTTCGTCGATTGCTCGCCCGCATCGTTCAGCGACGGGCCGGCACCGCGCGACGCGCTGATGGCCGCGATCCACGTGGTGGACGCCACAGGCAGGGTGCTGGTCGGCATGCCGGCCATCCGCGCAAGCCGCGCGGCGGTGGGCCTGCCCAGCGGCGGCGGCCTGCTCGACCTGCCGTTGGTCGCGCCGCTGGCCGACCGCGCCTACGCCCTGCTGGCGCGCAACCGCTACCGCATTCCGCGCTGGCTGGCGACACGGCTGGCGGGGCGCATCGCGCCTTCCTGCAACGACGGCAACTGCCGCCTCTGAAGAAAAACCATCGGACAACCACGCGAGGGAATAGCCATGCCTACCGTTTTCCAGCCCGACTTCCGCCTGCCGCTCGAAGCGCCCGCGCAGGCGTCGGCCGGTGCCCCAATCACCACCGAAGACACCCAGGTCTACTTCACCGAAGTCGCGTTCGACTACAGCGCCTGGAGCCCCAGCTACAACATGCACTTCGGCTTCTGGCGCGCCGGGCTGAACCCGTTTCGGCGCGAAGGCATGCTGGTCGAGATGAACCGCGTGGTCGGCCGCGCGCTGCGGCTTGCCGACGCGCAACCCGGCGCCGCGCCCCGCCGCTGCGTGATCGACATGGGCTGTGGCGCCGGCGCCACCGCGCGCACGCTGGTGGGCGACAACCCGTCGCTGTACGCCGTCACCGTGACCAACGTGGCAGTGCAGAACAGCATCGCCGCCAGGCTGGATGCCGCGGCGGGGGTGGCCGACCGCATGGCCCACGTGGAGGCCGACTACACCCGCACCGGCCTGCCCGCCGCGCAGGCCGACGGCGCCTGGGCCCTGGAAAGCGCCTGCTATGCCGACGGCACCGCCAAGGCCGACTTCATCCGCGAGGCCGCGCGCCTGCTCAAGCCCGGCGCGCGGCTGGCGGTGGCCGACGGCTTCCTGCTGCGCCGCAAGCCCGGCCGCGTGGCCGGCTGGCTGCATCGCCTGTGGGCCGACAGCTGGGCCGTGCCCACGCTGGCCGTGCGAGACGACTTCATCGCCGCCCTGCGCGACAACGGCTTCGAGGACATCGAGTGCACGTCGCTGCGCTGGCGCGTCGCGCCCAGCGCGCTGCACATTCCGGTGCTGGCCACGCGCTTCACCCTGGCCGAACTCTGGAAGGCGCGCGGCAAGCTCGGCCCGTGGCGGCGCAAGCACATCGTGGCCAGCTACTGCGCGCTGGCGCTGGGCATGTTCTGGCGCGACTTCGACTACTGCATGGTCACGGCCACGCGCAGTGCCGGCTGAGCGAACACGAGAAAAAACAACCAGCAGAAAGCTTCGCATGCAAGACAACAACCAGGAAAGCCGGCTCGCCGCACTCGCGCCAGACCAGGCACCCGACGAACTGCCGCCCCAGTCCCGAGGCGCCATGCCCTTCGCGTGGTTCTGGCCGATGCTGGCGGGCGCGGCCATCGCGCTGGTGCTTCGCATCGTCTTCAGCGGCGGCCCGGGCCAGCGCTTCTCGCCGATGCTCGGCTCCTTCGTGTACTTCGTGCCTGCGCTGTGCGGCGCCGTCACCGTGTACATGGCCGAGCGCATCGAGCGCCGCAGCTGGGGCTACTACCTCTGGGCGCCGTGGGTGGCGACCGCGCTCTTCGTCGGCGGCACGCTGGCGGTGTTCATCGAGGGGCTGATCTGCGCCATCGTCATCGTGCCGCTGTTCGCGGTGATGGGCAGCGTCGGCGGACTGGCGATGGGCATCGTGTGCCGCATCACCAACTGGCCCAAGCAGGCCATCTACAGCTTCGCAATGCTGCCGCTGGTGCTCGGCGCCATCGAGCCGCAGCTGCCCAACCCGGACCGGCTGTCGAACACATCGCGCACGCTCTTCATCGCCGCGCCCGCCGAACGCGTGTGGCACGAGCTGAACGCCGCGCGCGACATCCGCCCCGCAGAAGTCGGCGACGCCTGGGCCTACCGCATCGGCGTGCCGATGCCGGTGTCGGGCGTCACGGTCGACACGCCCGAGGGCCGCGTGCGCCAGGTGCAGTGGCAGAAGAACGTGCACTTCGAGGAAGTCATCACCGAGTGGCAGCCCGACCGCCTGCTGAAGTGGCGCTTCCGCTTCTCGCCCGACTCCTTTCCGGCCGGGGCGCTCGACGACCACGTGATGATCGGCGGCCAGTACTTCGACCTGCGCGACGCCACCTACACGCTGACGCCGCGCGACGGCGGCACCGAACTGCGCGTTGCGGTGTCGTGGCGCATGAGCACCAGCTTCAACTGGTATGCGGACCGCGTCATGCACCTGCTGCTGGCCGACGCCTCGGAAAACATCCTGCGCTTCTACAAGGCACGCGCCGAAGCCACGGCCGGCACGGCGGTGGCCGGATGACGACGATGCCGCCCACCGCACCGGTCTTCCAGCAGGCGCTCGGCCCCGCCTGGGAGCGGCTCGGCGACGTCATCCGCCGCCACTACACGATGGTGCCGTTCTCCGACGACCACGTGTGCGTGCGCGGCACCATGAGCGAGGTCTGGCACGCCCCCTGGGCCGCACTGCTGATGCCCCTCGGCCGGCTGTTCGGCGCGCTGGTGCCGCACCAGGGCAAGGACGTGCCGATCGAAGTGCACTACCGCTGCCGCCCCGACAACGCCACGCTCCACTGGGACCGGGTCTTCCGCTTCCCGGGCAGGCCGCCCTTTCATTTCCGATCGCACATGGAGCACGACGCGCGCCGGGGCGGCGAGGTGATCGAGTACGTGCGCTTCGGCATCGGCATGCGGCTGGCCGTGAGCGCGGAAGAAGGCGCGGTGGTGTTCCGCGACCGGGGCTACATCTGGCGCGTGGCGGGGCTGCGCATTCCGCTGCCGCTCGGGCTCTTCCTGGGCACTGCCTACGTGGAAGAGCGGCCCGACCCGCAGGACGCCGACCGCTTCACCATGAAGATGCTGCTGCGCCACCGCTGGTTCGGCGACGTGTTCCGCTACAGCGGGCGTTTTCACCTGGGCCCGCGCCTGGGTCCACAATGAGCGCACCATGCCACGCCGCCCCGAAAACCTCAACGCCCAGTACCACGCCCACGTCTACTTCGGACCCGACACGCTGGCGCAGGCCCGCAGTCTCTGCGAGCGCGCCGGCCACGAACTGATGGTGGTGGTCGGCCGGGTGCACGAGCGGCTGGTGGGCCCGCATCCGCACTGGAGCTGCCAGCTCGCCTTCGACGCCGCCGAATTCGACCAGGTCATCGGCTGGCTCGAAGCCAACCGCAACGGGCTCGACGTGTTCGTGCACGGCGCGACCGGCGACGACTTCGCGGACCACACGGCGCATGCCATGTGGCTGGGCGAGGAAAGCGCGCTCGACCTGCGGATGTTCCGGCACTAGGCAGGGGCGCCGCCGGTCAGAACTCCGCGTCGAGCTCGTCGATTTCTTCGGGCTCCTGTTTTGCCGCTGCCACCCATTCCTTCATGGCCGGCAGCTCCATCACCCGCTTGCAATAGGCAGCGCACGCGCTGTCCAGCGCCACGTCGTAGCTCAGGAAGCGCGTGACCACCGGCGCGTACATCGCGTCGGCCATGCCCGGCTGCTTGCCGAACAGGAAAGGGCCGCCATAGGCCTTGAAGCATTCGCGCCAGATGGCGACGATGCGGTCGATGTCGGCCTGCGCGCGCGACCACACCTTGAAGTGCTTGAAATGAGCCTTGATGTTCATCGGCAGCGCGCCGCGCATCGACGAAAAGCCCGAATGCATCTCGCCGCAGATGGCGCGGCAGTGGGCGCGGGCTGCGATGTCGTCGGGCAGCAGGCCGGCCTTGGGCTTGATCTCGTTGAGGTATTCGCCGATGGCCAGCGTGTCCCACACCTTCACGCCGCCGTGCTGCAGCGAGGGCACCAGCATCGACGAAGACAGCAGCAGCATCTCGGCCTTCATGGCCGGGTCGTCGGGCGGAATGACCTTCTCGCTGAAGTCCAGCCCGGCCAGCCTGCACATCAGCCAGCCGCGCAGCGACCACGCGCCGTAGTTCTTGCTGCTGATGGTGAGAACGGGTTTGGCCATCTTGAAGCTCCTTGGGCGTTGCTGCATTGCGTGCAAGCGCCATGCCATACGGCTGGCCCGCAACTTGCCTGCACCGAAGCCATGCTGTACCGGGCCTACCAGAACCAAGCCGACATGCTGTCGCCCGCCAGGCTCGCCGCGCAGTACCTGGGCCAGGCACTGTGGAAAGACGGCACCGAGCGCACCATGTTGCGGCGCATGGCCGCGCAGTTCGAGGTGTTCTCGCGCATGCGGCTGACCCACACGCGGCCGCCCTACGGCATTGCCAGCGTGCCGGTCAACGGCGCCGAAGTGGCCGTGCACGAGGAAAAAACCCTGGTCTCGCCCTTCGGCACCCTGCTGCAGTTCAGGAAAGACACCGAAGCGGTGCACCCGCCCGTGCTGCTGGTCGCACCACTCTCGGGCCATTTTGCGACCCTGCTGCGCGAAACCGTGCGCACGCTGCTGCGCGACCACGACGTGTACCTGACCGACTGGCACAACGCGCGCGACGTGCCGCTCTGGGAGGGCCGCTTCGGCCTGGACGACTACACGCTGCAGCTCATGCGCTTCCTGGAGGCCGTGGGCCCGGGCGTGCACATGGTGGCGGTCTGCCAGCCCTGCGTGGCCGCGCTGGCCGCCACCGCGCTGATGGCCGAGGACGACAACCCCGCCACGCCGCGCAGCCTCACGCTGATGGCCGGCCCGGTCGACTGCCGCATCAACCCGACCACAGTCAACAAGCTCGCGACCGACCGGCCGATCGACTGGTTCCGCCGCAACCTCATCAGCCATGTGCCGTGGCCGCACGCGGGCGCCATGCGGCGCGTGTACCCGGGCTTCCTGCAGCTGTCGGCCTTCATGAGCATGAACCCGGAGCGCCACAAGAAGCAGTTCGAGGACATGTACACCCACCTGGTGGAAGGCGACATCGACAAGGCCCGCACCATCGGCAGCTTCTACGACGAATACCTGGCCGTGAACGACCTGCCGGCCGAGTTCTACCTGGAGACGGTGGAGCGCGTGTTCCAGACCTACGACCTGCCGCGCGGCAAGCTCACCGTGGGCGAGCGCACCGTGAACCCCGCCGCCATCCGCCGCACCGCGCTGCTGACGGTGGAAGGCGAGCGCGACGACATCTGCGCCGTGGGCCAGACGGTGGCGGCGCAAGACCTGTGCACCGGCATCCGCCCCTACCTCAAGGCACATCACCTGCAAGCCGGCGTGGGGCACTACGGCGTGTTCAGCGGCAGCAAGTGGAATGCACAGATCTACCCGCGCGTGCGCGAAACCATCCACGCGGCGGCCGAGCTGAACGGCTGAGGGGCATCGCGCCAATCCGGCAAAGGGCGTGAGGCCATTGTTTGCCCTTGCGCGCGGGGCTTCCTACACTCGGGCCCCATGCAACGCCAGGCTTTCATCCGCAGCACGCCGCGCGCAGTCTTCACTGCGTGCACGGCTGCAGGGTCGCATCCGACCCTCGCAGATCTCTGAGCCCGGCGGTCAGCCTCCCTCCCCTTTCTTCAGCACCTTTCATCGACCGCCGGGCCCAAGCCCCGCGCGGTAGCGCGCCCGCACGGGCACGCCGCGCTTTCCCCAGCTGATTCTCCTGCTCGCTGCCAGCCGCTTCGCCGTGGCCGGCGGCCGGCTTTGTCATGCGGAAAGAACACTGACGATGAACATCCAATCGATCCTGGCGGTGACGGACCTGTCGGCGCACGGCCTGCGCACGGTGGTGCGCGCGGCCTCCATCGCGGCGGCGCACGGCGCGCTGCTGAAGATCATGTACGCGCCCGCCGCCTTCGCCGGCCCGGCGGATGCCGATGCGGCCAGCGGCCTGGGCGCCGTGTGCCTGGAGGTGGCCGAGCGCTTCGGCATCCTCGTCAAGAAGATCGACGACACGCGCGGGCGCCTCGACGGCGCCGCGCACGAGGCGCAGTGGTGCGACCTCGTGGTGATAGGCGACGAGCCCGACCGCTCGCTCGCGGCCTTCTTCCACGGCCAGCCGGCCGAACAGCTGGTGCGGGCGACACAGCGGCCGGTGCTGGTGGCGCGGCTCGATGCGCGGGCCGGCCGCTACGGCCGCATCCTCGTCGCCGTCGATCTCATGGAAGAGTCGCGCCCCCTGGTCGACCTGGCCTGCGCCTTCGACGGCCAGGCCGACATCGAGCTGTTCCACGCCTTCACGCCCATGCACGAAGGCAAGCTGCGCTACGCCGACGTGTCAACGCACGTGATCGACGCCTACCGCCACGCCTGCGCCCGCCATGCGCGCGAACGCATGCTGTGGCTGTCCGATGCATCTATCGCACGCCGCAATCGCGTGGTGTCGTCGATAGGGCGCGGCGACCCTGCGCGGCAGGCTGCCGTGCAGCAGCAGTACTCGAAGGCCGATCTGCTGGTGGTGGGCAAGCGCAGGCGCTCCGCGCTGATGGACTTTCTTTTCGGCAGCGTGGCACTGCGCGTGCTGCGCTGGTCCACGGGCGACGTGCTGGTGGTGCCGCACTGCGCGCTTGCGGCCCGCCAGGGCCAGCACCCCGCGGCGCTGGCGCAGCGGGGTGCGGCATGACGCCGGCACTGACATTCCTTCCGATGCTGCCGGTCTGGTGGCGCTTCAGGCCGGCCGAGCTGCGCATCGACGTCGATCCGCGCAAGGCCAAGCCTGTCGACACGCTGGCACCGGTGCACGAACGCATGCGCGCGATGGGCGACCGCCTGCGCGACATGCCGCGGCTCGTGCCGGGCGACCCCGGCCTGCGCGCACGCTTTCGCGAGGCCGACGGCGAGCTGTACGTCTACATCGAGGACACGCGCCGCGACAGCCTGGTCGGCTACACCGTGTTCAACCGGCTGATCGAGCTGAACCGCAGGGCCGACCGCCACATCCGCGCGCCGCATTCGCAGTACGACCCGGCCTGGCAGCGGCGCGGGCTGGCCTCCGCCGTGTACCGCTGGGCGCTGCGCCGGGGCATCTGCCTCATGAGCGGCGCGCGGCAGTCGCCGGGCGCGCATGCGCTCTGGCAGAGCCTGTCGCGCCACTGCGAGGCAGGCTTTGCCGACTTGCGCAACAAGCAGCTGAGCTACCTGGGCCGCGAGGTCGAGCACGCCACGCTCGCCGAGCTGCACACGCGCATGTTCCTGCTCGGCGAGGGCTGGACGCTGGAGCGCTTCCGGCGCGAAACGCAGATGGCCTGAAGCGCTCAGCGCCGCGCGCGCGGCGCCTTGCTCACGCGCCGCACGGTCGCCTCGCCGGCCTGCGGAAGCCTGTCGCGCAGGAACGCGATCAGCTCCTGCGCCACCACGTTGCGCATCGGCCCGGGCAGGTAGGCCAGCACCACGCGGCGCTCGACGCGCGGCTTCAGCAGCGGCACCACGGCCAGTTCGGGGTCGCGCAGCGAAGAGGTGTACAGGCGCGGCATCAGCCCCAGCGCCTGCCCGCTGCGCACCAGCGCATAGAGCGTCTCCGAATAGCTCACGCGGTAGGGCTCCGCGCCCTGCGCGAACTGCGCGCGAGCAGGGTTGCCCAGCGCGGGCATGCTGCCGCTTTCGAACAGCACCAGCCGCTCCTTGCCGATGGCCTCCCAGTTCGCGTCGCCGGCTGCCGCCAGCGCATGGTCGCGCCGCACCACCAGCACCAGCGGGTCGCGGAACAGGTCGATGCAGGTCAGGCCCCCGGGCGGTTCGGTGATGGCGGCCACCGCCATGTCGATCTGCCCGCTGCGCAACTCGGCCAGCAGCGTGTTCGACGGTGCGTCGCGCCAGGCCAGCTCCACCTCGCGCTGGCCGCTCTGCAGGAACTCGCTGGCCGCGGCCGCCACGCGCGCGCTGGCCGAGGGAATGACGCCGATACGCACGAAGGCCCGGCCGCGCTGCACCGTGCTTTCGATGTCGCGCAGCGCCACGTCGAAGGTGTTGACCAGGAAATCGGTGCGCGCCAGCACTTCGGCACCCACGGGCGTGAGTTCCAGCCGGTGGGTGGAGCGGGTCAGCAACTCGGCGCCCAGCAGCTTTTCCATCTGCTTGATGGCGTTGCTCAAGGCCGGCTGCGTGATGGAAAGCCGCTTGGCAGCGCGGCCGAACTGGCCTTCTTCCACCAGCACGGAAAAGAATTGCAACTGACGCAGCGTGAGCGCACGCAGGGGCAAGGCGGCCATGGACGCATCCTCGGTTATTGATTCAGTGAATCAAATTATAGAAATTCAAAATTTTCTTTATGAGGAGGCAATTACTAGACTGGTCAGCATGACCAGCCCCACCCCCGTCCCCTTCACGCTGGAATCGATGCTGCGGGCCATGCCCAAGGCCGAGCTGCACTGCCACCTGTTCGGCACGGTGCGCCACGAGACCTTCAAGCAGCTCAACCTGCGTGCCGGCGCGCCGCTGGCGGCCGACGAGATCGAGGGCTTCTACACGCGCGGAGAAAAGCCGGTCGGCGTGCTGCGCGTGCTGCGCGCGCTCGACGCCCAGCTGGTGCGCAGCGCCGGCGACCTCTACCAGCTCACGCTCGAATACCTGCAGGACGCGGCCTCGCACAACGTGCGCTATGCCGAGTTCTTCTGGAACCCCACCGGCACGGTGCATGAATCGGGCATTGCCTATCCGATGGCGCAGGCGGCCATCGTGCGCGCCATCCACGACGCGCAGCAGGATTTCGGCATCACCGGCCGGCTCATCGCCGCCATCGACCGCGAAGCCAGCCCGCAGGCCGCAGTGGAAATGGTGGAGTGGGTCAAGGCGCACCGCTGCGACGAGGTGATCGGCATCGGCATCGACTACCGCGAGAACGACCGCCCGCCCGAGCTGTTCACCCAGGCCTATGCCGACGCGAAGAAAGCCGGCCTCAAGACCACCGCGCACGCGGGCGAGTTCGGCATGCCCTGGACCAACGTGCGTACCGCGCTCGACGTGCTGCAGGTCGACCGCATCGATCACGGCTACACGGTGGTCGACCAGCCCGACTACGCGCGCCAGTGCGCCGAGCGCGGCGTGATCTTCACCGTGGTGCCCACCAATTCGTACTACCTGCGCACGCTGCCGCCGGAGCGCTGGGCGCTGGACCATCCGATCCGCAAGATGCCCGGCCTGGGCCTGCGCGTACACCCCAACACCGACGACCCGACGCTGCACAAGGTCACGCCCACGCAGGCCTGGCTGATGATGGTGCGCGACTTCGGCTTCGGCCTGGACGACCTGCGCGGCTTCATGCACAACGGCCTGGACGGCGCATGGATCGACGACACGCAGCGCCGCGAATGGCGCACGCAGTGGAGCGATGCGTTCGACACGCTGCGCGCCCGCCTGGCCGACGAGCCCACCCCTTCCCAAGATCACCAAGGATGACCCCCGCCATGAACACGCCCCGCCGCCTGCTCCTTGCCGCCGCACTCTGCGCGGCGCTCCCCACCGTGGCCCTCGCACAGGCCTGGCCCACGGCCAAGCCCATCACGCTGATCGTTCCATACACCGCCGGAGGCAGCGTGGACGTGAACGCCCGGCTCGTCGCCCAGCGGCTCGGCGAGCGGCTCAAGCAGTCGGTGATCATCGAGAACCTGAGCGGCGCGGGCGGCGCCATCGGCGTGGCAAAGGCGGTGAACGCCACGCCCGACGGCTACACGCTGGTGGTGGGCCCCGACAGCGCCATCGCCATCGGCAAGCTGGTCAACCCGACCGCTTTCCGCTTCGACCCGCTCAAAGACCTGGCGCCGGTCGGCCTGCTCAACACCGCGCCGATGGTGCTGGTGGCGCGGCCCGGCCTGGAGGCCCAGACTTTCTCCGACTTCGTGAAGCTCGCGAAGGCCAAGCCCGGCAAATACAACTACGCGACCTCGGGCGTGGGCACGGTGCTGCAGCTGGCCATGGAGCTGCTGAAGGAGCGCAGCGGCATCTTCGTCACCCACGTGCCCTACCGCGGCGGCGCGCAGATTGCCACCGACGTGATCGGCGACCAGGTCGACCTGGCCATGCTGGTGAGCACCAGCGCCATCCCGCACGTGAACGGCAAGCGCCTGAAGGCACTCGGCATCACCAGCAGCAAGCGGCTGCCCACGCTGCCCAATGTGCCTACCTTCGACGAGATGCCCGGCCTCAAGGGCTTCGACATGGTGAGCTGGACCGGCATCTTCGCGCCCGCGAAAACGCCGCCGGCGGTGGTCGCGCAGATCAACCAGGAACTCAATGCGGTGCTGCAGGAAGAAGGCGTGCGCTCCAAGCTGATGGAGCAAGGCGCGCTGCCGGGCAGCGGCACGCCGGAAGCGTTCGGCAAGTTCGTGCAGGCGGAATACGCACGCAACCAGAAGATCGTGCAGACCGCGAACATCAAAGAGTAAGAGCTCGCCCCCAGGCTGCGCGGCACTTCGTGTCCGCTTCGCCTACCCCCTGCCGGGGGCAACACCCGAGGCCCGGCGTAGCCGGTTCCTCGGTGTTTCCGCAATGGCCGGTCAGCCGGTCTTTTCGTCTTCCGCGGGCCAGTCGCGGATGTAAGCCTTGAGCATCTTGTTCTCGAAGTTCTGGCTGTCCACCACGGCCTTGGCCACGTCGTAGAAGCTGATCACGCCCATCAGCATGCGCTTGTCCATGACGGGCATGTAGCGCGCGTGGCGCTCCAGCATGATGCGGCGGATTTCGTCGAGGTCGGTTTCCAGGGTGCAGGTGACGGGGGCGTCGTCCATGGCCTTGCGGACCAGCGTGGTGCCGACCTGGCCGCCGTTGTTGACGATGGCGACGATCACTTCCCGGAAGGTGAGCATGCCGACCAGGTCGCCGTGCTCCATGACCACCAGCGAACCGATGTCCTTTTCCGCCATGGTGTTGGCGGCGTCTGCCAGCGGGTCGTCTGGCGTGATGGTGAAGAGCGTGTTGCCCTTGACGCGAAGGATGTCGCTGACTTTCATCGTGTGCTCCTCTCGGGACTCAATCTCGGCTATCTCTGGTGTATCTGGGCGGGCCTGCCGTTTTTGAATATAGCCCACAATCGACGCCGACCTGAGCGTCCATGTCGCGGACGCATGAATTGCAGACGTAACGGGGCATTGCCAGGAGACAACGCTCAGACACAGAAAGGCCTTCATGCCCGGTTATTCCGACCCCGGTTTCGACACCCTCGCGCTGCACGCCGGCGCCTCGCCCGACCCCGCCACCGGCGCGCGGGCCGTGCCGATCCACCTCACCACCTCTTTCGTCTTCGAGTCGAGCGACCACGCCGCCGCGCTGTTCAACCTGGAGCGCGCCGGCCACGTCTATTCGCGCATCAGCAACCCGACCAACGCGGTGCTGGAGCAGCGCGTGTCGGCGCTCGAAGGCGGCATCGGCGCCATCGCCACGGCCAGCGGACAGGCCGCGCTGCACCTGTCGGTGGCCACGCTGATGGGCGCGGGCTCGCACATCGTGGCCAGCACGGCGCTGTACGGCGGCTCGCAGAACCTGCTGCACTACACGATGCGCCGCTTCGGCATCGAGACCACCTTCGTCAAGCCCGGCGACCTCGACGGCTGGCGCAACGCCGTGCGGCCCGAGACCAAGCTGTTCTTCGGCGAAACCGTGGGCAACCCCGGGCTCGACGTGCTCGACATCCCGGCGGTGAGCGACATCGCCCACGAAGCCGGCGTGCCGCTGCTGGTCGACTCCACGCTCACCTCGCCCTACCTCATCAAGCCCTTCGACTGGGGCGCCGACCTGGTCTACCACTCGGCCACCAAGTTCCTGTCGGGCCACGGCACCGTGATCGGCGGGGTGGTGGTCGACGGCGGCAGCTTCGACTGGGAGAAGGCATCACGAAGCGCTGCCGATGGCAGCGCGGGCAAGTTCGCCGAGCTGACGCAGGCCTACGACGGCTTCCACAACATGGTGTTCAGCGAGGAAAGCACCGTCGGCGCCTTCCTGCTGCGCGCGCGCCGCGAAGGCCTGCGCGACTTCGGCGCGTCGATGAGCCCGCACACGGCCTGGCTCATCCTCCAGGGCATCGAGACGCTGCCGCTGCGCATGGAGCGCCACATCGACAACACGCAGAAGGTGGTCGAGTTCCTGGCCGCGCACCCGTTCGTGTCGCGCGTGGGACACCCGCTGATCGAGTCGCACCCGAGCCACGCGCTCGCGCAGAAGCTGCTGCGCCACGGTGCGCGCGGCGCCGGCGCGGTGTTCAGCTTCGACATCAAGGGCAGCCGCGCGCAGGGCAAGGCCTTCATCGAGGCACTCAAGCTGTTCAGCCACCTGGCCAACGTGGGCGACTGCCGCAGCCTGGTGATCCACCCGGCCAGCACCACCCACTTCCGCATGACCGACGAGGCGCTGGCCGGCGCGGGCATCTCGCAAGGCACGATCCGCCTGTCGATCGGCCTGGAGGATGCGGCCGACCTGATCGACGACCTCAAGCGCGCGCTGAAGGCGGCGGAGAAAGCCTGACCGCGCCGATGGAGCCGACACCCTTCTTCGAATGGCTGAAGGGCCCGGACGCGCTCGGCGTGGCGCCGCATTTCTTTGCCGCGCACCCCGACGGCACGCGCGACCGCGAGACCTACAGCGGCCGTGGCGATGCGCCTCCGATCGCCCGCGAGCATTTCTGGGACGCGCCGCAGCGCATCGAGATGTCGCAGGGCTGGGGCCATCCGCCGCGATTTCCCGACCTGGCCGGCTGGTCGGGCGACGGTTCGCCGCACGCCAAATGCCTGCTCGTCAGCCTGAGGCTGCACGCGCTGTTGACGCAATTCAGGCTGCCGGCCCACCGCGCGTACGACGTGGAAGCCCGCTTTCCAGCGCATCAGCACGCACGCTTCGGCGACCAGCGCGCCACGTACCGGCTGATGCATTGGCTAGGCGACGGACAGTGGCTCGACAGCCTCGACCTGGCGCGCACCGCGCTGCGCATCACGGTGCGGCTGCAGAGAGACCGGCCGCGCTACCACCGCGTCTTCGCGGCGGGCAGCTTCGAGACGGCGGCCCAGGTCGCGCAGGCCGCAGCCGACTTCGAGAAAGAGCTGCCACGCACGCCCGGCTACGTCGCGCCGGAGCGCGCGCTCGAGCACGCGGCCCACGTCATGGCCGAGGCGTTTCAGCCTGCCGGCGTGTCCCGCCACGGGCGGGCGGTGCTCGACATGGCATCGGCCCATTGGCCCGTTCACCTCCAGCCACTCGACCTGCTCTGGCTGCCCGATGAAGGCGCCCCGCTGGTCAGCGACGACCTGCGACAGGCGCTGGTGAGCGGCGGCTTCACCGGCATGCGCTTCGGCAAGGAATGGCGCACGGCGTTCGTCCAGCCCGCCGAGATGCACGGCCCGGCGTTGCGTGCGGAGCGCGGCGCGCTGCTGTCGCGAGTCGCAGCCTCGCAAGATGCAGACCCCAGCGAGCAATCGATACAGGTCTTTGCTGCGCTCCAGGTCCGGCGGCAGGCGCTGGCCCGGCAGTCGATCGGTGTCACGCAGCTGGTGCTGCCCGCGGCCTATGCCGAGCTGCTGCGCACCGGCCTGCCGACGCATGCCGACGACGACCTCGACCCGCAAGACCCGCGCCAGTGGCACTGGTTCCCGCGCGAACGCCTGCGCATGCTGGACGACATCGGCGACGACGGCGACTGGGTGGCCAGCCACCCGGAAGCCGCGCGTGCGCTGCTGGTCGCGCAAGACGACGGCGGCGACTTTCTCGGCTTCCTGCTGCGAGACGGCTCGGACCTGGAACTCGACGGCACGCTGATGCATTTCAGGCACGAGACGGGCGAGATCCTGCCGAGCGCGGTCCGCGGCTGGGCGCAGCCCGCGCAAGCGGAGGCCGCGTCTGCGCGCTGACCCGCTACATCCTCGAACACAAGACAAACAAGACCCAAGAAAGAGACGCCATGAGCATCCTTCAAGTCAACGGCAACGGCACCTACTGCTATACCGGCGGCAAGCCCCTCGATCCGGCCAAGCCCACGGCCGTGTTCATCCACGGCGTGCTGAACGACCACAGCGTGTGGATCCTGCAGACCCGCTGGTTCGCCAACCACGGCTGGAACGTGCTGGCGGTCGACCTGCCCGGCCATTGCAAGAGCGAAGGCCCGCCGCCCGCCAGCGTGGAAGAGGCGGCGCAGTTCGTCATCGCCCTGCTCGACGCGGCGGGCGTGGAGAAAGCCGCGCTGGTCGGGCACAGCTTCGGCTCGCTCATTGCGCTGGAGACCGCGGCGCGCGCGCCCGGGCGCGTGTCGCACCTGGCGATGGTGGGCACGGCCTACCCGATGACGGTGTCGCCCGCGCTGCTGGACGGCGCTCTCAACGACCCGCAACGCGCCATTGCCATGGTCAACACCTTCTCGCATGCGCTGCTGGCGCCGCCGCCGTCCGCGCTCGGCCCGGGCACCTGGCTCTACGGCAGTTCGCGCGCGCTGATGCGCCGCGTGCTCGCGAGCAACCGCGAGGCCAACGTGTTCCATATCGGCTTCAAGGCCTGCAACGACTACGCCAACGGCGAAGCGGCGATGGAAAAGGTGCAATGCCCGGTGCTGTTCCTGCTCGGCGACGCCGACCAGATGACGCCGCCGCGCGCCACCAAGGCGCTGGTGGGCAAGGCCCGCAACGCCAAGGTGGTGACGGTGCACGCAGGCCATGCGCTGATGAGCGAGGCACCCGACGCGGTGCTGTTCGCGCTGCGCGACTTTTTGAACGCGGCGCCTGCCGCCTGAAGCCGCCGCACTGGTGGCTCAGTCCATCAGTCCAGCGAGATGCCCGCCCGGTCGGCCTGCACGCGGTAGCGCGAGATTTCGCTTGCAGCCTCCTTGCGGAAGGCCTCCGGGCCGACCGCCACGGGCTCCATGCCCTGCGCGCGCAGGCTCGCCTGCAGGGCCGCGTCGTCCATGGCCTGCGTGACCGCCCGGGAAAGCGCGTCGAGCACCGGCGCCGGCGTGCGCGCCGGGGCGGCCAGCCCGAACCATGCTTCGAACGTGGCCTCGGGCAGGCCCTGTTCCGCCAGCGTGCGCACCCCGGGCAGCGCGCCGGAGCGGCCGGCGCCGAACACGGCCAGCGCACGCAGCCGGCCCGCATTCACGAGCGGTGCCAGCGCGCCGGCCACCTCGATGCCCAGGTCGACTTCGCCGGCACTCAGGGCCACGGCAAGCTGGCCCGTGTTGCGGTACGGCACGGCCTGCAGCCGGATGCCGGCAGCCGCTGCGAGCATCTCGCCCGCCAGGTGCGGGCCCGACCCCGGGCCGAAGGTGCCATAGCGAATGCGCCCCGGGTGCGCCTTGGCCGCCGCGATGAGCTCGGGCAGCGAATGCCAGGGCGTGTCCTTGCCCACCACGAGCGCAAGCGAGCTGCGCGCGACGATGGCGATCGGCGCCAGGTCGCGCGTCGGGTCGTAAGGCAGCTTCTTGCGCAGCGCCGGGTTGATGCTGAAGCTGGTCGAGCCCGACAGCAGCAGCGTGTGGCCGTCAGGAACCGAACGCACGACGTACTGGGTGCCGATGACGGTGGCCGCGCCGGGCCTGTTGTCGATGAAGACTGGCTGGCCCAGTTGCTCGGACAGCGGGCGCGCGAAGGCACGGGCCACGATGTCGCTGCCGCCGCCGGCCGTGAACGGCACCACCATGCGGATCGGCCTTTGCGGCCATTCGCCATTCGGGGCCGTTTGCGCATGGGCGCCCGACACCGCGGCCAGGCACAGAAGCACGCCCCGCCCCCAACGTCGAAGGACGTGCAGGGCGCGAAAGACGCCAGGGGTGCGGGACGAAAGCTGAGTCATGGGATCTGCATCGGGCCGGGCGAGCGGCCCGGCCTGTCGCCACAAAGGCAACCACGGATTTCCAGTTTGCCCCATGCCATCCATCCGTGCAGCCCGACGGGCTGAGTTCGCGCCCCTGTCCTACTTACTCGGCGGCAATGCCCGCGCGGTGCGCCAGCGCACGGTAGCGCGAGATCTCGCCCTCCATCTGCGTGCGGAAGGCGGCCGAGCCGACGGCCACCGGCTCCATGCCCTGCGCGCGCAACTGTGCCTGCAGCGAGGCATTGGACATCGTGGCCGCGACCGCGCGGGCCAGCTTGTCGATCACCGGTGCCGGGGTACGCGCCGGCGCGGCAAAGCCATACCAGGCATCGAAGGTGGCATCGGGCAGGCCCTGCTCGGCGAGCGTGCGCACCTCGGGCAGCATGCTGGAGCGCGCTGCCCCCACGATGCCCAGCGCACGCAGCTTGCCAGAGCGCACATGCGGCGCCACGGCCGCCACGGTGTCGATGCCCACTTCGATCTCGCCGCCGATCACGGCCATCGAACCCTGGCTGCTGCCCTTGTACGGAATGTCCTGCAGCTGGATGCCGGCCGCCAGCGCGAACAACTCGCCCGCGAGATGCGGCCCCGAGCCCGATCCGAAGGTGGCGTAGCGGATGCTCTTGGGCCTGGCCTTGGCTGCCGCAATGAGTTCCGGCACCGAATGCCACGGCGTGCCCTTGCCCACCACCAGCACCAGCGGCGTGCGCGCCACGATGGCGATGGGCGCCAGGTCGCGCACCGGGTCGTATGGCAGCTTCGCGCGCAGCGCCGGGTTCACGCTGTAGCTGGTCGAGCCCGAGAGCAGCAGCGTGTAGCCGTCGGGCGCGGCCTTGGCGACCGCGTCGGTGCCGATGATGGTGGAGGCGCCGGGCCGGTTGTCGACCACGATGGGCTGCCCGAGCCGCTCCGACAGCGCCTGCCCCATCGCACGCGCCACGAGGTCGGTGCCGCCGCCCGGCGGAAAGGGTACGACGAGCTTGATGGCACGGTCGGGCCAGGCGTCCTGGGCGAACACGGGTGCATGGGTGCCCAGCGCGGCGGAAGCGGAAAGCAGCAGGCCGAAGCGGCGGCGTGAGATGGCGAGATCCATGGTGCGTATCAGGAAAAGGAAGAGGCGGATTGCGGAAGCCGGCCGGCGGCCCAGGGCGCGAGCCCCGGCTCGCCCAGGTCCCAGTACAGGCCGGCCATGATCTGCAGGCCTTCGCGGGCCAGCGGCGCGAGCAGGTGCTCGTTGGGCGCGTGCTGCGCGCAGGCGGGGTACGAATGCGGCACCCACAGCGTCGGCAGGCCCAGCAGGTCGGCGAACACGTCGTTCGGCAGCGAGCCCGCGAGGTTGGGCAGCAGGTCCAGGCGATGCCCGCTGCTGCGCTCGATGGACTGCCGGGCCCAGCCGACCCACGGGTTCTCCACGTCGAGCCGCGTGGCCGCGCCGGTCAGCGTGATCGCCACCTCGACCTGCCCGAATCCGTGGGCATCGAGGTGCGCGCGCACGATCTGCCGCAGGTCCTGCCAGGGCGTGCCGACCACGAAGCGCAACTGGCAATGCGCCACGGCCTCGGAAGGAATCGCGTTGACCGGCCGCGTGGCGGAGCCGGCGCCGAGCGCCAGCACCTCGATGGTGTTCCAGGCCACCAGCCGCTCGGCGGGGCTCAGGCCGGGTTCGCCCCAGCCCTCGTCGACGGCGGGGTCGTCCGCGCCGCCGCCGATGGCGATGTCGGCCAGCGCATCGCGCACCGCCTGCGTGACCGGCGGCGGGCGCAGGGCCTCGACGAGGATGCGGCCGCGCGCATCCACCAGCGATGCCACCGCATGGCTGAGCACCGTGCCCGGGTTGACCAGCACACCGCCCCAGTTGCCCGAGTGGTAGCCGCGCGGCCGGGCTCGCAGCCGCAGGCTGAAGTTGACCGCGCCGCGCGAACCGAGGAACAGCGTGGGCCGCATGGCGCTCACGCGCGGGCCGTCGCTGGCGATGAACAGGTCGGCGCGCAGCTTGTCGCGTTCACGCGCGCACACCGCGTGCAGGCCGGGAGAAGCGGCCTCCTCGCCCATCTCGACGAGCCACGTCATGTTGTAGCCGAGGCGCCCGCCGCGGGCCTCGAGCGCGGCCGCGAGGCCACCCAGGTTGATGCTGTGCTGGCCCTTGTTGTCGGCCGTGCCGCGTCCGTACCAGCGCTCGCCGCGCACCGTGAGCGCCCACGGTGCGAGGCCCTCTTCCCACTGCGCGTCCTGCCCGCTGACCACGTCGCCGTGGCCGTAGGTCATGACCGTGGGCAGGGACGCGTCCTCGATGCGGCGCGCGATGAGAAAAGGCCCCCCGCCGGGCACCGGGTTGGCGACGACCTCGCAGCCGAAGCCGAGCGCCGCGAGCGGCGGAATCATCTCTTCGCGCAGGTAGGCCTCGAGCGCGGGCGTGGCGGCGCCGGTGTCGCTTTCGGTGCGAAAGGCGACGCGGCGCTGGAGGTCGGCGAAGAAGCCGCCGCCGTCGAAATAGGCTGTGGCAGCGGCCAGGCTGTCGGTGCGTTGCATGAAGGGTGTCCTTGTCCTTGCGTGGGGTGGAGCAAGTACAAGGCCTGAAGGCCGATGCTTCCAGCATCGTTTTGGCAAGCTACCATTGCCTTCAAGGCAATACCCATCCTGCGCAGATGACCCTTCCGCTTCTCAGCATCCCGATGCGGCACTTCCTCGAAGTGGCGCGCAGCGGCTCGGTCAACCAGGCGGCGGCGCGTCTCTACGTTGCGTCTTCAGCGGTGAGCCGGCAGATCGCCAAGCTCGAAGACAGCCTGGGCACGCCGCTGTTCGAGCGGCATGCGCGCGGCATGGCGCTCACGGCGGCAGGCGAGCGGCTGGCGGCGCACCTGCGCAATGCGCAGCTCGACATCGAACAGGTAGTCGAGCAGGTGCGCGACCTCGGCGGCCAGGGGGCGCGGCGCATCCGCATGGCGTGCACCGAGGGCTTCGCTGGGCACTTCATGCCGCTGGTGATGCGCAGCTTCGAGCAGGCGCACCCGGGCTGCCAGCTCGAGCTGCACGTGGGCTCGCCCGATGGCGTGAGCGCGCTGCTGGCGCGCGGCGAGACCGACATCGCCGTCAAATACGTGGTGGCGCCGGAACCCGGCCTGGCGATCGCGCACACGGCCACCGCGCCGGTGTACGCCGTGCTGCGGCCCGACCATCCCCTGGCACGGCAGCGCGTGGTGTCGGTGGCCGACGCGGTGCGCTACCCGCTGGCGGTGGGCGACAAGGGCGTCACCGCGCGCCAGCTGTTCGACCAGGCATGCAGCCTGCAGGGGCTGCGCTACCACGCGATCTTCGTGAGCAATTTCTCGTCGGTGCTGCTGCCGCTGCTGCGCACGCCCGACGTGATGCTGTCGGGCCACCTCACGGTGATGCACCTGATCGACGCGGGCACGGTGGTGGCGCGGCCGTTCGCGGAAGCGCCGCTGCAGCAGCGGCAGTTGCAGGTGCTGGCGCTCGAAGGCCGCACCTTGCCGCCGCTGGCGCAGGAATTCGTCGGGCACCTGGTGGCTGCGATCGCCAGCGCGGGCCGGCGCAAGCTCGGGCGGGCACGCGCGGGCGCCGCCAGGCCGGCCTGAGAAGGCTCAGCCCAGCGCGTTGATGTCGGCCGGGTCGAGCACCACCTTGGGCGCGCCGTGACGCGCCACCGCGAGCATCGCGCGGCCGACCTTCTCGGTGGTCGTCACCCGGTTCGGCCAGAGCCGGTAGGCCAGGCCGAGCACCGGGCCGAGCACGCGGATGGCGCCGTCGTAGAGCGGCGTCTTCGAGCGCACGCCGTGCATCGGCTGGATCATGCCGGGGCGGAACATGTAGGCCGCCTTGAACGGCAGGCGCAGCAAGGCGTTTTCGGTGGCGCCCTTCACGCGGGCCCACATGCTGCTGCCGCGCTCGCTGCTGTCGGTGCCGACGCCGGTCACGTAGGTGAATGTCATGCCGGGGTTCAGCCTGGCGAGCACGGTGGCGGCGGCCAGCGTCAGGTCGTAGGTGATGCGCTTGTACTCCGGCTCCTTCATGCCGACCGACGACACGCCCAGGCAGAAGAAGCAGGCATCGAAGCCCTGCAGCTGAGGCTCGATGGCGCTGTAGTCGTACATGTCCTTGTGCACCAGGTCGCGCAGCTTCGGGTGCTGCTGCCCGGTGGCGCTGCGGCCCACTGCCACCACGCTTTCGACGTCGGGCGCGAGCAGGCACTCGCGCAGCACGCCCTGCCCCACCATGCCGGTGGCGCCGAAGATCAGGATTTTCATGGAAGGGGTTCCGGTCAGACCGTGAAGACGGCGGGCTTCTTGTTCAGCACCGCGAGCAGCAGGTCGACGTCCAGGCTCGAGGGCTTGGGCGGCTGCAGTGCGGAGAGCATGCGCGAGAGCGTTTCGGCGTGCGGCAGCAGCGGGCCGAGGAAGCGCGTGCCATCTGCACCGGCCACCAGCAGGGTCGGGAAGGTCTCCACGTCGAAGGCATCGGCGATGTCGGCGTGGTCTTCGATGTCGACCCACGCAAAGCGGAACTCAGGGTGCGCCCGCGCCACCTGCTGGAGCAGCGGCCGGTAGTCGCGGCAGGTGCCGCACCATTCGGCGCACAGGCACACGACCCACGGCGCATCGCTGGCGGGCTCGGCGGATTCGGGGGTGCTTGGAAGGGCGCTCAAGGCTGATGCGTCGAAGGTGTGATCGAAAGGCCGGGGTGGTGCGGCCGGAAGGTCGTGGCTATTATGGACAAAGCCCTCCCTTACCGGGTTTCAGGGTCACAGGAGACTCGCACGATGAACACCACGACTGCCACGGGATCTGCCGTCGATCCGCGCCAATTCAAGAGCTTCGCGCAGTTCTACCCCTTCTACCTGACCGAGCACGCCAACCTCACCTGCCGCCGGCTGCACTTCGCAGGCTCGACGATCTCGCTGCTGTGCCTTGTGGCGCTGGTGGTCACGCTCAACCCGCTGTGGCTGCTGGCCGGGCTGGTGGCGGGCTACGGCTTCGCATGGCTCGGGCACTTCGGCTTCGAGAAGAACAAGCCGGCCTCGTTCAAGCGGCCGCTCTATTCGTTCATGGGCGACTGGGCGATGTACCGCGACATCTGGCTGGGCCGGGTGAAGATCTAGCTCTACTAGATCAGGAGCACATCGCCCAGCCTCAGGGAGCGCAGCGGGCCCTTTTGCCAGAGGTCTTCGAGCGGCTCGGCCCGGGGCATCAGCAGCTCCTTCAGCAGCGGCTCGATGGGGGTCGAGGGGTCGGCAAGAAGCACGTAGCGCGGATCTTCGTTGGCGGGCTCTTCTGCCAGCGGTGCGATCCAGTCGAGCGCCACCAGTGTCTCGAGCACCGGCGCGAGTTGCAGCGAGTCGACCCGCATGCGCGTCACCAGTTCGGCCGCGCCCATGCCCTTGGCCGGCGTGGCGCGCGCGCGGGCCAGGTGCTGCAGCGATTCCATGGCCAGCTGCAGCGGCCAGCCGGCGGTGCCGCCGCGCCGCGCCACGCCCGTCAGCAGGCTGGGCAAATAGGCCGCGATGACCGCGCCCAGCAGCACGATCACCCAGGCCACGTAGATCCACACCAGCAGAATCGGGAAGGTGGCGAAGGCGCCGTACAGCACCGAATAAGTCGGCACCAGGCTCAGGTAATAGCCCAGCACGCGCTTGGCGATCTCGATGGCCGCCGCCACGAAGATGCCGCCGGCCCATGCATGCGACCAGCGCACGTTGGTGTTGGGCACGTAGTGGTAGAGCGAGGCCATGCCGGCCGCGAGCAGCATGAACTCGAGGCTGTCGAACGCCAGCTTGACCATGGTGCCGCCCACCACGTCGCGCGAGGCCGAGAACACATAGGACGTGGTCGACAGGCTCACCGCCAGAATCAGCGGCCCCAGCGTGATGGTGGCCCAGTAAATAAGCACCCGCTGCGCGAACGGGCGCGGCGAGCGCACGCGCCAGATGTTGTTGAGCGTCTTGTCGATGGTGAGGATCAGCGCGATGGCGGTGATCAGCAGCACGATCAGGCCCGCGATGCCCAGCCCGCTGGCCTTGCTCGCGAACTGGTTGAGGTAGCCGAGCACCTGGCGCGCGATGTTGTCCGGAATCAGGCTCTCGATCAGCCAGCGCTGCAGCCGGCCCTGCATCTTGGCGAACATCGGGAACACGGTGAACAGCGCCAGCGCAACCGTGAAGAACGGCACCATCGCGATGGTGGTGGTGAAGGTGAGGCTGCTGGCCGTGAGGCCGAGCTTGTCTTCGCGGAAACGCTCGCCCAACACTGCCGCGGTGTTGCGCCACGGAAAACGCGAAAGATCCCTCCAAAGCTGCCGACGATTCATGGCCGGTATCATAGGAGTTGAACTCTCCCCCCAGTCTCCGCGCACTTCGTGTCGCTGCGCCAACCCCCTCACCGGGGGCGATACCAGCGGCCCGGCAAAGCCGGTTCCGCGGTATCCCGCCAATGAATGCCAACTTGCCGCTCCCGCCCTCCTCCGTTCGCGCGACCCGCTGGGCCGCCGTGGGCAGCCTCGTCGGCCTCATCGTGCTGGGCCTGGCCTGGGAGCTGTGGCTGGCGCCGCTGCGCCCGGGCGGCTCGCTGCTGGCGCTGAAGGTACTGCCGCTGGTCATTCCGCTGGCGGGGCTGTGGAAGAACCGCATGTACACCTACCGCTGGGTCAGCCTGATGATCTGGCTTTATTTCACCGAGGGCGTGGTGCGCGCATGGAGCGACACCAACGGCGTGGGCCAGGTGCTCGCGCTGGTCGAGGTGCTGCTGTGCCTCGTGCTCTTCGCGGCCTGCGCATGGCATGTGCGGCTGCGCCTGCGCCACGCCAAGGCCCTTGCCGCCACCGCGCGCCCACTGGAGGCTTCCACCCAATGACTTCTTCTTCCAACCTGATCGAACAATTGCGCGCCATCGTCGGCGCCCGGCACGTGCTCAACGAAGGCGACCTCACTGCCTACGAACAGGACTGGCGCAAGCGCGCACGCGGCAAGTCGCTGGCCGTGGTGCGCCCGGCCAACACGCAGCAGGTGGCCGACGTGGTCAAGGCCTGCGCCGCTGCCGGCACGGCCATCGTGCCGCAGGGCGGCAACACCGGCCTGGCGGTCGGCTCCATCCCCGACGACAGCGGCACCCAGGTGGTGCTGAGCCTGCAGCGCCTGAACGCCATTCGCACCATCGACGCCGCCAACCTCACCATGACGGTGGAGGCCGGCTGCATCCTGCAGACCCTGCAGGAAACCGCCGAGAAGGCCGGCTTCCTGTTCCCGCTGAGCCTGGCCGCGGAGGGCAGCTGCACCATCGGCGGCAACCTGGCCACCAATGCCGGCGGCACCCAGGTGGTCCGCTACGGCAATACGCGCGAACTGTGCCTGGGGCTGGAAGTGGTCACGCCACAAGGCGAGATCTGGGAAGGCACCAGCGGCCTGCGCAAGGACAACACCGGCTACGACCTGCGCGACCTGTTCGTCGGCAGCGAGGGCACGCTGGGCATCATCACCGCCGCGACGATGAAGCTGTATCCGCTGCCGGCCGCACAACTGACGGCCTGGGCGGCGGTGCCTTCGCTGGACCATGCGGTCACGCTGCTGGGCCTGGCGCACAAGCACCTGGGCCCGGGCCTGACCGGCTTCGAGGTGATGGGCAAGTTCGCGCTGAGCCTGGTCGACAAGCACATGCCGCAGCTGCGCGTGCCCTTCATCAAGGATGAGGCGGTGCCTTACTGCGTGCTGCTGGAAAATTCCGACAGCGAATCCGAAGACCACGCCCGCGCGCGCTTCGAGGCCCTGCTGGAAACCGCTTTCGAGGACGGCTGCGTCACCGACGCGGTGGTGGCCGAGAACCTCGCGCAGGCCCACCAGCTGTGGCACATCCGCGAGAGCATTCCGCTGGCGCAGGCCGAGGAAGGCCTGAACATCAAGCACGACATCTCGATTCCCGTGTCGCGCATTCCTGCCTTCGTGGAAGAAACCGATGCCTTGCTGAAGCGGGAGATCGAGGGCGTGCGCCTCGTGAACTTCGGGCACCTGGGCGACGGCAACCTGCACTACAACGTGCAGGCGCCGGAGAACATCGACACCAAGGCGTTCCTGAAGAACGAGGAAGAGCGCATCAACACGCTGGTGTACGACGCGGTGGAGAAGTTCGGCGGCTCGTTCTCCGCGGAGCACGGCGTGGGCTCACTCAAGGTCGACAAGCTGGAGAAGCACAAGTCGCCGGTGGCGCTGGAGATGATGCGGGCGATCAAGCGCGGGCTCGATCCCAAGAACACGCTCAACCCGGGACGCGTGATCCGGGTCTAGTCAGGAAAAATCCTCGCCGCGCAGTTCGATGGGCTGCCCGTGCGGCGTGCGCTCCGCCGCGTGGTCCCACGCATGGCGGTAGCGCGCAAGTTCGTCGCCGGAGCTGGCTCCCTTGTGCGCGACCAGATGCTCCAGCGCGGCGAGCCAGTGGCGGTAGTAGGTTTCGCCGGTGTCCGGGTCACCCGCGGCCTGCGCAGCTGAAATCTGCGCGGCCAATGCCTCGGCCCATTCGGGCCAGGTGAACAGGCCGCCTTCATGCAAAGCCAGGGTCATTGCAAAGGCCTGCGCCTCCCAGGGCGCGCTGAACACCGGGCCGTCGGCGTCGCGAGGCATGCCGGGTGCCAGCGGCATGTTGCCGCCCTTCACGCGACCGCCTCCAGGTAGCTTTCCCACGCATCGACGGACACCGAGAGGTTCTGGCTCGGGGCCTCGTCGCCCCACAGTTCGGCTTCGTCGAAAGCCACGGTGTACAGCCACTGCGGTTGCTCTCCCAGGCCCTGCGCATTGGCGTCGGCGAAGACGTGCGCGCCATGCAGATGCGCGATCACGCCCTGCTTGCCCTGCACGTAGCCGGGCAGCCGCGTGTGATGGTCGACCTTGCCCATGCGCATGCGCACCGGCTGGCCGATTGCAAAGCGCGCCGGTCCCGCCGCGGGCCGTTCGGTCGCCGAGCCCCTGGCCAGGACGGCCGGCACGTTCGCCGCCTGCAGCACACGGGCGACGGGCGTCGGCGCGTGGCGCATCTCGCCGGCCGCGATCTCGTCCGGAAAGATCTGCCCGCGCTGCAGCATCAGCTGTTCGAGCGCGGCAAGCCATATCTGGTAGTAGCTCAGGTTGCGGTAGTCGGGCAAGGTCTCGCGCACGGCGCGGCTCGCGTCGATGTTCCAAGATCCTGTGGCGCCCATGGCCAGCGTGAGCGCCAGCGCGCGCGGCTCCCATGCCGCGTGGAACAACTCGCCTTCGGGCTCGGGCGTCACCGGCCCGAAGCCCGGCAGCCCACCCAGGTCGGCCCTGGTGACGTAGCTCATGCGGCGTGCTCCTGCCTGGCAGGCGGCTCGACCAGCCGCGTGCCGATCATCGAATCGCGCGAGACCAGCGCGGCCAGTTCGTCTTCGCCGAGCCCGTCGGTGCCCGGCGGTCGCTGCGGAATCACGAGGTAGCGCACCTCGGCGGTCGAATCCCAGACGCGGATGCGTGTGCTGCCGGGCAGCGTCACGCCGAAGTCGGCGAGCACGCCGCGCGGGTCCTTGACGACCCTCGAGCGATACGGCGCGCTCTTGTACCAGGTAGGCGGCAGGCCCAGCACCGGCCACGGGTAGCAGCTGCACAGCGTGCAGACCACCATGTGATGCAGTTCGTCGGTGTTCTCGACCGCGACCATGTGCTCGCCCTGCCGGCCCGTGTAGCCGAGCGAGGCGATGGCCGCGGTGGCGTCGGCCAGCAGCCATTCGCGAAAGGCCGGATCGACCCAGGCCCGCGCCACCACGCGCGCGCCGTTGCGCGGGCCGATGCGGGTCTGGTAGGTGTCGATCAGCGCATCGAGCGCGGCGGGGTCGATGTAGCCCTTCTGCGCCAGCACGCTTTCGAGCGCGCGCACGCGCAGGTCCATCTCGCCGAGTTCGCTGTGTTCGTGGGAGTGGTCATGACCGGTCATCGGCCAATGCTAGCGCCGCCCCGTAAAATTCCCAACATGACCTCGCCTACCCGCCCCGTCCGCTCCCAGTACGAAGATTTCATGCGCCACGTGGACACCCACGGCGTGTTCAAGAGCGACCGCACGGGCACCGGCACCAAGAGCGTGTTCGGCCACCAGATGCGCTTCGACCTGAACGAGGGCTTCCCGCTGGTCACCACCAAGAAGGTGCACCTGAAGTCCATCATCCAGGAACTGCTGTGGTTCCTGACCGGCTCGAGCAACAACAACTGGCTCAAGGAACGCGGCGTGACCATCTGGGACGAATGGGCGCGCGAAGACGGCGACCTGGGCCCGGTGTACGGCGTGCAATGGCGCAGCTGGCCCACGCCCGACGGCGGCCACATCGACCAGATCGCCGACGTCATCAAGACGCTGAAGACCAACCCCGATTCGCGCCGCATCATCGTGAGCGCATGGAACGTGGCCGAACTGTCGAAGATGGCGCTCATGCCCTGCCACGCGTTCTTCCAGTTCTACGTGGCGCCCCCGCAGGCCGAGGGCGAACGCGGCAAGCTCAGCTGCCAGCTCTACCAGCGCAGCGCAGACATCTTCTTGGGCGTGCCCTTCAACATCGCGAGCTACGCGCTGCTCACGCACATGGTGGCGCAGCAGTGCGACCTCGACGTGGGCGACTTCATCTGGACCGGCGGCGACTGCCACATCTACAACAACCACGCCGAGCAGGTGGCGCTGCAACTGAGCCGCGCGCCCTACCCGTACCCGACGCTGCACATCAAGCGCAAGCCCGATTCGATCTTCGACTACCAGTACGAAGACTTCGAGGTGCTGGACTATCAGCATCACGCGGCCATCAAGGCGCCTGTGGCGGTATGAACGGCATGGGCAAGCCGCGCATCAACCTCATCTTCGCGCGCGCCGCCAACGGCGTGATCGGCGCGAACAACACCATCCCCTGGCACCTGCCCGAGGACATGGCGCACTTCAAGCAGCAGACCGCGGGCGCGCCTGTGATCATGGGGCGCAAGACCTGGGACTCACTGCCGCCGCGCTTCCGGCCGCTGCCGGGCCGGCAGAACATCGTGGTGACGCGGCAGGCCGGCTGGCGCGCCGACGGCGCCCTGCAGGCGAGCAGCCTGCGCGATGCATTCGCGCTCTGCGAGGCGTCATCGCCCGCCGAGGTTTGGGTCATCGGCGGCGCGCAGATCTATGTCGAGGCCGAGCCGCTGGCACAACGCGCGGTCGTCACCGAGCTTGCGCGCGACTACGAAGGCGACGCCCACGCGCCCGTGCTCGATGCGGCCGCATGGCGCGAGACACAGCGCGAATCGCAGGTCTCCGCCAAGGAAGGCATCGCCTTCGACTTCGTCACCTACGAACGCGCCACCACCAGCAATACATGAGCGACGGCGCCTCGCATCCGACGACAGCCACGCCCGCCTTGCGGCGCCGGTCGTTGTTGGCAGGCGCGGCTCTCCTGGCCGCCCTCGCCCCTGCGAAAGCTCTCGCCGGCGGCAAGGCTGCGCTTCAGCCAGCGCACCGCGCTGTTCCATGCCGAGTCGGAAGAAGACAAGGTCATCGACGTCGTCTTCGACGGCAGCCCCACGCGCGTCACCATGCCGGCTTCGGGCAAGGACGGTCGCACTAACCTGCGCATCGTGATCGACGCGCCGCGCGAATCGCGCGTATCGCGCGAGTGGGTGCGCTTTCACGGCGTGACCGGGCCGGGCGAACTGCTGCACCGCTTCCGGGGCGAAGCACTGGTGGTGCCGGCAGAAGGCGTGTCGGTCATCTCGGACATCGACGACACCATCAAGCGCACGCAGGTTCGCGAGCGGCGCGAGATGCTGCTCAACACTTTCGCGCGGCGCTTCGAGGCCGCGCCGCGCATGGCCGACTGGTATCGCGCGCTTGCGCAGAAGCCCGACACGCGCTTTCACTATCTCTCGGCAAGCCCGATACAGCTTTACCCGGCGCTCTCGGATTTCATCCGCAGCGCCGGCTTTCCCGCAGGCAGCATGCATCTGCGCGAGAGCACGACATGGCGCACGCTGGTTCCCGGCGACGAGGATTCGCGCACGCACAAGCTCGGCACGATCGAGCGGCTGCTGGCGGAGTTTCCGCAGCGCCGCTTCGTGCTGGTGGGCGACTCGGGCGAGGCCGACCCCGAGATCTATGCGCAGGTTTTTCGCGCGCACCAGGCACGCATCGACAGCATCGTGATACGCGACGTGACCGGCGAAGGCCACACCAGCGAGCGCTATCGCGCGACCTTCGATGGCATCGATCCGGCGCGCTGGCATCTGGTGATGCCCGACACCACGGCATGGCCGGCGCAAGCGCTGAACTGACGAGCGGTTGCGAGCCGGAAACAAACTGGCACCTTCGTCGAACGCCACGCACCAAAGGAACACTTCGGTACACGCACTGAAAGGCATGCGCGGCGCAGGGTTTAGACAGGGCTAATTGTTTGTGCGCAAAATGTGCGGTCAACGCCTCAACCCAAAAGGAGACGGCTCATGTCCATGGAATTTCTTCGGGTTATCGCCGAACAGAGATTGCCATTTGTCATCCACACGCCCGCGGACATCGACAGGTTGCGCGTGCTGCGTGCGGCCGAACTGGTAACTGCCTTCATTCCCCCGTCGGACCGCGCACCCGACGCGCGCGCCATCCGTCAGTTGGCCCAGGTCGAATCGATCACCGCCAAGGGCAAGCTGGCACTCAACAAAGCCACGTCGGCATTCATCGAGCTCTGAGCAGGAGGCGCTCCAGCGTCTTGGCGATGGCCTGGGGCTTGTCTGCAGCACCTTCCGCGAATTCGCAGCTCTGCGCCTGCACGCGCTCCGGCCCATGCGGGCCGGGCATGTAGAACAGGCGCTCGCAGTCGCAGCGCAGCCGACCCCTCAGGGCCTTGGTGCGGGTGTCGCGCACTTCCGCCACCCAGCATGAATCGGCGCAGCCGCAGGAGCGGTACTCGAGCACTTCGCCGCGCGTGCGCCAGGGCAGTTCGTAGCTGCCCGCGCCTCCGGCGGCATGAACGCCCGGGGCGAACGCCGCCCCGAGCACGGCACAGGCAAGCAACAACTTCCGACGCATGGCCGGCAGGGTAGCGTCAGACCACGCCCTGCGCCAGCATCGCGTCGGCCACGCGCACGAAGCCGGCGATGTTCGCCCCGTCGACGTAGCTCACGCTGCCGTCCTTGCGCGCGCCGTAGTGCAGGCACGACTCGTGGATGCCCTGCATGATCTGCAGCAGGCGGGCGTCGACCTCGTCGCGCGTCCATGACAGGCGCGCGGCGTTCTGGCTCATCTCCAGCCCCGAGGTCGCCACGCCGCCGGCGTTGCTCGCCTTGCCCGGCGCGTACAGCACGCCGTGGCCTTCGAACACCTTCACCGCGTCCATGGTCGAGGGCATGTTGGCGCCTTCGGCCACGCAGACCACGCCGTTCTTCACGAGCACGCGTGCGTCTTCCTCATTGAGTTCGTTCTGCGTGGCGCTCGGCAGCGCGACGTCCACCGGCACGTGCCACGGCGTGGCACCGGCCACGAAGCGCGCGCCGGTGCGCTGCGCATAGTCGCTGACGCGGCCGTAGAGGTGGTTCTTGACGTCCATCAGCACCGCGAGCTTCTCGGGCGTGAAGCCGTCTTCGTCGACCACGGTGCCGCTCGAATCCGAAACCGTCACCACCTTGGCGCCCAGCGCCATCGCCTTTTCGATGGTGTACTGCGCGACGTTGCCGGCACCCGAGACGCTCACCCGCATGCCCTCGAAGCCGCGGCCCTTGCGCTTGAGCATTTCCTGCGCGAAGTAGACGTTGCCGTAGCCGGTGGCCTCGGGGCGGATCAGCGAGCCGCCGAAGCTCAGGCCCTTGCCGGTGAAGACGCAGTCGGCGCGGTTGGTGAGCTTCTTGACCATGCCGGCCATGAAGCCGACCTCGCGGCCGCCCACGCCCACGTCGCCAGCCGGCACGTCGGTGTCGGAGCCGATGTGGCGGAACAGCTCGCTCACGAAAGCCTGGCAGAAGCGCATCACCTCGCCCTGGCTCTTGCCCTTGGGGTCGAAGTCGGCGCCGCCCTTGCCGCCGCCCATGGGCAGCGTGGTCAGCGCGTTCTTCAAGGTCTGCTCGAAGGCCAGGAACTTGAGGATCGACAGGTTCACCGACGGGTGGAAGCGCAGGCCGCCCTTGTACGGGCCGATGGCCAGGCTGTGCTGGATGCGGAAGCCCCGGTTGACCTGCACCTCGCCGTGGTCGTCGACCCAGGACACGCGGAACATCACCACCCGCTCGGGTTCGACCAGCCGCTCCAGCAGGCTGTGGGCGGTGTACTTCGGGTGCTGCTCGATGTAGGGCCAGAGGCTTTCCATGACCTCGGTCACGGCTTGCAGGTACTCGGGCTGTCCGGGGTTGCGTTGGGCGACATGTGCCAGGAAACCCCCGACGGATGCGTGCTTCATTCCAGTCCTTCTCTTTTCAAATTGGTGCATAACCTTATGCGAATCTTGCATTTTGCATGATTCATGAACCAATTCGAGGCTCAAAACCCCTTTCAGGTGCACGCGAAATGCCTCCGAGGCCAATTTCCGCCCCAAAAGAGGTCGCCAACCGGTTTCACGCCATTTCCTCCCGCGCGCGATAGCGCCGCTTCCATGTGGCTGTCATTGGACTTTGGTCCGATGCGCCGCACGCCCCGGCGGCCTAGCATTTGGTCACTTATTTATGTGACAAAGCTCTCATATATGTAACTTTTCCAGCACTACATGCTTGTTTTCATTGAGCTTTGTCCCTTGGAAACAGGCCCCCTCCCTAATTCTGGGGATTGTTAGCAAATATCTCGATTTGTATCTTCCGTTCGTCTTTGATGCATGCCGGGACGGTAACGGCAACGGACAGCGCGCCGCCGAACGGGGCGAAGGGCGCCGAAAACTTCAACGTGTGTTCCTGTCAATTCAACCTTTTCTGAGAGCGAAAAATGTCGAATAGCTTGCAAAAATGGGTCGGCCGCAATCGCCCGCCGCGCGTCCAGATCACCTATGACGTCGAGATCGGCGACGCCGTCGAAAAGAAGGAGCTGCCGCTGGTCGTGGGCCTGCTGGCCGACCTGTCGGGCCAGCCGGTGCAGCCCCTGCCGAAGCTCAAGGAGCGCCGCTTCGTCGAGGTCGACCGCGACAACTTCGACGAAGTGCTCGGCAACATCTCGCCCCGCCTCGACCTGTCGGTGCCAGACACCATGAAGGGCGACGGCAACCTGAAGATCGAACTGAACTTCAAGGAATTCGGCGACTTCCACCCCGAAGCCATCGTGAGCCAGGTGCCCCGCCTGGCCAAGCTGCTCGAAGCCCGCCAGCAACTGCGCGACCTGCTGGCCAAGCTCGACGGCAACGACGAACTCGACGACCTGCTCGAGAACGTGCTGAAGAACACCGAAGACCTCAAGGCCGTCCAGAGCCAGGCCAAGGCCGAAGCCGCTCCCGCCGCAGCAGCCCCGCAGGCAGCCGCCGCGGAAACCCAGACGTCCCCCGAAGCCGAAGCACCGGCTGCGTGATCAACCACGCCGGCCGCGGCCCACGGGCGCGAACCGGCAATTCTTGAATGGTGATAGAGATGGCCAACAAATCCAAAGCCGCCGAAGCCGGCAGCGCAGCGACCACCGTCACGACCAGTGACATGAGCCTGCTCGACAAGATCGTCTACGAAGGCAAGATGACGACCGAGCCGTCGCAGGGCGCCTACGCGAAGAAGCTGATCGGTCAGCTCGCCTCGCAGATCCTCGACGAAGGCATGAAGACCAGCCCCGACAAGGGCGTGGTCACGCTGATCAACGAGCGCGTCGCCGAAATCGACCGCCTGCTGACCGACCAGCTCAACGCGATCCTGCACGCCCCCGAGTTCCAGGCCCTCGAAGGCTCCTGGCGCGGCCTGCGCGACATGGTGTTCGGCACCGAGACCGGCAGCAACCTGAAGCTGCGCCTGCTCAACGTGAGCAAGAAGGACCTGCTGAAGGACCTGGAGACCGCCGTCGACCACGACACCAGCGTGCTCTTCAAGAAGATCTACGAAGAGGAATACGGCACCTACGGCGGCCACCCCTACTCGCTGCTGATCGGCGACTACTACTTCGGCCGCCACCCGCAGGACATCGCTCTGCTGGAGCGCGTCTCCCGCGTGGCCGCCGCCGCGCACGCGCCCTTCATCGCCGCCGCCGCGCCCGCGCTGTTCGACTTCAAGTCGTTCACCGAACTCGGCATTCCGCGCGACCTGTCCAAGACCTTCGAGAGCGCCGAGCTCGCCTCGTGGCGCAGCTTCCGCGAATCGGAAGACTCGCGCTACGTGTCGCTGGTGCTGCCCAGCTACGCCGCCCGCCTGCCCTACGGCGCCAAGACCAACCCGGTCGAGAACTTCAACTACGAAGAAGACGTGGACGGCAGCGACCACGGCAAGTACCTGTGGGCCAACGCGGCCTACCAGCTGGGCCTTCGCATCACGCAGGCGCACTCGCTGTACGGCTGGACCACGGCCATCCGCGGCGTCGAAGGCGGCGGCAAGGTCGACGGCATGGTGGCCCACGCCTACAAGACGGACGAAGGCGACATCGCCCTGAAGCCGCCGACGGAAGTGACCATCACCGACCGCCGCGAGAAGGAACTGAGCGACCTGGGCTTCATCGCCATCGTCAATTCCAAGGGTTCGAACACCGCCGCCTTCTTCGGCGGCCAGACCGTGAACAAGCCCAAGGTGTACGACAAGGACGCGGCCAACGCCAACGCGGCCGTCTCGGCCCGCCTGCCCTACATCCTGGCCGCCTCGCGTTTCGCGCATTACCTGAAGGTGATCGTGCGCGACAAGATCGGCAGCTTCCAGACGCAGGCCGACATGCAGAAGCACCTGAACAACTGGGTGGCCAACTACGTGCTGGTGAGCCCCTCGGCGCCGCAGGCCATGAAGGCCAAGTACCCGCTGAGCCAGGCCCGCGTGGACGTGACCGAAGTGCCGGGCAAGCCGGGCTCGTACCGCGCCATCGCCTTCCTGAAGCCGCACTTCCAGCTCGAGGAGCTCTCGGCCTCGATCCGCCTGGTGGCCGACCTGCCGGCCGCGGCCGCCTGACCACCCCGACATCCACGTCTACCTACAGACAGACTGAAAGAGCTTTCACATGCCTATCTACCTCAAGATGCCCGGCGTTACCGGACAGACCCAGATCGAGGGCCACAAGGACGAAATGGAAGTCCAGAGCTTCCAGTTCGGCGCCGGCCTCGCCGTGACCTCGGGCACCTCCAACCAGGAGCGCACCGCGGGCAAGCCCAGCTTCTCCGAAATCACGGTGACCCGCACCACCGACTCCGCCACGCCCCAGCTGATGCAGAAGCTCGCCGGCGGCGAGGTGTTCGCGGGCGACACCATCATCACCTTCCCGCGCGAAGACAAGAGCGGCCTGCTGCCCCTGATGGTCGTGACCCTGACCGACGTGATCCTCAGCGGCTTCTCGGTGTCCAGCGGCGGCGACCTGCCGCAGGAAAGCATCTCGCTGAACTACGCGGCCATCAAGGTCGAATACACCAAGCAGAAGGAAGAAGGCGGCCAGGAAGGCGTCGCACCGTTCGGCTGGGATCTGTCGAAGAACACCGCGGTCGCGTGACGGCCCGACGCTGACGTCCGGCGCCCACCGTGTCCGAACTTGTCAAAGGGGGCGTCCTGCCCCTGTTCGACCGGCTGGCGTCGGCGCTGCCCGAGCACGCCCATGGTGTTCATCTGGAGACGATGGAGTCCGTGCAGGACTCCATCGGCCGTGAGCTGCGCCAGCTGTTCAACACGCGCTCGCCGCTGTCGGTTGCCGACTACGCGCAGGGCAGCGGCACGGTGCTGGAGTACGGCATTCCCGATTTTTCCTCGCTCAGCGCGCAGAACGCCGCCGACCTGCAACAGCTGGCCGCCGTGCTGCGCCAGGCGGTGCAGCGCTACGAGCCGCGCCTGTCTGACGTGAGCGTGCAGCTGAGCGCCACGCCCAACCGGCATGAAGTCGCGCGGGTGCGCATCGGTGCGCAGGCGCGCGCCGGGCTCGCGCTGCGCCGCGTCGACTTCGAAATGCTGCTCGGCACGCCGGACAGCCTGATGAAAGTCGCCTGACGTGTCCGACATCCAGCACAGCGACCTGCTGCAGTACTACAAGCGCGAACTGTCCTATTTGCGGGGACAGGGGGCGGACTTCGCCCAGCGCTACCCCAAGGTCGCCTCCCGGCTCTCGCTGCACGGCGGCGAATCGCTGGACCCGCATACCGAGCGGTTGATCGAATCGGTCGCCTTTCTTTCCGCGCGCGTGCACCGCGACCTCGACCAGGAGTTTCCCGACGTCGCCTACGCGCTGCTCGACAACCTCTGTCCGTCGCTGGTGCAGCCGCTGCCCTCGATGTCGGTGGCGCAGTTCGCGCTCGACCCGGCACAGGGCAAGGTGACGTCCGGCTTTCCCGTGCCGCGCCACACCATGCTGCATGCGCGCACCGCGCATGCGCACTCCTCGCACGCGCCGGGCCAGGCCCCGCAATCGCGCGAATGCCGCTTCCGCACCGCCTGGGACACGGTGCTGTGGCCGCTGCGCATCGTGCATGCCGCCATCGACACCGATGCCGTGCTGCGCCTCACGCTCGAATGCGAGGCCGGCACCGACTTCTCCGAACTCGAGATCGACAACCTGCGCATCCACCTGCAGGGCGACTGGATGCTCACCATGCCGCTGTACGACGCGCTGGTGTCGGGCGTGAAGTCGGTCGGCGTGATGCCCGAAGGCGGCGCGCTGCAGATGCTGCCGCCCGACGCCTGGCGCGAGGTCGGCTTCGCCGAAGGCGAAGAGGTGCTGCCGCAGCCCGCCAACGCGCAGCCCGCCTACGGCCTGCTGCAGGAGTACTTCGCGTTTCCGCGCAAGTTCCATTTCTTCGACCTGCATCACCTGCGCTCGCGCCTGGGCCGCGGGCAGCGCTGCGACCTGGTGTTCCAGCTCGACCGCCCCACGCGCGCGCTGCGGCACCTGGACGCCGAGAACTTCAAGCTCGGCTGCACGCCCATCGTCAACCTGTTCCCGCGCGTGAGCGAACCGCTGGTGATGGACCAGCGCCACTACGAATACATGCTGGTGCCCGACCGCCAGCGCGACGCGACCACCGAGGTGCATTCCATCGTCTCGGTGATCGCCTCCGACCCGGACGCAGACAAGCCGGTGAACGTGCCGGGCTTCGCCGCGCTCGGCCATGTGGACGGCGCGCAGGGCGCCGTGTTCTGGGCCGCGCGGCGCGAGCCCTGCCTGCGCCAGAACATCCCCGGCACCGACGTCTTCCTGTCTTTCGTCGACCAGGGCAAGACGCACAGCCGGCCCGCGCAGCCCGTGGTCTACGCGCACCTGCTGTGCACCAACCGCCGGCTGGCCGAGCAGGTGCCGGTGGGCGCGCGGCTGGTGGCCGAAGGACCGTCGCAGCCCACCAGCGTGCGCTGCCTGTACGAGCCCACCGCGCAGCGCGACCCGCCGCTGGGCAGCGAGACGCTGTGGCGGCTGGTGTCGCTGCTCACGCTCAACCACCAGTCGCTGGTGGACGGCTCCACCGGCCGCAAGCAGCTGCGCGAGATGCTTTCGCTGTTCGCCTCCGACAGCCGGCGCGACCACGCCCAGATTCTCGGCATCGCCGGGCTCTCGGCGCGCGGCGTCACCGCCCACGTGGGCACCGAGGCCTGGCGCGGCTACTGCCGCGGCACGCAGGTCACGCTCGAATTCGACGACGACGCCTTCGTCGGCGGCTCCCCTCTCATGATGTCGGCCGTGCTCGCGCGGTTCTTCGCCATGTACACCTCGATGAACTCCTTCGTGCGCCTCGTGGTGCGCGACGGCGACGAGGTGCGCAAGCAATGGGCGCCGATGACGGGCCGGCAGGTCGTGCTGTGATCGAAGAACTCAGCGCCCGCCCGCAGGACTTCAACCTGTTCCAGGCCATCAGCCTGCTCGAGCGCGCCGCGCCCGACGCAGTGCCCGTGGGCCGCTCGCAGGGCCCGCGCGAACGCGAGGCGGTGCGGCTGCATGCCTTCGTCACGCTGGCCTTCGAGGCCAGCGACGTGCGCGAGGTCGGCACCGACGCGCCGACCGGCGAGCCCTTCTCGCTCACCACGCCCGCGCTCTCGCTGGGCGGCAGCGGCGGCCCGCTGCCGATGCCCGTCACCGAGATGCTGCTGGAGCGCCGGCAACGGCGCGACCATGCGACGGCCGACTTTCTCGACATCTTCAACCACCGCTTCCTGGCCTTCCTGTACCGCAGCCGCCGCAAGCACCATGTGGCGCTCAACCCGCAGTCGCCCGCCAGCTCGACGCTGGCTTCCACGCTGGATGCCGCCAGCGCGCTGGGCCTGCGCTCCGGCGTGCGCGCACCCGACGGCTCGGCCCTGTGGTTGCGCCATGCCGGCCTGCTGGGCGGCGCGCCGCGCGGCATGACCGCCCTGCTGGCGCTGCTGCGCGACCGCCTCGGCGTGCAGGTGCAGGGCACGCAGTTCCGTGGCCGCTGGCTGGCGCTGGAGCCCGATGCATCGGCGCGGCTGGACATGCGCACGCCGCTGGGCGGCGGTGCCGTGCTCGGCAAGCGCGTGTGGGACCAGGGCGCCGGCATTCGCCTCACCTTCAGCAACCTGAGCCAGCAGCGCCTGCGCGACCTGCTGCCCCGGGGCGCCGACCATGCGCTCGCCAAATGGCTGGTGCGCCGCTTCATCCCGCAGGACCTGAAGGTAGAGATGGAGCTGCAACTCGCGCCCGCCGAATCGCGCAGCAGCGTGCTCGGCGCCGCGAACCCGATGCGGCTGGGCTGGACCTCGTGGGTCGCCGGCCCTTCTTTCCGGGGCGCGCTGCCCCCCGTTCAACACACCCTGACCAGCGACGCCGGCGATGCCGGCGGCACGCCCGGCGCCTGAGCCTCACATTCCTCATGGACATCGACATCCGCACCCTGCTCGGCCGGCTCAACCCGGAATGCAAGCGCGCCATGGAACAGGCGGCCGAGCTGTGCGTGCAGCAGACGCACTACAACGTCGACCTCGAACACCTGCTGCTGAAGCTGGTGGACAACGACGCGCCCGACCTGCGGCTGGTGTTCGGCCGTTTCGGCATCCGGCCCGACACGGTGCAGGCGCAGCTGCAGAAGTCGCTCGACACCTTCAAGCGCGGCAACGGCCGCACGCCCAGCCTGGCGCCCGACTTCGCGCCGCTGTTCCAGGAAGCCTGGCTCATGAGCTCGATGCTGCTGGGCCAGCAGCACATCCGCTCGGGCACGCTGATGCTGGCGCTGCTGGAGGTCGACCGCCTGCGCGGGCGCCTCGTCGACGCCGCGCCCGCGCTGCTGCAGATTCCGCGCGGCGCGCTGCGCGACGAACTCGCGGGCCTGCTGCAGTCCTCGCCGGAAGACGCGGCAGCCTCGGCATTGAACGCCGCGCCGACAGCTTCGGCACCCGCACCGAACCAGCCGGCCGCGCCATCGCTCGCGGATGCGGGCGCGGCGCCGCTGCAGATGCCCACCGCGCGACGCGGCAATTCGGCCACGCCTTCGCTCGACCAGTACACGGTCGACATGACGCAGCTCGCGCGCGACGGCGCGATCGACCCCATTCGCGGGCGCGACGGCGAGATCCGCCAGATCATCGACGTGCTGCTGCGCCGCCGCCAGAACAACCCCATCCTCACCGGGGAGGCCGGCGTCGGCAAGACGGCCGTGGTCGAAGGCTTCGCGCAGCGCGTGGTGCAGGGCGACGTGCCGCCCGCGCTGCGCCAGGTGTCGGTGCGCTCGCTCGACCTGGCGTTGCTGCAGGCCGGCGCGGGGGTGAAGGGCGAGTTCGAGAACCGGCTCAAGTCGGTCATCGCAGAGGTCAAGGCCTCGCCCACGCCGGTGATTCTGTTCATCGACGAAGCGCACCAGCTCATCGGCGCGGGCGGTGCCGAAGGCCAGGGCGACGCGGCCAACCTGCTCAAGCCTGCGCTCGCGCGCGGCGAACTGCGCACCATCGCCGCCACCACCTGGGCCGAGTACAAGAAATATGTGGAGCGCGACCCTGCGCTGGCACGGCGCTTCCAGGTGGTGAAGGTCGAGGAGCCGAGCGAGGAAGTGGCCATCGACATGCTGCGCGGCATGGTCGAGACACTCGAGAAGCACCACGGCGTGGAGATCGTCGACGACGCGGTGCGCGAAGCCGTCAAGCTATCGCACCGCTACATCACCGGCCGCCAGCTGCCCGACAAGGCCATCAGCGTGCTCGACACCGCCTGCGCGCGCGTGGCCATCGGGCAGAACGGGCTGCCGGCCGAGCTCGAATCCGCCGCGCGCGACATCGCCTCGGCCGAGAGCGAATTGCGCGTGCTGCGCCACGAAACCGCCACCGGTGAAGACCATCAGGACGCCATAGCCACGCTCACCGCGCGGCTCGACACGCTGCGCCAGAAGCACAAGCGCCTGTCCGACAAGCTCGACGAAGAGAAGCACGCGGTGATGGAAATCGTCGCGCTGCGCCGCAAGATCGCCGACAGCCTGCGCGACGACGCGCCGCCGCCCGACGAGGAGAACGACCCCGCGCTGCTCACCGCCGCGCTGCGCCGCCTCGAGAAGGGCCTGGAAGCGCTGCAGAGCGACGAGCCCATGGTGCCCGTGTGCGTCGACGGCGTGATGGTGGCCGAAGTCATCTCCGGCTGGACCGGCATTCCGGTCGGCAAGATGATGACCGACGAGCTGCACACGGTGCTCAACCTGAAGGAAAAGCTGGCCGAGCGCGTGGTCGGACAAGACGATGCGCTCGACGCCATCGCGCGGCGCGTGCGCACCTTCCGCGCCGACCTCGACGACCCGGGCAAGCCCGTGGGCGTGTTCATGCTGGTGGGGCCCAGCGGCGTGGGCAAGACAGAGACCGCCTTCGCGCTGGCCGACCTGCTGTACGGCGGCGAGCGCAACGTCATCACCGTGAACATGTCGGAGTTCCAGGAGGCGCACACCGTCTCCAGCCTCAAGGGCGCGCCGCCCGGCTACGTGGGCTACGGGCGCGGCGGCGTGCTGACCGAGGCCGTGCGCCGACGCCCCTACAGCGTGGTGCTGCTCGACGAAATGGAGAAGGCCCACCCCGACGTGCTGGAGCTGTTCTTCCAGGTGTTCGACAAGGGCACCATGGAAGACGGCGAAGGCGTGCAGATCGACTTCAAGAACACGCTGATCCTGCTGACCTCGAACGCCGCGCAGGACGTGATCACGCAGGCTTCGCAAGGCGGCCGCAGGCCCGACCCCGAGGAGCTGGTGGAGCGGCTTCGCCCCGAGCTGCTCAAGCAGTTCAGCCCGGCGTTCCTTGGCCGGCTGGCGCTGGTGCCCTACCACCACCTGGGCGACGAGCAGATCCGCTCGATCGTGAACCTCAAGCTCGGCAAGCTGGCACGGCGCTTCGCGCTGAACCACCACGCCGCCTTCACCTGGGACGCGCAGGTGGAAGACGCCATTACCGCGCGCTGCACCGAGGTGGACAGCGGCGCGCGCAACATCGACCACATCCTGGCCCATGCGGTGCTGCCCGAGCTGTCGCGCCAGGTGCTTGAACGCATCTCGATGGCCGCCGCGTTCACCGCCGTGCACATGGGCGTGGACGGCGGCGGCGCCTTCGCCTTCGGCTTCGAGCCGGCAACGCTGAGCTGACAGATGAACATGCGCGAAGGCTTCACCCAGCACGCCGCGTTCCTCACGGTGAAGACCGTGCTCGGGCCTAACGACCTGCTGCTCGACACCTTCCAGGCCACCGAGGGGATGTCGCGGCTGTTCGCCTGCTCGCTCACCATGCGTTCGCCCTTGAGCACGCTGCAGGGCGCCGACCTGATCGGCACCTCGGCCACTGTGGCGATGCAGCGGCCCGAGAAGGAAACACGCTTCTTCAACGGCATCGTCTCGCGCTTCTCGTACCTGGGCAGCCACGGCGATTTCGCGACCTACTCGCTCGAGCTCGTTCCGCGCATGTGGCTGCTCACGCTGGGCCGCGACCGCGTGATCTACCAGAACCTGAGCACGGTGGAGATCATGGAGAAGGTGTTCACCGAGTTCAGCGTGGCCTACAGCTCTCAGTTAGGCGGCACCTATGCCAAGCGCGAGTACTGCGTGCGCTACGACGAGACGGCCTTCGACTTCGTCTCCCGCCTGATGGAAGAGGAAGGCATCTTCTATTTCTTCACCTTCGCGGACGGCGAGCACAAGCTCGTGCTGGCCGACAGCAAGGTGGCGTATGCGCCCTGCCCCCACGCCGACACGCTCTTGTTGCGCAGCGGCGCGGAGGGCCTGGCCCACACCCACACGGTGACCCGCTTCGAATCCGACGCCCGTCTGGTCACCAAGTCCCAGGCGGTGGACGACTACGACTTCCTCACGCCCGACACCAGCCTGCGTGTACAGCAGGACGGCAAGGCCGGCCAGGGCCTCGACTACGAATACCCCTCGCGCGTGGCGGCCGCCGCCGGCGCTGCGCGTGCGCGCATCCGCCTGGAAGCGCGCCAGGCCGGCAGCCAGTCGGGCCGCGGCGACAGCCGTTGCCACTACCTGACGCCGGGCACCACCTTCACGCTGCAGGAGCATCCGCGAGCGGACTTCAACGTGGAGCACGTGGTGTACAGCGTGCAGCACCATGCCGACCGCGAGCACTACAGCAACAGCTTCGAGACCCTGCCGCCCGACCTGCCCTTTCGTCCGCAGCGCCTCACGCCGCGTCCGGTGGTGGCGGGCAACCACACGGCGCAGGTGGTGGGCCCGCCCGGCGAAGAAATCTGGACCGACGAACACGGCCGCATCAAGGTGCAGTTTCCGTGGGACCAGCTGGGCAAGAAGGACGACAAGAGTTCTTGCTGGATCCGCGTCTCGCAGATGTGGGCCGGCAAGGGCTGGGGCGCCCTCTTCCTGCCGCGCATCGGGCAGGAGGTGATCGTGAGCTATGTCGACGGCGACCCCGACCGGCCGCTGGTCTCGGGCGGCGTCTACAACGGCACGAATCCCACGCCGGTAAGCCTGCCGGGCATGTCGACGCAAAGCACCATCCGCTCGCGCTCGACCAAGAACGGCGAAGCAGGCAACGAGATGCGCTTCGAGGACAAGAAGGACTCCGAACAGTTCTACCTGCATGCGCAGAAAGACATGCTGGCGGAAATCGAGAACGACCTGACCACCACGGTGATGGCCGGCAACGAGCTCCACACAGTCACCAAGGGCAATCGCACCGTCAAGGTCGACACGGGCAACGAAACCCACTCGGTCAAGGGCACGCGCGCGCTGGAAGTCACCGGCAACGAGACGCACGACAACAAGGCCGACTTCACACAGACGGTCACCGGCAACTACGAACTCAAGGTCACCGGCAACCTGGTGATCGACGTGACGGGCACGCTGCTCATCAAGTCGGCACAGACGCTGGACCTGAAGGCCGGCACCGACCTGGGCGCCAATGCCGGCGTCAACTTCAAGGCCGAGGCCGGCGTGGCGCTGTCGGCCAAGGGCGGCGCCTCGCTGTCGAACGAGGCGCCGTCGATCAGCAGCAAGGCATCGGGCATGAACGCCGTCGAAGGCGGCGGCATGGTCACGCTCAAGGGCGGGCTGGTGAAGATCAATTGAACGCCATGGCCATTCCTTCTTCCTCTTCTCTGCCATCCGCGCCCGATGCGGTGGTGCGCGAGGCCCTGGACGATGCGGGCCGCACGGTGGTGCGCGCTTCCTTCCTGGGCGACGTGCCGCACGGTCCGATGCAGGTGTTCTCGGCCCCTGGCAAGCCGGCGATGGATGCCGCCTACCAGGCCGGCCTTCCGCACGGCGCCATGCGCCTGTTCGACGAGCGCGGCCAGCTGCTGCAGGAAACCCGGCGCGTGGGTGGCGTGGCCGAAGGCGTCACGCGCGGCTACTACCCCAGCGGCAAGCTGATGCAGACGCAGACGCATGTGCGCGGCGCGCTGCACGGCGAGGCCGTGTCCCATGCCGAGTCGGGCGACGTCACCGCGCGGTTGCGCTACGTGGCCGGCCGGCTCGACGGCGAGGCCCGCTACTTCCACGAAGGCCGCATGGTGCGGCGCGAGAACTACCGCGCCGGCCTGCTCGACGGCGAAGTGCTCGACTACATGCCGGGCGGCGGCGTGGCGCAGTCGTCCACCTACGTGGCCAACGTGCTGCACGGACCGCTGCGGCGCTTCTGGCCCAACGGCCAGCTGATGGAAGAAATCGCCTACCGCCAGGGCAAGCCCTGGGGCAGCCCGCGCCGCTTCGACGACGCCGGCCGCGAGATCGTGGCCGCCACCGCGCCACCGGGCTTCATGAAGAGCCTGGAAAAACTCGTGAGGGGGAGCTGAGCCATGGGAATGCATGTGTGCATGGGCGCCACGCTGCAGTGCAGCTTCGGTGCCGCGCCTTCCTCCCTCTGCGTGCTGCCGGTGGCCGGCGTGGTCACCAGCAGCGTGCCGGCGGCCACCATCATGGACAACAAGCCCTTCGTCAACATCCTGCCCTTCGGCACCTGCAACAGCATGGCAAACCCGATGGTGGCGGCCGCCACGGCCGCCGCGCTCGGCGCCTTCACGCCGATGCCCTGCATTCCGGTGCCCGCCGCGCCGTGGGCGCCGGGCTCGCCCACGGTGCTGCTGGGCAGCATGCCCGCCCTGCAGGACAGCTCCAAGCTCGCCTGCAACTGGGGCGGCGTGATCCAGGTCGTCGTGCCGGGGCAATTCACTTCCATGGTTCCCTGAAGCGGCCACTGCTTATCTCTGCCCCACCCCATGTCGCAATACGTTTTCACGATGAGCTCCCGCATGGTCGCCATCACGGCGGTCTGCCTGGTGCTGCTGTGCGTCCTCCTGTTCCTGATGGGCATCGAGATCGGCAAGCTGCTGGCGCCTGCGCCCGCTTCCGCTCCCGCTGCTGCCGCCCTCGCGGCGCCCGCGCCACTGCCTTCTTCCTCGCCTTCGCCCGCGCCGGCTCCCGCCGCCCCCACCCAATGACCAAAGTGATTCCAAGCATGTCGAACAACACACGACAACTCACGGGCATGCACGTCGCGCTGCGGCGCCTTGCCCTTCCCGCCTTGCTGGCGTTCGCCGGGCTCTGCGCGAGCAGCGCCGCCGGCGCCGCGGGCGAACGCCCCGTGGCGCAGGGCGTGCTCACCGCTGCGGCAGTTGCAGCGCCGGTGGCGGCGCCTGCGGCGCCCGCGGCCGACGCGCCAGCCGCGCCCCCCGCGCCGGTGCTCACCAACGGCCTCGTGCGCGTGCCCGACGGCCGGCTGCTGGCGCCCGACATCGCGCGCATCGTGATGCGCGGCGAACTGGTGGTCGCCATGCTCAAGGTCGACACGCCGCCGTTCTTCTTCTTCGACGACAGCGGCCAGTGGACCGGGCTCGAAGTGGGCCTGGCGCAGTCGCTGGCCAAGGAGCTGGGCGTCAAGCTGCGCTTCAACCGCGACGCCGGCACCTTCAACGCGGTGGTCGATCTGCTGGCCAACGGCCAGGCCGACCTGGCCATCAGCAAGCTCTCTCGCACGCTCGCGCGCACGCAGACCATCGCTTTCAGCGACGCTTACCTCACGCTGAACCACTCGCTGATCCTGAACCGTGTGAAGTTCGCGCAGCTCTCGCGCGGGCGGCCGCTTCCGGAGGTCATCCGCAACTTCGACGGCAGCATCGGCGTGATCGCGAAATCGTCCTTCGCGGACTACGCGCGCACCAACTTCCCGCATGCCAAGATTCAGGAGTTCGCGACCTGGAACGAGGTGCTCGCGGCCCTGTACAAGGGCGAGATCGTGAGCGCCTACCGCGACGAGTTCGAGGTCAAGCGCGTGCTCAAGGCCGACCCGACCGTGTCGCTGGTGCTGCGCACCGTCACGCTGAAGGACCTGGAAGACACGCTGGGCATCGGCGTGGCCGTGACCGACACCACCCTGCTGGCCTACGTCAACCAGTTCCTCGCCCAGCGCACAGAAAAGCTGGACATCCAGAAAGTGCTGCAGGCGCTCGACCGCTGAGCCGCCGCAACGCACTCGCACCCATCATGAATTCCTCCAAGTTCTACGCCTTCGTCCTCAACCCCTGGGTCGTGATCATCAGCCTGGGCGCAGGCGTCGCCTTCGGCATGCTCGCGCCCGCGCTGGCAACCACGCTGGGCTTCGTGGGCGACATCTACGTCGACCTGCTGAAGATGATCACGCTGCCCTTCATGGTCTCGGCCGTGATCTTCAGCCTGCAGCGGCTGTTCCGCGACGGCGGCACCGCCAGCCTGCTGGGGCGCGTGGCGCTGGTGTTCCTGGCGTTCTCGGCCTTCGTGGCCATTGCCGGCGCTGCCACGCTGCTGATTCTTCGCCCCGGCGAGAACCTGCCGAGCACCACCATGCAGACCTTCGGCCAGATCGTCGGCGGCGACCTGAGCGCCAGCGACACGGCCATGAACCTGCGCGGCGTGGACGAAGTGAAGAAGACCGCCAGCTTCGCCGACCTGCTGGTGAGCCTGGTGCCGGCCAATATCTTCTCGGCGCTGGCCAACGGCGACACGCTGAAGACGCTGGTGTTCGCGCTGCTGTTCGGCCTGGCGGTGGGGCATGTGCCCACGCGCATCTCCGACGGCCTGACGCAGGCGCTGGAGACGGTCTACCACGCCTGCCAGACGCTGATGCGCTGGCTGAGCTTTCCGCTGCCGGTGGTGCTGTTCTGCATGAGCGCGGCGCAGCTTGGCAAGACGGGCATTGAGCCGCTGAAGGCGATGGGCGCCTTCGTGGTGGCCTTCCTGGTGGTGTCGGTGCTGCTGCTGGTGGTGGCCGCGGTGATCATCTGGAAGCGCTCCAACGGCACGCTGGGGCAGACGCTCAATGCGCTGCGCGGCCCCTTCGCGCTGGCGCTGGCCACGCGCAGCAGCGCCACCTGCATGCCGATCATGATCGAGAGCCTGGTCACGCGGCTGGGCTTCGCGCGCTCGCGGGTGGAGCTGCTGGTGCCGCTCACGGTGTCGCTGCTGCGCATCGGGCCGGTCGTGTACTACGTGTGCGCCACGCTCTTCATCGCGCAGATCTACGGGCGCTCGCTGTCTCCGGTGGAAATCGGCATCGTGCTCACCTCGTCGGTGCTCGCGGGCTTTGCCTCGGCGGGCATGACGGGGCTGGTGACGGTGTCGCTCATCGGCATGACCTGCACCTACCTGGGCCTGCCCTTCGAGGCGGCGTTCATCCTGTTCCTGGCGGTGGACCCGGTGTGCGACATGCTGCGCACGCTGGTGCTGGTCATCGGCAACACCGCGGCCGTGGCGGTGGTGTGCCCCCGGCCGTTGAAGATCTAGGGAGCACGGCCTCATGTCACGCATCGGCGTTCTAGGCGGCATGGGTCCATCGGCCACGGTGGACTTCATGGAAAAGATCATCCAGCTCACGCCCGCCACGCGCGACCAGGAGCACCTGCCGGTGATCGTGGCCAACCTGCCGCACGTGCCCGACCGCTCCAGCGCCATTCTGGGCACCGGGCCCGACCCGCTGGCCGCGCTGCTCGCGGGCATCGACGTGCTCAACAGCATCGGCGTGGGCGTGGTCGCGATTCCCTGCAACTCGTCGCACCACTGGTATGCGCAGATGGTGGCGCACAGCCGGGCGCCGGTGATCCACATCGCGCAGTCGTGCGTGGCCGCCATCGCCACGGCGCCGGCCGGCCGGGCGGTGCGGGTGGCGGTGCTCGCCACGCGCGGCGCGCTGGCCTCGGGCTTCTACCAGGAGGCGCTGCGCGAGCGCGGCATCGACTTCCTCGTGCCCGACGCCGCGACCGGCCAGGACCATGTGGACGCCTGCATCCGCGCCGTGAAGGCCGGCGACGTGCAGGCCGGCGCGGCCGCCTTCGAGCTGGCGCTGGAAGCACTGGCCGCCACCGGTGCCACGGCGGTGATCATGGGTTGCACCGAGCTGCCCATCGCAGCCCATGCCGCGCATGCCGCCGAGCACAGCGCCCTCACCCTGATCGACAGCTCGCTGGAGCTGGCCCGCGCCACCGTAGCCTTCGCGCTCGACAAGGGATGGAACAAGCCGACATGGGTTTCCTGACGCGCATGTCCCACAGCCTGCTCGCCCTGCTGCTGTGCATGGCGGCAGGCGGCGTCGCGGGCATCTACGTGCCCGCCCTGGGCGACGTGGCGTACACGGCGGCGCAGGTGTACCTGTCGATCGTGAGCATGGCGGCCATTCCGCTGCTGGTGGTGGCCACCTTCTTCGGCCTGCGCCAGACCATGGGGCTGCCCTTTCCGGGGCGGCGCATCGCCATGATCGCGGGCCTGGCGCTGCTGCTGGTGGCGAGCTGCGCGGGCACGGGCCTGGCGCTGGGCTGGGTCAAATCGCCGGGCGCGCATCTCGACGCCGACCTGCGCGAGCACCTCGGCGAACTGGTGCAGAAGGCCGGCGACGGCGGCGACATGGAAATGCGGCTGTACGACAGCGGCGTGCAGGCCACGCCGGTGGAGCGCCCGCGCGCCACGCTGCTGCCCGACAACTTCTTCCGCGTGCTGGTGGAGGGGCGCTCGCTGGGCATCCTGTCGTGCGCGCTGCTGTTCGGCCTGGCCTTCGCGGCGCTGGCGCGCACGCAGCACAACGCGCTCAACCACATGTTCGAGGGCATCTACCGCACGCTCGAACTCATCATCGCGCGCGCCAACATCCTGCTGCCGGTGGTGGCCTTCGGCATGTCGGCGCATGTGTTCTCGCAGACCGACGCGGTGACGATCCGCGCCATGAGCGGCTTCCTGCTGCACTTCGTGGTGCTGGTGGCGCTGCTGGGCATGGCCGCCATCGCGGTGATCCACCGGCGCGGCAACCAGCCGCTGGTCGAGGTGCTGCAGCACCTGAAGACGCCGATGCTGGTGAGCCTTGTGTCGTCGAGCACCACCGCCAGCATTCCGCACACCATCGAGGCGATGAGCGCGCGCCTGGGCTTCAGCCGCGGCATCGTGGAGCTGGTGGTGCCCACCGCCTCGGTGTTCCTGCGCGCGGGCTCGGCGCTCTACTACGTGCTGCTGGCGCTGTTCGTGGCCAATCTGTACGACCGCACGCTGAGCGCGGCCGACATCGGAATGATCGGCACCGGCGCCACGGTGGCGGCCTTTGCCTCGGCCGGCAACAACAGCCTGACCAACGTGGGCTACGCGGGCATCGTGCTGTCGCTGCTGCAGTTGCCCATCGAGGCGGCGCTGGCGCTGTTCCTGGCCATCGACCTGATCTGCGAAGGCCCGCGCAATCTGCTGACGCTGCTGGCCAGTTGCGCGCTGATCGCCATCGTGTCGGCCGGCCTGCCGTCGGAGCGCGTGGCCGCGCCCGCCGCCCACGCGGCGCCCGCGCAGCCGCTGCGCTTCGTGCTCACGCGCGGCAACGTCTATCTGCTGGCGGGCTGCAGCGTGCTGGCTTCCCTGCTGATCCTGCTGATGGGCATTGCCGTGGGTGCGCGGCAGGCCGTGCAGCCCTCCGCCGCATACGCGACTTCCGCCGCGGCGAACCCTGGAATTTCGCGATGAACCGGACTTCGACTCTTTTCAGATGGATCGCCGCCGCGCTGCTGCTCGCGCAGCTGGCCGCATGCGGCAGCCTCTTTCCCAAGGGCACGCGCGTGGACTGGAGCGAACTCACGCTGTCTGCCGCGCCCAACGCCAACCAGAACAGCCCGGTGGCGGTCGACGTGGTGATGGTGCTGGACGAGGCCATGCTCGCCCGCGTCACCGAACTCACCGCCGCCAAGTGGTTCGGCGCGCGCGCCGACCTGCAGAAGACCTTCCCGCAGAGCCTGTCGTACCTCTCCTGGGAGCTGGTGCCGGGCCAGACGATTCGCGTGCCTGCCAGCGCCATCGGCTCGCCGCGCGTGGCGGCCGTGCTCGTCTTCGCGAACTACACCACGCCCGGCGCCAACCGCGTGCGGGTGGAAGACCTCAAGGGCGCCGTCATCGCCCGCTTCGACATCCAAAGCTTCGACGTGTCGACCACGCGTTGAGCAACCCGGACCTCTCAACAGTGAACACCGTCCCCATCACCGACCGCGTCGAGTGGCATGAAGGCATGCTGCTGTCGCCGCAGCACTTCCAGCAGTTTTCCGCGCGCATGGATTCCCTCGTGGCCTGGCAGACGCTGGCCGCCGCGCCCTTCAGCTGGGGCGTGCGCCGGCTGGTGTTCGACCACGGCCTGCTGCCCGCCGGCATGCTGCGCGTGCTCGCGCTAGAAGCCATCCTGCCGGACGGCACCGCCGTGCAGTACTCGGCCGCCGAAGCCACGCACGGCGTGCTCGAGCTTTCGCTCGCGCCGCACCAGGAGCAGCTGGCCAACGAGCCGCTCGACATCTACCTCACGCTGCCCGTGACCGCGCCCGCACGGCACCGCTCCGCGACCGTGCGCTTTCGCTCGGTGGCCGGCGCGCCGGTGGAAGATGCCGTGTCCGACGCCGAGCCCGCGAACATTCCGCGCATGCTGCCGCGCCTGGCGCTGAGCGCGGGCGCTGTGCCGCCCGGCACGCACGTGCACCTGCGGCTGGGCCAGGTCTTCAAGGACAACGAGGTGGTGAAGCTCGGCGACGCGCAGCCGCCGCTGCTGGAAGTGGCACGCGACAACCCGCTGTGGACAGCGGCTTCCGGCCTGCTGGGCCAGTTGCGCGGCAAGGCCGCCTTCGTGGCGAAGCAGACGGCCGTGCCTTCCTCGCGCGTGGACGACCGGCTCGCGCACCTGGAGCTGAAAGACCGGCTGCGCAGCCTCTTGTCGGGCCTGCCGCATGCGGAAGCCGTGCTGCGCACGCCGCACCTGCATCCGCTGCCGATGTATTGGTCGCTGTGCGCGCTGCTGGCCTCGCTGAGCCTGCTGCGGCCCGGCGGACTGCCGTCGGTGCCGATGGACTACGACCATGCCAACCCTTCGCTCGTGTTCCAGCCGCTGCTGCTGGCGCTGCGCGACGCGGTGTCCGAAGTGAGCCAGGAGTACCGCGAGCACAAGTTCGATTTCCGCCACGGCGCCTTCGAGACCACGCTGCAGCCGCAGTGGCTGTCGGGTGCGCGCATCGTGGTCGGCCTGCGCGGCCAGTCGGACAAGGACCTGCTGGCCTGGATGGACAGCGCCATCGTCGGCTCGCAGTCGGCCTATCCGTCGCTGCGCGAACGCCGCGTGCTGGGCGCGGTGCGCCGCTCCATCGAATCGGCCGACGAGCTGGGCCTGCGCCCCGGCTCGGGCTACCTGCTCTATGCCATCCAGACCAGCGCGGCGCTGACCGTGCCCGGCGAACTGCTGGTGATCGCCAACGCCAACGAAGGCGCCACCGCGCAGCCTCCGCAGGAAGTCGTGCTGTTCATCAAGGACTGACCACCATGGCACGCACCCTTCCCGACCTTGCGGTCGACGACCACATCACCAAGCAGTTCCGCGCCTTCTACGACGAGATCGTGAAGGCCCGCGACCGCACCGCCGATTCGCGCGAGACCGACCCCGACCTGGTGGCGCAGGCACTGGCCCGCCACCTGGAAAACCTGCTGGAGCTGCAGTCGCTGGAATCGCGCCGCGACAGCACCCGCTTCGAGCTGGAAAACGTGGCCGACGCGCGCTACCTGAAGGCCGCGCTGGCCGACGAGATCCTGCTTCACACGCCGTGGCTCGGCCGTGAACGCTGGACCGCGCACCTGCTGGAGTCTTCCCTCTTCCGCACCAACATCGCGGGCGACCTGGTGTTCAGCCGCATCGAAGAACTGCTGTCGGGCCGCGAGCCCTCCAAGCGAGACATCGCGCGGCTGTATCTCTTTGCGCTGGCGCTGGGCTTCCAGGGCAAATACCGCGGCGGCAGCGAGGAAGCGCGGCTGCTCGGCTACCGCGAGGAGCTGTTCCAGTTCGTCTACCAGCGGCCGGCCGATTTCTCGGGCCGCGACCGCGTGGTGTCGGAGCGGGCCTATGCCAGCACGCTCTCGCACATCGCGCCGCGCAAGCTGCCCACGCTCAGCCGCTGGACGGTGCTGTTCCTGCTGAGCGCCGCCACGCTGCTGGCGGTGTCGGAGCTGCTGTGGCTGTGGCAGTCGTGGCCGGTGCGGCAGGTGCTGCAGCCGGGCGCGGTCGATGCATCGGGGGCCTGGCAGCGATGAACGACATGCGCCCATCCACGAGCCCCCGGAGGTCGTCGCCATGCTGACGGACCAGCTCTTTCTCATTTCCATCGCGGTGCTGACTCTGGTGGTGCTGCTCGTGCTCGGCATGGTGCTGTACTTTGCCGCGCGGCGTTCGCACGCCAAGCCGTCGAGCGACCCGAAGGTCGCGCGCATCCGCTTCGACTCGCTGCGCAGTTCATTCCGCCAGGCGGTGGAGCTGATCGAAGGCAACATCGCCTCGCGCGCCGACCGCTACGGCATTCCGTGGATCATGCTGCTCAACGAGGGTGACGACCACCGCCAGCTGCCCATCGAGCAGTCGGGCGTGGCCAGCGCGCTGAGCACCGAGTCGGCCTCGGCCGCGGCCACGCAGGGCATCTCGTGGCACTTCTTCGACCGCGGCGTGGTCATCGACATCCAGGGCGCCTACCTCGGCTCACCCGACGACGACGATGCCTCCGAGAAGCCCTGGGACGAGTTCCTGGGCATGTGCCGGGCCTACCGGCCGCAGCGGCCGTTCGACTCGGTGGTCATCACCATTCCGGCGGCGCTGCTGCTGGACGACAGCACCGACGGGCGGCTCGAGCTCTCCAAGCGCGCCAAGCTCGCGCACCGCCGCCTGTGGCTCGCGCAGAACCGCTTCGCGATGCGCTTCGCGGTGTATGTGCTGATCACCGGCGCGGAGCAGCTCGAAGGCTTCAGCGCCTTCGCGCGCGCGCTGCCCGAGCCGCTGCGCGCGAGCATGCTCGGCTGGTCGTCGCCCTACGACCTGTCGACCACCTACCAGCCGGGCTGGGTCGACGAGGCCGTGGGCACGGTGGTGCGCTCGGTGTCCGACGTGTCGGCCGAACTCTTCGCCACCGACACGGCGCCGCAGGGCGCCGGCCCGCAGTTGCTGCTGCCTTCGCGCATCGAGGCGCTGCGCGGCCAGCTGCAGCTTTACGTCGACGAGCTGATGCGCCCGAGCGCCTATCACGAGCCCTTCTTCTTCCGCGGCATCTACCTGACCGGCGACGCCGGCGAATCGGCGCAGGCCGTGGCCGCCATCGACGCCGAGCACGACGCCTACGGCCGCAAGGACCTGGAGCCCATCGGCGGCGACCTGATCGCGCAGCTGATGCGCCAGCCGGCATTCCTGCGCGACCTGTTCGAGAAGAAGATCTTTCTCGAATACGGCCTCACCCGGCCGTCGCGCACGCAGACCCTGGCGCGCCCGGTGCTGCACCGCGCGCTGCGCTGGACGGCGGTGATCTTCCTCGGCGGCTGGGGCATCGGCCTGGTGGTGGCCACTTGGCAGCTGCACCGTCACAACAGCACGCTGGTGTCGGCGCTTTCGCAGCTGCAGCACGACGCGCAATACCGCATGCGCGCGCAGCAGCGCGGCGAGGCCATTCCCACCGCGTGGTACCGCAACAAGGCGCTGTCGCTGCTGGCCATGAACGAGCGGCTGCGCACCGACGGCACTTACTCGTTCTTCATGCCGGGCTCATGGCGGCCCTTCGACGACCTGAACGAGCGGGTGATCGAGCGCATCGAGCGCGAGTTCGGCGACATCGCGGTGAGCACGCTGCGGCGCGAGCTGATGGCCCGCGTGAGCCAGTTGAGCGGCGTGGAGCAGGACGAGGCGACCGGCGAATTCATCGTCGGCGCGAGCTGCGGCCTGCCGCCGAGCTTCAAGACCATCGGCGACGCGCCGCGCAAGAACGGCCTGCTGGTGGAAGACCAGCCCGAGTTCGGCGCGCTGCAGCGCTACCTGGGTTCGGCCGAGCAACTCGACGCCGCGCTGCAGGCGGTGGAACGACTGCGCCAGCCGTCCACCGGCAACCCCGAGGACCTGCGCGTGGCAGTGCGCTATGCGCTGGGCGCCGAACTGCCCGCCGACCTGAGCCGCAACCTGCGCTACTTCCGCCAGGCGGCCGAGGGCAATGCGCTGTCGATTCCGCTGGTGCCGGTGCAGTCGGCGCTGCGCTGCGCGCTCGACAAGGGCACGGCACAGCTCGATGCACGGCTGTTCGCGAACAACGAACTGTTGGTATCCGAACAGACGCTGGCGCGGCTGATGCCTTCGCTCGCCGGCAACGGCACCTTCGCGCGCACCACGGCCAGCTACCGCGAAGTGATCGGCGCCATCAAGGACCAGGAAGACCTGGTGGCCTCGGGCAAGGGCGGCTGGATGCGCCAGCCGGTGCTGGTGCTGGGCGCCTCCTACGACCGCACCATCGCGCGCATCGAACAGAACCGGCTGCTGGGGCAGGAGTCGGCCGATGCGGTGCGCGGCCATGCGCAAGACGCCTTCCAGAAATTCCGCGCCGAGTTCAACCTGCGCTTCGGCGGCGCGCAGCCCGGCCTGCTGTGGCAGGACAAGGACGGCCGCTTCGTGCTGGCGCCCGAACGCATCGCGCTGCGCGACGCGCTCACCGCGCTGCTGGCGCAGCCCTTCATGGCCGCCGCGCGCGACCGCGAACTGCCGGGCGCGGGCCTGCGTGCAACGGCCGCATGGGACCTGCCGCGCCTCGACCAGGCGCTGGCGGTTGGCGACATCCGCAAGCGCTACATGGCCGAGGGCATGACGGCCTTCCCGCCGACGGTGCGCCCGGCCGTGGAGAGCGCGCTGAACGCGCACTTCGCGCAACTGGTGGTCGACCAGGTGGCAGAGGCCGCGACCGGCGCCAATGACGGCATGCGCCCTACGTCGACCGCGCTGATGGCCACCGACACGCAGGCAGTCGCCTACGAAGCCTCGCGCCAGCGGCTCGCCAAGATCCAGGCGCTGCTGTACGAACTGGGTGCCGGCCCGCGCGCCGAAGACCTGCGCGCGCTGGTGTCGCGCGACGCGCTGCAACGCCTCGAAGCCGTGGACGAGGCGTTCAACCAGTCGGAGCTGTACGCCATGCGCGGACGCGACTTCCAGGGCTGGCGCGGCGAACGCGGGCCGATGCTGGTGGCCTTCGGCGTATCGGACACCGGCTCGCTCGCGGCCTACCTGGGCCAGCAGTTCAACCGCACCGAAACGCTGGGCAAGCTGGCCGACGGCTACATCGCGGCGCTCGACGGCGCGGGTGCGGGCTCGGTGCTCGCGCAGCGCTGGCAGGCCATCAACCGCGACCTGGAGCGCTACCGGCTGAAGAACCCGAACAGCAGCCTGCTGCTGCTCGAGCAGTTCCTGGGCACCACCGGCGCCGAGATCGACCGCGAGACCTGCGCCGCCAAGCTGGCCGGCAAGGCGCCGGCGGCGCGCATCGGCGACTACTTTGCCGACCGCCACCAGCAGATCTACAGCGCACTGCTCGCGCGCTGCTACGAGCTGCAGTACGGCGACCAGCAGGAGCTGTGGACGCAGTTCTCCACGCGCTTCAACCGCTCGCTGGCGGGGCGGCATCCTTTCGGCGCGGCCACCACAGCGCGCGCCTTCGACCTGGCAGACCCGGCGGACGTGAACGACCTGTCGCGCGCATTCGATCCGCTGGCGCGCGCGCTGAAGGAAAGCCGCGTGGACGGCGCCGTGCGCACCACGGCCATGCCGGGGGCTGCGGCGCGCCGCTTCGCCGACCAGTTCAGCCGTGCGCGCGACTTCCTGCTGCCGCTGTTCCCGACCGACGAGGGCGGCGCGCCGGGCTACGACCTGAGCGTGGACTTCCGGGTCAACACCATGGCCGAGATCGAGGGCAACAAGATCATCGACTGGTCCTTCGAGGTCGGCGACCAGGTGCTCAGGCAGCGCGACGCGCCGCGCACGCTGCGCTGGGAATACGGCATGCCGGTGGCGCTGGTGCTGCGCATCGCGAAGGACTCGCCCGTGGTCGCGCGCGCCGATCCGCAGCAGCCCGCGCTGCTGACCGACGGCCAGAGCGTGAGCTTCCGCTTTGCCGACCCGTGGGCGCTGCTCACGCTGGCGCAGCGCCAGCGCGAAGGCGATTCGCTGCAGCGCCCCGACGGCCGCTCGCAACTGCTGAAGTTCGAGTTCCCGCTGGTGGCCCAGTCGGCCGGCGACACCGCCCAGACGCCCGCCGGCGGACGCGCGCGCGTGTTCCTGCGCGTCGCGGCCAGCCCTGCCGGCAAGAAGAACGCCCTGATATGGCCCGCCGCCTTCCCGGCACGCGCGCCCGAATGGAACACCCCCTGATGGCCGCCCTGCTCTCCCCACTGAACACCGAGGCCGCCCTCGACGGCTTCGCGCCCGACCTCGCCGTATTTCTTGCGCCGCTGGACATGGACACCGCGGAAGGCCCTGCCGGGCCGTCGCTGCGCTACGACCCGGTGTACGGCCGCATCCGCGAGGCCCGCACCGAGGAAGACGCCAGCCTGCCCATGGGCGAATGGACCCGTCCGCTCAAGAAGGCCGACTGGCGCGCCGCCGAGATGCTGTGCACCGAACTGCTGCAACGGCGCAGCAAGGACCTGCAGGTGGCCGCATGGCTCACCGAGGCCTGGTTGCACCGGCACGGCATCGACGGGCTGATCGCCGGCGCCCGGCTGCTCGAAGGGCTGGTGCGCGAGTTCTGGGAAGGTGTGCATCCGCGCATCGGGGACGACGGCGATGCCGACATGCGGGCTGCGGCGTTCGTGTGGGCGAACGACACGCTGGCGCAGGTGCTGCTGATGCGCGTGCCGCTGGTGCCATGGCCCGAGTTGAATCCGCCCTTCATCAACCTTTGCGAATGGCAGCGTGCCATCACGACCGAATTCGGCACCGCATCCGCCCGCGCGAAGGCGGCGAAGCAGGACGAAGGCTCGGCCGGCGCGGTCGCATCACGACAGGACATCCTCGACCGGGCCGGCTATGACGTGTACGCGCTCGCCTTCCTCGACGACCGCCTGGCGCTGGCTTGGGACGCCTGGGACGGCCTGGCCGCGCTGCTCGACGAACGCCTGGGTGCCAGCGCACCCAGCCTTTCCAAGGTGACCGACATGCTGGCCCAGCTGCGCCAGGCAGTGCGCAGCCTGCTGCAGGGGCGCGACCCGCGTGACGAAGAAGAACCGGAACCGGCCGCCGAGGCGGCAGAGGCTTCGCAGGCTGACTGGGCAGCCGACGCATCCGCCCTTCCCGCCACATCGATGGACGACAACCACATGAGCGAAACCTCTTTCACCCCTCCCCTTGCCGCCGTCGTGTCCCTGCCGCAGGCCGCGGCAAGCGGCCAGATCGGCAGCCGCGCCGAGGCCTATCGGCTGCTAGAGCTGGCCGCCGCCTATCTGATGCGCGAGGAGCCACACAGCCCGACGCCGTATCTCGTGAATCGCGCGGTGGCGTGGGGGCGCATGCCGCTGCCGCAGTTGATGCAGGAAGTGCTGCGCGAGGACGGGGACTTGAACCGCTTTTTTTCGATCATCGGCGTGAGGCCGGAAGCCTGAAGAGACAGGGCCGCCGTCCCACCCTCATGACACTGCTCACACGAAAGGTACGACATGCCATTCAGCAAGACCCACGTCGACGAAGTCATGGTGCAGGGGGCCCACATGAGCGGGGACCGCAACTCCATCGCGACGGCTCTCAGGCTGAAGCCGAGGCTCGGGGTATTGATCCTCTCGTGCCCCTCGTTGGGCACACAGGGCACGGAACTCCAAAAGTTCTACGAATCCATCGTGGGCCCGAACCGGGTGAATCTGATCAGCATCATCAATCCGTCCGACTCGTCCGACTCGTCCGACGAGGCTGGCGAAAAAAGCATGAAGGGCGTCTATCGGCAAGTCAGCAAAAGAGACTTCGCAAATCTCCCGCTGTTCATGAAGACAATGATCCCGCGGCCGATCTTCATGCGCTCCGCGACCTTCGGCACGGGAGTCATTGCAGATGCTTTCGAAAACGACGAGCAGGGCACGCAAAAAAGCACGCGTGCCCTGTGGCGGCTGGACAAGGTGCCCAAGAAGGTAGGCACTGGCGTCGTCGACAAGCGGCCGGCCTTGCGAAAGTTCCTGGTGGGACGAGGCTTTCTGCAGAAGCGTGCCTATGTATTTCTGTTCGCAAAAGAAGGGCCAAGAACCGCCGAGAAGGCACATCACTTCACCTCGATCCTTACCTGGCGCCTGTTGCACGAAGAAATCGGGCGCTCATCCTCCGTGATTCCCGTCGCCGCAGGCGACAAGATCGGACTGCGTACCCAACCCACGCTGGCCGAATTCTGGAAGGATTCCGACTGGACCGATATATGGACCGATGTGAAGATCGATCCGCGCTCCGCGCAACTTGGCCTGTGGTGCCTGTTGGCCGAGGAACATGGAGGCCTCTCGATCATCGGCATGCGCAGCGGGATGATCGAAGTCCCTGCATTGCTCGGCATTCGTACGCTCTACCTCGAGGAAAAGCACAACCAGCAAGCGGAACGCATGGCCAAGTGGATCGGCAAGGTGCCCGGATTCGAGCGCCAAGTCGTCGAGAGGCCGGCCGGCATCAAGCAGCAGCTCTATTGGCTCAACGAAAGTACCAAGAGCTACCAACCCAGCGATGTGTCCACTCATGCAGTAAACAACGGCGCTCATTTGGCCGGCATGGTGCAGGGCTTCCGGCTGGGCAGACCGTTCAGGGCGCAGCCAAAATTCACGCCCGCCCCCGTCCTGAAACAGCCCCTGCGCAAGTCGGGAGAGCCGTTCCTTCATCCTCAGAAGACTTTTCTGGCGAACAGGCGCTTGCCCGCCCCCGTCGACGCCGCGAACTTCCAACTCGCCAAGACGGAGTTCGACAAGATCGTTACCTGGGCCAAGGGCACTCCCATGCCCACCGGGGCGACCACGAATGTGCATGGATCGGTCCTCGGCACGGTGATCAGAAGGCCGGAGCCCAAACCGCCGGAAGACCTCTAGCCACGGCACCGCTCGGGCAACAGCCCATTTTTCTACCAGATCCCTGCCGATCATCGGGGCTTCCAATTTCCGGCCCCACCATGTCCCAGCCTCCCAAAGCCACCTACTTCGACGACCTGCATGCACCGCAGGTGTTCGCGGACGAAGTCTCGGGCTACTGGGTCAATGCGGGCTGCGTCCACATCACTCTGGATGCCAGCCGCGTCGACCACAGTTCCGACCGTTGCTCCGTCAATCGCGCCGCAGTGCTGCGGCTCACGCTGCCGATCCCCATTGCGCAGGTGCTGGCCGTCAGCCTCTACGACTTCCTGAAGCAGCGCGAGCTCGTCCCGGCGCCTGGCAACGGGCACTGACACGCCAAAAGTGCCGCTGCGGCCCGTGGGCCGGCGTCCCAAATTTCTCCGAGATCGTCGCACCTTCAGCCTGAGCGCGAAGCTCGATTCCTGGGCACATCGCATGAACCTCCTCTTCCAACGAATGGCTCTGGCAGCCGTTGCGCTTTGCATCGGCATGGCCTGCGGCGTGGCGCACGCGGCATCGCAGGCACGCGTGGTGTCCAGCACCTGGCTGCCCGGCGGCAAGTACGCACTGGTCTACGAGTTCGAAGGAGCCGAGTACATGACGGTCACGGCGGACCCGCCCGGCGCGTGGATCAGCGTGGCTCAGCCGGAGCGCGATCCGAAGCGCGATCCGGAACCTGTCGCGCAGGCACCGGCGCCGACAGTCGCGCGCGCCGAGGCCTTTCCCGAATCGGCCAGCTATGTCGGCGGCTTCTTCATCGACCCCCTGGCCGCGGCGTTGCGCGCCACCGGCCTGGGGCTGCTGCTGAACGGCGACTGGCCGCATGGGCCGCGCCGCTTCAACCACTGAAGCATCGAAAAACCGATGCGCCGGCCGTCCAATTTTTCTCCCGTTTTGAAGCCCAACATGGCAGCCATGAACAGCCCCTGGCATCGCGACACACACGGCGCTTCGCAAGCGCTCCGATTCGGCGGCCCGCTGCCCACCGCAGCCGCGACCGGCCAGGCACAGAGGCGCTCGATGCAAGCGCGATGGAACCGGGCGCCTGCCGCGCGCACCGCCCGGCAGGGCTGGCACCGCAGCGCATGGATGCCGCGGCTGGCGGGCCTGCTGGCGTTCGGCGCGCTGGTCGCGGGCATGCTGGTGGCCGGCAGCGAAACCTGCACCGCGCAAGAGCACGACGAGGCGGGCAGCTACGCCCGGTCGACCCTCGCGACCATCACGGAGCCGGGCACAAGCACGGCATCCGCGCGCAGGCATGCCGGCGCCTGCAGGCATGCGCGCAAGGCGGGCCGCCTCGCGCATCCGAAGCCGGCACCCTGAGCATCCCGCGCATGCTGCGCGTCCTCGGCGCGATCGCGCCGGGCCGACATGCGCCGCACGTGTCCACGCCGGAGTCGGCACAAAAAAAGGGAGCAGCGCTCCCTTCTTTTTTTCTTCGTGCGGATCAGTCCTCAGAACGCGTGGCGGATGCCGAAGTCGTAGCCGGTCGACGAGCGCGGCAGGCCCGAGAAGCCCACGCCGGTGCTGCCGTAGCCCGTGGTGCTGGCCGACACCAGGCCGCCCGTGTAGTTCACGTCGTTGCGGTTGTTCACGCGCGCCACCGTCGCATACAGCGCAGTGCGCTTGGACAGGTTGTGCACGTAGCCGATCGCCAGCTTGCGTGCCAGCGGGTCTTCGCCCGTGATGCCGGCCGTGCCTTCGTTGTAGCGAACCTGCGAGTACGACGCGCGGATCAGGCCAGCGCCCACCGGCACCGTCGCGCCGATCAGGTAGCCGTTGTAGCTGTCGTGCGTGTTGCCCAGCGCGGTGTCGAACTTGTTCTTCACGCTCGACAGTTCGCCGAACAGCTTGACCGGGCCGAAGTCGTACGAAGCACCCAGGTTGATGGTCTGCACCTTGCGCTCCAGCGTGGTGGTGTCCACTGCGATGCTCTGGCCCACGCCTAGCGCCACGTCCAGCGGACCGTTGGCATAGCCGAAACGCCCGCCCACGTAGCGCCCGGCGCTGCTGCTGGTCGCGGCCGTGGTGCTGGTGGCGCTGGTGCTGGTGTTCTCGGCGAAGCTGTACTGCACCTGGCCGTAGAAGCCGCCCAGGTTCGGCGGCAGGAAGTAGCCCACCGAGTTGCTGGCGCGCACGTAGTTGGCGTTGTTGATGGTGGTGTTGCCGCTGACGGTGCTGATCACGTTGGTGCCCGAACCGTTGGTGCCGAACGGATCGAACACGGTGTCGTTCCAGAAGGTGGGCGTGTAGTCGCGGCCCAGGCGCAGCTCGCCGAAGCCGCCCGACAGGCTCACGGTGGAGCGGCGGCTGAAGGTCGAGATGCCTGTGGCGCCGTCGTCGTTGGTGATGGGCGCTTCGAGCCAGAAGCTCGCGGCCAGGCCGCCGCCGAGGTCTTCGGTGCCGCGAAAGCCGATGCGGCTGGAGTTGTAGCCGGAGTTACCCAGGCTCCACTTGCTTTGCTTGTTCGACAGGCCCGTGACGGTGTCGCGCGCGGTGTTCGACTGGTAGGTCACGCCGGCGTCGACGACACCGAACAGCGTGACGGACGATTGGGCAGAGGCCAGGCCACAGACGGCCAGGGCAGCGAATGCCGTGAGGGTTTTCTTCATTCAGGTTCTCCAGTTTCAAGTCTGATGCGGCCGCTCGGTATCGACCGGCTGTACGCATGGTTTCTTTCAAATCCGGAGGAAATTGGTAGATCCGTTCTCCATCGAGTCGAGTGTTGTGCGCGCGCGTCAGACATGCGCCGACGCAATGAGCGAAGGCTTTGCACGAGTCCTTCAAATTTCTCCCAATTCGTTTGAAAAGATGTGCGCATGCCGAAGCCGCGACTCCCGGGAGTTGCGCAATCCTTGAAGTTCGAAGGAGCCTTACATGACCACTGCCTTGCACAAAGCCCCGACCCGTTCCCTGCTCACGCTGGCCGCCCGGGGGCACACCCAGCCGGAATCCGACGCGCATGCGTGCCGCTCGTTTTCCATCGACGACGCGCAGGCGAACAACACGGCAACCATGTTGGCCATGCAGCAGCTCGGCGGTGCATTCGGGCCCGCTTTCAGCCGCATGCATGTGCGGCGGGACCTCGTCATTCCCATGTACGAAGGCAGCGCCGTGCCCACGGCCCGCTTCGACGTGACGCTGGTTTGCGAGGCCGGCATTTACCTGTTCGAGGTGAAGGGCTGGCGCAACGCGGTGGTCTACCGCAAGACCTCGGCGCGTGCGCTGCCGCGCTGGTTCCTGCGCCAGCACGACCACTCGCTGGCACGCGAGGTGAAAGACCCCGCCTGGCAGTGCGGCCGCAAGACCACGCACCTGCGCAACCTGCTGCCGCCGGACCTGCGGGTGCAGTACTTCGTGCTGCTGCCCTGCGAGGGCGTCGAGCTCCAGGGCGTGATGCCGACCGCGGTGATCACGCCGCAAGACCTGCCGTACATCGCCCGCGTGGCGCGCAACAACGGGCACAACGACCATGGCTATCCGCTGCTGGACGATGCCGCGATCGACCGCACGCTGCGGCTGCTGGACGGCCTGCAGGGCGACCTGACGCTCGAGGACCACATGCGCAACAGCCGCGAGAAGAGCGCGCGCGTGCACGTGCGCCCCGCGCACCCCGGCGCGCTGAATTTGCAATGACACGATGAGCCGCATCTTGCTGGTGGAGGAAGGGCGCGAGGCCGCGTCGGTGCTGCACGAAGAGCTGCACCATGCCGGCCATGAGATCGAACACATCGAAGACGGCGCCGTCGCGCTGCATCGGATCCTGACCGAGCCGCCCGCACTCACGCTGCTCGACGTGGCGCTGCCGCATGTCAGCGGGCTGCAGATACTGGAGAAGGTCCGCGCGCGCAGCGACCACCCCATCATCATGCTGACGGCGCGCAGCGAAGAGGCCGACCGGCTGCGCGGCTTCGAGCTGGGCGCCGACGACTACGTGTGCAAGCCTTTTTCGCCGCGCGAGGTGGCGGTGCGAATCCACGTGGTGCTGCGCCGCTATGCGCAGCGCCAGCGCGTGACGCGTCCGGTGGTGCCGATCACCTTTGGCGCCGTGCGCGGCTGCGCGATCCTCGACGGGCACTACCTGCCGCTGACGCGCCGCGAATCGCTGCTGCTGCGCGCGCTGTCGCAGGAGCCGGGGCGCGTGCTCACGCGCTCGAAGCTGCTGGAAGCCGCCTTCCCCGAGGCACTGGACGTGAACGAGCGCGTGGTCGACACGCACATCAAGAACCTGCGCAAGAAGCTCGCCACCGTCTCGGCGGCGCACGACTGGATCCGCTCGGTCTACGGCGTCGGCTTCGCATGGGAATCCCGCACCCGGCAGGACGCCTGAACCACGCACACCGGCTTCCTGGAACGCTCTTGCTCATGAAATCACGCTGGCGCGGCTGGCCGCTGCCCTCGATGGCGCTTTCGCTCATGCTTTTGCTGCACGCCCGCAGCGCCACTGCGCAGGAGAGCTGGGTCGAGGCACCCATGACGCTGCGACGCACGCCGCAGCTGGCCGAAAGCATCCCGCCGGCCGAGCGCGGCATGCGCCCGAGCCTGGTGGACGGCGACCGTATCTCCGGTCGGCCCGACCTCGAGGTGGTGGTGCAAGGCGATGCCTCGCTGCGGCGCGGCGACATCCGCATCACCGCCGACCGGCTTGCCTACCAGCCGCCCGGCGACCTGGCCACGGCCACCGGCAACGTGCACCTGAACCAGGCCGGCAATGTGTACGAAGGCCCGGAGCTGCAACTGAAGGTCGAGAGCTTCGAGGGCTTCTTCAATCATGTGCGCTACACGCTGCTGCAGACCGGCGCGCACGGCGACGCCGAGCGTATCGACTTCGTGGATCCGAACGTGTCGGTGGCGCGGCATGCCACCTACACCACCTGCCTGCGCGAGAACTATGCCGGCTGGGTGCCGGCATGGATGCTGAGCGCGGTGACCATGACCACCGACAACCAGACCGGCCTGGCCACCGCCACCGACGCGCAGATCAGCTTCCTGGGCCTCACCACGCCTTCGCTGCCGTCGGTGAGCTTTCCGCTGAACAATGCACGCCAGAGCGGCCTGCTGCCGCCGGTGATCGGCTTCGACACCACCAACGGCTTCGAGTACCTGCAGCCGTACTACTGGAACATCGCGCCCAACCGCGACCTCACGCTCTACCCCGAGATCATGAGCAACCGCGGCGTGAACCTGGGCACCGAGTTCCGCTTCCTCGAAAAGGACTACAGCGGCCAGATCCGCATCGACGAGATGCCCGTAGACAGCCTGCGCGACCGCAATCGCTGGGGCCTGTGGGGCAAGTACGACCAGAAGTTCGATCCCAAGCCTTTCGGGCTCGATTCGCTGAGCACCTCGTTCAACATCAACCGCGTGAGCGACGACGACTACTGGCGCGACTTCTCGCACACACCCACGCTGACTTCGCGCCAGCTCACGAACGAGGCCGACCTCAACTGGACCAAGGGCGACTGGAGCGGGCAGGCGCGCACCCTCTCCTACCAGACGCTGCAGTACGCGGCCTCGCCCATCACGCCTTCGTACAACCGCGTGCCGCAGGTCACGGCCAACTACACCAGGTACGACTGGCACGGGCTGGACGTGTCGGGCACGCTGGACTACACGCGATTCCAGGTGGACCCGGCCTATGCGCCCACGCTCAACGGCATCAAGCAGCCCGACGGCGAGCGCGTGGTGGGCAACCTGCAGATCAGCCGGCCATGGGTCACGCCGGGCGGCTACGTGATACCGAAGCTGCTGCTGCACACGGCCTCCTACCAGCTCGCATCGCCGCTGGCAGATGGCCGCACCAGCATCACCAGCGTGGTGCCGACGGTGAGCCTGGACAGCGGCCTGGTGTTCGAGCGCGACACCAGCCTCTTCGGCAGCGCCTGGCGCCAGACGCTCGAGCCCCGCGCGTTCTACGTGCACACGCCCTACCGCGACCAGAGCCAGCTGCCGGTGTACGACACGGCCGCCAACGACATCAGCTTTGCCACGCTCTACACGGAGAACGCGTTCTCGGGCAACGACCGCGTGTCGGACACCAACACGCTCACCACCGGCGTCACCACGCGGCTGATCGATCCGGTCACCGGCGCGGAGTCGGCGCGCTTCGGCATTGCGCAGCGCTTTCGCGTCAGCGACCAGAACGTCACGCTGCCGGGTGGTACGGCCGTGACCGATCACTCAGGTGACTTCATCTTCGGCGGGCAGGTGCACTGGAACCCGAAGTGGAGCATCGACGGCCTGGCGCAATACAACATGGACACGGGCAAGTCGACGCGCGACGCGCTCACGCTGCGCTACACGCCGGCGCAGTACCACACGCTCACCGCGGCCTTCCGCTACCAGGCGGACAGCACCGCCACGGCGAGCGACGGCACGAAGACGGTCGACTTCAACTGGCAGTGGCCGCTGAGCGACCTGACGGGCGGGCTGATGGGGGGCAGGTCGGCCGGAGACCCGGGGCGCTGGTATGCGGTGGGCCGGTTGAGCTACAGCCTGCACGACCGTGCGTTGTCGGACAGCCTGGTGGGCGCGGAGTACAACGCATGCTGCTGGGTGGGCCGCATCGTGCTCGAGCGGCTGGTTACGGGGCGCACGACGCCCGACACGCGGCTGATGTTCCAGCTCCAGTTCAACGGCTTCGGCAACATCGGCTCGAACCCGACGAGCACGCTGCTGCAGAACATCCAGGGGTATCAGCCGCTGAACCAGTCTACGCAGCAGCCTGGCCGGTTTACGAACTACGACTGAGGGTCTTGTTCAGGAGCTTGTTCAGGGCGCGTGCACAGGCCACCGGGTACTCCCCTCCGCGAATGTCCCCCGGCCTGCGGCCTCCTCCTTTATTTCGCTGCGGGGAGCACCCGGCGCCCTGCGCACAACGAGCGCCGTCGCTGCTTTGCTCGATTTGTTGGCGGTCGGCGGGACTTCATACCGCGCGGATCGGCTATTTCGCGGAGTTCTTCCCTAGAGTGAATGCCCCTGTCACTCCGCACCCCGCCAAGGGGAGAAGAAAGGCGCACACCCCCACCACCCAGATGTTTGAAGGCTGCTCGCCTCGCGGCAGGTCGTCGGTGCGGAAGCACTGATGCAAATGCGAGGTGTCAAAAGGCGACGGCCGAGGTGTAACTAGCACCCCGACCGTCTAACCAAGTTCGTGCAACACCCTCTAAAGGAACGCACAAAAATGGCTACCAAGACTATAGCCCGGCCTCGCACGCCGGCAGCTTCCGAAGAGGGCGTGACCGTCAACGTGGTGTCGCCGGGCGCGACGCAGACATCGATGCTTCAGGACCCGGCACGCGCCGGCAGCGCGCCGCGCATGCCGCCCATCGGCCGGCTGATCCAGCCGGAGGAAATCGCGGCGCTCGTGGGCTTTCTTCTTTCGCCGCCGGCGGCGGCCATCACGGGGCAGGACGTCGCCATCTGCGGCGGTTCGTCTCTGCACCGCTGAATCTTTCTTCCTTTTCCCATCCACCCAGACCGATCATGAAAATCGTCAACATCCTCGAGTCCACGCGTCCCATCAAGTCGGACATCCGCAACGCCTACATCGACTTCTCGAAGATGACCCTGAGCCTGGTGGCCGTGGTCACCGACGTGATCCGCGACGGCAAGCCGGTCATCGGCTATGGCTTCAATTCGAACGGCCGCTACGGCCAGGGCGGGCTGATCCGCGAACGCTTCCTGCCGCGCCTGCTCGAGGCCGAGCCCGCGTCGCTGCTCGACGAAACCGGCGAGAACCTCGATCCGCACAAGATCTGGGCCCGCATGATGATCAACGAGAAGCCCGGCGGCCACGGCGAACGTTCAGTGGCCGTGGGCACCATCGACATGGCCGTGTGGGACGCCACCGCCAAGATCGCGGGCAAGCCGCTTTACCAGCTGCTGGCCGAGCGCTACGGCACCGGCACACCGAACCCGCGCGTGTTCGTCTACGCGGCGGGCGGCTACTACTACCCCGGCAAGGGCGTGGAAGGCCTGCAGCGCGAGATGACCAGCTACCTGGAGCGCGGCTACTCGGTGGTGAAGATGAAGATCGGCGGCGCCACGCTGGCCGAAGACTGCGACCGCATCGAGTCGGTGCTGAAGATCCTCGGCCCCGGCCAGCAACTGGCGGTGGATGCCAACGGCCGCTTCGACCTGCAGACCGCCATCGACTACGGCCGTGCGCTGTCGCGGTACCCGCTGTTCTGGTACGAGGAAGCCGGCGACCCGCTCGACTACGAATTGCAGGCCAAGCTCGGCGAGGTGTATGCCGGCCCCATGGCCACGGGCGAGAACCTGTTCTCGATGCAGGACGCGCGCAACCTGATCCGCCACGGCGGCATGCGGCCCGACCGCGACTGGCTGCAGTTCGACTGCGCGCTGAGCTACGGGCTGGTGGAGTACCTGCGCACGCTCGACATGCTGAAGGAGAACGGCTGGTCGGCATCGCGCTGCATTCCACACGGCGGCCACCAGATGTCGCTGGCCATCGCGGCGGGCCTCGGCCTCGGCGGCAACGAGAGCTACCCGGACCTGTTCCAGCCCTACGGCGGTTTCCCCGATGGCGTGAAGGTCGACAACGGCTATGTCACGCTGCCGCCGCTGCCGGGCATCGGCTTCGAGGGCAAGGCCGACCTGATTGCGCAGATGCGGGCGCTGGCCGCATAGGCCACGCAGGCGCGAGGGCGCCGGGTTTGCGCGATATGCTGTGAGGTCTGCCGCCCGCTCGTCCGGTCGGCCAGCCATCGAGATATATCGCAAAAATCCAAGGACTTGTTTCGAAAGCAACAAGTTGCAAGCCCCTATGAAGATAGCCACCTGGAACGTCAACTCCCTCACCGCGCGCCTTCAGCACGTGCTCGACTGGCTCATCGCCAACCCTGTCGACGTGCTGTGCCTGCAGGAACTGAAAATGACCGACGACAAGTTCCCGCTAGAGGTGCTCAAGTCGGCCGGCTATGAAGCGGCAGTGTTCGGCCAGAAAACCTACAACGGCGTCGCCATCCTGAGCCTCGCGCCGGCGCGCGACGTGGTGAAGAACATCGGTGGCTTCACCGACGACCAGTCGCGCGTGATCGCGGCCACGGTCGAAACGCCCTCGGGCCCGCTGCGCGTGGTCAACGGCTATTTCGTGAACGGCCAGGCGCCGGGCAGCGACAAGTTCGAATACAAGATGAAGTGGCTCGACGCGCTGCGCGACTGGCTGCGCCAGGAGATGGTGGCCAACCCGAACCTCGTGCTGCTGGGCGACTTCAACATCACGCCGGAAGACCGCGACAGCTTCGACCCGGTGGGCCTGAAGGAAACCATCCATCACACGACCGAGGAGCGCAACCACTTCAAGGCGTTGCTCGACCTGGGCCTGACGGACAGCTTCCGCATGTTCGAGCAGCCAGAGAAGAGCTACTCGTGGTGGGACTACCGCATGCTGGGCTACCAGAAGAACCGCGGCCTGCGCATCGACCACATCCTGGTGAGCGAGCCGCTGGTGCCGCGCGTGAAGGGCTGCGTGGTCGACCGCGTGCCGCGCAAATGGGAAAAGCCGAGCGACCACGCGCCCGTGGTGCTGGACCTCGACCAGAGCGCCTGAACCGATGAACGCGGGCGCGGGAATCGAAGCGAGCGCGGCGGGCCGGGCCTGCCGCTGTCTGGTCATTGCCGCGGCAGCCTTCGCGCTGGCGTCGTGCTCGCTCTTCAAGCCGGCGGACAAGGCCGAAGAAGGCGGCAAGAGCACGCCGACGGCGCCCGCCGACGAGGCCGCGCCCGGCAGCCGCGACGTGCCCACGGTGCGGCTCATCACCGCGCAGACGCCAGCCGTGCGGGCCTACCGCAAGATCGGCGCGCAGCACATCTACAAGGCCTACGCCAACCGCATCTACAAGGGAAAGATCCCGCCGCTGGTGTATGCCGTGGTGGTGGTCGAGACCGACATAGACGCGAGCGGCAAGGTGGTCAACGTGACCTTCAGCCGCACGCCGAGCCATGCGCCGGAAGTGGCGCCGATGATCGCGGAGCTCATCAAGGCGACATCGCCGCTGCCGAGCCCGGGCAAGCTCGGCGGGCACACCTATGTCGACACCTGGCTCTGGGACAAGAGCGGCAAGTTCCAGATCGACTCGCTGACACTGGGCCAGCGCAGCAGGTAACAGGCGACCAGGCAGAGGCAAAGAAAAAGGCCCTGAGGGGCCTTCTTCATTCGATACCGAGTTCCTGGATCTTCCGGGTGATGGTGTTGCGGCCGATGCCCAGCTTCTGCGCGGCCTCGATGCGCCGCCCGCGCGTGTTGGCCAGCGCGGTGAGGATGAGCCTCGACTCGAAGCGGCGCGAGAGCACGTCCCACACGTCGGTACGGCCGGCAGCCAGCAGGGCCTGGGCCTCGACCTCGAGGCCGCTTTCCCAGTTGCTCACCAGCGCGGGGCTTTCGACGGCTTCGGAGTGAACATGCGCGACAGCGGGCGCATCGCCGACAACCGGCGGCGCCGCCAGCGGGCTAGCGACTGCCGGGGCCTGCAAAGCCGCTTCCGGCGCTGCGTGCGCCTCTCCCGCCGCGGTGCCCACCGCCATTACTTCGGGCGGCAGGTCCTTGGCCTCGATCAACTGGGCAGGCGCCATCACCGTCAGCCAGTGGCAGATGTTCTCGAGCTGGCGCACGTTGCCGGGGAAGCTGAACGCCGCGAGCCTGGTCAGCGCCGCATCGGAAATGCGCTTGGGCTCCACGCCGAGCTGACGCGCGCTCACCTGCAGGAAGTGGCGCGTGAGCGCGGGCACGTCTTCTCCGCGTTCGCGCAGTGCCGGCAGGCGCAGGCGGATCACGTTGAGGCGGTGGAACAAGTCTTCGCGGAAGCCGCCGAGCTTGACGCGCTGCTCCAGGTCCTGGTGGGTTGCGGCGATGACGCGCACATTGGCCTTCACCGAGTTGTGTCCGCCCACGCGGTAGAAATGGCCGTCGCTCAGCACGCGCAGCAGGCGCGTCTGCAGGTCGAAGGGCATGTCGCCGATTTCGTCGAGGAAGAGCGTGCCGCCCTCGGCCTGCTCGAAGCGGCCGCGGCGCATGGTCTGCGCGCCGGTGAAGGCGCCGCGCTCGTGGCCGAAGAGTTCGCTCTCCAGCAGGTCCTTGGGAATGGCTGCGGTGTTGATGGCCACGAAGGGGCCGTTGGCGCGCGGCGAATGCTTGTGCAGCGCGCGCGCCACCAGTTCCTTGCCCGAACCCGATTCGCCGGTGATGAGCACCGTGACGTTGCTCTGCGAGAGCCGGCCGATGGCGCGGAACACGTCCTGCATCGCGGGGGCCTGTCCGAGCATTTCGGGCGCGGCGACCATGCGTTCCTCGGCCACTTCCTCGCGCTGGCTTTCGTCGACGGCACGGCGGATGAGCTCGACCGCGCGGGGCAGGTCGAAGGGCTTGGGCAGGTATTCGAAGGCGCCGCCCTGGAACGCCGAGACGGCGCTGTCGAGGTCGGAGAACGCCGTCATGATGATGACGGGCAGGCCCGGGTGCTTGGCCTTGATCTTGTCGAGCAGGTCGAGCCCGGAACCGCCGGGCATGCGGATGTCGCTCACCAGGACTTGCGGGCCCTGCTGTTCGTCGTCGGCGGCTTGCTCGAGTGCGGCGAGCACCTCGCGCGTGTTGGTGAAACTGCGCGTGGGCAAATCTTCGCGCAGCAGAGCCTTCTCGAGCACGAAGCGAATCGATTGGTCGTCATCAACTATCCAGATCGGCTTCATGCATCTCCTCTGTTGCCGGTGGCTGCGCTAGGGCAGCGGTATCAATATCTTGAAATCGGTTCGGCCCGGGACGCTGTCGCACTCGATCACGCCGTGATGCTGTTGCACAAAAGTTTGCGCGAGCGTCAATCCCAGCCCGGTCCCGCCTTCCCTGCCCGATACGAGCGGATAGAAGATGCGGTCCTTGATCGTGTCCGGCACACCCGGTCCATTGTCGATTACATGCAATTCCAGTGCCAGTCGATACCACTGCTTGTTGAAGATCACCTGGCGGGCCACGCGGGTCTTGAAAGTGATCTGCGCATCGCCCGCCGCGCGGCGCTCGGCCAGGGCCTGTGCGGCGTTGTGGACGATGTTGAGCGTGGCCTGGATGAGCTGCTCGCGGTCGCCGCGGAATTCGGGAATGGAAACGTCGAAGTCGCGCTCGATGTGCAGGTCGCGCGGGAACTCCGCGAGGATGACGGAGCGCACGCGCTCGCACACTTCGTGGATGTTGACGTCGCCCACCACGTGAGGACGGCGGTGCGGCGCCAGCAGGCGGTCGACCAGCGTCTGCAGCCGGTCGGCCTCGTGGATGATGACCTGGGTGTATTCGATGAGGTCGCGCGACTCGACCTCCATCTGCAGCAGCTGCGCCGCGCCGCGAATACCGCCCAGCGGATTCTTGATCTCATGCGCGAGGTTGCGGATGAGTTCCTTGTTCGCCTGCGCCTGGTCGATGAGGCGCTCTTCGCGGTCCTGCCGCACCTGCTGCTCGAGCGGCGACATCTCGATGATGAGCTCGCCCTTCTTGTCGCCCTGCGCGAGCGTGACCTGCACGGGCATGAGCTCGTGGTTGACGCGGCGCAGGAAGGCCTCGTAGCGCAGCGTTGCAAAGTCGTTGCTGCTCGCGCCGTCGATGGCGGTGCGCAGCACCTGCGGCTCATGAAAGCACGCGCCGAACTGCGAGCCTTCCAGCGTGCGGCGCGAGGTGCCGAGTGCGTCTTCGAGGCCTGCGTTGGCAAACAGCACGGAGCCGTTGCTGTTGACCACCGCGATCAGGGTGGACAGCAGGTCGAAGGACTGGAAGCGCGGATTGGCGCCGGTCGCCTTCTTCCCGAATGCCATAGAGGTTTCTTGCTTGCGCTTGCTGGTTATTGCTGCCGGGGCGGCAGCCGGTTGATTTCGCGGCGGATGCCTGCGATGTCGCTCTCGTTGCGCGCGATCTCGGCCTTCATGTCGGCCACGCGGTCGAGGTACTTCTGGTAGTTGCGGCCTTCGCTGCCCTGTTTCTCGGGCTCGCCGTTGTTGTAGTCCTTCAGCAGCTCGGCCTGGCGGGCCTCGGCCTTCTTTAGCTCGGACTCGAGCACGGAGCGGGCCTCGCCGTCGCGGGCGCGCTGGTCGACGCCTTCGACACGCGGGCTGCCGGCCGGCGCGCGCGCCGCCGTGGAAGCGCCCGACGACGATGCCGATCCGCCCCCCGAGGCCCGGGTGCCCTGCACCACCGTGACGTTGCCGCCTTCGAGGACCTTGCAGCCCTTTTGCTGGGCCACGGTCGCGTTGTTCGTGTATTCGTTGCCGCAGCGCCAGACGCGTTCCTGCGCAACCGCCGGCAACGCGATCAGGACTGAACCGGCCAGGAAAAAGAGAGAAGCTGTCTTCATGTGTATCTATGGAGGCGCGACAAAGGCGCATTTTCATGCAATTCGACGCACCCGGAGCCCCGATGTTCCGCCCCAAGGAAAAAGGACGGCCGAGGCCGTCCTTTTGACTTACATGCCTGTGAAGGCTGCTTGCTCGTCGATCAGAGCGAGTAGTACATGTCGAACTCGACGGGGTGCGTCGCCATGCGGAAGCGCGTGACTTCCTGCATCTTCAGTTCGATGTACGCGTCGATGTACGCGTCGGTGAACACGCCGCCCTTGGTCAGGAACGCACGGTCCTTGTCCAGGTATTCCAGGGCCTGGTCGAGGCTGTGGCAGACGGTCGGGATCAGCGCGTCTTCTTCCGGCGGCAGGTGGTACAGGTCCTTGCTGGCGGCTTCGCCCGGATGGATCTTGTTTTCCACGCCGTCCAGGCCGGCCATCAGCAGCGCGGCGAAGCCCAGGTACGGGTTCATCAGCGGATCGGGGAAGCGCGCTTCGACGCGGCGGCCCTTCGGGTTGGCCACGAACGGGATGCGGATCGAGGCCGAGCGGTTCTTGGCCGAGTAGGCCAGCTTGACCGGGGCTTCGAAGCCGGGCACCAGGCGCTTGTAGCTGTTGGTGCCGGGGTTCGTGATGGCGTTCAGGGCACGGGCGTGCTTGATGATGCCGCCGATGTAGTGCAGCGCGAAGTCCGACAGGCCTGCGTAGCCATCGCCTGCGAACAGGTTCTTGCCGTCCTTCCAGACCGACTGGTGCACGTGCATGCCGGAGCCGTTGTCGCCGACGATGGGCTTGGGCATGAAGGTGGCCGTCTTGCCGTAGGCATGGGCCACGTTGTGGATCACGTACTTCTGCAGCTGGACCCAGTCGGCGCGCTGGACCAGCGTGCTGAACTTGGTGCCGAGTTCCATCTGGCCGGCGTTGGCCACTTCATGGTGATGCACTTCGACCGGGATGCCGAGCGATTCGAGCACCAGGCACATTTCCGAGCGCATGTCCTGGAAGCTGTCGACCGGGGGAACCGGGAAGTAGCCGCCCTTGACCGCGGGACGGTGGCCGGTGTTGCCGTGCTCGTATTCCTTGTCGGTGTTCCACGAGGCTTCTTCGGACTCGATCTTCACGAAGCAGCCCGACATGTCGTTCTTCCAGCGGACGCCGTCGAACACGAAGAATTCGGGTTCCGGACCGAAGAAGGCGGTGTCGCCCAGGCCCGAAGCCTTCATGTACGCCTCGGCGCGCTTGGCGAGCGAACGCGGATCGCGCTCGTAGGCCTTGCCGTCGGCGGGGTCGATCACGTCGCAGGTCAGGATCAGCGTCGTTTCTTCGAAGAAGGGATCGATGTTGGCGGTGTTGGGGTCGGGCATGAGCTGCATGTCCGAGGCTTCGATACCCTTCCAGCCGGCGATGGACGAGCCGTCGAATGCGTGGCCCGAGGTGAATTTGTCTTCATCGAAAGCCGAGACCGGCACGGTCACGTGCTGCTCTTTGCCGCGGGTGTCGGTGAAGCGGAAGTCGACGAACTTGACCTCGTTTTCCTTGACGAGCTTGAGTACATCGGCGACGGTCTTTGCCATCAGTTTCTCCTGAGTTGGATGGTGGTTAGGAATACAGGGACGAGGGATGCAGTTTCTGTGCCATTGTCACCTCACTGGCTGAGGCCTTGTTCACCAAAGCGAACCACAAATAGCCAGTAAATATCACCAAATTGGTGCAATATGAATTAGCGCACCAATTCAGGGCCTAGCTTGGCATCAAAGGTGTGCAGGCCTTCGATCAGCTGGGCGTAGGCGGCATCGAGCCGGCCAGGGTCGCCCTTCACGCCCAGCTCGATGTGCCGCCCGTATTGGGGGTGGTCGACGCTGGGCAGGCTGAACACCTTGACGCCGGCATGCGTGTCTTCGATGGCCTGCATCAGCGGGGTCAGGGTGGCCTCCATGGCACCGAAAACGATCACCGACTTCTCGGCGACCGCGTTGCGGGTGAACAGGTCGGCATAGCGGGCGTCGAGCACGGACTCGATCATCGGCCAGGCCATGACCGGGAAGCCCGGCACGAAGTGCACGTCGCCGACGCTGAAGCCGGGGATCTTGTTGTACGGGTTGAGGATGAGCGTGGCGCCCTGCGGGAACACGCCCATGTTGAGCCGATGCACGTTGTCGGAGCGGTCGGGCTCGTAGGGCACGCCCTGCTCGCGCGCGGTGTCCTGCATGCGCTCCCGGATCAGCAGCTCGGCCTCGGGGTGCAGCGCCAGCGGCACGCGCAGGGCCTTGGCGGCGCATTGGCGAGTGTGGTCGTCGGGCGTGGCGCCGATGCCGCCGGTCGAGAAGACGACGTCGCCCGAAGCGAAGGCCCGCTCGAGCGCGGCGGTGATGCGCGCGGGCTCGTCGCCCACGTATTCGGCCCAGCTGAGCTGCAGGCCGCGTGCGGCGAGCAGTTCGATGACCTTGGCCATGTGCTTGTCGGCCCGCTTGCCGGAGAGGATCTCGTCGCCGACGACGATGAGACCGAATGCGCGTGTCATGGTGAACCCCATTGAGAAAGAGCGGCCCTGTTGGCTTCCGCGACCTCGAGGGCCGGGGCGCCGCCAGCGCCCGATGCCGCCGCGGCCACCGCGCGCTGGGCACGCAGTTGCGCGAGCGCGTCGAGGCAGTAGTGCGCGAACCAGAGCGCCGAAAAGGCAAAGACCAGTGTGTAGATCCAGATGGCGATCGGCACCAGCACGAAGAAGGCGGCGGCGAACAGCAGGCCCGAGGCCCAGACGATGCTCGGCGCCGCGCCCAGGTAGCCGCACAGCACGCCCACGCACAGCAGCGGCAGCCGGTGGGTGCGCAGCAGGGTGGCGCGCTCCTCGGGGCTGGCATGCTCGGCCAGCGCGTCGAAACTCATGACGCGGTAGGTGAGCCAGCCCCAGATGAGCGGCGGCAAGATGAGCACGAGTGGTGGAATGAGCCACAGCGGCATCGAAACCACGAGGGCGACCAGCGCCAGGATGGTAACTGCGAGCGATCGGGCCACGCTGCCGAAGAAAGAGGCGCCCTTCTTCTGCTCCAGCGAGGGAAAGCGGCGCTCGCCCACCAGCCGGGTCAGCGCGGGGGCCATGAAACCGGCCACGATGAGCAGCGAAACCACCACGATCAGCGGCGTGGCGGCAAACACCACGACCAGCGGCGCCAGCATGGCCGTCACGTCGCCCGAGAAAAGCCGGCCGATCCAGGCCCAGAAGCCGGCCAGCAGCGGCCACGCATCGAGCGCGCCGCGCGTCCAGGCCACGGCGGCTTCCCAGTAGAAATAGCCGAGCCCCGCGGTGAGCACCACCATCAACGCCAGGGGCAGCAGCGACAGCACGATCACGCGCGGCAGCATGCAATAGGCGACCGCGCGCCAGAAGGAGTCGAGGAGCAGGCGCATGAGGCAGCGAGGATAACGCCTGGGACGGCGCCGTCAGGGGCCGGTGACCCTCAAGCGCGCCCGACCATTCGCTTCAGGCCGAGCCACTGCTGTGCCCAGAACCCCCGGCCGTACTCGCGCACGCGGCCGTCGGCGCCGGGCTCCACCTGGTCGCGGATGCCGGTGGGGTCGTAGCGGTTCTCGAAGTTGGCGGTGCCGAACATCATGTCCCACCAGGGCAGCAGTACGCCGAAGTTATGGCCGCCGAGCGTGCTCCTGCCGTTCGATTCGTGGCCCAGCCCGATGCTGTGGTGCAGCCGGTGGAAACGCGGGCTGATCCACAGCCGCTCGCCGATGGCGCCGAAGCTCAGCCGCAGGTTGGCGTGCTGCAGGCTCTCGCTGAGCTGGGTGAAGGCCACGAAGGCGATGAACTGCCCCGGCGCCACGCCGATGAGTTGCGCCACGATGACGATGAGCGTGTCGTGGACGATGTCGTCGAGCAAATGGTTGCGGTCGTCGCTCCACATCGTCATCTGGCGCTGCGAGTGGTGCAGAGAGTGCAGGCCCCACCACCAGTTGAACTGGTGCTGGCCGCGGTGGATCCAGTAGCCGACGAAGTCGAGCACCACGAGGTAGATCGCGAAAGCGATCACCGGCACGTCGGTCACGCCGGGCCACACCTCGTCGAGGTGCAGGGTGCCCCACCCCGCCGTGCGCAGGCTGCCCATGGCGTCGTCGAAGAAAGGCTGCAGCGTGAAGAAGATCGCCAGCCGGAACAGGCCGAGCCGGTGGATCAGCGTGTACAGCACGTCGATGCGAATGGCGTGGCGGTCGACCACGGGCTCCACCGAGCGCCAGCGCTGCAGCGGCCCGATGATGGCGATCAGCACCAGGATCTGGATGACCCCGACCAGCAGCCAGCCGGTGGCATCGAAAGCGTCCTCGGTCCAGCCGCCGAGGCCGACGGCAAACACCAGCGGCTGCACCACGGCCTCGAAGAACCAGCCCTGCAGGGCGGAAAAAGCGTCAGTCAACCAATCGATCATGGCGCGAACTCAGGAGTGGGATGCGATCCAGGCGCGGTAGTCCGGATGCTGGCGCAGCGTTTGGAAACAGAAACCCTTGGCCTTGAGGCCGACGATCAGCGGCTCGAGGTTGGCCGGCGCCCACGGGTCCTTGCGCGACCAGATGCCCAGGTGCGCGAGCAGGATGTCGCCGGGGCGGATGGTGTCGAGCGCCTGCGTGAGCAGCTTCGCGTTGCTGAACTTCTCGCTCGGCAGTTCGTCGCCGAGGAAGCCGGCGGGCGCCCAGCCGACGTACTTGTAGCCGCAGCCCTCGGCTGCCGCCAGCAGCGCGGGCGAGGTCTTGCCGCCCGGCGCGCGGTACAGCGGCAGCGGCTTCTTGCCGGTGATGGCAGCCAGCCGGTCGGACGACTTGCGAATGTTGGCGCAGTACTCGGCCGCGCTCCAGGTCGATTCCTTGCCGTTCTGCGGGCCGGCCGAGGGCTTGATGCGGAAGCTCGGCGGCGTGCCCTTGACGTCGGCGCGCCAGTAGGCGTGGTCGTAGGTGTGGGAGCCGAATTCGTTGCCTTCGGCCGCCCTCGCCTTCCACCAGGGCGCCCAGTGGTCGTCGAGGCTGTCGCCGTCGGTCTGGGTGCGCTCGGCGGCGGCGAAGAAGGTGACGCGCACGTTCTGCCGCTTGAGCACGTCGGCCACCAGCGGGGCGATACCCATGTGGCCCGTGTCGAAGGTCAGGTAGACCGGCTTTTCGCAAGTGGCGGCCTGCTGCTGCGCCCAGGCACCCGGCACCACCGTGCCGCAGGCCAGCGCCAGCAGCACGGCCGCGCTGGCGCGCCTACGTGCGTTTGCCATGGTCCAGCGTCCAGACGCCGTGCGGGGAGCGTCCCACATTGACCTGCCGCACGACCTTCTGGGCGACGAGGTCGACCACGGTGAGCTTCTTGGCCCAGCGCGAGGTCACGTACAGCGTCTTGCCGTCGGCCGACACGTCCATGCAGTCGGGGCCGCCGGGCACGGCATAGCTGGCCACGACCTTGAGCGTCGCCAGGTCGATGCGGCTGATGGTGTTGGCCACGCGGTTGCTCACGAAAACGGTCTTGCCGTCGCCGGCCGAGCGGAAGGCGTGGGCGCCCTTGCCGGTGGGGATCTTGCCGACCAGCTTGGGCTGCGCGCCCTCCACGTCGAACACCTGCACGCCGTCGCCGCCGGTCAGGCCCACGAGCAGCGTCTTGTCGTTGTGGATGCCGAAGATGTCGGCGGGCATCGGGCCGGTGGTGGTGCGCCATTTGATGGCCTGAGTGGGCAGGTCGACGGCGATCATCTCGTCGCTGTCCTGCATCGTCACGTAGGCGATGGTGCTGGTGTTGTCGATCCAGATGTGGCTGGGCGTCTTGCCGGTGGCGATGCGCTTGGCCAGCTTGAGGTCCTTGCCGTCCCAGCGGTAGACGTCGACGTGGTTCAGGCGGTTGCCCGCCGTGACGAACCACTTCATGTCGCGCGAGAACTGCAGCTGGTACGGATCGATGATGCCGTAGACCACCCGCTGCACCTCGGCCGTGCGGGGGTTGAGGAAGGTCAGCGAGTCGCCCGCCGAATTGGCCACGATGACCGACTTCTCGTCGGGCGTCATGTAGATGTGGTGCGGCTCCTTGCCGGTGGTGATGCGTTGTTTTTCGCTCCAGTCGACCGGGTTGATCACGCTCACGCTGGCATCCAGCGAGTTGAGCACGAAGATCGGGGGAGGCTCTGCTGGCGCGGCGGCGGCGGTGTGTGCCGCCAGGGCCGTCATGCAGGAAAACAGGAAGGCCGCGATGCGGCCGTTCGGGCGGGCAGGAAGTCGCAAGGGAAGGTTCCGAGAGAGAGCTGGCGATCTTAACGGTCGAGCATTAAGACTGGCTGACCTGGAAGCCCGTCTTTCTCCCTGCGGCCCGCGCCTGTTACCTGGAAAGTTTGGCGGACTTGGCCGGCGCGCGCAGCGCGGCGACCTGCTCGGCGGTGAGCCAGCGCCACTGCCCAGGCGCCAGGTCTTCCGGCAGCGCGAGGTCGCCGATGCGCGAGCGGTGCAGCCCCTCGACCCGGTTGCCGACCGCGGCCAGCATGCGCTTGACCTGGTGGTACTTGCCCTCGGTGAGGGTGAGGCGCAGGTGCAGCGGGCTGTCGGACTCGCAGGCGGCGGCGCGCACGGGCTTCGGGTCGTCGTCGAGCACCACGCCGGCCAGCAGCTTCGCGATCTGCGCCTCGTCCACGGGATGCTTGGCCGTGACCTCGTAGACCTTGGGCACGTGGTGCTTGGGCGAGCCCATCTTGTGGATGAACTGGCCGTCGTCGGTCAGGAGCAGCAAGCCGGTGGTGTCCTGGTCGAGGCGGCCGATGGCCTGCACGCCCTGCACCGCCCCCTTGTTGGGGCGCAGGCGCAGCGGCGACGGCAGCAGCGTGTAGATGCTCGGGTAGGTGGAGGGCTTCTGCGAGCACTCGGTGCCGGCCGGCTTGTGCAGCATCAGGTAGGCCTTCTCGTGGTAGGCCCAGGCGGTGCCCTGGACCGTGTATAGAAGCCCCTCGGGGTCGAGATCGGCGAAGGGGTCGGTCACCGCCTGGCCGCCGACGGTCACGTGGCCTTGCTGGACCAGCCCCGCGCACACGCGGCGCGTGCCGAAGCCCTGGGTGTAGAGGATGTCTTGCAGGTGCATGAAAAATGAAAAAAGCGGCCGCGCCGACAAGGGCGCGACCGCCTTCAAGTGTGCCGCAGGATCAGTAGCCCGCTGCCAGGCCGGTGTTGCGGCGGGGGTCGTTGGCGCCGTAGAAGCGGTTGTTGCCGACCGGCTTGCCGCCCAGGGACGGTGCGCCGACGATGATGGCCGCAAGGTGGTTGGCCGGCTGCGGCACGCCCAGGTTGTGGCCCATGTCGGTCAGGATCTTGCGGGTGTCGGGGCTCAGCGCATAGGTTTCGACGTTGGTGACGTCGGGCAGCCACTGCTGGTGGAAGCGCGGGGCATCGACGGCTTCCTGCACGGTCATGCCGTAGTCGATGGCGTTGATCATGGTCAGCATCACCGCCGTGATGATGCGGCTGCCGCCCGGGGTGCCGACCACCATCACGGGCTTGCCGTCCTTGGTCACGATGGTCGGGCTCATCGAGCTCAGCGGGCGCTTGCCCGGCTCGATCTTGTTGGCCTCCCCCTGCACCAGGCCGTACAGGTTGGGCACGCCCACCTTCGAGGTGAAGTCGTCCATCTCGTCGTTCAGCAGCACGCCGGTCTTGGCGGCGGTGATCTTGGCGCCGAACCAGTCGTTCAGCGTGTAGGTCACCGAGACCGCGTTGCCCCACTTGTCGGCGATCGAGTAGTGGGTGGTGTTGCTGCCTTCATGAGGCGCGACCCCGGGCTTGATGTCCTTCGAGATGCCGGCCTTCTTGGGGTCGATGACGGCGCGGATCTTCTCGGCGTAGCCCTTGTCGAGCAGGCGCTCGAGCGGGTTCTTCACGAAGTCCGGGTCGCCCAGGTAGCTGTTGCGGTCCACGTAGGCGTGGCGCATGGCTTCGATCTGGTAGTGCACGGCCTGTGCCGAGTGGTAGCCCAGGTCCTTGAGCGGATAGCCCTCGAGGATGTTGAGCATCTCGCAGATGATCACGCCGCCCGAACTCGGCGGGGGCGCCGACACGACGTGGTAGCCGCGGTAGTCGCACTCCACCGGCGGGAGTTCGCGCGTCTTGTATTGGTCGAGGTCGGCCTGCGTGATCAGGCCCTTGCCGCCCTGGCTGGACGCCACGATGGCATTGCCGACCCAGCCCTTGTAGAAGCCGTCGGCGCCCTTGGCGCTGATCTCGCGCAGCGTCTTGGCCAGGTCTTTCTGCACCAGCTTGTCGCCCACCTTGTAGGGCTCGCCCTTGTTCAGGAAGATGGCGGCCGAAGCCGGGTCTTCCTTGAAGTCGGCCGTGGCGGTGCCGAGCAGGTCGATGTCGCCCTGCTCCAGCGCGAAGCCCTTCTCGGCCAGCTGGATCGACGGGGCGAGCAGTTCGCCGCGCTTCATGGTGCCGTACTTCTCGCGCGCGTATTCCATGCCCGAGACGCTTCCCGGCACGCCCACGGCGAGGTGGCCCTTGGTGCTCAGGCCCTTGATGACGTTGCCGTCCTTGTCGAGGTACATGTTGGGCGTCGCGGCCAGCGGCGCCTTCTCGCGGAAGTCGAGGAAGGTCTTGCGGCCGTCTGCCAGTTGCACGGTCATGAAGCCGCCGCCGCCAAGATTGCCCGCGGCCGGGTACACCACGGCCAGCGCATAGCCCACGGCCACTGCCGCGTCGACGGCATTGCCGCCGCGCTTGAGCACGTCGACGCCGACCTTGCTTGCCAGGTGCTGCGCACTCACGACCATGCCGTTCTCGGCCGCGACAGGCGCCATCGATGCGGCATTCGACGCGCCGGCAGCCGCCAGCGCGAGCACCGCCGTGACGGCGGCACGCAGCTTCGGTGTCCAGTGGATTTTTTGCATGTAGGAGTCTCCTCTGTAAGTGCTGTGTTGAAAAAAGGGGTGGTGTGCCGGTCAAGCCGCAAGCAGAGCCTTGCGCCGCAAGGCATCGAGCGCCAGCGCGACCTGCTGGCGGGCGAACGCCTTGACTGCCGACGGATCGGTCAGCGGCTTGTCGTCCTTGACGAAGCGAAGGCGGTCGCCGCGCACCTCGGCTTCGAGATGCTCGGCCAGCGCGTCGTGCGAGTTCGTGCCGTCGAGCAGCGGCAGCAGGCTGCGTTCGAGCAGCGTGAGCACAACGGGCTCATGCCACTGGTTGCAGGCATTGGCGTTCGCGCCGGCCGCTGGGGCCAGGCCGGGTGCGCTGCGCACGGCGGGCAATGCCTTCGGCAGGCCGGGCACCGAGGCAGCAGCAGGCACCGGCGTGAGGCGAAAGCGCAGCGCGCCGAGGATCAGCAGTTCCTCGAGCATCGACATGACGGCGTGATCGACCGCTGCGGCAGGCTGACCGACGAGCCGGGCCGCGTCGGCAATCAGCGTCTCCACCGGCATCGACGCCGGGTACGCCGCCTCGAGCAAGCGGGCGACGGCCTTGTGAACGGGCAGCCGCAGCGTGACCTTCAGGCCGCGAATCGCGTTGCAGGGCTGTTCGCCGGCATCGAGCACGAACTCGCCGCCGCCTTCGGCGGTGAACAGGCCGGCGACTTCGAGGGTGCGAATTCGCGCGGGGTCCAGCCGGTAGCGGATGTCCCCGGCGCGCGCCTGCCCCACCAGCAGGGTCTGCCTGAAAGTGCGGTTGACCAGGAAATCGAGATACTGCTCCATCAGCACCTGACTGCCGCCGCATTCCCGCAGCAGCGGGTCGCGCACCTTGTCGCCGTAGTTCTGCACGAACATGGTCGAGGGCTCGGCGTCGCACAGATAGGCAAGCCCACGAGCTTCGGCACGCGCGACGAACTCCTTGAAGTAGCATGGCGCGTTGCAGGGCTCCAGGAACTCGTGCAGCAGGTAAGAGCTGTTGGCGCTGCGCACGATAGGCATCGTCTCTTCGAGCGTTTTCCTGAGCACGCTGTCGGCGCGGGCCGACTCTTCGAGGAATTCGAGCATGCCGCGCGCATAGGCGAGCTTTTCGTCCGGCGTGTCGCGCGGGCCGCCGCGCAGGATCATTGCGTCGCGCACGATCTCGCGGGCCTTCCAGCCGGGGTACACGTTGTAGCTGACATAGGCCACGCCCTTGGGCGCCAGGTTCTCGGCGCAGATGCGCAGGATCGCGTCCTGCACCGGGCCCGGCACCCAGCTGTAGACGCCGTGGCAGACGATGTAGTCGAACTGGCCGAACGAGGCGTCGATCTCCGCGATGTCGAAGGCCTTGAGTTCGATGTTCGACAGCCCTGCCCGGGCGATGGCCGCCGCGCCCTGCGCCACCTGCACGGTGGACAGGTCCACGCCGACCGCACGCGCGCCCGGATGGCGCGCAGCGAAGGGAATCAGGTTGCCGCCGGCAGCGCAGCCCAGCTCGAGCACGCGGGCTTCGGCGGGCGGCGGGGTGTCGAGCCCGAACAGGAACGCCAGCGCTTCAAGATGCTCCATGGCCGACTGAGGAAACGGGTGCGAGTCATAAGGCACCGCGTCGTAGTAGCGGGTCAGCGTGGAGGTCAGGGGATCCGACACGAGCATTCTTGTGATGTAGCAGCGGCCGACGACTATAGCCCCGGGTCCGGGCAAAAAAAACCCAGCCGGAGGGCTGGGCGTGAAAAAGCCTATCTGCTGGCATGCATCAAGGCCCCGCGCAGGTTGACCGGCGGGGACGGTTTACCCGTCAAGGAGAAAGTGGAGGCCGACGCATGCGAGCGGCAATCTGAAGAGCGGCAGGCATGTTTGGCATGCCAGCAGTTTACTGTATGTAAATACAGCATTCAATGAGAAATGCCGACCATGCCAGAAGCCGAAGCAACCATCGAACCTTCTACCGCTCCGACAGCCATTCCTGACACCTCCATCTGGATCGCAACACCAGCTCAGCTGTCGCCGGGTCTTAGAATGGCCCGATGAATTGGCGCACACTGCTTCCGCTTGTCCTGGTCCTCGCCGGCTGCTCGACCCCTCCCAACGAGGTCACGCAAGTGCGCCCCGGCGTGCTGCGTGCCGTGACTTACGTGCAGGCATCGGACTACTGCGACGTCAAGGGGCAGTCGCCGCGCTGGCTTGGCAAGGCACCTGCAGAACAGGGCGTCTTGTTCGAGTGCAACTGACGGCCTTCGCCGATCAGTCCGCCGCCATCTGGTTCATTCGCCGAACCAGAACATCAGCCAGCTCCCGATAGCAGCGAGCATGGTCATCAGGGCCGCAAGATCGAACTGGCGGGAAAGCGCCAACGTGCGCAAACGACGAGTGCTGTTCAGCATTGATCAAGACCCTCGCGTCATGGACGCTCCCCTTGTCGAAGAGTGCGCTGCCGCCGGTCGTTCGTCAATCCGAAGATAGTTTGCGCTTGCGTGATAAGTGGGCGGGGTAATCCCTGACCGAGCACCGGCGTGTCAGTCGGCCTGCAGGCGCTCCGCCACCTGTTGCCTGCCGAACTCGCGAACTGAGGCCAAGCGCTCCAGTTGAGCTGCGCGCGGCCGGGCCTTGCCTTGTTCCCAGTGGTAGATCGTCTGGCCCGACACACCGACGAGCTTGCCGTACGAGGCTGCAGACAGTCCCAGCTTGCTGCGATGCGAAGCCAGGCGCCCCGGGCTGAAGCGCCGCTTGGGACCCGCTTCGACAGTCTCGTCAGCATCGCGAACCGCGGCACGCTTGCCGGAACCGTTGGCGACGTTGCGCAGTTCCTTTTCCAAGCCATTCACCTGGCGGCGCAAAGCGGCGATCAATGCCCTGTGGTGTACGGAAGCCTTCTTCAGCGTCTCGATTTCCGCTCGAACCTCTTTGCGGGCCACGCGCGAGATTTCGGCTTTAAGGATGGATGCAATGTTTGGCATAGCGCGATTGTGCCTAGCTCGTTCAGGGGAATGAAGAACGGACGCTAACCCAGGTCGGAGCGCTTGCAATCGAACACCGCGCCCGGCTCGACAGCCCGCAGCGCAGGCACCTTGCCCACGAAGGTCACGCCAGCGCCAATCAGACGCCACTCTCCGGCCTTGAAGAGCCTGAAGAGATGTGTGACTTCGGTACCGACACTGGGGATGGCGTTGAACACATAAACGGGTTCGCCGGACTGGGTCTCCTCCATGCTCAGAAGTTCGGCCCTCATCTTCCCCATCGTCTCCGTGTCCTTCGTCCTGGAACGCACGATGTCCATGTTGACGGTACGAGAGTGCTCGTCGATGGCGATCCTGCGAATCCAGTGCGAAGGCGCCGATGCAGTGGCAGGCCCGGGAACGCATGTGATCGTTCCCGCAGCGCACGCACCCGCTGTCGTGAGCAATAGCGCCTGAAGGGCTAGCCGGCCTGGTTTGATCGTCGTTGGCATCAGTTCGACTCTAACCTTGCGGCAGCGTGCGTGCGGCGCCTCAGCCGCCACCTTTACCGTTGTCGCCTCGCTTCGCGGCCCATTCGACAGCCATGGCCTTCGCGCGCTCGAGTGCCTCGAGCACGCTGTGCCCCGCGGTCGGGTCGATCTTCAGCATGCGGATGTCGTCGTCTGGCGGCGCCCTGTAGCGGAGCACGGCCTGAAAGGAACCGGAGGGAAGCTTTTCCGCGCTGCACAGGAAGGTCCAGCCCGCATGTGGAAATTCGAGCATCTCATCCATGGCAACCGCCTTGATCGAAGGATTGCCGGCCATGGAGGGCGCTACCGAGGTTCTTGATGTTTTGCATTCTGATCCCCTTGTCTTGAATTCGGACAAGCCAAGCTACAGCGCACACCGTACCGCGCGATGTAGGAGGCAACCGCCGCAGACGCAGGCATGTGGCTCGCTCTCGCACCAACGAAAAATGCCCCGCTGGGCGGGGCATTTCGGTTCGGGCACTTGGCGGTGCTGTCTACACAGACTGCCAGGGGCCTTGTTCTGCATCCGCGGCCGCGAAGCCGCAGCAATGCGTCAATTACTTCTTCTTGGCAGCCACGGCCTTCTTGGCGGGGGCGGCAGCCTTCTTGGCAGCGGGCTTTGCAGCAGGCTTGGCAGCCTTCGCAGCCGGCTTGGCGGCCACGGCCTTGCTGTCGGCCTTGCGCTTCGCGGCCTTCGGGTCCACGGCGGCCTTGAAGGCGGCGCCCGGCACGAACTTCGGCACCTTCTGTGCGGCGATCTTGATCTTGGTGCCGGCGCTGGGGTTGAAGCCCGAGCGTGCGGCGCGCGCCACTTGCTTGAAAGTGCCGAAGCCGACGATCTGCACGGCGTCATCCTTCTTCACGGCAGCAACGATCGTGCTGGTGATGGTCTCGAGGACGCGCGCGGCTTCCGCCTTGCTGAGGTTGTGGGCGGTAGCGATTTTTTCGACGAGTTCGATGCGGTTCAAGTGAGTTCCTAGTAAGTTAATTTCGCCATGTTGCCTATGGCGGCGCAGCAACGAATACAAGCTGCAAGCGGGGCGGAGTTTATTCGACTGCGAGAGGGCCTATGTAACTCAGCCGCATAAAGTAGTGCCGGAGCGCCCATCTCAGAGGGAACGAGCCCTCGTTCCCGAGGGGTTTTCTCCTCGATAGAACACCTTCGCCACCGCACCCGGTCCATCGAAGCCGATGCCGAGTTAAGGCGCAATTCAAAGTTGGGATGAAAGCCGATGCCTTGTCGCCCACTGACGTAATCGATCGAGGCGCTTGCGCATCATTAGCTTGCTGGGAAATTGGAGGAAGCACCCGTTGCTGATCGCATGGATCAACGAAGTGCAGGTTCCGAAAAGACAAAAGGGTTAGCAGACTCTCATCTGCTAACCCTCGTCGGAACTGGCGGAGTGGACGGGACTCGAACCCGCGACCCCCGGCGTGACAGGCCGGTATTCTAACCAACTGAACTACCACTCCTGGTAGACAACGTTCACTCGTTTTACCGAGCCAAGTGTTGCCACTTGTGCCTGCTTCACTTGCGTGAAACTGGCGACCCTACGGGGATTCGAACCCCGGTAGCCACCGTGAAAGGGTGGTGTCCTAGGCCTCTAGACGATAGGGTCAAAACCTTAGGAACCGTGCTGCGATCAGCACTTATCTTCAACTCTCTCGACACTTAATGGTGGAGGTAAACGGGATCGAACCGATGACCTCTTGCATGCCATGCAAGCGCTCTCCCAGCTGAGCTATACCCCCGTGTGGGTGTCGAGCCTCGAATTATAGCCCGTTTTTTAGGCCTTTCTCAATCTTTCGATAACTTTTTCTCTGGAAAAAATCTCTAGGACTGAATCGAGGGACGGTGTTTGCGACGTTCCCATCACAAGCACACGTACTGGCATCGCTAACACTGGCATTTTCATGCTGTGTGCTGCGAGCACTTCCTTGATCATAGCCGAGATTGAGGCCTTATCCCAGGTCGCAGTTATCAATTTTTCTGCGAGTGCTGCAATCGCGGGTTTAACGGCCTCGGTGATGTGCTGTGCACGGTCCTCTTCAGTTACCGAAATGTCTGTGTAAAAGGCAGCAGCCCAGTTGGCAAGTGCCACCGTGGTGTCGCAACGATCTTTGAAGAGAGCGCAGATGGCGGGCAGGCGTTCGTCGGCAACGATGCCCTTCTTCTGCAGCTGCGCCGCGACGAGCGGTGCGAGCTCTTCGCCAGTCTTGGCCTTGATGTATTGAGCGTCAACCCAGGCGAGCTTGGCAGCATCCCACTGCGCGGGGCTCTTCGACAAGTGCGAGCCGTCGAACCAGCTCACCATTTGCTCGCGCGTGAAGAGCTCGTCGTCGCCGTGGCTCCAGCCGAGGCGCGCGAGGTAGTTGAGCATTGCCTCGGGCAGGTAGCCGTTGTCTTCGTAAGCAGTGACGCTCACTGCGCCGCGGCGCTTTGAAAGCTTCTGCCCATCGTCGCCCAGAATCACCGGCACATGGCCGAACTGTGGCAACGGTGCACCGAGCGCACGGAAGATGTTGATCTGCCACGGCGTGTTGTTGATGTGCTCGTCACCGCGGAACACGTGCGTGATGTTCATGTCCCAGTCGTCCACCACCACCGCGAAGTTGTAGGTGGGCACACCGTCGGGCCGCAGGATGATCAGGTCGTCGATCTCGCGGTTGTTGATGGTGATCTCGCCCTTGACGAGGTCGTTCCACGTCACGTCGCCTTCGGGCGGGTTGCAGAAGCGCACCACGGGCGGCACGCCTTCGGGCACGGGCGGCAGCACCTTGCCTGGCTCGGGGCGCCAGCGGCGGTCGTACAGCGTCTTCTCGCCGCGTGCGCGCTGTGCCTCGCGCATTTCGTCGAGTTCGGCCGGCGTGCAATAGCAGTGGTAGGCCGTGCCGGCCGCAAGCATCTGCGCGATCACTTCGCGGTAGCGCTCCAGGCGCTGCATCTGGTAGATCGGGCCTTCGTCGTATTCGAGGCCGAGCCAGTGCATCGACGCGAGGATCTGGTCGGTCGAGTCCTGCGTGGAGCGGGCCACGTCGGTGTCCTCGATGCGCAGCACGAACTCGCCGCCGTAGTGGCGTGCATAGGCCCACGAATAGAGCGCGGTGCGGGCCGTGCCCAGGTGAAGAAAACCCGTGGGGGACGGTGCGATGCGGGTGCGTACTTTGCCGGTCATTTGGTTATCGTGGATTCAGTGTGCTCAGGCCGCGTGTGAGGTCGGCCTTGATGTCCTCGGCATGCTCGAGGCCGACCGCAAGGCGGATCAGCCCCTGGCCGATGCCGGCAGCCTGGCGCTGCGCCTCGGTCAGGCGTCCGTGCGAGGTGGTGCCGGGATGCGTGATGATGGTCTTCACGTCGCCCAGGTTGGTGGCGACGCTCACCACGCGCGTGCTGTTGATGACATGGAACGCATTGGCGCGCGCGGTCTCGGGCGTGTCGCCGACCACGTCGAACGACACCACCGCCCCGCCCTGCCCCGACTGCTGCCGCATGGCCAGTTCATGCTGCGCATGCGAAGGCAGGCCCGGGTAGTACACGCGCGCGATGCCCGGCTGCTTCTCCAGCCACTGCGCAATGTCCAGCGCGTTGGCGCAGTGCGCCTTCATGCGCACGCCAAGCGTCTCGATGCCCTTGAGCACGACCCACGCATTGAACGGCGCAAGCGCCATGCCGGCGGTGCGCACCACGGGACCGAACACGTCGACCATGAGCTTCGAAGGACCGCAGATCGCGCCCGCCATCACGCGGCCCTGCCCGTCGAGGTGCTTGGTCCCCGAATGGATGACGAGGTCGGCGCCCAGTGCCGCCGGACGCTGCAGGATCGGCGTGCAGAAGCAGTTGTCGACCGCCAGCAGCGCGCCTGCCGCGTGCGCCACGTCGGCCAGCGCGCGGATGTCGCAGACCTCGGTCAGCGGGTTGGTCGGTGTTTCGGCGAACAGCAGCTTCGTGCTGGGCTTGACGGCCGCGCGCCACTCAGCCACGTCGGTCTGCGAGACGAAGGTGGTCTCCACGCCGAACTTGGCGAACTCCTTGCCGAACAGGTTCAGCGTGGAGCCGAACACCGAGCGCGAGCAGATCACATGGTCGCCGGCCTTCAGCAGGCCCATGCACATCATGAGGATCGCCCCCATGCCGGTCGATGCGCCGATTGCCGCCTCGGTGCCTTCGAGCGCCGCGATGCGCTGCTCGAAGCTGGTCACCGTCGGGTTCGAGGTGCGCGAATAGGTGAAGCCCGGCTCCGTGCCCGCAAAGCGGCGCATCGAGGTCTCGGCATCGGGCTGCACGAAGCCGCTGGTCAGGAACAGCGCGTCGGAATGCTCGCCGTACTGGCTCGGCGCGAGGCCGGTGCGCAGCGCGAGCGTGTCGGGATGCAGGCCGGGCGGCAGTGGTCTTTCGTCGGTCACTTCGTCGACTCTTATTCGCTGTGGTTGGGGAGCGCGAGGCGCGAAGAATCTTCTTCGGTCTCTTCGATGCGCGGCCGGTTGCCGTTCATGCGCGAGATGGCTTCGGTGTCGATGTCGCCGGTCACGTACACGCCGTCGAAGCAGGAGGCGTCGAAGCCGTCGAGCTTGCCGTTGAGCGAACCGATGGCGCGCTTCATGGCGTCGACGTCCTGGTAGATCAGCGCGTCGCAGCCGATGAGTTCGCGGATTTCTTCGACGGTGCGGTCGTGCGCCACCAGTTCGCCCTTGGTCGGCATGTCGATGCCGTAGACGTTGGGGTAGCGCACCGGCGGCGCGGCGCTGGCCAGGTAGACCTTGCGGGCGCCGGCGTCGCGGGCCATCTGCACGATTTCGCGGCTGGTGGTGCCGCGCACGATGGAGTCGTCGACCAGCAGCACGTTGCGGCCCTTGAACTCGCTGGCGATCACGTTGAGCTTCTGGCGCACCGACTTCTTGCGCACGCCCTGCCCCGGCATGATGAAGGTGCGGCCCACGTAGCGGTTCTTCACGAAGCCTTCGCGGTATGGCACGCCCAGCAGGTGCGCGAGTTGCGTAGCGCTCGGGCGGCTCGATTCGGGGATCGGGATGATCACGTCGATCTGGTTCGGCGGCACGGTCGAGACCACGCGCTTGGCCAGCGTCTCGCCGAGGTTCAGGCGAGCCTGGTAGACCGAGATGCCGTCGAGCACCGAGTCAGGGCGCGCGAGGTACACGAATTCGAAGATGCAGGGGTTCAGCGTGGGCGTTTCGGCGCACTGCATCGAATGCACGTTGCCTTCGAGGTCGATGAACACGGCCTCGCCGGGCGCGATGTCGCGCTCGAATACATGGCCGGAGCCTTCCAGTGCAACCGATTCGCTGGCCACCATCACCGCGCCGTCGGCGCTGCGGCCCATGCACAGCGGGCGGATGCCGTAGGGGTCGCGAAAGGCGAGCAGGCCGTGGCCGGCAATCAGCGACACCACGGCGTACGAGCCACGCAGGCGCTTGTGCATGTTCTTGACCGCGGCGAACACTTCGGCCGGGTGCAACGGCACGCCGCGCGACGAACGCTCGATCTCGTGGGCCAGCACGTTGAGCAGCACTTCGGAGTCGCTCTCGGTGTTGGTGTGGCGGTGGTCGGTGGAGAACAGCTCCGAACGCAGCGCGTGCGCGTTGGTCAGGTTGCCGTTGTGCACCAGCACGATGCCGAAGGGCGCATTCACGTAGAAGGGCTGGGCCTCTTCCTCGCTGTAGGCGTTGCCGGCGGTCGGATAGCGCACCTGGCCCAGGCCGACGTTGCCCGGCAGCGCGCGCATGTTGCGCGTGCGGAACACGTCGCGCACCATGCCCTTGGCCTTGTGCATGAAGAACTTGCGTTCGAGCAAGGTCACGATGCCTGCCGCGTCCTGGCCGCGATGCTGCAGGAGCAGCAGTGCGTCATAGAGCAACTGGTTGACGGGTGCGTTGCTGACAACGCCGACGATTCCACACATGAACGATTCCTCTCAGGGCAGGTAGCTTGCCAACTTTTCAGGCAGCGAGGGCTTGAGGCCCTGCAATGCCGCATCGAGAACAATGGCGCTGCGCGATTCGTGCCACCAGGCACTGTCGCTCAACACCAGCAAATGAACAACGACCGCCAGCACGAGCAGGGCCACCACCCCCCGTGCCGCACCGAACGCTGCTCCCAAAATACGGTCCACCGGCCGCAGTCCCACGACCGTGATCAGCTTGCGCGTGAGCGAGGCCACCAGGCCCACGCCGAACGCCACCGCCACGAACACCAGCACGAAGGCCAGCGGATAGCGCCAGGCGGCCTGCGGGTCTCCGAACGGCAACCATGCCGCCACGCCTGAAGCCAGCCACTGGGCGGCGATGAAGGCGGCCACCCAGCCGATCAGCGATATCACCTCGAACACCAGCCCGCGCATCAGGCCAAGCAGCATCGACACACCGATGAGCGCAACGGCGATCCAGTCGAACAAGGCCACGGCAACCGGGAAAGATTCTTACAACGTGAGGATGGCGGCCGACAAAGACAAGCCCTTGACCTTCTCGGCGGCGCGGTCGGCCTCGGCACGCGAGGCGAAGGGACCGACACGCACACGCGTGCGTTCGCCGTCGGCCGTCTTCGCCACGTGCACATAGGTCTTGAGACCGGCCCGCTCGAGCTTCTGGCGCACTTCGCGCGCCTTGTCGGCATCGGCGAACGCGCCGACCTGCACCACGAAGCGGCCACCGGCCTCGTCGGCAGCAGCGGGCTTGGACGTGGCGGCAGCGGCGGCCGTGATCGGCTTGCCCTCGAGCAGCGCGCGGGCACGGGCGCCGTCGTCGACGGTGGCTGCCGGCTTGGGCTTGGCTTCGGGCTTGGATTCCGGCTTCGGCTTCGGCTCGGGTTTGGGTTCCGGCTTGTGCTCTGCCGGCTTGGGTTCAGGTTTGGGCTCCGGCTTGGGTTCGGGCTTGCGCTCCGGAACCGCTGCGGGCGGCGGCGTGCTGGCGGTCGGCTTGCCAGGATCGATTTCGGTGCCGTCGGCGGTCTCGGTGATCATGCCGCCGGCCGAAGAAGCCGAAGCAACGCGCGACGAGCCGCTGTCGGGCGCGGCCGGGGCCGTGCTGACGGCCGGCGCCGGCGTGGCGGGCACGGGCAGCGGCTTGACCTTGTTGCGGTCGGGAATCTCGATGGGGATGTCTACCGACACCGGCCGCGGCTGCGTGTCGAAAAGCAGCGGGAAACCGATGACGCCGAGCAGCACCAGCACTGCCGCGCCGAGCAGCCGGTGGCGCGCACGCCGACGCATGGTTTCGACACTTTCCGCCGGCGCGGCCGCGGGGGCGCTGCGTCCTTCGTTGCCTTGCGGGCCGCGCGTGCGGAACTTGAAAAACGCCATGAAGTTCGATCCCTGGAGGAGTGCAGCGAGGTGATGCCCGAAGGTGCCGATGGGTGTGTGTACAGCCCGGCGATCAGCCGCCTGGCAGCAGGTGTTTGGCTTGCAGCCGGGGGGTGCCGTTTTCGAGCACGCCACCCACGGTGAAGAACGATCCGAAGACGACGATTCTATCAGCGGGCCCCGCCTGCTCGATGGCTGCGCGCAACGCGTCCATCGGGCCCGCGTGCACGCTGCCAGAGGCGTCGGCACGGGTGTTCTGCGCCTGCCAGGCAGCGAGAAGATCTGCCGCCTTGGCGGCGCGCGGCGTGGGCAGGTCAGTGAAGTACCAGCGGTCGATCAGCGGGCCGATGCGCGCGAGGATCGGCGCCAGGTCCTTGTCGGCCATGACACCGAACACGCCGTGCGTGGTGGGATAGAAGCCCATCGCGTCGAGGTTCTCGGCCAGCGCGGCCACTGCGTGGGCGTTGTGGGCCACGTCGAGCACCAGCGCGGGCTCGCCCGGCACGATCTGGAAACGGCCCGGCAGCTCGACCATGGCCAGCCCGTTGCGCACCGCCTGCGCCGTGATCGGCAGCTGCGGCCGCAGCGCCTCGAGCGCCGCGAGCACCCCGGCGGCGTTGATGAGCTGGTTGGCGCCGCGCAACGCCGGGTAAGCCAGCCCGCTGTAGCGCCGGCCGCGGCCCGACCAGCCCCACTGCTGCTTGTCGCCGGACACGTTGAAGTCGGTGCCGAAGCGCCATAGGTCTGCACCGATGGCATTGGCATGGTCGATCACGCTCTGCGGCGGCATCGGGTCGCTCACGATGACAGGCTTGCCCGCGCGCATGATGCCGGCCTTCTCGAAGCCGATGCTCTCGCGGTCGGGGCCGAGGTATTCCATGTGGTCGAGGTCGATGCTGGTGATGACCGCGCAGTCGGTGTCGATGATGTTGACCGCGTCGAGCCGCCCGCCCAGGCCGACTTCGAGGATCGCCACGTCGGGCTTTTCCTCGATCATGCAATGCAGGATGCCCAGCGTGGTGAACTCGAAGTAAGTCAGCGGCATGTCGCCGCGCACCTTTTCCACCACTTCGAAGCTTGCTATCAGTTTGGAAGCATCGACCGCCTCGCCCTTGAGCCGAAGGCGCTCTTCGAAGCGCACCAGGTGAGGCGATGTGAAGACCGCCGTGCGGTAACCCGCGTGCGTGAGGATCGACTCGAGCATCGCGCAGGTCGACCCCTTGCCGTTGGTGCCCGCCACGGTGATGACGGGGCAACCGAAGCGCAGGCCGAGGCGCTGCGCCATTTCTTTGGCGCGCTCGAGCCCGAGCTCGATGTTCTTGGGATGCAGTTGCTCGGCGCGGGCGAGCCAGTCGTTAAGGGTTTCCATGGAGGCCGGGATTGTCGCCGACCCGCGTGCCGGGGCATCATCGCGGCCATGACAACCCTATACGGCATTCCGAACTGCGACACCGTCAAGCGCGCCCGCGCCTGGCTCGACGAACATGGCGTGGCCTACACCTTCCACGATTTCAAGAAACAGGGCGTGCCTGAAGCCGAACTCGACCAATGGCTGAAGAAGCCGGGCTGGGAGGCCCTGGTCAACCGCAAGGGCACCACCTGGCGCAAGCTGGACGAAGCCACGCGCGAAGGCGTGACCGACGCCGCCTCCGCCCGCCCGGTGCTGCTGGCCAACCCCAGCCTCATCAAGCGGCCGGTGGTCGACTGGGGCCCGAAAAAGCCCGTCACCACAGGCTTCGACGCTGATGCCTGGGCTGCTGTGAAGGCCGTGTAAATGCCGGAACCCGCCTCGCGGCGGGTCGTCCAACCAGCATCCGCAGGAGAGACCATCATGAACAGACACGTTTTTCGCACCCTTGCCGGCATCTCGATGGCTGGCGCGCTGGCGGCTGGCACGGGCCTCGTGCACGCCCAGCAACAGCAAGGCCAGGTCGTCCAGGCACGGGTGATTTCCGCTACGCCGATCCGCGAAACTACTGGTAGCGATGTCAGCTACAACGTTACCTACGAGTACAACGGCCAGCAGTACACCACCCGCATGAATACCCGGCCCGGCGCGACCATCGCGGTCCAGGCGTCCTCGTATGGCGTCGTGACCTCGCCGGTGGCTCCTCAGGGGCAGGTCCAGACCTATCCGGTCGAGGCCAATGGCAGCGGCGGCTCCCCCTGGGACAACGTCGTGCCCGAACCCGGCGTGGTGGTGGGCGCGGGCGGCCCGCCGCCCGTGTATGTGCAGCCGGCGCCGGTCTACGCGGCACCGGTGTATGTCGACCCCTTCTATGGCTACGGCTATCCATACGCCTACCCGCCGGTCGGCATCTCGCTGAACCTCGGCTATTCGCGCGGCTGGGGCGGCGGCTACCACCGCGGCGGCTGGGGCGGTTTCCGCGGCGGCTGGCACCGCTGAGCGGGCGGGGCCCGTCGAGCCCCTAAAATCGAGGACTTTTCCAACCCTTGACGGGTGCGCCGCTGGTGCGGTGCGTCCTCGATTCGCCGACCGCTTGCGCGCCGGCGCCACCCAATGACGACGACTACCGACACAATCAACAGCGCCGCAGTGGCCACCAAGGCCAATGTGTACTTCGACGGCAAATGCGTGAGCCACAACCTCACGCTGGCGGACGGCACCAAGAAGTCGGTCGGCGTGATCCTGCCGTCCACCCTCACCTTCAATACCGGCGCGCCTGAAATCATGGAAGGCACCGGCGGAAGCTGCGAATACCAGCTCACGGGCACCAGCGAATGGATTGCCTCGGGCCCCGGCCAGAAGTTCAGCGTGCCCGGCAACTCCAGCTTCCAGATCCGCGTAACTGGCGAGCCCTACAGCTACATCTGCCATTTCGGCTGAACCGGGACCCGACATGTCGACCATTCTCCAAAACGTACCCGCCGGCCAGAAGGTCGGCATCGCCTTCTCGGGCGGCCTGGACACCAGCGCGGCGCTGCACTGGATGCGCAACAAGGGCGCCATTCCCTACGCCTACACCGCCAACCTCGGCCAGCCCGACGAGCCCGACTACGACGAAATCCCGCGCAAGGCGATGCTCTACGGCGCCGAGAACGCCCGCCTGATCGACTGCCGCGTGCAGCTGGCCAACGAAGGCATCGCCGCCCTGCAGGCCGGCGCCTTCCACGTCACCACCGCCGGCGTGACCTACTTCAACACCACGCCGCTGGGCCGCGCCGTCACCGGCACGATGCTGGTGTCGGCCATGAAGGAAGACGACGTCAATATCTGGGGCGACGGCAGCACCTACAAGGGCAACGACATCGAGCGCTTCTACCGCTACGGCCTGCTGACCAACCCCAACCTCAAGATCTACAAGCCCTGGCTCGACCAGGTGTTCATCGACGAGCTGGGCGGCCGCGCCGAAATGTCGGCATTCATGCAGAAGGCCGGCTTCGCCTACAAGATGTCGGCCGAGAAGGCCTACTCGACCGACTCCAACATGCTCGGCGCCACGCACGAGGCCAAGGACCTCGAGCACCTGAACAGCGGCATCCAGATCGTGCAGCCCATCATGGGCGTGGCCTTCTGGAAGGACGAAGTCGAGGTCAAGCGCGAGACCGTCTCGGTGCGCTTCGAAGAAGGCGTGCCCGTCGCGCTGAACGGCGTGCGCTATTCGAACCTGGTCGATCTCATCCTCGAAGCCAACCGCATCGGCGGCCGCCACGGGCTGGGCATGAGCGACCAGATCGAGAACCGCATCATCGAGGCCAAGAGCCGCGGCATCTACGAGGCTCCCGGCCTGGCGCTGCTGTTCATCGCCTACGAGCGCCTCGTCACCGGCATCCACAACGAAGACACCATCGAGCAGTACCGCGACAACGGCCGCAAGCTGGGCCGCCTGCTCTACCAGGGCCGCTGGTTCGACCCGCAGGCCATCATGCTGCGCGAGACGGCACAGCGCTGGGTGGCTCGCGCCATCACCGGCGAAGTGACCGTCGAGCTGCGCCGCGGCAACGACTACTCGATCATGAACACCGAGTCGGCCAACCTGACGTACAAGCCCGAGCGCCTGAGCATGGAAAAGGTCGAGGGCGCGTTCACGCCGCTGGACCGCATCGGCCAGCTGACGATGCGCAACCTCGACATCGCAGACACGCGCGAGAAGCTCGGCATCTACACGCGGGTCGGCCTGCTGTCGCCGAACGAAGGCGCATCGCTGCCGAAGCTGGCCAACGACGGCGACGCGAGCTGATCGCCAATCTCTGCCTCGCCTCGATGGGAGGCAGAAACGACGACGGGCCCCTCGGGGCCCGTTTTCATTGGGACAAGGGATTCAATCCCCGCCGCCACCTCCACCGCAGCCGCCGCCACAGCCCCCGCCGCCGTCGGACGAGCCCCCGCCATCGCTGGAGCCACCATCGCCGCTGCTGCTCGACTCGCTGCCGCCGAAGCCGTCGGCATCGCCCGAGCTGCCGCCATCCGACGAGGACGATTCCCCGAAGCTCGTGCCGCAATGGGCATCCGAGCCGATGTGCCGCTCGACCGCCCGGCAGTCGGGCACGTAGTGGAAACCACCGTCGATGGCGAACTTGACGTCCAGCGCAAACAGCAGCGGCAGCCGCGCCGGCTTGCGCGGATCGATGCTCTCCTCCTTGCAGGCCCAATACCAGGTGCGGCGCAGTCCGTCGTTGCGCTTGGCGTCGCGTCCCAGCACCTCGGCCGGGCTGTGATGCAGCATGCCGCCGAAGGCCGCGTTGCACCAGTTCTGGTAGCCCTGCGTATGCAGGATGAACTCGTGCCAGGCCGTATCGACCACCTTCGAAGGCATGGCCACGAACTTGCGATCGCTGCGAAGGTGCGCCATGAAGAACTGGCGCAGGCCTCGCAGCACCAGTTCGGCGTCGCGCCGGCTGAGCTGCGGATGCGCCTGGCACAGCTTGCCGACGAGAAAGGGCGGCAGCCGCGCTTCGCGGATGAACTGGCGCCGCAGGCTGGTTTCGAGGAACCTGAGCACCGCCGCGAACAGCAGTGCCACCACGATCACCGCCACCACCGAGCCCCAACGGCGCGAGCCCAGGAACATCGCGAGCAGCGCCACGAACGGCACCGCCCGGCGGCCCCACACCAGCGCGGCAATGCGCCGCCGATAGTTCAGTTGAAGAAAGTCGAGATCCATTCCCGCGGGCTCAGACCACCACCGGCTCCGGCTCCAGCCGGATGCCGAATCGCTCGTACACGCTGGTCTGGATGGCCTTGGCGAGCGTCATTACCTCGCCGCCGGTCACCGGGTTCTCGGTACCGCCGCGGTTGACCAGCACCAGCGCCTGCTTCTCGTACACGCCGGCATTGCCGACCGACTTGCCCTTCCAGCCGCAGGCGTCGATGAGCCAGCCGGCCGCCAGCTTGATGCTGCCGTCGTCCATAGGGTAGTGAACGATCTTGGGGTCGCGCGCGATGATGTCGGCGCACTGCTCGGGCGTGACGGTCGGGTTCTTGAAGAAACTGCCGGCGTTGCCCAGCACGCGCCAGTCGGGCAGCTTGGCGCGGCGGATGGCGCAGATCCATTCGAAGATGTCGAGCGCGCTCGGCGTGAAATTGCCGGCTTCCTCCATCTTGCGCTCCAGGTCGAGGTAGCCGACCACTGCTTTCCACGGCTTGGGCAGCCGAAAACGCACCCGGGTGATCACCGCCCTGCCCGCCAGCCCGAAGTCGTTGGGGCCGCTGCGCGCATGCTTGAACACCGAATCGCGGTAGCCGAAGGCGCATTGGGCGGCGTCCAGCGTGAAGCTGCGGCCGGTTTCGAGGTCATAGGCATCGAGCGACTCGAAGCGGTCTTGCAATTCGACGCCATAGGCGCCGATGTTCTGCACCGGCGAGCCGCCCACGGTGCCGGGAATCAGCGCCAGGTTCTCGAGCCCCGGGTAGCCGCTGCGCACCATCCACTCGACCGCGTCGTGCCAGATTTCGCCCGCACCGGCCTCGACGATCCAGGCGCGCGGGGTTTCTTCCACCAGCCGCAGGCCCTTGATCTCGACCTTCAGCACCAGCGGCTTGACGTCGCCCGTGAGCACTATGTTGCTGCCGCCGCCCAGCACGAAACGGGGCGCGTCGCGCCACTGCGCATCGGCGCGCAGCGCGGCCAGGTCGGCCTCGCCGGTGATGCGCGCAAGATGCTGCGCGCGTGCGACGATGCCAAAGCTGTTGTAGGGCTGCAGCGGGACGTTGGACTCCACGATCATGGGAGAATTGTCGCATCCAGCATCAGTGAATTCAGGAGAGAGTCAATGCCGTCCTTCGATACCGTCTGCGAGCCCAATCTGCCCGAAGTGAAGAATGCGGTCGAAAACACCGCCAAGGAGATCGCGACGCGCTTCGACTTCAAGGGCACGGCCGCCGCGGTCGAGCTCAAGGACAAGGAGATCACCATGATCGGCGACGCCGAGTTCCAGCTCGTGCAGGTGGAAGACATCCTGCGCAGCAAGCTCACCAAGCGCAGCGTCGACGTGCGTTTCCTCGACAAGGGCGACGTCCAGAAGATGGGCGGCGACAAGGTCAAGCAGGTCATCAAGGTCAAGAGCGGCATCGAGAGCGAGCAGGCCAAGAAGATCACCCGCATCGTCAAGGACAGCAAGCTCAAGGTGCAGGCCGCGATCCAGGGCGACGCGGTGCGCATCACCGGCGCCAAGCGCGACGACCTGCAGGCGGCCATGGCCCTCATCAAGAAGGACGTGCCCGACATGCCGCTCACGTTCAACAACTTCAGGGACTGACGTACTCCCCCAGGCTTGCCCACTTCGTGTGGCCGCCACCCCCCTCGCCGGGGGCAATACCGGCGGCCCGGCAAAGCCGGTTCCGCGGTATTCCTGGTCTATTCAAGTCGAACAACCGACGCTGGAGCAGCAAGCCCCGTATGAAAAACCTCGTCGTTGCAGCGCAGCTGTTCATTGCAGCCGCCGTGGCGCACGCCGCCGGTTCGGTCACCCTGACCGGCACCATCGGCAGCCGCGCGATCCTGATCGTGAACGGCGCCCCGCCCAAGACCGTGGCGGTCGGCGAGACTTTCCAGGGCGTGAAGCTCGTGTCGCTGCAGTCCGAGCAGGCGGTGGTCGAACTCGACGGCAAGCGCGTCAACCTGCGCATGGACACGCCGGTGAGCATCGGCGGCGGCGGCGGTGGCTCGGGCGGCGGCAACCGCGTCGTGCTGTCGGCCGACAGCCGCGGGCACTTCATGACGCAGGGCACCATCAACGGGCGGGCCGTCACATTCATGCTCGACACGGGCGCGACCAACGTGGCCATGTCGGCGGCCGATGCGCAACGCATCGGGCTGGACTACAGCAAGGGACAGCCGGTGCAGATCGGCACCGCCAACGGCACGACTTCGGGCTACCGGCTGCGGCTGCAGTCGGTGCGCGTGGGCGACGTCGAGGTGTACGACATCGACGCCGTGGTCTCGCAGCAGTCGATGCCCTTCGTGCTGCTGGGCAACAGCTTCATGAACCGCTTCTCCATGCGGCGCGACGCGGACCAGATGGTCCTCGAAAAACGGTACTGATTGCTCGCCCCCAGGCTGCGCGCACTTTGTGTCGCTTCGCCAACCCCCTACCGGGGGCGGGCCCCTTGAGAAGACCCGGCCCGATCAGGCTTGCGCGGCGGTGACGACGATCTCGATCTTGTAGGCCGCATTGGCCATCTTGGCCTGCACGGTCGCGCGCGGCGGCGTGTTGCCGGCCGGAATCCAGGCGTCCCACACCTCGTTCATGGCCGTGATGTCGCCGATGTCGGCCAGGAAGATCTGCGTCATGAGAATGCGGGACTTGTCGCTGCCGGCCTCGGCCAGCAGGCGGTCGACCATGCCCAGCACCTGCGCGGTCTGGCCGCGGATGTCCTGGGTGGTGTCGTCGGGCACCTGGCCCGCGAGGTAGATGGTGCCGTTGTGCACGGCGGTTTCGGAGAGACGCGGGCCGACGTGGAAGCGGGTGATGGAAGCCATGGTTTTCTTTCAGTCTTTCTTTTTCCCGGAGCCGAGCTTCGACTCCGTGCCGGCCGCGAGCCGGCGGATGTTTTCGCGGTGCCGCCAGATCAGCAGCAGGCTCATGACGATGATGGCGACCAGCACCGTGCGGTCGAGCGGCCAGGCAATGCCTCCGCCGATCAGATAGTAGGCCGGCGCGAAGAACGCCGCCACCAGCGACGACAGCGACGAGTAGCGGAAGAAGATCGCAATGATCAGCCAGGTGGCGCCGGTGGCCAGCCCCAGCCAGGGCGCGACGCCCATCAGCACGCCGGCCGCCGTGGCCACGCCCTTGCCGCCCTGGAAGCCGAAGAACACCGGGTAGAGATGGCCCAGGAAGGCCGCGAGGCCGGCCAGCGCGGCAACGCCCGCCCCGAGCCCCCATTGCGCGCCGAACTGGTGAATGAGGAACACCGGCACCCAGCCCTTGAGCGCGTCCAGCAGCAGCGTGGCCAGTGCCGCGCCCTTGTTGCCCGAGCGCAGCACGTTGGTGGCGCCGGGGTTCTTGCTGCCGTAGCTGCGCGGATCGGCCATGCCGAGCGTCTTGCTCACGATGACCGCGAAGGACAGCGAGCCGATGAGATACGACGCCACGATGGCAATGAGGGAAGGTAAGTTGAAACTCAAGACGGCTCTCCGCGGGGGATGGATTGTTGTTCTGTTCGGCGCCGGCTATTCTGCCAGCGCACATTGCACGGGCTTCGCGCCCAGCAACGCCACGCACACCTGTGGATCGATGCCGATCAGGTAGCCGCGCCGCCCGCCGTTGAGCACGATCCTTGGCAGCTCGAGGATGGCCGCCTCCACATACACCGGCATCGCTCGCCGCGTGCCGAACGGCGAGGTGCCGCCCACCATGTAGCCGCTGTGCCGCTGCGCCACCTCGGGCTTGCAGGGCTCGACCGACTTGGCGCCGATCTGCCGCGCGAGGTTCTTGGTCGACACCGTGCGGTTGCCGTGCATCAGCACGATCAGCGGCTTGGCGTCCTGGTCCTGCATGACCAGCGTCTTGATGACGGTGAACGGGTCGAGCCCGAGCATCTCGGCACCCCGCTGCGCGCCGCCGTGCTCGACGTATTCGTAAGGGTGCTCGGTAAAGGCGATCTTGTGCGCGCGCAGCAACTGGGTGGCGGGCGTCTCGGAGGTATGGGTGCTTTTCTTGGCCATCTCGGTGGCAATTGCGGGTTCAGGATCGCTTCAGAAAACTTGGTGTTCCACGACAAGAATTTGCCGTGTCGCATCGAATTCCGGTCCAACCATGCAGCATACGTCAGCCCCGGTGCCCAAGGCTTCGTTCCGTCTCGGGCGTTGATGCACCGCCCCACCCTGATTGCGCTCGTGCTGGCCGTGGTGGCGATGCACGCAGCGGTGCTCTGGCTGCTGCTGGGCGCAACGCAGCCGCACAGGCGCGCGGCCGAGACGGCACGGCGTGTGGTGATGGAAGCGGTGCAGGTCGCGCAGCCCGTCTTGAAGGCCGAACCGCCGGCGCCGCAAAAGGAAGCTGCGCCGCGCGCCCCCGGCTCGGACAGCTCGTGCAATCGCAAGGCGCGCAACCCAGCCCGCACGAGGCAATGCCATCACGGCACCCGCCACGCCAGCCATGGCCGATGAGCCAGCCCAAGCCGCGAGCCCCGCACCAGCCAGGCCGCTGATTCTTCATTCGGAAAGCACCCGCCGCGCCCTGCGCGACATCGGCCGCGAGCGCTCCTTCGCCGATCGCGCCGGGCAAGAGCTCAACGGGAATCCACGCTCCGCCTTCGATTCCCGGCTGGGCGCGGACGTCGCCGGCTCGGCGCGCGGCGACTGCATGAAAGGCCAGTTCAAGGGCAGCGGCATGGGCCTCTTGAGCCTGCCCGCCCTCGCGCTTGCCGCCGCCCAGGGTGACTGCGGCCGCTGAACCCAGCGTCAGGCCGCGGGGTCGCGAATCTCCCAGCGGATCTTGTCGATCTCGGCCAGGATCTCGGGCGACAGCGTGGTGCCGTACGCGTCCAGGTCTTCGTCCAGTTGCGCCACCGACGTCACGCCGATGATCGTGCTCGCCACCTGCCACTTGGTGTAGCAGAAGGCCAGCGCCAGTTGCGTCGGCGTCAGGCCGTTGTCGCGTGCCAGCTGGTTGTAGCGCTTGGCCGCGCGCAGCGAATCGGGCCGGCCCCAGCGCTGCTTGCGCACCGACTCGTAGCTCGAGATGCGCGCGCCCTTGGGCGCGTCGGGGCCCTCGATGCCGCTCTGGTCGTACTTGCCCGTCAGCAGGCCGAAGGCCAGCGGCGAATAAGCCAGCAGCGACACATTCAGCCGGTGCATGGTCTCGTCCAGCGCGTTCTCGTGGCCGCGGCTGATGAGGCTGTACACGTTCTGCACCGTCGCCACGCGCGGCAGCCCGTGCTGCTCGGCCAGCCGCACGAATTCGTGCACGCCGTAGGGCGTTTCGTTCGACAGGCCGATGGCGCGCACCTTGCCGGCCTTCACCAGCTTGCCCAGCGCTTCGAGCTGCTCGAGGATCGGCGTCTTCGAGCTTTCCTTGGCCGGGTCGTAGTAGATGTTGCCGAACAGCGGCACGTGGCGCTCCGGCCAATGGATCTGGTACAGGTCGATGACATCCGTCTTCAGGCGCTTCAGGCTCGCGTTGCACGAAGCCTCGATGTCCGCGGCCGTCATGCCGGTGCCTTCGCGCACCCAGGGCATGCCGCGCGACGGGCCGGCCACCTTGGTCGCCACCACCAGCTTCTCGCGCGCGCCGGGGTTGGCGGCGAACCAGTTGCCGATGATGGTTTCGGTGGCGCTGTAGGTTTCCTTGCGCGTGGGCACGGAGTACATCTCGGCGGTGTCGATGAAGTCGACGCCGCGCTCGAGCGAGCGGCTCAGGATGGCGTGCGAAGTGGGTTCGTCGACCTGTTCGCCGAAAGTCATCGTGCCGAGGCAGATCGGGGTGACGTGCAGGTCGCTTTGACCGAGTTGGATCTTTTTCATGCGCGGGATGCTACCGCCCCGACCCACGGCCTGCTGGCCGCCCCATCAAAACCCGAGCGTTGCGCACCCGCCCGCTGTCCTGTGCCGGACTGCGTCAGCACAAAGGCCTCTTTATCATCGACGCCCATGTACCAAGCCCTCCGCCCCTCCCGCAGCGAATTCGTGCCCGTGCGCAACCTCAGCTACCACGTGCGCCTGTGGGGCCAGCCCTCCGACGCGCGCCCTCCGTTGGTGCTGGTGCACGGCTGGATGGACGTGGCGGCGTCGTGGCAGTTCGTGGTCGACGCCATGGAGCAAGACCGCTTCATCATCGCGCCCGACTGGCGCGGCTTCGGCCTGACCGACGGCGGCGGCGTCGACAACTACTGGCTCGCCGACTACCTGGCAGACCTCGAATGGCTGCTGGACCACTACGCCGGCGAAGGAGAAAGTGCCAGGCAGGTCGACCTCGTCGGCCACAGCATGGGCGGCAACGTCGTCATGCACTACGCGGGCGTGCGGCCGCAGCGCATCCGCCGCCTGGTCAACCTCGAAGGCTTCGGCATGCCCGCGCGCAAGCCAGAGGAAGCGCCCGCGCGCTATGGCCAGTGGATCGATGAACTCAAGCGCCTGCACCGCGGCGAGATGGCGCTGGCCGGCTATTCGGCGGTGGACGGCGTGGCCCGACGCCTCATGAAGACCAACCCGCGCCTCACGCCCGACAAGGCCAACTGGCTCGCCAGCCACTGGTCGGTGAACCATGCGCAGCCTGACGGCAGCGAGCGCTGGCAGATCCTGGGCGAGGCGGCGCACAAGATCGTCAACGCGCACATCTTCCGCGTGGACGAGACGCTGGCGCTGTACGCCCGCATCACCGCGCCGCTGCTCATGGTCGAGGCCTCCGACGACAGCCTGCACGGCTGGTGGAAGAACCGCTACACGCTCGACGAATTCCATGAGCGGCTGAAGTCCGTTCCCGTCTCTCGCATCGAGCGGCTGGAGGACGCGGGCCACATGCTGCACCACGACCAGCCGCAGCGCGTGGCGCGGATGATCGAGGAATTCCTGGCGGACTGAGCCGGCTGCTCAACCGCGGCGCGGCTCGCTGTCCAGGCTTGCCATCTGCGCCGCCGCATAGCGGTCGCCGGCGGCCGCACCCTTGGGCACCGCGCGCTCGATGGCCGCCAGATCGTCGGCCGTGAGCCGCACGCTCGACGCGCCCAGCGCTTCGTCGAGCCGCGTGCGCTGCCGCGCGCCGATCAGCGGCACGATGTCATCGCCCTGCGCCGCCACCCACGCGATGGCAATCTGCGCCACCGTCACGCCCTTGGCATCGGCGATCTTGCGCAGCGCATCGACCAGCGCCAGGTTGCGGTCCGCGTTCTCGCCCTGGAAGCGCGGGCTGTGCGCGCGGAAATCCTTCGCGCCCGCGCTGTCCTTCGTCCAGTGCCCGCTGATCAGTCCGCGCGAAAGCACGCCGTAGGCGGTGATGGCAATGCCCAGCTCGCGGCAGGTCGCGAGGATGTCGTCCTCGATGCCGCGCGAGATCAGCGAGTACTCGATCTGCAAATCGCAGATCGGGTGCACCGCCGCCGCCCTGCGAATCGTCTGCGAGCCCACTTCGGAGAGGCCGATGTGGCGCACGTAGCCAGCTTTCACCAGGTCGGCGATGGCACCGATGGTGTCTTCGATGGGCACGTTCGCATCGAGCCGCGCGGGGCGGTACACGTCGATGTGGTCCACGCCCAGGCGCTGCAGCGAGTAGGTGGCGAAGTTCTTCACCGCCGCGGGCCGCGCGTCGTAGCCGACCCAGCCGCCGGCCGGGTCGCGCATGGCGCCGAACTTCACGCTCAGCAGCGCCGCGTCGCGCTGCGAACCCTTCAGGCCCTTCAGCGCTTCGCCGATCAGCATCTCGTTGTGGCCGCTGCCGTAGAAGTCGCCGGTGTCCAGCAGCGTGATGCCCGCGTCCATGGCGGCGTGGATGGTGGCGATGCTTTCCGCGCGGTCGGACGGGCCGTACATGCCCGACATGCCCATGCAGCCGAGCCCGAAGGCGGAGACTTGCGGGCCGGTGGCACCGAGTTGGAGTGTGTTCATGGTGACGATCCTTTCAGAGGGGCCGCACACGGTTGCGAGCGGCATGGGAGGTAGTCTGGAAGGAAACGCCCCGTTCGATAATCCGTCCGCCTCCGCACGGGTTGTGCGGAAAAAAGCACAATCCGGCCATGACCGAACCCGATCTCTCGGACCTGGGCGCCTTCGTGGCGGTGACGCGGGCGCGCGGCTTTCGCGGTGCCGCGGCCTTGCGCGGCGTGTCGCCCTCCTCGCTCAGCGAGGCCATGCGCAGGCTGGAAGCGCAGCTCGGCGTGCGGCTGCTGAACCGCACCACGCGCAGCGTCACGCCGACCGAAGCGGGCCAGCGCCTGCTCGACCGCATCTCGCCCGCGCTCGATGACATTGCCGGCGCGCTCGACACGCTCAACAGCTTTCGCGACAGCCCCACCGGCACGCTGCGGCTGAACGTACCGACCATCGTGGCGCAGCGCGTGCTGCCGCCGCTGGCCAGCAGCTTCCTGCACGCGCACCCAGGCATCACGCTGGAAGTGACGACCAACGACACCTTCATCGACGTGCTCGCGGCGGGCTTCGACGCCGGCATCCGCTATGACGAGAGCATTGCCCGCGACATGATCGCCGTGCCGCTGGGCCCGCGCACGCAGCGCTTCGTGGCCGCCGCATCGCCCGGCTACCTGGCGAAGCACGGCACGCCCAGGCACCCGACCGACCTGCTGAAGCACGCCTGCATCGCCCACCGCTTCCAGAGCGGCGTGCTCGCGGCCTGGGGCTTCGTGCGCAAAGGCAAGGCGGTGAAGATCACGCCGACCGGCCCGCTGGTCGCGTCGATGCCCGACCTCGAACTGCACGCCGCCGAAGCCGGGCTGGGCCTGATCTACACCTTCGACGAATACCTGCGCCCCTCCATCGACCGCGGCACGCTGGTGCCGGTGCTCGAAGACTGGTGGCAGAGCTTCTCGGGGCCGTTCCTGTATTACCCGAGCCGCACGCACATGCCCGCGCCGCTGCGGGCCTTCGTGGATTTCCTCAAGCGCGAAGGCCAGCCCGGCTGACGGATATTTGGCCAGCGGATAACCAAGCGCGCGAATCTTCGTTCGCACGGCGGGCGGCGCGACCTAGAGTGCCCAGCTCTCTTGTTTGCTCCCCGGAGTTGCCTGTCATGCGTTTTCCGTTGCGCGCGCCCTCGCTGGCACGCTGGTCCGCCTCGCTGCTCGGCAGCCTTGCGCTGGGCCTGTTCATCCACGTATCGGCGCAGGCCGCCGACCTGCGCGTGGGCTTCATGCGCGGCCAGATCGACGCCAACATCTTCCAGCACACGCTGTACCTCAACGCCACCAACAAGCAGCAGGGCTTCGACCTGGTGCCCATCGTGCATGTGCCGACGCCGCCCATGGGCCTGTATTCGCAGCGCCACAAGTCGCTCGACGCGGTGCCTGACGGCGCCACCGTCACGCTGCCTTCGGACCCGGTGAACGCGGCGCGCGCACTCAACATCCTTGCGGCCATCGGCTGGGTCACGCTCAAGCCGGGCGTGAGCCCGATCGCGGTGTCGGAGCGCGACATAGCGAAAGACATCGCCGCGGCCCACCAGTCGCCCGAGTTCCAGCGCTTCTTCAAGGCCAACCCGACCTGGGCCGGCTACCGCCTGCCCGACTACTTCGCCCAATGAGCGCCTCGAACCCAAGCCCCCGGCCGCGCCAGCTGCACCTGAACGTCAACATCCTGCACTCGGGCTTCGTGCCCTCGGCCTGGCGCCTGCCGGAGAGCGACCCATGGGCATTTGCGGACATCCAGCACTACATCCGCACCGCGCAGATCGCCGAGGCGGCCAAGCTCGACGCGGTGTTCCTCGCGGACAACGCGGCCATCGTCGACCAGATCCACTTCCGCCCGATCACCGCGCTGGAGCCCACGGTGCTGCTGGCCTGCGTGGCCGCCGCCACCACGCACATCGGGCTGATCGCCACCGCCTCTACCAGCTACAACGAGCCCTACAACATCGCCCGCCGCTTCGCCACGCTCGACCATGTGAGCGGCGGCCGCGCGGGCTGGAACGTGGTGACGACGGCCGACCTGCCGTCGGCGCGCAACTTCGGCCTCGACGCGGTGCCCGATCATGCGAAGCGCTATGCCCGCGCCTCGGAGTTCACCGACATAGTGAAAGCGCTGTGGGACAGCTGGGAAGACGACGCCTTCATCGGCAACAAGGCCACGGGCAGCTTCATCGACACGGCCAAGGTGCATGCCATCACGCACCGCGGCGAGCATTTCGCGGTGCAGGGGCCGCTGAACCTGCCGCGTCCGCCGCAGGGGCACCCGGTGCTGGTGCAGGCCGGCGCCTCGGCCGACGGGCGCGAGCTGGCGTCGCGCCATGCGGAGGCCGTGTTCTCGGCCTCGCAGTCGTTCGAGGAGTCTTTGGCGTATGCGCGCGCATTGAAGACACGCGCCGCCGAACTGGGCCGCGGCCCCGACGCGGTGAAGGTGCTCGCGGGCCTGACCACCATCGTCGGCGGCACCGAGGCCGAGGCGCTGCGCCGCCGCGACGAGCTGGTCGACCTGATTCCGTGGGACTACAGCCTGACGCGCATCGCCGGCACGCTGGGCATCGCGCCCGACCGCCTGAAGCTCGACGAGCGCCTGCCCGACGACCTGCCGCTGCCCGGCAATGGCAACCACACTTTTTTCAACGCCGTGGTGGCAGCGGGACGCAAGCACGGCTACACGGTGCGCCAGCTGATCCGCGAGCTGGCGGGCGGCGGCGGGCACCGCGTGATCGTCGGCACGCCGGAGCAGATTGCGGACGACATCGAACACTGGTTCAAGGCCGGAGCGGCCGACGGTTTCAACCTGATGCCTGATGCGCTGCCGCAAGGGTTGCAGGACTTTGTCGACGGCGTGGTGCCGATCCTGCAGAAGCGCGGAATCTTCCGCAAAGACTACGAGGGGCGCACGTTGCGCGATCACCTCGGGTTGGCGCGTCCTGGTGGACGGGCTGCGCAGCGTTTGGCTGCATAGCGTTTTTCGTTCCGGCGCTTGTTCGGGGTGCGATCATGCCGACGGGGGACATTCGCGGAGAGGAGTACCCGGTGGCCTGCGCACGCACCCTGAACAAAGAACTCACTCCTCGTCAGCGTCGTTCCCGGTCAAAGACAGGACTTCTTCGACGAAAGCCTCGAACAGCGGCAAAGAAGCAGGCAGGCCCTCAAGCGACTCAGCCTCCCCCGCATCGAAGAAATGCGGCTTGCCAGTGGGAATGGCTGCCCACTCGCCAGCTTCCAGCAGCAGGCCGAGATAGCCATCAGCAGTGGGCACATAGAACAGCCCCGCGCTGTCCAGCACCCGCTGCCCCTTCTTCTTGCCGCGCCCCCAACTCACGCCCTGCCCCGCCAGGTGCTCGGTGATCCAGCCGTCGCACACATGCGTGTCGCGCCAGCTTCCTTGGGCATCGAATACGGCCAGAACGGGCATGGGGAACGTCCTTTGTCAGGAAGAAAGGGAAGCAGGTTTACTGCAGGAAGCTGGGCTTGGCGTAGCCCTGGAACTTGCTGTCGACCACCGCCTTGAACTCCTTCGAGCGATAGGCTTCGGCAATGTCCTTGGCCCACTGCGTGTTCTTGTCGGCGGTTTTCACGGCCACCACATTCAGGTAGTAGTCGGGCGTCTTCTCGAGCACCACGGCCTCGGTGAGCTTCAGGCCCGACGAAATCGCGAAGTTGCCGTTGACGATCGCGTATTCGGTGTCGCCCAGCGAGCGTGGCAGCTGTGCGGCTTCGAGCGGAATGAACTTCAGCTTCTTCGGGTTCTCGGCCACGTCTTTTTCAGACGCGCGCAGCGGGTCGATGCCGGCCTTGATGGTGATCAGCTTGTTCTGCTCCAGCAGCACCAGCGCACGGGCCAGGTTGCTCGGGTCGTTCGGCAGCGTCACGCGGTCGCCTTCCTTCACGTCGGCCAGCGTCTTGCGCTTGGTCGAGTACACGCCCATGGGCGCGATCGGGCCCTGCACGAGTTCGGTGATGTCGAGCTTCTGGTCGGCAGCGAACTTCTTCAGGTAGACCTGATGCTGGAAGAAGTTGGCGTCGAGCGAACCCTGGGCCAGCGCCAGGTTGGGCTGCACGTAGTCGTTGAACTCCACCAGCTTGACCTTGTAGCCCTTCTTTTCGAGGATCGGCACGATGCCCGCCTTGAGCTGGTCGGCGTTGGAACCGGCGGTGCCGCCGATCACCAGGTTCTTCTTGGCGGGGTCTTGCGCATGGGCCTGCAGCGAGAGGCCACCCAGCGACAGTGCGGCCAGGGACAGGGCGAGAACGGAACGGCGCAGGAAAACGGTCTTCATGAGATAGAGAAAGCTAGCTAGGGAAAAGAAAGAATCAACGCTTGTCGAGCCTGCTTGCCGTGGTGTTGCCCACGAACTGCAGGATCTGTACCAGCACCACGAGCAGCGCCACGGTGAGCACCATCACGTCGGTCTGGAAACGGTAGTAGCCGTAGCGGATGGCCAGGTCGCCGATGCCGCCGCCGCCCACCACGCCGGCCACAGCCGAGTAAGACAGGAAGCTCACGGCCAGCACGGTCAGCGCCAGCACCAGGCCCGAACGAGCCTCCACCAGCAGCACGCGCCAGACGATCTGCAGCTCGGTCGCGCCCATGGCATGGGCCGCCTCGATCACGCCGCGCGGCACTTCGCGCAGGCACTGGTCGACCAGCCGCGCCAGATAGGGAATGGCCGCGAACGACAGCGGCACCGCGGCCGCCAGCGGCCCGATCGACGTGCCCGCGATCACCCGCGTGAACGGCACCAGCGCCACCAGCAGGATGATGAAAGGGAACGAGCGCACCGTGTTCACCAGCCAGTTGAGCACCAGGAACGCCGGCTTGTTCTCCAGCGACTGGCCCGGGCCCAGCAGGAACAGCAGGATGCCCAGCGGCCCGCCGATGAGCACCGCCGCCGTGAGGCCGATGGCCAGCATCATGAAAGTCTGGCCGGTGGCAACCCACAGCTCGGGGAGGATGGGGGCGATGTTCTCAAACATAGGCGGGCTCCTTGGCGGCCACGGCCGTTGCGGCGCGGTCTTGCTGCTGCTGCGCCTGCTGTTGTTCGCGCACGTCGCGTTCGCGCCGGCGCACCAGTTCGTCGATCTCGCGGCCCAGCGCGGTCTTGCGCTCTTCGTTCGGCGCCTCTTCGACGGCGAACTGCTCGATCAGGCGGCCCTTTTCGAGGATGGCCACGTTGCGGCACAGCACCTCGACCACCGACAGCTCGTGCGTCACGATCACGATGGTCACGCCGATCTTCTGGTTGATGTCGCGCAGCGTCTCCAGCAGCGAGCGCGTGGTTTCGGAGTCGAGCGCCGAGGTGGGCTCGTCGCACAGCAGCACCTGCGGGCGCGGCGCCAGCGCACGGGCGATGGCCACGCGCTGCTTCTGGCCGCCCGACAGCTGCGCCGGGTAGGTGTCGATCTTCTCGGCCAGGCCCACCAGGGCCAGGCATTCGCGCACGCGCGCATCGATCTCGGCCTTGGAGTGGCGGCCGTGGATCTTCAGCGGGAAGGCCACGTTGTCGAACACCGTTGCGTTCTGCAGCAGGTTGAACTGCTGGAAGATCATGCCGATGTTCTGCCGCGTGTCGCGCAACTCGCTGCGCGAGAGCGTGGTGAGGTCGCGCCCGCCCACGAAGACCTGGCCCGCGTCGGGCCGCTCCAGCAGGTTGATCAGGCGCAGCAGCGTCGATTTGCCGGCACCGCTCTTGCCGATCAGGCCGAACACGTCGCCCTGCTGGATTTCGAGCGACAGCGAATGCACGGCGTCGAACACCTCGCCGCTGGGCAGTGCAAAGGACTTCTGCACGGATTGGAGTCGGATGACGGGTGCCGCGCCGGCGCGGCCCGCATCGGGCGAAGGATGGCTCATTGGGAAGAAGCGCGGCCAGCGAGGGCGCCGGACACGAAGGTTCGCGAAAAAGGTGCCGAGTATGAAAACAAAAGCGGCAAAAGGAAACGAAGAAAAAGGATGCTGTTTATATCGCATACGGCATAAGAAAACCTCGATGCGCGCCATACACGCCATATCGATATGCCTATTGGTTCGTTCCCAATTCCTTGCTGCAGTGCCACATTCGCGCCTTCATTTTTTCGATTCCGCACTGTCATGCATTCCACTTTCCGTCGTCGCAGCCTCTTCATCGCCACGCTGGCCGCAGCCGTTTTCAGCGGCAGCGCCGCCCTGGCCCAGGACAAGAACAACATCAAGGTCGGCGTTTCCGTCGGCAACGGCGAGCAGATCTTCGAGGTGGTCAAGAAGGTCGCCGCCAAGGACGGGCTGAACATCCAGGTCGTGGTGTTCAACGACTACCAGCTGCCCAACGCGGCGCTGGCCTCGGGCGACCTGGACGCCAACGCCTTCCAGCACCAGCCCTTCCTGGACAACCAGATCAAGGCGCGCGGCTTCGACCTGGTGCCGGTGGGCCTGACCATCACCGCGCCGCTGGGCTTCTACTCGCGCAAGATCAAGTCGGTCGACCAGCTGGCGGACGGGGCCTCGGTCGGCATCCAGAACGACCCGTCGAACGGCAACCGAGCGCTGTTGCTGCTGCAGCAGGCCGGCCTCATCACCCTCAAGCCCGAGGCCGTGAAGAACAACAACGCCACCCCGCTGGACGTGGTGACCAACCCCAAGAAGCTGAAGCTGGTGGCGCTGGACGCCGCCCAGCTGCCGCGTTCGCTCGACGACCTGGCCATTGCCGCCATCAACAACGACTACGCGGAGAAGGCCGGCCTGTCGTTCAACAAGGACGCCGTGATCAAGGAATCGCCCAAGAGCCCCTACGCCAACCTGATCGCCGTGCGCCGCGCCGACAAGGACAAGCCCTGGGCCAAGCGCCTGGTGGCCGCCTACCAGTCGCCTGAGGTGAAGAGCTTCATCGAGACGCAATTCAAGGGGTCGCTGATTCCTGCGTTCTGAGTTTGACTTTCTCCCTCCCCCGCTGGGGGAGGGCCGGGGTGGGGGCAAGCGGTGCATCCATCGGGCGCCCTGCCCGCCCCCATCCCGGCCTTCCCCCAGCGGGGGAAGGAGCAATACGGGGCCACTACCGGGCGGTTTACCGGAGCATGAGAAAATGTCCGGTTTCCCCCGAACACAGTCAGGACACCCCATGGACGCAGAACAGATCAACCAAATCGGCGCAATGCTCGCGGACCTGAGCGCCCGCACGGTCGATTTACGGAGGTATCTTTGACTACGATGCAAAAGCTGAACGACTGAGGACAGTCAACGCATCGCTCGAAGACCCGAACGTCTGGAACGACCCGAAGAAGGCCCAGGAGTTGGGCAAAGAGAAGAAGTCGCTCGACGACGTGGTCGTCACGCTCGACCGTCTCACCAACGGCCTGTCGGACAACACCGAACTCTTCGAAATGTCGAAGGAAGAAGGCGACATGGACGGCCTGCAGTCCATCGCCGATGACGCCGCCGCGCTCGAAGCCGACATCAAGCAGCTCGAATTCCGCCGGATGTTCAACAACCCGGCCGACCCGCTCAACGCCTTCATCGACATCCAGGCCGGCGCCGGTGGCACCGAGGCCTGCGACTGGGCCAGCATGCTGCTGCGCCAATACCTGAAGTACGCCGAGCGCAAGGGCTTCAAGACGCAGATCGAAGACGAAACGCCCGGCGACACCGCCGGCATCAAGGGCGCGACCATCAAGGTCGAGGGCGACTACGCCTTCGGCCTGCTGCGCACCGAGACCGGCGTGCACCGCCTGGTGCGCAAGTCGCCGTTCGACTCGTCGGGCGGTCGCCACACCAGCTTTGCCAGCATCTTCGTGTACCCGGAAATCGACGATTCCATCGAGATCGAGATCAACCCGGCCGACGTGCGCACCGACACCTTCCGCGCCAGCGGCGCCGGCGGCCAGCACATCAACAAGACCGACTCGGCCGTGCGCCTGACGCACATTCCGACCGGCATCGTGGTGCAGTGCCAGGACGGCCGCAGCCAGCACAGCAACCGCGACGTGGCGTGGAAGCGCCTGCGCTCGCGCCTGTACGACCACGAGATGCGCAAGCGCCAGGAAGAACAGCAGAAGCTGGAAGACAGCAAGACCGACGTGGGCTGGGGCCACCAGATCCGCAGCTACGTGCTGGACAACAGCCGCATCAAGGACTTGCGCACCAACGTCGAAGTCTCGGCCACCCAGAAGGTGCTGGACGGCGACCTCGACGTGTTCATCGAAGCCTCTCTCAAGCAAGGCGTGTAACCCCGATGAGCCTGAAAAGCCTGACGGACGGTGGCAAGGTCGAAGCCTTCATCTTCGACATGGACGGCACCATGATCGACTCCATGCCCTGGCATGCGCGGTCGTGGGTCGAATTTGCGCAGAACCACGGCGTGAAGCTCGACGTGAGCGAGATCCTCGCGCGCACCACCGGCCGCACGGGCACGGAGAGCATGCGCGAGCTGTTCGAGCGCGAGCTGTCCGATGCCGAGTGCTTGGGCCTGGTGCACGAGAAGGAAGAGATCTACCGCGCCCTGTTCCACGACAACTTCACCGAGGTGGCGGGTTTCACCGCCTTCGCCAAGGCAGCGGTTGCGCGCGGGCTCAAGGTGGCGGTCGGTACGGCCGGCGACAAGCACAACATCGAGTTCGCGATGTCGCGGCTGAAGATGGACCCGCTGCCGCTGGCCATCGTGGGCGGCGACGAAGGCTTCAGCGGCAAGCCCACGCCCGCCATCTTTCTCGAAGCCGCGCGCCGCATCGGCGTGGTGCCGGAGCGCTGCATCGTGTTCGAAGACGCGCCCTTCGGCATCGAGGCCGCGCGCCGCGGCGGCATGCGTGCCGTGGCCGTTTGCAGCACCCATACCGCCGCCGAGCTGGCCGGACCTCACGTGATCGCCGCCGTTCGCGACTACAACGAACTCGCCCATTCAAATTTTCTGGAGACCCTCGATGCTGCAGCGTGACGCCCAAGGGCAACCCATTGCCATTCGCCGCGAAGACTATGCCGCTCCGGCCTACTGGATCGACACCGTCGACCTGACCTTCGACCTCGACCCCGCCAAGACCCGCGTGCTCAACCGCATGCAGATGCGCCGCAACCCCGAGGCGCCGGTGCAGCCGCTGCGCCTGGACGGCGACGAGCTGAACCTGGCGCGCGTGCTGGTCAACGGCCAGGGCGCTTCCTTCCGCATGGAGGGCGAACAGCTCGTCATCGACGGCCTGCCCGATGCCTTCGAGCTCGAGATCTTCACCACCTGCTGCCCCATCAAGAACACCAAGCTGATGGGCCTGTTCGTGAGCGAAGACACCTTCTTCACCCAGTGCGAGGCCGAGGGCTTCCGCCGCATCACCTATTTCCTCGACCGTCCGGACGTGATGGCGATGTACACCGTCACCCTGCGCGCTGCCAAGGCCGCCTACCCGGTGCTGCTGTCGAACGGCAACCTGGTCGAACAGGGCGAACTTCCCGAAGGCCGGCACTTTGCCAAGTGGGTCGACCCGTTCAAGAAACCCAGCTACCTGTTCGCCCTGGTGGCGGGCAAGCTGGTGGCACGCGAGCAGCGCATCAAGGCGCGCAGCGGCAAGGAGCATCTGCTGCAGGTGTACGTGCGCGCCGGCGACCTCGACAAGACCGAGCACGCGATGAACTCGCTCATCAACTCGGTGCTGTGGGACGAAGCCCGCTTCGGCCTGCCGCTGGACCTGGACCGCTTCATGATCGTCGCCACCAGCGACTTCAACATGGGCGCCATGGAAAACAAGGGCCTGAACATCTTCAACACGAAGTACGTTCTGGCCAACCAGGCCACCGCCACCGACGCCGACTACAGCAACATCGAAAGCGTGGTCGGCCACGAGTACTTCCACAACTGGAGCGGCGACCGCGTGACCTGCCGCGACTGGTTCCAGCTTTCGCTGAAGGAAGGCCTCACCGTCTTCCGCGACCAGGAGTTCAGCCAGGACCTGTGCGCCGACGCCTCGGCGCGCGCCGTGAAGCGCATCGAAGACGTTCGCGTGCTGCGCACCGCCCAGTTCCCCGAAGACGCCGGCCCCATGGCCCACCCGGTGCGGCCCGACAGCTACATCGAGATCAGCAACTTCTACACCGTCACCATCTACGAAAAGGGTGCCGAGGTAGTGCGCATGATGCAGACGCTGGTCGGCCGCAAGGGCTTCGAGAAGGGCATCACGCTCTACTTCGAGCGCCATGACGGCCAGGCCGTGACCTGCGACGACTTCGCGCAGGCCATTGCCGACGCCAACCCCGACTCCGAACTGTCCCGCCTGCTGCCCCAGTTCAAGCGCTGGTACAGCCAGGCCGGCACGCCGCGCCTTGCGGCCCACGGCGTGTACGACCCGGCAAACCGCAGCTACACCCTGAGCGTGGTGCAGAGCTGCCCGCCCACCCCCGGCCAGCCGACCAAGGAACCCTTCGTCATTCCCCTGAACGTGGGCCTGCTCGACGCCAACGGCCGCGAACTGCCGCTGCAGCTCGAAGGCGAAAGCGAAGTAACCCGCGGCACGCGCACCCTGGTGCTGTCGCGCGCGGGCGAGCAGATCACCTTCGTGGGGCTGGACGCCGAGCCCGTGCCTTCCATATTGCGTGGCTTCAGCGCGCCGGTGATCCTCGACTTCGAGTACACCGACGCCCAGCTGCTCACCCTGCTGGCCAACGACCCCGACCCGTTCAACCGCTGGGAAGCCGGCCAGCGCCTGGGCCTGCGCGCCGCGCTGCAGGGCATTGCCGCCCTGGCCACCGACACCACGCCGGTGCTGAACGACGCCTACATCGACGCGATGCGCAGCGTGCTGCGCAACCCGCAGCTCGACGCCGCCTTCAAGGAACTGGTGCTCACGCTGCCGTCGGAAACCTACATTGCCGAGCAGCTCGAAGTGGTCGACCCCCAGCGCGTGCACCTGGTGCGCGAAGCCATGCGCGCCCAGCTGGCCACCGCCCTCTTCGCCGACTGGCAACAGGCCTACGAAGACAACCACGACACCGGCGCCTACAGCCCCGACCCGACCTCGTCGGGCCGCCGCGCGCTGGCCGGCATGGCGCTCAACTTCCTGTGCCTGGCGGCGCGCGCCTCTGGCGACGTGGTGTGGCCGGGCAAGACGCTGCAGCGCTTCAAGGACGCGGGCAACATGACCGACCGCTTCAACGCGCTCAACGCGCTGGTGTCGTCGGGCCACACCCTGGCGGCGCAGGCGCTCGCGCGCTTCCACGCCATCTTCAAGGACGAGGCACTGGTCATCGACAAGTGGTTCTCGCTGCAGGCCGGCGCCAGCGACCGCGGCGGCGACATCCTGCCGCTGGTGAAGCAGCTGATGAAGCACCCCGACTTCTCGCTGAAGAACCCCAACCGCGCGCGCAGCGTGATCTTCAGCTACTGCAGCGCCAACCCCGGCGCCTTCCACCGCCCCGACGCGGCCGGCTACGTGTTCTGGAGCGAACGCGTCATCGAGCTGGACGCCATCAACCCGCAGGTGGCGGCACGCCTAGCGCGCTCGCTCGACCGCTGGAGCAAGCTGGCCGAGCCGTACCGCAGCGCCGCGCGCGAAGCCATTGCCCGCGTGGCCGCAAAGCCCGACCTGAGCAAGGACACCCACGAAGTGGTTACCCGCGCTCTCGCCGGAAACTGAAGCAACCGAACCCCACAAGACACATGGCTCAACAAAAGATTTCCCTCACCCGCTACCTCGTCGAACAACAGCGCGCCGACGGCCTCATTCCCGGCCAGCTGCGCCTGCTGCTCGAAGTGGTCGCCCGTGCCTGCAAGAGCATCAGCCAGGCCGTCAACAAGGGCGCGCTGGGCGGCGTGCTCGGCACGGCCGAGAGCGAGAACGTGCAGGGCGAGATCCAGAAGAAGCTGGACATCATCGCCAACGAAGTGCTGATCGAGGCCAACGAATGGGGCGGCCACCTCGCGGCCATGGCCAGCGAGGAAATGGAATCCATCCACGTGGTGCCCAACCGCTACCCGCAGGGCGAATACCTGCTCATGTTCGACCCGCTGGACGGCAGCAGCAACATCGACGTGAACGTGAGCATCGGCACGATCTTCAGTGTGCTGAAGAAGCCCGACGACCACCCCGGCGTGCAGGAAAACGACTTCCTGCAACCCGGCACCCAGCAGGTGGCGGCCGGCTACTGCATCTACGGCCCGCAAACCACCCTGGTGCTGACCGTGGGCAACGGCGTGGCCATGTTCACGCTCGACCGCGAGCAAGGCAGCTTCGTGCTGACGCAGGAAGACATCCAGATTCCGGCCGACACCAAGGAATTTGCCATCAACATGAGCAACATGCGCCACTGGGACGAGCCCGTGAAGCGCTACATCGACGAATGCCTGGCCGGCAAGGAAGGCCCGCGCGGCAAGGACTTCAACATGCGCTGGATTGCCAGCATGGTGGCCGACGTGCACCGCATCCTGATGCGCGGCGGCGTCTTCATGTACCCGTGGGACAAGCGCGAGCCCGAAAAGGCCGGCAAGCTGCGCCTGATGTACGAGGCCAACCCCATGAGCTGGCTGGTCGAGCAGGCCGGCGGCGCCGCCACCAACGGCAAGCAGCGCATCCTGGAGCTGCAACCCTCCAAACTGCACGAGCGCGTGAGCGTGATGTTGGGTTCCCGAAACGAAGTTGAGCGCCTGACGCAGTACCACGCAGAGAAAGCCTGATTTTTTGTCTATAATCTGAGGCTGCGCCGGTGTAGCTCAGTCGGTAGAGCAGCTCATTCGTAATGAGAAGGTCGGGTGTTCGATTCATCTCTCCGGCACCAAAACTAAAAGCCCGCTATCTAAACGATAGCGGGCTTTTTTACTGCGGAGCGACAGAACAACAATTTTTCGCACCCAGCTTCAAAAAAAGGCTTGGCTAGCTCTCTGCTGTTTCGTGCACGAAGCCCAGTCGCACTGCGTCGTCGTACAGCTTGCGCCCCTGCACAGCCTGCTTTCTCGATGGAGGTTTACTTTGGCCAGCAAGCTTACCAAGGCTGAATGCGATGCTGCGCTGCCACGAGGCGAGCGAGTCTGTCTTCTTCGCCCACGCGGATATGCCGAACCAGACCTCGGCTGACACCCCCTTCGCCCAAGCGATCTCAACGTCCTCCTCAGCGGTCGGTGCGTCGAGATCCGTCGCCCCAAGTTGGCCAAGCTCATCAGCGGCGTCCTGTATTACCTTCGGCAGCGGCACGTCGAGTCCCTGGACTTTCTTCCAACAAGCCTCGCTCTTGTACCAGTCAGTCACGTTCTTCCCTCCCTCTGGCGTAGCGACAACTGGATGTATTGCATCTACCAAATGGCCAAAGAACGTTACGAACTCTTCGGGGACAGCCTGTTCACGCCACACGCTCTCGAAGTCAAACCGCTTGGCAAGACGGTGGGATAGCCAAGCAAGCACATAAGCCATAACCTGCGCCTTGTAGCTGTACTTCCGCTGCAGCGTAATCCGATCGACTGTGCCGAAAAGAATGTGGCGCGCGATCATGTGGCGAAAGAATGTCTCGTCTGGGCGATAGTTGCTACCGCGCTTAGTGACTTCCTCGTGAAACACCACGAAGCACTTCTGCGCTCCACGGCTGACGATATGCGGGTATTGAGCCCATGCCATCTCACTCTTCGCGATATCCGTCTTTCCAAAGAGCTGCTTCTTTGGGTATTCCCGCTCGAAACGTGACTTCTTGGCCGGCGTGTCGGCGCGCGCCAACTCGTCGGCATACTGTGCGCGCGCGCGCTCGTAGAACCATTTCGTCTCGAGCTGCGAGTTGCCGGTGGCAGGAGCCCAGATCGTTCGCGAATACTCTTCCAGCTTCTGGTTGAAAGGATCATTGGCGGAGAGATCCGAGACGCTGACCTTGTTCTGCGAATTCGCGTATTTCGAAATATGCCCGACCAGCGCGTCGAGCGCCTCAGGATCCCGAACTCGATTGAGTTTGACTTGGACTGCGATGCGACTGACATCGGCTTTGTCCTTACGCACTGCGCGGAAGAGAGACGCCGTGGTCTGCCCGCCGTTGACGATCTGAAGGTCTACAAGTCTCTTCAATTGCAATGACCCATCTTTAGCGCGTTCCACCTCGATCTCCGCTGCGGTAGCGGTCAGTCCGTTGTTGTAAGCAAAGAAACGATCAGGCTCAGAAAGTATTGTCGAGCGGATACCCTTGTTGATGTCGCCTCGCACCTGTAGGAACGACCGTACATTGCGCTCCAATAGACGCGGGCCGTATCGGCTGTACATCGACACGAGCACCTCAGCCGGGAATATTGCGAGGTAGCTTACGTAGTCAGCCCCAGGCTGATCAAACTCCAGGCAATACACCGGCGGCAGGTCGCGCTCCATGAGGTCAACGGCGATCTGCTCGCGATCGCGTCCAGAGCTATACCAGCGGAAGAGTCGCTCAATGTCCCACACATGCAACGTAACGTCGGCCACGCCCATTTCTGGTACTTCGGGCAAGCGATCAACGTTGACGATGCCATCGGTGACAAGGAATAGCCGAACTCGGCTGAACCCGTCAGCTTGCTGGTGCTGATGGTGGATGAGTTGGGCGAGAACGAACGCAGGCTCAACTTCCTCCATCCTGTTGTGCCATCCGACCGCAGCCTTGGCATAGAAACCCGCTAGCTGACGGAACGCGGTCTCGACCTTCGACTTTTCGAGTCGGATAGGCAGCAAGCTGTCCGTTCGTACTGCAACAAAGAGATCGAGCGTGTCCTCGTTTTCGTCAGCGGCATAGCCATCTGCGCGCATTCCTGTACGTGCGTAATAGCAGACCTCAGCATCCGCGATCTCTCCAGCCTCAGCCAGAAGATCAAGGAAGCGGCGCGTGAAAGCCTCAGCAACGAAGGTCTCTCCACCCTCGATACCAGAATCACGCATCACCTCATTTCGCAGAGCTTGAAAGTAGTCGTTCAAGGTCATGAGGAAACTCTGCCGAGCTGCAGACCAGCCAAAGTACTGACAAGCTCACTTTGATCGCACTCGCATGCCCTGCAAGCTTTCAGCTCTAGTTGGTATTCAATCTCATCGATGCCTAATGCGAGCTCCTCACTGAGCAGCCTAGGGAAACGACTATCGACGCGAAAAAAACGTCGCTGGGCAACGCGAAAACTCTTTTGCGCGTAGCGGTGCAAGTGTCGCTCCGTCCATCCGGCTTGCATCAAACGTCGATCAAGCAAGATGGAGAACTCGGGAGTACCAGCTGTCAGCTTGCGGAGCTCACCTACGATGTTGTTGAGGCTCTCGCCTTCTTCGTCGTCTAACTCGAGCCGTAGACATACAAGAAACAGGCACGCGAGACCTACGTCATCGAGCTGACGCTCACCATGAATCCGTACGTGCGAGAGCATTCTTGCTACTGATGTCTTCACCTCAATGGCGCACACGCCTGGTACAACGAAGTCTTGAGGCGCGCGCTGCGCACCCGTCCAAGATTCAATCGATCCGACGCCACCTATCGGCACGAGGATATCGCGCAACACCCAGAGCTCGCCAAAGAGCCCCACTACCTCACTGGAACCTAATCCGTCGGTTGCCTTGCTAAGAAACTCCTGCCATCGCTCAAGACGCCGTAGCAATAGGACGATCGCTTCGGTGACATTCGCGCACCTCGAGATCCCGTCGACCAAATCAGTGCCGAAGACGGTGAAAACGTCGGCGAATTGCGCGTCTTCGAGTTCAACTGCTAGTGAACGCTGTCCGGCCGGCACTCCCTTGAGCGGAGGCACGAGAGCAACCGATAGCCCGCCAGTAATAGGCAGTTCACGAAGACCAGCTACCGAGAGAATGGGAATGTCGATCATTAACGAGCGCGCACCACCATGGCATGCCACCGCTGCGTGTACCGGGACGATTGCTCCTGGGTTGGTCAAACGCCTAACCCACCCAGCCTGCTCGGGCTTGTGCAACGCCTCGATTTCACACCAGAGTTGCTCGAGCGGCTTACTCGTCAATTTCGGGCTCCTCGAGTTGGTCGAGATGCAACTGGCGGTAGACCTCATTTACTTGGTACTCAATGGGAACAGCCGTTGCACTAGTGGGAAAGCTCAACACACAAGTCATGATGGACTTGGGTTCCGCGGCAAATTCAACGGCCACGGCGTCGAGCGGATAGAGCAACAGCAACCCATGGCTAGTCCGACGCATATCGCGCACCACTGCTCCGAATGGCCGTTCCGGCGGCTGCTGCGTCGCACGAATACGACCGGCCTTCTTGTCAGACGCATAACGCAACAAACTAATCTGCTGAGCGACATCAAGTGCGTCGCGGCCCGCAGCCTGCTCTATTACTTCACGCTCAAGCGGCACGTCCACACCGAAAGCACGTTTGGTCAACAAATGCTGCACCCAGACAGCATCGAGTTGCACTCCCTCCAAGTCGATCGCTTGGTCAGGAGGGTTAAGCACGTTGCTATTGGAAAGCACGTAAAGCCCTCTAGCCTTGTCGCTGCCTTCGGCAACGTTCTTACGCCTAACCAAGTTCAAATCGAGCCCCGCGATAGTGTCCGGCGTACCACCATTTGCACTGAGCAGCGCAACCGTCCATTCGACCAATTCGCCTTGGTTCTGCTGTCGGCGTACGAACTGGGCAACACGCCGCGAATCGAAGCCATTTGTGCCCATGGGTGAATCGAAGGCATCAAGGAAAACACATACATCCTCAGCGGCGACACCCGACCAGACGTAGGTAGACGATCCCTTCTTACGCGGGCGGGGCTGTTCCAGCCGGCCAACAAGCCCAGTTACAGCTTGGTCATTGCGCTTGCGCACTTCATCTCGCGTTGCGAGCACTACGCACTGTGCAAGCGTCCCTTCGTAGGAAACTTGCAGTCTCTTACTTGCACGCGCCTTGTTGAGTGCCGTCACAAGCATCCCGTCTGGGTGAGTGCGGACGCGCAGTCCGTACTCCTCGGGTGTAGCCTTGAGAGCAGCCATACGCTCAAACTCGCGGCGCAGCTCCGCTTCAGCCAGCGCGATGTGGCGATACCACGCGATCAAATCTGATGAGGTGTAAATGCGACAAAGATCGAGGTAACCTGGTCGATACCCAAACCAACGACCCATCTGCAACAGAGAGTCGTACATCTTGGAGACGCGCATGTAGTAGGAAACCGACAGGCCTTCCAGGGTTAGTCCGCGCGAGAGCTTGTCTCCACCAACGGCGATAACGCTGATGCCCGTCGCTTTATGCTTCTCATAGTCCAAGACATCAGCCGAGGTGCCGTTTATCTCAAGCACGCGTATCTTGGAGACCGCCGGATGCAACGATCGCTCGATCTCCTCCCACTCCATCACAGGGCACGCCGGATCGGCAACTGCGCGGGTCGTCTCGACAAAGTCCAACTCCCACAACTCGCGAAGCTCTTTGCGCAGTGACAGCGTCGCATCCTCTCCTTCATTAGCTATACGCCGCTGCAGAAACAAAAGCTCGGTCGTCACGAGTTCGGCAAGCTTGCCTTGAGCTTCGACGAAGCGCGCGACGTGCACGAGCATCGAGTTGTGCTTTGTTTTCTGCCCACGTGCGTGCCGCGCGGTGCAAACGAGCAGATATGAACGAATGGCCTTCTTCAGCGTTCCTGGAAGCTCGCTAGGCACGAAGCTCGATGGTGCCTTCGGAGGAAAGAAGTTATCGAAGTCATCGACCAATCGCGTCAAAGGCAGCCCTTTTCGCTCCTCCAATCCAGAGTCTGGATCACCGTCGCGACCGAAGACTTTGTCAACGCTGAAATAGTTGTCCGGCGGCGGCAATGAGACGATGAAGCTGCGCGGAAAAAGGTCATCACCGAATTTCCCATGCGAAGCCTTGGGATCAACGAATATGTTAGCGAAGGGGGTTGCCGTATAGCCAACATAGGCGCTCTTTTCGAACGCGTCCAGCAGCTCTCGTATTCGCTGGTTGATTTTTGTGGGATTGATGTCCTCCGGAGCAACCCCGTCGGCCGAGATGCGACTGATTTTCTTCGTGTTGATTGACGAGTGATCCGCCTCGTCATCGATCACAAGCATTGGAATGTCTCGGACAATCTTCCCTCCGTCGGGCTTCTCGACACCCTTCTTGATCGTGAGCCAAGTCCGAAGATTGTTGAGAATAGACGCATGCTTCTTTACGACGACGATAAATGGCGTCTCTCCAAGATGCATTACTGTTCCGAGATTTCCCGCTCGAAAGTCGCCATTTTCTGCTCGCGACGTCATTGAGTTGACGGGAAGTTCGGGGAAGGAGAGTGTGCCCACTCCAACTTTCGTGCTTGCCTCCTCGAAGAACAGACTGGAGTCAGTGTTATAGCCCAGCAGCCCTTCCTCCATCCGAATCTGAGTCTGTGCGCGAAGGCTGTTGTGAATACCCGCAAGAATGATCACAAGCTTGTAGCCAGAGTCCAAAGCCTTGCATGCCAGCCCCAGGAAATTACCCGTCTTACCCGACTGCACACTGCCCACGACCAGCCCGCGACGGTCCCACTGCCCCGCACGCAAAGGATCCTCGAGCATCTCAAGGATGCCCTCGGTGCGCACATCCACCGAGTTAATTACGGGATCGGGCAATTGCTCGATCATCTGCAGAAAGGTCTGGTAGCGCTCCCAGAATTTCCAACTAATCTCACCGCGCCTGGCGGGTAACCAATCGGAGTGGCCGCGGGAGTCCGACAACGATTGCATCGGCGCAACAAAGACGTTGCTGTTCTCAACGAAATACTTGACGAGCTCCTCGATGTCAACGGTGCCCTCGCCGGTATCCTCTTCGGTAAAGCGCTTGGCTTTGCTGCAACATTGCCGGATCTCGTCAATGCTTGGATTTCTGTAACGGACCAACGCGGTACGGGCCTGTTCGCGGGCCTGCTCTTGAGCGTCGGAGTCAGGGCTGGATTTAATCGAATTCATCAGTCGAGTTCCTTGGGAACAGGGGGAGAGGCATCGAGCATGGCAATCAGATGGGGACGCTTCTTCGACGCCGACAGCGCGGAGAGACTGGCGATGGCCTGTTGATGGCTACGCCCGGAAGCCAGAACTCCTAGATAGAGATCGGAGAGCATCTCACCGAACTGCTTATCCTTCGTGTCGTCAAATGGCGCGGGCTGCTGCTCGGGTGCCTCGGCGTGACGGATGTAGATCGACGCAAGCGGAAGTGTCTGCTCGACTAGCTTAAGCAGGGCCTCAACCGCACGCCCACCGTCGTCGTTCGCGGTCAGTGCCTGGACGACAGGATGCTCGCGATTGACGCGGAAAATGGTCCGTCCACGCATAAGCCGGCCCTCCCAGACGCTCGAGTGATCATGGGACGTCACGGCAAGGATTTGACGACCGCGATGGCGATAGACCTCTTGAGCCCGTTCGCGCGTCAGCCGAGCGATGCGCCGCAGCTCTTGTCGCAAGGCCACTGGAGGACTTGCCACAGACTTACGCACATCGAGCTTCCAGTCGAAATCGAGATCATTGCCAAGGTCGATGCGGATGCGTGCAAGCTTGAGATGTTCGTCGCGCGTCAATCCGAGCGATAGCCAGCCACCGGCCGAGATCAATCGGTTATTGCGATAGATATAGAAGCCCTGATGCGCAGTCCATCCCTTTGCTCCGGCTGCCCGCTCGAACTCATCCTTCGTAAGCTTCGAGTGGTGCGGCAGGACGTAAGGCTGAACGGCCACGCTGTGATGCCCCCAGCGCAGTTCCTCGATCGGCAGGATCTGAGTTGCAACGTGATCGCGCATGAATGGATCCCAGCGCCCGAGCTTCACGTTACCCACTTCGAACTTCACCGAATTCGCCCCTACGAGGAACTCGCCGAACACCATTGAGAGATGCTTTGTGACGCGGTCAGCAGCCTCCAAAAACGCTTGGTGCGCGTTCGTGTTGTCGCTTAAAGCATCACCCACCAAGCGATCGAGACGCTCCCAAACAACGGTCGTTCCCGAGGGCTGGCCAAGCATCCAACTTGCATGCCGACGCGCTTCTTCGCTTGCTTCGCGCAGAAGAATCCAATCGTTAGCGGCGGCCATGAACGGCAGGTCCCAAACGCGTGCGGCTTCAGCATGGCCGGCAGCGCGCGTGATAACGCTCAGGCGACTGGCTTGGGAAAACGACGCAGTCTTCAATCCCAGGCCGAAGCGCCCGAGGTCTTGAGGGGCGCGGTCAGCACGCGGGTTGTGAGTACCGGGCCGCATCGCCTCGATCAACTGCGGCTCGTCCATGCCATGGCCGTTGTCGCTGATAGACAGGGTCGAGTCCCGGCCGGCCCAGTCAAACTGGATGCGCACGTGTGTCGCACCGTGCGAGATGCTGTTATCCACAAGGTCCGCAACAGCCGCCTCGAGCGTGTAACCCAGTGAGCGCATCGCCTCAATTAGCGCCGCGGGATGAGGCGCAGCTCGATCAGGGTTCTCAACACTCTTTGCCAGCCCCTCCGCCGGCGCTATATCTGCTTTCTCGTGCGTCAACAAGCCAGGATCCCCCTTTAGAAACTGATCAACGCTGCATCTGATCACCCGCCAAACAACCCTCGGAAGAATGGAGGCAGCCTAGTCCTCTACGTCAACATCTCGACATCGGAAGCAACACGGCGCAAAGAACGCAACGCCAACTCTTTTGGCCGCGAGTGTTACGCAATTCCGAACACCCAAACCAGTAGAAACCCTAATTTCTTTGACCAAACTGGAATCACATGGCAGCGAAGCGACATCGCCTCTTTGTTCGAAATGCCCCCCAGTCTTAGACATCTGTAAAGTAACACATTTGTTACCTGGGATGATGAGCTTTCGGCAACGTTGCCGCGTGCGGACTAGGGTCGCGGTTAGCGGCGACACTAGGGCATGCCGTCGCCCGCCGCAAAACGCCCCACCACCCCCCAGCGAAGCAGAATGATGGCGGGCATCCGCGGCAAGAACACTTGGCCCGAACGAGCCCTTCGTTCAGCGCTGTTTGCCTCTGGGTTTCGCTATCGACTTCACGTGCGAGGTCTTCCCGGGAGTCCAGATATGGTTTTTCCAAAGCACAAGGCAGCGCTATTCGTGCACGGCTGCTTCTGGCATCGACATGAAGGTTGCCGCTATACCACTGTCCCGAAAGCAAACGGTGATTTTTGGATGAAGAAATTCACCGACAACGTTGCCCGCGACGTGAAACATATCGCTCTGCTCCGAGATCAAGGGTGGCGCGTGGCCATAGTCTGGGAATGCTCCCTCAAGCGCTCGGTTGAGGACGTGTCCAAGAGCGTCGTTACATGGCTGCAAGGCAGTGATGCAGAGCTCACTGTTGAGTGACTGGTCAGTTCACTCAAGCGATCGCAGAAGCAGGCTTCCTGCTTGGCTCATCCTCGCCAGATCGCGTTGAGGGGTTCTTCTCCAACGCCGCGCGCTTCCTTCGCTGCTCGCGATTCAGTTCAGCCAACAGACCTCGTACTACCTTTGCCAACTTGTTGGCCAGCAACGGAGGCACGGCATTGCCGACCTGCGTGTACTGCTCTGTTCGATTGCCCGCAAAGAAATAGTTATCGGGAAACGTCTGAAGCCGAGCCGCCTCTCTCACCGTGAGACTTCGACACTGAGTGGGGTCGTAATGGATGTAGTAGTGCCCATCCTTTGCGATGTGCGCGACCACGGTTGTGGATGGCTCCCCCGCACATTGCACGCGGAATCGATCCTTGAAAGGAATGACCCCGGTTGTGCTGTTGCTCGCCGCGTTCTTATGGTTCGGCAGCAGCTTGGGCGGGAAGCAATCCAATCGCGGGGAATAACCTTGCGATTGAGCGAAGCTGGCAGCAAAGAGGTACCTAGCCAGATCAGATGCCATGTGGGACCGCGCTTCGTGCTGGCAAACCCCTTTCAGCTTTTCATCGTGCAGCCAGAGCTGAAGTTCAGTCGGCTGCTTCGGCTTTTTGTAGCTTCTCTGAACAAAGGCTTCACCAATGCTCAGGCTCCGCGCCGCTGCAGCGGATACGCGCATCAACTCGGTCAACTCCGACTCGTACTCCACTCCCCATCCCTCCATAAAAGAGGGCGCGTCCTGAACCGCACTTCTCCAAGCCTCAAGCGAGTCTTCCTTCGACAAACGGCTTCGCAGTCGCGGCAAGTCATCGATTGCGTGCTTCGTTGTCACAGGCTTTGTGACCTTGGCGAGCAGTTCATGCCGCGAGGCACCCACATCCTTTCGGACCCCCAGCAGGATCACTCGATGCCTGCTCTGTGGAATGCCGTAGTGCTCGGCCTGAATGATGAAGTCTGTCGGCTCCAGCGAATCGCTGTCACCCTTCTTGATGAAGGATCGGATCTCGTACTCCACTCCGTCAGCAGGCCTCGAAAGGTCCCCGATGATCCTGTCGAACATCGAACTGCCTGAATGCTGCGAAGAAAGCAGCCCCTTCACGTTCTCCATCACAAAGATGGTCGGACGATGGACCTGAATGATTCGAAGGTATTCCCGGTAGAGGAAGTGCTTCTCATCCTTTTGGAAGGTCTTGTCGTTGGCCCGTCGGGAACGCCCGGCCAATGAATAAGCTTGGCACGGCGGACCGCCGATCAATATCCAGGTGTCGCGGCCATCAAGGGCGGTCCGAATTTCGTCGTCGATCCCCGTCTCGTCGGACTTGCCCAGCTCCAAGCATCGGGCTTCGCTCGCCGCGTGCTTGAACGCCGCAGCAACGGCCGGGATATTTTGAAACGTCGCCTCGTCAATCTCGCCGCGGATAAAGCTGTAGTAGTGCGCCACATCCTTCGTACCGCGAAGACGCCGAAACACAGCCCGCAACGTCAGCGTTCGGTGCGCAACTGGATCCTTTTCGATGGAAAGGCCAATCTCGAAGACGGGTTGCTGCTTGTGGTCCTTGAGAGCGGAGAACCCCTCCCCCAAGCCGCCTGGACCCGCAAAAAGATCAATGATGGGAATCGGCATTCGGAATTTTCTGGATATGAATCGGCACTGATCTGCACGCTGCGGGCTGGACCCGGCATTCTAGAGATCAAGGTACGTCTTCTGTGTACTAGAGGCTGAAATCCGTGGGCTGGGTGGAGACAGATCGCAAGCGAAGTCCCGGCCGAATCGGACCTTATCGCGAAAGACGGGCGCGTCAAAACGGTGCTAGGAGCACGAGGCCGCTTCGATAAGACCTTGCGCGGCTACAAGACCCGCGCCAAAGCCGACCTAAAAAGCGCCGCTGCAGAAGCAGACCTCCTCATCAAAAAAACCTACCGCACGCTGATGACGCGCGGCATGAAAGGGTGTTATGTCTACTGCAGCGACGAAGAGACCGCGAGCTACTTTCGCGACCGGCTGTCACCCGGTGCGCTCGCCGCGGTCGTCAAGCCATGAAAGATCATCAGCGGCGGGCGGCAACGCTCGCCGGCAGCCGGCCTCAGGCTCGTGGCTGATCCATCGCGTTGAGCCTCTTCAAAAGCTCTTGGGCAAGCCGTGCAATGTCGTCCGCCAGATCGGACGCGATCCACATGATGTTGTCCCGGTGCCGCTCCCCTATGCCCTCGAACCAGCCACTCCGGTCGCCGTAGCAGCAGCTCAGCAGAGATTGCATTTGGGACAACTTGTTCTCAAGAATGTCCAGCGCGTCGGGCTCGATGGCGGTGTGGTGGGTTGAGGGCGTGTTTTGCCCGGCGATAATTTGATCAGCCATTTGATGTGCTCGCTTTCCAAAGTCAGTGCACGTTGATTGGTCAGACGGCCATGGTGTTAGCGCACCTTGGCCGTCGCCTTTTGTGCCTCACATCGACATCGCGCGGTGTGCATCGATGTCCCGCCGTGAGGCGCGGCAACCGACAAATGTACGAAGGGAAGTGCCGCATTGGGCACACCGTGGCGCACGAACAATGTGTATCCGCGCAATTTGCCCGCACCCGGAACTCGCCGCTATCGCGGCATCCGCTTCGCCAGTTCGGCGCAGGTCAGGTCCAGGCCGTCGGCGTGCGTTGCCAACGGCACGCCAAGCGTCTCTTCCAGGCTGTTGAGCCACTGGAAAAAACCGACGGTGTGCACTTCGTCGGCCTCGGTCATCTCGAAAATTCCGTTGCTCGCATGCGATCGCTGGACGAGCTCGATGAGCGAGACGAACGACGCCAGATCCTCCGCGATGTCGGCAGTGTTCAGCGCGCGTATATCGCGGATCAGGCTCAGCTCTTCCTGCATCGGCATCACGGTCGGCCGCGTTGCCCAATGTTTCAACAGCTTTCCGGGGGTCATCGTGGTCATGGTCCTACATGCTCCGACTGCGCGGTGCGGCCAACGAAGCCAGCGTGCGCCACGTGCTACAGACGCTGAAGGCACTTGCCAAGAACGGGTCAGGCCACCCTGTCTGGCAGCCCGAAATATCGCTTGGCCTTGGCCGAGAACCCGAATGCATAGACCCACCACGCAATCAGCAGTGGCGTAAGAACGAACTGGGCAAGCATGCCGCCTGCACGCTGTGCCTGGTTCTCATAGTCGGTTGTGTCGGTCCCAAAGATGCTTGTAGCGGCAAGAAGCGCCAACGCCAGCAGGCCCAACCAGCGCCCCCAGTGCTTTCGCTTGAAGATGCCCACCAGGACGACCAGGATCACTCCAGCAATCGCGAGGCGCAAGCCCACACTCGGCAAGATGCTCCACTGATTGGGTATCTGCCTGAAATATGGCGCAAGCAGGAAGGCTTCCCGCACGAGTCCGGCAGCGAGCGCGAGCTCCGTGAATGCCAGGAGGATCAACAGAAGCCACGCAGAGATGGGTCGCGGACCGCGCGGCAATTCAGGCGTTGCGAGAACGTTGCTCTGCGGAGGACTGTAGGGATTTTTCTGCATGGGTTGTTCGCTTGATCGGATGCAATTCAAGTCTATGCGGCCAATGGGTCACACCCCGAATTGGCCCTCACAAGCACGAGAGACCGCATCCGGGTCTTCGACGCGGAGCAAGAACGAAAAGCCGAAGACCGCCCGTCAACCTCGCGCACTTTCGTCGCGCCGCAGATAGCCCGGTGCCAACAGCGCAATGCACTCGACGCAGTTCTGCACCGTGTCGTAGTTCACTCGCACATCCATCTGCGGGAAGGCCCATTTCGCGAAGCCCCAGACGACCATCGAGTCGTCCCACACGAGAGGCGGTGCCGGTATCTTCTGCCGCAGCACCGGCGGTGTGTCGTCGAAGTCGAGTTCAAAAGGCAGCGTGCCCTTCCACTTGCGTGAAGGACCGAGCCGGCCTCTGGTCAGATTGGCGCCGGCGAAAGATGGCGTGCCGTCATCGGCTGGCTTCACAGGGTCGAAATACAGCTCGAACCCGAACGCCCGCCGGCGGTCGAGGTGCCCGTCTTCGCTTTCAGCCCGCCAGTTCTCGACGTCGAAGGACTCGAATGCCTGCAGGAACTCCGGCGAGTTCATGGACTTGCCGAAGAGCGAGACCAGCGTCTGGAAGTCCGGGTACTTCGCCGGCTGCCCGAGCTCGCTCGGCGGGTAGAACAGGCCGAAGGACAGGTCGAAGACGCCCGGCTGCTCGGGTTGGGTGATGTCGCCGGGCTGGTATGTCACGTTCATGTAGCGCTCGCCCAGCCACCAGCAGTCGCGCAGGTAGCCGTGCAACTTTTCTTCGTGCTGCACCATGCGCTCGCGGACTTGCCGGCGCGTATCGCTCCAGGAGATTCCGTAGGGCATCTCGCCTGTGTAGGGCAGGTACTGGCCCTCGACCCCGGCGGTGGCGGTCACTGCGCGCAACTGCAGCGAACTGTTGCCCCATTGGCGTGGGGGCCGGTTTTCCACGTAGGCCAGGTCCTGGAAGGACAGGCAAAGGCCGTGCTTGCTCAAGCGGAAGAGCACCTCGTAAGGGCTCTTGAAAGGAGACGGTTTCTCCGGGCGCCGACGCACGCCGAGCTCATCGAGCAGCGCGACGAGTTGCGCGTCGGTGGAGTCCGCTCCCAGCAGCGAGAGAAAGCTGAACAGGCTCACTGCGGGTCAGTCCTGCTTCATCCAGTAGGAAATCACTCGGATCTTGCCCGGGCTCTTCCACTGGATCGTCAATCTGAAGTCGGGCAGTTCCCAGAAGTGGATGTCGAGGCGACCGACGCGGGTCGGCGCTCCCAGCTTTGCGAGTGCATCGGCCACCGTATCGGAGAACCGCAGGTCCTTCCACAATGGCCCCTTGTAGCTCTCGTACTCATCCTCGTAGCCCCAGAAGCCGCAGTTCGTCATCAGGAATGGCCCCTCACCGACGTCGTGATACTCCTTCTCGAACACCAGCCCGGCATCCTTGAAAGTGAAGCTCAGTCCAAGAGCCGTCGCGCTGATGTTGTAGATCTCCAGGCCACTGTCGAGCTTGATGGCGTCCGACCAAACGATGCCGAATGGCGCCACGACTTTGCTTCCCGGATCGCTGTCGAATGGCTTCGTGATCGCAGAGACGAAGTCCTGGGCATCGGGGTACTGGCTGGGCACTTTCATAGGATTCCTTTCCATGGATTCGTGGTTCGCTTGCCCTTGAGTGCGTCGTCGATCAACTTGTCCAGGAACTTCCTGTACTGGTCGTTCGAGATCTTGTCGATGACCTTCGACGCCTCCTCCAGGGCTTTTGCGCAGTCCTTGTGATTGTCACTTTTCGCGACGGCGTCCCTGTGATTTTTGGTGTCGCGCCGGGCTGCCCCGGCAAGGTCCTTGGAGTCCTTGTAGTTGTCGTGATTTCCGGTGGTGGGGCTCGCCCTGTGGATCTCCTTGGGCACGGCGATGGTCTGTGCGTGGGTGTAGATCTTTCCGCCTTCGCGTTGCCCGCTCTTTCCGACTTTTCCGAACAACGAATCGCGCTGGGCAGGAGTGAGTTCGATCCCATCCTCGGCCAACATCTTTTCCGCCATGTCCTTGAGCGAAGCCGCATTGGGGATGTGATCCCGCTCCATCTCATTGCCCAGGAAGTCGCCCACCTGCTTGCCGTAAGTCGCGCGCCCGCCGCACTTCGGCTTCTTGCCCTTGTTCTTGACTTCGGTGTCTTTTTTCTTCGAGCCGCCGCCGCCCGATTCGGCTTCCGCGCCGGCCTTCTTCTCTGCTGCCTTTTTCGCGGCGGCTTCTTCCGCCTTCTTGGCGGCCGCCTCCGCGGCCTCCTTCTCGAGCTTCTCTTTCACGATCCGCTCTGCAAGCAGTTTCTCGGCCTGCTTGATCCCGACCCGCTCTCCTCCCTTCAGCGCACCCTTGATCGCAATCTTGCCCGCCTTGGCTGCGATGCCGCCTCCGGGCACCAGGTTTGCAGCGGCCGAAGCACCGGAGATTGCAGCATTGACGTAGTCGCCCTCGGCCGCATAGATCGCCGCGTTGGCGCCGTCCGCAAAGATGCCCACCACCGGGATGACGCCGCCGACGTCCAGCACCGTATGCGTGATCGAACTACCCCAGCTGCTCCACCAGCTCTCTTCCTTCGGCGTCTCGGGCTTCACCTCTGGATTCGCCTGCTTTGCTGGTGCCTGCGTGGACGGGGTTTCGCCGACAACGGGGCCGAGCGTGTTGCCGTTGGCGTTGGTCCCGGGCTTGCGGGGCTTGAGCTCGGGCAGTTCGAGCGTCGGCTTGGCCTGGCGAAGCTCCTCGTACTGTTCGTGCGACATGTGCCATGTCTTCTCCGCCGGCCCGACGTCGGAGGGAAAGTACAGCAGCGACACCGAGTCTGCGTAGTTGTAGCCCACCAGGCGGGCGCCACCACCGACCTGCCTGGTGAAGGCGGGGTTGATGTTCAGCTCGACCGTCATCCGCGCCCTACTTCCCGTTCATCCAGAACAGGTCGTCATGCCGCACCACGAGCTTGCCCTCGGCGCACACGGTGCCGCTGTGATCCTTTGGGTAGCACTTGCCTTGCACCGTGCCGCTCTTGACACCCTTGGCGGCGCCCGCCGCATCGCCGATGGTGGTGGGCACGACGCTCATGTCGTACACCACCACCGGATGCCCGTTGGCGCGCACGCTCAGGGCCACGGCCGTGGTGCTGTCCAGCTGAGCCGTCACGGGGTAAGGCACGGGTGGAATCGAGCTGCCCATGGGCGTCTTGCAGACATCGGGGGCGAGGCTCACGACCTTCCAGCCTCCTTGCTTGCGCGCGGCGACGTTGGCGCTCATGGCGTGGGCTCCAGGGCACCGGCACGCCCGGGCTGCAGCGCCGAACGAACCAGCGGCGCATGCGGGTCGACCTCGAAGCGCGCTTCGATCACGCGCACGGGCGCATCCGACGGAATCCACACGCGATGCACGAGCGAAAGCGTCATGGCTTCGGCATCCACGAGCACTGTGTCGGTGACCATGGGCAAGGGCAGCAGCGCACCGTTGTCGAGCCGCAGCAGCACCAGTGCGCGATGGCCCGGCAGCGTGACCGAGAGACGACCGTCCGGTGTCGACTCCGGGTCGGTCAGGTTCCAGAGTTCGATGCGTGCATCTGGCGGCAGATACGGAATCTGCTGATCGGCGGGCGCTGCATTCCAGTAGCCGTAGTCGAAGTCCTCCGGCGGCCATGGGTGGCGTTGTGCGAGCCATTCGTCGTCGTAGGTGCCGGCCAGTGCCAGCCTGGGCGCCCAGGCGCGGCCCACTACGCCAAAACCGGCCGGTTCGCGGCCATAGCCTTTGGCGACTTCGGCCATGGCCCGCGCATCCAGGTCGACACCGGCGTGCTTCGCCAGCACCGGCTGCTGCATTCGCTGTTGCGCACCTTCGATCTGGGGCGCGGGCATCCGCTCGATGTCGGGCAGCCCTACCTGGCGCGTCTGTTCGATGGCGCGACGGTCGATCCAGCCCTGGCCCAGTGGGTTGGAGAAGCAAACCTCGTTCAACACCGGCGGCTCATCGTCCGGCGCATCGGGCCGGCGCAAAAGGCTGCGTCCACCGAAGGCGTGCTCCCAGCGCATGGGCAGGCTCAGCATGGGTTCGCAAGCCGTGCGCGCCCATTCACGCCCGTTGCGCAGATAAAGCAGAGAGGGGCCGCTGACGACCAGCCGCTTGTCGAGCACCGCGTGCGGCGCGGCCAAGGCTTCGGCCCGGCGCTTCTCGTCGTCCCACGCGGTTTGCTGCTGCGGCGTCAGCCGTGCGCCCGGATGCAACGGCCTGGGCGGCTCCGGCGGCCGCGCCCATTGCTGGCCGGCCGTCACCTTCACGCGCACTTCCCATTCGGATGCAGGAACCCCGCCCGGCGCATGGGCGGCGGCATTCACGATCACATCGCAGCGCGGCTTGCAGGGTGCAAGGTCGCTCTCCTCGCGCGGGCTCGACGCGCCCTCCTCGCCCCAGTATTCGTCGGCCAGCGTCAACGGCACGGGTTCGTCGTCATTGACCTCGGCCTGCCACTGGCCGCGCTTTCCGCGCACGAGCCTGTAGCCGACCTTCATCGCGACGACCCGGTACTCGCGGTCGCCTGGTGTCGCGGCGCGAAAGCACAGCGCGTCGAAGGGCGTGAGATTGCGGAACTCCACTGCGGTGTGCTCAGTTGAGGTCGATGTCCTTGCCGGTGATCTGCACCGGCCCGCTGGCGGAGAAATCGAAGGTCGATCCGTTGATGGTGACGGTGCCATCCGACGTCATGACCAGCGAGCTCTTGCCGCACACCAGTTCGATGCGGTCGCCCGCAGTCAGGGTCAGCGTCTTGCCCACGTCCACGCGCTTGGACTGCCCCACCTGTTCAGTCTGCATCAGCGCAACGCTGGTGTTCATGGCCGCACCCACCGTGATCTGGTAGCCGAGGCCGATGGTCAGCGCCTTGGCCAGCCCGATGGTCTCGGCCTTGGCCAGCGCAATGGTTTCCATCTTCGCGCCGCCGATGGTCACTGTCCGGTGCTCGCCGATGTTGATGGTCTCGTTCAGGCCCACCTTCTCCGTGCGGTTCATGCCGATGCCGATGGTCTCGTTGAGGTCGACGGTCTCGGTGCGGTTCTTGTGCACCGTGATGGTCTCGTCGAGGTCCACAGTCTCCGTACGGTTCTTGTGGATGGTGATGGTCTCGTTGCCGTCGACCGTCTCGGTGCGGTTGTTGTGCACCGTGATGGTTTCGTCGTGATCCACCGTTTCCGTGCGGTCGTGCTTCACGTGCACGGTCTCGTCGTGGTCGATGGTCTTGGTGCGGTCGTTGCCCACCCAGTGCGTCTCGTCGTGCTCGACCTCGATGTCCTGGTTGCGCTCGGCGTGCAGCCACACCTGCTCCTGCCCCTTCTTGTCCTCGAAGCGCAGCGCATTGGCATTGGCGTCGGTAGCGCCCTCGGAGCTTCGTGTGAGCAGGCCGCTTTGCGTGGCGTTGGCTGGCAAGTCCCACGGCGGCATGTTGTCGGCGTTGTAGACGCGGCCGGTGACGATGGGCCGGTCGGGGTCGCCGTTCTCGAAGTCGACGATCACCTCCTGCCCGATACGCGGAATCTGGATGCCGCCGAAGTTGGTGCCGGCCCAGGGCGACGACACGCGCACCCAGCACGAGCTGTTCTCGTCCTTGGTGCAATATCGGTTCCAGTGAAAGCTGAGCTTCACGCGGCCGTATTCGTCGGTCCAGATTTCGCGGCCGGCCGGGCCTGTGACGATGGCGGTCTGCGGGCCCGTGGTGCGCGGGCGCGGCGCATCGGGTGCAGGTGCGCGGAATACCTTGCTCGTCGGGATCACCTCGAAGTCGACGCGGCTTTCGAACTCCTGCTGCGCGCTGGCGTCGCCGATGTCCTGCAGCCGCAGGTGCGCGTTGGTCACGAGGTATTCGCGGTTGGAGTCGTTCTGCGGATGCCGCTCCAGCGACATCAGGCAGCCTGGCACAACAGCACGCAGGTTGCCCGAGCCGTTCGCGCGTTCGCCCTGGCTGCCGGTTTCTTCCATTCGGGTGCGCGCCAGTTGCTCGCCTTCGGACTCGACCACGTAGTCGCCCGGCCAGCCGTAGCGCTCCTGGCTGCTTTGCGCGGTCTTGCGCGGCATGGCGCTGACCTGCTGCAGCCGCGCTTTCGGCCGCTTGAAATCGAAGTCGTCCGTGACCCAGCGGCCGCTTTGCAACGTCTCGCAGGCGTTGAAGCGGTCGCAGTGTTCTTCGCGCACGGTGTCGTCTGCGCCGTAGAAAGGGACCTTCTGGTAGCCCGCATTGGCATACGGCTGGTGCGCGGACATGTCGTCGACGATCACCAGCTTGTGGCTGTCTTCGGCGTGCTCGAAGTAGTAGTACAGCCCCCACTCGTGCATCAGGCGTGCGACGAAGTCGAAGTCGCTCTCGCCGTACTGCACCTGGAACTCGCGCGCCGGATAGCTGCGGGTGGCCTTCACTTCATGGGCGAAGTCGTAGTCGGACAGCACCTCGCCGAGGATGTCGAGCACGGTCTTGTTCTGGAAGATGCGGTAGTCGCTCGTGCGCGTGGCCAGCGCGAGCCAGGGCTCCATCACCGCCTCGTACAGCGCGCGGCGGTTCTCCAGGCGCAGGAAGCGCACGCGCGTCACCAGGCCCGATATATGGCGCTTGCCTTCGCCGGCGCCGGGACGGCCGTCGAGCACGACGTGCACCGTGAGCGTTTCGCCCACGAGTTGCTTTATGTTCACGTTGGCGGCCTGTCGCTCGTTGTAGCCCGCCTGCTCGGGCGTGCTGAACGTGACGGTGTAGCGAAACAGGCTGCTCAGGCCTTCGTCGCCCTCTATCACCACCGGCTCCAGTGCAGGTTGCCCGCCCAGCATGGGCATGGCGGCACAAGAAGCGGTCAGAACGCGGATTGCCCGCGCTGCGCCTGTTGGCATGACACTCTCCCTGGAAATCGGATCAACGCACCAAAAGCAATACAGCAAGCCATCACTTGCGGCTCGACGAAACGCAAGCGGCCCGCGTCCGTCTCACACCAGGGGGATCAGGCTTCCTTGTTTTCCTTGATGTTCCAGCCCAGCACCGTCTCGGCGCCCTTGCCGCCCTTGTCGGTCTGTTCCCAGTACTGCTGCTTCACCTTCGCGGCCTGGAAGGCGTACTGCACGAACACGGCTTCGGAGCCCTGCTCCGCCGTGTACTGCACCGAAGTGACCAGCACTTCCTCGAGCGTGACGCGCGTGTATTCGATCTGCGAGCCGCCGGCCTTGCACACCGACACTTCCACCTTGCTCAGATGCTTGCCGCTCGCGCAGTTCTTCATGACAGACGGAGCCGCCTTGTCGATGCGTGCCAAGACTTGCAGGTCATTGAAGCTCGCCTTGCCGACGCCACCGCCGCCACCGCTGACCATGTTGCCGGGTTGCGTCGCGCCCCACGCGAAGGACTTGATGTCGGTCCATTCCTTGTGATTCGAGTCCTTCGATTCGCCGTTCGCGCCTTCGACGCGCATGAACATGTCTACTGCCATGATTGATCGTTCCCTAGGTTGCGGCGCCCCCTCCGGGTGCCTTGAGAATTTGCCGCCGTTGCGGCGGGCAATATTGAGATCCGGCTGTGGCAACACGCGTGTCGTGCGCCTCCGGGGCTGAGTGAATGCGATGTTCGGATCTGACTGTGACAAATCGATTGAATTCAGACGACTTCCTTTCCTCTTCGAGTCATTTCCCACATTTAATTTTTCGGGAATTCGAAATATGAAGACCAAAGCAGTTAATCAAAATTAGCCAATGCGTCGCCTCTGAAAACCAAACAATTCATCGAGCTGATTCCTTGCCGAATGCAAAAGGGCCCGCCATCAATACGATGGCGGGCCCTGCGATTTGCGGGCGTCGAACGCAACTACGAAACCGTCTGAGCGTCGCTCAACCACTTCGCGGCCAGCACAGGCACAAGCTCCGCCGCCCTGCCCTGCAGGAAAGTGAAGCCGTGCGGCACCTCTTCCATGTCGAGCGCGACAAGAACCTTCTGCGCGCTGCGGTCTGCGTACCGCACAAGCGATGCGGCCGGATAGACCGTGAGCGACGTGCCCACCACCGGCACGCGCGCCGCAGTGGCCACATGCTCTTCGGCTTCTTCGAAGTGCTGCACCGCCTCGCCGAACCACACGATGTCAGGCCGCACCTGGGTGCCGTCTTCGCAGAGCTGTCCCATGGCGACCGGGTTGCCATCGATGCGATAGCGCTTCGGCTCGGGCTCCGACGTACCCCGTGCATAGGCGAGCTGTCCATGCAGATGCACTACGTGGCGCGAACCGGCGCGCTCATGCAGCGCATCGACGTTCTGCGTGACGATCACGACCTCGTAGGCCGACTCGAGCGACGCGATGGCAATGTGCGCAGCGTTCGGCTGCGCCTGCCATGCCTTAACCCGCCGCTCGTTGTAGAAAGCCAGCACCGCTTCCGGGTGCTTCCGCCAGCCTTCGGGGCTTGCGAGTTCCTGCCACGAGTAGCTGTTCCACAGGCCCCTGGCGTCGCGGAACGCCGCTTTGCTACCGCGCCAGAGCGGGCGCATCGGGCAGCGGCTCGAAGTCTCTTGCGGCGGCGAAGGCTTGGAGTTTCCGGATGGTCGGCGTCATGGCAAGTGCAGGGGCCGCTCAAACGATCTCGGCGAACAGGCTCTCGAGCACGTTCGCCGGCACTCCGTCGAGCTGCGTTGTGCAGCCCGGTGCAGGTAGAAAGAAATACGCGTGCGCCACTTCCTGCAAACCCTTCGCCGCAAGCACGGCCCGGCCCTTGTCTATCGAAGCCCTCGCCGCTTCGGGCAGCGCAGCGCCCAGGCCGGCGACCAACCGGGCGTGGTCATGCACGCAGCCGCCGGGCTGTGCTATCGCATCCAGGATGAACGGTGGAAGCGTCGACAGCTGCGTGTTCTTCAGGGGGCTCTTCTCCGGCCTCAGTCCGCGAGCGCACCGTGCGGGAGCAGAGCACCGGCAATCTTCGTCAGCACCTGCTCGTCGCCCAGGTCGAAGTGTGTTGCGCCTTCGAAGGCGCTGGCGGCTTGCAAAGGCCCGGCAATGTCCGAGAAACCGGGTAGATCGCAATGGCCGAAGAAGTCGATGGTGTCGTGCGAGAAGTTCTTTTCGGGGTCGAAATGGAGGTTGAGGCTCCAGCCGTCGAAGTCGAAGTTATAGACGGTCCCTGACCCCGTGCGCCATTGCTCGTCGGCCTCTTGCTCGCAGGCGGCCTCTTCCGGAATGCTCATGCCAACGGCCAGATGCACGGCGGCTCGCTCAAGGTAGCGCAGAAGGTCGAGCTGTCCGGCGATGGTTTGCTTCAACATTCGACGTCGAGCCCGTTCGATGTGCATGGAACGACTTCTCTTCTTGCATCTGAGTATCTGCATACGCAACGGGTCGGCGAAGTAGCTGTCGAGACATGTTCTTCACCAGTGCCGCGCAGGCCAGGTCCAACTAGAGGCTCTCGAAAAAGTAGGCCAGCACGGTGTCGTCCGAGAATCCTGTGTCAAACATTTTTTCCGAGAGGTGCTGCTCGGCGTCGTCATAGGAAATCTGGTCGAACTGGCGTTCTTTCAGCATATTCACGAAGGGCGCGCTGAGCTTTCCCAGCACCGCATGGTCGACTGCGAGTTGCTTCATCCGGCCCGTCTGCACATAGGGCAAGACCACGAAAACCCGTAGATCGAACCGGATGAAGAACCGCGCCTGCATGCCCTCGCTGAAGTCGCAATCGATCAGGTGCGAGTACCGGTCGTTCTCGGGGACATGCACTGTGACACGCGCCTTGCCCGCGCTGAAAGCATCGCGGACAGCAGCCAGTTCGGACGTCGGCTCGTCGAACAGCGGCGCAAAATTTCTCGCGGCCGCGAACTCTTTCAGTGTCTGAATCGTCTGTGTCATTGAGGAAATTGCGTCACCACGTCTCTTGGCCCCTGATTGTGGCCTCCACCGGCTCGCTCGAGAACAACACGCCCGCCGGTTACGCGCGTGACGTTATCCGAACCACGTCCCGTGACGCGACCCAGGTCGGCGTTCTCGAAGCGCAGCCGCGACACGTTGGGTGCCCCCTGGCGCGTCACGACGGTGCCCGGCGCATAGATCACTTCGTCGGTAAATTTCTGCCCACCTTCGCCGACGCGGAAGCGCCCCTTTCCAGCCTGCGGTACAGAGTTGGCATGGTGGCGCGAGTCACTCAGATGCTGTCGCGAGTTCGGCGTATACCTGCCGTTCCTCGCGACGGAAATAGCTTCAATCGGCGTCAGGCCCTTTGCCCGAAGGTTCATGTACCTGTCTTTCAGCGTCTTCGGGCACCAGCCCGACGGGTCTGCCCAGCCAATGGGATTGGCCGCATAGTCGTGGAGGTTGATGCCCCCTTCCAGGCCGATCGGGTCAGGGCTGATGAACCGCCCGATGTCCGGGTCATAAAACCGGAAGGTGTTGTAGTGCAGCCCCGTGTCCCGATCCAGGTACTGGCCCTGGAAGCGCAGGTTCTGCTCGATGGGCTGGGGCACCGTGCCGGTCGATGCAACAGCGCGGCCATTCAGGGCAGTGACCTCCCACTGCTCGGCAACGGTCGCGCCCCATGTCCTGTAGCTCGCGCGCCAGCACAGTTGGCCTTCGTTGCTGCTGAGTTCTTCCGGCAGGCCGGCGGTGTCGTTGTGAAAGTGAAAGACTTGCGCCGCGGTCGATGCCGAGGCGGGCTCGGCCCTCGCGTCAAGCCGCGCGACTGGTACGTGGCTTTCGGGCTCGTACACGTAGCTCACCACCTGCGAGCCCCTGCGCTCCTCGATCAGCCGCATCCCCTCCCAGACGAACCGCGTGCTGCCGAATGCGTCGTGCTTCGCCACGCGCCGCCCCATCGCGTCGTAGTCGAAGCGCGTGAGCTGCGTGGTGGCTTCGGGCGTACCAGGGCGCCGGGTGGTGTGCACGGCCAAGAGACGGCTTTCCTCGTCCCACTCGAAGCGCTGTTCGGTATGCCGGCCCGCCCTCTTGCGCACCAGCCGGCCATGACCGTCGTAGCTGTAGCGCTTGTCCTCGAACACGCGCACGAGGTTGTCGCGCACGTAGCCGGGCGCTGTCGATGATGCGTCGAGCAGGTTGCCCGCGGGGTCGTAGGCGAAGCGTTCGCTGTTGGCGGCAGCCGCGCTGTGCACGGTCTGCTCGATGCGCCCGGTGGCGTCGTATCTGTGCGCCGTGGTGCCTTGCAGCGAATGTCGGCTCTGCCGCAGCTCGCCCACGAGGTCGTAGCTGTATTCCTTCATCAGCCCGTCGAGCACGCGGGCGCCGGGGGTGTCGGCGCTGTCGATGGCCTGGCGCCAGCTCGGGTCTTGGGTGGTGAAGGCCGCGTCCAGCCCGCCGGCCCGGCACCACGACGCGGCGCGTCGGCCCAGCGGGTCGAGCGCGAAGCGGGTGTGCAGCGCGCCCTGGCTGCGCGCCACTTCGCGGTGCAGGTCGTCGCGCTCTATGTCGCTGATGAGTTGGTGCACCTCGGGTGCATCGCCGTGCTGTTGCGACAGGTTGACCTGGTGCAGGTGGCCCGAGCCGTAGTACAGGTAGTTCAGCGCGCGCTGCACGCCGGGCTGCGACGCGATGGCGGGCAGCACGGTCTGCGTGCGGTTGCCGAGTTCATCGTGCGTGTGGCGCAGGGTGTGCGTTTCGCCGGTGAGCTCGTCGATGGCGGTCTCTTCGATCAGCCGGCCGAGCTTGTCGTAGGCGAACACGGTGCGGTGCAGCGCGCGCGCTTCGCCGCCGGTGCCGGGTTGCGGCGCCTCCAGCTTGACCGCCTCGGTCAGCCGGTCCAGCTGGTCGTAGCTGTAGCGGTAGTGGTGGCTCCCGGTGCGCTTTCCGACGAGGCGGCCCACGGCGTCGCGCAGCAGTTCGGTGCGCAGGGGCCGGCTCGCGGCGGGCCGTGGCCCGGGGCCGTCGTGCAGCGCGAGGTCTTCGTCGCCGATGCCCGGTAGATGGGTGATGCGCACCGGCCAGCCGTCGGCGTCGTATTCCACCTGCACGCGAGTGCCGCCCACGCGGCGCTCTTCCACCACGCGGTCGGCGGCGTCGCGCAGGAACTCGAAGTGCAGGCCGTTCTCGTTGACCAGCGACTGCAGGCGCTGGGCGCTGTCGTAGTGCCATGCGATGCGACGCCCCTCGGCGTCCTGCCGCGTCAGCGGCTGGCCGCGCAGGCCGAATGCGAATTGCGTGCTGCGGCTCAGCGCATCGGTGGCGGCCACGATGCGGCCGGCCGCGTCCCGGCGGAAGGACTGGTGGCTCTGGTCGGGCAGCGACATCGACAGCAGCCGACCCATGGCGTCGTGGGTCAACCGGGTGCGCTGGCCCGCGGCATCGGTCACGCTCTGCAGATGGCCCCAGCCGTCGTAGACGTAGCGCGTGGTCTTGCCGGAGCAGTCGGTCAGGCAGAGCAGTTGTGCGCACTCGTTCCAGGCCATGCGGTTGGTGCCGCCCTTGGCGTCGGTGACGACGATGGGCAGGCCTCGCCTGTCATACGCGTACTCGGTGGTGTGGCCCAGCGGGTCGGTCTCGCGCACCAGGTTGCCCTGGTCGCTGTAGGCATAGGTCCAGGTGCTGCCGTCTGCAAGGGTTTCGCGCCAGGGCTCGCCGAATTCGGTCCAGCCGGTGCTCCGGGTGCGGCCCAGCGCATCGGTGCGGCTGCTCATGAAGCCCATGGGGTCGTAGGTGCAGCGCGTGGTGGCGCCGCCGGGCTCGGTGATGGCGACGAGCTGGCGCAGATCGTTGTACTCCGCATGCCATTGACGGCCTGCCGCGTCGATGTAGTCGGTGATCTGGTGGTCGGCATTCCAGTGCCAGGCGAACTCGCGGCCGAGCTGGTCGACGACCAGTGTCTCGCCCAACGCCAGTACATCGTCCGCGGGTAGCGGTATGCGGCGCACGGTGTAGCTCTCGCCGTCGTTGGTCCAGTGGCGGGCCACGTGCGCGTCGCCGGCCGAGCCGCGCCATTCGTAGTGGCACTCCAGCCCCGCCGCGTCGGCGTGGAAGCTCATGAGGCCCTGGGCGTCGTAGCCGAAGCGGCGCACCACCGCGCCGTTGCGGTCGGTGACGTCGAGCAGGCGGCCTTCGGCGTCGTGCCTGTATGCCACCAGCACGCCCGGCAGCTCGCCGGACGCGCCCGCGGCCAGGCGCACCGCGCCCAGCCGGGGGCTCTCGCCCGCGTAGTCGAGCGCCAGCAGGCGTCCGGTGCTGTCGGTCAGCTCTGTCAGCCGGCCCAGCGCGTCGTGGCGCAGGTCGATGAAGTTGCCGTTGCGGTCTTCCAGCCGCACGAGCTTCAGCGTCTGCGCGCGCGGCCCGCTTTCGGCCGGCGGCTCGAACATGAAGAACAGCCCGCCCGGCACGTGAATGAAGTAGTGGCCGCCTTCGGTACGGCACAGGTCCAGGCCGTCGCGCAGGCTGTACTGGCGGGTGCCGGGCTCGATGCCGGGCAGCGTCATTGGCCGGCCCTGCTCGTCGATGAGCGTGACGATGGGCTGACCCGCGTCGTCACTGCCCAGCCGCAGCTCCATCGCATAGGGCAGGCTCCAACCCTGCCCCAGTGCGCCGTCGCGGCGAAGGTCGTGGCTGCTATAGAAGCGCTGCCATGCAATGGGCAGCGGGCCGGGCAGGCTGAAGTCGAGTTCGCTCTCTCCGCCCAGGAACTTGCCGCCCGTGGCCGCATGCACCGGGTTGCCGAAGGAGCTGGCCATGCCGTGGATGCCCATGCCCAGCCCCACCGCGCCTTCGATCAGGCAAGGCAGCGCGTTCTTGCCCTGGCGCGCGAGCTTGGGCAGGCAGCGCAGGCCGCGGTAGATCATGACCAGGTTGAACACGGTCACCAGCACCTTCGAGATGAGCGGCACCTCGTCGGCCACGTCGCGCACGCGTGCGGTCGGCCCACCGATGAAGACTGTGGGCGAGCCTTCGCTCACCTTGGCGCCGCACTCGGTGTGGTCATCCTTGCGGGAGGCGACACCCATGTTGACGAACACGGTCTCCGCGCCTTCGGCAAGAAGGATCTGCGGCGAGTCTTTCTTGCAGCTCACGGTGTCCATCGGCATCTCGGGCGACGCGCGCGCGGCGCCTATGGCCTTGCTGTCTATGAAGACGTCCGACGAGCCGCTGGTGATCATGCCGGTCACGGTAAGGGTCTCGGGCACCAGCGCATCGGCGATCGACTCACCCAGGCTCGCGCCGAAGTAGCCGCCGGCCATGCGTGCGCCCACCACCACCGCGCCAGCCACCAGCGGCCCTGCGAGCCCCCCGGTACCGACCACAGCGGCAGCGGCAACGCCCGCCGCGAAGCCCACGGCAATGCCGCCGATCAGCCCACCCGCGAACTTGGCCCAGAACCGCGCGTGCGCGTTGGTGTGGGCAATGGGGTCGTGCAGCCGGGCGGCGGGTTTACCGGCCATGGGTCGTCGTGGCCATCAAGGTGTCAGGCCCTGGGCTGAAAACTCTCGAGCGTGCGCTGCCAAAGCGCAAGCGCATCGGCATCGAAGGGCACGGGGCTGCTGGCCGTGAGAATGAGCACGGCCTTGCCCACAGGGTCCTGCGGCAGCAGGAACACGGCCTGGCGCTGGTACAACGCCTGCCCGTTCTGCCTGAACTGCGTGGCAAGCTCGATGGCTCGCAGGCTTGCGATGGCCGGTCCCACGGCAATGTCGGTGCGCGACAACTCCTTCAGCTGGCTCACCTGGCGCGTCAGGTCGTTCATCTGCCGCGCGACGAACTGCGCCAGGCTCTCCTGCTCGCGCAGCGCGTCGCGGCTCACGATGAGCGTGGTGCCCGAGCCGTCGGGCATGGCCAGCACGTTCATCGAGCGGTCGATACGCCCGTCGTCGGGCACGTCGAACCGGCCTTCCTGGATGTGGTACTTCATCAGGCTGCTTTCTTGCGGGGTGTTCTATGCGGGGTCGAAGGCCACCGAGGCCAGGCAGTCGGGGTTGCGCTCGGTGAAGCCGAACGACAACCGGCCCCAGCCGAGCGAGGCCGTGTAGCTCGTAGATTCATCGAGCGAACGCCCGCGCGGCACGCCGGTGATATCCAGCGCCGGGTAGCGCTGGCGCACTTCGGCCATAGGCACGCAGCGCCCCTTCAGCTCCAGCACCAGGAAGCCCGGATGCGCGCCTTCGCGCTTGATGCGCAGGTCGATGCGCGCAAGCTCGGTGCCATCCGCAAGGCGCACCGGCGTACCTTCGAAGAACTGGAACACGGCGCCGCCCTCGGCATGCGTGTCGCTCAGGGTGGTCGACAACGTGCGGCCCACCTTCTGCATGGAGAACGGCAGCTGCGCCGCCAGCGCATCGATGGCCTGCCAGAGCGTCATGGCCGTGGCTTGTCGATTCATGGGTTCAGTGCTTGCCGGCATATTTCTTGTCGTAGGAGTTGCCGTAGTACTGCGTGTACTGCTCGCCGGTGGTCGATGTGGTGAGCGTGCCGTAGTACTTGCCGGCCGCGGCCCTCGCTGCCTCCCGGGTGCCGCCCTTCAGCATGCCGTTGTAGGCCTCGTTGAGGGCGTCCAGCTTCGAGGGGTCCGCGCCCTTGAGGATGTCCACCTTGGCCGCGCGCCAGACCTCACGCTGCACCTGTATCTGGTTCAGCGCGGCCTCGCCCTCAGAGCTGAGCATGCTGTTGACGAACTTGGTCTTCGAGGAAAAGTCGGGCTTGAAACGATACGAATAGACCGCGTGCCCGACCTCGTGCGACAGCGAGGCGGCAGTCTGGTACGGGTCGCTCGCGTAGTTGCCGTCGATCACGATCTTCTTGACGCCATGATTGGTGTTGGCATACGTGCCTCCGCCCGCCGCGCCGTAGCCGATCTTCCAGCCCTGCCCCTGCAGGAACTTGACCTGCCTCTGCAGCGTGGGCGAGCGCGCCGCGATGGCGTCGACGCCTTTGCCGAGCCCGGTGGTGACGTAGCCCGGCGGCGCAGCCGCGGGCACGGCGTGCTCCGAGGCCGCTGCCGACGTGTCAGCGGCCGCGGGCGCCACGGGCACGCCGTCTTCCACCACGGCTTCTTCGTTCTGGCTGCCGATGGGCGCTTCGCAATTCAAGAAGATCTTGCTGCCGCGCTGGTCGAGCTCGCCCGTGAAATTGACGAGGCCCTTCACGCCGTTGATGCTCACCGTGCCGTCGGCCAGCAGCACGATGGACGACTTGCCGCAGATCAGCGAGATGCTGGTCTTGCCGGTGACGAACACGTCCTGGTCGGCCGCCTGGATCACGACCGACTTGCGGCCGGTGATGTTGGCGTTGCTGTCGGTGGAGGTGACGGAGGCATCGGTCTTCGACACCAGGTTGACGGCGCCCGCGCTGGCGTGCGAGACGATGTCGCCGCCCGACACCACATTGACCTGCCCGCCCTCGCTCACCTGCGTGAGCATGCCCCCGGTGACGAGCTGCGTGAGCTGCGCGCCGGTGGTCAGCGTCATGGCCGAGGTAGCGCGCACCGACACGCTCTGCCCCGAGCTCAGCACGATGGGCTTGGGGCTGATCATGGTCTGCCCCTCGGGGCTGACGATGGACACCACGGGCTTGTCGATCTTGCGCGAGAGGTCGAGCATCTGCTGCGCGTCGGCCATGGCCGGGTCGGGGTTGTCGGAAACGCCCGCTTCCGGCGTGCCGCCGGTGGCCAGCGCCGCCACCGCCTGCGAAACGCCGCCCGCGGCTTGCACGCCCTGCACCAGCCCCATCAGCGTCTGGTTCTTGCCCTGCGCCATCGCGCCCACCAGTGCCTTGGTGGCCGCGATGGCCTGGCCCGACGCCTGCATCAACGCGTTGCTCTGCGCCAGCGTGGCGCCCATGTGCTCGTGGCCGTCCGGGTTGTCGCGCGAGACGCGCTGCGCATAGTCCTGCGTGTAGGTCGTCAGCAGAAGGCCCTTGTCCGCGCGGATGGAACCCCATTCGTTGGTGCGCAGCTCGAAGCCGTAGCTGCGCTGCACGCCGGAGCCCTGGTTCATCAGGTAGCCCATGTGCAGGTGGGTGTTGCCGTGGTCGGTGGAAAGCTCGATGTGCTCGGTGCCGCGGCTGTCCTCGAAGCGCAACATGTGCTTGCCGCCGCCGCCCTTGCTCCAGTGGGTCTGGAAGCCGGTCTGGGTCTTGTGGCGCGGCAGCTCCCAGGGCGGCATCTGCGCGGCGTTGTAGACGCAGCCGGTGACGATCGGGTAGTCGGGGTCGCCGTTGAGAAAGTCGACGATCACCTCCTGCCCGATGCGCGGTATGTGCATGGCGCCGTAGTTGCTGCCGGCCCAGGTCTGCGACACACGGATCCAGCACGACGAGTTCTCGTCGCGCCGGCCATAGCGGTCCCAGTGGAACTGCACCTTGATGCGGCCGTATTCGTCGGTGTGGATCTCTTCGCCAGCGGGGCCGACCACCACCGCGGTCTGCGGCCCGGTGGTGCGCGGCCTGGGCGTGACGCGCTCGGGGCGGTAGGGAGCGCTGTCGGGCAGCACATCGAAGGTCTGGCGGTAGCTGGTGCTGCTGGTCGATTCGCTGTAGGCCGCGTCCGCAGCGCCCACCACGCGCAGCGCGTTCTCCTGGAAGTCGTAGCTCACGGCCTCTATCAGATAGCGGCGGTTGTCTTCTGCGTTCGGGTGGCGCGCCAGCTCGAACAGGTAGCCCGGTGCCATATGGCGCAGGTTGCCTTCAGCGCTCACCAGTTCGCGCCGGCCGGCGAGCTGCTCCAGCCGCAGGCGCGCGTAGTTCTCGCCGTCGCCAAGCTCGGTGTAGCCGCCGGGCCAGTCGTAGATCTCGAAGTTGTCGCGGCTGTGGCCGGCCGGCTGCTGGCGCACGGTGTCGATCTCGGCGTTGGGCTTCCTGAAGTCGTAGTCGTCGGCAGCGAAGTTGCCCGAAGCAATGTCTTCCGCATGGCTCCAGCTGTCGATGAAGTCCTGCTCGAGGATCTGCGCCGCCAGCACGCCGGCGTGATACGGCACCTTCACCGGGCCGTTGGGCAGCGGTGTGTGCGAATCAGGCCCGTCGCACAGCACCAGCTGATGGCTGCCCTGCGCGTGCGAGAAGAAGTAGTAGATGCCCTCCTGCTCCATCAGCCGGCTGACGAAGTTGAAGTCGCTCTCCGAGTACTGCACGCAGTAGTCCCAGGTACGGTAGTTGCCGCTCAGGCGCGCGTCGATGGCGAAACCGTAGGGCGCGAGCACCTCCTGCAATATCTGCGGCGCCGTCTTGAACTGGAAGATCTTGAAGTCGGAGCGCCGCGTGGCGTACCACAGCCACGGGCGCAGCGTGGCCTCGTACACGCACATGTCGCCGTCGTCCTTGCCCACGTAGGCAAAGCGCGTGACCTGCCCGCTCAGGAAGCGCTTGCCGGCGCCGCCGAGCTCGGTTGCAAGGTTCACCTCGATGCTCATGTCCTCGCCAAGCATGCGCTTGGGCTGGATGTTGGGCATGTCGCTGATGAGCCGCACGCGATGCTCGAACAGTGCGGAAATTCGCTCCTGTCCCGACATCGAGCGGAACTTCAGGCGCTCGCCCAACGCGCTGTGGGCGATGAAGCTGCGGGTCATTCGTGGAAAGCTCCCTGGTCAACGCACCCGGAAATGGGAACTCATGCTTCCTTGTTTTCCTTGATGTTCCAGCCCAGCACCGTCTCGGCGCCCTTGCCGCCCTTGTCGGTCTGTTCCCAGTACTGCTGCTTCACCTTCGCGGCCTGGAAGGCGTACTGCACGAACACGGCTTCGGAGCCCTGCTCGGCGGTGTACTGCACCGAGGTGACCAGCACCTCTTCGAGCGTGATGCGCGTGTATTCGATCTGCGAGCCACCGGCCTTGCACACCGACACCTCGACCTTGCCAAGGTGCTTGCCACTCGCGCAGTTCTTCAGCACCGACGGTGCTGCCTTGTCGATGCGCGCGAGCACCTGCAGGTCGTTGAAGCTGGCCTTGCCAACCCCGCCGCCGCCGCCGCTGACCATGTTTCCTGGCTGCGTTGCGCCCCACGCAAACGACTTGATGTCGCTCCACTCCTTGTGGTTCGAATCTTTCGATTCGCCGTTCGCGCCCTCGACGCGCATGAACATGTCTACTGCCATGAGATCAACTCCCTCAGAAATTGCGTGCCCATGCAGGGCACCGTGGAACCAGCCGCCTTGCCCTTGCAGCAGGACGGCAGCGAATCACAACCCGATGGCGCCGGCGCTGGTGACACAGCGGGATCGGCTCATCTTTCAGGCACAACGCTTTCGCATTACATCGCGCCTTCGAATCCGTTCGTGCCCACTGCCCATTCGATCAAATCGAAACAGTGTCGCAAAGATGCAATGAGCCAAATGGTCTGCGAGGTGCAGTCGGTCCGCACCGCATCGCGTTTGCAAGGCTCACACCTTAAGCGAGGCCCCCGCGCCCGGCCAGTGCCAAACGGCATGCGCAGAAAGAACTACAGGCACTGCGCGGGGTGGTCATCCACCAGGCAAGAGACGAAAAAAAAGCTCTCTCATCGACCCGAAAGCCAATCGCTCACCAGTGCAGGCACCACATCCGTAGCCTTGCCCTGCAGAAAAGTGAAGCCATGCGGCACGGCCTCCATGTCCAGCGCGACCAGCACCTTCTGCGCCGAGCGGTCCGCATAGCGCACCAGCGATGCGGCAGGGTTCACGGTGAGAGACGTGCCCACTACCAGCACGCGCGCCGCGCTTTCCACATGTGCCTCTGCTGCCTCGAAGTTCTCGACGGATTCGCCAAACCACACGATGTCGGGCCGCAGTTGCGTACCGTCTTCGCAGCGCTGCCCCATCGCGATCGGATCGCCGTCGACACGATAGCGCTTCGGCTGTGCACCGGAAGAGCCGCGCACATACGCAAGCTGGCCGTGCAGGTGCACCACGTTGCGCGAACCCGCGCGCTCGTGGAGCGCATCGACGTTCTGCGTGACGATGACCACTTCATACGCCTGCTCGAGCGATGCGATGGCGATGTGCGCTGCGTTAGGTTGTGCCTGCCATGCCTTCTGCCGGCGCTCGTTGTAGAAGGCGAGCACCGCCTCGGGGTGCTTCTGCCAGCCTTCGGGGCTGGCCAGTTCCTGCCAGGCATAGGTGTTCCACAAGCCCTTGGCGTCCCGGAATGTCGGCAGGCCGCTTTCTGCGCTCACGCCGGAGCCGGAGAGGACAACGATTTTTTCGGGCCGGATATCGGATCTCATTTTTCTCTTTCGCTGGTTTGGATCAGAAAGACGCAAGTGCAGCACGCAAACCGGCCGAGGACAACTTTTTCAGTGCAATTCGAAGCTGTCCGCTTCGCTATATTCGCGCCGTTCCAGCGACCGCCATTCATCCACTCGTGCGATGCAATGCGCGGTGGAACCCTATCAATTGCAAGGAGGACCGGATCCATGAAACGCCCCTATCTTCAACGCACGCTGCCACCCATTGCCGCCTTGTTGAGCCTGGCGGCCGGCACGACGCCGGCGGTAGAACCCATCAAGAAGCCCAGTGCCGCCGAATGCAAGAAGCTGGCGCCGGCGGCCAAGGACATCGCCGCGCTGCTCAAGTAGGCAGTCTATTCATTCATCGACCGGATTGAGAACGTTGCGGGAATGGAGGCGCGATCCGGAGTCGAACCGGACTGTGCGGATTTGCAATCCGCTGCATTGCCGCTTTGCTATCGCGCCGAACAAGACAGCTGTTGCAGAAAAACTGGCAGACCCTCAAGGATTCGAACCTTGGATGCCGGGATCAAAACCCGGTGCCTTGGACCACTAGGCGAAGGGCCGGTAAGGGATGGCGCGCGCGGAAGGATTCGAACCTTCAACCGTTGGGTTTGGAGTCCAGTGCTCTGCCAGTTGAGCTACACACGCGTGGAAAAGCGAAGAAAAGAGAGATGGTCTGGGTGGCAGGATTTGAACCTGCAGCCTCCTGCTTCCAAGGCAGGCCGTCTACCAGATTGACAGTACACCCAGAAAAATCAGAGAAAGAAAATTGGTGCCCCAGGGGAGACTCGAACTCCCAGAATTCCGCTTCTAAGGCGGACACGTCTACCAATTGCGTCACCAGGGCTGAATGAAAAATGATGTGAGGCGACGATCCGTTCCAGTGGCCGGTCTCGCTTCGGTGCTTGCGAATTTTTTAATGAGCATTCACGGGGCCGAAGCCCGGTGTCATGCAGCACGATCGCTGCTTGAGAAATGAGTGAAAAGAAAAACAAAGAGGCCCGGAACCTTGCGGTGTCCGGGCCTCTTTTCGAGAGAGCTTGGGAGGTCTGCGACTACGCGCTTCCTCCACCCGGTTGCATCTGATCCTCGCAATCGCACGGCCACAGATTGGCCTGCGGGTTCTGCATCGGATACAGGGACTGCTCGAGTTGCTGCTGCGACGGCAGCAGGCCAAAGCCGAGGCCAGCACGCGACGCGACACGCACGAACACGTTCCCTGATGCGGGGCAAGTGCTGTAGATGCGGATCTGTGCGGCTTTCACGATGTGTGTCCTGTTGGTGTCGAGTGGGTTTGGACTGTAAATAGTCTTTACACAACCGTCAACAACCTTGAGCAAAAAAATTTTCAAGTACCGTTGCGGCAACGCATTCCTTCCCCTTCATCTCCAGGAGCCCGCATGGCGTCTTCGTCTCTCGCTGCACATCCGCACTACGACCGCCTGATCTCCGCCGCACGCGGCCTGCCGCCGTTGCGCGTCGCGGTGGTTCATCCGGCCAATGCCGTGTCGCTCGAAGCGGCCTTCTCGTCAGCCGCCCTGGGCCTCATCGCGCCAACGCTGGTTGGTCCGCGGGCAAAGATAGAAGCGGCGGCGCAAGAGGTCGGCATCGATCTCTCGAACACCACGATCGTCGATGCGCCGCACAGCCACGCTGCGGCCGATGCAGCGGTCGCGATGGCCTTGCGCGGCGAGGTCGATGCATTGATGAAAGGCAGCCTGCACACCGACGAACTGATGGGCGCGGTGGTGCGCCGCGAAGGCGGCCTGCGCACCTCGCGCCGCATCAGCCATTGCTTCGTGATGGACGTGCCGGGCCATGTGCAGCCGCTGATCATTTCGGACGCGGCCATCAACATCGCGCCCACGCTCGAAGAGAAAGTCGACATCGTGCAGAACGCGATCGATCTTGCGCACGCACTGCAGATGCCCGCGGTTCGCGTGGCGATACTGTCCGCCACGGAGACGGTCAACGCGAAGGTGCCGTCGACGCTCGATGCGGCCGTGCTGTGCAAGATGGCCGACCGAGGCCAGATCAGCGGCGCGGTGCTCGACGGTCCGCTGGCCATGGACAACGCCATCGATGCCGAGGCCGCGCGCATCAAGGGCATCAATTCGCCGGTAGCGGGCCGCGCCAATGTGCTGATCGTGCCCGACCTCGATGCCGGCAACATGCTCGCGAAGAGCCTGACTTTTCTCGGCGGTGCTTATGCGGCGGGCATCGTGCTGGGCACCAAGGTGCCGGTGATCCTCACGAGCCGGGCCGATTCCGAATCGGCCCGGCTCGCCTCCTGCGCGGTCGCCTCCATGCTTGCCAAGGCAGGCCGCGACAAGCTCATCAAGGCGGTCGGCTGAACGACGACAGTCAGCGCGCGCCGGCTACGATCGCAATGCCGCGGATCTGGCCCGCGCCCGATGCGGACGCCGGCTTCGCATAGCGCGCCGGCGCAAAGCGATGCAGCAACTCCGCCTCACGCACTTGCGCGGCTTCGAGGTTCGCGAGCTTGACGTGCCCGAAGCCGCGAATCGACATCGGCAGCGCGGCAATGCGTGCGGCCAGCGCCTGGTTGTCGGCTGACAGTTCGCCCGCCATCGCATCGAAGAGCCCGTCGAAATGCGCGATCAACTCACGCTCGGCACGCCGCTCGCCTGTACGGCCGAAGGGGTCGAACGCGGTGCCGCGCAGCCGCTTGCCATGCGCAAGCCATCGCATCGCGGGCAGCATCCAGCTGCCGATGCGGATCTTGGCGGGCGCTCGCCCGTGCGCGCCGCGTGCCACCACCGGCGGCGCCATGTGGAATTCGAGCTTCAGCTCGCCTTCGAACTGCTCCGAGAGCTTCTTCAGGAATGCACCGTCGGTGTAGAGCCGCGCCACCTCGTACTCGTCCTTGTAGCTCATGAGCTTGAGCAGGCTGCGCGCGGCATTTCGCGTGAAGGGCAGGCTTGCATCACCACCCTGCAATGCGGCCTCGCGTGCCTGCAGGCTGCGGATGCGCGTTTCGAAGCGATCCGCCCATGCGGCGTTCTGGTAGCCGGTCAAATGGCGGCGCGCATCGGCGATCAGCATGTCGAGCGGAAGCTCATCGGCCTGCGATGACTGCGCATCTGCAGGCGCGGCGCGCAGTTGGTCGAGCGCCGCAGGGTCTCCGGCCGCCAGCCGCCCCAGCGAAAACGCCGACTGGTTCGCGGCCACCGCCACGCCGTTGAGCTCGATCGCATGCATCAGCGCCTCCAGGCTCAGCGGCACCAGCCCGCGCTGCCATGCGTAGCCGGTCGCCACGATGTTCGCCGCCAACGTGTCGCCGAGGAACTCTTCCGCCAGGCTCTGCGCATCGAAAGTCTCGACCTGGTCTTCGCCCGCCACGAAGCGCATCTTCTCCAGCAGCAGGTCCACGTGCAGATCCGCATCCGGGTTGCGCAGCGACTCGGCCACCGGAATCTCGTGGATGTTCGCGAGCACCCGCGTGCGACCGTGCCGCACGGTCTGCAGCGCATCGGCCGATGCGCCCACCACCACGTCGCAGGCCAGGATGGCATCGGCCTGTTGCGTGTCGATGCGCACCTGGTGCAGCCGCTCGCGCGAATCGGCCAGCCGCACGAAGCTCAGCACCGAGCCGCCCTTCTGCGCGAAGCCCATGAAGTCGAGCACGCTGGCGGCCTTGCCTTCCAGGTGCGCGGCCATCGCAATGACCGCGCCGACCGTCACCACGCCGGTGCCGCCCACGCCGGTCACGAGCAGGTCGTAGGGCGCGCTCCATGCGTGCGCGGCCGGATGCGGCAAGGCACCCACGCGATGCAGGAACGCATCGCGTCCCGCCGCCAGTGCACCGCTCTTGCGGCGCAGCTTGCCGCCCGTAACGCCAACAAAGCTGGGGCAGAAGCCCTTGGCGCAGGAGTAGTCCTTGTTGCAGCTGGTCTGGTCGATCTTGCGCTTGCGGCCCATCGGGGTTTCCTGCGGCAGCACCGCCACGCAATTGCTCTGCACGGTGCAGTCGCCGCAGCCTTCGCACACTGCCTCGTTGATGAAAAGGCGCTTGGGCGGATCGGCCAGTTCGCCCTTCTTGCGGCGGCGGCGCTTCTCGGCGGCGCAGGTCTGTTCGTAGATCAGCACCGTCACGCCCTGCATCTCGCGCAGGCGGCACTGCACGTCGTCGAGCGCGGCGCGGTCGTGGAACTCGGTGCCTTGCGGAAAGCGCCCTTTGATGTCGTCGTACTTGCCGATCGCATCGCTCACCACCACGACCTTGCTCACGCCTTCCGATTCCACCTGCCGCGCGATGGCGTCCACGCTGATGACGCCGTCCACGGGCTGGCCACCCGTCATCGCGACCGCATCGTTGAACAGGATCTTGTAGGTGAGCGTGGCCTTGGCCGCCACGGCCTGCCGGATGGCGAGGTAGCCCGAGTGGTAGTAGGTGCCGTCGCCCAGGTTCTGGAACACGTGCGGCGTCCTGGTGAACATGGCGTGCGAGATCCAGTCGACGCCCTCCCCGCCCATCTGGATCAGCCCCGCCGTGCTGCGGTCCATCCAGTTGGCCATGAAGTGGCAGCCGATGCCCGCGCGCGCGGTGGAGCCTTCGGGCACCTTGGTGCTGGTGTTGTGCGGGCAGCCGGCGCAGAAATACGGCACGCGCTTCACTGCATCGCTCGCATTGCCCAGCAGTTCGGGCGGCGTGAAGTCGCGCACATGCTGCAGGTGGTCGCCCAGGTCGCGGTTGTCGGGAAAGTGCACCGCCAGCCAGTGCGCGACCAGCTCGATGAGCCTCGACGGCCGCAGCTCGCCGAGCGCCGACACCAGCGGCTGGCCGTCGCGGTCGTGCTTGCCCACGAGCACGGGGCGGGCATCGGGCGGTGCGTTGTAGAAGATGTCGCGCAACTGCGTCTCGACGACGGCGCCCTTCTCCTCGACGATGAGAATTTCTTCGAGCCCCTTCGCAAAGGCCTTGATGCGCGTCTGCTCGACGGGAAAGCTCAGGCCGATCTTGTAGAGCCGCACGCCGGCGCGGGCCAGTTGCTCCGGCGAGAGTTCGAGCCGGCGCAGCACTTCCATCAGGTCATGGTGCGCCTTGCCGCAGGTGACGATGCCCACCTTGGCGTGCTCGCTCACGATCACGTCGCGGTCGATGCTGTTGCGCCTGGTGAAGGCGGCCACGGCCGCGAGCTTGTCTTCGAGCCGCGACTCGATGCGCAGCGACGGCAGGTCGGGCCAGCGGTAGTGCAGGCCGTCCGCCGGCGCGCTGTGGCCGGTGGCGGCACGCACGGTGTCGGCGTCTTCCCAGGCCTCGACGCGCGCGTTGACCACGTCCAGGTCCACCGTGCCCGCGCTCTCGACCACTTCCGACAGCGCCGCCATGCCGACCCACGCGCCCGAATAGCGCGACAGCTCATAGCCGTACAGGCCGAACTCCAGGTACTCGGCCACGCAGGAGGGCTGCATGACCGGCATGCGCCAGGCCATGAAGGCGTGGTCGCTCTGGTGCGGCATCGACGACGACACGCAGCCGTGGTCGTCGCCCGCCACCACCAGCACGCCGCCGTGCGGCGACGAGCCATACGCGTTGCCGTGCTTGAGCGCATCGCCCGCGCGGTCCACGCCCGGGCCCTTGCCGTACCACATGGCGAACACGCCATCGACGGTGCGCTCGGGGTCTGACTCGACACGCTGCGTGCCCAGCACCTGCGTGGCCGCAAGCTCTTCGTTCACGGCAGGCACGAAGCGGATGCCGGTCTGCTTGAAGCGCTCGCCCGCCTTCCAGATGGCCTGGTCGACCATGCCCAGCGGCGAGCCGCGGTAGCCGCTGACGAAGCCCTGGGTATGCAGGCCGCGCGCCGCGTCGCGCCAGCCCTGCATCACCAGCACGCGGATCAGCGCCTGGGTGCCGGTGATGAAGACCGAGCCCGAGGGGGCCCAGAGGTTGTCGGAAAGCTGGTAGCCGGGCCGCCTGAGCGCGGTCGCGTTGTGTGGGGCGTTCATGCCCGGAATTGTTCTGCCGCGCTCCGGGGAAGTGCTTCTTCAATGCACTAGCGAAGACCCTTGTTTGGAGAAGAAACCACTTCAAAAAAGCACAAAAAGCTCTTCTTATTCTCTGATTGTCCAAATCCCGAGAAAGTCCGACGCTTCAAGCTCAGTCCTGCTTGCGCATCGCAAAGAAGCCGCCCGCCACCAGGATGAACGCCCCGATGATCACCTTCTGCCAGGTGCTGGGCACGCCGGCCATGATGAGCACGTTGTTGATCAGCGTGACCAGCACCACGCCCAGCAGCGTGCCGCCCACCGTGCCGCTGCCGCCGGTGATGCGCGCGCCGCCCAGGATCACGGCGGCGATCACGTCCAGCTCGTTGCCCACCAGGTCGAACGGGTTCGCCAGCCGCGTGCTCGACACGTGCACGATGCCCGCCAGCCCCGACAGGAAGCCCGCGTACGCGAACACGAAGACATGCACCGTGCGCAGGTTGTAGCCGAGCCGCTCCGCGATCGGGAGGCTGCCGCCGATGGCGTACACCGCGCGCCCGATCAGCGTGCGGTTCAGCAGCCACCATGTCAGCACCGCCGCGAAGGCGAGCACCAGCACGGTCGCGGGCAGCACCGCGTGCAGGCCCTGCGGCGTGTCGAAGCGCCAGAGCGCCAGCTTGCCGAAGGCGTCCATGGGTGCCGGCACGTTCATGAAGAACACGGTGCCCACGAAGGTCAGCAGAATGCCCCGGTACAGGTACTGCGTGCCGATGGTCACGATCAGCGAAGGCGCCTTGAGCCAGTGCACCAGCAGCCCGTTGAGCACCCCCAGCAGCGCGCCGCTCGCGGCACCGGCGACCAGCAGCAGCGCGATGGGCGCTTCCGGAAAGTAGTTCAGCACCAGCTTGGTGATGCTGTACATGGTGAGCGCGGCAATGGCCGCGAACGACACGTCGATGCCGCCGGCCGCCAGCACGATCAGCACGCCCAGCGCGAACAGACCCAGCACCGTGCAGGCGCGCACGATGTCGAACAGCACGGGCAGCTGGAAAAAGCTCGGGTTGATGGCGCCGACCGCCAGGCTCGCCAGCACGATCAGCGCCAGCGTGAAGACCGAGGGGCGCTGCGCGAGCCAGCCGCGCAGAGAGACCCGCGCCTCTGGCGGGGGCGGGGCCGATTCCGGCGTGGCCGGCGCGGAATGCGCTTGCATGGTGGAAGCCGTCATGAGAATGCGGGGGAAGGTGTGTCTGAAACCAGCGCGTGATAGAGATCGCTCTCGGCGAGCCCCGGCGCGTCGAAGTCGTTGGCGATGCGGCCCTTGCGCATCAGCAGGATGCGGTCGCAGTTCTGCAGCAGCTCCTGCAGGTCGTCGCTCACCAGGATCACGCCCAGCCCCTGCTCGGCCAGCCGCTGCACGATGCGGTAGATGGTGTCCTTGGAGCCCACGTCCACGCCCACGGTGGGGCCGTGCAGGATCAGCACGCGCGGCCCGATGGCCAGCCAGCGCCCGATGAGCACGCGCTGCTGGTTGCCGCCCGACAGCGACTGCACCGGCCGGTCCACGTCGGGCGTGGCGATCTGCAGATCGGCCACGGTGCGCTCGGCCAGCGCCTGGCACTGCCGCGCGTCGAGCGCGCCGAAGCGCCCCCGCAGGCGGTCGAGCACTGCGGTGACGATGTTGTCGCGAATCGGCTTGTCGAGGAACAGGCCCTCGCTCAGGCGGTCTTCGGGCACGTAGCCGATGCCCTGGCGGATGCCGTCGGTGGGCGTCTTCAGCGAGATCTCCCGTGCGTCGAGCAGCACGCGCCCGCGGTCGGCGGCCTGAACGCCTGCCAGCGCCAGCGCCAGCTCGTTGCGGCCGGAGTCGAGCAGCCCGGTCACGCCGAGGATCTCTCCCTTGCGCAGCGTGAAGCTCACGTCGCTGAACTGCGCGCCGCGGCCCAGCGATTCCACCTTCAGCAGCTCTTCGCCGCCGTGCGAGCCGTGGCGGTAGCGCTCGCCGTCGAGGTGCTTGCCGGTCATCCAGTGTGCGAGTTCGGCCTTGGTGAAGTCACGGATCGGGCCCTGCGCCACCTTCGTGCCGTCGCGGAAAACGATGGCCTGGCCGCCCATGGCGATGCACTCGTCGAGCTTGTGGCTCACGAACAGCACGGCCACGCCCTGCCCCCGCAGCGCCTCCACCACGTGGACGAGGTTGTCCACCTCCTTCTGCGTGAGCGAGGTTGTGGGTTCGTCCATGATGACCATGCGCGCGCGCGTGGCCACTGCACGCGCGATGGCCACGAGCTGCCGCGTGGCAATGGGCATTTCGTCCACGCGCCGCGCAAGGAACGCCGCATCGGTCGGCAGCTTCACCGCCTGCAGCGCGCGTGCGGCGGTGGCCGCCAGCGCCTTGCGGTCGAAGCGCCGCGCCAGCCTGCCGCCGGTGGCGACAAGCTGCTCGCTGAGCGCGACGTTCTCGGCCACGGTCATGTTCGGCAGCAGCGACAGGTCCTGGTAGACCGTCTCGATGCCCAGCGCGAGCGCCTGCAGCGGCGACAGCGATTCGTACGGCCTGCCATCGATCACGATGCGGCCCTGGCTCGGGGGCTGCGCGCCCGAGATGATCTTGATCAGCGTGCTCTTGCCGCAGCCGTTCTCGCCGAGCAGGTGGTAGATCTCGCCTGCCTCGATCGTCAGGTCGATGCCGCGCAGCGCGTGCACGCCCGCGAAGCGCTTGTGCACGTCCTGCACCTCGAGAAAGACGCGGCGCCCCGCCGGCGCGGCCGGGGCGTGGGTAGAGGGCGCTGCAAGGTTCATGGCTCGCAGGCTCAGAAGGCGTACTTCTTGTAGTTCTGCTTGTCGACCTCGACCCAGGCCTGGCCCGTGACGACGATGCCGACGCCCGGCCCCTTCTTCACCGAAACCTTGTTGTAGCCCGGCACGCCCATGTCGGTGCCCTCGGTGATGGTCTTGCCGTCGAGCAGCATCTTGGCCGCCTTGTTCATGACGATGCCGGCGTCCTTCGGATCCCAGAAGGCGATGCCGCCGACCGCGCCCGACTCCAGGAACTTGGCCGCTTCGCTGGGCAGGCCGGTGCCGAACACGCAGACCTTGCCCTGCAGGCCGGCCTCTTCCACCGCGCGTCCGATGCCCAGCACGTCCAGCGAGGACGAGCCCTGGAAGCCCTTCAGGTCCGGATACTTGCGCAGCATTTCCTTGGCCTTGCCGTAGGCCTTCTCGGCGTCGTTGAGCGATTCGTTCTTGGCGTCGACCAGCTGCATCTTGGGGTACTTCTTCGCGTTCGCCGCGCCGCCGTCGGCCCACTGCACCTGCGACTGGCTGCCCAGCGAGCCGACCAGCGAAGTCCACTTGCCCTGCTGGCCCATGCAGGCGGCCAGGCGCTCGTTGATGCGCGCGCCGTAGGCCGTGTTGTCGAAGGCCTCGATGTCGACCATGGTGTTCTTCTGGTTGTCGGCCTCGTGCGTGACGACCTTGATGCCGCGCTCCATCGCGCGCTTGAGCACCGGCTCCAGCGTGGGCGGGTCCATCGACACGACCGCGATGGCGTCGACCTTCTTGGCCACCAGGTCTTCCACCAGGCGCTGCTGTTGCGCGGCGTCTGACTGGGCCGGGCCGATCTGGCGCGTGGCGACGCCCGGCGTGCTCGCGCCGAACTCCTTCACGCCCACTTCCATGCGGTTGAACCAGCTGATGCCGGTGATCTTCACCACGGTGACGATGTCCTGCGGCTTGCCCTGCGCATGAAGCGCCGACGCGAAAGCCACGGTGCCCAGTGCCAGCACGGAGCAGGCGATCTTGGTTTTCTTCAGCATGTTCGTTTGTCTCCTAGCCCTCGGTGGTTCTCTGCGTCGCGCCAGGAGGGGGCTGATGCGGCGGTGCGCTGGTGCGCGAAACGGAAATGAAGCTGCGCAGGTCGCTCAGGCTCAAGCGTGCCGATGCCAGGAAGAACAGCAGCAGCAGGCCCCAGGCGCAATCGCGGAAGAAGTTGGAGATGCCCAGCAGGTTGAAGGTGCTCGACAACAGCTGCAGCGCCACGGCCGAGAAGAACAGGCACACCATTCGCCCGTAGCCGCCCTGCGGCCGCACGCCCGCCATCACCGTGATGAGGATCGCGATCAGCAGGTAGGAATTGCCGTAGTCCGACTTCACGCTGGCCGTGCGGGCCGCGATGATCACGCCCGCCACCGCCGCCAGCACGCCGCACAGCGCATACGTGGCAATCAGCATGCGGCCTTGCGGAATGCCCGCGTAGCGCGCCGCCTTGGCATTGGTGCCCAGCAGGAAGAGCCGGATGCCGAACGGGCTCTGCTTGAGCAGCCAGCCGATGGCCAGCAGCATCACCACGAAGATCGCGAAAGGAATCGGCACGCCCAGCACCGTCTCGTTGCCGATGGCCGAGAGCGGCTCCGCATTGCCCACGCGCAGGCTGGAGCCTCCGGTAAGCACCACCGCCAGTCCGGTGTAGACCAGTTGCGTGCCCAGCGTGCAGAGAATGGGCGTGAGGCCGACGCGCGCGATCAGCACGCCGTTGAGCAGCCCGCCCGCCAGCCCCACCGCTATCGCAATGGCCGCGAAGGCGCCGGTGTAGAGCCACGGCGAGGCATCGGGCTGCACCAGCATCGGTGCCAGCGTGGCGGCCACCACCCCCGAGAGGTTGGCCAGCGCCACGCCGGAGAGGTCGATGCCGCCGTTGCCGGAGATCATCGACAGCGCAACGCCCATGGCGAGCAGGCCGAGTTCGGGCAGTTGGCCGCCCATCGACTGGAAGTTGTAGACGTCGAGGAAGTCGCCCTTTGAAAGCACGGTGGCGACCACGAGGATCGCGACGTTGATGCCGACCAGGAAGTTGAGCTCGCGGTCCGAGAACCTGAATTTCACGAAAGACTCCTTTGCGGTTCGCGGTTCAGGCTGCCGCCCGGCCCAGCAGCGCATCGACCTCGGCGCGGGTGGGCATCGACGGCGCGGTGCCCGCGCGCGTGACCGAAATGGCCGCCACGGCGGAGCCGAAACGCGCGGCCTCCAGCGGCGACGCGCCTTCGGCCAGCGCGGCCGCGAAGCCGCCGTTGAAGGCATCGCCCGCGCCGGCCGTTTCCTTCACCGCGCCGGCATGGAACACGGGCAGGTGCACCGACTGGTTTGCGCTGTGCAGCAGCGCGCCCTTGTCTCCGAGCGTGATGAGCGCGCAGCCCACCCCCTTGGAAAGAAAGAAGTCGCCTGCCCGGCGCGCGTCCTCGATGGTCTCGACGGCAATGCCGCTCAGCGCGGCGGCTTCATGCTCGTTCGGCGTGATGTAGTCGCACAGCGGGTACACGGCATCGTCGAAGGGCAACGCGGGCGCGGGGTTGAACACCGTCACCGTGCCTGCCGCACGCGCGAGTTCCAGGCCGCGCTGCGCGGCGCCGGCGGGCTGCTCCAGTTGCGTGACGAACACGCGGGCGCCGCGGATGGCATCGGCGGCGGCATCCACGTCGTCGGTATCGATGAGCGCCGCCGCGCCGGGCACCACGATGATGGCGTTGGCGCCCGTGACCTCGTGCACGTAGATGAAAGCCGCGCCGGTCGGCTGCGTCGTCACCTGCGGCACGCGCGGCGTGATGCCTTCCTGCTCCCACAGTGCGAGCGCGTTGGCGCCGAAGGAGTCCTGTCCGAGCTTGGAGATGAAGGTCACCTGCGCGCCTGCGCGCGCCGCCGCCACCGACTGGTTCGAGCCCTTGCCGCCGGGGCCCATGGCAAAGCCGGAGCCGGCGATGGTCTGGCCGACGCCCGGAAGATCAGCCGCGCGGAAGGCGAGGTCCGCAACGAAGATGCCGAGCACGGCCACGCCTTGCTGCTGCGAGGAAAAGGCGTTCATCGCGATTCAGGCCTCGGGGGCGAGCACGCCCTTCTTGAACACGAAGCAGCCGTAGAAGCGGCGCTCGCCGGTGGCGATCACGCAGTACGCGCGGCGCGCGGCCTCGTAGAAGGCGAAGCGATCGATGGACCCCATCGGCCGTGGGCGCCCTTCTGCCGCATCGATCTCGCGCTGCATTTCCAGCTGCACCGGCGGAATCTCGCTCGGCTGGCCCATGATTTCCATGCGCCGCGCCGGATCGTCCACCGCGTTGTCCAGCGGCAGCACCGAAAGAATGGCGCGCGCCGCTTCGGTGGTGCCCACGCCGTCGATGCGCAGCAACCGGCCCAGCGCGGTCTGGCGTGCGACCGAGTCGGCCGGGAAATTGGCGTCGCACAGCACCAGTTCGTCGCCATGGCCCATGGCGCGCAGGGCGTAGAGCACGTCCGCGTTGAGCAGCGGATGAATGGACTTCAGCATGCGGTCTGTCTCCTCGAAATGGAACGGCTGTCGCGATTGCGATCTTAGGTAAAGAAAACGTTTGCGCAAACGTTTGCTATTTGGGGATTTCCCTTGGTTCGTGTGGCGCGCACAACGGCCGCTCGCTCATTCGCCATAGGGAATCCAGATGTTCTTGACCTGCGTGGCATGCCGCAGGAACGCGGGGCCCTCGGCCGAGGCCGGGTCATGCCAGTCGGTGGCAAGGCCGTGGTCGGCCAGCGTGCGCTTGAGGTTGCCGACCGACAGCAGTTCGGCATCGCGCGACAGTTCCTTCGCACCGAAAACCCAGAGCGCATCGACGTCGTCGTGCTCGGCCAGCGTGCGCGCGAGGCTCGCGGCCGGGCCGGTCACGAGGTTGACGACGCCGGCCGGCAGGTCGGAAGTCTCCAGCACCTGATAGAAGTCGGTGGCGACCAGCGCGTGCTTCTCGCCGGGCACGATCACCGTGCGGTTGCCCATGGCCATGAGCGGCGCGAGCAGGCTCACGAAGGACAGCAGCGGCGCCTCGTCGGGACACACCACGCCCACCACGCCGATCGCCTCGACCGTGGCCAGCGCCACGCCGCGCAGCGGCGGCACATGCACCGCGCCTTCGTACTTGTCGGCCCAGGCGCCGTAGGCGAACAGGCGGCCCACCGATGCGTCGACCTCGGCCTGCGCGGCCTCCGCGGCAACACCGGTCAGGCTCGCGATGCGCGCGGCAAACTCGCCGGCGCGGGCCGAGAGGTTTTCCGCGAGGTAATAAAGCGCCTGCGCGCGGCGATGCGGCGTCGCGCTCGACCAGCTCGCCGCGGCGCGCGCCGCGGCCACCGCGTTGCGGATGTCCTTGCGGTTGCCCGCACCCACCTCGCCGGCACGCTGTCCGCTGGCTGCGAAGGCCGGGCGCGACAGTTCGCCGTCGGGCCGCACCTGCTTGCCGCCGATGAAGAGCTTGGCGGTGCGGTCGATGGCGGGCAACGCGGGGGAAGACCCGTTCCCGGTCTTCGTTGCAGCTTCGTTTGCCGCCACGGCGGCGACCACTTCTGCGGAGCGCGGCTTGCGCTGCGCCCAGGCACGCGGCTTCAGGTATTCGTAGCAACCTTCTCTTCCGCCTTCGCGGCCGTAGCCTGATTCACGGTAGCCGCCGAAGCCCACGCCCGCGTCGAACAGGTTGGTCGCGTTGACCCACACCACGCCTGCGTGCAGCTGTGGCGCAATGCCCAGCGCGAGGCCGATGGTCTCGCTCCACACGCTGGCGGCGAGGCCGTAGCGGGTGTTGTTGGCCAGCGCGACGGCTTCGTCGGGCGTGCGGAAAGTCATCGTCACCATCACGGGCCCGAAGATCTCCTCGGTCGCCACGGTGGATGCCGGTTGCACGCCCGTCAGCAGCGTCGGCGGAAAGAAGCTGCCGCCCGGCGGCAGCGCGCCCGGCGCCTGGTAGCAGCTCGCGCCTTCGCGCACGCCGGCGGCCACCAGCGAGCGCACGCGTTCGAGCTGCGTGGGGTCGATGAGGCTGCCCATGTCGATCGCCTTGTCCAGCGGCAGGCCCACGCGCAAGGTCTGCATGCGGCGCTTCAGGCGCGCGATGAAGTCGTTCGCGATGCCTTCCTGCAGCAGCAGCCGCGAACCGGCGCAGCACACCTGCCCCTGGTTGAACCAGATGGCGTCGACCACGCCTTCGACGGCGGCATCGATGTCCGCATCGTCGAACACGATGAAGGGCGACTTGCCGCCCAGCTCCAGCGTGAGCGACTTGCCCGTGCCCGCCGTCGCGGCGCGGATCAGCCGCCCCACCTCGGTCGAGCCGGTGAAGGCGATCTTGTCCACGCCGTCGTGCGCGACCAGCGCCGCGCCCGTGGCGCCGTCGCCCGTCACCACGTTGAGCACACCGCGCGGCAGGCCTGCCTGTGCCGCCAGTTCAGCGAAGAGCAAGGCACTCAGCGGCGTGAGCTCCGCCGGCTTCAGCACCACGGTGTTGCCCAGCGCCAGCGCGGGAGCGATCTTCCAGGCCAGCATCAGCAGCGGGAAGTTCCACGGAATGATCTGGCCGACCACGCCCAGCGGCACATGGTCGGCGAACTCGCGCTCCTGCAGCTGTGCCCAGCCGGCATGGTGATAGAAGTGGCGCGCGGCCAGCGGCACGTCGAGGTCGCGCGCCTCGCGGATCGGCTTGCCGTTGTCCAGCGCCTCGACCACCGCGAGCAGGCGCGCATGGCGCTGCACCATGCGCGCCAGTGCGTACAGATGCCGTGCGCGGCCATGGCCGCCGAGGGCATGCCAGCCGGGCTGCGCGGCGCGCGCCGCCGCCACGGCGGCATCCACGTCCTTCGCGGAGCCTTGCGCAACGCGCGCCAGGCGTTGGCCGGTTGCCGGCTCGGCCGTGTCGAAGTGCACGCCGTCGGAAGCAGGCGTGAAGCGCCCGTCGATGAAGTGGCCGAAGCCTTCGGCATGGCGCGCGAGCCATTCGCGTGCGTCGGTGTCGCTCTCGGGCGCGGGGCCGTAGTCCATGGTGTCGAAATAGCGCGCGACGCTGCTGCTGCCGGCGGAGTTGTTGTTGCTGCTGATGCTGCTCATCGGGCTCATCCGATCGGGTGGCGGTTGTAGGCCGAGTAGCGGCCGGTGATGTGGTGCTCGAGCTGGCGCTCGATGTCGGCCAGCAGCGTGGAAGCGCCGATGCGGAACAGATCGGGCTCGAGCCAGTCGCGGCCCAGCTCTTCCTTCATGAGTACCTGATAGTCGAGCGCGGTCTTCGCGGTGGAGACGCCGCCTGCCGGCTTGTAGCCCACGCGCAGGCCGGTGCGGGCCTCGTACTGGCGGATCATCCGCAGCATCGCGAGCGTGACCAGCGGCGTGGCGTTGACGCCCTCCTTGCCGGTGGAGGTCTTGATGAAGTCGGCGCCGGCCATCATGCAGACCATCGAGGCCTTGGCGACGTTGCGCAGGGTCTTGAGCTCGCCCGTCGCGAGGATCGCCTTCACGTGCGCCGCGCCCGCCGCGCGGCGGAAATCGAGCATCTCGTCGTAGAGCTTCTTCCACTGGCCGGTGAGCACGTGCTCGCGGGTGATGACGATGTCGATCTCCGCGGCGCCGTCGCGCACCGAGGCTTCGATTTCCTTGAGCTTGAGCTCGTGCGGAATCAGGCCCGCCGGAAAGCCCGTGGATACCGCCGCCACCGGAATGCCGGTGCCCGCCAACGCCTCGACTGCGGTCGAGACGAAGCGGTGGTACACGCACACCGCCCCGGTATGCAGCTTGCGGTCGGCGAAGCCGAGGGCGGCCAGCAGGTCCGGGCGCACCGGCATCGCGGCCTTGGCGCAGAGCCGCTTCACGCGCTCGGCCGTATCGTCGCCGCTGAGCGTGGTCAGGTCGATGCAGGTGATCGCCTTGAGCAGCCAGCCGGCCTGCGCGTCCTTCTTGACCGAGCGGCGGCCGGGCAGCGTGGCCACGCGGCGCTCGGCAGCGGAGAGGTTGAAGCGGATGCCTTCGATCCAACCCGCATCGAAGGGCTGGGCGGTGTTGCGGGGAGCTGCGGCATGCGCCTGCGCGGGTGCCGCCGGCACGGCCGGGGCATCCGCGTTGGCAGAAGCCGGCGGCGCCGGGCGCGAGCGCACCGCGCCGCTGGGGCGAACGAGGGAGGTGGAGGTCATGGATGGGCGGGCGCCGTCAGGCGCAAGGGCCGCGGCTGCGGCGGGCAGGCAAGGGGCATGTCTTTGTCTCCGGGCTGCGCCGCATGGCTGCTCAGCCTCGATGTTGTTCGTGTTGGCCTAAATGTTATTACAACAACATTTATCTGTGCAATATGTTTTTCAAGAAACATTAATCCGGCGTGCGATGCCCGATACTCCGGCACGTGGATCTGAGAAAACCGAACATGCGAAGAACAGCCGGAGCCGAAGCCCGGGCCATGCGCCTGGCCAGGATGCAGGAACTCGTCGAGGCCGGCGGCCCGCTGCCCATCAAGCAGGCGGCCCTGCAGCTCGACGTGACGGAAATGACCGTCCGTCGCGACCTGTCGTCGGCCGAATCTCCCCTCACCGCCCTCGGAGGCTATGTGCTCGCCACCACGCTGCCCGGTGCCGAGCGCTACTCGCTCGACGAGGCCAGCGACCAGCACGCGGCCAACAAGCGCCTGGCCTGCGAACACGCCGCCAGGCTGGTGCAGCCGCACGACAGCCTGTTCATCGACTGCGGCACCACCATGGTCCATTTCGCCGAGGCGCTGCCGCCCGAGATGCCGCTGAGCGTGGCGTGTTACTCCACGAACATCGCACAGGTGCTGAGCCGCCGCCCGAACACGCAGTTGATGCTGCTGGGCGGGCTCTACCACCCTTCTTCGGCCACCTTCTTCTCCGACGAGGGCCTGCAGTACCTCGCCAGGCTGGGCGTGAGCAAAGCCTTCATCTCGGCGGGCGGGATCGACCTGAAACGCGGCGCGAGCTGCTCCAACTTCCATGAAGTGCCCGTGAAGCAGGCGGCCATCCGCTGCGCGTCGCAGAGTTTCCTGGTGGTGGACGAAAGCAAGCTCGGCACGCTGCGCCCGGCGTTCTTCAGCCCGCTCGATGCCTTCGCACGCATCGTGGTGGGCGGCTCGCCCGAGGCTTCGCTGAAGAAGCAGTTCAAAGACCTGCCGCTGGAATTCGCGCGCGCCCGCGACGCATAGACGCGGCGCCGGCGGCGGCCGGGGCACGGCACCGCCCGGACACATCGATCAGTGAGAATCGCTGCGACGCCACTACCTGCGATCCCGCGATGAATGCCGGCACCGTTTCACTCGACGAGCACTGCCTCAAGATCCTCTCCGCGCTGCAGCACGACGGCCGCCAGACCGTGCAGCAGATTTCAGAGACCGTCGGGCTGTCGCCAACGCCCTGCTGGAAGCGCATCAAGGACATGGAGGCGGCCGGCGTCATTCGCGGCTACACCACGCTGGTCGACCCCGAGCAGGTCGGCCTGCACGTGTCGGCCGTGGCCGAGGTCAACCTCGACCGCCACAGCGAGGCGATGGTGCAGCGCTTTGAAGAAGCCGTGGCCGCGAGCCCGCAGATCATCCGCTGCGTGTCGGCCACCGGCCCGGCGGACTACATCCTCAACGTGACCGTGCCCGACATGAAGCACTACGAGCGCTTCCTGCACGAGGTTCTGTTCAGCCTTCCCGGCGTGACGCACGTGCGCTCGAGCATCGTGCTGCGCGAGATCAAGTCGGAAACGGCGCTGCCGCTCGACCACCTGCTGCCGGGCACGCCGGGCAAGCCGCGCGCCACGGGGTCGCGCAGAAGCTAGACGCCGCTCAAGGGTATCGGCGCGGCGTGCCGGGGGTCGTGTGGAGAATGACCACCTCCTCCGCCCCGATAGCGCCTCGACCATGCCCCTGCCCAAGCCCCTCCTGCTGCAACGCGCCTATCTGCTGCTCATCGCCGTGCTGGTGTTCGTCGGCTGCTGGGTCGCGCCCATCGACGCGCCCGCGCGAGCCCAGGTCAACGACGGGCTGAAGCGCGCGCTGACCACCTTTGCCGCGGCACGCGCGCTGGGCGCGGTGGTGTCGGTGGCGCAGGGCACGCAGGTCGACGCCACGCCGGGCGGCGTGGGTGTGAGCTTCGCGCCGGGGCAGGCGCTGAAGCCGCTGAACGAACTCATCGAGCAATTCGCGGCGGTGATGCTCGCGGCCAGCGTGTCTTTCGGCATTCAACTGGTGCTGCTGAGCATCGGCGCGCACCACCTGATGTCCTACCTGGTCTGTGCCGTGGCGCTGGCGTGGATCGTGTGGCGCTGGCGGCGCGGCAGTTCGCCGCGCTGGCTGCAGTCGGCGTTGATCGGCCTGCTGCTGGTGCGCTTCGCGGTGCCGCTGGCGGCCGTGGCGAACGAAGGCCTCTACCGCGTGTTCATGGCCAACGACTACCAGGTTGCGCTGTCGGGCATCGAGAAGTCGCCGACCGCCGTGGTCGATGCCACGCAAGAGGCACCCGTGGCGCAGGAAGGCTGGCGCGACCGCGTCGAACGCTGGCTGCCGAAATTGCCCAACCTCAAGGCGACTTACGACCAGATCCTGAAATCCGCCTCCGACTGGGCGGAGCGCATCGTGAAGCTGATCGCCCTGTTCGTGCTGCAGACCATCGTGCTGCCGCTGGTGTTCCTGTTCGCGGCGTGGCGGCTCGCGCGGGCCGCGATACGCGAACCGGTACGCAAGTAGGCGCAGTCGCCCGACCGGCCGCCGCTGCAACGGAAAGCAGGCCTACTGCGCCACCCCGTGGCCGTAGCAGGCCTTCAGGGCCGTGTAGTCGTAGTAGTGGGCGGTGCCCGCCTTCTTCGCGCCGTCGCAGGACGCCTTGAAGTCGGTTTCCTTCTCGTTGTAGAGCATCTTCACCAGCAGCTTGCCGCTGGCGTCGGCGTACACGTCCCACTGCATGTTGGCCGCCATCGGCGACACGTACTCGCCGCGCCATGGGTTGCTGCCGTAGCTGAAGCTGGCGGCCTTGGGCACGCTCTGGTCCACGCCCTTCAGGCCCATGCGCACGGCAAAGGGCATGAGGATCTCGGCGTGCGCGAAGCGCAGCTTGGCGGCATGCGAGCGGTCGCCGCGCGCGATGGCGTCGACCTCGTTGAACATGTCGTCCACCAGGATCTGCGACATGCGCGAGGTGATGTCGCCCTTCTCGGTCATGCCGGGGCCCTTGTCGTAGAAGTCGGAGCCGTCGTTGAGCGCGGCGAAGAACTTCGCCTGCGCGGCGGGCATGTAGGCGGCGAAGTCGACGCCGGCCTCGCTGCGCATGGCCGGCGCGATCACGTAGAGCTCGTACAGCAGCGAACCGGCGTCGCCCGGCGACTTGATCGTGGTCTTGCCGTCACCGCTCAGGCTGGCCGAGAACTTGCCGTCGTCGCTCGCGAAAGTGCGAGTGCCTGTATTCGCGAAGCTGTAGCTGCCGTCGGCGATCCTGTCGACGAAGCTCTTGGCGAACAGGCGCTCCAGCAGCACCCGGCCGGCCGCGGCGGCTTCCGGCGTGACCGTGAGGCCACTCTGCTTGGCTGCCAGGTCGGCGTCACCGGACTTGTAGGCCTGGTAGGCCTGGCTGTCCTGGTAGGTCGTGTAGAGCGGGTCGGCCGGCTTGGTCACCTGGTCGGTGGCCTTCACCAGCTTGTGGAAGTACAGCAGGAAGCGGTTGGTGCCGGCCGGCTGGCTTACAGCGGTGCCGGTGTCGGGGTAAGGCGCCGGTGCCGCCGGGTAGGTGACGAGCGGCGCCAGCGCGGGCTGCGCCGCCTTGAGCGACTGCACGAAGAAGTTGCCGCTGTCGACCGCGCGGTCGACGCCGGAGGTCACGGTCACGATCTGCCGAGGCGCCGAGCCGGCGCTGTCGCCGACCTGCTTCCAGTAGGCCGGCAGCCGCTGCACCAGCCGCGCCGCCAACTGCGTGTGTTCGTTGATGCCGACCTGCGTCTCGTTGCCGTAGCCCGGTGTGCTGATGCCCGCCACGCCATAGCCCAACAGGAAGTTGGCCTTCATGATCTTCAGCACGTCGGGCCCGAGCTTCTGCCCAAGCGGCGTGAGCGCACCGTCGTCCCGTGCCTTCTCCCACATGTTGTAGACGGCCAGGTCGTACTTGAGGCTGGACAGCCCGCGCGAGCCGTGGCGCGCGATCATTTCGGTGTAGACCGGCGCAAAGCCCGCGGGCGGCGCCTCGTAGGTGCTGACGTCCTGCTGCGGACGGTATGGCGCCTTGGTCTGGTAGTAGCGGTCGGTCAGGGCCGCGGCGGTCAGCACGGCCTTGATGTCGTCGCCGGCTGCGGCCGATGCCAGCGCATCGCGGATGCGCTGCAGCCCCTCGTCGGACGCGGCCTTGAGCGCGGCCTTGGCCGCCGGATCACTCTCGGTGTTGAAGTCGACCAGCAGCTTGGCCGCAACCACGCCGACCGAGATGGCGACCTTGCTGCTGGCCGCCTTGAAGTCGAGGCCGCCGGCTTCCATTTCAGCGACCACGGCGCTCGACTGGTAGTCGACGACGCCCGGTGCCTCTTTCGGCGCGCGCAGCACGAGCCGCGAGGTCACCGGCTTCGAGGTGGAGGTGGCGGGGTCGAGTTCGGTGGCATCGGTGCCGATCTCGGCCACGATGCCTGCGCTTGCGCCGGTCAGCGCGAAGGCGCCCTGCTTGTCGGTACGCGTGGAGGGCTCATCGGCATCGCAGCGGCCGTTGGCGTTGATGTCGAGGCAGACCTTCGCGTTGACGAAATAGCTTCCCACGACCACACCGCTCACGCTCGTGGCGGCAGGTGCCGGCGCGGGAGTCGTGGCGGCCGGAGGCAGCGAAAAAAGAACACCGCCGCCACCGCCTCCCCCGCCGCAAGAGGCCAGCAGAAGCGCAACAAGGCCAAGGGACGAAGACGGCACGCCGGTCAAGGCACGGGGAAAAGGCAGGTTCGGCAACATGGAGGAAGGGCAGGAAACAAAAGTTTCGAATCCTTCCATCCGTGCATGACGCGCCTATGACCCGCGGCGCAAGCAGGAACAAGCCTAGGAAACGACCTGGTAGTACAGGTTCTGCGGATGCCTGGCCTGCGCGAAGAAGAACCAGCGCTCGGCCAGCAGGCCCGGCGCCTGCACCAACGCCGCGAGCAGCCACGGCAGCACCGAAGCGCTCGCGATGCCCCAAGTCGCCAGCGACGCGGGCAGCACGAAAGCCAGCAGCAGGAAACCGAGCTTCATGTTCCCGAGCGCCGCAAGCGACACGCCATGGAAGAACTCCCGCGTGTTGAACGACCCGGCCGACATGCCCATCGACTTCTGCACCAGCTTCTGCGCGCGGATACCCGTGGCCGACTGCAAGGTCGACTTGTGGCGCAGGCGCGCATTGCGCCGCAGGGCGCCGCCGCGCGCGGCCCAGGCGGCCAGCGTGGCAATGAGCGCCCATGGCCCGAACACCTGCACGAAGCGCGCCTCGCCGCTCGAGGCCGCCATCGCGCACGCCAGCACCAGCCCAGACGACAGGCCGATCAGCGTGAAGTTGAGCACCGTCAACGGGTGCGCCCATTCCTCGATGAAGCGCAGGCAGGCGTAGATCATCGCGGTGCAGTACCAGAGCAGCATCGCACCGTAGAGCACCAGAAGCGGCAACAGCCACGACCACGGCGCGCCGATGCCCAGCCGCAACGACAGCCACCACAGCGCCACCAGCGCGATGAACACCGGCAGCACGATGACCTCGCGCGACATCCACGAGGTGCGCCACATCAGCACCGCCCGCCATGCGCGCGTCTTGCGGCCCAGGTGCATGAACGATGCGGCAAGGCCCGCCACCAGCAGCACCTCGGCCACGCCCAGCGCAATGCCCAGGAAGCCCGGCGCCAGCTCCAGGCCGAACAGCACCGCCAGCGCCAGCGCGCACACCAGGCCCTGCGCGGCGCCGGCCAGCGTGGTGAAGAAAAGAATCGAGAACGCGGGATGCATGCGGCTACTCCTTAGCGTCCGCCGGCTGCGTGATGTGCCGGGGCAGGTAATGGTTGGCCGGGCTGGTCTCCCATTCGGGCATCAGCTGGTAGCCGCCGCGCTCGCGGATGGCCTTCGACACTTCGGAGTCCGGGTCTTTCACGTCGCCGAAGATGCGCGCGCCGGTCGGGCAGGCCTTCACGCAGGCGGGCTTGCGGTCTTCCTTGGGCAACTGCTCGTCGTAGATGCGGTCCACGCACAGCGTGCACTTGGTCATGACCTGGCGCTCCTCGTCCAGTTCGCGCGCGCCGTAGGGGCAGGCCCATGCGCAGTACTTGCAGCCGATGCACTTGTCGTAGTCGACCAGCACGATGCCGTCTTCCTTGCGCTTGTAGCTTGCGCCCGTGGGGCACACCGGCACGCACGGCGGGTCTTCGCAGTGCAGGCAGCTCTTGGGGAAATGGATGGTCTCGGTGACGGGGAAGGCGCCGGCCTCGTAGGTCTGCACGCGGTTGAAGAAGGTGCCGGTGGGGTTGGCGGCATAAGGGCGTTCATCGGCCAGCGGGCCGGCGCTGCCGGAGGTGTTCCATTGCTTGCAGGAGGTGACGCAGGCGTGGCAGCCGACGCAGACGTTGAGGTCGATGACGAGGGCGAGTTGCTTGGCAAGGGTTTCGCCTTGTTCGGCGCGCATGGTGTTGACATTGCTCCCTCCCCCTCTGGGGGAGGGTCGGGGTGGGGGCACGCCGGCCTTCAATGCGGCGAGGCTTCCAGTTCCGACGCCGATGCTCCCACCCCCGCCCTCCCCCAGAGGGGGAGGGAGCAACACGGGGGACAGCAGATCTCTCAACCACTGCATCATTTCTTCCCCCTCCCCGCAAAGTACGTCAACACACTCGCCGCCTTCCCCAGCACCCCGGGCACCACCGGCATGCTCGCAACCTGCGGATAGCTTTCTTCAGGCTCTCCGGGCTCCGCCGGCCGTATGCGCACCCGCACGTCGTACCACCCCGCCTGCCCGGTGATCGGGTCCGAGTTGCTGATGGTCCCGCTGGCAGTGCCTTCGCAGGGCAGTTCCTCGCTGATCAGGTGGTTCAGCAGGAAACCCTTGCGCGCCTCGTCGGCTCCAGGTGCCAGTTGCCATGCACCGTCGGCCTTGCCGATGGCGTTCCAGGTCCACACGGTGCCGGGCTCCACAGCCTCGCTGTAGCGCAGCATGCAGCGCACCTGGCCCCATCTGCTTTCCACCCAGCACCAGCCGCCGTCCGCAATGCCCGCCGCCTGCGCGGTCAGCGGATTCACGTGCAGGTAGTTGTGGCTGTGGATCTGCCGCAGCCATGCGTTCTGCGAGTCCCACGAGTGGTACATCGCCATCGGCCGCTGCGTGAGCGCGTTGAGCGGATAGGCGGCCAGGTCGGTCGCCGCTTCTTCCAGCGGCGGATACCAGAAAGGCAGCGGGTCGAAATACGTGTCGATGCGCTCGCGCAATGCATCGGGCGGTTGCCGCCCCGGGCTCTTGCCCTGCGCCGCGAGCCTGAAGCTCTGCAGCGTGTCGGAGTACAGCGCCAGCTGCACCGGGTCGTTGCGCTGGCGCCAGCCCTTGTCCTTCGCGAAGTCGAGGTACTCGCGGTTCCAGTTGCGCATGTAGTGCATGGTCTCGGGCATGTGGTACTGGAACACGCAATTGTTCTGCGCATAGGCCTCCCACTGCTTGGGGTTGGGCGCGCCGCGCAGGTGCTCGGTGCCCTCCTTGCCGCGCCAGCCCATGAGAAAGCCGATGCCCGGCTGAGGCTCGAAGTTGACGACGAAGTCCGGATAGCCCGTGTACTTGCGCCCGCCCTCGGGCGTGGTGAAGGCCGGAAACTTGAGCCGCGAGGCCAGCTCGATCAGCACCTCCTGGAACGGCCTGCACTCCCCCGTCGGCGGCACCACCGGCACGCGCACCGAATCCACCGGCCCGTCGAACTCCGAGATCGGCCGGTCGAGCATGCCCATCACGTCGTGCCGTTCGAGGTACGTGGTGTCGGGCAGCACCAGGTCCGCAAAGGCCACGGTCTCGCTCTGGAAGGCGTCGCACACCACCAGGAACGGGATCATGTGCTCGCCCTTCTCGTCCTTGCGGTTGAGCATCTCGCGCACGGCCATGGTGTTCATGCTCGAATTCCAGGCCATGTTGGCCATGAAGATCAGCAGCGTGTCGATGCGGTAAGGGTCGCCCTTGGCCGCGTTGGTGATCACGTTGTGCATGAGCCCGTGCGCCGACAGCGGGTGCTCCCACGAGAAGGCATGGTCGATGCGGATCGGCGAGCCGTCGGGGTTGACGGCCAGCTCGTCCGGACCGGCAGGAAAGCCCAGCGGAGCCGCATTGAGCGGCGTGTTCGGCTGGATCATGCCGGGGTCGTTGAAGGCCCGGTAGTTGGGCACGATGTGGCGCGGATACGGCGCCTTGTGCCGGAAGCCGCCGGGCGCGTCGATGGTGCCGAGCACGCTCATCAGCACCGCCAGCGCACGCACCGTCTGGAAGCCGTTGGAGTGCGCCGCCAGACCGCGCATCGCATGGAAGGCCACCGGCCGCGCCTGCGTGGTCGGGTGCTTCTTGCCCCAGGCGTCTGTCCAGGGAATCGGCAGCTCGAAGGCCTGCTTGAGCGCGGTCTCGCCTATTTCGCGCGCCAGCTTGCGAATGCGCCCCGCGTCGATGCCGGTGATGGCCTGTGCCCACTCTGGCGTGCAACTGGCCACGCGATCGCGCAGCAGCTGGAACGACGGCGCCACGCGCGTGCCGTCGGCCAGCGTGTAGTGGCCTTCTAGCGCCGGGTCGCAGCCATCTGCGATGCCTTCAGGGTACGCGTTCTTCACGCTGCCGCTGGCCTTGTCCCACACCAGCTTGTTGTGCGGGTTGCGCCCGTCGCCGGGCGGGCCGCGTTGCGAGTCGGGGTCGAAGGCGAACAGTCCCTGCCGCTCGCAGTCGTCGAGCACCACGAGCTGCGGCGCATTGGTGAAGCGCTTGAGGAAGGCATGGTCCACCAGCTCGCTCGCGATCAGCTCGTGCAGCAGCGCCATGAACAGCGCGCCGTCCGTTCCCGGCTTGATGGGAATCCACTCGTCGGCAATGGCCGAGTAGCCCGTGCGCACCGGGTTGATCGAGATGAAGCGCCCGCCCGCGCGCTTGAACTTGCTGATCGCGATCTTCATCGGGTTGCTGTGATGGTCTTCGGCGGTGCCGATCATCACGAACAGCTTGGCGCGCTCCAGGTCGGGCCCGCCGAACTCCCAGAAGCTGCCGCCGATGGTGTAGATCATTCCCGCAGCCATGTTGACCGAGCAGAAGCCGCCGTGCGCCGCGTAGTTGGGCGTGCCGAACTGGCGCGCGAACAGGCCGGTGAGCGCCTGCATCTGGTCGCGCCCGGTGAACAGCGCGAACTTCTTCGGGTCGGTGGCGCGTATCTTTGCGAGGCGCTCGGTCAGCAGCTCGTAGGCGCGCTCCCAGCTGATGGGCTCGAACTCGGCCGCCCCGCGCTCGCTGCCGGCCTTGCGCAAGAGCGGCTGCGTGATGCGCGCGGGCGACACCTGCTTCATGATCCCCGACGAGCCCTTGGCGCAGATCACGCCCTGGTTCAGCGGATGGTTCGGGTTGCCGTCGATGTAGCGCACCTCCGGGCCCTTCTCGCCCTCGCGCAGATGCACGCGAATGCCGCAGCGGCAGGCGCACATGTAGCAGGTAGTGGTCTTGACCGTGGTGTCGGCCGTGGGAGTGGGCGCCGACAGCGGGTCGTGCACGGGCTCGCGGGACAGGAAACTGAACACTGTCGGTCCTTTGTTTTCAGGCGTGGCAAAGCCGATGTTAGGCATCCTCGATCAATCGGAAAAGCGCAGAATATCTCTCACCATGACCGGAAAAACAGATCAATCTCCGGCGCAGCGCCTGCGCCTGAACCTGCGCCAGCTCGAAGTTTTCGTGGCCACCGCGCGCGGCGGCAGCACCCGCGCGGCGGCAGACCGTATCGCGCGTTCCCAGTCGGCCGCGAGCAGCGCGCTGGCCGACCTGGAAACCTCGGTCGGCGTGCTCCTGTTCGACCGCATCGGCCGCCGGCTGGTGCTCAACGAGAACGGCCGCGCCCTGCTGCCCAAGGCGCAGGCGCTGCTCGACCAGGCCGGCGAGGTGCAGGCCCTCTTCAGTGCCGAGCATGCGGCGCCGCTGCGCGTGGCGGCGAGCTTCACCATCGGCGAATACCTGCTGCCCGAGCGCATGTCGCAATGGACCGCGCTGCACCCGCAAAGCCAGGTGCGGCTGCACATTGCCAACACGCGCGACGTGATCGAGGCGGTGGCGGGCTTCGACGTCGACGTGGGCTTCATCGAAGGCCCGCAGACCCACCCCGACCTGGTGGTGCGCGCATGGCGCAGCGACGAGCTGGTGATCGTGGCCGCGCCGGGCCATGCACTGGCGGGCCGCGTGGCCACGCACAAGCAACTGTCGCAGGCCACCTGGGTGCTGCGCGAGCACGGCTCTGGCACGCGGCAGGTCACCGATGCCTGGCTGATCCAGAACCTGGAGCAGGTGAACGTGGGCTTCGAACTGGGGAGCACCGAAGCCATCAAGCGCGTGGTGGCCTCGGGCACCGGGCTGGCCTGCCTGTCGCGCTACACGGTGGCGCAGGCGCTGGAAGACGGGCACCTGGTCGAACTGCGTACGCGGCTGCCGGCCGGCGTGCGCAAGCTGGCGACGGTGATGCACCGCGACAAGCTGCTGGGCGGCGCAACCGCCGACTTCCTGCGCCACTGCGGCGCAACGGTGCCGCGCATGGCCACCAGCGCCACCGCGCGCTGAGCGATCAGCCCGCGCTCAGGCCATGTGCAGCACGCGCGCAGTGTGGCGCGCGATCACCGCTTCTTCATCGGTGCGCAGCACCCAGGCGCTGACGGGGCTGCCGGCCGTGGTGAGCCGCGCTGCGCCGTCGCGGTTTGCAGCGGCATCGACGTGCACCCCCAGCCAGGTGCAGTCTTCGAGCATGCGTTGGCGCAGCGGCGCATCGTTTTCGCCGATGCCGCCGGTGAACACGATGGCGTCCACGCCGCGCAAGGCGCCCGCCAGCATGCCCATCTGCTGCACCACCTGTTCCGCGAAATGCCCGATCGCCTCGGCCGCCGCCGGCTCTGCCGAAGCTTGCAGCGCACGCATGTCGCTCGATACGCCCGACAGCCCCAGCAATCCCGATTCGCGGAACAACAGCTTCTCGACCGCGTCGGCCGACATGCCGCGCGATCGCATCAGGTAGGGCACCACGGCCGCGTCGATGTGGCCGCAGCGCGTGCCCATGGTCAGCCCGTCGAGTGGAGAGAAGGTCATGGTCGTCGCGACCGAGCGGCCGTTGACCATGCCGCACATCGACGCACCATTGCCCAGGTGCGCGACGATCACGCGCCGCTGCGCCAGCTCGGGCGCGATGCTCCCGAACTGCGCAATGATCGATTCATACGAGAGGCCGTGGAAGCCGTAGCGCCGCACGCCAGCGTCATGCAACTCGCGCGGCAATGCGAAGCGCCGGTTGACCTCCGGCTGCACCGCATGAAAGGCCGTGTCGAAGCAAGCCACCTGCGGCACGCCTTCGAATGCGGCCATCGCGGCGCGCACGCCCGCCAGGTTGTGCGGCTGGTGCAGCGGCGCCAGGGGCTCCAGCTTGGCGAGTGCGTCGAGCAATGCCGCGTCGACGCGCACCGGCGCCACGAAGTCCGTGCCGCCATGCACGATGCGGTGTCCCACCGCCGCGATGCGCCCGCCCTCCTTTTGCTGCGCATGCCATTCGAGCAGCGCGGCCAGCGCGCCCTGGTGCGAGGCGCGGGCGCCATCGAGCGCTTCGTCGAGCAGCGTCTTGCCCTGCGCATCGCGAACGCGCAGCCGCGCCTGCAGGCCCGCGCCCAGACCGTCCGCCTGGCCCGACCAGCGCGCCGACGGCAACGCATCGCCGCCGCCCGGATGTGCCGCATCGAACAATGCGACCTTGATGGACGAGGAGCCCGCGTTGAGCGTCAGCAGCGAATCGGTCATGTGTTCTTCAGACGTAGTCCTTGTACTTGTCGAGGAATCGTACCGGCTTGGACAGCGCGTCGCGGCGGAACGGGTCGCCCAGCTCGCGGGTGCACATGATCTCGATGACGCAGGTCTTGCCTTCGTTCATCTGCATGTCGATGGCTTTCTTCAGTGCCGGGCCCACGTCTTCGAGCTTGTCGACCACGATGCCCTCGGCCCCCATGGCCTTGGCGATGCCCGCGAAGCTCTCGCTTTCAAGCTCGCCCGCCACGAAGCGGCGGTTGTAGAAGTCGACCTGGTTCTTCTTTTCCGCGCCCCACTGGCGGTTGTGGAACACCACGGCCGTGACCGGAATGTCATGGCGCACCGCCGTCATGATTTCCACCATGCTCATGCCCCAGGCGCCGTCGCCGGCATAGGCCACGGCCGGGCGGTCGGGCGCGGCGCACTTGGCGCCGATCATGGTGGGCAGCGAGTAGCCGCAGTTGCCGAAGCTCATCGGCGCGAAGAAGCTGCGCGGCTCCTCGAAGCGCAGGTAGCTGTTGGCGATGGCGTTGATGTTGCCGATGTCGGTCGAGACCATCACGCGCGGCGGCATGGCCTTCTCGAGCTCGCGCAGCACCTGGCGCGGATGCAGGTAGCTGCCGCCGGTGGGCGTCTTCTCGCCCTTGGCTTCCTCGATGGCGTCCAGGCTGAACTGGTCGCGCTCACGGGTCCACTCGTCGAGTTCTTTTTCCCACGCGGCTTTCTCGGCCTTGATCTTGTCGGCGCGCTCGGCCTTGGTGGCGTCGCAGGCCAGCGTCTTGCCCTGCAGCCGCTTGAGCAGTTCCTTGGCCGTGGCCTTGGCGTCGCCGTGGATGCCGACGGTGATCTTCTTCACCAGGCCCAGGTTGGTGTGGTCGGCCTCGACCTGGATGATCTTCGCGTCCTTCGGCCAGTAGTCCATGCCGTGCTGCGGCAGCGTGCCGAAGGGGCCCATGCGCGAGCCGAGAGCCAGCACCACGTCGGCTTGCGCGATGAGCTTCATCGCGGCCTTGGAGCCCTGGTAGCCCAGCGGACCCGCTGCGAGCGGATGGCTCGCGGGGAAAGAGTCGTTGCGCAGGTAGCCATTGGCAACCGGCGCGCCCAGGCGCTCGGCCAGGGCCTTGCACTCTTCCACCGCATCACCCATCACCACGCCGCCGCCCGAGAGGATCACCGGGAACTTGGCCGAAGCCAGCAGTTCGACCGCGGCGTTCAGGCTGTTCTCGCCGCCCGCGCCCCGCTCCACGCGCATCGGCTTGGGAATCTCGCACTGGATCTCGCCGTAGAAGTAGTCGCGCGGAATGTTGAGCTGCGTGGGGCCCATCTCGGAGATGGCGCGGTCGAAGCAGCGCGCCGTGTACTCGGCCATGCGCTTGGGGTTGTTCACGTGGCCCTGGTACTTGGTGAACTCCTGGAACATCGGCAGCTGGTTGGCTTCCTGGAAGCCGCCGAGGCCCATGCCCATGGTGCCGGTCTCGGGCGTGATCATCACCACCGGGCTGTGCGCCCAGTAGGCGGCCGCAATGGCCGTCACGCAGTTGCTGATGCCGGGGCCGTTCTGCCCGATGACCAGGCCGTGGCGGCCCGACACGCGCGCATAGCCGTCGGCCATGTGGGCGCCGCCCTGCTCGTGCACCACCGGAATCAGCCGGATGCCGGCGGGCGCGAAGATGTCCATCGCGTCCATGAAGGCCGAACCCATGATGCCGAAGATGTCGGTCACGCCGTTGGCGACCATGGTCTCGACGAAGGCCTCGGAGGGCGTCATCTTCTGCACGCCCTTGACGGCTTCGCGGGTGGGGGCTGCGGCTTGCTTCTGGCTCATGGAAGGCGTCTCCTGAAAGGATGATGGGCGGTGGCTTGCACCCAAAAAGTCGGAACGACTTGTTCCGGAATTCATTCCGGCGGAATATAGGACGGCATCGGCATGGCGTCAAACAATTTACAAAAATCGGTACGCCTTGTCTCTTTTTTTGTAAACCACCTATGATCCGGCCCATGAAGATCGTCAAAGGGCTCCCCGTGGAAGCCGCCGAACCGGCGGGCGACACACCCACCATGCGCCTGTTCGCGCTGCTCGAAGTCATGGCCGCGAAAGACCAGCGCTATTCGCTGCAGGGCCTGGTCGAAGAAACCGGCCTGCCCAAGCCCACGCTGCACCGCATGCTCCAGCAGCTCGAAGGCGCAGGGCTGCTGCAGCGCGAAGGCGACGGCCGGCACTACGGCATCGGCACGCGGCTGCGGCGGCTGGCCGAGAACCTGCTGCTCAACGACAGCCTGCACGGCGCGCGCCACACGGTGCTGCGCCAGCTGGTGGAAGAAATCGGCGAAAGCTGCAACCTCACCGCGCTGTCGGGCAGCGAGGTGGTGTACCTCGACCGCGTGGAAACCGCCGCGCCGCTGCGCTTCTACCTGCACTCGGGTTCGCGCGTGCCGGTGCACTGCTCGGCCAGCGGCAAGATCTTCCTGTCGCAGATGAGCGCGGCGCAGCGCCGCCGGCTGCTGTCGAACGCACCGCTGGAGCCGTACACGCCCAAGACGCTGACCGACCCGGAGGCGCTGGAAAAGGAAGTGCAGCGCATCCGCAAGGACGGCTATGCCATCGACCACGAAGAGTTCCTGCCCGGCCTGCTGTGCATCGCCACGCTCGTGCCCTCCGGCGACGACGCGCCATCCAACCTCTGCATCGCGGTGCAGGCGCCGGTGATGCGGCTCGATGCGGCCAAGGCGAAGACACTGCTGCCGGCAATGCAGCGTGCAGCCAAGGCACTGAGCCGCATCGATGCAGGCGCGGCCTCCTCCGACCGCGCGCAAGCCTGACCCTTCTTCTTTCCAGAAAGCCCAACGTGACCGACACCGCCGACCTTCGCCCCGACCGGATGCTCAGCGTGCGCGAGGTGTTCGGCATCGACACCGACCTGCGGGTGCCCGCTTTCAGCGAGCGCGATGACCACGTGCCCGAGGTCGACGCGGTCTACCGCTTCAACCCCGACGTGACGCTCGCCATCCTCGCCGGATTCACGCGCGACCGGCGGGTGATGGTGCAGGGGCTGCATGGCACCGGCAAGTCGACGCACATAGAGCAGGTGGCGGCGCGGCTGAACTGGCCCTGCGTGCGACTGAACCTCGACGGCCACATCAGCCGGCTCGACCTCGTCGGCAAGGACGCCGTGGTGCTGCGCGAAGGCAAGCAGGTCACCGAGTTCCAGGAAGGCATCGTGCCCTGGGCATTGCAGCGGCCGGTGGCGCTGATCTTCGACGAGTACGACGCCGGCCGGCCCGACGTGATGTTCGTCATCCAGCGCATCCTGGAGCGCGACGGCAAGTTCACGCTAATGGACCAGAACAAGGTGCTGCGGCCGCACCCCTTCTTCCGCCTGTTCGCCACCGCCAACACGGTGGGCCTGGGCAACCTCAATGGCCTGTACCACGGCGCGCAGCGGCTCAACCATGCGCAGATCGACCGCTGGAACATCGTGGCCTCGCTCAACTACCTGCCGGCCGATGAAGAAATCGCCATCGTGCAGGCGCGCGTGCCTTCGCTGGCCGACGAGGCGGGCACGAGGCTGGTCGCGTCGATGGTGGCGGTGGCCGACCTCACGCGCAAAGGCTTTGCGGCGGGCGACCTGTCGACGCTGATGTCGCCGCGCACCGTCATCACCTGGGCCGAGAACATCGATATCTTCAAGGACCCGGCGCTGGCGTTTCGCCTCTCGTTCGTCAACAAGTGCGACGACGCCGAGCGGCCGCTGGTGGCCGAATACTTTCAGCGCTGCTTCGACCGCGAGCTGAAGGAGTCGCACCAGCTCTGCGCAGGTCCGCGCGAATGAGCTCCGAGCCCGCGAGCGCGATGCAGCGCCGCGTGCGGCAGGAGGAGCAGGTCGCGGAGCTCTGCGCGGGCGTGGTGCGCGCCTTCAGCGGCGAGCGCGACCTGCACTTTCGCGGACGGCGGCTGCACCGTGGCCGCATCGCGCTGCCGTGGTTCGCGCCGCACCTGCATCCCTCGCCCGACACCGACGACTTTGCCTCGTTCCGCGGCGTGGCCGACGGGCTGGCGCTGCGGCTCACCGTGTCGGATGCGGCGCTGCATGCAAAGCTGCAGCCACAGGAGCCGGTCGAACGCATGCTGTTCGAAATGCTGGAGCAGTTCCGCGTCGAGGCGCTGGCGCCCGATGTCATGGCCGGCATGCGGCACAACCTGCGGCACCGGCATGAGCAATGGTCGCTGGCCTTCCATCACTCAGGCCTGACCGACACCGCACGCGGCCTGCTGCTGTACGCCGTGGCGCAGATCTGCCGCGCCCGCGTGAGCGGCCAGCAGGTGGTGGAAGAAACGGAGGACATGCTCGAAGCCACGCGCTTCGCGCTCGCGCCGCTGATCGGCCATGCCCTGGCCGGCCTGCGAAGAGACCGCGCCGACCAGGCCGCCTATGCGGTGCATGCCCTTGCCATCGCGCGCACCGTGGCCGCGATGCTGCACGAAGCGGGCGAAGAAGGCGGCGACGCAGCACGCGATCCGCACGTGGACGACAAGCGCAGCGTGTTCAGCCTGGTGGCCGACATGGACCAGGAGATCGTCGAGCGCTTCACCACCGCCGAGTCGGGCCGCAGCGCGGTGCTCGACGACGCGGGCGGCGCCTACCGCGTCTTCACCACGGCCTACGACCGCGAGCACGACGCAGCCACGCTCGCGCGCAAGGAAGTGCTGGCGCAACACAGGGACAAGCTCGACCGCCGCATCGCCGCGCAGGGCGTGAACATCGCCCGCCTCGCGCGCGAGCTGCGCGCCCTGCTGGCCGAGCCGGAGCGCGACGGCTGGAACGGCGGGCAGGAAGAAGGCCTGATCGATGGGCGCCGGCTCGCGCAGCTCGTCGCATCGCCCACCGAGCGCCGCCTGTTCCGCACCGAGCGCATGGAGCCGCTGGCCGACTGCATCGCCACTTTCCTCATCGACTGCTCGGGCTCGATGAAGGAGCATGCCGAATCGGTCGCGATGATGGTCGACGTGTTCGCACGCGCGCTCGAGCAGGCCGGCGTGGCCTGCGAAGTGCTGGGCTTCACCACCGGCGCATGGAACGGCGGTCGCCCGCAGCGCGAATGGGTGCGTGCCGGCCGCCCGCCGCATCCCGGCCGCCTCAACGAGCGCAGCCACCTCGTCTTCAAGGCCGCCGGCACACCGTGGCGCCGCGCACGCCCCGCGATGGCGGCGCTGCTGAAGGCCGACCTTTTCCGCGAAGGCATCGACGGCGAGGCGGTCGACTGGGCCTGCACGCGGCTGCGCCAGCGCGGCGAGCCGCGCAAGCTGCTGCTCGTGATCTCCGATGGCTCGCCGATGGACAGTGCCACGCACCTGGCCAACGATGCGCACTACCTCGACCACCACCTGCGCGACGTGGTTGCGCGCCAGGAGCAGCGCGGCGACATCGCCATTGCAGGCATCGGCGTGGGCCTCGATCTGAGCCCCTACTACAGCCACAGCCATGTGCTCGACCTGGCCAGCAGCAGCGGCAACGCCATCTTCCGGGAGGTGATCGGACTGATGGCCGGGGGGTATCGACGCTGAGGGCCGTTGGTGCTCTGTTCGGGGCGCGCTCACGCCGACGGGGTACCTTGCTCCGCGAATGTCCCCCGGGCTTCGCCCTCCTCCTTTATTTCGCTGCGCAAGGCACCCCGCCAGCGTGATCGTTCAGAGCACTTGTTCATCGGCCGCAAACCGACAGCGCGTCCAGTGCGCAGGGCGTCGGGTGCTCCCCGCAGCGAAATGAATGCGAAGGGACTTCTCGCTTCACGGTCACGGCATCGAGTGCCAAGATTGATTTGCGAAGTCAATCTGAAACCTTTTGAAGGAGAAGCCCCATGAACGAGATTACCCGAGTTGGCGTCGATCTGGCAAAGAGCGTGATCCAGGTCTACGCGGTGAACGGCGCTGGGCTGCGCGTGAGCGGGCGCGCATTGAGACGCGACAAATTCCTGGCCTGGTGCGTGCAACTTCCCGCGGGCTGCCTGGTCGCCATGGAGGCCAGCTCCAGCGCCCATCACTGGGGACGCAAGCTGCTCGCCCTGGGGTTGGATGCGCGCATCATCGCTGCGCAACATGTCCTGCCCTATCGGCCGCAGGGCAGGAGCGGCAAGAACGACGCCAACGATGCCGCCGCCATCTGCGAGGCCGCCTCGCGCCCGCACATGCACTTCGTGCCCATCAAGAGCGTCGAGCAGCAGAGCATGCTTTGCATCCACCGCCTGCGCGAGGGCTTCAAGGCACAGCGCACCGCCTGCATCAACCGCGTTCGGGGTCTGCTGGCGGAGTTCGGGGTGGTGTTCTCCCAAAGCCCCGAGGCGCTGCGCCGGGCGCTGCCCGACGCGATCGAAGACGCCAGTAACGAACTGGGTGGCCTGGCCCGGCTGGCGCTGCAGCGCGCCTATGCACAGTGGCAGGAACTCGATGCGCATATGCAATGGTGCGACGAGCGCATCGCCGCGCACGGCAAGGCCAGCGAGCAGGTGCGTCAGGCTGAGCAGTTGATGGGCGTGGGGCCGGTCACCGCATCCGCTGTGGTGGCCACCGTGGTCGACTTCAAGCAATTCAAGAATGGTGCGCAGTTCGGCGCCTGGCTGGGCCTGACGCCCCGGCAGAACTCCAGCGGCGGCAAGAACAACCTGGGGCGCATCACCAAGCGAGGCGACTCGTACCTGCGCACGTTGCTCATCCAGGGGGCCAAATCGGTGGTGCTGACAGCGCACAGACGACAGGACCCGATCTCGCGCTGGGCACAGGCGCTGCGCGAGAGATCGGGCTGGCAGACGGCGGTGGTGGCGCTGGCCAACAAGAACGCGCGCATCCTGTGGGCCGTGTTCGCAAGGGGCCGGGCCTTCGATGCACACCACGTGAGCACCAAGCCGCCAGGCGCCATCGCCGCGGTCATTGCCACGTAGCGCGATCCACTTGAACAAGCTCGGTTGTTTATCTGCTTGCCAGACGTGAGTTCGAAGATGCAATGAACAGGTCAGACCGGCAGCGGGCAAGCTCGACTCCTCCTTGGTGGCGCCAATTGCAGTGGGCATCACGAGAAATGAATGGAGCCCCGCTGAGCGGTTCGTATCTGGGTCCGCACGGCCACGAGCCGGTGCAACAAGACCGACGGTAGATGTGCAGTCTGTTCCTCGTTTCGTTGCAGCTTGGTCCTCATCACACGGCAGGCAATACAGCCTGGCAAGAAAACAGCCTTGACTGGGTGAGAAGTCCCGGTAAAAGGAGGAGGCCACAGGCCGGGGAACATTCGCGGAGGGGAGTACCCGGCGGCCTGTGCACCCGCACCGAACAAACGGCAGAGGGTCCTTGAGGCGTTTGGCACTACATCCAAGTCCCTGATTGACAAAGGATGACCAAGCTTCATACATTGCGTTTCACATCCGGGAACGTCGTTCCAATATTTGGAACAGCAAGGAGTCTCATGGATTCAACGCTTGCCAAGGGTCTTGCCGCCATCGAGTGGATGGCGCGCCAGCAGCGCGACTGCCGCGTCATCGATCTGGCGCAGGCCTTCGGCATGGCGCGCAGCAGCGCGCATCGCACGCTGCAGACGCTGGTCGAATGCGGCTGGGCCGTGCAAGACCCGGACACCAGCGCCTACCGGCCGAGCCTGCGCCTCTTCGAGCTGGGCGCATTGGTGGGCGAGGCAGCGGACGTGGGCGCGCTGCTGAGGCCGCATCTGGCGGCGCTATCGCAGGCCACGGGCGAGACCATCCATCTCGCAGTGCTCGACGGTGCCGAGATCGTCTACCTCGACAAGTTCGACAGCCCCCTGCCCGTGGCCGCGTACTCGCGCGTCGGCGGCCGCGCGGCGGCCTATTGCGTGGCTTCGGGCAAGGCACTGCTCGCCGCCGCATCGCTCGACGTGCCCGCACTGCAGCAGCGGCTGGGCACGCTAGTCGCACACACGAAGAACAGCATCACCGACTTCGACGCCCTGCTTGGCGAGCTGGAGCGCACACGCGCACGCGGCTACGCCGAGAACCGCGAGGAATGGCGCCTTGGCGTCTGCGGCCTGGGCGTGCCGGTGTTCAACGCACGCGGCGAGGCGGTCGCGGCCGTCGGCATGAGCGTGCCCTCGATCCGCTTCGCGCGCACGCAGGCACGCGAGCTGGCCGACCGCATCACGGCCTGCGCGCGCGACGCGAGCATCACGCTCGGCTACCGCGCGAGCGCCGGGGCCGCCGCCACGAACACCACAAAGAGAAGGAGACTCGAATGAAGCTGTTCTTCGCCCCCTGGCTGCGCGCGGGCCTGCTGGCCGTCGCCGCGCTGTCAGTGCCCTTTGCCACGCAGGCCCAGCAGAGCGACTACCCGAACAAGCCGATCCGGCTGGTCGTGCCCTACCCGCCCGGCGGCGGCACCGACGTGATCGCGCGCATCGTGCAGGAGCGCTTCTCCGCACTGCTGGGCCAGCAGGTGCTGATCGACAACCGCGGCGGCGCGGCCGGCGCCATCGGCACCGAGCTGGTGGCCAAGTCGGCGCCCGATGGCTACACGGTGCTGTTCACGCTGTCGTCGCACACCATCAACCCGGCCGCCGCCGAAGTTCTCGGCCGGCCGCTTCTGGGAACAGGCCGCGCAGATGCAGTGCAGCTGGATCAACCTGGTGCCCACCATGATTTCGTACCTGCTCGAGGGCCCGAAGCCGCCGCTCGCGCAGACGCTGGCCATACGCTTTTGCCGCTCTGCCTCGGCCGCGCTGCCGCCGGAGCACCTGCGCGCCTTCGAGCAGAAGTTCGGCATCGGCATCGTCGAGACCATGGGCCTCACCGAAACCGCCGCGCCTTCGTTCTCCAACCCCATGGACCCGGCCGCGCGCAAGCTGGGCTCGGTGGGCCGCGCGTCGGGCTGCATGGCGGGCGTGGTCGACGCCAGGCTCGCTGCCGTGCCCGACGGCGTGACCGGCGAACTCGTGATCCGCGGCCCCAACGTGATGCTCGGCTACTACAAGAACGAGGAAGCCACCCGCGCCAGCTTCACGCCCGACGGCTGGCTGCGCACCGGCGACCTCGGGCACCGCGACGAGGACGGCTTCTTCTTCGTCACCGGCCGCATCAAGGAACTGATCATCAAGGGCGGTGAGAACATCGCGCCGCGCGAGATCGACGAAGCGCTGCTGCGCCACCCCGCCGTGCGCGAAGCCGCGGCCGTGGGCGTCCCCGACCGCCACTACGGCCAGGAAATCGGCGTGTGCATCGTGCTGCGCGAAGGCTGCACCTGCACCGAAGACGAGCTGCGCGCCTTCGGCGCCGAGGTGCTCGGGCGCTACAAGACGCCCGGCCACTACCGCTTCGTGAACGACCTGCCGCGCGGGCCTTCCGGAAAGGTGCAGCGCCTGAAGCTGTTGCCGCTGTTCGAGGCATGACCGCCGCCGAACTGCTGGTGCCGCCGCTGGCACCGGCCACGCTCGCCTACAGCCTGTGCGTGGTGTTCGCGGCCGGCATCGTGCGCGGCTTCGCGGGCTTCGGCTTCTCGGCCATCACGGTGGCGGGCATGTCGCTGGTGGTGTCGCCCGCGCTCGTCGTGCCGGCGATCTTCATGCTGGAAATCCTCGCCAGCCTGAGCCAGTTGCGCGGCATCGCGCGCGATGTCGACATGCCCTGGCTCAGCTGGCTGATGCTGGGCAACCTCATCTGCATTCCCATCGGCGTGGCGCTGCTCGCATGGCTGCCCGAAACGCCGCTGCGGCTGTTGATCGGCGCGCTGCTGATGTCGGCAGCCTTGCTGCTGCGCGCCGGTGCCCGCCTCACGCTGGTGCCGACGCGCGGCGTGCGGCTGTCGGCGGGGCTGGCCTCGGGCTTCATCAACGGCGTGGCGGCCATCGGCGGCATCGCCATCGCCGTGCTGCTGAGCACCGTGAAGATGGCGCCCGCCACATTGCGCGCCACGCTCATCGTGCTGCTGCTTTTCAGCGACGTGGTGTCGCTGATCTGCGCGGCGCTGATGCCCTCGTCAGTGCATGCATCCGGCAGCCTGCTGGGGCCGGACACCCTCAAGTGGGCGCTGTGGCTGGCCCCGCCGATGCTCGCGGGCATCTGGTGGGGACAGCGCTCGTTCAAGGGCGTGTCGCCGGAGCAGTTCAGGAAGCATGTGCTGAATCTGCTGATTGCGTTGGCGACGGTGAGTGTGGTGCGGTCGGTGGCCGGGTTACTTTCTTAATCGTCCTCACTCATGCAAGGAGTTGAGGCGCACGCTTGCCGTCAAACCTGCAGTCTTGCCTTCCGCCTCTACACAGAAAATATTAAAGCCCCGCTATTTGTTAATGCACAGATGCTTCGTAGGGCGTCTTTTCTTCCCAGCCCTCCAATCGGCTATCTTGATGTTTCAGAATAAGTTGATCAGGGAGTGCCATGGGAATGGTGGATGCAAGCGTGCAGCCGCACGGGGAGGAGTGCGCGCGACCGCAAGAAGCACCTGACGCGGGGGCTGCGGCGAACCCGTCTCTTGTTGCGCTGTGCACTATTGCACGCTTCCATCAGATTGCAGCCGATGCTTCGCTTCTTGCGCATCAACTGGGCCTTGCCTCTTCCGAGATTGTCGACACCGCCGCACTGCTGCGCGCAGCCAGGAACTTGGGCCTGAAAGCCAAGTCCTCCCGCACCACGCTGGAGCGCCTCTCCCTGACGCCGTTGCCTGCGCTAGCGGTCTTGCGTGACGAATCCGGTCAGGAACGCTTCGTAATCCTGGCCCAGTGCGATGCCCAACGCGTCCTGCTGCAAGACCCTTCTTCATCGAACGGACGCCCCGTCATCGAACCCCTGGAAGTCTTCGCCGCGCACTGGACGAGCGAACTCATCCTCATCACCAGCCGCGCGAGCCTCGCCGGCGAGTTGGCCAAGTTCGACTTCTCCTGGTTCATCCCCAGCCTCGTCAAGCACAGGAAGCTGCTAGGTGAAATGCTCTTCATCTCCTTCATCCTGCAGCTGTTCGCTCTGGTCAGCCCGCTGTTCTTCCAGGTCGTCATGGACAAGGTGCTCGTGCACCGCGGCCTGACCACACTGGACGTGCTGGTCATCGGCCTGCTGGTCGTCGTCGTCTTCGAGTCACTGCTCAATGGCCTGCGCGGCTACGTCTTCAGCCACACGACGAACCGCATTGACGTCGAACTCGGCGCACGCCTGTTCCGCCACCTCGTGCAATTGCCCCTGGCCTACTTCCAGGCCCGGCGCGTGGGCGATTCCGTCGCCCGTGTGCGCGAACTGGAGAACATCCGCAGCTTCCTGACCGGCAATGCCCTGACAGTGCTGCTGGACGTCGTCTTCTCCATCGTCTTCGTGGCCGTCATGCTGTTCTACAGCGTGCCGCTCACCCTGATCGTGCTGGCCAGCATGCCGCTGTACTTCGGCCTGAGCCTGGCGGTGGTGCCGATCCTGCGCAGCCGCCTGGACGAGAAGTTCGCGCGCGGCGCGGAGAACCAGGCCATGCTGGTGGAGACCGTCAGCGCCATCCAGACCGTCAAGGCCACCGCACTCGAGCCGGCCTTCGGGCGCCGCTGGGACAACCAGCTCGCCGCCTACATCTCCGCCAGCTTCAGAACCCAGAACCTCGCGAGCTGGGCACACGAAGGTGTCAACCTCATCGGCAAGCTCGTCAATGCCGCCACCCTCTGGTACGGCGCACACCTCGTGATGAACAACGACCTGACCGTCGGCCAGTTCGTCGCTTTCAACATGTTCGCCCAGCGCGTGTCGCAGCCCATCATGCGCATGGCCCAGCTGTGGACCGACTTCCAGCAGACCGGCATCTCCATGGCCCGCCTGGGCGACATCCTCAACACCCGCACCGAGGTCCCTCCAAGTACCGCCGCCCAACTGCCCGCCTTAAAGGGCCGCGTCACGCTGGACAACCTGACCTTCCGCTACCGCCCCGAGGCAGCCCCCGTGCTCAACGGCGTCAGCCTCGATGTGCGCCCCGGCGAAGTCATCGGCATCGTCGGGCGCTCGGGCTCCGGCAAGAGCACGCTGACCAAGCTCATCCAGCGCCTGTATGCCCCCGAACAAGGACGCTTGCTGGTCGACGGCATCGACATCAGCCTCATCGACGCGGCACAACTGAGAAGGCAAGTGGGCGTGGTCTTGCAGGAGAACACCCTCTTCAACCGCAGCGTGCGCGAGAACATCGCCATCGTCGATCCGGCCGCACCGCTCGAAGCCATCATTCATGCGGCCCAACTGGCCGGCGCCCATGAGTTCATCAGCGAGCTGCCCGAGGGCTACGACACGATGGTGGGCGAACAAGGCGCCAGCCTCTCCGGTGGCCAGCGCCAGCGCATCGCCATTGCCCGGGCGCTGTTCACCCATCCGCGCATCCTGATCTTCGACGAGGCCACCAGCGCGCTGGACTACGAGAGCGAGGCCATCGTGCAGCGCAACATGGCGCACATCTGCAAAGGCCGCACGGTTTTCATCATTGCCCATCGCCTGAGTGCCGTGCGGCATGCCAACCGCATCATCGTGATGGACAAGGGCAAGATAGTCGAAGGTGGCACGCACGAGAGTCTGCTCGCCCGGCCCAAGGGCATCTATGCGCACCTGTGGAACATGCAGGGTGGTGGACATCCGCCCGAAGGGGCTGGATCGGGAGCACCAGCATGACGCCGGAGGTTTCTACAACGGCGCCAGCAGCCAATGCGCCTCACGCGCGCGACATACTGCGGCACCCTGCCTTCGATCTGCTGGGGCGCTATAGGGCGATCTTCAGGGCCGCCTGGAAGCATCGCCATGAACTGGCTGGACCCAGACGCTTGGCCGATGAGGCTGCTTTCCTGCCCGCGGCACTGAGCCTGCAGGACACCCCTGTACACCCCGCACCCCGGCGACTGGCCTATGCGTTGATCGCGCTGTTCCTCATCGCGTTGACATGGTCCATCTTCGGGCAGATCGACATAGTGGCTGTAGCGCCCGGCAAGATCATCGTGAGCGAGCGCACCAAGATCATCCAGCCGCTGGAGGTGAGCGTGGTCAAGCGCGTGCTGGTCAGGGACGGCGATCATGTCGAAGCGGGCCAGCCGCTGGTCGAGCTCGACCCCACCACAGCGAATGCAGACAAGACCAGCATCGACGAGCAACTGAAGTCCGTGCAATCCGAGGTGCTGCGCACGCGCGCGCTACAGCAGGCGCTCAATGCGGCATCGACGACCTCCCGCGCCGTCGAGCTGGGCAAGAACATTCCTAGCAATTGGTCGGAGGTCGACATCGACGCCGCCAGAGCCCAGCTGAGCGACGAGTGGAGCGACATCACGGCCAAGCTTGCGAAGGCGGCATCAGAGATCAACCGCCGCCAGGCCGAGATCGCCACGGTGCGCGAAATGGTGGCCAAGCTGGAGACCACGGTGCCGATTGCCAGGCAAAGAGAGGCCGACTTCCATCAACTGGCCAACCAAGGCTTCATGTCGAGTCATGCGAACCAGGACCGCACGAGGGAGCGTATCGAGCTGGAGCGCGACCTGGCCACGCAGCGCGCACGGCTGGCCGAGGCCAATGCCACGCTGAGGGAGAGCGAGAACACGAGGGCTGCCTACATCGCCGAGACCAAGCACAGCCTGAGAACGCGGGAGGCCGCGGCTGAACTCAAGCGCCAGCAAGGCACGCAGGACCTGGCCAAGGCCGGCCAGCGCGAACGCCTGACAACGCTCAAAGCGCCAGTGGCGGGCACGGTGCAGCAACTGGCCACGCACACCGAAGGCGGCGTGGTCACGGAGGCCCAGCCGTTGATGGTGATCGTGCCCGATGGGGCGCAGGTGACCGCAGAGGTGACGCTGGACAACAAGGACATCGGCTTCGTGAGCCCGATGCAGGAAGCGGCGATCAAGCTGGAGACCTTCCCGTACACGCGCTACGGGACGGTGAACGCGACCGTGAAAACGGTGACAGCCGACGCGGTCAATGACGAGAAGCGTGGGGCGATCTTCCCGGTGACGCTGAACCTCAACGACACGACCATCGATGTGGATGGCAAGCCGATCAAGTTGTCGCCGGGGATGAATCTCACAGCGGAGATCAAGACGGGCACGCGAAGAGTCATTGAGTTTCTACTCAGCCCGGTTCAGAAAGCCACAAGCGAGAGCTTACGCGAAAGATAAATCAATGAAAAGTCCAATAGCATTAGCGATAACAATCCCTCGGATTTTATTATTTTTATTCATCTGCAATTTTGCCGGCTGCTCAAATCAAAAAGACCGCGGCAGGGATAAAGTTGAAGAAGAGAAAATTTTAAAAAAAATATCCAACAATGCGCCCGAAGCGCAGCGAATAGATGAAATTTTCGGAAAAGAAATTACCAAAATCTGCATTCAAGGGAAATACACACCAAGAGAAGAAGTATTTGAAAAATCAGTTGGCCGCCCGGTTAGCGGATACAAAGAAATTGAGAGAAAAAAAATAATTATATGGTGGCTATTTAACAGCAGAGATCAAAGCTATTGGATAGAAATTCCCGAGGACGTCGCAGTGCTTTCCCGTGACACAGAGTCCATTTGCCACTATTCAAATAGCATGATTTATTTCACCAAAGACAATGGACAGTTGATGTACAACTTTGAAAGAAAATAATGCCCGGTACGATTTTTGCCCCCAAAATGTATGAGCTAGCACGAAGCCTTGGCGGGTTTCCATTGAATCCCAACAGCCCCGCGACTGGTACCAACGATGCGTACGATGCCTTTAGGCACGCGATGATGAGCGCTCAACTGACCGAGCGTTTTGGTAAAAATATCTCTAAACGGCTAATGGATTGGTATGAGGAAAGAAACCCAAACAATCCTGCAGATGACAACATGGATCGTTGGAACAATGATGTAGGTCGTCGCGAATATGAAAATTGGCGAAACGCAAAAAATAAAGGCGAAACGACCGATCCATTGGAAAAATGGATCTACGACAAGGTAAAGCAAGGAGAAACTATCAACGACCCGATTGATCATCGGTCTTGGAAAGAGCCAGCAGTCCCGACGCCGTTGCCTGGTGGAGACCCATTTACTGGTATGCCATGGCCCGGAGTTGACTCTCTCGTGAATGATCACTTCGGAGACGCCAAAGGTTGGCGCCAGTCGGTAGATCCCCTGATGCTTGATCTCGACGGGGATGGTTTGGAACTTAAGCGAGCCTCAGGCGCGGTCCTTTTTGATCACAATGCAGATGGCATCAAGACCGGCACCGGCTGGATCGGCCCTGACGACGGTATCTTGGTGCGCGACCTCAATGACGATGGTTTCATCACTTCCGGGCGCGAACTCTTTGGCGTCGACACTCTCAAGCGCAACGGCAAATTCGCTGCCAATGGGTTCGATGCGTTGGCTGATTTGGATAGCAACGGTGATGGCAATTTCACCGCTTCGGACATGGCCTGGAATCAGGTCAAGGTATGGCGCGACCTCAATCAGGATGGCATCTCCGACGCGGGCGAGCTCTTTTCGATTGACCAGTTGGGCATCAACCGCATCGGGGTGATGGGCAGCGCCACGAACACCACGGGCGGCAGCCAGGCTGGCAAAACCATCAACGGCAACTTCATCGCGCAAAGCGCCAGCTTCACACGCAACGATCAAACCCTCAGCGTGGGATCCGCCAGCCTCTCGACAGGCGCAATCGACCTGGACTCGAGCAACTTCCATCGCGAGTTCACCGATCACATTCCCCTGACCGACATCGCCAAGGCATTGCCAACGATGCAAGGCTCCGGCAGGGTACGAGACTTGGCGGAGGCCGTGAGTCTGAACCCGGCGCTGGCAATAGCGCTCGCAGCCTTCAGTTCGGCCACGACGCGCGAAGTGCAGATGGTGCTGATCGACAACCTGATCACGACTTGGGGCAAGAGCAGCGACTTTTGGAGCAGCATCGAAGACAACCTGGGCGTCAAGGAGAACATCAACCTGAGAATTACCGCTCCTGCAGGTATGACGATAGAGCAGTTCCGCAATCTCATTGGCGTACTGGAGGTGTTCAACGGTGAGCGCTTTTATGAGAAGCCGAGCACCACTGCGACCGTACAAACAGTTGCGGGGTTCACGAGCAACTCGAATACAAGCACTTCGGGTGGAATCACTATCACCCACCCGAGCTACGGCATCAATCCTCCGGCAGCCCAAGTCGCACTGTTACAGCAGGCCTATAACGCTTTGAGGGAAAGTGTCTACGGCGCTCTAGTGCTGCAGACCAGGCTCAAGCCCTACCTGGAATCCGTCGGCCTCACAATTAATGAAAGCGGGGCCATCGGGTTCGATCTGACCGCGCTGGTCGCGAAGCTGGATGGACTCAAGGCCAACAACGAACGAGCGGCTTTGGTCGATCTGGTCGAACTCAACCGATATGCACAGAACACGCTGCGCGCAGTGGGATTCGATGGAATGGAGCGTCTACGCGGTTGGATCGAATCGCTCCCCTCGGACTCTGCCCTTCGGGCAGAGCTTGCCAGCTTGAACGTCTATGCGGGGACCTCGACTACAGGCGGCGCCAAAGATGACATCTATGTCGGCAGTGCGGCGGGCAACAACTTCAGCGGCGGAACAGGAAACGACATTCTCGACGGAGGCGCAGGCAACGACAGCCTCGACGGAGGCGCAGGCGACGACACACTGCTGGGCGGTGAGGGCAATGACATCCTGTATGGCCAAGCGGGCAACGACACGCTGCTGGGCGGCATGGGCAACGACTCCATCTATGGCGGTGTCGGCAACGACACGCTGGACGGCGGTGCGGGCAACGACTACCTGGAAGGCGGCCTGGGCAACGACACCTACCTGTTCGGCAAGGGCGACGGCCAGGACAGCATCAGCTCGGACTACGAAACGAGCGCGGGCAAGTTCAACACCCTGCGGTTCAAGGCCGGCGTGGCACCCGGGGAGATCGTGGCGACACGCTCGGGTAACGACCTGGTGCTCTCCATCGCGGGCACGAGCGACAAGATCACGCTGGGGTACTTCCTCTACAACGACGACCCGCTCAACGCGTACAGCGCAATCCAGCAGGTGAAGTTCGACGACGGCACGGTGTGGGACATCGCTGCGCTGAAGGAGCGGATGTTCGCAGGCACCGCAGGTGCGGACACCATCACCGGCACCACGGCCGACGATGTCATCAACGGTCAGGCCGGCAACGACATCCTGTATGGCCAGGCGGGCAACGACACGCTGCTGGGCGGCATGGGCAACGACTCCATCTATGGCGGTGTCGGCAACGACACGCTGGACGGTGGCGCGGGCAACGACTACCTGGAAGGCGGTGCCGGCAACGACACCTACCTGTTCGGCAAGGGCGACGGCCAGGACAGCATCAGCTCGGACTACGACACGAGCGCGGGCAAGTTCAACACCCTGCGGTTCAAGGCCGGCGTGGCACCCGGGGAGATCGTGGCGACACGCTCGGGCAACGACATGGTGCTCTCCATCGCGGGCACGAGCGACAAGATCACGCTGGGGTACTTCCTCTACAACGACGACCCGCTCAACGCGTACAGCGCAATCCAGCAGGTGAAGTTCGACGACGGCACGGTGTGGGACATCGCTGCGCTGAAGGAGCGGATGTTCGCAGGCACCGCAGGTGCGGACACCATCACCGGCACCACGGCCGACGATGTCATCAACGGTCAGGCCGGCAATGACATCCTGTATGGCCAAGCGGGCAACGACACGCTGCTGGGCGGCATGGGCAACGACTCCATCTATGGCGGTGTCGGCAACGACACGCTGGACGGCGGTGCGGGCAACGACTACCTGGAAGGCGGCCTGGGCAACGACACCTACCTGTTCGCGCGTGACTCCGGGCGCGACACCGTCTACGACTACGACACCACCGCAGGCAATATCGACGTCGCCCGATTCGGGGCGAATATTTCAGCGGATCAGCTTTGGTTCAGCAGGAGCGGCAGTGACCTTTCGATCGATGTCATCGGCACCGACAACCGGCTGACCATCAGCAACTGGTATTCGTCGAGTGGCTATCGCATTGAGCAATTCAAAACGAGCGACGGAAAGACCTTGCTCGACAGCCAAGTGCAAAATCTCGTGGATGCGATGGCGACATTCTCACCACCAGTCGCGGGACAAACTACGTTGCCAAACAGCCACCAAAGTGGCTTGAACACGGTAATCGCTGCAAATTGGCATTGAGCCAACGAGCCGTTTTTGAGTAGATGTTGGGCCGCTCCTGAGTGATCAGCAGCGGCCCAACTCTCGTTTGAGATAGATCGAAAAACGAGACACTCAGGCCGAGACGCTCGCAATTACCCCGTACTGTTGGCGCTACCTGGCAGGCACCATCGCCCCCGCGTCATAAGCCTCGCAGTAATCCTTCCAGTCTTTCACCACCTGAGCCGTGCACTGGTGCGCCGCGTCCATCAGATCCTTGCGCCACGACTTGGCCGAACCGCCGAAGTCGATCAACGCATCGGCGGTAGCCGAGCCCTCGCGGCCGGAGCTGCGCAGTTGTGCCCAGGCCATGAGCTGGCCCATTTCGTTGGTGACGCCGCGGATCTGGTCGAGCGATGTGCGCTTCACGTCGAGGTTCACGCGGTCTTCGCTGGGCTGCAGGCCGCGCAGCACGTAGGAGGCAGCAGCAGCCGGCTTGGCGTCGACGATCGGCTGCAGGAACGCCATCGACACGGCCTGCATGCGGCGCTGCAGACCCACCACGCGGTGCGCCTGCGAAGGCCATGCAGGCTGCGCGAGCTTCAGGTACGGCGCGAGCGATGAAGGCAGCGCCTCCTTCAGGTCGAGCAGGTAGTTGCCATCGGGCGAGCCCTTGCCTTCGACCAGGATGATGTAGCGCTCCACACCCAGGCTGCCGGTGCCGGCGATGCGCCTTGCCACGTCGAGCACCTTGAAGAACTCGGGCTTGTCCTGCGTCGCGGCATAGGCGCCGACGAGCTTGGTCACGCGGTCGCGCTGCGCATCGCTGGCGGCGAGTGCGCGCTTGCCGTCGATGCGGATGACGCGTCCATGGCCCTTGCGGTCGGTGCGCTTGTCCAGGAAGGCCGGCCTCGTGCGCGCCTTGAGGGTGTCGAGCAGTTGCTCGATCAGGCCGTCGGCGTTGTCGCGGTCTACCCAACGGGCCTTGCCGAGCAACAGAGCGCCGATGTACGCGTCGAGGGCGGTGTTGCACAGCGCATCGGCGTCGTCGGTGGTCGCGCAGAGGCTGTCGCCGGCGATGAGGATGCTCGACAGGAAACGCACGAGTTCCCAAGTGACGGGCGCCAGCATGGCTTCGTCGAAGTCGTTGAGGTCGAAGTAGACGAGACGGTTGTCGCCCTTGTAGCTGCCGAAGTTCTCCAGATGGGCATCGCCGCACACCCAGCCGGCGGGCGCCTTGCCGGCGAACAGCGGTTCCGAAGGCAGGCGTTCGTAGAACAGGTGGCAGGTGCCGCGCAGGAACACGAAGGCGTTGGTGCGCATGTTGGCGTACTTCATCGCCAGGCGGTCGGGGTCGCGGCCGGCGTTGTAGTTGCGGATGGTCTCGGCGACGTTCAGCATGCTTGCATTCCCCTTTCATTCGCGAGCGCGCGACGCGCGCCCTGTCATGGCGGATTCTGAACTCAGTTGCGCAGTGCGGATGCGGTAACGCAGCTTTACGCGGCCGATACGCGCATGGCGTCCACGACCGCCGATGAAGGCTCGTTGTTTCAGGCATGCGGCGCCACTCCGGCACGCAACCTCTTCACACCAAGGAGTGCATATGTTCCACCGTCGTTTCATCGCCCTCGCCCTGGCCGCCGTGGCGGTCGCCAGCGTCTCCACCGGTGCACTGGCCGAGACCCAGTGGCAGAAGGACCATCCGCGCCGCACCGAGGTCAACCACCGGTTGGCCAACCAGGACCGGCGCATTCACAACGAAGTGAAGACAGGCCAGATCACCCGCGCACAGGCGGCCGGCCTGCATCATGAAGACCACCAGATCCGCCGCGAAGAGCATGCGATGGCCAGCCAGGATGGCAGCCACATCACGCGCACCGAGCAACGCGCGCTGAACCAGCAGGAAAACGCGGTCAGCCAGCAGATCGGCAAGTAAGAGCCGGGCGGCGTTGCCGGGCCTCAGAGCATCAGAGCAACGCCGTCATCTTCCCGGCCGCGGCCTTGAGCGCTTCTATGCGCTTCAACGCATCGACCATCGACATCCGCGCGGTCGGCGCATGCACGGCCAGCGCAGCGCGCACCGCGCCTTGTGCATCGCGCACCGGCACGGCCACCGCCACCAGGCCGGCAATGAACTCCTCGCGGTCGCACGAATAGCCCTGCTGCGCGATCGCGTCGCACTCGGTGCGCAGCGCGTCGGCGGTGGTGATGGAGTTGGCGGTCATGCGCTCCAGTGGCAGGTTGTCGATCAGCGCGTCACGCTCTTTCTCGGGCATCTGCGCAAGGAACAGCTTGCCGCTGGCAGTGCAATGCAGCGGCACGTGCGAGCCCACGTCGAGCGTCAACCGCAGCGGCCATTGCGCTTCCACGCGGTCGAGGTAGAGCACCCGCGCACCATCGAGCGTGGTGAGGTTGCAGGTCTCGCCGACCTCGCGCACCAGTTCCGACAGCACCTCGTGGCGCAGGCCGCGCACCACGCCGTGGTTCAGCGTGTCGAAGGCCAGCTTGCGCAGCGCAGGGCCGACGCTGAACGAGCGCTCGTCCACGTCGCGTGCCAGAAATCCCGTCGCCAGCAGTTGCGTGCAGATGCGGTGCGCGGTGCCCTTGGGCAGGCCGAGTTGCGCGGCCAGGTCGGCGAGCGTGAGCGCCCGGCCCTCGTTGGCGAGCAGCGCCAGCAGGCGCAGGCTGCGCTCGGCCGACGAACCGGAGGCGGAGGCCGACTCCGGCTCCTCGGGAGAAATCACTGCGGCAGGCGGGCGCGCGGAACGGGGCATTCGGGTAACCCTTAAAAATGAAAAATCGTTCAGGAAATCAATGGCCCAGGATGCGGCCGAACGAAGCAATTGTTCCACCGCCCGGATTCAAGGCCTTTCAGCGTTGCAAGTTCATTGGCTCGCCGAAAAATAAAAATGAAAGAACCCAACTTGTAAACAAAAACAGATCATCTGTTAACAACGCAGAAAAAGAGAACATAAGGACTCAAGAAACCCGCATTCATGGCCGAAAAAGAATGGCACGGAATCAGCCAATCAAAACTTCGCAGTTCCGGTAATGCGTCTTGCGGGTTTGCTTTCCCCCCTCCTCTGGAATCGGATTCATGAAAAATCTCTCAACGCGGAAACTTCTCTCCGCGACTTTCGCGATGCTCGCGCTGCTGGTGCTGCTCGTGAGCCTCTTGGCTCTGCGTTCGCTGAGTGCAGCGAACGACAGATTCTCCGGCTACATCGCCGGCATCGCACACCGCCAGGCGCTGACCGCCGGCATCGGTATCGCGGCCAGTCGACGGGCTATCGGCGTGCGCGACATGGTGCTCGTGGGCTCTCGGGCTGATCGCGACCTGGCCAAGGCGATGGCGGTCGACGGCAACGAACAATTGAAATCCAGCTTGAAAAAGCTCAAGGAAGCACTCGACACAGGACCCAACGTCACAGATCGCGAGCGGGCCATCTTTGCAAAGATCGACAAGGTCGAAAAAGAGTACTTGCCCGTCGCGCTGTCCATTGTCGAACTCGCTGACGCCGGCAAACGTGACGAGGCCATCGAAGAAATGAACGTCGAGTGCCGGCCGTTGCTCGTGCAACTTCTCGCCGCCTCGAAGGAATACACGGACTACAACGCAGAGATATCCCAGAAGAACGTCGAGGCTTCCGCAGCGGCCTATTCAAGGCAGCTGGCCCTACTGCTGGCCTTGAGTATCTTTGCGGTGCTTGCCGCTGTGGCACTCGGCATCTTCATCACGCGCCGTCTTTTCTCGGCGCTTGGCGGCGAGCCGGCCAAACTCAGCGTGGCGGCACACAAAGTCGCACAGGGCGACCTGAGCGAAATCGACGACGCGCACAAGGCACCGGCGGGCAGCGTGCTGGCCTCCATGGTCGCCATGCAGCGCCAGTTGGTGAATCTCATCAGTCAGGTTCACTCTTCTGCTCACAGCATCGCCGCCACGAGCGCCGAGATTGCGCAAGGCAACAACGATCTTTCGCGTCGAACAGAGTCCCAGGCGTCTTCACTTGAAGAAACCGCGGCCTCCATGGAGCAGCTGAACTCCACCGTCAAGCAGAACGCCGACAACGCCAGCGAAGCGAACAAGCTCGCCGACAGCGCAAGCACCTTGGCGATTCAGGGTGGGGAGGTGGTGGTGCAGATGGTGGAGACGATGAAGAGCATTGACGACAGCAGCAAGAGGATCGCCGACATCATCGGCGTGATCGACGGCATCGCCTTCCAGACCAACATCCTTGCGCTGAATGCGGCCGTCGAGGCGGCTCGTGCGGGCGAGCGAGGGCGAGGCTTTGCGGTCGTTGCTTCCGAAGTGCGCAGCCTCGCCGGCCGATCGGCCGACGCCGCCAAGGAGATCAAGGTCTTGATCAGCGCAAGTGTCGACCGCGTTGAAACCGGCTCGGTGCTGGTCGATCGCGCCGGCGCCACCATGTCGGAGGTCGTCCACGCCATCAGGCGTGTCGCGAATATCGTCGGTGAAATCAGCGCGGCCAGTTCCGAGCAAAGCGCTGGTGTCGCGCAGGTCAGCGAGGCGGTGACGCAGTTGGACCAGGCGACGCAACAAAATGCCGCGCTGGTCGAGGAAAGCACAGCCGCTGCAGAAAACATGAACTTCCAGGCCGACCAACTGGTGCAAGCCGTCTCGGTCTTCCGGATCGAAGCCCCCCGTCACGGCGCCTCTTCTGCGCAAGCGTCCGCGCCGGTGCGTCGAATCCCGTTGGAACACGCCCTGGCGTAGGGCGGGCGAGCGCCCAGGGCAGGCATGCGGGTAAACCTTAAAAACGGAACGTTGCGTTCCGAAAATCATTAGCCTAGGATGCGACCGATCGAAGCGATTGTTCCTATTCCCGAACCACAGGCGCCCACTGCATGTCTGATGAAGAGTTCGACTACATCGTCGTTGGCGCCGGTTCTGCCGGCTGCGTGCTGGCCGCCCGGCTGAGCGAAGACCCGGCCACCCGCGTGCTGCTGCTCGAGGCGGGGCCGGCGGACCGCTCACTCTGGATTCACCTGCCCATCGGCTACGGCAAGACCATGTGGAGCCCGACCTACAACTGGCGCTTCGAGACCGACCCGGACCCCAACATGAACGGCCGGCGCATCTACTGGCCGCGCGGCAAGACGCTGGGCGGCTCCAGTTCGATCAACGGGCTGATCTACATCCGGGGCCAGCGCGAGGACTACGACCACTGGGCCGCGCTCGGCAACCCCGGCTGGGGCTACGACGACGTGCTGCCCTACTTCATCAAGTCCGAAGGCAACCAGCGCGGCACCGACGCCTTCCACGGCGGCAACGGGCCGCTGAAGGTGTCGGACATCGCGGCGAAGCACGAGCTGATCGAAGCCTTCATCGGCGGCGCGCAACAGACCGGCGTGCCGCGCACCGACGACTTCAACGGCGCCGCGCAGGAAGGCGCGGGCTACTACCAGCTGACCACGCACAAGGGCTGGCGCTGCAGCACCGCCAAGGCCTACCTGACGCCCGCCGTGAAGCGGCGGCCCAACCTGCGCATCGAGACCGGTGCGCTGGCGGGCAAGCTGGTGTTCGACGGGCGCCGCGCCGTCGGCATCACCTACCGGCAAGACCGCGTGCTCAAGACCGCGCGCTGCCGCGCCGAGGTGCTGCTGTCGGCGGGCTCGATCCAGTCGCCGCAGTTGCTGCAGCTCTCGGGCATAGGGCCGCGCGCGCTGCTCGATCGCTTCGGCATTGCGGTGGTGCACGAACTGCCGGGCGTGGGCGAGAACCTGCAGGACCATCTGCAGATCCGCCTGGGCTACGAGTGCGCCAAGCCCATCACCACCAACGACCAGCTCAACTCCTGGTTCGGCCAGATGGGCATGGGCCTGGAATGGCTGTTGCACCGCACCGGCCCGCTGGCCGTGGGCATCAACCAGGGCGGCTGCTTCATGCGCGCGCTGAAGGATGCGCACGGCCGACCCTTGGCGGCCACGCCCGACATCCAGTTCCACGTGGCCACGCTCTCGGCGGACATGGCGGGCGGCAAGGTGCACCCCTACTCCGGCTTCACGATGTCGGTGTGCCAGCTGCGGCCCGAGTCGCGCGGGTACATCCGCATCCGCTCGATCGACGCGGCCGAGCCGCCCTCGATGCAGCCCAACTACCTCGCCACCGAACTCGACCGCGCAACCACCGTGGCCGGCGTGAAGGCGGCGCGCGCGATTGCCGAATCTCCCGCGATGCGGCCCTACGTGAAGCGCGAGGTGAAGCCCGGCCCCGACATCACGAGCGACGACGGGCTGCTGGAGTTCTGTCGCAACAACGGCGCCACCATCTTCCACCCCACCGGCACCTGCCGCATGGGCAGCGACGCGCTCGCCGTGGTCGACGCGCGGCTGCGGGTGCACGGCGTGGCGGGGCTGCGCGTGATCGACTGCTCGGCGATGCCGACGCTGGTGTCGGGCAACACCAACGCACCCGCCGTGATGATGGCCGAGAAGGCCGTCGACCTGATCAGAGAGGACGTGAGAGCGGCAGCCGCCGCGCACTGAGTTTTTTTCAAACCCAAGGCCCGCAGAGGCCGCCACGACAACCTCATCGGAGACAAACATGAGTGCAAGCGACGAGAAAGCGATTCGCAGGGTGGTGGTTTCGGCGCTGGTGGGCGCCACCATCGAGTGGTACGACTTCTTCCTGTACGGCGTGGTGGCCGGCATCGTGTTCAACAAGCTCTACTTCCCGGGCAGCGACCCGGTGGTGTCGACCTTGCTGGCGTACACCACCTTCGCGGTGGGCTTCGTCACGCGGCCGCTGGGCGGCGTGATCTTCGGCCACTTCGGCGACAAGATCGGCCGCAAGAGCATGCTCGTCATCACGCTGATGATCATGGGCGTGGCCACCTTCCTCATCGGGCTGGTGCCTACCTATGCGCAGATCGGCATCGCGGCGCCGCTGCTGCTGTTGCTGCTTCGCGTGGCGCAGGGCATCGGCCTGGGCGGCGAATGGGGCGGCGCGGTGCTCATGGCGTACGAATACGCGCCGAAGGAAAAACGCGGCTTCTACGCGTCGCTGCCGCAGATCGGGCTGGCCATCGGCCTGTGCCTGGCCTCGGGCGTGGTGGCGCTGCTGTCGTGGCTGCTGACCGACGAGCAGTTCCTGTCGTGGGGCTGGCGCATCGCCTTCCTGATTTCCGGCGCGATGGTGATGGTGGGCATGTACATCCGCCTGCACGTGAAGGAAACGCCGGAGTTCGCGGCCGTGAAGGCGCGCAACGCAGAGCTGCGCATTCCGTTCATGGACATGATCCGGCGCTACCCCGGAAACGTGCTCAAGGGCATGGGCGCGCGCTACATCGACGGGGTGTTCTTCAACATCTTCGGCGTGTTCTCCATCAACTACCTCACCAGCACCATCAAGATCAGCCGCACCGAGGCGTTGCTGGGCGTGATGGTCTCCGCCGTGGTGATGTGCTTCGCCATTCCGTTCTTCGGGCGCATGTCAGACCGGCTGGGGCGGCCCAGGGTGTACATGTGGGGGTCGCTCATCACGGCCCTGTCGGCGTTTCCGGGCTTCTGGCTCATGACGCACAGCGGCGGCAACGTGCTGCTGATATGGCTGTCGATCATCGTGCCCTTCGGCATCCTGTATGCGTCGGTGTACGGGCCGGAGGCTGCCCTGTTCTGCGACCTGTTCGACGCCAAGGTGCGCTACACGGGCATCAGCTTCGTCTACCAGTTCTCGGGCATCTTCGCCTCGGGCATCACGCCCATCATCGCGACCGCGCTGCTGAAATCGGGCGGCGGCGAGCCGTGGCAGATCTGCCTCTACGTGCTGTTCGCGGGCGTGGTGTCGGCAGTGTGCGCCTGGATGATCGGGCGCACGCCGTCGCCGGAGGACGCGCCCGTGGCGGTGGCCTCGCGTTAAATGAGTACTTTTGCATCCATCAAGAAACATCGGTTACTTGTGGATGCAGTTCGGCACGGCACCCCTCCTGGGGCTTGCCCAGGGTCTGTGAGATGGCTCTGTTGCATGCCGATACGCCCCCGGCAGGTACCCCCTTTCAGGCATATCGCCAGCCTGTACGCGTACTTACATTTTTGGCTTGAAGTTTGAGATTTGCGGCCTGTGGAGGAGCAAGAGGAAGAGCTTGCTGCTGCATACGGGCGCCTGCACGAAACAAGCCACTAATGAAAAAGACGCCATGAACAAGATTTTCCGCACCCTTTGGAATCCAACGCTCGGCACCTGGGTGGCCGCGCCTGAAACTTCTCGCGGCCATTCACGGTCGTCCGCCAAGGGCGGCGACCTGCGGGCCGTGGCCCTGGCTGCACTGCTCCTCGGGGCGGGACCGGTGCTGGCGGCGGGCGGCGCGGGCGGCCAGCCCGTCGGCGACCCGACGCTGAGCGCCGGCTCCGGCGGCAGCAACGGCAGCGGCGGCAACGGCGGCCTGAACGACACCTCGATCAACGCGACCGGGGGCACCGGCGGCTCGTCGACGCCCTCCGGCGTCACGGCCGGGTCGGCCGCCAGCACCACCAACTTCCCCGGCGGCGCCACCCCGGGCGCGGGCGGCGCGGCAGGCAGCGGCAGCACGGTCGTCAGCCCCGGCGTGATACAGGGTGCGGACGGCGGCGCGGGCCAGGCCCAGACAGGCGACGCCAACAACGGAAACGGCTATGGCGGCGGCGGCGGCGGCGGCTTCCAGGGCACGACGATCGGCAACAACATCAGCACCACGTCCAACAGCTTCACCGGCGGCACCGGCGGCGCGGGCGGCAACGGTTTCTGGGCGGCCGGCGGCGGCGGCGCGGGGGGCTACGGGTCGATCCTCAACGGCCCGCTCGGCAGCTACACGGCCACGGGCTCGTCGACGGGCGGCGCGGGCGGCAGCGGTGGCAGCGCGTTTTCGCAGGCCGGCGGCGGCGGCAGCGGCGGTGGCGGCTTCTACCTGAACGCCACCACGCCGGGGCTCACGTTCGGCAACACCGGAACCATCACCGGCGGGGTGGGCGGCGCAGGCGGCTCCGAACTGGCGACGCCGCGCTCCAACGCCTCGGGCGGCGGCGGCGGGGCCGGCGGCCACGGCGTCACGCTGGCGGGCAGCACCGTGCTCATGAGCAACACCGGCCAGATCACCGGGGGCGCGGGCGGAGCCGGCGGTGCGGCCGGCGGCGCAGCGGGCGGCACCGGCACACCCGGCGGCGGCGGCGACGGCGGCATCGGCCTGTCGTCCACCGGCAGCGGCGCGGCCATCACCAACAGCGGCGGCATCACCGGCGGTGCCGGTGGCGCTGGCGGCGCCAACAGCAACGGCGGCGCCAGCGGTGCCAATGGTGCTGGCGGCGTGGGCGTGATGGGCGCCAACCTCGCCATCACCAACAGCGGCAGCATTGCCGGCGGGCTGGGCGGCGACGGCGTGACGCGCGCGGCGGCCGTCGAATTCACCGGCGGCGCCAACAGCCTGACCTTGAACACGGGCAACTCGCTGACGGGCGCCGTGGCCATCGACAGCGGCGCCACCGCCAGCGTGATTGCCGGTGCCGACGGCCTGAGCGTGGGCAGCGCCCTGCTGCTCGGCGGCACCGGCACCATCGACACCAACGGCCACAGCCTGAGCTGGACCGGCCCCATCTCGGGCGCCAGCGGCCTCGTGAAAAGCGGCGCGGGCACGCTGACGCTGAGCGGCGCCAACACCTATGCCGGCAGCACCAACGTATCGGCCGGCACGCTGGCCGCGGGTGCGGCCAACACCTTCAGCAGCGCCAGCGCCTTCACCGTCGGATCGGGCGCCACGCTCGACCTGGCAGGCCACAGCCAGACGGTGGCTTCGCTGGCCAACAGCGGCACGGTCTCGCTGGTGGGCAGCGCGCCCGGCACCACGCTCACCGTCACCGGGCCGTGGGTGGGCAATGGCGGCACGCTGCGGCTGGGCACGGCGCTGGGCGGCAGCAGCAGCGCGAGCGACCGGCTGATCCTCAGCGGCAGCACCGCCATTGCCAGCGGCACGACCAACGTGCAGGTCACCAACCTGGGCGGCCTGGGCGCGCTCACATCAGGCAACGGCATCGAGGTGATCAGCGCCGTGAATGGCGCGACGACCACCGCGCAGACCACGAAGAGCGCCTTCAACCTCGCGGGCGGCCATGTCGACGCCGGCGCCTACCAGTACCGGCTGTATGCGGCCGACGCCAGCGGCGCGGGCGAGAACTGGTACCTGCGCTCGACCATGACCGTCGATCCGGTCACGGGCGCGCCCGTGACCGGCGGCGGCAGCAGCACCGGCGGCGGCGTGCTCGTGCCCACCTACCGCTCCGAAGTGCCGCTGTATGCGGCGCTGCCCGAACAACTGCGCCAGTCCAACCTCGCGATGCTGTCCAACCTGCACCAGCGCGTGGGCGACGACACCGGCGTCAGCCTTTCGGGCGGCACCAACACTGCCACGCCCGAGATGGGCTACCGCCAGGCCTGGGCCCGCGTCATCAGCACCGACCGCACCATCGGCCAGAGCGGCACGGTCAGCCCCACCAGCAGCGGGCGCCTCACGGGCTTCCAGGCCGGCACCGACCTGTGGGCCGACCCCAACTGGCGCGTGGGCGTGTACGTCGGCCAGCTCGAGGGCGACATGCGAGTGAACGGCTTCGTCGGCGGACTGCAGAACGCGGCGGCCGGCACCAACAGCCTGCACAGCGAATACCTGGGCGCCTACGCCACCTGGAAGAACGACAGCGGCCTGTACGTGGACGGCGTGCTGCAGGCAGGACGCCACCGCTATACCGAATCGCCCACCCTGGGCTTCTCGGGTACGGGCAAGGGCAACAGCCTGCTGGCGTCCGTGGAAGTGGGCCAGTCCTTCGCCATCGGAAGCGGCTGGGTCATCGAGCCGCAACTGCAGCTGGTGCACCAGCGGCTCGACCTGGGCAACAGCAGCATCGTCGGCGCGCTGGTGCAGCAGAACAACCACGACGGCTGGCTGGCGCGTGCCGGCGTGCGGGTCAAGGGCGAGATCGACACGCCCGCCGGTCGCCTGCAGCCCTATGTGCGCGTCAACGTGTACCGCAGCAGCAGCGGCACCGACGTGGCGAATTTCGTCGGCCCTGCCGGCACCACCCCCATCGCCACGCGCACCGGCGGCACCAGCTCCGAGCTGGCGACCGGCGCCACGCTGCAGCTCACGCAGAGCGCGAGCCTCTATGCGGAAATCGGCAAGCTGTGGTCCTCGGGTGGCGACACCCGTGTGCGCAGCAGCATCAATGGCAGCGTGGGCGTGAAGATCCGCTGGTAGGCCCGGCAGGGGCGCCGCGCTTCAGTGCGGCGCGGCCCCCTGGTCGGATCGCACGGTGGCGACGACCGACAGCACCGCGTCGATCACCGCCTGCGGGTCGTCGAACTGGATGTCGTGGCCCGCATTCGGCAGCAGCCGGTGCACGCTTCGCGAAGACCAGGTCGCCATTTCCGCATGCATCCGCTCCCAGATGGCCTGCACCTGCGTGCCCTGGGCGGGCGTGATCTTCATGCCGCGAAGCTCGGCCTCGGTGTAGGGCGCCATCGCCGTCAGCACCACCAGCGGGCGATTGCCGAGGTTCCTGAAGCCGCGCGTCTCGGCGAGCGTGTCGTCCATCGCATCGCCTTCCACTAGTTGCGTGCGCATGGACTTGGGCGCGAAGGCGCGAACCGCCTGCGCATCGTGCGCCGTCTGGTGCGGCGCCTGCGAAAGCAGCGCCGAAGCCGCCGCCCGCAGCAGCCCCGACCACGCCAGCGCCACGCCGATGCGCGACTGCAGCGATCGCGTTTCCACCATGAATGCCGCCACGCGCGCAACCTGGTCCGGATGCGAGGGATCGACCAGCACCAGCCCCGCCACATCGTCGCCGAAATGCTGCGTGAAGTTCATGGAATAGAGCCCGCCCATCGACTGGCCCACCAGCACGAACGGCCCCCGCTCGCCCGCGCGGGCCAATGCCGTGTGCAGGTCTTGCGCGACTTGCCTGGCGCTGTAGGGCGCATCCGAAGGGTCGCTCCACATCAGCCCCGCGCGGCTGTACGAGCAGGTGCGCGTGTGCGCCGCCACCTGCGGCTGCACCGCCGCCCAACTCAGCGAGCCGTCGATGCTCAGCCCCGCCTCGAACACCACCGTGGGCGAGCCGCTGCCGCGGCAGTCGAGCTGTATGCGGCGGCCGCCGCCAACGTCGATCATCCTGCCGGGCGGGGGAAAGTCGCGCACAGCGCGGTAGCGGCCGAGCTGCTCGTACACCACCCCCGCCAGCACGGCGAAGACGAGGCAAGCCGCGCCAGCCAGGACGATGCGCATCGACATACGTTTCAACGAGGGCTTCACTGCGGCAGATGGTGCCACCGCCAGCCGGGCACCGCCACAGCCCCTGCTACTTCAGCCGGTAGCTGAGCTTGCGGTTGCCGCTGACCGTGGAGTCGAGCCCCAGCCATTCGCCCTGCTGCGAATACCAGACGTCGATCGGCTGCGCGTCGGTCGCAATGCGCCAGCGCGTGGCCTCCACCGGCTGGCCGCGCACTTCCACCGTGCCGCTGCCGGCCTTGCTGATGCGCACCTGCTCCAGCTTGCCGCTCTGCGAATTCAGCAGCCTGGCCTGCGTGCGGATGGCGGGGTTCCAGTAGGCGAAGCTCATCACGCAGCCGTCGACCGACTGCGTGCCCTTGGGCGTGGCGACGGCCAGCGCGTTGTCGCCCGCGGGCTCGGCGTTGACCTTCTCGGGCGTGCCGTCGTCGTCGGTCTTCGAGGTCAGCCGGTGCAGGCAGTCGCCGCGCCACAGCTCGGTGGCCTCATGACGGTAGCGGTACACCGTCACGCCCAGCAGCTTGACCGCGAAGCGCGCCTCGCTCACCAGCTTGCGCTCGCTGCCGTTGGTGGCCAGCGCAAAGCGGTGCTCGCCGATGGGCGAGTCGTCCAGCAGCACGCGGAAATCCCATTCGCCGCCCGATGGGCCGGCGGCCGAGGCGGTGGCCGCCCCGTTCGACAGCGCAGCCAGTGCGGCCAGCGCGCAAAGCCAGTGCTTCTTCCTCATTTTTCTCATGGCGCCTTGTGGTTGCCGCGCACCGGCCCCGGCAGGAAGGCGTTGGTGCGCGCGATGTAGTCGCGATACGCCGGGCGGCGCTCGCCGATGTCGCTTTCGAGCATGCTCACGCCCGAGACCTTCAGCAACAGCCAGGTCATGAGCAGCGGCGACACCACGCTCCACGCCCCGCCCCACCCCGCGCCGCCAAGGGCCAGCAGCCACAGGCCCCACCAGACGCAGACTTCGCCGAAGTAGTTGGGATGGCGCGTGTAGCGCCACAGGCCGCGGTCCATCACCTGGCCTTTGTTCTTCGGGTCGGCCCTGAAGCGCGCCATCTGCGCATCGCCGATCGCCTCGAAGAAGATGCCGAACAGCGCCAGCACGATGCCCAGCGCGTCGAGCGCGCCCAGCGGCCGCGCCGCCGCCATGCCCGGCAGGAACGGCGCCGAGACGATCCATGCAAGCACCGCCTGCAGCGCGAACACCAGGTACAGGCTCTTGAAGCCGAAGTTCGGCTGGCTGCGCGCACGGATCGCCTGGTAGCGCCGGTCTTCGCCGTGACCCCAGTTGCGCCAGGTGACGTACAAGCAAAGCCGCACCGCCCACGCCGCGCCCAGCACCGCCATGCACAGCCCGCGCACCGTCTGCACCGGCAGCAGCAAGAAATAGACAATGCCCGCGCCCACGATGCAGACCGACCAGATGCGGTCGATCAGGCTGACGTCATGCCGCACCAGGCTGGCCATCCAGGTCAGGAAGCCCAGAGATGCAGTCAGGGCCAAGCCCGCCAACGCCACCCCCACCATGCCGCTCATGCTCCGCGTCGCTCGAAGAGGTAGTGGCTGACCCACCAGCGCTGCCCATGGTCGAAGCCGAACAGCTCCGCCACCGACATGAAGAACAGCCGCCAGCGCGTCCACCACACGTTGGCCTCGGCGCCGTAGGTGGCCTGGAACAGCGGGCGCAGCGTGTCGCGGCGCTCGTCCATGTTGCGCAGCCAGGCCTCGGCCGTGCGCTGGTAGTGGCTGCCTTCCCAGCGCCAGCGGCGCAGCAGGCGCAGGTCGTCCTGGCAGTGCAGCGCAAGGTCGTCGCTGGGCATCATGCCGCCCGAGAAGAAGTACTTGCTCATCCAGTCGCTGGGGTCGCGCACCTCGAAGGGGTACGGCGCCTCCTTGTGGGCGAACACATGCATGAAGAAGCGGCCGCCGGGCCTGAGCCAGCGCGCCACATTGGCAAAGGCCTGCGGCCAGTTGCGCAGGTGCTCGAACATCTCGACCGACACCACGCGGTCGAAGCGCTCGTCGGTGTCGAACACGTTGATGTCGCGCGTGAGCACCCGCACGTTGCCCAGGCCGCGCCGCAGCGCCTGCGCCTCGATGTATTCGCGCTGGGAATTGGAATTGGACAGGGCCGTGATCCGGCTGCCCGGGTAGTGCTCGGCCATCCAGAGCGTGAGCGAGCCCCAGCCGCAGCCCAGTTCGAGCACGTCCTGCCCGTCGGCCAGGCCGGCGCGCTCGCAGGTGGCGGCCAGCGCGGCGGATTCGGCCTCTTCCAGGGTGCGGGTGCCCTCGGGCCAGTAGCAGCTGCTGTATTTGCGGTGGTTTCCCAGCACTTCACCGAAGAAGGCGGCCGGAACCTCGTAGTGCTGCTCGTTGGCTTTTTCGGGCAGCGGCGCCAGGTTGGCCGCGCCCATGCGGGCGACGAAATCCTGCGTCAGCTCGGCCACCGCCAGCGCGTTGCCCGAATGCAGCTCCGCGAGCCGGTCTTTAAGCAGCCGGCGAATGCCCCGGCGAACCACCGGGTCCGGCACCAGGCCCTTTTCGACCCAGCGGATGGCGAATGCGATGTCCTGCGGCATGACTTTTCCTAGGCTGGAGGCACGCCGGAATGCGTGCCATTGACACCCGTACGCAGCAAAGCGGCTTCTGGATGCACCCCTTTTTCCGGATCGAATGGTAAGGCGCCCGCCGGAAAAAACTGTGGCAGACTCATCCGCGATGGCCGGCTTCTGCCTGAGGACATGAGCGCCGGCGCGGTGCTCGCCAGGCGCAATCGAACGGCTTCCGCACCGTGAACAACCTCCCTGCCTTTCTTCCCTCGCACCACAACCTGTGGGCGGTCGCAGCGTCTTTGCTGCTTGCAACTCTCGCTTCCTATGTGGCGCTGGACCTGTCGCGCCGCGTGCAGCATGCCAGCGGACGGCCGCACCTGCTGTGGTGGGCGCTGGGCTCGCTGGCCATGGGCACGGGCATCTGGTCGATGCACTTCGTGGGCATGCTGGGTTTCTCTCTGCCCATTTCGCTCGGTTTCTCCGGCGGGCTGACCTTTGCCTCCTGGCTGGCTGGCGTCATGGCATCGGGCGTCGCGCTGTGGGTGGCCAGCGAGGCCGACTACGGAATGCGCCGCATCGCCGTGGCATCGCTGGCAATGGCCGTCGGCATCTGCGGCATGCACTACATCGGCATGGCCGCGCTCGACATGGCGCCGCCCATCGTCTGGCATTTGCCGACCGTGCTGCTGTCGCTGCTGATCGGCCTGGGCGCCTCGGCCGCGGCGCTGGTCATCTTCAAATACCTGGGCAATGCCAACAACACCCATCGCGTGGCCTTCCAGCTGCTGGCCTCGGTCGTCATGGGCATAGCGATCTGCGGCATGCACTACACCGGCATGGCGGCGGCCGGCTTCCCGGCCGATTCGGTCTGCCTCAGCGCCGGCCAGCTGGGCGGCACCGGGCTCACCGCCATCGTCGGCCTGGCTTCGGGGCTGCTGCTGCTGGGCACGCTCTTCACCTCCATACTGGAATCGCGGCTGCAGCTGGTCGCCAGGCGCCTGTCGCGCTCGCTCGAAGAGGCCAACGCCGAACTCACCCAAGCCAACCAGGAGCTGCAGAAGCGCGCCTTCACCGACGCGCTGACCGGCCTGCCCAACCGCGTGCTGTTCGAAGACCGGCTGCGCCACGCCCTGGCGCGCATGAACCGCGCCAACCAGCTGCAGGTCGAAGAGTGCATTGCCGTTCTCTTCGTCGACCTCGACGGATTCAAGCCCATCAACGACTCCTTCGGCCACTCGGCCGGCGACCGCATCCTGTGCGTCGCCGCCGAGCGGCTGGCCCGCACCACCCGGGAAAGCGACACCGTGGCCCGCATCGGCGGTGACGAGTTCCTGCTGCTGCTCGAAGGCGTGCGCGACCGGGCCGAATGCGCGGAAGCCGCCAACCGCGTGCTGCGCGCGCTGGGCGAGCCCTTCAACGTGCAGGGCAAGCAACTGCAAATCGCTTGCTCCATCGGCATCGTGCTGCACCCCGAACAGGGCGAGCCCGACAAGCTGGTGGCCAACGCCGACGCGGCCATGTACGAGGCCAAGCGCGCGGGCGGCGGCAACTACGTGATGTTCGAGTCGCACATGGGCGCCGATGCCGCCAAGCAACTGCAGTTGCAGAGCGACCTGCGCCGCGCGGTGGAACTCAAGCAGTTCGAGCTTTACTACCAGCCCAAGATCAACGGCGTGGGCCACGGCATCAGCGGCGTGGAAGCTCTGGTGCGCTGGAACCATCCGCAGCACGGCCTGATCGGCCCCACCGAATTCATCGGGCTGGCCGAACGCTTCGGCCTCATCGTGCACCTGGGCGACTGGATCCTCGACGAGGCCTGCCGGCAGATCGCGCAATGGCAGGCCCAGGGCACGCGGATGTGCGTGGCCGTGAACCTGTCCGTCATGCAACTGCGCGAGGTCGACTTCGTGGCGCGCGTAGAACGGGCGCTGCTGCGGCACAACGTGCCGGCGACGCTGCTGCTGTGCGAGATCACGGAATCCGTCGCCATGGAAGACATCAAGGCCACGCAGCGCACTTTCGAAGGGCTGGCGCGGGTCGGCGTGTTCCTGTCGATCGACGACTTCGGCACCGGCTATTCAAGCCTGAGCCACCTGCGCAAACTGCCCGCGCGCCAGGTCAAGATCGACCGCAGCTTCGTGCAGGACCTGCAGACCAAGGAAGACGCCAGGGCCGTGATCGACGCCGTCATCCGCCTGGCCCACGCGCTGGGCCTGAGCGTGGTGGCCGAGGGCGTGGAGAACGAGGCCCAGCGCGACATACTGATCGCGATGGGATGCGATGAGCTGCAGGGCTTTCTGTTTTCGCGTCCGCTGCCTGCGGGGGATTTGCTGGATTGGTATTCCAGTCGGTATGTGGAGGCGGCCTAGGTCAGGTTTCGGCGCTCGTCTTGTTGCGCGACCGCCGGTACAGCCAATTGCCGACAACCCCCCCGGCAACGACGCAAAGTGCCTGCACGAAGACCGCGATCATGAAGGCGTCGGAGAGGTCGTACTCGCTGCGAGCCAGTCTCGTTTCATACCAGTGGCCGATCCCGACCAGGACGACATTCGATATGAAACCGAGCAGCATTGCGCCGCCGGCGATGAAAAGAATTCGAAGAGATAGATTCATGGCCTGATTCGGAGCATCACCGAAGCCCGAAAACCAGCAGCAGATTGTTGGCAGGCATCGCATGCCGCTGCCGCAACGCAAGACCAGCCTGCTGCGCCTGCGCGGCCACGTCGTCCAGGCGACGGATGCCCCATTCGGAATCCCGTGCGCGCAGGTCTTCGTCGAGCGCGATGTTGCCCGGCGCCGCCGGCACGTTTGCTTCGAAATAAGGTCCGTAGGTGACGAGCACTCCGCCAGGACGCAGATGCCGCGCGGCACCTTGCATCAGCGCGGCGCATGTGGCCCAGGGCGAGATGTGCAGCATGTTGGCGCAGAAGATCGCTTCGAACTGCTTCTCTTCCTGCCCTCCCGCAAACGCGGAACCCTGCGATGGCCATCGAGGCGCCATCACGTCGAGCAGCAGCGGCGCACGCAGATTGGGCAACGCGGCCTCCGCGATGCGGCTTGCCATCGCGGGCAGCATGCGCGCGTCGGCGTCGGTGGGCTGCCAGCTCCACTTGCGCATCGCCGCCGCGAACCAGACCGCATGCTGGCCCGTGCCGGACGCGATCTCCAGTGCGGCGCCCTCTTCGCCAAGGATGGCGGTCAACGCATCGAGGATCGGCTGTTTGTTGCGGTCGGCGGAAGGGCTGTGAGGAAGGCTGGACATTGGAGGAAGAACAAGCAGGCAGGTGAGAACAGGAACCTCGGTTTGTACCCGCAGTCGGCCCCGCCCGGCCAGCCCTCCCTCAACTACCCTGCCGCCACGATCACATGCGCCTGGATCTTGCCGGCCACCGGGCCTTCGCCATGACGGCTTGCAATCGCCTGCGCCGCATGGTCCGTGGCGCGCTCCAGCGAACCGGCATCGCGCGCCTCGATCTCGTTGCGCAGCGGCGTTCCCTGGCAGTAGGCAGTGGCCACGTCGCGCGCCGAGGGCGAGCGGCTCTGCTTCTCGCGCGTGTCGATCTGGATGCTGGCGAAGCCTGCGCGGCTCAGGTCTTCGCGGATCAGCGCAACGTCGTGATAGCCGTGCGGCGTGCGCGCCAGGAATCGCGGAGGGTCTTGCGGGAACAGCCCGGCCATGGCCTTGGTGACCTCGTCGGCAAAGGCGTTCTCCTCGATGCGGTCCCACACGCTGAAGACGAAGCGCCCGCCCGGCCTCAGCACGCGGCGCGCCTCGGCATAACCGGCGGTGCGGTCGGGGAAGAACATCGCGCCGAACTGGCAGCAGACGACATCGAACGATGCATCTTCGAACGGCAGCTTGAGCGCGTCGGCCTGCCGCCATTCGATGTTGATGCGGCCATCCGCAGCTTGCCGGCTGGCGGCGTAGTCGAGCATGGGCTGGTTGAGGTCGGTCACCACGTAGCGCGTGCCGGGGGCTAGCCTGGGCGCAAGCGCACGCGTGACCACGCCGCTGCCGGCGGCTGTTTCGAGGATCGCACCTGGGGAGGAGCCGGCTACCAACTCGGCCGTGTCGGCGGCGTAGGCCTCGAAGATCAAGGGGACCATGAGAGCGTCGTAGAGCTTGGGGATCGAGCCTGCGAAGAGCTTGTCGGTTTCGGCCATGGGGTGTCTCCTTGAAAGCGCCTGTTCGGAGCGTTGCCCTTGAGTGCCGTGTCGGGGTTGCCTAATCCGGCGACGGCCGGTTGGTTTCAACAGGAGCGGCCTGATCGGGCATCGGCCACGTTGCCCCATGGTGGCCCTGTCTGCAAGCCCCGTCAACGTCGTGACGTTGAATGGTCCAGTGTGAAGGCGCGTCGAAAAAGAAGCGGGTGGTTGCCGCCGCGTCGACTGCTGACAAAGTCGCGTTGGTCATGGTTGGAACCACCAACGCGATGCCGCTTGCTGCAAGCAGCATCGGTAGCACCAGTGTCAGATAGGAGCGGTCGGCGTCGACCCGAAGCAGCAGCAGATAGCCAAACGAGGCGAGCGCCAGTCCGGCGACCATCAGGGCTCGCAGACCTACGCGAGTTACCAACCTTCCGGCGACGATGTTCATGACCATCAGGATGGCCGTCACAGGCAAGAAGGCCAACCCGGTCTGTTGCGGAGAGAGCTGCTGGACCGCTTGAAAGAAAAGGCTGAAGACGAACAGAGCCCGTAGGAGGAAAAGTTCACCACCACGCCCACCGCGGTCGCTACCCAAGGAAGTCGAACGCGAGTACGCCACGCGCGCACAGAAGGCACAGAGCGTTGAAGTGATTCGTCTCACCGGTGCCGGGCATCGCATTCTTGATTGGCTTCGAACTCGTCCAATTGATTCCTCTGGCATCTTTCGACGCGTCCTGGCTACGCCGCAGGGCGATGACCAGTTCGGCCGGAGGGGGGCAGAAACGGCAGATGCGGCCGGAACTGGACGTCGATCATCCCGCGGAGCGCGCGAACATGCGGCGTGCCTTCGCCAGCGCCGCCTGCAGCTTCTCTTCGGATGGTGGGTCGTAAGAGCTTGAACTCAGACCGAATTTCTTGCCCGCGATTTCCTGCACCGCGACCAGGATGCCGCGAAGCGCGACCGGATCGCTTTCAACCTCCAGGGCCGCGCGCAGGCAGTCGAGCGCCTTGGGCGCCGCGCTGCGGTGGTTGAGCACAATCTGCATCAGCGCACTGGCGGCCCATCCGCGGTTTGCAACGGCGGAGTCGTTGGCGAGTAGCGGCGCCACCTTCGCGATGTCCGTCGTCCCGCCGAGCCAGCCGATCACCCACAGCCCCTTGCAGCGCAGGTCTTCGTGCGGCGACGTGAGCGCGGCGCGCGCGAGTGCCGCCGTTTCCTTCAGGCGCCGGCCTTTGCGGTACTTGAACGTGCCGAGCATCTGCAACACCGTTGCTTGCATCGCCGGGTCTTGCTCCCATTCGAAGCTGGCCAGCAGATGGTCCTCGGCTTCGTCGCCGCGTTCGCTGAACTTGCGGCAAAGCCAGTCGTACAGCTCGCTGTCCATGCCGGTGTCGCGCAGCAACTCGTAATGGAAGGCCAGCGCGGCGGCCGATTGAAGCTCCAGCAGATCGGCCCCGAAGTCGAACATGTCCGAGACGTCGGTGTCAGTGCGGATCGCCTTGAATCGGCCGCGCAGCGTTTCTATGGCCTTACTCTCTTTGGCGGACACACTCATCCCAGATGCTCTCTTTCGAAACGAACGGTGAAGAGCGCCCCCGTTGACGGTTGCCGAGCGCACCTTTTGCGCATCTTGCTTAGAGCACAGATGTTGGTATCGAGCGCGGCTACGACCTATCACGAAGTCGACCCATCTTGAGAAAAGCAGATCGTAGCTGACAGGCGACGCCTAGTCCGCGCCTGCATGTTCCATCAAGTAGTCAAGGTGGGACCACCAGCCGCACACTACGAATCAGCAGAGGTGCGTGTTAGGAACCCGCCGCAAGGCCCCCTTCCGAGTAGCGCAGAAGTCAGCTTGGGCGCCTTCACGATGCCGTTGCGACTGGCTACAGTCGGCGGCCACTGCAGCCATACGCGCTGCTTCAAAGCCGCCATTCATCCGAGCCTCGAAGGTAAGCTTCAGAAGACGTTCCGGATAAATTGAGTGCATTGCACCTTCGAAGAATTGGAGGCGCAGCGAAGGCAAATCCGTGACGTTCGTGGAGGAATCTCTACCCGCCACGGCCCGGCGGCCCGCCATTCGAGCTTCGCGCGGCGCGCCGCCGAAGCTTCGTGAATTTCTGCTCAGGTGTTGACCGAATCCGACTTCTTGCTGCGGTACGTTTTAGTCGAGTTTGAGTTTACAAACATCGGCAAACTGGTCTGACCAGGCACCAAGCAAATTAGGGTAGATAAAGCCTCCATCCACAGTTAGCTCAAATCGCGCGGCGACGCAGGCTCTAGTTGCTATCGGGCGGCAGTGGCCAGAGTGGCTGGCCTCCTGTCTGTCTTGGGTCAGTAGGCACCCATGTAGTCGCGCTTACCGATCTCAACACCGTTGTGGCGCAAGATGGCATAGGTGGTGGTCACGTGGAAGAAAAACTGCGGCAGTCCATAGTGCAGAAGATATGCGCCTGCGGCCAGCTTCTTTTCCTTGGGTGTGCCGGGGCGCAATACGATCTCGCGGCTCTCGCTTGAATCAAATTGCTCAGGCTTGAAGGAGCCGATATGGGCCAAAGCTTTGGCGATCAACGCTTGCAGGTCGGCGAAGCTGACCTCAGTGTCGGGCCACGACGGCACCTCGGCACCAGCCAGGCGGGAGGCGATGCCCTTGGAGAAGTCTGCGGCGATCTGTACCTGACGTACCAGCGGAAACATGTCAGGGAACAGCCGCGCCTGCAGCAGCGCATTTGGATCGATATTTTTTTGCGTCGCGTGGTCTTCGGCCTTCTTGAGCACGTCGGACATGGCGCGCAGCATCTGCTGCATGACGGGAACGGAGGCGTTGTAGAGCGGGCTGGTCATAGTGAGTTCACTTCTAAAATTGGGCGCGATGGCCGGAGTTGGCGTGGCAGAGGCTCTGCCGACCATGCAAGGCTAACAGCACAGGGCGAACTGAATCGCCCCGGCTTTTGTGGCCAACTTTTTTTCCCGCCGGTAGTCGGAGCGGCCGCATTGAAGGGCAGTTCATTCGCAAGAAGCGGACGTCAATTGCAGACGCACGACAGACCGCGATCGCTGCAAAGCGGAAAACGCGCGAATGGGGCCAGAAGGCCAGGTAAGCGCCAAGCCATCGTTAAAGACTCGGCGCCCCAGGCCCCCTATCCAGCCGGGCTCATCTCCTGAAACAACGCCACAGCCTCCCGCGCCAAATCAGAAGCAATCCAAAGCAGATTCTCCCGATGCGCCTCCCCCGCGTCCTGGAACCACTCGTCCCCCGCACCGTAGAAGCACCACAGCAGCGAGTTCAGTTGCTCCAGTTTGTTCTCGAGAAGATCAGACGCCCCCGGTGTAGTGGGAGCGGTCGCGTCCGCGGATGCCGGCCTTGAAGGCCCGGCCATAATTCGTCCAGCCATTTGGTGTGCTCGCTTTCCAAAGTAAATGCACGTCACTTGGTTAGACGGTCAAGGTGTTCGCGCACCTTGGCCGTCGCCTTTTGTGCTCCACGTTTGCATCGATGCGCGTTGCATCGGTAGCAGGGTGTGAAATCACAAGGGCATTCACTGTAGAGAAAACCAGCCCTGCGCGAGAAAAACTTCTGCCCAGAAATTCTCGAATGGCGCAGGTATTCGCGATGTGACCGCTATCGACCAGTCAGTCAATCAGTTCTGTCCGAACTTCCGCGCATGCTCCACCGCGTACTTGATCAGCTCCGCCTGCCCCTCGATGCCCAGCCGCCGCTTGATGCTCTGCCGGTGGGCCTCCACCGTGCGCACGCTCAGCCCCAGGTCGCGCGCAATCTGCTTGCTCGACTCCCCTCGCCCCAGAGCCGAAAGGATCTCGCTCTCGCGCGGCGTGAGCAGGGGGCGCGGCTCCTGCGTGCGGAAGAGCTTCTTCGACACGGCCGGGCTCAGGAAGGTGCCGCCCGCCGACACGGCCTCGATGGCCGCGACGATCTCCGCCGCAGGCGCGTCTTTCAGCACGTAGCCGCGTGCACCGGCCTGCAGGGCCTTCTGCACGTATTCGGGGTTGTCGTACATGCTGAGCATCACGATGTGCGGCGCGCCCTGGCGCTGCAGCAGCAGGGCCGCAAGCTCGATGCCGTTCATGTCCTTCATGCCGACGTCCATCAGCATGAGGTCGGGCCGCACGCTGTCGACTTGCGCAAGCGCCTCGGCCGCGCTGCCGGCCTCGCCGACGATCTCCAGGTTGGGCATGCTGCCCAGCCGCGCGCGCAGGCCGTCGCGCACCAGCGGGTGGTCGTCCACCAGGAAGAGGCGAATGCTGTCGGCGGTCATGCGGATGCGGGCCTTGCGTTGCGGGCCGGCACTTCGGCCTCGATGGAGGTGCGGCCTTCGTTCGAGCACATGGTCAGTTGGCCGCCTATGGCTTCCATTCGCTCGCGCATGTTGCGCAGGCCGATGCCGCGGCGCGGGTCGAGCTGAACGGCATCGATGTCGAAGCCGGTGCCGTCGTCGCTCACCTCGAGCCGCACGCCGCCTTTCTCGTCGAAGGCCAGTGCAATGTGCACATGCTGTGCGTTGGCATGCTTGCGCACGTTGGTCAGCGCTTCTTGCGTGAGGCGGAAGAGCGCGGTCTTCACCTCGGGCTGCAGTTCGAAGGCTTCGCCCTCGATCATCATCGACGCATCGACGGCGCCCTCGTCCCTGAACTCGTCGACCAGCCGCTCCAGGGCAGCGGGCAGGCCCAGCGTGTCGAGCAATGCGGGGCGCAGCCGGTGCGAGATGCGGCGCACCTCGATCAGCGAATCGTTGAGCCGCTGCAGCGCCTTGACGAGAGCGGGCGGCGTGGCCTGCTGCTTGTGGCCGAGCGACTCCACTGCCGATTCGATCAGCAGCTTGGCCGACACCAGCGTCTGGCTGGTTCCGTCGTGCAGTTCGCGCGCAAGGTGGCCGCGCTCTTCTTCCTGCGACTGCACCACGCGCCTCGCGAGCAGGCGCAGCTTGGCTTCTGCCGTGCGCTGCTCGCTGAGGTTCAGCAGCAGGCCGGCGGCGCTGACCACGCCCATGCACAGCGCGGCGATGCCCGCTATCCACAGCAGCGTGGCAGTGACGTTGGCGTTCATCTGCCGGTCGAGCGTGTCCATGGTCGACTGGATGTCGTCCAGGTACAGGCCTGTGCCGACCATCCAGTTCCAGCGCGGCATGGCGGTGACGTAGCCGAGCTTGGGCGCCAGCTGCGCGCTCGACGGCTTGCGCCATTCGTATTCGACGTAGGCGCCGCCTTTTTCCTTGGCGCCCTTGATCAGTTCCTGGATGGTGAAGCGGCCTTGCGAATCTTGCATGCCCCAGAGGTTCTGGCCCACCAGCTCGGGCTGGCGCGAATGCATGAGGGAATTGCCGTCCATGTCGTAGACGAAGAAGTAGCCGTCGTCGCCATAGTTGAGCGCGGCCAGCCGGCGCAGTGCCTCGTTGCGGGTGGCCTCGTCGTCCTGGCCGGATTCGTACAGCGGCAGCAGGTTGCTCACGGCCAGGTCCACGTAGCTGCGCAGCTCGCTGCGGCGCTGGGCCATGTAGCTGTTCTCGATGAGGGCGCGCTCGCGCTGGGCAAGGTCGTGCTCCTGGTGGCGCACGGCAAGGGCCACCAGCACCAGTGCGATGAGCAGCGGTGCAACGGCCAGCGCAACGATCTTGATGCGGAGATTCATCGGGCGGCAAGCCTACCACCGGCCCCCGCCGGCTTCGTCCTCAGGTGCCGGTGGGCACGGGCAGCGCACCGCGCCTGAACTCCGTCGCGTAATACAGCAGCGCCACCAGCACATAGCCGCCACCCAGCAGGCACAGCCCGCTCCAGCCATGGAAGGCATACACGGCCGCCGCAATGCCGGAGGCCACCGCCGCGCAGATGAAGATGAAGGTCATGAACAGCCCGTTGAGCCGGCCGCGCAGCTCCGGCGCCAGCATGAAGAGGCTGCGGAAGTTCAGCACCTGGCACAGCTGCACCGCGCCGTCGAGCAGGATGCCCGCCGCGACCAGCCCGGCCAGCGAGCGGTAGTGCATGGCCACCGCCCCCAGCAAGAAGGAGAACAGCGCCACCGCGATGGCGATGCCCGTGGCCGGGCGGGTCAGCCCTCGGTCGGCCAGCCGGCCGGCGATGGGCGCCATCAGCGCGCCGGCGGCGCCGGCCAGCGCGAATGCCGCGATGCCGCCCTGCCCCATGCCGAATTCATGCGCCAGCGCCAGCGGCACTGCCGTCCAGAAGGCCTGGAAGCCGGAGAACATCATTCCCTGGTACAGCCCGCGCCGGCGCAGCACCGGCGTGTTCCAGACGATGCCCGGCAGCGAGGCCATGGTGCGCGCATAGCCCACCGATGCATGCGGCCGGCGCTGCGGCAGCACGCGCCACAGCACCGCGATGAGCGCGGCCATCAGCACCGCCGACAGCCAGAACACCGCGCGCCAGCCCAATGCAGAAGCCACCAGGCTGGCAAATGGCCGCGCCAGCATGATGCCGCCGAGCAGGCCGGCCATGATGTTGCCGACCACCTTGCCGCGCGTGGCCTCGGGCGCCAGGTGCGAGGCAAAGGGCAGCAGCACCTGCGCCGCGACCGCGCAAGCGCCCACCACGAAGGAAGCGGCCAGGAAGGTGACGGCCGAGTCCGAGAGCGCGATGCCCACCAGCCCGATCACCGCGCCGAAGAGCGCGCCGACGATCAGCCGCCGGTTCTCGACCACGTCGGCCAGCGGCACCAGCAGCAGCAGGCCGGCGCCGTAGCCGAGCTGGGTCAGCGTCATGATGAGCCCGGCCAGGCCGGCGTGCAGCTGCAGCGTGTCGGAGATGGGGCCGATCAGCGGCTGCGCGTAGTAGATGTTGGCCACGCACAGGCCGCAGGCCACGGCGAAGACCAGCGTCAGCAAGGGCGTGAGGCCGGCCGGTGAATGAGGAGCTTTGGAGGTTGAAGACACGAGGAATCCCGGTTTCTGCAGGGCAACCTCTAGGGTTATCCCGAGGGCCGGGGACCATAGCACGGGAGGCCGATTTCTGCAGATGGCCGCCGAGGCAACCCTGGATTCAATCCACGCTGGTCGGCCGGCCCGAGGCCACCCATGCGTCGAGCCCGCCGGTCAGCGGCAGCGCCCGGCGCGCGCCACGGGCCAGCAGCACACGCGCGGCCTGTGCGGCCGAGACCTCGTTGGGGCAGTTGCAGTACAGCACCACGTCGCGGCCCAGGGCATGCGACAGGTCGAGGTTGCGCTGCTGCAGCGCCTTGAGGGTGTATGGCATGGCCCCCGGAATGCGGCGCGGATCGACCTGCATGCCGGCCTTGCCCCGCACGTCGATCACCAGCGGCGGTTCTTCGCTGCTGAGCAGTTCGTGCAGTTCGTCGACAGAAATGCGCGGCATGCCGGTGAGCCGCATGAAGGCGCGGCGGCGCCAGTAGCGCACCGCAAGAATGACCAGCAGCAGCACGCCCAGCGCCACCGTGGCGATGCCGCCGGCCTGCGCCATGATGGCCAGCACCTCCTGGATCTGGTTGCGGAAGACCCAGCCCAGCCCGAGGAACAGGCCGGTCCAGACCAGCGCCGCGCCAATGTCGAAGCCGACGAAGCGCCGCACCGACATGCCCAGCGCCCCCGCCATCGGCGGCGCCACCACCGACACGCCCGGCACGAACTTGGCCGCCACCAGCGACAGGCCGCCCCAGTCGGTGATGAGCGATTCGCCGCGCCGCACGCAGGTGTCGGGCGACAGCGAGATGCGGCACAAGAGGCGCATGAATCGGTAGCCGAAGCGCCGGCCCGCATAGAACCAAGCCGCGTCGCCCAGCAGATTGGCAACAACCGCGGCCAGCACCACACCGGGCACGGACACGTCGCCCGCCGCCAGCAGCGCGCCGGTGAGCACCAGCACGGCGGCAGCCGGGACGGGCAACCCCAGGCGCGCGGCGAAGCTGGCGGCAAACACCACCAGGATCGCGTTCTGCACCAGCAGCGACATCAGCTGCGCCATGGCTGCCCTTGTCCGGATGCCGGCAGAAGAAATTGCGGGGGTTGCGTGCGGTTCATGCGAACCGCGATTCTCCGGCATGGCCCAAGAACGTACCGCGCCCCGGACATTCGCGGCATGCCTCGGGGCGAGCTACCGTGCAACGCTGAAGCCGAAGGTATTCAGGCCGCCCTGGCGCGACGCACTGACCTGCCCGCCGTGCATGCTCGCAACCGCCTTCACGATGGCCAACCCCAGCCCGTGCCCGTGGTGCTCGCCCCGGTCGTTGCGCGAGGCATCTGCACGGTAGAAGCGATCGAAAAGGTGCGGCACATGCTGCGCATCGATGGGCGCGCCGGGGTTGGACACGGTGATCCAGGTCACGGCCTCTTCCTCGCGCAGCGTGACGGCAATGTGCGCGCCCGGCTCCGAATGCTCGATGGCGTTCTGCAGCAGGTTCGACATCGCGCGGCGGAACAGCGCGCTTTCCAGCCGGGCCTCGGTGTGCACGTCGCCCTCGATGGACACCTGGGTGCGGGCCTCGTCGAGCACGAACTCGAAGAACTCGATGGTCTTGCGCACTTCCTGCGCCACCGGCGTGAGCACCAGGCCGGTGGCCACCTCGCCGCGGTCGGCGCGCGCCAGGAACAGCATGTCGTTGACGATGGAGCGCACCCGCTCCAGGTCTTCGAGGTTGGCCTGCAGCACTTCCTGGAACTCGCCGGCGCTGCGCTGGCGCGACAGGGCCACCTGCGTGCTGCCGATGAGGTTGGCCAGCGGCGTGCGCAGTTCGTGCGCCACGTCGGCATTGAAGGCCTCGAGCTGGCCGTAGGCTTCTTCGAGCCGGGCGAGCGCGCCGTTGAAGGCTTCGGCCAGCGCCGACAGCTCCACCGGCAGGGGCTCGGAGCGCAGCCGCTGCGACAGCGTCTTTGGCCGCAGCGCCTGCGCCTCGCGCGACAGCCGCTCCAGCGGCCGCAACCCCACGCGCGCAATCCAGTAGCCGGCCACGGCCACCACCAGTACCGCCGCCAGCCCGAGCCCGACCAGCGCGGTCAGGAAGGCCTGGCGCGTGCGCGCATATGGCTCGGTGTTGTGCCCGACGATCAGCCGCACCGCCGGCCGCTGGTCGAGGGGATCGATGTGCACCGACAGCGTGCGAAACGGCCGCTCATGCCCGGGCAGCTCGATGATGCTGCCGTGGCCGTTGGCTTCGCGCGTGAGGCCGTCTATTTCGGCCAGGCCCTTGCCGTACTGGAAGCGCGGGTCGTCGCTGAGTACCCAGAAGCGCACGCTGCCGTCGGCGGGCGTGAGCGCGTCCATGCGCGCCTGCACGCGCGGCCAGCGCTCGGGGCTGCCGATGGCCTTGATCCAGAACTGCAGGTTCTTGAGCGAGGTGTCCAGCTCTTCGTACTGGTGCCGCTCCAGTTCGCGCGCCAGCACGTTCTGCAGCGCGAATCCGGCCAGCGCGAAGGTCGCGAGCGCCACGGCCGCGAACATGAGCACCAGCCGGGCGGTGATGGAGCGTTTCACGGGGCTTGGCCCTCTGCCTGCGCGTCGCGCACTTCCATCACGTAGCCCATGCCGCGGATGGTGTGCAGCAGCTTGGGGCTGAACGGCACGTCGATCTTGTCGCGCAGCCGCTTGATGGCCACCTCGACCACGTTGGTGTTGCTGTCGAAGTTCATGTCCCACACCAGCTCGGCAATGGCGGTCTTCGACAGGATCTCGCCCTGGCGCCGGGCCAGCACGGCCAGCAGCGCGAATTCCTTGGCGGTGAGGTCGATGCGCGTGTTGCCTCGCAGGGCCTTGCGCGCCAGCAGGTCGATCTGCAGGTCGGCAATGCGCAGCTGCATCGGCTCCTGCTTGCGGCCGCGCCGGTTCAGCGCCTGCAGCCGCGCCAGCAGCTCCAGGAACGAGAAGGGCTTGACGAGGTAGTCGTCCGCGCCTTCGTGCAGGCCCTTGATGCGGTCTTCGACCCGGTCGCGCGCGGTGAGCATGATGACCGGCGTCTGCTTCACGGCGCGCAGCTCGCGCAGCACCGAGAAGCCGTCCTGCCCCGGCAGCATCACGTCGAGCACGATCACGTCGTAGTCGTGCGTGAGCGCCAGGTGCTGGCCGTCGATGCCGTTGTGCGCCATGTCGACGGCACAGCCCTGCTCCGTCAGACCCTTGGAGAGGTAGTCCGCGGTTCTCAGTTCGTCTTCGACAATCAGGATCTTCATGGCGTCTTTTTCTGTGTCTCCGTCCATGGTGTCGGCCGGCGCTCGTCAGTGCGCCTCGGCCGGCACCGGAGCCTTGCCTTCCTTCTCGGCGTTTCGGGCGTTTCGGGCCTTGCGGGCCTTGCGCGCTTCCTTGCGGCTCAGGTACCAGTAGTGGGCGCGGTCGAGGTACAGGTAGACCACCGGGGTCGTGAACAGCGTGAGTGCCTGCGAGAGTATCAGCCCGCCGACCATCGCGTAGCCCAGCGGGCGGCGCAGCTCGGAGCCGGAGCCGTGGCCCAGCATCAGCGGCAGGCCCGACAGCAGCGCGCACATGGTCGTCATCATGATGGGGCGGAAGCGCAGCAGGCAGGCCTGGTAGATGGCGTCCTGCGGCGACATGCCCTGCTCGCGCTCGGCCTTGAGCGCGAAGTCGATCATCATGATGCCGTTCTTCTTCACGATGCCGATCAGCAGGATGATGCCGATGAGCGCGATCACGCTCAGGTCGTAGCCGCCCGCCATCAATATCAGCAGCGCCCCCACGCCGGCCGAGGGCAGCGTCGAGAGAATCGTCAGCGGGTGGATGTAGCTCTCATACAGCAGGCCCAGCACGATGTACACCGCCACCAGCGCCGCGGCAATCAGGTAGGGCTGCGAGGCCAGCGAATCCTGGAAGGCCTGCGCCGTGCCCTGGAACGAGCCGGTCAGCGACTGCGGCAGGCCCATGTCGGCCTGCGCCTTGTTGATGGCGTTCACCGCGTCGCCCAGCGCAACGCCCGGCGCCAGGTTGAACGAAATGGTCACCGCCGGGAACTGCCCCTGGTGGCTGATCGACAGGTAAGCCGTCTTGCTGGTGTCCACCTTCACGAAGGTCGACAGCGGCACCTGCTGCCCGGTGATGGGCGAGCCCAGGTAGAGCTTGCTGAAGAGCGCCGGGTCCTGCTGCAGGCTGGGCGTTACCTCCAGCACCACGTGGTAGCTGTTGAGCTGTGTGAAGTACTGTGCCACCTGGCGCTGGCCGATCGCGTCGTAGAGCGTGGCGTCGATGGTGGCCGGCGTGATGCCGAAGCTCGATGCGCGGTCGCGGTCGATGGTCAGCACGGCCGACGCGGCGGCGTTCTGCTGGTCGGTGGCCAGGTCGGTGAGCTCGGGCAGCTGCTTGAAGCGCGCGAGCAGCTTGGGCGCCCAGGTGTTGAGCTCGTCCAGGTCGGCGTCGGTCACCGTGTACTGGTACTGAGTGCGCGAAGCGCGGCCGCCCACGCGGATGTCCTGCCCCGCCTGCAGGAACAGGTTCACGCCCTGCACCTTGGCCAGTTGCGGGCGCAGCCGCGTGATGATCTCGTCGGCGGTGGCGGTGCGGCCTTCGTCCTTGGGCTTCAGGCTGATGTAGAAGTTGCCGGTGTTGTAGGTGGAAGAACTGCCGTTCATGCCGAAGCCGGTCACGTCGGGGTCGTTGCGCACCACGTCGGCCAGCTGGATCATGCGGGCGTTCATCGACGCGAAGGAAGCGTCCTGCGCCGACTCGGCAAAGCCCGAGATGAAGCCGGTGTCCTGCTGCGGGAAGAAGCCCTTGGGAATCACCGCGAACAGCACGCCCGTGGCGGCCACCGTGGCAATGAACACCATCAGCGTGATGAACTGGTGGTCCAGCACCACGTGCAGCCCGCGCTTGTAGCCGTTGAGCATGGCGTCGAAGCCGCGCTCGAACAGCAGGTACAGCCGCCCGTGCTTGCTGCCGTGTTCATTCTTGAGGAAGCGCGAGCACAGCATGGGCGTCAGCGTGAGCGAGATGATCACGCTCACCACGATGGTCAGCGTGACAGTCACCGCGAACTCGCGGAAGAGGCGCCCCACGATGCCGCCCATGAGCAGCAGCGGAATGAACACCGCCACCAGCGACACCGAGATCGAGATGATGGTGAAGCCGATTTCGCCCGCGCCCTTGTAGGCGGCCTCCATCGCCGTCATGCCCTCTTCGACGTAGCGGTAGATGTTCTCCAGCATCACGATGGCGTCGTCCACCACGAAGCCGACCGCGATGGTCAGCGCCATGAGCGAGAGGTTGTCCAGGCTGTAGCCCAGCAGGTACATCATCGCCACCGTGCCCAGCAGCGCGAGCGGCACCGTCACGCTGGGAATGAGCGTGGCCGGCACGTTGCGCAGGAACACGAAGATCACGGCCACCACCAGCGCGATGGTCAGCAGCAGCGTGAACTCCACGTCCTTCACCGAGGCACGGATGGTCTGCGTGCGGTCGATGATGGCGTTGACGTCGATGGTCGGCGGAATCGACGCCTTCAGCCGCGGCAGCGCCGCGTTGATGCGGTCCACGGTTTCGATCACGTTGGCGCCCGGCTGCTTGGTGATGGCAAGCACGATGGAGCGGCCGTTCTGCACGTTGCTGCCGGCAGGCGCGGCGGCACCGGCGTAGGCCCAGCCGGCAATCTTGGAATTCTCGGGGCCGTCGATCGCCACGCCCAGGTCGCGCACGCGGATCGGCGCGCCGTTGCGGTAGGCCAGCACCACGTCGTTCCAGGGCTGTGCTTTCAGAAGCTGGTCATTCGTGTAGACGGTGAAGCTCTGGTTCGCACCGTCGATCGTGCCCTTGGGCGCATTCACGGTGGCCGACGAGAGCACGGTGCGCACGTCTTCCAGGCTCAGGCCCAGCGCGGCGAGCTTGGCCGGGTCGACCTGGATACGCACGGCCGGCTTCTGCACGCCGCCGATGTTGACCAGGCCCACGCCCGATATCTGCGAGATCTGCTGCGCGAGGATGTTGTCGGCGTAGTCGTTCACCTCGGTCAGCGGCAGCGTCTTCGACTGCACCGACAGGATGAGGATGGGCGCGTCCGCCGGGTTCACCTTGCGGAAGGTGGGCGGGCTCGGCAGGTTGGCCGGCAACTGGCCGGTGGACGCGTTGATGGCGGCCTGCACGTCGAGCGCGGCGGCGTCGATGCTGCGGTCGAGGTCGAACTGCAGCGTGATCTGGGTGTTGCCCGTTCCGCTGGTCGATGTCATCTGCGACAGCCCCGCGATCAGCGAGAAGTTGCGCTCCAGCGGCTGCGCCACGTTGGAGGCCATGGTCTCCGGACTGGCGCCGGGCAGGCTGGCGGAGACCTGGATCGTCGGAAAGTCGACCTGCGGCAGCGGCGCCACCGGCAGCAGCGGAAACACCGCCGCACCGACCAGCAAAATGGCCAGCGCCAGCAGCGTGGTGCCGATGGGGCGCTTGATGAATGTGGCGGAAATGCTCAATTGCCGCTCCCGCTGGCACCCTTGCGCGCGGGCGGCGGCTCGATGACGGTGGCGCCGGGCTTGAGCTTGTACTGGCCGTCCACCACCACGCGCTGGTTCGCGCTCAGGCCCTTGTCGATCACGGCCGTGCCGTCGGCAATCTGCACCACGTGCACCGGCACGTTGCTGACCTTGTTCTCGTCATCGACCGCCCAGACGTATGTGCTGTCCTGGCCGCGCTGCACGGCGGCGGCGGGCACGGTGAGCGAATCGGGCCGGCGGTCGAGCTGCAGCCGCACGTTGACATACTGGCCGGGCCACAGGGTGTGCTGCGGGTTGGCGAAGCTGCCCTTGAGCTGCACGGTGCCGCTGGTGGTGTCGATCTGGTTGTTCAGCAAGATGAGCTTGCCGGTGCCCAGCATCTGCGCGCCGCTGCGGTCGTAGGCCACCACCGTCAGCGGCTGGCTGCTTTTCTGCTGCAGGCGGTTGATGTCCTGCACCGCGTCTTCGGGCAGCGTGAACTGCACGGCGATGGGGTCGATCTGGTTGATGACCACCAGCCCGTTGGTGTCGGCCGCATGCACGATGTTGCCGGGGTCCACCAGCCGCGCCCCGACGCGGCCGTCCATGGGCGACGAGATGCGCGTGAAGCTCAGCTGCACCTCGGCGTACTTCACCTGCGCGGCGTCGTTCTGCACGGTGGCTTCGAGCTGGTTGACGAGCGCCTTCTGCGTGTCGAGCTGCTGCTGCGTGGCGGCGTCCTGCGCGATCAGCGTGGTGTAGCGCTTGAGGTCGGCGCGGGCGTTGGCGAGCGTGGCCTGGTCCTTCGCCCTGGTGGCCTGCGCCTGCGCGAGCTGCGCCTGCAGCGTGCGCGGGTCGAGCTGCGCGATCAGCTGGCCGGCCTTCACGTCCTGCCCCTCGACGAAGCCGACCTTGTCGAGCTGCCCGTCGATGCGGGCCTTGACGGTGACGGTGGCCATGGAGGCCACGGTGCCGATGCCGCTGCGGTAGACCTGCACTTCCTGCTGCTTGACGCGCGCCGTGGTCACCTGCACCGGCGGCGGTGGCTGGGCGGCCTCGGGCTTGGCGGCGTGGGCGGACTGGTGGGTGAGCGCCCAGGCTCCGCCGCCCAGCACCAATACGAGGGTGGCGGTGGCGAGCCAGGTCGATCGGCGCTGGAACAGGGGGTGCCTGGTGGCGGTGGTGGGGATGGTCGTCATGGCATCAATTCCTGGAAATCTTGTCGGCGCTTGCGACGGCATCGGCGGCACTCCAGCCGCCACCCGTGGCCGCGATCAGCGAGACACTGGCGGCCAGCTGCCGGCCCAGCACTTGCGCGGCCGTGCGCTGGTTGGTGAGCGACAGCGTCTGCGCCGTCACCACGCTCAGGTAGGTGGCCGTGCCGGCTCGGTACTGGGCCAGGGCCAGCCGCTCGGCAAGCTGGGCGGCGCGCACGGCATCGGCCTGCAGCGTCGATTCGCTGTCGAGCACGCGCAGGGTGGCCAGGTTGTCTTCCACCTGCTGGAAGCCGCCGAGCACGGTCTGCTTGTATTGGGCGACGGAGACGTCGTAGGCGGCCACGGCCTGGTCGGTGCGGGCCTTGCGCAGGCCGCCGTCGAACACGGTCTGCGCGAGCGCGGCGCCCAGCGACCACACGCGGCTGGGCGTGTTGAACAGCGTGGCAAGGCTGGCCGCGCTGAAGCCGCCGCTGGCGCTGAGCGTGATCTGCGGGTAGTACGCGGCCTTGGCCACGCCGATGTTGGCGTTGGCGGCCTGCACGCGGCGCTCGGCGCCGGCGATGTCGGGCCGGCGTTCGAGCAATTCCGACGGCAGTCCCGTGGGCGAGACCGGCAGTTGCACATGCAGCGCCGAGGCCGAGGAAAGCGACTCGGCCGTCTGCGGCTGGCCCGAAGACTCCAGCGGCGGCAGCGAGAACGAAGCCGGCGCCTGCCCCGTCAGCACGGCGATGGCGTGCTCGAGCTGCGCGCGCTGCGCATCGAGGTCGACCGCCTGCGCCTGCGCGGTCTTGAGCTGGCTTTCGGCCAGTGCCACGTCGGAGCGCAGCACGGTGCCGGCGGCGTACTGGTGCTGCGTGAGTTCGAGCGCCTTGGCATAGGCGGTGGTGGTGCTGGCGTACAGGTCGCGCTCGAGGTCGATGACGCGGATCTGCAGGTAGTCCTGCGCGAGCGTGGTCTGGATGCTCAGGCGCGCACCGGCCAGGTCGTCGGCGCTGGCCTGCTCGCTGGCGGTGCCGGCCTCCACCGAGCGGCGCACCGAGCCCCACAGGTCGGGTTCCCAGCTCGCGCCCAGGCCCAGCGTGTCCGCGGTGCCCAGCTTGACGACGCCGGTGCTGTTGCTCTGCGCCCGCACGGCCCCGGCATTCAGGCCGACGGTCGGGAAGAAGTTGGCGCGCGCCGCGGCGGTGACGGCCTGCGCCTCGCGGTACTGGGCTTCGGCAACGCGGATGTTCTGGTTGGCCGCGTTGGCCTGCACCATCAGCGCGCCGAGTGTGCTGTCGCCATAGGCGTCCCACCAGGGATGGTTGGCATCGATGGTCTGCGGCGCGGCGGTCTTCCAGGGGCCGCCGGTTTCCTTGAAGGCGGTCGGCACGTCCATCTGCGGGCGGGCGTAGTCGGGACCGACGGCGCACCCCGCAAGGAGCAGGACGGCCAGCGCGAGGGCCGCGCGCGATAGGGGGGGTGCGTCAGTGAGGACCATGATGGGGCCACTCTAGGAGCCCCCTCAAACCCCTCGCTGTCGACTAACTGACAAGTCTGACAGTTTCAGTTTTGCTCCCTCCCCCGCTGGGGGAGGGTCGGGGTGGGGGCACGGCGGCACTCGATGAAGCATCGTGCTTATCCGAAGGCCTGCCCCCATCCCGGCCTTCCCCCAGCGGGGGAAGGAGCAACACGACGAACTCAGCGCGGCGCGTCGCCCTTGCGATATTCCGCGGTCAACTCGTCGAGCTTCTGCTTCAGCGCCGGATCGAGCTTGTATTCGGCAGCCGCCAGCGTCGCATCGAGCTGGTCGGGCCGGCTCGCGCCGAGCAGCGGCGCGGTGATCAGCGGGTTCGCCATCACCCACGCAACGGCCAGCGTGGCCAGCGGCACGCCGGCTTCGTCCGCCAGCTTGTGCAGTTGCGCCACGGTGTTGAAGCTGCGCTCGTTCCAGTAACGGTCCTGGTACATGTTGCCCGCGGTGCCGAGCGTGAAGCGGGTGTTGCCCTCGGGCTTGGCGCCGGCCTTGTACTTGCCGGTGAGCAGGCCGCCAGCCAGCGGGTTGTAGGGAATCACGCCCAGCCCTTCCTCGCCCGCCAGCGGCAGCAGTTCGCGTTCGATCTCGCGGAACAGCAGGCTGTAGCGCGGCTGCACCGACACATAGCGCGTGAGCTTGTGCAGCTCGGCCTTGCCCAGCGCACGGGCCAGCCGGTAGGCCAGGAAGTTCGACACGCCCACATAGCGCGCACGGCCCGACTTCACGATGACGTCGAGCGCCTCCAGGCTTTCCTCGAGCGGCGTCTCCCGGTCGTCGCTGTGCAGCTGGTACAGGTCGACGTGGTCGGTCTGCAGCCGCTTGAGCGAAGCGTCGATGGCGTCCAGCAGGTGCTTGCGCGACGCACCCTGGTCCCAGCTGTTGGGGCCGACCTTGCCGACCGCCTTGGTGGCGACAACGAAACGGCGGCGGCCCGTGGGGCCCTGCTTCTGCAGCCAGCGGCCAATGATTTCTTCCGTGCGGCCGGTGGTCTCGACCGTACCGCCGAGCGGATACACGTCAGCCGTGTCCAGGAAGTTGATGCCGCCTTCGGCCGCCTTGTCCAGGATCTGGTGCGACACGGTCTCGTCGGTCTGCAGGCCGAAGGTCATGGTGCCGAGCGCGAGGCGGGACACGGTCAGGCCGGTGCGGCCGAGCCGCGTGGTAGGAATGCTCATGTGGGTTGGCTCCTGTGATGCGAAAGGGCCGTGCACATGCACGGCCCGCGCAAACATCATAGGCACGGCGTCGCCCGCGCGCAGGTCAGGGTGAAATGACCGTCACGCGCGCCGTCATGTACGAATGCACCGAGCAGACGTAGTCATAGGTGCCCGGCTTGTCGAAGGTGCGCGCGAAGCTCTTGCCCGGCAGCAGCAGGTCGATGCCCGTGCCGCCATCCTTGAACACCAGCCCGTGCGGCGCGCCGTCGTCGTTCTGCCAGCTCACGCGCTGGCCGGCCTTGACGGTGATCTGCGCGGGCTCGAAGGCGAAGTTGCGAATGGTGACATGGCTGGAACTGCCAGCGTGCTCGGTGCCCGAGGCCGCCACGCGCTGCACCGCCACCTTGCGCGGCGCGTTGCCGACCGCCACGGTGTGCATGGCGCCGCCGCCCAGGTCGACCACGCTCACGTCGTTGGAGCCTTCGTTGCTGACCCACAGCTTCTTGCCGTCCGCCGACAGGTCGAGCCAGTGCGGCTGCTTGCCCACGCCGATGCTGCGCACCGACGTGCGCGCGGCGGGGTCGAACAGCATGACCTCGCCCGGCCCCTGCACCACCACCACGCCGCTCGCCATGCCCGCGAAGTGCTGCGCGATGTGCGGCGACACGCCCGTGGGAATGGGCGCGCCCCACTGGTTGGTGGCCGCGTCGAGCACCTGCACTGCGGGCACGCCGGCCAGCGTGAGGTACAGCGACTTGCCGTCGGGGTCGAACTCCAGGTCGCGCGGCGGCTTGTCGAGCGGAATCTGCGTGATCACGGCGCGCGTCGCCATGTCGATGACCACCAGCGCGAAGTGCCCCGGCTCCTGCGAGGCCACATAGGCCTGCCGGCCGTCGGGCCGGATGGCGATGGTGTGCGGCTTGGGCACCGGCACGGCAGCGCTCACGCCGTGCGCCGAGGTGTCGACGAAGGCCACGCGGTCGTCGCCGTTGACGGCCACCAGCAGCCATTTGCCGTCGGCGGTCATGGCCAGGCCCTGCGGTCCCTTGCCGACTTCGATGCCGCGCGTCACGCGGTCGCTCGCGGCGTCGATCTCGCTCACGGCCGAGGCGCCGGAGCCGCTCACGAACACGCTGCGCCCGTCTGGCGCGATCACGATGCCGTCCGGCCCCGCCGCCACCGGCAGCGTGGCCACCACGCGCTCCGAGGCGGTGTCGATCACGCTGACCGTGCTGTCCTTGAAGTTGCCGACATAGGCCTTGGGGCCGGCGGCGAGCGCCGGGCCCGCAGAGGCTGCCAGAGCCGCAAGAACGACGAGGATGCGCGCGAATCCGGGTATGGCGATCATGATGAAAACCTCCTGTGGAGAAGCGAAACAAGCAGAATCCGTGGAGGGCATGACGCATGGCGTGCCCTGCTTATTCCAGCCGTTACTCAAAAAAACTGGAATAAAGCACCGGGCTGCCACGTCATGCAGGAAGAAGGAGCCCTTGAGCCTGTCGACCGACCACCGCACACGCCAGTTCGAAGCCGCCGCGCTGCCGCATCTGGCCGCGGCATGGAACCTTGCGCGCTGGCTGCTGCGCGACGACCAACTGGCCGACGACGCGGTGCAGGAGGCGTACCTGCGTGCGTTCCGCTTCTTCGACGGACTGCGCGGCGAGAGCGCAAGGCCGTGGCTGCTGGGCATCGTGCGCAATGCCTGTTACGACTGGATGCGGCAGAACCGGCAGTTGGCCGACCAGGTGGAGTTCGACGAACTGCGCGACAGCGAGGCCGCCTCGGCGCCCTCCTCGCCCGAGGCGGGAGACCCGGCGCGGCAATGGGAGCGCCGCGTGCAGGGCGAGCGCGTCAACGCGGCCATCGATGCGCTGCCGCCGGTGTACCGCGAGGTGATCGTGCTGCGCGAACTGGAAGAGATGCGCTACGAAGACATCGCGCGCATCGCGGGCGTGCCGCTGGGCACCGTCATGTCGCGGCTGTCGCGCGCGCGGGCGATGCTGCGCGAGAGCCTGCGCGACGAACGTCCCGGCGACGCGCAAGGAAGGACACACCATGTCAATGTCTGACGAGGAACTGGGAACACTGATACGGCGCCATGCCGCACGGCACGCACCGCCCGAGGACCTGGCCGGGCGCATCGGGCGCGCGGTGCGTGCCGAGGCGGTGGCTGCGCCCACGGCGCCCGCCCCGGTGGCCCGGCGGCACGGCGTGTGGCAAGGGCTGGCATGGTTCGGGACCGGCGCGGCAACGGCATGGGGGCTGGCGCTGGTGCTGCTTGCAACGCCGGTGCCGCCTTCGGATGCGCTCGCCGAAAGCGTCACCGCGAACCATGTGCGCTCGCTGATGGCCTCGCACCTGGCCGACGTGGCATCTTCCGACCAGCACACGGTGAAGCCGTGGTTCGCCGGCAAGCTCGACTTTTCGCCGCCGGTGGTCGATCTTGCGGCGGAGGGTTTTCCGCTGACGGGCGGGCGACTCGACTATCTGGATGGCCGCACGGTGGCGGCGCTGGTCTACCGCTCGGGGCCGCATGTCATCAACCTGTTCGTCTGGCCGGCTTCTTCGGATGCCAAGGCGCAGGCGCCGGTGCTCTCGGCGCGCCAGGGTTATCAGCTGGTGCACTGGACCCAGGGCGGCATGCAGGCCTGGGCCGTGTCGGACCTCAACGCAGCCGAGCTGCAGAACTTTGCGGCGCTGCTGCGCGAACGCTCCGCGGCGCCTGCGCCCACCAGGTAGCGGGCGGGCGCCGATGGCTCAGCAGGCGATGGCCGCCGGCCGCTGACGCGCGTCGGCGCGGGCGCTGGCAATCGCCCAGCCGAACACGCCCATGCCCGCCAGCGCAAGCAATGCGCCGACCCAGCCGGTGGAAGTCCAGCCCAGCCCGGCCGCAATGGCCACGCCGCCGAGCCATGCACCGAGCGCGTTGGCCATGTTGAAGGCCGAGTGGTTGAGCGCTGCCGCCAGTGTCTGCGCGTCGCCGGCCACGTCCATCAGGCGGATCTGCAGCGCCGGGCCGATGGCCACGGTGGTGCCGATGAGGAACACGTTGATCGACGCGGTCACCATGTTGTGGGCCGCGAAGGTGAACATCGCGAGCACCAGCGCCGCGTAGACCAGCAGGCCGCCGATGGTGCGCATGAGCGACTTGTCGGCCAGCCGCGAGCCCACGAGGTTTCCCATGACCATGCCGAGGCCAAACAGCGCCAGCACGAAGGGCACGCCGCCCAGCGGCATGCCGGCCACTTCGATCAGCGTGGGCTTGATGTAGCTGAACACCGCGAACATGCCGCCGAAGCCGATGGCGCCGATGCCCAGCGTGAACCACACCTGCTTGCGCTTGAGCGCGCCGAGTTCGCGCCACGGGCTGGCGCCGGCGGCCGGGGCCATGTCCGGGATGTCGCGGCGAAGCAGCGCGATCGCCACCAGCGCGATCACGCCGACGAAGACGAAGGCCGCGCGCCAGCCGAAGATCTGGCCCAGCCAGGCCGCGATGGGCACGCCGACCAGCGTGGCGCCTGTGAGCCCCAGCATGACGAGCCCCACGGCCCGCGCGCGTCGCCCCGGTGGCGCGAGCGTGGCGGCCACCAGCGCGGCCACGCCGAAGTAGGTGCCGTGCGGCAGGCCGGCGGCAAAGCGCAGCAGGTTCAGCAGCAGATAGTTGGGCGCAATGGCGCTGGCGAAGTTGCCGGCCGCGAACACGGCCATGAGCGCGATCAGCAACGCGCGGCGGCGCCAGCCGGCGGCGAGCACCGCGAGCACCGGTGCGCCGATGACCACGCCGAGCGCATAGGCGCTGATGACGTGCCCGGCCTGCGGAATGCTCACGCCGATGTCCTTGGCGACTTCGGGCAGCAGGCCCATGATGACGAATTCGCCGGTGCCGATGGCGAAGCCGCCGACGCCGAGCGCCAGCACCGCGCGCAGGAAGTTGGCGGGCTTGCCGGAAGGCAGGGAAAAGGAGGAAATGTCGGTGCCCGCGCTGTCCGGCGCGGTTGGGGAGGCGTTCAAGGCCAGGCTCCTGGGAGGTGCCCGGCAGCAGCGGGCAAAGCCCGATTTTAGGGTTAACCCTGAACTTCCACCGATACGGAATTGCCGAAGACCTTGTACTCACATGGCCGCGAGGCCCGGGCGGCAAGGCTCAGATGGCCACCAGCTGGCGCACGCCCTGTGCTTCCATGTCTTTGCCGAGGCCGCGCGCGATGACCTCGCCGCGCTCCATCACGAGGTAGTCGTCGGCCAGTTCCTGGGCGAAGTCGTAGTACTGCTCGCACAGCACGATGGCCATGTCGCCGCGGTCGGCCAGCATGCGGATGACGCGGCCGATGTCCTTGATGATGCTGGGCTGGATGCCTTCGGTGGGCTCGTCGAGGATGAGCAGCCTGGGCTTGGGGGTCAGGGCGCGCGCGATGGCAAGCTGCTGCTGCTGGCCGCCGGAGAGGTCGCCGCCTCTTCTGTTGATCATTTGCTTGAGCACGGGGAACAGGTCGTACAGCTCCGAAGGAATGGGCGTGCTGCCGCTCTTGTAGGCCAGGCCCATGCGCAGGTTTTCTTCTACGGTGAGCCTCGCGAAGATCTCACGGCCCTGGGGGACGAAGCCTATGCCTGCCCTGGCCCTGTCGTAGGGCGTGGCCTTGTGGATGGGCTTGCCTTCGAGTTCGATGCTGCCGCTCTTGATGGGCACGAGGCCCATGAGCGACTTGAGCAGCGTGGTCTTGCCTACGCCGTTGCGGCCCAGCAGCACGGTGACTTTGCCCAGCTTGGCTTCGAAGCTCACGTCCCGGAGGATGTGGGAGCCGCCGTAGTACTGGTGGATGTTTTTGACTGTCAGCATTTTCTGGGCTCCTTCCTGGTTTCGTTTGGAGGGCGCCCGGTACGCGGCACGGCGCGGGCGGCCCCACTATGCCGGCCCTTCGGGCTCCCCTGCGGTGCTCGCGTTTCGCGGGGTCTCGCAGAACTCGCTTCGCTCAAACAGCTGCGAGCCCTGATCCGCGAAACGCTGCGCTCCTCGGCGGCACAGAGGGGCCGCCCACACCGCGCCGCATACCGGGCGCTTGTCGTGGTGTTGATGCCGTCTGCCCTCACCCCGGCCCTCTCCCAGAGGGAGAGGGAGGAAGGCAGGGGATGCGGCACTGCTGCGACCACGGCGACGGGGGCTGTCCCTTTGGGCGGCCGTTGAGGCACCGCCGAGCAGCGCAGCGGCGGGCGGATCAGGGCTCGCAGCTGTCTGAGCGAAGCGAGTTCTGCGAGACCCCGCCCGTCGCGAGCAGCGCAGGGAAGCCCGAAGGGCCGGTGACGTCGGCCGCCCAAAGGGACAGCCCCCGTCGCCGAGCCCCGGACAACAGCAGCTTCAGCGCCCAAGATAGACCTCGATAACACGCTCATCGGCCTGCACTTCATCAAGCGTGCCTTGTGCGAGAACCGAGCCGTCGCACAGCACGGTGACGATCTCGGAGATGGTGCGGATGAAGCTCATGTCGTGCTCCACCACCATCAGCGAATGCTTGCCCTTGAGGGTGAGGAACAGCTCCGCGGTGCGCGCCGTCTCTTCGTCGGTCATGCCGGCGACTGGCTCGTCGAGCAGCAGCAGCTTCGGATCCTGCATCAGCAGCATGCCGATCTCCAGCCACTGCTTCTGGCCGTGGCTCAGGTTGCCGGCCAGGCGCGACACGCTGTCGGCCAGGTGGATGGTCTCCAGCACCTCGGCCAGGCGGTCGCTCTGAGCCGAATCGAGCTTGAACAGCATCGACGCGCGCACGCCCTTGTTCGTCTTGAGCGCGAGCTCGAGGTTCTCGAACACCGTCAGGTGCTCGAACACCGTCGGCTTCTGGAACTTGCGGCCGATGCCGAGCTGCGCGATTTCCGCCTCGCGGTGGCGCAGCAGGTCGATGGTGCTGCCGAAGAACACCGTGCCCGAATCGGGTCGGGTCTTGCCGGTGATGATGTCCATCATCGTGGTCTTGCCCGCGCCGTTGGGGCCGATGATGCAGCGCAGCTCGCCGGGCGCGATGTCGAGCGACAGCTTGTTGATGGCCTTGAAGCCGTCGAAGCTCACGCTCACGTCTTCCAGGTACAGGATGCGGCCGTGCGTGACGTCGACTTCGCCCGGCGTGACATGGCGGCCGAAGTCCGCGGCGCGGCCGCCCGACTCCGTGCTGCCGCTCACGTAGTGAATACCGCTGGCGCGTGCGGCGCGCTCGGCGCCGGCTTCCATCAGGTCGGGCGTCATGCGCGTGCTCCCTTCGCGTCCACCGGCAGCGAGGCCAGGGCGTCGGGCTCAACGCCCTGCTCCGCGGCCACGGCGCGCCGTGCGTCCTGCACCGGCTCCTCGCTCAGCGCCTGCTTCTTCTCCCTCGACAACCACTTGCGCACCAACCCCACGATGCCGTTCGGCAGGAACAGCGTGACAGCAATGAACAAGGCGCCCAGGAAGTACAGCCAGTACTCCGGATAGGCCACGGTGAGCCAGCTCTTGGCGCCGTTGACGATGAAGGCGCCGATGATGGGGCCGATGAGCGTCGCACGCCCGCCCACCGCCGCCCAGATGGCGATCTCGATGGAGTTGGCCGCGCTCATCTCGCCCGGGTTGATGATGCCGACCTGCGGCACGTACAGCGCGCCGGCCACGCCGCACATGACGGCGGAGATGACCCATATGGTGAGCTTGTACGGCAGCGGGTTGTAGCCCGAGAACATCACGCGCGTTTCAGCATCGCGAATGGCCTGCAGCACGCGGCCGAACTTGCTGCCGATGAGCCACTTCGCGAACAGGAAGAAGCCCAGCAGCGTGGCGCCGGTGAGCGCGAACAGCGTCATGCGCATTTCCTGCGTGGCGATCGGAATATTCAGGATGCGCTTGAAGTCGGTGAAGCCGTTGTTGCCGCCGAAGCCGGTCTCGTTGCGGAAGAACAGCAGCATGGCCGCGAAGGTCATGGCCTGCGTGATGATCGAGAAGTACACGCCCTTGATGCGCGAGCGGAACGCGAAGAAGCCGAACACGAAGGCGATGAGGCCCGGCACCGCGACGATCAATACCAGCGTGGCGATGAAGCTGTCGCTGAAGGTCCAGTGCCAGGGCAGCGTCTTCCAGTCGAGGAACACCATGAAGTCGGGCAGGTCGCTCTTGTAGTTGCCGTCGCGGCCGATCTGGCGCATGAGGTACATGCCCATCATGTAGCCGCCAAGCGCGAAGAACAGGCCGTGGCCCAGCGAAAGGATGCCGGTGTAGCCCCAGATCAGGTCCATGGCCAGCGCGCAGATGGCGTAGCACATGATCTTGCCGACCAGCGCCACCGCGTAGTCGCTCATGTGCAGCGGGCTGTCCACCGGCACCGACATGTTGAGCACGGGCGCCACCGCGCACACCACGATGAGTGCGACGAAGAAGGCCGTCCAGCCCTTGCCGCTCAGCAGCGGCCCCTTGGTTGGAAGTACGACCTTGCTCATGCCTCAGCGCTCCGGCCTTTCATTGCGAAGATGCCCTGCGGCCGCTTCTGGATGAAGATGATGATGAAAACGAGCACCGCGATCTTGGCAAGCACCGCGCCCGCCCAGCCCTCGATGAACTTGTTGAGAATGCCCAGCCCCAGTGCCGCATACACGGTGCCCGCGAGCTGGCCGACGCCGCCCATCACGACCACCATGAAGCTGTCGACGATGTAGCTCTGGCCCAGGTCGGGGCCGACGTTGCCGATCTGGCTCAGCGCGCAGCCGGCAAGGCCCGCGATGCCGGAGCCGAGCGCGAAGGCGTAGGTGTCGATGCGCGCGGTGTTCACGCCCATGCAAGAGGCGATCGGCCGGTTCTGCGTAACGCCGCGCACGAAGAGGCCCAGGCGCGTGCGGCCGATGAGCCAGCCCATCGCAAGCAACACCAGGGCTGCGAAGATGATGATGCAGATGCGGTTCCACGGCAGCGTGACGTTGCTCAGCATGGTGAAGCCGCCGCTCATCCAGCCGGGGTTCTCGACGCCGACGTTCTGCGCGCCGAACAGCGAGCGCACCAGTTGCTGCAGCATCAGGCTGATGCCCCAGGTGGCGAGCAGCGTCTCGAGCGGGCGGCCGTAGAGGAAGCGGATCACGCCGCGCTCCAGCACCGCGCCCACCAGCGCAGACGCGAGGAAGGACACGGGAATCGCGGCGACCAGGTACCAGCCGAAGGCCGCCTCGGGCATGTACTTCTGGAAGATGCCCTGCATCACGTAGGTGGCGTAGGCACCGATCATCATCAGCTCGCCGTGCGCCATGTTGATCACGCCCATCAGCCCGTAGGTGATGGCCAGGCCCAGCGCGGCCAGCAACAGCACGGAGCCCAGGCTGATGCCGCTGAACACGGCGTTGATGCGGTCGCCCCAGACCAGCGAGCCGTCGATGCTGGCGATGGACGCGACGATGGCGGCCTTGACGTCGGCCTCGGTCTCGTCGGCCAGGCGCTGGTTGAGCAGCAGCTTGGTGTCGGGGTTGCGGTTGTTGCCCAGCTCCTTGGCGGCGACGAGGCGCTTGGCCTTGTCGGCGCTGCTGAGCATGCTGGCGGCGCGCACCAGTTCGAGCTGCGCCTTGATCTTGGGGTTGGTCTCGGCGGCCAGCGCCTTCTCGACCATGGGCACGCGCGATTCGTCGGGCTCCTTGAAGAGCGCCTGCGCGGCTTCGGCGCGCACCGCGTCGTCCTTGCTCGTGAGCTTGAGCGCGGCCTGCGCGGCATCGAGCGCGCCGCGCATGAGGTTGTTGTTGACGACGTCTTCAGCGGTGTCGGGCACCTTCAGCTCGGCACCGGTGACGGGGTCGTAGCCTTTGTCGTCCTTCATCACGAAGACCTTGTCCTCGGTGTACTTGACCGCGTCGTCGGACATGGCCTGGATGAAGGCGGCGGTCTTGTCGTCGGCCGTGAGCACGGCCTTGTTGAGCGCGGCGATGCGGGCTTCGGATTCGCCTGAGGCGATGGCCCGGGCTTCGTCGGCGGTCAGCGCGTGGGCGGCCGATGCCATGAGGAACATGGCGGCGAGTGCGCAGTGAAGGGTTCGTCGAAGCATGTTGAGAATGGAAGTTGGGTCGGCTCCCTCCCCTTCCGGGGGAGGGGGAAACACACTTACATCGACTTGCCAGCCGGATAGTCAGGCTTCTTGTCGTTGCCTTCGATGTACGGGCTCCACGGCTTGGCCTTCACCGGACCCGGCGTCTTCCACACCACGTTGAACTGGCCGTCGGCCTTGATCTCGCCGATGAACACGCTCTTGTGCAGGTGATGGTTTTTCTCGTCCATCTTCGACACGATGCCCGAGGGCGCGGTGAAGGTCTGGCCGGCCATGGCCGCGATCACCTTGTCGGTGTCGGTCGACTTGGCCTTCTCCACGGCCTGCTTCCACATGTGGATGCCGATCCAGGTGGCTTCCATCGGGTCGTTGGTGAGCGGCTTGTCCATGTGGCCGGGGATCTTCTTGGCCTTGGCGTATTCGCTCCACTCCTTGATGAACGCCGTGTTGGTCGGGTTCTTCAAGCTCATGAAGTAGTTCCAGGCGGCCAGGTGGCCGACCAGCGGCTTGGTGTCCACGCCGCGCAGCTCTTCCTCACCCACCGAGAAGGCGACCACGGGCACGTCCTTGGCCTTCAGGCCGGCGTTGCCCAGTTCCTTGTAGAAGGGCACGTTGGAGTCGCCGTTGATGGTCGACACCACGGCCGTCTTGCCGCCGGCCGAGAACTTCTTGATGTCGGCGACGATGGTCTGGTAGTCGCTGTGGCCGAAGGGGGTGTACTTCTCGTCGATGTCCGTTTCCTTCACGCCCTTGCTCTTGAGGTAGGCGCGCAGGATTTTGTTGGTGGTGCGGGGGTACACGTAGTCGGTGCCCAGCAGCACCCAGCGCTTGGCGCCGCCGCCTTCCTTGCTCATCAGGTAATCGACGGCCGGAATGGCTTGCTGGTTGGGCGCGGCGCCCGTGTAGAACACGTTCTTCGAGAGTTCTTCGCCCTCGTACTGCACCGGGTAGAACAGCAGGCCGTTCATTTCCTCGACCACCGGCAGCACCGACTTGCGCGACACCGAGGTCCAGCAGCCGAAGATCACCGAGACCTTGTCCTGGCCGAGCAACTGCTTGGTCTTCTCGGCGAACAGGGGCCAGTTGGAGGCCGGGTCGACCACCACGGGCTCGAGCTGCTTGCCCAGCACGCCGCCCTTCTTGTTGATGTCGTCGATGGCCATCAGCACCGTGTCTTTGAGCACGGTTTCCGAAATGGCCATCGTGCCCGACAGCGAGTGCAGCACGCCGACCTTGATGGTGTCGGCGGCAAATGCGGGCGCAGCAGAAATGCTGGCCAGCGCGACGGCGGCGGTAAGCGCCTTGAGTGTGAAACGACGTTGCATGTGGACTCCTGCTCCGGGGTTGGTTGAACCTTGTCGACAGCGCTTGGCTGGCGTGGAGAGGAGTCTGCGGAATGCACCACGAAGGTGAAATACGCCGGGTGGCGTACACGGAGGTATTCAGGCCATTGGCGGCAGCGGCGGCGGGTATTTCCGGGCGTTGACCCGCATCTTGCTGCGCGCCGCCTCGACCACGTCGATGCCGAGCTTGTCCGCAAGCTGCAGCAGGTAGAGAAAGACGTCGGCGATCTCGGTGCCGATCTCGGCGCGCTTCTCGGGCGGGAGGTTGCGGCTCTGGGCTTCGGTGAGCCACTGGAAGTGCTCGAGCAGTTCGGCAGCCTCCACGGAAAGGGCCGAGGCGAGGTTCTTGGGGGAGTGGAATTCTTCCCAGTTGCGCTCGCTCGCGAATTCGCGCAGCGCCTGGGTCAGTTGTTGCAGATCGGCGGCCATGTCGCTCCAGTGTCGCCGCATCAGGCCTTCTTTGCCGCAGCCTTGAACTGCGCGCTGGCGAAGGCCCAGGTCATTCGAGTGGCGTCAGGCCCGTTCGGGTCGCTGAACAGCAGTTTCGATGCGCCGCCGCTCCATGAGTGGCCCAGCCCGGCAATCTCGCACAGCGTGACGAGCGTGCGGCCCTTGCGCTTGAAGTCGGTCACCCGCATGGGCCGGCGCTTGCCGCGCTGCATGTCGCGCGGCTGGCCCGGCTGCGCGCCCATGGCAGTAGCCCAAACGGCCGCGCTGCTGACGGCATTGCTGGGCGCGACCACCGCGTCGGCGTCGCCGTGCAGCACCAGCATCGGCGGCAGCGTGGTGAAGACGGCCGCGGCGCCCATCGCCTTGCCGACGGCCGTCACCGGCATGGGCGGCACGTTCTGCCCGCGCATCGCGCCGAGCGCGGTGGCCGACGACTTGGCGGCGCCGGGCGCGACACCCGAATGCATGACGACGGCACGGAAACGATTCGGGTAACGCGTGGCGACCAGCGCCGCCATGCTGGCACCCGCCGACAACCCGGCCAGCGCCACGCGGTCGCGGTCCACGGGGTAGAGCATGCAGGCTTGGTCGACAGCGGCCATCAGCGTGGCTGCCTCGGCGTCGGCCTTGCCGGAGCGGCGCTCATACCAGTTCCAGCAGCCTTGCGGATGGGCCAAACGGTCCTGCTCGGGGTAGAGGACGAGAAAGCGCTGGCGCACGGCCAGCGCGTTCATGCGCGTGCTGGCCGCGAAGTCACGCCCCGTCTGGCCACAACCATGCAGCATGACCATGAGCGGCAGTTTCTCGCCGGGCGCAAGCTGCAGCCCGGCCGGCCGGAAAAGGTGATAGCCCCGGGCCCCGCCTGCCCCTACCGCCACGCCACTGAGCCAATCACCACGCCCCGGCGGCGGCTTCAGCCGCTTCGCGGTCGCGCGCTGCACCTGCCCCGCCACGCGCTTGCTGCTGCTCAGCGTGAGCCGGGTCAGCGCCTTGAGGTTGCGCTCATAAGCGCGGGCGAAAACGGAAGCGGTGGAACGACGGGCCATGGTGCGCAGTGTGAACGCAAAGCGCCCTTCAACCAAACAACGGCCCAGTCCAGAGACACCACGGAACCGGCTCCGCCGGGCCGTTGGTGTCGCCCCCTGCAAGGGGGAAGGAGAAGCGACACGAAGTGCGCGAAGCCTGGGGGTCAGTAAATCTCCGGCACGATCATGCTGGCCGGCACCGGCTGGCGCAGGTAGTCCGCATGGCGCACGCGCTCGGGCAGCTCGACCGGGGGATGCGGCACTTCCTTGTAGGGCATCTGGTCCAGCAGGTGGCTGATGCAGTTCAGGCGCGCCTTCTTCTTGTCGACCGCCTGCACCACCCACCACGGCGCTTCCGGAATATGGGTGCGCTCCAGCATGATTTCCTTCGCCTTGGTGTATTCCTCCCAGCGGCGGCGGCTCTCCAGGTCCATGGGGCTCAGCTTCCATTGCTTGAGCGGGTCGTGGATGCGGCCGAGGAAGCGCATGTGCTGCTCGTCGTCGGTGATGGAGAACCAGTACTTGATGAGCTTGATGCCCGAGCGCACGAGCATCTTCTCGAACTCGGGCACGGTGCGGAAAAATTCTTCGTACTCGTCGTCGGTGCAGAAGCCCATCACGCGCTCGACGCCGGCGCGGTTGTACCAGCTGCGGTCGAACAGCACCATTTCGCCGGCCGCCGGCAGGTGCGCGGCATAGCGCTGGAAGTACCACTGGGTCCGTTCGCGGTCGTTGGGCGCCGGCAGCGCGGCCACGCGGGCCACGCGCGGGTTCAGCCGCTGGGTGATGCGCTTGATCACGCCACCCTTGCCGGCCGCGTCGCGGCCCTCGAACAGGATGACTACTTTCTGCTTGCTGTGCTGTACCCAGTCCTGCAGCTTGACCAGCTCGCCCTGCAGGCGGAACAGTTCCTTGAAGTAGGCCTGCCGGGCTGCCTTGTCGGTGGCGGCGCTGGTGCCGGCCGAGGGGTCGAGGCCGTCGATGTTGCGGTCTTCGATCTCCAGTTCCAACTCTTCGTCGTAGCTGTCGATCAGGTCGCGGGCGATGCGTTGCATCAGTTCTTCATGGTCGGGAAGTGCGCTCGTCAGCATGGTGGGGCAGCAGGAGAAAAGGATTGAAATAAGGCGAAAAGGCATGCTGCTCGCCCTGTATGACGACTACATGACGGTCTTGACGCCGTTGACATGTAGTTGTCACACGCGGCGAACACCATCTGGAGCCATTCCAACACCCCAGAATCGCCCATGAACACGCTTGCAGCCCCGCATGCCGAGTTGCCGTCCGCGCCTGCTTCGCACCGGCCGAAACTCGACGCCAAGCCCGGTCCGCTCACGCTGATCACCTTCGTGGGCCTGCTGGCCGCCGGCCTGCTGTTCACGGCCTGGAGCCTGGTGGGCGACGTCACCGCCTCCGGCGTGCCGGTCACGACCTGGGTTCCCTATATCCTCCTGGGCGTGGCGTTGCTGATTGCGCTGGGATTCGAGTTCGTCAACGGCTTCCACGACACGGCCAACGCCGTGGCGACCGTCATCTACACACACTCGCTGCCGCCCAACTTCGCGGTGGTGTGGTCGGGCTTCTTCAACTTCCTGGGCGTGCTGGTTTCCAGCGGCGCGGTGGCCTTCGGCATCATCGCGCTGCTGCCTGTGGAGCTGATCCTGCAGGTAGGCTCGAGCGCCGGCTTTGCCATGGTGTTCGCGCTGCTGATTGCCGCAATCATCTGGAACCTGGGCACGTGGTGGCTCGGGCTGCCGGCATCGTCGTCGCACACGCTGATCGGCTCGATCATCGGCGTGGGCGTGGCCAATGCGCTCATGCACGGCCGCGACGGCACCAGCGGCGTCGACTGGGGACAGGCCACCAAGGTGGGCTATTCGCTGCTGCTTTCGCCGATGGTCGGCTTCGGCTGTGCCGCCCTGCTGCTGCTGGCGCTGCGCGCCTTCGTGAAGAATCGTGCGCTGTACGAGGAGCCCAAGGGCAGCGAGCCGCCGCCGTGGTGGATCCGCGGCCTGCTCATCCTTACCTGCACCGGCGTGTCGTTCGCGCACGGCTCGAACGACGGGCAGAAGGGCATGGGCCTCATCATGCTGATCCTGGTGGGCACAGTGCCGATGGCCTACGCGCTGAACCGCGCGATGCCCGCCAACGAGACCATCAAGTTCGTGGCGGTGACCGAGATGGCGCAGACCGCGCTGAACCGCAGCGTGCCGACCTCCCTGCCCGCACTGCAACCCGAAGCAGCGCGCGAGACGCTCTCCACCTACGTGCGCACGCGGGAGTTCAATGCCTCGGTCGTGCCCGCCCTGGCCGCCGCTGCCGGCAGCATCGGCCAGCAGGTCAAGGCACACGGTTCGCTGGCCGGCGTGCCTGCCGATTCCGTGGCCAACGTGCGCAACGACATGTACCTGGCCTCCGAAGCCATCCGCCATCTGGAGAAAAGCGGCGCCGCCAAGTTCGACAACGAGACCAAGCTGCGCGTCGGCACCTTCCGCGAAGAACTGGACACCGCCACGCGATTCATCCCGCTGTGGGTCAAGGTTGCCGTGGCCATTGCGCTGGGCCTGGGCACGATGATCGGCTGGAAGCGCATCGTCGTGACCGTGGGCGAGAAGATCGGCAAGACGCACCTGAGCTACGCGCAAGGCGCCTCCGCCGAAGTGGTGGCCATGATCACCATCGGCGCGGCCGACATGTACGGCCTGCCGGTGTCGACCACGCACGTGCTGTCCTCCGGCGTGGCCGGCACCATGACGGCCAGCGGCTCGGGCCTGCAGATGTCGACGCTGCGCAACCTTGCACTGGCCTGGGTGCTCACGCTGCCGGTGGCGATGCTGCTGTCCGGTTCGCTCTACTGGCTTTTCACTCGTATCTTCTGAATCACGCATCTTGTCGGCATTTCATGATCTCGCCGCCCAGTCCTACGGCGGCGACGAAGCCGGACTGATCTCCGGCTACCTGTTCGACGCGTCGGCGCCCGAGCCCGCGCGGGCCATCGACTCCGTCCAGGCCGCGGCATGGCTGGCGGAGCAGCGCGAAAGCGAGTGCGCCGAAGAAAACCCGCCGTACGTCTGGCTGCACTTCAACCTGAGCCATGCGCACGCCGAGCGCTGGCTGGTGCGGCACGCGAACCTCTCCGACACCTTCTACGAGACGCTGCACGAAGGGCTGCCCTCCACGCGCATCGAACGCGCCGACGACTCGCTGATCGCGGTCATCAACGACGTGCACTTCGAGTTCAGCTTCGAGCCCTCGGACATCTCCACGCTGTGGATCAGCGTGGGCCCGCGCCTCGTGGTCACGGCGCGCACCAAGCCGCTGCGCTCGGTCGATGCGCTGCGCACGGCCGTGAAGGCCGGCGACGCGCCGCGCTCGAGCACCGAACTGCTCGAACACCTGCTGCGCGCGCAGGCCGACGTACTGGTGAAGATCGTGCGCGGCGTCACCTCGCGCATCGACCGCATCGAAGACGAGCTGCTGGCCGGCCGTCTCGACCACAAGCGCGCGCGGCTCGGCGTGCTGCGCCGGCTGCTGGTGCGGCTGCAGCGGCTGCTGGCGCCCGAGCCGGCCGCGCTCTTCCGCCTGCTGCAGGGGCCACCCGCCTGGATGGCCGAACCCGACGTGCAGGAACTGCGCGGCTCGACGGAAGAGTTTTCGGTAGTGCTGCGCGACATGCAGGCGCTGCAGGAGCGCATCAAGCTGCTGCAGGAAGAAATAGCCGCCAACGTCAACGAGGACAACAACCGCAGCCTGTTCGTGCTCACGGTGGTCACGGTGCTGGCGCTGCCGATCAACATCCTGGCCGGTCTGTTCGGCATGAACGTGGGCGGCATTCCGCTCGCGGATCACAAACACGGCTTCTGGATCGTTGTCGCCATCGTGGCAAGCTTCACCGCGGTGGCGGCCTGGGCGGCTTTTCGCAAGAAGCGCTGAGCCGCATGCAGCGGGCCAGTAATGCTATTTATTTAGTAGCGTCGTGCATAGCATCCATGCGCCCGCACCGATGTTCCATAGCCCCTAGAATGGTGGGGTGTCCTCCATCCTCAATGCCGATCTTCACTGCCACTCCGTGGTCTCCGACGGCACTCTGACGCCCGAAGAACTGGCCGCGCGCGCGGCCGCGAACGGGGTTGAGCTCTGGGCCCTCACCGACCACGACGAAATCGGCGGCCAGCACCGCGCCGCCGCGGCAGCCCGCGCCAATGGCATGCGCTACCTCACCGGCACCGAGATTTCCGTCACATTCGCGGGCGAGACCGTGCACATCGTCGGCCTGGGTTTCGACCCGGACGACGCGGCCATCACGCAGGGCCTCTACGACACGCGCGGCGGCCGCGGCAAGCGCGCGCAGGAAATGTCCGAGGGGCTGGCCAAGGTCGGCATCCATGGCGCCTACGAAGGCGCGCTCAGGTTCGTGGGCAACCCCGAACTCATCTCGCGCACGCACTTCGCCCGCTTCCTGGTCGAGCAGGGCCATTGCCGCGACACGCCCGAGGTGTTCCGCAAGTTCCTCACCGAGGGCAAGCCCGGCTACGTGCCGCATCGCTGGGCCTCGCTGAAGGACGCGGTGCACTGGATCACCGCCGCCAAGGGCATCGCCGTCATCGCGCACCCGGGCCGCTACAAGTTTTCGGCCAACGAGGAATATGCGCTGTTCCTCGAATTCAAGGCGCACGGCGGCCAGGCGATCGAAGTCGTCACCGGCAGCCACACGCCGGCCGAATATGTCGAGTACGCGGACAAGGCGCTCGAGTTCGATTTCGCCGCCTCGCGCGGCAGCGATTTCCACAGTCCCGACGAGAGCCATTGCGATCTCGGCAAGCTGCCGCCGTTGCCCGGCGCGCTCACTCCTGTGTGGGAACTGCTCGGCCACCGCATCCAGCAGTGAGCCAGAGCCCCGGGCCCGGCATCGACAACGCGGCAACCGTTGCGCTGGCCAGTGCACGCTCGGCGGCACAAAGGGCCCGCAGCGTCGAGTCGGAACGCATCCTCGCGGGCATCGGCCTCGTGCTGCTGGCGGTGGCCTGCTTCGCCACGCTCGACACCGCCACCAAGTTTTCCACCCTCGGCGTGCCGATTCTCATGGGCGTTTGGTTCCGCTATGCCTTCCAGGCCGTGGCGACCACCATCGTGCTGCTGCCGCTGCACGGCACCGCGCTGCTGCGCACGCGGCATCCGCGCTACCAGGCGCTGCGCGGTGCGTTGCTGCTGTCGTCGAGCGTGTTCGCTTTCCTGAGCCTGCGCTACATGCCGCTGGCGGAGTTCACGTCGATCGTGCTGATCGCGCCGCTGGTCATCACGCTGCTGGCCGCCACCACGCTCAAGGAGCAGGTGTCGCCCTTGCGCTGGACTCTGGTGGCGGGCGGCTTCGCCGGCACGCTGGTGATCCTGCGCCCGGGCGGCGGCACGTTCAGTTGGGCCATTCTTTTGCCGCTGGGGCTGGTGCTGACCAACGCCTGGTTCCAGGTGCTCACCAGCAAGCTCGCGCAGACCGAGAACCCGCTGACCATGCACTTCTACACCGGCTGGGTCGGCACGCTGATCGCCTCGCTGGTGGTGCCCTTCGCATGGACCGCGCTGCCTTCGTGGGAATGGTGGGCGCTGCTGTGCCTCATGGGGTTCATGGGTACGGTGGGCCACTTCATGCTGATCCTGGCCTACCAGCGCGCCCCGGCCTCCACGCTCACGCCCTACCTTTATGCGCAGATCGCCTTTGCGATGCTGGGCGGCTGGCTTGTCTTTTCCCATGTGCCCGACCGCTTTTCGCTAATCGGCATGGCAATGATCGCCGTGTGCGGCGCGGCCGGCGCATGGCTCACCGTGCGCGAGCGGCGCGTGCCGATCGAACCCGCGGAATCCTGATCCGGAGATATTTCCAATGGCCCAGTACTTCGAAGTCCACCCCGAGAACCCGCAGCAGCGCCTGCTCAAGCAGGCCGTCGCGCTGCTCGAGCGCGGCGAGATCGTGGCCGTGCCCACCGACTCCAGCTACGCCCTGGCCTGCCACCTCGACGACAAGGACGCAGTCGACCAGCTTCGTCGTATCCGGCAGGTCGACGACAAGCACCACCTCACGCTGCTGTGCCGCGACCTGAGCGAACTGGCCAACTACGCACGCGTCGACAACAAGCAATATCGCCTGCTGAAGGCCGCCACGCCCGGCCCCTACACCTTCCTGCTCGAAGCCACCAAGGAAGTGCCGCGCCGCGTGAGCCATCCGCAGCGCAAGACCATCGGCCTGCGCGTACCCGACCACAAGGTGCTGCTGGAGCTGCTGTCGCTGCACGGCGCGCCGCTATTGGCCACCACGCTGATCGCGCCCGGCGAGACCGAGGCACTGAACGACGCGCAGACCATCCGCGAGCGCTTCGAGAAGCAGATCGGCGCCGTCATCGATGCCGGGGCCTGCCCCTCGCAGCCCACCACGGTGGTCGACCTCACGCCCATGGGCACTGGCGACGACCCCGTCGTGGTGCGCCAGGGGCGCGGGGTATTGGCCGTGCTCGGCCTCTGAAATCGGACTGATAAACACTTCTCGTCTGACACAATCGCCCAGTGGATATTTCCAACCTGATACAGACCGTACTGATATACGCACTGCCGGTGATCTTCGCGATTACCGTGCATGAGGCGGCCCATGGCTATGTCGCGCGCTATTTCGGCGACAACACCGCCGAGGTCATGGGGCGCGTCACGCTCAATCCGATGAAGCACATCGACCCCATCGGGACCATCCTGATGCCGCTGATGCTGTACTTCGCGACTTCGGGCGCCTTCCTGTTCGGCTATGCCAAGCCGGTGCCGGTCAACTTCGGGCGGCTGCGCCATCCGAAGCGCGACATGGTGTGGGTGGCGCTGGCCGGGCCGGCCTCGAACTTCATCCAGGCCATTCTCTGGGCGCTGGTGCTGGTGGCGCTGGTCGCGTCCGGCGTCGACGAAACCTTTTTCATCAAGATGGCGCAGGGTGGCGTGCTGGTCAACCTCGTGATGTGGGCCTTCAACCTGTTCCCGCTGCCACCACTGGACGGCGGCCGCGTGCTGGCGGGCCTGCTGCCTAACGGACCAGCGCAGAATTTCCTGGCCCGCATCGAGCCCTACGGCTTCTTCATCGTGATGGCGCTGGTGCTCGCCGGAGTCGTCAGCAACTACTGGCTGCGTCCGTTGATGGATGTCGGCTACTACGTCGTCAACCTGGTCATCACCCCGCTCAAGGCATTGCTGCTCTAAGTTCCTCGTTCCATGTCCCCGTCTTCCAAAGCTCCCCTGCGCGTCCTGACCGGCATCACCCCGTCGGGCACGCCCCACCTCGGCAACTACGTCGGCTCGATCCGCCATTCGGTGCGGCAAAGCGTCGCGCCCGGTGTGCAGAGCTTCTTCTTCCTGGCCGACTACCACGCGCTCATCAAGGTGCAGGAGCCGGCAAAGATCCAGCGCTCCACCCTCGAGATCGCCGCCAGCTGGCTGGCCTGCGGCCTCGACCCCGAGCACGTCACCTTCTACCGCCAGTCCGACATTCCCGAGATTCCCGAGCTCACCTGGTTTCTCACCTGCGTCACCGGCAAGGGCGTGCTCAACCGCGCGCATGCCTACAAAGCGCAGATCGACAAGAACGTCGCCAAGGGCGAAGACCCCGACGCCGACGTCACGGCCGGCCTCTTCATGTACCCGGTGCTCATGGGCGCGGACATCCTGATGTTCAACGCCCACAAGGTGCCCGTGGGCCGCGACCAGGTCCAGCACATCGAGATGGCGCGCGACATGGCGCAGCGCTTCAACCACCAGTACGGCGAGCACTTCACGCTGCCCGACGCCGAGATCGACGATGCCGTCGCTACCTTGCCCGGCCTCGACGGCCGCAAGATGAGCAAGAGCTACAACAACACGATCCCGCTGTTCGCGCCGCGCGCGTACCTGCGCAAGCAGATCACCAGCATCGTGACCGACTCGCGCGCGCCAGGCGAGCCCAAGGAGACCGAAGGCTCCGCGCTGTTCCAGATCTACCAGGCCTTTGCCGACGCCGACGAGACCGAGATGCTCCGCAAAGCCTATGCCGACGGCATCGGCTGGGGGGATGCCAAGCAGCTGCTGTTCGAGCGCATCGACCTCGAGGTGGCGCCGCTGCGTGAGCGCTACGACGCGCTCATGAACAACCCGGCCGAGATCGAGCGCCTCCTGCTCATCGGTGCCGAGAAGGCACGCGCGCTGTCGAAGCCCTTCATGGTCGAGCTGCGCCATGCGGTCGGCCTGCGCAATCTCGCGGCCGGCAAGGACAAGGGCGGCGCCAAGGCGGCCAAGGTCGCGAAGCCCAGCTTCAAGCAATACCGCGAGAAGACCGACGGCCTCTTCTATTTCAAGCTGCTCGATGCGCGCGGCGAAACCCTGCTCCAGAGCCGTGGATTCACCTCGCCGCAAGAGGCGGGCCGTACCATCGCGGTCTTGCAGGCGCAGCGCGGCGCGGCATTGGCCGCACTGGCCGGGCAGCTTGAACCAATCGACACAGAAGGAACACGCGCCGTCACCGAGGCGCTGGAGGTACTGCCCGAGGCAACGCCCACGAACCAAGGGAGTTGATCCGGCTGAACCCGCCGGCCTGCCCGCCGGCGAGCAGGAAGAGAGAAGACGGTGCGATCACAAAGGAAGAAAACATGAGCATTTATGTCATCGACGACCACCCCCTGATGCGCGACGCGATCGTGATGGTCTTGCGGCGCTTGCGCCCGGCCGAGAACATCGTCGAGCTCGAGCGCCTCGACAAGCTCGCGGGCTCTGTCCAGCAGCGCGGCGCCCCCACCCTCTTCTGCCTGGACCTGAAGCTCCCGGACACCAATGGCGTGTCGGGCGTGATCGCGGTCAAGCAGGTCTATCCCAACGTGCCGATCGCCGTGTATTCGGCAGCACCGGCCGCCGACATGGAAGATGCCTGCATCGAGGCGGGTGCAGACACCTACATCGAGAAATCGGCCAGCTCCAACGAGCTGGCAGCCGCCCTTCGCGGCCTGCTGATGGCGGGTTCGGAAGACGAAGCCGACGAGCCGCCGGCCGCCAACAGCGGCAAGCTTTCGAAGCGCCAGACGCAGCTGATCGCCATGCTCGACAAGGGCATGAGCAACCGCGACATCGCCACCGACCTGGAAATCAGCGAGCACACGGTGAAGGTTCACCTGTGGCGGCTGTTCCGCCGGCTGGGCGTGAAGAGCCGGACACAGGCGCTGCACTATGCGCGCACGAACGGGCTGCTTTCAGGCTGAGAAAGAAGGCGACCGCTTCGGCGGTGCCGTCCTGGCCTCACAAAAAAGAACCGCGCCTCGAGCGCGGTTCTTTTTTGCTTTCATGGACGCGGGAGGCGTCAGTTGGCCTTTCGCTTGTAGGCGACCTGGTGGGACACGTTCACGGTGTAGGTCGCCTGGTCTCCAACGAACTGTGGATGGGCCACCGCATTCAGATCGATTTCGAAATCTTCGGAGAAATCGGCGCTGAATTTCTTGGAGTACGCGTCAAAGCGCGAGCTTATGGTGTTGCCCGGCAAGGCGTAACCCGTGACTTCGATACGCACGGTGGTCTCGACCACGGCATCCCAGCCTTGCGGCGCATTTTGAGGAAGTGCCGCCCCGACGATCCGATAGCTGACTTTGGGCCGCTGCAGTGGCGTCATGCTGTCAGGTATGTTGACCATCCCGTAGCCGGGTACGCTGTACGACAGATCGAAGCCGTTGCTCTTTCCGATGGGCGTGGTCGCCAGGCCAGCAGCGTTCACTGCGGCCTCATAGCTCATGCTGACGGGCGTAGGAGTCAGGCCCGCCGGGAATGCACTGGCGGCCAGGGTCATGTATGCGCCGAACTGCCCTTGAGGCCCCCCCGAGGAAATCGACGTGGAACCAAAACCATAGTTTTGCCTTTCGAAGTCGGCAGGCAGCCCGGTACCCATGTTGCAGGTCATTGCGTCCAGTGCCGGAGACCAGAAATCGGTGAAGTGGCTCTCGAGTCGATAAGCATCGCACAGCCGATAAGTGCCCGATCTGGCCGGGCCCTGCGTCTGGGTCGTCTCGACGAGCGCGAACTTCAGGACGGGCCCCGTGGATGCAGGTACCGCCGCAGTAATCGTGGCGTCCACCGCCTCGCTGTCTCTTTCCCCGTCGTTCACGATCAGGCTGACGACATAGTCTCCTGCAACATCCAGCAGGAAGAATGGCTTCTCGCTGGCGGTATCCGAGAGCGCTGCCTTGCTCGCCCCAGGCTTCGACTTCAGTGTCCAACGGTATGTACGGGGCTTTCCGCTTGCCGTAGAGCTTGCACTGCCATCGAGAGTAAAGACCTGCCCCAGCGTCCCGCTCGAAGCCTTCGGCAACACGGCAACCGGTGCTGCCGGATCGGACGGTGATGCTGGAGCGGGCGCCGGTGCAGGCACGGGAAACGGAAAGCCGCCCCCGGAAGAACCACCACCACCGCCGCCACACGCACTCAGCAACACAAGCGCGGCACCCCCAGCCAAGGCGTGCTTGAACTGTCTCTTCATATCTATTTGATCCTCCCACCCCAATAGAAATAGTCTCCAGCTCACAGAATCGTGGTTCTGGAGGCATCGCTAGATGCGGCAAGGATCGTAGACGATGTTACTGAAGGTTTCCTAAGCGCCCCTATGGCACTCGGGGGTGCCGGACTGGCTTGCGGCGACGCGTGCCGCTCAACCACCCGACGCAGTCACCCGCGCCTGCGCCACCGCCTCGTCCGCGTCATGCAGCGCCACGCGAAACACGCTGCCGCTGCCCAGCCTCGACCGCACGCTCACCGGGTGGCCCAGCACGTGCGAAAGCCGCGCGACGATGGCCAGGCCGAGGCCGAAGCCGTCGGAGGTACCGGCATGGTCCGCCACCTTGTAGAACTCCAGGAACACGTCGCGCAGATGCTCGGGCGCGATGCCGATGCCGGTGTCCCACACTTCCACGCGCAGGCCGTCGCGCGTCTGCCGCGCGGCCAGCAGCACGCCGCCTTCGGTCGTGTACTTGATGGCGTTGGCCAGCAGGTTGCCGATCATGCGGCGCACGCGGATCGGGTCGGTCAGGAACGAGCCTTCGCAAACATGCACCCGGAAGTCCAGCCCGCGGCTCTCGGCCACGGGTCGGTATTGCAGCTCCAGGTCGTGCAGCAGCTCGGGCACGTCGACGCGCTCGACGTGCAGGCGCACCTGGCCCGAGTCGATGCGCGCCAGGTCGAACATCGAGTCGAACAGTGCATTCACAGCATGCGTGGCGCGCACGATCTTCGGGGCGAGTTCCAGCACCAGTTCGGGCTCGTTGCGCAGCCAGTCGGCGTACAGCGAAAGCGCCAGCACCGGCTGTCGCATGTCGTGCGCGGCGCTGGCCAGGAAGCGGTTCTTCATGGCCACGGCCGACACTGCCGCCTGCCGCTGCTGCGTGAGCGACTTGATCAGGATGTGGTTGTGGAACAGCAGTTCGAGGCTGTTGCGCGCCGTCTCGTAGATGTGCCGCCCGGCCCGCAGCAGCAGGAACCAGTGCAGGATCGGGAGGATCGGCATCAGGTAGCTGTACTGGAACTGCGGATGCTGCAGCATGATCCCCGACAGCCGGAGCACCACCGCCCCCAGCATCGTGACGAACAGCGTGTTGACGTAGCGCTTGAGCAGCGGCGGATGCAGCGCCAGCCCGTTGAGCGGGAAGGTGCCCACGCCGGCCACGATGAGCCAGCTCATGAACTGGTTGACCTGCGGCGTGCGCTCGAAGAACAGCAGTACCGAGAAGCCCCACACCACCGCGCTGGTGCTCCAGACGAAGCCGTAGCGCTCGGTGAACTGCTGCTGCGCCGCGGCGCTGCGCCCGGCATAGCGCACCGCGTAGACCCGCGCACCCCAGGCCCGGCAGGCCGTGGCGATGATGCCGGCCACCAGCCAGGTGATCAGTTCCCAGCGCGGTATGTAGGCCCAGTTGAGGCCGACCATGGCCGGCATCAGCGCGGCAGAGACGAAGTAGGAGCCGCGCGCGGAGCGCATCAGGCTGCGGATGAGCTCGCCGCGCACCCATGATTCGGCCTCGTCGGCTGAAGCCGGGGCGGGTGTCAAGCTCGCGATCGACGCATTGGCCATATGGTGATGACCCTTGTTATCCGGCCACAAAAAAAGCCCCTTCTGCACGGGGCACCAAGAGGTCGGATCTTAACGGGGTGTCGTCCGTTGTTTCATGGCGTAACAAGAGAAAACGTCGGCGAGGCCGGCCACGGATAATGGCCGGCCCCTCTTTCCAAGAATCACGAGCCCCCAGAGATGTTTAACAACTTGGCCCCTTTTCTCATCCACTGGGCCATCACGGCCATCTCGCTCTGGGTGGCGAGCCATCTGTTTCGGGGGATCAAGTTCGAGAGCACCGGCGCGCTGGTGGTCTCTGCCCTGCTGCTGGGCCTGGCCAATGCCGTCGTGAAGCCGCTGCTGATCGTGCTCACGCTGCCGCTGACGCTGGTAACGCTCGGCCTGTTCCTGCTGGTCATCAACGCGCTGATGATCCTGCTGGTGGCCGCGCTGGTGAAGGGCTTCCGCGTGTCCGGCTTCTGGACCGCGCTGTTCGCGAGCATCTTCATCTCGATCCTGAGCGTCGTCATCGGCTCGTTCGTGACGAGCGACGACCCGGCCGAGAAGGTGCAGATGCCGCAGACCGGCAACTGGCTCTGACGCCAGGCTGCCGGCGGCGCTAGCCGAGCACGGCGCCGCCGCGCAGCAGCGCCTCGCGCAGGGCCGGCACCGGCACCTTCCGCACCTGCGCTCCCATGCCGCCCTCCGCCGCCCTGGCGGCCATGGCCGCGGCAATGCCTGCGGCCTGCCCGACCGCCATCGAAATCGTCATCACCCGGATCGCCGCCAGCGCCTCGTGGCTGGCCGAGATGCCGCGGCCCACCCCCAGCGCGTTGTCGAGCGCGCTCGGCACCAGGCTTCGGTACGGGATCTGGTAGGCGTGGTCACCGTCCATCGGCACGTAGTGCAGCGCACCGCCCGTCGCCGGATGGATGTCGATCGGGTATGCGCCCGCGGCAATCGCGTCGGGAAACTGCACCGGCTCCAGCAGTTCGGCCGCTGTCAGCACATGGTCGCCCTCCATCCGCCGCGTCTCGCGCACGCCGACCTGCGTGCCGAAGGCCCGCAGCCGGCCGCGCTCGCAGCCGGGCACCGCATCCGCGAGGAAGCTCGCCGCCTTCCACGCCTGGCGCCGCCCTTCGATCTCGGCGGCGCCCAGCGCCATCGGGTCGGTGGCGTCGATGCCCAGGCGGCTGATGTTGAACCAGCCGTCGTCCGAATAGGGATCGCGGCTCGAATGCAGCGCCGCGCGCGCCAGGCGGCCCTGCGCGAAGCCGAGCGCCGCCAGTTCGGCAAGCTCGGCCTTCGACAGCGCACCGAAGCGCTCGAAGTCGATCGGCCCGAAGCGGAACATCATCGTCGCCGGCTGCAGCGCCTCGCCGTCGCCGAGTTCGAGAAAGCGCGCGCCCGCCCGCTTCAGCGCATCCATGTCGCCCGACGCATCGACGAGCACGCCCGGGCGCAGGTGCAGTACCCCGCCCTTGGTCAGCACGCTCACCCACTCGATGCGGCGGTCCTCGCATGCCACGTCGAGCAGGCTGGCATGCAGCAGCGGTCGCACGCCAGCCTCGGCGACCATGTCGTCGAGCACCAGCTTGAGCACTTCGGGCGCGTATTCGACGCGGTCCATGCGGTGCCCGGTGGACATCACGAAGGTCTCGTGCGCGCGGGCCGCGCCGTAGCGGCGCAGCCGATCGACCACCTCCTCTGCCAGCCCCGCCACCACCTTGCGGCCGTTGCCGGTCTGCCAGCTGTTGAACTGCGCCACCGCGCCGGCCGTCGCGTTGCCGCCGAGGAACCCGTAGCGCTCCACCAGCACGACGGACGCGCCCTGCCTCGCCGCCGCCACGGCCGCCATCGTGCCGGCGACGCCGCCGCCGCACACCACCACGTCGGCCTCGACCATGCGGCTGCTTGACTGCCCCTGATTCGCGCTGTCGTTCATTTCAGTTTTCCAGCTGGATGCCGCGGCTCTTCACCACTTCGCCCCAGCGGCTGCCTTCGGCCTTGAGGTACTTGGCCGTGGCCTCGCGGCCGCTGGTGAACGGTTCGAGGCTCAGCGCGGTGAAGCGCTTCTTCACCACGTCGGACTGCAAGGCCGCGGCCAGCAGCTTCTCGAGCCGGGCCAGCCCCTCGGGCGGAATCGATCCCTTGGGCGCGACCAGCGTGGCCCAGCCCTCGACCTCCAGGCTCTGCAGCTTCAGGCTGCGGAAGGTGGGCACGCCCTGCAGTTCGGCCACCGGCTGTGCCGAAGAAACGGCCAGCGCGCGCAGCCGGCCAGAGCGGATGTGCACGATCACGCTCGGCAGGTTGAGGAACCCCATCGACACCAGCCCGGAGATCAGGTCGGGCATCAGCGCGCTCTCGCCCTTGTAGGGCACGCTGACCAGCGAGGTGCCGGTCTCCTGCGCGAACAGCTCGGCCGTCAGGTGCGCCAGCGTGCCGGTGCCGCTGTTGCCCGCGCTGAGCTTGCCCGGCTGCGCCTTGGCCTGAGCCACGAGGTCGGCCACCGTCATCGCCTTCGACTCGGTCGGCACGACCAGCACCAGCGGCTGCTGCGAGACCATGCCGATGGCGTCGAAGTCGCGCGCCACGTCGTATGTGAGCCTGGGGTTCAGCGCAGGGTTGATCACCATGCTGTTGCTGCCCATGAGCAGCGTGTGGCCGTCGCGGCTCTGCAGGGCCGCCGCCACGCCGATGGCGCTGCCCGCGCCCGGCTTGTTCTCCACGATCACCGCCTGCCCCAACTGCGGCGCGAGCACTTCGGCCAGCACGCGCGCCGAACCGTCGGCGCCGCCGCCCGGAGCGAAGGGCACGATGATGCGCACCGGCCTCGTGGGCCATGCCTCGGCGGCCCCGGCGCCGTGCCAGGGGCCGGCGGCCAGGGTGCCGGCGGCGCCGAGCGCCACGGCGGAGAGAACGCTTCTGCGTGTGACGCCGGGTGCCCGCGCACCCCGGCCCGCGACTGGACGGTGAACCATGTCTTGTATGCCTCTGCTTATGGTTTTGATCGACTGAAGAAACAGGCCGATGCTAGGAAAGCGGCGCCCGGCCGGCAAATACCAACACGTCGCAAGCCCATAACATCACGTTATCGAACAACGCCGAAGCACGGGGCAAAGTCATGAACCTCCGACAGATCGAAGTCTTCCGCGCCGTCATGCTGGCCGGCTCCGTCACCGATGCCGCGCGCTCGCTGCATGTGTCGCAACCCGGCATCAGCCGCATGCTGTCGCACATCGAGCTGCAGCTGGGGTTGCGCCTGTTCGAGCGCCGCAAGGGCAAGCTGCAGGCCACGCCCGAGGCGCAGGCGCTGTTCGCCGAGGTCGAGCAGGTGTATCGCGGCGTCGCGCGCATCGATGACTGCGCGCAGGCGCTCAAGAGCGGCAAGATGCTCACGCTGCGCGTGCTGTGCAGCCCGAGCACCGGGCTCGACATGGTGCCGCGCGCGCTCACGGCGCTGGGCCGCGAGTTCCCCGCCGCCCGTTTCTATGTCGAGGTGCTGATGGCCCGCGACATGGTCAAGCGGCTGGCCGCGCACGAAGCCGACGTGGCGATCTCCACCCTGGCCATCGACGACCCGCTGCTCAACGCGCGCCCCATCGGCCAATGGACGCTGGCCGGCGTGTTTCCCAAGGGCCACCCGCTGGAGGCGCGGCGCACGCTGAAGCCGGCCGACATCCTGGGCGAACGCATGATCGCGTTCAGCCCCGACACGCCGCAGGGCCGCATCATTGCCGACTGGTGCCTGCAGCACGGCTGCCAGCCCGATGCGCAGACCGAAGTGCGCGCCGGCCAGACCGCCTGCGCCCTGGCGGCGGCGGGCGCGGGCGTGGCCATCGTCGACGACCTCACGGCGCGCGGCTGCATGACCGACCGGCTGAGCTTCCGGCCGATCCTCAAGGCGCCGTCGTTCGACGTGTTCGCCGTCACCAACGACAACTTCGCGGCCTCGCTGCTGACCGGCCGCTTCATCATGCATGCCGAGGCCACCCTGCGGCAGTTGAAGAACGAGCGGGCCTGAGCTGCCGGCGCGGAGGCGATACTTGCGTTATCGGTATCGCATCACGCTGCCGAGCCTCGACCCCGACCACCCGAGAGCGTCAATTGCCCCCGACCAAAGCATCCGCCCCTGCGTCCCGCCCGCCCACCATGGCCGACGTGGCCGCGCGCGTCGGTGTGTCGAAGATGACGGTCTCGCGCGCGCTCAGCCGCAGCGTGGGCAGCGACCGCGTCACATCGCAGGCGCTGCGCGAACGCATCCTGCAGGCCTGCGAAGAGATGGGCTACGTGATCGACCAGACCGCGCGCACCTTCTCCAGCAAGCGCTCGGGCTTCGTCGCGGCGCTGATTCCGTCGCTCAACAACTCCAACTTCTCGGAGACCGTCCAGGGCATTGCCGCGGCGGTGGAATCGCGCGGGCTGCAACTGCTGCTGGGCTACACCGACTACCGCGTGGAGACCGAGGAGCGCCTGCTGCGCGCCATGCTCGCACGCCGGCCGGAGGGCGTGATCCTCACCGGCGGCTCCCACACGCCCGCCGCACGCGCCATGCTGCAGGCCGCCGGCGTGCCGGTGATCGAAACCTGGGACCTGCCCGCCGCGCCCATCGGGCACACGGTCGGCTTCTCGAACGCGGAAGCCGCGGCAGCGATGGTGCGGCACCTGCACGGCAAGGGCTACCGGCGCATCGCGTTCATCGGCGGCACTTCGAACCGCGACACGCGCGGCGCCGACCGGCAGCGCGGCTATGCGCAGGCGATCCGAGAACTGGGGCTGCCTGACGGGCGCGTCATCAGCTTCGGCCAGCCGCCGATCTCGATGGCGCAGGGGGGCGAGGCCATCGCGCAGCTCGTGCGCCAGTGGCCCGACGTGGATGCGGTGCTCTGCGTGTCCGACCTCTCGGCCTTCGGCGCGCTGATGGAATGCCAGCGCCAGGGCTGGGACGTACCCGGCCGCATCGCCATCGCGGGCTTCGGCGACTTCGAGGTCGCGCGCGCCTGCCATCCGCGCATCACCACCGTGGCGGTGGATTGCGTGGGCATCGGCACGGCGGCGGGCGAACTGCTGCTGCGGGTGATCGACGGCACGCGGGACGGGCACCGGCCGCCCGCGGAGACGGTGCTCATCCCGTTTCGCGTCGAGCAGAGGGAAAGCTCCTGAGCGACCTCAGGCGGCCGCTTCAGCTCCCGCAAAGTCGATCAGCACCTTCATCGCCTGCTTGCGGTCGCTCGCCAGCTCGAAGGCCTCGCGCGCCTTCAGCATCGGGAAGGTGTGCGTCACCACCGGCGACAGGTCGACCCGCCCTTCGTTGATGAGCCGCACCGCCAGCGCGAACTCGGCATGGAAGCGGAACGAGCCGCAGATGCTCAGCTCCTTCGACACCACCATGTTCTGCGGAATGCTCACGTCGCCGCCCAGGCCGAGTTGCACGACCACGCCGCGCGGGCGCATCACTTCCAGGCCGTCGCGCAGCGCGCGTTCATTGCCGGAGCATTCGAGCATCACGTCGAAGGTGCCCTTGTCGGCCGAATGGCGCGACACCCAGGTCTTGTCCTGCGCGACGTTGATGGTCTGGTCGGCGCCCATGGCGCGTGCAATGGCCAGCGGCTCGTCGACCACGTCGGTGGCGGTGATCTCGGCCGCGCCGTGTGCGCGCGCCGCCGCGATGGCCAGCACGCCGATCGGGCCGCAGCCCGACACCAGCACGCGCTTGCCCAGCAGCGGCCCGGCACGCGACACGCCGTGCAGCCCCACCGAGAAAGGCTCGGCCAGCGCGGCCAGCCGCAGCGGCACATGCTCGGCCACCTTCACGCACTGCGTGGCCTCGCACAGCAGCATGTTGCGGAACGCGCCCTGCACGTGCGGCGTGCGCATCGCGCTGCCGTAGAAGCGCATGTCCAGGCACTGGTTGGGCAGGCCTTCGAGGCAGAACTTGCAGGCGCCGCATGGGCGGCTCGGGTTGACGGCCACCTTGTCGCCGATGCGCACGCTCTCCACCCCGGGCGCCACCGCCACCACGGTGCCGGCCACCTCGTGGCCCAGCACCATCGGCTCCTTGATGCGCACGGTGCCGAAGCCGCCGTTGTGAAAGTAGTGCAGGTCGGAGCCGCAGATGCCGCCCATGCCGACCTTCACCAACACCTGGCCGGGGCCGATTTCCCCGGCGTCCTGTTCGTCCAGCCGCAGGTCGTCGGGGGCATGGATCACGAGGCACATACAACGCAAGCGCATGATTCTTTCCTTCGGGCAATCAGGCCACGGGGGTGATGAGAGGCTGGCCCGCGAAGTGGGCCTCGAGGTTGCGGCGCACCAGCTCGCCCATGGCACGGCGCGTCTGTTCGGTGCCGCTGCCATGGTGCGGGGTCAGCACCACGTTGTCGAGCGCGGCGAAGCGCGGGTCGATGCGCGGCTCGTTGAGGAACACGTCGAGCCCCGCACCGGCAATGCTGCGCGCTTCGAGCGCCTGCAGCAGCGCGGCTTCGTCGACGGTGGTGCCGCGCGACACGTTCACCAGCCAGCCCTTGGGGCCCAGCGCCTGCAGCACTTCGGCATTCACGATGCCGCGCGTGGCCTCGCCGCCCGGCAGGATGACGATGAGCACGTCGCACCAGTCGGCCATCGCGCTCAGGCTCGCGAAGTGGCGGTGCGGGCTGTCGGCCTTCGGGCTGCGGCTGAAGTAGCCCAGCTCCACGTCGAAGCCCGAGAGCCGCTTCGCGATGGTGCTGCCGATGCGGCCGAAACCGGCAATGCCGACGCGCTGGCCGAAGACGCGCGTGGCCAGCGGCATGCCGCCTTGCGCCCACGCGCCGCTGCGCACGAACTGGTCGCTGGCCGCAATGCGCCGCTGCAGTGCAAGCGTGAGCCCCACGGCAAGGTCGGCCACGTCGCCGTTGAGCACGTCGGGCGTGTTGGTCACGCGGATGCCGCGCGCGCGGCAGGCTGCGAGATCGATGGCGTCGGTGCCCACGCCGTAGCAGGCGACCAGTTCCAGCTTCGGGAGCGACGCGATGAGCCCGGCGCTCGCGCCCAGTTCGCCGCGCGTGGCGATGGCGCGGATGTCGACCGCATGTTCGGGGACGAAGGCCGCCGGGTCCGGCGCCTCCCACAGGTGGTGCAGGGTGTAGGCCGCCCGCATCGGCGCCATGTCCCACTCGGGATAAGCGCCGGCCAGGAGCACGTGCGGGGAAATGGCGGTAGCGGTCAAGCGGATGTCTCCTGCTGCATGAAAGATACCGGTAACCTTAACCAATTGCTCCTCGGAACGCCAGCACGGGCTTCACCCATTGACGTTTTCATAAGATACCGGTAACTTTCTTCCGTTGCCACGTACCGGGGCACCCCGTTCACGCCCCGTTCCCAGGAGCTTTTCTTGAAACTGTTCGACCTCTCCGGGCGCACCGCCCTCATCACCGGCTCCAGCAAGGGCATCGGCTTCGCGCTGGCGGCGGCGCTGGGCCAGGCTGGCGCGCGCGTCGTGCTCAACGCACGCGATGCCACCGCACTCACCGCCGCGCGCGACGCACTGCGCGCCCGGGGCATTGCCGCCGAATCGGTCGCTTTCGACGTGACGGACGCCGCCGCGGTCGAGGCCGGCGTGGCCGCCGTCGAGTCCGGCATCGGTGCCATCGACATCCTCGTCAACAACGCGGGCATGCAGCACCGCGGCGCGTTCACCGAATTCCCCATCGACGCCTGGCACAAGATCACGACCACCAACATCGACAGCGTGTTCCTCGTGGGCCGCTTCGTGGCGCAACGCATGATCGAGCGCAAGCGCGGCAAGATCATCAACGTGTGCTCTGTGCAAAGCGAACTGGGCCGCCCCGGCATCGCGCCCTACGCCGCCACCAAGGGCGCGGTGAAGATGCTCACCAAGGGGATGGCCATCGACCTGGGCAAGCACGGCATCCAGGTCAACGGCCTGGGCCCCGGCTACTTCAAGACCGAACTGACGCAGGCGCTGGTGGCCGACGAGGCCTTCACTTCCTGGCTCTCGGGGCGCACGCCGGCCGGCCGCTGGGGCGATGTCGAGGAACTCGGCGGCGCGGCCATCTTCCTGGCGTCGGACGCCTCGAGCTTCGTCAACGGACACATCCTGTACGTGGACGGCGGCATCACCGCGAGCCTGTAGTCACATGCCCCCGCAGCAGCCCACCTGCGTGGTGGTGATGGGCGTGTCGGGCACCGGCAAGAGCAGCGTGGCGGCGGGGCTGGCGCAACTGCTCGAGCTGCCCTGGATCGACGCCGACGACCTTCACCTGCCCGAAGCCGTGGCGCGCATGCGGGCCGGCCAGCCGCTCGGCGATGCAGACCGCAGGCCCTGGCTCGACCGCGTGGGTGACAACCTGGCCGACCGCACCGCCGCGCCGCGCGGCGTGGTGGTGGCCTGCTCCGCACTGCGGCGCGCCTACCGCGACCGGCTGCGTGCCGCGTCACCATCGCTTCAGTTCGTGTTTCTGGACGGGCCCGATGCGCTCATCCGGCAGCGGCTGGAACGGCGCACCGGCCACTACATGCCGCCCAGCCTGCTCGACAGCCAGTTGCAGACGCTGGAACGGCCGGACGCGAACGAGACGGATGTGTGGCATGCCGCCATCGACACGCCCGTGGCGCTGATCGTGGCCGACATCGGCGCGCGGCTCACCCCGCGCGCGAAGGACGCCGCCGCCGTTTGACCGGCGCCTTGCCGTCGAGGTCCGCCAGCTCCCACACGCCGCCCGCCGCAGACACCAGCGCATGCGCGCTGTTGATCAGCCCGATGTGCGAGAACGCCTGCGGAAAATTGCCGAGCTGCCGCCGGCCGACGGGGTCGTATTCCTCCGCGAACAGGCCCAGGTCGTTGCCCAGCGCCAGCAGCCGCTTGAACAGCGCGCGCGCCTTGCGCAGCTTGCCCATGGCCACGTACACGTTGGTCAGCCAGAAGCTGCAAGCGAGGAACGCGCCCTCCCCGCCTTCCAGGCCGTCGACGCCCTTCTCGGTGCGGTAGCGATACACCAGCCCGTTGAAGATCAGCTCCTTCTCGACGCGCGCGATGGTGCCCTGCACGCGCGGATCGTGGATGGGCAGGAAGCCGATCAGCGGCATCCACAGCAATGCCGCATCGACCGTGTCGGCACCGTAGTACTGCACGAAGGAATTGCTGGCCGCGTCGTAGCCGCGCGCGCAGACCTCGGCATGGATCTCGTCGCGCGCCGCGCGCCAGTGATCGACCGGCCCTTCGAGGCCGAAGTCTTCCGCGCTCGCGATCATCCGGTCGAAGGCCAGCCAGCACATCATCTTGGAGTGCACGAAGTGGCGCGCCTCGCCTCGCACTTCCCACAGGCTGCAGTCGGGCTGCTTCCACAGCACCATCAGATGCTTCGCGATGGCGCGCTCCAGCGGCCACACCTTGTCCATGTCCGCCAGCCCTGCCTTGCGCGCCGCATGGAACGCCGCGATGACCGAGCCGTACACGTCGAGCTGGCGCTGCCCGTGCGCGCCGTTGCCGATGCGCACCGGCCGGCTGTCGTCGTAGCCCGGCAGCCAGCCGAGCTCCAGTTCTGTGAGCGAGCGTTCACCGTGCAGGCCGTACATCACCTGCAATTCTTCGGGCGAGCCGCCCACGGCACGCATCAGCCACCAGCGCCAGGCGCTGGCCTCTTCCACGTAGCCGGAGCCGATCAGCGCATAGAGCGTGAGCGCGGCGTCGCGCAGCCAGCAGAAGCGGTAGTCCCAGTTGCGCTCGCCGCCGGGCAGTTCGGGCAGCGAGGTGGTCGGCGCGGCGACGATGCCGCCGGTGGGCTCGTAGGTCAGCGCCTTGAGCGTGAGCAGCGAACGCATCACGGGTTCGCGGAACTCGCCGTGGTAGCCGCAGCGGTCGGTCCATGCGCACCACTCGGCGCAGGCCTGCGCCAGCAGCGCGTTGGCGTCGCGCGTGACCGGCGGCTTCTCGTGCGAGGGAAACCAGTCGAGCACGAACGCGATCGACTGCCCGGCCAGAACGGTGAAGTCGGCACGGCTCGCGAAGTCTTCGTTGACCAGCGGCACGCCGGAGCTGATCCGCACCGCGTCGGGGCCGGCGACGGCATGCACCGCACCGTCGCGCCGCTCGACCCAGGGGCACCACTCGCCGTAGTTGAAGCGGATTCGCAACTCGGTGTGCATGTTCACCGCGCCGCGCACCCCCTGCACGATGCGCACTACCTCGTGCGTGCCGCCAGCGGCCGGGCGCGGCATGAAGTCGGTCACCAGGGCCGTGCCCTTGGCGGTGTGGATGGTGGTCTCCAGCACCATGGTGCCGGGCAGGTAGCGCCTCGTCACCCGGGCCTTGGCGCTCCTGGCGCGCATCGTCCAGCGGCCGTTGCGCTCGTCGCCGAGCAGGCTCGCGAACATGGCGGCGGAATCGAAGCGCGGCAGGCACAGCCACTCGATGTCGCCGCCCAGGTGCACCAGCGCGGCGCTGTGGGTCGAGCCGATCAGCGCGTAGTCGGCAATGGGCCGTGCCGGGCGGGCACGCCGCCGGCGCGTGGAGAGTTGTTGATTTTTCGGCTGCTGGGACAAGCCAACAGCCTCGCCCGCCGGCCGGCAGCATCGCGCCGGAGAGCGGCGCGACATGCTGCCGGACAACGCCTATCCGGACGGGGCCGGCTGCGTTGTCAGAGCAGGTCCTTGAGCTTCGCGCGCAGCCTGCTGATCGCCTGGCTGTGCAGCTGGCACACCCGCGACTGGCTCACTTCCAGGATGGCGCCGATCTCGCGCAGGTTCAGTTCTTCCTCGTAGTAGAGGTTGAGCAGCAGCTGGTCGCGCTCCGGCAGCGCCGAAATGGCGTCCACCAGCTGGTGGCGGAAGCCGCTTTCCAGCAGTTGCTCCAGCGGGTCGTCGCCACTGCGCCGGTCGCGGCGCGCGTCCTGCGAGTGGATGTCCAGGAACGGGTTGTCCGGGTCGTCCTTCGCGAAGTCTTCGACGTAGAGCAGCTGGCAGCCATGTATCTCCTGCAGCATGGACTGGTAGGCCTCCAGGTCCATCTTCAGTTCCTTGGCGATCTCGCCTTCGCTCGGCGCGCGCCCGAGCCGGTGGCCGAGCGCATGAATGGCCTTCTCGATGCCACGAGCCGACTGGCGCAGGCCGCGCGAGCCCCAGTCGCTGGCGCGCAGCTCGTCGAGCATGGCGCCGCGGATGCGCTGGCTGACGAAGGTCTCGAACTGAGCCCCACGGTTGTCCTGGTAGCGGCTGGACGCATCCAGCAGGCCCAGCATGCCGGCCTGGATCAGGTCGTCCAGCTCCACGCTGGCGGGCAGCTTGGCCATCATCTGCAATGCGATGCGGCGCACCAGCGGCTGATGCTGCGCCAGCAGGTGCGATTTCTCGATGGTTCCCTGTGCGGTGTACACGGACTTCCTCTTGCGGTTTTCTGCCGGAACCGGGTCAGGCGGCGGCGGCGGCGTGCATCACGGGCGGGGCCGGGTTGCCGGGAAAGGCACCGGTGCGTGCACCGGCGCGCCAGGGCCAGCGGCCCATGTCGTCGGCCACGCGGCGAAAATCGACCGCCGCCGCGCTCGCGGGAAAGGCCTCGACGATGGTCTGCTTCAGCCGCCACGCATCGGCGACGCGCGCGTCGAAGCGGGCCCAGCCGGCCGCCTCCAGCGACAGCGCCAGGTAGCGGCTGCCGGCGTTGGCCAGGTTGCTCATGATCTGCCGCGCCGCCTCGACCTCGGCCACGCCGTTGACGAGAAAACGCAATTGCCTGAGTCCGTGCGCGTAGTGCAGGCGCTTGATGCCCGCATAGGCGGTGGTGATCGACGCGGGCTGCGGCTGCAGCACCAGCAGAAGTTCATCGGCGGCCTGCGCCAGCGGCGACAGGCGGCCTTCGCTGTCGAGGGCCGCGTCGACGATGACCACGCCGTCGCGCCACATCGTGCGCGGGTCGGTCGCATCGTCGGCCACGCCGGGCGGCGCGGGCAGCACATGCACGCCGCTGCCGGCGCGCACCGCCGCGCCCGCGAGCGTGAGCCGGCCGGAGGCCACGTCGGCCAGCCCGCCCAGCGGATCGATGGCCCAGACCTCGCACGCCGAACCGACCTTGGGGCAGTGCTCATCGAGCAGCAGCACGTTCTTGCCCTGCTGCACCAGCGCGGCGCCCAGGTTCATCGCGGCCGTGGTGGCACCCGCGCCCGGGCCCATGCTCGCGACCGCGACAACGCGCGTCTGCGTCTGCGCCAGCAGGCGGCGCAATCCGTCGGCCTGGTCCGCGACCATCTTGCTCATTGCGATCTCCTCAACCCTGCGGCTCCAGCGCGCGCGGCGCCTGGACGGGCGCGGTGGACTCGGTGCCCAGCGCCTCCAGCAACAGGAAAAGCTTGCCCACGCCCGCGTACAACGCGCTGCCGCTCATGAGCCGGCCGTTGCGCACCGGGCGCCCGGTCAGCTGGCCCAGCAGCACGCGCGTGCGGTCGGCCCATTCGCCCTCGGCCTGCGCCAGGCGCCACACGGTGGTGGTCATCTGGCCGGCGATCAGCAGGCGCTTCATGTTGTTCGGGTCGCCCAGCTCGCCGATGCCGCCGACCTGCTGCACGCCGTCGCGCAGCAGGCGGAAGCACGGCTCGGCGTCGTTGGCCCAGGCCTGCCATTGGGCGAGCTGGCGCGCCGCTACTTCCGTGCCGATGTTCGTGAGCGCATAGCTCTGCGCCAGCACGTTGCCGCTGCGCGCGTCGAGCATGCGCGTGGCGACGCAGCGCAGCGCGGGCATGGCCTCGCGCCCGACGCCCGCCGCCACTGCTGCCGCATTGAAGCGCAGCACCACGTCGGCCTGCGCCTCGCAGCGAAGCGCGGCCTTGCCGCGGAAGCGCACGGGTTGGCCTTCGCTGAACTCGAAGTCCAGACGCGCGAGCGTGTCCGGCGCGCCGGTGCGCGCATCGATCACCGCCGTGGAGCCCGGCGCGCGCGCCAGCCAGCGCTGGCCCGCGGCCTGCCACTGCAGCATCGATTCGAGTCCGGGCAGGCGCGTGAGCACATGCACCATCGGCTTGTTGCCGAAGTCCTGCTGCCGCAGCCACGGCACCTGGCGCGCGCCCGGCTTGCGGGCGGCGTCCTTCATGCCGCGCGTGGCGGCGGTGGAAAGCCACTGGTTGGGCGCGGCCAGCGGCAGGCCGCTGCGGTCCGACAGCAGCAGGCTGCCGTGGCATTCGTAGGCGTCGCCGCCTTCGTTCGAGCGCAGGCCGACCTGGCCGCACAGCGCGAGCACATGGGTTTCGCAACCCGCTGCGATCTCGCCGCGCGCATGCACCATCAGGTCCTGCAGCACGGCCTTCTGGCCGATGTCTTCGTCGGCGGCATTGCGCCACAGCCCGCGCGCGCGCTCGAAGCCGATCTGCGCGCCGGCCAGCGCGCTGGCGGCGGTGGCCAGCTCCTGCGCGTCGTGCGCCATCGCGCGGATCAGGTTCTGGTACTTCAGCCGCAGGCGGTCGGCCTCGCCCTGCGCCTGCACCACCTGGGCCGACGGGGCGGTGCCCGCGGGCTCTTCCTGCAGGTCGCTTTCGGCCGGCACGAACAGCGGGTTGTGCTGGCGCGGCTGGAACACGCTGTCCACCAGTTGCGCGCGGTCGGCCTGCATCAGGTTCTCGGGTACCTTCTGGCCGCTGGAGATGTAGTGCACCGGCAGGCGATGGCGGATGACGGTGTCGATCAGCGCGCCCGGGTGCGTGGACTCGTCGACCTTGGTGAAGATGCAGCCGGTCAGGTCGTTGCCGTGGCGGTAGGCGTGCACCACTTCGTTGAGCGTGTCGCCGTGGCTGGTGGCGTTGAGCAGCAGCAGCCGCTTCACCGGGCGCGGGCTCTGGCCCAGCATGGCGATCTGCTCGGGCACGGCGCGGTCGCGCTGGCTCATGCCGACGGTGTCGATCAGCACCATGTGCTTGTCGCGCAGGTCCTGCAGCACCAGGTGGAGGTCGGCGGCGTCCTTCACGGCGTAAACGGGCACGTTGAGGATCTGGCCGTAGATGCGCAGCTGCTCGTAGGCGCCGATACGGTAGCTGTCGGTGGTGACCAGCGCGAGCTTGTCGGCGCCGAAGCGCATCACGCAGCGCGCGGCCAGCTTGGCGGTGGTGGTGGTCTTGCCGACGCCGGTCGGGCCCATGAGCGCATAGACGCCGCCCTGCGCGAACAAGGCATCTTCGTCTTCATGCACGGGAACCGCGCGGATCAGCTCGGAGCGCACGTAGGCCATGCCCTCGGCGTAGGTCTGGCCGGTGGGCAGCTTCTCGAGCATGGCCTTCGACAGGCGCGCGCTGAAGCCGGCGCCGAGCAGCGTGCGCAGCAGGCGGCCGCGCACCGGGTCGCGGCGCTGCTTGTCGTTCCAGACCACGCTGGCGAGCTGCTCTTCGATCATGCCGCGCATGGAGTGCAGCTCGTTGAGCACGGTGTCGCCGTGAGGCGCAGGCGCGGGTGCGGCCACGGGCTGCGGCGCAGGGCGTGCGGCCTGCGCAACCGGAGCAGCCGGCGCGACCTGTGCAACGGGCGCTGCGACTGGGGCAGAGACAGGTGCAGGTGTGGGCACAGGCACAGGCACAGGTGCAGCCGCGGCCGCCACCGGCGCCGCGTTGCGCGCCACGCCCTGCACGTCGCCTTCCACCATGGCGACGATCTCGACGCCCTCGGCGGTTGCACGGTGGGTGAGCACGATGGCGTCGGCGCCCAGCGCCTCGCGCACCAGCCTCAGGGCTTCGCGGCTGGTGGCCGCGACGAATTTGCGTGCGGTGGTGCGCACGTCGTTCTGCTGGGAATTCAACCTCGTCCTCCAATGGCGGCAGTGATCTTGATGGTGCGGGAATCAGGGATTTCCGCGTGCGAAAGAACCTTGAGCTGCGGCAGGCTGCGCCGCAGGAAACGCGACAGCAGCACGCGCAGCGAGTGCTGCACGACGAGCACCGGGGCCAGCCCCATCTGCTCCTGCCGCTGGATGGCGGCCTGCGCCTGGTGCAGCAGGTTGTCGGCAATGCCGGGCTCGATGCCGCCGCTGTTGCTCAGCGCCTGCTGCAGCACGCCGTCGAGCGCGCCGTCCAGGCCGATGACCTGCATCTCCGCATCGCCCGGGAACAGCTGCTGCGTGATGGCGCGGCCCAGCGCCAGGCGCGTGAGCGTGGTGAGTTCGGTCGGGTCCTTGATGGTCGGCGCGTGCTCGGCCATCACGTCGAGGATGGTGCGCATGTCGCGGATCGGCACCTCTTCGTCGAGCAGGTTCTGCAGCACCTTGTGCAGCGTGCTGAGCGACAGCACCTTGGGCACCAGGTCTTCGGTGAGCTTGGGCGCGGTCTTGGCGATCTGGTCGAGCAGTTGCTGCACTTCCTGGCGGCCCAGCAGTTCGGCGGCATGCGTCTGTATGAGGTGGTTCAGGTGCGTGGCCATCACGGTGCAGGCATCGACCACCGTGTAGCCGTACACCTGCGCCTGCTGGCGCTGGCTGGCGTCGATCCACACCGCGGGCAGGCCGAAGGCCGGGTCGCGCGTGGGCGCGCCGGGCAGCGAGCCCGACACCTGGCCGGGGTTGATGGCCATCCACTGGTTCGGGAAGGCCTCGCCGCGGCCGATCTCCACGTCCTTCAGGGTGATGACGTAGGTGTTGGGCTTGATCTCGAGGTTGTCGCGGATGTGCACCACCGGCACCAGGAAGCCGATGTCCTGCGCGATCTTCTTGCGGATGCTCTTGATGCGGCCCAGCAGCTCGCCCTGCTGCGACTGGTCCACCAGCGGAATCAGGCGGTAGCCGACCTGCATGCCCAGCGGGTCGACCATGGCCACGTCGTCCCAGGTGGCCTCGGCCATCTCGCTGCCGGGCGCGAGGTTCGCGGCCTGCGCGGCGGCCGCCTCTTGCGATGCCTGCTGCTGCGGCTTGCGCTGCACCAGGCGGCGGCCCAGCCACACCAGGCCGCCCGCGATCAGCAGGAACGCCAGGTTCGGCATGCCGGGAATCATGCCCAGCAGGCCGACGATGCCGGCCGTCAGGAACAGCACCTGCGGGTTCGAGAACAGCTGTCCGGTGAGCTGGCTGCCGACGTCTTCGTCGGTGGTCACGCGCGAGACGATCACGCCGGCCGCGGTCGAGATCACCAGCGCCGGGATCTGCGCCACCAGGCCGTCGCCGATGGCCAGCAGCGTGTAGGTCTTGCCGGCGGTGGAGAAGTCCAGCCCGTGCTGCACCATGCCGACGACCAGCCCGCCGATGATGTTGATCACCATGATGAGCAGGCCTGCGATCGCGTCGCCGCGCACGAACTTGCTAGCACCGTCCATCGACCCGTAGAAGTCGGCTTCCTGCGCCACTTCCTGGCGGCGCTTGCGGGCCACTTCCTCGCCGATAAGGCCGGCGTTGAGGTCGGCGTCGATGGCCATCTGCTTGCCCGGCATCGCGTCGAGCATGAAGCGCGCGCCCACCTCGGCGATGCGGCCCGCGCCCTTGGTGATCACCATGAAGTTGATGAGCACGAGGATGATGAACACCATCACGCCCACCGCGAAGTTGCCGCCCACAAGGAAGTGGCCGAAGGCCTCGATCACCTTGCCCGCCGCGTCGGGGCCGGTGTGGCCGTTCATCAGCACCACGCGCGTGGAGGCCACGTTCAGCGACAGGCGCAGCAGCGTGGAGAACAGCAGCACCGCCGGGAAGGCCGCGAAGTCGAGCGCCTTCATGGTGTACATGCTCACCAGCAGCACCATCACGGACATGGCGATGTTGAAGGTGAACAGCAGGTCGAGCAGGAATGGCGGCAGGGGCAGCACCATCATGCTCAGGATCATGATGATGAGAATCGGCCCGGCCAGTCCCTTGAACTGCGATCCGGAGAACATCTGCGTCGGCAGACGCAACAGGTTGGTCATCGCGTTCATGCGGCTTTCGCTGTGTCTTTCACTGTGTATTCAAGGGCTTGCGGCACTTGCAGGTCGGTGGGGGTGCGCGGGGCGTCGCCGCCCTCGCTCTTCCAGCGCTTGAGCTGGTAGACCCACGCCAGCACTTCGGCCACCGCGGTGTAGAGGCCGCTCGGTATTTCTTCGCCCACCTTGGTGTGCTTGTAGAGCGAACGCGTGAGCGGCGGCGCCTCGAGGATGGCGACGTTGTGTTCCCTGGCCAGCTCGCGGATGCGCTCGGCCACCAGGTCGGTGCCCTTGGCGACCACGCGCGGGGCGCGCATGTCGCTGTCCAGGTACTTCAGCGCCACCGCGAAGTGGGTGGGGTTGGTCAGCACGATGTCGGCCTTGGGCACCTCGGACATCATCCGGCGCTTGGCGATCTGCTGTTGCTGGCGGCGGATCTGCGCCTTGATGTGGGGATCGCCTTCGCTTTCCTTGTGCTCCTGGCGCAGGTCTTCGCGCGACATGCGCAGCTTGCGGTAGTAGCTCCAGAGCTGGAACGGCACGTCGACCAGCGCCACCAGGAACAGCGTGGCCGCGATCAGCACGCAGTGCTTGGCCACCAGCACCAGGGCGTGCGGCAGCGCGTAGTGCGCGGGCTGGGCCATGAGCGCCATCACCGTACCGATGTCGCCCGCGATCACCCACCAGGCCACGCCGCCGATCAGCGCCGACTTGGCCAGCGCCTTGACCAGCTCGGCCAGCGACTGCGCCGAGAACATGCGCGCAATGCCGGCCAGCGGATTGATCTTGCTGAACTTGGGCGCGACGGCCTCGGCGGAGAACATCCAGCCGCCGAGCATCAGCGGCGCGGCCACGGCCGCGACCATCATCATTCCGAACAGCGGGCCGATGGCCATCAGCGTCTGCAGCGCCATGAGCCCGGTCTGGGCCAGCATGTGCGAGGTGTCGAACGCGCTGGCGCGCTCGAACTGCAGGCCGCGGCGCAGCGAGCCGTCCATGCTCTCGCCGAGCAGCCCCGCGCTGAACCACAGGCCCGCGCTCGCGGTACCCAGCATCACGAAGGTGGTGAGTTCCCGTGAACGGGCAACGTTGCCTTCCTCGCGCGCCTTTTCCAGGCGCCGCTCGGAGGCGGGTTCCGTTTTTTCGAGATCGCTTTCCTCAGCCATTCATGCTCCGAACCAGCAGTGGCGACGTACGCCTTGCTCATGACCAAATTATTGAATTCGGTCGTCCGGAACAATCTGCCGATAAGGGCCCTTATCGCCCTGCAGTTCGGCCAATGAAGCAGGGCCGGGCCGCCCTGCCCGGCCCTAGAAGCCCAGGCTCTCCAGCAGGTCGTCCACCTGGGCCTGGTCGGTCACGGCCTCGGGGTTGCCGGGCTTGACCTGCGGGCCGTTCTGCAGGCTCTGGGCGGCTTCCTGGCGCTTCTCGGGCGGGGAGTTGTCGATCAGCACCTGGAGCAGCTGCGTCTCCACGTCGTTGACCACTTCCATCATCTTCTTGATGACCTGGCCGGTCAGGTCCTGGAAGTCCTGCGCCATGAGGATTTCCATCAGCTGCGAGTTGATGGCGCCGGCGCGCTCGGGCACCTCGTTGAGGTAGCCGCGCGTGTCCAGCACCAGCTCGCGCGCCTGGTCGAGCTCGAGCGGGTTCTCGAACCACTGGTCCCAGCGCTTGCTCAGGCCCTTGGCGTCGCTGGCCAGGGCTTCCTGCAGCGGCTGTGCCACGTCGATGGCGTTGAGCGCGCGGTGCGCCGCGCGCTCGGTGGTCGCGGCCACGTAGCTCAGGCGGTCGCGCGCATCGGGAATGGCCTGGGCGGCCTTGGCCACCTGCTTGTCGAGACCCAGCTCGCGCAGGCCTTCGCGCAGCTGGCGCGTGAGCTGGCCGATGCGGCCGAGCAGTTGTTCCGCGGTGTTGTTGGTGGAGTCCGCGGCCACCGATGCGTCCTGGCTCATGTCAGGCCGCCTCTTTGGCCAGCTTCTCGAAGATCTTGGTGATCTTCTCTTCGAGCGTGGCGGCGGTGAAGGGCTTCACCACGTAGCCGTTGGCGCCCGCCTGCGCGGCCGCCACGATGTTTTCCTTCTTGGCCTCGGCCGTGACCATCAGCACCGGGATCTTCTTGAGCTCGGGGTCGGCGCGGATGGTCTGCAGCATGGTCAGGCCGTCCATGTTCGGCATGTTCCAGTCGGACACCACGAAGCCGAAATTGCCGCCGCGCAGTTTCTCGATACCGGCCGCGCCGTCCTCGGCCTCGTCGACGTTGAGGAACTCCAGTTCCTTCAGCAGGTTGCGCACGATGCGGCGCATGGTCGGGAAGTCGTCCACAACCAGGATTTTGATGCTCTTGTCGATCACGATATTTCCAACTCCAACAGGTCGATTTTCAAACTCGGTTCGCACGTTCGCCGAACGTGCGAAGGTGCGCCAGAACCCGGCGACTCACTTCACTCAGAGGGGATACGTCGTCCACCGCACCCAGCGCGATGGCCTCGCGCGGCATGCCGAAGACCACGCAGCTGGCCTCGTCCTGCGCCAGCGTGTGGGCGCCGGCGCGCTTCATGCGCAGCAGGCCCTCGGCGCCGTCCTTGCCCATGCCGGTCAGGATGATGCCGATGGCGTTCTTGCCCGCGTACTTGGCGGCCGAATCGAACAGCACGTCGATCGACGGGCGGTGGCGGTTCACCGGCGGCTCCTGGTCGAGGTGCGCCACGTAGTTGGCGCCGCTTCGGCCCAGCGAAAGGTGAAAGCCGCCCGGCGCGATGTAGGCATAGCCCGGCAGCACGCGCTCGCCGTGCTCCGCTTCCTTGACGTTGATGCGGCACAGGCCGTCCAGGCGCTGCGCGAACGAACGCGTGAAGCCGGCCGGCATGTGCTGCGCGATCAGCACCGCGGGCGAATCGGGCGGCAGCGGCTGCAGCACTTCGCGGATGGCCTCGGTGCCGCCTGTGGAGGCGCCGATGATGATCAGCTTCTCGGTACTGAGCAGCGGGCTGCGCAGCAGCGACTCCTGCGGCGCGTCCGACGCGGACCTGGCCGCCGCCGCATGCCGGCTCGGCAGCAGCCGCGCGCTGGCGGCCGTGCGGATCTTGCCGGCGATCAGCTCGGTGTAGTTGAGCAGGCCGTCGCGCACGCCCAGGCGCGGCTTGGTCACGAAGTCGATGGCGCCCAGCTCGAGCGCGCGCAGCGCGATCTCGGAGCCGCGCTCGGTCAGCGAAGACACCATGACCACCGGCATCGGCCGCAGTCGCATGAGCTTCTCGAGGAACTCCAGCCCGTCCATGCGCGGCATTTCGACGTCGAGCGTGAGCACGTCGGGGTTGGTGACCTTGATGAGGTCGCGCGCCACCAGCGGGTCGGCCGCCGTGCCCACCACGGTCATGTCGCTCTGGCTGTTGATGATCTCGGTCATCACGCTGCGGATCAGCGCCGAATCGTCGACACAAAGCACTTTTATTTTCTTGACGCTCACCGGTTTCCTTTGATGGCGGCCACGGGCGCCATGCGGGCGCCCGGGGCATTGCTTGTTTTCTCCAGGTCGGGCACCGCGCGCAGGCCGGACAGACTGCGCAGCAGTTCGCCCTCCTCGCGCTGGATCGACCGGACTTCCGTCTGCGCGCGCAGCTTGCGCACGATCGCCTTGCCGGTGGCCGGCATGAAGTACACGCGCCGCGCGTGCGGCCCGCGCAGGTCTTGCGCGGCGACCTCGATGCGCTCGGCGCGCAGATAGCGCAGCACGAAGTCCGCGTTGCGGTCGCCGATGTTGAGCGTGGTCATGTTGGCCAGCACCGCGCCGCCGCCGAACACCTTGGCCTGCAGCCGGTCGCGGCGCGCGCCCGCGCGCACCAGCTCGCGGATCAGCACGTCCATTGCGTAGGTGCCGTAGCGCATGGAGTCGACCGGGTCGCGCATGCCGGACTCGCTGTCGTCGGGCAGCATGAAATGGTTCATGCCGGCCACGCCGGCTTCGGCGTCGTGCAGGCACGCGGCCACGCAGGAGCCCAGCACCGTGCTCAGCACGGTGTCGTCCGCCGTCACGTAGTACTCCGATGGCAGCAGCTTCACCGCCTTGTGGCCGACGTCGCGGTCGAAGTAGTGGTGGCTCGCCACCGAATCCGGCGCACTGGGGCTGGTATTGCTCATGCCGCGCCCGGGGCGCGCGTGCGCGCCAGTTCGTACACCGTCTGGCCGAGCGACTTGAATGCCTGGTTGACCAGCGACGCGTTTTCCGAATGCCCGGCGAACAGCAGCCCGTTCGGCTTGAGCAGCGGCACGAAGCGGTCGAGCACCTTCTTCTGCGTCGGCTTGTCGAAATAGATCATCACGTTGCGGCAGAAGATCGCGTCGACCGGCTCCTTCACAGGCCAGGCGCTGTCCAGCAGGTTGAGCCGCGAGAACTTCACCAGCGCGGCCACCTCGGGGCGGATGCGCACCTTGCCGGCGTTGGCACCCGTGCCCTTGTTGAAGAAGCGCCGCAGCCGCTCCGGCGACAGCCGCGCGACCTGCTCGGTGGTGAACACGCCGGCCGCGGCCTTGGCGAGCACGGCCGTGTCGATGTCGGTCGCGATGACCCGCGCCGAACCCGCCTTGTCGCCCAGCGCCTCCATCAGCGTGATGGCGATCGAGTACGGCTCCTCGCCGGTCGACGCCGCCGCGCACCACACCGTCACCGGCTGCGGCATCTTGCGCACATGCGCGGCCAACGCCGGAAAGTGGTGCGCCTCGCGGAAGAACGATGTCAGGTTGGTGGTCAGCGAGTTGATGAACAACTGCCACTCCCCACCATCCGCGCTGGACTCCAGCCAGTCGAGGTACGTGGAGAACTCGGGGAGCTGAAGCTCCCTAAGGCGACGCGAGAGCCGGCTGTACACCATCTGCCGCTTCTGGTCGCCAAGGGCGATGCCGGCGCGGCGATGGATGAGGGTCCGGATTCTGGAGAAGTCGCTATCGGTAAAGAGGAACTCGTTATTCACAGCCAGCCTGGAAGCATGGCTTTCAATGTACATAGCGCTCCCCGTTTCCAATGGAGCGATCAGACGCACAAAAGCCCTGCAATTTCAATGTCATGTCAGGGGCCCGCCGCGGCCGGACTCGCGTCCTGGGACCACACCAGCGCCGAGAGTTGCGCCGCGTTGACCTGCGCCGCGCTCAGGAAAAGCGCCTCCGCCAGTCGCGAGGCCTGGCCGTCGTCGAGCTCGCAGCTCTCGGCCAGCGCCACGAACGGGCCGTAGAGGCCGCCACGCGACAGGATGGCCTGCTGCACCGACTCGGTGAGCTGCACCTTGCGCAGCACGCCTTCCATCGACACGCCCAGCAGCTGGTCGAGCAGCGAGAACATGCCCGCCACGAACAGGTTGTCGGATTCGCTGGGCGGCAGCATGCCCTGCCCCATCAGCTCGACGAAGCGGCCACGCAGGATGGCCTTCTTCATCATGAAGGGCGAGCTGGCCTTGTTGCTGGTGGCCAGCAGAAGCGACAGCCAGCGGTACAGCGGCGAATAGCCGAGCATGGCCACCGCATGGCGCAGCGAGTGGATTTCCACCGCCATGCCGACCGATGGCGAATTGATGTAGCGCAGCAGCCGGTAGGTGAGCGCCGCGTCGTGCTTGAGCGCGGCCTCGATGACGCGCACGTCTTCATTGCGCTGGATCATCTGCATGAGCTGCACGATCAGCAATGACTCTGGCTGCAGGGCGTCGTCCACGTCGCGCACCGGCGGATTGCGGAACGCGCCGTCGATGAACACGTTCACGCGCCGCGCGGCGCAGGCGTCGAATTCCTTCCAGGTGTTCACGCGGGGCGCCACCAGCTCGACCGGCGGATGGCCCTGCTGGGTTTCCTGGCGCACGCGCACAACGGTGTCGGCGTCCAGCGCGTCCACCTCGAAGTGGGTGACGATGGCGCGCAGCTCGGGGTCCTCCGGCAGCGCCGTGGCGCCGCGCAGCATGAAGCCGAAGCCCTGTTCGCGCAGGAACAGCAGGATGGAGCGCAACTCGGCGTCCATCAGGTCTTCCCTGTCCATGCACAGCACCACGCTCTGCGCCGGCAGCGACTGCAGTTCGCTCTGGAACAGCGCGTCGACCGAGACATCCACGAACAGCAGCATGGCGCCGAGCTGCCAGCCGCCGTCCTCGGGGTTGAGGTGCTGCGCCGCCGTGTCCATCAGCGCCTTGACGCCGGAGCCCGCCTGGGCCGCCGCCTGCTCGCCGGCCGGGCGCCAGGCCAGCCGGTAGCCGACGACGCGCCGCTGCGCATCGAGCAGCATGGCGTAGGCCACGTGGCCATTCACGCCGGCATCCTGGCCGCGCGTGGCTTCGGTGCCGTCTGCGCCATTGGCGTCGCCGGAACCGGAGCGTCTAAAGAAGTCGAAACGCATTCAGCTGTCTCCGTGGGGCTCAGAGTGCGATGGCGTCGGTCCTCCGGGCGGCTCCCGCCAGGGCAGCCGCGCTCGCGGCTTGCGCGCGCTGGATCCGTGGCATGGCGCCCACGTCGATGATGAAGGCCACGCTGCCGTCGCCGAGGATGGTGGCGGCCGAGATGCCGGGCACCTTGCGATAGTTGGTTTCCAGGTTCTTCACCACCACCTGGTGCTGTCCGAGCAGCTCGTCGACCAGAAGCGCGAAGCGGCTGTCGTCGGCCTGCACGATCACCAGGATGCCCTGCGTCGGATGCGTCTGCGCGCCCGCCACGTCGAACACGCGGTGCAGCTCGATCAGCGGCAGGTATTCGCCGCGCACGCGGATCACGTGGCCGTCGGCGGTGATGGAATGCAGGTGCTCCGGCAGCGGCTGCAGCGACTCGATCACGTAGCTCAGCGGCAGGATGTAGGCCTCGTCGCCCACCTTCACCGACATGCCGTTCAGGATGGCCAGCGTCAGCGGCAGCACGATGCGCGTGGTGGTGCCCTGCCCGCCGCGCGAGTGGATTTCCACATGGCCGCCCATTTCCTGGATGTTGCGCTTGACCACGTCCATGCCCACGCCGCGGCCCGAGATGTCGGTGACCTGCTCGGCGGTGGAGAAGCCGGGCGCGAAGATGAGCTGCCACACCTCCTCGTCGGGCATCGTTTCGCTGACCGCCATGCCCTGCTGCATGGCCTTGGCCAGGATGCGTTCGCGGTTGAGGCCGGCGCCGTCGTCGCTCACCTCGATCACGATGTTGCCGCCGTGGTGCTGCGCCGACAGCAGCAGCTGGCCGGTGGCGTCCTTGCCCTTGGCCAGGCGCACTTCGGGCGTCTCGATGCCGTGGTCGAGGCTGTTGCGCACCAGGTGCGTGAGCGGGTCGACGATGCGTTCGATCAGGCCCTTGTCGAGCTCGGTTTCCTTGCCGTAGGTGTCCAGGCGCACCTGCTTGCCCAGCTTGGCGCTGACGTCGCGGATCACGCGTGGGAAGCGGCTGAACACGTAGTCCATCGGCATCATGCGGATGGACATGACCGATTCCTGCAGGTCGCGCGCGTTGCGCTCCAGGTGGCCGAGGCCGCTGAGGAAGCGTTCGTAGGCCACAGGGTCGAGCATGGTCGCGGCCTGCGTGAGCATCGACTGCGTGATGACGAGTTCGCCCACGAGGTTGATGAGCTGGTCGACCTTCTCCACGTCGACGCGGATGGAACTGGATTCCTTGGCGGCGGACGCCGCGGCGGGCGCTGCCGCCACAGGCGCGGCCGGCGCGGCCTGCACGACGGGCGCGGCAGCAGCGACCACTGCCGGTGCCTTCGCGGGCGCCTCGGCCGGTGCCGCCGCCGCGGGCTCGGGTGCCGCCACGGCGCCAGCCGCTTCGCGCGTGATGTCGATCTGCGATTCGTCGATGACGAAGCAGCACACGGCAACGATGTCGTCGGGGTCGCAGGTGGTCTCGAGCAGCACCGTCAGCTGGTCGTTGGTGCGGGTGCGCGAGATCACCTTGCCGAGATTGGAGAGTTCGCCGGCGAGCAGGTCGCATTCGCTGTCGGACAGGCGGGCGAAGCGGATGCGCAGCACGCCGCCACCGGCGGGAGTGGCGGGCGCGGCGGCCTCGGCCGGTGCCGCAGCGGCGACTGGCGCGGGCGCGGGTGCGGCCGCGGTGGCTGCAGCGTGCGCCGCAAGGCTTTCGTCGCCGCTTTCCAGCGCGAGTTGCTGAAGCACGCCGCAGATGTGCGCGACCATGTCAGGGTTCGGCTCCTGGCCGGCCTGGTATGCGGTGAGTTGTTCTTGCAAGGCGTCCTTCGTTTCCAGAAATGCATCGATCATTCGACCGTTCAGGCTCAGCTGCCCGTGGCGGGCGCGGTCCAGAAGCGTTTCGAGCACGTGCGTGGTGTTGGTCAAGGCGGTGAAACCGAACGTCGCCGCACCGCCCTTGATGGAGTGCGCGGCGCGGAAGATGGCATTGAGCTGCTCGCTGTCGGGAGACTCGACGTCGAGCTCCAGCAGCAGTTGCTCCATCTCCGCGAGAAGCTCGATGGCTTCGACGAAGAATGCCTGGGTGAATTGACTGAGGTCCATCTCGTTGCTCCGGGCCGGCGCTGGCGCCGTCCCCTGGGTTGTCTGCGTTGTTATTCCGTCGCCGCCGCGGCCTTGGGCGCGCTGTTCGCGGCAGGCGGCTTGCCGACACGCGTGCTGCCGCCGCCGTCGCTGCTGTTCTCGCGCTCGATGCGTTCCTGGGTCTTGTGGTTGAGCAGGATGATGCTGATGCGCCGGTTGATCGGGTTGCGCGGGTCGGCGCGGTCCAGGTGCATGCTGTCGGCCAGGCCGATCACGCGCAGCACCTTGCCCTCGACCATGCCGCCGGACACGAGCTCGCGGCGCGAGGCGTTGGCGCGGTCGGCCGACAGCTCCCAGTTGCCGTAGGTCTTGTCGTTGGTGTAGACGATGGCGTCGGTGTGGCCCGACAGCGTCAGCTTGTTGGGCAGGCCGTTGAGCACCGGTGCCAACTCGCGCAGGATGGCGCGCATGTGCGGCACCACGCGGGCGCTGGCCAGCTCGAACATCGGGCGGTTCTCCGTGTCGACGATCTGCAGGCGCAGCCCCTCGGTGGTGATGTCGATCAGGATCTGCGAGCGGAACTGCTGGAACACCGGGCTCTTCTCGATCAGCTCGTCGAGCTGCTTCTTCATCGCGGCCAGGCGGCTCGCGTCGGCTTCTTCCTCGGCGTCGGACTGCTTGACCTCACCCTCGACATGCATCACGTCGGCGCCGCCGCCGGGGATCATGCTGGAGCTCAGGCTGGACTTGTCGCCGCCATGCATCGCCACGCGCAGCGGCATGCGGAAGTGCTCGGCAATGCCTTCGCGCTGCTTGGGGCTCGAGATGGACAGCAGCCACATGACCAGGAAGAAAGCCATCATGGCCGTCATGAAGTCGGCATACGCGATCTTCCAGCCGCCACCATGATGGCCGCCGCCCCCGCCCTTGTGGACGTGCTTGATGATGATCTGGGGCTTGCCTTCGCTCATGGTCGCTCGCTTGTTCGCTCTTCTCTCGGCGGGGCGTCAGCGCGCCTTGACCTCGCGGACGTGGTCGTCCAGCTCGGTGAACGATGGGCGCTCCGTCGAGAAAAGCACCTTGCGGCCGAACTCCACCGCAAGCTGCGGCGCGTAGCCATTGAGGCTGGCCAGCAGCGTGACCTTGGCGCACTGGTAGATCTTCATGCCCTCTTCCACCTTCTGTTCGACCAGCGTGGCCAGCGGCGACACGAAGCCGTACGCCAGCAGCACGCCCAGGAAGGTGCCGACCATCGCGTGGGCAATGAGCGCGCCCATTTCCGAAGGCGGCAGGTCGGCCGAGGCGAGCGCGTGCACCACGCCCATCACGGCGGCGACGATGCCCAGCGCGGGCAACGCGTCGGCCACGCGCGAGAGGCTGTGGCCGGGCACTTCGGCCTCGTGGCGGATGGTCTCGATCTCGTGGTCCATGAGCGCCTCGATCTCGTGCGCGTCGGTGTTGCCGCTGATGACCAGGCGCAGGTAGTCGCACAGGAAGACGGTGACGCCCTCGTGCGCAATGATGTTCGGATAGCGCAGGAAGATCTCGCTCGAGGCCGGGTCCTCGACGTCGGCCTCCAGCTTCATCATGCCCTCCTTGCGGGCCTTGGCGAGCAGCTCGTACAGCAGCGCCAGCAGGTCCATGTAGAGCTGGCGGTTGTGCTTGGAGGAGCGCAGCAGGAGCGGCAGTTCCTTGATGGTCGCCTTGATGGTCTTGCCGTTGTTGCCTGCAATGAAGGCCCCCAGCGCGGAGCCGCCGATCATGAGCAACTCCACTGGCTGGAACAGGACGCCGAAGTGCCCGCCCATGAGGCCATAGCCCCCGAACACGGCACCGATCACCACGAGATATCCAACCAGAACCAGCACGCGCTTCCCCTATCGCCCTCGGGCGTCAAACCAAAAACCCCACGCCGTGGCGCAGGGTGCTTACCTAGACCGCGCCCCCGATGTCAAGCACCGGCCCCACGGAGATCAATCCGCCCCGCCGCACCTCGGCGACCTTGGGCTTTCGTGCCTTGCCCGCGCGCGAAGGCGGACGGCACAGGACACACACATAACCGTTCTTGTTGTCGTGCGCATGCGCCACGAAGTGGCCGCCGCACCGGCAGCAGGTGCTCAGCTGCAGCATGTCGCTGTCGAAGAAGCGCACCATCGTCTCGGCGCGGGTGAAGTCGAGCACCACCTCGCCGCCCTGCGAGCCGACCTGCTCGGTGTAGAGGCGGTAGGCCTTGATGAGCGCGGGCAGCTCGCTCTCATCCGCCTCGTCGAGCATGAAGCGGTAGATGTTGTAGAACATCGACGAGTGGATGTTGGCCAGCCAGGTCATGTACCAGTCGGTAGAGAACGGCAGCAGGCCCTTGGGCGGCGAGACGCCCTTGAGTTCCTTGTACAGGCGGATCAAGCGTTCCCGGCTCAACGCGACGGCAGCTTCCAGGAACTGCAAGCGGGCACCCAGCCCGATCAGCTCGACCGCGAGCTGCACCTCTCGGACTTCGCCAAGGACGCTCTTGCGGGTCATGCGACCGCCGCTCCAGGCTCGCGCATCTGCGATGCCGACCCCACTTGCGACTGCGCCTGGCGCGCCGCCATCAGGATCGACATATGCGCCTGCTGCAGCGCGGGCTCCTTGCCCTCGCCGACCACCGCGAACATCGGCCTGTCATCCAGCCGGAAGCTGCACAACAGGAAGTTGGATGCAGCCAGCTTGACGATCTGGCTGAGCGACATGTTCGCCAGCAGATCGGCGAGCTCGCGCCCCACTCCGAGGCGAAACATGGCCTCTGCCCGGTCTTGTTTGACCAGCTTCTGGGCAAGCAGCATATAGGCCAGATTAATCTCGCCGATTTCTTTCGAAATCACACCGTTTGCACTGGGATTGCAATTTTCCACGTCTATTTCCATTTCCGATTTCACGTCCACTTCGTGCTCCAATCAATCGTGTATACATTATATACACAAAGTTTTACACTTTGAAGTATCTGCTAAGAATCTCGGTAAAAAATGTAGGAAAAATCTGACAAGGGGGAAGGACCTCTCCCTCGTACAGAGGGGGAATCCGCGCCGATGCAAGTGATTCTCAGCATTGAAACCACTTGTTACCGAAGGCCCTTTTCGTCAATAATTTATTCATCTTGCAAACCGTATTGAGAAATACTATTACATGTGTAACATGTGAAATTGCAGTTAATTATTTGAATGCTGTATATCTTCATGCATTCGAATAGATTAGGTTTTCAATTGGTGTCCGGGGTGTGACTCCCCCTGGCCTTCCAAGCCATAGATCCATGCCATCACTTCGGCAACCGCGCGATAGAGCTGCGGCGGGATCTGCTGGTCGAGATTGACCTGCATCAGGAGCTTCACGAGGTCCGCGGACGCGTGCACATACAGCCCGTTCTCGCGCGCCTCCCGCATGATCGATTCGGCGACCACGCCATAGCCCTTGGCCACGACGACGGGTGCCTTGGTCTTGTCCGCATAGGACAGCGCGACCGCGCTGTTCCGGTTGGCGGGCGCGCCGTTCATGCATAGGCCTTCGCCGTGACCTGCAACTGCTGCAGCTGCAGGCCGGCGGCCTCGAAACGCTGGGTCAACCGGCCGGCGTCGCCTCGCAGGCGCGCCATGGTGTCGGCCTCGCGGGCTGACAGGTGTGCCTGCACGCTGGCGCCGGTCAGGCTCAGGCGCAGGTCGACCTCGCCCAGGCGCGGCAGCACCAGCGACACGGTGGTCGACCAGCGGCGCGTGGCCTCGTCTTCCGCATCGGCGCCGCCACGTGCGTCGGACTGCCGTTGCTCTTCCTCGATCGACCACGACATCGGCACATCGGGCCAGGCCTGTCCGCTCCAGCGGAAATTGGCGCTGGCCAGCAAATCGAGCTGCTGGTGCACGAGCGCCACCGCTTGCGGATGGATCACTTCGGCACTGTTCGCGCTGCGCGACGCAAGCGGGGCGGCCGGGCTGTCGGATTGGCGTGCTGCAGCTTCCGCCTGGCTCGCGCGATGCGCCTGAATGACGTCGGCAGTCACGGCTTCAGGCTGGCGATAGGCCGCCTGCACGCGCGCGACATCGGCAGACGGCGCACCGTCGGCCGTGCCGGAAGCGTCGCTCACACCGGGCATACCAGAAGGTGCGTAACTACCTGGATTCGGCCTGGCATCGGGCGCCGCAGCCGTGGCGGGCGCATTCGGCACCACCGCGCCAGCAACGCCGGCCGGCGTTTGTGCCACTACAGCAGCAGCGGGTGCTCCGGCAGCCGTCGTCATCACAGGCGCCATCTCAGGCATGTCGGCCAGCACAGCCTGCGCCACGGCAGCCGCGGCCGCCGGCCTCGCGGCAGCCAGCGGCACGGACCACTTTGCCTGCGGCTCCTGCGCCATCTGAGCCAGCGAGCGTCCGCCCGCGGCGAACTCCGCAAGGTGCGACTCGTAGAAGAGCCCGCTGTTCGACACCGTCTGCGCCAGCGTGCCTGCCAGCGCCTGCGCGCTCGCGGGCTGCCGGCCCGCCGACAACGGCGCGGCGCCGCGCACCGGCCCCGGTTCCGCCTGCAGGTCTGCCAGCACGGCGCCAATGACGCGCGCCGCCAGCGAAAGCTGCGTCGCGGCCGAGGGCCCCGCCCCTGAAGACGCATGCGCCGCCCCGCCGGAACTCCCGGCCGGGATCTGCCGGTCGAGCGCCGCGTTGGAGGGCAGCCGCACGTCGTTCGCGACCTTGCCGACCGCAATAGCCGGGCCCGGCGCACCGATGGTGGTCTCGGGCTTGATGCCAAGCACGTCCAGCCGCGGCGTCAGCCGCGCGGCAAGCAATGCATCGACAAGTCCGGCAAGTGCACTCATGGTCGCGACGCTTCTTTCTCAGGCAGCCATCAGTGCGTCAGCCCGTAGGCCCTGCCCAGATTCTTCTGCTGGCTGAGATAACCCATGCGGCTGATGAGCTCGTCGAGCTGCGGCTTGATCAGGTCCGACACCTCGGTCTGCTCGACGCGGATGCGGTCGAGCAGATACAGGACCCGCTCGACTTCCACCACCTCCAGCGTCCCCGTGGACTCGATGACCCTGAGCCGGTCGACGATGGCCGAGCAACGGGCCTCGAGCTCGGGCAGGCGGCCCCAATCCTTGTCGCGTGCGAGTTCCAGCATCAAAGAGACGCTGGAGGCAAGCTCCTCGTAGCAATGAACGATCTCACTCCGGACTACCATCTTTTTCCTGTCTTTCCCTGTCTGCAATTGCTTTCGCGGATCAGCCGCGAGCCCGGTCATCGATTTCCCGCCAGGCGGAAGCGATGTTCTCGAGCAACCGGTCGGCCTCGTCCAGGGACTGCACGTCGTTGTGCAGGTTGGCCCGGAACAGACGCTGGACGATGTAGTCGTACAGCGCCGACAGGTTGCCCACGAGTTCGGCACCGGCCTCGCCGGCTGCCTGTGCATCGAGTCCGGCCTTCAGGCCGTTGTCCACGATGCCGATGGCCTTCGAGATCGCCTTGCCCTTGGCTTCGATCTCGCCGGCCGCCATGTGATACCTGGCCATGCCGATGGCGGTCTTGGCGCCGTCGAAGAGCATGACGATGAGCTGGTGCGGCGACGCGCTCATCACGCTCGTTTCCACGCCGACGCGTGCGTAGGCACCGGCGCCGGTGCGCATGTTGTGGGACGTGTACATCTGCTGGTGCTCCGGATGCTTACTTGCTGCTGCTGGACATTGCCTCGAACTGCTGCGTGAGGTAGTTCTTGGTGTTGTTCAGGCTGTTGATCAGCACGTCGAGCTGGTTGAACTGCTTGCGGTAGCGGTCGACCGTGGCGTCCACGCGCACCTGCATCGCGTCGTACTGGTCGTCGAGCTTCTTGATCGTCGAGGTCACGCCGTCGCTGGCCACCTTCAGGGCGTTGGCGTTGAGGTCGGTCACGATCGCGTCGATCTGCTTGCCGTAGCCGCCAGTGCTGCCGGTGGCGCTGGAGAACAGGTTGGCCACGCCCTTCAGGTTGCCGGCCAGGGCCTTGTCGAGCTTGTCGGAGTCCACGGCCAGGGTGCCGTCCTTCTGGAAGGCCACGCCGATCTCGGTGAGCACCTTCATGTCGTTCGCGCCGCCGGCCTGCGGAGTGGTGAGCGCCTGGCGAATGCGCGTCTGCAGGTTGCGCAGCGTGCTGTCGCCCACCAGCGCGGCGGCCGTCTTGGTATCGGCGTCGTAGGCGGTCAGCGTCTTGGCGGTGCTCTGCAGGCTGTTGTAGGCCTTCACGAAATCGTTGATCGCCGTCTTCACGCCGGCAGAGTTCTCCTTCATCGCCAGGCCGGTCTTGCCGGTGCCCACCAGCGTCAGCGTGGTGCCCTGGATGGCGTCCTTCACGGTATTGGTCGCGCTGGTAACGTCGATGCCGTTGACGTTGAGCTTGGCGTTCTGCGCCGCTGCCGTCTGCTTCAGGTTCTGCGTGCCGGCCGGATCGTTGTTCAGCAGGCTCTGCAGCGCCGCGTCGCCGTCCACCGAAATGCGCATGCTCGACTTCTCGCCGGTCGCCGAGGAGGTCAGCACCAGGCGGTTGGGCGTGCCGCTGCCGTCATTCACGATGGCGGCCGTCACGCCCGCATTGGCGTCATTGATCGCCTTGCGGATGCCTTCCAGTGTGTTGTTGCTCGAATCGATGGTGATCGACTTGGCGGGCTGGCTCGCGTCCGCGGCGAAGGTGGCGCCGGTGTACTGGCCGGTCGTGGCGTTGAGCGTGCCGCCCGTGATGGCGCCGAAGTCGATGGTGATCTTGCCGCTGCCGATGGCGGTCTTCGTATCGGCCTGGCCAGCGCTGACCAGCGTCTGTGCCTGCGCGAGCTGCCCCACGTCGATGGTGTAGTTGCCGGCGGAGCTCACGTCGGTGGAAGACGCGGACAGGATGCCGCTGATCGTGGGCGTGCCGGTCACGCTCTGGAACAGCGTCGGGTCGCCCAGCTTCTTGGCGGCCGCCTGCAGCGTGCTCAGCGCGCTCTGGACCGTGCCGTAGGCGGACAGCTTGCTCGTGTAGCTCTTGGCCTTGGCCTGCAACGCCACCAGGGGCTGGCTCTCGGCTGTCTCGAGTTTCGTGAGCAAGGTTGCGAGGTCGAGATTGGCGCCGACGCCGAGGCTGCTGATGGTTGCCATTTGAATGCTTTCCTGTCCTGTATTTGAGAGTGCTGCCGCTGGCGAGTGAAGAACCGCGTGTCGCGGCCTCAGGCCGCGTGGTCCACCAGCAGGCCCTTGCCGTCGCTCATCAGCTTCGCGATGCGCACGACTTCTTCATTGGGGATCTGGCGGATGACCTCGCCGCTGGCGCGGTCCACCACCTTGACGATGACCTTGTCGGTGTCCTGGTCGACCTCGAACTGCAAGCCCACTTCGCGCAGCTCGAGGGCCGCATTCACCTGGCGCACCGCGTGCTCCACCTGCACCGGCGTCGCGTCTTCCTTCGCGTCGTCCTTCTCGGCCGTGGCCGCGCCGCGCGCGCCGGCGCCCGCAACACCGCCGATGAGCAGTTGCGTCCACTGGCTGTCTTTCACGGAATTCGCCGGCACGGGGTTCAACATCATTTCCACCTTGTCTTGCTGGGTTCGCTGTCCTCTGCGGCCTCGCCCGCTGGGGCATGGCCGCAGAGGACAGCGCAGGCGGCTCCGGCTTGCTCCGGTTGCCTGCGCCCACCGGACCCCACCCTTTCGGGAGGGGCCCGGCATTTCCTTGCTACTGACTAACTAGACCTTGTCGATCAACGCAGGAGCGACAGCACGCCTTGCGTGGTCTGGTTGGCCTGCGACAGCACCGAGGTACCTGCTTGCTGCAGGATCTGGGCGCGCGTCATGTTCGACACTTCAACCGCGTAGTCGGCGTCTTCGATGCGCGAACGCGACGAGGACAGGTTGGTCACCGTGGTGCCGAGGTTGGCGATCACCGAGTCGAAACGGTTCTGCACCGCGCCCAGCGAGCCGCGCAGCGTGTCGACCTTGGCCAGGGCCGCGTCCAGGGCAGCCAGCGGGTCCACCGTCTTGGTGCCCTTGCTGGTCGTGTCCGTGGTCAGCTTGCCGGCCGAGTTGATGTATGCCGTAGCGCCGACTTGGGCAGCGTACTTGCCGGTACCGGTCGTCGAGGCAACGGTCACTTCGCCGTTGACTGCGTTGACGGCGTAGTCGGTGGTGTACGACGCGGTCTTGGTCATTGCCTTGTCGTTGTCCATGTACGTGTCGCTGGACAGGCCACCGGCCGCAGCGAACGTCACGGTCGAGGCGAAGATGCCTTGGCCGAGGTTGACCGTGGAAGCAGCGCCGGCAACGGCGGTCTTGACGTCGTCTTTCGACACCGTCTTGGTGTACGTGAAGCCGGAGTTGGCGCCGGCAGCGAAGTTGTAGGTCGTGCCGTTGAGCTTGATGCTCGAAGCGCCGGCGCCGGTGTCGGCACCGCCGAACAGCGTTGCTGCGGTGGCTGCCGGAGGAGCGCCGACGTTGTTGGTCGTCAGGTTGCCACCGGAGATGTAGGCAGCCTGGCCGCCGATCGTGATCGCGCCTGCGCTGTCGACTTCGAAGTTGGTGGAGCCCGAGGCGCCCGTGAAGGTACCGGTGAACTTGTTGCCGGCCGTCGGCAGCAGCGTTGCAGCGAAAGCCGTGGTGGGGCCGCCGGTGGCGACCGTGGCGGTCGTGGTGAAGTTGCCGGCGGTTGCGTCGTACTTGTAGGTGGTCGTGCCCACGACGGCGGTGTTGCCGTCTTGCATGGCGTCGACTGCCTGCTCGGCCGTCACCTTGGCGAAGCTGGTCGTCACGGTGTAGGGGCCCGTGCCGGTAGCGCCGGCCTTGGTCAGGTCGTTGACGTTGGCCTTGGTGTTGGCCGAAACGCCCTTGCCGTTGACGTTGAAGCCGTCCAGGCCCAGGGTCTTGGCGCTGATTTCCTGCAGGTCGATGTCGATGGTTTCGCCATCGTTCGCGCCGACTTGCACGGTCAGCTTGCCGGCGTTGGCCGACAGAACCTTGACGCCGTTGAACTGGGTCTGGTTCGACACGCGGTTGATTTCGTCCAGGCGCTGGGTGATTTCACCCTGGATCGAGTCGAGGTCGGTTGCCGAGTTCGTGCCAGTGCCGGCTTGCACCGACAGTTCACGGATGCGCTGCAGGTTGTTGTTGACTTCGGTCAGTGCGCCTTCGGTCGTTTGAGCGATCGAGATGCCGTCGTTGGCGTTGCGCGTTGCTTGCGTCAGGCCCTTGATGTTGGCCGTGAAGCGGTTGGCGATGGCCTGGCCGGCTGCATCGTCCTTGGCGCTGTTGATGCGCATGCCCGACGACAGGCGACCGATGGCGCTGTTCAGTGCCGCTTGCGACTTGTTCAGGTTGTTCTGCGTGAGCAGAGAAAGGCTGTTCGTGTTGATGACTTGCGCCATGTTCGACTCCTGATTGATGAAAAAAGGTTGTGGACTCCGGCTTTCGGCCGTAACGCTGGACCCGCTTCCACTGTGAGACTCAAGCCATCGTTGATTTGGTTATCGGCCGGAGCTTTCAAACATTTAGGGCGGCGTACAAAAAAGTTCCCGGTGCCGCCGGGCGCCACAACCCCCCTCTCATCAGGCCTGCAGGCTCATCACCTCCTGGTAGGCGCCCACCAGGCGGTTGCGCACCTGCAAACCGGTCTGGAACGCCACGTTGGCCTTCTGCAGGTCGACCATCACGTCGTTGAGCGCCACGCCGGGCTTGCCCATTTCGAAGGACTCGGCCTGTGCATAGGCGCCTTGCTGGGCGTTGCTGATGTTGGCGAGCGAGCGCTTGAGCTCCGCGGCGAAGCCGCCGCCGGCCTCGGCGGGCGCGGCGCTCGCGGGCGCGATGCCGGTATTGAGCGCGGTGACGCGCATCTGTTGCAGGACGGATTCGATGGCGCTGATCGACATGGCTGGGTTCTTTCTCTTTGAACACTTCTGCGTGACTTGACAAGGAGGGAGCAAAGCCCCTCGGCCGGCACGCAGCGTATCAAGGGAAGACCCGGATTCAAGCGCCCAACTGAGGGCAAAAACCCCGGCTGTTCGACCGATCGAATTCCTTGCGTCTGTTGACAATCGTTCGCGAAACGACAAGGCCGCGGACGACATCACCGGCCATCCGGAATGACATCTCAACACCGAATTTCTTCTCTCGACATGGCTTTCGACCTCAGCGGCCGCCCGGCCATGACCAAGGTGCCCGCATGAGCGCAGCGCCGGGCCGCCCCAAGCAAGCTCGCACCGCAGTGCGCAGCACGAAGGTACTCTCATGAGCACGGCGGCACCCGCCGGCGAGCTGCCGGCGGCCGGCAACGGCCTGCCACCGATCCTGGAACGCCTTCGCGCGCAGCCGAAGCTGCCGCTGATCGTCGGCGGCGCGGCCCTGGTGGCCGCTGCCGCCGCGTTCGTGCTGTGGAGCCGCGCGCCCGACTACAAGGTGCTCTATACCAATGTGTCGGACCGCGACGGCGGCGCGATCATCGCGTCGCTGCAGCAGATGAACGTTCCCTACAAGTTCGCCGAAGGCGGCGGCGCGATCCTGATCGCCGGGGACAAGGTCGCGGAAACGCGTCTCAAGCTCGCGGCCCAGGGCCTGCCCAAGGCCGGCGGCGTCGGCTTCGAACTGATGGACAACCAGAAGTTCGGCACCAGCCAGTTCGCCGAGCAGATCAACTACCAGCGCGGCCTGGAAGGCGAGCTGGCGCGCTCCATCGAATCCATCGGCAGCATCGAATCGGCCCGGGTTCACCTGGCGCTGCCCAAGCCCTCGCTGTTCGTGCGCGACCAGAAGAAGCCTTCGGCCTCCGTGGTGCTGAACCTGATGCGCGGGCGCAGCATCGACGAAGGCCAGGTCAGCGCCATCGTGCACATGGTCTCCAGCAGCGTGCCCGACCTGGACGCCAAGAGCGTGACCGTGGTCGACCAGCGCGGCAACCTGCTGTCTTCCGCGCGCGGCACCGAGCGCGGGCTGGACGTGAGCCAGCTCAAGTACGCGCAGGAGATCGAGCAGAACTACATCCGCCGCATCGAGGCCATCCTGCAACCCATCGTGGGTGCGAACAACGTGCGCGCCCAGGTGGCGGCCGACATCGACTTCTCGGTGGTCGAGCACACCGACGAGAAATACAAGCCCAACCAGGACCCGTCGCAGGCAGCCGTGCGCAGCCAGCAGTCGAGCGAGTCGGCGCAGCACAACGGCGCCCCGCCCGGCGGCGTGCCCGGCGCCCTGACCAACCAGCCGCCGGTGAACCCGACGGCCCCCATCGTCGGCCCGCGCGCGCCCAACGCCCCCGGCACGCCACCGCCCGGAACGCCACCGCCCGGAACGCCTGGCGCGCCCGGAACCCCCGGCGCACAAGGTGCGACCGCCGCCTCCACCGCGGGCGCGGCCACGGGCCCGAGCAGCACCCGCAAGGACACCACCACCAACTACGAACTCGACCGCACCATCCGTCACGTGCAGCAGGCCGCCGGCGGCGTGAAGCGGCTGTCGGTCGCGGTGGTCGTGAACAACCGCGACGCGGTCGATGCCGCCGGCAAGACCAGCAGCCGCGCTCTCACGCCCGCCGAGCTGGAGCAGATCCGCAACCTGGCCAAGGAAGCCATGGGCTTCAGCCAGGACCGCGGCGACTCGCTCAACGTGGTCAACAGCGCCTTCGCCCGCGACCCCGACAGCGGTCCCGCACCCGAAGTGCCGTTCTGGCGCGACCGCGAGAACATCGAGATCGGCAAGACGGTGGGCCAGTACCTGCTGTATGCGCTGCTCGCGCTGTTCGCCTGGCTGGCCGTGCTGCGGCCGCTGACGCGCCGCCATGCGCCCGCCGCGCCAGTACCGGCCCCCGTGGCCGCCGCCGAGCCGGCCGCTGAGCCCGACGCCGACGCGCCGTCGGCCGAAGAAAGCCTGCGTGAACGCGAGGCCAACCGCAAGAAGGCCGACATGGACTATGCCCACCAGCTCGCCGACAAGGATCCGAAGCTGGTGGCCGCCCTGATCCAGCACTGGATGAACACCGATGAGTAGCGAACTGGGAACCCGCAAGAGCGCCATCTTGCTGATGGCGCTGGGCGAAGACCGCGCGGCCGCCGCACTGCACCAGATGCCCACCTCCGAGGTGCAGGCACTGGGCCTGGCGATGTCCAAACTGACCTCCGTCTCCAAGGAGGAGCTGGCGTCTGTGCTGGCCGAGTTCCGCGAGGAGACCGAGCAGCTGTCGGCCCTGCACCTGGGCTCGACCAGCTACATCCGCGCCGTGCTGAAGAAGGCACTGGGCGACGACCGCGCCAGCAACCTGCTGGAAGACATCCTGCAGCCCGACGAGCCGCGCGGCGGCATCGAGCGGCTCAACGAACTCGAGGCCGGCGAGGTGGCCGAGCTCATCCGCGACGAGCATCCGCAGATCCTCGCGACGCTGGTGGTGCACCTGGACCGCATGAAGGCTTCCGAAGTGCTGGAGAAGCTGCCCACGCGCCTGCGCCACGACGTGATCATGCGCGTGGCGACGCTCGGCGGCGTGCAGCCCTCCGCGCTGAAGGAGCTGACCGACGTGCTGACCGAAATGCTCGCGGGCCAGGGCGTGCGACGCAGCCGCCTGGGCGGCGTGCGCGCGGCGGCCGAGATCGTCAACCTCATGAGCACCGCGGTCGAAGAAGAAGCCATCGCCCACGTCCGCGAGAAGGACGAGGCGCTGGCACAGCGCATCGTCGACGAGATGTTCGTGTTCGAGAACCTGCTGGGCCTGGAAGACCGCAGCATCCAGCGCCTGCTCAAGGACATCGAGTCCGACTCGCTCATCATCGCGCTCAAGGGCGCGCCGATGGAGCTGCGCGACAAGTTCCTCAACAACATGTCGCAACGCGCCGCCGAGACGCTGCGCGAGGACATGGAATTGCGCGGCCCCGTGCGCGTCTCGCAGGTCGAGACGGAACAGAAGGCCATCCTGCAGGTCGCCCGCCGTCTGGCGGAGGCCGGCGAAATCGTGATTGCGGCGCCTGGCACCGATGACTTCGTCTGACACCACACGCGCGTTCGGCGAATCGCGCGAACGCCTCGCCGCCATCCAGGCCGCCGCGCGCCACGCGGCCGCCGCCGGCGTGCCCGCGCTCTCGGCCTGGGAACGATGGGAAATGGGCACGCTCGACGGCGGCAAGACGCCCGACAGGCGCAAGGCCGCCGAGCGCAACGGACACGGCAATGCCAACGGCAGCGCCCTGCCGCCACCCGCGCCGCCGCCCGCCCCCAAGATCGACCTGGCCGAGCTGGCCCGCATCCGCAAGGACGCACGCGCCGCCGGCGAGGCCGAGGGCCGCGCCGCGGGGCTGGCCGAAGGCCGCAAGGTCGGCCACACCGAAGGCCTGGCGACCGGCCTCGCCGCCGCCAGCGTGCATGCGGAACGCCTGCGCGCGCTGGCGCAGTCGCTGCCCGATGCCCTGCACCGCGCAGAAAGCGAACTGGCCGAGACCGTGCTGGCGCTTGCGCTCGACGTGGCGCGCCAGGTGGTGCACCGCACGCTGAAGACCGAGCCCGAATGGGTGCTGCCGGTGGTGCGCGACCTGCTCAACACCGAGCCCGCGCTGCGTGGCGAACCGCGCCTGCTGCTGCACCCCGACGACGTTGCCTTGGTGAGAAACAGCCTGGGCGAGGAGATCGAGGCCGCCGGCTGGCAGATGCGCGCCGACGACCACATCGAACGCGGCGGCTGCCGCGTGCAGTCCGCCAACGGCGAACTCGACGGCACGCTGCAGACCCGCTGGAAGCGCGTGGCCGCAGCCGTGCGGGGCACGGGCGACGACGGCGAGGCAGAGGCCTTCTGAGCGCCATGCAGACCGCCGCCCCCGCCAACCCTCATCTGCAGACAGTGCGCGCCGCGCTGGAAAAGGCGCGCGGCAATGTCGCGCGCTGCGAAACCACCACCGCCTCCGGCCGCCTCACGCGCGCCGTCGGGCTGGTGCTCGAAGCGGTCGGCCTGCAGCTGCCCGTGGGCAGCGATTGCCTGATCGAGCTGCCGCCCGGCAATGCGCAGCGCTATGCCGAGGCCGAAGTCGTGGGCTTCGCGGGCGACCGCCTGTTCCTGATGTCCCAGACCGAAGTGGCGGGCCTCTTGCCCGGCGCGCGCGTGTTCGCGCGGCCCGGCGCAACGGAGCCCGGCACCAGCGGCGACGCCCACACCAAGCGCCTGCCGGTGGGCGAGGGCATGCTCGGGCGCGTGGTCGACGCGGCCGGCCGCCCGCTCGACGGGCTCGGTCCGCTCGACGTGGCGCGCAAGGTGCCGCTGAGTTCGCCACCCATCAACCCGCTGTCGCGCGCGCCGATCGATTCGGTGCTCGACGTCGGCGTGCGCGCCATCAACGCCATGCTCACCGTCGGCCGCGGCCAGCGCATGGGCCTGTTCGCCGGCTCCGGCGTGGGCAAGAGCGTGCTGCTGGGCATGATGGCGCGCTACACCAGCGCCGAAGTCATCGTGGTCGGCCTGATCGGCGAACGCGGGCGCGAGGTGAAGGACTTCATCGAGAACACGCTGGGCGAGGAAGGCCTGGCGCGCGCCGTGGTGGTTGCGGCGCCGGCCGACAACTCGCCGCTGCTGCGCCTGCAGGGCGCGGCCTACGCCACCTGCCTGGCCGAGTACTTCCGCGACCGCGGCAAGGACGTGTTGCTCATCATGGACTCGCTCACCCGCTATGCGATGGCGCAGCGCGAGATCGCGCTGGCCGTGGGCGAGCCGCCCGCCACCAAGGGCTATCCGCCTTCGGTGTTCGCACGGCTGCCCGCGCTGGTGGAGCGCGCCGGCAACGGCTCGCGCGACGCACAGGGCCGCGGGGGCTCCATCACCGCCTTCTATACGGTGCTGTCCGAAGGCGACGACCAGCAGGACCCGATTGCCGACTCGGCGCGCGCCATCCTGGACGGGCACGTGGTGCTCTCGCGCACGCTGGCCGAGGCCGGGCACTACCCGGCCATCGACATCGAGGCCTCCATCAGCCGCGCCATGACCGCGCTGATCCCGTCCTCGCAGTTCGACACGGTGCGCCGCTTCAAGCAGATGCTGTCGCGCTACCAGCGCAACCGCGACCTGATCAGCGTGGGCGCCTACGCGCCCGGCCACGACCTGCAGCTGGACAAGGCGATCGCGATGTACCCGCGCATCGAGGCATTCCTGCAGCAGTCGATGGACGAACGCACGGGCTACGAGGAAGCGATAGCGCAGCTCGAGCACCTCTTTGCGCCCGAGCCCGCGTCCGCGCAAGGCTTCGATCCCAGGACATCCAACACCAAGAAGTTCCAGACATGACACGCAAGCTCCCCCTCGGCATGCTGATCGACTTGGCGCACACGCAGACTGACGATGCTGCGCGGCGCCTGGGCGCCCTGCAGAGCGCACACCTCAACGCCAGCCAGAAGCTGGAACTGCTGCTGCAGTACCGGCAGGACTACCACGACCAGCTCGACGCGCTGATGCGCGGCGGCCTGCCCTCTTCGCAGTGGCGCAACTACCGCAACTTCCTCGGCACGCTCGACGGCGCCATCGAGCAGCAGCGCGCCATCGCCGCGCAAACCGAGACCCGGCTCGACAACGGCCGCACCGACTGGCAGCACCAGAAGCGCCGCCTGAGTTCGTTCGACACCCTGGCCGAGCGCGTGCGCATGCAGGAGCTGATGGCCGAGGCCAAGCGCGAGCAGCGCGACAGCGACGAACGCGCGGCGCGCAAGTTCTTCGACCGCGCATCGCACCCGACCCTTTGAATTTCCAGGAACCGACATGCCACCCATGATCACGCCCTCCGTCGTCGCCAACGGGTCTTCGGCGCCTTCTTCGGCCGCCCAGGCAGGCCAGCGAGGCCGTGGCGCGGACGACACGCAAGGCGCCAGCTTCGGCGCCGCGCTCGACCGCTCGCGGGCCGGCAACCGCAATGCCGCCGCCGCGCCGCAGGACGGCGCCGCGCCGGCCACCGACATCGCCTCCGCCGACCGCAAGGCCGCGCGCAGGCCCGGCATCGACGACGACACCAGGGACGCCCCGCTGCCGGCCGACCCGAATCTCGCGTTCCTGGCGCCGGCGCACACGCCGCTGCACGCGCTGACGCTGGCGGGACGTGCCAGCGCGCAGGCCGCGCGCGGCGCCGATGCCTCCGCCACGGCCACCGTCGCGGGCGCTACCGATGCTGCGCTGGAAACCGCCGTGCAGGACCCGCTGGCCAAGCCGCTGCCCGACGGCGCCGCACTGGGCGCCGACGCCAAGGCCGCGCCCGACGCCGCGAAGACCGCCGATCTCCAGGCCGCGGCCAGGGACGCCGCCGCCAAGCCCGGCACGCCAGCCAGCCAACCGGCTGCCGACGCCGCACCGGCCACGCCGCTGCACGACATCGCCAGCGCGGCCGTCGCGGCGCAGACGATCGCCGTGGGCGCCACCAAGCCCGCCACGGCTGCAGGCGCCCCGACCGGCACAGCGGCTTCGGGCCGGGCCTCCGCACGCACCACCGCGAGCGCCACCATGGCCGAGCAACTGGCCGGCGCTGCGCAATCGAAGCCCTCTACCGAAGAAACCAAGGCCGCCGCGCTGCCCGTGGCTGCGACGTCCACCGCCACCGGCGGCGACGACGCTGCGTCCACCGCAACGCCCATCGCCGTGCAGCAACCCGCCACGGTGACGGCCTCGGCCGAACGCAGCGCCGATGCCAGCCAGGCCACGCGCCCAGGCGCGCACACCATCGCCCCCGAAGTCGGCAGCGAGAAGTGGGCACCGGCCCTCGGCCAGCAACTGGCGCGCATGAGCACCACCGGCCATCACACGGCCGAACTCAACCTCAACCCCGCCGGGCTCGGTCCGCTGAAGGTCACGCTGTCCATCGGCGACAACCAGGCGCAGGCCATGTTCGTGTCGGCCCATGAAAGCGTGCGCAAGGCCGTCGAGGCCGCGTTGCCGCAGCTGCGCAATTCGCTCTTCGAGCAGGGCATCACGCTGGGCCAGACCTCCGTCGGCGCGGAAACCCGCCAACCCTTCGGCCAGGACGCGGCATTCGCGCAGCAGAACCAGCAACAGCAGCAGCAATCCGCCCGCCAGCAAGGCGCGCCGGCCTACCCTGGCGCCGGCCGTGCCGGCAACAGCGTGGTGGCCGAGCCCGTAGCGCCCGCACGCGCCAGCCTTGCCAGCAACACCGCGCGCTCGGGAGTCGACACCTTCGCCTGAGGCGACAACCCATACCTGCCCCCGCCCGCGGCGGCGCCCTCACCGGTGCCGCGCAATGAACGGATGTGAAGCGTCTTTTCGCGCTTGTTCGGCCGTTCATTCAGGAGGGACTTCGCAAAGAATAGATCGGACAAGTTAAACGCTTCACCATGGCTACCTCCTCTTCCGCCGCCAACGCCATTCCCGCCGAACCGGGCTCACGCCGCTCCTCGAAGCTGATGATCGGGCTGCTGCTCGCCGTCGGCCTCATCGCCGTGGGCGCGGCCGCCTACGTGTTCGTTCCCCGCTTCATGGGCACCCCCGCCACCGCCGAAACCGCCAAGGCGCCGGTGCCCGAGAAGCCGATCTTCCTGACGCTCGATCCGCTGACCGTCAACCTGCAGTCCGAGGGCCGCGGCCGCTTCCTGCAGATCGGCATGGCACTGCGTGTGCGCGACGAGCAGACCAAGGCCCAGCTCGTCGAGTTCATGCCCGAGGTGCGAAGCCGGCTGCTGATGCTGCTGTCGAACCGCGCGCCCGACTCCGTCGTCTCGCCGGAAGACAAGGCCAAGCTGGCCGAGGAGATCCGCAAGGCGCTGAGCGCACCGCTGAACGCCGGCGCGCCCGAACTGGGCATTGCCAGCGTCTCGTTCAACACGTTCGTCGTGCAGTGACGACCACCCTTTCCTCCAGACAAGCGACCCATGGCGTATGAACAGGTGCTTTCCCAGGACGAGGTCGATGCCCTCCTGCAAGGCGTCACCGGCGGAGACATCGACCAGTCGTCGGCCCCGCCGCCCCCGCCCAAGGACGGCCTGCCGGCCTACGACCTCGGCGCGCCCGACCGCGTGGTGCGCAACCGCATGCACACGCTGGAGGTCATCAACGACCGCTTCGCGCGCGGCCTGCGCGGCGCGCTGCTGAACTTCATGCGCCGCAGCCCCGACATCTCGGTGGGGCAGGTCCAGATCCAGCAGTTCGGCGAGTTCGTTCGGCACCTTCCGGTGCCCGCGAACATCAACATGATCCACATGAAGCCGCTGCGCGGCACCGCCCTCTTCGTGTTCGACCCGAAGCTGGTGTTCCTCGTGGTGGACAACCTCTTCGGCAGCGACGGCCGCTACCACGTGCGCGTGGAAGGCCGCGACTTCACGCGCACCGAGCAGCGCATCATCAAGCGCCTGCTCGACATCTCGCTGCAGTGCTACGGCGAAGCGTGGCAGCCCGTGTTCCCGCTCGACTTCGACTACGTGCGCGCCGAGATGCACGGCAAGCTCGCCAACATCGTGGCGCCCAACGAGGTGGTCATCAACACCACGCTGCAGATCGAGTTCGGCCCCATCGGCGGCTTCCTGCACGTGTGCCTGCCCTACTCGATGATCGAGCCGATCCGCGACCTGCTGTCCAACCCGATCCAGGACGAAGTCGAGATCGACAAGCGCTGGGTCAAGCAGATGTCGCGCCAGATGCAGGCCGCAGACGTCGAGCTGGTGGCCGACTTCGTGACCATGCCCTCGACGCTGGGCGAGGTGATGAAGCTGCAGGTCGGCGACGTGATTCCCATCGAGCTGCCCGAGACCGTCGTCGCCAAGGTCGGCGGCGTGCCGGTGATGGAGTGCGGCTACGGCACCTCCAACGAGCGCTACGCACTGCGCGTGCAACAAATGATCTCCCACCAAGACAGCGATTTGAAGAACGACCATGACTGACAACAACTCTTCCGCCAGCAGCGACGCGGACGACTGGGCTGCCGCCCTGGCCGAGCAGACAGCCGCCACAGCGCCCGCACCGGTGCCCGAGGCGGCAGCCGCGGCCGTGGCACCCGCCACCGCGCAGGTCTTCCAGCAGATCCAGGACACGCCCGCCGCCGCGAACCCGGGCGCCGGCCCCGTGGACATCGCGCGCGTGCTCGACGTGCCGGTGCAGCTGACCGCCGAGATCGGCCGCACCCGCATCACCATCAAGAACCTGCTGCAGCTGTCGCAGGGCTCGGTGGTCGAGCTCGACGGCCTGGCCGGCCAGCCGCTGGACGTGCTGATCAACGGCTACCTCATCGCGCAAGGCGAAGTGGTGGTGGTGAACGAGAAGTACGGCATCCGCCTGACCGACATCGTCACCCCCTCCGAGCGCATGCAGAAGCTCGCCCGCTCATGAACCTGCGCCGGCACCTGCCTGCATGGGGCTCGGCGGCGCCGGCCCTGCTGCTGCCATTCCTGCTCTGCGCGCAGGCCGCGCGGGCCGCGCTGCCCACCGTGCCTTCGACACCGCACGAAGCTGCTTCGGCCGCGCCGTCGGCCGTCGGTGCCGGCAGCCTGCTGCAGGCCGGCTTCGGCATGGCGGTGGTGGTCGGCCTGATCTTCCTGTGCGCCTGGCTCGCGCGCCGCTTCGGGCTGCAGCGCCTGGGCGGCGGCCAGCATGTGAAGGTGGTGTCCAGCGCCATGGTCGGCCAGCGCGAACGCGTGGTCGTGATCGAGGTTGCAGACACCTGGGTAGTGCTCGGCGTCACCGCGAACCAGGTGAACACGCTGCACACCCTGCCGGCCCAGACCACCCCATCGGACAGCCATGCCGCCGCGTCGCCCGCCGGCGCCCACGGCCCTGTCGAACTATTTGCCCGCAAGCTGCGCGAATCCCTCTCGGGCAAGGCGCACTCCGCTCCATGACGCATCCCGCTTTGCGCCGCGGCCTGCGTGCCGCGTTGTTGCTGCTCGCCGCCACGCTGCCCCTGGCCGCCTGGACCCAGGGCCTGCCCGGCCTCACCAGCACCCCCGGCCCCGCCGGCAGCCAGACCTGGTCGTTGAGCGTGCAGACGCTGGTGCTGCTGACCTCGCTCACCTTCCTGCCCGCGCTGCTGCTGTCGATGACCAGCTTCACGCGCATCCTGATCGTGCTCGGCCTGCTGCGCACCGCCATCGGCACGCAGACATCGCCGCCCAACCAGATCCTGGTGGGGTTGTCGCTGTTCCTCACCTTCTTCGTGATGTCGCCGGTATTCGACAAGGCCTACACCGAGGCCTACCAGCCCTTCGCCGAGAACAAGATCAGCGCCGAAAAAGCGCTGGAGCGCGGCATCGCCCCCTTCAAGACCTTCATGCTCAAGCAGACCCGCGAGACCGACCTGGCCCTGTTCGCCCGGCTCGCCAAGGTGCCCGAGATGCAGGGACCGGAAGACGTGCCGCTGCGCATACTGCTGCCGTCCTTCGTCATCAGCGAACTGAAGACCGCTTTCCAGATCGGCTTCACCATCTTCATACCGTTCCTCATCATCGACCTGGTGGTGGCCAGCGTGCTCATGTCGATGGGCATGATGATGGTGCCGCCCGCGTCCATCGCGCTGCCCTTCAAGCTGATGCTCTTCGTGCTGGCCGACGGCTGGCAGCTGATGATCGGCGCGCTCGCGCAAAGCTTCTATCTCTAGGCAGGACCGCCACATGACACCCGAATCAGTCATGACCATGGGCCATCGGGCCATGGAAATCTCTCTGCTGCTTGGCGCCCCGCTGCTGCTCGTGGCGCTCGTCATCGGCCTGATCGTCAGCATCTTCCAGGCGGCCACGCAGATCAACGAGGCCACCCTTTCCTTCATTCCCAAGCTGCTGGCCGTGTTCGCGACGCTGGTCATCGCCGGGCCGTGGATGCTCGACCGCATGCTCGACTACATGCGCGCGCTGTTCGCCGGCATCCCGCAGATGCTGGCGTGACGCCTTCGATCTTTTCCGTCACTTCGGGCCAGCTCGAGGGCTGGGTGGTGGCCTTCCTGTGGCCCTTCGTGCGCATGCTCGCGCTGGTGAGCACCGCGCCGATCTTCGCGGAATCGTGGGTACCACGGCAGGTCAAGGTGGGCATCGCCGCCATGCTCACACTGGTGATCTCGCCGCTCATCGGTCCGTTTCCGGAGGTGCCCGTGGTGTCCGCCGGCGGCCTGTGGATCATCGTGCAGCAGGTGCTCATCGGCGTGGCCATGGGCTTCACCATGCGGATGGTGTTCACCGCCGTGCTGGCGGCGGGCGAATACATCGGCCTGCAGATGGGCCTGTCGTTCGCGTCCTTCTACGACCCCATGAGCCGCGGCAGCACCATGGTGGTGTCGCGACTGCTGAACATGCTGGCGACGCTGATCTTCCTTGCGCTCGACGGTCACCTGCTGATCGTGAACGCGCTGGCCGAGAGCTTCAATACGCTGCCCATTTCGGACGGGCCGCTGGTGGCGGGAGGATGGATGTTCCTGGTGCTGGCAGGAGGAGAGATCTTCACCAGCGGGCTGCTGCTGTCGCTGCCGCTCATCACCGCGCTGCTCACGCTGAACCTGGCAATGGGCATCCTGAACCGCGCGTCGCCTCAGTTCAGCATCTTCGCTGTGGGCTTCCCGCTCACCCTGCTGGCGGGCATCTTCATGCTGCAGCTGCTGATGCCGAACCTGGCGGCGTTCCTGGAGCCGCGGTTCGCGCAGGGGATTGCGAACATGCTGCGGTTCACGCAGGGGCTGCGGCCTTAGCCCTTCGCCGACCGCCGCCGCGCCTTGACCGCCGTCGCCAGCCCCTCGAGCACCGGCACCGTCTGCGCAAAGCCGATGCAGGCATCGGTGATCGAGACACCGTGCTTGAGCGGCACGCCCGGCTTCAGGTCCTGCCGGCCTTCCTCGAGATGGCTCTCGATCATGATGCCGGTGATGCGCCGCTCGCCGGCCGCGATCTGCGCGGCCACGTCTTCGGCGACAACGACCTGCCGCTGGTGCTGCTTGCTGCTGTTGCCGTGCGAGACGTCGATCATGACCTGGGGCCGCAGGCCGTTCGCCAGCAGCGCTTCGCAGCTGGCCGCGACATCCGCCGCCGAGTAGTTGGGCGCCTTGCCGCCGCGCAGGATGACGTGGCAGTCGTCGTTGCCACGCGTCTCGAAGATGGCGGCCATGCCCATCTTGGTCATGCCCATGAAGGCATGCGGCGCGCGGGCCGCGAGGATGGCGTCGGCCGCGACCTTGACGCTGCCGTCGGTGCCGTTCTTGAAGCCGACCGGGCAGCTCAGGCCCGACGCGAGCTGCCGGTGGCTCTGGCTCTCGGTGGTGCGGGCGCCGATGGCACCCCAGGCAATCAGGTCGGCAATGAACTGCGGGCTCAGCAGGTCGAGGAATTCGGTGCCGGTCGGCAGGCCCAGTGTGGTCAGCTCGAGCAGCAGGCGCCGCGCGCGCTCCAGCCCTTCGTTGATCGCGAAGCTGCCGTCCAGGTGCGGGTCGTTGATGTAGCCCTTCCAGCCGACGGTGGTGCGCGGCTTCTCGAAGTAGGCGCGCATCACGATCAGCAGGTCGTCCTGCAGCGAATCGGCAACCTTCTTCAGGCGCTGCGCGTATTCGATGGCCTGGTCGTGATCGTGAATGGAGCAGGGGCCGACCACCACCACCAGCCGGTCGTCGCGGCCGTGCAGCACGTCGGCAATGGCCGCGCGGCTGCCTTCGACCAGCGCCAGGGTGTTGTCGCGCACCGGCACGCGCTCCTGCAGCAGCGCGGGCGTCATGAGCGGACGAACGGCGCCGATGCGCACGTCGTCGATGCGGGTGGTGTCCAGCGTGCTGTCGCGGGAGCCGATTTCGGCGTCGTGGAGGGGGTCGTCGAGGCGGGGCATGGTCGTGGAATGTCGGATGGAACTCATCCGATTGTCCTACCGAAGGCGGACACGCCCCCCAGGGCCGCCCGCCTCCCCGCCGGTCACAGGTAGTTGAATAGCGAAATGCTGTTCAGCTTGGCAAACGTCATCTGCGTAGCCTGCAGCGAAGACTGGCGCTGGTAGAACTCGGCGATTGCGCTGTACGGGTCCAGGTCTTCGATGGAAGAAAGATAAGACTCTTCCTGCAGCTTGCGCGCCGCGCCGCCGGTGTCCAGCGAATCGATTTCCGTCTGCCGCGAGCCGACCGAGGACAGCACCGTCAGTACGTTGTCGTGCGCGTTCGTCACCTTCCGGTTGGCCGTGGCCAGGGCGTTCTGCAGTTGCGCCTTGGCCGCCTCGCCGCCGCCGGCCAGCGGTGTGCGCAGCGCGGTCACCAGCTGGCCGATGGCCGCGAACACGTCGGTGCCGGCGTTCTGCGCGGTCGACACGTCGAAGCTGTCGCCGTCCGCCGGCTTGCCGGTGAACTTGATCTGCACGCCGCCGAAGGTGATGGGCGAGTCGGGCGTGTAGGCGCCGGCGCCGGCCACCACGGGCGGCACGTCCTTGGTCATCACGGTGTAGTTGCCACCGTTGAAGCTGATGGTGAAGTCCTTGCCGTAGTTGGTTGCCGTGGCGTCCGCGATGCTGATGGAGCCGAACACGCCGCTGCCGGTGTTGCTGGCCGAGCTCGAAGCCACGTAGCCCGCGCCGCCCTGCACCGACTGGAAGATGCTGCGTCCGTCGTCACCCGTGGACATCTGGCGCGACACGTCGACCTGCATCAGCCGCTGGCCCTGGTCGCCCACGTACTGCACGCCGCCGCCGGCAGCCGCCACGAACGGCGGGCTGCCGCTCTTGAAGCCGGCAAACAGGTACTGGCCGTTGCCGTCGTCTGTGTTGGCCACGCCCACCAGCTGGTCGTATGCGCTCTGGATGGTGGTGGCGAGCGAGGCGCGGTCTGCATCGGTCAGCGTGCCGTTGCCGGCGTTCACCGTCAGCGTCTTGATGTTCTGCAGGATCGAAGTCACCGAGTTCAGCGCGTTTTCTTCTGTCGACAGCGCCAGGCTCGCGCGCTGGCGGCTGGTGGCGTACTGCGCGTTTTCCGACAGCGTCTGGCTGACGCCCAGGGAGCGCGCCGCGCCGACCGGATCGTCGCCGGCGGACAGGAACTTGGAATTGGTCGCCAGCTGCTGCTGGACCCTGAACAGCTTCTGCTGCTGCAGGCCCATGGCGCTGACGTTCTGCTCGTAGAAGGATGAGGTGCTGATGCGCATCGCGGCTCCTGGATTCTGTGCTTCGGTGAAAAGACTCAGCTGCGGATGCCGAGGATCGCGTCGAACATGGTCGAGGCGGTCTGGATCACCTTCGCGTTGGCCTGGTACATCTGCTGGAACATCAGCAGGTTGGCGGTTTCCTCGTCCTGGTTGACGCCGGAGACGGCTTGCTGGCTGGCCTTGATCTGGCCGGTCACGCTGTCTTGCGTGGCCGCCGCCACCTTGACGGCCATGGCCCGGTTGCCGACTTCGCTGACCAGCTGCGAGTAGGCGCCGTTGAAGGTCGCCGTGCCGTTGGCCATCGTGGTCTTGCGCTGCAGTGCGCCCAGCAGCAGCGCATTGCTGCCGTCGGACACGCCAGAGGTGTTTTTCTTGATGCTGAAGGTGTCGCCCTGCGACGGCGCGCCGCTCATGCTGACGGTGACGCCGTCGAAGCTCATCTTCGCGCCGGCGGTGTAGGGCACTGGCGTGCCGGCCGGGTAGTTGGTGGTGGTGCCGTTGGGCAGCGTCACCGAAACGGCCGAGGTCGCGGGGAAACCCGTCAGGCTGCCCGTGGCGGCGTCGAAGCTCAGCGTGACCGTGCCCGCCAGCGGCGTGCCGGGGTAGGAGGCGTCGACAGTCGCCGTGCCCAGCGCGCCGCTGCCCTTGTTGCCCGCGGTGTTGCCGGTGACCAGCGGCGACGCGGCCGCCACCTTGGCGGGATCGAGCACCAGCACGTCGAGGTCGCGCGCGCCGGTGCGGGTCGGCTGCACCAGGAACGAGTCGCCGGCCTGCGCGGTGCCGCTGGCGGCGGTGAGGCTCACGCCGTCGAAGGTGATGGGGAAGGTGGTGAAGCTGCCCATCGACGTCTTGTCCGACAGCCGCGTGACCGTGTAGGTGAGCGTGCCCGCCACGTTCGTGACGCTGACGTCGTAGTCGCTGGTCGTGAGCTTCGAGGCATCGGTCAGCGATGCTCCGAATTCGAGGTTGCCTGTGTTCTTTGCGTTGGACATCACGCCCGGCACCGCCTGGTTGAAGAAGTTCTGGCCCAGCGCGCCGTTCAGGTCGACGCCCAGCTTGTGCTGTGCATTGACCGCATCGGACACCGACATGGCGAGCCGGCCGATGGAATTTTGCGTGGGGATGAGGGTTTCGCTGCGGAAGGTCATGAGGCCGCCAAGCACGCCGCCCTTGAAGGTGCTGTCGTCGAGCTCGGCGGTGTTGCCGCCGAAGCCCTTGAGCGCCACCGCCTTGCGGCTGGGGTCGGCGGCCGAGTTGACCGAGACCATCTGGGAGGCGTAGTCCCCCACCACCAGCGACTGGCCGGTGGCGATGAACACGTTGTACTTGCCGTTGTCCTGCTGCAGCACCTTGACGTCGACCACCTGGCTCAGCTGGCTCACGAGCAGGTCGCGCTGGTCGAGCAGGTCGTTCGGCGGCTGGCCGCTGGCCATGGCCGTGGCCTGGCTGATCTGCTGGTTCAGGCTCGCGATCTTGCTGGCGTAGACGTTGATCTGGTCGACGCTGCCGTCGATCTGCTCGTTCACCGACGAGTTCAGGTCCGACAGGTACTGGTCGGTCGTGCGGAACTTGCTGGCCAGCGCCTGGGCGGAGCTGATCATCTGCTGGCGCGCGGCCGGGTCGGCCGGCGTGTTGGCCACGCCCTGGATGCTGGTGAAGAAGCTCTGCATCAGCGCCGAGATGCCCGAGGTCTTGTCGGCCAGCAGGGTGTCGATGCGGTTGATCTGCGTGCCGTTGGTGGCAAGCGCGACCGAGGCCGACTGCGCGTTGGCAAGCTGCGCGGTCAGGTAGCGGTCGTAGCTGCGCGAGACGGTCGAGACGTTGGCGCCCGTGCCGATGTAGCCCGAGCCGCTGGAAATGGCACTGCCCGTGGCAATCTCCGCCACCTGGCGGCTGTAGCCCGCCGTGTAGACGTTGGCGGTGTTGTGGGCCGTGGTCATCAGCGCGGTGCGGGCGACGCCGAGGCCGCTCAGACCTGTGTAGAACATGCTTCCGGACATAAGGCTTTACCTGTCAATTGGAGAGTGTGTCTGGCACCGCGAAGGCGCCTTCTTTGTGTTTATCGGCAGCGCCGGCCAAAAGTTGAGGGCCGAAGTCAGAACTCTGTCCAGTCGCCCTTGGCGTCGCCGGCCATGGCCAGCTGCGGCGCGGGGCCGCCGCCCGGCTCGCGGCGCGCGGGCAGCGCCTTGGCCGGACGCTTCGCCGCGGCCGGCGCCGGTTTGGCGGGCTTGGGGATAGGGGTGATGCGGGTGAAGCCGGGGCGCACATTGGCGAGCGCATTGGCGTCGAGCTTGAAGATACTGACGGCCTGCACCAGGCTGCCGGCCTGCTCCTGCAGCGATTGGGCTGCCGCCGAGGCTTCTTCGACCAGCGCGGCGTTCTGCTGCGTGACCTGGTCCATCTGCGTGATGGCCTGGTTGATCTGCTCGATACCGGAGGTCTGCTCCTGGCTGGCTGCGGTGATCTCGCCCATGATGTCGGTCACGCGCTTCACGCTGCCGACGATCTCGTCCATGGTGCGGCCGGCTTCTTCCACCTGCTTGCTGCCCTCTTCGACCTTTTCCACCGAGTCGCCGATCAGCGTCTTGATTTCCTTGGCTGCTGCTGCCGAGCGTTGTGCGAGGCTGCGCACTTCCGAAGCGACGACCGCGAAGCCGCGGCCCTGCTCGCCGGCACGGGCTGCTTCCACCGCCGCGTTCAGCGCAAGGATGTTGGTCTGGAACGCAATGCCGTCGATGACGCCGATGATGTCCACGATCTTCTTGGACGAGGCGTTGATCGAGCCCATGGTGTCGACCACCTGCGACACGACGCTGCCGCCCTTCACCGCCACTTCGGAAGCCGACACAGCCAGTTGATTGGCCTGACGCGCGTTGTCCGCGTTCTGCTTCACCGTCGAAGTCAGCTCTTCCATCGAAGCAGCCGTCTGCTCCAGCGAGCTGGCCTGCTCCTCGGTGCGCGAAGACAGGTCCTGGTTGCCCGAAGCAATCTGCCCAGAAGCAGTCGCGATCGTCTCCGTGCCGGTACGCACTTCGCCCACCACCTTCGCCAGGCTCTCGTTCATGTTCTTGAGCGCCTGCATCAACTGGCCCGCCTCGTCGCGGCTTTCCACCTTGATGTTCGTGCTCAGGTCGCCGGCCGCCACCGTTTCCGCTACCTGCACGGCATGCCCCAGCGGGCGCACGATGCTCAGCGTCAGCCGCCAGGCCAACAGCGCCCCCAGCAGCAAGCCGATGACCGACAGCGCCAACAGCGTGGTCTCGCCGGTCGAATGGTCGGCCTCGATGCTCTTGGCCAGCTCGTCGATGCGATCACGCTGATACGCCGCGAGCTTGGCTACGGCTTCCTCATAGACGACAAGCGCGGGCGCGAACTTGTTGTCGGCCATGTCCATGGCCTCCTCGTTCTTGCCTTCCAACTTGAGCTTGTTGATCTGCCCGATGGCCTGCAGCACGATGGCGCGAGCGTCGGCCACGTTGGCATACAGCTTCTTCTCTTCCGCAGAGGTCAGCAGTTCCTCGAGTTTTTTCTGCACCGGGTTGATCAGCGCCGACTTGTCGGCCCGGCCCTTCTCGAAGTAGGCCGCCACCTTGGGATCCGTTGCCTTGACCATCGCGAACGAGTTCACGATGGCGGGTCCGAGCAGGTTGGACCACTGGCTGGCCAGGCGCTCCTTGACCAGCGCGTTCTGCATCAGATCTTCCGTGGCCTTGCCCACCTTGCCCAGGCGCAGCATGCCCGTGGCAGCGATGGCCGCCATCAGCAGCAGCACCACCGCGAAGCCGAAGCCCAGGCGGGTGCCGATTTTCAGATTCTTCAAATTCATTTGACTTCTTCTTTCTCGGAACTGGAGCAAACCCGCCGCGGGATGCGGCGCCATGGGTTCGTTATCGGCACGGATGCGGCAGGGTTGAACACTCGAAGATCAAAATTCCGTCCAGTCGCCCTTCGCGTCGCCGGCCATGGCCAGCTGCGGTGCGGGGCGACCACCCGGCTCGCGGCGCGCGGTGAGCGCCTTGGCCGGACCCTTCGGTGCCGGCTTGGCCGCAACGGCGGGCCTGGGGATCGGCGTCAGGCGCGTGAAGCTGGTGCGCGTGGCCAAGGCATTGGCATCGAGCTTGAAGATGCTGACGGACTGCACGAGGCTGCCGGCCTGCTCCTGCAGCGATTGCGCTGCCGCAGAGGCTTCTTCGACCAGCGCGGCGTTCTGCTGCGTGACCTGGTCCATCTGCGTGATGGCCTGGTTGATCTGTTCGATACCGGAGGTCTGTTCCTGGCTTGCAGCGGTGATCTCTCCCATGATGTCGGTCACGCGCTTCACGCTGCCGACGATCTCGTCCATGGTGCGGCCGGCTTCTTCCACCTGCTTGCTGCCCTCTTCGACCTTATCCACCGAGTCGCCGATGAGGGTCTTGATTTCCTTGGCTGCTGCTGCCGAGCGTTGTGCGAGGCTGCGCACTTCGGAGGCCACTACCGCGAAGCCGCGGCCCTGCTCGCCGGCGCGAGCGGCTTCGACCGCCGCGTTCAGCGCAAGGATGTTGGTCTGGAACGCGATGCCATCGATCACGCCGATGATGTCCACGATCTTCTTGGACGAGGCGTTGATCGAGCCCATCGTGTCCACCACCTGCGAAACGACGCTGCCGCCCTTCACCGCCACTTCGGAAGCCGACACAGCCAGTTGATTGGCCTGGCGCGCGTTGTCCGCGTTCTGCTTCACGGTCGAAGTCAACTCTTCCATCGAAGCAGCCGTCTGCTCCAGCGAGCTGGCCTGCTCCTCGGTACGCGAAGACAGATCCTGATTGCCCGAAGCAATCTGGCTGGACGCCGTGGCGATAGTGTCTGTCCCCATGCGCACCTCGCCGACGATCTTCGCGAGGCTGTCGTTCATGCCCTTCAGTGCTTCGAGCAACTGGCCGGTCTCGTCGGTCGTGCGCGCCTCGATGCGGCTGGTCAGGTCGCCGGCAGCCACCGACTGCGCCACCTTCACCGCCTCCGACAAGGGCCGCGAGACGATGCGCGCAATCCACAGCGCGAGCATCAGGCCCAACGCCACGCTGCCCAGCAGCAGGCCCAGCACCCAGAGCCGCGCCACCGCGTACACCGTGTCGGCGGTTTCACCGGCGCGGATCGCCCCGGCCACGTTGACCTCGGTCAGCTTGTCGAGCGTCGTGTTGATATCGCGGCTCAACTGCAGCGACTTGCCGCGGATCAGCGCATTCGCCTGCTCGTTCTCCTGCGTGTGGGAGATGGCGACGATCTTGTTGTGCTCTACCGAATACTGGGTCAGCAGCTTCTGGAGTTCAGGGTAGATCTCGCGCTCTTCCGGCTCGGAGATGAGCCTCTCGTATTCCGCGCGGTGCTTCTGCAGGCTGGTCCAGGTCTCGTCCATCGCCTTCTCGTAAACCGCCATCTCGTCGTACGAACCCGACAGGATGTGCTGCATCTCCTGCGTGCGGTAGCGCGACACCATGTTCTTCATTTCGAGCAGCGAACGCGTGGCCGGCATCCAGTTGGTCGCCAGGTCGGTCGACATGTCATGGACCTTGCCCAGTTGCATCACCGAGATGACGCCGACGCAAGCCGTCAAAACAAGGACGGCAATGAACGACACAAGCAGCTTGGTCGCGATCTTGAAGTTGTAGAAAGTTTTAATGATTTTTCCTTGTGGCTTCGAAGCCGATACGTGGGTTGTCGCGTCGGGCGCGTTCCTCTCAGAACTCGCGCCAGTCGCCAGCACCGGCCACGGCAAGCTGCGGCACGGCGGGCAACGATGATTTTTTGTCTTGTGCGGCCGGCAATGCCTGGGCGCGCGCGCCGGACTCGGCTTGGTGGCTCGCGTCCAGCTTGAAGATGCTCACGGCCTGAACCAGGCTGCCCGCCTCTTCTTGCAGTGACTGGGCGGCGGCGGAGGCTTCCTCCACCAGTGCCGCGTTCTGCTGCGTCACCTGGTCCATCTGCGTGATGGCCTGGTTGATCTGCTCGATGCCGGAGGTCTGTTCCTGGCTCGCCGCGGTGATCTCTCCCATGATGTCGGTCACGCGCTTCACGCTGCCGACGATCTCTTCCATGGTGCGGCCTGCTTCGGCAACCTGCTTGCTGCCTTCTTCGACCTTCTCGACGGAATCGCCGATCAGCGTCTTGATTTCCTTGGCTGCTGCTGCCGAGCGCTGAGCGAGGCTGCGGACTTCCGATGCCACCACCGCGAAGCCGCGGCCCTGCTCACCGGCACGGGCTGCTTCGACAGCTGCGTTCAATGCAAGGATGTTGGTCTGGAACGCGATGCCGTCGATCACGCCGATGATGTCGACGATCTTCTTGGAAGACGCATTGATCGAGCCCATCGTGTCGACCACCTGCGACACGACGCTGCCGCCCTTCACCGCCACTTCGGAAGCCGACACCGCCAGTTGGTTGGCCTGGCGCGCGTTGTCCGCGTTCTGCTTCACGGTCGAAGTCAGCTCTTCCATCGAGGCTGCCGTCTGCTCCAGAGAGCTGGCCTGCTGCTCCGTGCGCGACGACAGATCCTGGTTACCCGAAGCAATCTGCCCAGAAGCCCTGGCAATGGTTTCGCTCGAATCCTTGATCTTCCCGACGATCGAGGTCAGCTGCACCTGCATCTGCTTGATGGAATGCAGCAGGCTGCCGTCACGCGCGGCATCGGCCTCTACCGCCAGCGACAGGTCGCCGTCGGCGATGCGACCGACCACGTCGGCGGCGTACTGCGGCTCGCCGCCGAGTTGCCGGCCCATCAGGCGCGCCACCACGACGCCCAGCCCCACGCTGACCACGATGCCGGCCAGCGCCATCACCAGCATCATCAGCCGGGAGGTCTTGTAGGTCTCATCGGCCTTCTCGGCACGCACTCGCGCCAGGTCCTTGCTGTGCGCGACCATGCCCTTGAGCACTTCTTCCAGACCGCGCGATTCCTTCAGGAGGCGCGTGCTGTCTTCGGTCACCTGGTTGTCGAACTGCGAGCTGTCCAGCGGCTGCTTGTTCACCAGCGCCACGAAGTCGTTCATGTGCGTGTTCATCGGAGCGACCAGCCCTTCGAACTGGCTGAAGAGCTTCGTGCCTTCTTCGGTCTCGCCGAAGAACGACTTGACCTCGGCGGCGCGCGACGAGAGGCTTTCCATGGACGCCTTGAGCTCGTTCGCACCCGCGTTGCGCTCTCCGCGCGTGCCGGCCGACAGCAGCGTCATCTGGGCGCGGCTGGCGTACAGCAGGTGGATGTTGGCTTCCTGCACGGCCTGCAGGGCGCGAAGCTCGTTGGCGTAGAGCTCTTCGGTCGAGGCGCTGATGCGCCCCATGTGAAAGATGCCGAGTGCGCTCACTGCCGCACCGATGGCCGCGACCACGAGAAAGCTGAGGATCAGCCGGACGGTGACGCGAAGATTCTGGACCCACTGCATTGTCTTTTCTCCGATTTGTGCTGCTTATGCAGTGAATGCCAACCGATGCGCCGGGCCGGCAGCAAGGCTGCCTTCCAGGCGAAACACGCCGACCACCTGCGACAGGCTGCTTGCCTGCTCCTGCAGCGATTGGGCTGCCGCCGAGGCTTCTTCGACCAGCGCGGCGTTCTGCTGCGTCACCTGGTCCATCTGCGTGATGGCCTGGTTGATCTGCTCGATGCCGGAGGTCTGCTCTTGGCTCGCCGCAGTGATTTCGCCCATGATGTCCGTCACACGCTTCACGCTGCCGACGATCTCGTCCATGGTGCGGCCGGCCTCTTCCACCTGCTTGCTGCCCTCTTCGACCTTCTCCACCGAATCGCCGATGAGGGTCTTGATTTCCTTGGCTGCTGCTGCCGAGCGTTGTGCGAGGCTGCGCACTTCCGAAGCGACGACCGCGAAGCCGCGGCCCTGCTCGCCTGCACGGGCTGCTTCGACCGCCGCGTTCAGCGCAAGGATGTTGGTCTGGAACGCAATGCCATCGATCACGCCGATGATGTCGACGATCTTCTTGGAAGACGCATTGATCGAGCCCATCGTGCCGACCACCTGCGACACGACGCTGCCGCCCTTCACGGCGACTTCCGAAGCAGATACGGCCAGCTGGTTGGCTTGCCGCGCGTTGTCCGCGTTTTGCTTCACGGTCGAAGTCAGCTCTTCCATCGAAGCAGCCGTCTGCTCCAGCGAACTGGCCTGCTGCTCGGTACGCGATGACAGATCCTGGTTACCCGAAGCAATCTGCCCAGAAGCAGTCGCGATCGTCTCCGTGCCCGTGCGCACTTCGCCCACCACCTTCGCCAGGCTCTCGTTCATGTTCTTCAGCGCCTGCATCAACTGGCCCGCCTCGTCGCGGCTTTCCACCTTGATGTTCGTGCTCAGGTCGCCGGCCGCCACCGTTTCCGCCACCTCGACGGCGCGCGCCAGCGGCCGCACGATGCTGCGCGAGATAAGGAACGCGAGGATCGCGCCGACCACCACGGTCGCCAGCGTCAGGAACAGACGCAGGTTGAAGCTGCGCGAGTTCGCCGCGTCGATCTCGGCGCTCATGTCGTCGATCGCCTTGCGCTCGATCGCCAACAGCTCGAGCACGCGGTTCTCATAGGCCTTGGCTGCCGGCTGGAAGGTCTCCTTGAAGACGCGCGCCGTTTCCACCGTGTTGCCGCCGGCCTTGGCCTTGCCCACTTCTTCCTTGGCCGCCTGGTACTTGGCGCGCAGCTCGATGATCGACTTGAAGGTGGCCTTCTCCTCGTCGGTCACCAGCAGCTTCTCGACCTTGGCAATGGTCTCCGAGCCCTTCTTCACGCTGTCGGAAATGACGTCGGCGAAGACGACGGGCAAGCTCTCGTCGGTGGTGCGCGCGATCATCGACGTGCGTGCGATGGCCGAGTAGGTCAGCACATACCAGTCGGCGATCAGCCGTTCCTTCGCCAACGGGCTTTCCATCATCACCCGCGTGGCTTCCGCGTTGCTGCGCGCGGACAGCAACGCGAAGGCGGTGGAAATCACCACCATGCCGAGGACGACGGAAAAGGCTACGGCAAGCCGTGTTCCGATGCGCAGGTTCGAGAAGAAGTTCATGGTGCGGGCGTTGAATGGAGAAGGCGAGGAGCGGCAAAGATCAGGCGGTGGCCGCGGCCTCGATGAGGCCCATTTCCTGGCTCGACATGAGCCGGTCGATGTCCACCAGGATGAGCATCCGCTCGTCCAGCGTGCCCAGACCGATCAGGTAGTCCGCGTCCAGCACCGAACCCATCTCCGGCGCAGGCTTGATCTGCTCCGCCGTCAGCGTGATCACGTCCGACACGCTGTCCACCACCATCCCCACCACACGCCCACCGATGTTCAGCACGATCACCACCGTGAACTGGTCGTACGTCGGGTCGCCCAGCTTGAACTTGATGCGCATGTCGATGATCGGAACGATGATCCCGCGCAGGTTCACCACACCCTTGATGTACTCCGGCGCGTTCGCAATGCGCGTTACCGCGTCGTAGCCGCGCAGCTCCTGCACCTTCTGGATGTCGATCCCGTATTCCTCTTCGCCCAGCTTGAACGTCACCACCTCCAGGCGGCTGCCGCCCGTGGAAGGGGACGGCGCCGAGGCGGCTTGTTGCAAGGGGTCTTTTGCCTTGGTCAGCATCTGTTCTCTCCGGTTTGAAATTAATGGGTCTCGGCCACTTCGGCCCTGAACACGCGCACGGCCCTGACCAGGCCGTCGGCCTGCTCCTGCAGCGACTGCGCCGTGGCCGAAGCCTCTTCGACCAGTGCGGCGTTCTGTTGTGTGACCTGGTCCATCTGCGCGATGGCCTGGTTGATCTGCTCGATGCCGGAGGTCTGCTCCTGGCTCGCGGTAGTGATCTCGCCCATGATGTCGGTCACGCGGCGCACGCTGCCCACGATCTCTTCCATCGTGCGGCCCGCTTCCGCGACCTGCTTGCTGCCGGCCTCGACCTTCTCGACGGAATCGCCGATCAGCGTCTTGATTTCCTTGGCCGCGGCGGCCGAACGCTGCGCGAGGCTGCGAACCTCGGACGCCACCACGGCAAAGCCCTTGCCCTGCTCGCCGGCACGGGCGGCTTCCACCGCCGCATTCAGCGCCAGGATGTTGGTCTGGAAGGCAATGCCGTCGATCACGCCGATGATGTCCACGATCTTGCGGGACGACGCATTGATAGAGCCCATGGTGTCGACCACTTGGGAGACGACGCTGCCGCCCTTCACCGCCACTTCGGAAGCCGACACCGCCAGCTGGTTGGCCTGGCGCGCGTTGTCCGCGTTCTGCTTCACCGTGGAGGTCAGCTCTTCCATGGAAGCGGCCGTCTGCTCCAGCGAGCTCGCCTGCTGCTCCGTGCGCGAAGACAGGTCCTGGTTGCCAGAGGCGATCTGGCTCGAGGCCGACATCACGCCCGCCACGTTGGTGCCGACGTCCGCGACGATCGCGAACAGGTTCGCGCTCATCTGGTTCAGCGCGCGCAGCAGCCCGGTGATCTCGTCCCCGGGCCGGATCTCGAACTTGGCGAGGTCACCGCCGGCTATGGCCCGCGCCACATGCAGGGCCTCGTCCAGCGGACGGAAGACGGTGCGGCCCAGGAACTGCCCGAGCCCCAGCCACGCAAGCGCAAAGCCCACGCCACCGGCAGCCACGGCACCGGGAAGCCAGCCGTGCGTGCCGGCGGACGCGACCAGCCGGCCCGCCTCCATCCAGCCCGCAATTCCCAAACCAAGCGACAGCAGCGCGGCCGCCGTGGTCACGCCGAACACGCGCTGGCGCACCGGAATGCGCCGCAGCTGCGCCAGCGGGTTCATCCAGCCGCGCTGCACCACCTGCCCCTGCTGCAGCGTAGTGCCCTTGGCCCCGCCTTCGCGCAGCCGGCGGTAGAGCGCGTCGGCCTCGGCCACGTCGGCGCGCTCGGGCCGGCTGCGCACGGACATGTAGCCCTGTACGCGGCCGTCGCGGCGGATCGGCGTGACATTGGCGAGCACCCAGTAGAAGTCGCCGTTGCTGCGCCGGTTCTTGATGAGGCCGGTCCACGGCAGGCCTTGCCCCAGCGTCTGCCACAGGTCAGCAAAGGCTTCTGGCGGCACGTCGGGATGGCGCACGATGTTGTGCGCCTTGCCCATGAGTTCGTCAACGGTAAAGCCGCTGGCCTCGACGAAGGCCGGGTTGACATAGGTGATGCGACCCTTGAGGTCGGTACGGGACACCAGGGCGGCGTCCTGCGGGAGTTCGTATTCGATGCCGGTGACTGGCAGATTGACACGCATGATCGGGTCGTCGCTTTCAGGCCAGGGCCAGTTGATTGCGGCCGAGCTGGAACACGCCGACGACTTGCGACAGGCTGCTTGCCTGCTCCTGCAGCGATTGAGCTGCCGCAGAGGCTTCTTCGACCAGCGCGGCGTTCTGCTGCGTGACCTGATCCATCTGCGTGATGGCCTGGTTGATCTGCTCGATGCCGGAGGTCTGCTCCTGGCTCGCGGCGGTGATCTCTCCCATGATGTCGGTCACGCGCTTCACGCTGCCGACAATCTCTTCCATGGTGCGGCCTGCTTCGGCAACCTGCTTGCTGCCTTCTTCGACCTTCTCGACGGAATCGCCGATCAGCGTCTTGATTTCCTTGGCTGCTGCTGCAGAGCGCTGCGCGAGGCTGCGGACTTCTGATGCCACCACAGCGAAGCCACGGCCCTGCTCACCGGCACGGGCGGCTTCCACCGCCGCGTTCAGTGCGAGGATGTTGGTCTGGAACGCGATGCCATCGATCACGCCGATGATGTCGACGATCTTCTTGGACGATGCATTGATCGAGCCCATCGTGTCGACCACCTGCGACACGACGCTGCCGCCCTTCACCGCCACTTCGGAAGCAGACACCGCCAGTTGGTTGGCCTGGCGCGCGTTGTCCGCGTTCTGCTTCACGGTCGAAGTCAGCTCTTCCATCGAGGCTGCCGTCTGCTCCAGAGAGCTGGCCTGCTGCTCCGTACGCGACGAAAGGTCCTGGTTACCAGAAGCGATCTGGCTCGACGCAGTCGCAATCGTGTCGGTGCCCGTGCGCACCTCGCCCACCACCTTGGCCAGGCTCTCGTTCATGTTCTTCAGCGCCTGCATCAGTTGCCCGGCCTCGTCGCGGCTTTCCACTCGGATGTCCGCGCTCAGGTCGCCGGCCGCCACGGTCTCGGCCACCTCCAGCGCATGGCCCAGCGGGCGCACGACGCCCACGCTCAGGCGCCACGCGAACAGCGCGCCCAGCACGACGGCGATGGACGCCAGCACGATCAGCGTGGTGCGGCCCGCCACGTAGTCGGCACCGATGCGCTTGGCGGCGGCATCGATCTTCTCGCGCTGGTGCTGGGCCATCGCCTCGACGGCGCCGCCGTACACGCCAAGTGCGTCGGTGAATTTGGTGTCGACCAGCGTGTTCGCTTCGGCGAGCTGGCCGCTGTCCTTGAGCTTGTTGAGAATACCGACCGTCTCGAGCACCACGGCGCGCGAGGCTGACACCTTGGCGTACAGCGCCTTCTCCTCCGGCGTGTCCAGCATCGATTCGAGCTTCTTCTGCGCCGGACTGATGCGTGCCGATCCGGCCGCCTGGAGCTTGGAGAAATAGGCCGCAATGGCGGGATCGGTGGTCTTGACCATCGCGAAGTTGGCCACCGTGTTCGACTTGAGGTTGCTCAGCCATTCGTTGGCCAGGCGTTCTTTCACCAGCGCCTGCTCCACCATCTCGTCGGTGGCATGCCCCACATTGGTCAACCGCAGCACACCGGTTCCGGCAATGAAAGCCATCAGCAGCAGCATTACCGCGAAGCCGAGCCCCAGGCGCGTGCCGATTTTCAGATCCTTCAAACTCATTGCTCTCTTCTTCCTTCAATAACGGGAGACGGCGGCTGTCACACGCAAAGCGGCCACGCCGTCATCCTGTTATCGGCATCGGATCGCCAGACTTGAGTCCTTTCGTCTCAAAACTCGGTCCAATCGCCTTTTGGGTCGCCGGCCATCGCCAACTGAGGCGACGGAACGACGGCCGGTGCACGGCGTGCGGGCAGTGCCTTGGGCGGCTGCTTCGCCACCGGCCGCATGGGTTTCGCAGGCCTGGGGATGGGGGTGATGCGAGTAAAGCCGGGGCGCACCGTGGCGACGGCGTTGGCATCGATCTTGAAGATGCTCACGGTCTGCACGAGGCCGCTGGCCTGCTCCTGCAGCGACTGGGCGGCGGCGGAGGCTTCCTCGACCAGCGCGGCGTTCTGCTGCGTCACCTGGTCCATCTGCGTGATGGCCTGGTTGATCTGCTCGATGCCGGAGGTCTGCTCCTGGCTCGCTGCGGTGATCTCTCCCATGATGTCCGTCACTCGGCGCACACTGCCGACGATTTCGTCCATGGTGCGGCCGGCTTCTTCCACCTGCTTGCTGCCCTCTTCGACCTTCTCCACCGAGTCGCCGATGAGGGTCTTGATTTCCTTGGCTGCTGCTGCCGAGCGTTGAGCGAGGCTGCGCACTTCGGAGGCCACTACCGCGAAGCCGCGGCCCTGCTCGCCGGCACGGGCTGCTTCCACCGCCGCGTTCAGCGCAAGGATGTTGGTCTGGAACGCAATGCCGTCGATGACGCCGATGATGTCCACGATCTTCTTGGACGAGGCGTTGATCGATCCCATGGTGTCGACCACTTGGGAGACGACGCTGCCGCCCTTCACCGCCACTTCGGAAGCAGACACGGCCAGCTGGTTCGCCTGACGCGCGTTGTCCGCGTTCTGCTTCACCGTCGAAGTCAGCTCTTCCATCGAAGCAGCCGTCTGCTCCAGCGAGCTGGCCTGCTCCTCGGTGCGCGAAGACAGGTCCTGGTTGCCCGAGGCGATCTGGCTCGAAGCCGTGGCGATCGTGTCCGTCCCCATGCGCACTTCGCGCACGATGCGAACCAGGCTTTCGTTCATGGCCTTCAACGCCGCCATCAGGCGCCCGGTCTCGTCCTTCGAGCGCACCTCGATGCGCGAAGTGATGTCCCCGGCGGCGACCTTCTCGGCGACCTGCACGGCCTCGCCGATCGGACGCGTGATCGATCGCGTGGTGAACCATGCAATCGCCGCGCCGAACAGGATCGCGAAGCCGCCCAGCGCGAACATCAGGTTGCGCGACCAGGCATAGCCTTCAGCGGCTTCCCGGCTGGCGGCCTGGGCCTGCCTGCTCTCGCTGGCGTCCATGGCGTAGAGCTCGGTCAGCAAGTTGCGCACGGCGGGCTGGAACTTCGTGATGAAGACCTGCGTCGCTTCCTCGTTCTTGTTCTGCAGCGCCAGCTCGGACAATTGGGCATTCAAAGGCAAGAGCAGCGACGCCTTTTCGTCGATCCTGGCCAGCAATGCCTTGCCCTCCTCCGCGGCCAGCTTTTTCTGCAAGGTCTTTTGGGCTTCCGCATAGCGTTCGCGGGCGCTGACGATCTTCTTCGACTCCTCGCGCATTGCCGCTTCTTCGGTCAGCAGGATGAGGTTGCCGTCGAGAATGGCGATATCGCGAACCGCGTCCGCCATGGTGTTGACCGCCGCCACCCTGACGTTGTTGCCGCCGACGATGCCTTCAAGCCGCGACTGCACGTCGCCCATGGCCTGCAGGCCCAGGCCGATGGCCCCGGCCAGCATCAGCAGAACGGCGGCAAAACCCGCACCCAGACGGGTGCCGATCCGTAGATTGAGAAAGGAGCGCATGGGTGTTTCAAGAATCTCTTGCGTTGACGTTTTGAAGAACCCGGTCCAGCCTCTGTGCGGTCTTCAGTGCGTTGTGGCTGGAACGGTGGAAGGAGCGCGCGATGAACCACGCGATGACAATTCCGGCAAGCAGCGATGCGGCGCCCAGCGCCAGCATCGCGTTGCGCGCCCACGCAAGGCCGGCGCCGGCCTGGAAACCGACGCCGAGCGCCACCGCCAGCAGCAGGAAAACCACGGCAATGCCGGCGCCCAGGCGCAGGGCGAACTTCGGGGAAAGGCGGGCACGAGACAACACCTTGTCAAGCCGCCACGGCCACGGCCTCGTCGGCGTCGAGCTTGAAGGTGCTCACCGCCCTGACGAGGTTGTCGGCCTGCTCCTGCAGCGACTGGGCCGCGGCCGAGGCCTGCTCGACCAGCGCGGCGTTCTGCTGTGTCACCTGGTCCATCTGCGTGATGGCCTGGTTGATCTGTTCGATGCCGGAGGTCTGCTCCTGGCTGGCTGCCGTGATCTCGCCCATGATGTCCGTCACACGGCGCACACTGCCGACGATCTCTTCCATCGTGCGGCCGGCTTCGCTGACTTGCTTGCTGCCTTCCTCGACCTTCTCCACGGAATCGCCGATGAGGGTCTTGATTTCCTTGGCGGCCGATGCCGAGCGCTGTGCGAGGTTGCGAACCTCGGAAGCCACCACGGCAAAGCCCTTGCCCTGCTCGCCGGCGCGGGCTGCTTCCACCGCTGCGTTCAAGGCGAGGATGTTGGTCTGGAACGCAATGCCGTCGATCACGCCGATGATGTCCACGATCTTCCGGGACGATGCATTGATCGAGCCCATGGTGTCGACCACCTGCGACACGACATTGCCGCCCTTCACCGCCACGGCCGAAGCCGACACCGCCAGCTGGTTCGCCTGGCGTGCGTTGTCCGCGTTCTGCTTCACCGTGCTCGTGAGTTCCTCCATCGAGGCCGCCGTCTGCTCCAGCGAACTCGCCTGCTGCTCGGTGCGCGAAGACAGGTCTTCGTTGCCCGCCGCGATCTGCCGGGACGCCACGGCAATGGCGTCCGTCGAAGCCTTGATGCGCGTCACCAGGTCGGTCAGCGTGTCTTCCATCTCGCCCATGCCGCGCAGCAACCGGCCGAAGTCGCCGCCGCGATCGGTCTCGAATTCCTGGCTCAGGTCGCCGGACGCCACGGTCTCTGCGATCAGCAGCGCCTCGCCGATCGGCTGCACGATGCCGCGCGTCAGCAGCCATGCAATGACCGAGCCCAGCGCCAAGGCAAGCGCCGCCAGCACGACCAGGTAGACGCGGCCCGACTGGTACTGGGCCTCGATGTCGCTTGCCGTGCTGTCGATCTGCTGCTGCTGCAGCGCTGCCATCGCGCGGATGCTGGCATCGTAGGTTTCGAGCACGGGCAGCAGTTGGGTGTCGGTGAGCTTCGCGGCCTCTTCCGGTTGGCCGTCGGCCTTCAGCTTGAGCAGCTTGTTGCGCAGCTCCACGTAGTCGCCGCGTTTTCTCTTGATGTCGGCGCTCAACGCCAGCTCTGCGGGGGAGACCAGCATGCCCTCGAGCTTCTTCTGTGTCTCGGAAATTCCGGCGCTGGTGTCGGCAATGCCTTTTTTCAGGTAGTCCTGCACCGTGGCGTCAGTGCTCTTGAGCAGCGAGATGGTTCGCACGCTGTTGGAGGTGGTGCCCAGTTGCCAGGCCGAGGCCAGGCGCTCCTTCACCAGCGATTGCCGGGCCAGTTCCTTCGTGGCCTCGCCCACCGCCTGCAGGCGCAGCACGCCGACTCCGGCGATCAGCACCACCAGCGCGAGCACGACCGCGAAGCCGGCGCCCAGGCGCTGGCTCGTATTCCAATTCTTCATGTGGCTTGTCTCCTCTCGGACCCTCTGGTGTCTTTTTTTATGCGGTGCCCGGAGAACGCTCAGGCCGCCATCTTCTCGATGAGGCCCATTTCCTGGCTCGACATGAGCCGGTCGATGTCCACCAGGATCAGCATCCGCTCGTCCAGCGTGCCCAGCCCGATCAGGTAGTCCGCGTCCAGCACCGAACCCATCTCCGGCGCAGGCTTGATCTGCTCCGCCGTCAGCGTGATCACGTCCGACACACTGTCCACCACCATCCCCACCACACGCCCGCCGATGTTCAGCACGATCACCACCGTGAACTGGTCGTACGTCGGGTCGCCCAGCTTGAACTTGATGCGCATGTCGATGATCGGAACGATGATCCCGCGCAGGTTCACCACACCCTTGATGTATTCCGGCGCGTTCGCAATGCGCGTTACCGCGTCGTAGCCGCGCAGCTCCTGCACCTTCTGGATGTCGATCCCGTATTCCTCTTCGCCCAGCTTGAACGTCACCACCTCCAGGCGGCCCGCTCCTGTGGAAGCGCCGGACTGCTGCTGTTGCCGTTGCTGGATGCTTGCGATCTCTGCCATGGGAATTCCTGTGTATTCCAGTGTTGGGGAAAGGCTCGCCGCGCATGCGGCGGCCGTTACCGGGCAAGGCTGCGCCGCGCGGGGCTCAGCCGAATTTCTGCATGATGCGAACCAGCTTCTCGCCGTACTTCGGATCGGTGGCGTAGCCCGCGCGCTGCAGGCCGTGAGCTGCTTCGTGCGGGTCGTCGGTGGCCAGCACGTTCGCGTAGCGCGGGTTTCGCGTAATGAAGCGCGCGTAGTCGGTGAAGGCTTCGTCGTACGAGGCGTAGGCGCGGAACTTGGCGCGCACCTTCTGCGGCTCGCCGTCGACGTATTCGGTGGTGGTGGTCTCGACCGTCGGGCCCTTCCAGCTGCGGTCGGCCTTGATGCCGAACAGGTTGAAGCTCTGCGTGCCGTCGTCGGCGCGGATCTCGCGCTTGCCCCAGCCCGACTCCAGCGCGGCCTGCGCCAGGATCAGCGGCGCGGGCACGCCGCTGGCGGTGCTGGCCACCTGCGCGGAAGCGCCCATGCGGCCCACGAATTCGTCGACCTGGCCCTGCAGCGAGGCATTCGCTGCCGGTGCACGGCGCTCGCCGCTGTACTGGTACACACCCAGGTCGGACGCCGTGGAGACGCGTCCGGTGGGCGCGGAGCCTATCGGAATGCCCGCGCGCGGAGAAAACGGCAGGCCGCTGGCGCGCGGCTCGAGCGGCATCGGCCGGGTGCCGATCTCGGCGTCCGCCTCGGCATCGGGCGGGCCCGACGGCAAGGTGCGGCGCAGTTGCTCGAGCATGGCCTCGGCCAGCCCCACGCCGCGCCCCGACAGGTTCTGCGCGAGCTGCTGGTCGAACATCGACTGATAGACCTTCTGGCTCTGGCTGTCGAGCATGCCGCTGGAAGGCGTGGCTTCGCGCATGCTCTTGAGCACCATGTTCATGAACATGGCCTCGAACTGGCGCGAGACCTGCTGCAGCCCTTCTTCCGGCGATGCGCGCACGGTGCGGCGCAGCGCATCGACGCCCTGCACGTCCAGCGCAAAGCGTTGGTCGAGCGCGCCGGCGCGGCTGGCCGCATCGGAGGTGTTCCATGCGCCCGCGCCGGCGCTCGTGTTCGAGACGGTCATGCGCGCGGCCTCAGATGATTTCCAGCTCGGCGCTCAGCGCGCCGGCCGATTTCATGGCCTGCAGGATCGACACCAGGTCTTGCGGGTTCGCGCCCAGGGCATTGAGCCCCTTGACCACGTCCGACAGCGAGGCACCGCCGCGCACCATCTGCATCGCGCCGCCGCCCTGGTTCACCGAAATCTGCGAGGTCTGCGCCGCCACCGTGGTGCCGCCGGAGAGCGCACCCGGCTGGCTGATGACGGGTTCGGTATTGATGACCACCGACAGGTTGCCGTGCGCAATGGCGCAGTCCTTCACCCGCACCGCCTGGTTCATGACGACCGAGCCGGTGCGTGCATTGACCACCACGCGCGCGCCGGCCTGCGTCGGCGTCACTTCCAGGTCTTCGAGCTTCGCGAGGAAGCCCACGCGCTGCTGCGGTTCGGGCGCACGCACGCGGATCACGCGCGCGTCGATCGCCTCGGCCGAGCCCGGGCCGAACTGCCGGTTGATGGCATCGACCGCGCGCTGCGTGGTGCCGAAGTCCGAGCGGTTGAGTTCGAGCGTGAACGTGCCCTCGCCCCCCACCGGCGCCTCGACCGTGCGTTCGACCAGCGCGCCGCCCGGAATGCGGCCAGAGCTCAGCTGGTTGACCTGCACCTTGCTGCCGTTGGCCGATGCGCCCGCGCCGCCGACCACCATGTTGCCCTGCGCCACAGCGTAGGTCGCGCCGTCCACGCCCTTCAGCGGCGTCATCAGCAGCGTGCCGCCGCGCAGGCTCTTCGCATTGCCCATGGACGACACCGTCACGTCGATGTTCTGGCCCGGCCGCGCGAACGAAGGCAGCGTGGCCGTCACCATGACCGCCGCCACGTTCTTCAGCTGCATGTTCACGCCTTGCGGAATCGTGATGCCCAGTTGCTGCAGCATGTTGTTCAGGCTCTGCGTGGTGAACGGCGTCTGCATGGTCTGGTCGCCCGTACCGTCCAGGCCCACCATCAGCCCGTAGCCGATCAGCGGGTTGTCACGCACGCCCTGGATGCTCGCCAACTCTTTCAACCGCTCCGCATACGCAGGCGCAAGGAGCAGAGAAGCTAACACCGCAACCGCCGCGATGCGCAAGCGAGCCGAAAAATTCGTGGGATGCCGCGGAACCGGCTTTGCCGGGCCGCAGGCATCGCCCCCTGCAAGGGGGAAGGAGAAGCGACACGAAGTGCGCGAAGCCTGGGGGTTTTTCATAATCAGAATGGCATCACGTTGAGAAAGATGCGCTGCATCCAACCCATGGTCTGGGCCTCGTCGATGTAGCCCTTGGCCGAGTATTCGATGCGTGCGTCGGCCACCAGCGTCGAAGGCACGGTGTTGTTGCCCGACACGGTGCGCGGGTTCACCACGCCCGAGAAGCGGATGAACTCCGTGCCCTGGTTGATGCCCATCTGCTTCTCGCCGCTCACCAGCAGGTTGCCGTTGCCCATCACGTCCACCACCGTGACCGTGATCACGCCGCTGAAGGTGTTGTTGGCGTTGGCGCCGCCCTTGGCGGTGAGCGAGTTGGTGCCGCTGAGCTTGTTGTCCTGCCCGTCGAGCAGGCCGCCGATGAGTTTCGGAATCGCCGCGAACACGCTCGTGGTGCTGCCCGCGCGGCTGGCGTTCGCGCCCGAGTTCTTGGTGGCATTGACCTTCTCGTTGATCACGATGGTCAGGATGTCGCCGATGTTGCGCGGGCGCCGGTCCTCGAACAGCGCGTTCGCGCCCGGACCGTCCTGGAAGATCGCGCCGGGCGAGCGCCGCGGCTGCAACTGCGCATAGCTCTCGGCGCGCGCCGTCATCGGCTGGTGCACCAGCGGCTCGCGCGGCACCTGCGCGCAGCCCGCGGCCAGCGTGGCGACGAGCATCGCCAACAGCACCCTGGCGGCGCCGCCCCGACGAAGAAGACGCGCACCCTGCATCACAGCTGTGCCAGGCGCTGCAGCATCTGGTCCGAAGTCTGGACCGCCTTGCTGTTGATTTCGTACGAGCGCTGGGTGGCGATCATGTTGACCAGCTCTTCCACCACGTTCACGTTCGAAGCCTCGACGTAGCCCTGGCTCAGCGTGCCCGCGCCATCGACGCCGGGGTTCACCTGGTTGGGCGCGCCCGAGGCGTCGGTTTCGGCATACAGGTTCTCGCCGCGGCTTTCCAGGCCCGTCGGGTTGACGAAGGTCGCGAGCTGCAGCTGGCCGATCTGCACGGTGTTCGTGCTGCCGGCCTGCACCACCGACACGATGCCGTCGCGGCCCACCGTGATGCTGGTGGCGTTGGCCGGAACGGTGATGGCGGGCTGCACCGGGAAGCCGCTGGCGGTCACGAGCTGGCCGTCGCGGTCTTTCTGGAACGAGCCGTCGCGCGTGTACGAGGTGGTGCCGTCGGGCATCAGCACCTGGAAGAAGCCGCTGCCGCTGATGGCCACGTCGGTCGGCTTGTCGGTCTTGGTGAGGTTGCCTTGCGAGTGGATGCGCTCGGTGGCCACCACGTGCACGCCGGTGCCGACCTGCAGGCCCGAAGGCAGGCGGGTCTGGTCGGACGACTGGGCGCCGCTCTGGCGCAGGTTCTGGTAGACCAGGTCTTCGAACACGGCGCGGCTGCGCTTGAAGCCGGTGGTGCCGACGTTGGCCAGGTTGTTCGACACGACGTCGAGCTGCGTCTGCTGCGCATCGAGGCCGGTCTTGGCGATGTAGAGGGAGCGAATCATTTCTTGAAATTCCTGCGTGTGTTGCGTGCGGGGCGCGTGATGGCCGGAAAGCGGTGCGTGCGGCCGATCAGCCGTAGGCCAGCAGCTTGTTGGCCGCCTGCGCGTTGATGTCTGCGGTCTGCAGCGACTTCATCTGCATCTCGAAGCTGCGCGCGTTGGCGAGCATGGCGACCATCGCCTCGACCGGGTTCACGTTGCTGCCCTCGACCACGCCGGTGACGACCGTGACGGCCTCGTCGGCTTCGGCCGGCGGCAGGCCTTCGCGCATGCGGAAGAGCCCGTCGTCGCCGCGCACGAGGTCGGTGGTGGGCGGATTGACCAGCTTCAGGCGGCCCACTTCGGCAATGCCGGTGAGCGTGCCCGAGGCCGGGTCGCGCGCGCCGACCAGGCCGTTGGGGGCGATGGCCACGGCCGAGCCGGGCGGCACGGTCATGGCGCCGTTGTCGCCCATCACGGCGCGTCCGCCCATGGTGGTGATCTGGCCGTCGGCGCCGATCTGCAGGTTGCCGACGCGGGTGTAGGCCTCGCCGCCGTCAGGCGTCTGCACCACCAGCCAGCCCTGGCCGCTGACGGCCACGTCGAGCGGGCGGCCGGTTTCGGTGAGCGGGCCGTGAGTGAAGTCGGCACCGGGCGTGGTCGCGGCCACGAAGGCGCGCGTGGGCGCCTCCTGGCCGACCACGGGCACCGCGCGGAAGTTGGCGATCTGCGCGCGGAAGCCGGGCGTAGAGACGTTCGCCATGTTGTTGGCCACGGTGGCCTGCTGATCCATGGCCTGCTTGGCGCCGCTCATCGCGACATACAACATTCGATCCACTGGGTGCTCCTGGTGTCGGTCGTTCGGTGGTGATGCCGCCTCAGCGGATGTTCATCAGCGTCTGCATGACCTGGTCCTGCGTCTTCACGGTCTGCGCGTTGGCCTGGTAGTTGCGCTGCGCGACGATGAGGTTGACGAGTTCGGAGGTCAGGTCGACGTTGGACGACTCCAGCGCGCCCGATTGCAGCGAGCCGAGCTTGGTGCCTTCGCCCGGGGTGCCGGTGAGCGCGTTGCCCGAAGCCAGCGTCTCGGCCCACACGTTGTTGCCCTTGGGCTCCAGGCCGTTCGGGTTGGCGAAGGACGACAGCACGACCTGGCCCAGCAGCTTGGTCTGCTCGTTGGAGAACTTGCCGGTGATGGTGCCGTCGGGGTTGATGGAGAACGAGGTCAGCTCGCCCGAGCGGTAGCCGTCCTGGCTCAGCTTGCTCATGCCGTTGGCGGCGCCGAACTGGCTGGTGCCCGAGAGGTCGATCGACGCGGTCAGCGGGGCCGCGCCGTTGGTGAAGGTGATGGCGCCAGTGCTCAGCTTGCCGCCGGCGGGCGCGGTCATCACGCCGTTGGCGTCGAAGGTGAGCGTGGTCAGCGCGGCGCCGGCGTTCAGCGGCGCGCCGTCGGCGGTGCCGTACACGTTCCAGGTGTTGGCCGGCGTGGCGCTCTTCACGAAGTACACGGACAGGTCATGCGGGTTGCCGAGCGAGTCGTACACAGGACCGACGGCGTTCGAGTAGTTGAAGGTGGCGGAGTCCGCGGGGTTGAACGGCGTCTTGGTCGGCGTCACGAGACGCGCGTCGAGGTTGAACTCGGCGTTGACGTTGCCGGTCGCCTTGGGCGTCATGGACGCGGTCGGGATCTGGATGGCCGACGGCGTGCCGCCGTTGATGCCGCCGCTCGCGTTCACGCCGTAGCCGGTCAGGCGCAGGCCGGAGGCGTTGACGATGTAGCCGTCCTTGTCGCGCGTGAACTGGCCGTTGCGCGAATACATGACTTCGCCGGTGGCGCTGCTCAGGCGAAAGAAGCCGTCGCCGTTCAGGATGGCCACGTCCAGCGGGCGGCTGCTCGACTGGGTCACGCCCTGCGTGAAGTTCTGCACCACGCCCGACACCGAGGCGCCCAGGCCGACGCGCGAGCCGGCATACACGTCCTGGAAGGTGGCGGCGGCGGACTTGTAGCCCACGGTGCCCGAGTTGGCGATGTTGTTGCCGATGACGTCGAGATTGGCCGCGGCCACGCCGAGTCCGCTGATGCCCTGGGAAAAGCTCATGATGGTTCCTTACTTCAATGCGTTCAGTGCTGCGATGGAAAAGAGAGGAGGCGCACGCCTCAGAGGAACAGGCGCACGTCGGACAGGCCGATGCTGGCGCCCGAGCCCAGTTCGAGCGTGACGCCGCTGGCCCCCTGCTTGACGGCCGCCACCTGCGAGAAAGTCAGCGCGGTGGCGGTCACGGCCGCAGTGCCGTTCTTGGCATCGACAGTGAAGCGGTAGGCGCCCGCGGCCACCGCGTTGCCTGCCTCGTCCTTGCCGTCCCAGGTGACGGCGTTGACGCCTTCCTTCATGGGGCCGGCGTCGATGGTGCGAACCACATTGCCCTTGTCGTCGAGGATCTTGATCGTGACGTCCGCGGCGGTGCCCGGCAGCTGCACGCCGAAGGCCTGCGCGGCGGGGTCCTTGCCGTCTTCGGGCTTCTTGGTGGTGAGCACGTCGCCCGGCGACAGCACGTTGTAGCCAATGAGCGAGGTCGCCTGCAGCAGCTGGTTGGCGCCGGTCTGGTTCACCAGGCCCGAGAGCGTGGTGTTTAGCTTCTCGATGCCGGTCACGGTGCTCATCTGCGCGAGCTGCGAGGTGAGCTCGGCGTTCTGCATCGGGTTGAGCGGGTCCTGGTTGTTGAGCTGCGTGACCAGCAGCTTGAGGAAGCGCTGCTCGTTGTCCTGGCTGGAGACGGTGTTGCCGGTCGCGCTCGATGCGTTCTGACCGGAGATGGAAGAGGTGTCGGAGATGGCCATGGAGTGTGGGTATGAGGGGTTTACTGGCCGATGGTCAGCGTCTTGACCATCAGCGTCTTGGCCGTGTTGAGCACTTCGACATTGGCCTGGTAGCTGCGCGAGGCCGAGATCATGTTGGTCATCTCTTCGACCACGTTGACGTTGGGCATCGCGACGTAGCCTTCGCCGTTGGCATGCGGGCTCTTGGGGTCGAACACCATCTTCGGCGGCGAAGGGTCTTCGATGACGCCCGAGACCTTCACGCCGCCGATGTCCTGTTGGCCCGAAGGCGCGACCTCGAACACCACCTGCTTGGCGCGATAGGGCATGCCGTCGGGGCCGGCCACGCTTTCGGCGTTGGCCAGGTTGCTCGCGGTCACGTTCATGCGCTGCGATTGCGCGGTCATGGCCGAACCCGCCACGTTGAAGATGTTCATGGAAGTGCTGGGAAAGGGCATGGCTTACTGCTGTGCCGCCGAGAGCAGCGACTTGATCTTGGCGTTGATGACGGTGAGGTTGGACTCGTAGCGCAGCGCGTTGTCGGCAAAGGCGATGCGCTCCACGTCCATCTCGACGGTGTTGCCGTCCAGGCTCGACTGGTTGGGCGTGCGGTAGAGCAAGTCCTTGTCGGGCATGGCCTGCGCCTGGCCCGCGAGATGGCGCGACGAGGTGGTGGCCAGCGACATCGACTGCGACGTGCGGCCGCGCTCGACGGCTTCGCTCAGGCGGCTGCTGAAGTCGAAGTCGCGCGCCTTGTAGTTGGGCGTGTCGGCGTGCGCGATATTGGCCGCGAGCACCTCCTGGCGCTCGGCCCGGAGGTTGAGGGCCTCGCGGTTGAAGCGAAGCGCCGCATCCAGCTTGTCGATCATCTTTTTTCCATCCGTTGTGGCGTCGCCAATGCACGAGGCGCAGCGACAGATGGAAAGCGAGTCTATGCATGCATTGCGTTTGCAATCGTCCGAACAAAGGGGGTTTTCGCCTGCTGCTCGCACCTTCGACCCGGCACCGGATTTCTAGAATTGCCCGGCGCCGGCGTGTCTGCGTCGACTCCCGTGCCACCTGTTTTTTTGCCCTTTCCTCACGCTGCCGATGAACCTCCTACAGCTCCGGACCCGCCTGCTGCGCACCCTGTTGCCGACACTGCTGGCGATGGCCGCGTGCGTGGCTCCCGCGTGGGCCTCGGCGCTCGCGGCCGATGCCGCCGGCACGGCCATCCAGAAATACCTGCAGGTGCAGACCGCCGGCCTGCCGGGCAAGGTCACGATCAGCCTGGAAGGCCGCGGCACCGAGGCGCTGCCGCCCTGCGAGGCGCCCGAGGCCTTCCTGCCGCCGGGCGCCACGCCCTGGGGCCGGGTGTCGGTCGGCGTGCGCTGCCAGACGGAGCGGCCGTGGACGCGCTTCGTTCAGGCGCACGTGTCGGTGGAAGGCAGCTATTTCGTGGCCGCGCGCGCCATCGAGACCGGCCGGCCGCTGGGCGCGGGCGACGTCACCGAGCGCACCGGCGACCTCACGCGGCTGCCGCGCTCCGTCATCACCAGCGCGGCCGAACTGGTCGGGGTGGTGGCGGCCAACCGCATCGGCCCGGGCGCGCCGCTGCGCAAGGAATCGGTGCGCGGGGTGACGGTCATCCAGCAGGGCCAGGCGGTGAAGCTGGTGGCCCAGGGCGAAGGATTCGTGGTCAGCACCGAGGGCAAGGCCCTGAGCGGGGCGAGGGTCGGCGCGGTGGTGCAGGCCAAGACCCGGGAGGGCCGGCTGGTCAGCGGCGTGGCGGACGAGGAGGGGCAGATCCAGCTCGCGCAGTAGCCCCTGGAGCCCGTTTCAACCTCGTGCACGCAATTCCTAAAGTTCTTGCCCGGGCTGCCGATATACCGGTCAGCCCCTGAGGAATCACCTTGAAAATCGATCAACCCGCCCCTTCGGCCACTCCCCTCCATCGATCGCCCGCCACGGGCGCGGCCCCGATGACCGGCGCCGACGCGCCCGAGCGCACCAAGGAAGCCAAGGAAGCTGCGCGGCAGGCCTCCGCGCACGTCCATGCGCTGCCCGCAGCTACGGATGGCAGCGATTTCGACGCGGCCCGCGTGGCGGCGATCCGCGAGGACATCCGCGCGGGCCGCTACCAGGTGCGCCCGGAACGCATTGCCGACGGCCTGCTGGCCAGCGTGCGCGACCTGCTCGACGGCAAGAAGGACGGCCAATGAACGACGCCCAGGCTCTGCTGGCCCGGCTGCGCACGGAAGCAGCCTGCATCGGGGAATTCCTGGCCGTGCTGGACCGGGAGGCCAAGGCCATGTCGGCCGGCGTTTTTACCGACCTCGCGGCCATTGCCAGCGAGAAGACCCGCCTGCTCGACCGCATGGCCGAACTCGACCGCGAGCGCGAAGCCATGCAGGCGGCCATGGGCTACGAGCCGGGCCGCGCGGGCGCGGATGCCGCAGCGGCGGGCGGCGGCCCCGAGTTGCAGCAGGCCTGGGCCGAACTGCTGGTGCTGGCGGTGCAGGCGCGCAGCCACAACCTGCGCAACGGCTCGATGGTGTACGCGCACCTCGACTTCACCCAGCAGGCGCTGCATTTCCTGCAGGCCAGCGCACAACTCTTCTACGGCCCGGACGGCATCCGCAAGACGCAATCCGGCGGCGGAAGCCGACTGGCAGTGGGCTGAGCGGCACCGCTGCCTGCTCTCCACGAACCGCATTCGAACTATGGACATGAACAACGCTCAAGGCTCGCGCCATGTGGCCATGGTGGGCTGCGACAAAGCCCAGGCGAAGGCCTGGGGCCAGCGCCTGCAGCAGATCGGCTGCACGCCTGCGCCATTCGACTCCAGCGCGGATTTCCTGAGCGCCGTGACCCACGGCGCGCCGTTCGACCTGCTGCTGGTCGTGCTCAAGGACGAAGGCGCCTGGCCGGTGCTCACCGCCATGTGCAAGGCGCTGCGCATCCCCATCTTCCTGGTGGTCAATGCGCTGCAACGCGACCTGCTGAACGAGGTGCTGGCGGTGACCGGCAGCGACTCCCCCGGCGCCGGCATCGACTTCGCGGTGCTGCCGGTCGACGATTTCGAGGTGGAACTGCGCGTGCGCGAAGCGCTGCGCCGCAACGAGACCCTGCTTCACCCGCATTCGGTGAGCGCGCTGTTCGGCAACTATCACTTCCTCGGCAGCCGCAAGGTCGTGGTGCATCGGGGCAGCGAGATCCGGCTGAAGCCGCGCGAGTTCGAACTGGCGCTGCTGCTGTTCCGCAACGCGGGGCGCCTGCTGGAGCGTGAATGGCTGCTGGCCTCTTTGTGGGTCGATTCACGGATCGAACGCAAGAGCCGCGTGCTCGACTGCTGCGTGGCGAACATCCGCCGCAAGCTGTCGCTGCACAAGGAAAGCGAGTTCGTCCTGCACTCGGTCTATGGACGGGGGTATGAGCTGCGGCACGTGCCGGGATCGGCAGGGTCGCCGGCCATGGCCGACAGCGGCTTTCCAGACACCTCCAACGAGCCCACCTGGCTCGAGGAAACAGAGCGGGCCCGGGCGTAAGCGCGGGGCCTGAGCCAACCCGACGGCAGCCCGCAAGGCGCTTTGGGGTTTTCCCCGCCGATTGGGGACAACTTTGGGGAAAACCGGGGGGATTGCGCGCGGAATCGTTGCCTGGCGTGGCCTGCAACACGGTGCCTGCGAAATGAGCAGCGTGGAAAACTCTGCCGTTCGGGCTCGGAAACGGCGCTTTTCCTACACCTGATAACCGGCGTCTTGCGAGCGGATCATCCACTCGTCGACAAAATATTTCGCCCGGAAACGGACACGTTCAAGCGCAGCTTCGCGCGACGGCTGCTGAGCCAGCACGAACACACAGCGCTGCTCCCTGCCCTGGCGCAGTTCGGCCTTGCCGCTGTAGGTACCTTCCGGTGCCTGCGCGAGGTCTACCCAGCACGTCCAGCCTTCGGGCAGATCGAAGTCGGGGAGTTCTTGGGTCATGGCAATTCGAAGAATAGTTCTCCGGGGGCAGGCGCTCAATGCCGGGCCATGTGCCGCGAGGGCTTTTTGACAGCCGGCCGAAGGAGCGCGCATGCGCCCCCGGCCGGACAAAAGAACTGACGACCTCCAGCCTCGAGGAACCACCGTGAAGGCGGGTGCCGAAGCGACCTCTACCAACGCCAAAAGACCGTCTTCCGCAGTATCGCGGGGGAAACTTAAGCCGACCTGAATCTGGGGACGGTTTTTCCCTGGGATGAAACGGGCAAAAAAAATAGCCCCTTGCGGGGCCATTCTTGGAGGGAGGCAGCAGCATGTCGGGCTGCAGAGCGCATCACTGCTAACTTTTGCTAACGTGCTCCGACTTCAATGCCCCCAACGATGCCCCCAAACTTTGGCGGCTGCCCCCGATGCCGAGGTTGAAAGGCAACGCCCGCCTTCTCTAGGCTGGGCAGCTTTCCCGCCGTTGTAATCTGGTGACACCGCTGCATGGGATCGCGTGTAGCCGCCTCGCCGGACGTCAAGACCAATCCCGATCCAACTGGCCGGCCAAGACTTTCGGAACCCAGCGCGGCCTTTCCGCCGGGGCCGCGGCCCCTTCGATTGCGACCCGAGTTACAACAGGGTGACCAGTTGCGGAAACGCGAAATGGAACGGCCTGAGTTCGCAGCCAGGTGATCTGCTTCGACTTCATGCGCCGGCCGGTGAGCTGGACGAGCTCGTCATCGCTCAGAAAAAGGGGTTGCTTCATGCCGCTACCTTGTTTTGCGCACTAACTTCGGCACTAACCGCCGCCGCACTAACCTTCGCGTCTGCCCTGGCTTGGATCTTGGCGGTGAGGTACTCCACCTTCTGACGCCAGCGGCAGCCCTCTAAATCCGCACGGGCACTCGCACGGGAACCGGATTGCTGACCCAGTTGGTGGCGTTCAACGCCCTCAGGCCGTCGGCATGAACGGACATGTCACCCGAGAGGCTGCGCAAGGTGCACACAATGTACGCTTGGATCGGCTGCGTCAGCGGCGGCTCGAAGGCGCGAAGGTAGGGACGGGCCTGCAGCGCCCATTCACTGCCAGAAATCCCGCCAGGGAACGCCTTTCGGTGAACCTTGACCGGAGCCCACTTGCCTCCGTGTTCAATCTGCGCGGCTTCATAACCATCGGTGTAGTCTTCGCCCTTCATGGGGACCTTGCTGGTGATGTTGTCCCCGGACAAAACACCAAAGCTCAATTCGACATTCGCACGGACATACTCCGCCCCCGCATTGGAGTCCAGGGGTGGCGCGTAGACACAAGTGATGATCACCTCACCGCGGAACTTGTCCTCGTGTATCAGTGAAGCGGGTAGCGGATAAGGCGCCCTGCGCCACCGCATACCGGGCACCAGACTTGTTTCGAATAAAAGGGTGAAGCTGTCTGGCGTGTCATACAGACAGTCCATGACATCCAACGGCAAACCGGTCCCGAAGTAGCGACGCTCGGCAGGCGAATAGGCGGTGGAGGACAGTTGCGCCGCATGAATCATCAAGGCCTTGACCAACGAAGGCGTCGGTGTTCGCCCCGCGCCCGCCAACGATTGCCACACGTGAGCGGCCATGGTTGCAGCCACCGGCGCGGCAAAGCTCGTCCCGAAACTATGCCCCATGGTGTCGTTCGCTCCGAGAACAACCATGCTGGAGGAGCCTGTCTTCCAAGGGGTGTGCACATTGCCACCCGCGTGGACGATGTCCGGCTTGGGCGTGAACACCGGCCCCGGGCCCCGGCGTGAATAGGCTGCAGGTTCTCCCGCGGCATTTAGGGAATCGATCCCCGCAGCATGGCACACCGAGCCCACGGTCAATGCCCGTATCGATTCGGCAGGACTGCCGATCCTGTCCTGAAGAAGAGCCCCCGCCGGCCAAATCCGGCGCGGCTGTTGAACATAGTTTCCCGCAGCCACCACAAACAAGACGCCGTGTCGATCGCTCAGCCGATCCAGCGCCATCGCAAACTCGCTAAAGGACTGCTCGTCACAAGGCACAGGAACGCCCAGTGACAAGTTCCAAATCTTCACATCGGGCCGTTTCGGAATGGCTTCCTTCAGGCGCTCGATCAGATCTGCGATGTTCGCGCTTCCCGATTCGAGACCACAAACGTCATAAACCAGGCTGCCATACGCAGGCAGTTCGGGGTGGTTGGCATTCATCGCATGAGAACTGGCCACCAATGAGGCCACATGGGTTCCGTGCTCATAGTCGGTATCCGGCGGGAGCACATAAGTGTCGAAGCCGTCGACCCACGGTTGAAGTTGCTGCGCTTGCGCGCTCACTCCAGTGTCAAACACAGCAACCGTCGGTAGACCGTCTGGAGGAAGGCCTATTGCGGGCGACGGGCCGCTGACTCGGGACGGCGTTCCTGTGCGCGTTGCTGAAGGCACCGCAATAGGTTCCGGCGCGATTCGCCGAATCCCAGCCAGAAGCGACAAGCGATGCAAGACTTGATCTGACGCATCCTCCAGTCCTGCGAGTCGAAAGATGGACCATCCAAACGCTGCCGCATCCAGGTGCTGCACGTTCAGATGCAACCCACGAAGCTCATCGATGACAGCTTCTTCGACGGCCACATTCGCATGGTCGTTTCCGTATCGAAAAAGGCGCACGATGGCTCGACCACGCGCGCGCAACGATTGACGTCCTGAAGGAACACGCCGTTCGGCACCCCAAGGCTCGATCATCGTAATCGCGCTGAGGTTGGCACGAATTGCCTTCGTGTTGCGCCGGAGAACTACGTCGCGCAAGGTGGTGAGGCTACCGGCATGCGCGGCGACCAGCACTTCGTCTATTCGCTCATGACCTGCAGGCAACAGGCCCGTCTCAGCGATCAGCTGAATCGGGCGGTGGCTCTTGGCAATGGCTTGCTGCCGAAGCCGAAGAATGAACGTTCCCAGCTTGTTTCGCGACGCCTGCACTTCGGCATGTATTTGAGCGGACGCTTGATCCAGCGATTGGACCAGCCGTAATCGATACTGGGGATCGACATCCACAAATTCAGTGGGCCCGTCCCCGCCGGGGGCCACACCCGTGAGATCTGCAGCTCGAAACTCAACTCTCTGAAACGGATTACTTGTGACGGGTTCGATTCGATTTGCGCCGCGACGCGGCGTCGCTTCCCTCCGAGTTGCCATCTGCCTTCTCCTTGGTGATATTTGTAATCTGCCGTGTCGAGGTATCGTAGAGATGAGCGAGCGCACGAAGCGTGAACACTTGCGGCTGCCACTGCCTCAACCACTGCATCTCTTCTTCCTCCGTGCTCAGCGCAACGCCCTTTGCCAGCGCCATCGAAATGCCCAACCGACGGAACAGACCATGAACATCGATCAATCCAGCACGTTTGAGAACCGCATCTCGCTTGGCATCCAGGCTGACTTGCTCGATGAGTGCGCCGGACGCTCCAAGGGAGGCCGCGACAAGCTCCTCGATGGTCTGCGGCTCTGAAACCATGGTGCCCAAGAATCGCCCCCACAGGGCGCGTCGTGCATCACTAGCAGGTAGCGGCATCGGCAGGTTAAAGCTGAAACGGCGCCAAACGGCTGCATCCAAGAGACGCTCGTGGTTCGTTGCGGCAACCAGAATGGTGGACGCACTGAGCGCGTCCATGTTTTGAAGCAGCGCAATCACGACGCGCTGCAGTTCACCTACATCTCGCTCGTTGCCCCGCGCACCCGCAAGCGCATCGAACTCATCCAAGAAAAGCACGCACGGCCGATGTTCCGCGTAGTCAAACACACGGCGAAGATTTCGACTGGTTTGCCCAAGCAGACTGCTGACCAGTGTGTCGCAGCGCACCGTCAGCAGAGGAAGGCTCAATTGTGCGGAAAGCCATCTGACGAGTTGCGTTTTTCCGGTACCTGGCGGACCGTATACCAACATCCGATTGGGAAGCGCCGCGCCAACGCGCGCGAGTTGGTCATAGTGGCGCACGCCAGAAAGAAAGTCTTCAACCCGCCTTTCGAGCGCACTCGGAAGCACCAGATGAATATCTTCGCTACGAGGTTGGCTGACATCCACGGTATGAAGCCTGCTTTCACCATCGACAGGCAGGCTTGAGAAACTTACTCCTCTCTCTGCATCCTGGGCCGAAGCGACCGCAGCGGGCGCGCGAGCGAGCCGCTCTCTGATCATTCGCGCTTGCGCGCGGTCGCCTTGGTCATGAAGCTTGTCGGCCAACAGGCCCGCGTAGTTCATCGCCAAGCTCGCGTTCGACTTGAGCGCGCCGTCAAGGATTTTCAGGACTTCGGAGATGTGTTCCACATTGATGCTTTGCTAACAGCTCAGTGTACACGCCGTCACGAAAAATGCATTCAGTGTTCCGCATTTTCTCCATGAAAATCGGATTTCGCCCATATGGTTTCATTAACCAGGACCTTTGTTCCGGCGCCTGACATACCATGGGGCTGCGGCTTTGCTTATTTGATAATCACGCCATCACGTCGACGGGCGGCAAACCATCCTTGCGCTTCCATGCCGCCATCGAGCGCCCGATCCACCGGCATCGCCCGACGTCACTCTTATGGCGATGGCTTGCCATCCGCGGGAGAGTTCGACTCACGAGGCCTGTAACAACTGCTTGACTATCTCGCAAGGAGCAAACATGCCCGCTCCAGACAGCCTCAGTGATCTGCGTGTGAGGTACGCGCGTATTCTGGGGCAGCTCGACACGCTGATCGAGTACAGCCGTGAGCTCGCTCGGCGCTTCAATGGCATCGTGCCTGAGACCAAAGCGCAGGTAAATGCCGCCCCGATCTTTATCAAGCAGGTTTGCCACGCGATCTCGCTCCGCCGCTTAATGCCTGCGCAGATCGACGGTGGGCCTCGGGAGCTATGGGATGCTGGGTCTGTGTGCGCGCTCGCACGGTGCGTGATCGACGCATACGACGCGCTCGCATACTTCGCGTTGGACGCGGTCACCGAGGAAGAGCGCGATTTCCGAGAGCTGTTAAGCGATCTGCATGATCAAGAGCGTCGGACGAAGATGTTGGATTTCATCGGCTCGACGCAACCGGAAGCCATCACCATACGGGCCAACGCACTAGCTCTTCGCGTTCGCGCGAGAGTTCACCCGTTCTTCGCGCGAGTCGGAAAAACCTCGCAGCAAAAGATCGCGCAGGGTGATGCCCCCCAGTACTACCTCAGTCAGCGGGAAAGGAATCAGGTCGGCGGCATTGACCATCGGCACTACCTCAGCGCCACCATTTACCTTTCGCAGTACGTGCACACGACGCCGATGGCGATCAATCAGTGGAGGCACTTCAAAGCCGGCGGCATTAACGAAGTGCGGGTCATGATGCTCTCGATGCAGCATGCCCTGCCGTACTTCGCCAAAGGCGTGCACGCGATCATGGTGATGTTCCCACGCGAGGATGAGGTGCCGCAGACCGTGGCCGATGTGCTCGACTTCTGGCTTCCGGTCGCCGAGGGCGGAGTACCAGGGCGAGGACCAGATCCCAGATCAGCATCCACCAGTTAGTCCAGTACTTTCGCGTTCACTTCGCATTGGCCCTCACCTCGGCTACATTCGGCCCATGGCACGCGACCCAAAGAACTTCACCGGCGAGAACATGAAAGGCCTCCTCGAGGCCTCTTATCGCGACGAGCGGCTGCGCGAGGGCAACAAGCTGGTTGGCCATTTCGGCCTGACCGTCATCCTGCTGGCCGCGGTCGTCGTGGCCGGCTTCATCGGCTTGGTCCAAATTTTCGCCCGCTGATCAGCGCCGGCCTTCGCGCATCTCCCTGATGCGTCTGAGATTCGTAGCCTTCCTCTCGTCATACGAAGCCGCGCCGGCGGCGGCTGCCGCGGCACTCACCGGCCCTGCGGCCGCGTTGAGCTGGTTCACCTCGGCTGCTGCGCGCACGCGCGTCGGGCTGGCCAGCAGTCGCGCCGCGGTGTTCGTCACGACAGGCGCCGCCAGCGCAGCCCCGATCGCCGCTGCGTTGCCAGTTGCGAGTGCCGTCCCCAGACCTGCCGCCCATCCGATCATTGCGCCTTGGCGCGCCGTACCAGACGGGTTCGAGAAGACCTTCGATCCTTCGCGTCGCATGTTTGCCACGGCGCCCAGCTGATTCACACGCTCCTGAAGGCCTGGGTAGCCACTGCTGCCGAACAACGCACGCCGCGCCGCGGGGCTCATGGCGGACAGATTCGTCAAGAACGTCTCCGAGCTGAAGGCGTCGCCGAGCTCGTTCTGCTGGCCAGGCTTGGCGCGGCCCAGGCGCTGCAGTACGGCGGCAGTGACCTCACGCCGGTTCTCGACGGGCATTGACTTCATGACGCGGCTGATCTGCGTGCCGCCCTCGGCGAGGCCCGTGGTGGCAGCGCGAAAGATCTTCTCCGGCGCATCCTTGTTGACCACGGACTCAAGCTGCTCGAGGCGTTCAATGCTGGTGCGCGTGTAGCGGTTGGCGCGCTCCCAAGACTGACGCGCCTGCGGGCCAGCCGTGTTTGCTGCGTCACCCAGGTCATCGCTCAGCGCGGCGTAGAGCGCGCGCCACTTGCTGCGTGGCACATCGGACATCAACGAGTTTTCGGAGATCTCGCGGCCCACGAGCGAGCGGAGCTTCTGCACGGCTTCGTAGGGCAATTGGCCAGGCAAGGTCGTTGCGCCGGTGCTCGACATGCCCGCAGGTGCCTGCGCTCGGCGAGCCAGTTCGAGATCTTGGCCCAGCGCGCTCTCGATGGAGCCGATGCGCGCATTCTTGAAGAAGTTGCTGATGTTCGGCGCACCTGGGATGCCATCATTCAGCGATTCCAGCACCACCTGCGTCCGACCCACCCCCATCGGTGTCGCTGCGGGGATGAACTTGTCGAGGTCCGTGTACAGGCGCTGCTGCACCGTCTTCACGTTGTCCTTGAAAGCGTTCACTCCTTTTGCGATCGCTGCGCCGGCGTCGGTCCCTGTTGCGTTCGGCGCCAGTGCATCCGTCAGTTCCTGGACGCTGCGTTGCATGGCCTCGGCCTGCGCTTCGCCGCGGCGGATCATGATGCCCGAGCCGCCCACCACGTTGGACAGGCCCGTCTCCGCGGCCTGGATGGCGCGCGAGCTTGTGGCTTGACCCATCGTGGGCGTGGTGCCGGTCGCGTCTTCGAAGGTCTTGATGCGGCCGGCCATCTCGGAGCGCCCTGCTTCACCGCCCCGGATGGCACCGCGGACAGCTGCGCGTGCTGCGAACGGGACGGTCGTGGGTGCCATAGCGCCTGCAAGGCCCGCAACGGTCTGCGCGACCGCGCCGCCGCCGCTTTCCCGCGTCACTCCCGCGGAGCCTGCACCGGCGCCACCGCTCAGCACCTGCATGCCGGGTGCCGCCGCCAAGGCGTTGCCAACGGCTTCTGCGACTGGTGCCCCCGCGCTCTGCGCTAGACGTGCTGCGACTTGGCCAGCGGCCGCGCCAGACGTGCCACCGGCCATGCCTGCCGCCACGTCCTGCACAACGCGCTCCGTTGCGTTCTTCGGTTCCGGCACACCGGCGGCGCTCATGAGGCTGTCTGCGGCCGCGCCAACGCGCTGGAATCGAAAGCCATTCCCCTCGCCGACCGTCGCGTCCAGGCCAGTGTTCAGCAGCCCCGTTGCGGCGTCTGAGACGACCCCTGGCAGGGCCAGGGCCCCCTTCACCCCTGCGCGCGCTGTTAGGCCCACCTGGCGGGCGATCTCGCCGGACATCGACGTCGACGAATCGGTGGCTGGTGCAGAAGCTGGGGCCGCGCTTGCTGGCTGCCCAACCTCAGGGTATTGATCCCACCAGTTGCCAGGAGGCGAGCCGGCAACGGGTGCGGCCGCGGCTTGCGCGGCGGGTGCAGGTGCTGGCGCGCCACCTCCACCAACGACAGGGTATTGATCCCACCAGTTTTCGGCCATTACGGCTTCCTCCGAATAGAGCCGTCGGGCGCCCTGAAGGTGGTGCCCGAAGATAGTTTTTCGATGTCTCCTGCGCTGCTCACTGCCGGCAGGTACTTCTCGTTCAGCGAGCGCACGGTTTGCAGCGCGGCAAGGCGCTGCTCGCGCGGGATGGTCGCGTCACCGATCTGGCCGGCCATCTCACGATAGAGCTGCACATCCTTGTCGGATTGCGGACCGCTCATCTTCGGCATCTTGGAGATCAGCGCGCCCTGCAATGCACTCAGCTGCGCGGTGGCAATCGCACCCTCGGTCGAGACTCCGAAGGCCTGCGCTGCCTTGTCGGTCGCCGCGCCCGCCAGGCTGTTCGTGGCCCTTCCGAGGAGCGGCGTGGCTTGGTCGATGATGCCGAAAATGTCCTGCGTGTCCTTGCCCTGCTGAGCGCCCTCTTTGCTCTGGCGCAGGTCAGCGGGGCCACCTGGGATGGCCTCGAGGTTGCCGGCAGTCGTTCGGCGATAGCCCTCCGGCGGCTTGTTCCCTGCGACCTCACGACCCTGCATTGCAGCGATGGCCTCGGTGGCCGCACGGCGCTGTTCTGGCGTGCCGCTCAGCACTTGGTCCTGAAGCGTTGCGAGCCGTGTTTTCTGCGCCTGCTCTGCCGCAGCGCCGACGGCTGCACGGTCATCTCGACGCGCGTCGATGGCAAGGCGCTGCTGATCGAGCGCATTGGCTTGTTGCTGGCGCGCATCCGCGACGCGAGCTCGAACCCCCAGCCCCTGCTCGGCGATGAGCGCGCGCTGTGTTTCGCCCGACTCGCGAACGCCGAGGGCCGCCTGTCCTGCGCGCTGCTCCATGGGTGCTTGTGTCGCGCCGAGCTGCGCCGCGAACACCTGCGCGCCGTTGCGGCCCGGGGGCGCGCCACGAGCAACCAGAGTGCGCAACGCGGCGCCGTCGTTGAAGTCGGCATTGCGGTTCGCACCGCCGTTGTCGATGATCGCGAGGCCCCCCTGCGGCACCGTAGCGTTGGACGCCTGGAACCGTGCCAGTCGCACGCTGGTATCTTCGGCACCCCCAAGCGGCCCCGTGGCTGCTGGGGAGGCGCTCACGCTCTCACCCGAATAGCTGTTCCCGTTGCGCGTCACGCCCAGCGGCAGGTTTGATGCCGCTGGCGTGGGTGGAGTTGCGCCGAACCCCGTCATCGCATCGACCAGCGGCTCCGCTACCGGCCCGGCGGCCGCGGCTGCAGATGCTGCAGGGGCCGGCACCGTGTACACCTCGCGCCCGGTTGGAATCTGACTCGCGCCCGGTGCCCCCGGCGGCGGGACCGTGGTGGTCATCATCTGCGGCGCGAGGGCGGCGGCAGCCGATGCGGGTCCAGCCATTGCTGCTCGTCGGCGCAGTTCCTCCTCAGTCACTACGCCTCCGTCCGCAAAGGCCGGGCGGCCGTGTCGAAAGACGCCGAGGCCGGTCGGCTGGTGCGTCGCCGCGATCGTCGCCTGCACGTTGCGGGGGCCCAGCGCTCGAACCGTGTCGGCCGGCAATACTGCCTCACCATGAGACAACATCGCGGGAATGGAATCGCTTGTGCCGGTTCCAGGGCCCCGCACGACGCCACCGTCTCGAAAGGCCTGAACCTGGTCAGGTCGTTGCACGGGCGCCGGCAGAGGCGCGGGAGTAGGCGCTGCAGGCTGAGCTTGAGCGGCCGCAGGTTGCGGCTGCTGCATCTGGCCCCCGCCCACGAAGAACTGCTGCGTCGGCGAGACGCCAGCTGGAGGCGGTGCGACCGGTGAGGCGGGCAACGGCGGTACCGTCGGCGGACGCGAGACACCCAGAGGAGCAGGAGCAACTGGCGGCGTCATAGGGCGCACGCCAAGACCTGGCGCAGGTTCGCCGCGCAGGGCGGCAATCTGAGCGTTTGTGTCGGCGAGGCTGCCCAGCGCGTTCGGCCGGCCAACGCCGGTGGCCGGATTGAAAGCGGGCGTCGCAGCGGGAGTCGGTGTTCCCGTCGTCAAGGCCTGCTGCGGCGGCGCTGGTGCGGCACCGGAGGAAATGGTGCTGAAGGTACCGGCAGGCGCAGCGCCATTGATCGAGACTTGGCCGGACACGTTGCCGCCGGAATAGCTGTTGCCGGTGCGATTGACCACGCCCAGTTGGGGTGGTGCGGGGTTGTAAAGGTCGTTTGCCATTGGGGAACCTTTCAGAGGTAATGGCTCATTTTTGAAGGGGTGGGTGCGAAGACACGAACCGCATGGGGTGGAGCCCTGCGGCGACGATCGCCGTGCGTCGGACAGGCCGGATCACGCGCTCCGCTGCGAACTCGGGTGCGAACCTGAGCGCGAACCACTGCGCACCGGGCAATGCTGGAAAGCGACTAGCCATTGCCCTGCACCACGGAAAGATCCGGCGCGCCCTTGATCGCACCGTGAGGAGGCTTCATCGGCTGCGCACGTACTTCGTCCTTCTCGCGAAAGCGCTGCTGCCTCAGGTCGGCGATCTGATCCGCCAGGTCACGGCCAGCAGCAAGCGCATGGAACTGACCAGCTGCACCGGCGATGGAGGCCGCTAGCATGCGTTCCTCTTCCGGAGTCAGCGTGAGCATGTCATCGCCGGCCTCGATCTTCACCCAGCCTCCCTGCATGCGAGTGACCGAAATGGCACGAGGCGGGGGCATCACCTCAACTGGCTCGTAGACGCCAGGCAAGATTCGACGCACGACTCCCTCTTCAAACAGCCGCTTCAGATGGTCATCGACGACACCATAGCTCTGACCGGTGATCTCTTTGACGGCGATTCGCGTGACGACGCGACCGGCAGCGTGCAACTCTCCAACCACTTGAAGTATTCGCTCACGGCTCATGCCGATGGCCTTCGTACTCGCCCGAGGCTGGGGCTGGGGCTGGGGCTGCGGGAGCAAACTCCAAGGCGATGGGGATTCGTGATCCGGTGCTGAGGTCATGGTTCTCCGTATTCGGGCTCGGACAACCGGATCAGACCTGGATCTGACCCTGCGTGCCAGCCTCGGCGGGTGGTGCAGTACGCGCGCGGTCCGCGGACCCACCGCGTACCGGGCTGCGTACCTGATCGCTAGCTTCCGCGACAGCGCTGGCCGGCCGAGCAGATGCAGCCCCGCCCTGCAGTTCTTCCAGGTCCGCAAGGAACTCGTCCGCGAGCTCGCATGTGGCGAAGGAGTACTGCTTGGTGAATTCGTCGTCCACGAATTGGTCGATGTGTTCGCCCAAGAGGTCGATGCGCTCTTGCAGCTTGCGCAGCCGGCGCGCCAGCATGGCCACGGCGCCCAGGGAAGACGCAGAAGAAGGCAGCAGCCCGAAGTGCTCGGCAAGCATGCGCACCTGCCAGCGGTGGATCGCGATTCGGTCGACGTCGCCGCCGCCACCGCTCTGCTGCAAGATCACGAGGTCCTCGCTGTGGCTTACTTCGATGCGCAGATCAGGGAGCTCTGCGATCAGGCCATCGTCATCATCAATCGGACGGCTGCTCATGCGATCTCCTTCGCGCTGAGCATTTCGGCCAGCTTGGTCAGCCCCTTGGCCGTCACGCGCACCTGCTCCGCGGCCTTCGTGCTGCCGTCGGATCGCTCCACCGTCGAGACCTTGTGCTCGAGGTATCCGACCTGGATGCGGCTCTGGTAGCCGATGAACCCCGAACCGCCGGCGCGACGATAGATCCACTGCTGCTCTTGCAACCAGCGAAAAAGCCACTTCGGCTGCACCTGCAGGTGCTTTGCAGCATCCGTCACGCACATGGAGCCTTCCGACATCGCGAGGCGATGGAGCGCTTCGATCTTCGGCTCCATGACGGACACCTGTGACTGCAGCGCGATCACCTTCTCGGTGTACCCGAGAAGCACCTGCCGCAGCTGAGCCGGGTCCGCGAGGTTCACGGAATAGCTGCCGGCCCTGCGGATGCTGGGCAGCACCTCTTCGAACACCCAGCGTTCGAAGCGCTCGGCCGCCGGAAGTTTGCTGTTCACGATCAGACGCAACACGTCGGGCTCGGAGATGACCCGCAGATCCTGCATTCCACCGCCCGTGTGAAGGGGGCGGCGTTTCACCGCTCCCTTGCAATGCTGTTGAATCGCATCGTTCGGGCGGGCGTAACCCAGCGCTTCTGCGACATCCTTGCCGACGAAGTACGGCTCGCCGTCGATCTCGAGCGCGCGAACACTGGCGCCCTCGAAGTTGTAAGGGGTGATGTTGGTCATTGCTCCGATCCTTCGGCAAAGAGGCCGCCAGGGCTGTTGCTGGGTTGAGATGCGGCGGGCTGCGCGGCGGCAGGTTCATTGGAGGGGCCGAAACCGGTGCACAGGAACGTCAGGAAGCCGCTCAGCTCCTTCGCGCGGTGGATCTCGGGCTCGAGGTCCTCATGGCCACAGCCATGCGTCACCTCGATGCTTCTGAGCAAAGCGATCGCCATCTCAGAACACCGAAGAACCGCACGCTGCAGCTCACGCGGGTCGCCCACGGGGGTCGTGCTTCCCGCGGCCCCCATGGCGGCAACGATGCCCAGCTGCTCGGCAAGCCAGCACACATGCAGGTCCTGCAGCTCGACTTGGTGGATCGTGCCGCCAAATTCCTGCTTCAGCAAAACCTCGCGGCCCTCCGCTTGTGATCCTCGGAGCTCGATCTCCAAGCCGTGAATCGTGTGGCTGGTCATGCTCGGGCTCCTTCCTTGCTGGCCGGAAAGGCAGTCGTGCAACGCTTACCCTGGCAACATGCAATGGTGTTCGATAGTCGAAGCGGAGCGTTTTTTTGCAATCGACCACAGAAAATCGTCGCAAACCCAGCGTTCATGCGGGTTCCGAGATGATTGAGGCCTTTTTCGTCCGCTTCGATGGTCGAACCGGAGAATCGGCCACGTGTTCGATAGTCGAATCGGAGAACGGCCTCTCCGCTTCGATAGTCGAAGCACTCCGGTTCGATAGTCGAACCTTCGATGCAATTTTTGGCGGCTCTGACCGAAGCGCCGCACGAGCCTCCGCCATCGACGTGAAGCGCTGCCAATCGTTCGTCGCCGCGCCAGCCAACACACCCGCCTTCTTGAGTTCGAATGTGGGCTCGTCCGTGAAGCGGTACAGGCTGCAGAGCTTCCCACCGTTCGCAATGCCACCCTGGCGAGTCTTCTCGATGAAGCCCAGAAGTTCCAGCCGGCGCAGCGCCGAGGCGAGCGTCGAGCTGCTCGAGATGCCCGCATGCTTGAGCTCGGCCAGCGTGGCGTTGATGTCGCCATTGTTCGTGCGTCCGAGCTTGCGTCGCAGGGAGAGGTACACCCGCACATCCGCATGCGTCAGCACTCGCCATGCCGGGCTGTCGAGGAGCGCCCAGTAGAGCCGCACATGACCGCCGCGCGGATCGGCCGGAGCTTTGGTTCGTGCCATTTACTGCACTCACTTCGCCGACTCCAGCCAGGCAGTGACGTCTCCCGCCCTGAATCTCGTGCAGCGAGTGCCGAGCTTGATCGGCTCCGGGAAGGCCTTCTCCCGGATACGGGTGTAGATCGTCGACCTACTGAGCCCAGTCAGAGCTTGAACGGTCGAGAAGCGCAGCAGCGCTGCAGGGTTGTTCGCAGACTCCAGCGGCTGGGCTGGCTGGGTTGTGCGAGGTGATGCGGTGATTGGCATTTGCGGCCCCTTGTGTTGGTGCCGCTATTGCATCGGTCTGTCCTTGAGAAGATCAACCTGGCACCTTGGACCAAAATGTCCGAGGGCGCCACTTCCTAGGGTGACGCGTAAGCAATCTCCCCATCCTTGAGCAATGCCAGCCACGTCTTGTCAAACGTGGCCTCAGACATGGTGTTTGATTCGACGCAAAGTGCCCGCATCGCCTCCTTCTTAGCCGTCGACATGTTGCCGTTTTTGTAGGCAGGTAGCGCTTTCGGATCGAGATTGCGGGCAGTTAGAGCTCTCAACAAATTCTGCCTGTGCGCTGTCATGGCTCCAACCTTACGAACTTTGGATACCTCGGCGGATTGGGGCCTCAAGAGATGAAGGACCATAGCCTTGCGCCACCGCGCGAACTCAGACTTGGCCAACCGCTCGGCCTCTTTGGCTTCGGACAAAAGGTGTGCGACAGAATCTTTTGCGCGTTGCCTTCTTGCGATGCTTTCATCTCGCGAAACCTGCTGGTCAAACACTCCTTCGCGCGTGTTCGCAAGCCCGTTCTGGAGCTCGTACAACTCTCTAAGGGTTGGGGCCCTTTGCTGAAGTTCGATATCCAGCTTTCCCACGTTCATCTCAGCATCTCGGTACGCGGCATACGCCGCCCGCAGCGCTTCACGAGGCATCCCTGCGTTCGCTCCGAGGTTTGCTAAGAGTCCTTCGTCAGGCCCGCTTGCCCAGTCGCCATAGATCGATGGCAGCATTGCTCCAACACCGTTCAGCATGAAAGCAGTCAGTTCCGGGGCGGTGAATGGAATTGGAAGATTTGGTACCTCTAACGCGTCAGGAGCGTTCTCCAACCCTTCAAATTCGCTTGCCGGATGCCACAGCAGATCGTCGTGGCTTTGATCGAAGCGCCGATAGTCTTCAGACACGCGGACACCGTCAGCCGAAAACTCGACGGAATCTTTCATGTAAGGGCCAAAAATCACATCGACGGTCGATCTTGGATATCTCTTCACTGCGCACCCCTTCCGGCGCCCTTCATGGGAAGCCTCAGCAGGCGGGCGAAGGATTCCCGCTCTTCGGCCCGTCGGCCTAGCTGAGGCAAAACACTGGCGCCCGTCGGTGCCGCGATCAATGGTGCCATGCCTGGCCTAGGGTAATAACAGGGTCCGCGGCGTACAGCAGCCATGATTGGCGTCCAGCCCGCCACTACTCTGGCCGGCCATCCGAACAGGCTTCCACCCCATGCGGAGCCGATGTGCGTCGAGTAGCGGTCGGTAGTGCGCTTCTGCGGCCGCCTCGTCGTCGCCATAGTCGGCCACCACGATGCCGTCAACGCAAACCCAATACGGCGCACCGAAGCTCCGGCCGAGCTTCACTGGCGTGCCGTCACGCTTCGTGGCTGTCGATCCCACTGCGAAAGGTTTAAGCATGGCGCACCCCCGATCGCGCTGTCACCGAAGACGTGGCCATCTGAGCGATGAAAGCTTCGTTGGAGATCCGCAGCTCCTCTGCAACACTGACCAGATCGCTCCGGCAACTCTCAAGGCTCTCCTCAAGCAACGGACGAAAGTTCCAGTTCTTCACAGCCGCTGCAAGCGAGTCGCACACGACGCTGAGGAAGCCAACGGCGGCGCCCGTCTTGTCAATGCGGTTGGCGCTGCGCGGCGCCGCAATGACCTGCACCGCAGCCTCCACCGCGCAGCGAATGACCTCCGCGGGATTGCAACCGCCCAAATCGTCGCGCTCCGCAGCTTGCAGGAGCTCCCATGCGACTTTGATTCCAGTCAAGTGGCCGTCCATGTACGCCTCAGCCGGCACGTCGAACAGGTCCATGTCCGAAAGGTGCGGGCCGCTGGTCTGGAAGCTGAGAGCAGGATAGAGGCGAGTGCGCTCAGCCATTGTTCACCTCTCGGGCAGCGATGATGGAAGTCATGTCCCAGTCCATGCGCGGCTTGGGCGTGATGAATGCGCCGCGGCTTCTGGCTTCGGTACGGGCCATCAACCGGCTATCGCAATAGTCACGCAGCACCTCGAGCCATTCGATAGTGTGCGGATACTCATTGAGATGCTTGAGCAAGTCGCGCTTGATGTTCAGCACCGACTCGCCGGCGGCAATGGGCCTTATGCAGAACTGCCCCCTCTCATCGTCGATGCCGATGAGGAGGGCTCGAGCGCCCTCGGGCAGGCCTGTGATGGTGAGCGGGCTGGGCGCGGTGGCACCTTGCCCGATAATGTGAGTAGCCATGATGTGCGTTTCCTTCCAAGGTTGCACGTTGCGGTTAGAACGGCTGCAGGGATCCAACCCCCTGTGGCCGTTCGATTTTGGTCAGCATGCATCTCGGCTGACCAGCGAGGTCATCTACACGGCCGACCTCAGATCAGCGAATGCTTGCGACGCAAGTGCTCGTCGAGGTCGGCAATACGTGCCTGATAAACATCGCGCTTTCGAGGCGGAATGTCGTCCACATTGCTATCGATCTCCCATCGGACGCCTTCGGCCAGTGCCATCTGATACAGCGCGTGCCCATTTACCTCAACCCGATGACCACCTGGATACACCACCTCCAGAACCCCACCGTGGTCCTCAGGGTCGGACAGGTCACCGAGCGGCAATACCCGCACCCCTGTCATCACATGAGTCAGGGGTCCTCGGGAATCCAGATTGCTGAAGTACTGCGGCAATTGCCGCATTGCATTGATGTATCGAGTTGCAAGGTTCATGGCGCTTTCCAGATTGATTTCGTCGAGATATACAGCCAGAGATAACTGAGATCGGAGCCACTCTGCTCCACCAAGTTCGTCCAACTTGGCGCGCAATTCGGCTGGTAGTAGAAGCTTGTAAGGTCTGGCGTCGTCGGAGATCGGCTTTCGCCCTTGACCTCTACCTGCGCCTCCTCGACCGATGAGTTCGTTGGGTGACATGACTTCATTGTGCATTTGATTTGATGGGCCATCAATCAATCGTTATGAGTACAAACATCATCTTGCAAAAAATTGATTTTTAGGCCATGCATTCAAACAACATGTTTTCCACATTGGACGTCATCGATTCCGAGCAATGCGCCGAGCTACTTCGCTGCACCTCCGACCAGGTGGAAGAGCTCGCGCGCGCCGGAGAGATCCCGGGCCTGAAGCTGGGCCGTGGCTGGATCTTCGTGTACGCCGACTTGCTTCTTTTCCTCTCCGAGAAGGCGCGGGAAGAGGCCCACGAGCGACGCATGAAGCACCAGCCGCACGCGCCGCAGCCGATGGCAAAGCCGCGCCGCCAGACGCCGCCGGTGCTGCCGACCCTTCCAGTTGTGGCCACCCACCCTACTGGTCCAAGCCTGCAGGAAGCGTTGGCACCGCCAGCACCGGTCCGGCGAGCGCTGGCCACCGCCGATCCGCCTCCGTTCCATCAGCAACGTCTGTATGTCTCTGTCGCTGAAGCTGCACGGATGCTATCGATCGGGAAATCGACTTTCTGGCGCGAGGTAAAGGCAGGCAACCTTCCTGCACCCGTGAAACTTGCAGGCTTGTCTCGCTGGCGGATCGAAGACTTGCAGCAATGGGTGGCAGGGCTGCCCAAAGCCCTGAATCTCGCTTCCGCTCCTGGAGCTCCGTCCCGCCAGGCCGATTCAGCACCGGAACCTAGTCTCATGCCGCCGCACTCGGCAGCTTCGGATAAAGATCAAGTGATCGAGGAGTACTCCCACGCCGGCATGACGATTCAGATCTGTCGCGACGCTGGGCTCAGCAAGCGTCCAACGTACTACGCGGTAGTCATCAATCCAGCGACGAAGACTCGGAGCGGAAGCCCAGTTGACGGTAGCTCGTATGCGGAACTCAGGGCTGCAGCGGCAGTTCGAGCCGAGCGGAAAGCCTTCTTGTGGCAGAAGCGAACGCAAAGGTCCAAGTAGTGCGCCCCCCGACCGGATAGCCATCCGGATATGGCAGAGTGACCTGGCCCATCTGGAGGTTTGCATGGCTCACACGTTCCAACGCGAGGCACTGTACGAAGAGGTCTGGTCGACGCCCCTGTCGACGCTTGGTCCAAGGTACGGCCTATCAGACAACGGCATCCGCAAGATCTGCAAGGTCCTGAATATTCCGCTACCGCGGGCCGGGCATTGGGCCAAGCTCGCTGCCGGGCATTCCGTCGTTCAAGAGCCGCTCCCTGCTGACGCGGAGCGCACATCGTTCGTGAGCTACCCACCCGAGGCGCGGGAGCACGTCGACCCGACCGATCAAACTTGGTTGAAAGATCGACTGGCGTTCGAGGAACAGCCGGAGAATCGCATCACGGTAGACCTTGAGCCGACGCATTGGCACAAGGCAATTGCACCGCTGAGAAAGACGCTCGAGGCCGCCGTGCACAAGCGCCGGAAGGCCGTAGAGGAGCGCGATCGCGCAGCGGCCAAGCGAGCAAAGCAGGTGCGTCCGGGAGTCAATCTCGACCACTTCAAATTCAGCTGGCTCGCGGGCGGCCTGCTCGGCGAACCGATGCCGACCTGCTTCCGGGTCTCCGAATTGACGGGCACTCGAGCGCTCGCGATTGCGAACGCAGCATTCCTCGCCGCCGAGGAGCGGGGCTGTGTCGTCGTCATGAGTTCGGGAAAGCTCAGCCTGTCGCTGAACGGCGCGTCCTTTCTCATGTCGATCCGAGAGCGCCAAGATTTCGACATCGTCGACAGCAACCCGGCCTACCCGATCTTCGGCAAGGAGAAGAGATACAGACCGACCGATCATCTAGCGTTGGTCGTATCGCGCAGCCCCCTCGGCGACTTCAAGCTCGCGGAAGATGGTGGCCTGCGCCTGGAGGCTCAGATCAACGGTCTGTTCTGTCGCCTCTACCGGACCGTGGTGCTCTCCAGGGAACGCAAGAAGGAATTTCTGGCTGAACACGAGCGCCGGCTCGCGGGCGAAGCGCGCGCCGAGGCCCTGGCACGTGAACGCGCGATCGAAGCGGCGGCCAGAGCAGCGGAGGCAGCACGTCGAGAGGAGTTGATCGGCGAGACAGCACGGTGGCATCAGGCCCAGCAGATCCGGGACTACGTCAAGGCCATAGCTGCCGAGCAACTCGACGGCAAGCCGGCGCAGCATGAGCGAGTGCGATGGAACGCCTGGGCACTCAGTGTGGCCGACGAGATCTGCCCGTTAGCGGCGAGGCTGAAATCGTTCGACATTGAGATGTGATTTCGCGCGAGGCAGTTCGCGATGAACATTCGGCCACTTTTCTTGGACAAGACCAGCGTGGCCACGATGCTCACGCTGTCGGAAACGACCGTAGAGGCTGGTGCGCGAAGGCGCGTTTCCGAAGCCGCGGGTCCTGTCGGGTCGGCGTGTCGGGTGGCTGCTGCGCGAAGTCGAAGAGTGGGCAGAGAGTCGACCAGTGTCGGCTCTGTTGCCGCCCAAGAACAGCGGCTACCGCAAGATCGGCGTGGCTCGCTGATACGCGAGCTTCTAGGCGCCGGACAGGCAGGCATACGCTGCTGCTAGCCATGAGCGGCGAGACCCTCGTGCTGTCGGCCCAGCCGATCTGGGTACGCGACGTTGCGATGGCCCTAGCAATTCAAGGAGCCGCATGATGTCCCGATCGAAGGTTCCAGCGCGCCCCCACATCCGTAATCGCGGCAATCACGGCAGGGGTTTCGTATGCAGTACCGGGCAAGTGCATCGTCCAATTGGCACCACCGATGATCGGAGGCCGAAGTGCAATTGGAAGTCCGACGGCGTACAAGGGATCGTCCTCGACGAATTCAGGGTGCATACGCACCAAGCGCTCGACTTCCGCTTGTATTTCTGCCGCTTCCTTCAGTTTGTAAGGCATGGCTCTCTCCTCGTTGTAGAGGCCGCAGTATCGCGCGGCTCATTCATCGAGGTCGAACTGCATCTGCAGTGTTCGAATGATCTGCGCAATGTCGGCCCGGTGCGTGCCGCGGTCGCTCACAACGCGCACCGTCCAGTTGGGGCCGTCTTCTTCCTGCGCCAAGCCGATGACGCCGCCCCGGTGTACGTCGGTCTGCTGGCCTCGAAGGCCCGGCAGGGCTTCGATGCGCTGTACCAGCATCTGCTGGAGTTGTTTAGCGGTGCGGGTGGGCTTGGGCATTTGATTGGCCTACTTCTTCAGCGAATCCTTCCACTGCCACCAGGCTTGGTTGTGTGCCTCTGTGATGCTGCGATACGTCTCACCGTCACTCGGAAGAGATTCGAGGCCAGGACGTTCGATCGATTGAATCGTGACCGCCTCCCCGTCCTGATGCATCACCACACAGGCGCTATGCCCATCCCACAGCATTTCAAGTCGAACCACGTTCGGCTCAGTTTTCTCCATCTCGCTTCCCCAATAGTTACGAGCCGCATTTTGAACTTCCTCGACACCTCCCCCCCCGACCGCGTTCGCGCGGTGCAGATTGAGCGCTTGGAGATGGCAGTCGAGCATCTGGCCTCCTACATGGTCGAGTTGTTCCCTGAGCGCACCGGACCTAAGATGCCGGCTACAAAACGCGAGGAGACAGCATGGCAATGATCAAGATTCAGCTCGGCCCCGACGAAGAGGCAGAGGACATCCCAGGCATGCGTGCGATGCCAGATGAGGGTTACGCGAACTGGATCGATGGTGAATTGTTCTTCTTCGACCACCATGAAAACCTGCGTGCGGTGCACGGCGAATATCCGATCGCCACGACCTCGGCCCAGGTGCGCATGCTCATCAAGTACCTTGAGAAAATCGAGGCACGCATGAAAGAGGCGGAGGCCTGAGCATGGAGGTCGACCGTACCCTCCAGCGCGAAATTCTGGAGCGCTTGCGAGAAGCCTACCCATCCCAGGTTCGTACCAAGGCCCTTGTGCCAGTGGACCAGGATCCTCTCCGGGACAAGCAGTTCGCGGGAACCATCATGTACCTTGAGGAGCACGGTTTGCTGAAGGGCGGCGTGATCGTCAGCACCAACGGTCAGTTCGCATGGTCAGCGTCGAAGATCACTGCCGCGGGCCTCGACTTCCTCGAGGATGACGGCGGCCTAACCGCGATTCTCGGCGCGGTAACGGTGAAGCTTCACGCCGACACGATCCGCGAACTGATGCTGGCCAAGGTCGACGCAGCACCGCTGCCATCAGCAGAGAAATCTGCCCTCAAGAAAGCGATCTCGACTCTATCGGGTGAGGCACTGAAGGAGATCGCAAAGAAGCTGGTGACGGCGGGCATGGACAGCGCGCCCGACGCGATCGCATTCCTCAAGGGCCTACTTCACTAAGCGTCATCTTGCTTCTTCACCGCTCTGCATCGGTTCCGAGCGCCCACGCCTCGTACCCCTTCATGTCGATCAGCACGCGGCCATCGCGCTTCACCCATTGGCGCCCCTCAAGCCAGACGCTCTTGGCGATCTTGGTGCGAATGGCTCCGGGGGTGAATCCGGTCATGGCCGCGGCCAGGTCAATCGTCACGAAGCGCGCGAAAACGATTTGCGTGGCCGGCGCAACGATGGCAACGTCAGTGGTGGTGCGGCCACTCACCGCTACGCAGCCTTGAACGCCAAGATCTTCGCTCCCCGACGCAACTCGTCGAGATGGTCAGCCCACTCTTGCATCATCTTCCGGCGCTGCGGGAGGTACGTGGCGAAGTTGTAGGCCGCGCTCACCTCGTCGCGCTCCTGGTGCGCAAGTTGGAGCTCGATGATGTCGTGTCGATGCCCTCGCTCGTGCAGGATCGTCGACGCGATGCCGCGGAACCCGTGACCGGTCATGCGGCCGGCGTAACCCATTCGCTTGAGCGCGCCCAGGATAGTGCCGTTGGACATCGGTTTATCGTGGTCGCGCTCGCCGGGAAATAGCAGACCGCTCAAGCCGCGGAGCTCGTGAATCGCGCCAAGGACTTCCACAGCTTGAGCCGAAAGCGGCACGATGTGTGGCGTCTTCATCTTCATTCGCTCCGCTGGAATGCGCCACTCGGCCGCCTCGAGGTCGAACTCCTCCCAGCGCGCGCCGATCAGTTCCCCGGTGCGCACGAAGGTGAGCGCCATCAGCTTTAGGGACAGCCTGGTCACGGGCGTGCCCTGGTATGCCTCGATCTTGCGGAGAAGTTCGGGTAGCTCCTTGGGCTCGATGCGCGCGAAGTGTCCCTTGCTGCGTGGTTTGAGGGCGTCGGAGGGCTTTACGTCGCTCGCAGGGTTGCGCTCGATGATCCCGTGCGCGATGCCGTACCTGAAGATCTGGCTGCAGGTCTGCCATGCGCGCTTTGCGATGTCGACGGCACCCCGAGCCTCGATCTTCTTAGCCACCGCGAGCAGTTGCGGCGCCGTAATGGTCGCGATCGGCCTGCGCCCCAGATCGGGAAACACGTCGGCCTCCAGTCTGGTGAGCACGTAGCCGGCGTGCCGTTCGGACTTGCCAGCCTTCCAGTGCTCGTGCCAGGCCCGGGCGACCGCCTCGAAGGTGTTGCCGACGCTGACCCGCGCGCTGAGCTTCGCGTCGGCCTTAGTCTGGGCTGGATCGGAACCGCCCTTCAAGACCAGCCGCGCGTCGTCGCGGGCGCGCCGCGCCTGCGCCAGGGTCACCTCGGGGTAGATGCCAACCGCCAGCCGCTTCTCTTTGCCGTTGAAGCGGTACTTCCAGCGCCAGAGCTTGCTGCCCGTGGCAGTGGCCTCGAGGTACAGGCCGCCGCTGTCGGTGAAGCGTTGATACGTCCGGCCGCTGGCGCATTTCGCGTTTTTGCAGGCGGTGTCTGTGAGAGGCATCTGGGGGCATTTCCGAGGAGGACCCGCGCGAACCGCGGTTTATGCCCCCAACTGTGCCCCCGATTTGTGCCGGCTGTCAAAAGACGTCGCCGGACAACCGCGCACAAAAAAGCCCCGTCTAGCGGGGCTTAGCTGCTGATTCCAGGCCGTCGGCGGCCAGTGGCGGAATCATTTTTGGAGGAGAGGGAGTCCCCGGAAAACGACTCCAAAACAATCCGACGCAATCCATAAAAAGGCCATCCTCCCTCGAAGATTGGCTGTTTCCCTATCCCAATGACTCCAATACACTCCACCACAATCTAGATTTTTTTGTGGGAGTAGTTGGCGATGCCAAAGAAGGCCGTTGAGCTTGGGGCTCTCCAGGTGGGACGCCTCAAAGAACCGGGCAGGTATGCCGTCGGCGGTGTCGCCGGCCTGCAGCTCCTCATCAGCGACACCGGGGCTCGGTCCTGGGTGCTGCGCACGATGGTGGGGGGCAAGCGCAAAGACATGGGGCTCGGCGGCTTCCCCGATGTCACGCTGGCCGGCGCTAGGGAGGCAGCACGCCGGCTCCGCGGCCAGGTGGCCGACGGGGTGGACCCTGTAGCCAAGCGCAGAGACGATCGAGCCCGTCTCGCGGCTGACAGAGCCCAGGCCAAGAACTTTTCACAGTGCTCGGCCGCATTCTTCGAGGACAAAAGCGAAGAGTGGCGCAGCGACAAGCATCGCCAGCAGTGGGTCAACAGCCTCAAGAACCATGCCGATCCGATCATTGGGGAGCTGTACGTGCGCGACATCACCCTGACGCACGTCCTCGACGTGGTGAAACCACTGTGGCGCGACAAGACCGAGACGGCCACCCGCGTGCGTGGCCGCATCGAGGCGGTACTCGATTGGGCCACCGTTCGGGGATACCGCACAGGTGAGAACCCGGCCCGTTGGAAAGGCCACCTTGAGCAGCTGCTGCCCAAACCTGGCAAGGTCTCGAAGGTCAAGCACTTTGCTGCCGTGGATGTGGATGCTGTGTCGGGATTCACATCCGCGCTGCGCCAGGTAGGAGGCATGGGGGCTCGTGCGTTGGAGTTCGCCATCCTGACGGCTGCGCGTTCTGGCGAGGTGCGCGGGGCTCTGTGGTCAGAGATCGACCTCCAGGCCGCTCAATGGGTCATTCCCGCCGAGCGCATGAAGGGCAAGAAGGAGCATCGGGTGCCCCTCTCAACGCAGGCCGTCAAGCTGCTGGAGGCCCTCCCCCGCTTCGACAAGGTCGACCTGGTGTTTCCCGGGACAAAGAATCAGATGCTCAGCGACATGACGCTCTCCGCCGTGATGCGCCGCATGAAGGTCGACGCCGTGCCCCATGGCTTCCGCAGCACCTTCCGTGACTGGGCAGCCGAGCGGACCAACTTCCCGCGCGACCTGGCCGAGATGGCGCTCGCGCACGTCATCGAGTCGAAGGTGGAGGCCGCCTACCGCCGGGGCGACATGCTCGCCAAGCGCCTGAAGATGATGCAGGCCTGGGCCGACTACTGCGACACGATCCCGAAGGCCGGCAACGTGGTGCCGTTTAAGGCTGCCTAAGACTTCCCCTCAGTTTTGAGGAGAAGTGGCCGGGGCTCAGATGAACCAACTGTGGATCATGCATCCCCCAGCGGGTAACACCCTGCATTGCAGGAGGTTGCCTCAGTTTGAGGAGACCTCCCCAGTTTTGGGGGATGTGTCCAGCTTTGTACGCATGTAGCCGGGGCTCGGGTTATCCCCCGGTGGGGGTGCATCCAAAACTGGATACATCCTCAGATTGAGGGTGTGTCCACAGCCTGTGGAGACCCACATCGGCGGACTTTCCCGCCGATCCTCCTCAACCTGAGGAACACCGTCCGCCCTCAATCTGAGGATGGGCTCAAAACTGAGCAATCTCAACTTCCACCATTGGCGGAAGTCTCTCGCCGGGGCTCGTTCCACGCGAAACCCGTAAGGGTTTGTGGCTACAAATATTCATTGCACCAGATCGAATAAGTAGCTACATTAACCCCATGGAATCACAAAACCCACCCAGCAAAAAGCGCCCGGGGCGTCCATCGCTGGACCCGTCACAAGCCACGGTGCCCATTCAGATCCGGCTTACCGCAGACCAGCGCGACAAGCTGGGCAAGCTCGGCGGCGCTCCATGGGTGCGCGAGAAGATCGATAAGGCCAAGTTGCCGAAGGAATGACGCCGCGCCTCAGGGCGTCGGTTCCTGCACCGCAGGGACCGAATCTGAGGCACAAAAGCGAACGGCCAGGGTGGTGGAACACCCCGGCCGCTCTAACCGCAACGTGCAAACCGTGGAAGGAACCGCACATCATGGCTACTGAGCAGTTTACAAAGGTTACGCGCGACGCGCCCGTCAAGAAATCCAAGGCTCCGCAAAAGAGCAATCAGGCACAAGCGCTGCGCCGCGCTTTGTATGCTCCCGCAGGAGAAGATCTGGTGAAAGTGCCGGTACTCAGGACGCCATACAAGAAGGCTCCGGCGGTAGATCCGCACCTCGTTCCGGAGACCGTTACCTCCGAGATCGTGAGCATCGGAGACGTGTCGTTGCCGCCAATCCTGCGGGGGATTCAGCGAGGCCAGGGGCTCGGTGGTGAGCCCAAGGATTACAGCGTAAAAGTGGTGTGGGCCAGCCGTCGCCAGATCGACGCAGTGCTGCATGCAATCGAGCAAGAGCACCCCGAAACGCGCACCGTCATGGAGGTTGTGCGGTCGTTTCTTTGCAACCTCGACACGATGCGCTCGGAAGCCTCGCTTCAAGCCAGCAGTGCCGCCAGCAGCCTGCGTTGCGACCCTCCGAAGATCGACCAGGCCCTGGCAAGCCTCAACGCCATCAGCGGCATGTGTGGGCGCTGGAACGATGAACGCCGGTTGCACCTGTAGAGAAGATCCGGCCGCGCTATAACCGAATTGCCGCGCCTAGGCTGATCCCCGAAAACCCGTGAACCTGACGGGCTGGCGCGGCTCCTTTTCAGGTGCGTGAGGTACGCATGGAATCCCCAGATCTGTCGGCTTGGAAGCTGATACACGTCATGACGCTGCGCGAGGCCGCTTGCCTAATCGCCGGCATCGATCCTGCAAGTCCGACAGTCGAGCAGGCGACCAACTACCCGAAAGCCATGGTGATAGAGCGAGCCATGATGGACGCGATCGAACGGGCAAACCAATGGGCGTGGCTCTCGTTGGACGACAAACTCCCGGAGGAGATGCCTCCGAGTGATGGTTTCTGGAGCACTGGTGTGTCAAGGCCGGGAGACTACCTGCCCTCGTTTGAACTGCTGCAGGAAATGGCGGCCATCTTCCGCGAGCCGGCAGAGTGGCAAATCACGACGATCCCAGACCCGGAATATCGCGCGACGCTGCAGGTTCAGCAAATAGAGACGTGGCTTGCCGGCAATGGACTGACCTCGGCTTTTCAATTCGCTCCGCACCAGGAAATCACAGCGACGACGTTGGAAAACAATTTTGCATCGCAACAGCATGCCAAGCCATCACCGTACCCGGCCGGGATGCATCGTCAGATCGAAGAGGCGCCGTCTTCAGCAAAGACGCCAGCGGTTGATCGAGTGCTGGGAACCCGAGAGCGAAACAACCTCCACGCGATCATCGGTGTGTTGTGCACGGGGCTCGACTTCGACTTGAGCTTGGCGGCCTATGCCTCCGGTGTCGCCAAGAAGGTGACTGCGCTCGCAGACGCTCAGGGCGTGGTCATCAGTGAGAGCACGATCGAGAGCCATCTCAAGCTCGTTGCGGATGCGATCGCGCGAAAGAAAGCCTAGTTTTTTGGGTAACTGCCCAAAATCGCCTGGCAGTTAACTAACTCTGATGGTCATGAAATTCACCATCGCTGTCATCCAAACCAATGCGGATGACAGCGATGCAAATTCACAAGCAACAGCCCCTCAAACCTGTATGGATCAATGGCCCCCGCCTGCGTGAGCGCTGGGGCATCTCCAACAGCACTTTCTACGCCCACCTGCGCAAGGGGGTGATCCCGGCGCCTGAGTACCCGTTCGGCACTGCAATGCCCTACTGGCGCATGGAGACGGTCGAGCAGTTCGAAGACTCCAAGAAGGCGGCCGCATGAAGACGCCGGCCTCCGACTTCCCCACACTGCAGGCCAAGGCCGCACTGCACGGTTTCGAATGCACGATGACCAAGGCCGGCAAAATCGTGATGTCGCGCCGCGGCGGCGCTTGGATTTTCGGCACGCTGCCTGAGGCATCCACCTGGCTCAGCCTTTCCATCGGCGAGGTTCCTAAGGGGCAGCCTGCGTGAGCAACGAGGTGACCGCCCTATGCAGGCCCGTGCGGCTCACGCCGGCACAGAAGGCCGTGCTGATGTGCCTTGCTGACCGCTGCGATGACTCGGGGCTTGCATGGCCTTCGGTGCCCGGCATAAGCGAGTGGACGTGCCTACAGCGCACCGCGGTCATCGAAGCCTTGAAGGCGTTGGACGGTCTGGGGCTCGTGTCGATCGAGCGCAGCCGAGGCCGAAACAACCGCTGCCGCATCGCTGTGGACAAGTTGAAGACTTATCCACAGAAAAGCGATAACCACTCCGCCAAACGGACCCGTCCGGCAAACGGACTGGTCCGGGAGACGGACCACACCCGTCCGGGAAACGGACTGGTACCCGTCCGGCAAACGGACTACACCCGTCCGGCAAACGGACCCAAAGCATCAATAAGCACCATGAAAGCATCAGAGAAGCATCAGGCATCGCGCAAGCGCGATCCGGCACCATGCCCGGAAGATGTCCCTCAAGCCCTGATGGCCGACTACCTCAAGGTTCGCGTGGCCAAGAAGGCCGGGCCGCTGACAGCCACTGCACTGGCAGGCCTGCGGCGCGAGGCAAGCAAGGCGGGCATTAGCCTGGAGGCCGCGATAACCGCCTGCTGCGAGTTCGGATGGCAGGGCTTCAATGCAGATTGGTACGCCCAGCGCCGGCCACTCGAGGCAGCCAGCACGATGGCGGCACACGATCCCGACTCACAGTCCGCCGTCGAGGCCGAGGGTGAGCGCTTGGGGCTCGGTAGGTGGTCCCAGACGGAGCAATGGGCCGCGTACAAGGCTCGTGTTCGCCAAGCGCAGAGGCCGGGGCTCGGGGGTTCAGCATGACCGACATAGCCCTGGGGCTCGCATTCGCCCGGTACCTGGCCAACCCCTGCACCAAGACGATTGACGCCGTGCTGGTGGCGCTGGAGGCCCGCACTGACCTGCCCATCAGCATCGAGGAGACGCGCAAGGCGCTGACCGATGGCATTGCCCAGGTCAAGGCGTTGACGGCCTCCACGCCCTCCGCAAAGGCCTCCAACCTGATGCAGCGCCTCCTCTCTAAGGGCATTAAATGAGAGGAATTCTCATCAACCAGCCGGGGGCGGGGCAAAAGTTGAAAACCCTCTTTCCTCCTGACCCGGCGCTTAGGTCTTCTTTAACGCAAACCCACAACTTGCCGCCATGTTTTTGCACCATTTCGGCACTTCCAAAAGGATAGCAACATGACGAAAACGCATCAATCAAACGTTGTGCGCGCGCATTCGCTCGCGCGCGCAACGGTCAAGGATAGTCCCAGGCCTTTGCCCAACTCAATCAAGAGCCAGATCAACCGCCTTGCGCATGCGGCCGGGCTCCGCCACGAGACCACCACCCGCCAGTCCCTGATCGATGACCTACAGCGCTTGGCATCGGCCGGCGCAGACCTGAAAACCCTCGAAAACCACCTCGAAAACCTCGAAAGCACCTCATGAACAACTTCATTCCCACCGCCGACGCCGCCACCCTTTCCCAACGCTGCGCCGCGTCGCTGCGCGCGAACGGCGAGCTGATGGCGTGCATGCTGCAAGACCTGCCGAAGGACAAGCTCGACACCATCGAACGTCTGCTGGCCGGCGGCGGAAGCGTCGGCATCGAAACGCTGGTGGACCATCGCGCCGTCAACACCGTGGCGCTGGTCGGTATCGAGCGCGAAGGCTCGCGCCAGGTGTTCGCCACCGTCAAGACGCTCTGATTTCTGGCACTTCCGTTGCCGGTGTGCCATACTCGCGCCTGAACCGCGCGAAGTGATTCACCAGAGGCTTAAGTGCCTCGGTGCGATGCCGTGAACCATGGAGCGAATTTCGGTTTCTTTCCTGGGGTCGGTGCGAGGCCGGTGACGGAATGCGATCAAGCCGCTGGATTTTTCCAGTCACTTAACCGCGTCCGTCGAACATCAGAAAAGACGGGCGCTTCGTTCTGAAAGCGACCTATGAAACTCTTCCGTACCCGTTCCATCTTTGGCCTCGCCATCTGCGCGCTGGCTTTCGTGTCGATCGCCGCTCAAGCCTCGGGCGTCGACGTTTCCGGCTTCGTCGCCGCACACCGTGACGTGTTCGCGGGGCTCGCGATGCTCGGCTTTGCCGGGGAGGTGACGCAAGTCACGCCCGAACAGATCAAGGAGAAGCTCGACCAGATCAGCGGCTCGGTCAAAGAAAAGACCGACGAACTGCTGGCCCGCGTGCGCGAAGTCGAGCAGAAGCAAGATCGCGGGGGCTCGGGCGACGGCACGACTGGCGGCGACGCTGAAACCATGTCGGCTCTCGTGGCCGTCGATGAGGGTTTCAAGATGGTGCAGACCGCACGCATCAAGTCGACGCAGATCAAGCTGCCGACGACCTCGCTGCACCGCAAGGCTGCACTCACCAGCACCACGGGTGCCGCCGCCCTCAATGCGCAGCGCCTGGCCGGCTTCGTCGTGCCTGCGCAGCGCAAGCTGACGATCCGCGACTTGGTGCCGAACCTGCGCACCGACGCCGGCAGCATCGAGTACGTGCGTGAGTCGGCCAGCACCAACGGCGCCGCAGTGGCGGCCGAAGGCTCGGTGAAGGGCGAATCGAGCGTGACCATGGAGCTGGTCACCGCCAACGTGGTGACGATCGCGACCTGGCTGCAAGCATCGAAGCAGATCCTGGCCGACTCGGCACAGCTGCAGAACTACCTCGACAACCGCCTGCGCTACATGGTGCAGTTCGCCGAAGAGCTGCAGCTGCTGAAGGGCTCGGGCGTGGGCAACAACCTGCTGGGCCTGTACACCGCCGCCACGGCCTACGCTGCGCCCATCACGATCACTTCGCCCAACCGCATGGACGTGCTGCGCCTGGCGATCGGCCAGCTCGAAGACGCGAACTACAACGCGAATGGCATCGTGCTGCACCCGGACGACTGGACCGCCATTGAGCTGCTGAAGAACGACGATGGCGACTACCTCAAGGCCGACCCATCGAGCGCGAACCCGCGCACGCTCTGGGGCCGCCCAGTGGTGACGACCACGGCTATGACCGTCGACACCTTCCTGGTGGGCGACTTCGCCACGGCAGCCACGCTGTACGACCGAGAAGACCTCGTGCTGGACATCGCAACGCAGGATCAGGACGACTTCATCCGAAACCTGGTCAAGCTGCGCATGGAAGAGCGCGTGAGCCTGGCAGTGCAGCTGCCTGGCGCGATGGTCAAGGGCGATCTGACCCCGGCATGACCATTCACGGCCACCGCCGAATGATCCTCGAGCTCTGCGCTGAGTTGGGCGTCGAGATCATTCCCCGCGGCGTCGGCATGCTGCTGCGCGGACCCGGCGTCTACATCCTCTGCACTGACCTCAAAACGATCAGTGTGGGCGACCTCATCGACTAGCCCTCTGGGGCTCGGGATCACACGGACAGTGCCCGGCGTTCATACCGAAAACCCCGTGAGCCGGCAGCGCACCGAACTGAAAACGGCGCGCGTGGCCGGCATTTTCATTTGAAGGATCAACATGACTGCTTCCGCTGGTTCCCTCGTAGTTAAGCTCGGCCTCGATGCTGCCGAGTACACGCAGGGCCTCACAAAATCCGAGTACCAGGCGCGTCAGTTCGGCGAGAAGATCGGGACCGCGATCAGGGATGGCGCGGCGCTGGCCGTTGCGTCCCTGGCCACGATTGGCACGGGTGCCGTTGCTGCCTTCGCCGCATTCGACTCGCTGGTGAAGAAGGCCGGCGACTTCCAGGACCTGGCCGAGAAAACCGGTGCGAGTGCCGAGGGGCTCGCGTCTTTCGGTACTGCTGCTGGAACCGCCGGCACTACCGTGGATGCTGTCGCCGAGGCCAGCATCAAACTGACCAAGAACCTGACCGGCGTCGACGACGAATCGAAGGCCGCGGGCGCTGCTGTGAAGGCACTGGGGCTCGATCTCAAGGACTTCAAGAGTCTCTCTCCAGAAGACCAGATCTCCGCTGCCAGCAAGGCACTGGCGGGCTTCGCCGATGGCGCCGGAAAGACGGCGGTGGCCACCGCGCTGTTCGGGAAGTCAGGTGCTGAACTCCTGCCCTTTCTGAAGGCGCTTGATGAGCAGGGCGGCCGGCACGTCATCCTCACACAGCAGCAGATCGACCAGGCCGACGAGTATGCCGACAAGCAAGCCAAGGCACAGGCCGAGCTGCAGCAGTACGCCCAAGCCCTCGCCACCCAGGCGCTGCCCGCCGTCACCGCATTCACTGGCGCACTCACGGACACCATCAAGGAGATGCTGGGCGTAGGCAAGGGCGCAGATGCTCTGAAGAACAGCACGGCCATCGCTGACTTTGCCGAGAACGCAGTGAGTGCGCTCGGTTTCGTGCTCGATGCCGCTGATGGTGTGGCGCGTGTTTTCCGTGTCGTCGGTACTTCAATTGGTGGCGCTGCTGCTGCCGCGGCTGCCGCCGCCTCTGGCGAGTTCTCTCAAGCGAAGACCATCATGGGATCGATCGGCGAGGAGGTGGATAACATCCTCCTGCCGGAGACCTTCGGCGCAAAGCTCAAGGCTCGAATCGAGGCGACCAAAAAAGCCGTCGCAGCGGCTGCAGCGGTCGGAGATACGGCGCAAGCGAAGCCGAACATTAAATTCAATGGGGCCGTAGGCAAGGGTGGGAAGGACGCCTCCGCGCAAGAGGCCAAAGCCCAACTTGCCGCCGACCTCGACGCCATCAAGAACGCACAGGCAGCAGTCGTCAGCAGCTACAGCAACCAAGAGAAGATCCTTTCGGCCCTGCGCTCGGCCGGGCTGACAGAGGACAGCGAGTACTACGCAGAAAAGAAGCGCCTGCTGGACCTCACGACGGCCGCGCAAGAGTCGGCATCTCAGCAGGCCATTGCTCGCCTGCAACAGGAGAAGCTGACCGGCAAGGATGCGATCGACAACGCTCGCAAGATCGCCGACGAAGAGGCCAAGCTGAAGAAGGTCCGCGAGGATGCGGCTACCCAGGCGAAGGTCTATGGCATCGAGAGCGAGGCCGCGAACAAGCGCATTGCCTCTTCGCTCCTCTCTGCCCGGCAGGCTGCGCAGGACTTCTTCGACACGACGAACCAGGGCTACGCGCGTGCGATCGATGGCGCGGGACAGGGATCTAAGGCTCGGGACTTCGCCGCTGGCATCACCCAGATCGAAGACAAGTATCGGCAGCAGCGCCAGGCATTGCAAAACCAGCGCTCGCAGGCTGAGCTTATGGGCTCCTTCGGGCCTGACGCACAGCGCCAGTATGACGCGCAGCTCGCGATCATCAACGAGTTCCAAGGCAAGGCCATCGCGTCCTATCAGACGACTTACAGCACTCTCGATGCGCTCTCGAAGAACTGGCAGACCGGCGCGTCCGAGGCGCTGGCCAACTACGCAACCGAGGCCCAGAACACGGCAAAGCTGACGGAGCAGGCCTTCGGGAGTGCATTCAAGGGGGCCGAGGACGCGATCGTCAACTTCGTGAAGACCGGAAAACTGGATTTCAAGAGCCTGGCCGACTCGATCATTGGCGATATCGCTCGGATCTTCATCAAGCAGCAGATCACCGGGCCGCTGGCGGGCCTGCTTGGGGGCTTGTTCAGCCCGACTGCAACGGCAGGCAGCGGCATCACTTCGATCGTCGGTATGCCTGGGCCGATTTGGGGCAAGGCGGTAGGAGGCCCGGTGTCCGCCGGCAGCATGTACCGTGTCAACGAGAACGGCCCCGAGCTGCTCGACGTGAACGGCAAGCAGTACCTGATGATGGGCAACGCCAATGGACGCATCACCCCGAACAGCGAAGTAGGCGGCGGCTCCGTTGTCAACAACTTCACGGTCGGCGATGTGGCCACCGTCGGCATGCTCAAGCAGGCGCTTGCCGCTTCACAGGCACAGTCCGCGCAGGCGCTGAGCCGCAGCCAGCGCTATGGGGGCGCGTTCGCGGGATGATGGTGCGGATGTGGGAGCGGAAAGCAAAACGGGCCGTTAAGGCCCGTAAATGCTGACTTCTTGGAGGAGAGGGAGGGATTCGAACCCTCGGTACTATCGCTAGTACGCCTGATTTCGAGTCAGGTACATTCGACCACTCTGCCACCTCTCCGGTGCTGTCGAGCCTCTGATTATAGCGGAGAAATTTCCGCTATTTGAAGCCCCAGCGCTTCAGGCACGCAAAACTTCGGCGCCGCCGATGTACGGCCGCAACGCGGCCGGCACGTTGATCGAGCCGTCTTCGTTCTGGTGGTTCTCCAGCACGGCCACCAGCGCGCGGCCCACTGCCAGGCCGGAACCGTTGAGCGTGTGCACGAGTTCGTTCTTGCCCTGCGCGTTCTTGAAACGAGCCTGCAGGCGACGCGCCTGGAAGGCTTCGCAGTTGGAGACTGAGCTGATCTCGCGGTAGGTGTCCTGCGCCGGCAGCCACACTTCCAGGTCGTAGGTCTTGGCGGCGGTGAAACCCATGTCGCCGGAGCACAGCAGCACCACGCGGTACGGCAGCTCCAGCGCCTGCAGCACGGCCTCGGCGTGGCCGGTCATCTGTTCGAGCGCTTCGTAGCTCTTTTCGGGGTGCACGATCTGCACCATCTCGACCTTGTCGAACTGGTGCTGGCGGATCATGCCGCGCGTGTCGCGGCCAGCGCTGCCGGCTTCGGAGCGGAAGCACGGCGTGTGGGCCGTGACCTTGATCGGCAGTTGCGACTCGGCCACCACCTCGTCGCGCACGAAGTTGGTCAGCGGCACTTCACTGGTCGGAATGAGGTACAGCGCCGAATGGTCGGGCGCCGGCTCGCCGTCCTGGCCGCCCTTTTTCGCGGCGAACAGGTCGCCCTCGAACTTGGGCAACTGGCCGGTGCCGCTGAGCGTGGCGGCATTGACGATGTAGGGCACGTAGCACTCGGTGTAACCGTGCTTCTCGGTCTGCAGGTCGAGCATGAACTGCGCGAGCGCGCGGTGCAGGCGGGCGATCGGGCCCTTCATCACGGTGAAGCGCGAGCCCGCGAGCTTGGCGCCCATCTCGAAATCAAGGCCCAGCGGCGCGCCCAGGTCGACGTGGTCCTTGGCGGCAAAACCCAGCGGCTTGGCGTTGGCGCCAGCGCCGCCCTGCGGGGCCCAGCGGCGCATTTCGACGTTGCCGGTCTCGTCTTCGCCCAGCGGCACGCTGGCGTGCGGCAGGTTGGGCACGGCGAGCAGCAGGGCCTGCAGCTCGGGCTGGATTTCTTCGAGGCGTTTGGACTGCGATTCCTGCTCGGCCTTGAGCGCGTTGACTTCGGCCATCAGCGCATCGACCGACTCGTCCCTGGCCTTGAGCGGGCCGATCTGCTTGTTCAGCGTATTGCGGCGCGCCTGGATTTCCTCGGTGCGGGTTTGCAGCGTCTTGCGCTCGGCCTCGAGCGCGGTGAACGCCGACACGTCGAGGTAAGGCTGGTTTTTCTTGCGTTTTTCAAGGCCGGCCACGGCGGAGGCCAGGTCTTTGCGGAGCAGGGTGATGTCGAGCATCGGTCGATTTTAGAGGGCGGCTTGTCAGGCGACGGTGGCGGGGTCGACGTTGGCGCCGCAGACGATCAGGCAAACCTTCTCGCCTTCGCGCGGCACATAGGCGCCCGTTTGCAGCGCGGCCAGCGGCAGCGCGGCGGCCGGCTCCACCGCGAGCTTGAGCTCCTTCCACAGCCACTGCTGTGCTGCACGGATGGATTCGTCGGACAGCAGCAGCGCCTGCGCGACCTGCTGCTGCGTGATTTCCCATGCGATGGCGCCGATGCGGCGCGCGCCGAGCGAGTCGGCCGCGATGCCGCCCACTTCGACGTCGACCGGCTCCCCGGCTTCGCGGGCGCGGAACAGGGTCGGGGCCTTCTCGGGCTCCAGCGCCACCACGCGGGCGCGCTTCTCGAACCAGCCGGCAAGGCCGCCGATCAGGCCGCCGCCGCCAACGCTCACGAGCACCGAGTCGGGCAGGCCGCCCTGCGCTTCGATTTCGCGGCCCAGCGTGCCGGCGCCGGCCACCACTTCGGGCTGGTCGTAGGCGTGCGTGAGCAAGGCGCCGGACTCCTTCTGGCGCGTGAGGCATGCCGCCAGCGCATCGGGATAGAGCTGGCCGACGACGACGACTTCGGCGCCCAGCGCGCGCAGGCGCGCACGCTTGGCTTCGGGCGACACACCCGGCAGGAAAACCTGGCAGGGCACGCCCAGCGCCTGTGCGGCGGCTGCGGTGGCAATGCCGGCATTGCCGCCCGAGGCCACGACCACGCCGCTCGCGGGAATGTCGTTGGCCAGCAGCCGGTTCATCATGCCGCGCGCCTTGAAGCTCCCGCTGACCTGCATCTGCTCGAGCTTGAGCCAGACCTCGGCGCCCGGCGCCGTGACGCCGAAGGCGGCTGCCGGCAGCTTCCACAGCGGCGTCTGGCGCAGGAAATGACCGGCGCGCGCGTCCAGCCTGGCGGCGGCGCTCTCGATTTCGGAGCGCCAGAGGTTCGTGTTCTTGTCGTTCAAGAGATGTGTCCGGGAGGGGGGATGTCGTCGAGCTTGAGGCCCTTGGGGAGCGGAAACTTGATGGTTTCCTCGATGCCGTCCATCTTGCGGACGGACACCGCGCCGAAAGCGCGCACGCGGTCGATCACCTCGCGCACCAGCACTTCGGGGGCCGAGGCGCCGGCGGTGAGGCCGATGCGCGTCTTGCCCTCGAACCACTCGGGCTTGAGCTCTTCGGCGGAGTCGACCATGTAGCTCTCGGTGCCCAGGCGCTGCGCCAGTTCGCGCAGCCGGTTGCTGTTGGAGCTGGTGGGGCTGCCGACCACGATCACCAGGTCAACCTGCGGGCTCATGATCTTCACCGCGTCCTGGCGGTTCTGGGTGGCGTAGCAGATGTCCTGCTGCTTGGGCTCGCGCACGGCCGGAAAGCGCGCGCGCACCGCGGCGGCGATCTCGGCGGCGTCGTCCACGCTCAGCGTGGTCTGGGTGACGACCGCGAGCTTGTCGGTCTGGCCCGGCGAGACCTTGGCCACGTCTGCCACGTCTTCCACCAGGTGGATGCCGCTGGACAGCTGGCCCATCGTGCCCTCGACCTCGGGGTGCCCCTTGTGGCCGATCATGATGAATTCGTAGCCCTCTTTCGCGAGCTTGGCCACCTCGACGTGCACCTTGGTCACGAGCGGGCAGGTGGCGTCGAAGATCTCGAAGCCGCGGTCGCGCGCCTCCTGCTCCACGGCCTTGCTCACGCCGTGCGCGCTGAAGACCAGCGTGGCGCCGGGCGGTACGTCGGACAGCTCCTCGATGAAGATCGCGCCCTTGGCCTTAAGTTCGTTCACCACGTAGGTGTTGTGCACGATCTCGTGGCGCACGTAGATCGGCGCGCCGAACTTGGCGATGGCGCGCTCGACGATCTCGATGGCGCGGTCCACGCCCGCGCAGAAGCCGCGCGGCTCGGCCAGGATGACTTCGGAGATGCCGGTGTTCATAGCACCCCGATGAGCTTCACTTCGAAGGTCACGGGCTGGCCGGCCAGCGGGTGGTTGAAGTCGAAGCGCACGCCGGTCTCGTTCGATTCGATCACCGCGCCGGCATAGCTGCCGGTGCCGTCGGGGGTGGGGAACTGCACCACGTCGCCCACGGCGTACTGCTCGTCGGGGTCACCCATCTGGGCGAGCAGCTTGCGGGCCACCCACTGCTGCATGTCGGGGTTGCGTTCGCCGAAGGCCTCGCCGGCGGGCAGCTCGAAGGTGGCGTGGGTGCCCTCTTCCAGGCCCATCAGGCGCTGCTCCATGGCGGGCGAAAGCTCGCCGGTGCCCAGCGAAAGGGTCGCCGGCTTGTCGGCGAAAGTGTTGATGATGTCGCCTGCCGGACCGGCCAGCCGGTAGTGCAAGGTCAGGAAGGAGCCGAAAGTCACGACTTGGGACATGGGAGCGGCGGAGGTGGGCAAAGACAAGGTAGGTGTCCCGATAAACTGGAACTCATTTTAAGGACCGGGGCTTCCACCCGGCTCCGCCAAGGTTTCACCCAGGGTTTCATGGCATTCAAGGATCTCCCTCTCGACGCCCGTCCACGCGAAAAACTCATCTCGCGAGGCGCCGCCGCGCTGGCGGATGCCGAGTTGCTGGCCCTGCTGCTGCGCACCGGCGTGGCGGGCAAGAACGTGCTGCAACTGGCCCAGCAACTGCTCGAGCGCTTCGGCGGCCTGTCGGGCCTGCTGCACACCGGCGCCGACGACCTCAAGGCCGTCAAGGGCATGGGCGGCACCGCCAAGCGCTCCGAACTGATCGCGGTGCTCGAACTGGCGCGGCGCGCCATGGGCGAGAAGCTCAAGGAGCGCACGGTGTTCGACTCGCCCGAGGCGGTCAAGCAATACCTGCAGCTGCACATCGGCTCGCGGCCGCACGAGGTGTTCGTGGTCGTGTTCCTCGACGTGCAGCACCGCCTCATCATGCTGGAAGAAATGTTCCGTGGCACGCTCACGCAGACCAGCGTCTACCCGCGCGAAGTGGTCACGCGTGCCATCCACCACCAGGCCGCGGCCGTGGTGCTGGCCCACAACCATCCCAGCGGCAGCATCGAGCCGTCGCGCGCCGACGAATCGCTCACGCAGACGCTGCGCGCCGCGCTCGCCCTGGTCGACGTGCGCGTGCTCGACCATGTCATCGTGAGCCCCGGCCAGAGCTTCTCGATGGCCGAGAAAGGATTGCTCTGATGCCCCAACGTTCACCCGCGCTCAAGAATCTCGCCGACCTCAAGCAGGTGCAGCGCGTGCTGGCCGAAACCCGCGAGCGCGAAGCGGCCGAGGCGGCTGCCAAGGCCGCCGCCGAACGCAAGCGCGCCGCCGAGAAAGACCTGTTCGCCCGCGCCATCGGCGCCACCGAACCGCTGCGCCGCAAGGCGGCCGTGCCGCTAGCGCCCGAGCCGCCGGCGCCCATCCCGGTGCAGCACCAGCTCGACGAGCAGCGGGTGCTGCGCGAATCGCTGTCCGACGAGTTCGACGTGACCACGCTGCTCGACGTGGACGACGCCATGAGCTTTCGCCGCCCCGGCATCGGCACCGACGTGACGGCCCGGCTGCGCAAGGGCGACTGGTCCATCCAGGCGCAGGTCGACCTGCACGGGCTGCGCAGCGACGAGGCGCGCGAAGCGCTCGGTGGCTTCATCCGCAATGCCTACAAGCAGGGTTTGCGCTGCGTGCGCGTGGTGCACGGCAAGGGCCTGGGCTCGCCGGGCAAGCAGCCCGTGCTCAAGACCAAGACGCAGCGCTGGCTGATCCAGAAGAACGAGGTGCTCGCCTTCGTGCAGGCAAAGCCGGCGGAGGGCGGCGCCGGGGCGCTGGTAGTGCTGCTGGCGCCCGCGCGGCGCTGAGCCACGAGGCAGGCAGGAGACGCCGCCGGACGCCACCAGCCTGCCTTCATTTGCCCCTTACGGGTTCAGGTCGAGCTTGTAGCGCGATTGACCCTTGCCGCCACCGTCGTCCGCAGCCAGCAGCGAGATGTTGGTCAATCCCGCGGCCGTGGCCGCGCCCAACTGATTCGGCGCCGAAGAGAAGACCACGTTGCCCGCCGTCGCGACCTTCGTGAAGGTCCAGCTGCGCGCTGCACCGTTTGTTGCGCGCGTGATGGTCTTCTTGGCCTTGATGTAGTCGATCAGCACGTCGCGGTTCGCGTCGGGAGACGGGTAGATCGTCGCGCGGCCGTCCAGCGCGGGAATGAAGCTCGCGCCGCTGGTCGCACGGTAGTTGTTCGTCGCGATGACGAACTCCTTCGCCGTGTCGATGGGTGCGCCCATGTACATCAGGTTCTTGATGCGGCTGCCCACCGCCTGGGTCACGTCGATCTCGTACTGCACATCCGGCGTGGTGAACATGTCGAAGTTGTAGCCCGGGAAGGTGCTGATCAGCTGCTGGTCCGTCGTCAGCGCGGGGTTGATCCTGTTGAAGCGCTTGGCGGCGGCTTCGAGCCAGCCCTTGATCTCGGCGCCCGTCACCTTCACCGCGTACACCGTGTTCGGGTACAGGTACAGGTCTGCCGCGTTGTTGATCGCCACGTTGCCGGCCGCCACGTCCGTGTAGTCACGGGCGCCTTCATAGCCCGACTTGAAGGGCGCGCTCACCGACAGCACCGGCAGGCTCGCGTACTGCGGCAGGTTGGCCTGGATGTAGTTCTTCACGTAGTCGGCCTGCGCCTGGTTCACGATCTGGATCGCGCCGGGGTCGCCCACGTCAGCGAAGTAGGTGCTCATCTGGAAGTCGGTGGTGCCGATCGGCGTCTTCACGTAGGCGATGGTGGCCTGGTGCTGCGTTTCGACCAGCGGCGCGACGCTCGATTCGGCATCGACGTAGATCGCCTTGCCCGCGCCGTCCTTGCCGGTCTGCGTGGAGCGCGCCTCGACGAAGGTCTTGGTCTTGTCCACGCCCCATGCCTTGCCGTCATACACGAGGTCGAGCTTGATCAGGCCCAGCGCCTTGCCCCACGAGCTGGCCATCACGGCCGGCACGCCGTTGACGGTGCCTGCGGCGTTGTCCACGCCGGCCTGCGTGTAGCCCGGCTTCGTGCCGCGATCGGGGAACGTGCCGTGCTGGTGGCCCATCATCAGAGCGTCGATGCCCGCCACCTTCGACAGGTAGAGGCCGGGGCTTTCCATCGTCGGCGAGTACGGCGATGCATCGAGGCCGCCGTGCTGCAGCGCGACCACGATGTCGGCGCCCTTGGCGCGCAATTCGGGAATGTATTTGGTGGCGGCCTCGACGGCGCCTTCGGTGCGCACCTTGCCTTCGAGGAAACGCTTGTCCCAGTTCAGGATGCCGGGCGTGGTGAAGCCGATCACGCCGACCTTCACCGGCACCGTCACGGTCTTGCCGTCGGGTGCCGTGGCGGTGAACTGCTTGGTCACGATGGTGTACGGCGCGAGCAGCGGCTTGCCGCTCTTCACGCTCTGCACGTTGGCCAGCACCATGGGGAAGGTCGGGCCGGCGCACTTTTTGGTGCCGTCCACGCCTTCGACGTCGAGGCCGCCGCCGATCACCTGGTTGAGGAAATCGAGACCGTAGTTGAACTCGTGGTTGCCCAGCGTGCCGGCGTCATAGCCGGTGGCGTTCATGGCCTTGTAGATAGACAGCGGCTGCGTGCACGGAACGCGGCTCACCAGGGCCTCGTAGTCGGCCAGCGCCGTGCCCTGGATGGTGTCGCCGTTGTCGAACAGCATCGTGTTCGGGAATTCCTTGCGCGCCGCGTTGATCAGCGTGGCGGTGCGCTCGTAGCCGTACGACTTGTCTTCGGCGAGCTTGAAGTAGTCGTAGCTGCGCACGTTGGCGTGCAGGTCGGTCGTCTCCAGCAAGGCGACCGTGGCGCGCGTGCCCTTGGCAATGGATGCCGGCGCGGGGTCGGTCGTGGGCGTGGAGGTGACCGGGGGAAATACGGTGCCGCCACCACCGCTGCCGCCGCCACAGGCGGTCAGCACGGCAGCTATCACGGCGGCACAGGTAGACATGGGGGCGAGGCGTAATAGCGACGTGGCCGCTGCGTTTTTTTTCATCGAGAGCTCCCTCTGCAGGATTGGAGAAGGAGGCAGTCTCTGAAAGCGCAATGACAGGCTGGTGAACCCAGCCTGACTTGCGGCGCAATTACGACAGGTGGTTTTTCAGGGGGATTGACGCATCGGCTATCACCGCCGGCTCGGGGCTGCGGCCTGCTTCGAGCAGCTTGCGGCTCATCATGTGATCGACCGGCGCGTTCACCGATTCGACGCACACCAGATGTCCATCGACATAGTGGAACAGCGAGAACGCATTGGGGTTCGCGCCCGGACCGGGGCGGCGCACGCTGGTCAGGTCCGGCGTGCCTTCTGCCGGCATCAGGCCCACCATCTGCAGCCGCATGCTGCCCTGGTCGGACCAGAACCACGCCACCGCGTCGTGGTCGCGTGCCGCGCCGATCAGCGTGGCAACCGCCGTGCGCGCCTGGTCATTCGCGTTCTGTACCGACTCGAGCCGCAGCGCGCGGCCCGCACGGCGATCGGGGAAGCGCGTGCAATCGCCAACGGCCAGCACGTCGGCCGCGCTGGTCTGCATGTGGCTGTCGACCACGATGCCGTCGGCGCACTCGATGCCGGCCGCCTGCGCGAGCGCGGTCTCGGGCACGGCGCCGATGCCCAGCAGCAGAAGGTCGACCGGCTGCTTCACGCCGTTGACCTGCACCGACACCAGCCGGTCGCCTTCGACTTCGAACGCGCCGGTCTGCGCACCGAGCACGATGTCGATGCCGGCCGCGCGATGCGTGGCCAGCACATGTGCCGACAGTTCGGGCGACACCGCGCGGCCCAGCAGGCGCGGCGCGCTTTCGATCACCTGCACCGACTTGCCCAGCGCCTTGGCCGTTGCCGCCACTTCGAGCCCGATGAAACCGCCGCCCAGCACCGTGACCGTCTCGGCCGATGCGAGCCGGGTGCGCAGGCGATGCGCCTCGTCGGCGGCGCGCAGGCTGGCGACGTTCTCCAGGCCCGGCTTCAGGTCGGGCATCTGGCGCGCGCGCGTGCCGGTGGCCAGCACAAGCCGTTCCCAGGGCAGCACCGCGCCCGAACGCAGCGTGACGGTGTGCGCCTCGCGGTCGATGGCCACGGCCGCATCGCCCAGGTGCAGCGTGATGCCTGCCTCGCGGTACCAGTCGGCGGCCTTGTGCGGCTGCGTGGTTTCCTCTGCGCTCTTCAGGAAGGCCTTGGACAGCGGCGGGCGGTGGTAGGGCTCGCAGGCTTCTTCGCAGACCAGGTGCACGCGAGCGCCCTGCCCGGCTTCGACAAGGCCGGCGCAAAGCTGGGCCGCGGCGTGGCCGCCGCCGATGATGACGATGGAATTCATGGAGACAGGTCTTTCAAGTCGTTGTGTATCTTGGTTACTCAGCAGCCGGCTCTTTTCAAGAAACGCCGAGGAACCGGCTCCGCCGGGCCTCTGGCGTTGCCCCCGGCAGGGGGAAGGAGAAGCGACACGAAGTGCGCGAAGCCTGGGGGCGAGCCTATGACCGCATCCAGTCGGCGGTCTTGAAGAAGGAATCGCGAAGGCGTGCGCGCAGGTCTTCAGGCACGCCCGTCTCGCCCATGGCCTGGTCCATGCAGGCCAGCCACTGGTCGCGTTCCTTGATGCCGATGGTGTGGCCTCCGATGCTCTGCGGCAGGTGCCGCGCGCGCAGCATCGGGTGGCCGAAGCGGTCGGTGTAGTGCTGCGGGCCGCCGAGCCATCCGCACAGGAACCAGAACAGGCGCTGGCGTGCGTTGTCGAGGCTGGAGCCGTGCACCGCGCGCAGTTGCGCGTAGGCGGGCTCGAGGTCCATCAGGTCATAGAAGCGCTCGACCAGCGCCTCCACCTTCGGTTCGCCGCCGATCCAGTCGAACGGCGTGCCGGCGGGCGGCTTTTCTTGAATCTGCATGGGCGCAAGTATCCGTGCCGCAGGTGCTCAGGCCTGCACGAGATTCGGAATGCCCACGTCGGGGTTCACGTCGGCCTCGTAGTCCACGCCTTCCACCGCAAAGCCGAAGAGCCGCAGGAACTCGGTCTTGTAGCCCGCGAAGTCGCTGATGGTGTTCAGGTTCTCGTTGGTCACCTGCGGCCAGAGTTCGAGCACGCGGGCCTGCACCTGCGGCGCCAGTTCCTTGTAGTCGGCGCGCAGGCGGCCTTCTTCGTCGATGTGCGGCGCGCTGCCGTAGAGGCTGTCGGCATAGAGGCCATGCACCTGCTCGATGCAGCCTTCGTGCGTGCCCTGCGCCTTCATCACCTTGAACAGCAGCGACAGGTACAGCGGCATCATCGGGATCGCCGAACTGGCCTGCGTGACGACCGCCTTGAGCACCGACACGCGCGCGTCGCCGCCCTTCGCGGCCAGCGTCTCGCGAATGCCCAGCACCTTCTGGTCGAGGTCTTTCTTGGCCGCGCCGATGGAGCCGTTCCAGTAGATGTCGTGCGTGATCTGCTCGCCCAGGTAGGTGAAGGCGGTGGTCTTGGCGCCATCGGCCAGCACGCCGGCCTGCTGCAGCGCGTCGATCCACATCTGCCAGTCTTCGCCGCCCATCACGGCCACGGTGTTGTCGATCTCTTCCTGCGTCGCGGGCTCGAGCACCGACTCCTTCACGGTGCCGCTGTCGGTGTCGAGCCCGCGCAGGCTCACCGACTTGCCGATGGGCTTGAGCACAGAGTTGAAGACCTGGCCGGTCTTCGGATGCGTGCGGCGCGGCGCGGCCAGGCTGTAGACCACGAGGTCGACCTGGCCCAGATCGGCCCGGATGGCGTCGATGGTCAGCCGCTTCACCTCGTCGGAGAAGCCGTCGCCGTTGATGCTCTTCGCATAGCGCCCCTCGGCCTCGGCGGCGCGATGGAAGGCGGCGGTGTTGTACCAGCCGGGCGAGCCGGGGCGGTTCTCGCTGCCCGCGCGCTCGAAGAACACGCCGAGCGTGTCCGCGCCGCAGCCGAAGGTGGCGGTGATGCGCGCGGCCAGGCCATAGCCGGTGGACGCGCCGATGACCAGCACCTTCTTCGGCCCACCCGCGATGGGCGGCCGGGCCTTGACGTAGTCGATCTGTTGCCGGACGTTGGCTTCGCAACCCGCCGGATGGGTCGTCACGCAGATGAAGCCGCGCACACGCGGTTTGATGATCATGGAGAACTCGCTGGATGGGATATCTGGAAAGAGCGGCCGGGGCATGCCTGGAGGGGAGCACACTTTCGTTCACGACCGGCCGGTCGGCGACGTGAATTTAACCCAGCACGAAAGTCGGGCCTTCAGCAGCCCCACGGGCATGGCAGGCACGGAGACACCGGCGTGCCACTCATAGCCACGCGCACATGTCGATATATGAATTGACCATTTAATAATCCGAAGTTTTATTGATATGGTCTCGCCCTGCTTTCCCCCAAAGGAGAAGAACATGCGCTTGAACCTGATTGCCGCGGCAGTTGCCGCCTCCGCCCTGCTGCTCGGCACCGTCGCACATGCCGACCAGTTGGCCGACATCAAGAAGAAGGGCGAACTGGTCGTCGGCGTGCTCGGAACCGACGAGCCCGCGACCTTCATCGATCCGAAGACTCGCCAGATCGTCGGCTACGAAGTCGACCTGGTGAACGCCATCGCAAAGAAGATCGGCGTGAAGCCGGTGCTCAAGCAGATCGCGGTGGCCGCGCGCATTCCGGAGCTGCAGCAGGGGCACGTCGACCTGGTGGCCGCAGGCCTCACGCACAACAAGGAGCGCGAGGCGCAGATCGATTTCTCGCTCACCACCTTCGTCACCGGCCAGAAGGCCATCGTGAAGAAGGACAGCGGCATCACCGAAGTGCCGCAGCTTGCCGGCAAGAAGGTGCTGACCATTCGCGGCGGCACGCAGGAGCCGAACATCCGCAAGGCCGTGCCCAACGTCGAGGTCGTGACCTTCGACACCAGCCAGCAGGCCTTCCAGGCGCTGCAGCAAGGCAAGGGCGTGGGCTACGTGGACGACGAGGCCGCGCTGCTGCGCAGCTACGCCAAGCTGGGCCCGCAGAAGGCGCAGTACGTGGTGCTCAAGCAGAACCTGAGCACCGAGGCGCTGGCCATCGGCATCAAGAAGGGCGAGGCCGGCCTGAAGGCCGTGGTGGACGATACGCTGCGCGAGCTCGAGAAGTCGGGCGAGGCAGAGAAGATCTTCATCAAGTGGTACGGCCCGAACACGGCGTCGGGCTTCCAGACGCGCGACTTCAAGCTCGACTCCGACAAGATCGACTGAGCCCGCGTTTCTCCTTCCCCCGCTGGGGGAAGGCCGGGATGGGGGCGAGCGGCCTTCGCATGAGCGCCGCATCTTTCCAGACGCCGTCGCGCCCCCACCCCATCCCTCCCCCAGCGGGGGAGGAAGCCAAGACCGAGCGCGACGGTGATACTGTCGCCCCCCATGCCCCTGTTCGACTATTCCTTGCTGCTCACCGGCAAGTACCACGACATGCTGGTCGCGGGCCTGCTGCTGTCGCTGCAGCTGCTCGCGGCCGCGCTGGTGCTGGCACTGCCCATCGCGCTGGTGGTGGCGCTGCTGCGGCTGTCGCCGTTCGCGCCGCTGCGATGGCTCGGCTTTGCATACGTGGAGTCGATCCGCAACATCCCGCTGCTCGCGCACATGCTGTTCTGGTACTTCGGCGCGCCCGAGTTGCTGCCCGAGGGCATCAAGCAATGGCTCTACGCGGGGCACATCGAGGCCTTCAGCGCGGTGATCGCGCTGGCGCTGTACACGGCGGCCTTCATGGCCGAGGACATCCGCAGCGGCATCCGCGCGATTCCCGTGGTGCAGTTCGAGGCCGGGCGCGCGATGGGCTTCAGCTATCTGGCCACCATGCGCCGCGTGGTGCTGCCACAGGCGCTGCGCGTGACCGTTCCGCCGCTCATCTCGCAGACGCTGAGCCTGTGGAAGAACACGTCCATCGCCACCGTGATCGGCGTGGCCGAGCTGATGTACCAGGCCGGGCAGGTCGAGAGCGCGACCTTCCGCAGCTTCGAGTCTTTTGCGTTCGCCAGCGCTGCATACCTCACGGTGTCGCTGGCCATCACGGGACTGGCCACCTGGTACCACCACCGCTTCCCGGTGCGGACGATCTAAAGGCCCGACGCGATGCTGCAGATCATCAACGACTACTGGGTCTACTTCCTTATCGGGCAGTACCCGAATGGCCCGCTCGGCGGACTGGTGCTCACGCTGCTGCTGGCCTCCTGCGGGCTGGTGCTCGCGCTGCCGCTGGGCATTTTGCTCGGGCTGGCGCGCGTGAGCCCGTGGCGCTGGCTGCGCTGGCCGGTCACGGGCTTCGTGTTCGTGGTGCGCGGGCTTCCGCTCCTGATGGTGATCTTCTGGGCCTATTTCTTCCTGCCCAGCGTCACCGGTGTGAAGACCGACCAGTTCACCACCATGCTGATCGCGCTGGTGGTGTTCGATGCCGCCTACCTCGCCGAGATCGTGCGCGCCGGCATCCAGGGCCTGCCGCGCGGGCAGATGGAAACCGCCCGCGCGCTGGGCCTGGGCTACGGCCGCGCGATGCGGCTGGTGGTGCTGCCGCAGGCGCTGCGCAGCATGCTGCCTTCGCTGGTGAACCAGTTCGTCTCGACCATCAAGGAAACCTCGCTGGGCTACATCATCGGGCTGGCCGAGGTGTCGTTCATCGCTACGCAGATCAACACGCAGGTGTTCACCAAGCCGGCGCAGATCTACCTGATATTGGGCGGGACGTATTTCATTCTCTGCTTCGGCCTGTCGCGCTTCGCCTACTGGCTCGAGCGCCGGCTCGCGCGCCGCGGCATCTCTACCGCCACCGCCAAGGTGTCCGCATGATCGAACTCGAAAAAATCAACAAGTGGTACGGCAGCTACCACGCGCTGGTCGACATCACCGAGACCATCCACAAGGGCGAAGTCGTCGTGGTGTGCGGGCCATCGGGCTCGGGCAAGTCGACGCTGATACGCACCTTCAACCGGCTGGAGCCTATTCAGTCGGGACGCATCGTGGTCGACGGGCAGGACATCCATGCGCCGGGCCTGGACGTGAACGCCTTCCGCTCGCGCATCGGCTTTGTCTTTCAGCAGTTCAACCTGTTCCCGCATCTCACGGTGCTGCAGAACTGCACGATGGCGCCCATGCAGCTGCGCGGCCTCACGCGCAAGGAAGCCGACGAGCGCGCGATGGCACTGCTGCACCGCGTGGGCCTGTCGAACAAGGCCAACGCATGGCCCAGCGAACTGTCGGGCGGCCAGCAGCAGCGCGTGGCCATTGCGCGCGCGCTGGCCATGCAGCCGCCGCTGATGCTGTTCGACGAGCCCACCAGCGCGCTCGACCCCGAGATGGTCGGCGAGGTGCTGCTGGTGATGCGCGACCTCACGCGCGACGGCATGACCATGGTCTGCGTGACGCACGAGATGGGCTTCGCGCGCGAGGTGGCCGACCGCGTGCTGTTCATGGACGAAGGCAAGGTGCTGGAGCGCGCCACGCCCGACGACTTCTTCAACCGCCCGCAGCATCCGCGCGCGCAGCAGTTCCTGTCCGATATCCGCTCCCCTTTCTCGAGAGACGCATGACCGACGCATCACTCCCACTCATCGACGTTTCGGCGCTCGTGGCAGGCACCGCCGGGCGCGATACTGTCGCCGCGCAGATCGGCGCCGCCTGCCGCGCGCACGGCTTCTTCTACGTGACCGGCCACGGCGTCGACCCCGCGCTGGTGCAGCGGCTCGAAGCGCTGAGCCACCGGTTCTTCGACCTGCCCGAAGAAACCAAGATGCAATGGCGCATGGCGCTTGGCGGTCGCGCATGGCGCGGCTTCTTTCCGCTGGGGGGCGAGCTGACCTCGGGCCGGCCCGACTGGAAGGAAGGCCTCTACCTCGGCACCGAACTCCCCGCCACCCACCCGCTGGTGCAGGCGAAGACGCCGGTGCACGGCCCCAACCTGTTCCCCGACGTGCCGGGCTTTCGCGAAACCATCCTCGACTACATGGCGGCCGTCACACAGCTCGGCCACCGGCTCATGGAAGGCATCGCGCTGAGCCTGAGCCTGCCGGCCGGCTACTTCGCCGAGCGCTACACGGGCGATCCGCTGATCCTGTTTCGCCTGTTCAACTACCCGTCGCAGCCTGTGCCCGAAGGCCTGGACGTGCAATGGGGCGTGGGCGAGCACACCGACTACGGGCTGCTCACGATCCTGCACCAGGACCACATCGGCGGCCTGGCGGTGCACACGCCCGGCGGCTGGATCGACGCGCCGCCGGTCGCGGGCTCGTTCGTCTGCAACATCGGCGACATGCTCGACCGCATGACCGGCGGCCTCTACAAGTCGACCCCGCACCGCGTGAAGCGCAACACGTCAGGGCACGACCGGCTGTCGTTTCCGCTGTTCTTCGACCCGAACTTCGAGGCGCGCGTGCAGCGCATCGAAGGCCTGGCGGGCGCCGAAGCGCGCGACGACAGCGCCGAGCGCTGGGACCGCGCCAACGTGCACGCCTTCAGCGGGCGCTACGGCGACTACCTGCTTGCGAAGGTGTCGAAGGTGTTCCCGCAGTTGCGCGACGAAGTACTCTGAACGGCCGGCGAAGGCTCGTCCAGAAAAACGTCTTCCCAGCGCTCGATGTCGGCGTCGGGATCGGAAATGGGCACGAGCTTGTCGCTGCGGCAATAGAAGGTCCAGCCCTCGAACAGCACGTCGTAGTACGTGCCGGGCAGGTAGCGCTCGCTCGGCGCCTCGTAGGGCGGCGAAACCACTTCCACGATCCGTCCGACCGCACGCTCGGTGAAGGGCGACGCCAAACAGCTGTCGACCACATGGCAGAGCGTGCCTATCCTGATCATGCGGGTTGCTTTCCTCGCGTCCCTGCCGGCGACGGAAACCAGCGCGGCAGGTGCGGCACCGCGTCGTGCAGCGACTCGAGCACATGGAACGCCCGGCCGGTGATGGCTTCGGGAGGATGCTTGAGGTCGGGCACCACCACCACCCGCAGCCCCGCCGCAAGCGCCGACTTGGCGCCGTTCTCGCTGTCCTCGAAGGCGATGCAGTCGGCCGGGGCCCCACCCAGCCGCTCGGCCGCGAGCAGGTAGAGCGCCGGATCGGGCTTGGCGCGCGTCACCTCGTCGCCGCCCGCAAATGCCGAGAAATGGTGCAGCAGGCCGAGGCTGCCGAGGCAGGCCTCGATCTGCCTGCGCGTGGACGACGAGGCCACGGCACATCGGATGCCACGCTCGCGCAGGGCGCCCAGGAATTCGGCGGCGCCGGGCTTGATGGGAAAGAGCGGCGCGCCGTCGGCGCGCTCGAGCTGCAGATACCGGCGCACATGCTCGATGGCATGGCGGTAGGCCTCCGAACCGCCCAGCAGCGACGCGAGGATGTGTTCGGATTCCACGGTGGAGAGCCCCACGACCTGCAGGTACTGGCTGTGCGAAAGCTCGATGTCGAGCGTGCGGGCGGCCTCGATCCAGGCGGCCATGATGGGGCGCTCCGAATCGATCAGCAGCCCGTCCATGTCAAAAATTGCGGCGGCGAACATCCGACGCATCCTAATGAAAAAGGGGCCGAACCGGCCCCTTTGGAAGAAACAACCGCTGCGCGCGCTGCGGCTTGGCGACCTGGTCAGTCGCGTGCCAGCGCCCGGTTCAGCCCCAGCGCGGCCAGCGTGGCGACAGCACCCGACAGCAGGTACACGCTCACATAGGCCAGGCCAAAGTGTGCAGACAGGCCCAGCGCGACCAGCGGCGCGAACGCCGCGCCGACCAGCCATGCCACGTCGGCCGTCAGGGCGGCGCCAACGTAGCGGTACTTGGGCGCGAAGTTCGAGGTCACGGCGCCGGCTGCCTGGCCGTACGACAGGCCAAGGATGACGAAGCCCACCAGGATGAAGATGTCCTGGCCGATGCGCCCGCCATCGAGCAGCGTGGGTGCGAAGCCGCTGAACGCGGCGATCACGGCAGCCAGCCCGCCCAGCGTGAAGCGGCGGCCGATGCGGTCGGCCAGCAGGCCCGAGGCCACGATGCCGGCGGCGCCGAGCACAGCGCCGATCATCTGCACGACCAGGAATTCGGTGACGGACTGGTCGGAATACAGCGTGATCCACGACAGCGGGAACACGGTGATCAGGTGGAACAGCGCATAGCTGGCCAGCGCGGCGAAGGCGCCGATCAGGACGTTCGAGCCTTGCGAGCTGACCAGCTCGGTCACGCTGGTGGGTTCCAGTTCACGCTCTTCGAGCAGGCGCGAGTATTCGTCGGTGGCCACCAGGCGCAGGCGGGCGAACAGCGCCACCACGTTGATGGCGAAGGCCACGTAGAAGCTGTAGCGCCAGCCCCAGTCGAGGAAGTCTTCCGACGGCAGGCTCGAATACAGGTAGGCGAACAGCGCGCTGGCAATGAAGAAGCCGATGGGAGCGCCCAGCTGGCCCAGCATGGCGTACCAGCCACGGCGGTTGGCAGGCGCGTTCAGCGCGAGCAGGGACGGCAGGCCGTCCCACGAGCCGCCCAGCGCCAGCCCCTGGCCGAAGCGGAAAACCGAGAGCAGCACGATGGCCGTGAAGCCCAGGCTGGCGTAGCCCGGCAGGAAGGCGATGCCGGCGGTCGACGTGCCGAGCACGAAAAGCGCCAGGGTCAGCTTGGCTTCCCGCCCGAAACGTCGCTGGATGGCCATCGAGATGACAGTTCCGAACGGACGCGCGATGAAGGCGAACGAGAAAATCAGGAAAGAGTAGAGAACACCTTCAAGATGTTGCTCGAACGGGAAGAAAACCGCAGGAAACACCAGCACCGAGGCGATGCCGTAGACGAAAAAGTCGAAATATTCGGATGCGCGGCCGATGATCACGCCAACCGCGATCTCGCCGGGGGCGATGTGCGAGTGGTCGTCGCCCTGCCGGGCACCGGCTTCGGGCGAGTTCGGCAGCGGATGGGCGCCTTGCGGACTGATGCTGGACGTCGTCATTGCTTCTGTAATTCGGGTGTCACCTCGGGAAGTGACACATGGGATCATGGACAACCTATAGCGTCTCACCGAAACACATTTACCGCCATAGGACAAAACGTCCAATAGGCGAAACCCGTCTTCGGGCGTAGATTGTGGGGTCTTTTTGCGTCGCCCCTGCACCTCTTTTCCCCCGGCATGCACATCCTCAAGAACCTTCGCCGATCGCTCCTGCTGCTTCCCGCCGTCCTCCTGGCGGGCTGCAACACGGTGCTGATGAACCCATCCGGCGACATCGCCCACCAGCAGGGACGACTCATCGTCGTCTCCACCGTGCTGATGCTGATCATCATCATCCCGGTGATCGCCCTGACCATCTTCTTCGCCTGGCGGTACCGCCAGTCGAACAAGGAGGCCACCTACAGCCCCGACTGGGACCACTCCACCCAGCTCGAGCTGGCGATCTGGGCGGCGCCGCTGCTCATCATCATCGCGCTGGGCGCGATCACCTGGATCAGCACTCACGTGCTCGACCCCTACCAGCCGCTGCGCCGCCTCGACGCCCAGCGCCCGATCCCCGCGGATACCAAGCCGCTGGTGGTCGAAGTGGTGGCGCTCGACTGGAAGTGGCTGTTCATCTACCCCGAGCAGGGCATCGCCACGGTGAACGAGCTGGCCGCCCCGGTGGACCGCCCGATCAGCTTCAAGATCACGGCCTCCTCGGTCATGAACTCCTTCTTCATCCCCGCGCTGGCCGGCCAGATCTATGCCATGCCGGGCATGGAGACCAAGCTGCACGCGGTGATCAACAAGCCGGGCGAGTTCGACGGCTTCTCCGCCAACTACAGCGGCGCCGGCTTCTCGGGCATGCGCTTCAAGTTCCACGGCCTGAGCGACGGCGACTTCGACCAATGGGTGCAGAAGGTCAAGGCCGGCAAGGACGGCGAACTCACACGCGAGCTCTACAAGAAGCTCGAGGCTCCCAGCGAGCGCGAGCCCGTGCGCCACTACGCCGCCGTGGACCCCGCCCTGTACGACGCCATCCTCAACCTGTGCGTCGACCGCAACAAGATGTGCATGAAGGAAATGATGGCCATCGACGCCGACGGCGGCATGGGCAAGCCCGGCGCCTTCAACGTTGCCACCAAGCAAGCCTGGCTGACCGATTCCCTCGACACGCCCAAGCGCAAGTACGTCACCGCGATGTGCACCACCGAAGAATAAGATGTTGCAGAACCTAGACCTGACGAAGCTCGTCTTCGGCCGCCTCACCTGGGAGGCGATTCCCTACCACGAGCCCATCCTGCTCGCGACCTTCGCGGGCGTGGTGCTGGGCGGCATCGCCGTCCTCGGCGCTCTGACCTACTTCAAGCTGTGGGGCATGCTGTGGCGCGACTGGATCACCAGCATCGACCACAAGAAGATCGGCATCATGTACATCATCCTGGGCCTGGTGATGCTGCTGCGCGGCTTCGCCGACGCCCTGATGATGCGGGCCCAGCAGGCCATGGCCTTCGGCGACAACGCCGGCTTCCTGCCGCCGCACCACTACGACCAGGTCTTCACCGCCCACGGCGTGATCATGATCTTCTTCGTGGCGATGCCGCTGGTCACGGGCCTCATGAACTTCGTGGTGCCGCTGCAGATCGGCGCGCGCGACGTGGCCTTCCCGTTCCTGAACAACTTCAGCTTCTGGATGACCACCTTCGGCGCCGGCCTCGTGATGGCGTCGCTGTTCGTCGGTGAATTCGCCAAGACCGGCTGGCTGGCCTACCCGCCGCTGTCGGGCATTCTCTACAGCCCCGACGTGGGGGTCGACTACTACATATGGTCGTTGCAGATAGCGGGGGTGGGCACGTTGCTGTCCGGCGTGAACCTGCTGGCGACCATCGTGAAGATGCGCGCGCCCGGCATGACCATGATGAAGATGCCCGTCTTCACCTGGACCGCCCTGTGCACCAACGTGCTGATCGTCGCCGCCTTCCCGGTGCTGACCGCCGTGCTGGCCCTGCTGTCGCTCGACCGCTACGCAGGCACCAACTTCTTCACGAACGACATGGGCGGCAACGCCATGATGTACGTGAACCTGATCTGGATCTGGGGCCACCCCGAGGTTTACATCCTGATCCTGCCGGCCTTCGGCATCTTCTCGGAAGTGGTCTCCACCTTCTCCGGCAAGCGCCTGTTCGGCTACGCCTCGATGGTTTACGCCACGGTCGTGATCACCATCCTGTCGTACCTCGTCTGGCTGCACCACTTCTTCACCATGGGCTCCGGCGCCAGCGTGAACTCGTTCTTCGGCATCACGACGATGATCATCTCGATCCCGACGGGGGCGAAGATCTTCAACTGGCTCTTCACCATGTACCGCGGCCGCATCCGTTTCGAGCTGCCCATGATGTGGACCATCGGCTTCATGATCACCTTCGTGATCGGCGGCATGACCGGCGTGCTGCTGGCCGTTCCCCCGGCCGACTTCGTGCTGCACAACAGCCTGTTCCTGATCGCCCACTTCCACAACGTGATCATCGGCGGCGTGCTGTTCGGCATGCTGGCCGGTATCACCTACTGGTTCCCGAAGGCCTTCGGCTACAAGCTCGACCCGTTCTGGGGCAAGTGCTCGTTCTGGTTCTGGATCGTCGGCTTCTGGTTCGCCTTCATGCCGCTGTACATCCTGGGCCTGATGGGCGTGACCCGCCGCATGAGCCACTTCCAGGACATGTCGCTGCAGATCTGGTTCCAGGTCGCCGCCTTCGGCGCCGTGCTGATCGCGCTGGGCATCGCCTCGTTCATCATCCAGCTGGTGGTGAGCTTCATCCGCCGCGAATCGCTGCGCGACACCACGGGCGACCCGTGGAACGGCCGCACGCTGGAATGGTCGACCTCGTCGCCCCCGCCGGCCTACAACTTCGCGTTCACGCCGCGCGTGCACGACAACGATGCCTGGTCCGACATGAAGGCACGAGGCTACGAGCGTCCGCTGGAAGGCTTCAGCCCGATCCACATGCCCAAGAACACGGCTGCCGGCTTCATCATCGCGGCGCTGGCAGCGGCGTGCGGTTTCGCGCTGATCTGGCAGATGTGGCTCGTGGCCGGCATCGGCTTCGTCGCCATGCTCGCCGCCACGATCATCCATACCTTCAACTACAAGCGCGACTACCACATCCCCACGGAAGAAGTCGTCCGCACCGAAGACGCGCGCACGCGCCTGCTGGCTGCCAATGTCTAATAACACCGCTCTTTCTTCCGCCGCCGTGAACGCGCCAGCATTCGAAGTCTTCAACGTCCGCAACGAAGACCACCATCCGGAGAACGGAACCCTGCTGGGGTTCTGGCTCTACCTGATGAGCGACTGCCTCATCTTCGCCTGCCTGTTCGCGGTATACGGCGTGCTGGGCCGCAGCTATGCGGCCGGCCCCTCGGGCGCCGACCTGTTCGACCTGCCGCTGGTGGCGATCAACACCTCGCTGCTGCTGCTGTCGTCCATCACGTACGGCTTTGCCATGCTGCAGATGCAGCAGCGCCGCATGGGCGGCGTGCTGGTGTGGCTGGCCATCACCGGCCTGCTGGGCGCGGGCTTCATCGGCCTCGAGCTGTATGAATTCGCGCACCTGATCCACGAAGGCGCCGGCCCGCAACGCAGCGCGTTCCTGTCGTCGTTCTTCGCGCTGGTGGGCACCCACGGCCTGCACGTGACCTTCGGCATCGTCTGGCTCATCGTGCTGATGTTCCAACTGCCCAAGCACGGCTTCACCGCCGCCAACCGCCGCCGCCTGATGTGCCTGTCGATGTTCTGGCACTTTCTGGACGTGGTCTGGATCGGCGTCTTCACCTTCGTGTACCTGATGGGATCGCTGCAATGAGCGCGCATATCGAAACCGCCGGCCATGGCGCACATGGCCACGACAGCCATGACCACCACGACGATGGTCCGGTGAGCCACAGCACCTTCAAGGGCTACATGACCGGCTTCGTGCTGGCCGTGGTCCTCACCGCCATTCCGTTCTGGATCGTGATGGCCAAGGTGTTCGACAAGCCGAACACCACCGCCCTCGTCATCCTGGCTTTCGCCGTGGTGCAGATCGTGGTGCACATGGTCTATTTCCTGCACATGGACGCCAAGTCGGAAGGCGGCTGGAACATGCTGGCGCTGATCTTCACGCTCGTCGTCGTGGTCATCACGCTGGCCGGTTCGCTGTGGGTCATGTACCACATGAACACGAACATGATGCCGCACTCGATGCACGACATGAAGAACATGCCCTGATGGCGCCGGCAGTCCGCCAGCGCTCCACCGCCGCACGGGTGGCGCTGGCGGTCCTTGCCGTCATCGCCTTCTGCGGCTTCCTCGCGCTTGGCACCTGGCAGGTCGAGCGCAGGGCCTGGAAGCTCGATCTCATCGCCCGCGTCGACCAGCGCGTGCATGCCCCGGCCACCACGGCCCCCGGGCGAAACGAATGGCCCACCGTCAATGCGGCCAACGACGAATACCGGCACATCCGCATCGCCGGCACTTTCCTCCACGACAAAGAAACCCTGGTGCAGGCCAGCACCCGGCTCGGCGCCGGCTTCTGGGTGCTGACCCCGCTGCGCGCGGCCGACGGCACCGTGGTGCTGGTCAACCGGGGCTTCGTGCCGCCTGAGGCACGCGAACGCTCGGCCCGCACCGCGGCCGAGCCCCAGGGCGAGACCACCGTCGCCGGCCTGCTGCGCCTCACGGAGCCCAAGGGCGGCTTCCTGCGCAAGAACGACCCGGCGGCCGACCGCTGGTTCTCGCGCGACGTGCAGGCCATTGCCGCCGCGCGCGGCCTGGCCGACGTGGCGCCCTACTTCATCGACGCCGAGGCCGCGCCCGCCGCCCCCGCCACGGCTGGCACGCAGGCCGCCGACACCCACGCCTGGCCCGCCGCGGGCCTGACCGTCATCGCCTTCCCCAACAGCCACCTCGTCTACGCACTGACCTGGTATGGCCTTGCGCTGATGGTGCTGATCGCAGCCTGGTTCGTACGCCGCAGCGAAAATGCGGCCGATGCCGACGCCCGCCACGCCCCACAAGATGCCCGCCGCGACTGAGGCCGTCGCGATCGCGGGGGAGCTTCATGCCCCCCGCGCCGGCGTCGCCAGCCTCGACAACGCCACCGGCCACCAGAACATGCAGCAGCTGATCCAGCTGCGCTGGTTTGCCGTGGTCGGGCAGGTCGTCACCATCCTCGTGGTGCACTACGGCTTCGCCATCCGGCTGCCGCTGGACCACATGCTGCAGGTGCTGACCTGCCTGGCGCTCTTCAACATGGTGAGCCTGCTGCGCGCGCGCAGCCACCGGCGCGTGACCAACGGCGAACTGTTCCTTGCGCTGCTGGTCGACGTTGCCACGCTCACGGCCCAGCTCTACCTGAGCGGCGGCGCCACCAACCCCTTCGTGTTCCTGTTCCTGCTGCAGGTGACGCTGGGCGCTGTGCTGCTGAAGCCCTGGTCGACCTGGACCATCGTGGTCATCACCAGCATCTGCTTTGCCGGGCTGGCGCTGTTCTCGCGCCCGCTCGCGCTGCCGCTGGACCACAACCGCGGCCTCTGGAGCCCCTACATCCAGGGCATGCTGGTGTGCTTTGCGCTGAACGCCGCGCTGCTCGTCATCTTCATCACCCGCATCAGCCGCAACCTGCGCGCCCGCGACGCGCGGCTGGCCGACCTGCGCCAGCGTGCCTCGGAAGAAGAACACATCGTGCGCATGGGCCTGCTGGCCTCGGGCGCGGCACACGAACTGGGCACGCCGCTGGCCACCCTGGCGGTGATCCTGGGCGACTGGCGCCGGCTGCCGCACTTCAGCTCCGACCCCGAGCTGCTGACCGAGGTGGCCGAGATGGAGCTGCAGATCCAGCGCTGCAAGAGCATCGTGAGCGGCATCCTGCTGTCGGCCGGCGAGGCGCGCGGCGAGTCGTCCGAGGAAACCACCGTCAGCACCTTCCTGGACGACCTGATCGAAGAGTGGCGCACCACCCGCCCCGTCGAGGACTTCGAGTACGACAACCACTTTGGCCGGGACCTGCCCATGGTTTCCGACTCCGCCCTCAAGCAGATGATCTGCAACGTGCTGGACAATGCGCTGGAGGCGTCGCCGCACTGGCTGCGCCTGGAGGCGGCACACGACGCCGACGCGCTGACGATCACGGTCACGGACGCGGGCCCCGGCTTCCTGCCGGCCATCCTGAAGGAGTTCGGCAAGCCCTACCAGTCGAGCAAGGGCCGCCCCGGCGGCGGGCTGGGCCTGTTCCTGGTCGTGAACGTGGCGCGCACTGTCGGCGGCCGGGTTGCCGCGGGCAACCGGCCCGAAGGCGGTGCGATCGTGAAGATCACGCTGCCGCTGGCGGCCATCGTGCTGGAAGAAGAGGAAGACGAGGACGACGACGGCGGACAGGAAGCCCAAGAAACCCTCGACCACGGGACCACCGAAACACAAGGCCATGACCGAAACCGAGGCTGAGCGCCAGTTGCTGATCGTCGAGGACGACGATGCCTTCGCGCGCACGCTCGGCCGTTCGTTCGAGCGCCGCGGCTATGCCGTGACGCACGCGAGCAACCTCGCGGAGACAGGCGCCTTGCTGGAGACGCTGTCGCCCGGGTATGCGGTGGTCGACCTCAAGCTCAACGGCGAAGCCTCGGGTCTGGCCTGCGTGCAGATGCTGCACCGTCACAACGCCAAGATGCTGATCGTGGTGCTGACGGGCTTTGCGAGCATTGCCACTGCGGTGGAAGCCATCAAGCTCGGCGCCTGCCACTACCTGGCCAAGCCGTCGAACACCGACGACATCGAGGCCGCCTTCGGACGCGCCGCCGGCACCACCGAGGTCGAGCTGACCAACCGCTCCACCTCGATCAAGACGCTCGAATGGGAGCGCATCCACGAGACGCTGGCCGAGACCGGCTTCAATATTTCAGAGACCGCGCGCAGGCTCGGCATGCACCGGCGCACGCTGGCGCGCAAGCTGGGCAAGCAGCAGGTCAAGTAGGTCCCGCGATCGGGAAGAAGCCCTTGGTCGCAAGCTGGGCAAGCAGCCAGGACGCGTGGCACGGTTCTGGCAAGCTTGGGGCCGCAAATCCATTTTTCATGAGGTTCCGCTCCTGATGACTGCACCTGCACAGACCCGTTCCTCGCCTCGCGCTTCGGTGCTGGCGGCCCGCGACCAGACCGCGATGGAAGAGCTCTTCAACGCCCTGAGCCACGGCCTGGGCCTGGCGCTGGCCATCGCGGCGCTGCCCGTCCTGGTCTACAGCGCGGCGCAGAAGGGGCAGGCGGCGGGCATCGTCGGCGCCTGCCTGTTCGCGGGCACGGCCATCGTGCTGTACCTGATCTCCACGCTGTACCACGCGCTGCCGATGGGCCGGGCCAAGGCCTGGTTCAACCGGCTGGACCACGCGGCCATCTACCTGTTCATCGCGGGCAGCTACATGCCCTTCCTGTTCGGCGTGCTGCGCGGGCCGCTGGGCTGGACACTGTTCGGTGCGATCTGCGCGGCCGCCGCGCTGGGCGTGAGCGCCAAGCTGTTCAACCGGCTGCAGCATCCGCTGTGGTCGACCGGGCTCTATGTGGCGATGGGCTGGATGGCGCTGATGGCGGCGGTGCCGCTGTACGAGCGCATGTCTGCCGCAGGGCTGGGTTGGCTGGTAGCCGGCGGCCTTTTCTACACCGCCGGTGCGGTGGTGTTCCTGTTCGACAACAAGGTGCGCTACGCCCACTCGGTATGGCACCTGTTCGTGCTGGCGGGCAGCACCTGCCACTTCTTTGCCGTGCTCTGGCACGCACATGGGTAACTCCCCCAGGCTTCGCGCACTTCGTGTCGCTTCTCCTTCCCCCTCACTGGGGGCGACACCTGTGGCCCGGCAAAGCCGGCTCCACGGTGTCCCCGGAAAGCGCCCTCGATCGTCAGTAATGCGGCGGCAGTTCGTCGCGCGGGTTGCGGGCCGCACCGTCCTGTGACGCGTTCTGGCTCTGTTCCCTGAGCTGCGTGACCTGCAGGATCAGCCGGTCGATCTGCTGCTGTTGGCGGTAGATCGTCATGTTCAGCTGGTCCAGCAGGTCTTCGGCGTAGCTCGACTTGATTTCGAGCTCGGTCACGCGCGGTTCGAGTTCGTTCGGTTGGTTTTCCATGGTGCCGCTATTGGACAGGAAGACCGCCCGAAGTTTTGTGACGCTCCGCTTAGCGAATCGACCCCGCCTTATCCCGCAAGGGGAAAGGAGCGGGACAGTGCCCATCAACAGGCCGGCGACTCCAACGCAACAGCGCTCTCTTCCGGATGCGTCTCCCCGCGCAAGAACGCGAACACCACCAGCGCCGTCAACACAGTCACCCCCGCCAGCACGCACAGCAACATGCCGAACGCCGCACCGTACGCATTCAGCAGCGCCGCGCGGTCCACACCGGGCAACAACGCCAGCGCCTGCGACAGGTCGCCCGTCGTCACGCGTTGCGCTGCCTGCGACGCGGCTGAAGACAATCCCAGCTGCAGCGCCACCAATGCCGTCAGTCCGGCTCCCACCAGCGCCAGCGCGATCCCCTCGCCTGCCACCCGCACCGTGTTGAAGATGCCCGACGCCATGCCCGCCCGTTCGCGCGGCACCACGCTCACGGCAAGGCCGTCCATCAGGCCCCAGGGCAGGCCGATGCCGGCGCCGATCAGCAGCAGCGGCCACACCATCACGCCCAGCGGCGTACCCGGCGCGCACCGGCTGAGCCAGAACAGCCCCGTGGCGCATACCAGCAGCCCCACGGCGGAGATCGCACCCGCCGAGAACCGGTGTGCGAGCGATGCCGCCAGCGTTGGCACCACGAGGATCGGCCCCGAAAGCGCGAACATGAAGGCCCCCGCCTCGATCGCGCTGCGTCCCTCGAGCCCCACGAAGCGGATCGGCAGCAGCACCAGCAGCACCACGAACCCATAGGCCGGCGCCGCGGCCAGCAGTTGCACGCCGACGAAGCGCGGAAAGCGGAACAGCGACAGGTCGAGCATCGGGTGCGCCACGCGCCGCTCGATGGCGACGAAGGCCGCGCCCATCAGCACCGCGCCGACCAGCGCACCGAGCACCCACGGGCTGCCCCAGCCGCTGTCGGGCGCCTGCAGCACGCCCAGCGTGAGCAGGCTCAGCGCGGCGGTGAAGCTGAGCGTGCCCGGCATGTCCAGGTCCATCGCATTGGGGTTGCGCGACTCGCGCATGCTCACCGACGCGATGCACAGCGCCAGCAGGCTTACCGCGCCGGGGCTCAGCATCACCGCCTGCCAACCGAAGCCCTGCGCGAGCCATCCCGAAAGAATCGAGCCGCACGACAAGCCCACGCCGAACGAGGTGCCGATCAGGCTGAAGGCCCGCGTGCGCGCCGCGCCATCGAACACCTGCGCCAGCGCCGCCGTGCCCGCCGCGAAGGCCGCGGCGGAGCCGAGCCCCTGCAGGGCACGCGCCAGATCGAACGCGACGATGCCGGGCGCCAGCGTGAGCAGCGAACTGCTCAACGCCACCACCGCAAGCCCCAGCAGGAACACGCGCTTGCGGCCATAGGCATCGGCCAGCGCACCGGACGCCATCAGCGTCGCGCCGAAGCTCAGCATGAAGGCGTTGGTCACCCAGTTGAGCTGCACCGGGCTGCCGCCGAGCGCGTCGCGGATCGCGGGCAGCACCACCGCCGGGCCGGTGAAGCTCAGCGGCATGCCCAGCGCCGCGAGGCATACGGCGGCCAGCAGCCAGTTCCTGGACAAGGAAGACGAGGACATCGAAAAAAGAACTTTCGCACGGAAGAAGAGGAGGAAGAGAAGATAGAAAGGAATCAATGAAATAAGAATGGCACCATTGATCCTCAGACTCCCAACCACAGGTTGCCAATCAATGGACAGTTTCAGCGGGCTCGAATCTTTCGTGCGGGCGGCGGACCAACTCAGCTTTGCCAAGGCCGGCCGCCAGCTCGGCATTTCGGCCTCGGCGGTGGGCAAGAACGTGGCGCGGCTCGAACAGCAGCTCGGCGTGAGGCTCTTCAACCGCACCACGCGCCACACGCGGCTCACCCAGGAAGGCGTGCTGTTCCACGAGCGCTGCCGCCGCATCCTCGACGAACTGGACGACGCGCGGGCCATGATGCAGGACGCCGTCGCCGCGCCGCGCGGCCGGTTGCGCGTGAGCCTGCCGACCATCGGCTACCGCTTCCTGCTGCCGATCCTGCCGGAGTTCAAGGCCACCTACCCCGAGATCGAACTCGACCTCGACTTCAACGACCGGCTGGTGGACGTGATCGCCGAGGGCGTCGACGTCGCCATCCGCAGCGGCGAACTGGTCGACTCGCAGCTGGTGGCGCGGCGGCTGGGGCCGTTCCAGTTCGTGCTGGTCGCGTCACCCGCGTATCTGGAGCGTCACGGCGAGCCGCGCGTGCCGGCCGAGCTCGCGCAGCATGCCTGCCTGCGCTACAAGTTTGTCACCGGCGGAAAGATCGAGGAATGGGACTTGCCCGGCCTGCCGGAGCAACTGCCCGCCACACTGCTGTGCAACAACATGGAAGCCATGCTCGGCGCGGCCGTCGCCGGGCTGGGCGTGGCCTACATGCCCGACTTCCTCGCCCGCGATTCGCTGGGGCGCGGCGAACTGCGCTGCGTGCTGGCCGGGCACGTCTCGCGGCAGGGCCAGTTCTCGGCGCTGTGGCCGTCCAGCCGGCAGCTGTCGCCGAAGGTGCGGGCGTTCGTGGACTTCGCGAGCGCGCGGATGTTCAAGGGGAACGGCGAAGTTCTGCCTGCCCCGGTTCAGGGGCAGACAGCGCGCGGATGATCAGCCCGCTTCCACCTGCTCGGCGACCGGCGCCTCGGCAGGTGCGGGCACCGGTGCGGGTGCGGGTGCGGGAGCCACGGGTTCGACGACTGCCGCGACAGGCGCCACCTCCACGGGCTTGACCACCTTGGCAGGCTTCGCCGTCTCCACCCTTGCCGTCTCCACCTTCACCGCCTCGCTCGCCAGCCGGCTCAGCGCCAGCGCGGCCTTCAGCGGGAACAGCGTGCGCTCGTCGCCCTCGGCGGCGTTGCTCACCGTGGTGCCGCTGGTCTCGCCCAGGCTGGCCGTGCGCACCGCGTCGAGCCGGTGCACGGGCACCATGAACGGCGAATGCGTGGTGTAGATGATCTGGTTGCCGAAGTCTCTCTCGAAGTGCGCCAGCAGGTCGGCCTGCGAGTGGGCGTGCAGGTGCAGGCCGGGTTCGTCCAGCAGCAGGATGGCGTCTTCCGCGCGGCCGCCCTGGGTGTCGGCGAAGAACGCGATGTAGAACGAGAAGAACCACTGGAAGCCGCGGCTGCGCTCCTCCAGGTTCACCTCGACCTCGTAGGCACCGTTCGGGTCGGACACCAGCGTGTCGAGGTACTGGCCGTCGAGGTTGAAGCGCACCTTCAGCGGGCGGTCTTTCCAGAGCCGGCGGATCTCGGCCGTCACCACCGAACCGGCGCGGTTGGCGAGCTGGTTGCGCGTGGCCTGGTCGTTCCTGTCGAGCAGCTCCTGCAGCTTGCGCGGATCGAGCCCCGCCACCTTGCACAGCTTGCCGAAGCTCTGCTGCTCCGGCGTGAGCTGGCCCCAGCCCTCGCGGCCCAGGTATTCGGCGATGTTCTGGCGGCCCGGCAGCGCCGGGTATTCGTCCACGTACACGAAGCGCGGCAGCTTCTCCAGCACCCAGGCACGGGCGCGAGCCAGCGCGGGCTCGTCGTTGGCAATGGCGCGCGCCATGTCCTCGAGCTCGGCCAGCATCTGGTCCTGCTTGTCGCTGAGTTCGGCGTCGGCCGCGGCCAGCGCCTTGCGCAGCGCCTGCATCGCCTTCACGGCGCCTTCCGACCACTTGACGTAGTCGGGGTTCATGATCATCGCGGCGTCGAAGGTGTCGGACTCCTGCTCGAGCAGGGCACGCTGTTCTTCGGTCACTTTCTCGGCGGCAGCCTTGACGGCCGGCACGATCTTGCGGACCTTGGCCTTGATGTCGCCGACATCGAGCGACAGCGCACTCAGGCCTTCGAGCCCGGCCCGGCGCACAGCGGCGTAGCCTCGGCCAGCGGTGACGTGGCGCACGCCCGCTGCGCGCGGCAGGATCTCGGCCAGGGCGGCCTGCTCGCTTTCGTCGAGCGCCCAGCGGGTGGAGACGACCGGCGTGTCGCCGTTGCACTCCTCGAGGCGGCGATGCCGCGGAAAGTCCTTGATGGGGCTGAGTTCGACCAGGCCGTCGGTCGGGTTCAGGCTGTGGAGCGCACGCAGCAGATTCGATTTGCCGCTGTCATTTCGACCGAGGATCGCCGTGATCTGTGTGGAGTCGATGGAACCGCTGTCGTTGATCGAGCGAAAGTTGGTGATCTGGAATGACGCCAAGCGCATGTAAGGGGGTTCACTTCGGAATTGAATACGGGGCCGGGGAATGTATTGCATTCCCCGGCCCCGTCCGGCCCCCTGCGGAAGAAAAAGATTGCTACTCGGCCGCGCGGCGCAAGGTGTCCACCACCGGGCGGCGCAGCACGTCGCGCAGGCCCCACCATCCCGCGCCCAGAGCCAGCACCGCGCCGGCCAGCGCGCCGGCCACCGGCACCAGCGGCGAGGCGGTCCAGCTGAACTCGAACACGTAGCGCGCCAGCGCCCAGCCAATCACCGAGGCCACGATGCTCGCGAGAAAACCCGCGAGCAACCCGACACCGGCCAGCTCGGCACGCTGCACCTGGCGCAGCAGGCTGGCGCGCGCGCCCACCGCGCGCATCACCGCGAACTCGCGCGCACGCTCCTCGCGCGTGGCCGTCACGGCCGCGAACAGCACCACCAGCCCGGCCGCCAGCGTGAAGCCGAACAGGAACTCGACAGCGCGGATCACCTGGTCGAGCACGCGCTGCACCTGGTTGATGGTGGCGCTCATGTCGACGTTGGTCACGTTGGGGTAGCTGCGCACCAGCGCGTTGTCGAAGCCGCGGGTCTCGGGCGCGCGGAAGGCGCCCATGAAGGTGGTGGGCACGTCGGCCAGCGAGGCCACTGTGTACATCACGAAGAAGTTGGCATGCAGCGAGCCCCAGTCGACCTTGCGCAGCGAGGTGATGCGCGCGTCGTTCTGCATGCCGCCGATGTCGAAGCGCAGCGTGTCGCCCAGCTTCAGGCCGAGCGTCTCGGCCAGGCCCTCTTCCACGCTCACCTCGTTCTTCGCGCCGGGCGTCCACTTGCCGGCGGTGATGCTGTTGTGCGCGGGCGCTTCCACGCTGTTGCTGAGGTTGAACTCGCGGTCGACGAGGCGCTTGGCGCGGTCTTCCGCGTAGTCGTCGGGCGTGACCGGCTTGTCGTTGATGGCGACGAGGCGGCCGCGGATCATCGGGTACCAGTCGAACTTGCTCACGCCCGCATCGCGCAGCGACTTCTGGAAAGCCTCGCTCTGGTCGGGCATGACGTTGATGACGAAGCGGTTCGGCGCGTCCGGCGGCGTGGCCTGGCGCCAGCTCGCCACCAGGTCGGTGCGCAGCAGCACCAGCAGCACCAGCGCCAGCAGGCCCACGGCCAGCGCGCTGACCTGCACCACCGCATAGGCCGGCCGCGCCGAAATCTGCCGCGTGGCCAGCACCAGCCAGCGCGGCGCGGTGGTTTCATTCACGCTGCGGCGCAGCACCTTCACCGCAAGCCAGCTCAGCAGCGCGAACACCGCCACCGCGCCCGCGAAGCCGCCGACGGCGATCAACCCCAGCTTGATGTCGCTGCTGGCCGCCATGAGCAGCGCCGCGAAGCCCGCCACGCCCACGCCCAGCACCGCCAGCGAGGCCGGCTTGAGCCCGCCCACGTCGCGCCGGATCACGCGCAGCGGCGGCACGCGGGCCAGCTGGAGCACCGGCGGCAGGCCGAAGGCGAACAGCAGCGTGAGCCCCATGCCCAGCCCGAAGGCCACCGGCCACAGCGTGGCGGCCGGCAGCGCGGTCTCGACCAGGCCCGACAGCAGCAGCACGAACACGTAGTGCACCGCGAAACCGATGGCCACGCCCAGCCCGCTCGCGACCAAGCCGATCACCGCGAACTCGAAGGTGTAGGCCGCGGCGATGGTGCGCTGGCTCTGGCCCAACACCCGCAGCATCGCGCAGTCGTCGAGGTGGCTGGCGGCGAAGCCGCGCGCGGCCAGCGCAACGGCCACGGCCGACAGCAGCGCCGCGAGCAGCGCGACCAGGCTCAGGAATTTCTCGGCGCGGTCGAGCGTCTGGCGCATCTCGGGCCGGCCGCTTTCGAACGAGTCGAGCCGCACGCCGCGCAGTTCGCCCTTCTTGAGCGTGGCGTCGGCCCAGTCGGTGAAGCGCTTCACGGCCGCGTCGTCGCCCGCCACGGCATAGCGGTAGCCCACGCGGCTGGCCGGCTGCACGAGCGCGGTGCGCGCCACGTCGGCCTGGTTCAGCATGACGCGCGGAGAAAAGCTCATGAAGCCGGCGCCCCGGTCGGGCTCCAGCGTGATGACGCGGCCCACGCGCAGGCCGGTGTCGCCCAGCAGCAGGGTGTCGCCGATCTTCAGGCCCAGCGAGTCGAGCAGCGAGGCGTCGACCCAGACTTCGCCCGGCGGCGGGATGTCGCGGGTGACGGCGCCCGGGCCGTCGAGGGTGGCCGATGTCTGCAGGCTGCCGCGCAGCGGGTAGCCCGCCGTCACCGCCTTCAGCGCCACCAGCTTGCTGGCGCCGCCCTGGGCGTCTTCGGCCCGGGCCATGGTCGGGAAGCCGTAGGTGCCGGTGCCTTCCAGGCCCAGCGACCTGGCCTGCGCCACGAAGGCCTCCGGCGTCGGGTTGTCGCTGACCACCACGGCGTCGCCGCCCAGCAGCTGGCGCGCATCGCGTTGCAGCCCGCCCTGCAGGCGGTCGGCGAAGAAGCCGACGGCCGTGAGCGCGGCCACCGCCAGCAGCACGGCAACGATCAACAGGCGCAGCTCGCCGGCGCGCAGGTCGCGCCAGAGCGTGCGCCAACCCAGGCGGAGGGAGGCATTCATGGCCGCGACGATAGCCCAGAGGCCCGCGCACGGCCGGATTCAAGGGTTATTGCCGGTTTTGGCCTACTTGCCCGCGTCATGGCGCTGTCGCATGATGTGACAAACACCCCACCGCGCCGATCAGGCATTTATTGCGGGTCGCGGCGGGCGAAATAAAAACATTCCACTATCTGGCCGTCCTTTCCCCCGAAGGAGTGTCAATGCTGCAATGTCAGCGCCTGCAAACCCTGGGCCTGTGCCTGGCCCTCGGCATGCTGTTGAGTGCATGTGATCCCAAACCCTCGGCCAGCCCCGCCGCGCCGTCCGCGGGTACTTCGGGCAGTTCGGGTGCAAGCCCGAGCGGCATCAAGCCCGCCGACTCAGGCGACAAGGTCGACGAGTCCGCCGCCCACAAGGGCCCGTCCGAAGGCGGCTCGGCCATCGGCGGCATGAGCGGCCCGAACGGCGGCGGCACTTCCGGCGGTGCAGCCCCCGCGCCGAGCGGCGGCGACGGCTCCGCGCCCAAGTAGCGCGGCCGGCCTGCTACAGATTTCCCACGCAAATCAAAGAAGAAGACACCACGATGAAACACCCCACTTCAGCGATGCAGGAGGTTCCGTCATGGACATGAACCGCCGCCAATTCTTCCGCGTCAGCAGTGCGGGGCTGGTCGGCTCCAGCATCGTGGCGCTCGGCTTCTCGCCGACCGCCGCGCTGGCCGAGGCCCGCAACTTCAAGCTCGCGCGCACCACCGAGACCCGCAACACCTGCCCGTACTGCTCGGTGGGCTGCGGGCTCATCATGTACAGCCTGGGCGACAAGGCGAAGAACGTGGTGTCCGACATCCTCCACATCGAGGGCGATGCCGACCACCCCGTGAACCGAGGCACGCTGTGCCCCAAGGGCGCGGGCCTGCTCGACTTCGTGCACAGCCCCAACCGGCTGAAGTACCCCGAGGTGCGCGAGGCCGGCAGCACCGAGTGGAAGCGCATCGGCTGGGACGAGGCGCTCGACCGCATCGCCAAGCTGCTGAAGGCCGACCGCGACGCCAACTTCCAGACCACCAACGCCGACGGCAAGACCGTGAACCGCTGGATCAGCAGCGGCATGCTCTGCGCCTCGGCCTCGTCCAACGAAACCGGATACATCACGCACAAGGCATTCCGCTCGACCGGAATGCTGGTGTTCGACAACCAGGCACGCGTCTGACACGGACCTACGGTGGCCAGTCTGGCCCCGACGTTCGGCAGAGGCGCGATGACCAACCACTGGCAGGACATCCAGAACGCGGATGTCGTGCTGATCATGGGCGGCAACGCGGCGGAGGCGCATCCGTGCGGCTTCAAGTGGGTCATCGAGGCCAAGAAGCAGAACAAGGCGCGCCTTGTCGTGGTCGACCCGCGCTTCACGCGCTCGGCCGCCATGGCCGACTACTACGCCCCGGTGCGCGCCGGCTCGGACATCGCGTTCCTGGCGGGGGTCATCAACTACCTGCTGAGCAACGAGAAGATCCAGACGGAGTACGTGCGCAACTACACCAACGCGCCGTTCATCGTCGGGCCCGACTACAAGTTCGAGGACGGGATATTCAGCGGCTACAACGCCGACAAGCGCAACTACGACCCCAAGTCGTGGAACTACGCGCTCGACGAGCAGGGCATGGCCAAGGTCGACATGACCATGCAGGACCCGCAGTGCGTGCTGCAAGTCATGAAGCGGCACTATTCGCGCTACACGCCCGAGCTGGTGAGCCGCATCACCGGCACCCCGCAGGACAAGTTCCTGAAGGTGTGCGAGTACATCGCGAGCACCAGCACGTCCACGCGCACCATGACCATCATGTACGCGCTGGGCTGGACGCAGCACAGCCAGGGCTCGCAGATGATCCGCACCGGCGCCATCGTGCAGCTGCTGCTGGGCAACATCGGCGTGGCGGGCGGCGGCATGAACGCGCTGCGCGGACACAGCAACATCCAGGGCCTGACCGACCTGGGGCTGCTGTCGAACTCGCTGCCGGGCTACATGTCGCTCGCGCGTGACAGCGAGCAGACGCTGGAGGACTACTACAAGACCCGCGCGCTGAAGCCGCTCAGGCCCAACCAGATGAGCTACTGGCAGAACTACCCGAAGTTCTTCGTCAGCATGCAGAAGTCGTGGTGGGGCGACGCGGCCACGGCCGACAACGAGTGGGCCTTTCACTACCTGCCCAAGATCGACAAGCTCTACGACGTGCTGCAGGCCTTCGAGCTCATGAACCAGGGCAAGCTCAACGGCTACATCTGCCAGGGCTTCAACCCGGTGGGCTCGTTCCCGGACAAGAAGAAGATCGTCGACGGGCTCTCGAAGCTCAAGTTCCTCGTCACCATCGATCCGCTGGTGACGGAGACCAGCGAGTTCTGGCGCAACTTCGGCGAGTTCAACGACGTCAAGACCGCCGACATCCAGACCACGGTGTTCCGCCTGCCTTCCACCTGCTTCGCGGAGGAAGACGGCTCGCTCACCAACTCCAGCCGCTGGCTGCAGTGGCACTGGAAGGGCGCGGAGCCGCCGGGCGAAGCCAAGGGCGACATCGAGATCGTGGCGGGCATCTTCAACCGCATGCGCCAGGCCTACATCAAGGACGGCGGCGCCTTCCCCGACCCGATCGTCAAGCTGACCTGGCCCTACAAGATTCCGCACTCGCCTTCCGCGCAGGAACTGGCGATGGAATACAACGGCCGCGCGCTGGTCGACCTGGTCGATCCGAAAGACCCGAGCAAGCCGCCGACAGCCAAGGCGGGCGAACAGCTCTCCGGCTTCGGCCTGCTGCGCGACGACGGCACCACCGCCAGCGGCTGCTGGATCTACAGCGGCGCATGGACGCAGGCCGGCAACCAGATGGCGCGGCGCGACAACGCCGACCCGTACGGCATCGGCATGGTGCAGAACTGGGCGTGGGCGTGGCCCGCGAACCGGCGCATTCTCTACAACGGCGCCTCCACCGATCCCACCACCGGCAAGCCGTGGATCGCCAAACGCAGCCTCATCGCGTGGAACGGCAAGCAGTGGACCGGCTCGGACATTCCCGACATTCGGCCCGACGCCAACCCGATGGAAGCCGACGCGGTGCGCCCGTTCATCATGACGGCCGAGGGCGTGGCCCGGCTGTTCGCGCCCACGGGCATGGCCGAAGGGCCGCTGCCGGAGCACTACGAGCCCTTCGAGTCGCCGCTGGTCAACAACCTGATGCACCCGAACAACGAGAAGGCGCGCGCCAACCCCGCGGCGCGCATCTTCAAGGGCGACCTGGAACGGCTCGGCGTGCCGAAGGACTTCCCGTACGTGGCAACCAGCTACCGGCTCACCGAGCACTTCCACTACTGGACCAAGAACGTGCGCACCTCGGCCATCATCCAGCCGCAGCAGTTCGTCGAGATCGGCGAGGAGCTGGCAAAGGAAAAGGGCATCGGCCACGGCGACATGGTGAAGGTGTCGAGCAAGCGCGGCTTCATCAAGGCGGTGGCCGTGGTGACCAAGCGCATCGTCGGGCTGCAGGTCGACGGCCGCACGGTGCACACGGTGGGGCTGCCGAACCACTGGGGCTTCGTCGGCGTGGCCAAGCCGGGGTATCTGGTGAACACGCTCACGCCTTTCGTCGGCGATGCGAACACGCAGACGCCCGAGTACAAGTCGTTCACCGTGAACATCGAAAAGGCCTGAGCGATGTCCTCCCTTCAAACCCTCGACATCGCCGCCCGCTCGGCCACCACCACGCCATCGCCAGAGATCCGCAGCCGCCCGCAGGTGCAGCAGGTGGCGAAGCTGATCGACGTGTCGACCTGCATCGGCTGCAAGGCCTGCCAGGTCGCGTGCATGCAGTGGAACGACCTGCGCGACGAGGTCGGCACCAACCACGGCACCTACGACAACCCGGTCGACCTCACGCCGTCTTCCTGGACGGTGATGAAGTTCTCCGAGGTGGAGCCCGAGGCGGGCAAGCTCGAATGGCTGATCCGCAAGGACGGCTGCATGCACTGCGACGACCCCGGCTGCCTGAAGTCGTGCCCTTCGCCGGGAGCGATCGTCAAGTACGCCAACGGCATCGTCGACTTCATCAGCGAGCATTGCGTCGGCTGCGGCAACTGCGTCACCGGCTGCCCGTTCGACGTGCCGCGCATCAGCAAGGTCGACAACAAGGCCTACAAGTGCTCGCTGTGCTCCGACCGCGTGGGCGTTGGCTTGGAGCCGGCCTGCGTGAAGGCCTGCCCCACCGGCGCGCTGCACTTCGGCACCAAGGAAGACATGCACGAATACGCATCGGAGCGCATCGTCGACCTGAAGGAGCGCGGCTTCGCCAACGCCGGCGTGTACGACCCGGCCGGCGTGGGCGGCACGCACGTGATGTACGTGCTGCAGCACGCCGACCGCCCGGGCCTGTACGCAGACCTGCCGAAAGATCCGCACATCAGCCCGCTGGTGTCGCTGTGGAAGGGCGTGGCCAAGCCGCTCGCGATGGTGGCCATGATCGGCGCCGTGGTGGGCAGCTTCTTCCACTACATGAAGACCGGCCCCATCGAGCCCAAGGACGACCATCCCGATGCCGACCGCGACGGCCACCCGGACGACGTGGTGGTGATCGAAGAGCCGCCGCGAACGCCGCCGCCCACCGCGCCCCGTGCATGAGGAGATTGCGATGACACGCTACTACCTTCGCCGCTACCGAGACGCCACGCGCATGAACCACTGGTTCGTCGCGATCATGTTCTTCGCGGCCGCGCTCTCGGGCCTGGCCTTCTTCCACCCTGCCCTGTTCTTCCTGACCAACCTGTTCGGCGGCGGCCCGTGGACGCGCATCCTGCATCCGTTCATGGGGCTGCTGATGGTGCTGGGCTTCGTGTTCCTGTTCTTCACGATGTGGCGCGAGAACATCCTCGACAAGACGGATCGCGAGTGGATCGCCAATGCGCCGAAGATGCTCAAGGGCGACAAGTCGAGCATGCCGCCGGTGGGCAAATACAACGCCGGGCAGAAGCTGGTGTTCTGGGCCTTCGGCGTCAGCCTGCTGCTGTTGCTGGTGACGGGCTTCATGTTCTGGAGTCCGTGGTTCGTCGGCTTCTTCCCGATATTGCTGCGGCGCATTGCGGTGGTGGTGCATGCGGTTTCCGCGGTGGTGCTGATTCTTTCGGTCATCACGCACATCTACGCGGCCATCTGGGTCAAGGGCACGCTGCGCGCCATGACGCGCGGCACCGTCACCGAGGGATGGGCCAAGCTCAACCACCCACTCTGGCATCGCAAAATGACGCGAGGTGAGTGATACTGATCCGATGACGAGTTCAACCGGCACCCCGCCGCCGATCCGGACCACGCGCGTTCTCGACCCCGAGCAGATTGCAATGCAGGCCGGGCGGCAGATGCCGTTCCTGCGCCTGCCGGTGCGTTCCCTCGCGTTCTCCGACCGGCAGCTTCGACTGCGCCAGCTCGCGGCCTCGCATCCGATGCGCGAGTACCTGATCTTCATTGCCGACCTCGCGCAGGCGCAGCACCAGGTGCTGCAGGACTACGCGGTGGTTGCGCTGCCCGCATCCGATGCGCTCGAAGCCGCTGCCAAGGTGCTGAAGCCGCCTATGCCCGCCTTCGGATGGACGCGCGACCCGGTCTGGCTGCGGGAACTGCGCCGCCTGCTCGGTCTCTTCCGCGCCCGGCTGCCTGAAGGCCCCGCGCGCGACACGCTCGACCGCGTGGTGGCTGCCGACGATGCATGGATCGACCAGCAGGCCGACCGCCTCTCGCGCCGCATCATGTTCGGGCTCGACCTTGCGGCCGCGCCATTGATTGCCGCGGGGCTGCAGGCCTACTGGACGCAGCTCGTGCTGCAGGTGGCCGACCGCGAAGGCGAGAACATCTTCGGCCGCACCGACCCCGGCAACGAATGCCCCTGCTGCGGCAGCGCGCCCACAGTGAGCATCACGCGCATCGGCGCCGACGAAGCGGGCTTTCGCTACCTGCACTGCTCGCTGTGCAGCACCGAGTGGCACTACGTTCGCATCAAGTGCACGCATTGCGAAAGCACCAAGGGCATCCACTTCGAATCGCTGTCGCCGCAGCCCGGCGTGGAACTGCCGGCCACCGGCGCGCGCGAAGGCGCAGTCAAGGCCGAGTGCTGCGACACCTGCGGCCACTATCTCAAGCAGGTCGCGATGGAGAAAGACCCCGAGGTCGAGCCCGTCGCGGACGACCTCGCCAGTGTCACGCTCGACCTGCTCGTCTCTGAAGCCGGGCATCAGCGCAGCGGCCACAACCTGATGCTGCTGTTCGGAGAGCCCGAGATCCCCGACGACGGCGGAGGCGGCTGATGGCAGCGCCCGAAGAGTCCGTGGTCCACGGCTCGACGGCAAGGCCCCAGGATCTGCCTTCTGTCGATCAACTGCTGCGCCTCGCCGTGCCGGGCGCATTGCTGGCCGAGCATGGCCGTACGCTGGTGGTGAAGGAAGCGCGCGCGCTGCTCGAAGGGCTTCGCGCGCGGGCCGTGGCGGGCAAGCTGGCGGCTGCTGACATCGAGCAAGAGGCGCTCGGCAACGCACTCGCCGAGCGCGTGCAGGCCCGTCTCGCGCCGCGCATGCGCGCGGTGCTGAACCTCACCGGCACCGTCATCCACACCAACCTCGGCCGCGCGCTGCTGGCCGACGCGGCGCTGCAGCGGCTGCTCGCGGTGATGACATCGCCCAACAACCTCGAGTACGACCTCGCCACCGGCAGCCGCGGCGACCGCGACTCGCTGGTCGAAGAACTGCTGTGCAGCATCACCGGCGCCGAAGCCGCCACGGTGGTCAACAACAACGCGGCCGCCGTGCTGCTGACCATCGCGGCACTGGCGCGCGAGCGCGAAGTGATCGTCTCGCGCGGCGAGCTGGTGGAGATCGGCGGCGCCTTCCGCATGCCCGACGTGATGGCCAGCGCGGGCGCGCGCATGGTCGAGGTCGGCACCACCAACCGCACGCATCCGCAGGACTACGAGCGCGCCATCAACGAACACACCGCGCTGGTGATGAAGGTGCACACCAGCAACTACGCCGTGCAGGGCTTCACCGCCGCGGTCGACGAAGCCACGCTCGCCGGCATTGCGCATGCGCGCGGCGTGCCGCTTGCCTCCGACCTGGGCAGCGGCTCGCTGATCGACCTGGCCCACTACGGCCTGCCGCGCGAGCCACTGCCGCAGGAGATGCTTGCGGCCGGCTGCGATGTCGTCACCTTCTCGGGCGACAAGCTGCTGGGTGGTCCGCAAGCCGGGCTCATCGTCGGCAGCAAGGCCGCCGTGGGCCGCATCCGCAAGTTTCCGATGAAGCGCGCGCTGCGCATGAGCAAGCTGCCGCTGGCGGCGCTGGAGGCCACGCTGTCGCTGTACCTGCGGCCCGAGCGCCTTGCGCAAGACCTGCCCACGCTGCGGCTGCTCACACGGCCCGCCGATGCGATCCGCGAAATGGCCGAGGCGTTGAAGGCGCCCGTGCAGGCAGCGGTGTCGCCGCGCTTCACCGTCGAAGTCGTGCCGCTGCTCGGGCAGATCGGCTCCGGCTCGCTGCCTGTCGAGCGCCTGCCCTCGGCGGGCCTTGCGCTCGCGCCGGCCGGCACCTCGAAGAAGGGCACGGGCACGGCGCTCGACGCCCTCGCCACCGCCCTGCGTGGCCTGCCGCTGCCGGTGATCGGCCGCATCGCCGAAGACCGCTTGCTGCTCGACCTGCGCTGCCTGGAAGACAGCGCGCCCTTCACTGCCCAGCTCGATGCCCTGCGCGAGCGGCTGCAATAGACCGACTCCCTCAACCCGTACTCCAGGAAAAAGCGATGAATCCCCTCGAAGTGCTCGCCGGTATCGAAACGCAAACGCTGCAGCCCTCGGCCCAGCGCACCGACAGCGAGGGACGCTTTCCACGAGAGACGATCCAGGCGATGGGCCAGGCCGGCCTGCTCGGCCTGGTGTCGGCCACGTCGGTCGGCGGCCGGGGCCTGGGCCTGAAGGAAGCCGCGCAGGTGGTCTCTCGCATCGCGCAGACCTGCCCGTCCACCGCGATGGTCGTGTGCATGCACTACTGCGCCACTGCCGTGCTCGAACAGTTCGGCCCGGAGCCCGTACGCCGCGCAATCGCCGAGGGCAAGCACCTGAGCACGCTGGCCTTTTCCGAAGCCGATTCGCGCAGCCACTTCTGGGCACCCACCGGCACCGCCCGTGCGGATGGAGACAACGTGGTGCTCGATGCGCGCAAGAGCTGGGTCACCTCCGCCTTCGAGGCCGACAGCTACGTGTGGTCGAGCAAGCCGCTGGCGGCCGAAGGCGCGAGCACGCTGTGGCTGGTCGATGCCAAGTCCGACGGCCTGAGTCAGCCAGGCCGCTTCGACGGGCTGGGCCTGCGCGGCAACGCCTCCACGCCGATCACCGCGAAGGATGTGCGCATCGCGGCCGGCGCCCGTCTTGGCGAAGACGGCAAGGGCTTCGACACCATGATGGGCGTGGTTCTTCCATGGTTCTCCGTGCTCGGCGCCGCGTGTTCGACCGGCCTGATGGAAGGCGCCCTGAGCCGCGCCATCGGCCATGTGAGCCAGACGCGGCACGTGCACCTCGATTCATCGCTGGCAGACCTGCCGACCATTCGCGCCTACCTGGCACGTGCGCGCATCAAGACCGACATGGTGCAAGCGCTGCTCGACGACACCGTGGCCGCCATCGGTGCTGGCCGCCCCGACACCATGCTGCGCGTACTCGAAGTGAAGGCGGCCGCCGCCGAAGCCGCGCTCGAAGTCACCGACATCGCCATGCGTGTGTGCGGCGGCGCGGCCTTCCGCAAGGAGGCGGGCATCGAGCGGTTGTTCCGCGATGCGCGCGCATCGAGCGTGATGGCACCGACCTCCGACGTGCTGTACGACTTCATCGGCAAGGCCATCACCGGCCTGCCTCTGTTCTGAGGAACCGCGCCATGTCCGAACCGACACTGATCATGGGCGCCGTAGCCTATGCGCCCAAGGTCGTCACCATCTGGGAAGGCTTCAAGGCCTTCTTCGTGAAGAACGGCCTGCCCTTCGACTACGTGCTTTATTCGAACTACGAAAGCCAGGTCGAGGCGCAGTTCGACGGCACGCTGCACCTCGCATGGAATTCGCCATTGGCCTGGGTGCGCGCCGATCGCATCGCGCGCAGCCGTGGCCAGCAGGTGCAGGCCGTGGCCATGCGCGACACCGACTGCGACCTGCGCTCGGCTGTCGTCGTGCGTGCCGACAGCCCGGTGCAGTCGCTGGCCGATCTGCGCGGCAAGACCGTCGGGCTTGGCGCGCTCGATTCACCGCAGGCCACGCTGATCCCGCTCGACCACCTGCGCACCGAAGGCCTGGTGAAGCAGCGCGACTTCCAGGTGCGCTACTTCGACGTGCTCGGCGGCAAGCACGGCGACCACATCGGCGGCGAGCGCGATGCGGCCATCGCGCTGATGGCCGGCGAGGTCGATGCCTGCTGCCTCATCGACGGCAACCACCTGGCATTCGGCCTCGATGGCACGCTGCCTTCGGGCAGCACGCGCGTCATTGCGCGCACCGGCGCCTACGACCACTGCAACTTCACCACCAGCCCGGATGCGCCGGCCGAATCGATCGAGCGCTTCGTCTCCCTGCTGATGGCGATGCGCTGGGACGATCCGCAGGTGCGCCCTCTGCTCGAACTCGAAGGCCTGCGCGAATGGCGCACCGGCCGCACCAGCGGCTATGCGCTTCTCGAACGCGCGGTGGACGACGAACATTTTTACGACGGCGATGGCCGCATCACCAATCCCGACTATCGATATTGAGTCGCTGGGCCTCGACCAGGGCGCCCTGCTGCTCATTCGCCGCGCGCTGGCCGAACGGCCGGTGGGTAGCGAGCTGCGCGTGCGCGGGCAATCGCCGGACTGGCGAATGCACCTGGAGGCGTGGTGCCGCAGCCAGGGGCACCCGCTGCGCTTCGAGGCTGAAGAGGCCGTGGTCACGCGCAGCCCGCATGCCGAGGGCCGCTGGCTCGGCGCGCAATCGACCGGCGCCGCGCAGGGCGACGCCAACGGCACACCTGCCGAAGACGCCGCGCCCGGCTGGGGCCTGGCGGCGCGCGGCGCCACGGTGGAGGCCGGCAGTCCGCCTTTCTTCTTCGCCCTGCACCGCCGCGACGAAGTGTGGGCCGCGACGGCCGGCGAGCTCTACCGGCAAGCAGCAGCAGCCCAATGGGACCCGGGCACGGCCATCGACTGGGATGCGCCCTTCGACCTGCCGCCCGCCGTGGAAGCAGCCGTCGTGCAGGTGATGACCTACCTCATCGAGAACGAGAACGCCGCGCTGCTGGTGCCGGCGCGCCATCTCGGGCAGATCCATCCGCATTTCCGCGAGGTGCTGCAACTGCTGGCGCTGCAATGCGCCGACGAGGCGCGGCACGTGGAGGTGTTCACGCGCCGCGCCACGCTGCGAGGCAATCAGCCCGCGCTATCGACGGCCGGCGGACAGGCTTCGCTGCGCACGCTGTTCGATGCGCCGGATTTCTCCGTCGCCACCTTCCTGCTGTCCGTGCTCGGCGAGGGCAGCTTCGTGAACCTGCTGAACTTCCTGCATGCGCATGCGCCTGACCCCGTGACTCGGCAGATCGCACGGCTCACGGCCCGCGACGAGGCACGCCACGTCGCCTTCGGCATGGCGCATCTCGAATACCGGCTCTCGGTGCAGCCCGACTACCAGGCGCGGCTGCGCAACGCCATCGAGGTGCGCTACGACACGCTGGCCAGCACGGCGGGCCTCAACGAGGAAGTGTTCGACGCGCTGGTGCTGCTGGCGGCCGGTGAACTCTCGCCCGCCGCCATCGCGCGCGGCCACGCGGCGGTGCAGCAGCTGCAGCGCGACATGGCGGCCGGACGCCGTGCCCGCCTCACGCGGCTGGGCTTCGAGCGCGACGAGGCGCAGCGGCTGTCCGACCTGCACACCCGCAACTTCATGTGACGGCGCCCCCACGATGATCATCGGCACCGCAGGCCACATCGACCACGGCAAGACCACGCTGGTGCGCGCGCTCACGGGCGTCGACACAGACCGGCTGCCCGAGGAAAAGCGGCGCGGCATCTCCATCGAACTCGGCTATGCGTACCTGCATGCGCCCGACGGCGTGTCGCTCGGCTTCGTCGACGTGCCCGGCCACGAGCGCCTGCTGCACACCATGCTCGCTGGCGCCACGGGCATCGACCACGCACTGCTGGTGGTGGCGGCCGACGACGGCGTGATGCCGCAGACACGCGAGCACCTGGCGGTGGTGGCACTGCTGGGCGTGCGCGAGGCGACGGTGGCCATCACCAAGATCGACCGCATCGACGAGGCCGTGCGCGAGGCGAGGCTGGCCGAGGTGCGCGCGGACATCGCCGCGCTGCTGGCGCCAACGCCGCTCGCGGGCGCGCCGATGCTCGCGGTGTCTGCGACCACCGGCGAAGGCATCGATGCACTGCGCGAACGCCTGCTCGACGTGGCGCGCAAGGAGCATGCGCGCGAAGACGACCTGGCGTTTCGCCTCGCGGTCGATCGGGCTTTCACGCTCTCGGGCGTAGGCACGGTCGTCACCGGCACGGTCTTCAGCGGAACGGTGCGCATCGGCGACGAACTGCGCATGGCGCCTGGCGACCATGCGGTGCGCGTGCGCGGCATCCATGCGCAGAACCAGAAGGCCGAATCGGCGCATGCGGGGCAGCGCTGCGCGCTGGCGCTGGCCGGCGTCACCAAGGACGAGATTCATCGCGGCGACTGGGTCTGTACGCCCGCCATCGCGCTTGCAACGGACCGCATCGACCTGCTGCTCACGCTGTGGCCCGACGAGGCCAAGCCGCTGCGTTCGGGCACGACAGTGCATGCGCACCTCGGCGCGAGCGACGTGATGGCTTCGCTCGCGCTGCTCGACCGCGACGTGCTCGCGCCCGGCGAAACGGCCCTGGCGCAGCTGGTGACGAAGGAGAGTGTCGGCGCATGGCATGGCGACCGGGGCGTGCTGCGCGATGCCTCGGCCACGCGCACCATGGCCGGCGTGCGCGTGCTCGACCCGTTCGCGCCGGTGCGCTACCGCCGAACGCACGAGCGGCTGCACACGCTGGCCGCCTGGGCCATCGACGACCGGGCCGCGCGCGTGGCTGCACTGCTGCACAACGCGCCGCTGGGCATCGACACCGCGCGGCTGGCGCGTGCGCTGTCGCTGCCCGGCGAAGCCGCCCTGCCGCTGCCCGCCGATGCAGTGCGCATCGAGCACACGTCCATCGCGCAGCGGCACCTGGAGGCGCTCGAGGCGCAGATCACCGGGCGGCTCGCGGACTTCCATCGCACAGCGCCCGACGAGGTCGGCCCCGATGCGCGCCGCCTCAAGCGCCTTGCCGCACCGCGCACCGACGATGCGCTGTGGCGCCATGCGCTCGATGCGCTGGTCGCGCGCGGCGCGCTGGTGCGCAGCGGCACCTGGCTGCATCTGCCCGACCATGCGGCGCGCCTCGGTGAAGCCGAACAGAAGCTCGCGCAGAAGTTGTTGCCCAGACTGGCCGACGGCGGCTTCGATCCACCGTGGGTGCGCGATCTTGCGAAGGACTGCGCTGTGAGCGAGCCGATGGCGCGGCAAACGCTAGCAAGCCTCGCTCGGCGTGGCGAGACCTTCCAGGTGGTGAAGGACTTGTACTATCCGCTGGCAACCATCGAGCGATTGGCGGTGTTGGCGCGCGATTGCCTCGATGGCCCTGAAGGTTTGCAGGCTGCGAGTTTTCGCGATGCAACGGGGCTGGGGCGCAAGCGCGCAATCCAGTTGCTGGAGTTTTTTGACCGTGTGGGCTATACGCGGCGCGTGAAAGACACGCACCTGCTGCGGCCTGATACGTCGTTGTTCGGGGCGAGGCCTTGAGCAGCATTCATGGGAGGGGATCGTCCCTGGTGGGGCGGCCGGGCTTCAAACCCGGTTGGTGGCGCCAGTCGTCGCCGGGAAGGTTCGACTCCTTCCCCCTTCCGCCGTTTTTGTCGTGCTCCTTCCCCCAGAGGGGGAGGGAGAAATGCGGGGAACTACGGCACCACGCGCAGCGAGGGCTCCCCCGCCTCGACACGGCCGATGACCGCCGCCTGCCCGAATCCTTCATCGCGGAAGATCTTCAGCACCGCATCGACCGCTTCCGGCGCGCAGCTCACGAGCAGGCCGCCAGAGGTCTGCGGATCGCTCAGCAGGTTCTGCGCGGTGGGATGCAGGCCGGCGGCCAGCTCCACGTCGGCGCCGTAGCCGGCCCAGTTGCGCCCCGAGGCACCGGTGACCATGCCCTCGGCGGCCATCACCACCACGTTGTCGAGCAGGGGCACCTTCGACCACTCGATCACCGCCTTGAGCTTCGCGCCACGCGCCAGTTCGAGCGTGTGGCCGGCCAGGCCGAAGCCCGTCACGTCGGTCAGCGCATGCACGCCGTCAAGCGCCGCAAGCGCGATGCCGGGGGTGTTGAGCTTTGTCGTGTTCTCGATCAGCTGGCGGTAGCCGATGCCGGACAGCTGCTCTTTCTTGAGCGCCGCCGACAGCACGCCCACGCCCAGCGGCTTGCCCAGCACCAGCACGTCGCCCGCCTTCGCGTCGGCGTTGCGCCGCACGCGGTCGGGGTGCACGAGGCCCATGGCGACGAGGCCGTAGATCGGCTCGACCGAATCGATGGTGTGGCCGCCGGCAATCGGAATGCCCGCGGCGCGGCACACGTCCTGCCCGCCGCGAACGATCTCGGCGATGACTTCCACCGGCAGCTGGTTGATGGGCATGGCAACGAGCGCCAGCGCCATGATCGGCCGGCCACCCATCGCGTACACGTCGCTGATCGCGTTGGTGGCGGCGATGCGGCCGAACTCGTAGGGGTCATCCACGATGGGCATGAAGAAGTCGGTGGTCGCGATCAGCGCCTGCTGGTCGTTGAGCCTGTAGACCGCCGCGTCGTCAGCGGTCTCGATGCCCACCATGAGCTCGGGCGGGATCATGCCGCCCGCGTGGTTCTTCAGGATCTGCGACAGCACGCCGGGCGCGATCTTGCAGCCGCAGCCGCCGCCATGCGAAAAACTCGTGAGGCGCAAAGGCGCGAGCGGATTCATGAGCGTTGGATTCATGGGGCGATTATCGAAGCGGCCCCGCTTTCTACAATCCCGTCCTTCCCAAAACCGCACGTCCCCGAGGCGCATCCATGAAAAAGACTCTCACCCGCCTGACCCTGGCCCTGACCTTCTCCGTCGCAAGCCTCGGCGCCTTCGCCCAGGGCGTGCTGCGCGTCTCGGCCATTCCCGACGAGGCGCCCACCGAGCTGCAGCGCAAATTCACGCCGCTGGGCGACTACCTCAAGAAGGAAACCGGCATGGACGTGCAGTTCACGCCCGTGACCGATTACGCCGCCGTGGTCGAAGGCCTGGCCACCAACAAGATCGACCTGGCCTGGCTCGGCGGCTTCACCTTCGTGCAGGCGCGCATCCGCACCAACGGCGGCGCGGTGCCGATCGTGCAGCGCGCGGAAGACGAGGTGTTCACCAGCAAGTTCATCGTGCCCATCGACAGCACCGCCAAGACGCTGGCCGACCTGAAGGGTAAGACCTTCGCGTTCGGCGCGCCGTCGTCCACCTCGGGCAGCCTGATGCCGCGCTACTTCCTGCTGCAGGCGGGCATCAACCCGGAGAAAGACTTCAAGACGGTCGCGTTCTCGGGCGCGCACGACGCCACGGTGGCCTTCGTGGCCGCGTCGCGCGCCGAAGCGGGCGTGCTCAACGCGTCGGTGTGGGACAAGCTGGTCGAGGCCAAGAACCCCAACGCCGCCAAGGTGCGCGTGCTGGCGACCACGCCGACCTACTACGACTACAACTGGACGGTGCGCCCGGGCCTCGATCCGGCCATCACCAGGAAGCTGACCGACGCCTTCCTGAAGCTCGATCCGGCCAACCCGGCGCAGAAGGAAATCATGGCGCTGCAGCGCGCGAGCAAGTTCATCCCGACCAAGTCGTCGAACTACGACGGCATCGAGACGGCGGGCAAGTCGGCGGGCCTGATCAAGTGAGTTTGCGCGGATGAGCTTCTCGCTGGAAGGCGTGGGTGTCATGCACCCCAACGGCCAGCGGGCGTTGGCCGGGGTGACGCTGGCCGCGCGCGACGGCGAGCGCATCGCCGTCATCGGGCCCTCGGGCGCCGGCAAGACGACGCTGCTGCGTGTGCTCGGCGCGGCGCTGCGGCCTACGGAGGGCGAGGTTCGGGCCTTGGGCGCCGGGCCTTGGCAATTGCCGTCCGCAGCGCTGAAGAAGCTTCGCGCCCGCATCGGCACGGTGCACCAGTCACCGCCCATCGCGCCGCGCCTGCGCGTCGTCACCGCGGTGCTCGCGGGCCGGCTCGGCGAGTGGTCGACGCTGCGCGCGCTGGGCTCGCTCTTCCATCCCTCTGACATTGCCGGTGCTCACGAAGTGCTGTCGCGCCTGTCGCTGGAAGACCGCCTGTTCGACCGCTGCGACCGCCTCTCGGGCGGCCAGTTGCAGCGCGTGGGCATTGCGCGCGTTCTTTACCAGCGCCCAGCCCTGCTGCTGGCAGACGAGCCCGTGTCCGCGCTCGACCCCACGCTGGCCGACGCCGCCATCGGCCAGCTTGTCGCGCAGAGCGAATCGACGGGCGCCACGCTGGTGGCTTCGCTGCATGCGGTGGACCTGGCGCTGCGCTGGTTTCCACGCATCGTCGGCATGCGCAACGGGCTGGTGATGTTCGACCTGCCCGCCGCACAGGTGACGGCCCCGATGCTCGAGGCGCTCTATGCGAGCGAAGGCGGCGTGGCGGTGCAGAAGTCGACGCAGCCCGTCGCGGCCGAAGCGGCTTTTCTTCGTCCGGACTGCCCTTGAACGCCGCCGCATCCACCGCCGTCGCCATCCGACGCGACCCGCAAGCCATGCGGCGGCTGGCCGGTTGCCTTGCCGCGCTGGTCATCGCATGGCCGATGCTGGCGCTGTCCGAATTCAATCCGTGGGCGCTGTTCACCGGCGGCAATCTCGCGGTCATCGGCGGCTTCCTGGCAGGCTTCTTCCCGCCCGACGGCTCGCCGGCCTTTCTCGCGCTGCTTTTCAAGGCCACGCTTGAGACGCTGGCCATGGCCACGGCCGGCACCGCGCTGGCATTGCTGATCGGCGCGCCGCTGGGCTTCGTGACCACGCGCGCCCTTTCTGTCTCGCGCATCGGCCCGGGCCCCGGTCGCGTGCGGGCCGGCATCGTGCGGCAGGCCGCGCGCTGGCTGCTGATGGTGCTGCGCGCCATTCCGGAAATAGTCTGGGCGCTGCTGTTCGTGCGCGTGTTCGGGCTCGGCCCCGCCGCGGGCGTGCTGGCGCTGGCCATCACCTACGGCGGCATGCTGGGCAAGGTCTACGCCGAGATCCTCGAATCGACCGACACGCGCCCCGCGCGCGCCCTGCTCGAAAGCGGCAGCGGCCGACTCGCGGCGCTCTGCTACGGCCTGCTGCCGAACACGGCGCAGGAGCTGGCCTCTTACACCGTGTACCGCTGGGAATGCGCGGTGCGCGCGTCGGTGGTGATGGGTTTTGTCGGCGCGGGCGGTCTGGGGCAGCTGATGGACCAGTCGATGAAGATGCTCAACGGCGGCGAGGCCAGCAGCATCCTGCTGGTGTTCCTGGCGCTGGTGCTGCTGGCCGACCTGCTGAGCAATGCGCTGCGGAGGCTGCTGGCATGACGGCGGCCCTTACGCTGCCTGCGCGCCCGCCGCCTTGCTGGCGCTGCCGCATCGCCCTGCTGCTGATCGGCGCTGCGGTGGTGGCGAGCTTTTTCTACCTGGGTATCGACTACCGCGCTCTGGGCTCGTCGGAATCGCTCAGGCTCATGGGCAAGTTCATCGCCGAGTTCTTCCCACCCGACCTGTCGCCCGACTTTCTCTCGAAGGTCGGCCATGGCGCGTTGCAGACGCTGGCGGTGTCGGCGCTCGGCACGGTACTGGCGGCCGTTGCCGGCGCGCTGCTGGCGCTGCCGGCTTCGGGCCGCGCAGGCGGTGCGTTGCGCCACGGCTCGCGCTTCGTGCTGAACTTCCTGCGCAGCGTGCCCGAGCTGGTATGGGCCGCGCTGATGGTGCTGGCCGCCGGCATCGGCCCCTTCGCAGGGGCGCTGGCGCTGTCGCTGCACACCACGGGTGTGCTGGGCCGGCTCTTCGCCGAGGCGCTGGAAAACGCACCGCGCGAGCCCGAGCATGCGTTGGTGCTCTCGGGCGCCAACTCCGTCACCGCCTTCAGCTACGCCAGCCTGCCCATCGTGCTGCCGCAATGGGTGGCCTACGCACTCTACCGCTGGGAAATGAACATCCGCATGGCGGCCGTGCTGGGCTTCGTGGGCGGCGGCGGGCTGGGGCAGCTGCTGTACTTCCACCTGTCGATCTTCCAGCAGCAGCAGGCGATGACGGTGCTGATCGCGATGTTCGTGCTGGTGACCTTCGTCGACTTTGCGAGCGCTCGCTTGCGCCGTGGCCTCGGACCTGCATACGCCTGACAATCGGGGCATGAGGTTCCCGCCATGAGTCATCGCCAGCCCGTGCGCGTCGGCGACCGCCACGCCTTCGACACGCTGATCGACGCCCGCTCGCCGGCCGAGTTCGCGCTCGACCACATTCCCGGCGCCATCAACTGCCCGGTGCTGAACGACGAGGAGCGCCACATCGTCGGCACCGTCTACGTGCAGACCGGCGCTTTCGAGGCGCGGCGCATCGGAGGCGCGATGGTCGCCGCCAACATCGCGCGGCACCTGCGCGAAACCCTGGCCGACCGGCCCGAGAACTGGAAGCCGCTGGTGTACTGCTGGCGCGGCGGCATGCGCAGCGGCTCCATGGTGACGTGGCTGCGCCTCGTCGGCTGGGACGCACAGCAGCTCGCGGGCGGCTACAAGAGCTTTCGCCGGCACGTCATTTCGCAGATCGACGCGCTGACCCCGAAGCTCGACCTGCGCGTGATCTGCGGCGCCACCGGCAGTGCAAAGACGCGCGTGCTGCATGCGCTTGCCGCCCGCGGCGCACAGGTGCTCGACCTGGAAGACTTCGCCAGCCACAAAGGCTCGCTGCTCGGTTCACTGCCAGGTGTGCCTCAGCCTTCGCAAAAGCACTTCGAGACGCTGATCGCGGCGGTGCTCGAGACGGTCGATCTTTCGCGTCCGCTGTATGTCGAGGGTGAAAGCATCCGCATCGGGCGGCTGTCGCTGCCGTTGTCGCTGGTGGCGCGGATGCGCGCGGCGCCGTGCATCGAGGTCTGCGCTACGCCAGAGGCGCGGCTGGCGTATCTGCTGCGTGACTACGCCTACCTGGGCGAAGACCGCGACGCACTGGCCGACAAGCTGGGAGCGCTGAAGGAACTGCAGGGCAAGGAGACGGTGGCGCGTTGGCAGCAGTGGGCGCATGAAGGCGATCTGCCGCATCTGTTTGCGGAGCTGATGGCTTTGCATTACGACCCGCACTATGAGAAGTCGCAGGAGCTGCACTTTCGGGCGTGGGGACGGCGCCGGAGCGTGGGTGCGGTTGATCTGTCGGATCAGGGGATTGGGGCTGTGGCTGAGGCGGTGTTGAGGCTGGGGTGAGTGGCTGATTTGGCGTTACTGACGGCGAAGCGCCATTAATCAGAACAACGGCGGGCCGCCCAACAGATAAAGCCAAGACCCCGGCTGGCGCGCTGAGTTAGATCATCTTCGTGCAGCTTGATCTTCCAAAGACCAATATCGGTCTCATTTTTCTGCTGATCAAACTGCATGGTCAAACGCTGCTCCATAGCACAAAGAAATCCGTCAAGAAGAGCCAATCGTTTTCTACTATGGCAATCTTGGAAATTTCAATTCCCGCTCGGCAATTATTTCAGGCACCCAAAACAATCTCGCCTATTAGCCAGCTTCTCGATAAATGATTCAAGTCAATCTCGAAACACGTTTCAATGCACGGCTTCATTTGAAGAAATTCTTTCCGCCTCAATATAATTATTTTCATTGATTTCAGAGGAATCATCTTAGAAAAATCATCGTCGTGCAGATGAGTAAATTTTAACATTTTCAGATGAAAAATCAGCCCCCCCACACATCGCGCGAATAATGAAAATTCTCAATTTCATTTTTCTCCGTAAGCGATATTTTTCTTAACCCCTCTTCCGCCCAAGAAATGGAATAAAAATAAAAATTACCACCATCATCCGTCAAATAATTGGCCAGAGACTCATCTGATTCCTGTTCCGCATCGATACAACTGCAAGCAGGTCTTAGAATGCCGTCCTTATATGCCTCAGAAAAATACCAATAGAATTTTAATTTCATCTTCTACCGTTTAGGATAGACGGCTGCCTCGATTGAGAGCCAGGTTGCGAGTTTCTACGTATAGCAATCGAGCTTACTTGAGTTTTTCTGCGCGGCGTAGCGGGGCATTCTTCACCCGCTTGCAGATAGTTCTTTGCGGTGTTGCCAGACAGGGTATACGCCCAACCATCTCGCAGATGAACGCCTGCTCGCGCAGGGCCCAACACTGATGACATTCAATGTCGCCACGTCCATCACTCCTAAGATTCCCTACTTTAAAAATGGACAGGGTAAGGTTCTACGTGGGTCGGTATTAAACGGAAATTGTGGCGCTTGGAGGAGCAATTTTCGGCGGAAATTAAAAAGCATTCGCTGCTCATCGTTGAAGTCAATCCCTCTGGTCTGCGAAGACACCCGCGCGGTGTATCCGGCGCTGTTCGAATCCGCTTAGCCTCACACTTCAATTGCGTGAGCAATTGACTCATGTCCGTCGGATAACCGTGAGTTGACGCAGCCCCGGCCTCGGCACTTGCATAAAAAATGGATGGATCACATTGAGACGATGACATACACCTGTCCCCTGCATCCCTCCCACTATCGCAGGCGGTCTTCTTCCAGAAATTTCTGCGTCATTTCTCGAATACTTCAAGGCAATTTAGAAATACATGGCAGAGTAACTTCCATTTTTGATTGCTCGGAATCTGGCATCTGCAAAAACTCTCGCCAGGCCTCGACCAAAGCAATTACCTCTGTCAATGAAAAATGCCCTTCCAAGACCTCTTCCCATGAATCAACCGCGCAGCTAAATTGTGCCCCTCGATTGCTAAACGAGACATTTACGTCATCACCATATTCAACAAACCCCGCCGCTCCTCTATGCTCCTGCAGGCGTTTGGATTTCTCAAGAAATCGAAAAATACTCGACAAAGACTCTGAACTACTTTTTGGCCAAATGACCGAAATCCAGGCACAGAGATACTTGTTGTATCTAATTTCATCGGTGCCACATCCATTTTTTACGCGCGCCAACCGCCAGTAATCTTCATAGCTTGCATTCGGGTAAGAAAACACATTCTTCTCAACAAAGAATTCGACAATATTATTCATAATATAACGTCAATATACAGGATATGCAGTCACTCTTGGCGCAGTCCAGCCTTGCACGGTTACGCCACTTGGAGTTATTCCACGCCACTGCCCATTTGGTTGAACCACTCTTGTATTCCAAGCTGCATCAACTTCCACTCTTATTCTTGCATTCGTCCAGTCTTTTGGAAACATCGAGTGCCCCGCAGAACCCACCGGTTTATCAATCCATTGACCAGGGTTCAGTGGATCCGGCATTTGTGGCTCTCCCTTATAAACGCCAGCCGCGTTAGGCGCCGTTTCGGTGCCAGGTTTTATTCTTACGTCTCCCTGTAGGAGACTATGCCCACCCGTCGGAACCGCTTTTCCGTTGGTATCGGGTCTAACGCGTCCAGCCAAAGGGCTACTTGCCGGATAGCGTTGGTAATCGGCCCCCACGATATGATCGAAATCAATTGGGGCGGTAACTCTCTCCAGGCTTAACGCGGCTCTCGCATTATTGTCAAGTACCGTATCCGGCGCATTACCACTGTGAGCTTTAGGGGGTAATTCATTGAATTCCCTGAGACCAGTCTTCCCGGGCGAGCCATTGATAGCTAGCGCGGTTGGTAAGGCGCTACCTGCAGCGTCAGTCACAGTAGTAGTGCTGTATTTCATCCCCGCACTGCTGTAAGGACTGCTGGCCGTCCCGTCCGTAGCACCAAGCTCGCGCTCTACAGAAATCGGCGGGTTGGCCGGCCCAACATCTTCCGGACCGCCAACGGGGCGATCCTTAGGACTCGCACTTGCGCTCCCTGAGCCCGGACGTATGCTCCGCGTGGGCATAGGCGTCGTCACCACACCACCCTCGCTGGGCAGCCCCGTCAACAACGCCTCGCCCGTCTCTCCGATCGCCCTGTCTGCCAATTTGCTGCCGTCGCCCGGGCGCGCCAACCCCGAGGTGAACACGGTCTGGGACACACCAAGATTGGCCGCACTGATTGCAAACCCTTCTTGCACGGTTTGCCCTTGCTGCCTCAGTTCCCGCCCTGTATCCAGCAACTGCTGAACTTGTTCAGGCGTCTTTCGGGCAAGTTGCGGATCCGTTCCCGCGTCGGCATAGGCAACATAGGCCCCACGCACTCCGGGCACGATCCCGCTTGCATTGCGATTGGTGATCCGGTTGTACAAGTCCGATGTCTGCCCCAACGCACCGGCGTTGACTGTGTGGTCGGCGTACGAGGATGTGCCTCGTGCATCGAAGAGACCGCCACCGCCTACATCCTTCGACCCAACGCTCTGCGCGACCTGCCGCAGGAAGGCCGCGGCCTGCGGGTTGTCCGCAATGCGCTTGGCCCAGGCACTGTCGATCTGGCGCAGGCTCTGTTCGGTCAACTCGGTTATTGCCTGCTCCAAGGGAATGCCGCGCTTTGCGGCATAGGCCTGCGCATTGCCACGAATCAACTGTGCCTCTGTCGGGTGCAATTGCCTGTTGTTGGCGTCTTCGTTGAACCCCGCAGCAGCCCCTAGAGCGCCTCCACCCGTGGCGCCGAATCCCGCCGCCAGGCCTGCACCGACTGCCCCCTTCACTGCATCGGGCAGATCACGGGTCAAGTCATCGATGACCGGCGCTGCAGTCGACGCCAACGCCGCACCCGCCGCGCCTTGCAGGTTGCCCGCAAGCCCGCCGATCAAGGCATGCGCCCACACGCGTGAAGCACCGCCTTCCTTCCAGTTGTCGTAGTTCTGCTGTTCCGCGGCAAGCGTGCTGTTGGCGTTCGCCAGAGCTTCACTCGCCTGAGCTCTCTGCTCCCCGCTGGCGCCCGGATCGCTCAATACCTGCTGCGCTACCGCCGCCTCTAGCTGCGCCTGCTCGTATTTCCGGGTCTGACGTTCCGCATACTCGCCGACAGCTTTGGCGGCCTTCGGCATTGCAGCCTGCGTGATCTGCACCTGCGCCTGCACATCGGCGACCAGCTTGTCCGTATCCCATTTCTTCGTCAGTGCATTCGTGCTGTCCACGCCAGTGCGCACGCTCTGGTCGCCTGCGATGCCGCTGATGCCGGCCTTGGTCACGCTCGATTGCGAGCCCGACGCGCTCCCCACGCCCGCGCTGCCACCCGCACCCACCTTGAAGTCAGGGCCCTGCTGCTTCTGCCCCGGGAGGTTCACGCCCAGGCTCGCCCCGCTGGCCTTGTAGCTGTCGAAGTTCTGGATGTCGCTGGTGGTGAGGCTCGCGGACTTGAAAGTGTTTCTCGCGTTGTCCACCGCCGCCTGCGTGCTCTCGATCACCGCGCCCTTGAGATCGGTGCGGCCCTTCACGTCGACGTCGAAGCCGCCGTCGCCCGCCTTTATGCCCGACTGCTCCTTCACGCTCGCGAAGTTGCCGCTGGCCTTGGCGCTGCTTGCGCTCACGCCTGCGCTCCACACGCCCACCCCCAAGCTCAAGGAACCGCCCAGGCTCTGCTGCGTGCTGGCCGAGGTGCCGGTGTCTTGCAGGCTCTCGATCTTCAGGTCGCCGCCCACCTTGGCGGCCACCCGGTCGGCTTCGATCACGCCGCCTTTGATCGTCATATCGCCACCGCTCGCAAGGCTCACCTTGTTGCCGGCGCTCACATGGCTGTTGGTGTAGGTCGAATCGGTGCCGTCCGATTTGCCCCGGCTGGCGTTCGCGCCGACGTTGAACAGCAGGCCGCTGGTGCCGACGCTCACACCCACGCTGCCGCCGCTGCCCTTGTTGGTGCCATGCCGCTCGCTGGTGTTCTGGGCCGCAAGAACATCGATGCGGTTTTCCGCGACGAGCTTCGCCGTGTCGCGCGCGGCGATGTCGCTGCCTTGAACCAGGATGTTGCTGTCCTTGCCGCCGCCGAGCGCGAGCATGCTGACGTTCTTGCCCTCGATGCGGCTGCCGGCCGCGGTGTCCCTGGTTTCGGTGCGGTTGCTCTTGTTCTGGCTGCCGCCGAGGCTGATCGAAAGGTTGACACCCATGGACTGCGCCGGATTGGTGACACTGGCGTTGGCCAGGGCATCGGCCACGCCTTTGGCCTCGACGGCCATGGAGGCGGCACCCAGCGCCTGCATGCGTCCACTGGCAGTTTGCTGCACGGCCTTGGCCGTGCTGCCGATGCCTTGTACCGCGCTGATGACGGGTGCGGTAAGCGCAATGGTCAGGCCACCGGTCTTCTGCTTCTGCTCGGTTTCGGTCCGGCTGGTTTCGCGTGCTTCGCGGATCGCGATGCGCTTCGCGGCGATGGTCACGTCTCCGTCAGGAGCGACCACGTCGCTGCCAATCTGTGTGTACCGATTGCCGGCGATGAGCGTGGTATTGCCGCCGATGCTGCCCACCGTGCTGCGCATTGCGCTGGTGCTGCTGCTTCGGGTGTCGGTGCTCTGGCTGCGGCTGCCGATGGTGAAGCCGAAGCCGCCCGAGCCCATGAGTCCGGACTGGCTGATGCCGCGATAGGCGCTCTCGGAGCGGCTGTCCTGCGCGGCCTCGATGGTGAGGTCGCGCCTGGCGACGATGGCCGCGTTCTTGTCGGCAATGATCTCGCTGCCCGACACGGTGACGTCCCGCCCCGACACGATGATGTTGCGCCCGCCCAGCGAGCTGCCGGTGGCTGTTTCCTCGCGCGAACTGTCGCGCTGAGTGGTGGTCTTGCTGGAGAGAAAGCCTTTCTTTTTCGCTTCACTCGCGGAGTCGACCGAGACGGTGGCACGCCCGGTCTCGATGCGCACATCGCCTTCTCTGGCCTTCACTGCCAGGTCACCCTCGACGTCGATGACGGATCCGCGGATGCGGATGTTGTTTCCGGCGTCGAGGGTCACATTGCCGCCGCCGGCAATCTGGCTGCCGACCTCCCGGCTGCTGCTCTGGCTGTAGAAGTTGCGCGGGCCGCTGCCTCGCTCCTGACGCTCTTCTTCCTTGACCGTCGAAACACTGATGTCCCGCCCGGCCTTCAGCAGCGTCCCGCTGTCGTTGCCGCTATTCGCGAGGATGGCGCCGGCAAGGCGGACGTCCCGCCCGGCCGAAGCCACGAGGATGCCTTCTGGATTGCTCACATAGACCCCCGCCACGCGGTCGATGTTCGTCCGGCTGGTCAGCACTCCGGTCTGCGTGCGGGTGGTCGTCACGAGGTTGATGTCGTTGCCGGCCGTCAATGTCGCGGAGTCGCTGGCAGTGATGCTGCCGCCGATGTTGTCGAGGTCGGTCTTGGCGTGGATTCCAAGGTCGCCGCCCGCAATGCGGCCACCAAGGTTCCTGACGTTGTCCTTGTCTATCTTGACCAGCGTGCGCCCGGCGATGGTGCCTGTGTTGACCAGATCGCCATCGCCCTTGATGACGGTGGCGTCGGCACTCAGCAGTGCACCAGAGCCGTCGATGTCTCCGGGTCGCACGCGCACGTACAGCTGCGGCGCCAGTACTTGCCGGGTGACTCCCTCGGGCAGCGTCACCGTCTTCTCGACCAGCCAGACGATGTCGCTGGTGAGCTGCGCCATCTGGACTTCCGACAGGCCGATGCCCGGCCGCAAGCCATGCTGCCGCGCGAAGGTGGCCCCGTTGTTCATCAGCGCCGTGTACTGCTCCTCGTCGTTGTAGTGGCCACCCAGGTAGCGATAGCCGGTGAGCTGCGCGACCTGCTCGCGAATGAGCTTCTGCTCGTAGAAGCCGTCGCCCAGGCGCTTGAGCGTGTTGCCGGGGTCTTGGCCGAGGTTGTTCAGCAGGTAGTCGCTGCTGAGCCAGTTCCGGTAGCCGGCGAAGCGCGGGTCGGCCTCGACGAGATAGCCCCGCGGCCCGCCATTCAGATTGAAAAGACTGGCTTGGGGAATATCGATGCGAGGCGAACTGGTGCGCACGACCATGGGTACGGTCTGGCCGGCCCCCACCTTGGCGTTGCTCGCTTGGGTGATGGCGGCATCGACCGAGCGCCCTCCGGCATTCACGACGCCACCGACGTTGGCCGGCACTTCGACGATTGTCGCCACTGGGCTCGGGCCGCTCGCACCGCCGGAGCCTTTGCCCGCGTCGTATCCCTTGGTGGCGTTGAAGTTGCCTGTTTTCTCGTAGGCGCCCACATCCCTGCTCAGTCTCGACACGGGTTCGATGACATCCGGCTGCCGCCGGGTGGCGCGCCAATGGACGATAGAGCCGGTCTGCGTGGTGACCTCCCCCTGTAGCGCCTCGTTCCTGATGCCGGGCGCGTCCAGCACAGCGCCGGCGGTGATCCGGCTGTCGCGGTTCAGCCCGTTGCCAATGAGGGTCATGTCCCTGCCGGCGACGATGGCGGCCGGGTCGGCGTCGATGGCCGTGTCGGTCGTCGTGAGAACGGTTTTGTCCCAAACTCCCCAGACATGGCCATTGGCTGGCCTCCAGCTTCCATCGGGGTTGCGCAGCAAGAGGTTGGCCTTGCCCGGGGTGTAGACAACATCCTCCGGCTTGAAGTGGCCGATGCCTTCCACGCCGATGGTTCTGGAGAACACCTGGGTCGTCGTCTTCGGCCCGAGCTTGATGCGCGTGTCCAGGTTGTCGATGCGCCCCATCGAGACAGTCATGTCGCCCAGCGACTCGATGCGCGCGCTCAGGTTTTCCAGGGCACTGCCGCTGGTCGCGGCTTCGCGGTTGCCGTCGAGCCTGCCGCCGATGTTCAGTGCCTTCGCGCCCGTTCCAGCGCTGAAGATCAACGCGTGCTCGCGGTTGCGGACGATGTCGGCACCGATGTTCAGCGACTCGCGCGCCGCGATGGTCGCGGCCTTGGCGATGCCATTGACGGTTTCAGCGGAGTTGTCGAGCGTGCCCACCGCAGCGGACACCGCGTTGCCGTAGATGCGGCCCGTGCCGATGTTGTGCAGCGTGCCCGCGTCGATCTGCGTCGCGCCCTGGCTGTCTATCAAGCCTCGATTGGTCAGTGTCGTCACTGCCTTCAGTGCGGTGTCCTTGCCCGACATCTCGGCGTCCGCCGCGTTGTCGATGACGCTTGCATCGACCGTGAGCTTGCGCCCCGCCGACAACTTCGTGTTGTTGGTGAACTTGCCGGCGGTGCTGAAGTTCAGGTTGCCGTCGACGTCCATCTTCGAGTTGTTCGTGACGTCCTGTACGAGCGCAACGTTCAGGTCGTTGGCTGAGGCAATCCGGCCGTCGCCGCTGAAGGACTTCGCGTCGATGAACACGCCTCCGACACCACTGCGCATCTTGCCGTCCGCACCGGGCGCAGCAGGTATCCCGGCCTTGAGCACGCCATCGGTGTTGGTGATGGCCAGGCCCCTGGCCGCGGAGTTGCCCGCGTTGCGATCCTTGACGTCAAGCGCCTCCACGGCGGCGATCCGCCCCGAGATGTTGTTCAGTTCCGCCCCGCCAAGAACCGTGACGTTCCTTGCTTCGATGCCTTGCTCGTCGCCTGAGGTGTTGGCATTGACGACGCTGCCGGCACGGAGCCGGGCCGCTCCGTTCGCGCGGACCAATCCGCCGGTGTTGTCGATCGTTCCATTGCCGGCATCGAGGTCCAGGCTGCCCACGGCCAGCGTCTTGCCGCCGGCGTTGGTGAACGCCTGGGTTTCGGCAATCAACGCTCCCTTCGAGTCGATGGAACCGGCCGTGTTCTTGACTTCGCCCGTCTTCAGGATGAGCGTGCCGCCGCTCGTGATGCCTCCGGCCATGTCTGCCGGTTGGGTCCGGTGGCCGGCCGCGTTGGTGTTGAAGAGGACCCGGCCGTTGGTGTCGATGCGCAGCGACTCGCCCGACTGGATCAAGCCCGAGTCGTTGTTCAAGGCGCCGGATCGCAGCACGAGCGCTCCCGATGCGGCGATGGTGCCCTTGGCGCCGTTGTCGAGGTCCCCGCCGCGTGTATCGACCGACAGCGAGCGCCCCGAGATCTTGCCGCCGCGATTGCTCAATGAACCGGCCTCGATGCTGATCTGCCTGGCTTCAGTACGGCCGTTGTCTTGCTCGAAGCCGTTCTTCAGTTCGATGGCGAGAGCGCCGTTGCCGGCGATGCGGCCGCTGGCTCCACTGAAGCTGCCACCCGCGATGCGCAAGGTGCCGGTGCGCGCTTGCTCACCCGCATGCTCGACCGCGCCGCCGGCATTTCCCAGCCTGGCAGCACTCAGCGTCAGGTCGCGGCCGTTGCTGGCAATGCGCCCGCCATCGTTGTTCAGGATGCCGGAGACGGCCAGCGTGGTGGCATCGGCACCGGTCTGCACGATCTCGCCGCTGCGGGTGTTGGCGATGTTCGATGCCCGCAGATTCAGCCGGCCGGCATTGAGCACGCCGGCGTCGTTGAGCAAGGCCTGGTCCGCCTGCGCGTTGGCAGTGATGCTCAAGGCGCCCGGCGTCACCACCTTGGCCTTGTCGCTGGTTTTCACGTTGCCCTGCGTCGCAGTCACCGAGATGTTCGCCGCGCCGGTCTGGCTTCCCGAGAGGTCGACGCTCGCGCCTCGCAGCGTTGCGTCGCCAACAGCCAGGTTCAAGCCATTTGCAACCAGCGAACCCGAGGCTGCGACGCTCAGTTCACCTGCAAGGCCCGGCTTGCCATCGCCTTGAACGCCGGCACCGAGCACGCTGCCGCCGCTGGATGCCAGGCTGCCAGCCGTGATCGCGGTGTTGCCGCCGGCGGTGATGCCGCCGTCATTGACAAGCGCACCGGCGACAGCGAGTCTGATGTCGTTGCCCGCGTGGATCGCCCCGCTGTTGCGCAGCGCGCCTGCGTCGAGCGACAGCCCTTCATTTGCAACCAGCGTACCGGCGCTGTTGTCGACGGCCTTCGCCACATCGGCCGTCAGGCGACCAACCGCCGTGATGATCCCGCGCGTGTTGTCGGCGCGGCCGCCGACGGCGAGGCTCGCATCGCCGGCGCTGGTGAGCGTGCCGTCCACGTTGATCAGGTCGCCGCTGGTGGAGATCTGCAGGCTGCCCGCATTGAGCTTGCCGCCTGTGTTGTCGAACTGGCCGACGTTCGCGCTGAAGCTTCGGCTGACGTCGAGCGTGCCACCCGCGTTGCTGAACCTGGCACCGGTCACGGCCATGGTCGCCACGCTGAGAGTGCCTCCCGTGTTGTCGATCTGCGGCGTCTTGAGCGTGATCGGGCCGCCGGCGTAGATGCGGCCGCCGTCGTTCCGGATCGTGCCTGCGGCGGTGATGGCGCCGGGTGCCCCGGCGAGGGCGGAAGACGCACCGCTCTCACCCGCTGCCGGCGCAAAAGGCTCCGCGCTGATCACGCCCCCATTCGTATTGCTGAGCACCGGCGAATCAATCGTGAGACCGGCCATGCTCGTCTGCCGGATGGTGCCGCCACGGTTGTCGATGTCCGCGCCGCTGGCGAGTTGCACCCGAGCGCCTTCGAGCGTTCCAGTGTTTTCCAGTCGCCCCTGCGTCGTCACGACAAGGCCGCCCGCACCCGCGCCGACGTTGCCCGCATTGCGCACGCCAAGCCCCGCCTCGGTGCCGATGAGCGTGATCTTCCGGGCGTACATGCCGCCCAGCGCCGCAACGTCGAGTGCGAATGCAGGTGCGGGCCCGTTGCCCGCAATGGGCGTGACACTGCCGTGATCGGCGCCGATCTGGTTGGCACCCGCGACCACCTGGAGTTCATTCGCCCAGATGCCCGCATTGACCTGCACGGCCCGCGAGAGGATCGCCGCATAGTCCGTCTTGCCGGCGTCGAACCCGGCGCCTTCGATGCTCACGGTGCCATCGCGCACGAGAAAGCTGTCGAGCCCGCCCAGTGCATTGAGCTGTGGCACGCCGGTGGTCAGGGTCGCGCGCGATGCGTTGATGAAGCCGCCGCCATCCACGGAGATGCCCGCCGGATTGGCAATGATCACCTCCGCGCGCTGCCCGCCCACCTCGACGTAACCACGCAGCTGTGTCGGGTTGCCACCATTGATTTCGTTGAGGATGACGCGCGCCGGGCCTCTCGCGAGCCACGGGTTGCCCTGGACGAAGCCGCCGAGCTGCGTCTGCACATTCACCCGGCTGTTGTTCAGGATGGCGCCATTGCGCATCACGTCGAACTGGTTGTAGACGTTGCGGCTCACGCCCGCGGCCGAGGGCGTCTGGATGTTGACCAGCGGCACGCCGTTGGGTGCCAGGAGCACGGTCGGCCGAAGATGCCCGGCGACGCTGGGCGCCCCGACGATCTGTGCCCGAACGGCGCCTGCGAGCAGCACGCCGACGAGCGCGGCCGCTGGCACGGTGCCTCTGGAGGCTCCCTTGCCGATGCTGCTGGCCGTTTCCTGAACCACCATGCGCATGCCGCGCGCGGCGTTGAAGATGATCCGGTAAAGATGCTTGTTCATTTTTTTCTCCCTGATGGCTCGGAAACTCGGCCCCTGACGGGAGCCGACGGTGAGCGCAGCGATGCGATCACCCCGGCTCCCTGCTCACGATCTCAAGCGCAGCGGAACTTCGCGACGCCCATGTACCGCGCGCCGGAAGGAAGCGTTGCCGAATAGCCCACCGCAATCGCATAGGCACCGCTGCCGTGATCACCCAGCGTGATGCCGGCGCCGGCACCCGCGCTCAGGAAGCTGCCGGTCACAGACGTGCTGGATGGCGACTTGACCTTGGTGTCGAAATTCACCGTGCCGACGGCATCGCCGACCGTCACCTTCACCGCGCCCGTGACGGTCGCTCCTTCGCTGCCGAATGCCAGCGTCGAAGAGCCGCTTGCGATACCGCTGTTGGCCGCGCCCCCGCTGCTGCCACTCACATAAGTGGGACTGGTGAAGACGCCCGCATCGCAGGTGGGGGTTCCGCTTGCGGGCAGGGTCTTCAGCTCGTTCAGGGCAAGGTAGTGATACGCACGGTTGTCGGCGCCGGTCAGGGTCTCTGCGCCCGAGCTGCGCGTGACCGTCCCGGCGGTCCAGCGGCCGATCGCGAAGTTCGCGTCGCCGTTGATTTCCTTCGTCGCGCTCGATCCCGTCAGCGTGTTGTCGTTCAGGCGGGTCATCGCGCCGCTGGCCGCCTGCTCGCTTTGCGACAGCACACCGAACGACTGCGCACCCACACCCAGCAGCAGGTAGCGCGCGCGCTCACCGCGAGCGAACGGTGCCGATACGGCGCCGGAATCCGCTGCTGCAGGCGCCGCGGCAGCCGCCTCCGCCGTCGCGGACGGGGCGTTGGCTGGAAGGGCGGCCATGGGCATGCCGCCGCCTCCACCGCCGCTGCCTCCACCGCAAGCGTGAAGCAGGCCAAGTGACAGCAATGAGAGCGAAAAGAGAATCTTGTTTTTCATGAATCTTGTGTGATCTGTTGTGATTGGTTGGGGAATGCGATGTCGGTTTTCTCTGGTGCGGCTTCCTCCTCAAAAGCTGAAGTTGAGGTTGAACCCCGTCGTGACCCTGGCCGTGCGATATCTCTCGGGCTTGCTGATCGGAGCGCCGATGAAGACGTCGTAGTTCAGCCCCCTCCATGCCCCACGCACGCCGATCACGCCACCCGCCAGGTGATTTCCGAGCAGCCATGCGACCGACCTGCCGCCCACGCGGCCGTAGTCGATGCCCGCATAGAGCTCGGCCCCGCTCTGACCCGCGGCCCACCCGATGTCGTTGCGCAGCAGCCAGCCCCGCTCGCCGAGCAGGCTGGTCTCGCCGTCGAAGCCGCGCACGGTGTAGCGCCCGCCGATACCGAAGCGGTCTTGCGGCGTGAGCTGGGTCTGGTTCCACTGCGCACGCCACTGGCCCGCGTAGCGCAACTTCTGCTCGCCGAGCTTGAAAGGCAGGTTGAGGCTCACGTCGGCCGTCATCAGCCGGAAGCGGCTGGTGCCTTCGTCGAACGCCTCTTCGGGTGCTCGCCTGGCGCCGAAGGCGCCGGTGCCCTGGCGCAAGGCGAAGGTGCCGTCCAGCGTGGCTTCACCGATGAACTCCTTGTGGCTCAGGCTCGCCTCCCAACCGCCGAGCACGCGGTGCTGGTTCTCGATCTGGGTGTCGTCGACGAAGCTGCGCGACTCGCGGCGAAAGGCGCGGATCGCGACAGTGGTCTTGCGGCGCTGGTCACGGTAGACCAGGCGCGAGAGCCTGAGCTCGGCGTTGTTGGTCTTGCCCGCGTAGATGTAGTCCTGGTTCAGGCCGGCCACGGTTTGCCGGTAGTGGCTGTTCGATGCGGTGAAGCCGAGCTGCCAATAGCCCCAGGGCAGCGAGTAATGAACGGTCTGACCCTCCGTGCCGCGGCGAGGGTTGCCCAGGACATGCCCGTCCACGCTGTGGTTGGCGCTGACGTAAAAAAGATCATTGAGGCCGAAAAGGTTGTCGGCCGAGACGGTGACGCCTGCCTGGTACCTCCCGGTGGCGCCGGTGCCGCTGTCGTCCAGGCTCAGGGTACCGCGCAGCATGCGGGCTTGCGTGTACTTGGCGACGAGGTCGCTGTCGCCGGGCTGGGCGTCGGGCGCGGTCGAGGCCTCGATCTGGATGTCCGCTTCGGCGGTGGGTGTGCGCTTGAGGTTCTCCAGGCCCTGCTCGATGTCACGCAGGTTGAGCAGGTCGCCAGGGCGGGCCGGGATCGCACCCTCGAGCAGCAGACGGTTGTTGCCGAAGCGGGTGTTCGAATCCGGAGTGGCACGGACGGCGGCGATCCGCCCGGGAACCAGGGTGAAAGTCAGCAGTCCTGCGGACAGATCCTGGGGCGCCGCCAGCACGCGGGTAGTGACGAAGCCCCTGGCGATGATCGCCTGCTGGAGCCGCGCCATGACGGTGTTGACGCCCTGCGTGCCCAGGCAGCGGCCAAGCGGGCTGTCGTTCGCCTCGGGGCCCGCGGCGGCATCCAGCACCCACTGGAACTCCGCCGAACGCTCGCCCGAAAGCAAAAGGCGGTCAACGCGAAAGCACGGCGACTCTGTCTCGGGCAGGCGGACCGAATCTTTTTGAGTCGCTTGCTGAAGGTGGCTGTCGACCGACTTCTCCTGCTGCTCCCGCAGGGCTCGCTCGCGCTCCTGCTGGCGCAGCTGCTCGACGAAGGGATTGGGTGCAGAAGGGTTGGCTTGAGCCAGAGCGCCTGACGCGGCACCCAGCCACAGGCAAGCAACAGAAACTGCGCGCAACGATTGCGGCGCGAGAGAGCGTGATCGAAAGAACATGAAAACCCGGACGTATGCAGCGAGGAATACGCTGCGGACGCGGATTGTCATGTCGCATTTGGCTGCACATTTGTGGCCAAAAGTGACTTAGAGAATTCTTGAGTTATCCGTTAGATATGCAACACCGTCGCATTGATCGACGGCGTCGAAATTAACAAGAAACGGCTTCTTGTTAGCAATGTCGCGAGGCGGCTCGCGACGCTTCAACTTCCGTTACTTAGCCCGTCGGCATAGAGCACACCGCGCGGCGCGCGGCACAGCCCCCAGAAACGCAGGCCGCTGAGTTCGGCCATGCGCACGCCCATCGATGTCGGCGCGGAGATGGTCGCCATCGCGGCGATGCTCAGGCGCGCGCATTTGCGCACGAGCTCATGGCTGCCGCGGCTGGACATCAGCACGAAGCCCGGCTCCTCGAGCCGCCCCGCCAGCGCGAGCTTGCCGAGCAGCTTGTCGAGCGCGTTGTGGCGCCCGACGTCTTCCATCAGATCGGTGAGCTCGCCGTCGATCGTGGCCCAAGCGGCAGCGTGGATTGCGCCGGCTTCTGCGTTGAGTGTCTGGCGCGGCGGCATGGCGGCGAAGGCACGAAGCACTGTCGCCAGGTCGATGCGCTCGATCCAGTCGCGCTGCGGCACGCGCTGCGGCGTGAGGTCGAGCCCCGCGAAGCTCTCGACGCCGCACACGCCGCAGCCGGTGCGGCCCGCGAGGCTGCGGCGGCGGTCTTTCAGGCGCTCGAAGCTGCGTGTGGAGATTTCGAGTTGTACTTCGATGCCGGGCATGCCCTGGGGCAAGCCGGCATCGGAGGCATCGATCGTCCGCACGTCGATGCCACGGCAATCGGCGGCGCCGTCGAGGATGCCTTCGCTCAGTGCGAAGCCGAGCGCGAAGGCTTCGAGGTCTTGCGGCGTGGCCATCATCACCGCGTGCGAGACGCCGTTGAACACCAGCGCCACCGGCACCTCGGACGCCAGCGTGTCGTCGCGCACCGCGCCCTCGGGCGCGAGGCCGCGCTCGCCGAAGACATGCACGGCGTGCCGCGCAAGTGGCGGCAGGGAATCGGATTCGGTGATGGGGTCGTCTTGCATGGCCGCGGCCATTCTCCGCTCAGCCGGGGTTTTCGTCAGCCGGCAGGGCGTCGACCAGTGCGCGCCCGGCATCGGTAAGGTGCGCGACCCAGCGGTCGTCCAGCTGCACCACGCGCACCCAGCCGGGGCCGCGCACGCCGCCGATAGCGGCATCGCCCATCAGCGTGAGCTGGCGCATGACCACGCTCGCGCCCTGCCCCAGCCGCTTGCCCAGGCGCGGCAGCGACATGCCGCCCTCGCCCGGCGCTTCGGCAAGGGCGCGCAGGATGGCGATGGAGAAGGAATCGGCGTCGAAGGAGGCGGCGGTCATGCCGCCACGGTATCAGCGTCTGACGGGGCCGGGGCAGGCGCCGCATGCAACGACAGCACCACAGGAATGGACTTGGAGGTCGGCGTGCCCGCGTTCTCGGCCACCGACGACAGCGGCACCAGCGGATTGGTCTCGGGGTAGTAGGCGGCGAGGTTGCCGCGCGGGATGTCGTAGGCCACCAGCCTGAAGCGGTCGGCGCGGCGCTCCTGGCCGTCGCTCCACACGGTCTGGATGTCGACCCAGTCGCCGTCCTTCATGCCCAGTTGGCGGATGTCTTCCTTGTTGATGAAGACCACGCGGCGCTGGCCGAACACGCCGCGGTAGCGGTCGTCCATGCCGTAGATGGTGGTGTTGTACTGGTCGTGCGAGCGCGTGGTGAGCAGCGTGAAGACGATGGTGTCGCCCTTCCTCGCGAAGCGCGCGCGGGCACGGTGCGAATGGGTGTCCAGCGGCACGGCGTGCGTGAAGAAAACGGCTTTCTTCGACGCGGTGTTCCACACCCGCTCGCTCGCGGTATTGCGCAGGCGGAAGCCGCCCGGGTGCGCCACGCGCGTGTTGAAGTCCTTGAAGTCGTCGAACACGGCTTCGATCTTGTCGCGGATGCGTGCGTAGTCTTCCACCAGCCAGAGCCACGGCGTCTTGCTGCGCGCGCCGATGGTGGCGGCTGCGAGCCGCGCCACGATGGCCGGCTCGGACAACAGGTGCTCCGACGCCGGCGGGTTGATGCCCATCGAGATGTGCACCATGCTCATCGAGTCTTCCACCGTCACGCCCTGCGGGCCGTTGGCCTGCATGTCGATCTCGGTGCGGCCCAGGCACGGAAGAATGATGGCCTCGCGCCCGTGGATCACGTGGCTGCGGTTGAGCTTGGTGGTCACGTGCACCGTGAGGTCGCACTGCTGCAGGCCCTTCCAGGTCTGGTAGGTGTCGGGCGTGGCGGCCGCGAAGTTGCCGCCGAGCGCGAAGAACACCTTGCCCTTGCCGTCGAGCATGAGCCGGATCGCCTCGACGGTGTCGACGCCGTTCTGGCGCGGCGGCTCGAAGCCGAACACCTGCTGCAGCCGGTCGAGCAGCGCGGCCGGCGGCTTTTCCCAGATGCCCATGGTGCGGTCGCCCTGTACGTTGCTGTGGCCGCGCACCGGGCAGGCGCCCGCGCCCTCGCGGCCCATGTGGCCGCAGAGCATGAGCCAGTTGCCGATCATCTGGATGGTGGCCACCGAATGCTGATGCTGCGTGATGCCCATGCCCCAGCAGGCGATGACGCGCCTGGCGCCCAGGTACACGTCGGCAGCGGCGCGGATCTGTTCTTCGCTCAGGCCCGACTCGCGCACCAGGATGTCCCACGACTCGGCGCGCAGATCGGCCGCCAGCGACTCGAAGCCGACGGTGTGGGCGGCGATGAATTCATGGTCGAGCACCGAGGGCTCGCCGCGCGCCACGGCCGCGTCCTCGCGCTCGATGACGTGCTTCATCATTCCCTTGATGGCCGAGAAGTCGCCGCCCACGCGCAGCTGGAAGTAGTGCGTGCTGATGGGCGTGGAGCCCATGGTGGCCATCTCGAGCTTGTCCTGCGGATCTGCGAAGCGCTCCAGGCCGCGCTCGCGCAGCGGGTTGAAGCTCACGATGCGCGCTCCGCGCCTGGAGGCCGCACGCAGCTCGCCCAGCATGCGCGGATGGTTGGTGCCGGGGTTCTGGCCGAAGATGAAGATCGCGTCGGCCTTCTCGAAGTCGTCGAGCGTGACCGTGCCCTTGCCCACGCCGATCTGCGGGCGCATGCCGCTGCCGCTGGGCTCGTGGCACATGTTCGAGCAGTCGGGGAAATTGTTGGTGCCGTATTCGCGCACGAACAGCTGGTACAGGAAGGCGGCCTCGTTGCTCGCGCGGCCCGATGTGTAGAAGATGGCCTGGTTCGGGTCGGGCAGCGCGTTCAGGTGCTGCGCGATGCGCGCGAAGGCGTCGTCCCATTCGATGGGTACGTACTTGTCGCTGCCCGCGTCGTAGGCCATGGGGTGCGTCAGGCGCCCCTGGTCCTCGAGCCAGAAGTCGCTCTGCTCGGCCAGCTCGGCCACGGTGTGTTTCGCGAACAGCTCGGGGCCGGCGCGGCGCGCGGTGGCTTCGGCGGCCACGGCCTTGACGCCGTTCTCGCAGAACTCGAAGGTGGAGGCGTGGTTGCGGTCGGGCCAGGCGCAGCCGGGGCAGTCGAAGCCATCGGGCTGGTTGGCCGAGAGCAGCGTCTTCGCGCCCTTGATGGGAATGTCCTGCCGCAGCAGCGCATTCGTGACGCTGCGCAAAGCGCCCCAGCCGCCGGCGGGGCCCTTGTAAAACTCTATCTTCTGCTCGCTCATGCCGGGAGTGTTCGCGCGCGAGGGACTGCCGTCAAATTGGATCGGCACATGCGGCGATTCAAAACGGAAATGAAGCGCGGCCTCAGGCGCCTCGCACGTCCTGCATCAGCAACCCACGCAGCTTTCTGCGCAGCGGCGTGTCCTCGACCTCCTGCACGCCTGCGATGTCGTTCAGCGCAAAGTCGCGGCTTTCGGCGCTGTGCAGATCGATCTCGCGCACCACCTGGCCGTCCTTGTAGACGAAGGCCACGTCGGCCAGCGCGAGCACGTCCTCGATGTCGTGGGTGATCATCAGCACCGGAATGCCCCACTGCCTGCGCACCTGCGCGAGTTCGTTGCGCAATTCGGTGCGCAGCATGGGGTTGAGCGCAGCGAAGGGCTCGTCGAGCAGCAGCACCTGCGGCTCGCAGGCCAGTGCGCGCGCCAGCGCCACGCGCTGCTGCTGGCCACCCGAAAGTTTGCCCGGACGGCTGTCGGCCAGCGCCGTGAGGCCGAAGCTCTCCAGCAGCGCCTGCACGCGCTCGGCATCCTTCGCGGGGGGGTTGCGGCGATGCCAGGCGGTCAGGCCGAAGCCGACGTTCTGGCGAACCGTGAGGTGCGGGAACAGCGCGTAGTCCTGGAACAGGTAGCCGATGCGGCGCTTCGGCGCGGGCACGTCGATGCCCCGCGCGGCGTCGTAAAGCGTGCGGCCGTCGAGCCGCACATGGCCCGCGGACGGCTGCAGCAGGCCCGCGATGGCCTGCAGCGTGAGCGACTTGCCCGCGCCCGACGGGCCGTAGAGCGCGGCAAAGGGCACGTCGGTCTGAAAGCGCACGGCCAGGTCGAAGCGGCGTGCCCCGTCCTGCACCGAGAGCTTCAGATCGACATCGATCATGGCTTGCCGAATCCGTAGCGCGTGAGCACTTCCCGCGCGGCGGGCGTCGACAGGAACGCGATGAAGTCGCCGGCCAGCGCCTTCTGCCTGCTGTCGGCCACCACGGCGATCGGGTAAGTCACGGGCGTGTGGCCGGTGGGGGTGAAGGAGATCTTGACCTTGTCGCCGGCCACGGCCGCGTCGGTGCGGTAGACGAAGCCGGCCTCGACCTCGCCGCGGCTCACGTAGTCGAGCACCTGGCGCACGCTGTCGGCCTGCACGAACTTGGGTTCGAGCGCGCTCCAGAGGTTGGCGCCGTCGAGCACCTGCTTGGTGTACCGGCCGACCGGCACGGTGGCGACCTTGCCCACGGCGATCTTCTTCACGCTGGCGCCGCCCAGGTCCTGCAGGGTCTTCACGCCCACGGCGTCCCTGGCGGGCTCGATCAGCACCAGGCTGTTGGTGACGAAGTCCTTGCGCGTGGCGGTGTCGATGACCTTCTGCTCCACGCCGCGGTTCATGGTGTCCTGGTCGGCGCTGGCGAACACGTCCACCGGCGCGCCCTGGCTGATCTGCTGCAGCAGCACGCCCGAGGCGGCGAAGTTGAAGCGCACGGTGGCGCCCGGCTTGGCGGCCTCGAACTTGGGGCCGATTTCCTTGAATGCGTCGGTCAGGCTCGCCGCGGCAGACACGGTGATCTGCTGCGCGGCTGCGGCCAGCGGCAGCGCGAGCGCAACGACGATGGACAAGAGACGGAACGGACGCATTGCAACTCCTTATGGGTATGAATGAAACACGAAATCAGCGAAGCGAGAAGAAGCGGTTCGACATCACCAGCACGGCGATCGACAGCAGCGAAGTGACGATGACCAGCAGCAGCGCGAGGTCGTCGTGCCCCGCCTGCACCGCGTCGTAGATAGCCATCGACAACGTCTGGGTCTGCTTGGGGATTGAGCCGGCCACCATCAGCGACGCGCCGAACTCGCCCATGGCGCGCGCGAACGCCAGCAGCGTGCCGGCCAGGATGCCGGGCCAGGCCAGCGGCAGCGTGACGCGCAGGAAGACCGAAAACGGCGACTGCCGCAGCGTGCTGGCCGCGGCTTCGAGCGAACGGTCGACGCCCGAGAACGCCGCGCTGGCCGACTTGAGCACCAGCGGCAGCGCCACCACGGCCGAAGCCACCACGGCGCCGTGCCAGCTGAAGATGATGGTGTAGTCGAGGTGCTCCCGCAGCCACGCGCCCAGCGGGCTGCGGCGCCCGGCCGCCACGAGGATGGCGTAGCCGATGACGGTTGGCGGCAGCACCAGCGGCAGCATGAACACGGCCTCGAGCACGGTGCTGCCGAAGAACTTCTTGCGGGCGAAGATCCAGCCCAGCGCCACGCCGACGACGAGCGCCAGAAGGGTCGCCACGGCGGCGACCTTGAGCGACAGCACCAGCGGGAACCAGTCGGTCGAGGCGATGAGCGAATTCGTCGTGTTCATTGAAATACAGCGTTGATTGTTACACGCTGAGCCCTCAATTACTCAAGGGGGTGCGCAAACCGACGGGTCTTCATATACTGGCGGATATAGCGTTGGACACACTGGACCCATGCGCCAATCCGCCCACGATACCGTTGTACGTTCGATCTCCGGCAGGCCGGAGCTTCGTCACGTGACGCAGGTGCAGGAATGGCGCATCGAGCGTGCCATGGACGCCGCCGGCTTGGTACTGTCCATCACAGCGCCCGACGGCAAAAGCCAGTCTTTCCTGGTGGCCGAGGCCGACGCCAACGACATCGGCGAAGTATTGCGCCGCAACGCAGCGGATGCTGCGCCCTGATCAGCCGATCCTGTCGTCGGATCGCGTGCTCGGCGGCTGATCGAGCCTGGCACCGAACCAGCCGGCGCGCTCGAGGGTTTCGGGCTTCATGGCGCGAGCAGACGCGTCAGCGCGCGAATGTCGGCCGATGCGGCAAGGCGCGCGGCATTCTCGATGGCCCGGTAGTGCTTGACGATTTCCTCGCCCACCGGCGTCAGCGCCGTGCCACCGCCGCGGGAGCCGCCGGCGGCGGTGTTCACGGCCGGCGAGGCCAGAGCCTTGTTCATCTCGTCGATCAGCATCCAGGCCCGGCGGTACGACATGCCCAGCAGCCGGGCCGCAGCGGAAATCGACCCCGTTTCAGCCACGGCTTCGAGCACCGCGATCTTGCCGGGGCCGATGGCAATGGCGTCGTCCCGGTAGATGCGCAGGCGAAACTGGACTTTGGATTTCATGTTGGCGCGAAGCGTAAACCAATGCGGGGCGACATTGTCAGCCCGCGGCGGCCCGCCAGCGCCATGCAAGAACGATCACGGCGCGCCGCTGGACCGCAGCGGCGTCGCCCGAGCAGCTGTCAGTTGAAGAACTTGGCCGCGCTCACCAGCGTCTTGTAGACGCCCCAGGCCAGAGGAATGCCCACCGCCACCCAGGCCAGCGCCACCACCAGCGGGCTCACCGCATCGGCGCGGCCAGAGCCGCTGCCGACTTCGGCCGCGGAGGCCTTCTCGTGCGCCAGCTTCTTCTCGACGGCCAGTTCGGCGTCGGTCATGAAGTGCTTGTCGGCCACCGGGCGCACCAGCAGGTTGGCGATGAAGCCGATCACCAGCATGCCCACCAGGATGTACATGGTCTGGTTGTAGACCTGCTCGCGCGGCAGGCCCAGGCCCAGCTGGTATTCGCGCATGTAGTTCACCACCACCGGGCCCAGGATGCCCGCCGTGGCCCACGCGGTAAGCAGGCGGCCATGGATGGCGCCCACGAACTGCGTGCCGAACAGGTCGGCCAGATACGCCGGCACCGTGGCGAAGCCGCCGCCGTACATCGACACGATCACGCAGCAAGCGCCCACGAACAGCAGCTTGCTGCCCGCGCCGGCCGACGAGGGAATGCTCGCGTACAGAGCGGCACCGAGCACGAAGAACACCGTGTAGGTGAGCTTGCGGCCCAGCTTGTCCGACAGGCTCGCCCACACGAAGCGCCCGCCGATGTTGAACAGCGACAGCAGCGCCGTGAAGCCGCCCGCCACCACCGCGATGGCCGCCAGCTGGGCCTTGTCGAGCTGGCCGTACTTGGCCGGCAGGTCGATCAGCGCGCCGCCGAACACTTCCTGCAGCATCGGCGAGGCCATGCCGATCACGCCGATGCCGGCGCTCACGTTCATGCACAGCACCAGCCACACGAGCCAGAACTGCGGAATGCCCCAGACCTTCTTCACGTGCACGTGGCGCTGCGTGATCATGGTGTTGCTGGTCTGCGCCGGGGGCGGCGTCCAGCCTTCGGGCTTCCAGCCAGAGGGCGGCACGCGGTAGCCCAGCGCGCCGGCCATCATGAAGACGAAGTAGCCGATGGCCATGACCACGAAGGTCTGCATCACGCCCACGTCGGTGGCCGTGGAGAAGCGCTTCATCAGGTCGACCGCCAGCGGCGAACCGATCATCGCGCCGCCGCCGAAGCCCATGATGGCCATGCCGGTCGCCATGCCGCGGCGGTCGGGGAACCACTTGATCAGCGTGCTCACCGGAGAGATGTAGCCCAGGCCCAGCCCGATGCCGCCGATCACGCCCGAGCCGAGGATCATCAGCCAGAACTGGTGCAGGTGGATGCCCAGTGCCGACAGCAGCATGCCGCCGCACCAGCAAAGCGCCGACACCACGCCGGCCTTGCGCGGGCCGGCGCGTTCGAGCCAGCCGCCCCACAGGGCCGCGGAGCAGCCGAGGAAGACGAAGAACAGCGTGTACATCCAGCCGAGCGTGGCCACTCGCCAGTCGCAGTTGGTGGCGAACAGCTCCGCGAAGAAGCTCATGTCCTTGGCGCAGGCCTGTGCGCCGGTGCCGGCCGTGCCGAGCGCCTTCGACAACGGCAGCCAGAACACCGAGAAGCCGTAGGCCATGCCGATGCACAGGTGGATGGCCAGTGCGGCCGGGGGTACCAGCCAGCGGTTGAAACCGGGGCCCGCGATGATGCGTTCTTTTTCCAGGAAGCCGGGTTGCTGTTGCAATCCGCCTCCGCCGATGCGCTCTCCCTCAAGAACGCCTGCAGATGAGCCTGCCATATTTCTCCTTGTACGCCTGATGTGTAATTTGTTGCCGAATGTTGGCCGCGGAGTGTGAGTGAGCGCTTCATGCGCCGTCAAATTCGATCAGCGCATGGCCAGATTCAAGTTTTGAATGAGTGAGGCGCTAGGCGCCGAGCGTGCCGCTGTGCTGTTGCACCTGCGCCTGCCACTCGGGCGTCTGCAGGAACGCCAGCGCGGCATCGAGCGCGCGCGAACTTCGCACGCCGTCCTGCGTCATGAAGCCGATGGGCGTGCGCACCTCGGGCGACACCAGCGGCAGCGCCTCCAGCTCGCGGTGGCTGCGCACCGCCGCCACCATCGCGCCCGGCAGCACGCTGCTGACCGTGCCCACGCTCACGGCCAGCGCGAGCGACAGCACGGAGTTGGTCTCGATGGCCGGCGCCGCCGGCACGCCGGCCTCGCGCAGCGCCTGGTCGATGATGGTGCGGTTGTGCATGTCGGGCGTGAGCAGGCACAGCGGCAGCTTGCCGGCCTCGGCCCAAGGCATGGGCTTGCCGATGCGCAGATGGTCGGCCGACGCTTTACTCGCACGCCGCAGCAGGAAGTAATGCTCGATGCTCTGCGGCCAGGCCGTGAGCTTGATGCCCGGCAGGTGCATGCGCTCGGTGTAGCCGAGCGCGAGGTCGACCGACAGGCTCTCGAGCCCCGTCTCCAGTTCCTGCGAACTCATCGACAGCACGGCCGGCACGATGCCCGGATGCCGCTGCTGCAGCATGGCCGCGAAGCGCGACAGCATGGGAACGGCCGTGGGCACGGCCGCCATGCGCAGCCGCCCGTGCGGGTCGCCCTCTTCACTGCGCAGCTCCTGCAGCAGCACGTCGTTCTCGCGCAGCATGCGCTGCGCGGTGGCCAGCACGCGCTCGCCCTCGTGCGTGAGGCCCACGTACACCCGGGCCCGCTTGACGATGACGACGCCGAACTCGCTCTCCAGCGCACGCAGCGCGTTGGACAGGGCCGGCTGGGTGATGTGGCAGGCCTGCGCGGCGCGGCCGAAATGCTTGTGCTCGCTGAGCGCGACCAGATAGCGCATCGAGGCGAGCAGGTTCATGCCTAGGTGTTCTTGCTGATCGAGATGGTGGGGAACTTGGAGGAAAAGTCCTTCGCCTTCTCGGCAATGCCGACGGCCACGCGGCGCGCGACCGCCTTGTAGATGCCGGCCACGTCGCCTTCGGGGTCGGACACCACCGTGGGTGCGCCGCTGTCGGCCTGCAGGCGGATCTTGATGTCCAGCGGCAGCGCGCCGAGGTATTCCATCTGGTACTCGGCCGCCATCTTCTTGCCGCCGTCGGCGCCGAAGATGTGTTCGGCATGGCCGCAGTTCGAGCAGATGTGCACCGCCATGTTCTCGACGATACCCAGGATCGGCACGCCCACCTTCTCGAACATCTTGATGCCCTTCTTGGCGTCGAGCAGCGCGATGTCCTGCGGCGTGGTGACGATCACCGCGCCCGTCATCGGCACGCGCTGGCTCAGCGTGAGCTGGATGTCGCCGGTACCCGGCGGCATGTCGACGATCAGGTAGTCGAGGTCTTTCCAGTTGGTCTGGCGCAGCAGCTGCTCCAGGGCCTGCGTGGCCATGGGGCCGCGCCAGATCATGGCCTGGTCCTGGTCGACCAGGAAGCCGATCGACATGACCTGCACGCCGTGGCGTTCCATGGGTTCCATGGTCTTGCCGTCGGCGCTGTCGGGGCGGCCTTCGATGCCCATCATCATGGGCTGGCTCGGGCCGTAGATGTCGGCATCGAGCAGGCCCACGGTGGCGCCTTCGGAGGCCAGCGCCAGCGCCAGGTTGGCGGCAGTGGTGCTCTTGCCCACGCCGCCCTTGCCCGAGGCCACCGCGATGATGTTCTTGACGTTGGGCATCAGCTGCACGCCGCGCTGCACCGCATGGCTGATGACCTTGGTGACGATGTTGACCGACACGTTCTCCACGCCCGGCACCGCCTTGGCGGCCGCCACCAGCGCCTTGCGGATGGCCGCATGCTGGCTTTTGGCGGGGTAGCCGAGCTCGAGGTCGAAGGACACGTCGCCCTCCGAGACCTGGAGGTTTTTGAGCGACCGGCTCGCCACGAATTCCTTGCCGGTGTTAGGGTCCGCGACGGCCTTGAGCGCGTCCGTCAGCCCTTCTGGGGTGAGTGCCATTGATCAAACTCCTGAATGGCCGGTAGTCTAGTGCGCTCTCCGGGCCTTCATCGAACAGCTCCTCAATAACCAAAAAATGCCAGAGACAAGCCCCGTCACCGGCCTCCTGCTCACCGGGGGCGGCGCCCGGGCCGCCTACCAGGTGGGCGTGCTGGAGGCCATCGCCGAGATCCGGCGCGCCGTCGGCCCCGCCGCCGGCACCGGCAATCCCTTCCAGGTCATCACGGGCACCTCCGCCGGGGCCATCAATGCGGCCGCGCTGGCCTGCGGCGCCGACAGCTTCGACCACGTGGTGGCGCACATCGCCGAAGTCTGGAGCCAGTTCCGTGCCGAGCAGGTGTACAAGGCCGACTCGCTTTCAGTCATCGGCAGCGGCGCACGATGGCGCGTGCTGCTCGGGCTCGGGCGCTTCGCGGCCAACTGGATGCGCGTGAAGCCCAGGTCGCTGCTGGACAACTCTCCGCTGGCCGAGCTGCTGCAGCGCCTGGTGCAGCTCGACCGACTGCCCCAGCTCATGAAAGACGGCCATGTGCAGGCGCTGGCGGTGACCGCCTCTAGCTACAGCTCGGGCGAGCACGTCACCTTCTTCGAGGCGGCCGTGCCCATGGAGCCCTGGGTGCGCTCGCAGCGGATTTCGGTGCGCGACCGCATCACGCATGCGCACCTGCTGGCGTCGTCGGCCATTCCGTTCGTGTTCCCGGCCACCGCGCTGCCGATGCAGCAGGACCACATCGAGTACTTCGGCGACGGCTCGATGCGCCAGTCGGCCCCGATTGCAGCGGCCATCCACCTGGGCGCACAGCGCATCGTGGTGATCGGCGCCGGGCGCATGCACGAACCGCGCGAGGCCCCCGGCCCCAACACCCACACCGGCTATCCGACGATGGCGCAGATCGCGGGCCATGCGCTGTCGAGCATCTTCCTGGATGCGCTGGCGGTCGACATCGAGCGGCTGCACCGGGTGAACCACACGCTGAGCCTCATTCCCGAGGGAGCGCGGGCGGCGAGCGGGCTGCGTCCGCTCGACCTGCTGGTGATCTCACCGTCGGAGCGCCTCGACGTGATCGCGGCGCGCCATGTCGACGCCCTGCCCGGTGCGGTGCGATATCTGCTGGGCGGCTCGAAGGTGGCCGCCGACGTGAAGGGCGGCGCACTCGCCAGCTACCTGCTGTTCGAGTCGGCCTACACGCGCGAGCTGATGGCGCTGGGCCGCGCCGACGCCATGCGCCAGCGCGACGAGGTGCTGCGGTTCTTCGGCTGGAGCAGCCCTGCAAGCCCGGCCTAGACGTGCAGCGCGGCGAGCACGCCCACTGCGAAACCCGCGGCGGCCACGCCGAACATCGCGCGCTCCAGCCACTTCTTCCTGGTGAGCAGCGCAATGGCAGCCAGCGCGATCGACACCTGCAGCACCGTGGTCGCCTGCGCCCAGCGGTGGTGCTGGTGCATCTGCTCTTCCGACTGGGCGTCCCAGCGGCTCGCCTCTTCTTCCAGCTTCTTCGCGGCCGCCTGGATCTCGGTCTTTTCCTGCTCGTAGCGGCTCACCTTGGCCTGCCAGCCCTGGCGCTTGTCGTCCGTATCGGTGTCGCGCGCGAACTCGGCCAGCGCCTGCTTGGTGCTCTTCGACTGGAAGTAATTCCACTGGTTGGACGCCTCTGTCTTCTTGATCGCGGCGTTGTTCTTGTAGAGCCCGGCGTTGGCCTGCGTGGCGCCGCCCATGTACGAGAAGATCGCGCCGAAGGTGGCGATCACCGCGGTGCACATCGCGATCTTGCTGGTCATGCTCATGCCGCCGGCCTGCGCCGCCGCGCCGTCGCCATGCGCGGTGCCGGCCCCATGGCCGTGGCCGCCGCCCGATGCGGCGTGTTCGAGTTCGTGATCGTGCGGGCCGTGCACGTGAAAGCCGTGTCCTGACATGGGATCCTTGTTGAAGCAATGCGGGGGGTGGAGGGCGCGCGAGTATGCACGCCCGTCGATGACAGTTGCCTCAACGCGCCGGGACGCGCTTGCGCCTACCGCTGCTCGCGCAGCAGCCATTGCTCCTGTGCCGCGACCACCTCTTCGCCCGAGCGCCCGGTGATCGCGCGGTACACGCCGGGCGCGGTCGCGCCTTCGGTACTGACCAGCAGCACGTGCGCCGCGGGGCCCAGGCCGGCGGCACGGCGCGCATCGGGGTCGGCCGCGAGCACCTGCAGCGCCGCCAGGCCGGCCGCGCCGGACTCGCCGCTGAGCACCGGCACATCGCCCGCCTCGCCGGTCGCGAGGGTGCGCATTGCCTGCTCTGCCTGTGCATCGGTCACCGTCATGAACAGATCGACCGCAGGCTGCAGGAAGCGCCACGCGAGCGGCGAGGTCTCTCCGCAGGCCAGCCCCGCCATCACCGAGTCGACCGAGCCCGTGGCACGCGCGGGCCGGCCGCTTCGCGCGCTCTGCAGAAGGCAGTCGGCCTGCTCGGGCTCCACGACGATGAAGGCCGGGCGCGCGGCGCCGTAGCGTTCCCAGAAATGGCTGGCCACGCCGGCCGCCAGCCCGCCCACGCCACCCTGCACGATGACGTGGGTGAACGGACACGGCCCGTCGCCTGCGGCGTGCTCGAGCAGTTCGTCGGCCAGGATGCCGTAGCCCTGCATGACGTCGCGCGGCACTTCTTCGTAGCTGTCGTAGGAGGTGTCGGAAACCACCTCCCAGCCGTTGGCCCCGGCAAGCCGCGCGGCTTCTTCGACCGACTCGTCGTAATTGCCCGCGATGCGGACGATCTCGGCGCCCAGTTGCGCGATGGGCGTTTCGCGCTCCTGGCTCACCTGCGCATGCAGCACGATCACGCAGCGGCAGCCGATGCTCTGCGCGGCGGCGGCAAGCGCACGCCCATGGTTGCCGTCGGTCGCGCTGACGACCACGAAATCGCGCAGCGCCCCGGCATGCCGCCCCGCCAGCAGATCGCCGGGCGTCCATCCGCGATCGGGCCAGCGGCGCAGCACGAGCCGCAGCAGCGCCACCGGCGCGCCGAGCACCTTGAAGCTGCCGAGCGCCGAGCGCTTCGATTCGTCCTTGACGGTCAGCGCGCCGATGCCCAGTTGCGCGGCAAGCCGGGGCAGCGCCCATGCCGGCGTCGGCTCCGGCGAAAGCCGGCTCCAGCTCGACAGCCACTGCCGGCTTTGCTTGCCGCGCGCGATGCTCATCACTTCGCGCAGGGATTCGTCGTAGGCGCGCCGGCTTGCCCGGGGGTTGGTGAAAAACATGCTGCTCAGCTCCCGGTGCCGGTCGATCGGGGAAGGCGCATGCGCACGATCTCCGCGAAATAGCGGGCGCCCGTCGCGAGCACCTCGTCGTTGAAGTCGTAGCTGCTGTTGTGCAGCGGCGTGCCGCCGGGCTCTCCGTCGGCCCCGTTGCCGAGGAACACGAAGGCACCCGGCACCGCCCGCAGGAACGCGCCGAAATCCTCAGACGCCATCAACGGCACCACATCGGCGTCGACGTTCCCGGCCCCCACCACGGCTGTGGCGGCAGCCACCGCGAAGGTCACGCACTCGGCCCAGTTCACGGTGGGCGCGAACTCGTGGGTGTAGCTGAAGTCGCATTCGGCGCCGTGCATGCGGCAGATGCCTTCGCTGATGTCGCGCATGCGCGTGGCCAGCATCTGCTGCACGGCCGGGTCGTAGCTGCGCGTGTCGCCCTTGATGACGACGTTCGACGGAATCGCGTTGCGGATGCCGTCGGTGATGAACTCGGTGCACGAGACCACCGCCTGCGCGCCGGGGTCGAGCGTGCGCGACACGATGGTCTGCAGCGCCAGCACGATCTCCGCCCCGATGACGATCGGGTCGATGCCCATGTGCGGCCGCGCGGCATGCGTGCCGCGCCCCTTCACGTGGATCACGAAGTTGTCTTCGCTGGCCATGATGCCGCCCACGCGCGTGGCGATGGTGCCGGCGCGCATGCCGGGCATGTTGTGAAGGCCGTAGATCTCGTCGACCGGAAAGCGTTCGAACAGGCCGTCGTCCATCATGGCCTTGGCGCCGCGGCCGTGCTCCTCGGCAGGCTGGAAGATGAAGCGCACGGTGCCGTCGAAGTCGCGCCGCTCGCGCAGCAGCCGCGCGGCGCCCAGCACGATCGACATGTGGCCGTCATGGCCGCAGGCGTGCATCTTTCCGGGCACGGTGGAGGCGTAGGCGCGGTCGGTGGGCAGCTCGGCGATGTCGAGCGCGTCCATCTCGGCGCGCAGGCCGATCACGCCCTTGCCGCTGCCCACTTTCAGGTTGGCGACGAGGCCTGTGCCGCCGATGCCGGTGTGTACCTCGAGGCCCAATGCCTTCAGCACGCGGATCACGAAGGCGGAGGTCTCCGCTTCCTGGAAGCCGGTTTCGGGCATGGCGTGCAACTGCCGGCGCCAGCCGGTGAGTTCGTCGCGCAGGGGGGTGTCTGCATTGTTCATGGCGAGATGCTATTGACAACACAGCGGTATGGGCGCGCAAAATCGTGCCGATTGACGCAACGTTTTTGCGTCACCCCGCCCTCGCATGACACCTCTGGACGCCCTGGACCTCCGCCTGCTCGAACTCGTGCAGGCCAACAGCCGCATGCCGCAGAGCGAACTCGGCGAACGTGTGCACCTGTCGACGGCGGCCGTCAACCGGCGGCTGAAGCGCATGCTCGACGAGGGCGTGATCCAGCGCTACGGCGCGGTCCTGTCGCCCGCCGCGCTGGGCCATCCGCTCACCATCGTGGCCGAGGTGGAGACCGAGAGCGAGCAGATCGAGCTGCTCGACGCCATGAGGCAGAGCTTCCGCGACTGCCCGCAGGTGCAGCAGTGCTACTACGTGACGGGCGAGTGGGACTTCATCCTGGTCTTCGTGGTGCGCGACATGGCGCAATACACCGCCCTGAGCCGCCAGCTTTTCTTCCAGAGCAACAACGTCAAGCGCTTTCGCACGCTGGTGACGATGGACCCGGTGAAGCTGAGCCTCGACGTGCCGGTTTCATCACCCTGGACAGGCAACGATTCTTGCTGAAGGGCTTTGCGGGCACGCTGGTGCGGATGTACTTGCGCCGCGTGCCTGCGTGGGGCTGAGTCGGGCCGCGTCAACACACCTGGAACGAGTCCGAAGGACGCGATCTTCAGCGCGCGGGCTGCGCCGGCAGCATCGAGCGCAGCAGCATCAGCACCGCGCACACGATGGGCGCCAGCGCCAGCAGCCGTCCGGGCTCGAAGGCCAGCCCGGCCACCGCGCCGACAAGGCAGCCGGCCTTGATCCACCCCGGCACCGCCTCCCAGCCGCGCCGGTGCGCCACCGCAAAGCCGATCAGCGCGACCCAGCCGAACAGGCCGCCAAAGACCGACAGCACCCAGCTCAGCAGGTAGAACGCCGAGTCCGCATCGCGGAACGCGAGCGCGGTGCCCAGGCCGCGCCAGGTGTTCCACCAGCCGTCGAAGAAAAAGAAGCCGGTGGCCGAGGCGGCCCACCAGAAGAAAGCATAGAGGCTTGCGATGCCGGCCAGCGCCGCGAGCCAGCCGAGCATGCGCCGGCTGATGTCGTCGAAAGGCATTTGATCGCGCCAGGTGACGATCTGTCCGGTGTCCATGTCCGGTGCTCCATTGAAGAGTTCGCAATGGGCACGAAGTTAGGCAGCGGATGCGCGGGCTGCGTGAAGCCCGTGTGAAGTACCGGAATCAGTCCGTTTCGGAAATTCCAAGCTCGGAGCACACACGCCCGAGCAGCGCCTTGAGCGACGCCACCTCGGTTTCGAGCCGCGCCACGTTGGCCTTGAGCGCCGCGACCTCGCCGAGCGATACGTCGTGCGGCGCATAGGCTGCGTCGGACGACGCGCTCCCCGGCCCCGCGACTTCTTCCGCCGGCGTGCCGCTCAACAGGTGCGCCCAGCGGCTCTCGCGCGCGCCGGGCAGCCGCGCCAGCTTGACGACCAGCGCCCCGGCAGGGCGTTCCGCCAGTTCGTTGAGGAAGCCCTCGACCGACGAGATGTCGGCGAAGTTGTGCATGCGGTCGCAGGCAATGCGCAGTTCGCCCGCCGTCTGCGGGCCGCGCAGCATCAGCACGGTCAGCAGGATGACCGACTGCGACGGAATGCGCAGCACGCGGTCGATGTTGTGCTCGTAGCGGTAGGCGCGCCCACCGCTGGTTTCGGCGACGAGGCTGTAGCCCTTCAGGCTGTCGATGGCAGCCTGCACCTGCGACTCGGTGAGTTCGAGCACCGGGTTGCGGCTGGTCTTCTGGTTGCAGCCCGACACCAGCGAATTGAGCGTGAGCGGGTAGCTGTCGGGCACGGTGCGCTGCTTCTCGGCCAGCACGCCGAGGACACGGGTTTCGAGAAGGGACAGGACGGGCAACGGAGTGGACATGTCTCGACTCAACCGCCCTTGATGCGCCCGACCAGCGCCTTCGTGAATGCCTCGGTGCCCGCCGTGCCGCCCAGGTCGCCGGTGCGCACCTTGCCGATGTTCAGCGTCTCGTCGATGGCCGTGCGCAGGCGCGTGGCCAGCTCCGGCAGCCTGACGTGGTCGAGCATGAGCGCGGCGGCCAGCAGCAGCGCGGTCGGGTTGGCGATGCCCTTGCCGGCGATGTCGGGCGCGGAGCCGTGCACCGCCTCGAAGATCGCGGCGTCGGCGCCGATGTTGGCGCCGGGCGCCATGCCCAGGCCGCCGACCAGGCCCGCCACCAGGTCGGACAGGATGTCGCCGAACAGGTTGGTCGTGACCAGCATGTCGAACTGCCAGGGGTTCAGCACCAGCTTCATGGCGCAGGCGTCGATGATGACCGTGTCGAGCTCGAACTTGCCCTTGTACTTCTTCTCGTACAGGTCAAGGCCGGTCTCCAGGAAGATGCCCGTGAGCGCCTTCATGATGTTGGCCTTGTGCACGATCGTGACCTTCTTGCGGCCCGTGGCCACGGCTGTCTCGAAGGCGTATTCCAGCAGGCGGCGGCTGCCCTGGCGGGTGTTGATGCCGGTGGCCATGGCCACGGCGTGCGGGTCGCCGTCGATGGGCACGTAGTGCTCGTGGCCGATGTACAGGCCCTCGAGGTTCTCGCGCACGACCACCAGGTCGATCTTGTCGAAGCGGCCGCCCGGAATGATGGTGCGCGCGGGGCGCAGGTTGGCGTACAGCTGGAACTCTTCGCGCAGCCGCACGTTCGACGAGCGGTAGCCGCCGCCCGAAGGCGTTTCCAGCGGCCCCTTCAGCGCGAGGCGGGTGCGGCGGATGCTGTCCAGCGTGGCCAGCGGCAGCGGGTCGCCGGCGGCCACCACGCCGCCCAGGCCGGCGATCTGGCGGTCCCATTCGAAGGGAGCGCCCAGCGCATCGAGCGCGGCCAGCGTGGCGTCGACGATTTCGGGGCCGATGCCGTCGCCGGGGATCAGGGTTGCGGGAATGGAGGTGGTCATGGGTTGGGCGCTCAGGTCGGTTGGCGAGGAACTTGCGGAGACCGGCTCCCCTGCATCGGGTGTGGCGGGGGTCGCGCGCACTCGCCGGGCGGTCTACGCCGGGATCATCCCACGGCGTGCCCGCACCGTGGGGCCAAAGCCTTATGCCCCAGGGGATGCGCGGCTGATTTCCCAGCCGGCATTCGTTTCACGCCTCAACGTTCTTCCAGGCCGTCGAGTTCGTAGCTGAAGAGGGAATCGCCCTTGGCGGTCTTCACCTGCATCTTGATGACACCGTACTCAGGCGCGTACCAGGAGTCGACCGAGTTGTCCTCGCCGCGCGAGCGCACATGGCAGACGTTTTCGAAAGTGCGAGCGTTGTAGTTCGGCTTCAGCTCCAGGTTCTCGAAGCCCACGAAGACATGCTCGGACTGGTACCTGTTCCCGAAGTCGAAGGTCTCGTTGCCCGCGCTCGTCGTCTTCACGCCCTTGCCGGCCAGCTTGAAAGTGCCGCCCGGCTTGACGTCGGCCGGAACCTCGGGAAACGGTGCCGAGAAGACTTCCTTGATGACGACCTTGCGGGCGTTGCCGCCCAAGGCCGCGACGCCGTATTGCTCGGAACCCAGCCGCTGGCGGCCGGTTTCATCGAAGAACTTCGCGGTCTTGACGCCGCCGTCGGTGCTCACCACGCTCATGGCCGCCTTGCCCGCGAACTGGGTCTTGACGATCTGGATCTTCGAGCGGTCGCTCAACGTGTAGCTCACGCCGGGCTTCAGCTTGAAGCAATCGGCAAAAGATGGTGCAGCGGCGATGGCGCTGGTGGTCGCCGCGGCTGCAAATACCGCGCCCAGAATCGCCTTGAAACCAAATGACTTAGCACTGTGCATCGAATCCTCCCTGTGTTTTGGAGCGGAAATGATGCCATGCGGATTGGACCGATTTTTCAGCTCATCGCGAGTCGTCGGGCACCTCCTGATCGAGCAGCGAAGCCCGGCCGACAACGCTGCCGGGCAGCAACAGCGCACCGGGCGCAATGACCGCGTTGGCGCCGATGCGCACGCCGTCTCCGATGAGAGCGCCGAACTTCTCGCAGCCCGTACCCAGCAGCGCCCCGCCGTCGTTGCTGCGCACAAAGACCTGCTTGTCCGCCCGCTCGTTGCGGTGGTTGCAGACGATGCTTCCCGCTTCCATGTTGACACCCGCGCCCACGACCGAGTCGCCGACGAAGTTGAAGTGCGCGAGCGCCGTGCCCGCAAACACGAAGGACGATTTCAGCTCCACGCCCGGCCCGATGCTGCAGCGCGCGTCGACCCAGTTGCCGCCGCGCAGGTACGCCCCGGCGGCCACGAAGCAGCCGGCCCCGAGGATCAGCGGCCCCTTGAGCACCGCGCCGGGCTCGACGGTCGCGCTGCGGTGCACAGCCACTTCGCCGTCGATGGCGTATTCGCCGGCGGGCAGCCCGGCCAGCAGGCGGCGAACGATTTCGGGCGCTTGCGGCGGCAATTCCCAGGGGAGCGAAGCGGCCCAGGGAGCGAGGGGCGAAGCGGCGAATCCGGCGACATAGTCGGCAAGTTCGAAGGCATGCGGCATGGGGGCGATGCTGCCATCAAACCCATGGGCGGACGCGGCCACCTAAAATGCCCGGTTCCCCGTCAGCCACTCCGAAAGCGCCCTTCCCGATGTCCGCCCCGCGCAAGCTCTTCGTTACCACCGCCCTGCCGTACGCCAACGGCAAGTTCCATATCGGCCACATGATGGAATACATCCAGGCCGACATCTGGGTGCGGAACCAGCGAATGAACGGCGCCGAGGTCAACTTCGTCTGCGCCGACGACGCGCACGGCGCGGCCATCACCATCGCGGCCGACAAGGCCGGCGTGACGCCGCAGGCCTTCGTGGCAGAAATCGCCGCGGGCCGCAAGCCCTACCTCGACGGCTACTACATCTCCTTCGACAACTGGCACTCGACCGACGCGCCCGAGAACCACCAGCTCGCGCAGGACATCTACCGCGACCTGCGGGCCAACGGCCTCATCAGCACCAAGAGCGTCGAGCAGTTCTACGACCCTGAAAAGGGCATGTTCCTGGCCGACCGCTTCATCAAGGGCGAGTGCCCCAACTGCCACTCGAAGGACCAGTACGGCGACAACTGCGAGGTGTGCGGCGCCGTGTACGCGCCCACCGAGCTGATCAACCCCTACTCGGCCCTGTCGGGCGCCAAGCCCGAGCTGCGCAGCTCGGAGCACTTCTTCTTCAAGCTCTCCGACCCGCGCTGCGAGGCCTACCTGAAGGAATGGACCGCCGCGCCCGGCCACGTGCAGTCCGAGGTGCAGAACAAGATCCGCGAATGGCTCTACAAGGACGACGAGGGCAAGGGCGGCCTCGGCGACTGGGACATCAGCCGCGACGCGCCCTACTTCGGCATCGAGATCCCCGACGCGCCGGGCAAGTACTTCTACGTGTGGCTCGACGCTCCCGTGGGCTACCTGGCATCGCTGAAGAACCTGCTGGACAAGCGTTGCATCGAACTGGGCGGCGACGGCATCTCGTACACCGAGTACATGGCCGACCCCGACCTGGAGCAGGTGCACTTCATCGGCAAGGACATCATCACCTTCCACACGCTGTTCTGGCCCGCGATGCTGCACTTCAGCGGCCGCAAGGCACCCGATGCCGTGTACGTGCACGGCCACCTGACGGTGAGCGGCGAGAAGATGAGCAAGAGCCGCGGCACCGGCATCGACCCGCTCAAGTACCTGTCGATCGGGCTCGACCCCGAATGGCTGCGCTACTACATCGCCGCCAAGCTCAACGGCCGCAACGAAGACATCGACTTCAACCCCGAGGACTTCGTGGCGCGCGTCAACAGCGACCTCGTGGGCAAGTACATCAACATCGCGAGCCGCGCCGCGGGCTTCATCGGCAAGCGCTTCGGCGGCAAGCTGGGCGAGGTGTCGGCCGACGGCGACGCGCTGCTGTTCACGCTGCGCGACGCGGCCACCCAGATCCACACGCTGTACGACGGCCGCGACTACGCCCGCGCCCTGCGCGAGGTGATGGCGCTGGCCGACAAGGTGAACGAATACGTCGACCAGAACAAGCCCTGGGAGCTGGCCAGGAAGGAAGGCGCCGAGGCGCGCCTGCACGACGTGTGCACCGTGTGCATCGAGGCCTTCCGCCTGCTCACGCTGTACCTGAAGCCGGTGCTGCCGGCGCTGGCGCTGAACGTCGAGGCTTTCCTCAACACCTCGCCGCTGGTCTGGGCCGATGCGGCGCAGTCGCTGCCCGCGGGCCACGCCATCGGCGACTACAAGCACCTGATGCAGCGCGCCGACCCCAAGCAGGTCGACAAGCTGTTCGACGCGCCCGAGGCGCCCGCAGCAGCACCCGCCGCCGCGACGGAAGCGCAGGAGCTGCCCGGCGGCGAAGCCATCGCGCCCACCATCACCATCGACGACTTCGCGAAGATCGACCTGCGCATCGCGAAGATCGTGGCCTGCGAGAAGGTCGAAGGCTCGACCAAGCTGCTGCGCCTGACGCTCGACGCGGGCGAAGGCAAGACCCGTAACGTGTTCAGCGGCATCGCCTCCGCCTACCAGCCCGAGCAGCTCGCGGGCAAGCTCACGGTGCTGGTCGCCAACCTCGCGCCGCGCAAGATGAAGTTCGGCATCAGCGAAGGCATGGTGCTGGCCGCGAGCCATGGCGACGAAAAGGCCCACCCCGGCATCCACGTGCTGGAGCCGTGGCCGGGCGCGACGCCGGGCATGCGCGTGCGCTGATTCCCAAGCGGGGCGGGGTCAATTCGAGGCGCGGCGGCGCGCGGGCCACAATCGGCGGGCCCATGCATTCCCCGCTGAACCTCCACCGCTTTCGTCCACGCCTGATGGACGCACTCGCGGACTACAACCGCGCGCGCTTCTTCAAGGACCTGGGCGCGGGCGCGACGGTCGGCATCGTGGCGCTGCCGCTGGCCATGGCCTTCGCCATCGCGTCGGGGCTCAAGCCAGAGGCCGGCATCTGGACGGCGATCATCGCGGGCTTCCTGATTTCTCTGCTGGGCGGCTCGGCGGTGCAGATCGGCGGGCCGGCGGGCGCGTTCATCGTGATCGTCTACGGCATCGTCGAGCGCTATGGCGTGGCCAACCTGCTGATCTCCACCGCCTGCGCGGGCGTGCTGCTGTTCATGGCGGGGCTCTTCGGGCTGGGGCGGCTGGTGCGCTTCGTGCCGCTGTCGATCGTGGTGGGCTTCACCAACGGCATCGCGGTGCTGATCCTGCTGTCGCAACTCAAAGACCTGCTCGGCCTGACGGTGGCGAAGATGCCGGCCGACGTGTTTTCGCAGCTGCACGCAATGGCGCTGCAGATCGGCACCTTCAACCCGTACGCCTTCGCGCTGGGCGTGGCTTGCGTGGCGGGCCTGCTGCTGTGGCCGCGGCTGCTGCGCGCCGAATCGAAGATCGGAGCCGCGGTGCTGCGCGTCGGCGGCCGCGTGGCGCGCACGCGGGCCGTGCAGGTGGGCGCGCGCATGCCTGGGCCGATCGTGGCGCTGGTCACGCTCACGCTGGTGTCCTGGGGCTTCGAGCTGCCGGTGGAAACTATCGGCACGCGCTTCGGCGGCATTCCCGAAGGCGTGCCGGCCTTCGCGCTGCCAGACTTTTCATGGGAGACGGTGAAGCAGCTGTTCACGCCCACGCTGACCATCGCGCTGCTCGGCGCCATCGAATCGCTGCTGTGCGCGCGCGTGTCCGACCAGATCAGCGGGCAGCCCCGGCACGACCCGAACCAGGAACTGATGGCGCAGGGCATCGCGAACGTGGTCACGCCTTTCTTCGGCGGCATGCCGGCCACGGGCACCATCGCGCGCACCGTCGCCAACATCCGCTCGGGCGGCACTTCGCCGATCGCGGGCATGGTGCATGCGCTGACCTTGCTGCTGGTGGTGCTGCTGGCCGCGCCGCTAGCGCGCCATGTGCCGCTCGCGGTGCTGGCGGGCATCCTGGTGTTCGTGGGGCTGAACATGGGCGAGTGGCGCGAGTTCACGCCAACGCAGCTGCGGCATTTCAGCCGGCACTACCGGCTGCTGATGCTCGGCACCTTCTTCCTCACGGTGGTGTTCGACCTGACGGTGGCGGTGCAGGTCGGCATCGTGCTGGCTTGCGCGCTGTTCATCCGGCGCATGAGCGGGCTGTTCAGCGTGGAGCTGGTGACGCTGCAGCCGCCGGTACTGACCTACCGCATCTACGGCGCGCTGTTCTTCGGCGCGGCGGCCAAGCTGGACGAGGCGGTGAACGCCGCCGAGCGCGCGCCGCGCGGCATGACGGTGGTGCTCGACGCCACGCACCTGATCTATCTGGACGCCACGGGCGTCGACGCGCTGCGGCAGTTGCACCGCGCGGTGCTGGCGCGCGGCGGGCTGCTGCGCATCGAGTCGCTGCAGCCTCAGCCGCGCGAGGTGATCGAGCGCTCCGGCTTTGCGGAGGAACTGGTGACAGGCCGGCCCGCCGCGGCCCACGGCGCCTGAGGCTGCCTTGTGGATCAGGGCGCCTCGGTGCCCCGGTCGGGCGACGAGCCGCTGCGCACCACGCGCTGGTCGTCATTGAGAGTGGCGGTGAAGACCATGGACGAGTTCGGCGGCTGCACCCAGCGCCATTCCCATTCGGTCTCGCGCCTGAGCGCGTAGGGCGTGACCTTGGCGGGCTTTCCGAGCATCTTGCGCAGGTCTTCCATCATCATGCCGGGCTGCACCCTGGCGAAGTTCTCGGGCGTCAGCACCTGGCGCAGCGCGCTCATCTTGCCGTCCGTGCCGATGGTGATCATGTAGTTCTTCTGGCCCTGTGGCTGGCGGTTGTATTCGAAGATGCGGCCGCGGTTCGGGCCGTCCCAGATGTTCTCGGGCTCGCCGAAACGGGCGCGCACGTCGGCTTCGGTGGCAACGCCTTCCTCGAGTTCGCTGATGTTCTTCGAGTCGCAGGCCGCGAGCCCCAATACGGCCGCCAGCAACGCCGATGCCATGCCGATCCGCCACCCTCTCCGATGCTTCATGCCGTCCCCGGTAAAATTCGCGCCATAAAGGTCCAGTCTATGTCCATCTTCCGCCGCCCCCACTACTCTTCCGAGATCACCAACTTCATCGAGGAGATGAAGGAAAAGAAGCCAACGCTGGAAGCCGAGCAGCGTGCCGGCCGCGCCCTGCTGTGGGACAAGCACCTCGACCGCAGCCTGCTCGAGGAATACAGCGAAGCCCGCGTTCCGATGCAGCCGTACGTCTACCAGACCCAGCCCAAGTAACTCATCAGTGACGCCAAATTGGCATCCAACGCCCGCCCGCATTGCGCCGACAGCTATTGAAATGATAGCGATCGACCGATGAACGGAGACGAGGACAACGGCACGCTGGTGGTCGCCATGCCCGACGTGGTCGACCAGGTCGCGCTCGCGAGGCTCTATGGCGAGCCGCTGTTCGCGATGCCGAAGGACCTGTACATCCCGCCCGAGGCGCTGCAGGTGTTCCTCGAGGCCTTCGAAGGCCCGCTGGACTTGCTGCTCTACCTGATCCGCAAGCAGAACTTCAACATTCTCGACATCCCGATGGCGGGGCTCACGCGGCAGTACCTGAGCTACGTCGACGAGATCCGCCAGACGAATCTAGAACTCGCGGCCGAATACTTGCTGATGGCCGCGATGCTGATCGAGATCAAGTCGCGCATGCTGCTGCCGCCCAAGAAGGTGGCCGACGGCGAGGAAGCCGAAGACCCCCGCGCCGAACTGGTTCGCCGCCTGCTCGAATACGAGCAGACCAAGCTGCAGGCCGCCGCCATCAGCGCCATGCCGACCTACGGCCGCGACTTCTGGAAGGGGCAGGTCTACATCGAGCAGTCGCTGAAGCCGCGCTTCCCCGACGTCGACGTGGCCGAGCTGCGCGACGCCTGGGCCGACATCATGAAGCGCGCCAAGCTCGTGCAGCACCACAAGATCTCGCGCGAGGAACTCAACGTGCGCGAGCACATGAGCATCGTGCTGCGCCACCTGCAGGGGCAGCGCTTCGTGGAGTTCGAGAAGCTGTTCGACGTGTCGCGCGGTGCGCCGGTGCTGATCGTCACCTTCATCGCGATGCTGGAGCTCGCGAAGGAGACGCTGATCGACATCACGCAGGCCGAGGCCTTTGCTCCCATCTACGTCAGGCTGGCCTACTCGCCAACTTAACGATGGCTCACCCCCAGTCTGCGCGCGACTTCGACGTCCTCATCGTCGGCAGCGGCCTGGCCGGCCTCTCGGCCGCGCTGCACCTGGCGCCCACGCACCGCGTGGCCGTGCTGACCAAGCGCGCGCTGAACGACGGCTCCAGCGCCTGGGCGCAGGGCGGCATCGCCGCGGTGCTGGCGGCGGGCGACAGCTTCGACGCGCACGTGGAAGACACGCTGGTGGCCGGCGCCGGCCTGTGCGATGTCGAGGCCACGCGCTTCGTGGTCGAGCATGCGCCGCAGGCCATCGGCTGGCTGCGCGAACTGGGCGTGCCCTTCTCGGAAGAAGATGGCGGCCTGCACCTGACCCGCGAAGGCGGCCACAGCCAGCGCCGCATCGTGCACGTGACCGACGCCACTGGCGCGGCAGTACAGCAGGTGCTGATCGAGCGGGTGCGCCGCACGCCGAACATCACGCTGTTCGAGCACCACACGCTGGTCGACCTGATCACCGGCCGCAAGCTCGGGCTCGCCGACCGGGCCTGCCAGGGCCTTTACGCGCTCGACGACCAGACCGACGAGGTGCTGGCCTTCAGTGCGCCGCACACCATCCTGGCCACCGGCGGCGCGGGCAAGGTGTACCTGTACACCACCAACCCCGACACCGCCACCGGCGACGGCATTGCAGCCGCGTGGCGCGCGGGCTGCCGGGTGTCGAACATGGAGTTCATCCAGTTCCACCCGACCTGCCTGTACCACCCGCACGCCAAGTCTTTCCTGATCAGCGAGGCGGTGCGCGGCGAAGGCGGGCTGCTCAAGTTGCCCGACGGCACCCGCTTCATGCCCAGGCACGACGAACGCGCCGAGCTCGCGCCGCGCGACGTCGTGGCCCGCGCCATCGACTTCGAGATGAAGAAGCACGGCCTGGACTGCGTGTACCTCGACATCTCGCACCAGCCGGCGGCGTTCCTGAAGGAGCACTTCCCCAACATCCTTGCGCGCTGCGCGGAGCTGGGCATCGACATCACGCGCGAGCCCATTCCCGTGGTGCCGGCCGCGCACTACACCTGCGGCGGCGTGCTCGGCGACCTGGGCGGGCGCACCGACGTGCCCGGCCTCTATGCCATCGGCGAGACCGCCTGCACCGGCCTGCACGGCGCCAACCGGCTGGCCAGCAACTCGCTGGTCGAATGCATGGTGTTCGCGCGCGCGGCCGCCGGTGCCATCGCCTCGGCACCGATGCGCGAGCGCGCCGATCTGCCGGCCTGGGACGACAGCCGCGTCACCGACGCCGACGAGGCCGTGGTCATCTCGCACAACTGGGACGAACTGCGCCGCTTCATGTGGGACTACGTCGGCATCGTGCGCACCAACAAGCGCCTGGAGCGCGCGAGCCACCGCATCGCGCTGCTGCAAGCCGAGATCCACGAGTTCTATGCGAACTTCCACGTCACGCGCGACCTGCTCGAGCTGCGCAACCTGGTACAGGTGGCCGAGCTGATCGTGCGCTCCGCGCAGGCCCGCCACGAAAGCCGTGGCCTGCATTTCAGCCGCGACTACCCCTCGCTCGCCGAGCGCGCTGCACCCACAGTGCTGGCGCCTGCGGCCGACCGTTAGACCCACCCGCTTCGTTTTCTTCACTCAAGGATGCCCGGCCACCGACGCCCGCAGGGAGAAACCCAACCATGTCGAACACCACACCCGCCAACGAAACGCCATCGGCCTCGCCCTACGGCACGCTGCCACCGGCCTCCCCGCCCGCATTGCGCAAGCCGGTGAGCCTGCCGCGCCTGGCCGACATGCACGCGCGCGGCGAGAAGATCGCGATGCTCACGGCCTACGACGCCACCTTCGCGGCCATGGCCGACGCGGCAGGCATCGACTGCCTGCTGGTCGGCGATTCGCTCGGCATGGTCTGCCAGGGCCTGAGCAGCACGGTGGGCGTGAGCCTGGAGGCCATGCGCTATCACACCGACAGCGTCTCGCGCGGCCTGCGCCGCGTGCAGGGCACGGCCTGGCTGATTGCCGACCTGCCCTTCGGCAGCTACCAGGAGTCGCGCGAACAGGCGCTGCGCAGCGCCACGGTGCTGATGCAGGCCGGCGCGCACATGGTCAAGCTCGAAGGCGGCGGCTGGACCGCAGATACGGTGCGCTTCCTGGTCGAGCGCGGCATTCCGGTGTGCGCCCACCTCGGGCTGACACCGCAGACGGTGCACGCGCTGGGCGGCTACCGCGTGCAGGGCAAAGGCGACGCCGCCGGCGCGCTGCTGAAGCAGCAGGCCCATGCGCTGCAGGAAGCGGGTGCGGCAATGCTGGTCCTCGAGATGGTGCCGGCCGCGCTGGCCGCCGAACTCACCGCCGAGCTCAAGCACTGCGCCACCATCGGCATCGGCGCCGGCCGGGCCACCGCCGGGCAGGTGCTGGTGTTGCACGACATGCTGGGCATCAACCTCGGGAAGATGCCGAAGTTCGTGCGCAATTTCATGGCCGATGCGCCGGGCGTGCTGCCCGCGCTGAAGGCCTATGTGCATGCCGTAAAGGACGGCAGCTTCCCCGACGACCGACTCCACGCCTGGTAAAGGAAACCGCTTCCGTGTACATCGCACACACCATCGAAGAACTGCGCGGCCTCCTGTCCGCCAGCAAGCGCCCCGCCTTCGTGCCCACCATGGGCAACCTGCACGACGGCCACATCGCGCTGGTGAAGCAGGCCAGGCCGCTGGGCGACGCCACGGTCGCCAGCATCTTCGTGAACCGGCTGCAGTTCCTGCCGCACGAAGACTTCGACACCTACCCGCGCACCTGGGACAGCGACTGCGAGAAGCTGCGCGCAGCCGGCTGCGACGTGCTGTTCGCCCCCACCGAGAAGGTGCTGTACCCGGAGCCCCAGACCTGCAAGGTGCACCCCGACCCGGCGCTGGCCGACATCCTCGAAGGGCACTTTCGCCCCGGCTTCTTCATCGGCGTGTGCACGGTGGTGATGAAGCTCTTCCAGTGCGTGCAGCCGCGCGTGGCGGTGTTCGGCAAGAAGGACTACCAGCAGCTGCTGATGATCCGCCACATGGTGCGGCAGTTCGCGCTGCCCATCGACATCGTGGGCGGCGAGACCTTCCGCGCCGACGACGGGCTGGCGCTGTCGTCGCGCAACGGCTACCTGAGCAAGGACGAGCGCGCGGAGGCCGTGCAGCTGTCGAAGGCGCTGCGGGCCATGGCCGAGGCGGTGCGCGAGGGGGAGCGCGATTTGGCCGCGATAGAAGCGCGGGCAATGCAGTCGCTGGCACAGCGCGGCTGGCAACCGGACTATCTTGTGCTGCGGCGCCGTTCCGACCTGCAGGCGCCGTCCGCCGGGGAACCGCTCGTGGCACTGGCCGCGGCGCGCCTTGGCAGCACGCGGCTGATCGACAACCTGGAGATCGAGGCTTTCGCAACGCCATGAGCTACAGCGTCAAGGAAATCTTCTACACCCTGCAGGGCGAAGGCGGCCAGGCCGGCATGCCGGCCGTGTTCTGCCGATTTGCCGGCTGCAACCTATGGAGCGGCCGCGAGGAAGACCGGGCGTCCGCCGTCTGCCGCTTCTGCGACACCGATTTCGTCGGCACCGACGGCACGCTGGGCGGCAAGTTCAAGACCGCCGACCTGCTGGCCGACACCATCGCCGCGCAATGGCCCGCCGACGATGCCGATCACCGGCTGGTGGTGCTCACCGGCGGCGAACCGCTGCTGCAGGTCGATGCGGCACTGGTCGATGCATTGCATGCTCGGCGCTTTCGCATCGCGGTGGAGAGCAACGGCACGGTCGAGGCACCCGAGGGCATCGACTGGCTGTGCATCAGCCCCAAGGCCGGCGCGCCGTGGGTGCAGCAGCGCGGCCAGGAACTGAAGCTGGTGTGGCCGCAGGCCGAGTTCGACCTCGACACGATGGCACGCACGGGCGAATTCACGCACCGCTTCCTGCAGCCGATGGACGGGCCCGACCGGGTCGCGAACACCGAGCTTTGCATTGCCGAATGCATGAAGCAGCCCGCATGGCGGCTCAGCGTGCAGACCCACAAGATCACCGGCATCCGCTGAAGCGGCCGCCTCTTTTTTTCTCCGAGTTTCTTTTTTGACGATGCGCTTCACCATCAGCCAACGCTTTTTCTTCGACGCCGCTCACACGCTGAAGCGGGAGATCGAAGTCGAAGGCAGCCGCCGTATCCACGGCCACACGTACCACGCGGAGGTGTGGCTTGCCGGGGAGCGCGATCCGGTGACGGGCATGGTGATCGACCTGGGGCTGCTGCGCCGGCGCCTGGAAGACGTGCGCGAGCAGCTCGACCATCACCTGCTGGACGACGTGCCAGGGCTGCATCCGCCGACGCTGGAGAACCTTTGCGTGTTCATTGCGGAGGCGTTGCCGGATTTGAGGGCGTCGCTGGCAAGGGTGCGGGTGTGGCGCGAGGCGCTGGGGGACAGCTGCACCGTGGAGTTCTAGGCGGGTTCAGGCAGCGCCGATGCCAGCTACCAAACTACCTGGCGCCTGCCCATTCTTCAGCCCCGCCGTAAACGCCAGCATCCGATCAATCGGCACCCGCGCCCGCAATCCCAGCGCCGGATCGACATGGATCTCGCCCGCGCCCGTTTCCAGCGCGTTCGCCAGTTCCACCAGCCCGTTCATCGCCATCCATGGGCAATGAGCGCAGCTCTTGCAGGTGCCGCCGTTGCCCGCCGTGGGTGCTTCGATGAAGGTCTTGCCGGGATTCAGCGTGCGCAGCTTGTGCAGCATGCCGCTGTCGGTGGCGACGATGAATTCGCTCGCATCCATGCGCTGGGCGGCGTTCAGGATGGCGGAGGTCGAGCCCACCGCATCCGCCAGCGCGATCACGTCCGATGGCGACTCGGGGTGCACCAGCACCCTGGCCTTCGGATGCTCCTTCATGAGCAGTTCGAGCTCCAGCGCCTTGAACTCGTCGTGCACGATGCAGGCGCCGTTCCAGCTCACCATGTCCGCGCCGGTCTGGCGCCGGATGTAGTCGCCCAGGTGGCGGTCGGGGCCCCAGAGAATCTTCTGCCCCGCCGCGTGCAGCGCGTTCACCACGTCGAGCGCGCAGCTCGAGGTGACGAGCCAGTCGGCACGCGCCTTCACGGCAGCGCTGGTGTTGGCGTAGACCACCACGGTGCGGTCGGGGTGCTGGTCGCAGAAGGCGCTGAACTGCTCCACCGGGCAGCCCAGGTCGAGCGAGCAGTTCGCGTCCAGGTCGGGCATCAGCACGCGCTTTTCGGGCGACAGGATCTTCGAGGTCTCGCCCATGAAGCGCACGCCCGACACCACCAGCGTTTGCGCGGCATGGTCACGGCCGAAGCGCGCCATCTCGAGCGAATCGCTCACGATGCCGCCGGTTTCCTCGGCCAGGTCCTGCAAGTCGGGGTGCACGTAGAAGTGCGACACCATCACCGCGTTGCGTTCGCGCAGCAGGCGGCGGATGCGCTCCTTCAATGCAATGCGCTCGTCCGGCGAAGGCTCGGGCGGCACACGGGCCCAGGCGTGGCGGGTGTCGCAGACGGAGCCCGCCTGCGATCCGGCGGGCTGTTCGTAGTCGACGTCGATGACGGAAGCGGTCGTCATGGGGGGAAGCTCAGTTGTCCTGAAAGCGCATCGAATAGTCGACGGCTTTCACGTCCTTGGTCAATGCGCCGACGGAAATACGGTCGACGCCGGTCTCGGCCAGGGCGCGCAGGCCTTCGAGTGTCACGCCACCCGAGATTTCCAGCACGGCCTTGCGGTCGTCGCCCACGGCATCGTTGATGCGCACGGCTTCGCGCAGCGTGGGCAGGTCCATGTTGTCGAGCAGCACCATGCGCGCGCCGGCTTCCAGCGCCTCGTGCAGCTGGGCCAGCGTCTCCACCTCGACCTCGACGAAAGCGGCCTGCGACGCCACCGGCGCGACCGCACGCAGCGCCGCGGCAACGCCGCCGGCAGCGGCAATGTGGTTTTCCTTGATGAGCACCGCGTCGTACAGGCCGATGCGGTGGTTCAGGCCGCCGCCGGTGCGCACCGCGTACTTCTGCGCCAGGCGCAGGCCCGGAATGGTCTTGCGCGTGTCGACGATGCGCGCTCGCGTGCCGCGCACCGCGTCGGCATAGAGGGCGGTCTTGGTGGCGACCGCGCTCAGCAGTTGCAGGAAGTTGAGCGAGGTGCGTTCGGCCGTCAGCAGCGCGCGGGCCGCGCCTTCGATTTCGAGCACGACCTGGTCGGCCGCGCAGCGCTCGCCCTCGGCGCAGCGCCACTCGATGCGCACCTCGGGGTCGAGCTGCCGCAGCGTGGCCTCGACCCAGGGGGCGCCGCACACCAAGGCGGATTCGCGCGCCAGCACGCGGGCGCGGGCCCGGCGGGCGGGATCGACCAGCGACGCGGTCAGGTCGCCGTCGGCAACGTCTTCTTGCAACGCACGAGCGGCATCGGCGCGGGCCAGCGCGGCCACGGCCAACGCTGAAAAATCAAAGCGAAGGCTCATGGCTCTTTCTGTCTTCAGTCTTTTTTCAGGAGGAATGACGGGGGGACGGCGCGGGCGGCACGGATTCCGGCACCGGGTCGCGGCCGGTGAGCGACGCGACGGCGTCCTGCGGGCCCACGCGGCCGTCGAGCAGCGCAACCACGCTCTCGGAGATCGGCATCTCGATGCCGAGGCCGCGCGCGCGCTGCACCACGGTGCGGGCGCAGTAAACGCCCTCGGCCACATGGCCCAGCGAATCGACCGCCTGGGCCAGCGTGCGGCCCTGGGCCAGCAGCAAGCCGACCTTGCGGTTGCGCGACAGGTCGCCGGTGGAAGTCAGCACCAGGTCGCCCAGGCCGGAAAGCCCCATGAAGGTCTCGGCGCGGGCGCCGAGCGCCAAGCCCAGGCGCGTCATTTCGGCGAGGCCGCGCGTGATGAGCGCCGCGCGGGCGTTGAGCCCGAGCGCGAGGCCGTCGCACAGGCCGGTGGCGATGGCCAGCACGTTCTTGACGGCGCCGCCCACTTCCACGCCCACGATGTCCTCGTTGGCATAGACGCGCAGCGCCGGTCCGTGGAAAGCCTCGACGAGCGCATCGCGCACGGCCGCATGGGGGCTGGCGGCCACCAGCGCGGTCGGCCGCCCTTCGGCGACCTCCTGCGCGAAGCTGGGGCCGCTGAGCACGCCCGCGGCCAGGTCGGGCGCGACCTGCGCCCATATCTCGTGGGCGAACAGGCCGAAGGATTCGGGAGAGGTGTCGAGCGCGGGCTCCACGCCCTTGCACAGCCAAGCCACCGGCGCGGTCGTGCCGCGCAGTGCGACGAGCTGTTCGCGCAGGGCGGCCATGGGCGTGGCCACGATGACGAGGTCCGCGCCGGCCCGTGCCTGGCCGATGTCGCCCGCGCGCACGGCGAGCGAGGCCGGCAGTGCCAGCCCGGGCAGGTAGCGGGTGTTTTCTCGCGCCTTAGAAATGGCGTCGGCCTGGGCCGCGTCGCGGGCCCAGAGCGTGACCTCGTGGCGGCCCGCCGCGTTGACAGCTACCGCCGTGCCCCAGGCACCGGCGCCATGAACGCAGATCTTCATCGGCGTTGGCGGCGTCGTGCCGGCTTACTGTGCCAGGGTGGGCGCGGCCTGGCCGGCGGCCTGTGCCTGCTGCTGCTCGTACATCGCCTGGAAGTTGATTTCGGCGAGGTGCACGGGCGGGAAACCGCCACGCTGGATCACGTCGGCAACGTTGCCGCGCAGGTACGGGTACACGATTTGCGGGCAGGCGATGCCGAGGATGGCGCCCATCTGCTCTTCGGGCAGGTTGCGGATCTCGAAGATGCCGGCTTGCTTGGCTTCGACCAGGAACACGGTCTTGTCCTGGATCTTGGTCTGCACGGTGGCCGACACGGTGATCTCGAAGATGCCGTCGGCCACGGGCTGGGCGTCCACGCCAAGCTGGATGTCGACGGTGGGCTGTTCCTGCTCAAGCAGGATGGCGGGCGAATTGGGTTGTTCGAGCGACAGGTCCTTGAGGTAGACGCGCTGGATCTGGAAGACGGGATCTTGGGCTTGCTGGTCGGCCATGGCTGAACTTTCGAGGATCAAAACAATGCCCGCCGGGGAGAGGTTCCCGCAGCGGGCTGCAGATGAATAGGCGAATGATTATCGCCCGACGCCCGGGTCGCTCCTGCGACGCCGGTGGCTTTCTGTTTCAGGCGCCCTGCAGCAGGGGCACGAGGCCGCCGCGGCTGTCGAGGGCCATCAGGTCGTCGCAGCCGCCCACGTGGGTGTCGCCGATGAAGATCTGCGGCACCGTGCGGCGCTGGGTGATTTCCATCATGGTGCTGCGGGCCTGGGGGTCGGTGTCGATTCGGATCTCTTCGATCTGCTCGACCCCCTTGGACTTGAGGATTTGCTTCGCACGCGTGCAGTAGGGGCAAACGGCGGTGGTGTACATCTTGACTGCTTGCATACTATTCATCTCGGGGAGGTTCAGGCCTTTTCAACCGGCAGATTAGCCTCTTTCCAGGCCTTGAGCCCGCCAGCCACGGCTTGGGCCTGCTCGTAGCCCAGCTTCTTGGCCATGGCCACGCCGCGCTGGGCGCGGGCGCCGGTGGCGCAGACCAGCAGCAGCGGCACGTTCTTGTTCTTGACCGCGCCGGTCAGCTTTTCCTCCAGCTGGTTCAGGGGCACGTTCTTGGCGCCGATCATGTGGCCGGCGGCAAACTCTTCGGGTTCGCGCACGTCGACCAGCACGGCACGCTCGCGGTTGATGAGTTGCACGGCGCCCTGCGCGGTGAGCGTTCCGCCGCCCGCCCCCCGCACCAGCGGCCAGGCCAGCATGGCACCCGAGCTGAGCGCGATCAGGATCAGCATCCAGTTCGCGGTGACGAATTCGATCAATTTCACGGGGGTTCCTTGAATGGCAAACCGGGGATTTTAGAATGCGAGGTTTCGCAAGCGCAGCCAAAGGCCTCCCACATGCACAAACTGGTATTGATCCGTCACGGTGAATCGACCTGGAATCTTGAAAACCGCTTCACCGGCTGGACGGACGTCGACCTCACCGAGACCGGCGTGGAGCAGGCCAAGCAGGCCGGCCGGCTGCTCAAGGCAGAGGGCTACGACTTCGACGTCGCCTACACGAGCGTTTTGAAGCGCGCCACCCGCACCCTGTGGCACACGCTCGACGAACTCGACCGCACTTGGCTGCCGGTGGTGCATTCCTGGCGCCTCAACGAGCGCCACTACGGCGGCCTGCAGGGCCTGAACAAGGCCGAAACCGCCAAGAAATACGGCGACGAGCAGGTGCTGGTCTGGCGCCGCAGCTACAGCACCCCGCCGCCGCCGCTGGAAGCCAACGACCCGCGCAGCGAACGTTCCGACGTGCGCTACGCCAAGCTGTCGCCCGAGCAGATTCCCCTGACCGAATGCCTGAAGGACACTGTCGCCCGCGTGCTGCCGTTCTGGAACGAATCGATGGCGCCGGCCATCCGCGCCGGGCGCCGCCTGGTGGTGGCAGCCCACGGCAACTCGATCCGCGCTCTCGTGAAGTACCTGGACGGCATCTCCGACGACGCGATCGTCGGGCTGAACATCCCGAACGGCATTCCGCTCGTCTACGAGCTGGACGACGATCTCAAGCCCCTGCGCCACTACTATCTCGGCGATGCCGCCGCAGCCGAAAAGGCCGCCGCCGCGGTGGCCTCGCAGGGTAAAGGCTGAAGAAACCCTCTCCTGCCGGCCCATTCGTGGAACCCCGGCAGGCAATTTGCTTCCAAGCTGTGTATATTGGTTCGACAGCCGCCGACAAGGACAACCACTCATGATGGGCCAGAAACTGAAGATCACCGGCTGGGTCGCCGCCGGCGCCGTTGCAGGCGTCCTGACCACCGTCTCGTTGCAGACAGTCGCACGCGGTTCGCTTGCGCCACTGCCGCTCGAGGAATTGCAGCAGCTCGCTGCCGTCTTCGGCATGGTCAAGAGCGACTACGTCGAGCCGGTCGACGAGAAAAAGCTCATCTCCGATGCCATTTCCGGCATGGTCGCCGGCCTCGACCCGCATTCCCAGTACTTCGACAAGAAGTCCTTCAAGGAATTCAGGGAAGGCACGACCGGCCGATTCGTCGGCGTGGGCATCGAGATTTCCCAGGAAGACGGCCTGATCAAGGTCGTTTCTCCCATCGAAGGCTCCCCGGCCTTCCGCGCCGGCCTCAAGCCCAATGACCTGATCACCAAGATCGACGACACCGCCGTGCGCGGCCTGTCGCTGAACGAGGCGGTCAAGCGCATGCGCGGCGAAGCCAACACCAAGGTGCTGCTGACCATCTTCCGCAAGGACGAGAGCCGCACCTTCCCGGTCACGATCACGCGCGAGGAAATCCGCACGCAGTCGGTGCGCGGCAAGATCATCGAACCCGGCTACGGCTGGATCCGACTGTCGCAGTTCCAGGAACGCACCGTCGACGACTTCGTCAAGAAGATCGACGAGATGTACAAGGAAGACCCGAACCTCAAGGGCCTGGTGCTCGACCTTCGCAACGACCCGGGCGGCTTGCTCGACGCGGCGGTGGCTGTGTCGTCGGCATTCCTGCCCGAGAACGTCACGGTGGTTACCACCGACGGCCAGCTGGCCGAAAGCAAGTCGATCTACAAGGCGGCGCCGGAGTTCTACCAGCGCCGTTCGGGCAGCGATCCGCTGCGCAGCCTGCCCGCGGCTCTGAAGACAGTTCCGCTGGTGGTGCTGGTGAACGAAGGCTCGGCCTCGGCCAGCGAAATCGTCGCCGGCGCGCTGCAGGACCACAAGCGCGCCACCATCATGGGCAGCCAGACCTTCGGCAAGGGCTCGGTGCAGACGGTTCGCCCGCTCGGCCCGGACACCGGCCTGAAGATCACCACGGCGCGCTACTACACGCCAAGCGGCACCTCGATCCAGGCCAAGGGCATCGTGCCCAACGTGCTGGTCGACGAAAGCGCCGAGGGCAGCCCCTTCGCCGCCCTGCGCATGCGCGAGGCCGACCTCGAGAAGCATCTGGCCAGCGGCCAGGGCCCCGAAGTCAAGGACCCGGAACGCGAAAAGGCCCGCGACGAAGCCCGCAAGCGCCTCGAGGAAGAAGCCAAGAAGCCGCCGCAGGACCGCAAGGTGCCAGAGTTCGGCACCGACAAGGACTTCCCGCTGGTGCAGGCGCTCAATCGCCTGAAGGGCCAGCCGGTGCTCGTGAGCAAGACGCAGGTCATTGTCGACAACAAGGAAGAAAAGAAAGAGAACTGAGCTGGATAAGCCTGGTTTTCTTTCAGGAATACCGCGGAACCGGCTTTGCCGGGCCGCTGGTATTGCCCCCGGTGGGGGTGGGCGAGCATGAACGACCACGAGCTGCTGCGCTACTCGCGCCATATCCTTCTCGAGGAATTCGGCATTGACGGCCAGGAGCGCGTCAGTGCCGGACGGGTTCTCGTGATCGGCGCCGGAGGGCTGGGCTCGCCGGTGGCGCTCTACCTTGCCGCGGCAGGGGTCGGCCACATCGTGCTGGTCGACGACGACGAAGTCGATCTCACCAATCTCCAGCGCCAGGTGGCTCACACGCATGCGCGTGTCGGGCGCTCCAAGGTCGAATCCGCCGCGCAGGCCATGCGCGACATCAACCCGAGTATTTCCATCGAGACGCACGCCGTGCGCGCCGACGAGGCATTGCTGTCCCGCTTGGTCAGCCAGGCCGACGTGGTGGTCGACTGCTGCGACAACTTCGCCACCCGGCAGGCCGTCAACCGTGCCTGCGTGGCTCATGCCAGGCCGCTGGCGGCAGGCGCGGCAATCCGCTTCGACGGGCAATTGAGCGTCTACGACACGCGCGACGCGACGTCTCCCTGCTACGCCTGCCTGTTCCCACCCGATGCAACTTTCGAGGAGACGCGCTGCGCCGTGCTGGGGGTATTCGGCCCGGTGGTGGGGACGATCGGCACGCTGCAGGCCAGCGAGGCGCTCAAGCTGCTCGCGGGCATCGGTCCGTCATTGGCGGGCAAGCTGTTGATGTTCGACGGGCGCAGCACCAGCTTCGACACCTTGAGGGTCGCGCGCGACCCGCACTGCAGCATCTGCGCGCAGCGCCCCCCTCCCTCCGCCTAGAACCCGTTCAAGGCTGCTTCACAGGCTGCTTGGCACCCTTGGCCCTGGCGGCACCGTTGGCCGCAGCCCCCGCCGTCGGGCGGTTCGCATCGCCCAGCACGCCCTTGCAGTCGGCGTCCTCGCCCGGCCCGGTCTCGATGGTCGCGGCCAGTGCCAGCAGAGGGTTGATGGCCCCCAGCGCCAGCGCGGCCAGCCCCCGTTCTGCGAGCGGCGCCACCTGCAGGCCGCCCTTGGGCTCCCCGAAAGTGCCACCCACCACCAGGGGCGTGCGGATCGACAGGATGTTCTTGCTCTTCGGCTCCGGACGGATCACGAAATCCAGCCCTTCTGTCGCGAGGTTGGCCTGGCCGGTGGCGGTGAATACCGCGTTGGTCGTGTCCACCACCAGCGTGCGTCCGGTCATCACTCCCTTGTTGACGTCGAATGCCAGGGCCGCGCAGCGCAGTTCGACGTTGCGATCGCCGCGCAGCAGGAACTTGATGATGTCCCCGCCCACCAGCGTCGCGAACACCGGCAGCAGGTTGCCGAACTGGCCACGACCCGAAATCACCGCCACATCGCCGGAGACGCCCCCCAGCCAGTTGGCCACGGTACTGCCCGAGCCCGAGAGGTTGATGCGCCCGTCCAGCCGCCCCACGCTGTTGCCGGTGGTTTCCAGCTTGGGGAACAGGCGGGCCAGTTGCATGGCGCGCATGTCCAGCGACGCACGGATGTCGGCCGGGTTCTTGGATGCGTCGATGCGGATCGCCCCACCCAGCTTGCCGCCGGCCACGCCCAGGTCGAGCGGGTCGAGCGTGAGCACGCCGCTGTCCAGCTTCACCTGCACGCTGCCGCGGTCAAGCGGGATGTCGCGCACGTTCTGGATGCGGTCGGCGGTGTATTTCACGTCGGCATTCATTGCGCGAAGGCGCTCGAAATCAAGCGGCGCGGTGGGCAGCACCTTGCCGCCCGCCCGCTTGACCTGCGTCACGGTCGGCGGCGGAGCCACGCCCTCCACCGTGTTGGCGGTACGCGCCGTGGGCGGCAGGCCGATCAGCGGGCCGAGGTCGTCCATGTCCATCACGCGCGAGCGCAGTTCGCCCGACAGATACGGCAGCTTGCCGGACTGCTCGAAACGCATGTCGCCGGCAATGTCGGACAGGCCCAGCTTGCCCTTGAGGCCGGCCACGCCCCAGAGCGTGCCGCGCTTGCTCAGATCGCCGCTCAGCGCATAGGGCGAGGTCTGCGGCAGCGCAATGCCCAGCAGCGGGAACAGCGCGCCCAGCGTCTGGCCCTTGAGCTCGAACTTGGCGTCGATGCCGTCGAGCCCCGACAGCTCAGCCACGGTGCCGGCCGCCTTCAGCTGGGTCTGGCCGGCCGCCGCGTTGATTTCCAACGGGAACGGCGGTGCGCCGGCGGCGTTGATCTGGAGCACATTGCCGGTGCGGCCGGTGGCGGTCAGCGGCTGGCCCTTGTAGCGGCCCTTGATGCGGTAGTTGAGCGGCATTTCGCCGCGGCTGGTGTCATAGCTCAGGTCGGCATGCAGGTCGACGCCCAGGTGCTTGGCCAGAAAGTCGACGGCCCCGGTGTCGACCTGCAGCAGGCCGATGCTCGGCACCGTGCCGGAGTCGGAGGTGTCCTTGCCCAGCGCCCACGTGCGGCGGCCGTCCTGCTCCATCTGCAGGCCGACCGTGGGCGAGAACAGCGCAAGGCGCGGAATGTTCACTTTGCCGGCCAGGAGCGGCCAGATGCGAATGTCGAACTCTGCGCGGTCCGCCTTCACCAGATAGGGGTCGCGGGCCCAGGACGGATTGGCGAATTCGATGCCGTCGAACTTGACGGTTGCCTGCCGCAGCCCGAGGTTCACGTCGAGCCGGCGCGTGATCTCGAACTTGCGGCCGGTCTTCTCGCTCACGTAGCGGTTGACCGGCTCGCGCAGCACGTCCCACGGGAAGAACGCCAGCACGATCACCAGCACGGCCAGCAGCAGCACGAGGAAAGCCAGCGACTTCTGCCAGACGGGCCGGGAGCGAAAGATGTTCGTTGCCATGTTCAATGGGATACCTTGGGTACGGCCCGTCCAGGGTCGGCAGGAGACCGCAGAAACCGTGCGGCATGGCCTACGGCGAAGCTTTGCGGATGCATCGTCGGAACCCGCCTACAACACCCGGTCCACGAAGCTTGCATGATGCGCGACAAGAAGGCCTCAGTGTCCACTTGCAGGCATTCCCGCAGGCGGGGGCGCTTCGAATGCTCCTGCCAACGTAAGAGGAAGCGCGGTTCGGCATGGATCCCAGATTGCAGACTTACGTCGTCGAAGACAACCTCACGATCCGTGAAAACCTTATTGGAACTCTGGAAGAGCTCACCTGCGCCACCGTCGTCGGCTTCGCCGAGACGGAAAGCGGCGCGCGCGAATGGCTGCGGGACCACGTCGGCGAGTGGGACCTCGCCATCGTCGATCTGTTTCTCAAGCAGGGCAGCGGCCTGGGTGTGCTTCAGGCCTGCCAGGCACGCAGCCCGAACCAGAAGGTGGTGGTGCTCAGCAACTACGCCACGCCGGACATCCGCCGGCGCTGCGCCGAGTTCGGGGTCGACGCGGTGTTCGACAAGTCGAACGAAATCGACGCGCTGGTCGACTTCTGCCTCGTGCAGGCGAACGCATTGCGTGCCGCGGGCTGAAGACGCCGCGTGGGGCGCCCTCCCCCCTGCGCTGCCGGTCTCAATCGATCAGCTTGTTCTTCAGCGCGTAGTACGTCAGGTCGCTGTTGGAGGAGAGGTTCATCTTCTCCATCAGGCGCGTGCGGTAGGTGCTGACCGTCTTCACGGACAGCGACAGCGTCTTGGCGATGTCGCCGGCGGTCTCGCCCTTGGCCAGCTTCAGGAACACCTGGAATTCGCGCTCCGACAACTGCTCGTGCGGCGCGGCGTCGTCCTTGCGGTCGAGCTGGCGGGCCAGCAGTTCGGCCACGGCGGGCGTGATGTAGCGCCGGCCCAGCGAAATGGTGCGGATGGCGTTGACGATCTCGATGGGATCGCACTCCTTGTTGAGGTAGCCGCTCGCGCCCTGACGGATCAGGTTCATCGCGTAGTGCTCCTCGGGGTAGCCGCTCAGGATCAGGATGCCCACGTCCGGCGCCTTGGCGCGGATCATGGCGAGCGCATCGATCCCGCTTTGCCCCGGCATCGAAAGGTCCATGACCAGCACGTCCAACTCCGTGGTGCGTACCAGTTCGATGGCTTCACGCCCGCTGGCCGCTTCACCCGCCACGCGCAGGTCCACGTGTTCGGAGAAGAACTGCCGGAGGCCGGATCGCACGATGGCGTGGTCGTCCACAATTCCGATTTTGATCATCTGTTACTTTCGTCGTTGTGTTGCGCGCATGCGGGCCGCAACATGCCGGGTCCCTGATTGTTGTCAATTATTCACGAACTTGCGTAGCAAGCAGCCCTGAAAGTTTCATGCACTGGTTAGCCCCTCCAAGAATGGCCGTGAGCCTGCTGCTCGCGGCGCTGGCCGCGCTGGCCCTCGTCGGTATCAACGAGGCCGGCTACCGGCAGTCCAGCCGCGCCCTCGCCGACATCGAAGAGGCGCAGCAGGTGCGCAGCACGCTCAACCAGATCCTGCAGAACATGCTGGACGCGGAAACCGGCCAGCGAGGCTACCTGCTGACCGGCGAGGCGAACTACCGACAACCCTACGACACCGCGGTCAAGCAGGTCGACGGCAATCTCGCGACGCTGCGCCGGCTCTACGCCGGCCGGCCGGCCGAGCTCACCCAATTGACTGAACTCTCCAAGCACGTGCTGCGCAAGGTGGCCGAGATGGACATGAGCGTGCGCCTGCGCCAGGACGGCAAGGAGGACGCCTGGAAGTTCGTCATCACGACCGACGTGGGCCGCGAGGAGATGGATTCGATCCGCGCCACGGCGGGCGAACTGGTCAGGATCAGCAACGACACGCTGCACCAGAGCCAGGCGCAGGTGCTCAAGTCGCTGCGGCTGGCACGCATAGGCACCGCCATCGTGGCGCTGGCCGCGCTGATCGCCTTCTTCCTGTACCTGCGGCAGACGCACGCGCTGCGCTCCATCGGCGAGCGCCAGCAGGAAACCCTTCAGCGCGAGCGCAATGCACTGGAAGACGAGGTGCGAGAGCGCACTGCCTCGCTGGCCGAACTGGCCACCCACTTGCAGGACGTGCGCGAAACCGAGCGCGGCTACCTCGCGCGCGAGCTGCACGACGAGCTGGGCTCGCTGCTCACGGCCGCCAAGCTGGACGTGGCGCGCCTGAAGTCGCGGCTGGCGGACGCGCCCGACGCCATCCAGCGGCTGCAGCATCTGACCGAACTGCTCAACAGCGGCATCGCGCTCAAGCGCCGCATCATCGAGGACCTGCGGCCTTCGTCGCTGTCGAACCTCGGGCTGGTCGCTTCGCTGGAGATCCTGGGGCGCGAGTTCGCCGAGCGCTCGGGCCTGCAGATCGAGATGGCGCTGGAGCCCGTGACCATGGACGAGTCGCGCCAGCTCACCATCTACCGAATGGTGCAGGAAAGCCTGACCAACATCGGCAAGTACGCGGAGGCCAGCGAGGCCACCATCGTCTTGAAGAACTACGAGAACCACGTGATCGTGGAAGTGGCGGACAACGGCAAGGGCTTCGACACCCTGCGCACGCGCCCGTCGACGCACGGCCTCGCGGGCATGCGGCATCGCGTGGAGGCCGCGCGCGGCAAGCTGACGGTCTCGTCGACACCCGGCCAGGGCACGCGCCTGAGCGCCATGCTGCCGGTGGTGCGCCCCGCCTGAGGCTGGCGCCGCCCTCGGCCCGGCCGTCTACTCGGCCATCTCCTACGCACCCCGCCCCCGACCGCTGACAGGTCCGGGCCAAGGGGGCACTTAAGGTTGCTCCTGTGCCATTCGCAGCTTCCTGACTCCCTCGTTTCGAAGCCCGCGGATGTGCCGTTTTTCAAAACAACGAGGGAAGCCTCGAAGGAGTTCCACATGCTGCATTACGCCGTGGTGTTTCTGGTCATCGCGCTCATCGCCGCCCTGTTCGGGTTCGGCGGCATCGCCGCCAGCGCGGTCGGCATCGCCAAGATCCTGTTCGTGATCTTCGCCATTCTTGCCATCGCAAGCTTCCTGGGCGGCTTGCTCCGACGCAAGTAGCGTAGTTACGATAAACAGGCTCCCGCATTTCATCTTCCCGGAAAGGACTTTCACATGAACACGACCAAGACTCCCTCGCAGCTCGCCGACGACGCCCGCCAGACCGCCAATGAAGCGGTCGAAACGACCCGCGCCTATGCACAGAATGCGGTGAATGCGGCGGGCGAAAAGGTCCGCGAACTGCGCCGCGACGCCGAACCGGCCGTCGAGCAGCTCGCAGCCCGTGTGCAGCAAGCCGTCCAGCGCGGCCTGGACGCAGCCTCCACCACCAGCGCACGCGCCCAGCGCCGCATCGAGCAGGCTGCCGACGTCACCGGCCGCTACATCTCCGACCAGCCCGTGCGTTCGGTGCTGATCGCCGCCGCAGCCGGCGCCGCCATCACCGCGCTCATCGTGCTGGCCAGCCGCCGCAGCCGGGACGACTACTGATCCGCTGAGCGTTCGTTCCACCGATTCCCGGCACCATGCTTCATCCGATTTTTTCCACGGTGCTCGGGCATCCGGAACTCGTCGCTGAACACCTCGCCAACTATGCCGCCCTCGTCCGCCAGGAAACTGCGCAGGCGGGGCGCGGCCTCGTCGCCCGCATCGTCGCGGGGGTGCTGGCCGCGGCCAGCGCCATGCTGGCCCTCGGGCTGATCGGCGTGGCCGTGCTGCTGGGCGTGCTGCACGGCAGCTTTCACTGGGTGCTCGTGGCCGTACCGGCCGTGGCCGTGGTGATCGCGGCGTTCTGCGCCTGGTACGCGACGCGCCCCAGCCCGAGCCACGGTTTCGACGACCTGCGCTCGCAACTCGAGGCCGACCTCCAGGCCTTGCATGACGCCGGAGCCCATCATGGCCAGCGCTGAACGCACACCCCTGACCCCGCAGCAACGCCTGGCCCTCTCGCGCCGCGCGCTGGTGCGGCAGCTCAACGGCGGCGGCGAAGACACGCACGACGCGTTTCTGAATCACGCCCCCGCGAGCGACCCGGACGACGATCTGGAATACGAACACCACGACGCCGCGCTAGCAGGTCGCGCGGACCGCTCCCCGAGCTTCGGCGGCGTCTGGTTGCCGCTGGGGCGCAGCATCGTGCAGCGCTGGTGGCGCCGCCACCCCGCCCATGCGGCAGGACAGCTGGCCCGGCCGGTGCTCGAGCACTACGCCCGCAAGCAGCCCGCCAAGCTGATGGCCATTGCCGCGGCCACCGGCGCGGTGCTGGTACTGGTGAGGCCGTGGCGCCTCTTGTCGGTAACGGCTGTGCTGGCTGCGGTACTGAAGACATCCGACGTGGCTGACGTCGTCAACACGTTGATGCAGAAGAACACAAGCCCCCCACGAAAGGATCCTCCATGAAAGCCGATGTTTCCTCATCCAGCAAGGCCACGGAACACAAGCACCTGGTGCTCGACCAGAGCGGCCTGGATGCCGCGCGCAACAGCCTGGACGACGGTGCCGTCACGCCCAGCTACGGCCCCTGGCGCGACGACGTGGTCAAGCTGCTGAACGACGCGCTGGCCACCGAACTGGTCTGCGTGCTGCGCTACAAGCGCCACTACTTCACCGCCAACGGTGTGGAATCTCCGGCCATCGCCGACGAATTCCTGGTGCATGCGAACGAAGAATCCGGCCATGCCGACCGCATTGCCGAGCGCATCGTGCAACTGGGCGGCGAACCCGACTTCGCACCCAATCACCTGCTGGAGCGCAGCCACGCGGCTTATGACGAATCCACCGACCTGCAGTCGATGGTGCGCGCCAACCTGATTGCCGAGCGCATCGCGGTCGAGTCGTACCGCCAGATGATCGCCCTGATCGGCGACAAGGACCCGACCACCCGCCGCATGCTCGAAGACATCCTCGCCGACGAGGAAGAGCATGCCGACGAGCTGAAGGACTGGCTCGGGCACTGAGCACACCTGATCTCTCGGGGCCCTGAAAAGGGGTCCGCAAAAGAAAGAGCCCGGAACTTCCGGGCTCTTTCTTTTGCGGCGAATCGCGGGAATCAGCTCTTCACTTCAAGCTGGTTGTCCACAGACGTCACGCCCTGCACGCCCTTGGCGATCTCTTCTGCCCGTGCCTTCGCGGCGGCAGTGGGCGCCGGGCCCTTCAGGCTCACGGCACCGCCCTTGGTGTCGACATTGATCTTGATGGCGCTCAGGTCCGGGTCCTTCGCCAGGCCGGCGGAAACCGAGGCGGTGATGGCGGCATCGTCGACCTTCGCGCTCACGGCGGCACCCGCCTCCTTGGCGGCTTCGGTGACGTTGGCCACGCCCTGCTTGACCTCTGCGGTGGTGCCGGATGCGTCGACCTTGGCCTTGGCTTCGCGCACGGCCTCGCCGGTCTTGGCGGCGGCGGTATCGGCAGCCTGCTCGGTCTTGGCGACGGCGCTGTCGAGCTTCTCGCCCGCGGTGCGATTGTCCGACTTGTCGCAGGCGGCCAGCGTCAGCGCGGCGCCCGCCACCAGCACGGCAAGCCATGCGCGCGAATGCGGCATGGTGGCGGGTTCTGGATGCTTGTTCATTTGATTTCCTCCGTTCGCTCTCTGCAAAGAAAAAAGGGCTGCGCGCACCCGGCGCACAGCCCTACATAGCGGGGTCAGAGCTTGTCGGCGCCCGACTTGATCGCGTCCTTGGTCTTTTCCTTCACGTCGCCGTAGGTCTTCTGCACCTTGCCGGCGGCCTGGTCGGCGAGGCCTTCGCCCTGGAGCTTTTCATTGCCGACGACCTTGCCGGCCGCTTCCTTGATCTTGCCCTTGGCTTCTTCGACGCGTCCTGCCACTTGGTCCTTGTTCATGTCGCTTCCTTCCTTTGAGGGTGGGTGAAATACCGTGGGCCGATATGACCCACTGATTTCAATCTAGGCGTTGGCCCGCGACCCCGGACGTGGCGGGAAGCCCGAAGCCATGTAGGACAACAAGGCTCAGGCGGAGACGATCCATCCTTCAAGAGGATCGACGCCCTGTGGCAGGCCGTGGCCAGGGCCCGTGCTGTCGGCGCGCTGCAGGCCCCATGCGGCCTGCAGAAGACACAGCACGGCGTCGATGTCGTCGCCGCGCGCATCGGCCATCAGCTCGGCGCGTTGCGACGCCGTGACGCCGAGCCGCAGGTCGAGCCGCGAGGTACCGGCTTCGAGCGCGGCCATCAGATCGATGCGCGCGGCAAGGCGCTCGGGCGTCTGCTTGCGCCGGTCGTCGCTCTTGTAGCTGCGGCGGCCGATCAACTCGCGCGCCAGCAGGCCGGGGTAAGCCTCCAGCGCGACGCGGCCTTCATGGCTGCCGGGGTGCAGCCCCGGAATCCGTGCCCCCGAAGCCAGGAGGCGCGGAACGCCTGCATGCAGCATGTACGCGACCGGCGGGTTGACCCACTTCATCGACGGGCTCGACCCCGCGGGCAGGTCGGCCGCGCGGTGCGCGAACTTGCCGCCGACTGGGCGGGACGCACAGAAAGCCGCGAAGGTGTCGCGGATCTGCGCGCGGCTCAGGCCGGCGTAATGCAGCATCAGCGGCTCCCATTGCAGCGGCCAGCCGAGGTGCTCGAGCAGCTCGCGCGGCAGGCTGAACGGAAAGTCGAACCCGCCGACCCAGGCGGGCGTGCTGCACAGCCAATCGCCCCAAGCGTCGAGCGAGGCAAAGCGCCGCAGGCCGTCGAGCACCACGACGCCACCCTCCTGCAGTTCACCGATGGCAACGACGATGGGCTTGCGCGCGGACGGCGCGCTCGAGAAATCGCAACCGAACAGCATCGCGCCGCCTCAGCCCAGCGCGAGGGCCACCACGCCGGCGGCGATGAACATCGCGCCCAGCAGCCGCAGCAGCCGGTCGCCTTCGCGCAGCAGGTGCCCGCCGATCAGCGCCGCGAACAGCATCGACACCTCGCGCGCGGGCGCGACGTGCGAGATCGGCGCCTGCTGCACGGCATAGAGCACCAGCACATACGACACCGGGCTGACCGCCGCCACCAGCAGCGCATATTTCCACTGCGAGCGCCACATTCGCGCGGTCGTGGACGGGTCCTTCAGCGCGACGGGCAGCAGCAGCACGATGCGCACGAGGTTGCCGAAGTAGTCCAGCAGGATCGGCGACATGGCGAGGAACTTGACCGCATAGCTGTCGGCCACCGTGTAGGCCGCGATGAAGCCGCCCGTCAGCACGCCGTAGCGAATGCCCTTGTGGACCCGCTCACGCTGTACCGGGTCATGCGCCTTGCGCCACAGCTTCGGGCCGCCCGCCACCAGGAAGACGCCGAGCACCACGCCCGCGATGCCCGCCACGCCCAGGAGGCTGATCTTTTCGCCCAGGAAGAGCACCGCCACCAGCGACGACAGCAGCGGCCCCGAGCCGCGCGCAAGCGGATAGACCACGGTCAGGTCCGACTTGCGGTAGCCGCGCAGCAGCACGACGAAATAGAAGATGTGCAGCACGCCGCTGAGCACGACGAAGCCCCACTCGGCCACGCCCCAGCCGGGCACCACGTTCCAGCCCAGCGTGATGCCCACCGGCGCCCAGATGAGCATGTTGAACACGCTGGTCTGGAAGCTGAAGCGCGAATCGCCGTTCGCCTTCTTGGCGACGATGTTCCAGCCGGCATGGATGATCCCGGCCAGCAGGATCAGCGCGAATGCGGAGAGCGGCACCCCTGGATCAGTGGCGGCCGACGATGGCGGCGGTGGCCATCAGTTCTTCGAGCAGCGCCAGCGAGACCTTGCCAGACACCGCGTAGGGGTTGAGTTCGGGTTTCTCGGAGTACTTCAGCAGCGTCGAGGCATTGAGCTTCGACAGGTTGACCTGCCCCATCGTCCAGCCGCCGAAGCGGCGTTCGGAGATTTCCTCGTAGTGCAGCAGCACCACGTCCTTGTGGCGTGCGTCGCGCTGGATATGTCCGTAGAGCTCGCTGATGGCCATGCGGCCACCCTCGATGGCCTGCAGGAAAGTGCCCGCGCCATAGCAGAGGATGCCGGTAATGCCGCAGGTGGTGTTGTGCGTGCGCGATTGCGCGAGGATCGACTCGATGGCCTGGGGGCTGGTGTCGACGGCGCGGCTGGCGTAGAGAAGTCGGACCAGCATGGCTCAGCTCTTTCGGGGAAGGAGAGAAAGGAATTCGCGGCGCAGGCTCGGGTCTTTGAGGAACACGCCGCGCATCACGGAGTTGATCATCTTGCTGTCCATTTCCTTGACGCCGCGCCAGGCCATGCAGAAATGCTCGGCTTCCATGACGAGGGCCAGGCCGTCCGGCTGGGTCTTTTCCTGGATCAGGTCGGCCAGTTGCACCACGGCTTCTTCCTGGATCTGGGGACGGCCCATGACCCATTCGGCCAGGCGCGCGTACTTCGACAGGCCGATCACGTTGGTGTGCTCGTTGGGCATCACGCCGATCCAGAGCTTGCCGATGATCGGGCAGAAGTGATGCGAGCAGGCGCTGCGCACGGTGATCGGGCCGACGATCATCAGCTCGTTCAGGTGCTCGGCGTTGGGGAATTCGGTGAGCGAGGGCGGCGCCACGTAGCGGCCGCGGAACACCTCGTTGACATACATCTTGGCGACGCGGCGCGCGGTGTTGTCGGTGTTGTGGTCGTTCTCGACGTCGATGACCAGGCTCTGGAGCACGCCCTTCATCTTGACCTCGACCTCGTCGAGCAACGCTTCCAGTTCGCCGGGCTCGATGAACTCGGCGATGTTGTCGTTGGCATTGAAGCGCTTGCGCGCGGCGGTGATGCGCTCGCGGATCTTGACGGAGACGGGCGTACCCTCGTCGTCGTCTTTTCGATCGGGAAGGGGTTCGACGTCGGTTTTCCTCAGCATGGCGGGGATCGTACCAGTGAATGGCTCCAGACATTCGGGGCCGCAACGCCCGTCCCTTCTTGGAGCGATGCTATCAATTAAGGAGCGTGAAATCGGCCACCAGCGGCAGGTGGTCGGACATGCGGGCCCAGATGGGACCGCGCGGCACCGTGCAGGCCAGCGGCTCCAGCCTGCGTCCATAGACGAAATCGAGCTGCGCCACCGGCAGGCGAGACGGGTAAGTGAGCGTGCGCGGACCGCGCAGGTCGCTGGTGTCGCGCAGGCCCATGGCGTTCATGGCGTAGCGCATGCGCGCGCCCCAGTCGTTGAAGTCGCCCGCCACCACCACGGCCTCGTCGGGCGGCACCTCGCGGTCGATGAACTCGCGCAAACGGGCGACCTGCCGCACCCGGCTGCCCTTGATGAGCCCCAGGTGCACCACGATGGCGTGCACACGCCGGCCCTCCACGTCGATCACCACGTGCAGAAGGCCGCGCTGCTCGAAACGGTGGTCGGAAATGTCCTGGTGGCTGGTGCGCAGCACCGGCCAGCGCGTCAGCAGCGCATTGCCGTGCTCGCCGTGGCGGGTGACGGCGTTGGTCTCGTAGACGGCGGTGTAGCCCTCGGGTGCGAGGAAATCGGCCTGCGGCAGTTCGGGCCAGTGCGCGAAGCGGGCTGCGGCCTGCCGGTTCATCTTGCGCACTTCCTGCAGGCAGACGATGTCGGCGTCGAGCTGCTCGATGGCATGGCCCAGGTTGTGGATCTCGAGCCTGCGCGCCGGTCCGATGCCCTGCACACCCTTGTGGATGTTGTAGGTCGCGACCCGGAGGCTTTGCGCTGGTGCTGCTGGTGCTGCTGGTGCTGCCGGCTGGTTCATCGCGCAAATTCTGGCAGCAACAGAATGGCTTCGGCGTTCGACGGGGAAAAACAGGCGTCCGCGGCTTGCTGGTAGGGCAGCCATTGCCACGCGGTGTGCTCGCGGGGCTCCAGCACCGGCACCAGCCGCTCGGGCACGCAGAGGCCGAACAGGTGCTCGGTGTTGTGCGTGACGCCGGGCGCGTAGCGGGAGCGCCAGCGGGGATAGATCTCGTAGACGTTGCGCAGCTGCCAGTCGACCAACTGCGAGGCCAGCGCCGTGCCTTCGCCGCACTGGATGCCGGTTTCCTCGGCCACCTCGCGCGCCGCTGTAAGCGCCAGCGGCTCGTCGGCCAGGTCCTTGCTGCCGGTGACCGACTGCCAGAAGTCGGTTTCGGCGTCCGCACGCCGGATCAGCAGCACATCGAGCGCCGGCGTGTGGATCACGACCAGCACCGACTCCGGGATCTTCCAGGGCCGGGGGCTGGTCGTCATGGCTGCGTCAAGCCGCCTGGGGCGTGTTCCGCAGCTTGATGTGCAGCTCGCGCAGCTGCTTCTCGTCGACCGGGCTCGGCGCCTGCGTCAGCAGGTCTTGCGCGCGCTGGGTCTTGGGGAAGGCGATCACGTCGCGGATCGATTCGGCGCCGGTCATCAGCATGACCAGGCGGTCCAGGCCGATGGCGATGCCGCCGTGCGGCGGGGCGCCGTACTGCAGCGCATCCAGCAGGAAGCCGAACTTGAGCTGCGCGTCCTCGGCGCTGATTTTCAGCGCGCGGAACACCTTGCTCTGCACTTCCTCGCGGTGGATACGCACCGAACCGCCGCCCATCTCGATGCCGTTGAGCACCATGTCGTAGGCCTTGGCGATGCACTTCTCGGGGGCGGTGTCCATGAGGTCTTCATGGCCGTCCTTCGGCGCGGTGAACGGGTGGTGCACGGCGCTCCAGCGCTGGCCTTCCTCGTCGAACTCGAACATCGGGAAGTCGACCACCCACAGCGGTGCCCAGCGGTCGTCGAACAGGCCGCTCTTCTTGCCGAAGGCGCTGTGGCCGATCTTGATGCGCAGCGCGCCGATGGCGTCGTTGACGACCTTTTCCTTGTCGGCGCCGAAGAACAGGATGTCGCCGTTGCGCGCACCCGTGCGGGCGATGATCTCGGCCAGCGCGTTGTCGTCGAGGTTCTTGACGATGGGGCTTTGCAGGCCTTCGCGGCCGGCTGCGGCGTCGTTGACCTTGATGTAGGCCAGGCCCTTGGCGCCGTAGATCTTGACGAATTCCTGGTACGCGTCGATTTCACCGCGCGACAGGCCGCCCTCGGCACCGCCGCCAGGCACGCGCAGCGCGACCACGCGGCCGCCGGCCATGGTGGCTGCGTTGGAGAACACCTTGAACTCCACGCGCTTCATCAGCTCGGTGAGTTCGGTGAACTCGAGCTTCACGCGCAGGTCGGGCTTGTCGGAGCCGTACTTGAACATCGCGTCCGCGTACGTCATGGTCGGGAACACCGGCAGATCGATGCCCGCCGCGTTGCGGAACACGTTGCGGATCATGCCTTCGAACATCTCGCGGATTTCTTCTTCGGCGAGGAAGGAGGTCTCGATGTCGATCTGCGTGAATTCGGGCTGGCGGTCGGCGCGCAGGTCTTCGTCGCGGAAGCACTTCACGATCTGGTAGTAGCGGTCGTAGCCGGCCACCATCAGCAACTGCTTGAACAGCTGGGGCGACTGCGGCAGCGCGAAGAAGCTGCCGTCATGCACGCGGCTGGGCACGAGGTAGTCGCGCGCGCCTTCGGGCGTGGACTTGCCGAGCATCGGCGTCTCGATGTCGATGAAGCCGTTGGCATCGAGGAACTTGCGGGTTTCCATCGTCACCTTGTAGCGCAGCATCATGTTGCGCTGCATGGCCGGGCGGCGCAGGTCGAGCACGCGGTGCGTGAGGCGGGTGGTCTCCGACAGGTTGTCGTCGTCCAGCAGGAACGGGGGCGTGACCGAGGGGTTCAGCACCTTCAGCTCGTGGCACAGCACTTCGATCTTGCCGCTCTTGAGCTGGTCGTTGGTCGTGCCTTCAGGGCGCGCGCGCACCAGGCCGGTGATCTGCACGCAGAACTCGTTGCGCAGGTTCTCCGCCACGGCAAAGGTGGAGGCACGATCCGGGTCGCACACCACCTGCACATAGCCTTCGCGGTCGCGCACGTCGACGAAGATCACGCCGCCGTGGTCGCGGCGACGGTTGACCCAGCCGCACAGGGTAACGGTTTGGCCCATCAGGGCTTCGGTCACGAGACCGCAATAGTGAGTACGCATGGCCATAGAGAGGACTTCCGGCGCCTTGGCGGCGCGTTCGTTTTTATGAGTTGGATGGCTTGGTCGCCAGCACGGCGGGGCCGCCGGGAACGACCACCCCCATCGAGACGATGTACTTGAGCGCTTCGTCCACGCTCATCTTGAGTTCGATGCAGTCGCTGCGCTTGAGCATCACGAAATAGCCGCCCGTGGGGTTGGGCGTGGTGGGCACGTAGACGCTGAGGAAGTCCTCGTTGCCCAGGTGCGCAGCCACTTCGTTGCCCGGCGCACCGGTCACGAAGGCGATGGTCCAGACGTTTTCGCGCGGCCACTGGATCAGCACTGCCGTGCGGAACGCATTGCCGTTCTCGGAGAACAGCGTGTCCGAGACTTGCTTGACGCTGGAATAGATGGAGCGCACGACCGGAATGCGGCGCACCACGGCGTCGCCCCAGCCGAGCAGGCGCTTGCCCACGAAGTTGCTGGCGATGGCGCCGACCACCAGCAGGATGGCCAGCGTGAGCAGCACGCCCAGCCCGCGGATGTTGTTGTCGTACAGCCAGCGCTGCCAGGCGCCGGGCAGCACCCAGAGCGTCTGGTCCAGCGTGTCGATGATCCACTTCAGCACCGCCAGGGTGATGAACAGCGGAACGATCACCAGCAAGCCGGAGAACAACCATTTGCGCAGGGCGAGCATGGCGGTCGATCAGTCGCTGCTTGCGGGGGCCGGCGCGGGCGCCGGGGCCGCAGGAGCGGGGCTCGGGGCGGCGGTGGGTGAGGACGCGGCCGGCGCGGAGTCGGCGGGCTTGGCACCGTCGCTCGAGGCGGGCGCCGTGGCGGGCTCGGACTTCTTGCCGCCGCCATCGCGGAAGTCGGTCACGTACCAGCCCGAGCCCTTGAGCTGGAAGCCGGCGGCGGTGACCTGTTTCTCGAACGCGCTCGCGCCGCACGCCGGGCACACCGTCAGGGGCGCGTCGGACATCTTCTGCAAAGCGTCTTTGGCAAAGCCGCAGGCGCTGCACTTGTAGGCGTAGATGGGCATGGGAAATCGGGTGGGGAAAAAGCGGCGCAGCTGCCGCTCGCAAAGCCCTCGATTATAGGGGCGCCCCCGCCAAAGAGGGCCCGGCATGGGCGCCGGGCCTCAGTCTCAAGCCGGTTCCGTGGCCAAAGGCCGATGCGGCGTGTGAGTGTCCACTAGCCATTGCGGCAGCAGCGAACCGGCCACCATGCCCGCGAACGAGCACAGCACGCCCGCCAGTTGCGCCGGAAACACAGCGCCCCAGGCCGGCACGGCCAGGAACAGCAGCCACACGCCGATGCCCAGCGCGATGGAGGCGATGGCGCCCTGCGTGGTGGCGCGGCGCCAGTAAAGGCCGCAGACCAGCGGCACGAAGGCACCCACCAGCGGCACTTGGTAGGCACCCGACACCAGTTCGTAGATCGGCGTGCCCTGCATGCGGATGGCATAGGCCAGCACCGCGGCGCTGAACAGCAGCACTGTGATGCGCATCGTCATGAGGTTCTGGCGGTCGGTGCCGGCCGGGCGGAACTGGCGCCAGATGTTCTCGGTGAAAGTGACGCTGGGCGCCAGCAAGGTGGCCGAGGCGGTCGACTTGATGGCCGACAGCAGCGCGCCGAAGAACAGCACCTGCATCACGAACGGCATCTTCTGCAGCACCAGCGTGGGCAGCACCTTCTGCGGATCTTCCTTGAGCAGCGTGGCGGTCTGCTCCGGCATGATCAGCAGTGCGCTGGCCACCAGGAACATCGGCACGAAGGCGAACAGGATGTACGCCAGGCCGCCGATGACCGGGCCGCGCGTGGCAGCCTTCACGCTGTTGGCCGACATCACGCGCTGGAACACGTCCTGCTGCGGAATGGAGCCGAGCATCATGGTGATGGCGGCCGCGAAGAAGAACACCATGTCGTGCCAGCTGGGCTCGGGCCAGAACTTGAACAGGTCCTTGCTGACCGCGAAGGCCACCACCTTGTCGGCGCCGCCGGCCATGGAGCCCGCGAACATGGCGATCACGGCCAGGCCGGCCACCAGGATGATCATCTGGATGAAGTCGGTCACGGCCACCGACCACATGCCGCCGAACAGCGTGTAGGCCAGGATCGAGATCACGCCGATCACCATGCCCATCGGGATGCTGATGACGCCGGCCGACAGCAGGTTGAACACCAGCCCCAGCGCCGTGACCTGCGCCGACACCCATCCCAGGTAGCTCAGCATGATGATCAGCGAACACGCCACTTCCACCGTGCGGCCATAGCGCTCGCGGTAGTAGTCGCTGATGGTCAGCAGGGTCATGCGGTAGAGCTTGCCCGCGAAGAACAGGCCCACCAGGATCAGGCAGGTGCCCGCGCCGAACGGGTCTTCGACCACGCCGTTGAGCCCGCCCTCGATGAACTTGGCCGGGATGCCGAGCACCGTTTCGGAGCCGAACCACGTGGCGAACGTGGTCGTGACGATCATGAACAGCGGCAGGTGCCGCCCGGCAATGGCGAAGTCGGTGGTGTTCTTCACCCGCTTGGCGGCGTAGAGGCCGATCGCGATGGTGACAAGCAGATAGACGATGACCAACGTCAGCAGCACGACGGAAACTCCTCTAGAACAGACGCACGCGCACCAGCAACTGCATGGCGAGCAACCCCAATACAAAACCTATGCCACCGTAGACGATGGTTTGTAACAACCGATTCGTGCGCTTCTGCTCGGCCAGCAGTTCGAGCAGCTCGCGGCGGTTGTCGGCGGGCCGATTTTCAAGGAAATCGTGCAGCAGCCGCGGCAATTGGGGCAGCAATTTGGCGTACCTGGGCGCTTCGGCCCTGAGCTGCTGGAACAGCTTCTTGGGGCCGATCTGGTCGACCATCCATTTTTCCAGGAAAGGCTTGGCGGTGGCCCAGAGATCCAGCTCGGGGTCGATGTTGCGGCCCAGTCCCTCGATGTTGAGCAGTGTCTTCTGCAGCAGCACCAGCTGCGGCTGGATCTCGACATGGAAGCGGCGCGAGGTCTGGAACAGGCGCATCAGCACCATGCCCAGCGAGATTTCCTTCAACGGCCGGTCGAAGTACGGCTCGCAGACAGTGCGGATGGCCGCCTCCAGCTCGTCGATGCGGGTGCCTACCGGCACCCATCCGCTTTCGAGGTGCAGCTCGGCCACGCGCTTGTAGTCGCGCCGGAAGAAGGCCACGAAGTTCTGCGCGAGGTATTCCTTGTCCGACTCGGTCAGCGTGCCGATGATCCCGAAGTCCAGCGAGATGTAGCGCCCGAAGGTCTCGGGCTCCAGGCTCACCTGGATGTTGCCGGGGTGCATGTCGGCATGAAAGAAGCCGTCGCGGAACACCTGCGTGAAGAAGATCGTGACGCCGTCGCGCGCCAGCTTGGGAATGTCGACGCCGGCCGCGCGCAGGCGGTCCATCTGCGCGATGGGCACGCCCTTCATGCGCTCCATCACGATGACCTCGGGATGGCAGAAGTCCCAGAACATCTCGGGGATCAGCACCAGGTCGAGCTCGGACATGTTGCGACGCAGCTGGGCCGCGTTGGCGGCCTCGCGCACCAGGTCGAGTTCGTCGTGCAGGTACTTGTCGAACTCGCCGACCACCTCGCGCGGCTTCAGGCGCTTGCCGTCCGCCGAAAGGCCTTCGACCCAGCCGGCCATCATGGCCATGAGCGCGAGGTCTTTCTCGATCACGCCGCGCATGTTGGGGCGCAGCACCTTGACCGCGACCTCGCGCAGTTCGCCGTCATTGGTGCGGATGGTCGCGAAATGCACCTGGGCGATCGATGCGCTGGCGATGGGCGTCTCGTCGAACTGCACGAACACGTCGCCCACCGGACGGCGGAACGCGCGCTCGATGGTGGCAATGGCAACCGCCGATGGGAACGGCGGCACGCGGTCCTGCAGGAAGGCCAGCTCGTCGGCGATGTCGGGCGGCAGCAGGTCGCGCCGGGTCGACAGCACCTGGCCGAACTTCACGAAGATGGGGCCCAGCCTCTCGAGCGCCTCTCGCAGCCGCTGGCCGCGCGGCGCGTCGAGGTTGCGGCCGAAGGACACGATGCGCGCGACCACGCGCAGCCAGGGCTTCTGGAAGCTCGTGAGCACGAGCTCGTCGAGGCCGTAGCGCAGCGCGACCCAGACGATGAACAAGCCGCGATAGAAGCGCCTCATTCGGCGTTGCTCGCCGAGCCGGTCGTCGAAGCGCCGGCGCGCGCCGTGCGGTCGCCGACGAACTGGCGCAGCGCGCCCGCCACGCGCCGCACGGCGTTGCCGAGCGTGTGCGCGGGCACGTCGCCGATCACGCGGGCAAGGTCGTCCTCGATGTCCCAGCGCACGTGATCGACCAGCCAGTTGACCTCGGCGGCCAGCTGCACGTCGCCGATGATCTGCACCGAGGGCTTGTCGCCGCGCAGCGTGGCGCGGGCGATGTCGAAGGGGGAGGCTTCGGTGACGGTGAGCGTGAGCTCGGGCACCGAACCTGCCGGGGCCAGGTCGAGCAGGCCGGCCGGCGTGGCCACCAGCTCCATGGTCACGAAGCGCCACTGGAAGCGCACCACACGCCCCTGCTGGCGCAGAAGCCGCTGCTGGGCTTCAGGCTCCTGCTGCAGCACGTGGTTCAGGAACAGGACCGCGCGGTGCTGGATCTCGTGGACTGCCCAGTCAGGCGGCTGGAGGCGTTCGCCGATGCGATTGAAGAGGTCGCCGAGAAAAGAAAAAGGGGACGATGGTGTGGCCATGGTCCCCATTATCCTGTCACTGCAGCGCCCCGCGACTCATGGACCGCATGCCCTTTTCCAGAAACACCGCAGAACCGGCTTTGCCGGGCTGCCGGTGTTGCCCCCGGCAGGGGGAAGGAGAAGCGACACGAAGTACACGAAGCCTGGGGGCGAGCTTTACTGCAGAGCCTGCACGCCGGCCACCAACCAGCCGCTGGTGCCGCTGATGGGCTTGGTCATGTTCCAGACTTCGCGGAACGGGCCGGGGCCTGCAGAGGCGTCTTCGCGGATCATGCCGGAGAACTCCACGCTGGCCATATAGGCGTCGGGCAGTTCCTCGATGCCGAGCAGCTTGGCGTCGAGCATCACGACCTCGGTCTTGTTCGATGCGCCACCGGTGTGGCTGGCACGATCGGCCAGCTGCGAGCGGATCTCGTCGACCATGCTGTCGGTCATCATGGAGCGCAGCATCGACACGTCGGCGCGGTCCCATGCGTCCTGCAGCGTCACGAAGTTGCGCTTGGCGGCACCGAGGAAGCCCTCGACGTCGAAGCCGGCGGGAATACCCCACGACTGCGAACCACCCAGTGCCGAGCCGATCATGCTGCCGCCGGCCGCCGCACCTGCCGCGGAAAGGCTGCTGCCGTGACCGGCCGCAGGCGTTGCGTCGAATGCGGTCGCATTGCGCTCCCATGGGCGCGCCGATGCATCGTTGCCCACGTTGGCCGGGCTGTACTGCACGGGTGCGCTGGCATTGCTCGGGCTGGCGCCCGCGCCCTGGAACGCGAAGCCGCCCTGGCGGCTGGCGCCCGAGGCCTGCTGCGAGCGCGCCTTGATCATGCGCCACACCACCACGCCTGCCAGCACGAGCAGGCCGATCAGCAGGATGTTGCCGAAGCCCGCGCCGAGGCCGAGCGAATGTGCGAGCCATGCGAGGCCCAGGCCGGCCGCTAGGCCGCCGAGCATTGCGCCCCAGGGGCGCTTCGGTGCAGCGGCCGCGGGAGCGGCGGCACCCGGCTTGGCCGCTGCTGCGTTGGACGCGCCTTGCTGCGCGGGTGCGCCGGGCGCTGCCGGCGGGGTGGCCTGGCGCTGCGTCACGTTGGACGACTGGCGTCCCACCGACTTGCCGCCACCCATGCGGGCAGCTTCGGCCTGGACACTGCCCAGTACCAGCGCGACCGCCAAGAACAAAGAACCCAAACTCTTCATGTCGTCTCCTCTTGAGCGAAAGATTCGCCTCATCAACATTTGATTCCAACATGGAGGGCAGCGATGCCCCCAGTCATGTTGTGATAGTCCACATGTCCGAAACCGCCCTCTTTCATGAGGGTCTTGAGCTCCTCTTGCGAGGGGTGCATCCGGATCGATTCGGCCAGGTAGCGATAGCTCGCGTCGTCGCCGGCCACGAGCTTGCCCAGGCGAGGCAGCACGTTGAAGGAGTACCAGTCGTAGGCCTTGGCCAGCGGCTTGGCGACCTTCGAGAACTCCAGCACGAGCAGCTTGCCGCGCGGCTTGAGCACGCGGTTCATTTCCTTGAGCGCGATGTCCTTGTGCGTCATGTTGCGCAGGCCGAAGGCCACCGTGACCACGTCGAAGTGGTTGTCGGGAAAAGGCAGCTTCTCGGCGTCGCAGACCATCGTGGGCAAAGACACGCCGGCGTCGAGCAGGCGGTCGCGGCCCGTGCGCAGCATGGCTTCGTTGATGTCGGTGTGGACCACCTGGCCGGAGGCGCCGACCTTCTTGGCGAAGGCCAGGGCGAGGTCGCCGGTGCCGCCCGCGATGTCGAGGACACGCGAGCCTTCGCCCACGTTCGCGACCATCACGGTATAGGCCTTCCATGCACGGTGCAGGCCCGCGGACATCAGGTCGTTCATGATGTCGTAGCGCGAGGCGACCGAGTCGAAGACGCCGCGTACGCGTTGCGCCTTCTCGCTTTCGTCGACTGTTTCGAAGCCGAAGTGTGTGGTGCTCATGCAACCGATGTTAGGCCGGAAGCCTTCACATCAAGCCGACGACCCCGCGCGCACGGCGGACATTTGTTGCTTTTTCCGCCCGCCCTTCATGAGGGTAGGGCTATCTTTTCAATAGCACCGCGCGGATTTTCGCGGCGATAGCGCGCACTCAGTGGCTGCTGCAGCCGTGTCCGCCCTGCTCGATCATCGGCGCGTCGCGATCGACGCCCGCCTCGGCCAGCCTGTGCTCGTACGCGGCCCACAGTTCGGCCTGCTTCGCGCCCAGTTCGTAGAGCAGGTCCCACGAGTAGATGCCGGTGTTGTGGCCGTCGCTGAAGGTCGGCTGCACTGCATAGTTGCCGACGGCCTCGAGGTCGACAAGCTCCACGTTGCGCTTGCCGGTCTGCAGGATTTCCTGGCCCGGGCCATGGCCCTGCACCTCGGCCGACGGCGAGTAGATGCGCATCAGCTCGAAGGGGATGCGAAAGCTCGCGCCGTCCGAGAAGCCCACCTCGAGCACGCGCGACTGGCCATGAACGGTGATCGATTGCGGCGTCGGTGCGCCCGGTTTCAAGCCTGCCATCAGAAACTCCTTGTACCCAGTCGCTCGATCATCGCAGCCTCCAGGGCCTGCAGCTGCGAGGCGATCTCCGCCTCATGTGCCGCATTGCGCTCGCGCTGCACCTGGGCCCACACGGAGCCGGGGAAATGGCTGTCGTCGGCAAAGCGCGCAATCACGTGCCAGTGCAGATGCGGCACCATGTTGCCGAGCGCGGCGATGTTCATCTTGGCCGGCTTGAGCCGCTCGCGCATGCACTGCTCGACCACGGTCACCGCCTCCATGCACAGCACGCGATCGGCTGCGTCCAGGTCGGAAAACTCTGCCGCATGGTCGCGCCAGATCACGCGATAGAAGGCCGGGAAGCCCGCCTCCTCCGCATGGATGACGCGCAGCTTCGCGCCCTCGAACACGAGGCGCCCGCCAGCGCCTTCGCAGAGCACGCAGCCTTGCTGCACCGCCCCCGTCATACCAGCACCCGCTCGATGCCGCCCTGGTTGGCGGCAGCCACGTAGGCCGGCATCCAGTCGGTGCCGAGGATCTTGTTGGCCATCTCGACCACGATGTAGTCGGCTTCGAGCAGGCCGTTGTTCAGGTCGTTGCCGTAGCGCGAGAGGCCCTGCAGGCAACTCGGGCAGCTGGTGAGGATCTTCACGTTGTCCTGTGCACCGACCTTGCCGGAGTCGCGCAACGCGGCCTCGCCCTTCTTCAGCTCTTCTTCCTTGCGGAAGCGGATCTGCGTGGAGATGTCGGGCCGCGAAACGCCCAGCGTGCCCGACTCGCCGCAGCAGCGGTCGTTCTTGAGCACGTTGTCGCCGACCAGCGCCTTCACGGTCTTCATCGGGTCCTGCTGCTTCATCGGCGAATGGCAGGGGTCGTGGTACAGGTAGCCGCCACCGCCGGCATCGGCCAGCGTGATGCCCTTCTCCAGCAGGTACTCGTGAATGTCGATGATGCGGCAGCCCGGGAAGATCTTGTCGAACTGGTAGCCCTGCAGCTGGTCGTAGCAGGTGCCGCAGCTCACCACCACCGTCTTGATGTCGAGGTAGTTGAGCGTGTTGGCCACGCGGTGGAAGAGCACGCGGTTGTCCGTGATCATCTTCTCGGCCTTGTCGAACTGGCCGCTGCCGCGTTGCGGATAGCCGCAGCACAGGTAGCCCGGCGGCAGCACCGTCTGCACGCCCGCGTGCCACAGCATGGCCTGCGTCGCCAGCCCCACCTGCGAGAACAGGCGCTCCGAACCGCAGCCCGGAAAGTAGAAGACGGCCTCTGTCTCGGAGGTGGTCGCCTTCGGGTTGCGGATGATCGGCACGTAGTCGGCATCCTCGATGTCGAGCAGCGCGCGCGCCGTCTGCTTCGGAAGGCCACCCGGCATCTTCTTGTTGATGAAGTGGACCACCTGCTCCTTGATCGGCGCCGCGCCCAGCGACGCCGGCGGTGCCGATGTCTGCTTCCTGGCAAGGCCGCGCAGCAGGTCGTTGGCCAGCCGCTGCGCCTTGAAGCCCACGCCCACCATGCCCGCGCGCATCATCTTGATGGTCTGCGGATTGGTCGCGTTGAGGAAGAACATCGCGGCCGCGTTGCCGGGCCTGAAGCTCTTCTGGCCCATCTTGCGCAGCAGGTTGCGCATGTTCATCGACACGTCGCCGAAGTCGATCTTCACCGGGCACGGCGTGAGGCACTTGTGGCACACGGTGCAGTGGTCGGCCACGTCCTCGAACTCTTCCCAGTGCTTGATGCTCACGCCGCGCCGCGTCTGCTCTTCGTAGAGGAAGGCCTCCACCAGCAGCGAGGTCGCGAGGATCTTGTTGCGCGGGCTGTAGAGCAGGTTGGCGCGCGGCACGTGCGTGGCGCACACGGGCTTGCACTTGCCGCAGCGCAGGCAGTCTTTCACGCTGTCGGCAATGGCGCCGATGTCGCTCTGCTGCATGATCAGCGACTCGTGGCCCATGAGGCCGAAGCTCGGCGTGTAGGCGTTGGTCAGGTCGGCATGCAGGGTCTCGACCTGGCCGGCGGGAGCGCGCAGCAGCTTGCCCTTGTTGAAGCGGCCTTCGGGGTCGACCCTGGCCTTGTACTCGGTGAACGGGCGCAGCTCTTCGTCGCTCAGGAACTCGAGCTTGGTGATGCCGATGCCGTGCTCGCCAGAGATCACGCCGTCGAGGCTGCGTGCCAGCGCCATGATGCGCACCACCGCGGCATGCGCGGTCTGCAGCATCTCGTAGTTGTCGCTGTTGACCGGGATGTTGGTGTGCACGTTGCCGTCGCCCGCGTGCATGTGCAGCGCGACCCACACGCGGCCCTTGAGCACGCGCTTGTGGATGGCCGTGCATTCGGCCAGGATCGGCGCGAACTCGGCGCCCGAGAAAATCTCCTGCAGCGGCTGGCGCAGCTGCGTCTTCCAGCTCGCGCGCAGGGTGTGGTCCTGCAGCTGCGCGAACTGCGCGTCGACATTGCTCAGCCAGCCGGCCCACAGCGCGCGCACCTCGTGCACCAGCGCCACGGCCTGAGCCACGCGGTCTTCGAGCAGCTCGGCCGCGGGAATCTCGTGCGCGTCGTCGGTCTTGCCCAGCGGCAGGTTGCCGCGGGTGAGGAATGCTTCGAGCTCGTCGGTCAGCGCGAGCTTGTTCTGCAGCGACAGCTCGATGTTGATGCGCTCGATGCCGTCGCTGTACTCGGCCATGCGCGGCAGCGGGATCACCACGTCTTCGTTGATCTTGAAAGCGTTGGTGTGCTTGCTGATGGCGGCCGTGCGCTTGCGGTCGAGCCAGAACTTCTTGCGCGCCTCGGGGCTGATGGCGATGAAGCCTTCGCCGCTGCGCGAATTGGCGATGCGCACCACTTCCGAGGTGACACGGGCCACCGCATCGGCGTCGTCGCCGGCGATGTCGCCGAACAGCACCATCTTCGGCAGGCCACCATGCTTCTTCGACTTGGTGGCATAGCCCACGGCCTTCAGATAGCGGTCGTCAAGGTGCTCCAGGCCGGCCAGCAGCACGCCCGAGCGCTTCTGCTCGGCGAACATGAAGTCCTTGATCTCGACGATGCTGGGCACCGCGTCCTTGGCGTTGCCGAAGAATTCGAGGCAGACGGTGCGGGTGTGCGCCGGCATGCGGTGCACCACCCAGCGGCAGCTGGTGATGAGGCCGTCGCAGCCCTCTTTCTGGATGCCCGGCAGGCCGGAGAGGAATTTGTCGGTCACGTCCTTGCCGAGGCCTTCCTTGCGGAAGGTGCGCCCCGGGATGTCCAGGCGCTCGGTGCGCAGCTTCGTCTTGCCGTCGGCCGCGTAGTACTGCAGCTCGAACACGGCGTTTTCGGCGTCGTGGATCTTGCCGAGGTTGTGGCCGATGCGCGTGACTTCGAGCCATTCGGCCTGCGGCGTCACCATGCGCCACGAGGCGAGGTTGTCGAGCGCCGTGCCCCAGAGCACGGCCTTCTTGCCGCCCGCGTTCATGGCGACGTTGCCGCCCACGCACGAGGCTTCCGCCGAGGTCGGATCGACCGCGAACACGAAGCCCGCGCGCTCGGCCGCGTCGGCCACGCGCTGAGTGACCACGCCGGCCTCTGTCCAGATGGTGGGCACGGGCGCCTCGAGGCCGGGCAGCGACACATGCTCGACCTCGGTCATCGCCTCGAGCTTCTCGGTGTTGATGACCACGCTCTTCCAGGTCAGCGGAATGGCGCCGCCGGTGTAGCCGGTGCCACCCCCGCGCGGGATGATGGTCAGGCCCAGCTCGATGCAGCCCTTGACCAGCAGCGCCATCTCGGCCTCGGTGTCGGGGCACAGCACGACGAAGGGGTACTCCACGCGCCAGTCGGTGGCGTCCGTCACATGAGACACGCGCGACAGGCCGTCGAACTTGATGTTGTCCTTGGCCGTAAGCCGGCGCAGCACCCGCGTGGCCTTGCGGCGCATGGCGGCAACGTCGCGGAACCGGGTGTCGAAGGCCGCCACAGCGTCGCCCACCAGGCCGGTGAGCTCGCCCACGAGCTGGTCGCGCGGCAGGTCGCTGTCGGGGGTGCGGCGCTTTTGCACTTCGGCCAGGCGGTGCTTCAGGGCATCGACCAGCTGGCCGCGCCGGCGCGGGTTGTCGAGCAGGTCGTCGACGAGGTAGGGGTTGCGCTGCACGACCCAGATGTCGCCCAGCACCTCGTAGAGCATGCGCGCCGATCGGCCGGTGCGGCGCTCGGCGCGCAGGGTCTGGAGCAGGTCCCAGCCGCGTTCGCCGAGCAGGCGAATCACGATCTCGCGGTCGGAGAAACTGGTGTAGTTGTACGGGATCTCGCGCAGTCGCACAGGCTCTGCGGCCTGTGACAACAGCGTATTCAACGCGGTCGGAGCATTCATCGGGGTGGCGCCTCGGCCAGGCGCTGCGCGCCCATTCAGCCGGGCCGGAGATTTTAGGGCAGCGACTGGGGTCTTGCCGCGTGGTCCTTGCTGCGGCCTGGTGCCAGGCGCGGCGTTGGTGGCGGCGCCCCAGCCCCCCACGCCCCCGGAAGACTCGGATTCAGAACAGCACGCGGCTGCGGATGGTGCCGTTCACCTTGGCCAGCTTCTCCAGCGCCAGGTCGGACGAAGCGGCATCGATGTCCATCACCACGTAGCCGACCTTCTCGTTGGTCTGCAGGTACTGCGAGGCGATGTTGATGTTGTTGTCGGAGAAGATCTTGTTGATCTCGGACAGCACGCCCGGCACGTTCCTGTGGATGTGCAGCAGCCGGTGCTTGCCGGGGTGCGCGGGCAGCGCCACCTCGGGGAAGTTGACCGACGAGATAGAGGTGCCGTTGTCGCTGTACTTGACCAGCTTCTCGGCCACTTCGCCGCCGATGTTGGCCTGCGCCTCCATGGTCGAGCCGCCGACGTGCGGGGTCAGGATCACGTTGTCCAGGCCGCGCAGCGGGGACACGAACTCGTCCTTGTTGCTGCCCGGCTCGACCGGGAACACGTCGATGGCGGCGCCCCAGAGCTTCTTGGCCTTGATGGCGCTGGCCAGGGCATCGATTTCGACCACGGTGCCGCGCGCGGCGTTGATCAGGATGCCGCCCGGCTTCATGGCGGCGATTTCGGCCTCGCCGATCATCCACTTGGTGGAGGGCAGCTCGGGCACGTGCAGTGTCACGATGTCGCTCTGCGCCAGCAGGTCGTGCAGCTTGGGCACCTGGCGGGCATTGCCCAGCGGCAGCTTGCTGACCACGTCGTAGAACGCCACGTGCATGCCCAGCGCCTCGGCCAGCACGGAAAGCTGGGTGCCGATGGAGCCGTAGCCCACGATGCCGAGCGTCTTGCCGCGGATTTCGTGCGAATTGACGGCCGATTTGAGCCAGCCGCCGCGGTGCGCCAGGGCATTTTTCTCCGGGATGCCGCGCAGCAGCAGGATTGCCTCGGCCAGCACCAGTTCGGCCACCGAGCGGGTGTTGGAGTAGGGAGCGTTGAAAACCGCCACGCCGCGCTCGCGGGCGGCGTCCAGATCGACCTGGTTGGTGCCGATGCAGAAGCAGCCCACCGCCACCAGCTTGGGCGCGGCCGACAGCACGTCGGCCGTGAGCTGGCTTTGCGACCGGATGCCCAGGAAGTGCACGTCGGCCAGCTTGGCCTTGAGCTCTTCGCCCTGCAAGGCCTTGGGCAGGGTCTCGATCTGACTGTAGCCAGCCTCGCGGATCACCTCGATGGCCGAAGGATGAATGCCCTCAAGAAGAAGGAACTTGATCTTGCTTTTGTCGAGAGAGGTTTTGCTCATCCTCGAAGGCTAGCATGGTGCAGCGCAGCAAGCCGATGCACCAGACAGGAGCGCGGATGGTCAAAAGGGTTTCCCCGGTTTGAGTGAAATCGCGTTCATGCGAAAACAATCGCCGCGAAACGTTCATATTCGTAACCTAATATCGCGGGTTTCTCAAACCCCTCAGGAGTTTTCTTCATGCGCTTCAAGACGCTCGCCATCGCTTCGGCGCTGGCCACCTCGCTGGTGATGCCAGTTCTCGCCCAGGCCCAGACTGAAATCCAGTGGTGGCATTCGATGGATGGCGCCCTGAACGACTGGGTCAACGACCTGGCCAAGCAGTTCAACGAGAGCCAGAAGGACTACAAGGTCGTTCCCACCTACAAGGGCGAATACGACCAGTCCATGGCCGCCGGCATTGCCGCCTTCCGCTCGGGCAACGCGCCCGACATCCTCCAGGTGTTCGAAGTGGGCACCGCCACCATGATGTACTCCAAGGGCGCCATCAAGCCCGTGGCCGACGTCATGAAGGAAGGCGGCCAGAAGTTCGACCCCAAGGCCTACATTCCCGCCGTGGCCGGCTACTACACGGCCCCCAACGGCCAGATGCTGTCGTTCCCGTTCAACAGCTCGACCACCGTGTTCTATTACAACAAGGACGCCTTCAAGACCGCCGGCCTGGACCCCGAAAAGGCCCCCGCCACCTGGCCTGAAGTCGTTGCGGCCGCCGCCAAGCTCAAGGCCAGCGGCAACCAGTGCCCGTTCACCACCTCGTGGATGAGCTGGGCCCAGCTCGAGAGCTTCTCGGCCTGGCACAACACCTCGTACGCCACCAAGAACAACGGCTTCGGCGGCCTCGACGCCCGCCTGGAATTCAACTCGCCGCTGCACGTCCGTCACTTCGAGAACCTGGCCAACATGTCCAAGCAGGGCCTGTTCGTCTACAAGGGCCGCGCCAGCAAGCCCATCACCTCGTTCACCTCGGGTGAATGCGCAATGTTCATCGGCTCGTCCGGCAGCTACGCCAGCGTGAAGCGCGACGCCAAGTTCAAGTTCGCCGAGTCGGCGCTGCCGTACTACCCGGACGTGCAGGGCGCGCCCCAGAACACCATCGTCGGTGGCGCCAGCCTGTGGGTGATGTCGGGCAAGCCGGCCGCCAACTACAAGGGCGTGGCCGCGTTCTTCAGCTTCCTGTCGAGCCCCAAGGTCCAGTCCGAGAGCCACATGCGCACCGGCTACCTGCCGATCACCATGGCTTCCTATGAGCTGACCGAGAAGACCGGCTTCTACAAGGAAAACCCGGGCACCGACGTGGCCGTGAACCAGATGATCAAGAAGACCACCGACAAGTCGCGTGGCGTGCGCCTGGGCAACCTGCCCCAGATCCGCGCGATCGAAGACGAGGAAACCGAGCTGATCTGGACCGGCAAGAAGACCCCGAAGGAAGCCCTGGACAGCGCCGTCAAGCGCGGAAACGAACTTTTGGTGAAATTCCAGGCCGCAAACAAGTAAGCTCTGCACCCGGCGAATCGGCGCGAACGAATGTTCGTTTCGGTTCGTTTTAACATCGCAAGCCAGCCTGCCCCCGTGCAGTGCTGGCTGTTTGCTTATTTAGTGTGTCTGTGACCTGAACGTCCCTCCCATGGAAAAACGCGTCCTCTTCCGCTCGAGCTGGCTGCCCTGGGCTTTACTCGCCCCGCAGCTGATCATCGTCGGCGTCTTCTTTTTCTGGCCCGCCGGCCAGGCGCTGGTGCAATCGCTGCAGCAGCAGGATGCCTTCGGCAACTCGGTCACATGGGTCGGCCTCGACAACTTCGTGACGCTGTGGAACGACAGCACCTACATGGCGTCGTTCCAGACCACGCTGATCTTTTCGACGCTGGTGACGGTGCTGGGCCTGGCCATCGCGCTGGTGCTGGCCGTCTTTGCCGACCGCGTGGTGCGTGGCTCGCGCTTCTACCGCAGCGTGCTGATCCTGCCGTACGCGGTGGCGCCGGTCGTCACCGGCCTGCTGTGGTCGTTCATGTTTTCCTCGTCGATCGGCATCGTCGCCTACTGGCTCAAGAAAATGGGCTTCAGCTGGAACCACCTGCTCAACGGCGGCGACGCGATGGCGCTGGTCGTGATGGCGGCGGTCTGGAAGCAGATCTCGTACAACTTCCTGTTCTTCCTGGCAGGCCTGCAGTCGATCCCCAAGTCGCTGATCGAGGCCGCGGCCATCGACGGCGCGCGCCCGATGCGCCGCTTCTGGACCATCCAGTTCCCGCTCCTCACGCCCACCACCTTCTTCCTGCTGGTGATCAACATGGTGTACGCCTTCTTCGACACCTTCGCGATCATCGACGCCACCACGCAGGGCGGTCCCGGCAAGGACACCGCCACGCTGGTCTACCGCGTGTACTTCGACGGCTTCCGCGGCATGGACTTCGGCGGCGCGGCCGCGCAGTCGGTGGTGCTGATGGCCATCGTCATCTGTCTCACGGTGCTGCAGTTCCGCTACGTCGAAAAGAAGGTGCAGTACTGATGACCTACTCCCTCATGCAACTCACTCTCCAAGCCACGGAGGCCCGCCATGGTTGAGCGCCGCCCCTCCCTCGGCATCCTCGCGCACGCGATCATGATCATCGGCGTGCTGCTGGTGGTCTTCCCGATCTACCTGGCCTTCGTCGCCTCCACGCACACGCCGCAGGAAATCATGCAGGCGCCGATGCCGATCCTGCCCGGCGCCAATTTCTGGGAAAGCTACAAGGCCGCGCTGACCGGCGGCGGGCGCACCAGCACCAACGTGTCGGTGGCCCGCATGATCTGGGTCAGCACGGTCATCACCTTCATCATCACCTTCGGCAAGATCAGCATCTCGCTGCTGTCGGCCTTCGCGGTGGTGTACTTCCGCTTCCCGCTGCGCAGCCTGTGCTTCTGGCTGATCTTCATCACGCTGATGCTGCCGGTCGAAGTGCGCATCGGCCCGACCTACCAGGTGGTTGCCAGCCTGGGCATGATCAACACCTTCGCCGGGCTCTCGGTGCCGCTGATCGCCTCGGCCACGGCCACCTTCCTGTTCCGCCAGTTCTTCCTGACGGTACCCGACGAGCTTGTGGAAGCCGCCCGGGTGGACGGCGCCGGCGCGATGCGCTTCTTCAAGGACATCCTGCTGCCGCTGTCGAAGACCAGCATCGCGGCGCTGTTCGTGATCCAGTTCATCTACGGCTGGAACCAGTACCTCTGGCCGCTGATCGCCGCGACCAGCGAGAACATGTACCCGATCGTGGTCGGCATCAAGGCCATGACCGGCAACGGCGAATCGCCGGTGGACTGGAACGTGGTCATGGCCACCGCCGTCCTGGCCATGCTGCCGCCTGGCATCGTGGTGGTGCTGATGCAGAAGTGGTTCGTCAAGGGCCTGGTAGATACCGACAAATAAACGCAGAACGAACGAAACATGGCTGCTCTCTCTCTACGCAACGTCATCAAGCGCTACGGCCACGGGCCGAAAGCCAACCAGGTCATCCACGGTGTGAGCGCCGAGATCGCCGACCACGAATTCATCGTCATCGTCGGCCCCTCGGGCTGCGGCAAGTCGACGCTGCTGCGCATGGTGGCCGGGCTCGAGGAAATCTCGGCCGGTGAAATCTCCATCGGCAATCGCGTGGTGAACAACCTCGAACCGTCCGAGCGCGACATCGCGATGGTGTTCCAGAACTACGCGCTCTACCCGCACATGACGGTGTTCGCCAACATGGCCTACGGCCTGAAGATCCTCAAGGTGCCGGTGCCCGAGATCAAGGCGCGCGTCGACAAGGCCGCGAAGATCCTCGAGCTGGGCCACCTGCTCGAGCGCAAGCCGCGCGAACTCTCCGGCGGCCAGCGCCAGCGCGTGGCCATGGGCCGCGCCATCGTGCGCCAGCCGCAGGTGTTCCTGTTCGACGAGCCGCTGTCGAACCTCGACGCCAAGCTGCGCGCACAGACCCGCCTGGAAATCCAGAAGCTGCACCGCGAGCTCGGCATCACCTCGCTGTTCGTCACGCACGACCAGGTCGAGGCCATGACGCTGGCGCAGCGCATCATCGTGATGAACGGCGGCGTGATGGACCAGTTCGCTACGCCCGAGGAGGTGTACAACCGCCCCGCCACCACCTTCGTGGCCAGCTTCATCGGCTCGCCGCCCATGAACCTGCTCAAGCACGCGCCGGGCGTGCGCCCGGGCCAGATCCTGGGCATCCGCCCCGAGCACATGAAGCTCGACGAAAGCGGCTGGTCGGTGCAGGTCGAGCAGGTCGAGCTGCTGGGCGCCGAGCGCCTGGTGTACGGCCGCATCGGCGACGAGCAGATCATCATGCGCACCGACGAAGGCGACCGCCCGCCGGTGGCCGGCGACACGGTGAAGATCGCCGCGCGCGAAGAAAAGCTGCATTGGTTCGACGCCGGCTCCGGCAAACGCGCTGATTGACCGATGACCGCGCTGAAGCCCTGGCCCTACCCCCGCTGGCCCTACCCCCGCTGGGTCGCCCACCGCGGCGCCGGCAAGCTGGCGCCTGAAAACACGCTGGCCGCCTTCAAGCTGGGCGCGGCCCACGGCTATCGCATGTTCGAGTGCGACGCCAAGCTCAGCGCCGACGGCGTGCCCTTCCTGATGCACGACGCCAAGCTCGACCGCACCACCAGCGGCCGCGGCATCGGCGGCGAGCAGCCCTGGAGCGCGCTGTCTCAGCTCGACGCCGGCAGCTGGCATTCGCGCGGCTATGCAGGGGAGCCGTTGCCCACGCTGCAGAACATCGCGCGCTTCTGCCGGGCCAACGGCCACCTGCTGAACATCGAGATCAAGCCGACGCCGGGCGTCGAGCGCGAGACCGGCGAAGTGGTGGCGCGCGAAGCCGCTCGCCTGTGGCAGGGCGCGGCCGTGCCGCCGCTGCTCACCTCGTTCCAGGTCGATTCGCTGAGAGGCGCGCAGGCGGCCCAGCCCGAGCTGCCGCGCGGCCTGCTGCTCGACTCGCTCCGCAAGGGCTGGCTCGAAGACGCCCGGCAGCTCGGCTGCGTGGCGATCGTCTGCAACCATGCGCTGTGGGACGCCGACGTGGTGGCACAGGTGCACGGCGCCGGCATGCGCGCCCTGAGCTACACGGTGAACGACGAGTGGGCCGCGCAGCGGCTGATCGACCTCGGCACCGACGGCATCATCACCGACCGGGTCGACCTCTTTCCTCCGGCCGGCTGAGGCTGCATTTCTTACCGGCTCTTACGAAATGGCGGCTTCTATGATGCGGCCATGAGTTGGACCCTACGTTTCGCGACCTTCTGCCTTGCCGCGCTGCTGATGTGCGGCGGCGCAATGGCGCAGCCCGACAGCAGCAACAACAGCGGCACCGCCACAGCCGCCGCTGCGTCGCCCACGGTCTCCGAGCTGCGTGCCCAGTTCAACAAGCTCAGTGCCGCCGCGGAGACCGACGATGACGCGCGCAAGCTGCTCGCGCAGATCAACGACATCGGCACGCAGGCCGACAAGTTCGTCGCTGCGCGCACCGGCGAGCTGGCCGACCTGAACGCCCGGCTGGGCGAACTCGGCAATCCGCCCGCGGCCGGCGCCACCGAAGACCCCGACATCACCCGCCAGCGCGCGCGCCTGACCAAGGAGCGCAACGCGCTGGACGCCGACATCCGGCTCGCGCGCCTGTTATCGGTCGATGTGCGCCAGCGTGGCACCGACCTCGTCACCCAGCGCCGGGAGCTGTTCGAGGCGCAACTCACCGAGCGCGCCGCCTCGCCGCTGACAGGCGAGTTCTGGACCGATCTGCAGGACGCATGGCCCGACGACCTGGAACGGCTGCGGGTCATGGGCTCGGCGCTCAGCGCGGGTTTCGACCAGGCGCTGGCACCCGCGTCGCTCCCGCTGGTGATCGCCACACTCATCGGCGCGTTGCTGCTGGCGTGGCTGGGCGTCTGGGGCGCCGAGCGCCTGCTCACCCGGCTCGCGACCCGGATGCTGCCCGCCGGCCGGCTGCGACGCTCGCTGCTGGTGATCGGGATCGTGGGCAGCCATGTGCTGCTGGTGGCCGTGGCCGCGCATGGCTTCGTGGAGGTGCTCAAGGCGCACGCCACCTGGGACCCGCAGGCGCGCAAGGCGCTGCAATCGGCGGCGCAGGCGCTGACCTTCATGGCCTTCGTCATCGGTCTGGGCCGCGCGCTGCTGGCCACTTCCCGGCCGTCGTGGCGACTGCCGCCGATTCCCAATGCCACGGCCAGCAGGCTCGCCGCGTTGCCCTGGCTGGTGGCGCTGGTGGCGGCGCTGGCCTGGACGCCGGCCGAAATCAACGCGCTGATCGACGCCAGCTTTGCAGCCGTGGTGGCCACGCACGTGCTCACTGCGCTCATCCTCACCGCGCTGGTCGGCACGGTGATCTACCGGCTCAAGGCCCTGCGCGCGGACGCTCCCGAGGCCGGCCTGCCCGAGCGGCCGATGTGGGTCGGCCTGCTGGTGGCGCTGATCGGCGCGCTGATGATCGCCATCTGGGTGCTGGTGGGGTTGGGCTATGTGGCGCTGGGCAGCTTCCTGGCCTCGCAGCTCACCTGGACCGGCATCGTGGCGGCGGCCTTCTACGTGCTGTTCAAGTTCGCCGACGACGTTTTCATGGCCATCGTGTCGTCGCGCAGCACCTTCGGCCAGAAGCTGCAGAAGAGCTTCGGCCTCGCGCCGCAGACGCTGGACCAGGCGGCCACGGTGCTGTCGGGCATCAGCCGCGTCGCGCTGTTCGTGTACATGCTGATCGCGCTGGCCGCGCCGCTGGGCACATCGCCGGGCGAGGTGTTCCAGCGCGGCGGCAAGCTCGGCTCCGGCGTGAAGGTGGGCGAATTCCAGCTGGTGCCGGGCGCGATCCTCAGCGCGCTGACGGTGGCGGTGGTGGGCTTCATCGTGCTGCGGGTGTTCAAGCGCTGGCTCACGCGCAGCTACCTGCCGAACACGCAGTTCGAGCCGGGCATGCAAAGCTCCATCACCACGCTGCTGGGCTATGTCGGCGGCATCATGGTGATCGCGTTCACGCTGTCGGCGCTGGGCATCGGCATCGAACGCATCGCGTGGGTGGCGAGCGCGCTGTCGGTGGGTATCGGCTTCGGCCTGCAGGCGATCGTGCAGAACTTCATCTCGGGGCTGATCCTGCTGGCGGAGCAGCCGGTGAAGGTGGGCGACTGGGTGGTGCTGGGCACGGCCGAGGGCGACGTGCGCCGCATCAACGTGCGCGCCACCGAGATCCAGCTGGGCGACCGCTCCACGCTGATCGTGCCGAATTCGGAGTTCATCACCAAGACCGTGCGCAACATGACCCTGGCCAACGCCGAGGGCCGCGTGCTGATCCGCCTGCCGATGCCGCTGACCACCGACGCGCAGCGCGTGCGCGATCTGATCCTGACGGCCTGCAAGGCGCATGAAGGCGTGCTGGAAACCCCGGCACCGTCGCTCACGCTCGAAGGCATAGAGAACGGGCTGCTGATCTTCCAGGCCATTGCCTACGTGGCGAGCCCCCGGCTGGCGGGCGGGGTGCGCAGCGACCTGCTGTTCGTGATCCTCGACGAGCTGAAGAAGGCCTCGCTGCCGCTCGCGGTGCCGACGATGGTGATGGCGGCCGCTCCCGAGGCCCCGGCGCCCATCGTGCCGTCGTCGCCCGCCTCGCCGATTCCCGGCGTGCAGAGCTGATCGAAGCGCCGCGCCGTGCTCACTCCAGCGGCAGCGCCGTGGTGAACTTGATCTCGTTGAGGCACACGCTCGAACGCACCGCCGACACCCCGGGCATGTGCATCAGCGTGTGCATCAGGAACTGCGAGAGCGACTCCAGGTCCTGCGCGACGACCTTGAGCACGTAGTCGAAGTCGCCAGTCACCGAATAGCACTCCAGGATCTGCTTCATGTCGGCGATCAGGTCCTGGAACTTGGGCAGTTCGTCGACATGGCCGCGCGCCATGGTCACGTGGATGAAGGCGATCACTCCAAGACCGACCCGGCGCGCATTCAGCCGCGCCGCGTAGCCGTGGACCAGCCCCAGTTCTTCGAGCCGCCGATGGCGCCGCAGGCACTGGGCGGGCGAAAGATTGGCCACCTCCGCCAGCTCCAGATTCGACGCCCGGCCGTTCGTCTGCAGGTGCTCGAGAATCCGACGGTCGATCCTGTCGAGTTCGACGTCATGCAATTTCATTTCTCTTCATCCTTTACGGATGCAATTTTATGGTGCAAAGCGGGGTAAGTCCGGACCTTTCATGCACCTTAATTGTGCAAAGTACGATCTAGACTCCGAGCGCCGGGATTGCTGCCCGCATTCCCGGCCCGCTGGATTTCCTGCCCCGGCTCCGCCGGCGGCGCACTCAGACGCATCCATTTCCCCTCCGGAGACCCCTACGTGAAAAACGCTTTGCTTCGCACACCCTTCAGCGCAATGGCCCTGGCCCTCGGCATGCTGGCCGCCGCGCCTTCGTTCGCGGCCGACACCAAGTCGGTGGCCGTGACGGCCATCGTGGAGCATCCGGCGCTGGACGCCGTGCGCGACGGCGTGAAGGCCGAACTCAAGGCCTCCGGCTACGAAGAGGGCAAGAACCTCAAGTTCACCTACCAGAGCGCACAGGGCAACGTGGGCACCGCCGCCCAGATCGCCCGCAAGTACGTGGGCGACGCGCCCGACGTGATCGTCGCCATCGCCACCCCGTCGGCCCAGGCCGTGGTCGCTTCCACCAAGACCATCCCGGTCGTGTACTCGGCCATCACCGACCCGGTGGCGGCCAAGCTGGTGAAGAACTGGGACGCCACCGGCACCAACGTGACGGGCGTGTCCGACCTGTCGCCGCTGGAAAAGCACGTTGGCCTCATCAAGCAGGTGGTGCCCAACGCCAAGCGCATCGGCGTGATCTACAGCCCCGGTGAAGCCAACTCGGTGGCCATCGTCGAGTCGCTCAAGAAGGCCGCCTCGGCCGCGGGCATGACCGTGGTCGAAGCCGCTGCCGCCCGCACGGTGGACGTGCCGACCGCCGCACAGAGCCTGGTCGGCAAGGCCGACGTGATCTACACGCCGACCGACAACAACGTGGTCTCGGCCTTCGAAGGCATCGTGAAGGTGGCCCAGCAGGCCAAGCTGCCAGTGGTGGCAGCCGACACGGCCACAGTCGAGCGCGGAGCAGTGGCCGCACTGGGCCTGAACTACAGCGACATCGGCCGCCAGACCGGCAAGATCGTGGTGCGCATCCTCAAGGGCGAGAAGCCCGGCACCATCGCCTCGCAGACCAGCACCAACTTCGAGCTGGTGGTGAACCCGGGCGCGGCCAAGCTGCAGGGCGTGACGCTGTCCGACGAGCTGCTGAAGACGGCGAAGGTCGTGAGCACCAAGTAAGCCCTTCGACGGGCCCGCGCCCCGGTTTCATCCACCGGGGCGCACCTGTTTTTGCCTCGCCGCCTGCCGGAAGCCTCCCAACATGTCCCTCATCGCTTCGCTGGGCGCCATCGAGATCGGTCTGATATTCGGACTGGTCGCGCTGGGCGTCTTCATGTCGTTTCGCATCATCAACTTTCCCGACCTCACGGTGGACGGCAGCTTCCCGCTGGGCGCCGCCGTGGCCGCGACGCTGATCGTCGCCGGCTGGAACCCGGTGGCCGCCACCGCGGTTGCCTGCGTGGCCGGCGCCGCCGCGGGCTGGGTCACGGCCTGGCTCAACGTCAAGCTGAAGATCATGCAATTGCTCGCGAGCATCCTGGTGATGATCGCGCTGTACTCCATCAACCTGCGCGTGATGGGCAAGCCCAACGTGGCGCTCATCACCGAACCGACTGTGTTCAGCATGGTCGACTTCGGCGGCATGCCGGAGCAGTGGGCCAAGCCGCTGTTGCTGCTGCTGATCGTGATCGTCGCCAAGATCCTGGTCGACATGTTCTTCGCCTCCGAAGCCGGTTTGGCGATGCGCGCCACCGGCGGCAACGCGCGCATGGCGCGGGCCCAGGGCATCTCGACCGACTTCCACACCATGGCCGGCCTGGCGCTGTCGAACGCGCTGGTGGCGCTGGCCGGTGCGCTGTTCGCGCAGAGCCAGGGCACGGCCGACATCTCGATGGGCGTGGGCACGATCGTGATCGGCCTGGCCGCGGTGATCATCGGCGAGACGCTGCTGCCCGCGCGCAGCATGGTCATCACCACGCTGGCCTGCGTGCTGGGCGCGCTGCTGTACCGCTTCTTCATTGCGATGGCGCTGAACACCGATTTCATGGGCCTGCAGGCGCAAGACCTGAACCTGGTCACCGCCGTGCTGGTGGCGTTCGCGCTGCTGGTGCCGGCCTACAAGCGCAAGCTGCGCGCGCTTTTCAAGGGGAAGAACTGATGCTGCGCGCCCAACAACTCGAGATGACCTTCAACCCGGGCACGCCGATCGAGAACCGCGTGCTGCGCGGGCTCGGCCTGGAGATTCCCACCGGCCAGTTCGTTACCGTGATCGGCTCGAACGGCGCGGGCAAGTCGACCTTTCTCAATGCGGTGAGCGGCGACCTGATCGTCGACAAGGGCGGCATCGAGATCGACGGCAAGGACGTGACCCGCATGAACGCCTGGCAGCGCTCGGGCATGGTGGCCCGCGTGTTCCAGGACCCGATGGCCGGCACCTGCGAGGCGCTGACCATCGAGGAAAACATGGCGCTGGCATGGAAGCGCGGCGAACGCCGGGCCTTCGGCTTCGCGCTGAACCGCAACCTGCGCGAGCTGTTCCGCGAGAAGCTGTCGATCCTGAAGCTGGGGCTGGAGAACCGGCTGGCCGACCGCATCGGCCTGCTGTCGGGCGGCCAGCGGCAGGCGGTGAGCCTGCTGATGGCCTCGCTCAAGCCCTCGCGCATCCTGCTGCTCGACGAGCACACCGCCGCGCTCGACCCCAAGACCGCCGCCTTCGTGCTGGAGCTGACGGCCAAGATCGTCGAGGCCGGCCAGCTGACCGCGATGATGGTGACGCACAGCATGCGCCAGGCGCTGGACTACGGTTCGCGCACGGTGATGCTGCACGAGGGCCAGGTGATCCTCGACGTGGCCGGCCCCCAGCGCGCCGGCCTCGACGTGCCCGACCTGCTGCGCATGTTCGAGCAGACCCGCGGGGAGAAGCTGGACGACGACAAGCTGCTGCTGGCCTGATCGTGTCGGACGCCGCCTTCGTGCGCGACATGCGCGCCGCCGACCTCGACGCCGTGCTGGCGATCCAGCTCGCCTGCTACGGCGCGGGCTTCGTGGAAGACGGCGAACTGATCGCGCGCCGGCTCGCGGCCGCGCCCCATACGGGCTGGGTCGCCGAGCATGGCGGCGGCGTGCGGGCCTATCTGGCGGGCTATCCGTCGGTGGCCGGCAAGCTGACGCCGCTGCACGGCGAGTTCGAAGTGGCCCCGCAGGCCGATTCGCTGTACCTGCACGACCTGGCAGTACACCCCGATGCTTCGGGGCTGGGTCTCGGTCCACGGCTGGTGCGCCATGCCTGGGCGCATGCGGCGCTGGCCGGATGGCGGCATTCGACGCTGGTGTCGGTGCAGTCTTCGGTCGGTTTCTGGGAGCGCCAGGGCTATGCGGCAACGCAACCCGAGGGTGCCGAGCAACAGGCCCGGCTCGCCACCTACCCCGGCCGGTCGGTCTACATGATCCGCCGGCTTGAACCCGGCCTGAACCCGGCCTGAGCGGCTTTCAGCGGCGCCAGCCGCGCATCGCCAGCCATTGCACGGTGCCGCAGACCACCACGAGCGCGGCGTAGGTCGCCATCATCCCGTCGTGGCCGAACACCGCCAGGCCGGCCACCAGCACCGCGACACCGGCCGCAAACACGAGCGCCAGTTGCGCCCACCAGCGCGGCACGCCGGCACGCCTGCCGCCCAGGTAGCGGCCCGCGAACACCAGCGCCAGCGCCATGAAGGCGGCCGGTGCAACGAAATTGAGCAGGTGATCGAGAAGGTCGAGCAGGTCCATGGGGGGCCGCATGCGTGCGGGAGGTCATGCGGCGGGGCTTATGGCTGTCATAGGGAAAGCCATTTGTCCCTGCGCAAGCCCGGTGCGGTTGCTGATTTTATAATCATGGGCATGTCTGTCTGGGCTCTTGGCTTGAACCACACGACCGCGCCGCTTGATCTGCGCGGTCGTTTTGCGTTCGCGCTCGACCAGATCGCCCCCACGCTGCAGAGCCTGCGCAGTTCTTTCGGCACCGGCCGCCATCCCCAGGTCGAGGCCGCGATCATCTCCACGTGCAACCGCACCGAGATCTATTGCGCGTCCGAACACGCCGCGCTCGACCACACTTTCGGCTGGCTGGCCCAGAGCGGCGGCGTGGCACCCGCCCTGCTGCGCTCGCATGCCTACACCCTGCATGACGACGAAGCCGCGCGCCACGCCTTCCGCGTGGCCAGCGGGCTCGACTCGATGGTGCTGGGCGAGGCCCAGATCCTGGGCCAGATGAAAGACGCGGTGCGCGCGGCCGAAACCGCCGGCGCACTCGGCAGCACGCTCAACCAGCTGTTCCAGCGCTCCTTTGCCGTGGCCAAGGAAGTACGTACCGCCACCGAGATCGGCGCGCATTCCATCAGCATGGCCGCCGCGGCCGTGCGCCTGGCCGGACAACTCTTCGAAGATCTGCGCAAGACGCGCGTGCTGTTCGTCGGTGCCGGCGAAATGATCGACCTCGCGGCCACGCACTTCGCGGCCAAGGAACCGAAGTCCATCGGCATCGCCAACCGCACGCTCGAACGCGGCGAAAAGCTGGCCTCGCGCTTCGGCGGCGAAGCCATGCGGCTGGCCGACCTGCCCGCGCGGCTGGCCGAGTTCGACATCGTCGTGAGCTGCACAGCGAGCACGCTGCCGATCATCGGCCTGGGTGCCGTCGAGCGTGCGCTCAAGGCACGCAAGCACCGCCCGATGTTCATGGTCGACCTGGCCGTGCCGCGCGACATCGAACCCGAAGTGAAGGCGCTCGAGGACGTGTACCTCTACACCGTCGACGACCTCGCGCAGGTGGTGCAGCAGGGCCACGCCAACCGGCAGGCCGCCGTGGCGCAGGCCGAAGTCATCATCGACGCCGGCGTGCAGAGCTTCATGCACTGGCTGGGCCAGCGCGGCACCGTGCCGCTGATCCAGCAGCTCAACGCACAGGCCGATGAATGGCGTGCCGCGGAGATGGCGCGTGCCCGCAAGCTGCTGGCCAAGGGCGAATCGGTCGAGGCAGTGCTCGAGGCCATGTCGCGCGGGCTCACGCAGAAGATGATGCACGGCGCGCTGGCCGAACTGCACGCGGGCGACGCCACCTCGCGCGAGCAGACGGCACAGACCATCTCGCGGCTGTTCCTGCGCAAAGAGCGTTAGCGACGCTCGCCAGCGGCCCGGCCACAGCCTTCTCCTGGCCGGCCGCAGCCTTCATTGCGCCTGCCGCTGCATTGCGGCTTCCTCCCATTTTTTCGAGCCCCCTTCCGCCGTGAAATCCTTTCTGCGCCACCAACTCGAACGCTACGCCCAGCGCCTCGGCGAGCTCGACTTCCTGCTCTCGCGCGAAGACATCATGAGCGACATGGCGCAGTACCGCACCATCTCGCGCGAGCATGCCGAAGTCACCCAGATCGCCGGCCGCTACGAGCGCCACAAGCAACGCGAGGCCGACATCGCTGGCGCCAGGGAAATGCTCGACGACCCCGACATGGCCGAGATGGCGCGCGAGGAAATCTCCGGCGCCGAGGCCGAGCTGGTGCAGCTCGAGGAAGAGCTGCAGCGCCTTCTGCTGCCCAAGGACCCGGACGACGCGCGCAACGCCTTCCTCGAAATCCGCGCGGGCACGGGCGGCGACGAGTCGGCGCTGTTCGCGGGCGACCTGCTGCGCATGTACACGCGCTACTGCGAGCGCGCCGGCTGGCGCTGCGAGATCGTGAGCGAGAGCGAGAGCGAACTCGGCGGCTACAAGGAAGTGGTGGTGCGCATCTCCGGCGACGACGTGTTCGGCCACCTGCGCTTCGAGTCGGGCGGCCATCGCGTGCAGCGCGTACCGGCCACCGAGACACAGGGCCGCATCCACACCAGCGCCTGCACGGTCGCCGTGCTGGCCGAGCCCGACGAAACCGTGGCCGTGCAGATCAACCCGGCCGACCTGCGCATCGACACCTACCGTGCCAGCGGCGCGGGCGGGCAGCACATCAACAAGACCGACTCGGCCGTGCGCATCACGCACATCCCGACCGGCATCGTGGCCGAGTGCCAGGACGACCGCAGCCAGCACCGCAACAAGGCCAAGGCGCTGCAGGTGCTGTCGGCGCGCATCCAGGAGAAGGAGCGCAGCGAGCGCGCCGCCAAGGACGCCGCCATGCGCAAGGGGTTGATCGGCAGCGGCGACCGCTCGGACCGCATTCGCACCTACAACTTTCCGCAGGGCCGGCTCACCGACCACCGCATCAACCTCACGCTCTACAAGCTGCTGGCCATCATGGAAGGCGACCTCGGCGACGTGCTAGACGCCCTGCGCGCAGCGCGCGAAGCCGAGCAGCTGGCCGAGCTGGAATCGAGCCTGCCGGCGTGATGAGCACCGACGACCCGAAGCCGTCCACCGTGGCGCAGGCGCTGGCCGCCGGCATCGCTCTGGGCATCGACCGGCTCGACGCGCAGTTGCTGCTGCTGCGTGCGCTCGGCCGCGCGCCGCACGACCGCGCATGGCTGCTGGCGCACGACACCGACGCGATGCCGGACGCCGCATGGTCCGCGCTCTCCGCGCAGCTGTCGCGCCGCATCGCTGGCGAACCGGTGGCGTACCTGCTCGGCGAGAAGGAATTCCACGGGCTCGACCTGCGGGTCGACGCACGGGTGCTGGTGCCACGGCCCGACACCGAGACGCTGGTCGAATGGGCCTTGCAGTGCCTCGAAGGCCGCGCCGCGCCGCGCGTGCTCGACCTCGGCACGGGCAGTGGCGCGATCGCACTGGCCCTGCAGCACGCACGCGCCGATGCGCGGGTCGACGCGGTCGATGCCAGCGCCGACGCGCTGGCGGTCGCGCAGGCCAACGCCCGGCGCCTGGGCCTGCCGGTGCGCTTCGCCCTGGCCAACTGGCTCGACGGCGCCGAGACCGGCTACACGGTCATCGCCAGCAATCCGCCATACATCGCCGCCAACGACCCGCACCTGCCCGCCCTGCGGCACGAGCCCGTCTCCGCGCTGGTCGCGGGTGCCGACGGGCTCGACGACATCCGCCAGATCGTCCGGCACGCCCCCGCGCACCTCGCGGAAGGGGGCTGGCTCTTGCTCGAACACGGCCACGACCAGGCCGCCGCGGTGCGCCAACTGCTCGCCGAACGCGGTTTCGCCGAAGTGCAAAGCCGCGACGACCTCGCCGGCATCCAGCGCTGCTCCGGCGGAATCTGGCGCACGGTGAAATAATCCCTTCAGCCCACTTTTCAGGAGTCCCCATGTCCGACGCCCAGCAACGTATCGACGACCTCGTCAAGACCAACGACCTCGTGCTCTTCATGAAGGGCAACGCAAGTTTCCCGATGTGCGGGTTTTCCGGCCGCGCGATCCAGATCCTCAAGGCGGTCGGCGTCGACACCAAGGCGCTCAAGACCGTCAACGTGCTCGAAGACGACGGCATCCGCCAGGGCATCAAGGAATACAGCAACTGGCCCACCATCCCGCAGCTCTACGTCAAGGGCGAGTTCGTCGGCGGCTCGGACATCATGATGGAGATGTACGAGTCGGGCGAGCTGCAGCAGGTCATCGGCGGCGGCGCTTCGGCCTGATCCGGCGGGCTCCACGATGAGCCACGATCACGGCCACTCGCACGGCCATTCACATGGCCATCCGCACGAAGGCGAACCGGCCTGGAAGCACGACGGCGTGCGCGTGGTCGCCGCCAACCAGCTCGACGTGAACACCGCCCAGACGCCCGGCATGAACCGGGCGGCGGCCATCAATTTCGCCCGCGTCGGCGCGCAGAAGCTGTGGGCCGGCACCGTGACCATCCACGCCGATGCCAAGACCGGAGCGCACCATCACGGGCATCTCGAATCGGTGATCTACGTCGTGCGCGGCCGGGCCCGCATGCGCTGGGGCGAGAAGCTCGAGTTCACTGCCGAGGCCGGGCCGGGCGACTTCATCTACGTGCCGCCCTACGTGCCGCACCAGGAAATCAACGCCAGCGCCACCGAGACGCTGGAATGCGTGCTGTGCCGCAGCGATGGCGAGGCGGTGGCGGTGAATCTCGACATCGAACCTGTCGAAAAGCCCGAATCCGTACTCTGGGTCGACCCGACCCATCCGCACGGCGGGATATAAGCCCTCTCCCAGGCTTCGCGCACTTCGTGTCGCTGGAATAGTCCCTTAGTCATGGCACCATGACGGTCTTCGCCGTGCCACCATGACCCTGACCCAAAGCCTGCTCATCATCGTCCTGCTGATCGCGCTGAGCGCGTTCTTCTCCCTTGCCGAAATCACCCTGGCAGCCTCGCGCCGCCTGCGCCTGCGCCAGATGGCCGACGAAGGCGACCCTCGGGCCGAGAAGGTGCTGCGGGTGCAGGAGCAGCCGGGCCACTATTTCACCGTGGTGCAGATCGGCCTCAATGCCGTGGCCATCCTCGGCGGCGTGGTGGGCGAAGGGTCGCTCAGCCCCTACTTCGCCGTCTTCTTCGAGAAATGGCTGAGCGTGGAGGCCTCGGGCAACGTGGCGTTCCTGTGCTCGTTCGTGATCGTCATCGCGGTGTTCCTGGTGTTCGCCGACCTGTTCCCCAAGCGGCTGGGCATGAGCAACCCCGAGCAGCTGGCGGTGCGCATGGTCGGGCCGATGCTGCTGCTGATCACCACCTTCAAGCCGCTTGTGTGGTTCTTCACGCGATGCACCGACCTGCTTTTCAAGGCGCTGGGCATGCCGATGGCACGCGACGACAAGATCACCTCGGCCGACATTCTCGCGATGACCGAAGCCGGCGCGCGGGCCGGCGTGCTCGCGGTGCGCGAGCAGCAGGTGATCGCCAATGTGTTCGAGCTGGAGACGCGGCTGGTGAGCAGCGTGATGACGGCACGCGAGAGCATCGCGTGGTTCCTGCACGACGACCCCGAGTCGGTGCTGCGCGCGCGCATCGTCGCCGAGCCCTTCTCGGCCTACCCGGTGTGCGACGGCGACATCGACCACGTGCTGGGCTACGTGGACGCCAAGGACATGTTCCAGCGCGTGCTCAGCGGCCAGCCGCTGGCCTTCGACCAGGGCCTGCCGCTACACAAGGCGCTGGTCATTCCCGACCGGCTGTCGCTCACCGAGGTGCTCGAGCAGTTCCAGCAGGCGCACGAAGACTTCGCGATCATCGTCAACGAATACAGCCTGGTGGTGGGCGTTATCACCCTCAACGACGTGATGAGCACGGTGATGGGCGACCTGGTGTCGATGCCCGACGAAGAGCAGATCGTGCAGCGCGACGAGAACTCGTGGCTCATCGACGGCATCACGCCCATCCAGGACGTGCAGCGCGCGCTGCACATCGACGAGCTGCCGCATTCGGAGGAATACGAGACCCTCGCGGGCTTCCTGATGGTGATGCTGCGCCGGGTGCCCAAGCGCACCGACAACGTGAGCTGGGGCGGCTACACCTTCGAGGTGATGGACGTGGACAGCTACCGCATCGACCAGGTGATGGTCACCAAGGGCTCCGGTACCGCGAAAGCGCCGGCGGCCTGAACGTCAGGCGTCAGGCGTCAGGCGGCCGAGCGGTCGCGCTCGCGGTCCCTGTCGTTGAACACCCAGAGCCGCTGGTTGGCAAATACCGCGTTCGGGTAAGGCGACTTGCCGCGGCTGCCGTTGTAGCGGCCGAGCGTCATGAACAGATCGCCGTTCTCGCGGTCGAGATAGTGGCGCAAGATGACACAGCCGAAGCGCAGGTTGGTCTGCATGTGGAACAGCTTGCCGGGGTCGGAGTCGCCGATCACGCGCGTCCAGAACGGCATCACCTGCATGTAGCCGCGCGCGCCGGCGCTCGACACCGCAAACTTGCGGAAATTGCTCTCGACCTGCACGAGCCCCAGCACAAGGCTCACCTCGAGGCCCGAGCGCTTGGACTCGTACCAGGCGGTCTGCAGGAATTCCTTGCGCGACGGCCAGTCGGGGATCTTCTTCTTGAGCCGCTCGCTCATTTCGCCGAGCCAGCGCAGATAGACCAGCCGGGCCTCGGTGTTCGGGAACTCTGGCACCGGCGGCGCCTTGTTGTGGATGGCCGAGCTCAGCGCGGTGCGCACCGAGTCGATCAGCGGCTCCTCGATCTGCGCGCCGGCCTGGGCGGTCCGGGGCAGCGACAACACCGCGAGGGCGCCTGCCGTCATGGCGCCGCCCAGGCAATGGCGTCGCGAGAGGCCGCCCTCCAGGCTCATTTCGCGAGCTTGCCGCTGATGAATTCGGCGATGCCGGCCACAGGTACCTTGGTGGCCGCGGTGTCGCGCCGGCCCTGGTATTCGAGCTGGCCTTCCTTCAGGCCGCGGTCGGAGATGACCACGCGGTGCGGCACACCGATGAGTTCCCAGTCGGCGAACATCGCGCCGGGGCGCTCGCCGCGGTCGTCGAGCAGCACGTCGACGCCCTTGGCGAGCAGTTCTTCGTAGAGCGCTTCGGCCGCCACCTTGACCTCGGGGCTGCGGTCCATGCCGATCGGGCAGACCACCACGGTGAACGGTGCCAGCGCGTCGGGCCAGATGATGCCGCGCTCGTCGTGGTTCTGTTCGATGGCGGCGGCGGGCAGGCGCGTGATGCCGATGCCGTAACAGCCCATCTCGAGGAATTGCGGCTTGCCGCCTTCGTCGAGGTAGGTGGCGTTCATGTCCTTGCTGTACTTGGTGCCCAGCACGAACACGTGGCCCACCTCGATACCGCGCTCGATGGCCAGCACGCCCTTGCCATCGGGCGACGCGTCGCCGGCGACCACGTTGCGGATGTCGGCCACCAAGTCGGGCTCGGGCAGATCGCGGCCCCAGTTGACGCCGGTCATGTGGAAGTCGACTTCGTTCGCGCCGGTGATCCAGTCGGCCAGCACGGCGGCCTCGCGGTCGGCCACGAGCTTGACGGGCTTCTTGAGGTTCAGCGGACCCAGGTAGCCGGGCTTGCAGCCGAAGTGCTCGTCGATTTCGGCGAGCGTGGCGAAGCGGAAGCCCTGGTTCAGTCCAGGCAGCTTGCCGACCTTGATCTCGTTCATGTCGTGGTCGCCGCGCAGCAGCAGCAGCCAGACCTGCGAGCCCTTGGGATTGCCGGCCTCGTCGAGGATGTCGGTGGCCAGCACCAGCGACTTGATGGTGGTGGAAAGCGGCACGCCCAGCAGTTCGGCCACGTCGGCGCAGGTGCTCTTGCCGGGGGTCGGCGTCTTTTCGAGCGCCTTGGCGGCAGCGGGGCGCGGGCCGGCCGGGGCGAGCGCCTCGGCCTTTTCCATGTTGGCGGCGTAGTCGCTGTCGGGGCAGTAGACGATGGCGTCCTCTCCGGTGGCGGCGATCACCTGGAACTCTTCGCTCAGGTCGCCGCCGATGGCGCCGCTGTCGGCCGCCACGGCGCGGTAGCGCAGGCCGAAGCGGTCGAAGATGTTGCGGTAGGCCTGCGCCATCACCTGGTAGCTGGCCTTGGCCGCGTCGAGGTCGCGGTCGAAGCTGTAGGCGTCCTTCATGATGAACTCGCGCCCGCGCATCAGGCCGAAGCGCGGACGGCGCTCGTCACGGAACTTGGTCTGGATCTGGTAGAAATTCTTCGGCAGCTGCTTGTAGCTGCGGATTTCCTGGCGGGCGATGTCGGTGACCACTTCTTCGCTGGTCGGCTGGATCACGAAGTCCCGGTCATGCCGGTCCTTGATGCGCAGCAGCTCGGGGCCCATCTTCTCGAAGCGGCCTGTCTCCTGCCAGAACTCGGCCGGCTGCACCACCGGCATCGTCATTTCGACGGCGCCGGCGCGGTTCATTTCCTCGCGCACGATCGCCTCGACTTTGCGGATCACGCGCAGCCCCATGGGCATGTAGGTGTAGATGCCCGTACCGAGCTTCTTGATCATGCCGGCACGCATCATGAGCCGGTGGCTCGCGACCTCTGCGTCAGCGGGCGCTTCCTTGAGGGTGGAGACAAAAAATCGGGAAGCTTTCATCGGGATCGCGGTGATGGAAACGAAATGGAAGTGGGGAACTGCTCCCCCGGAGAGACCCTGAGAGCCTGCATCGCAGCTTGCCGAGGGCACCCCGGCATGCATAATCGACTCAGTTCAAAAATTGGGGTTTGATTATGCTCGACCGGGACGGCTTCAGGCCCAACGTCGGCATCATCCTGCTCAACCAGAGAAACCAGGTTTTCTGGGGCAAACGCATACGCACGCATTCCTGGCAGTTTCCGCAAGGCGGCATAGACCGCGGCGAAAGTCCCGAGCAAGCCATGTTCCGGGAACTGCACGAGGAAGTGGGGCTCCATCCGGAGCATGTGCGCATCGTGGCCCGTACCCGCGACTGGTTGCGCTACGAGGTGCCGGATCGGTTCATCCGCCGTGACGCACGGGGCCACTACAAGGGCCAGAAACAAATCTGGTATTTACTGCAACTCGTCGGCCACGATTGGGATCTCAACCTGCGTGCAACCGACCATCCTGAATTCGACGCCTGGCGCTGGCATGACTACTGGGTGCCGCTCGACGTTGTCGTCGAGTTCAAGCGCGGCGTCTACGAGATGGCGCTCACCGAGCTTGCTCGCTACCTGCCACGGCAGGATTTCCGCAACCGCTTCCTGCGCAGCAACGTGCGCGCCCGAGAATTCGAGCGCCACTCGCTGGACACCGGGGCGCCTCCCGGACTGGACCTGCCGCCGGGCGGCAGCTTCGATCCGCATCCAGACATTCCTTCAGTGAGCGATGACCCCTCTCCCAACCACAACGCGCCCTTCCTTCCGACGCAACGCTGAACGCGCGCTCCTGCTCGCCTGCTTCGGCATCCTCGCAGGCTGCGCCTCGGGCAACCACGACACCGACAACGCCGACTGGGCCCAGGCCGGCATGCCGCCGCCGCCCAAGCGCTCCGAGACGGACAAGGAGTGGGCCGAAACCGCCGTTCCGCCGCCCCCGGCGTTCAGCGAAAGCCGCTTGCTGCAGATCTCGATGCCGCCGTACATGAGCCTGCAGTTCGGCATAGACCCGAACACGATCGCCATCACGGACGACGGCATCGTGCGCTATGTGGTGGTGGCGCACAACCGTTCCGGCGGCGCCGTCAATGCCTTCTACGAAGGCGTGCGCTGCTCGACCTCGGAGATGAAAAGCTACGCCCGCTACAACGAAGGCAGCTGGCACGAGAACGAAAAGCCCGAGTGGAAGCGGTTCTACGACCTGAACTCCAGCTACACCAAGGCGCTGGCCGGCCAGGCACTGTGCCGCGGCAATGCCCCGCGCGCATCGGTCGGAGAAATGGTCCAGAACATCCGGAACCCCGTCCGGGAAGTGCAGTAAACCAAAAACAAACGGGGCCTCGCGCCCCGTTGTCGTTTTCAGCCTTAGCCGGGCATCAGCACCATGTTGTCGCGGTGGACCATCTCAGGCTCCGCCACGTAGCCGAGCAGGCGCTCGAATTCGGACGAGGGCTTGCGGCAGAGCAGCCGCGCTTCCACGCTCGAATAGTTGGCCAGGCCACGAGCCAACTCCACGCCCTCGGTATCGCGCACCGCGATCACGTCGCCGCGCGAGAACTCGCCCGACACCCCCGTCATGCCGATCGGCAGCAGGCTCTTGCCCTCGGCCCGCACCTTGGCAGCCGCCCCTGCGTCGACAACAACGGCGCCGCGCAATTGCAGATGGTCGGCCATCCAGCGCTTGCGGGCCTGGTGCTTGGCGGTCTGCGCCACCAGCAGCGTGCCGATGGATTCGCCCTTCGCCAGGCGCAGCAGCGCATCCGCTTCTCGCCCCCAGGCAATGACGGTGGAGGCGCCCGAGCCCGCGGCGCGCTTGGCCGCGAGGATCTTGGTGATCATGCCGCCCTTGCCGATGCTCGACCCCGCACCGCCGGCCATTGCCTCGAGCGCCGGATCGCCCGCCGCGGCTTCGTGCACGAACTTCGCTTCCGGGTCCTTGCGCGGATCGGCCGTGTAGAGGCCTTTCTGGTCCGTGAGGATGACCAACGCATCGGCTTCGACCAGGTTGGCCACGAGCGCGCCAAGCGTGTCGTTGTCGCCGAACTTGATCTCGTCGTTGACGACGGTGTCGTTCTCGTTGATGACCGGGACGACGCCCAGCCGCAGCAGCGTGACGAGGGTCGAACGCGCATTGAGATAGCGCTCGCGGTCGGCGAGGTCGGCGTGCGTCAGCAGTACCTGGGCGCTGCCGATCTGGTTCTCGCGCAGCTTGGTCTCGTACATCTGGGCCAGGCCCATCTGCCCGACCGCCGCTGCCGCCTGCAACTCATGGATTTCGTGCGGGCGGGTGCGCCAGCCGAGCCGCTTCATGCCTTCGGCAATGGCACCGCTCGACACCATGACGACCTCGCGGCCGTCGCGCACGAGTTCCGCCAGTTGGCGGCACCATTCGCCGATGGCCGCTTCATCGAGACCGCGCCCCTCGTTGGTCACGAGGCTGGAGCCCACCTTGACGACGATACGGCGGGCATCCCGCAAGGCGGTGGATCCAGAATTCGAAGTCATTTCGGCTGTAGCGGTCGTGGATGCTGCGTTGATTGCTATCTGATTTGTAGCATCTTTCGATGCTCTGCCGCTGCTCAGGCGCCTTCGGGCGGCAGCGGAATGAAGCGCGGATCTACCTCGACCGGCGCATGCTCCGCCACCTGCTGCGCCTTGACCTGCTGATAGATGGCCTGCACCAGGTGCTCGCAGCCTTCACGCGTGAGTGCAGAGATTTCGAACACCGGCCCCTTGAAGCGCAGGCGCTTGACGAAGTCCTTGACGCGCGCGGCACGCTCGTCGGCGGGCACCATGTCGAGCTTGTTGAGCACGAGCCAGCGCGGCTTCTCGTAGAGCGCGGCGTCGTACTTCTTCAGTTCGCCGACGATGGCCTTGGCTTGCGCCACCGGGTCGATGCTGTCGTCGAACGGCGCCATGTCGATCACGTGCAGCAGCAGACGGGTGCGCTGCAGGTGACGCAGGAAAAGATGGCCGAGGCCGGCACCGTCGGAAGCACCCTCGATCAACCCGGGCAGGTCGGCCACCACGAAGCTCTGCTCCGGCCCGACGCGCACGACGCCGAGGTTCGGGTGCAGCGTGGTGAAGGGGTAGTCCGCGATGCGCGGACGGGCATTCGAGATGGCGCTGATCAGCGTCGACTTGCCGGCATTCGGCATGCCCAGCAGGCCCACGTCGGCCAGTACCTTGAGTTCGAGCTTGAGACTGCGCTTCTCGCCGGGCCAGCCGGGCGTCTTCTGGCGCGGGGCGCGGTTGATGGCGCTCTTGAAGCGCATGTTGCCGAAGCCACCGTCGCCACCCTTGGCAATGGTGATGACTTCGCCTTCCGCCAGGAGCTCGAACAGCACCTCGCCGGTTTCTGCGTCGGAGATGATCGTGCCGACCGGCATCCTGAGCGTGATGTCCTCGCCCGCGGCGCCGAACATGTCGGAGCCCATGCCGTGCTCTCCGCGCTTGGCCTCGTGGCGGCGCGAGTAGCGGAAATCGACAAGAGTATTCAGATTCGAGTCGGCCACCGCGAAGACATGGCCACCCCGGCCTCCGTCGCCGCCGTTGGGGCCGCCGAACTCTTTGTATTTCTCATGACGGAACGACACGCAGCCGTTGCCGCCATCGCCCGCGGCGATGTCGATGAAGGCTTCGTCGACGAACTTCATGGGATGTCCAGTTTACAAATGAAGAAGCCCCGGCAATGCGGGGCCTCGGGCTGATCGAAGTGACTCGAGGCTTACGCCGCGGGCGTCACGTTGACCGTGTGCTTGTTCAGTGCACCCTTTTGACCGAACGACACGTGGCCGTCGACCAGGGCGAAGAGCGTGTGGTCCTTGCCCACGCCGACGTTCACGCCGGGGTGGAACTGGGTGCCGCGCTGGCGCACGATGATCGAGCCTGCGCTGATCAGTTCGCCGCCGAAGGCCTTCACGCCGAGCATCTTGGGCTTGGAATCGCGCCCGTTTCGCGTTGAGCCGCCGCCTTTTTTCTGTGCCATGGAATCTTCTCCTTAGCCGGCGATCGCGCCGATTTGCAGTTCGGTGAACTGCTGGCGATGGCCTTGACGTTTCTGATAGTGCTTGCGACGGCGCATCTTGAAGATGCGAACCTTGTCGTGCTTGCCGTGCGACAGTACCGTGACTGTCACCGTTGCGCCGGACACCAGGGGCGTGCCGACCTTGATTTCAGCGCCGTTTCCGACAGCCAGAACCTGGTCGATCACGATTTCCTGGCCTACGTCCGCAGCAATCTGTTCTACTTTAATTTTTTCGCCGGAAGCAACGCGATACTGCTTGCCGCCGGTTTTTATGACCGCGTACATGTAAACCTCTTAGAAATTGAGTCCCCGCGGCGAATTCCGCAGAGCCCAAGATTATAGCGCGGTTTGTGTTCGCTAACCACCCCGCCCCTGGCACGCTGCCTGCGGAAGGTAACGGCTCCCTATAATTTGCGCGTCCCGGCCCCTGGGCCGCCCTTACTTTCAGCAGCGCTCCGCGCCTCCGCTTTGCCAGTTCCCGCCGCCGACACCACCCCCACCGCCACCGTGCTGGACCTGATTGCCGGCGACATGGTCGAAGTCGATCGTGTCATCGCCCGCCGCCTCGACACAGGTGTGCCGCTGGTCAGCCAGGTCTCCAAATACATCATCTCCGCGGGCGGCAAGCGCCTGCGGCCGGCGCTTCTGCTGTTGATGTCAGGCGCGCTGGGATACACCGGCGAGCAGCGCTTCAATCTGGCGGCAGTGGTGGAGTTCATCCATACCGCGACGCTGCTGCACGACGACGTGGTCGACGAATCGACCCTGCGCCGCGGACGCGCAACGGCCAACGAATCGTTCGGCAATCCGGCCAGCGTGCTGGTCGGCGACTTCCTCTACTCGCGCGCCTTCCAGATGATGTTGGACGCCAACAACATGCGCGTGATGCAGATCCTGGCCGAGGCGACCAACGTGATCGCCGAAGGCGAAGTGCTGCAGCTGATGAACATGCACGACGCTTCGCTGGATGAAGCCGCCTACCTGCGCGTTATCCGCTCGAAGACCGCCAAGCTTTTCGAAGCCAGCACCCGGCTCGCCGCCGTGCTGGCCGGCGCCACGCCCGAGGTCGAGGAAGCCTGCGCCACCTACGGGCAGGCGCTGGGCACCGCCTTCCAGGTGATCGACGACGTGCTGGACTATGCCGGCGACGCCAACGAGACAGGAAAGAACGTCGGCGACGATCTGCGCGAAGGCAAGACCACGCTGCCGCTCATCTTTGCGATGCAGCGCGGAACGCCTGCGCAGAGCCAGCTCGTGCGCGCCGCCATCGAGGCCGGAGATACTGCCCAACTGGGCAAGGTAGTCGAGATCGTTCGCGAAACCGGGGCGCTGGATGCTTCCCGCGAAGCCGCTGCTGCAGAGGCACAACGAGCAATTCATGCATTGAATGGCTTTCCGTCCAATTTGCACGCTTCAGGTTTGCTACAATTAGCGGCTCAGTTGCTTGAGCGACGTGCCTGAACACCTCACCTGAGTTGACATCTAGGACGACTTCTCTTTTCTTGCAACCATCGGGGTGTAGCTTAGCCTGGTAGAGCGCTACGTTCGGGACGTAGAGGCCGGAGGTTCGAATCCTCTCACCCCGACCAGCCTTTGGCTGGCATAAATAAATGGCCATGCCTGTTGCTGTGTAGCGATTTACAGCACAGGAGTGTTCAGCGATGATCGTGAAGCACTTTTTCACATCTTTTGCATTCGCTGAATGGCCGCTGCCGAACTTCCAGTCAAAGAATCCGCGCAGATAGCGCTTCCAGGGCTCGCACGCGCCCTGGTTTCGGCCGGCAAGCTGGCCGCCAAGACGGCGGAAGACATCTACCAGAAGTCACTGAGTGGCCGCACCAGCTTCATCGCGGAACTGACCGGCACGGGCGCCGTGTCGGCCGCGGACCTTGCCCATACCCTTTCCAGCGCATTCGGCGCCCCGCTGCTCGACCTCGACGCCATCGACCACCAGCGCCTGCCCAAGGACCTGCTCGACCCGAAGCTCTGCCACGCCTACCGCATCGTCGTTCTCAGCAAGCGCAACAACCGGCTGATCGTTGCCACGGCCGACCCTTCGGACCAGCAGGCGGCGGAGAAGATCAAGTTCGCGTCGCAGATGGGCGTCGACTGGGTCATCGCGGAATACGACAAGCTCTCGCGCATGATCGAAGCCGCCGCCGTGAGCGCGGCCGAGACCATCAACAGCATCGTCGGCAGCGAGTTCGAGTTCGACGAAGTCACGCCCGACACCTCTGGAGACGCCAACGAGCAGGCGATTGCCGAAGTAGAAGACGCGCCGGTGGTGCGGTTCCTGCACAAGATGCTGCTCGACGCCGTCAGCATGCGGGCATCGGACATTCACTTCGAGCCCTACGAGCACAACTACCGCGTGCGTTTTCGCGTCGACGGCGAACTGCGCGAGGTCGCCAGCCCGCCGACCGTCATCAAGGACAAGCTCGCCTCCCGCATCAAGGTGATTTCGAGGCTCGACATCTCCGAGAAGCGCGTGCCGCAGGACGGCCGCATGAAGCTCAAGATCGGCCCCGACCGCGTGATCGACTTTCGCGTGAGCACGCTGCCCACGCTGTTCGGCGAGAAGATCGTCGTTCGTATTCTCGACCCCAGCAGTGCGCGCCTGGGCATCGATGCGCTGGGCTACGACGCCGACGAGAAGGCGCGGCTTCTGCATGCCATCGGCCGCCCCTACGGCATGGTGCTGGTGACCGGCCCGACGGGCTCCGGCAAGACGGTGTCGCTCTATACCTGCCTGAACCTGCTGAACCAGCCGGGCGTGAACATCGCGACGGCGGAAGACCCGTCTGAAATCAACCTGCCGGGCGTCAACCAGGTCAACGTCAACGAACGCGCGGGGCTGACTTTCGCCGCCGCGCTGCGCGCGTTCCTGCGGCAGGATCCCGACATCATCATGGTCGGTGAAATCCGCGACCTCGAAACCGCCGACATCTCGATCAAGGCGGCGCAGACGGGCCACCTGGTGCTCTCGACGCTGCACACCAACGACGCGCCGACCACGCTCACGCGCATGCGCAACATGGGCATCGCGCCGTTCAACATCGCATCGAGCGTGATCCTGATCACCGCGCAGCGCCTTGCGCGGCGGCTGTGCACCGTCTGCCGCGCGCCCGCGGACGTGCCGCGCGAAGCCCTCCTCGACGCGGGGTTCCAGGAAGAGCAACTGGACGGCAGCTGGAAGCCCTATCGCCCCGTCGGCTGCCCGGCATGCAGCGGCGGCTACAAGGGCCGTGTCGGCATCTACCAGGTGATGCCGATCTCTGAGGCCATCCAGGAAATCATCCTGCGCGACGGCAGCGCACTCGACATCGCACAGCAGTCCGAGAGAGAAGGCGTACGCTCGCTGCGCCAGTCCGGCCTGCGCAAGGTCATGCAGGGCCTGACTTCGCTCGAAGAAGTCGTGGCCTGCACCAACGAATAACGCACACACTGAAATCCGGAGATCGAATGGCAACAGTGGCATCCTCCCGCTCCCAGCCCACACACAAGGAATTTGTCTTCGAGTGGGAAGGCAAGGACCGCAACGGCAAGCTGGTGCGTGGCGAACTTCGGGCCGCCGGCGAAAACCAGGTGCAGGCTGCGTTGCGCCGCCAGGGCGTGCTCGCTTCGAAGATCAAGAAGCGGCGGATGCGCTCGGGCAAGAAGATCAAGCCCAAGGACATTGCCATCTTCACGCGACAGCTGGCAACGATGATGAAGGCCGGCGTGCCGCTGATGCAGTCCTTCGACATCGTCGGGCGCGGCAACGCGAACGCGAGCGTGGCCAAGCTGCTGAACGACATCCGCAGCGACGTGGAAACGGGTACGTCCCTTTCGGCGGCCTTCCGCAAGTTTCCGAAGTACTTCGACAATCTCTACTGCAACCTGGTGGAGGCCGGCGAGGCCGCCGGTATCCTGGAAGACCTGCTGGACCGGCTGGCCACGTACATGGAAAAGACCGAGGCGATCAAGTCCAAGATCAAGTCGGCCCTCATGTACCCGACTTCGGTGGTCGTGGTGGCCTTCGTTGTGGTGGCCATCATCATGATCTTCGTGATTCCGGCGTTCAAGCAGGTGTTCACCTCGTTCGGCGCCGACCTGCCGGCACCCACGCTGTTCGTGATGGCGATCAGCGAGTACTTCGTTTCGTACTGGTGGCTCATCTTCGGCGGCATCGGCGGCGGCGTTTACTTCTTCCTGCAAGCCTGGAAACGCAACGAGCGCTTCCAGAAGGTCATGGACCGTGTGCTGCTTCGCATCCCGATCTTCGGCGCACTGATCGAAAAATCCTGCGTGGCTCGCTGGACCCGCACGCTGGCAACGATGTTTGCCGCCGGTGTGCCGCTGGTGGAAGCTCTCGACTCCGTGGGCGGCGCCTCGGGCAACTCCGTATATGGAGACGCCACGGCCAAGATCCAGCAGGAAGTCTCGACCGGCACCAGTCTCACGGCGGCCATGACCAACGCCAATCTCTTCCCCTCGATGGTCATCCAGATGACCGCCATCGGCGAGGAATCCGGCTCCATCGACCACATGCTCGGCAAGGCCGCCGACTTCTACGAATCCGAAGTGGACGACATGGTCGCGGGCCTTTCGAGCCTGATGGAGCCCATCATCATCGTGTTCCTGGGCACCATCATCGGCGGCATCGTGGTCTCGATGTACCTGCCCATCTTCAAGCTCGGCCAGGTCGTCTGATGCTCGTTTCGCGGGAGATCGACACCGCTTTCGCCGGTGTCCTGGGGCTATTGATCGGCAGTTTTCTCAACGTCGTCATCTACCGCGTTCCGGTGATGATGTATCGGGACTGGCTGTCCGAGGCCGTGGCCAACCTGATGTCGTCCAAGGACATGCCGTCGCTCTGGTCGCTGGTCTTCGGGCCGAAAGCCGCGCCTCCGGCGGGGCTCGAGGCGGCGGCCGACAAGGCGGCAACGGCCATCGAGGCCCTGCCCCCCTTCAACCTCATGCGCCCGGCATCGCGCTGCGGAAGCTGCGGCCACGAGATCCGCTGGTACCAGAACATTCCCGTGCTGAGCTATGTGCTGCTGCGCGGCCGCTGCGCATCCTGCAAGACGAGGATCAGCCCGCGCTACCCGCTGGTCGAGTTGATCACCGCCGGGCTCTTTGCCTTGTGCGCCTATCGCTTCGGCATCACCCCCGCAGGCGTCCTGTGGGCCGCGTTCGGGGCGCTGCTGGTGTGCCAGTTCCTGATCGACTTCGACACCCAGTTCCTGCCCGATTCGCTCAACTACCCGCTGCTGTGGCTAGGCCTCGTCGGCGCGGCCATGGGCTGGACCGGCGTCTCGCTCAACGCCGCCGTCTGGGGCGCGGTGTTCGGCTACCTGAGCCTGTGGCTTGTGTACCATGGCTTTCGCCTGATCACGGGCAAGGAAGGCATGGGCTATGGCGACTTCAAACTGCTCGCCGCGCTGGGAGCTTGGCTGGGCGCCGACTACCTCATCGCGATCATCCTCGTCTCGTCGCTGGTGGGCGCCGTGATCGGCCTGACACTGCGCTTCGCCGGCAAGCTGGCGCACAAGGACATCCCCATCGCCTTCGGCCCGTTCCTGGCCGGCGCGGGCCTGGTCTGCCTGGTGGCGGGTCCGGAGCTCGTGAAGCAGTGGATCCCGTTCGCGTTCCCGCTGGGCGCGCTGGTGCATTGACCGGCAAGGCCATGGTGCGGCGCATCGGGCTGACAGGCGGCATCGGCAGCGGCAAGAGCACGGTCGCCGCGCTGCTGGTCGCGCAGGGCGCGGTCCTGGTCGACACCGACGCCATCGCGCGCTCGATCGCGCAGCCGGGCGGCATCGCCATGCCGGCCCTGGAGGCCGCCTTCGGCCCCGGCGTGATCGCACCCGACGGCGGCATGGACCGGGCCGCCATGCGCCAGATCGTGTTCGCGGACGCTGGCGCCAAGACCCGGCTCGAATCCATCCTGCACCCGCTGATCGGCGCGGAAACCCGGCGCCAGGCCGCGGCGGCCGGCCCGGATGCCGTCGTCGTCTTCGACGTTCCGCTGCTGGTCGAGTCCGGTCGCTGGCGCGCCATCGTGGACCGGGTGCTGGTGGTCGACGCCCGCGAAGAGACCCAGCTCAAACGGGTGATTGCCCGCTCGGGGTGGGCACCCGAGGCGACCAGGGCGGTGATCGCCCAGCAAGCCCCGCGCAAGGCACGCCGGGCAGCCGCGGACGCCGTCATCTACAACGACGACCTGACCCTGGAGGAACTCGGTGCGCAGGTGCGGGGTCTCTGGGAACGGTGGGTTCGGACGGGCACGCGATAATTAACGATTGACGCCGCGACGGCTACACGACGATCACGTCAAACGGCGCACGCCTCAGCGCCCCTCACGATGCTTTTCAATTCGTACCCTTTCATCTTTGTATTTTTCCCGCTGGTCCTGATCGGCTTCTTCCTGATCGGCGCGCGCAGTCCCCGGTCGGCGGCGGGTTTCCTGGCACTGGCCTCGCTCTTCTTCTACGGCTGGTGGAGCGTCAAGGCGCTGCCGCTGCTGCTGGGGTCGATCTGCATCAACTACTGGTTCGGCCTGCGGCTCACGCCGTCTCCCGGCCGAGAAGACAAGCACCGCAAGGCCCTGCTGATCATCGCGCTGGTGATCAACCTGGGTGTGCTGGCCATCTTCAAGTACGCCAACTTCTTCCTGGAGAACATCGACGCCGGCCTGGCCGCCGCGGGCTTCTCGCAGATCGACCTGGTGCACATCGTGCTGCCGATCGGCATCTCGTTCTACACCTTCACGCAGATCGCCTTCCTGGTCGACTGCTGGCAAGGCAAGGTGCACGAGCGCAGCTTCATTCACTACGTCCTGTTCGTGACCTACTTCCCGCACCTGATCGCGGGCCCCGTGCTGCATCACGCGCAGATGATGCCGCAGTTCAACAACCCGGCCACCTACAAGATCAACGCCCGCAACCTGGCGCTGGGGCTGGGCATCTTCGTCTTCGGCCTGTCCAAGAAGATGCTGATCGCCGACCCGCTGGGCCAGTACGCCGACATGATGTTCAAGGGCGTGCACGAAGGCGTGCTGCCCTCGCTGTACACGGCCTGGTTCGGCGTGCTGGCCTATACGCTGCAGATCTACTTCGACTTCTCCGGCTATTCGGACATGGCCGTCGGGCTGTCGCTGTGCGTGGGCGTGCAGCTGCCGCTCAATTTCCGGTCGCCGTACAAGTCGACCAACATGATCGAGTTCTGGCGCCGCTGGCACATCTCGCTGTCGACCTTCCTGCGCGACTACCTCTACGTGCCGCTGGGCGGCAACCGCAAGGGGCCGGCGCGCCGCTACATCAACCTGTTCCTCACGATGCTGCTGGGCGGCCTGTGGCACGGCGCGGCCTGGACCTTCGTGATCTGGGGCGCGCTGCATGGCGCCTACCTCATGGTCAACCACTTCTGGAACGCCAAGGTGCGGCGTGGCAAGACCACCAGCACGGTCCTCGGACGCGTGGTCGGATGGTTCATCACTTTTGTCTGCGTCATGATCGCCTGGGTCGTGTTCCGCGCCGACAGCATGTCGGCCGCCATCGAGATCTACAAGGGCATGCTGGGCATGCACGGCGCGCCCGTTTCGGCGTTCAGCGAGTTCAAGGTCCCGTTCCGCAAGCCGGAGTTCTTCCAGACCATCCTGGCCGGCCTGGTGATCTGCCTGGCGCTGCCGCCCACCATCACGCTCGACCGCTGGATCCCGAACGTCGCCGGCCTGGCCGGCCGGCCGCACCTGCAGCGCCTGGCCACCTGGGTCACGGGCCTGGGCTGTGTCTATCTTTTTGGCCTGTGCCTGTCGAAGTTCGGCAGCTACAGCCCGTTCCTCTATTTCCAGTTCTGACATGGAAGACACGAAATCGGCCAAGGTTTGGCTTCGCATCTTCGCCGCGGGCTACCTGGTGTGCTGCGCACTGCTGCTGACCAGCCTCTTCACACCCATTCCCTATGGCGACCTGACCCGCATCGGGCGCATCTCCGAGCGCGAATTCGGCTGGCACGAGCCGCCGCCGCCCATTCCGGATGCTGACGTCAAGACCTGGCCGATCAACGAGTCCGACATCCTGGTGATCGGGGACAGCTTCTCGGTGCGCTACGCCTGGCAATCGGCACTGGTGGGCGCGGGCTACAAGATGACCACCACACACTGGGACAACCTCGGCGGCGTGGTGTGCGGCGATTTCTCGGGCTGGCTCGAAAAGTCCGGCTTCAAGGGCAAGGTCGTGATCATCGAGAGCATCGAGCGGCTGCTCGAGGACCGCATCGAAAAATCCGAGTCGTGCGGGACCATGAAGCACGCCTTCAAGCCGACCCCGCCCCCCTTCGAAAACCCGGCCAAGCCCGCACCCGGCTTCCAGCTCAACTGGGACGCCGAACTGCTCAGCGGCTGGTACACGTACCACAACACCAGGGCAATCCTGGCCTCCGACAGCTGGACCAACACGCCCGAGCGCTGGGGCCCGCTGATCGACGCGCGTGTCGTGCCCGACGGCTGCAAGCAGTTCAGCCACCACGCCTGCAACAAGCTGCTGATGACCGCCGAAGACCGCGTCAACCCGGCGCTGTCGGTCAAGTCGGCCCAGTTCATGAAAAACTTCGAGGCCACCGCGGCGCCATACAAGGTCGTCTGGATGGTGGTTCCGAACAAGAGCACGGTGTATTTGCAACAAAACCATGCCGACGAGTTCAGGGCCGCGTTCAACCCGCAAAATATCGGGCCGGACCTGTTCGCGCTCGCGGAGCAGAACCGCTTCAAGGTCATGGACCTTTTCCCCGCCAACGAAACCCATGTCTCGACCCGCGGATACATTCTTTTCGGTCAGCGTATGCTGGAGGCTGTGCGACAAGTGTTTCCGCCACCGGCAGCCAAGTCGCAATGAGCTCGAACCTGACGTGAAAAAACGATACGCGTGATCCTTTACGAGTACCCCTTCAACGAGCGCATCCGCACCTACCTGCGGCTGGAGCACCTGTTTCGCCGCCTGGGCGAGCTGGTGCCCGCTGAATCGCCGCTATCCCACCACTACGCCCTGATCACGATCTTCGAGATCATGGACGTCGCCGCGCGGGCCGACCTCAAGGCCGATGTCCTGCGCGACCTCGACAAGCACAAGAGCGTCTTCAACAGCTACCGCGGCAACCCGGCCATTGCCGAAACGGTGCTCGACCAGGTCATCGGCCAGCTCGAGCGCAACTTCACCACCCTCAACGGCGTGGCCGGCAAGGCCGGGCAGGCGTTGACGGAAAACGAGTGGCTCATGAGCATCCGCAGCCGCGCCGGCATTCCGGGCGGCACCTGCGAATTCGACCTGCCCGCCTACTACGCCTGGCAGCATCGCCCGCCGGCCAGCCGCCGTGCCGACCTCGAACGCTGGTCGAACACGCTCTCGCCGCTGGCCTCGTCGATCTACCTGCTGCTCAAGCTGCTGCGCGACGCCGACGTGCCCTACAAGGTGATCGCCACCAACGGCCAGTTCCAGCAGAACCTGCCCCAGGGCCGCAGCTTCCAGTTGCTGCGCCTGCGCATCGACCCCAAGCTGGGCCTCATTCCTGAAATCAGCGGCAATCGCCTCATGGTGTCGGTGCGCCTCATGCGCCACGACAAGGACGACCGCCTGCATCAAAGCTCGGACGACGCGCCTTTCGAGCTGACCCTCTGCGCATGACCGGCGTGAACGACAAAGGCGAGCGGATCGTCCGCTGCCCCACGTGCGGCGGCGACAGCATCTACGCGCCAAGCAATGCCTACAGGCCGTTCTGCAGCGCACGCTGCAAGGGCATCGACCTGGGTGCCTGGGCCAGCGAGGAATTCAGGATGGCGGCCGAGGCACCGCCGGACGAAGAGCCTTTCGGCGATCCAAAGATCCAATAAGTACGCGCAGGCTATTTCCCGTTTGCGTCTTCGTTCAGGAGCGCCGGATCGATATACGTCGCGAAGCTGCGTGTGTATTTGGGCCGTAAGTGACCGATGTCCTTGTACGCCGGGGAATCGTCGTCCGGCATGCTGCGGATACAGGCGCCTGAGGCACAGAGGCTGGCGAAGGGCTCGATGACCCGCGCGCCGTTTTCCAATGCCAACCGCTTCAACCGCGCATTGAGTTCCGCCTGATCCTGCGGCACCGGGGCCGTGAGGCGCCCGGACGACGCTGTCATCGTTCCCAGGCGGCTGCCCTGAATCTGCTTCAGCGGATCGAAATCCAGGCCCACCGGGTTGCCCAGCACTAGATAGACCTTCTTGCGCGCCGAGAGCCGCTTCAACACCTCGCCTAGCGATTTCAACGAAAGATCTACACCGTCCCCGTTCACGAGCGGATGCACGGCTTTGCTGTCGTTCAGAAAGTAGTTCACGAGGAGGCCAGTGCCCGTGAAGTAGCAGCTCCAGCAGGCGCCGAGCACGACTGTGTCGATCTGCGGCTGCAGCGCCAACTCGAGCACCGCTGCTCTCCGCTCGTCGCAGTCGGCGCCGGCGTCGAGCCGGGAGAACAACCCCGGCACTGGCGGACAGGAGCCTTTCGTCGCGAAGTAGACGGTGCGCGCCTTGGCTGGCTCAGTGCGCACCAGTTCCAGGGCGCGGGGCGCATATTGCTCGACATGGCTGTCCCCGATCAGGAGCACGTTGTGCTTTCCCTGGCCGGTGCGGTAAACGAATTGTCCGCCCAGTGCATCCTCCTGAAAGCCGTCGTAGTAGTTGTCTTCTTGCGTCGCGTCCGCCACGGCTTGCAGCGCTTGGCTGCCGTTGCGGGGGGACGGTATTCCCAGAAAAACCAGCACGCCAGCCAGTGCCAGCGCTGCGCCGCCGCCCGCCAGGCCGCGCAGCAGCCTCATCGACAGATGAAGCTTGACAAAGCGCTCAACGAATCTGTAGGTCCCCCATCCAAGCACGATGGCCGCAACGACGAGCACCACGCGCAATTCGAGCGAGGGCTCCCCTCCTTCAATGATGCGCGCGTACGACAATAGCGGCCAATGCCACAGATAAAGCGGATAGCTGATCAGCCCGACCCACACCATGAGGCGGTTCGACAGCAAATATCGGTTGAGCACACCGTTTGGTCCCGCTGCGATGCAGCTCACTGCACCCAGCACCGGCAGCAGCGCCCACCACCCTGGAAACGCCTTCGTGCTGCGCGTCATTGCCAGGCCCAGCACGATCAGCCCCACGCCAACGATCGATTGCACATGCCTCGCCCACGACCGTGAGTGCGCCGCCCCGTTCGCAGCCTGGAGCCGCATCGCCGCGAGCAAGCCGCCAGCCATCAATTCCCAGGCACGCGACAGCGGCGAATAAAAGGCGGCCGCACGATGCGGCTGCACCGTCAGCACATTGACCAAGAAAGAAATCGCCGCCACCGCCAGGGTCACGCGCAGGATGGGCCAACGCTTGCGCCAGGCCAGCCCCAACAGAAGCGGCCAAAAAATGTAGAACTGTTCCTCGATGCCAAGCGACCACAGGTGAAGAAGCGGCTTGGTCTCCGCAGTGGCGTCGAAATAGCCGGACTCGCCCAGGAACACCAGGTTGGCGAAGAAAGCGGCACCGCCCGTGATCTGCTTGCCGAGTTGCGAAAATTCCCCCGGCAACAGCACATACCAGCCGAAAGCCAGCGTGGCCAGCAAGACAAGCACCAACGCAGGGAAGATGCGCCTGATGCGTCTCGCGTAGAAATCCCGGTAGCTGAAATCGCCGGCCGCCAGCCCCTGCAGAAGAATGGTCGTGATCAGGAAACCCGAGATCACGAAGAAGATGTCGACTCCGATGAACCCCCCGGGCAACAGGCTCGGGAACGCGTGGTAGACCAGCACCGAGCCCACCGCGATGGCGCGCAGGCCGTCAATGTCCGGGCGGTACTTGGGATGCATTGTGAAATCGGTCCTTGGCTACCTGGCAGGCCGGACTGGGTCGCTCTTGCGCAGCACTCGATCGACGTAGGTGGCGTGGTCTCGCGTGAACTCCAGGCGAAGATGGTCCCCGTCCTTGTACGAAGGATCGCCATTCGGCATGGTTCGCAAGCACTCGTTGTTCTTGCATAGGGCGGCTACTGCATTGATGGGCTCCGCACCGCTTGCAGCCGCGATCTCCAGCAGCCGGTCGTTGAGCTGCTTCTGGTTGGCAGGAAGCGGTGCCGTCGGCGTGGTCGGCGCGGCGGTAATGTGCCTCAGCCTGTTGCCCTGGATCAATCGCCTTGGCGTGAAATGCTCGCCGCCTGGATTGTCCAGCAGCAGGTACACCTTCTTTTTCTGGGACAGATCGCGCAGAAGTGCCTCCAGCGAAGCGAGAGATCGGGCAATGCCGTCTCCGTTCTGGAAAGGATGTACCACGCCATCGGAGCCACGGAAGTAATAGTCCACCGCTCCCGATTCAAGAAAGTAGCAATTCCAGCAGCCACCGATCACGACCGTCTTGATCTGGGGATCGTAGGCAAAGGCCAGGGTCTTGTTGCGCCGCTCCGGGCAATCGACATTCTTGTCCGCAAAGACACCGGGCACCGGCGGGCATGAACCCAGAGTCGCGAAGTAGGCGGTGCGTGTGTCCTCGGGGAATGCTTGTGTCACGGCCAGTGCCCGTGGCGCGTACTGCTGCACATGGCTATCCCCTACAAAAAATGTATCGGCCGCGCCCGCTCCAGCCTTGTAGACCCGCTGGTCACCGACCATCTCCCGCGTGAGGCCGTCGTAGTAGTCGGCATCCACCGTGGCATTGGCCACGGCCTGGAGTTGCGCGTTGCTGTTGCGCGAAGAAGGAATGCCGAACGCAATCACTGCGCCCGCTGCCGCCAATGCGAGCATGGAGACCACCAGCCCCCGCAAGACCCCCGTGGTCTGCCGGTGCCTGACGAAGCGCTCGACGAATCGATAGGTCGCCCAGGCCAGCACTACGCTGCCGATCACGGCGGCGATTCTGGCGGTCACCGAATGATGGAGCGGATCATTTTCGACAAGCCGGACGTACACCAGCAGCGGCCAGTGCCAAAGGTACAGCGGATAACTGATGAGTCCGATCCATACCACCACGCGGTTGGAGAGCAGGTACCGGTTCAGCACACCTGTCGGCCCTGCAGCGATGCAACTCATTGCACCCAGCGTAGGCAACAGCGCCCACCAGCCCGGGAACGCCTTGATGGCGCGGATCATCACCAGCCCCAGCACGATCAGCCCGATACCGAGCACGGATTGCAGGTGGCTGCGCCAAGGAGCGTGGCTTGGCGGCCGCAGTCGCATGCAGGCCAGAATGCCCCCGACCATCAGCTCCCAGAACCGTGAAGCCGGCGAATAGAACGATGCCGTCGGGAAGGGATGCACCGTCGCGACATTGACCAGCAGCGAGATGGCCGCAATTCCCGATATCACGCGCACGATCCGCCACTGCCTGCGCCAGGCAAGACCCAGCAGCAACGGCCAGAAAATATAGAACTGCTCCTCGATGCCCAGCGACCAGAGATGCAGCAGCGGCTTGGTCTCCGCTGCCGTGTCGAAGTAGCCCGCCTCGCCCCAAAAAACCAGATTCGCAACGAAGCTGGCCCCGCCGACCGTCTGAGTGCCGAGTTCGGCGAACTCATCGGACAACAGCAGGTACCACCCGGCGCACAGCGTAACGAGCAGCACTATGGCCAGCGCTGGAAATATGCGCCTTACCCGTCGTGCGTAAAAGTCCTTGAAGCTGAAGTCGCCCGCCGCAAGGCTCTGCAGAATGATGGTCGTGATCAGGAAGCCCGAGATCACGAAAAAGATGTCAACGCCGATGAACCCGCCCGGCAGTACGCTCGGGAACGCGTGATAGAGCACCACGGACGCTACCGCGACCGCACGCAAGCCATCGATGTCTGGACGGTACTTGGGGTGCATCAATCAGTCGAGAGGTCCATTGAATATCCGGGTGTCATGCCTCCATCTTTCAGATTAGAAAGAAGCGCCAGTACGCCCGGCACGGGTCTAGGCCGCTGCTTGCTGCGCGAACGGCAGCCCACGCTCCTCGGACAGCCACTGCAGCACGGGCAACGCGCCCGGCAATACCGGTGTCACGTCCAGCGGCAACTGCTGCCAGGCCATCTGCTGGCCCTCGCGCATCTCGAATTCGCCGGTCCAGGCCGTCACCTTGCACCAGTGCAGGCGCACCAGCGCATGCGGGTAGTCATGCTCGGTGATCTTCCAGACCTCGGCACCGTCGATGGTGATGCCGAGTTCTTCCTGCAGCTCGCGCCGCAGCGCCTGTTCGACCGTTTCGCCAGCCTCGATCTTGCCGCCGGGAAACTCCCAGTAGCCCGCGTAGGCCTTGCCTTCGGGCCGGGTCGAGAGCAGCAGTGCGTCGTCCGACAGGCGGATCAGCACGCCGACGGCGACTTCCGTGTGCTTGCGCGGCTCGTTCACGCGTTGCTCCGACCCGCGTAGTCCCGCGCGAACTGGTAGGCCACGCGGCCGCTGCGCGAACCGCGCTCCAGCGCCCAGACCAGCGCCTCCGCCCGCGCCGCGGCAATGGCCGCCTCGTCCACGCCGAACGACGAGAGCCACTGCCCCACGATCGTCAGGTACTCGTTCTGGCTGAACGGATAGAAGCTCACCCAGAGGCCGAAGCGCTCCGACAGCGAAATCTTTTCCTCGATCACCTCGCCCGGATGGACCTCGCCGTCTTCCGTGTGGGTGTACGAGAGGTTGTCCTTCATGTACTCGGGCAGCAGGTGGCGCCGGTTGCTGGTCGCGTAGATCAGCACATTGGGCGTCGATGCCGCGATCGAGCCGTCGAGGATCGACTTCAGCGCCTTGTAGCCCGGCTCGCCCTCGTCGAAGCTCAGGTCGTCGCTGAACACGATGAACTTCTCGGGCCGCTGCGAGACAACCTCGACGATGTCGGGCAGGTCGGTCAGCTCGGCCTTGTCGACCTCGATCAGGCGCAACCCCTGCGGCGCATAGGTCTGCAGGCAGGCGCGGATGAGCGACGACTTGCCGGTGCCGCGCGCGCCCGTCAGCAGCACGTTGTTGGCGGGCTTGCCTTCGACGAACTGCTGCGTGTTGCGCGCGATCTTTTCCTTCTGGACGTCGATTTCCTTGAGCGAATCGAGCGACATCGCGGCCACGTGCTTCACCGGCTCGAGCACGCCGTGGCCCGAGCTGCGGCGGCGGTAGCGCCAGGCGATGGATGCGTTCCAGTCGGCCGGCGCGGCCAGCGGCTGCGGCAGGATCGATTCGATGCGATTGATGAGCTGCTCGGCGCGCTCGATCAGCCTCTGGAACTGCTCGTTCATCTGCGCCCCTCCGGGGGGCAGCTACGACACGAAGTGCGGAGCGTGGGGGCCGTCATGATCTGTAGTCGGCGTTGATGGTCACGTATTCGTGGCTGAAGTCGCAGGTCCACACGGTTTCGCTGGCGTCGCCGCGGCCCAGGCCGATGCGCACCGTGATCTCGCTCTGCTTCATCACGCGCTGGCCGTCTTCTTCCCGATACGACGGATTGCGGCCGCCCTTGACCGCCACGTGCACGTCGTCGAGGAACAGGTCGATGCCGGTCTGGTCGAGGTCGTCGATGCCCGCATAGCCGACTGCAGCCAGGATGCGGCCCAGGTTCGGGTCGCTGGCGTAGAAGGCCGTCTTGACCAGCGGCGAATGCGCCACGGCGTAGGCCACCTGCTTGCACTCCGCAGCGTTGCGGCCGCCATCGACCTGGATGGTGATGAACTTGGTCGCGCCTTCGCCGTCGCGCACGATGGCCTGCGCCAGTTGGCGCGCCACGTCCTGCATGGCGGCCACCAGCGCCTTGCCGTCGGCCGAGTCGAGCGAAGTGATGGTGGCGTTGGCCGCTTTCTGCGTAGCGATGACCACGAACGAGTCGTTGGTGGAGGTGTCGCCGTCGATGGTCACGCGGTTGAACGAGGCATCGGCCAGCAGCTTGGCCAGCGGCTGGATCAGCGAGGGATCGATCTTCGCGTCCGTCGCCACGAAGCCGAGCATGGTCGCCATGTTCGGGCGGATCATGCCGGCGCCCTTGCTGATGCCGGTGATGGTGACCGTCGCGCCGCCGACCTGGGCCCGCTGGCTGAAGGCCTTCGGGATGGTGTCGGTGGTCATGATGCCCTCGGCCGCGCGCGCCCAGTGGTCCGCGGAAGCATCGGCCAGCGCAGCCGGCAGGCCGGCTTCGATGCGATCGACCGGCAGCGGCTCCATGATCACGCCGGTCGAGAACGGCAGGATCTGCTCGGGCGAGATTTCCAGCTTGCGCGCGAGCGCGATGCAGGTGGAGCGCGTGCGCATCAGCCCGTCTTCGCCCGTGCCGGCGTTCGCGTTGCCGGTGTTGATCACCATCGCACGGATGCCGTGGTTCGCGGCCAGGTGCTCGCGGCAGACCTGCACCGGCGCGGCGCAGAAACGGTTCTGGGTGAACACGCCGCCGACGGCGGAGCCTTCGTCGATCAGCACGACGGTCAGGTCCTTGCGATTGGCCTTGCGCACGCCCGCTTCGGCCACGCCGATTCGGACACCAGGCACCGCGAACAGGGCGGCGGGATCGGGAGCAGACAGGTTCACAGGCATGGGATGTCTTTTCTTAGGTTCCGGGTCTGGTCAGCTGAGCTTGCCGTGGCATTGCTTGTACTTCTTGCCGCTGCCGCAGGGGCACGGATCGTTGCGGCCGACGCGGGCAAAGGCCAGGGCTTCGGCGCTCAGGGCGCCCGCACCCGCGGCCGCCGTGCGGCGCTGGCTTTCCTCGTCGACGCGCACCTCGACCTCGCCGGTTTCCGTCGGCGCGGTGTAGGTGATGTTGGTGACGTTCTCGCCGCGGCTTTCGAGCGCCTCGGCGGCTTCCTCGAGCTGTTCGCCCGACTGCACGCGCACCGTCATCAGCTGGCGCGTGACTTCGTTCTTGACCGAGTCGAGCAACTGGCCGAAGAGCTCGAAGGCTTCGCGCTTGTATTCCTGCTTGGGCTGCTTCTGCGCATAGCCGCGCAGGTGGATACCCTGGCGCAGGTAGTCGAGCGAGGCCAGGTGTTCGCGCCAGTGCGTGTCGATGCTCTGCAGCAGCACCATGCGTTCGAACTGGGTGAAGTTCTCCTGGCCGATCAGCGCCACCTTCGCTTCGAAGGTCTCGTTGGCATGCTTGAGCACCTTATCGACGATGTCCTCGTCGGCGATGGCTTCCGAGGCCTCGACCTCCTTCTTGAGCGGCATGTCGATGCCCCACTCGGTGAAGAGCGTCTTCTCGAGGCCTTCCAGGTCCCACTGCTCCTCGACCGATTCGCTCGGCACGTACTGGCGCACGAGGTCGGTGAAGCAGCCTTCGCGCAGGCCGGCGATCTGCGCCGTGAGGTCGCCCGCGTCGAGGATGTCGTTGCGCTGCTGGTAGATCACCTTGCGCTGGTCGTTCGACACGTCGTCGTACTCGAGCAGCTGCTTGCGGATGTCGAAGTTGCGTGCCTCGACCTTGCGCTGCGCGCTTTCGATGCTGCGCGTGACGATGCCCGCCTCGATGGCTTCGCCGTCGGGCATCTTCAGGCGGTCCATGATCGCCTTCACGCGGTCGCCCGCGAAGATGCGCATCAGCGGATCGTCCAGGCTCAGGTAGAAGCGCGACGAACCCGGGTCGCCCTGGCGGCCCGAACGGCCACGCAGCTGGTTGTCGATGCGGCGCGATTCATGGCGTTCGGTCGCGATGATGCGCAGGCCGCCGAGCGACTTCACGAACTCGTGGTCCTTGGCCCATTCGGCGCGCACGTGCTCGATGTCGGCCTTCTTCGTGGCTTCGTCGCGGCCTTCGTCGTTCTCGATGGCCTCGATCATCTTCTCGATGTTGCCGCCCAGCACGATGTCGGTGCCGCGGCCGGCCATGTTGGTCGCGATGGTGATCATCTTCGTGCGGCCGGCCTGCGCCACGATGTCGGCTTCGCGTGCGTGCTGCTTGGCGTTCAGCACCTGGTGCGGCAGGCCCGCCTGCGTCAGCAGGCCGTCGATGATTTCGGAGTTCTCGATGGACGAAGTACCCACCAGCACCGGCTGGCCGCGCTCGTAGCACTCGCGGATGTCCTGGATGGCCGCTTCGTACTTCTCGCGCGTGGTCTTGTAGACGCGGTCGAGCTGGTCGTCGCGCTTGCTGATGCGGTTCGGCGGAATGATCATGGTCTCCAGACCATAGATTTCCTGGAACTCGTAGGCTTCGGTGTCGGCCGTGCCGGTCATGCCGGCGAGCTTGCCGTACAGGCGGAAGTAGTTCTGGAAGGTGATCGAGGCCAGCGTCTGGTTCTCGGCCTGGATCTCAACGCCTTCCTTGGCTTCAACGGCCTGGTGCAGGCCGTCGCTCCAGCGGCGGCCGGTCATGAGGCGGCCGGTGAATTCGTCGACGATGACCACTTCGCCCTGCTGCACCACGTAATGCTGGTCGCGGTGGTACAGGTGCCGGGCGCGCAGCGCCGCGTTCAGGTGGTGCATCAGCGTGATGTTGGCCGGGTCGTAGAGCGACGCGCCCTCGGGCAGCAGCTTGAACTCGCCAAGGATGCGCTCGGCGTTCTCGTGGCCGTCTTCGGTCAGGAACACCTGGTGGGTCTTCTCGTCGACCGTGAAGTCGCCGGGCACCGTGACGCCTTCGCCGGTGCGCGGATCGGCCTCGCCTTCCTGCTTTGTCAGCAGGGGTACCACCTTGTTGATGGCCAGGTAGAGGTCGGTGTGGTCTTCGGCCTGGCCGCTGATGATCAGCGGCGTGCGGGCCTCGTCGATCAGGATCGAGTCCACTTCGTCGACGATGGCGTAGTTCAGGCCGCGCTGAACCCGGTCGCCGGGCTCGTAGACCATGTTGTCGCGCAGGTAGTCGAAGCCGTACTCGTTGTTGGTGCCGTACGTGATGTCGCTGCCGTAGGCCTGCTGCTTCTCCTCGCGCGGCATCTGAGGCAGGTTGATGCCGACGGTGAGGCCGAGGAAGTTGTAGAGGCGGCCCATCCAGGTCGCGTCGCGGTTGGCCAGGTAGTCGTTCACCGTGACCACGTGCACGCCCTTGCCGGACAGCGCGTTCAGGTACACCGGCAGCGTGGCGGTCAGCGTCTTGCCTTCGCCGGTGCGCATTTCGGAAATCTTGCCGTTGTGCAGCGCCATGCCGCCCAGCAGCTGCACGTCGAAGTGGCGCATCTTCATGACGCGCTTGGAGCCCTCGCGCACCGTGGCGAAAGCCTCCGGCAGCAGGGCGTCGAGGGTCTCGCCCTTGGCGATGCGGTCCTTGAACTCCTGCGTCTTGGCGCGCAGTGCGTCGTCGCTGAGCTTTTCGAACTCGGGTTCGAGCGCATTGATGCGTTCCACCGTCTTGCGATACTGCTTGAGCAGCCGATCGTTGCGACTGCCGAAAATCTGGGTCAGGAAGTTGGTTGCCATGGGTGGAGATGGGCGGGCGCCTGACGCGACAGGCACTTCGACCGGATTCCCTAAGATATGGTGAAAGCAGTTGGGCGCGCTTTCAATGAAAGCAAGCGGCCCTTTTTCCGGCGCGAACGTCGGCAAACCGGGCATTTTAGCTGTCTTGTTTCTAACCCCTGGATTACCCATGTATCGCCGCACTCCCCCCGCCATTTCGCTGCAGCAAGCTGCGGAAGGCTCGCCCACGCTGGGAAGCCTGATGGCGCGCGCCCGCGACACGGCGGAGCGGCTGAAAGCCGTGGAAGGCCTGATTCCACCCGCCATGCGCGGGGCCATACAGGCCGGGCCGGCCGAAGGCGACGTGTGGTGCCTGCTGGTGCAAGGCAGCGCCGCCGCCGCCAAGCTGCGCCAACTGGCGCCGATGCTGGTGACGCGGCTGAAGAACCGGGGCTGGGACGTGGCGAGCATCCGCATCAAGGTGCACACGGGGCGCTGAGTTCGGCGGGCAGGGTCTATATTTTTTGTCTGGAAATAGATAATATTTCCAGATGACGCCATCTATCGCTCCCGCCGACGCCCGGCTCCTCCTGCTCGACAAGAACCAGATCGACGCCCTTCTCCTGCCCGACGACGCGCTCCTGGCCGTCCGCGAGGCCTTCGTCCTGCACAGCGAGCGCGAAGGCCGGGTGTTCCCGGTCGTGCGCGAACCGCTGAAGACTGGCGGCGTGTTCGGCATCAAATCGGGCGACGTGCAGGCCCAGGGCCTGCTCGGCTTCAAGGCGGCCGGCTTCTGGCCCGCCAACCGGCAGCGCGGCGGCGAGCCGCACCAGGCAACGATCCTGCTGATCGACCCCGCCACCGGCCGCCCCCTGTGCGTGATCGACGGCAACGCGGTCACGACCGTGCGCACCGGCGCGGCGGGCGGGCTCGGCCTGCAGCAACTCGCGCGGCACGACAGCACGCGGCTGTGCCTGTTCGGCACAGGCGTGCAGGCGCGCATCCAGCTCGACGTCGCGCTGCGCCTGCTGCCCTCGCTGAGCGACGTTCTCTATATGAGCTCCGACGGCCAGCGCAATCCGGCATTCGAAGCTGCATTCGCGGGGCGCTGCAACATCGCTCCTGCCGGCGACCGCAATAAGGCCGTCGCTCGCAGCGACGTGGTGATCACCGCCACCCCGGGCGGCGGCGCACTCTTCGACCTGGAGGCCGTGCAGCCCGGCACGCACCTGAACTGCGTCGGTGCCGACACCCGCGGCAAACGCGAACTGCCCGAAGGCCTGCTGGCGCGCGCACGGCTGTTCGTCGACGACCGCACCCAGGCACGGCAGATCGGCGAGACCCAATGGGCGGCCGATACACCCAGCGATGAACTCGGCGACCTGCTGAGCGGCAAGACGCCCTTCCAGCGCGCCCCCGGAGAGATCACGGTCTTCGACATGACCGGTCTCGCGCTGCAAGACCTGACCGTCGCGCGCCTGCTGCATGCGCGGGCGGACGAAACAGGATCGGGCACGCGCATCGCGTGGCCCTGGTAGCGAGGTTCAACAGACTTCGGATAAACGCACGCCGGCATCGTGATCTTTTCTACGAAAAGAAGAAAACATATCCAGCGAAGTCCGCCTGAAATCAATTGCCGCAACTTGCAATTGACAGGCAATTAATTAGGCAGAGCGAGCTTACTCGCCACCAACGCATTATTTGATAGCGCGACTTTCTGCTTTATTCGAAGCAAAATTTCGCAACTCTTCAAATAGCACGAACCGCCCACGGCGGTCATCCACGGGCAATAAATTTCATTGCCCACCCCACTCCCGACTCGATACATTCCGCGGCCTTGGAGGTCGAGCGGGGGTGCGGCACGCCTGCTTCAATGGCATTAAATGCTTTGAAAAAGGCGCGGGATGATTTCAATCACTCGAAAAAGCACTCACACGAAGCCAGCCTCGATCGCCTGTTTTTAGACTTTTTCTTTTGCAAGTTTTTATGAACAATATTTATCGCAATGTCTGGAATGAATCATTGGGTGCATGGGCGGCGGCAGCCGAAACCGTCAAGTCTGATGGCCATGGAGGCAATTGCAAGAGCTTCGGCGGGAAGGCTCGTTTCAGGCTCTCCGCGTTGGCGGCAGCAATCTTGGTTGCCGGCTTGCAGATGACGGCGCCGGATGCCGGCGCATCCACCTATTCCAACTTCGCTCCGAGCAACGGCTGTGTTTCCACCACCAGGGCGACCATCGGACAGGTGACGGTCACCGGCACGAATGCGCAACCGATCGACGGGACCGGCACCTGGTCCAACATCCTTGGCTGCGACACGAGCGGCAACGGCCTGGACGCCGTCTCGGTGTTCGGAACCTACTCTCAAGGCGTCGGAGATGGGGCGGCCGTCTTCGGCTTTCACGGCAATGCCGGCCAGTGGGCCAGTGCATTCGGCCTCTCCGCCAATGCGGCCGGCACCGCAAGTACAGCGCTCGGTTTCGGAGCGCGCGCTCAAAGCCTCAATTCGATCGCCATCGGCGGCGCGGGCGGCGACGGAACCACGGTGCTGTCGCCCGCGAATTCCACGACGGCTTCGGGCGCCGGTGCCGTTGCCATCGGCAGCAATGCAATCAAGGGCGCGCAAGCGACCGCCTCCGACAGCATCGCCATTGGCGGGCAGTCTTCGGTAACGGCCAACGCGGCTTCGGGCGTGGCCATAGGACAGGCCGCGACGGTGTCCGCAAGCCAGGCGCTTGCAATTGGCGCCGAGGCCAACGCCGCCGGCGAAAGCGCCGTGGCCCTGGGCAACAAGGCTGCCGCTGCGTACGACGGCAGCGTTGCCCTCGGGGCGGGCAGCAAGACGGCGGATTCGCTCGCTGCGCTGCAAGGCGCAGTTGCCTACACAGCGTTCCCGGGCGCGGCCATCTCCGGCGCGACGCCGGCCGGGGAAGTGTCGGTGGGCTCGAGCGGCAATGAACGCAGGCTCACCAACGTTGCCGCGGGCGCCGCCCCGACGGATGCCGTCAACGTCAGCCAGCTGTCGACCGCGACGGCTTCGCTGTCCGGCAGCCTGAGCACGACGAACAGCAACCTGGCCAGCCTGTCGACCACGGTCGCGGACGGCCTGAGCACCGCCGCCAGCGGCATCAACAAGCTGTCCGCCGGCCTGAACACGGTATCCGGGACGGTCGACAGCCTGTCGAGCGGCCTGAGCACCACCATCAGCAACCTGGGCAACCTGAGTTCGAAGGTCACGTCGATCTACGAGACCGGCACCAAATACTTCCACACCAACTCGACGGCCGGCGACTCGGCTGCCACCGGCCAGAAGGCGGTGGCCATCGGCGCGCAATCGGCGGCCAGCGGCACCAACTCCTTCGCGGCCGGCAGCAACGCGAAAGCGACGGCCGACGGCGCGGTGGCATTGGGCGCCAGCGCCCAGGCCACCGGCGCGAACGCCATCGCCATCGGAACCGGTGCGCTCGCAACGGGCTCGCAGGCCATCGGCGTCGACGCCCGCGCGGGTGGCGGTGGCGCGGCCCTGGGCGACGGCGCGGATGCCGGCGGCACACCGCTGAGCCGCGCGCAGAACGTCTTGAAGGGCACGGCCATCGGCTTCGGCGCGGTCGTGCAGCAAAGCGGCGGGGTCGCGCTGGGTGCGAGCTCGGTGGCCTCCACCGCGGCGGGCGTGGCCGGCTACGTGCCCGGCAATGCACCGGCGCAGCACCAGGCGGCCGTCAAGGCGACCACCGGCACGCAGGCCGCCGTGTCCGTGGGCGATGCGGCCAACCGCCAGTACCGCCAGATCACCGGCGTGGCCGCCGGTTCGGTCGACAGCGACGCGACCAACGTGGCACAGCTCAAGGCCTCGGCGGCAGCCGTCAGGGCAAGCAGCGTGCAATACGCAACCAACCCCGACGGCTCGGTCAACTACAGCCAAGTCACGCTGGGCGCGGGCCAGGCGCCGGGCGGCACGCGCATCGGCAACGTGGCGCCGGGCGTCCTGCCAAGCGACGCAGTCAACATGAACCAGTTGAACCAGGTGAAGAGCCAGGTCGGCGACGTGGCCCGCATCGCCTACTCGGGCACGGCCATGGCCTTCGCAATGTCGGGCACCTACCTGCCGACGCTGTCCGCCGGGGAGAAGACCGTGGGCGTGGGCCTCGGCAGCTACAAAGGCTACAGCGCCGTGGCACTGACCTTCAAGGCGCTGTCCGAGGACGGCAGGACGTCATGGGGCGCGGGCCTTTCGACCACGGGCAAGGAATGGGGCCTCAACGCCGGCGTCGGCTGGAAGTGGAAGTAAGCCAGCCTCTGCATCGACCGGCTGTCGATCCACGGCGGTTCGCTACGCGGCGGTATCGCCGAACAACCCCGTCATGAACTGGGTGGACTTCAGGCCCGTGCCGGTCAGCAGCGCAACCGTCGTCTCGCTGGCGCAGATGTCGCCGCGCTGCGCGAGCACGTCGATGGCCGCCGCGGCCGAGGCGGATGTCGGCTCCGCATAAAGCCCGCTCGCGGCCAGCCGGCGCACCGCCGCCGCAATTTGCGCCTCGGTCAGCGCCACCGTCTTGCCGTTGGTCTCGCGCAGCGCCTGCAGGATTTCCTGCAGGCGCACGGGCCGCTTGATTGCCGTGCCTTCGGCAATGGTCGGCTGCACGACGCGCTCCACCAGCGTGTCCACGCCCGCCGAGAAGCTCGCATCGATCGGCGAGCAGTTCAGCGGCTGCGCGACGAAGATGCGCGGCAGCTTGCTGATCTGCCCAGCCGCCAGCAGCTCCTTGAAGCCGATCCAGCACCCCAGCACATTGCTGCCCGCGCCGGTAGGAATCACCACGTTGTCGGGCGCCACGAAGCCCAGGTCTTCCCACAGTTCGTAGGCCAGCGTCTTCGTGCCCTGCAGGAAGAAGGGGTGCCAATTGTGGCTCGCATAGAAGATCGATTCCGACTGGCGCATCGCCTCGTATTCCGACTCCTCGCGCGGCCCCGGCACCAGTTGCACCTCCGCCCCGAAAGCGCGGATCTGCGCCACCTTGGGCGCCGGCGTGTAGCTGGGCGCCAGCACCTTCACTCGCATGCCCGCCGCCGCGCCTGCCGCGGCAATGGCTGCGCCGCCGTTGCCCGAGCTGTCTTCCAGCACCGCATCGACGCCGATCTGGCGCAGGAACGACATCATCACGGCCGCGCCGCGGTCCTTGAAGCTGCAGGTCGGGTTGAACCATTCGAGCTTGAAGTACGGCTCGAGCCCGCCCCAGCGCTTTTGCACCAGCGGCGTACAGCCCTCGCCCATGCTCGCCGGGTTCTCGATGGCCACTGGCAGCGACGCGCGGTAGCGCCAAAGCGAACGCGCTCGCGAATCGATGTCGTCGCGCGAGATGCCGGGAAGTGGCGTGACGAGCATCGGGTTGCCGTCGTCGGAGCGCCAGCGGCGCTCCGATATTTCGTGGTGCCTGCCGGTGCGCGGATCGACGTAGCGTGCGCGTTCTTTCGAGGTCATTCGCGACTCCATGCATAAAACTGGATAATACATCCAGTTCTATACTTTTTATATAAATTGGATTATTAGTCCAGCGCTGGATACATTCCAAGCAATGAAAAAGAAGTCGAACAAGCAGGTGCTCGAGATGCTGCGCAACATGGCCGAAGGCCTGGGCGAAACCTTCGCGCCCTTCTGCGAAGTGGTGGTGCACGACCTGAGCAACCCGAAGAACGCGATCTACGCCATCGAGAACAGCCTGAGTGGCCGCGAGGTGGGCCAGTCGGTCACCGAACTGGGCCTGGCGCGCATCGGCGACCCTGAATTTCCGGCGGTGATCGCGAACTACGCCAACACTTTTCCTGACGGGCGCAAGGTCAAGAGCACGTCGATCGGCATCAAGGACGAGAGCGGCGAGTACGTTGCGGCGCTGTGCCTGAACGTCGACCTCACGCTGTTCCAGAGCTTCCAGGGCGCGATCTCGCAGTTCACCCGCATCGACGACAAGCAAGTGCACGAGCACATCGAGGCCGGCGGCAACCACACGGACCGCATCCATGCACGCATCGACGAATTCGCGGCCGCGCGCGCGACCACCTCGCGCTCGCTGAAGCCGGCGGACCGCAAGCAGCTGGTACGGGATCTGAAGAAGGCGGGCCTGCTGGAAGTCCGGCGCGGCGCAGAGATTGCCGCGGCGCACATGGGCGTGTCGCGCGCCACCGTCTACAGCGACGCCAGATAGCCGGACCGGCTATCGGAGCTGCAGTCCGCCAGGCGGCTCGCCGTTGGAACGGATGGCTTGAAATCAGGCCGCGGGTTCAGGCCGCGGGTTCAGGCTGCGGAATCAGGCCAGCTCGGGTCGCTCGACGCGCTGGCGGTCAGCATCAGCACGACGCGTGCATCGGCCGCGATGGCATTGCTCTCGCGCAGCTGCTTCAGCGCGGCAAGGCTGCCGGCGGAACACAGCTCGGCGCTCACTCCAGCCGCGGTGAGCAGCCGGCGCGCTTCACGGGCTTCTTCGTCGGCCACCACCACGGCACCGCCACCGGTGGCGGTCGCGGCCTGCCATTGCAGATAGGTCACGGTGGCGCCGGCGGTCGAGAACTGCGCGGTGTGGCCGGGGTAGCTGCCGTTTATCGCGCCGCCCGCCAGCACACGCGAAAGCCGCGCGAAGGGCTCCACGAGCCACAACTTCGGCAGGCGTGCAATGCGCCCCGCCGCCAGCAGGTCGCGAAAGCCCGCGTAGATGCCCCACGCCAGGTCGCCCCGGGCGGTCGGAATCACGATGTGATCGGGCAGGCCGCCCTCGCTCACGCATTCGAGGGCGATGGGCTTGTAGCCCTCGATCGCCAGCGGTGCGCTGCCCAGCGCGGGCAACCGGTAGTTGGTCAGCGCGAAGTAGCCGGAGTGCTGCGAACGCTCGCGCACGAAGGCCCAGCGGCCTGCGTTGTCGGCGAACACATAGCGCCGCGCGCCCAGCGCATCGAGTTGCCGCGAGTAGGTCGCGGGCATGCCCTCGTAGGTTGCCACCTCGCAGCCCAGGCCCGCGGCCCAGGCATAGTGCGCCGCCGACACGGCCGCGTTGCCAGACGAGGCCAGCACCAGCGTGTGGGCCTCGAAATCGAACGCCTGCGTCACGCCCACAGCGGTCATGCGGTCCTTGTGCGAGCCGGTCGGATTGCACGACTCGTCCTTGAAGGCCAGGCCGGCGACGCCGAACTGCTTTGCCAGTTCAGGCATCTGCTGCAGCGGCGTGTTGCCCTCACCCAGCGTGAAGCCCTGCCCATAGGGCATGGGCATGGCATCGGCCGGGCCGTCGGGCAGGTAGCTGGCGCGCAGCGCGACGTGAACGCCCTCGCGCTTGCAGGCCGGGCAGCCGTCATGCGCGAGCGTGATCGGGTAGAGCGCGTCGCATCGCAGGCACTGCAGGCCACGCAGGCGTGGGTTGCGCAGGGGCTTGGGCGTTCGGTCCCGAACCATGCCCGGCGAAGCGCCAGAAAGAGGGGCCGAAGGATCCGCTGGCGGTGCCGCGAACTTGAAGTCCAGAACTGGCGATGTCGTCACGAGCGTCTTGTGTTGTAGGTCGTGCCCAAATCTTATGCAATCAGAAATAAAATTATGCAGCCTCAGATACTCAACCGATAACAAAACTTATCGATGCGCTTTGCTGAAATCGAGACCTTCCGGGCCCTGATGCGCGGCGGTTCCACGCGCAAGGCGGCCGCCTTGCTGCATCTGACGCAGCCTGCCATCAGCCAGTCCCTCAAGCGTCTCGAAGCACAGGCGGGCATGCTGCTTTTCGAGCGGACAGGCGGCCGGCTGGTGCCCACACCCGAGGCGCGCGCCCTGTGGATCGAAGTCGAACGGGTGTTCATCGGCATGGACGCCATCGAGCACCGGGTGCGCAGCCTGCGCGATTTCGGCGTGAGCCAGCTCGAGCTGAGCTGCTTCCCGGCCTATGGCCTGGGCTTCATGCCGCGCGCGCTGGCACGGCTGAAGGCGCACCGCGGCGCCAGCCCCTGGCCGCAGGTGTCGCTGCAGGTGCTGAGCTCCAAGGACGTGCGCGACCGCGTGGCCATGGGCATCTCCGACTTCGGGCTGATGGCCGACGAGCTTTCTCTCGAGGGCATCGACCATTCGACCTTCGCGCGCTTTCCCGGCGTGGTGGTGATGCCGCCGGACCATGCGCTCGCGCGCTTCAAGACCATCAAGCCGGAGCAGCTGGCCGAAGCGCCCTTCATCGCGCTGAACCCGGAAGACCCTTCGCACCAGCGGCTCGAAGCCGCATTGGCTCCGCACGGCGTGGCGCTGCGCGTGCTGGTGCAGACGCCCTACGCGGCAAGCGTGTGCGAGATAGCGCTGCGCGGCCTGGGGGTGGGCCTGGTCAACCCGATCACCGCGCTCGACTATGCGGAGCGCGGCCTGGTGGTGCGCAAGTTCTCGGTCGACGTGTACTTCACCTGCCTGCTGGCCATGCCCGCGGGCAAGGTGCTGTCGGCCACAGCGCGCGACTTCATCTCGCTGATGCGCCAGCAACTGGCCGAAGACGAAAAGCGGATCCTGCGCTACCTGCGCTGAGGGCGCTTCACTTCCAGGTGAACTCGTGGTTGAGCCCGACCACGAAGCCGCGCACGCCCTGCGAGCCGGTGCGCGAGGTGCTCACATCCACGCTGATGAGCGGCGTGAGGCTGAAGCGCCCGCCGATGCGCGAGGTCCATTCGCCCGCCGCGCGGTTGCGCTCCGCGATGAGAGACACGGTGTCGTTCAGGGCCCATTCGACGGCGGCACCGCCGCGCGGCGTGCGAACGCCGGTGCCCGGCGCCCAGTCGGCACCCAGGTTCACATGCACCTGCAGGCTGCTGGCGGGCCGCCAGGTCATCGGCACGATGAACTGCCCGCCCATGCGGCCGCCGCGCTTGAGGTCGGAAACAGTGCTCGCCGACAAGGCTGCGCTGAACGGCGCGTCGGGAGCCTGTCCGAGAAAGTTCCATTTGAGCTGCGGGCCGACGGTGAGCGAATGAACGCCCGCCACCGAGCTGCGGTCGAAGTTCAAGCCCAGCTCAACGGGCCCGACGCGGCAGGCAGGCCCGAAGTGAAAGCCCGTGACCGGCTCCGCGCCGGCGCGGCCCCACCAGGTTTCGTATTGGCATTGGCCTGGGTCGAGCGTGCCTGCGTCGTCGACATCGAAATGCCCGGACGCCTGCGCGCCCAGGCTCGCGAATGCAAAGCAGGAAGCGGCAAGCATCCGGCCTCGGGGCAGCGGTGGGGTTGTGGTTCGTTGCCTGTTGTTCTTCATGGAGAGCATGCCTGGGGCTCTCGAACCATTCTAGGGACGCCGAAAGTCGACGCCATGACGCGGCGCCGCTGCACCCCCGGAGCGCTCAGATCTCGAACTGCGGCTGCAGCTCCCGGATGCGCTTGATGGCCACGCCGGCCGCGGCCGTGCGCGTCTCGACACCGAGCTTCACGTACACCCGCTCCAGGTGCTTCTTGGCCGTGGCCGGGCTGCTGCCAAGAATTTCGCCGATGTCCTTGTTGGTCTTGCCCTTGACCACCCAGTAGAGCACCTCGGCCTCGCGCGCGGTGAGCTTCAGGCTCAGGCTCATGGCCTCGATCACGCCGGTGCCGGACACCTCCCGCATGATGATCATCCACTCGTCGCCGTCGTCGTCGCTGCCGGTCTGCTGGTGCAGCCGCAGCGTGAGGCTGCCGGCGCCCTGCGCGATCGACAGGGGCGGCGGCTCGATGCCGCGCTGCCGCGCATCGGGCGCATGCTTGCTCAGCCACTCGAGCACGGCGGGCGGCGTTTCGGGCGCGCGGGTCTCGCAGTAGCGTTGCAGCAGGTCGCGCGCCAGCGCGGTCTGCCAGATCAGCCGCCCCTCGGGCAGGCGCACGGTGATGCTCGCGTACCCGAAGGCGTCGAGCGCGTTGCGCGCCTGGCCGGCCTGCTGCGCGTCCTGCCGGGCGCGGCGCGCGCCCTGCAGATGCACGTTCATGCGCGCCAGCACTTCCTTCGGCTTGATGGGCTTGGTGACGTAGTCGACACCGCCCGCCTCCAGCGCGGCCACCAGGTGCTCGGTCTCGGTCAGGCCGGTCATGAACACGATGGGAATGTGCGCCGTGGCGGCATCGGCCTTGAGCCGGCGCGCCACCTCGAAGCCGTCGATGCCCGGCATCATCGCGTCGAGCAGCACGATGTCGGGCCGGGCCTGCGCGGCGCGCTGCAGGGCCTGCTCGCCGTTGGTGGCGATCAGCACCGTGTAGCCCGATTCGTCGAGCGCGTCGTGCAGCACCGCGAGGTTGTCGGGCACGTCGTCCACGATCAGCACGAGGTCGCTGTTGGCGCCCTGCTGCTCGCGCAGCGTCCGGGCAAGCGGCGATGTTTCCATGGTCGGGCTCGAAGGGTTGGTCAGGGTCATGGCGCGCTCACCGCCGCCTCGGCCAGCGCGCGGCTCATGGCCTCGAACTGGAATTGCCGCGCGAGCACGCGCTGGGCTTCGGTCCACGCCATGCATTCTGGCTGCGCGGCGTCGATGTCGTCGAGCTGGTTCATGATGCCGCGGAAGTAGCCGAGGCTCACTGCCTCCTCCAGCGCCCGAAGGCGGGCCAGCGACGGCGCCCGCAGCGCGCGCGGCGGCACCGCGGCAGCCGGCTTGGCGGCGGCGGTGTCGGTCCATTGCAGCCCGAGCCTGCGCTCCAGCCAGTCGAGCAGTTCGGTATGCCGCACCGGCTTGACGAAGAAATCCTCGGGCGCGATGCCCACGTCGTTGTCGAGCCCCTTGTCGAAAGCGTTGGCGGAAACGATGGCCACCGAAGCCTCGGTCAGCCCCAGCTTGCGCGCGCGGCGGATGGTCTCCCAGCCGTCGATGCCGGGCATCGCGAGGTCGACGAACATCGCGTCGGGCCTGTAGCCGGCGGCGATCAGGTCCAGCGCATCGTGCCCGCTGGCCGCGCTGCGCAGCTCGAAGCCCAGCGGCGCGAGCACATGGCCCAGCAGGTCGCGGTCGGCCTCCTCGTTGTCGACCACCAGCAGGCGGCGGCGCGGGCCTTCGTAGCCGCGCCGCGCGCGCTGCACCGGCACCGGGCGGCCGGTTACGGCCGCCGTGTCGTGCACGCGCGGCAGGAACAGGCGCACGCAGAACAGCGAGCCCTCGCCCGGCGTGCTTTGCACCTTCATCTCGCCGCCCATCAGGTCGGTCAGCATCTTCGCGATGGTGAGCCCCAGCCCGGCGCCAGGTGCGGCCGACATGCCCGCGGCATTGCCGCGCGCAAAGGGCTCGAAGATGCGCTCGATGTCTTCGGGCGGCATGCCGGGGCCGGTGTCCTCGATCTCGACCGAGGCAAATTCGCGCGCATAGGCCAGCCGCAGCGTGACCTGCCCCGCCGCCGTGAACTTGATCGCGTTGCCCAGCAGGTTGATGAGGATCTGCAGCACGCGTTTTTCGTCGGCGCGCACCACCTCCGGCAAGGGGCCGGCGGCCTCGAAGCGGAACTGAAGCCCCTTCTCCGCCGCCTGCAGCTCGAACATGTCGGCCAGCTCGCGCAGCGTGTCGGCAAAGCGCATCGGCCGCGCATGCAGCGTGAGCTTGCCGGCCTCGATGTGCGCGATGGCCAGGGTGCCTTCGATCAGCGACAGCAGATGCTCGCCGCCGCGCTTGATGACCGCCACCGCCTGCTGCCGGTGCGGCGGCACCGACTGGTCTTCGCCCATCAGCTGCGCATAGCCCAGGATGCTGTTGAGCGGCGTGCGCAGCTCGTGGCTGATGGCGCTGATGTAGCGGCTCTTGGCCTGGTTGGCCTGGTCGGCGGCCTGCTTGGCGAGTTCGGCCGCGAGCTTGGCGTGCTCCGCCACTTCGCGCGCCTCGTCGGCCGCCTGCTTGGCCGCCTGCAGCGCGCGGTCGGTTTCGCGGTGCAGCTCGATCTCGCGCACCAGCAGGTGCGTCTGGCGGTTCGACTCTTCCTGCGCCACCTTGCGGCTCTGGTGCGCGAGCACCAGCCACCACGCAACGATGCCCGCTATGACCAGCAGCGCCATGTAGGCCTTCAGGAAGCCCGAGCGCAGCGACAGCTTCTGCACGCCCGCCAGCGCCGCGGCCACGTCGGCCTGCGAGGCCAGCTCCAGCGCGCCTTCGCCGAAAGCCCGCAGCTCCTGCTGGTAGAGCACGCCGAACACCACCGCCAGCAGCGGCACGATGATGAGCATCAGCAGCAGGAAGTGGCCAAGCCCCGTGTCCAGGTAGCGCCAGCCGCGCCGCGGCAGCAGCCAGCGCAGCACCGCCGACCACTGCGCCGACAGGCTCGCATGCGGCTTGCACAGGTCGCCGCAGCGGGCGTCGAGCGTGCAGCACAGCGAGCAGATCGCGCCCTGGTAGGCCGGGCAGTGCGCCATGTCGGGCCCTTCGTACTCGCGCTCGCAGATCACGCAGTGCTGCACCGTCAGGCGGCGATAGCTGTCGTCGTGCGCCACCTTCGCCCAGCGCACCGCGCGCGAGCCCGGCGCGGGCGCGAAGGCCACGGCGCCGTTCGCCCATGAGCCGCGCGCCAGGTAGTACTTGCCGCCCGTCGCCCACGCCAGCAGCGGCGAGGCCACCAGCGCCGTGCCGAGCGCGATCAGCGCAGAGAAAGCCTGCGCCAGCGGCCCGAACACGCCCAGGTGCGCGGTGATCGACAGCACCGAAGCCAGCGCCATCGCGCCCACGCCCACCGGGTTGATGTCCCACAGGTGCGCCCGCTTGAACTCGATGCCGGGCGGCGACAGCCCCAGCGGCTTGTTGATGACGAGGTCGGCCACCACCGCCATCATCCAGGCGATGGCGATGTTGGCGAACAGGCCGAGCACGTCGCCCAGCGCCTCGAACACGTTCATCTCCATCAGCATGAAAGCGATCAGCGCGTTGAACACCACCCACACCACGCGCCCCGGGTGGCTGTGCGCCACGCGCGAGAAGAAGTTGCTCCAGGCCAGCGAGCCCGCGTAGGCGTTGGTCACGTTGATCTTGAGCTGCGAGATCACCACGAACAGGGCCGTGGCCGCCACCGCCCAGCCGTAGTTCGGAAACACGTACTCGTAGGCCGCCAGGTACATCTGGTTCGGGTCGACCGCGCGCTCGGGCGGCACCATGTGCGTGAGCGCCAGGTAGGCCAGCAGCGCCCCGCCCAGCATCTTGAGCACGCCCAGCACCACCCAGCCCGGGCCGCCGGCCAGCACCCCGGCCCACCAGCGGCGCGCCGTGGCCGCGGTGCGCGCGGGCATGAAGCGCAGGTAGTCGGCCTGCTCGCCCATCTGCGTGATCAGCGCGATGCCGACCGTGAGCGCGGCGCCAAAAAGGTGCAGATTGAAGCCCTGCGTGCCGGACCTGACCCCGTTGTAGTGCACGATGCCCGCGAAAGCACCAGGATCGCGCATCAGCACGTAGCCGAAAGGCACGACCAGCATCAGCAGCCACAGCGGTTGCGTCCACAGCTGCAGCCGGCTGATGGCAGACACCCCGTGCGTGACCAGCGGAATCACCACCAGCGCGCAAACCAGGTAGCCCCAGACCGGCGGAATGCCCAGTGCCAGCTCCAGCGCATAGGCCATCACCGCCGCCTCGAGCGCGAAGAAGATGAAGGTGAAGCTCGCGTAGATCAGCGAAGTGAGCGTGGAGCCGATGTAGCCGAAGCCGGCGCCGCGCGTGAGCAGGTCCATGTCGACGCCGTAGCGCGCCGCGTACACGCTGATCGGCAGGCCGGCCAGGAAGATGATGAGCCCCGTCGCCAGGATCGCCCAGAAGGCGTTGGCAAAGCCGTACTGCACCAGCAGCGTGGCGCCCACCGCCTCCAGGATCAGGAACGACGCCGCCCCGAAGGCCGTGTTGGCCACCCGCCATTCGGACCACTTGCGAAAGCGCTGCGGGGTGTAGCGCAGGGCGTAGTCTTCCAGCGTTTCGCTGGCGACCCAGCTGTTGTAGTCGCGCCGCACCTTGACGATGCGCTGGGGGGCGTCGTCCGGGGTGGCAGGAGCGGCTTCGGTGTTCACACCGTTTCGGTGCATCTTCCGTGCCATCCGTACGACTTTTGGCGAACAGGGCACGACTGTTGCAAAGAAGCCAGCTTGCCCATAATGGCCGCCTCTCCCCGCCACCCGATGCCAATCCCATGGAACTGACCCCGCGCGAAAAAGACAAGCTGCTGATCTTCACCGCGGCGCTGCTCGCCGAACGCCGCAAGGCGCGCGGCCTGAAGCTGAACTACCCCGAAGCCATCGCCCTGATCTCCGCCGCCGTGATGGAAGGCGCGCGCGACGGCAAGAGCGTCGCCGAACTCATGAGCGACGGGCGCAGCGTGCTCACCCGTGCCGACGTGATGGACGGCATCGCCGAGATGATCCCGGACATCCAGATCGAAGCCACCTTCCCGGACGGCACCAAGCTGGTCACCGTGCACCAGCCGATCCTATGACCGCCCCCAGGCTGCGCGCACTTCGTGTCGCTTCGCCCACCCCCTCGCCGGGGGCAACACCTACGGCCGGGCAAAGCCCGTTCCGTGGTGTTCCCTGGAAGTGCTTTCATCCCATTGGAGACCTGCTGATGCGCATTCATCGATCCATCCTCACCGCCTTGCTCGCCGCAGTCGCGGCCTTGCCGCTTGCCGCCAGTGCCCACACGGGCGTCGACGGCGGCATGCACCACGGCTTCACCACCGGCTTTCTTCACCCGCTGACCGGCGCCGACCACCTGGCGGCGATGGTCGCGGTCGGCTTCTGGAGCGCCCTGGCCGCTCGCCGCGCCTGGCCCGATCTGCTGTGGGCGCCGCTGGCCTTCGCCGGCATGCTGCTGGTGGGCGCGCTGATGGGCCTGGCCGGCGTGCAGCTGCCGGCGGTCGAACCGATGATCGCCGCGTCGCTGCTGGTGCTGGGCCTGCTGGTGGCCGCGCGCGTGCGCCTGCCGGCGGTGGTGGCCATGGGCGTGGTCGGCGTGTTTGCCGTATTCCACGGCGTGGCCCACGGCTACGAACTGGCGAGCGAAGAAGGCGCGGCCCTCACGCTGGCCGGCATGGTCAGCGCGACGGTGCTGCTGCACGTGGCGGGCATCGCGGCGGGCTGGGCGCTGCGCCATGCCAACGCATGGCTGCCGCGCGTGGCCGGCGCCGCGGTGCTCGGCCTGGGTGCCGCGCTGCTGGCGCAAGCCATCTGAGGCAAGGCTGGCCATGACCCCCGGCGAACTCCTCACCGACGACGGCGAGCACACGCTCAACCCCGGCCGCCGCACCCTCACGCTGGTGGTGCAGAACACAGCGGACCGGCCGATCCAGGTCGGCTCGCACTACCACTTCGCCGAGACCAACGGCGCGCTCGGCTTCGACCGCGAGGCCGCGCGCGGCATGCGGCTGAACATTGCCTCGGGCGCCGCGGTGCGCTTCGAGCCGGGCCAGCAGCGCACGGTCGAGCTGGTCGATTTTTCGGGCGATCGCATCGTCTACGGCTTTCGCGGCCTGGTTCAAGGGAAACTCTGATGGCGACCATTGGAAGGCGTGCGTACGCCGAAATCTTCGGCCCCACCGTGGGCGACCGCGTTCGTCTTGCAGACACCGACCTGCTGATCGAGGTCGAGGCCGACTACACCCTGCGCGCCGGCGGCTACGGCGAAGAGGTGAAGTTCGGCGGCGGCAAGACGATCCGCGACGGCATGGCGCAATCGCAGCGCACCCGCGCGCAGGGCGCCGTCGACACGGTGCTCACCAACGCGCTCATCCTCGACCACTGGGGCATCGTCAAGGCCGACATCGGCCTGAAAGACGGCCGCATCGCCGCCATCGGCAAGGCCGGCAACCCCGACGTGCAGCCGGGCGTGGACATCGTCATCGGCCCGGGCACCGAGATCATCAGTTGCGAAGGCAACATCGTCACCGCAGGCGGCATCGACAGCCACATCCACTTCATCTGCCCGCAGCAGATCGAGGAGGCGCTGTCTTCCGGCGTGACCACCATGCTCGGCGGCGGCACCGGCCCCGCCACCGGCACCTTCGCCACCACCTCCACGCCCGGCCCCTGGCACATCGAACGCATGCTGCAGGCGGCCGACGCCTTCCCGATGAACCTGGGCTTCCTGGGCAAGGGCAACGCCAGCCTGCCGGGCGCGCTGCACGAGCAGATCGAGGCCGGCGTCATCGGCCTGAAGCTGCATGAAGACTGGGGCACCACGCCCGCGGCCATCAGCAACTGCCTGGACGTGGCCGACGCCACCGACACGCAGGTGGCCATTCACAGCGACACGCTCAATGAATCGGGCTTCGTCGAGAACACCATCGCCGCCGTGGGCGGCCGCGCCATCTGCGCCTTCCACACCGAAGGCGCGGGCGGCGGCCATGCGCCCGACATCCTGCGCGTGGTGGGCGAAGCCAACTTCCTGCCCTCTTCCACCAACCCCACGATGCCCTACACCGTGAACACGCTCGACGAACACGTCGACATGCTCATGGTGTGCCACCACCTCGACGCCGGCATCGCCGAAGACCTGGCCTTTGCCGAATCGCGCATCCGCAAGGAGACCATCGCCGCCGAAGACGTGCTGCACGACCTGGGCGCGATCAGCATGTTCAGCTCCGACAGCCAGGCCATGGGCCGCGTCGGCGAAGTCATCATCCGCACCTGGCAGACCGCGCACAAGATGAAGCTGCAGCGCGGCACCCTGCCGGAAGACAGCGAGCGCAACGACAACTTCCGCGCGAAGCGCTACGTCGCCAAGTACACGATCAACCCCGCCATCGCGCACGGCATCGCGCACGAGGTGGGTTCGCTCGAAGTCGGCAAGTGGGCCGACATCGTGATCTGGAAGCCTGCCTTCTTCGGCGTGAAGCCCTTCACCATCCTGAAGGGCGGAACCATCGCGATGGCGGCCATGGGCGACCCGAATGCGTCGATCCCAACGCCGCAGCCGGTGCACTTCCGCCCGATGTTCGGCGCCTACGGCGGCTCGCTCGCCAGGAGCTCGCTCACTTTCGTCTCGCAGGCCGGGCTCGCATCGGGCATCAAGGAGCGCTACGGCCTGGCCAAGCACCTGAGCGCGGTGAAGAACATCCGCAACGTGCGCAAGAAGGACCTGATCCACAACGGCTACACGCCGAAGATGGAGATCGACGCGCAGACCTACGCGGTGCGCGCCGACGGGCACCTGCTGACCTGCGAGCCGGCAAAGCTGCTGCCTATGGCGCAGCGGTATTTTTTGTTCTGAATGTCAGGCGCTGCGCGGTGCGAGGTGCTCGCGAATCCACTGGGCGAAAGAGGCTTCGTCGATCTCGCCCGCCGCGAGGCCGAGTGTCTTGAGCACGCAGTCTTCGTCGGACGCGAGGAGCTCGAAGCCATTGAGATCGAGAAAGGTCTCCATCTCGACGAACGCGGTTCTCTTGTTGCCGTCCACGAACGGGTGGTTGCGGGCGATGCCGAATGCGTAGCTCGCGGCCAACGTGGCTGCGTCGGGAGATTCGTACGTTGCGCGGTTCTGCGGCCGACCCATGGCGGACGCGAGCATTCCCTCGTCACGCACACCGGCCGGGCCACCGTGCTCGACAAGCTGCTCTTCATGAACGAGTTGAATCACGGCCAGGTTCAGCCAGACCCAGTGCTGGTTGGCTGCGCTCATTTGGCAAGCTCGCGCAGGACGTTGCGCCGCTTCTTCATGACGCGGCGTGCCGCTTCCATCTGCCGCTCGAACTCGTCGTCGTACGGCGAGATCGTGACCCCGCCGTTGGCGGCCTGCGTGAGGTAGACGGTGTCGCCCTTGCCCACATTCATGCTCGCCAATACTTCCTTGGGCAAGATGATGCCGACGGAGTTACCGATCTGGGTCAGTTTGAGGGCGGACATGAGACGCTCCGTTGAACAGAAGTTATAACGGCCGTTATATTAGTCCGCCTCATTTGGAGCCGCAAGCCATCATGCTCACCGCCAACAAACTCATGCCCCAGGGCCGCGGTCTCGCGCCCGTTTTGCTCAAGCGCGCCGCCACCATCGAGCTCGACTGGGACGTCCGCCAGAAGAGCCGCTTCGACGCCACCGATTCACAGGGCCGCCAGATCGGCGTGTTCCTGCCGCGCGGCACGGCGGTGCGGGGCGGCGACGTGCTGGTGGCCGAAGACGGCTCCCTGGTTCGCGTGATCGCGGCGCCGCAGCCGGTGCTGCGCATCACGCATTGCACTGCCCACGGCACGCCTTTCGACCTGACGCGCGCGGCCTATCACCTGGGCAACCGGCATGTGCCGATCGAACTCAAGCCCGACCACCTGAAGATCGAGCCCGACCATGTGCTGGCCGACATGCTGCGGTCGATGCACCTGATCGTCGTGGCGGTCGAGGAAGCGTTCGAGCCCGAGGGCGGTGCCTATGGGGCGCACGAGCATTCGCATGGGGGCGGCCATAGCCATGACCACCATAAGCATTCGCATGGCGACAGCAGCAGCAAAGGCCCGAAGCCGCTGGTGCTCGCGCCCGAACTGCTCGACGACCACCCGCACGATCATGACCACGGCCATCACGGCCATCACGGCCACTCGCACTGACATGCGGCCTTGCTTTTCGATTCGTCGCGCTGGATGTTCAGGGCGCGCTCCCGCGGAGGGGAGTACCCGGCGGCCTGTGCACACGCCCCGAACAGCAGCGTCCCGGACGCGCGCGAGTCAATGGTCATGACCGCCAGCCCAAACGGCCTGCTACAGCTCATCTGGCTGGCCTCTCCCGCACTCCCCGTGGGCGGCTTCTCCTACTCCGAAGGCGTGGAAGCGGCCGTCGAATGGGCCGGCATCGACTCCGAGCCGCGCGCCGCCGAATGGCTCGCCGACCAGTTGCACCTGAGCTTCGCGCGCGGCGACCTCGCCGTCTTCGCACAGGCTGTGGAAGCCTGGCGGGCCAATGACACACAACGCGTGCGCCGGCTCAACCAATGGGTGCTGGCCACCCGAGAATCCGCCGAATTCTTCCTGCAGACCGAGCAGATGGGCCGCTCCTTCGTCGAATGGCTCAAGCTGCACCACACCGACACGGCGGAAGTCTTTGCCGACCTGCCCGCCAGCTACCCCATCGCCTTCGCCTTCGCGGCCAGCCGCACCGACGCCGCGGTGCTCGACTGCTGCCTGGCCTTCGCCTTCGGCTGGGCCGAGAACATGGTCGCCGCCGCCGTCAAGGCCGTGCCGCTGGGCCAGAGCGCGGGCCAGCGCATCCTCGGACGGCTGGCAAACGAAATCCCCGATGCAGTGACCCGCGCCATGGCCCTCGCCGACGACGAACGCCAGGCCTTCGCGCCCCTGCTGGCGGTGTTGTCGGCCCGCCATGAAACACAATATTCCCGCCTCTTCCGAAGCTGAACCGGACACCTCCCCATGACCTCCGCCCTGCACCACATTCCCCACCGCACCAAGAAACTGCCGCCGCTGCGCGTGGGCATCGGCGGCCCGGTCGGCTCCGGCAAGACCACGCTGCTCGAAATGCTCTGCAAGGCGATGCGCGACAAGTACGACCTCGTCGCCATCACCAACGACATCTACACCAAGGAAGACCAGCGCCTGCTCACCGTGGCCGGCGCGCTGCCGGCCGAGCGCATCATGGGCGTGGAAACGGGCGGCTGCCCGCACACCGCCATCCGCGAAGACGCCTCGATCAACCTCGAGGCCATCGATCGCATGCTGGAAGACTTCCCGAATGCCGACGTGGTGTTCGTCGAGTCCGGCGGCGACAACCTCGCGGCCACCTTCAGCCCCGAACTGTCGGACCTCACGATCTACGTGATCGACGTGGCCGCAGGCGAGAAGATCCCGCGCAAGGGCGGCCCCGGCATCACCAAGAGCGACCTGTTCGTCATCAACAAGACCGACCTCGCACCCTACGTGGGGGCCAACCTCGACGTGATGGAACAGGACACGCAACGCATGCGCCGCCAGCGCCCTTATGTGATGACCAACCTCAAGACGCTCACTGGCGTGGCCGAGGTGGTGGCGTTCATCGAAGAGCGCGGCATGCTCGCCGCTGGCTGATAGAGCCAGAGCCCTGAAGGCTCAGGGCAGGCCGAGGTAGACCCGCAGGTCGTCCTTGACGGTGCCCGCCGAAGCCACGGCGGTGCGCAGGCGCTCCTCGCTCACGCCGAACCACTGGGTCCAGTAGTCGACCTCCTTGAGGTCAGTGACGTCGATCCGTTCATCGTCCTGGGGAATGCGGATCTCTGTGTCTTCGAGCATCGTCTTCTCCTGAAGAGCCAAATTGGGAATGAAGGGCGGCGGGGGCCGGAAAGGCAGTTTCTCCATCCGCCCCACCCGGCCAGCCGGACGATTCCGCTGCCCCGTGCAGGACATTTCCCATAGTCGCGCCGCGTGGCGCGCCATGCGGCGCCGTCCTGCACGCGGCCCCACGGCTTCGATGTTTGAATTTGGCATTGACCTCATTCACTCATGGAATGGAGAAGCCACCATGGAGCCTGACCATCAGCGACTGCTGAGCCTGGGCGTACCGGGACTGAACGACGTGCTCGGCGGCGGCCTCGAGCCCAACCGGCTCTACCTGCTCGAAGGCACGCCGGGCGCCGGCAAGACGACCATCGCGATGCAGTTCCTGCTCGAAGGCGCGGCGCGCGGCGAGTCGGTGCTGTACGTGACCCTGTCCGAGACGGAACACGAACTGCGCGGCGTGGCCGTCTCCCACGGCTGGGACATCTCGAACGTCCACGTGCGCGAGATGCTGCCCACGCAGGACAGCCTGCAGCCCGAAGAGCAGTACACCATGTTCCACCCTTCCGAGGTGGAGCTGAGCGAAACCACGCTGCGCATCCTGAGCGACGTGGAGGCCATCAAGCCTTCGCGCATCGTGTTCGATTCCCTCTCAGAGCTGCGGCTGCTATCGGGCACATCGCTGCGCTACCGCCGGCAGATCCTGGCGCTCAAGCAGTTCTTCGCGGGGCGCCAGTGCACGGTGCTGCTGCTGGACGACATGACCGCCACCGAGCACGACCTGCAGGTGCAGAGCATTGCGCACGCAGTGGTGAGGCTGGAGCAATCGAACTCCGACTACGGCTCCGCGCGCCGCCGCCTGCTGGTCGTGAAATACCGGGGCCAGTCGTTTCGCGGCGGCTACCACGACTACAAGATCCACCGCGGCGGCCTGCAGGTGTTTCCGCGCCTGGTGGCGGCCGAGCATGTCAACGACACCACGCTGACCAGGCTGCCCAGCGGCATCGAGGCGCTCGACACGCTGCTGGGCGGCGGGCTCGAGCAGGGCACCAGCACCCTGTTCGTCGGCGCGCCGGGCACGGGCAAGTCTTCGGTGGCGGTGCAATTCGCCATTGCGGCGGCCGAGCGCGGCGAGGCTGCCGCACTTTTCGTATTCGACGAGAGCGTCAAGACCCTGCGCACGCGCAGCGCCGGCCTGGGCATGAAGCTGGAGCCCCATCTTCAATCGGGCCGCATCCGCATCAAGCAGGTCGACCCGGCCGAACTCTCCCCCGGCGAGCTGGTGCACGAGATCCGCCAGGCCGTGACCCGGCACGGCGCGAAGGTGGTCGTCATCGACAGCCTGAATGGCTACCTCAACGCGATGCCCGACGAGCGCTTTCTCATCGTGCAGTTGCACGAGTTGCTCACCTACCTCGGGCAGTCCGGCGTGGCCACGCTGCTGGTCGGCGCGCAGCACGGGCTCATCGGCATGCAGATGCAGACACCCGTGGACGCCAGCTACCTTGCCGACGCCGTGGTGCTGCTGCGCTACTACGAGGCCGAAGGCGAAGTGCGCCAGGCCATCTCGGTGCTCAAGAAGCGCGGCGGCTCGCACGAGCGCTCCATCCGTGCGTTCTCGATGGACCGGCGAGGCCTGAACGTGGGAGAGCCGCTGCGCCATTTCCGAGGCATCCTGACTGGCGTGCCCGTGCCGATCGACGGCATTGCCACGCCCCCGCGGTGACGGACGGCCACACGATCCAGCTGCCGCAGCTGCGAGATCCGCAGCTGCGCGTGCTGATGAGAACCGCCACCGCCAAGGACGCCGTGATGGCCGCCGCCGTGCTCCTGCAGGCGGGCATCGAGACACAGGTGTGCGCCGACCTCCCCGAACTGCTGCGCGAGATGGAGCGCGGCGCCGGCGCGCTGCTGATATCCGAGGAAATGCTCGCGGGCAGCGGCGCCACCGAACTCGCCGCGGCCGTGGCGGTGCAGCCACCGTGGTCCGACCTGCCGGTGCTGATACTCGCGCGGCAAGGCGCCGACTCGCGCGCCATCACCACCGCCATGGAAGGCATGGCCAACGTCACCGTGCTGGAGCGCCCGATCCGCGTGGCATCGCTGGTGAGCGCACTGCGCAGCGCGCTGCGCGCCCGGCGGCGGCAGTACGAGCTGCGCCGCATCCTGGAAGACCTCAACGAGGCCGACCGGCGCAAGACCGAATTCCTGGCCACCCTGGCGCACGAGCTGCGCAACCCGATGGCACCGCTGAGCACCGCGCTGGCCATCCTCAAGCGCAAGCCGCTCACGTCGGAAGCCGCCCGGCCCTACTACGACCTCATGGGCCGCCAGCTCGACCACATGGTGCGGCTGGTGAGCGACCTGATGGAAGTCTCGCGCATCACGCGCGGCAAGATCGAGCTGCAGCTGGACGAGCTCGTGCTCGAACAGGTGATACGCGGCGCGGTGGAACTCAGCCGCCCGCTGATGGACGCCGGCCGCCATACGCTCGAATTGCACATCGCCGATGCCTCGCTGGCCGTGAAAGGCGACAGCGTGCGCCTCACGCAAGTGTTCGCGAACCTGCTGAACAACGCCGCCAAGTACACGCCCGCGGGTGGGCGCATCGATGTGTTCGTCGAAAACGACGGCCAAGGCCATGCGGTGGTCCGCGTGAAGGACACCGGTGCAGGCATTCCGGCCGCCATGCTGGGCGCGATCTTCGACATGTTCGTGCAGGTGAGCGGCACCGCGCGCGCCGCGCAGGGCGGGCTGGGTATCGGCCTCACGCTGGTGAAGAGCATGGTGGAACTGCACGGCGGCACGGTCACCGCGAGCAGCGAAGGCGCGAACCAGGGCAGCGAGTTCACGGTGTCGCTGCCGCTGCTGGACCACGAAGTGCGGGCCGGCGCGAAGGCCGGAGCCTCGGAAGCCACGATGGCGGTGCAGCACCGCATCCTGGTGGTGGACGACAACCGCGACGCGGCCGAGTCGCTCGCTGCGCTGCTGGGCCTGCTCGGTGCGCAAGCCACCGTCGCGTTCAACGGCCTGGATGCGCTGGCGAAGGCCGAGCACTTCCATCCGTCAGTCGGCATCCTCGACATCGGCATGCCCGGCATGGACGGCTGCGAGCTGGCGCGCCGCCTGCGGGCGCATCCGCGGCTGCATGGCATCGGGCTGATCGCGCTCACGGGCTGGGGCCAGCCCGACGACCGGCTGCGCATTGCGCAGGCCGGCTTCGACCATCACCTGCTGAAGCCGGTCGATGTGGAAGAACTGGCGGTGGCGCTGCAAAAGCTCGACCAGCGCGGCGCGGCCTGACGCGGGCTGTGGCGGCCGTTCAGAGTTCGCTGCCGTCGCGCAGCTGCCGCGCCTTGTAGACGAGCCGCACGCTGGCTCGGCGCGGGTCGCTGACCTGCTGCACGTAGACGTCGGTGTCGTTGCTCACCCATGCGGCATACGCGCTGCCCGGATCGCGGGAGGCCAGCTCGTTGCCGAACACGCCGCGGCCCCATTGCACCAGCGCGGCAAAGGCGGCCGCGCCGCTGTCGGAGGCACCCTGCGCCGCCGCCACGTACTCGACGCGGCGCAGCTCGGAGGCAGCAAAGAAGAAAGTGGGTTCGAACAGCAGGCCGGCCATCTGCACGGGTTCGCCGCGCCAGCTGCCGACCAGGCCACCGCCCAGGCGCTGGGGCCGCTGCACGCGCTCGGCGGCGGGCAACGCGGCCTGGAGTTCGTCGGCCGTCATGCCGAGCCGCACGCCCGGCGGCAGGGCCTGCGCATGCAGGGCGCCGGCGGCGACGAAAAGGGCGCTCGCGGCGAGCGCCCGGAGAAAGGTCAGGGAGACTGTGGATCGCACGTTTGGCATCGGGGGGAAGGCAGCGGCACCGTGGGACCGCGAGTATGACGCGGAGTTCCGCACGGGCCGTTGCCTCCTCCGCCCGGGCCTGCCGGGCGGCCCCGGTGCCTCAGTCCTCCACGAAGGCTTCTTCGCGCTTGGCCTTCACCGAAGGCAGCAGCACCACGATCAGCAGCAGCGCGGCGGCGGCCAGCAGGCCCGCCGACAGCGGCCGCATCACGAACACGCTCCAGTCGCCGCGCGACAGCAGCAGCGCGCGGCGCAGGTTCTCTTCCATCATCGGCCCCAGGATGAAGCCCAGCAGCAGCGGCGCGGGCTCGCACTTGAGCTTGAGGAACAGGTAGCCCACGATGCCGAAGATCGCCACCATCCACACGTCGAAGGTGTTGTTGTTCTCCGAGTACACGCCCACCGCGCAGAACAGCACGATCGACGGGAAGAGCCACTTGTAGGGGATGGTGAGCAGCTTGATCCAGATGCCGATCATCGGCAGATTCAGCACGATCAGCATCAGGTTGCCGATCCACATCGAGGCGATCAGGCCCCAGAACAGTTCCGGGTTGCTGGTCATCACCTGCGGGCCGGGCTGGATGTTGTGGATGGTCATGGCGCCCACCATCAGCGCCATCACCGCGTTGGGCGGAATGCCCAGCGTCAGCAGCGGGATGAAGGAGGTTTGCGCACCGGCGTTGTTGGCCGATTCGGGGCCGGCCACGCCGCGGATGTTGCCCTTGCCGAAGGCGACCTCGCCCTGCTTGAGCTTGATCTTCTTCTCGATGGTGTAGGCCGCGAAGGCCGACAGCAGCGCACCGCCGCCCGGCAGGATGCCCAGTGCCGAGCCCAGCGCGGTGCCGCGCAGCACGGCGGGCGTCATGTCCTTGAAGTCCTGCTTGGTGGGCCACAGGCCCTTCACCTTGGCGGTGAACACTTCGCGCTCATGCTCGGGCACGGCCAGGTTGGCAATGATTTCGCCGTAGCCGAACACACCCATGGCGATGGCGATGAAGCCGATGCCGTCGGTGAGCTCGGGAATGTCGAAGCTGTAGCGCGCCACGCCGGAGTTCACGTCGGTGCCGACCAGGCCCAGCGCCAGGCCCAGCAGGATCATCGTGATGGCCTTGAGCAGCGAGCCCGAGGCCAGCACCACGGCGCCGATCAGGCCCAGGATCATCAGCGAGAAGTATTCGGCGGGGCCGAACTTGAAAGCCAGCTCGGTGAGCGGCGGCGCGAAGGCGGCCAGGATCAAAGTGCCCACGCAGCCCGCGAAGAACGAGCCCAGGCCAGCGGCAGCGAGTGCCGGACCGGCCCTGCCTTTGCGTGCCATCTGGTAGCCGTCGATCACGGTCACCACCGACGATGACTCGCCCGGCAGGTTCACAAGAATCGCGGTAGTGGAGCCGCCGTACTGCGCGCCGTAGTAGATGCCGGCCAGCATGATCAGCGCCGACACAGGGGGCAGCGCGTAGGTGGCGGGCAGCAGCATCGCGATGGTCGCGACCGGGCCGATGCCGGGGAGCACGCCGATCAGGGTGCCCAGCAGGCAGCCCACGAAGGCGTAGACGAGGTTCTGCGCCGTGAAGGCGACGCCGAAGCCGATCGAGAGATTGGTAATCAGGTCCATGTGTCTTGTCTTTGGTCTTGTTGTTCTTCTTCGCGGATCAGCCGGAAATGAAGGTCGGCCACACCTGGAACTGCAGCTTGAGCGCCACCACGAAGGCCAGGTAGCTGCCCAGCGCGAGGATGGTCGCGAGGATGGTCACGCCCTTCCAGCCGAAGTTGTCGCCCGCCAGGCTGGCGATGAAGGTCAGCGCGTAGATCGCCACTATGAGCCCCATCGAAGGCAAGCCGATGCTCGGCAGGCCGCCCAGCAGCACGCCGAACATCAGGTTCGCGCCGATGATGAAGACCAGCGGCTTCCATGCGATGCGGCCGACGGGCTCGCCGTCTTCCGTTTCCACGCTGAGCGCCTTGAGCGTGATCAGCACGCCCATGAAGGCAATGAGGATGCCCACGATCAGCGGAAAGTAGCCCGGACCCATGCGGGCGCCGCTGCCGACGTTGTAGGTCGTGGCTCCCCATGCGAAGGCCACGCCGAAGGCGCTGAAAAGTACGCCTGAGCAGAAGTCTCTCTGACTCTTGATTCTCACCGTTGATGTCTCCTGGAACTGCATTGATCGGCACAAGACGTGCGCAGCCGATCCTAGGAATTCAGGAGCCTGGTGTGTATGAACAGAACATTGCCGTTCGGCAATGTGTGGAACCTGGCTGAGCCTGTGTGTGCGTCAGTCGCCGGCCATCGGCAGGTCGATGCACACGCGCAGGCCAGGCGCGGCGTCGCCCAATTGCAGGCGCCCGCCATGCAGCGCGACCACGGCCTGCACGCTCGCCAGCCCCAGCCCGTGCCCCGGCGTGCTGCGGTCCAGGCGATGAAAGCGCACGCCGATGCGCTCGAACTCGGCGGGCGGAACGCCCGGCCCGTTGTCCTGCACGAAGAGCTGCGCCCTGCCGTCCACCGTGTGCGTGCCGATGCGCACCGTGGCGCCGCCGCCCGCGTACTTCAGCGCGTTGTCCAGCAGGTTGGCCGCCGCGCCCGCGAGCAGGTCGCGGTCGCCCACCGCGAAGGCCCTGTCGGCCGGCTCGCGCAGCAGCGTGATGCCGCGCATCTCGGCCACCGCCTCGTACAGCTCGGCCACGTCGTCGGCTATGACGTGCAGCGCCACCTGCGCGAACTGCTGCCGCCGCGCGCCCGCCTCGACCTCGGCGATCTGCAGCAGCTTCTCGAACACCACGGCCAGTTCCTCGAGTTCGCGGATGGCGACGGCCACGGCCTCGCGCTGCGGGTCGTCGGCGCCCAGCCCCTGCTCCGCCGCGCGCAGCCGCACCAGCACGCGCGTGAGCGGCGTGCGCAGGTTGTGCGCGATGGTGTTGGACACATGCCGCACGCCGTCCATCAGCGACTGGATGCGGTCGAGCATCGCGTTGATGTCGTGCTCCAGCAGCGCGAACTCGTCTTTCTCGCCCGAAGGCTCGACCCGCTCCTGCAGCTCGCCGGCCGCAATGCGCGCCGCGGTGCGCCGCACCGCGCCCACGCTGCGCTCCAGCTCCTGGCGGAAGACGAAGGTGCCGCCGATCAGCAGCAGCACCGCCACGATGCCCGCCGCCGCGCTGGCGCTCGCGACCAGCGACTCGATCGACTCCTGGTCGCGCAGGTCGTGCCCCACCACCAGCAGGCCGCCGTCGGGCAGATGCTTCATCACGATGTAGCCGATGGCGCTCTGGCCCGAACGCACCACACGCCGGTGCACGCCGTCGCCGGCATCCGGCGCCATCGAGGGAATCTGGTCGAGGTTGCCCGCGAGCTTGCGGCCCTCGCGATCGGTGAGCAGGTAGATCTCGTTGTCGGAGTTGCGTCCGTCGGCCAGTGCGTAGCCGATCTCGCCCGCCACGCCGTCGGCGCCGCGCGCGTCGTAGCGCACCATCAGCTGCTGCATGCTGGCCGACACCTGCCGCACCATGCGCTGCTGCAGCACGCCCACCGTCTGCATGTAGACGATGGCCAGCGCCGCGAGCATGGTGATCGCGACCAGCAGCCCGTAGTAGAAGGCCAGCCGGAAGCCCACCGAGCGCCACAGCTGGCGCAGCGTGCGGATCATTGCGGCGGTGCCAGCGTGTAGCCCACGCCGCGCACGGTGTGGATCAGCGTCGGCGCGCCGCCCGCATCGAGCTTGCCGCGCAGGCGGCTCACCTGCACGTCGATCACGTTGGTCTGCGGGTCGAACTGGTAGTCCCACACGGCCTCGAGCAGCATGGTGCGCGTGACCACCTGGCCCGGATGCATCATCAGGTAGGCCAGCAGCCTGAACTCGCGCGGCTGCAGCGCGATGGGCCGGCCCGCGCGCTCCACGTGGCGCCGCGCGAGGTCGAGCGTCAGGTCGGCAACCTGCAGCATGCGGATCTCGGGCCCGGTGCGCGAACGCCGCACCAGCGCCTCGGCCCGCGCCGCGAGTTCCGAGAAGGCGAAGGGCTTGGCAAGGTAGTCGTCGCCGCCGGCCTTGAGGCCGCGCACGCGCTCGTCGAGCGCGCTCAGTGCGCTGAGCACCAGCACCGGCGTCTTCTTGCCGAGTGCGCGCATCGTCGAAAGAATCGACAACCCGTCGACCTCGTTGGGCAGCATGCGGTCGAGGATCACCAGGTCCCACGACTCACCGGTCGCGCGCGCGAGCGCATCGGTGCCGTCGCGGCTTATCACGGCCACGTGGCCGAGGGAGCGGAAGCCCTCGGCAATGTAGCGGGCGTTGTCGGCGTCGTCCTCGACGATGAGGCAGCGCCACATGGCGGTGGCGCCTAGCACCTCGGCGCCGCGCCATCATGCGAGACAGCGGAGTGGGCCAGCGAAAGAAAGAGAGCGGGGAGTGACTGCGTTCTGGTGCTCATGGCGATGGAGTCGGCCGGCCCACCGTCCATCCGGGCGCCGCCGGGACGATCCTAGCCGCGATTCAACCAGGGAACGCGCCGCCGCTTCATTACCATTTGTCCATGTTGGGCCGCTATGCCTGCGGCTGCAGAAGCGGCAGGCGCAGTGTGAGCCCCAGCACGCCGCTTGCGTGCGGTGCCGAATAGATGCGCCCGCCGTGGTGGCTGGCAATGCGTTCGCAGGCATCGGCGCTGGCCCTGACGATCGCCGCATGCGTGCTGTCGAAGAACCGCGCAAGAGGCGGCCTCGCATCGGCGGCATCGAGGTCGCGCCAGTGGATCACGGCATGCTTGCCGTCCGCATGCGCCGACACCTGCAGCGTCGCGTCGGCACGCATCACGCTGGCCGCATAGGCCGTGACCTTGGCGAACAGCTCGCCAAGCTCCGACCCGATCGCGAGCACGGGCACGGCTTCCTGGGGCATCTGGATGTCCACGCGGATGGTCTCGCGGGCCGTGTCGCCCGAGGCCGCGTCGAGCAGCGGCCGCAGGTCTTGCACGCGGCTGGCGCCCAGCCGCTGCCGCATGTCCTGCATGGACTGCGCCGCGAGCTCGCGCGCCCTGGCACCCTGCCGCAGGTTGGCTAAGAACAGCGAGCCCATCATGCAGAGCACGCCGCCGAGGCCCAGGAGAATCACGCCGGCGATGATGGTGCCGAGATGGCCGGTCTGCAGTCCGCCGGTCATCAGCGGGCTCCCTCGGGCGGTGCCTCGGCACCGCGTGCGCATTCATTGCCGGGGCCGCTGCGCGGCGCTTCGCAGGCCTGCCAGCCCGGCGGCTGCATGCGCGGACCGAACGGCGGTGGCGGCGAGTGATAGGGCATGGGCGGCGGCGGCACGATGCAGCCCGCGAGGCTTGCGCCTGCCAGGGCGCCCACGAGGAGTCGGAGTCGGTTCATTGAAAACTCGTTGCTGTGGATGAACGAACGGGCAACGAAGAAAGAGGGCATGCGCCCTCTTTCCCCGCACAGTGCGCGCCGCGCGTCAGAACGCGTGGCGGATGCCGAAGTCGTAGCCGGTCGACGAGCGCGGCAGGCCCGAGAAGCCAACGCCGGTGCTGCCGTAGCCCGTGGTGCTGGCCGACACCAGGCCGCCCGTGTAGTTCACGTCGTTGCGGTTGTTCACGCGCGCCACCGTCGCATACAGCGCAGTGCGCTTGGACAGGTTGTGCACGTAGCCGATCGCCAGCTTGCGTGCCAGCGGGTCTTCGCCCGTGATGCCGGCCGCGCCTTCGTCGTAGCGAACCTGCGAGTACGACGCGCGGATCAGGCCAGCGCCCACCGGAACGGTCGCGCCGATCAGGTAGCCGTTGTAGCTGTCGTGCGTGTTGCCCAGCGCGGTGTCGAACTTGTTCTTCACGCTCGACAGTTCGCCGAACAGCTTGACCGGGCCGAAGTCGTACGAAGCACCCAGGTTGATGGTCTGCACCTTGCGCTCCAGCGTGGTGGTGTCCACCGCGATGCTCTGGCCCACGCCTAGCGCCACGTCCAGCGGACCGTTGGCATAGCCGAAACGCCCGCCCACGTAGCGCCCGGCGCTGCTGCTGGTCGCGGCCGTGGTGCTGGTGGCGCTGGTGCTGGTGTTCTCGGCGAAGCTGTACTGCACCTGGCCGTAGAAGCCGCCCAGGTTCGGCGGCAGGAAGTAGCCCACCGAGTTGCTGGCGCGCACGTAGTTGGCGTTGTTGATGGTGGTGTTGCCGCTGACGGTGCTGATCACGTTGGTGCCCGAACCGTTGGTGCCGAACGGATCGAACACGGTGTCGTTCCAGAAGGTGGGCGTGTAGTCGCGGCCCAGGCGCAGTTCGCCGAAGCCGCCCGACAGGCTCACGGTGGAGCGGCGGCTGAAGGTCGAGATGCCTGTGGCGCCGTCGTCGTTGGTGATGGGCGCTTCGAGCCAGAAGCTCGCGGCCAGGCCGCCGCCGAGGTCTTCGGTGCCGCGAAAGCCGATGCGGCTGGAGTTGTAGCCGGAGTTACCCAGGCTCCACTTGCTTTGCTTGTTCGACAGGCCCGTGACGGTGTCGCGCGCGGTGTTCGACTGGTAGGTCACGCCGGCGTCGACGACACCGAACAGCGTGACGGACGATTGGGCAGAGGCCAGGCCACAGACGGCCAGGGCAGCGAATGCCGTGAGGGTTTTCTTCATTCAGGTTCTCCGGTTTCAACCGCTCTACATCGAGCGGCAGGCACGCATGGTCTCGTTCAAATTCGGAGGAATCTTGTGAATGCCTCGTCTTTGCGCGAACTGTTGTTTGCGTGCACACCGAATGCGGCGACCGCCGGAAACACCTCGTACGAAAAGTCTCCCAAAAGCCACGCAATGCTCCGGGGCCGAAGGAGCCCCATCCATGACCATTGCCTTGCAAAGCACCATCGCATCGTCGCTGGGCGTGCAACAGCTCGCCAACGCATTCAGCCCCGCCTTCTCGCACCTGCGCATTCTTCGCAACCTCGTCATTCCCATGCCGCAAGGGCACGCCGTGCGCACCGCACGCATCGATGCCGTGGTGGTATGCGAGACAGGCATCTACCTGTTCGAGATCAAGGCCTGGCGCAATGCCTTCGTCTACCGCAAGAAGTCGGACCAGTCGCCGCCGCGCTGGTTCCTGCAGGTGAACGGCTGCAAGAACGCGCGCGAAGTGAAAGACCCCGCATGGCAGGGCGGGCGCAAGACAACGCAGCTGCGCAGCCTGCTGCCCGACGACCTGCGGCTGCAGTACTTCGTGCTGCTGCCTTGCGAAGGTATCGAGCTGGAAGGCGTGATGCCCGCCGCGGTCATCACGCAGCAGGACCTGCCCTACATCGCACGCCTGGTGCGCAACAACGGGCGTACCGCTCGCACCTACCGCCTGCTGGACGCGCAGGGCATCGACCGCACGGTGGAGCGCCTGCTGGAGATACAGGGATCGCTTTCAGTCGAGGACCACGAGCAGAACTGCCGCGAGAGACTGCAGTAACGCCGGGAAACGGCACAACCCCGGCGGACGCGGGGAGTCCCAAATTTCTACGACATTGACGCAGACCATGCGGCGATGCACTTACCGAAGTCACTCGCAACGGCCGCCGTGCTGCTTGCCTCGCTGGCGGCCCTCCCTGCATGGGCCACCGATCCGTTCACCGTCAAGGACATCCGCATCGAGGGCCTGCAGCGCGTCGAGCCCGGCACCGTGTTCGCCACCATGGGCCTGCGAACCGGCGACACCTACAGCGACGAGCGCGGCGCCAACGCCATCCGCGAACTCTTCAAGCTGGGCCTGTTCAAGGACGTGCGCATCGACGTGAACGGCAATGTGCTGGTGGTGGTGGTCGAGGAGCGCCCGACCGTCGCCGACGTCGACTTCGTCGGTGCCAAGGAGTTCGACAAGGCCGCGCTGCAGAAGGCGCTGCGCGAGATCGGCCTGGCCGAGGGGCAGGCCTTCGACAAGGCACTGGCCGACCGCGCCGAGCAGGAGCTCAAGCGGCAGTACATCAGCCGCAGCCTCTACAACGCACAGGTGATCACCACCGTCACGCCGCTGGAGAACAACCGCGTGAACCTGACCTTCACCGTGACCGAGGGCGAGCCCGCCCGCATCAAGGAAGTGCACGTGGTGGGCAACAAGGCCTTCAGCGAAAGCACGCTGCTCGACCTGTTCGACCAGGACACCGGCGGCTGGCTCGAGTGGTACACGAAGTCGAACCAGTACTCGCGCACCAAGTTCAACGGCGACATGGAGACGCTGCGCTCCTACTACCTCACGCGCGGCTACCTGGAGTTCCGCATCGACTCGACGCAGGTGGCCATATCGCCGGACCGGCAGACCATCGCGCTGACCATCAACATCACCGAGGGCGAGAAGTTCGCGGTGGCCGGCGTGAAGCTCTCGGGCGACTACATGGGCCGCGACGACGAGTTCAGGACCCTGGTCACCATCCGCCCCGGCCAGCCCTACAACGGCGAGGACGTGGCCGCGACCACCAAGGCCTTCACCGACTACTTCGGCACCTTCGGCTATGCCTTCGCGCGCGTAAAGGCGGAGCCGGAGATCGACCGGGCGAACAACCGCGTCACCATCGTGCTGAAGGCGCAGGCCTCGCGGCGCGCCTACGTGCGGCGCATCAACATAGGCGGCAATGCCAAGACGCGCGACGAGGTGATCCGCCGCGAGTTCCGCCAATACGAAGGCGCCTGGTACGACGGCAACAGGATCCGCGCCTCGCGCGACCGCATCGACCGCCTGGGCTTCTTCACCGACGTGAACATCGACACCGTCGATGTGCCCGGCTCGCCCGACCAGGTCGACCTTGTCGTGAACGTGAAGGAGAAGCCGACCGGCTCTCTGCAGCTGGGTGCTGGCTACTCGTCGACAGACAAGGTGTCGCTGAGCTTCGGCATCACGCAGGAGAACGTGTTCGGCAGCGGCAACTACCTGGGGCTGAACGTGAACACCAGTTCGTACAACCGCACCATCTCGCTCACGGCCACCGATCCGTACTTCACCAAGGACGGCATCTCGCGCACGCTGAACGTGTTCCACACCACCACGCGGCCCTACTACGAGGCCGACGGCAACTACAAGCTCGCCAGCGACGGCGGCTCGGTGCGCTTCGGCTTCCCGGTGGGCGAGCAGGACACGGTGTACCTGGGCATCGGCGTGGAGCGCTATTCGTTCACGCCCGGCACCAACGGCACCTATGCGCTGGTCGACGGCTCCTACGTCTACACCGCCACGCCGCAGGCCTACCTCGACTACTTCAAATGCACCGGCACCGCGCCGAGCGTGACCTGCGCGAAGTCGAACGTGGTGGGCATTCCGGCCACGCTGGGCTGGTCGCGCGACGACCGCGACAGCGCGCTGGTGCCCACGCGCGGCAAGCTGCAAAGCGCCAATCTCGAAGTGGGCGTGGGCAGCGAGCTGCGCTACCTGAAGACCAACTACCAGTACCAGCAGTACTTCCCGCTTTCGAAGCAGTACACGCTGGCCATCAACGGGCAGCTCGGCTATGCGCGGGCGCTCGGCGACAGCACCTACCCGATCTTCAAGAACTTCTATGCCGGCGGCCTGGGCTCGATCCGAGGCTTCGAGCAGAACTCGCTCGGTCCGACCGATGCCGTCACGGGCGGCGCGCTGGGCGGCACCCGCAAGGCGATCTTCAACATGGAGTTCAGCACGCCCTTCCCCGGCGCGGGCAACGACCGCACGCTGCGGCTCTACACCTTCCTGGACGCGGGCAACGTGTTCGCCGACCGCACCGCCAGCATGACGGATGCGCAGTGGAAGGCGCAGAACCGCCTGCGCGCGTCGACCGGCATCGGCATCAGCTGGATCTCGCCGCTGGGGCCGCTGCGGCTGGCGTATGCGGTGCCGCTGCTCTATCAGAAGGCGGACACGGCCAACAACATCACGGCCGACCGCACGCAGCGCTTCCAGTTCCAGATCGGAACGTCTTTCTGAAACCGTGGATCAGCCCGTGGTGCGCGGCGGCACCAGCGCCTTGATGCGCGCCGCGCCTTCCAGTGCACGGGGGTGCATCGGCCTCCCGCCGACGCCCATCGCCGGCATTTCGGGCATCCCTTGCATGCCTCGCACCGCGACCGGCGGCATGCCGCCCGAAAGAGGCGGCCGGTCGATCGCCGGGTCGGCGGCCGGATCGACAACCAGCGCGAGCGTGGCCACGTAGCGCTGGCGCTCCTCGCGCACGGCGCCGAGCACCGTGTCTCCGGCCTTCAACGCAATGCCGTCGATGCTGTTGAGCGTGTCGCGCACGCGGGATCGCTGGTAGAGCGAGACCTGCGTGTAGAGAAACTCGCTGAGCGCATCGGGCAGGAAGAACTGCGAGGTGAGCACGGCGCGGGTTCCGTCGAGCACCTTCATGTGGATGTGAGTGGTGCGCCCCACGTACCAGCCCGGGTAGACGGTGGTGAAGGCGGCCGTGCCGTCGCGGCCGGTGAACTGGCTGCCGCGCAGGAAGGTCTTGCCTTCGAAGGTGCCCGAGCGGTCGTCGCCCTGCTCCGCGAAGCCCGAATAGCGGCCTTGCGCATCGCAATGCCAAAGATCCACGCGCAGCCCGGGCAACGGCTTGCCCGCCGCATCGCACACGGTGAAGCGCACGTCCAGCGGCACGCCCTCGAGCCCTTCGGTGATGTCGCGGCGGACCTGCGCCACGTCCAGGTAGTAGGGGCCTTCGGTGGTCTGTGCGGTCAGCGGGAGCCTTGGCGCTGCGGCCTCGGCCGGGCGTGCAGAGGCGGCGGCCAACGCGGCGGCGCCCAGGGTGGCGAGCAGGCCGCGGCGGCCGATGGAAGATGTGTCCTGGTGTGTCATTGTTCTTTCTCGTCCTTGGCGAGGCCGGAGGGCTGCGCGCCAGACGGCCGCGTCGCGCGGCCCTCGGCCCAGAGGACCAGCAGCCACCATGCCTGGGCGACAAGGCCCAGGAACACGGTGATCGCACCCAGCAGCGCAAGACTCAGTTCCGGATTCATGCCCTTATGCTGCGGCCGCATGTGGGAGGAAAGATGGAGAGGCCCGGCCGGGATTTCTCCCAATTTCCTCCACATTCCGCCGACATCATCGGCGTGCTGCCCCCTCTTTAGCCCACCGCCATCCGCTCCGTCATCCGGAGCCCCCGACTGTCATGCATGCCGCAGAATGCGGCCATGCCCATGCCTTGCCCATGCCGCAACTGACCCTCTCCCGCAAGATCTTCCTGGCGCTGGCCGCCCTGCTGATCGTGCTGCTCATCAGCTTCGCGGGGCTGTCGATCATTGCGCTGCAGCGGGGCCTGGGCTCCTACGTAGCCGAGATCGAGATCCGGCGCATGGACTGGCTTGCACAGCTGGTGCTCAAGAACTACGTGGCCAACGGCGACTGGAAGAGCCTGCGCGACAACGACGATGCCTGGCAGCGCCTGGAAATGGGCCGCTTCGCCAGCCTGCTCGACAACACCGCCGCCAGCGGCGACGAGCGGCGGCTGCCGCCCTGGTACGAATACCGCACCATGCGCCCCGAACCGGCGCCCGACAGCGTCCCGGGCGGCGTCCCGCCGCCGCCGCCGCCGCTCGAGCTGATGCCGCGCCGCATGCTCGGCGCACCGCCGCCCTGGGTGTTTCCCGATCCGCGCGGCATGCACGACTCCATCTTCCAGCGCCTGGCGGTGCTCGACGCGGGCGGCAAGCGCGTGGTGGGCGCCGACATCGACATGGCGAACGCCGCGCGCATGCCGATCCGGCACAACAAGTCGGTCGTCGGCTACCTCGCGCTCGCCCCGCTGGAGGGCCTGGAAAGCGAAGCCGACCGCGCCTTCATTGCGCGCCAGTCGGGCGTGATCGTGCTCACCGGCCTGTGCGGCCTGGGCTTCGCGCTGGTGCTGTCGTGGCTGCTCGCGCGCCGCTGGTTCAGGCCGATCGACGAACTCACCCAGGCCGCGCAGGACGTGGCGCGCGGGCGGCTGTCCACCCGCGTCGCGGTGCAGGGCTCCGACGAACTCGCGCTGCTGGGCAAGACCTTCAACGACATGGCGCAGCGCCTGGACACCGTCGAGGCCTCGCGCCGCGCCTGGCTGGCCGACGCGGCGCATGAACTGCGCACGCCGCTGGCCGCCATGCGCGCCGAGATCGAGGCGCTGCAGGACGGCGTTCGCACCTTCGACGAGCGCACGGCGCTGCGGCTGCACCGCCAGGTAATCCGCCTGGGCCAGCTGGTCGACGACCTGCGCAGCAGCATGCGCGAGCCGCAGGGCGACCTGCAGATGACCACGGTGTTCCCGCTGTCGCTGCTGAAAGAGGCGCTGGACCACACGCGCGACCGCTTCGCCAAGCGCGGCATCGAGGTCGACCGGCATGCGGTCGACCGCGTCACGGCACCGGCGCAGCCCGTGATCGAAGGCAACGCGCACCGGCTGCACCAGGTGTTCATGAACCTGCTGGAGAACACGCTGGCCTACACCGACGAGGGCGGGAAGCTGCGGCTTGACGTGATCGTCGAAGGCCCCCGGACCGGCAACTGCCTCACGCTGCTGTTCGACGACAGCACGCCCGGCGTGCCCGACGAGGAACTGCCGCGCCTGTTCGACCGGCTGTTCCGCGGCGAGACCTCGCGCAGCCGCGAGCTCGGCGGTTCCGGGCTCGGCCTGTCGATCTGCCGCGCGACCATCGAGGCGCACGGCGGCACCATCGAAGCGTCGGCCTCGCCGCTCGGCGGGCTGCGCGTGACCATCACCCTGCCACTGGCCAACTCCTCATGACACGCATCGTCATCGTCGAAGACGAAACCGACATCGCCTCCGTGGTGCAGGACTACCTGCGCCATGCCGGCTACGAGACCACGCATTTCACCGACGGGCAGAGCGCGCTCGAGAGCATCGTGGCCGCGCCGCCCGACCTCACGCTGCTCGACATCATGCTGCCGCGGCTGGACGGCATCGAGGTGCTGCGCCGCGCGCGCGAGCACACCGCGCACCCGATCATCATGCTCACCGCGCGCATCGAGGAGGTCGACCGGCTGCTGGGCCTGGAGCTTGGCGCCGACGACTACGTGTGCAAGCCCTTCTCGCCGCGCGAGCTGGTGGCACGGGTGCGCGCCGTGCTGCGGCGCACCGCGCCCGGCAACGTACCCGCACAGGGCTCCTCGCAGAACGATGCGCCGGGCCTGGTGCTGGACGACGTGCACTGGCGCGCGTCGCTCGAAGGCATGCCGCTGAACCTCACGCGGCGCGAATTCGGGCTGCTGCAGGTGCTGTCGCGGCACCCGGGGCGCATCTTCTCGCGCGCGCGGCTGCTGGAGCTGGCCTACGACGACACCGTGGACGTGACCGAGCGCGCCATCGACAGCCACGTGAAGAACCTGCGCCGCAAGCTCGGCGCGGTGACGCCGGAGCATGACTGGATACGGTCGGTCTACGGCGTGGGCTTTGCGTGGGAAGCGCCGGTGCCGGGCTGAGCGCCGGGCATCTTCCCGCTGCGCGCCGTTGCCTTACTGGTACGCCGCCAGCTCCTGCTTGGCGATGGCGTTGCGGTGCACCTCGTCGGGGCCGTCGGCCACGCGCAGGTGGCGCTCGTAGGCGTAGAAGTGGGTGAGCAGCGTGTCCTGGCTCAGGCCCATCGCGCCGAAGGCCTGCATGGCCCAGTCGATCACCTTCGCGCAGTTGTTGGGCGTGAGCACCTTGATCATCGCGATCTCCTTCGCGGCGACCTTGTTGCCAACGGTGTCCATGCGGTAGGCGGCGTTGAGCACCATCCAGCGCGACTGCTCGATGAGCATGCGCGACTCGGCAATGCGCTCGCGCCACACGCCCTGCTCCGACAGCGGCTTGTGGAACGCGGTGCGCGACACCAGCCGCTGGCACATCATCTCCAGCGCCGACTCGGCCATGCCGATGGCGCGCATGCAGTGGTGGATGCGGCCGGGGCCGAGGCGGCCCTGCGCAATCTCGAAGCCGCGGCCTTCGCCGAGCAGGATATTCCCGGCCGGCACGCGCACGTTGTCGAACACGATCTCGGGGTGGCCGAAGGGCGGGTCGTACATGCCGAGCAGCTGCATGTCGCGCACGATGGTCACGCCGGGCGTGTTCTTCGGCACGAGGATCATCGACTGCTGCTTGTGGCGGTCGGCGTTGTCGGGGTCGGTCTTGCCCATCAGCACGAAGATTTCGCAGCGCTCGTGCATGGCGCCGGTGATGTACCACTTGCGGCCGTTGATGACGTACTCGTCGCCTTCGCGGCGGATGCTGCAGCGGATGTTGGTGGCGTCGCTCGATGCCACCTCGGGCTCGGTCATCGCGAACGACGAGCGGATCTCCCCGGCCAGCAGCGGCGTGAGCCAGCGCTCCTGCTGGGCCTTGGTGCCGTAGCGCGCCAGCACTTCCATGTTGCCGGTGTCGGGGGCGGAGCAGTTGAAGATCTCGGCACACCAGTAACGATGGCCCATGATCTCGCACAGTGGTGCGTATTCGACGTTGGTCAGGCCCGGGCCGTGCTCGGCTTCGGGCAGGAACAGGTTCCACAGCCCGCGCTCGCGCGCCTTGGCCTTGAGGCCGGCCATCATCGGCAGCTCGGCGTAGGGGCGGCCGGCACGGGCGTTGGCGGCCAGCTCTTCCTCGCGGCGCTTTTCGTTCGGGTAGACATGCTCGTCCATGAACTTGAGCAACTCGTCGCGCAGCGCGATCACCTTGGGCGTGAATTCGAAATGCATGGTGCGTCCTTCAACAAAGTGCGTTCGAAGTTAAGCGGCGCACCGGTTTTCGCACGGTCCTTCACGCGACAGCCGCGGGGCCCTGTTGTCACCTGTGTGCCAGCGGCCGGCCGGCGCGAGAATGGCCGACCATGAACACCCAGAACAACGAGACCCCGCAAAAACCGGCCGCCGCGCGCCCCGTGCGCAACGCAGCCACGCTCATCGTGCTGCGCGACGGCGCGCGCGGGCTTGAGGTGCTGATGCTGCGCCGGGCCGAGAAGGCCAACGACCAGAACAGCGGCGCCAGCGTGTTCCCGGGCGGCGTGATCGACGCACACGACCGCAGCCTGCATGGCCACTGCGGCGGCATGGACGACAGGGCCGCGAGCGAGCGCCTCGCGGTGGCCGAAGGCGGGCTCGACTACTACGCGGCGGCGATCCGCGAATGCTTCGAGGAAGCCGGCCTGCTGTTCGCGACCGACAAGGCAAGCCAGGGCCGGCTGGTGGCGCTGGACGGCATGCCGCCGGAAGAGCTCGCCGCCATGCGCCACGCGGCGGAGCAAGGCACCGACGCGCTGCTGGCAATGTGCGAGTCGCACGGCTGGCAGCTCGCGACTGACCGGCTCACCTATTTCGCGCACTGGCTTACGCCGCCGGGCATGCCGCGCCGCTTCGACACGCGCTTCTTCCTGGCACCGATGCCCGACGCGCAGACAGTGCGGCCCGACGGCCGCGAGACGGTCGAGCACATGTGGCTGCAGCCTGCCGATGCCGTTTCCCCGGCGCGCGGACTCAAGCTGATGAACGTGACGCGGCGCATCCTCGAGCAGCTCGCGCAGTTCTCGAGCGTGCAGGAACTCATGGACCATGCGCGCGGGCTGAAGCACATTCCGCGCGTCATGCCCCGGCTCGCGGACGGGCCCAAAGGCCGGAGGCCGGTGAACATGGAAGAGCCGGCGTATGACGAGGTCGGGCGCGTCGACCCGGACGGCGAAGGCGGCGGGCGCTATGCGCTGGAGACCGGGCTGGTGATGCGGCTGTCGCCACGGGTCTGGCGGGTCACGGGGCCGGCCGATGCGACTGGCGCGCTGCCGCACAGCTATTTCGCTGGCATCGAAGGCAGCGACTGCGTGCTGATCGACCCCTCGCCCGCGAGCCCCGGGCACATCGCGGCGCTGTGCAACGCTGCGCCGGGCCGCGTGCGGTGGATCTGGTCGACACAGGCGTTGCCGCTGGAAGATGCGGTGCGCGAAGCATGGCCCGAAGCGTCCGCCGTGCAGCCCGAGCCCGGCGACCGGCTCGACCTCGGCGGTGCCACGCTGCAGGTGCTGAACGGCGCCGAAGGCCTGCAATTCCTGCTGCCCGAAGACAGCACGCTGTTCACCGGCACCGCCTCCAGCGCCGCCGGCACGGCCGACTGGATCGCCCCACGCCACGGATTCCTGCGCCGCCACGCCGTGCCGTAAAAATCCCGTGGCATGCATCGTGCAAGATCGCGCCATGCTTCCCCTGTCTCCCGACGCGCTGCGCCAGCGGCTGCGGTCTTTTGCTTCCCGCGCGCAGCCGCTGCGCATCCTGCTCACGCTCGGCAGCCTGATGGCCGCCTGCGGCTACACCGGCCACCCCGACGCGGTGATCCCGTTGTTCCTTGGCGCCATCGCCAGCGCGCTCGCCGAAACCGACGACAGCTGGCGCGGCCGGCTTCGCGCGCAGATCGTCACGCTGGCCTGCTTCGCGGCAATGGCGTTCGCGGTAGAGGCGCTGTTCGGCCTGCCGTGGCTGTTCATCACCGGGCTCGCGCTCGCGGCCTTCAGCCTCACGATGCTGGGCGCGGTGGAGGCACGCTACAAGGCCATCGCCTATGCCACGCTGATCCTGGGGATGTACGCCACGCTCGGCATCGAGAACATGAGCTCGCACGGAACCATGGTCCATCGCGGCCGCGAGCCGCTGCTGCTGCTGGCGGGCGCGGCCTGGTACGGCGTGTTCTCGGTGCTTTGGTGCGCGGCCTTTCCGGCGCAGCCGGTGCAGGGGCGGCTGGTGACGCTGTTCACGGTGCTGGGCAACTATGTGCGCTTCAAGGCCTCGCTGTTCGAGCCGCTGCGCGGCATCGACATCGAGCGCAAGCGGCTCGCGCTCGCGCAGCTCAATGCCGAGGTGGTGAGCGAGCTCAACGCGGCCAAGGAAAGCATCTTCCGCCGCATCGGCGCGCGGGCGCCGACCGGGCGCATCTCGCGCTACCGCGGCCTCTACCTGATCGCGCAGGACGTGCACGAGCGCGCCAGCTCCTCGCACGACGACTACAACGCGCTGGCCGACGCCTTCTTCCACAGCGACCTGCTCTACCGCTGCCAGCGCGTGCTGGGCCTGCAGGGGCTGGCATGCCTTCGGCTGTCGGAATCGATCGCGCGGCGCGAGCCCTTCGACACGGGCACCGAGACCGTGCTGGCGCTGGCCGACCTGCGCAGCGCCATCGAGCATGAGCGCGCGCGGGCCGCAACGCCCGAGCGGCTGGCGCTGCTCGCGTCGGTCGAGGCGCTGGCGCGCAACCTCGCGCAGCTCGACGGGCAACTGGCGGGCGCGAGCCAGCCTTCGGCGCGCGCCGGCCGTACCGAAATGGGCCTGTTCGACCGCTCGCCGCGTTCCTGGCGCGACGCGGTGGAACGCGTGCGGCGGCAACTCACGGTGCGTTCGCCGCTGTTCCGCCATGCGCTGCGGCTGTCGATCGCGCTGGTGGCGGGCTACGGCGTGATGCACGCCATCCACCCGGCACAGGGCTACTGGATCTTGCTGACCACGCTGTTCGTCTGCCAGCAGTCATACGGCGACACCATCGCACGCATGGGCCAGCGCATCGCGGGCACGGCGCTGGGCGTGGTGGCGGGCTGGGCGCTGCTGCAGCTGTTTCCGCAGCCGCTGGTGCAGTCGGTGATCGCGGTGGCTGCGGGCGTGGTGTTCTTCGCCACCCGAACCACGCGCTACCTGCTGGCCACCGCGTCGATGACGCTGCTGGTGCTGATGTGCTTCAACCAGGTGGGCGACAGCGGCGTGCTGCTGGTGCCGCGGCTGGTCGACACCGCCATCGGCAGCGCGATCGCCGGGCTGGCGGTGCTGCTGGTGCTGCCGCACTGGCAGGCACGCCGCATCAACGAACTGGCGGCCACGGCCATGCGCGGCCATGCGGGCTACCTGCGGCAGATCGTCGAGCAGTACCGCACCGGCGCGCGCGACCACCTCGACTACCGCCTGGCCCGCCGCAACGACCACAACGCCGACGCCGCGCTGTCCACCGCGGTGTCCGACATGTTCCGCGAGCCGGGCTACGTGCGGCCGCGCGCGGGCGTGGCGCTGCGCTTCCTGATCCGCTCGCATACGCTGTTGAGTTATCTCTCGGCACTGGGCGCGCACCGCGCGGCGCTGCCCGACTCGGCGCAGATGGCGGTGCTGCGCAGCGCGGCCGAAGGCGCCATCGCGGCACTCGAGGCGCTGGCGGCGGGTCTGGACAGCGGCTCGGTGGACGGCCCGCGCGACACCGCGGCCGAGCAAACTGCGCGCGCCGCGCTGGCCCTGGCGGCATCGGCCGCCGGCGGCGAGGCCGACCCGCAGGCGCGAACTTTCCACACCGAACTGGCTCTGATATGGCTGCAGATCGATGCCTTGCGCGCTCACGCAAGCGAATGGCTGCAGCCCTCGGGCAGCGAAACGCCTACCGCGCCTGCCTGAGCGAGCATCCGTGCGATCAGGTCGGTTGAAAGTGGCCGCGCCGGACAACCCCGGGCGCGGCAGGTAAAATTACCCCTTCATGTACCGCTGGTTTGCCGCTACTGTCCTTGCCATCATGTTGTCCTGCTACGGCTTTGCCGTGCTTGCCCACAACATGATCGGTGCCGGCCATTCGCACGGCCAGCAGGCGCAGTCCTCGCAAACCACCCTCACCTCCAAGACGCTCGTCGCCGCCGTATCGCTGGCCGACGAGGCCCTTTCGGACGGCAAGACCCTGGTCGCGGATGCCGATCCGGCATCTGACGATGCCAATTCTGTCGATGAAGCCGGCTCCGAACACGCCGAGCTGGTCGACGCCCGCAACGACATTCCCCTGCCGCTCCTTCTTTCGGAGCAGCCACCCAAGCTCGGGCTGACCACCACGGTTTCGCCGTTCCTCGCCCGGCCCAAGCGGCCACCCCGCGCCGCGCTCTTCGTCGCCTGAGGCCGCAAGGCCCTGCGCGACCGGGAGCCGCCACGGCTCCCGCCTCCCCTGATCCGGGCCTGCCGGCCATTCGGCGGCACCCGGCATCGCCCAGACAGCAATCCAGTTTTTTCCGGCCGTTCGCCGCTGCGCACGCCAGCTCGCACCGCACGGCGCCGGTCGTCCAACAAGCATCAAGGAATCATCACAATGAACAACAGCACTCCCGTCTACGCCAGCCTCGACCTGCCGCTGGCCTCGCCCCAGGAACGCAACCGCGTCCTGCGCAACACCTACTGGCTGCTCGCGCTGTCGATGCTGCCCACCGTTCTCGGCGCCTGGATCGGCGTTTCCACCGGCTTCTCGCGCGCCATGTCGCCGGGCATCGGCCTGATGGTGTTCCTCGGCGGCGCCTTCGGCTTCATGTACGCCATCGAGAAAACCAAGGAATCCGCCGCCGGCGTGCCGGTGCTGCTGGCCTTCACCTTCTTCATGGGCCTGATGCTGTCGCGCCTGGTCGGCACCGTGCTCGGCCTGCAGAACGGCGCCAGCCTGGTCATGACGGCCTTTGCCGGCACCGGCGCGATCTTCCTGGGCATGGCGACGCTGTCGTCGGTCATCAAGCGCGACCTGTCGGGCATGGGCAAGTGGCTCTTCATCGGCGCCATCCTGCTGCTGGTGGCGGGCATCGCCAACTTTTTCCTGAAGTCGAGCGCGCTGATGATGACGCTGTCGGTGCTGGCCATCGGCATCTTCTCGGCCTTCATCCTGCACGACCTCAAGCGCGTGAAGGACGGCCTGGAGACCAACTACATCTCCGCCACGCTGGGTGTCTACCTCAGCATCTACAACGTGTTCCAGTCGCTGCTGGCCCTGCTGGGCATCGCCGGCGGCCGGGACGAGTAACAACCCCCAGGAAGGAAAGGAACTCCCCATGCGCCTCACCACCAAAGGCCGCTTCGCGGTCACGGCGATGATCGACATCGCCCTGCACGGACGTTCGGGTCCGGTCACGCTGGCGTCGATCAGCATGCGCCAGCGCGTCTCGCTGTCCTACCTGGAGTTGCTGTTCGGCAAGCTGCGCCGCAACGACCTGGTCGAATCGACCCGGGGCCCGGGCGGCGGGTATTCTCTGAGCCGCAAGGCTGCGGATATTTCCGTGGCCGACATCGTCCTCTCGATCGAGGAACACGATGCCGAATCCAACCGCCAGCGCGGCGCCGACGCGCCTGGCGAACCCGGCCGTTGCGAAATCGACGAACTCTGGGCCACCGTGAACCTGCGGGCGGTCGAGTTCCTCAAGTCGATCTCGCTGCAAAGCCTGGTCGACGAACAGAAGGCCAAGGGCGTTCAAGCCGCCGCGCGGACCGACAGCCGGCGCACGCCGGCCGGCCAGCCGGCCACGCGCAAGCCTTTCGTCGTCGACGCGCCGAACTCGGTGTTCGCACTGGGACGGCGTCAGCAAAGCGCCAGCTAGCTCCAAGCCAGCCACCGCCATAGCGGCCCATGCGGCAGGGCCCGCCGCCACGGATCGACGTGGCGGCGGGCTCGTGCCTGCATGGGCTTTTTGTCGTTGGTTTGACCTTTGGAAGCAAAGGAATCCTTCATGTTGCGACGCAACACGAGCGGCACAATGCACCAACATTGTGCAAATTACATCCGCGCGACCCGGGCGACTCCGGCTCGCGCCGAACCGCGTTTCTCGACGGCCATGACCTCCAAACTCCTGTTTTCCCTTTCGCTGCTTTCCCTGCTCGTGCTCGCCGCATGCGGCGCAAAGCAGCCCCCCGCCACCGCCGAGACACCGCCGCCGGAAGTCGGCGTGGTCACGCTGCACACCGCCGACGTGCCGGTGCACACCGAGCTGGCGGGCCGCACGGCCGCGTTCCGCGTGTCCGAAGTGCGGCCGCAGGTCAACGGCATCGTGCGCAAGCGCCTGTTCGAGGAAGGCAGCATGGTCCGCGCGGGCCAGGTGCTGTACGAGATCGAGCCCGGCCCCTTCGAGGCCGCGCACGAGCAGGCGCAGGCCGCGCTCGCCACCTCGCAGGCCAGCATCGCGAGCCTGCGGGGCAAGGCCGGCCGCTTCGGCGAACTGGTCAAGGCCAACGCAGTGAGCCGCCAGGAGCATGAAGAGGCGCAGGCCGCGCTGGTGCAGGCCGAGGCCGGCGTGAAGGCAGCGCAGGCGGCGGTGAAGGCGGCGCGCATCAACCTCGGCTTCACCCGCATCACCGCGCCCATCGCGGGACGCATCGGGCGCTCCAGCGTGACCGAAGGCGCACTGGTCGCACCTGGCCAGGCAACGGCGCTTGCCACCATCCAGCGGCTGGACCCGATCTATGTCGACGTGGTGCAGTCGAGCCTGGATCTGACGCGGCTCAAGCGCCGCTTCATCTCGGGCGACATGGCGCCCGCCAGCACGCAGGTCGGCCTGCGCATGGAAGACGGCCTGCCCTATTCACACACGGGCACCATGAAGTTCTCGGAAGTCTCGGTCGATCCGGCCACGGGCTCGGTCACGCTGCGCGCGGAGTTCCCTAACCCGCAGGGGCTGCTGCTGCCCGGCATGTACGTGCGCGCGCAGGTCGAGTCCGGCGTGGAACGGCAGGCCATCCTGGCGCCGCAGCGCGGCGTGGCCCGCAACGAGAAAGGCGAGCCCACGGCCCTGGTGGTAGGCGCGGGCGACAAGGTCGAGCTGCGCGCCCTGGAGCTGCGCAGCACCACGGGCGACCAGTGGATCGTGAGCAAAGGCCTGCGCGAAGGCGACCGCCTGGTGGTCGACGGGCTGCAGCGCGCCCAACCCGGAGCCAAGGTAAAGCCAGTACCGGTGACGGCGGCGACCGCCGCCACGGCTTCTTCCGCAGATTGAGCAACCCGACGTGATCGCGAATTTCTTCATCCACCGGCCCGTGTTCGCATGGGTCATCGCCATCCTCATCATGCTGGCCGGCGGCGTGGCCATCCGCACGCTGCCGGTGTCGCAGTACCCGGACATCGCGCCGCCTACCGTCGTCGTCTCCGCCAACTACCCCGGCGCCTCGGCGCAGGCGGTGGAGAACAGCGTGACGCAGGTGCTCGAGCAGCAGCTCAAGGGCATCGACGGCCTGCTCTACTTCAAGTCGACGAGCAGTTCGGCCGGCTACGCCGACATCAGCATCACCTTCCGCCAGGGCATCGACCCCGACACGGCGCAAGTGCAGGTGCAGAACAAGGTCAGCCAGGCCACCAGCCGGCTGCCGCAGGCGGTGCAGCAGCAGGGCGTGACTGTCTACAAGTCGCAGAACAACTTCCTGCTGATCGTGGCGCTCTACGACGAGACCGACCGCCGCACCGACACCGACGTGGCCGACTGGATGGCCAGCAACCTGCGCGACCCGGTGAGCCGCGTCGACGGCGTGGGCTCGGTGCAGGCCTTCGGCGCGGCGTATGCGATGCGCATCTGGCTCGACCCGCACCGGCTGGCGAGCTACCAGCTGATGCCGTCGGACATCACCGCCGCCATCACCGCGCAGAACACGCAGGTGTCGGTCGGCGAGATCGGCGCGCGGCCTTCGCCCGCCGGCCAGCAGCTCAACGCGACCGTGACCGCGCTCTCGCGGCTGCAGACGCCCGATCAGTTCCGCGGCATCGTGCTCAAGACCCAGGCCGACGGCGCCGTGGTGCGGCTGGGCGACGTGGCACGCGTGGAGATCGGCAACGAGTCTTACGCGGAAACCACGCGCCTGAACGGCCACCCCGCAGCCGGCGCGGCCATCATGCTGGCGCCCGGCGCCAATGCGCTGACCACCGCCAAGGCGGTGAAGGCACGCATCGCCGAAATGGAGCCCTCGCTGCCCGCCGGCCTGCGCGTGGCCTACGCGGAGGACACCACCCGCTTCGTGAAGATATCGATCCAGTCGGTGCTCAAGACGCTGCTGGAGGCCATCGCGCTGGTGGTGGTGGTGATGTTCCTGTTCCTGCAGAACTGGCGCGCCACCGTGATCCCGGCCATCACCGTGCCGGTGGTGCTGCTGGGCACCTTCGGCGTGCTCGCGGCCTTCGGCTACTCGATCAACGTGCTCACGCTGTTCGGCATGGTGCTGGCCATCGGCCTGCTGGTGGACGACGCCATCGTGGTGGTGGAGAACGTCGAGCGCGTCATGCACGAAGAAGGGCTCGATGCGAAAGCCGCCACCATCAAATCGATGAAGGAGATTACCGGCGCGCTGGTGGGCATTGCGGTGGTGGTGTCGGCGGTGTTCCTGCCGATGACTTTCTTCGGCGGCTCGGTGGGCGTGATCTACCGGCAGTTCTCGGTGACGATCATCGCGTCGATGGCGCTGTCGGTGGTGGTGGCCATCGTGCTGATCCCTGCGCTGTGCGCGCGCTTCCTGAAGCCGGGCGTGCCGCCGCGCACGCGCGGATTCCTCGGTGCGTTCAACCGGCGCTTCGACGCGGCGCAGGGCCGCTATGTGGGCCTGCTGGGCCGCATCCTGCGCAAGCCGCTGCGCTTCACCGCCGTGTATGTTGCCATCGTGGCGGGCATGGGCCTGCTGTACCTCGGCCTGCCCGGCGGCTTCCTGCCGGAGGAAGACCAGGGCAGCGTGATGGTGCAGGTCTCGCTGCCGGCCGGCGCCACGCAGAGCCGCACAGACGCCGTGAACAGGGCGGTCGAGAAGCACTTCCTGGAAACCGAGAAGGACACCACCGACACCATCTTCACGCTGGCGGGCTGGAGCTACGCCGGCTCGGGGCAGCACACGGGCATGGCCTTCGTCTCGCTCAAGGACTGGTCGGAACGCAAAGAGCCGGAAAAGCGCGCGCACGCCATCGTCGAGCGCGCGGGCGCGGCGCTCTCGAAGCAGCAGCGCGATGCCGAGGTCTACGGCATGGTGCCGCCGCCCATCGAAGGCCTGGGCCAGTCAAACGGCTTCGAGTTCTGGCTGCAGGACACCTCCGGCATGGGCCCCGACAAGCTGGTGCAAAAGCGCGAGGCGCTGGTGCGCGAGGCCAACAAGGACAAGCGCATGCAGTCGGTGCGCGCCAACAGCATCGCCAACACGCCGCAGCTGCAGGTCGACATCGACCAGGTCAAGGCGTCGGCGTTGCGGCTGTCGCTGGACGACGTGAACACCACGCTGGGCATTGCCTGGGGCGGCAACTACGTCAACGACTTCATCGACCGCGGCCGCGTGAAGCGCGTGTACGTGCAGGCCGACGCGCCCTACCGCTCGGCCCCCGAGGACATGGGCCAGTGGTTCGTGCGCGGCAGCACCGGCGCGATGACGCCGTTCTCGGCCTTCGCCACCACGCGCTGGTCGCAGGGCGCGTCGCAGCTGGAGCGCTACAACGGCCTGCCCGCGGTGCAGATCCAGGGCGCGGCCGCGCAGGGCACGAGCTCCGGCACGGCCATGTCGGCGGTCGAGGCCATTGCCAAGAAGCAGACGGGCACCGGCCACGCATGGAGCGGGCTCTCCTACCAGGAGCGCCTGTCGGGCGGACAGGCGCCGCTGCTGTTCGCGGTGTCGATCCTCGTGGTGTTCCTGTGCCTGGCCGCGCTGTACGAAAGCTGGTCGGTGCCTTTCTCGGTGATGCTGGTGATTCCGCTGGGTGTGCTGGGCGCGGTGATCGCGGCGTCGCTGCGCGGGCTGTCGAACGACATCTACTTCCAGGTAGGCCTGCTCGCGACCATCGGACTGTCGGCCAAGAACGCGATCCTGATCATCGAGTTCGCGGAGGCGGCGCTGCGCCGCGGCGTGCCGCTGCTCGACGCGGTGGCCGAGGGCGCGCGCCTGCGGCTGCGGCCGATCCTGATGACCTCTCTGGCCTTCCTGGCCGGCGTGGTGCCGCTGGCGCTGGCCACCGGCGCGGGCTCCGCGAGCCAGGTGGCCATCGGCACCGGCGTGTTCGGCGGCGTGCTGACGGCCACCGCGCTGGGCATCTTCTTCGTGCCGCTGTTCTACCTGCTGGTGAAGCGGCTGGCGGGGCGCTGGGGCGGCAGCAGGCTGGGGACGAAACAGGCGGCCTGAGCAACCGTCCTGTCAGCGCCGGCGCGAGGCGGTCGCCACCGAGGCCTGCGCCTCGATCAGGTCATACAGCGCCTGAGCGGCCGGCGAGAGCCGCGCCGTCTTGCGCGTCATCAGCACCAGCGTGCGCGACACCTTGGGCTCCGTGAGTTCGACGATCCGCAGCGTGGGGTAGGCGCCTTTCTGCAGCGCGAGCCGGGGCACCACGGCAGCCGCCACGCACTCCGCGACCAGCCCCACGGCGGTCGAGCTGCGCTGCACTTCGTAGAAAGGCTTCAGGTTGGCGGCGGCCGCGCCCAGCGCCAGGTCGAGCAGCGGCCGGTTCTCGCTCGCGTGGCCCGCGAAGATCAGCGGGTGCGGCTCGAGCTGGCGCCACGCGATGCGCTTGCGCTGCGCCAGCGGATGCGCTTCGTGACAGATGAGCACGTACTCGTCCTCGATCAGCGGCACGCTCTGCAGCTCGGGCGCGTGCGCACCCGCCATGCCGATGCCGAACTCGACCTCGCGGTGCAGCACCGCATTCGCCACGGCCGACGACGAGTGGTCCAGTATCTTGATGCGGTTGTGCGGGTGCTTCGCCGAATAGGCCTTCATGATGCGCGGCAGGAACTGCACGCCCGCCGTGGGCACGCAGGCGATCGACACGTCGCCGCGCTCCGCCTTGCCGGTCTCGCGGATCTCGAGCAGCGAATCGGCCAGCTCCACCAGCAGCCGCCGCGCGCGCGGCACGAAATCGCGGCCGATGGTGGTGAGCGCCACCGAGCGCGTGGTGCGCTCCACCAGCGCCACGCCCAGAAATTCTTCCAGCTTGCGCAGCCGCTGCGTGATGGCGGTCTGCGTGACGTTGAGCGCGCCGGCCGCAGCCTGGAAGCTGCCTTCGTCGGCAATGGCCACGAAAGCCTGGATGCCGAGGATGTCGATCTTCATCAGATTTATGAATCAATGGCCAGAATAAATTTATTTTACGTAGCGCCCCCTGCTCGGCAAACTTGCCGCCAGAACAGCGAAGGAACCCCGCGATGACCTGGTCAGCCAAGCAATATTCGACCTTCGAAGAAGAACGCACCCGCCCCGTGCGCGACCTCGTGGCCGCCCTGCCGCAGCGCGAAGTGCGCACCGCCGTCGACCTGGGCTGCGGCCCCGGCAACTCCACCGAAGTGCTGGCGCAGCGTTTTCCCGGCGCGCTGGTCAGCGGCATGGACAGCTCCGACGACATGATCCAGGCCGCACGCAAGCGCATGCCCGGCGTGAACTTCGAGGTGGCCGACATCGCCACCTGGCGGCCCACGCAGCCGGTCGACGTGATCCTCGCCAACGCATCGCTGCAATGGCTGCCCGACCACGCCACGCTCTACCCACGGCTGGCGCAGCAGTTCGCGCCCGGCGGCAACCTCGCGATCCAGACGCCCGACAACCTGGAAGAACCCGCGCACCGCCTCGCCCGCGAAACCGCGAAAGACCCGCGCTGGGCCGACCGCATCGGCGACGTGCGCCACCCGGCGCGGCATGGCGCCATCGACTACTACGAGATGCTGCAACCGCACTGCAGCCGTGTGGACGTGTGGCGCACCACCTACTACCACCCGCTGGCGGGTGGCGCGCCGGCAGTCGTGGAATGGTTCAAGGGTTCGGCGCTACGGCCTTACCTTGCGCTGCTCGACGCGGAGCAGCAGGCGGGCTTTCTCGCGAGCTACCTGGCAGTCATCGCGAAGGCCTACCCGGCGCTGAAGGACGGCAGCGTGCTGCTGCCGTTTCCGCGGCTTTTCATCGTCGCGACGCGCTGAAAGGCGGCAGCTTCAACCGCCACGCCAACCCTTGGCCGCGGCCCGGGCCAGGTTCGAACGCACCACCAGCCGGTGAAACGGCGAGATCACGAACAGGTAAAGGCGGCCGAGCGCGTTGTGGCAATGCACGGCGGTGGTCATGACCAACTCCCGAGGCTCGCCGTTCGCCGCGCGGCGCAGCAATACCGAAGCCCTGAAGTCCAGGTGCTTGTCGTCGTCGCCGATGATCAGCTCGTCGGGCTGCCGGCTCACGATGGGAAGGAAGTCGATGTGCGTCGACGCATCGGTGCCCGGATCGCGCCGCAGCTGCCCCGAGGTCTTCAAGCCGAAGGGCCGCACGATGGCGTCCCGGCAAGCGAGCAAGGCGCGAAACCATGGCGCCGGATCGCTGAACGCGGCACGGGCCAGCGCCTCCACGTCCTGCGGCGCGCCGGCCGGCAGCGTTACCGCGAACGCATCCGCAAGGTGGGCGCCGCCAAACAGATGGACGATCGCGCTCTCAGCCGGCAACGCGACGGCCCTGACGCTGTGTGTGTTCATGGCCCGATTGTGCGGCGCGCCTGGGGTACGGACGCCCTCAGGGCGAGAAGCCCGAGCGGCGCACCACCGGCTCCCACTGCTGGCGAAAGGCCTTGAGCATCTGCGCGGTCTCCGCCGTCGAACTCACCACCGGCGTGATGTAGGCCGCCTCGGCTGCCTTCTGCAGGCCCGGGTCGCGCATTGCGTCGCGGATGGCGCCGGCCACCAGTTGCACCTTGGCCGGAGCCATCGTGCTGGGAGCGAAGAAGGTGTTCCAGCCGTCGGCGTCGATCTTCATGCCGGCCTCGCGGAAGGTCGGGATCGCGGGCGCAAAGCTCGCGCGCTTCTTGCCCGACACCGCCAGGATGCGGACCTTGCCGGCCAGGTGCTGTGCATAGAGCGAATCCAGTGTGTCGATGGCGATCGGCAGCGTGCCGCCGATCAGGTCGGCCGACAGCGGCGCCGATCCGCCGTAGCCCTTGATCTGCGGCTGCACGCTCAGGGCGTCGCCCACCATCAGGCCGAAGAAGTGAGGCAGGCTGCCGGTAGCGGGTACGCCGAACACGGCCTCTTCCGGATGCGCCCAGAGCCGGCCCACCAGGAACATGGCGCGGTCGAGCTGCAGCTTCTGGCCCACGGCCAGCGCGAAGTCGTAGCTGCTGACCTGCGACACGGGCACGAAGTCCTTGTCGGGGTCGTAGCCCACGTCCTTGATGACCAGGGGCGCGACCACCATCACGGCGGGGTTGCCGAGCATCAGCACGTTCTGCCCCGGCGGTGTGCGCCGCACTTCCTTGGCCGCCAGCCGGCCGCCCTCGCCCGGCTTGTTCTCTACCGTCACCGCCACGCCGAGCTTCGGACCCAGCCGCTCGGCGAGCAGCCGCGCGATGCGGTCGGTGGTGCCGCCCGCCGCATAGCCGACCACCAGGGTCAGCGGACCATCCAGCGCCTGCTGGGCTTGAGCATGAACGACAGGAGCGCAGGCGGCGAGCGCGAGGCCCCACGCCAAGAGCTTGCGCCTGGAAAAGAATGCGACCATCGGGTTTCCTGCGAGCTGTGGTTGTGGGCGGACATGCGCGATGCCTTCACGGCGAAAATCGCCTGCCGGTCCAGATCGCTGTCTGTGAGAATTTGTGACCGGTTTATACGCAGCCAGTAAACAGTTGATCTAATCCATCAACTGCTCTGCGAGGCTAGCGGACCACAACGCCCAGCACTCTTAATCCATCCGTATGCAAGCTTTTCCCGATGCAGGGTCGCTGCGCGCACCCAGCTCCCTGGACGACCTGCTGCTCTACAGGTTGTCACGCGCCATGCGCACCAGCAGCGGCATGGCGACCCGCATGGTCGAGGGTGGCTTCGGCATCACGCGGCGCGAGTGGGGAATGATCGGCACGCTCGCGCAGCGCGGCGAGATGACCTCCTCCGCGCTGGCCGCGCACCTGCACCTGGACCGGGTGCGCACCTCGCGCGGGCTGCGCAGCCTCGTCGAGAAGAAACTGGTGGTGCGTCGGCAGGATGCCGAGGACCGGCGCGAAGTGCACGTACGCCTGAGCGCCTCGGGCGAGCAGTTGTACGGCAAGCTGTTCCCGCGCATCGCGGGGCTCAATACCGAACTGCTCGAGGGCATAACGCCCGCTCACCTGGAGATCTTTCTCCAGTGCCTGCGCCATCTCGAGCAGCGCGGCAACGAACTGAGCGCGCAGGGCGTCGTCATGGAAAAGGCCGACCGGCGCTCGGGCGGCACGCGCCACCGCTGGCCCGAGCGGGAAGCCGGCAGCGGCGAAAGGTAGCGGCAGGCTCAGGCCTGCACGTCCACCGTTCCACCGATCGGCACGCCTTCGGCATTGGTGCGGATGCCGCCGCCCGACTTGCTGGCGCTGCGCACCGCCTTGGAGACCGATTCCAGCGCTTCCTTCTGGACCTGCGACATCCGCAGCACATTCATCTGCTGCTGAAGCATGAGCACCTGCGCGGCCAGCGCCTGCAGCTGCATCTGGATCGCCTTGCGCGCCTCGTCGTTGGGCGCCTTGAGCAGATCGCCCTGCGTGTCGGTGATCTTCTGTTGCGTGTCGGTGATCTGCCGCTGGATCTTCGCGAGCTGGGCGCTCACGTCACTACCGCCCCCTGCGGAACCTGTTGCCCCGATGGCTGTCAGCATGTTTTTCCTCCGTCCTTTGTGTGTTGGCCAGAGGGATATCGGCGGCGCGGCGGAAAAATGAAGGCCGCCGTCGTCATTGCGGCAGGTACGGCGCGATGTACCTGAAGGCATTGCTCACGTAGGCCTCTTTTTCACCGACCGGCGCCACGTAGTGCAGCGCCGCCCCGGCGGCCTCCCGCCCCTCGGTGCGGGCGATGATCCACGCGGCCAGGTAGGGCGAGGCGAAGCAGCCGCCCGCCGTGGCGACGTTGCCGCTGGCAAAGAAAGGCTGGTTCAGCACTTCGATGCCGGCCGCCTGCACCCACGGCTTGGTGGTCAGGTCGGTACAGGCCGGCACGCTGCCCAGCAGACCCAGCTTGGCAAGGATCAAGGTGCCCGAGCACTGGGCCGCGATGAGTTGGCGTGCGGGGTCCAGCGCCAGGCGCCCCATCAGCTCCGCGCTCTCGACGACCTCGCGCGTGCGCACGCCGCTGCCGACGACCACGGCCTGCGCCGAGCGCGCTTCCTCGAGCAGCGACTGTGCGCGCACGGTAACGCCGTTCATGGACGTGACCTCCGGCGTCGGGCAGCAGAGCGTCACGCGCCAGCCGGGTTTCTTGATCCGGTTGAGCACGCCCAGCGCGATGAGCGAGTCGAGTTCGTTGAAGCCGTCGAAGGTGAGGATGGCGATGTGCATGGCGTTCGTATGTGTGTGTGTGAGAAAGCGGGTTCGTCCATCGTAGGCAAGACGATCAATACAATCAAAAAATTGTCATGGATACATCGCACCGATGGCCGAAGCCCGATACAAGCAACTGGTCGATGAACTCGCCGCCGAAATCCGCGCGGGCCGGTTGAAGCCCGGCACCCGCCTGCCCACGCACCGGCGGCTGGCCGAGCGCCACGGCCTCGCGCTGGTGACCGCATCGCGCGTCTACGCCGAACTCGAGGCCATGGGCCTGGTCAGCGGCGAAGTCGGCCGCGGCACCTTCGTGCGCGAAGCGACCATTCCCCGCGACAAGGGCATCGACCAGCAGGCCGTGGCGGCGGGCCAGGTCGACCTGAACTTCAACTACCCGTCGCTGCCCGGGCAGGCCGAACTGCTGCGCGGTGCGCTGCGGCAACTGGCCGCCGGCGGCGAACTCGACGCGATGCTGCGCTACGCACCGCACGGCGGCCGCATGCACGAGCGCGCCTGTGTCGCGCGGCATCTCGCGTCACGCGGGCTCGACGCGCTCGACCCGTCGCGGGTGCTGCTGGTCGACGGCGCGCAGCACGGCCTCGCGGTCACGGCCATGGCGCTGCTGCAGCCCGGCGACGTGGTGGCGGTGGATGCCCTCACCTACCCCGGTTTCAAGGTGCTGGCCGAGGCGCACCGGCTGGAGCTGGCGCCCATCCCGGCATCGGGCGCCGGCCCCGACCTCGACGCGCTGGAGCGCCTGTGCGCGCGCCGCCGCGTCCGTGCCGTCTACACCATGCCGACGCTGCACAACCCGCTGGGCTGGGTGATGAGCATGAGCCGCCGCCGCCGGCTGGCAGCCATCGCCCGCAGGCACGGCCTGCTCGTCATAGAGGACGCGGCCTACGCCTTCCTGGCCGACGATCCGCAAGACATGCCGCCGGCGCCGCTGGCCACGCTGCTGCCCGAATCGAGCGTGTACGTCTCGGGCCTGTCGAAGAACGTGGCGACCGGGCTGCGCGTGGGCTTCGTCGTCGCGCCGCAGGCCTGGGTGCCGAAGATCGAACGCGCCATCCGGGCCACGACCTGGTGCACGCCCGGCGTGACCACGGCCATCGCCTGCGCATGGCTGGAAGATGGCACCGTCGAGCGGCTCGAATCGGAGAAGCGGCACGACGCCGCGGTGCGCCAGGCCATCGTCGACGCAACGCTCGCGGGCATGCGCTTCGTGCGCCATCCGTCGTCGTACTTCGTGTGGCTGCCATTGCCCGAGGAAACGCGCGCCGACCACGTCGCGGCGGCGCTGATGCGCGAAGGCATCTCGGTATCGACCGCCGAGCCCTTCGCCACGTCGAAGCACGTGCCGCATGCGCTGCGGCTGGCGCTGGGCTCCGTGGGGCTGCCGAGCTTGCGCAGTGCGTTGTTGACGGTTCGGCGAGTGGTCGGCGAGTAAGCGGCGTCACTACACTGCCCCGATGCGCCCCGCCCCGCCACCGCACCGCTCGCTAGACCGCCTCACTGCCTGCTACCGCAGCGGCGACGCCATGCGCAGCCGCAGCGTAAGCGACCTCGTGCTGACGGGCACGCTCGACGTACCCGCACCTCCCGCGCGCCTGACCACGGACTGGGAACGCGAGATCTCCACGCAGCTTGCACTGGAGCCCGGCGACGTCGAGCAGTTGCCGCTGGCGCGCGCACGCACGCGCTGGCCGGACTACAGGCACTGCGTGCAGGCCGCGGCCGACTGGACAGCGGCGCCAGGGCTGCCGGGCGTGCTCGCAGCGAGCGATGTCGCGTTGATGGCTTGCCGCGGCGCGCGGTATCACCACGACGGCGCGCAATACGGCGGCGCGGCCTTCTGCAATCTCTTCATGAGCGAAGACAAGGGGCTGGACCTGCACTTCCCTTTCGCGGACGTTCGCATTCCGCTCGTTCGCGGCACGGCGGTGATCTTCGATACCGGCCAGCCGCATGCCGTGATTCCGCGCGGCGGCAGCAACGGCTTCGATGCGGCCGACTTCGCGCCCGGACGTGATTGCACGCTGGTGTTCCTGACGTGGGAGCTGCCGATCGAAGACGCGCGTGTGAGCAAGGCGCTTCAAGTCGCCTTCGACGTCGATCCTTCGGCTGCCTCGCGGCTCGACGAAGAACAGGTCTTGGTGAACGGCGCGCCGGCGGCGCTTTGCCCGTCGTCAGGCCGGTGGCTCCTGGGCGCCGGCTGAGGCCCGACTGGCGAGCCGGGCCCCGTCATCACCAGGGGAGCGTCCTCCACGCTCCGGACGGGCTTCTTCGGGCGCACCTTGTCGATCAGCTTCTGCTCCACAGACGAGGTGCCCGACACCGACAGCTGCGCGAGCACGCCGGTGTCCAGCCCCAGGGCGATGGCCGCCACGCCGCACAGCAGCGCCGCGCCGATGCCGCGGCGGATCCATTCGCCCGCGCCCAGCGATTTCTTCATGGCCTTGAACAGGCGCCCGCCGACCAGCAGCGCACCCGCCAGGGAAGTCGCCGCGCCCGCAGCGTAGGCCAGCAGGAGCAGCGAGGTCTGCGCGCTCGCGCCGCCCAGCGCCGCGCCGGTCAGCACCAGGCCGAGGATCGGCCCGGCGCAAGGCGCCCACAGCAGTCCCGTGGCCACGCCCAGCAGCACCGAAGTGACGAAGGACGAGCGTCCGCCTCGCCCCTCGCTGCCGTTGCCGCCGGCCGAGGCCGACAGCCGCTCGCCCCAGTTCACGAGCGGCCGAGTGAGCCGCTGCGCCAGTTGCGGGAACAGCAGCGTGACGCCGAAAAGCGCCATCAGCACGATCGCGCCCATGCGCCCGTACTGGTTGGCCTCCACCGCCCAGCCACCGCCCACCGCAGCCAGCGAGGCCACGCCGGCGAAGGTAAGCGCCATGCCGAGCAGCAGCGGCAAGCCGCCCTTGAGAAAAGGCTGGTCGCCGCGCGCGAACACAAAGGGAAGCACCGGAAGAATGCAGGGGCTGAGGATGGTCAGCACCCCGCCGATATAGGCAACGACGAACAGCAGCATGGGGGTGCGCCGCTCAGGCGATCAGGCGGCGCCCGGGTTGAACTTCATGGCCACGCCGTTCATGCAGTAGCGCAGGCCGGTCGGCTTGGGGCCGTCGTCGAACACATGGCCCAGGTGGCCGCCGCAGCGGCTGCAGTGCACCTCGGTGCGCGTCATGCCGACGGAGGTGTCGACCTTCTGGCCGACGGCATTGGGCAGCGGCTGCCAGAAGCTGGGCCAGCCGGTCTTGCTGTCGAACTTGGTCTTCGACGAGAACGCCTCGAGCGAGCAGCCCGCACAGGCGAAGCGGCCTTCGCGGTGCTCGTCGTTCAGCGGGCTCGAGTAGGGCCGCTCGGTGCCTTCCTGGCGCAGCACGGCGTACTGGTTGGGCGTGAGGAGCTTGCGCCACTCGGCATCGGTGCGGGTGATCTCGAACTTTCCGGGCTCGGCGGCATGCGCCAGGCCGGCGCTCCAGCCGAAACCGTTGAAAAGCGCCAGGCCGAGCGTCGATGAGCCGGCCTTGAGAACGAAGCGGCGTCCGTGGTGGTTCATGGCAAATTCCTTGGGTGATGACCTTTGAGTACGCGGCATCGATACATATGGATGCCTGGCGAAAGATGCACCGGCCCCGCCGGAATGCGCATCCGCGTCCCATGCAACGTAGTTCGGTCGTTCCCGCGCGAAAGTTACGCCGCTTCGCCAGGCAGACCCAAAGAAAGAACGGCTGCGAGCCGATTGCCGGCTATGGCGCGGCTGGTTTGTCGCCCGCGCGCCGCAGCCAGCCCAGCGTGCCGCCCGCCACGGTCCAGCGGCCGTCGACCCCATCGAGCGCCAGGCGGGCCCGGCTGTCGCCGAAAGGCCCGGGGTTCTGCTGCACGATCTCGATGTCTTTCTCGCCCACGCCGGAGACGATGGCCACGTGCCCATACGGGTTGAGCAGCGTCGGCTTGAACACGATCAGGTCTTCCACCCGCGGCCTGTCGGCCTGCGCGTTGCGGTACTGCAGCAGATTGCGCCTGGCGTTGAGCACGCCGTGCGCGGTGTCGCGGTCGAAGTAGTCCTTCGCGTTGCCGTAGGGGTCGGGCATGCGATGGCCGAAGCGCTCGAAGTAGTAGCGCTTGATGAACTCCACGCACTGGTACTTGATGCCCAGGTTGTAGCCGTCGCTGGACAGCAGCCGGCCGTCGGAGTGGTTCACGCCGCCGTTGTAATAGACCTTCACGCCGTTGAACTCGTCGAGCACGGCACCCACCTCGAGGCCCGGGTTCAGGTTGAGGTGGGTCGCTCCCCAGTAGCCGCCCGCCGCCACCAGGGCGGCAGCAGGCACGGAGAGAAGAAGAAGGGCAAGAGTGCGGCGGCGAATCGTCATTTCATGGAAAGCGGGTCGGCCCGCACGTCGGAATGTTAAGGGCGCCGCCGCCGCGCCGCCCCCTGCCGAAGGTCACGGCTTCTTTTCGGCGGCTCCGGTTGCCGCCGCCGCGGTGGGCGCGGGCGCGATGAGCACCATCGCGCCGTCCTGCCCCCGCCGTATGCGCAGCCGCGTGCCGTCCAGCAGGCGTTCCAGCGCCGCGTCGGGCGCGATCCTGCCCTTGACGCCGCGCGTCGACAGGCCCTTGACGTCTTCTATCTTGTAGATCAACTGCACGCCCGACTGCGCGATGTAGACATCCAGCGCGGGCCGCAGCTCGCCGCCGCCGACGTCGAAATCCCGGGCATCGGCCCATGCGAGGCCCCCGATCAGTGCGCATCCCAGGCCGACGGCAATGCGCCGCCGGGCCATTCCGGTGCGAAGGATGGGGTTGTGCCTCCCGATTCGATTCATGTCTTTGTATTTCCAGCGAGCTGTTTTTTCTCGTACTCCCATGAGACGAGTGCGCGCGCGCTTTCCGGTAACGGTGCGCCCCATTTCAGTGCTCCTAGAATCGCGCCGCATCGCGCGTTACCGGAAATCTTCTGGCCGTTCGTCTCAGTGTGTGTCGCCACTCCCGGCGACGCGCCGTATCCCCATCCGGCCATTTTTCCAGGAGCGCTCTTTTGGTTCCCAGTGACTTGGACAACTGGTTCGTCAGCGAAGTGCTGCCGATGGAGGCGGCGCTCACGCGTTTTCTTCGTCGCAACTGGCGCGACGAAGCCGAAGTACCCGACCTGCGCCAGGATGTCTACGTGCGCATATATGAATCCGCCGCCAAAGCCATGCCCGAACTGGTGAAGCCCTTTGTCTTCGCCACGGCCCGCAACCTGTTGATCGACCGCGCGCGGCGTGCGCAGATCGTGTCGATCGAAATCATTGCCGACCTGGACGCGCTCGACTTCTCGGCCGACGAGCTCACGCCCGAGCGCCATGCCGCGGGCCGCGGCGAGCTGCGGCTGCTGCAGACGGCGCTCGACGCCCTGCCGCCCAAGTGCCGCCGCGTGGTGGAGCTGCGCAAGATCGACGGCCTGCCGCAGCGCGACGTAGCCATATTGCTCGGCATCACCGAGGACACGGTCGAACGGCAGGTGTCGCGGGGCGTGCGCGCCCTGGCGGACGCCATGCTCTCCAGCGGCGTGCAGCTCGACACCAAGGCCTTCGGCCGGGCACAGAATGAAAAGAGGCTTTCGCCATGACTGAAGCCGAACGCATCGAATCCGCCGCCGCCGAATGGCTGGCGCGCCGCGACGGCGGCAAATGGACCGACACCGACCAGCAGCAGCTAGACGCATGGATTGCAGAGTCCGTCGCGCACCGCATCGCGTGGCTGCGACTGTCCAGCGTCTGGGAGCGCGCCGACCGGCTGGGTGCCTTGCGCGCGCCGGCGGCACCTGCCGCCGCAGCGGCGCCCGGGGTCATTCCCATCCCGCTGCCGGCACCCGCAACGACACGCCCGAGCGCTCGTGCGCACCGCGCGTTTCAGCTGCCGCGCTTTTCAACCCAGCGCATCGCAGCCAGCATGCTGATTGCGGCAGCCGGCTGCAGCTGGCTCGGGTGGAAGTACACGCAGGACTGGCAGAGCGAGCACTACGCCACCGCCGTGGGCGCGCGCCAGTCGGTCTCGCTGCCCGACGGCTCGGTGCTCACGCTGAACACCGCCACCCACCTGCGCACTGTCGTGAATGCCAACGGACGCAAGGTGTGGCTCGAAGACGGCGAGGCCTACTTCGACATCGCGCACGACAAGGCGCATCCGTTCGTGGTGATCGCCGGCGACCGCCGCATCACCGTGCTGGGCACGCGCTTCGTGGTGCGGCGCGAGGGCGAGCAGGTGAACGTGGTGGTCGAGGAAGGCCGCGTGCAGATCGCATCGACCGGCAACGACCGCGGCACCGACAAGAGCGCAAAGAGCAGCGAGCCCACCGTGCTCGTGCGCAACCAGGCGGCTGTTGCCAGCGCGAACAACGTGCTGGTGATGTCGAAGGCGCCGAAGCAGATCGACGACGAACTGAGCTGGCGCAAGGGCAAGCTGGTGTTCGACCAGACCTCGCTGGGCGACGCGGCCGCGCAGTTCAACCGCTACAACACGCGCAAGCTGGTGATCGCCGATCCCGCGCTCGCGCGCATCCGCATCGGCGGCAGCTTCGATGCCAACAACATGGGCGGCTTCGTGGCATTGCTGAAGCAGGGCTTCGGCCTCTCGGTGCAGGAAAGCGGCAACGAAACAAGGATTTCAAACTAGCTTATTACCGGAATGTGACCGGGCATTCGTCTCAGTGAATACCAAAACAAAGCCACACTGGAGACCGACACCCATGAACCGAATCGAGCAAGCCGCAAGCCTGCCCTCCAAGAAGAAGCCGAAGAAGAAAAGCAGGCCGGCGGGCCTTCCGGTGGCGATCCGCCACTGGGTCATCGGCGGCACGTGTGCATTGATGACCGGCCTGCCCGTGATGGCGCAGGCCCAGTCGCAAGTCCAGGCGCAACAGGTCTTCGACGTCGGCGCCGGCGACCTGAAGGCCGCGCTCGACGCCTACATCGCGCAGGGCGGCGTGCAGCTGATCTACAAGGTCGACGACGTGAAAGGCATGGTCACGCGCGGCGTGAAGGGCGCGCTGCCGCCGCAGGAGGCGCTGTCGCGCATTCTCGAAGGCACGCCGCTGCTCACGCGCCGCGGCGACGACGGCGCGATCTTGATCTACACCGCAGCGCCCGTCGTGGCAAAGCCGACCTCCGAAGAGCCCCAGTCGCTCGACAGCGTCACCGTCACGGCTACGCGCCGCCGCGAGCCGGTGCGCGAAGTGCCGATGCAGGTCAACGTGATGAAGGCCGAAACGCTGGAGCGCGCCGGCGCCAAGAACCTGGCCGACTACGTGGCAGAGCAGCCGGGCGTGACCATGACGAGCAGCGGCAGCGTGGGCGGCATCCTGACCATGCGCGGGCTGACCACCGGCCCCGTGCAGGGCATCGCGACCGTCGGCGTGTATGTCGACGACGTGGCCACGGGGCTGAGCTCGTCCGGCGCGCTCGCCGGCTTCACGCCGCTGGACATGGGCATGCTCGACCTGAACCACATCGAGGTGCTGCGCGGCCCGCAGGGTACGCTGTACGGCGCCGGCGCCATGAGCGGCGTGCTCAAGTACGTGACCAACCAGCCCGACACGATGGAGTTCGCGGGCTCGGTGAAATTCGGCACCTCGTGGACGCAGGGCGGCGGCCCGGGCTTCACGACCGGAGCGGTGCTCAACGTGCCGATCAAGGAAGACGTGGCGGCCGTGCGCTTCGCCGCCTTCACCGACCAGCTCGGCGGCAGCTACGACGCCGTCGGCACGGCACGGGGGCGCAACATCGACCGCGGCCATACCGACGGCGGCCGGGTCTCGGTGCTGCTGACGCCCACGAAGGAACTGACGGTGCGCCTGACGGGAACCGTGCAGGATGTGAAGCGCCAGGGCCTGGGCTTCGAGGACATCGACAAGCGCACCCTTCGCCCATGGGGTCTCGACCGCACACGCCAGCTGTCTTCCCGCGAGCCCTACACCAACAAGACACAGCTGTTCGGCCTGGACGTGGAGTACGACTTCGGCTGGGCGCGGCTGAACTCGATCACCTCCGCGCAGGACGTGAAGATCACCAACTCGGTCGACCTCACCGCCCTTTACGCGCCGGCGCTGGCCGCGCTGCGCCTGTCGGCCGCCTCGGCGCCGCTGGCCAGCACCGTGGAGCAGCACCGCGTGAGCCAGGAGTTCCGCCTGACCTCGCGCTCGGGGACCACCATCGAGTGGCTCGCCGGCATCTACCTGAACCGCGAACGCGGCGCCAACGACGGCACCCTCAGCGCGAACCTCAACGGCGGGCTGGGCAGCAAGACCTTCCTCACGTCGACGCAGTCTTCGCGCTACCGCGAGGAGGCCTTCTATGGCGACGTCACCTGGAACGTGACGCCCGCGCTTTCGTTCACCGGCGGCATGCGGCTGGCGCGCAACAACCAGCGCTACGCCAGCAAGCAGTCGGGCACGCTGGTCGGCCCGGTCGATGCCAACGCCAGCGGCACCTCGTCGGAAAGCCCCACCACCTACCTCGCCGCGGCCAAGTACACGCTGTCGGAGACCAGCAACGTGTATTTCCGTGCAGCCAGCGGCTACCGCCCCGGCGGTCCGAACGTGCTGAAGGCCGACACCGACCGCAGAATCGTGCAGCCGATGTACAAGTCCGACTCGTTGTGGAGCTACGAGCTCGGCTACAAGGCCGACCTGCTGGACCGCAAGCTGTCGCTGGAAGCCGCCCTCTACGACATCGAATGGCGCGACGTGCAGCAGCCGACCAAGAGCGGCGGCTTCGTGTTCGTCACCAACGCCGGCGGCGCCCGCGTCAAGGGCGGTGAGCTCACGCTCGCCTGGAAGCCCAGCAAGGAGTGGCGCTTCACCGCCAACGCCGCGCTCATCGATGCGCGCCTGACCGAAGACGCCAAGGGCCTGGACGCCAAGGCGGGCACCCGCCTGCCCCAGACGCCGCGCTTCGCGACCACGCTGGGCGTGACGCGCAACTTCAGCATTGCCGAGCACCCGGCCTACTTCGGCGTCAGCGCGCGCTACACCGGCAAGCGCGACGCGGGCTACGCCGGCAGCTCGACCATTCCGAGCATCAAGATGCCGGCGTACACGCTGGTCGACCTGCAGGCGGGCATCGACTTCCAGCGTTTCAGCCTCTCGGCCTATGTGCGCAACCTGACGAACAAGCGCGGCTTCCTGTCGATCGACACCGGCCTGACGGCGAACCCGAACCTGGTGCAGGCGGCACTGGCGCCTTCGCGCACCGTCGGCCTGGCCGTCAACGTTCCGTTCTGAGATGTCGAGCATCAATCCGCTGGCGGCCGCTTTGCCGCCGGATGCGGCGAGCGCCGCCGCGCCCGAAACGGCAAGAAAAGCACCAGCCAGCGCCTGGTACGCGCTGGCGGTGCTGGTCATCGCGACCGTGCTGGGCTCGATCGACAAGGTCATCCTCACGCTGCTGACGGAGCCGATGCGCATTGCGCTGTCGCTCTCCGACACGCAACTGGGGCTGTTGCAGGGCGCGGGCATCGTGCTGTTCACCGGCATTGCCACGCTGCCCCTGGGCTGGCTCAGCGACCGCTACGACAGGCGCGTGGTGCTGGCCGCCTGCGTGCTGCTGTGGAGCGCCGCCACGGCCATGCGCGGCACCGCCATGGACTACGGCGTGCTGTTCATCGCCTCCATCGGCCTGGGCGTGGGCGAAGCCGGCCTCGGGCCCATCACCAACAGCATGATCCCCGACCTGTTCCCGCGCGCGCAGCGGGTGCTGGCCAATGCGGTGTTCGCGCTGTCGGCCATCTTCGGCAGCGCGCTGGGCGCCCTGCTGGGCGGCACCGTGGTGCACCTGACGGACGACCTGCGGCACTGGCTGCCGGCATCGATGCAGCAGCTGGAGGCATGGCGGCTGACCTTCTTCGTGATGGCCTCCGCCGGCATCCCGGTGACGCTGCTGGTGCTGTCGATCCGCCGGACCCGGCGCGGGGGCACGCAGGCTGCCTCGCCTGTTTCTCCGGCGGCTGGCGCCATGCCCGCAGCCGCACCCGCCGCCATTCAAGCCGCTGCCGACGATGTTGACGATGCCGTCAGCACCATCAGCTTTCGCGACCACCTGCGCCAGCACTGGCGCACCTTCGCGGGCCTGGTGATCGGCGCGGGCCTGGCGAGCATCGGCATGAGCTCCATCGGCACCTGGCTGCCGATCATGGCGGCGCGCCAGTACGGCGTCACGCCGGCGCAGATGGGGCAAGGCATGGGCATTGCCTTTCTGTGCGGCACGGTGATCGGCGGCCTGCTGGGCGTGGCGGCAATGCGCTACGTGCAGCCACGCATGGGGCCGGCCGCCGCGCTGCGCATCATCATGCTGGGCAACCTCACGGCCGCGCTGTTGTCGTCGCTGCTGCTCTTCACGCGCTCGGCGACCGACGCGTTCACGCTGCTGGCGCTGCTGGTCGTGCCGCTCATCAGCGGCGCGGTGCTGCTGCCCAACGTGCTGCAGGACGCGGCGCCTCCGCACCTGCGCGCCCGCACCATCGCGCTGCTCTCCGTGGCCGGGCTGCCGTTCGGCGTGGTGGGGCCGCTGGTGGTCGGCATGTTGTCGGACGCCCTCAAGTCGGTGCCCAACGGGCTGGCGGTGGCCATCGTCGCCACGACGCTGATCGGCGGCGTCATGGGCGCCATGGTGCTGCGCGCCACCGAAGGTCCGTTCGTGCGCCTGATGCGCGCGGCGCGGCCCACCTGAGCCTGCCCGGTTTTCTTCTTTCTTCCCACCCTCTTTCGTTGTCCTTCCATGTCACAACAACCCTCGCCTTCATTGCCTGACACAACAACTTCGCCCGCCGCCGCGGAGGCAGCCGCGCTGGCCGCCATCGACGCACTGGTGGCGCCCTTCAGCCGCAGCGACGCACCCGGCATGGTCATCGGCATCGCGCGCAACGGCCGCCTGCTGTACCGCCGCGCCGTCGGCATGGCCAGCCTGGAAATGGGCGTGGCCAACACGCCGACCACGCGCATGCGCATCGCATCCACCAGCAAGCACTTCACGGCAATGGCCATCCTGCTGCTGGCGGAAGACGGCCTGCTCGACATCGACGACGCGGTGCAAAAGCACCTGCCCGAGATGCCACAGCTGAGCGCCAACGGCCCCACGCTGCGCCACCTGCTGACCCACACCAGCGGCTGGCGCGGCCACGACGAGCTGTGGGCCATCGCGCACGGCCTCACGTTCACGCAGCCCGGCCCGGGGCTGCCCTCGATGGTCCGCCAGAGCGAGCTGAACTTCGAGCCCGGCACGCAGATGGTCTACAGCAACGGCGGCTACTTCCTGCTGGCGAAGATCATCGAGCGCGTGAGCGGACAGAGCTACAACGACTTCCTGAAGGCGCGCCTCTTCGGGCCGCTGGGCATGCCCGACACCGCGTCGGTCGCGACCGATCTCGACGTGGTTCCCGGCCTGTCCGGCCTCTACATCCCGTCGCCGCGCGGCGGATGGCAACGCGGGCTGTACCCGTGCGAGCTCGACGGCGGCGGCTCGCTGGTGTCGACGGTGGACGACATGCTGCGCTGGCTCGCGCACATGCGCAGCAGCGAGAAGATCGTGGGCAGCCCGCAGAGCTGGGCCATGCTGTCAGAAGCCACCACGCTGTCGTCGGGTTCGAAGGTGACCTACGGCTTCGGGCTGGCGCGCCATCCCTACCGCGGGGTCGAGATCGTCCATCACGCGGGTGCGGTGCTCGGCGCCCAGTCGCAGATGCTCAGCGTGCCCAGCCATGGGCTGGACATCATCGTCATGGTGAACGGCGCCGCTGTAGCCCCCTCGCCGCTGGCCCTCAAGGTGGTCGAGCTGCTGCTGGGCGACGCGCTGCAGCCGCCTGAAGTGCGCCCCCAGGCCAGTGCCTTCCCCGCGCTCGTCGGCCAGACCTACCACGAGCCGGCCACCGGCAGCGTGATGGGCTTTTCCGACGTCTCGGGCAGGCTGTGCATGTCGTGGCAGGCCGGCGAGGCAAAGCCGATGCATCAGGGCGAAGGCAAGCTGTGGCTGGGCCTGCAGGACCTGCCGGTCAACGACCTCGTGCTCGACGCCAGCGACATCGATCCGCAACGCGCGCCCGACACGCTGGTGCTGCACGAAGGTGGGCAACCGCGCCGCTTCGAGCGGCTGGCAGGCGCCGCGCCCGATGTCGCCACGCTGGCCGAGCAGCTGTGCGGCGACTACACCAGCGCCGACCTCGATGCCACCGCGCAGATGGCGCTGGTCGGCGGCAGGCTGCTGCTCACGGTGCATGGCCGTCACGGCCAGCACGCCTGCGTGCTGACGCCGCTGTCGGCCGACGTGATGACGCTCGTCTCGACCGACCCGGTGCTGAGCCAGATGGGCAAATCGGTCCTCAACGTGGAGCGCAAGGAGGGCCGCGTCGTGGGACTGCGGCTGAGCACCCTGCGCACCCGGAACATCCAACTCGCACGCCAGGAGCAACACGCATGAAGTTCTTCACCACCCTCTTCGCCACAGAAACCAACACCTTCGTGTCCGCCCCCACCGGGCTGGGCAGCTTCGAGGAATACGGCATCTTCCACGGCGACTCCAGCACGCGCGACGCATCCGGCTACGGCATGTTCGCGGTGGAAGTGCGCAAGCAGCTGGCGGCCGAAGGCCACGAGCTGGTCGAGAGCCTGCTGGCCTTCGCCCAGCCGCTTGGGCGCACCGTGCGCCCGGTGTACGAGAGCCTGCGCGACGAGATCCTGGACGACCTGCGCAAGGCCGGCCCGGTGGACGGCGTGATCCTGGTGCTGCACGGCGCCATGGTGGCCGACGGCTACGACGACTGCGAAGGCGACCTGATCTCGCGGGTGCGCGCCATCGTCGGCCCGAAGGTGACCATCGGCGTGTCGCTCGACCTGCACTGCCACTTCACGCAGCAGATGCTGACCGAGTCGGACGTGATCATTTGCTACAAGGAATATCCGCACACCGACGCGCTGGACCGCCTGCAGGAGCTGGTCCGCATCGTCGTGGACACCGCGCAAGGCCGCGTGCAGCCGGTCACGGCCGTGCACGACTGCCGCATGGTGGGCAAGTGGCACACCACGCGCGAACCCATGGCCGGCTTCGTGCGCCGCATGGAAGCCTGCGAGAAGCTGCCCGGCGTGCTGTCGGTATCGCTGGGCCATGGCTTCCCCTGGGCCGACGTGCCGGAATCCGGCGCCAAGCTGTGGGTGGTGACGGACAACGACCCCGCGCTGGCCGCCAGGCTGGCCGACGAACTGGGCCGCGAGTTCTGGGAGCTGCGCCACCAGACCGGCGTGCCTTCGCTCTCCATCGACGAGACGCTGGAGCGGGCCATGGCCACGCAAGGCGGCCCGGTGGTGATCGCCGACACGGCCGACAACGCCGGCGGCGGCGCCACCAGCGACAGCACCTTCGTGCTGCGCGCGTTGCTCGAGCGCGGCATCGGCAACGTAGCCTTCGGCGGCGTCTGGGACCTGGGCGCGGTGCAACTGTGCCGCGACGCGGGCGTCGGCGCCAGCTTCGAGCTGCGGCTGGGCGGCAAGTGCGGCCCGGCCTCGGGCGACCCGATCGACCTGCACGTGACCGTCAAGGCCGTGCGGGAAGCGCATTCGCAGCGCGGCCTCGTGCCCGGCAATCACACGCCCATGGGCCCCTGCGTGTGGGTGCAGGCAGCGAACGGCGTGGACATCGTGCTCATCAGCAAGCGCAACCAGGTCATCGGGTCCGACCTCTTCACGGGCCTGGGCATCGACCTGGCGGCCAAGAAACTGGTCGTGGTGAAGTCGGCGCAGCACTTCCATGCGGAGTTCGGGCCTATCGCCAAGTCGGTGCTGTACGTGTCGACGCCGGCCGCGCTGAGCACCGACTTCGCCAACCTGCCGTACCGCGTGCGCGACCTCGACTACTGGCCGCGCGTGGAAGAGCCCAAGCGCGCCGCCGGTGCACTGCCACCGTCGTTGGACGGGCGCGGCATGCCCGCGCCGGGCGAGGTGTACACCGTCGACGGCCGCAAGATGCACCTGCAGCGCAGCGGCCCCGCGCCGGCCACTGCCCTGCATCCCACGCTGGTGCTCGAAGCCGGCGGCGGCTGCGCCTCGCCTATCTATGCACGCCTGCAGAAGGCGCTGTCGGCCAAGTACCCGGTGATCAGCTACGACCGCGCCGGCATGGGCTGGAGCGAGGCAGACGACGCACCCTTCGACGGCAAGCGCAACGCGCAGCATCTGCATGCGCTGCTGGCCGCGGCCGGCGTGACCGGCCCGATCGTGCTGATCGGCCATTCGCTGGGCGGCCTGCTGAACCGCATCTACACCGGCCTGTATCCGGAGCAGGTAGCCGGCGTCGTGATGCTCGACTCCAGCCATCCGGAGCAGTTCGAAGCGTTCCAGGGCCTGCCGGCGGAAACGTTGGCGCCGGAGCGCAAGAAGCGCGCTGAGTTCCAGGCCGGCGGCCTGCCGCCGCCGGAGTTCGCGCTGGTACAGGCCATCTTTGCCGACATGCCCCATGTGCTGCGGCAGATGGCCGCGAACTACACGCCGGAAACCGTCGACACGATGGTGAAGGAACATGAAGGCCTCCAGCACGTCGCCCGGCAGGCCGGCGCGTCGCCGGACCTGGGCACGCGGCCGCTGTCGGTGCTGTCGGCCACGGTCATGCCGAAGCTGCCGCCAGGTGCCGAGGAAGGCGCAGAAGTGCAACGGCGCTGGCCCGAGTACCAGGAGGCGCATGCGGCGCTGTCGAAGCGCAGCCGCCTGCATCGCGTCGAGGGCGCCGAGCACATGTCGCTGGTGGTGCTGCCGCCTTTCGTGAACCGCATTGCCGAAGAAGTCGACTGGGTCATGGCGGAGCTCGGATGCGCCCGGTGACGCCGCTCGCACAAACGGCGCTGGCCGAGCTGAACACGCCGGCGCTGTTGCTCGACAGCGCAGTCCTCGAACGCAACTGCGACGCGATGGCGCAGCGCGCGGCGCGGCACGGCGTGGCGCTGCGCCCGCACCTGAAGACTTCCAAGTCGGCCGAGGTGGCGCGCCTGGCCACCCGTGGGCACAGCGGCGCCATCACCGTGTCCACCGTGGCCGAGGCCGACTACTTCGCGCGCTACGGCTTCCTGGACCTGACCTATGCGGTGGGCATCAGCGCCGGCAAGATCGATGCGCTGCATCGCGTGCAGCGCATGCACGGCGCCCGCGTGAACCTGCTCGCGGACTGCGTTGGTGCGGTGCGGGCGGTGGCCGCGCGTGCGCGCGCCCTGGGCGCGAGCTTCGGGCTGCTGATCGAGGTCGACACCGGCGGCGGCCGCGGCGGTGTATCGCCCGACGATGAAGAGACGCTGCTCGCCATCGCGGCCGAAGTGCAACGCAGCGAATCGCTGACGCTGGCCGGCGTGCTCACCCACGCCGGCCACAGCTACCACGCCGAGGGGCTGGATTCGATCCGCGCCATTGCCGAAGCCGAGCGCGCAGGCGCGGTGCGCGCCGCCGAGTGCCTGCGCGCGGCCGGCTTCACGGTGGATGTGGTCAGCGTGGGCGCCACGCCAACCGCGGTGTGTGCCGAGCGGCTAGACGGCGTTACCGAAATGCGCCCCGGCGTCTACACCTTCTTCGACCTGGACCAGGCCGCGCGCGGCATCTGCGGCATCGAGGACATCGCGCTGTCGGTGCTGGCCACGGTGATCGGCCACAACCCGCGTTCGCGCCGCGTGCTCATCGACGCCGGCGCGCTTGCGCTGTCGAAGGACGAGTCGGCGGCCGAGTTCCGCGGCGGCCTGGGCTTCGGGCTGGTGTGCCGCGCGGACGGCACCACGCCGTTGCCCGGCCTGCGCGTGGCCGAGCTGCACCAGGAGCACGGCCTGATCGCCATCGAAGGCGATGGCGACGACGACCTGCAGGCCATGTTCGAAGCGCTGCCCATCGGCAGCCGCGTGCGCATTCTTCCGCATCACGCCTGCATGACCGCGGCCCCCTACGACCGCTACCACGTCGTGCGCGGCAGCAGTGCGAGCGTGTACGCCGTGTGGGGCAAGGCCCTCGGCTGGCGCGCGGCCTGACCGCGCGCCCCGATTGCCCTCCGTTTTGTTTTTTGGAGTCAAACATGATGAAGACCTTTTTCGCGAAGCTGATGGCCGTGGCCGCTCCGCTCGCCCTGGCGCTTTGCCTGACCGCCGCGCCGCACGCCGCCAACGCCCAGGCCACGACGGAACCCGCACCTGCATCCGCACCGGCAGTTGCGCCCACCGCCACACCCACGGCGCCGGCCGCGGTGCCGGCCGCCGCCGCCACCAAGGTCGACAACCCCTACGGCATCGGCGCGCTCTGGGCGCAGAGCGACCTGGTGGCCAAGGCCGTGCTGGCCATCCTGGCGATCATGTCGATGGGCAGCTGGTACGTCATCGTCACCAAGCTGCTCGAGCAGATGCGCATGGGCCGGCAGGCGAAGGAAGTCGACAACGAGTTCTGGAACGAAGGCAGCGTGCAGGCCGGCACCGCCAAGCTAGCCGAAGGCAGCCCCTTCCGCTTCATCGCCGATGCGGGCGTGCATGCCACGCGCAAGCATGACGGCCTGCGCGGCAAGGTCGACTTTGCCGACTTCGTAGACCTGTGCATCCACCGCGCCACCGAACGCGTGAACCGGCGCCTGAGCAACGGCATGTCGCTGCTGGCCACCGTGGGCTCCACGGCGCCTTTCGTGGGCCTGTTCGGCACCGTCTGGGGCATCTACCACGCGCTCACCGCCATCGGCATTGCGGGCCAGGCGTCGATCGACAAGGTGGCCGGCCCCGTGGGCGAGTCGCTCATCATGACCGCCATCGGCCTGGCCGTGGCCGTGCCCGCGGTGCTGGGCTACAACTGGCTCCTGCGCCGCAACATCACGGTGATGGACGACGTGCGCGAATTCAGCGGCGAGCTGCACTCCGTGATCCTGTCGGGCCGGGCCACCGCCTGAGCGCCGCGCCACCACCGCACGCGAAGCGAGCCACACCATGGCGATGAACATCCCATCCGGCGGCGGCGACGAGGAACAGGCCATCGCGGCCATCAACACCACGCCGCTGGTCGACGTGATGCTGGTGCTGCTGATCATCTTCCTCATCACCATCCCGGTGGTCAATTACTCGGTGCCCGTGGAAGTGCCGAAGCAGCGCAACGAGGTGCGCGAGAGCAAGCCCGACACCATCGTGCTGTCGGTGGACACGGCCGGGCGCATCTACTGGTACGACACGCCCGTGCGCGACGTGAACAACCTGGCCGAGCGGCTGAAGAAAGTGGCCGCCCTCAACCCGCAGCCCGAGGTGCACATACGCGGCGACTGGCACTCGGTGTACGAGCCGGTGGGAAAGATCATCTACGCGTGCCAGTCGGCCGGCATCGTCAAGGTCGGCTTCATCACCGAGCCGCCCGCGCGCAACTGAGAACACACAGCCATGCGAAAAGAAAAACAGGGGCGCCGCAGCGGCACCCCCACCGACGAGCCCATGATGGACATCAACACCACGCCGCTGATCGACGTGATGCTGGTGCTGCTGATCATGCTCATCATCACCATCCCCATACAGCTGCACGCGGTGAACCTGAACATGCCCAACGGCAACCCGCCGCCCAGCGACATCAAGCCCGAGGTGCTGCGCGTGGACATCGACGAGCACAGCACCGTGCTGTGGAACGGCGAGGCCGTGGCCGAGCTGTCCGAGGTGGAGCGGCGCTTCGAGCAGCTCGCGGCGCAACCGGTGCAGCCTGAAGTGCACCTGCGCCCCGACAAGCAGGCCCGCTACGACGTGGTGGCCGGCGTGATGGCCTCGGCCCAGCGCTCCGGCCTGACCAAGCTGGGCATCATGGGCTCGGAGCAGTTCATCCCATGAGCCGCGCCAACGACTTCGACCCCAAGTCCCGCTTCGGCCCCGTGGGCATCGGCGTGATGGTGCTGTTCCACGTGCTGGTGGGCTACGCGCTCGTCTCGGGCCTGGCGCGCAAGACCATCGAGATGATCAAGAAGCCGATGGACGCGACCATCATCACGGAAGTGAAGGTGCCGCCACCGCCGCCCCCTCCCCCGCCGCCTCCACCGAAGAAGATCATCCGGCAGGAGACGCCGAAGGCACCGCCGCCGCCGCGTCCGGCCTACGTGCCGCCGCCGGCGGTGACGCCGCCGCCGAGCACCGCGCCCGCCATCACCGCCGTGCAGAACACCGAACCGGTGGCGCCGCCGCCCGCCGCGCCGCCGGCACCGCCCGCGCCTCCCGCCCCGTCCCAGGCGGTGTCCACCGACATCGCGGTGGCATGCCCCAGGCAGGTGAAGCCCGAGATGCCGCGCAAGGCACTGGACGAAGGCATCAGCGGTGTCGTCAAGGCCGAGGTGCGCATCAAGGGCGGGCGCGTGACGGAGGTGCGCTTTCTCTCCGGGCCCAAGGTCTATCAATCGGCGGTGCGCTCGGCGGTGATGCGCTACGAATGCCAGACCACGGGCGATGCCGAGGTCGTGGCGACGCAGGAGTTCGTCTTCAGGATCGAGTGAGTGAGGACTGAATGAGCGCGACGGCCCGGCGCTAATGCCGGGCTAATCCTTCTCACCCGCCGACACCTTTGCGCCACCAGCGGTTTCGTAAATTCAACCCAGCTTTACGGTCCGTTCATCAAATCGTCTCGGCTGCAGGCAGAACATGCAAGTTCCGGCAGGCAAAGGAAGACGACGCCATGGCATCCAATCCATCGCAACCCATAGGCCACACGGCCGCATCACCATCCCCTGAACCCGCATCCGACGAAACGGCGATCCCCGCGCTGGTGGCGCAGGTGGCCCTTCACCTGGGGAAAGAACTTCTCAACGATCTGGAAGACGCCGGCGCCGAGGCCGGTCTTGTCGATGCCGATGTGCATGACGTTGTATTGCTGCGGGATTCGCTTGATCGCGTCGGCCTGGGCTTCGAAGTCCGAACCCTTGAACTGCTCGCGGTGCAGGATGCGGAACTTCCCGCCCGGCATCATTCCGCAGCGCCCTGCGCGCGTGGCCGGCTACAAACGCAAGATTGACGAAACACCGTGGATCGTCTCCCGCGTGCGGCACTCGCTTGACGGCAGCGGCTATACGAGCCAGCTAACGCTGGAAACCGAGCAAGCCGAAGGCGTGGAAGGCCAGGAAGGCGCGACCGTGGACGATTGACAGTTCGCGCGAGGGCCACGCGCCGTGTGCAGGAGGCCCTGCCACGTGGGTGATTGACCTGACGTCGAGTTTCATCGAGAACAGAATTTGTTCGCCGACTGGATTCCCGCCACGTGCGCGGCACAACACCTCGCGTTCACATCGTCGAAATGCGTTGATCGCGTTTTAGCTCGACCAGAGGCCAAATATTGCGACCTCGATGATTACTCGGCTGCGACCGCTGGCCACGCCGAGATCGCCGCCAAAGCCGTCGTTCGCGTGAGAGTGCGTGCGGGCACGATGCCTCTCGCGCCTTGTCTGACCATCCCAGTACACTGACTTCATCATAGGTGGGCCAGCAGCCGCCCCGATCGTTTTTCAGCACGAGTACTCAATGAGCCTAATCACTGATCTTTCCAAAGCGATATCCGAGGAAGATGTTAAGGACGCTTACATCAAGGCATTGGGCCTTAAGAGTTTCAAGAAGGGATTAATTGATATCCAAGCGGAAGAGATTTGGTTTGAGGCGAAGTCGGTTGCTGTCGCTCCCGTTCTCATGTTCACCCAGCTTCTCTTCTATGTGCGGGACGCGAGGAAGAAAGGCGAGCACATACCGCCGTTCCTGGCAGTTATTGATCGCGAAAAAGCCGCCATCATGGAAACTGCTAAGGCTCTGCCGATAATGATGGACAAGTCCATCAAGTGGCCGAAGTCGGCGTCGCAGGTGGACAAAAAGGTAGCAGCCCAAGCCGCTCCGTACATCGAAACTCATTTCGTGGTCTACAAGATCGAAAGCCACGAAAAGGAGTTCATCAACACAATCAAGACCGCGATCAAGGCGGGAAAGCTTATCCGTACACCGATCACACCTGCAAACTTGCGGCAGGTATTCGATCAATGGGTCGAGATGATCGGCAAGGAGATCGATGGAGTTACCGAATCCGACTACGCCCTTCTATTCTTTGCAGACATCATGCACGATGGTGCGAAGGCCGCGATGGCAGATCTCCCTGCTCGATTGCTGCACGATGACGATCGTCCGCTCTTTCTGTTGAATGGAAAGACGTTCGAGTTATCGAGCGACCGAGGCTATCGGAAATTTTGGGCGATCTACCATCGACCGCCCGAAGAAGAGTACCGCGGCTACCTTCTCGAACGCAGAGACAGTCTGCTCCCAATCGATGAACGGACCTTCAAGGGAGCCTTTTACACGCCGCTGCATATCGTTGACAAGGCCTATGACCTGTTGGCTAAGACGTTGGGCACAAACTGGCAGAAGAACTACGTCGTTTGGGACATGTGCTGCGGCGTTGGGAATCTCGAAGTTAAACATTCGAACCATCGCAACATTTTCATGAGCACGCTGGACAGGGCCGATATCGAGGTGATGACCGCAAGCCACACCTGCGTTGCGGCGGAGAAATTTCAATACGACTACTTGAACGACGACATCACGGATGGCGGGGAGATCGACTATTCGTTGTCCAAGAAGCTGCCTTCCGCCCTCAAGCAAGCGATCGAGGATGCGAATACGAAGAAGAAGGGTGCGAAGAAAATCCTCGTCTTGATTAACCCACCTTATGGCGAGACAGGCTCAGGCATCGGAAAGGGCGATACAAACAAGGTAGGCATCGAGCAGTCTAAGATCAACATTCAAATGAACTTCGGCTATGCGAGCAAGGAACTGTTTGTGCAGTTCTTGGCGCGTGTGCAAAAGGAGCTTCCGAACGCCACGCTGGCCATGTTCAGCACGTTGAAATACGTCCTAGCTCCCAATTTTGAGTCGTTCCGAGCGCAGTGGGAGGCCGAGTTCCTTGGTGGTTTCGTTGTTCATAGCAAGGCGTTTGATGGAATCAAAGGCGATTTTCCTATTGGCTTCCTGGTTTGGGACACCTCGAAAAAGGAGCCGATCACCAGCATCGAAACGGACGCGCTCACCAAGACCGGCGAGCTCCTCGGAACGAAGGTGTTCGCGAACCGCCCTGCCAATACCTACCTGAACAAATGGATTACTCCGCCGAAAGCCAACAAGGAATTGGCATTGCCTCTCTCGAATGCATTCACGATCTCAACGAACCCTAGGCTCAAGCGGTCGTGCGACGACATGATTGGTTACCTGTATGCAAGCAACAACGACTTGCAGCACTCAGGGCAGGAGACGCTAATCACATCGTCAATCTACACCGGAGGGAACGGCGGCGGCCTGTACATCAACGCCCAGAACATCGCAGAGGTTGCTGTTGTGTTCTCCGTACGCCTTCTGATTGCCCATACTTGGCTAAATCACAACGACCAATTCTTGCAACCCTCGTTGCCGCTACCTGGCGAGTTCAAGTCCGACTGTCTGATCTACATGTTGTTTTCAGGCAAGAACTTGAGCGCGGGATGTAAAGGCCTTGAATGGAACGACGACTCCTGGACTCTCGTGAATCACTTCATCCCCTACACGGAGGTTCAGGTCGGCGCAGCGAGTAGATTCGAATCAAGCTTTATGAGCGACTACATTGCCACCCTCAAGCTTTCGAGCGAGGCAAAGGTAGTGATGGCTGAAGGACAGAAGCTATGGAAAAAGTACCACGGTACTCGCTTCGAGAAGCGAATCCGCGACGAGTACAAGCTGAATCGGCCCGACGTTGGTTGGTATCAGATCCGAAGAGCGTTGAGAGCCAACATCGAGAATGATGAAGTAGATTTCACACCTCTAGAGGCGGCTTACCAAGCGTTAACGTTGAAACTGCGGCCCGACGTCTACGATCTGGGATTCTTGTTCTGAAGCTTGGGCATGTTCCCGAAAACCGATCTTGATACACGACTGCTTGCGGCCGACAACCCATGCGCGTCGTTGCCACCCGCCAAGCCGCGCCTGATCCAGTCTTCTGGATGCGCCGGCGTTCCAGCCTTCCGCACGACCAGCATGTTGCACAGGTCGCACCGTTGATGGATGCACGCATGCGAGGCGAGCTGCCGCCTCAGTGGGTGCCGGCGTTCGACATCATCATGCCGCTCAAGCCGAAGGTGCGCACCGTCGGTGGCGACTGGCTCAGCTGGAATCTGGCGCGCGTTGATGCAATGCGCGCCTTCGAGCACGAACACAAGGACATCCTTCACTGGTCTATCGGCGACTCCGAGGTTTGTGCCCGCGCAGGACGTTGCGCATGTGCGATCGACGACATGCTCAACGGTCACCCGCTGCCGATGAGCAGGCAGGACAAGCTCGACACCGTGCTCGACTACTGCGAGCGCCTCGACGTCGACAGGCCCAATGCGAAGACCCCCCAGGGCGTGATCGCGCGCGGTCGCCGTCTCCGTCTTTGTTCGCCAAATCGGATCGAGGACGCGCAGCACCTCATCCTGCCCAATCTCGGCCACGTCCATGTGGCCCAGCACCGGCTCAGCGTAGTCCTTGAGGGTGTTCTCCCACTGCTGCCGGTGCTTTGGGTTCAGCCACTCACTTTCCTTCGCGGCGATGAACCTTTCGCACGCCACCTTGAACGTCAGCGCCCACGCCTGGGAAGCTGCAGCAGCCTTTTTTAGCGCGTCGCGCGCCTCGATGGGGCTTCCCCTGAGTCGATCAATTTATGCGCCTCACGCGCTCGCTCGCGGGCCTGAGAGAGCGGCACGGCAGGAAAGCCGCCCAACCCCATGCGCCGGCGTCGAGTGCCGATCTTGAAGCGCAGAATCCACGCGCGCGATCCGCTGATGATCTGCAGGTACAGGCCAGGGATGCCGCCCACGTTATGGTCGCCCTCTTCCCTCAGGCGGCCAACCTCCATCGCAGACAGTTCACGAGATCGCTTTGGCATTGCTCCCGACCGGTCATACAACGGGCCATCCCAAAAGCGCTTACACGGCATGTTACGGCTGGTCAGGGCGGCAGAGTATATGCACTTCCCCAATGAAAAACGCGCCCTGAGGCGCGTTTTGACATCTTGAAAATGCTTGTCCTGGCGGAGAGTGTGAGATTCGAACTCACGGACGCTTTCACGTCGGCAGTTTTCAAGACTGCTGGTTTAAACCACTCACCCAACTCTCCGGAACTTAAGATTTTAAGCCGACGGCGGCACCCTACTCTCCGTCCGGCAGGAACATCGCCTGCAGATCGCTCAGAAAGTCCAGCCCGCGTTCGGTGGGCCACACCCGGAACAGGTCGCGCGCCAGGAGCCCCTTGCGTTCGGCCTCTTCCAGGCCGCGCTGGATGGCGGTCATCGCGAGCCCAGTGCGTTCGCTGAACTGGGGCAGCGTGAAGCCGGCCTTCAGCCTCAGCGCATTGAGCATGAACTCGAATGGCAGGTCGGCCAGCGCCACCTCATCGCTCTGCGACACGGCGGCGCCGGCGCGGGCGTTTTCCATGTACAGCCGCGGCTCGCGGTAGCGCACTTGGCGCACGATGCGGTGCGCAAAGCTCAGCTTGCTGTGCGCGCCTGCGCCTATGCCAAGGTAGTCGCCAAACTCCCAGTAGTTGCGGTTGTGCCCGCAGGCATGGCCTTCGTGCGCATAGGCCGACACTTCGTAGCGCGTCATGCCGACGGCGCTGGTGCGTTCGGTGATGCGGTCGAGCATCTCGTAGGCGATGTCGTCCTCGGGCAGCGTCGGCGGAAACTTGGCGAACCAGGTGTTGGGCTCGATGGTCAGGTGGTACACCGACAGGTGCGGCGGCGCGAGCGACAGGGCTTGCGAAAGGTCGGCCTCCAGGCCCTCCAGCGTCTGGCCCGGCAGGGCGTACATCAGGTCGAGGTTGAAGGTGTCGAAAGCGCTCGCGGCCTCTTCGACTGCCGCAATGGCCTGCGCACGGTCATGCACGCGGCCCAGCGCCTTCAGGTGCTCGTCGTTGAAGCTCTGCACGCCCACCGACAGGCGCGTGACGCCCGCGGCGCGGAATGCACGGAAGCGGTTGCGCTCGAAGGTGCCGGGGTTGGCTTCTAGCGTGATCTCGCAGTCGGGCGCTAGCTTCAGGCGCGCGCGCACGTCGCCCAGCAGGCGGTCGATGGCTTGCGGCGAGAACAGGCTCGGCGTGCCGCCGCCGATGAAGATGGTGTGCACGGTGCGCCCCCAGATGAGGGGCAGCGCCGCGTCGAGGTCGGCCACGAGCGCGTCGATGTACGCCTGCTCGGGAATGCCTTCTATGTCGGCCTCGCTGGCGGCGCGCCATTCGTGCGAGTTGAAGTCGCAGTACGGGCACTTGCGCAGGCACCACGGCAGGTGGATGTAGAGCGAAAGCGGCGGCAGCGCGCTGAGCTGCAGCGGGCCGGGCCGCATCCAGTGCAGCACGTCGTTGGCCTGCGGCGCGCCCGTGGGCTGCGCCGGCTGGATCGGGAAGACGGTGGCCATTACGCGGGCAGCCAGCATTCGCGCATCAGGGCCAGCATGGCCTGCGCCGCGCGGCCACGGTGGCTGTTGGCGTTCTTGATCTCGGGCGTCAGCTGGGCGAAGGTCTTGCCGAAGCTCGGCAGGTACATCACGGGGTCGAAGCCGAAGCCGTTGTCGCCCACGGGCTCGGGCGCGATCTCGCCGACGACGCGGCCCACGGCAATGAGCGGTTCCGGGTCGTCGTGGCTGCGCAGCGCGACCAGCGTGCTGACGAGCGCGGCGCGCCGGTTGACGACACCGCTCATCTGTTCGAGCAGCGCCTTCACGTTGTTGGCGTCGCCCTTGGCGTAGCCGAACTGGGTGGCGTAGTAAGCGGTGTCGACGCCCGGCAGGCCGCCGAAGGCGTCGACGCACAGGCCGGCGTCGTCGGCGATGGCCGGCAGGCCGGTGGCGGCGCTGGCATGGCGCGCCTTGGTCAGCGCGTTCTCGACGAAGGTGCGGAAAGGTTCTTCAGCCTCGCCCACGCCCAGCGCCGACTGCGGCACGAGCGTGACGGCCAGTTCCGCGAACAGTTGCTGGAGTTCGGCGAGCTTGCCTGCGTTGTTGGAAGCCAGAACCAGTTTCATAGAAAGTCAAAGTGGCTGTGGCGCCCGCCTTGGAAGCAGGCGCCAGTAGCTGGAGGTGGTCAGTTGGCGGCGAGCAGCGCCTGCTTCTGCAGGGTCACGAGTTCGCCGATGCCCTTTTCGGCAAGGCCGAGCAGGCTGTTCATTTCGTCGCGGGTGAAGGCCACGCCTTCGGCCGTGCCCTGCACTTCGACGAAGTGGCCGGCGCCGGTCATGACGACGTTCATGTCGGTGTCGCAGGAGGAATCTTCGGTGTATTCGAGGTCGAGCAGCGGCGTGCCTTCGACGATGCCCACCGAGATGGCGGCCACATGGCCCTTGATGGGCGATGCAGCCAGGGTGCCCGCGGCGATGAGCTTGTTGACGGCGTCTTGCGCGGCCACGAAGGCGCCGGTGATGGCCGCGGTGCGCGTGCCGCCGTCGGCCTGCAGCACGTCGCAGTCGAGGTGGATGGTGCGCTCGCCCAGGGCAGCCAGGTCGAACACGGCGCGCATCGATCGGCCGATGAGGCGCTGGATTTCCTGCGTGCGGCCGGTCTGCTTGCCCTTGGCGGCCTCGCGGCTGCTGCGGGTGTGGGTGGCGCGCGGCAGCATGCCGTATTCGGCCGTGACCCAGCCTTCGCCGCTGCCCTTCTTGTGCGGCGGCACTTTCTCTTCGACCGAGGCGGTGCACAGCACGCGGGTCTGGCCGAACTCGATCAGCACGGAGCCTTCGGCATGGATGGTGAAGCCACGGGTAATGCGCACCGGGCGCAGCTGGTCGGCGGCACGGCCGCCGCTTCGTGTGAAAGCAGTCATTGTTTGAGACTCGAAAGAGGAGAACAAGGAACGAACGGCGCGCTCAGGTCTTGCGGGCGGCCGAGCGGCGAATGGCTTCGTTGATCTCGGCGATGGAGCGCTCGATGGCATCTTCGTCGAGGTCGTCGATCTCGTTGTCCGACGGCATGCCGGCCTGGATGGTGGAGGCGAACACGCCGTCTTCTATGGTTTCGGTGGACACGCCGCTGCGGTCGTCGCCCGTGCTGTCGGGCATCTCCCATTCGAGGGCGATGAGCGTGACGTTGTCGCTGTGGGCGCCGCCCTTGCGCAGCGCCATTTCGGCGAGGTCGGGGGCGGCGTCGGACACGGGCTTGCCGGAAGAAAGCGTGTGCACGATGAGCGCGTCGTCGAGCACGCCCCACACGCCGTCGGAGCACAGCATGAGGCGGTCGCCGCGCTGCAGCTGCAGCGGGCTCGACACGTCGAACAGCGGCGTGGTCGGCGAGCCGAGGCAGGTCAGCAGCAGGTTGCGGTTGACGGGCGTGTCGGAGCCGTGCGGCTTGGGGCGCTCGGCGTGGGAGTGGTCGCGCGTGCGGGTCAGCAGGCGGCCGTCGCGCACGACGTACAGGCGCGAGTCGCCGCAGTGCATCCAGGTGGCGGTGGTGCCCTGGAGCACGGCCGCGACGACGGTGGTGCGCGGCGTATCGAGCATGGCCTTGTGGCTGGCGTACCGCATGATCTGCTGGTGCGCGGCCATGGCCGATTCGGCCAGGAAGGCTTTCACGTCTTTCACGATCGGGCGTGCCTCGCGCTGGTAGAGCGCGGCGATGGTCTGCAGGGCCAGTTGCGCCGCCACTTCGCCTTCCGGATGGCCGCCCATGCCGTCGGCCAGCACGAACAGGCCCGATTCCCGCGTGTAGCAATAGCCCATGCGGTCTTCGTTCTTGAGACGGCCGCCCTTGCGGCTGACCTGGAAGACGGAAAATTTCATGGTGATGTCATGCGGGCCGCGTGGTGGGCGCGGCAGCCTTGGGCAGGCCCTTCTTGTCGAAGGAGCGGATGTTGTCGATGGACAGCCGCACCTTCTCGCCCACGGTGAGCTTGGTGTAGCGGCGCTCGCCCTCGCGGCTGAGTTCCTTCTGCAGCGCGAAGACCGATTGCGGGCGCGACAGCGGGTCGAGCGACATGCACCACTCGACCACCTCGATCAGGTTGTCGGAATACACGCCGCGCAGGCGCGACAGCGACAGGCTGAGGCGGTCTTTCTCGATGCGCCGGGGGGCGTCGTTGGGCGGGTAGCCCTGCATGCAGGCGTAGATGCAGGCGCCGATGGCGTAGATGTCGGTCCACGGGCCCATGGAAGAGTCGCGCCGGTACATCTCGGGAGCTGCGAAGCCGGGGGTGTACATGGGGCGGATGAAGATGCCTTCCTTGCTGAGCACTTCGCGCGCGGCGCCGAAGTCGATCAGCACGGCGCGGTCGTCGTCGGTCACGAAAATGTTGGCCGGCTTGATGTCCAGGTGCAACATCTTGTACTGATGGACGATGCGCAGCCCGCGCAGGATTTCGTCGAACAGCGACCGGATGGTGGACTCGCGGAACACCTTCTGCTTTTTCAGGTCTCGTGCCGTGACCACGAAATCCTGCAGGGTGGCGCCCTCCAGGTAGTTCATGACCATGTAGACGGTCTCGTTCTCGCGGAAGAAATTGAGCACGCTGACCACAGAGGCATGCGAAATTTGCGCGAGCGAGCGGCCCTCTTCGAAGAAGCTCTTGAGCCCCAGGCGGTAGAGGGAGAGCTTCTCGGGCGGCACCTGGGGCGCCAGCTCGTCGGGGCCCCGGGTGGCGAGCGACGAAGGCAGATACTCCTTGATGGCGACCTGCTGTCCGGCAGGGTCGATGGCGAGGTAGACGACACCGAAACCACCCGCGGAAAGCCGGCGTACAACGCGGTATCCGCCAATGACCGTATCGGGCAGCAGGGGCGAAGGCTTGACCTTTGACATAATCCGGGAGTTTCGCCCGAAGGCGATGGTGCGGCAAGCGAACGCCGTGCCGACGCCTCGGTGCTTGCAAGCAAAACCACAGTGAGGCGCAATGCCAGTTTACAGCATGACCGGCTACGCCAGCGGCCAAAATGGGTCCGCAGGCAGCCACTCCGAAGCCGAAGCACGGCCCTCCGCGGCGGGCCGGCTCGGGGTCGAAATCCGCTCGGTCAACAGCCGCTTCCTCGATCTCACCTTCAAGTTGCCGGAGGAACTGCGCCAGCATGAAACCGCGCTGCGCGAGCTGCTCACGGGCAAGCTCAAGCGCGGCAAGGTCGAGGTGCGCGCGGCCATCGAGAACACCGCCCAGGCGGGCGTCGTCGAGCCCTCCGTGAAGCTGCTCCAGCGGCTCAACGGGGTGCAGGACAGCATCAAGGCCTGGCTGCCCGGCGCCCGCGACCTGAGCGTGGCCGACGTGCTGCGCCTGGCCGGCGGCGACAGCGCCGCCCGCGGCGACTGGGGCCCCGACCTGCTCGAGGTGACCGGCAAGGCACTCGACGGCCTGATGTCGGCCCGCCAGCGCGAAGGCGCCCGGCTGGCCAAGATGCTCGAGGCCCACCTGGCCCAGCTGCGCACCCTGGTGCAGCAGGCCGGCCCGCTGGTGCCGCAGCTGGTCGAACAGCAGCGCACCCGCTTCCTGGAGCGCTGGAAAGAGGCCATGGGCCTGACCGAAAGCACCGGCGGCACCCTGCCCGAGGCCGCCCAGGACCGCGCGCTGACCGAGGCCACCGCCTTCGCGATCCGCATCGACGTGGCCGAGGAGCTGACCCGCCTGAACTCGCACCTCGACGAGATCGAGCGCCTGCTCAAGAAGGGCGGCGAGATCGGCAAGCGGCTCGACTTCCTGATCCAGGAACTGCACCGCGAGGCCAACACCCTGGGCTCCAAGTCGGCAGCCCTGGAGCTCACGCGCATTGGCGTGGACATGAAGGTCCTGATCGAGCAGATGCGAGAGCAGGTCCAGAACATCGAATGACGAGCGAAAGCATGGATTACCCCGGCAATATCTTCGTGGTGGCGGCGCCCAGCGGCGCCGGCAAATCGAGCCTGGTCAAGGCGCTGATGGAGCTGGACGCAGCCGTCCAGCCCTCTGTTTCCCACACCACCCGCTCGCCTCGCGGTCAGGAAAAGCACGGCCGCGAGTACTTTTTTGCCTCGCCGACGGAGTTCGACGCCATGATCGCGGGCGACGGCTTCGTGGAATGGGCACATGTGCACGGCCACAAGTACGGCACTTCCAAGAAAGCCATCGAGGAGCGGATCGCCCAGGGGGCCGACGTCATCCTCGAAATCGACTTCCAGGGCGCGCTGCAGATCCGCAAGACTTTTGCCAACGCGGTCATGATCTTCATCCTGCCGCCCAGCTGGGAAGAATTGCGCTCCCGCCTGGAGCGACGCGGCGAAGACAGCGCCGCGGTGATCGAAACCCGCCTGAAGAATGCCGCCGAGGAGATGGCGCAGGCGGGGAAATTCGACTTCGTTATAATCAACGAGTTATTTGAGCGCGCGCTTTTCGATCTCAAGGCGATCGTCCACGCTCAGCGGCTCCGGTACTCCGCACAGCGCCGTGCGCGTGCCGACACATTCGCCGCACTGAACATCCCCTGATATCCGAGTTCATCCGCTCACAGACAGAAAGATTCTCATCATGGCCCGCATCACCGTCGAAGACTGTCTCGTCAATATTCCGAACCGCTTCCAGCTCGTGCTGGCCGCCACGTACCGTGCGCGCATGCTGAGCCAGGGCCACGCCCCCAAGATCGAGAGCAAGAACAAGCCCGCCGTCACGGCGCTGCGCGAAATCGCCGAAGGCAAGATCGGCCTCGAAATGCTCAAGAAGGTGCCGGGCTGATCTGACGCAGCCCTGCAACGAAAAGGCACCGCAATGCGGTGCTTTTTTTATGTCCGGACGCGTCCACGGAGCGGTCACGCTAAAGTGGTAGCCATGAGCGCGGTAGCCAAACATCAGTCCCATGCCACCAAAGGCACGCCGAAGCCGAGCCCGGCGGCGCTGAACGCGGCCGCAGCAAGCTTTGCCGCATTGACGGCGCGGCTCGATTACCTAAGCCCCGAAGACACCGAGCTGGTCCGCCGCGCATATCGCTTCGCGGACGAGGCCCACCTGGGGCAACTGCGCAACAGCGGCGAGCCCTACATCACCCACCCCATAGCAGTGGCGGCGCAATGCGCCGAGTGGAAGCTAGACGCGCAGGCCCTGATGGCCGCCCTGCTCCACGACGCCATCGAGGATTGCGGCGTCACCAAGCCCGAGCTGATCGAGCGCTTCGGCGCCCCGGTGGCCGAACTGGTCGACGGACTCACCAAGCTCGACAAGCTGCAGTTCAACACGCGCGAAGAAAACCAGGCCGAGTCCTTCCGCAAGATGCTGCTGGCCATGGCGCGCGACGTGCGCGTCATCCTGGTCAAGCTGGCGGACCGCACGCACAACATGCGCACGCTGGCCGATGCGCCGCGCGAGAAATGGGCGCGCATCTCGCGCGAAACGCTCGAAATCTACGCGCCCATCGCGCACCGGCTCGGGCTCAACCAGACCTATCGCGAGCTGCAGGAACTGTCGTTCCGGCACCTGAAGCCGTGGCGCTACGCCACGCTGTCCAAGGCCGTGGCCAAGGCCCGCGGCCGACGCCGCGACCTGATCCAGAAAGTGCAGAAAGAAGTCGAGACCGCCTTCTCGGCCGCCGGCATGACGCTTCGGATCGCAGGGCGCGAGAAAACGCTCTATTCGATCTACCGCAAGATGGAAGAAAAGCACCTGAGCTTCGCCCAGGTGACCGACATCTACGGCTTCCGCCTGATCGTGCCGAACGTGATCGCCTGCTACACCGGCCTGGGCATCCTGCACCAGATGTACAAGCCGCTGCCGGGCAAGTTCAAGGACCACATCGCGATCGCCAAGCTCAACGGCTACCAGTCGCTGCACACCACGCTCGTGGGGCCGGCCGGCGTGAGCGTCGAATTCCAGCTGCGCACCGAGGCCATGCACGTGGTGGCCGAATCCGGCGTGGCCGCGCACTGGCTCTACAAGGCCGCCGAGCCGAACGCAGCCAGCAACGACCGCCTGGGCACCAAGTGGCTGCAGTCGCTGCTCGACATCCAGGACGAAACCCGCGACGCCGCCGAGTTCTGGGACCACGTGAAGGTCGACCTGTTCCCAGACGCGGTCTACGTGTTCACGCCCAAGAGCCAGATCATGGCGCTGCCGCGTGGTGCCACGGTGGTCGACTTCGCCTACGCAATCCACAGCAACATCGGCGACCACACCTCGGCCGCGCGCATCAACGGCGACCAGGTGCCGCTGCGCACCGAGCTCAAGAACGGCGACGTGGTCGAGGTCATCACCGCGCCGGTGTCGACGCCCAATCCGGCCTGGCTCGGCTTCGTGCGCACGGGCCGCGCCCGCTCCAAGATCCGCCATTACCTCAAGACGCTGGCGCACGCCGAGTCCGAAGGGCTGGGCGAGAAGCTGCTGGCGCAGGCATTGCGCGCCGAAGGCCTGAGCAAGCTGCCGGAGAACGACGAGGAACACCAGGCGCTGTGGGAAAAGCTGCTGCGCTTCACCGGCAACCGCACCCGCGCTGAGTTGCTGACCGACATCGGCCTGGGCAAGCGCATTGCCAGCATCGTCGCCAAGCGGCTCGTGGCCATGCTCTCGGAGCTGGGCGAACGCCCCGACGCGCTGCTGCTGAGCCGCGAACGCTTCATCTCGCACGAAACCGTGTCGCAGGGCGCGGTCACGCTGGACGGCAGCGAGAACTCATCGGTGCGCTTCGCACTGTGCTGCCGCCCGATTCCCGGCGACCAGATCGTCGGCTACCTCGGACACGGCGAAGGGCTGGTGGTGCACACCGAAGAATGCGGCGTGGGCCAGCGCCTGCGCCACAAGGACAGCGAGCGCTTCTTCGCCGTCGAATGGGCCGACGAGCCCACGCGTGCCTTCGAGACCGGCGTGGTCATCACGGTGCGCAACGACAAGGGCGTGCTGGCGCGGGTCGCCGCCACGCTGGCCGACGCCGAAGCCGACATCACGCACGTCGAAATGGCCGATGAAACGCCGCAGGATTCGACCGACCTGCGCTTCGTGATCGCGGTGCGCGACCGCGCGCATCTCGATGCGGTGCTGCGCGCCGCGCGCCGGACCGCTTCGGTGCTGACGGCATCGAGGACGGTGCCTGTCCCCTGAGCGGGCCTGGATTGAAGCGGCGTTGTTACGTCGCGGCCGGGCGCGGTGCCGGATAGCTCACCGACAGAATCTCGACCTCGTGCGCGCCGCCCGGCGTCACGAGCTTCACCACGTCGCCCTCGCGCGCCTTCAGCAGCGCCCGCGCGATCGGTGAAATCCAGCTGACCTGCGACTTGGCGCTTTCCGCCTCGTCGATGCCGAGGATGGTGACGCTCCGCTCGTCGCCCGTTTCATCGGCATAGCGGACCGTGGCGCCGAAGAAGACCTGGTCTCGGCCGTGGTGCACCGAGGGGTCGGTGATTTCGGCGATTTCGAGACGCTTGGTGAGAAAACGGATGCGGCGGTCGATTTCGCGCAGGCGCTTCTTGCCGTAGAGATAGTCGCCGTTCTCGGAGCGATCGCCGTTCTTGGCCGCCCAGTGCACTGTTTCGACGATCTTCGGCCGCTCTTCGTCCATCAGGTGCAGCAGTTCGTCGCGCAGCCGCGCGTAGCCGTCGGGGGTGATGTAGTTCTTGCTGCCCGCGGGCAGCGGAGGCGATGCGCCATCGGCGCCGTCGTCGTCTCCGTCTGTCTCGGTTTCCTTGGTGAATGCCTTGCTCACGCAGATCCTCCAAATGAAAAAAGCCCGCAACTTGCGTTGCGGGCTTTCCTTGTAGTGGTGCGGCTGGCAGGAATTGAACCCACGACCCCTTGGTTCGTAGCCAAGTACTCTATCCAACTGAGCTACAGCCGCACAGCTTGCAATTATAGCCTGCCTTTTTCGCCCGTTTCCGGAATTCCCGGAGCGAACGAAGCGAAGCCAACAAAGAAAAAAGCCCGGAAGACGAATCTTCCGGGCTTTTCAACAGGTGGTGCGGCTGGCAGGAATTGAACCCACGACCCCTTGGTTCGTAGCCAAGTACTCTATCCAACTGAGCTACAGCCGCTAAGCTCTCGATTATAGCCTGCTTTTTTGAGCCATCCCGGATACGGCGGTTCTGCGCGAAATGCCCTTGCCTCCGCTGACCTGCCCCGCGCTGTCCACGAAGCCCTGGATCAGCCTCAGCCGCGGCGATGCGCGCAGCCACAGCACGCCGAAGCGCCGAGGCTCCGAAGGCAGCGGCAACGCGATCTTGGCAATGCGCTGGCCTTCCAGCAGCGGCGATGCGATGTCCGGCACGATCGAAACGCCGAGCCCGCGGTCGACCATCATTGCAATCGCCAGCAGCGAGCTGAGTTCGAAGCGCTCCTGCGGCACGATGCCCGCGGCACGCAGGTAACGGTCGGCCTGCTTGCCACCGCCAAGATTGCGGTCGTAGCGGATCAGCGGCGATGTCCTCAGCAATTCGTGCGGATCGCGCCGCGCAAGGCGGCTGGGCGCGAGCAGTACCAAGGGCTCTTCGCGCAGCAACGACCAGTCGAAGGTCTTCGGAAGCGCGAACGTCGGGTGCAGGCACACGGCCGCGTCGAGCTCGCCTTGCAGCAGCGCCTTGTGGAGCGTGGCGGTCGTGCCCGACTGCAGGAACACCTTGGCGCCCGGGTGCGTCTTCACGAAGTGCGCCAGGATGTCCGGCAGCAGGCTGTGAATGGCGGTGTTGATGGTGCCCACCAGCAGTTCGCCGCCGGCGGCATCGCTGCCGAGCAGCGCCTTGATGTCGCTCACCTCCCTGAGCAGGTTGCGACCGCGCTGCACCAACTGGTGCCCTGCCTCAGTGGGCTGCACCGTGCGGCCGGCGCGCGCGAGCAGCGGCGCGCCAAGCTCGCGCTCCAGCGCGCGGACCTGCTGGGCCACGGCGGCGGGCGTGAGGTCGAGCCGGCGCGCGGCCTCCGACATCGAACCGGACTCCACCACCAGTAGAAAGCTGTGCAGGTAGGCGGTTTCCATGAAGATAGATTTTCTATGATCTGATCATAGAAAGCATGTGTTTTTCTAATCTCATGGACTGCGGACACTGCATGCATGAGAAGCAAGCTCTTTGTTCCCGGCACACGCCCCGAGTTGTTCGCCAAGGCGCTGGACAGCGCGGCCGACGGCATTTGTCTCGACCTGGAAGACGCGGTCTCCGAAGCGCGCAAGGACGAGGCGCGCGACTGCGTGCGCCAGTTGCTGGCGGGCGTCGATGCCAAGGCCGCCGGCAAGACCCTGATCGTCCGCGTCAACGCGATGGACACGCCGCACTTCGAGCGCGACATCGCCGCGGTGGCGATGCCCGGCGTGCAGCTCATCAACCTTCCCAAGCCCGATAGCCCGGCGCACGTGCAAGCTGCGGCAGAAGCCATCGAGCGTGCCGAGCGGACTCATGGCGTGACGTCACCCATCGGCCTGCTGCTCAACATCGAAACGCCTTCCGCCCTGCGCATGGCCTCGCAGCTCGCCCTTGCGCATCCCCGCGTGAAGGGGCTCCAGCTGGGCCTCGGCGATCTGTTCGAGCCCCTGGGCATCGCGCGGCGTGCGCCGGAAGCAGTCCAGCAGGCGATGTTCGCGGTGCGCATCGCCGCTGGCGAAGCCGGTGTCTACGCCTACGACAGCGCATTCGCCGACATCCGTGATGCCGAAGGCTTTCGTGCCGAAGCGAAGCTCGCGCGCAACCTCGGCTTCCTCGGCAAGACCTGCATCCATCCGAGCCAGGTCGCCATCGCGAACGAAGTGTTCCGCCCCACCGACGATGAAATCGCGCATGCGTGCAAGGTGGTCGAAGCGGCCCGCGAGGCCGACGCCAAGGGCATCGGTGCCTACGTGGTGGACGGAAAGATGATCGACATCCCCTTCGTGCTTCGCGCACGCGCCATCGTCGAGAGCGCGCGCGGGCTCGGGCTGCTGCCCGGTTGATCGCATCGGCCTCGCACCCGGCGAGGCACGCATACACACAAGAACCAGGAGACAAGACACACCATGCGCATTCCCACCATTCTTCGCCCAGGCGCCCTCACGGCCATTGCATTCGCCAGCGCATGCGTGCCCGTCGGCACGGCGTTCGCACAACAGGCAGCCTATCCGTCCAAGGCCATCACGATCGTCGTGCCCTACCCCGCGGGCGGCTCGAACGACACCTTCGCGCGCCAGATCGCCAAGGAACTCGGCGACGAGCTCAAGCAGCCGGTGATCATCGACAACCGGCCCGGCGCCAGCGGCAACACCGGCACCGCGCAGGTGGCGCGCGCCACGCCCGACGGCTACACGCTGGTGGCGGTGTCCTCCAGCATGACGACCAATGCGGCAGTGCAGTCGAAGCTGCCTTTCGATCCGGTGAAGGGCCTCGCGCCCGTGGCCATGTTCGCCAAGGGCCCCTTCATCGTCGCGGTCAACAACGACTTTCCCGCGAAGACGCCCGCGGAGCTGATCGCAGCCATCAAGGCAAAGCCGGGCCAGTACAACTACGCCTCCTCGGGCTCTGGCAGCGTCAACCAGTTCGGCACAGAGTTGCTCAAGGCCAAGGTGGGTGACCTTCAGATCGCGCACATCCCGTACAAGGGCATGGGCCCGGCCGTGACCGACCTGATCGGCAACCAGACCCAGCTGCTGATTTCCAGCGGGCCGTCGCTGCTGCCGATGGTGCGCGCGGGCAAGCTGCGCGCCGTCGGCATCACCAGCCTGAAGCCGAGCCCCGTCGCGCCCGATCTCACGCCGATGGCCGTCGCGGTGCCCGGCTACGAGTTCGAGCTCTGGTGGGGCCTGCTGGCACCGGCGGGCACGCCGGGCGACGTGGTCGCGAAGCTCAACCAGGCCGTCAACCAGATCCTGGCCCGCCCGACGATCGCGGCCAGCTTCCTGCGTGAAGGCGCGATCGCCACGCCGCTCACGCCGGCGCAGTTCGGCACCGTGATCGCCGATGACGTGGAGCGCTGGAAGAAGCTGGCCAGGCAACAGAACATCACCGCAGACTGAGAAAGAGAAGACCCATGAGCCACGCCCCACCCCACGATGCCGGCAACGACGCGCGCCTGCCCCCGCGCAGCGGCCCTGCGGGCCCGCTGAGTGGCTTGCGCGTGCTCGACCTGAGCGCCTACATCGCGGGCCCGTACGGCTGTTCGCTGCTGGCCGACCAGGGCGCGGAGGTCATCAAGATCGAGCCGCCCACAGGCGACAACCTGCGCAAGTACCCATCGACCCTGGAAGCCGAGAGCCGCGCCTTCATCGGCGTGAACCGCAGCAAGCTCGGCGTGGTGCTCGACCTGAAGAACGCGGACGACCTTGCCGCGCTGATGGTGCTGGTGGGCACGGCCGACGTGCTGGTGCACAACTTCCGGCCCAGCGTGCCGCCGCGGCTGGGCATTGCCTACGAACAGCTGAAGGCGCTGAATCCGCGCCTGATCTACTGCGCCGTTACCGGCTACGGCGAGACCGGGCCGCTGCGCGAGAAGGCAGGCTACGACCAGGTGCTGCAGACCATGACGGGCATGTGCGCGCTGCAGGGCCAGCGCGGCGGCCCGCCCGAGATCCTCTACGGCTCGGTGGTCGACTACTACGCGGCCGCGCTGGTGGCCGCCGGCGTGGCCTCGGCCCTGTACGAGCGCGAGAAGAGCGGCGTCGGCCAGTACGTCGGCGTGTCGCTGCTGCGCTCCGCGCTCACGATGCAGTCGGCCCGCATGGTGTGGGCCGAAGGCGAGCCCAAGGACGTGGGGCGCGACATGCGCTCCGGCGGCATCACCGGCCTGCATCCCACGCGCGAGGGCTACCTGTACATCTCCGCCAATACGCCGCATTTCTGGCAGGCGCTGTGCGCCAAGGTCGGGCTGCCAGAGCTGGCGGTCGACGAGCGCTACGACTCGGTGCGCAAGCGCGCGCAGCATTCCGCCGAGATCGTCCCCCGGCTGCGCGCGGCGCTGGCCGAACGCAGCGCGCTCGAATGGGAAGAGCGCTTCGGCGAAGACGTGCCCTGCGCAGCCGCACGCACCGTCGAGGACATGTTCGACAACCCGCAGGTGCTGGCCGAAGACATGGTGACGGAGTTCGCGCACCCCACGCTCGGCACCTACCGCGGCTTCACGCGGCCCGTGCAGTTCGGCCGCACGCCGGGACCGGAGCCCTTCGCGGCGCCGACGCTGGGCCAGCACACAGGCGCCGTGCTGGCCTATCGCGGCAAGGGAACCGGCGCAGAAGGGGCGATCACCCCCACCAGTCCATGATCGGAAAGTGCACGCCCCCGGCCCGATATTTGCTGGGCAGTGGAAAACAACCCGTTATCCACCCCGAGGGCCACGCCATGTCGAATCCGCAGGAAATCGTCGAACTCACCCATCAGGTCAAGAAGCTTGCCAACGGGAAGATCTCCGACATCAACGACATCAACCGGGAAACCACCTTCCTCGCGCTCAATGCGCTGATCGAGGCAGCGCGCGCGGGCGACGCGGGCAAGGGCTTCGCGGTCGTCGCCAACCAGGTCAAGCAGGTGTCGACGCGCATCGCAGACATCACCACCGCGCTCAACAAGGAACTCGCCGGCTCGCTGTCGAAGCTCACCGACCTGGGCGACAGCATGATCGAGCGGATGCGTTCGCACGAGGGGCAGCGCTGCACGGACCTCGCGCTGAACATGATCGACATCGTCGATCGCAACCTGTACGAGCGCTCGTGCGACGTGCGCTGGTGGGCGACCGACTCCGCGGTGGTCGAGTGCCTTGCCGACGGCGGCGCACCGGCGCGCGAGCATGCGTCGCGCCGGCTGTCGGTGATCCTCGACAGCTACACCGTCTACCTCGACCTGTGGATCGTGGACGCCTCGGGCACCGTGGTCGCGAACGGCCGGCCGCAGGCCTACTCGGCCACCGGCCGCAACATCGCCGGCGCGCGGTGGTTCAAGGACGCGATGAAGACGCCTTCAGGCGCGGACTTCGTGGCCGGCGACATCGAAGCCTTGCCCCTGCTGGGGAACGCGCATGTCGCCACATATGCCACCGCGATCCGCGAGCGCGGCGCCACGGATGGGCGGCCGCTGGGTGCCCTGGTGATCTTCTTCGACTGGGCCGCGCAGGCATCGGCGGTCATCAAGGGCGTGCGGCTCAGCGACGAGGAATGGCGGCGCACGCGCTGCATGATCGTCGACTCGACGTTCCGCATCATCGCGAGCTCGGACAAGGCGGACGTGCTCAACGAGCAGTTCCGCCTGGTTACCCAGGGGCAGCGCACCGGTTTCTATCGCGCGTCCGACGGGAGCACCACCGTGTCTTTCGCCGCAACGCCGGGCTACGAGAGCTACCGGGGGCTCGGCTGGTACGGCGTCGTGGTGCAGAAACCGCCGGCTTGACGGGTTGCGCCCGGGCCGCCTGAAGCGGGGGCGGCTCGTGGCTGGTCCATTTGCGTCGGGGCTCGCGGGAGAACTCAGGAAATACACACCCGGGCGACAATCCGCCTTTTTTTTCGCCCCTCCCGCCGCACATCCCATGATGTCCCGCCTCTTCCCATGCGGCACCGCCGACACGCGCCGCGCCTGGCGCCTGCTGGTGGCCGCCGCGCTCGCGCTGTTCCTGTCGGCCGTCGCCGCCGCCCAGCCGGCCGGTGATGCGCAGCGCGGGCCGCTGCAGATACGGCACCAGCCGAGCGGGCTGCCGGCCGTGCAGCATCTGCAGGTGTTCGAGGACAAGACGCGGTCGCTGGGCATCGAGCAGGTGCGCACGCCGCCACAGGAAGCGAGATTCGCCTTCCCCGACGATCCGCTGCGGGGCAAGGAATCCGACCGCGTGCTCTGGTTCAAGCTGCAGATGCGGCTGGCCGACCCCGCCGACGCCTCGCGCGAGTGGCTCATGCTGGTGCCGACGGTCTCGACGCATGACCTGCGCTTCTACGGTCCCTACGACGAAGACGGCCACGCGCTGGCCGCCCCGGTCACCACCGGCATGCGCTACCCCTGGGCGACCCGCCCGGCCGCGTCCGAACAGATGGCCTGGCGCTTCCGGTTGCCCGGGCCGGGCACCTACAACGTGTACTTCAGGGTCGAGTCGACATTCGCGCGCATCTACGACGTTTCGGTCTGGGACCCGGCCGACTACCTGCAGTCCACGCAGGACAAGCGCATGTTCGACGGCGTGACCTACGGCGTGCTGATCGGCCTGATGGTGTACGGCCTGGTCCTGTTCAAGGTGTTCGGCGAGGGGCTGTACGGCTTCTACATGCTGTCTTGCGCCTGCGGCGTGCTGGCCCTCGCCAGCATCAATGGCCACGCCTTGCGCTACCCGTTCGCGCACTGGCCCGCGGCGGCCGGCTTCGCCTACACCGCCGGGCCGGCGCTGTGGGCCATCTGCAAGCTGCAGTTCGGCAGGCGGCTGCTGCGGCTGCGCCACTTCGCGCCGCCGCTGGACTGGCTGGTGCAGGCCTTCACCATCGCGCTCGCGCTGGCCATTCCCTATGCCAACTGGGGCGCCCATCCGCTGATGACTTTCCGGCTGGTGCAGATCTCGGTGATTGCATCGACCGTGGTGATGGTGATCGGCGCGCTGATCGCGATGCGGCGGCGCTACTGGCCGGCGGTGCTCTACTTCTTCGGCGTGGCGCTGCTGCTGGCCGGCATCGGCGCCATCGTGGTCGCGAGCTGGGGCTGGATCGAGTGGGCACCGAACCAGATGAACGTGTCGCAAGGCGCGCTGGTAGCCGAGCTGATCGTTTTCGCCGTGGCCATGGGCTCGCGGCTGCAGCTCGTGCTGCGCTCCGAGCAGGCGCTCACCGCGCGCACTCAGCAGCTGGTGGAGGCCCTGGGCACCGACGCGCTGACCGGCGCCGCCAGCCGTGCCGGCTTCGAGAGCCGCGGCGAGGAATTGCTGGGCAAGGGCCAGCCGTTCGCCCTGATGCTGCTCGACCTGGACGGGTTCAAGGGCGTGAACGACGCACACGGACACGCGGCCGGCGACCAGGTGCTGATCGCCATCGCGCAACGGCTTCGCGAGCAATTGCGCAAGGACGACGTGGTCGCCAGGCTGGGCGGCGATGAGTTCGCGGTGCTGGTGCTCGGCACGCCTTCACGCGAGGCCCTGAGCCTCATGGCCCGGCGCATGATCGAGGCGGGCTCGCAGCCGGTCGAGTACGAGGGCCGCAGCGTCACGGTCGGCATGAGCCTGGGCATAGCCTGCCGTCCGGACGACGGCGACACCCTGGCGCGGCTGCTGCGCGCGGCGGACAGGGCGATGTACCACGTCAAGCAGCACCGGGCGAGCCCGGCGTTCACCTTTGCGTCGGACCTTGCGGCCCAGCCGGGCACGCTGGGCACCGATCCGCTCCCCCTTGAGCGTACGGGTTGAAGCTCGGCATTCCGCCGGCCGCCCTCGAGGCGGCTTTTTCATGTGCATTGCTTTCGTAACCGGTTGAGTTCTGCTCGACCCTGCGGGGTGATGCGCAGGATGACGGCGGAGGGTTTCGATCGGTCGCCAGGCACCGGAAGATTCGCGTCGATGAAGTTCGCCGCGGCGAGCACGGCTGCGCAATGAATGTCAGCCTCCTCGAGAACGGCGAGGGGAAAGGGTGCCTCCTCAATGCGACGCAGGAAATCCATCGGCATTGCAAATTCCTCCACACAAGATTCCGCTTGCAGGTATCAGTGCTCCCTGCCTTGGATCTTTCCACGCTTCGTCCGGCCCACTTGTAGGCTTACGCCCACCATTGCGACAACCCCGATCAACACTGCGGATAAGTAATCTCGTGCGGATGAAACGGCAGGCCAGCGTCCGTCCCCTGGAGTTTCACTTTCACGAGATCCCCGCTCATCCCGGTGATGACACCGCGCCGGCCATTGATTTCGACCGCGCCACCACGGCGTGCGGGTACCCCGAATTTCGCGCGGATGGCGGCCAGGTTATCGGGCTTCTTGATACGCACTATTGGTCTTCAGACTGCGGAGCAGGCTGCCTTTTTGAATTTTGACAGCCTAAAGTACTACTTCCCTTGGGTTTCAAAGTCGGACAAGCGCCCGAGCCTTTGTGCTGGAGGCCGCCTCAGGCGTGGTCTCGCGTGGCGTGGCGGCGCAGGCGAAGGTGTAGCTGGAGGCGCCGAGCGCGGCCACGAAGATGTGTGCGCGGCTGCCGTCGACGAGCTCGACCGTGGGGCCGGCGTAGTCGACGAAGAGCTTCTCGCCGGCGCGGTGGATCTGGCGCATCGAGCGCTTCAGGCGCAGTGCATAGCGCCGATATCGCTCGCAGAACTGGCTATAGCGGTAGGTCGGCTGCCCGGAATGGGCCGCGACGTGCTCCTCCCACAGCAGCATGAGGGTCATGCCCTTACGCCGCAGCTCCTGGTGCACGCGGCCGTAGTCGGGCAGCACGTAGTGCGAGGGGCGGTCCAGCCGGCCTTGCACGACACGACGCTCCAGCGCCGTGTCGCTGAGCGTTTGAATGGTGGGCCAGTCCAGGCCCGCGACGCTGGCGAGGCCGACGTACTTGGCCACGACGCCCTTGGAGATGCCGAGTGAAGCCGCGATCCATCGATACAGCTCGATCAACAGGCCCGTTCTGGTTTCGAAGTGCTCGTAAGTGACCGGTTTGGAAACACCAGCGCGCACTGCCAAATGGGCCAACGTCAATCGATCAGCGCCATCGTGGCGGTGTTTTCGAATGGCTGGTCAGCCTGCTGTAGCAGTTCGTCGATGCGGCTGTTCAGCTGCGTGGGAAGACGGGTGAGAAGCAACGGGCCAGAACCTGCCACTTGTGCCCCACGGTCGAGTCAACCTACCTGAGAATTTCTGTCTAACTCCTTCAGGATGAAGGCCACGGCATTAGCCAACGCCTCGTCTGCTTCGGGCAGATGCCCCACCAGGGAATGCCATACGTGGAACATGCCGGGCCAGACTTCCAGCGTGGTCCTGACCCGCTGCTCCGCCAGCCGCGACGCCAACGCGATACCTCCGTCAAGCATGACCTCGTTCTCGCCCATCTGTATGAGGACCGGTGCCAGGCCCCGCACGTCAGCGTAGACCGGGGATGCGTCGGGATGGGTGGCGAGTTCCTTGCCAAGAAAGGTGCGAGCCAGGAGGTTGAGCACCTGGGTTCCCACCAGCGGGTCCAAGCCGTCGCGGCTTTTGGCCGAGAGCCCTGAATGTGTGAGGTCCGCCCAGGGCGAAAGCGCCACTCCCGCCACCGGTAGCGGAACCCCGGCTCGTTTTGCCCACCGCATGATGGTCACAACCAGGGCGCCTCCGGCAGAGTCTCCGGAGATCGCCAGTTCGTGGGCGCGATGCCCCATCGCGAACAGCGCCCGGTAGGCCTTGAACACGTCTTCAATCGGCGTGGGGAAGGGAAACTCCGGCGCCTGTCGGTAGTCTGGAATGTAGACCGTTGCCGACAGCCCCTTGGCGTAATAGCCGGCCAAGGCCCGGTACATGCCGGGGCCGCCATGCACATAGCCACCGCCGTGCATGTAGAACAGCGCTCGGTTGCCGACGACGGTGTCCGGTATGACGACCAGCGCCGGCACGCCGTCCATGTCGATGGAGCTGAAGCTGACGCCATCCGGCGCCGGCAAAACGGCCTGCATCTGGTCGACGTAATTCTTGCGAGCGATCGCCCAGTCGAGTCGACCCAACAGGGCATCGCCAAGCGGGCCGGCGGCGGCTTGCCAAGCTTTCAGTTTGGAATTTTGAGCGGTATCGGTGACGGACATGGCGGCCTTTTATCGAATAGTGGGAAGGAAAGCCCACTCTATGGCCTGGATTCGGGACAGTCATTCCCCATAATCGCGACCATGCCCAGCACTTCCCGAGCCGCCACTACAGACGCCCTGGCCGACACCAGCGCCCTCAGGGCGTTTACCTCGGTAGTCGAGTCCGGCTCTTTCGTCGAAGGCGCAAAACGCATCGGCTTGACGCGCTCGGCTGCCGGCAAGGCCATTGCCAGGCTGGAGGAACACCTCGGGGTGCGGCTGCTGAACCGCTCAACCCGCCACGTCGGCGTGACGGCCGATGGCCAGGGCTTCTACGACCGCGTCGCTCCGTTGCTGGCAGACCTGGAAGAAGCGCACAACATGGTGATGGGCCGCGCCGAACGGCCGAGAGGCCTGCTGCGCATGACGGCAACCGAAGCCTATGGCCGGCAGGTTCTGCTGCCGCTTCTTGCCGAATTTCTGGAGCGATGGCCTGATCTTCAGGTGGAGGTCAGCTTTACCGACCGCATTGCCGACCTGGTGGAAGAAGGGCTGGACCTGGCCGTGCGCTTCGGCTTGCAGCCCGCTGCGAGCGACCTGGTCTCCAGGGTGGTTGCACGCTCGACCGCCCAGCTATTCGCCGCCCCGTCCTACTTGGCCCGACACCCCGTCATCCGCCATCTGGGTGACCTGCAACACCACCGACACTTGCTCTACGGGACGGCAGCCGTGCCCCATCGCTGGAGCTTACTCGGGCCCGACGGGGTCACCCATGAAGTGCCGCCTCACCCCATCGCATTTTTCGAGAATGCGAGTGCCCAGCGAGACGCCGCTATCGCGGGCATGGGCGTGACCTGCATGCCTGGATTTCTGGCGGAGCCAGAGGTCGCAGCCGGGCGATTGAAGATCATCCTCCCGGCTTGGTCCATGGCCGTGATGCCGATCTCCATCGTGTATCCCAGCCGCAAGCATCTGACACCGAAAGTACGCCTGTTCATCGATTTCGTCGCAGCGCGGATCGGCGAAGAGTAAGCAACTGATGAGCAGCGAGACGGCTTCGCGACGTTCTGATCTCGAACGCTGAAGCGCAGCACCGAACGACCGCTTTTCGGGGTTAACCAACTTCGGGTTTGGGCCCGTTGGGGTCCCTCGCTGCGTTAAATGAGTGACTTTGAACCGGTCATTGGGTTTCCTGAGGAACCACGCTGTCGCGCTCCGCGAAGATGCATGCCATCTCCGCCGCGTTCTTGGTTCCCCAAGTGCACAGCGGAATGATCGCGTCGGCCAGGCTGCGGCCGAGCGGGGTCAGCGCGTAGTCCACGCGCGGCGGTACTTCGTGATAGCTGGTCCTCGCCAGCACCCGATCGGCCTCCAGATCCTTCAGCGACTGGATGAGTACCTTGTCGCTGACTCCCTCGACCAGTCGCTTCAGTTCGCCGTACCGCTTCGGGCCGTCGCGAAGGAAGAACAGGACCAGTGGCTTCCATTTGCCGGAGATGACGCGGAGCGTGGCATTGAGCCCGCAGCCCGTGCCGCAGATTTCAGGGGAAGTCGTCATTTTTCATACTTACCAAAAAGTGCATACTTGTCCTTAGGTTATCAGGAGTGCATATTCGTTGGCAAGGAAGCAGAGGGCTGCTTCCAGACAACTTCAACGAAAGATGCACGTAATGAACAGACTGAATGGAAAGACCGCCGCGATCACCGGCGGCGCGACTGGCATCGGCTTCGCAGCGGCCAAACGATTCATCGAGGAAGGCGCATTCGTCTTCATCTTCGGCCGCCGGCAGGAAGCGCTAGACGCCGCCGTGGCCGAGCTCGGCCCCAATGCCCGCGCAGTGAAGGGCTCGGTGTCCGATCTGGCCGACCTCGACCGACTCTACGCCGCAGTGAAAGCCGAGCGCGGCACCCTCGACATCGTCTTCGCCAACGCCGGAGCAGGAGGCCCGCTGCCGCTCGGCAAGATCACCGCCGAGCACATCGACGAAGCCTTCGACACCAATGTGAAGGGCGCGATCTTTACGGTCCAGCAGGCGTTGCCGCTGATGGGACAGGGTGGCTCGATCATCCTGACCGGCTCGAGCGCCGGCACCACGGGCGCACCGGGATTCAGCGCCTACAGCGCTAGCAAGGCGGCGGTGCGCAATCTTGCGCGGACCTGGGCAGAAGACCTCAAGGGCACCGGCATCCGCGTCAACGTGCTCTCCCCTGGGCCGACGGCGACCGACCTCGCGAAAGCAGCCCTGGGCGAAGAAGGAGTCAAGGCCTTCGGCGCAATGACACCGCTCCAGCGTATGGGCGATCCGTCCGAAATCGCAGCGGCCGCCGCTTTTCTCGCCTCGGCCGACAGCAGTTTCATGACCGCCAGCGAGGTCGCCGTCGATGGCGGCCTTGCCCAACTCTGACGAACCCAAGGAGATATATGAGCTACGCAATCATTGGCTTCGGCAAGATCGGCCAGGCTCTGGCTAAGGCTTTTGCCCGCAAAGGCATCGAAGTGTCCGTTGCAACCACGCGCGACCCGCAGAGCTTTGCAGCCGCCGCGGCCACGATCGGACCCACGATCATTCCCAAAAAGCTAGCGGAAGCGGTCAAGGCGGACATCGTCTTCTTGGCGGTCCGTTTCGAGGCGCACCGGGATGTAGCGAAGGCGCTGTCGACCTGGAAGGGAAAGACCATCGTCGATGTGACCAATGCCTACGGCGTGTCTCCTGACGAACTGGGAGGACAGCCGTCGTCCGCGGCCGTCGCGCAGGCCTTCACTGGTGCAAGACTGGTCAAGGGGTTCAACCATCTGGGTGCTGCCGTCCTTGATCAAGACCCGGCTGTAAATGGTGGCAGGAGAGTCGTATTCCTGGCGAGCGACGATGACAGCGCGGCAGCGGAGATTGGTGCGCTTGCGGAAGATCTCGGTTTTTCGCCGATCAAGCTTGGCGGGCTTTCCGAAGGTGGGCTGCTAGTGCAGGCGCGCGGAAACAGCTGGGGTCAGTTGATCTTCAAGGACTTGGTCAAGTTCGACTGATGAATTGCTAAATATCGCCTCGAATCCAGTCTCGGCCGAATACAGACGCCACGTTCTTGGCGGCAGGTCCGTAGCCTATGCGGGTGAGATTGGATGAGTCCGATATGACAAAAACGGAGAGCACGATGAGCTGCGAAGCGAATGTCCAGACGGTGAAAGATTTCTTCGCCGCGAGCACAACGCGGAAATCGCGGCGAGCCTCGGCTTCGACGCCGCGCAGATCGCCGACATGCAGGCCGACGGCGTGCTCTACAGCAAGTAAGGAAACAGCGATGACCGACAAGTACGCCGTGATCGGCAACCCGATAGGGCACACCAAGTCGCCGATGATCCACGGCAGCTTCGCGCAGGCGACCGGCCAGGACATCGACTACAGCGCGATCGAAGGCTCGCTGGAGCGCTTCGCCGACGACGTGCACGCATTCCGCACGGCGGGCGGCCGCGGAATGAACGTCACCGCCCCGTTCAAGCTGCAGGCCTATGCACTGGCCACCGAACGGCTCGAACGCGCCGAGCTCGCCGGCGCCACCAATGCGCTCAAGTTCGAAGGCGAGCGCATGACCATTCCCCTGGCCTGACCCGGCGACCTGGAGACGCCCCCATGAAGATCCTCATGCTGCACCGCATCAACCACAACATGTTCGGCAAGCGCGACCCGAAGCAATACGGCACGGTGACGCTGGCCGAGATCGACGCGCAATTGCAGGCAATCGTGAAAGGACAGATCTGCGGCTTCGGCGTGGACAGCTACCTGCTCGGCCTGCGCGCGGCGGCATCGGCTGCCGTGCAGGCGCAATAAGGCTGCGCTTGTGCGTCAGATCATCGCGAAGCCACCGGACGCTCCGACGGTCTGGCCCGTGATGAACAGTGCCCGATCGGACGCGAGAAATGCCACCAGTCCGGAGACGTCCTCCGGCCTGGACAGCCTCCCGACGCCTTTGGAGATCGGATAGATGTTCACCATCTTGGCGAGCAACTCGTTGTTCTGCGGCGTTGCGTCAATGTGCAGGGGACCGTCCTTGATGCCTTCATGCGAAACCGCACCCAGGGCGATGGAATTGACGGTGATCGCATGGCGGCCGTGTTCGCGCGCCAGTGCCTTGGCGAAGCCGGCAATCGCGGCCTTGGCGCCGGAGTAGACGGCCATGTTCGCTTCTCCGATCCGGCCCGCCTCCGAGATGATGTTGACGATGCGCCCCTGCTTGGCCGCCACCATGCCGGGCAGGACCGCATGGCAGCAATGGAAAGTGCCATAGACGTTGAGATTGACGATCTTGGCCCAATCGGCCACAGGCATGTCGACGAAGGCCGGCGTGCGCCCCCCCTTCTCGCGCCGCTCGGGAATGATCCCTGCGTTGTTCACCAGGATCTGCACGGGCGCATCGAAGTGCCGGACCGCGGCGTCCACCATGCCTTGCACCTGGTCGGCCTGCGTGATGTCCGCGGGCGCGGCCAGCGCCTTCCCGCCCTCGCTTTCGATCTCGCGCGCAACGGCCTGTGCGCGCTCGGCAAACAGGTCGTTGACCACCACGCGCGCGCCTTCGCGGGCGAGCTCGATGCAGATCTGGCGTCCGACGCCCTGCCCGCCTCCGGTCACCAGGGCCACCTGGGATTCCAAACCGAGTTTCATGTGTACTTTCCTTGCTGTTGAATGAATGAAGATGCGGACGGCGCTCAGCGGCCCTGGAACACTGGCTTTCGCTTCTCGACAAAGGCCCGCATGCCCTCCTTGCGGTCCTCGCTGTCCACCAGGAGGGCCGCGGCATAACGCTCGTACTCGAGGCCGCTGTCCAGGTCGGTCTGCATGCCGCGGTTGACGGCACGCTTGACGAAGCGCACGGCCAGCGGCGGCATCTCGCCGATCTGCTGCGCCAGCGCGAGGGCACCCGACATCAGCTCGGCACCCGGCATCACCTGGGTGATCAGCCCGTAGTCCAGCGCACGAGCCGCATCGATCTGGGCGGCCGTCAGCATCAGCGCCTTGGCGCGCGCCTCGCCGATCAGGCGCGGCAGCCGCTGCGTGCCTCCGGCTGCGGGAATGACGCCCAGGCGGACTTCGGGAAGCCCCAGGCGGGCGTGGTCCGCCGCGATCCGGATGTCGCAGCACAGCGCAAGCTCCAGCCCGCCGCCGAGCGCCACCCCGTTGATCGCGGCGATGGTGGGCTTCTCGAACTCTTCGATGCCGCGGAACAGGTCGTGCGTCGCCTTCTGCGCGACGAAGAAGTCGGTCGCGCAGATCTGATGATCCGCGCGCTCCTTGATGTCGGCACCCGCGCAGAACGCGCGCTCGCCGGCGCCGGTGAGCACCACCGCGCGCACGCGTGCATCCGCGCGCGCCAGCTCGAAGAACGCATGCGCAAGGTCGGGTTTCATCGTGCCGCCGAGCGTGTTCATGCGATCGGGCCGATTGAGCGTCACCACGGCCACGTGGCCCTGGACGGCGTAAGTCAGCGTCGGGAGCTCGACGTGCTCGAGATGCGTGTTGTCGGTCATGGGTGTCTCCATTTCGTTCACGCTGTCCCGCGCGACAGCACGTGCGCGATCGCGACAGACCCCAGCCCGATCATGTGGGCCATGCCCCAGCTGGCACCTTGGTGCTGCCGCCCGCTGGCTTCACCGCGAAGCTGCCGTGTGATTTCCGCAATCTGGCCGATGCCGGTGGGCCCCAGCGGGTGCCCCATGCCGATCAGCCCTCCCGACGCATTGATCGCGCAGCGGCCGCCGATCTGCGAGTCACCGCGCTGCAGGAAGGCCGCGCCCTCGCCCGGCTCACACACACCCACGGCCTCGCTGTAGAGCAACTCTTCCACCGAAAAAGCGTCATGCAACTCCAGCAGATCCAGACGTGCCGCGGGAATGGCTGCCTGCGCCAGCGCAGCGCTTGCACTGGCACGGACCAGGTCGACGGCAGCGGCGCCGTAGGTGGTTTCCGGTGTTTCACTGCACGCTGCCGAGGCGCGCACGCGCACACAGCGAGCGGCATCCAGGCCCAGGCGGCGCAGCGCGCGGCCCGACACCAGGATCGCGGCGGCGGCGCCTTCGCCGCGCGGGCAACATTGCTGCACCGTCAGATCCCCCGCCACGCGAGGCGAGCCGAGCACCTGCTCGAGAGTGCGCGGCTTGCGGAACTGCGCATACGGGTTGCGCGAGGCGTTGCCATGGTTCTTGACCGCGACCTTTGCCATCGCTTCCGCGTCGGCACCGCGCTCCCTCAGATAGGTGCGGGCCATCATGGCGAACTTCACGGCAGGCACCGTCGCGGTATCGCTCAGCCGTGCCAAGCCTTCCTTGTCGGCGGCGCGCCGGCCGTCGCCGTGCTTGTCCACCCCGACGGCCAGCACCACGTCGCTGACGCCGCGCGCCACCTCCATGCATGCCTGGCGAAACGCGAACGACCCTGATGCGGACGCGTTCTCGACCTGCGTGACCGCCAGCCCCGTGGCGCCGAGATGCCGGAACATCACGCGCCCCGCAGCCATGCCGATGGACGTGGTTCCGACGTAGGCGCTCTGGACCTGCGGCCACGCCAGGCCCGCGTCTGCCAGCGCGCCCCGTATTGCGGTGAGCCCCAGGTGCGTGTAGGGCGTGTCGCTCGGGAACTGGTACGCATGCATGCCGATACCGGCCACGTACACGCCGTCGTTGTCGTCGATCCAGTTGCTCATCGCGCCGCTCCTTCGGCCGGCACGAAGCGGCATGCAAAAGTCTCTCCGCCGGGCAACGCAACGGCGACGGCGCGAAGCGCCATGCCGACCCGCAGGGACGATTCGTCCGATCCGGCCATCACGCCCTCTTCGATGATTCCGTCCTCGATGAGGATGTCCGCCGCAATGCGCGGCACCTCCATGCCGGGGAGCAGCGGCACGTGCAGCGTCACGAACTCCAGCAGCTTGCCGCCGCCTGGTCGCGCCACCTTCTCGGCGTTGCTCAGCAGGTCGCCGCAATGGCTGCAGCCGGGCACGTTGGCGGGGAAGACGAGCTTCCCGCAGGCCGGGCATCGCGCGAAGAAGAACTCCAGCGACGCACCGTCGGGCGCGAGCTGGTAGAGCGTTGGATGCTGTGGCTGAAGGCCACGCAATTCAGTGGTCATGGAACTGATTTCCTGGTTTGTAAAAAGGGCGGAGGGCGGGCAGCGCGTGGCTACTCCAGCTTGGCGCCGGAGCTCTGCACCACGTCGCGCCAGCGCGTCATTTCCGACTTGACGAAAGCGTCCAGCTTCTCGCCGCGCATGCCGCGCATCGGCACGCTGCCGAACTTCTCGGTGGCGGCCAGCAGCTCTGGATTCACGATCGCTTCGGCCATGGCGTCGGCAAGGCGCTTGACGATGGGCGCCGGCGTCTTCGACGAGACGAACATCGCGCCCCAAGCGCTCGACGCAGCGCCGGGATAGCCCAGTTCGCCCACGGTCGGCAGGTCGGGCGCGCTGGACAGCCGCGACTTGCCGGTGACCGCCAGCGCCTTCAGCTTGCCTGACTGCACGAAGGGCAGCACCACGGCTGCGTAGTCGAAGGCGAGGTCGAGGTTGCCGGCGATCAGGTCGGTCAACGCGGGACTACTGCCCTTGTAGGGCACGTGCGTCATCTTGATGCCCGCGGTCGTCTGGAAGAGCTCCGCCGTCAGGTGCGTGGCCGTGCCCGCGCCCGCCGAGCCGAAGTTGAGCTTGCCGGGGTTCTTCTTGGCGTACTCCACCAGTTCGGGCACCGTCTTGAATGGCTTGTTCGGGTTGATGACCAGGATCAGCGGCGACTCCGACATGCCGTGCACGGCGGTGAAGTCCTTGACCGGGTCGTAGCGCACGTTCTTGTAGAGCGCCAGGTTGGCGGCGTGCGTGCCCTGGGTGCCGTAGATCAGGGTGTAGCCGTCTGCCGGCTGCCGCACCGCGGAGTCCACACCGATCGAGCCGCCCGCGCCGGGCCGGTTTTCCACGACCACGGGCTGCCCGAGCTTCTCGCCGAGCTTCTGCGCCAGCAGGCGCGAGGTGTTGTCGGTGATGCCGCCGGGCGGGAACGGCACGACGAAGGTCAGCGGCCTGGACGGCCAGCCGTCGGCCTCGCCGGCGGCGTGCCCGGGGGCGGAAAGAAGAAGTGCGCAGCCGAAAGCGGCAATGGCTTTGAGGAAGGTTTTCAAGGTTGTCTCCAGGTTTTGGAATTCGATTCGTTTGTGTTTTTTCTACGAATAGACGTAGACTACTTCAACCCTTCGTTGTTTGACAACCGTGTTTTCTGCCTTTTTTTATCGCCGCTCAGGATGCAAACTCCGTGTATGTCGTAAATGTCGTCGCTATGATCGACAACTTCTACGACCTATCGGAGGATTCATGCCCACCATCGTTCCTGCGGCCACCCGCACGATGACCCTGCTCGAAGTCTTTGCGCGAGAAAAGCGCGAGCTGTCCAACTCGGACCTGGCCCGGCTCATGGACCTGCCCGAGAGCAGTTGTTCCGACCTGCTGCACACGCTGCACGAGTTGGGCTATCTGCTGCGCACCGCGCGCAGCCGGCGCTTCTATCCAACCGCACGCCTGTTGACGGTGGCCAAGGAAATCTCGGCAAGCGACCCGCTCTACGCCGTGGGTGCCGAGGCGTGCGAACTGCTGCGCGACCGCACCGGCGAAACCGGGCTGTGCGGCAGGCTGGAGAGCGGCGTCGTGAAAGTCATCGCGCTGAGCGAGGGCCGCCATGCGCTGCGCTACATGCAGCACGTGGGCGACAAGCTGGCGCTGCACGTCTCTGCGCTGGGCAAGGCGATCCTCGCGATCGGCACGCCCGAAGAAGCGGCGCGCCAGTTGCGGCTGAAGCCGCTGCGCTCGCTGGCCTCCGGAACGATCACCGACCTGTCCGAGCTGGAGGCGCAGGTGGCGCGCGCGCGCGAACAGGGCTGGATCTGGGTCGAGAACGAAGGCAGCGAAGGCCTGACCGCCGTGGCGGTGGCCGGCCAGATCGGCGGCGAGACCCTGGCCCTGTCGGTGGCCGGCCTGACCCACCGCATGCGCGACCAGCGCGAGCGCTGCATCGAGGCGCTGCAGGAGGTCAAGGCCGTCGTCTTCCGGGAGCAGCAGCCGGTGTCATCGCCCGCCTCCTCCTCTTCTTCTACATCTTCCCGCCGCGGCACCAAGGCCCCGCCTCCAGACGAGCCTTGAGCGCCGCTCAACTTCACCTTCAAAAACCAGGAGACCCCGTGTACACCCAGACTGCAGAACAAACCATGCTGCGCGACAGCATCCGCCGCTTCATGAAGAGCGAAGTCGCACCCGTCGTTGCCCGCCACGATCAGGAGCGCACCTTTCCCTTCGAGCTGCTCAAGCCCCTGGCGGAGTTCGGCTACCTGGGCGGCCGGCTTGCGGAAGAGGAAGGCGGCATGGGCCTGGACCAACTCACCTGGGCCATGCTGATGGAGGAAGCAGGCTACGCATGGTTGTCCCTGCGCACGATGCTCAACATCACCAACGCGGCGATCAACAAGCTCGCCGCCGAAGCCACGCCCGCGCAGAAGGAGCGCTTCCTCAAGCCCTTGCTGGCCAACGAGCGCCGCTGCTTCAGCGCCATCAGCGAGCCCGGCACGGGCTCCAACATCGCGCAGGTACAGACCCGCGCGGACCTGCAGGGCGACCACTACGTGCTCAATGGCCGCAAGCTGTGGATCACGAACGGCGCCTTCGGCGATTTCGGCATTGTCGTGGCGCGCACCTTCAGCCCGGACTGCCAGGGCCAGCTCTCCACCTTCCTGGTGGAGCGCGACGTGTCGCCCTACGAAATGCGCCGCGTGGACACCATGGTCCTGCGCAGCACCGGTACGGCGGAACTGGGCTTCGACAACGTCAAGGTGCCCAGGGAGAACCTGCTGGGCGAGGAAGGCGGCGCACTCAAGAAGATGCTGATAGGCCTGGACAGCGCGCGCGTGAACATCGCCATGGGTGCCGTTGGCGCCGCGCAATCGGCACTCGATCTTTCCATTGACTACGCGCGCACGCGCACGCAGTTCGGCAAGCCCATCGGCAGCTTCCAGCTGGTGCAGAAGCTGATCGTCGACATGACGATCCGCGTGGAAGCCGCCAGAGCGCTGGGCCTGCGTGCCGCCGCCGCACTGGATTCCGGCAGCGGCGCACGCACCGCCGCGTCGATCGCCAAGCTCTACGCCACCGAAGCCGCTCACGAAGTGGCCAGCATGGCCTTGCAGGTGCACGGCGGCCTGGGCTACGCCACGGACTACCCGATCGAGCGGATTTTCCGCGACACCCGCGGCGGAACCATTCCGGAAGGCACGACCGAAGTCCAGACCTTGATCGTCGGGCGCGAGATCCTGGGCATCTCCGCCATTGCCTGAACGTCGCCGGAGTTCCACAGCATGACCCATCCGACCTTCAGCACCGACCTGTCGCGCCTCATCCATCCACGCTCCATCGCCCTGGTCGGGGCGTCCGATCGGCCACAGAGCATCGGCGGACGTACCCTCAGCAACCTGCTGGACCATTCGCAGATCGACGGCGAGCTCTACCTGGTCAATCCGACCAAGGCTGAACTGCGCGGCCGGCGCTGCTGGCCCAGCGTCACGTCGCTGCCGCAGACGCCCGACGTCGCCGTCATCGCGGTGCCCGCATCGGGCGTACTTGCCGTGATGGAGGAATGCGCGGCCAGACGCGTGCCGTTCGCCATCATCCTGACTTCCGGCTTCGGCGAAGCCGGTCCCGAGGGAGAGCAGGCACAGGCCCGCCTCAAGGAAATTGCCGATCAGGCCGGCATGCGCATCTACGGGCCGAATTGCCCCGGCCTCACCAATGTCAACCAGCGCCTGGGCATGACCTTCTCGCCCTCGTTCCCGCACGATCTGGTCAAGGGCCCCATCGGCCTGGCCACGCAAGGCGGCGGACTGGGACGCAACGTGATGCAGGCCATGGAGCGCGGCATCGGCATCGGGCTGTGGGCGTCCACCGGCAACGAGGTGGACCTGCAGGTGGCCGACTTCATCCATTACATGGCGACCGCGCCGGACATCAAGGTGATCGTGACCTTGCTGGAAGGCATCAAGGACGGCCCGCGCTTCCTGGCTGCGCTTCAGTGTGCCGCCGACAACGGCAAGCCGGTCATCGCGCTGAAGGTCGGCAAGTCCGAGTATGGCCAGCGCGCCGCGCAGTCGCACACCGCTTCGCTGACGGGCTCGGCCGAAGTCAACAGCGCGGTGTTCCGCCAGTACGGCGTGATCGAGGTGGACGACATCGACGAACTGGTGGACACCGCCTGGCTTTTCGCGCGCGCCATGCCGAGCGAGCGCGAGGCGATCGGCGTCTATTGCTCGTCCGGCGGCACCACCGCCCTGACCGCCGATGCGGTCGGACTGGCCGGGCTGACGCTGGCGGAGTTCGCACCGCACACCACCGAGCTGCTGCGCAGCAAGCTGCCCGACTACGCCGCAGTCAACAACCCCGTCGACACGACGGCAGCCGTGCTGAGCGACGCCGACCTGATCGAAAGCACGCTTGGCGCGGTCGCCGCGGATCCCAATCTGGGCTGCGTGATTGCGCCCATTGCGCTGGACTACGGCGAAACCACCATCCGCATGGCGCAGACCATCATCGCCGCGCAGGCACGTGTGCAAAGCCCCATCGTCCCCATCTGGATGAGCGACCGGCTGGGCGAGGGCTATCGCATGCTGGTGGCGGCAGGCTTCGCGCCGCCGCGTTCGGTGGGCAAGGCAATCACCGCCATCAAGCGTTGGACCGAATGGGGCCAACGGCACCGCGGCATGGCGGGGCAATCCGTTCGCCGTCGCCCGGCTTCCATGCCGCAGGCACCAGCCGGCGCCGTTCGCAACCTGTCGGAACTGGAAGCCAAGACCCTGCTCGGGCAGGCCGGCATCCCGCTGCTGCCGGTGGCCGTGGCCCGCACCAGGGCGGAGGCGCGCCTGCTTGCCGATGGCATGGGCTACCCGGTGGTCGCCAAGATCGCCAGCCCGGACATCCTGCACAAGTCGGACATCGGCGGCGTCAAGGTCGGCATTTCGCATGGCCTGCAGGTGGAGCTGGCATGGGACGACATCATGGCCTCGGCCAGGCATCACAAGCCGGGCGCCGCCATCGACGGGCTGCTGATCGAGAAGATGGCGCCAAGCGGCGGCATCGAGCTGATGGCAGGCGTGACGCGCGACCCGGTGTTCGGGCATGTGATGACCTTCGGCATGGGCGGGGTCTATGTGGAAATCCTGCGCGATGTCACCCGCCGCCTGCTGCCGCTGAGCGCCGCCGACGCCGCATCCATGGTGCGCGAGATGCGCTGCTTCCCCGTGCTGGCCGGCGCACGCGGGCGGCCGGTGGCCGACGTTCCCGCACTGGAACGCTTGCTGATGGGCGTGTCCGAGTTCGTGATGGCCAACGCCGAGCGCATCGAAGAGATGGACCTCAACCCGATATGGGTCGGCGCCGAGGGCGAAGGCGCCCTGCCCCTGGATGCGGTGGTCGTCGAGAGGGGCGTGGCATGAGCGCCCACGGCCCGCTCGCCGGCATCACCGTCCTCGATTTCAGCGAGCTGCTGCCCGGCCCGTTCTTCACGCAGAACCTGGCGGAGATGGGCGCGCGCGTCATCAAGATCGAGCGGCCGCCCGGCGGAGACAACGCGCGGCGCATGGGACCGGGCGGCTTCGAAGCCGTCAACCGCGGCAAGCTCAGCCTGCTGGTGGACTTGAAGGACGAAGCGCAACGCGCCCGCGTGCGCGAGCTGGTGGCTCAGGCCGATGTGCTGGTGGAGTCCTACCGCCCCGGCGTGATGGCGCGCCTGGGCCTGGACTACGCCAGCCTGCGCGAGAGCTTCCCGCGCCTGGTCTACGTGTCGCTCAGCGGCTATGGGCAGGAAGGCCCCTGGGCTCATCTGCCTGGCCACGACATCAACTACCTGGCCGTGGCGGGGGCCCTGGCGGTCTCGGGCGAGCCGGGCGGGCCGCCAACGCAGAACTTCGGCCTGCCGGTGGCGGACCTGTGCGGCTCGATGTACGCGCTCTCGTCCACGCTGGCAGCGCTGCTGCAGCGCGACCGCACGGGCCGGGGCCAGCACCTGGACGTGGCGCTTGCCGACTGCGTGCTGCACTGGATGAACCCGCGGCTGGGCGCCTACCGCACCGACGGCGCGACGAGCCTCGAAACCCAGCGCGCCGCCACGCAGGTCAAGCCCGCTTACGGCAGCTTCCGTTGCCGTGACGGGCAGTTCCTGAGCGTCGCGGCGCTGGAAGACCATTTCTGGGCACGCCTTTGCAAGGTGCTGGACATGGGCGACTTCGCGGAAGAAGCCTACCGGACGCTGGGCGCGCGCAAGAAGCAGGCGCAGGCCATCAATGACTGCATCGCGCAGCAGCTCGCGCAACGCGATTCGGCGGAAGCCTTCGAGACCCTGGCGCGCAACGACCTGCCCGTGGCACCGGTGGTGGCCCCCGGCGCGCTGGCCGCCTTGCCGCAGTTCGCGGGGCGCGGTCTCTTCAACGGCACGAGTGCGCTGTCGCTGGTGCGCTTTCCGGTGCCGCTGGCGGGCGTCGATCCGGCGTCGCTGGCCGATGCGCCGGGCCTGGACAACGCACGGCAGCAGCTGTGAGCCAGCCGCCGCTGTCCACCCGCCTGACGCGGCTCTTCGGACTCGCCTACCCCGTCCTCGGCGGCGGGTTGATGTGGCTCTCTGACGCCCGCTATGTCGGCGCGCTGACCAACGCGGGGTGCATGGGCTTCATCACGCCACGTTCCTTCGACGGCGAGGATGCGCTGCGCGACCAGTTGCAGCGCTGCAGCGACGTGACAGCGGGTCGCCCCTTCGGCGTCAACCTCACGCTGTCGGCGCGCCCGCAAGCGAACACCGGCGTGGGCCGCTCGCTGGAGATCGCGCTGGCCCATGGGGTGCGCCACTTCGAGACCGCCGGCCATGCGCCGGATGCGCTGATCCAGGCCATCCACGCGGGCGGCGGCGTCGTGATTCACAAGGCATCGAGCGTGCGGCATGCCCTCGCCGCGCAGGCCGCCGGGGCCGACGCGGTGGCGCTGGTCGGCATGGAGGAAGGCGGGCATCCCGGCGCCAACGAGCTGCCCACCATGCTGATGGGCGCGCTGGCCACGGCGCGCCGGCAGTTCCATGTCCCGCTGGTCCTGGGCGGAGGCATCGGCCATGGCGGCCAGCTGGCCGCCGCCCTGGCGCTGGGTGCCGACGGAGTGTTGATGGGAAGCCGCTTCCTCGTGAGCGAGGAGGTGTCCGCCCACGCCGCCTACAAGCATCATTTGCTGGGCTGCGACGAGCACAGCACCATGCGCCTGCTGCACACGCTGGGCAACACCTGGCGCGTGCTGCGCAACGACACGGCACTTCAGGTCGACGCGATAGAGCGCGCCGGCGCGGCCGACCACGCCGCATTCGGCCACCTGCTCGACAGCCGCGTGGCGCGCGAACGCTGCTACGGCGGCGGCGACTGGCACAGCGGCATGCTCTCCCTCGGGCCGGCCATCGGCTTTGCCACGCGCATACAGCCGCTGTCGGCGATCGTCGAAGAACTCATCCAGCAAACACGCGCCGCCCTGGCGCACCTGACCGCATCGACTGCACTGCCATGACCCACGCCCTTCCCTTCCTCGACCGACTGGCCCTGCCCCTCATCGCCGCGCCCATGCTGCGGGTCTCCGGCATCGAACTGGTGTCCGCCGCGTGCGCGGCCGGCGTGATCGGCGCCTTTCCCACAGCCAACTGCCAGACGCTCGAAGAGTTCGATGCGTGGCTCGCCCGCCTGGACGATGAAGCCGCCGCCGCGCCGGCACGCACGGCGCCCTATTGTCCGAATCTCATCATGCGCCGAGACCCCGCCAGGGTGATGGCCGAGGTCGAACTGATCGCTCGCCACCGCGCGCAACTGGTCATCACCAGCGTCGGCTCGCCCGCCGCCGTGGTGCCGCGCCTGCACGAGGCCGGCTGCCGCGTGTTCGCAGACGTGGCCTCGCTGCACCATGCCGTGCGCGCCATCGAGTCGGGCGTGGACGGACTGGTGCTGCTCACCGCGGGCGCCGGCGGACACACGGGTTGGGCGAACCCCTTCGCCTTCGTGCGCGCGGTGCGCGAAGTGTTCGACGGCCCCATCGTGCTGGCCGGTGGCCTGTCGGACGGCGTGGCCCTGCGAGCCGCGAAGACGCTCGGCTGCGACCTCGGCATCATGGGCACCCGCTTCATTGCCACGCAGGAGAGCCTGGCGAGCCACGAGTACCGGCAGATGCTGGTCGACAGTTCGATCGACGACGTGCTGCTCACCCGCGGCTTCACCGGCTTGCCCGCCAGTTTCCTTGCGCCGTCGGCGCGCAGGCTGGGCATCGATATCTCGGCGCTCGACGAGACCATTTCGGTGGAGGACGCCAGAAGGCGCTATGGCGGCGGAGCCAATGCGGCGCCCAGCCAGCGCTGGACCGACATCTGGAGCGCGGGCCACTCGGTGTCCGGCGTGCGCGCCGTGCCGACGGTCGCAGAACTGGTGGATGCGCTCGGCCGGGAATATCGCGGCAGCGCGCCGGCGTGACGGCTTCCGGCTGCCCGGCTTTACCGCGAGGCTCGCGCAGGGGGCGCCACCGAATCGCGCTCCACGTACCGCAGCCCGACGCGGGCCTTGCGCTGAGGCAGCCCGTTCTCCGCGATCCGGGTGAGCAGCAGGTCGACCAGGCAACGCGCGGTTTCGGCCTGGTCGATGTCGAGCACGCTCACTGCAGGGTCGTGCTCGGCCGCGAAGGGCGTGTCGCCGATGGCAACCACCGAGATATCGCGCGGCACCTGAAGGCCCCGAGCCGAGATGGCCCGCAGCGCGCTGTTGAGCATGTGGGTGCCCTGCACGATGAGCGCGCTCGGCCGGTCGGGGCGTCCGAGCAGTTCGGTGACCTCTGCGTTGACTGAGGCCGTGACGCTGCGCGCCTGCACCAGCAGGTCGGGCACGGGCAATCCCGCGGCCTGAAACGCGGTGCGAAAGCCCTGCACGCGGCGCCGCACGGGCCGTGTGTCGCCCTGCCAGAGAACGAGAGCGATGTTCCGGTGCCCCAGGCCAATCAAGCGCTCGACCACACGCCGCACACCGCCCGCGTGATCGATGAGAACGGCGTCGTGTGCGCCGCTCACTTCGCGGTCGAACACGACGGCCGGCATGGGCAGCAGCCGCAACGCCTCCACCAGTTCCGCGTTGCGCTCGTTGCCGGGCGCGAGGATCACGCCGTCCATCCCGCGCTGCGTGAACGTTCCCAGTGCCTTCACTTCACGGTCGACGTCGTTGGCGCCGTTGGCCAGCAGCAGCAGGTAGTCGTGCCGAAGGAATTCGTCCTCCAGGGCGCGAAACACCTGTGCGTACAACGGATTCGAGATGTCGGGCAACAGGCAACCGACGGTGCGGCTGAGCCGCGAACGCAGCACCCGCGCCGCGTGGTTCGGCCGGTAGCCCAATGCCGCCGCCGCCTGGCTGACCTTTTCCTGCGTGGCCGCCGACGCACCGGCGCCGTTCATCGCCCGAGACGCGCTGCCCAGCGAAACACCCGCCAGCCGAGCCACGTCGCGCAGATCGATCTTCTGTTTTCCTGCATTCATTCGGATGGACTTTCCCTTTTGGGCAAGAGCATGGGGGTGCATCTTAGGTGACAGCCAGCAAGGGTTTCCACCATTTCGGAAACGTTTCCAAAATCGAACCATGAGCACACCCAACGCCCAAAAGGAAACATGCATGACCTCGCCAGCCATCCAGCCCGGGCTCCAGCTCTTCGCTGAAGCACTCGGTGACTTCCGCCCCTCGGCGGGACGCCTCGAGCAACGGCGGATCCTCGTGGTGGGCGCGGGCCAACGCGCCATCGACGACCCCGATCCACCCGTCGGCAACGGACGCGCGATTTCCCTGCTGTTCGCGCATGAGGGCGCAACGCTGACCTGTGTGGACATCAATCCCGACTCGCTGCAGCAGACCTGCGATCTGGTGCGCGCATCGGGCGCGACGGTCCATGCCGAGGTGGCCGACGTCGCGCAGCCGGACGCTGCCGCTTCGACAGTGGAGCGCGCGGTGCAGAAGATGGGCGGACTGGACGGCCTGGTGATGGTGGTGGGCGTGGCCAGCGGGCTGTCGCTGGACAACCAGACCGCTGAAGCCTGGGACCGCGAGCACGCGACCAACGTGCGCTCCTGCATGCTGTTCGGTCAGCAGGCCTTGCGGCACATGGCGCCCGGAGGCTCCATCGTGCTGCTGTCCTCCATCGCCGCGCTGCGCAACTCCAGCTTCAACCCGGCCTACGAAACCACCAAGGCCGCCCAGGTGTCGCTGGCGCGCTCGATCGCAATGGCGGGGCAGGCCAGGGGCGTGCGCTGCAACAGCATCCTGCCCGGCCTGATGGACACGCCCATCGGTCGCGCGGCGACACGCCGCAGGTCCGACCGCCTTGCGATGCCATTGCCTTTCGGACGCCAGGGTACCGGCTGGGAAGTGGCGTATGCGGCCTTGTTCCTGATGTCCCACGAGGCCTCCTACGTGAACGGTCATGCACTCGTCGTCGACGGCGGCCTGACCGGCGGCATCGCCGCCCCGCGCGCCTGAGTGCAGCCATGCAGACGCTCCAACGACGTCGGATCCTTCAGGCGGCCGCTTGCGCTGTCGCGGCACCGCACCTTGGCTTTGCCACCGCAGGCCAGGCTGATGCCTATCCCGGCCGGCCATTGCGCCTGGTCGTGGGCTTCCCGGCGGGAGGCTCGGCAGACCAGTCCTCGCGTCGACTTGCCGACCAGTTGGCTCGCCAGCTGGGCCAGCCGGTGGTCGTGGACAACAGGCCCGGTGCATCCGGGAACATCGCGGCCACCGTCGCAGCGCGCAGTGCACCCGACGGCTACACGCTCTTCTACGGCACCAACGCGACCCACGCGATGAACGTCAGCCTGTATCCGAAACTGGACTACGACCCGGTGAAGGATTTCGCGCCCATCGCGCTCGAAGGCAAGGTCTACAACGTGCTCTGCGTCAACCCGGCCTTCGAGGCGCGGGACCTGAAGAGCTTTCTCGCGCTGGCCCGTTCGGCCCCCGACCGAATCGCCGTGGCCACGCCTGGAAACGCCACCAGCGGTCATCTGTCGCTGGTGCTGCTCAATCGCGCGGCCAAGGTGCAGCTGGCGCACATTCCGTACAAGGGGAGCGCTCCGGCCATCACCGATGTGATGGGCGGCCAGTTGCCCGCGATCTTCGACAACGTGGCCGGCAACCTCGCGTACATCCGCAGCGAGAAGATTCGCCCGCTGGCCGTGACGTCGCGCAGCCGGCTGCCGCTCCTCGCGCAGGTGCCGACTTTCGAGGAACTGGGCCTGCCCGATTGCGAACTCGCGGCCTGGGGCGGCCTGTGGGCACCGGGCGGCACACCGCCGCCGATCATCGAAAGGCTCAACCACGAAGTGAACCGGGCGCTGCAGAACGCGACGGTGGCCGACCGCATGCGCGAACTGACGATCGAGCCCCAGGGCGGCACGCCCCAGGCGCTCGCCGAGTTCGCACGCAATGAAACCGCCAGGTGGCGCGAGGTGATTCGCACCGCCGGCATCCGACTGGATTGAAAACTCATGGCTCGCATTCCCTACTTCGACCTGGCCGAGGCGCCCCCGGAACTCCACGCGTTGCTGGACGGGCGACCTCCGCTCAACATCTACCGCATGGTCGCCCACGGCGGCGCCACCGCGCAGGGCTTCCTCGCCCTGGGCTCCAGCATCCTGCGGCACTCCTCGCTGCCGGTGAGGCTGCGCGAGCTGGTGATCCTGCGGGTCGGCGCGCTGTGCGGCTCCGCCTATGAAGTGACCCAGCATCGGCGCGTGGCGGCACAGGCCGGCGTTCCATCCGTGCAGGTCGAAGCGGTGCTCGGCCATCCGCAAGGCAGCGTCGACAGGGAGCCGTTCGACAGTCTCGAGTGCCGCGTGCTCGACTTCACCGATGTCGTGGTGCGCCAGGTCAAGGCGCCGCCCGGGATGTTCGACGCGCTGGCCGCGCAACTGCCGCCGCAGCAACTGATGGAGGTCGTGATGACGATCGGCTACTACATGCTGGTGTGCCGGGTGCTGGAGAACTTCGAGGTCGAGCTGGAAGACGGCAACGTGCTGAACAGCCACGGCCGATGGTCCGAAATACTGGGCAAGAACTGATCCGCCGGAGACGCACAGATGACCATCAATCGCCGCCAATTTTCCGCCGCCGCCGGCCTGCTTTCCCTGTCGCCCATGCTGCGAGCACAGGAAGCTTATCCGGGCAGGCCCATCACCCTGGTGGTGCCTTTCTCGGCGGGCAGCGTCGTCGACCAGCAGACCCGGGTGATCGCTCGTGTGCTGAGCACCCGGCTCGGCCAGCCTTTCGTGATCGACAACAAGGTGGGCGTGAGCGGCTCGATCGGTGCCGAGTTCGTGTCTCGCGCCTCGCCCGACGGCTACACGCTGCTGGTGGGCACGCAGGGCACCCAGGGCACCAACAGCGCGCTCTACAAGACCATCCGCTACGACCCCGTGAAAGACTTTGTGGCAATTCATGGCCTGTCCGGCAATGCCAACGTGCTGGTGGTGAGCCCCCGCCTGGGCATCGGCACCGTGGCCGAACTGGTGGAGTACGCCAGGAAGAGCCCGGGCAAGCTCAACTTCGGATCCGGCGGCAACGGCACGTCCGGGCATCTGTGTCTCGAACTCCTGCAGAACCGCACGGGTACGCGGTTCACCCACGTTCCGTACAAGGCAAGTTCGGCTGCGCTGGTGGATCTCATCTCGGGCAACGTCGACGCGATGTTCGACTTTGTCCAGACCTCCGCGCCCCATATCCGCAACGGCAAGATCCGGGCTCTGGCCGTGACGCGCGGCCAGCGCATGCCGATGCTGCCTGACGTACCGACGATGGCCGAAGCGGGTTTTCCGGGCATCGAAGCCCTCAGTTGGGGAGGTCTCTTCGCGCCTGCGAAGACGCCGGACGCCATCGTCAAGCGCCTGTCCGCCGAGGTGACCGAGACGCTCAGGTCGCCCGAAGTCAAGAGCTCGCTGGATGCGGTGGGCAGCTTCATCATCGACATGCCCCACCCGGAGTTCCAGGCGTACGTGGTACGCGAGGCCGCCAAATGGACGGAAGTGCTGCGCACCGCAGGGGTGTCGCTGGAATGACCGGCCATCGCGTTGCCGCGATCACGGGCGCGGGCAGTGGCATCGGACGGGAACTGGCGCTGGCCTGTGCGCGCGAAGGCATGGCCGTCGCGCTGGCCGACATCGATATGGAGGCCCTCGCGGCCACCGAAGCGCTCGCGCGCACACGGGGCGTACCGACGCTCGCGCAGAAGTGCGACGTCGCTCGCGCCGACGACGTCGAGGCTTTCGCCGCTTCCTGCGAGAAGGCCTTTGGCGGGGTCGACTGGCTGTTCAACAACGCGGGGGTCGCTTTGCTCGGCCCCGCATGGGCGGCCACCGACGCAGACTGGGAGTGGGTGCTCGGCGTGAACCTGCGCGGCGTTGCCAACGGCGTGCGCAGCTTCGTTCCACGCATGCGGGCCCGGGGTCTTCCGGCCCATGTGATCAACACCGCATCTGCCGCGGGCGTGGCCACGCTCGCGGGCTCCGCCGTGTACTGCGCCAGCAAGCACGCTGTCGTTGCCTTTTCTGAATGCCTGGCGCGCGACCTCGAGCAGGCGGGGGACCCGATCGGAGTTTCCGTGCTGTGCCCTTCGCTGGTGCCTACGCAGATTCATCAGGCGCAACGAAGCCGGCCGGCCCACCTCTCCGACACCGTGGAGCCTGCCGCTGCATACAACGACCGGGTGCGCCTCGGAATGGCCGCTTCGCCCATCGACGCGGCCGACGTTGCAGCCGCCACGCTCGCAGCGGTTCACGCGGGGCGCTTCTACGTCATGCCGCACGTTCAGACCGGCGGCTCGATCAGGCGGCGCATGAACGCGATGCTCGGCGATTTCGACGCGGAACACCCAAGTGTTCCATGACAAGCGCGCAGTCTGTCCGTCCACACGCCGCCTGCCCTGCCAACAAATTCTTTGGAGCAACTTGAATGAACCCTGACACCCACCCTCTCGCACAGCTCGAAGACCGGCTGGCGAGACTGCAAGCGCGGGTCGACGAGATGGAAAGCCGCGACGCGATACGCACGCTGCGCGCCCGCTATCACATCCTTGTCAATGAAGACGAAGGCCAGCGTCTCCACGAGCTGTTTTCGCAGGACGCAAGCGTTGTCTACAACGCTCGCCCGGAGGTTTTCGGGCGCGAGGCGATCCGCGAGTTCTTTGCGAACTTCCCGGTGCAGTACGCACGACAGTTCATTCACCAGCACGAGGTCGAAGTGAAAGGCGATACCGCGATCGGCCACTGCTACCTGGACGGACGTCCCGTGCACGGGGATCGCAGCATGTACGTGGTCGGGCGTTTCGACGACGAGTACGTTCGCGTCGATGGCCAGTGGATGTTCAAGAAGGTCGTGCTCACAGTTCACTACATGGTGGAGGCGGCCGAGCACTGGGAGTCGAGCCTGCCCATGAAGAAGACGAGGCAGGCCGCATGAGCATTCATCGACTTTTCGATCTCAGCGGCCAGAACGCCTTGGTCACGGGCGCTGCCAGCGGGCTTGGTTCCGCGATTGCCGAGGCCCTTCTCGCTGCGGGCGCGCGCACGCTGATGACGGACGTGGACGAAGACGCGCTCGAGGCGCGCGTCGCGCTGCTTCGCAAGCACCATCCACTGGCCGAGGCGGCGGTTCTGGATGTCGCCGACCCCGATGCGGTGGATGCGGTGGTGGATGACGCCGTGCATCGCTACGGCCAACTCGACTGCGTCTTTGCCAATGCCGGCATCAGCGCGGGCCGCGGCTTTGCGGTGGAGTCGGGCCAGCTCGAACACGTCGAGCGCCCTGCGTGGGACCGTGTCATGCGCATCAACCTGGATGGCGTCCTGGCAACGCTTCGCGCCTCGGTACGGCACATGAAGCCGCGGCGCCAGGGACGCATCATCGTCACGTCTTCGATTGCCGGCCTCCGTGCCGAGCCGCTTTCGGGCTATGCCTACGTCACATCCAAAGCCGCGGTGAACAACCTGGTTCGCCAGGCCGCGGTCGAGCTGGCGCCCTACAACGTGCTGATCAACGCGATCGCGCCGGGCCCGTTTGCCACGGAGATCAACGGCGGACGCCTGAAGCTGCCCGAGTCCGCGGAACGCATGCGAACCTACATTCCGCTCGGGCGTGTCGCGCAACCGCACGAAATTCAAGGTCTGGCGCTGCTCCTTGCATCGCCCGCTTCGAGCTACATCACGGGCGCGGTCATTCCCATCGACGGCGGTGCTTCCGCCCGCTGATTGGCGCTTGGGCGTAGGACGCAAAAGTACGTGCAGTGAAGGAATCAACGTGCATGCGGCAGCATCCGGGTCGCACCTCAAAATCCCTTTACATCGGCCATTACATTGCGGGGAAATAATGGCAAGAAAAGAAAGAGTCTGCTACTTTTTTTAGTAGCAGACTCTTTAGTGACCATAAGGTCTTGTAGTTGGTAGGCCGTGATGGGCTTGAACCATCGACCAACGGATTATGAGTCCGCTGCTCTAACCAACTGAGCTAACGGCCCACGCGCAACGATTCTATTCGCGCCGCGGCGCCTATTTGCGATGGCTCAACGCATTGCTCACCAGACGCGACGTGATATCGACGATCTGGATCATGCGTTCGTAGGGCATGCGGGTCGGCCCGATCACGCCCAGAGTGCCCACCACCTGCCCGTCGACCTCGTAATTGGCGCTGACGATGGACAGCTCCTCGAACGGCACCACCTGGCTTTCGCCGCCGATGAAGATGCGCACGCCCTCAGCCTTGCTCGACACGTCGAGCAGCCGCATCAGCTGCGCCTTCTGCTCGAAAAGCTCGAAGGCGCGGCGCAGCTGCCCCATGTCGCTGGAAAAGTCGGTTACCGAGAGCAGGTTGCGCTCGCCGGAAATCACCACGTCGTCTTCCTGCGCCTCCGTGAGCACCTCGGAGCTGACCTGCACGGCGGCCTGCATCAGCGCCGCGATCTCTCCGCGCAGCTTCTCGACTTCGGACTGCAGGCGATCGCGCACCTGCTCGATCGTCAGGCCCGCGTAGTTCGCGTTGATGTAGTTGGACGCCTCGACCAGCTGCGACTGCGAGTAGTCGGCCTCCGGAAAGATCACCCGGTTCTGCACGTCGCCGTCGGGCGACACGATGATCACCAGCAGGCGCCGGTCGGACAGCCGCAGGAATTCGATCTGCTTGAACACCGAGGCCCGGCGCGGCGCCATCACCACGCCCACGAACTGCGACAGGTTCGACAGCAGGTGCGCCGCGTTGGCAATCACCTTCTGCGGCTGGTCGGGCGCGAGCGCCGGCGGGCTCATCTGCTCGCGCTGGGCCGTGAGCATGGTGTCGACGAACAGGCGGTAGCCGCGATGCGTCGGGATGCGGCCGGCCGAGGTGTGCGGGCTGGCGATCAGCCCCAGTTCCTCGAGGTCCGCCATGACGTTGCGGATGGTCGCGGGCGACAGATCCAGCCCGGAAGAACGCGAGAGCGTGCGGGAGCCGACGGGTTGCCCGTCGGCGATGTAGCGCTCGACGAGCGTCTTGAGCAGCAACTTGGCACGGTCGTCCAGCATTGCAAGATTTTAGTGTTGTAATTTGTGAGATATGACCTCTCGCTTCCGTCACGTCGCCCTCATAGGCAAATACCAGGCTTCCGGCGCCCGCGCGCAGGCCGACGCGCGCGACGGCGTGATGGAAGGCATTGGCGCCTTTCTCGAATCCCAGGGCTGCAAGGTGTTCGTCGAGCGCTCGACCTGCGAGGACGACGCCGACGACGCTCCCGCCCATCCGCGCTACGAGGCCCTGTCGGTCGAGGAAATCGGCCAGCGCTGCGACCTCGGCCTGGTGGTCGGCGGCGACGGCACGATGCTCGGCATCGGACGGCAGCTCGCCAGCTACGGCATTCCGCTGATCGGCATCAACCGCGGCCGCCTCGGCTTCATCACAGACATCCCGCTCGACAACTACCAGGCCACGCTGATCCCGATGCTGGCCGGCGAATACGAGGAAGACCACCGCAGCCTGATGCACGCGCGGGTCATGCGCGACGGCGCCTCGGTGTTCGACGCACTGGCCATGAACGACGTGGTCGTCAACCGCGGCGCCACCTCCGGCATGGTCGAGCTGCGCGTGTCGGTCGGCCGGCATTTCGTGGCCAACCAGCGCGCCGACGGCCTGATCATCGCGACGCCCACGGGCTCGACCGCCTACGCGCTGTCGGCCGGCGGCCCGCTGCTGCACCCGGCGGTGCCGGGTTGGGTGCTGGTGCCGATCGCGCCGCACACGCTGTCGAACCGCCCGGTGCTGCTGCCCGATGCCGACGAGATCGTCATCGAGCTGGTGGGCGGGCGCGATGCCAGCGCCAATTTCGACATGCAGTCGCTCGCCTCGCTGGCGATCGGCGATCGCGTGGTGGTGCGCCGCTCCGACTTCCGCGTGCGCTTCCTGCATCCGCGCGGCTGGAGCTATTTCGACACGCTGCGCAAGAAACTTCATTGGAACGAGGGAGGCTCCTGAATGGCGCTGCGACGCATCGCACTGCGCGACTTCGTGATCGTGCGATCACTCGAACTCGACCTGTCCGGCGGCTTCACGGTATTGACCGGTGAAACCGGCGCGGGCAAATCCATCCTGATCGACGCGCTGCAGCTGGCGCTGGGCAACCGCGCCGACGCCGGCGCGGTGCGCGAAGGCGCAGAGCGGCTCGACGTGAGCGCCGAATTCGATGCCGACCCGGCCCTGGCCGCCTGGCTCGACGAAGGCGGCTTCGAGGCCGGCGACGCGCTGCTGCTGCGCCGCACCGTCGACCTGCAGGGCCGCAGCCGCGGCTGGATCAACGGCAGCCCGGCCACGGCCACGCAGCTGCGCGGACTCGGCGACCGCCTGCTCGACATCCACGGCCAGCACGCCTGGCAGAGCCTGACCCGGCCCGAAGCGGTGCGCGGCCTGCTCGACGCCTATGCGGGCGTGCGCAGCGACGCACTCGACGCCGCCTGGCATGGCTGGCGGCAGGCCCTCTCCGCGCTCGAACATGCGCGCTCGGCGCAAGACTCGCTGCAGCGCGAGCGCGAGCGGCTGCAGTGGCAGATTTCCGAGGTCGCCAAGCTCGCGCCCGGTGTCGACGAGTGGGAAGAACTGTCGACCAACCATTCGCGCATTTCCAACGCGCAGGCGCTGATCGACGCGGCGCAGGGCGCCAGCCAGGCGCTGGAAGACGAAGACAACGGCGCGCTCTCCGCGCTCTCGCGCGCGGCCACGCTGCTGAAGAACTGCGAGCACATCGAACCCGAATTCCGCAACCTCGGCGAAGTGCTGGCCTCCTGCGTGGCACAGGCCTCCGACGCGGCCCATTCGCTGCACGGCTACCTGCGCGACGCCGAAGCCGATCCGCAAAGCCTGGCCGAACTGGACGAGCGCATGGGCCTGTGGATGTCGCTCGCGCGCCGCTACAAGCGCACGCCGGCCGACCTGCCGGCATTGCTGGCCGGCTGGCAAGCCGAGCTGCAGGCGCTGGATGCGCAAAGCGATCTCGACGGCCTGGAGCGTGCCGAGCAGAGTGCGCAGCAGGCCTACATGAAGGAAGCCAAGGCGCTCGGCAAGTCGCGCAAGCAGGCGGCACCACGCCTCGCGCAGGCCGTCACCGAGGCGATGCAGGGCCTGGGCATGCAGGGCGGGCGCTTCGAAGTCGATCTGCAGCCGCTGGCGCAGCCCGGCCGCGCCGGCCTTGAAGAAGTGGCTTTCCTCGTGGCCGGCCACACCGGCAGCACGCCGCGCGCCATCGGCAAGGTGGCGTCGGGCGGCGAGCTGTCGCGCATCGCGCTGGCCATTGCCGTGACGACCAGCCAGCTCGGCACCGCGCAGACGCTGATCTTCGACGAAGTGGATGCCGGCGTCGGCGGTGCCGTCGCGGAGACGGTCGGGCGCCTCATGAAACAGCTTGGCCGCGACCGCCAGGTGCTCGCCGTCACCCATCTGCCGCAAGTGGCTGCGTGCGCCGACCACCATCTCGTGGTGGCCAAGCGCCAGACCGCGGCGGCCGGCAAGGAAGGCCCGCGCACCGAGAGCGGTGTGTCGCGCCTGGACGAAGACAACCGCGCCAAGGAAATCGCCCGCATGCTGGGCGGCGAGAAGGTCTCGCAGACTTCGCTAGCGCACGCACGGGAGATGCTGGGCCACAAGACTTCGGCGGCCACGCCATGAACCTCGACCTGGTCCTCATCACCGGCATGTCGGGCTCCGGCAAGTCGGTGGCCCTTCATGCGCTGGAAGACGCGGGCTACTACTGCGTCGATAACCTTCCGCCCGAACTGCTGACGGCGTTCATCGCGCTACAGCACGAACAGCAGACGCCGCGCGTGGCCATTGCCATGGACGTGCGCAGCGGCGTCTCGCTGCCCATCGTTCCGCAGCAGCTCGAGGCGTTGCGGCGCGACGGCGGGATCTCGCTGCGTTCGCTGTTCCTCGACGCGACCACCGACGCGCTGCTGCGCCGCTATTCGGAAACGCGCCGCCGCCATCCGCTCTCGCGGCAGGAAGGCCGCACCGACGTGCCGGAGCAGCACCGCGTGCTGATGCAGGCCATCGAGCTGGAACGCGAACTGCTGGCCGATCTGCGCGACGGCGCCGACGTGATCGACACCAGCCTGATCCGGCCTGCGCAGCTGCAGAGCTACATCAAGTCGCTGATCTCGGCGCCGCAAAGTGCGCTGACGCTGGTGTTCGAGTCGTTCGCCTTCAAGCGCGGCGTGCCGCTGGATGCCGACTACGTGTTCGATGTGCGCATGCTGCCGAACCCGCACTATGTGCCCGCGCTGCGCCCGCTCACGGGCCGCGACGAACCGGTGATCGAATGGCTGCGCGAGCATGACGACGTGGCGCGCATGTACGACGACATCGAGCAGTTCCTGTCGCACTGGCTCGATGCGCTGGCGCGCGACCACCGCAGCTACGTGACGGTGGCCATCGGCTGCACCGGCGGGCAGCACCGGTCGGTGTTCCTGGTCGAGCAGCTCGCGCGTTCGTTCGGTGCCCGCTGGGGTGCGCTCAAGCGGCACCGCGAACTCGACGCGAACTGACCGACGGTTTCTATCGGGCCTCGCTGCTCTCCAGCAGCTTGCGCACCGGGGCCGGCAGGCCCAGCCGGCTCCACTCCTGCGCGTCGACCCAGCGCGCGCCCTCGCCGAGCGGCTGGGCGCCTTCGAGCAGCAGCGGGTGCAGGTGAAGGTCTTTGTGAGTCAGCACATGCACGAAGGCCGGCAGGTCTTCAGTGCCGCGTTGCGCGTCGGGCGGCAGCGCTGCGAGCAGGTCGTCGCGGCTGTCGAACACGGGCAGGCAATGCAGCCCCGCCCAGATCCCCTTAGCCGGCCGCTTCTCCAGCCACACGCGTCCCTGCGCATCGCGCGCCAGCAGCAGCCAGAGCGACTGGGCGCTGCGCTTGAGCTTGCGGGTCTTCACCGGATAGCGCTCGGGCGCGCCTTCGCGCAGGCCCACGCAGCGCTTGTCGACCGGGCAGATCATGCAGCTCGGCTTGCGCGGCAGGCAGACCGTGGCGCCGAGGTCCATGAGCCCCTGCGTGTAGTGCGCGATGGCCTCGCGCTGTTCGGCGGCGGGCAGCAGTTGCGTCGCCAGATCCCACAGGGCGCGCTCCTGCGCCGACGAGGACATGTCGCCGCCGAAGCCGAGCACGCGCGTCAGCACGCGCTTCACGTTGCCGTCGAGGATCGCCACGCGCTCGCCGAAGCAGAAGGCGGCAATCGCCGCCGCCGTGGAGCGGCCGATGCCGGGCAGGGTCACGAGTTCTTCCGCCGTCCGCGGAAACTCGCCGCCGAAGCGTGCGACGACGTCTTGCGCGCAGCGGTGCATGTTGCGCGCGCGGCTGTAGTAGCCCAGGCCGCTCCAGAGGCCGAACACCTCGTCTTCGGTTCCGGCGGCCAGCGCCTTCACGTCCGGAAAGCGCTCGAGAAAACGCGCGAAGTAGCCGAGCACCGTCGACACCTGCGTCTGCTGGAGCATCACCTCCGACAGCCAGACGCGGTAGGGGTCGCGCGTGTTCTGCCACGGCAGCTGGCTGCGGCCGTGGCTGCGCTGCCAGGCCACGATCTGCGCGGCGAAGTCGGGAGATTCAGGCTGCACGCAGTTCGCCGACGACAGCCGCAGCCTGCGGCTTTCCCTGCTGGGTAATGAGAGTGGTGAATTCGCGCAGCCGCAGATGGAGCTCGGCCAGGTTGCTTTCTTGCGCGGCGAGCTCCATCAGCCGCTCGTCGAGGTTGCCCGCCGCGCTCTGGATGCGTTCGATGGCCTCGATGCGCTTGCTGAAGTTGCGCCGGCGCTCCTTGAGCTGCGCATCGATCTGCGCGCTCGCGCCTTTGCTCCAGCGCTCGACCTCGGTCATGGCGGCTTCGTTCACCAGCCGCAGCCGGCTGGCCAGCGCGCGCACGAGCTTGTCGCAGAAATCGGCTTGCGCGAGCTTCAGCAGGTTGCCCACGCCGAGGTAGTGGATGTGGCTGCGCTCGATCTGGCTGAGCTCCTGCTCGAAGCCGGTAAGGTCGGGCTCGGCCGGCGCTTGCAGCGTGAAGCCCTGCTCGGCGTTGAGCTGGCGGAAGGTGGCGTGCAGCATCGACTGGATTTCTGCCGTCGTCGCCTGCACTTCGCGCAGGTTGTTGCGCAGCGAGTCGAAGGTCTCCGCGTACACCTTGCGCACGTTGAGCTTCACGCCGGGACGCTTGAGCGCGGCCGACAGCCGCACCATGTCGGCCTTGAGCGCGGTGCGGCCGAGCACGGCATACACCTCGCGCAGCAGCTTGCCCTGCACCGAGCGCAGCGCCAGGATGCGCGTGTTGCTGCCCTCGAACTCGGCATGCTCCTGGTCGATGCGCGCGCGCATGTGGCGGATCACCGAGACATTCTTGCCGCGCAGCCCCTGCAGCTCGAGCGCCTGCTCTGACAGGTCGCGCTGGCGTACCTTCAGTATGCGTTCGGCCTCGACGCGCAGCGCGCTCATGCCGGCATCGACCGCAAGCCGCAGCATGGTCTCGCGCTTGCCGAGCACGCCTTCGCCCAGCAGCGCTTCGAGCGCGGGCAGGCGGCTGGCGTCGAGCAAGGGCACGTCGCGCTGGATCTTGGCCTGCAGGCCCTTCTGCGCGGACACCGGCAGCACCTGCGCCAGCGGCACCTCGAGCAGGCGGGCCGCGCTTTCGCGCTGGCGCTCGATCTGCTGGGCGATCTGCGCGGGGGTGCTCAGCGTGTCCCACATGGTGTCGATCTTGTTGAGCACCACGAAGCGCGTGTTGTTGCCTTCGTCTTCGGTGATCAGGTGTTCGCGCCAGATCGAAAGGTCGGAGCGCGTCACGCCGGTCTCGGCGCCGAGGATGAAGACGACCGCGTGCGCCTGCGGTATCAGGCTCACGGTGAGTTCGGGTTCGGCACCGATCGCGTTCAGGCCGGGGGTGTCGAGAATCACCAGCCCCTGCTCCAGCAGCGGATGCGGCATGTTGAGCACCGCATGGCGCCAGCGTGGAATTTCGACACGGCCCTCGGCGTCATGCACCGGGTTGTCGTCGGGCGTCTCGTCGTCCCAGAAGCCAAGCGTGCGCGCTTCGTCCTTGGCGACCCAGCGCACCTCAGCTACCTTGCTCATGGCCTGCGCCAGTTGTTCGGCATCGGCCACGTCAATCGCGATCTCGGTCCAGCGCGTGGGCTTCTCGCGCCAGTGCGCGAGCGAGTGCGGCTCCAGGCGGGTCTCGATGGGCAGCAGCCGCAGCTTCGGCGCGAGCGCGGGGTCGTAGCCCAGCTCGGTCGGGCACATCGTGGTGCGGCCGGCGCTCGCGGGCATGATGCGCCGCCCGTAGCCGGCAAAGAAGATGGCGTTGATCAGCTCCGACTTGCCGCGCGAAAACTCCGCCACGAACGCGACCATGACCTTGCTGGTGCGGATCTGCGTCTCGAGCCCGCGCAGGCGTTCAGCCACCGCCTGGTCGAGCAGCTCGTTCTCGGTCAGCCAGCGGGACAGCCACTGCAGCCGACGGGCGAAATTGCTTCGCCAGGCGCCGTGCTGATCGAGTTGTTGGTTGAAGGAGCGGCTCAAGAGACAGATGTAAAAACTAGCTTACAAATATAGCATCGAGAGGCGCGCAACAACCGTTTCCTGGCTATTTAGCTCGACGGTTCCCGCCGCTATTTCTGGCAGTTGGGACAGTAATAGGTGGAGCGCTGCCCCTGCCGCAACAGCCGGATGGGCGTTGCGCAGACCCGACAGGGTTCGCCGGCCCGGCCGTAGACAGTCGCCTCGAGCTGGAAATATCCGTTCTGGCCGTCGATGTTCGAGAAGTCGCGCAGCGTGCTGCCGCCCTTCTCCACCGCCCTTGCAAGAATCTCGCGCACCGCCGCATGCAGCTTGGCGGCACGCGGCCGGCTGATGCGCGCGGCCGACAGCGTCGGCCGGATACCGGCCTGGAACAGCGCCTCCGACGCATAGATATTTCCCACGCCCACCACCACGTCGCCCGCCAGCAGCACCTGCTTGACGGCGGTCTTGCGCTTCTTGAGGCCGGCATGGAAGACGTCGAGGTCGAAGTCTTCGCCCAGCGGCTCCATGCCGAGCCCGCCGAGCAGCTTGATGGCCCAGGGCGCGTCTTCGTTCTCGACATAGACGACGGCACCGAAGCGGCGCGGGTCGTTGAGCCGCAAGGTGCCCAGGTCGGTCACGAGATCGAAATGGTCGTGCGCGCCGGGCGGCGGCAGCACCGCGTCGAAACGCAGGCTCCCCGACATGCCCAGGTGCAACAGCAGGATGCCGCGGTCGAGATCGATCAGCAGGTACTTGCCGCGCCGGCGCACCTGGAGCACACGGCGCCCCACCAGCGCCTCGGGCAGCACCATAAGCGCCCAGCGCAGGGGTTTTCCGATGCGTACCGCGTCGATGCGCGCCCCGGCAATGCGATCGGCAATGCCGCGCCGGGTGACTTCGACTTCGGGTAATTCAGGCATGAAAAGTAAATCTCCGGCAAATGCCGACGGCGACGAAGCCCCACGCGGCGCACGTTCAAAAGGCTGGATTATTATGGTTGGATGAACCTTCCGCCCCGCCGACACCGCCTTGCGGCGGCCGCGTCTCTTGTCTTGCTGGCCTGTGCCGTCCACGCGCAAACCAACGATCCAGCAGCCCCCGACAGCCCCGCACCCATCATCGAACGATCCGCGCCACGGAAGCCAGCGGCCAGGCCCCAGCAGACCGTCGTCGCCAAGGCAGCCGCTGCCGCCGAGCCTGCGGCGCAGCCGTCGGCACTTACCGCGGACCTGTTCTATGAAATTTTGATGGGCGAGCTGACGACCCGCTCCGGCGACCCCGGCTCCGGCTACGCATTGGTGCTCGACGCCGCACGCCGGCTGCGCGACGGCAAGCTGTTCCAGCGCGCGGTCGAGATCGCCCTGCAGTCGCGTTCCGGCGATGCGGCGCTGGCCGCGGCCCGTGCCTGGCAGGAAACGCTGCCCACCTCGCGCGACGCACGGCGCATCGAACTGCAGATTCTGATCGCGCTCAACCGCATCAGCGAAACGACCGAGCTGCTGCGCGCCGAAGTGGCGGCCACCTCGCAGGTCGAACGGCCGTTGCTCATGGCCGTGATCACGCGCAACTATTCACGCGCGCCCGACAAGAAGCTGGCCGCCTCGGTGGTCGAACAGGCCTTGTCCGACGAACTCAAGAACCCGACCACCGGCGCGCTGGCCTGGACCACCGTGGGCCGGCTGCGCCTGAACGCGGGCGATGCTTCCGGCGCGCTGGAAGCCGCGCGCAGGGGCCAGGAACTCGATCCCTCGTCCGACGCCCCGGCCGCGCTGGCACTCGAGATGATCGACCCCGGCCAGCCGCTGGCCGAGCCCATCGTCACCCGCTACCTGAACAACAACCCCAAGGCTGCGCCCGACCTGCGCGTGGCCTACGCGCGCGTGCTGGTAGAAAACCGCCGCTTCCCCGACGCCACCGCGCAGCTCCAGGCACTCACCGCGGCCCGGCCCGAACTGGCCGAACCCTGGCTGCTGCTCGGCAGCCTGCAGATGCAGGCCAAGCAGGACGCAGCCGCCGAGGCCTCGCTCAAGCGCTTCATCGAACTCTCGGGCAGCCAGAGCAAGGATGCAGGCGAAGCGGGAGACCGCCGCCGCAGTGTGTCGCAGGCGTACTTCGCGCTGTCGCAGCTGGCCGAGCGCCGCAAGGATTACGCGGCCGCCGAGCGCTGGCTGTCGCGCGTGACCGGTACGGAAGAAATCGTCGCCGCGCAAACCCGCCGTGCGGCCCTGCTCGCACAACAGGGCAAGCTGCCGCAGGCGCGCGAGCTCATTCGCTCGCTGCCCGAGCGCACGGCCGACGACAAGAAGCAGAAGTTCCTCGCCGAAGTGCAATTGCTGCGCGACGCCAAGCAATACCAGGCGGCCTACGACATGCTGGCCCAGGCTTCCGCGGCCTCGCCGGACGACGCCGACCTCGTCTACGACCAGGCCATGGTTGCCGAGCGCCTCAACCGCCTCGACGACATGGAGCGCCTGCTGCGCCGGCTCATCGAGCTCAAGCCGGACAACCAGAATGCGTACAACGCGCTGGGCTATTCGCTTGCCGATCGCAAGATCCGACTCGACGAGGCACGCACGCTGATCCAGAAGGCAGTGCAGCTGGCGCCGGACGATCCGTTCATCGCCGACAGCCTCGGCTGGGTCGAATTCCGCCTCGGCAACACGACCGAGGCGATCCGCATCCTCGAAGCCGCGTACAAGACACGGCCCGACCCCGAGATCGGCGCGCACTTCGGCGAAGTGCTGTGGAGCACCGGCCAGAAGGACCGCGCGGTCACGATCTGGAAGGAATCCTTGCTGAGCGACTCCGAGAACGAAACCCTGCAGGAAACACTCAAGCGCCTGCGCGTGAAGCCTTGAACATGACGCTGGCAAGGGCGCTTGCGCCGCAACGGATCGACCATGGGCGACGCGTGCTGCTGGCCGCTGGCGGCGCTGCATTGCTCGTCGTGGCAGGCTGTGCACAGCTTTCGGGTGGCGGCGCTTCGGCACCCAAGGCCTCGGACAGCTGGAGCGGGCGGATGTCGCTTCGCATCGAGAGCGAGCCTGTACAGACCTTTGCCGCGCTGTTCGAGCTGCGCGGCTCGCCCGACTCGGGTGATCTCACGCTCACGACCCCCATCGGCAGCACGCTTGCGCAACTGCACTGGTCACCAGGCGAGGCACTGCTGAAAGACGGCAGCAACACGCGGCGCTTCGACTCCGTCGATGCGCTCATCGAAGCAGCCACCGGGGCAGCCATTCCAGTGGGTGCTCTGTTCGGCTGGCTGGCGGGCCGCAACGATCCCGTGCCCGGCTGGAAGCCGGACCTGGGGCAGCTCGCCAATGGCCGCCTGGCGGCGGTCCGCGAAACGCCGAGCCCCCGGGCCGACCTGCGCATCGTGTTCGAACGGTCATGAAGGCGATCTACGACCTTTCCGCGCCGGCCAAGCTCAACCTCTTCCTTCACATCACCGGCCGGCGCGACGACGGCTACCACCTGCTGCAATCGGTCTTCATGCTGATCGACTGGTGCGACACGCTGCATGTCGAACTACGCCGCGACGGCCAACTGAGCCGCGAAGACCTGACCACCGAATTGCCTGCCGACGATCTGATCCTGCGCGCGGCGCGTGCCCTGCAGGTATTTGCCGCACCCGGCCAAGGCGCTCACATCGGCGTGGCCAAGCATGTGCCGGCCCAGGCGGGCATGGGCGGCGGCTCTTCGGACGCGGCCACCTGTCTGCTGGCGCTGAATCGCCTGTGGGGCTTGAACCTGCCGCTCTCGCGGCTTTCCCACATCGGGCTGAAGCTGGGCGCGGACGTGCCATTCTTTCTTGGCGGCCGCAATGCGTGGGTCGAGGGCGTCGGAGAGCAATTGACACCGGTTACACTCCCTACCGCGCGTTTCGCGGTGGCCAAACCTCCCGAGGGACTCGATACCCGATTAATTTTTTCAGCAACAGATCTTGAACGTTCAACTCCTGTTGCTATAATCACAGGCTTTGCTGCAGAGAGCGAATCGCTCGAAGCGACAAACCTGAAAAGCTCTGTTCTGAGCCCTTCGGTTTTCGACTTCGGCCACAACGACCTGCAGCCGGTTGCCCAGCGACTTTGCCCCGCGGTCACCGACGCCATCGAATGGCTCGGAGCCCAAGGGTTGAAGGCACGGATGACCGGCTCCGGAAGTTCGGTGTTCGCGAAAATGCCGCAAGCGCCGCAGGAAGCGGAACTGCTGGAAGCCCCCAAGGGCTGGCAGGTTCGTCAATGCAGCAACCTGGAAGTCCATCCACTCTGGGGATGGGCAACCTGAAGAGATGATCGAGCCGTTCATTCGGTTCGATGCGACATATATCGGTTGGTGGTGAAAACCATCGACCTGTGTAGGGGAGTCGCCAAGCTGGTTAAGGCACTGGATTTTGATTCCAGCATGCAAAGGTTCGAATCCTTTCTCCCCTGCCAAATCTTCAACGACTGCGGCCAAATGGCCGCAGTCTTCATTTGCAGCCCACCCGCTGCAATAATCGGCGGCCTACCGGCCGCCACGCATCACAAACCTTTTGGCGGCTTCCTAAGCCAATTTGCACTGCCGGGACGCGCTCATGCAGGCTAATCACCCTGATTTCATGGTTTTCACCGGCAACGCCAATCCTGGCCTTGCCGCGGAAATCGCGCACAACCTCGGTACTTCGCTGGGCGCCGCCCGCGTGGGCCGCTTCTCGGACGGTGAAGTCACCGTCGAGATCAACCAGAACGTCCGCGCCCGCGACGTATTCGTGGTCCAGTCGACCTGCGCCCCGACCAACGAGAACCTGATGGAACTGCTGATCATGGTCGACGCGCTCAAGCGCGCTTCGGCCGAGCGGATCAGCGCCGTCATTCCCTACTTCGGCTATGCCCGCCAGGACCGCCGCCCGCGCTCGAGCCGCGTGCCGATTTCGGCCAAGGTCGTGGCCAACCTGCTGGAAACCGTCGGCGTCGAGCGCGTGCTCACGATGGACCTGCACGCCGACCAGATCCAGGGCTTCTTCGACATTCCGGTCGACAACATATACGCCTCGCCGGTGCTGCTCGGCGACCTGCGCGCCAAGAACTACGAAGACCTGATCGTGGTTTCGCCCGACGTCGGCGGCGTGGTCCGTGCCCGCGCGCTGGCCAAGCAACTGAACTGCGACCTCGCCATCATCGACAAGCGCCGCCCGAAGGCCAACGTCAGCGAAGTCATGAACGTGATCGGCGAGATCGACGGCCGCAACTGCGTGATCATGGACGACATGATCGACACCGCCGGCACGCTGGTCAAAGCAGCCGAGGTGCTGAAAGAGCGCGGCGCCAAGAGCGTCTACGCCTACTGCACGCACCCGATCTTCTCGGGCCCGGCCATCGAGCGCATCACGCAGGGCTCGGCCCTCGACGAAGTGGTCGTGACCAACACCATTCCCCTTTCCGATGGCGCCAATGCCTGCGGGAAGATCCGCCAGCTCTCCGTGGCACCGCTGATCGCCGAGACGATCCAGCGCATTGCCAAGGGCGAGTCGGTGATGAGTTTGTTCTCGGATCAGGACAACCTGTTCTGACCGGGGCATGAAGCTGGCCTCCTTCGCGGGAGGCCTTTTTGAACCGGAGTCGCACTGGTCGCGGTGGACTCTCACAGGAGCTAGTTATGAAATTCGTCGCTTTTGAGCGCGCAAAGCAGGGCACGGGTGCGAGCCGCCGTCTCCGCATCACGGGCAGAACCCCCGGCATCGTCTACGGTGGCGACACCCAGCCGCAACTGATCGAGATCGATCACAACGCGCTGTGGCACGCCCTGAAGAAGGAAGCTTTCCACGCGAGCGTGCTCGAGATGGAACTCGGCGGCACGACCAGCAAGGTCCTGCTGCGCGACGTGCAGTACCACCCGTTCCGCCAGCTGGTGCAGCACATCGACTTCCAGCGCGTCGACGCCAAGACCCGCATGACCATGAAGGTGCCTGTGCACTTCAAGGGTGAAGAAGAATCCGAAGCCGTCAAGATCGACCTGAACCTGGTCAATCACGTGACGACCGAACTCGAACTGAACTGCCTGCCGAGCGATCTGCCCGAGTTCATCGAAGTCGACCTGTCGGGCCTGAAGAAGAACGGCACCGTCACGCTGAAGGACATCAAGCTGCCCAAGGGCGTGAAGTGGGTCAGCCACGGCAAGGTCAACCCGGTGCTGGCTTCGGCCGTGTCGCCGGCGGCTGAAGAAGTCGACGCTCCCGCCGAAGGCGCTGCCGATGCAGCAGCCGCAGCCGCACCGGCCGCCAAGGGTGGCAAGGCTCCGGCCGCCAAGACCCCCGCCGCAAAGACTGCCAAGAAGTAATCTTCTTTCGCATCCGTTGCTGCAGAAGGCCCGCCTCGTGCGGGCCTTCTGCTTTTTCGCAGCGGGATAATCCAAGCCATGATCAAGTTGTTCGTCGGCCTCGGAAACCCGGGCCCTGAGTACGAAGCCACGCGGCATAACGCGGGCTTCTGGTGGATCGACGCCCTGGCGCGCGACTGGAAACTCAACCTCGTGCCCGAACGCGGCTACCACGGCCTTGCGGCGCGCGCCAACATCGGCGGCCAGAGCATCTGGCTGCTGGAGCCGCAGACCTTCATGAATCTGTCGGGCAAGTCGGTGGCCGCCCTTGCGCGCTTCTTCAAGATCGCGCCCGAGGAAATCCTGGTGGTGCACGACGAGCTCGACGTGGTGCCCGGCCAGGCCAAGCTCAAGTTCGGCGGCAGCCATGCCGGCCACAACGGCCTGCGCGACATTCACGCGCAGCTCGGCACCGGCGACTACTGGCGGCTGCGCCTGGGCATCGGACACCCCGGCGTGAAGTCGGAGGTGGTCAACTGGGTGCTCAAGAAGCCGCTCAAGGAGCAACGCGAAGCGATCGAAGACGCCATCGTCCGCACGCTGCACGCCACGCCCGCGCTGGTGGCTGGCGAGATGGAGAAGGCGACGCTGCTGATTCACACGAGCAAGCCACCGCGGCCCAAACCGCCGCGGAGGGAGCCCGGCGACGGGGGCACGCCTGCCGCCACCTAGCCGGCCATCGGAGCGCAGGAGGGAGAGAAATAAAAAATGAGAGAGAAGAGCAGAAGAAAAACGAAAGCAGGCACCGCAAGGATCGGCGTCGCTATGCTTTCTATAGCAGCCTGCATTCATTCCACAGGCGCATTTGCGCAAGACGGAACCACGGCATGGCGCTGCGGCAACGCTTATGCCGACCAGCCCTGCGAAGGCGGCAAGGCGGTGCGGGTGAACGACAGCCGCAGCGCGCAAGACCGCCGTGCCGCCGACACAGGCACTCGCAACGCAAGAACCCAGGCCGACCAGATGGAGCGCAGCCGGCTGTCGCTGGAAAAGGCGGCCTACGACCGCGACCAGCGGGCCGCGCGGGAGGCCCGCAGCGCGGCCCTCGCCGAACGGCGGCTCGCACTGGCCGAGCAAAAAGAGCGGGACCGTGCCCGTACATTGGCGGGCGAACCGCGCAAGCCCAGCGCGAGCTTCAAGGGCGCGGTGACCGATCAGAAAACGGCCAGCGACGCGCCAAAGAAGAAAAAGAAGCGGAAATCCGCCAGCTCAGACGCCGCTTGACGCGGCCGTCGTCACCTTGATCGCCGTGAGACGCTCGTATTTCTGAAGCAGCGTCTCGCGGCTTTCCACGTGCTCGGGATTGACGGGAATGCACGCCACCGGGCAGATCTGCACGCATTGCGGCTCGTCGAAGTGGCCGACGCACTCGGTGCACTTGTGCGGGTCGATCTCGTAGAACGCCTCGCCCATGTAGATCGCGTCGTTCGGGCACTCGGGCTCGCAGACATCGCAGTTGATGCATTCGTCGGTGATCATGAGGGCCATCCGCCGATTATCGCGGGGCCGCGCGGGCAGGCTGCCCCTGAATGACAAAGGCCACATTCACGGCACATTTGTTGCAGGAGTCAGTTATGCTGCGCCCCGCCCCATGAGTCTGTTTCTATTCAACCTTGCCACGCTGATCGGCACGCTGATCGGCGCCTCGGTCATCGTTTTCCTCGTCCTGGAGATACTGCCCGGCAACGCCGCGCAGATGCTCATGGGCCCCGACGCCTCGCCTGATGCCGTGGCGGCGCTGGCCACCAAGCTCGGCCTCGACCTGCCCGCATGGACGCGCTACTGGCACTGGATCGGCGGCCTGCTCACCGGCAACCTCGGCGACAGCTACGCCTACAGCTCGCCGGTGCTCGACCTGATCCTGGAGCGCCTCGCGCTCACCATGCCGCTGGCCCTGTTGGCGATGTTCTTCACCACGGTGATAGCGCTGCTGGTGGGCGTGACCGCCGCGGCGCGCCACAACAAGCTCGGCGACGTCGGCCTGATGGGCATGGCCCAGGTCGGCATCGCCATTCCCAATTTCTGGTTCGCGATTCTTCTGATCCTCGTGTTCTCTGTGAAGCTGCAGTGGTTCTCCGCCGGTGGTTTCGAGGGCTGGGGTGACGGCTTCTTCTCGGGCATCAAGTCGCTGCTGCTGCCTGCACTTTCGCTCGCGGTCGTGCAAGCCGCGATCCTCGCGCGCATCACGCGCTCGGCCGTGCTCGAGGTGATGCGCGAAGACTTCGTGCGCACCGCGCGCGCCAAGGGCGTGTCGCAGCGCATGGTGCTTTGGACGCACGTACTTCGCAACGCGATGATCCCCGTGATCACGGTGATGGGCATGCAGTTCTCCGAGCTGCTGGCCGGCACCATCGTGGTGGAGAACGTGTTCTATCTTCCCGGCCTCGGCCGGCTGATCTTCCAGGCCATCAGCAACCGCGACCTGATCGTGGTGCGCAACTGCGTGATGCTGCTCGCGGCCATGGTGGTCATCGTGAATTTCGTGGTCGACGTGCTCTATGCCGTCATCGACCCGCGCATCAAGGCCAGCGACATATGAGCAGCATCACCGCCCCCAGCGCCGCCGCGCTCAAGGTGCCGGGCTTCTGGCGCCGCGCGCTGCATCACCGCAGCTTCGTGCTCGGCGGCGTCCTGACCCTGCTGCTGCTGCTGGCAGCCGCCGTCTCGCTGGTGTGGACGCCCTGGTCGCCCTACGACATGGACATGGCCAACAAGCTCAAGCCGCCGATGGGCTCGCACTGGCTGGGCACCGACACCTACGGCCGCGACGTGGCCTCGCTGCTGCTGGTGGGCGCGCGCGCATCCATCCTGGTGGGCGTGATCGCGGTGGGCATCGGCCTGGTGGTGGGCACCGCGCTGGGCCTGCTCGCGGCCGCCAGGCGCGGCTGGGTCGAAGAAGCCATCATGCGGCTCACCGATTTCTCGCTCGCCTTCCCGGCGATCCTGTCGGCCATCATGCTGACCGCCGTGTTCGGCGCGGGCATCGTCAACGCGATCATCGCGATCGGCATCTACAACATCCCGACCTTCGCGCGCATCACCCGCGCATCGGCCAACGCCATCTGGTCGCGCGAGTACGTGGCCGCCGCGCGCGCCTGCGGCAAGGGCTCCTTCGCCATCACCATGCAGCACGTGCTGCCGAACATCTCGGCGGTGTTGATCGTTCAGATCACGATCCGCTTCGCCATCGCCATCCTCGCGGAGGCTGCGCTCTCCTACCTCGGCCTGGGCACGCAACCGCCGCAGCCGTCGTGGGGCCGCATGCTCAGCGAGGCGCAGACGATGATGTTCCAGTCACCCCTGCTCGCAGTGTTCCCCGGCATGGCCATCGCGTTCGCGGTGCTCGGCCTGAACCTGCTGGGCGACGGCCTGCGCGACCTGCTCGATCCACGGCTGGCACGGGCGAGGTAAGCAAGATGCCACTGCTTCAAGTCAAGGACCTGCACATCGAACTGCAGACGCAGCGCGGCCCCGCCGAGGCCGTGCGTGGCGTCGACTTCACGCTGGAGCGCGGCGAAACGCTGGGCATCGTCGGCGAGTCGGGCTGCGGCAAGTCGATCACCGTGATGTCGCTCATGGGCCTGCTGCCATCGACCGCCAAGGTCACGGGCAGCATCCGCTTCGACGGCACCGAGCTGGTGGGCCGCGCCGAGAAAGACATGTGCCAGATCCGCGGCAACCGCATCGGCATGATCTTCCAGGAGCCGATGACGGCACTGAACCCGGTGCACACCATCGCACGCCAGGTCGGCGAGCCGCTGCGGCTGCACCGAGGTCTCTCGAAGGCCGATGCACGCAAGGAAGTGCTCGCGCTGCTCGAGCGCGTGGGCATACCGGACGCGGCTTCGCGCCTCGACGCGTACCCGCACCAGTTCTCCGGCGGCCAACGCCAGCGCATCGGCATCGCGATGGCTCTGGCCTGCGGCCCCGACCTGCTGATTGCCGACGAGCCCACCACGGCGCTCGACGTGACCATCCAGAAGCAGATCCTCGAGCTGATCCAGAGCCTCGTGGCAGAGCGCGGCATGGCGCTGATATTGATCTCGCACGACCTCGGCGTGATCGCGCAGACGGTGTCGAAGATGCTCGTGATGTACGGCGGCAGCGTGGTCGAGAGCGGCCCGACCGAGGCCGTGTTCGCGCGCCGCGCCCATCCCTACACGCAGGGCCTGTTCGCCGCGCGTCCCGCCATCGGCGCGCCGCGCGGGCTGCGCCTTGCCACCATCAAGGGCAGCGTGCCCGAGCTGGTCGACCTGCCGAAGGGCTGCCCGTTCGCGGGCCGCTGCAGCTACACCGTCGACGCCTGCCACACCACGCGGCCACCCGCGACGATGCTGCCGCACGACCATGCGGTGCGCTGCATCCGGCTCGAAGAGATCGCGACCGAAGTCGCCGCCGCACCATGAGCCAGAAGACCGCTGTTCCACCGCTGCTGCAGGTCACCGACCTCGTGCGCCACTACGCACTGCCGCGTGAAAAGCTCTTCGGCCCGCCGCCGACGGTGAAGGCGCTCAACGGCGTGAGCTTCGAGGTGCAGGCCGGCAAGAGCGTGGGCATCGTCGGCGAATCGGGCTCTGGCAAGTCGACCATTGCGCGGCTGGTGATGGCGCTGGACACGCCGACCTCCGGCAGCGTGCGCCTGGAAGGCCGCGACCTGCACACGCTGCCCAGGGCCGAGTTGCGCACTTCGCGGCGCGATTTCCAGATGGTGTTCCAGGACCCGTACGGCTCGCTCGATCCACGCCAGACCGTGGCGCGCATCGTCGCCGAGCCGCTGGAAGCGTTGGCAGAGACCAGCCGCGCCGAGCAGCGCGAGCGCGCCTCGGAAGCACTCGCCGCCGTCGGCCTGCGCACTACCGACATGGACAAGTACCCGCACGAGTTCTCGGGCGGGCAACGCCAGCGCATTGCCATCGCGCGGGCGCTGATCACACGCCCCAAGCTCATCGTGGCCGACGAGCCGGTGAGCGCGCTCGACGTGTCCGTTCAAGCCCAGGTGCTCAACCTCATGCAGGACCTGCAGCAGCAGTTCGGCATCAGCTACCTGCTCATCAGCCACGACCTCGCGGTGGTCAACCACCTGTGCGACGAAGTCTGCGTGGTGTGGAAAGGCAAGATCGTGGAGCAGGGCCCGCCCGCCGAGCTTTTCCAGCATGCGCAGCACCCCTACACGCGCACGCTGCTCGAAGCCGTGCCGCGCACGCCCACCGGCGGCACGCTGCTGCAGGCCTGAACGGGGCTGCCACCGGCGTGTCGCCGGCGGTTCTTAGGATGAGTGGGTCATATGCATCTGGTTGCGCAAAGGCCACCACCTCGTTGATGATGCTTGCCCCCTGTTCCGAGGACACCGCTTCATGCTCAAACGACGCACCCTGCTCGCCACCGGCGCCGCAGCCCTGACACCGCTGGCCCTGCCGACCCTGGCGCTGGCGCAAAGAAAAAAAGATGCGCTGGTGATCGGCCTCACGCTCGAGCCCACGGGCCTGGACCCCACGGCCAAGGCCGGCGCCGAGATTGCCGAGGTGGTGCTCTACACGGTGTTCGAAACGCTCACCAAGATCAACTCCGACGGCAGTGTCACGCCGCTGCTGGCCGACAGCTGGGAAATTTCGCCAGACCTGAAGACCTACACCTTCAAGCTCAAGCGCGGCGTGAAGTTCCAGAACGGCGAACCCTTCAATGCGCAGAGCGTGAAGTTCTCGTTCGACCGCGCGGCCGCGGCCAACAGCACCAACAAGGACAAGCGCACCTTCACCAACATCACGACGCAGGTGGTCGACGAGCACACGGTGGTGCTGATCGCCAAGGAGATCGAGCCCGACCTGCTGTTCCTGCTGGGCCAGGCCTCCGCCATCCTGGTCGAGCCGAAGAGCGTGGAAACCAACGCCACCAAGCCTGTCGGCACCGGCCCCTACAGGCTCGACAACTGGGCCAAGGGCTCGAGCATCGTGCTGGCCAAGTGGGACGGCTGGCGCAGCGCCGACACGGTGCAGATCCGCAAAGCCAGCTTCCGCTTCATCTCCGAGCCGGCCGCGCAGACCGCCGCGCTGCTGTCGAACGACATCGACCTGTTCCCCCACGCCTCGGTGTCGCGCAGCCTGTCGCAGTTCCAGAACGACAAGCGCTTCCAGATCGTGTTCAACGCCTCGCTCGGCAAGACCATCCTGGCCATCAACAACAAGCGCAAGCCGCTGGACGACGTGCGCGTGCGCCGCGCCATTGCCGCGGCCATCGACCGCAAGGCCGTGATCGAAGCAGCCGTGGACGGGCGCGGCATTCCCATCGGCAGCCACTACGTGCCGGGCTTGCCCGGCTATGTCGACACCACCGGCGTCAACCCCTACAACATCGAGAAGGCCAAGAAGCTGCTGGCCGAGGCCGGCGTGAAGACGCCGCTCGAACTCGAACTGGTGCTGCCGCCCCCGCCCTATGCGCGCCAGGGCGGCGAGCTGATCGCCGCGCAGCTCGCCAAGATCGGCATCGTCGCGAAGATCCAGAACGTGGAGTGGGCGCAGTGGATCAGCGGCACCTACGGCAACAAGAACTACGACCTCTCTTTGATCCTGCACGTCGAGCCCTTCGACCTGGTGAACTACACCAAGCCGGAGTACTACTGGGGCTACCAGTCGGCGAAGTTCAACGAGGTGTTCGACAAGGCCCGCAATGCCGCGCGCCCCGCCGACCGCCTGCGCTACCTCGGAGACGCGCAGCGGGTGCTGGCGGAAGACGCGGCCAACGTGTTCCTGTTCCAGCCGCAGTTCATCACCATCGCCGGGCGCAACCTGCGCGGGCTGTGGAAGGACGCGCCGATCTTCGTGAACGACATCGCGGCGCTGTCCTGGGCCTGAGCCGGCGGGCCTGCCGCCTACGGGAACGTCCCGAGGAAAAACCGCCCCGCGGGCCGCTCGGCGGCGCCCCCGCTGCGAGAGAATGACCGGCTGCGCACGTGGCATCTTTCGTGCTGCGTGTCGTGTCTTTGCGGCGTCGCGCCTCCCTTCGGGGCACGGCGCGCGCCGAAGCAGTCATTCGAACCTGGCTTGTTTTTCCGGAGATCACACGTATGTTGAACCGCCGCACCCTCCTCACCACCGCTGGCGCCACCGTTGCGCTGGCCACCCCGCTCGCCGGCATGGCGCAGGGCAGGAAGGACGCCATCGTGATCGGCATGGCGCTCGAGCCGCCGGGCCTGGACCCCACCAGCGGTGCCGCCGCCGCCATCGCGGAAGTGGTGCAGTACAACATCCTCGAGACGCTCACCAAGATCAACGCCGACGGCAGCGTCACGCCGCTGCTGGCCGACAGCTGGGAAGTCTCGCCCGACCTGAAAACGTACACCTTCAAGCTCAAGCGCGGCGTGAAGTACCAGAACGGCGAGCCCTTCAACGCAGCCGCCGTCAAGTTCTCGTTCGACCGCGCCGGCAGCGAGAAGAGCACCAACAAGGACAAGCGCACCTTCGCCAACCTGAGCACCCAGGTGGTCGACGACTACACCGTGGTGGTCATCAACAAGGAAATCGACCCCGACCTGCCTTTCGTGCTGGGCCAGGCCACGGCCGTGATCGTCGAGCCCAAGAGCGCCGAAGGCAACGCCAACAAGCCGGTCGGCACCGGCCCCTACAAGCTCGACAACTGGGCCAAGGGCTCGTCGATCACGCTGAGCAAGTGGGAGGGCTTCCGCAGCCCCGCCACCGCCAAGATCAACAAGGTCACCTTCCGCTTCATCTCCGACACAGCGGCGCAGGCCGCGGCGGTGCTGTCGGGCGACATCGACGTGTTCCCGCGCATCGGCACGCGCGTGGTGCCGCAGTTCAAGATGAACCCGCAGTTCCAGGTGATCCTGGCCGGTTCGCGCGCCAAGACCATCCTGTCGATCAACAACCGCAAGAAGCCGCTGGACGACGTGCGCGTGCGCCGCGCCATCCTGGCGGCCATCGACCGCAAGGCCGTGATCGAAGGCGCGGCCGACGGCTTCGGCGTGCCCATCGGCAGCCACTACGTGCCGGGCGCGGCGGGCTATGTCGACACCACCGGCATCAACCCCTTCGACATCGAGAAGGCCAAGAAGCTGCTGGCCGAAGCCGGCGTGAAGACGCCGCTCGAACTCAAGATGACGCTGCCCCCGCCGCCCTATGCGCGCCAGGGCGGCGAGGTGATCGTGGCCGAGCTGGCCAAGATCGGCATCGTGGTGAAGGTGCAGAACGTCGAGTGGGCGCAGTGGCTCAGCGGCACCTACGGCAACAAGGACTACGACCTGTCGATCGTGTCGCACGTCGAGCCCTTCGACCTCGGCAACTACGCAAAGTCGGACTACTACTGGGGCTACCAGTCGAAGGCCTTCGACACGCTGTTCGACAAGATCAAGACCACCGCCAACACCGCGGAGCGCAACAAGCTGCTTGGCGACGCGCAGAAGATGCTGGCCACCGACGCGGCCAACGGCTTCCTCTACCAGCCGCAGTTCCCGACCGTGGCAAAGAAGAACGTCAAGGGCATCTGGAAGGAAAACCCGATCTTCGTCAACGACCTGTCGGCGCTGTCGTGGGGCTGAACGACCTGACCGCGCAGGAGCTTGCCGCGGCCTACCGCGACCGCAAGCTCTCGCCGGTGGAGGTCACGCAGGCCGTCATAGCGCACATCGAGCGCTGGGAGCCTCGCCTGCAGGCCACATGGCTTTTCAGGCCCGAGGCCGCGCTCGAGCAGGCGCGCGCATCGGAGGCGCGCTGGCAGCGCGGCGATGCACGCAGCCCGCTCGACGGCGTGCCGACGACCATCAAGGAAAACATCGCCACGCGCGGCGACCCGATGCCGGCCGGCACGGCCGCCGTCGACCTCAGGCCCGCCACCGCAGACGCACCGCCGGCCGCGCGCCTGAAGGAAGCAGGCGCGGTGATCGTCAGCAAGACAACCATGCCCGACTACGGCATGTTGTCGTCGGGCCTCTCCAGCTTTCACACGCTGGCGCGCAACCCCTGGGACCTGCGGCTCACGCCGGGCGGCTCCAGCGCGGGCGCCGGCGCCGCGACCGCCGCGGGCTACGGCCCGCTGCACCTGGGCACCGACATCGGAGGCTCGCTGCGTTTGCCCGCGAGCTGGTGCGGCATCTTCACGCTCAAGCCCAGCCTGGGGCGCATTCCGATCGACCCGCCCTACATGGGCCGCGCCGCAGGGCCGATGACACGCACCGTGGGCGACGCCGCGCTGATGATGCAGGCGCTGGCCAGGCCCGATGCACGCGACAGCATGAGCCTGCCGGCGCAGGACATCGACTGGGCCGCCTTCGACGTGTCGCCAGACCATCTGCGCGGACTGCGCATCGGGCTGCTGCTCGACGCGGGCTGCGGGCTCGCAGTCGAGCCCGAGATCCAGGCCGCCGTGGAGCATGCGGCCCGCTTGTTCGAGAAGGCAGGCGCGGTCGTCGAGCCCATGCAGCCGTTCATGTCGCAGTCGATGCTCGACGGAATGGACCACCTGTGGCGCATGCGCTCGCTGGTGGACATGAAGGGGCTGCGTGCCGACCAGCGCGCCAAGGTGCTGCCCTACATCCGCGAATGGGCCGAGAGCGCGGCCGAGTTCAGCGGCGAGCATGTGTTCCGCAGCTTCAGCCAGTTCCATGCAACACGCGTGGCCGCCGCCAGCGCATGCGCGCGCTTCGACTACGTGATCTCGCCGGTGTCGCCGAACATGCCCGCAGCGGCGGAAGCGCCCTCGCCCACGAACGATCCGCTGCGTCCACTGGAACACATCGGCTTCACCGTGCCGTTCAACATGTCGGAGCAGCCGGCTTCTTCGGTGAATTGCGGCTACTCGGCTTCGGGCCTGCCGATCGGCCTGCAGATCGCGGGGCAGCGCTTCGACGATCTCGGCGTGCTTCGCGTTTCGCGCGCCTTCGAGCAGATCCGCGAAGTGCAGCGCCCCTGGCCCGAGGTGCCACGGGCAGGCGGCTGAGGCCTTCAGGAACCGGCGAACCTGCCGATAAGGAAGAGTGCCCGGCTCTCGGGCGTCTTCTTTTTCGACAGGAGCCTGTATTGATCGTCACCCCGACCGCTGTCAGCCCCCTGGTCACTTCCGGCGCGTCGACCGCTTGGCGCACCACCAGCCTGCCGGTCCCCGTGGACACTGCGGCAACGGCCGCGCCGGCCGTTTCGGTGAGCCTCGGGCAGTCGGCCACGTCGGCCGACGTACAGACCTATGCAATGTCAGGCCTCACGGTCGCGGCACCCACCTGGGAGCGGCAGCCCGACGACGCGATCTCCTCGCTGATGGCCGGCAACCTCGTCTATGGCACTCCCGGAACCCGGTTCAACGGGCTGGGCGCCGCGATGCTCAAGCGCTTCGGCACCGACGCCGGCGACTTCTCTCAGTCGGTGACGCTGGCGGCGCAAGGCACGAGCGACCCGGCGCTGCACACCGACGCCGACAACCAGATCAAGCTGTCGATCCGCACGGCCAGCGGTGCCACCGTCGAGCTGAGCCTGGGCAGCCAGGATGACGGCATGGCGATGCAGATCAAGGTCTCCGGCGGCGAACTCACCGAGGCCGAGAGCAAGGCGCTGGTCCAGCTCTCGGGCGCCTTCCAGGAGGCCATCGACGGCCTGAGCGCCTTTCCGCCGCGCCTGGCGCTCGGCGGCCTCATGAAGTTCGACCCGGCGGTGCTGTCGTCGGTCGACTTCAAGGCCAGCATCAAGGCCGATGGCAAGGGCGCCATCAACACCCTCGAGTTTCATGCCGACGCGAAGTCGCGTTCGGTGAACGCCACCGGGCCGTCGGGCACGGTGAAGGTCGACGTCGACCTGTCCAATCCGGCCATCCTCGGAACCGCCACCCAGCAGGCGCAGGCCATGACGCGCTACCTGCAGCAGGCCGATGCGGCGGGCAGCCGGGGCCGGGGCGACGCGGTGCTCGTGTCGATGTTCAAGGACGCGTTCTCGCAGATGAACAGCAACTACGGCGTGACGGCACCTGTCGCGGGCCGCGAGGCGCCGGGCGTGATCGCGCTGAACGCGGGCGACCACAGCCTGCTCAGCGGCCTGGCCGACTTCCATGCGTCGATGGCGCAGCCCCCGGTTTCCTCGAATCCGATGCGGCCCGAAGAAGTCGACACCTTCTCGTACAAGCTCTCGCAGAGCACCAGCGTGACCGGCAAGGATCCGCGCAATCGCAACATCCACCAGGACCAGCAGGCGCAACTGAGCGCGAGCTTCCACCGCCCGTTGACGCCGGAGTTGTCGCTCCTTCTCACGGCTTCGAAGGAATCGCAGTTCTACGAATACGTGCGGATCGACGACCAGGCCAAGGCGTCCGCCGACATCACCTACGAGGACGGCAAGCGCATCGGTGCGACGGTCGAGCAGTCCGCGAGCGAGTCGACCCGCGTCCAGCGCTACCTCATGGGCAAGCTGGAGTCCGACACCACGAACCCGCTCGAGCGCAAGCGCGTCTCGGACGTGCGCCAGTTGCTGTCGGGCGTCGAGAAGGCGGAAAGGTCGCACGGCGCCGAGGATGCGCGCCGCCGCGACCAGGCGCTCGCGGTGGCCGGTTCGCTGGCCGTTCTGCCGGACAGGCCGGGCACGCTGCCGCGAGGCAATGGCGAGACGGTATATCGCCCGCAGCCGGCGGCCTGAACTGCCGGCGACGGGCAGCATGGTTCGGCGGACGGCGAAGCCGGCTAAGCTCGCCGTACGCCACCCATCCTTGGCGTTCTTGCCATGCCCTCCCGCAAAGACTCCCGCGCCCCGTCCCCCGCACCGGCCGAGGGCGCCGCCATGCAGGACCCACAGCTCCTGCGCCGCCTGCTGCGCGCGAAAGACCGCATGGACGCCGCTTCGCACGAAGCCTGGCCGGTGCAGCGGCTGGCCACGGTGAGCGGTGTCTCCGAAGCCCATTTCGCGCGTTCGTTCAAGCTGGCTTTCGGCATGCCGCCGCACCGCTACCTGCTGACGCGTCGCATCGAGCGGGCAACGGCGATGTTGCGCGACACCGAGCTGCCGATCACCGAGATCGCCTTCGCCACCGGCTGGGAAAGCCTGGGCACCTTCGGGCGCACCTTCCGCGACGTCACGGGCGAAAGCCCAAGCACGCTTCGCCCGCGCCTGCAGGCCGCGGCGCGGCAACTCGAGCACGTGCCGGCGTGTGTCCTCAAGGCCGCGCAACGGCCCGATCTCACCGAAGCAGTTTCGGAGAAGCGCCGCCGTACGGCGACCGGTACAAACCGGCTTTCAACCAAGGAGATGCAATGAGCCAAGGTATCGGTGTAGTGGGTTTGTACGTGGACGACCAGGACGAGGCGCTGGCGTTCTATGTGGAGAAGCTCGGATTCCGCGTCCACGCGGACGTTCGCAACGGGGCCTATCGCTGGCTCACGGTGAAGCATCCGAAACAGCCGTCGTTCGAGCTGGGGCTGTTCACCCCCGGGCCGCCGGTACACGACGAGGCGACCGCCCAGACGTTGCGCGCCATGGTGGCCAAGGGCGCGATGCCGCCGCTGGTCCTGAACGTGGCCGACTGCCGAGCGGCCTGCCAGCGGATGCGTGAGCGGGGCGTGGAGCTCACGCAGGAGCCCATGGAACGCTACGGCAGCGTGGACGCGGGCTTTCGCGACCCCGCGGGCAACGGCTGGAAGATGATCCAGGCGCGAGTGAACTCGGCGTAGCTGCGAGAAAATCCCATGCTGAGTGCATCACATCAAGAAGGGACACTCGCATGGGCATTTCAACTGCGGCATCCAGGCCTCGGGGCCGCAAGCCTGGGCTCGTCGCCGCAGTAGCCGTCCTGATCGTGATCGCCGGCGGCTTCGCCTTCACGGCCGCGATCGAGATGAAGAACCCGGTGTTCCTCGTCCGATTCCTGTTCACGCCAAGATCGGAAGTAGAGGCGCTCTACGACACCCGCATGATCGCCGCCTCGCCGCAGCCGCAGCCGATTCCCGAGCAGTTGCGGCCCCTTGCCGCGACAGTGCCCTGGAAAGGCAACAACGCCGACATCTTGAGCGTGCTGCGGGAGACCCGGACCAACGCGTTCCTGGTCATGTGCCGCGGAACCCTGGTGAACGAGTGGTACAGCGAGCCAGGCAAGAAAACGGCGCGCGAGTCTTCGTGGTCCATCGCCAAGTCCGTCGTGGGCCTTCTCGTGGGGCAACTGATCGCCGAAGGCAAGCTGTCCGAAGACACGAAGCTGGCGGCGGTGCTGCCCGAGTTCGCCGCCGGCGGCAGGTTCGACGACATCACCGTGCGCGACCTGCTCGACATGAAGAGCGGCATCGACGTGAGCGAGGACTACTCGGAACTCAAGCCCTTCACCGGCGTAGGCGGCATGCAGATCACCACCGAGCTTCGCAGCTATGTGATGAAGAACCGCACGCTCGCATTCCCACCGGGAACCCGGTCGGAGTACCGCAGCATCGACGCGCAGTATCTGTCGATGATCGTGGCGCGGGTCGAAGGCGAGCCCCTTGCGAAGGTGCTCGAGCGCCGGCTGTGGGGCCCGCTCGGCGCGCAGGACGATGCGAGCTGGAACCTCGACCATGCAGGCGGCATCGAGAGAGGCTTCGGCAACCTGAACGCGACGCCGCGAGACTTCGCCAAGCTCGGCCTGCTCGCGCTCGCGGGCGGCAAGGTCGGCAACCGCACATTGATCTCGCCCGCATGGATGGCACGCATCACCACGCCGGTGGCCGAGGCGGAGCCGGGCTGGATGTACGCGGCGCTGTGGTGGCACCCGCCCGGCCACGAAAAGCATGGCGACTACAGCGCGATCGGCGTCTACAGCCAGTTCGTGTACGTCAACCCCAGGCACCACACCGTCGTGGTGAAGCTCAGCGACTACGGCTCGCAGCAGGACGAGGCGGAACTGATCGACGTGTTCCGCGCGGTGGCCGAAGGCTGCCCCTGAACCCGGCTTCGCGTCGGGCGTGGGTTGTCACGTCCGGCCTCAGCCCCTTGCCTCGCCTTCGTTGCGAAGTTGCTCCTCGATGGCGGCTCTGTCGATGATCGACCACACCTCCACGATCCTTCCGTCCTTGAACTCGTAGAACACGTTCTCGGCAAACGAGACGGTTCTGCCGTTCACCTGCAGGCCGAGGAAGTCGCCCTTCGGCGCGCAGTCGAACTGCAGCCGGCTGGCCACGCGCGGTGGCTCGGCAACGAGCAGCTGGATGTTGAAAAACAGATCCGGAATCGCCTGGAAGTCCTGCTCCAGCATTTCACGGTAGCCAGACAGCCCGACCCGCCGGCCGTTGTGGTTCACGTCGTCATGAACGAATTTTTCCAGGCTCGGCCAGTCCTGTGCATTGAGGCAGGCGATGTAGTTCCGGTAGGCGCCGGCGAGTTCGGTCGGGGTCATGGCTGCTGCTCCTTTGCGTGAACGATAGCGCCTCACGCGAGGTGGGACGCCAGCAGCTCCCGGGCCTTGCCGACGAACGCCGTCTCTCCCCGCCGCGCCGGCAGGAACTGGAACACCACCTTCGGCAGTGCCGGCAGCCCGTGCGGCGTTGCCAGCCGCGCTACGCCCTCGCTGATCGCGGATTCGTTGAGGCAGGCCACGCCCAGCCCCGCGGCCAGCGCCGACTGCAGCCCCGCCACGCCCGACGCCACATGCGCGAGCGAATAGGCCACGCGCCGCCGCCGCAACAGGGCGACAGTGAACTGGTGCAGCGAGCAGGTGTCCGGCAGGACGAGCAGCCGCACCGGCTCGCCGCGCACGAGCCGCATGCCCGTCGCGCCGAGCCACGCCAGCGACTCGCGCCGCAGCACCGGCGCGCGCGGCTGCTCAGCGGACACGCCGGTGATGTTCATCCCGAGGCCCACGTCGAAATCTCCTCGTGCATAGGCGGCACGCAGCTCGTCGCTTTTGAGGATGCTCACGTGCAGCCGCACGCGCGGGTAGCTATCGCCGAGCCGTCCCAGCAGCCGCGTCAGGTCGGCGGGGCGGAAGTAGTCGGTGACGGCCAGGCGCAGTTCGCCCTGCAGCACCTCGCCGTGCAGGTCGCGGAACGCCTCGTCGCTCAGCGCCAGGATGCGCCTTGCGTAGGCCAGCAACCGGGTGCCGGCCTCCGTAGGCGACACGCCGGCCTTGCTGCGCGTGAACAGCGATTGGCCCGCCCTTTCTTCCAGCTTGCGTATCTGCTCGCTGACCGACGACTGCGAAAGAAAAACGCGCGGCGCGGCCGCCGTGAGGCTGCCCGCGTCGATCACCGCGGCGAGGGTGCGGAGCTGCTCGAGGTCGAAGCCTTGCATGGTCAATCCATCCGTTTAACCGATGGATTCCATCATATCTTCCCGCTTTTCCGTTGGCGCAGGGGCTCCCACAATCACCACATCGACCCACCATTCACCAAGGAGCCCACCATGCCCCACATCGTCGTCCACCTTTCCGGCCAAGCTGACGCCGCCCTCACCCGCAAGACCGTCGACACGGTCGCCGAGCTCACGCAGAGCGTGCTCGGCAAGCAATTGCCGGTCATCGCCATCACGGTGCAGTACATCGCCGCCGACGCCTGGTTCATCGGCGGCCAGTCGCTCGCCTCGCTCGGCAAGTCGGCCTTTCACCTGGACATCAGCGTCACCGACGAGACCAACACCAAGGCCGAGAAGGCGCGCTACCTGCGCGAGGTGCATGCGGCCATGGCGAAGATCCGGCCCGACCTGCACGAGGTGTCGTACATCCACGTGATCGATGCGCGCGGCGCGGCCTACGGCTACGGCGGCAAGACGCAGGAGTACCGGCACCAGCAGGCCGGCGTCTGAGCCGTTGAAGCATCTCGGGGGGCATGGCACCATGCCGCCATGCCCTCCGGAAAATCCCTCGCCGACAGCCTCGGCAACCCGCTCACCCTCGACGACGCCGCCAGCCTGCCGCTGGTCGACGACTTCGTCATGGGCTTCATCTCTACCGAGGCCCGCGCCGTCAACCTGCTCTCGGTGGCCGATACCGACGCGAGCCCCATCGTGCAGGCCTACTGCGCCACGCTGCACCTGTTCGCGGAATCGCGCGAGGCCGTGGCCAATGCACGGCCCTTCCTGGACAAGGCACTGGCCGGCGCCGCGCGCGCCACGCCGCGCGAGCGCCGCTACATCGCGGCCATCGAGGCCTGGGCACAGGGCGACATCGGCAGAGCCATCGCGCTGCACGCCGAGCAGGCACGCGAGCATCCGCGCGACCTGGTGTCGGTCAAGCTCGGCCAGTACCACTGCTTCAACACCGGCGACTGCCCCGGCATGCTGCGGCTGGCGCTGGCCGTGCTGCCGCATGCGGCGGACGTGCCCTATGTGCACGGCATGGCCGCGTTCGGCTACGAACAGTGCCACCTGATGCGCGAGGCCGAAGCCAGCGCGCGCCACGCCATCGGCATGTGCCGCAAGGAGCCGTGGGCGCACCATGCGCTGGCGCACGTGATGCTCACCGAAGGCCGGCTCGCCGAGGGGCTGGCATTCATGAAGAGCGTGAGCGACACATGGACCGGGCTCAACTCGTTCATGGTCACCCACAACTGGTGGCACGTGGCGCTGTTCCTGATCGACCTGGGCCATGACGCCGAGGCACTCGCGGTGTACGACCAGCACGCCTGGGGCGTGGTCAAGGACTACTCGCAGGACCAGATCGGCGCGGTCTCGCTGCTGGCCCGGCTGGAGCTTGCCGGCATCGACGTCGGCACGCGATGGGACGACGTGGCGGGCTACCTGCTGCAGCGGCAGGCCGACCATGTGCTGCCTTTTCTCGACCTGCAGTACCTCTACGGCCTTGCGCGTGCCGGCAGGCCCGAGGCCGATGTGCTGCTGCGCAACATCGAGGCCTTCGCGCCGCATGCGCCGCCCTCGACGCGCGCCGCCTGGCAGCGCGTGTGCGTGCCGGCAGCGCACGGACTGATGGCGCACGCGCGCGGCGATCTCGCGGGCGCTATCGAAGGGCTGGGCACGGCGTTGCCGCGCATGATCGAGATCGGCGGCAGCCATGCGCAGCGCGACCTGTTCGAGCAGCTCTACCTTGATGCGCTGGTGCGCAACGGCACGGAGGCTTCGCTGACGGGTGCGCAGGGCATCCTGCAGCAGCAGCTCAACGGACAGCCGGAGTCCCTGCGCCTTCGCCGGCAGACGGCCGCCGTCTACGAGCGGCTGGGGCTGGGCCAGCTCTTGCGGGGCTGAGCGGGCGCGGGGACGCTCAGTCCTTGTTCTTCAGGTGCCGCGTCTGGTCGTAGGTCGGCTGCGGCGGCAGGTCGGCCAGATGGCGCGTGTCGGCCCAGTCGACGATCTCGATCTCTTCTGGCCTTGCGGGGTCGGCAATGCGGATGCGGTTGAAGCCCGCGTTGGGGATCTCGCTGCGGCGCGGTCCGCTCAGGCTCAGGCCGCGCGCGGTGCGCCACACCATGTCGAGCACGCCGCCGTGGGTGACGACGATCAGGTACTGGCCCTTGTGCGCGGCGGCGATGTTGCCCAGCGCCGCGATGATGCGGGTGTGGAACTCGCGCGGCGTTTCGCCCTCGGGCATGGCGTGGTCCTCGCGGAACTCCAGCCACTCTTCCCACGCGCGCGGATGCTGGCTCTGGATCTCGTCGGAACGCATGCCCTCCGCCACGCCGAAGAACTGCTCGCGCAAGGCCGCCGAGGTGACCACCGGCAGCGACAGCTGCTGCGCGCCGGGTGCCGCGGTCTGCTGCGCGCGCATCAGGTCGCTGCTCAGGATGTGCTGCACCGCGGTTTCGCTGGCCAGCCGCAGGCCGAGGCGGCGGGCCTGCTCATGGCCGATGTCGTTGAGCGGGACGTCGGCATGGCCCTGGAAGCGCAACTCGCGGTTCCAGGCGGTCTCGCCGTGGCGGATGAGGATCAGGTCGGTGGTGGAGTCGGGTTTGGGCGTGGGCATTGCGCCCATTTTCCACGCTGGGCGTGACGGCTCAGGCGTTTGCCGCAACCAGCTGTTGCAAGGCCGCCACCGCATCGGCGGGCGAGGCCGCGCCCAGTCGCATGGGCGACGGCGTGAGCAGCGCCAGCACCCAGCCGATGATGCCGCCGCCGACGATGGCGCACACCACCACCACGGCCGTGTACGGCACCGCCTTGTCGAGCGGGCAGCGCATGAGCACGGGCAGGCCGGTGTAGAGCAGGTAGATGCCGTAGAGCGCCGCGAGCGCGCCGACGATCGACAGCGACGGCAGCAGGCTGAACACGCCGCCCACGAAGGCCGCGGTGCTGGCATAGGCCGACAGCTTGAGCGCGCCGATCCGGCTCCTCGTGCCTTCGAAGGTCGGCGCCATCGCGTCGATGATGAGCGCGAGCACGAACACCATCACCAGCGACAGCACATAGCCCACGACCATGTGCGCGAGCCCCGAGACGATCGGCACGCGGAAGCTGATGCCGAAGGCGCCGATGCCGATGAGCGAAAGGCCGATGAAGCTCGCCACCGCCGGTATCAGCGCGAGGATCATCACGTAGTTCCTGTAGAGCGATGCGGGGTCGGCCGGCTCGGCATCGATCACCGGCCAGGTCGCCTTGGGCTTGAGCAGGATGGACTGCACGCGTTCGACCAGATTCATTTTTCGGAGTCCTTCGACATGTACCGCAAAGTATGTCGACCGGAGGCTGCCGTGGCTGCTGGCCATGAAGCCTATGACGTTACGCCGGTGGCCATGATCGCGCAGAATCCACCCATGCCAAATCTAGTCCTGCTGCCCGGCCTCGCCTGCGACGAGCGCATCTGGGAAGCCCAGATCCCCGCCCTTCCCCTCGCCTTCCACACCCGCGTGAGCGACGCCCAGCGGCACAACGGCACCATCGAGGGCATGGCCGCCGCGGTGCTGCGCGACAACCACGGCCCGCTGGTGCTGTGCGGCGCGTCGATGGGCGGCATGGTCGCGATGGAAGCGGCCCGCCAGGCGCCCGACCGCATCGCCGGGCTCGCCCTGCTGGGCACCAGCGCACGGCCCGAGACGCCCGAGATGTTCACGCTGCGCGAAGGCGCCATCGAGTACTTCGAGCGCGGCGAGTTACGCGACGTGATCGAGCCGAACGTCTACTTCGCCTTTCATCCCGCACAGGCGGCCGATGATGTGCTGGTGCGGCGCTACCTCGACATCGTGCTGGGCGCAGGCGCGCAGCAGCTCATCAGCCAGAACCGAGCCGTGATGCGGCGGCCCGACGCGCGGCTGCACCTGGGCTCGGTGCGCGCGCCGGTGCTGCTGATGTGCGGCGACGACGACAAGCTCGCGCCGCCCGAGTGCACCCGCGAGATGGCCGCACTGCTGCCGCAGGCCGAGGTGGTGTGGGTGCCCGCGTGCGGCCACATGCTGACGATGGAAAAGCCCGAACTCGTCAACGCCGCATTGAACGGCTGGCTGGCGAAGCACTTCGCCTGATCAGCGCCTGGCGGCCTTGCCGCCGAACTTGGCCACCGCGAACTCCACGAACGCCGAAGCCGCTTTGCGGATCTGCTGGCGGCTCGGGTACAGCAGCGACAGGCTGACCGAAGGCTGCCCGTACTCGGGCAGCACGCGCTGCAGGTGTCCCGCATCGAGTTCGCTGCGGATCAGCACCTCCGGCAGCAGCGCGATGCCGAGCCCCTCCACTGCCGCATCGCGCAGCAGACCCATGGCGTTGGCGCTGAACCGGCTCTGCACCTCCAGGCGGACCTCGCCGGCAGGGCCCACCACGCGCCATTCGCGCTGGCTCTGGCTCGGTGAACTGCGCAACATGAGCCCGTCGTGCGAGGCCAGGTCCTCGGGATTGCGTGGCGTGCCGCGCAACGACAGGTAGCCCGCGCTCGCAACCAGGAAGACCGAAGTCGTCGTGAGCAGGATCGCGACCAGGCGGGAGTTCTCGAGCTTGCCCGCGCGGAACGCGATGTCGATGCCGTCGCCGATCACGTCGGCCAGCGCGTCCTGCGCGAAGATCTCCAGCCGCACCTTGGGATGCATGGCACGGAACTCCCCGATCCAGCCGAGGGGAAACCAGTCGAAGAAGTCCGATGGCGTGGCGATCCGCAAGGTGCCGCTCACCATGCCCACGCCGTCCAGCACTTCGCGGGTGACCTCGCCGATGGCGCTGAAGTGCGCTTCGCAGCGTTGCACCAGCAGCCGCCCCGCCTCCGTGAGCACGAGGCGCCGCGTGGAGCGCTGCATGAGCCGCACTCCCAGCTGCTGTTCGATGTTCTTCACCCGGCGGCTCACCGTGCTGGCGGGAACGCCGAGGGCCTTGCCCGCCAGCGCGAAGCTCCCGAGGCGGGCCACCTGCAGAAAGAGAGCCAACTCATTGAGGTCCACGAATGACCGTCTGCCAAAACTCAACAAGCTCAATTTCGAATTTCCGGAAAGAACGACAAGGGCGGACATCATCGACCGAACGGCTTGCGCAACGGGCGCCTGCAAACGCCAACAAACGCGCTTCCGCAGGCATTCATGAACTTTATGGAAGTGTTAAATGCAAAAAAAACTCTAATCCCTTCGTCCGCCGCCGTCGATAGAAAACAGGTCGTGCGTTGTACAGAAAAAGGCAAGGCCGCTTGCAGCGCACCGGTGTCCTTTCGTCGTCAACTTCCTCCACTACCGTGAAAAATCTGAAAATCAGTGCGCGCCTGGGTCTTGTGTTCGGACTGCTGCTGCTCCTGCTGGCAGCCGTCGCCTTCGTGGGCATCAATCGCCTTCACTACCTGGACGCCACGACCACGCGCATCACGTCCAACATCTCGCCCAAGATCGAAGCCGCGCGCGAGATGTCTTATCAGGCAGCCGACGTGACGCGCATGACACGCAACCTGATCCTCGTGAAAGACGAGGCCCTCAGGACCACCAACAGGCAGACGCTGGAACAGTCGAGGGCCGAGACCGACCGGCAGATGGCCGTACTCGACAAGCTGGTGGACAACGACCGCAGCCGCGAACTGCTCGCCGCCCTGAAGACCCGCCTCGCCGACTACCGCTCCTTCACCAACGCGGTGGCCGAGCTGGCCATGGCCAATCGCCCGGAAGAAGCCACGCAGATGCTCTTCGGCGAGCGCAACAAGACCCAGGCCGCATATCTGGCCGCCTTGCGGGACATGGTCGAGTTCACGAGCGGGCAGATGAACCAGGCCTCGGCAGCGGCAAACGAAGCCGCCGAGACTGCGATCAACATCATGGTCGCGGCGTCGGCGCTGGCTGTCCTTCTGGGCATCGTGTCGGCATGGCTGATCACGCGCTCCATCACGCGCCCGCTCAACCGTGCCGTCGCGGTGGCCGATCGCGTCGCCCAGGGCGATCTCGGCGAGGCGATCGAGGTGCAGTCCACCGACGAGACCGGCCGCATGCTCACCGCCCTGCAGCGCATGCAGGAAAGCCTGGCGCGCACCGTGGGCCTGGTGCGCGGCAACGCGGAAGGCGTGGCCAGCGCCAGCGCGCAGATCTCCCAGGGCAACGAAGACCTTTCCTCGCGCACCGAGGAGCAGGCCAGTTCGCTGGAGCAGACCGCGGCCTCCATGGAAGAGCTGACCTCCACCGTGAAGCAGAACGCGGACAACGCCCGCCAGGCCAACCAGCTGGCCGTGTCGGCCTCGGAAGTGGCGCTCAAGGGCGGCGACGTGGTGGGCAAGGTGGTCGAGACCATGGCCTCCATCGATGCGTCGTCGCGCAAGATCGTCGAGATCATCGGCGTGATCGACGGCATTGCCTTCCAGACCAACATCCTGGCGCTCAACGCCGCGGTGGAAGCAGCGCGCGCCGGCGAGCAGGGCCGGGGCTTCGCGGTGGTGGCCGGCGAGGTGCGCAACCTGGCGCAGCGCTCGGCCGCGGCAGCCAGGGAAATCAAGGATCTCATCGGCGACTCGGTCAGCAAGGTGGACGCCGGCACGGCGCTCGTCGGCGAGGCGGGCCGCACGATGGACGACATCGTGGGCAGCGTGCGCCGCGTGACCGACATCATGGGAGAGATCACCGCCGCGAGCCAGGAGCAGACCTCGGGCATCGAGCAGATCAACCAGGCCATTTCGCAGATGGACCAGGTCACGCAGCAGAACGCGGCGCTGGTGGAAGAAGCCTCGGCCGCGGCGGCCTCGCTGCGGGACCAGGCGGGCAACCTGCTCCAGGCCGTGAGCGTGTTCAAGCTGGACGACCGCCATCAGGGCGCCGTGCTCGTCGCACCGGTCATCAAGCCCAAGGCCGGCAAGGCGAAGACGCCGGCTCCCCTGCCCGTCCGCACGCGCGCGGTGGCCGTTGCGGCGGCGGCGCCCAAGCTGGCGATGGCCGAAGGCGAGTGAGAACGGTTCTGAGCGGGCCCTGAGCGTCAGGCCGCCGACCGCACCGCGATACCTTCGGCCTGCAGCCGTTCGCGGATGCGGCGCGCGAAGGCCAGGGCATGGGCGCCGTCGCCATGCAGGCACACGGTCTGCGCATTGACGGACACGACGCTGCCGTCGATGGCCGTCACGCGGCGCTCCCGCGCCATCGAGAGCGTCTGCGCAATCGCGCGCTCTTCGCTGTCGATGAGCGCGCCGGGCTGGCTGCGCGGCACGAGGCTGCCATCGGGCATGTAGCCACGATCGGCGAACACCTCTTCTACGGGCTCCAGGCCGGCACGGCGGGCCGCGTCGATCATGCCGCTGCCCGCGAGGCCGAAGAACTTGAGCGTGGGGTCGAAGCGGCGCACCGCCTCGCACAGCGCGTCGGCAAGCTCGGGCTCCTTCACCGCCTGGTTGTAGAGCTGGCCATGTGCCTTCACGTGCGACAGCTTGCCGCCCTCCGCCTTCACGATGGCCGCCAGCGCGCCGACCTGGTAGAGCACGTTGGCCACGATCTCGTCGGGCGGCAGGTGCATGGTGCTGCGGCCGAAGTTCTCGCGGTCCGGAAAGCTCGGATGCGCGCCGATGGCCACGCCGTGGCGCATGGCCCAGCGCACGCACTGCCGCATGGTCTTGGCGTCGCCGGCGTGCCAGCCGCAGGCGATGTTGGCGGAGCTCACGAGCGCGAGCAGTTCTTCGTCGCTGCCGGCGCCTTCGCCGAGGTCTGCGTTGAGGTCGATGTGCATGGGGCGTTTCCTTTGCGGAAAGTCTATGCCCTGCCCGGCCAGCCTGCAGCGGCCAACCCCTGCGCCACCTGCGCAAGATAGCGCTGCTGCTGCGCCCACGCTGCCAGCGCCTGCGGCTGGTCGACCTGCACCAGCCGCAGCCTGCCGCCCAACGGCGCCTGTGCCAGCTTCCACAAGTCGGCGCGGATCACCACGCCGATGCGCGGGTAGCCGCCGGTGGTCTGCGCATCGCCCATCAGGATGATCGGCTGGCCCGACGGCGGCACCTGCACCGTGCCGGGAATGACGCCCGACGACAGCATGTCGCCGCCGCGCTTGCGCTTGAGCTCGGCGCCCGCAAGGCGGCTGCCCATGCGGTTGCTCTGGGGCGTGATGCGCCAGGGTTCACCCCACAGCAGGTCGCGCGCGGCCAGGGTGAATTGCTCGAACTCGGGGCCGGGCAGCACGCGCAAGGCGATGGCTCCGTCGGCTTGCGCGGGGCCCCAGTCCGGGCCGCGCAGCCCGAAGGGGCGACGGTCGAGCTGCGCGGCGTCGAGCCTGGGCGCGCCCAGCGGCAAGCGGTCGCCCTTGCGCAGCGGGCGCCCCTGGTGGCCGCCGAAGCCGGCCTTCAGGTCGGTGCTGCGCGAGCCCATGATCTGCGGCACGTCGATGCCGCCCGCCACCGCGAGCCAGCTGCGCAGTCCGGCCTTCTGCGCACCCGGCGCGTTGGCGCCCGAGAGCTTCAGGGTCTGGCCGGCCGCCACCGGCACGCTCCAGCAAGGCCGCAGCGGCACGCCGTCGAGCGTGGCCGTGAAGTCGTCGCCGGTCAGCGCGATGCGGGTGGCGGCTTCGAAGCGCAGTTCGCAGCCGCCCATGGTGAGTTCGAGGCCCGCGGCGCCGTCGGCGTTGCCCACCAGCCGGTTGGCCAGCGTGAGCGAAAGCACGTCGAGCGCGCCGCCGGGGCAGATGCCGAGCTGGCGGTGACCGTGCCGCCCCAGGTCTTGCACCGACGCAAGCACGCCGGGTTTCTGGACGACGATCATGTCTGCACGCTTTCCGCGACGAAGCGCACGCGGTCGCCGGGGCGCAGCAGCGTGGGCGATGCGGCCGTGGGGTCGAACAGCTCGAGCGGGGTGCGCCCGATCAGTTGCCAGCCACCGGGCGACGCCAGCGGATAGATGCCGGTCTGCTCGCCGCCGATGCCGACCGAGCGCGCCGGCACCGCGGTGCGCGGCTCGGCCCGGCGAGGCGTGGCGAGTTCGGGTGGCAGCCCGCCCATGAAGGCGAAGCCCGGCAGGAAGCCGAGCAGGTAGACGATGTATTCGCCCGAGCTGTGGCGCCGCACCACCTCGGCCGGAGTCAAGCCGGTGTGGGCCGCGACGTCGGCCAGGTCGGGCCCGTGCTCGCCACCATAGGCCACGGGGATCTCGACCAGCCGGCCCAGCGCGCCGCCGGCCGGCAGCTTCGGCCAGGCCTCCAGCACATGGGCCGTGAGCGTGTCGAGATCGATCGCGGTCGGGTCGAAGGTGAGCGTGAGGTTGTTCATGCCCGGCAGCGTCTCGCCGACGCCGGGCCATTGGCGCGCACGCTCGGCGAGCGCCCAGATGCGCTGCTGCTGCGCCAGCGTGGCGGGCGCCGGCAGCTCGCATAAGAGCGCTGCATCGCCCAGAAGATGCAGCCGGGGCGGGGGGGTGCCGCTCATCGCGGCTTATTCACGGCCGAGGCTGCGGACTTTGGCAGCCAGCTGCTGCTCCACGTTGGGGGAAACGAACTTGTGGACCTCGCCGCCGAGCATGGCGATTTCGCGCACGAAGGTGCTGGAGATGAACTGGTACTTGTCGCTGGGGGTCAGGAACACGGTCTCGACGTCGGGCATCAGCGAACGGTTCATGCCCGCGAGCTGGAACTCGTAGTCGAAGTCGGTCACGGCGCGCAGGCCGCGCACCATGGCCTTGCCGCCGCGCGCGACGACGAAGTCGCGCAGCAGGCCGGAGAAGCTCTCGACCGTGACCTGGTCGCTGTAGGGCTTCACCGCCTCGCGGGCCATGTCCATGCGCTCGGACAGCGTGAAGAGCGCCTTCTTGTGGTGGCCCGCCGCGACGGCGACGATCACCTTGGAGAAGAGCTGGGTTGCGCGCCGCACCACGTCCTCGTGACCGAGGGTGATGGGGTCGAAAGTGCCGGGGTAAACCGCGATCACGTTGCTGGCCATGGTTGTTCTTCCTCATGCTGCCGATGCGGCTTGTTCGGCGGATTATGCAGCCCCCTCCGGGGCGGGCCGAAGCAGATGGGCATGCACGGCGCCGGCCTTCAGGTAACGGAAGCCGACGAGGCCGAAGGCGGCGAGCTCTTCGTCGCTCCAGCGGCGCGGCGCCTCGAGGTACACCGAGCCTCCCGCACGCAGCGCGCGCGCGGCGGCGCGCAGGGCCGGCTCGTAGAGCGCGGTGCTGTCGAAGGGCGGATCGAGGAACACGGCGTCGAGGCTGCCGGCAGGCGTGCGCTCGAGCGCGGTCACGCCGTTGCCGCGCTCGATGCGCACGGCCTCGGCCGACAGCTTGGCCTTGGCGGCCTGCAGTTGAGCGACCAGCGCGGCGTCCTGCTCGCACAGCAACACGTTCGCGGCGCCGCGCGAGGCGGCTTCCAGGCCCAGCGCGCCGGTGCCGGCGAAGGCATCGACGCAGTGCCAGCCCGGCAGTTCGCCGCCGCCGGCACCGGCCAGGCTCGCGAGCCAGTTGAAGAGGGTTTCGCGCACCCGGTCGGGCGTGGGGCGCAGGCCGGGCTTGTCGGCCACGGCAAGGCGGGTGCGCTTCCATTCGCCGCCGATGATGCGAACCTCGCTGGGCTTCGATGGGCGCCTGGTTGCGGCGGGACGGGCGGCTGGGGCGACTTTCTTCTGGGGCATGCGGCGAGCTTAACGCCCGGCGCCCCTCGCCCCGGAGCCCGCTTCAGAGCCCGCTGAAGGCGCGATGGGCCAGCATGGCGGCCAGCAGGAGCATGGTGCCGCCGATGAGCCCGTCGAGCATCTGCCAGGCGCGCGGCCGGGCGAACACCGGCGCAAGCAGGCGCGCACCGAAGCCCAGCGAGGTGAACCACAGCGCGCTGGCCGTGGCCGCGCCCGCCACGAACCAGACCTTCAGCAGCCCCGCGTACTGCGCCCCGGCACTGCCCACGAGCAGCACGGTGTCGAGGTAGACATGCGGATTGAGCAGCGTGAAGCCCGCAGCCTGTGCGACCACGGCCGCGCGCGACAGCGACACGCCCTGCGCGCTGGCCTGCAGCGCGGCCGGCCGGCGCGAGCGCCAAAGAGCCTTCAGGCCGTAGCCGCAGAGAAAGACGGCGCCGAGTGCCGCGAGCACGGTGGCCAGCATCGGGCGGCCCTTCAGCGCCTGCGCCATGCCGGCCACGCCGGCGCCGATCAGCAAAGCGTCGCTGGCAGCGCAGAACAGCACCACCGCGCCCACGTGCTCGCGGCGCAATCCCTGGCGCAGCACGTAGGCGTTCTGCGCGCCGATGGCGACGATGAGGACCAGGCTCATGAAGAGCCCGTTGGCGAAGGCGGGAGTGGCTTGTACGGCTTGCATGGTCCGAGCTTGCGGCCTGCACACGGTTAATTCAAACTAAACCTTCTAACACCAATTCAGTTTTACTTCATCGCCATCATGCTCGACTATGCCGCCCTGAACGCCCTTGCAGCCGTCGTGCGCGAGGGCAGCTTCGAACGCGCGGCCCGCGCGCTCCACGTCACGCCGTCGGCGGTGTCGCAACGCATCAAGCAGCTCGAAGAGCGCACCGGCGGCGCATTGCTCGTGCGCGGCCAGCCCTGCGTGGCTACAGAAGCGGGGCTGCAGCTGTGCCGCCACGTCGAGCGCGTAGGCATGCTGGAGCACGAACTGCGCGACGCCCTGCCCGCGCTGGGCATGGGCAGCGGCGAAGCCGGCGACGAGCGGCTGACGGTGCGCGTGGCCGTCAACGCCGACAGCCTGGCGACCTGGTTCATCGATGCCGCGGCAGCCTTCACGGCGCAGGCACGGACGGTGCTGCTCGACCTCACGGTGGACGACCAGGACCACACGGCCGAACGGCTGCGCAGCGGCGCGGTGCTGGCGGCAGTGACCGCGCTGGCGAAGCCGGTGGCGGGCTGCAACAGCGAGGCACTGGGCACGATGCACTACGTGGCGGCCGCGAGCCCCGCATTCGTGCGCGACCATTTCGCCAAGGGCGTGGGTGCGCGCACGCTGGCGAGCGCGCCGAGCCTGGTGTTCGACCGCAAGGACCGGCTGCAGGCGCGCTGGGTGCGGCGCATTTGCCACCGCAATGTCGAGACGCCGCGGCACTGGGTGCCCTCGCCCACCGCTTTTGTCGAAGCGGCTTGTGCTGGCATGGGCTGGGGCATGCATCCGGCCAGCATGGTGGCCGAAGCCATTCGGGAAGGCAGGCTGGTGGAACTGGTTCCCGGTTCGACGCTGCCGGTGCCGCTCTATTGGCAGCAGGCGCGCGCGGCGCCGCGCCTGCTGGAAAGACTGGGCTCGGCGGTTCGCGCAGCCGCCGGCCAGGGGCCGCACGCCCTGGCCTAGTCGCTTACTGCTGCGCCTTGGCGTTGGCCTGGGCGGGCTTGCCGCCCACCACCACCGTCACCATGCGCTCCGGCTGCAGCTTGCGCTGGAACGCGGCCTTGATGTCGGCCGCGGTGACTGCGTTCATGCGCGCGGTCCAGGTGTCGAGATAGTCCAGCGGCAGGTCGTGCCAGGCGATGTTGGCCACGTTGCCGATCAGCTTGCGGTTGCTGTCGAGCAGCAGCGGGAAGCCGCCGATCACGTTGTCCTTGGCCGCCTTCAGCTCGCTGGCGGTCGGGCCTTCGGCCACGAACTTCGCGAGCACTTCGCGCGACACCTTCACCGCTTCCTCGGCCTGGTCGGGCCGAGTCTGGAAGCCGATGCGGAACGCGCCCGCCTCGAGCCCCGGCGCGAAACCGCTGTAGATGCTGTAGGTGAGGCCGCGCTTCTCGCGCACCTGGTCTGTCAGGCGCGACACGAAACCGCCGCCGCCGAGCACGTAGTTGCCCAGCGTGAGCGCGAAGTGGTCCGGGTCCTTGCGCGGATAGCCGGGCTGGCCGATGAAGACATGGGCCTGTGCCGAGTCGAACGGAATGTGCTCTTCCCTAGGCGCGGTCAGCGCGGCCACGGGCGCGATGGCCGGCAGCGGTGTGCAGGCCTCCGGTCCGGGCAGGCGCGACAGCAGCGTGTTGGCGAGCGTCTCGGCCTCGGCGCGCGTGACGGCGCCGACGATGCTGAGCTTGGCGCGGCACGGCACCATCAGCTGCTCGTAGCGCTGGCGCATGGCGGCAGTGTCGATGCGCGCCAGCGTTTCCTCGGTCACTTCCTGGCCGTAGGGATGCGTGCCGTACACCGTCTGCGCGAACGCGCGGCCCGCAATGGTCGCGGGCTTGGTGTTGGCCTCCTTGATGGCGGCGTTGATGCGCTCGCGCTCGCGCTGCCACACGTCGTCGGGGAAGGCCGGCTCGCCGATCTCGCGCGAAGCCAGCGTGACGGCCTTGTTCAGCAGCGCCGGGTCGGACAGCGTGCGCAGCGAATAGCTGGTGCGGTCGGTGCCGGCGCTGACGTCGAAGCTGGCGCCCAGGTCGGCCCAGGCTTCGCCGAGGGCATTCTGGTCGAGCGCGGGCTCGCCGCCCTTGCCTGCGCGCACGCCTTTCTCGACCATCGCCGCCGTGGTGCTGGCCAGGCCGGCCTGCGGGGCTGGGTCACGGCGGCTGCCGGCATCGAAGTCGACCTGCATGTCGACGATCGGCAGCGCGTTGGTCGACACCAGATAGATCTTGGCGCCATTGGCGAGCGTCCAGTGCTGGATGGGCAGCGCGGCATGCGCGCCGGTCATGCCCGTGAGGGCCACCACGCCTGCGAGCAGCAGGGCGTGCGCGGTTTTCTTGAGGGTCTTCGTCATGGAATCGGGACCTTTCAGCGCAGCTCGCCCGCGGGCGCAGCGAAGCCGCGGCCGCGCTTGGCCTCGGGCGGCAGGGGCCGCAGCGTGGCGACCGTGAGCTGGTCGTCGCCGAAGTACTTGGCCGCCACGGCCTGCACCTGCGCGGCCGTGACGGATTGCAGCCGGGCGACGATGCGCTCGCTGGCGTCCAGCGGCAGGCCCTGGATCCAGTTGCTGCCGAGTTCGCGCGCCTGCGCCATCACCGAGTCGCGCTTGTAGGTTTCGCTCGCCACCCATTGGGTCTTGACGCGGGCCAGCTCCGCTTCGCCCACGCCGTCCTTGGCGATGCGCGCCACCTGCGCGCGCAAGGCGGCCTCGACCGCCTCGGCGCTCTTGCCGGCGGCAGGCACGCCTTCGAGCACGAAGAGCTGCGGGCCGCGGCCGATGAAGCCCGCATAGGCGCCGGCCGAATCGGCGACACGGTCGGGGCCCTGGGTGAGCGCGCGGTCGAGCCGGGCGCCGGCATAGCCGTCGAGCACCGCGGACAGCACCACCAGCGCCCAGGCGTCGCTGTTCAGGTCGTCGATGTTCGCGATCTGCGGCACGCGGTAGGCCAGCGACACATAGGCCTGCTCGGCGGGTGCCTTGAATTCGAGGCGGCGGATGCCGCGCTGCACCGGCTCCACGCGCGGCTTGCGCACAGGCAGGGCGCGCGACGGAATGCGGCCGTAGTACTTCTCGGCCATCGCGCGGACCTGGGCCACGTCGACGTCGCCGGCCACCACCAGCACGGCGTTGGCGGGCATGTACCAGCGCTGGTGGAAGTCGCGCACGTCGGCCGGGGTCATGGCGTCGAGGTCGCTCATCCAGCCGACCACGGGGCGGTGGTAGGGCGAGGCGATGAAGACAGCAGCGTTCTGCTGCTCGCCGAGCAGGGCGCGCGGCTGGTCTTCGGTGCGCAGGCGGCGCTCTTCCTTGACGACTTCGATCTCGCGCTTGAACTCGTCGTCGGGCCATTGGTTGTTGGCGAAGCGGTCGGATTCGAGCTTCATCACCTGCTCGAGGCTGCCGACCGGAATCTGCTGGTAGTAGCCGGTGTAGTCGCGGGTGGTGAAGGCGTTTTCCTGGCCGCCGAGGGCCGCCACGCGGCGCGAGAACTCGCCGGGCTTGATGTCCTTGGTGCCCTTGAACATCATGTGTTCGAGCGCATGTGCGACCCCGGATGTGCCGTCGACTTCGTCGAGGGAGCCTACCCGGACCCAGACCATCTGCACCGCCGTGGGCGAGCGCCGGTCGGGCTGGACGATCAGCGTCATGCCGTTGGCCAGGGTGAATTGCCGGGGTCCCGGCGCAGCCGCGGTAGCGGCGGATGAAGCGGCGGGGGCCGGAGTGGACTGGGCCTGCGCAGGCATGGCCCACGGCGCCACGAGCGCCATCGCCAGCACCGCACCAGACGCAGCACGGCGTGGCGGGAGGTGTTTCATAGAATGGGTCGGATTGTAAAAAGCTTCTGATGTTCAGTTTCTTCAAGAAAAAACCGCCTGCCGATGCCCCGGTCGCGCCGCCCCCCCCTCCGGCGGCCGCGCCAGCGCCTGCCCCTGAGCCTGCGCCCACGCGCTCGGTGTTCTCGCCTTCGAGCTGGTTCGGCTCGAAGCCTGCCGCGGAGGAAACGCCTGCCGCGCCTGCGCCTGCGCCGGCCCCTGCTTCAACGCCTGCTCCGGCACCAGCACCGATCGCCCTTCCACCGGTCGTCGCAGCGCCGGCGCCAGCCCCGGTGGTGGCCGCACCCTCTCCGGCGCCGGCACCTGTCTTAGCTCCCGCGCCAGCCCCGGCACCCGCACCCGCAACAGTCGCCTCAGCGCCGGCGGTCCCCGAGCGCAAGAGCTGGCTCGACAAGCTCAAGACCGGCCTGCGCAAGACCGGCACCGGCATCCAGGCCGTCTTCGTCAACGCCCAGATCGACGACGCGCTCTATGAAGAGCTCGAATCCGCACTGCTGATGGCAGACACCGGCGTCAAGGCGACCGAATACCTGCTCGAAGACCTGCGCGGCCGCGTCAAGCGCCAGATGGCCACCGACGCAGCCCAGGTCAAGGTGCTGCTGGCCGAGGCGATAGCCGACCTGCTCAAGCCGCTGGAGAAGCCGCTGGTCATCGGCCAGTTCACGCCCACCGTCATCATGGTGGCCGGCGTCAACGGCGCGGGCAAGACCACTTCCATCGGCAAGCTCACCAAGCACCTGGCCACCGAGGGCGCATCGGTGCTGCTGGCCGCCGCCGACACCTTCCGGGCTGCGGCACGCGAGCAGTTGCTGGTCTGGGCCGACCGCAACACGGTCGAGATCGTGAGCAACGAGGGCGGCGACCCGTCTGCCGTGAGCTTCGACGCGGTGAACGCCGGCAAGGCGCGCGGCAAGGACGTGGTGCTGGTCGACACGGCCGGCCGCCTGCCGACGCAGCTGCACCTGATGGACGAGCTCAAGAAGATCAAGCGCGTCGTCACCAAGGCCGACGCCACGGCGCCGCACGAGGTGCTGCTGGTGATCGACGGCAACACCGGCCAGAACGCGCTCGCGCAGGTCAAGGCATTCGACGAGACGCTGGGCCTCACGGGCCTGATCGTCACCAAGCTCGACGGCACGGCCAAGGGTGGCGTGCTGTGCGCCATTGCGCGCGAACGGCCGATCCCGGTGTACTTCATCGGCGTGGGCGAGAAGCTGGAAGACCTGGAGACCTTCGACGCGCGCGAGTTTGCGCAGGCCCTGCTGGGCTGAGCCGCCCGCGTCCCAATGAAAAAACGGCCCCGGCTTGCGCCAGGGCCGTTTCTCTTTTCTTCTTCTCTTCTCCCCCTCGCCGGGTCAGAGACCGAACGGCGATGTCGGCATGCACAGGGCGGGCCCCGTGCAATTGCTGGCCTTGTAGTAGTAGTTGCGCGTCTGCGAATTCACGATCATCGGACCGATGAGGGCGAAGCCGGTCGCACCCAGCGTGTTCGACTGCTCGAGTTCCGCCGTCAGCGTGTCCTTCGGAACCAGGGCCTGGTAGGTGAAGGTGCTGGACTGCGAAAGGTCCTTGGCGAAGATGTTCCCGAAGCTGTACGGTCCTCGGAAGCGGAAGCCGCGAGCGCCCGCCTCTTCGAACTGCGCCAGGGTCGCGTCGACGTCGGATGCGTCGTCCTTCACTTCATAGGCGAACGTGGAATTGCCCACCGAACTCTTCTCGAACACCGCGACCACCGCCGAGCCGAACCCATAGGCCGGCGCGGTATTGAAGTAGCCCTCCGCGCCCTGCGCGTTGGCACGGGTGATGAACTCGGACCTGCTGGCCGCCGCGGCTTCGGTGCGGTAGGTGTAGGTGGCGTCGGTACCGCTGTCCTTGCGGTAAATCATCACCGGCACGTTGTTCACGCTGCTCGCGCCGGCCCAGCGATAGCCGCGCCCGCCTGCTTCGTTGGCCTGGGCCAGGAAGGCATCCGCGTCCGCGGGAGCCGCCTTCGTCTCGTAGACATAGGTGATGTCGCCCGTCTTGTAGTAGACGTTGGCGCCGGCCCCGGATTGGGCCGCCGTCAACGCGCCGAGGAACCTGAAGCCCTTCGCACCTTCGGTATTGAGGTCGTTCAGGAAAGCCGCGCCATCCGCCGGATACGGCACCTGCTCGTACAGGAAGGTGCTGGTGGCCGGCGCGGGCGCAGGGGCTGGAGCGGGGGGCTCGGCTGGCGGCGGAGCGGGAGCGGGGGGTGGGGGCGGGAGAACGCCGATGGGCGCAAAGCTGTTGCCATCGTTGCCGCCGCCACCGCAAGCCGCGAGGGCAAGCGTCGCCGCGACTGCTGCGGCTACTGCCGCGAGTCTGAACTTCAAAACCTCCGGGATCCATGTGTTGTGAGCGCACTGGCAAAGAATCGGAGGAGTGTCCGAAGCGCCAGGGCCCCGCTAAGTTAAAGCGCCACCACGGTATTCACCAGTGCCAAAAGTCACGATATCTGTTGGCTACGGAGCACATTGGCGTCCAATTAATACCAATAGGCTCAGAAATCGCCACGGACTAATGAACTGTCACAAGCTCCGCCATCGCCCGCAGCAACGATTCAGCAGCCACCGGCTTGAACAGCACCGGCACGCGTGACTCGCGCACGCGCTGCAGCCGGTCCGGCGAGGTTTCGCCGGTAATGAGCAGCAGCGGCGTGGCCGTCGTGCCCTGGTTTGCGCCCTGGCTCAGGCGCAAACCCGCGTCGAGCCCGTCGGCACCGTCGGCCAGCCGGTAGTCGCACAGCAGCAGATCGAACGGACGGCCTTCGGCGGCGGCCTGCTTCAATGCCTCGGCGGCAGCCTCCTCGCTGTCGACGGCGTGCGCATCGACGGCATGTGAGCGCAGCAGTCCCACCATGGCCTCGCGGATTTCCAGTTCGTCGTCGAGCAGCAGCACGCGCCCGGGCAACGCGGACTCGGGGTTGCCGCCACGCCGCGCCGACGCTGTCCCCGCAACGGAGGCCGATGTGGCCGCGGCCCGTGCCGGCGCCTTCACCGCGGGCACCACCACGCGGAAGAAGGTGCCCCGCCCCGGCCGCGAATGCATCTGCACTGGATGGCCGAGCAGCCGCGACAGCCGCTGCACGATCGACAGCCCGATTCCCAGGCCCCGCGAACGGTCTCGGCCCGGATTGTTGATCTGATAGAACTCCTCGAAGATCCGGCTCGACTGTTCGGGCGCGATGCCGATGCCGCTGTCGCGCACCTCGATCCACACCGCTTCGCCGCGGTCGCGCGCCGTCACGGTCACGCCGCCGCGTGTTGTGTATTTCAGTGCGTTGTCCATCAGGTTGGACAGCATGCGGTGCAGCAGTTGCGGGTCGCTGTGCACCCACAGGCCGCTGGCGAGCACGCGCAGCTGCAGTTGCTTGTGTTCGGCCCGTGCCGCGAAGGTGTGGTTGAGCGGCAGGAACAGCGCGTCGAGCTGCACCGGCTGCGGCACCGGCGTGACCACGCCGGCATCGAGCCGCGAGACGTCGAGCATGGTGTCGAGCGATGCGCCCAGCGCATTCACCGCGCGCATCAGGCGCTCGGCATTGCGGCGCTCGGGGCGGTCGCGCAGTTCGTTTTCCAGCGCGGCGCCGAACAGCGCGATGGCGTGCAGCGGCTGGCGCAGGTCGTGGCTGGCGGCGCCGAGAAAACGCGTCTTCTCTTCGCTGGCGCGTTCGGTGGCGGCGATCTGCTCGCCCAGCCGCGCGGCGAGCGCCTCGTTCTCGAAGCGCAGCAAGAGCGACTCGGTGAGCAGCTTGTGCTGGCCGACGCCCGCGTGCAGCGTCAGGAGCAGGTAGGCCGCGCCGGCCACCGCCAGGAACAGGTGCAGGCCGTCGCCCTGCCAGGCCAGCGCGGTGATCATGCCCAGCGACATCGGCATCGTGTAGCCGAACAGCGCCGGCTTCAACGGCCAGAGCGACTGCGCAGCGCGCGCGCAGCTGCCGACGATCACGGCCATCAGCAGCGAAGTCATGGGCAGGTTTTCGTGCGGCACGATGAGCCAGGGCACCACCGCCGTGACCATGCTCACCAGCGTGACCATGCGCGAGATCTTGCGCGCCCAGTAGGCGCTTTCGCGCGCCGGCCGCTCGGGCGTCCAGCGTGGCGTGAAGAGCACGTAGACGTCGGCGATCAGCAGCGCGGCGAGCCAGAACAGCAGGCTCGGGTCTTTCAGCTGCGAATAGATGATGGCGCCGAACACCAGCACGAACGCCATGTGCGTCAGCGTCGAGACGATGTAGGTGCTGTAGACCGAGGCGATGCTCTCGCGCAGCACCCGCTGGCCGAGCATGTAGTCGGCGGACGGCTCGCTCGGCGCTACGGTCGGTGCGCTCAACTCAGTGCAGGGTGCTGATCAGCTGGGCGCGCGAACGCATGCCGAACAGCAGCAGGATGGTAGAGACATGGTTTTTTACGGTGCCTTCGCTCAGGTTCGCGAGCTGCGCGATTTCTTTGTTCGCCTTGCCTTCGAGCACCCATTGCAGCACCTGCATCTGGCGCGGCGTGAGTTCCTGCCAGGCGCTGGCATGGGCGAATTCGGCATGGCCGGCGAGCGGCCTGGACACGGCCGGCGGCGGGGGTTCGGCGGCGCCGGGGGCCGAGGGGTCGAGCAGGCCGCAGGCGCGGATGAAGCTCACCACTTCCTTCAGGTCGGCCGACTTGGGCAGGAAGGCGGCCGCGCCCAGCGCCAGCACGCCCTGCGCCAGCGTGCTGTTGCCGGTGCCCGAGAGCACCACGATGCGCGCGTCGGGAAAACGCTGGCGGAAGTCGGCCAGGCCGCTCAGGCCACGCGTGTCGGGCAGCGCCAAGTCGAGCAGCACGAGGCCGATGGACGCCTGGTGGGTTTCGTAGAGCACCAGCGCGTCGGCCACGTTGCCGGCCTCGAAAACCTCGATGTTCGCGCCGGAGGACGCCGCCTGCGCCTGGACCAGCGCACAGACGCCGAGGCGCAGCAGGTCGTGGTCGTCCACGACGAGAATCGCGGTGGGTGGAGGGGTGGAGGTGGGCGTGCCAGCCTCGGCGGCCGGCTGAGAGGGCGTGGGTGAGGTGTCAAGGGATGCCACGCGTTTGATCTTAGCGGCGCGACGGCGCGATGAAAGTGCCCAAAGTCATGCTTTGCGCGTACCTGTAATGCTTTCAAGCTAATTTTTTGATAGCAAATACACATCGGAAGCGCTCTTGCCATCGGGCTTTTCCGTGTGCACCATTGAAGTTCCGCCGCATCGAACGGCGCCCACGGAGACAAGCCATGACGCACACTGCCGCCGCCCCGCTCGAATCGAGCGACCGCAAGGTCGACCGGCTGCTCGCCCACTACGAGGAGAGCCACCGGAACCCGACCAACGAACTGATCCATTTCGTGGCCATCCCGGCCATCATGCTGAGCATCGTCGGGCTGCTGTTCGCGATCCACCCCTGGATGGCGTATGTGTTCGTGGCGGCCAGCCTCGTGTACTACGCCCTGCTGCGGGCGCCGGCCTTCCTGCTGACCATGGCCGTGCTGACCGCCATCGCCCTGGCGCTGGTCGATGCGATGGGCGGCCTTGTATTGCCGGTTTCAGCCGCTATGTTTGTAGTGGCTTGGATCTTCCAGTTCGTAGGCCACAAGCTGGAAGGCAAGAAACCTTCGTTCTTCGAAGACATCCAATACCTCTGGGTCGGCCCGCTGTTCGTTCTGTCGAAGCTGTTTCTAAAGCTGGGCATACGCTGGTAGTGTCGAGCCGCATTGAGAAGTGAACATGAATTTCTTTTCAATCAGCTACTTAGCGTACACCGCGCGCCCCAGTTCTGAACCCGTGTCTCACTGAGTTCTGAATTTCTCGAAGTTTTCCTCATTGAGTTCTGAATTTTCCAACCATTGGCTGCCCGAAGCTACTGCTCCGCGCACGTGGCAATTGGGAAATCGACAGGAAGGCTCGATACCTCAGGCCTTGGTCTGCCCGGCACTGATGGCGGCCTCTTCCACTGACAGCTAAAGTGTGAGCCTGCGCACATACCGTGCGCCCAGGAGCTCAAGAACACTACGTCAAAACACTCCCCATCCGTCGAGCATACCGAAGCCCACACCCTTCGGCCAACCTCACCAGAAGCCGCCACCTCCTTATGGGCTAGGTACGCACAAGACGATCCCCTTCCTAGCGGCTACGACAGCTGGCTGGAGTATGCAATCGCCATGTTCGCCGCACGAGAGTCGGGAGTGCTGGCGCATAGGGTTGTCGACAGCGACTATCACGACAGATGCGTCCTGCTGCAGCGCGAGGTCTGGGCGCAGTTCAACAACCTTCGAGCTTTGGCAAGACTCCCCGCTGTCGAACCTAAAGGCTTCGCCGCCGACCTCACATATGAGGAAGTCGAGGCCGAGGACCGCCTAGCCCGTCGAGTCAGTGGCTCACAAGATGCGGACGGCCGCTGAGGCCCGCACATCGTCCGGCGAATACCAGCCACCTGGCTTCCAAAAAGTCATCGCCTTGATGTACTTCTCACTTCGCGATGTCTTCATCCAAGTGCCGTCCTGGACACGCAGCCGACCGTGATAGAGCGCGGCCATCAGCGCCCGCCCGTTCCTCAACCGAACCTGGTCGAGCTCTGTCATGCCAAGGCCTTCGAGCCTGACCGGTGTCACCGCGTGGAGTGGACGTGCGCAATGCTGACAGTCGCGCAAGTGTGCGACGCCAGCTTTACCGCCGTTGACCATATCGAACGGCAGTAGCACCGGCTGGCGGCAGTGCGCGCAACGCCCTTCCATGAGGCATTGGTGCAGCGGGCAATGTCTCCATGGCTCAAAGCGCCAGTGGAGTTCGAAGTGCGGCATGCGTTGATCGCGAAGGCATTCCGGGCAATACCGAGAGCACGGCTGACCATGTGGATCGCGCAACAAGACCGCTCCCTTAGGGTCCACTGATTTCAGGGTATCGAAGACCTTTCGGGCGACCGGCATTGTCGCCAGGATGCCCGCAGAGTCGAGTACTCTGCGGCCAGCCGCGGACATGAGCAAGAGGTTCGGATCGGCACGGCGCCGAACATCGCGCGCGAATCCCATGAACGCCAGCAGATCCTTTGGCCGGATGCCCTGCGACAAACTGGCCCGTGTCAGCCAGGAACTCGGTGCCTCGAAGGCTTCCGCGCGAGGCAAGCCGGTCAACTGCCCAAGATCCCCCGGACACCTTAGCTCAGGTGGTGCTCGGCCGGCCATCGTCGAACAGCTCCAACTGGCCTTTGAAAGGCGGTGCGGTGCGCCATGGCCGGCGCAACAACTCCAGCGGTGCTTCGCAGCGCATGCGGCGAAGCAGCTGGCGCGCGACGCGCCGCGCAGACTCCAAAGCACCGAAGCAGGCCAGCCGTTCCAGGCGAGGCTGATCAACCAAATCCACAAGCTCACTGGGCAAAGGGCCCGAGTCCGGGCCAATGCCGGCCATCCGTTCAAAAGCACGCACCACGCATTGCATCATCTCCGCGGGAGTTCTCATGCGGACCGTGTCTGAAGTGGACTGACTGTGCATGACGTCCCGCCGAGTGCCAAAGGCCATGAGGATGTGGAATGCGCCGTCCGGTCCGGCGGAAGCAAGCCACGACAGCCGGTCCGGAAGGAGCATGGCGAGCTCAGAACGCGCATCACACTGGTGCTCCAGCCAGTGGCACCAATCGGCAGCGGCGCGAGGAATCCGGTCGGTCGGACCAGGCGCCACCAGATAGAGTCCGCATCGGCACACATCCACGGCGGGACGGGTCCAGTTGATGAGCGTCCCGCAGTGCCGGCAGCGGTCGATCAGCTCGCACTGATGCCGTGGGCATACGGGGCAAGCAGCCAGTTCCCAGACGGCCAGACAATGGCCTTGATCCCGCAGGCATTTCGGACATATCTGCACTGCCCGGGTTCGAAATGCCGCGGCGCTCGTCCACCGATGTCCGGCGAATTCGAACTCGCGGCGACCAAGTTGCGTTCGCCGCTGCCTCAGCGTTTGCGCAAGTCGAGCGGGTGCAATGCCTACCAAGAAGGCCAGACGCATGATGTCGGCAGGCTGGAGCCATGTGGGTGTCCGCACGCCCGCCAGCGTCATTAGCTGTTTCATCGACAGGCCATTCGCATGTGCGCAACGCAGAAGGAATCCCAGTCCGGACTCTCCGTCGTTCATGGAGCGCACCACAGGAAGGCTGGACAGTTCAGGAAGCATAGGGATTGTCCTTGCCGGCCGCCCTGCCGTTTGCTCGCTCGAAGGCCTTCTGGAGATGCTGCGGGCTCACGACCCGGGCGCGGTCATCCACTGCGACAAGCGCGGCTTCGGTCACCAGGCGCTTGAACGAGCGCAGATTGCCCTGGGTGGCCACATGCAGCCGCTGCGCCTCCTCTTTCTCGGCGAGTGGGGACAAGTCCACCGATTGCACCTGCTTGACGAAACTGCGCACAAAGCCATGCCAGATCACAGGCACTTCGAGTCCGCGCAGCTCGAAGCGCGCGCTGACGCGATTGGCCAAATGAGCATCGGCCGCCTCTAGTTCCAGCAGCTCGGAGGTTCCGAGCAGCACCACGGCTACCGGCGTTTCATCCATCAGCTCCCTGATGACGTCCGTCACGTTGCCGTACATCATCTGAGCACGGCCATGCATGCGAGCCTGCATGAGCAGGTAATGCGCCTCGTCGATGAAGATCACCCGTGTCCCTTTCTGGCGCAGAGCGTCAATCAACATCTGCCGCTTGATGTCGAGCGTTTGTGGGCTGATGCTTGGAAAGGGATGGCGCAGCCGGCGCAGCAGCGCGCCGACGACATGCCCTACGGTCGGGCGCCCGGGCAATCGGATGGCAACCGCCCCGAATCCGTCCTCGAACAGCGTCGACTTTGGCTGGGAGCCGATGAAGTAGCGGCCCAGCGCTGTCTTGCCGGAGCCGCTCTCGCCCGTGATGGTGATTCCTTGCTGGACGGTCAATTCCCTACCCAGCTGGAACACCCGGTCGGCGCCGGCCATCGCTTCGGCGAAGGCCGGGTAGTTGACCATGACGCGGTCGACCGCCACGGCGGCCCGAATGGCTTGGGGCGAGTAGGTGAAGAGGCGCCGCTGCTCGATGCGCCGCTCCTCCTCGTCCGGACCATCGAAATCCGTCATCTCGATCTCGTGGCGTCGGGAGTTCCCCTTTTTGACGGGGCCTCCAGGGGGCAGGATCTCGTTGTTTGCGTGGTGTGCCATCACGCCCCCAAGACGAAGCTATCGAAATCGGGAATCTCCGGTTCCACCACACTCCCGGTATTCAGCTGGATCACGTCCGCTGCCGGAACGGGGCGAAGGGCTGCCCCCGCATCGAGCCGTGGCTGATGAAAAAGCCCAGCGGAGGTGACGCCTGCCGCGCGAGCTGCGTGCAGAGAGTTCTTGCGATCCCTGGGACGGCTGCAGTCCGCCCAGTGCTCGTGCAGACGCATGCGCGCCGCCCAAAGCTGCTCGTAGGCACCGTTGGTCTTCAACTGCTCACGGGCGAACTTGCGAATCATCTTGTGCTGATTGAAGGAGAGACCTCGCGCATAGTCCCCCCAGCGGGTCGGGCATTCAATCCACTCCGTCTCGCGCTTTGGGTGTTGCACGAACAAGGCTCCCATGTCATCCGGATCCCATTTGACGAGGGCCTTGAAGCGCTGACCCAGTTCCTTGCGCCATGGAAGCAGCTCGGCCGATCCGTAGGGGATCCCGTGCAAATCCAGGCCCCCCGGCCCCACCGTCAGGTGACATGACAAGCCAGAGATCACACGCAACTGATCCCAGCTGCCGGGATAGATGGCTGGCGGACAACGCTCGATCCCTTCCTGGAACAGGTCGAGCGGACGTGCAAGCTTGCGCTGGTTGATGTTCAGCGCATGCTCTTCGGAAACAAACATGGTCAGGCCCTTGACCAGATCACCAAACCCGACGGTCGCGTCTTTGTAAGGGTCGATGTTGACCACGTTGGCCATGGCCTTGTGGACCCGGCCTCGTCCCAGTGTGAGGTAGTTCAGGGTCGCGAAGAAGCGCTCGACATGAGGCTTCAGCCAGGGCGTGCGGACCCGGCAGTACGTCACATCCGTGCCCAGCGCCCACATCACTCGCAAGAAGGCCAATGCGTGGAATTCAAGGCCGTTGTCCAGCAGCCATTCGTCTGCGAGGCCATAGGACAGCCATCGACTGGATAGTCCCATCTGCGCACAAAGCTCGTCCTTGGGGATCACCGAGTTGCGCAGAGCCCCGACCACGCTGCTGACTCCCGGAGCAAAGAAGCTCAGGTGGAAACCTAGGACATATCCCGAGAATGCATCGATGACGACGGTTAGCCAAGGACGTCCCAATGGCAACCCGGTGTCATCGCAAATCACGACCCAGTTCAGAGGCGTGTGATCGACCTCCGCGCGTTGCAGCGGGTAGGCTGCAGCCGCTCCGTCCATGGTCGTACGCGTCACCATGCGCGCCCGCGCGTCTCCCTCGCGGGCAGCGATGCGCCGGTAAATGTCGATCTCACCGACGCGCCTAGAGAGCGTCGCCAGACTGACCTTGGCCGCCTGTTCAGGGATCTGTCCGTTTTGGACGGCGATTCGCATTTCCTTGACCAGGCAGTCATGCGCATGCACCAGTGAGTTGCGTTCCCGTGTGAGGTACCGGGTACGCAGCACGTCCGCAATCAGTTTCTCGACCTCTTCGGAAAGGCGCCGCGGGGTTCGCCGCAGCTTGTTGCGATCAACGAGTGCCAGCGGGTTTCTTTCGGCGTGAAGAAATCGGCGCCCCCATGCGGCGACTGTCGAGGCTGAAGGGGCCCTGTGGTCGTCGGTTGTTTTAGCCACTGTGCGAATGACGGCTGCTACACGCCGAAGGTTGCCAAAACTGACGTGTGCAGCTTCCACCCCTTTCAGGTAGCGCAGGCGGTAGTCGATTTGCCTCTGCCAGCTCGCCTTGATTTGGGACAGGTCGACCAGCGGCTGCTTGTCGGCCCAACAGTCTTCCGGCCGCTCCGGGGTGGTAGAGCCCTTTGCGAGGCTAGTCACCGGCACCAGGCGGCCAGTCCAGATGCGCTTGAGCAGTTCAGACTGCCTCATCACCGTTGGCCTACGGGTCAACACATCTTCCAGTTGCACATCGCCATCGGGCAGTTCCCGTGCGAACTCCATGTGCCGCTCACCGCTGCGCAGAATCAAACCAGCTCTCAAGGCGAACTTCATGATCGGCCTCCATGGGAATGTTGGGAAAGAAGCGGCTGTCGTCGTCCAAAGCGATGACGCTGGACAGACGTATGGCCCGGGCTGCGGCCAGGCACAGCACGTCAGTGCGTGCCACGTTGCATTGCTCCTGCAGGGCCAGCAGCGTCAGTCCCTCGGGATGCTCAGCAAGGCGAGCCAGGATGCGCTGGCACACCGTTGGATCGATTGCCATCTTCCGGTAGCGCAGAACCATGGCCGCGCGCTCATGGGCTCGCTCGTGGCGTATCTGAACTTCAGTGAGCAACAGAAAGTCGATGCCACGGGCGGCCAGCAGCGATCGCGCCTGATCGAAGATTTCGGCAAACCGCTCGGTTCGCGCTTCTTGCTTGACCTCGATGACCAAGCGCGCGCCGCTGCGATACGTGGCAAGAAAGTCGGGCGTGTACCTTCGACCTGAGGGCAACTCAAGGCGAAAAGGTTGGTGCTGCAGGCGCGCCACATCGGGGCAGAGGGCGGCACGCAGGACGAAGTCGCGTTCAAGGGAGGACTCGCATTCGACCGGTCGATCGAAGATGCTCGGCAGATTCAGCCGGCGCACGGTTCGAACGGGTGAGCGCGAAACCACCTTGCGCACGGGCGCAGGTGAATCGGGTTCCATGGTGTTTCTCCAGGCAAAGGAAATCCGCGCCAGCCCTCAAAAAGACCGGTGGGATGCTTGACAGGGGGTGGTCTGCCAGAAGAAACTGCAGTTGTGAGGCTGTTGGAGTTTCTTCAGCGGCAGAAGACGCCAATCATTCGAAAGGGTGAGGGGCGTTTTCTTTTTTGTGGTGAACTCCTTTTCTTCCTGGGTTGGTTCGTCTAGGGGTCTCAGGGCGCGGTGCATCCGCCTCGCTTGACCCCGAGGGCCACTGCAATGGCGTGTGACTGCCCACGAAGACACTTTCGCCTGCCGGCCAAGATGGACCGGACGAGGGACTCGCTGAACCCGTGATCACGGGCCCATTCGGCAACAGAAATTCCTGCGCTTACGAAATTGGCCCTGGCCTGGTCAAGCGTGCGCAATGGGTCGCCGCCGCCCAAGGGCTGAACTGCGACGCTCCTTTCGTCAAGCGCCGAGGCCTCACAAGGTGGAACACGACTTTCGTTCATGCAGCACATTGTTTCGCTTCGCACGTGCATTGCCTACCCGGCATGAAAATCGAAAGAAGTGGAATTTCTCGACGTATAGAGTCTGATGGAAACTACACAACGCAGTCGAGGGCGACCGCCGACCAGGCCGCTGGACGCTTGGCGTACGGCCTACTTTTTCGGCATGCTGAGAAAAGTGAGTGGCTTGTCGACAGGTGGCCTGGAACAGGCCTATCTGGCGGCACATTCGCGCCAGAGCGCGCGGAAGCCGGATGCCTTTCCGCGCTACGTCAAGGGTCTTCAGATTCCGAAGTCAGCCGCGACTGGATGCGGTCCAGTCGCGTGGGCCTTGAGCTGCTATCCCGAACTCGAGTGCGCGTACAGCAATCTCGTGTTTGACATCATTGCCAAGTGGAACAGTCCATGTGAGGTGGCCGATTTCAACCATGACCGCCGCCATCGGCGCGCTCACGCGGACATGCTCGGCGGTCGGTGCATACCGGAGCCACTCAGGTACCTGGTCCCGAATTCCATTGAGTCGATCGAACTACGAAGTTTTGAGGGCTTCAGTCAGCCTACGAATCTAGACGCGCTGGGGGTACTGTTGGTCCGCTTCAAGGCCAACCTCGGCGGAGGGAGCGAGGCGTCGTGGCGCAGCCTGATACGGGACTGGCTGGTGTACTGGATCGATGCAAACCCCAGTTCCCCTTACGCTCACTTTTGGATGCTGGTCACTTTGCAATCGGTCGAGCCAGCACTGCTTGATCTATTGGGGCCTCAGGGAATCGATAGGTGCTCCGAGGTGCATGCTGAAATCTCTGCAAAGCGAAAGTTTTGCGCAGCCGCACTTGAATGACTTCATGCGGGCTTCACCGCCGAACCACGGAGGCACCGACCATCGTCCAAGCCATCAACGGCATCCTGGCCGATGGTGACCAAGCCGAGCTACTGATCGTGCTGCACCAAGTGGTGCAGGCGCTTGGCGGGATGCAGGCCGTGACCGAATAGGCACTCCTGAATCCGACCCAGCTCTACCGCGACGCTGTCGCCTAAGGGCAATCCGGCGCTCAGCAGCCTGTCGGCCATCCTCAAGGCGACATGACCATGCGCTCGAACACATCGTAATATTGATGGATGCGCGAACGCATCCCAACCGCCTTTATCTCCCACGCTGCCACCGAATTGACGGCGAACGGCCTAACGGGGTCCAAGCTGGTCGAGATCACAAGCGCCTACGCCGCTGACTTTGGCGTCGACATACAACACGCGCGCTATCCCTTCGATTGCCCAAACAAGCGCACGGCGCTGCTCGACAACCTGATCGTCTTTGCCCCCAAGCAGCAGTATCAGATCATTCGCGAACTGTGCGACCGGCTGAATGCCGACGGGTCGAACGCAGCACTGACTCGGCTTAAGGTCAAGCTGATGACTGAGTACGCGGAGTTTGCGGACCAAGACCAGCAAACCGATATGGAGCGCACGCTCCTCACTGAAACTCGCCATTGGCTGACTGGTCACGATGCCGTACGAAAGTTGTTCGACGAGGCTCTGCAAAAGCATGACCATGGCGTCTTTCGACGCAACACTTTGGATGATCTGCGCTTGGCGCTGGAGTTACTGCTTCGCGATATTTTTGGTAATGGCAAGTCGCTGGAGAATCAGGTGCCGATGGTCGGCCAGTTCGTCCGCTCGAAGGGAGGCTCCAAGGAACTGGCCAATATGTTCCAGAAGCTGGTGGACTACTATGCCGGCTACCAGAACACCTTTGTCAAGCACGACGACGCCGTTATCACCTCGGAGATCGAAATCATCTTCGAGCTGACGGCCTCATTCATGAAGCATTTCCTGCGATTGTCGGTCGCACCTGACAAAGCACAATTGCCCCTGTAGGAGCACAGCGAACCATCTGCGCTTCGCACTTGATCACCATGCCGTGTCGAACACATTGACTCTGCCTCGTATAGGGTAAGCAGCTAGCCACTTACGAAGAACAGGCCCAAAGGTCACGACGAAGTAGGGCACGAATGCCAGCTTGTGACCCACTGGCATCGTCGCCATCGCTCGGGCCAGTGGGCTGGGCGGGTAGTCCTGCAGCACGAGGTGGCTTGAAACGGCATGTCGGAGAAATCGTTCGGATCAACCAACGCACAGCAAAGGCTCACTGCAACGGCCGTGTGCATGGCGCATGGCGTTCGCTCTGCTTCAACACGTCACCAACATCACGCCGTGAACCGTCCAGTCGTCAATAAGGGCCTCGAGCGGACTATTACGAAGAAGCTCAAGCCGAAAAAGAAGAAGGCCCCGCAGAGCCTTCTCTTGGCATGCAAGCATGCCTGGCGAGGCTCTGTTACCCCTGCACCGCAGGACCCCAATCGCTCTGGGCAGCACGCCCGTATTGCACTCGCTCTCGAAACGTCTTGGCGGAACTCTACTCTCAGAAAAGCAAATGGTCACGATCCTGCGCGAAGCGGATCGTACGATCGTGGCTTAGGTCGCCAGGGTGTCGAATTGCTCGACTGCATATTCAAGCCAGTCGGAATAGCCAGCGGACGGGGACACTGCTTTTCGGATAATGAAAAGAGATCCTCCTTGTGGAGGTTAAGGCCGCCATCGTCGGACATGATGGCGGCGTGCGGCAAGCTGAACCCTGAACGTCCGCAACTTCATACGGCCGGGCCGAAGACCGGAAGGTCACCGGAATGGCTGCGCGGAAATCCGGTACTTTCACCCGATCAGTGTGAGCGTCCAGCCGTGCCATCTTGACGCCGCACAGCTGAGTTGCGGCTATAGCCCTGCCGGCTTTGCGTTGACGGCGGCGATGCACTCGACGAGGTTGAGTACGGCCAGCAGCAAGGACTTCTCGGCGTGCGTGCGAACCTTCAGCAGGTCGTGCTCGCCGAGGTAGCCGTAGACGTAAGCGAGCAGGTGGCGCTCGGGGTGTTCGGTGTGGAACTGCGTGACCAGCTTGGCAGCGAGTTCGGCAGGCAACCCGTCGTTGAACCGCATCCGCGCGGTCATGCGCTCCATGCAGGCCTCTTGCAGGTCCATGGTCACCACGTCCCAGCGGTGCCGGCTTCGCTTCATCGCCAGGAACGCAACGAATAGGACTTGCAGCCCGATCTCGACCTCCGGCATGTTGACGCCCATGCGCGCCAGCACGAGGATCGACCCGAGCAAGTTGGGTTGCGCAGCGAAGACTTCGTCGCCCAGGCGCACCTTGCCGTCGTGGCCGAGTGCATCGACCTCCATGGTCGCCCGCGCCACCATTTCCATCGTCAGTCTGCCCACGTTCGGTCGCCCCACGTCTTGCTGTTCAGCAGACCGCAGACGGCTGCCACCGATGCGGCAGCAGTTCCTCAATGCGGCTGTTGAGTTGCGTCGGCAGGCGCGCCAACACGTCGCGCAGGTAGGCCCACGGATCGTGGCCGTTGAGCCTGGCCGACTGCACCAGGCTCATCACCATGGCCGTGCGCTGACCGGCGAGTTCGCTGCCGGCGAACAGCCATGCCCGACGCCCCATTGCCCACGGTTTGATTTGCCGTTCGAGGTGGTTGTTGTCGATCGCGACCGCGCCGTCGTCTAGGTAGCGCGTCAGTGTGCTCCAGTGGCCGAGTGTGTAGTCGATGGCGCCCGCTGCCGCGCCGCCGTCCGCAACCAGCCGGCGTTCGAGTTCGAGCCATTGCTTCAGGTTGTCCCACAGCGGCTTGGCAAGTCGCTGTCGCTGCGCCTGTCGCTCGTCATCGTTCATGTCCTTGAGCTCGGCCTCGACCGCATAAATCCGCGCATAGCGCCGGATCGCCTCGTCGCCGATCGGGCTCGTGCCGTCGCGCGCCAGTTCATCGAACTTGCGACGTGCGTGCGCGACGCAGGCCGCGCTGATGCGGTCGGGATGGATGCGGGGATCGAGCACGCTGTCGTAGCCGCCGTAGCGGTCCGTGAGCAGCGTTCCAGACCATCTGCCTCGACCTTGTTGTGCATTGCCCGCGAGGAAGGTCTTCGGGTACTGTGCGCCGCGGCCCAGGCAGAACTCGTAGATCACGCCCGGCACGGCGTCGTGCCAGCTGCGCGCGTAGGCCCAGACGTAGGCTCGGCGCGTCTTGCCGGCACCGGGGTCGAGCAGCTTGACGGGCGTCTCGTCGGCGTGCAGCACGCGGCAGGCGAGGATAAAGGCCTTGTGCACCTCGTAGAGCGGCTCCAGCGCAGCGCCGGCCTGGCCAGCCCAGGCAGCCAGTGTGGAACGCGGCGTATGGACGCCGCTGCGTGCGTTGATCGCCTCCTGGCGGTAGTACGGAAGATGGTCGACGCAGCGGCTGATGAGCGTGTGCGCGATGAGGCCGCTCGCGGCCATGCCGCCTTCGATCAGCTCCGGGATGGAGGACGCCTGCCTGAGGACCTGGCAGCAGCGGCAGGCCCATTTGCCGTAGATGTGGCGGTGGACGAAGAACTCGGCCGGCACGATGTCCAGGCGCTCGCTCATGTCCTCGCCGATGCGCGTCATCGGGCGGCCGCAGCCGGGCTCTTGGCAGTCAGTGCTGTCGGGCTCGTGGCGGTGCTCGACGCGGCGCAGATGCTCGGGCAGAGCCTGACGGCGCGGCTGACGAGGTGCTTCCTTCGGCTTGGCCTTGCCGGCGTCATCGGCCGCTGCTTGCAGACGCAGTTGCTCTAGCTGCGCGCGCAGGCTCGCCTCGTCCTCGGCAATCGTCTCTTCGAACAGGCGTCGCTGGTCGGCATCCATTGCCTCTGAACTGGCGCCGAACTTCCAGCGCTTGAGGCGTGCCAGCTCGAAGGTGATCTTCTCAATCTTGGCGTCGCGCCAGGCGATGTCACGGTCCTTGCGCTGCAGTAGGTCGCGCGCCTGAAGCAACTCGCGGTCACGATCGACGAGAGCCTGGTCGCGCAGTGCGAGTTGCCGTTCGGCATGTTGCCAACGGGCGATCCAGGCCGCCGCTTCCGGCGGTAGCGCCTGCAGGTTGAGCGGAGGAAGATCGTGCGCGCCGAGCATGCCGGTATGGTGCCAGGACCAGGGCATCAACCGCATCCGAGCAAGCACGTATTGCATCGATGCAGCGCGCTCGGCGCCCGCGTCGATGCCGTTACTGCAGTGCTTCAGGCCCGCGTGATGGTGCTCAATTCAGTCAGCCGCTCCCACGGCAAGCCGAGGACCAACGCATCGAATTGCGCGCGGGTCAGTGAGAGCGAGAGAGGCGATGTCGAGGTTGTTGCCATCCATGTGAAGCTGCCTGCGTTGAGCCGACGCGCCGCGCACCAGACGCCGAAGCCGTCGTGCACCAGCAGCTTGACGCGCGTGCCGCGGGCGTTGGCGAAGAGGTAGCCGTGATGCGCCTGCGCTGCACCGAAGACCTGCACCACTCGGGCGAGCAGCCGGTCGGCGCCGGCACGCATGTCCACCGGCTCGGCCGCGAGCCACATCGCGTCGATGCGGATCATCGGAGCATCTCGCGCATCCACGTCGCGCACTCGCCCGCCGCGCTGGCCGGCCAGGTCACGGTGATCGTCATCGCGTTGCGGCGCAGTTCGATGTGGATGTCTTGCGGGGGTGCAGGCGTCGGTGCAGGCACAGGCGTGGGTGTCGGGACTTCCATCGGTACGAACGAAGGCGTCAGCTGCGGCGCATCCGTCGTCACCGCGGCCGACGCAATGCCAGCACGGGCGACCGGCTTCATCTCGGCATCGTTCACCCAGCGCCGTAGCAAGTTGGCGTTGATGCCGTGGGTCATCGCCACCGCGGCGATCGAGACGCCAGGTTGCATACACGCCGTCACGGCCGATGCCTTGAACTCGTCGCCATGCCGCCGCCGACGGCGGCGTCCGTCCATTTGATTGCCAGAGATAGTGTTCACGTATCCACCTAAGTTAAGTGGATACGAGGCTCCTACGCGAACGAGGGGAACTCAAGATGGGCGTACTGGACGCTCACCGATCAGTTGCAGAGCATCAGTTGTACGCGCTGCAGCGCGTACGGGTAGAAGTCGCCGCGGCGCAATGAGTGATGCGCGCCCCGTACGGCACAAAAACCTGCCGGCCGACTAATTTGCAGAACTCCCGCTGTTAGTCGCTCCGTTGCCTCCCTAATTTATCTGATTGTCTACTCCGAGCGAGGCATCTCAAACTAGCGCTCACAGCGCTAGCATGCCCGGAAGGAAGTTAATTTTCTGTAAATTTCGGCACCAGCATCGTGGGGGAATTAATGAATATCGACACGTCCAAGCCACGTCTTTTGAGCAATCCATTCTGGTTCATATCGATCATTCTTATATTGTGGTTTCTTTGCGCTTTTTTTGTGCGGTGGGATTTGCGATTGACTCGACTTTCCCGCACCCAAGTGCCAGCCGACCCTTACGTGCCTCTTTTAATTAACCCGATGATGGGGCACATCCTCGAGAAGCTCGATTTTCACCAATGGAAATTCATCACTCCGAGTCACGACACCTTCAAACCAACGCCAGTTCTGGAACTGATCAATGAAAAACTGAAGCCGAAATTGGACTATGCCGCAAACCATTTGAAATTATGGGATCTTTTGGATGAAGCCTATCTCATGGGCAATGACACGCTGGTGTTGCAAACCTATGCCTTGTATGGAACTTCCGTTTATTTTTCGATGCCGATTCAGAAAGCGGCACTTTGTGATTATTTCGATGTACGGATATTGCCGCCACTAGTCGAATTCATCAAAAGATCCGACTATGCAAGCGCGAGACGCCTCGTATTCGATCTGAATAAGGCGATCGATGCCATGCAGCCGGAGCCGACGATGGCCTGGCATTCGCCAAGATTGCAAGGTTACTTCAATCTGTTTCGCAGATTAGAGGCTGCATTGAACGATTTGAATTTACTGTACGGGAAAAAAGCCGAATCGGATCTCATTCTGCAGGCCATCTACAAGAGTTCGACCCTACCTCTCGGTACAATTCAGTTTTTCAGGAAATCTTCAAACAAAGAGCTTGTGGCGTGGGCTGATTATTTCGAGGGAGCCCGGCTTCTAGAAGAACTCGATGCAGTGACGGCAGGCGAACGGTTCGAGGCCGCATTGAATTCCGACAATCGCCGTCTGAAAGAGCTTGCTGCCCTAGGTGTCGTCAGATCGGCATTCTGGAGCGTCAGCAACGGAAAATTAAACACCTTGATGGCGAAGACGAGGATCATCAAGACGTCCGGGGTTTTTCTGACAGAGAGGTATGGACCGGATGCGAAAAGATATGTCGATATATTGAGTGAGCCCCCTAAGAGCAGAGAGCGAGCCTCAAAATGAAAACCCGTTGGATAGGTGCCGCGATAGGAACTGTAGTTTCTCTTTGTGGCACTCTGCTGGCATTTAAGCCGGAGTCGGTTTTCAACGACAATTATTCATTTATCGAATATGCCTTCTCCGTGCTTGCGACGCCGATTGCATTGGTCGGCGCCTTCGCGGCTCTGGTTTTTTTGCTGTGTTTGGTGCCGGGTGCCTCCGTTGCGATGGGCAAATTGTCGCAATTGCCAGACAAAAATATTTCTGCATTGCCAAGAGCTGCAAAGAATTACAGTTTCTTTTCAAAGATTGCCTTTTCCATTGTCCTGCTGGCGGCGTTGATTCAAACCTTCTACCTCGCTCGAAACGTCTACAGTTTCGGGCGCGATGTACTTTTCCCGAGGTATCGAAGCGAAATCAGGGCTCGAATCTACACAGACTTGGCGTTGGGCGATCTATATTCCGCAAAGCAGCAATTGCTGGACTACGCCGATCGTTTCAAAGGCCTGCAAAGCGGTGCAGAGGCGAAGGAAAAAGCCGACGACATATCAAGAAAGCTAGCGATCAAAGGCACCCTGATCAACAGGGCGAAGGCTCTTGAGCGGGTATTTGGCGTCAACAAGGTCAGCGTTCATCTGAAGGCGGAAGCGTTGCGCATCAATTCTTGGGACTCGGAGCTTCAAAAGAATTTGCTGTCCGATCGAGATCGTGTTTTTCGTGACTATCTTCCTGCGCTGCTTGTCGACGTTTCGCGCTGCGGGACTGCCGGAGTGGTCATCGACAAAGTACGAATGGGGCGCAACCTTGTGGTGCTAGGTTATGACCGCGCTATTGACGCGAATCTCAAGGACAGCAAAAGTGATGAAGCGCGCACACGGCTTTGCGAGATGACCTCCGAGATCGGCCCGGACGGAGTTGAAAAGCTTGTGCGAACCATCTGGCAGGCGGATGAGCTTGATCTTTTGCTGAAAAAAAGTGATGAATCGACCTTGCGAAAGGAAAGAGCGGAGAAGTTCGCGGCGATGCGCTACAGCAATACGAAAATGAGAATTCTTTCCCGCGACAAGGTCGACGCTGCGGCGAACGAAGACGGCGCGGAGAGTCAAGTCGAGAAAGATGAAATCGTTCCTGCTCCGCCTCCGCGAATGAAAATCGAACGGAACGTGGATTGAATCGTACGGTTTGGAGGGCTGTTAAAACACCGCGTGATCCCCGCACCGCGCTGTCCATCAGCTGCGCATAGAAATCGAACGGTGTCTCGTGCCCCCGATCGATGGCGCGGCTGCCGCATCGTAGCGGGCTGCGCGCGGGTAGCGAACTGGCATCGACTCTGTTGTTTAGTAACAGCTGATGTACGCCAGTTCGGCCTTGGCGGCCAGCGGAGATGAGCATTCCTGCGGTGCCTCCAGATTAATCCGAACACACTTGACTGAGTTGGGCTGTATTCTGAGAATTTCTATATGGCGACTAGTATGGATCTATCGGGAAAGGGCGCCGACCCTGAGGAGGAGGAGTTGGTAAACCCCCTCTACAAGCAGGCAACTACAAGCCTTACCCAAAGCTTAATCGATGCAATCTCGGCGTCATCCTCAACGCAAAATATTCCAGCACCGACCGGTCGCTACTATTGGGCATCAGTTTTGCATTCCCACTGTTGTGGTTTCGCCATTGCAATGCACAAATTGATGCCAGGGACACCAGCCAATCTAGAACGCACTGTTTACGATTTTGCGCCAGTTGCTGCTTTGGCGAGAGCCCTTTTCGAGTGCCTTCTTGTAAAGCGATATCTTTGCGACCCAGCGATGAGCGAGCAAGAGTATGCGATGCGCTTGCACCTAGCTGCACTGGATCGATGCCAATCCCAGTTCCCCTTACGCTCACTTTTGGATGCTGGTGACTTTGCAATCGGTCGAGCCAGCACTACTGGATCTATTGGGGCCGCAGGGGATCGATAGGTGTTCAGAGGCGCATGCTGAAATTTCTGCGAAGCGAAAGTTTTGCGCTGCCGCACTTTGACTGACTTCATGCTGGCTTCGCCGCCGAACCACGGAGGCACCGCTGAGCAACCGTCTTAAAAGTCAAGCGACACGAACATGATCCTGCCAATTTCCAGATTTGGCGATTGCGTTGAGCGTGGTCAGCAGCTTGCGCATTGCCGCGACCAGGGCGACATTCTTGGGCTTGCCCGCGGCGACCAACCGCTCGTAGAAGATCTTGAAGACATGGCTGTGCCGCACGGCAACCAGAGTGGCCATGTAGAGCGTCTTTCGCACGTCGGCCCGACCACCCCAGATCGAGCGCTGCCCGCGCATCTGTCCGCTGTCGCGATTGAGCGGAGCAACGCCCACCTGGGCAGCGATGCGTCTGCGACAGAGTTGACCCAGTTCGGGCAGCTCTGCCAACCGCGTGGAGACCGTTGCCGCGCCCCACGCCCTTGACGCTGGACAGTGCTGCGGCCAGCGTGCCATGGATGGAAGCCGAATGGGAGAGACGCGCAGCACCACGGCACGGCCAGCTTGCCGGCGACGCCCCTAAATTTCTCGCCCGCGAAATTCGACCAACCGAAAAATTGACAAAACGATATCAAAATGAACTAGACTGAACGCATTGCAACCACATCGAACAATCATGCTTGGAAGAATGGCAATCCGGGGCATCCCCAAAAGCGTCCTAGACAACTTGGAGGCCTCCGCCGTGCGACACGACAGGTCCATTGAAGCAGAGGCCCGCCAAGCGTTGAGCGCCTGGGTCGAACCGATCGCGATCGAGGCCGAGCAGAGCAAGCGATCCGCCGAAGTCGGAAGCCGGCTCATGCGCCTCCTCGAGCAACTGAACGATGAGAACACCGGCAAGACCCTCAGACCCTCCGAGATCGCAGAGCAGATGGGCGAGGAACGTGCAGGCGAAGTCGAAAAGTGGTTCCTCGGCCGAGCCGAGCCAACATTTGCGCAGCTGGACGCGCTGGCCAAGCTCTTCGCCGTGTCGCCGGGATGGATCAAGCACGGGAATAACACCATGTTTCCCATCGAAAATCACCGGCTACCCGAAGACGCCGTCGAAGCCGCGACCTGGCTGAGCGAATGGGAAGACAGTGAGCCCGTCGACGCCATCCACCTGGTGCGCGAAGCCTCCAAAACCGGCTCGCTGCTGGTCATCAAGGAAAGCACGCGGCACCAGTTCAAGGTCTTTGCCACCGGCATCCACGTCAGCGAAGAAATCGGCAACGGCGGCGAATCCATGCTGACCCACCTGTGGGTCACGCTAGCGCTTCTCTACAAGCGCTATACCCGCGGAAGCCGCCATTTCATGGTGTTCAGCTACCTCGCACAGCCCAACACATACAAACAGATGACGTCGGGTCAGGTCAACGCACTAACCCTCCTGCGCGACTGCGAGAAGACGCCTTGGTGGGAGGACGCATGGGACCAGTCGATGTACGCGAAAAACACCTACTGGAAGGGCTGGAAGGAACTTTGCGAGCGCATCGCCAGAGCCATCGCGCGCAATGATCGGTTGAGCACGCAGCTGGATGCAATCAAGCGAGGCGACATGGCGGCCGCGATGCCCGGCGAAGCCCATACGGCCTGACGAATTTCGCGGGCGCGGATGTACGAGTCGAGCGCCTCGATGAATTGCCCAATGGTGTCCGCGTCTTTCGACTTCTGACAGGCATATCGCGCCCAACATGACTCGGCTGTGCTGATGCCAGGCAGCCGAGTCCGCCTCAACTCCTTCGACAACGGGCACCTGAATCCCACTGTTCCTCCTGACCAGAGTACCCATGTATGTTCCCGGCCACAGATGCGGCAACTACCGCGCTCACAATGTCGTGCCAAGCAATCATCGCCACGCGGCAGCGGAGAAAACTCCGCTGCCGGTCGGTGCTGAAGCGAGCAATCCCGCATGGAGTCACTCAATGAATCGGAAAAATGTACAAAAGCTTCGAGCTCTCCGAATCGCAAACCTACGACGTGGACCTGTTCCACAAGGAACTGGGGCCCTTGGGGCGTGGAAGGCTTTCCTTCGGTGCGGAAAAAATGCCGCAGGTGACCTTCAGGATGACTTCTCCGGCGAAGAGTCTGACTGAGAATCAGAAGCTCCATCTCGTACAGGCCAAGACGGAGAATGGACGCTGCTTCAGTCTCTTCGAATGCGAGTACCTCAGCCACACGCTGCTTTCGAGCTACCTCATCGATGGAGATGTGCCAACCAGCGAATTCAGGCACATCCACGCCCGGTACGACGAGGTTTCAGCGTGGTTTTTCCAATGGCAGAGGATTGACGGCGAGGTCGGAGAAAAGCTGGAATGGTCCGAGGAACTCGTACCGCTTGTTGCACGCATCCAAGAGGGTCGAGAACAGTTCTCTGTAAAGAGCGAGTATTACGGCACCCTCAGCGGAAGCGGTGAAGATCGGACGTTGCACCAGCACATCCAGTTCGCGTTCGAACGAACAAACGGCTTGTTCAAGTTGCGCGATCTCAAGTCCAAGACGCTTCTGCTTTCCAGCTTACTTTCCATTCTGATCGGGCATCCGGTCTCTCTGGTCTCTTTGGACATAGGAACTCCGCAAGGGCGCCGCCACGCGGCGTACTTCCCCTCGGCGAAAAGGGCAGAGGTTGACTTGCAGCAAGCGAGCGTGCTGCGATATCTGCTCGCAAAGCGCAACATCGAGGAGCGGTGGCAGACGATTTTCGAGCGTTACTACCGGTCCAGTTTCCGCAAGCTCTCCTGGATGCGCCTCGCAGGAATGAAGCGATTTTCCGGGTTCTGGGAACACAAAGCCCTTGCCTACGTCAGCCTGCTGGACCGCTATGTCACGCAACTTGCCGAGAGTGTGAATGGCTCCTTGAAGATAGAAGCCCACACAGCGAAACTGATCACGTTCGACGAGAAGATCAGGGAGCTGTCGAATCCACTTACGGCAGCGCAAATCGATGAGGTGAGTGCCATTGCAGAAACGGTCTTCGAACAAGAGCGCGGCTTGACGTTCGTCGAAAAATATGAAATAGCACTCAGACATACCGACAGCGACATTTCCAAGATCATCAATCTTTCTGACGAAGACTTCAGATTGGTGAAGCGGATGCGCGACAAGATCGCTCACGGAGACGACGTTGAGATCCAACAGAACGAATTTCAGAAGATCAATACGATCGTCGCGAGACTCGCATTGCTCCTGACCTACTGGGCATTCCTGGATATCGGCCTGACCAACGATGATTTCACGATGTGCTTACGCAGGACGCACCACCGTCTCCGCTTTGACGCCGAGCTCGACCAAGTTCATCTTGCTCGTGTCACACAGACCGCGGAGTTTTTCGCTGTTTCCGAGGCGAAGCTTCAATCACTCATCGCGAAGCCGGTTCCAAGAGTTTCCGCGTGCTTTGTGCAAGGCGAGAACGGGGGGTTGGAGTTTTCCGAGAAGTACACCAATGCCTATCGCGATTGGCAAGCAGATCGAACGAGAGAGCCCGGGGTTTTCTCGCACTCGAGCATTTTTGGAGTGCCCGAAGGCGTCGTTAGAACGATTTCCGAGGCGTACATTGAGTCGGCCAACGACCGGCTAGCACTCCTTCAGGTCTTCGTCTTCGACGAGGCGGCCCTCTCGGCAGCTCACAAAGGTGACTCGGTGACTTGATCGATCAAGGCGGCTTGAGCGGCTGTCTTCAGGTGATTCACGAGCCTGCCTCAGGCGTAGGGCCTGATGGCATCCGGGCTCTTCAAGCGCCGCCACGGCAGGTTGAATCGAGGTTGTTGATTTCCATGGAATGCTGACCCGCGGGGGGTGCGGATAAAAACTTGGACTGGTTTACGCCGCAAGTCCAAGGCTCACCCGGTATTCGATGGGGCTGAGAGAGCCAAGAGATATCTTGATCCGCTTCTCGTTGTACCAGCGGATGTACGAGTCGACTGCCTCGATGAATTGGTCAGTGGTGGCGTTCTTCCAGTCCCGAGGATAGAACAGCTCGTTCTTCAGCCGACCGAAGAAGCCTTCGCAAGCTGCGTTGTCAGGTGAGCATGCCTTCCGGGACATCGAGCGGATGGCGCGTCGATTGGCAAATAAGTAAGCGTGGTGCGGCTGCGCTGCGCCGAACACCTTCACGACGCGCGCGAGCGCCGTCTCGGTGCCAGCGCGCATGTCGATCGGCTCGGTGGCCAGCCACACGGCGTCGACGCGGATCAACGCAGCCACTCGCGCAGCCACGCTGCGCACTACGACGCTGACTCCACCGGCCAGTGCACCACTGCGGTGGCGCTGCCTCGCTTCAGTTCGATGCGGATGTCACGGGCCGGCATCTCGGCTTCGGGCTGCACATCGAGCGCGATGAAGTCGGGCATCGGCAAGGTCGGAACGCCAGTCGCCTTCGGCGACGCAGCCTTGCGATCGTCGGCACGCCACCGGTGCACCACGTTCGCATTCAGGTTGTACAGCCTCGCGATCGCCGCGGCAGAAGCATCCGGCTGCCGGCACGCCTCAAGGACCTCAGCCTTGAACCGCGCGCTGGGCTTGCGACGGGTCGCCCGCTTAACCACACCATCTATTGCGTCCACATCATTCATCGCGGACACGATGCCTGTCGCCTCTCAGGCAATCAAGATGACTTCACCGTGCGCTTACCAACGTCGGGCTGCGCAAGCCGGCTGTTCCGCTCAACCGCTACTCGATCACCACGTAGAACGGATCGCTCTTTCCCAAAAGGGAGTCGTCGGCCTTGCGGATGAGGAATGCCTCAACCATATGGACGCCCCGGTACGACAAGCGCTCCCACCGGACCAATGGCTCATCTGAGCGGTAATAGTCGCCGCGCAGAGCGTTGGCACGCCGCGCGATTTCATCCGTGTTCGTCACGCGCCATTCGACCTTGTAGGTCTCGGGGAAAGGAAGCCCGAAATTGTTGCTCGCATTAAAGCGGATCCAGTATCCCGGGTGGGTGGGCGCGAGCGAGGCGAGCGGTCCGACCTGCTGCCCGTAGCGGGATGTCCAGAGTTGCGCGCCAACGTTCACCGTCAACCGTGTGCCGGTAGCCACCCGCCATCGCGGCCGGCGCATGTGTGGCAAGCGATCGAAGCCACTTGGTAGAGCCGCACGCCCGATCTTCTTCACCAGCGCCACCAGATCAGCCACGCCAGCGGACACCAGACTGCCCCGGACTACAGACAGTGCTGCTTCACTGACATTGCTGGCCTTCTCGACAACTTCGCGCACGGCGAAGTCCTCACCGAATACACGTTGCCACTTCCCGATGCTTTCCTCTTTGTCTGACTCATCGTAAGCGTCATCGATCCAGCCGCGGTACAGATTGATCTTCGAACGGAAGTTCGAATACTTGGTGTCGTCCCAGGCAGTGCTTTGGATCTCCTCGACCAGCACGGGATTGCGCACCGTCGGCTTGCTCGGGTTGGCCTGCAACCAGTCATCTAGCCGATCAATCAGCGTCTTGAGCGTCGTGGGAACATCCACGAACACCGCAGCCCCCTTGTCGGAGGCGTACACATGCTTGCCGAGCAACGTCGTCAGCAGGAACGAGGGGCAGGTGAAGGTGGTCTTGATGTCCCTGAGGTACTTCAGCAACCGGGTGACTTTGCGGAAGTTGTTGTTCCCGCAGATGCTGTTGCGCTCGATCAACCATTCCGTGTAGTCGAGCGGGTTGGATTTTTCGAAAAGATTGGTGTCGCGATTGCAGACCTCCCAGGTACCCGTGTCGAGGCGCTCCTTCACGCAAGGTGCCACGTCGATCTTGCGCTCGCCGGCGTACTCGATAGTGATGCAGTGCGAGTAGCGCCTGATCTTGTCCTTGTACAGACCGAGCTTGCTCATCTCCTCATACAGCTCGTTGATGTAGTCCTTCGCCTCCCAGCCCGTGACCGGCTTCACGTAAACCAGCAGATCCGCATCGAACGGATCGCCAGGCAGTGGTTTGATGATGGTCTTGTGAGCCCATGACCCTTGTGCGGCGAAACCGACGATGGACGGCTTCCAGTCCAGCCCTCGCACCGCCGTCTTGATGGCTTCGATGCTGCTTTCGAGCTGATCGAAGCGCGTGCTGTTGAGGTTGACGGTGTCGTTTAGGAAGGCGTTGAAGTCTTGGACCAGTTTCATTCGTCTACCCCACCTTCAGCGCACTTTGCCGGCCGTGCGCAGCTCACTCACTAACTGGTCGGCACCAGCGTTCATTTGCTCTTCCATACGCCTGCGCAAGAGGTTGTAAACCCAATCGAAGATCAGTGGACTGGAGGCGCGGTGGTTGAAGATGGCGTCTTGCAGCTCGCGCGAACGCGTGCTGATTTCCTGTTCCGTTGCGCTGCTGCGCGCGCGATCAAGGAGCTTCTTAACCTCATCGTTCAGACGGTCCAGCAACTCAATGGTCGCGGCCTGCCGGTTGCATTCCCTGAGCGCCCAGATGATCACCGGCGTCATCGGAGCCAGGGTGGAGAGGACGAAGGTCGTCATGGTGTGATCGATGGCAAGTGATACGACCCCAGCCCCCGCGATCAGCACCACGCAGCCTGTAAACAGAACGCGTCTGTAGCGCTTGCGCAAAGCGCTGTCGTACCAGAGATTGGTGCGCTGGCATACCAGCCTTGCCAAATGGAGCGGCAGTTCTTTGACGGCGAGCGGATACCAGTTGATCAGCCGTTGCTCGTCCTTCTCGCTGAGCGTCTTGCATGCGTCGGCAAAGACATCCTCAGGGTCAATGCGATTGCCGACGAGAAAGGTGTTCCAGTCCATCTGCAACACCGTGCAGTCGAAATCCTCCTGCAGCTTCGCTGCGTTCTTGAGCTGCGCACGGTGCCAACGATCGAGAAGCAGAACCTCCAGGAAACTGAACATCAGGGCGGCGAACGCGATGAACGGCTTCGACGGGAGGAGCAGCGCTGACACGATCAGGCCGACGATCGGGAAAACGAGTGAGATCACGAGGCCCGCCGCTTGAACATTCTTGGCTCGCCGGTAGATCAATGTCCTGGCACGCAGCAAATTGAGCATTCGCGGCTCCACCTGCTTCTTGTCGATTTCATTCATGCGTTTCTCTGCTCCTTGCATCATTGCTGTTGTCTTGCGGTCTAGATCGTCGCTGGCTCAAGCCCAACGCTTCCTGCGTTGCTCCGGATGTTCGCCGCCGCCTGCCCACACCCCTGTGGTCAACCAGTCCTCGAAATGCCACAGCCACTCCGCAGTCCAGGCAATGTAGGTATCGATCAGCTTCATCTGTGGCAGCCACTCGCGCCGCTTCGGCCACCATAGACACAGCTTGGTGCCGACACCGTTGTTGGAGTAGATGTGCGGCAGCGCGGCTTCGTTCGCCAGGGTCGTCAGGTCAGGACTCAGCACGAACATTTCCGGTGGGCGCGAATCGGGTGTCAGCCGAAGTTCACATTCGTAGACGCGACCAAAGTCGCTCGGCGCCAGACGGAATCGATAGCGCAAGGCACGGCCCGACAGAAACATCAGCCGGGCGCCATCGAGAGGCAGGGCGCGCAGTTCCATGGCTCGTTGGGCCAAGGTCAGTACGGGCGGGGCCGGGTACGGTGTCATCAGCGGCCGAAATACGTATGGGGCCGCGCTGCGACGCTGACCGGCGCGGCTGCCGCCGACGAGATCAACGCCACCCGGCCCGCGACGCGGTTGCTTTGCCGATGCTGGGTCTGGTCCTGCTGGATGGCGCTTGCGCAGCGGGGGCCAAATGCGCCCTCCAGCGCCTTGATCAGAACATCCAGGCCTTCATGGTTCTCGATCGCGTGCAGGATGCGCTTCAGATCCCCGATCAAGCGGTTGTGCCAAAAGAAAAATGCCTCCTGCCTGGCCGGGGAATTCATGCCGCCGGCCAAGTTGTCCCGGGGCGCCGATGGGTTCGGCAAGACCCATTCTTCGGAACCGTCGGACCGGGAAATCCGCTCAAAGTGCAGCGGCATCCGCTCAACGATATCGAGCAGCAATTCCAGGGGACTCTCGTGCGGCTGCGGCGCCTCCACCGCATACGCCATCGCGGCCAGCGTCGTCAGGAAAACAGAGGAAGGTGCCAGGTCCTGACTCCCCTGCGCAATGCCGAAGGCCACATTGCGATGCAGCTTCAGCAGTTGCACCAGCCGGCACAGCAGCCGGTCGAACACCTCTTGCGCATCAGGCAACGGCGCCACTTCCGCGCGCGTCACCGAATCCATCGCCTCCGAAAAGCTCATCACGGCTGTGAAATTCGGCGAAATCGTGGCGGCGAGATCGAAATGCTTCGCGTACCCGCGCGGGTTCGTGGAGTCGAAAAGCCGCAGCTCACGATCAGGGATGAGGCCATGCGTCTCGCCGAGCGGCGCTGTCAACAACGGAGAGTCAATGACCGGCGCGATGTCGGCGCACATGCCTTCGGCATACTCCAACGTCGCACAACGCTCCCAGCGATGCAGCCGGAGCCCATGCGCATCGGCGTAGCGGGACAAGGCGCGATGCAGGCGGTCGAGCAGTAGGGCTGGCCCGTGCTCGCCCTCGTATTTGCGACCCGCCCCTGACGCCAGGCGCGCGATCAGATCGATGTCGAAGCCCTCCCGGGAGTCATCACGCGGTCGCACGATGGTGCCCAACTGCCGGGAACCGTGGGCGTGGATCTGGATGAGGTCGCCCTGGAACTCCGGACATGCCGAAAGGAACTCACCGGTGCTGTTGTAAGAGCGCTCCAGCGCCGTCAACTGGGTGGCTGTGGGCTCGTGGGCGCGTGCGATGACGTCCGCCAGGCGGAAGAAGCGCGCCGACGAGCGCGTGGAGACGCGGGGGCGCTGAGGGAGAGTCACAGGTTCGCGGATCACAGGGTTTCCTTGAAATTCTTGTTGATGACTGCCGGCCTCACCTGGACTCGTCCAAGCTCAGCGTTGGTGCTTGGTGGGGTCCACCAGCTTGTAGCCCTGGCCGGGTCGCGGCGTCGGCGGCAGCGGCTTGCCCTTGACGCCGGTCACTTCGTTGCCAGTGCACGGGTTCTGGTACTGGCCGGACTTCGGTGCCGGCGTACCGGGCTTCAACGTCTTGCTCATGGTCTTCCTTCCCAGGATCAGTTGGTGGATTGCGAAATCTCGACCTCCCCTCTTCCCCTGTGGCTGTGTTACCAAATCGGGGTTGCGCAGGAAGTTCGGAACTATCACAATAAAAATTGTGGACTCCCGAACTTCTGGAGTCAAGTATTTTTTTTATCGGAAATCCGAACAAGCATGCCAACACTGGGCGAGAAGGTCCGCACACTGCGGAAGAAAGCAGGCTTAACACTGGAACAGTTCGCCGAGCAGATCGGCGCGTCCAAGTCATCCGTATGGGAACTGGAGAACAAGGAAAAGGCCCGCCCGTCCGCTGACCGGATCAATGAGGTGGCGAAGGTCCTGGGCGTGACGCCCGAGTTCTTGATGAATGACGACGTCGCCGAACCCTCGATCGACGTGGCTGACGAAGCCTTCTTCCGCAAATATCAGTCGCTGGACAACGGGGTGAAGCAACAGTTGCAGGAGATCCTCAGCGTCCTCGACAAGAAGGCCGGCTCTTGATCCAGGCGCTTTCCCCAGCGCGCGAGGCGATCAAGATGGCGCAGCTGTGGCGCGCCGTCCATGGCCTCACCTTTCCGATCAACGCGGGAGCGCTGGCACAGGAATGGTCCAGGAACGTGGCGCCCGAGGCGCCCATCGGGGAGTTGCAAGCCCGAGAGCTAAAAGGCTTCGAGGGCGGGTTGTTCTGGCTGAAGGAGCGAAAAGTCTGGGCGCTGCTGTACCACCCGCACCCCGACCTGCCAGGACGATCCAACTTCACCGTTGCGCATGAGTTCGGGCACTACGTCCTGCATCGCAAGCTACAGGAGGCGTTCCAGTGCTCCCAGAGCGCGACACTGGGCATCACGGGCGCCCGCATCGAACGTGAGGCAGACCAGTTCGCGTCGTATCTACTCATGCCCATCGACGACTACAGCCAGCAGGTACGTGGGCGTCGGATCACTCTTGATCTCCTGGGCGAGTGCGCCGACCGTTACGGCGTCTCTTTGACGGCCGCGATCCTCAAGTGGTTGGAGTTCACCGATCAGGCTGCCGTCGCCGTCATGGGACGGGAGGGGATGCTGCACTGGTGGAAGGCCAGTGACAGCGCGAAGAAATACACGTTCGGAACGCTGCAGGAGGGTATAGAACTGCCGTCGGGCTCGCTCGCTATGAGCCCGGACCAAGCTCGTTCAACCGCGGACTATCGCTTGGGCATAGAGCACCCCGAAGGCGTCTGGCCCATCAGGCTGCCTGTGCGTGAGATGGTCGTGCTCTCAGACCGGTACGACATGTCCATCTCTTTGCTGATCCTTGACTCGCCCGGAGTGGCGCATCCGGATGCGCCTGACGACGACATGACGACCGCACCGCCCACGTTCTGAACTCCCGCCATCAGGCCAAAAGTTCCGACCGCTCGTGCTAAGGCGGCGTTGTCAAATGAGCTTGCCGTCCGAATGCGATGTAAGTTATTGATTTTTAATGATTTACTATTCAGAACTCAGTGAAAGAAGTTCAGAACTCAGTGACGATCGACAGGTAGCCTGGGGCTATCAGCGCGATAGAAACTCAAGGGAACCCTTGGTTTAGCACTCCCTCTAACCGAGTGCTAATATGGCCAACACAAAGGAGTTTCCCCTGATGACAACCCTGTCCGGAGTCTCTGCCAACCAGCTGGCCGTCGCCAACCCATGGTCGATGGTTCCCCCGCTGGGCAACCTGGATGCTTATATTTCGGCCGCCAACCGCTTGCCGCTGCTCACGCTCGAAGAAGAGCAGGGCTTCGCACGCAAGTTGCGCGACCACAACGACCTCGAATCCGCCGGCGCGCTCGTGCTGTCGCACCTGCGCCTCGTGGTCTCCATCTCCCGCCAGTACCTGGGCTACGGGCTGCCGCACGGCGACCTGATCCAGGAAGGCAACGTCGGCCTGATGAAGGCCGTGAAGCGTTTCGACCCCGACCAGGGCGTGCGGCTCGTGAGCTACGCCATGCACTGGATCAAGGCCGAAATCCACGAGTACATCCTGAAGAACTGGCGCATGGTCAAGGTCGCGACGACCAAGGCCCAGCGCAAGCTGTTCTTCAACCTGCGCTCGATGAAGCAAGGCTTCAAGGCCGACTCGGCCGCGGCCGACAACGGCACGCACCGCGACACGCTGAGCCCGGACGAGGTGTCGCAGATGGCGACCCGGCTCAACGTCAAGCCTGAAGAAGTGCTCGAGATGGAAACCCGCCTGTCGGGCGGCGACGTCATGCTCGATCCGGGCCCGTCGGACGACGGCGAAGAAGCCTTCGGCCCCATCGCCTACCTGGCCGACGCCACGCAGGAACCGACCGCGCTGCTCGAATCGCAGCAGCGCGACCGCCTGTCGAGCGACGGCATTGCCACCGCGCTCGAAGCGCTGGACGACCGCAGCCGCCGCATCGTCGAGGAGCGCTGGCTCAAGGTGAACGACGACGGCTCGGGCGGCATGACGCTGCACGACTTGGCGGCCGTGTACGGCGTGAGCGCCGAGCGCATTCGCCAGATCGAAGTCGCCGCCATGAAGAAGATGAAGAAGGCCCTCGCGGACTACGCGTAAGTCTCTCTCCTCCCAGAATGAAGAAAGCCCGGTCGCCCGGGCTTTTTTCATTTGGAGAGCGTGCGCATCGCCCGTTTGGCGATGTAGCGGGTTTCAGGCGTGTCCGACTCGGCCAGCCACCGCGCGCAGAGCCTGTCGACCCACTCGCCCTGGCTCTTGCTCGCATCGTTGAGCCAGTTGGCCACCGAGTTCTGCACGTAGCGGCTCGGATCGGCGCGCAGCGGCTCCAGCAGCGGCAGCGCGCGCCAGGGCTCGGTCTTGAGCGCCTCGATCTGGGCACACCACACGCCGCGCGGCCGCGTGAGTTCGCTGGCAAAACGGCGGATGTTGGGGTCGGCATCGAACACCCAGGGCTGCAGCAGCGCGAGTGCTTCGTCGAGCGAGGCGATGACCGCGTCGCGCACCGCCATCCAGGCGATCTCGCGCACGCCGAAATGCGGATCGGCGGCAAAGCGGCGCACGGCCTCCAGTTGCCGCGGCAGCGGCAGGCCCGAGAGCGTGACCCACTGCGCGGCCCAGCAGCGCGCCACATCGCTCGCATGCGTGGCCAGCCTGTGGGCGACGGCGTCGCGCTCGGCATGCAGCGCCGCGAGGTCGTAGAGCGCGCGGGCGATGTGCCCGTGCCGCTGCATCGGCTTGAACGCCGCCAGCATCGCGAGCGTGTCGGCCAGCCGTTCGCTCTGCATGTCGAGCCCGATGTGCCCTGCCACGCTGCGTGCCAGTTGCGGCAGCTCCAGCGCCATGAATTCGTTGAGGTTGACGGTCTCGAGCAGCCCGTCGTTGAGCGCGCTCAGCACTTCCGGCGGAATCAGCGCGATTCGGAAGGCGCCCTTGCGCGCCTTCAAGTGCTCGACCGAGCCCGCGGCTTGCATCCGCCTGCCCCGCTCAGGAAGCGATCAAGGTCTTCAGGTCCGACACCATGGCCGGCACGCCGGCGCCATAGCGTGCGTAGAGCCGCAGGCGGCCCTGGGTGTCGTACACGTAGCTCGCGGCCGAGTGGTCCATCGAGTAGCTGGTCGGCGTCTTGCCCTCGACCTTCTTGTAGTAGACCTTGTAGTCCTTCGCGAGCGCGACCAGTTCGTCGGCGGTCGGGATCAGCGCCACGAAGCTCGGGTCGAACGCGCCCATGTAGGCCTTGAGCACCTCGGCCGTGTCGCGCGCCGGATCGACGGTGACGAACAGCACCTGCAGCTTGTCGCCGTCCTTGCCGAGCTGCTGCTTGATCTGCGCCATCTCGGTCATGGTGGTCGGGCAGACGTCGGGGCACTGTGCGTAGCCGAAGAACATCACGACCACCTTGCCCTTGAAATCGGCCATGGTGCGGACCTTGCCGTCGGCGTCCTTCAGCGAGAAGTCTTTCGCGTAGTCGGCGCCGGTGATGTCCACCGCATTGAAGCTCTGCTTCTGTTCGCTGCAGGCGGAAAGCCCCAGGCCCAGGGTCGCGGCAACGCCCACCCAGCCGGCGCTTCCGGCGATCAATCTGAGAGCGTTCCGCTTGTTCATGGAAAAGACGTGTTCAGTGGATGTAGTGATCGACGAGCAGCGCCAGGAACAGCACGCTCAGGTGGATCAGCGAGAAGCGAAAGGTCTTTCGCGCCAGGGCGTCGGAGTAGTTGCGCCACAACGCGAACGCATAGCCGGTGAAGCCGATGCTCACGGCCACGGCCACCGCAAGGTACAGCCAGCCGCTCATGCCGTAGATGAAGGGCATCAGGCAGGCCGCGAACAGGATGAAGGTGTACAGCAGCACCTGCAGCCGCGTGAACTCGTTGCCGTGCGTGACCGGCAGCATCGGCAGGCCCGCCTTGCGGTAGTCCTCGACGCGGTAGAGCGCCAGCGCCCAGAAATGCGGCGGCGTCCACAGGAAGATGATGAGGAAAAGGATCAGCGCCTCCGGGCCCACGTCGCCCGTCATCGCGGCCCAGCCCAGCACGGGCGGCATGGCGCCCGATGCACCGCCGATCACGATGTTCTGCGGCGTCAGCGGCTTGAGGATCACGGTGTAGATCACCGCGTAGCCGACGAAGGTGGCAAAGGTCAGCCACATGGTCAGCGGATTGACCGTGAACCACAGCAGCGCCGAGCCGACGGCGCACAGCACCGCCGAGAAAACCAGCGCCTGCAGGTCGCTGAGCTGGCCGCGCGCGGTGGGGCGCCAGGCGGTGCGCTTCATCTTGGCGTCGATGCCCTTCTCGACCAGGCAGTTGAACGCCGCCGCCGCCCCCGCCACCAGCCAGATGCCGACGCAGGCCAGCGCGCCGCGCTGTACGTCGGCCCACGACGGCATGCCGGGCACGGCCAGCACCATGCCGATGAAGGCGCAGAACACGATCAGCTGCACCACGCGCGGCTTGGTCAGCGCGTAGAACTGGCGCAGCACGTTGGCGGTGCTGCTTTGCTGAACGGAAATCGGGGTACTCACGCGGCGGCCTTCCTCTGGTTGTTGTTGTCGCGACCGGTTGCATTGTCACTGGCGCGCGCCATGCGTGCCTCGGGCACGGCGCGCCGGCTCTCGCACAGCGCCCACGTCAGCACCACGGCCAGCGCCGCGGCGCCGCCGGTGTGCAGCACGGCCGCCGCCAGCGGCCAGCCGAGCAGCACGTTGCCCAGGCCAGTGGCCAGCTGCAGCAGCGCAAGACCTGCCAGCCAGCGGGCCTGCGGTTTCAGTGAGTCGATGCGGCGCAGGCGCCATGCCAGCACGCCCAGGGCGACGAAGACGGCATAGGCCATCAGCCGGTGCGCATAGTGAATGGCGGTGAGCGCCGAAAAGTCGAGCGGCTGGCCTTCGCCGGTCACGCCGAGGTGGCGCCAGATCTCGAAGCCCTGCGCGAAATTCATCGGCGGCCACCAGCTGTCCTGGCAGGTCGGGAACTGCGTGCATGCGAGCACCGCATAGTTGGTGCTGACCCAGCCGCCGAGGGCGATCTGCAGCACGAGCAGCACGGTGGTGGCGATGAGCCCGTTGCGCAGTGCCGGCGACACCGCCGTCGGCAGCCGGCGCGCGGCCGCCTGCCGGTAATGCACGGCCTGGATGCAAAGCAACGCCAGCAGCACCACGGCGCCCAGCAGGTGCAGCGTGACGATCGCGGGGAACAGCTTCCAGGTCACGGTGAGCGCACCGAAGGCGCCCTGCAGGCAGACCCACACCAGCGTGAAAGCCGGCCACCAGGCGCTGAGCGTGGCGTGGTGATCGCCATCTTTCGACGACGAAGACGACGGCTGCGGCACGCGGCGCTGGCGGCGGCGCACGATCCAGGTCGCGCCTGCGAGCGTGAGGATCAGCACGCCGACGCCCGTTGCCAGGTATCGGTGAACCATCTCGACCCATGCCTTGCCATGCGTGACCGGACCGGTCGGCTGCGCACTCTGCGCCATCGCGATCTCGTGGCGCGCACCGTGCGGGCTGGCGTTGCCGTAGCAGCCGGGCCAATCGGGGCAACCGAGGCCCGAATCGGTGAGCCGGGTGAAGGCGCCGAACAGGGTCAGGTCGAAGGTCAGGAACAGCGTGAGCACGGTCAGCGCATGCAGCCGGCGCGCCGGCCCTGCGCCTGCGTTGCGCCGCCACACCCAGAGCAGCGGGCCGAGCGCGATCAGCACGCCCGCGGCCATGAGCCACGCGATCGGCGTGAGGTCGTAGAGCGAGCTCGTCGTGTCCATGCTGTGCTACTTGTCTGTCTATCTGCCGGCCTGTCAGCGGTCCGGCTTGTCCCACGACGCCGAGGCGCGCAGCAGGCGGTCGAGGTCGCGCTTGGCGCGGCTTGCGCCCGCGGCGTCCATGCGCGCCGGGAAACGCATCATCCAGTGGCCCATCGGGTCGACCACGTAGAGGTGTTCGGCCAGCGTATGGCCCGACACGGGAACCAGCCACTTGGCCAGTTCGTCGGCCGGCACGCGCAGCACGGTAGCGCCGTGCAGGCCGTTGTTCAGGCGTTCAGGCACGGGCGCGGCGTCGCTCACGAGCCAGACGCGGTCCATGCGGTCTTTTTCGCGGCCCAGGCTTTCGCGCAGTTGCCGCTGCAGGTAGAGCTGCTGCTCGCACAGCGCATCGCAAGAGGCATCGGCCACCGCGACCAGCAGCCATTGCCCCTTGAGGGTGGCCAGGTCGACCGGCGCGCCATTGCGATCAGTGGCAATGAACTTCGGCAGCTCGCGCTGCGGATCGATCAGTTCGCCGTAGACGCTGCGCCCCTCAGGCCGGATCACGTAGTAGGTGAAGTACGAGGCGATGACCGGCGCCGCGCACATCAGCATCACCGCGATCATCTTCCAGCGCCCGACGACCGTGCGCCGGCCCTCGGCGCCGTCGAGTGCCTGGTTCGGCGACGGCATGGAATGGACCGTCAGGCCCAGCGGCTCGTCAGAAGCGGCCATCGCGTGCGCGGCGTCTCGCGCGGCGGAAGGGTGTGATGAATTGGAACCAGACATAGAGGATGACGACGAGGGCCGACAGGCCGAACCACTGGAATGCGTAACCGTAGTGCCTCTCGAGGCCCAGCGCCGGGGCCGGCCAGTCTCGCTGCAGCCCCTCGGAGGCCGGCCCGGTCTGCTGCAGCGACACGTCGGTACGCAGCGGCATCTTGGTCTCGGCGCGGAAGGCCTCCAGGTCGAGATTTTGCCGGATGGGCGAATACCCTTCGACGGCCGGTGTCGGCGCGGCTGGCGCGGCCGGCGTGGCGGCTTCCGGCGTCGCCGCTGTTGCGGGCGCGGCTGCCGGTGCCGCGGGGGCGGGAGCGGACGTGCCCAGTTCCAGCAGATGGCTCGGCGGCGGCTCGATCAGGCCCGTGACCTCGACGATGCCTGCCGGCGTGTCGACCGCGCCCAGCTTCGTGCGGTCGACGAAATTGCGCTGCACCCAGCCGCGCTGGACCATCACCGTCTGCTCGGTGCCCTCGAGCGCGAACGGCGTCAGCACGTAGAAGCCGGGCACGCCATGCATCTGGCGGTTGTCGAGGTACACGGTCTGCGGCGTGAGCCAGAGGCCGCGCAGGCGCACCGGGCGATGCAGTTCGTCGGAAGGCTGCTGCAGCGCCAGGAACTCGGCCTGGGTCAGCGGGGGCTTCTGCTTCTGGGCATCGATGCTGGCCTGGAGCGCCTCTTTCTGCGCGGCGCGCGAGAGTTGCCAGCGGCCCAGCGAAACGGTGGCCGCCAGCGTCAGCACGGCGGCGATGGTGATCAGCCAGAAACGACCGGGACGGCGCCGGTCTTCGGAATACAGGGGTTGGGGAGTCACTGGAGGAAGCGGAGCGTGCGGCCGATAATGCGGGTCATGAAATATTTCGTCGCCCTGGTGTTCGTGGGCATCTTCGCGAGCCTCGCGTTTGCCCTGTTCTTCATGCTGAAGGACGGGCGCAACGGGCGCGCCAAGAGCGGCGGCATGGCGCGCGCCCTCACCTTTCGGATCGGGCTCTCGGTATTTTTGTTCCTCTGCATGCTGCTCGCCTGGAAACTCGGCTACATCCAGCCCACCGGACTCCCGCTCGGCAAGTAGGTGGTGCTCGTTCCACGAGAACCATGAAAAAGGCGCCTTCCGGCGCCTTTTTTGTGGAATGCCGCGAGGTGCTTCGATCAAAGCCAGTAGACCAGCATGTAAAGGCCGAGCCAGACCACGTCGACGAAGTGCCAGTACCAGGCCGCGCCTTCGAAGCCGAAGTGGCGCTCCGGCGTGAAGTGCCCCTTGCGCAGGCGCAGGGTGATGAACAGCAGCATCAGCATGCCGATGAACACGTGCAGGCCGTGGAAGCCGGTCAGCATGAAGAAGGTCGAACCGTAGGTGCCCGAGCTGAGCTTGAGGTTCAGTTCGGTGTACAGGTGGTGGTACTCGTAGCCCTGCACGCCCAGGAAGACCAGGCCGAGCAGCACGGTCATCCACATGAAGCGGATGGTCTGCGCGCGATGGCCGGCACGCAGCGCGTGGTGGGCTATGGTGAGGGTCACGCCCGAGCTCAGCAGCAGCGCGGTGTTGATCGTGGGCAGCCAGAACGGGCCGACTGTCTGGAAGGGCTCGACGATGCCGGCGGGCGAGCCGGTGGCGCCGGCAGCCATGCTGGGCCACACGGCCTTGAAGTCGGGCCAGAGGATTGCGTTGTCCAGGCTGCCGAGCGTCGGCAGCGCATGGGTGCGGGCCCACCACAGCGCGGTGAAGAAGGCGCCGAAGAACATCACTTCGGAGAAGATGAACCAGCTCATGCTCCAGCGGAACGACAGGTCCACCTTGTGGCCGTACTGCCCGCTCTCGCTCTCGCCGATGGCGGCGCGGAACCACACGAACAGCGTGCCGAGCCAGATCAGCATGCCCGCCAGCAGCGACCAGGCGCCCCACGCATGGCCGTTGATCCATTGCGCGGCGCCCAGGATCACGAAGAACAGGCCGATCGCGGCCGAGACCGGATAGGCCGACGGTCCGGGCACGAAGTAGTAGGGCGTGGCGCCGTGGGTGGTTGAACTCATATCAGCTGCTCCTGGCTTTCTTTCTTCTCTCGATTCAGTGGATTCTGCTCGTTCAGGCCGCGGCCACATGGCGCACCAGCAGCACCAGCGCGACCACGAAGACGATCACGGCCACGAACGCCACCGCAATGATGTGCAGCGGATTCAGCTTGCCCAGGTCTTCCTGGTAGGCGCTGTTCTTGCGAACGCCGAAGAACGACCACGCCACCGCCTTCACGGTGTCCCACAGCGAAGCCTTCGAAGCCTTCGAAGCTTTCGAAGCTTTCGGCCGTTCGGGCGACGTGGTCACGAGCGCGGCTCATTCGGGGCATTCGAAACAGCGGCGACCGGCGCCGCGGGCGTCTTGCCGCCCACCTCGAAGAAGGTGTACGACAGCGTGATGGTCTTCACGTCCTTGGAAATCTTGGGGTCGATCACGAAGGCGACCGGCCACTGCTTCTTCTCGCCCGGATCGAGCGTGTACTGGTTGAAGCAGAAGCACTCGAGCTTGTTGAAATAGGGCGCGGCTTGCTGCGGCGCGTAGCTCGGAATGGCCTGCGCGGCCATGCGGCGGTTCTGCACGTTCTGGAATTCGTACATCACCGTGTTGAGCTGGCCCGGATGCACCTGGATGGTCCGCTCCGCGGGCTTGAAGTCCCAGAGGCCACCGCGCACGTTGGAGTCGAACTCGACCGTGATCGTGCGGGTCATGTCGACCTGCGTGTTGTCGGGCACGCGCACCTTCTTGCCGCCGCTGGCGCCGCCGGGCACCTCGAGTTCAGAAAGCGCGAGGATGTTGATGCCCGTCATCTCGCAAATGGCGCGGTACATCGGCACCAGCGCATAGCCGAAGGCGAACATGCCGCAGGCCACGACAGCCAGCTTGCCGACCATGCGGACATTGGCGCGGCGGATGCGTTGACCGATGCTCATGCTGGTGCTCCCGTTCAGTGGCCGGCGGCTCAGCGCGCGCCGAACCAGACCATGCGCACGATGAAGCCGATGAAGAACACCACGGCGATGGAAGCCAGCGTGAGCCCCATGCGCCGGTTGTTGCGTTTCTGTTCGGGTGTCATCGCTTGGTGGCTGTTGCTGCCGCGAAGCCGGTCAACCGATCACCTTGGTGGCGGTCGCGTCGAGCTTGGGCGGGTTCTCGAAGGTGTGGAACGGCGCCGGCGACGGCACTTCCCACTCGAGGCCTTCGGCGCCTTCCCACGGCTTCTGCGCAGCCTTCTCGCCCTTGCCGCGCATGGTCGGGAACACGACGAAAAGGAAGAAGTACACCTGCGCGAAGCCGAAGAAGAACGCACCGACCGAAGCCACGGCGTTGAAGTCGGCGAACTGCATGGGGTAGTCGGCGTAGCGTCGGGGCATGCCGGCCAGGCCCAGGAAGTGCATCGGGAAGAAGGTCACGTTGAACGAGATCAGCGACCACCAGAAGTGCACCTTGCCGCGCGTCTCGTTGTACATGACGCCGGTCCACTTGGGCACCCAGTAGTAGAAACCCGAGAACATGGCGAACAGCGAGCCGGCCACCAGCACGTAATGGAAGTGGGCCACCACGTAGTAGGTATCCTGCAGCTGCGTGTCGATGGGCGCGACGGCCAGGATCAGGCCGGTGAAGCCACCCATCGTGAACACGAAGATGAAGCCGACCGCGAACAGCATGGGCGTCTCGAAGGTCATCGAGCCCTGCCACATGGTGGCGATCCAGTTGAAGATCTTCACGGCCGTAGGCACCGCGATCAGCATGGTCGCGTACATGAAGAACAGCTGGCCGGTGAGCGGCATGCCGGTCGTGAACATGTGGTGAGCCCACACGATGAACGACAGGATGGCGATCGACGAGGTGGCGTACACCATCGAGGCATAGCCGAAGAGCTTCTTGCGGGCGAATGCCGGCACCACCTGGCTGATGATGCCGAAGGCCGGCAAGATCATGATGTAGACCTCGGGGTGGCCGAAGAACCAGAAGATGTGCTGGTACATCACCGGGTCGCCGCCGCCGGCGGGGTTGAAGAAGCTGGTGCCGAAGTGGCGGTCGGTCAGCGTCATGGTGATGGCGCCGGCGAGCACGGGCATCACGGCGATCAGCAGGTAGGCGGTGATGAGCCAGGTCCAGCAGAACATCGGCATCTTCATCAGCGTCATGCCGGGGGCGCGCATGTTGAGGATGGTGACGATGATGTTGATCGAACCCATGATCGACGAAGCGCCCATGATGTGCATCGCGAAAATGCCGGCGTCCATCGAGGGGCCCATCTGCAGCGTGAGCGGCGCGTACAGCGTCCAGCCCGCGGCAGGTGCGCCACCGGGCATGAAGAACGAACCCACCAGCATCAGCGCCGCCGGGATCAGCAGCCAGAAGCTGAAGTTGTTCATGCGCGCGAAGGCCATGTCGGAGGCCCCCACCTGCAGCGGGATCATCCAGTTCGCGAAGCCCACGAAGGCCGGCATGATGGCGCCGAACACCATGATCAGGCCGTGCATGGTGGTGAACTGGTTGAACAGCTCGGGGTTCACCAGCTGCAGGCCGGGCTGGAACAGCTCGGCGCGGATCAGCAGCGCGAGCACGCCGCCCACCATCAGCATCGTGAAGCTGAACAGCAGGTATAGCGTGCCGATGTCCTTGTGGTTGGTCGCGAACACCCAGCGGCGCCAGCCGGTGGGCGCGTGGTGGTCGTGATGCTCGTCGTGTGCGTGGTCGCCTGGGACTGCGTGACCGTGGGGGTCGAGGACTGCACTCATTTCGTTGTTCCTTGCAATTTCTTCGTCGCGGGACGCTGTCGCATCACTTGCCGCGCAGGGCGAGCACTTCGGCCGGCTGCACCAGCTGGCCAGTCTTGTTCGACCAGCTGTTCTTGGTGTACGTGGCCACGGCCGCGAGGTCGGTATCGCTCAGTTGCTTCCAGGACGGCATGGCGCCGTTGTTCTGGCCGTTGAGCAGCACATGCAGTTGCACCGTGTGGTCGGCGTCGAGCACCTTCGGGTCGCCGTCGAGCGCCTTGATCGGGCCCGCGCCCTTGCCGTTGGCCTGGTGGCAGGCGGCGCAGTTGGCAGCGTAGACCTTCTCGCCGCGAACCATCATGTCGGGCAGCGTCCAGACCTTGGTCGGGTCGTCGAGCTTGGCCGCGGCGATCTTGCGCTGGTCGGCCACCCAGGCGGTGTAGTCGGCGGCCGAGACCACCTTCACCTGGATCGGCATGAAGGCGTGTTCCTTGCCGCACAGTTCCTGGCACTGGCCGTAGTAGGTGCCGATGGTTTCGGCGCGGAACCAGGTGTCGCGCACGAAGCCGGGAATGGCGTCCTGCTTGAGGCCCAGCTGCGGCACTGCAAAGGCGTGGATCACGTCGTTGGCGGTGGTGATGATGCGGATCTTCTTGTTGACCGGCACCACCAGCGGGTAGTCGACCTTGAGCAGGTAGTCGTCGGGCATCGCGCCCTTGGCGCCGGCGTCGGACATGGCGCGCTGCGAGCTGTCGAGCGTGGAGATGAAGGCCAGGCCCTCGCCTTCGCCGTTCAGGTAGTCGTAGCCCCACTTCCACTGGTAGCCCGTGGTCTTGATCGTGAGGTCGGCGTTGGTGGTGTCCTTCTGGGCCACCAGCACCTTGGTGGCGGGCAGCGCCATGACGATCACGATGAGGAAGGGCACGATGGTCCAGATGACCTCGACCACCACCGACTCATGGAAGTTGGCGGCCTTGTGGCCCACCGACTTGCGGTGCTTCCAGATGGAATAGAACATGACCGCGAACACGCCGACGAAGATGACCGTGCACAGGATCATCATGATCGTGTGGAGCAGATGCTGCTCCTGCGCGATCTTGGTCACGCCGACCGGAAGATTCAACTGGCGCACCGAAGGGCCGCCGGGCAGATCGTTGACTGCGTGCGCCGCGCTGCTGAAAGCCGCGCCGGCCGCCAGCAACAGATTCGCCGGCCTGTACTTATTGCGCCAAATGCTCTTCATCGTGTTCACGTTTCTTCAATTTTTCGACAAACCCAACCGTGCAGCACTGCGCGAGCCCCCTCAGGCGCCACGCAACGCCATGCGAATCTCGCGGGCCAAAGCCGCACGCAACTCCGGGCGTACATAGCGCCCCACCCTGACCGATCGACCCTGCCCCGAGACCTCGATCAGCGAACGATCGCCGGCCTGGGGTTCGACCCGCACCTGGTGCGGAAGAAATTCCGTGCGCTCGTAGTGCCCGCCGTTCTCGAGCTCGACGACGAGGCGTCCCTCCTGCAGCGCGATCTTTTCGCCATCGGTCGCGTGCCGCGCGTAGACCATGAACGCGAATCCGACAGCGGCCAGTTCGAGCCAGGCGAAAGGCAGAACCAGCGGCGCACCGTGCAGCCAGAACAGGGTGCCGATGCCGAGCGATACCACGCACAGCGAAGCGTAGAGCCAGCCAAGCTGGCTCGGCGTCACCGAGCAGTTCCGCTTCAGGAACCAGTGAATGCTCTGGCCTGAAACGGTGGCAAATCGAAACACGGAATTCGACACGGGCGAGTTCAGCAAATCGGTGCGTCGACGGTCGCCAAACCCCTCGTACAAACAGGATCCGACACCCCTCGATCGCGGGACAATACCCGCGAGTTCCACGCAACGGCGGATTGTAGCGGGTAGATACCTGCGCCAGAGTGCCCTGTGGGACGCCTACGGGTCACTACTAGTAGGCAAGAAACGGCCTCTGCGCCTAGCGTTTTCGGCCACCGGCCGGCCAGCGATCAGGCGCCCGGACGACCCCGTTGCAGCATCGATCGCATCTCGCGCAGCGACACCGCGCTTTCGGCCGACAGCGACACGCGCGGCGCCGGCTTGAACGCATGGCCGTAGATGACCTCGAAGGTCAGCGCGATGCGCCCGCCACCCTCTTCGGCCGGCGCGAGGTCGGGCAGTGCCTTCTTCAGCGACTGGTGCCAGGCCTTGCCGCGCAGCGCCGGAAAACGCCCGGGGTGCAGGTTGCGGCCCAGCGTGCGCAGCTCGGCCAGTGCCGCCTCGGGCGTGGCCCAGGTCAGCACGATGCGCTCCATGTCCATCACGGGTTCGGCGAAGCCGGCATGGACCAGCATGTCGCCCCAGTCGTGCATGTCGGTGTACTCGTGGCCCGCGGCGGGCCAGCCGAGGCGGGCATGCAGCGCGCGCAGCTCGCGCACCGTGTCGGGGCCGAGGCACGAGAACATCAGGAAGCCGTCGGTGGCCACCAGCTTGTGCCAGTGCGCGATGAGTGCCTCGGGGTCGGCCGCCATGTGCAGCGACATGTTGGCCCAGAGCAGGTCGACGCCGTCTTCGGGCGGCGCGTCGAAACGTGCCTTGCCGGCCTGCCAGCGGCGTGCGCTCCACCACGGCGCGGCCAGCGCCTGGCCGGTGGCGGCCGCGAGCGCGGGCTCGGGTTCGATGACGAAGGAGGCGGCGTCCTTGTAGCGGCGAGCGACCAGTTCATGGGCTTCGAGGCCGCCGCGCAGCGGCGCCCAATTGGCCCAGGTGCGGGGCTGTGCCTTGATCCACTGCAGCCGGTCTTCCATGCGGCGGCCGATTTCCTCGTGCAGCCAGGGGGAGCCGTCGGCGGGTGCAAGGCGACGCCAGCGGGCAGCCGCCGTGGCATCGATGGTCGGCGGTCGTCGTGAGGGGTCGGTGGCCATGGGGCAGTGAGTATATTGAGCGATGTCCAGCCAGCACGCCCTGTGGCCTTTCCGTCCTTTCACCGCCCTGCTCGCGCGGCTGCCGAGCCAGTGCGCGGTCTGCCGCGCATGGCCCTCGCGCGCGGTGTGCGACGCCTGCGTGGCCCGCTTCGCCCCTCCCGCGGCACGCTGCGGCGGCTGCGCCCTGCCGTTGCCCGAGGGAGTGACCCGCTGCGGCGACTGCGTTGCGCATCCGCCGCCGCTCGACGCCTGCCTTGCCGCCTGCACCTACGCCTGGCCGTGGCCGGACGCCATCGCCGCCTTCAAGTTCCGCGGCGAGGCAGGCTGGGCCGCCCCGTTCGCCACGCTGATGCGCAGCGCGCCCTGGGTCGAACCGGCACTGGAGCAATGCGACCTGGTGCTGCCGATGCCGCTGGCGCCCGGCCGGTTGCGCGAACGCGGTTTCAACCAGGCACATGAACTCGCGCGACGCCTGTCCGCCGGCAAGACCGACGCGCGCCTGCTGCTGCGCACCCGCGAGACGCCGGCACAGAGCGGCCTCGCGCGCGCCGAACGCCTGCTCAACCTGCGCGGCGCCTTCGCCGTGGAGCCGCTGTGCGCGGAAAAAGTCAGTGGCCGGCGCGTCGTGCTGGTCGACGACGTGATGACCAGCGGCGCGTCGCTGTTCACGGCTGCCGAAGCGCTGCGGCTGGCCGGCGCGGCCCACATCACGGCGGTGGTGCTGGCCCGCACCGACCCGCCGCGCTGAGCCCGCGCCCTGGGGCGCCGACAATCGGCGCATGTTCCATATCGTCCTGGTCCACCCCGAGATTCCGCCGAACACCGGCAACGTCATCCGGCTCGCCGCCAACACAGGCTGCACGCTGCACCTGGTCGAGCCGCTCGGCTTTTCGATGGACGACCGCCTGCTGCGCCGCGCCGGGCTCGACTATCACGAGTACGCCGAGGTCAAGCGCCATGCCGACTGGCAGGCCCTGCTCGCCGCGGAGCAGCCCCCGGCCGACCGGATGTTCGCCCTCACCACCCGCGGCACCCGGGCCGTGCACGACGTGCGCTTCCAGCCCGGCGACTGGCTGGTCTTCGGCTCGGAAACCAGCGGTTTGCCGCCCGCCGTGCGCGACGGCTTCGCCGAAGCCCAGCGCCTGCGGCTGCCGATGCGCGAAGGGCAGCGCAGCCTGAATCTGTCGAACGCGGTGGCTGTCACCGTGTTCGAAGCCTGGCGGCAAAACGGCTTCGGGTGACATAAAGAAACAAAGTCGCAGGCTCCAGGCACGGCGGGAACGCATCTGATCGGGGATGCGGGCCGTATGGAAAGCATGCCGGACGCGAAACGCCCCGGCATCAGGTCCATCAACCCAGTTAGCCAGGAGTCTTGCAATGAACACCAAGCCGATCGCCCTTGCCGTCTTCGCCACGCTGGCATTTGCCGGCAGCGCCCAAGCCTTCCAGGGCGAGCAGAACCCGCTGCCGCCGGCCCCCTTCCAGTCGACGCTGTCGCGGGCGCAGGTTCAGGCCGACGCGCGCCAGCCGTTCAGGGTCACGAATGGCGGCACGGGCGCACTCCAGGCCCGCGACGGCAGCACCGACCGCGGCTCGGTACGCCAGAGCGCGCTGAGCATCACGCGCCAGGGCGCCGCCACCTACGGCGAAGTGACCGACCGCCGGATGTAAGAAAAAGGGGGGGAGGTCAGCGGTAGCGCCGCGCGACCGACTCCGCCACGCAGGCCGGCTTGGCCGCGCCTTCCAGCTCGATGGTGGTTTCCCAGGTCATCTGGAAACCATCGTCGGCAATGGGCTCGGAGCTCAGCAGCTTCATGCGCGCACGCAGCCGCTTGCCCACCGGCACCGGCGACATGAAGCGCACCCGGTTCATGCCGTAGTTCACGCCCATGCGCGACTCCACCACGTCGATGGCCGTCTCGAAGAATCGCGGCAGCAGCGACAGCGTGAGGAAACCGTGCGCAATGGGCGCGCCGAAAGGGCCGGCCTTGGCCCGCTCCACATCGACATGGATCCACTGGTGGTCGCCCGTCGCCTCGGCGAACTGGTTGACCTGCTCCTGCGTGATGGTGATCCAGTCGCTCACGGCGACTTCCTGGCCGACGCAGGCGGAGAGATCCTGAAGAGTCTGGAATGTCTTTTTGGTCATGCGGGCATTCTGGAGTCAAGGGTGGGCGGCCGGCTGTCGGGCTCGCGACAACCGGGCTCAGGGAAAACCGGGAGGCGCCTTCAGGCGTCGAGCCATTGGCAGATCGGCTGCCATTGCTCCAGGTCGCGCTGCACCCGGCCCGGGGCGATGTCGAACACCGTGAGCCCGCGCGCCGCGAGCTGCACGTAGTTCTGGGTGTCGCGCAATTCGCCGATCACCGGCACGCCGAGCCCCTCGATGAACTCGTGCAGCCGGTCCGCGGCCAGCGTGCGGGCGTTCACCCGCATGCCGACGAGGCCGATCTGGGTTTTTTCGGCACGGCGCTGTTCCTTGAGGCGGTCGAGAAAGTCGCGTGTCGCGTAGATGTCGAAGATGCTCGGCTGCAGCGGCACGATCACCCGGTCGGCCAGCGCCAGCACTTCCTTGAAGCGCCAGCCGTGCAGCCCGGCCGGCGTGTCCAGCACCGCGTGCGTGGTGCCGCGCGGCGGCCGCACCACGGTGCTGTCGCCGGTGGCTTCCCAGGTGGCGATGGGCCGGGCCTGGGGCGGGCGCAGGCCCAGCCACAGCCGGGAGGACTGCTGGCGGTCCACGTCGCCCAGCATCACGGCATGGCCGCGGCTTGCGAAATAGCCCGCGACATTCGTCGCGATCGTCGACTTGCCGACCCCGCCCTTGGGATTGGCGACCAGAACCACCGGCATAAGGCACTCCTCCAGAACTGGGACAGCCGGAATGGTAGTCGCTGGCGCGTTTTTGCCCGACGCGCCGGCCCTGACTGAGATATGTTCTCGGCATGACGACAACAACATCCACGGGAACCACCGCCGCCGGTCCTGGCGGCATCTACGTGCTGGCGGCGCACCCGCACTGGCGCGATTCGCGCGTCAACCGCCGCATGCTGGCCGCCGCCCGCGCAGTGCCGGGCGTCGAGGTGAACGACCTCTACGGCAGCTACCCCGACTTCTCCATCGACGTCGAGGAAGAGCAGGCCCGGCTCGCCAAGGCCAGCCTGGTGGTGCTGCTGCACCCGATCCAGTGGTATTCCATGCCCGCGCTGCAGAAGCTCTGGCTCGACGACGTGCTCGCCTACGGCTGGGCGTACGGCCCCGGGGGCACGGCGCTGCAGGGCAAGGACCTCTGGCTGGTGGCCACCACCGGCAGCCCGGAGCCCAGCTACCACCCGCAGAGCTACCACCGCTATTTCTTCGACGCCTTCTTGCCGCCCTACGAGCAGACCGCCGCGCTGTGCGGCATGCGCTTCCTGCCGCCGCTGATCTTCCACGGCGCGCGCAGCGCCCCCGAGGCAGAGGTGGAGGCGCACGTCCAGACCTTCGCCCAGCGCCTGGGAAGCTACCCCGACTGGCCCGAGATCGAGGAACTCGACACCTGCATCGCCTGTCCGGTGCCCGAAGCTGATCGCCCGGCCGATCCGGACGACATCGGCAAGGCCGTATCCAGCGCCTTCCACTCCGCCATGACCCACGGGCTGGCAGCCGCCTCCACGAGCAAGGCCACCTGAATGGAACACGCACCCGCCTGGCTGACCAGCAGCCTGATCTACCTGAGCGCCGCCGTACTGGTGGTGCCGCTGTCGAAGGCCCTGGGCCTCGGCTCCATCATCGGCTACCTCGTGGCCGGCATCGCCATCGGCCCCTGGGGGCTTGGGCTGGTGTCCAGCGTCCAGGACGTGCTGCACTTCGCCGAGTTCGGCGTGGTGCTGATGCTGTTCCTGGTGGGCCTCGAACTCGAGCCCAAGCGCCTGTGGAACCTGCGCCGCCCGATCTTCGGCTGGGGCACCGCGCAGGTGGTCAGCTGCGCCGCAGTGCTGTTCGCCGCGGGCTGTGCGGTGGGCGCGGAATGGCGCGTGGCGCTGGTGGCCTCGCTGGGCCTGGCGCTGTCGTCCACCGCGATCGCGCTGCAGGTGTTCGGCGAGCGCAACCTGCTGAAAACACCCAGCGGACAGGCCGGCTTCTCGATCCTGCTGTTCCAGGACGTGGCGGCCATTCCCATCCTCGCGCTGCTGCCGCTGCTGGCCGGCGCCACCGCCGCCGAGCAGTCGATCAGCGGGCTAGACCGCGCGCTTGAAGCCGCGAAGATCATCGGCGTGATCGGCGGCATCATCCTCGGCGGCCGGCTGCTGCTGCGCCCGGTGCTGCGCTGGATCGCGCGCAGCGACACGCCCGAGATCTTCACCGCCGCGGCGCTGCTGCTGGTGGTGGCCATCGCGGCGCTGATGCAGCTGGTGGGCCTTTCGATGGCGCTGGGCGCCTTCCTCGCCGGCGTGCTGCTGGCCGAGAGCGAATACCGGCGCGAGCTGGAGACCGACATCGAGCCCTTCAAGGGCCTGCTGCTGGGCCTGTTCTTCATTGCCGTGGGCATGTCGATCAACTTCGGCGTGCTCATTGCGAGCCCCTGGATCATGGCGGCGCTGGTGGTCGGCTTCATGGTCGTCAAGCTGGCGGTGATCTATGCGCTGGCCAAGGCGATGGGCATCGCCTACCAGGAGCGGCCGGTGTTCACGCTGCTGCTCGCGCAAGGCGGCGAATTCGCGTTCGTGGTGTTCCAGGCCGCGGGGCCCGACGTACTGCCGCCCGAGATCACGTCGCTGCTGATCGGCGCTGTGGCGCTGTCGATGCTGCTGTCGCCGCTGCTGCTGGTGCTGCTCGACAAGTTCGTGCTGCCGCGCTACAGCCGCAACCAGGGGCCGCAGCTCGAAGAGATTTCGGAGCAGCAGGACGCCAAGGTGCTGATCTGCGGCTTCGGCCGCTACGGTCAGATCGTCGGGCGCATGCTGATGTCGCAGGGCCTGCGCGTGACCGTGCTCGACCACGACGCCGACACCGTCGAAGGCCTGCGCCAGTTCGGCTTTCGCGTGTTCTACGGCGACGCCACCCGGCTCGACCTGCTGCGCACCGCGGGCGCGGGTACGGCCAAGGCCATCGTGGTGGCGGTGGACGACATCGAGCAGTCGCTGGAAATCGTCGATCTGGTGAGAGAGAACTTCCCGCAGGCCCGCATCATCGCGCGGGCTCGCAACGTGACGCACCTGTTCCAGCTGCGCGACCGTGGCGTGACGGATGTGGAGCGCGAGGTGTTCGAGTCGTCGCTGCGCAGCGCCCGCGCGACGCTCGAAGCGCTAGGCTGGCCGGCGCACGAGGCGCGCGAATCGACCATGCGTTTTCGCCTCCGGAACATCAAGCTCGGCGACGAGATCTATCCCCACTACAAGGACCGCGCCAAGCTGATCGCCGCCAACAAGGCCGGCCGCCAGCAGTTCGAGGAACAGATGGCGCGCGAGCGCGAGGAGCGGCAGCGCCGCTCGGGGCGCGACTGGGACCGGCTCGACGGCGAGGAAACCGCACCGAAGGAAGAAGCGGACGCGTAGCGACAGCTCGCCCCGCGAGCTTTTCCTGCACTGCCGTCAGGCCGCCAGCTTCAACAGCCGCACCGCATTGCCCTTGAGGATGCCGGGCATCACCTCGGGCTTGAAGCCGGCGTTCTCGAAGTCGCGCATCCAGCGGTCGGGCGTGATCAGCGGGTAGTCGCTGCCGAACAGGATGCGGTCCTTCAGCAGCGTGTTGGCGTACTGCACCAGCTGCTTCGGAAAGTACTTTGGACTCCAGCCCGAGAGGTCGATCCACACGTTGGGCTTGTGCGTGGCCACGCTCAGCGCCTCGTCCTGCCAGGGGAAGCTGGGGTGCGCCATGACGATCTGCATGTCGGGGAAGTCGATGGCCACGTCGTCCAGGTGCATCGGGTTGCTGTACTCCAGCCGCAGGCCGCCGCCGCAGCGCATGCCCGAGCCGATGCCGCTGTGGCCGGTGTGGAAGATGGCCGGCAGGCCGTATTCGGCAATCACCTCGTAGATGGGCCAGGCCATCCTGTCGTAGGGGTGGTAGCCCTGCACCGTGGGGTGGAACTTGAAGCCCTTGACGCCGTGTTCCTCGATGAGCCGGCGCGCCTCGCGCGCACCCATCTTTCCCTTGTGCGGATCGATGCTGCCGAAGGCGATCATGATGTCGCTGTTGTTCTTGGCCGCCTCCGCGATCTCTTCGTTCGGAATGCGCCGGCGGCCCATGTTCGACTCTGCGTCGACCATGAACATCACCAGCCCGATCTTGCGTTCACGGTAATACGCCACGCTTTCCGCGATGGTGGGCCGGCCGCTGGAGCCGAAATACTTGTCGGCGGCGCGGTCGTACTCCTCGCCATAGTTGTCGAACGGGTTCCAGCAGCTCACTTCGGCATGCGTGTGGATGTCGATCGCAACGAGGTTCTCGTGGTCCATGTGTTTGTCTCCAGTGCGGGTAAGTCCCTAGCTTCGGGCAGGCTCGAATGCCTTGAATTGATTATTTCTCATAACCATAATCCAACGCAACCCCGAACACCTTCCCATGACCAATCCAGACCTCCAACTCGACATCCGCGACGAAGTCGCCATCGTCCGCCTGACGCGCGGCTCCAAGCGCAACGCACTGTCGGACGGCCTGATCCTCGCACTGCGCGACACTTTCGAGAAGCTGCCCTCCAGCGTGCGCGCCGCGGTGATCGACGGAGAAGGCCCGCACTTCTGCGCCGGCCTCGACCTCAGCGAGCTGAAGGAGCGCGACGCCGGCCAGGGCATGCAGCACTCGCGCATGTGGCACGCCGCGCTCGACCTGATCCAGCACGGCCCGGTGCCTGTGATCGCCGCGCTGCACGGCGCGGTGGTCGGCGGCGGGCTCGAGCTGGCCAGCGCCTGCCACATCCGCGTGGCCGACCGCAGCACCTTCTACGCGCTGCCCGAAGGCTCGCGCGGCATCTTCGTGGGCGGCGGCGGCTCGGTGCGCATTCCCAAGCTGATCGGCGTGGCGCGCATGACCGACATGATGATGACCGGCCGCGTCTACAACGCCGAGGACGGCGAGCGCGCCAATTTCGCGCAGTACCTGGTCGACGAGGGCACGGCCTTCGACAAGGCCTTCGAGCTCGCCAAGCGCGTGGCCACCAACGCGCCGCTGACCAACTACGCGCTCATGCATGCGCTGCCGCGCATCGCCGAGCAGTCGGCCGACCACGGCTTCTTCACCGAAGCGCTGATGGCCGGCATCGCACAGGCCGCCCCTGAAGCCAAGGAACGCGTGCGCGATTTCCTCGAAGGCCGGGGCGCGAAGGTGAGCAGGGGATGAGCGCCGCACGGGCGAGCGAAGCCACGCAGTGGCGCAGCATGGGGGAGACTTTCCAATGACCGTTCGATACCGCCCGCTGGCCTTCGGCGTGACGCGCGCCGTGCTGCGCGATGGCACACCGGGCACGCAGTACCTCACCGCCGAGACGCAGCTCGAAACCTACCGCGAGCGCATGACCGACCGCCTCGCGCACTGGGCCGAGCAGGCGCCCGAGCGCACCTTCATTGCCCGCCGCGAACGGCTGGCCGACGGCAGCACCGGCGACTGGATCCGCGTGAGCTACGCCGAGGCACTGCAGAAGGCCCGCGGTATCGGACAAGCCCTGCTGAATCGCGGCCTGAGCGCGGAGCGGCCCGTGGCCATCCTCAGCGAGAACGGCATCGAGCATGCGCTGCTCGCGCTCGGCTGCCTCTACGCCGGCGTGCCCTACTGCCCCGTGTCGCCGCCCTACTCGCTCGTGAGCCAGGACTTCGAGAAGCTGCGCCACGTGTTCGACACGCTGACACCGGGCCTCGTGTTCGCCACCGATGCCGCGCGCTACGGCCGCGCCATTGCGGCGGTCGTTCCGGCCGGAACCGAAGTCGTCATTGCAGAAGGCCAGCTCGAAGGCCGCGCCACCACCTCGCTCGACGCACTGGCCTCGACGCCCGCCACGCCGGCCATCGATGAAGCGATGCGCGCGACCGGCCCCGACACCATCACCAAGTTCCTCTTCACCTCGGGCTCCACCAAGATGCCCAAGGCCGTCATCAACACGCACCGCATGTGGTGCGCCAACCAGCAGCAGCTGCGCCAGTCGATTCCCGCCTTGGGCGACGAGCCGCCGGTGCTGGTCGACTGGCTGCCGTGGAACCACACCTTCGGCGGCAACCACAACGTGGGCATCGTGCTGGACAACGGTGGCACGCTCTACGTCGACGACGGCAAGCCCACGCCCGCGGGCATGGCCGAGACGCTGCGCAACCTGCGCGAGATCGCGCCCACCATCTACTTCAACGTGCCCACCGGCTTCGAGGCCATCGCGCATGCGATGGAAAGCGACGCGGTGCTGCGCCGCAACCTGCTGTCGCGCGTGAAGATGTTCTTCTACTCGGGCGCCGCGCTGTCGCAGCCCGTGTGGGACAGCCTGCACAAGACGCAGGAGTCGGAAGTGGGCGAGCGCATCGTCATGGGCACAGGCCTGGGCATGACCGAGTCGGGCCCCTTTGCGCTGTACGTGACCGGCCCCGACGTGAAGTCGGGCGACGTGGGCCTGCCCGCTCCCGGCATCGAACTGAAGCTGATCGACGTCGACGGCAAGACCGAAGTGCGCTACCGCGGCCCCAACATCACGCCCGGCTACTGGCGCGCACCCGATGCCACGGCCGAGGCTTTCGACGAAGAAGGCTTCTTCTCGACCGGCGACGCGGTGAAGTGGATCGACGACGGCAACATCCACCGCGGCCTGCGCTTCGACGGCCGCATCGCGGAAGACTTCAAGCTCGCCACCGGCACCTTCGTGAGCGTGGGCCCGATGCGCGCGAAGATCATCGCGGCCGGCGCGCCCTATGTGCAGGACGCGGTGCTGACCGGCATCAACCTGAAGGAAGTGGGCGCGCTGATCTTCCCGACGCAGAAGGTGCGGCAGCTCGCAGGCCTGCCCGCCGACGCCCCGATGCAGCAGGTGCTCGAAAGCGCGCCGGTGCAGGCGCACTTCCAGCAGGTGGTCGACACGCTGGCCGCAAGCGCCACCGGCAGCGCCAACCGCATCGCACGGCTGCACCTGATGGCCGAGCCGCCGTCCATCGACAAGGGCGAAGTGACCGACAAGGGCTCCATCAACCAGCGCTCGGTGCTCAAGCACCGCGCCGCGCTGGCCGACGCGATGCACGACGGCACGCTGCCCTTCACCCTCAAGCCCCGCTAACACCATCCAGGAGACACAAGAATGAAGATCGAAGGACAAGCCGCCCTCGTTACCGGCGGCGCATCGGGCCTTGGCGAAGCCACCGCACGCGAACTCGCGCGGCTGGGCGCCAAGGTCGCCGTGCTCGACCGCAATTCCGCACTCGCTGAAAAAGTGGCCGCCGAGATCGGCGGCGTCGCCTGCGTCTGCGACATCACCGACACCGACAGCGTGAACGCCGCGCTCGACAAGGCCCAGGCCGCGCACGGCACCGCGCGCATCCTCATGAACGTGGCCGGCATCGGCAGCGCCAAGCGCATCGTCGGCAAGGATGGCAACCCCGCGCCGCTCGAAGACTTCGTGCGCGTGGTCAACATCAACCTGATCGGCGGCTACAACATGGCGCGCCTGTTCGCGGCGCGCTGCGCGAAGCTCGCGGCGCTCGACAACGGCGATGAAAAAGGCGAGAAGGGCGTGATGCTCTTCACCGCATCGGTGGCGGCCTTCGACGGCCAGGTGGGCCAGCAGGCCTACAGCGCCTCCAAGGGCGGGCTGGTCGGCATGACGCTGCCGATGGCACGCGACCTGGCGCAGCACGCCATCCGCGTGTGCACCGTGGCGCCGGGCCTCTTTGCCACGCCGCTGCTGCTGGAACTGCCCGAGCCGGTGCAGCAGTCGCTGGCCGCGTCCATCCCGTTCCCGCCGCGCCTGGGCAAGCCTTCGGAATTCGCCGAACTGGCCTGCCACATCGTCACCAACGGCCACCTCAACGGCGAGGTGATCCGCCTCGACGGCGCGCTGCGCATGGCGCCGCGCTAAGCCGAATCCTTTTCGCGTATCCGAGTTCCCGCCCCACAACGTATCAGGAGACATCGATGACCTTCAGGAAGACCACTCTCGCCGCCGTGCTGGCGCTCATGGCCGCTGGCTTCGCCCATGCCGACATCACCATTGGCGTGGTGCAGCCGCTCACCGGCCCCGCCTCGGGCCTGGGCATTCCGGTGAAGAACGGCATCGCGATCTGGCCCAAGACCATCGCGGGCGAAACGCTCAAGGTGGTGGTGCTCGACGACGCGACCGACCCGACCACGGGCGTGAAGGACGCACAGCGCCTGGTGACCGAAGACAAGGCCGACGTCATCATCGGCTCCAGCGCCACGCCGGTCGCCATTCCCATGGCCGACGTGACGGCCGAAGCCGGCACGCCGCAGATCGCCACCGCCCCGGCCGGCCTGCCGCCGGGCAAGGACAAGTGGTTCTTCCGCCTGCCGCAGTCGAACGACGTCATGGCGTACGCATTGGTCGCGCACATGAAGAAGCAGAACGTGAAGACGGTCGGCTTCCTCGGCTACACCGACGCCTACGGCGAACTGTGGCTCAAGGCGCTCACGGCCGAGGCCGCCAAGAACGGCATCAAGATCGTCGCCACGGAGCGCTTCGCGCGCGCCGACACCAGCGTGACCGGCCAGGTGCTCAAGCTCACCTCGGCCAACCCGGACGCGATCCTGATCGTGGCCTCGGGCAGCGGCGCGGGCATGCCGCAGAAGGCGGTGATGGAGCGCGGCTACAAGGGCAAGGTCTACCAGACGCACGCCGCCGCCACGCAAGACCTGATGCGCACCGCCGGCAAGGACGCCGAAGGCACCTTCGTGGTGTCGGGCCCCGCCACGGTGGCCGAGCAACTGCCCGACAGCCATCCGTCGAAGGCCGCCGCGGTCGCCTTCGTGCAGGGCTACGAGAAGGCCTATGGCCCCGGCTCGCGCAACCAGTTCGCCGGCCACGCGGCCGACGCGCTCACGGTGCTGGAGAAGGCCGTGCCGGTCGCTCTCAAGAAGGCCAAGCCCGGCACGCCGGAGTTCCGCGCCGCGCTGCGCGACGCGCTCGAAAGCATGGGCCGCACGGTGATCGCGCATGGCGTGCTCAACTGGACGGCGCAGGACCACTGGGGCTACACGACCGAGACCGGCGTGATGCTCAAGGTGGTGAACGGCGCGTTCAAGGTCGAGCAGTAAACCCTTTCTCCAGCCGCATCACACACACGCCATGGATCTCTCGATCGCCAGCATCCTGACGCTGGACGGACTCACCAATGGCGCGATCTATGCCCTGCTGGGCATGGGCATCGTGCTCGTCTTCACGGTGACCCGCGTCATCTTCATCCCGCAGGGCGAATTCGTGGCGTACGGCGCGCTGACGCTGGCGATCTTCCAGACCGGCAAGACGCCGGGCACGGTGTGGCTGCTGCTCATCCTGGCCGGCGTCGCCGCGCTGATGGACCTGGTGAGCATCTGGCGCCACAGCGGCAGCGCGGCGGCCGGGCTGAAGGCGGCGCTGCGCACCTTCGCTCTGCCGGCCGTGGTTTGCGCGGTATCGGCCTGGGCCGGCCCGCGCAACCTGCCGATCGGCGTGCAGGCGCTGCTCACTGTGTTCATCGTCACGGCCTTCGGGCCGCTGGTGTACCGGGTGGCTTATCAATCGCTGGCGGGCGCGAGTTCGCTGGTGCTGCTGATCGTCTCGGTCGGCGTGCATTTCGCGATGACGGGGCTGGGCCTGCTGTTCTTCGGCGCCGAGGGTTTTCGCAATCCGCCGTTCTGGGACGAGCGCATGGCGCTGGGGCCGCTGAACGTGAGCGGGCAGGCGCTGATCATCTTCGGCGTGTCGGCGGCGCTGATCGTGCTGCTGTGGTTGTTCTTCGAGCGCAGCCTGTATGGCAAGGCCCTGCGCGCGACGGCGGTGAACCGGCTCGGCGCGCGGCTGATGGGCATCTCGACGCAGGCGGCGGGGCAGCTCACGTTCGCGATGGCGGCGCTGATCGGTGCGTTGTCGGGTCTGCTGATCGGGCCGACGACCACGGTGTTCTACGACTCGGGTTTTCTGATCGGCCTGAAGGGTTTCGTGGCCGCTGTGATCGGCGGTCTTGCAAGCTACCCGGGCGCGTTGCTCGGTGCGCTGGCGGTGGGCGTGATCGAGGCTTTCGGCTCTTTCTGGGCCAGCTCGTTCAAGGAAGTGATCGTGTTCACCATCATCCTGCCTGTGCTGCTGTGGCGTTCTTTGCGCAGTGGGCATTCGGACGAGGAGCACTGATGTACTCCTTCCTCTTGCTTATCAGCCCGCACGAGAGCCGCACTCGTCGTGCACAGGGCACCGGGTGCTCCCCGCAGCGAAATAAAGGAGGAGCCCGAAGGGCGGGGGACATTCGCGGAGGAGAGTACCCGGTGGCCTGTGCGCTCGCCCCGAAAAAACCCGCGACAAGAACGACAAGCAAGCAAAGACAACGCGCAACGGATCACTGACATGGAAGCGCTACTCAACACAACAACGCCACAGGCCCCCGACAAGAGCGCGCTGCGCACATGGGGCCCGCTCGCGCTGATCCTGGTGCTGGCCGTGCTGCCGTTCCTGCCGCTGCCCGACTTCTGGATCATCCAGCTCAACTACATCGGTATCTACACCCTGCCCGTGCTGGGCCTCGTGCTGCTCACCGGCGTGGGCGGCCTCACCTCGTTCGGGCAGGCAGCCTTCGTCGGCATCGGCGCTTACACCACGGCCTACCTGACGGTGAACACAGGGCTGTCGCCCTGGGTCACGCTCTTCATCGGGCTGGCGCTCACCGGCATCAGCGCATCGATCATCGGCGCCATCACGCTGCGGATGTCTGGCCACTACCTGCCGCTGGCCACCATCGCCTGGGCGCTGTCGCTGTACTACCTGATGGGCAACCTCGATGCGCTGGGCAAGTACGACGGCATCCTGGGCGTCAAGGGCCTGTCGCTGTTCGGCTTCGAGTTCGGCCAGCAGCGGTTCTTCTACGGCGTGGTCTGGGTCTTTGCGATCGTCGCGGCATTCGCGGTGATACGCCTGCTCGATTCGCGCAGCGGCCGCGCCATCCGATCGCTGGCCGGCGGCTCGCAGATGGCCGAGGCCATGGGCGTGAACACGCTGCGCTTCAAGATCGGCATCTTCGTGCTGGCGGCCATGCTGGCCTCGATCTCGGGCTGGCTGTTCGCGCACTTCCAGCGCACGGTGAACCCCTCGCCCTTCGGACTGAAGATGGGTATCGAGTACCTGTTCATGGCGGTGCTCGGCGGCGCGGCCCACGTGTGGGGCGCCATTGCCGGCGCGGGCGTGGTCAAGCTGCTCGAAGACCAGTTGCAGGTGCTGCTGCCCAAGCTCATCGGCACGGCCGGCAGCTACGAGCTGATCGTGTTCGGCATCATGATCGTGCTGGTGCTCAAGTACCTGCCCGAGGGCCTCTGGGCCTTCGTCGACCGGCGCCTGCCGCGTCCGCGCCGCAGCGTCGACTGGCAGGACGCGAAAGACCTGCCCGCGCGCGCCAAGCCGGCCGCCGGCGAGGTGGTGCTCGATGTGCAGGCCATCCGCAAGACCTTCGGCGGACTGGTGGCGGTGAACGACATCAGCTTCCAGACGCGCGCCGGCCAGATCGTCGGCCTGATCGGGCCGAACGGCGCTGGCAAGTCGACCACCTTCAACCTGATCACCGGCGTGCTCGGCCTCTCGGGCGGCGCGGTGCGCTTCCGCGGCGAGGCCGTCGGCGGGCTGGGTGCGCGGCAGATCGCGCAGCGTGGCGTGTCGCGCACCTTCCAGCACGTGAAGATGGTGGCCGACATGACGGTGCTGGAAAACGTGGCGCTGGGCGCGCACCTGCGCGGCCGCAAGGGCGCCATCGCGGCCATGCTGCGCATCGACCGCCAGGAAGAGCGCGCGCTGTTCCGCGAGGCCGAGCGCCATTTGCGGCGCGTGGGCATGGGCGACTACCTGCACGAACTGGCGGGCAACCTCGCGATGGGCCAGCAGCGCCTGCTGGAGATTGCACGCGCGCTGTGCGCCGACCCGGCCCTGCTGCTGCTCGACGAGCCCGCGGCCGGCCTGCGCCACAAGGAAAAGGAAGCGCTGGGCAAGGTGCTGCGTCAACTGCGCGACGAAGGCATGAGCATCCTGCTGGTCGAGCACGACATGGGGCTGGTGATGGACATCTGCGACCACATCGTGGTGATGGAGTTCGGCACGCACCTGATGGAGGGCACGCCCGCCGAGGTGCAGAACAGCGACAAGGTGCGCGCCGCGTACCTGGGAACGGAACATTGACATGACGACACCCCTGCTTCGCATACGCGACCTGCACGCCGGCTACGGCCGCGCCGAGGTGCTGCACGGCATCGACCTGCAGGCCGACCAGGGCCGCGTCGTCACCGTGATCGGCCCGAACGGCGCGGGCAAGTCGACGCTGCTCAACGCGCTGATGGGCGTGCTGCCCTCCAAGGGCGTCATCGAGTTCAAGGGCCAGCCCATTTCGGCGATGACGCTCGAGGAACGCGTGATGCTCGGCATTGCGCTGGTGCCCGAGAAGCGCGAGCTGTTCGGCACCATGCCGGTCGAAGACAACCTCGTGCTCGGCGCGTTCCGCCAGGTGCGGCTGCGCAACAAGCAATGGCGCGACCGCATCGACGAGGTCTACACGCTGTTCCCGCGCCTGAAGGAACGGCGCGCGCAGCTGGCCGGCACGCTCTCCGGCGGCGAGCGGCAGATGCTGGCGGTGGGCCGCGCGCTGATGTCGCGCCCCACCCTGCTGATGCTCGACGAACCCAGCCTGGGGCTGGCGCCGCTGGTGGTGCAGGAGATTTTCCGCACGGTCGATGCGCTGCGCGCCACGGGCGTGACCATTCTGCTGGTGGAGCAGAACGCGCGCGCCGCGCTCGAAGTGGCGGACCACGGCTATGTGCTCGAGATGGGCAGCGTGAGCCTCGAGGGCGAGGCACGCAAGCTCGCGGTCGATTCGCGCGTGATCGACACCTACCTGGGCGCGGCACGCAAGGCCGCCTGACGAGAAAAGAAGATCGACCGCGACACCCGCCGCGCACGCGGCAAGGAGACGACATGACGAGACAGCGTCACTTCACATTCGGCCTGTGCGCAAGCGCGCTCGGCGTTGCCACGCTGCTCGCGGCTTGCGCGGGAAGCCCGCCCGCCTCGCACGCGCCGCTGGCCGCCGCGCGGCCCGGCACGCTGCAGGCCTGCGCCGACCTCGCCACGCGCGCGGCGCTGCCGGGCACGGTCTACACCTCCGTCACCGACGTGCCGGCCGGCACCGTCACGGTCGGCGGCGTCGCGATGGCGGCACCCGCGCACTGCCTGGTGCAAGGACGCATGAACGAACGCACCAGCCCGGTCGACAACCAGCGCTACGCCGTCGGCTTCGAGATGCGGCTGCCGGTGGCATGGAACGGCCGCTTCTTCTACCAGGCCAACGGCGGGCTCGACGGCGTGGTGGTGCCCGCGCTCGGCGGCATCGGCGGCGGCGGCCCGCGCAGCAGCGCGCTGCAGATGGGCTTTGCCGTCATCAGCTCCGACGCCGGCCATGCGGGTTCGATGGGCCCGCGCTTCGGGCTCGACCCGCAGGCGCGGCTCGACTACGGCTACAACGCGGTCGCGCAACTCACGCCGATGGCGAAGAACCTGATCGCCAAGGCCTACGGCCGCGGCCCTGACCGCTCTTACTTCGGCGGCTGCTCCAACGGCGGGCGGCATGCGATGGTGGCCGCGGTGCGCTCGGCGCAGCAGTACGACGGCATCCTCGCGGGCGACCCCGGCTTCAACCTGCCGAAGGCGGCCGTGGCGCAGCTCTATGGCGCGCAGCAATACGCCGCGGTGGCCAGCGCGAAGACGCCGGCCGGCCAGCCAGACCTGCAGAGCGCTTTCACCCCGGCAGAGCTGAAGCTGGTGGCCGACAAGGTGCTGGCGCGCTGCGACGCGCTCGACGGCCTGGCCGACGGCATCGTGTCGAACGTGCAGGCCTGCAAGACGCGCTTCGACATCCAGCGGGACGTGCCCACCTGCGCCGCCGGCACGCGCGACGGCATGTGCCTCAGCGCGCCGCAGAAGAATGCGCTGGCCAACGTGTTCAAGGGTGTGCGCAACAGCGCGGGCCAGCCGATCTACAGCAGCTTCCCCTTCGACGCGGGCGTGAGCGGCAGCAACTGGCGCGAATGGAAGTTCGCGAGCCCGCCGACGCGCGACGCGGGCGCCGTGGCCTTCATCTTCAGCACGCCACCGCTGGCCGACCGGCCGCAGGGCCTGCCGTTTGCGCTGGGCTTCGACATGGACCGCGACGCGCCGCGCATTGCCGCGACGGACGGGGTGTTCCGCGAGTCGGCGCTGTCGTTCATGACGCCGCCGGACGCGGCCAACCTGGGCGCGCTGCGCGACAAGGGCGGGCGCATGATCGTCTACCACGGCACCAGCGATCCGGTGTTCTCGTCGGACGACACGGCCGCCTGGTACGAACGCGTGCAGGCCGCGAACGGCGGCGACGCCTCGTCGTTCGCGCGCTACTTCCCCGTGCCGGGCATGAACCACTGTTCGGGCGGCCCGGCCACCGACCAGTTCGACATGCTCAGTGCGCTGGTCGACTGGGTCGAACAGGGCAAGGCACCTGCGTCGATCACCGCTTCCGCGCGCGGTGCCGGCGCACCCGTGCCGAACGCCGAAGTGCCGGCCAGCTGGTCGCCGCAGCGCACGAGGCCGCTGTGCCCCTATCCGCAAGTCGCCACCTACACCGGCGGCGATACCGAGCGCGCGAGCAGCTTTGCCTGCAAGCCGCCTTCTCCCTAGATTCCCGAGCCCCCATGGATTACCAGCCCCGCCCCGAAGATGTCCGATTCCTTTTGAACGCGGTGCTCGATGCGCCCGCGCGCCTGGCCGCGCTCGCGCCTTTCGCCGAGGTCGACGAGGCGCTGCAGTCGCAGGTGCTGGAGGAGGCGGGGCGCTTCGTCGGCGAGGTGGTCGCGCCGCTGAACCGTGATGGCGACGAGATCGGCTGCCGCTTTGCCGGCGGCGAAGTGACCAGCCCGCCGGGCTTTCGCGAGGCGTACCAGGCCTTCGTCGATGGCGGCTGGCCCGCTCTTTCGGCCGCGACCGATGACGGCGGCCAGGGCCTGCCCGCCGTGCTCGAGGCCGTACTCTACGAATGGCTGGCTGCCGCCAACCACGGCTTCACGATGGCGCCCGGCCTGCTGCACGGCGCCTATGCCTGCCTCAAGCACCACGGCAGCGACGAGCTGAAGCAGCGCTATCTCTCGAAGATCGCGACCGGCGACTGGCTGGCCACCATGTGCCTCACCGAAGCGCATGCGGGCAGCGACCTGGGACAGGTGCGCACGCGCGCCGTGCCACAGGCGGACGGCAGCCTGCGGGTGAGCGGCGGCAAGATCTTCATTTCCGGCGGCGAGCACGACCTGACGCCGAACATCGTGCACCTGGTGCTGTGTCGTTTGCCGGACGCGCCCGCCGGCCCCAAGGGCCTGTCGCTGGCGCTCGTGCCCAAGCTGCTGCCCGACGGCACGCGCAACGCGGTGCACTGCGAACGCATCGAGGAAAAGATGGGCCTGCACGGCAGCCCGACCTGCACGATGCGCTTCGACGACGCCACCGGCTGGCTGGTCGGCGAGCCGGGGCGCGGGCTGGCCGCGATGTTCGTGATGATGAATTCGGCTCGGCTGCATGTGGCGCTGCAGGGCATCGGCCTGCTCGACGCCGCCTGGCAGAAGGCCGACGCCTATGCCGCCGAGCGCCGCCAGATGCGCGCGCCCGGCCCCGTGCCCGCGAGCCGCGGCGGCGAGAGCGCCGACCTGATCGCCGAACACCCGGCGGTGCGCCGCATCCTCGACACGCAGCGCGCCTGGATCGACGGCGCGCGCACCCTCGCCTACCGCAGCGCGCTGATGCTCGACGTGGCCACGCACGACGCCGACCCCAAGGCCCGCGAGCGCGCGCAGCGCTGGTGCTCGTTCGTCACGCCGGTGCTCAAGGCCGCGTGCACGCAACAGGCCTTCCACGGCGCGAGCGAGTGCCTGCAAGTGTTCGGCGGGCATGGCTACGTGCGCGAATGGGGCATCGAGCAGATCGTGCGCGACTCGCGCGTGACCATGATCTACGAGGGCACCAACGAGATCCAGGCCATCGATCTGCTGGTGCGCAAGGTGCTGCCCGACGGCGGCGCCGGCATGTCGGCGGTGCTGCTCGAGCTGCGCGACACGCTCGACGCCTCGCGCGAGGCCGATGCCGACGTGCAGCGCCGGCTCGCTCAGCTGCGCTACCTGGGCACCACGGTCGCGATGGCCGCGCACGCCAACCCGGTGCTGCCTTACGAAGTGGCGGACGAATACCTGCGCGTGGCGATGCTCACGATGCTGGCCTGGGCCTGGGCGCGCATCGAGGCGGCGGCGCCGCAAGACGGCGCCAGGGCAAGGGTGGCGGCGGCCTTTCGGCGCTGGGTGCTGCCCGAGTTCGAGATGCGGCTGGGCATCGTCAAGCGGGCCTGCGAAACGGTCGCGCTGACCCACGCGGCGCAGCCGCAAGGTGTCGCGCGCTAGGCTGCCGGGCAGCTTTCACGCGGTTACGCTCGGGCCATGCCTTCCTCTTCGAAATCCGCTCCCGCGAAAAGCGAACCGAGCATTGCGCCGCCGGGCAAGGCGGACCGGCTCGACGCGCGCATGCTCGAAACCCTCGTCGGCTACAACGCCCGGCGCGCATGGCTGATCGTCAGCGACTTCTTCGCGGAACGCATGGCGCCCTATGGGCTCAAGCAGATCGATTTCTCGGTGCTTTCGCTGCTGGCGCACAACCCGGGCGCCACGTCGCGGCAGCTGTGCAGCACGCTGGACATCCTGCCGCCCAATCTGGTGAGCCTGGTCGCCACGCTCGACAGCCGCGGCCTCATCGAGCGCCGTCCGCATCCGCACGATGGCCGCGCGGTGGGCCTGTACCTCACGCCGGCCGGCGAGGCGCTGATCCATGAAGCCGAGCAGACCGTGATGCAGCTCGAGGCCGATGCCAGCGCCAGGCTCACGGCGCGCGAGCGCGAGACGCTGATCCGCCTGCTGCAGAAGATCTATCTCTGAGGGCCTGAGGGCGCCTACAGCCCTCGCTCGACCATGTCGATGAGGCGCTGGCCCAGCGCGTGGATCTCGCCTGGCGGCATGGCGCGCAGCGGCCCGTCGATGATGAGCAGCGCCAGCCCGTGCACCGACGACCACGCGAGGTATTCGGCATTCGGGCGCCGCGCCGGATCGAGCACGCCGGCATCCACCAGCCGGTCGATGGCCTTGCCCAGCAGCTGGAACGGGTCCATCCCGCTCGCGCCGGCCTTGTCCGGACCGAGCTGGCCGTCGCCCTCGGCGGAAACCACGAAGGCGGTGCGGAACAGCCCGGGCTCGGCCTGCGCGAACCGCAGGTAGGCGGTGCCGATGGCGCGCACCTGCGCGCGGGCGAAGTCGGCGGGCGGCTGGTCGCAAGGCAGCACGGCCAGTTCCTTTTCCATCGCACCCGCTGCCGCGGCCAGGGCCGCTTCCCGCACGGCCCACAGCAGTTCCTGCCGGCTGCCGAAGTGCCGGTAGGCGGCGTTGGGCACCACCCCCGCGCGCCGCGTGGCTTCGCGCAGCACCACGGCGTCGGGGCCGCCGTCGCGCGCAAGCTCGATGCCCGCATCCAGCAGCGCCCGGCGCAAGTCCCCATGGCGGTAGGTGCTGCGGGCAGGCGGCAGGCTTTCAGGGACGTTGTTGAGCTTCATTGCACTTCCATGTGGACACCGTCCATTATCCCTGCTATTCTTTGTGGACGGTGTACACAAAGTAATCCGATTGTTTGCGGCCCGATACACCGGGGTCCCGCGACTCATCCTCATCCGCCCGAAGGAATCGCCATGAAAGTCCAGTCTTACCTCTCGTTCGAAGGCCGCTGCGACGAAGCGCTCGGCTTCTACAAGAAGGCGCTCGGCGCCGAAGTGATCCAGCTCATGCGCTACGCCGACGCGCCCCCCTCGCCACCCGCCCCGCCCGACAACGCCGACGCCAGCTGCGGCGGCGCAGCGCCCTCGCCCGACAAGGTGATGCACGCGGTGGTCCGCGTCGGCGAGACCGAGCTCATGGCCTCCGACGGCCGCTGCTCGGGCCAGCCGAAGTTCGAGGGCATCATGCTGGCCCTCACCGCCGGCACCGACGCCGAAGCCGTCAGGTGGTTCAACGCTCTGGCCGAAGGCGGCCAGGTGATGCAGCCGCTGATCCCGACCTTCTTCACCTCCAGCTTCGGCATGCTGACCGACCGCTTCGGCGTGGGCTGGCTGCTGGTCGCGGCACACCCGGCCTGACCGCGCATCTTTTCTTTCGTCTCCAGGAAATTTTCTACATGCTCAAGCCCATCGCCCTCGCAGTCGTGGCGGCCATCGCGGCGCTGCTGATCTTCGCGGCCACCCGGCCCGACACCTTCCGCGTGGAGCGCACCGCGCGCATCGACGCACCGGCCGAGAAGATCTTTCCGCTGATCGACGACTTCCACCGCTGGGGCACGTGGTCGCCCTACGAGAAGCTCGACCCCGACATGCAGCGCAGCTTCGGCGGCAGCACCAGCGGCAAGGGCGCCACCTATGCCTGGGAGAGCAAGGGCAAGGCAGGCGCGGGCCGCATGGAGATCACCGAGTCGACGCCCTCCTCGAAGATCGCGATCGACCTCGACTTCACCCGCCCCATGGAGGGCCACAACGTGGCCGAGTTCACGCTGCAGCCACAAGGCAACGCTACACAGGTCACCTGGTCCATGCACGGCCCGAGCCCCTATGTCGCCAAGCTCATGGGCATCTTCTTCAACATGGACCAGATGATCGGCAAGGACTTCGAAACGGGCCTCGCCAACCTCAAGACAGCCACCGCAAAGTAACCAAGGAAACTCTCATGTCCCCCATCAACGCTTACCTCACGTTCGACGGCAATGCAGCCGAGGCCATGCGCTTCTACGAGAAGACGCTCGGCGGCAAGATGCAGATGATGATGACCATGGGCGAGGCGCCCGGCGCCGAGCAGTTCCCGCCCGGCGCGGCCGACCGCATCATGCATGCCGCCCTCGCCTATGGCGACGGCCTGCTGATGGCCTCCGACTCCATGCCAGGCATGGCCTACGAAGGCATGAAGGGCTTCGGCGTGGCGCTCACGCTCGACACGGTGCCCGAGGCACAGCGCGTGTTCGACGCCTTCGCAGAAGGCGGCAAGGTCACGATGCCGTTCGGCCCGACTTTCTGGGTCGAGGGCTTCGGCATGGTGACCGACCGCTTCGGCACGCCCTGGCTCGTCAACGGCGGCAAGCCGCTGGTGTGACGCGCATGACCGACACACTCGACAGCCGCAAGCGCTGGCTCGCGCTGATGGTGCTGTGCCTCGGCGTGCTGATGATCGTGCTGGACACCACCATCGTGAACGTCGCGCTGCCCTCGATCCGCACCGACCTCGGCTTCACCGAGACATCGCTGGTCTGGGTGGTGAACGCCTACATGCTGACCTTCGGCGGCTTCCTGCTGCTGGGGGGCCGGCTCGGCGACCTGTACGGCCACCGCAAACTCTTCCTCATTGGCCTGGTGCTGTTCACGCTCGCCTCGCTGGCCTGCGGCATCTCCAACTCGCAGGTGCTGCTGGTGGCGGCCCGTGCGGTGCAGGGGCTGGGCGGCGCGGTGGTGTCGGCCGTGTCGCTCTCGCTCATCATGAACCTCTTCACCGAGCCGGCGGAGCGCGCCAAGGCCATGGGCGTGTACGGCTTCGTGTGCGCGGGCGGCGGCAGCATCGGCGTGCTGCTGGGCGGCCTGCTCACGAGCACGCTGAGCTGGCACTGGATCTTCCTGGTGAACCTGCCGATCGGCGTGGCGGTGTATGCGCTGTGCGTGGCGCTGCTGCCGAGCGCGCGCGGCCATGCGCACGGCGAAAAGCTCGACGTGGCCGGCGCGGTGACTGTCACGCTGTCGCTCATGCTCGCGGTGTACGGCGTGGTCAACGGCAACGAGGCCGGCTGGGGCTCCACGCAGACCGTGGGCCTGCTCGGCGCCGCGGTGGTGCTGCTGGCGGTATTCATCGCCATCGAGGCGCGCGTGCAGCATCCGCTGATGCCGCTGGGCTTGTTCCGGCTGCGCAGCGTGTCGGTGGCCAACGTGGTGGGCGTGCTGTGGGCGGCGGCCATGTTCGCGTGGTTCTTCATCTCCGCGCTCTACATGCAGCTGGTGCTGCAGTACACGCCAATGCAGATCGGCCTGGCCTTCCTGCCGGCCAACATCATCATGGCGGTGTTCTCGCTGGGCCTGTCGGCGAAGATCGTGATGCGCTTCGGCATCCGCAAGCCGCTGGCGGTGGGGCTCTGGCTCGCGGCCATCGGGCTGGCGCTGTTCGCGCGGGCACCGGTCAACGGCAGCTTCGTGGTCGACGTGCTGCCCGGCATGATGCTGCTCGGCCTGGGCGCGGGCATGGCGTTCAACCCGGTGCTGCTGGCGGCCATGAGCGAGGTGGGCCCGTCCGATTCGGGCCTGGCTTCGGGCGTGGTCAACACCGCCTTCATGATGGGCGGCGCGCTGGGCCTGGCCGTGCTGGCCAGCGCCGCGGCGGCACGCACCGCGTCGATGGACGCCGCCGGCGCGCAAATGCCGCTGGCGCTCACCGGTGGCTACAACCTCGCGTTTCTCGTGGGCGCCGTGTTCGCGGCGGCGGCGGGCCTCATCGGCGCGTTGCTGCTTCGCTCCACCATGCCGGGGCAGACGCAGAACAACGACGAAGAGGCGGCACCCCGGGGAACGGCGGCGTCGTGAGCCAAGAGGCGCCATGCAACCGCCGGTCTTTTTTCTTCAACGGTTCCACGCTTTGTTCAGGAGAACTTCCATGGCTCGTTATGTAGACGGTTTCATCGTCGCCGTTCCCAGTGCCAACGTAGAGGCTTACCGCAAGCTGGCGCGCAAGGCCGGTAAGGTCTGGATGGAATACGGCGCGCTCGAATACGTGGAGTGCATTGCCGACGACGTGAAGCCCGGCAAGCTGACCTCGTTTCCTCAGAGCGTGAAGCAGAAGGCCGACGAGACGGTGGCCTTCTCGTGGATCACCTACAAGTCGCGCAAGCACCGCGACACGGTGAACGCCAAGGTGATGGCAGACCCGCGCATCGCATCGATGGACCCCAAGACCATGCCCTTCGATGCCAAGCGCATGATCTTCGGCGGCTTCAAAAGCATCGTGGAGTTCTGAGTCTTCTCAGGAACACCGCGGAACCGGCTTCGCCGGGCCGCCGGTGTTGCCCCCTGCAAGGGGGTTGGCGCAGCGACACGAAGTGCGCGAAGCCTGGGGGTTAGCCAATAAACCCATCGTAAAAGAGCTTGAGCCCCGTGAGCAGCATGCCCAGGTACACGAAGCGATAGAACCAGGTCGCATCGATGCGCCGTGCGATGCGGATGCCTACCCACACGCCGAAAGGCGCGATCGGCATCAGCACCAGCGAGGTGGCCAGCGTGCGCAAGTCGATGAGGCCCAGCCACGCGTAGGGAATCCACTTGCTGAGGTTCACCACGAAGAAGAAATACGCCATGGTGGCCGTGAAGATCACCGGCTTGAGGCGCAGCGGAATCACGTAGGCGTTGATGGGCGGGCCGCCCGCATGCGCGATGAAGCTGGTGAAGCCCGACACGGTGGTCAGCACCGCGCCCACGCGGCGCGAGGGCAACGGGTCGTCGGGCTTGGGCGGGAACAGCAGCCGCTGCGCCAGGAACAGCAGCGTGAACACGCCGACGATGCCCGCCACCGTGTGCGCCGGCAACATGCGAAACAGCAGCGTGCCGATCACCGTGCCCAGCAGGCCGAACGGAATCAGGAACTTGAGCAGCGAACGGTCGAAGTCGCGCCGGAATGCGGCCAGGCCCAGAACGTCCATCAGCAGCAACAGCGGCATCAGGATGGCGGCTGCCTGCGGCACGGTGACGGCCAGCGCCATCATCGGCACCGCGAGCGACCCGAAGCCGGCGCCGAAACCGCTCTTGCTGATGCCGAGCAGCAGCACGGCGGGAATGGCGACCGCATAGAAATGCGGGTCGGTGATCAGGGGGAAAACCATGGGCGGAAGGCAAAAGAAAACCCGCCATGCGGGCGGGCCTTCCGAGCGTAGCAGGATGCCGGAAAACGCGCCCGGCGCCGCCTGCCTTGCCTCCTACTGCCGGGCCGGCTGCTTCAGCGGATTGAGCACGAAGTCGAAGTCCAGGCGCCAGCGGCCGTTGCCCTGCTTCTTCCACGGCGCGACCAATGACTGGCGCACCGCGAACACGGCGTCGGAGTCCAGCCATTCGTCGCCGTCGCGGAACACGTGGGTGATGAGCCGTTCGTAGCCCGGCGCCTCGATCTTGAAATGAAGGTGCGCGGGCCGCCAGGGGTGGCGCTTCGTGGCACGCAGCAGATCGCCCACGGGGCCGTCGACCGGAATCGGATAGGCCACCGCCACCACGCTGCGGAAGTTCAGGCCGCCATCGGGCCCGGTGCGCAGGGTGCCGCGGTTCTCCGCATGGTCGAGTCCGGCGTGCTGCACGTCGTAATGCCCGCCGGCGTCGGCCTGCCACACGTCGACGACCGCGCCGGGCACCGGCTCGCCGCCGAGCCCGCGCACGGTGGCGTACACGTCGCAGGGCTCGCCCTCGGCGCCGTTGGCCACGTCGTCGCCGTGCTCGTACTCAGGGGCGCCGTCGAAGTAGAAGGGGCCGAACACCGTGGCCTCGGTGCAGCCGGCGGGCTTGTCGTTGTTCATTGCGATGGTGAGCATCGACAGGCCCAGCACGTCCGACAGCAGGATGAATTCCTGCCGCTTGTCGTCGCACTTCTGGCCGGTGGCCGTGAGGTACTGGATACCCTGGAACCACTCTTCCTCGGTGAGCTTCACCTCGCGCGCAAAGGCGTGCAGGTGCTGCACCAGGCTGGTCATGATCTCGCGCAGGCGCGGGTCGGGCGTGTCGGCGAAGCGCGCAAGCACGGCCTGCGTGATGTTGTCCTGGTTGAGGTTGCGCATCGCGGTGTCTCCATTTCGTCTCTTCGGTACCGCGCACTTTAGGCCGCGCGCCACCGCCCTGAAAGCCGCCCGGAGCAAATGATTTTTCCGCCCAGCGGAACGGTCGCCGCGCGGCTGCGCCAAAATCCTCCGGACAGGCAAAAGACAAGACCCGGAGACACCGCCCATGGACCGCTGGACCGAAATCGCACTGCTCGTGCAGATCGCCGATGCCGGCAGCCTGAGCCGCGCGGCCGAGGCGCTGGGCCTTTCCAACGCCGCCGCGAGCCGGCACCTGAGCGCGCTGGAGGACCGGCTGGGCGCGCGGCTGGTGGAGCGCAACACCCGCCGGCTCTACCTGACCGACACGGGCCGCGAGTTCTGCGGCCGCGCCCGCGCCATCCTGAGCGACCTGGCGGATGCGGAATCGACGGTGAACGCCACCGCGTTCAACCCGACCGGCACGCTGCGGGTGACGGCGTCGCTCTCGTTCTCCATCCACCACATCGCGCCGCTGCTGCGCGAATACACCCAGCGCTATCCGGGCGTGACGGTGCACGTGGAAGCCGCCAACCGGTACTTCGACCTGATCGACAACAACATCGACGTGGCGATCCGCACCCGCGAATACGAGCCCGACTCGAACGTCACGATCCGCCGGCTCGGCGAGACGCGGCGCATCCTGGTGGCGTCGCCGCGCTACTTTGCGCAGCACGGCTTTCCGAAGACGCTGGACGAACTCGCGCGGCACAAGCTGCTGATCTACACCCACGCCAACAACCCGAACGAGCTGCGCTTCAGCCGCCGGGGCGAGACGCGCACGGTGTCGGTCACGGGGCTGCTCGAGTCGAACGACGGCCAGGTGCTGCGCGCCGCCGCGCTCGACGGCATGGGCATCCTGGTGCAGCCGACCTACATCGTCTACGACGACATCGTGGCCGGCCGGCTGGTGCCCACGCTGGACGACTGGGACCTGCCGCACCTGACCATCAACCTGGCGTACCCGAGCCGCAAGCACCTGTCGGCCAAGGTGCGCAGCTTCATCGACTTCATGGCGGCCCACTTCGAAAAAATGGACTACGAGCGCAAGTGGACCGGCCACTTCGGCGTGCGCTGAGGCGGCTTTCCGGCAAAACATGTGCGTTTACGCACATCCCGCTTTCCGGCGGCTGCGCACACTGGAACCGCAACCGTCGCATTTCGCGGCGGCCTTCAATTTCCAAGGATCCGCCATGAACACCCAGGCCGCAGCCGCCGACACCCCGCGTGCGCCGATCGCATCGCCGCTTTCCGCCGTCTCCCCCACCACGCTGGACGACTCCGGCAAGCTGCTGATCCGCGTGGCGGTCGGCTTCCTGGTGCTGCTGCACGGCATCTTCAAGCTGTCGGCGGGCGTCGGCTTCATTGCGGGCATGCTGGCCAAGGCCGGGCTGCCGGGCGGGATCGCCTACCTGGTGTACGTCGGCGAAATCGTCGCGCCGCTGCTGATGATCGCGGGCCTCTTCACTCGCGCCGCCGCCGGCGTGGTGGTGATCAACATGCTGGTGGCCTTCGGCCTCGTGCACATGGCCGACCTGTTCGCGCTGGGCAAGCAGGGCGGCTGGGCGCTGGAACTGCAGGGCCTGTACCTGTTCGGCGCGCTGACGGTGGTGCTGCTGGGCGCCGGCCGCTTCAGCATCGGCGGCCGCAACGGCCGCTTCAACTGACGGCCAGCCGGCTCAGCCGGCATCCCCCCTGACCTGCGAGACCATCGTCTCGAGGCGGGCGATGTCGGCCACCAGCAGGGCCTTGTCGTCCTTGCGCAGCACGCCGCTGCGCACCAGCACATTCAGTTCGCGGGTCACCTGCTCGCGGTTGGTGCTGATCTGGCTGGCCAGCGCCGCATGCTTGGGCGCGGGGTCCAGCCGGGCCTGGTTGGCGTCCCCGCCATGCGCGCCGGCGGCACGGGCCAGGCGCAGCAATTCGGCATGCAGCCGGTTCTGCACGCCCAGGGTGCTCAGGTCGATCACCCGTTCCGACAGCTGCCGCACCAGCGACGCCAGCCGCAGCATCACCCGCTCGGCCACCAGCGGCTCGTCGCGCAGCAGGGCCATGAAGGCGGCACGGTCCAGGCTAGCGAGCACGCTGGGCGCAAGGGTGACCACGTCGGCGGAGCGCGGGCCGCCGTCGATGGCGGCGATGTCGCCGAAGTGCTCCCCGGCCTCCGAGTCGCGGAAGGTCACCTGCCGGCCGTTGGCCGAATAGGTCGTCACCCGCACCCGGCCCGAGACCAGCAGAAACACCTCGCCCTGCTGCTCGGCGCGCAGCAGCAGGGGCTTGCCGGCTTCCACGCTGTGCCACAGGCATTGCCGGGCCAGCAGGTCCAGGCGCTGGTCGGAGAGGCCTTCCAACAGTGCGATCTGGCGCAGTGCGAGGCTGGAACGGGGGACAGGGTCTGGTTTGTCCATGCCGGGGTCTGTGGTCAGGGGGATGAGCGCGCGGATTATGCTCGGGAGCCGCTTCGAACCCGTTCATGGACAGACGTTCCCCCCAACCGCACTTTTCCCCGAGAACGCCGACACGGCGCAATCTCCGCTGGGTGAGCGGGCTGGTGCTGATGGCCTACATCACGGTTCACCTCCTGAACCATTCCCTTGGCATCTATTCGTTCGCCGCCGCCGAGACGGTGCTGCGCGGCGTGCAGAAGTTCTGGCACAGCCTGCCCGGCACCGCGCTGCTGTACGGTGCCGCCGCCACCCACCTCGTGCTGGCGGTGGTCGCCCTGTGGGAGCGCCGCACCCTGCGCATGCCGCCGCTGGAGGGCCTGCGGGTGCTGCTGGGCTTTGCGCTGCCGCTGCTGCTGGCCACCCACCTCACGGCCATGCGCGGCGCCTACCAGGCCTTCGGCATCGAGGGCTCGTACGTGCGGGTGGTCTGGGGCCTGTGGGACTGGCAGGGCGCGGCCGCGCAATTGGTGATGATGCTGGCGGCCTGGACCCACGGCTGCCTCGGCCTGCATTTCGCGCTGCGAGCGCAGCCGGCGTACCGGCGCTTTTCCTACCTGCTGCTGGCCGTGGCGGTGGTGCTGCCGCTGACGGCTGCGATGGGCTTCGTGTCGATGGGTCGCGAGTTCCAGTGGACCGGCGTGCCGCCCGTCGTGCTGCCGACGCCCGAGCAGGGCAAGGCGCTCGGCACGGCCGAAGACAGCATCAAGTGGTTCTACGGACTGGCGCTGGCCCTGCTGCTGCTGGCGCGCTGGGGACGCAACGGTTTTTCGCGCTGGTCGCGTCAGCCCTCGATCACGCTGCGCTATCCCGACCGCACGGTGCAGGTGCCGCGCGGCTGGAGCGTGCTGGAGGCGAGCCGTTCGCACGGCATCGACCATCTGTCGATCTGCGGCGGCCGGGCGCGCTGCTCGACCTGCCGGGTGCGCGTGGTCGGCCCGGCGGAGCACATCGGCGAGGCGGGCCGCGACGAGCAGCGCACCCTGGAGCGTGTGCGCGCTCCCGCCGACGTGCGCCTGGCCTGCCAGCTGCGCCCGCGCGGCGACATCGAGGTAACGCCGCTGTTCGCCCCGCTGCCCAATGAAGGCCGGCCCGCGCCGGTCGGCAGCTTCGGGCGCGAGCGCGACGTGGCGATCCTGTTCGTCGACCTGCGGCGCTGGTCGGGCCTGTCGGAGCGGCAGTGGCCTTTCGACCTGGCCTATGTGCTCGACCGCTACTTCGCCACCGTCGGCGCGGCCGTGCGCGAGAGCGGCGGCGTGCCCAACCAGTTCATCGGCGACAGCGTGATGGCCATCTTCGGGCTCGACTGCGACCTGCCCACCGCCTGCCGGCAGGCCTTGCGGGCGACCGAGCTGATCGGCGAGCGCATGGACGCATGGAGCAAGGGCTTCGAGGCGCAGTTCGGCCAGCGGCTGGAGTTCGGCATGGGCCTGCATGCGGGCCGCGCCGCGGTGGGTGAAGTGGGCTACCTGGAAACCACCACCTTCACCGCCATCGGCGAAGTGGTGAACACGGCGAGCCGGCTGCAGGACCACTCGAAGACCGCGGCGTCGCGCCTTGTCGTGTCGCTGTTCGCGGCCGAGCAGGCGGGCGTGGCGGACACCCTGGGCACGCCTGAAACGCTCGCGGTGCGCGGGCGCTCCGAACCTCTTGCGGTGCTTTACGCATCCACGGGTGCCGTCTCCGCGTAGCAGATGCCGAATGCGGTGCGCAAACGCACATCGCAAACCGCACTGTGGTTTCACACTGCATCCTGTGGCAACGACGAATGTCCGCCGCCCACACAGTGATCCAAAGGGACTCTCACCATGAACACCAAGCAACGCATCGCCGCTTCCGCTCTTGCCACCGCCTTCGCCCTGCTGGGCGCCGCCGGTGCAGCACATGCAGAAACCTATGACGGCGTGCACGCCATCACCTCGTCCGCCAGCCGCGCCGACGTGAAGGCCGAAGCCGTGGCCGCCACACGCGCAGGCAACACCTATTCGGACACCGCCGCCGAAGGCGCCGTGGCCTTCAACTCCACGCTCGACCGCGGCACGGTCCGCGACCAGGCCGTGGCCGCCGCGCACAACCCGCTGCAAAGCCTGGACCGCCGCGCCTTCTACCGCGACGAAGTGCCGCAGGCCTACAAGAAGCCCAGCGTGTCCTTCACCCGCCAGGCCGGCCTGTAAAGCCGGACGCGGCCCTGCCCCACAGGTTCAGGGCCGCACGCCTTCCCAGGCGTTCTGCAGCAGGGCGCGGATCGCATCGCGCTCCAGCGGGCGCGGATTGGGATACTGGTTCTTGAGCGCATGCTCGCAGGCCAGGTCGAGATCGGACTCCTTCATGCCGATGTCGCGCAACGCGACCGGCGCGCCGTTGTCGCGCGCCAGGTCGTACACGGCCTGCGCGGCGCTGCCGCTTCCCCCCAGTGCCTTCACGATGCGCGCCATGGCTTGCGGCGCCGCTTCGGCGTTGTAGGCCAGCGCATGCGGCAGCACGATGGTGTGGGTCTCGGCATGCGGCAGGTTGAAGCTGCCGCCCAGCGTGTGGCACAGCTTGTGGTGCAGCGCCATGCCGACATTGCCCAGCACCGTGCCGCAAAGCCACGCACCGTAGAGCGCATCGCTGCGCGCGCCCGGGTCTTGCGGCGTGGCGCGGATGGCGGGCAGCGCCCGGCCCAGGGCGGCAATGCCTTCCTGCGCCATCAGGTCCATCACAGGATTCGAATCGACCGCATAGAGCCCCTCGGCCGCATGCGCGATGGCGTTGATGCCGCTCGTCACGCTCATGCCCACGGGCAGGCTCAAAGACAGCTCCGGGTCGTAGATCACGGTGCGCGGCAGCACCCGGATGTCTTTGCCCGTCTTCTTCATGCCGGCTTCGGTGATGCCGTAGATCGGCGTCATTTCGGAGCCTGCGTAGGTCGTCGGTATCGCGAGGATCGGCAGGCCGGAGTCGAGCGCGATCGCCTTGCCAAGACCGGTGGTCGAGCCGCCGCCGATGGCCACGGCGCAATCGGCACCCAGGCGTCGGGCCACTTCCCTGGCCTCGCGTGCGGTCTCGATGGGCACATGCATCACTGCCCGGTCGAACACGCCGGCTGCGTGGCCGCCGAGCACGGCCGCCACGCGCTCGGCCTGCGGACGCTGCTCGGGCGTGGAGAGCACCAGCGCGCGTTTTGCGCCCAGCGCATCGATCTCGCGCGCCAGATGCCGCAGCGACCCCGCGCCGAACACCACCCGCTGGGGCACGCTGTTGTAGACGAATGAGGATGTGGTCATGGCGTTCCTGTCTTTCTCCCGAGTTTCCCGCCGGCCAGCGCTGCCTTCAACCGCGGCAGCGGAAAGGAGTTTTCCTCAGGCCGGCGATATCTGCACCCCGCAGGCATCGCGGCCCTCGGCAATCGCGAAGCGCACCGGCAGGAACCGCTCGATCACCGCGCAGTTGGTGCGCGTGTGCTCCGTCACCTCGCTGCAGGTGAAGGCGCAGGCCTTCCTGCCCTGCCATGCGGCAAGCGCCTGCAGCAGGGCCAGTTGGTCAGCGAGGTGCGGTCCGACCGCCGCCTCGCTCTTCTGGAACGCACGCAGCTCCTTGGCCAGGCCATGCGCCACCTGCTCTGCACTCGTCGATTTTTCGCCGAAGGCGGTGAACACCTCGGTGACGTGTTCGTAGGCCAGCGTGGCCATCAGCGCATTGCCGGGGCCTTCGTTCTGGCGCACCGCGCCCAGGCGCAGCTGCTCGCCGGACCAGCCCATCGCGCCGCCCAGCGTGTCGAGTTCGCGCGTCGGCACATGGCGCGGCAGGCCCGGTGCCAGGCACTCCGCATGGCCGGCCCGGTGCGCGCCGCGCGCCGTCAGGTCGAAGGGCTGCAGCGGACCGGCCGCCGGCACGATGACTGCCTCCACCTCGCCTCCTCCGGCCGGATAGAAGCCGCAGCGGCGCAGCGTCAGTTGCAGGTCCGCACCCAGGCGGCGCACCAGCGGCGCGAAAGCGCGCTCCAGGAAATGGAACGGCGGCGCCATCGGGTTGTGCGTGCCGCCACTCAAATGCACCCGACTCTGCGCGCCGGCCAGCAGCAGCGGCGGCAGCACGGTCTGCAGCACCAGCATGCAGCTGCCCGCACCCGAGATCGCAAAGCGGTACTCGCCCGCGCGCACCGCGCCGGGCTTGAAGCGCAGCGACTGCGAGCCGAGCTCGGCGCCTTCGACCTGTGCACCACTGATCGCCGCAGCAGCGTTCACGCATGCCAGGTGCTGGCGCATCAGGCCCGGCTTGGCACGGCCCGCACGGATCTTCTCGATGGCAAGCGGCTGGCCGGTGACCACCGACAGCGCGAGGCTGGTGCGCAGGATCTGGCCGCCGCCTTCGCCTTGGGAGCCGTCGAGTTCAATCATGGGCAGCCTCCTTCTCTTTGTTCTCCAGTTCGCAAAGCAGCACCGTCTCGCAAAGAAACGCATCGAGCACCGAACCATCGGCCGACGGCAGGGGCGTCACCGGCTCTGCCGCATTGGCCGCCAGCTCGGCTTCGATGAACGCGTGGATACCCGGCCAGCGCGGGCTGGTCGCGGCTTCGCCGGCGCGCATCTTCACCTCGAGCAGCGCGTTGATCTCGGCGATCAGCGCCTCGTCGCGCACCGGGTCGATCGTGTGCTGCGCCAGGTCGGCAAAGCGCATGGGCGGCACGCCGGCGCGCGAGCGGATCCAGCGCGCGGCCAGCAGCGGTCGCAGCACGTAGAGGTACTTCTTGTAGCGCACCTCGTCGGCCTGCAGATGCTCGCGGAAGTTCTTCTTCGCCATCGAGCTGTAGTGATGCCAGCTGCGCGCGTTGGAGAACACGGCCTCCGACAGCGCGCGAAAGCGCGGCATCGCCACCGCGTCGTCGCGGTACACGATGGGCGAGCGCAGCCACTCGAGCAGCGTCGGGTTCGACTCGCGCATCAGGCCCAGCGCCTTGCGCAGGTCCCAGCCGTTGATGTCGAGGTCGCCGCTGATCGGCACCTCGATCACGTCGCGACGCGGTGCCACCGTGAGGTACCACGGCAGGCGGTTGACGTAGATGAAGCGCACGTCGTAGTCGCTGTCGGGCGAGGCGAAGCCCCAGCCGCGGCTGCCGGATTCGCAGGCGAACAGCACGGTCACGTCATGCGTCAATTCGATGTTGCGCAGGGCTTCCATGATCTGCGCGCGCATGGCGGGTTCGATCGGGTGGGCGGAGCGCAGGAATTCCTCGGTACTCATGTCTTTCTTCTTCTCTTCTTCTTTCGTCAGGCCCGGGTGACGGTCACATTGCCGGCACTGTCGAGCTCGTAAACATCCAGGTCGCTGGCCAGGAACGCATGGCCGCGGTAGTGCGCCTGCGTCTCTGCCATCAATGCGGCCATGCCCTCTTCGTTCTGATGGCGCGCGCTGAAGTGCGTGAGGATCAGGTTGGGCACTTCGGCCGCCTGCGCGAATTCGGCCAGCAGGCGTGCGGAGCTGTGCATCGGCCCGGGGCCGACCTTGTCGAGTGCCTCCTGCGTGAAGGTGGCCTCGTGCACCAGCAGTTGCGCGCCCTTGCAGGCGTCGTGCAGCAATGCGGGTTCGGCGTTATCGCCGCCCATCACCGCGGCAACCGTTTCGACCTGGGTCTCGGTGTAGTCGGCACTGCGCAGCACGCCGCCGTTGAAGGGCACGTCCTCACCTTGCTGCAGCGCACGCCATGCGGGACCGGGTGGCAGGCCGATGGCGCGCAATGCGTCCGCTTTCAGCCGCACGCGCCGCGTCTCGACTTGCATGCGATAGGCGTGGCTGGGCACACGATGCAGCAGCGCATGGCTTTCGATGCGCAGGCCCGGCACCTCGTACACCAGTGACGGTCCGCCGATATCCACATGCTCGACTTCGTAGGGCAGATGCAGATCGGTCAACGCGCGCGTAGCCTCGAACCACTCCCACACCGGCAGCGGCGCAATCAGCTTCAGCGGCTTCGTGCGCTTGTTCATTCCCGCGCTCGCAAGCAGGCCCGGCAGGCCGTAGCAGTGGTCGCCGTGCACATGCGTGATGCAGACGGCGGCCAGGTCGTTCAGGGACAGCGGTGTCTGCAGCACGCGATGTTGCGTGCCTTCACCGCAGTCGACCAGGAACCAGTCCGGGCCGAGCACCGTCTGCACGGCAAGGCCGGAGACGTTGCGGTGGCGCGTGGGGGTACCGGAGGAGGTACCCAGGAAAGTCAGTTTCATCATCATTTTTTCTTCTCGCTCTCTATGCGGGTCAACGCTTTTCTCGCGGCGTCCGCGGCCTCACGCTCCCACCAGCGATGGTTGCTGCCCCCTGGATGGCCCGCGACGAACGCTTTGAGCCTCTCGACCTGCTCCGCACCTCCCCAGCGCCCCATCACTTCGATGGCAACGACGCGAAGGCTACGCCACTTGCTTTGCAAGGCAGCATCGACCGTTGCCCGCGCCGCGGCGTTCGGCGCTGCCGCAGCAAGAGCCCGCAAACGCGCGACCTCTTCACGCAACAGATTCGCCCCTTCATGCAGGCTGGCTGCCTCACGCTGCAGCCGGCGCGTCTGTCGACACGCACGACAGCGAACAGCGCGGCTGTAGACGCAGCCTTGTGCGACCTCGTACCACCACTTCTGCTGCTTGGCAGTCCACATTTCATTGGAACCGCAGTCGGAGCAGATGAAAGGGCGATCAAGATAGAAGTCGGAGAGCTCCTGGCAATGAGCAAGCTGATGGCGTTCGAGCTTCGACTTGTCGACAATTTCCAATCCGGGCAATCGCCCTTCGGCAAGCAGAAGCCGTGCATCCGTCGCGCTCAGGCGTGCTTCCAAAGCAACGGCCCGTGCAAGGCGCCTATCCTTGATTTCCGCACGGCGTTGCTTGTTGCTTTTTTTCATTTCTCAAACCTTCGCAATACGTACGGTGTCACGAAGGCAGGCCAGAGCTCTTTCCTTTTACAACACCGTACTCATGAGGCCACGAGACGGCCACGTTTTCACCCTTTCACACATACCACCTGCTTGAGCGTGTAAACCACCTCCACCAGGTCCTGCTGCGCCTCCATCACCGCGTCGATGTCCTTGTAGGCCATCGGGATCTCGTCGATCACGTCGGCGTCCTTGCGGCATTCCACGCCTTCGGTCGCGGCGATCTGGTCGGCCACGGTGTAGAGCTTCTTCGCCTTGGTACGGCTCATCTTTCGACCGGCGCCGTGGCTGCAGCTCATGAAGCTCTCGGGGTTGCCCTTTCCGCGCACGATGAAGCTCCTGGCGCCCATGCTGCCGGGGATGATCCCCAGCTCGCCGGTCTTCGCGCTCACCGCGCCCTTGCGGGTGACGAGCACGTCCTCACCGAAGTGCGTTTCGCGGCTCACGTAGTTGTGGTGGCAGTTCACCGCTTCCACATGCGCCTCGAAGGGCTTGGTGATGACCTTGCGCACGGCCGCTACCACGCGCTGCATCATCACTTCGCGGTTCGCACGCGCGAACTTCTGGGCCCAGCCCACGGCGCGCACGTAGTCGCCGAAGTACTGGGCGCCTTCCTCGAAGTACGCCAGGTCCTGATCGGGCAGGTTGCGCTGGTGCAGTTCGGCGTCTTTCTTGGCAAGCTCGATGAAGTGCGTACCGATGGCGTTACCCACGCCACGCGAACCCGAATGCAGCATGAACCACACGGAGCCCGCCTCGTCCAGGCATACCTCGATGAAGTGGTTGCCCGTACCCAGCGTTCCCAGGTGCTTGTGGTTGTTGGTGTTCTTCAGGCGAGGGTAGTCTTCGCAGATCGCGTCGAACTCGTCCTTCAGCGCACCCCATGCCACGTCGGTTTCGTTCGGCGGCGTCTCCCAAGAGCCCTTGTCGCGGCCCATGCGCTTGGGGTTCGAGCCGTGCGGCACGGCCTTCTCGATCGCGCCGCGCAGCGGTCCCAGGTTGTCGGGCAGGTCGTTGGCATGCAGCGTGGTCTTGCACGCCATCATTCCGCAGCCGATGTCCACGCCCACCGCGGCGGGAATGATGGCCTTGAAGGTCGGGATCACCGAACCCACCGTTGCGCCGATGCCGTAGTGCACGTCGGGCATGGCCGCGATGTGCTTGAAGACGATGGGCAGGCGCGCCGCGTTCTCCAGCTGCTTCTGCGCTTCGGGCTCCACGGGCACGCCGCGGGTCCACATCTTCACGGGCACGCCGTTCTCGACTTCGTGCAGGTTGTAGTTCATTTTTTCTTCTTTCGTCATCGTTTCACTCCTCTGTTCAAGTCATCGCGCGCTTGTGCAGCGCGATCGACAGTAGTTCACAGTACCGCAGCGGGAAGTCGTGCTCGCGAATTTCTTCTTTGTTCATTGGGCGTTCGGCCGAAGCGTCACCAGCCCGTTGAGCACCTGGTCCAGACCGCCGATCACGGAGATCTTGTCGATCCGCTCGGCCACCCGTTCCAGCGTTTCGAGTTCCTTCATCCGCAACGCGACGGGATTGCCCTCCATCACCTTGGCGGTGTTCAGCAGCGAGCGCGTGGCCGCGGTTTCCTCGCGGCGGCGGATCACGTTGGCCTGGGCCGACTTCTCGGCCTCCACCACCTGGGCGAGGATGGTCTTCATCTCGCCGGGCAGGATGATGTCCTTCACGCCCACGCTTTCCAGCGCAATGCCGGAGCCTTCCAACCGCTCGCGCAACTGCGCCAGCACCGTCTGGTCGATGGCCGCCTTGTTCTCCAGCAGCGCATCGAGCGTCTGCTCGCCCACGGCGGCGCGAAGCCCGAACTGCAGCTCGCGATACACATGGTCGGCCGGCTTCGGCATCTGTGCCATCGCCCGCCGCACGTCGGTGAAGCGCCACACCGCCGACATGTTCAACCGCAGGCCCACCTTGTCGCGGGTCAGGATTTCCTGGCCGCTCACTTCGGCGATCTGCGAACGCATGTCCACGCAGGTCACCGCCACCTGCCGGTTGAAGCGCCAGAAACCATGGTTGCCAGGTGCCAGCAGGTCCTGCATCTGGCCCTGCAGCGTCAGCACGCCGACGTGGAACTCCGGCACCTGCACCAGCAGCACACCTTCGAGGCCGGCCACCGCACGCGGGCGCAATGCCACGCTCTGCAGTTTCGACACCAGTTCGGCCGGCAGGCGCACGTCTTCGGCCGCGTCGATCACATCGACACGCTGCGCGCGCAGGCCGCGCCAGTAAAGCTTGCGGGTGGCGGGCGGCAGGATCTGCACCAGCACACCGTCTTCCAGGCGCAGGCCGACTTCGGTTTCGCCGAGGGACACATGCACGAACTCGCGCTCGACCAGCTCAGGCTCCTGCGCCAGGAAGTAGTCGACCAGCTCGTGCTCGAAAGCCGGCTCGGTCAGGGCAAAGCGCTGCAGCTGGATCTTGTCGAAACGCGAAAACACCCAGTGCTTTCCGGCGCCCAGCAGTTGCTCGAAATCGCCGTTGCGAAGCAGCAGCGCGCGTTCGTTCTTCTTGATCGTGATTCGGTTGAAGCCCAGCATTTTTTCTCCCACTCGTTATTCGGTTCGTTTCTTCGTTCAGTCTTCAGTCATTCGGTCCAGGCCCTCGAAAGGGCAGGCGGCGGGCACTGCGGCAGCCAAGGCCTGACGTGCGGCGTTCGCCTGGCTCGGCAGGTGCCTCCCTCGTCGCTTTTTTCTGCAACGCCGTCACCTGCCTCGCCGTCGATGGCCACACGCAGTTCCTTGCCACGCACGCGGTGCGCAAGCCGCCTGCGCTTGGCACTGTGTCGCGCGCCGCAGGGCATGTTTGCCCTGCGCCATCGCTCCGGTGTGCCGGGGCGGAGGGGCTTTCGCCCCCATCAGATGGCGGTGCAGGCACCGCCGGGTTTTTCGCGGGAATCGAACCCGCAACTCCATGTGGTTAGCACGGCGCTCAACCATGAGCGGACTGAATCAAGTTCAGTTGCCAAACAGCCCAACCACGGCATACGGCAAACCCAAGGACAGGCCTGGCTTGCTGCACCGGGCCGCTTTTACGCGGCACCTGCGAGTGGATGAACTGCATCCTGACGGGATATCCATTGCAGCCGGCGTGCCAGCTTTTGACTGTTTCCACGAGCAAAAACGCAAGTCATTGACAGGAAAGGAGAAATTCCTTGCCTGGCTCCTTTGTGAGCCGTATTCGTACCTATAAAATTCCTCATAATCTATAAATTCAGCTAGTTTTATATCCATGAAGCCAATCGTCGTCATCGGCTTTCTAGGCACTCAACTCGACGCCGGCCAAGGCGCGGGTCGCTGGAACAAGTGGCGACCCACTGTTTCGCTCGCCCAGCACGAAGACATGGTCGTCTCGCGCATGGAGTTGCTCTACACGCTCAGGCACAAGGCGCTGGCCGAACTCGTGAAGGCCGACATCGCCACCGTGTCGCCTGAGACCACCGTCAACCTCGTGCCGATCGAGCTCGCGGACCCGTGGGATTTCGGCGAGGTCTACACGCGCCTGTACGACTGGGCGCGCGGCTACAGCTTCGACACCGAACGCGAGCAGTACTGGACGCACATCACCACCGGCACGCACGTCGCGCAGATCTGCATGTTCCTGCTGTCGGAGTCGCGCTTGGTGCCGGGCGTGCTCGCGCAGACCTCGCCGCCCCGCAAGCAGCGCCAGGGCGAGGCCGGCAAATGCACGCTGATCGACCTCGACCTCTCGCGCTACGACGTGATCGCGCGGCGCTTCGACGCCGAGCAGCGCGACGCGGTCGCGTTCCTGAAGAGCGGCATCGCCACGCGCAACGCGCGCTTCAATGCGCTGATCGACGAGATCGAGCGCGTGGCCGTGCGCTCGCGCGCGCCGATCCTGCTGGTCGGGCCGACCGGCGCGGGCAAGTCCTTCCTGGCGCGGCGCATGTTCGAGCTGAAGCAGGCGCGGCACCAGATGACCGGACCCTTCGTGGAAGTGAACTGCGCCACGCTGCGCGGCGACGGGGCGGCGTCCACCTTGTTCGGGCACAGAAAGGGTTCTTTCACCGGAGCGGCGAGCGACCGCGCGGGCCTGCTGCGCACGGCGCACCAGGGCGCGCTCTTCCTCGACGAGATCGGTGAACTCGGCCTCGACGAGCAGGCGATGCTGCTGAAGGCGATCGAGGAGAAGCGCTTCTTCCCGGTGGGCGCCGACAAGGAAGTGGAGAGCGATTTCCAGCTCATCGCCGGCACCAACCGCGACCTGCGCAGCGACGTGGCCGAAGGACGGTTCCGAGAAGACCTGTTTGCGCGCATCAACCTCTGGACCTACGACCTGCCGGGCCTTGCGCAGCGGCCCGAGGACATCGAACCCAACGTCGACCACCTGCTGGCCATCCACGCCGCCGAGAACCACCGCGTGGTGCGCTTCAACGCCGAAGCGCGCACGGCCTACCTGCGCTTCGCGCAGAGCGGCGGGGCGGTCTGGAGCGGCAACTTCCGCGATCTGTCGGCCAGCGTGACTCGGCTGGCCACGCTGGCCGACGGCGGCCGCATTCCGGTCGCGCTGGTCGAAGCGGAGATTGCACGGCTGCGATGGCTGTGGAAGCATGCGGGCGCGGTGCCCATGGCCCGCGGCGGCGACGGCGTGGATCTGGATGCACTTCTGGGCGAAGAGCGGGCGCAGGCCCTCGACCTGTTCGACCGGCTGCAGCTCGAAGCGGTAGTGCGTGTGTGCCGCCAGTCGCGCAGCCTCTCCGACGCGGGGCGGCAGCTGTTCCAGGCCTCGCGTGCGCAGCGCAGCGTGGTGAACGATGCGGACCGGCTGCGCAAGTACCTGGCCAAGTTGGGTCTCGATTGGGGGCAGGTTTCCAGCGGGCCGAGGCGCTGATCGGAGTGCGCCATCGATGGGCTATCCTCCGCCCGATGGCCATCTCCGCATTCGTCGTGAAGGTTCCCGCCGCCGAGCCCATCGCCGGTGATCTGCGCCGCCGCTACGACCCGACCGTGGCGCTCGGCGTGCCGGCACACATCACGCTTCTTGTTCCCTTCATGGCTCCCGCGCTGATCACGGCAGACGTGCTGGACAGTGCGCGGCACGTGCTCGCGCAGACGCCGTCGTTCGCGTTCTCGCTGGGCAAGGTCGGGCGGTTTCCCGAGACCGCGTATCTGGCGCCCGAGCCCGCCGCCCTTTTCATAGAGATGACGCTGGCGCTCGCGAAGGCCTTTCCCGATTTCCCGCCATATGGCGGCGAGCATGAAGGCGTCGTTCAGCATCTTTCAGTGGCACACGGCAACGTGCGCGATGCTGAAGATGCTGCCGTCGAACTGGGCACTCGGCTTCTTGCATCTGGCGCTGTGCATGCGCATTGCACCGAGGTCGCGCTGATAGAGAACTCGTCAGGACGTTGGCGGGACTTGCATGTCTTTGCGTTGCCCGAGGCGGCCTGAAGAAAAACGAACACCCATGCCAGAAATCTACATAAGCACAGACGTCGAATCCGACGGCCCCATTCCCGGCCCGCATTCGATGCTCAGCTTCGGCTCGGCCGCCTATACGGCCGACAAGCAACTGCTTTCCACCTTCAGCGCAAACCTGCACACGCTGCCCGGCGCCGAAGCCGACCCGAAGACCGCCGCCTGGTGGAAGACCCAACCTGAGGCATGGGCCGCCTGCCGCACCGACCCGCAGGACCCAGCCCACGCCATGAAGAACTACCTGGGCTGGCTCAAGGGCCTGCCCGCGCGGCCCGTGTTCGTCGCGTACCCGGCAGGCTTCGACTTCCTGTTCGTCTACTGGTACCTGATGCGCTTCGCAGGCGAGAGCCCGTTCAGCCACTCGGCGCTCGACGTGAAGTCGTTCGCGATGGCGATGCTCCAGCTCGACTACCGCGACAGCACCAAGCGCGCGATGCCGCGCCGCTGGTTCGACCCCGGGATGCCGCACACGCATGTGGCGCTCGACGACGCGATCGAGCAGGGCGCCCTCTTCTGCAACATGCTCGCGGAGAACCGCGCGGCCACCAACGGTGCAAAGCCATGACCGACACCGGCCTGATCCGCCGATGGTGCGCAAAGCTCGCGCTGTGCGCACTGCCTCTGCTGCTGGCAGGTTGCGTGCAGTCGATGTTCTATTACCCCGACAACGTGCGCTACGAGACACCCGACGTACTGGGCATGCGCTACGAACCCGTGCAGTTCACCAGCGCCGACGGCACGCGCCTGAGCGGCTGGTTCCTGCCCGCCGCCGACCGCAAGAACCCGAAGGAGGCCAAGGGCACGGTGGTGCATTTCCACGGCAACGCGCAGAACATGAGCACGCACTGGCGCTTCGTGGCCTGGCTGCCCAAGCAGGACTACAACGTGCTCGTCTTCGACTACCGAGGCTACGGCCAGTCCGAAGGCAAGCCGGAGCCCAAGGGAGTGTTCGAGGATTCCAATGCCGCGCTGAACTACGTGCGCTCGCGCCAGGACGTCGACCCGGAGCGGTTGTTCGTCTTCGGGCAGAGCCTGGGGGGCACCAATGCGATCGCGGTGGTGGGCTCGGGCAACCGCGCAGGCGTGAAGGCGGCGGCCATCGAGTCGACCTTCTATTCGTATTCCTCGATTGCCAACGACAAGTTCAAGGGAGCCGGCCTGCTGGTGAGCGACGAATATGCGGCGTCGAAGTACGTGGCGGCTGTCTCGCCGATTCCGCTGCTGTTCATTCACGGCACCGCCGACCAGGTGATTCCTGTCGAGCATTCGAAGCGGCTGCTGGCCGACGCGCGCGAGCCCAAGCAACTGATCGAGGTGCAGGGCGCGGGGCATCTGGAGCCGATGACGACCCTGCGCTTCGGAAGCGCCTACCGCAAGGCGCTGACGGCCTTCTTCGAATCGTCCATGCAGCCGCTGCAGCAATGAAGCATTTCGACGAAACCGCCACACGCGCTCCGCTGGCTTTCGAGCGGCTGGTGCCCGCGCTGCGCTCGGCGTTCGCGGCCGAGGCCCAGGTGCCGCCGCGCCATGTGCACGCCATCGAGACCGCCGGCGCGGACGGCGCCGTCTGCAAGGGCACGGTGCTCATCATGCCGGCGTGGAGCGACGCGGGCTTCCTGGGCATCAAGACCATCAACATCTTCCCCGGCAACGGTGGGCGCGGCCTGCCCGGCCTGCACGCGACCTACGTGCTGTACGACGCGCGCACCGGCGTGCCGCTGGCAATGATGGACGGCAACGAGATCACCGCGCGCCGCACGGCGGCCGCGTCCGCGCTGGGTGCGTCGTTCCTTGCGCGCGAGGACGCACGCCGGCTGCTGGTGCTGGGCACGGGCCGCATCGCTCGAATGCTGCCGGCCGCGCATGCAAGCGTGCGGCCCATCGACGAGGTATGGGTCTGGAACCACCGGCCCGAAGGCGCCGAGGCGCTGGCGGCGCAATGGCGCGCCGAAGGCTGGAATGCGCGAGCCGCCACCGACCTCGAGGCCGCCGTGCGCGGGCACGCCGACATCGTGAGCTGCGCCACACTGGCCACCGCACCGCTGGTTCGCGGCGAATGGCTTGCGCCGGGCTCGCACCTGGACCTGATCGGCAGCTTCACGCCCGCGATGCGCGAGACCGACGAACATTGCTTCTCCGCTGCGCGCACCTTTGTCGACACCCCGGAAGCGCTGCAGAAATCCGGCGACCTGCTCGACGCGATGGCGGCGGGCACGCTGCGTGCGCGGGATGTCCAGGGCACCTTGGCCGAGTTGTGCCGCGGCGAGCGAACCGGCCGGTCCAGCGACGAGGAGCGCACGGTCTTCAAGGCCGTGGGCAGCGCACTCGAAGACCTGACCGCCGCCACGCTGGTGTGGCAGGCCGCGGCGCCCACGGCCTAACGCTTCCGGCTTGGTGCCCGCCGCAAAGCCGGTTCCGGAGGGCTTTTTCCTACATCCGCATACGTCAAGCAGCTAATAGCGCGCCCTGGCACATGCCGCTATCTTCTTTGCACGACATACAGAGGAGGCGCCCGCATGCTCAGCACAAACCACAAAGCAAACATCCTGCGCAAGGCGGGGTACGACGTGCCGGCATGTCCGATGGAGCCCGGCGCGCCAGGGGCGTACGCGGCAAGCCTTCCCGCCGACACGGTGCACCAGACGCCTCAAGCCTGGGGCAAGGCGATCGACACCATGTATGTGTCTTACGCCGCGGCCCGCGCAGCCAAGAGCCTGCGCGATGCGGAAGAAGCGCGGATGCTGGCGATGCTGCAACTGCGCTCGGCCAAGGCCTACGCCTGAGCCATCGCGCCCCGGTCGCGCAAATAGGCAAGGATCAGCCGGACCAGCTCGGTCCTGAATGCCGCCGCACCGAGTTCATTGCGGCCCGCCGCCGAGTGGACAACGCCTTCGACCGCAGACGAGAGCATCCGCGCGGCCATGGCCTGGCCTTCGCCGTCCTCGCCACCACGGCCGTCGGCGGCAGCCAGCAGCGCTTGATAGCGTCGCTGGTACTCGGCCTCGAACGCCACGTAACTCGAGCGAGCCCCCAGCGGCACCTCGTCGACCAGGACGTGATGCAGCGCCTGGTCGATGGAATGGGCAGCGATGACGCCGTCGACGAACCGGGCAACCCGCTGCTCGAGGGCAAGGGTCTCGCTCAGCTGGTCTGCTGCGGACAACACCCGCAGCACCTCGTCCAGATGCCGCTGCCGGATCGCCTCGGCGATGGCCAGCTTGTTCGGAAAGTACTGGTACAGCGAGCCCACGCTGACGCCAGCGACCGCCGCGATCTCATTCGTCGTGAATCGGGCCCAGCCTCGGCGGCCCAGAACGCGAGCAGCGGCTTCGACGATCACATCGACCGTGGCGCGCGAACGCTGCTGCCGCGGTGCTTTGCGCATGCTCTTGTGCTGCGAAGGAATGCGAGTACCCAAGTTCGAGGCTCCACTCAAGAATAAGACCGCGCGCACCCGCCGTCGGCCGATGGCTGCGAAGTGTGCCGTTTTTATCCAAGGGAACCACGATGACCACGCAGACACTTTTGAATTCCTTGTTCCGCTACAAGTCATGGGCGGACGAGGGGCTGCTGGCGGGCCTGGCCACGCTGGCCGAAAGAGCACCGCAGGCCGAGTACCAAGCCGCAGTTCGCGTCTTCAACCACGCATGCATCGTCGATCGCATCTTCGTGGCGAACCTGCAGCGCATGGAACACGGCTGCACCGCGACAGGGTCGGACACTGCGCCGCCTCTGCGGGAACTGGCTGGAGCAGTGAGGGAAACGGACCGCTGGTATGTCGCCTACACAGCGCGCGTGAGCACGGAAGAGCTTGCGCAGAGCATCGACTTCACCTTCACCGATGGTGCCGCCGGCAGGATGTCGCGCCAGGAGATGCTGGGCCACGTCGTGACCCATGCCGGCTACCACCGGGGCGAGGTCGGCCGGATCATGTGGCGGCTCATGGGCTCGTCGCCTCCCGACACGTTCACCGGCTTCCTGCATCAGGCCGAGCCCGCGCGCCGCATGCGCGCTTGAGGGCCCGGCGAGCTTGCCTTGCTTACTTGCTTTGCGCGGCCTTCAGCACCGGGTTCTCCATGGTGGAGATCACCTTGCTGTTGACGCGCGAGCCGCCGGTCACGTTCTGGTCGGGCGCCGCGGCGGTGGCCATGGCTTCCCGGTAGACCTGGGCCGGGTCGCGGCTCGAGGTGAAGGGATCGGGACCGCGCGAACCGCGGGTGACGTTCTGGTTCGGCGCATGGGCCGTGTCGACGGCCTGCTTGTACACGGCTGCGGGGTCGGCCGTGGAGGTGAACGGATCGGCACCGCGCGAGCCGCGCGTGACGTTCTGGTTCGGCGCGTGGGCGGCAGCGATGGCTTCTGCTTCGACAGCTTCGCGGGTGCGTTGCTGGGCGTTGGCGGAAGCGACGGCCAGCACGGTGAGTGCGGCGGCGAGGGCGAGTTGGGAGGTCTTCATGGTTCCGTCTTTTCTGTGGGTTGTCTGTCTGGATGGGGTCTTGCCTCTGTGATTCGGGAAAACCCTGAGCAAGACTATTAACATCAGAAGGCAGATCCGTGACGGCCCCGAGGTGCGGAGTAGCTCTTTCGCAAGCGCTGCAACCTCTGCGAACTTCTGTTAACAGCTTCTGGGCATTTCGAATTTCCTGCTTGCACGCGCATGGCGGGTTCTGACACAGTCAGCCGATCCAGACCGCGTCACAGCACGCACATCCAGCAAAGGAAAGCCGCAACCATGGGACTGTTCGACCTCCTGAAGAAAAAGAAGCCCGCCATGCCTGAAACGATCGAGGAAGGCATGGCCTCGCAGGCCACCGACTTCGTCGGCGCGTTCTCGCGGCCCGGCGCACCCATCGACGGATCGCGGCTGGACTACACGGCGTCCTCCTTGTCGCTGGTCGACCAGGTGCTCGACGACTTCTTCAAGCAGCGGGCACCCCTGCCGGATGATCTTCACTTCCTCGCGTCGGCATATGTCTTCGAGGTTGCGCGCCGCGAATTCGGCGGACGCTACCTGCGGGGCGACGAGGACAACCCCTTCGTTCTGGTGATCGGCCAGGGAGACGCCCAGGTAGGCGTATGCGTGATGGGCAAGGTGCGCGGGCGTGCAGTCAACGGCCCCGAGGACGACCTGGGCTTCTTCTACGCCGGCATCGCACCCGCCGTAGCGCGCGGTGCGAGCGCCACGCTCATCTGAGGACGGCGCTCGTTGCAACGATGACCGCGGCAAAGCACGGTCACAGCCGGCTGCTACCCGCGGCGCCCACCTCCTTCGAATAATGCGGTGACGGTCGCCCGCACGCGCACCGCATTCCAACAACCTCATCCGAAGGAGACAAACAGATGGCTCGCAAGATCCTCATGCTCTGCGGCGATTACGCCGAAGACTACGAAACCATGGTGCCCTTCCAGGCCCTGCTGGCCGTGGGCCACACGGTGCACGCGGTGGCGCCCGACAAGAAGGCCGGCGACTGGGTGCACACCGCCATCCACGACTTCGAAGGCGCCCAGACCTACAGCGAGAAGCCCGGCCACCGCTTCACGCTGAACACCACCTTCGCCGACGTGCACCCCGAGGCCTACGACGCGCTCGTCATTCCCGGCGGCCGCGCGCCCGAGTACCTGCGCATGAACACCCGCGTGGTCGAGATCGCCAGGCATTTCCTGGCCGCCGACAAACCGCTGGCCGCCGTGTGCCACGGCGCGCAGTTGCTCGCGGCCACCGGCCTGCTCAAGGGCCGCAAGGTTTCTGCCTACCCGGCCTGCCAGGTCGAGGTGGAACTCGCCGGCGCCGAGTACATGGGGATTCCGGTCGAACAGGCGGTGACCGACCGCAACCTCGTCACCGCGCCCGCATGGCCGGCGCACCCGGCGTGGCTGTCGCAGTTCCTGGTGGTGCTCGGCACGCGCATCGAGCACTGATCGATTCACCCAAAGGAGACAGCCCATGTGCGAAGTCTTCATCAGCGCCGATCCGCAGAGCTACGACGCGCGCACGCGCTCGGTGCGGCTGCACGGCGTGGTCACCAGCATCCGCCTCGAGAACCTGTTCTGGCAGGTGCTCGAGGAAATCGCGCAGCGCGACGGCATGGTCGTGGTGCAGCTCATCGAGCGGCTCTACGACGAGCTTGTCGCGGCGCGCGGCGAGGTCGGCAACTTCGCTTCGTTCCTGCGGGTCAGCGCCTTGCGCTACGAGGCGATGGTGGCGCAAGGGCGCATTCCGGCGGACACCTCGGTGGCGATCCGCTCGCTCGATGCGAAGGCCGTGCTGCATGAATTGCCGCAGGGGTGGGGACGGCCGGCGCCCGACGGGCGCGCGGGCGCTCAATCCAGCGAAACGTTCGCCTTGCGGATCACCTCGGTGAATCGCTTCGTCTCGCTCGCCACGAACTCATCGAACTGCGGGCGGGTCGTCGGGAACGGCTCGTAGCCGAAGCTCTTGAACTTCTCCAGCACGTCGGGTTCCGCCAGACCCTTCTCGATGTCGCGCTTGATCTTCTCGGTGACCGATGCCGGCAGGCCCTTCGGCACGGCAATGGCGTTCCAGCCGATGACCTCGAAGCCCTTGGGACCGCCCGACTCGGAAACCGTCGGCACGTCCGGGAATGCGGCCACGCGCTGCGGCGCGGCTGCGGCCAGGAAGCGCAGCTTGTTCGCGCGCTGCAGCGGGCCGGCGGTGGCGCTGCTGCCCAGCGCGAAGGCCAGTTCGCCCGTGGCTACCGAGGTGTAGAGCTGCGTGGTTTCCTTGTAGACGATGTGCTCCATCTGCGTGCCGGTGGCCGACTCGAACAGCTCCGAGCCCAGGTGCACCGGGTTGCCGACCGACCACGAGCCGTAGTCGAGCTTGCCGGGGTTGGCCTTGGCATCGGCGATCAGGTCGCCGATGGTCTTGTACTTGCTGTTGGTGGCAACGGTGAAGAAGAAGTAGGTCTTGAACAGCGGCAGCAGCGCGTCGAAGTCCTTGCTTGTGTCGTAGGGCAGCTTCTTGAACAGCGCGGGGTACGCGGCCAGGTGCACGTTGTCGAGCACGATGATGTCGTGGCCGTCCCTGGCGCCGCGCTTGAAGGCATCGATGGCGATGAAGCCGTTGCCGCCCGGGCGGTTCTCGACCACCACCGGCTGGCCCCACGCACGCGAAAGCTTGTCGGCCACCAGGCGCGCCACGCCATCGGGGCCGCCACCCACCGGGAACGGCGTGATGATGCGCACTGGCTTGGTGGGAAAGGCCTGCTGTTGTTGCTGCTGCGCCGATGCGGTGGCGGGCACCAGCGCGGCGGCGGCGAGCGCCAGTGCGGCCAGGCCGACATTGCGGCGCGTCGGCTTCGTTGTGTTCTTCATCCTCTGATCCTCTTTTCTAGATCCTCATTGATTGAAAAAAAGCCATCGGGCCGCTATGCGTGCGGCTTCCGATGGCTTGTTGGTTCTCTTCTTGTTGTTGTGTGTTCGTTCGCGGTGCGGCGTCAGACGCGTTCGAGAATCACCGCGATGCCCTGCCCCACGCCGATGCACATGGTGCACAGCGCATAGCGGCCGCCGCCCTTGTGCAGCTGGTTCACCGCCGTGGTGGCCAGGCGGGCACCGCTGGCGCCCAGCGGGTGGCCCAGCGCAATGGCGCCGCCGTTGATGTTGACGCGTGCGTCATCGTCCTTCAGGCCCAGCAGGCGCAGCACGGCGAGGCCCTGGGCTGCGAAGGCTTCGTTCAGTTCGATGACGTCGATCTGGTCGAGCGTGAGGCCGGTGAGCGCCAGCACCTTCTGCGTGGCGGGCGCGGGGCCGATGCCCATCACGCGCGGCGCGACGCCGGCGGTGGCCATGCCGACCACCCGGGCGCGCGGCGTGAGGCCGTGCCTGGCGGCGCTGGCTTCGTCGGCCAGCAGCAGCGCGCAGGCGCCGTCGTTCACGCCGCTGGCGTTGCCGGCGGTCACGGTGCCATCTGGGCGCACCACGCCCTTGAGCTTGGCGAGCGACTCGAGGCTGGTTTCGCGCGGATGCTCGTCCTTGTTGACGATGATGGCGTCGCCCTTCTTCTGCGGCACGGTCACGGGCACGATTTCAGAGTCGAAGAAGCCGGACTTCTGCGACGCCACGGCGCGCAGCTGCGAGTTCAGGGCCATCAGGTCTTGCGCCTCGCGCTCGATCTTGTAGTCGGTGGCCACGTTCTCGGCGGTCTCGGGCATCGAGTCGACGCCGTACTGCGCCTTCATGAGCTTGTTGACGAAGCGCCAGCCGATGGTGGTGTCATACACCGCGTTGTTGCGGCTGAAGGCGCTTTCGGCCTTGGGCATGACGAAGGGCGCGCGGCTCATGCTTTCCACACCGCCGGCGATCATCAGGCCGGCTTCACCGGCGCGGATGGCGCGCGCCGCGGTGCCCACGGCATCCAGGCCCGAACCGCACAGGCGGTTGATGGTCGCGCCGCCGAGTTCGAGCGGCAGGCCCGCCAGCAGCGCCGACATGCGCGCGACGTTGCGGTTGTCTTCGCCGGCCTGGTTGGCGCAACCGTAGAGCACGTCGCCCACGGCCTGCCAGTCGACGTTCTTGTTGCGTTCCATCAGCGCCTTGAGCGGCACGGCGCCCAGGTCGTCGGCGCGCACGCTGCTGAGCGAACCGCCGTAGCGGCCGAAGGGAGTGCGAACGGCGTCGCAGATGAAGGCTTGGTTGGTCATGGTGTGGTGTGTCTCTGTAATGGCTTGAAAGGGATCAGGCGGCGATCGGAAGGCCGACGAGCTTCTCGAGTTCTTCGCGGCTCAGGCCGTCGACCACGTCGATGAGCTTCAGGCCCTGCGGCGTGCATTCGAGCGTGGCGAGGTCGGAGTACACGCGCTTGACGCAGGCGATGCCGGTCAACGGATAGGAGCATTCCTTCACCAGCTTGCTTGCGCCCTGCTTGGTCAACAGGTCCATCATGACCCACGTCTGCTTGGCGCCGATGGCCAGGTCCATTGCGCCGCCGACGGCGGGAATGGCGTCTTTCTCGCCGGTGTGCCAGTTGGCGAGGTCGCCGGTGGCCGACACCTGGAACGCGCCGAGCACGCAGATGTCGAGGTGGCCGCCGCGCATCATCGCGAAGCTGTCGGAGTGGTGGAAGAACGAGCCGCCCGGCAGCAGCGTGACGGGCTGCTTGCCGGCGTTGATGAGGTCGTAGTCTTCTTCGCCGGCCTCGGGCGCGGGGCCCATGCCGAGGATGCCGTTCTCGCTCTGCAGGATGACCTCGCGGCCCTTGGGCAGGTGGTTGGCCACCAGCGTGGGCTGGCCGATGCCGAGGTTGACGACGGCGCCGTCGAAGATGTCCTGCGCCACGCGGGCGGCGAGCTGGTCCTTGGTGCGACGTGTGTAGGTCATAAGAATTAGATTCCTCCGCGCTTTCGCGCTACGGTTTTCGCTTTGGGGCGGCCCGGCAGCTCAAGCTGCCTTCTTGAAGCCGCCGGCTTGCGTGGCGACACGTTCGATGCGCACCACCTGGTGCACGAAGATGCCCGGGGTCACGATGGTCTCGGGGTCGAGGGTGCCGAGCTCGGCGATGTCGTGCACGGTGGCGATGGTCTTCTTCGCGGCCATGGCCATCACCGGGCCGAAGTTGCGCGCGGCCTTGCGGTAGACCAGGTTGCCCCAGCGGTCGCCGCGCTCGGCCTTGATCAGCGCCACGTCGCCGTGAATGGGGTACTCGAGCACGTATTGCTTGCCGTCGATTTCGCGGGTCTCGCGGTTGCCCGCGAGTTGGGTGCCGTAGCCGGTGGGGCAGAAGAAGGCGCCGATGCCTGCGCCCGCGGCGCGGATGCGCTCGGCGAGGTTGCCCTGGGGCACGAGCTCGAGTTCGATCTTGCCGCTGCGGTAGAGCCCGTCGAACACCTGGCTGTCGGCCTGGCGCGGGAAGCTGCAGATGATCTTGCGCACGCGGCCCGTCTTGAGCAGCGCCGCGAGGCCGGTCTCGCCGTTGCCCGCGTTGTTGTTGACGACCGTGAGGTCCTTGGCGCCCTGCTCGACGAGGCCGTCGATGAGTTCGCCGGGGATGCCGGCGGTGCCGAAGCCGCCGATGAGAACCGTGGCGCCGTCCTGGATGCCCGTCAGGGCATCGGCGACCGAGCGCGCGATCTTGTTGATCATGAAGCTTGTCTCCGGGTGAGGGGAAAGAAACCGAACCGCGATCCGCCCGATTCTGCGAACCGCCAATTTGTTCGTCTAAAGAACATTTGTTCGTATAATGAATTCTAGAGAGGATCGCTCACCATGGCAACCCACGCGACACAACCCACCGCACCCGCGCCCGGCGACAGCTACGTGCAGTCTTTCGCGCGCGGCCTGCAGGTCATCCGCTCGTTCAGCGCGAACGCGCCGCACCAGACGCTGAGCGAGGTGGCCGCCGGCAGCGGGCTCACGCGCGCAGGCGCGCGGCGCATCCTGCTCACGCTGCAGACGCTGGGCTATGTGGTGACCGACGGCAAGCTGTTCACGCTCACGCCGCGCATCCTCGACCTGGGATTCGCGTACCTGTCGTCGATGCCGATCTGGAACCGCGCGGAGCCGGTGATGGAAGCACTGGTGCAGCAGGTGCAGGAGTCATGCTCGGCCGCCGTGCTCGATGCGACCGACATCGTCTACGTGCTGCGCGTGCCGACGAAGAAGATCATGCACATCAACCTGGGCGTGGGCTCCCGCCTGCCGGCCTATTGCACGTCGCTCGGGCGGCTGCTGCTGGCCGACCTCGATGACGACCAAGTTCGCACGCGCCTCGAAGCCTCCGACATCCAGATGCTGACCAAGCACACGCTGACCGACATCGACGCGCTCATGGCCAAGGTGGCGCAGGCGCGCAAGCAGCAGTGGTGCCTGGTGAACCAGGAGCTGGAAGAAGGCCTGATCTCGGTGGCCGCGCCCATCGTCGACCGGCAGGGGCGCATGGTGGCCGCGCTCAACATCAGCGGGCAGGCGAACCGCACCAGCGCGAAGGTGATGCAGGAGACCATGCTGCCTGCTCTGGTGGATGCGGCGAAGCGGGTGTCTCAGCTGCTCTGAGCGCCCACCCGCGGCCGCGTCGGCGCGCGCTCAGGCGTCGGAGTGAATGCCCTTCATCAGGATCACGCCGCCCAGGCGCGTGGTGTCGGCGCGCATGCGCTTGGCCAGCGTGTCGGGCGAGCCTGGCTGCGCCTGCCAGCCGGTCTTGAGCAGCGCCTGGCTCACCTCGGGCGAGCTGATCACTTCGACCAGCGCGGCGTTGAGCCTTGCCACGGCGGCGGGCTTCATGCTGGCGGGCGCGGCGAGCGCGGTCCAGATCTCGAGGTCGGCGCCGCGCACGTCGGCGTCGCGGATGGTGGGCAGTTCGCTCGCCAGCGGGCTGCGCTCGGGCGAGGTCACGCCGATGGCCTTGATCTTTCCCGACTTGATGTGCGGCATGGCAAGGCCGGGCGGCAGCAACGCCAGCTGGATCTCGTTGGCCAGCAGGCCCGCGATGACCTGCGGGTTGCCGGTGTAGGGCTTGTGCTGCGCGGTGATGGCGGCGCGGCTCTTGATGAGTTCCATGCCCAGGTGGCCCACGGTGCCCACTCCCGGCGTGCCGTACTTGCCGCCGGCGCCGAGATTGCGCACCCACAATAGCTGCTCGGCCGCGGTCTTGCCTTCGGCGTTGCCCGACACCGCCAGCACCAGCGGCGCGGTGCCGATCAGGCCGACTGGGGCAAAGTCTTTTTCGGGGTCGAAGGGCAGCGACGGGTTGAGCAGCTTGGCAATGGTGAGGTTGCCGTTGATCAGCGCGCCGATGGTGTGGTCGTCGGTGGCCTTGGCCACCTGGTCGGCCACGGTGTTGCCGCTGGCGCCGGGCTTGTTCTCGACCGTGACCGGCTGGCGCAGGATCTTCGACAGTGGCTCCGCGATGGCGCGGGCCGCGAGATCGGGCGATGCGCCGGCGGGAAAGCCCACCAGGATGTGCAGCGGCTTGGTAGGCCAGGCATCGCTGCCGGTGCCGCGCTGCTGCGCCCAGGAAGCCTTCGCGAGCAGCGAGGCGGCGACGGCTGCCGCGCCGCCTTCGAGCAAGCGGCGTTTGGTGATCGTCAAGATGACTCCAGGAAGAATGAAATCCGGGGAAACTGCTAACGTTTCGTTTACACAACGTTACATGATGGCGCGGTATTAATCAAGTCTGAACGAACGCTTGGCAGGGCTTTAGCATGGGTGGACAGGTCGCATCGACCGGATGCCGTTACATACCAGCAGAGGGAGCGCACGCCGATGATCGAGTTTTTCCACACCAGGGACCGCCTGCGTTTTCTGCTGTATGTGGGCGCCATTGCGGCGCCGCTGTTGCTCATCAGTGCATGGGTCGTGAGCAGCATGGAAGACGCCGCCGCCGCCAGGGGCGAGCCCAACGCGCAGGGCGGCCTGAGCTACCGCATCCAGGAAAAAAGCGGCGCCAAGACCCTGCCACCGCCGCTGGCCGCCTTGCTCTCGGTGCCGCCGAACACCGCGATGACAGACGTGAACGTGACTGCCGACAGCGCGACCTCGCTGGAGGGCGTGCGCGACGGCTACGAGATCAGGATCTCTCAAGAGACCAGGTTCTTCGACAACGATCCCTACAAGGACCGCACGAAGATCGAGTACTACATCAACCCCGTGAAGAAGCCGTAGCACCGACCGGCGCGTGCACTAGCAGCAGCTTGCGCTGCGTCGGAAACAGCGACCAGCCCCAGCGCTGCTGCGCGTAACCCCACAGGCCCTGCTTGAAGAACAGCGTGACGAGAATCGCGAGCAGCCCCAGCCCCAGCAGATACCAGGTGCCGTAGTCGCTCAGGAACTTGTTGAGCGCCCAGAAGATGAGCGCGCCCACCAGCGGCCCCTCGATGCGGCCGATGCCGCCGATGACCACCATGAAGATGGCAAAGGCCGTCCAGTTGACGCTGAAGGCCGCGTCCGGGCTGATGCGCAGGTTGCCCACGAAGTACAGCGCGCCCGCGAGCCCCGCGCCGAAGGCCGCGACCACATACACCGCCAGCTTCATGCGCGCGACCGGAATGCCCTGCGACTCCGCCGCCACCTCGTTGTCGCGTATGGCCAGCAGCGCCAGGCCGCGCTTGCTGCGCAGGAACAGGTAGACCAGTGCGACGGCCGCGACCACGCAGGCCAGCGCCATCCAGTAGGTGGTGCTTTCGCGCGTGGCCTTCTCGATGCCGCGCAGAGCGGTGAGCGTGGTGCCAGAGCCGCCACCCACCGCCGACACGTTCGCGAAGCTCAGCCGGAACACCTCCGCGATGACCCAGGTGCCGATGGCGAAATAGCCGCCCGACAGCCGGAACGCGACGAAGGACACCGGAATGGCAACCAGCCCCGCCGCCAGCGCCCCCAGCGGTATCGCCACGAACGGATTGACGCCCGCGAAGTTGCCCAGCATCAGCATCACGTAGCCGCCGAAGCCGAAGAAGGCCTGCTGCCCGATGCTCACCATGCCGCCGTAGCCGGCGAGCAGGTTCCACATCATCGCGAAGATGAAATAGCAGGCAATCTCGACGAACTCGCGCATCCAGCTCGACTCGCCCCACCACGGCAGGCTGGCCGCAACGAGCACGAGGGCAATGCCGACGGCCAGCGCGGCGCGGCTCGCGGCGGTGGCACGCTCCACGGCGATGAGTGTGGGGGGCATGTTCGTCATTCGCTTCATCCGCGCGTTTTTGGAAAGAGCCCCTGCGGCCGCAGCACCAGCACCACCAGGAACACGATGTGCCCGAACCAGATGCCCCAGCCCGGGTCGATCCTGAAGCCGATCTGCTGCGTGATGCCGAGGATCATCGCGCCGGCCAGCGTGCCCCAGAAGGAGCCCATGCCGCCGATGATCACGGCCTCGAAGGCGAAGAGCAGCAGCAGCGGCCCGTCCGATGGAGACACCGTCGTGCGCATGCCCTGCAAGGCGCCTGCGATGGCGATGAGCACGAAGGCAATGGCGGTGGCAAAGGCGTAGACCTTCTTCGCGTTCAGGCCCATCAGCTCGGCGATCTCGCGGTCGTCCGACACGGCCCGGAACGACCGCCCCAGCGCCGTGCGCGCGAAGAGCCATTGCAGCGCGCCCGTCGCCACCAGTGCGATCGCCAGCACGACCAGCGGCAGCACGCCGACCGACATCGCACCGCCCAGCGCAATACCCTGCGTGCTGAGCCCGCCCGTATCGATGGCGCGCGGGTCGGCCGAGAACAGCTCCAGCAGCAGGTTCTGGATCACGATCGACAGGCCGAAGGTAACGACCAGCGAAGGCAGCGGATCTTTGCCGAGCGTGCCGTTGAGCACGTAGCGCTGCAGCGCATAGCCGAAGCCGAAGGCCACCGGCAGCACCGCGAGCGCTACCAGCCACGGCGCCACCGCATCGCCCGTCAGCGACACGCCCGCGATGACCGCGAACGCACCGAGGATGATGAAGTCGCCCTGCGCGGTGTTGGTGAGCCGCATCACGCCGAACATCAGCGACTGGCCCAGCGCGAACAGCGTGTAGAGGCCGCCGAGCAGCACGCCCTGGACAATGGTTTCAAGCATGGGCGGCCTCGATGCCGAAATAGGCCTGCGAAATCTGCTCGCGCGTGAGGTCGCACGAGTCGCCTTCGAGCGACACGCGGCCTTCCTGGAAGCAGTAGATGCGCTGAGAGACCTGGCGCGCCATCGTCACGTCCTGCTCGACGATGACCACCGTCATGCCCTCGCCGGTGATGGTGGGCATGGCCGCATAGATCTCGCGGATGACGATGGGCGCGAGGCCCAGCGAAAGCTCGTCGCACAGCAGCACCTCGGGGTTGCTCATGAGCGCGCGGCCCAGCGCCACCATCTGCTGCTGGCCGCCCGAGAGCGACGTGCCCGGCTGGTGCCGCTTCTCGGCGAGGATCGGAAACAGCGCATACAGGCGCTGCAGGTTCCACGGGCCCTTGCGCGCGGCGGTGGCGCCCATGAGCAGGTTCTCTTCCACGCTGAGGCTTGGAAACAGGCGCCGGCCTTCGGGAACCATCGCAAGGCCCCGGCGCACGATGTCGCCGGGCGGAAGTCCGCCGATGGGCTGGCCCTTGAAACGGATGGCTTCGCGCGGCGCGCGCACCAGGCCCGTGAGGCTCTTGAGGAAGGTCGACTTGCCCGCGCCGTTGGCGCCGATGATGGCGACGAGCTCGCCTTGTACCAGGGAGAAGTCGATGCCGAAGAGGGCTTGGGCGTCGCCGTAGAAGGCTTTGAGGGAGTGGGTAGAGAGCAGGGTGTTCATGGCTTTTTCTCCCTCCTCCGCTGGGGGAGGGCCGGGGTGGGGGCAAGCGGCGTTCGATGAGGCGCCGCGGTGAAACCAGCGCCGTCGTGCCCCCATCCCAACCTTCCCCCAGAGGTGGAAGGAGCAAGGCAAAGAGTCGGCCCGCTCATGCCTCCATCCCCATGTACACCCGCCGCACCTCCGCATCGTTCATTACCGCGCGCGGCGCCCCCTCCGCCAGCTTCTGCCCGAAGTTGATGACGAACAACCGGTCCGCCAGCGACAGCAGCGCATGCACCACGTGCTCGATCCAGATCATCGTCACGCCCCGCGCCTTGATGCGCTTGAGCTCCGCAACAAGCACGGCCGCCTCCGGCTCGGTCAACCCGCCCGCGATCTCGTCGAGCAGCAGCAGGCGCGGCCGCGTCGCGAGCGCACGCGCCAGCTCCAGCCGCTTGCGATCGAGCAGCGTCAGCCCGCCCGCGGGCTTGTTCGCATGCGCCATCAGGCCCGTCTGCGAGAGCACCTCGTGTGCCGTCTGCCATGCCTCGCGCTCGGTCTGCTGCCCGCCGAAGCAGGCGGCGGTCACGAGGTTCTCGAACACGCTCATGTTGCCGAAGGGTTGCGGCACCTGGTAGCTGCGCCCGATACCCGCATGGCAGCGCTGGTGCGGCCTGAGCCGCGTCACGTCGCGGCCCGCGTACTCGACGCGCCCCGCATCCACGCGCACGTCGCCCGAGATCAGGTTGAACAGCGTGGTCTTCCCCGCGCCGTTCGGCCCGAGGATGCCCAGCGTCTCGCCCTCGGCCACCGACAGCGTGATGTCGTCCGTGACCTTGAGCGCGCCGTAGGACTTGCTCACGGCATGCAGTGCCAGCAGTGCCATGTCAAAGCAGCCGCAGCTTGCCGCCGGTGGGAATGTTGGTCGCCGCCTCGTTGTTGACGATGGTCAGCTCCACCTTGTACTTCGTGCCCTTGCCCCACTGGCCGAGCACCAGCGGCGTCTTGCTGACGTTCTTGAACGGCCCCTGGCCGCCCCACTTCACCGGGCCGACCACCGAGTTGATCGAGGTCGACGCCACGGCATCGCGCACATCCGGAGCCTTCAGCGACTTCGCGCGCCCCAGCGCATTCGCCGCCACTTCGAACAGCGCATGCGCGAAGCCGATGGGCTGCGTCCACTGCTTCTTCACGCCGGCCTCGTAGGCATCGGCCAGCGCCTTCGCGCTTTGCTGCGTGAGGCTCGAAGTGAACGGATGCGACGGGCTCCACCACACCTCGGTCGACAGGCCGTCGCCCAGATCGCCGAGTGCCTCGATGGCACCGGGGAACAGCAGCGCCTTGCCCAGCGTGATGATCTTCGGCTTGAAGCCCTGCTGCCGCGCCTGCGTGAGGAAGGTCTTGGCATCTGGCGGAATCACCACGCCGGTGACGATCTCGCACCCCGCGCTCTTGAAGGCCGCGATCTGCGCGCTGAAGTCTTGCGTGCCGTTCTGGAAGCGGCCGGGATCTGTGAGCGCGAAGCCCATCTGCGCGAGCGGCTTCGGAAAGCCCAGCTCCTTGTCGCCCCAGGCGTTGCCGTCGCCGTCGTTCGGGAACAGGCCGCCCACCTTCTTGTCGGTGGCCAGCGTCTTCCAGCCGTTGGTGAAGTTGGCGATGACGTCTTCGAGCCCCCAGAACATGTGATACGTCCAGTTGAAGCCCTTGGCCGGGTCGCCCTTGCGGCCGAAGAACCAGGGCTGCCACGGCACCACGCTGGAGATGCAGGGCACCTCGTTGAGTTCGCACGCGTCGCTCACGGGGTTGGCGGTTTCAGGCGTGCCGGCGGTTAGCACCAGCGCGACCTTGTCCTTCAGGATCAGGTCGTTCGCCACTTCCCCCGCGCGGTTGGGGTTCGACTGGCTGTCCTTCAGCACGATCTGCACCGCGTATTTCTTGCCGCCAACCGTGATGCCATCCTTGAAGGCGGTCTTCATCTGGTCGATGACCCATTTGTCGGCCTCGCCGAAAGGCGCGAGCGGCCCGGTCTGCGGCGACACATAGCCGATCTTCAGCGTGTCGGCCGCGAACACCAGAGGTGCCGCGCCCGATGCCACCAGCGCGGCCGTGGCCTGCGTGAACTGCCTGCGATTGAATGTCATGGTTGTCTCCGTCTCTTGTGTTCTTGATGCCGCCCGATCAGGGGTCAGCGCGCGAAGTGCGGCGGTATCTGCGCGTCGACGTTCACCCACACGCTTTTCACCTGCGTGTATTCGCGCATCGCATCGAAGCCCATCTCGCGGCCGTAGCCGCTCTGGCCGACGCCGCCGAAGGGCGAGCCGGGGTTCACGCGCTTGTAGCTGTTGATCCAGACCATGCCGGCGTGCAGGTCGCGCGCGACCTTGTGGGCGCGTTGCAGGTCGCGGGTCCACAGGCCGCTGCCGAGGCCGTAGTCGGTGCCGTTGGCGATCTGCATCGCCTCTTCGTCGGACTTGAAGGTGAGCACGGTGGCGAAGGGGCCGAAGACTTCTTCCTGTGCAACGCGGTCCTTGTATGACCTGGCGCGCATCACCGTCGGTTCGACATAGCAGCCCTTCGCCAGATCGCCACCGGGCGACTTGCCGCCAGCGAGCAGTTCGCCGCCCTCACCCTGCGCAACATCGACGTAGCTCAGCACGCGCTCGCGGTGCTGTGCGCTGGTGAGTGGTCCCATCTCCGTCGCCTCGTCGAGCGGGTTGCCGAGGCGGATCGACTTGGCCAGCGGAATGAACTGCTCGAGGAAGGCATCGGCGATCTTCTCGTGCAGCATCAGCCGCGAGCCCGCGATGCAGGCCTGCCCCTGGTTGTGGAAGATGGCCCACGCGCTGCCGTTGACGGCCGCCTGCAGGTTCGCATCTTCGAAGACGATGTTCGGCCCCTTGCCCCCAAGTTCGAGTTGCACCTTCTTCAGGTTGCCCGCGCTGGCCTGCACGATGCGCCGGCCGGTGGCGGTGCTGCCCGTGAAAGCGATCTTCGCGATCTCCGGATGCTCGGCGATGTACTGGCCCGCCACGCTGCCCAGCCCCGGCAGCATGTTGACCACGCCGGGCGGCAGGCCGGCCTCGGCCATCAGCTCGGCGATGCGCAGCGAACTCAGCGGCGTGATCTCCGCCGGCTTCATCACGATGCAGTTGCCGGCCGCGAGCGCGGGCGCCATCTTCCAGCTGGTGAACATCAGCGGAAAGTTCCACGGCACCACCTGGCCGACGATGCCGACCGGCTCGCGCAGCGTGTAGTTGAGAAAGCCCTCTTCCACCGGAATGGTCTCGCCCTGGAACTTGTCGGCCATGCCGCCGAAGTAGCGGAAGCACGCTGCCGTGCGCGGCACGTCGAGCCGGCGCGAATCGCGGATGGGGTGGCCGGTGTCCAGCGATTCGAGGCGCGCGAGTTCTTCGCCGTTGGCCTCGATGAGGTCTGCGAGCTTCAGCAGGATGCGGCCTCGATCGGCGGCGGCCATGCGGCTCCATTTGGGGAAAGCACGCTTTGCCGCGGCCACGGCCTTGTCGACGTCGGCCTTGCCGGCCAGCGCGACATCGACGATGGGCGTGTTGTCGTGCGGGTTCAGCGTGGCGAGGGTTTCGCCGGATTCGGCGTCGACGAAGCGGCCGTCTATGAAGAGCTGGTGGCGGATGGACAGTGCAGGCATGGTCGTTCCTCTCCCTCCCCCGCTGGGGGAGGGTTGGGGTGGGGGCTTCTTCAAAGAGGGCGCGGGCCTGGAGAGCCCCCACCCCTGCCCTCCCCCAGCGGGGGAGGGAGAAATGCATCAGAACTGCACGGGAATCTCGGGCGATTCGCCCTTCTGGATCTCGTACACCAGGCTCGGCGATCCGTTCTCCCACACCAGCAGCATCGAGCGCTTGGGGCTGAAGCCCTGGTGCCGGCAGTAGGCTGGCATGGCGGCCATGTCGCCCGCCTTCATGATCACGCGGGCCATCGGCTTGCCGGTGTTCTTGTCGCCGCAGTCCCAATGGATCTCGTCGGTCATCTGGAAGAACCACTCGACGCGGTCGTTGCCGTGGATGATCGGCAGGATGTGTTCTTCGGTCGTGGGGCACATGTAGCTGTGCTTCACCACCGAGGTGAAGCTCGGGTTCCACGTGACCTGCGAACGGCTCAGGAAGCCGAAGAGATTGAAGGCGTGCACCTCGTTCTCGAAGCCGGGCTCGGGGTGCAGCTCGGGCTGCCCCTGCGGCACGTCGGCGAAGGCGCGGTTCACCGGAGCGCCGCGTTCGTCGCTGCGCAGGTCGAGGTCGCCTTTCAGGCCCACGCAACGCTTGGCGAGTTCGCGCGCCCTCGTGATCTTGGCGGTGTTGTTGCCGTTCTTGCGGCCGTAGGGGGAGCCGGTTTCCTGCGGCGCGGCGAAGGGGTCGAAGCTCTCGTTGGTCCAGTCGTCGAGCATGGCCTCGAAGGTGGCGCGGATCTGCGCGGTCGGAAAGTTCTCGAGCAGGTCGATGCCCGCATCCTTCATGGTGCCGTTGAAGCTGCCGGCATACAGGTCGACCGACTCGTAGTGGTTGACGGTGCCGAACACGTCGTCGAAGTTGACCCAGCCGTAGAAGAAGCCCCAGGCCACGTCGCGCATCAATGCGCGCAGGTAGCTGCCGGCGTCCATGGTGTGGCTCATGGGGCGGCCGTCGCGGGTCTTCCAGCCGATGTGAACGAAGTATTCGTCGCGGCGAAAGCTGAAGCTGCCGAGCGAAAAGTCCTTGTAGCCGAGCGTGGCGTCGGGCTGCGATGCGATCACCTTGGCGAGTTCTGCGGGCGCGTTCATGGTGTGTGGCTCCTGGGTTCGGGCGCGGTCAATGTGCCTGGCAGATGTCGGCCCACTTCTCTACCGAGAGGTCGCCCTTGCAGCTCTGAAGGACGACCACGCCCGGCTCACCAGCGGCGCGGAACTGGTAGGCGGTGTTCTTCGGCAGCAGGCCCTGGTGGCCGCGCGAGAGCTTCATCCAGCCCATCTTCTTGCCCTTGGGCTCGCCCTCGACGAGCACGGCGCCGTTCTTTTCCTTGTCGCTCACGGTCTGCGCGGCATCGAGCTGCACGAGGTGCACTTCGACCTCGCCGTCCATCACCAGCGCGAACTCGTCGTGCGCGCAGGTGTACCAGGGCGAGGTGCCTTCCGCGCGCAGCGTCTCCAGCACATAGATCTGGTTCTGGCCGAACACGACCTTCTCGTAAGGCTTGCTGATGCTCGCGATCTCGAAGCAGTTGGAAAACGCGTAGTGGCGCACGTCGTCGTCGATGGGCTCTACGTGGCCCTTCTCGAAGTGCTTGAGCGACCCGAAGCGGGTCCGGTAGGCGGTCGAAGTAGCGGCTGTCATGGCTTGTCTCCTTGTATGAGCGAACTCTAGGAGCCAATGGCCACCCCCGGTAGGGAGCAGATTGGGAGAGGATTATTCGGAGACTCCGAATAATCAGCCGGGTTTACCCCTGTTCGTGCGCTATCCGCTGGAGCGGCTGAACTCGATCAGTTCGGCAGGAATGAGGCCGCGCTCGATCAGCGTGGCGTCCCACGGCGGCACGCGGGTGAAGCGCGTGGCGATGTGCTCGATGAACAGGCGCAGCTTCAGCGCATTGCGCGAGGTGCCCGCATACACCGCGCTCAGCGAGAAAGACGACAGCTGGTGCTCGGCCAGCACCACCTGCAGGTCGCCCCGGGCGATGGCGTCGCCCGCCACCAGCGTCGGCAGGCAGACGATGCCGGCATGCTCCAGCGCATATTCGCGCAGCAGGTGCACGCTGTTGGTCAGCAGCGCGGCGGCGAGGTAGATGGTGGTCTGCTCGCCGTTGTGATGAAAGGTCCAGCGGTCGCGCGTGGGATAGCCCGAATACAGGCCCAGCTTGTGCCGGTGCAGCTCGCGCGGGGTGGCGGGCGTGCCGTGGGCCTCCAGGTAGGCGGGCGTGGCGCAGAGCACGCGCCGCACCGGGAAGAGCGGGCGCGACACCAGTTCCTGCGAGGCCGCCGGAAAAATCTGCAGCGCGCAGTCGACGCCGGCCTTGACCGGGTCGGCCACCGCGTCGCTCACGATCAGTTCGAGGTGGATGTCGGGGTAGGTGGTCTGGAACTCGCGCAGCAGCGAGGCGAAGCGGCCCAGCACCATGCCGGTCAGCGCATGCACGCGCAGCGTGCCCGAAGGCGTGCCGCGCGCGTCGCGCATCTGGTCGACGATGTTGTCGGCACGCACGACCAGCTCGGTGCAGTCGCGCAGGAAGGCCTGGCCCATGTCGCTGAGCCGCACCACGCGCGTGCTGCGGTGGAACAGCGGCGCCCCCAGGAATTCCTCTAGCTGCTTGACGCGCGTGGTCACCACCGAATTGGCCACCCGCAGTTGCCGAGCCGCTTCCGCGAAGCTCTGGGTCTGCGCGACACGAACGAAAGTTTCAATGCTTTGGAGGCGGTCCACGGCGGCACTGTACTGCGGAGCCGTCTGTTGCGGGCAAACCTGAAAGGCTTCGAAAGACCGTCAGGCCTGTATCGGGGGGTTACCTGCCCCACTTACAATCCCTGCCGCATCACCCACCCCTACGAGGTCTTGTCCGCAATGCCCAAGAGCCCCCGGCCACGCGCCCGTTTCAGCTTCTCCCCCACCGTGCGCGCCCTCTTCCTGGCCGCTGCGACCTGTGGCGTGGCGCTCCCCGCGCTGTCCGCCGTCGAACATGAGGAAGTCGACAAGCTCATGCAGGCCGGCAAGCTCGACGAAGCCATGACGAAGGCCGACGCCTTCCTCAAGGACAAGCCGCGCGATCCGCAGATGCGCTTCCTCAAGGGCGTGATCCAGCTCGACACCGGCAAGCGCGCCGAGGCCATCGCCGCCTTCACGCAGCTCACGCAGGACGCACCCGAGCTGCCCGAGCCGTTCAACAACCTGGCCGTGATCTACGCAAGCCAGAACCAGTTCGACAAGGCGCGCGCCGCGCTCGAAAGCGCGATCCGCACCAACCCCAGCTACGCCACCGCCCAGGAAAACCTCGGCGACGTGTATGCGCGGCTTGCGAGCCAGGCCTACAGCAAGGCACTGCAGCTCGACCAGAACAACACGGCCGTGCAGCCCAAGCTGGCGGTGATCCGCACCCTCTTCACGCCGACGCCTGCACTGGCGGGCGGCAAGTCGGGCACGCTGGTCGCGTCGGCTGCGCCGGTGCCTGCCCCGGCGCCAGCTCCGGCGGTGAAGGCCGCTGCACCGGCCCCAGCACCCGCCGCGCCGCCGCCCGCCAAGGTCGCGGCCGCGCCCGCACCGGTGGCTGCCGCGCCCAAGGCGCCGGAAGCAGCGCCTGCCCCTGCGCCAGCACCCGCACCGGCCGCAAGCCCGGCCTCCAATGCCGAGGTCGAATCGGCCGTGCGCGCCTGGGCTTCGGCCTGGGCCAGCCAGGACATGGACCGCTACCTCGCCGCCTACGGCAGCGACTTCACACCCGGCGGCGGCCAGAGCCGCAAGAGCTGGGAGCAGGACCGCCGCGCCCGCATCGTCGGCAAGTCCAGCATCAGCGTGAACATCGAGAACCTGGTCATCAAGGTCGACGGCGACAACGCCACGGCCAAGTTCCGCCAGATCTACCGCGCCGACAACCTCAACGTCTCCAGCCGCAAGACGCTGGACATGCAGCGCTCCGGCAACCAGTGGCACATTCGCAAGGAAAGCGTCGGCGGCTAGTGACAGACATCGTCCGGCACGGCCGGCTTCAGAATCCCCCGTTCCGTCCGCGCAGCGGACACCTGCTGGCAGCGCTGATGGCCGCGTCGGCGCTGATGCTCGCGGCACCGGGTGCCGCGCAGGCATCGGCTGCGGCCAAGCAGAGCAACGCGAAATCCAGTAGCGGCAACAGCACTTCCAAGTCAAAGACCAAGGCCGCGAGCAGCAGTGGCAGCAGCCGCGCTTCCGCCGCGCACGGTGCACGTGCTTCCGCCAAGGAGGCGAAGGAAGCCAAGGGCGGCAGGAAGGCCGCGGTGGCCGAAACCAAGGCCGCCGCCGCCAAGCCCGCCCGCAGGCCGGCGCGCGCCGCGGCGCCCATCCAAGAAGCCAGCAACGCCGAGGCCCGCCTGATCGCCGTCTACGAGATGTTCGGCCGCGGCCAGGCCCGCCCCGCGCTCGCCAAGGCCCGCGACCTGGTGCGCGACTACCCGAATTTCCAGCTCGCGCAGCTCGTCTACGGCGACCTGCTCGCAGCCCAGGTGCCCCCGTCGAACAGCCTGCCCGACACCGCCAGCATCGCCAAGATGCGTGGCAACCCGGCCATGGCCGAACTGCACGAAGAATCACGCCGCCGCCTGCAGGCCCTGCGCGAGCGGCCGCCGGCCAACACCGTGCCGTCGCAGTTCCTGGCGCTCTCCACGCGCAGCCGCTACGCCATTGCCGTCGATGCCTCGCGCTCGCGCCTGTACCTGTTCGAGAACAGCGACAAGGGCCTGAAGCTCACGGCCGACTACTACATCTCGGTCGGCAAGTCGGGCACCGACAAGGCCACCGAAGGCGATGCCCGTACCCCGCTGGGCGTGTACTACATCACCAGCAGCCTCGACCCGAAGTCGCTCAAGGACTTCTACGGCGCGGGCGCCCTGCCCATCAATTACCCCAACCCGTACGACGTGCGGCGCGGCAAGACCGGCGGCGGCATCTGGCTGCACGGTACCCCGCCCCAGCAGTTCGCACGGGCGCCGCTGGCCAGCGACGGCTGCGTGGTCATGGCTAACCCCGACTTGAAGCAGCTTTTGCGAAAAGTGCAAATCGGCGCAACGCCGGTGGTCACCGCGCGCAGCCTGCAATGGATTTCGCAGCCGCAGGCCGAAAAAGAATCGCAATCCATTTCCAGCGCAATCAATGGCTGGAAAGATGCGCGGGCCAATGGAAATGAAGCGCAATTGAAGAAATTCTATTTGCCTGATTTCCAGCGCATCAGCAAGAAGTCCACCGAAGGCATTTCGGTGGTCGACGACGAAGTGAAATACGCGCAGGGCAAGCGCGTGCAGCTCAAGGACATGTCGTACCTCCACTGGCGGGACGGTGACGACACGATGGTTGTTACCTTCGGGGAAGTGTTCGAAGGCGAGAAGAGCGGGCGCTCGCGGCGCCAGTACTGGCTGCGCCAAGGCAGCGAGTGGAAGCTCTTCCACGAAGAAATCCTGGGCTGATCCCCTGCTGGCGACGCGGTCACGGCCTCTGAGCCGTGACATTTTGCTCACGCTTTCCGCCTTTTTTCAGCGTTACAAATAGTGCTTTGCGGCCCCGTGCTACGTAACGCGTAACGGGTTTGTACCCGTAACGTAACCCTTTCGCGCGTTCCCGGCGCCGTAACGTTCCCCTCCCCACTTCATGGGAGGTCGCACGTGGCCGTCAGAGGGAAAAATAGATTTTCAAAGTGTTACCCGGCCGATCGTCCTTCCCCGGGACCCGGCTGGAGAGGAGCTGGCCGCCATCCTGCTTACACCTTTTGGCTAGCACAGCCGAGTGCGAGTCTTGCGGGTTTCTCTTGTTGATACACGGAGTTACTCTGTATAACATCCACCTCGACAGCCTTTGTTAACACTTCCGGAAAGGGGTAAATCATGCATAGCCTAATTACTCGTTTTTTAAAGGATGAGGAGGGTGCGACCGCAATTGAGTACGGAATTATTGCGGGCCTCATTTCAATTGCCATCGTTGGGGCTCTCTCGGGGACCACCGGCCTTGGCGCGAAGCTTTCCACTGTCTTCACCACGATCACCGGTTATCTCACGACTGCCACCAGCTAGTGCAATTTCGCCGCAGCGCTCTTCTCAGCCATTTCCGCTAACACTTTCTGAAAGGTTCATCATGACCAATGCAATTACCCGCTTCCTCCGTGACGAAGAAGGCGCTACCGCCATCGAGTACGGAATCATTGCCGGGCTGATCTCCATCGCCATCGTTGGGGCCCTCTCGGGAAGCACCGGCCTCGGCGCCAAGCTCGCTGCTGTCTTCAACAGCATCAACACCAAGCTGGTCATCCCCGCAGCGAGCTGAGCGTCCGACCAAGCAATGCGATTGGCGTGTCTGCTGTGGTTGCTGTTCGTCGCCGTCTATGACTTCCGTCAACGCCGCGTCCCCAACTGGCTCGTGCTTGCCGGCGCCGCAGTGGCGCTTGCCGCACTCGCCCTCGGGATGCAGCCCTTCGGCATCGAATGGTCCACCGCACTCACGGGAGCGGCCGTCGGCTTCGGCGCCTTGCTGCTCCTGTACGCCGTTGGCCTCATGGGAGCTGGCGACGTGAAATTCGCAGGCGCGCTCGGACTCTGGGTGGGCCTGCAGGCATTGCTGCCGATCTGGGTCGTGGCCAGCCTGCTGGCAGGCCTTCACAGCGCGCTCTGGCTCGCGCTGCAGCGTTGGCCCGTGGCACCGCGGCTGTCGCTGATGTTGCTGGGGCGCTCGTCGGCGGCCAGCAACGGCGCAGCGCCCGCAACGGCGCGCAGGCGCATCGTTCCTTACGCGGCCTATCTCTCTTTGGCCACCGCGGCCTGGATGGTCTGGGGGCGACAGGGTTAGCAGTCACCTGCCTCTGTCACAGCAGGCCCTTCATTCCTCCAATCCCATGATCGCTTGCCCCCATATCTTCATCCGCCGCCCATGATCAACCTCACCAAGATCCTCGCCGCCATCCTCGTGCTCCTGGCCATCGCACTCGGTGGCTACGCCTGGATGCTGAGCCGCCAGGCACCCGCTCCCGTCGCAGCGGCCACGGGCCCCGCCGCAGCCCCCACCAAGGCCAAGGAGGTGCTGGTCTACCCGGTCGTCGTGGCAGCCAAGACACTGCCCGCGGGCGAGGCGATTCCCGCGGATGCACTGCGCGTGGAGCGCCTGACGATCAACCCGGCGGGCGCATTCCAGGACGCATCCGTGGCGGCCGGCCGCGTGCCGGTGATCGATCTCGCCGAAGGCACTCCGCTGACGGAAAACCAGCTCGTCTCCGGCCTTGCGCTGCGCGTCGCGGAAGGCGAGCGCGCGGTCGCGATCAAGACCGACGAGATCATGGGCGCGGGCAACAAGATCCAGCCCGGCGACTTCGTCGACGTGTTCATCACGCTCAAGTCGGACGGCAAGGACGTCGACCGCAGCCAGGCGCGCCTGCTGCTCTCCCGCAAGCGCGTGCTGGCCTTCGGCAGCGCATCCGTCGATGGCATGCCGTCCAAGGCACCCGACAAGGCGGCCGCCCAGCAGGCCCAGCGCAACGAGATGGCGCGCACCGCCGTGCTGGCGGTGTCGGTGGACGAGGTGAACCAGCTGACCATCGGCGACGCCAGCGGCCGACTGATGCTGGCACTGCGCAATCCCACGGACATGTCGCAGCCGGACCCGAAGCTCTTTGCCGAACTTCCCACCGCATTGCAACCTGTGTCGTCCAAGGCGGGCGAGGCGCGCCGCGCGCCACTCGAAGGACTCGATCTCGCACAGGCCGGCCTGACCGCTCTCGACCTGTCCACCGGCGGCAAGGGGTCGAGCGTCAAGCCCGCGGCCGTCGAAGCGCGCGCGGTCGCCGCCACCACCAGCCGGCGCGCCGCGACAGGTACTGGCACGCGCGGCGGCCTCCAGGTCGAAGTGATTCGCGGCGAGCGCAGCGAAACCGTGAACTACTGATCGAACAGCCAGCAGATACCCGCCTTCCAGGAAGAACACATGCACCACACGCCTCGCGCGCAATCGACCCGAGCCGCTACCAGCAGCAGCCCCGTCCAGGTTTCATCGTGGCTGCTGCGCCCGTCCCTGGTCGCCCTGTGCGCGATGACGCAAGCCGTCTGGCCGCTGGCATCCACCGCCGCCGATGCACAGACCGCAATGCAGCAGCCAGTGCAGCGGGCACTCGTCCTCGATGCCGGTACGCAGAAAGAGCTGCTGCTCGACAAGGGCATCGACCGCATGGCGATCGGCGACGAGGCCGTGGCCAACGTCACCATCACCCGCAAGACACCGAGCTCTGCCGCGGCACGGCTGATCGTGACCGGCAAGGCCGCGGGGCGCACCTCGCTGATGGTCTGGGAAAAGGGCAGCACCGTCGCCACCACCTACCCCATTGAAGTGCGGCGCCGTTCGTCCACGCTCACCGGCACCATGGACAACATGATCACGCACCAGGCCGCACGAGAGACCGCACTGGCCAGCACCCCTGAAAAGACGGAGCTGATCGACCGCTCGGTGGTGAACGTGCGCAGCAGCACGGTGCAGGTCGAAGTCAAGGTGGTGGAATTCAACCGCAGCGTGCTCAAGCAGGCAGGGCTGAACATCTTCAGCACCCGCCCGAATTCGAGCGGATTCAGCTTCGGCGTTTTCTCGCCGTCCTCCCTCTCGTCCGCAAGCTTCGCCGCCAATGGCCAGATTACTGGCACATACAACAACCCGCTGGCGCAGGCCTTCGACCTGCTCTTCAACTTCAGCAAGGCCGGCATCGGCTTGAACGTCGGCTTCCTCGAAGGCAACGGCATGGCCCGGGTGCTTGCCGAGCCCACGCTGGTGGCTCTGTCGGGCCAGAGCGCCAGCTTCCTGGCCGGCGGCGAGTTGCCGATTCCCGTGCCGCAGGGACTGGGCACCACGAGCATCGAATACAAGCCTTTCGGCATCGGCCTCACGCTGACACCGACCGTGCTTTCCAATGAACGCATCGTGCTCAAGGTCGCGCCCGAGGCCAGCGACCTGGACTACACGAACGCACTCAACCTGAACGGCATCGCCGTGCCCGCCATCACCACGCGCCGCGCCGACACCACGGTGGAACTGGGTGACGGCGAGAGTTTCATCATCGGCGGCCTCGTCAGCCGCACCACCTCCTCGAACGCCAGCAAGGTGCCACTGCTCGGCGACCTGCCGATCATCGGCACCTTCTTCAGCAAGAACAACTACCAGATGAGCGAGAAGGAGTTGGTGATCCTGGTCACGCCGCACCTGGTGAAGCCCATTGCGCGCGGCACCGACCTCGCACCGTACCTGCCCGGCGGCGCCGAACAACGCGACGGTGCGGTGTGGCGCTCGTACTTCCTCGGCGGCTTGATCGATACGCCGGTTCCCGGCTTCTCCCGCTGAGCACGATGACGCGGACCATGCATCGCAGCAGGCAGGCCCCATGAACGCTCCACGCGACAGCATTCCCGAGACAGGCAGCGAGACCTACCTGTTCGCGTCGAGCAATGGCAGCCACATCACGTGGCTTACCGATGCGCTCGGCACGCTGGGGTCGGTGGTGATCCTCGCGCCGGACACCAAGTCGATCGACGAGCGCATCGCCCTGCTCGGGCCGGTGGCGGTGTTCATCGATTTCTCGCCCGACCAGGGCGCCAACGCCATCCAGCTCCACCAGCGCCTGAAGCGCGACTGGCCGACGCTTCCGGTGCTGGCGACCGGTGTTTCGGCCGAACCCGCCGCCATGCTCTCTGCCTTGCGCGCGGGGGTGGACGACTTCATCGACATGGCCGCACCGCCCACCGATGCGGTAACGACGCTGCGCGCCCTGCTCGACCGCCGCAGCACCCTGCAAGGCGGCACACGCGGCAGCACGCTGGCATTGCTTGGCGCGCGTGCGGGACTCGGCGTGACCACGCTGGCAACCAGCCTGGCCCTCACGCTGCACGACCAGCTCGCGCAGGCACCCGCGCGCCCGCCGGGCCGCAGCTCCAGGCACGGCGTTGCGCTGCTCGACCTGGGCCTGCCGGCACGCGACGGCCTGCTCTACCTCGACACGCAAAGCGGCTTCAGCTTCGTCGACGGCGTGCGCAACCTGCGCCGGCTCGACCAGACCCTGCTGCACACGGCGCTGGCGCACCACACCAGCGGCGTGGCCATCCTGCCGCTGCCCGCGAGCCTCGCGCAGGTGCGCGAGATCTCGCATGCCGACTCCGTCGCGCTGATCAAGCGGCTGGCCGACTTCTTCGACTTCCAGGTCGCCGACCTCGGCGGCTTCTCGACCATAGACTTCATGGCGCAGACGGTGCGCGAGGCACAGCAGGCGTGGGTCGTGTGCGACCAGAGCATCGGCGGCATCGTGTCCACCGCCAACATGCTCAAGGAACTGCGCGCGCGCAACGTCGAGACCGAACGCCTCTCCCTGGTAGTCAACAAGTTCGACAGCCATGTCGGCCTCACGGCCAAGGACATCGCCGAACGGCTCGAGCTGCCGCTGCGCCACGTGCTGCCTTCGCGCAGCGCGCAGCTGATGGCGGCCGCGAGCCGCGGAGAAATGCTGGTGCGCACCTCGCGCAGCGACCCCTACGCGCAGGCGGTGACGGGCCTGGCCCGCAGCCTGCACCAGGAATACATGTCTGCCACGGGCCAACCTCCGGCCAAGGATCCACGCTGGGTTGCGCTCATGTCGCAAGTCACCGGCCTCTGGAAGAGTTCACACGAAGGCTGAACCCATGTCCACAGATATCGAATTCGCCGACGACGACCAGGCGTTCATCAACTCCCAGCAGTTCCAGGACATCAAGAGCTGGACGCACGACCACCTGCTCAGCCGCATCGAGGAGCTGGGCGCGGAGTTCGGCCGCTGGTCGCGCGCCTCGATCCAGCAGTTCGTCGAACTGGAGGTCGACAGCTTCGTGCGGCTGCGCCGCGTGCCGATCAACGACCGCGAGATGCAGCTCATCTCCGACGCGCTGACCAAGGAGCTCGCGGGCTTCGGGCCGCTGGAAGACCTGCTCAACGACCCTGCCGTGGAAGACATCCTGATCAACGGCTACCAGAACGTCTACGTGTCGCGCCACGGCATGCTGGAACGCGAGACGGTGCGCTTCGCCGACTCGGAGCATGTGATGCGCATCGTGCGCCGCATCCTCGCGCCGCTGGGCCGCCGGCTTGACGAGTCGAACCCGATGGTCGACGCGCGCCTGCCCGACGGCGGCCGCATCAACGTGATCATCGAGCCGCTGGCCATCGACGGCCTCTCTGTGTCGATCCGCAAGTTCCGCAAGGAACCGCTCACGCCGATGGACCTGGTGAAGCTCGGCACCTTCGACGCCGGCATGGCGCAGTTGCTCGAGATTGCGGTGCGCGCGCGCTGCAACATCCTCGTGAGCGGCGGCACCAGCTCGGGCAAGACCTCGCTGCTGAATGCGCTCGCGAGCTACATCCCCGCGCGCGAACGCGTCATCACCATCGAGGACACGGCCGAACTCTCGCTGGGCACCAGCCACGTGGTGCGGCTCGAAAGCCGCCCCGGCGGCTTCGACGGCACAGGCGTGGTGTCGATCCGCGACCTGCTGCGCAACAGCCTGCGCATGCGGCCCGACCGCATCATCGTTGGCGAAGTGCGCGGTGCCGAGGTCATCGAGATGATGCAGGCCATGAACACCGGCCACGAAGGCTCGATGGGCACCATCCACGCCAGCTCGCCGCGCGAATGCCTCTACCGCCTCGAAATGCTCGCGGGCTTCGCGGGCTACCAGGGCAGCGAGGTGAGCCTGCGCCGGCAGATCGCCAACGCCATCGATTTCATCGTTCAGATCGGGCGCCTGTCGGGCGGCCAGCGCCGCATCATTTCGCTGAGCGAGGTCACGGGCGTCAACGACAACGTGGTCGCGATGCAGGAGCTGTACCGCTACGAGCCGGTCGTCTCGCCCGATGGCGAGGAACGCGACCGCTGGGTGTCGCTGGGCATCGCGCCTCACTCGCCCAAGATCACGCGCTTCCGCCAGTCGATGTCGCGCGCGCATGGAGACAACCGTGCGTGAAGCCCTGCTCGTCGTGGCGTGCATCGCGCTGCTGATGGCGGCGGCGGGGCTCATGCTGTGGCAGTGGGCGAAGAACAGGCAGGTGCGGCTGGCCACCGAGCGGCACCTGAGCCAGCAGATCCTCGCGACCAGCACGGCGACCACGCCGATACCGATGCCAGTGAGGGACAGGGAGCTTCCGGGAGAAGGAATGTCGTCGACCTTGACGACGGACCCGTGGCTCGACACCGGCCCCGCGACCACCGAAGCCGCGCATGTCAGCCTGCTGGAGCGGGCAATGCCAGGCTGGCTGGTAGGCGTCGTCGAGCCGCGCACCATCGCGCTCGCACTGGCGGCCGCCGTCGTGCTCAGCATATTGGTGGGCGTACTGGTCGGCTGGCTGGCGGCGGCAAGCATTCTTTTCGTGCTGCTGCTCACCGGCAGCTTCTTGTTGTGGTGGCGGCTGCAGAAGTTTCGCCGCAAGCTGGTCAACCAGCTGCCGGGCTACATCGACGCGATGGTTCGCCTCATCACGATCGGCAACTCCACGCAAGCGGCCTTCCAGCTTGCAATTGCCACCACGGAAGCCCCGCTGCGCGGCCATCTGGAACGCTCGGCCGCGCTGGTCCGCGCAGGCGTGGACCTCGACCGCGCGCTGCACCAGACCGCCACCAACGTGCGCATCGAGGAAATGTTCCTGCTGGCATCCATCCTCGGTCTTGGCGTGCGCTACGGCGGTCGCGCCGACCTGTTGCTCGAGCGCGTGGGCAACTTCATGCGCGACCGCGAACAGGCGGAGCAGGAACTGAATGCAATGTCCGCGGAGACGCGCCTGTCGGCATGGATCCTGGGCCTGCTGCCGATCGGCGTGGGCGGCTTCCTGATCGTCACCAACCCCGGCTACTTCATGGGAATGTGGAATGACGAGACGGGGCGCATCCTTATTTATTCCTCCGCAACCCTGCAAGTGGTGGGCGCAGCGCTTCTCTACCGTCTGGCGAGGTTGGCATGACGTTCACCTCCAACCAACTGGCCATCTTCAGCCTCGTGCTGCTAGCGCTGGGCTTGATCGTCGGCGCCGGCGCGCTGATCGCGGCCGAACTCCGTCGCGCGCGCAGCGGCCAGGTCATCGGTCGCGCCATCCGGCAGGCTGCGCTCACGCCGGGATCGCAGTCCGTGACGACAGCCGAGGCGCAAGCCGAGGGCGCATTCAAACCCGAACTCGACCTGCCCTTCCATTGGCTGGACTCAAGGCTCGGACGAGCATTCGTGGCGGATGAAGACCGCAACCTCATCGACCAATGCGGCCTGCCGTCGAAGCGAACGCAGCTGATCTTCCTGGTAACCCGCATCAGCCTGGCCTTTATTTTTCCGCTGCTGGCCTACCTGCTCTGGAGCAGCGGGCACGAGCAGGGCACCATCGTCACCGTACTGGCGGCCTGCGCCGTGCTTGGGTTCATGGCGCCCAAGTGGGTGCTCGGCCGCTTCGCCGCCGGCCGCCGCGAGCGAGCAGCCCGGGAGCTGCCACTTTTCATCGACCTGCTGCGCCTGCTGCAGGGCGTCGGCCTCAGCCTCGACCAGAGCCTGCAGATCATGGCGACTGATTTTTCTCACGTGCTTCATGTGCTGGGCTACGAGTTGGGTATCGCCAATGCGCAGTACAGCCAGGGTCGCACCCGCGAGCACTCCTTGCATCGCCTGGCAACGCTGCACAAGAACGAGAACCTGCGAGGCCTCGTCTCGCTGCTGGTACAGGTCGACCGCCACGGCGGCGCCGTGCAGGAGCCGCTGCGCGTTTTCAGCGACCGCTTGCGGGAGAGCCGGCGTTCGCAGATGAAGGAACGCATCGGCAAGATCACCGTGAAGATGACCGGCGTCATGGTGGTTTCGCTGCTGCCGGCGCTGGTCATCGTCACGGCGGGTCCGGGCTTCATCGCGATATTCCGTTCATTGGGAGCGATCAGTAAATGACTCACTTTGACCCCTCCATGCCCCCGTGCTCGCACCGCGCGGCTCGCATGCTCACCTTTGGCGCGATCATGGCCTCGGCCCTTTTCGTCAGCGGATGCAACCTCCTCAAGGACACGTCCTCGTCCTATGTCGCCAGCGCCAACGCCCAGGAACGCGCGGCCGCCGAGGCGTCCGCGGAAACCAAGTCGAGCGCGAACATCGACAGCAAGGCCACCTACCTCAAGCTCGTCGAGCAGATGCAGAAGGATGGCCTGTGGTTTGCATCGCTCGCGCATATCGACGCGCTCGAGCAACGCTGGGGCGTGTCGCCGGAATCCACTCGCGTGCGCGCCGATGCCTTGCGCCAGACCGATCAGGCCGCGTTGAGCGAGCAGGCCTACAAGCGCCTGATCGGCACACCGCTGGAAAGTGCCGGCTACCGCGGCCTCGGCCTGCTGGCTGGCGCGCGTGGCAGCTACGCGGAGGCCGTGCAGTTCCTGGGAAAGGCGCGGCGCCAGACACCGACCGATGCCCTCCTGCTCAGCGACCTGGGCTACGCCAGCCTGCGCGCCGGACAGATCGAGGAAGCCCGGCTCCCGTTGATGCAGGCGTTGCAGTTGCGACCGGACAGCACGCAGGCCCAATCCAACCTTGCGCTCTATCTTGAAGTCACCGGCCAGCGCGAGCAGGCAGACCGTTTGATGGAAGTCAACCGCATGCCCGCGGCCTCGCGCGCAGCCGTGCGCGAGGCCGCGCAGCAGATGCGCGCAGGCGGTAATCAGCCGCTCGCGGCTACCGGCGCGGCGCCAGTCGTCACCGCACTGCGGCCGCTTGCGAGCACTCCGCAGCCCGTGCGTGACGACACCGTACCGCCCCCGTTGATGCTCAAGGCGTCGCGCTGGGCCAGCATGGGCGGCCTGCGAACGGCCAGCCAGCTGAACCCGTCCGTCGCCGACTCCGCGCTGTCGATGCCACCGAACTCCACCCCACAAGGTACCCAATGAAAAAAGAACACGCCCATCGCCTCGCCCTGCTGGCCGCCGTGTTGGTGATCGCTGCGCCCGCTGCAGTGGCACAGGAGGCTGCGAAGCCTGTCCAGACGGAAGCACCGCCGGCCGCCGCCCACCCGGCACAAGCCGGCCCGGAAGAAATGAACGCGGCAGGAGAAGTCGTCTACGAGCGGCTGCAGGTCGGCGACGCCACACGTGGCCTGCTCGCATGGCAGCGCAGCGGCGAAATTGCCTCTCCCACGCCACGTCCGATTGCCGGCGACGTGGCGAGTCGCAGCTATGCGCGTTACCTGAAGAGCTTCGAGTTCCCGATCCCGGAGCGCATGAGTTCGATCGTCAAGGCGTCTTCAGGCTCCGGCTCCGGTTCGGGCTCGGACGCGCCCAAGTAACCAGGCGCAAGCTTGATCATGAACACCCCACGACTTCGACCCGGCGCGCGCAAACAGCGCGGCGCGTACGCGGTCGAGTTCGCGCTGGTGTTCCTTATCTTCTTCACCCTGCTCTACGGAATCATCAGCTACGGCATGGTGTTCGCGTTCCGCCTCGGTCTGCAGAACGCCGCCGAAGACGGCGCACGCGCCGCATTGCGCTACCAGTCCACCTTGCCGGCGCGTGCCGCACAGGCCCAGACCACCGCGACGCAGAGCAGCAGCTGGATGCCTCCCATCGTCACTCGCAACGTCAGCGCCACGGTCTGCGGCGTGGTGGGGAACAACTGCACCAACCCGACTTGCGGCGCCACCTGGGACACGCGCTGCCAGATGGTTGTAACGGTGACAGCAAGCAATCTGCAGCAGTTACTCCCCCCATTGCCCGCATTCGCCGTACCGTCCCAGATCGTAGGCAGCGCTGCCATGCTGCTCGACGGGAGATCGCCATGAACGCCGGGCGCTCAAGCGCCAGCCTGCGGTTGCATGCACGCGCGTTGCAGCGTGGTGTAGCGGCTACCGAGTTCGCGCTGGTCTTCGTGGTGCTGTTCAGCGTGCTCTATGGGCTGGCCACCTTTGGCGCCGTGCTCTACACGCAGCAGGCCGTCACCCGCGCCGCGGAAGAAGGCGCGCGCGCCGTGGGCCTGCTGACGCCCGCCCCAACGGCCCAGGACTCCCGGGTCAAGGATGCGGTGTACGACTCGCTGGCCAATTCGCTGGTCGTGCCTGCCGCGTCCAGCGGCAACGTGACGAGCCGACGCAGCTGGATCGTCTCGCAGGTCACGGTGGACGTCACTCCCAGCACGGCGAGCGCGCCCGGGGCCTACATCCGTTACGTCGTCACGGTCACCTACCCCTACAGCGCGAACCGCCTGCTGCCCTCGATGCTGTTGCTGGACAGCAGCCGCTGGATGCCCGATCAACTGAGAAGCCGGGCCAGCGCGGCGCTAAGGTCATCTTGAGGTCTCGTTGGTCATGCACGCATTCGTCCATTCCCATCGCCGCTGCGCACAAAGCACTGCTCGCGCGCGTGGGTCCATCCTCGTGAACACGGCCATTGCCCTGAGCTTGATCATCATCACGCTGATCGGCACCGAAATCGGCTTCATGTACTTCATGAAGCGCGAGTTTCAGAAGACGGCAGACCTCGCGGCGCTGGCCGGCGCACAGCAGATCCGCAGCGGCTGCACCGCGGCGACCACGGCGGCGCAATTGAATGCCAACGGCGCGTCGAGCTCCGACACCGGCCGCAACATGCCGGTCGGGCTCACACCCTTAGGTGCGCAAGGCGAGATCCAGTGCGGCTACTGGGATCAAAACACCAGCTTCCAGACGCCGGCTGCTACAGGCCCGGCAAATGCGGTGCGCGTGAGCTTCACGCGTAACTCACCCACGCTGCTGTCCTTCTTCGTGGGCAACCGGGCCATAACCGTCACCGCCGTGGCGGCATTGAGCGCGCCGCTCGCCCAATTCTCGGTGGGGAGCACGCTCATCGCCGTCAATGGCGACTCAACGCTCGGCCGCCTGCTCAAGGGCATCGGGCTAGACCTCTCGGGTACCTCGCTGGTCGGCTACAACGGATTGGCACAGGCCAAGATCACACCGGGCGGCCTACTGGCGGCGCTGGGCATTCCTGTCGCCGCCGACATAGGCGTCGGCGAACTGAACACCCTTCTCGCGGGCCGCTCCGTGGCGCTGGGCGACCTGCTCAATGCCGTCGTGACGCTGGCCGGACAGAACAGCCTGCTCAGCAGCAACATCGCTCTGCTGCAAGCCATCCAGGCCAAGCTCGGCCTCACCAACCTCATGGTGCAACTGGGTTCGGTGGCCAACGGGCCGCGCGGGCTGTTCGCGCAGATCATTTCGCCGGCTGGCAGCGGAAGCGGCGCGCTGAACGTCGGCGTGAGCGCTCTCGACCTGCTCTACACCTCGATCGGCGTGGCGACGGCGCAGCATGCCATCGACATCAGTTCCCTCAACATCAACCTTCTGTCGCTGGCGAAGGTCTCGGCCCAGGCGATAGTGATATCGCCACCCTCGATCGGTATCGGCGGCATCGGTGCCACGGCCTACAACGCGCAGGTGCGCACCTACATCCAAGTGACGACCGCGGCCGGCCCGCTCGGCTCGGTGTTGGAGGCTCTGGTCAAACTCAATCTGCCCATCGTGCTCGACGCAGTGACGGGCACGGGCACGATCACCGACATGTGCACCCCCGCGCTTCAATCGTCGACCGGACAGGATCGTGTGCAGTTCCTTGTCAAGAGCAGCATCCTCAATGCATGCGTAGGGAAGGTCGCACAAGCGGATATTTATTCCAACGTGAATGCCTGCAACACGGTGCAATCCACGGAGCTCATTAATATTCTGGGGCTGCTCAAGGCGAACACCTCCATCAACCTCAACAACTCACTGGCCGGCCCGGACTCGGTGCTGGTCCTTGCCCAAGGAGAAACAGGCACATCGTCCGCCAACAACCTGCAGTTGGGAACGCTCGTATCGACCCTCCTGACCCAGCTCACACAGGTGCTCTTCGGCCCGGCAAGCCGGCCCCCGACGGGCACGCAGCCGTTACCGACAGACCTGGACAGTCTTACTAACCAGCTCTGGAACAACACCGCGAGCATCTGCACGGCGAGCACCTTGACCTGCTTGGGCCAGCGCTACAACAGCGCGATCAATACCATCAACCAAAATGCGGGGCAGAGTGGCCTGCTGACGGGGCTACTCAACGGTGTCCTCGGTTTGGTTTCTGGCCTGTTGAATCAATGCACTGGCTTGTTCAGCCAAGGCGAGCAAGGTTGCAAAAACATGATCAGAGACGCTCTTGCGGATCAAAGCAACAGCACTGGCGGTGGCGTTATCTCCAACGCGGTGTCGTTTCTGGCCGGCTTGCTACAACCCCTACTCAACGCCATCGGCGCCTCGGTCCTGACGCCCCTTCTGCAAAACGTGCTCGGCATCAACCTTGGCCAAGTCGACGTGAACCTGAAGTCGCTCGACTGCAAAGCCCTGCCCATGCTGGTGTATTGAGAGACAGTGCCGCGCGATGCTTCCGGCACACAGAGACTGCGAACCCCGATGAATTCCCCCGCCGCCAACTTCGACGAACTCGACCTCTTTGTCTGGGAGGGCAAAGCCGACATCCTCGACCGCATCGCGCGTTGCATGGCGAGCTTCGACGTGGAGGTGATCCGGGCCGACGGGCTGCCGCCGCCGGCGCCCGAGCGCGGGGTGGCGCTGCGGCCTTCGGTGGCGATCATCAGCGTCACGGTCATTGACGGCGGCGGGCTGGCGCATGCGACGGAGCTGTTGCAGGGCATGCCGGTGATCTGGGTCGCGGCGGGTTCGCGCGAGCGGGACTCGCGGACCTATCCGCCCGAGTACCTGCACGTGCTGCCCTACGACTTCACCTGCGCCGAGCTGCGCACGATGGTCGCGAAGCTGGTGCGGCAGTTGCGCGCGCGCGAGGTGGCGCCTCAGGCGCCCGATGTGCTGGTGGCGCATTCCGACGCGATGAAGTCGCTGCTGGCCGAGGTGAACGCCTTCGCCGATTGCGACCACAGCGTGCTGGTGCGCGGCGAAACCGGCGTGGGCAAGGAACGCATCGCGCAGCAGCTGCACCTGGGCCATCAGCACTACAGCAAGGGCGCTTTCGTGGCGGTGAACTGCGGCGCGATTCCCGACGGGCTGTTCGAGTCGCTGTTCTTCGGCCACACGAAGGGCTCTTTCACGGGCGCGGTGCATGCGCACCGCGGCTATTTCGAGCAAGCCACGGGCGGCACGCTGTTCCTCGACGAAATCGGCGACCTGCCGCGCTACCAGCAGGTCAAGCTGCTGCGCGTGCTCGAAGACAACGCGGTGACGCGCCTCGGCGCGACGTCGCCGGTCCGCGTCGACTTCCGCCTGGTGGCGGCGACCAACCGCAACCTGCGCGAGATGGTGGCGAGCGGCGAGTTCCGCGCCGACCTTTTCTACCGGCTCGCGGTGATCGAGCTTCATGTGCCCAGCCTCGAGGAGCGCGGCGAGGTCGACAAGATCGCGATCTTCAAGGCCCTGCTGAGCAACGTGCTCGGCGACGAGCTGGAGACGCTCGGCGAAACGCCGCACTGGCTGAGCGACGCGGTGGCCGAGACCTACTTCCCGGGCAATGTGCGCCAGCTGCGCAACCTCGCGGAGCGCGTGGGCGTGATCGCGCGGCAGCTGCACAGCTGGGACCAGAACCTGATCCAGCGCGCAATTGCGCTGACGCGCGGCACGCCGACACCGACGATCTCGGCGGACCGCAACGGCGCGGGTGGCGGCGGCGGGATCGGGCTCGACGGCAGCAGCGACCGCAAGGGCTGGAACAGCAGCGAGCGCAACCGCATCATCGCGGCGCTCGAGGTCAACGACTGGAAGCGCCAGGACACCGCGCAGCACCTGGGCATCAGCCGCAAGGTGCTGTGGGAGAAGATGCGCAAATACCAGATCCTCGACGGCGAACCGGGCATCCCCGAAGACGCCTGAGCGGCACCGCCACGACGCCGGTCAGGGGATCGAAAGGCGCGGGGCTTTGCGCAGCAGCGGGTTCGCACCTGCCGGGCCGGCGGCGCGCTCGACCACCGGTTCGCTCGCGCATGCGGTGTTGCTGGAGATGCACAGCGCGCCCAGCAGGCCGTCCTCGGTCAACGCAGGCCGGCTCGGCGAGCCGAAGAGCCGGTCGATCCATCCGTTCGGTCCCACCGGGTCGATGCGAAGTTCGCCAGTGGTGCGCGCCAGGCGCAGCTCCGAGATGCGCAGGTCGAACACGCCGTCGATGTAGTCGAACAGCAGCGTGTAGTAGTCGAGTTGCGCGTCGAGCACCTTGGGCAGGGTCTCGCGGCCGAATTCCATGAGACGGCGGCGGCCGCGGAAGGCCTGGCCCGACGTGCTCACGGCTTCCATCAGCTGCCGCTCGCGCTCGCGGCCCGACACGGTGCGGGCCCATGAGGCGGAGGTGAGCTCGAACAGGTTGAGCTTCACGCCTTCGAGCTTGGCTTCCTGGTTGGCCACTTCGGCCAGCGCGGACTTCAGCCGCAGTTGCCGGTCGAAGCCGTTGCCGAAGTTCCAGTTGAGTTCGAAGCCCGCGCGCGTCGGGTTCTGCGTCACGTCGCTCGGGTCCCTGGTCTTGACGACGACGGCGTCGAGGGTCGGATACAGGCTCGCGTCCTGCTGGTCCGCCAGCGCCCTGGCGCGATCGATGCGGCCCTGGGCTTCGGCAATCTCGGTGCTGCGCGCCTCGGCGCGGCGCAACGCTTCTTCCTGCGAGCCGATACGCCATTGCGGCGGTGCGGCAAGCACGGGCAGCGACTCGGCGTTGGGCGAGAACTTGAAGTAATTGCGGAACTTGGCCATCGCCTCGTCGCGCTGCGCCTCGAAGTCGGACTCGCGTGCAGCCACGAGCGCGCGGCGCGACGCGGCCATGTTGAGGTCGTTGTCGCCTGTCACGCCCAGCGCGACGCGGCGGGCTTCGGCCTTGGAGAGCTCGGCGACCACCTCGGTGGCCTTGTGCGCGATCTGCTTCTTCAGGTCGTAGCGCTGCACCTGCAGGTAGGCGGTCAGTGCGTCGAGCACCACTTTCTGCGAGGTGGTGACGACGGCCTCGTCGTCGGCCTGGTTGCCGGCCTCCGCGGCACGCTGCGCGGCGCTCATGCCGCCGCCGTCGAGCAGGCTCATGCGGGCCTGGGCGGTGAGCACGGTGTAGCCCTGTGTCTTGGCACCGGTCGCGCCGCTGTTGTAGTTGCCCGATGTCGTGCCGAAACTGAAGCGCGGGTAGCGCGCCTGCTTGGCCGCATCGACGCCGTAGCTGCTGGTGTTGGCGGCGGCCTGGGCCGTCTGCACCTCGGGGTAGTCCTGGGACAGCGCGACCAACGCCTGCTTCACCTGCTGCGCATAGCTGGCCGCGCCCAGCGACGGCGGGGACAGGCGGCGCGCAAGCGTGAGCGGCAACGACGGCTCCTGCGGCGCCTGCTGCGATTCCTGTTGTTGCTGTTCCTGCGCGAAGGCGGCGGGCGGCAGCGCGAAGCTGGCGCACAGCGCCGCGCACACCACACCGGTGCCCGTGCGGCGCCGGCTGTTCAAGGGTGCGTTCCTCATGGTTCGCGGAAGGCTTCGCGCCGCAGCTTGAGCACGGGCCGCAGGATGTACCAGATGAACGGATCGGTGCCGACCCGCAGGTCGACCTCCGACTCCATGCCGGCGGTGATGCGGTTCTCGTCGCGCCCCACGTGCGACTGCGACATGCTGATGAGCAGCCGGTAGTAAGGCGCGCCGTTCGAGATGGCGGGGTCGCGGTCGGCGTCGGCGGCCACCAGCTTGACCTTGCCGTCGACGGCGCCGTAGCGCAGGTAGTCGTAGGCGGTGATCTTCACGCGCGCCGTCTGCCCCACTTCGATGAAGCCGCGGTCGTTCGGGTTGAGCCGCGCCTCGACCATGATCTCGTCTTCGTCGGGCACCACTTCGAGAATCGACTCGCCCGGCTTCACCACCCAGCCGGGGCTGGAGTTGCGCAGGCCCTTGACGATGCCGTCCGACGGCGCCTTCACCACCGTGCGCGAGCGCTGCGTGCGGGCCCGTGCGAGGTCTTCGCTCAGGCTTGCGAACTGGCGCTCGACGGTGGCCAGTTCGTCCGACGCGCGGCGCCTGTAGCGGCCTTCCGCCTCGGCCATCTTGGCCTGCGCCTCGGTGATGGCGGCGTCGGCCGAGACCACGCCCTGCCGCGCCACCGCGAGTTCGCTGCGCACGCTCTCGACCTGGCGCCGCTTCTCCAGCACCTCGACCTGGCCCACCAGCTTCTCGCTGAGCAGTTGCTCGGAAATCTCGAGTTCCTTCTGCATCAGTTCGAGCCGGTCGCCGAGGCCCTTGACCTTGGCCTGCTGTTCCAGCTTCTTGCTGCGCGCCTGCTCCAGCCCCGACACCGCGCCCGCCATGACGCCGCGCTGCTCCAGCGTGCGCGCCTGGTAGGCGCCGGTCTCGCCTTCGAACACGCCCTCGTCGATGTCCTTGGCAAAGGAATCGCGGCGCAGCGGCTGGCCCCGGCTCTCGGCCATGAGGCGCACGCGCGTGGCCTGCGTGGCCGCGTAGCGCGCCGTGAGTTCCTCGAGGTTGAGGCCGCTGCCGCCCAAGTCGATCTCCACCAGCGGCTGGCCCGTCTTGACCTTGTCGCCTTCCTTCACCAGCACGTTGCTGACGATGCCGCCTTCCAGATGCTGGATGGACTTGACGCGGTCAGAAGGGATCACGCGGCCCGGCGCGACGACCACGGTCTCCATGGGAAAGCCCAGGCCGACCAGTGCCAGCACCGCGACCGCCCCGCCGATGATCCATTGCCGCCGTCGTCCCTGCGGCGATGTCTGGGCCGCGCGCTTGTCCTGCTCGTCCTGCAGTATTTGCGGAAGGTCTGATTTCAAAATTTGCGGCCCCCGTCGCTCGTCGTGTTCACGCCATGGAGCGGGAGGCCGCGGCCCCCGCGCTGTCTTCGGTATCGCCCACCGCCACCAGCGGCTTCTTCACGCCGAACAGCTTGGGCACCATCACCGCCGCGGAGCCCTGTTCGACGTTGCCCTGCCCGGTCACGTGGTAGACCACGGTGGCCGCGGAGACGATGCGCAGCGAATGCGTGACCACCACCACGGTGCGCACCTTGGCCACCGCGAGCATGGTGGCGAGCAGGTTGCGCTCGCTCTGGAAATCGAGGTCGTTGCTGGGCTCGTCGAGCACCAGCACCGAGGGCTTGCGCAGGAAGCTCATGGCCAGCGCGAGCTTGCGCCGCTCACCGACGGAGAAGCCCGTGCCGCCCTCGCCCACCACGGTGCGGTAGCCGTCGGGCAGGCGCGAGATGAAGTCGTGCGCGCCGGAGAGCTTGCAGGCTGCGACGATCTGCTCGTCGCTCTGGCCCGGCGCGCCGCGCCGCATCACGTCGACCAGCGCGCCGCCGAACCAGTAGACCTCTTGCGACAGATAGCTGATCCAGCGCGACAGCTCTTCGCGGCCGAACTGCGAGAGGTCGTATTCGCCGATGCTCACGGTGCCGCGCGTGGGCGTGTACAGGCCCGACACCAGCTTCACCAGCGTCGACTTGCCCGCGCCGTTGCGTCCGACGATCACATGCAGCCCGCCGGGGCCGATGTCGAGGTCGACGTTCTCCAGCACCTGCTGCTGCGCGTTCTGCGTGAAGCTGAAGCTCACGTCGCGCAGCGTGACGCGGCCCAGCGGCTGCGGCAGTTCCATGCCCGTGGGCGGCTTCTCGACCGGCTCGCGCAGCACGGTTTCGAGCCGCTTGGCGGCTTCCTTCGCGGTGGCCAGCGAGCGCCAGTTCGACACCAGGCCGGCCACCGGCTGCAGTGCCTTGAGCGCCAGCATGTTGGAAGCGACCAGGCCGCCCACCGTCATCCACTGCTCCATCACCGACACCGCACCCACGGTGACGACGATGACCGAGAACACGGTCAGCAGCACGGTGGTGCCGTCGCGCGCGGTCTCGATCTGGCCGTTCTTGGTGAAGCTCTCGGTGAGCCAGGCGTTGTAGGTCTGGCGCCACATCTCGATGGTGGGACCGTCGTTGGCCTGCGTCTTCAGCGTCTCGCGCGCATGGCAGATCTCGGAGGTGATGCGGTCCAGGCCGCGCCCGCGCTGCACCTCTTCCACACGGCCGGTGCGCACTTCGTCGGCCCACCACCACGCCAGGAAGGACATGATGGCCAGGAACACGGCCACCACCGGCAGCACCGGCAGCGCGACGATGCCGATCACGATCAGCGCGAAGATGGCCATGGGCAGGTCGAAGATCGATTGCGCGAGGCCGCCGGTGACGGTGCCGCGCACCGAACCCACGTCGCGAAAGTACAGCTGCCACGACGACGCGGGCCGCGACTCCAGCGCGCGCAGCGGGCGCGACAGCATCGAATTCAGCAATGCACCCGACACGCCGTGGTCGATGATGGCGCCCGCGTTGCGCAGCAGGCGCGAGCGCCGCGTGCGCAGCCAGAACTCGATGCACAGGAAGAAGAAGATGCCGCTCACCAGAGCGGCGAGCGTCGAGGTGCCGCTGCGCGACAGCACGCGGTCATACACCTGCAGCAGGAAGATCGAAGGCAGCAGCCCGAACAGGCTGATGGGGAGCGAGCGCCACGCCGCGCCCTTGACCAGCGGATAGGCCGCGCGAAACGCTTCATGCAACGCGCCCGCATAGGGACTGGCACCAGGTTCGTCTGGCGTGTCGGCAACCAACTGGCTGGGCAAGAGGAACTTGATCATGGGAAAAAGCCGATCCGTCGTGCAATGACGCCTGCCTCATTATCAACTGTTACCCAGCTGTTACAAGGCAAAAATTCACTCTCCACGCGACTCAGCACACAGGCACGCGCACCTTCGACGGCTTGGCTTTCACAGACTGCTCCGGTCCCGGTTGCGCGGCGCTTCCCGTTACCGCGCAACCGGCCGGACTCCCTGACCTGACAGCTTTCGTTTGATGGGGCAAACCCTCTGCGAACACCAATGCGATGTTGGCGCACAACAGCATGCACAGCACCCATGCGCACAGCAGCTGGAGCCAGCCCAGCCACCAGCGTCGTGGCGCTGCCAGTGCCTCATGCTCGTAGGGCGAATGCAATAACGCGTTCCATCTCATGGCAATGCTTTCAAGACCCGGGCAAGCCGGGAAAGACCGATGCCCGCCGAACTCTTGGCCAGCACCCAGTCGCCCGGTTGCAGGAGGCCGCCGAGCGCGGTGGACAGGTCGGACACATCGACGAACCAGTGCGAGCGCACCTTGGTGCGAATGCGCGTGTGCAGCGCCCGCATCAGCGGGCCGCACAGCAGCACGCGATCGGGCTGCGAGGCCAGCAGTTCCGCCTCCAGGTCGAGGTGGTGGCGCTGCGCGGCGGGGCCGAGTTCCTGCATGTCGCCGAGGATCGCCACGCGGCGAGCCGGCTCGCAGGGGGCTTGCGACAGCATCTCCAGCGCCGCGCGCATCGAGCTCGGGTTGGCGTCGTAGGTCTCGTCGATCAGCTTGAAGCTGCCGCCGCCGATGTGAATGGTGTGCAGCGCGCCGCGCCCGCCCGGCGGCTCGAAGTGCGCAAAGGGCTCGACCGCCGCGGCCAGCGGCAGGCGCAGCGCCTGCAGCGCGGCAAGCGCCGCGATGGCGCTCGCGCCCATATGGCGGCCCGGCGCATTGAGCCGCAGCTGGAAGGGCTCGCCCATCACCAGCGCCTGCACCTCGCCGTGGTCGAAGGCGAGCAGGCGCACGTCGGCGTCCTTGTGCTCGCCGCAGGTCACGATCTGCAGTTGCTGCGTCATGGCGGCGTCGGCGAAGGTCGCGAACTCGGGCATGTCGCGGTTCAGCACCACGCTGTCGCCAGGGGCCATTGCCTGGAAGATGCGGCTGTCCAGCCGCGCAGCGGCTTCCGAAGGGCCACGGTGCTTTTGCGACGCGGCCGACAGCCCGGTCACGACGACGAGCGAGGGCCGCACCAGTTGCGCCGAGGCCGGCATCTGCGATGCACCCATCTCCATCACCCAGTAGGCCGCGTGCCGCGGCATGCAGGTCATGTTCCAGGCGATGCCTGAAGGCAGGCTGATGTTGCCTTCAGGCTGCGCGACCTCGCCCCACACGGTGAGCGCGCCGGCCAGCATGGCGGTGACGGTGCCGCTGCCGGCGCCGCTGCCGAGCACGCCGCACACGCGGCCGGTGAATTCGCAGCGCGCATGGTCGCCCAGCAGCAGCACCGACTGCAGCACGTTCTGCACCTTGAGCACCGGCACGCGCTTGTCGAGGTGCGGCTTGGGGTCGGTACACAGCACGGCGGCGGCAGGCTGCAGCACGCCCTTGAGCGTGACGGCCGCCAGCGGCGTCTTCGACGGGCGCGTCTGGTGGTCGAACACCACGCGGCCCTTGCGCATGAAGGAGCGCTGCGTGACGCCGCTGGCGCGCCAGCCGTCCTCGGGCTTGACGACCCACTCGCCGCCGGTGACGCGAGCCATCTCGCTCGCGGTCCAGGCCGGGCCGTCGTCGCGCGCGCCGCCGCCGGTGCCGCCCACACCGCTGGCCGCCGCCAGCGCGCGGCGCTCCAGCAGGTAGCGGTGGTAGGCCACGAAGCCCGACACGTACTGCTCGACGTCGTCGATGCGCACGCGGAACGAGTGATGCCGGATGAAGAAGGACCCCACCACCGTCGACGGCCGGCGGAAGTACATCGCCATCTCGGGCCAGAAGAAACCGTTGAGCAGGTAGTGCGCGCGGTAGTCGAGCGCCCGGTAGAACTTCTCGGTGTCCAGCTCGTCGAGCAGGTGCCGCATCGCGGGCATGCCTTCGAGCCGCTGCAGCATCTGCTGCGCGGCCAGCATGAGTTCGAGCAGCGTCGGAAACGTGGTCTTGCGGTCGAGCACGAAGTCCAGGTACCCCGCCACGTTCTGCAGGCCGAAGCGAAAGTATTTTTCCTGCGGGCTCCAGTGCGTGAGCTCGTTGACGCAGCAGCTCAGCCAGTGGTCGTGCGACTGCCATTGCTGGCCCGCGATGAAATAGTCGAAGGCTTTTTCGACCACCGCCAGCCACTGCGGGTCGCGCGTGAGGCTGTACAGGCGCATGAGGCCGTAGACCGCCTCGCCGTCGTAGTAAATGATGCGCGAGGCCTGCTTGACCGAGAGGTCGGTCGCATGCAGCACGTGGTTGAAGCGGCCGGTCTCCGGGTCTTGCAGCGACGCGATGCCGAGCGCGAGCTTGTCGATGAGCGGCAGCCAGTGGCGCGTGTCCATCAGCTCGCAGTACTTCACGAGCGCGAGCACGCAGGCCGCGTTGCCGCCCAGCTTGATCTCGCCGCCGGTGTCCACCAGGAAGGCCGCGGCGCGGCCGTCGGCCAGCGTGTAGTCGCGGATCAGCCAGCTGGTCATGTGGTCGATCGCGCGGTCGATGGCCGAGCGCAGGGTCTCGTCGCGCGTGAGCTCCCATGCTTCGAGCATGGCGTAGACCGCGCTCGCATGGCGCATGGCGTCGTAGGTCGGAATGCGCCGGTCGAAGCACGGGAAGTAGCCGTACACGAACAGGCCGTCGCTCTGCACCTGCCGCGCGAGGTACGACGAACCGCTGCGCACGAGGTCGAGCACCGATTGCGGGTTGAGCGCCGGCAGCTGCCGGCGGCCCGCGTCGAGCCCCGTGCCGACGAGCTTGTGCACCACGCCGTCGGGCTGGCAGAACACGCCCACCATCGCGAGCAGGTAGACCGGCTGCTCGGCCGGCATGTCCAGCGGCGGCGCGCGCTCGAAGCGGGCCAGGCCGTAGACCTCGAAGTTGCGCGGGTTCACCACCGAGTGCGCGATGGTCGAGTCGCCGCACAGCATGGCGTTGGCATTGAGCTCCTGCTCGGTGAAGGCGATCTCGAAGTCCTGGTCGAAAGCCAGGCCGAGGCGGAAGTAGTTGCGCTTGACCGCGGTGAGCTGCGTCTTGAACTGCACCCACTCCATCGGGCTCGCGCCCTCGACCCAGTCGATGCGCAGCCACGGCGACACGATGCCGCGCTCGCGCACCCAGCGCCCGACGGACTCCGCGCCCTCGCGCCATGCCGTCTCGAAGTCGGCGGCGCGCGCATGCACCACGTGGGCACGCTGCGCGCCGTCGCTCACCGAGAAGAAGAGCGTGAACGCCGGGTACGGGGCAGGCAATGCCGCGCACACCGACACCAGGCGTTCGTGGCAGGCGTGGAGCTGATCCTGGAAAGACATCATGCGGCCCCGATCGAATGCGGGAAACCGGTCGCGCCCGTCATCTGCCCATGCCTCGACGTGTGCGCGGACCGGAAACTGCCGTCGAAGTCATCGCTTGGCACCGGCTTCAGCGGTAGCTGAATTCGGCGCGGCGATTGAGCTGATAGCCCTCCTCGGTGGTTGCGAGCGACGCGGGTTTCTCCGTGCCCCAGCTGATGGCCTCGACGCGCTCGGCCGGCACGCCCAGTTGCATGAGCGCGCGCTGCACGGCGTCGGCACGGCGCTGGCCCAGCGCCAGGTTGTATTCGCGGCCGCCGCGCTGGTCGGTGTTGCCTTCGATCACAACCCGGCTCGACGGCCGGTTGCGCATGTAGCTCGCGTGCGCCTCGACGATCTTCACGTACTCGGACTTGATGTTGTATTTGTCGAAGTCGAAGTAGACGATCTTCGACACGCCCGCCGGGCCGTTCTGCACCGGCGGCGGCGCAGCGGGCTCCACCTTCGCAACGGCGCTCGCGCCCTTGTTCGAGTAGTAGTAGGTCGCGTCGTCGCGACCGGTCTTGGGGGCCGCGCAGCCGACCAGGATTGCTCCGAGTGCGACGATGGCCAGTATCCGGAAATTCTTTTTCATATCCAATCCTTTCGCGGGACAGGCCGGTGGCGGCCTGTCCCTGGTGCTTCCGCTCCCCACCCCTCCTTCTGCTGTTCTTGTGAATCAGCCCAACAGGCCGTGAAGGATGTTGGTCACCGGCGACAGCGCACTGCCGGCCGGGCTGTGTTCGACCAGGCTGGTGATCGGCGTCACGACGTCGGTCACCAGCGGCGTGGTCACGTGCTCCACGGTGTTCACCACGCTGGTGACGACATCGGTCACCGGTGCGGCCGCATGGGACGCGCCGGCCAGGATGTCGGTCACCGGCGCCGTTGCATCGGACGCCGCGTGCGTGACGTTCGAGGCGACCGAGCTGACGGTGTCCGTGACGCCGCTGGCGACGCTGCTCACCGGCTGCAGGATGTTGGCCACCGGGCTGCTGCCGCCCAGCAGGCCACCGAGCAGTCCGCCGACGAGGCCGTCGTTGCCCAGCAGGCTGCCGACCAGGCCGTCGTTGCCGAGGACACCACCGAGCGCGCCACCCGAGCCGGTGCCGCCACCCAGCAGGCCACCCACGAGGCCATCGCTGCCGAGGACGCCGCCGAGCAGGCCGCCTTCGCTGCCGCCGAGAACGCCGCCCAGGACGCCTTGATCGCCCAGCACACCGCCGAGCAGGCCACCGTCGGTGCCGCCACCCAGCAGGCCGCCCACGAGGCCGTCGCTGCCGAGGACGCCGCCGAGCAGGCCGCCTTCGCTGCCGCCGAGAACGCCGCCCAGGACGCCGTGGTCACCCAGCACACCGCCGAGCAGACCACCGTCGGTGCCGCCGCCCAGCAGGCCGCCCACGAGGCCATCGCTGCCGAGGACGCCGCCGAGCAGGCCGCCTTCGCTGCCGCCGAGTACGCCGCCCAGGATGCCGTTGTCGCCCAGTACACCGCCGAGCAGGCCGCCGTCACCGCCGAGCACACCGCCCAGCAGGCCGTTGTCACCCAGCACGCCGCCGAGCAGGCCGCCGTCGCCGCCGAGCACACCACCCAGCAGGCCGTTGTCACCCAGCACGCCGCCGAGCAGGCCGCCGTCGCCGCCGAGCACACCGCCCAGCAGGCCGTTGTCACCCAGCACGCCGCCGAGCAGGCCACCGTCGCCGCCGAGCACACCGCCCAGCACGCCGTTGTCGCCCAGCACGCCGCCAAGCAGGCCGCCGTCGCCGCCGAGCACACCGCCCAGCACGCCGTTGTCACCGAGCACACCGCCAAGCAGGCCACCGTCACCGCCGAGCACACCGCCGAGCAGGCCGTTGTCACCCAGCACGCCGCCGAGCAGGCCACCGTCGCCGCCGAGAACGCCGCCCAGCACGCCGTTGTCACCCAGTACGCCGCCGAGCAGGCCGCCGTCGCCGCCGAGCACACCGCCCAGCACGCCGCCGTTCAGCAGGTTCGCCACGCCGTCCGTGAGGTAGTCCACCTGCGTATCGACGGCATGCAGCACCGCGGTCGTCGTACCCGTGCCCAGCAGTTGGTCGGTCAGCGGGCTCAGCAGGCCGCCGACGCCGTCGGTCACCTGGCTCACCACACTGTCGACCGGGTCGAGCACGTTGGGGCTGTTCGAGTTGAAGGAAGTGCCGAGCACCGGGCCGAGCAGGCCGTCGACCGTGTCGGTCAGGCTGTCCGTGAGGCCGACCACCGGCGTGAGCACGTCGCCCAGGCCGAGGTCGCCGAGAACGCCGTGGTTCAGGCCGTTGGCCACGCTGCCGACGACGCTGTCGACCGGGTCGAGCAGCGCTGCGCCGTTACCCGGCGTGCCGCCGTTGCCGATGCCGCCCAGCACACCGCCGAGCACGCCACCCAGCAGGCCGTCGCTGCCCAGGAGGCCACCGACCAGACCGTCGTTGCCCAGCAGGCCGCCGACCAGGCCGTCCGGCCCGAGCAGTCCGCCGCCGAGGCCGTCGCCGCCGAGCACGCTGCCCAGGCCGCTGTCGCCCAGCAGGCCGCCGACGAGGCCGTCGTTGCCGAGCAGGCCACCCACCGGGCCGTCGCTGCCCAGGAGGCCGCCGACCAGGCCGTTGTCGCCGAGCACGCCGCCGAGGAGGCCGTCGTTGCCCAGCAGGCCACCCACCAGGCCGTCGTTGCCGAGCACGCCGCCGAGCAGGCCGTCGCCGCCCAGGAGCCCGCCGACCACGCCGTTGTCGCCGAGCAGGCCACCCAGAAGGCCGTCATTGCTGAGCAGGCCGCCCAGCGCGCCGTTGTCGCCCAGCAGGCCGTCGACCACGCCCTTGTCGCCGAGCAGGCCGCCGAGGGCACCGCCCAGCAGGCCGTTGTCGCCACCGAGCAGGCCGCCGAGCGGGCTGTCGGTGATCAGGCCGGACACCACGCCATGCTCGCCGAGCAGGCTGTCGACCAGGCCGCCGTGATCCAGCAGCTGGCCGGTGAGGCCGTCGCTGCCCAGCAGGTTGGACAGCGCACCGTCGCCGCCGAGCAGGCCGCCGACGAGGCCGTCGTCACCGAGCAGGCCACCCACCGCGCTGCCTTCGCCGAGCAGGCCGCCCAGCAGGCCCTGTTCGCCAAGCAGGCCGCCGGTGAGGCCGCCGATGGCGCCCTTGTCTCCGAGCAGGCCACCCACGAGGCCGTCGCTGCCCAGCACTTCACCGAGCAGGCCGCCGACGACACCCTTGTCGCCCAGCAGGCCACCGACCAGGCCGTCCTGGCCGAGCAGGCCGCCGACCAGGCCCTTGTCGCTGAGCAGGCCGGACACGAGGCTGCCTTCGCCCAGCACGTTGCCGAGCACGTCGCCGATGACGCCGTCCTTGCCCAGCAGCTGGTCGGTCACGCCGCCGAGGCCCAGGGCACCGGTCAGGCCGCTCACGATGCCGTGGTCGCCGATGAGGTTCTCCAGGCCGTTGTGCAGCGCGTCGGTCAGGTAGTCGACCTGCTGGTTCAGCGTGCCGAGGATCTGGTTGGTGGCGCCGGCGCCCAGCAGGCCGTCGAGCGCCGGGCTCAGCGCGCCGCCCAGCAGGTGAGTGACGTCGGTGACGGTGTTGTCGACCGGGTCGAACTCGTTGGGGTTGTTGGGCGTGAAGGTGGTCCCGAGCAGCGGGGACAGCACATTGTCGAGGACGTCGGTCACGCCATCGACCACGTGGGTCACGGGGGTGAGCGCACCGCCGAGACCGAGCGCGCCGCTGACGCCGTCGACGACATGGCTGACGAGGCCGTCGCCCGGATCGAGGAGGTGGTCGCCATCGGCGTCGGCGTCTGCATCTGCATCCGAGTCGGCATCTGCGTCCGCGTCAGCATCCGAATCGGCGTCGGCGTCGGCATCCGAATCGGCGTCAGCGTCGGCGTCTGCATCGGAGTCGGCATCTGCGTCGGCATCCGAGTCGGAGTCGGCGTCAGCGTCTGCATCCGAATCGGAGTCCGCGTCGGCGTCGGCATCCGAATCGGAGTCCGCGTCGGCGTCGGCATCCGAATCAGCGTCCGCGTCTGCATCGGCGTCCGAGTCGGCATCGGCATCGGCATCGGCATCGGCGTCTGCATCCGAGTCGGCGTCCGAATCCGCGTCGCCGTCGGCATCGGCATCCGAGTCCGCGTCGGAGTCCGCGTCCGCATCGGAGTCAGGTGTGGTGGGCGTGGTCGGGGTCGTGGGCGTGTTCGGATCGCCGGAGGACACAAGCAGCGGAATGCCGGACGCGCCGCCACCACCACCGCCGCTGAGCGCGGCACCCAGTGCCGCGGCACCCAGGGCACCCAGCGCGAATTCGCCCAGGCCGATGCCGCTGCCGGCAGCGAGCTTCTTGGTCACCGCCAGCGCGGCCGCGTCGGCGTCGCTGTCGGGCGGGGTCACTTGCAGGTCGCCCGAGGCGACATCCACATTCACTTGTTCGAGGCCGCCCGGCAGCTTGGTCGAGCCGATGGTGGCGTCGGTGCCGCCGGTGAAGACGCCGGCCAGCGGCGCCTTGTTGGTGGCGGAGCCGGGGAACAGCACGTTGGCGTGGCCGTCTTGCGGCACGATCACGCGGTCACCGGCAATCAGGGTCTGATTGCCATCGACCGGAATGCGGACACCGTCGCGCATCACTGCGACGCCGGGCGTGGCATTCGATAATGTCCCGATGCTGGCCGGACCGGCAGCAGCAGCGGGCGCCGCCGAACTCAACGCGCCGGGAGTGCCGAGCGGAGTAACGGTGGCCTGGGCAATGACAACAGGAGCTGCGCCATTGGCGGCGGCAAGTCCTTCGGTCGAAACGGTCGATGCTTGTGGAGCGTTCATGGCAGCCTCTGTGACAAAAGATGCCTACTAAGGGGCAACTAGCGTGCCGCTTTGGTCCAGCCCCGTGCCAAGCTGCTTGCCGATGACGCAACCTGTTGATTTTTATGGATATTTTTCTTTTTGACGGCCTGCCGGCCATGTGTGGAAACAGCTCGTAAGCAGGTCATTTCGCGATTCGTTACGTTACGGCGTAACGCTTCGTCACCGGAACGCCGGACACATCGAGCCCCCGAAAAAGCGACCTTTCGGCTGACCTCCTCACCCGTCTTCACCCCTCTTCGCCTTCCCTACCCTTCTCGCACCTATCTATATATGTTCAACCCCTCCCAGGAAGACGTGCGCCGCTTCTTCTGCGACGTGTACGCCAAGCACCGGCAGGGCTTGCCGATGGAAGCGCTCGAGACCATCGCCGCCGGCTGGATCGACCAGCACCCCGAATATCACGAGGACCTGGCCGATGCCGACGCGGCGGTCGCGCGGGTCTATGACGGATCGAACGGGCGCGAGAACCCGTTCCTTCATCTGTCGATGCACCTGTCGATCAGCGAGCAGTGCTCGATCGACCAGCCGCGCGGCATCCGCCAGGCCGTCGAGCTGCTGGCCGCGCGGCGCGGCTCGCTGCTGCATGCGCACCACGAGGCAATGGACTGCCTGGGCCAGATGATGTGGGAGAGCCAGCGCGCCGGCAGGCCGCCGGACGGCGAAGGCTACGTCGCCTGCGTGCAGCGCCGGGCGACTAAGGACTGACCCCCAGGCTGCGCGCACTTCGTGTCGCTTCGCCAACCCCCTTGCAGGGGGCAACACCTGCGGCCCGGCAAAGCCGGTTCCGCGGCGTTCCTGGCGAAAACCGGCTAGCCGCCGCGCTTTTGTCTGGCCGCTGGTGGCACCGCCCCCTGCTCTTTGGCCGCCTCGCGCAGCAGCGCGGCCATCGCGGCGCGCAATGCCGAAGGCTCGGCATCGCTGCGCTGCAGCAGGCCGACCGGCTCCTCGGTGCCCGCCGTCTCGATGCGAAGCCGCACCAGGCGGCCTTCGGCCAGTTCGCCACGCGCGGCGCCCAGCGGCGTGATCCACACCGCATCGGACACCGCCACCAGCGCGCGCGCCACCGCCACGTCGAGCGTCTGCAGCGCATTGGTCGGCAGCACCAGGCCGCGGGCCGACAAAAAGCTCTCGGTGTTGTGGCGCGGGATCGTGCCTTCGCCGTACACCACCAGCGGATAGCCGAGCACCGCCTGCACCGACGCCGCCTTCAGCGCCAGCGGATGCCCCGCCCGTACCGCGAACACCAGCGGCTCGGTGTGCAGCAGCTCGAAGCTCAGGCCGCCCATCAGGCGCGGATCGCTCATGCGGCCGACCACCAGGTCGAGCTCGCCGGCGCGCAGCTCGTCGAGCAGCGCGCCGTTGGCGGCGCTCTTCACCACGATCTGCACCTGCGGCCAGCCGTCGCGCAACCGCGCCAGCGCCGTCGGCAGCAGGGCCGGCGCCACGCTCGGCAGCGCGCCGATGCGCAGCCGCTCGATGCGCCCGCCCGCCGCCGGCGCCACCGCCTGCGCGCTGGCGTCGAGCGCCTCCAGCACGCGCAGCGCATGCGCCAGCAGTTGCTCGCCGGCGGCCGTGAGGCCCTGCACGCCGCGCCGGCCGGCCTTGCTGCGATCCACCAGCCGGGTGCCGACGATGGCCTCGAGTTCGGACAGCGTCTTCGACACCGCCGGCTGGCTCAGCGCCAGCCGCTCGGCAGCGCGCGCGAGGTGCCGCTCCTGCGCCACAGCGACGAGGCAGCGCAGATGGCGCAACTGCACGTTGCGCAAGAAGTCCTGGCGAAGATCGGTCGGGATTTTCAATGCCTGCTGGTTATTGATAACGGAGCAATCTTCAATTTACATCATCGAACGGTGCTTCGAGAATCTGGGCTTCCGGATTCGTCCCACGACAGGAGACAACGTTCATGTTGACCAAGACCAAGGGCAGCTCGCCCATCCTCACCCCGCGCGACTGGGAAGCCCATCCCAGCTACGTGTACCCCGGCTACAAGTCCACCGTGAAGCGCGGCCCGCAGAAGCCGCTGATTCCGCTGAAGGCCTCGCTCGGCGAGCTGCAGCAGCCGGTGTACGGCCACGACAGCATCGGCGAGTTCGACCACGACCTCACGCGCAATGCACGCAAGAACGGCGAGCCCCTGGGCGAACGCATGATCCTCACGGGCCGCGTGCTCGACGACCGCCGCCGTCCGGTGGCCAACACGCTGGTCGAACTCTGGCAGGCCAACGCCTCGGGCCGCTACGTGCACAAGGTCGACCAGCACGACGCGCCGCTGGACCCCAACTTCCTTGGCGCGGGCCGCTGCCTGACCGACAGCGAAGGCCGCTACCGCTTCCTCACCATCAAGCCCGGCGCCTATCCCTGGGGCAACCATCCGAACGCCTGGCGTCCGCAGCACATCCACCTGTCGCTGTTCGGCCAGAGCTTTGCGAGCCGCCTGGTCACGCAGATGTACTTCCCCGGCGACCCGCTGCTGCAGTACGACCCCATGGTCACCGGCACGCCCGAGCGCTACCGCAACCGCCTGATCGCCGACTTCAGCCTCGACATCACCGAAGAAGGCTACGCACTGGGCTACCAGTTCGACATCGTGCTGCGCGGCGCAGACGAAACGCCTTTCGAAACTCGATGAGCCAGGAGACGCAAACCATGTTGATGACCGCACAGGAAGCCGACTTCGGCCAGACCCCCTCGCAAACCGTGGGCCCGTACTTCGCCTACGGCCTTACCGCCACGCAGTACGGCTACGACTTCGACCAGCCCTTCGATGCCGTGCTCGCGCTCGACAACGCCAGCGGCCAGCGCATCCGCCTCGAAGGCCGCGTGATCGACGGCGACGGCAACCCGATCAACGACGCGCTGGTCGAGATCAGCCAGCCCGACGGCGAAGGCCGCTATCCGCAGACGCCCGAAGAAGCGCGCGCCATCGGCTTTCGCGCCTTCGGCCGCGTCGGCACCGGCACCACCGAGGGCAACCGCTTCGTGTTCCACACCGTGAAGCCCGGTGCAGAGTCGCCCGGCGAAGCGCCGCACATCAATGTGATCGTGCTGATGCGCGGCCTGCTGCTGCATGCGTTCACGCGCGTGTACTTCAGCGATGAAGCCGAAGCCAACGCGAAAGACGCAGTACTGCAGAGCGTGCCGGCCGAGCGCCGTCACACGCTGATCGCCGAGCGCGTGGAGCAAGGCGGCGCGGTGACCTACCGCTTCGACATCCGCATGCAGGGTACGGACGAGACGGCCTTCTTCGACATCTGATCTCAGGGAAATCCCGGACAAAAAAATGCCCGCTCTCAGCGGGCATTTTTGTTTTGAAGCGGGGCTGCTTATTCGGCGCCGTGGTGGATGCGCGACTCGGGCACCGTCTTCAGTTCGCCGGGCAGCGAGCTGATGTAGGTGGCCAGCGTCTTGAGCTCGGCCGTGGTGAACTTCTTCTCTTCGACCTGCTGGCCCATCACCGCGTTGGAGCGGCCGAGGTGCGGGTTGTTCTTCACGCGGTAGGACTTGAGCGCGACGAACAGGTAGTCGGCATGCTGGCCGGCCAGCTTGGGCACGGTGCCGTCGTTCGGCGTGTTGAAGTTGGCGCCGTGGCACTTGGTGCAGCTGTTGTCGGCGTTGCGGGTGATGAGCGCCTCGACGTTGGCGGGCGTGGCCTTGGCCAGCGTGGCGGGCGGTGCGCCGCCGTCCTTCAGGCCGAGCTGGCTGTAGTAGGCAGCGAGGTCGGCAATGTCCTGCTCGGTGAGCGTGTCGGCAATGGCACGCATGGTGGGGTGCTTGCGGTCGCCGCCCTTGTACGCGGTGAGCGCGGCCGTGATGTAGGTGGCGCTCTGGCCGGCGATCATCGGCACCTTGTGGATCTCGGGGAAGCTGGCCTGGTAGCCGATGATGCCGTGGCAGCCCACGCACATGGCTACCTTCTTTGCTCCGTCCTGGGCCTTGCCAGTGACTTGCTGGGCTTCAGCCGAGACCGTCACGCAAGCGACAGCAAGGGCAAACATCGTGGTCAACAACTTGTTCATTTTGCGCGCACAATCTCGTGGAGAGTACAGTTTTTCGGATCAACATTCGATTATATGCAGGGGTCCCCTGGAACCCTGTGCAGGCCAACCCTGAGGCCGCACGACGCAAATCGAGTGTGTTCTTTTCTCCACCCCGGCCTCAGTCCCACTCATCTCACTCATGAAATTCCAGGGCTCAGACAATTACGTCGCCACGAAAGACCTGATGCTCGCGGTCAACGCGGCCATCACCCTCAAGCGTCCTCTGCTCGTCAAGGGCGAACCCGGCACCGGCAAGACCATGCTGGCCGAGGAAGTGGCCCAGTCGCTCGGCCTGCCGCTGCTGCAGTGGCACATCAAGTCGACCACCAAGGCACAGCAGGGCCTGTATGAATACGACGCGGTGAGCCGCCTGCGCGACTCGCAGCTCAAGGACCTGGACGGCGGCGAGCGCGTCAGCGACATCAACAACTACATCATCAAGGGCGTGCTCTGGCAGGCCTTCACGGCCGACCAGCCGGTGGCGCTGCTGATCGACGAGATCGACAAGGCCGACATCGAATTCCCGAACGACCTGCTGCGAGAAATCGACCGCATGGAGTTCTACTGCTACGAGACGCGCGAACTCATCCGCGCCAAGCACCGGCCCGTGGTGTTCATCACCTCGAACAACGAGAAGGAACTGCCCGACGCCTTCCTGCGCCGATGCTTCTTCCACTACATCAAGTTCCCCGACGCGGAGACGATGAAGCACATCGTCGCGGTGCACTTCCCCGGCCTCAAGCAGGAGCTGCTCACCGCCGCGATGAAGACCTTCTACGACGTGCGCAACCTGCCCGGCCTGAAGAAGAAGCCCTCCACCTCCGAGCTGCTCGACTGGCTCAAGCTGCTGGTGGCCGAAGACATTCCGCTCGAGGCACTGCAGAGCAAGGACGACAAGGTCGCCGTGCCGCCGCTGGTGGGCGCGCTGCTCAAGAACGAACAGGACGTGACGCTCTTCGAGAAGCTCGTCTTCATGCAACGCAACAACCGCTGAACCCATGAGCGGCCAGAAACACTCCACCAAGCAGCTCATGAAACTGGGCATTGCCCAGGCGGTGCTTTTCATGGTGGGCGCAATGCTAGGTCGCGGGCTCGGGCTGCTGCTGGGCCTCGACGCCTTCGGCAGCGGCGAGTACAACAAGCGCGAGCTCTTCGGCATTGCGCTGATCGGCCTGGGCGGCGGTGCCGGTGCACAGGCCGCGCGCGTCTGGTACGTGCACAAGTACGGCGATCCGCGCGGCTGAAGAATCACAAAGAGAAGGTGCTGAAGATGGCGTTCGTCGAACCTGTCACGCTGAAGGCCCGCGGCCTCGCGCTGGTGCCGCTGTCGCTCGAACACGAAGAAGGCCTGCGCGCCGCGGCCGCCGACGGCGAACTGTGGAAGCTGCGCGTCACCTCCGTGCCCGAGCCGCAGGACACGCGCGCCTACATCGAGACCGCGCTCAAGACCGCCGACCGCTTCGCCTTCGCCGTGACCGACGAGGCCACCGGCACAGTGCTCGGCAGCACCAGTTTCCACGACATCCTGCCGGCGGTGAAGCGCGTGGAGATCGGCTACACGTGGTACGCCGCGCGCTGCCAGCGCACCCACGTCAACACCACCTGCAAGCTGCTGATGCTCACGCATGCCTTCGACGCGCTGGGCTGCAACGTGGTGGGCTGGCGCACAGACAACTTCAACTTTGCGTCGCAGCACGCCATCGAGCGCCTGGGCGCGAAGAAAGACGGCGTGATCCGCGGCCATGCGATGCGCCGCGACGGCACCATCCGCGACACCGTCATGTACAGCCTGCGCGCGGGCGAATGGCCCGAGGTGAAGGCACAGCTGCTGTACCTGCTCGACAAGCCGCGCGGCTGACTGACAGACACACAAGGAGCACCCCATGCTCATCGACTTTTTCTACACCCTGCGCTCGGCCAAGCTGCCGGTGTCGGTCAAGGAATACCTCACGCTGCTCGAGGCCCTGCAGGCCGACGTGGTGGGGCCGAACTCCGACGGCGCCTACGGCATCGACGATTTCTACTACCTCTCGCGCACCGCGCTCGTGAAGGACGAGAAGCACTACGACAAGTTCGACCGCGCCTTCGCCGCCTATTTCAAGGGCGTGGAGATGCTGACCGACTTCACCAAGGAAGTGCCCCTCGACTGGCTCAAGAAGACGCTGGAGCGCGAGTTCACGGCCGAAGAGAAGGCCAAGATCGAGAAGATGGGCTGGGACGAGCTCATGGAAACGCTCAAGAAGCGCTTCGAGGAGCAGAAGGAGCGCCACGAGGGCGGCAGCAAGTGGATCGGCACCGGCGGCACCTCGCCCTTCGGCAACGGCGGCTACAACCCGCAGGGCATCCGCATCGGCGGCGCGGGCAAGAACAAGAGCGCGGTGAAGGTGTGGGACCAGCGCGCCTACAAGGACTACGACGACACGCAGGAGCTGGGCACGCGCAACATCAAGGTCGCGCTGCGCCGGCTGCGCAAGTTCGCGCGCGAGGGCCATGAGGAAGAGCTGGACCTCGACGACACCATCCATTCGACCGCGGCCAACGCCGGCTTCCTAGACATCAAGATGCGGCCCGAGCGCCACAACAACGTCAAGGTGCTGCTGCTGATGGACGTGGGCGGCACCATGGACGAACACATCCAGCGCGTGGAAGAGCTGTTCTCGGCCGTGAAGACAGAGTTCAAGCATCTTGAATTCTTCTACTTCCACAACTGCGTGTACGACTTCATGTGGAAGAACAACAAGCGCCGCTTCTCCGAGAAGTTCGCGACCTGGGACATCCTGCGCAAGTACAACAAGGACTACAAGCTCATCTTCGTCGGCGACGCGACCATGAGCCCCTACGAGATCCTGCAGCCCGGCGGCAGCGTCGAATACAACAACGAAGAGGCCGGCGCCGAATGGATCCAGCGCCTCACCCACACATTCCCCAAGTTCGCGTGGATCAACCCCGAGCCGCAGGGCGTGTGGCAGTACCGCCAGAGCATCGCGGTGATGCAGCAGCTCATGTCCAACCGCATGTATCCGCTGACCTTGCGCGGCCTCGAAGAGGCCATGCGCATGCTGTCGAAGTAAGTAGGACGAAGCCGGCGATCTGGCGGGGCCTTCAGGAACCGGCCGGGCTTGCTGTCAGAATCCGCCCATGTTCAGGGTGGTTCCAGTTTCCTTGCCGGCGTGGTGGCCGGCTTTGCTTTTTTCCGGCGTCCTGCTTCTGCAAGGCTGCAGCCTGCTGCCGAAGAAGGAGCCGTCCGAAGGCAAGCCCGTGGCCGGCCTCGTGCGCGGCGGCAGCGCCGCCGATACCACCAAAGACGACAAGAACACAGACGACAAGAAGGACAAGGCAGACAAGCGCGACGCCTTCACCGTCGACGTGCGCGGCCCCGAGGCCGTGCGCGACTACCTCGCGCTGCACCTGGAAATCCAGCGCTACCGCGAGCTCGACGACCTCGGCGCCACCGAAATCTCCCGCCTCATGGTGGCCGCCGAAGCCAATGCCCGCGAGCTGCTGGGCACCCTCGGCTACTTCACCCCCACGCTGACGCTCGAACTCAACGAAACGCCCCAGGGCGCCAAGGCCCCGCGCGAAATCGTCATCAGCGTCTCGCCCGGCGAGATCACCAAGGTGAGCAACGTGCAGATCAGCTACGGCGGCCCCATTGCCAATGAAGCCACGGCCGAAGCCCAGCGCGATTCGATCCGCACCGGCTGGGCCCTGCGCGCCGGCCAGCCCTTCACCCAGCAGGCCTGGGACGAGGCCAAGACCACCGCGCTGCGCAGCCTCACGGCCAAGCGCTTTCCCACCGGCAATATCGAAATCAGCCGCGCCGAGGTCGATGCCGACCGCCACGAAGCGCGCCTGAGCGTCACTTACCAGTCGGGGCCGGCCTACAAGTTCGGTCCGCTGGTGCTGCACGGCATCCAGCGCTACGACCCCGACGGCGCGCGCCGCATCGCCCGCCTGCCCAGCGGCCAGGACTACGACCAGCAGAAGCTGCTCGACGCCCAGCAGAGGCTGGCCAGCAGCGGCTACTACGACTCGGTGTTCCTCACGCTCGACACCGAAAGCGGCAACCCGCTGGCCGCGCCCGTCATCGCGCAACTGCGCGAGGCGCCGTTGCAGAAGGTGGTGCTGGGCGCCGGCTTCACCACCGACAACGGCCCGCGCCTGTCGGTCGACCACATCCACAACCAGGTGCCGCTGCTCGGCTGGCGCGCGGTGTCGCGACTGTCGGTAGACCGCGACATCAAGTCGCTCAGCACCGAGCTCAACGCCATTCCCGACGACCACGGCTGGCGCTGGTTCTCCGGCGCGGAGCTGAAAAGCGAGCAGTCGGGCAGCTACGTGGTCGACAGCGGACGCCTGCGCGGCGGGCGCAACAAGTCGAGCGACCACATCGACCGCAGCTACTTCCTGCAGTACGACTACTCGCAGAACCGCGGCACCAATGCGCCGCCCTCGGCTTCCGCCGTCACCGCCAACTGGGGCTGGACCGGGCGCTACTTCGACAACAACTCCGCGCCCTCGCGCGGCTTCGGCCTTGCGCTCGAAGTGGCCGCGGGCTACACGCTCACCGGCGAGCAGACGCCTTTCACCCGCACCTACGCCCGCTGGCTCGGCGTGGTGCCGCTGGGCTCGAGCGACGACAAGGAAACCAACGCGCGCCGCAGCCGCGTCCAACTGCGGCTCGAAGGCGGCGCGGTGGCGGCCAAGGACACCGCGCAGATTCCCTCCACGCTGATGTTCCTGACCGGCGGCGACACCACCGTGCGCGGCTACAGCTACAAGCAGATCGGCACCGTTCGCGCCGACGGCACGACCGTGGCCGGCCGCTACCTGGGCGTGGCAAGCGTCGAGTGGCAGCGCCCCTTCGTCTACAACAACAAGCTCACCGACTGGGAGAGCGTGATGTTCGTCGATGCCGGCGCCGTGGCCGACAAGCCCGCCGAGCTCAAGCCCAAGGTGGGCGTGGGCGTGGGTGCGCGCTGGCGCAGCCCGGTGGGGCCGGTGCAGGCCGACCTCGCCTACGGCGTGGACAGCAAGAGATTCCGCCTGCACTTCCGCCTCGGCTTCAACTTCTGATTGCCTGCCGATGCAGACCGACGCCAACAACACCGATCCCGCCGCCACGCCGACGCCGCCCCCCGTCGTGCGGCGCTCGCGCACGCGCCGCGCGCTGCGCGCATTCGCCTGGACCGTGCTCGGCCTTCTCGTGGCCGTGCTGCTGCTGGGCGCGGGCGCGTGGTGGTGGCTGGGCTCGAACAAGTCGCTGGCCTTCGCGCTCGCACAGGCGGCGCAGCGCCTGCCGGCCGGGCAGACGCTGGAGAGCCGCGACGTCACCGGCTCGCTGCGCACCGGCGGCCACATCGGCTGGCTCAAGTACCAGAGCGAGAGCATCGCCGTCGAAGTGAACGACGCCACCATCGGCTGGCAGCTCGCGCCGCTGTTCCAGCGCAAGGTGCAGCTCGGCGAGGTGCATGCCAGGCAGGTGCTGATAGAAAAGCGCGGCCCGCCGAGCGACAAGCCCACAGAGCCGCTGCAGCAGCTCGCGCTTCCGGTCGACGTCGACGTGCCCTTCCGCATCGACGAAGTGCGCTGGGCCGGCCCGCCCGCGCTGCAGGCGCTCAACCTGTCGGGCAGCTACAGCTACAAGGCCGCCGAGCATGCGCTCGAGGTCAAGGGCGTGGACATTGCCGACGGCCACTACAGCGCGCGCGTCAAGCTGCAGGGCCCCGCGCCAATGGCGATCGACGCCTCGCTCAACGGGCGCGTGAAGGCGCCGCTGGCCGAAGACCACGACATCGACGTGCTGGCCGAAGCCACCGTCAAGGGCACGCTCGCAGGCACCGAGGCGCGCCTTCAGGTGGCCGCCGAACTCAAGCCCGCCGAGGAAAACGCCGACGCCCCGATGGAAGCCAGGCTGCAGGCGCAGATCGCGCCGTGGCTGCCGCAGCCGGTGATCGACGCCAAGGCCGACCTGCGCAACGTGGACGCCTCCAGCCTGTGGCCCGGCGCGCCGGAGACCCGGCTCACCGGCACCGTCGAACTCACGCCCGACGCCGACACCGGCCCGGCCGCATGGAAGGCCTCGGCCGACATCCGCAACAGCGTGGCCGGCCCGTGGGACGAAGAGAAGCTACCAGTCGAACAGGTGCAGGCCCGCGTCGGCTTCGACGGCACCAGCTGGACCATTCCCGAAGCCACCGTGCGCGCAGGCGGCGGCCGCATCGACGCGGCCGGCAAGTGGAGCCCCGCGCCCGCCCCCTGGCAGGCCCAGGCCACCGTGCGCGGCGTGCGGCCCGGCTCGCTGTACAGCGAGCTTTCCGGCGCGCCGGTGAGCGGCACGATCAAGGCGGAGCAGAAAGAAAGCACCATCAGCTTCGACGCCGCGCTGCGCGCTGAAGGCGGCGCCGGCAGCAAGGCGCTGCCCGGCTTCGCGCTCGACCGCGCACTGGCCCAGGGCCAGTGGAAAGACCAGGTGCTCGACCTGCGCACGCTGCGCATCGAAGCACAGCGCGCCAGCCTCGACGGCAAGCTGCAGGTGCGCGTGGCCGACCAGGCCGGCAGCGGCAAGCTCAACCTCGTGCTGCCGGGCGGCAGCGCGCAGGTCGAAGGCCGCATCGCGCCCACCACGGGCGGCGGCGACATCAAGGCCAGCATCGACGATGCCGACGCCGTGCAGCGCTGGGTGCAGGGCCTGCCAGGGCTGTCGAACGTGTTCGCGAACGCCAGCGCCAAGGGCTCGGCCAAGCTCGACGCAAGCTGGCAGGGCGGCTGGCAGACCATCCAGCGCCGCCTGCAGAACGCGAACGCGCCGGCGCAGCGCGGCATTGCCGAGCCGACGCTCAAGGCCATGCTCGGCGTGCCCCGGCTCGACCTGCACCTGCCGGCCTCGGAGCCCGGCGCCGCCGCCACCGCCGTGCAGCTGAACGGCCTGCGCGCCGAACTCGCTGGCAGCCTCGCGCAAGCCAGCCTCACGCTGCAGGGCGAAGCCACCACCGGCACCCAGAAATTCACCATCGACACCCGCGCCAGCGGCGGCCTCGCTGGCACCGACCAGTGGCGCGCCGCGCTCGCCAGCCTGCGCCTGCAGGCCCAGGACAGCGCCCGCCCCGGCGCCCCCTGGGTGCTGGAACTGAGCCGAGAAGTGACGGCCACCATCCGCAGCACCAGCGGCAATGCCGCGCGCCTGGACGTGGAAGCCTCCGCCGCCGCTGCCACCCTGCGCGGCCCCGTGCCCGGCACCGTGCGCATCGACTGGCAGCCGCTGCGCTTCAGCCAGAGCGGCGCGGCGCCCAACCGCGTGTTCCGCGTGCAGTCCAAGGGCCAGCTGCAGGGCCTGCCGATGGCCTGGGCCGGCGCGCTCGGCGCCAACACCACGCTGGGCGAATACGGCATCAGCGGCGACCTGATGTTCGACGGCGACTGGGACATCGACGCCGGCGACACGCTGCGCGCCAAGGCCCGCATCGCACGCCAGAGCGGCGACATCCGCGTGCAGGCCGGCGAGGCCGCGCTGGTCACGCGCATCGTGAGCACCGGCACGGGCACCGCCAGCGAACGCACCATGAACTCGGCCACCGCCCCCAACGGCGTGGAAGCACCCAGCACCCCGGCCGGCCTGCGCCAGGCCGAGCTGCGGCTCGACGCGCAGGGCGACGCCGTGCGTGCCACCCTGGCGTGGGACAGCGAACGCGCCGGCAAGATCAACGCCGACATCGACACCCGCGTGCAGCAGCGCGCTGGCGGCTGGCAGTGGGCGCCCGACGCGCCGCTGGGCGGCACCATCAAGGCCAGCCTGCCCAACCTGGGTGTGTGGTCGATGCTCGCGCCGCCGGGCTGGCGCATTGCCGGCACGCTCGACGCAGCCGCCACCCTGTCGGGCAACCGCGCCGTGCCGCGCTGGAACGGCACCCTGGGCGCCGACAAGCTCGCGCTGCGCGCGCCGGTCGAAGGGCTGGACCTGCGCGACGGCCGGCTGCGCGCCTCGCTGAACGGCGAGCGCGTCGAGATCACCGAATTCACGCTCAAGGGCGGCGCCGGCAGCTCCGCGCGCATTGCCGGCCAGAGCGGCAACCGCAGCACCGCGGCCAGCGAGGCCCGGTCCGACGGCGGCACCCTCTCGGCCAGCGGCGACCTCAGCTGGGGCCCGGCCAGCGGCACCGCATCGGGCGTGCGCATGGCCATGCAGGGCCAGTTGCGCGCGCTGCGGGTGCTGGTGCGCACCGACAGGCAAGTCACGCTGTCGGGCGACCTGCAGGCCAGGCTGGACAACGGCCAGTTCACCGTGCGCGGCAAGCTCAAGACCGACCGCGCCGTCATCATCCTGCCCGACGAAACCGCGCCCAGCCTGGGCAGCGACGTCGTCGTGCGTTCCGCCGCCAAGGACCGCGAGGCCGCCGAGGCGGCACAGCGCGAATCGGAGCGTGCCGATGCCCAGGCCGCGAAGCCGCAGACCGCCAAGCCGCCGGACATCGTCGTCAACTTCGACCTGGGCGACGACTTTGCGGTGCAGGGCCGCGGCATCACCACCCGCCTGGAAGGCGACCTGGAAATCCGCAGCACCCTGCTGAACGCGCCGCCGCGCATCACCGGTGAAGTGAAGACCGTGAAGGGCCAGTACCGCGCCTACGGCCAGCAGCTCGACGTGGAAACCGGCGTGGCCCGCTTCAACGGCCCCTTCGACAACCCCGCGCTGGACATCCTGGCCATCCGCCCGAACCTGTCGCAGCGTGCGGGCGTGCAGATCACCGGCACCGCGCAGTCGCCACGCGTGAAGCTGTACTCCGAGCCCGCCCTGTCGGACGCAGAAACCCTGTCATGGGTGATTCTGGGCCGCGCATCCGCCACCAGCGGCGGCGAATCGGCGCTGCTGCAGCAGGCCGCGCTGTCGCTGCTCGGCAAGATCGGCGGCAGCGGCTCGGGCGGCAGCCTGGCCAGCCGCTTCGGGCTGGACGAACTGGGCTTCAAGGGACCGGGCAGCGGGGGCGACCTGCGCGAATCGGCGGTGACGCTGGGCAAGCGGCTGTCGAAAGACTTCTACATCACCTACGAGCGCAGCATCGGCGGGACCTTCGGCACGCTGTTCATCTTCTACGACCTGACCACCAAGCTCACGCTGCGGGGGCAGGCGGGGCAGACGAGCGGGTTGGATCTGATCTATACGGTGAAGTACGACTGATCGAAGTCCGGTGCAGGGAAGGCGCGCCGCCAAGCTGGTAAAGTGCGGGCCGCCACCCTCCGTCTTCGTAGTTCAATGGATAGAACGGGGTCCTCCTAAGACTCAGATACAGGTTCGATTCCTGTCGAAGGCACCAGCAAGCCGTTGATTTTTAGAGGCTTTTGACTTGAGGCAAATGGCCACCTCATTCGCTGCTCGAATGCCCTCCGCAGGCACTCTTATCAAACATCGTGACACGCTAGCTGAACGGATTTTCGATCCGCGCGGCAATGCAGCAAGTCTGCGGGCTGCGACGCGCAGACGGAAATAGCCTTCTTCCGGTATCCGCTCCCTGCAGCTTCATAAAGCGTGGCCCCCCAGAATTTCATGTACGGCGGTCCCACTGCTCCTTCATGAACGTCTGAGCGTTTCATGGCCCCAGTCTTCGTGGCGATTGTTTAAAAATGATATGTGTGGAATCAACTTTCCGCGCTAAGCGCACTGAGTAGGTGCCTGCGCTGAAATTCGTCGTCAACGATGCCATGTCGAGATGCTCTGCAGAAAACTGCAGCAGCGCGTTCTCGATCGATATGCTCCGCCTCTGAAGTCAGCGAAGAACGGGAATCCCCCACTCTCTCGAACTCAAGACTAAGGTACATTCGCTCATTGTGATTTACAAATCTTGCCACCAAGAGCAATAGACAAAAAATACGAGGTGATTTTGGCAGAAAAGAACCCAGACATTGCACCTACTCCGTCACTCAAAGAAGGCATAACTCCAAGACCAGAGTTAAAGCAAGAGCCCTCTAAAGATGCCTTCGGAAGTTTCGGGTCATCTTTGACTACCTATCACGTTGGAGACATTACCGGCCTACTTGGAATATTAATTACAATTTACGCGGCTTTTCAGGCCACCTCTGCAAAAAAAGCCGCCAAAATTGCGGCAAGCACAGCGCTAAAAAGCCGAGACCAAATTGAAATAACTTCAAGACTGACGGATTTATCAAGTCGACTAAAAGTCGCAAGAGATGTTTACAACTCTGATGATTGGAGTCGCCTAGCTCACCTCCAAGATGAAATTGTTGCAATCTCGGCAGAGATAAAAATGACAGAAAAAATTGACTCTGAATTAATAGAGTTAATGGAAAGCATTGAGGTTTTTGCAAGAAAAGGCCCACATGATTTCAAGCATCTAAAAGATGATGAAACCAAGGCAAAAGCAAAATACCGGCAAGCAAAAATGGCGATAGACTTCGCAGATAAGGCGAATTCTGCAAAATTAAGAAAGGTAAAAAATGGAGCTTGATCGAGTCGCAACACTGCTAAATCGGCTGTCCGACAAAACAAAAGAAAAAGAAATCAAATGGGAAAAGGAAACTAACAATTCTTACGCCACGACTTTGGGGAAATTCAAACTAAGCATAATCCAGGATGCATCGTCCTATGACTATGAAGCCGATCCGGATTATTTTCTTTCAATCACGAATGGAAAAAATCTTATTTCTAGCGAATGGATTGACAGCTTTAGTGACGAGGAACTCAAGGAGATCATGCCATCATCATTCAAGGTAATGGAAGCTCTTTATCGAGAAGCCAGAAGGCAGGCAAACGATGTGGAAGGAATCGTTGAAAATTTAATTAAATCAATAGATGGCATGCTTTAATTTACTGGCATTTACAGCCATCTGAAAACGCCAGAAGCCGCGTACGCCCTTCGGCCTCTCAATTTTTCAGCCAACGTGCACAGGCCATCGGTCGCTTTGCTGCTATCGCCGATAGGCCGGCGCAGTATCTGCGACACGCTCGTTTATTCAACATCTTATAGATGCGCATCGCTTTGGACTCAGCACGCTTCAAACGCTTCGGCCCGTTTACATGCCCCATCAGGTCGTAGACATCACTGTGCCCCGCCGTCGGCAATCTCGCACAACGTTCTGCCACTTTGTAGTTCAAGTGTGCTTCGAACTTGACAAACGCTTTAGATCCGAGGGGGAGTTTCCTTCCTCGACGAAGCGCAGCTTCTGAGCACCGAAGGGTGACTGCGGCCAGCCCTTCAGTCCTCGCCGGTGCCTCAGGTCTGCCCGGCACAGATTCGCGACCACTAATCAGATGGAAGGGATCGCACTCGGCTGTCTGCCGCCCAACTTGAGCACACGTCTGAAATTTTTCCCGGCCTTGCAGCCGATGAACTGCCAGTGCCGACAAGAGCGCCAAGAGGCGCAAACTGAACGCGTACTTGAAACACCCTCGATGATTTCGGATTTGTCATCATCCAACAGCCGATCTGCTCCAGCGTGTGACAATTAGTCACCCACATTTGCGGGTGGCAAAACAACGGACATATCGAGGAGCGGAGCCGATGGCGACAAAGAAGCGGGTGCATCAAGTCGAGCACGAAGATGTTCTAGTTCAATTCAACAAACTTCACTTTGATCCGGTGAACCCAAGAGGGGAGCCAGAAAACGATGAAGAGAAGATTCGAGCTCTCTTTGGTGCCGAGTCCGAGACCGCGATCTTGGCAACCCACCTAGCGGAGCACGGCCAGAATCCGCTTGATAGGCTTGGCATCATTGAACACTCGAAGTTGCCGGGCCACTACGTTATTCGCGAGGGCAACCGCCGGCTGTGTGCAATGCAACTTCTCCGCGACCCCGAACGCTCGCCAACCTTGGCAGTTCGGAAGACGTTCCAGCGATTGGCCTCAACCGGCCGCCCCATTCCGGACCAAATTCAAGCCGTCCTCTTCCATGAACAGCCCAAGGCACGAGTCTGGATGTCCGTCAAGCACGAAGGGCCTCAGAATGGTCTGGGTACATTGACGTGGGGACCCACACAAAAGGCCCGTTTCAACCGTGAAGGCGAGACTGGCACTACACGCCCAAAGAATCCAAATCGCCAAGCCGAAGCTCTTTTGACCTATGCGGTCACTCGAGAGCTAATAAGTGCTGAAGAACGTGCCCTGATTTCGATTACGACGGTGACTCGATACCTGCCAAACGTGCGAACGGCACTGGCACTTCTCAACACCGAAGATTGCTTGACCAATGCCCCGCCGGAAGAGTTTGACGCAGCCTTACGCCAGTTTCTCAAGGATGCGAAAGAGCCCGGCTCGCCCGGCGTCAAAGCCGAGGTTCACTCCCGCTCGTCTGCAGCAGAACGAAAAACCTATGCCGAAAGCTTAAGAAATCAAGGGCTCTCTCCCAAAACGCGCGATTTAACTCCCTACGATCCTGCTCGACAGCCGGCCACCCAGCCTGCGACAAAGTTGGTAACCCGGCCACGTAGTTTGCAACATCCAGGAAAGCGTAAACATCTGATATTCAGTAGCTTTGTAGTGCCCGTTCGTGACCCCATCCTTTTGCGACTTGTGACTGAAGGCAAAGAGCTTGACCCCGATCAGTACCGCTTCAGTTGCAACTATCTGATTCGAGTCATTCTCGAGAGAATTGTGTATCGCTATGCGAAGCAACATGGTGTTGGCGCTCAAGGTGAGTTTTCGGATGTCGCCCAGCGGGTTATTACTCACGCAAAAGCCTCCAATGATCCGCCGAGCAAGGGCATCGCGACGGTTTTGACGAAGACAGCGGACAAGAAGTCCGTCTACTCCTACGACATGCTCAGCAACGGTACTCACGGTGGTTCAATTCCCTCCGGAGCAGACAATCGAAGCAACTGGGAGACCCTCCAGCCCGCGCTGGAATACCTGCTGAGCCACATGACGTGACTCCACGATCAATCTCCTTTTTTAGCATCCCCGCTTTATGCCTGTAACAGATACGCCGCTACGCTACCCAGGCGGCAAGACTCAGATGACACCGCTTGTGCAAGACATCATGGGTGTCAACGAACTAGCGCAGTGCATATATTGCGAACCGTTTGCTGGAGGCGCTGGGATCGCATGCCGTTTGCTCGTCGCAGGTGCGATCTCTGAGGCATGGATCAATGACATCGATCCGGCCATCTTTAACTTTTGGGACTCTGTTCTAACTGCAACCGACGATCTTTGCGAGCTGATCCAAACCACGCCGGTAACGATTGAAGAATGGCACCGCCAACGGGCGATACAGCACAAGGCGAGGGTTTCGAAACTGGCCCTTGGCTTCTCGACACTATTCCTCAATCGCACCAATCGCTCTGGCATTCTGAAAGGGGGCGTAATCGGCGGCTTGGATCAAAGTGGCAACTACCTGCTGGACTGCAGGTTCAATAGAGCCGACCTGATACGGAAGGTGCGGAGACTCGCTATCTACCGTGATCAGATTCGCCTCACATGCCAAGACGCTAGGCTATATATCGGAAACGTGGTGCGTAAGCTGCCCGACCATAGCTTGGTCAACATTGATCCGCCATACTTCGACAAGGGGCCCGAACTCTATACAAGCTTCTACACCGCCGCCGACCATGCGTCACTGGCCAAGGCTGTACGTGGCATCACAAAACCGTGGATGCTGACCTACGACGACGTGCCCGCAATTCGGCAACTCTATGGCGGGTTGCCCGGTACACGTAAGGCACTGAACTACACGGCACAGGTGAAAAAAGTAGGCGTTGAACTGCTTGTCATGTCACCCATGCTCAAGGTTCCGGAAACCCTACAGCTAGACCCCCTTCCTCTCGCGGCCTAACCCCTCGCAGCGCGAGATTCAACTGGAAGAACGCGGGGTAAGGGAATTGAAATCGACCTAGACGGGCGAACGCCATACTGTGGAAGCCCCAGAGCAGCCGTGACCTTCACGATCAAAGCCAATGACACCTTCCTACCCCGACGTCCTCGACCCAACACTGGTTGGTTCATACCCTGCTTTTGCGATGTCCGGCGGTGGCTACGTCTGGGACGCCGTGCTGGAGTACCGCGTGTGGTGTCATCCCGAGCGCGGCGCGGAGGATCTCGAGGATGGAAGTGACTACTACTATTCATTTGCATCGTTCGCGGAAGCTCAAGCATTCACCGAGGCCACTGTCGGTACGGAAAAGCCGCTCGCACTGATCGTGCAAGAGGAGTACATCGACGAGCCCTCTCCCGGCAAGTACCGACACGTGAAGACGAGGCGAGTGGCGGAATGGCAGGTGGAGTTTCTTACTCGGCCGCGCCGAACGCCGCACACGATTCCAGATTTCCTGGCTCCAGATGCGCCGCCGAACCGGCTTGCGATCATTCGCGGGCAAGCCTGAGCGCGCCGACAGCAAGCGCAGATCTTTGCCAATCACGGGCCTCGGCACTCCTCTTGCCTTCTGGTGAGGGCCAACAAAGGTCAGCCCTTAGTGACGTGACATCTCCCCGAGTCACTTTCCCATCCGATCCGAGAACTACTGGGCATTTCCCATCGCCTGAACAGCCCCGTTCCTCTCTAAAGTAAACGCCCTCGTCCCCCAACACCCCACCAAGTGGGCAAGGAGCGCATCCCCTTCAAGCACCTGAACGAATGAACCGCACCGCCTCGCAGCGGGTCATCGGCGCATAGCCGCATCGATGCAAATGCGAGGTCTCAAAAGGCGACGGCCGGGATGCGTCAACACCCCAGCCGTCTGACCAAGCGAAGTGCCCAACTTTCGAAAGGCAGCACCCCAAATGGCTACCCGGAATATAGCCCGCCCCTCCACGCCCCTAGCTCACGCCGACGCCCCGCCCGACGCAGTGACGCTCCTGGAGGAAAAGAGCACGCAGCTCTATTCGCTGCTCTGCTACTGCCACGGCAACGGCCCGCCGCAGCAGGAAGACGCAGGCCCCGAACATCGCGGCAACGTGTTCTGGCTTGCCTCGGAATTGGCGAGAGATGTGATGAACCTGATTCAGGTCTGCATCCCGCGAGAGCGGTAGGCAGCACAGGCCGATCGCTCACCGCCGCACGTAGCTCTTCGCCCCGCTGTCGCTCAGGCAGTACTGCCCACCGCGCGGCCCGGTGCATATGCGCCCCGATCTGCAAGAGCAATCGCCAGTGCCGGCGGGCGGCTGCGGTGCCAACAAGTTGCGCACCGCGCCCCCGCCGCCCTGTGGCCCCGTGCAGACCTTCTTCGACCCGCTGATCGAGCCGTCATTGCAGACGAACAATTCACCCGAGCAATGCGACACACCGCCCTTGCCTCCCGAGCAAGGGTAGTTCGCGGCCACGGCGTTGAAGCTCAAAGCCCATGCGCCGAACACGAGCAACAGACAGGCTCTCATGCAGAACTTTCTCGATGGCGCAATGGGCGGCAGCGGCCCATGAGCGATGACTATCCCCAAAGCTAACATCGCCCGCACCGCAAGCACCCGCTCGTGTTCCCTGCCTTCTTTCCGCCATGTCCCTCGCCCTGCAGTTCATCGCCGCCATCGCCCTGCTGGCCGCCCTTCACATCACCGTGATGGCCGTCCTCGCGCGCGTGCTCGGCATTGCGGTTCGCGAGGTGTCGCTGGGCTTTGGCCCGACTCTGCTGTCCATGGGCATCTTCCGCCTGCGCGCGTTGCCGTTCGGCGGCGCTGTCGTGCTCAAGAACACGCTCACCGACACCAAGCCGGACAATGCCGCGCCCGATTGGGCCGACGACGCCTTCGACACCCAGCCGCGCGCAGTGCGCGTAATGCTGCCGCTGTCGGGCATTGCGGCGCTCATTGCCGTGGCCTTCGCGTTGCGGCCCGACGCGGCATGGAGCAGCCTCGTCAACGGCTTTCCGCAGATCGTCACGGGCGCTCTCTCGCCGCTCTCCACCGCGCAGCGCCTGCTCGGCGGCGCGACGCATGTGGGGTCGCTCGGTTTCGCATCGTTGCTCGGCATGCTCGCAGCGAAGTTCGCCGCGCTGAACCTGCTTGCGCTGCCGACGATGGGCGGCGGCCAGGCCTTGCTTACGTTGCTCGACCCATGCCCGCACGATCAGCCGCGCTGGAAAGAGCTGCTGATGCAATGGTCTGCGTGGCTGGCAATAGCGCTGGGCGCGACATGGATCGTGGCCATCGGCGTGTTCCTCGCACGCTGAAGAAAAGACGAAGAAAACAAGGCCGCAAAGCCCTGCCGCCCCAACTGTTAAATCCCGGTAACACGGCGCCGCTCCAATCGGGCGCGGGAACGTTCCCAGCCTTCTTCATCGCAGCCCCCGTGACTTCCGCCACCGACCCACGCCCTCCCCGCTCCCTCAACATCCTCGGCCGTCGGCTGCTGGCCACTTTCAGCGTCGTGCTGCTGCTGACCCTTGCGGGCTCGGGCATCGGCATCTGGTCGCTGGCCAAGGTGACTGGTGCCACGCATGAAGCCATCCAGCAGAACGGCGTGTCCGAACGCCTGGTGGTCGACGCCTATCGCCTGCAGGCGATCAACGCCGAGCGCTACAAGGCGATGGCGCTGAGCTCCGAGCCCGAGGTCGGCGAGATCCTGGCCGCCGACATCCAGGCGACGGAGAAGCAATACAACGAGCTGATGCAGCAGGTCGGCCAGCGCCTGAAGTCCGAACCCGACCGTGCGCTGCTCGCGCAGATAGAAACCGCGGGCACCGGCTTCAAGGCGACCGTGAAAGAGCTGATCGCGGCGCGCGATTCGGGCCTGACGGAGCGCATCCGCAATGTCTATTCGCAGCGCTTCCAGCCGGGCTCGGCCGCGCTGCTGGCGGCGGTGTCCAGGCTCGCGCAGGCGCAGCGCGATGCAATGGACGCAGCCGACACCCGCATCGACGGCCTGAGCGCTTCGGCGCGGCTGGCGCTGGTGGTGTTCTGCGCGGCGGCGCTGCTGGTGGGCGCTGTGCTGGCGCAGTGGCTGGTGCGCAGCATCAGCAGGCCGATCCGCGCGGCCGGAGAAACGGCCCAGCGCGTGGCCAGCCTCGACCTGCGGCAAGACATCGAGGGCCACGCACGCGACGAGGCCGGGCAGATGCTGCTGGCGCTGGGCGCGATGCAGGGCGCGCTGCGCGAACTGGTCGAGCGGGTGCGCGAGTCGGTGCAGAACGTGCGCGTGGCGGCCGGCGACATGGCGCAGGGCAATTCGGAACTCTCATCGCGCACGGAAGAAGCCGCGTCGAGCCTGCAGCAGACGGCCGCCGCGCTGGAACTGGTGATGCGCAACGTGGCGCAGTCGAGCGAGGCAGCGGGCAGGGCCGAGCAGATGGCGGGCGCCGCGGCCACGGTGGCGGCGCAAGGCGGCGAGGTGGTGTCGCAGGTGGTCGGCACGATGCAGGACATTCACCGCGCGTCGCACAAGATGGCGGACATCATCGGCGTGATCGACGGCATCGCCTTTCAGACGAACATCCTCGCGCTCAACGCGGCGGTGGAAGCCGCGCGCGCCGGCGATTCGGGCCGGGGCTTCGCGGTGGTGGCGGCCGAGGTGCGGCAGCTGGCCACGCGCTCTGCGGCGGCGGCGCGCGAGATCAAGGGGCTGATCGAGAACTCGGTGCAGCGCATCGAGGCCGGCACGCAGCTGGCCGACAACGCGGGCCAGACGATGAGCCGCATCATGGCGTCGATCCAGCAGGTGGCGGGCACGGTGAACGACATCACCGAGGCCACGCACGCGCAGACGCGAGACATCGGCCAGATCAACACAGCGGTCTCTCGGCTGGACCGCATGACGCAGCAGAACTCGGCGCTGGTGGAAGAGTCGGCCGCCGCGTCGCAAGGCCTGCGCGACCAGGCACGCAGCCTCGAAGCGTTGATCAGCCAGTTCGTGCTGCCGGGCGACGGCGAGGCCGCGCAGCAAGATGCGCAGTGGCTGCCGGCGCGGGCGGATGCTTCTTCTTCGGCTCGCAAGGCGCGGCTGTCGGCAACGCCCAAAGACCGCCTGCTGCCGGCTTGAGCGGCCGCCTCAGCGAATCAGGTCCATCGAGGCAATTTGCGGCGTGACCTTGGCTTCGGTCGCGGTCAGCAGCTGCCCGTTGGATTCCTTCCAGCACATGAGGTTGGTGATGCCCGAGCCGGCCGGGCCCGGCGCCTGGATCGACACCGCCTTCCACCCCTTGCATGCGCCGCCCACGGTGGTGGGCCGGTCGAGAAACACGTATTCGGTGCCGGCGTCGATGCGCATCACGCCCACCACGCCGGGTGGAAACGGCTTGCGCGTCTGGGCGGATGCCGCGCACGCGGCGGCGGCCATGACGATGCCGATGAAGAAGATCCGTCCCATGCCTGATGCTCCAGTGTTGTCGAGGCCGGATATTACTTTTGCGCTTCCGTCCGCTCCCGCCACGGCTTGTGCGTCCCGTCCACCGACCGCACGCTGACGAACTGGCTGGCCCGCAGCTTCATGCGCGCCACCGCGGCGTCGAGCGAAGGCTGGGCCATGATCACGACCTCGCCATGCCGCAGGCCGTCCAGCGCGATCTCGGCCACGCCGGCATAGCCGCCGCTCACGCCTTGCTTGAAGTGGAACGAGCAGGACCAGCCGCCCTTCAGGTCGACGGAAATGGGATGTGAGGTCAAGGGTACGCGGGTGCTCTGGAACTGCCTGGCGCCATGCGGGCGGGGGCATGTCCACGGATTGTTTTTTTGGCGGGTCCAGTGTCGCGACGGCGCCGGCAGCGTCAATCCCATGAATGGGTTATTCGGTGCGGCGAATGCACCATGCCCTCCCCCGTTCCCGCGATGGTCTGAAGACAGCGAAGCCGTTTCAATCGGCGCCTCGCGGCCGCAATCGGCGCGCCGCTTTGGAACTGTCTTCAGAAGAAGCAACGAGGAGATCGATCATGGATCGGAGAAGGTTTGCGCTCACCGCAGTGGGTATCGCGGTGTTGAGCGGATGCGGTGGCGGTGGCAGCGGAGGCGCCGGTGGTTTCGTCTTTCCACCGGTCGGTGCGCCGCCCGCACCCGCACCCGCCCCGGGCGAGCCTTCCGCGCCACTGCCGCCCGCGCCGCAACCGCCGCAACCGCCGGTACCGCCCGCACCCAACCCACCGGCACCGCCGGCCGGCCCCGAGCTTGCAACGCCGACCTTGCTGCCTGCAGCGACCATCCTCACGCAAAGCATCGCCAACAAAGACAGCGATGCCGGTGTCGGCCCCGGCCAGGCGAACTTCTGGGACCTGCGGCCCGACTTCTGCATCGGGGATGGCTGGAACAGCCAGTTCGCGGGTGCGCTGGCATTGAATGTGAAAGTGGGCAGCAGGTCGGAGGGCTTCGACAACGACCAGAAGTTCAGCGAGCTGACAGCGCTGGGCCCCGAGATGACGGAGGCAGACGGCATGAAGGTCGTCTCGACCACGACCGACCCGCAGTTCCAATCGAACGGTGTCGCTGCGTTCCTGCATGCGGTGCCCGATGCACGGCTGCAGCAGACCTTGGACCTGCGGCAGGCCGTTGGCCGAGTGGACTTCAGCTGGAGCGGCATATGGGGCGTGGAGCGCGGCAACTTCGTTGGCAGCGGCGATGGCGTTTCGGAGCCGGCCTTCATGCAGGTGGTGGTGCGCGACACCAGCGGCGGGATGCTCAAGACGATCTTCAAGACCGAAGCCGGCGTCCAGTCAGGCTCGTGGGGGTACGTCCGGCTCACGGAATTCGCCGGCCAGGTGGTCGTGCTGTCGTTCGAACAATGCAACCGTGGCCAAGGCACGTCCATCGAGATGGTGTCGGTGAGTGACAACGCACGTCCGCCCCGCGAGTTCGTCGTCAACGGCGACTTCAGCGCCGGCCTGTCCGGCTGGACCGTGTCGCAGACGCGGGGCGTGCAGAACATCCGCTCGGGCATCAGGACACTGCGTGGGCTCGAAGTACAGCGCACTTTCTACGCGCAACCCAACCAGTCGTGGGGGCGCATGACCGACACCTTCCACAATCCCACGGCGTCGTCCATCACGGCGAAGGTGACTTATGCCAGCTTCCTCGGCTCCTACGGCGCCGGCGTGATCTACCCGCCGGCAGGCGCGCCGCAGAAGGCGCTGTCGGTGTGGGACGGCAACGGCCTGGGCCGCGACGCAGGCATCGTCTTCGGCACGGCGGACGGCGTCGACTACACCTCCGCCTCGATGCTCAACACACAGGACGGCAGGAATACGGTGACGGTGGACTTCAACATCACGGTGCCGGCCGGCGGCACGGTCACGCTGGCCAACTTTCTGATCCTGACGGGCACGAACACCTGGATCGGCGCCACGAGCACCGCGGCCCGCGCCACCGATGTGGACACGCAGGCCGCAGCGATTGCCGCGAACTTCCGCACCGACGTGCTCTACCAGCGCGGCCTGACGCAACTGCAGCTCGACACCCTGAAGAACTTCTGAGCGCAGTGCGCCAGGGATGGCCCCCCGGGGCCTCACACCACGCGGTGCTCTTCCACCACGAAGGCCGTGATCTCCGCCAGGAAGGTGAGCGCATGCGCCATCGTCACTTGCCCTTGCGGCGACGCGAAGGCGGCGTTCAGGGTTTCGGTGTTCTCGAACCACAGCTCGACGATGCCGTCGATGGGCAGTTCCGGGTAGCCGCAGGGCGTGCCCTTCACGAACTCGCGCGCGGTCACCACGTTCTGGCGGTAGCCGCTCACGCCCGGCATGCGGCGCACATGGTCGGCATGCACGCGCCATTCGCGACAGAAGTCTTCTTCGGATTGCGCGGCCGGCCGGCGCAGCAGCGAGATGCGCTTGAGCAGGCCATGGGGCTCGGGCGGCAGCGCGATGACTTCGGTCTGCGCGACGCTCACGATGTGCAGGCCGCCCAGAAAGTGCTCTTCGTCCGCGCGGATGGCCGCGGCCAGCTCACCGTGGCCGAAGGCTTGCGACGCCTGCGCGGCCTCGTCGAAGCGCAGTTGCGAGAAGCCGTCGAAGTCCCACGGCCCGCGCGCGAAATCGATGCCGCGCTGCAGCCGGTCGACCACCAGGTTCTGCCGGTAGCCGCGCAGCGTGGGCAACTGCGCCACCAGCGGGCCGTGCCTGTCGCGCCAGTGGGTGCGGAAGGCTTCGTCGGTCCACGCGGGCTTCTTGCGGATCAGGCCCATGCGCAGGTTGGTGGTGGCGGTTGCAGCGGTGCTGGTCGGCTCGGTCATTGCGTGCTTGTCTCCTTGTCGTTGGATGCCGCTTCCGCTTCGGCCCGCGCACGCGCAAGCCCCGGGGCGCGCTTGGCCAGCCACACGCCGTGGCGCACCGGCCAGCGCTCATAGCCGGGGTCCGCGCCGAGCGCGGCGGCCGCGTGGTGCGGCCAATAGGGGTCGAACAGCGCCTCGCGGCCGAGCGCGATCAGGTCGGCGTCGCCGGCGGCGAGCACGGCCTCGGCCTGCTGCGCGTCGACGATCATGCCGACGGCCTGCGTGGACACCTGCGCCTCGCGCCGGATGCGTGCCGAGAACGGCACCTGGAAGCCCAGACCGCGCGGCACCGGCAGCGCGCGCGTCTCTTCCGTGAGCCCGCCCGATGAGCAGTCGATCACGTCGACGCCGCAGCGCTTGAGTTCGCGCGCGAGCACCACCGAGTCGTCCAGGCTCCAGCCGTCGAGCGTACCGTCGACCGCCGACAGGCGGCAGAACAGCGGCTTGTGCGCAGGCCATGCGGCACGCACGCGCTGCGCGATTTCCAGCGCGAGCCACATGCGGTTGTCGCGGCTGCCGCCGAGCGCGTCGCCACGGTGGTTGGCGTTGGGCGACAGAAAACTCGCCACGAGGTAGCCGTGCCCGAAGTGAAGTTCGACCACGTCGAAGCCCGCCTTGTCCGCGCGCACCGTCGCATCGACGAAATGCTTCACGACCGAGGCAATGCCGTTGGCGTCCAGCGCGCGTGGCGCCGACCAGCCCGGCCCTGCCGCGAGCGCGCTGGGCCCCAGGCGCTCCCAGGGTTCCTCATCGGCTGCCATGCGTGAGTCGCTTAGCGCCGCGCCGCCTTCCCACAGCGGCTCGCTGCCGGCCTTGCGCCCCGCATGCGCAAGCTGCACGCCGATGGCACTGCCCTGCGCGTGCACGAAGTCGACCACGGCCTTCAGCGGCGCGATCTGGCTGTCATTCCACAGCCCGAGGTCGGCCGTGCCGATGCGCCCGCGCGGATCGACCGCGGTGCTTTCGGTAAGGATCAGCCCCGCACCGCCGAGCGCGAACTTGCCCAGGTGCACCATGTGCCACGGCATGGCATGGCCACGGTCGGCGGCGTGCTGGCACATGGGCGAGATCACGACACGGTTGGCCAGCGTGAGGCCGCGCAGTTGCAGGGGCTGGAACAGCAGGGGGAGAGAGTCGGACATTGGAGGGCAGGAATCAATGCGCCGCTTGGGGCACGGTGGTGGCGGGCCGCGTGCCTAGCCAGGTGCCGCTCATCACGGCGGCAAAGCCGAGCAGGTGCCACCACGTCAACGCTTCGCCCAGCAGCAGCGCCGCGAACGCGACGCCGAACACCGGCACCCAGTAAAGAAAGACGGCCGTGCGCGCCACGCCGATGACGGAGATCGCACGGTTCCAGATGAGGTTGCCCGCCGCTGTGGCGGCAATGCCGGAGAACAGCACCAGCGCCCACGGCCATGCGCCGGGAAACAGCTCGGCCGTGCCCAGCCGCGAAGGCCCGAGCAGGGTGTGCACCACCAGCATCGCGGTGCCGATCATGTAGATGACCCAGCTGATCGACAGCGGGTCGATCTGCCGCGCGAGCCGCTGCACGCCCACGCCGCCGACCGCGAAGCTCACCACGGCCAGCGCCAGCATCAGGTCGCCGATGCCGGCGCGCGACAGCCCCGCGCCGGGGTGGCTCAGCACCACGGCCGCCACGCCCGCGAAGCCCAGCGCCACGCCCGCCATGCGCCGGGGCGTGAAGCGTTCGCGAAACACCAGCGCGGCCATCAGCGCCGACACCAGCGGGCTCAGCGCCATGATGAGCGCGCCGTTGGTGGCCGTGGAGCGCAGCAGGCCCTGTGCGAACAGGATCTGGTTGGCATAGACCATGAGGAACGCGCAGCCCGTCATGGCCGCGAGCTGACGCGCGCCGAGCGCGGGCACGCCGCCCCGGCGCCACACCACGATGGCCGACAGCGCCACGCAAGCCACCACCATGCGCAGCGCGGCCAGCGGCAGCGACTCGAACGACGTGGTCAGCGCCTTCACGGCGGACACGTTCACGCCCCACAGCACCATGGCCAGGAGCATCCAGCCCTGCACGGCGGCGGGTGTCGCGCCAGGTGGCGGTGTGGACTGTTTCATTTCAGATGCTCAAGGAGCAGTGCGCGCCCCGCGAAGCGTGGGCCTTTCGGGAGCGCCCGCGGAACCGGCTCTGCCGGGCCGCAGGGTGCGCTCCCGCGAGGGGGTATCCGAGCCACACGAAGTGGGCGAGGCTGGGGGTGGTCAACCTTCCAGTTCGTTCCACATCTCGATGTCGCGCTTCGCGGTCCAGATGCGCGGGTGGACGTGGCCGGTGGCTTCGTCGTACGCGCGGGTCACGTCGAAAGGCATGCAGTGGTCGAAGATCACCCAGTGGCCGTAGGTGGGGCGCAGCGCGGCCACGGTTTCCTTGTAGATCACGTTCAGCGTCTTGCCCGCGGCCACGCCGCTGTTGACCAGCGTGTACACGTCGGAGATGAAGGCGCGCGTGGAGGCGATGGCCTTGCGCACGTCGCTCGCGTTTTCCAGCGCGGCGCCGCGGCCGGGCACCAGCTTCTCGAAGCCGAAGCCCGCGAGGCGGTCGAGCGTGGTGGGCCAGTCGCGGAAGTAGCAGTCGCCGGCATAGGCGGTGCTCTGGTATTCGACGAGGTCGCCGGCAAAGCAGATCTTCTGGTCTTCGAGGTAGGCGATGGTGTCGCCCTTGGTGTGGCCGCGGCCCACTTGCGCGATCTTCACTTCGAGCTTCTTGCCCAGCCACACGCTCATGGTGCCGTCGAAGGTCATCGTGGGCCAGGTGAGGCCCGGCGGCACCGATTCGACATTGCGGAACAGGCGCGGGAAGCGGCCGATCTCGCTGGCCTTGTCCTGCTCGCCGCGCTCGACGATCAGGTCGTAGGTGTCGCGGCTGGCAATGATCTGCTCGGCGCCTTCCTTGAAGTAGGCCGACGCGCCCAGCACGCGCACCGCGTGGTAGTGGCTCAGCAGCACGTACTTGATGGGCAGCGGCGTGACTTCGCGGATGCGGCGGATCACGTCCTGCGCCATTGCCGGCGTGGCCTGGGTGTCGACCACCATCACGGCTTCGTCGCCGATGAAGATGCCGGTGTTCGGGTCGCCTTCGGCGGTGTAGGCGTAGGCGTTCTCCGAGAGGCGGGTGAACGAGACCTTCTTTTCTTCAAGGTCGGCCTGGCTGGCGAATTTCTTGGTGGTGGCGGTCATTGGATGTCCTTTGAAGTGAGCGGTGGAGTCAGTGCGAGCCGAGGTACGCGGACTTCACCTTGGGGTTGTCGAGCAGCTCGCGGCCGGAGCCTTCGAGCGTGATGCAGCCGGTTTCGAGCACGTAGGCGCGGTCGGCCACGCCCAGCGCCTGCTTGGCCATCTGTTCCACCAGCAGGATGGTGAGACCCGAGCTGCGCAGCTGGCGGATGGCGTCGAAGATGTCCTTGATGATGAGCGGCGCGAGCCCCAGCGAGGGTTCGTCCAGCAGCAGCAGGCGCGGCTCGCTCATGAGCGCGCGGGCAATGGCCAGCATCTGCTGCTCGCCGCCCGACAGCGTGCCCGAGGGCTGGTGCTGGCGCTCCTTCAGGCGCGGGAAGCGCGCGAACTCGCGTTCGATGGCGCCCTCCACGAAAGCCTTGTCGTTGCGGCGCGAGTAGGCGCCGAGCATCAGGTTCTCGCGCACCGTCTGGTCGGGAAACACGCCCCGGCCTTCGGGCGACAGCGCCACGCCCAGGCCCACGCGCTTGTGCGAGGGCACGTGCGTGCAGTCGTTGCCGTCGATCAGCACGCGGCCCGCGGCCACGGGCTCCAGCCCGACGATGCTCTTGAGCAGCGTGCTCTTGCCGGCGCCGTTGGCGCCGATGATGGTGACGACCTCGCCCGCGCGCACTTCCAGGCTCACGCCCTTGACGGCCTCGATGGCGCCGTACGAGACCTTCACCGATTCGATTTTCAGCATGATGGTTTCGGTCTTTCTGCTCAGGCTGGCATGGCCGTGGCCAGTGCCTCTTCTTCCTCGTCGTCGACGCCCAGGTAGGCCTCGACCACGCGCGGGTTGGCCTGCACCTCGGCGGGCTTGCCCTCGGCGATCTTGATGCCGTAGTCGAGCACGATCACGTGGTCCGAAATCGACATCACCAGGTCCATGTGGTGCTCCACCATCAGGATCGACACGCCGCACTTGCCGATGCGCAGCAGCAGTTCGCCGAGCTCGGCCGTCTCCTGCGGGTTCAGGCCGGCGGCGGGCTCGTCGAGCAGCAGCAGTTGCGGCTCGGTGGCCAGCGCGCGCGCCAGTTCCACGCGGCGCTGCAGGCCGTAGGGCAGGCTGCCGGCGGGCCAGTGCGCCAAGTGGCCCAGGTCCACCAGGTCGAGCAGCTGCAGGGCGCGTTCGCGCGTGGCGCGCTCCTGCTTGCCGGCGGTGGGCCACGCCAGCAGCGACGACAGAAAGCCATTGCTCATGCGGCTATGGCGGCCCAGCATGACGTTGTCGAGCACCGACAGGTCTGCGAACAGACGCAGGTTCTGGAAGGTGCGGCCCATGCCCAGGCAGCAGATGGTGTGCGCCGGCTGGCCCACGATGTTCTGGCCCAGGAAGCGGATCACGCCCGCGTCGGGTTCGATCACGCCGGTGAGCATGTTGATCATGGTGCTCTTGCCCGCGCCGTTCGGCCCGATCAGCGCATGGATGTGGCCGCGCTGCAGGCGGAACGACACGTCCTGCGCGGGCTTCACGCCGCCATAAGACTTGGTCACGCCCTGCACCACCAGCAGCTCGCCTTCGCCGCCGGGGCCGATCTGCCCCGGTATGCCGTTGCCGCCGGTGCCTTCGCCGCGATGGCGCGACTTCATGAACCACTTGTTGAACAGGCCCACCACGCCGCCCGGCATGACATACAGCGCGAACAGCAGCAAAAAGCCGTACAGGAAGTGCTGCGCCGAGGGCCAGCGCGCCAGCAGCGCGTCGGTCAGCGTGAGCAGCACCGCGCCCACCAGCGGGCCGTACATCGAGCCCGCGCCGCCGAACAGCACCAGCAGCAGGATGAAGATCGAGAGGTGGAAGGTGATGAAGTCGGAGTTGATGTACTGGTTCTGCTGCGCCACCAGCGCGCCCGCGATGCCGCAGGTGACGGCTGCGACCACGAAGGCCATGACCTTGGCGCGGTACACGCGCACGCCCACGGAAGACGAGGCGATCTCGTCCGCCTGCAGCGACAGCAGCGCGCGGCCGAAGCGCCCGCCCAACAGGTTGCGCAGCAGCAGGTGCAGCGCGGCGCACAGCACGATGCCGAGGATGACCCACTGCGTGGTGTCCAGCGGCGCGCCCTTCCAGGTGAGCGGCCGGATGCCGTAGATGCCCTGCGCGCCGCCGAACACGTCGGTCCATTCGCCCACGAGCTTCTCGACCACGATGCCGAAGGCCAGCGTGACCATGGCCAGGTACGGCCCCTTCACGCGCAGCGAAGGCAACGCGATGAGCACGCCGCACAGGCCAGAGATGACGGCGGCCAGCGCGAGCGCGAGCCACGGATCCATGTCGGTGCGCGAAGTCAGCAGCGCCACGCCGTAGGCGCCGGCCGCGAACAGCCCGGCCTGGCCGAGCGATTTCTGTCCCGCGTAGCCGACCAGCACGTTCATGCCGGCGGCGCACAGGTAATAGACGCACATCATGAAGGCGATGCGCAGGTAGTAGTCGTTGCCGGACATCGACACGATGCCGATCAGCACGGCCGCGAACGCGACCACGCCGGCGGGGTGGGCGAGGCGCTTCATACCTTCTCCACCGTCGAGCGGCCGAACAGGCCCGTGGGCCGGAAGGCCAGCACCAGGATGACGAGCGCGAACACCGCCACCTCGCGCCACTGCGCCTGCCACAGGTTGACCATCGACTCGAGCACGCCGAGCAAAAAGCCGCCGATCACGCAGCCGCGCGGATTGCTCAGCCCGCCGATCATCGCGCCCGAGAAACCCTTGAGCCCCACGGTCAGCCCCATGAACAGCGATGCCTGCGCGATGGGCGCGAGCAGGAAGCCCGACAACCCCGCCAGCGCCGAACTGACGACGAAGGCGCCGATCATCATCGCGTTGGTGTTGATGCCCATCAGGCTGGCCACGTTGCCGTTCTGCGCCACCGCGCGCATGGCCTTGCCGACCATGGTGCGGTTCATGACGCGGTCGAAGCCGAGCATCACGACCACGGCAACGCCCAGCGTCAGCAGTTCCTGCGGGCGCACGCCCACGCCGAACATGCGGATCACGGTGTCGCCCACCGGCGCGGGCACCACCACGGGCTTGGGCCCCCAGATGGCCAGGCCCACGCTCTGCAGGATCACGCCGAAGCCCAGGGTGCTCATCACCCAGGCCATGCCGGGGCGGCCCGCGAACGGGCGCACGCCCAGCACATAGAGCAGCCAGCCCAGCAGCCCCATCACGCCGAGCGCGGCCACCAGCGCGAACAGCTGCGCGCCCGCGCCGGGGATGGCGTCGCCGAAGGTGGTGGAGTCGAAAGGCTTGCCCAGCACCAGGAACAGAGCGCTCATGCCGATGAACGCGCCGGCCGAGACGAACTCGCCGTGCGAGAAGTTCAGCGTCTTGGTCGTCGTGAACGTGATGCTGAATCCGAGCGCCACCAGCGCATAGGCACCGCCGACGGCGAGCCCGCTGATGAGCGCCTGCAGGAGCGCTACAACCATGGTCTGTGTCTCTTCTTGCTTCTTGCTTTGCTTACTGCTTGAAGTCGGCCGGCTTCAGGCCGTCGATCAGCGCGTCGCTGTAGGGCAGCAGCTTGCCGTCCTTCCAGCGGATCCAGACCAGGTCCTTGGCGGTCAGGGCTTCGTGGTTGGTCTTGCTGAAGGGCTTGTCGTAGGTCTTGAGCACGCCCTGCACCGGCGTCTTCAGGTCTTCGAGCGCGGCACGCACGGCGGCGCCGTCGGTGCTGTTGGCCTGCTTCATGGCCTGGGCCAGCAGTTGCATCGAGTCATAGCCGTGCAGCGCGAAAGAGAACGAGCCCGGCGCCTTCAGCTTGCTGCCGATGCGGTCGAACAGCTTCTGCTGCGCGGGCGTGCGCGTCTCGCTCACGGTGCGCATGAAGATCGGCTTCTCGGCCAGCGCCTTGCCCGCCGCGTCGTAGAAGGTGATGTTGTCGGCGGCCCAGGAGGTGAGCGTCAGCGGGAAGTAGTTGATCTTCTCCATGCTGCGCACCAGCTGCGCGATGGGCGTGCCCTGCGCCCACACCACCACGGTGTCGACGTTGGCGGCCTTCATCTTGCTCAGCTGCGAGGTCATGTCGGTGTCGCCGACACCGAAGCGCTCGGTGGCCGCGATCTTGATGTCCTGCAGCTTGGCGATTTCTTCCATGTCCTTCAGGCCGCCCTGGCCGTAGCCGGTGGTCTCGGCCATGAGGCCCACCACCTTGGAGCCGGCTGTGTTCTTCTTCACGTAGGCCATGAGCGCGGCCACCTGCTCGCGGTCGACCATCGACACGCGGAACATGTAGTTGTCGGCGCCGGGGCTCATGGGCTTGGTGATGTCGGTGCCCGAACCCACGTTGCCCAGCACGGGAATCTTCTTCTGGTTGGCAATGTGCTTCCACGCCATCGCGTTACCCGAGTTGGTGGGGCCGAACACGGCGACCACCTTCTCGTTGTCGATCAGGTCGCTCATGTTCTGGATCGACTTGGGCGGCGCCGACACGTCGTCTCGCGTGACCAGCGCCAGCTTCTTGCCCAGCACGCCGCCGGCGGCGTTGATGTCGGCAATGGCCGCTTCCATGCCCAGCACCGCGGCCTGGCCGCTCTGCGCCGAGGGCGATGCCGACAGGTCGCCGTTGTAGCCCAGCTTGATGTCTTGCGCCGAGGCGCCGGCGGTGAAGGCAGCGAACGCGGCCGTGGCGAGCAGGGTCTTGTACAGACGAAGGGTTTTCATTTTTTGTCTCCTGATGGATTGACGGACGGGGAAGCGATGGGAAAGCGCAAGCGGCTCAGACGGCGAGGAAGCCGCCGTCCACCGGCAGCACGATGCCGGTGACGTAGCGCGACATGTCGCTGGCCAGGAAGATCACCGGGCCGACGAGGTCTTCGGTCTGGCCGACGCGGCCCATGGGGATGCGCGTCATGAACGATTCGAGGCGGCCCGGGTTGTCGCGCGTGGCGGCGGTCATGGGCGTTTCGATGACGCCGGGCGCGAGCGCGTTGACGCGCACGCCGGCAGGCGCCAGCTCCTGCGCGAGCGACTGCGTCAGCATCTTGATGGCGCCCTTGGAGGGCGAGTAGCCCAGGCTCGCGCCCTGCCCCGCATAGGCTGCGATGGAGGCGATGTTGATGATCGAGCCCTTCGTCTGCTTGAGCACCGGAATGAAGGCCAGCGTGGTGTTGAAGGTGCCGTGCACATTCACGTCGATGGTCTTCTTCCAGTTGGCGGCGGCGTTCGGGCTCGCGGTGGTCTCGCGGATGATGATGCCGGCGTTGTTCACCAGCAGGTCGACGTTGCCGATGTCCTTGCCCACGCGCTCGGCGAGCGCATGGCAGGCCTCGGGCACGGTCACGTCGAGCACGAAGGACCAGGCTTCGCCGCCTTCGCCGCGCACCAGCTGCGCGGTCTCGCGCACGGTGGCTTCGTTCATGTCGGTCACGACCACGCGCGCGCCGGCCTGCGCCAGGCCGAGGACAAGCGCGCGGCCGTTGCCCTGGCCGGCGCCGGTGACGAGGGCGAGGCGGCCTTCGAGCAGGCGCGGCGCGACGTTGGAGGGAAAGGCCATCGGTGTCTCCTTCTTTCTATGTATGTATGTACGGAATGCGGATGCGTCGGCTGGCGCAGAGCTCAGGCCTTGCGGCTCACCGGCACGGCTTCGCGCTGCTCGACCTTCAGTTGCGCCGTTGCCGCGGCCTCGGCCTGCGCGAGCTGCAGGCCCGCCACGTAGCCGAAGGTCAGCGCCGGGCCGAGCGTGATGCCCGCGCCGGGGTAGTTGCCGCCCATCACGCTGGCCGCGTCGTTGCCGACGGCGTACAGGCCCTTGATCGGCTGGCGGTTGGCGTCGAGCACGCGGGTCTTCTCGTCGGTGACGAGACCCGCGAAGGTGCCGATGTCGCCGACCACCAGCCTGATGGCGTAGTACGGGCCGTTCTCCAGCGGCGCGACGCAAGGGTTGGGCGTGACGTTGGCATCGCCCTGGTAGCGGTTGTAGGCCTTGCTGCCCTTGCCGAAGGCAGGGTCGTCGCCGGTGCGCGCCCCCTTGTTGAACTCCTGCACGGTGGCTTCGAGCGTGGCCGGCGCAATGCCGATTTCCCTGGCCAGTTCGCCGACGGTGGCGCCGCGCTTGAGGTAGCCGCTCTTCAGGTGGCGGCCGATGGGCAGCGGCGCGGGAGCGACGCAGCCCAGGCCGTAGTTGCGCAGCGCCTTGTGGTCGCACAGCAGCCAGGCCGTGACTTCGGGCTCGCCGTCGCTTTCGCAGGCCTTGACCATCGCCTGCACGAAGTCGTGGTACGAGTTGCCTTCGTTGGCAAAGCGCCTGCCCTTGGGCGTGACCGCGATCACGCCGGGCTTGGCGCGGTCGATGAAGTGCGGCATCACGCCCTTGGTGCCGTCGGGGCGGGTGGTGACCGAGGCCGGCACCCACGCGGCGGCGTGCGGAATGGTGCCGTCGACGCGGCCGCCCACGGCTTCGGCCAGGCGCAGGCCGTCGCCGGTGTTGGTGGAAGGCGATGGCGAGTAGTGCTCCTTGCCGGTCGGCGCGTGCGGGAACAGCTGCTTGCGGCGCTCCACGTCGTATGGGAAGCCGCCGCAGGCCAGCACCACGCCGCGCTTCGCGACGATGCGCACGCTCTTGCCTTCGTGCTGCACCACCGCACCGGAGACGCCGTCGTACTCGACCACCAGCTTCTTCACCGGCGACGACAGCCACACGGGAATGTCCAGGTCCATCGCGGCCTTGGCGAGGCGGCCGGCCAGCGCGTTGCCGTTGGTCAGCGTCATGCCGCGGCCGTGGCCCAGCACGTCCAGGAAGTGCCGGGTCAGGCGCTTGGTGACGTACCAGAACGAGGTGGGCGACTTGAAGGCCCGCATGAAGTGTTTGATCTCGGGGCCCGAGCCCAACATCATCCCGAACACGGTCAGCTCGGGCAGCGGCGGCGCCAGCAGCTTGACGCGCTTGCCGAGTTCACGGCCGTCGAACGGACGCGTGACCATCGAGCGGCCGCCCTGCTGGCCGCCGGGTGCTTCGGCGTGGTAGTCGGGGAACACGGGCGGCATGTCGAACTGCACGCAGGTGTTGCGCGTGAAGAAGTCGATGGCCTTGGGGCCCATGTCCAGGAAGGCACCGACGCGCGCCGCATCGAAGTGCGTGGTGGTCTCGTGCTTCATGTAGGCGAGCGCGGCGCCCTCGGGCTCGTGGATGCCCTGCTCCGTGGCCAGGCGCGTGCCCGGAATCCACAGCCAGCCGCCCGAACGCGCGGTGGTGCCGCCGAAGCGCGGCTCCTTGTCGACCACCAGCACCTTCAGCCCCTGCGAAGCCGCCGTGATGGCGGTGGACATGCCCGAAGCGCCGCTGCCGACGACGAGGACGTCGCATTCAAAAGTGTTCTGTTCCATCTCTGCCTGTTTCGCCTGTTTGTGTACGACTTAAGTTGCGGCGGAGTTTAGGTAGCGAGATTGATATGGTCAAGTCGTTTAGTTACTATCAGATGATCAGTCATCATCGATTGACTGTGACAATATCAGTAGAAACCCTGATGGATATACTCGCCCCCACCCTCATTCCCCACGCCGGGCGCCCCATGGAAAAGCCAAGACGTGGCATTCAGTCAGTCGAAATCGGAACGCAGTTGCTCGTGGCGCTGGGTCGGCACGTTGCGCCTATGGCGCTGCGCGACCTGGGCAAGGCCGCGGGCGTGCCCGTGGGCAAGGCGCACCCCTACCTCGTCAGTTTTCTGAAGGTCGGCTTCGTCGTTCAGGACGGCGCGGGCCGCTACGAACTGGGGCCGCTGGCCCTGCAGCTGGGGCTGGCCAAGCTGCAGCGGCTCGACCCGATCAAGGAGGCGTCGCCGCTCATCGAGGCGCTGGCCTCGGAGACCGAACAGAGCATCGCGGTGGCCGTGTGGGGCAACTTCGGCCCGACCGTCGTGCGGCTCGAGGAGCCCATCCACCCGCTGCACGTGAACCTGCGCACCGGCACCGTCATGTCACTCGCCTACACGGCCACGGGGCGTCTGTTCGCGGCCTACCTGCCGCCCAAGGTAGTCGAGAAGATGATGCTCGAGGACCTGGCGCGCACCCGCCCGGCGGACGGCCGCGGCTCCACCACCGAGCTGTCGCACTCGCAGATCGAGGCGCTGCTGGTCGAAACCCGCCTGCACGGCATGTCGCGCACGCTGGGCCAGCCGATTCCGGGCATCGACGCCTTCTGCGCGCCGGTGTTCGACTCCACCAACAACCTGGTGCTGGGCATCACGGCCATGGGCCCGGAAGCCACCTTCGACCGCGACTGGAACGGCCGCGTGGCCGTGCCGCTGAAGGCTTGTGCATTGGAGATCTCGCGCAGGCTGGGCTTCGTGCCGACCTAAGAAGCTGGTTGAAGTTAACCCCCTGTTAACGACCAAAGCTCAACTTTTGGTGCCAATTCGTTGCAATTGGCAGCGACAATGCGAGCTCCCGATCCACACCAGCGAAACCGTTCATGCACATATGAGGTTCGGAAGCCGTCGCAATCTGATTGCCCCGCCTGAAGATCGCTGCTACCCCATGCACGGCACTGCCGCCTGCGTCATGGCGCTGACGCAAAGCGGCGCGTCGGCATCCGCGCTGTTGTGCGGCACGGGCCTCGACGAAAGCGAGTTGCTGTCGCATTCGAAGAAGGTTTCCTATGCGCAGATGCAGACGATTCTTCGCAATGCGGTGGCGCTGTCGCCCGGGCCGGAAGCAGCGTTCGAGGCGGGCCGACGTGTCAGCCTGGCCTCGCTGGGTGTCTGGGGCCTGGGCATGACCAGTGCCCGAACCTACCGGGAGCTGGCCGAGTTCGTGGTCAAGTATCAGTGGGTGCTGGGCCCCATGGTCGCGTTCGATATCCATGAGGCGGACGGAAAGGCTTGGTGGACCTACACGCCGCTGCTGGTCTCGGATCCGCGCAGTACCGAATACCAGTTGTCCATGGAATTCGCCATCTGCATGGGCTACCGGCTGTCCGAAGCCGCCTTCGGTCCGGACTTCAAGCCGCTCGAGGTTTCGCTGCGCTATGCCGCGCCCGCGCATGCGCACCTGTACGAGCGCTTCTTCGGCATTCCCGTGAGCTTCGGCCAGCAGGTCGACAGCTTCCATTTCGATCCGGCCCTGCTCGAGCGCAAGCTTCCGCACGCCAATGCGCTGAGCATGGCGATGGTGCGCGCCGGCTGCGAATTGCTGCTGAAGAAGCTCTCCGCCCGAGGCAGCATCGAAGCGCGCGTGCGCGAATTGCTTGCGGCGCAGCATGCGGAAAGGCCCGCGCCAGACATCGAGGACATCGCCGGCGAACTGGAGATGAATCCCCGCACTTTGCGGCGCAGGCTCAAGGAGGCCGGCACGTCCTTTCGCGGGCTGCGCTCCAACGTGCTGATGGACCAGGCCATTGCCTACCTTCGCGACACCGACCTGACGCAGGAAGAAATCGCAGCCCGGCTGGGGTTCAGCGACGGCTCCAACTTCCGCCAGGCCTTCAGGCGCTGGACCGACCAGCAGCCCGGCGCCTTCAGGCCCAAGAGGAAATCCGGCGCGCCACCGCAGAGCGAATCGGGACAGTTGTAGGCACTCGCCCACGCGCTTGACTAGCTTTCTCCCGCATGCGCCGGCCGCCGCTGCGGCGAATCTTGAGTCTTACTTAGTTGGCTTTGGAGACCTGAACTATGAAAAGCATCATCCTCTGGCTTTGCGGCGTGCCCCTGATCGTGATCATCGGCCTGAAGATCTTCGGCATTCTCTGACCCTCACAGGAAACATCCCCCGGTTGCTCGAGAGACGGTTCCTCCTCACGGCGCATCCGCGTCGTTAAGCGCTCCTTCGGGAGCGTTTTTTTTGGGCCGCGCCCGGTGAGCGGGTCAGTGGGTTTCGCGGCGCAGCTGCTGCACGTCTTCATGCAGCGACAGCGCCCATTCGCGCCGGTCGCGGCCGTGCGACTCCTGCGGCTCGCCGTAGCGCACGATGGCCAGCAGTGGCGGCGCGCGCAGCGTGTTCCACAGCGAGGCGAGCAGGTTGTCGTCGCCGATGTAGCGCGGCGCCTGGCTGGTCTCGCCGGTGGCGGCATCGGCAAAGCGCAGCGCGGCGGGCAGCACCGGCGCACCCGAAGAAATGGCCGCCTGCAGCAGGTTGGCATGGAACGGCAGCAGCCCGCGCCCGTCGCTGGTGGTGCCTTCGGGAAACACGCCGATCAGGTCGCCCTGGCGCAGCGCCTCGGTCATGTGATGCACCACGCGCAGCGCGTCGCGGCGGCGCTCACGCTCGATGTAGAGCGTGCCGGAGCCGGTGGAAAGCGTGCCGATCAGCGGCCAGCTCTTGACGTCCGACTTCGACACGAAGCGCACATGGCGCGCCGCGTGCAGGCAGGTGATGTCGAGCCACGACAGGTGATTGCAGATGAGCAGCACCGGCCCTTGCGCCGGCGGCGTGCCCTGCACCTTGAGCGTGATGCCCATGATCTGCAGCATGCGTCTGGACCACGCCTGCACGCGCGCATTGCGCTCTTCCTGCGGAAGGCTGGGGAACTTGTGGCGAATGGTCCACCAACCCACCACCGCGTGCCCCACCGCGTGCAGCAGACGCGAGCAGGCCTTCAGAGAATGAAGCATAGGGCGTGCGTCCTCTCAGCTTTCAATGCGTGATCGCGGAACACCGCGGAGCCGGCTTTGCCGGGCCGCCGGTGTTGCCCCCTGCAAGGGGGTTGGCGTAGCGACACGAAGTGCGCGAAGACTGGGGGTGAGCTTCATTTCTAGCCGTGGACTACGCGGCCCGCCACCAGCGTATGGCGCGCGCGGCCCTGCATCGGATAGCCGGCGAACGGCGTGTGCTTGCCCTGGCTCTTGAGCGCGTCGGGCCGCACCTGCCATTCGAGTGCCGGGTCGACGATGCACAGGTCGGCCACGCCGCCTTCCACGATGCGGCCGATGCCGGTGTCCGCGTCGGCTGAGGCCAGCAGGCGGGCGGGTGCCGAGGTCACGACCTCGATGGCGCGCGCAATGCCGGCACCGCTGCGCACGCTCCACAGCAGCGCGAGCGGCAGCAGCAGTTCGAGCCCGGTGGCGCCCGCTTCGGCTTCGGCGAACGGCAGCGTCTTGGCGTCGGCCTCGACCGGCGTGTGGTCGGACACCAGCGCGTCGATGGTGCCGTCGGCCAGCGCGGCCGAGAGCGCATCGCGGTCGCCTTGCTGGCGCAGCGGCGGGTTCAGGCGGGCGCGGCTGTCGAAGTAGCCGATGTCGGTGTCGGCCAGGTGCAGCGAGTTGATGCTGACGTCGCAGGTCAGCGGCAGCCCCTGCGCCTTGGCGTCGCGCACCAGCGCCACGCCGCGCGCGCTGGAAATGCGGCAAAGGTGCACCCGGGCGCCGGTGGCCTTCATCAGCTCGACGATGGTGAAGATGGCGATGGTCTCGGCCGACACCGGCACGCCGGCCAGGCCCAGCCGCGTGGCCAGCGGGCCGCTGGCGGCGACGCCCTTGCCCAGGTCGCGGTCCTGCGGGCGCAGCCACACGGTGTAGCCGAAGGTGCTGGCGTACGACAGCGCGCGCTGCAGCACCTGCGTGTCGGTCAGCGGCACGTCGGCCTGGCCGAAGCCGATGCAGCCGGCCTCGGTGAGTTCGGCCATCTCGGTCAGGACGCCGCCGGCAAGGTTGCGCGTGAGCGCGCCCAGCGGGAACAGGCGGGCACCTTGCAGCTTCTCGGCGCGAAACTTGAGCATCTCGACCAGGCCGGGCTCGTCGAGCACCGGGTCGGTGTCGGGAGGGCACACGAGGCTGGTCACGCCGCCGGCAATGGCCGCGGCCATTTCGCTTTCGAGCATGCCTTCGTGCTCGTAGCCGGGCTCGCGCAGGCGTGCGGCCAGATCGACCAGGCCGGGCGCGACGATGCAGCCGGTGGCGTCGATGGTGCGCTCGGCCTTGAAGCCGGCGGGAATGCTGGCGCCGATGCCGGCGATCTTTCCGTCGGCGATGGCGATGTCGGCTTTTTTGTCGGTGCGCGATGCGGGGTCGACGACGCGGCCGTTGGTGATGTGGATGTTCATGCGTCTGTACTTCCGGTGACAGTCATGGCCTTTTCGGGAAACACCGTGGAACCGGCTTTGCCGGGCCGCTGGTGTTGCCCCCGGCAGGGGGTTGGCGAAGCGACACGAAGTGCGCGAAGACTGGGGGCGAGCGACATGTCTATGCTTCGTTACCTGCGACGATGCTCATTACCGCCATACGAACGGCGATGCCGAAGGTGACCTGCGGAAGGATCACGCTCTGCTTGCCGTCGACCACGGCGGAGTCGATCTCCACGCCCCGGTTGATCGGCCCCGGGTGCATCACGATGGCGTCGGGCTTGGCCAGTTGCAGCTTCTCCGGCGTGAGGCCGAAGGTCTTGAAGAACTCCTGCGACGACGGCAGCAGCGCGCCGCTCATGCGCTCGTTCTGCAGGCGCAGCATGATGACGACATCGCAGTCCCTGATGCCCTCTTCGAGCGTGTGGAACACGCGCACGCCCATGCCGGCCATGTCGGCGGGCACCAGTGTCTTGGGGCCGACAACGCGCACCTCGGCGCAGCCCAGCGTGGTGAGCGCATGGATGTCGGAGCGCGCCACGCGCGAATGAAGCACGTCGCCAACGATCGCGACCGTGAGGTTCGAGAAGTCTTTCTTGTAGTGGCGGATCGTGTACATGTCGAGCAGCCCCTGCGTCGGGTGCGCATGGCGGCCGTCGCCGGCGTTCACCACGTGCACGTGCGGCGCCACATGCTGCGCGATCAGGTACGGCGCGCCCGACTCGCTGTGGCGCACCACGAACAGGTCGGCCGCCATCGCGCTCAGGTTGGCGATGGTGTCGAGCAGCGACTCGCCCTTGGTGGCCGAGGAGCGCGCGATGTCGAGGTTGATGACGTCGGCGGAGAGGCGCTTGGCCGCGATCTCGAAGGTGGTGCGCGTGCGCGTGCTGTTCTCGAAGAACAGGTTGAACACGCTCTTGCCGCGCAGCAGCGGCACCTTCTTCACCTCGCGGTCGCTCACGCTCGTGAAGTTGGCGGCCGTGTCGAGGATGTGCGTGACGATGTCCTTGGGCAGGCCCTCGATCGACAGCAGGTGGATCAGCTCGCCGTGCTTGTTGAGCTGGGGGTTTCGCTTGTAGAGCATCAGCGGTTCTCCTCTACCTTCAGGCTGAAGGCGCCGTCGTCGGCTCGCGCGAGTGCCAGCAGTTGAGTTGCAGGCAGCGTGAGCGTGGTGGCGGCGAAGTCCGCGGCCACCGGCAGCTCGCGCCCGCCGCGATCGACCAGCACCGCGAGCCGCACGCAGGCCGGGCGGCCGAAGTCGAACAGCTCGTTGAGCACCGCGCGGATGGTGCGGCCGGTGTAGAGCACGTCGTCGAGCAGCAGCACGTCGGTGCCGTTCACGTCGAAGGGCAGCGCCGTCTGCGCGCTGGCCGAGAGGCCGCGCCGCGCAAAGTCGTCGCGGTGCATGGCCGACGAGATGACGCCGGGCGCGCCGGGCAGGCCCAGGTCTTTCTGCAGCCGCTCGACCAGCCAGGCGCCGCCGGAGGTGATGCCGACCAGCCTGGTTTCAGGGCGCATCAGCGTCTTTACGCCGGCAAGCAGCGTCTTGTAAAGCGCTTCGGCATCGGGAATTGAACTCACGTGAGACTCCTCAGGAATTGCTCCAGGATGATGCAGGCGGAGGCGGCATCGGCATCGCGGGCGCCTGACGACAGGGCCTCCGTGGTGCTGTAGCGCTCGTCGACCTCGAACACCTGGAGATTGAAACGGCCCCGCAGCTGCCGCGCGAACTTCTGCGCGCGGCGCGTGTTCTCGTGCGGGGCGCCGTCGGGGTGATAAGGAACGCCGACCACCAGTGCGTCGGGCTGCCATTCCTTGATGCGCGCCTCGACCTGTGCGAAGCGGGCGTCGGCACCCTCGGCCTTGATGGTCGCTTGCGGGGTGGCGGTGCCCAGCAGCCGGTTGCCGCTGGCCACGCCGGTGCGCTTCAGGCCGTAGTCGAAGGCCAGGAAGGTCTGGAAATGGGCAGGAACGGCAGCGGGAACGGAAGGGGAAGCGGAAGCGCCGGGAGCAGGAGCGTCTGGCATGACGGCGCTCAAGCGTGTCCGGCCAGCGGCGAGAGCTTCCAGGCCTCCAGGCCCAGCAGCAGCAGCGCCTTGTCGTAGCGCTGGTCGACCGGGGTGTCGAAGATCACGGCCGGGTCGGCGCCTACGGTAAGCCAGCTGTTCTCGGCAAGTTCCGACTCGAGCTGGCCCTCGCCCCAGGCCGAATAGCCCAGCGAGACCAGCACCTTGCGCGGGCCGGCGCCGGTGGCCAGGGCCTCCAGCACGTCCTTGGAAGTGGTCATCTCGAGCCCGCCGGGGATGGTCATGGTCGAGGCGTAGACCGATTCCTCGGGCTTTTCGGCCTGGGTGAAGACCGGCTCGTGCAGCACGAAGCCGCGCTCGGTCTGCACCGGGCCGCCCTGGAAGACGGGGGCCTCGCCCAGCTCCGGGCGGGCCAGGTGCAGTTCGATCTTCTCGAAAAGCACCTTGAGGTTGATGTCGCTGGGTTTGTTTATCACCAGCCCGAGCGCGCCGCGCTCGCTGTGTTCGCAGAGGTACACGACGCTGCGGTTGAAAGTTTTGTCTTCCATCCCGGGCATCGCTATCAAAAAGTGATGCGTGAGGTTCATCGGGGCAGAATCGGCAGCCATATGCCTCCGATTTTACTGGCCGTCGACAAGACCTATCCCAAAGGGCTCATGTGGTTCCGCCGCGACCTTCGCGTGGACGACAACGCCGCCCTCTACCGCGCGCTGCGGGCCTGCCGCCAGGTGGTCTGCGTTTTCATCTTCGACAAGGCGATCCTGGACCCGCTGCCCACGGTCGACCGGCGGGTGGAGTTCATACGCGAATCGCTGGTGGAGCTCGAAGCCGAGCTGCGCGCGCTGGGCGGAGGGCTGATCGTGCGGCACGGCCTGGCGGTGCAGGAAATCCCGGCGCTGGCCCGCGACCTCGACGTGCAGGCCGTGTTCGCCAACCGCGACGACGAGCCCGACGCGCTGGAGCGCGACGCCAAGGTGTTCGGCGCGCTGGCCAACGCGGGCGTCACCTTCCACACCTACAAGGACTCGACCGTCTTCGACCGCGACGAGGTCATGACCAAGACCGGCCAGCCGTACACGGTGTTCACGCCCTACAAGCGGGCCTGGCTGGCCAAGGTCGATTCCTTCTTCCTCAAGTCGTACCCGGTGCGCGGCCACGCCGACGCGCTGGCGCCGCCGCCCGAGGCCTACCGCGAGCCGGTGCCCTCGCTGGGCGAACTCGGCTTCGAGAAAAGCAACCTGTCGACGCTGGGAATACCGACCGGCACCAAGGGCGCCGGCGCGCTGTTCGAAGATTTCTTCGAGCGCATCGACCGCTACGACGACGCGCGCAACTTCCCGGCGGTGCGCGGCCCCAGCTACATGGGTGTGCACCTGCGCTTCGGCACGGTGTCGATCCGGCAGATGGCGAGCCTGGCGCACCAGCTTTCGCTGCAGGGCAATGCCGGGGCGGCAACCTGGCTGAGCGAGCTGATCTGGCGCGACTTCTACTTCCAGATCCTGGCGCACTTCCCGTACGTGCACACGGGCGGCGAGTCGAAGAGCTTCCGCCCCGAGTACGACAAGATCCAGTGGCACCACGGCAAGCACGCCGACCAGCTGTTCGACGCCTGGTGCCAGGGCCGCACCGGCTACCCGCTGGTGGACGCGGCCATGCTGCAGATCAACCAGAGCGGCTACATGCACAACCGCCTGCGCATGGTGGTGGCGAGCTTCCTGTGCAAGGACCTGGGGCTGGACTGGCGGCGCGGCGAAGCCTATTTCGCGCTGCACCTGAACGACTTCGAGCTGGCCTCCAACAACGGCGGCTGGCAATGGGCCAGCTCGAGCGGCTGCGACGCCCAGCCCTACTTCCGCATCTTCAACCCGGTGACGCAGAGCGAACGCTTCGACCCCGAAGGCAAGTTCATCCGCCGCTACCTGCCGCAGCTGGCGGGTCTGTCGAACGCGGCGATCCACGCGCCGTGGATGGCGTCGCCGGTGGAGCTGGAAGCCGCCGGCATCAAGCTCGGCGAAACGTACCCGAGGCCGGTGGTCGACCATGCCGAGGCGCGCGAGAAGACGCTGCAGCGCTACGGCGTGGCGCGGACCAAGGCGCTGCAGAAATGAAAAAGGGGCCGCGAGGCCCCTTTCCGTTTCCGGGCAGGCGCGAACCTCAGGCGGCAGCCGCCACCAGCGCCGGCTCGCTCGTGTACGCACGCACCAGGCGCAGCAGCTCTTCTTCCGAATACGGCTTGCCCAGGTAGTGGTTCACGCCCAGCGTGCGCGCGTAGTCGCGGTGCTTTTCGGCGATGCGCGAGGTGATCATGATGATCGGCAGCTCGGCCAGGCCGGCGTCGGCGCGGATGTTGCGGGCCAGGTCGAAGCCGTCCATGCGCGGCATCTCGATGTCCGACAGCACCACCGCCGGGCGCTCCTGCTGCAGCCGTTCGAGTGCCTGCAGGCCGTCGGCCGCGAGCGACACCCGATAGCCTTCGCGCTGCAGCAGGCGCTGCGTGACGCGGCGCACGGTGATGGAGTCGTCCACCACCAGCACCAGCGGAATCTGCGGCGCCACCGGGGCCAGCAGCGCCGGCTCCTGCGGCACGCCCTGCTCCGCCTCGGCCGATGCAGTGCGGGCCGGCGCCGCCGCCAGCGCGGCAGCCTGGCGCTCGCGCGCCTGCTCGCCGTGCACCGCCGCCAGCGCCACCGGGTTGTAGATCAGCGCCACCGCGCCCGAGGCCAGCACCGAGATGCCGGCCAGGCCCGGCAGCCGTGCCAGCTGCGGGCCGAGGTTCTTCACCACGACTTCCTGGTTGCCCAGCACTTCGTCCACGTGCAGTGCCACGCGCTGCGCCGCGCTTCGCACGACCACGAGCGTGTTGTTCTTGGCCGCCGCCTGCTCGCTGCGGGCAGAAGCCTGCAGCAGCGCGCCGGCCCAGTAGAAAGGCACCTGCTCGCTGCCGAAGGCATGGCTGTTGTGCAGGTAGGCGGCTTCCAGGTCGGTGCCGCTCACGCGCTGCACCAGTTCCACCAGGTTGGACGGCACGCCGATCGACACCTCGCCCGCGCGCAGCATCACCACGTGCGTCACGGCGGTGGTCAGCGGCAGCACCAGCTTGAAGGTGGTGCCCTGGCCCGGCTTGCTGTGGGTTTCGATGCGGCCGCCGAGCGCCGCGATCTGCGCGCGCACCACGTCCATGCCGATGCCCCGGCCGGCCAGCTCGGAAACCTGCCCTGCCGTCGAGAAGCCGGGCTTGAAGATCAGCTCGGTGGCTTCCTCGGCGGACAGCTCCTGGTCGGCGCCGATCAGGCCCAGCACGCGGGCGCGCTCGGCAATGCGCTTGTTGTCCAGGCCGGCGCCGTCGTCGCGGAAGCTCACCGAGACGTCGTTGCCTTCATGGTGCAGGTCGATGACGATCAGGCCGCTGGCGTCCTTGCCGGCCTTCTCGCGTGCCGCCGCGTCCTCGATGCCGTGGGCCACGCAGTTGCGCAGCAGGTGCTCGAAGGCGGGCGTCATGCGGTCCAGCACGCCGCGGTCCATTTCGATGGAGCCGCCGACGATGTCCAGGCGCACCTGCTTGCCGGTGTCCTTGGAAGCCTGGCGCACCACGCGGTAGAGGCGGTCGGAAATGCCTTCGAACTCCACCATGCGCGTGCGCAGCAGGCCGCGCTGCAGTTCGCGCGTCTGGCGCGCCTGCACGCTGAGGTCGTCTTCCGTCGCCTGCACCGTCTTCTGCAGCGTGCGCTGCACGGTGGCCACGTCGTTCACCGACTCGGCCATCATGCGCGTGAGTTCCTGCACGCGGGTGAAGCGGTCGAACTCCAGCGGGTCGAAGCTCTGCTGCGAATCCTTGGCCTGCGCGAGGCGCGACTGCATCTGGCTTTCGGCCTGCACCTCGATGTCGCGCAGCTGCTGGCGCAGGCGGTCCAGGTTGCCCGTGAGGTCGGACAGCGAGCCGCGCAGCTGGCCCAGTTCGGCCTCCAGGCGCGAACGCGTGATGATGACCTCGCCGGTCTGCGCGACCAGGCGGTCGAGCAGTTGGGTGCGGATGCGCACGGCCTGGCTCGACACGGCGCGCAGCGGTGCGAGCAGCGTGGGCGCCGGGCGCGGTTGCAGCGCGTATGCCGTGGCCGGTGCGATGTCTCCGGCCGTGTCGTCTTCGTCGCCCGGCACGGGAGCCGCGTTTTCGTCGTTGGCCGGCACGCCGGCTTCGGGCGCGACCTGCACCAGCTGGGCGGCGGGCGCGGAAGCGCTGGCGCTCGCCACGAGCTGGGCCAGCTCGACCTGCGTGGCGTCGTCGGCCGCGCGCAGCGCGTCGAAGGTGGCCTGCAGCGCGTCGAGGCGGCCGAGCAGTTTTTCGATGTCGGCACGCTCGGCGCCTTGCGAGCCCAGGAGTTCGATCTCGGACTCCATGCGGTGCGCGCGTTCGCCCAGGCGCATGGCGCCGGCCAGTCGCGCGCTGCCCTTGAGCGTGTGCAGCGTGCGCAGCACCGAGGCGCGCGGCGCGCTGTCGTCCGGGTGGTGCGCCCACTGGCGCAGCGATTCGCCGAGCTGGGGCAGCAGTTCCGCCGCCTCTTCCTCGAAGATCGGGAACAGGTCGACGTCGACCGCGTCGGCCAGGTCGATGGCGTCCTCGGAGTCGTCGAGCGCCACGTCGGCGATGCTTTCGGTGGACACCACCTGCTGCAGCGGCCGGGCTTCGGCGCGCATGGCGACTTCGGTCGGCATCGGCGAATTGGCGATGTCGCGCAGCGCCTGCAGCGTGCCCTCGGCCGGGTCGCGCAGGAAGCCGACCGCGAACTGGTGCAGCAGGCGGCGCAGCTCGTCGGCCGCGGCCACCAGCACCATGCCCTGCTCGCGCGTGCCGCCGCCTTGCATCTGCAGGTGCTGCAGCGCGGATTCGAACAGGCGGGCCATGCCCGACAGGCTGTGGAAGCCGACGGTGGCCGAGCTGCCGGCCAGCGAGTGGGCCAGCGCGACGGTCGAGTCGGGCAGGCGCTCATGCGATTCGAGCGCCCATTCGCCGACATCGGTCGCCAGTTGGCGGGACCATTCGTCGGCTTCGTTGAGGTAGACGTTGTAGAGCGCAATGCCGATGCGCAGCGGACCGATCACCTTGACCTGGTCTTCGGCGCTGGAGGAAACGGCGATTTCCTCGACTGCCTGCTGCGGCTGTTGCACCTGGTGGGCAGCCTGGGCCTCGACCGGCTCCGGCAGCTCGTCTGCGACGAGGATCTGCGGCTCGACGGGCGCGGCAGGCGCTTCGACGATGGGTGCGAGCACTTCGGCGATGACCGGCGCGGGTTCGGGCTCCGGCTCGACTTCGAGCTCGATGGCAACGGGCTCCAGCTCCGGCTCAACCACAGCGGCAGGCTCATGCTCGGGCTCGGCCGCCAGCTGCAGTTCCGGCTCTTCTTCTTCGTACGGCGGCTGTGCCGCTTCGATGACTTCGGGCTCGTGAGCCTGAACGGGCACTGGCTCCAGCTCGGGCTCCCAGGCCAGGTCGGGCAGGCTGGGCGCCTCAGGCGATTGGGGCTCGACGCTGGCCACGGGTTCGGCCGGCACCTCGGGCTTGGCGGGCGGCTGCACCTCCGGTTCGGGCTCGGCGCGTGCCTGCGTCTTTGCTGGCGCGAGGAAGTCGAACTCGTCGCCGCTGGGCAGGCTCAGCAACGGTGCGGGTTCGGTGTTCTGCTTGGCTTCGAAATCAATGAAGTCGGTCGACGCGAAATCGTCGTCGGCCTCGGGAGGCTGCGCGGACACGGGCTCGGCCCAGTCGAGGGGCTCCAGCGCGGGTTCCGGTGCGGGTTCGGGGGCGGCATGGGCTGCGGGCGACACCGGCTCCGGCGTCAGCGACAGGTCGGGCAGGTCCGGCAGCGCCGGCATCGGCAGCGGCGCCACGGCCGGCGCCACCACGGGCGTCTCGGCGGCAATGTGACGCGCCGCGACCGCCAGGGCCTCGGCATCGGCCACGCGCACCGGCGGCGGCACGGGCTCTCCGGCCAGCAGTGCGTTGGCTACGCGGCTGAACGGAGCGGCCTGCCACGAATGCGGCTGGCCGGACGCGATGGCCTCGACCCATTCGCTGAATTCGCGCAGGGTTCTTTCGGTGCCGGACAGCAGCTCGGGCGTGGCCGCGCGCTGGTCGGCCAGCCAGGTGTTGAGCACCTGCTCCAGCGACCAGGCGGCGTCGCCGAAGTCGGTGAGGCCGACCATGCGCGAACTGCCCTTCAGCGTGTGGAAGGCGCGGCGCAGGATGGTGAGCTCTTCGGTGTCGTCCGGATAGCTGGCGAGTTCGGCAATGGCCTCCAGGCCGTTCTGCACCACCTCGCGGGCCTCGTCCAGGAAGATGTTCTGCAGGTCGTCTTCTTCGAGCTCGGTGACTTCGGTGTCGGGCAACGCCGACGGGCCGGCGATCTTGTTCGTCCAGCTGTCGGCCTTGTTGCTGAATTCCTCGATCGGCGAGACCTTGGCCTTGCGGTTGGGCGTGGCCAGCGCGGCCAGCTTAGAGGCGATCTGCGCATCGACTTCCTCGATGCTCAGCACGGCTTCGGCGGCGGGGGCCTGGCCCTCGGCGGCACTGTCGGCGGCCGAGCTGTCGGTGGCCTGGCGGCCCATCAGCGGCTTGAGTTCGCCCGCCTCGGCGTCGAACACGAACAGGCGCTTGGCCAGCGCGGGCTGGTAGCCCAGCATGTCGATCAGGAAGCCGAGCGCGCCGAGGTTGTTGCCCAGTGCGTCGAAACCAGCCATTTCCTCGGCCGGCGAGGCGCTGACGAGCATTGCCTCGACGTCGTCGCGCATGCGCTGCACGGTGTGCGCGGCCTGGTCGAGGCCGAGCACCGAGAACACGCCGCGCATCTGCATGAGCTGCGTCGGCACGGTACGCAGCAGGCCTTTTTCGGCCGGCCGGCGGAAGTACTGGTCAAGCGACTTCTCGAGTTCGCTCAGGTGGCTGCGCAATTCGTCGACCACGGTGCCCATGGTCTGGCGGTCGCTCACGCGGCGGTAGAGGTCTTCCATCCACGGCTCGAGCGGCTCGGAATGGCCGCCGCCCTGCACGCGTTCGATGCGGCCGGCCAGCTGCAGCGTGCGTGCCGTGAGCTGGGGGTCGCTCGGATCGAGGTCTTCGAGCGCGGCTTCCAGGTAGAGCACCGAGGTGGCGACTTCCATCGCGAGTTCGGTGTCGGGCGGCCGGCCGGCGCGCAGCGAGGCCTCGACCGCGTGGGTCAGCGCCTGCACCATCGGCAGGCTCGGCGGATGCAGCTTCTGCAGCGATTCGCCGAGCTGCGCGAAGGTGTCGGCCACCTGGCGCGTGCGCGAAACGTCGCCGCCCGAAAGCGCCGACCACATTTCCTTGGCGGTCTCGATGCGCTTGCGGGCCTGCGAGAGCACCAGCGGATCGAAGCGGCCGAACTGCTCGACGGTGTAGTCGACGCGCGGTTCGTTGGCGATGCCCCATGCGCTGCGCACGGTGCGCAGCGTGGGCGCTTCCTCGCGCGCGGTGGGTACGGCCTGGGCGCAGAAGAACAGCAGGTCTTGCCCGAGGCGGTCGGACACCACGCTGTCGCCGCGCGCGAGCGTGGCGTATTGCAGCAGCACGCGCGAGGCGGCGCGCTTGACGTAGGCGTCGGGCGGGATCAGGCCCAGTGCCAGCGCCTCGAAGAAACCGGCGGCCAGCGTCCAGAAACTGGCAACGCGCGGCAGCAGCGCGCCGCGGCCGAGCCCCAGGCACAGCGCATGCAGCCGGCGCGCGGCCTGCGTGTCGCCGGACTTGACCAGCTGCAGCACTTCGCGGTCGAGCCGCGAGCGCACGGACGGGTCGTAGGCGATGGCGGCCTGCGTGAGCGCTGGCTTGATCTCGACCCAGCGCCATGCCATGCCCCAGAGGTCTGCAGGATGCACGCGCTCGTTGCCGACCAGCTCCAGCACGTCGCGGTACTGGGGAAACAACGCCACCGACGACACCGGCTTGCCGGCCAGCAGGGCGTCGAGGAAATCGGTGACGGCGAAGCCGGCACGCTCGATCTTGTGGACCGCTGCTTCGGTGCAGCGCTGCGGGTCGGCAATGAAGCCCTGCACCGCGAACTCGATGGCGCCGAGCACCAGCGCGGGCGACGCGTGCCCCACCATCTGCAGCGCGCCGACGGCCTGGTGCAGTTGCTGGCGGGCCATCTGCAACGGACCGCTGTCGGGCTCAGCGGGCGAGCCCACGTCGCGCACGAAGCGCCGCAACGACTTGCCGACACCGTCGAGGGATTTCTGGATTTCTCCCAGCACCCAGGCCAGCGGCCCGAGGTCTTCGGTGGCCGGCAAATTGCCGGCGAGGGGGGCCGTGGCAGGGGTTTGAATCGACACGTTGGGTGCTCGCCGTTCTTTAGCTGTCAGTTTTCCGATGGGCGCTGCGCGCCCTGAATGCACAAAGCCATCGCGGCCACTTCAATGAACACCGCGGAACCGGCTTTGCCGGGCCGCCGGTGTTGCCCCCGGAAGGGGGTCGGCGAAGCGACACGAAGTGCGCGAAGGCTGGGGGAGAGCATCGTCACGCGATCTTGAAACGGGCTACCGAGCGGCGCAGTTCTTCGGCCATCTGCGAGAGTTCGCGCACCTGCTGGGCCGTGGTGCGCGTACCTTCTCCGGTCTGTTCCGTCACCGCAAAAATGTGCTGGATGTTCGCGGCCACCACGTTGGCCGAATCGGCTTCGCGGGAGGCGGATTGCGAAATCTGCTCGATCAGGTCGGCGAGTCGGCGCGACACGCGGTCGATCTCGGACAGCGCGGTACCCGCGTTGTCGGACAGCTTGGCCCCTTCGACCACACCCTGCGTGGAACGCTCCATGGCGCCCACCGCGTCCTGCGTGTCGGTCTGAATGGCCTTCACCAGCGCCGAAATCTGGCGCGTGGCGTCCGCGGAGCGTTCGGCCAGTCGCTGAACTTCTTCCGCCACCACCGAGAAGCCCCGGCCGGCTTCACCGGCGGATGCGGCCTGGATGGCTGCGTTCAGAGCCAGCACGTTGGTCTGTTCGGTAATGTCCGAGATCAGCTCGGTGATTTCACCGATCTCCTGGGACGATTCGCCCAGGCGCTTGATCCGCTTGGAGGTTTCCTGGATCTGGTCGCGGATGGAGTTCATACCGCCGATGGCGTTCTGCACGGCCTGCAGGCCCGACGATGCGGCCTGCAGCGACTGGCGCGCCACCGTGGCCGACTCTTGCGCCTGGGAAGACACGCCGTTGATTCGCTCGGCCATGGTCAGCACCGACTGGCCGGTTTCGCGAATCTCGCGCAGCTGTTCGGTCGAAGCGGCGAGCAGTTCGGTCGAGGTGCTTTCCACCTGCGACGTCGTCTGCGCCACGCGGGTCGCCGTGTTCTGCACGTTGCCCACCAGCAGGCGCAGTTCTTCCACCGTGTAGTTCACCGAGTCGGCGATGGCGCCGGTGATGTCCTCGGTCACGGTGGCTTCCTGCGTCAGGTCGCCTTCGGCCACTGTCTGCAGTTCGTTCATCAGCCGAAGAATGGCGGCCTGGTTGGCGTTGTTCACGCGGCCGGCTTCTTCAGAAGCCTGCTCGGCGGCCAGACGCTCGCGTTCGGCGACGGCGGCACGTTCGCGGCCTTCGCGCACCTGCACGAAACCGATGGCGCCGGCGAGTGCCAGGGCGGCCAGCGACAGCACGAACAGCAGCACGATGGTGCCGGCGCCCAGGCCGGTGCGGGCCGAGAGCTTGTCCTGCAGGTCGCCGAGCGACTTACGCAGCGGCTCGCTGTCGGTCAGGATGGAAGCCTGCGCTTCGCGCGCCGCCACCAGGCCCTGCAGGTTGCCCAGAATGGCGGAGGCCTGCGTGCGCATCTGCTCGTAGGTCTTCAGGATGGCTTCTAGCTGCTCGCGCGTCTGCGGGTCTTTCGATCCGGGGAAACGCTGCTGCGCATTGCCGTCGAGCAGGCCGCGGGTGGTTTCCTGGAAGGTGTTCAAGTCCTTGCCCAAGAGGAACACGGCATCGGGGTTCACGCCCTCGACCGTGAAGAACTCGTTGGTCGACTTGCCGATGCGCTGCGTCAGCATCACGAGCTGGCCGGCGGCCGAGATTTCGGGCAGCGTGGCGTTCTGCTGCATCTTCAGCGACGCGACGGTTTCCGTCATTTCGAGCAGCGTGGACGACTGCTGGTTGATGTCGCGCAAAGCGGCACCCACCTGCGTCAGGATCTGGCGCTGGGCCAGCACGGCCTTGGCGCTGGTATCGGCGCGGGTGACGAGAGGGTTGATCTTGTTCATCTCCTCGTCGTACTGGTTGCCCACGCGCTCCAGGCGCAGCGACTCGTCGCCGTTGGTCAGGCCCTGCACGCGGCGCGTGAGGTCGTCCGCGCTGTCCTTCACTTCGACGAACGCCGAGGCGCTGCCGACGAGGGCCTGCGAGATCGACTTGGCAAGACGCTGCGACTGCATCAGCGACTGGCCGGTGGCCGCCACCTGTTGCGCCAGGCGTTCCGCGCGAAGAATGGCGGAGCCTGCCACCAGCAGCAGCAACAGCACCACCACCGCCAGCAAGATCGCCAGGATGCGCTGCTGCCTGGCGGGGGCGGCGCCCACGCGGCCGCCCGAGGCGTCGGGCACGGCGTCGAGCGCGGCGGCGCCGGGCTCGTTGGCGGCGTCGCCGCCGCCGGGCAGCTCGACATCGCCGAAGCTGGTGTCGGTCGTGCCGCCCTTCCTGGCGAGCCTCACGGTCTTTTCGTCCGGAACCTGAACCGTGTCGACATCGTCGAGCGATATCGCACCGGAGCCGTCGACGGGGGCCTTGTCGTTCCCGTTGTTCACGGGCAGTAATTTCTTGAACTTGTCGGCGATCGAGCTCACGGTCGGTCCTTCAGGTGGTTTCGGGTGCTGCGTGCCGAGGCACTACGCACCAATACTCAAAAACTGGGGTTGCTGCGAAAGCGCCTGCAGGTTGACTTCCTGCCAGCGCTCCCCTGCCGCGTCGGTGTACAGATGCCCGTGCCAGGCAGGTGCTTCTGCGCCGGGAGGCTCGGAGGCCGTGAAGGCTTCCGCACCCCGCAACCCCGCCAGTCGATCGACCAGCAATGCGCAGTTGACTTCGAGCAGTTCGTTGAAAGCAACGAGCCGCGACTGGATGCGCGCCGCCTCGGAGGCGGCCTGCGTGCCCGGGCTGCCGGAGGCGAATGCCGACAGCTGCACCACGCCGTAGAGGCCGCCGCGCAGGTTGGCCACGCCGAGGAACCACGGCTCCGTGTAAGGCACGGGCTGCGGCGGCGTCCAGGGAAAGATTTCGCCGGCATGCCCCAGCGGGAAAAGGTATTTGCCCTCGCCCGCCTCGACCGCCAGCCACGTGGCGGCCACGCCGGTGGTGCGAGCGGCCTGCAGGCGGCTCGCCAGCCGGGACTGGAAGGCTCTCAGAGCATCGCGATTCGCCATGGACTGGGCAGGCTTTCGCTCAGTTCAGCGCGCTGATCTTGGACATCAGGTCGGCTGCGTTGACCGGCTTCACGATGTAGTCGCGGGCGCCCTGGCGCATGCCCCAGACGCGGTCGGTTTCCTGGTTCTTGCTGGTGCACAGAATGATCGGGATGGCCGCGTACTTCGGGTCGCGTGCGATGGCGCGCGTGAGCTGGAAGCCGTTCTGGCCGGGCATCACGACGTCCATCAGGATCAGGTCGGGGTGCTCTTCCTCGAGGCGGCGCATGGCGTCGTCCGCGTTTTCCGCGGTCTTGACGGCAAAGCCATTCTTCTGGAGGAGGTCGGTGAGGAAGACGAGCTCGGTCTTGGAGTCGTCGACGACGAGGATTTTGCGAATGGGCATTACTGCGCTTCCTGTTGAACGATGCCAAACTGCTGCACGGCCTGCAGCAGCTGGTCTTTGGTGAATGGCTTGGTCAGGTAGTCCTGGGAGCCGACCATGCGGCCGCGCGCCTTGTCGAATACACCGTCTTTCGAAGACAACATGACGACGGGGACGTTGGAGAAATGAGCGTTGCGCTTGATGATGGCGCAGGTCTGGTAGCCGTCGAGCCGCGGCATCAGGATGTCGCAGAAAATCAGGTGCGGCTTGTGGTCGTTAACCTTGGAGAGCGCATCGAAACCGTCTTCCGCGAGAAGAACCTCGTGCCCGCCCTGCTTCAGAAAAATCTCGGCACTGCGCCGGATGGTGTTGCTGTCGTCGATGACCAGCACCTTGTAACCAGATCCATTCGGGCCCATTGCAAACGCTCCTGCTCATGAGACTTGGAAGCCCGCCGCGCCGAACACCGACGCAGACCGCGTAGCTCTATCTATGCCATGCTTTCAGATTTCAACCATTTCGAAGTCTTCCTTGCGCGCACCGCACTCAGGACAGGTCCAGTTCATCGGAACGTCGGCCCAGGCCGTGCCTGCCGCGATACCGTCCTCTGGTACACCAACCGCTTCGTCATAGATCCACCCACAAATCAGGCACATCCAAGTTTTCGTATTCATCGGAGCTTAAAGTCCTTGTTCATTAAATGCAACGAGTGTATCTATGCGTATCTCACTGGCGGACTGTAAACGTCGCGCCTATGCCACCATCCAGGGGATCGAGCCCGGCGTATGACCATCTACTTACTTCCAGCAGATAACGCCCGCAAACCGGGCGATCTTAACGACCCCCCGCAGGCCGAGGACGAGGTAGCCGAGCGCGACCTGAATCCGCCCTGCGTGCTGGTGTTCAACGCCAGCGACCCCAGCGGCGCGGGCGGGCTGGGCGCCGACGCGCTGGCCATGGCCTCGGTGGGGGCGCACGTGCTGCCCGTCGTCACCGGCGCCTACGCCCGGGACACCGCCGAGATTTTCGACCACTTCGCCTTCGACGAGGAAGCCATCGCCGAGCAGGCGCGCTCGATCCTCGAGGACGTCGAGGTCCAGCTCATCAAGGTGGGCTTCGTCGGCACGCCGGACGCGCTGAGCACCATCGCCGAGACCGCCGCCGACTACCCCGACGTGCCCGTGGTGGCCTACATGCCCAACCTGTCGTGGTGGGACGAAAACCTGATCGAGCCCTACCTGGACGCCTTCCGCGAGCTCGTTCTGCCCCAGACGACCGTGTTGGTAGGAAACCACAGCACGCTGTGGCGCTGGCTGCTGCCGGACTGGAACGGAGAGCGGCCGCCCACTGCGCGCGACATTGCCAAGGCCGCCGGCGAGTTCGGCGTGGCCTACACGCTGGTGACCGGCCTCGTGCTGCCGGACCAGTTCATCGACAACGTGCTGGCCTCGCCGCAGTCGGTGCTCACGAGCGAAAAGTACGAGCGCCTCGAAGCCGTGTTCACCGGTGCCGGCGACACCCTGTCGGCCGCGCTGGCCGCCCTGCTGGCCAGCGGCACCGACCTCGTGGCCGCGACCACCGAAGCGCTGGCCTACATGGACCGCTGCCTCGACGCGGGCTTTCGCCCCGGCATGGGCCATGTGCTGCCCGACCGCCTCTTCTGGGCCGAACCGGAAGACGACGAAGACGATGAAGACCCGGACGCCCCGCCCGACTTCGCTCTCCCCCCCCACGACACCCGACACTGAAATGTTGCTCGCCCCCAGGCTGCGCGCACTTCGTGTCGCTTCGCCTACCCCCTACCGGGGGCGGGCCGGCCGCTTCGGGCGGCCGTGCGCGGCGGCCCCCACTGAAAAACCCTGCTGAGTCCCGATGCCAAATACTGACCGCAACGACACCCTTTTCGAACGCGCCCGCGCCGTGATCCCCGGCGGCGTCAACTCGCCCGTGCGCGCCTTCAAGGCCGTGGGCGGCACGCCGCGCTTCATCCAGCGCGCGCAAGGTGCCTATTTCTGGGACGCCAACGACAAGCGCTACATCGACTACATCGGCTCCTGGGGTCCGATGATCCTGGGCCACGGCCATCCCGCCGTGGTCGAGGCGGTGCAGAAGGCCGTGCTCGAAGGCTTCTCCTACGGCGCGCCGACCGAGCGCGAGATCGAACTGGCCGAGGCGATCCTCGCGCTGGTGCCGTCGATGGAAATGGTGCGCCTGGTCAGCTCGGGCACCGAAGCCGCCATGAGCGCGCTGCGCCTGGCGCGCGGCGCCACCGGCCGCAAGAGCATCATCAAGTTCGAGGGCTGCTATCACGGCCACGCCGACGCACTGCTCGTGAAGGCCGGCTCCGGCCTCGCCACCTTCGGCAACCCGACCTCGGCCGGCGTGCCGCCCGAGGTGGTGCAGCACACCATCGTGCTGGAATACAACAACCTGCAGCAACTGGAAGAAGCCTTCGCGCTGCACGGCAAGGACATCGCCTGCCTGATGATCGAGGCCATCGCCGGCAACATGAACTTCGTGCGCGCCACGCCCGAATTCGCCAGGCGCTGCCGCGAGCTTTGCACGCAGCATGGCGCGCTGCTGGTGTTCGATGAGGTGATGACGGGCTTTCGCGTGGGCCTGCATGGCGCGCAAGGCGTGCTGGGCATCAAGCCCGACCTCACGGTGCTGGGCAAGGTCATCGGCGGCGGAATGCCGCTCGCGGCCTTCGGCGGCCCGCGCGCGATCATGGAACAGCTCGCGCCGCTGGGTCCGGTCTATCAGGCTGGCACGCTGTCGGGCAATCCGGTGGCCACGGCCTGCGGCCTCGCCACCTTGAAGGAAATTGCCAAGCCCGGTTTCTACGAGGTGCTCGGCAAGAAGACGCGCTCGCTGGTCGACGGCCTGAAGGCCGCAGCGGCCGCCGAGGGCCAGCCCTTCAACGCCGACAGCGAAGGCGGCATGTTCGGCTTCTTCCTGATGAAAGATCTGCCGCAAAACTATGCCACCGTGATGACAACCGACAACGCGAAATTCAATGCGCTGTTTCACGGTTTGCTCGATCGCGGCGTGTATATTGCCCCCGCGCTCTACGAGGCAGGCTTCGTGAGCGCAGCCCACAGCGACGACGACATCGCCGCCACCATCGAAGCCGCAAGACAAATCTTCAGAACCCCCTAGCCCATGAACTCCCTGCGCACGTTGCCGGTCTTGAGCATCGCTCTTCTCATTCCCGGCCTCGCGTCAGCGCAGGACTCTTTCGACCTGAAGAAAGTCTGGATCAACCCGGGCTTCTACTCGGCGCACTTCGACAGCGGCAAGGGCCTGGAAAACGTCAACCAGGGGCTGGGCTTCGAGTACCCGCTGAACGACACGTACCGTGTCACGGCGGGTACCTTCCGCAACAGCGACCGCCGGCAGTCGAACTACCTCGGGCTGTATGTGCTGCCCGTCGAGTTCTACGGCGTGAAGTTCGGCGCCGTGGTCGGCGGCTTCGACGGCTACCCCAACTACCGCAACGGCAACTGGTTCCCGGCCATCCTTCCGGTGGCGGCCATCGAAGGCAAGAACTGGGGCCTGAACATCGCGTACGTGCCGACGATCAAGAACCGGCTGTACGGCGCCGTCACGTTTCAATTGAAGTACCGGTTCGGCCACCACGAGTAAAACGCGGTCGCCGAACCTCGGCTTCCGCCGATCAGTGCCTGAAGTGGCGCACGCCTGACAGCACCATCACCACGCCGCGCTCGTCCGCGGCGTCGATCACTTCCTGGTCGCGCATCGAGCCGCCCGGCTGGATGACGCAGCTCGCGCCCGCGTCGACCACCACGTCGAGGCCGTCGCGGAACGGGAAGAAGGCGTCGCTGGCCACTGCCGTGTCCTTCAGCGAGAGGCCGGCGTGCTCGGCCTTGATGCTGGCGATGCGCGCGGAGTCGAGGCGGCTCATCTGGCCGGCGCCCACGCCCATCGTCATGCCGTTGGCGCAGAAGACGATCGCGTTGCTCTTCACGTACTTCGCGACCTTCCAGGCGAACAGCAGGTCTTGCAGCTGCTGCGGCGTGGGTTGCTTCTTGCTGACCACCTTGAGGTCGTTGATCGACAGCTCGTGGTTGTCGGCGGTCTGGATCAGCAGGCCCGAGCCGACGCGCTTGACGTCCATGGCGTTGCGGCCGTTGTCCCAGTCGCTCGCGCCGCCACGGGAGCCAGGCGACCCTGCGGTCGCGGGCAGTGCAATTTCGAGCACGCGCACGTTGAGCTTGGCCTTGGTGGCCTGGAACACTTCGAGCGCCTCGGGCGTGTAGCCCGGCGCCATCAGCACTTCGACGAACTGCTTGGCAATTTCTTGCGCGGTGGCGCCGTCGACCGGGCGGTTGAAGGCGATGATGCCGCCGAAGGCCGAGGTCGGGTCGGTCTTGAAGGCCTTGCCGTAGGCTTCGGCCGCATCCTTGCCCACTGCCACGCCGCAGGGGTTGGCGTGCTTCACGATCACGCAGGCCGGCACGTCGAAGCTCTTCACGCATTCCCACGCCGCATCGGCGTCGGCGATGTTGTTGTAGCTCAGCTCCTTGCCCTGCAGCTGCTTCGCAGACACGAGCGAGCCGGGCGCCGGGTACAGGTCGCGGTAGAACGCGGCCTGCTGGTGCGGGTTCTCGCCGTAGCGCAGATCCTGCACCTTCACGAAGCGGCCGTTGCTCTGCGCCGGGAACAGCGAGCGCCTGGGCGCGCTCTGGCCGATGCTGGCGTCGAAGTCGATGGCCGAGAGGTAATCGCTGATGGCACCGTCGTAGTCGGCGATGCGGTTGAACGCAGCCACGGAGAACGCGAACTTGGTCTTGTCGCTGAGCTTGCCGTCGGCCTTCAGCTCGGCCAGTGCCACGGCGTATTGCGATGCGTCGGTCAGCACGCCGACGTCCTTCCAGTTCTTGGCCGCGCTGCGCACCATGGCCGGGCCGCCGATGTCGATGTTCTCGATCGCGTCTTCGAGCGTGCAGCCGGGCTTGGCCACGGTGGCTTCGAAGGGATAGAGGTTGACGATCAGCAGGTCGATGGTGTCGATGCCGTGTTCCTTGATGGCCGCCACGTGCGCGGGCAGGTCGCGGCGCGCCAGCAGGCCGCCGTGGATCTTCGGGTGCAGCGTCTTCACGCGGCCGTCGAGCATTTCGGGAAAGCCGGTGTGGTCGGCGACTTCGGTCACCGGCAGGCCGGCGTCGGCCAGCAGCTTGGCGGTGCCGCCGGTGGACAGCAGCTTGATGCCCAGCGCATGCAGCGCCTGGGCGAATTCAAGGATGCCGGTCTTGTCGGATACGGAGATGAGTGCAGTCTGAGCCATGGATATGCCGTGGAGTTATTTCAAAAGTTTGTGCTCGACCAATTTCTTGCGGAGCGTGTTTCGGTTCAGGCCGAGCCATTGCGCGGCCTTCGACTGGTTGCCCTCGGCGCGCGTCATCACGACATCGAGCAGGGGCTTCTCGACCACGCGCACGAGCATTTCGTACATGCCGTCGGGTTCGGTGCCGCGCAGGTCGCGAAAGTAGCTGTCCAGACTGGTGCGCACGCAGTCCTCGATGTGTTTCTTGCTCATTGCTTCTTCTCTTCTTCTCAATCGACGGCGCAAGCCGCCTCCTCTTCACCAGACAGTTCGCTGTCTGCCTCGTGCTGCACGGGCATGCGTTCCATGCGGTCAGCCAGCCCGTCGAAATAGTCGCCGACCGCGCGCAGCTGCTCGCCGCAGTCCTCGATGGTGTTCATGCGTGCGCGGAATTCCTCGCCCTCCGGCAACGTGCGCACGTACCAGCCGATGTGCTTGCGCGCCGTGCGCACGCCGCTGTAGTCGCCGTACAGCGCATAGTGCTCCACGAGGTGGTCGAGCAGCAAGCGGCGCACTTCCGCCACCAGCGGCGGCGCGCGGTGCGTGCCGGTTTCCAGGAAATGCGCGATCTCGCGGAAGATCCACGGCCGTCCCTGCGCGGCGCGGCCGATCATCACCGCGTCGGCGCCGGTGGCCGTGAGCACGTCGCGCGCCTTCTCGGGCGAACGGATGTCGCCGTTGGCCACCACCGGCACGCGCACCGCGGCCTTGACCGCGGCGATGGTGTCGTATTCGGCGTGGCCCTTGTAGCCCTGCTCTCGCGTGCGGCCGTGCACCGTGAGCATCTGCACGCCGGCCGACTCGAAGTCGCGAGCCAGCTTCACGGCATTGCGGTGGTCGTGGCTCCAGCCGGTGCGCATCTTCAGCGTGACCGGCACGTTGAAGGGCCGCGCGGCATCGACCACCGCCTGCACGATCTCCAGCGCCAGCGGCTCGTCGCGCATCAGCGCCGAGCCCGCCCACTTGTTGCAGACCTTCTTGGCCGGACAACCCATGTTGATGTCGATGATCTGCGCGCCGCGCTCGATGTTGTAGACCGTGGCCTCGGCCATCATGTCGGCGTCGGTGCCGGCGATCTGCACCGCAATGGGGCCCGGCTCGCCGTCGTGGTTGGCGCGGCGCGATGTCTTGAGCGTGCCCCACAGCTCCTTGCGCGAGGTGACCATCTCGCTGACCGCGTAGCCCGCGCCCAGCGTGCGGCACAGCATGCGGAAGGGCCGGTCCGTCACGCCGGCCATGGGCGCGACGAACAGGCGGTTTTCCAGCGTGTGGGTGCCGATCTGCAAGGTCATTTGGGAGGAGGCGGTGCGCGTTCGGCTGCTGAAAAATGAGGCACGATTGTAGCCACGTGGCATTTCAGCGACTGAAACGATTTGCGCCTGGGTACCGGTGAAAACACGGGTGCATGCCGGGGCCTTATCCCACGCTGGCGCGACGTGAGCGCTGCCTATACTGCGCGACCCTATGCAAGCCTGGCTCGACTCCCTCCTGGCGCTTCTGGCGCTGCCGCAGTACGGTCTCTCTACCCTGTTCGTCGCCGCGTTCGTCTCGGCGACCCTTCTGCCGGTGGGCTCCGAGCCCGTGCTCTTCGGCCTGCTCAAGCTCAACCCCGACTTGTTCTGGCCGGCCATCGCGGTGGCGACGGTGGGCAACACGCTGGGGGGCGCGGTCGACTGGTGGATGGGCTACGGCGCGCACAAGGTGGCCGACAAATACTCGCACTCGAAACACCATGTGCGGGTTTTGGGCTGGCTGGAGAAGCTCGGCCCCAAGGCCTGCCTGCTGAGCTGGCTGCCGGTGGTGGGCGATCCGCTGTGCGCGGTGGCGGGCTGGCTCAAGCTGCCGTTCTGGCCCTGCGTGGCCTACATGGCCATCGGCAAGTTCCTGCGCTACGTCACCATGACGCTGGCTCTGCTGCAGATCTTCTGACCGGCCTCGCGTCGCCCCGTCTCCTCTTATCAGCTCAGCAGGCCGTAGGGGCCGCCGCGCTCGAGCGCGCGCTTGTACGCCGGGCGCGCGTGGATGCGCTCCAGGTAGGCCATGAGCTTCGGCCGCTTCGCATCGAGCCCGCCGCGCGCCTGCGCCGCCTCGACCGGAAAGCTCATCTGGATGTCGGCGCCGGTGAACACGTCGCCGGCAAACCACTCGCTCTTGCCGAGTTCGGCCTCCATGAAGTTCAGGTGGCTCACGATGTTCGGATTGATGAACGCCGACTTCGTCTTGCTCGCGATGGCCTTGGCAATCGGCTTCGCGAAGAACGGCATCTTCGTGGTCTCGATGCGGTCGAACACCAGCTTGAGCAGCAGCGGCGACATCGCCGAGCCTTCGGCGAAGTGCAGCCAGTAGCGATAGCGCACCGCATCCGGCGTGCCCGGCGCGGGCGCGAGGCGGCCGCTGCCGAAGCGCTCGATGAGCGTCTCCACGATCGCCCCCGACTCCGCGAGCGTGAGCCCGTCATCCGTCGTAACCACCGGTGACTTGCCCAGCGGATGCACGGCCCGCAGCGAAGCGGGCGCCAACATGGTCTGCGCATCGCGCTGGTAGTGGACGATCTCGTAAGGCAGCTCGAGCTCTTCGAGCAGCCAGAGCACGCGCTGCGAGCGCGAATTGTTGAGGTGGTGGACGGTGAGCATGGGGGCGGGCCTTGTGGAGAAATTCAGGGCGCGCGAAGTCTACCGAACAACGCCTACTTCACGCCCGCCTTGCGCAATTCCTCTGCAGTGATGCGGACCGGCTTCTGATCGCGCTGCACAACAATGGCTGTGTCCGTGCGAACGGCCGCCTCCCGCGCCGCCCGGGCCGCGCGCCGAATCGCGATCAGTGAAGCGGCCAGATCTTTGTCCTTGGCCTGCATGAGCTGTTCACGGGTCATGGTGCTTCTCCCCATTCGATGAGATCCGGCTCTTCGCCAGCGTTGTCGTACAGCGCCCAGGCATCCACCGCAGCGCAATATCGGTCGTCGAAATTTCGACGCCCTGCCTCGAAACGGCGGCGAATTACATCTTCAGGAATGTGATGGCCCCCTTGCCGCACGCGTTCCGCCACCCGAGCAATCGCAAACTCTGCCGTCGGAAGCGCCAGAAAGAAGAGGCTCACGTGATAGCCCGACTTTCTCCAGGCGCCAATATGGCGCAGATAACCCAGCCCCGACAACGTGGTCTCGAAAGCAAAGCTCTCCCGGCGACGCACGCACTGGGCAATCTCCTCGAGCATCAGGCGCCCGGCTTTGATGGCCTCCGCCTCGGGCGCAAAGGGCGACAGCCCGGCCGCGATCAGGTCCGCATTGATGAAACGGGAAATCCGAGCTTCCTGGGGAAGGAAAGCGCGGGCGAAGGTTGTCTTGCCTGCGCCGTTGGGCCCCGCGATGATGACGATCTTCGAATGGCTCATCGGCAGGACACCTGCGCTCGGGGTATCAGGAACTGAACAGGAAGTTCATCACGTCGCCGTCCTTGACGACGTATTCCTTGCCTTCCGAACGCATCTTCCCTGCGTCCTTCGCGCCCTGCTCGCCCTTGAACGCGATGTAGTCCTCGAAGGCGATGGTCTGGGCGCGGATGTAGCCCTTCTCGAAGTCGCCGTGGATCACGCCGGCCGCCTGCGGGCCGGTGTCGCCGATGTGGATGGTCCAGGCGCGCACTTCCTTCACGCCGGCGGTGAAGTAGGTCTGCAGGCCCAGCAGCTTGAAGGCGGCGCGGATCAGGCGGTTCAGGCCCGGCTCTTCCTGGCCGATCTCGGCGAGGAACATCTTCTTGTCTTCGTCGTCCATCTCGGCCAGGTCGGCTTCGATCTTGGCGCAGATGGCGACCACGGGGGCGCCCTGCTTGGCGGCGTATTCGCGCAGGCGGTCGAGGTAGGGGTTGTTCTCGAAGCCGTCTTCCGACACGTTGCCGACGAACATCGCGGGTTTGGCGGTGATGAGCGTGAAGCTCTTGACCAGCGGCAGCTCTTCCTTGGTGAACTCGAGCGCGCGCACCGGCGTGTTCTCGTTCAGCGCGGCCTGGCAGCGCTCGAGCAGGCCGACGAGCTTCTGCGCGTCCTTGTCGCCGGAGCGGGCGACCTTGGTGTGGCGGTGCAGCGCCTTCTCGACCGTGGCCAGGTCGGCCAGGCAGAGTTCGGTCTGGATCACTTCGATGTCGGAGATCGGATCGACCTTGCCGGCCACGTGGATCACGTTCTCGTCGTCGAAGCAGCGCACCACGTTGACGGTGGCGTCGGTCTCGCGGATGTGCGCCAGGAACTTGTTGCCCAGGCCTTCGCCGGTGCTGGCACCGGCCACCAGGCCGGCGATGTCGACGAACTCGACGATGGCGGGCACCACGCGCTCGGGCTTGACGATCTCGCTCAACTGCGCGAGCCGCGGATCGGGCACTTCCACCACGCCCACGTTGGGCTCGATGGTGCAGAAGGGATAGTTTTCCGCTGCGATGCCGGCCTTGGTCAGCGCATTGAAAAGGGTGGATTTACCGACGTTGGGCAGGCCGACGATGCCGCATTGCAAACTCATGGGAGGTCCTCTTGGGTAACCGGCGATTTTAGGCGAGCATGGCTGCATGCCCGCCCGGCAGGTCTTGGAACCGCCATTAACCACTCCCGGAAAGCTCAGGGTTAGCCCCGACGGGCAAACGTTTGCGCAAACGTTTCCCTTGGTTAACATCGGAGCCCCCGGCAAAGACCGGCGTACCGCTTTGATCAACCACCTCAGGAGACATTCACCATGAAATTCACCCGCCGTACCCTGCAAAGCGCTGCTGCATTGACGCTGCTGGGCGCCATCGCCGGAACGCCCGCCTTCGCCCAGGACAAGCCGAAGGTCGCGCTGGTCATGAAGTCGCTGGCCAACGAGTTCTTCCGCACCATGGAAGACGGCGCCAAGGCGCACCAGAAGGCCCACGCCTCCGAATACACGCTGGTGGCCAACGGCATCAAGGACGAGACCGACACCTCCGCCCAGATCAAGATGGTCGAGCAGATGGTGGCGCAGAAGATCAACGCGCTGGTCATCGCGCCGGCCGATTCGAAGGCGCTGGTGCCTGTAATCAAGACCGCCATCGACAAGGGCATCCTGGTGGTCAACATCGACAACCAGCTCGACGCCGCCGCGCTCAAGGAAAAGGGCATCCAGGTGCCCTTCGTCGGCCCCGACAACCGCGCCGGCGCCAAGCTGGTGGGCGACGCGCTGGCCAAGGAGCTGAAGTCGGGCGACAAGGTCGGCATCATCGAAGGCGTGTCGACCACCTTCAATGCGCAGCAGCGCACGCTGGGCTATCAGGACGCCATGAAGGCCGCCGGCGTGACGGTGGTGGGCGTGCAGTCCGGCCAGTGGGAAATCGACAAGGGCAACACGGTGGCCGCCGGCATGCTGCGCGAGCACCCCGACCTGAAGGCGCTGCTCGCCGGCAACGACAGCATGGCGCTGGGCGCAGTGGCCGCAGTCAAGGCCGCCGGCAAGACCGGCAAGGTGCTGGTCGTGGGCTACGACAACATCGGTGCCATCAAGCCGATGCTGAAGGACGGCCGCGTGCTCGCCACGGCCGACCAGTTCGCCGCCAAGCAGGCCGTGTTCGGCATTGAGACGGCACTGAAGGCCATAGCCGACAAGAAGAAGCAGGCGGACATGCCCGCCGAAGTGAAGACCGACGTGGTGCTGGTCACGAAGTAATGCTCGCCCCCGGGCTTCGCGCACTTCGTGTCGCTTCGCCTTCCCCCTACCGGGGGCAACACCTGCGGCCCGGCGGAGCCGGTTCCGCGGTGTTTCTGGAATAAGGTTGCCAATCGATGGCTGATAACAATCGCAGCGCACCCGTGCTCTCGCTGAGCACCATGGGCAAGGACTATGCGGCGCCGGTGCTGGACGACGTCTCGCTCGTGCTCAACGCCGGCGAAGTGCTGGCCCTCACGGGCGAGAACGGCGCCGGCAAGAGCACGCTGTCGAAGATCGTCTGCGGCCTGGTGCAGCCCACGCGCGGCCAGATGCTGCTCGACGGCAAGCCCTTTGCGCCCGGCTCGCGCCGCGATGCCGAGCGGCTGGGCGTGCGCATGGTCATGCAGGAGCTGGGCCTCGTCACCACTCTCTCGGTGGCCGAGAACCTGCTGCTCGACCGCCTGCCCAACAAGACCGGCTGGATCCGCCGCGGCAAGCTGCACGAACTGGCCGCGCGCCAGCTCGCCAAGATCGGCATGGAGAACATCGACCCGGCCACGCCCGTGGCGCGGCTGGGCATCGGCCAGCAGCAGATGGTGGAGATCGCGCGCAACCTGCAGGACGACACGCGCGTGCTGGTGCTCGACGAGCCCACCGCCATGCTCACCCCGCGCGAAACCTCGCACCTGTTCGAGCAGATCGACCTGCTGAAGGCGCGCGGCGTGGCCATCGTCTACGTGTCGCACCGCCTGGAAGAACTGCAGCGCATCGCCGACCGCGTGGCGGTGCTGCGCGACGGCCGGCTGGTGGACGTGCGCGCGATGGCCGGCGTGCGCGAATCCGAACTGGTGCAGCGCATGGTCGGCCGCGCGGTGCACGAGCACGAAGGCCGCGAGCGCCGCACCGCCGGCCCGGTGCTGCTGAGCGCGCGCGGCATCGGCCGGGCGCAGGTCGTGCGCGACGTCGACATCGACCTGTGCGCGGGCGAAGTCATGGGCCTGGCCGGCCTGGTCGGCTCGGGCCGGACCGAACTGGTGCGGCTGCTGTTCGGCGCCGACCGAGCCGACCGCGGCGAGATCACCCTCCACGAAAACGGCCAGCCCACGCAGCACGCGCGCAAGGGCTGGCGCTCGCCGATGCAGGCCATCCGCGCCGGCATCGGCCTCGTCACCGAAGACCGCAAGTCGCAGGGCCTGCTGCTGACGCAATCGATCCGCGTCAACGCCACGCTGAGCGACCTGGGCGCCATTTCCCACGCCGGCTGGCTGCAGCGCGCCAAGGAGCGCGGCATTGCGCAGAAGCTGGTGGAACTGCTGCGCATCCGTTCGCGCAGCATCGAACAACCGGTTGCCACGCTCAGCGGCGGCAACCAGCAGAAGGTGGTGTTCGCGCGCTGGCTGCACCGCGAATGCAAGGTGCTGCTGCTCGACGAGCCCACGCGCGGCGTGGACGTGGGCGCGCGCGCCGACCTGTACGCCGAACTCGACCGCATGACCGACGCCGGCAAGGCGCTGCTGATGGTGTCGAGCGACCTGCGCGAACTGATGGCCATGTGCGACCGCATCGGCGTGATGAGCGCCGGCCGGCTGGTTGCGGTGTTCGAACGCGGCGAGTGGACCGAACAATCGCTGCTGGCCGCGGCATTCAGCGACGCGGCAGGCCGCGCCGCCAACAATCCGCCGACGGCATCCCCCGTTTCCGATTCGACCCCGGTCACCGCCGACACAAAATGAACGCCGAAGCCTCCACGAAATCCACCCCGCCGTCCTCGCCCTCCGCACTCAAGGGCCAGCTCGGCACCTACCTGGGCCTGACGGTCGTGCTCGTGGGCATGATCGCGCTCTTCGGGTCGCTCAGCGAATACTTCCTGACGCGCGAGACCTTCGTCTCCATCGCGAATGAAATTCCAGCGCTGGCCGTGATGGCGGTCGGCATGACCTTCGTGCTGATCATCGCGGGCATCGACCTTTCCGTCGGCTCGGTGCTTGCGCTGAGCGCGGCCGTCACGGCCGCGGCCATCCTCGAATGGAAGCTGTCGGTGCCGGTGGCCGCGGTGCTGGGCCTCGTCACCGGGCTCATCTGCGGCACGGTCACCGGCGCGGTGTCGGTCGCATGGCGGCTGCCGAGCTTCATCGTCTCGCTGGGCATGCTCGAGGCGGTGCGCGGCGGTGCCTACCTGGTGACCGATTCGCGCACGCAGTACGTGGGCGACGCCATTTCGGGCCTGGCCGCGCCGTGGATCGGCGGCATCTCGGCCGCCTTCGTGCTGGCGGTGGTGCTGGTCGCCATCGGGCAGCTGGTGCTCACGCGCACGGTGTTCGGCCGCCACGTGGTGGGCATCGGCACGAATGAAGAAGCGATGCGCCTGGCGGGCGTAGACCCGCGCCCGATCCGCATCATCGTTTTCGCCGTCACCGGGCTGCTGGCCGGGCTCGCGGGCCTGATGCAGTCGGCCCGCCTCGAAGCCGCCGACCCGAATGCCGGCGTCGGCATCGAGCTGCAGGTGATCGCGGCGGTGGTCATCGGGGGCACCAGCCTCATGGGCGGGCGCGGCTCGGTCATCAACACTTTCTTTGGCGTATTGATCATCGCGGTGCTGGAGGCCGGCCTCGCGCAGGTGGGCGCCAGCGAGCCGAGCAAGCGGATCATCACCGGCGCGGTGATCGTCGTGGCCGTCATCATCGACACGTTGCGCCAGCGCCGTGCCGAACGCCGGCTGGCCTGACAGCACCCCGCCAACCAGGAAAAGGACAAGCCCCATGGCCACCATCAAGGACGTCGCGCTCAAGGCCGAGGTTTCGGTCACCACCGTCTCGCACGTGGTGAACGACACGCGCCACGTGAGCGCCAAGGTACGCGAGCGCGTGGAGCTCGCCATCCGCGAGCTGGGCTACGTTCCCAACGCGATGGCGCGCAGCCTGAAGAGCAACACCACTTCGACGCTGGGCATGCTGATTCCCAACAGCTCGAACCCCTACTTCGCCGAGATCGTGCGCATCGTGGAAGACCGCTGCTTCGGCGCCGGCTACACGCTGGTGCTGTGCAACACCGATGACGAGCCCCACCGCCAGAGCGTCTACCTGCAGGTGCTGGCCGAGCGCCGCATCGACGGGCTGATCGTGGTGTCGACCGGCGCGGGCGACGAAGAATCCCTCATGAAGCAGTTGCGCGGCCTGCGCATGCCCACGGTGCTGGTCGACCGCGAGATCGCAGACCCGGCATGCGACCTGGTGGAAACCGCGCACATGCAAGGCGGCCTGCTCGCGGTGCGGCACCTGCTGTCGCTGGGCCACAAGCGCATTGCCTGCATCGGCGGGCCGGTGGGCGTGATGCCGAGCGAGCAGCGCATCGAGGGCTGGCGCATGGCGCTGGCCGAGACCGGCGCAACACCCGACATCGCGAACGCCGAAGCGCTGCTTTGGCGCGGCGGCTTCACCAGCCAGGGCGGCTACGAGGCCATGCACGCCATCCTGCGCACCGAACAGAAACCGTCGGCCGTGTTCGTCTGCAACGACCTGATGGCCATCGGCGCGCTGCGTGCCGCGCACGAAAGCGGCGTGCGCGTGCCGGACGATCTTTCGATCGTCGGCTTCGACGACATCGAACTCTCGGCCTATACCAGCCCGCCGCTCACCACGGTGGCACAGCCCAAGGAGCGCATCGGCGCGCTGGCGGTCGACATGCTGCTCGAGCGCGTCGGCGGCAAGCGCCGCGATGCGCGCAAGGTGGTGCTGCAGCCCGAACTGCGCGTGCGCGCCTCGACTGCGCGGCACGCGAGTTTCCGCGAGCCCGCCGCTCCCGTTCCGGCCGAAACGCCTTCCACGCAAACACGAAAGTCCCGCACCCCGTGAGCCTGAAGCCTTCCTCCAGCAGCCCGGCCCAGGCCCCACGCATCGTGGTGCTCGGCAGCCTCAACATGGACCTGGTGCTGCGCGTGCCGCACGCGCCGGCCGCGGGCGAAACCCTGCTGGGCCACTCGATCGCCACCATCCCCGGCGGCAAGGGCGCCAACCAGGCCGTGAGCTGCGCGCGCGAAGGCGCTCAGGTGCGGATGATCGGCTGCGTCGGCGACGACGCGCACGGCTCGGCACTGCGCGATGCGCTCCAGCGCGACGGCATCGACACCGCCGCCCTGCGCACCGTGGCCGGCGAGCCCACCGGCACGGCGCTGATCCTCGTGGAAGACGGCGGCCAGAACCGCATCGTGATGATTCCCGGCGCCAACGCGCGGTTGGAGGTCGACGAAGCCGCGCTGACGCAGCAGGTGCAGGGCGCGGCCTTCCTGGTGGCGCAGTTCGAGACGCCGCTGGACCAGGTCGCGCGCGCCATCGCCGTGGCGCATGGCGCGGGCTGCAAGGTGATGCTCAACCCCTCGCCGGTACAGGCGATCGCCGAGCCCCTGTGGCCGCTGATCGACACGCTGGTGGTCAACGAGATCGAGGCGCAGACGCTGTGCGGCCAGTCCGCCGACAGCCCGCAGGAAGCGGCGCAGGCCGGCCGGGCGCTGCGCGCCAAGGGCATTGCCCGCGTGGTCGTCACGCTGGGCGCGCGCGGCGCGGTGGCCGTCGATGCCGACGGTGCCCGCCACCATCCCGCGCCCAAGGTGCAGGCGGTCGACACCACGGCCGCCGGCGACACCTTCCTGGGTGCGCTCGCGGTCGCGCTGGGCGAAGGCCAGTCCTTCGACGAGGCCGTTCGCCTGGGCATCCGCGCCGCGGCGCTGTGCATCCAGCAGCCCGGCGCCCAACCCTCCATTCCGCAGCGTGACGCCGTGCTGCTCAGCCCGCTGCCTCCCGACTGGATCAAGCTGTGAAACGCTCCCACCTGCTGCACGCGGAACTGTCCCATGTGATCGCCTCGCTGGGCCATGGCGACATGCTCGTGCTCGGCGACGCCGGCCTGCCGATTCCCGACGGCCCGCGCCGCATCGACCTGGCCGTGGCGCGCGGCGTGCCGAAGCTCACCGACGTGCTGCAGGCGGTGCTGTCGGAGATGCAGGTCGAAGGCATCGTGGTGGCCGGCGAAGCGCTGGACGACGCGAAGAACCTGCCGGGCTGGTATCCGCAGTCGCTGGGCATCGCGCCGCAGACGGTGTCGCACGAGGAATTCAAGCGCCGCACTGCGAAGGCCCGGGCCATGGTGCGCACGGGCGAATGCACGCCCTACGCCAACATCATCCTGGTCGCCGGCGTGAAGTTCTGAAACGCCGCTCGGGCGCCGGTCACTCGAACTTGTAGTTCGCGCCCACCGCCTGCCCGACCTTGAGCACGTGCTCCACACCCTGGATCACGATGCAGTTCATGCCGAAGGTGATGCCGCCGTCCACGCGCGGATCGGCGCGGTAGGTGCGCAGGGTGTTGCCGACCTCGGGGCTGCCGAGGGCGGTGGCCGGGTCGATGTCCGGGATCGGGCAGCGCGTGCAGGGCTTGACCGGGCGCAGTTCGGCTTCGCCTTCGCCGGTGGTGATGTGCAGCGCTTCCACCCGGTCCTCGTCGTGCGACTCGATGCCCGCCAGCACGATGTTGGGTCGGAAGCGCTCGATGCCCACGGCATCGTGGCCCTGCGCGGCAAGGCGCTCGTTCAGCTCGGCCAGCGAGCCTTCGCTCGCCACCAGCACCGGATAGCCGTCGGCGAACTGGTTCTCGGCCTCGATGCCGCCGGTCCACTTCAGGCTGGACAGGCGCTTCTGCTCGGGGTCGAAGCGCACGAGGCGCAGGGTCTGCGGCTTGCCGGGCTCCGACAGGAAATCGCTGAACCACTGGGCGGCGATGTCTCCCATGTCGTAGGCCGCCACTTCGTCCTTCCAGACGCGCACGCGCACCGGCTTCTCGACGCGGTCGAAGGCCAGGTGCAGCGCCAGCATGCCGGGCGCGCGCAGCACCACTTCCATGAGCTTCATCTGCGGCTTGATCAGCGCCATGCGCGGCAGCTGCCGCTGGGTGACGAATTCGCCCTGGGCGTCGACCACCATCCAGGCGCGATCGAACTCCAGGCCGGTCTCGGTCAGCAGCACTTCGGGAAGCTCGACCCCTCCGCAGGACTTGACCGGGTAGATGAACAGGCGCGCGATGGTGGCTTCGAGGTCGAAAGCGGGCTGGGACACGGTGGGGGTTCCTTGGAAATCGGCGGCAATTGTCCCGCATCACAGAGGTGCCACCTCGGGGCGCGGGCGTAGTCCATACAATCGTTTCATGGCCCTCCTCCCAGAAGTTTGCATTCGCGGCGCCGGCATCGTCGGCCGCACGCTGGCCCTGCTGCTCGCGCGCGAGCGTGTGCGCGTGGCGCTGGTGGTGCCTCCGGCCACTCAGGGCAAGCAAGACATCCGCGCCTATGCGCTGAACACCGCCTCCCGCACGCTGCTCGAATCGCTGCGCGCCTGGCCTGACGCCGCGCACGCCACGCCGGTGCGCGAAATGCTCGTGCACGGCGACGAGGGCGGCCGGGTGCAGTTCAGCGCCGCGCGCCAGAAGGTCGATGCGCTGGCCTGGATCGTCGACGTGCCCGCGCTCGAACAGCAACTGGCCGACGCGGTGCGCTTCCAGCCCCTGATCGAAATCGTGGCCGAGCCTGTCGCCGCGCCGCTCACCGTGGTGTGCGAAGGCAAGGCCAGCGCCACGCGAGAGGCGCTCGGCGTGAGCTACGAGGTCACGCGCTATCCCCAGCACGCGATTGCGGCTCGGCTCGACGCCGAGCAGTCGCACGACGGCATCGCGCGCCAGTGGTTCAACGACAAGGGCGAAGTGCTCGCGCTGCTGCCGCTGGGCGGTGTGCACGGCAAGACGGTGGCGCTGGTCTGGTCGGTCGACCAGTTGCGCGCACCGGCCCTGCTTGCGCAAGGCGACGAAGAATTCAATGCCGCAGTCACCGAGGCCAGCCACGCGGCGCTCGGTGCGCTCAAGCTCACCAGCGAGCGCGGTGCCTGGCCGCTGGCCCGCGCCATCGCCGACCGCTGGACCGGCGCCATGCCCGGCCAGCCGAATCGCTCCTGGGCGCTGGCGGGCGACGCCGCCCACACGGTGCATCCGCTCGCCGGCCAGGGCCTGAACCTGGGCCTGGCCGACGCCTCTGCGCTGGCCGATGTGATCAAGAACCGCGACTACTGGCGCAGCGTGGGCGACGCGCGCCTGCTGCGCCGCTACGAACGCGCCCGCCGCGCCGACGTGCTGCAGATGAGCCTGGCGACCGACGGCCTGCAGCAACTTTTCTCGCACAACCTGGGTCCGCTGCCTGCATTGCGCAACTGGGGCATGCGCGGTTTCGACCGCACGCGCCTCGTCAAGCACTGGATCACGGCGCAGGCGATGGGCCTGAAGGCCTGACGCCCGCAATCTTCTCGAATCGAACCAACGGATCTCCCGATGACACTCGCACGCAACCTCCTACTCGCCGCCTGCACGCTGGGCGCGGTCGTGGCCGCCACAGCCGGCGAAGCCGAGATCCGCAAGAACCTGCCTGCGCGCATTCCGCAGTTCCCCGCCATCGACGAAGTGTCGAAATCGCCGATTCCGGGGGTCTACGAAGTACGCGTGAACAGCTCGCAGATCTTCTACACCGACGAGCAGGGCAACTACCTGATCCAGGGCAACCTGATCGACGTGAAGTCGCGCAAGAACCTGACCGAGGAACGCGTCGAGAAGCTCAGCGCCGTCGCCTTCGACCAACTGCCACTGAAAGACTCGATCAAGATCGTGCGCGGCAACGGCAAGCGCAAGCTCGCGGTGTTCGAAGACCCGAACTGCGGCTACTGCAAGCGCTTCGAGAAGGACATGAAGACGATCGACAACGTGACCGTGTACCTGTTCCTGTACCCGGTGCTCGGCCCCGATTCGAACATCAAGTCGCGCGACATCTGGTGCAGCAAGGACAAGGGCAAGGCCTGGGGCGACTGGATGGAGTCGAGCACTCGTCCCACCACCGCGCCCGGCAGCTGCGACGTGACCGCGCTGCAGCGCAACGTCGAGTTCGGCCGCAAGTACAACATCACCGGCACTCCCACGCTGATCTTCAGCGACGGCACCCGCACGCCCGGCGCCATTCCCGCAGAGCAGGTCGAGAAACAACTCGCCGCTTCGTCGAGCTGATGGCGACGAAGGCCCCTGCGCGGCGCAGTACCGCCGCTACCGCCGTGCCCGTGGCCGGCGTGCGCTTTCGCGTCGAATGCGCGGATCTACATTCGCGCCTGTTCGGCGTGACGCTGACCATCGACGCGCCTGCCGCGCAGCAGCGCGTGTCGCTGCCGGTGTGGATTCCGGGAAGCTACCTGGTGCGCGAATTCGCCAAGAACCTGCAGGGCCTGCGCGCCACGCAGGGCCGCCGCAAGCCGACCCTGACGCAGCTCGACAAATGCAGCTGGCTGGTCGAATGCACGCCCGGCCAGCCGCTGGTGCTGAACTACCAGGTCTGCGCCTACGACAACTCGGTGCGCACCGCCTGGCTCGACGCCGAGCGCGGCTTCTTCAACGGCACCAGCGTGTGCCTGCGGGTAGAAGGCCAGACCGACGCGCCGCATGCGCTGGAGATCGTCGCGCCCGTGCTGGCCGACGATGCCGCGCGCTGGTCTTGCGCCACCGCGCTCGTGCCGCTCAAGACCGACAGGCACGGCTTCGGCAGCTACCGCGCCGCCGACTACGACGAGCTGGCCGACAGCCCGGTCGAGCTGGGCGCCTTCTGGAGCGCCGATTTCGACGCCTGCGGCGTGCCGCACCGCTTCGTGGTCGCGGGCGCTGCGGCCTCGTTCGATGGCGACAGGCTCATTGCCGACACCAAGGCCATCTGCGAAGCAGAGATGCGCTTCTGGCACGGCGACAAGGCCGGCAGGCGCGGCGGCCCGAAGCTGCCTATCGACCGCTACGTGTTCATGCTCAATGCGGTGGACGACGGCTACGGCGGCCTCGAACATCGCCACTCCACGGCGCTGATCTGCAACCGCCGCGACCTGCCGCAGCGCGGCGAGAAGAAGAAGCAGCCCGAGGGCTACACCACGCTGATGGGCCTCATCAGCCACGAGTACTTCCACACCTGGAACGTCAAGCGCATGCGGCCCGCCGAGTTCGCGCGCTACGACTACAGCCAGGAAAACTACACGCAGCTGCTGTGGTTCTTCGAAGGCTTCACCAGCTACTACGACGACCTGCTGCTGCGCCGCGCCGGCCGCATCGACGACGCGGCCTACCTGCGCCTGCTGAACAAGACCATCAACCAGGTCATGCAGACGCCGGGGCGGCTGGTGCAGCCGGTGGCCGACGCGAGCTTCGACGCCTGGGTCAAGTACTACCGCCAGGACGAGCAGACGCCCAACAGCACGGTGAGCTACTACACCAAGGGCGCGCTGGTGGCGCTGTGCTTCGACCTCACCTTGCGCCATGAAGGCAAGGGCACGCTCGACGACGTGATGCGCCACCTGTGGACGCACAGCGGCGGCGGGCCGATCAGCGAAGCGGACATCGCGGCCGCGCTCGAGGCGGTGAGCGGCCGCTCGTATGCGGCGGAACTCGCGCGCTGGGTGCATTCGACCGAGGAGCTTCCGCTTGCGCAGCTGCTGCGCGCACACGGCGTCGCCACGCTGGAAGACCCGTCGCAACAGGCACAGGCACTGGGCCTGCGCGTGGCCGAAACCAACGGCAGCGTGCAGGTGAAGGTAGTGCTGCGCGGCGGTGCGGCCGAGAAGGCGGGCTTTTCGGCGAACGACGAGTGGATCGGCATCGAGCTGCCTGCCGTCGGCAAGAAGGGCCAGCAGCGGCCGGCGCAAGCCTGGCGCATCGCCAAGCTCGACGACCTCGCCCTGTACCTGGGCGATGCGACGAAGTTCACAGCCATCGTGGCGCGCGACCGCAAGCTGCTCAGGCTGCCGCTCGCGCTGCCTGCCAATTCGACCACCTGGCGCCTGTTCGCGCACGACGCCACCAAGGCGGCGGGCTGGCTGGCCGGCTAGGCGCTTTCTGCCGCGGCGGGGTGCCGCACGAACATCATCGGCTGCGGCTCGCCGACCAATACGCAGGGCTTGCCGGTCCTGCGGCAGTGGTCCTGCACGCGCCAATAGGCGCCGTGGCTCACGCAGCCGGTCTGGCAGATCACCAGGTCGGCGGCACGCAGGCTGGCTTCGAGGGCGGGATCGTCCGCATCGGCACCGCCGTCGTGGTGCAGGTAGCGGCCTCCCGCGATCTCGACCAGCTGGCGTGCGAGCGACGGCGCCTCGTCTTCATGGCCGACGCACAGCACGGCTTTCTCGCGCAGATCGGCGGGCGCTTGCAGCCGGGGCGGCCGCAAGTGGCGCCGGCTGCCCGGCGACAGCAGCGCATTCAGGCGCCTGGGCAGCGCCCCGCCCGCGGCGGCACGCGCGGCCAGCTCCTCGCGCACGATGGCAATGGCCGAATCGCGCGCCACCAGGGCACCGCGCAAACGGACGATCTGCGCCTCCAGCCTTTCGACCAGCGCGGCCTGCTCAGCGAGAAGGCGCGAGCAGCGCTCCTGCGCCCGGGCATAGGCCCGCAGCAACACGGCATGTTCTTGCATCGGGAACTCCATGGCGGGCATTCTAGATGAGAGTAATTCTCAACTGAAGTCCATTTGGTGCTCAGTGCGAAACCGACTTCGAGAACACGTTCACCACCACCACGCCCGCGATGATCAGCCCGAGCCCCGCAATGGCCGGTCCGTCGAGCTTCTGGCCGAACCACAGCCAGCTCACGAGCGAGATCAGCACAATGCCCACGCCCGACCAGATCGCATAGGCGATGCCCGTCGGAATGGTGCGCAGCGTCAGCGAGAGGAAGAAGAACGCGACCACATAGCCGGCCACCGAGGCCAGCGTGGGCCACAGCCGCGTGAAACCATCCGAGCCCTTGAGGAAACTGGTGGCGATCACCTCGGCCACGATGGCGACGAACAGGTAGGCATAGTTGGAACTCATGGCAGGCACTCTATGGGAACTCGCCATGCCCCGCCACCCGCGGCGGCCATGCTGGGTATAGTGAAGCGCGTTTTTTCCCCTTCCCCCGGAGACACCATGAGCTACGAAAACATCGAAGTACGGACCGAAGCAGGCAAGGTCGGCATCATCACCCTCAACCGCCCGAAGGCCCTGAATGCGCTGAACGATGCGCTGATGACCGAGCTGGGCCAGGCCCTGAAGGCTTTCGATGCGGACGATGCCATCGGCTGCATCATCCTCACGGGCAGCGAGCGCGCCTTCGCGGCCGGCGCCGACATCGCGGCGATGGCCAAGTACAGCTTCATCGACACCTACAAGGGCGACTACATCACGCGCAACTGGGAAACCATCCGCTCGATCCGCAAGCCGGTGATCGGCGCGGTGGCCGGCTTCGCGCTGGGCGGCGGCTGCGAGCTGGCGATGATGTGCGACTTCATCATCGCGGCCGACAACGCGAAGTTCGGCCAGCCCGAAATCAAGATCGGCGTGATCCCCGGTGCCGGCGGCACGCAGCGCCTGCCGCGCGCCGTGGGCAAGAGCAAGGCGATGGACATGGTGCTCACGGCACGCATGATGGACGCGGCGGAAGCCGAGCGCGCCGGCCTCGTTAGCCGCGTGGTGCCCTTCGAGAAACTCGCCGACGAAGCGCTGGGCGCGGCGCTGATCATCTGCGGCTATTCGCAGATCTCGGTGATGGCGGCCAAGGAATCGGTCAACCGCGCCTTCGAGGGCGGCCTGAGCGACGGCGTGATGTTCGAGCGCCGGCTGTTCCACGCGCTGTTCGCCACGCAGGACCAGAAGGAAGGCATGGACGCCTTCCTGAACAAGCGCCAGCCGGACTTCAAGAACGCCTGAGGGCGGATGCGCGCGGCCGGATGTGTTCCGGTCAGCGCGTGAGCAGCGCGCGCAATGCGTCCAGCGCCTGCGCGGGCGGTGTGCCGACCAGCGCGGTGCCATTGGGTTGCGGCGTCCAGCGCACCTGGCCGCCGGCGATCTCCAGCACGGCGACGAGCGTGCTGCCGCGATAAAGCGAGAGACGCGCCTCGACCGGCGCGGCGAGTGCTTCGTCGGGCATCGACGCCGAACGGGCCACGGTGCCGACCAGCGCGGGCAAGCCTTCGATGTCGCCGCGCGCGTGGCGCACTTCGGCACCTGAGCCTGTGAAGCTGAAGGACGTCCACCGGTCCAGGGCCGTGAAGGCCGCAGAGCCTTCTCCGCGTGCGACTGCCTTGGGCACTGCAGCGCGTGATGCGGGGGCGCGCAACGCGCCGGAGGCGTCTGCGCTTGCGTTGTCGCCTTGATACTGCGGCGGAGTTACTGCCGGTGCGGGCGCTGCAATGGGCGACGGTGGTGGTGGCGGCGGCGCGATGCCTGGTGCAGGCGCTGCGGCCGGCGCCGGAGCCTCCGCCGCATAGGCGCGGCGGCGTTCTTTTTCCACGCGCTCTTCACGCTGCTCATCGCTTCGCGCGGGAGCGGCCTGTTCGGCCACGATGGCTGGAGCAGGAAGTGCAGGCGCCGGCGCGATGGGCGCGGGGGCAGCCTGCGGTGGCGGCGCAGGGCGGCGAGCGGCATCTGCGCCAGCGATGCCCGGCGCTTCCTTGGACAAGGCATTGCGCTGGGCCTGCGCTTGTTTCTGTTCCGCGGCCGGCGCCTTTCGCGCGGCTGCTGCGGATGGCGGCGGCGCTGGCTGAGGTGCAGCCGGCGGTTCGGCCGGAGGTGCGGCCTCCGCCGAAGGTTGAGCCGGCGCGGATGCAGGTACAGACGGCGGTGAAGCCGCTGGCGCAGCGGCGCCGGCAACGCGTGCTTCGCCGTCCAGTTGCGCATCAGGCACAGGTTCGCGATGCCAGAGCACCGTCACGAAAGTCGCCAGCAGCACGGTGGCGAAAGCCGCATTCCAGGGCATGCGCGAACGCGGCTCGCCACCGCCGCCGAACACGCGGCGCCACCAAGGCGCGGCGCTCGCGCTGTTGGCGGCTGCGTTCTTCGCAGCCGGCACGGTGGTGGCAAGGTTGTGCGCCATCTTCAGGATGGCATCGCGCGTGCGCGGATCGGGGGTTGCGTCGCTGTCGGGCGCATGGTCCAGCGCGCGGCGCAGGACCGGGTCGCGCAGGTCGCGCTCATCGTCGCGGTCGAAACCGGTGGTGCCGTTGCCGCTCATGCCCGCTGCTCCAGCACCGCAAGGTAACGCGCCATGCAGCCGCGCAGCTTCTGCAGGCCGTAGCGCAGGCGGCTGCGCACGGTTTCGAAGCCGATCTCCAGGCTCGCGGCCAGCGCCTCGACGGTCAGGCCGTCTTCGTGGTGCAGCAGGAACGCGGCGCGCTGGTCGGTCGGCAATTCGTCGAGACAGGCCAGCAGCCGGCGGCCCGCGGCGCGCCAGAAAGCGAGCTCTTCGGCCGACGGATGCGCGGCGGCGTCCATCGCGCCGCGCACGCCGCGGTCGAGCGTGGGCACGGGATCGCTGTCGTCGTCGGAATGCGCATCGAGCGCCACTTCGCGTCCGCTCACGCGCAGGCGGTCCATGGCAAGGTTGTGCGCGATGGTGAAGGCCCAGGTGCGCCAGGTGGCGCCCTGCGGCGAGAAGCTGCCGCGCGCCGAGATGATCCGCACCCAGGTGTCCTGGAACACCTCGTCGGCTTGCGCCGCGAGCCGCGCGCCCAGCAGACGTTTGACGAAGCGGAACAGCCCGCCCTCGTGGCGCGCATAGAGCACGTCGAACGCGGCGGCATCGCCCTGCGCGTAGGCCAGCATCAACTGGTCGTCGGGCATGGCCTGTCGCTCGGTGGCGCTGTCGGCGGAAGGGGCGCGGGGAAGCGCGGACATCGGAGGATTTTCACCCGAGCTTGTACGGGCGACGAGCCACATCGGGGTTTGGCCCAGCAAAAATCGACTCGGGTGGCCAGCAGGCTGTTGAACTCGGGCAAAAACCTGGGCTATAATTTTGGGCTCGGCACTGAACAATGCCGAACGGCTCTTTAGCTCAGTCGGTTAGAGCGATGGAATCATAATCCACAGGTCCGCGGTTCGAGTCCGTGAAGAGCCACCAACAATAAAAGCCTTGCAGGTCAATGACTTGCAAGGCTTTTTTCTTGCCCGGGAGATAATCCGCGGCAATGCCCGCCCCCATCCGCTCCACGCCGACCATGCCTGCCGCCCGCGCAGGCCTGATCCGCTGGGTCTTGCTGTGGTTCGCGCTGTCGCTCGGCGTGGCCATCGCGTCGCCGGTGGTGCATCCGCAAGCCGTGGAGCTGGTCTGCTCGAGCGCAGGCTCAGTCAAGGCCATCGTGCATACCGACGACGGCGCGCAAGAGCTGGGCATGGGCCACATGGACTGCCCGCTGTGCGTGCTGGCAGGCGCGCCGCCCGCGACACCCACGGTCAAGCTTCCCGCGCTCATGCCGCTGTCCCATGCGGTGCGGCCGGCTCCGGTCGCGCACATCGCCGCGGCCACTGCGGCGCCCCCGCCGGCGCGCGGGCCTCCCTCGCTCTCCTGACGCTTCCCGTTTCGTTCGTCCGCGCATGTGATGCCTTCGCCTGAAGGCGGGCTTCATCGCATCGCGCTTCCCCGCACAACGCATCGATCGGCGCTCGCGTCCGGGCGCCAGAGAGCTTTTTCTTCATGACTCATTCCACGCTTTCACGCCGTGGCCTGCTGCTGTCCGGCGGCAGCGCGCTTGCGGCCCTGGCCCTCGCAGGCTGCGACAACAGCAAGGTGCTGCCCGCCAGTTTCAACGGCGTCGACATCACGGGCGCCAAGTACGCACAGGACTTCCGCCTGACCGACCCCGACGGCCGCGAGCGCACGCTGGCCGACTTCAAGGGCAAGGCCGTGATGATGTTCTTCGGCTTCACGCAATGCCCCGACGTGTGCCCCACCGCGCTCGTGCGCGCCGCCGAGATCAGGCGGCTGCTCGGCACCGACGGCGCGCGGCTGCAGGTGATCTTCGTCACCGTCGACCCCGAGCGCGACACGCCCGTGGTGCTCAAGGCCTACACCCAGGCTTTCGATCCGAGCTTCATCGGCCTGTACGGCGACCTGCAGAAGACCAGCGACACCGCGAAGGACTTCAAGGTCTTCTACAAGAAGGTGCCCACCGGCTCCTCGTACACCATGGACCACTCGGCCTTCAGCTACGTGTTCGACCCCGAGGGAAAGATCCGCCTCGTGCTGCGCCACGAGCAGAGCGCTGAAGAATGCGCCCAGGACCTGCGGCAGATCCTCAAGACGTCTGCCTGAGCTTCAACCCGATCCATCATTCAAGGAGATTCTTTCCATGACACCCATTGCACGCATCCTCGCCCTGTCGGCCGCATCGTTCCTCGTGGTGGCTACGGCACACGCGCAAGTCACCGTCAAGCAGGCCTGGGTCCGCGCCACCGTGCCCCAGCAGAAGGCCACCGGCGCATTCATGCAGCTCAGCGCAGCGAAAGACACCAGGCTGGTGTCGGCCAGCTCGCCCGTTACGCCGGTCGTCGAAGTCCACGAGATGGCGATGCAGGACAACGTGATGCGCATGCGGCAGATCCCCGCCCTCGAACTGCCCGCCGGCAAGACCGTCGAACTCAAGCCCGGCGGCTATCACGTGATGCTGCTAGACCTCAAGCAGCAGGTGAAGGAAGGCGACACCGTGCCGCTCACACTCGTGTTCGAAGGCAAGGACGGCAAGCGCGAAACCGTGGAGGTGAAGGCCCCGGTGCGCGCGCTCAATGCGTCGGCGCAGCCGGCTGCGGGGCACGGCGATCACAAGCATTGAGCGGTGCGCATCGACGCCGATGCCACCGGCGCCACACGCAAGTGCAGCGCCTTGTCAGGACGCAACGTCACATTGAGCACCGCACGCGGCGCTTGCTGCCCTTGCGGCACCGACAACACATGGCGCTGCAGAAGCATCGCGGCCACGACGGTCATCTCGGTCATGGCCAGGTGCTGCCCCAGGCACACACGCGGGCCGGCGCCCAGCGGCATGTAGGCACCGCGCGGCACTTCGGGTGCACCGGGCGCGAAGCGTTCCGGACGGAACGCCATCGGCTGCGCGAACCAGCGCGGGTCCCGATGCATGAGTTGCACCGGCACCATGAACATGGTGCGCGCCGGAAACTGCCACCCGCCCAGCGTGACCGGCTGCGTCGCGCGGCGGCTGAACAGAACGGGCGCGGCCGGATAGAGGCGCATGGTCTCCTGCAGCGTGCGATTCAGTATCTGCAGCCCGGGAAGATCTTGCGCCGTCGGCGCTCGGCCCTGCAGTTTTTGATGCACTTCTTCGGCGGCCTCGCGTTGCGCCTCGGGGTTGGCGGCAAGACACCAGGACCACCACATCAGCGTGGCCGCGACGGTCTCGTGCCCCGCGAGGAACGCGGTCATGCATTCGTCGCGCACGGCCTGCAGCGGCCAGCCCGCGGGATCGTCGCTATGCAGTTGCAGCAGGCGCGTCAGCAGGTCGTCGGGACGTGCCGCCGGTGCCACCTGCAGGCGCGCTTGCAGGTGATCGTCGATGAGCGTTCTCAGAGTTGCCTTCGCGCGGCGCTTGGCGCGCTTCCAGGGCATCGCGTCGGGCCAGCTCGCGGGCCAGTAGAACTCGCTGTCGGCGGCGGCGCCGATGGTGTGCACGGCCTGCGCGGCCAGCGCCGCGTCGTCGCCCATCGGACGCGAGAACAGCATGCGCACGATCACGTCCATGGCCAGCGAGGTCAGCGCGCTTTCTATCGGCCAGTCGGCTTCGCTGCGCGGCCATGATCGCAATGCCTGTTCGGCGGTCTCCGCGATGGTGGGCACGAAGCTCTGCACTGATTTCGGCGAGAACGCGGGCTGCAGCGCATGCCGCTTGTCACGCCACGCGGCCCCTTCGGATACCAGGACGCTATGGCCATGCACCTGCGAGAACACGCGCATGCCGCGCTCCCAGCGAATGAGTGCGCCGTGGTTCGCGACCAGCAGTTCGCGCACCAGCGCCGGGTCGGTCAATACGACCTCGTGCTCGGGCCAGATGCGCAGGTGCACCACGTCGCCGTAGCGCTGCTGCCAGTCGCCCAGCGTGCCCAGCAGGTCGCGCGACATGCGGTTGAGCAAGCCCCAGCCCGTGATGCCGGAGGCCGGGCCGGGAGGCCAGTGGCCGGGGGGATGGAGCACCGGCGGGCTCGTGGGCGTGGGCGTGGGCGTGGGCGCATGCATGGGGCATCCGGAAGAAGGCGCAGAGGGCGAAGACTGGGCGGTGTTCATGCCCCGCATGGTCCGCCATCCCGCCCGCGGCGTCTTGGACCGAAACGACATCGGCGCACGGCTGCCTGCATAAACTCGAGGACCGATGCGCACCGCTCTCCCGTCTTCCCCGCCCGCCTGCCCCGATCCGCTGGTGCGCGCGCCACGAGCAGGTACGCAGGATGCCGGTCGTATCCTGCCGACGCCACCCGTGCTCCAGGGCTCAGTGGTGGCCGTGATCTGCCGCGACACCCGGGACCTGGTGCTGGACGACGCCCAGCGCCTCACGCACTTCCCGGCCTCGCCGCTGATGAGCCTGTCGTGGTTCCAGCATGGCGAGGTGAGCCTCGCGGCGCGCGGCGATGCGCAGCAGCCCGCATGGCAACCCATTGGCGCGACGGTCGTGGTCTCCGGAAGCCAGTCTTTGCCGACCGTCTGCTGGGCGCCCTCGGCTGGGCGCGCCGGCATGATCTGTTTCACCGCGGACATTGCGCGCACCCTGTTCGGCATCGACCCCGCCGCCGTGCACGACCGCTTCCGCGATGCGCGCGAGGTAATGGAGGCCGCGTGGTCCCCGCTGCTCGACGCATTGATCGCCGCCACCGACGACGCAGCCACGCTGGCAGCCCTGCGCGAACACATCGGGCCACGATGGCAGGCGCTGCACGGGCGCTCGGTCAACGCACCATCGCTGCGCCAACTGGGTCGCCACTGGGTCGAGCGTCTTGCGTGGCAGGCCCACGAATGGCGCCGCACGCACAGCCCGCGGCAGGTGGAGCGCCGCGTCAAGGCCTTCAGCGGACGCTCGCTGCGCGAGTGGCAATCGCTGGTGCGCACCGAAGGCCTGTTCTTCGCGGCACGCGAGCGCTACGAGGCCGGCCAGCCCTTCGACTGGGCCACGCTGGCGCTGGACCACGGCTTCGCCGACCAGTCGCATCTGGTGCGTGCCGCGCGCCACATCGCGGGCTTCTCCCCGGGTGAATTTGCCGATCGCTTCGCGCAGGACGAATCCTTTTGGCTCTACCGGCTCTGGATGTAGGCCGCGTCTTTTTTCCACGCCGCGAGGGACTGCCTATTCAACAGGCAACGTGGTGGGAAGCCACGCCAGTGCTTGTTCCGCCGATCCGACTCCCCGCACAACCCACAGAGTTGTCCACAGAAAAATCGAACAAGTCATCAAGCCGTCAAACAGATGTCGCCGCCGTGTAACCCTTGAACTGTTCGCGCAGCTTTGTCTTCAGCAGCTTTCCGGTGGCTGTGTGCGGCAGGCTGTCGACGAACACTACGTCTTCCGGTAGCCACCATTTCACGACGCGCTCCGCAAGGAATGTGAGCAGTTCCTCCCTTGTCACTTCCACCCCCGCGCGCTTCACCACGATGAGCAGCGGCCGCTCCTGCCACTTCGGATGCGCGATGCCGATCACCGCCGCTTCGGCCACCGCCGGGTGCAGGCTTGCCGTGTTCTCCAGGTCGATGGAAGAAATCCATTCACCGCCAGACTTGATCACGTCCTTCGCGCGATCTACCAGCTGCACATAGCCGTCTTCGTCGATGTTGGCGACGTCGCCCGTGGGAAAGAAGCCTTCGGCGTCGAGCACCGGCCCGCCCTCGCTCTTGAAGTAGCCGCTCGCGATCCACGGTCCGCGCACATGCAGGTGGCCGAAGGCCTTGCCGTCGTGCGGCAGGCGCTGGCCGTCCTCGCCGACGATCTTCAGCTCCACGCCCCACACGCCGCGGCCCTGGCGCATCTTCACGCGCAACTGCTCTTCCTTGGGCATCGACAGGTGCTTGGGCAGCAGGTTGCCGATCACTCCGATGGGGCTGGTCTCGGTCATGCCCCAGCCCTGCACGAAGTCGGCGCCGAAGTCGCGCTCGAAACGCTCGATCATGCTGCGCGGCGTGGCGGCGCCGCCCACGCCGATACGCTTCAGGCCGATGGCGCGCGTGTCGATCTCCGGATGCGCATCGAAGTACTGGAACAGCATCAGCCAGATGGTGGGCACGGCCTGCGAGAAGCCGACCTTCTCGTCGCGCATCAGCTCGTACAGGCTCTGGCCGTCCATGTGCGGGCCGGGCATGACCAGCTTCGCGCCGGCCATCGCCGCCGCATACGGCATGCCCCAGGCGTTGGCATGGAACATGGGCACCGCGAGCAGCAGCGTCATCTGCGAATTGACGCCGAAGGTGTCGGGCGCGCATTCCATCAGCGAATGCAGCACGGTCGAGCGGTGCGAATACAGCACGCCCTTCGGGTTGCCGGTGGTGCCGGAGGTGTAGCAGAGCGAAGAGGCGGTGCGCTCGTCGAACTCGGGCCAGGCGTAGGTCTCGCTCTGCGCGCCGACGAGTTCGTCGTAGCACAGCAGGTTGGGCACGTCGATGGCGGGCATGTGCGCGCGGTCGGTCATGGCGATGAAGGCGCGCACCGACTTCAGGCCGGGCGCGAGCTTCTCCACCAACGGCGCGAAGGTGGTGTCGAAGAACAGCACCTTGTCTTCCGCATGGTTGACGATGTAGTCGATCTGCTCGGGAAAGAGCCGCGGATTCACCGTGTGCAGCACCGCGCCCGACCCCGACACGCCGAAGTACAGCGCCAGGTGGCGGTATGTGTTCCAGGCCAGCGTGCCGACGCGGTCGCCGGGCTCGATGCCCAGCGTCTTCAACGCATTGGCCACCTGCTTGGAGCGGCGCTGTATCTCCGCATAGTTTGTGCGGTGCACCGGCCCCTCCACGGTGCGCCCGACGACCTCGGCGTGCGGGTGGAAGGTGGCCGCGTGATCGATCAGCGACGAGATCAGCAGCGGGCGGTCTTGCATCAATCCGAACATGGTCTTGTCTCCTGTACGCTGGGGCGATGCTAGGCAGCCGCAACGCCGCGCCGCATCGTCGGAACGGACGATTGAGGGCGTTCGAGGGTTGCCCCTAGCATCGATCTTCAAGAGGACCTTTGCATGAACGTTCAGGACGCCGTCGCCACCCGCCGCTCGGTGCGCGACTTTCTCGACACGCCGGTGCCCGGCGACGTCATACGCCGCGTGCTCGCGCAGGCATTGCGCGCGCCTTCCGGCGGCAACCTGCAGCCGTGGCACCTGCATGTGGTGGGCGGCGACGGGCTGGCGCAGCTGAAGGCCATCATGCGCACCCGCGTGCAAGAGGCGCCGGGCGGCGAAGGCAGCGAGTACGACATCTACCCGCGCGAGCTGGTCGCGCCTTACCGCGACCGTCGCTTCGCCGTGGGCGAGGCCATGTATGCGCGCCTGGGCATTCCGCGCGAGGACAAGGCCGCGCGCCGCGAATGGTTCGCGCGCAACTACCAGTTCTTCGGCGCACCGCTCGCGCTGTTCTGTACCGTCGACCGCCGCATGGGGCCGCCGCAGTGGTCCGACCTGGGCATGTTCCTGCAGAACGTGATGCTCCTGCTGCGCGCAGAAGGGCTCGACAGCTGTCCGCAGGAATGCTGGGCGATCTATCCGCAGACCATCGGCCGGTTCATCGAACTGCCGCCCGAGCGCATGCTCTTCACCGGCATGGCCATCGGCTACGCGGACAGGAGCAGGCCGCTCGACGCGCTGGTGACGGAGCGCGCGCCGCTCGATGAAGTGGCGGAGTTCATCGGCATCTGAGCAAGGAACGGAACCTGCTTACCGTCCGGCATCACCCCGAGAGGCACCCGATGCTCATTGCCCAGATTTCCGACCCGCACATTCGCCCCGCCGGCCAGCTCTACCAGGGCGTGGCCGATTCGAACCGGATGTTCGAGGAAGCCATCGACCACCTGCATGCACTGGACCGCAGGCCCGAGCTCGTGCTGCTGACAGGCGACCTCGTCGACGAAGGCCGGCCCGACGAATACGCGCAGGCGCGCCGCCTGCTGTCGAAGCTGGCCATTCCCTACCTCGTGATTCCCGGCAACCACGACCACCGCGAGAACTTCCGCGCTGCCTTCGCGGACCACGCGTACCTGCCGGCCGAAGGCCCGCTGCACTACTGCATCGACGACCATGCAGTGCGCATCGTGGCGCTGGACTCCTGCGTTCCCGGCCTGCACCACGGCGATGTCGATGCAGAAGGCCTCGCATGGCTGCGGCGCACGCTGGAAGCCGACCGCGCGAAGCCGACACTGCTGATGCTGCACCACCCGCCCTTCGCCAGCGGCATTCCCTACATGGATGCCTACAGCTACACGAACCCCGCCCCGCTCGAAGCCGTGCTGCGCGGCTTCGACAACATCGAGCGTGTGCTGTGCGGGCATGTGCACCGCACGATGCTGCGGCGCTGGGCGGGCACGGTCGTGTGCTCCTGCCCCAGCAGCACGACGGAGATTGCACTGCGGCTCGCGAACGATGCGGCGCCGGCTTCGTACATGGGGCGGCCGGGCTGCATGCTGCATCTGTGGGACGAGGTGCATGGCATGGTGAGTCATGTGAGCCACGTCGGGGCGATGGAGGGGCCGTATCCGTTTGCGTGAGTTTGCGTGATCGAGCGCCTGGCGGCAGCCCATGCAGCCGGGCGCGCAGAATGCGGCCGATGCCCAGCGAACGCACCCTCCTCTACGCCGGAACCGAGTTCACGGTGGAGCACGTGTGCTCACGCACGCACGGACCTGACTGGAGCGCGCACTACACCATTGGCTCGCGGCGCATTGTCCTGCCGGTGGGGCACACGGTGCTCGACGTGCGCTCGGGCGACAGCATCTGGCTGGTCGACGGACTGACCGCCATGCACCTCAACGACGCCATGGTCTACCAGTTGCGGCCCTCGCCAACACACGCGACGCGGCACAGCATGGTGGTCAGCGGGCACCAGGCGCCTCGTGCAAGCGAGGCGCCGGTCTTCAGCCTGCTGTCGCCGGCGTCGCTGTATCGCGTTCATGCGGCGCAGAAGCAGCTGCGCAACGGCGACGCGGGTCCGCAGGTCGTCGCGCAGCTACTCGACGAGATCGGCACGTCGCGCCAACTGATGCCATTGAACGGCACGGTGGCGCGCGCAAAAAGACTGCTCGCGGAAAACGCCGACCGTGAAGCGCGACTCTCCATGCACGCGCTGGCCGATGCCGTCTCGCGTTCGCCCTTCCACCTGGCACGCAGCTTTCGCCAACAGACCGGCCTGAGCCTGCACCAGTACCGCCAGCAGCTGCGGCTCGCCACGGCCATGGACCGGCTGGCGAACGGCGACCGGGACTTGGCGGGCATTGCGCACGATCTCGGCTACTGCAGCCAGAGCCACCTGGGCGCGGTATTCCGGCGCGAGGTGGGCGTCACGCTGGGTGAAGCGCGCCGCGCGCTGGCCACCGCACGAATCTGATAGCCGCCGCGCGGCGCGGCCGCGAGACTCCACGCGATGGACAGGAAGAACCTTCGCACAGGTGTTTTCGCCGCACTCGCCGCGGCACTGATTGGCAGCGCGTGGCAACTGGTCTCGCGCCACGGCGTGACCACCACGCTGGGTCCGATGGAGCTGGTGCTGCTGCGCTACGGCATTCCCGCCTTGCTGCTCTCGCCGCTGTGGCTCGGCAAGGGCCTGATTCCACCCAAGGCCCCGCGCCTTGCGCTCGTGCTGCTCGTCATCGGTGGCGGCCTGCCTTTCGGCCTGCTCGTGCTGGCGGGCGCACGCTGGGCACCCGCCAGCCACATGGGCATCTTCATGGCGGGCAGCCTGCCGCTGTTCACCGCCATCGGCGCACGGCTGCACAAAGGGCAGAAGGTAGGCGGCATCCGGTTGCTGGGGCTGGGCTGCATCGCGGTCGGCATCGCGCTGTTTGCGACGGACAGCTTGCGCGACGGCTCGCTCGATTGGCGAGGCGACCTGCTCTTTCTTTCGGCGGCTGTGCTGTGGGCCGTCCACTCGCTCGCCTTCGCGCATTGCGGCTTCACGCCGTGGCAGGGCACGGCGTTCGTGAACGGGTGGTCGAGCCTGCTCCTGCTACCGCTGCTGGGCACGGTCGGTGCGCCGCGCCTGCTGACCGCGCCGTGGACGGACGTCGCCATACAGGCCGCGATGCAGGGCGTGGTCGCGGGCCTGCTGGGGCTGATGGTCTACATGCTGGCCGTAGCGCGGCTGGGCGCGGCGCGCGCTTCGCTGTCGGCGGCGCTGGTGCCGGTGCTGACCACGCTGGGAGCCGCGGCATGGATGAACGAACCGATCACCGGGGAAGTACTGCTGGCCCTTGCGCTGGTGGTGCCTGGCATCGTGCTGGCGAGTGGTGCGGTCCGATGGCGCGCGCAGGAGACGCAGCAGCGCCTATAGCATCTTCAGGAAGGGCGGGCAGAATGCCGCGAACCTCGAAAGGGCGCCCGCCTTCATGAAAAAGCTGATCCTCCTCGCCGCCGCCCTGCTGTGCTTTGCCACCGCCTCCTGCTGGGCGCAGGAACGCAGCACCGTGCGCGTTCCCACGCCTTTCGTCGAAAGCGGGGCGCCCGTCACGCTGGAGATGGTGATTTACAAGCCTGAAGGTGCCGGCCCCTTTCCCACGGTGGTGTTCAATCACGGCTCCACGGGCATCGGCAACGACCCGAAGCTGTTCAAGCACACCTATGCACCCGAGCGCCTGGCCAGGTGGTTCACGCAGCGCGGCTGGCTGGTGGCGTTCCCGCAACGGCGCGGGCGCGGCCAGTCGGACGGTTTGTACGACGAAGGCTTCACGCCCAAACGCGAGCACTACAGCTGCGACTCCGCGCTGTCGCTGGCGGGCTTCGACCATGCGCTTGCCGACGTCGACGCCGCCGTCGAGTGGCTGCGCAAGGACTCCGATGTGGACACGAAGCGCATGGCAATCGCCGGCCACTCGCGCGGCGGCATCCTCGCCGTCGCCTATGCGGGAACGCGGCCCGACTTGTTCCAGGGCGTGATCAACTTCGTCGGCGGCTGGATGGGCGACAAATGCCCCGGCAACACGGCGGACGCGATCAACCCGGTCAGCTTCAGGCGCGGCGCGGCGTTCCCTCGCCAAACGCTCTGGCTCTACGGCGAGAACGACAGCTTCTACGCGCTCTCTCACAGCCGGAAGAACTTCGAGTCCTTCATCGCCGCGGGCGGCAAGGGCAGCTTCTCTACCTACGCGCTGGAATCCGGCATCAACGGGCACCAGTTGGTCGTGCAGCAAGAGCTCTGGGGGCCGACTGTCGAGACGTACCTGGCGAAGTGAATGGAGATGCGGCTGCTGCTGATCGAAGGCCTGCCCGGCACCGGCAAGACCACGCTGGCCAGCCATCTGTGCGCATCCGCATTGAATGAAGGCCGCAAGAGCCGTTGGTATCTGGAAGAAGCCGCGGATCACCCGGTGCATCCCCGTTCACTAGGCGCGCTGAAGTCGAGAGCCGATTACCCCTCGCAGTGCCTGCAACGCTGGCAGCGCTTCGTCGACGAGGCCCGCTCGACCGATACCTTGCACATTCTGGAAGGCAGTGCATTCCAGAGCACGGTGCGATTCATGATGGAACAGGGCCGAGCGGACATCGACGACTACATCGATGAGTTCGAAAAAATCCTGGCGCCTCTGTCCCCGTCCTTCATCTATCTGCGGCCGGAAAATGCCGAGAAGCACTTGCGCGCCACGGCCATCCATCGCAGACCAGGCTGGACACGCAAGGTCGCGGTCTATATCGAACAGACGCCGTACGCACGCAGTTACGGGCTGCGGGGAGAAGGCGGCATGCATCGATTCTGGGCTGACTATGCGAGTCTCTGCGATGCGCTGGTGAACAGGCTCTCCATGCCCTTGAGCCGAACCGCCATCGCAACCGGCCCGCAGTCCATCGACAAGGAGACGGGATGACGAAGCAACCCTACTGGTTTCCCGCCAAGCGCTACGGCTGGGGCTGGGGTCCGCCGACCTGCTGGCAGGGCTGGGCGGTGGTGGCCGTGTATGCGGTGTTGCTGGTGACCGCCGTGGTGTCGATTCATCCTGAACAGAAGCACTTTCTGTTCGCCGCGGCTGTCTCCGGCCTGAGCCTCGCGCTGGTCGCGGTCTGCTGGATCAAGGGTGAGCCGCCGCGCTGGCGCTGGGGCGGCAAGTAGCCGGCAACGGCCATCGGACATGAGCAGCACCGCCACCCTCGAAGCTGGCGTACCAGAATGACGAGAAGCAGCTACGCCGCCGCCCTGGCCAGCGTGCTGCTGGCATGCGCGTCCCTTCCCGCAGCGGCCAACGGCAGCCTCTTCTGCGAAGGAAGCCCGTATTCGGCGGAGGTCCAGTTCAGCCTGTCTTCCGGCCGCCTGACCGACCTGGTCGTGTCGCGTGACGACGGCATGGCGCCTGCGTCGTCCGAGCGATTGACGCTGCAACGCCAATCGGCCGACTACCGGCGCCAGTCGATGCGCGCCATCGCCAGCAAGGGCGTCTCACTGCGCGTCGCCAGGGCCAAGGGCACGCTGACATACGCGGGCAGGCAGCATTCGCTGCGCTGCGACTGGTCCGGCCTCGGCTGAAAGAAAAGAAGGTCCGGCCGCGCTTCAGGCAGCCGCGATCACCTGGTCGCGGCCCATCGCCTTGGCCTTGTAGAGCGCCGCGTCGGCCCGCGCCAGCACTTCGTCGACGCCCCGGCCGCCGTCGTTCGCGGCCACGCCGATGCTCACCGCGATGGAGCCGACCTCGGCCATGGGCGAGTCGGCCCCGAAGGGCTCGCCGATGGCCTGCTTGAGCCGCGAGGCGACGGCCATCGCCTCCACCTTGCCCGTGCCGGGCAGCAGCACCACGAATTCCTCGCCGCCGTAGCGCCCGAGCACGCCCGCGTCGCCCACCGCCCGCTGCATGCGCCGCACGGCCTCGCGCAGCACCTTGTCGCCCATCTGGTGGCCGAAGCGGTCGTTGACGTCCTTGAAGTGGTCCAGGTCCACCATCAGCAGCGCCATGTGCCGCCGGTCTGAAGTGAAGGCGTCGCGGCAGGCATCCAGCAGCGCGCGGCGGTTGAGCGCGCCGGTCAGGGAATCGCGCGTGGCCATGTATTCGAACTCGGTGTGCACGCGGTCCGTGGCCATCAGGATGACGGAGATGGACAGCAGCAGCACCGAGAACGAATACATGCTGATGTAGAGCGACTGGATCCAGTTGCCGTCCATCAGGTTGCTGCCGGCCATACCCAGCACCACCGACACGAATCGCAGCGCCGCCACCACAGCCTGCGCCAGCAGCAGGCCGATCATGAGCCGCTGGCCGAACACGCGCGGCCGGTGGCGCAGGTAAAGCAGGGCATGGGAGAAGAACAGCAGCGACACCGCGAAGGTGACGATCAGCAGGCGGGCCTCGAAGTCGGGCTTGACGGTGCTGAACCAGAACATCGCAAGCCCGATGGCCCCATTCAGCAGCGTCCAGCCCCGGGTGTCGCTGTGCCCCAGCAGGAACTTCTGGCTACCCGAGTAATAAAGGATGCACGCCTGGAACAGCACGACGTTGGCGACCACGATCGTGAGGAAGTCCGGAAAGTAGTCGCGCGCCGCGAACAGCATGGTGCTGGTGAATGCCAGCAGCGGTGCGCGTGCCCAGTCGCTCAGCCCCTGGATGCTGGGCGGATAGCTGCGCCGCATGAAGAACATCACCAGAGCCATCATGACGCCCATGAGGCCGGCCAGCACGATGACCGAACGGGGGTCGAGGAGGGATGGCAATGCGCCCATGGGGCGAGATTATTGATTATGTTGACATTGCCGGCCTCACTCTTTCCGGGGCGCCGCCGCAGGCCCTTCCGCGCGGCTCAGAGCCGCTCGACGATGGTCACGTTGGCCATGCCGCCGCCTTCGCACATGGTCTGCAGCCCGTAGCGCTTGCCGCGCTGGCCGAGCGCATGGACCAGCGTGGCCATCAGCTTGGTGCCCGACGCGCCGAGCGGGTGGCCGAGCGCGATGGCGCCGCCGTTCACGTTCAGCCGCGCGGGGTCGACGTCGAGCGTCTGCAGCCAGGCCAGCGGCACCGGCGCGAAGGCCTCGTTGACCTCGTACAGGTCGATGTCGCCGATCTTCATGCCCGCCTTCGCCAGCGCCCGCTGGGTGGCGGGAATGGGCGCCTCGAGCATGATGACCGGGTCGTGGCCCATCACGCTCATGTGGTGGATGCGCGCCAGCGGCTGCACGCCCAGCGTCTTGAGGCCGCGCTCGTTGACCACCATCAGCCCGCTCGCGCCGTCGCAGATCTGGCTGGCGGTGGCGGCGGTGCAGCGCCCGCCGTCGGCGATCAGCTTGACGGCGGCGATGCTCTCCAGCGTGGCGTCGTGGCGGATGCCTTCGTCGACGGTGTGCAACTCGCCGGGCTCGGTGCCGTCGGCCATGCGCACGGCCACCGGCACGATCTCGCGCTCGAAAAGTCCCGCCTTCGTCGCGGCGATGGCGTTGCGATGGCTGCGCAGCGCGTAGGCGTCGAGCTCGGCCTTCTCTATGCCGTAGTTGCGCGCGATCATCTCTGCGCCGGTGAACTGGCTGAACTGCACGTCGGGGTAGCGCCTGGCCATCTGCGGGCTCACGTAGAAGCCCAGCCCGTTCTTCAGCGGCAGCGTGGTGGGCAGGCCCATGGGAACGCGCGTCATGCTTTCCACGCCGGCCGCGATCACGATGTCCATGCTGCCCGACATCACGGCCTGCGCCGCAAAGTGCAGCGCCTGCTGCGACGAGCCGCACTGCCGGTCGACCGAGGTGGCCGGCACCGATTCGGGCAGCCTCGACGCCAGCACCGCGTTGCGCGCGATGTTCGAGGCCTGCTCGCCGGCCTGGCCGACGCAGCCCATGATGACGTCCTCGACCAGCGCGGGATCGGCGCCGGTGCGCTCCACCAGCGCGTCGAGCACCTGCGCGGCGAGGTCGGCCGGGTGCCAGCCGGCCAGGCGGCCGTTGCGGCGGCCGCCGGCCGTGCGCGCGGCGGCGACGATGAATGCTTCGGGCATGAAAGTCTCCTTTGTTCGTAGGTGGTGCGGGCTCAGCGCGGCGCCATGCGGATGGCCCCGTCGAGCCGCACGCTTTCGCCGTTGAAGTAGCCGTTGGTGATCATCAGTTCGGCCAGCGTCGCGTACTCCGCCGGATTGCCCAGCCGCTTCGGGAACGGCACCGACGCCGCCAGCGCGGCCTTCACGTTGTCGGGCGCGCCCTGCAGCAGCGGCGTGTCGAAGATGCCGGGCAGGATGGTGTTCACGCGGATGCCCTCGCCCATCAGGTCGCGCGCAATGGGCAGCGTCATGCCGACGATGCCGGCCTTCGACGCGGTGTAGGCCGCCTGGCCCATCTGCCCGTCCTGCGCGGCCACCGAGGCGGTGTTGACGATGGCGCCGCGCTCGCCGTCCTGCAGCATGTCGAGCGTGAGCATGCCGGCCGCCGACTTGGCGATGCAGCGGAAAGTGCCCACCAGGTTGATCTGGATGATGCGGTCGAAGTTGGCGAGCGGAAAGTGCTTGATCTCGCCCGTGGCCTTGTCGCGGCTAGCGGTCTTCACCGCGTTGCCGGTGCCGGCGCAGTTGACCAGCACGCGCTCCTGCCCGTGCGCGGCGCGGGCATTGGCGAAGGCCGCGTCCACCTGCTCCTCGGAGGTGACGTCGACCTTGCAGAAGATGCCGCCCAGTTCCTTTGCCAGGGCCTCGCCCTGTTCGGCGTTGAGGTCGAACAGCGCGACCTTCACGCCGTGGCCGGCCAGGCGGCGCGCGGTGGCGGCGCCGAGGCCGGAAGCGCCGCCGGTGACGACGGCGGCAATGCTGGAATCGAGTTGCATGAGATGCGGTCCTTGCAGGGTAAGTGGCGGTTTCCGCGGACCAGTTTAGGAAGCAGAATCGACTGCGGCATCGTCGGAAACGACGGAAATCCGGGCCGTTCGGGCTCCGGTGCGCCAACCTGCCTTGCCCGCCCGCCGATGTCGCCTCCCACGCCCCGCATCCTCGAAACCAAGCTCAACCCGCCGGCCGCCACCGCCACGCAGGTGCCGCGCACCGCGATCCGCGAAGAGATTGCCGCGGCCGCCGTCAAGCTGGTGCTGGTGCGCGCGCCGGCCGGCTTCGGCAAGACCACGGCCATGGCGCAGATCCGCGAGCGCATGGAGGCGCAGGGCATCGCCACCGCGTGGCTCACGCTCGACCGCGCCGACAACGACGTGTCGCGCTTCCTCGACTGCCTGGCCGAAGCCGCACAGCGCCTGGGCGTGGACGAGCCGCGAGCCAACGGCCCGTTCGATGCCGTGGCCGCGCTGGCCGCGCACGACGCGCCCTTCACGCTGTTCCTCGACGACTTCGAGGTGGTGCAGGAGCCGGCGGTGCTCGGCCTGGTGCGCGAGATCGTCGAGCACCTGCCGCGCCGCGGCCAGCTCGTGATCGGCTCGCGCGGCCTGCCCGACCTGGGCCTGGGCCGGCTGCGCGCGCGCGGGCAGCTCCTGGAGATCGACACCGACCGGCTGCGCTTCAGCCTGGAAGAAACCAGCGCCTTCTTCGGCCTGCGCATGGCGCATGCAAAGCAGGACATGCAGACGCTGCCCGCCGACCTGCTCTCGCAGCTGCATCGCAAGACCGAAGGCTGGGTGGCCGCGATCTGGCTGGCTTCGATGGCGCTGGAGCGGCACGGCACCGAGACCGGTTTCGTCGAACGCTTCTCGGGCTCCGACCGGGCCGTGGCCGACTACCTGGCCGAGGACGTGCTCGCGCACCAGCCGCCGGACATCCGCGACTTCCTGCTGCGCACCAGCATACTGCGGCAGCTCGACGCCTCGGTGTGCCAGGCGCTGTGCCCGCGCGCCGACTGCGCGGCCATCCTGGAGCGGCTGGCCGCGTCCAACCTGTTCCTCACGCCGGTGAGCGGCGACGGCGGAGATGGCGGAAACGGCGGCGCGTGGCGCTATCACAGCCTGTTCGCCGACTTCCTGCGCGCGCGGCTCGCGCACGAACAGCCCGGCGACACCGCGCGGCTGCATCTATCGGCCGCCGGCTGGTACGAGTCGCACGACCGGCCGGTGCCCGCCATCGACCACGCCATCGAGGGCGGCGACCATCCGTATGCGCTGGCGCTGCTCGACAGCTACGCGGCGCAGTTCCTCGAACAGGGCCGCATGCGCATGCTGGCGCGCTGGTTCTCGGCCATTCCGGAGCACCAGCTGCGCGAGCATCCGTTCCTGCAGCCCATCGCGCTGTGGGCTACCTGCTTCACGCACGGCCCGTGGGAGGCGATGCGCATGCTCGATCAATCGGGCTGCCTCGACAGCCCCATCGCCGAGGTGCGCGCGAGCGCCCACACGCTGGTGCCGCTGCTGCTGGCCATGCAGGACCGGCACGACGAGGCCTACGAGGTCGGCCGCCAGAGCCTGGCGCGACTGCCCACCGGCCTGCCTTTTGCCGACAGCGTGCTGCTCAATGGCATGGCCCACATCCTCGCGGTGCGCGGCGACCAGCACGAGGCGCGCCGCATGCTCGAGGCCGCGCGCGAGCGCGGCAGCAGCACCTTCAACCGCATGTACACCGAGTCGCTGGCCGGCCTGTTCGACCTGCACGAAGGGCGGCTGCGGCAGGCCACCGCGCGGCTGCGCATGGCGGTCGACTCCACGCATGCCGTGTCCTACAACCACAGCCACGGCAACGCCTGGGCCGGCGTGCTGTACGCCGGCGCGGTGTACGAGACCAACCAGCTCGTGCAGGCAGAGCACCTGCTGAACGTGTACCTTCCGCTGGCGCGCGACGTAGGCCTGCCGGACCACATGATCCTGAGCCATGTGATGCGTTCGCGGCTGGCGTTCCATGCGGGCGACATCGACGCCGCGTTCCAGGCGCTGACCGAGCTGGAATACCTCGGCCACCACCGGCAGCTACCGCGCGTGGTGGCGGGCGCCAAGCTGGAGCGCTCGCGCATGCTGCTGCTGCAGGGCAACGGCCCGGCATCGCGCGACGAACTGGCCCGCGCCGACGACCCCGCGCTGTGGGAGCGCGAGAGGCGGCAGCGCCTGCCGGCGCACGACCTCGACTACATGGCCCTGGCGCGGGCACGCTGGGACATAGCCTTCGGCGATGCGCGCGCCGCACTCGACGTGCTCGACGCCGAGCTGCATGCCGCGCTGGCGGTGGCGCACAACCGCCGCGCGCTCAAGCTGCGGGTGCTGCGCGCGCTGGCGCTGCAAGCCGCGGGCGACACGGCGGCCGCCGTCAAGGAGATCGAGACCGTGCTGCAGGCCGCGAGCCAGGAAGGCTTCGTGCGGCTGATCCTCGACGAAGGCCCGGCCGTCGGCGCGCTGGTGCACCGCTACGCGCTGGCGGCGCAGGACGCGCCCGCCGCGCGCGGCGACCCGATCCTGGCGGACTACCTGCAGCGCCTGCTGCAGCTCGTCGGCCCGATGCCGGCGGGCGACGCCGAAGCGCCCGCGTCCGGCGCCGACGCAATGAAGGAACCGCTCACGCGCAAGGAAATCCGGGTGCTGCAACTGCTCGCCGAGGGGTATTCGAACAGCGCGATGGCGGAGAAGCTGTTCGTGTCGGATAGCACGGTGCGCACGCACCTGCGCAACATCAACATGAAACTCGACGCGAAGAGCCGCACGCAGGCGGTGGCGATCGCGCGGCGGCTGGGCGTGATCCGGTAGGTCGCCCCGGCGGCGGCATTACAAATACTACGGATTCCGGTGATACCGCCCCCCTCTCGCCGTCCCTAGCATTCCCTCAGAGATCAGCGCTTTCCAACTGCCGCGATTGCCATGGTGCAGCGCGGCGGCGCAGGCGCGGTGCCCAGCCTCACCCGGCAGGCTGCGCGCAGGGAGTCATCGACATTCAGAGCGTCAGGAGCGAAGCCACCATGCCCAAAGGAATCCCCAACCCGGCCCCCATGTATGGCATCGCCCCCCGCGCCTGGGGTTTCGAGGTCTCGATCGTGCGCAACGGCAACCGCTTCTACAAGCAGTTCGGCCGTGCCAGCTACGGCAGCGAGGAACAGGCCCTGCTGCAGGCGCAGGCCTGGCGCGACGAGATCGTGCGCAGCTTTCCTCCGGTCGCGCGGCGCACGCGGGCCGAGAAGCTGCGCGCCAACAACACCACCGGCGTGTCGGGCGTGTTCTGCCAGGTCGCCTCGGGCGGCAGGGTGCGGGCATGGGTCGCCAAGACCTATCTTGGAGAAAACGAGATCCTGCGCACCGATTTCCCGGTAGATGCCGCCGGCGGCGATGCGCAGGCGCTGGCCATCGAGGAGCGCGCGCGGCAGCTGGAGCGCATGTCGGGCCTGGCCCGGCTGCACCCGGCCGAGGAATCGATCCGCAAGAGCCAGGACAAGCTGCCGGCCGAACTGCTGTCGCCCAAGCGCTCGAAGTCCGAGATCCGGCGCAGCACCAATTCCAGCGGCGTGAGCGGCGTGCACTTCAAGGCGCCCAATGTCGGCCATCCGGGCTACTGGCTGGCCATCACCTACACGGCTGGCAAGGGCAGCGTGAGCAAGGCGTTCTCGATCAAGGAACACGGGCCCGAGGAAGCCAAGCGCCTGGCCATCGCGGAGCGCGAGCGCCAGCTCGAGGCCAAGCTGTCGGGCGGCGGCACACGCGCCGGCACGGATGTCCGCACCGACACCACCATCGCCCCCATCGCCTACCGCCAGGAAGCGCGCCCGCAAGGCACGGCGGGCGCCGGTGCGCCAGAGGCAGGGCAGGTCCGGCTGTGAAGCTTCGGCAGCGGCGTGCGGACCGGGCGTGCGGGTTCGCGGAACCGCCATGCCGCTTCGGCCAGAATAGCGGGCAAATGCGTGCCCCCACGAGCGCCGCGCAGTTCGGGGAGTCCGCTACAAGCAGTGCACAGAAAAGCAGCACCTCGAGAATGCCCAAAGGTATCCCCAATCCGGCCGCCATGTACGGCATCTGCATCAGACCCTGGGGATTCGAAGTCTCCCTCGTGCGCAACGGCGTGCGCCACTACAGGCAGTTCGGCAAGGCCAGCTACGGCGGCGAGGCGCAGGCCCTGCTCCAGGCACAGGACTGGCGCGACGCCATCGTGCGCAGCGTGCCGCCGCCCACGCGGCGCGCGCGCGCCGAAAAGCGCCGGGCCAACAACAGCACCGGCGTGCCGGGCGTGTTCCACCAGATGTCCGCCGGCGGACGGGTGCGGGCCTGGATGGCCAAGACCTACATCGGGCAGGGCGAGATTCTTCGCGCCGACTTCATCGTCGACCACCTGGGCGACGCGGCGCAGGCGCTGGCCATCCGCGAGCGCGAGCGGCAGCTCGAGCGCATGCGGGGGCTGGTGCGGCTGCATCCGGCGGAGGAAGCCATTCGCACCGGCCCCGCGACCCACCCGCCCGGCCCGCGTCCGGCCAAGCGCTCGAAGTCGGAAATCACCCGGCGCAACAACACCAGCGGCGTGAGCGGCGTGCATTTCAAGTCGCCCCACGCCAGCCATCCCGGCTATTGGCTGGCCATCACTTTCACCACCGGCAAAGGCAGCGTGAGCAAGGCTTTTTCGGTGAAGGAACACGGCTACGACATGGCCAAGAGCCTCGCGATCGCCGAACGCGCGAGCCAGCTCGCGGCAAAGCTGGGCCAGGACCACTGATGGCACAGGACAGACACGGCCCGCCGCTTCGAACGCAAGCGGTGCGCCCTGCCATGACGCTCGAGTCCATCCACCAACTGCTGCGCGTGGCATCGCACCTGCTGGACCAGGCCGCCGCCGAGGTCCACGCGACCGAGCTGGAGCCGGTGCAGGAAAACGTCGAGTGCATCGGCCGCGCGCTGATCGAGGTGATCGAAGTGCAGCGCCGCATCTACGAAGAACAGCCGGAGCTGGCGCCCAGGTCGCTGGCGGCTTCGCCGAAGGAAGCCGACGCCAGCCGCCTCTTCACCGAGTTCACGATGGAGGCGCTGGCGCTGGAAGAGGCTGGCAAGACCGACGCGGCGCGCGAGAAATACACGGCGTTCATCGGCATCTCGGCCTCGCACCTGCACCGGGAGATCGCGCGGGCGGAAATCCGGCGGCTGTCCTAGCGGGCCGTGCCTGGCCGGGTCAGAGCGCCCGCGAGATCACTTCTTTCATGATCTCGTTGGTGCCGCCGTAGATGCGCTGCACGCGGGCGTCGGCGTACATGCGCGCCACCATGTACTCGTTCATGAAGCCGTAGCCGCCGAACAGCTGCAGGCACTCGTCGATCACGCGGCCTTGCGCCTCCGAGCCCCAGAGCTTGGCCATCGACGCGGTGGCGGTGTCGAGCTTGCCGGCCACCAGGTCTTCGACGCAGCGGTCGATGAAGGCGCGGCCCACCTTGATCTGCGTCGCGATCTCGGCCAGCTTGAACTTGGTGTTCTGGAACTCGGCGATCGGCTTGCCGAAGGCCTTGCGGTCGCGCACGTAGTCGAGCGTGGCCTCGTAGGCGCCCTCCATGGTGGCAAGCGCGCTCAGGCCGATGATGGTCCGCTCGTAGGGCAGGTCGCTCATCAGCTGGAAGAAGCCCTGCCCTTCCACACCGCCCAGCAGCGCACCGGCCGGCACGCGAACGTCGTCGAAGAAAAGCTCGGAGGTGTCCTGCGCCTTCATGCCGATCTTGTCGAGCACGCGGCCCACGCGAAAGCCCTTGCAGCCTTGCGTCTCGACGATGAGGATCGAGGTGCCCTTGGCGCCCTGCGCCGGGTCGGTCTTGCACACCACCAGCACCACGCCGGCCAGGTAGCCGTTGGTGATGAAGGTCTTCGAGCCGTTGATGCGGTAGCCGCCGTCGTCCTTCTCGGCGCGGGTGCGCACGCCCTGCAGGTCGGAGCCGGCGCCGGGCTCGGTCATGGCGATGGCGCCGACCATCTCGCCGCGCGCCATGCGCGGCAGGTAGTGGCGCTTCTGCTCTTCCGTGCCGTGATTGAGGAAGTAGTGCGCCACGATGGCATGCACCGAGGTGGCCATGCCGGTGAGCGCGCGGCGCGACATCTCTTCGTAGAACACGGCCTCGTGGCGGAAGTCGCCGCCTGCGCCGCCGTACGCTTCGGGGATGTCGGCGCACAGCAGGCCGAGCGCGCCGGCCTTGCGCCAGACCTCGTGGCCGACGTGGCCGCGCTTGCGGGCTTCCTCGTCGTGCGGAAGCACTTCGGTCTCGATGAAGCGCACCACGTTGTCGCGGTACAGCTCGAGGTCTTCGTCGCTCCAGGAGCGGCGGAAATCGATGGGCATTTTCTTCTTCCTTGAGGTGTTCTTCGGTCAGCCGACGCGGCGGCTCCTGCCGGCCCAGAAGGGCTCGCGCAGCTGGAACTTCTGCAGCTTGCCGGCGGCCGAGAGCGGCAGCGCGTCGCGGAACTCCACGCTGCGCGGACACTTGTAGCCGGCAATCTGCTCACGGCAATGCGCGATGACGGCATCGGCCTCCAGCGCCATGCCTTCGCGCCGCACGATCACCGCGTGCACGCGCTCGCCCCACTTGTCGTCGGGCACGCCGATCACGGCGGACATCAGCACCTGCGGCAGCTGGGCGATGGCGTTCTCGACCTCGGCCGAATACACGTTCTCGCCGCCGCTCACGATCATGTCCTTCATGCGGTCGACCACGAAGACGAAGCCTTCCTCGTCCATGTAGCCGCCGTCGCCGGTGTGCATCCAGCCGCCGCGCAGCGCGGCCTCGGTTTCCTTCGGCTTGTTCCAGTAGCCTTTCATGACCATCGGCCCGCGCGCGACGATCTCGCCGACCTGGCCGAAGGGCACTTCGTTGTCGTCACCGTCGACGATGCGCAGCTCGGCAATCGGGATGGGCGTGCCGGCCGAGCGCAGCAGGCGCTCGCGATCGGGCCCCGGCGCATGGCAACAGGACGGCAGCGCGGTGACCACCGGCGACAGCTCCGTCATGCCGTATACCTGCGCGAACGCGGTGCCCGGAAAGGCGCGCATGGCCTGGTCGAGCAGCGCGGCGTCGATGGGCGCCGCGCCGTACGACAGCAGGCGCAGGCTCGACAGGTCGAACTCGGCGAAGCGCGGATGCTCGATCACGCGCTTGATCATGGTGGGCACCAGGAACATCTCGGTGATGCGCGCCGACTGCAGCGTCTGCAGCACCGCCAGTTCGTCGAACACCGGCACCACATGCACCGGCACCAGCCGCATCAGGCTCTGCAGCGCCACGCCGCAGCCGGCTACGTGGAACATGGGCGCCGCGACGATGGCCGCGGCGTCTTGCGTTTCGCGCGGCAGCGCCGCCACCGTGCCCAGCGCGTTGATGCACAGGCTGCCGTGCGTGAGCATCACGCCCTTGGGCTGGCCGGTGGTGCCGCCCGTGTACATGACGGCGGCCAGCTCGTCGCTGCTGTGGGGCGCGTCTTCGGCGGGGTCGGCGGCGGCGAGCAGCGCCTCGTAGCCGACCATGCCTTCGGGCACCGCGCCATCGCCGCAATAGACCACGGTGCGCAGCGAGCTGGAGAGCCGGCGCAGCTCGGCGGCCATGGGCGCGAAGACGTCGTCCACCAGCAGGATGCGGGTGTCGCAGTCGTCGAGCGAGTAGGCCACTTCCTTGGGGTTCCAGCGGATGTTGACCGGGTTGATGACACCGCCGCCCCACCAGGTGCCGAAGAAGTATTCGACGAAGCGGTGCGAGTTGAGGCTCATCATGCCGACCCGGTCACCCGGCTGCATGCCGAGCTGCCGCAGCACCGCGCCAAGGCGCGCGACACGGTCGGTGAACCCGGCGAAGTCGAGCCGCGTGGCGCCGCAGACCACGGCGGTGGCCTTGCCTTTTTCGCGCCGGCCCTTGTGCAGGGGTTGGGTGAGGAACATGGGATCTGTCTCCGTTCTTTTCAGGAAGCGCCCAGCGGCGCAATGGCCTCCGCCGCCACGCCCCAGCGGCGCAGCACGGTCGGGCCGTCGTCGCGCGCGGCGGCCGGCGGCACCACCGGCGCGGTGCGGCTGAAGCGCGGCGCGGGCGCGGGCTGCACCACGCCGCCCACGCTGGCGAAGGTGCCGCGCGCCACGTTGTGCGGATGCGCGGGGGCCTCGTCCCAGTCGAGCACGGGGGCGAAGCAGGCGTCGCTGCCTTCGAGCAGCACGCACCATTCGTCGCGCGTGCGGGTGCGGAAGATATCGGCCATGCGCAGCTTGAGCAGCGGCCAGCGGTCGGCATCCATCTGCGCGTCGAAGGCGGGGTCGTCGGTGATGCCGCAGCGCTCGCGCATCAGCGCATAGAACTGCGGCTCGATGGCGCCCACGGCCACGTACTTGCCGTCGGCGCAGGCGTAGGTGTCGTAGAAGTGCGCGCCGCCGTCGAGCATGTTCTCGCCGCGCTGGTTGCTCCACTGCCCGGCCGACTTGAAGCCGTACATCATGGCCGACAGCAGCGCCGCGCCGTCGGTCATGGCGGCGTCGACCACCTGGCCGCGCCCCGACTGCTTCGCCTCGTGCAGCGCGGCCAGGATGCCGAAAGCCAGCAGCATCGCGCCGCCGCCGAAGTCGCCCACGTAGTTGAGCGGCGGCACGGGCGGCTCGCCAGCGCGGCCGATGGCGTGCAGCGCGCCGCTGATCGCGATGTAGTTGATGTCGTGCCCCGCCGCATGCGCCAGCGGGCCGTGCTGGCCCCAGCCGGTCATGCGGCCGTACACCAGGCGCGGGTTCCTCTCGTGGCAGGGCTCGGGGCCCAGGCCCAGCCGCTCCATCACGCCGGGGCGAAAGCCTTCGATGAGCACGTCTGCCTTCGCGATGGCATCGAGCACCGGTTGCGCGGCGCCCTCCGCGCGCAGGTCGACCTGCAGCGTGCTGCGCCCGCGCGCGAGGATGTCGTGCGGCGCGGTGCGCGTGCCGGGGCGCTCGATGCGCAGCACCTCCGCGCCCATGTCGGCGAACAGCATGGCGCAGAAAGGCCCGGGGCCGATGCCCGCCATCTCGATCACCCGTAGTCCCTGCAATGGGCCTGCCATGGCTTGTCTCCTGTTGCTGGGAGCCATCTTGGCGCCTGGGCGGCGGCGCTGCATCGTCCAAAACGACGAATGCGGCGCGCAAGGCGCGTTCGGTCAGCCCGCGGGATTCGCGGCGCGCCACCGCGCCACGCGGCGCAAATGCCATGCGGGCGGGCCGAACTGGGTCTCGATGAGCGTGGCGCGCCGGAAGTAGTGGCCCACGGCCAGCTCCTCGGTCATGCCCATGCCGCCGTGCATCTGCACCGCGCCCTGCCCCACGGCCCTGCAGGCTTTCGCGACCGCCACCTTGGCGGACGACACGGCGCGCGCGCGCTCGCCGGGCGAAGCGGTGTCGATGGCCTCGCCCACGCTCGCGGTAAGCGCATCGGCCTGCTCCAGCGCCATGTGCATGTCGGCCAGCCGGTGCTGCAGCACCTGGAAGCTGGAGATCGGCACGCCGAACTGCTTGCGCTGGCGCACATAGTCGAGCGTGTCGCGCATCAGCCGGCGCATGACGCCGATGGATTCGGCGCAGACGGCGAGCGTGGCCTCGTCGAGCGCCTGTTCGATCTGCGGCAGCGCCTCGCCTTCGGTGCCTAGCAAGGCATCGGGCGGCACGCGCACGCAGTCGAAGCCGATGTCGGCGGCACGACCGCCGTCGCGCATGGGGTACGCGCGCATGCGCAGGCCCGGCGCCTCCCTGGGCACCACGACCAGCGAGAGGCCGTCCGCATCGCCAGGGGCGCCACTGCTGCGCGCAGTGACGATCAGGTGGCTGGCCCACGGCGCGGCCTGCACCACCGCCTTGTGGCCGTCGAGCCGGAAGCCGTCGCCTTCGCGCACGAGACGCGCCTGCACGTCGGCGCGGCCGTGCCGGCTTTGCGGCTCGCCGTGCGCAAAGGCCAGCACCGCCTGCCCGGCGACGACGCTCGCGAGCAAGGCATCGGCCAGCGTACCGGGGCGGCGTTGCAGCAGGCCCGCGCCGATGACCATCGTCGACAGGTAAGGCTCGGCCGCGAGCGCGCCGCCCAGCGTTTCCATCAGCGCGAGGTGCGCGGCCATGCCCAAGCCCATGCCGCCGTGCGATTCGGGCAGCGCCGCGCCCAGCAGGTCGAGTTCGCGCGACAGGCCCTGCCAGAACGGCGGCGGCGCATCGCCGGCATCGGCCAGCGCATGCAGGCGCTGTTCGAAGCCGTGGTGGTTGTCGAGATAGCGCGCGAGGCTGTCGCGCAGCATCGCGAGGGTGTCTTCCTGTTCGGTGCGTGTGTTCATGGCGGCGGCCTCAGCGGGCGAGCAGGTGGCTGGCGACGATGTTGCGCTGCACCTCGTTGGAGCCGGCATAGATGGAAGCGGCGCGGTCGTTGAGGTAGGCCGACATCGAGAACACGGCCTCTTCAGGGATCGGCAGCTCGCCCGCCAGACCGTCGTCCAGCGGCAGGTTGGCGGCTGCGTAGTGGCCGGCGATTTCCACGCCCAGTTCGGTCAGGCGCTGCCGCAGCTCGGAGCCGAGCACCTTGCCCATCGACGGACGGATGCCGTGCGGCTCGCCGCGTGCCTGCGCGCGCAGCGACTGCAGCTCGGTGGCTTCGAGCGCGTCGATGGCGCAGTCCATCCCGGCCAGGCGCAGGGCCATGTCGCCAGCCTCGTCTCTGTCATGTCCGGGCCCCGCGAACGCCCCATCGGCCGCCGTGCTCAGGCGGCGCAGGCGCGCTCGCAGCATGGGTGCCCAGGCACCGCCGCGTTCATGCTGCAGCAGGTACTTGGCGATGGTCCAGCCCTGGTTCTCCTCGCCGATCAGCCCTTCGGCGGGCACGCGCACGTCGTCGAAGAACACTTGGTTGAGTTCATGGTCGCCGGAGATGCTGATGATCGGCCGGATGGTGATGCCCGGCGCGGGAATGTCGAAGCACAGGAAGCTGATGCCCTGCTGCGGCTTGCCGCCCGAGGCGGTGCGCACCAGGCAGAACATGCGGTTGGCGTACTGCGCGTGCGTGGTCCAGATCTTGGTGCCGTTGATGACGTAGTGGTCGCCTTCGCCGGACTGCCGCACAGCCTTGCATTGCAGCGAAGCCAGGTCGGAGCCCGATTGCGGCTCCGAGTAGCCCTGGCACCAGTAGTCCTCGCCCGAGCGTATGCCGGGCAGCCAGGCGCGCTTCTGCGCCTCGGTGCCGAAGGCGATGATCACCGGCGCAACCATGCCGGGGCCCATGGGCGCACGCGGCGGTGCGTCGGCGGCGGCCAGTTCGCTCGCGAACAGGTAGTGCTGCATCGGCGTCCAGCCGGTGCCGCCGTGCTCCACAGGCCATTGCGGCACGCTCCAGCCGCGTTTGGCGAGGATGCGGTGCCAGCGGTTGCCGTACTCGTAGTCGGTGAAGATGCCGGAGCAGCGGCGGCCGGCCATGCGCAGCTCGGGCGTCAGTTCGCGCGCGAGGAAGTCGCGCACTTCGTCTCGGAATGCGGTCTCCGCCGCGCTGAGGGTCCAGGCCATGGTGTCGTCCCGTTGGAATGCACCACGCAGTGTGCGCCCGGAATGCCCCGGGCGGCATCGTCGGATCGGACGAAGATCGAACGGGGAACAGCCCTCTCAGGCTGCGATGGCTTCGCGCGTCGCTGGCGCCTTCGACGGCACGGGCATGTGCTGGGCCCAGTCGATGATCTCCAGCCTGCCATCGGCGTGTTCGGCCAATGCGGTGAGGCTTTCGACCCAGTCGCCGTCGTTGCAGTAGAGGATGCCGTCGATGTCGCGCATCTCGGCATGGTGGATGTGACCGCAGACCACGCCCTGGGCGCCGCGATTGCGGGCCTCGCGGGCCACGGCGGCCTCGAAGTCGCCCACGTAGCTCACGGCGCGCTTCACCTTGCCCTTGAGGTATTTGGAGAGCGACCAGTACGGCAGCCCCATGCGCGCGCGCAGCGAATTGAGGTGGCGGTTGAGCTTGAGCGTGAATTCGTAGAGCGAGTCGCCCACGTAGGCCAGCCACTTGGCGCACTGGATCACGCCGTCGAACAGGTCGCCGTGGATGATCCAGAGCTTGCGACCGTCGGCCGTCTCGTGGATCCATTCATCGGCCACGTCGATGCCGCCGAAGTTGTGGTGCAGGTACTTGCGGGCGAACTCGTCGTGGTTGCCCGGAATGAAGATCACGCGCGTGCCCTTGCGCGCCTTGCGCAGCAGCTTCTGGATCACGTCGTTGTGGGCCTGCGGCCAGTACCAGTGGCGCTTGAGCTGCCAGCCGTCGATGATGTCGCCGACCAGGAACAGGGTCTCGCACTCGGTGTGCTTCAGGAAATCGAGCAGGGCGCGGGCCTGGCAGCCGGGCGTGCCCAGGTGCAGGTCGGAGATCCAGAGGGTGCGGAACTGCAGGGGTGGGCGTGCGCGATCTTCGTCCTCGGGGTCGAGGGCCTGGGTCGCGGAGTCGCGCCATGCGCGAAGGAAAGCGTCGTCGCGTTGCATGGACGGGTAGGCTCCCACTGCCCCATGACCGCGCGATGGCACACCCGTGACATCCCGATGACGCGTTGCCACCCGGCAACGCCACAATCCCGCGATGCGCCCCGGCCAGATCATCGTTCTTGCAACGCCCGTCTTCCTTCTTCTTATCGCGATCGAATTCGCGGTGGGCCGCGTGCGCGCCCGCCGGGGCACGGGGCAGGACACCTACCGACTGGCCGACGCGGTGAACAGCATCGGCCTTGGCATGCTGAGCCAGATCAGCGCGGTGCTCACCGGGCTGCTGCGCATCGGCATCTACACGGCGGTGTATTCGGCGGTGGCACTCTTTCCGCTGGAGGCGGCGCGCGACTTCTGGACCACCTGGTACGGCTGGCTGCTGGCGCTGGTGTTCTACGACTTCTGCTACTACTGGCTGCACCGGATGGGCCACGAGTCGGCGGTGCTGTGGGCGGCGCACGTGGTGCACCACCAGAGCCAGCACTACAACCTGTCGACGGCGCTGCGGCAGACCTCCAGCGGCGCGCTGTTCAGCTGGATCTTCTACCTGCCGATGGCAGTGGCGGGCGTGCCGCCGCTGGTGTTCGGCGTGGTGGCGCTCATCGACCTGCTCTACCAGTTCTGGGTGCACACCGAGCAAGTGGGCAAGCTGGGCTGGTTCGACCGCTGGTTCTGCTCGCCGTCGAACCACCGGGTGCACCACGCGGTGAACGACAACTACCTCGACCGCAACTACGGCGGCATCCTGATCGTGTGGGACCGCATGTTCGGCACCTTCCGCGAGGAAGACGAGCGCTGCGTGTACGGCACGCGCGGCGAGTTGCGCAGCTGGGATCCGCTGTGGGCCAACGCCGAGGTGTACTGGGCGCTGGCCAAGGACTCGTGGCATGCGCGCAGTTGGGCCGACAAGCTGCGCGTGTGGCTCAAGCCACCGGGCTGGCGGCCGGCGGACGTGGCCGCGCGCTTTCCGAAGCCGGCCTTCGACATCGCCAAGGTCACGCGCTACGAGCCCGAGGTGGGCCGTGGCGTGAAGTGGTTCGCGGGCGTGCAGTTCCTGCTGCTGCTGGCGGGCGTGGCCTTCTTCCTGTGGTTCTCCGACGTCATTCCGCTGCCGCGTGCCGCCGTGTGGCTGGCCGCGTTGACGGCCGCCCTTTGGGCCATCGGCGGCGTGCTGCAGGGGCGGCTGAGCGTGACCGAGGTGCTGTTCATCGAGGCGGCCGCCCTGGCCACGGCGAGCGCGGCGCTGGGCATCGGCTGGCTGCATTTCGTCTTCAAGCCGCTGGCGCTGGCCGTCGCGATCTTCTTCGCGGCCAGGCGGGCGATGGCGGCGGGCGCAGTGACGCTGTTCGATGGGTTCCTGCTCGCCGGGCTGGCCGCTTCGCTCGCGGGCGACGTGCTGCTCATGGGCCCGGCGACGCTGTTCGTGCCCGGGCTCGTGGGCTTCCTGCTGGCGCATCTGGCGTACATCGCGCTGTTCAGCATGGGGGTCGGCATGTTTCCCCGGCGCGGGGTGCTGGCGGCGACGCTGCTGATCGGCGCGGGCATGTACGCGTTCCTCTGGCAGGGCGGGCTGCCCGCGGCCTTGCGGATCCCGGTCGCGGCTTATGTGGTGGTGATCGCCTGCATGGCGGCGCAGGCGATCGGGCGCGCGGCCGTGCTGCACGGCACCGACCCGTCCGCGCGGTGGGTGGCGGTGGGTGCGTGCTTCTTCATGCTGAGCGATTCGCTGCTGGCGACGAACCGGTTCGTGACGCCGCTGCCGCTGGCGTCGTTGTGGGTGCTGGGCACGTATTACGCGGCGCAGATGCTGATCGTGCGGCACGCTCGGCCGATGGCCTGGAGCAAAACCTAGTCCACGCAGCGCTGGATTTCCACCGTCGAGTGGCGGATCTCCTCATGCATCGAGAAGCAGGCCCGCACCTGGTCGGCGGTCAGCGTGGTCGAGTGCGTCACCACGGTGAGCGCACAGGCGTAAGCCTCGCGGCCCACGCGCCACACGTGCAGGTCGGCCACGCGGGTTTCCGAATCGGCCAGCAGGGTCTCGACGCCTTCGCGGATTTCCTGCGTCACCGGGTGGTCCATCTCGCGGTCGAGCAGCACCTTGCCGGTTTCCTTCAACAGCCCCTTGGCCCAGACCGCCACCAGCACCGCGCCGACGATGCCCATGGCCGGGTCGAGCCAGGCCCAGCCGTAGAACCAGCCGCCCAGCAGCGCCGCGATGGCCAGCACAGATGTGGCGGCGTCGGCCACCACGTGGATGTAGGCGGAGCGCAGGTTCAGGTCGTGGTGGTCGTGTGCATGGCCATGGTCGTGGTGGTCGTGCGCATGCCCGTGGTCATGCCCGTGATGATGGTGCGCCCCGCCCAGCAGCCTCGCGCAGACGAGGTTGACCACCAGCCCCAGCACCGCCACCGAGATCGCCTCGGGGTAGTGGATGGCCGCGGGCGACCACAGCCGCTCCAGCGAGCCCGCCACCATCAGCACCGCAATGCCCAGCAGCGCCAGCGCGCTGGCAAAGCCGCCGAGCACTTCGATCTTCCAGGTGCCGAAGGCGAAGCGCGGATCGCGCGCATAGCGCCGCGAGGCGGCATAGGCAAAGGCGCTCAGGCCGATGGCCAGGGCGTGCGAACTCATGTGCCAGCCGTCGGCCAGCAGCGCCATCGAGTTGAACCACCACCCTGCGCCGATCTCGATCACCATCATCACGGCGGTGATCCACATCACGAGGCGCGTGCTGCGCTCGGCGGAGGTGTTGTCCGCGCCGAACTGGTGGTCGTGCCGCCAGGCGCTCAGGTCATGGGTGTGCATGCGGTGCTCAGGCTCCGAAGAGGTCGGGAACGTCGCCCCGGCCAGAGGGAGGCGCCACGCCGAGGTGGCGGTAGGCCGCCAGCGTGGCGATGCGCCCGCGCGGCGTGCGTTGCAGATAGCCCTGCTGGATGAGGTAGGGCTCGATCACGTCCTCGATGGTGTCGCGCTCCTCGCCGATGCTGGCCGCGACGTTGTCCAGGCCGACCGGGCCGCCGTCGAAGCGGTGGATCACGGCCTCGAGCAGCTTGCGGTCCATCAGGTCGAAGCCCTGCGGATCGACGTCGAGCATGGCCAGCGCCTTGTGCGCGATTTCTTCGGTGATGCGGCCGTTGCCCTTGACCTCGGCATAGTCGCGCACTCGGCGCAGCAGCCGGTTGGCGATGCGGGGCGTGCCGCGCGAGCGGCGGGCGATCTCGAAGCCGCCGGCGGTGTCGGTCTCCACCTTGAGCAGGCCGGCACTGCGGTGCACGATCAGCGCCAGCTCCTCGGGGGTATAGAACTCCAGCCGCGCCACGATGCCGAAGCGGTCGCGCAGCGGGTTGGTCAGCATGCCGGCGCGGGTGGTGGCACCCACCAGCGTGAAGGGCTGCAGGTCGAGCTTGATGCTGCGCGCCGCCGGGCCTTCGCCGATCATGATGTCGATCTGGTAGTCCTCCAGCGCGGGGTACAGGATTTCTTCGACGACCGGGCTCAGCCGGTGGATCTCGTCGATGAAGAGCACGTCGTTGGGCTCCAGGTTGGTCAGCAGCGCCGCCAGGTCCTTGGGCTTCTCGAGCACCGGGCCGGATGTCTGGCGCAGGTTGACGCCCAGCTCGGCCGCGATGATGTGCGACAGCGTGGTCTTGCCCAGGCCGGGCGGGCCGAACAGCAGCACGTGGTCGAGCGCCTCTTTGCGCTTGCGCGCGGCGCCGATGAAGATCTCGAGCTGCTCGCGCACCTTGGCCTGGCCGACGTACTCGTCCAGCAGCTTGGGGCGCAGTGCCCGCTCTATCGCCTCTTCGTTGGGCGATGCGGGGGCTGCGGACACCACGCGTTGGGGAGCGGGCGCGAAATCGTCTGTCTGGATAGTCATGAGAGAGGGTTTTTCGCCTACGAGTTTAGTACCTGCACACTGGCAGAATGCTCCGGCCACATAACAAACGAGGGGAAGCCAGCACGTGTCGATCTACGAACTGAAGCCGCGTTTCCAGGCCCTGCTGCGGCCGCTGGTGGTCCGCCTGCATGCGATGGGCGTCACCGCCAACCAGGTCACGCTGGCGGCATGTGTCGTGTCGGTGGTGCTCGGGCTCTGGCTCTTCTTCGCCGCGCCCTCGCCGGCGGCCTTCGCGCTCATTCCGCTGTGGATGTTCCTGCGCATGGCCTTCAACGCCATCGACGGCATGCTGGCACGCGAGCACAACCAGCAGAGCAAGCTGGGCGCGTTCCTCAACGAACTGACCGACGTGGTTTCCGACGCCGCGCTGTACCTCCCCTTCGCGCTGGTGACGCCCTTCAGCGGCTTCTGGGTCGGCACTGTGATCGTGCTGGCCGGCCTGAGCGAATTCGCCGGGGCGCTCGGCCCCACGGTGGGCGCCTCGCGCCGCTACGACGGCCCGCTGGGCAAGAGCGACCGGGCCTTCGTGTTCGGCGCGCTCGGCCTCTATGTGGCGCTGGGCTGGCCGCTGCCGGGCTGGACGGCCTGGCTGATGCCGCTGCTGGCGGCATTGGTGGCCTGGACCATCGTCAACCGCATCCGGCGCGCGCTGGCCGAGGCCGGGGCGGGCACCGCCGCCAGCCACTGACACAGAACAAGACACACAGGGATTCAATGACCGACATCACGCAACGCGTTCCGCACGAACACCATTTCCAGACGCACGACGGCGAATCGCTGTTCTACCGCCACTGGCCCGCCACCAGCGGCGCACGGCGCGGCGCCATCCTGCTGTTCCACCGAGGCCATGAGCACGGCGCGCGCATGGCGCACCTGGTCGACGAACTGGACCTGCCCGACTTCGACTTCTTCGCCTGGGACGCGCGCGGCCACGGCCGCTCGCCGGGCCAGCGCGGCTACAGCCCCAGCTTCGGCACCTCGGTGCGCGACGTTCAGACCTTCGTGCAGCACATCGGCACCGCGCACGGCGTGCCCGAGCACGACATCCACGTGGTCGCACAGAGCGTGGGCGCGGTGCTGATCGCCACCTGGGCGCACGACTACGCACCCAAGGTGCGCGGCCTCACGCTCGCCTCGCCGGCCTTCAAGGTCAAGCTGTATGTGCCGTTCGCGCGGCCCGGCCTGGCGCTGATGCACAAGCTGCGCGGGCTGTTCTTCGTCAACAGCTACGTGAAGGCCAAGTTCCTCACGCACGACCCCGCGCGCATCGCCAGCTACGAGAACGACCCGCTCATCAGCCGGCCCATCGCGGTCAACATCCTGCTCGGCCTGTACGAGGCGGCCGACCGCGTGGTGGCCGATGCCAATGCGATCACGCTGCCGGTGCAGCTGCTCATCTCGGGCGCCGACTGGGTGGTGCACCACAAGCCGCAGCACCAGTTCTTCGAGCGGCTGGGCAGCGCGGTGAAGACCAAGACCGAACTGCCGGGCTTCTTCCACGACACGCTGGGCGAGAAAGACCGTGCGCCGGCGGTGGCACAGATCCGCGAATTCATCCTGCAGCGCTTCGACGAGCCGGCCGTGCCGGTCGACCGACGCGAGGCGCACCTGAGCGGCGACACGGCCGACGAGTCGCGCGCGCTGGCCGAGCCGCTGTCGCCCCTGTCGCCGCGCGGCGCCTACTGGGCCATGACCCGCGCCGGGCTGAAGCTGGGCGGCAAGATGTCCGAAGGCATCAAGCTGGGCCACGACACCGGCTTCGACTCCGGCAGCACGCTCGACTACGTGTACCGCAACCAGCCCAGGGGCGGCTCGTTCATCGGCCGCTCGATCGACAAGACCTACCTTGAATCGATCGGCTGGCGCGGCATCCGCCAGCGCAAGATCCACGTCGAGGAGCTGCTGCGCATCGCGATGGAGCGGCTGGCCGAAATGCACCGCGAGGTGCGCGTGATGGACATCGCCGCCGGCCACGGCCGCTACGTGCTCGACGCGGTGCTCGCCAGCCCCGTCAAGGCCAGCTCGATCCTGCTGCGCGACTACAGCGACATCAACGTGCGCGAAGGCCGCGCGCTCATCGCCGAGAAGGGGCTGGAAGACGTCGCGCAATTCGTGCAGGCCGACGCCTTCGACCGCATGAGCCTCGCGAGCGTGACGCCCCGGCCCACGCTGGCGGTGGTGTCGGGCCTGTACGAGCTGTTCCCCGACAACGAGATGGTGCGCCGCTCGCTCGCGGGCGTCGGCGACGCGGTGGAAGACCGCGGCTACCTGGTCTACACCGGCCAGCCCTGGCATCCGCAGCTCGAGATGATCGCGCGCGCCCTCACCAGCCACCGCCAGGGCGAGGCCTGGGTGATGCGCCGCCGCACCCAGTACGAGATGGACCAGCTGGTGGAAGAAGCGGGCTTCCGCAAGATCGACCAGCGGGTCGACGAGTGGGGCATCTTCACGGTGTCGCTGGCGGTGCGCACCGAGCGATGAGCGCCCGGCTGGCACGACGGCCCTGGAAGCGCGCCGCCGCATGGCTGGTGTTCCTCGGGCCGTTGTTCTATGCGACCTACGGCTTCGCCAACTGGTGGGCGACCACGCGGGCCAACGTGCCGTCGATGGCTTTCGACTGGGAGCGGCAAATACCGTTCTGGCCGTGGACGATCTTTCCGTACTGGACGATCAACGTCTTCTACGCGCTCTCGCTGTTCCTCGCGCGCAGCAAGCACACGCTCGACCGGCATGCGCTGCGGCTGGTGACGGCCACGCTGGTGGCCTGCACCTGCTTCATCCTCTGGCCGCTGCACTTCAGCTTCGGGCAGCCGCCGGTCGACGGGGCGCCTGCCTTCCTGTTCAACGCGCTGCGCGGCTTCGACCAGCCGTTCAACCAGGCGCCGTCGCTGCACATCGCGCTGGCGGTGATCCTGTGGGACTGGTACCGGCAGTTCATCCGTCCCCTGTGGGCGCGGCTGGTGCTGCATGTGTGGGCCTTCGCCATCTGCGCGTCGGTGCTCACGACGTGGCAGCACCACTTCATCGACATTCCGACCGGCGCGCTGCTCGGGCTGTTCTGCGTGTGGCTATGGCCGCTGGAGCGCGTGGCGTCGATGCCGCGCGCGTGGCGCGTCACCCGCGACCCGCAGCGATGGAAGCTGGCGGGTTTCTATGCAGGGGGCGCGGCGCTGTTCCTTGCGGCTGCGCTGTACGGCGGCGCTGTCTTGGCCATTGCGCTGTGGCTGGCGTGGCCGGCCGCAGCGCTCGCGCTGGTCGCGCTCGACTACATCGGCTTCGGCGCGCGCGGTTTCCAGATGGACGGGCAGGGCCGCATGGGCTGGGCCGCGCGCTGGCTGTTCGCGCCCTATCGCCTGGGCGCCGCCATCAACGCCTGGCTCTGGACGCGCAAGCTGCCGGCTTCGGTCGAGGTGGTGCCCGGCCTGCGGCTGGGCCGCCGGCCGACGCACGCCGAATGGCTCGCGGCCGGCCAGCCCCGGCTGGTGAGCCTGTGCGCCGAGCTGCAGTTGCCGCCCGGCGTGCCGCATGCGCGCTGCGTGCCCCTGCTCGACCTGACGGTGCCGCCGCCGGTGCGGCTGCAGCGCGCGGCGGCGGTCATCGAAGGTCAGCGCCGCGTTGCCGATGGCGCGCCGGTGTGGGTGTGTTGCGCGCTCGGCTTCTCGCGCAGCGCCGCCGCGGTGATCGCCTGGCTGGACCGCTACGGCGCGGCCGGCGGCGTCGCGCAGGCCGAAGACGCGGTGCGCCGCGCACGGCCGCAGATCGTGCTGCGGCAGGCTTGGCGCGTATCGCTGGAGGCCCTGAACCCTGCGGCGGAGGAGCGCACCCATGAATGACAACGACCGCGCCACCTGCGCCACGCTGGCCGGACTGCTGCGCGCTGCTGCCGTGCTGGCCTTGTGGGGCTTCGCGCTGACATGCATCGCGGCGCTGGTGCTCGCGCTGACGCTGCGCTCGCTCTCGACCACCGCCACCATGAGCCTCGGCGCCGTCGTGATCCTCGGTGCACTGGAGCGCTACTTTTCATTCCGGCTGCGCTTCGACGAAGCGCTGTTCGACGGGCTTTCGAAAGGCCGCATCGCGTCGCTCGATGCGCTCGACAGCGCACTGTCGGCCCTCGGCCTGCGCGAGACGCAGCAACAGCAGCAACAACAGCCACGCACCACCCGGCCGCTCGACGACCGCGCGGCCGGCACCCGCCAGCTCATGCAGCGCCATGCCATCGTGGTGGCCTGCCAGAGCGCCATGTTCCTCCTTGCCTTGATGACACAGGACATCTCTTGACCGAAGCAGACAACAACAAGAACGACAAGCCGCCGACCGAAAGCACGGTGCTGCGGCGCGGGCTCGCCGTGGTGGCGGGCAAGCTCATCATCGGCGCGGCCGGGCTGCTGACCGGCGTGCGCGCCATCTGGTCGGGCACCAGCCCCAAGGCCGAGCAGACGCTGTACTTCGCCAACCACACGAGCCACGGCGACTTCGTGCTGCTTTGGGCCACGCTGCCGCCCGACCTGCGCGCCCTCACGCGGCCGGTGGCGGGCCAGGACTACTGGGAAGCCTCCAAGCTGCGCAACTTCATCGGCAAGGACGTGTTCAACGCGCTCATGATCCGGCGCGACGGCTCGGGCCAGGGCGGCAATCCGGTCGACCAGATGAAGGAGGCGCTGGAAGGCGGCGACTCGCTCATCATGTTCCCCGAGGGCACTCGCAACACCGGCGACGACATCCTGCTGCCGCTCAAGAGCGGCCTCTTTCACCTGGCGCGCGCCTGCCCCAACGTGCGGCTGGTGCCGGTGTGGATCGAGAACCTCAAGCGCGTGCTGCCCAAGGGCGTGCTGCTGCCGATTCCGCTGGCCTGCACGGTGCGCTTTGGCACGCCGATCACGCTGGCCGAAGGCGAGGACAAGGTGCCGTTCCTGGCACGGGCGCGCGCCGCCATGCTCGACATGCGCCCCGAATACGACCGCGAGCCCGAACAAGAAAAAACAAAGACGACCACGCCATGAACATCTCCGCTTCCACCCAGACCACGCTGGAGCTGTTCGGCGGCGTCGCCGGCGTGCTGATTCTGGCCTCGGCCATCGGCGCATTGCTCAAGTGGCGCGTGGCGCACGGCCAGCCCAACTCGGTGATCGACAACCTCAACGCGCGGGTCAACGCGTGGTGGGTGATGGTGGCGGTGATCGGCATTGCCTTTGCCTTCGGCAAGGGCGGCGTGATCGTGCTGTTCTACCTGATCTCCTTCTATGCGCTGCGCGAGTTCATCAGCCTGGCCTACACCCGCCGCGGCGACCACGGCGCGATCGCGCTGGCCTTCTACCTTGCGTTGCCGGGGCAGTACTTCCTGATCTGGATCGACTGGTACGGGCTCTACGCGATCTACATCCCGGTCTATGCCTTCCTGCTGCTGCCCATTCTTGCGGCGGTGGGTGGCGACACGCAGCGCTTCCTGGAGCGCACCTCGAAGATCCAGTGGGGCCTGATGGTGTGCGTGTTCTGCATCAGCCACGTGCCCGCGCTGCTGACGCTGCAGATCCCCGGCTTCGAGGGCCGCAACCTGCTGCTGATCGCCTTCCTGGTGATCGTGGTGCAGGGCAGCGACGTGCTGCAGTACGTGTGGGGCAAGCTCTTCGGCAAGCGCAAGGTGGCGCCCGAGCTGTCGCCTTCCAAGACCTGGGAAGGCCTGATCGGCGGCGTGGCGAGCGCCACCGCGCTGGGCGCGGCGCTCTACTGGGCCACGCCCTTCAATCCGTGGCAGGCTGCGCTGATGGCGCTCACCATCTGCCTCATGGGCTTCTTCGGCGGGCTGGTGATGTCGGCCATCAAGCGCGACCGCGGCGTGAAAGACTGGGGCTCGATGATCGAGGGCCACGGCGGCATGCTCGACCGGCTGGACTCGGTGATCTTCGCGGCACCCATCTACTTCCACGCGCTGCGCTACTGGTGGGTGCCATGAGCACGAACAAGCAGGCGGTGGCGACAGAGCGCGTGGCGCACGACACGCCGGTGGAGTGCACCAACGCCGAGTCGTGGACGCGCTGGCTCAGGCGCCACCACGCCACCGCCGCCGGCGTGTGGCTGCGCATCGCGAAGAAGGACAGCGGCATCGCCTCCATCGACCACCCCGCCGCGCTCGAAGAGGCGCTGTGCTGGGGCTGGATCGACGGCCAGCGCAAGAGCGACGACGCGCAATACTTTCTGCAGCGCTTCACGCCGCGCACCAGGCGCAGCATCTGGTCGCAGATCAACCGCGCCAAGGTGCTGAAGCTCATCGACGAAGGCCGCATGCAGCCCGCCGGGCTGGCCGAGATCGAGCGCGCAAAGGCCGACGGGCGATGGGACGCGGCCTACGAAGCCTCGAGCACGGCCACCGTGCCGCCCGACCTGCAGGCCGCACTCGATGCGAACAAGAAGGCCGCGAAGTTCTTCGCCGCGCTGGATGCGCGCAACCGCTTCGCCGTGCTGTTCCGCATCCAGGGTGCGAAGAAACCCGAGACCCGCGCGCGCCGCATCGCGCAGTTCGTCGAGATGCTGGCCAAGGGCGAGAAGATCCACCCCTGAAACCGAACTTCACCAACGAGCGGTCAGACGTCGTCCATGGACCGTGACCGGCCGAACCAGAAGCCCACGATCAGGCCGACGGTGCCGAAGCCGATGGCGATCCAGAGGCTCAGGAAGGTGAAGACGTTGTAGCGTCCGGGCTGCTGCGCGAGCGCGCTCGCCAGTTCGGGCTCATTCAAGCCGCCAAGCCCCCGTGCGGCGGCGAAGTCGAAGCCTGCCGAACCGAGGAAGTTGAGCGTCAGCAACAACGGCAGGATGGTCAGCAGCGCAAACCACGCGCCGCGCACCTTGCGCCACGACATCAACTGCGCCGCCACGAACAACGCCACGCCGACACCGATCAGCCCCAGCACGAAGCGGTCGCGCGCCAACGGAAGCAGCCATGGCCAGACCCATTGCAGCGGGTAGAGCGGCCACTCCGCCTGCGGCGCCAGGCCGCCGGGGCGCGCAAAGGCCTGCCAGCCCAGCGCGAGGGTGACGCGCCCCACCAGCGCGCAGGCGCAGGCCACGGCCGCGACGCTCAGGCAGCCGATGCGCAATGGCGATGAGCGCGGCTGCGCAACGGCATGCGACGGCAGAATGGGCAACGGAAATGTTCCCGGCCGCCAGACCTGCTTCACCACCGTGACCGGCGGCGGCGCCACCGCCAGTTCGCCGCGCACCAGCCAGTCGACGGCGAAGATCGCCAGCGCAAAGGCCATCGCGGCCGTCAGCCAGGCGCAGGCGCCCGGCATGTCGACGAAGCCGATCGGCGTGAACATCGGCAGGTTGCCGTACACGAGGCCCGCGCAGCCGTAGGCCAGCAGGATCGGCACGCAGCCGGCATGGGCTGCGCGCATCAGCAGTTCGTCGCTGCGGACCGACTCCTGGCGCAGCGCCTGGACGCGTGACCAGGCGCCGCGCAGGCTCACTTGGCCAGCGACTTCAGCGCGAGCTTTATGCCCTCGCTCACCGTCGCGTCCTTCGGCAGCGCCTTGAGCGCGAGCGCGGCTTCCTTGTCGCTGTAGCCCAGCGCGATCAGCGCCTGCAGGATGTCGGCCTGCGCATCGGAGGCCGCATGAGCAGGCAGGCCGATGTCGGCGCCCAGCTTGCCCTTGAGCTCCAGCAGAAGCCGCTCGGCGGTCTTCTTGCCGATGCCCGGGATCTTCACGAGCCGGCCCAGCTCCTGGGTGGTGATCGCCTGCGCCAGCTCGCCCACGCTCATGCCCGAGAGCAGGCCCAGCGCGGTGCGCGGCCCCACGCCGGTGATCTTGATGAGCTGGCGAAAAGCCGCACGCTCCTCGGCGGTACCGAAGCCGTAGAGAATCTGCGCGTCCTCGCGCACGACGAAGTGCGTGAGCAGCGACACCTTCGCGCCGACGTTCGGCAGGTTGTAGAACGTGCTCATCGGCACATCGACCTCGTAGCCGACGCCGTTGCAGTCCACCACCACCTGCGGCGGATTGCGTTCGGCAAGGATGCCGGTGAGTTTGCCTATCATGGGTGCCCTTTTTCCTTGAAATGTCCGGCGTGATTCTGCGACACACCTTTACCCCACTGAACAATTCGCGCCTCGGCCACCTGTGCGGACCTCTGGACGCGCACCTGCGCCGCATCGAGGAAGCGCTGGGCGTGAAGATCGCGCACCGCCACGAGCAGTTCAAGGTCGACGGCCCCAAGGCCGGCGCCCAGCGCGCCATGGACGTGCTGCAGGCGCTGTACGAAATCGCCCAGCGGCCGATCGACGCGGCCGTGGTGCAGCTCACGCTGGCCGGCGACGGCTCGATGCTCGAGGGCGACGACGACATCGCGATGCTCGTCACCCGCCGCACCGACCTGCGCGCGCGCACGCCCACCCAGGCGGTGTACCTGGACAACATCGCCAAGCACGACATCACCTTCGGCATCGGCCCGGCGGGCACCGGCAAGACCTATCTCGCGGTGGCCTGCGCGGTCGACGCGCTGGAGCGCGCGGCGGTGCAGCGCATCGTGCTGACGCGCCCGGCCGTGGAAGCGGGCGAGCGGCTCGGCTTCCTGCCCGGCGACCTGACGCAGAAGGTCGACCCCTACCTGCGCCCGCTGTACGACGCGCTCTACGACCTGATGGGCTACGAGAAGGTGCAGAAGGCCTTCGAGCGCAACGCGCTGGAGATTGCGCCGCTGGCCTTCATGCGCGGGCGCACGCTGAACAACGCCTTCGTGATCCTCGACGAGGCGCAGAACACCACGCCCGAGCAGATGAAGATGTTCCTCACGCGCATCGGCTTCGGCGCCCGCGCGGTGGTCACGGGCGACGTGAGCCAGATCGACCTGCCCAAGCAGCAGCTCAGCGGCCTGATCGACGCCGAACGCGTGCTCAAGCGGGTCAACGGCATCGCCATGACGCACTTCACCAGCGCCGACGTGGTGCGCCACCCGCTGGTGGCGAAGATCGTCGACGCCTACGACGGCCAGCGCAAGCGCGCGGGAGCGCACTGAGATGGCGCTCCCCGCACTTTCCCTGTCGCTGCAGTTCGGCCGCTTCAAGGGCGTGGAGCGGCATCGCGCCGCATTGCCGCGCCACAGCGTGACGCGCTGGATCCGCCATGCGCTCGACATCGACGGCGAGATCACCGTGCGCATCGTCGATGCCGAGGAGGGCCAGCGCCTGAACCGCGAATTCCGCGGCAAGGACTACGCCACCAACGTGCTGACCTTCGACTATGCGCAAAGCCCGCTGGTGATGGCCGACCTGGTGCTGTGCGCGCCGGTTGTGGCGCGCGAGGCCAGGGAAAACCGCAAGACCCTGGCCGACCACTATGCGCACCTGCTGGTGCACGGCACCCTGCATGCGCAGGGCTGGGACCACGAGACCAGCGAGGCCGACGCCGACGAGATGGAGGCCTGCGAGATCGAGATCCTCGCTGGCCTGGGCATCCGCAGCCCGTACGGCAAGTAGTTGGATAGCAGGCGCTACGCCGTCATCTGCAGCGGGATCGTCACCGGCCCGTCGTTCAGCAGGTGCACCTGCATGTCCGCGCCGAATTCGCCGGTGGCCACCACCGGGTGCGCGGCACGGGCCTGCGCCACGAAGTATTCGTAGAGCCGGCGCCCCTCGTCGGGCGGGGCCGCCTGGGTGAAGCTGGGACGGTTGCCGCCGCTCGCGTCGGCCGCCAGCGTGAACTGGCTCACCACCAGCAGGCCGCCGCCGATGTCCTGCACGCTGCGGTTCATCTTGCCGGCCTCGTCGGCAAAGATGCGCAGCTTGAGGATCTTGGCGAGCATGCGGTCGGCCAGCGCATCGACGTCGCCGCGCTCGGCGCACAGCAGCACGAGCAGGCCGGAATCGATGGCGCCGACGGTTCGGCCCGAAATGTCGACGCGTGCATGGGCGACACGCTGGAGAACGGCTTTCATGGGGGGTGATGTTCGCCGGCCTGGGTGGCGCGGGCTTCCATGGTCAGGGGCAGGAGCTGGATGGTGACGCGCAGGCCCGGCACGGCGTCCATCAGGGACTGCTCGAGCTGGTCGCGCATGCCGGCGGCGTGCTGCAGCGTCCAGTCGCCGGGCACGTGCATGTGGAGGTCGGCAAAGCGGCGCTGGCCGGCGCTGCGCGTCACCATGTCGTCGAAGCGCAGCGGGGTGCCTTCGGGCATGCGGGCGGCGAAGGCGTCGAGCGTGGCGCGCACGGTGGCGAGCGTCTCGGGATCGAGCGCCCGGTCCATGAGCCCCTGGGACGAGCGCCACACCAGCTTCGCGCCCTCGCGCACGATGTTGAGCGCCACGCCGATGGCCAGCACCGGGTCGAGCCAGAGCCAGCCGCTGAGCTGCACGCCGACGATGCCGATCACCACCGCGGCCGAGGTCCAGACGTCGGTCATCAGGTGGCGGCCGTCGGCCTCCAGGGCGATGGAGCGACGTTCGCGAGCCGCCCGGAACAGCATCACGGCCAGCGCGGCGTTGAAGCCCGAGCTCACGACCGACAGCGCCAGGCCCCAGCCCACCTGCTCCAGCGGCTGCGGAGACAGCAGCCGCTGCACCGACACCCAGAGGATCGCGATGGCCGCGCCGACGATCAGGATGCCCTCGAAGCCGGAGGAGAAGTACTCGGCCTTGTGGTGGCCGTAGGGATGCTCGTCGTCGGCCGGACGCTCGGCGATGGTCACCATGGCCAGCGCGAACATGGCGCTCGCAAGGTTGACGAAGGACTCCATCGCATCCGAGATCAGGCCCATCGAATTGGTGATGTAGCCGGCCGTCCCCTTGAGCACGATGGTGATAAGGGCGACCGCGACGGAGAGGCGAAGCAGGGTCTTGGGGGTCAGCGTCATGCGGGATCGGCGGTGAATTTGGACCAATTGCCACGTGAAAAGCGGTAATAGGCCGCAAGATCCGCCTGAATTTTCGGCCTCGTGACCATATGTAACGCCTTCGCCTTAATATTTGTGACCATTGCGAAACAATCTCTCGCAGAAAAGTCAGGATGATGAAAAAAATCGTGATCGCCTTGTGCGTCCTCGCCATTGTGGGCTCGGCCGCGATGGCCCAGACGCCCGCCGCCGAACCGAAGGCGGGCTTCGTGAAGTCCGTGCGCGGCAGCGTTCAACTGCTCGATGCGGGCGGTGCCGTTCGCAACGCCAAGCCAGGCGATGCGCTGGGCGCGGTGGACCGCATCGTCACCGGGCCCGATTCCTCGGCCTCCGTGGTGATGCGCGACGACACCACGCTGGTGGTCGGCCCCGCTTCACGGCTCGACCTGAAGGAATTCCATTTCGACGGCACCACGCACGAAGGCGGCATGCTGCTGTCGCTGCTGCGCGGCTCGATGCGCATGATCACTGGCCTGATCGGCAAGACCAACCCCGACGCAGTGCGGGTCGAGACCCAGACCGCCACCATCGGCATCCGTGGCACCGATTTCATCGTTCAAGCAGACGGCCGGCCATGAAAAACCGTTTTGCATTTCTCCCCACCCTCGGTCTCGGCATGGCCGCGCTGACGGCGCTGTCGCTCGTCGCATGTTCGACCCCCGGCACACGCGTGGTGCTGCTGCCGCAGGACGACGGCAAGCCTTCAGCCGTGGTTGTGCGCGTCAAGGACGGTGAAGAAGTCCTGTCCAAGCCCTACCAGCGCGCCACCGCAGCGGTGGGCGCCAGCGGCGCCCCGGTCGTCGACCAGGCCGACGCTGCCAAGGTGCAGGCGGAAAACAGGCAGCTGTTCGACATGCGCCCGCCGCCGCCGAAGCGCTACACGGTGTACTTCGAACTCGGCGGCACCACGCTCACGGCGTCCTCGCAGCTGACCTTGTCGGAGGCGCTGGCCGAAGCGCAGGCGCGCAGCGGCAGCGACGTCGTCGTCACCGGCCACACCGACACCAAGGGCACGATCGAGCAGAACGACGAACTCTCGCGCCGGCGCGCGCAGGAAGTGGTTCAGCTGCTGGTGGAGCGCCAGTTCCCGTCGAGCCGCATCGAGGCTGTCGGGCGCGGCGAGCGCGAACTGGCGGTGCAGACCGCGGACGACGTGGACGAGCCGCGCAACCGGCGCGTCACCATCGAAGTCCGCTAGGGCCGGTCAGCTCAGCGTCACGCGCGCGAACTTGCGCTTGCCGACCTGCACCACGTAGCTGCCCGCGGGCAGCTTCAGCGCCTTGTCGCTGACCACGGCGGAGTCGATCCGCACGCCGCCGCCGTCGATCAGGCGGTTGCCCTCCGAAGTCGACGGCGCCAGGTTGGCCTGCTTGAGCACCTGGGCGATGCCCAGCGGGGCGCCGCTCAATGCCACTTCGGGAATCTCGTCCGGCACGCCGCCCTTGCTGCGGTTGATGAAATCCTGCTCGGCCGCCTCGGCCGCCGCCACGCTGTGGAAGCGCGCGGTGATTTCCTTGGCCAGCGCAACCTTGGCGTCCTTGGGATTGCGGCCGCCTTCGATCTCGGCCTTCAGCGCCGCGATCTGCTCGAGCGACTGGAAGCTCAGCAGCGTGTACCAGCGCCACATCAGGTCGTCGGAAATCGACAGCACCTTGGCGAACATGGTGTTGGCGTCCTCGCTGATGCCGATGTAGTTGTTCTTGCTCTTCGACATCTTCTCGACGCCGTCGAGGCCTTCCAGCAGCGGCATAGTCAGTATGCACTGCGGCTCCTGGCCGTATTCCTGCTGGAGGTGGCGGCCGACGAGCAGGTTGAACTTCTGGTCGGTGCCGCCCAGTTCGAGGTCGCTCCTGAGCGCGACCGAGTCGTAGCCCTGCATCAGCGGGTAGAGGAATTCATGTACCGAAATCGACTGGCCGGCCTTGAAGCGCTTGTTGAAGTCGTCGCGCTCCATCATGCGGGCGACCGTGTACTTGGCGGCCAGCTGGATCATTCCGCGGGCGCCCAGCGGGTCGCTCCACTCGGAGTTGTAGCGAATCTCGGTCTTCTCGGGGTCCAGCACCAGGCTGGCCTGCTTGTAATAAGTCTGGGCGTTGGCCTCGATCTGCTCGCGGGTGAGCGGCGGGCGGGTGTTGTTGCGGCCGGAGGGGTCGCCGATGGTGCTGGTGAAGTCGCCGATCAGGAAGATCACCCGGTGGCCCAGGTCTTGCAGCTGGCGCATCTTGTTGAGCACCACCGTGTGGCCGATGTGGATGTCCGGCGCGGTCGGGTCCAGGCCCAGCTTGATGCGCAGCGGCGTCCCGGTGGCTTCGGAGCGCTGCAGCTTGCGCACCCATTCGTCCTGCGGCAGCAGTTCGTCAGCGCCCCGGAGGGAGATTTCGAGCGCGCGTCCTACACTATTTGAGAGGCTCATGGATGTAACAGATTCGGCCTTTACGGGCTTTTTTGGCTGACTTTTGGGGTGCCGAAGCTATACTCAGCCCGACTTTTCAAGCGCCGAATTCTAAGCGGCGCTTTTTTCCGCACCGTCTCCTGCCGCCCTGAACGTACTGGGCCTTGCAGCACGGATTTGCAGAACCTGAGCTGGAATTCAAGTTTGATCAACGGCATTCTTGCCGCCGAGGAGCTCCTTGCTTCCCGCGTGGCTTACACATTCCGGACGTACCCCAAGCAGATCACCGCAGTCATCGCGGCTGCCTTGCTGAGCGCCGGCACCCTCGCGGTGGCATCGCTCGGCCCGGATGCATCCGACCTCCCCGTGCGCCAGATCCTGGAAGCCACGGCACCTGTTTCCGTGGCCGACCAGAGCGAAGCACTGGAAAGCTTCAGCTTCACGCTGTTCCGCACCGACGTCACCCGCTCGAGCGACACGGCCGAGGCGCTGCTGAAGCGCCTGGGCATTTCCGACCCCGCCGCCACCGCCTTCGTGCGCGGCAGCGTCGAGGCCCGCAACGCGCTGTTCTCGCGCGCCGGCCGCACCGTGACGGCCGAGGCCACGCAGGAAAACCAGCTCAAGAAGCTCAGCGCCCGCTGGATTCCGGACGGCGACGGCGGCTTCAAGCGCTACGTCATCGAACGCACGCCAACCGGCTTTGCCGGCGTGACCGAGCGCGACGCCCTCACCGCAGGCACGCGCCTGGCGAGCGGCACCATCCGCACCTCGCTGTTCGCCGCCACCGACGACTCGCGCATTCCCGACGCGGTGGCAAGCCAACTGGCCGACATCTTCGCGGGCGACGTCGACGTGCGAAACCTGCGCAAGGGCGACCGCTTCGCCGTGGTCTACGAGACCCTGGAAGCCGATGGCCAGGCGCTGCGCAGCGGCCGCGTGCTCTCGGCCGAGTTCGAGAACAACGGCAAGATCCACCAGGCCGTGTGGTTCCAGCCCCCGGGCGCGGGCCAGAAGGGCAGCTACTACCGCCCGAACGGCGACAGCCTGCGCAAGGCCTACCTGGCGACGCCGGTCGAGTTCTCGCGCGTGTCCAGCGGCTTCGCGATGCGCATGCACCCGATCCTGAACAGCTGGCGCCAGCACAACGGCATCGACTACGCGGCGCCCACGGGCACCTCGGTGCGCACGGTCGGCGACGGCACGGTCGATTTCGCGGGCACGCAGAACGGCTACGGCAACATCGTCATCATCAATCACCGCAACAACCAGCAGACGGCGTACGCCCACCTGAGCCGCGTCGACGTCAAGGCCGGCCAGAGCGTGAGCCAGGGCCAGACGATCGGCGCCGTGGGCATGACCGGCTGGGCCACCGGCCCGCACCTGCACTTCGAATTCCGCGTGGGCGGGGTCTACCAGAACCCGACGTCCATCGCGCAGGAAGGCGGCGCACCGATCACCGCGGCCATGCGCCCGGCCTTCGAACGCATCGCCAGCGGTGCCCGCACCGAACTGGCGGCAGCCTTCTCCGTCATCCAGGCCAGCGCGGACTGAGCACGCGCGGCTGCCCTTCTTTCTTGACCTGACTACAGGATGGCCGCCGAACTCTTCATCGGCCTGATGTCGGGCACATCGCTCGACGGCGTCGACGGCGTGCTCGCCGATCTTTCCGGCGGCCGCATCGCGGTGCGGTCCTACGCCACGGCCGGCTTCCCCGTGGCACTGCGCGCCGAGTTGCTCGCACTCAATACTCCCGGCGACAACGAACTGCATCGCGCGGCACTGGCCGGCAACGGGCTTGCAAGAGCCTATGCCGGCGTGGTCCGGCAACTGCTGGCGGACAGTGGCACAAACGCCAGCGCCGTCACCGCCATCGGCGCGCACGGGCAGACGGTGCGCCACCGGCCGCTGGAGTTCGACGAGGTCGGCTACACGCTCCAGATCAACAACCCCTCGCTGCTGGCCGAGCTGACGGGCATCGACGTGGTCGGCGACTTCCGCAGCCGCGACCTGGCTGCCGGCGGCCAGGGCGCGCCTCTGGTGCCGGCCTTTCACCGCGCGCTGTTCGCCCGTGCCGGCGAGCCTGTCGCGGTGCTGAACGTCGGCGGCATCTCGAACCTGAGCCTGCTGCCGCCCGCCGATGCACCCGAAGGCGCGATCGTGCTCGGCTTCGACTGCGGCCCCGGCAACGGGCTGATGGACCATTGGTGCCAGGCGCACCAAGGCCAGCCCTTCGACCGCGACGGACAGTGGGCCGCCAGCGGGCAGGTGCTGCCCGGCCTGCTCGCGCAACTGCTGGCCGATCCCTACTTCGGCAAGGCGCCGCCCAAGAGCACGGGGCGCGACCTGTTCAATCCGGACTGGCTGGCCGCGCAACTAGGCACCACGGCCGTGCCGCCAGCCGACGTGCAGGCGACGCTGGCCGAGCTGACCGCGAGCGCCTGCGCGGCCGACCTGCGCAGCCATGGAAAGGACGCCAGGTTGCTGATCGTCTGTGGCGGCGGCGCGCTGAACGGCCACCTGCTGGGCCGCTTGCGTGCGCTGCTGCCCGGCGTCAGCGTGGAAGCGTCGACCGAACACGGCCTGCCGCCCCAGCAGGTCGAGGCCGCGGCCTTTGCCTGGCTGGCCCGTGCCACTGTTCGGCGCGAGCCCGGGAACCTTGCCAGCGTGACCGGCGCGCGCGGGGCGCGGGTGCTGGGCGCTATCTATCCCGCCTACCCCGCCTGACACCGGGCGTCCGTCAGCCCTGGCCGGACACCTCCGGCTGAGCGGGATGCACCGCGCGCACCTCCGCCGGCAGGTGCCAGAAGATCAGGGCGGACGCCACGGTGATCAGCCCCATGGTCGCGAACGTCGCCTGGAAGGCATCCAGCGTGTGGGCGGCCGTCTCGGTGCCGAAGATGCCGTTGTAGCCAGCCAGCACCGCCCCGGCGGCGGCCACGCCCATGCTCATGGCCAGCATCTGCACCATCGACAGCAGGCTGTTGCCGCTGCTGGCCATGCTGCCGTCCAGATCCTTCAGCGTGATGGTGTTCATGGCGGTGAACTGAAGCGAATTGACCGCGCCGAAAGCCAGCAGCTGCAGAACGTGCAGCACCATCGGCTGGCCCGGTGCCGTGAGGCCGAAGCTGGCCATGGTGCAGCCCACGAGGGCGGTGTTGACCACCAGCACCCGGCGGTAACCGTGGCGCGTGATCAGCGGCGTGGCGAAGCGCTTCATGGCCATGCCGGCCAGCGCGATCGGCAGCATCATCAGCCCGGCGCGCACCGGCGAATAGCCCATCGACACCTGCAGCAGCAGCGGCACCAGGAAGGGCATGCAACTGCTGCCGAGCCGCGAGAACAGATTGCCGATCAGCCCGATGCTGAGCGTCGGCACATGGAAGAGCGAGGGCGCGAACAGCGGCTCGGGCGTGCGCGAGGCGCGCAGCCAGTAAGCGGCGATGCTGGCAAAGCCGAAGATCAGCACGACCATCACGCCACCCTGGCGCAGTCCCACGCCGTCGAGCGAAAGCGAAATCGCCACCATGCCGAAGGCCAGCAGCGCGTAGCCGACGCTGTCGAAGCGCTTCTGCACCACGCCGCGAAGGTCGGGCATGTACTTGAGCGTGGCGATGCAGCCGGCCAGCCCCACGGGCACGTTGATCAGGAAAATCCAGTGCCAGGAGGCGTACTGCACCAGCCACCCGCCCAGCGTGGGGCCCAGCAAGGGCCCTATGAGCCCCGGGATGGCCACGAAACTCATCGCCTGGAGGAACTCCCCGCGCGGCACCGTGCGCAGCAGCGACAGCCGCCCCACGGGCAGCAGCAGCGCCCCGCCGAGCCCCTGCACCACGCGCGCCGCCACCAGCTGCCCCAGGCTGTGCGACAGCGCGCAAAGCACCGAGCCGAGCGCGAACAGCACGATGGCCGAGAAGAAGATTCGCCGCGTGCCGAAGCGGTCGGCGATCCAGCCCGAGGCCGGGATCAGCATCGCCATGGTCAGCGCATAGGCCACCACCACCGACTGCATGCGCAGCGGGCTCTCGCCGAGGCTGGCCGCCATTGCCGGCAGCGCCGTGTTGATGATGGTGGCATCGAGCGTCTGCATGAAGAAGCCGACGGCGACGAGCCACAGCAGGCTCTTGCGAACGGGTTGGACGGCGGTTTCAGCCTCTGAAGTCATGGGTACGAGGAAAAAGAAGCAGGAACGAAAAAGCCGCCCGGAGGCGGCTTTTTGGGGAGGGCTTGGTCAGCGGCATCCGGGCATCAGGCCGAGAAGCTCGATCCGCAGCCGCAGGTGCTGGTGGCGTTCGGGTTCTTGATCACGAACTGGGCGCCTTGCAGGTCTTCCTTGTAGTCGATCTCGGCGCCGACCAGGTACTGGTAGCTCATGGCGTCGATCAGCAGGGACACACCGTTCTTGGTCATGGTGGTGTCGTCTTCGTTGGTGATCTCGTCGAAGGTGAAGCCGTACTGGAAGCCGGAGCAACCGCCACCTTGCACGAACACGCGCAGCTTCAGGTCGGGGTTGCCTTCTTCGGCGATCAGGTCGGCCACCTTGGCTGCCGCACTGTCGGTGAAGACGATCGGCTCGGGCATCTGGGTCTGGATGTTTTCGGCTACGGCGCTCATGGGGTGATAACTCCTGGGGGGCCGAACAGGCGGCCAATGGAACGAATGCTACTGCAATGCCGCATTTTCGGCAGGCGGACTGTGGCGTGCACCCCTACGCAAGTGGGGTCGGACGGCAATGCGCCAAGGCGTCGCAACGAAAAAGCCGCCCGGAGGCGGCTTTTTGTTCGAAGCGAACAGGATCAGCGCTTGCTGAACTGCTTGCGACGACGGGCGGAGTGCAGACCGACCTTCTTACGCTCGACTTCACGTGCATCGCGCGTCACGAAGCCGGCTTGGCTCAGGACGGGCTTCAGGCTCGCGTCGTAGTCGATCAGGGCACGGGTGATGCCGTGGCGCGTGGCGCCAGCTTGACCCGATTCGCCGCCGCCGTTCACGTTGACCATCACGTCGAAAGCTTCGAGGTTGTTGGTCAGCACGAGGGGTTGCTTCGCGATCATGATCGAGGTTTCGCGGCCGAAGAACGCTTGGATGTCCTTGCCGTTGACCGTGATCTTGCCGGTGCCCTTTTTCAGAAACACACGGGCGACGCTGGATTTGCGACGGCCGGTGCCATTGTTCCATTCACCAATCATTCTCAAGGCTCCTTACAGTTCCAGCACTTTGGGCTGTTGGGCGGTATGCGGGTGCTCAGCGCCACCGTACACCTTGAGTTTCTTGATCATTGCGTAACCGAGCGGGCCCTTGGGCAGCATGCCCTTGACAGCCTTTTCCAGGGCGCGGCCCGGATGCTTGTTCTGCATGTCGCGGAAGTTCGTCGCCGTGATACCGCCCGGGTAGCCCGAGTGACGGTAGTACACCTTGTCGATCGACTTGGCGCCGGTGACGCGCAGTTGCGCGGCGTTGATGATGACGATGAAGTCACCGGTATCGACGTGAGGCGTGTAAATGGCCTTGTGTTTGCCGCGCAAACGGAGAGCAACTTCGCTGGCTACTCGTCCGAGGACCTTGTCGGTCGCGTCAATCACAAACCACTCGTGCGTCACGTCAGCGGGCTTGGCGCTGAACGTTTTGGTCATGAGTTTTTCTCTTGAAAAGAGGGTTTGGCGAGCCCTTTTCCACGGTCGGCGTTCCTCTGACGGGAATCTCTTAGGTGGGATTTGAAACTTCGCCGCGGGGCTGCAAAAACGCTGCGAAGCCCGCGATTATATGAAGAAACGGCGAAATGGCCAATTTCCGGGGTTTGGGCCGGTTTCAGCGCTGGATGCGGACCAGCTCCAGGGCCTCGCTGGTTGCGCTGGAATTGCCGCGCCGATGTTCGCCTTCGAACCTGACGATGCGCCCCAGTTCAGGACTGTAGAGCGCGGAGCCCACGAAACGCGTGCCGACGAGGGAGGCGCCCGTGCCATAGGAGGCATAGATCCACCCTTCGTACCCGATGCGCAGCACGTTGAGCTCCACGCCCGCCACCCGGAACGGACGCTCGCCGCCGACCGTTGCATCCAGTTCATGCCGCAGCCTGTCCCCGCTTGCGGCGATGTAGTCGAGGTGCCAGCGCATGCCGGGCTGCATGTCTTTCCGGACCCAGCCCCCGGGGGGCGACGAGGTATCGAACATGCCGCCAGCCGGTGAAGCGACCGACACCACTTCGCCGCCGAGCTTCTCGACGCGCCCTCCCATGTTGAAAGACAGCTCGTCGCCGTTGACCTTGTCCAGGCGATAGATCACCGGCGACCGGTTACCCGTGAGCTTGTCGATCCGCACGTACTCGAGGGCGTCTCCGGGGCGCAGCGGCTCGTTCAACGGCACTTCGACGCCAGGCACCCTTCGGAGCGAAGACCCGGCGGGCTCCCTGGCCCGGGCCTCCAGCATCGCCTTCGCTCGCCCCGGCAATTCCGCCAGAAACTCGACCGGCATCGCGAAATTGAGGCTGCCGCCGTCGCGCGCGGCAAAGGTGGTGATGCCGAGCAGGCGCCCTTCGCTGTCGAAGAGGCCGCCGCCGCTCGAGCCGGGCGAGATGGCCGCGGTGGTCTGCAACAGCCGCGCTTCCGGTTCGCCACCGCCGCCACCACCGCGCAGGCCCGACAGGATGCCCTCGCTGAGCGTGTTCTCCAGCCCGCGCGGGTTGCCGATGGCGTACACCCGCTGTCCCACGCGCGCGCTGCCCGCAGGCGCCAGCGCCACCGGCGGCACCGTGAAATTGGCCACCTTGATCTGGCACAGGTCGCGCACCGGGTCCGGAAACTCCAGCGTCGCCCCGTAGGTGACGTTGTCCTGCTTGATGACGAAGCTGCTCGCCTTGGCCAGCACATGGCAGTTGGTGACGAGGCGCCCGGGCGCGATCACCACCGCGCTGCCCGCGCGCAGGGGCCGCTCCTGCGCGTCGAAGGTGCGAACCGCCCAGACGCTGCTCGACACCTTGCTGAAAAGCACCTCCGGCTCCAGCGCGGCGGCCGCGCCCGCCGCCAGGGCCAGGCCCAGGAACGCGGATGCCGCGCGCAGCGGCAGGGCCTTCACCGGCCCGCTCACGGCTTGGTCGGCAGCAAGCCGCTCAGGTCGTCCATCGAAACCCGTGTTCCGGCCTTGGGCTGGGGCGCAGGCGGCGCCAGGGCCTGGCTCGGCGGCGGGGCCACCGGAGCGGCAGGCGCCACCACCTTGACAGGCGGCGGCTCCGGCGCAGGCACCGGGGGCGCCGGACGTGCCTCCTCGGGCGGCTTCACTGCCACGGCCTTGGGCGCTGCGGGCGGTGCCGCGGCCATCTCCGTCGTGCCGATCCGGATGCCGGCCGTCGGCCCTTCGCCCGTCTGGGCGCTGCGGTCGATGCTTCGCACTTCGCCGAAAATCAGCTGGATCCAGCTCGGATAGTTGTAGCCCGCCGCCGTGCCGGCATCGACCGCCGCGCCGATCAAGCCGCCGATCAGGATGTTCCCCGCCATGCCCACGTTGGCGCGCGACACGGCCTGTCCGTTGGCCGGTGCGAAGCCGGGCTGGCTGCATTCGATGTTGAGATTGGCGCTCGAGCGCCTGATCGGCACCGTGTCGCCGGAGCGCATCACCGAGTCGTTGCGGTCGTTGGTGACCAGGCATTTCGCGCCGTCGACCACCTTGCCCGCCGCCGTCATGGTCTCGATTTTCACGTTCTGCGTGGTGCCGTGCGTCACCGACGCGCAGCCCGTCAGAATAGACAGAACACCCGTGCAGACGCACAGGCCCCAAAATCGCCATCCAGCTCCTCGCATCCGCGACGCCCTCTTTTTTGTAAATCGATGTTTCGGCGCGAGAGTCTAGCGTCGTCCATCCACTTTTTTCAGGCCCATTCCCATGTTCAGTTACCGCCACGCCTTCCATGCCGGCAACCACGCCGACGTGCTCAAGCACACGGTGCTGATTGCCACGCTCGACCACCTGCTCGAAAAAGACGCAGCCCTCACGGTCGTCGACACCCACGCCGGCGCCGGCCTCTACCGCCTGGACGGCGACTACGCCGGCACCAGCGGCGAAGCGGCCGAAGGCATCCTGCGCCTTCTTTCCGGCAAGAACGAGCCCGCCGCGCCCGCAGCAGCAGCAGCAGCACCCGCCCCCGCGGCGAAGTCCGCCGCAAAGAAGGCGGCACCCGACGCCGAAGCCCCGCTGGCAGATGCCATCGCCCGCTACCTCGGCGTGATCAACGACTTCAACCCCAAGGGCGGCGCGCGCGTCTACCCGGGCTCGCCTTTCATCATCCAGCACCTGCTGCGCGACCACGACAAGCTCAAGCTGTTCGAACTGCACCCCACCGACTCCCGAACGCTGAGCGCCAACATCGCGCAGCTCGAAGCCGGCCGCCAGATCGCCGTGCTGCTCGAAGACGGCTTCGGAAGCGCCACCAAGTTCCTGCCGCCGCCCTCGCGCCGCGCGCTGGTGCTGATGGACCCGAGCTATGAAATGAAGACGGACTACGGCCGTGTGCTCGACTTCGCGGCCGAGGCGCTCAAGCGCTTTGCCACGGGCACCTACGCGATCTGGTATCCGATCATTCCGCGCCCCGAGGCGCACGACCTGCCGCGTCGCCTGAAGACGATGGCGACCAAGGCCGGAAAGTCGTGGCTGCACGCCACGCTGACGGTCAAGTCGAGCAAGATCACGAAAGACGCCGCATCGGGCGAAACGCAGCGCCCGGGCCTGCCGGCCAGCGGCATGTTCCTGATCAATCCGCCCTACACGCTGAAGCCGCTGCTCGCCGAAGCGCTGCCGCAACTGGCGCAACGCCTGGGGCAGGACCGCAACGCCACCTTCTCGCTCGAATCGGGCGGCTAGCCCCTTCCCGTTACTTGCGACGGCGCTGCGGCACGATCACCTTGCGCCGCGCCGGTACCTGCACCTTGGCACGCTGCTGCGGCTCGGCCGACGCCACGGGAGCCTGCGCGTCGCCCGGCTCCACCGGCAAGCCGCCGCAGCGCATGCCGTCGTGGTCCACCACGGTCAGTGCCACCTGCTTGATGCCCAGGCCGGTCAGGCCGATGCGGTCGGCCGCGGCGCGGCTCAGGTCGATCACGCGGCCCATCGCATAGGGGCCGCGGTCGTTGATGCGCACCAGCACCTCGCTGCCGTTGACGAGGCTGCGCACGCACACGCGCGTGTTGAAGGGCAGTGTCTTGTGGGCCGCCGTCATGGCGGTCATGTCGAAGCGTTCGCCGCTGGCTGTCTTGCGCTGGTGGAACTGGATGCCGTACCAGGAAGCGCCGCCGCGCTCGAAGATCTCGCGCGGGCCGTCGTCGCCGGGCACGCCGTCGTCCGGCGTCAGTTCGCCCGTGCCGGACACCGCCAGGTCATAGCGCACCGAGGGCACGCTCGAGCGCGCCGCGGCGCCCGGCGGCACCGCCAGCGCCCGTGGCAGGGGTTTCAGGCTGCCGTCGCCTTCGGCATCGGTAGCGGGCGGCATGGCGCAGCCCACGAGTGCGCAGGTCGCGGCCACGAGGGCCGCGTGCAGCACGCTGCGCAGCGACGCTGCCGTCACCCCGACCGCGCGCCCTCTCAATCCAGGCGCTCCAGCAGAGCCAGCGTCGCGGTCGACTGGTTCATCGTGTAGAAGTGCATAGCCGGCGCGCCGCCCTCAGCCAAGCGCGCGCACAGGTCCGTGACCACGTCGAGGCCGAAGGATTTGATCGACGCCGTGTCGTCGCCGAAGCCCTGCAGGCGCAGGCGGATCCAGCGCGGGATCTCGGCGCCGCAGGCATCCGAGAAGCGCATGAGCTGCGTCGAGCTGGTGATCGGCATGATGCCCGGCACGATGGGCGTGTCGAGCCCCAGCCTGCGCGCGTCGTCGACGAAGCGGAAGTACGCATCGGGGCTGAAGAAGTACTGCGTGATCGCCGAATCGGCGCCCGCCTTCACCTTGGCGGCGAAGGCCTGCAGGTCGGCTTCGGGCGAGCGGGCCTGCGGATGGATCTCGGGGTAGCAGGCCACCTCGATGTGGAAGTCGCGGCCGGTCTCCTCGCGGATGAAGGCGACCAGGTCGCTCGCATACTGGAACTCGCCGCCGATGCCGTAGCCGCTCGGCAGGTCGCCGCGCAGCGCCACCAGGCGCTTGACGCCCATGGCCTTGAGCTCGGCGAGCTGCTCGCGCACCGTGGCGCGCGTGGCGCCGATGCACGAGAAGTGGCTCGCCGCGTCCACGCCCTCGGACAGGATCTCCTGCACCGCACCGAAGGTGCCCTGGTGCGTGGAGCCGCCCGCGCCGTAGGTGACCGAGCAGAACTGCGGCTTGCGCGCATACAGCTGCTGGCGCACGGCGCGCAGCTTGACCGCGCCTTCGGGCGTCTTGGTCGGGAAGAATTCGAAACTCAGCGGAAGGCGCACCTGCGTCTCCTTAGGAACCGTTCGCGTGAACAGCGCGCACGGCGTGAATGAAAAACTCGCGGTTGCCGTCGCCGCCGGCGATCGGGCTGTCGAACCACTGCAGCACGCGCAGCCCGAGGGCCTCGCAGGCGTCGCGCAGGCGCTTCTCGACCACCGCATACATGGCTTCGTCGCGCACGATGCCGCCCTTGCCGACCTGGCCCGGCTGCAGTTCGAACTGCGGCTTGACCAGCATCAGCAGGCGGCCGTCGTCCGCCAGGAACCCGACCACCGCCGGCAGCACCAGCGTGAGCGAGATGAAAGACAGGTCGCCCACGATCAGGTCGAAGCGCGACTCGCCCTCTTCCCCGAGGTCGTCGGGCGACAGCGCGCGCGCATTGACGCCCTCGATGGGCACCACGCGCTCGTCCTCGCGCAGCTTCGCATGCAGCTGCCCGTGGCCGACGTCGACGCCCACCACTTTCGTGGCGCCGCGCTGCAGCAGGCAGTCGGTGAAGCCGCCGGTCGACTGGCCCACGTCGAGGCACAGCTTGCCGGCCGGATCGACACCGCTCGCGGCCAGCGCGCCTTCGAGCTTGAGGCCGCCGCGCGACACATAGCGCGCCTCGGCCGCGTCGACCAGCTCGAGCTCGGCCGACTCGGGCACTTCGTCCTTGTTCTTGGCGACGTTGCGCCACGCGTCGCTCGTGCCCGCGTCGCGCCAGCGCATGCCGCCGGCGATGAGCCGCACGGCCTGCGAACGCGACGCGGCCAGGCCGCGCTCCACCAGCAATTGATCGGCGCGCATGCGCTGTCGATCAGTAGCGGTACGTGTCCGGCTTGTACGGACCGTTCTTGTCCACGCCGATGTAGGCGGCCTGCGCGTCGGTCAGCTCGGTGAGCATGGCGCCGACCTTCTTCAGGTGCAGGCGGGCGACCTTCTCGTCGAGGTGCTTGGGCAGCACGTAGACCTTGCCGGCCTCGTAGGCGTCGGGCTTGGTGAACAGCTCGATCTGGGCGATGGTCTGGTTCGCGAACGACGACGACATCACGAAGCTCGGGTGGCCCGTGCCGCAGCCCAGGTTCACGAGGCGGCCCTTGGCCAGCAGGATGATCTTCTTGCCGTCCGGGAAGGTGATGTGGTCGACCTGCGGCTTGATTTCTTCCCACTCGTACTTCTCGATCGAGGCGACGTCGATCTCGTTGTCGAAGTGGCCGATGTTGCAGACGATGGCCTGGTCCTTCATCTTGACCATGGTGTCGTGCGTGATCACGTCCTTGTTGCCCGTGGTCGTCACGAAGATGTCGGCCTTGTCGGCTGCATATTCCATCGTCACGACCTTGTAGCCTTCCATCGCGGCCTGCAGGGCGTTGATCGGGTCGATCTCGGTGACCCACACTTGCGCCGACAGCGCGCGCAGCGCCTGTGCCGAGCCCTTGCCCACGTCGCCGTAGCCGGCCACGCAAGCGACCTTGCCGGCGATCATCACGTCGGTCGCGCGCTTGATGCCGTCCACCAGCGACTCGCGGCAGCCGTACAGGTTGTCGAACTTGCTCTTGGTGACCGAGTCGTTCACGTTGATGGCGCGGAACAGCAGCGTGCCCTTGGCCGACATTTCGTTCAGGCGGTGCACGCCGGTGGTCGTTTCCTCGGTCACGCCGATGATTTCGGCGGACTTGCGGGTGTACCAGGTCGAATCGACCGCCAGCTTGGCCTTGATGGCGGCGTACAGGATGCGTTCTTCTTCGCTGGTCGGGTTGGCCAGCACGCTCTGGTCTTTTTCGGCGCGCTGGCCCAGGTGCATCAGCAGCGTGGCGTCGCCGCCGTCGTCCAGGATCATGTTCGGGCCTTCGCCCTTCGAGCCCTTGGGGCCGAAGTCGAAGATGGCGTGGGTGTAGTCCCAGTAGTCCTTCAGCGACTCGCCCTTGATGGCGAACACCGGCGTGCCCTTTTCGGCGATGGCGGCGGCGGCGTGGTCCTGCGTCGAGAAGATGTTGCACGAGGCCCATCGCACTTCGGCGCCCAGGGCCTGCAGCGTCTCGATCAGCACGGCCGTTTGAATGGTCATGTGCAGCGAGCCCGTGATGCGCGCGCCCTTCAGCGGCTGCGCCTTCGAGAACTCTTCGCGGATGGCCATCAGGCCGGGCATTTCGGTTTCCGCGATGCGGATTTCCTTGCGGCCCCAGGCAGCGAGGGACAGGTCGGCGATCGCCTGGTCGGCGGTCGAAACGGGGGTGGGCTTGAGAACAGCGCTCATGAGAACTCCAACAAAACTGGTTTGAAAGATGCCACTGCGTTCGGGGAAAAGGACTCACCGCGAGAACAGCGGGTGAGCGTGGTTGCGATGTGGATCCGAGCCTCACGCCTGGCGGCGCTGCAACGCTCCTCGGGACGGGGCATTGTAGACGGGGCGAGCGGCCGCGCCAACCTCGGGGATTTGCACCAATTTCGACCATCTTCTGCCGTCTTCGGCTGACATTTGCCAGCCTCAACGTTAAAGCCCCCGCTTTTTACGATTTGCTCAGGTTCGGTTCAGTATCCAGCCGGCTCGCTGCCGGGCCCATCAGACAAAGAAGAGGGCTCAACATGAGGATGACGAGATATCTCGCGGGTTGTGGACTGGCCGCCTTGCTGGCGGCCTGCGGGGGCGGAGGCAGCAGTGGTGGCGGCGCGGGCGGCGGCCTGCCGCTGGCGGGCCTGGATGCCGGGCAGCAGGCGCAGGCCCCGGCGGCAACGCCCGAGTCCGCGCCGGCGGCCCGGGCAAGCAAGGCCGCACTGGCCGGCGCCGACGCGCGCAGCGGCACCTACCGCGTCTATGCATCCAACGGCACCCAGCAGCAGCTGGCGCTCGACTTCGACGCCGGCAGCTACACGATGACGGACAACCTCGGCGCGGCCGAGGCCGGCACCTTCGCCGAAGACTTCACCGAGCCGGGCACCTACGTCTTCGCCAGCAGCCGCATCACCACGGCCGCCAACACGGCGCGCTTTCGCGTGGCGGCGGACGTTGTCGTCGGCGCGTTCCCGTTCCAGACGGCGTACTCGAGCCCCGCGGCCTACGCGGCCTACGCGGCGCAGCCTTTCGTGGCGGCGCGCGACTTCGTCAACACCGCGGCGCTGCTGGACGGCACCTACAACCGCTTCAGCGTGACGCGCAGCCCCGGCGGCGCGCAGGACTCGACGTTGCTGGCCATGCGCCTCTCGGGCAGCGGCACGGTGCTGGAGATGTGCAACGACGCGATCATCTACAAGATCGATCTCTGCCCGGCAGCCTCGAAGCGCACCTATGCGGTAGCGGCCGGCGCCGACGACACGTGGGTCGGCACCAACGTCACCAACAGCAGCGACGTCGCCAACTTCCGCATGGCGCGAATCGGTGGCCAGAACGTCTATCTCGCCGGGGGCGTCAACCTGGCGCCGGCCATGCAGTTCATGCGCATCGGCCTGCCAGAGTCCTCCGGCTGGCCCACCACTCGAGGTGTCGGCGCGTCGACCACGGGCAGCTGGGGCAGCAACCTGATCGACACCGCGAACTCGGTGCGCACGTCCACCGGCACGGACGGCACCTACGGCAGCCTGACGATGCCGGTGGGCGGCACGTTTGCGCAGCAGCCCGAAGGCATCCGGCTCGTCAACGGCAGCGGCACGAGCAAGTACTTCGCCATGCAGAACGGCCTGCTCTCGGTGCTCGTCGGCGCGCGCAACCCGAACACGCAGGGCTACCTGCAGCTCAACCTGATCGACCCCGGCGCGGCGCCCGATGCGCGCAACGGCCGCTACAAGGTCTACGCCACCAACGGCACGCGGCAGACGCTGGCGCTGAACCTCGACAGCAAGCGCTACGAGATGACCGACGAAGCCGGCACCGTCGCCTCGGGCAGCTTCGCCGAGGACACGGCCGAGGCCGGCAGCTTCGTGTTCGACAGCAGCCGCATCACGAGCCCGGTGAACACGGCGCGCTTCCGGCTGGCCGCGGACACGGTGGTCGGATCGTTCCCGTTCGCGGTTGCGCAGGTCACGCCGGCGAGCTACGGCGTGCGGCCCTTCGTGGCATCGCGCGCGCTGGTGAAGACGCAGGCAGCGCTCGACGGCGTCTACAACCGGCTGGGCATCAACCTGACTGCGACCACCGGCGATTCGTCGATCACGCAGATCCAGGTTGCGAGCGGCGGCACCACGCTCTACCTGTGCAACAACAGCACGATCTACCGCATCGACACCTGCCCCGCGGCAACGCTGCTGACCTATACGGTGTCGCCGGGCGCCACCGTCGACACCTGGAACATCGTGAACGTGGCGAACCCGTTGGACCACGGCAGCTTCGCGATCGCGCGGGTGGGCAACGAGAACGTCTATCTCTCGGCCGGTGTCGTGCCCTCGACGCCCACCACGTCGGTGTTCCGCATCGGCCTGCCCGAACGCGCGGCCTGGCCCACGGTCACCGCGCGCGGCGGCGCCGCCAACGGCGGCTGGGGCAGCACGGCCGTCGACGCATCGAGCTATGCGCGCACCCGTGTGCTTCCCGACGGCACGGCGGGCACGCTGAACGCCACGCTGGGCTCCATGGGTGTCGCCGGCCCGATCAACATGCGGGCGGTGGGGTTCCCCAACTCGACCTTCCATTTCTCGAGCCAGAGCAGCAAGCTGTTCGCGATGGTCGGCGCGCGCAGCCCGGCCACCGGCGGCGCGCTTGAAATCGGCCTGATCGACTGACGCACCGGCGCGTCAGGCGCCCCGGGGCCGCATGCCGCAACACCGGCATGCGGCCCTTGCTCATTCAGGCCTAAGTCGGCCGCCAGCAGATTCCGGCGCCGCGGCGTACATTGCCCCGACCCCCACTCCGCCGAAAGCACACATGCAGATCTTCCTGTCCCACAACCGCCGGGCGCTGCTCGCCGCCACGGTCCTCAGCCTGGGCTTCGCCGCGCTGCCCACCGGCGCATCCGCCCAGACCGCCGACCCCGTGCGCATCCGAGGCACCATCGTCCGCGTCGACGCGACGACGCTCGTCGTGCAGGACCGCGGCGGCGAAGTCGTCTCGCTCGCTCGGCCGGCGGACATGCCGGTGTCGGAGGTCTATCGCATCAAGCTGTCCGACATCAAGCGCGGCAGCTTCGTCGGCACGGCCGCCATGCCGCAGGCCGACGGCACGCAGAAGGCGATCGAAGTGGTGGTGTTCCCCGAGGCCGCGCGCGGCACCGGCGAAGGCCACCGCCCCTGGGACCTGATGCCCGAGAGCACCATGACCAACGCCACCGTCGCCGACCTGGCCGCGGCGCCGAAGTCGGTGCGCGGCGGCCAGCAGATGCGGCTGACCTACAAGGGCGGCGAGAAGACCGTGATCGTGCCGCCCAACGTGCCGGTGGTCACGTTCCGGCCCGGCACCGAGGCGCTGCTGGTGCCCGGCGCCAAGGTGATGGTGAACGCGCAGGAAAAAAACGGCACGCCCACGGCGCTGCGCGTGACCGCGGGCCGCAACGGCTTCGCGCCGCCGATGTAAGCCATCCAAGGGAAATCCCGCAGGCATTTTTTTCGCGGCGGCATGCCGGTGCGGCGTATCGTGGCGATGGACTTTTGCCGTCCGGCCGGTCCTCGCCATCCATCCGTTCACCGTCACAGGAGATTCCGCACCATGGCCACAGCCAAGAAAGCCGCCGCCAAGAAGACCACCGCCAGCAGTAGCAGCAGCGACAGCACCGCCAGCGCGAAGAAGGCGGCGCCGACTGCCGCGGACATGCTCAATCCGCTGAAGGGCATGGCCGACCGGCTGCAGAACCTCAACCTGACAGGTGGCGCCGGCAAGCTGCTGGAAAGCGGCCGCAAGGACCTGGCGGCGCTGATGCAGGCCAACGAGAAGTCCTACCAGGGCCTGCAGACCGTGGTGCAGCGGCAGACCGAGATGATCAAGCACGCCATCACCGAATGGCAGACCGCCGCCAAGGAAATGCCGGGCAAGGATCCGAAGGAAAACCTCGCCAGGCTCGACGAGCTCGGGCGCCAGTCGTTCCAGCGCGCCATCGACGACATCAAGGAGCTGGCCAACCTCGCCGCCAAGTCGCAGGCCGACGCCTTCGACTTGGTGCGCCAGCGCATCCAGTCCAATGTGGATGAAGTCACGAAGATGCTGCAGCGCAAGTAAGGAAGCACTGGCGTTCGCGGGCGCTTTGCGCCGGCCGGCGGGCGGAAATCCCCGCCCTTCTAAAATCGCGGCATTCCCCTGCCCGATTGCCCATCTTGTCTTTTGTTGCCGAAACCCGCCGCCGTCGCACCTTCGCGATCATTTCCCACCCTGACGCCGGCAAGACCACGCTGACCGAAAAGCTGCTGCTTTTCTCGGGCGCGATCCAGATCGCCGGCTCGGTGAAGGCGCGCAAGGCCTCGCGCCATGCCACCTCCGACTGGATGGAAATCGAAAAGCAGCGCGGCATCTCGGTGGCCTCGTCGGTCATGCAGATGCTGTACCGCGACCACGTCATCAACCTGCTCGACACGCCCGGCCACAAGGACTTCTCGGAAGACACCTACCGCGTGCTCACCGCCGTCGACTCGGCGCTGATGGTGATCGACGCGGCCAACGGGGTTGAAGCGCAGACGCGCCGGCTGATCGAGGTCTGCCGCCAGCGCGACACGCCCATCATCACCTTCGTCAACAAGATGGACCGCGAAGTGCGCGAGCCGCTGGACATCCTCGACGAAGTGGAGCGCGAACTCGGCATGCCCTGCGTGCCCATGACCTGGCCCGTGGGCCAGGGCAAGACTTTCCGCGGGATCATGAACCTGCGCACGCAGGCCATGACGGTGTTCGAGTCGGGCAGCGAGCGGCTGCCGCAAGACTTCGAGACCATTCCGCTGAGCGAGCGCGACACGCTCGCCAAGCGCTTCGGCGCCGACTTCGAGACCGCCATGGAAAGCATGGAGCTGGCCACCGGCGCATCGCCCACCTGGGACCGCGAGGCCTTCCTGGCCGGCAAGCAGACGCCCGTGTTCTTCGGCTCCGGCGTGAACAACTTCGGCGTGATGGAAGTGCTCGACGCGCTGGTCGACCTGGCGCCTTCGCCGCAGTCGCGCACCAGCACCACCATGGTCAACCGCCAGCCGGTGGTGAAAGAGATCCAGCCCGAGGACAAGGATTTCGCGGGCGTGGTCTTCAAGGTGCAGGCCAACATGGATGCCAACCACCGCGACCGCATCGCCTTCGTGCGCATGGCCTCGGGCAAGTACACGCCCGGCATGAAGCTCAAGGTGCAGCGCACCGCCAAGGAACTTCGCCCCACCAGCGTCGTGACCTTCATGAGCCAGCGCCGCGAGGCGGTCGAAGAGGCCTACGCGGGCGACATCGTGGGCTTCACTACCCACGGCGGCGTGCAGCTGGGAGACACCATCACCGACGGCGCGAGCCTGCAGTTCACCGGCCTGCCCTTCTTCGCGCCCGAGCTGTTCATGACCGTGATACTGAAGAATCCGCTGCGCACCAAGCAGCTCCAGCAGGGCCTGGCCCAGCTCGGCGAAGAGGGCGCCATCCAGGTGTTCCGCCCCGAGATCGGCGGCCCGATGCTGCTGGGCGCCGTCGGCCAGCTGCAGTTCGAAGTGGTGCAGCACCGCCTGAAGGCCGAGTACGACGCCGACGTGCGGCTCGAAGGCTGCCAGTACACCGGCGCGCGCTGGATCACCGCCGACACCCCGGCCGAGCTGCGCGAGTTCGTCAACGCCTATCCGCAGCGCATGGCCAAGGACGCGGCGGACACGCTGGCTTTCTTGTGCACGTCGCCGTACGACGTGCGGCTGGCGCAGGAGCGCTTTCCGAAGATCCACTTCCATCCGCTGCGCGAGCATGCGGGGTTGGCGCTGCAGAGCGCGGGCTGAGCACCCGGTCCGGATCAGCTCCCGGTCGACGCATAGTGGCGCAACCCGAAGCGCCACACGCCGAAAGCCGCCGCGAGGAACACAAAGCCCGCGAGCGGTGACACGAGCCCCATCCACGCGGGCGCCCCGAGCGGATCGGGCTTGCCCAGGATCGCCAGCGCCGGGTAGTACGCCACGCAGGCCAGCGGCACGATGAATGTCAGCACACGCCGGAACCACTGCGCATACAGCGCCAGCGGGTACTGCGCGGCCTGTACGCCGCCGTAGGTGAGCACGTTGGCGATCTCCAGGCTTTCGACGGTCCAGAACGACAGCGTGCCCTGCAGCACCAGGATGCCGAGGAACAGCGCCGCGCCTCCGGCCAGTGCGAACAGCGCGATGCCCACGGCGGACGGCGTCCAGGCAATGTTGGCCTGCGCCGTCGCGAACACCAGCACCAGAATGCCTTGCAACAGGCGGCCCGCGCGGCTGATGCGGAAGTCGTGCCCCATCAGTTGTAGCGCCACGGGGCGCGGGCGGAGCAGCAAACGGTCGAAGGCGCCAGTGCGCAGGAACTCGGTGCCGAGCGTGTCGAAGCCGCGCCCCAGCGCGTCGGCCACGGCGAACATGCAGTTCACGAGCCCGTAGAACAGCGCAACTTCGCCGAGATGCCAGCCCTGCACTTCACCGAAGCGATGGAACAGTGCCCACACTGCGATGACCTCGATGCCGGTGCCGAGGAACTGGCCCGTGGTCAGCATCAGCGCGGAGGCTGGATAGCGTGCCTGGCCGCTGAGGGAGGCTGCGATGAGCCTCATGAGGAGGCGGAGCGATCCCATTTGTTCAGTGGCTCCGAATTGCTTTGCGTGTGTTCTGGGTGCGTGCGCAGGCCACCGGGTAGCTCCCTCCGCGAATGTCCCCCGCCCTTCGGGCTCCTCCTTTATTTCGCTGCGGGAGCCACCCGGCGCCGTGCGCACAGTGGACGCTGCCGTCGTGCTCGCCGATCAACCAGTGCTCTGAACGATCGCGCCCCGAACAACCCGAACACAAAGACCGCACCTCAACCACCCTGCACCTCCAGCCGCCGCATCGTGCGCTGCATCGCCATGCGGCCGAACACGACCAGCACCACGATCCAGAACGACTGCAGCCCCAACCCAGCCATGGCCTGCCAGCCGCTCATCAACCCGAAATAGATCCGCGCGGGAATGTCGACCACACCCGCGAACGGCTGCAGCAGCAGCGCCGTCTGCCATGCGTCCGGCAACAGCACCAGCGGCAGCAGGTTTCCAGAGAACACGATGACCACAGGCCCCGCCAGCGCGTTGATGCCACGCTCGTTGAGCGCCGCGGTCGCCGCGATGTTGAGCAGCATGACCATCGACGTGGACAGCAACAACGCCAGCACCGCGGACGCGAGAAATGCGACAGCCGCCGAAAAGCTCGCCGACGGCTGCCAGGCCCAATCGCCCAGTCCGGCCAGCGGCAGCGCGATGCCCGCGAAGGCCGCCATCAACGCCACGCGCGGCAACACGCGCGCCGCGATCCAGCCCGCGCTTCGCGCGAACCACAGCGCATAGGCATCGACCGGCCTCAGGCGGTCATAGGCCACCGCGCCGGTGCGCACGGCCTGGGCCACCTCAGGGTCGCCGAGCCACGGCACCAGCACCAGCAAGCCCTGCGAGAGCCAGCTGTAGGTGATCGCCTGCGTCAACGACATCGGCGTGCCGGCCATCGACGCGCCGCTGTAGAAGGCGGCCAGCACCATCACCTTGATGCCGCCCCACCAGCACTGCGTGCCGAAACCCGCGAGCGCGGCCGTGCGGTACTGCAGCATCTGCAGGAAGCGCGAAGCGAATGCCGCGACATAGGGGCGCGCGAGTTTGCGCAGGGCCGTCGTCACGCTTCGGCCGCTCCGTGCATCGCGTAGAAGCGTGCGATGACGGCCTCGATGGCCAGGCCCTCCAGGCGGATGTCTTCCACCGCATGCCCGGCCGCGATGCGGGCGATCAGCGCGGGCGCCGTCGTCACCGCCGGGTCGAAGTCCAGCACCAGCGTCTGGCCGTCGCGCGAATGCACCCTGGCGCCTTCCACCTGTGCGGGCAGCGCCGCGTCCTGCGCAAAGTCGACCACCAGCCGGCGCTCGGCCATCACCTGTGCACGCAGCGCCTCGACCGGGCCGTCGGCCAGCACGCGGCCGTGGCCGATGATGATCACGCGCTGCGCCAGCGCCTCGATGTCGTGCATGTCGTGCGTGGTCAGCAGCACGGTGGTGCCGCGCTCCTTGTTGGCGCGGCGCACGAAGTCGCGCACCGCCAGCTTCGACGGCGCGTCGAGCCCGATGGTCGGCTCGTCGAGGAACAGGATGTCGGGCTCGTGCAGCAGCGCCGCCGCGATCTCCGCGCGCATGCGCTGGCCCAGCGACAGCTGCCGCACCGGCTGGTCGAGCACGCGTTCCAGGTGCAGCAGCGCGACCAGCTCGTCGCGCGTGCGGCGGTAGCGCAGGGGGTCCACGCGGTAGATGTCGCGCAGCAGGTCGAAGCCGTCGCCCACCGGCAGGTCCCACCACAGCTGCGTGCGCTGGCCGAAGACCACGCCGATGCGCCCCACGTGCCGCTCGCGGTCGGCGAAGGGGTCGCGCCCGTCGATCTCCACGCGCCCGCCGTCTGCCCGCAGGATGCCCGCGAGGATCTTGATGGTGGTCGACTTGCCCGCGCCGTTGGGCCCGATGAAGCCCAGCAGCTCGCCGCGCTCAAGCGAGAACGACACGCCCGACAGCGCCTCCACCGTGCGATGGCGGCGGTGCACGAGCCCGCGCAGCGCGCCCATCACGCCGGGGTCGCGCTCGGAGATGCGGTAGGTCTTGAGGAGGTTGTCGACGAGGATGTGAGGCATGAAGGGCGCCGCGCCGGGCTCGATGCGCGGCGGGGGCGGGATGCTACACGAAAAGCGCCGCTACGATCACGCCTCCCCTCATCCTCATCAGCCCTCTCTTGCACGCCATGTCCGCGCCGTCTTCCCTGCCCGCTTCGCCTAACCACCTGCTGCCGCTGACCCGTTGGGAGGCATCGGCGCGCGGCGCGCTGGTCGGCATCTTCACGGACATCGACGACACGCTGACCAGCGAGGGCGCGATCACGCCGGACGCCCTGCAGGCGCTGGCCGACCTCAAGGCCGCGGGCCTCTCGGTGGTTGCCATCACGGGCCGACCGGTGGGCTGGAGCCTGCCCTTCGTCAATGCCTGGCCGGTCGATGCCATCGTGGCCGAGAACGGTGCGGTGGCGCTGCTGCCTGCCGCCGGCGGCGAGGTCGAGAAGCGCTACCAGCAGGATGCAGCCACGCGCGCGCCAACTTCGCGCGCATGCAGGCCGTGCTGGCGCGCATCGAGCGCGAAATTCCGGGCGCTGCGCGCGCCACCGACTCGCCGGGCCGCGAGACCGACATCGCCATCGACCACAGCGAGTTCGTCCAGCTCGACGACGCCACCGTCGCGCGAGTGGTGGCGCTGATGCGCGGCGAAGGCATGCACGCCACGGTGAGCAGCATCCACATCAACGGCTGGCACGGCGACAACGACAAGCTCGAAGGCGCGCGCTGGATCGTGCGCGAGCTGTGGAGCCGCACGCTCGACGACGAAATGGACCGCTGGGCCTACGTGGGCGATTCCACCAACGACCAGCTGATGTTCCACACCTTCGCGCACAGCATCGGCGTGGCGAATGTGGCGCGCTTCGTGCCGCAACTGGCGCACCTGCCGCGCTACGTGACGCAGGGGGAGCGCGGCACGGGGTTTGCCGAAGCGGCGCGCGCCGTGCTGGCCGCGCGCCGCGCATAGCCAACGCCGGGGCTCAAGCCCCAGGCGCCTTCCGCAGTACCGCCCAGTAGTTCCAGACGCCGAAGGCTGCAATCAGCAGCAGCACGGCGGCATAGCCTTCCACCGTGGCCAGCAGGCCGAGCGGCTTGACGAGGAAGCCCGCCAGCATCGCCGGCAGGCTGAACGCGAGATAGCTCACCACGAAGATGGCCGCGAACAGTTCGCCGCGCTCGTGCGACTGCGCCAGCGGCGCCAGCGTCTGCACCAGCGCCGAGAACGCACCGCCGAAGCCCACGCCCGCGACCGCGGTGCCGACGAAGAACAGCGCGAGCGAGCGCGTGGCCAGCGACGCAAGCAGCAGCACCAGCCCGACCGCGATGCTGGCCATGCCGACGATGGCGGGCCGCGGCGCGGCAAGGCGCCCCAGCACCGTCGGCGCGATCGCACCTACACCCGACAGCACCGCCACGGTGAGCCCGTTGACCACCCCGTTGTCGACGTCGAACACATGCAGCATCAGCGACGGCGCCAGCGAGAGATACAACCCGCCGAGCGCCCATACCACGACGAACACCGGCAGGCCGCGCGCGAACTCGGCACGCGCCCGCGCCGGGATCGACACGCGCGGCACCAGCGAAGCCCAGGCGCCGGGGCGGCGCGTCACCGTCTCGGGCATCCACAGCACCACCGCCGCGCCGAGCGCGAACACCCCGGCCAGCACGCCGAACACCAGCGCCACGGGCTGGATCGAGAACTTCACCGCCATGCCCGTCAGCAGCGCGCCCAGCGCAAGGCCGGCCATCGGCGACACGCTGGTGATCAACGCGCCCAACCGCTTGCGCGATGCCGGCGCGGCCTCGACCACCGCCGCGCTCAGCGCACCGCTCGCAACGCCGGTGGCCACGCCCTGCACCACGCGCGCGACGATCAGCCCGCCGATGTCCTGCGCCAGCAGGAACAGCCCCATCGCCACCGCCTGCAGCGCCAGCGCCCCGAGCACCACCGGCCGCCGTCCGATGTGGTCGGACAGCGAGCCCGCCACCAGCAGAGAGATCAGCAGCGCGATCGCGTAGATCGCGAAGGCCACGGTGAGCAACGACGACGAGAAATGCCAGGCGTGCTGGAACACCACGAACAGCGGCGATGGCGCGGCGGCCGCAAAGAAAAAGGCGAACAGCACGGCCGCCAGCAACGGGAACGCCACGTTCCCCGGCAGCCGCCGGGGCTTGGCGCGGACGGCGATGTCGGCAGTGGCGACTGCGAGGTCTGGGCAGGTGGACGGCATGTCGAATCCTTAATGCAACTTTTTTTGCTTTTGTGATTCTAGACTCGAGAACCATCTAAAGCAAATATCTTTGCGTTAAAGTCCGAACATGAACGACGTCACCCTCCCCAACAAGCGGCCTGGCGGCCGCAGCGCGCAGGTGCAGGCGCAGGTGCGTACCGCGCTGGAAGAACTGGTGGCCGAGCAGGGCCGCGAGCGCGTCACCGTGCCGGCCGTGGCGGAGCGCGCGGGCGTCAGCGCGTCGAGCATCTACCGCCGCTGGGGCGACCTGCAAGGGCTGCTGGCCGAAACGGCCACCCATCGGCTGGACCCCAACCGCCCCCTGCCGGACACCGGCACCCTGCACCAGGACCTGGAAGCCTGGGCGCGCGAACTCATCGAGCACCTGGCCAAGCCGTGCAACACCTCATTGCTGAAAGCCGCGGCCGCGCTGGCCAACGGCGATTCGGACACCGACTGCCTGCGCAACCGCCGCAAGGAAGCGCTGGCGCTGGTGGAACAGGCGCGCGCCCGTGGCGAGCACGCGCCCGAGCCGCAGCAGGTGATCGATCACCTGATCGCGCCGATCGTGTTCCGGCTGGTGTTCGGAGGCGACCCGGTAGAGCCGGAACTGGCGGGGCGGCTGGTGGACGAGCTGTTTGCGATCGGATTGACTGATCGCTGATCGGTGATCGGTGATCGGTGATCGGTGATCGGTGTGCAGTTTTAGAGCATTTCTAGACATGCGAGCATCAACATGTATAGAAATTCGAGTTTTCTATACATGTCAGGCCTAACATGCATGAAAACTCTCAATTCCTATGCACACGCTTGCGCCTCTTGATCAGCTCGACCCCGCCCGCTTCGACACGCCTGCGATTCTGAAAAAGCTCGCGAGCGCAAGCCGCCAACTGGCCGAGCTCAAGGGGATTGCGGCAGCCATCCCCAATCAAGGAATCCTGATCAACACCCTTGGGCTGCAGGAGGCCAAAGACAGTTCGGAAATCGAAAACATCGTCACGACGCACGACGAGTTGTTCAAGGACGACGTACTACCCGAGGCCTTCGCAAATCCAGCGGCCAAGGAGGTGTTGCGATACCGGCAAGCTTTGCGCGTGGGCTTCGAACAAGTGCGCGAAAGCGGCTTGATTACATCGAATCACGTCATCCAGATTCAGTCGGAGCTCGAAAGAAACAACGCGGGGTTTCGCAAGCTGCCGGGGACGGCGCTGAGAGACGGAGCCGGCCGAACTGTCTACACGCCCCCGCAGGATCCCGATGAGATCGTGACGCTGATGCGGGCGCTGGAACGCTTCGCCAACGAGGCCGATCTGTTTGCCGTCGATCCCTTGATCAAGATGGCGTTGATCCATCACCAGTTCGAGAGCATCCACCCGTTCTACGACGGCAATGGACGCACGGGACGAATTCTCAACGTGCTCTATCTGGTGAAAGAACGCCTGCTCGACATCCCGGTGCTCTATCTGAGCAGTCACATCGTGCGAACGAAGGCCGACTACTACCGGCTGCTGCAGGCCGTGCGAGATGACGATGCATGGGAGGACTGGGTGCTCTACCTGCTCGAGGCAGTGGAGCTGACCGCCGGCCAGACCATTGAAACCATCAACGCGATCAAGTCGGCGTTGTTCGACTACAAGCACCGCATTCGCGATAGCTATAGGTTCTACAGCCAGGACCTGATCAACAACCTCTTCATGCACCCGTACACGAAGATCGAATTCGTGCAGCGCGACTTGCAGGTTTCGCGCCTCACGGCAACCAAGTATCTCGACTCGCTGGCCGAAGGCGGCTTTGTGCAGAAGCAGAAGATCGGGCGCAGCAACTACTACATCAACACAGCGCTAGCCTCCATCCTGCGAGCCGACAAGTAAGTCGGCTTACTTCTCCTTCGCCAACCCCAGCTTCTCGATCACCGCTTTCTCCCGCACCACCGTGTCCTGCGCGAACTTGGTGTACGTGGCCGAGCTCATGTAGTTCGGCAGCATGTCGTAGCGGCCCAGCGACGCCACGTAGCTGGGTTCTTCCATCGCCTGCTTGAAGGCGTCGTGCAGCTTCTTCACCACCTCGGGCGGCGTGCCCTTGGGTGCGCCGATGCCGAACGGCGAGTTCTGCACCACGTCGTAGCCCAGTTCCTTCAGCGTGGGCGCGTCGGGGAACTTGGCCAGGCGCTTGTCGCCCCAGGTGTTGAGCACGCGCAGCTTGCCGGCCTCGACCTGCGGCGCGAAGCCGGTGCTGTCGGCGGCGGCCATCAGCTGGCCGCTGACCACCGCGAGCATCAGGTCGGCGCTGCCCTTGTAGGGCACGTGCTGCAGCTCGATGCCGGCCTTCTGCGCGACGATTTCGGTGGTCAGGTGCGGGCTGGTGAGCGTGCCGGTGGAGCCGTAGGTGAGCTTGCCGGGGTTGGCCTTGGCGTAGGCGACGAAGTCGGCCCAGGTCTTGAAGGGGCTGTCGGCCGGCACCACGATGCCGAAGGCGTAGCCGGTGACGTTCAGCACATAGGTGATGTCCTTCAGCGGATCCCAATTGATCTTGGTGGTGTAGCCCAGGCGGAACACGCCCAGCGGGATCTGCGCGACGGTGTAGCCGTCGGGCTGCGCGGTCTGCAGCGCCTGCGCGGGCAGGGTGCCGCCGGCGCCGGGCTTGTTGTCGATGATCACCGGCTGGCCGAGGATCTTGCTTGCGTTGTCGGCAAGCTGGCGCATGGTGATGTCGGTCGGGCCGCCCGCCGGGAAGGCGATGACCAGCTTGACCGGCTTGGTGGGAAAGCCCTGCGCGAAAGCCGCCAGGGGAGAGACGAGGCCGCACGCGGCAACGAGAGAGGCGGCACGAATGAAAGTGGAGCGGCGGAGCATGGCTGACTGGATCCTGACTTGGAAAAGCGCCGATTGGGCCTCGCCCGGTGAGCGAAGGCAATCGGGACTGCCCTGATTTCCCGCCCGGCAAGGGGTGATTCGGGCGATCCGAGTCACCTGCGCGTCAGCCAGCCGGCGGCTATGCCTGCCCGAAGCCTTCGAGCACGTTCACCGCGTTCACGCCCACCTCGGCCACCGCATAGCCGCCCTCGAACACGAACACCGTCGGCAGGCCGGCGCGCGCCAGGTCCTCGCCCATGCGCAGGTAGTCGTCGCTCTTCAGCTTGAAGCCGGAGATCGGGTCGCCCTCGAAGGTGTCGACGCCGAGCGAGACCACGAGCGCGCCGGCCTTCACCTCGGCGATGCGGGCCAGCGCGGTCTTCAGCGCCGCGCGCCAGGTCGGGAAGTCGGTGCCGCGCGGCAGCGGCAGGTTGTGGTTGAAGCCCTCGCCCCTGCCCGCGCCGCGCTCGTCGGCATGGCCCAGGTAGTACGGGTAGTCGGTCAGCGGGTCGCCGTGCAGGCTGGCGAAATGCACGTCGTCGCGCTCGTAGAAGATGGCCTGCGTGCCGTTGCCGTGGTGGTAGTCCACGTCGAGCACGGCCACGCGTTCGACGCCCGCGTCACGCAGTGCCTGCGCGGCGACGGCGGCGTTGTTGATGAAGCAGTAGCCGCCGAAGAAGTCGGCGCCCGCATGGTGGCCCGGCGGTCGCGTGAGGGCAAAGGCCGCGCGCTCGCCGCCGATGACGCGCTGCGCAGCCGTCCACGCACAGGCCGCACCATGCCGCGCCGCCGCCCAGCTGCCGGCCATCAGCGGCGTACCGGAGTCGAACGAGAACAGCCCCATGCGCGCCGGAAAGCTCTTCGGCAGCACGTCTGTGCGCATGCCGCGCGTGGGCCAGTACGACGGCAGCGCATCGCGCGACACGTTGGCCGGGTCCAGCGCCACCCACTCGTCCCAGGCATGCGCGATGAAGTCCAGGTAGCGCGGCGCATGCACCCTGGCCAGCAAGGCTTCGTCGAACGCATCGGGCGCCTGCAGCGTGCCGAGGCCGCGGCGCTCCAGTTCATGCCTCACATGGTCGACGCGGGCGGGCACCTCGAAGCACGGCACGAGCTCGCCGCGGAACATCTCGACTTTGCCCTGGTGGAGAACGTGCTGGTCGTTGTAGATGGTGAGCATGGATGAAGAAAGGCGGCATCTGCGGTGGTGAAGCCGCCCATCATGCCGCACGCCGCAGCACCGCCCGGCGCCGGCCCGAGGCCGTGAGGCCGAACAGGTCCTTCGGGTCGTCCAGCTCGGGCACCAGCGCGATCTGCTGGCCGATGCCGCGCTCGGTGGCAATGCGCTGGATGTAGCGCAGCGCGGTGTAGTCCTCCAGAGCGAAGCCGACCGAATCGAACAGCGTGACCTGCCCCGGGCTCTCGCGGCCGGGCACTTCGCCCAGCAGCACGCGCCACAGCTCGTGCACCGGGAAGTCGGCCTCCACCTGCTGGATCTCGCCTTCCACGCGGGTCTGCGGCTCGTATTCGACGAACACGCGCGCGAGCCGCAGCACGTCGGGGTGCAGCTCTGTCTTGCCGGGCGAATCGCCGCCCACGGCGTTGATGTGCATGCCGGGCTCGATCATGTCGGGCGTGAGCACGGTCGCGCGGCCCTGGTAGGCGGTGACGGTGGTGACGATGTCGGCGCCGCGCACGGCATCGGCCACGGAGCGCGCGCGCACGATCTCCAGCGGCGTGCAGGCAGAGAGATGGCGCACCAGCTTGTCGGTGGCGTGCGGGTCGGTGTCGAACACGCGCACTTCCTCGATGCCCAGCAGCGCATGGAAGGCCAGCGCCTGGAACTCGCTCTGCGAGCCGTTGCCGATCAGCGCGAGGCTGCGCGAATCGGGCCGCGCCAGCGCCTTCGCGGCCATCGCCGAGGTGGCGGCCGTGCGCAGCGCGGTGGTGAGGGTGAGTTCCGACAGCAGGACGGGGTAGCCCGTGTCGACCTCGGCCAGCACGCCGAAGGCCATGACCGTGGGCAACCCGACCTGCGTGTTGTGGGGATGCCCGTTGACGTACTTGAAGGCATAGGCTCCGTCGTCGGCCACCGGCATCAGCTCGATCACGCCGAGGTGCGAATGGCTGGCCACGCGCGCTTTCTTGTCGAACTCTCGCCACCGCAGGAAGTCGTCGCGCAATGAGTCGGCCAGGGCCTCGAGGAATTGCGGAACGCCGGTCTCGTCCACCAGGCGGACCAGGCTGTGAACATCGATGAAGCGGGTCATGACATGGCTCCTTGCGTAGCCCACGACACGGCGCTTCACCCCTTCACATGGTCTCCACCATGGCTGATTCAGGATGCGCCTGCGCCAAGGGTTGAAGCCATTGTGCGCCGCTTTCCAAGACCTTGGCGAGGCCCCCGAAAGGCCTATGCGTTCAGCTGGAAAGCGCGCGCACTCTTGCGGCGGTCAGCGCGCCAGGACTGGCGCCAGCGCCACCCCGGTGTGAGTACCCAGCCGCACCACTTCTTCCGGCGGCGCTGCCGCGACGATGCGCCCGCCGGCATTGCCGCCCTCGGGCCCGAGGTCGAGGATCCAGTCGGCCTCGGCGATCAGGTCGAGGTCGTGCTCGATCACCACCACGCTGTGGCCGCCGTTCACCAGCCGGTGCAGCACGTGGATCAGCTTCTCGACGTCGGCCATGTGCAGGCCCACGGTCGGCTCGTCGAGCACGTACAGCGTGTGCGGCGGCTTCTGGCCCCGGCGGGTGATGTCGTCGCGCACCTTGCTCAGTTCGGTCACCAGCTTGATGCGCTGCGCTTCGCCGCCCGACAGCGTGGGCGATGGCTGCCCCAGCGTGAGGTAGCCCAGGCCCACGTCCTTCAGCAGCTGCAGCGGATGGGCGATGTTGGGCATGCTCGCGAAGAACTCGACGGCCTCGTCGACTTCCATCTTCAGCACATCGCCGATGCTCTTGCCGCGCCAGCTCACGGCCAGCGTCTCGGGGTTGAAGCGCGCGCCGTGGCAGACCTCGCAGGGCACCTTCACGTCGGGCAGGAAGCTCATCTCGATGGTGCGCACGCCCGCGCCCTCGCAACCAGGGCAGCGGCCTTCGCCGGTGTTGAAGCTGAAGCGCGCCGGGCCGTAGCCGCGCGCCTTGGCTTCGAGCGTGTCGGCGAACAGCTTGCGGATAGTGTCCCAGAAGCCGATGTAGGTGGCAGGGCAGCTGCGCGGCGTCTTGCCGATGGGCGTTTGGTCGACCTCGAGCACGCGGTCGATGGTCTCGTAGCCGTCGACCTTCTTGCAGCCGGCCCACGCCGGGCGCTTGCCGGCTGCGTCGGCGTCGCGGCCCGCCTTGGTCATGCGCTGCACCACGATGCCCTGCACGTTGGCCAGCAGCACATCGCGCGCGAGCGTGGACTTGCCCGAGCCGCTGACGCCGGTGACCACCACCAGGCGGTGCAGCGGCAGCGTGGCGGTCACGTCCTGCAGGTTGTGGAGGTCGGCGCCGTGCACGGTGAGCCATTCGCCGCTCTCCTCGGCCTTCGGGTCGGGCGAGGGGACCGTGCGGCGTGCCTGCAGCGGATGCCGGATGGCATCGCGCAGGTAGCGGCCGGTCTGCGAATCGCCGGCATTCTGGATGTCGGCCACCGAGCCTTCGGCCACCAGCCGGCCGCCGCGCTTGCCCGCGCTCGGGCCGATGTCGATGATGTGGTCGGCGCGGCGGATGGTGTCTTCGTCGTGCTCCACCACCACCAGCGTGTTGCCCTTGTCGCCCAGCTTGTGCAGCGCGTTCAGCAGGATCTGGTTGTCGCGCGCATGCAGGCCGATGGTCGGCTCGTCGAGCACGTAGCACACGCCCTGCAGGTTGCTGCCGAGCTGAGCCGCCAGGCGGATGCGCTGCGCCTCGCCGCCGGAGAGCGTTGGCGCGCCACGGTCGAGCGTGAGGTAGCCAAGTCCCACTTCTTCGAGGAATTCGAGCCGGCTCTTGATCTCGGGCACCAGGTCGCGCGCGATCTCGGCTTCGCGGCCCGTGAGCGCCAGCCCTTCGAACCACTGCCGCACCTCGGTCACGCTCATGCGTGCCAGCTCGGTGATGCCGATGCCGCCCGTGCCGTCGGCCGCGGTGCCGAAGCCCACGGCGCGGGCCGTGGCATTCAGGCGCGTGCCCTCGCAGGTCGGGCAGACCACGTCGGCCAGGTCTTCCACCTCGGGTTCGGCGAAGGTCTGCTCGCGGCCCTTGTTGTCGTCGTCGCGCACGGAGTCGTCGAACACCTTGCGCTGGTCCTTGCTGAGCTTGACACCGGTGCCCACGCAATCGGGGCACCAGCCGTGCTTGCTGTTGTAGCTGAACAGGCGCGGATCGAGCTCGGCGTAGCTGGTGCTGCACACCGGGCAGGCGCGCAGCGTGGAGAACACGTTCACGCGGCCGATGCCCGCGGCGGACACGCCCGCCATCATCGCGGCGCGCAGGCCGTCGAGTTCGCTCAGCACATGCACCACGCCCTTGCCGTGTTCGAGCGCCTTGGTCAGCGCCTCGCGCAGCTCGGTCTCCTTCGAGGGCAGCACGTCGAGGCTGGCCACCGGCAGCTCGATGCTGTGCTCCTTGAAGCGGTCGATGCGCGGGAAGCCGGTGGTCGGCAGGAAGTCGCCGTCCACGCGCAGGTGCGTGAAGCCGCGCGGGCGCGCCCAGTCGGCCAGCTCGGTGTACACGCCCTTGCGGTTGCTCACCAGCGGCGCGAGCAGGCCGATGTGCTGGCCCTTGAAGTTGCGCATCAGCTGCGCGGCGATGCTGTCGGGCGTCTGCGGCTGCACGGCGGCGCCGTCGTGAATGCAGTGCTGGATGCCCAGCTTCACGTACAGCAGCCGCAGGAAGTGCCACACCTCGGTGGTGGTGCCCACCGTGCTCTTGCGGCCGCCGCGCGACAGGCGCTGCTCGATGGCCACGGTCGGCGGAATGCCGTACACCGCGTCCACCTCGGGCCGGCCGGCCGGCTGCACGATGCTGCGCGCATAGGCGTTGAGCGATTCGAGGTACCGGCGCTGCCCTTCGTTGAAAAGAATGTCGAACGCGAGCGTCGACTTGCCGGAGCCGCTCACGCCGGTCACCACGCTGAACTTGCCGCGCGGAATGTCCACGCTCAGGTTCTTCAGGTTGTGCTCGCGCGCGTTGACGATCTCGATCGCGTTGCTGCCCGGCGCCGTCTTCGCGTTGGCGATGTAGCGGCGCGCGGCGCGCTCGGCCACCTTGTAGGCATCGGGGCCGATGGCCAGTTCGTAGTCGGCCAGCGCGGCGCCGGTGAGCGATGCGCGGTTCTCGCGCAGCTGCTCCGGCGTGCCTTCGGCAACCACCTGGCCGCCGCCTTCGCCGCCTTCGGGGCCGAGGTCGATGAGCCAGTCGCTCGCGCGGATCACGTCGAGGTTGTGCTCGATGACGATCAGCGAATGGCCAGCGTCCAGCAGCTTGCGCAGCGCGCGCATCAGCCGCGCAATGTCGTCGAAGTGCAGTCCGGTGGTCGGCTCGTCGAACAGGAACAGCGTGCCCTTGCGCGCCACCGACTGCTTGCTCGCGGTCGCGTTCTTCGCGGCCTCGGCCAGGAAACCGGCGAGCTTCAGGCGCTGCGCCTCGCCGCCGCTCAGCGTGGGCACGGGCTGGCCGAGCTTGACGTAGTCCAGGCCCACGTCGGAAATCGGCTGCAGCACGCGCAGCACGTCGCGGTCGGCCTCGAACACCGCCGCCGCTTCGGCAACGGTGAGGTCGAGCACGTCGGCCACGTTGTAGCTCTTGCCCTTGCGCTCCACGCGCACTTCGAGGATCTCGGGGCGGTAGCGCTTGCCGTCGCAGTCGGGGCAGCGCAGGTACACGTCGGACAGGAACTGCATCTCGACGTGCTCGAAGCCCGAGCCGCCGCAGGTCGGGCAGCGCCCGTCGCCGGAGTTGAAGCTGAACTTGCTCGCGGTGTAGCCGCGCTGGCGCGAGAGCGCCGCGGTGGCGAAGATTTCGCGGATGGCGTCCCACGCGCCCACGTAGCTCGCGGGGTTGGAGCGTGCGGTCTTGCCGATGGGCGACTGGTCGACGAACACCACGTCGCCCAGGTGATCGGCGCCGAGCATGCGGTCGTGCGCGCCGGGCGTTTCCGTGGCCTTGCCGAAGTGGCGCATGAGCGCGGGCGCCAGCACGTCCTGTATGAGCGTGGACTTGCCCGAGCCGCTGACGCCGGTGACGCACACCAGCCGCGCCAGCGGGAACTCGACCGTCACGTTCTTCAGGTTGTGCTCGCGCACGCCTTCGAGGATGAGCCGGTGCGTGTTCTCGCTCACCAGCCGCTTGAAGCCCATGCCGATCTTCTTGCGCCCGCCCAGGTACTGGCCGGTGAGCGTGTCGGCGTCGCGCAATTGGTCGGTGGTGCCGTCGAACACGATCTGCCCGCCGCGCGCGCCTGGGCCGGGGCCCATGTCGATCACTCGGTCGGCAGCCAGCATCACGGCCGGGTCGTGCTCGACCACCACCAGCGTGTTGCCGGCATCGCGCAGGCGCAGCATGGCTTCGGTGATGCGGTTCATGTCGCGCGGATGCAGGCCGATGCTGGGCTCGTCGAGCACGAACAGCGTGTTGACCAGCGAAGTGCCGAGCGCGGTGGTGAGGTTGATGCGCTGCACTTCGCCGCCGGAGAGCGTGCGGCTCTGGCGGTCGAGCGTCAGGTAGCCGATGCCGACGTCGTGGAGGTAGCGCAGGCGGGTGGTGATTTCTTCGAACAGCAGCTTCAGCGCCTGGGCCTCGCCCTGTCTTGCCCCTTCCCCCGCTGGGGGAAGGTTGGGATGGGGGCTCTCGGCCTCATTCGAGGCAGCCGGGCTTGCTAGCGCCGCCTGCCCCCACCCCTGCCCTCCCCCGGAGGGGGAGGGAGCCATTCCCTGGCCCATGCGGTCGAAGAACCTCCGCAGCCTCTCGATAGGCAGCAGCATCAGGTCATGCAGGCACAGACCCGGCAGCGCCTCCAGCTGCGCGCGGGTCCACTTCGCGCCGGTCGGCATGAAGCGCTTCCCGGGCGGCAGCACCGCGTCGGCGTCTTCCTTGCTGCCGATGCGCCAGATGAGGCTGTCGAGCTTCAGCCGCGCGCCGCTGCAGGTCGGGCACTGCGTGTAGCTGCGGTACTTGGACAAGAGCACGCGGATGTGCATCTTGTAGGCCTTGCTCTCCAGGTAGGCGAAGAAGCGGCGCACGCCGTACCACTGCTTGTTCCAGTTGCCTTCCTTGTAGTTGGGCGTGCCCTCGATCACCCAGTGCTTCTGCTCGTCGGTGAGCTTGTTCCAGGGCGTGTCGCGCGGAATGCCTGCCGTCTCGGCATGGCGCATGAGGTCGTCCTGCGCTTCTTTCCAGGCGGGCGTCTGGATGGTCTTGATGGCGCCGGCGCGCAGCGTGAGCTTGTCGTTCGGAATCACAAGGCCCAGGTCGACGCCGATCACGCGTCCGAAGCCGCGGCAGGTGTCGCAGGCGCCCACGGCCGAGTTGAACGAGAACATCGACGGGATCGGGTCGGCGTAGCGGATGTCGCTCTCGGGGCAGTGCAGGCCGGTCGAAAACTTCCACACGTCGGTTGCAGCGTTTTCCTCGGCTCCCGTGGCATGCACGGTGACGCGCCCGCTGCCGCGCTTGAGCGCGACCTCGATGGCCTCCACCACGCGCGAACGCTCGGCGCTCGAGGCGCGGAACCGGTCCGCCACCACGTCGAGCACCTTGCGCGGGCCGGTGGGCGTGGCCACCTCGCGCTCAGCCTGCACACGCGTGAAGCCGCTGGCCGACAGCCACTGCGTGACTTCCTCTGCCGTGGTGCTCGCGGGCAGCTCGACCGGGAAGGTGACCACCAGACGTGGGTCACCCGCGGCGGCCGCGCGCTCGACGATCTGCGCATAGATGCTGTCTGGCGAGTCGTGCCGCACCGGCAGCGCGGTCTCGCGGTCGAACAGGTTGGCCGCGCGCGCGAACAACAGCTTCAGGTGGTCGTTCAGCTCGGTCATGGTGCCGACCGTGGAGCGCGAGGAACGCACCGGGTTGGTCTGGTCGATGGCGATGGCGGGCGGCACGCCCTCCACCTTGTCGACCGCCGGCTTGTCCATGCGATCCAGGAACTGGCGCGCGTAGGCGGAGAAGGTCTCCACGTAGCGCCGCTGTCCTTCGGCATAGAGGGTGTCGAACACGAGGCTCGACTTGCCCGAGCCGCTCGGCCCGGTGACCACGGTCATCTCGCCGGTGCGGATGTCGAGGTCGAGGTTCTGGAGATTGTGCTGGCGCGCGCCGCGAATCCGGATGGAGCCCTGTGTCATGAATGCCTTGAGGGGTGGGGCAAACATTCTAGGGAGTGGTCCATGACGGGTTTGCGCAGTGGGTCACAAGGTCCGTGCCCGCGCAGGGGTTTGTCCGAATGGAGTTCGAGACACTTCTGGAAACAAATACGACGTTTGTTTACGCCAATTCACGCACCGCTTTCCAGCCCTGTTCCGAAAGGTTTCCATGACGAAGACGCGCACGCTTTGCGCCGCAGCCCTGCTGGCTTTCAGCGCCGTCGGCGCATCGGCCCAGCTCCTGATCGGCCAGACCGCAGGCATGACCGGCTCTGTGGCCGCGAGCGTGAACGAGACCATCGGCGGCGCTCAGCTGGTGATCGACGCGGTCAACGCGCAGGGCGGCATTCACGGCGAGAAGATCGAGGTGCTGCGCATGGACGACGGCTTCGACGTGAAGCGCGCCGGCGACAACGCCCGCGCGCTGATCGAGGACAGGAAAGTGCTCGCGCTCTTCATGAGCCGGGGCACGCCGCATTCGCAGGCCATCATCCCCTGGCTCGACAAGTACGACGTGGCGCTCATCGGCCCTTCGACCGGCGCGATGGTGCTGCACAAGCCGCTGCAGAAGCATGTGTTCAACGTGCGCGCCACCTACCAGCGCGAGGCGGAGAAGGCGGTGCAGCACCTGCTGACCATCGGCCTCACGCGCATCGCGGTGGTGTACGTGACCGACTCGTTCGGGCAGGACGCGCTGGAGGGGGCGATGGCCGGCTTCACCAAGGGCGGGGCCAAGCCGACCGCGACCATTCCGGCCGACCGCGACAAGCCCGACTACAAGACCATCGTGCCGGCCATCAAGGAGGCCAACGCACAGGCCGTGGTGTGGATCGGCTCGGGCGTCGCGGTGGTGGACGGCATCAAGGCGCTGCGCGCGGCGGGCTCGGCGGCGCAGGTGGTCACGCTGTCGAACAACGCCTCGTCGGGCTTCATCAAGCAACTGGGCGATGCGAGCAAGGGCGTGATCGTGACGCAGGTGTTCCCTAACGAACGCTCGCTGGGCCAGCCGATGGTGAAGGAAGCGCTGACGCTGGCGCAGGCCAAGGGCCAGGCGGAGCTGTCGCCGGCCGCGCTCGAGGGCTTCGCGTCGGCCAAGGTGCTGGTGGAGGCGCTGCGCCGCGCCGGCCCCAAGCCCACGCGCGCCAAGGTGACGGCCGCGCTGGAGACCATCAAGGGCTTCGACCTGGGCGGCGGGCTGGAGGTGAGCTACTCGCCGCAGGACCACAGCGGCATCGACTTCGCCGACCTGTCGATCATCAGCGACGGCCGCTTCAAGCGCTAGCCAGCCAGTTCCGCGAACCTACTTCGGCGCGGCGGCCGGCGCGGGCTCGTGCGTGGCGGTGTCGCCGCCGTGCTTCTCGCCCGACATGTCGACCTTGTCGCCGGCCTTGGAAATCACGAACAGGGCGAGTGCGGCAAAAGCGATGAAGCCGACGACGATCTTCCACATGGGTCTGGTCTCCTGAAAACTGGAATGAAGGGAAAGGGCTCAAGAAAAAGGCTTCATGCGGGGTGGCATGAAGCCTCTTTGTCGAACGGAGGGCGTTGCTCCCTCCTGCTTGCGGCGGACTCAGTCGTTGGCGTAGATGTCCACGTCCTTGGTCTCGCGGATGAACAGCGTGCCGATCACCAGCGTGATGCCCGCGATGATGATCGGGTACCAGAGGCCGTTGTACATGTTGCCGGTGGAAGCCACGATGGCGAAGGCGGTGGTCGGCAGCAGGCCGCCGAACCAGCCGTTGCCGATGTGGTACGGCAGGCTCATGGAGGTGTAGCGGATGCGCGTGGGGAACATCTCGACCAGCATCGCGGCGATCGGGCCGTAGACCATGGTCACCAGCAGCACCAGCCAGAACAGCAGCAGCACCGTCAGCACCTTGTTCATCTTCGCGGGGTCGGCCTTGGGCGGGTAGCCCGCGACCTTCAGGTCTTCGGCCACGCCCTTCTTGAAGGCGGCGATTTCCTTGGCGGAGTTCTCGTCGAACTTGAGGTTCACCACGTTGCCGATGGGCGCCTCGACGGTCTTGTCGCCGATCTTCACCACGGCCTTGGAGCCCGGCGCGCCGGCCACGTTCTCATAGCTCACCGAGTTCTGCACCAGGTAGCGCTTGGCGATGTCGCACGAGCTCTTGAAGTCGATCTCGCGGGCCACCGGGTTGCCCTGGAACGAGCAGGTCGCCGGGTCGGCCGTCACCGTCACGCCGGCGGTGGCCTGCGCGCGGGCCAGGTCGGGGTTGGCGGCTTCGGTCAGCATCTTGAAGACCGGGAAGTAGGTGACCACGGCCAGCAGGCAGCCGGCCATGATGATCGGCTTGCGGCCGATCTTGTCGGACAGCGTACCGAAGATCACGAAGAAGGGCGTGCCCAGCAGCAGCGCCGCGGCGATCATCAGGTTGGCCGTGGTCGCGTCGACCTTCAGCTGTGCCGTCAGGAAGAACAGCGCGTAGAACTGGCCCGAATACCAGACCACTGCCTGGCCGGCCGTCAGGCCCACCAGCGCCAGGATCACGATCTTCAGGTTCTTCCACTGGCCGAAGGACTCGGACAGCGGCGCCTTCGAGGTCTTGCCTTCGGCCTTCATCTTCTGGAAGGCGGGCGATTCCGACAGCGTCAGGCGGATCCACACCGAGATGCCCAGCAGCAGGATCGACACCAGGAACGGAATGCGCCAGCCCCAGTCGTTGAACACCGCTTCGCCCAGGCCTTCGCGCACGCCCAGGATCACCAGCAGGCTCAGGAACAGGCCGAGCGTGGCCGTCGTCTGGATCCACGAGGTGTAGGCGCCGCGCTTGCCGTGCGGCGAGTGCTCGGCCACGTAGGTGGCTGCACCGCCGTACTCGCCGCCGAGCGCCAGGCCCTGCAGCATGCGCAGCGCGATCAGGATCACCGGCGCCGCGACGCCGATGGTCGCGTAGCTGGGCAGCAGGCCGACGATGAAGGTCGACAGGCCCATGATCAGGATCGTGACCAGGAAGGTGTACTTGCGCCCGATCATGTCGCCCAGGCGGCCGAACACGATGGCACCGAACGGACGCACCAGGAAACCGGCGGCGAACGCCAGCAGCGCGAAGATGAAGGCCGCGCCCGCATCCAGGCCGCTGAAGAACTGCTTGGCGATGATCGCGGCCAGCGAGCCGTAGAGGTAGAAGTCGTACCACTCGAACACAGTGCCTAGCGACGAGGCGAAGATGACTTTCTTCTCCTCGGCTGACATGGGCCGGGGGGCCGGATGCGGCACTCCCCGCGAATCTAGTGTGGCTGCCATTTGGTCGTCTCCTGTGTGTATGCGTCCATGCGGTTCCCCGATTCCGGAGACCGTGAGGCATTCTTGGAGGCGCGACTGACCCGAGGCTTTCGCGAAACTGAATCGGCGCTTACGGATTAGGGTGAAACCCGCGCAGTGCGTTTCAGCTTGTAAGAAATCGGACCCTTGCTCGGGTTTGTCCTCAGCCCGGCTTGCTGCTGCGCAGCAGGGACGGGCGCTGGTCGGCCGCGGTCCATTGCGGACCGTCGAACCATGCGTCGCCGCTCAGGTAGGCACGCAGCATCGCGAGGCCGTCGAAGCCCCAGAACAGGCGCCCGTCGACCACATAGGCCGGCGTGCCGAACACGCCAAGCTGCAGCGCCTCTTCGGTGTTGCGCTTGAGCAGGGCCTTGCTCTCGTCGCTGTTCGCGTCGCGCAGGGGCTCGAGCTGCGCGGTGAGCGCGGCAAGGCGCGCGGAGTCGCCCGCTTCCTCGCCGCCGCGCCACACATGGCGAAAGACGGTCTCGGCCACGAGGCGGCTGATGGTGCCGTCGTCGCCGGTCGACAGCGCGAGCCGCAGGTGCGCCAGCGGGTTGTAGGGATGCGAGGCGGGCATCTCGATCGGGATGCCGTGCGCGTGGCCCAGCCAGAGCACGTGGCGGTAGGTCCAGCTGCGCTTGGACGGAATCTCCGCCGGGCCGAGCTGGCCGTGCTGCTTGAGCAGCGCACCCAGCAGCACCGGCTTGTAGGCCACGTTGTAGCTCAGCCCTTCGAGCGCCTCCGGCAGGTGCTCGAACGCAAGGTGCGCGTAGGGCGAGATGAAGTCGAGATAGAAGTCGATGTGCTTCATGCGGCGTGGTCTCCTGGGGCGCGCCAGATGCCGGCGAGCGCCCGCAACTCTATCGCGCGCCACACATGGCGCCGGGTCTCGTCTTCCATCTTGCTCCAGCCCGCGATTTCGGGAATGGTGCGCAGGCAGCCTTCGCAGAAGCCGCTCAGGCGGTCCATGCGGCACACCGACGAGCAAGGCGAGGGCACGTCTTCGGCCATGGCCTGCACGGCCACGGCGCGCTCGGCCAGCGTTTGCGCTTCGCCGAAATTCACACCACGTCCGCCACCGGCGCGCCGGTGAGCTTCTCGAGGTCTTGCGGGCGCAGCTGGAACACCGCATGCGGGTGGCCCGCCGCAGCCCAGATTTCCTCGAAGCGGAACAGCTCGCGGTCGATCAGCACCACCGGCTTGGTCAAGTGGCCCACTGGCGACACGCCGCCGATGGTGAAGCCGGTGCGCGCCTTCACGAAGTCGGCGTCGGCGCGGCCGGTCTTGCCGATCAGCGCATCGACCTTCTTCTCGTCCACGCGCTTGTCGCCCGAGGTGATGACCAGCACCGCTACCTCGTCGCTCTTGCGGCGGAAGATGATGCTCTTGGCGATCTGCCCGACGGAAATGCCGAGCGCGTCGGCCGCCTGCTGCGCGGTGCGGCAGGCGTCATCGAGCATGCGTGGCGAATGGGGATGGCCGGCGTCCTGCAGAACGCGGGAAACGCGCTGGACGCCTTCGGGGAGGGAGTGGAGTTCGGAGCCGCACATGGGTTTCGAATCTATCAGGCGCTGCGCTTGAAGAGGAACAGGAACGCGCCCATGGTCATGAGCACGCCGCCGAAGACGCGGTTCTGCGCGCGCCGGGCGCGCACGCTGCGCAGCACGCCCTGCAGCCGCGCGGCCAGCCAGGCGTAGCCGTGCATCACGGTCACGTCGACCATCACCGTCGTGGCCAGCAGCCCCAGCAACTGCAGCCACAGCGGGCGCGTCGGCTGGATGAACTGCGGCAGCACCGCGGCCATGAAGACGATGCCCTTGGGGTTGGTCACGTTGGTGAGAAAGCCGCGCAGCACGCGCTGGGGCGCCGTGAGGTCGGGCTCGCGCGCGGCCTCGCCGCCTTCTGCACTCGCCGCCGGCGCCACGGGCGCGCGCCATTGGCGCCAGCCCAGCCACAGCAGGTAGCAGGCGCCTACCACCTTGATCACCGTGAAAGCGGTGGCCGAGGCGGTGAGCACAGCACCCACGCCGAGGCCGGCCACCAGCAGGATCACCGCCAGCCCCAGCTGCAGGCCGACGATGGTCGCGGTGGTGCGACGCACGCCGTAGCTGAGGCCGTGGCTCATGCTGAGCACAGCGCCCGAACCGGGCGACACCGCGATGACGCAACTCGCCACCAGGAATGCGAGCCAGACATGCAGGTCCATGCTTCAACCCGCCCGCTTGGTGCGGATGGCCTTCGACGCGCGCGAGTTCGGCTCGCGGCCCAGTGCCTCGCTGATGTACACGCCCGCGTCGATCAGCCTGTCGAGATCGATGCCGGTCTCGATGCCCATGCCGTGCAGCATGTAGACCACGTCTTCCGTTGCCACGTTGCCCGTAGCGCCCTTGGCGTAGGGGCAGCCGCCCAGGCCGGCCGAGGACGACTGGAAGTTCCATACTCCCAGTTCGAGCGCCGCCAGCGTGTTGACCAGCGCCTGCCCGTAGGTGTCGTGAAAGTGCCCTGAAATGGCGTCGACTTCGAAGTGCGCCAGCGTGGCTTCCATTGCCGCCTGCACCTTGCGCGGCGTGCCCACGCCGATGGTGTCGGCCACGTCCACGCGCTGCACGCCGATGCCCTTCATCAGCTGCGCGAGATAACCGACCTTGGCCGGCGCGATATCGCCTTCATAGGGGCAGCCCACGGTGCACGACATGGCACCGCGCACGCGGATGCCCTTCTCGAGCGCCGCGGCCACCACGGGCGCGAAGCGCTCGATGCTCTCGGCGATCGAGCAGTTGATGTTCTTCTGGCTGAAGGCTTCGCTGGCGGCGCCGAACACCACGATCTCGTCGGGCCACTCCTCGCGCGGCGCGGCGATGGCGGCTTCGAAGCCCTTCATGTTCGGCGTGAGCACCGAGTAGCGCACGCCGGGCTGGCGGCGGATGCCGTGCATCACCTCGGCGTTGTCTGCCATCTGCGGCACCCACTTCGGACTCACGAAGCTGGTGACCTCGATCTCCTTCAGGCCCGCGTCCTGCAGGCGGTGCACGAGGCCGATCTTCACTTCGGCCGAGACCGGCTGCTTTTCGTTCTGCAGGCCGTCGCGCGGGCCGACGTCGACGATCTTGACTTGGGTGGGGAGTTTCATGGGATGTCTCTTGTATCGCGGGTGGATGGAAGACCGCCTTCGATTGTCCGACACCTGCCAATGCCCTGCTCGCCGCACGAGTCCCGCGAGGTAGCAATGCGCGCCTGCGAGGTTGCAAATGGTGCCAGCCGCGCGGCTCAGTACGACTTGGGCAGCCCGAGCGCCTTCTCTGCGATGAAGTTCAGGATCATCTGCGGGCTCACCGGCGCGATGCGCGGTATGTAGCTCTCGCGCAGCAGCCGCTCCACGTGGTATTCCTTGGCATAGCCCATGCCGCCGAGGGTGAGCACCGCGTTCTGGCAGGCGTCGTGCGCCGCCTCGGCCGCGAGGTACTTGGCGGCGTTGGCCTCGACGCCGCAGGGCTCGCCCGCGTCGTACAGCGTGGCGGCCTTGAGCATCATCAGGTCGGCCGCCTCCAGGTTGGCCCAGGCGCGCGCCAGCGGATGCGCCACGCCCTGGTTCTGGCCGATGGGCCGGCCGAACACGACCCGCTCCTGCGCGTACTGCGAGGCGATGTGCAACGCCGCGCGGCCGATGCCGATGGCTTCCGCCGCGATGAGGATGCGCTCCGGGTTGAGCCCGTGCAGGATGTATTCGAAGCCCCTGCCCTCCTCGCCGATGCGGTCTGCCTCAAGCACCGCGAGACCGTCGATGAAGAGCATGTTGGAGTCCACCGCCGCGCGGCCGAGCTTGTGGATCTCGCGCACCTCGACCTTGCTGCGGTCCAGCGGCGTGTAGAAGAGCGTGAGGCCTTGCGTGGGCTTCTTCACCTGGTCGAGCGGCGTGGTGCGCGTGAGGATCAGCATGCGGTCGGCCACCTGCGCGGTCGAGATCCAGATCTTGCGGCCGTGCAGCAGGTAGCCGCCATCGGGCTGGCGCACCGCCTGCGTCTTGAGGCTGGTGGTGTCGAGCCCCGCATCGGGCTCGGTCACCGCGAAGCAGGCCTTCTCGGTGCCGGCGATGAGCGGCGGCAGGAAGCGCTGGCGCTGTTCCTCTGTGCCGAACACCACCACCGGGTTGAGCCCGAAGATGTTCATGTGCACCGACGATGCGCCCGACATGCCCGCGCCCGACGCACTGATGGCGCGCATCATCAGTGCCGCCTCGGTGATGCCGAGGCCCGCGCCGCCCTGTGCCTCGGGCATGGCGATGCCGAGCCAGCCGCTGCGGGCCACGGCGCGGTGGAACTCGTGCGGGAACACGGCGCGGTCGTCATGGTCGCGCCAGTAGTCGGCCGGGAAGTCTTCGCACAGGCGCTCGATGGCCGCGACCAGCGAGCGCTGGTCATCGTTCAGGGAAAAATTCATTCGCTGTCTTTCGTTGGTTCCGGTTGCAGCGTGACGCCGCGCGCCACCATGCGTTCGATGCTCTCGTCGTCGTAGCCCGCCTCGCGCAGCAGCTCCACGCTCTGCTCGCCGATGCGCGGCGCGGGGCGGCGTATGGCGGTGGGCGTGGCGCTGTAGCGGCCGACCGGCGCGAGGGTGCGGATGCGCCCTTCGCTCGGATGGTCGAACTCGGGATAGAAGCCCACGGCACGCAGGTGCGGGTCGTCGAGCAGGCTGTCGGTGCTGTGCAGGCGCGCGACCGGAATGTCGGCGGCCGCCAGCGCGGCGAACCATTCGTCGCTGGTGCGCGTGGCCATCACTTCGGCAACGAAGGCGTACACGGCGCCGATGTTCGCGGCGCGCGCGGTGTGCGTGCCGAACATGGGCGAGTCGCGCAGCTCGGGCCGGCCGATCACGTCGAAGAAGGCCTGCCAGTGCTTGTCGTTGTAGATCAGCACGCTGAGATGCCCGTCCGATGTGGCGTAGGGCTTGCGGTGCGGCGCGAGCAGGCGCGCGTAGCCGGTGGGGCCGAGCGGCGGCTCGAAGCTGTGGCCGCCGAGGTGGTCGCCCATGACGAACTGCGAGAGCGCCTCGAACATCGGCACCTCCACCGCCTGGCCCTTGCCGGTGCGCTGCGCATGCAGCACGGCGGCGAGCAATGCGATGGCCGCCTGCAGCCCCACCGCGCGGTCGGCCAGCGTGACGGGCGCGTAGCGCGGCTCACCGCCGCTTTGCTGCGCGAACAGCGAGGCGATGCCGGCCGCGCCTTGAATCAGGTCGTCGTAGGCGGGCTTGCCGGCGTAGGGGCCCTGCTCGCCGTAGCCGAAGGCGCCGAGATAGACGATCTTGGGATTGACTGCCGCCACGGCTTCGTAGCCGAGCCCCAGCCGCGCCATCGCCTGCGGCCGCGTGTTGTAGATCAACGCATCGCAGCCCGCCGCCAGCTTCAAGCAGGCTTCGCGGCCTTCGGGCTGCTTGAGGTCGAGCACGATGGAACGCTTGTTGCGGTTGAGGTGCATCGCCATCGCGCCCATGCCCGCATGGCGCATCGGACCCACGGCGCGCAGGTTGTCGCCGCCGGGCGGCTCCACCTTGACGATGTCGGCGCCGAGGTCGCCGAGCGTCTGGGTGGCGTAGGGGCCCATCACCACGGCCGTGAGGTCGAGGATGCGGATGCCTTGGAGAGGTCCGGATGTATTCATGTCTTTGCGTTGGCTCCTTCCCCCTCTGGGGCGAGGGAGAAATTCAGCTCGCTCATTCGGGTTGAATGCCGGCCGCCTGGATCAGCTTCTTCCACTTCGCCAGCTCCGACACCGTGAACGCCCCCAGCTCCTCCGGCGTGCTGCCGAAGGCATCGAAGCCCAGCTTCGCCACGCGCTCGCGGAAGACCGCGCCGTTCGCCATGTCCGACAGCACCTTGTTGAGCTTCAGCACGATGTCGCGCGGCGTGCCGGCCGGTGCGAACACGCCGTTCCACGAGGTGATGTCGAAGCCTTTCAGCTCCGGCGTGTCGGCCAGCGGCGGCAGCTCGGGGAACAGCTTGGTGCGCTCCTGCGTGGTGACGGCAATCGCGCGCATCTTGCCGGCCTTCACCGTCGCAAGGCCTGCCGCAAGGTCGACCACCATCATCGACACCTGCCCGCCGATCAGGTCGGCAATCGCGGGCGGCGTGCTCTTGTAGGGCACGTGCAGCATCGGCACGCCGCTCATGCGCGACAGCGTGGCGCCGCTCACGATGCCGGTGCTGTTGCCGCTCGCGTAAGTCAGCTTGCCGGGATGCGCGCGGCCCCAGGCCAGCAGCTCGGCCACGCTTTTCACGGGCAGGTCGTTGTTCACCACCAGCATGAACGGCAGGTTGCCCATGCGGCTGACGGGCGCGAAGTCTTTCACCGGGTCGTAGGGCAGCGACTTCATCAGGCTCGGGTTGGCCGAGTGCGTGGTGTTGGTGGTCATGAACAGCGTGTAGCCATCTGGCGGCGCCTTGGCCACGGCTTCCGCGCCGATCACGCCGTTGGCGCCAGCCTTGTTGTCGACGATGACCGAGCCCTTGAGCGCATCGCCGAGCATCTGCCCGGTGATGCGCGCCACAGCGTCGGTGCCGCTGCCGGCCGCGAAGGGCACGACGATGCGTATCGGCTGCTTCGGGTAGCCGCCGTCCTGCGCGAAGGCCCAGGGCGCCGCACTGACCAGGCCCGTGGCGGCACCGATGGAAATGAAACGGCGGCGGCTTGCCACCACGACCGATTTCTCGGTCGCGTTCTTCGTTGTCTGCATTTGCTTGTCTCCGGGTTGTTGTCGCTTCAGGGCCGGATCACGCGCTCCGGCGATTCCTCGTACGGCGGGCTGTAGATCACCAGCACGCGCACCGGCTCGTCGCTCACCACCGTGAAGGTGTGCATCGCGCCGGCCGGAAAAAAGCAGCTGTCTCCAGGGTGCAGCTCCTGCCGCTGTCCGCCCACCTCGGCGACCGCGCGGCCTTCGAGCATGTAGCAGACCTGCTCGATGCCAGGGTGCGCATGCGGCAGCGCGCCCTTGCCCTTCCGGATGTGCCCGACCAGCACCTCGAGCTGCTTCGCGCCCACCGTCTCGGGGCCGATCAGCCGCTTGTTCAGCGTGCCGGTGTGGTTGGCGGGGTGGTAGCCGGCGATGTCGGCTTCTCGAACGAAGTAGCGGGCGGTGGAGGTGGTCATCGGGGGTTCTCGGTCTTGGGTTCGATGGCGAGGCAGGCGGAGCGCAGCATCGCGGCGATGTCTTCGATGCGCGGCTCCATGCGGTAGCGCGGGCCCGCGACCGAGATGGCGTACGCCTCGCCGCCGATGCGCAGCGGCCAGGCCAGGCCGATCAGGTCGGGAATGCTTTCGCCGAGGTTGCCGTACCAGCCGCGCGCGGCACCGCGCTGCAGCTCGGCCTCGATGGCTTCGGCGGTGGTGAGCGTGGCTTCGGTCAGCGGCGCGAGCGCCATGCCGTCCAGCAGCTTGCGGCGCGCCTCGGGTTCGAGCGTGGACAGCAGCGCGCGGCCCAGCGAATTGGCATAGGCCGGGCGCGTTTCGCCCGACTCGGCGGAATAGCGGATGGCTTGCGGTGCGCTCAGCACCTCCAGGTACACCACCTGGCCCGCGTCGCGGAATTTGCCGAAGACCACCGTCTCGCGCGCCGCGTCGCGCAGTTCTTCCAGCGTGGCCTTCACCCGGTCGAGCACCGGGTCGTGGGCGGCGATGACCTGCGCCATCGCCAGCAGCCGGCCGGTCGGGTAGTAGCCCTGGCGGCGGCCGGTTTCATACATGTAGCCCTGCTCTTCGAGGGTGCGGATGAGCCCCAGGCAGCTGGACACCGGCATGTCGAGCAGCCGCGCCATCTCCGAAAGCGCCAGCGGCTGCTTCTCCCGGGCGAACAGCTCGACGATCTCGATCACCCGAAACGCAGTTTTCACAGTCATGAAAAGATTTTCATGTTTGTGAAAAACTCGCGCTTCAGGGTTTCCCCTGCCCGCGCCACATTCCGGCAAGGCCGGAAGCGTCGGGCCCTGGCGTCAGTAGCCGCGCGTCGGGTCGACCACGCCGGCGATCGGCAGGCCCTGCTCCATCGCGCGGATCTTCCCGGCGATCTGCGCGATGGACTCCTCGCGCAGCGTGCGCGCCGAGCCGTGCGGCGTCACGGTGATCTTCGGATGGCGCCAGAAGGCATGGTCGGCAGGCAGCGGCTCGACCTGGAACACGTCGAGCGTGGCGCCCGCGAGTTCACCCGCGTCGAGCATCGGGATCAGGTCGTCTTCCACCAGGTGGCCGCCGCGCGCGATGCTGATCAGGTAGCCCCCGGGCTTGAGCTTGCCGAGCGTCTTGCGGTTCAGGATGCCGCGCGTGGCTTCCGTCAACGGCAGCAGGTTGACCAGCACGCGCGTGGACGACAGGAACTCGTCGAACTGCGCCTCGCCGCTGAACACCTGCACGCCGTCGATGTCCTTCGGCGTGCGGCTCCAGCCGAGCACCGGGAACTCGAATTGCGCCACGGCCCTGGCCACGCGCTCGCCCAGCACGCCCAGGCCCATGATCCCGACCGGGAAGTCGCGCCGCAGCTTCGGCTTGCGATAGCTCCACTTGCCCTCGCGCGCGTCGGCCTCGTAGGCATCGAACTCGCGGAAGTGGCGAATCAGCGTGTGGCACACGTACTCGGCCATCTGCACCGACATGCCCGCGTCGTCGAGCCTCACGATGCGCGTGTGCGCCGGCACCTTGAGCTTGAGCAGCGCATCGACGCCCGCGCCGATGTTGAAGATGCCGCGCAACTTCGGCTGCTCGTCGATGAGCTCCTGCGGCGGCGCCCACACCACGGCATGGTCGGCCTGCGGAGCGCCGGGCTTCCAGGGCTCGATGACGGCATCGGGGAGTTCGGCCTTGAGGCCTTCGATCCAGGGTTCTGGGCGGTTGTCGGTGAGGTAGACGGTGATTCGCATGGGCCGAATCTTAGTGAAGCCGCTGACGCGGCGCGCACGGATGGCTATGCTCGAACGACCCGACTCATCAGGAGACACCAATGATCAAAGTCAGCGTGATGTACCCCCACACCCCAGGCGCACGGTTCGACCACGACTACTACCGCGACAAGCACATGCCGATGCTGAAGGCCCGCATGGGCGACGCCTGCCTCTCGTACACCATCGACAAAGGCCTGGCCGGCGGCGCGCCGGGCTCCACGCCCACCTACGTCGGCATGTGCCACGTGTTCAGCGAATCCGTCGAAGCCTTCCAGAAGGCCTTCGGCCCGCACATGAAGGAGATCATGGGCGACGTGAAGAACTACACCGACATCGCGCCGGTGATGCAGATCAGTGAAGTGGTGGTGGGCTGACGAGGGTCAGCGCGCCAGCTTCACCCACCGCTGAACCGAAGGCCGCTGCCACTGCCGCGCCGCATACGCGGCCAGCCGCTGCGGCACTTCGTCCCCGTTCAGCACCAGCCGATTCAGCATCAGCGCCAGATCCACATCGGCGATCGACCATTCCCCGAACAGGTTGTGCGCATCGGCGGGCAGCAGCGCCTCCACCGCGTCGAACAGCGACTTCGCCGAGGCCTGTGCCGCCGCGGACAGCGGCGCGCTCGATGGCCTGAAGAACACGACCTCGGTTGGGCGCTCCTGCCGGATCGGCATCAGGTCGCTGCGAATCCAGGCCTGCAGCTGGCGCGCCCTGGCCTTGGCGCGCGAGTCCTTCGGATACAGCGGCGTACCCGCAAAGACTTCGTCGATGTATTCCGTGATGGCCGACGATTCCGACAGCGCGAAGTCGCCCTGCACCAGCGTCGGCACGCGCTGCGTCAGCGACAACTGCGAGAAACCAGACGCGCGGTGTTCGAGCGCCGCAAGATCCACAGGCACCATCTCGAAGTCAATCTGCTTTTCATGCAGTGCGACGAACACGGACATGGCGTAAGGGCTTGCGAACTGCGCGTCCACGTAGAGACGGATCGGGTCCTGCATCGGGAATGGCTCCTGGGTTTGACGGCAGGCCCGATCGCGGGCCTCACGCCATCTTAGAACGCCGGCGGCGCCACAGCACCCGCACCAGCCACCCCAGCGGCAGCACCACCAGCACCAGCCACGGCAGCACCGCCGCGATGAATGTGATGAGCGCGCCCACGCTCTCCGCCAGCACCGAGCCCGCGTTGCGCAACGCATGCCGCATCGGGCTGTAGCCGTCGCCGTTGCTCACCAGGGCGCGCTTGGGCGTGAACTGGATCTGGATGTGCTGCTTGCTCGTCTCCTGCGCCAGCACCTTGCGCTGCGTGGCGATGGCGTCGAGCTCGGCCTGGGTGTCCGACAGCGTGCGCTGGATCGACAGCAGGTCGGCCATGGTGCGCTTGGTGACGGTGTCGCGCAGCATGACGCGCAGGCTGTCGCGGAACTCGGTGCGGTTCCTGATGCGGGCTTCGACGTCGATCACCTCGGCGGTCTTGTCCTCGCTGGTGGTGGTGTGCGAGACCACGTTCGCCACGCCGGCCAGGCCGCCGAGCAGCTTGTCGACATCGGCGGGCTCCACGCGCATCTCCAGCATGGCGTTGCCGGGCTGCTGGGGCGTTTCGCGCAGCAGCGAGGACGACAGCAGCTCGCACTTGAGCGTGCCGCACAGGTCGCGCACCTTGCCCCATGCGTCGGCCAGTTGCTCCGCCGGCACCTCGACGTTCAAGTCCTGCCGCACGGCCAGGAAGCGCTGCAGTGGCGAGTCTTGCGGCGACGCCTCGGCCGCCGACGGCTCCGCGGCCGTGTCGGCCATGCGCGAGCGCGACTCCTTCATCGCCACGCCACCGCCGTAGCCGGCGGCGGCCTGCATGGGTGCGGGCGGAGGTGCCGGCCGGGCGAACGATTCGTCATGCCCGTTGTTGCGGCCGCATCCGGCCAGCGACAGGGCGGCAGCCAAGGCCAGCAGGGCGAGGCCCGAGCGATGGCGGGCGAAGAAGAAAGAGCCGAAAGGCCTGCGAGCGGTCATGAAAATCCCTTTGAAAGAATGACTACCGCAGCTGATACGGGCCAGCGCCCGGAACGGGGTTAAACCGTTGCGGCGGCCATTCGCAACAATTCGTCGCCTTCGGCCACCTGCTCGCCGGGGGCGAACATCAGTTCCTCCACGGTGCCGTCGGCCGGTGCCGCGATGGTGTGCTCCATCTTCATGGCTTCCATCACCGCGAGCGGCTGGCCGCGGCTGACCTTGTCGCCGGCCTTGACGGCGAACGACACCACCTTGCCGGGCATCGGCGCGGTGAGCCGGCCGCCTTCGGCCTGGGCGTCGCCGGCGTGCGCGAGGCGGTCGATGGTGGTGATCCTGGTCGCGCCCTTCGATGCGAAGACGTGGGCCGTGGCGCCGTCGAGATGCACGTCGAGCGTCTGGCGCATGCCGGCGAACTCGACCTCGAATTCGCCCGACGGGAACTGGCCGATGACCAGCGGACCCTCGGTGCCGCCGGCTTCCAGCCACAGGCCGCCGTCGCGCTTGTAGGTCAGCACGGCGGTCTGCTCCGCCCCACGGAACTCGAAGTCGAAATGACGCCGGTACTCGCCGTGCGAGCGCCAGCCGTCGCGGCGAGCGAAGGGGTCGGGCATCTTGCCGGGCCATTCGGTGACCAGCGTGCGCGTGATGGCGGCGGCGGCGGCCAGCGGCAGGCCCAGCGTCTCGCGGTCGAACAGCACCGCGCGCTCGCGCTCGATCAGCGCGGTGTCGAGGTTGGCCCTGGAGAACGATTCCGTCGCCAGGATGCCGCGCAGGAACTGCACGTTGGTCTGCACGCCCACGATCTGCACCTGAGCCAGCGCGGCGTCGAGCCGGGCCAGCGCTTCTTCGCGCGTGGCGCCGTGCACGATGAGCTTGGCGATCATCGAGTCGTAGAAGGGCGAGATCTCGCCGCCCTCGCGCACGCCGTCGTCGATGCGCACCCCGGCGCTCGCGCCGGTCAGGGCCATGCGCTGGAAGCCCGTCGCCTGAGGCTTGCGGTACACGCGCAGGGTGCCGGTGGCGGGCAGGAAGTTGTTGTCTGGGTTCTCGGCGCAGATGCGCGCCTCGATGGCGTGGCCGTGGATCTTCAGGTCGGCCTGCTTGGCGGGCAGCGTCTCCCCCGATGCCACACGCAATTGCCATTCGACGAGGTCGAGCCCCGTGATGGCTTCGGTCACGGGGTGCTCCACCTGCAGCCGCGTGTTCATCTCCATGAAGAAGAAGTTCATCTCGCCGCCTTCACGCTGCTCGACGATGAATTCGACGGTGCCTGCACCCACGTAGCTCACCGCACGCGCCGCAGCCACGGCGGCATCGCCCATCTGCTTGCGCATCGCCTCGGTCATGCCTGGCGCGGGCGCTTCTTCCAGCACCTTCTGGTGGCGGCGCTGCACCGAGCAGTCGCGCTCGAACAGGTAGACGTAGTTGCCGTGCGTGTCGCCGAACACCTGGATCTCGATGTGGCGCGGGCGCTGCACGTACTTTTCGATCAGTACCGCGTCGTCGCCGAAGCTGTTGATCGCTTCGCGCTGGCAGGAGGCGAGCGCGGCGGCGAAGTCTTCCGCCTTGTCGACCGCGCGCATGCCCTTGCCGCCGCCGCCCGCGCTGGCCTTGATGAGCACCGGGTAGCCGATGCGGTCGGCCTCGCGCTGCAGCAGTTGCGGGTTCTGGTCGTGGCCGTGATAGCCGGGCACCAGAGGCACGCCGGCCTTTTCCATCAGTTGCTTCGACTCGGCCTTCAGCCCCATCGCCTTGATGGCCGAGGGCGGCGGGCCGATGAAGACCAGGCCGGCGTCGGCACAGGCCTGCGCGAACTCTTCGTTCTCGCTGAGGAAGCCGTAGCCCGGGTGCACCGCCTCGGCGCCCGTGGCCTTGGCAGCTTCGAGGATCTTTTCCCAGCGCAGGTAGCTGTCTTTCGGGGCGCTGCCGCCGATGTGCACCGACTCGTCGCAGGCGCGCACGTGGTTGGCATGCGCGTCGGCGTCCGAGTACACGGCAACCGTGCGAATGGCCATGCGGCGCGCAGTTGCCGCGACGCGGCAGGCGATCTCGCCACGGTTCGCAATGAGGATCTTCTTAAACATTCGGAGTGTCTCCCGGAGGATTCTTTTTCAGTTGAAACGCGGGCACCACGCCCGGATCGGGTCGGCCGCTGAAGATGCGGGCCACGCGGGCGAACAGCGCCTTGAGGAAACGCCAGCTCTTGCGGATGAGCCACACGCTCAGCACAAGCACCAGCACGAACAGCACGAGAAAGACGAAAGGGTGCGCCACCGCCAACCACAGTCCGGCAGGCACCATGGAGTCCTCGACCAGCGAGGCGCCCACGTTCGAGAACGGCTCGGGCGAGGTGTTGATGGCCGCGCGCGTGGTGGCCTTGGCCGCATGCGCCGTGGCCGCGAAGCCGCCGCCCAACAGCGCCGCGACGATGGCCATCACGCCGTGGTCGGTGCCGAACACGCTGGCAGCGAGCGCGGCACCGGCCGGGATGCGGATGGCGGTGTGCACCACGTCCCACAGTGAATCGAGGCCGGGAATCTTGTCGGCAAAGAATTCGATGAACACCATGAAGCCGCTGGCTGCAATGACCACCGGGTGCGCCAGCAACTGCAGGCCGCTCGGCAGCGGCACCCAGCCGAAGTAGCCCACCACGCCGGTCAGCAGCACGACCAGGTAGAGCCGCACGCCGCTGGCCCATCCGATGGCGGCGGCCAGTGCGATGAGCTGGGGCATGTCGAGGCTGGTGTTCATGGCGGCGGCTCTCTATCAGTCGAATTCGATGGTGCCGGCTTCCATGGAAGCCACGAGGTCCGCGAGCCATGCCTCGACCGACGCATGTTCGACCGGGCGGTCTTCGTCGGCTTTCCAGAAGGCGACGAGCTGCCCCGGCTGCCCGCCGCCTTCGGCATCGATGTCGACGCACAGGTAGCTGCCGCCGCCGTTCGACAGAAAAGGCACCCAGCCGCGCCGCCAGGTGGCAGCGTCTTCGAAGTCGGTGCCGATCATGTCGTCGAGCATCTCCTTGGTGTCGGCGATGTCCTCGAGCGCGCTGAACATGCGGTTGTCCTGCAGGCTGTCGAAGCTGCTGTTCGGCTGGCCGTTGCGCCAGCGGTAGAGCGCGCGGAAGGCCTCCGGCAGCTTCAGCGAGAACTTCGCTTCGAATGCGTCGAGCGCGGCGTCGCTCACGCCGGGCTGCAGCACCGCTTGGTAGTCCGCGCGATGGGCGGCGAGCCACGCATCCATGCGTTCGATGAGTGCGTCGTGCGTCATGGTGCTCAGGCCTTGCCGGCTTCCAGCCACGAGGGCTTGCGCTTCTGCAGGAATGCCTGCACGCCCTCGCGTCCCTCGTCGCTCGCGCGGATGTCGGCGATGCCCTCCACCGTCTTCGCGACCAGCGCGTCGTCGATCTCGCGACCGGCAACGTCGGCAATCAGTTGCTTGCAGGCGCGCACTGCGGCGGGGCTTGCACCGGTCAGCGCCTTCAGCAGCTCGTCGACCTTCGCATCTAGCGCGTCGGCAGCCACCAATTCATGCACGAAGCCGATGCGGTGCGCCTCGGCGGCAGTGAAGCGCTCGGCCGTGAGGAAGTAGCGCTGCGAAGCGCGGGTGCCCATCGCGCGCAGCACGTAGGGGCTGATGGTCGCGGGCACCAGGCCGATCTTCACTTCGCTCAGGCAATACCACGCGGCGTCCACGCTCACGGCCATGTCGCATGCGGCGACCAGCCCCATGCCGCCGGCATACACGTCGCCCTGCACGCGCGCGATGGTGGGCTTGGGGCACTCGGCAATCGTTCGAAGCATGGCGGCAAGCTTGCCCGCGTCGGCGATGTTCTCGTCGCGCGTGTAGTCGGCCATGCGGCGCATCCAGTTGAGATTCGCGCCCGCGCAGAAGGCCGGGCCGTTGGCGCCGAGCACGATGGCCTTGACCTGCGGCGCGGCGCCGGCTTCGGTGAAGGCCTGCGTCAGCTCGGCGATGACGACGTCGTCGAAGGCGTTGCGCGCGTCGGGCTGGTCGAGCCAGATGCGGGCGATGGTGCCCTCGAAGCTCAGCTGCAGCTTGGTGTATTCGCTCATGCGGGCCTCCTCACATCCGGAAGATGCCGAACTTCGGTTCGGGCACCGGTGCATTGCGCGCGGCCGCCAGGCCCAGCGCCAGCACGCGGCGGGTGTCGGCCGGATCGATGATGCCGTCGTCCCACAGCCGCGCGGTGGCGTAGTAGGGGTGGCCCTGGTCTTCATACTGCTGGCGGATGGGCGCCTTGAAGGCTTCTTCCTCTTCCTTGCTCCAGCTGCCGCCCTTGAGCTCGATGCCGTCGCGCTTCACCGTGGCCAGCACGCTGGCGGCCTGCTCGCCGCCCATCACGCTGATGCGCGCGTTGGGCCACATCCAGAGAAAGCGCGGGCTGTATGCGCGGCCGCACATGCCGTAGTTGCCGGCGCCGAAGCTGCCGCCGATGATGATGGTGAACTTGGGCACGTTGGCGGTGGCCACGGCCGTCACCATCTTGGCGCCGTGGCGCGCGATGCCTTCGTTCTCGTACTTGCGGCCCACCATGAAGCCGGTGATGTTCTGCAGGAACACCAGCGGAATCTTGCGATGGCAGCACAGTTCGATGAAGTGCGCGCCCTTCTGCGCCGACTCGGAAAACAGAATGCCGTTATTCGCGATGATGCCTACCGGCATGCCCTCGATCTCGGCGAAGCCGCAGACCAGCGTGGCACCGAAGCGGGCCTTGAACTCGTGGAACTCGCTGCCGTCGACGATGCGCGCGATGATCTCCCGCACGTCGAAGGGCTTGCGCGTGTCGGTGGGGATCACGCCGTACAGCTCCTCGCGCGGGAACTCGGGCGCGCGCACCGCCTTGCCGTCCGCAGCCTCGGCGCCCGCATTCTTCGCATTGAGGTTCGCCACCGCCGTGCGCGCCAGCGCCAGCGCATGCAGGTCGTTCTGCGCGAGGTGGTCGACCACGCCCGACAGGCGCGTGTGCACGTCGCCGCCGCCCAGGTCTTCGGCCGTGACCACTTCGCCGGTGGCCGCCTTCACCAGCGGCGGGCCGCCCAGGAAGATGGTGCCCTGGTTCTTCACGATGATCGACTCGTCGCTCATGGCCGGCACATACGCGCCGCCGGCCGTGCACGAGCCCATGACGACCGCGATCTGCGGAATGCCCTGCGCACTCATGTTGGCCTGGTTGTAGAAGATGCGGCCGAAGTGGTCGCGGTCGGGAAACACCTCGTCCTGGTTCGGCAGGTTGGCGCCGCCCGAGTCCACCAGGTAGATGCAGGGCAGGCGGTTCTGCTCGGCGATTTCTTGCGCGCGCAGGTGCTTCTTCACCGTCATCGGGTAGTAGGTGCCGCCCTTCACCGTGGCGTCGTTGCAGACGATCATGCAATCGACGCCGTTCACCCGGCCGATGCCCGCGATGATGCCCGCGCCCGGTGCCGACTCGGCCCCCTTGGCGTCGAGGTACATCGCATGCGCGGCCAGCGGCGCGATTTCGAGGAAGGGCGTGCCCGGGTCGAGCAGCTCCGCCACGCGGTCGCGCGGCAGCAGCTTGCCGCGCGCGGTGTGCTTGGCGCGCGCGGCCTCGCCGCCGCCCTGCTCCACTTTGGCGAACTGCTGGCGCAGGTCGTCGACCAGCGCGCGCATGGCGGCTGCATTGGCCTGGAATTCGGCCGAGCGGGCGTTCAGTTTGGTTTCGAGTTTGCTCATGCGGTTTTTTCTTGGCTGAGGCCGAGTTGCTCTGTCATGGCTTCGCGGATCTTGAATTTCTGGATCTTGCCGGTGACTGTCATCGGGAATTCGGTGACGAAATGGATGTACCTGGGCACCTTGTAGTGCGCGATCTGGCCCTTGCAGAAATCGCGGATCTCGTCGTCGGTGGCGCTCTGGCCGGGCTTGACGATGATCCACGCGCACAGCTCTTCGCCGTACTTCCTGTCGGGCAGGCCGACCACCTGCACGTCCTGCACCTTGGGGTGGCGGTAGAGGAACTCCTCGATCTCGCGCGGGTAGATGTTCTCGCCGCCGCGGATCACCAGGTCCTTGATGCGCCCGACGATGTTGACGTAGCCCTCGGCGTCCATGGTGGCGAGGTCGCCGGTGTGCATCCAGTGTTCGGGGTCGATGGCTTCGCGCGTCTTGGGCTCGTCGTCCCAGTAGCCGTGCATCACCGAATAGCCGCGCGTGCACAGCTCGCCCGACTGTCCGGGCGGCATGATCGCTCCGGTCTCGGGGTCGACGATCTTCACCTCGAGGTGCGGCTGCACGGTGCCCACGGTGGACACGCGGCGGTCCAGCGGCGTGTCGGTGCTGCTCTGGCAGCTCACCGGGCTGGTCTCGGTCATGCCGTAGGCGATGGTGATCTCGCTCAGGTGCATCTGGCTGACCACGCGCTTCATCACCTCGATGGGGCATGGCGAGCCGGCCATGATGCCGGTGCGCAGCGTGGAAAGGTCGAACTCCTTGAAGCGCGGATGGTCGAGTTCGGCAATGAACATGGTCGGCACGCCATGCAGGCCGGTGCACTTCTCGGCCTGCACCGTCTCGAGCACGGTGAGCGGATCGAACCCGTCGTTCGGGTACACGATGGCCGAGCCGTGCGTGAGGCAGGCCAGGTTGCCCAGCACCATGCCGAAGCAGTGGTACAGCGGCACCGGAATGCACAGCTTGTCGATGGGCGAGAGCTTCATGCATTCGCCGATGAAGAAGCCGTTGTTCAGGATGTTGCGGTGCGTGAGCGTCGCGCCCTTGGGAAAGCCCGTGGTGCCGCTGGTGAACTGGATGTTGATCGGGTCGGTGGCCTTCAGCGTCTTCTGGATCTGCGCGATGCGCGGATCGGCCGCATCGCCGCTGGCGAGCAGCTGGCTGAAGCGCCGCATGCCGGGCTGTTCGTCGCCCTGGCCGGGCTTGTCGATCCAGAAGATGTGCTGCAGCAGCGGCAGGCGCGCGGGGCCCAGCTCGCGCAGCATGCCCAGGTAGTCGCTGGTCTTGAACTGCGCCATCGTCACCAGCGCCTTGCAGCCGACCTTGTTGAGTGCGTACTCGAGTTCGGATGTGCGGTAGGCGGGGTTGATGTTGACGAGGATCAGGCCGACCTTGGCGGTGGCGATCTGCATCAGCACCCACGGCACGTTGTTGTGCGACCAGATGCCGACGCGGTCGCCGGTCTTCAGCCCCAGGCCGAGCAGCGCGCTGGCGAGCCTGTTGGATTCGGTCTGCAGTTCGCGGTAGGTGAAGCGCTGGCCTTCATGGCGGCTGATGAGCGCTTCGCGGTCGGGCTGCCTGGCGACCATGTCGTCGAAGAAGTCGCCGATGGGTTGCTCGATGAGGGGGACGTCGGTGGCGCCCTTGCCGTAGCTCTCGGTCAGTGCTGCAGTCATGTTCATTTCCTTGTCTCCTTGTCTGCCCCCTTCCCCCTCTGGGAGAGGGAGAAAAACATCCTAGGCCGTTTCAGCGAACAGTTCGCGACCGATCAGCATGCGCCGGATCTCGCTCGTGCCCGCGCCGATCTCGTACAGCTTCGCATCGCGCCACAGCCGCTCCACCGGGAACTCCTTCGTGTAGCCCACGCCGCCCAGCGCCTGGATCGCCTCGCCGGCCATCCAGGTCGCCTTCTCGGCCGAGTACAGGATGGCGCCGGCCGCGTCCTTGCGGAAGGTGCGCGCATGGTCGTTGCGGTCGCAGGCCTTGCCCACGGCGTACACATAGGCACGCGTGGCCTGCCAGGTCGAATACATGTCGGCCAGCTTGCCCTGCATCAGCTGGAACTCGCCGATGCTCTGGCCGAACTGCTTGCGGTCGTGAATGAAGGGCAGCACCGCGTCCATGCATGCGGCCATGATGCCCAGCGGGCCGCCCGAGAGCACCGCGCGCTCGTAGTCGAGGCCGCTCATCAGCACCTTGGCGCCCATGCCTTCGCCGCCCAGCACGTTTTCTTCGGGCACTTCGCAGTTGTCGAAGAACAGCGGGAAGGTGTTGGAGCCGCGCATGCCGAGCTTGTCGAGCTTGTTGCCGGCCGAGAAGCCCTTGAAGCCCTTCTCGACGATGAAGGCCGTCATGCCGCGCGCGCCCATCTCGGGTTCGGTCTTGGCGTAGATGACCAGCGTGTCGGCGTCGCCGCCGTTGGTGATCCACATCTTGCCGCCGTTGAGCACGTAGTAGCCGTTCTTCTTCTCGGCCTTGAGCTTCATGCTCACCACGTCGGAGCCGGCGTTGGGCTCGCTCATGGCCAGCGCGCCCACGTGCTCGCCGCTCACCAGCTTGGGCAGGTATTTCTTCTTCTGCGCGTCGCTGCCGTTGCGGTGGATCTGGTTCACGCACAGGTTGGAGTGGGCGCCGTAAGACAGGCCCACCGAAGCCGAGGCGCGCGAGACTTCTTCCATGGCCACGATGTGGGCCAGGTAGCCCAGCTCGGTGCCGCCGAACTCTTCCTTCACCGTCATGCCGTGCAGGCCGAGGTCGCCGAGCTTCTTCCAGAGGTCGTGCGGGAACAGGTTGTCGCGGTCGATGTCGGCGGCGCGGGGGGCGATCTCGTTCGCGGCGAAGTCCTGGATCGCGCTGCGCAGCGAGTCGATGGTCTCGCCCAGGTCGAAGTTCAGGCCGGGATCGTGCATGTGGGTTGTCTCCTCTGAAGGGGTCGGCGCGCAGTGCTACCCGCGCTGGATGGCGCTTGAAAGATCGCAGCTTACGCCTGGGCACGCCTCAATTGGCGCCACAATGGTTGCAAATTGCGCCACGACCGATCCGCAAAGCCATGTCATCCCCGTCCTTCCTCAGACCCGCCCGCGCCGTCACGCCGATGGCCTTCGTGAGAGCCATCGTGCAGGGCTACGAGCGCTACGGCATGGACCCGGCCGAGGCCCTGAAGGCGGCACAGATCACGCCGCGCGAACTGGCCCGGCCGGGCGCGCGGGTGACGGCCGCGCAGTTCGAGGCGCTGTCGGAACACGCCATGCAGGAGCTGGACGACGAGGCGCTGGGCTGGTTCTCGCGGCGCCTGCCCTGGGGCAGCTACGGCATGCTGTGCCGCGCCTCGCTCACCTCGCCCGACCTGGGCGTGGCCATCAAGCGCTGGTGCCGCCACCACCGCCTGCTGACCGAGGACATCGGCCTGGCGCTCGAGGTGGCGGGCGGCGTGGCCACCCTGCGCATCAACGAGAACCGCCCGCTGGACGAGGCCTTCCGCGAGTTCTGCCTGGTCACCAGCCTGCGCTTCATGCACGGCTACATGTGCTGGGCGATCGACTCGCGCATTTCGCTGCGCAGCGCGAGCTTTCCGTTCGCGCCGCCGCCGCACAGCGACGCCTATGCGCCGATGTTCACACCGGAGGTGCGCTTCGACGCGCCGCAGGCGAGCATCAGCTTCGACGAGCGCTACCTCGCCCTGCCGCTGCAGCGCGACGAGCGCGCGTTGCGCACCATGCTCAAGCGCGCACTGCCGCTGACCATCCTGCAGTACCGGCGCGACCGCCTGCTGGGGCAGCGCGTGCGCGAGCTGCTGCGATCGCGCGCCAGCGAGGCGACCACGGCCGAGGCGCTGGCGGGGCTGCTGAACGTGTCGGGCCGCACGCTGCACCGGCAGCTGCACGAGGAAGGCACGTCATTGCAGGCGCTGAAGAACGAAGTGCGCCATGAGCTGGCGGTGGAACTGCTGCGGCGCACCATCCGGCCGATCAAGCAGGTGGCGCTGGCGGTGGGGTTCCGCAACGAGAAGAGCTTTTCGCGCGCGTTCCTGCAGTGGACAGGGCATGCGCCGCGGGACTTTCGGCAACTGGGGTTGTAGCGGGGAGTCTGGGCGCCGTTGTTGCTTCGGAGCGTGTGCACAGGGCACCGGGTACTCCCCTCCGCGAATGTCCCACGTCGGCGTGAGCGTCGCCCCGAATCAACACAACCCACCGAGTCGTCAGGCCGGCTGCGTGATGGACGCCAGCGCGTCGGCAATGGACTGGCTGTCTTCCGGCCGCACCAGCTTCGCTATTTCCTTGCCGTCGCGCATGAACACCAGCGTGGGCCACAGCCGCACGTTGAACGAACGGCCCAGCGGCCGGCCGCTGCCGTCTTCGACCTTGATGCGGCGAACGTCCGGATACTTGGCGAAGGCCTCGGCGATGTTCGGCTGCGCGGCCTTGCAGATGCCGCACCAGTTGGTGCCGAACTCGACCACGGCGGGGCCGGTGAGCGCATCGATCTCGGTGCGGTCGGGTTGCTCGGTTTTGTATTCGGAAGTCATGTGGTGATGTTCCTGTGCTGAAGGGCTATCGGTGCCCTTCATTGCACCAGAAACTCAGGCCGCCTGCAGGTCGTAACCCGAAAGCAGCGCGGGCAATTCGGCCATGTCGCTGAACACGCGCACCACGCCCACGCTCAGCAGCGGCCCCGGCCCGCTGTGGCCCGATTCGCCGGTGCTGTAGCCGAACACGGTCGCGCCCGCGGCCACGCCGGCCATCGCGCCGGTGACGGTGTCCTCGACGATGGCGCAGCGGCGCGGGTCGACGCCCAGCGCCTCGGCTGCGGCAAGGTACACGTCGGGATGCGGCTTGGAACGGGGCATTTCATGGCCGCTGAAGATGCGGCCCTGGAAGCAGTCGAGCAGGCCGACCTTGGCCAGCTGCAGCTCGACCTTGTGGCGGTCCGCGCCAGAGGCGCAGGCAATGCGGCCCTTGAGCCGCGCATGGATCGCGCGGATGGCGGCCGGCGCGTTCCGAATGGCGACGAGGTCGCGCTCCAGCGCTTCGTTGCGGCGCGCACGAAAGCTGCGCAGCCATTCGTCGGTGATCTTCACGCCGGTCTTGGACTCGATGAGCGCGGCCTCGTCCTTCACCGCCTTGCCGGTGAAGGTGTTCATCGATTCCTCGGTGCTGATGTGCCAACCGAGCTCGCCGAGCATCTCGGCGAGCACGCGGTTGGTGATGGGTTCGGAATCGACGAGAACGCCGTCGCAGTCGAACAGGACCGCGGAAAAGGGAAAAGGGGTCATGCCTCCATGGTAGCAACGACCCCGCGACAAGCTCAGGACACGGCCTTGATCGGAATGTAGATCTCGCCGCCGCCGGCCATGAATTCCTTCGACTTCTCTTCCATGCCCTCGGTCATGGCCTCGGCTTCGGCCACGCCCTTCTTCGCGGCGTACTCGCGCACTTCCTGCGTGATCTTCATCGAGCAGAACTTCGGGCCGCACATGGAGCAGAAGTGCGCCACCTTGCTCGAGTCTTTCGGCAGCGTCTCGTCGTGGAATTCGCGCGCGGTGTCGGGGTCGAGACCCAGGTTGAACTGGTCCTGCCAGCGGAACTCGAAGCGCGCCTTGCTCAGCGCGTCGTCGCGCGAGCGCGCGCCCGGGTGCCCCTTGGCCACGTCGGCCGCATGCGCGGCGATCTTGTAGGCAATGATCCCCTGCTTCACGTCGTCGCGGTCGGGCAGGCCCAGGTGTTCCTTGGGCGTCACGTAGCAGAGCATCGCGGTGCCGGCCCAGCCGATCATGGCCGCGCCGATGGCGCTGGCAATGTGGTCGTAGCCCGGCGCGATGTCGATGGTCAGCGGCCCCAGCGTGTAGAACGGCGCCTCGTGGCAGTGCTTGAGCTGCTCGTCCATGTTCGACTGGATCATGTGCATCGGCACGTGGCCCGGGCCTTCGATCATGGTCTGCACGTCGTGCTTCCAGGCGATCTGCGTGAGCTCGCCCAGCGTGCGCAGCTCGGCGAACTGCGCTTCGTCGTTGGCGTCGGCGCCCGAGCCGGGGCGCAGGCCGTCGCCGAGCGAGAAGCTCACGTCGTAGGCCTTCATGATGTCGCAGATGTCCTCGAAGTGCGTGTAGAGGAAGCTCTCCTTGTGGTGCGCGATGCACCACTTGGCCATGATCGAGCCGCCGCGCGACACGATGCCCGTCATGCGGTCGGCCGTGAGGTGGATGAACGGCAGGCGCAGCCCGGCGTGGATGGTGAAGTAGTCGACGCCCTGCTCCGCCTGCTCGATGAGCGTGTCGCGGTAGATATCCCAGGTGAGGTCTTCGGCCACGCCACCCACCTTCTCCAGCGCCTGGTAGATGGGCACGGTGCCGATGGGCACGGGCGAGTTGCGCACGATCCAGTCGCGCGTGGTGTGGATGTTCTTGCCGGTCGACAGGTCCATCACGTTGTCGGCGCCCCAGCGGATGGCCCACACCAGCTTCTCGACTTCTTCCTCGATGCTGGAGGTAACGGCGGAGTTGCCGATGTTGGCGTTGATCTTCACCTTGAAGTTGCGGCCGATGGCCATCGGCTCGACTTCTGGGTGGTTGATGTTGGCCGGAATGATGGCGCGGCCGCGCGCCACCTCGTCGCGCACGAATTCGGGCGTGATGATGCGCGGAATGCTCGCGCCCATCGGGTTGCCCGCCACGCGCTTCGCACGTTCCTCGTTGGCGAGGTACTCGGCCATCCACTCGCGCTTGCCGTTCTCGCGCAGGGCCACGTATTCCATCTCGGGGGTGACGATGCCGCGGCGCGCGTAGTGCATCTGCGTGACGTTGGCGCCCGACTTCGCGCGGCGCGGCTGGCGCTGCAGCGCCGAGGCACCGGCGCGCAACTCTGCCAGGCGCTGCGCGTCGCGGTCTTCGTTCTTGGCGCCGTCGTCCAGCGCGTGGTGCGAGCGGCCTTCGTAGCTTTCGGTGTCATTGCGCTCGATGACCCAGGCGCCGCGCACGTCGGGCAGGCCGCGGCGCACGTCGATCTCGACCTTCGAATCGGTGTAGGGGCCGGAGGTGTCGTAGAGGGAGACGGTCTCGCCGTTGGTCAGCAGCACGTCGCGCACCGGCACCTGCAGGTCGGGCCGGCTGCCCGGAATCACGCACTTGTGGGAGGCGGGAAAAGGCTCGCGAGTGAGCGAAAGCAGCGAGGTGAACTTGTCGGGGGCATTCATCGGAGGCACTCCTTGTTGAGGGAAAGGGTGCTCCGCAATCGCTCGGTGGACTTCGGGAAGCCCGTCACGGAAGGGGGAGTGACGGACCGGAGTCAGGGAGTGCAGCTCTTCTTACGCCGGTATGACCCGGATCAAGTTCGCGGGTCGGCAGCTTTGCCATCTCAGCACGCCACATGCGTGCACCCCGGAGCGGGGCCGATTGTGCGAGCCGCCGACCGGCGCGTCAAGCCAGGGGCTGCTGCAGGTCGCCGTCGAGGTAGAACCAGCGCGCGCCCTCGCGCACGAAACGGCTGCGCTCGTGCAGCCGGGTGGCGGCGCCGGTGGCCGCGCTGCGCTGGCGGGCGACGAACTCGACCTCGGCGTGGTCGGCGTCCAGCACCGAGCGCGAACGGATGTCCAGCCCCAGCCACTTGACGCCGGGCTCGAACTCGATGGAGGCCGGCCGCTTGGCGGCGTCCCAGGTGGCGAGCAGGTATTCGGCGCGCTCGAGCACGCAGGCCGAGTAGCGCGAACGCATCAGCGATTCGGCGTCTGGCGCCGGCGTGTTCTCGAAATCGTCGAGATAGCGGCCACAGCACAGGGCGTAGCCGATGGGCTTGTCGCGGCGGTCGGTACGGCCGCAGGGACAAGGTCCGGTGGTGGGATCGATGGCACTCATGAAGACCGCTATTGGAACACCTTGCGGGCCATGTGCCGATGGGACAAGCCCCGGGGTACCGCGCCAAGGGCATCCACCCTTGGCGCGGCGCTTGCTAAACGCTAGCGTCACAGCGATCCCACCGGAAGAACGGCGATGTACCTCACAGGCACTGAACAGCAGGCGTTGCGCGGCGTATTCACGCTGCTGGCGGAAGACGCCGCCGGCAACGAGCGCGATATTCGCGAGCGTCTGGGCCGGGCGCTGCTCGACCTGCTGCGCGCGGACCAATTCGCCTCGTTCGTGTGGGATGCGGGCAGCCGCAGCTTCGGCGCGCGCGTGGCGATCAACATGGAGCCCGGCAACCTCGACCGCTATGCGCAGTGGCACCAGCACCACGACCCGATCACCTTCGTGCTGCAGTCGCGCCGCCGCGCCACGCGCGTGACCGAAGTGATGCCGCAGCGCGCACTGATGCGCACCCCGTTCTTCAACGACTTTCTCTCGCGCGACGGCCTGCACTGGGGCATGAACCTGCATGCGTTCGATGGCGACCGCGCGCTGGGCGACCTGCGGATCTGGCGGCGCAGGGAACGCGGCGATTTCGGCGACCACGAGAAGGCGCTGCTCGACCTGATCGAACCGGCGTTCGCCGGGGCGCTGCAGCGGGCCCAGCGCGCGGCTGCGGCCATCGCCTTGCCCCCGCCACGGCAAGCGCACGACGCTGCATGGTCCCTGCTGAGCGCGCGCGAGCAGCAGGTGGCGCGCTGCGTGCGCGAAGGCCTCACCGACAAGGAGATCGCGCGGCGCATGGAGGTGGGCGTGCCCACCGTGCGCACCTACCTGCGGCGCATCTTCGACAAGCTGGGCATCGAGCGCCGCTCGGCGCTGGCGGGCTGGAGCGTGCCGCCGGCCGGGCGCTGACCGCGCACGCCGGCTTGCTTGCTTATTTGGGCGCGGGCAGCCGGCCGAGCACCTGTTCCACGGCGAGCCCCACGGCCAGCAGCTTGCGGTCGCTGCCGGCCGGGCCGTCGAGTTCCAGCCCCACGGGCAGGCCCGTCGTCGCGCCGAGGCCCGATGGCAACTGCACGCCCGGAATTCCGGCGTTGCTGCCGGGGTCGGTGTTCTGGATCAGCGCGCCGAAGTTCTCCGGGCTGCTGGCTTCGGGCGCGGCGGCCAGCGCCACGCGCGGCACGGTCGGGAACACCAGCGCGTCGAGCCTGTTCTTGGCGAAGGTGTCGCGGTAGAGCTTCTGCAGCGCGGGGCGTGCAACGCGCATTGCGTTGTCGTAGACCGGCTTCGCATCGACCGTGCCGGTGGGCGCGGGCAGCTTGCGCGGGATCACGAAGGCGTCGAAGGTGCCCTTGACGTCGGGGCTGGCAATGCCGGCCGCGAGCTGCGCGATGTCGATGCCTGTGCGGTACTTCGCGAGGTAGGCCGCCATGTCGTCGTGCGCCTCGTAGAGCGCGAGCGGAAAACCGATCGCGCCGTTGAGCTCCATCAGCTTCGGCATCTCCACGTCCACCAGCGTGACGCCGGCAGCCCGCAGCCTGGCGAGCGCGGCGTCGGTGGCGGCGCGCGTGTCGGCATCGAGGTTGGCGTAGAAGGCCTGCACCACGCCGAGCCGCACGCGCTTCAGGTCGGCGGGCCTCAGCGGCTTGCCACCGGCGATCACGCCGTCGAGCAGCGCCACGTCGGCCATCGATTGCGCCATCGGCCCGGCCGTGTCGCGCGTGTGCGAGATCGGCGCGATGCCCTGCTGCGGATAGCGGCCCATGCTCGGGCGCAGCGACGCGCAGCCGTTGAACGCGCACGGAATGCGCACCGAGCCGCCGGTGTCGGTGCCGAGCGCGGCCGGCACCATGCGCGCGCCGAGTGCCGCGCCATTGCCCGACGAAGATCCGCCCGCGATGCGGCTCGCGTCGTAGGCATTGCGCACGCCCACCTCGGGGCCGCTCTGGAACGCGGGGTTGTAGCCGGTGACGCCGAAGGCCAGCTCGTGCATGTTGGTCTTGCCGAGCACCACCGCGCCGGCCGCGCGCAGCCTGGCCACCACGGGGGCATCGGCGCCGGGCACGAAGCCCTTGAGCGCAGGTGTGCCGGCCGTCGCGGGCAGGCCCTGCACCTGGATGTTGTCCTTGATGGCAACGGGCAGCCCCGCGAGCGGCTTGCACGCGCCGCCGCGCTTGCGCAGCGCATCGGCAGCGCGCGCCTGCTTCAGTGCGCCGGCTTCGTCGAGCGCAATGAAGGCATTGAGATTCGCCCGGGCCTTGGCCTGGGCGATGTAGGCCGTGACCAGTTGCTCGCTGGTGACGCTACCGGCGCACAGCTGCTTCACGGCTTCGCTCGCGGTCAGCGTGGCGATGTCGGGCGCGGCGGCGGGCTGCGCCTGCGCCTGCGCCGGCAGGCTGGGGGCGCCAACGCACAGCAGGGCCAGGGCGATGGCGGGAACGGATTTTGAAATGGACATGGCGAAGGCCTCCGACAAGAGAGGCCGCCATGCTGCGCTTGCGGCGTGCGGTTGTCTGTCGTCGAAACCGATGACAGGCGGTCGCCGGGCGGTTGGCCCGCTGGCGTCCGCCGCGCCGGTTCACGCCAGCGCGCGTTGAATCAAGAGCTTCTGGATGTCCGAGGTGCCTTCGTAGATCTGGCACACGCGCACGTCGCGGTAGATGCGCTCCAGCGGAAAGTCGTTCACGTAGCCATAGCCACCCAGCGTCTGGATGGCGGCGCTGCACACGCGCTCGGCCATCTCGCTGGCAAACAGCTTGGCCATGGCGGCTTCCTTCAGGCAGGGCCGGCCGGCGTCGCGCAGGGCGGCGGCATGCCAGATCAGCTGGCGCGCGGCCTCCAGCTGCGTCGCGCATTCGGCGAGGCGAAAGCCCACGGCCTGCTGGTCGAAGATCGAACCGCCGAAGGCCTGGCGTTCCTTGGCATAGGCCAGCGCCACGTCGAAGGCGCTGCGCGCCATGCCCACGCTCTGCGCAGCAATGCCGATGCGGCCGCCTTCCAGCGCGCCGAGGGCGATCTTGTAGCCCTCGCCTTCGGCGCCGATGAGGTTTTCCACCGGGACGCGGCAGCCGTCGAAGTTGATCTGCGCGGTGTCGCTGCTGTGCTGGCCCAGCTTGTCTTCCAGGCGTGCGACGTTGTAGCCCGGCGCGTCGGTCGGCACGAGGAACGCGCTCATGCCGCGCTTGCCCGCGCCCTTGTCGGTCACGGCAATGACGACGGCCACATGGCCGTTCTTGCCGCTGGTGATGAACTGCTTGACGCCGTCGATCACGTAGGCGTCGCCGTCCTTGCGCGCCGTGGTGCGCAGGCTCGACGCATCGCTGCCGGCCTGCGGCTCGGTGAGGCAGAAGGCGCCGAGCATGCGTCCCTGCGCCAGCGGCTCGAGCCACTGTTTCTTCTGCTGCGCGTTGCCGTAGCGCATGAGGATGGCGTTGACGGGGCAGTTGGTCACGCTGATGGCGGTGCTGGTGCCGCCGTCGCCGGCCGCGATTTCTTCCAGCACCAGCGCCAGCGTGAGGTAGTCGAGGCCGGCGCCGCCATGCTCCTCGGGCACGCAGATGCCGTAGGCGCCCAGCGCCGCGAGGCCCTGGTGCGCTTCCTTCGGAAAGCTGTGCTCGCGGTCCCACCTGGGGGCGTTGGGCCACAGCTCGGCTTGCGAGAAATCGCGCACTGCGTCGCGAATGGCTTCCTGGTCTGCGTTGAGCAGCATGGCGTTGTCTCCGGTTTTCTTCTCTTGTCCGTCTGGCTGGCTTACTTTCCGGCGCCCAAGTCCATGATCAGACGGGCAGCCATGTACAGGCGGCGCGGAATGGCGCTGATGTCGACGTACTCGGCCTTGTCGCTGTGGTAGCCGAAGCCCGGCAGGCCCAGGCTTTCGATCACGGGCTTGCCGGAGAGCGCCGCATAGGCCGCGTCGGTGCCGCCGCCGGTGCGTTCTTCCACGCCCAGCGTGCCGCCGGCTTCCTTGTAGTACGCCACGGCCTTGTCGACCAGCTTCTTGCCGCCCTCACCCGCATTGAAGGCCGGGCGGCCGCGCGTGACGATCACCTTGACGTCGGCCTCGGGCAGCTTCTTCTGCTGCGCGCGCTCTTCCAGCGTCTTCATGGCGGCGTCGAAGTCTTCGTTGCGTGCATAGCGCACGTCGGCATTCAGCGTGGCGGTGGCCGGGATGATGTTCGACACGTTGCCGGCCTTGGCGATGGTCCAGTTGAAGCGCAGGTTCTTCGACTTGTCGTCGATGTTCATCGTGCGCAGCACCAGGTCGGAGGCCTCGACCAAAGCGTTCACGCCCAGCTCGGGCGCGGCGCCCGCGTGCGATGCCTTGCCGGTGATGTTGACCTGCACGTAGGCGATGCCCGAGGTGCCGAGCGACAGCTTCTCGTCGCCGGCGCTGGTGGGCTCGAAGGAAAGCACGTAGTCGGCCAGCTTGGCTTCTTCCTGGATCAGGTCGCGCGAGCCGAAGGAGCCTTTTTCCTCGTCGGTGTTGAACAGCACGGTGATGGTGCCGTAGTCGCGCACGCCGTATTCCTTGAGCAGCTTGAGCGTGTGCAGGATGACGGCGTTGCCGCCCTTGTCGTCGGCGATGCCCGGGCCGTAGGCCTTGTCGCCCTCGACACGGAACGGAGCCTTCGCAAGGATGCCCTTCAGGTACACCGTGTCCATGTGCGACATCAGCAGCAGGTTCTTGCCGCCGCGGCCCTTGATCTTGCCCACGATGTTGTCGCCCACCACGATGCCGGCCGACTTGCTGCGCGTGACGGTGAAGCCCAGGTTCTTGAGCTCGCCCTCGAGGTAGTTGCCGGCGGCGGCGATGCCTTCGGCGTCACCGGTGCCGGTCTCGATGTTGACGAGCTTCTCCAGTGTCTTGATCACCGCGGGCTGCTCGTCTGTGGCGGCCTGGAACAGCACGTTGTCGCGCTTCTGGGCCCAGCTGGCGGCGGGTGCCAGGAAAGCGGCGGCCAGCAAGGCGGCAATGGCGGTACGGTGGATGGATGGGCGCATGAAATCTCCTGCTCTACGCATTTATTTGAATGTCTGGATGAAAAAAAAGCTGGGAGCGCCCGTGCTCGGACGCCCCCAGCGCTGCTCTTATAGCAATTCGAGTGCCACGGCGGTGCCCTCGCCGCCGCCGATGCACAGCGTGGCCACGCCGCGCTTCTTGCCGCGCGCCTTCAGCGCATGAATGAGCGTGACCATGATGCGCGCGCCGCTGGCGCCGATCGGGTGGCCCAGCGCGCAGGCGCCGCCGTGCACGTTGACGATCTCATGCGACACGTCGAGCTCGTGCATCAGCGCCATCGGCACCACGGCGAAGGCTTCGTTCACTTCCCACAGGTCGACGTCCTTCACGGCCCAGCCCGTCTTCTTGAACAGCTTGGCGACGGCGCCCACAGGCGCGGTGGAGAACCACTCGGGCTGCTGCGCGTGCGTGGCATGGCCGACGATGCGGGCGATGGGCCTGGCGCCGATCTTCTTCGCGTGCGACTCGGTCATCATCACCAGCGCGGCGGCGCCGTCGTTGATCGACGAGCTCGAAGCGGCGGTGATGGTGCCGTTCTCTTTCTTGAACGCGGGCTTGAGCGTGGGGATCTTGTCGAGCTTGACCTTGCCCGGGCCTTCGTCGACGGAGATCACCGTGTCGCCGCCACGGCCCTTGACCGTGACGGGCACGATCTCGTCCTTGAAGAGGCCGGTCTCGGTGGCCTTCTTGGCGCGCTCGACGCTGGCGATGGCAAAGGCGTCCTGTTGCTCGCGCGTGAACTTGTACTTGGCGGCACAGTCTTCGCCGAATGTGCCCATGGAGCGGCCCGGCTGGTAGGCGTCTTCCAGGCCGTCGAGCATCATGTGGTCGAAGATGCGGTCGTGGCCCATGCGGTAGCCGCCACGGCCCTTGAGCATGAGGTAGGGCGCGTTGGTCATGCTTTCCATGCCACCCGCAACGATCACGTCGTGCGTGCCGGCCAGCAGCAGGTCGTGCGACAGCATCGCGGCCTTCATGGCCGAGCCGCACATCTTGCTGAGCGTGACCGCGCCCGCGCTGTCGGGCAGGCCACCCTTGTAGGCCGCCTGGCGCGCCGGGGCCTGGCCCTGGCCGGCCATCAGGCAGTTGCCGAACAGCACTTCGCCCACGCTGTCTGGCGCGATGCCGGCACGCTCGACGGCGGCCTTGATGGCGGCGCCGCCCAGGTCGTGCGCGGAGAGCGACGAGAAGTCGCCCTGGAAGCTGCCCATGGGTGTGCGGGCAAGGCCGACGATGACGATGGATTCGGACATGTGGAGGTCTCCTTCAGGAATGATGTGAAAGCGGAAATCGAAAACGGCCAGTCGGGTCAGAAGTGCGTTGCGTGCCCTTCGTGCTGGAAGCGCTGCGACTCTTCGTAGGGGAACACATCGAGCATCTGCCCGGCCTGGATGCGTTCCTTGTGGTGCTGCCAGAAGGCGGCGTCGAGCAGGTCGGCGTGGTGGGCCATGAAGGCCTCGCGCACGTCCTTGTTGCCCAGCAGGAAGGGCTCGAAGGTCTCGGGGAACACGTCCTTCGGGCCGACCGAATACCAGACCTCGCCGCTCATTTCTTCTTCCTCGTTGCGCGGCGCGGGCACCTTGCGGAACTTGCAGTCGGTGACGTATTCGATCTCGTCGTAGTCGTAGAACACCACCTTGCCGCCGCGCGTGACGCCGAAGTTCTTCCACAGCATGTCGCCGGGAAAGATGTTGGCCGCGACCATGTCCTTGATGGCGTTGCCGTACTCCACGACCGCATGCTCGAGCTGGTCTTTCGCACGCCTGGCATGTGCCGGGCTCTCGGGGCGGGCCAGCGTGTCGAAGGCTTCCTGCAGGTAGATGTTCAGCGGGATCATGCGCCGCTCGATGTAGACGTGCTTGAGCACCAGCTCCATTTCCCCGTTGCCGTCGCGGTCGCCGATCTCGAGCTGGCTGGGCGCGAACTTGCGGATTTCCTCTATCAGCCCGGGCTCGAATCGATCGAGCGGAAAACCCACGTCGCTGTACTCCAGCGTGTCGGCCATGCGGCCCACGCGGTCGTGTTGCTTCACGAGCATGTACTTGCCCTTGATCTGCTCGCGCGTGGTGTCTTTCTGCGGCGGATAGAAGTCCTTGATGACCTTGAACACGAACGGGAACGACGGCAGGTCGAACACCAGCATGACCATGCCCTTGATGCCGGGCGCGATGCGGAAGCGGTCGCTGGAGTAGTTCAGGTGCGAGAGGAAGTCGCGGTAGAACAGCGTCTTGCCCTGCTTGGCGAGGCCGAGCGCGTTGTAGATCTCGGCGCGCGGCTTGCGCGGCATGAGCGAGCGCAGAAACTGCACCCAGGCCGAGGGCACTTCCATGTCGACCATGAAATACGCGCGCGCAAAGCTGAAGAGCATCTGCAGGTCGTCTTCGCCGAACAGCGCGGCGTCGATATAGAACGTGCCGCGGCTGTCGTGCAGTATGGGCAGCGAGAACGGGATCTCGGTGAAGCCGTTCATGATCTTGCCGACCACGTAGGCGCCCTTGTTGCGGAAGAACAGGCCCGACAGCACCTGCAGCTGGAAGTTGGCGCGCAGCTTGACCTGGTGGAAGCGGTTCAGGATGACGTGCGCCACGCGCTCCGCGTCGCGGCGCTTGTTGGCAAAGTTGCCGAGCAGCGAGAAGTCGTCGAGCATCTGCTCGACGGTGTCAGCCAGCGTATCGGGCGACGGGTAGTAGGGCCGGTAGGTGGGCGCGCCGCGCGGCTCGATGTACTCGGTGCTGATGGCCGGGCGCACGAAGATGAAGTCGTTCTGGAAGTACGCGCGGTGCAGGATCTTGGTGGTCACCGAATTGAAGAAGCTCTCGGCCAGCTCGGGCTGGTGGTGGTCCACCAGCAGCCCGATGTAGTGCAGCTTGACCTGGTGCCACACGTCCATGGGCTGCTCGCCGGCCTTGAACTCTTTCTCTAGCCGGGCCACGGCCTCGCTCACGCGCAGGTCGTAGAACTCGATGCGCTCGCGCTGCGCCCGCTGCTGGCCGTGCCAGTCGGCGGTTTCGAAGCGGTGCTTGGCGCGCGCCGACTCCGCCCGGAACAACCGGTAGTGCCGGTTGAAGCCATCCATCATCGCCTTCGCAATGTCATAGGCCAGCGGCGAATCGAGACGCTGCGGGAACATGGCGGAACGGACGAGATGGAGGACGACGGCGCTGCAGCCGCTCAGGTGGCTGCGGTGGTGCCGTCGGCCTCGGGCTGCGCCGCCGTGATCGACTGCACCGATGCGCCGGGCTTGCTCCACTTGTAGCGGATGCGCTGCACCGCGGCCTTGTAGATGGCATCGAGCGGCTGGGTGCCGTCCACGCTCAGGCCGAGGTCCTGCAGCAGGCCGTCGTGCACGCCGAAGGTCCAGCCGTGGATGCGGACCTTCTGGCCGCGCGCCCAGGCATCGACCATGACGGTGCTGACGGCCACGTTGACCACCTGCTCGGCCACGTTGAGTTCGCACAGCGCATCGACGCGCGCTTCCTCGTCGGGCAGGCTCTCGAGCATCACGTGGTGGCGGTCGCGCACGTCCTGGATGTGGCGGATCCAGTTGTCGGCCAGGCCGATGCGCTTGCCGCTGAGCGCAGCCTTGACGCCGGCGCAGCCGTAGTGGCCCACCACCATGATGTGCTCGACCTTCAGGTGCTCGACCGCGAACTGGATCGCCGAAAGCGCGTTGAGGTCGGAGTGCACCACGATGTTGGCCACGTTGCGGTGCACGAACACTTCACCCGGCTCCAGGCCGGTGATCTGGTTGGCGGGCACGCGGCTGTCGGAACAGCCGATCCACATGTAACGCGGCGTCTGCTGCTTCACAAGGCTGGTGAAGAAGCCGGGGCGGTCACGCTCCATCTGGGCGGACCAGGCACGGTTGTGGGCGAAGAGGTCGTTGAGGTTATCGGTGTCGGACATAGTCGGCTATTGTCGATGAGTCGTGTGTTTTCAGGCTTTGGCGGCCTTTTGCGCCCTGGCCAGCGTGGCGCGCCCCTTTTTCTCGTGCTCGCGGACTTCCGCGAGATTGGCTTGCAGCTCGGCCAGCTGCGCCTCGAGCTGGGCCCGGTGGGCACCCAGCACGCCGAGAAACTTCTCCAGCTGCGGCACGGTGTCGCGCGGGCTGTCGTACATGTCGAGGATGTCCTTGGCCTCCGTCAGGCTCAGGCCGAGGCGCTTGGCGCGCAGCGTGAGCGTGAGCCGGGCACGGTCGCGCGCGCTGTAGATGCGCTGCAGCCCGGCGCGCTCGGGCGTGAGCAGGCCCATGTCCTCGTAGAAGCGGATGGCCCGCGTCGTGAGGTCGAATTCCTTCGCGAGCTGGCTGATGGTGAAGGTTTGCGCAGGCATGAGGACGATGGAGGCGAAAGGAACGCCGAAAAACGCCGCAAGGAGGGTTACCGGGGCGACAGCAGGTTTCCCCCGCGATCCCTACAATGGAGCACTTATTCCATGACGTTTACGTAAACGTCAATCTTACATGAACCTCCTCGAACGCGAACTCCACTACCCCCTGGGCGACACGCTGCCCCAGCCCGGCGAAGCCATGGAAGTGGCGCCCGGCGTGCGCTGGATCCGCATGCGGCTGCCCTTCGCGCTCGACCACATCAACCTCTGGCTGCTGCGCGACACCATCGACGGCGTGACGGGCTGGACGGTGGTCGACTGCTGCATCGCCCACGACGAGGCCCGCGCGCAGTGGGAACAGATCTTCGAGACGCAGCTGCAGGGCCTGCCGATCCTGCGCGTCATCGTCACCCACATGCACCCCGACCACATCGGCCTGGCCCACTGGCTGTGCCAGCGCTGGAACGTGCCGCTGTGGATCAGCTCTACCGACTACCACGTGGCGCGCGTGCTCAGCACCGCCGGCGACACCCTGGCAGGCGGCGAACAGGCCGCGCGCTTCTTTGCCTCGCACGGCCTGACCGACCCCGAATCCATCGCCAAGATCCGCGCGCGCACCAACTACTACGCGAACATGGTGCCCTCGGTGCCCGACAGCTTCGTGCGCATGCTCGACGGCGACACGGTGATGATCGACGGCCATGCCTGGCGCTGCATCAGCGGCTACGGCCATGCGCCGGAGCACATCTCGCTGTACTGCGACGAACTCAAGCTGCTGCTGGGCGGCGACATGATGCTGCCGCGCATCTCCACCAACGTGAGCGTGCATGCGGGCGAGCCAGAGGCCAATTCGCTGCGGCTCTTTCTCGACAGCATCGACAGGTTCAAGGCCCTGCCGGCCGACACGCTGGGCCTGCCCTCGCACGGCAAGCCGTTCACCGGCATCCACCGCCGCGTCGACCAGCTGCAGGAGCACCACCGCGACCGACTGGCCGAACTGCTCGAAGCCTGCGTGGCGCGCCCGCTCACCGCGGCCGAAGGCCTGCCGATCCTGTTCAAGCGCGAGCTCGACCTGCACCAGATGACCTTCGCCATGGGCGAGACCGTGGCCCACCTGCACCTGCTGTGGTTCTCCGGCCAGGTGAAGCGCGAGCTGGGCAAGGACGGCATCTACCGCTTCGGCCCCAAAGCCACCACGGCTTAGACTCTCCGGATGGACGACACGCTGGCTCAGCTGCGCGCGGGCCGGCTGGCAGGCGCAACAAGAATCGACCTCTCGTGCGGACTCACCGAGTTTCCGCGAGAGGTTTTCGACCTTGCCGATTCGCTCGAGGTACTGAACCTGTCGGGCAATGCGCTCGACACCCTGCCCGACGACCTGCACCGCCTGCACAGGCTGCGCGTGCTCTTCTGCTCCGACAACCGCTTCACCGAGCTGCCCGAAGCCGTCGGCCGGTGCCACAGCCTCGACATCGTGGGCTTCAAGGCCAACCGGATCCGCAGCGTGCCGGCGGCCGCCCTGCCGCCTTCGCTGCGCTGGCTGATCCTCACCGACAACCGGATCGAAGAGCTGCCCGATGCGCTCGGCGCATGCACGCGCATGCAGAAGCTGATGCTGGCGGGCAACCTGCTGCGAGCGCTGCCGCCTTCGATGGCCCGGCTCGAGCGGCTGGAACTGCTGCGCATCTCGGCCAACCGCTTCGAGACGCTGCCCGGATGGCTGCCAGCGCTGCCGCGCCTGTCGTGGCTCGCCTGCGCCGGCAACCCCTTCGACACGCAAGCCGAAGACGCCGCCATCGCCGCGCGGTCGGTACCGCATGTCGACTGGCATGAACTGACGCTGGGCAGCAAGCTCGGCGAAGGTGCATCGGGCGTGATCCACCAAGCGACGCTCGGCGCATCACAACAGGTGGCGGTCAAGCTGTTCAAGGGCGCGGTCACCAGCGACGGCTGGCCTCACAGCGAAATGGCCGCCTGCATCGGCGCGGGCGCGCATCCCACGCTGATCGCCGCGCAAAGCCGCATCGACGGGCATCCGCAAGGCACCGAAGGCCTGGTGATGGGGCTGGTCGCCCAGCGCTTCACCACGCTCGCGAGGCCGCCCAGCCTGGCATCGTGCACGCGCGACGTCTATGCGGACGATGCACGCTGGCCCGCCGCCGTCGCCCTGCGCGTCGCGCGGGACATCGCCTCGGCCATGCAGCATCTGCATGCGCGCGGCATTCTTCATGGCGACCTGTATGCGCACAACATCCTGCGCAGCCCCGAAGGCGAAGGCCGGCTCGGCGACTTCGGAGCGGCCTGGATGAGCGGCTCGCTCGACGAGGCGCAGGCACGTGCATTCCAGGCGCTCGAAATGCGCGCCTTCGGTTGCCTGCTCGAAGAGCTGCTCGAGCGCTGCACCGACGCCGTACCGGCATCGGTGAGCGCCTTCAAGGAACGCTGCCTTCAGCCTGTTCCCGCCGCGCGGCCTTCGTTTGCCGAAGCATTGGCGCTGCTGCGGGAAGCAACCGCGCGATGACGAGACGCCGTCCGCCGCAGCTGCCGCTGCCCACCCGCGACGGCGTGGGCCCCAGTTGCGTCGGCCTGCCCCATGGCCCATGGCCGACCATCGCCGAGTTCCTGATCGAGCGCTTCCCCGCCATCACGCGCGAGGCCTGGCTCGAACGCATCGCGGCGAACGACGTGATCGACGAGTACCACGTGCCGGTGACGGCGCATCGCCGCTACCAGTCGCCGCTGCGCGTGTACTACTACCGCTCGCTCGACCACGAGGTGCACATTCCTTTCGAGGAACAGGTGGTGTTCCAGGACGACCAGTTGCTGGTGGTCGACAAGCCGCCTTTCGTGCCGGTCACGCCCACCGGAAAATACCTGCAGGAAAGCCTGCTGGTGCGGCTCAAGCGCAAGCTGAAGATCGACGACCTGGTGCCGCTGCACCGCATCGACCGCAGCACCTCGGGGCTGGTGCTGTTCTCGGTGCGGCCCGAAACGCGCGGCGCCTACCAGGCGATGTTTCCCGAGCGCCGCATCGACAAGCACTATGAAGCGGTCGTGCCCTGGCAGGACGGCGTCTCGTCGGTGCCCTCCACCTACCGCAGCAGGCTGGTCGACGACGACCATTTCATGCGCGTGCGCGAGGAGCCCGGCGAGCCCAACTCCGAAACGCACATCGAACTGCTGGCCGCGCGCGACGGCCAAGCGCTGCTCAAGCTCTCGCCCGTCACCGGCCGCAAGCACCAGTTGCGCGTTCACTGCCTGGCGCTGGGCATGCCGATCGTCAACGATCCGATCTACCCCGTGCTGTTGCCCGAGAACACCGACGACTTCGACAAGCCGCTGCAGCTGCTGGCCAAGTCGGTGGCCTTCACCGACCCAATCACCGGCGAGCCGCGCCGCTTCAGCAGCCCCCGGAGCCTGTCGCTGGCACCAAGGTGACGCGGCCCGGACGCGGCGCGCACTAAGCTCGTTTCCTGAAAATCTTTCATTCAGGAGACAACCGCACCATGGACACCACCCAACTCTTCTCGCTGAAGGGCCGCACCGCACTGATCACCGGCGGCTCGCGCGGCATCGGCCGCATGATCGCCGAGGGCTTCCTGGCCCAGGGCGCACGCGTGTACATCTCGGCGCGCAAGGCCGCGGCCTGCGACCAGACGGCAAAAGAGCTGTCGGCATTCGGCCACTGCGTCTCGCTGCCGGCGGACGTGTCGACGGTGGAAGGCGCGCAGAAGCTGGTAGAGGCCTATGCGAAGCACGAAGGCTCGCTCGACATCCTCGTGAACAACGCCGGCGCGGCCTGGGGGGCGCCCTATGCGGAGTTCCCGGAAAGCGGCTGGGACAAGGTGGTGGACCTGAACCTCAAGACGCCCTTCTTCCTGACCCAGGCGCTCACGCCGATGCTCAAGAAGGCCGCTACGGACCACCTCGCGAAGGTCATCAACATCGCCTCGATCGACGGCATTTCCGTCAACCCGCAGGAAACCTACTCGTACGCGGCCAGCAAGGCCGGCCTGATCCAGCTCACGCGGCGCATGGCACTGCGGCTGGCGCAAGACCGCATCGTGGTGAGCGCAATCGCGCCCGGCGCCTTCGCCTCGGACATGAACAAGGACGCGCGCGACCACGGCGACGAGGTCAAGGGCCGCATTCCCGCCGGACGCATCGGCGTGCCGGAAGACATGGCGGGCGCGGCCATCTACCTAGCGTCGCGCGCGGGCGACTATGTGATGGGTTCGACGCTGGTGGTGGACGGCGGCGTCACGCACGCACGCTGAGCCGGCCCGGCAGGCTTCAGGACCAGCGGGGAACCGCTTCGTCCTTGAGCTGCCGGCGCAGCTGGTCGTAGTCGGGCACCACGCTCTCGACGGTTTCCCAGAAGCGGTGCGAATGGTCCATCACGCGCAGGTGGGCCAGTTCATGAGCGACCACGTAGTCGATCACCGGCATGCGGAAATGAATCAGCCGCCAGTTGAGCCGGATCGACCCGTCGGCGCTCGCGCTGCCCCAGCGCGTGGCCGCGTTCGACAGCGACAGCTTCTGCCAGCGCACGCCGAGCAGCGGCGCGAAGTGGTCGAGCCGCTCGATGAAGAGCTTGCGCGCCTGCCGCGTGAGCCAGGCCTGCGCCGCGTCGCGGATCTGCGAGGGCTCGGCGTTCTGCGCCACCGCCAGGCGCAGCACGCGCGGCCCGGCGCCTTCCTTTTCGTCGAGCGTGCCGCCGACGCTGGCAAAGCCGTGCTTCGGGTCGAGCCGGATCACCACCGGCTCGCCGAGAAACGGAAACTCCGCGCCGTCCCGCCACTCGATGCGCGTGGCCTCGACGCGCGCGTGGCGCTGCTGCGTCTCGGCCAGCTTGCGCAAAATCCAGTCCGACTTCTCGCGGATGGCCGCATCGACATCGCGCAACGCCACCCATCGCGGCGCGCGCACCGACAGCCCCTCGGCGCCCACGAGGAAGCCGATGGTCTTGCGGTTGCCGCGCTTGAATTCATAGGCCACCCGCGCCGAGCCGAGCACCAGTTCGCGCGTGGCCTGCGGGTGCGCGAAGCTGGCGAGCGTCAGGGTGTCGGCCAGCGGCACGGCCGGCGGGCCGGGAACCAGATCGCGCGGCGCCACTGGCGCAGGCGGCACGGCGGGAACGACAGCAGGAGGCGCGGCCACGGGGCCGGCAGGCTTCTTCGCGCGGCGCGGCGGCTTGGGTGCCGGCGCACGCGGGGCGAACTCGCTCCCCAGTCCCTCGAACAGGTCCAGCGTGAACTGCAGCAGGCCCCCCATGGCGGGTTCTCTTTCGTTCAGCTCGCCGCTTCTTGCTGCAGCTGCGGCGGGCTGTCGCGATAGGCCTCGGGGTCGAGGCGGCGCATCTCGGTCTCGATCCAGGCCTCGACTTCGCGCATCAGTTCGTCGGGCTTGCGGCCGACGCTGGAGATGGCCGGGCCGATCGACACGTCGACCACGCCCGGGCGCTTGATGAAGGCCTTGCGCGGCCACACCTTGGCCGAGGTCACGGCGATGGGGATCACCGGCACGCCGGTCTCGCAGGCCAGCCGCGTGCCGCCGCTCTTGTAGGTGCCCTTCTGGCCGCGCGGAATGCGCGTGCCCTCGGGGAACATGATGATCCAGATGCCCTGCGCCAGCAGCTTGCGGCCCTGGTTGACCACCTTGTTGAAGGCCTGCGCGCGCTGGCTGCGGTCGATGTGGATCATGTCCAGCCGGGCCATCGCCCAGCCGAAGAACGGGATGTAGATCAGCTCTTTCTTGAACACGTAGGCCAGCGGATGCGGCATCAGCGTGGGCATCAGGAAAGTCTCGAGCGTGGACTGGTGCTTGACCAGCAGCACCGCGCCGGCGAGCTTGTCGGTCGGCAGGTTCTCCATGCCGCTCACGCGCGTCTTGATGCCCAGCAGCACGCGCGCGCCGCCGATGGCCCAGCCGAGCCAGCGCTCCGCCATCCAGTAGAGCGGAATGCCGCGCTTCCAGAGCGAGCTGACGCACATGATGATGCCCCAGGGGATCACGGTGACGAGCATCCACAGCGCGTGGAGAACGGAACGGAAAAACGCCATCAGACAGTCACCTGCAACGCGGCCCGCGCTTCGCGCGCGAGCAGAAAGTCGACAAAGGCGGCGAGGTCGGTGTGGACCACCGTGTTCGCCGGGTATTCGGAAGGCAGCGGATCGACGCCGCGGCAGGCCGCGCCCATGCCCGTGAGCAGGAGGTGCGGCTCGCAGCCGGCGGCCGCGCCGGCCTGGAGATCGCGCAGGCTGTCGCCCGCGGTAGGCACACCCTTCAGATCGATGCCGTAGCGGTCGCCGATCTGCAGGAACAGGCCCGGCTTCGGCTTGCGGCAGTCGCAATCCTCGTCCGGGCTGTGCGGGCAATAGAACACCGCGTCGATCCTGCCGCCCACCGCCGCGAGCATCTTGTGCATCTTGGCGTGCATGGCGTTGAGCGAGGCCATGTCGAACAGCCCCCGGCCCAGGCCCGACTGGTTGGACGCGATCACCACGTGCCAGCCCGCATGGTTGAGCCGCGCCACCGCCTCCAGCGCACCGGGCAGCGGCGTCCACTCGATGTCGCTCTTGACGAAGTCTTCGCGGTGCACGTTGATCGTGCCGTTGCGGTCGAGGATGACGAGTTTCATGGCGGTGCCGCCCATGGTGGTGTTGCCGGACGAAGAATGCTCAGACGGCCAGCCGCTCGAGCTGCGCCACGCGGTTCATCGCGGCGTGCAGCGACATCAGCAGGCCCAGCCGGTTCAGCCGCAGGTCGGCCTGCTCGGCGTTGACCATCACGCCGTCGAAGAAGGCGTCGACCGGCTCGCGCAGCGCGGCCAGCGTCTGCAGCGAGGCGGTGTAGTCGCCGGCTTCGAACTGCGCGTTGGCGGCGGGCACGACCTGCGCCATGGCTGCGTGCAGCGCCTTCTCGGCAGGCTCCTGCAGCAGCAGTTCGCTGACGTGCGCGTCGGCCTCGGGGGCCTTCTTGAGGATGTTGCCGATGCGCTTGTTGGCGGCGGCCAGGGCGGCGGCGGCGGGCAGGGCGGCAAAGGCGCGCACCGCCGCAAGCAGCTTGGGCACTTCGCCCAGGCGCTGCGGACGCGGCGCCAGCACGGCGTCGACCTCCTGCGCGCTGGCGCCCTGCTCGCGCAGGCTGCCGGCCAGGCGGTCGAGGATGAAGTCCTGCAGTTCGCCCGTGGCGCGGCTGCTTTCGAAACCGGCAATGCCGCTGAACTGCGCGGCGGCGTCCTGCAGCAGCGCGTCGAGGCCCAGCGGCAGGTCTTTTTCGATCAGCATGCGGATCACGCCGAGCGCATGGCGGCGCAGCGCGAACGGGTCGCGGTCGCCAGTGGGCAGGTTGCCGATGCCGAACATGCCGACCAGCGTTTCCAGCTTGTCGGCCAGCGCGACCACCAGGCCCACGCTGTTGCGCGGCAGCTCGTCGCCGGCGAAGCGCGGCTTGTAGTGGTCCTCGATGGCGTCGGCCACCGCGGCGTCGAGGCCGTCGTGCCGGGCGTAGTAGCGGCCCATGGTGCCCTGCAGTTCGGGGAACTCGCCGACCATGTCGGTCACGAGGTCGGCCTTGGCCAGTTGAGCGGCCTGGGTGGCTTGCGCGGCCAGCGCCGAATCGCCCAGCTTTTCGGCAATGCCGCGCGCGATGCGCATCACTCGCTCCACGCGCTCGCCCTGCGTGCCCAGCTTGTTGTGATAGACCACCTTGCCCAGCGACTCGACGCGCGAGGCCAGCGACTTCTTGCGGTCCTGGTCGAAGAAGAACTTGGCGTCGGCCAGGCGCGGGCGCACCACGCGCTCATTGCCGCCGATGACCGCGCTCGCGTCGTCGGGGCTGATGTTGCTGACGACCAGGAACTTGTTGGTGAGCCTGCTCGATGCGTCGAGCAGCGGGAAGTACTTCTGGTTGGCCTTCATCGTGAGGATCAGGCATTCCTGCGGCACTTCGAGGAACTCGCGCTCGAAGCTGCAGACCAGCACGTTGGGGCGCTCGACCAGCGCGGTCACTTCGTCGAGCAGCGCGTCGTCGTGGATGGGCACCGAGCCGCCGCCGACCTTCACCGCAGCAGCGGCCAGCTGGCGCGCGATTTCGGCGCGGCGCGCCTCGAAGCTGGCGATGACGGCGCCTTCTTCCTGCAGCTGCAGCGCGTAGCTGTTGGCGTCGCGCAGCACGACCGGATCGACCGCCGCCTCGAAGCGATGGCCGTGCGTTTCGCGGCCGGCCTTCAGGCCCAGGGCCTCGATGGGCACCACGGCGTTGCCGTGCAGCGCCACCAGGCCGTGCGCCGGGCGCACGAAGCTCACGCTGCTCCAGCCCGGCAGCTCGCAGCCGCTTTCGAGCTGGTAGCTCATGACCTTGGGAATCGGCAGCTTGGCGATGGCCTCTGCCAGCGCCTTCTGCAGGCCCTCGGCCAGCGTGGCGCCCTTGGCGGTGCTTTCATAGAACAGGGCTTCGGCCTTGCCGTCCATCGCGCGCTTGAGGCCGGGCACGGCCGAGGCGTCGGCGCCCAGCGCACCCAGGCGCTTGAGCAGCGCGGGGGTGGCCTGGCCCGAGGCGTCGAGGCCCACGGCCACGGGCATGAGCTTCTGCGACACGGCCTTGTCGGCGGCGCGCTCTGCCACGTGCGTGAGGTGCGCGGCCAGGCGGCGCGGCGAGGCGTACGGCGTGAGCACCGAGCCGGCCTCGGCCAGGCCTTGCGCCACGAGCTGGTCGCGCAGCACGCCCGCAAAGGCGTCGCCGAGCTTCTTCAGCGCCTTGGGCGGCAGTTCTTCGACAAACAGTTCAACCAGCAGGGAATTCTTCATGGGAGTCGTCATGGCTCAGGCCGCCTTCTTCGGTGGCATTTGTGCGACCCATTCGCGCGGGGCCATCGGAAAGCCGAGCCGCTCGCGGCTGTCGTAGTAGCTCTGCGCCACGCTGCGCGCGAGATTGCGGATGCGGCCGATGTAGGCCGCGCGTTCGGTCACGCTGATCGCGCCGCGCGCGTCGAGCAGGTTGAAGCTGTGCGCGGCCTTGAGCACCTGCTCGTAGGCCGGCAGCGCGAGCTGCTCGGTCATGAGGTGCTTGGCCTGCTTCTCGTGCGCGTTGAAGGCGGTGAAAAGGAACTCGGCGTCGCTGTGCTCGAAGTTGTAGGTCGACTGCTCGACCTCGTTCTGCTTGTAGACGTCGCCGTAGCTCAGGCCGTCGGTCCAGGTCAGGTTGTAGACGTTGTCCACGCCCTGCAGGTACATGGCCAGGCGCTCCAGGCCATAGGTGATTTCGCCGGTGATGGGCTTGCAGTCGATGCCGCCGACCTGCTGGAAATAGGTGAATTGCGTCACTTCCATGCCGTTGAGCCAGACTTCCCAGCCCAGGCCCCAGGCGCCGAGCGTGGGGTTCTCCCAGTCGTCCTCGACGAAGCGGATGTCGTTCTTCTTCAGGTCGAAGCCCAGGGCTTCGAGGCTGCCGAGGTAGAGCTCGAGGATGTTGGAAGGCGCGGGCTTCAGCACGACCTGGTACTGGTAGTAGTGCTGCAGGCGGTTCGGGTTCTCGCCGTAGCGGCCGTCCTTGGGGCGGCGGCTGGGCTGCACGTAGGCGGCTTTCCAGGGTTCAGGGCCGAGGGCGCGCAGGAAGGTGGCGGTGTGCGAGGTGCCCGCGCCCACTTCCATGTCGTACGGTTGCAGCAGCGCACAGCCCTTGTCGGCCCAGTACGACTGCAGTTTGAGAATGATTTGTTGGAAGGTCAGCATGGCTCTGCGTGAAGGCGGCCGCCCGGTGGGAAGAAAGACCCCGCGGCGCAACGAACCGGCTATTTTACGAGGCAGCGGGCAGTCAGGAACCGCCCGCTATGCTCGGCCTCCCCCTTGACCTGTGACCCCGACATTCAGTGATCCGTCCGTATCTGCCTTTCGACTCTTGCGCCGCGCCCGCCCATGCCCGTTGACCACGCCGCATTGACCGCCCTGGGCGAACGCATCGGCGCCGATGCCTGGCCCGGTTTCCTCTTCTTGCTGTTGGCGCTGGCGCTGCTGGCCGGCATCGCGGCCTGGTGTTTCGAGCACCTGCGCCGCCGGCACGCGGCACAGCCCGATCCGGGCGCCCGCCTGCTGTTCGGCGGGCTGGCCGTCGGCCTCGTGGCAGTGCTCGCGCTGGCATGGGGCTTCGCCGAGGTGGCGTCCGAGCTGGGCGACGGCCGCCCCATGGGCCTGCTGGACGAAGCGATCAGCCGGGCGATGGGCGCGCGGACCCCGCCGGGCGTGCGCCAGGTGTTCTCCTGGCTCACCCACTTCGGCGATGCGGTCTTCATGGGGCTGCTTTGCCTGGCGGTGGCCGCCCTGCTCTGGCTGCGCGGCCACCGCGGCTTCGCGGCCGGATGGGTGGCGGCGATAGCCGGCAACGCGGTGCTGAACGAGACGCTCAAGCACATCTTCGAGCGCGCACGGCCGGTGCACGACTTCGGCATCGCGCAGGTCTCGGGCTATTCGTTCCCCAGCGGGCACAGCTCCGGCTCGATGGTGCTCTACGGCATGCTGGGCTATCTGGGGCTGCGCATGCTGCCGCCGCGCTGGCGGGTGGCGTCGGTGATGGCCGCCGCGGTGGTTGTGGTCACGGTGGCGTGCAGCCGCCTCTTCCTGAGGGCGCACTACCCGAGCGACGTGCTCGCGGGGCTGTGCTCGGGCGGCGCGTGGCTGGCAATATGCATCGCAAGCATCGAATACGCGCGGCACCATCGCGGCACGCGCTGACCGGGACTCTTTTCCAGCAAAAAGGCCGCAGCGGAATTCACCGCTGCGGCCTTTTTTCATTCAGGGCGCCGGGGCGCCCATCGGGAGGTCAGTACTCCCAGAAGATTCGCTGCAGTTCCTTGGTGTCGCTGGTCTTGGTCAAGGCAACCATCGCCAGGATGCGCGCCTTCTGCGGGCGCAGGTCGTGCGCCACCACCCAGTCGTACTTGTCGTCGGGCTGCTCGGCGTTGCGGATGACGAAGCCGTCGGGCACGCGCGAGCTGCGGATCACGATCACGCCATCGGCGCGCGCCTTCTGCAGGTTCGGCACGATGCGGTCGGCCACCGAGCCGTTGCCGGTGCCGCCGTGGATCAGCGCCTTGACGCCGCTCTTGGCGATGGCGTCGATGGCGATGGACGACACGCCCTCGTAGCCCATCGCAATTTCAACCGGCGGCAGCGCGCTGATGTTGTCGATGTTGAACTCCGAGTTCATGGTGTGGCGCTTGACCGGTGCGCGGAACCAGTAGTTGCGGCCCTCGACCACCATGCCCAGCGGACCCCACTGGCTGGAGAACGCGCTGGTCTTGACGTTGACGTTCTTGCTCACGTCGCGGCCGCTGTCGATGTTGTCGTTCATCGTCACCAGCACGCCCTTGCCCATGGCGTCCTTGCTGCCCGCCACGCTCACGGCGTCATACAGGTTGAGCGCGCCGTCGGCCGACAGCGCGGTGCCCGGGCGCATCGAGCCGACCACCACGATCGGCTTGCTGGTGTGCACGGTGAGCGTCAGGAAGTAGGCGGTTTCCTCGAGCGTGTCGGTGCCGTGCGTGATGACGATGCCGTCGACGTCGCTCTGCTTCGACAGTGCCGACACGCGCTTGGCCAGCGTCAGCAGGTTGTCGTTGGTGAGGCTTTCCGATGCGACCTGGAACACCTGTTCGCCGCGCACGTTGGCCACCTTGGAGAGCTCCGGCAGGCCTGCGATGAGCTTTTCGACACCGACCTTGGCGGCCGCGTAGGTTGCGCTGTTGACGGCCGATGCGCCTGCGCCCGCAATGGTGCCGCCGGTCGCCAGAATCACCACATTGGGGAGCGCTTGTTGTGCCTGCGCGAGCGCACTGGCGGCGAGCAATGCCGCGCCGGCCGCGAAGGCCCTGAAACGGGGGGAAAGATACATGGAGATCTCCTTGGTTGAAATGAATTATTCGAGGCGGCGAGGAAGATACATGAACCATGCCCGCATGCCCTGCGCGCTCATGCCGGCATGGCATACGGCCATGCGCGAAGGATTACCATCGACCGCGCGCACCGCTGCCACCCTTGCCATGAACGCCGAATCCGCCGCCCTCCCCGTCCCGACCGCCGCCCAGGAAATGCCCGCACCCGACGGCCCGCTGTCGCGCGCGCGCCCGGGCCGCGAACGCATCATGGCGGCCATCCGCACCGCCGCGGTCATGGAGTTCAGCCTGCATGGGCTCAAGGGCACCTCGACCCAGGCCATCGCGGCGCGCGCGGGCCTGACCAAGCCCCAGCTGCACTACTACATCGCGGGCAAGGAAGAGCTCTACGAAGAGCTGCTGATGCAGGTGCTGCATGCGTGGAAGGTGGTTTTCTCCTTCGAGGACGCGAGCGACCCGGCCACGGTGCTGGGCGACTACATCCGCAAGAAGCTCGACCATGCGATCGACAGCCCCGAGATGTCGCGCATCTTCACGCGCGAGATCCTCGACGGCGGGCGCAACCTCGACCGCTACTGGCCCAACGCGCGGGCGTGGACGCAGAAGAAGGTCGACATCATCAATGGCTGGATCGCGCGCGGGCAGATGCGCCCGCTCGATGCGCGCATCCTGCTGATGCACATCTGGGCCATGACCCAGAGCTACGCCGACTACGCGATCCAGACGCGCGTGATGCTCGGCCTGCCGCCCGACGCACCGATCGACCGCGAACCGATCGCGCGCGAGCTGGTGGCCTTCGTGCTGGGCGGCTGCGGCATCAAAGCCTAGCCTTTCTTCTTAGCTCTCCTGTGCGGGCCCGCGCGCCCGATTCGCCAAGTGACTTTCGGCACTAGTGGCAGCGGGCGTGCGCACCTACCTTCGCACCCTTCGCCGGCGGGCTGTTCCGTCGAAGCGAATCAAAGCATAAGGAGCTGAGGATCATGAAGACGAAGTTGCTCGTTGCCGCGTTGCTCGCGGCCACGCTGGTGGCATGTGGAGGTGGTGGCGGAGGAGGAGGCGGCGACCTGCCGATCTGGACGGACCCGGGGCCGGGGCCGAACCCGGGTCCCGCACCGAACCCGGAGCCGCAGCCGAACCCCAATCCCACGCCGACACCCACGCCGATCAGCGCGAACTACAAGTACCTGACGTTCGACCAGGACCGCGACCCGGACGTCGACTCGGCCACGAAGCGCTATGACGACTACATCGCGCTGCTGAACCGCGAAGGCGCCGCGGGCTACCGCTACATCGAAGGCTCGGCCGGCGGCACCATCGTGTCGCTGCGCGACCAGTTCCTGATGGTGAAGGACACGGACACCACCTACAGCTACGAGTACAAGACCATCGTGGTCAACATCCAACAGGCCGATGTGATGCCACGCCTGCTGCAGCAGATGAAGGACCAGGCAGCGCAAGGCAAGGTCTTCATCCAGTTCCTCGGCCATCTCGACAACACGCCGCCGCCTGACTCCAACATCATCTTCGCCATGCTCTATCGCAAAGACGAAGGCGCGCCGACCACCTATGAAGTCGAAGCCGCGGACTACCCGGCGACGGTGGCCGACCTGCTCGCCACCGCGAACTCGATGGGCGCCAACGGCTTCAGGCCATGGAATGTGGAGACAGTCGGCCTGTCGCACGAGCGCAAGCAGTTCTTCATCAAGGACCGCAGCAGCCCTGCACAGTACGAGATGAAGGCGGTGATCAGCCCGCTGAGCGTCGTCGGCGGCGACTTCCCGGATGTCAGGAAGCAGATCCAGGACCAGGGCGCCCTGGGCTACCGGCTGCTGAAGAGCCGGTCTCTGATCGACGGCAATGGCGAGGAGAAAGGCTTCTTCCTGTACCTGAAGGACACGACGCAGGCCAGCACCTACGAGTTCGAATTCCTCGACAACCCCGACACGTTGTTCGGCCTGCAGGAAGCCAACGCGGCGCAGGCCAACGCACAGACGGCCAACGGCCTGCGCTATTTTGGCGAGCCGGATGCACCGATCTTCTTCCGGTCGCTGAACTGCACGGGCGTGCTGTGCCTGTCGCCCACCAAGGCCGAGCGCTCGGAAAACCTCTGATGCGCTGAACGCGGCCGGCGTCGACCGGCCGTGTTCAGAGCCCGTGCACCCACCACAGCGCATCCGGTGGGATGCGCAGCTTCAGCGTGGTCTCGCCGACCGAGTCGAAGCGATACTCCTGCCCGCCGATGACGACCGTCTTCATGTTCGTCCACACCCGGTAGTCATAGCCCTCGGGGGTCGGCGTGACTTGCAGTACGCGGAACACCGGTGGCACGGTCACGGCGATGCGCACCCGCGCCGAGGCGCTGCCGCTGCCCGCCGTGGACTCGGCGCCGCACAAGATCGGTGCAAGAAGCAGCACGGCTACCGCACCTCCCAGGCCGCGGCGGCCGGATTGAAGCCAACTTCCCGTCATGACGCCCGATCCGCAAGAACATGATTCGCGGGCGCCGCCACGGCGCCCAGCCTCCGGATATCGGCCACGGCGGGAAAAACTGAAGGGCCCCGCCCCGCCTGCGCGCACCCGCTGGCACGTCGCTTGCATAACCTGACCACTTGCTCTGATTAAGCGGTCAAACACACCATGCGCGTGCTCGTCGTCTATTGCCACCCGGTCGAAACCAGCTTCCATGCCGCCCTGCACCAGGAGGTGCTGAAGAACCTGCGCGCCGCCGGGCACGAGGTGGACGACTGCGACCTTTACGCCGAGGGCTTCGACCCGGTGCTGTCGCGCGAGGAGCGGCTGGGCTACCACGACGTGCCGTCCAACCAACTGCCGCTCGCGCCCTACGTGGAGCGGCTGCAGTGGGCCGAGGGCATCGTGTTCTGCTTCCCCACGTGGTGCTTCGGGCTGCCGGCCATGCTCAAGGGCTACTTCGACCGGCTCTTCATGCCCGGCGTGGCCTTCGACATCAGCGACCCGGCCAACGTGAAGCCGATGCTCACGCACATCAAGCGCATCAGCGCCGTGGTCACCTACGGCCGCCCCCGCTGGATGGCGATGTACATGGGCGATCCGCCACGAAAGATCGTGACGCGCTACATGAAGCGGCTCACCGGCCAGAAGGCCAAGGTCGACTACCACGCCCACTACCACATGAACATCGCGACCGAGCCCCAGCTCAAGCGCTTCATGGCGCGCGTGGGCCAGGCGATGGCGCGCTTCGCATGAACGCGCCCGCGCACATCGACAACCTGCGGCTGCCGCGCTGGCTGCTGCCGACGGACTGGCCGCTGCACGAGGGCGTGCCGGTGCTGGCGCGCATCGCGATCGAGGCGGGCCGCGTGCATTCGGTGCGGCCGATGCACGGCACCGACCTGCCCGCCTCGCCGGGCTGGGATGCCGCCGGCAGGCTGGCGCTGCCCGGCTTCGTCGACGCCCACACGCACCTCGACAAGGCCTTCACCCTGCCGCGCATGAAAGAGGTGCGGCCCGGCCTGCTCGGCGCCATCGACGCGATGCTCGCCGACCGCGTGCACTGGACATCCGCCGACGTGCGCGAGCGCGCCTCGCGCGGCCTGCAGTGGGCCTGGGAATGCGGCACCACGCATGTGCGCACGCACGTCGACTGGTGGGAGCCCGAGTCGCTGCCGATGGCCTGGCCGGTGATGGCCGAGCTGGCCCAGGAATGGGCCGGCAAGGTGCGGCTGGAGCAGGTCAGTCTCATCAAGCTGCCGCTGTTCGAAGACGCGGCGCAGGCGATGCGGCTCGCGAAGCAGGTGAAGGCCACCGGGCCGCATTCGCTGCTCGGCGGCTTCGTGCACTCCACCAACTGGAGCGAGAACGCGCTGCGCAACCTGCTGGTGGCGGCTCAAGCCTGCGACCTCGACATCGACCTGCATGTGGACGAAGAGCTCAACGCCGCCGCGGTCGGACTGCAGACCACGGCACGCATCCTGCGCGAGATCGGCTACGAAGGCCGTGTGGTCTGCGGCCACATCTGCGCGCTCTCTGCCCAGCCGCAGGCGCAGGCCTTCGCCACGCTCGACGCGGTGGCGCGCGCGCCCATCACCGTGGTGTCGCTGCCCGCCACCAACCTGCTGCTGCAGGACGCCGTCACCGGCCGCACGCCGCGCCAGCGCGGCATCACGCTGGTGAAGGAAGCGCGCGAGCGCGGCATTCCGCTGCTGTTCGCGAGCGACAACGTGCAAGACCCCTTCTGCCGGCTCGGCAGCTTCGACCCCGTAGAAGCGCTGGGCACCGCCGCGCTGGTGGCGCAGCTCGACGAGCCCTTCGACACCTGGTCGCAAACGCTGTGCCGCGGCGACTGGCTGCAGCGCGCGCCGTCGGCATCCAACCCCACGCTGGTCGGCGCGAAGGCCGATCTCGTGCTGTTCACGCAGGCCGACCGCCACGGCTGGCCATCGCGCACCGCCAGCCGCGTGGTGCTGCGCGACGGCCGGGTGACGCACGGCGACGCGACGCCTTTCTTCCCCAAGTAAAGAACACAAGGACTCCCATGCTCCACGGCTACATCCCGCCCCACCGCTTCCTGCCCTACCTGAGCTGGACCGAAATCGCCGCGCTGCCCGACCGCGAGAACACCGTCATCGTGCTGCCCTGCGGCGCCATCGAGCAGCACGGGCCGCACCTGCCGTGCTCGGTCGACAGCGTCATCTCGTCGGGCGTGATGGGCAAGGCGCTCGAGAAGCTGCCGGCGGATGTGCGCGCCTTCGCGCTGCCACCCATCACCTATGGCAAGTCGGAGGAGCACCTGCACTTTCCCGGCACCATGACGCTCACCGGCACCACGCTGCTCGCGACCGTGACCGAGATCGGCGAGTCTGTGTATCGCGCCGGCTTTCGCAAGCTGCTGTTCGCCAACGGCCACGGCGGCCAGCCGCAGGTGCTGGAGATGGCCGCGCGCGAACTGCGCCTGCGCCACGGCGACTTCGTGGTGGTGCCGCACGGCGTGTCGCGCCTGCCGAGCGCGGCCAGCAAGCAGGTGAGCGAGCAGGAGAAAAAGCTCGCGATGCATGCCGGCCACTCCGAGACTGCGCTGATGCTCGCGCTCGCGCCCGAGACGGTGCACATGGAGCGCGCGGTGGCCAACTTTCCGCCGCCCTTTCCCATCAAGCTGCTGTCGGCCGACGGCCGCCCGGCCTGCGCCTGGACCGCGCGCGACTTCGGCCCGAGCGGCGTCATCGGCGACCCGACCACCGCCACGCGCGAACAGGGCGAGGCCATCCTGGACACCCTCTCCGACAGCTGGGTGCAGGCGCTGACAGAGCTGCATGCACTGCGCTGGATCGTGCGCGAGGAAGCCACCTGGGAGCGCGGGCACCAGCAGGGCTTCATCCAGCAGCAGTTCGCACCGGCCTGAGCCTGCCTGAGCCTGCCTGAGCCTGCTTCTTGCATCGACCCCTTCACCGCATTCTTTTTCTTCCTCGAAAACTCTCCAGCCTCCGAAAGGTCCCCACCATGCGCTCCTTCGCACTGTCCCTGGCCGGCGCCGCCGCCATCGCCTTCCTCGCCACCGCGCCCGCGCAGGCCGAGGACAAGTTCACCTACATGACCAACTGGTACGCGCAGGCGGAGCACGGCGGCTTCTACCAGGCCGTGGCGCAGGGCATCTACAAGAAGTACGGCCTGGACGTGACCATCAAGATGGGTGGCCCGCAGGTCAACATCACGCAGATGATGGCCGCCGGCCAGGCCGACTGCATCATGGGCTCGAGCGACATCCAGATGATGCAGGTGCGCGAGGGCGGCGTGCCGGTGGTCAACGTGGCGGCCTTCTTCCAGAAAGACCCGCAGGTGCTGATCGCGCATGACGACGTGAAGAAGTTCGAAGACCTGAAGGGCAAGACGCTGCTCATCGGCGCGCAGGCGCAGCGCGGCTACTGGCCGTGGCTGAAGGCCAAGTTCGGCTTCACCGACGAGCAGACGCGGCCCTACACCTTCAACATCCAGCCCTTCGTGGCCGACAAGAACACCGCGCAGCAGGGCTACCTGACCTCCGAGCCCTACGCCATCCAGAAGGCCGGCGTGAAGAGCACGGTGCTGATGTTCAGCGACCACGGCTTCCCCGCCTATGCGACCACCGTGTCGTGCATGGAAAAGACGCTGAAGGACCGCAATAAGCAGGTCGCCGCCTTCGTGAAGGCCTCGGCCGAAGGCTGGAAGAGCTACCTCGCCGATCCGGCGCCCGCCAACGCGCTGATCAAGAAGGACAACCCCAACATGACCGACGACCAGCTGGCCTACAGCGTCGCCAAGCTCAAGGAGATGGGGATGATCACCGGCGGCGACGCAGCCAAGCTGGGCATCGGCGTGATGACCGATACACGCGCCAAGGCGAGCTACGACTTCCTCGTGAGCGCGAAGCTGCTCGACCCGTCGAAAGTGGAGCTGGCCAAGACGTACACGACCGAGTTCGTGAAGGACGCCAAGGTCATTCCTTGACTCGCCCCCAGGCTGCGCGCACTTCGTGTCGCTTCTCCTTCCCCCTACCGGGGGCAACACCAGCGGCCCGGCAAAGCCGGTTCCGCGGTGTTTCACGAGAAGCCCGCAACGGTCCATCGCGCATTTGCATCGGAGAACTCACATCGTGAATCGCATCGAACCCCACACCCTGGCGCCACCGCCGGAACTCTCGCCTTCGGTGCCAGCCGTCGAAGTGCTCTCGGCCGAGAAGACCTACCCCAACGGCACGCAGGCGCTGCTGCCGGTGGACCTGTCGATCGCCGAGGGCGAATTCGTCACGCTGCTCGGCCCCTCGGGCTGCGGCAAGAGCACGCTGCTGAAGATGGTGGCGGGCATGCTCGAACCCAGCGACGGGCGGCTGCTGGTGTGGCGCAAACCGGTGGGCCAGTTGCACGACAGCGCACGGAAGATGTCGTTCGTGTTCCAGTCGCCCACGCTGATGCCGTGGGCAAGCGTGCGCACCAACGTGCGCCTGCCGCTCGACCTGGCCGGCGTGCCGCGCAAGGAGGCCGACGCGCGGGTGATGGAATCGCTCGCACTCGTGGGGCTGGAGAAGTTCGCCGACGCGCTGCCGCGCGCGCTCTCGGGCGGCATGCAGATGCGCGTGTCGATCGCGCGCGGGCTCGTCACGCAGCCCGACCTGCTGCTGATGGACGAGCCCTTCGGCGCACTCGACGAGATCACGCGCCACAAGCTCGACGCCGACCTGCTCGAGCTGTGGCGCAAGAAGAAGCTCACGGTGATCTTCGTGACGCACTCGATCCACGAAGCCGTGTTCCTGTCGAGCCGCGTGGTGATGATGGCCGCGCGGCCCGGCCGCGTGGTCGAGCAGTTCCACATCGACGAACCGTACCCGCGCAGCGCCGACTTCATGGTGACGCCCGAATTCGCGCGCCACGCCAAGCAGCTGCAAGACAGCCTGCTGCGCGCCAGCAGCACCGACGAGGAGCACGCGCGATGAAAAAGAACACTCCCCTTCTGAGCCAGCCGCGCGTGCAGCGCGTGCTGTACCCGGTGCTGATCGGCGTGGTGCTGGTGGCGCTGTGGCAGTGGATGGTGGTGGCGATGGAGCTGCCCGCCTACCTCGTGCCCTCGCCCTACCTGATGATGCAGACGCTGGTTACCGACTGGGCGCCGCTGGGCAATGCGCTGCTGGTCACGCTGAAGATCACGGTGCTGTCGTTCCTGCTGGCCACTGTTGCGGGCGTGCTGATCTCGTTCCTGTTCGTGCAGAGCAAGCGCATCGAGACCGCGCTCTTTCCGTATGCGGTGCTGCTGCAGGTGACGCCCATCGTGGCAGTGGCGCCGCTGATCATCATCTGGGTGAAGAACCCGGTGGCCGCCATGACGGTGTGCGCGGCGCTGGTGGCGCTGTTCCCCATCATCAGCAACACCACGCTGGGCCTGCGCAGCATCGACCCCGACCTGCAGAGCTACTTCAAGCTCAACCGCGCAACGCGCTGGCAACAGCTGGTGCGGCTGCGCATTCCGAGCGCGCTGCCGTACTTCTTCGGCGGACTGCGCATCTCCAGCGGCCTCGCGCTGATCGGCGCGGTGGTGGCGGAATTCGTCGCGGGCACGGGCGGCTCCGGCGCGGGGCTGGCCTACCAGATCCTGCAGGCGGGCTTCCAGCTGAACATTCCGCGCATGTTCGCCGCGCTGCTGCTCATTTCCCTCACCGGCGTCGCGCTCTTCGTGCTGATGGCCTGGCTCACCAAGGTGGCGCTGGGCTCGTGGCATGCGAGCGAACTTTCCCAGGATTGAACTTGACCATGAACGCTCCCGTTTCCGCCATCGAGCAACTGCTGCTCGAACTGCCCGACCTCGACTGGATCAGCGACGAAAGTCGCGTGACGCGCCTGTCGCAGGACTTTTCCTGGTTCAGCCCCGTGCTCAACCGCCAGCTCAAGGACAAGCGCGCCGACGTGGTCGTGCGCCCGCGCACCGAGGAAGAGATACGCACCGTGGTGGGCGCCTGCGCGCGCCGCGGCGTGCCGATCACCATCCGCGGCAGCGGCACCGGCAACTACGGCCAGACCACGCCGCTGGCCGGCGGCGTGGTGCTCGACATGACCGGCTACAACAGCTGCCTGTGGGTGCGGCCCGGC